>NZ_JAJFEQ010000010.1 GCF_020707265.1 Massilia sp. IC2-477
CGATCCCACGATACCCAATAGAGCTGTCGGCTAGATAGTCTTGGACAACCGCGAGCTTGAATTGCTCGCTGTACTTGGTCATGAAAAAACCCCAAAAGTTGTGTCCAACTTTTGGGGGTCAGTTCACATCGGCGCCGTTTTTTTACGCGTGCAACAAGTGCAGAGGCATCAGGACTTCTTGTGCAGGATGGCCTTGTTGAACCAATCCTCGACCATGCGCTTCTCGTAGCGCAGGCGGTCGCCGTCGGTCAGGCGGTTGATGCGGTTCATGTAGTTCATGTCCGTCAGCCTTTCCTGGCCGCTGGAGATCACCTGGCCATTGCTGGTCAGGGTGTAGCGCAGGTTCATGATCGGCCAGTCGGCGCCGCCCTTCAGCACGCGCAGGTCGCGGCCGCTGCGGGTGCCCGGATATTCACGGCCCGCCAGGTCGATGTCGGTTACCTCCACCGTCAGGTCCTGCCCCGGCGGCAGCTGCTTGCCGATTTCGGCGAAGAAGGCCGCCAGGTCGTCCAGCACTTCCTTGCGTTCCCACGGCGCGAACGGCAGGTCCGAGAACTTGTCGGAATCCACATAATTGACGGTCACGCCCGCCGAGGCGGCGCCGGCACCCAGCGCGAGCAGGCCTGCAAGGGCCACCTTGCCAATCACCGATTTCATTGCTTTCCCTTTCGTCGTTTCGTACTGGTTCATGTTCCGAATATACGCCCTTTGCGCCGTCTTTCCAGTGCTCCTTTGTCGAAGTTTTGTATCCAAATGTTAGGCCCCGCACACCGGTTTTCGCCGGCTCAGCCGACAATGGCAAGGAGGAGGTCGCATCGTGCCCGAAGGACCATCGCTATATATCTTGAAGGAACTGGTTACCGACTTCACGGGCCAGGAAATCGTCCGCGCCGACGGCAACGTCCGCGCCATCGATCCGGCGCGCCTGGTCGGCCAGCGCATCGATGCGATCCACACCTGGGGCAAGCACCTGCTGATCGACACCGAGGAGATGGTGGTGCGGGTGCACTTCCTGCTGTTCGGCACCTACCGCATCAACGAAGGGCGCGAAGGAAAGACGCCGCGCCTGTCGCTCGAGACCGCGAACGGCGATGTGCTCAACCTGTACGCCTGCCAGGTCAAGGAAATCGACCGCGCTACCTATGAAGCCTACGATTTCAGCGCCGACGTCATGTCGGACGCCTGGGATCCGAAAAAGGCGCGCAAGAAGCTGCGCGCCAATCCCGAGATGCTGGCCTGCGACGCCCTGCTCGACCAGGACATCTTTTCCGGGGTCGGCAACATCATCAAGAACGAAGTGCTGTTCCGCATCCGCGTGCATCCGCTTTCGACCGTGGGCGCCCTGCCCGCTCCCAAGCTGCGCGCGCTGGTCGACGAAGCGCGTCAATACAGCTTCGATTTCCTGGAATGGAAACGGCAGTACGTGCTCAAGCAGCACTGGCTGGCCCATGCAAAGCGCATCTGCCCGCGCTGCGACATTCCCTTCAAGAAGGCGCACCTAGGCTATAGCAACCGCCGCAGCTTTTACTGCGAAAACTGCCAGAAACGCTACATTTGAGTGCGTTTGCCTCCGTTTTCCTTATCTATCTCACATAGCTTGCGGCTCTGTGACATCGTTAACCAACACTTTTAATGTTGCCTGTTGTTAAGGCATGATGGTCGTACTACAATCGATTTGACTTGCGGCTACTTTTTGCTCGATTTCTGCCGCTTGATTGTGCGACTAATCAACCCACGGTAACGGTACCCCTATGTCCTTCCTCTCCAACGCGGCGCCCAAGCTGGCTCCATGGAAAGTCTTGCTGGTCGACGACGAGCCGGATATCCATGACATCACCAAGCTGACCCTGTCCCGTTTCCGCCTCGACGGCCGTGCGCTGAGCTTCGTGCACGCCTACAGCGGCGAAGAAGCCAAGCAGGTATTGGCGCGCGAGAAGGACATCGCGCTGGTGTTCCTGGACGTGGTGATGGAAAGCGAGGACAGCGGCCTGGAAGTGGCGCGCTGGATGCGCCAGGACCTGGACAACCAGTTCACCCGCATCGTGCTGCGCACCGGCCAGCCGGGCCAGGCGCCGGAAGAACGCGTGATCGTCGACTACGACATCAACGATTACAAGGAAAAGACCGAGCTCGATCGCACCAAGCTGTTCACCACCACCTTCGCCGCGCTGCGCGCCTACCGCGACATCATGAAGGTCGAGGAAGCGCGCCGCGCGCAGCAGACCTACCGCGAAGGCCTGGAGCGCGTGATCGCAGCCTCCACCCACATCTTCCAGCAGCGGAACCTGAAAGACTTCGCCAACGGCCTGCTGCAGCAGGTGGTGGCGCTGCTGCGCCTGGAGCAGAGCATGCTGCTGCGCCTGAAGGGCGCGAGCGTGATCACGGGTGAAAGCCAGTACGAAGTGCTGGCCCAGATCGGCGAGATCGAAGGCCACGAGATCGGCCCGGAACTGGTGGCCCAGCTCGACGACGCCCGCCACAACCGCATCTCGCGCCTGCACGGCGACACCTATGTCGGCTACTTCCCGAACAGCAGCGGCAAGGCTTCGCTGCTGGTGCTGAAAGGCGTGGAAGAGATCGCGGAGATCGACGCCCAGCTGCTCGAAGTGTTCTGTTCGGGCGTGGCGATCGCCTTCGACAACATCCTGCTGACCCAGGAAATCACGGACACCCAGGCGGAACTGATCCTGCGCCTGGGCGACGTGGTGGAATCGCGTTCCAACGAAGCCGGCAACCACGTGCGCCGCATGGCCCAGGTCTGCCACCTGCTGGCCCAGGCCTCCGGCATGCCGGAAGACGAGGTCGCGACCCTGATGCACGCAGCGCCGATGCACGACGTGGGCAAGATCGCCACGCCGGACGCGGTGCTGCTCAAGCCGGGACGCCTGACCGAGGAAGAGTGGGAAATCATGAAGCAGCACCCGACCGTGGGCCTGCAGATCCTCGACGGCTCCCAGCGCCCGATCCTGAAGGCCGCCGCCGTGATCGCCCACCAGCACCACGAGAAGTTCGACGGCACCGGCTATCCGCAGGGCTTGAAAGGCGAGAACATCCACCCCTACGCCCGCATCGTGGCGGTGGCCGACGTGTTCGACGCCCTGAGCCACAAGCGCTGCTACAAGGACGCCTGGCCGGCCGAGCAGGTCACCGCCCACCTGCGCGAGGTGGCGGGGCATCACCTGGATCCGTATTACGTGGATCTGCTCATCAAGAATATGGACAAGGCGCTGGAGATCAACGAGGCCTGGCCGGACTCCGACTGATACGCCTGCGTCATCTGTACCGTAGGGTGGGCGGCTTCGCCGCCCACGCGGCGATAGTTATCGGTTGAGCAGTTGCATCGGCAGCTCTCGTGTCAGCTGACCGCGTGGGCGGGAAAACCCGCCCACCCTACTTCTTGAGCGACCGCGGGAACCGCAGCTGATACTGCAAGCCCTTCCCCGGCTCGCTCTCCGCCTTCACCGTCCCACTTAACGCCCCCGTCACCAGGTTGTGCAGGATGTGCGCTCCCAGCCCGCTGCCGCCGGTGCCGCGCTTGGTGGTAAAGAACGGATCGAACAGCTTGCCCAGCGTCTCCCGGTCCATCCCCACGCCATTGTCCGCGTAGTCGAACACCACCTGCTCGCCCTCCAGCCGGGCGCGGATCGTGATGCTGCCCGCCTGCTCGCGCTCGAAGCCGTGCAGGAGCGAATTCATGATCATGTTGGTGACGATCTGCGACACCGCGCCCGGCGAGCTGTCCAGCGCCAGGTCCTTCGGGCAGTCCACTTCGACCTTCACCTTGCGGCCCTTGAACTTCGGCTGCAGCGACAGCAGCACTTCGTTCAGGTAGCTGCACAGATTGAAGTTGCGGATGTCGCCGGATGACTGGTCCACCGCCACCTGCTTGAAGCTGCGCACCAGGCTGGCCGCACGCTGGGTGTTGGTGGTCATGATGCGCAGCGACTGGTCGACGATGTCGAGGAAGGAGTTCAGGCTGTCCTCGGTCATCTCGCCCGCCGCCAGCTCCTCACGCGTGAGTTTCAATTCCTGCACCAAGTGGCTGGTCGCGGTCACGCAGATGCCCAACGGGGTGTTGATCTCGTGGGCCACGCCCGCCACTAGGCCGCCCAGCGACGCCAGCTTCTCCTGGCGCACCAGTTCCGATTGCGCTTCCTGCAGCTGGTGCAGGGCTTCGTTCAGCGCCGCGTTCTGCGCTTCCAGCGTTTCCTTGGTCTTGCGGATCTTGCGGTCGGCCTGCATGCGTGCGATCGCCACCGCCACGTGGCTGGCCATGAAGGCCAGCAGGTCGAGGTCGGCCTTGGTGTAGACCACCGCCGGATCGTAGCTCTGCACCACCAGCACGCCGTAGGGCTGCTCGTGCACCAGCATCGGCGCGCCCATCCAGCTGGCGATTTCCTGGTTGCCGATCTGCTGCTTGACCAGGCCGTTGGCGGCCAGGTGGCGGAAGCTGGTGGCGTCGTGGAGCTGGGCCTGCTTGCTGGTCAAGACATAGGAACACATGCCCTGCCCCAGCGGGAAGCGCTTGACCGGCACCTCGGCGTCCTTCTCGTCCACGAAATACGGAATGCTGATTTCCTGCGTCTCGGGATGGTAGAGGGCGATCAGGAAGTTCCTGGCCACCATCAGTTCGCCGATGATGCGGTGCAGGCTGGTGGTCAGCGCCTCGGTGTCCAGGGCCTGGGCCGACAGGCTGGCGATCTGGTACAGCGCGTGCTGCACCTGTTCGGCGCGGCGGCGCTCGTTGACTTCCACTGCCAGCGCCGCGGTGCGTTCCTGTACCGCGCGCTCCAGCCGGTCCATGCTCTGCAGGCCTTGCAGGGCGAACGACACGTGGTGGGCGATCTGCGTGAACAGCGCCTGGTCTTCCTCGCTGTAGGTCACACCCTTCGTATAGCTCTGGATGACCATCGCGCCCAGGGCCTGGTGGTGCTGGTCGAGCAGGGGCACGCCCATCCAGTGCTCGGCGGCGCTGCCCTGGCCCCACTTCATGCCTTCGCGCTCGCGCGCGTGGAAATCGTCGGCGGTGATCATCAGCCTCTGGCGGTTCACCAGTACCCAGGCAGTGGGCGATTCTTCCGGCGCACCCAGCGTAATGCGGGTGGCGGCGCCCGGCGTCTCGTCTTCCTCGTCGACGAAGTAGACGAAACGCACCGAACCGTCTTCCTGGTCCGACAGGGCCACATAAAAGTTGGCCGCATACATGATGCGGCCCAGGGCGCGGTGCACCGCGCCGATGAATTCGGTGATGTCGCTGCAGGTGGTCGAGAGCTGCCCGATTTCGAGCAGCATCGACTGCACCGCTTCCAGCCTTGCCAGACGATCCATTACTTCCCCAAAGTAATTAAATGCATAGGGGAAATATTAACAGCTCATCCGTGGCGGCCGAAGCCTTATCTTGCAGGCTGTGGCGTCACGTTCTCACCCTGCATTTACCCACGCGGGGCGCGGAAATCGTTCTCGATCCAGGCATAGGCCGAGGCCGGGGTCAGCTTGAAACTGGCCGACACCCGCACCTTGGCCACCTGCTCGCCCATCTCGTCGGTCGCGGCCAGGATCGCGTAGGGTTCGTCGTCGTCCGGCACGACGTCGAGCGTCACCTTCAGTTCGCCATTCTCGGTCGACACGGTCGTGTTCTTGTGCAGGATGGCGTGCAGGTGCTGCTCATGGCGGCGGATCACTTCCGAAGCCGTCTTGATCAGGGTATTGAAGGCGTTGACGTCGAGCGGCTTCGGGTTTTTCTTGTCGCGGCCCATGGTCCAGGGACCGACCAGGGCCGGTTCCGGCTCGCCGTCCTTGTACATGGCGACGGCCCAGCCTTCGTCGTCTTCGTTCTTGATCACGCGCGCGGTCCAGCCGTTGCCCTGCCACAGGCGGGCTTCCTGGACGGGAGCATCCTCGGCGCCGTCGTGCTCGTGTTCGTCGTGCTCGTTCATGGTCGTGTTTCCTTATGCCTCAAAGCAGAGATCATAGAGGAAACCGGCCGCATCAAGAAGCCCGATTCGGCACGGGCGCGCGAGGTTTTTTCAGGCGTAGCGCGGACAGCGCCAATCCGGGCCGCGCGGCGGGCGCACGGGTGGGCGTACCGGAGTCGGGCGCGGGTCGACGGCAGGAGGCGGCGCCTCCCGGTTGAAGGGATTGATGATGATCGGCGGAATGGTCGGCGGCGCCGAGGGCGGGCCTTTGGGGCCGCTGTTGGCCAATGCAGGATGCAGAACGGCCAGGTGGTCCCCCAATGGTTGGTTGACAGCGTGCATAGGATCCCCCTGCTTTCAGAACAGGCTGTCAGTATAGGAAAGGATATGCCCAATGCAAGGGCAAATCGACCACCTTTGTTGCCTCCTGGTTGCAGGTTGCGGAATGCCACTTATCGCATCTGCACGCGGCCCGGCGCGCCAAACATGCAGTCTGTCGCAAAGCGATGGCTTGTCTGGCGGCCTGCGCTTACAGTTCAACCATACCGAAACAAATGCGCGCAACGAAACGCGCACAACACACCCCCTAGAAGAGAGGCCTGCCATGAAAAACTTTGCCAAGATCGTCATCCTGTTCCTGATTGCCCTGCTGCTGTGGGACCTGGCTGTCGACAGCTCGGACTTCATGAACTTCAGCATCGACGGCGAGGAAGTCGGCGGCCCGCTGGGCGCCGTGCTGGGACTGCTGTTCGCAGGCGGCGGCGTGATCATCGCGGGTGTCGTGGTGCTGGTCGTGAGCGTGGTGCTGGCCGTGGTGTTCGCCGGCGTCGGCGTGATCCTGCTCGGCACCCTGGGCGTGGCGGCCGTCGCCGTCGCCCTGGCGATCTCGCCGCTGCTGCTGCCCCTGCTGGTGCCGGTCGCGATCATCTGGTACCTGGTGGCCCGCAGCCGCAAGAGCCGCGTCGCTGCGCCTGCCGCCTGATCCCGCAACACTTCTTCCAGAACGGCCGGGACTTCCCCGGCCGTTTTCACATGTGTGGCCATGCGCAACAGGTAAAATCGGCACACGACCATTCCCGGCAGGCTCCGCAGCATGCAAGTCCCGTCCCAACCCACCGTGCGCAGCATCCGGCCGACTCCGCTGTCGCGGCTGGTAATCGTCACGGCGGGACTGATCGCGGCGCTCGGCATGGTCACCGGCGCTATGCTGTACGACAGCTACCGGGACGCGCTGCGCGAGGAACAGATTACGCTGCGCAACGTGGCGATCGCGTTTGCCGCCCAGACCGCGAGCGTGGTGCAGGCGATCGACAGCGCCGCCCGCCAGTCCGCCCACATCCTGCTGCGGCGCGACGGCGGGCCGGTCCCGGGCCTGGCCGACGGGCGCGACGGCCTGACCCACCGTTACCTGTTGCGCGTGCTGCTGTTCGAAAACGCCGGGCGCCAGTTGGGCAGCCTGCTGCCGGCCGGCGAACACCGCGCCCTGCCGCCCCTGCCCGCAGCGCCCGCGCCGGACGCGCGGCGCCACATCACCATCTCGAACATCGACCGCGCCAGCGGCCACGGCATCCTGAATTTCATCATGCCGGCGCGCGAACGCGACGGCCGCCGCATCGGCACCCTGGTGGCGCAGGTGGACTCGCAAGGCTTCGAACGCCTGTACAACCTGGTCGAACTCGGCACCGGCGGCTCGGTCACCCTGCTGCACCGCGACGGCACCATGCTGGTGCGCGGCCCGGCATTCCCGGATGGGATCGGCCGCTCCTTTGCCGACACACCCCTGTTCCGCGAGCAGCTGCCGCGCGCTGCCCGCGGCAGCTTTACGGCGATCAGCCCGATCAACGGCGTTCCCGGCCTGTACGGTTACGACACGGTGGAAGGCGCCGATCTGGTGATCATCACCGGCATGGCGCGCCACGTGGCGCTGGCCGGCTGGTACGGGCGCCTGTGGACCGCGCTCGCCTTTTATCTGCTGCTGGCGGCGGTGCTGTCGCTGCTGGCCTGGCGCGTGGCGCGCGACACCCGCCGCCAGTTCGGGCTGATCGACATGGTGTCCGCCAGCGAGGCGCGCCTGGGCAAGAGCTTCGACTACCTGGCGTCGATCGTGAATGCGGTCGGCGCGCCGATCTGGGTGCTGGACGGCGCGCGCCGCATCGTGCTGGCCAACGAGGCCTTCGCGCGCCTGGTCGGGCGAGCGCGCGAGAGCCTGCCCGGGCTGGACGAGCGCGCCGTGCTGCCCGGCGCCGAGGAACGCGAGCGCCGCTACGAGGCAGTGCTGGCGCACGGCGGCACCCTGGATGCGACCGGCACCATGCGGGACGGCAGCGGCGAGAGCCGCACCGTGATCCAGCTCACTTCGCGCCTGGCGGGAGAGGACGGCCAGGCCCACCTGGTCAACGTGCTGACCGATATCACCGAGCGCGAGCGCGCCGAGGCGCGCCTGGCCTGGCTGGCCGAGTTCGACGCCATTACCGGCCTGCCCAACCAGGCCCAGTTCTGGCGCCTGCTGGAAGCACGCATCGCTGCCTGCGCCGGCGGCGGGCGCGAACTGGCGGCGGTCGCGCTGGTGCTCGAACGCCTGCACGAGATCGTCGACCTGCTCGGCCACGATGCCGGCGACCGCGCACTGCGCCAGGTGGCAGACCTGCTGCGCGGCGCCGCGGGCGACGGCGCGGTGGCGGCGCGCATCCGCGGCGCCGAATTCGCGTTCGTGCTCGACGCCGGCGGCGGGCGCCCGGACGTGGAGCGCTTCGCCCTGCAGCTGCACGCGCTGATGTCCGCCCCGCTGCCGGTGGACGGGCACGACTTCTTCCTCGGCCCCGTACTGGGCGTGGCCCTGTTCCCGCACGATGGGCGCAATGCGGACGAACTATATCGCAGCGCCCAGGGCGCGGCCAGCGGCGCCGGGATCGAAGTCGAGGACGCGGTGCACTTCTTTTCGGCCAGCCGCCACACCGAGCTCGGTCAGCGCCTGACGCTCGAAGCCCAGTTGCGCCGGGCGCTCGAACGCGGCGAGATGCGCCTGGTGTACCAGCCCAAGGTCACGGTGTTTGGCGGGCAGGTGGTCGGCTTCGAAGCCCTGCTGCGCTGGAACAGCCCGCAACTGGGCGCGGTGTCGCCGACGCAGTTCATCCCGATCGCCGAGCGCACCGGGTTGATCATCCCGATCGGCGCCTGGGTGCTGGAACAGGCCTGCCGCCAGATGGGAGAGTGGGCCGGGCAGCTGGGCCGGCCGGTGAAGGTGGCGGTCAACCTGTCGCCGCGCCAGCTGTACCAGAAGTCCCTGCTGGAGACGGTGCGGCGCTGCCTGGCGCAGTACCGGGTCCCGCCAGGCTCCCTGGAACTCGAGATCACCGAGACCGCCCTGATGAGCCGCGAAAAGGAGGTGGACCGGCTGTTGCACGAGATCCGCGCGCTCGGGGTGGATCTCGCGATCGACGATTTCGGCACGGGTTATTCCAGCCTGGCTTACCTGAAGCGCTTCCCGGTGTCGCGCCTGAAAGTGGACAGGGCGTTCGTGCGCGACCTCGGCCGCGACGAGGACAGCGCCGCCATCGCGCTCTCGATCGTCAACCTGGCGCGCGGCCTGAAGCTGAAGGTGGTAGCCGAGGGCGTCGAGACGGAAAGCCAGCTGGCCGTGCTGCGCGAGATGGAATGCGACGAGTACCAGGGGTTCCTGTTCAGCGAACCGAGGGAAGCAGACGCAGTGCCGGCGCTGTTTGCTGGGCGTGGTTAAGAGCGCTGGGCAAGCTTTCCACGCAACTCAAAGAAATCAAACATCTTCCAGGCGACGTGCTTGGGATAGGGCACCGGTCCTCCATGCCCCCCGAGATTGTAGTTTTCTGTCGGCTTACAACCCATTCCGGACGTTCCATTGGTCGTCCGGGCGTTTCGCATGACGGACAACACTTCACAATGAACCGTACAAGTTACTCGGCGTCTGACAGAGTTAGGATTGAGGCCGGCATTTGACCGACGGGTTAGATCCGGTCGGCGACAAGATGACAAGCCGAGCATCTATGCCATTAACCGTTGAATCAAGTTGCTCCATTTCACCTGGAGCATCTGGCAAGAATAGTAGAACGGCGCTCTTGACTCCACTGATGAGCAGGTAGTGTTCCACTTGAGTGACAGCATTCGCATAATTTTGTCGCATGAGCCGCCGTTTAAGCTCGATGATGAGCCGATCCCCGCCGCGAGTAACTAATAGGTCAGCCCGGAAGTGCCTCCCTGCATCCAAAAGTGCATCGGTCTGGACGTTTAGTTCTGGCGCAGCAGAAGCGAGGAACCCGTGGAGCGCCCCAATTAATTGCGATTCCGTCACTTTATTGGACGACGCAGCGGCAGGGGGCATGTGAATCGCACAGAACTGCGTCAGCAGATCCGTCACGCGTGCCAAGAGGTCAGCATTCATTGATCGGGCCAAGCTAGCTGCTAGTTGGGCCTTTTGCGCCTCTGCCTCAGCTTGTGACCGTGTATAGGCCAGGCGCTCAGCAATCTGATCGAGAAGCAGGCACGCAAAAGCGGAAACAGAAACTATCGCGAGGAAGGCCTCACTTTCGTCGAAATCAAGCTTGTAATCGTGGGCCGACGGGTTCCGCCACTCTGTACGATATATCGTCAGTTGACTTAAAACTCGACTACGAAATATGTTGTTCTGTTCGAGGTAGTTCTCGATGTCGTACGGGCGCTTCTTCGCAGGGTCTTGGCCGGCGAGTACACGGTATGCCTCCTTGACACTGCCCTCGAACGCTTGATTCGTTCGATAGATAGCGTCAGTAAACGCTGTGTCGTCATCACTTTCCTGCCCGCGAGAAAGATGGCGAAAAGCTGTCTCAATGTGCAACAGAACCGCCTTCAATCCGGGGATATAGTCCCCTTCTTCTAGGACGACAATCTTTTTTCTTAGTGTATCTACAAGGTCCATGAATTTGGATCTAATGATTAGTGGACGTCCTATTTGACGCAAAAGTATCCGGCGAGGCTGTGCTTTCGATCCTTGCAGCGCTCACTTTTTCTCTTAGTCTCAAATGATTGCGTGGCACAAGCGGAAACAACCCGCTCACCTTGCCAATATGAATGTCCCGCCTCATCAGAGGTGCTTTTCTGGCCGATCTAGGCCTTTAGGCGCACGATAGCAGGTTGCCATCGAGGAATACTCTCCAACTATCACGATAGGCAGTTCCCGACTCAAAGCGGCCACTGCTGACGTTCAAGCCGATGTGCTCCTGTGCTATTGTATTGACCAGACGCTACCGGCAAAGAACAACAGCTGGGAGTCCCCATTAGTGCATGCGAACAAGGAAGAAGGGCTTTGGTCAATGGCAGACGCGTATCATTATCCACCGGACCTTTTTGATCTTTTGGTCGATGCTCTAGCAAAGTTAAATAAAGCAAAAAAGGGGGTGGCGCTGTTCCTGCGAGGCGCCGGCGTTGACGAAGCTGACCTTGCGGAGGTTGAACGCATAGTTCGAACAACGCCGGATGCAATTAGCAAATTTGAGATCGCCCGCAATGTTCTAAAGAAGGTCAACGAACGTGGTGATAGTGGGATTTTCGCTCGCCGAGAGATTATTAAGCGTATCGTCGAATTCGAAGATTTCTCGCTTTGCTGGCCTGAAGACCAACTGAAGGCGCGCGGGCTTGTTGCTGCTATCCGAGAAGCAGTCAACAAAAAAGACTCTTTTACTCGAATGAAGCAGGAACGTGATGCTGAGCGAGAACAGCTTCAGGCGGGCAGACTTGCTGAGCGAGCATCAGTATTGGAGAAACGGGCGAGGATCGAAGGGGTGGCATCGAGACTGGCAGCGCTATTTGGTATGAACGATAACCCCCAGGAACGGGGGAAGTTACTTGAGGGGGTTCTTAATGATCTGTTTCGCGCTTATGGCATCCATGTCATGGAGGACTTCCGGCGTAGAGCTCTCGACACAGCGGTTGTTGTTGAGCAACTCGACGGGGTAATTGAAATTGACGGCGCCATCTACATTGTTGAAATGAAATGGCTCAACTCGCCTGTTGGCACAAACGAATTCTTCCCTCATCTTAGTCGCCTGTTCTTAAGGGCAGACGCACGCGGAATCTTTATCTCGTCGGCGGGTTTCACAGAGCCGGTGGTCAAGGAATGCGCGACTGCACTCACGCAGAAGACGATGGTTCTCTGCTCCTTGCACGAAATTGTCATGCTGCTGCAGCGCCAAGATGACTTGATCGAATTCCTCAAGAAGAAGTCACGCGCAGCCATTATTGAAAAGAATCCCTATCTTCAGGTACTTTCCTAAAACGAGGTAATGATGCAGCACCTCCTGCTCTGGGCGCCGGTTAGAAATGCAGCAAATTTAACCGGGCTGTTCGTATCCCAAGTTCGATAAATGAGGTTGTCCAACGTCCGCTTTTGGCCGATAGCTGACGTGCAAATAACAAAGTGTACCGCTTTGCCGCTGTAATGGCAGAGGTGACTTATCAGGGATTCCAAGCCTTCTCGCGCGGTGCGTGAACGGCCATCAGCTCAATCACCCAGTCGATGAACACGCGCAGCCCCTTGCTCAGGTAACGGTTCGGCGCATAGGCCACGTAGAGCGGCATCGGGTCGATCTCCCAATCCGCGAACAGGCGCACCAGGGCGCCGCTGGCGACGTGGTCGCGCGCCATGTAGTCCGGCAGCCAGAGCGCGCCCAGGCCGGACAGGCCCGCCGTCAGGTAGGCATTGCCGTCGTCGATCGTCAGGATCGAGCGGCCCGCGATCTTGACGCTCTCCCCTTCCCGATGCATGGCATAGGGCAGCCCGTTGGTCCAGCGGTAGCGCACGATGCGGTGGCGCGGGTCCTGCAGCTCCAGCGGATGCACAGGCAAGCCGGCCTGCGCCAGGTAGGCAGGCGCCGCATACACGCCCAATTGCAGGTCGCCGACATGGCGTGCCACCAGGGAGCCGTCCGTAATCTCGCCGCCGCGTACGACGCAGTCGACCCGATCCCCGATCAGGTCGACCTTGCGGTCGCTCGCGCCCAGGTCGAACGCGATGTCCGGATAGCGTGCGTGGAAATCAGGCAGGGCCGGCACCAGGATCATGTTGGCAAAGGGGCTGGGCACGTCCACGCGCAGCAGGCCGCGCGGCGCCGGCGAGGAACCAGGCAGGTTGTTCTCGATATCGTCGAGATCGGCCAGCAGGCGCACCACGCGCTCGTAATAGGCGGCGCCGTCGACCGTCACGCTGACCTTGCGCGTGGTGCGGTTGAGCAGCCGCAGGCGCAGATGGGCTTCCAGCTGCTGCACCAGCTGGGTGATGCTGGTGCGGCTCATGCCCAGGGTCTCGGCCGCCCTGGTGAAACTGCCCGCCTCCACCACCCGCACGAACGCCCGCATACCGTCGAACCTGTCCACTATCTGCTCCCTCCTGAATTATCCGGATTATACAAATAGTGCTGTAACGATTCTCCTGTTTATCGCAACAAAGCGCCGCGCTAGAGTAGCGGCATTCACCACCAAGGAGTTGAGCATGCAAGTTCGTGACGTCGTGTTTCCCGCGGGCCGCCAGGCCCTGTATGAAAAGAACCGCTATTCGCCAGCCGTGCGCTCCGGCGGCTTCCTGTTCGTGTCCGGCCAGGTCGGCAGCCGGGAGGATGGCTCGCCCGAGCCCGAGCTGGATACGCAAGTGCGGCGCGCCTTCGAGAACCTGAATGCAGTGCTGGCGGCGGCCGACTGCAGTTTCGCCGACGTGGTCGACGTGACGGTCTTCATTGTCGATCCCGAGTCGAAGTTCGAACGCATCTGGAGCGTGGCGCAGGAATACTGGGGCGAGGCGCCCTACCCCAACGTGACGGCGGTCGGCGTGACCTGGCTGTACGGCTTCCAGTTCGAGATCAAGGTGGTGGCGAAGCTGCCGGCCACGGCCTGACGCCCTTAGTCATCCGGCGATAGATCATCACTGGCGCGGTCATCCTCGCGCAGGTCGTTGCTGCCGAAGCCGAGATCCTGGACATGGTCGACGGGATGCGACCTGACCGGGGGCAGGTCCTTGCGCGCCATGTACAGCACCACCCAGGCGCCGGCGACGGGAAGCAGCAGGACCAGCGCCAGCTGGATCCCGCGCTGGCCGGCGTCGTAGAACGGTGATCTGAACAACTTCCATGCGGCCCAGGCGTCGAGCAGCAGCACCGCGGCGCAGAGAGCGAGCAGGACCGACATCGCGCTCACCAGACACAGGTGTTACGCAGCACACGCATCTCGAATCCGCGTTCGTAGTTCGACACCATGTAGCCGCAGCCATAGGTCTTGACGAAGATACGCAGCCGGTAAGGCCTGCCACGCAGGGTGAGTGTGTGGTCGAGCCATCCCTGGAAATAGGGATCTGTTATGCGGCAACTTTCAAGGACCCCGTCGCTTCGCGACTCGTGCCAGACGCGCCGGGACGGGTCGGTGTACAAGTTCAGCTGGACGGGATGACGGTCGATGAGCAGGTCCAGGCGCTGTTCGGTCAGCCGCAAGCGCGCGAGCATGACGACAAGGACGACGGTCATCATGAGCAGGACGACGATGTCCTGGTTCCACAGTTTCTGCAGCCAGATGCCGGCGACCAGAACGCCGAGCAAACGCAGCCACTTGATCCAGCCCTTCCATTGACCGTCCGGCTCGCCCGTACTCACATTGCTCATGCCCGCCTTTATCGCCAAGATCCGAGGCAGTTTAGAACGTAAATATCCACACGGCAATACATCCCGCATATTCAGGAAGGTGAGGATTGGCGCACTTTCAGCAGGCTTTCTTTGGCATCATGGGAGCTACCCCAAAGGTTCAAGGTGCCACGTCATGAAATGCTTCGCACGTTCCCTGCTGCTATCCCTTTTTGTCTTCACTGCCGCGGCCCCGGCCATGGCCTGCGCCGTCCTGTCGCCCGAACAGGTCGCCCAGAAGCGCAAGGAAGGGCTGGAAACGATGAAGAAGGACGTGCGCGCGCTGATGGACGAGGCCGACCAGGTCTTTATCGGCTACCTGGGCAAACTGACGTTTCGCGTGGAAACGCGCGAGCCCGAGGCGCGCTTTCCCAACATCGTGCACGTGAACCAGGCCCGCTTCCGCAACATCCAGCAGATCAAGGGAACGTACAAGGACGAGCAGCCGCTCGAATTCGTCACCAGCCAGACCAGGGTCGTGATCGGCTGCGGACCCAGCGACATTCGGGACAGCAACCCTGGCGACCATGGCGCCGGCGAGTATTTCCTCGTCTACGCCAAGGACGGCAAGATCCTCAGGACCAGCCTCCTGCCCCACGCCCCGGTCGGCCTGATGGACGGCCAGCAGGAAGCGGACTTCCTGCGCACCGCCCAGTAAAGTTTCAGGTGCCCTTGTTCGCCACGTACTGCTCGTAGCCACGCGCCCGCAGCGCGCAGGCCGGGCAAGTGCCGCAGCCGTGGCCCCAAGGATGGGCGGCGCCGCGTTCGCCCAGGTAGCAGGTGTGGGTGTCGAAGCGGATCAGGTCCACCAGCGCCGCGCCGCCGCAATCCTCGGCCAGCTGCCAGGTCTGGGACTTATCGATCCACATCAGCGGCGTCTCGACCTTCAGGCGCGTCGCCATGCCGAGGTTCAGCGCCACCTGCAGCGCCTTCATGGTGTCGTCGCGGCAGTCCGGGTAGCCGGAGAAATCGGTCTCGCACATGCCGCCCACCAGCACGTTCAGGCCGCGGCGGTAGGCCACGGTGGCGGCCACCGTCATGAACAGCAGGTTACGTCCCGGTACAAAAGTATTCGGCAAGCCGTTTTCCTGCATCGCGATGGCCACGTTGCTGGTCAGGGCCGTATCCGAGATCTTCGAGATCAGGCCGAGGTCAATCATGTGGTCCTCGCCCAGGCGCGCATCCCACTCCGGGTTCAGGGCGCGCATCTTTGCCAGCAGCGTCGGGCGCACCTCCAGTTCGATGGCATGGCGCTGGCCGTAGTCGAAGCCGATCGTCTCCACGCGCGCATAGCGCTGCAGCGCCCACGCGAGGCAAGTGGTGGAATCCTGGCCGCCGCTGAAGAGGACGAGCGCGGTGTCATTCGTTTGCATGATCGGAAGTCGTTAGGGAAGAAACGGCGAATTCTGGCATAAAACAAGGCTACACGTACACTGTCCGCCCCCGCACGGCTGGGCTTAGCGTCCGTCATCGTTTTTGCCAATCCGTTAAGATTGCAATGAACCTTTTCGTCGGAGTGCCATGTTTCCTGCAAGATCGATCCCGCGCCGTTTGCGTCCCCTGCCCCGCCTGCTCGCAGGCCTTGGCGCGCTGGTATTTGCCACGGCATTGCATGCCCAGGGGATCGACTACCAGGTGCGGATTGACGCCCCGCGCCAGATCGAAAACATGCTCGAGGAAAACCTCGACCTGATGCGCTGGCGCGGCAATCCGCGCGTGGATATGGAACAGCTGCAGCGCCTGGTCAAGGAAGCGCCGGAACAGGCCAAGACCTTCATCGCCACCGAAGGCTATTACTCGCCCAAGATTTCCGCCGGCCTCGACACCAGCGGCCCGCGCCCGGTGGCGCGCGTCATCGTCGATCCGGGCCCGGCCACCGTGGTCGGCGACGTCGACCTGGTGCTGCAGGGCTTCGCGCCCATCGACAAGGGCAGCGCGCCCTTCGACGCCGGCGCCCTGCGCCAGCGCTGGCAGCTGCCGGTAGGAAGCCGCTTCCGCCAGGCCGACTGGGAAGCGGCCAAGCGCGAGCTGCTGCGCGAAGTGGCGCAGACGCGCTTTCCGCGCGCACGCCTGGTCGAGACCAGCGCCACCGTCGATCCGGAAGAGCAGCGCGCCCTGCTGCACGTCGTCATCGACAGCGGCCCGGAGATGCGCTTCGGCGAGCTCCGCATCCGCGGCCTGAAGCGCTATCCGCGCGAAGTCATCACCAACCTGAACAAGATCAATCCGGGCGACGAATACAGCGAGGCGGCGCTGCAGGCCCTGCAGTCGCGCCTGCAGGACACCGGCTACTTCAGCAGCGTGGAAGTGAGCGCCGACCTGCGCGCCGTGCTCAATGCCGAGATCCAGGACCTGAAGGACGGCGACAACGACACCGACGGCAACCCGGCCACGCCGGAGCCGCCCACCGGCCCCACGGTGCTGCCGGTGCTGGTGCGCGTCACCGAGAACCTGCGCAAGAACGTCGAGGTCGGCCTCGGCTTCTCGACCGACACCGGCGCCCGCGCCCAGGCCAGCTACGACGACCTGAACGTTCTCGGCAAGCGCATGAAGTCCGACCTGATCTACGAACAGAAGCGCCAGACCGCGCGCGTCGACTTCTTCTGGCCGACCACGCCCAAGGGCTACAACGACAGCGTCGGCGCCGGCGTCGAGCGCAACGACGTGCGCGGCGAGATCACCACGCTGGCGACCATCGCGGCGCGGCGCCAGTGGGGCACGCCGCTGCTGGAACGCAGCCTGACGCTGGAAGCCCTGGTCGAAAAGCGCGAAGTGCCGCCGAAGGAGCCGACCACCACGCGCAGCGTGCCGCTCACCTACAGCATCACCAAGCGCCAGCTCGACAGCCTGATCCAGCCGACCAACGGCTACGTGCTGCAGGGCCAGCTGGGTGGCGCCCTGCTGCCGATCCTGACCGACGAAAAATTCCTGCGCCTGTACACGCGCGCCCAGATGTTCAAGCCGCTGGGCGAGGCCGGCACCCTGGTGCTACGCGGCGAGTTCGGCGCGGTGGCGGCCAAGGAAAAGCTGGGCGTGCCCTCCACCTTCCTGTTCCGCGCCGGCGGCGACCAGTCGGTGCGCGGCTACGGCTACCGCGAACTGGGCGTGCGCGAGAACGGCGCCATCGTCGGCGGCAAATACCTCATTACCGCCAGCGCCGAATACCAGTACTACTTCCGTCCGCCCTGGGGCGTGGCCGTGTTCTACGACGCCGGCAACGCCGCCGACAAGGTGGGCGACCTGAAACCGAAATCCGGCTTCGGCGTCGGCGCGCGCTGGCGCAGCCCGGTCGGCCCGATTAACGTCGACCTGGCCTACGGCCACGCCGTCAAGAAAGCGCGCCTGCACTTCTCCCTGGGATTCACCTTCTGATGGACACGAACGACACTTCCCCGGACAAGACCCCGGACCCGGCGCCTGCGCACAAGGCGCGGCGCTGGCCGCGCCGCGTCGCCATCGGCCTGGTCGCAACCGGCGTGATCGTCGGCGGCACGCTCTGGTACCTGGGCCGCGAAACCACGCTGCAGATGATCGCCCAGCGCGTGGCCGCCTCCACCGGCGGCAAACTCACGCTCACCGGCGTCTCCGGTTCGCTGTACGGCACGATGCACATCGAGCGCATCGTCTGGCGCACCGACGAGCAGCTCATGATCGCCAACAAGATCGACCTGCGCTGGTCGCCGGCGCAGATCGTTTCGCGCGGCATCCTGGTGAACAGCCTGCACGCGGCCAGCCTGCGCATGGAGACGCTGAAGGAAACCGAGGAACGCTCGCCGATGCCAACCACGCTGGCGCCGCCTTTCCCAGTCTCGATCGACGACGCGCGCCTGAACCAGGCGGTGTTCGTGAGCAAGGGCGCGGAAACGCGTATTGACAACATCCGCCTGCGCCTGGAGGGCAGCAAACAGCGCTGGCAGGTACACGACGCCGCTGCCGTGACGCCCTGGGGCGATGTAGCGGCAAACGGCAGCATCGGCGCCCAGCGCCCGTTCAAGCTGGATGCCACTGCCAGCCTGACCCAGTCGCAGGCGAAAGCCGGCGCGCGCGCGGCACAGCTGCGCCTGAAAGTGGGCGGCGATCTGGAAACCACCCTTGTCGACGCCACCGGCCAGGCCGGCCGCGCCGTGGGCGACGCCCACTTCGCGCTCTCGCCCTATGCCGAGATCCCGCTGCGCGAGATGCGCATCAATGGCCGCAACGTCGACCCGGGCTTCTTCAATCCTTCCCTGCCGACCGCCGACCTGACTTTCGCCATCGCCGGCAAGCTGGACCCGAATCGCAACATCAGCGGCAGCGTCAACATCACCAACGACGGCCCGGAAGGCACGATCGACCAGCAGCGCCTGCCCCTGCGCAACATGCGCGGGCAACTGGGCGGCAACCTGAATGCGCTGCAGGTGTCCGACGTGCTGATGGACTTCGGCGCCGCCGGCCGCTTCACCGGCACCGGGGGCGTCCAGCGTGGAAAAGATGAGGAAGGACTGGGTACTGCACGCTTCACGCTGCACACCGACCGCTTCGACCTGAAGGGCATCCACGGCAGCATGAAGCCGATTGCGATCCGCGGCGACATCCAGGTGACCAATGCCGGCGAGGTCCAGACCCTGCAGGCCAACCTGGCCGACAAGGCGCTGCGCCTGGCCGCGCTGGCGACGCTGGAGAAGAACGTCGTCACGGTGCGCGAAGCGCGCCTGTCAAGCGGCGGCAGCCGTGTCGACGTCACCGGCAACATGAACCTACTGGAAGACAAAGCCTTCAAGGCCAGCGCCACGGCAAGCCGCTTCAACCCGGCCGACTTCGGCGACTTCCCGGAAGCCGACATCAATGCCAATGTCAACGTCGCCGGCGCCCTGGCGCCAGCCTGGCGCGTGGACGCCGACTTTGCCGTGCGCCGCAGCCGGCTGATGAACCAGGCGCTGTCGGGCGAAGGCAAGCTGCACGCCGACGCCAAGCGCATCAGTGGCATCGACGCCGACCTGGCGCTGGGCCAGAACACGGTGGCCCTGAACGGCGCCTTCGGCGGCGCGGGCGACAAGCTGCAGTGGCGCCTGGATGGACGCCAGCTGTCGGCCGTGCGCAGCGACCTGTATGGCGCCGTCACGGCCAACGGCGTCGCCACCGGCACCATGGCCGCGCCCCGCACCACCTTCGAAGTCAACGCCAACAACCTCGGCTGGGTCGCGGCCCAGCGCAAGAATGCCAACGGCAGCCTGCGCGCGAGCGGCGAAGCCTGGCTGGCCGGCAGCGACAATGCGCGCTTCGTGGAAGCGAAAGTCAGCGGCACCGCCCAGCGCTTCAACCCGGCCGCCTTCGGCTCGCCCCTGGCCGGCTCGATCAACGGCGCCTTCGACGCCAGCGGCCGCAGCGGCGCCGACTGGCGTGGTGCGCTCGACCTGCGGGTGCAGGAATCGACCCTGTCGAATTCCCCGCTGTGGGGCCATGCGAAGCTGACGGCCGACCGCCGCCACGTGTCGAACGCCGACGTCGACCTGCACGTGGGCGCCAACGTGGTCGCCGCCAAGGGCAGCTTCGGCGCAGGCAACGACCAGCTGGGCTGGCGCATCGACGCGCCGCAGCTGGCCGCCCTCGGCCCTGATTTTGCCGGCGTGCTGCGCGGCCAGGGCACCCTGTCCGGCACCATGGACACGCCTTCGCTCACGGCGGCGCTGGAAGGCCAGAACCTGCGCCTGCTCGGCACCCACAGCATCCGCTCGCTGCGCGCGAACGCCAACCTCGGTTCGGGACGCGGCGCGCGCGATGCGCTGGCGAGCGATATTCAGATTACCGAATACGTCAGTGGCGAGACTCGCGTCGCCTCGGCCAGCCTCAAAACCGAAGGTACCCGCGGCGCCCACACCCTGCGCGCGGCCGCAGTCGGCGAGGCCTTCGACGCCAACGTCGAAGTGCGCGGCGGCTGGACCGGCGACACCTGGAGCGGCACGCTGGCTGCCCTGCAGAACCGCGGCCGCTACGCGATGGCGCTGCAAGCCCCGGTCCCGCTACGCATCAGCGGCGCCAAGGGCAGCGGCGTGATGGGCTTGGCCAAGCCGGAAACCCTGGCCTTCAACGGCGCCGTGATCCGCCTGCCGGCCGGCAGCATCACCGTCGATTCTCTCGTCAAGAACGGCTCGCGCTGGAACAGCCGCGGCCACGCGGACAACGTGCCGCTCACTTACCTGGCGCAGTTCTCGCCGGCGATCCGCGACAACGCGCGCGGCGACCTGACCCTGGGCGCGCAATGGGCGCTCGACCTGCGAACGGCGATGGCCACCGGCGGCGCCCCGGCGCTGGACGGCATGGTCCACGTGTTCCGCGAAAAAGGCGACGTCATCGCCGGCAGCGACCAGCCAGTCCCGCTCGGCCTGCGTACCCTGGATGCGCGCGCCAATGTGCAGGGCGGCGCGCTGCGCGTGGCCGTGAACCTGGACGGCACCCGTACCGGCAGCGCAAAACTGGACGGCAGCGCCCAGCTGCTGCAGGGGCGTCTCGACCGCGACAGCCCGATGCGCATGCGCCTGGACGCCAACATGGGCTCGATCGCCTGGCTGGCATCCTTCGCCGGGCAGTCGGGCCTGGAGCTGGACGGCGCGCTGCGCCTGGCGGTCCAGGGTTCCGGCACCATCGGCAACCCGCGCCTGGACGGCAGCGTGCAGGGCGACCGGCTGGCGGTGCGCTGGCCCGAACAGGGCGTGCGCCTGCAGAACGGCGAGCTGCGCGCCGGCCTGGCCGGCGACCAGCTGCAGCTGCAGCGCCTGTACTTCCAGGGACGCCAGGGCAGCGCGTCCGCCGAAGGCTCGCTGCGCTTTTCCAGCGGCCTGGCCGCGGCCGACCTGCGCCTGACCCTCGATAAACTGGAAGCCCTGTCGCGCCCCGACCGCACCGTGGTCCTGAGCGGCAAGGCCTCGCTGGTGCGCGATGCCGAGCGTTTTGCGCTGGAAGGCAATGTGCGCGCCGACCGCGCCCTGATCGAATTCGCGCCCCAGGGCCGCCCGACCATGTCGGACGACGTGATCGTGCTGGGCCAGGGCGGCGCCAAGCCGGTCCCGTCGAACAAGAAGGAAGAACTGCCGCTTACCGTCGACCTGCGCGCCGACCTGGGCGAAGAGTTCCGCCTGCGCGGCCTCGGCATCGACGCCACGCTGGCCGGCAACGTCCGCGTGCGCAAGGTCGGCGCAGGCGCGCCGCGCGTGAACGGCACCATCCGCGCGGTCGAAGGCAACTACGCTGCCTATGGCCAGAAGCTGGCGATCGAACGCGCCGTCATCACCTTCAGCGGCCCCTACGACAACCCGGCGCTCGACGTGCTTGCGGTGCGCCGCCGGCCAGAGGGCGAGCAGCTGTCCGAGACCAATGTCGAAGCGGGCGTGCAGGTGCGCGGCACGGCGCAGTCGCCGCAGGCGCGGCTGGTGTCGACCCCGAACGTGCCGGACAGCGAAAAGCTGTCCTGGCTGGTGCTGGGTCACGGCATGGAAGGCACGAGCGGCAACGAGAAGGACGTGCTGGCGGCGGCTGCCGGCGCCCTGTTAGGGGGTAAGGGCGGCACCGGCGGCATCACCCAGAAGCTGGCCACCTCGCTCGGCGTGGATGAACTCGGCCTGAAGCAGGCCAACGGCACCGCCACCGGCCTGGAAAGCACGGTAGTCACGGTCGGCAAGCGCATCTCCTCGCGCGCCTACCTCAGCTTCGAGCAGGGCGCGACCACGGCCTCGAGCCTGGTGCGCCTGCGCTACAAGTGGAGCCCGAAGATCACGCTGCAGTTCCAGACCGGCACCAACACCGCGCTGGACGTGCTGTACTCCTGGGCGTTTGACTGATTAAGTTCCGCTGATCTTTTCCAGAAAAAGATTAGCGGGATTAATGCAGGATGCTCGGCTTCGGATCGGGCACCGGGTCTTCGTCGCCGGCAGGCGTATGGGTGTGGCCGGGCTGGTGGTGCGGATGCGGCGTATTGAAGGGCTCGGGCGCCGGTTCCTCGATCGGGGCCGGGTCCGGTGCACGGTGCGCTTTCATCGGAATATGCGCAGGAAACACTGCATTCATGGCGTAAATCTCCTCATTAAAAGCGGAGTGGACACCATACCAGAATGCCCTCGGCGCCGCCGTTCGCTGCCGCTCCCGTGCCAGGCGGCTACAATGGCGGGCCAGAACCAATTCATTGCACCATGGAAGACCTTTCGATCACCACCCTCGCCCTGCTCGTCCTGACCCCATTGCTGGTCTGGCGTGTCTACAACCGCATCAAGGCGCGCATGGTGCGCCAGCGTTCGATCGTCTCGCGCCACTACACGGGCGTGCTGGTGTTCGGCGCGATGATCCTGGTGCCGCTGGTGCAGCTGTTCGACAGGCCGGTCAACATGGCTGCCCTGCTGGCCGGCGCCGCCTTCGGCACCGGCTGGAGCATGTGGGCGCTCAAACACACCCGTTTCGAAGATACCGAGCAGGGTTACTTCTTCACGCCGCCGGCGCGGCTGGGCATCCTGATGGCGATGATCCTGGTGGCGCGCATCCTCTACCTGGGTGTGGAAATCTATGCCAACCAGGGCAAGGGCATCCCGGTGCCGCGCCTGACCGACGAACCGCTAACCATGCTGTGCGTGGGGCTGACGTCGGGCTACTTCGCATGGTATTCGATGGCACTGCTGCAGTGGCGCCGCAAGCTGCGCAAGGCGATCGACCTCGAGTGACTCAGCCTCGTGAATCCGGCTTCCCCATCAGCGAGGCCACTATCCTGCGCGGGGAGCTTTACTGGATCGCTCCGGACGAAGACCGGGGTTCGGTGCCTCCGATCGCCCATCCCTATGTTGTCGTCCAGGACGATCTTTTCAACGCGTCGCGCATCGACACCGTGGTGGTCTGTGGAATCAGCTCCAACCTGAAACGCATCGCGGAACCGGGCACGGTCCTGCTTGACGAGCATGAAGGTGGTCTGAGCCGGCGCAGCATCGTGCTGGCCTCGCAGATATCCTGCGTCGGCAAAGCACGACTGGGGCAGCGCATCGGGATCCTGAGCCAGCAACGCGTCGAACAGATCCTGGCCGCCCTCAGGTTCGTCAACCGGGTACAGCAGGCGCGCCAATAAAAAGGGGCCAACATATGGCCCCTTTCTGTTTTACGCGGCCTTCGCCTCGTCCTTCCTCCGCTGCAGCACGAAGATCGGCTGCGCCCATTGCACATCCTTTTTCTTCTTGCTGGTGATGAGCGTCAGCTCCGACGGGTCGTACACGTCCGTGTTGTGCGTCAGCGGCGTCGTCATCAGGTACTGGGCGTCGGTGTTCTTCAGGAACTCGCCGACCAGCTGGATGTTGCGGATGTCCAGGTGGGCAAACGGTTCGTCGATGAACACGAAGCCGCCCGAGCCTTCTTCGGACTTCAGCAGACCGATGAGCAGCACCAGCGACTTCATCACCTGCTGGCCGCCCGAAGCTTCACCGTCGTTCATGCCGATCTGGTCCTTGCCGTCGAACTTGAAGCGCACGTGCAGGCCGGCCTGGGCCAGCTGGACGTCGTCGTTCTCCAGGCGCACCGGGTCGGCCTGCACGTCAATGCCGGCCAGCTCGCCCAGCTCCTTGATGTTCTTCGAGTAGGTCTTGATGGTGTAGCGCAGGCGCTCGATGTAGGCCCCGCGCGCGTTGGCCGTGGCCTCGATCGCGCGGTTGTTCTGGTAGCGGCGCTCTTCGGTTTCGTTCTGGCGGCCGGACAGCTGGTCGCTCAGGCGTGCGTACTGGTCGATCACGGTGCTGTCCTGTTCCCAGTCGTCGCGCGCCAGTGCGTGCTCGAGCGTCGACAGGCGCAGGTTGACCTGGTGCGCGTTCTGGTGCTTGGACACGATGGCGCCGCGCCAGCCCGCATTCTTCCAGTTCGTCGGCACGTGGCGCCAGCCCTTGCGCAAGGCCAGCAGGGCCTGCGCGTGCTCGCTGCGCTGCTCGATGGTGCGGCGGTTGTTCAGGCGCATGCCCGCTTCCGCTTCCGACAGCGCCATGCGCGCATTCTGCCACACGGTATCAGCGCGAGTGCGCGCCACCGTGGCGTTCTTGGTCAGCATCGACAGCTCGCCGAGGCGCGCCCCCACTTCCAGGCGCTCGGCGCGCAGCGGCTGCAGCGCGCGTGCGGCTTCCTCGAACTCGGCCTGGCGCGCAGCCAGTTCCTTGGCGGCGTCGACGCCGGCGATGCGGCCCTTGAGCGCGCCCACTTCAGCCGCGAGCTTGCTGATCGCGAGCGTCAGCGCGTCTTCCTGCGCTTCCAAGCCAGGGAGCGACTTCTGGATCGCTTCCAGGCGCTGGGTCTTGCCGGCCGAGCCGAAGCGGTAGCGCGAGGGCTCGACGAAGAGCGAGCGGCCGCCGCGGCGTTCGCGGTGGTAGGCGTCCGGCGTGATCCATTCGTCGGAATCCGCCTTGAAGCCGGCGTCCACCGATTCCACGCGCTCGATGCGCTCGAGCTGGTCGATCAGCCAGCCCGGCGCCTTGCTCGAAAAACGAACCACTGACAGCAGGCTGCTGTCCTTGACCACCGGCGCCTCGACGCAGTCGGGCACGATGAAGTGGCGGTAGCGCTCTTTCTCGGCCAGGCGGTAGGCCGCCGGGGCATCCTTGGCTTTCTCCAGCAGCACGACCGAGGCGTAGCCGCCGAGGACACCCTCGACCGCGCCCTGCCATTTCGGGTCCGTCACTTCGACGATGTCCGACAGCATGGCGTGGGCGATGCCCTCGTCGCGCAGGGCGCGGCGCATCTGGCGCTGCGCTTCCGGCTCCGGCATCGCGCTCTTGCCCTGCAGCGCCGAGATGGTGGCCAGCTCGCCCGCGATCTTCGCGGCGATGTTGTCGCGCGCGGCCTTCTGCTTGGCCAGTTCCGCTTCTTTTTCGTTGAGCTGGTTGGCCACCTCGGCCAGGTCGGCGCCGGCGTCTGCCGACAGCTTCTGCAGGCGTTCCTTCTGCTCGGCCAGGCTCTCCAGCGGCTTCAGTTTCTGGTTGATCGCTGTCAGGCGGCTGGCCAGCTCGGTCGCTTCCTGCTCCAGCTGGGTTTCCTGCTTCTGCGCTTCGGTCAGGGCGCGCTGCTGGGCGGCCAGCTGCTGGCGCTTCTCGGCCAGGATCGAATCGGCCTGCAACAGCGGCTTGCGCGCTTCCTTGAGGTTGCGGCTAGTGAATGCGGCCTTTTCGCGCGCCTCGTGGTACTCGAGCGCCGGCAGCACGTCTTCCTGCAGCTCGCGCTTTTCCTTGTGCAGGTCTTCCCACTGGTGGTAGTTGGCCACGCGCAGGCGCAGGCCTTCCAGGTTGATGCGCGAGGTTTCCAGTTCCGCCTCGAAGCGCTTCAGTTCCGTCTCGGTGTCGCGCTGGTGGCGCTTGGCTTCGTCGTAGGCGTCCAGCACTTCCTTGTCGCCGAAGACCTGGAACACCAGGTCGAGCAGCTGGCGCGGCGCGTACTCGCACAGCTTGTCGGTCTCGCCCTGCTCCAGCGCCAGCACCTTCGACATCGCCGGCGACAGGCCGGCCGAGGCCAGGCGCTTCTTGTAGTTCTCGACGCCGAGCCAGTCGGTGGCTTCGGTGACTTCCTCGATCTCGACGTTCCCCGGTCGCATCAGGTACTGGCGCTTCCAGTCGCCGCCGTTCTTCTGCACCTGGCAGAACAGGGTCACTTCGTCGTCGGCGAAGAAGCCCGAATGGCGGAACGGCCGGTTCGACAGCTGCTTGCCGACCGGTTTGTTGTCGACCACGGCGCGCAGCCAGGCGCTCTGCTGGCCCGAGTGGCGCGCATAGTGCTTGTAGGTGCGGCCCATCGAGCAGTCCAGGCCGAACAGGGTGCGCAGCGCGTCGAGCAGCGTGGTCTTGCCGGAGCCGTTCTGGCCGGCGATCGTGATGATCTTGGCGTCCAGCGGGATGTTCTTGATCCGCTGCCAGTAATCCCAGTGGACCAGTTCGAGTGATTTGATGTGGAACATGGGCTTGCCTTAATTCGGGGTTTCTTCGTCGGGCGCGTCTGCAGCTGCTTCGGCTACTTCAGCGACCGCGTCATTCGCCGCGTCGCTATCGGTAACAGTGCGGCGCGGTGCAGCCGCCAGCGGCGCGCGCTTGAACACCTCGGCCAGCGCGCCGTTGATGATGCGTTCCTTCAGCAGGTCGGTGTCCATCATCAGGTCCAGCAGCGGGCCTTCCAGGATCACGTCGCCGCGGCGCTCGATGAAGCCGAGCTTCGACAGCACGCCCAGGTTCATGTCCATGCGGGTCTTCTTGCCCAGCTTGTCGCCGAAGTCGGACAGCAGCGCGGTGTACGAGATGCCGATCGAGGTGTCCTCGGCGCGCGGGATCGGCGCATCCTTGTCGAACATGTCGGTCTGGTCGTCGTCCACCGTGACGTGGGTCTCCTGGCGCTCGCGCTTGGGCAGGATGATCTGCGCCCACAGCACCACCAGCAGGGCCACGCCGTCGCGGGTCAGGCCGAAGTTATTATTCTGCCAGATGTCCTTGGCGCCGAAGATCTTCGGCTCGACATTGCGGTGCAGGGCGATCGTCACGTGGTCGGCGTACACATTGTCGAGCAGCTTCAGGCCGGATTCCAGCAGGCGCTTGTCGACTTCGATGCGGAAGGCTTCGTCCGACAGCGCGCGCTTGACCATCTTGTCGTCGCGGCGCAGGGTCTGGTGCGTCAGCAGGCGCGCGATCAGGATTTGTGCGTCGTCATTCATCGGAAGGGCTTTCAGTATTCAGTGAGAGAGTGGCGATCGACATCGCCGCCACTTCGGGGTCGTCGAGCTGGATCATGGTGTCCGTCGGCTCGAACTTCACCGGCAGGCGCGCCAGCTCGGCGGTCGCGCCCTGCAGGCTGGCCTCGGCCGCGTCGCCCAGCAGCGGCAGCAGCGAGGCGCGATAGGACGCGACGGCGAAGCTGGCCGGCAGCAGCGACTCGTGCAGCGCCACCTTCTTCGGGCCGCTCTCCGAGAATTCCGGGAAGTTGCCGAGGTTGGCGAAGTCGGCCAGCTTGGTGATCCAGTCGTTCAGCTCGACCATCATGGCCGGATTGTCGTTCACCGTCAGCGGCGCATCCTGGCCGCTCGGCAGGCCTTTCGGGCCAGTCGAGGTCACGCGCTCGAGCAGCAGTTCGGTCTCGGCCACGTCGATCATCTCGGCCGGGGTGGCGAACAGCGGCACCACCGGGCGGTCGATCGCGTCCGCGGCCAGGCTGGCCAGGTCTTCATGGGCCAGCAGCCAGCGCTTGACGTCGGTGGTCGACAGGCCGGACTGGCCCAGGTGCACGCGCTGGCGCTCGATCTGGTTCAGCGCGCGCGAGAACATGCCCTGCATGTTCAGCAGCGCGCTCTGGGCGCGGCCGATCGCCTGCGCCGCCCTGTGCGTGGCCGAATCGGCGTTCGGATCCTGCAGGATGGCGCGCAGGATCACGGAGCCCTTCTCGACCCAGTCGCAGGCCATGTGCCACTTGGCCTGCGAGGTGCGCAGGCGGAATTCGGAACCCGAGGCGATCGCATCGCGGAACTCCTCGGTCAGCTCGACCAGGCGGCCCAGCAGGTGGCGCAGCTGCTCCACCGTGACGCCGCCCACGGCCTGGGCGCCGGCCACCTGCGACAGCAGGAAGCCCATCTCGGCATCGTTTTCTTCTTCCGGCTTGGCCAGGGCGATCAGGGTGTCGAGGGCGGACAGCACGTTGCGCGCCAGCGGCGTGATGCGGTAGACGGCGCCCGGGCCGTCCCAGGCCAGCAGGCCATGGCCGCGCAGGCGGTTCAGCACCGTTTCCAGGCTTTCCGCCGTCAGGTAGGCCAGCTTGTTATTGATATCGGCGCGCGAGAAGCTTGACGTGCCAGTGTCGCTGGCCAGCTCGCGCAGCACCAGCAGGCGCACCAGCACGCCGTCCTGGCTCCCGTGGAACAGGGCCGTAAAGGCCGACAGCATGGGCTGGGCGCGCTTGAGGTGGTAAACCTGCTCGATCTCGTCAGGCGACACGCCATTCTGGAAGTGCGCCTGCAGCGGATCGTCTTCCAGGGGAATCGAAAGGGAGTCGTCGGCGAGCGCCGCGCCGGCAAGGTGGTCGATCATATAAGTACCGTTCTCTGGCGCGGACAGGCTCAACCGGTCCGCGGGGGCGCCAGTATAACAGTTTAGGATCGGCAATTAGCAGATCGAAAGACCCGCTCATTGCAGGAAAGACACACCAAAACATTGTCTTGATAACAAGACAATGTTACTGAAACAAGGCGAAAGATTAGCGCTTTGTCACGGTATTCAGGGTCTGCTCGATCTGTTCCTTGTCGCCGTCCGTGTAGCGCAGCTTGACCGGATACCACTCGTGCTGGGGCGCCAGCCAGACTTCCAGGGTCTGGTCCTTCTTGTCCGACAGCGGCTGGCGCGCTACCAGCACGGCATCGACCTCGCCCAGGCCGGTGCGCACCTTCTCGCGCTTGACCACCTTGAACACCCAGGTTTCGGCATCGCGGCGGCCGGCCACAAAGAAGGGCCATTCGGATCCCGCCTTGAACCGGTCGCCGGCGCCGCGTGCCACGGTGGCCAGCTGCCAGGTGATCGAGACGCGGTCCTGCTCGCCGCCCTTGAGCGGATACACCTGCTTGCTCTCGCTGAAGCTCAGCGCCTTCGCATCGCGATCGAAGCTGGCCGTGGTCGGGTCCTTGCGCATACGCTTCTCGACGAATTCCGCTGGGGCCAGGCCGTAGGCGTCGACCGTGCCATGGCTGCGGTCGTCGGTGATGGTGCCCAGCACCGGCACCTTCGAGACGGCGCTGACGCTGTACTTGCCGTCGCCGGCGCGCCAGCTGACGATCGCTTCGCCCTTCAGGCCGAAGCCGCGCTGGCGCGCCTGCAGTTCGTAGTTCAGGTCGGCCGAGGGCGGCAGCTCGATGGCGCGCTTGACGGCGGCGGGCGCTTCCTGCGCGGAGGCAGCACCCAGCGCCAGTGCGAGCAGCAGGCCGCCCGTGGTATGTCGTGTAAAGCCTTGCATGTCAAATTCCTGGTTGGGTCATGGCGATCTTGTTTACCGTTTGCGTGGTCACGGCGCCATTGGCTTCGCTGCTGCGGATCTGCACCGGCAGCCAGCCGTGCGCCGGCGAGAGCCAGATGTCGAGGCGCGTCTTGTACGAGCCCTGCTTCGGCGGACGCGCCACCCGCACGGTTTTCAAACGCCCGATGGGGGTGTCGATCTCTTCCGGCCCCACCACGTTGAAGGTGTAAACGCTGCCCCAGCGGTCTTCGCCGACGAACATGTCGATATCGCCGGAGAGCTGCGACTGGTCACCGCGGGCGATGGCCGCCAGCTGCAGCGGCACGGTGGCCTTGTCCTGGGCGCCGGGCAGCAGCGCGTAATTGTTCTGCGAGGCCGAGAACGTCACCTTGTTGCCGGGCCAGTCGAAGTGGGTCGCCGTCATCGCGCGGCCGCGGCGCTTTTCCGTCATCTTCACCGGCGCCAGGCCGGTGTTGCCGACGTGGCCTTCGCTGGTGAGCACGAGCAGGTTCACGCGCGCGAACACGATCTTGATGCCCATCTCGATGCGCATCTGGTAGTCCCCCTGGCCTGGCTTCCACGACAGCAGGGCCTGGCCGGTCCATTTGGTGCCGTCGGCGTCGGTACGCGCCAGGTCGTAGGTCAGGTCGGCGGGCGGCGGCACGTCCACCTTGTAGCGGCGGATCGTATGCACGACCGGCGCCTCGCCGGGCGCGGGCGGCGCTTCGGCGGCGGCCAGCTGCGGCACTGCGGGCGCCGGCTCGACCGGCGGCCGGGTGGCCGCTGCGGGCGGCCCGGGCGGCACGGGCACGCCCACTGCATCCTCGGCAATGGCGATGGTCGGCAGCGGGACGAAGTCCGGCAGCGGCGGCTGCACCATCTGCGGCTTGGGCGGCGGCACTGGCTCGGGGGCGGGAGCGGCGGACGGCAGCGGCGGCAGCAGCGCCGTACTGACAGCCGAGCCGCCATCGCGCGCCGGCAGCGAGACGCCCAGCGTGCCCGAGGTAATCCAGCTCAGCGCCAGCCAGTGCAGCAGCACGACCAGCGTGCCCAGCACCAGCGCGCGGCGCCGCTGGGGGGAGAAAGCGGAACTCATGCCGCTAGTGTAGCCGGAGCGGGAAAGCGCCGCTTGCCGGGACGGCTTTGTCCCCTGTTAGTTATCTGCTAGTCTTAAGTATTCACCAACGGAGATCGACAATGCTCAAGCCTCCCATGCCGAACGCTGCCGGAATGACCGATACGCTGGAATTCGTCAAGAACCTGTGGGGTGGCATGAACATCCCCGGCGTCAATATGCCGGGCATGAGCGGCCCCAGCTTGTCCACGGACGAGCTCGACAAAAAGATCACCGACCTCAAGGCTGTGGAATCCTGGCTCAACCTGAACCTCGGCATGCTGCGCGGAACCATCCAGGCCCTGGAAGTGCAGCGCGGTACGCTTGCCACGCTGAAAGCCATGAGCGACAGCATGACCCAGGCAATGCAGCGCGCCGGCACCGACCCGGCAATGAGCGCGCCTTTCACGCAATTCTTCGCCCAGGCGGCCGCTACGCCCACGCCTCCCCCACCGCCGGCCCCGGCCGCGCCAGCTGATGCGGCGACCGAGCAGGCGGGTTCGGACCAGGCCGGCGCCAGCAGCGCCATGCCGGCCGCGGTCGCGTGGTGGAATTTGTTGCAGGAACAGTTCCGCCAAGCCGTCACCAGCGCCATGCCGGCACCAGGCGCCGCGCCGGAAGCATCGGATGGCGCCGGCGACGGCATGCACAAGGAAGCGCCTGCCGAGCCGAAGGTCGCCGGCGGCTCGCCGCTGGACGTGTCCGGCGGCGCGGCCCAGCCTGGGCCGGCGTCCAAGCGGGTCGGACGCAATCCGCGCGTGAATCCGGACAAACGCTGAAGCAGATGGCGGATTTCACCGGCGGCTGCCTGTGCGGCGATGTGCGTCTCGTCGCCACCGGCCGGCCCTACCGGGTCGGCCTGTGCCACTGCCTCGATTGCCGCAAGCACCACGGCGCGCTGTTCTACGCCGCCGCGATCTTTCCGCAGGATGCCGTGACGGTCAGCGGCGAAACCCGCTCGTACGCCAACCGCCACTTCTGCCCGCGCTGCGGTTCCTCGGTCTTTGCACAGAGCGAGGATGAAATCGAAATGCACCTGGGCGCCCTCGACGCGCCCGACCAGCTGGTGCCGAGCTACGAAAACTGGACCGTCCGGCGCGAGTCCTGGCTGCCGCCGTTTCCGCTTGAAAAGCATTATCGCTACAACCGCGAACCGGCGGACGGCAACGACCGGAGCGGATGAACAGGCGCTTACAGCACGAACCGGTCCAGTCCGACGATGGCCGACACTGCCAGTGAAGCGACCACATAGCAAAGCAATTGATCCTTCCATTTCAGCTGGAGGCGCCTGCTTGCTTTCACTACCAGGACGATCAGCCCGCCGGCTACCAGGATCGGCAGGGTCCATTTGCCGAGACCAAAGTACATGCTGACGCGCGCCTCGTCGTTCGGATGCAGGAAGCTGACCAGGCCTGCGACCGCGCGCGAGAACGCCGCCGTGTACAGGAAGGCGAATGCCAGCGTCGAAGCCTTGCGCTGGACGATGAGATAGGCGATCACGGCCTGCACGATCGTCACGATTGGCCCCGCCACGTCGCAGAGCATCTTTTGCCACGGCTCGGCCGGCGAGCGGCTGCGCACGATATTCAGGCCAAACTGCATGTCGAGACCCAAAGCGGTTCCCATCAGCCAGTGCGCGCTTTCATGGATGAGGTTGGTGATGAAGAAAACAAAGACAAGCCAGAAGAAGAACGAAGGTTTGAATTTCATGAAACACCGGTAGGGACAGCGTTAAGAGAAGCTTGCCTGATCGTGCGAATGCACTCTACCGTATGTACGAGATAATTAACAGCTTGCAATTACTAGGAATAAAGAATGGAGAACCCGATGGATGAGCAAACGCGAGTGCGCCTGATCAAGACCGGCTGGGAATTGCACCGTGAAGTCGAGGAGCACTACAGGCGTCATCCTGCGACAAAATCAGCCGGGCCCGGCGAGCCCTGGCTGGACAAGCAGCGTTTGCTACTGGCTGACATGGCGATCCACTTGCTGCAGACGGCGCTGCAGCCAGGAGCGATCGAACTCGACAAGCTCAGGAATAACCTGCATGCGATCCTGACGATTTCGGACCAGTTCCTGCCGCAGGCCGGGCTCAAGGGGGCGACCGCGCAGATCTACGTGCCTTGAAATCAGTCAGGGCGATTCTTGAGAGCCTCCATGAAGCGCGCATGGTTTTCCTGCAGCGCTTCAGGCGTCGGGTATTTGTCGAGGAAGGCGGTCCAGAGGCCATTCATAGCTTCGCTGTCGCCAGGCCGGGGGCGTGCGACGCCGAGATCGTCCGCTATCCAGCGCTCCACGGCGTCCATACCGCCGCCGAAGCGCGCGGCCCCGTAGATGTAGCGGCCGATCGCCTCGTAACGCATCTCGCTCGTGCTCATCTCGCGCTTCCTTTCCGTGCTTGCCTTTGTCGTCCAGACGTATTGAATATGGGTCCAGGCATCCACTGGCTTGCCATCCGCCATGGGAGGATGGAAGCGGCATTTGACAAGGCCGGCCCTGGCCGCCTCGTCCAGCGCAGGATAACCGGATGACTTCACTAATCGCGAGTCCTTGACCCAGCCGTCCGCGCCGATCAGGAAGCGCAATGTGACCGTACCTTCATGATTCTGCTTGAACTCCTCTTCCGGATAGACCGGACGCGCGCAGCTTTCGTACCTGATCATGCCGGGTGCGCCGGCGGCCGGGGTGACAGGCTTGATCTTGTCACCGCCGGCAGCCCATCCTGACATTCCGGCCAGCACCAGCCCAGCCAGTGCCTTTGCACACCGCCGGCCGGCCCATCCCGTCGATTCCAGCATATCGCCCTCCGTGAACGTCGATGGAGCAAGATTACCAGACAAAAACAGCCACAGATCATTGATGTAATCGCTAGCGCTCGCTCAACTGGCGTGCTGAACTGGCTCAACGGGGCTGCTTCCCGCCCCGCCCGTTTTCAGCAGGAATGCCCGTGTCCACTTTCGACCCTGCCAGCCTGGCGCCGGCGCACATCGCCGACCTGCGCCGCAAACTCGAGGCGGCCGGTTGCCGCCCCCCGGCGCATGCCTGCACCCTGGGAGAACTGGCCGAGGCCATCGTCGAATTCCGTCGCAGCCAGGGCATCGCCGGCCGCGGCGTGCTGGACGAGCCCACGCTGGCGCGCCTGGACGAGGTCAGCGGCGCCACCTTCCAAGACGTCTTTCGCGACGAACTCGAGCTGCTGCACCCCGACCCGGATGCGCCGCCCGGCGCCGAGCTCTCGTCGCGCGCCCACAAGGCCGAGCTGGTGGGCCTGGCCCTGTCGGGCGGCGGCGTGCGCAGCGCCACTTTCGGGCTGGGGGTGCTGCAGGCGATGGCGGCGCACGGGCTGCTGCGCCACCTCGATTACCTGTCCACCGTCTCCGGCGGCGGCTTCATCGGCGGCTGGCTGTCCAAGTGCATCCACGAACAGGGCGGCGACGTGCGCAAGGTCGAGGACATGCTGGCACCCCCGAGCGGCAGCGCGGAAGCGCCGGCGATCCGCTTCCTGCGCCTGTACACCAACTACCTGTCGCCGCGCGGCGGCATGTTCAGTGCCGATACCTGGACCCTGATCGGCACCTACATCCGCAACACGGGCCTCAACCTCACCATGCTGGTGGCCTGGCTGTGCGCCCTGCTCCTGCTGCCGCGCGCCGCCGTATGGGCCGTGCACCGCATCGTCGATCCCGGCGGGCCCTGGGCCGTGTATGCCGACCTGGCCTGGATGACGGGCGTGATGCTGTTCCTGTTCGCCGTGTTCTGCATCGCCCTCTCCGTTTCCAGCAAGCCCTCCGGTTCGCGCGGACAGCGCCGCTTCCCGCTGTCGCAGGGCGCGGTGCTGTGGTGGATCAACCTGCCGCTGCTGCTGGCCGGATTCTTCGGCAGCCTGGGCCTGTGGCGCCACGGCGGCGAAGTGCCGTTCTGGGAACTGGGCATGCTGCCGGCCCAGCTGCAGGGCCGCGCGCACTGGCTGCTGGCGCCGGGCTTCGTCTACTTCGTGGTGTGGGCCTGCGGTTGGTACGTGGCGCACGACCGCACCAGCATCTACCGGCGCGTCGGCTACACCCTCTGCAGCGCCGCCTTCATCGCCGTGCTGGCCGTCCTGTGCGCGGCGGCGCGCGCCTTCGCGCCGGAGCTGATGCTGCACCTGATGGCGCGCGAGACCGGCGAACACGTGGTGAACGGCCTGCTGTCCCTGTCCGCGGTGCTGGTGCTGGTGGCGATCGCGCTGTGGGTAGTGCAGCGCCTGCAGCCGCGCCCGCCGTCGACGGACCTGACCCGGATCGAGCTGCTCGAAGGCGTGTCGCACCTGCTGTGCGCCCTGGGCGCCCTCACCATCGGCACCGTGCTGCTCCTGGGGGGCCTGTCGCTGCTGCCCAATCCCAGGGAGCATCCGGTGCTGAACAATGCGATCGCCCTTACCACCTTCGGCATGCCGCTGATGATGGCGCTGTTCGCCGGCACCATGACCCTGATGATCGGCCTGATCGGCCGCATGTACAGTGACGCCAGCCGCGAGTGGTGGAGCCGCCAGGGCGCCTGGGCCTGGATCTTCGCGCTCGCCTGGGTCACCATGTTCGGCGTCGCCTTCTTCCTGGCGCCGCTGCTGCACTGGGCCTGGCTGACCTACAACCCGTGGTCGCATATCACGACCGCCCTCGGCTGGCTGGCCATGACCTGGTTCGGGCTGAAGGCCGGCAGCGGCAGCCGCACCGGCGCCGCGATCCACGCGACCGACTCGCGCCTGGACCTGCTGGCGCGCCTGGCGCCCTACGTGTTCACGGCCGGCGTGTTTGCGCTCCTGAGCGCGCTGGTGCAGGCGATCGTGGCGCCGCCGCTGGTAGCCTGTCCCACGCCCATCAGCTTCACCTGCGTCTACGGCGCCCACGCCGGCGCCACCCTCGCCACCGAGGGCCGCCATCTGGCCTGGGCCTTCGCGCTCTTCCTGGGCGCCGCCCTGCTGCTCGGTTGGCGCGTGGACATCAACAAGTTTTCGCTCTACATGCTGTACCGGAACCGCCTCGTGCGCGCTTACTTCGGCGCCAGCAGCCGCGCGCGCAAGCCACATCCGTTCACTGGCTTCGATCCCGGCGACGACCCGCTGCTGGCGGACCTGAAGCAGCAGCGTCCCTGCCACATCATCAACACCTCGCTCAACCTGGTCGGCGGCGAGGAACTGGCCTGGCGCACCCGCAAGGCCGCTTCGTTTACCTTCACGCCGCGCTACTGCGGCTTCGAGCTGCCGCCGGGATCGACCGGCAGCACGGTCGGCAGCGCCGCCAGCCTGGACGCCGCGCGCGGCTGCTACCGCCCCACCGACAGCTACGGCTCGCGCTCCGGCGCCGACGACGATGCCGGAGTGCGGCTCGGGATGGCGATCGCGGTCTCGGGTGCCGCGGCCAGCCCGAACATGGGCGCGCACTCCTCGCCGCCGCTGAACTTCCTGATGACGATGTTTAACGTGCGCCTGGGGCGCTGGTGCCCGAATCCGCGCAAGCCGGCCTGGCAGCAGTCATCGCCGCCGGTCGGGCTGTTCAGCCTCCTGGCCGAGCTGTTCGGGCTGACCAATGCCGACGCCACCTACGTGTACCTGTCCGACGGCGGGCACTTCGACAACCTCGGCATCTACGAACTGGTGCGGCGCCGCTGCCGCCTGATCATCGCGGTGGACGTGGCCAGCGACGGCATGCTCTCATACGCCGATCTGGGCAATGCGATCCGCAAGTGCGCCACCGACCTGCACGTGCGCATCGACCTCGACGTCTCGAAGATGGCCCAGCAGGGCAGCGAAGGCCTGTGCGGCGCCAGCTGCGCGGTGGGCACGGTGCGCTACAGCCAGGTCGACCAGGGCGGGGTGGACGGCACCTTCCTGTACATCAAACCGGCCATCGTCGGACGCGAGAACGCCGACCTGCTCAACTACCGCAAGGTGCATCCCGCCTATCCGCACGAAAGCTCGGTCGACCAGTGGTTCGACGAGACCCAGTTCGAGAGCTACCGGGCGCTCGGCCAGTACATCGGCGAATGCGCGCTGGGCGGCGCCACGGACGCCGCCCGCAAGCGCGACGGCGGGCTCGATGTCGGCGTGCTGTGCGCGGAACTGCGGCGCCGGCATGGGCCGGACGATGCAGCACCGGCGCCACCCCCATCCTGCGGTCAATGCGCCGACGCAGGAGCCGAATTGCAGCCCGCCGTGCGCGCCGAGTACCGTTAGGCTGCGCCGCCTGCGATGTCCTCGAGCTCGGCAAGTGCCGCGGCATCCAGCCGCAGCGCGCCCGCCCGCATGTTTTCGCGCAGGTGCGCCACCGACGAGGTCCCCGGAATGAGGAGGATGTTCGGCGAGCGCTGCAGCAGCCAGGCCGCCGCCACTTGCAGCGGGCTCGCCTCCAGCCGCTGCGCGACCTTCGACAATGCGCCTGACTGCAGCGGCGTGAAGCCGCCCAGCGGAAAGAACGGGACATAGGCGATGCCCTGCCGCGCCAGCGCGTCGATCATGGCGTCGTCCTGGCGGTGCACCAGGTTGTACATGTTCTGCACGCAGGCGATCGGCACGATGCGCTGCGCTTCCTCGACCTGCTTCATCGTCACGTTGCTCAGGCCGATGTGACGCACCAGGCCGCGTTCGCGCAAGCGGGCCAGGGCCTCGACCTGTTCGGCGAGCGGGCCTTCGGCCGGCCCGTGAACGTCCAGCATGCTGCGAAAGTTCACCACGTCCAGTTGCTCCAGCCCGAGGTTGCGCAGGTTGTCGTGCACCGCCGCTTCCAGGTCCTGCGCGGAGATCGCCGGCAGCCACTCGCCCTTGCCGTCGCGCCGCGCGCCGATCTTGGTGACGATGGTCAGTCCCTCCGGGTATGGATGGAGCGCTTCGCGGATCAGGCGGTTGGTGACATGGGGACCGTAGTAGTCCGAGGTATCGATGTGGTTCACGCCCAGCGCCACTGCTTCGCGCAGGACGGCCTTGGCGGCGTCAAGGTCCTTCGGTGGACCGAAGACGCCGGGACCAGCCAACTGCATGGCGCCGTAGCCGAGGCGGCGCACCGGGCGGTCGCCGAGAAGATAAGTGTCGTGGTCTTGCTGGGACATGGCGGTCTCCTTGTTGGTTGACAGTGAAGACACGATAAGCCGGGACGACTTGCCGGACAATCCGGTATAGTCTGGATGGGCTGTACGAAAAAACGGACAATGAAGATCGACTTGGGAGACCTTTCCGCCTTCGTGGCGGTGGCGCGCGCCGGTGGCTTTCGCGATGCGGCGCGCCTGAACGACAGCAGCGCTTCCGGGCTGAGCGACGCCGTGCGGCGGCTGGAAACGCGACTGGGCCTGCGCCTGCTCCACCGGACCACTCGCAGCGTGGTGCCGACTGAAGCCGGGCGCAGCCTGTTGGCGCGGCTTGAACCGGTGTTCAGCGAAGTTGAAAGCGCCCTTGACGTCGTTAACGGTTTTCGCGAGCGTCCGGCCGGCACCCTGCGCATCAACGTGCCCGTCAGTGCCGCGCGCCTGGTACTGCCCGCGATCCTGCCGCGTTTTCTCGCCAGCTACCCCGAGATCCAGGTCGAAGTCATCACCGAGGAAAGCTTCGTCGACGTGATCGCCGCCGGCTGCGACGCCGGCATTCGCTACGAAGAGCGGCTGGAACAGGATATGGTAGCGGTGCCGATCGGTCCGCGTGTGCAGCGCTTTGCGGCGGCGGCATCGTCCGCCTACCTCGATCGTCATGGCAGGCCCGCGCATCCGCGCGAGCTGCTCCAGCACGCCTGCCTGCGCGGGCGCTTTCCCAGCGGCGCCCAGATCGACTGGCAGTTCCAGCACGGGGACGAAGTGGTGACGATCGAGCCGCGCGGACCGCTGCTGGTGCAGATCGGCGGCGCTGTCGACCTGATGGTCGATGTCGCGCGCGCCGGCACCGGCATCGTCTATCTGTTCGAGGACTGGCTGCGTCCGCACATGGAACGCGGCGAGCTGGAACCGGTTCTGGAAGCCTGGTGGCCCAGGTTCTCCGGTCCCTACCTGTACTACCCGGGACGCCGGCTGCTGCCGGCGCCGCTGCGCGCCTTCGTCGACTTCATCCGCAACGACGCCTGACGGTCAGGCGGCCTGTTCCGCGTCCGTGTCCGGCCCTTGCGCGTCCGCGGGCGCGTCAAGCTTCGGCGCCAGCAGCAGCAACTGCTCCATCAGCTGGGCGAAGCGCTGCTGGCCCGGCTGCAGGCGGTCGACGTGGGACAGCACGCCGTGCGCCTCGTCGTGCAGGGCCAGGCTGTAGCCGCGCTGCTGCATGTGCGAGATCAGGATCTGCGCCGAGTTGAACAGGATGCGCACATTGTGCGGCAGAGCCGCCCGTGCATTGCGCATCCATTCGACCGCTTCGGCGAGCTTGTTGGTCTTCCACAGCAGCACGCCCTGGTTCATCAGGTCGATCGCTTCCTTGCGCGCGCCGCGGATCAGCTTTTCGCCCTCCTCGCCCATGCGCGCCTTCTCGAAGATCGCCTGCACCTCGTCGTGCAGCAGCGTGTTGTCATGGTTGTTGCGGATCACGTAGCACAGCAGGTCGACCGGCGCTTCCTTGACGCCGACCGCGAACAGCAGGGTCGCCATCTCGATGCAGGTGGCGACGTCCGGCCGCTCGCCCGTCGCCTGCAGCAGCGCTTCCAGTTCGTCGCCAGCCTTGCGCGCGCGGCGGTAGTCGCCGCTCTCGTGGTAGACCAGGCCTTCGGTGATCTTGGTGCGCAGTTCCAGGTCCGGGTGCTCGGCGCCGAACTCGCGCTGCGCCGTGATCAAGAGTTGCAGCGCCTCCTTCGGGTCGTTCTTCAAGCCGCACACGCGCGCCAGGCCCAGGTAGGCGTCCGGCGTCTTGCGGATCGAGTACTCGCCGATCGCGATGCACTTGCGGAAAGCCTTTTCGGCCATGCCGACGTTCCCCAGCTTCAGGCAGGCCTGGCCAAGGTTGCGCTGGCGCGGCACCGAGTTCGGCGACAGCTTGGCCGCGCGCTCCAGGATGCCGAGCGCCTCTTCATGCTTGCCCATGTTCTGGTAGCTGAGGGCCAGCTGGTCGTAGGCGTCGATGTAGTAGCGGTTCTCGGCGATCACGGTCTGGAACATCTGGCGCGCCTGCTCGAATTCGCCGTCGGCCAGGCGGATCTTGGCCAGGCCCGCGCGCGCCCACTGGTATTCGCGCTGCGCCAGCACGCGCTCGTAGGTCTCGCGTGCGCGCGCGGGTTCGCCGCTTTTCTCCATCAGGCGCGCCTTCATGCGCAGCAGGTCGATCTCGTGCACCTTGTTCACCGCGATCTGCTCGTCGCACAGGCGCGCCGCGCGCAGGTAGTCCTTCTCGGCATAGGCCTGGTCGATCAGACTGAACACCTGCTTCTTGCGCCACACCCGGTTCAGGCGCGTGAGCAGCACGCCTTCGGTGATCGGCTTGACCAGATACGCGTCCGGCTGGTGCTCGGCGGCGCCCATCACCGATTCGACGCTCTTCTCGGCCGACACCATCAGGAACACGCTCGAGGGCAGCAGCAGGTTGCGCATGCGCGCTTCTTCCAGCACCTGCTGGCCATTCTTGCCCTCGCCCAGGTTGAAGTCGCACAGCACCACGTCGTAGCGCATCTTGTTCAGCAGGCCCATGGCTTCGCCGCCGCTGGAGGCCTGGTCGATGTTGCGCGCACCGAGGCTGCGCAGGGCTTCGCGCAGCAGCTGGCGGATGCCGACGAAGTCGTCGACCACCAGGTAGCTCTTGGACGCCCAGTCGACCTGCTCGCTGGGCTGGGGCGCCATGGCGCTCAGGACGGCGCTCATGGCAGCGTCAGGATGAAGCAGCCGCCGCCCAGGCGGCCGCCATTTTCGAGGCGCATGGCGCCGCTACGCTCGCGGTGGCGGTGCATGCGCGCGACCTCGCGCGCGAAATGCAGGCCCAAGCCCGCGCTGTTGGTCAGGAAGTTCACGCCGCTCGCCATGGCGTTGCCCGCTTCCAGCAGGGCGGCCGGAAAGCCGGCGCCGTTGTCCTCGACCCGGATTTCGAGCCAGCCGTCGCGCTCGCGGGCGGCCAGCAGGATCCGGTCGCGCGTGTAGTGCACGGCATTGTTCACCGCATGCGAGACGACGCCGACGATCAGGTCTTCGTCGAAGTGCCACACCAGCTCGGGATCGATGTCCAGGTCGAGCGCGATCGAGCGCGACTCCAGCAGCACGCGTTCGACCGCCACCACCTGCTCGGCCAGCTGGCCGACTTCGAGCGGCTGCACATCGAAGGGATACTCGGAGGTGCCGACACGCTTGTACAGCGCCAGCAGCTGCATCAGGTTGTCGTTCAGGCGGCGCGTCTGGTACAGCATCTGCGCCATCTGCGGATACGCCTTCTCCGTCTCCGGCGAGGCGTCGTCGAGCAGGCGCTCGAGCGTGCCGGACAGGACACTGATCGAATTCTTCATGTCGTGCGCAGTCGACGCAAGGAACATGGACAGGGGCGAATGTGGATCTTCCATCGGATTGGCCAGGGCATTGGCCGCTAAAAGTTACCGTGCGTCAATTATACCGCCGGCCATTTGACACTTTCTGGCGGAAAGTCACTTATTGCGCCGTAACAACACCACTCCGGCTTATTCGGCGGATTGCGGCCCTCGCGGACTGCGGCGCGCCCGCAGCACGAAGCGCGCCGGGTCGAGCGCATCGACCAGCGCCATCTCCAGCGGCAGGGGCTCGCCTTCCAGCTGCGCCGCCAGCAGTTCGGCCGCCAGCGGCGCCCAGATCAAGCCGCGCGATGCGTAGCCGAGCAGCGCATGCAGTCCCGGATGGCGCGCCACATCGCGCAGGCGCTCGGTAGCGCCGGCAGCCGCGAAGTCCGGCAGGCGGCCGACCAGCGGCAGGCGGTCTGGCGCCACGCAGCGGAAGCCCACGCGTCCCGCCAGTGGCGCCCCCTCGGCGGCAGCGGGGTCGGACACCAGGCCGCGCAGGCGCTCGATATTCTCCAGGTGGCTGGAAGCGCGCAGCTGCGGATCGCCGTCCAGGTCATAGGTGGCGCCGGCGCAGGTGATGCCGCCCGCGGCCGGCGTCAGATAGGCTTCGCGGCACAGCACCAGCGGCAAGGCAGGGACGCTGCTGCTCGCCAGATGGGTCACCTGCCCGCGCAGCGCACTGAGGGGCAGCTCGCGCGACTGCGCCAGGCTGCGTGCGCCGGCGCCGTTGGCCAGTACCACAGTCGGCGCCCCTGCCACCACCTGGCCATCCTCGCCGCGCACCAACCACTCCTCGCCTTCGCGTTCGAGGTTGACGGTACCGACGCCGAAGCGGCGCACCAGCCGCTCGCCGCAGGCGTCCAGCATCACCTGGCACACGCTGCCGGGCCGCGCCCAGCCGCCTTGCGGGAACAGCCAACCGCCGCCAGGGGCGGGTAGCCCGAGCAGGGCTTCGGCCTCGAGGCGTTCCAGCCAGCGGGCGAACTCCGGCGGGTAGTGCGCCTCCTGCGCGATGCTGCGCGAGACCTCGGCATGCCTGGCGTCGCGCGCCAGTTGCAGCACGCCGCAGGCCTGGCCCTCGATGGCCGCGCCGATGCCGCCCAGCTGGCGCCAGGCGCGCAGCGCGTACAGGTAGGCCGCCCGGGTCAGGCGGGTCGGGATGTTGTCGTCGCGCGAGAGCAGCGGCATGAAGATGCCGGCCAGATTGCCCGAGGCTTCCATCGCCGGCTCGGGATGACGCTCGACCAGCGTCACCTGCCAGCCACGCGCGCACAGGCTGGCGCAGGCGGCGGAGCCGGCAAGGCCTGCACCGACCACGATGGCGCGGCGCGCGGGCACGGGCGGCACCGGCAAGCGCGGTTTGCGGCTGGCGAACACCGCTTGATTGGTCTCGCCATTGAAGACGAAACCCTGGGCCTGCAGGGCAGCGCGCTGTTCGGCATCCAGATCCTCGGCTTCCAGCTGCGCGCCGGCGGCCACAATGCGCGCCAGCGAACGGGCAAAGCCGGCGCCCTGCACGCCATCGAGGCGAACGTAATCGGGCTGGGCGCTCAGCTGCGCCAGTGCCGTCTCCAGCGGCCCTGCGAGCAGAGTCAAGGTCAGGCGCGGGTCAATCTGCGGAACGCGGTGAAAACCCGGCAGCAGATCGTTCGCAAGCGCCACGATGTGCAGTCGCGCCGGCTGCTGCGGGTCCGTACGCCAGGCCTCCTGCAACGCGCGCGCGCGGGTCCCGTCGCCGTAGGAGGTGTCGAAGACCGTGTAGCGATCGCGGCCGCGCCAGTGTGCGCGTACGTCCATGTCAGTGCCCTGCGTAGCAGAAGCAGGCCTTGTCGTGATCGTTCACCACGCCGATCCCCTGCAAGTAGGCGTAAATGATGGTCGAGCCGACGAACTTGAAGCCGCACTTCGCCAGGTCTTTCGAGATGCGGTCGGATAGCTCGGTCTTGGCGGGGCGCACGCCGTCCGGCCAGCTGCTGACGATCGGCTTGCCGTCGACCCAGCCCCACAGGTAGGCATCCAGCGTGTGGCCCTGCTCGCGCATCGCCAGGTAAGCTTTCGCGTTGGTGATGGCGGCCGCCACCTTCAGGCGGTTGCGCACGATGCCGGGATTGGCCAGCAGTTCGGCCACCTTCGCGTCGTCGTAGCGGGCGATTTTTTCCGCATCCCAGCCGTCGAAGACCACGCGGTAGTTGTCGCGCTTGTTCAGGATGGTCTCCCACGACAGGCCGGCCTGGGCGCCTTCGAGGTTGAGCATCTCGAACAGAGTGGTCTCGTCGTGGCAGGGCACGCCCCACTCATGGTCGTGGTAGGCGATGTAGCGGGGGTTGGCCATGTTGGCCCAGCTGCAGCGGGTCTGGTTCATGGCGCCAGTATAAACCGCGCCGCGCCTTGGCAAAAATGTGTCATTTCGAACGATTTTTTGGCCTGCCGCGGCGTCAAGCAGGGATGATTGATTTACACTCGCGTTATCTCCATTGCAAGCTTCTCGTCCTTCAGTCCATGAACGAACCGACCCAGTTTGGCAGATACCAGGTAGTGCGGGTACTCGGGCGCGGCGCCATGGGACTGGTGTATGAAGGACGCGACCCGCGCCTGGACCGGCAAGTGGCGATCAAGGTAATCTCCACCGCGGCGCTGGCCGACAGCGAGCTGCGCGCCTCCTATTCGGCGCGCTTCATCCAGGAGGCGCAGGCGGTCGCGCGCCTGAACCACCCGCACATCGTCACGCTCTACGACTTCGGCGAAGAGAACGGCGTCGCCTACATGGTGATGGAACTGGTGCGCGGCGAAGAGCTGGCCGCCTACTTCGACATGACCCAGGACTTCCACCTCGATTTCACGCTTGAGGATGCGGTGCGCATGATGTGCGAGCTCCTGGCGGCCCTCGGCTACGCCCACCAGCATGGCGTGATCCACCGCGACGTCAAGCCGGCCAACGTCATGCTGAGCCACGACCTGCGCGTGAAACTGACCGACTTTGGCGTGGCGCGCATGGCCGCCGTCAACGTCGACCAGACCGATGCCGGTATGGTCGGCACGCCCAGCTTCATGTCGCCCGAGCAGATCACCGGCCAGCATGTCGGCCCGCAGTCCGACCTGTTCGCGGCCGGGATCATCCTGTACCAGTTCCTCACCAGCGAGCGTCCGTTCCGCGGCAGCGGCGTGTTCGCCGTCCAGCAGAAGATCCTGTACGACCAGCCGGTGCCGCCCAGCGTGCTCAATCCGCTCCTGAGTCCCGCTTTCGACCGCATCGTCATGCGTGCCCTGGCCAAGCGGCCGGAAGACCGCTACCCCACTGCCTTTGCCTTCCGCGACGACCTGCAGCGTGCACTGAACGGCGACAGCCTCTCGCAGGCGGCGCCGCCGCCGCCGGCACCGGTGTGGAACCTGGCCTCTGCTGCCGCGCTGGACGGCGACCCCGACGCCACGGTGCTGGCGCCGCGCGTGGCCTCATGAGCGCCCAGGCCTGGGAAACGGATCCCGGCAGGCGCAGCGCGTTCTTCCGCCAGCTGCAGCAGCTGACGACCCAGATCCACGCTACCGCCCACATCGACGAGATCATGCTCGACGTCTCGGGCGGCATCTGCAGCCTGTTCGGCGCCGACCGCCTGAGCATCTACGTGGTCGGCGAGGACAAGGCCAGTCTGGTCTCGAAGGTCAAGACCGGCCTGTCTTCGTTCCGCCAGCTGCGCCTGCCGATCAACGCGCTGAGCGTGGCCGGCTACGCCGCCCTGTCGCGCCGCACCCTGAACCTGCACGACGTCTACGACGAGGACGAACTGCACCGCTACGCGCCCGACCTGCGCTTCCAGCGCGGCGTCGACCGCCGCACCGGCTACCGCACGCGCGAGATGCTGGTGATCCCGATCCTCCATGCGGACCAGGTCATCGGCGTCTTCCAGCTGATTAACAACCTGCTCGGCGGCGCGTTTTCCGCCACCGTGGTCGAAGGCGCAAGCTCGCTGTGCGAAACGCTGGCGGTGGCCTTTGCCCAGCGCAGCCAGGAAGAAGTGCGCGAGCGCGGCGGCTTCGCCGGCGCCATCCGCGACACGGTGCTGCCGCGCGGCCAGGTCGAACAGGCGCTGCAGCACGCGCGCGCCAGCGGCCAGGACATCGAAGACGTCCTGATCGACGACTTCCGCCTCAAGCTCCCGGTGGTCGGACGGGCGCTGGCCGACCACTTCGCCGTGCCCTACCTCAGCCACCACCCGGAACGGCGCGTGCCCACGGAGCTGATCGGCCTGATGGACCGCGCGATCGCAGAGCGCCAGCAATGGCTGCCGGTGGCGCGCAACGACAACGGCGTCTACGTTGCCTGCGTCGATCCCGAGCAGGCCAGGACCGGCGGCAGCATCGCCGCCATGTTCCCGGATGCGCGCCCGGTGTACTGCGTGACCACCCGGCGCGACTTCGGCGCCATGCTCGACCACTACTTCGGGCCGCCCGTCGGTGCAGCAAGGCTGGGCGCCGCGCAGCAGTCGCAATTGGTGAACGCTGTCGCCTCCCTGGTCGCCGGCAGCCACCAACAGGGCTTGTGCGACCTGCGCATCGAGACCGCACCGGGCGAGCGGCCCGGCGAAATCCGCTTCACCGTCAGCGGCGTCATGCGACTACCTTGAGTCAGGATGACGTCATTCACTTTGGCATACAACGACAAGACCAGCCGATGAGTACCTGGACCCAGCTCACCCCGAGCATCTATCACCGCCTCGCCTTCGGCTCGGCCTACGGACTCACAGACGTCGGCCTGGTGCGCCAGTCGAACGAGGACAACTTCCTGATCGATCCCGAGCTGCGCATCGTCGCGGTGGCCGACGGCATGGGCGGCCACGACGGCGGAGAAGTCGCCGCCCACCTGGCCCTCGACTCCCTGCGCGCCTCGCTGCGCAGCGCCGATCCCTTCCGCTGCGCCCTCCCCGCCCACGGGACGATGCTCGACCCCGACGCCACCTGGCAGGACGAACACATGTGCGCCGTGCTGGCCGTGCACCAGGCGGTCGATCATGCCAACGACGAAGTCTATGGGGCCAACCTTCGCAACGGCCACGGCGAAGGCGCCGGCATGGGCACCACCCTGAGCGGCTTCTGGCAGTGGATGCCGGACGGGCCGCTAGCCATCTTCCATGTGGGCGACAGCCGCATCTACCGCTACCGCGCCGGCGAGCTGGCCATCTTGACGCGCGACCAGACCTTGTACCAGCAGGCCCTGGAAGCCGGCGTGTGCGACGACCTGCCGCCGCGCAACCTGCTGCTGCAGGCGATCGGGCCGACGGCGGCCGTGGCGCCCGACGTCAAGGTCTGCGAGGTGAAACGCGGGGATCTGTACCTGCTGTGCAGTGACGGGCTCTATGGGAATACGCCGCACGGCGCGATCGCGGCGGTCCTGGAGCGGGCGTCGGCGCAGTCGCTGGATGCCTGCTGCGAGGAGCTGGTGGCGCTCGCCAAGTCGCACGGAAGCCGGGATAACATCACGGCGGTGTTAGCATTGGCAGATGGGTATTAAAACGAAAACAGCGTGTGCGCTTCTCCTTGCCACCACACTGGCGGCTTGCGCAAGCCCTCCGTCATCGGTGTCGAACTGCAGTGTCGAATCCCGCCCTTTCGGCGTACTGTCTTCCGGCGAAACCGTTACCGCCTATACCGTCCGCAACGCGCGTATCGAAGCCACGATCCTGGACTATGGCGGGATCATCCACGCCATTAAAGTGCCCGATCGCGAGGGCAAGGTCCGGAACGTCGTACGCAACCTCGAAAAGCTGTCCGACTATGAGAGTAATGCGACGTTCTCGAAGATCATTGGGCGGTTTGCGGGACGGATCAACAACGGCGGATTCACGCTCGACGGAAAGCGTTACGACCTCGTTACGCGGCCGGATGGCCTGACAGTCCACGGAGGGCCGGGCGGATTCGGCAGCCGGCTGTGGACTTCATCCGCCGCTGAGTGCGGCGTCGATCTATCCCTGACCAGCCCCGATGGGGAGAACGGCTTCCCGGGCAAGTTGCAGGTGAAAGCCGAGTTTCGCGTCGTGGACTCGGACCTGCGTATCGACTACACCGCGACGACGGACAAGCCAACGGTCATCAACCTCACCCATCACGCGTTCTTCAATCTCTCCGACGCGCCGGACGTCTATGGGCAGGTCCTGCAGGTGAATGCGGACAAGTGGCTGCCGACGGACACCAAGCGTGTGCCGACCGGACAGATCGCTCCTGTTGCCGGCGCGATGGATGTGCGCACCGGCCGCAACCTGGGCTCAATCGCCAACTCGAGTGAAGAGGTCATCAAGACGAATAATGGACTGGATCACACGTTTGTCCTGAACGGGAAGCACGCAGCGACTCTGAAGGATCCGGTGTCGGGCCGCGTCCTGGAAGTATTCACATCGGAACCGGGCCTCGTCGTCTTTTCCGCCAATGGATGGAACGGCAACATGCGCGACACCGAGGGACGCCCCTTGCAAAAGGGTGGCGGATTGGCGCTGGAAACGCAGCACTTCCCCAACAGCCCGAATATCCCTGCATTTCCCACGACAGTCGTCCGGCCGCATGCACCGCTGCACAGTACGACCACCTTCCGGTTCAGCAGCAAACCGTCAGGCTTCTGACAGCCGCCAGTTCGACGCCGTCCAGCGCCCGTCGAGCATGGCGGCAAATGCCTGTGCTGGCGGCATTCCCCGGCATACCAGCATGGAGGCCTCGACAGAAGGCCCTCCCTCCGACCACCAGAGGCTGTGCCCCTGCAACGCGACATTCGCAATCGGGGCGATCACCTCTTTATCGAGGGGCAAGCGCCACGCCAGTCCCGAGCTAGCCGGAGAAGTAATCGCGAGTGCCGGCTCCGGAACACTTTCCAGGCGCTCCAGGGTGAACGTGGGGTCCAGCGACTCCCGCGCCAGATCTTCGAGCGCGTCATACCACGCGGCCTGGTCATTGAACCAATCCAGCAAGGGAGGCGCTCCAGGTGCTCCCAGCATGAGGGGAAAATAACGGCCTACCCGGTCCACGCTCGGCATCATGACCCCGCCAAGTCCCTCCGCCCCCAGTACCCCGGGCGCGATCGCAAAACGCCACACCGGACTGGTGAGATAGCGCTCCAGCCAGGCAGCGCCCAGTTTATCCTGGCTGGCCTGCATGCATTCCTGCAGCCACCCATCCCAGGCCTGCACCAGATGCTGCGGCAAGCGCCGGCTGACGAAATCCCCATGCGTACTGACCTTGCCGAAGTAGCCCGTCACAGCTTGTCCACGCAGCGGAACTGTTCCAGCACCGCACGGCGGAACGGGTTGACGACGCTGTTCGCGGTTAGCTCCAGCCCGGCCTTGCGGCCGTCGGCATCGAAGGTGACCTTATAGCGCTCCCCCTGCGGGGTCGGCTCCACAGCCGCCTTGTCGAGCATGCGGAACCAGGCCCACGGACCTTCGGTTTGCAGGCTCGAACGCGCGCTGGAGGGCGTCACCTCCAGCTTTACCTGACCACTGCCCTTTCCGCTCGGGAGCTGGAACGAAGCCGGCGCCAGCGCATTCGGCGCAGCGGTCAACACCTGCCCATCGATATCGAGCACCAGCTTGGCGATGTTCGGGTCGAGCGACACCGGCTTCAGGTCGAAGCGCATCGAGGCCTGGCGTCCGCCGTTGGCGAAGAAGGCGTCGCGGATGCGGGCGGCGCGCTGGAATTCGTCGAGCGTTCCCTGCGGGATGCCGAGCGAGCCGTCATTGGCGGTGGCGCGCCAGCTCCAGCGGGCACCGCCCATGTCGACGTACTGCGCCAGGTTCTTCTGGAAGAAGTCGTCGATCAGGCCGCCCGGGGCGAACATGCGGCCGAAGTCGTCGGCGGTAACGTCCTGGTTTGAAGCGCGGACAACCGGATAGCGCCCGGCCACGGCCTGGCGGCAGAACTGGGCAGGGCCCGCGGTCCACAGCGTGTTCAGGCGCTCGCGCTCGCTGCCCGAGGTCAGGCCGGCGCCGCCGCTGTCGATCGACTTCAGCATGCCGCTCAACGGTGCCGGAGCGCCGTCGGCTTCCAGCTTGACCTTGGCCAGCGCGTCGCCCGGCGGTGGCGGCGTGCCGGTGCGCTTGGCGCTGGCGGCGCTGTCCATGTAGATGGCGACGTCCTTCAGCATCGCCAGCTTCTGGTCCAGCGGCGGTGGCGTACCGGTGGTCATGCGGTGCAGGTCCTCGAAGTGGGCGTCGACCGGATTGACGTCCTTGCCCGCCGCGGCGTTCGCGTCAGGCGCGCTGCCCATCGCACTTTCCAGCTTCTTCTTGTAGGCGTTCAGCTTGCCCATGACCTTGGCCGCGGCCGATGGGAGCTTGGGCGCCTGGGTCGTGCCGAGCGTCGTCTCCTTGCCGGCCGCAACCAGGAATTTACGCAGCGGCGAATCTGCGCCGGCGAGCAGGTTCGTGATGCGGGCGCCCTGCTCCAGGTTGTCGAAGGAGCGCACGGTGACGTCATTGAGAAGCGCGTCCCACTGGGCGATGTACTCGTCGTAGTAGAGCTGCATGACTGCGGCGCGCACCTGGTCCTCGTTGTCGGCCTGGGACGCTTCCTGCTGCGCCAGCACCCAGCGCTCCTTTTCGACGTCGGCCACCGCTTCGTCGCTCGCTTCCAGGAACTTGGCATAGCCGGCCACCGAGAACATGCCATTCACGCCGCGCGTGATCGGTTCGCCGCTCTTGCGCACGAACACGGTGGCGGCTTCGCGTCCGCCTGCGCTGGCGGGGCTGAACTCGGGCAGCTTCTCGCGCATCAGCTGGCGCTTGATGCGGTTGTAGACGCGCTGCTGCAGCGGCATGCGCGCCAGCGCCAGGCGGGTGTCGGCGATCAGCGACTGGTCGAGCTCGGGCATCGCCTGTCCGTGCCTGAAGTTTTCCATCAGCGCGAGCTCGTGCTCGGCCAGGGACACCCGCTGTTCCTCGCTGGCGCCCTTCAGGTTGCGTTCGTCGTCGAGCGCGGCCCAGGCGGCGATCGATTCGGCGTCGAAGTGCCTGGGGTCGCCCAGCATCAGGTACACGCGCAGCACCTCGTACAGGTACTCGGCGTTGTTGGCGTCGCTGCGGCGCAACTGGGCTTCCATGCGCTGCTGCAGGCGCGGCAGCAGCGTGTCCTGCAGCAGCTTGCGGTAGGCGATGCGGGCGGCTTCGCCGAGCTTGTCGCCCTGGTACAGGCCGAAGCGACTCAAAAGCGGCACGCTCTTGTCGCGGTCTTCGTAGCCGCCCGGCAGGGTACGCGCGGCGTCCAGCACCGGCAGCAGCTCGATCGGCGACGCCTGCGGAGGGAGTGCCGCCACCTGTTTCGCAATCGCGGCGGAGCGTTCCGCCATGTCGGCCACGTAAGCCTGGTTGCGCAGGTAGCTGGTGACCATGCCGCCCGTGGCAAGCACGAACAGCACCGAGATGCCCGCCACGGCGCCCCATTGCAGCAGGCGGCGGCGCTGTTCCAGCTTGTGGTTCACGCCGGCCAGCTCGGCCTCCGGGAAGATCACCTCCTGCAGCAGCCGGGTGATGAAGTAGCTGCGTCCAGTGGCGCCGTTGGCGGGCACCGCCTGGCGGTCCAGGCCGAAGGAGGCGGCCATTGCGCTCATCACGCGGTCGAGCGGGCTGCCCTCCTGGGTGCCGCTGCTGAAATAGACGCCGCGCAGCAGGGCCTGGGCTTCGTACCGGCTGGATGCGAACACGTCGTTCAGGAAGCGGCCCAGCACCTCGCCCAGGCCCGCGAACTGCTGCGGGAAGCTGTAGACCAGGGCGCGCTTGTACGGATCGCGTTCCTGCTGCATGCGCGCCAGCACGCGCTCCTGCAGGCGCTGTTCCAGCAGGCGGAACTCCTCGGGGAAAGCGGCCAGGGCCGCGTCCGTTCCCTCTTCCTTGGCTAGCGCGAAGGTCGTGCCCCAGACCTGGGCCCGCTCCTGGCGCCCCAGGCTGTCGAAGTACTCGACGAAGCCGGCCAGCAGGTCGCACTTCGTCACCAGCACGTACACCGGGAAGCGTACGCCCAGCTGTTCGTGCAGTTCCTTGATGCGTTCGCGGACCGCGGCGGCGGTCGATGCGCGCCAGATATCGTCGCCCTGCAGCAGGTCGGATACCGACAGCGTGACGATCACGCCATTGATGGGACGGCGCCGGCGGTGCTTGCGCAGCAGCTGCAGGAAGCCGGTCCACGCGGCCTTGTCCGCCTCGGAATGGCTGTCCTGGGTCGTGTAGCGGCCGGCGGTATCCAGCAGCACGGCTTCGTCGGTGAACCACCAGTCGCAGTTGCGGGTGCCGCCGACGCCCTTGACGCCGCCCTTGCCCAGGGTGTCCGCCAGCGGGAACTTCAGGCCCGAATGGGTCAGCGCCGTTGTCTTGCCGGAGCCGGGCGCGCCAATGAACATGTACCAGGGCAGTTGGTACAGGCCGCCCCTGCTGCCGTCCTTGCCCTTGCTCTTGCGCAGGATGGCGATCGCTTCCTGCATGCGTTTGTTCAGCTGGGCCACCTCGAGCGCGCCCTCTTCCGGCACGGGCGCCGCGGCAGGGACGTCTTCGCCCGCCATGCTCTTCATCAGGCGCCGGTTGGCCAGGTGGGCCTGCAGCTTGCGCCAGCCGAACCAGGCGGCCCAGGCCAGGATGAGCACGGCGATGAAGGTCCAGCGCACGCTATCCGAAGCGAAGGGCGCGCTGCCGTCGAAGGACAGCAGCGGCGCTTCGAACCAGATGACGAGCGACAGCAGCAGCACGCCCAGGAAGGCCAGGACCGGGGGCTTGACCAGCCACTTGAAGAACTTTTTCATTGCGGTTACCGTCAGTTTTTCATGGCGCCGTCGCCGGCGTCAGGAGGGTGATCTCGACGCGGCGGTTTCTGGCGCGGTTGGCGGGGCTGTCGTTGCTCGCCAGCGGTTCGGTGTCGCCCCTCCCCTCGACGCTATAGCGCTCCTCCGGACCGGCGCGCTCGGCCAGCAGGTCGCGTACCGAATGCGCACGGGCCTTGGACAACTCGTAGTTCGACGGGAAGTGGGCGGAGATGCCCGGCCGTGTGTTGTCGGTATGGCCCACGACGACCACCTTGCCCGGCACCGCCTTCAAGGCTTCGCCGATGCGCGCCAGCAGCGTCAGGTAGGCACCGGAGACCTCGCCGCTGCCCGGGCTAAACACGCCGTCGCCGCGCAGGGTCACGACCGAGCGGTCGGCGGTTTCGACCACCGTCACCAGCTTCTGCTCCACTTCCCGCGCCAGGAAGCCGGCGATGCGCGCCGGTCCCGGTTTCGGCGGCGAAGCTTGAGGAATGGGCGCCTGCGCGGTCTTGAGCGACAACAGGCTGGCGAAGACCGGGTCGGAGGCGTTGCCGAGGCGGTAGCCGAAGAGCATGTGCAGCAGCACCAGCAGGCCGGCGGCGACGGCAGCGAGAATCCACACCGGCACCATGCGCCACAGCGGCTCGCCCTTGCCGCTGGCGCCCTTCCAGCGCACCGACAGTTCCGATTCCACGGGGGCATGCTGCTGGGCGATCAGCTGCTGCAGGCGCTCGCGCAGCTGTTCGAGCTGCGAGCGGCCGTTGTCGATCACGCGGTAGCGCCCTTCCAGGCCGAGCGCGAGGCACAGGTACATCAGTTCCAGCGCCGGCAGGTTGTTCTTGGGGTCTTGCGACAGCTTCTGCAGGATCAGGAAGAACTTCTCGCCGCCGAAGGCTTCGTTGTGGAAGGCCACCAGCAGGCTGCGGCTGGCCCAGACCCCGCCGCCGCCCCAGGGCGTGGACGAGATGGTCTCGTCCAGCAGCGTGCACAGTGCGTAGCGCGCGGCGGCGATCTGGTCGTGCTGGACCTGGACCGCCCTGGCCTGGGCCTCGAAGGCCTTGATGGCCTGCACCAGCTGCATGCGCAGGCTCTCGACGTCCGGGTGCGAGGCCATGCTGCGCAGCGGCGTCACCAGGTCGAGCAGCGGATTGGCGGCGCGCACCAGGGGATTGAGGCCCTCGCCGTGCAGCGTGGCTGGACCAAGAGCCCCAGCGCGCGGCGGCGCCGCTGTCGGCGCGGGGCTGGCGGACGGCGTGCGGCGCCCGCCCGGCGCCGGCATCAGCATGGTGCGGTCGGGGTCCTGCATCGGATTGCTCGGTTGTTCGGCGCTCACGGTCGGTCCTTCACGGCCTTATTTGCGGATCGCCCAGAATTCCATCTGCAGGCCTGGGTACTCGTTCGGGATGTGCATCGCGAAGCCGACGGAATTGTTCAGCATCTTCCAGTTCTCGCCCGTCTTGTCGAGTTCAAAATAGGTGTAGCCCGCGTGGAAGGGCAGCTGGCGCGGCGCCACCGGCAGCGCGCGCAGGGCCACGCCCGGCAGCTGCAGGTTGACCAGGTCGCGGATCTTCTCGATCGAGCCGATCTTGACCATGGCCGGGAAACCGCTGCGCACCGCTTCAGGCGGCATGTGCGCATTCACCGCGAGCACGAAGGTCGCGGAGCGCAGCAGCTCCGGATCGGGCAGCACCGCCACCCGGATGCCGAACTGGCGCTCTTCCAGCGTGAGGGCCAGGGCGCGCGTGTCGACCACCATCGACAGCGCGGCGCGCACGTCCTCGATCAGCGGCGCGAAGCTCTCGCTCAGGCGCTCGTGGCGATACACCGGATACGGCGTGGCGCGCTTGTCGGGCCGGCTGAATGTCGCCAGCTCGCCGGCCAGCTGGGCCAGTTCGCCGTACAGGCGTTCCGGATGGATGCCGGTGGCGCCGGCCAGGTGGGCGAACAGCGGCGTGCTGCGGTTGAGCAGCTGCAGCATCAGGAAATCCACGATCTCCGCGGCGCCGGCCACGCCGGGCTGGCTCAGGCGCCCGGCCAAGGCCTGGGCGCGCTGGTTCAGGAGGCCCACCAGTTCATCGGCGAAGCTTGATAAGCGCGGCGCGGCGCGGAAGTCCATGCACGGCGGGCAGTAGGCAGGATCGAGCACTACCCGGTTGTCCGGACGGCGCTCGACCACGCGGCCAATGCCCAGCGTGGCGTAGGCATTCGCCGCGTCCTTCTCCAGGGATACCCGCAGGCGCAGGCTGCCGACCTGCATCAGGGCGCTGTTATCCAGGCCATTGCTGTCCATCGCCTCGTAGTCCACCGGGCGGTGGCGCGCAAAGTTGTCCGGCCCGGTGTTGCCGTCGGTCTCGACGATGCCCTGGCGCCGCAGCGGCAGCGCCAGCACCACCAGCGCATCGCGCGCATCCTCGGGGATGTCGAGCGGCGCCGGCAGCGCATCGTCCTGCGGCAGGTTGAAGGTGGTGCCGTCGGGGAGCACGCCGGAACACGCCAGCAGGGCCAGCTTGCCCTGGGCCAGCAGCTGTTCGTCGATCGCCAGCCGGGTAAAGCCCCAGGCATAAGGACGCAGGCCGACGACGCGGTTCTCGAGGGTGTTGTGCAGGTAGCGGTCGTGCTGCTGCAGGTGCTGCGGCTGCAGCAGCATGCCTTCCGACCAGATGACTTTGCTATTCCAGGACATAAGCTTCCGTTCTTGTTATGTGTTGGTTGTCAGCGCCGCGCCTGGCGCAGCAGCTGGACCTGTTCTTCATAGGCCGCGGCGAAGGCTTCGCCGAACAGGCGGTGAAAATCGCTGTCGGCTTCGCGTGCCATCTCGGTGTACAGCTCGACCATTCGGTCCCACATCTTGGCCTTGCGGTTCGACGACAGCATCTTGTCCATCACGCTCGGCACATCCAGGCGCGCCTCGATGGCGGCCGGGTCGAAGCGCTTCAGGACACCCGCCAGGGCGGCGCGCATGCCGGCCATGATCGCCAGCTCGTGCGCCTTCAGGTCGTCGAATGCATTGGCAAAGGCGCGCGGCGCCGGCATATAGCCCGGCATGCTGCCGTTCACCATCTGCGTCAGCGCGCTGTCGGCGTCGGGGAAGAACTTCAGGGGATTGTTCGCCTGCGAGGAGATCATCGTCATGTCCAGGCGGCTTTCGCGCTTGGTCATCGCGCGTCCCATCAGCACCCCCATGGTGCCGGCGGTTGCTTCGCGCAGCATGCTGCCTGCCAGCTCGGCGATCTCCTCGGCACTGCGGCGCGTGTTCAGCTCTTCCAGGCCCAGGCCGCGCATCAGGGCGGCGATCACGGGGTCGTCGGCTGCGTTCCTGCTGCGTGGCGGCGCGGGCGTCGGCACTGCCGGTGGCGGTGGCGGTGCGGGCGGCGCGATGGCGGTCGCCTCGACCGGCGCCGGTGTCGGCGGAGGCGGCGGCATGATCGGCGCAGGTGTCGGCGCAGGAGTCGCCTGCACTCGCGGCGGCAGGAAGTCCGCCAGCGGGTCGTAGTCGTCCGGGATCGCCATCGGCCCGGCCGCTGCTGCAGGCGTTGGCGGTGGCGCCATAGGCGCCGACGGCAGCGCGGCCGCCGGGAACGGCGCCAGCTCGGGCGGCACGTGGTCGCTCTCGGCGCCGCGCCAGGCCGGCTCGATCGGCGCCGGCGTGGGCGCGCTGCCGAACAGGTTCAGGCCGAGCGGATCGAAGCTGGGATTCAGGGGATCGCCGCCGACATTGAGGATGCCTGCGCCGGCCAGCGAATCGTCCGGATTGGCCGGCAGCGCCGGGGCGCTTGGCGCCGCCGCGGTGATGTCCTGCAGCGGCGACGGCGGCAGGGTCGGCACGGCCTCGGTGACCACGCTTGCCACCAGCTGGTAGTCGCCAATGGTGATGCGGTCGCCATCGGCCAGCGCCACGTGGCGGCCCGGCCCGACCGGGCGCTCGTTCACCAGGCTCGGATTGCTGCCCACGTCGACCAGGCAATAGGCGCCGTCGCGAAACTCGATGCGCGCATGCACGCGCGAGATGTACTTGCCCGGATCGTCCAGCACCAGCTCATTGCCGACTGAACGCCCGAGCGCGCCGCCGAGACGGTCGAAGCGCCGGAACAGCGGCTGGCTTGGTGCGGCATCGCGGTAGGTGTGGACACTCAGCGTAAGAGACATGGGACCTCTGTATTCATGCCCCCGCGACCTCGCGCAAGAAGCGCGCACGGTCCTGCGGATCGGGGAGGTTATCGGCCAGCAGGCGGTAGAACTCGTCCGCATTGCCGGTCATTTTCGACGCGCGCTTGGCCAGGATCTTGGCGATCGGTCCGACATACACGGCAAGCTTCTGCTGGGCAGCTTCCATTAATTCGGGACTGAGCTGCAGCAGGGTCGGCATACCGGTCATCTGGGTCAGCTGAGTCGCGCTGAGCTGGATTCCCGTGCGCGCGCCCATGGTCGACAGGGTCGACAGGCCGTGCTTCTTCTTGATCTCCCTGACGGCATCCTGGAACTGCGCCCGCCCCGCGTCCGAGCCGATGTGCGGCAGCAGGCGCGCGCACAAATCGTCCAGGTCGAGTGCCTCGCGCGCCGTGTTCTTCAGCACAAGCTTGGCCACCGGCCCGATCTGGGTCGACAACGCCACCTGCAGGTCGGGCGCCAGCCCCAAGAGCCATTCCGGGGCGCTGGCCGTCAGGTTCGAACCGTGCGTCGACGCCTGGGCCGGCGCCGCACCATGCTGCGACGGGCTGGCCGGGCGCACCGGCTCGGCCGGGCGTGGCGGCGGCTGGAAGGCCAACACGGTGCGCTCGTTGTCTTCCTCGGTGGGCGGCAGGCCGCCGTTGTGCTGGAGCTGAGCGTCCGTGAGCGCCTGCAGGAAGGCCTGCGCGGTCGGATAGCGCTCGTCCATGCGCTTGGCCATGGCTTTGAGCAGCACCGCATCGAAGACCGGGTGCAGGCCGGGTTTGCGCACGCTGGGCGGGACCGGGTCTTCGTGCAGGATCTGGTGCATGACGGCGGAAGCCGCGCCGGTAAAGGGACGGCTGCCGGTCAGCATCTGGTACAGCACGATCCCGACCGCGAACAGGTCGGAGCGGCCATCCACCAGCTCGCCCTTGAACTGTTCCGGCGACATGTAGCTGGGCGTGCCAATCACGGCGCCGACCTGGGTCAGGGTCGAGGATTCGATCTTGGCGATGCCGAAGTCGGTGATTTTGACCTGGGCGTCGGCCGTGACCAGCACATTGGCCGGCTTGATGTCGCGGTGGACCACGCCGCGCGCATGCGCGTAGTCGAGCGCGCGCAGCAGCTGCGAGATGCAGTTCACGCTGGCGGTCGGGTCCATCGCCGTCTCTTTCGCCAGAAAGGCGCTGAGCGGTGTGCCGTCCACGTACTCCATCGCGATGTAGGTCGCATCGTCGACCTCGCCGAAGTCGTACACGGCGACGATGTTCGGATGCACCAGGCGACCCGAGGCCTGGGCCTCGTTCTTGAAGCGCGCCACCAGTTCGCTTTCCTGCAGGCCGTCGAGCAGCTCGCGGCGGATCGTCTTGAGCGCGACCGTGCGCGCGATGTTGGCGTCGTAGGCCTTGTAGACCACGCCCATGGCGCCGGTCCCGAGCACCCCGTCGATGCGGTATTTCCCGATTCGTTCGATCATCAAGCTTTTACTCTTCCAGCATCTTCAATGCGCTCGCCAGGCTGGTGCGCATGCGGTTGAACGACCGTCCCAGGCCGCTGATCTCGTCATTACCCTTGACTTCGAATTCCTGGGCCTCGAACTTGCCCATGCTGACTTCATCGGCCACCGCGGCGAGGTGCTTGATGCGGCGCGTGACGAACAGGTGCACCATCACGTTCAGGGCCACGAACACCACCAGGAACACGCCGAACAGCGACGCCATGAAGGTCTTGAAGATCTGGTCGGCGCGCGCCAGCGGCACGGTCATCGGCACCGAGATCACCTGGGCGCCGACGATCTCGTTCAGCTTCCAGCCGAAGCCGTTGTTCGGGCCGTAGATGTCGACCATGGTCTTGGGGGCCTCCGCCGCGGTGGTGTGGCAGCCCAGGCAGACCGGATCCTTGATCTGCAGCGGCCGTGCGATGTACAGGCTGCGGCCGGTAGCGGTGTCGCGCTCGCCCACGAATTCCTTCATGTCGGCCGTGCTGCGCAGCTTGTTGACCACGTCGACTTCCCAGTCCGAGGCCTTGTCGCGCGGGTTGGTCGGGTTCAGCGTCGCCTCCTTGTACGAGAAGTCCGGGTAGGACTTGAGGATGGCGTTCAGGCTCTCCACCGCCGAATACGAGGGCACCGACTGCGGGTGGAACTCGAACTTCATCTGGTTGCGCAGCAGCGGCGCGATCTGGGTGGCGGTGTAGCCGCGCACGCTCTTGGCCGCTTCCAGCAGCAGGCGCGCATTCTGCAGCGTCTCTTCCCTGGCGCTCTGCTTGAGCAGGCGGTCCGCCACCACGCCGGCGGCGAGGAAGCCGACGGCGAAAATGGACACGAACACCAGGTTGAACTTGGCGGCGATCGAAAGCTTCATGACATGTCTCCTGAAATCCTGGTCACCGCGGCCTCAGAACAGGCTGCCGGCGGAAGCCGGTCGGGCCGGCGGGTAAAGTACGGCGCGCCAGGCCGGCTGCTGGCCGACGGCCCGCTCGAGCTCCTTGCGGAAAGCGGGATCGGCCAGGCGTGGGCGCAGGCGCGCGACAAAAGGTTTGACCCCGGGCAGCCGGGCCGCCAGCCAGGGTTCGACGTCGGCAAAATCAGCCTCGCGCTCCTTCACGGGGGCTACCTTGCCGGCGTTCGCCAGGTTCGGAACGCGCGCCAGGCGGTCGCGGAAGGACGGCGGCATTGCGCTGATGAAGGGGCGCGGCGGCCTGCCCGCCACCGGCTGGGGCTTGGCCGGGTCGACTTCGGCGTACTGTTCGGCCGACAGTTTGAGCGGCGCGCCGGCGCGTCCCTTGTCCACCCTGGCGGCCTGCTGGGCGCCATCCTCGGCAAACACGGCGTCCCTTCCCTCCCCGCCGCTCTTGACGATGGCCGAGCCATTCTCGAACCCGAGTTGCAGGCCCGGGGTGACGAGCTTGCCGTTCTTCGCCATCAGCTTGGCCCATCCCTCCAGCAAGGCCACATCGAGGGCCTTGCCGCTGGTGGGCAGGTCCTGCAGCAGCACGCGGGTCTGCGGACCGAGCGCCAGGATGGCGTCCGCACCGGCCTCGACCTGGGCGCCGGCCGCGCCGGTTTCCAGGATGTCGTCCTTCTGCACGGCGATCCCGGCCGGCGCCTTGTAGACGGTGGCGCCGCGGATCAGGCGCAGCGGTTGCTCGGCCAGGGTCAACACGGCAAGCGCCGGCGCCTGGGCCTGGACAGGCGCATGGATCAGCAGACCGGCGAGGAAGAAAAGGATGCGCATGGGTGGCCTCAGTTGATCTTCACCAGCGCGCCTTCGATCGTCACGATGGCGTCCGACTTGACCGACATCGGCGCCGTCGACTTCACGTTCAGCATGGCGCCGGCCTTGATGTCCATGTTGGCGGTGGACTCGATCGCGATCTGGGTCGCCGTCATGGTGATCTTGGCCGGTTCGATCTTGATGCTGCTCGAGCCCACCTTCAGCTCGATCGAGGTGGTGGCCTCGACCACGATGGTCTTCGACACCGTGACCTTCTGGTCGCCGGTAATGTTCACGGTCTGGTTGTTGTCGATGGTGAGCTTGTGGTCGTTGGCCACGTGTTCGGTCAGGTCATGGCCCACATCCAGGCTGCGGTCGTTCTTGATCTGGATGGTCTGGTCGCCCTTGTCCGCCTTCTCGAAGCCCACCTTCAGGGTGTCGTTGTTCTTGACCACGCGCTTGAAGTCCTTTTCCGCCTGGACGAAGATCTCTTCGCTGTCCTTCTTGTCCTCGAAGCGGATCTCATTGAATCCCCCTCCTCCCTTGGAAGAATTCGACTTGATGGTGGACTTGGTCTGCTCGGCCGGCAGCTCGTAGGGCGGCATGCTGTCGCCGTTGTAGACGCATCCGGTAATCAGGGGCTGGTCCGGATCGCCCTCCAGGAAGCTGACCACGACTTCCATGCCGATGCGCGGAATGAACATCGTGCCCCAGGACTTGCCGGCCCAGCCCTGCTGCACGCGCACCCAGCACGAGCTGGTCTCGTTGGCCTTGCCGTCGCGCTCCCAGTGGAACTGCACCTTCACCCGGCCATACTTGTCGGTCCAGATCTCCTCGCCGGCTTTACCGACCACCATGGCCGTCTGCGGCCCCTGCACGAAGGGCTTGCGCGCGGTGGGCGGCGCGCGGTAGCTGTGCTCCTTGCCCACCGCCTGGAAGGCGCAGCGGAACTGGGTGCTGGTGTTGGCGCCGTCGGTGCCGTAGCCGATGCCGGCAATCTCGGTCTCGGCGGCCGTGATCAGGAACTCGCGGTTCTGGTCGTCGCGCGGGTGCTCCGACAGGGTGAACAGCGCCCCGGTCGTCAAGCCGCGTGCATTGCCGAAGGCCTCGACCTGCTCACACTGGCCGTGCAGCGCCTCCATGCGCGCGCGGGCGAAGCCGCTGCCTGCGCTGCTGGTCGTGTACTGACCGGGATAGTCGTACTGCTCGTAGCTGGCCTGGCCAAAGGCGGCGGCGATGGTCGCCTTAACCAGCAGGCCGCCCCTGGTGCTGCTCGATGCCTTTTCGAAATCGAAGTCATTCAGCGCATACACGCTCGACTGGATCTCGCCGCCGGGCGCGAAACGGGTCACCGCTTCCTCGAGCGGGTCGCGGTGCGTTTCCTCGTCGCGGAACCGGACCGTGGCATAGCCCTCGCTGGGTGTGTGCGCGCCGTAGCTGTCCGCCAACACCATGGTATGGGCGCCGTCCTGGTGGGTGAAGTAGAAGTAGATGCCCTCTTCTTCCAGCAGGCGGCAGACGAAGTTGAAGTCGCTCTCGCGGTACTGGACGCAGTAGGTGCGCGCGGCCGGGGTGGCGGACAAGCTGCCGGCGTCGAGCGAGATCAGCCCGCCGTAGGCGGTGTCGCCACATACCGCCTTGACGATGTCGATCGCACTCTTGTCCTGGAAGATGCGGCAATTGGAGGAACGCGTGAGCAGCCACAGCGCCGGGTGCAGCACCGCCTCGTAGCTGGCCTTGCCGTCGCGCCAGCCGCGGTAGGCAAAACGCGTGACGATGCCGTTGAAGTAGCGCGAACCGCCATCCGGCAGCTCGAGCACCACCGTCATGCTGGTCCCGAGCACGTCGGCGATCTTGATGTCGCCCTTGGTCGACAGCAGATCGAGGCGGTAGGTATAGATCCGTCCCAGCGCTTCGCTGCAGGTCATGCTCCGGAACAGGAGCACGTCGTCGGCGAGCGCCGACTTGACGGAGACTTCACGCTGGGCCTGGGTAGGGACAATCGGCATTCTTCAGATACTCGTTCAGGGAATCATGGTCTTGACGGTGCCAGCATTGGTGAAGCCGATCACGCCGCCCCAGTTGCACATGCACTTGGAGACGTTGTCGAGGGCCGGCATGTTGGCGATCATGACCGTCGGGGCACCGGGCACCCAGGGCGCTGGCGTTACAGGCACGCAAGGCATTGGCGTGAGCACGCCCAGCGCCGCCGCGGTGGCCGCGGCGACGGTCGGGTTGGACGGCGAGTTGCACATCCCGAAGGGCAGGATGTTCACCATCGGGACGTGGTCCATGATGTTGGCGGCGGGCGGGCCTTCGCACAGCACCTTGTTCTTCGGGAGCACCACCAGCGAAGATGGCGCGACGCCGAAGGTGCAGGTCATCATCGCGCCCATGGAAACCTGGTTTGGCATGTCTCTGTCTTAGTCGAACAGCCCGCGCATGTCGAAGGTCGGATCGAGCAGGCCCTTGACGCCGGCAATGAAGCCGTCTGGATAGCAGCTGTAGATGAACAGCGAATGCCCGGCGATCCAGAAATTGATGGAGCCGGTTTCGACCAGGCGCGGCGTCGTCGACCCGGCTTCATAGCCATAGTAGACATCGTCCAGCGGAATACGCTTCAGCCAGACCGGGTTGGCCGGGGCTGGGCCGCCGCCCAGGAATGACGCGATACCCGGCTGGGCTTGCGGCGAATTGATCATCTCGGTGGCTGCGGCGATGGCGGTACGGCGGTCCTGCCACTGCGACTTGATCGCACTGGCCATCGTGGCGCTTGCCTTGATTTTCGGATCGAGCGCGCCCTGGCCGAAGGTGGCCACGTGCGAGAACGTATGGCCAGTGCCTTTCTTGTACGGGCTGCTGCCCTGCGTCTGCACTGTGCGCGACGGCCCCAGGTCGCTGGCTGTAAAGCCGTTCAGGCCGCCCACCTTGATGGTGGCCAGCTGCTGTCCATTGGCACGCGCAATGGCGGCGGCCACGTCTGCTTGTGTGTAAGGCATGATTATCGTCCTCGTTGTCCGTTGAAAAAAGAGTGTCAATCAAAACGGTATGCGAACTCGCTGCCCTCGACGCCGACCTTGACGCCGCCGACCGGCTGGCCCCCAATCATGCGGTTCAGGAATTCGCGCGAGATATCCGGCAGCATTGTGTTGGTCAGGATCGCGTCGATCATGCGGCCACCCGATTCGCTCTCGGTACAGCGCGACACCACCAGCTTCACCACGTCGTCGCCGTACTCGAACGGGATCTTGTAGCGCGCCTCGACCCGCTTCTTGATGCGATTGAGCTGCAGCCTGACGATCGAACCGAGCATCTCGTCCGACAGCGGGTAGTAGGGAATTGTCACCAGGCGCCCCAGCAGCGCCGGCGGGAACACCTTCAGTAGGGGCGCACGCAGGGCCTTGGCCATGCCTTCCGGGTCGGGCATCAGGTCCGGGTCCTTGCACAGACCCGCAATCAGGTCGGTGCCGGCATTGGTGGTCAGGATGATCAGGGTGTTCTTGAAGTCGATGAAGCGTCCTTCGCCGTCTTCCATGAAGCCCTTGTCGAAGACCTGGAAGAACATCTCGTGCACGTCGGGGTGCGCCTTTTCCACTTCGTCGAGCAGCACCACCGAATACGGCTTGCGACGCGCCGCCTCGGTCAGCACGCCGCCTTCGCCATAGCCGACGTAGCCCGGCGGCGCGCCCTTCAGGGTCGACACCGTGTGCGCTTCCTGGAACTCGCTCATGTTGATGGTGATGAGGTTCTGCTCGCCGCCGTACAGGGCTTCGGCCAGCGCCAGCGCGGTCTCGGTCTTGCCCACGCCCGAGGTACCGGCCAGCATGAACACGCCGATCGGTTTGCTCGGGTTGTCCAGTCCCGCACGCGAAGTCTGGATGCGCTTGGCGATCATCTCCATCGCGTGGTCCTGGCCAATCACGCGCTGGCTCAGGGTGTTGGCGATGTTCAGGATGGTTTCCAACTCGTTGCGCGCCATGCGGCCCACCGGGATACCGGTCCAGTCGCCCACCACCGCCGCCACCGCCTGATAGTCGACGGTCGGCAGGATCAGGGGGTTCTCGCCCTGCAGCGCGCTCAGTGTGGCCTGCACGCTTTTCAATTGCTCCTTCAGGGCGGCGCGCTCGTTCTCGTCCGTCACCGGGGCCGTGTCAGCCGACGCTTCCAGCTTGCTGCCCGTGCCCTCCACTGGTCGCGCACCGTCGCGCAGCTTCGCCCGCAAGCCCAGCAGCTCGTCGACCAGGGCGCGCTCCTCGTTCCAGCGCCCCTCCAGGCCGGCCAGGCGGTCCTGCTCGGACACCAGCGCGGTCTCGACATCGCGCATGCGCGCTCCAGTCTCGATGCCGATCGCGCCTTCGCGCCGGATGATCTCCATCTCCACCTTCAGCGCCTCGATGCGCTTGCGGCTGTCGTCGACCTCGGCCGGGGTGGCGTGCAGGCTGACGGCCACGCGGGCGCAGGCGGTGTCGATCAGGCTGACCGATTTATCCGGCAGCTGGCGCGCCGGGATGTAGCGGTGCGACAGCTTGACGGCTGCTTCCAGCGCTTCGTCGAGAATCTGCACCTGGTGGTGCTTTTCCATGGTCGAGGCCACGCCACGCATCATCAGGATCGCACGCTCCTCGCTCGGCTCGTCTACCTGGATGCTCTGGAAGCGCCGGGTCAGGGCCGGATCCTTCTCGATGTGCTTCTTGTACTCGGCAAAGGTGGTAGCGCCGATGGTGCGCAGGGTGCCGCGTGCCAGCGCTGGTTTCAGGAGGTTGGCGGCGTCGCCGGTGCCGGCCGCGCCGCCGGCGCCGACCAGGGTGTGGGTTTCGTCGATGAACAGGATGATCGGTTGCTGGCTGGCCTGCACCTCGTCGATCACCGAGCGCAGGCGCTGCTCGAATTCGCCCTTCATGCTGGCGCCGGCCTGCAGCAGGCCGACGTCCAGGGTCAGCAGCTTGACGTCCTTGAGCGAGGGCGGCACGTCGCCGCGTGCGATGCGCTGGGCGAAGCCCTCGACCACGGCGGTCTTGCCGACGCCGGCCTCGCCGATCATGATCGGGTTGTTCTGGCGCCGGCGCATCAGGATGTCGACCATCTGGCGGATCTCGTCATCGCGGCCGACGATCGGGTCCATCTTGCCGGACCTGGCCTGCTCGGTCAGGTCGACCGTGAACTTCTTCAGCGCTTCCTGCTTGCCCATCTGGGCCGGGGCGATGGCGCCCGATTCCTCGCCCGGGGCGGCGGCCTGGAAGCCGTCGCTGGCCGCCAGCTTCGCTTCCGGCGAATCCTTCAGCAGGGTGGCGAAGCGGTCAGACAGGTCGTCCGGCTTGACGCGCTCGAACTGGCGGCTGATCGCGTACAGGGCGTTGCGCAGGTTGGTTGTTTTCAGCATGCCGAACACCAGGTGCCCGCTGCGCACCTGGGATTCGCCGAACAGCAGGGTGCCGAACACCCAGGCCCGCTCCACCGTCTCTTCCAGCTGGGCCGACAGATCGGTGACCGAGGTGGCGCCGCGCGGCAGGCGGTCCAGGGCCGCGGTCAGGTCGCGCGCCAGCACCGCGCCATCGAGCTCATAGTGGCGGATGATGCGGTGCAGGTCGGAATCCTGCAGCTGCAGGATCTGGTGCACCCAGTGGACCATCTCCACGTAGGGATTGCCGCGCAGCTTGCAGAACACGGTGCTGCTCTCGATCGCGCGGTAGCACAGGGAGTTCAGCTTTCCAAAAAGGGCAACACGACTGATTTCGGCCATGATCGGTTCTTTCGCGTGGTTCAGCCTGCGAAGGCTGTCGGGTTGATCAAGAGTTGATTCGCGTCGCGCCCGGCGGGGCCGCTGGCGAGGAAAGTGGTCCAGCCCAGGCGCCGGGAGCCCAGCGCGAGGCGCGGCACCTGTTGCTGCTTGAGGATCAGGCGCACATCCCAGTCCAGCACCAGGCCGGCGTAGTTGCGCACCCAGGCCAGCAGGCGGTCCATGCTGTCGCCACCGGGCAGCATGCGCCCGTAGTCCTCGTAGTCGAGCGGGCCGATCACGAGGCGGAACTTGTGCTGGCAATCCCACACCGTGCGTCCCAGGACGGCGGAAGTGCCGAGCCGGTTGCCGCGCTCCTGCATGCCGATCCGGGTCTGGCCGTCCAGCGGGATCTTCATCCAGTGGCCGACGAACTGCTCGAGCGCGACCGGCAGCTTGAAGTAGGCGCGCAGGATACTCACCAGGCCCGCTGCCGGGCGGCGCTGGTTGGCCATCAGGCCGGCGAAATGCAGCTTGGCGAAGTCGCCGATCTCGTCGCGCCCGCGCAGCGCCGGACTGCCGATGCCGAACAGGCTGCCGACGTAGTCGCCGAAGCGATCCGCTTCCTGGCGGTCGAGGCTGATGGCCGGCTCGGCGCTGGCGCGCGCGCGGTAGTGCAGCGAGACGATGCGGTGGTGGAAGACGTCGAGAAATGCGGCCAGTGTGCCGTCGCCCTGGTTGCGGGCGCGCTCGCGCGCATACTCGGTCAGGTGCAGCGGCATGGGGCCGTTCGGCCCCAGCAGGCCGATGAAGTTCACCGCCAGCCGTGCACGCGCCTCGCTGCTTCCCGGCGTGAAGCCGCGCACCGCGGTCGGTTCGAAAGCCAGCGAGGGCTCCTGGCCGAAGCGCACCGCATCGTCGCGCGCACGCAGCGAGGCGCCGATGCGCGGCTTGCCGGGGTGGGCATTCTCGAGCAGGCGCAGGATCTGGAAGAAATCCATGCGCTCGGCCTTCTCGACCAGCTCGCGCTCGAGTGCTAGAGGATCGCGCATGCCCCTCCCCTCGCCGGCCAGCGCATGATCTCGCCGCGGCCGACGGTGCGGATCACGGTCTCGGTGAATGCGTTGATCGACACGTATTGCGCGAAGAAGTGGCTCAACACGCCTCCCAGCACGAAGGCGCCGGCGCCCTCGAACGCGGCATCGTCCATGGTGACGGTGATTTCCAGCCCGCGTCCGAAGGTGATCGGGCCTGGCGTGGGCATGCGCCGCGTGACCGCTTTCGCCGCGATCGAGCGCACACCCTCGACCTGGCGCTGGCTGCTCGCATCGAGCGGGTGGCAATACAGCGCCAGCAGTTCGCGCAGCGCATGCGCACCCTCGTCCGGATCGTTATCGACCAGCGACAGGTAGTTCAGCGAGAGCTGGTTGATCAGGCGCCAGGCCATTGGCCCTTCGGCAAACGAAGGCAGCGGCTGGCTGGGGCCGCCCAGCACCCGGATCGACTGCAGCGGGCCGCCGGCATCGAGGATGAAATCAGTCTTGCCGACACCGAGCGGCATCGACAGCGGCAGGTCGCGGTTGGTGCACCAGACATGCAATCCAAGCTGGCGCAGGCTGTGCCGGTACGGCGCCTCGCTCGCATCGACGATGGCGATGAAGGTCTCGCTGCCGAGGTAGGACGAGCGCGGGCCGCGCGCGCGCTGGCGCTGCGACACCACGCGCGGTTCGCGCCGCAGCTGGAAGAACGCCTGTTCCGGCATCGACGACTGCAGGTCGCGCGCGCTGTACAGCGGGTGGAAGCTTTGCTCGGCATCGGCGCCGCTGCCGTAGCCGGTCACGCTCTCGACCCCGTGCACCTCGAAGTCCATTGGGCGGGTGCGGTCGACCAGCACGTGGTACTCGTACTGCTCGCCCGACAGGTTGATGCGGTCGGCGCGGCGCTGGAACAGGTTCACAACCGGGGTGCAGTTCAGCGCGAAGTGGCTGGCGTCCAGGGTCTGCTCGAGGCGCGCGTCGCCGCGGTTGAGCAGGACGATGATTTCCAGCTCGCGCTCGGCGCAGGCGCGCACTGCGGGGCCCAAGCCGCTCACCTCGACGAACATGAAGCGCTGGGCAAACGCGAAATACTCCTGCAGCAGGCGATAGCCCTGGAAGCTGCGCTGGCCACTCGGCAGCAGCGCATCGTCTTCATGGAAGCCGCGCGGCTGCAGCGCCGTCTTCGGCAGCAGGCGGTGCCAGCCGGGATGCGCGTCCCCTGCCGGGCGTGGCAGCACCAGCACGCCCTCGACGCTGCCGAGCAGCTTCTCCAGGATGCGTCCCGGCAGGTCGTCGGCGCCACGCAGGTGCAGGTTCAGGCGGTCCAGCCCCAGGGTATGGAAAGGCGCGCCGTTGGTGGTGCGCAGGCGCAGGCGCAGGCCGGCCTTGACGCCGGGCGGCAGGCTGGCTTCGACGCCGGCGATGCTGCCGCCATGGGTGAAGAAGCGGGCTTCCACCAGTTCCACCGGCCACAGCGTCACGTCGTGGGCGCTGCGGTATTCGCAGGCGGTGACGTCGTCCTTGCCCAGTACGCTGCGCAGGCTGCTCCCGCGCGGGATTTCGTAGCCGGCATTCAGGGCCGGGTTGCCGAGGTCGGGCTGCAGCTGCACGATCGCCATCGAGGGCGTCGGCGCCAGCAGGTGCGGGTAGACGATCTCGGACAGGTGCTGGGTAAAGCGCGGGAACTCGGCGTCGATCTTCATCTGCACCCGCGCGGTGAGGAAGGCAAAGCCTTCCAGCAGGCGCTCGACGTAGGGGTCGGCGCAGTCGAAGCCTTCCAGCCCGAGGCGGCCCGCGATCTTCGGGTACTGGGCGGCGAACTCGCCCCCGACCTCGCGCAGGTGCTGCAGTTCCTGGCTGTAGTAGCGCAGCAGGCGCGGATTGGTCATGGCCGCCTGCCTGCCGATTCGGACAGGCTGATATGGGCCTGGTCCAGGTCGAGTTCGGTCTTGATGTAGAGCCGTTCCGGATAGGGCTGGGCCCACATGTCGGCTTCGATCTCGAAGGTGATCTTGGTAATGCTGTCGGACTTGGCGGCCTTGACCTGCACCGAGGAGCGGATCAGGCGCGGCTCGAAGTCCCAGATCGCCTGGCGGATCGCCCGTTCCAGGTCGGTCGTGTTCATGCCGGCAAGCGAAGCGCCGGAGATGTCGGGCATCCCGTAGTTGACGACGGAATTGGCCAGGTGCGGCAGGCGCTGCGTTTGCAGATGCGCGTTCACCGAGAACAGGTTGGTGGTGTTGAGCAGCCACGCCAGGTCGCGCAGCACGCCTTCGCGCAGGCTGCGCATCGACATGATGCGGCGCTCGCGCGCTTCGACCTGCTGTTCCGGCTCCTCGTCGGTCAGCCGGTCCAGCAGCGAAGGCTGCAGGCGTTCGCGCGGCGCCAGTTCAGCCATGGGATTCCACTGGGTCGAACTCCAGCTTGCGCACGTCCATCAGGGCGTAGTCGGCACTGTCGCTGGCAAACATCCGCTGGCCCAGGCCGCGCCCATCCTGCCATTCGGTCCGGCGCGCCAGCTTGACCGCGTCGCTTTCTAGGTCGGTGCTGCCCTCGTAGCGGGTCGGGATCAGGCCGACGGCCTGGGCCTCGTTGGTCCAGGTGAAGGTGGCGGCGGTCCAGACGGTATCGCGCAGGTCGCTCGGCGGGTCGATTTCGATGCGGGCGATGCGGCTGAACGGAATCCAGAAATAGCGGCCGTTGACCACGGCTTCCAGCACCGGGCCCAGGCGCCCGTCGGCATCCATCAGCCATGCGAAGCGTTCGCCGTCGATGCTGCCGCTGGACGCCGGCGCCTGTTCGAAGGCCTGCTCCCGCAGTGCACTGGCATGCACCGGGTCGGTGGCGTCGAGCCGCAGCGCTTCGACCAGGGGGGCGAGCCAGTCCTGTGGTTCGCCGAAGATCAGCGGTGCGCGGCGGCCGGCAAAAATCTCGGTACGCAGCGCTTCGCACTGGATCGCCTCGCGGTAGGTCTGCACCATCGGCAAGGCTTCGGCATCGAGTTCGCCCACCACGTTCAGCTGGGTCAGGGCGCGGCTCCACTGCCCCATGACGGACAGCAGCTGGAACAGGAAGATGCGATGCTTCGCGTTCGACGGTTCGCTGCGGACCTGGGCCTGCAGTGCGGCGAGCGCCTCGGCCGGTTTGCCTTCCTTGATCAACGCTTGCGCTTGCATGGCATATCCCTGAGCTGGAAAAAGACGACAACGGCGGCCCGTACGGGCCGCCGGACCTGCGTGCCTTAGGCGACGTCCTGGGCCGTGCCGGCGACGTTGCCGGCGATGTCCCAGGCGAATGGCTTGACCGCCTCCAGGCCACCTTCCGACTTCTGCGGCTTGTAGCCGAAGGTGACCTTGGCGAAGTTCAGGGTGACGTTCTCGGTCAGGCGGTCTTCGCCGCCGCTGCCGCCGGTCGAGAGCGAGGTCACCATGACTTCTTCCATGATGATGTGCATGTAGTCCTGCTGCCCTTCCCCGGACTTGCGCACCAGCAGCTGCACCTTCGGAAGGTGGGTGCCTTTCGCCAGGGCGGTCATGATCGCGTTGCTCGACGCGTCGACGTACTTGGTGAAGCTCACGTCCTGGAAGTTGGCCTTGCCGGCGCCGCCGCCGCCGCCCATGTGGGTGGTGCCGGACTGCGACATGCCCCAGCTCCAGGCCAGGACGTCGATGTCGCCCTTTGCGCCGCGCACGGAGTCGGCCGATTCGCCCTTGATGGTTTCGCCCATGTTGATGAACATATCTAATGCCATTGCATCTCTCCCTAGTTTGCCGGACGTACCGGCGATGTGAGTGAACGGGCAAGCTGGCTTGCCCGCGCGTTGCTACATGAATTGGTAAATCAGCCTTTGGCCGATGGCAGCTTCGACACCAGGCGCAGGGACACCGTCAGGCCTTCCAGCTGGTAGTGCGGACGCAGGAAGAACTTGGAGCTGTAGTAGCCCGGGTTGCCCTCGACTTCCTCGACCACCACTTCGGCGGCGGCCAGCGGCTTGCGCGCCTTGGTGCTTTCGCTCGAGTTGGTCGGGTCGCCGTCGACGTACTTGATGATCCAGGACTGCAGCCAGCGCTGCATGTCGGCGCGCTCCTTGAAGGAGCCGACCTTGTCGCGCACGATGCACTTCAGGTAGTGGGCAAAGCGGCAGGTGGCGAACAGGTAAGGCAGGCGCGCGGCCAGGTTGGCGTTGGCGGTGGCGTCCGGATCGTCGTACTCGGCCGGCTTGTGCATCGACTGGGCGCCGATGAAGGCGGCGAAGTCGGTGTTCTTCTTGTGCACCAGCGGCATGAAGCCGTTGGCCGCCAGTTCCGCTTCGCGCCGGTCGGAGATCGCGATCTCGGTCGGGCACTGCATGGCCACGCCGCCGTCGTCGGTCGGGAAAGCATGCACCGGCAGGCCTTCGACCGCGCCGCCCGATTCGACGCCGCGGATGCGCGAGCACCAGCCGTATTCCTTGAACGAGCGGTTGATGTTGACGGCCATCGCGTAGGCCGCGTTGGCCCAGGCGTAGTTCTTCGAGCCGGGCGCGCTGGTGTCTTCCTCGAAGTCGAAGGCCTCCACCGGGTCGGTCTTGGCGCCGTAAGGCTGGCGCGCCAGGAAGCGCGGCATGGCCAGGCCGACGTAGCGCGAATCCTCGGACTCGCGGAACGAGCGCCAGGCGGCGTGCTCGGGGGTCTGGAAGATCTTGGTCAGGTCGCGCGGGTTGGCCAGCTCGTTCCACGATTCCATCAGCATCACCGACGGGGCGGCGCCGCTAATCAGGGGCGCGTGGGCGGCGGCCGAGATCTTGGCCATCGAGGTCAGGAGCTCGACGTCCGGAGCGCTGTTGTCGAAGTAGTAGTCGGCCACGATCGAGCCGAAGGGCTCGCCGCCGAACTGGCCGTACTCTTCCTCGTACATCTTCTTGAACAGCGGGCTCTGGTCCCAGGCCGTGCCCTTGAACTTCTTGAGCGACTTGGCCAGGTCGTTCTTCGAGATGTTCATCACGCGGATCTTGAGCATCTCGTCGGTTTCGGTGTTGTTCACCAGGTAGTGCAGGCCACGCCACGCGCCTTCCAGCTTCTGGAACTCGTCGGCGTGCATGATCAGGTTGATCTGCTCCGTGAGCTTCCTGTCGAGCGCGGCGATCAGGCTCTGGATGGTAGCCAGCACATCGCCAGAGATCAGGTTGGATCCGCTGAGCGCCTGCTCGGCCAAGGTGCGCACCGCGACTTCGACCGATTCCTTGGCCTTGTCCGATTGCGGCTTGAATTCCTTCTGCAGCAGTGCCCCGAAGTCGCTCATCTCGAGCGTGCCGGACTCCTGCTGTACTTCTGCGAGTGCTTCAGACATCGTCTTCTCCTTTACTGGGCGGCTGCGTCGGCAGATTCGTCGGCGGGCTTGGGCGCCGAGGTCAGCGCCTGCATCAGGGCGGGTTCGGCCAGCAGCTTGCCGATCAGTTCTTCGGCGCCGGTCTTGCCGTCCATGTAGGTCATCAGGTTGGCCAGCTGGCCGCGCGCTTCCAGGAGCTTGCGCAGCGGCTCGACCTTGCGGGCGATCGCGGCCGGGGTGAAGTCGTCCATGCTCTCGAAAGTCAGGTCGACCGCCAGGTTGCCCTCGCCGGTCAGGGTGTTCGGCACCTGCACCGCGACGCGCGGCTTCATGGCCTTGAGGCGCTCGTCGAAGTTGTCGACGTCGATGTCGAGGAACTTGCGGTCGGCGACCGGCGCCAGCGGCTCGGCCGGCTGGCCCGACAGGTCGGACAGCACGCCCATCACGAACGGCAGCTGGACCTTCTTCTCGGCGCCATAGACCTCGACGTCGTATTCGATCTGCACACGCGGCGCACGGTTGCGCGCGATGAACTTCTGGCTACTCTCTTTGCCCACGGTTGACTCCTTCAGGATTGGACTACACGCTTGTTACCTGGACGATCCAGGCAGTGCCGGCATCGCCGCTCAGGCGGCTTCCGGACCGCGCAGGATCTTCAGCTGGTTGACGCTCTCGGGCGCCAGTTCTTCCATGATTTCGAAGAAATTCTTGGGTGCCAGCCGCTTGGCGCGCTCGATCAGCATCGGCACGGGACTGGAGGGTTCGTTGCGCTGGTAGTAGGCCAGGATCTTGTCGAGCATGCGCACCACGTCGGCCCGGCTGTTGATCTCGCCGCTGATGGGGGCAGATGCGGAGGAAGGCGCAGCGGCGGGGGCACCGGCCTGCTCCTCGGAAGCGGGGGTGTCGGCCATGGGGTCAAGCTCCTCCGTCTGCGGCAGGTGGGGAGCCAGCACGTCGCGCATGCGGCGCAGCTGGCGCTTCAGGATGCCCATGTCGATCGCATTGGCGGCGCCGACCTGGCGCACCAGCGCGGCCTCCAAGCGTTCCACGCTGTCGTGGGCGCGGGCGACGGCGCCCGCGGCTTCCAGCATGGCTTCAGGGCGCACGTCGCGCAGCGCGGCATCGATCGAGGCCTGGGCGATCGCGGACTGGCCGGCAGGGGGCGGCGTCTCGCCGGACGACACCTCGAGCACGCGCACCGACAGCGGTCCGAGGTTGGGCAGCTGGATGAAGGCGGTGTCCTTCAGGTCGCGGATGATGGACGCGGCGTCCAGCAGCGTGGCAATAGAGTTGAGGCGCAGGGTCGGGTCGTTGTCGTCGTCCGGGTCGAGCTGCGGGTGGACGCTGTCCCAGCGCTCGTCGACCAGGCGCTCGAGCAGCTGGACGCCGTCGGCGAAGCCGGGGATCGCGTGCAGGGCCAGCAGGCTGCGCAGCAGGAGCATGGCGACGCGCAGGTCGCGCGAACGGCCGAGCAGCTCGAAGGCCTGCTTCTTGACCACCTTCCATTCGGGCGGCACGGCCGGGACCAGGGTGGCGCCGTACTGGACTTCGGGCTTGCCCTGGGCGTTCTGCTCGAGCTCGAGGAAGAGCGGGTCGTACTCCAGGTTCGGCCCGCAAGGCATGCCTGTCTCCACTTCCTGGAGCAGGACATCGACGTCGACAATACTCATGATTGCGCGTAGTTCGGTTTTGGATCACGAGGGCGTCATATCGAAGTCTCCTCCGCAACGCCATCGTGTTTGTATTTATATTTAATTAAGTGTTACTCACAAACTTAGTGAGTATCACTCTTGTTTTTCCGCACTATACGCCAAGTAACGAGCTCAAGGTTAGTGAAAAAAGATAATTTTTTTTTATCTAAATCAAAGCCAAAGCATTGACTTTTTTACTCCAAATGTTTACTTGAAGTCGATAATGTTCTAAAACTTATAATAATAAGTTATGCATGGATGGCGACTATCGGGGGTAGCGCCGGAGTGCCGGCGCTACCCATTGCGGGTAACGCGCCTACCGTTCGTAGCGCCGCTGCACCGCGTCGTAGTGCTGCTGCAGGGTCCAGAAGGCCTGCTTTTTCTTGCCGTCGTCCGAGACCAACATTGTAGGTAGGCGGGTTCCCCGCCCTCGCGGTGATCGTTGTGATACGAACAACTGCGCGGGCTGCCGTACTGTGATCTGACCGCGTGGGCGTTAGCTCTTAAACGACCAGCATTAGGATGGGTCTTACTTTTCGTAGCGGCGTTGTACCGCGTCGTAGTGCTGTTTCAGGGTCCAGAAGGCCTGCTTTTTCTTGCCGTCGTCCGAGATCAGGCCCTTGCGGTTCCAGAAGTCCTGGAAATAGGGATGCTGGCGCCGCGGCGAGCGGAAGTCGGCCAGCACCCAGGGCGTCATGCCGCGCAGGCCGGGAATCCCGGACAGCATCTTGAACTGGTTCTGGTACAGGCGGTCCTGGTATTCCTCGCTCCAGCGCGTGTCGGCGTCGGCGTGGTAGCCGCCGAGGGCGTCGGCGCCGAACTCGGTGACGACGACGGGCTTGTCGAGCCGGATGTCGAAGCGGAAGTCGAGCATCTCGGCATTGCTGGCCCAGTACCAGCCGGCGTACTCGTTGAAGCTGGCCAGGTCGATCAGTTCGGCCAGCGGATCCTCGATCGTGATGTCCCTGCCCTTGCGGTGGATCTCGAGCGCGGCCGCCACCAGGCGGGTGTCGTCGAGCGAGCGCGCAGTGCGCACCAGGCTGCCCATGAAGGCGTTGCGCGGCGCGCTGATCGGGGTCTCGTTCCCGACCGACCACACGATGACGCTGGCGCGGTTCTTGTCACGCACGATCATGTCGCCGAGCTGGGTGGCGGCGTTGTCGAGCGTCGCCGGATTGGTCCACGAGATGGTCCAGTAGACCGGCACTTCGGCCCATACCATCAGGCCCATTTCGTCGGCCAGGCGGGTCATCTCTTCGCTGTGCGGATAGTGGGCAAGGCGCACGAAATTGCAGTTCAGTTCCTTGGCCCATTGCAGCAGCATGCGCATGTCGCCCTGGCCGCGCAGGCGGCCCGGGATCAGGGGATTTTCTTCATGCAGCGAGATCCCGCGCAGGAACACGGACTTGCCGTTCAGGAGGATGTCCTGGCCGCGCGTCTCGATGGTGCGAAAGCCGATGCGATCCACCACCCGGTCATCGCCTGCGCTTAGTTCGACCGCGTACAGCTTCGGTTGCTGCGGCGACCAGTAGTCGAGCTTCCCAACCGGCAGGTCGATCGCGGCGCGTCCGTTGGCGTCCAGCTGCACGCTGGCCTTGAACCCGGCTTCCGGAATCGCCAGCTGCACCTGCCCCGCCTTCTTCGCCCCGGCCACCTGCACGAAGCCCTGCAGGCGGCGCGCATTGCCCTTGGCCAGCTGCAGCTTGTAGTCGGCGATGTAGGTGGACGGCAGTTCGGCCAGCAGCACGTCGCGCGTGATGCCGCCGTAGTTCCACCAGTCGGTGTTCACGGTCGGGATCTCGTCCTGGCGGCGCGTGTTGTCGGCCTTGACCACGACCACGTTGCGGCCCTTGGCCAGGCGGCCGGTGACGTCGAACTGGAAGGGCGTGAAGCCGCCCTTGTGCATGCCGAGCTTCTTGCCGTTGAGGTAGACGTGGGCTTCGTAGTTTACCGCGCCGAAGTACAGCACGTAGTGCTTGCCGGGTTTCGGATCGGCCTCGAAGACCTGGCGCAGCCACACCGTGCCTTCGTACAGCTGCAGCTTCTCGGCCTGCGAGTTCCAGTCGCCCGGGACCTTCATGGTCGGGGCGCGGTCGAAGTCGTACTCGACCCAGTCGCCCTTGTCCTTCGGCTTGCGGTCGTCGTAGAAGCCGCCCTTGCCGCTCTTCGACGCGTCGAAGGCCTGGCGCCGGTAATCGTAGTAGCCGTTCTCGTAGGGGTCGATGATGTAGCTCCAGCGGCCGTTCAGGCTCAGGTGGCTGCGGCCGTGGATGTTCTGCAGCGGCGCCATGAGGGCACTGTCGCGGGCGCTAGCGGCAGGCTGGCCGGCGAGCTGTACGTCGACTGCCTGGGGTTCATCGGCGGCGGCATGCCCCGTCCACTGCAGGGCGCAGGCAAGCAGCACTGCAAACAATTGTCTCATCCTCTTCTCCTTTGTTTTGGCAACGTTTCCATCATGGTCTGGAAGATGGTATCGGCAATGGATGAGCAGGTAAAGCGCAGCCTGCGTCGTGCGTGCCTCAGGCCTTCAGCGCCTGCGCCAGTTGTGCGACGCCGGCGCGGATCTGCTGCGGCGTGAAGGCGGAAAAGCCGAGCAGCATCCCGGGCGGGACAGCGCATGCAGGCCCTGCCTGCGGATGGGCGAAGTAGGACAGCGGGCGCACTTCCACGCCCGCCGCGGCGGCGCGGGCGACGGCCTGCGCTTCGTCGCCGTGCCCCGTGAAATGCAGGCAGAGGTCGAGGCCCGCATCGCTTGGCCCGCAGGCCAGCATGCCGCCCAGGTGCTGGTCGAGCGCTTCCAGCATCGCCGCGCGCCGTTCGGCATAGGCCTCGCGGGTGCGCCGGATGTGGCGGGCAAAATGGCCCTGCCGGATGAAGTCCGCCAGCACCGCCTGCGGCACGATCGGGCTGTGGCGGTCGACCACGGCCTTGGCCTGGGCCAGTGCCCCGGCCAGCGCGGGCGGCGCCACCACATAGCCCAGGCGCAGGCCGGGGAACAGCACTTTCGAGAAGGTGCCGATGTAGATCACGCAGCCGGCCCGGTCCAGGCTTTGCAGGGAAGCCAGCGGCGGGCCGGTGTAGCGGTATTCGCTGTCGTAGTCGTCCTCGACGATCCAGGCACGCTTCGCCTGCGCCCAGCGCAGCAGCTCGAGGCGCCGCGCCAGGCTCATGGTCACGCCCAGCGGCAGCTGGTGCGAAGGCGTGGCGAACACCATTGCGGCGTCCGGATAGCGCGCTGCGGCATGGGCGACGTCCATGCCTTCTTCATCGACCGGCACCAGGCACATGCGCGCGCCCGCGACCTCGAAGGGCGCGGCGGCGCCCTGGTAGCCAGGAGACTCGAGCCACACGCCGTCGCCCGGCGCCAGCAGCAGCTGCGCCAGCAAGTACAGGGCCTGCTGCGAGCCGGTGGTCATGATCACCTGTTCGGGCGTGCAGCGCACCCCGCGCGAGGCGTTCAGGTAAGCGCACAGCAGCTCGCGCAGCGGCGCGTGACCAGCCGCGGCGCCATAACCGAGCGGCAGCGCGCGCCGGCGCCAGTGGTGGGCTTCCAGCTTGCGCCAGGTCTCGAAGGGGAACAGGTCCAGGCCCGGCATGCTGGGCCGGAAGGTGCGCAGCTCCCCCTGGTGATGGCGCACGCGCGCCATGCTGGTGGCGAGCGCCGCGCCGCGCGCCGGGAGCGGGCGCAGCAGGTCGGGCGCGGCGCCTGCCGCCGTGTGTTCCTGCCGCGCCGCCGGCAGCGCCGCATCGACAAAGGTCCCCTGCCCCACCCCGCCGCGCAGGTAGCCCTCGGCGGTGAGCTGTTCGTAGGCCGCGAGCACGGTCTGGCGCGAGACCTGCAGCTGCTGCGCCAGCTCGCGCGTTGGCGGCAGGCGCGCGCCCGGCGCCAGGCGGCCGTGCAGGATGGCGTCCTTCAGCCGCGCGTAGAGCTGGCGGAACAGGGGGATGGCGGCCGTGCGCTCGAGCGGCGCCGCGGCGATGAGTTCGTGGATCAGCATGATTGGTACGCTCATCTTCGCCCGGATTGGCACTTTGAGCAAGCCAAGTCGCCCGCTAGGATGGTGACTCTACTAGCTCGGAGGGAAAATGAAGGAGTTCGAAGCACAGGTGGCCTGGCAGCGCGCCGGCCAGGCCTTCGTCGATGGGCGCTACAGCCGCGCCCACGACTGGGGGTTCGATGGCGGGCTCACGCTGCGGGCTTCGTCCTCGCCGCTGTCGGTGCCGCTGCCGATGTCCGATCCGGCGGCGCTCGATCCGGAAGAAGCGCTGGTGGCCGCAGCGGCCAGCTGCCACATGCTGTTCTTCCTGTCGCTGGCGCAGCAGGGGGGCTTCACGGTGGACAGCTACCTCGACCGCGCGGTCGGTTTCCTCGGCGCCGACGAGGACGGGCGCGTGGCGATGACGCGCATCGAGCTCAGGCCCGCCATCGTCTTCGCGGGAGAGCGCCAGCCAGGCGCGGCCGACCTGGACGCGCTGCACCACGCCGCCCACGAACGCTGCTACATCGCGAATTCGCTCAAGACCGCGGTGATCGTCGTGGAGACGCGCTGATGTACCTGCCGACCCGCCACCGCCAGCACGACCCGCAGGCCATGCAGGACCTGATCCGCGCGCATGCGCTGGGCATGCTCGTCACGCACGATGGCGCCCTGCCTGACGCCGATCACCTGCCCTTCGAATACGTCCCCCCAGGGCCCGATGGCGCGGGCCTGCTGCGTGCCCACGTGGCGCGCGCCAATCCGGTCTGGCGCCGCGCCGGCCAGCAGGTGCTGGCGGTGTTCCGCGGCCCGGCGGCCTACGTGCCGCCCGACCAGCAGGAAAAACTGGAGACGGGCGGACGCGTGGTGCCGACCTGGGACTACCACGTGGTGCATGTGCACGGCCGCCTGCGCGCGATCGAGGATCCGGCCTGGCTGCTCGACTTCCTGCACGCGCAGACGCGGCACCACGAAGCGCCACAGCCGCAGCCCTGGTCGGTGGCGGATGCGCCGCCCGCCTATATCGACGGCATGCTCAGGGCGATCGTCGGCATCGAGATCGCCATCGAGCGCATCGAGGGGAAATGGAAAGGCGCCCCGCCGGCCTGAACCGGTCGGGGCGCCTTCAGGACGCTGCGTGACGGGCGCCGTTCGGGCGCGTTGTGAGACGTGCCCTCACTTCTTCATCGGCGTCGGCTCCTTGCCGGTCGCGGTGCTGGTGTCGTTGCCCGGCGTGCCGGCCGTGCCGGTGGCGTTGCGCGCCGTGCGGGCGATCAGTTCGTCCGCCGCCAGCAGGTGCTGCTCGACGACCGGGCGCATCTTCATGGCCAGGGCCTTGATGTCCGGGTCCTTGATCTTGTCCATGCCGTCGCGCAGCTTTTCGTGGGTGGTGCGGTGGTCGCGCCGGCCCGACTGCTTCATGTAGGTGCGATCGAAGATGTCGCCACTCAGGGCTTCGAGCATCGTCCCCTTGGCTTTGTGCTTGACGGTGAGCTCTTTCGGCAGCTCGACGCCCTTGGCCTGGGCCAGCGCCTGCACCTCGGCCAGGGCCTTGGTATGTTCGTCGACCATGCGCTGGGCGTAGGCCTTGATTTCCGGATTGGCTGCCTTGCTCAGGGCCAGCTTGCCGGTGGCGATTTCGGCCATGTTGGCCTGGGCCATGTCTGTCAGCGCCGTGCGGTCGGCGCGGTCGAGCTTGGCGGGTGCCTTGGCTGCCGCGGGCGCCGTGCCCTGCGCGGCGGTCTGGGCGGTCTGTGCCTGTACTGCGCCGGCCGTGAACAGCAGGCCGGCGATGGACAGCGCAAGCGCGGAATGGATGCGCGGTCGTTTATGCATGATTGCTCCTTGATGCCTTGACGTACTCGCCGGCAGCCACGGCCGCCGGCGAGTTCTGCCGGGCTGGCTTGCGCCAGCCACGTTTCAAACGATTACTTGCCCGAGGTCGTGCCCGACTTGGCCGACGACATCTGCTGGGCTGCCTTCAGGTGCTGCTCGACGGTCGGCATCAGCTTGGCGGCCAGGGCCTTGACGTCCGGATCCTTGGCGCTCTTCGAGCCTTTCTCCAGCTTGCTGTGGGTCTGCTTGTGGTCGGTCACGCCCACGGTCTTCATGTACTCGCGGTCGAAGGCCTCGCCACTCAGCTTTTCCAGCTTGGCCGAGATGGCCTTGTGCTTGGGATCGAGTTCGGTCGGCAGGGTAACGCCCTTCTGCTGGGCCAGGGCCTGCACTTCGGTCAGGGCCTTGCCGTGGTCGTCGATCATCTGCTGGGCGAAGGTCTTCACGTCGGCGTTCTGGCTCTTGCTCAGGGCCAGCTTGCCGGTCTCGACTTCGGCCATGTTGGCCAGCGCCATGTCGGTGATGGTCTTCTTGTCGGCCGCGCTCAGCTTGGCCGCGCCCGAACCGGTGGCGCCGGCGGCGCCGGATGCGCCGACCTGGCCGCTGCGGTCTTCCATGCCCTGGCTGCTGGTGTTGTTGACCGTGCCGTCGGCGGCGGTCTTGCCGGTCATGTTCTGCTTGCCGGTGGCGCTCTGGTTGCTCATCGACTGGGCAGTCTGGCCGCTGGTCTGGGCTTGCACGCCGAAGGCGCTGAACATGGCGGCAACGGCAGTCACAGCGAGCAATTTCTTGACGACTTGATTCTTCTGCATGATGTTCTCCTGTTTTTTTCGGTGGGTTGGGCTGCCGCCCATGGCGGCGTCTCCCTCTGACATCACACGATGTCGAGCGCTTTCGAGTGTAGCGCTGCGTATTGCAGAACAGCGCACGTTAGCCGTATCGCAATACCTGTCCAGCAAGTGTCCCGAAACAAAGAAAAAAGCCAGTCCGGAGACTGGCTTGCAGGAAATAGAAACGCGCTCAGCGGAAGCGCAGCGTCGCGCTCAAGTCGCCCGGCGGACGCGCGCCGCGCGCGGCGAAGGCGGCGTTGCGCGCCGCCAGGCCTTCCAGCAGCGGCAGGCCGTGCAGGCGCGTGATGAAGCGCAGGATCGAGGTGGTGTCGTAGAAGTTGTGGTCGACCGCGCCGCGCCTGGCGTGCGGCGACACCACGATGGCCGGCACGCGCGAGCCCGGTCCCCAGCGGTCGCCCTCGGGCGGCGCCACATGGTCCCACCAGCCGCCGTTTTCGTCGAAGGTGATGACCACCACCATGTCTTTCCACTGCGGCGATTTCTTCAGATGCTCGATCACGTTGGCCACGTGGGCGTCGCCCGACTCGATGTCCGAGTAGCCGGCGTGCAGGTTGAGGTTGCCCTGCGGCTTGTAGAAGGCGACCGCCGGCAGCTTGCCGGCCACCGCGTCGGCGATGAAGCGGTTAGAGATCGGGCTGTCGCCCAGGCCGCCGTCACGCAGGTGCTCGGCGCGCGCCTTCGTGCCCGGGGCGAACTGCCTGAAGTAGTTGAAGGGCTGGTGGTGATACTGGAAGTTGGGACGCTGCCCCTGGCCGCGGCCGTCGAGTGCGGCCTGCCAACCGCCGCCGTACCAGGCCCAGCCCACACCGGCTTCGCTCAGCAGGTCGCCGATCGTCTTGTAGCTCTGCGGCGGCAGGGTCGAGGGATCCTGCGGATCGGCCAGCATCGGGTCGCCGCCCGGCGCCGGTTTGACCCAGGTTGGCTGGTAGGGAGGCGCCATGGTGTTGACCGCGTAGCCGTCCGGGGTGATGGCGCCGTGATGCACGAACTTCGGCTTGCCCTCGAGTGCCGACCTGGGCGAATCGGGCGCCAGCGCCAGGCGCGAGCCGGTCGGGCCGTCGGCGGTAACGGCGATCTTCGACTTCGCCGGGGTCGAGGCGGCGTGGAAGTATTCCGGCGTGCGGCCACTGATCAGGAACTGGTGGTTCAGGTAGGAGCCGCCGAAGGCCGCCATGAAGAAGTTGTCACACAGCGTGAACTCACGCGCGATCTGCCACAGGCCGAGGTTCTTGCTGGTCTCGCCGTACTGCCCCATCACCAGTGCGCCGGAATCGCCCCAGGCCACGAAGCCGTCGTTGCGCCCGCCGTTGATCTGCATCTGGTTGTGATAGAACTGGTGGGTCAGGTCGCGCGTAATGATCCCTTCCGGCAGCGGCTTGCCCTCGAGATCGACCAGTTTCCAGGGCGCGTTCGGCAGGCCCTGGATGTCGTCTTCCTTGACGAGATAGTCCTTGCCGCCGAGGTTCTGGCGGCCCGGCACCATGCCGCCCCAGATCTTCGGCAGGGTCGGCAGGACCGAGCCGTCGCGGTCCTTTTGCCGCCAGGCTTCCGGCGCCAGGCCGGACAGGGGCGAAGCCAGGCCCGGGAAGTCGGCGAACAGATTGTTGAAGCTGCGGTTCTCGAGGTAAATCACGACCACGTTCTTGACGCGCTCGCGCAGCTTGGCGTCGAGCGAGCTGGCGGCGCGCGGCGCGGCCCGTTTCGCCGGCGCTGCCTCGGCCAGGCCGGGTACGGCCAGCGTCAGGCCGGCGGCCGCCGCCTGCATCAGGCGCCGGCGTGCCGGATCGTCGGGGTGGGAATCGTGGTCATGCACTGCCTGCTCCGGGTTGCGGGAAAGCAGGCATTATCCGCGCTTTTATTACCAGCTGGAATATTGACGGCGATATGGCCGGCAGCGCAGGGGCGCATGCTTTGTCAAACGCCGGTCATATTCGGCGGGCAGAATGCATGTGTCCTTGGGAAGGGATACCGGCGGCGCAAGCCGCCCTACCGGGGCCGGCGGTAGGAAAACATACCGGCACCAATTCAGGGCAGCGCTTACAGCAGCGGGATCAGGATGTCGTAGGCGTTGTCGGGGCGGTTGCCATCGTCCATCGCCGGTGTGTAGCGCCGGTCGTAGCGCTCGATGCGCCAGCCCTCTTCATCGGGCACCATGCCCAGCTGCTCGATGGTGGCATAGCCGGTCAGGTAGGTGGCCTGGGTGCGCGTGACCGGCCCGCGATGGGTCACCATCGCATAGCGGCGCTCGGGGATGTGCAGCCCGATCATGCCCGGCGGCAGATTATTCAGGTCGGCGACTTCGACGCCGACGCATTCGAGGCGCACGCCATCCTTGTTCTGCAGCCGGACGGCGTAACGCGGGCCCTTGATGTCGCCCAGTTCGCTTTCGCGCTCCAGCAGGCTGCTCCAGATGTCCGGCAGATCCGCTTCCAGAACCGACAGCGGCCCTGCGAGCGGCAGCCCGGCGAGCTTCATTTCAGGTAAGTTGACGGTAGAGATGTGCATGGTTTTGGCTACGCAAGTGGACGAAGAAAATTATAGCCTTAACTCCTCGACAATATTGTCACGGAACCAATCGTGCGCACCTATTTTTCACTATCTGGCAGGACAAATGTGCAACAGCGCACACACTCGTATTGACGACTTCCGAACAGGCAATTTTCGCGTCTTATACAAACGACCATTCCGCCATCGCGGCAGTCCAATCCCGGTTTTTTGCAGTTCGTCGCAAACGGCAACCCGGCCTGCCCCGTCTCCCTACAATGGCCTCATACCACTTACCGGAGACCACCATGCAACGCCTGATCCTCGCCGCTGTCCTGTCCATCGCTTCGATGAGCGCTCATGCTGATGAGCAAGCGCGTAGCGTGTCGCCGTTCAAGGGCATCGCCGTGCACGGCCCGGTGAGCCTGACGGTGGAAGCCGGCAAATCGTATTCGCTGAAAGTCTACGGTGACCCGCGCTTCATCGCCCGCGTGACCAGCGAGGTGGTGGACGGCGAACTGCGCCTGGACATGAAGGACAGCACCCGCAACAGCATCGAAACCAGCGACCGCGTGGTTGTTACCTTGCCGGAACTGCAGACCTTCAAGGGCGAAGGCGCCGGCGTGATGCGCCTGAACAAGATTCGCGGCGACCGCCTCGTCGTCAACTACCGCGGCGCCGGCCGCCTGGCGATCGATGGCGAAGTGCGCCAGCTGACCCTGCGCGCCCAGGGTGTGGGCGAAGTCGACACCAAGGCCTTGATTGCGCAGGAAGTGGACGTCAGCTTCGAAGGCATCGGCTCCGTCAACATCTATGCCAAGGACAAGCTCAACGCCAACGTGCGCGGCATGGGCAACCTCAGCTACTACGGCAACCCGCGCGTGGTGAACAAGTCGGTGTCGGGCATTGGCAGCGTGGTCGCTGTTAAATAACATTTTTTTAATAGCGCCTAACAAAACCCCCAGGGCAAGGCGCAGCGCCGCAGTGGCGGACCACGAAGACAGTACGCTAGTACAGCGAGACGCTGCAACGCAGCCATGGGGGGAATTGTTAGGCGCTAAGTTCAGCGGTTGGCGATGTCGAGCAGAACCTCGGCATGGCAGGGACCATCGAGCGGGCACCAGCAGGCCAGGTTCTTCCCGCGCAGGACTTCCTGCGCTTCCTGTGCCAGCCGGCGTCCCGCCGGATCTTCCTCGACCCAGCGCCGGAAGGCGGCCACCGCTTCCGGAATGCTCGGCATCGCGACGTAGCGGCTACCCACCGGCGTACCCGGCACGGCATCCGGCACGACCGAGAACGGATTGCCCCAGCGGCCGGGGCGCGCCACCGAGACCGTGTTCGGCGGCAGCTTCCAGCCCTTTTTCCTGCTCAGTCGTACCCGTGTCGGCGTCATCGATCCTCCTATAGGCGTTCGATCTGGGCGTTCACCTTGCGCAGCGCCCGTTCACTACGCTCACTATACCGGTCGGTCAGGTAATCGACGCGCCCGCGCATGAGCAGGGTGATCTTGAACAGCTCCTCCATCACGTCCACCACCCGGTCGTAGTAGGCCGAGGGACGCATTCGCCCTTCCTCGTCGAACTCCTTGTAGGCCATCGGCACCGAGGACTGGTTCGGGATCGTGAACATGCGCATCCAGCGTCCCAGCAGGCGCATGGTGTTGACCACGTTGAAGGATTGCGAGCCGCCGCAGACCTGCATCAATGCCAGGGTGCGGCCCTGGCTGGGACGCAGCGCCCCCTGTTCCAGCGGGATCCAGTCGATCTGGTTCTTCATCACCCCGGTGATCGCGCCATGGCGCTCGGGGCTGCACCAGACCTGGCCTTCCGACCACAGCGACAGCTCGCGCAGCTCGACCACCTTGGGGTGGGTTTCAGGCACGCTGCCGACCATCGGCAACTCCATCGGGTCGAAGATCTTCACCTCGGCGCCGAAGTGCTCCAGGATGCGCGCCGCCTCGTAAGTAAGGAAGCGGCTGAACGAGCGCTCGCGCAGCGAGCCGTAGAGCAGCAGGATGCGCGGCGGATGACTCAGCTCGCCCACCGGCGCCAGCTTGTCCATGCTGGGCAGGTCGAGCTGCGCCGGATTGATGTTCGGGAGATTCGGGATCTTGTCCATGTTCAGCCTTGACGGTTCGGCGTCAGCCCAGGCGCAGGGCCAGCGCGGCCAGGGTGACGAAGAGGATCGGCAGGGTCAGGCTCAAGCCGACCCGGAAATAATACCCCCATGAGATACGGATGCCCTTCGCCGCCAGCACGTGCAGCCACAATAGCGTCGCCAGGCTGCCGATCGGCGTGATCTTCGGCCCCAGGTCGGCGCCGATCACGTTGGCATACACCATGGCTTCGCGCACCACGCCGGTGGTCGCGCTGGCATCGATCGCCAGCGCGCCCACCAGCACGGTCGGCATGTTGTTCATGATCGAGGACAGGATCGCCGTGATGAAGCCGGTGCCGAGCGCCGCGCCCCACACGCCGTGGGCGGCGCAGCGCTCCAGCAGCGCCGTCAGGTAATCGGTCAGGCCGGCGTTGCGCAGCCCGTAGACCACCAGGTACATCCCCAGCGAGAACACCACCACCTGCCAGGGCGCGCCGCGCACCACCTCGCGCGTCGATATGCGGTGCCCGCGCGCGGCCACTGCGAGCAGCAGCAAGGCGCCGGCCGCGGCCACGGCGCTGATCGGCACGCCCACCTCGTCCAGCCAGAAGAAGCCCACCAGCAGCAGCGCCAGCACCCACCAGCCGGTGACGAAGGTCCCACGGTCGTGGATCGCCTGCTCCGGGCGCTTGAGCTGGGCCAGGTCGTAGTCCGCAGGGATGTCCTTGCGAAAGAACCAGACCAGCGCACCCAATGTGGCGGCGACCGACACCAGGTTCACGGGGACCATCACGGCGGCGTAGCGCGCGAAGCCGATGTTGAAGTAATCGCTCGATACGATATTCACCAGGTTCGACACGACCAGCGGCAGGCTCGCGGTATCAGCAATGAAACCGGCCGCCATCACGAAGGCCAGCGTCGCCTTTGGCGAAAAGCGCAGCGCGGCCAGCATGGCGATCACGATCGGCGTCAGGATCAGGGCCGCGCCGTCATTCGCGAACAGGGCCGCCACCGCGGCGCCCAGCAGTACCAGCAGCACGAACAGGCGCCGTCCCTTGCCTCGGCCCCAGCGCGCCACGTGCAGCGCGGCCCACTCGAAGAAGCCGGCCCGGTCCAGCAGCAGGCTGATGATGATGACGGCGACGAAAGCGCCGGTGGCGTTCCACACGATGTCCCAGACGACGGGGATGTCGCTCACCTTGACCACGCCGGCCAGCAGGGCCGCGACGGCGCCGGCGGCGGCGCTCCAGCCGATGCCGAGGCCGCGCGGCTGCCAGATGACAAGGATGAGGGTGGCCAGGAAGATCAGGAAGGCGGGCAGCAAAGTCTTCCCTCAGGCTGGCAGCAGGGCGCCGATGCGGTCGAGCTCCGCCTTGAAGCGCGCGCGGTCGGCCACCAGTTCATCCAGCGGCAGCGCCAGGAAGGCTTCGATGCGCCCGCGCAGGATGGCGTAGGCCTGCTCGAAGGCAACATCGATCTCTTCCTCCGTGCCGACCACGTGGCTGGGATCCTCCACGCCCCAGTGGGTGCGCAGCACCGGGCCGAGGTAGGCCGGGCAGGTCTCGCCGGCGGCGCTGGCGCAGACGGTGACGACGAGGTCGGGCGTGACGGGCAGCGCATCCCAGGACTTGCTGTAGTAGCCTTGGGTAGAAATGCCCATCTCCGCCAGCAGCTGCAGGGCGCGCGCGTTCAGCCGGCCGGCTGGCTGGCTGCCCGCGCTCAGGGCGCGCCAGCCGGGCGGCGCCAGGTGGTTGAAGACGGCTTCGCTGATCAGGGAGCGGCAGGAGTTGCCGGTGCAAAGGAAGAGGATGTTCATGGGATCGGTGGAGTCAGGAAGTGGCGCCGCAGGCAGGCGTGCAGGACGGCGTACAGGGAGTGCCGCCGCAGCAGTTCTCGGTCAGGAAGGACAGCAGCCCGTTCATGGTCTCGAACTGCGCCGCATAGATGATGAAGCGCCCCTGCTGCTGCGGGACGATCAGGCCGGCGTGGCTCAGCTCCTTCAGGTGGAAGGACAGCGAGGAGGCGGGCATGCCGAGCGCCTCGGCGATGCGGCTAGCCGCCATGCCGGCGGGGCCAGCCTGCACCAGCAGGCGGAAGACGGCCAGGCGCGACTCCTGGGCCAGCGCGGCCAGCGCCGCGATGGCGGCCTTGGTATCCATGGGAGTATCTTTCGTCATTTCCATAGTTATCGAAGTATAGCGGATGCTTCGAATATTATCGAAATAATTTGACAGGATGATGACACCCGGCATGAATAGCCCGGCTGCGGTAGAGTCATGGGTTGCGCCGCCGCGCCGGGAGATCAGTTTTGTCAGCAGCACGCAGGACCATCGGCATCCTCGCCATCACGCAGATTGCGTCATGGGGAGCCCTCTACTATGCGTTCGCGGTGCTGGCGCCGGATATCCGGCGCGACCTGGGCATCAGCGCCGAAACCGCGTTCGCGGCCTATTCCTGGAGCCTGCTGGTGTCGGGCGTGGCAGCGACGCCGATCGGCGCCCTGGTCGACCGCCACGGCGGCCGGTACGTGATGGCGATCGGTTCGCTAGCCAGCGCCATCGGCCTGGCATGGCTGTCGCGCTGCACGGGGACCGTCTCCTATTTCGGCGCCTGGACCGTGATCGGGCTCGCGATGTCGCTCACCCTGTACGATGCCGCCTTTGCCACCATCAACCGCAAGGTCGTCGTGGGCGCCCCACGCGCCATCTCGACGCTGACCCTGTTTGCCGGCTTTGCCAGCAGCATCTTCTGGCCGCTGACGATGGCGCTCGGCTCGCGCCTCGGCTGGCGCGACACCTACCTCGCCTACGCCGCGCTGCAGCTGGCCGTCTGCCTGCCGCTGCACCTGGGCCTGGGACGCGACGCGCCCCATCCGCCCGCGGCGCCGAACGCACCGCGCGACAGCCACACGCTGGGCGAAGCGGTGCGCCATCCGGCCTTCTGGAAGCTGGCCGTGGCCTTCGCCGCCAACGTGTTCATCTTCACCGCGCTGGCATTGCACCTGATCCCGCTGCTGCGCACGCTCGGCCACCCGGCCACGGTCGCCGTCACGCTGGCGGCGCTGATCGGTCCGATGCAGGTCGTCGGCCGCATCGGCGAGCGGGTCCTGGCCAAGGGCGCCACGCCGCAGGCCGTCGGCCGCGTCGTATTCGCCACCCTGCCGCTCGGCATCCTGGTGCTGGCGCTGCTCGGCACGCAGGCCTGGGCGGTGGCGCTGTTCTGCGCGCTGTACGGCATGAGCAACGGGGTGTTGACGATCGTCCGCGGCACCCTGCCGCGCGCGATGTTCGGGGCACGCCACTACGGCGCGATCAGCGGCGCGATGTCGGTGCCGGCGCTGCTGGCGCGCGCGGCCGGCCCGCTAGTGGGCGCCGCCGTGCTGGCCGGGGCGTCAGGACCGTTGATGCTGCCGCTGGCCATGTTCGGCGTTGGCGTGGCATCGCTGCTGCTCTACCTGTCCGCGGTTGGCGCCCCGGCCCTTGCGCGGCGCGCCGCCTGACGTTCAATCCTGCAGACGCAGCTCCCAGTACCCCACGTCGACCCAGCGCCCGAACTTGCGTCCCACTTCGCTGAAGTGGGCCACCTTGCGAAAGCCCAGCTTCTCGTGCAACGCCACGCTGCGCTCGTTGGGTTGGGCGATCCCGCCGATCACCATGTGCACCTCGCGTGCGCGCAGTTCATCCAGCAAGGCCTGGTACAGCGCCGTCCCGAGGCCACGGCTCGCTTCCTGCCGGTCGAGGTAGACCGAGCTTTCCACCGACGTGCGGTAGGCCGGACGGGCGCGCCATTTGGTGGCATAGGCATAGCCGAGCAGGCGCCCCTCGCGGCAGGCTACCAGCCAGGGCAGGCTTGATGCTGCCACGTCGACGATGCGCTGTGCCATGTCGGCGGCGGACACCGGCTCTTCCTCGAAGCTGATGGTGGTGGTGGCGATATACGGGTTATAGACTGCGCAGATCGCTGCGGCGTCTTCTACTGTAGCGGGGCGGATCGTGATGGCGGACATGGGGCCATTATAGGTTCGAACACGACCGCGCAGCCCGCGCGCAAGGTGTTGTGCACCTCGGCCACCGCATCCGTTTCCGCCAGCAGCCGCGCGATGTCGTCTTGCGGGGCGGACGAACGCACCGATGCGCGATAGCGGATATCGGTGGCGGCCAGGCCGACGCCCGGGAAGTCCGCACTGGCCTCGACCTGCACGGCCTCGAGCGGGATGCCGAGCCGCCGCGCTTCGCGGTACAGGTCGTTGCAATAGCAGGTGGCCAGCGCCAGCATCAGGAATTCGCCGCCGTTGACGCCCGATCCGGGCCCGGACGCCTTGGGCGGTACGCCGAGCGACTGGCGCGATCCGTCGGTATCCACGGCAACCTGGTGCGCCATGGCAGAGTTGTCGACAAAGGCAGTAATGCGCATACCGGTCTCCTGCGCCCGGAAGGGGCATGCCTCATCCTAGCGCATTCGAGCCTTCAGCGCGCGATCGACGTCGGGCGCCGCTCGCCGAGTTTGCGCTGCAGCTGTAGGATGCCGTAGACCAGCGCCTCGGCCGTCGGCGGGCAGCCGGGGATATAGACATCAACCGGTACGATGCGGTCGCAGCCGCGCACCACCGAATACGAGTAATGGTAATAGCCGCCGCCGTTGGCGCAGGACCCCATCGAGATGACGTAGCGCGGCTCGGGCATCTGGTCATAGACCTTGCGCAGCGCGGTGGCCATCTTGTTGGTGAGCGTACCGGCGATGATCATCAGGTCGGCCTGGCGCGGGCTGGCGCGCGGGATGCAGCCGAAGCGGTCCATGTCGTAGCGCGCGGAAGCGGCATGCATCATCTCCACGGCGCAGCAGGCCAGGCCAAAGGACAGGTACCACAGGCTGTTCCCGCGTGCGTGCGACAGCAGGTGTTCGACATTCGTCAGCAGATAGTGCTGACCTTCCAGCGGCTGGCCTTCCAGCACGGGTTGTTCCATCGTCGGCTCCTTCTCCAAACAGGGGCGACGATACGGTCTTGCGCGCGTGGTGTCTTGTACCGACACGACATCGCGCTAGCGTGTGAAGGAATCGAGCTCCTCACGTTCGAACTGCCAGAAGCGGTAGCCGGAATCGCTGTCGCCACGCCGGGCCAGGAAGCTGGATGGCGTATCGCCTACGAACTGGCGGAAGTCGCGGCTGAAATGGGCCTGGTCGACGTAGCCGACGTCGAGCGCGGCCTGCGCCAGCGTCGGCCGCTTCTGCTCGCGCATCAGGCTTGACAGCGCCATCGCGAAGCGCGCCAGCCGGCGGTAGTCGCGCAGCGCGACGCCGTGGTGCGCCAGGAAGCGCCGCTCGAACTGGCGTACGCCCAGGCCGAGGTCGGCGGCCAGCGTACCGACCGGCTGGAACAGGCGCTCGAAGGACAGCTGGGGGAGCGACGCACCCTGCCCGTCCCCGGCCTGGCGCAGCAGGAAATCCTCGAGCACGCGAACGCGCTCGCGAAAGCCGCGCGCGTGCTGCAATTCGTCCTGCAGGCGCTCTGCGTTCCCCTGACCTATCACGGCGTCGAGCGGCACCGATGCGGCGCCCAGGCAGTCGGCCGGAATGCCGAAGCAATGCAGGATGCCGGAAGCGCGGAACACGGCCGACATGAAGGCACTGCCCGGCTCCACCACGAAGCGGCGCGGCGCCAGGCTCGGTCCCGACAGGAAGGCCGGCGGCAGCCTGCCCGCGCCTTGGCCGTCGAGCAGGGTGGCGCCGCCGCGCAGGTAGATTACCAGCTGGGCGTCGGGACTGGCGGGAAGGTGCGGCTGCGCGACCTCGAAGCCGCCGCCGATCAGGTTCTTGACCCAGGGCGCGAGCGCGCGTCGCGGCAGGGCGAGCTGGCGTTCGTTGGGAGCACTGGGCTGGGCTGGCATGGCGGTTCCTGGCGGGCGAGGTCGGCGGATTGGGCCGAGCTTAGCGCGTCGCGCGCGCCGCGTCCATGCCCTTGACGACGCCTCAGCCGGCGGCGAGGCAGTTGGCCAGGTCTTCGAACTTCAGCGGCTTGACGAAATGCGCGTCGAAGCCGGCATCCAGGGCGCGCTGGCGGTCCGTCTGCTGGCCGTAGCCTGTGAGCGCGATCAGGCGCATCCCCGCCAGCAGCGGATCGCGCCGGGCCTGCGCCGCCACTTGATAGCCGTCCATGCCCGGCAGCCCGATATCGACGATGCCCAGGCCCGGGAGTTCGCGCCGCGCCAACTCGAGGCCGTCCTTGCCGTTGTCCGCTTCCAGCACGCGGTAACCCATGGCCGCCAGCTGCGCCGCCAGCATCTGGCGCGCGTCGTGGTTGTCCTCGATGAGCAGCACGGAGCTCCCGGCCGGTCGTGCCTTCGTGCCCGGCGCGGACTGGGCCGTGCCCTCCTGCGGCGCATGCTGGTCCAGCAGCGGCAAACGCAGCACGAAGGTGCTGCCGCGGCCAGTGCCTTCGCTGTCGGCGCGGATCGTCCCGCCATGCAGCGCCACCAGGCTGCGCACCAGCGACAGCCCGATTCCCAGGCCGCCCTGCGAGCGGTCGAGCGACACCTTGCCCTGCACGAAGATGTCGAACAGCTGGGGCATCAGTTCCGGCGCAATGCCAACGCCCGAATCGCGTACCGCCAGGCAGGCATCGTCGCCGTCGGTGCTCAAGCTGATGTCGATGGCGCCGCCCTTGGGCGTGTACTTGAGCGCATTGGTCACCAGGTTGCCGACCACCTGCTCGATGCGGGTGCGGTCGGCCAGCACCCAGGCCGGGGCCAGGGTGCAGCTGAGCTGGTGCTCGACCTTGCCGGCGATGCGCAGCGCGTCGACCGTCGATTCGACCACGGCCGCCAGGTCCACCGGACGCAGGTCCAGCTGCACCTTGCCGCGCGCCAGGCGCGCCAGGTCGAGCAGGTCGTCGACGATGCGGGTCAGGTGCTTGCCCTGGCGCAGCAGGATGTCCTGGGCGTGCTGTTTCAGGGCCGGGTTGGCCGGATCCATGCGCAGCAGCTGGGCGGCGCCGACGATGCCGCTGAGCGGGTTGCGCAGCTCGTGGCTCAGCATGGCCAGGAATTCGTCGCGGATCTGCACCTGCTGTTCGGCGACGACGCGCGCCTCCTGCTCGCGCTCCAGCAGCGAGGTGCGCTCGGCCTCGGCCTCGGCCAGCTTGTGCGCCGCTTCGTCGATCGAGCGATGCAGTTCGCTCACCTCGGCGATCGCGGCCGGCGGCGCATGCGGCACCGCGCCGTGTCCGAGCGCGGTGGCGGCGCTGGCGGCCCCGCGGATCGATGCCACCAGCCGGCGCGTGAAGAATACCGCCGCACCGGCGGCGCACAGCATCGCCACCAGCATGCCGACCGCGGCCAGGGTGACTGCGCGCCGCGCAGCGCCTTCGATCTCGGCGGCCGGCGCCGACACCGCCACCAGCCAGCCCGACATCGGCGAGTGCGTGAAAGCGAAATAGGAATCGACGCCGGCGATCGTCTTCGCGCGCAGCAGGCCGCGGGTCTTGCCCGAGGCGGTGCGCAGCAGTTCCGGATTGGCCTGCTGGCCGATGCGCGCCAGGTCGCGCGTGCGCGCGATGAAGCGTCCATCGCGGTCGATCACGGCCAGCGACCAGCTCTTCGGAATCGTGCGCTGCGAGATCAGGTTGCTGAAATACTCGGTGCCGAATACCGAGGCCAGCACGTAGCGGCGCCCCTCCCCCAGCGGCACCGGGACGTTGATGGTGGTGACGGGCACCCGCTGCACGGCGCCCGTGATCAGGCCGGACACCACCGTGCGCTGGGTGTCGATGACTTGCCGGGTGCGCACACGGACGTAGTCGGGCGGCGGCGGCAGCGGTTCACCGAGCGGCATCACGGTATTGATGATCTGCTGGCCGTTTGGAGCGAACAGGATGGTGCGTCCAGTCTCGCCGCGGTCGGCGCTGCCCGCATGCTCGTAGAAGGCCTCCATGTCCCCGTGCGCCAGGTGCGGCGAGTGCGCCAGCACGCGCAGCGCGGCTTCGGCGCTGCTCAGTTCCCGGTCCACCAGCAGCACCGTGGCGCCGACCGTTTCTTCCAGCGCCTGCAGCGCGGCTTCGCGCTCGGAGCGCAGCAGGGTCTGCAGCGCGATGGCGGCAAACAGCGAGATCGGCAGGATGATGGCGCCGATCATGATCAGGAGGTAAGCCCGGATCTTCATGACAGGATGGATGGGAGGGCGGACGGGAGGCGGCGGCGCCGGTCCGGCGCCGCCATGGGGCCATTATGCACGCGGAGTCGACTGCTCCGGCGCACAGTTTGCCTTTCAGAACTAGCTGCGGCCTGCGTCGACGCGCGGCAGGAGCACGGCGAGGATGCCGAACAGCGGCAGGAAGGACGCGATCCGGTACACGGTCTCGATGCCGGTGCTGTCCGCGATGGCCCCCATCGCCGCTGCACCGATGCCGCTGATGCCGAACATCAGGCCGAAGAACAGGCCGGCGATCATGCCGACCTTGTTCGGCACCAGCTCCTGCGCGAACACCACGATGGCCGAAAAGGCCGAGGACATCACCAGCCCGATCACCACCGACAGCACGGCGGTCCAGAACAGGTTCGCATACGGCAGCATGAGTGCGAACGGCGCCGCACCCAGGATCGAGAACCAGATCACGCGCTTGCGCCCGATGCGGTCACCGATCGGCCCGCCGGCGAAGGTGCCGGCCGCCACCGCCGCCAGGAACAGGAACAGATAGCCCTGCGCCGCCTCCACCGACACGTGGAACTTCTCGATCAGGAAGAAGGTGTAGTAGCTCGACAGGCTGGACATGTAGATGTATTTCGAGAACACCAGCAGCGCCAGCACCGTCAGGGCCCAGATGACGCGCCCGCGCGGCAGGCCCGGTCCTGCATGCACGGCGACCTTCTTCGTCACGCTCGCCAGGTGTCCCGCGTACCAGCGGCTGACCTGGAACAGCACGATCACCGCCAGCACTACCAGCAGCATCAGCCAAGCGATCCGGCCCTGGCCGCTGCCGACGATGATGGCGGCCGCCAGCAGCGGTCCGAAGGCCGAGCCCAGGTTGCCGCCGACCTGGAACAGCGACTGGGCAAAGCCGAAGCGCCCGCCCGAGGCGAGGCGTGCGACGCGCGAGGCCTCCGGGTGAAACGTCGAGGAGCCGAGGCCGATCAGGCCTGCGGCCAGCAGCAGCATGGGGAAGCTGCCCGCCACCGACAGCAGCGCCACGCCGCCCAGGGTGGCGCACATCCCGACTGGCAGCAGGAAAGGAATCGGACGCTTGTCGGTGTATAGGCCGATCCAGGGCTGCAGCAGCGAAGCGGTGCACTGGAAGGTCAGCGTGATCAGGCCGATCTGGGTGAAGCTGAGCGCGAATTCATGCTTGAGCAGCGGGTAGATGGCGGGCAGGACGGCCTGTACGCAGTCGTTCAGCAGGTGAACAAAAGCGACCGAGAACAGGATTTGCATCACGGCGGCCGGCGGCGCGACGGGTGCGGCGGAAGAAGGTAGCGACATGGGTGGAAGCAACGATGGCGGCCGCTCAGTTTACACCCGCTTCCGCTAGGCTGCCGGCTGCCGCGAAACCGCGCATCAAACCGCCGCCGATGCGCCCTGGGCGTAGCGCGCCGGCGGCACCCCGACGTGGCGGGCGAAGGCGACGCTGAAGGCGCTGGCCGAGCCATAGCCGACCTGCTGCGCCACCTCGGCCACGCCGCCCCTGTTCTCCCGCAGCAGGCTGCGCGCCATCGCCATGCGCCAGTTGAACAGGTATTCCATCGGCGCCACGCCGAGCGCGCGGCTGAAGCGTTCGAAAAAGGTGGAGCGCGACAAGGCCGCTTCCCTGGCCAGTTCCCCGACCGTCCAGGCCCGCGCCGGATCCTCGTGCAGGCGGCGCCGGGCGGCGCCCAGGCGCGCGTCCGCCAGGCCGCGCAGCAGGCCGGGTGCGTCGGCGTGATGGGCGCCCGTGCGCAGCGCCTCGATCAGCAGCACTTCCAGCAACTTGGCCAGCAGCACCTCGCGCGCCGGCCGCGCGGCGCGGAACTCGTCGCCGACCAGCTGCGCGATCGCGCCCAGGCGGGCATCGCCACGCACGTGCACCAGTGCCGGCAGCAGCGATACCAGCAGCGTGGCGTCGGGTGACCCGAACGCGCAATAACCGACCAGCATCCGCACCTCCGGCAGACCGTCCTGGACGCCATGGCGGATTTCGCCGTCGCGCGGCACCGCCGACGAGGCCTCCGCGTCCTCGGATCCCTCCTGCAGGCCAAACACTGTGAAATCGCGCGCCGCCGGGATCAGCACGAAGTCGTCCTGCTGCAGCAGGATGGGGTCGCGGTCGGCAAGGGCAAGGCGGCAGCCGCCCTCCAGGACCAGGCAGAAGAAGGGCCGGCCGGCCTCCACGCGCCGCACGCGCCAGCGGCCGGCGCCGGTGACGTATTTCGAAAACGGCGCCTCCGGCTGGAGCAGCAGGACGAGTTCGGCAAAGGGATCGACCATGTTCGGACTCTCGCGAATGAAAGGCATACGATCGATTATATCCAGTCCGACCCCGGCGGCCTATCCTGCTCATACCAACCACCCATCAAGGAGCCACATATGCCCACCATCCTCATCACCGGCTGCTCGTCCGGATTCGGCCTCGAGACGGCCCGTCATTTCCTGGAGCGCGGCTGGGAAGTCGTCGCCACCATGCGCACGCCGCGTGCCGACCTGCTGCCGGCCTCGCCCCGGCTGCGCATCATCCCGCTCGACGTGTCCGACGAAGCCAGCATCCGCCATGCAGTCGGGCTGGCGGGACAGGTCGACGTCCTGGTCAACAACGCCGGCATCGGCCTGCTGGGCGTGTTCGAGACCACCCCGCTGGCGACGCTACGCGAACTGTTCGACACCAACGTCCTGGGCGCGATGGCGATGGCGCAGGCGATGCTGCCGCAGTTCCGCGAGCGCGGGGCTGGTGTCATCATCAACGTCTCGTCGAGCACGACGCTGCTGCCGCTGCCGCTGCTGGCCGCCTACACCGCCAGCAAGGCGGCCATGAACGCCTGGACCGAATCGCTTGCACTGGAACTGCAGCCCATCGGCGTACGCGCCCATGTGGTCTTGCCGGGACGCTCGCCCGAAACGACGTTCGCGCGCAATGCCGCGCCGCGCATGCAGGGCAGCGTACCGGATGCGTATGCGGGTTTTGTGGAGGGCGTGTTTGCCGGAAGGGGCGGTGACGGGCCGGTGACGTATGCCGCCGACGTGGTGGAAGCGATATGGCGGGCAGCGCTTGACCCGGCCGCGCCGCTGCGTATTCCGGCCGGCGCCGATGCGGTGGCGCTGGCCTGATGCCGGCGAAACCTCAGCCGCCGCCCGTGCAATGCTGCGGAACTTCCTTCGCCAGCTTTTGCATGTCAAGCGTCACCCAGGCGCCATCGACCTTCTCTTCGAACTTGTCGAAGCTGTAGACGAACATCGACTTGCCGTTTGCGAAGAAGGCGGGGCAACCGTAGCGATCGCGTGCGATATGGCCTTCCACCATGCGGTCCGGCCATTCGGCGCCCGGGTACTGCGGATGGGCGCGCGCGGCGACTTTGGCCTGCCCGAAGACTGGATCGTCTGGACTGTTCGAGGTCGACTTGCCGGACTGTCCGAGGCCCGGCACACGCAGGTTGCCGGCGGCCTTAGCCGCGCTGCCCAGGTTGAGCAGGCGATCGGCCCAGCTTTGCGCATGCGCGGCCTGCTGGCTTGCGGCGCCGAGGACCAGCGCGAGGAACAGGGAGGTAGGTGCTCTCTTCACGATGCCCCCGCCTTAGTTGGATGAGTAAGCGGCCGGACCGAGCTTGCGCAGCAGGGCGACATTGGCCTGCTGTTCCTTGGTCAGCTTGGCGTATTGCTTGGCCACGTCGTCCTTGGAACCCATCTTTTCATAGGTCAGGTGCATGACGGCGTCCAGCATCGCGTAGGTGGCGAGGCCGTAATCCTTTGGGGTGAAACCGTGCTTGAGGACCAGGGCCTTGGCCTGCGGACGGCGCTCGATGCTCAGGATGAAGCGTTCGACCGGAAGCTCGCCCTTCACGCGGTATTTGTCGTCCTCTTTTTCCTGGGCAGGGGTGTCTTCCGGCAGGTCGGCCTGGGCCAGCGACTTGTTGGCGGTTTTCAGCTTCTGCACCATGCCTGCGGTGAGCAGGTAATGGTCGTCCGGGGTGCCGGCGAAAGCCGGGGCGATGGTCATGGATACTGCGAGCAAGGCTGCAATACCGGTACGGAGCATGTGTTGCATGTGAATCCCTTCGATGATGTGAGCGCGAAGTATAGGAGTCACATGCGGCAGGGAGAAGGTGGCAAGCCACACTTCCCCCACCCGTGGTGGGCTATCCCACCCGTTCCGATCAGTCGAACTTGCTGAAGTCCGGCTTGCGCTTTTCGAAGAAGGCGGTGAAGGCTTCCTTCGCTTCCGGTGCCAGCAGCATGGCGGCGAAGCGTTCGTTTTCGGCGGCGATCGCACCCTGGATGTCTTCGACGCGCGGACGCTTCATCAGCGCCTTGGTGGTGCGGATCGAGGCGGCCGGCAGCGCCACCAGCTTGGCAGCCTGCTGTTCGGCGAAGGCGCGCAGTTCGGCAGCCGGCAGCACGCGGGTGATCAGGCCCATCTCGAAGGCTTCCTGGGCGCCGAAGGCTTCGCCCAGCAGCAGCTTCTCGGCCGCGCGCGGGTAGCCGGCCAGTTGCGGCAGCAGCAGCGAGGAGCCGAATTCCGGGCACAGGCCGAGCTGAGTAAAAGGCACCGAGAACTTGGCGTTGTCGGCGGCATAGACCAGGTCGCAGTGCATCAGCATGGTGGTGCCGATGCCGATGGCGGCGCCGGCCACGGCGGCGATCACCGGCTTGGTCGAGCCGTGCAGCGCGCGCATGAACTGGAACACCGGGCGGTTCTCGGCCGGCACGCCTGGAATCGGGGCCGAATTCTTCATGAAGTCGTCGAGATCGTTACCGGCGGTGAAGATCTCCGGCTTGCCGGCGATGAGGATGGCGCGCACTGCGGTGTCGCTCTCGGCGTCGATCAGCGCATCGGCCATCGATTGGTACATCGCGGCGGTGATGGCGTTCTTGCGCTCGAGGCGGTTGAATTCGATGGTCAAGAGGCCGTTGGCCTTGGTGATCAACATGTCCATGTCTGGAGTCTCCCGTTTATTCTGAGTCTGGATGAACGCGTGGGCAGGAAACCTGCCCACCCTACGATTCGCGGCATATCCGCATTTGTAGGGTGGGCGGGTCTCCCGCCCACGCGGTACTACTTCTAAAACCTTAAACGCGCTCGATGATGCCTGCCGCGCCCATGCCGGCGCCGACGCACATCGTCACCATGCCGTACTTCAGGTTGTTGCGGCGCAGTGCGTGCACGACGGTCGCGGCGCGGATGGCGCCGGTCGCGCCCAGCGGGTGGCCCAGCGCGATCGCGCCGCCCATCGGGTTGACCTTGCTGGTGTCCAGACCGAGGTCGCGGATCACGGCCAGCGCCTGTGCGGCGAAGGCTTCGTTCAGTTCGATCCAGTCCAGCTGGTCCTGGCTGATGCCGGCCGCGGCCAGCGCTGCAGGGATGGCGACCTTCGGGCCGATGCCCATGATCTCCGGCGGCACGCCGCGCACGGCGAACGAGGAGAACTTGGCCAGCGGGGTCAGGTTGTGCTCCTTCAGGATCTTCTCGCTGACGACGATCAGCGCACCGGCGCCGTCCGACATCTGCGACGAGGTCGCGGCGGTCACGCTGCCCTTGGCGGCGAACACCGGCTTGAGCTTGGCCATCGATTCCATCGAGGCGTCGGCGCGCGGGCCTTCGTCCAGGTCCACGGTGCGGCGCTTGACGGTGATTTCACCGGTGGCCAGGTTCGGGGTGCGGGTGACGATTTCGACCGGGGTGATCTCGTCCTTGAAGTAACCGGCCTGCTGGGCGGCGATGGCGCGGCGGTGCGATTCCAGGCCGAAGGCGTCCTGGTCTTCGCGCGACACCTTCCACTGCTCGGCGACCTTCTCGGCGGTCAGGCCCATGCCGTAGGCCAGGCCCACGTTTTCGTCCTTGAACGTTTCCATGTTGATCGAAGGATGGTGGCCCATCATCGGGACCATCGACATCGATTCGACGCCGCCGGCGATCATCACGTCGGCTTCTCCCACGCGGATGCGGTCGGCCGCCATGGCCAGGGCGGTGATGCCCGAAGCGCAGTAGCGGTTGACGGTGACGCCGCCGACGGTGTTCGGCAGGCCAGCCAGCACCACCGAGTTACGCGCCACGTTGAAGCCCTGCTCCGCTTCCGGGAACGAGCAGCCGACGATGGCGTCGACGATCAGGGCCGGATCCAGGTTCGGCACGGCCGCCATGGCGCCGCGGATGGCGTGCACCAGCAGGTCGTCTGGACGGGTCTTGTTGAAGAAGCCGCGCGGCGCCTTGCCGATCGGGGTGCGGGTCGCTGCGACGATGTATGCGTCTTGAAGTTGTTTGCTCATGATTTGTCGTCCTGTTCTGTCGTCGCTTTAGTTGCGCACCGGCTTACCGTTTTGCATCATGCCCATGATGCGCTCCTGGGTCTTCGGATTGCCCAGCAACGCGATGAAGGCCTTGCGTTCCATGTCGAGCAGCCACTGCTCCGACACGACGCTGCCCTGGTCGATGTCGCCGCCGGTCACGATCTCGGCGATGGTGTCGCCCAGGTGGTAGTCGTAGGCCGAGATGAAGCCGCCGTCACGCATGTTGACCAGCTGGCCGCGGATGGTCGCCCAGCCGTAGCGGCCGGTGACGGTCACCGGGCGGCGCGCCGGAGCGCGGTAGCCGGCGTCGAACATGGCGCGCGCGGTGGTCTTCGCCACGTGCAGCAGTTCGTACGGGTTGAAGACGATGATGTCGTCTTCCTTCAGGTAGCCCATGGCCTTCGCTTCCAGGGCCGACTTCGACACCTGCGCGGTAGCCGCGTTGGTGAAGCCGGTCTTCAGGAATTGCAGGATGTCGTTGCCCTTGGCTTCGGTGAAGGCGCGCACTGCCGCTTCCTTCAGGCCGCCGCCGGCCGGCACCAGGCCGACGCCCACTTCCACCAGGCCGATGTAGGACTCGATCGAGGCCACGCGCTTGGAGGCGTGCAGCGCCATCTCGCAGCCGCCGCCCAGCGCCAGGCCTGCGACCGCAGCGACCACCGGGATGTTCGAGTACTTCATCTGCATGAACACGTCCTGCAGCTGGCGCACCATCGGCTCCATCGCCTTGGCGCCGCCCATCATGAAGGCCGGCATGGCCGACTGCAGGTCGGCGCCGGCCGAGAAGGCGCCGCCTTCGGCCGCGTCGGTGTTCCAGATCACCAGGCCCTTGTAGCCCTTCTCCGCCTCGATCATGCCGCGCTGCAGGCCCTTCACCACGCCTTCGCCGATGACGTGCATCTTGGTCTTGAGCGAGATGACCAGCACTTCGTCATCCGAGTGCCACAGGCGCACCGAGTCGTCCTCGAACACGGTGGTGCCGGCAGTCTTCGGATCGATGGTGGTCGAGCCGACCACTGGTGCGCGGAACTGCTGGCGCTGGTACACCGGCAGATCCGACACCGGCACGTAGGCGTTCTTCGAGACCGAGTACGAACCTTCCGCGGTGTGCACGCCCTTCTCGGCCACCGGGCCTTCGAATATCCAGGCTGGCAGCGGTGCGTTGGTCAGGGCCTTGCCCGCGTCGATGTCTTCCTTCACCCACTGGGCGATCTGGGTCCAGCCGGCGGCCTGCCAGGTCTCGAACGGACCGACGCTCCAGCCGAAGCCCCAGCGCATCGCGAAGTCAACGTCGCGCGCGTTGTCGGCGATGGTGTCGAGGTGGAAGGCGATGTAGTGGAAGGCGTCGCGGAAGATCGCCCACAGGAACTGCGCCTGCGGGTTGGTCGATTCACGCATGGCCTTGAACTTCTTGACCGGGTCTTTTTCTTTCAGGATGCGGGCGACGATGTCGGCCGCCTTGGCGCCGCCTGCGACGTATTCGCCGGTGGCGAAATCGAGGCGCTGGATCTCCTTGCCGACCTTCTTGTAGAAGCCGGCGCCGGCCTTCTGGCCCAGGGCGCCCTTCTCGATCAGCTTCGACAGCACGTCAGGGGTCTTGTAGACGCTGAAGAACGGGTCGTCGGCCAGGTTGTCCTGCATGGTCTTGATGACGTGGCCCATGGTGTCCAGGCCCACGACGTCGGCGGTACGGAAGGTGCCCGACTTCGCGCGGCCCAGCTTGGCGCCGGTCAGGTCGTCGACCACGTCCACCGACAGGCCGAACTTCTCGGCTTCGTGGATGGTGGCCAGCATGCCGAAGATGCCGACACGGTTGGCGATGAAGTTCGGGGTGTCTTTGGCGCGCACCACGCCCTTGCCCAGGGTCGAGGTCAGGAAGGTCTCGAGCTGGTCGAGGATTGCCAAGCGGGTGCTGGTGGTCGGGATCAGTTCGACCAGGTGCATGTAGCGCGGCGGGTTGAAGAAGTGCACGCCGCAGAAGCGCGCCTTCAGTTCGTCGTCGAAGCCTTCGGCCAGCTTGTTGATCGACAGGCCCGAGGTGTTGGAGGCGAAGATCGCGTTCTTGGCGATGTGCGGCGCGACCTTCTTGTACAGGTCATGCTTCCAGTCCATGCGCTCGGCGATGGCTTCGATGATCAGGTCGCAGCCGGCCAGCACGTCGAGGTTGTCCTCGTAGTTGGCCACTTCGATCAGGGCCGCGTCATCCTTGTTGCCCAGCGGGGCCGGCGACAGTTTTTTCAGGCCTTCGATGGCCTTGAGGACGATGGCGTTCTTGGGGCCTTCCTTCGCAGGCAGGTCGAACAGCACGACCGGCACCTTGGCGTTCACGCAGTGCGCAGCGATCTGCGCGCCCATCACGCCGGCGCCCAGCACGGCGACTTTCTTCACGATGAAATTGGACATTCTTGTTTCCTTAGGAATAAGTCATGGCCCCCGCATTCGTCTGCGGGGGCCATGTGATGGAGTGTTAGAACAGGTCTGCGTCCATGGCCAGCAGGTTCGCCGAACCCGAACGTGCCTGGCGGATCAGCATCGCGGTTTCCGGGTACAGGCGGGCGAAGTAGAAGCGTGCGGTGTGCAGCTTCGCCTCGTAGAACTTGTCGCCGGAATCCTGCTTGGCCAGCGCGATCTTCGCCATCTGGGCGAAGAAGTAGCTGAACACCAGGTGGCCCACGACGCGCAGGTAAGGCACGGCGGCGGCGCCGACTTCGTCCTGGTTCTGGAAGGCCTTCATGCCGATTTCCATGGTCAGCTTGGTGACCTTTTCGCCGAGTTCGCCCAGCGGGGTCACGAATTCCGACATCGACTCGTCCAGGCCGTTCTCTTCGACGAAAGCCTTGATCTTCTCGCCGAAGGCGCGCAGCTTGGTGCCGTTGTCCATCAGGATCTTACGGCCCAGCAGGTCCAGCGACTGCACGGTGTTGGTGCCTTCGTAGATCATGTTGATGCGGGCGTCGCGCACGTACTGCTCCATGCCCCACTCGCTGATGTAGCCGTGGCCGCCGTACACCTGCATCGCTTCCGAGGTCGCGATCCAGCCGTTGTCGGTGATGAAGGCCTTGACGATCGGGGTCAGCAGCGCGACTTCGCCGGCGGCTTCCTTGCGCACCGCTTCGTCCGGGTGGTTCAGTTCACGGTCGATCTGCAGCGCGATGTACGAGGTCAGTGCGCGGCCGCCTTCGGCGAAGGCTTTCGCGGTCAGCAGCATGCGGCGCACGTCCGGGTGCACGATGATCGGGTCGGCCGGCTTGTCCGGCGCCTTCGGGCCCGACAGGCTGCGCATCTGGATGCGGTCTTTTGCGTACACCAGCGCGTTCTGGTAGGCGACTTCGGTCAGGCCCAGCGACTGCATGCCGACGCCCAGGCGGGCGGCGTTCATGAACACGAACATCGCCTGCAGGCCCTTGTGCGGCTGGCCGATCAGGGTGCCGATCGCGCCGTCCAGGTTCATCTGGCAGGTGGCGTTGCCGTGGATGCCCATCTTCTCTTCGATGGCGCCGCAGGCGATGCCGTTACGCTCGCCCAGCGAGCCGTCGGCGTTGACCTTGAATTTCGGGACCAGGAACAGCGAGATGCCCTTCGAGCCTTCCGGTGCGTCCGGCAGGCGCGCCAGCACCAGGTGGACGATGTTCTCGGCCATGTCGTGTTCGCCGGCCGAGATGAAGATCTTGGAGCCGCTGATGCTGTAGGTGCCGTCGGCCTGTGGTTCGGCCTTGGTGCGCAGGAGGCCCAGGTCGGTGCCGCAGTGCGCTTCGGTCAGGCACATGGTGCCGGTCCATTCGCCCGAGACCAGCTTCGGCAGGAACAGCTTCTTCTGCTCGTCGGTGCCGTGCTCCTTCAGGCACTCGTAGGCGCCGTGCGACAGGCCCGGGTACATGGTCCATGCCTGGTTCGAGGAGTTCAGCATCTCGTAGAACGAGTTGTTGAGCGAAACCGGCAGGCCCTGGCCGCCGTATTCCGGATCGCATGCCAGCGCGGCCCAGCCGCCTTCGACATACTGTTTATACGCTTCTTTGAAACCCTTTGGAGTGGTCACGGCCTTGGTGGTCGCGTCGAAGTGGCAGCCTTCGCGGTCGCCCGAGTGGTTCAGCGGGAACAGCACTTCCTGCGTGAACTTCGCACCTTCTTCCAGCACCTGGTTGATGATGTCGGCGTCGATTTCCTGGTAGGCAGGCAGGTTCTTGAACTCTTCGCTGACATTGAGGAATTCGTGCAGAACGAACTGCATATCCCGGATTGGCGCGACGTACTGACCCATGGTTTTCTCCTGAACGAAGGTAAAAGTGTGTTTGACTGGCGGCGCGTTATTGGGCCGGCATGGATGGATTGCGATAATTTTCGATCAGCCGCTCGAAACCGCGGCGGGCACGTTCGACCGCACCCGGCATGCGCAGGAAGCGGGCATCGTGGTGCAGGGCCAGGATCAGCCCGTACATCTCGTACACCAGCTGGTCGGCGTCGGTGTCGGCACGCAGGTGGCCGACCTCGATCGCCTGGCGCGCGGCGCGCTGCAATGCGCCCTGCCAGGCCTGCACCATCTTGACCAGCTCCTCGCGGATCGGGCCCGGACGGTCGTCGTACTCGACGGCGCCGCTGATGTAGATGCAGCCGGACGCGATCTCGACCGAGACGCGCGCCAGCCAGCGGTCGAACATCGACTGCAGGCGCGGCAGGCCGCGCGGCTCGCGTACGCTCGGGAAGAACACTTCCTGCTCGAAGCGGTGGTGATACAGCTTGACTACCTCGAGCTGCAGGTCTTCGCGCGAACCGAAGTGGGCGAACACGCCGGACTTGGACATGTTCATCCGGTCGGCCAGCAAACCGATGGTCAGGCCTTCCAGGCCATCGCGGCTCGACAGCTCGAGCGCCACGTCCAGGATCGCTGCCCGCGTGAGTTCGCCCTTGCGCATGAATTTTGCTGAAGTAGTAATGACAGCCCCTGAATCGAAAAAATCCGAACGCTCGTACTATTATCTACCAGAGTTGAAATGTCAAACGGGAACTTAGAGGCGAGATTCTATTGATGCACGACAACGGTAGGCGGAGAAACCACCCACAGGACGTTCCTGCCCGATGGCGGGCAGGACAACGTTGTCGCAGACATAAAGGTAACCGATTTTCGGCCCGCGTGGCGCGGAGGCGGGCTGATTTGATTGCTGTCGGAGGAAGAAAAGATTGGCCGGGAGCGGGCCGGACCAGGCCTGCCGGGGCGGCAGGCCTATTGTGGGCTTCAGCCCATGAACCCGAGGTTCTTGAGCGGGAAACGGCCCAGCTCGTTCTTGAACACCTGGTTCTCGAGCACTTCGACGTCGGCGCCCATCCAGTGGCCCAGGGTGGCGCCGTACTGCTGGTTGGAGAACTGGGGAATCCAGACTCCGCGGCCGGTCGCATCGCTGTTGCCGCCCAGGGTGAAGTCCGGGAAGGCGCCATACAGGCCGCCCAGCACCGCATTCCCGATGATCAGCTGGTGGTTGCCCCAGGCGTGGTCGGTGCCGCCGCTGGCCGGCTGCAGGGTGCGGCCGAAATCGGACATGGTGAAGCTGGTGACCATGTCGGCGGCGCCGATCTCGTTCAAGGCTTCCTGGAAGGCGCCCAGCGAGCGCGACACCTGGCGCAGCATCTCGAACTGCTGGTAGGCCTGGGTGCCGTGGGTGTCGAAACCGCCCTGCGAGACGAAGAACACCTGGCGGCCCGGTCCCTGCTGTGCGCGCATGCGGATCAGCTGGGCGACGGTCTTGAGTTGCTGCGCCAGGCCGTAGCCCGGGAACACCGTCGCCAGCGGAGTGGCCGCATTCGCCGCTTTCAGTTCCTGCGCCAGTCCGATGCCGTCCAGCAGGGCCTTGTTGGCGGCGCCATCGACCGGATTGGCGCCCGGCGCATTCAGGATCTGCATCAGCGCCGCCTGCCGGGTGTCCGATTCGGACTGCGGCCAGAAGTTCATGCCCAGCAGGTTGAGTTGTCCATTGGCCGGCAGCACGTTGCCATGAATGGTCGCGCCTTCCACGAACAGGCCATTGCCGCCGACGGCGACCGCGCTCAGGCTGCCTTGCGTACCCAGTGCCTCGACCAGGCGCCCGCCCCAGCCGGTACCGCCCACGGACGGGGTGCCGGCCTGGTTCTGCAGGTTCTGGTCCGGGTGAGAGAACAGCTGGGCCGGCACGCCGACGCCGGACTGGTACTGTGCCTTGCTCAGGGGCTGGTGCAGGCTGCCCACGTTCAGCAGCGCCGCCACCTTGCCCTGCTGGTACAGGGCGTCGATCTCGGGCATGCCGTAGTGGAAGGCAAACGGCTGCTCGACCGGGTTGTCGACTGCCTTCAGGGTGCTGCTGCGGGTGCCCAGCAGGGTATTCACCCCCTGGGACAGGGCCAGTCCGCTGCTGCTGCGGATCGCCGTGTACTTGCCGTAGCGGCCAGGGTCGAGCGGCACGATCATGTTATTGCCATCGTTGCCGCCAAACAGGTAGACGCAGACCAGGGCCTTGTAGTCGGACACGGCAGCCTTGGCGCTGCGCGGCGCGCCCAGCAGACCGAGCGAGGACAAGGCGCCCAGCATGCCGACCTGTGCGCTCCTGCCGAGGAAGGCGCGGCGGGACATCGAATGTTTGCTCATGGTGTTTCCTTTCAATGCTGGACGGCGAAGTCGGCGGTGATCGCCGTCAGGTACAAGGCGGTGAGCGCACGCTGTTTCTTGTCCGTGGTGGCGGCGACGCTGGCGAGGATGGCCTGGCGGGTTGCCGGGCTCATGCGGCCGTGGAGCAGGGTCGCATCCACCAGGCTGACCAGCGCGGCGGGGTCGCCGGCGGCGTTCATGTAAGGACCGAGATCGATCTTGATCATGCTGGCGAACTCGTCGTTCAGCAGGCGGTACACGAAGTTGGCGCGCGCCACGGCCAGCGCCGGGGTATAGACCTGGAACTCGGGGCCGAACTGCTCCGGATGCCCCGGCAGCGGCGTCAGCGGCGAGAAGAAGCTGAACACGGTCGGCGCATTCAGCAGCTGCTGGCCCAGCAGCGAAGTCTCCCAGAACAGGTTGGCGGGGTTCAGCACGTTGCCATTGGCGGCGCGCACCAGGCTGAGGATCTGCAGGATTGGATCTTTCAGCTTGCCGGACGGCGCACCGTCGTTGCGCGCGTCGGGATCCAGCAGGACTGCCGTGATCGTTGCCTTCATGTCGCCGCGTCCGGCCGGGCCGTTGGCGAATACGTCCGCGACCCGGGCGATGTAGGCCGGGCTCGGATTGCTGGTCACCAGCGCACGGATCAGGCGCGTTGCCACGAAGGGCGCGATGTTCGGGTGCTGGAACAGGTTCTGCATCGCCGCGTCGAAGTCCTGCTGCGCGCTCTGCCCTGCCGGCAGCGTCACGCCCTGGAGCAGCGTCTTGGCGCCCTTGTCGTGCATGCTGTCGAGCGGCTGCATCGGGCCGCTGAAGTTTTCAAAGTTGAGGCGGTTGGCCGGGCCGGCATAGGTCCAGCCGCTCAGTGCGCGGGCCAGCTCGCCGATGGTCTGCTGGTCATAGCTGGCCACCGCTTCGCCGAAGCGGTCGCGCTGGATGCTGCCGTCCTGGTTGAGCATGACCGGGCCGATGGTGAACAGCTGCATGACTTCGCGCGCATAGTTCTCGTTCGGCGCCGGGAGTACGCTGTTGCCCATGTCCAGGTACTTGCCCATGGCGGGATTCAGCGACATCTCGCGCAGCAGGTTGTAGTAGTTGCCGAACGCATGATTCTGCAGCGTGGTGAGCCAGGGCTGCATTTCGTTTGCATACGGATTCTTGTCTGCCGAAACCACGAAGATCTGCGACAGCGCGAAGATGATGCGCTGGCGCAGCTGGTCCTGGCCGCTGGCCATGTTCTTGAACCAGTTGGTGCGCAAGACGTTCAGGTCGCCCGTGACCGGCATCGGGCTGGGCGCCGTGCTGAACTGCTGGTCCAGCCAGGCGGCCTGCCCCATCTGCTTGTAGGCGGCAATCGCGGCCGGGGTCGGACCAAAGCTGGCCTGTTGCAGGAAGCGCGCGGCCGCCTGCGTCTGGGCGTCCGGCGCAGACTCCGGGATCGGCGTCGGCGTTGGGGTGGGCGTTGGCGTCGGGGTCGGATTGGGGGTCGGCGTGCCGGCAGTCGACACCAGGGTCAGGGCGACGCTGGCGCTGGCCTGCACCGGCGCCCACTGCGTGGTCTGCCCCCGGATGGTGATGACCGGATTCGGTGGCATGACCGCGGGCGCACGGTATTCGCCGTTCTGCGAGTTGACGGTGCCATAGGTCGCGTTGCCGCCTGCAACGCCGTTGACGCTGAAGTTCATCGACATGCCCTTGCCATCGACCTTGCCGCTCAGCCAAACGGTCTTGCCGAGCTGGACAACGCCATTCCTGGCGGTGGTGTCGATGGTGGCGGTCGCGGCCCAGGCTGGACTCGACAGTCCCAGCACACAGGCCAGGGACAGTGCACGGAAGCGCTCGATCATGGTTTCTCCTCGTCGGCACGATGTGCCGTGGTTGTTGGTACGCAGTCGGCCTGTGTCGCGCCTCATGCAGGTCCGTCAAATGTATTTACGAATATATTGTCGTACGGAAACTGTTTCCAATTGTCATTAAAATGTATGCACTGCGCGTAATCCCCCCACGTTTGGGGGCATTCCATTGCTCAGGAGCTGAGCCGCAACAGCGGCGCCATCCGGATCGACATGACTGGCGACTTCGCGCGCCTGCTGCGCCATCGCCGGCTGCAGGATGTGCCGCAGCAGCTCGGCTACTTGTTCCGGATGCGGTTCTTGTGGCGCGCCTGCCCCGATCGCAGTTCGGCGACCTGGCGGGCCCAATAGAACTGGTCGTATTGCTGGGGAATGATGAGCTGGGGTGCTCCGACCAGCGCGGCGGTGCTTGTGGTCCCCGCGCCGCCGTGATGCACGACCGCCGCCACACGCCTGAACAGTGCGTGGTGGTTGCATTCATCGATGAGCAAGCAGTCTTCCGCTGAATCACTCCGGTCCAGTCCGGCCCAGCCACGCGACACGATGCACCTGCGCCCCAGGGCACGCGCCGCGGCGGCGAGCAGCGCCGCGGCGCCCTGTCCGGACATCGCGCTGCCGAAGCCGATGTAGACAGGGGCCTCGCCCGCATCCAGGAAGCGCTGCACCTCGTCGGGCAAGGCACGGTCGTCGGCGAGCATCCATGCCCCGGTCTGGATCACTGCGGGATCAGCCGGGCCCGGCCACGGCGCCAGCACCGGATCGGCCGCCAGCCAGGGGAAGCTGGTCAACACGTGGCTGCGGACATCATCGACGGCGGCCAGCCCGAGTGCTGCCCGGTGTTGGTTGAGCGGCGCGCGCCAGGCCAGGTTCCAGCGCTGCGCATCGCGCTCCCAGCGCTCTGGATAGTCGGTGCTCGCGGCATCCGGCCGCTCGCCCAGGCTCGTATAGACGGGCGGCGCATGACAGGGAGAAGGCAAGGCCGCGGGGCAGAAGGCTGCGAAGACGTAGGGAACGCCCATTGCTTCGGCGATCGATGGCGCGGCGATCTGCAGCGCAGTGGCCCCGACGATCAGCTCGCAGCCACGGGCGGCCTCGCTGATGGCGCTGAACTGTGCGGCCAGGGTTCGCTCCGCCATGCCCTGCATATCGGTGGCCGCCGGGGCAGCCGATGCAGCCGGGCCCGGCTGCCGTAGCGCCGGCCCGACAGCGTATGCCCGGAAACCCATGGCTGCGATCCATTCGCAGAAGTCGGGCGGGACGCAGAAACAGGGATCGTGGCCGCGCTCCCGCAGGGCCATTGCGAGGGCCAGCATGGGCTGCACGTCGCCCCTGGTGCCGATGGTCGAAAGAAGTATGCGCATGCTGGTCGTGCTCCTGCTCCGGTTGAACGATGCCGGACAGTCTACAAACTCACGCTACGTGAGATGCAAGGGTGGGGATGCTCTTTCTTCCGGCACTTGAACCTGACGCTGCGTGAGCTTGTACACTGGCACCACCATGGACATCCCCGACACTCCCGGAAAACTCTGGCGCATTGGCGAACTCGCGGCCGCGACCAAGGTGACGGTGAGGACCCTGCACCATTACGAGCAGATCGGCCTGCTGGCCGCGGTGCGGCGCAGCGGCGGCAGGCACCGGCTGTACGACGATGCCGCGGTCAGGCAGCTGTACCGGATCCGTGCGCTGCGCGAACTCGGCCTGTCGCTGGACGACATCAAGGCCAGCCTTGGCCAGGATGAATCATTGATGGGAATGCTCCAGACCCAGCTCGCACGCACCGAAGAGCGCATGCTGCAGTTGGGCGGCTTGCGCGACCGCCTCCGCAGCCTGACGGCACTGCCCGAAAAACATATTGATGCGGACAGCCTCCTGGCAACGCTGGCCGCGATGCGATCAATCGAGCAGCGTTCGCATGCGCCCAAGGCGGGGCAAGGCCTCGGGGCATGGGAACGCGTTGGCCGGGAACTGCGGACATGCATGGACACGGGACTCGCACCGGATGCGCCGGCGGCACAGGCAATCGCCCGGCGCGCACGCGCATTGATCCGGGAATTCAGCGGCGGCGACCCGAGGGTGGAGGAAGCCTTGGCGCGGCTGCGTTCGGTTGCGCCGCCGACTGGCTTGCATGGATGGGATGCGGCGCTGGTGGCCTACCTCGACAAAGCGCTGGCCTGCGGCGCATCGGCGCCGCAGGCGTGAGGACTATTCGTCGTTGATGCGGTTGATGGCCCGGCGATCGCGCTTGGTCGGACGCCCCTTGAGTTCCATGCTCGGTTCGGGGAACAGCCGGCGCGCGGTCTTGTCGTTTTCGCGCTTGGCGATGCTCTCGTCGGTTTCGAAATACAGGGTGCGCGCTACCGGCGCCGGGCCGCGCGTGCCGGAAATCGCGGCCACGATCACTTCCCAGCGGTCCGAGCCGTTGTCGATGAAGATCTTGTCGTTCACCTTGACGTTGCGCGCCGGTTTGATCGGCTCGCCGTCGATGCGCACGCGGCCGCGGTCGATCGCGTCGGTCGCCATCGAGCGCGTCTTGAAGAAGCGCGCCGCCCACAGCCATTTGTCGATTCGTACGTTGTTGTCTTCCATGTTGCCTACCCTAATTTATGCATAGCCGATCGCGAAGATCCGCATGACCAGTTTATACACCATGTAGGCCAATCCATAGCTCGCACGCCGGAACCAGCCCGTGTGGGCATAATCCTCGGCCCGGATCGGCACGCCGTCCGCGATGCCGCGCTCGATGTGCGCGCGCATGGTGGCGGCGAAGCGCTCGTCCAGCACCACCACATTGGCTTCCTGGTTCAGGAACAGCGACAGCCCGTCGCAGTTGCTGGAGCCGACCGTGGCCCAGTCGTCATCGACCACCGCGACCTTGGCGTGCAGCTGGGTCTTGCGGTACTCGACCACCCGGATGCCGTCGGCCAGCAGCTTGGGGTAGAAGGAGTGGGCCACCATGTCCTGGATGACGAACTCCCCTACCCCGATGAGCAAGGTCACCTGCACCCCGCGCCGTGCCGCATGCGCGAGCGCCTTGCGGAACTTGCGGCCCGGCGCGAAGTACGGGGTTGCTAGCAGCACGCTGTGCTTGGCGCGGCCCAGGGCCTGCAGGTACGCACGCTGGATGGTGGAACGGTTGCGCAGGTTGTCGCGCACCACGAAGGCGGCGCGCGCGGGGTAGGCGCAGGACTGCTCCGCTTCCTTGCGCATTTCCTTGAACAGCTCGATGCGCTGCCTGAGCTTCAGGCGTCCCGCGCGCAGCCACTGGCCCTGGGCCTCGTCATGGATCTGGGCCACCAGCGGACCGCGTACCTGGACCGTGAAATCCCAGCGCGGCGCGGGCAGGCGATGCTTGTCGGCGTGGTCGCAACGCCAGTCGTCGTTGATGTTGATGCCGCCCACGAAGGCGACGTCGCGGTCGACCACGACGATCTTGCGGTGCGAGCGCGCGATGCCGCGCTTGCACCAGGGGTTGAAGACGCGGTACTGCACGCCGGCGCTTGCGAAGGCTTCGCCCAGGCGCAGCGCGGGCCGGTGCTCGGTACCGATCCAGTCGACCAGCACGCGCACCTTGACGCCACGGCGGTCGGCGCGGATCAGGGCGTCGCGCACGGCATGCCCGACCTCATCCTCGGCGAAGATATAGGTTTCGAACAGGATGTCGTACTGCGCCGCGTCGATGGCGGCGATCAGGGCCGGGAAGAACGCGGTGCCGCTCTCCAGCAGGGTGACATCGTTGTTGTCGACAAAGCTGACGTGGCGCATGGCCTACGCGAGCTGCAGTTCCGCCACGATCGGTGCGTGGTCGGACAGCTTGGCCCACAGCGGGCCGTGCATCACTTGCGCGTTATCCACCTGAAAGCCGCGCACATAGATGCGGTCGAGGCGGAACCAGGGCAGCATGGCCGGGAAGGTGCGCGCCGGCGCCAGGCGCGGCTGCCGGCCGGCCCAGCTGCGCACCATGTCGCCCAGCGGCGACTTCGGCCTTAGCTCGTCGAACACCTCGACCACGCCGAGGGCGTTGCGCAGGCGGTCGCTGAGGGTATTGCGCCAGTCGTTGAAGTCGCCGGCAATGATCACCGGCTCGCCGTGCGAAGAGGCGTTGACGTGCTCGATCAGGGCCTCGGTCTGGCGCCCGCGGCTGCCTTCGAACAGGCCCAGGTGCACCACGTAGCAGTGGACGCGGCCACCCTGCGTGTTCAGCACGCAGTGCAGGATGCCGCGCTGCTCGTAGGCGTGGTCGGAGACGTCGTGGTTGTGCGAATTCTCGATCGGGAAGGCGCTCAGCAGCGCATTGCCGTGGTGGCCGTGGTCGTACACGGCGTTCATGCCGTAGGCGCTGTGGTGCTTCTCGCCCTTGAAATAATCGTACTGGGCGGTCTCGGGCCAGTGGCGGTGCGCATGCTCTTCCTTGCCGTAGCGCGCCTGGAAACGGTCGTGCCGGCCCTGCACTTCCTGCAGGAAGACGACATCGGCATGGAATTCGGCGATCGCCTTCTTCAACGCGATCACGCGCGGCTGGCTGCGCAGCGAGGAGACGCCCTTGTGGATGTTGTAGGTGGCCACACGAATTTTCATGGGAACATTCTAACAACATCAGGCGCCCAGGCCGGCGCGGCCGGTCCAATCGTGCGGTGCCAGCGGGAAAGGTGTGCGCGCGCTGCTCAGGCGCCCAGGACCTGCCCCAGCAGCCTCCGTTCGAGGGCCGCGAAGTCCGCACTGCCGCGCTCGCGTGGCCGCGCCAGCGGCACCGGGATGTCGCAGGCGATGCGGCCGCCGTCGATGACCAGCACGCGGTCGGCCAGGGCCAGCGCCTCCTGGACGTCGTGCGTCACCAGCACGGCGCTGAAGCCGTGGCGCAGCCACAGGGTCTCGATCAGGCGCTGCATCTCGATGCGGGTCAAGGCGTCGAGGGCGCCCAGCGGCTCGTCCAGCAGCAGCAGGCGCGGCGCATGCACGAGGGCGCGGGCCAGGGCGACGCGCTGGCGCTGGCCGCCGGACAGCACCGCCGGCCACTCATGGGCACGGGACGCCAGTCCCACCGTCTCCAGGGTTTGCAGTGCCCGGTCCTTGCCCCCAGGCAGCCCGAGGGCGACATTGTCCAGCACGCTTTTCCAGGGCAGCAGGCGCGCATCCTGGAACATCAGGCGCGTCGCGCCCTCGCCGGCCGCCACTTCCACCGCACCGCCATCCGGCGCTTCCAGTCCAGCCAGCAGGCGCAGCAGCGTACTCTTGCCGCAGCCGCTGCGCCCGATCACGGCCACGAACTCGCCGGGCGCGATGCGCAGCTCGATGTCGTCCAGCACCACGCGTTCGCCGTAGCGCTTGCGCAGCGCACGCAGTGCCACGGCCGCACCCTGGCGGTCGGCCACGGCTGCGGGCGCCGCGGCTTCGTCGATCGTCACGTCCATGTCCGGCACCTTTCAGCGATAAGCGGGATTCCAGCGCAGGAAGCGGCGCTCCAGCAGGCGCGCCAACAGGTCCGCGGCCTTGCCCAGCAGGGCATACAGCAGGATGCCGACCAGCACCACGTCGGTCTGGAGGAACTCGCGCGCATTCATCGTCATGTAACCGATGCCGGACTGGGCCGAGATCGTTTCGGCGACGATCAGGAGCACCCACACCAGGCCGAGCGAGAAGCGCACGCCCACCAGGATCGAGGGCAAGGCCGCCGGCAGGATCACGTCGCGGTATAGCGCCCAGCCGGACAGGCCGTAGCTGCGCGCCATCTCGATCAGGCCCTGGTCGGCCGAGCGGATGCCGTGGAAGGTGTTCAGGTAGACCGGAAAGAACACACCCACCGCCAGCAGGAACAGCTTGGCGGTCTCGTCGATGCCGAACCACAGGATCACCAGCGGGATCAGGGCCAGCGCCGGGATGTTGCGGATCATCTGCAAGGTGGTGTCGAGCAGGGTCTCGGCGCGCCGCGAGCTGCCGTTGAGCAGGCCCAGCACCAGCCCGAGGCCGGCGCCGATGCCGAAGCCCACGGCCGCGCGCCACAGGCTGGTGCGCAGGTGGGCCCACAGCTCGCCCGACTCGGCCAGCGACCGGAACGCGGCCAGCACCTGCAGCGGCTCCGGCAGGATGCGGCTCGACAGCCAGCCGGCCTGCGCCGCCACCTGCCAGAACACGATCAGCGCGGCCGGCAGCGCCCAGGGCGCCAGCGCGGCCAGTCCGGCACGGCCGCCGGGCCAGGCCAGGCGCAACGAAGACCAGGCCGGGGCCGGGGCCGCATGCAGCAGTTCGGAGTTCGCCATCACGCCCCCTTCAGCGCGCGGACGCCGGCAAGGCGTCCTTCACCGCGATCGGTTTCGGAATCAGTTTCAGGCCGTGGAAAGCATCGGCGATGCGCTGCTGCTCGCGCACCACCTCGTCCGACATCGGTTTCACGCCATAGGCGTAACGGCGCGCCGCCAGCTCGACCACGTTGCGCGCCAGCCCGGTCTGCGCCGACAGGATGGTCGCCACCTCGGCCGGATTGGCGCGGCCCCATTCGTCGACCTTGGCGATCTCTTCGATCAGGATGCGCGTGAGCCCGGGCTGGCCCTCGGCGAAGCTGCGCGAGGCCAGGTAGAACTGGTGGTTCGACACCAGGCCGCGGCCGTCGACCAGCACGCGCGCACCGAGCTGCTGCTCGGCCGCAGCCAGGAAGGGGTCCCAGATCACCCAGGCGTCGACGCTGCCGCGCTCGAAGGCGGCGCGCGCATCTGCCGGCGGCAGGTAGACCGGCTGGATCGCGTTGTAGGGAATGCCGGCCTTCTCCAGCGCCCTGACCAGCAGGAAATGCACGTTCGATCCCTTGTTCAGCGCCACCTTCTTGCCGCGCAGGTCCGCCAGGGACCGTAGCGGTGAATCCTTGGGCACCACGATGGCTTCGCTGGACGGCGACGGCGGCTCGTGCCCGACATAGACCAGGGCGGCGCCGGCGGCCTGGGCGAAGATCGGCGGCGCCTCGCCCACCGTGCCGAAATCGATGCTGCCCACGTTTAATCCTTCGAGCAGCACCGGCCCGGCGGGAAACTCGGTCCACTTGACGCCGATGTTCTGCGCCGCCAGGCGTTTTTCCAGCGTGCCGCGGCCCTTGAGCAGGGTCAGGGTGCCGTATTTCTGGTAGCCGATGCGCACCTGGCTGACGGGCTGGGCCTGGGCCAGTCCGGGCAGGCCGGCAGCCAGGCCGGCCGCGATCAGGCCCAGGCTGCGGCGGCGTGCCGGACGCGCGGGATGGTGGCTTGTTTTCTCGTTGTTGACGCTCATGAACTCGCCTTTCTTGATGAGTCCATAGCGTAGAACGCGCAAACTTGAAAGAAAACTAATCGTTTGGCACATCCTTATGCGGCGCCCGTTTTAAGGTTTCGCGCATATCGATGGCCGGATTTCCGCTAGCGCGACACGTGGCGCGGCAGCTGCAGGATGGCTTCGGCGTTGGAGGACGAGAAGCAGCGGTCGGCCGCCTCGAGATGAGGCAGCCAGGCGTACTGCGTGTGCTCGCGCGGGCTCAGGGTGACTGGAATATCGCGCGGGACGCAGACCGAGAACACGTGCTCGGTGTTGTGGGTGACGCCGGGCGCGTAGCGGTGGCGCCAGACGGGGTAGATCTCGTAGACGTTGGACAGCCGCCAGTCGTGCAGGCGGATCCTGTCGCCGTCGGCCACGATGCCGGTTTCCTCGAACAGTTCGCGGGCGGCGGTTTGCAGCAGGGGTTCGTCGGGGGCGTCGAGCGAGCCGGTGACGGATTGCCAGAAGCCCGGGCGATCGGCGCGTTCGATCAGCAAGACCTCCATGGCGGAGGTGTGGATGACGACCAGGACCGATTCGGGAATCTTGTGGGGCATAGGGCCAAATAAAAAAACGCGGGCGCAGCCATTATATGGCCGCGCCCGCGTTTATCGAACCCAAGGACCGTTTATGCGACCTTCGGCTCGTTGCGGAGGCGGATGTGCAGTTCCTTGAGCTGCTTCTCGTCGACTTCCGACGGCGCGTTGGTGAGCAGGTCTTGCGCGCGCTGGGTCTTCGGGAAGGCGATCACGTCGCGGATCGACTCGGAGCCGGTCATCAGGGTGATCAGGCGATCCAGGCCGAAGGCCAGGCCACCGTGCGGCGGCGCGCCGTACTGCAGCGCGTCGAGCAGGAAGCCGAACTTCAGCTGGGCTTCTTCAGCGTCGATCTTCAGGGCGCGGAACACCTTGCTCTGCACGTCTTCGCGGTGGATACGGATCGAGCCGCCGCCCAGTTCCCAGCCGTTCAGGACCATGTCGTAGGCCTTGGCGACGCAGGCGCCCGGATTGGTCTCGAGCATGTCTTCGTGGCCGTCCTTCGGTGCGGTGAACGGGTGGTGGGTGGCGTTCCAGCGGTCGCCGTCTTCGTCGTATTCGAACATCGGGAAGTCGATGACCCACAGCGGCGCCCAGCGGTCTTCGAACAGGCCGGCCTTCTTGCCGAATTCCGAGTGGCCGATCTTCACGCGCAGCGCGCCGATGGCGTCGTTGACGACCTTGGCCTTGTCGGCGCCGAAGAAGATCAGGTCGCCGTCTTCGGCCTTGGTCAGTTCCAGGATCTGGGTCAGCACCTCGTCCGAGATGTTCTTGACGATCGGCGACTGCAGGCCGTCACGGCCCTTGGCCTTCTCGTTGACCTTGATGTAGGCCAGGCCCTTGGCGCCGTAAATGGCGACGAACTGGGTGTAGGCGTCGATTTCCGAACGCGGCATCGAACCACCCTGCGGCACACGCAGGCCGACCACGCGGCCGCCGGCCATGTTGGCGGCGCTGTTGAACACCTTGAACTCGACCGACTTCATCAGTTCGGTCAGTTCGGTGAATTCCAGTTTCACACGCATGTCCGGCTTGTCCGAACCGTAGGAGCCCATGGCGGTGGCGAAGTCCATCACCGGGAACGGGTTCGGCAGGTCGATGCCGGCCGCGTTCTTGAACACGACGCGCATCATGTCTTCGAACAGGTCACGGATTTCCTGCTCGGTCAGGAACGAGGTTTCGCAGTCGATCTGGGTGAATTCCGGCTGGCGGTCGGCGCGCAGGTCTTCGTCGCGGAAGCACTTGGTGATCTGGTAGTAGCGGTCGAAGTTGGCGACCATCAGCAGCTGCTTGAACAGCTGCGGCGACTGCGGCAGCGCGAAGAAGTTGCCCGGGTTGACGCGCGATGGCACCAGGTAGTCGCGGGCACCTTCCGGGGTCGACTTGGTCAGCATCGGGGTCTCGATGTCGATGAAGCCCAGGTTGTCCAGGTACTTGCGCACTTCCATCGACACCTTGTAGCGCAGGCGCAGGTTGTGCTGCATCTGCTGGCGGCGCAGGTCGAGCACGCGGTGGGTCAGGCGGGTGGTTTCCGACAGGTTGTCGTCGTCCAGCTGGAAAGGCACCGGCACCGATGCGTTCAGCACTTCCAGCTTGGTGGTGTTGATCTCGATCTTGCCCGACTTCAGGTTGGCGTTGGCGGTGCCTTCCAGGCGGTTCACCACGGTGCCGGTGATGCGCAGGCAGTACTCGTTGCGGACGTGTTCCGCGGCCTTGAACACCTCGGCGTTATCCGGGTGGCAGACCACCTGCACCAGGCCTTCGCGGTCGCGCAGGTCGATGAAGATCACGCCGCCGTGGTCGCGGCGACGGTGCACCCAGCCGCACAGGCTGACGGTTTGGCCCAGCAGTTCCTCGGTGACGAGGCCGCAGTAGTGAGTACGCATGGAGGACATAGTTTTCGTTCCAGGTTGGTTGGTTCGGTCAAGCCCGAGGGCTGATTCTTGGATGCTGCGTTTTCTTTATTCCGGAGCGACGACGCCCATCGAAACGATGTGCTTGAGTGCCGCGTCCACGGACATGTTCAGTTCGACGACCTTGCTGCGTTCCATCATCAGGAAGAAGCCGGAGGTCGGGTTCGGGGTGGTCGGCACGTACACGCTCACGTAGTCGCCCACCAGGTGATTCTTCACGTCGCCGCCCGGCACACCGGTCAGGAAAGCGATGGTATAGGAATCCGCGTGCGGGTACGGGATCAGCACCGGCGTACGGAACGCGTTGCCCGAGGACGAGAACAGCGTGTCCGACACCTGCTTGACACTGCCGTACAGCGAGCTCACCACGGGGATGCGCTTCATGATGCGGTCGCCCAGGCGCACGATGTAGCCGCCGACCAAATTGTTGGTCAGCAGGCCGGTGAGAAAGACGATGGCCAGGGTCAGTACCGCGCCGACGCCCGGGATATTGCGGCCGAACATGGCCTGCGGCGTCCAGGATTCCGGCACGAACAGCAGCGACTGGTCCAGCGTGCTGATGATCGCGCTCAGCACCCAGACCGTGATCACCAGGGGCACCAGCACCAGCAAGCCAGTCAGGAAATATTTGCGCATCGAATTCTCTTGTTCTTGTTGGGGCTGCGGCCCTTACCGGCCGCAGCGTCATTCACCTGCTTCAGGTACTGCTCTTGTCGCCGCCGCTGGCAGCGGCCGGGGCCGGCGTGCTCGCTGCGGGCGTGCTGCTCTCGCTGGACGCAGCCGGAGCCGCGGCGGTGCCGGAAGCGGCGCCGGTGGCCGGCGGGGTACCGCCACGGAAGTCGGTCACATACCAACCCGTGCCCTTGAGCTGGAAGCCGGCAGCGGTCACCTGCTTTTTGAAGGCTTCCTTGCTGCAGGACGGGCAGACAGTCAGCACCGGGTCAGAAATTTTTTGCAGTACATCTTTGGTAAAACCGCATTCATCGCAGCGGTAGGCGTAGATCGGCATCTGATACTCCGCAAAAATCTTCAAAACCCTGAATTATAAAGCTTTTACGCGCAGCGTTGCCTAATCTGGCTGCAGCAGGCCGCGGCCGGCGCCGCAAGTGCGCTTGGCAGGTGTTGTTTTTCGTCATCGGCACAAGCTGTTTCGTTTGCGCAAGCGCAGGCCCGGGTGATTAAATAGCATCTTTCTTAAGAACATGATGGCAACAGACAAGTTCTGCTGCCCACGGTTAAGAAGAAACAGAAGATTTTGCGCGGTGCTGCACCGCCGCGATCCATACAAGAACACTGCATTTCTCGAGCCCGCTCCATGCGGGCTTTTCTTTTAGCGGCGCTGCCAGCTTCGTAGGGTGGGCAGGTCTCCTGCCCACGCGGTTAGGTGCGCCAGATTACCGCGTGGGCGGAAATCCGCCCACCCTACGGACGGCGCTGCCAGAGCATCCAGCGTTCCTTGCCCGCGAAGATAGGGATCGAATCGCCAACTTCCGCATTCTCGACAAGATCGAAGTACGGGGCCAGCAACACCTCCAGCTCTCCCCGCTCGATCCCAAAAGGCGGACCTTTTACCGTCTGGTCAAAAAAGAAGAAGCCGCCCAGCCTGCCGCCCGGCGCCAGCAGCTCAGCCCAGCGCGCCGCGACCCGCGGCCGCATGCCTGGGGGCAGCGCGCACAGGAAGGCGCATTCGTAGATGAAGTCGAGCGGCCGGTCCGGCTGCCAGGCGAAGAAATCCGCTTCCCGCACCCGCTCGCCCCACTGCCCGGCCAGCGCCGTGGCGCGCGCAACGGCCTGCGGGGCGAAGTCGATCGCGGTGGCTTCCCAGCCGGCCTGGCACAGGTGGACCAGTTCGTAGGCACTGCCGCAGCCGGGAATCAAGGCCGTCAGGGGCCGCGGGCTGGCGGCGACGAAATCGCGCAGCGCCTGCGGCACGCCGCCGCGGTCCCAGGGGGTGAACGATGTGGCGAAGCGCTCGTCCCAGAACTGCGGACTGAGCGGATCACGGCTGGCAAAGCTGGGCGGATCAGCCGCCATGCATCAGGCCGTAGCCGGCAGCGATGCTGCCCGCCAGGACCACCACGCCTGCCAGGAAGACCAGCAGGCGGTTGGTGCGGCGCTGTTCCAGCACCACCATCGCCAGCAGGTCGGTCTGCGACACCGGCTGGCCGTGGTGGGTCGTGGTAATGCTGGAATGGGCCTGGCGTTCCAGCGCCTGGTGCACCAGGCGCGGCAGTTGCGGGAAGATGTGGGCATAGCGCGGCGCTTCGGCGCGCAGGCGCTCGACGAATCCCTGCCACCCCATCTGTTCGGACATCCAGCGCTCGAGGTGCGGCCTGGCGGTTTTCCACAGGTCGAGGTCGGGGTCGAGCTGGCGGCCCAGGCCTTCGATGTTGAGCAGGGTCTTCTGCAGCAGCACCAGTTGCGGCTGGACCTCGACGTTGAAGCGGCGCGAAGTCTGGAACAGGCGCAGCAGGATCTGGCCGAAGGAAATGTCCTTCAATGGACGGTCGAAGATCGGCTCGCAGCAGGCGCGCACTGCCGATTCCAGTTCGTCGACGCGGGTGTCGCGCGGCGCCCAGCCCGATTCGATGTGGGCTTCGGCCACGCGCTTGTAGTCGCGGCGGAAGAAGGCCAGGAAGTTCTGCGACAGGTAATCCTTGTCGAAATCGTTCAGGGTGCCGACGATGCCGAAGTCGAGCGCGATGTAGCGGCCGAAGGTTTCCTTCTCGACCGAGACCAGGATGTTCCCCGGGTGCATGTCGGCGTGGAAGAAGCCGTCGCGGAAGACCTGGGTGAAGAAGATCTCGACGCCGTCGCTCGACAGTTTTTTCAGGTCCACGCCCTCGGCAGCCAGGCGGTCGATCTGCGACACCGGGATGCCGCGCATGCGTTCCATGACGATCACGCTGCTCGAGCAATAGTCCCAATACATCTCGGGGACCATCAAGAGGTTCGAGTCGGCGAAGTTGCGGCGCAGCTGGCTGGCGTTGGCCGCTTCGCGCATCAGGTCGAGTTCGTCGTGCAGGTATTTGTCGAACTCGGCGACCACTTCGCGCGGCTTCAGGCGGCGGCTCTCAGCCCACACCTTCTCGATCAGGCCGGCAGCCATGTCCATCAGCGCCAGGTCTTCGTCGATGGTCTTGCGCATGCCGGGACGCAGCACTTTCACAGCGACTTCCAGCCCGTTCTTCAGGGTCGCGAAGTGCACCTGGGCGATCGAGGCCGAAGCCACCGGCACCCGGTCGAAGCTGGCGAAGAGCTGGTCGGGATGGGCGCCGAGCGCCTCGGTGATCTGGGCCACCGCCAGGTCGGAATCGAAAGGCGGCACCCGGTCCTGCAGCAGCGACAGCTCGTCGGCAATGTCTTGCGGCATCAGGTCGCGCCGGGTCGACAGCACCTGGCCGAACTTGATGAAGATCGGGCCCAGCTCTTCCAGCGCCATGCGCAGGCGGATGGCGCGCGGCGAGGTGATGCGGCGCCAGAAGAACACGGTATTCATGAAGCGCGCGGTCCGCGGGGCATGCAGGCTGGTGACCGCGATTTCGTCGAGACCGTACTTGGTCGCGACGGCCAGGATTTTCAGCAGGCGCAGGAATTTCAATATCATCAGTTATCCGGACTCAGTATCAGGCTCGGTGCAGCGCTCTGCGCGAGGCGCTGCTCCAGTCGGGCGATGCGCTTGGCGGTGCGCTCGACGTCGTCACGCAGCCGCACCACGTCGGCCGCGAATTCGTTGACCGCACTCGGGCGGACCAGGACCGGCCGCTCTTCCAGCAGGAATTCGGCCACATTCTCGGCCAGGCGGCGGCCGGCGCCGAGCACGCCATTGGCGGCGCCGCGCGTGCCCTGCACCAGGTGGCGCGCGCCGAGCGGGCCGACGATGCGTTCCAGGTCGTACTCGGCATCCCAGCGCAGGCCTTTCGACAGCGAGGAGATGGTATTGGCGAACTCGGCGTCGCCTTCGATCTTCACGTAGGAAAAGGCGCGGTCGCGGTTCTGGGCGATCAGCGGCAGGTCGCTCAGCTTGACGCGGATGGTCACGCTCGGGCGGCTATCGGCCGTACCGGCTTCGAGCATGCCGTCGCGCGCCACGCGCAGGCGCAGCTCGAGCTGGCCCATGTCGATGCAGGCTTCCTTGCCGGCATGACGGACGAGCGCTTCCCGCGCCCAGGGCTCCTGGGCGAGCAGATGGTTGATCGTGGCAACGGCGGGCGTCGCCAGCATGGCGGAACTCGGGAACATGGCAGCGAACATCAAACGCGTGTTAATCAAAAAAAACCGCCCGGGGTTAAGTCGGGCGGTTCGATCTTACCAGTTTGCCGGGTACAAACCCGGCAGCACAGGAATTATCTGAAAAATAATTACGCCACCTGTTGAATGCCGGCCAGTACCCAACCGCCTTGGCCATTCAGTGGCTTGGACATGTTCCACACTTCCACGAAAGGCTCGGCCGGTGCGTTCTGGGCAGTACGGATCATGCCGTTGAACTGCACGCTGGCCAGGTAGTCGGTGGCGGTGGTCTCGATGCCCAGCAGCTGGCCCTCGATCGACACCACGTCGGTGAAGTCGGTGGCGCCATTGCGCTCCTGGATCTGCATCTTCAGCTCGGCGAACACTTCCGGCGTGGTGAACTCGCGCAGGTCGTTGGTATCGCCACGGTCCCAGGCGGCCTGCATGCGGATGAACGAGGCTTTCGCATGGCGCAGGAAGGCGTCCTGGTCGAAGTCGCCCGGCACACCCCACTGGTTGTGCATGACCGGTGCGGCGGCGCCCGGCTTGTTCAGCGACACGCCGCTGCTGCCGAAGCCATTGTTCTGGAAGCCAGCCGGCTGGCGCAGGCCAGAGCCGATCTCCGGCGTGGCCGCGCCATTGCCCGCATAGCTGTTCGGGCTGGCGCCGGCCGGCACCGGGTTGGTGTAGCCGCCACCGAAGGCCGGGTTGGCCGGGGTGTCCTTGCGGCGGAACATGCGCACCACGAACAGTACGGCCAGCACCAGGAGGCCGATCATGAGGATCGCCGAGATCGCGCTCGCCAGCGCGCCGCCGATGCCGAAGTGCGACAGCAGCGCGCCCAGGCCGAGGCCCAGCAGGGCGCCGCCCAGGATGCCCTTCCACATGCCGGAGCGCTGGGTGGTGCGCGCCGCGGCGGCGGCACCAGCGGCGCCGGCGGTGGCCGGCACGGCGCTCGGTGCACGCTGCTGCTGGAAGCCCGGCGTCGGCGCAGGCGCCGGGGCCGGCATCTGGCGCACAGCCTGCGACTGGCGGCCGAAGGAACGCTTGCTGCCCATCGGGCGGGCGGTGGCTTCCGCGATCATCGAGACCGCGGTAATTGCCAGGACCATCGTTGCCACGAATTTTTTCATCTCTGCTTCCTTACAATTTAATGCCAGTGTGCAATGCGGCCACACCCGCCGTCAGGTTGTGATACTGGACCCGCTCCAGTCCCGCATCCAGCATCATGGACTTCAGGGTTTCCTGGTCCGGATGCATGCGGATCGATTCCGCCAGATAACGGTAGCTTTCGGCGTCGCCGGCGATCTTCTGGCCCAGCCACGGCAGCACCGAGAACGAATACAGGTCGTAGGGCTTCTGCAGCGGCGCGATGACCTTCGAGAACTCGAGCACCAGCAGCTTGCCGCCGGGCTTCAGGACGCGGCGCATTTCCGCCAGTGCCTGGTCCTTGTGGGTCATGTTGCGCAGGCCGAAGGCCACGCTGACGCGGTCGAAGTAATTGTCCGGGAACGGCAGCTTCTCGGCGTCACACAACAAAGTTGGGGTCACCAGGCCCTTATTCAATAGTCTATCCCGGCCCACGCGCAGCATCGACTCGTTGATGTCGGTGAGCCAGACCTCGCCGGTGCGCCCCGCCTGCTTGGCGAAGGCCTTGGCCAGGTCACCGGTGCCGCCGGCGATGTCGAGCACCTTGAAACCGGGGCGCACGCCCGCCTGCGCGATGGTGAACATCTTCCAGGCGCGGTGCAGGCCAGCCGACATCAGGTCGTTCATGACGTCGTATTTCGAGGCGACCGAATGGAAGACCTTGGCGACTTCCTGGACCTTCTGGTCCTCGGCGACGGTCTTGTAGCCGAAGTGGGTGGTATTCGTCATATGAGCAGGCAGGTTGGGGTTGCCACATTATACAAGGTGGCCGGAAACGGCCGCGCCGTGGCGGCAGCACACGATTGGCAAGCTTTCAGAAATAACAATTGCCTCTTGTATAATCATCAGATTGCACAGATTTGCCTGCAACCGCCTCCATGCGCATCCGTACCCGCCTGCTGATCCTGGTTCTCTCGATCCTGGTGCCCTCCTTCATTGCGGCGGCGCTGGCGGTAAGCTACGTCTATCGCGAGGAGCAGAAGTCGCAGACCCAGAGCGTGGCTGAAGCCACGCGCGGCTTCGCCATGCTGGTCGACAACGAGCTGCGCGGGCGCGCAGCGATCCTGCGCACCCTGGCCGAGTCACCGACGCTACGCGACGACCGCCTCGACAAGTTCTACGATTACGCCCGGCGCGTGGCGCCGGGACGCGAGTCGGTCATCGTGCTGAGCGATCTGGAGGGACGCCAGCTGGTCAATACCCGCCAGGCCTTCGGCGCGGCACTGCCGCAACGGCGCTCGTCGAACATCGGTGCGCTGATGCAGCGCGACGGCGCCGACCGCACCCATGTTTCCGACCTGTTCATGGCGCCGATCGGAAAACGCTACGACTATACGATCCAGGTACCGGTCCGGATCGACGGCGCCACCCGCTACTACCTCCTGATGGGTGTGAACGTGGCCACCCTGCAACCGCTGCTCGACCGCCAGGACTTTCGCAGCGACTGGACCGCAACCGTCGTCGACCGCGCTGGCGTGGTGCTGGCCCGTTCGCGCCAGCCGGAACAGTTCGTCGGCAAACAGGTGCGCGCCTACAGCCGCAACCTGATCAACGCTACAAAGGAAGGGGTATACGAAAGCCGCACCCTGGATGGCATCGACGTGCGCGCCTTCTTCAGCACCGTGCCCTCGGCAGAATGGAAAGTGCTGGTCAGCATTCCCGTGAGCGAGATCCGGCGCGTGCCGCTGCAGGCGGCCGCCATGCTGGCCAGCCTGATGACGGCCCTGCTGGCGGCCGGCCTGCTGGCCGCGCGTTCGCTGGGACGACGGGCCATCGGCCCGATCGAATACCTGGGCCGCAGCGCCGATGCGCTCGGCCAGGGCAAGGAACTGGGCTACGAAGCGCAGGGCCTGGCCGAGATCGACAACGTCGCGGCGCGCATGGCCGACGCCTCGCGCCAGATCCGCCAGTCGCAGGACGAACTCGAGCGCCGCGTGACCGAGGCGGTGGCCGCCACCGAACGCGCGCAGGGCGCCCTGCTCAAGTCGCAGAAGCTGGAAGCGCTGGGCCGTCTGACCGGCGGCATCGCGCACGAATTCAACAACCTGCTGCAGACCCTGAGCACGGCGCTGCAGCTGGCCGACATGAAGAACCGGGACGACAAGGTGCGCGGCCTGATCCAGACCTGCAAGAAGACCGTGCAGCGCGCCACAGCCCTCACCGGCCAGCTCGGTTCCTTCGGCCGCATCCAGGAAGCGCGCCGCGAAACGGTCGACGCCTGCCAGCAGCTGCGCAGCGCGCGCCAGCTGATGAGCGGCGCCCTGCGCGCGGACATCGAACTGCAGATCGAGTGCGACGAGCCGGCCTGGCCTGTGCTGGTCGAGCCCCTGCAGTTCGACCTTGCCCTGCTGAACCTGGCGGTGAATGCGCGCGACGCCATGCCCTCCGGCGGCGTGCTGCGCATCGAGGCGCGCAACCTGACCCTGGCGCAGCCGCCGGGCCAGCTGGCGCCGGGCGACTACGTACGGGTATCGGTAAGCGACACCGGCAGCGGCATGGCGCCCGAGGTGCTGGCGCGCGCGCTCGACCCCTTCTACACCACCAAGAGCCAGGGCCAGGGCACCGGCCTCGGGCTGCCGCAGGCCTATGCCTTCGCGCTGCAGTCGCAGGGCCTCTTGCAGCTCGACAGCACGCCCGGCCACGGCACCCGGGTCGAGATCTACCTGCCGCGCGCCCCACAGCCGGCGGCCACACCGGGCGCTGCGCCGACCCACGCGCCCCTGCCGCGCGGGCGCGGCAGCGTGCTGTTCGTCGAGGACGACGCACTGGTGCGCGAAGCGGTCGCGCATGCGCTCGAGGAAGCCGGCTTCGAGGTGCTGGTCGCCCACGACGGCGAACAGGCGGTCGCCCTGCTCGACGCCGGCGCCCGGCCCGCCGTGGTGTTTTCCGACATCGTCATGCCGGGCACGGTCAGCGGCATCGACCTGGCCGCCATCGTGCGCCAGCGCGATCCCGCGCTGCCGGTGGTGCTAGCTACCGGATATACCGAAAAACAGCCTTCCCTGCCCGGGGTCCAGGTCCTGGCCAAGCCCTACCCGATCGAACGCCTGGTGGCCCTGCTGGCGAGCGTTTCCGCATACCCCAATTGAGGTAAATACTGTAAGGCATTGATTCCTGTAGGAATTTATGCGATGCGGATTACCAACTCTACAATATTTGTGCGCCCAAAAGCCTTAGGTTCTGGTTAAATGTACCTAAAGCGGTGTCGGAGAATCCGGCAAATCCCTCCCAGTGTTTTTCTTACAGAATGCTTGGGAGTCCGGCCGACAGCGTGGCCTGCATTACCGGTATAACGAATAACAACGAGGTCAATGTGTCGGTCAAACGACTCTTATGCATTACGAATGAGGGGAACGCGGGCGTGCGCTCGGCCTGCGGCGATTTGCAGGGCTGGGACGTGTGCATCGTGGACAGTATCCAGGCTGCGCGCAAGGTGCTGGCACAGCAGCACTATCCGGTTGGCCTGCTGTTCGACGGCGACGGCAGCCTCGAGCACGACGACACCGACCGTTTCCTGCAGCAGCATCACCAGGTGCGCTGGATCGGTGTCTTCAATGTCGATCTGCTGCACCGGCCGCAGTTGCGCCATGCCATTGCAAATCACTTGTACGATTTCCACACGCGTCCGGTCGACACGGTACGGCTGCATCACTCGCTCGGCCACGCCCATGGCATGGCGATGCTGGCGAGATCGACGCCAGCGCACCTGAGGACGGCCACCACGCGCCGCATCGATGGCCAGTCTGTCGCGATCCGACGCCTGCGCGCCCATATCGACAAGATCGCGGCGGTCGACGCGCCGGTGCTGATCTCCGGTGAAAGCGGCAGCGGCAAGGAACTGGCGGCGCAGGAAATCCATGCCCAGTCGCCTCGTGCAGGTGGGCCATTTATCGCCATCAACTGCGCGGCGATTCCACCCTCGCTGATCCATTCCGAACTGTTCGGTTATGAACGTGGAGCCTTTACCGGCGCCGCCAAGGACAAGCCTGGCCTGATCGAGGCAGCCTCCGGCGGCAGCATCTTCCTGGACGAGATCGGCGACCTGCCGCTCGACCTCCAGGCCAGCCTGCTGCGCTTCTTGCAGGAACGCACGATCTACCGTGTCGGCGGCACCCGGACGGTGGCGGTCGATGCGCGTGTGATCGCCGCCAGCCACGTCGACCTGCCGAAGGCGGTGGCCGAAGGGCGCTTCCGCGAAGACCTGTACTACCGTCTGAGCGTGTTCCCGATCCGCGTGCCGCCGCTGCGCGAGCGCAAGGACGACCTGCCGATGCTGACCGAGATCATCTTCAACAAGTATGCGGACGAGAAAAGCCCGCAACTGAAGGGCATCAGCAAGCAGGCGCTGCGCGCCATGGCCCAGCATGACTGGCCGGGCAATATCCGCGAACTGATCAACCGCATGCGGCGCGCCATGGTGCTGGCCGAGAACCGCCTGATCATGCCGGAAGACCTGGAGCTGGCGCCGCAGGAAGACGCCATCATCCTGCGCGAAGGCCTGGACAACTCGCGCGGCAGCGCCGAACGTACCGCTATCTGGAACAGCCTGGCCAAGTGCGGCAACAACATCAGCCAGGCGGCGCGCGACCTCGGTGTCTCGCGCATGACGCTGTACCGCCTGATGGCCAAGCATTCCATCGCGCCTTGACCCGTCCGGGTTCCCTCCTCATTTCCTACATACACATCCAAGCGCCCTAGCGGCGCTTGGGGGCGTTCGCCCCGCATGCTGTTACAGCTTGATACAGTCTGGTGACAATTTACTCCGAAGTGTCACAGCCTTGAGACAGGCTTTCGTTCACTAGTTGAATCGCCCCATCAATTCAGTCCTACAAACTTGCTGAGCATAAAAATGCTCAGGCTAATCAAGGACTTGGGGGTGGAATTAGAAGCTGGCACGCAACCTGCTAGAGCGTACATGGACCGGCCTGACACGACGCCGGGCATTTCAACTTTCAGTGACACATAAAGGGGAGTAACAGATGAAGCGCACACTTCTGGCGACCGCGATCGCACTGGCATTCGGCATGGCCCACGCACAAGATGGCAACACGGCCGGCGACGTCCGCCGTGGCAATAACCAGACTCAAACCACTGACCAGAGCAACAACTCGGATAACCGCGATTCCTCGGGCCAGAACCGTAGCAGCGGCGACGCCCGGGCAAGCGCTGCAGGCGCCGCCTCGGCCAACAACAACGGCAACGCCTCCTCCTCGGTCACCGGTTCGTACAACACCTCGACCGCCAGCTCGATCAGCACCCTGGAAGGCCGTGCAGCGAACAACACCGTCAACACCATCGGCAACTACGCCGAGAACGGCGCAGCCGCAAGCGGCGCGGCAGGCACCGGCGCGGAAGGCGGTAGCGCCAACGGCGGCAACGCCAATGGCAACAACGGCGGCGACAGCGGCGCAGCGCGCGGCGGCAACGGCGCCGCGGGCGGCGACGGCGGCAACGCCACCAGCGGCGCCTCGACCAGCGGCAACGCTTCGGCTGCCGCGGCACGCGGCGGTGAAGGCGGTGCCGGCGGCACCACCGGCAATGCCCGTACCGGCGCCGGCGGCGACGGCGCCATGGGCGGCGACGGCGGCCGCGGTGCGGCAGGCGGCACCGGCGGCCGTGGCGCGGCAGGCGGCACCGGCGGCGAAGGCGGCGGCGGCAACCTGGGCGGCAACGGCGCCGCAGGCGGCGACGGCGGCCGCGGCGGCAACGCGGACGCTACCGGCGGCCGTGGCGGCAATTCGACGGCCACCGGCGGTATTGGCGGCAACGGCGATGCTACCGGCGGCGCAGGCGGCGCAGGCGGCGCGGGCGGTGCCGGCAGCGGCGGCGCGGGTGGCGACGGCATGGGCGGCGCAGGCGGCTCGAGCGGCCGTGTGGCAGGCGGCAATGGCGGCGGCAACGCCGACGTGAACGGCGGCTCCGGCAGCGCCGGCGGCACCTCGAACGGCATCGGCGGCGCCGGCGGTACGGGTGGCGAAGGCGGCGCTGGAGGCGCCAGCGGCAGCGCCACCGGCTCGGGCCAGGGCGCCAACAGCAACGCGAGCAGCGGCAGCGCCGGCAGCGGCGCCAACACCGCGACCGGCGGCGGCAGCAGCGGCGGCGAAGGTAGCGGCGGCGGCAACGCGGACACCAACAGCGGCGGCGCCACCTCGGGCACCGCCACCGGCGGCGCCGCGACCAACACGGCAGGCGCATCCACCTCGGGCGAAGGCGGCGCCGGCGCGGCAGGCGGCAACGGCGCTGCGGGCGGCGAAGGCAGCTCGACCGGCGGCGCGGGCGCGGCCGGCGGTGCTGCCAGCGGCGGCCAGGGCGGCGCAGGCGGCAGCCTGTCGGGCACCGGCGGTGAAGGCGCCACCGGCACCGGCGGCACCGGCGCGACCGGCACCGGCGGCAGCGGCGCAGCAGGCGCAGCCGGCGGCGAAGGCGGCTCGACCGGCGGCGCAGGCGCAGCCGGCACCTCGACCGGCGGCGCAGGCGCCGAAGGCACCTCCACCGGCGGCGCAGGCGCAGCCGGCGGTACCGGCGGTGCGGGCGCTGAAGGCGGTGCCGGCGGCACCGGCGCGGCAGGCGGCGAAGGCGGTGCCGGCGCGGCAGGCGGCACGGGTGGTTCCGGCGCGGCAGGCGGCACCGGCGGCGCAGGCGGCGCCAGCGGCGCTGCTTCCAACACCGCTGGTGAAGGCGGCGCAGGCGGCGAAGCCACCGGCGGCAGCGCGACCAGCGGCTCGGCTACCTCGGGCGGTGCAACCGGCGGCAACGGCGCTGCCGGCGGTGCAGGCGGCAGCAACACCTCGGGTGAAGGCGGCGCAGGCGGCGCCAACACCGGCGGCGCTGCCACCGGCGGCAACGGCGGTTCGGGTACCGGCGGCAACGGCGGCAGCCAGGACGTGAGCACCGGCGCCTTCAACATGTCGAACGCAATGTCGGGCGTCGCCCAGACCGCTGCCGGCGTGTCGGTGATCAGCCAGAACGGCGGCTTCACCTCGCTGGTCCAGCAGAGCGTCAACGTTCAGTCGAACATGAACGTCGGCCAGTAACAGCACGACGGCCGCACGGCGCCAGCCGTGTGGCTTCCGATGCCGCAGGCCTGCGCCTGCGGCCATCACGGAGCGGGACCTTGCGTCCCGCTTTGTCATCTTCGGCAAATCCTGCCTGCTTTCCGCACGCCTGCCCTGGCGCCGCAAGCCACTTTTCCCCGCCAATCGGCTTCAGCTTTTCCTACATCCTCGCAGCAAGCGTTCTGAACACCTCAGCTCCCCATCCCCTTGGCCCTGTTACAGCTTGATACAGTCTGGTGACGGTTACGTTACAAGTGTCACAAGATTGAGACAAGGTTTTTCGAAGATGTTGTACTGCCCCATCAATCCAGTCCTACAAGCTTGCTCAGCATAAAAATAGGCAGATTAATCAAAGACTTGCAAACGCTTCGCGAGCTGGCACGCAAACTGCTAAAGGGATAAGTGGACCGGTGGCATAGGACGCCGGGCATTTCAACTTTTCAGTGACACACAAAGGGGAGTAACAGATGAAGCGCACACTTCTGGCGACCGCGATCGCACTGGCTTTCGGCATGGCCCAGGCACAAGACACGCAAGGACAAGCCGGCAACTCCGCTGGCGAAGTCCGCGGCGGCAATACCCAAACTCAAACCACTGACCAGAGCAACAACTCGGACAACCGCAATTCCTCGGGCCAGAACCGCAGCACCGGAAACGCGAATGCCAGCGAAGTGGCTGCAGCCGCTGCCAATAACAACAGCACCTCGACTTCCAGCGTCGACAGCTCGTTCAACAATTCGAGCGCTACCGCGACCAGCAACCTGACCGGCACGGTCACCGGCAACAACATCAATAACATCGGCAACAGCGCCGTCAACAACGGCAACGCCAACGGCGCTGCCGGTAACGGCGCAGCCGGCGGCGACGCCACCGGCGGCAATGCCCGCGGCGGCGACGGCGGCGCAAGCGGCGCGGCACGCGGCGCCAACGGCGCCATGGGCGGCGCAGGCGCAACCGGCCGCAGCGGCGAAGCCACCAGCGGCGCCTCGGATGTGGGCGCAGCCAACGGCGGCGCAGGCGGCGCCGGCGGCGATACCGGCAATGCACGCACCGGCGCAGGCGGCTCGGGCGCTGCCGGCGGCATGGGCGGCAACGGCGCCGCAGGCGGCGACGGCGGCCGCGGCGCAGCTGGCGGCATCGGCGGCTCGGGCGGCGGCGGCAACACCGGCGGCGCCGGCGCTGCAGGCGGCATGGGCGGCAACGGCGGCACCTCGACCGCAACCGGCGGCCGTGGCGGCAATGCCGACGCAATGGGCGGCAACGGCGGCATGTCGACCGCGACCGGCGGCAACGGCGCACGTGGCGGCGAAGCCGGCAGCGGCACCGGCGCCAACGGCGGCATGTCCACCGGCGGCACCGGCGGCGACGCCGGCAACCTGAATGGCGGCAACGGCGGCGGCAACGGCACCGTGACCGCAGGCAGCGGCGGCAGCGGCGGCGGTTCGAGCGCCGGCGGCGGCAGCGGCGCCGCGGGCGGCATGGGCGGCACGGGCGGCACCAGCGGCGCGGCAACCGGCTCGGGCCAGGGCGCAACCGGCACCGCCAGCACTGCAGGCGCCGGCACCGGCGGGAACATGGCCAACGCCGGCTCGAGCGGCATGTCGGGCGAGACCGGCGGCGGCATGGGCGGCGCAGCCACCTCGAACAGCGGCGAAGCCACCTCGGGCGCTGCCAGCACCGGCACCGTCTCGAACACTGCAGGTGATGCGAGCTCCGGCGCAGGCGGCGCAGGCGCAGCCGGCGGCGCAGGTGGTTCGGGCGCTGCAGGCACCTCGACCGGCGGCGCAGGCGCTGCAGGCGGCACCGGCACCGGCGGCACCGCCGGCAACGGCGCAGCCCTGACCGGCACCGGCGGCGCAGGCGGCGCAGGCACCGGCGGCGCAGGTGGCGCAGGCACCGGCGGCGAAGGCGGCGCAGGCGGCGCAGGCGCAGCCGGCACCGCAACCGGCGGCGCAGGCGCAGAAGGCAGCTCGACTGCCGGCGCTGGCGCAGCAGGCAGCTCGACCGGCGGCGCCGGCGCAGCTGGCGGCGAAGGCGGCACGGGCGGTGCGGGCGGTGCCGGCGGCGCCGGCGCAGCAGGCGGCGCAGGCGGCTCGGGCGCAACCGGCGGCAACGGCGGCTCGGGCGCAACGGGTGGCAACGGCGGTTCGGGCGCAGCCAGCGGCGGCGCATCGAATGCCAGCGGCGCAGGCGCAGCAGGCGGCTCGGCCACCGGCGGCACCTCGACCAGCGGCTCGGCTACCTCGGGCGAAGCGACTGGCGGCGCCGGCGGTGAAGGCGGCGCAGGCGGCAGCAACACCTCGGGCGCCGGCGGCGCAGGCGGCACCAGCACCGGCGGCGAAGCCATGGGCGGCGCAGGCGGCGCGGGCACCGGCGGCAACGGCGGCACCCAGAGCGTGAGCACCGGCGCCTTCGACATGTCGAACACCATGTCGAACATCGCCCAGGGTGCTGCAGGCGTCTCGGTGATCAGCCAGAACAACGGCTTCTCGTCGCTGATCCAGCAGAGCGTCAACGTTCAGTCGAACATGAACGTCGGCCAGTAATTTCGGCAGTAACCGCCGCGCGGCATCGGTCGCGCGGCGGTTTTTCCGCACCCGAGGGGAGATTTTATGAAACCTGTGTACCGATTCGTGCTGGCGACGCTGGTCGCGCTCCCGCTGGCGGTCCAGGCCGCCGAGCCGGAGAAACTGCCGGTCAAGATCAGCTTCCTGACCGAGGTGAAGGTGGCGCCGGAACGCGAAGCCGCCGATGCCTGGGGCGAAGCCGCCTCCACCGAACGCCTGGGCCGCACCAGCGGCAAGGACGACACCGTCCACACCGAAGCGGTGCTGGGAGGTACGGTGGGCAACAACACCGCGGTCAACACCGTGAGCGGCAACAACGTCATCGACAGCGGTTCCTTCGCCAACGCGCAAGGCATTCCGATGGTGATCCAGAACAGTGGTTCGAACGTGCTGATCCAGAGCGCCACCGTCATCAACCTGCGTCTGCAATAGCAAGAAGGCTTTATGAAAACGTTTGTCGCCATCTCTGCCGCCGTGTGCGGCATGCTGCTGGCACCGGGGTGTCCGGCGTCGAGCATCGAGCTGGCCGTCGGCCAGCGCGCCACGGTGCCGGTCACCTCACTCAAGGACCTCAAGTTCCGCAAGACCACCCGCCAGCAGTTCGACTTCAGCTGCGGCTCGGCCGCGCTGGCCACCCTGCTGACCTACCACTACGGTACGCCGGTGACCGAAAAGGAAGTCTTCGAAAAGATGTTCCTGACCGGGGACCAGGCCAAGATCCGCCAGCAAGGCTTTTCCATGCTCGACATGAAGCGCTACCTGGCGACCCGCGGCTTCGTCGGCGACGGCTTCCAGCAGCCGCTCGACAAGCTGCTCGAGGCCAAGCTGCCAGCGATCGTCCTGATTACCGACCGCGGCTACAACCATTTCGTCGTGATCAAGGGCGCCGAAGACGGCCGCATCCTGCTCGGCGACCCGTCCAGCGGCGCGCGTTCGGTGACGCGCGAGCGCTTCATGGAGCTATGGGCCAACAAGCTGCTGTTCGTGGTGCATAAGTACCCGGGCAAGACCGTGGCCTTCAACGGCGCCGACGACTGGCGCTCCGCCCCGCGTGCGCCGCTCGGCACCGGCATCAACAACGAACAATACAGCCAGAGCCTGCCGAAATTCGGCCCTAGCGACTTTTGAAAGGATCAGCCATGCACTGGCTCATACACGCATGCCGGGCCCTCGCGGCCACGCTGCTGGCCGGAGCCTGCAGTGCGGCCCTGGCGCAGGACAAAACCGCGGTCATCGGTGCCGACGAATGGGCGCCGGTCGATACCGCCACCCTCGACGGTGCGCGCGGCGGTTTCGAGACCCCGGGCGGCCTTGCCATCTCGCTCGGCATCGAGCGGGTGGTCTCGATCAATGGCGAAGTGCTGTCGCGCACCAATGTCGCGATTCCCGACGTGAGCAACATGACGGCCGCGCAGGTCGCGGCAGCCAGCGAAGCCCTCGGTACCGCCCGCCTGATCCAGGTCGGCGGCAACAATTTCGGACCTGGCGACCTCGGCCTGGGCAACGGCGCCACCCTGGTCCAGAACAGCCTCGACAACCAGGCCATCCTGGCCCAGACCACGATCAGCTCGACCGTCAACAGCATGGCCCTGATCAAAGACCTTAATTTTCACTCAACAATTCGTGATGCAATCGTGCGCTCGGCAGGAAGCCTGTAGCATTGCAATATTATTAATCTGCCGATGGAGAAACGCATGCCCAATCACGTCGCGCGCCTAGGGGCGGCCGGCCTTGCGGCAATGCTGCTGGCGCCCGTTGCCGCGGCCCAGGAAGCGCCGGCCAGCGCCCAGGACAAGACCGCCGAACTGGCTACCCTGAAGGCCGAACTGGCCGCCCAGCGCGAACTGGTCGACAAGCTGATGCGCGAGCTGCAGGCCCAGCGCACCAAGATCGAACGCATCGAGGAGCGCCGCGACGGCGCCCAGCCGGTGCTGGCCGAGAACCTGGCGCAGCCGCCCCGCATCGACGACAGCCTGCTGTCCGAGCAGCGCGGCACCGGCGGCCAGAACGGCGGCGCCCAGGGCAACAATGTCGCCCAGGCTCCCGCTGCACCGGCCCAGAACCAGCGTCCGCCCTCGACCCCGGCGCCGCTCAACCCGGGCCCGGCCCCGAGCCAGCCGGCGGCGCGTGCCCCGGCCCAGGCCCAGAACAACACGGCGACCCGCAACCAGAAAGACCAGCGCCCGCCCGAAGTGGCGCCGCTGTTCGAAGCCCCGGGCGTGCTGACGCCGCGCGGCAGGTACATCCTCGAGCCGGCCCTGCAGTTCGGTTACTCGTCGAGCAATCGCGTCGCCCTGGTCGGCTACACGGTGATCCCGGCGCTGCTGATCGGCCTGGTGGACGTGCGCGAGGTCAAGCGCAACACCTTCACCGGCTCGATCACCGGCCGTACCGGCCTGAGCAACCGGATGGAAGTCGAGGTCAAGGTGCCCTACGTGTACCGCTCGGACGCCACCGTCAGCCGCGAGATCTTCACCGGCACCGCGGTCGAGCGCGTGTTCGACACCAGCGGCAAGGACCTGGGCGACATCGAGATCGCCGGCCGCTACCAGCTCAACAATGGCGGCCCGGACAAGGCCTATTACATCGGCGGCCTGCGCTACAAATCGACCACCGGCAAGGGCCCGTTCGAGGTCGTCACCGACTGCCAGACCCGCTGCATCGGCGAAAACGTCACCGGCACCGGCCTGCCGCTGTCGCTGCCGACCGGCTCGGGCTTCCACTCGCTGCAGGGTAGCCTGACCTGGCTGTTCCCGTCCGACCCGGCGGTCTTCTTCGGCAACCTGAGCTACCTGCACAACTTCAAGCGCAGCAATGTCGAGCGCCTGGTGCGCAACGGCATCCGCGAGCCGCTGGGCGAGCTGGCGCCGGGCGGCATCATCGGCTTCAACTTCGGCATGGGCCTGGCGCTGAACGACAAGGCCTCGCTCAGCCTCGGCTACGACCATAGCACCGTGGCGCGCATGAAACAGAATGGCCGCACGGTGCCGGGCTCGGTCCGGACCCAGCTCGGCACCCTGTTGCTCGGCTATTCCTATCGTTTCAACGACAAGCGTTCGCTGTCCGTCGCCGTGGGCGCGGGCGTGACGCGCGACACGCCAGACGTATCGCTGACGGTGCGCATGCCCCTGAGTTTCTGATCTCTAAGACCGTTGTGGCCATTGCCGGAGACCAGTGGCCACAATGTTAAAAAAAGGCAAGCGCACGATTGAAAATCTTGCTTCCTTTTTAAAAAATTGTCTCTATAATCATTTTTGCAATGTTGGGCCCGCCGCTGGTTGTACTACCTCCTGACGGACGACAAAGCAATAACATAGATAAACTTCAAGAGGGAATTACCATGGCGACTGGCACTGTAAAGTGGTTCAACGATGCAAAAGGTTTCGGCTTCATCACCCCGGACGGCGGCGGCGAAGACGTCTTTGCACACTTCTCGGCCATCAACGCGAACGGCTTCAAGTCGCTGCAGGAAAACCAGCGCGTGACGTTCGAAATCACTGCCGGCCCGAAGGGCAAGCAGGCATCGAACATCCAGGCATCGGCCTGAGCTGCTGAGCTGCCCGCACAGGCGGGCACATGACAAAGGCACGTCGATGACGTGCCTTTTGTTTTTGGCGAAGTTGGCTGGCGCGCACTTACGCCGCAGGCAAGGAAGAGAGGATATTTGCGCGGCGGGCCTGCAGCCAGGCCCGTTCGACCTCGTTGCCGGCCAGTTGGGCGGCACGGGCGTAGGCGGCGCATGCCTCAGGCAACTCCCCTAGGCGGCGGTGAAATTCCGCCCTCGCCGCGTGCAGATAGTGCGAAGTCTCCATCGCGGCCATGTGTTTCAGCGCGCCCAGCCCTTGCCGGGGTCCCTCGGCCATACCAAGCGCCACCGCCGCATTCATTTGCACAACCGGGGTTGGGAGATAACGCTGCAAGGCGCGGTACAGGGCTGCTATCTGGGGCCAGTCGGTGTCTGCCGCGCGCCCCGCCCTGGCATGCAAGGCCGCAATCGCGGCCTGGAGCTGGTATGGCCCAGGACGGCGCAAGGCCAGCGCCGCATCCAGGACCGCGAGCCCCTCGGCGATGGCACCCCGGTCCCACCGCGAGCGGTCCTGCTCCTCAAGGGTCAGCAGCTCCCCCAGGTCCGAGACGCGCGCCGCGCTGCGTGCATGGGTAAGCAACATCAGCGCGAGCAGGCCACCTACTTCGGCATCCCCGGGCATCAAGTGTTGCATCAAGCGCCCCAGCCGGATCGCCTCCCTGCACAGGTCGGTGCGTACTAGCCGGCTTCCCCCAGTGGCCCCATAACCCTCGTTGAAGACCAGGTAAATCACCTGCAGCACGATGGCCAGCCGGCCCGGCAGGTCCGTTGCCGTCGGGATAACAAATGGAATCTTCGCTTCAATGATCTTGCGCTTGGCACGTACCAGGCGCTGGGCGGTCGTTGCTTCGCTTTCGCAGAACGCGCGGGCGATCTCGCGCGTGGACAGGCCGCACAGCGTGCGCAGCGCCAGCGCGCTTTGCGCGCGCGGATGCAGAGCGGGATGGCAGCACACGAAGATCAGGCGCAGCCGGTCGTCTTCCAGTCCTGCCTCGTGCAGAGGCTCGCTTGCCTCGAGCGCGGGCAAGGCCTCGAGCCGGGCCAGCACCTCGGCCGAGTCATCGAGCGTACGCGCCGCGCGGCGCAGGATGTCGAGCCCGCGGTTGCGCGCTACCGTGCTGAGCCAGCCTGCCGGATTGTCCGGCAGGCCATCCCGCGGCCAGCGCTCGAGCGCGCGGGCGTAGGCATCCTGCAGCAAGTCCTCGGCCAGGCCGATGTCGCCGAAGCGGCGGATCAACCCGGCCAGTACCTTGCCGCCCTCGCGCCGGCATACCTCGTCGACGACCCGCACCACCATCAGCGTCTCAGCCGTTGTTGACCAGCGGCCGCAGCTCGATCGCGCCATGCCCGGCTGACGGACACTTGGCCGCCCAGCTGATGGCCTCGTCGAGGTTGTCGCATTCGATCAGGAAGTAGCCACCCAACTGTTCCTTGGTTTCGGCAAACGGCCCGTCGCAGCAGACGACTTTGCCGTCGCGCAGGCGCACCGTGGTGGCCGCATGGACCGGGGCAAGCTCGGAACCACCGCGCATCACGCCGGCCGCCTCCATTTCTTGGGCATAGCGGCCGTAGTCGGCCATGAGCGCGGCAAGCTCTGCCTGCGGCATGTCGGCATACAGTTGCTCGTCCGCGTAAATCAGGATCATGTAGTCCATGCGTATTCTCCCAAAGGATCACCCGGACATCCGGGCCCTCGCATGACGAACGACATTGCCTCATCTCGACAGACTTGTCGACAAGAAAAGCGAATTTTTTGGGTTTCCGCGACGGCAGCCTGGCGGCCATCTCATGCCCAGCCCTGCACCACCGTCAGCAGGGCCGCTCCCACCAGCACCGCCCCGACCGCGCGCGCCGCCGCCAGTCCGGCCCGCGGATTTCCCGCCAGCCAGCGCTGCGCCCCCAGCGCGCCCACCGCCACTGCGCCATACACGGCCGCCTGCGTGAATACCGTGATCAGGCCCAGCGCCGCTGCCTGCGCCCACAGATTGCCGCGCTCGGGACGCAGGAACTGCGGGAAGATCGCCAGCATGAACACGTAAGCTTTCGGGTTCAGCAGGCAGGTCAGCATCCCCTGCAGGAACACCGGGCGGCCACGCGGCGCCGTGCTCGCGGCCGGCAGGGAGATGCCCTCGCGCGTGCGCAGCAGGGTCCAGCCGATCCAGGCGATGTAGAGGGCGCCCGCCAGCAGCACGGCATTGAACAGCGGCGGCCAGACGGCCAGCACTGCCGCCACCCCGAGCACGCCCATGAGGACGTGGACGGCGCCACCCAGCATGATGCCGCCGACGGCAGCCAGGCCTGCGCCGTTCCCGCCGCGCAGCGCGCTGGCCATGACAAAGGCCATGTCCAGGCCCGGCAGCACGATCACGCCGAAGACCACCACGAAGAACAGCCCCAGGTTGGCAAGGTCGGTCATGTTTTTTCCTTTCTTATCGTTGGAGATGGCACGATAAGATCGAATCAGGACATAATCGGCCCTGATTAATTCGACGAGGCTGCGATGACCAAACCAACGACGCGGGTGCTGGCCGTGCTCGAGCTGCTCCAGGCCCATGGCCAGGTCAGCGGCGCCGAGATCGCGGCGCGGCTGGAGGTGGACACGCGCACAGTGCGGCGCTACATCGCCACGCTGGAAGAGATGGGCATTCCGGTCACGGCCGAACGCGGACGCGCCGGCGGCTATGCGCTGGTGGCCGGCTTCAAGCTGCCGCCGATGATGTTCAGCGAGGACGAGGCGCTGGCCCTGTCGGTCGGCCTGCTGGCCGCGCGCAGCCTCGGGCTGGACCGGGCGGCGCCGGCCATTGCCGGCGCCCAGTCCAAGCTGGAGCGCACCATGCCGTCGAACCTGCGCCAGCGCGTGCGCGCCATCGACGAGACCGTGCAGCTCGGCCTGCGCCGCGCCAATGGCGCGACGGGACACGCGGCGCTTGCCGTGCTGTCGGTGGCGGCGCGCGCCGGCCGGCGCGTGCGACTGGATTACGTGGATGCGGCGGGCACGCCTTCAGAACGGGCGGTCGATACCTACGGCCTGGCTTTCCACGACGGCTGCTGGTATGCGGTGGGCTGGTGCCATCTGCGCAATGACGTGCGTTCCTTCCGTCTCGACCGCATCCGGTCGATGGGCGCGCTGGAGGAAGCGTTCGCGCGGCCGGCGGACTTCGATGCGCTGGGCTACCTGGTGCGCTCGGTGGCCACCCTGCCCCGCGCCTGGACGGTCGAGGTGCTGTTGAAGACGACGCTGGAGCGCGCCCAGGCGCAGTTCTTCGACACGATGGGTGTGTTCGAGCAGGCCGACGACGGCATCCTCATGCACAACCAGTCGGACGATATCGCGTGGTTTGCGCGCCAGCTGGCGAGCCTGCCCTTCGGGTTCGAGATCAGGCGGCCGCCAGAACTGCGCGACGCGGTGCGCAGGTGCGCTGAGGATTTATTAAGGCAGCTTGACCGCGTGGGCGGGGAACCCGCCCACCCTACAACCGAGCCATATTCGTAGGGTGGGCGGATTTCCGCCCACGCGGCAGATCAGTGGTGGTGGCCGCAGCCGCCGGACTTCGGCGCCGCGCCCGGCATTTCGGTACCCGGCGCGCGGCCGCTGTCGCCCGCGAAGCCGGCGGCATGCAGGCGGTCGAGGTATTGCTGCCACAGCGAGGCCTCTTCGCTGCCCAGCTTGTAGAGATAGTCCCAGGTGAAGATGCCGCTGCCGTGGCCATCGTCGAACAGGGGCTTGATGGCGTAGTTCCCGACCGGCTCCACGCCCGTGATCCCGACCTCGCGCTTGCCCAGCTGGAGCACTTCCTGGCCCGGGCCGTGGCCCTTCACCTCGGCCGAGGGCGAATACACGCGCATCAGTTCGAACGGGATCGCAAAATTGCTGCCATCGTCGAAGGCGATTTCCAGGACGCGCGATTTCTGGCGCACGGCGATATCAAGTGGGTTGGGCATGACGACTCCTCTTATTCGTTGAAACGTTTGGCGATCGCTGCCGCCAGGTCCGCTAGCTGCGCGCGGCGTGCGGCCAGCGTCGCCTCGTCGGTCTGACGGGCGGCCTGGGCCCACACCGGCGCCGGGAAGTGCGCATCGTCCGCATAGCGCGGAATGATATGCCAGTGCAGGTGCGGCACCACGTTGCCCAGGCTGGCCACGTTGACCTTCAGCGGCTGCATCACCTCGCGCACCGCTTCCTCGACCAGGAACACCGCTTCGTTCAGCAGCAGGCGGTCGTCATGCGCCAGGTCGCTCATCTCGCGCACGTGCTCGCGCCAGATGACGCGGCAAAAGCCCGGATAGGCGGCATCGTCGACGATGATGACCGACAGCTTTTCGTCCTGCCAGACGACGGGGACGGCCAGGTCGCACAGTTCGCAACCGGGCTGCCGCATTACTTCTTTCATAGCACTTCCTTCATACCAGCACCCTTTCGATACCGCCGTTGTTGGCGCGGGCGACGTAGTCCGGCATCCAGTTCTCGCCCAGCAGGTGGCGGGCCATCTCGACCACGATGTAGTCGGCGGTGGTGCCGGCGTCATGGTTGTAGCGCGACAGGCCCTGCAGGCAGGATGGGCAGCTGGTCAGGATCTTGACCTCGCCGGTAAAGCCGTCGGCGCGCAGCTTGTCGGCGCCCTTCTCCATCTCGGCTTCCTTGCGGTAGCGGACCTGGGTCGCGATGTCCGGACGGCTCACGGCGAAGGTGCCGGACTCGCCGCAGCAGCGCTCGTTCTTTTCGATCTTCACGTTGTCACTGGTGGACACCAGCGCATTCACGGTCTTGATCGAATCCTGCAACTTCATCGGCGTGTGGCAGGGGTCGTGGTACATGTAGCGGGTACCGGTGACGCCTTCCAGCTTCACGCCCTTCTCCATCAGGTATTCGTGAATGTCGATGAGGCGGCAGCCCGGGAAGATCTTGTCGAACTCGTAGTTCGCCAGCGAGTCGTAGCAGGTGCCGCAGGACACCACGACCGTCTTGATATCCAGGTAGTTCAGCGTGTTGGCCATGCGGTGGAACAGCACGCGGTTGTCCGTCACCATCTTGTCGGCCTTGTCGTACTGGCCGGCGCCGCGCTGGGGGTAGCCGCAGCACAGGTAGCCCGGCGGCAGCACGGTCTGCACGCCCACTTCCCACAGCATCGCCTGGGTCGCCAGGCCCACCTGCGAGAACAGGCGCTCCGAGCCGCAGCCCGGGAAGTAGAACACGGCCTCCGTATCGGCGTTGGTCGCCTTCGGGTTGCGGATGATCGGGATGACCTTGTCGTCCTCGATGTCGAGCAGCGCGCGCGCCGTCTTCTTCGGCAGGTTGCCCGGCATTTTCTTGTTGATGAAGTGGATCACCTGCTCGCGCACCGGCGCCTTGCCGGTGGTCGGGGGCGGCGCTTCCACCTGCACCTTGGCCAGGCCGCGCAGCATCTGGTTGCCCAGGCGCTGGGCCTTGTAGCCCAGGTCCACCATGGCCTTGCGGGTCATGTTGATGGTGGTCGGATCGGTCGCGTTCAGGAAGAACATGGCGGCGCGGTTGGCCGGCTTGAAGCTGCGCTTGTCCATCTTGCGCAGCAGGTTACGCATGTTCATCGAGACGTCGCCGAAGTCGATGTTGACCGGGCACGGCGTCACGCACTTGTGGCACACGGTGCAGTGGTCGGACACGTCCTCGAATTCTTCCCAGTGCCGGATCGAGACGCCGCGGCGGGTCTGCTCTTCGTACAGGAAGGCTTCGATCAGGGCCGAGGTGGCCAGGATCTTGTCGCGCGGCGAGTACAGCAGGTTCGACTGCGGCACGTGGGTGGTGCACACCGGCTTGCACTTGCCGCAGCGCAGGCAGTCCTTGATGCTGTTGGCGATCTCGCCGATGTCGCTCTGCTGCATGATCAGCGACTCGTGGCCCATCAGGCCGAAGGATGGCGTGTAGGCATTGGTGAGATCGGCCGACACGGCGGTCGTGTTCAGCAGCTTGCCCTTGTTGAAGCGGCCTTCCGGATCGACGCGCAGCTTGTACTCGCGGAACTCGTGGATCTCGTCGTCGGTGAGGAATTCGAGCTTGGTGATGCCGATTCCGTGCTCGCCCGAGATCACGCCGTCCAGCGAGCGGGCCAGCTTCATGATGCGCTCGACGGCCTTGTGCGCGTCCTGCAGCATCGCGTAGTCATCCGAGTTCACCGGCAGGTTGGTGTGCACGTTGCCGTCGCCCGCGTGCATGTGCAGGGCCACGAACACGCGCGAGCGCAGGATGCGCTTGTGGATCGCCGTGCACTCGTCGAGGATGCACTTGTAGGCGGCGCCGTTGAAGATCTGGCGCAGCGGCGCGCGCAGTTCCTGCTTCCAGGAGGCGCGAATCGTGTGGTCCTGCACCACGTCGAACAGCAGCGCGTCGGGCTGGGTGCCGATGCGCTGGTCCAGCGTGGCCGACAGCTGGCCCAGGCCCAGCTCATCGAGCTTGCCGCGCACCGCCGCCAGCGGCTGGTCCAGGTTGGCCAGGATGAAGCCCCAGCGCGCCGCGACCAGTTCCACCAGCGCCACCGCCTGCTGCGGCCGGTCACCCAGGATCTCGGCGCGGTCGATGGTGTCGCCGGTGGCGTCGTCGCTCTTCTCGATCGGCAGGTGCTCGTTCGAGAGGTACCCATGCAGGGCTTCCGCCAGCTGCAGCTTGTTCTTGATCGACAGCTCGACGTTGATGCGCTCGATGCCGTCGGTGTATTCGCCCATGCGGTTCAGGGGAATCACGACGTCTTCGTTGATCTTGAAGGCGTTGGTGTGGCGTGCGATGGCCGCGGTACGGGCGCGATCCAGCCAGAATTTTTTCCGCGCTTCCGCGCTCACGGCGACGAAGCCTTCGCCCACGCGGGTGTTCGCCAGGCGCACCACTTCCGAGGCGGCGATCGCCACCGCGTTCTCGTCGTCGCCGACGATGTCGCCGAACAGCGCCATCTTGGGCAGCACGCCGCGCTTCGATTTGGTGGCATAGCCAACCGCGCGCAGGTAGCGCTCGTCGAGGTGCTCCAGGCCCGCCAGGCGGATGGTGGCAAAGGCCGGGTCGCCGTTCTTCGGCAGGCTGTCGAGGTAATCCTTGATCTCGACGATCGATGGAATCGCATCGCGCGCCTGGCCGAAGAATTCCAGCGCCACGGTGCGGGTGAACTTCGGCATCTTGTGCAGGATCCAGCGCGCCGACGTGATCAATCCATCGGTGCCTTCTTTCTGGATGCCCGGCAGGCCGGCCAGGAATTTGTCGGTGACGTCCTTGCCCAGGCCTTCCTTGCGGAAGCGCCGGCCTTCGATGCTCAAGGTCTCGACGCGGAACGGTTCGTTCTGCGCCACGCCGCGCGCCGACGGATGGCGCCATTCGAGCTTGAACGTGGCGACCGGCGCGTCGTGGATCTTGGACAGGTTGTGGTCCATGCGCGTGACTTCCAGCCAGTCGCCGTTCGGGTCGACCATGCGCCAGGATGCCAGGTTGTCGAGCGCCGTGCCCCACAGGACGGCCTTCTTGCCGCCCGCGTTCATGGCGATGTTGCCGCCGATGCAGGAGGCGTGGGCCGAGGTCGGGTCGACCGCGAACACGAAACCGGCCTTTTCAGCGGCCTGCGAGACGCGCTGGGTGACCACGCCGGCATAGGTGTGGATGGTGGCGTATTCGCGCTCCACGCCCGGCAGGCGCGTCATCTCGACCTCGCCCAGCTGGACCAGCTTTTCGGTGTTGATCACGGCCGACATCGGCGTGAGCGGAATCGCGCCGCCGGTGTAGCCGGTGCCGCCGCCGCGCGGGATGATGGTCAGGCCCAGCTCGATGCAGCCTTTCACCAGGCCGGCCATCTCTTCTTCGCTGTCCGGGAGCAGCACCAGGAAGGGGTATTCGACGCGCCAGTCGGTGGCGTCGGTGACGTGCGAGACGCGGTGCATGCCGTCGAAGCGGATGTTGCGCTTGTCGGTGTAGGCGCCGAGCACCTGCCTTGCGCGCTTGCGCAAGTCGTAGGTCTCGCGGAACTCGCGCGCGAAGTCGTCCACCGCCTTGCGGGCGGCGTCCAGGAGCTGTTCGACCGCGGCGCTGCGCGAGGCGGAGAGCTCGGCGTCGCCTTCGCTCGCATCGACCGTCAGGCGGCGCTTGTCGACTTCGGCCAGGCGGTGGTGCAAGGCGTCGATCAGCTTCTGGCGGCGCTTGGGGTTGTCCAGCAGGTCGTCCTGCAGGTAGGGATTGCGGCGCACCACCCAGATGTCGCCCAGCACCTCGTACAGCATGCGGGCCGAGCGCCCGGTCTGGCGTGCGCCGCGCAGCTCGTCGAGCAGGCGCCACGACGACTCACCCAGCAGGCGGATCACGATTTCGCGATCGGAGAACGAGGTGTAGTTGTACGGGATCTCGCGCAGGCGCGCGGGGGCGTTGTCGGCAAGCAGGGTATGGATGTGTGCGGGCGCGTTCATGGGCTGTGAGGCGTGGATGCAGTGCGTCGGTCGGACGAGTCCGAAGGACGTTCATTCTAGCTTATTGCGTTGCACCACGCTGACGCTGTCCAGAAAAGCGGGACATTACTGCGCAATAAAATGCCAATAAGCATGCCTGCATGCAAATTTCATTTGCATGGAAGCCCGACGATGCATCATTCATTTGCACCAAGGCAAAGAACGGCATATTGCGTAAGGCCGGCTACTGTGCGGTCAGCCTCACGACGGTGGCCATGACGTCTTCAAATGCGGCGGGCTTGAGCAGGTGTGCATCGAAACCTGCCGCCTGCGCCAGTGCGAGATCCGACGGCTGGCCATAACCCGTCAATGCGACCAGCCGCGGCGCCGTCGACAACCCGAGGGAGCGAATGCGCCGGGCCGCCTCGTAGCCGTCCATGTCGGGCAGGCCGATGTCCATGATCACCAGGTCCGGTGCGAGCAGGCGCGCCTGCTCCACCGCGCTTGCGCCGTCTTCGGCGGTCGATACCTCGTGGCCGTGCAGGGAGATCAGGCTGGCCATCATCTCGCGCGCGTCGCCGTTGTCGTCCACCACCAGGATGCGACGGCCGGGCAGTCCGGTATGGCGCGGTTCCGGCGCCGCGCTTCTGGCCTGGCCAGGCGCTTCGCACACCGGGATCCGTACCGTGAAGGTACTGCCCTGGTCGGATCCCGCGCTCTCGGCGCTGATCGTCCCCTCGTGCATGTCGACGATGCGGCGCGCCAGCGTCAGGCCGACGCCGAGGCCGCCGTCCGAACGCGCCAGCGAGCGTGGCAGCTGGGTGAACAGGTCGAAGATGGAATCGAGCATCGGCGCCGGGATGCCGGTGCCGTTGTCCGTCACCCGGATCGTCGCCATGCCGTCGCGCACCTGGGCGCCGATCGACACCTCGCCCCCATCCGGCGTGTACTTCGCCGCATTGTTGAGCAGGTTGCCGAACACTTGCGCCAGCCGGGTGGCGTCCGCATGCACATGGACCGCGCGGCCCGGCACGCCGACCGAGAGCGAATGCCCGCGCTGGTCGATCAGGGCGCGCGACTGTTCCACCGCGGTGTCGATGATGCCGGCCAGCGACACCGGCGCCCGCTCGATCTGGATCTGTCCCTGGGTGACGCGGGCCGCGTCGAGCAGGTCGTTCACCAGGCGCGTCAGGTGGCCCGCCTGGCGCGTCAGGACCGCGGCGCTGTCGGCGATCGCCGAGCCGGCCGGGGCGGCGGTCTGGATCAGTTCAGCGGCGCTGCGGATCGGCGCCAGCGGGTTGCGCAGCTCGTGCCCGAGCATGGCGAGGAATTCGTCGCGCGCGTGCAGGGCCTGGTTCAGGGCGGCAGTACGCGCCGCGACGCGCTCTTCCAGCTCGCCATTCATGCGCAGCAGGCGGTCCTTGGCGACCTTCAGGGACGAACTCTCGAGCAGCTCCCAGTCGCCGTCGCGGCGTGCCAGCGCAAACTGGTGGTGGCGGCAGACGTCGAGCACGTCGCTCGGACTGCAGTTGTCGAGGCAGTAGGTACACAGCGCGACCAGCTTGCGCCGGTTGAAGGCCCCGTTGACGCGGCTTTCGTAGGCCATGAAGTCGTCCCAGCCCGAGCGTTCCACCCAGCTGGTGTCGCCGGTCAGGCGCAGCCCGGCGAAGCCTTGTTCGTGCGAGCGCGCTTCGCGTTCCAGCCAGCTGGCGAGCACCTCGTCCTGCTCGAAGCCGTTGCCGGCCTGGTACCAGTCGCTGATCGACACGACCTCCAGCTGGCCACTGCGCAGGTAGCCGTTCAGGTCCGGGACCGCGCGCGACAGCAGGCTCTTTGCCTTGTCGGCGTCCAGCGCCTTGGAGGTGACCCAGAGGCAGGATTCGTTGGCGGCGAGGCCCGTCGTGAAGAAGGGCACCAGGGTCTCGACGAGATCCTGCTCTTCCCGGTAGAACTGGCAGAAGTGCGATCCCCACGGGATGTCGCCGACGGCATCGATGCCGGAAGCGCGGATAGTGTCGCTCATCGTTTCCCTCACGCCCAACAGAAGTATGACAAAGCATCATACACTCCTTTTGCCGACAATTTTCGAGAGGAAGTGAAGTGCCCACGCGTAAAGACATCATCCTGCTGGCGCAGTACAACGAGACCATGAACCGCCAGCTGTACGACGCCGCTGCGACGCTACCTGCTGACGAGGTAAGCGTCGACCGCGGCGCCTTCTTCGGCTCGCTGCTGGGAACCATGAACCACCTGCTCGCAGGTGACACGATCTGGCTCAAGCGCTTCTCGCAGCATCCATCGGCCTTCCCTGCCCTGGCGCCGATGCACGGCATGCCCACGCCGACCGGCCTCACCCATTCCTTCGGCGCCAGCGTGGCGGAATTGCGCGAACACCGGCTGCGCCTGGATGGCGTGATCACGGCCATGGCCGCCGAGATCCACGATGCGGACCTGGAACAGGTTCTGGTCTACCGCAACCTGGGCGGCAAGGAATTCCAGCGTCATTTCGGCGACCTGCTGCTGCACTTCTTCAACCACCAGACCCATCACCGCGGCCAGGCCAGCACCCTGCTCAGCCAGGCCGGCGCCGACATCGGCGTCACCGACCTGTTCGTGCTGCTGCCGGACGCTGCCCTGGGCTGATCCATCGGCTAGTTCACGTGCAGCTGTGCCAGCCGGGTGGCGATCTTCTCCTGCACAAGCGGAAAGCGCCCGAGCAGGTCGAGCATCGTGTTGCGCAACGACCGGCCCAGTGGCGACGCGACGGTGGCGGCACGCGTCATGGCATCGGTCATCCGCACCACCTCGCGCGCCACCGCGTGCCGCCGTGCGGCCCACGCTTCCAGCGCGCGCAGGTCGCCCTCGCGCAAGGCCTGCGCCAGGGGAGCCGCCAGCGAGAGCGCATCCTGGATCCCGGTATTCATGCCCTGGCCGCCGGCTGGACTATGTGCGTGAGCTGCGTCGCCGCACAGCAGCACCCGCCCCCTGGAGACCTGTTCCGCAACCCGGTGCTGCAGGTAGAATGCCGAACTCCATAGCAATTCGCGGATGCGGCCTGCGGCGCCGCGCGGCCCACGCTCGTCCAGGATCGCCTGTACCTCGGGGATGCCGGGTGCGTCGCCCGACTGCGCCACCGTCGCGACGATGCGGTAGCGGTCCGTGGAGCGCCCGTCTTCTTCCGGCAGCGGCGCCACCACGACCAGGCCCCTGGCGGAAAAGAAGAGGCTGACCTCGCAGCGCGCGATAGGCCAGTCCATCCTGACGTCGGCCAGCACGAAGGTCTCCGTGTAATCCTCGCCCTCGAAGGCGATGCCGGCCAGCTCGCGCACCGTGCTGTGCACCCCGTCGCAGCCCACCACCCATTGCGCGTGTACGGTGCGGCTCCCCCGGTCCGGCGAACCCACCCGGGCAAGCACCCCGTCCGCGCTTTCGGCAAGCGTGAGCAGGGTTTCCGGCCGATCGATCAGGCCACCCGCCGCATCCAGATGCCGGCGCAGGATGCGCTCGGTCTGGTCCTGTGGACACATGAGGGCATAGCGGTAGACAGAAGGCAGTTCCGAAAACCCGATATGCAGGAGCACGCGATCAGTCTCGCGCACCCGGAAGTCGGTCACTTGCAGGCCGCTCGACAAGAGCTCGGGAACGACACCCAGGGATTCCAGTACTTCCAGCGTGCGCGCATGGATCACGGCGGCGCGCGAGGTATTCAGGCCTGCGGCGTGCTTGTCGACCTGGATGCAGGCGACGCCCTGGCGCCGCAGGGCGAGATGCAGGGCCATCCCTACCGGTCCGGCGCCCACCACCAGCACGCCGGTCTTTACCACCGAATCAGAAACACTGTCCATGTCAGCCTCCATGTAAACGGTTGTTTACATTATTGGCGACGCAGGGCAAAATGTAAACCATCGTTTACATTTCGTCTCCCATGACCGACCAACCCGTTCGCCGTTCCCAGGCAACCCGCGACCGCATTCTCGAAGCGGCACGCTCGCTCTTCGCGACACAGGGCTACGAATCCACCACCCTGCGCCAGATCGCGGCGCTTGCGGAAACGAACGTCGCGCTGGCCATCCGCTACTTCGAGAGCAAGGAAAGCCTGTTCGCTCTGGCGGCTGATTTCAACTTGCGTCTTCCGCCCCTGCAGGAACTCGCACGCGCCAGGCTGGGCCGTCTCCTTGTGTCCCATTTCCTCGCCATCTGGGAGGACGATCGGGCCGGCCGGGAACTGGTGGCGCTGCTGCGGGCGGCGTCCAGCCATGCGGCAGCGCGCGCACGGATTCATGCGATTTTCCACGACCAGCTGCTGACGGCGGTACGGGGGATGGGGTATGAGGCGGCCGAAGCGGACACCCGTGCCGGACTGGTGGCGTCCCAGATGCTCGGCCTGGCCACGGTGCGCTACGTGCTGGAGCTCGGCACGGGAACATTGTCGCGCGACGCCACGGTGCGCATCGTCGGTGCGACGATCCAGCGTTATCTGGTGGGCCCCTTGTAGATTGGACCTGGTCCGCTCAGCGCTGCGGTGCTGCCGGCGCCGTCTGCCCGAGCAGGCGATCGAGGCGCGCGCTTGCGTTCGCGTCCATGCGCACCGAGCGCAGGCAGTCGACGACTTCCGCGCGCACAGGCTCGCGGGTGGTGAGATTGCAGGTATGGGCCAGTTCGACGAGGAAGCCGCGTTCCTGTTCCGGCATGGTGGCGATGTTCGGCCAGACGACGGCCAGCTGGTCCAGCGTGGACTGCGAATGGGCCTTGAGCATGTAGCGCGCGCCCACGAAGCCGAACACGGCCAGCAGGGCGAGGACGAGGAAGAGCCAGAGAAGGCTGGGAGGCTTGTTCATGGGCGCCATGATACCGCGCCCGCGAGCGCGCTGTCGGGCAGCGCCGCCAGCACCTCTTCAAACGTGCTGCATGCCTGCAGGGCCTCGACCACGACCGGCAGCGGCTCGGCCAGCACGCCGGGCAGGTCGCCCTCCCCCGCGCCCGTCGGCGTAAAAGGCAGCGCTTCGCGCGGCGGATCGAAGCGGCTGTTCACGCCCGGCTTGTCGCCGCGCGGGTCGAGCCGGTACCAGCCATGTTCCTTCAGCCAGACCGCATTCAGCCCGTGCAGGCAGTATGGCGCTTCCTCGTTCCCGGTCGCCATGCGCTGGTAGCACAGGCCGGCCGGGATGCCGTTGGCCCTGAGCAGGGCCGCCAGCAGGTGGCTCTTGGCGTAGCAGAAGCCCGTCCCGTGGCGCAGCACTTCCGACGCGCTGACCGTAACCGGATTGCGCCGGAAGTCGGCGCTGTGTTCGATCGCGTCGCGCACGAACTCGAAGCAGGCGCGTACCACCTCCGCCTCCGAGCCGGCTCCCTGCGCCAGCCGGCGCGCCGTGGCTGCTACCTGCGGGTCCTCGACATCGATGTGGCGGCTGGCGCCGAGATAAGCCTGCATATCCGCTTCCAAGCTGTCCTCCCTGTTGTCCGATCCGCGATTCTACCCGCCCGGGCTTGCCGGGTATCGATTCCCGATACCCCGCGTCGTCCAGCGCGCGACCTGGCGCGCGATGCTGCGCCGCCGGGAAAGCGGCGACATGATGGGCATCCGACACCATATCGCCGAAAGGATGGAACAAGATGGGCCCGATCACCTATGCCCTGTGCAAAAAGCCCGTCATTGGACTGGTGCTGTTCGCATCGAGTGCCTGCGCATTCCCGCCCCTGTTCCACGACGAGGCGCTCCCGCTGCAGCAGGCGCAGGCAGGCTTCGTCAAGGAATTCAGGGCGCCCGTGAGCAAAACCTATTTTCTGGAACTGCGCTTCCACTTCCCCACGGCGCAGGCCAAGGATGACGACATGGTCGTTGGCTCCCGCCACGAAGTGGATTGCAAGCGCGATGGCGCAGAACAGGCGGGCGCGGGAAGACCGATTCCCATCCACGTGCTGGTCCGTGAAAAGCGCAGCGGGACGCTCATGCTGGACAAGGTGGTCGACACCCTGTGCATCTCGGACGGGACTTCCCTGGTCAAACAGCGGCGCGCGGCGCGGCTGGAGCTGGCGCGAGGCGACTACATTGCCGAGATACGCAACCTGGAAAGCCAGTCCGGACTGGATGGGGTGAGAACAACGGTATCGCTTTTCTCCGGCATGCGGAAATAAGACGCCTGCGCGGGCCGCTAGCCGATCAGGCGCTCGAAGAAATCGCCCACGGTCTTCCAGAACCCGTCCGGGATGTACAGCAGGATCGCCGTCATGGTGACGTAGCGGGCGAACTTCCCGATCGCCATGTACATCACGCTCGGCCAGAACGGCAGGTGCAGCCAGCCGGCCAGCGTGCACAGGGGGTCGCCCACGCCCGGCACCCAGGACAGCAGCATGGTCTTGGCGCCGTATTTTTTCAGCCAGCCGAACCAGCGGCTCTGGCGTTCCTTGGCGAAGGCGATCTTGGCGCGGTAGCCGATGAAATAGTCGACCGCGCCGCCCAGGGTATTGCCCAGCGTGCCGACCAGGATCGCCGGCCAGAACATCGCGGGATTCGCCTTGACCACCGCGAACACGGCTGGTTCCGACCCCAGCGGCAGCAGGGTGGCCGAGATGAAGCTGATGATGAAAATGGAGGTCAGCCCGATGCTCGGTGCGGCAAGGACGTTCAGCAGCCAGAGGACGGCGTTTTCGATCATCGGGTGGGCAGGTGGTGAGCAATGGCGACAGGTGTCCATTATAATGAGGATCACTTATCGTAACGACACGATACGCCGCGCCTGCCATCCAGCGCGCCGCATCGCCACTGTGCGCCCCGGTCACCCTCCGAGCAGCTAGCAGGCGTCGTCCGGACCGCCGGCTCATCCCACGCCGGTATTGCTATTCCGATTGCCGACCATGACTACCGACTACCTCAAGAGAATCCTGACCGCCCGCGTCTACGACGTGGCCGAAGAAACGCCGCTCGAATACGCCCCCACGCTATCCCGGCGCATCAACAACCGCATCTACTTCAAGCGCGAGGACATGCAGAGCGTGTTCAGCTTCAAGCTGCGCGGCGCCTACAACAAGATGGCGAACCTGACGCCGGAACAGTTGAAACGCGGCGTGATCTGCGCCTCGGCCGGCAACCACGCCCAGGGCGTGGCCCTGTCGGCGGCGCGCCTCGGCTGCCGCGCGCTGATCGTGATGCCCACCACCACCCCACAGGTCAAGGTCGACGCCGTCAAGGCGCGCGGCGGCGCCAGCGTCGAGGTGGTGCTGCACGGCGACTCGTACACCGACGCCTACCACCACGCGCTGCTGCTGGAGAAGGAGCAGCGCCTGACCTTCGTCCACCCCTTCGACGACCCCGACGTCATCGCCGGCCAGGGCACCATCGGCATGGAGATCCTGCGCCAGCACTCGGGCCCGATCCACGCCATCTTCGTGGCGATCGGCGGCGGCGGCCTGGTTGCGGGCGTGGGCGCCTACGTGAAGGCGGTGCGGCCCGACATCAAGGTGATCGGCGTGCAGACCATCGATTCGGACGCGATGGCGAAAAGCCTGAAGGCTGGCCAGCGCGTCACCCTGACGGATGTCGGCCTGTTCTCGGACGGCACCGCGGTGCGCCTGGTGGGCGAAGAGACCTTCCGCGTGGCGCAGCAGGTGGTGGACGAGATCATCATCGTCGACACCGACGCGATCTGCGCCGCGATCCAGGACGTGTTCCAGGACACCCGCAGCATCCTGGAGCCGGCCGGCGCGCTGGCCGTGGCCGGCGCCAAGGCCTACGTGGAACGCTCGCAGATGGCGAAGCAGCCGGTCAAGGGCGAGACCCTGGTGGCGGTGGCCTGCGGCGCCAACATGAACTTCGACCGCCTGCGCTTCGTGGCCGAGCGCGCGGAACTGGGCGAATCGCGCGAAGCCGTGTTCGCGGTGACCATCCCCGAGCAGCGCGGCAGCTTCCGGCGTTTCTGCGCGCTGGTCGGCCCGCGCAACGTCACCGAGTTCAACTACCGCATCAGCGATGCGCGCGAGGCCCACATTTTCGTCGGCGTGCAGGTGGGCAGCCGCAGCGAGTCGGGCCTGCTGGCGCGCACCTTCGAGGAACACGATTTCCGCACCCTCGACCTGACGCACGACGAGATGGCCAAGCTGCACATCCGCCACCTGGTGGGCGGAAAAAGCGCGCTGGCCCAGGACGAATTGCTGTATCGTTTCGAGTTTCCCGAACGGCCGGGCGCGCTGATGCGCTTCCTGGACAGCATGGCGCCGAACTGGAACATCTCCTTGTTTCACTACCGGAACCAGGGCGGCGACGTGGGACGCATCCTGGTCGGCATCCAGGTGCCGGCGGCGGAGATGGATGAGTTCAGGCAGTTCCTGGCGACGCTTGGTTACCGCTATTGGGATGAGAGTGCCAACCCGGTCTATAAGTTGTTCCTGGGCGCATAGATTTCGGCCGATCTTGCCTGCTGCTTAAAACCGTCGCACCGGCGAAGGCCGGTGCCCAATTTCACGTACCGCAGTGTTACCCACGCCGCCAGTACGCAATCTTTCGTTGAACGCGCGGTCGGCAAAGCCGACCACCCTACGGACGCCACAAGCGTCTCATGTTTGCTATGAATACTCCTGATCAATCGCCACTCGGCAAATCCTCCGCCTACCAGAGCCAGTACGCTCCCGAACTCCTGTTCCCGATCCCGCGCCTGCAAAAGCGCGAAGAGATCGGCCTGGGCGTCGGCACGCGACTCCCCTTCTTCGGGGTCGACATCTGGAACGCCTATGAGCTGTCCTGGCTGAACATGCGCGGCAAGCCGCAGGTGGCGATCGCGACCATCACAGCGCCCGCCGATTCGCCCAACATCGTCGAATCGAAGTCGTTCAAGTTATATTTAAATTCCTTCAACCAGACCAAGCTCGCCGGTACCGACGCGCTGGTCGAACTGCTGCGCCAGGACCTGTCCGCCGCCTTCGGCGCGCCGGTGCACGTGACGGTCACCACGCCGGACGCCTTCGGCAGCCTGAAGATGGGCGAGCTCGAGGGCTCCCTGCTGGACCGTCTCGACGTCGAGATCGACCAGTACCTACCGTCGCCCCAGCTCCTCAGCGCCAACACGGAAGAAGCGCCGGTCGAGGAAACCCTGGTGTCGCACCTGCTGAAGTCGAACTGCCTGGTCACCGGCCAGCCCGACTGGGGCACCGTGCAGATCCGCTATGTCGGTCCGCAGATCGACCAGGAAGGCCTGCTCAAGTACCTAATCGGTTTCCGCGAGCACAACGAGTTTCATGAGCAGTGCGTCGAACGCATCTTCATGGACGTGCTGCGCCAGTGCAAGCCGACCAAGCTGGCGGTCTATGCGCGCTATACCCGCCGTGGCGGCCTTGACATCAATCCCTGGCGCGCCAATTTCAGCACCGGTATGCCGGGCAACCTGCGTACCGCGCGTCAATAAACGAAAACGGGGCGCACACGCAAGTCGGCTGTGCGTTTTCAGCCACACCCGGCTGCAGATGCCCATGCTAATCGGGTAGAAAACGTTCTGCACAAAAAAGTGGCAAACTACGTGCAAAAGATGGTCCGAGGTGCCTTAGGCACGCGATTGCAGACTTTTTGGCGTCATTCCGCCTAAGAAATTGCGTATGGTCGATGCATACAATTCGTAACAAAACCACAGGTTTTTGCCACATGCTGCGGCTCTGTCCAACTGTATGCTTGTACAGATGCGAAATCGAATGTCACGGCCCGGAAACAGGCCTATAATTCCGCCTCGCAAGCACTCACCCCCTGTGCACGGCACACTTTTATGACGAACCTTAGCAAAATCCTCTCGCTCGAAAACGTGCAGCTGGACCTGGAAGTCTCCAGCAAAAAACGCGCATTCGAGCAGGCTGGCCTGATTTTCGAAAATAACTGCGGCATTGCCCGTTCAACCGTCTCGGACAACCTGTTCGCGCGCGAACGTCTCGGCTCCACCGGCCTCGGTCATGGTGTCGCCGTGCCGCACGGGCGGATCAAGGGCTCGAAGAGCCTGAAGTCGCCGCTGGCCGCCTTTGTGCGCCTGAAAGAGCCGATTCCGTTCGAATCGCCGGATGGCCAGCCGGTCAGCCTGCTGTTCTTCCTGCTGATCCCGGACCACGTCACCCAGCAGCACCTGGAAATCCTGTCGGAAATTGCCGAGCTGTTCTCGGACGAAGCCGTGCGCAATGCCCTGGCGACCGATCCGGACCCGAAATCCGTGCACGAACGCATCATCAACTGGCAGCCAAGCTTGCAGGCGCTGGGCTAATTTGTATTAGACTGTCCGTGCGGCAATTGGCCGCGCATTCGACACCATGCCCATGCTGCAAAGCCCGCTGACCATCCAGCGCCTGTACGACGACAACCGCGACAGCCTCCAGCTGGGCTGGTTCGCGGGTTTCCCTGGCGGCGAGCGGCAGATCGCTGGCGATGCGGCCTCGGCCGCCGACCAGGTCGGCCACCTGAACCTGATCCACCCTGGCCGAATCCAGGTCTTCGGGCACCAGGAACTGAACTACTATCACCGCCTCAAGTCCAGCTCGCGCACCCACGTGATCGGCGAACTGGTCGGCGGCGGTCCGCCGGCGCTGATCATCGCGCAAGGGCTGGAAACGCCCCCGGACATCCTGGCCATCTGCGACGAGCAGAACATCCCCCTGTTCTCGACTCCGCTGCCGGCGGCGCAGGTGATCGACTTCCTGCGCGTCTACCTGTCCAAGAAGCTGGCGCAGCGCGTCATCATGCACGGCGTGTTCATGGACGTGCTGGGCGTGGGCGTGCTGATCACTGGCGACTCGGGCCTGGGCAAGAGCGAGCTGGGTCTGGAACTGATCTCGCGTTCGCACGGCCTGGTGGCCGACGACGCGGTGGAATTCTCGCGCATCGCGCCGAACATGATCGAAGGCCGCTGCCCGCCGCTGCTGCAGAACCTGCTGGAAGTGCGCGGCCTGGGCCTCCTGGACATCAAGGCGATTTTTGGTGAGACCGCGGTGCGCCGCAAGATGCGCCTCAAGCTGATCGTCCACCTGGTCAAGCGCGGTGCACTGGACGAAGAGGTCGAACGCCTGCCCTTTCACTTCCCGACCGAGGACGTGCTGGGCCTGCCGATCCGCAAGGTGGTGATTCCCGTCGCGGCCGGCCGCAACATCGCGGTGCTGCTCGAGGCCGCCGTGCGCAACACCATCCTGCAGCTGCGCGGCATCGACACGCTGCAGGAATTCATGGAGCGGCAACGTCAAGCCATGAGCGGCGACTGACACCCAGTTAGGGTATCATCGCCCCTATGCACATCGTCCTCATTACCGGTATTTCCGGCTCGGGCAAATCGGTTGCCCTGAATGTCCTGGAAGACGCAGGCTACTACTGCGTCGACAATCTGCCGCCGGCCCTGCTGCCGGCCCTGGTCTATGCGGTCAGCGAAAAAGGCACGGAAAAGATCGCCGTCGCGGTCGATGCGCGCAGTGCCGAGTCGCTGGTCGAACTGCCGGTGAGCGTGCGCCACCTGAAGGAAGAGGGACATAACGTCAAGGTGATGTTCCTGACCTCGAGCACGCACTCGCTGGTCGCGCGTTTCTCGGAAACCCGGCGCAGCCACCCGCTGTCGCACGAACTGCGTCCGGGCGAAAATCCCGCGTCGCGCCGTACCCTGATCGAATGCATCGCCGAGGAACGCGAGCGCCTGTCGGCGATCGAAAACCTGGGCCACGTGATCGACACCTCGGAACTCTCGGCCAACAAGCTGCGCGCCTGGATCAAGGAACTGGCCGACATCGAGCACGCCCCGCTGACCCTGTTCTTCGAATCCTTTGCCTTCAAGGTCGGCGTGCCGCTCGACGCCGACTTCGTGTTCGACGTGCGCGCCATCCCGAACCCCTACTACGACCTGGCGCTGCGCCCGCTGACGGGCAAGGATGCGCCGGTGATCGCCTTCCTCGACGCCCAGCCGAGCGCCGCCGAGATGCTGGAAGACATCCGCGCCTTCGTGGAAAAGTGGCTGCCCTCGTTCAAGACCGATAACCGCTCCTACCTGACGGTGGCGGTGGGCTGCACCGGCGGGCAGCACCGCTCGGTGTATATGGCGGAGCGGCTGGGCGCCTACTTCGGGCAGACGGAGCGGGTAATCATTCGCCATCGCGAGCAGCCGAAGCACGCGGCGGTTTGATTTAATCGTTAGCCGAAGAACCGTCGTTCCGGCGAAGGCCGGAACCCAAGTTCGTCGCGTGCCACTGTCGTCACACGTAGGCGGCACGCACGCAAAATTGGATCCCGGTCTTCGCCGGGATGACGGTTTTAAGGTCGGTGGTCAGGAAAGATGCCGCAGCGGGTGTGCGTATTCCGGCCACACCGGCTCGAAGAACCTTGCCACCATCTCCGGCGTCACTTCCGCCAAGCTGGCCGGATTCCACTTCGGCTGGTTATCCTTATCGATCACCAGCGCCCGCACGCCTTCCAGCACCTCGCCATGCTCGAAATTGCGGCGCACCAGGTTGCGTTCCATGCGCAGGCAGTCCGCCACCTCGAGAGATGCCCCGCGTTGCAGGAGTTCGCGCGTCACGCACATCATCAGGGGCGAACGCTGGCGCATCGCCTTGAGCGCCTTTTGCGCGAACAGGTTCTCGTCACGCGCCAGCGATTTCATGATTGCGCCCACCGAGGCCGCACCGAAGTGCGCATCAATCACACCGCGCTGCGCCTGCAGTTCGCTGGCACCCTGCTGTCCTGCGAACTGCGCCGCGAAGGCGCGGATCGCCGCCGGCAGTTCGGCGCCCGGCGTGGTCTCGATCAGCGCCTGAAGACCAACCAGCTCGACGCCCGGCACGAACACGTCCGCCAGCCCCACGTAGAGCGCATCGGCCGCGCCGATGGTGAGGCCGGTCAGGCCCAGGTACTGACCCAGCTGGCCCGGCGCATGCGACAGGAAATGGCTGCCGCCCACGTCCGGGAACAGGCCGATGTTCACCTCGGGCATGGCCATCTTGGTGCGCTCGGTCACGATGCGCAGGCCGCAATCCGGGCCGCCCTGGGCTATGCCCATGCCGCCGCCCATCACCACGCCGTCCATCAGCGCAATATACGGCTTCGGATAGAAGTGGATCAGGTGGTTCAGTGCGTATTCTTCGGTGAAGAAGTCTTCCAGCAGTGCGCTGCCTCCGGTCGGGCCGACGTGGCCCATCTCGTGGAAGAAGCGGATGTCGCCGCCCGCGCACAAGGCCTTCTCGCTGGTGCTGGTGATGACCACCGCGTCGATGCCCGCGTCGTCCTTCCATTGCAGCAGGATCGCGGTCAATGCACGGACCATGTCGAGCGACAGGGAATTCAGGGCTTTCGGTCGGTCGAGCGTAATGACGCCGGTGCGATTGGCGACGCGGGTCAGGACGGTGTCGGTCATGATCGTGTTCTGTGGTCGAAAAGACATGCATTCTACCGAACTACCGTGTAAAACCGGAAGCCTCGAAAAGTAACAGCTTCGTACAAATGCAAAAAGGGCGTCCCCTCAGACGCCCTTGCTGTGTTTGCGGTCGCCCGTAGAGTTACGCGGCGGCGGCTTCTCCGTTGTCCGGAAGGCGCTTGTGCGCCACGTGGTTATGGTCTTGCAGCATGGATTTGTGTTTCAGAACCTGCCTGTCCAGTCTGTCCATCAGGGTGTCGATGGCCGCGTAGAGATCCTGTGCAGCGCTTGCGACGTGGAGGATCTTGCCCGATACCTGGAGGTTGATCTCGGCTTTCTGCCGTTTTTCTTTTTCAGTGAGGTTATCGATGGCGAGAAACACGTGGGTGTCGATCACGTGGTCGAAATGGCGGGTGATGCGCTCGAGCTTATTCTGAACGTATTCACGGATGGCGGGGGTGACTTCGAGGTGGTGGCCGCTGATGGTGAGGTTCATACACACTCCTTGGGAAGGTGCCCTGCCCGCCCCACAAGGTTGAAGTGGGCAGATGCTTTACAGGGATTTGCGGAGGCTGACGGGCGGAATCTTGAGCGCTTCACGGTACTTGGCGACCGTGCGGCGGGCAATGACCATACCTTGTTCCCCGAGCATCTCCGCGATCTTGCTGTCGGATAGAGGATTCCTAGGGTCTTCTGCTCCTGTCAATTGCGCGATGAGCGCGCGGATCGCCGTCGAGGAGGCTTCTCCCCCCGCTTCGGTGGCGACATGGCTTCCGAAGAAGTACTTCAGCTCAAACATGCCGTGCGGGGTCAGCATGTATTTCTGCGTGGTTACACGAGAGATGGTGCTCTCGTGTAGGCCTAGTGTATCAGCTATCTCACGCAAAACAAGAGGGCGCATGGCAACCGCGCCGTGGCTGAAAAAGTTGCGCTGGCGCTCCACAATTGCCTCTGCGACACGCAGGATCGTGTCGAAGCGCTGGCGCATATTCTTGATCAGCCACTTGGCTTCCTGCAGCTGCGCGCCCATCTGGCTTTCGCTCCTGCCCTGCTTGAGCAGGTTGGCGTACAGCGTGTTCACGCGCAGCTTGGGCATCACGTCGGGATTGAGGGCCACCGCCCAGCCGCTCTTGGCGCGGCGCACGATCACGTCCGGCACCACGTAGTCCGAGGTGTTCGACGCGAAGGCCGCACCCGGATGCGGATTGCAGCGGCGCACCACGACCTGCACTTCGCGCAGGTCTTCGTCGTCGCAGTCGAGCGCCTTTTTCAGCTTGCTGTATTCGCGCTGCGCGAACCAGCTCAGGTAACCCTCGACGATCTGCAGGGCCAGGCGCCGCGTCACCAGCGGCACGCCCGCCATGCGGCGGATCTGCAGCGCCAGGCATTCGGCCGCGCTGCGCGCACCGACGCCGATCGGATCGAGGCTCTGAACCAGCGCCAGCGCGCAGCGCAATTCGTCCATCTCGATGTCCAGTTCGCCGGGCAGGCGCGCGTGGATCTCGTCGAGCGGCTCTTCCAGGTAGCCGTTGTCGTCGAGGGCGTCGATCACCAGCTCGGCCAGGGCACGGTCGCGCGCGCTGCAGCCGGTCAGGCGGATCTGTTCGGCCAGGTGTTCGCGCAGCGTGATGCCGTCGGCTTCCAGTTGCGGGCGGCCGTCCTCGTCGTCGCCGCTGCGTGCGCCGCCGCCCTCACCGCCCCAGTCGGCGTCGGCCTCGCCGCCCCCACTGTCGGCGCCGTCCTCCATGCTCTCGCCTTCCGGCTTCGCGCCCTCCTGTGCTTCCTGTCCCGGGGCGGGCGCCTCGCCGTTCGCCGGTGCGTTGTTGATGGCGCCGTCGGCCAGCAGCCGCACCGAGCGGTCGAGCGGGTCGTCGAGCCGCTCCAGCAGCGGATTGTCGTGCAGGATCTGCTCGATCTCCTGGTGCAGTTCGAGCGTGGACAGCTGCAGCAGGCGGATCGACTGCTGCAGTTGCGGCGTCAGCGCCAGGTGCTGCGAAGTGCGTAGCTGGAGACTCTGCTTCATCGTTACATTCTGAAGTGCTCGCCCAGATACACGCGGCGCACCGATTCGTTGGCGATGATGTCGTCGGGGCGGCCAGATGCCAGCACGGCGCCCTGGTTGATGATGTAGGCGCGGTCGCAGATGCCCAGGGTTTCGCGCACGTTGTGGTCGGTGATCAGGACGCCGATGTTGCGCTCCTTCAGGAAGCGCACGATGCGCTGGATCTCGATCACCGCGATCGGGTCCACGCCGGCAAACGGTTCGTCGAGCAGCACGAAGCGCGGGTTGGTCGCCAGCGCGCGTGCGATCTCCACGCGGCGGCGCTCGCCGCCCGACAGCGACAGCGCCGGGTTCTCGCGCAGCTTCTCGATCTGCAGCTCGGCCAGCAGGGTGTCGAGGCGCTCGTTGATCTGGTCCTTGGAAAGCGGCTTGCCGTCCACGCGCTGCAGTTCCAGCACGGCGCGGATGTTCTCTTCCACCGTCAGCCGGCGGAACACCGAGGCTTCCTGCGGCAGGTAGGACAGGCCCAGCACCGCGCGCCGGTGGATCGGCAGGTTCGAGATGTCGGTGCCGTTGATGTCGATGGTGCCGGCGTCCGACGGCACCAGGCCGACGATCATGTAGAAGGAGGTGGTCTTGCCGGCGCCGTTGGGACCCAGCAGGCCGACCACTTCGCCGCAGTCCACCTGCAGCGACACGTCGCGCACCACCAGGCGCTTGCCGTAGCTCTTCTGCAGGCCCTTGACCACCAGGGTGCTGCAGGTATCAAGCGCCGTGGCCGGCGAGCCTGCCGTCATGGTGGCCGTCATTGCTTGGCGCCTTCGCTGGTGGTGCGCTTGGGCGCCAGGATCAGGGTGCCGCGGCCGCCGCCGACTTTGCTAGCGCCGCTGGCGTCGTTGCGCACGGTCGCCACTTCGCGCCGGTTGTCGTAGGAGATGAAGGGCCCCTGGATTTCATTGGTCATGCGGCCGTTCTCCAGCTCGCGCACTTCGGCGTTGGAGAACAGCTTCACCAGCTCGGCGCGCTCGTCGTACTCGATGCGCTGGGCCTGGCCCTCGACCCACAGGTCGGGACCGCCGTCGCGCTTCTGGCGGAAGGTCGCGATCTTGCCGTTGTTGGCGGTCAGGGTCACGCTCATGTAGCCTTCCGGCGTTTCCTTGACCAGGGCGCGGTCCGACTTCAGCACCAGCGTGCCGCGCGTGAGCACGACGTTGCCGGTCAGGATGCGGGTCTGGGTGACCTCGTCGACGTCGAGGGTGTCGAAGTTGATCACGGCCTGCTTGAGCGAGTCGGCACGTTCGGCCGAGGCGCCGAAGGCGATCAGGCTGAGGAAGGCGGCTGCGATAATTTTTTTCATGTTGCTTGTCCTGGGTTGGCGGCGCCGCGCTTATTGGCGCGCACGTGGCGGATAGACGATCTGGCCGCGGCTGGCGAGGTGCAGCTTCTGGGTCGCGTTGTTGGCGACCATGCCGGTGCCGACCACGGTGGAGGCGCCCAGCTGCATGTCGACCGGCTTCGCGGTCTTGAGGATTTCCTCGTCGGGCAGCACGGTCAGGGCCTCGGTGCGCACACGCAGCGCTTCGCTGGTCGGTGTGGCCGGACGCTGGATGTCGACCTTGCCGAGCAGTTCGACGCGGTGCTCGCCGTGGTAGATCTCGGCGCGGTTGGCGACGATGGTCATGCGCGGGCGCCCCGGCGTCACGCCTTCCATCACCGGGCTCTCGACGCGCGACACGTCGCCCTGCGGCACGTGCGCCAGGCGCTTGCCGGACACCACGTAGCTCGGCTTGCCCTGCTCCGTCATGCGCACGAAGGAGAAGTTCTCGACGATGTAGTCGGGTTCATCCGGCGGGCCGCCGAAGCGGGCGTCGCCGTCCTCGCGCTCCATCACCTGCACCAGCCAGAAGCTGCCGACGGCGCAGAAGGTCGCGATCATCATGATCGCCAGGAGCTTCCAGCGGTGGGCGGTGCGCTTGTAAGTGACCATGCTTATGCAAAATAAGGCGCGAGCGCCTGTTCATAGGTGCCCTGGGCGCGCATCACCAGGTCGCAGACCTCGCGCACGGCGCCGCGGCCGCCCGCGTTCTTGGTCACGTAGTGGGCGCGGTGCTGCACTTCCGGGTGGCCGGAGGGCACGGTGACGGCAAAACCCACGCGGGTGAACAGCGGCAGGTCGATCACGTCGTCGCCGATGTAGCCGCATTCTTCCGGCGTGACGCCGGTGGCCTGCAGCAGTTCAGCAAAGCCGACGCGCTTGTCGTGGATGCCCTGGTAGACGTGCGAGATGCCGAGATCGGCCGCGCGCTTGACGACGATCGGCGATTTGCGCGCGCTGATGATGGCGGTCTTCACGCCGGTCTTGTTCAGCAGCTGGATGCCGAGGCCGTCGAGCACGTTGAAAGTCTTGGTGACCTCGCCGTCCGGGCCGTAGGTGAGGCTGCCGTCGGTGAGCACGCCGTCGACGTCGAAGATCATTACCTTCACGCGCGCCGCGCGCTGCATGTATTCGAGCGGCGTCATCAAATCACCTTGGCGCGGGTCAGGTCGTGGATGTGGAGCGCGCCGACCAGGCGGTCTTCGCCATCCACCACCAGCATCTGGTTGATGCGGAATTCTTCCATGACGGCGACGGCGTCGACCGCCAGCTGCTCCGGATGGATGCGGCGCGGATTGGCGTGCATCACGTCGCGGATCGCGATGTTGGAAAAGTCGGTCACGCGCTCGATCAGGCGGCGCAGGTCACCGTCGGTGAACACGCCGACCGGGCGGCGCTCTTCGTCGACGACGGCGGTCATGCCCATGCCCTTCTGGCTGATTTCCAGCAGTGCGCGCGTGAGCGGCGTGTCGGGCGAGACGGCGGGGATGGCCTCGCCGCTGCGCATGACGTCGCGCACGTGGGTCAAGAGGCGTCGGCCCAGGGCGCCGCCCGGGTGCGACATGGCGAAGTCTTCCTCGCGGAAGCCGCGCGCGTCCAGCAGGGCCACCGCCAGGGCGTCGCCCATGGCCAGGGTCACGGTGGTGCTGGTGGTCGGCGCCAGGTTGAGGGTGCAGGCTTCCTTGGCAACCGAGATGTCGAGGTGGATCTCGGACAGCTTGGCCAGGCGCGAATGCGGCTTGCCGGTCATCGAGATCACCGGGGTGCCCATGCGCTTGATGGCAGGCAGGATTTCCAGAAGTTCCGACGATTCGCCGGAATTCGAGATGGCGATGAACACGTCGTGCGTGGTCACCATGCCGAGGTCGCCGTGGGCGGCTTCGCCCGGGTGCACGAACATGGCGGGGGTGCCGGTCGAGGCCAGGGTAGCGGCAATCTTGCGGGCGATGTGGCCGGATTTGCCCATGCCCGAGACCACGACGCGGCCGGTGCAGCCGTACAGCAGCTGGACGGCGCGCACGAACGTGTCGTCGTCGCCCAGGCGGGCATGCAGCGCTTGAAGCGCGTCGGCTTCGATGGCCAGGGTCTCGCGGCCCAGCTCGAGCACGCGCCTGGCCTGGCCTTCGTCGAAACTTTTCAGCATTATTTTTTCATGGGTTACACTCATAGCGGCAGTATAAACGAATTGGGTAAGCAAAAAACTTGCCAGTCGTAACAAAGCACTACAACTGCGGTCGATTACGACGCATAACAACAACGACAACATACCCTGGGGACGATGCATTCCGGACTTGAACTGACCCTCCTCCTGCTTGGCTGCGCCGTACTCGGCGTGGTCGCATTCCGCATGCTGCACCTGCCGCCGATGCTGGGCTATCTGGCAGCTGGCGTATTGATCGGCCCCCATGCACTGGCACTTGCCGACGACAGCCCGGCGACCCATGCGCTGGCCGAATTCGGGGTCGTGTTCCTGATGTTCTCCATCGGGCTGGAATTCTCCCTGGCCCAGCTCAAATCGATGCGGCGCATCGTGTTCGGGCTCGGCCTGGCGCAGGTCGTATTGACGATCGTGGCGGCAATGGCTTTCGGCCTGTTCATTTCTTGGTGGGCACCGGCATTGCACGTCAGCTGGCAGGCCGCCTTCGCCCTGGGCGGGGCGCTGGCCATGTCCTCGACCGCCATCGTGGTCAAGATGATGACCGAGCGCCTCGAGCTCGAGAGCGAGCACGGACGCCGCATCATCGGCATCCTGCTGTTCCAGGACCTGGCGGTGGTGCCGCTCCTGATCATGATCCCTTCGCTGGCCCGCCCGGCCGAGGAACTGGCCATCACGCTCGGCTGGGCCGCGCTCAAGGCGGCCTTCGTGCTGGCCCTGCTCCTGATCTTCGGCCAGAAGCTGATGCGCAACTGGTTCACCATCGTCGCCAAGCGCCGCTCGCAGGAACTGTTCATGCTCAACCTGCTCCTGGTAACGCTGGGCCTGGCCTGGATCACCGAGCAGGCCGGCCTGTCGCTGGCGCTGGGCGCCTTTGTTGCCGGCATGCTGATCTCCGAGACCCAGTACAAGCACCAGGTGGAAGAAGACATCAAGCCCTTCCGCGACGTGCTGCTCGGGCTGTTCTTCATCACCGTGGGCATGCTGCTCAACCTCGACCTGGTGCTGGAGCACTGGTGGGTGGTGCTGGCGCTGGTGATCTTCCCGGTGCTGCTCAAGTTCGCGATCATCGCGGCGCTGGCCAAAGCCTTCGGGTCGAGCGACGGCGTGGCGATGCGCACTGGCCTGGCGCTGGCCCAGGCGGGCGAGTTCGGCTTCGTGCTGCTGAACCTGGCGATGGGCTCGAAGCTGGTCGACCCCTTCCTGCTGCAGCTGGTGCTGGCCTCGATGGTGCTGTCGATGCTGGTCGCGCCCTTCGTCATCGAGAACATGGACCGGATCGTGATGAAGCTCGCGTCCAACGAATGGATGATGCAGTCGCTGCAGCTGACCCAGCTCGCCAGCCGCACCATGAAGACCCAGAAGCACGTGATCATCGCCGGCTTCGGACGCAGCGGCCAGAGCCTCGCGACCCTGCTGACCGAGGAAAAGCTGCCCTGGTACGCGCTTGACCTGGACCCGGAGCGGGTGCAGGAAGCGCAAGCGGCCGGCGCCAACGTGTCCTATGGCGACGCCGCGCGCCGCGAAAGCCTGATCGCGGCCGGCATCAACCGCGCCAGCGCGCTGGTGATCACCTTCGCCGACACGAGACTGGCGCTGAAGGTGCTGCACCTGGTGCACGAACTGGCCCCGAACCTGGCCGTTATCGTGCGCAGCCATGACGACAGCGACCTCGACGTGCTGAAACGCGCCGGCGCCACCGAAGTGGTGCCGGAAGCGCTGGAAAGCTCGCTGATGCTGGCCTCGCACGCGCTGGTGACCATGGGCGTGCCGCTGCGCCGCGTGGTGCACCGGGTGCAGGTGGCGCGCGACGAACGCTACGCCTCGCTGCGCGGCTACTTCCACGGCGCGAGCGACGTGAGCGACGACCTGGAACACACCTATGTGCGGCTGCACTCGGTGACGCTGCACAGCGGCGCGGTGGGGATTGGCAAGCGGATCGGGGAGCTGGCGTTCGACGAAGTCGGGGCCGAAGTCACGACGCTGCGGCGCAACGGGCAAAGCCTGCACTTCGATCCGGAGACGATCCTGCTGGCGGGGGATGTGCTGGTGCTGCGGGGTGAGGGAGAAGCCGTTAGCCGCGCCGAGAGTCGTTTACTGTAGGGTGGGCGGCTTTGCCGCCCACGCGGCGATCGCCAAATGTTGATATTCCGTGGTCGTACCGGCGGACGTTGACCGCGTGGGCGGCGAAGCCGCCCACCCTACGCCAAGGACACCACCCGATTGCGGCCATTGGCCTTGGCCTGATACAGCGCCGTATCCGCCTGCGCCACCAGATCCTGCGCCACGCCCTCGATCGCGTGGTCGCGCTCGAAGTCGTCCAGCGTCGCCACGCCGATCGACACCGTCACCTCGACCCGCTCGCCGCTGGCCAGGTCGACCGGCGCCAGCGCCACGCTGGCGCGGATGCGCTGGGCCACCATGCTGGCGCTTTCCAGGTCGGCGTCGATCAAGAGCACCACGAATTCCTCGCCGCCGAAGCGTCCCAGCGCATCCGAGATGCGCAGTTCGGCCTTGATCCGGGTCGCCACTTCGCGCAGCACTTCATCGCCGCCCTGGTGGCCGACCGTGTCGTTGACCTGCTTGAAGTGGTCGATGTCGATGTACATGCAGGAGATGCGGTAGCCCTGGCGGCGCGCCCGCGCGATCTCTTCCACCAGGCGGCGGTCGATGTAGCGGCGGTTGTACACGCCCGTCAGGGAATCGGTCAGCCCGATAAACTTGAGCATCTCGTTGCTGATGACGTTCTCGAGACAGATCGCGACGATCGATCCCATGTGCTCGATGAAGTCGGTGCCCAGGGCCGGCGTGAACCGGTTCGGGTCCGAGCTGCCCAGGTTCAGGCTGCCGATCAGGCGGGTATTGCGCAGCAGCGGCACCAGGGCCACGCTTTGCAGGTTCTTGGGGGGCTGCGGGAACATGGCGCCGTGGCGCGAAGGCGCGTACGGGCCCAGCACCGGGCGCGGACGGCGGCCGTCGACCAGCTTGAAGCCGAGTTCCTCGGCCTGTTCGCAGAACAGCAGGTTGGGCAGCGCTTCGTAGTCCACGCCCAGCTTGTGCATGACGGTATAGATGTCGGCTTCCGGGTCCACCAGCGACAGGGTCACGGTGTCCAGTTCCGAGATCAGCGGCAGAGTGCCGAAGATGGTCGAGACCAGTTCCTGGAAGGAGCTGGCGCCCACGATCTGCAGGTCGAAAGCCTGGTGGCGCGTCATGATCGAGTGGTTGCGCTCGGCCTGCTCGAGCAGGTACGCCATGCGGGAACGCAGGGTCTCGTTCTCCAGCATCAGTTCTCGCGTTAGCGCGTCCGGCTCGTGCATTGAAAATTCCTTTCAGCAATAACCGTAACATTACGCCATCTTTCCAGCCTTGGAAACGAAAAATCGCCCTGACGGGCGATTTCGCGACATTGTGTGGCAATGCCACCTGCATATACAACTTGTATAGACGTCAGAACGCGATGCTGGCGTCCAGTTCCTGGCCGACATGGAGGCGCCCGCCGATGCCTGCCGTGACGATGGCGTTCATGCCGATGCAGACCGCGCCTTCCATGCGCGGGTTGGCGCGGTAGGCCTGCAGGATGTCGAGCGGATCGGGGCCGGGGATGCCGGTGGCCTGGTCGATCGCCGGGATCGGGCAGCGCGCACAAGGCTTGACTGGACGCAGCGCCAGGCCGTCGCCAGTGAAGGTTTCGACGTAATCCTCTTCAAAGGCCTCGAGGCCGTCGACCACCAGGTTCGGGCGGAAGCGGTTCATCGGCAGCGCCGTGTGGCCGGCCGCCACCAGGCGGCTGTTCAGGTCATCGAGCGAGGCCTGGCCGATGACCAGGATCGGGTAGCCGTCCGCGAAGCGGGTCTCGGACGGGGCGCCACTGGTCCACTTGGTGCTGGTCGGGCGCTGCACGTCGGGCCGGAAGCGCACCAGGCGGCAGGCGCCGCCAATCGCATCGCCGAACCAGGCGGCGGCCGCGTCGCCGCAGTCGGCGGCAAGTACGCTGTGGTCCCAGATCTGGACGGTGATGCCGGGTGCGCCCGCGTCGTGCGCGAGCGGCAGGCGCAGGGGCGGCATGCCCGGCGCGCTCACCTCGACCGCGTCACCGATGATGCGCGGCGTGAGCAGGGCCATGCGCGGGTACTCGCGCTGGGTCAGGAACTGGCCGTCGCGGGTGACCAGCATCCACTCGCGGTCGTGCACGCCGCCGGCGACCAGGCCGGAGACGAGGAACTGCGCCTCCGGCACGGAAATGCCGGCGCAGGACTTGATCGGATAAATAATGAGTTCGGTAACGGTGGCCATGCCGCTATTTTAGCCCCCGGCAGCCTTGGCCTTCTCAGCGGCTTCGCGCTGCAGGCGCGCCTCGAAGTTCTTGCGGGCGCCGGCGGCCAGCTTGCGGCAACCTTCCGGATCGATGAAGGGATTCGATTGCGCCGTCTTCGCGGCCGCCTTGGCGAAAGCGTCGGTGGCTGACGGATGGGCGGCGACCACGATGTCGCACTTCAGGCCGGCGACCGTGTCGATGGTCTTGCGGAAGCTCGCCGAGCGGTCCGGATAGTTCGCGCCGCCGGTGTAGTAAAAGCCGTCGGTGGAGACCGCGGTCAGGCTGTCGGCATACACCATGTCGAGGCATTTGCCGGCCTCGCAGGACTGCCAGGTCCAGGTAGTGCCGCCGGGCGTGTGGCCGGGCGTGTAGTGCACGGTGAAGCGCAGCGGGCCGACCGCCAGGGTTTCGCCGTCTGCCACTTCCTTTACCTGGGCGACTTTGGGGATGGTGAAACGCTCTTTCGGGTCGTATTGCGGGTCGTCGGTGCCCGGCGTGCCGTCGCGCAGCACCTGGGCGCCGTGCGGGCTATGGGCGACCGTGGCGCCGCTTGCCTTCTGCAGGGCCGCGATGCCGCCGGCGTGGTCGAAGTGGGCGTGCGAATTCAGGATCAGCTTCACGTCCTTCATCTTGAAGCCGAGCGCCTCGATGTTCTTCTGGATCAGCGGCGCCGACTGCGGCAGCGCGCCGTCGAGCAGCACGTGGCCTTGCGGGCTGGTGACCAGGAGGGCGGACAGGCCGGCGGTGCCGACGTACCAGGTGTTGCCGTGGATGTTGAAGGGGGCGACGGGCTTGTTCCACTCGGCGCAGGAACTGCAGTTGATGGCATCCTGCGCCAGCGCGCCAGATGCCGTCAGCAGGAGAACGGTAGTGACCAGGCTTGTTTTCATCATTCGCTCACTCATCGCTTGTTATTGGAAACCACTTACTCGACGTAGTTGAACACGGCGGCAGCGTTCAGCAAACCATTTCGGGACGAACGGCCGTCCATGTGGGACGAATGCTCGTGCAACAACGGGCCTGGCAAGGAAAAAGCCCCGCTCGATGGCGGGGCTTTCTGGTGGTGCGGTGCGATCAGACGTTGAACAGGAAGTTCAGCACATCGCCATCCTTGACGATGTAGTCCTTGCCTTCCGCGCGCATCTTGCCCGCTTCCTTGGCGCCGGCTTCGCCCTTGTAGGCGATGTAGTCGTCGAAAGCGATGGTCTGGGCGCGGATGAAGCCGCGTTCGAAGTCGGTGTGGATCACGCCCGCCGCCTGCGGTGCGGTGGCGCCGACCTTGACGGTCCAGGCACGCACTTCCTTCACGCCGGCGGTGAAGTAGGTCTGCAGGCCCAGCAGCGAGTATGCGGCGCGGATCAGGCGGTCGAGACCTGGCTCTTCCATGCCCATGTCAGCCAGGAAGTCCTTCTTGTCGGCGTCGTCCATCTCGGCGATTTCCGATTCGATGGCGGCTGAAATCGCCACGATCGGCGCATTCTGCTTCTTGGCGAATTCGGTCAGCTTGTCGAGCAGCGGGTTGTTGGTGAAGCCGGTGTCGGATACGTTGGCCACGTACATGGCCGGCTTTGCCGTGATCAGGTGCAGTTCGCGGATCAGGGCCATTTCTTCGGCGTCCAGACCCATCGTGCGCACCGGCTGGCCTTCGTTCAGGTGCGGCAGCATGCGCTCGCACATCGCCACCAGCTTGGCGGCATCCTTGTCGCCCGAACGCGCCTTCTTGTTCTCGCGGTGGATCGCCTTCTCGACGGCGCCCAGGTCGGCCAGCGCCAGCTCGGTCTGGATCACTTCGATGTCGTCGATCGGGCTGACCTTGCCGGCCACGTGCACGACGTTGTCGTCTTCGAAGCAACGCACCACGTTGACGATGGCGTCGGTCTCGCGGATGTGCGACAGGAACTGGTTGCCCAGGCCCTCGCCTTTCGACGCGCCGGCCACCAGGCCCGCGATGTCGACGAACTCGACGATCGCCGGCACGATGCGCTCGGGCTTGACGATACCGGCCAGCTGCTGCATGCGCGGATCCGGCACCTCGACCACGCCGACATTCGGCTCGATGGTGCAGAACGGGTAGTTCTCAGCCGGGATGCCGGCCTTGGTCAGGGCGTTGAACAGGGTGGACTTGCCGACGTTCGGCAGGCCGACGATGCCGCATTGGAGGCTCATGGGAACTCTTTCTCTCGTATAGATGCGGAGCGGAAGGAAGCCCGGCTCCAAAACCCCACATTGTAACCGGGGACGCTATTGGTTGCCGAAAAAAACGGCGCAGCGTGGACAGGGCGTTGCTGCGCGAACGCCACGGCTGCCTACCTCTTGAGAGGAAAGGCCAGGGTGCGAGTATTCGTTACTTTCTCACCGGCATTTATTGCTAAGATCGTTCAACCGCAGCTTTCTTGTATCCAACATGCCTACTACCCTGTTTCAGCACCGGCGGCGACATGATGCCGCCCCATTGTTCCTGCGAAGCCGCGCTCCCGTGAAGCGCTGGCGCAGGGCGCTCCTGTTGGTTGCGGCGCTGGTGCTGGCCTACCTGGCACTGGCAGGCGCCTGGGCCTGGATGGTGTTCGACGCGGCGCGGGCCGCCGCACCGGTCACCGCGGACGCGCCTCTGTCCACCCGGCAGAGCACCATCCTGCTGCGCGTGGAAGACCCGACCTTCTTCGAGCATGCAGGCCTGAGCATCGCCCCCGGCCAGGGTGTGGCCACGATCTCGTCGGCGCTGGCGCGCGATCTCTTCCTGGGAGACAGCCGGCTCGATGGCGCGGGCGGCCTGTTGCAGCGCTTTTATCGCGGCGTGTTCGACTGCTGCAAGCGCATCGACCTGGGGCGCGATGTCATGAGCCTGGTGCTGGACGCCAGGATGTCCAAGCAAGAGCAACTGGCGCGTTATGTGGCAACGGTGTACATGGGAACGCACGAGGGCCGGCAGGTGAAGGGGCTGGAGGGGGCGGCGCGCAGCTACCTCGGCAAGCCGCTGGCGGCAACGAGCGAAGAAGAATTCGTGAGGCTGGTGGCGATGATCAAGGCCCCGAACGGGTATCACCCGGTGCGCAGTCCGGACGCGCTGGCGCAGCGCAGCGCCCGTATCCAGTCCTTGCTGGCCGGACGCTGCGCGCCAAAGGGCTGGTTCGATACCGAGTTCATCGATTGCGGGCCCTGAACGGACGGTCTAGATCGGCTTGATCAGCGACAGGTCCGGTTTCGCCACAAAAGCCGCCAGTTCGTCGCGCAGGCGCTGCCCTTCTCCCATGGCGCGCTGCCAGTTGCGGATGCGCTCCTCATGGTCGAGTCCGTAGAACTTGAAGTCGGCGCGGTCCGGCAGTTTGCGGCGCGGCAGGGTACGCAGGAATTCTTCCGAAGGCGCGACGATCAGCACGTTGTCGAGCCAAGCGCGATGGGCCCGCGCCGCGCGGCGCCACGGGAAGCCCTTGTCGAGCCAGCCCGGAACGATGTGCTGGGTGAAGTGCGGATACAGCACGATGTCGCCCCTGGTTTCACGCGCGGCGTGCGCATACGGCAGGGCCAGGTGGTAGTCGATGATGCCGCCGTCCCAATAACTGCCCGGCGGCAGGTCGGCAATGCCCGTCACTGGCTTCATGATGAGCGGCAGCGTGCCCGAGGCCAGCAGGCCGGTCGCCAGGTTCTCGCGCGTCAGGGAAGAAAAATGGGTGGTGAAGGCGTCGAAACGCTCGCGCAGCCACGGTGCTTGGGCGCGCGCGTCGCCGATCACGACCCGTTCCATCAGGCGGCCGAGCCAGGCGCGCGAGCAGGCATTGTGCAGCGCCGCCGTCGCAAAGCCGCGCAGTTCGGCGCGCGGGTGCACGGGCGAAGCCAGGCCGCCCTTGCCGCGCACCGTGAGCAGGTGCAGGCGGTGGTGGGGATGACTCACGATGTCGTCCTCGTGGCCGCGCACGAATTCGCCCAGCAGGCCCTGCACCACCTTGTCGATCTCATGTGGCGTCGGCTTCCTGCTGGTGTAGCGCTGGCCCGCGTACAGCTCGCCCAGGCGGGCAAACGCTTTGACGGGGTCGCGCTGGCAGGCGGCGGCCATGCGCCAGGCGCCGATCGAGGACCCGATCAGAATGCGCTCGCGCGGCGCACCCGGCAGCCACTCTCCGAACATCCACTGGTCGAGCGCCTGGAAGATCAGTCCCTTGGGGCCACCGGCCGCGGCCGGCACGATGGCGATGTCCTGCGCGCGCAAGCCCTGCGCGCCAATCTGGGCCAGGGCCAATGGCCCGGCGTGGAGTGTGAGTGCCTTCATGGGCAAAATTATCGCAGGAAGAGCGCGCTTGCGCTGGCGCAAGGGTGGCGCGAAGCTGCTGCGTAACATGGTCCGGTCGCCTTCGCGGAGCCCGCCATGCCGGTTCGACTTGCCCTGTTCCTGATCCTGCTTTTCATCGGCGGCCGGCTGCTGGCGAGCGACAACGGGACGGACCGCTCGGTCGTCGTCGAGCGCCACTGGCAGCATTTCACGGTGGCGGAAGACGGTTCCTACGTGCTCGACGTCGAGCTGGTCAAAACCATCGTCACCGCATCGGCGGTCGAGCAACATGCGGAGCAGTACATCAACTACAACGGCTCGCTCGACACGGTCGCGTCCATCGAAGCCTGGACCACCAAGCCCGACGGGCGCCGGGTGCCGGTCGGGCCGCAGCAGATCCGCGAGCAGCAAGAGGCGGCGTCAAGCGACGCGCCGATGTTCCAGGACACGCGCCTGAAAGTCGTCATCTTCCCCGGCGTCCAGGCGGGCGACACGCTCACCCTGCGCTACAGTGTGCGGCGCCACACGCCGCTGTTTCCTGGCCAGTTCGAAGACTTCACCATAGGCCGCCCCTGGCGCCACAAGGATTTCCGGCTCACCTACGACCTGCCCGCCTCGATGCAACTGCAGGCGGACGCGGTCGGCTTCGTGCCGCAGGCCACGGAGAGTGCGCCCGGCAGGCGCCGCTATTCCTGGCGCTACGTGGACGGCGACAACCAACGCATCGAGCAGGGTTCGGTGAGCTACCTCGACTATGGCCGGCGCCTCGCGGTTTCGACCTTCCCCGACTATGCGGCCTTCGCCCACGCCTACCATGCGCGCGCCGCGGCAGCATCGCTGCCCGATGCGGCCATCACGAAGCTGGCGGGCGAGATCACGCGCGGCCTCGACGACCCGCACGCGCGGGCAAGCGCGCTGTCGGACTGGGTACGGCGCAATATCCGCTACGTCGCGGTCTACCTTGGTCCCGGCGGGGTGGTGCCGCATCCGGCGGCCTCGGTGCTGGTGAACCGCTACGGGGACTGCAAGGACCACGCCGCGCTGCTGCAGGCCCTGCTGGCGGCAAGCGGCATCCCGTCCAGCGCCGCCCTGGTCAACGGCGACGATGCCTATCGCCTGCCGGGCGTGCCGACGCTGGGTGTGCTGAACCACGTGATCGTCTACGTCCCGCAGCTGCAGCTCTTCCTCGACCCGACCGCCGCGACAGTGGCCGGCGGCTTCCTGCCCCCTGGCCTGCTCGGCAAACCGGTCCTGCTGGCCGATTCCGGCCAGTTCGCCGTCACGCCCGCTTACCAGCCGGCGCGCAGCCGCACCGCGACGCGCTTCGACATTGCGCGCGACGGCAGCAGCCGTTTTCACGTGCGCCGCACCAGCAGCGGCGCTATTGCAGAACCCTACCGCCAGGCGGTGCGCGCCACGCCCCAGGGCGAGCGCGAAGGTTTCGTGCGGCGCATGCTGGCGGGGCTCGGGCAAACCGGCGAAGGCCTGTTCGAGCCGGGCGAAACGGAAAGTGCGAACGGCGCGCGCGAAGATTACACCCTGACCTTCTCGGGCGCCACCGACGGCTTCGTGCGCCTGCCGGGGCCAGTCGCGCTAGCGACGACCTACAACTTCTGGGGTGGTTTGGGTGACGCGGTGTTCGAGCTCGGACGCGAGCCCGAACGGCGCCAGGAATTCGTCTGTCCCGCGGTCGACGCCGAGGACGAGCTGCGCTATGCGCTGCCGCCACGCACCCGGGTGCTCGCGCTGCCCAAGGGTCTGCAGGTAGATGACGGCAGGTTCTTCTACCGCTCGCAGTATGCGCGGCAGGGCAATACGGTGCTGGTGAAACGGCGCCTGCAATTCAGGCATACGGCAGCCACCTGCACCCCGGAAGACTATCGGCAAATGCGGCCGGCGCTCGAGCGCATGATGACCGACCTGCGCGGGCAGGTCGTGGTGCAGGGACGCTAGTTGGCAGGAAGACCGTCGCACCGGCGAAGGCCGGTGCCCAAGTTTGATGCGACCCGATAGCTTTGGCTCAGCTGGTATGCAGCTGCATCATCGCCACATCCATCTTGCCCTCGCAGGCGAGCGGGATGATGCGCAGGGCCTTGTCGATCGATTCCTCGATCAGGGTCTGCTCTTCACGGCGCGGGCGGTGCAGCACGAAGTCGGCCACGGCCTGCTGCAGGTTCAGGCTGCGCGGATGGCCGATGCCGAGACGCAGGCGCCAGTATTCCTGGGTGCCCAGCGCGGAGGTGATGTCCTTCAGGCCGTTGTGTCCACCCGAGGAGCCGCCCTTCTTCAGCTTGGCCACGCCGGGCAGCATGTCGAGCTCGTCGTGCACGACCAGCACCTCGTCCGGGTTGATCTTGTAGAAGCGCGCTAGCGCGCCGACGGACTGGCCGGAGCGGTTCATGTAGGTCAGCGGTTCCAGCAGCCAGACTTCATTGCCCGCGATCCGGGTCTTCGCCACCATGGCATTGAAGCGCGACTCGCGCTGCAGGCGGCAGCCCGGTAGCGAGTTGGCCAGGTTGTCGACCAGCCAGAAGCCGGCATTGTGGCGGGTTTGTTCGTACTCCGGGCCCGGGTTGCCGAGGCCGACGATCAGACGGATGGACATGCGCTGTCTACTTTGATTCTGGGAAAAGCAGGATTATCGCTGAAATCGATGGCGGAATGATGTTCGTAGGGTGGGCGGCTATACCTCTTGCGGTGCCAGACCGCAGCGCTCGTGCCGCCCACGCGTTCAAACCACGGTAATGCGGCCCGCGCGTCGATTCACCCTTCGACTGACCGCGTGGGCGGCGCATGCGTACGGGCGGATCAAGCAGTATGGTGCAGCCGCCCACCCTACGAAAACAAAAAACCCGCCGGGCTAGGCCACGGCGGGTTTTGATTCCAGCAAGCCGCCGAAGCGGCTGGCCAAGGAAGATCTTACTCAGCAGCTGCTTCAGCCGAAGCTGCGCCGCGCGGGATCGAGGTGGTCACCAGGGTCAGGTTCTGGCCGTGGGTCAGCGCGGTCACGCCTTCCGGCAGGGTCAGGTCGTTCACGTGGATCGACTGGCCGGCTTCCAGCTTGCTCAGGTCGACTTCGATGAACTCCGGCAGTTTGCCCGGCAGGCAAGCCACGTCCAGTTCGTTGGCGACGTGCGAGATCACAGCGCTGCTCAGCTTGACGGCCGGCGAGATGTCGGCGTTGATGAAGTGCAGGGTGACCTTGGTGTGGATCGGCTTCGATGCGTCGACGCGCTGGAAGTCAGCGTGCAGGACCAGTTGCTTGTATGCGTGCATCTGGAAGTCGCGCAGCAGGACTTGCTGGGTCTTTCCTTCGATTTCGAGGTCCAGGATCGAACCGTGGAAAGCTTCTTTCTTGAGCGCGTGGAACAGCGCGTTGCCATCCAGAGCGATCAGTTGCGGGGCGTCGGCGCCACCGTAGATGATGCCCGGGGTCTGGCCAGCGTTGCGCAGGCGGCGGCTCGCTCCGGTCCCCTGCTGAGTGCGGTTGAATGCGACTACTTTCATGTGAAACTCCAAAAATAAATGGGTCCGAATGCCGGCACAAATGCCAGCCCGGTAACCCAGTGGTGACCGCCCCGCGACCAGGGCAGTCGGAACAAGCGCCTTTCAGCGCTCAAGAATTTGATATTTCCGGCGCTGCCGGAAATGTCATCCCGGTGAAGGCCGGGACCCAAGTTATTTGATGCTCGAATGCGACAGCATTCGCAAAACCCAAGATGTTACAACGGCGCGCCGGCTATGTCAGCCACGGCGCGCCGTAAATACGGTGTTTTGTTGCTTATTCAGCGAACAGCGAGATGACCGAGTCGCCCTTGACGATACGCTTGAAGGTCTCGGCCAGCAGCGGAGCACTGGTCAGCTGGCGGATCTTGCCGCAGGCGGCGCCGGCTGCGCTCAGCGGGATGGTGTCAGTGACGACCAGCTCGTCGAGCGGGGAATTCGAGATACGGTCGATTGCCGGACCCGACAGCACCGGGTGGGTGCAGTAAGCCACGACTTTCTTGGCGCCGCGCTCCTTGAGCACTTCGGCAGCCTTGGTCAGGGTGCCGGCGGTGTCGACCATGTCGTCCATGATGACGCAGTTGCGGCCTTCGACTTCACCGATGATGTTCATGACTTCCGACACGTTCGCCTTCGGGCGGCGCTTGTCGATGATCGCCAGGTCGCAGCCGAGGCGCTTGGCCAGCGCACGGGCGCGCACCACGCCGCCGACGTCCGGCGACACGACCAGCAGGTCGTCGTAGTTGCGCTTCTGCAGGTCGCCCAGCAGGATCGGCGATGCGTAGATGTTGTCGACCGGGATGTCGAAGAAGCCCTGGATCTGGTCAGCGTGCAGGTCCATGATCAGGACGCGCTCGACGCCGGCTTCTTCCAGCATGTTGGCGACAACCTTGGCCGAGATCGCGACGCGCGCCGAGCGCGGGCGGCGGTCCTGGCGGGCGTAGCCGAAGTAAGGGATGGCGGCAGTGATGCGGCCGGCCGATGCGCGCTTGAGCGCGTCCACCATCAGGATGATTTCCATCAGGTTGTCATTGGTCGGAGCGCAGGTCGATTGCAGGACGAAGACGTCCTTGCCGCGCACGTTCTCGTTGATCTCGACCATGACTTCGCCGTCCGAGAATTTCGAGACGACTGCTTTGCCGAGTGGAATGCCGAGGTTCTTAGCGACCCCCTCTGCTAGTGCCGGATTGGCGTTGCCGGTAAAAACCATCAGGTTTTCGTAAGCCATGGAGGGAATCCCAAGAGAATGCGTCGATACTTGAAAAACAATCAGCCGGATGAACCGGCTGATTAGCTTGTGGATGCAGGCCGAACGCTGCACCGCTTTTCTTCCCGCTGGAGGATCATGCCTCGACAGCCGGGAAAACTTTGGCAGGGGAACAAGGATTCGAACCTTGGTATGCCGGAATCAAAATCCGGTGCCTTAACCAGCTTGGCGATTCCCCTACACGACTGAACTGCTTGCCGTTACATTCTACGTATTTTAACGTCTAACGTCGCGACAGGCAAAATTTTATTCTATAACTGCTTGATTCTGCAAGAGCGATTTCATCGGGTGGCTCGCCAGCGAATGCGCTTTCCACGCTTTCCATTTCTCGGGCACCTGTGCCAGAACCTGGTCCGCATCGCGCTCGCTGGAGAAGGCACAAAACACACATGCCCCCGAGCCAGTCATCCTGGCATCGCCGTAGCTGCTTAACCATTCGACCGCCTCTGCTACCGGCGGGAACAGGCGTTCAGCCACGTCCTGCAAATCATTTTTCCCGAAGCCAATCTGCTTGCCTGAAACAGCAAGGCTGCTGGAAAAGTCCGCTATTGTAACGGGCTTTGTATTCCTCGTCAAATCGGGCGCGGAAAAGATGGCGGGGGTCGGTACCGCAACGCCCGGTTCCAGCACCACGTACCAGCAGTCTGGCCCTTGTACCGCCTGCAGCGCCTCCCCTACCCCTTCGGCGAAGGCCGTCTCGCCGAACAGGAAGAACGGAATGTCGGCCCCCAGCGGCAAGCCCAGGTCCATCAACTCCTGCTGCGTCAAGCCGGCCTGCCACAGCTGGTTCGCCGCCATCAACGCGGTAGCCGCATCCGAGGATCCGCCACCCAGCCCGCCGCCCATCGGCAGGATCTTCTCGATTGCGACATCGATCCCCGGCGGCAGGCGGCCGTGACGGCGCGCGTACTCCGCCTGCAGCAGGCGTAGGGCGCGTACGATCAGGTCCTGCTCTTCCGGCACGCCGGGCACGCTGGTGGTGCGCACGATGCGCTCGTCGTCGCGCAGGTCGAAGTGCAGGGTGTCGCCGTGGTCGATCAGCTGGAACACGCTTTGCAGCAGGTGGTAGCCGTCGGCGCGGCGGCCGGTCACGTGCAGGAACAGGTTGAGCTTGGCCGGAGCCGGGCAATCTTGCAGCGAACGCATCCCTGGCCTCAAGCCTGCGCCGGGTTGACGATGATGCGGATCGACAGGTCCTGGATGTCGCCGCTTGCTGCGCGCGTCGCGTAGATTACGCGCGGCACCGGCTGGGCGGCATTCGCGTCATGCCATTCGACGAAACGCAGGCGCCAGCCGTCCTGGGTGCTCACCTCGTTGCGCGCCGGCGAAGCGCTGAAGCGCTGCCCCTGCGCGTCCACCGCATACCCTTGCAGCCAGTCGCGCAGGCCGGACACCGGCAGCGGCCAGCCCAGGATGCGCTGGGTCAGGCTGTCGATATTTGCCTCGGTGATGGGCGCGCGGCCGGCCTGGGTCAGCGTGGCCGACTGCGGCGTCACGCTGATGGTGGCCACCGTCTGGCCCAGCGGACCGGTGAGCGTGACGTCCACGTTGCCGGGACGCTGGGTCCAGTCGAAGCTGCCGGTCAGCGATTCGCCATTGCCGTTCTTCTGGTAATTGACCGACAGGCGCCCGTCCAGGTCGATGGTGTCGCGGTAAGCGCCCACGGTGGCGACATTGTTGCTGGTGGTGGCACAGCCAGCCAGGGTAGCGGCGAGGACGAGCAGGCTCAGGCGTCGGGTAATCGGCATCGGCAAAAGGAAGAGATAAGGGAAGCCGAATTATTTCACAAGCTCTGGCGCAGGCGCGCGAGCGTGCTGCGCAGGGTGTCGTTCTGCGGATCCTTGGCGCTTGCTTCACGCCACAGCGCCTGGGCAGCGGCCTGCTGGCCCTTCTGGAACAGCACTTCGCCCAGGTGCACGGCGATTTCCGGATCGCGCCGCAGCGCATAGGCATCGCGCAGGTATTTCTCGGCCTCGTCCAGCTTGCCCAGGCGGTACTGCACCCAGCCCATGCTGTCCATGATGAAGGGGTCGCCTGGCGCCATCTCGAGGGCCTTGGCCACCAGGGTGTAGGCTTCCTGCAGGCGGGTGTTGCGCTCGGCCAGCGAATAGCCGAGGGCGTTGTAGGCATGGTGGTTGTCCGGCGCCAGCACCATCACGTCGCGCAGCGCCTTTTCCATCACGTCGACACGGCCGATCTTTTCGGCCAGCAGTGCGAAGTCGTACAGCAGGTCGGGATTCTTCGGGAAACGCCTGGCCGCGGCTTCCATCAGCGAATACGCTTCCAGCGCGCGGCCGGCGTCGCGCAGCAGCTGCGATTCGGCCACTGCCACCTGGGCCTGCTGCGCCGGCTCGGCGGGCTTCAGGCTGGCCAGCAGCTTGCGGCCACCCGCCAGGTCGCCCTGGCGCGCCAGCAACTGGGCGCGGCGCAGCTGGGCGCTGAACAGCAGCTGCGGTTCGGTCCCGGCGGGAATCTTCTCCAGCCAACCCAGCGCGGCCGGATAATCACGCCGCTCTTCGGCGATCTGGGCCAGGATCAGGAGCGCCCGGGTCGGGTCGCGCTCGTCTTCCGGATTGCGTCCCAGCACCTCGACAAAACGGGTGAAATAGCCTTCCGCGCCCTGCGCGTCGTTCATCTGGGTGGCCAGCACGCCAAGCGCGTACAGGTTGCCGGCATCGTCCGGACGCCCCTTGAGCAGGGTCTCGAACTGGGCGCGCGCCTGCGCGTACTGCTTCTGGTTGACCAGCACGCGCGCGTGGGCGGCGCGCACTTCGCGCGCATCCGGGTGGGTTTTCAGGAAGGCTTCCAGCATCGGGCCGGCCTTGCCGTCATCTTCCAGCACCTGCGCCATCATCAGCACCGCGATTTCCGAGTCCGGCTTGGCAACCAGGGCGGCATGTGCCGCGCGCTGGGCCGCTTCGCGGTCGCCGCGCGCCAGCGCCGCCTGGGCGCGCACGATATGGGCCTCGAAGCTGCCGTCGTAGGGCGCGATCACGCGCTCGAGCATGGCGCTGGCCGCTTCCTTGTCCTTGGCGCGGCCGAGCAGCTGCTGGATCTGGAACAGGAGCACGCCACGCTTGTCGGGCGGCGATTTCTGCAGACGCTCCACAAAAACCGGCTCCACGTCCGCGATGTTGTCGGAAGTGACCACCATGCCGACGAAGTACTGGGTCGCCTCGTCCGAGGTCGGGTCGAGCTGGCGCCACAGGCGCACGGCGGCCAGGGTATCGTCGGCCTGGCGCGCCGCCACCGCCATCTCGGCCGCGCGGCGCGCCAGGCGCGGGTCGCGCGTCTGCTGGGCCAGCGACAGCATGGTCAGGTAGGGCCCCTGCCAGTCGCCCTTGCGGAATGCGAACTCGGCCTTAAGTAACTGGTTCAGCATCGTGCTGGTCATCTCGACCTTGGGCAGCCGCGCTTCCGCCTCGGCTTTTGCTTTGGCCTCCTCGTCTTCCTCGCTGGCGGCGACCTCATCGCCATCCGGCGCCTTGCCGCCCTCGACGGCGGCCTGCGTATCCGAGGAAGCGGGAGTCGACGCCTGCTGCTCAGCTTGCTGTTTGGGCGCGACCGCGCACGCCGCCAGGATGCTGGAGAGGGTTACAATGACGAAAGCGTTTTTCAAGGCAAGTCCGGGTTCTGAGATGTTGTCTGATTCTACGCTCAAGCATGCGCCCGCGTGCGTAGCAGCGCGATTTCCTTAATTGCTGCATAAGGGAAGCACTGATTTATTCATGGCGGCGGCCTCGGCACGAGAAAATGCGCCCTGCTGCGTTGCAAATCCTCGCGATACCACTGGTATCGCTGCGGTTTGCGCCTTGCCGGACACATTTTTCGTGACCGATTCCTGCGCGCCAGAATAAATCAGTGCTCCCCTGAGAATTTACACGATTCCCTTCCCATGCCTGAATTGCCAGAAGTAGAAGTCACCCGGCGCGGTGTCGCGCCCCATATCGAAGGCCGCGTCGTCGAACAGGTGGTGCTGCGTCGCGAAGGCCTGCGCTGGCCCTTCCCGCCTGCCCTGTCGGAGCTGCTGGCCGGCCACCGCATCCTCGGTACCAATCGGCGGGGAAAATACCTGCTGATCGAATTCGAGCACGGCACCCTGATCGTCCACCTCGGCATGTCCGGCCACCTGCGTGTGCTGCCGCCGGGGATCGAGGCGCGCAAGCACGACCACTTCGACCTGGTCGTGAACGGGCCCGAGGGAAAGCAGGTCTTGCGCCTGCACGATCCGCGCCGCTTCGGCGCCGTGCTCTGGCATGGCAAGGATGAAGGTGAACTGGAACAGCACATGCTGCTGCGCGGCCTCGGCGTGGAACCGCTGGGCGAGGGCTTTTCCGGCGAACTGCTGTGGCGCGAAACCCGCAAGCGCAGCGCGCCGATCAAGCAGGTGCTGCTGGCGGGCGACATCGTGGTCGGCGTCGGCAACATCTACGCCTGCGAAAGCCTTTTCCGCGCCGGCATCAACCCGAAGACCCCGGCCGCGCGCATCAGCCGCGCCCGTTACGACCGGCTGGCCGAGGCGATCAAGGAGATCCTGGCCGCCGCCATCGTCCAGGGCGGCAGTACCCTGCGCGACTTTATTGCAGTAAACGGGCAATCTGGGTATTTCCAACAGACATATTTCGTCTATGATCGTGCTGGAGTGCCTTGCCGCAACTGTGGGGCGCCGGTCCGCCAGATCAAGCAGGGCCAGCGCTCGACTTTCTACTGCGTGCAGTGCCAGCGCTAAACATGGCGCAAGCGGGCTGAACACGGGTGTAAACGATGCAGGATTTTCAACAGTATGGCGCCTGGCGCGCCGCCGTCGCCGAGACGCTGGAAGCCTACGGCGCCGCGCTGCGCGAGGCCGGCCAGATCGATGGCGCCGGCGAGCAGCAGCTCGCGCGGGCGCTGGCCCGGCTGCGCGATGACCGCCTGTCGGTCGCTTTTGTCGCCGAGTTCTCGCGCGGCAAAAGCGAGCTGATCAACGCGATCTTCTTCGCCGACTACGGCCAGCGCATCCTGCCCTCGAGCGCCGGCCGCACCACCATGTGCCCGACCGAGCTGCTGTACGACCCTACCCTGCCGCCCTGCATCCGCCTGCTGCCGATCGAAACCCGTATCCAGCATCTGTCCACCAGCGACTTCCGCGAGATTGCTGCCGCCTGGACCGTGCTGCCGCTCGACCTGGACGCGCCCGAGCGCATGAGCGAAGCCTTCCGCCAGGTGAGCCAGACGCGCCGCGTGCCATCCAGCGAGGCGCAGCAGTACGGACTGTGGGACCCGGAAGACCCGGACACGGCGAGCAGCCTGGGACCTGACGGCAGCGTCGAGATCCCGCGCTGGCGCCACGCCATCATCAACCTGCCGCACCCGCTGCTGAAACAAGGCTTGGTGATCCTCGACACCCCCGGCCTGAACGCGATCGGCACCGAGCCCGAACTGACCCTGAACCTGATCCCGAACGCCCACGCGGTGCTGTTCGTGCTGGCCGCCGAAACGGGCGTCACCAGGAGCGACATCGACGTCTGGCGCACCCACATCGGCGCTGGGCCGGGACGCCTGGCGGTGCTGAACAAGATCGACGCCATGTGGGACGAGCTGCGCTCGCCGCAGGAAAACGATGCCGAGATCGCGCGCCAGCAGCAGCACGTGGCCCAGCTCCTTGGCCTGGAGCCGGGGCGCGTGTATCCGGTGTCCGCACAGAAGGCCCTGGTCGGCAAGATTAACGGCGACATGGCCCTGTTCGAGAAGAGCCGCCTGGGACAACTGGAAACGGCGCTGTTCCACGACCTGATCCCGGCGCGGCGCGCCATCATCGCCGGCCAGCTGCGCGAGGACCTGCGCCTGCTCGCGGCCGGACAGCAGGCGCAGGCGCAAGCGCGCATGCGCGAGCTGGTCGAGCAGCTGCAGGAGCTCAAGAGCCTGCGCGGCAAGAACCAGGGCGTGATCGCCCACATGATGCGCCGGGTCGAGGCCGAGAAAAAGGAATTCGACGCCAGCCTGTTCAAGCTGCAGGGCACGCGCGCCGTCTACACGCGCCTGTCCACCGAGCTGTATTCGACGCTGGGCATGGACGCAGTGCAGGAGCAGACCGATGCCGTGCGCGCGGCGATGCAGGCCTCGCTTTTCGCGACCGGCATACGCGCGCCGGTGCGCAGCTATTTCGAGGCGATGCGCGCGAATCTCGATGCATCGTCCGCCAAGGTCGCCGAAATCGGCGCCATGATGGACAGCATGATCCGCAAGTTCTCCGCCGAGCACGGCCTGAGCCTGGCCAGTCCGATGCCGCTGTCGCTCGAGCGCTACCGGCGCGAGCTCGACGAGGTCGAGGCGCTGTTCGTGAAGCAGTTCGGCACCGCCACCTTACTCATGACCAGCCGCGCCACCCTGCTCGAGCGCTTCTTCGATTCGATCGCCTCGCGCGTGCGCCACAGCTTCCGCGCCGCGAACACGGATGCTGAAGCCTGGTTGAAGGTGATCATGGCGCCGCTGGAAGCGGCGATCCGCCAGCACCGCGACGGCCTGCGCCAGCGCCAGGCCTCGATCGGACGCATCTTCGAAGCCACCGACGGCCTGGAACAGAAGATCGCGGCTTTCGAGAGCACCCAGCAGGCGCAGGACGAGACGCGCACGCGGCTGGCCGCCATGGCGGCGGAGGTCGCCGCAACACTGGACGTACCGGAGTTAACATCAGCAGCATGAAACGCCTCACCGAATTCGACCAGCTGGCCGACCCGACCTTTTCCCAGGCGGTGATCGACTGGCAACGCAGCCACGGCCGCCATACCCTGCCCTGGCAAAACACGACGGATGCCTACCGCATCTGGCTGTCCGAGATCATGCTGCAGCAGACCCAGGTCGCCGCGGTGCTCGGCTACTACGCGCGCTTCCTGGAGCGCTTCCCCACCGTGCATGCGCTGGCCGAAGCGCCGAGCGAAGATGTGATGGCGCACTGGAGCGGTCTCGGTTACTACACCCGCGCGCGCAACCTGCATGCCTGCGCCAAGCGCGTGGTGCAGGACTACGGTGGCGTGTTCCCGAGCGATCCGGCGCTGCTGGCCGAGCTGCCCGGTATAGGCCGCTCGACCGCGGCGGCGATTGCCGCCTTCTCCAGCGGCGTGCGCGCCGCGATCCTGGACGGGAACGTCAAGCGCGTGTTCGCGCGCGTGTTCGGCATCGACCAGTATCCGGGCGAGAAGCGGGTCGAAGATGCGCTTTGGCGCCGCGCCGATGCGCTGCTGCCGGAGCAAGGCATCGAATCGTATACGCAGGGCCTGATGGACCTGGGCGCCACCCTGTGCACCCGCAGCCGCCCCGACTGCCAGCGCTGCCCGCTGCGCGAACGCTGCGTCGCCTACGCCACCGGCCGCACGGCCGAACTCCCGGTGCGCAAGCCCAAGAAGGCCACGCCGGAAAAGCGCGCCGCGCTGCTGGTGGTGATCGACCGCGGCCAGGTGCTGCTCGAGCAGCGGCCGGGTACCGGGATCTGGGGTGGGCTGCTGTCGCTGCCGGAGGTGGATGGGCATCTGGGGGTGGATGTGGATGCCGTGCCGTTGTCCGAGGTAGTTGCTGCTGCCGCGCAGTTCGGGACGGTGGACGAGGTGCAGGCGCTGCGGCCGCTGGTGCATGTGTTCACGCACTACAAGCTGCACATCACGCCGTGGCAAGTCACCTTGGGCGCGCGCGGTAGCGCGACCGGGCGGCATATGTGGTGGGATCTGCATGCGATCGGGGAGGCGCCGCTGCCGGCGCCGGTGAAGAAGCTGCTGCAGGAGCTGGGGACGCCGGGCTTGTTTGGTTAAGGCGATCAGAGCGCTGCCCTGTTTTTTCCACAAACTTAAGAACCGTCATCCCGGCGCAGGCCGGGATCCATATTGTTTGCGTATGGCTAACGCTTGCGTACACCGGCAAACGTGACGCGACGAACTTGGGTTCCGGCCTGCGCCGGAACGACGCGTTGGCGGCTAACGTTGACGTCAGAAGTGATCCAGCGAAAAAATCCGCCGATGCTCCCGAATCGCATACCGATCCGTCATCCCCGCAATGTAATCCGCAATCTTCCTGGCCTGCCACAGCGGATCGCCCTCCACCTGGTAATCGTTCGGCAGCAGCACCGGGTCCGTCAGGAACGCCTCGAACAGCTCACGCACGATGCGACTGGCCTTGACGCGCATGCGGTTGACCTGGAAGTGGCGGTACAGGTTGGCGTACAGGAAGCGCTTGAGCTCCGTGGTCTCGGTGCGCATCTGCTGCGAGAAGCGGATCAGGGGCGGCCCCGCGCGCACATCATCGATATCTTTCGGCGCCGCTTCCCTCAATAGCGCGGCCGAGGTCTCGACCAGGTCGGCCGTCATCGCCGTGATCATCAGGCGGATCGTCTCGTACAGCGCGCGTCGTCCGGCCAGGCCCGGATACTGGGTTTCCACCGTGTGGCGATGGCGCGCGAACAGCGTCACCTCTTCCATCTGCGCCATGGTGAGCAGGCCCGAGCGCAGGCCGTCGTCGATGTCGTGGTTGTTGTACGCGATCTCGTCGGCGAGATTGGTCAGCTGGGCTTCCAGGCTGGGCTGGCTGCGCTCCATGAAGCGGCGTCCCAGTTCGCCGAGCTGGCGCGCATTGGTCAGCGAGCAGTGCTTGAGGATGCCCTCGCGCGTCTCGAACGTCAGGTTCAGGCCATCGAAGGCGCCATAGTGCTCTTCCAGCTCGTCCACCACGCGCAGGCTCTGCAGGTTGTGCTCGAAGCCGCCGTAGTCCTTCATGCACTCGTTGAGCACGTCCTGGCCCACGTGGCCGAAGGGCGTGTGGCCGAGGTCATGGGCCAGCGCGGTGGCTTCCACCAGGTCTTCGTTCAGGGCCAGGCTGCGCGCCAGGGTGCGGCCGATCTGGGCCACTTCGATGCTGTGCGTGAGCCGGGTGCGGAACAGGTCGCCCTCGTGGTTCAGGAATACCTGGGTCTTGTACTCCAGGCGGCGGAAGGCCGTCGAATGGATGATGCGGTCGCGGTCGCGCTGGAACTCGCTGCGCGACCCTGCCGGCGGCTCGATGTGGACACGGCCGCGCGACTTCGACGAATGGGCTGCATAGGGGGCAAGGCGTGCGTCGAAGTCCAGCATCTTCACTCCTCCGTTGGGGCCACGCAGGCGCTTAGCGTCGCCTTCAGGGTATCAAGCGGCACCGTCGTGATCGCCGGGCTGCCCAGCGGTTTGAGCAGGATGAACTTGATCTCCCCGCCCTCGTTCTTCTTGTCGACCGCCATCAGCTCGATCCAGCGCTCGACGCCGAGATCCGGCGCCACGGTCGGCAGGCCGGCTGCCTGCACCAGGGCGCGCACGCGCTTCACGGTGGCGGCGTCGACCAGGCCGAGGCGCACCGACAGGTCGGCCGCCATTACCATGCCGCAGCCGACGGCTTCGCCGTGCAGCCAGGTGCCGAAGCCCAGGCCGGCCTCGATCGCGTGGCCGAAGGTATGGCCGAAATTGAGCACGGCGCGCAGGCCGCCCTCGCGTTCGTCCTTGCGCACGACTTCCGCCTTGATCTCGCAGGAACGCGCGATCGCGTAGGCCATCGCGTCCGGCTCGCGCGCCACGAGCCTGGCGATGTTCGCCTCGATCCACTCGAAATAGGCGGCGTCCAGGATGGCGCCGTGCTTGATCACCTCGGCCAGGCCAGCCGCCAGTTCGCGCGGCGGCAGGGTGTCCAGCGTCGCCGTGTCGGCGATCACGGCGCGCGGCTGGTAGAAGGCGCCGATCATGTTCTTGCCCAGCGGGTGGTTGATGCCGGTCTTGCCGCCCACCGAGGAATCGACCTGCGACAGCAGCGTGGTCGGCACCTGCACGAAGGGCACGCCGCGCATGTAGCTGGAGGCGGCGAAGCCGGCCAGGTCGCCGATCACGCCGCCGCCCAGCGCCACGATGGTGGTCTTGCGGTCGCACTTGTGCTGCAACAGGGCGTCGAACACCAGGTTCAGCGACTCCCAGGTCTTGTGCTCTTCGCCGTCCGGCAGCACGATCTCGACCACCTCGCGGCCTTGCGCGCGCAAGCTGCCTGCGACCTGCGCCAGGTAGAGCGGCGCCACGGTGGTGTTGGTGACGATGGCGGCCTTGCCGCCGTCGATGTGGCGCGCGAGCAGCGCGCTGTCGTGCAGCAGCCGGGGGCCGATCGTGATCGGATAGCTGCGTTCGCCCAGTTCGACGTTCAGGATGGTGGGTGCGGGTGCGCTCATTGCGTTCATCGTGTCGCTTGTCGCCCGGCGCGCGCCGGCGGCCACGTGCGCGGCCTCCAGCGCGGCGAGCTGGTCCAAAATGGTCTGTACCATCGATTGTACGTTAGGTCGGCCGGTATCGATGACCAGGTTGGCAATCTCGCGGTACAGCGGGTCGCGCTGGGCCAGCAGCTCTTCCAGCTTGGCGCGCGGGTCGGCGGTCTGCAGCAGCGGGCGGTTCTTGTCGTGCGAGGTGCGCTGCAGGATGCTGCCGATGGTGGCGCGCAGGTAGATCACGGTGCCGCGCTCGGCCAGCAGCGCGCGGCTGGCGGGATTCAGGACGGCGCCGCCGCCGGTGGCCAGCACCAGGCCCTCCTGGGCGCTCAGCTCGCGGATCATCTCCGCTTCGCGCCGGCGGAAGCTCGCCTCGCCCTCGATCTCGAAGATCCAGGGGATCGAGGCGCCGGTGCGCCCTTCGATCTCGTGGTCGGAGTCGACGAAGCGCAAGCCCAGCTTGCGCGCCAGCTGGCGTCCGATGGTGGTCTTCCCGGCTCCCATCAGGCCGACCAGGAAGATGTTGTTGTTCTTGGGATGAGGCACTGCCAGGTCCGCAGAAATAAAAAAGACGGCCAGTATAGACTGGCCGCCTCTTTTTGCGTCAAACCGGACCTTGTTTCCTCAGTTGTACTTGAAGGAATAGGTGGTGACGATGCCGCGCGGGGTGCTGATGCTGACGCCCAGGCTGCCGGCCGAGCAGGAAGCGTTCGGCTTGACGTTGACCGAGTGGTAGGTGCCGCCCAGGGCGTTGGTCGACGGAACCTTCGACGGCGCCACGGTGCCCACCGTCACATTGGTGACGTCGTCGGTTGCGACGGCCGTTTCGGCGGGCATCGGGTTGTTGTTGACGTCGGTGAGGCGGAAGCGCAGGTCGACATCGGTGCAGGCGGTGCCGTTGATGCCTTTCAGGACCAGCGGATCGCCGTCGTCGGAAGTCCAGTCGCGCCATGCGGTGCCGGTCCAGAACTGGCGGATCAGGCGCGGGTGCGAGCCGCTGAACACGACCTCGAAGCTGCGGCGGATGTAGTTCAGGCCCCACTTGCCGTCGCCATCCTTCTTGTAGCTGGAGCTGTTGTACGGGAACGGCAGGTCGCCCTTGGTGCCGTCATAGACGCCGTTGAAGTCGACATCCAGGAACGGGTCGCCCATGTCGCCCAGCTGGCCGGTGCTGGCCACCGGGAAGGGCTCGCCGCCGCTCGGGCAGTTGTCCACCAGCGGACGGTACGCAGTGGTGCCGGTGTAGCCGCTGCAGCTGTACTGGCCGTCGCCGTTGACGTCGACGAAGTTCTCGATGCCCTGGACATAGGCCAGCACGGTCACGCGGCCGTCCAGCGGGCGGAAGGCCTGGCTGCGCAGGTTCACCGAGCAGCCGCCGTCCTTGGTCACGCAGCCGCCCTGGGCCGACGAACCAATGGCGCCGCCTTCGGTCACGAAGTTGATGGCGGTGTTGTCCGACACCGGGTTGCCGTACTGGTCGGCCATCAGCACCGTGATGCTGGTGGTCTCGCTGTCATATTCCAGGCCTTCGATATTGAACTTGGCAGCGCTCATCGACATCGACTTCTGGATCGGCAGGCCGGTCGAGATGGTCAGGGTGTCGGACAGGCCGCTGATCCGGACGCCGTTGCGGGTCGCCTCGGCGGTCACGCGCACCGGGGTCGGGATGGTGCCCGAGGACACCGTGGTCGAGACATTGCCAGCGGCGTCGGTGGTGGCGCGGGTCGGCGAGACCGTCAGGCCGCCGGTGTTGGTGGTGGCGCTGAAATCGACGTTCACGCCCGGCAGGCTGTTGCCCTGCTGGTCGACCACCCGGAAGCTGATCTGGGCCGCTTCCACGCGGCCCTGGCCGCCCGACCCCTTCAGCACGATCGAGCTGCCGGTCACGCTGCTGCCCACGAACTGGATGGTGCCGATGTTGGCCGGGTCGACGTCCAGGCCGATGGTCTGGACCGACGAGCCGATCGTGGCGGTGATGACGTCGCGGCCGCGCAGGCAGCCGTTATTGGTGTAGGTGGCGCTCAATGCGCCGTTGGCGAAGCTGCCCGGCACCAGCGTGGCGGTGCCGTCGGCCACGCACAGCGAAGTCAGCGTCACGCCCGGCGCGGCGCTGGCCGGCTGGCCGCCGGTGGTGACCGGGACCACCAGCGACGCGGTGCTGAAGGCCGGCAGGCGGCTCGGCGGGGCAGGCGAGAAGCTCAGGGCGCCGACAGTCAGCGGCGCGGCGCCGACCGTGAAGTTGGTGCTGGCGGTCGCGGTCTTGCCTTCCACCACCGAGGTGGCGGTGACCGACAGGGCGCCGGCCGAGGTCACGCTGGCCGGACGCACGCTGACGGTGGCGACGCCGTTGGCGTCGGTCAGGGCCGACGCGGTCTCCGGCGTGAAGCTCAGCAGGCTGGCAGCGCTGGTGCTGAACTGCACGATGACGCCCGGCGCCGGCTTGCCGGCTGCGGTCAGCACCGACGCCTTCACGGTGGCGCTCTGGGCGCCCGACAGCAGGGTGAGGTTGGCGCCGCTGGCGTCGGTCACGGCGATGTTGATCTTCGGGTCGGCCGCGACCGGGGTGCCGCCAGTGCCGCCGGTGCCGCCGGTACCGGCGCCCGAGCCGGTGCTGCCCGGGTTGCCGCCACCGCCGCCGCAGGCGCTGAGAATGGCAGCCGCGACCGCGATTGCGGTCCAGCGGCCGATCGACGCCAGGGCGCCCTGTTCTGGAGTGTGGTGCATGACTTCTGTTCTTCCTTTTGTTGTGTCGTTGCGATGGTTTTTCTATGCGCGCTCAGCGGCCGGTGGCGGTGGTGTCCGCCACGATCTTCGGCGTAATGAACACCAGCAGTTCGGTCTTGGTGCTTTCGCGGCCGGTCGACTTGAACAGGTAGCCGAGCACCGGCACGTCGCCCAGCAGCGGCACCTTGTTTTCGTTGTTGCGTTCGGTCTGCTGGTAGATACCGCCCAGCACCACCGTGCCGCCGTTCTCGACCATCACCTTGGTCTTCACGTGCTGCGTGTTGATCGCCGGGCCGGCGCGGGTTTCTTCGCCCTTCGAATCCTTGTTGACGTCGACGTCGAGCACGACGTTGCCGTCCGGGGTGATCTGCGGCGTCACTTCCAGGCGCAGGTTGGCCTTCTTGAACGTGATCGAGGTCGCGCCGCTGCTGGTGGCGACCTGGAACGGCAGCTCGACGCCCTGCTCGATCACGGCAACCTGGCGGTCCTCGGTGACCACGCGCGGGTTGGAAATGATCTTGCCCTTGCCGTCGGCTTCCAGGGCCGACAGCTCCAGGTTCAGGAAGCGGTTATCGGCCGACGAGAACAGCGAGAAGGCGATGTTGGCCGGATTGATGCCGGCGATCCCCGCCGCCGGCAGGTTCACCAGGGTGGTGTTGGTATAGGCGTCGCCCTTGTCCGGCGTCTGCAGGGTGTCCTGGCCGATGCCGGTCAGGTTGCCGCCGATGGCGACCCGGTTGTTGCCGCCGATGCTGTAGCCCTGGTCGCCGCCGCGCAGGGCGCGCATGTCGTTGAATCCGAGCTTGGCGCCGAGGTTGCGCGAGAAGCCGTCGTTCGCTTCCACCAGGCGCGCTTCGATCAGCACCTGCTTGGAGGCGACGTCGGTCTTCTGGATCAGCTTGCGGATGTCTTCGATCTTGGACGCGATGTCGGTCACGAACAGCTGGTTGGTGCGCGGGTCGATGATGGCGCTGCCGCGCTTGGACAGCACGCGGTTCTTGCTGTCGGCCGCGGTCGATGCGCCGCTCGCGTCGAGGCCGAACACGGTGCGGAAGGCCTCGACCTTCTGGTAGTTCAGCTGGAAGATCTCGGAGCGCAGCGGCTCCAGGTCGGCGATTTGGGCGCGCTGCTCGAGCTCGAGCTTTTCCTTGGTCAGCAGTTCTTCCTTGGGCGCGATCCACAGCACGTTGCCGTTCTTGCGCATGTCCAGGCCCTTGGCCTGCAGGACCACGTCCAGCGCCTGGTCCCAGGGCACGTCGCGCAGGCGCAGGGTCAGGTTGCCGGTGACGGAGTCGCTGGCGATGATGTTCAGGCCCGAGATGTCGGCGATCGCCTGCAGCGCGGCGCGCACTTCCACGTTCTGGAAGTTGAACGAGAGCTTTTCGCCGCGGTAGCCGGTGGCGGCGCCGCCCACGCGGTTCGGGTCTTCCTTGACCGGACGCACGTCGACGATCAGCTGGGTGTCGCTCTGGTACACCGACTGTTCCCAGGCGCCCTGCGCATCGATCACCATGCGCACGTTCTCGCCCTGCGAGGTGGTGGTCACGCGCGTGACCGGGGTGCCGAAATCGGTCACGTCGAGGCGGCGTCGCAGCGTCTCGGGCAGGCCGGTGCGCAGGAAGTCGACGATCACCTGGTTGCCGGCCTGGCGCACGTCGACGCCGACCTGGCCGTTCGGCAGGTCGACCACGACGCGGCCTTCGCCGTTGCTGCCGCGGCGGAAGTCGAGGTCACGCAGGACCTGGCGCGCTGCCGGCGCCGGGCTGCTCGCCGCGGGCAGGCCGGCGGCGTTCACGGCTTGCGCCACGCCGCCCGAGCCTTCGACGGTGACGATCACCGACTTGCCGTCGATGGCGGTGGCGTAATTCAGCGCGCGCGCCAGGTTCAGCACCAGGCGGGTGCGCTCGCCGGCCTGGACCAGGTTCAGGCTGCGCACGTCGCCGAGGTTGATGTCCTGGGAGGCCTTGCCGGTAGCATTGCCGGTGGCGCCGAAGTCGAGCGCGATGCGCGCCGGGCTGGTGATCGAGAAGCCGATCGGCGGCTTGCTCGGCGCCTCGCGCATGGCGATGTTCAGCACGACGTTGGCGCCCTGCTGGTTGGCGGTGATCGATTCGATGGCATTCACTGGCAACTGAGCCTGTGCCGCTGCCGCGCCGGCGGCGAGCGTCATCAAGAGGGTCGCGCCACAGCGCGCCAGCCAGGCCGGCACGATGAGTCGAATGGTGCTGCGATTGTTCATGCCTGGGGTCATTTCCCGGTCTCCTTGCTTTCCGCCAGCTCGATCGTCGCCTTGCGTTCGACCCAGTCGCCGGTGGCGTCCTGCACTACTTCCCTGATGTCGATCGCGCCTTCGCTGATGCGCGTGACCAACCCGTGATTCTGTCCGATACGCTGGCCCGCCTTGACCTGGTAGATCGACGCATCGATCTGCAGCAGCGCATAGCTGATGCCGCCCTTCTGCAGCGTGCCCACCATGCGCATGGTGTCGAGCGGGTAGTTCTCGAGCACTTCGCGCGGACGGTTGGCGTCCGGCGCCAGCGGGTTCGGATTGGCCGCGGCCACGCGCGCCATCTCGCCCAGCAGCTTGGCGTCGCTGAACGGTTCGATCGCGCCGCCCGGATTGTAGGCGTAGGGGACGAATTCCTTCGGCTCCGGCAGCGGCTTCACTTTGGGCACGGTCTCGCGCTGGACTTGCTTCATCCAGTCGCGCACTTCCTGGACGTCGCCGTCGCCGCAGCCCGCCAGCAGCGCTACCGCGCCGAAGGTGCACAACAGCCGCTTCATTTCGCCGCTCCTTTGTCTTCCTTGTCCTTGCCCTTGCCCTTCTTCTTGCCCTTGCCCTTCTTGTCGTCGCGCGCCTTCTTCTGCGCGCTGATCTCGTCGGGGTCGAGGTAGCGGAAGGTCTTGGCCACCGCTTCCAGCTGCAGCGCCCCGTCCTTGGACGTCAAGACCATGTTGTTGAGCGTGACGATGCGCGGCAGGTTGGCCATGTCGGCGGCAAAGGCGCCGACGTCGTTGTACTTGCCGCTTACCTTGATGTCGATCGGCAGTTCGGCGTAGTAGTCGCGGACCACTTCCTGGCCCGGCTTGAACAGCTCGAACTGCAGGCCGCGGCCGACGCCGGACTGGTTGATGTCGGACAGCAGGTCCGCCATCTCGGATTTGCTCGGCAGCTGCTTTTCCAGGCGCAGCACGTACTGGTCCACCTGCACCTTCTGCTTCTGCAGGGCTTCCAGGTTGATCGCCTGTGCCATCTTGTCTTTGTATTCCTTGCGCAGGGTCGCTTCTTGGCTGGCGCCCTTCTTCTGCTTGTCGAACTGGCCGTCCCAGTAGAAGAAGTAGCCGAGGCCGATGACGGCCGCCGCCACGCCGGCCGCGCACAGCAGGCGCGGCGCCAGCGGCCACTGGCCGGGCTGGCGGCCCTGCAGGTCCTGGAACTGGGCCGCGAGCTGGGTGCCGAGGTCTTTGAGGTCGATATTCATGATGTCATTCCGCCGACTTGGCGAGCTTGCGCTCGCTCGCTGCGGCCGGCTTGGCGCCCTTGGCGCCGTCGCCCGATCCGGTGTCTTCCTGTTCGCGCAGGCGCTTGATCGCCACGTCCATCTGGAACTCGACGACCTTGCGGCCGTTCTTGCTCTTGTCCTTGTCGAGCGACGAGACCTTCACTTCGGTCAGGTTCGGGCGTTCCAGCCAGGGCGAGGTGCCGGACACGTTGCGCAGCAGTTCGGCGACCCGTTCCTGCGACTGGGCGTAGCCGTTGAGCGTCACCTTCTGGCCCTCCTGGCGGAAGGATTTCAGGTACACGCCTTCGGGAGTCTGGCGCACCAGTTCGTCGAGCAGGTAGACCGGCTGGTTGCGGTCGCCCTGCAGGTCTTCCACGGCCTGCTGGCGCGCCTTCAGGGCTTCGATTTCCTCCTTGAGGGTCTTGATCTCGCCGATCTTCTTGTCCAGTTCCGCACTGGCGGTTTTCAGCACCAGGTTGCGTTCGTTCTGGACCGCGATGCGGCTGGCGTTCCAGGCGCCGACCAGCAGCACCACGGCGGCGCCGGCGACGCCGCCCGCGGCCAGCATGGCGACAAAGGCCGCCTGCTTCTGCTTGCGCTTCGCTTCGCGGTGGGGGAGCAGGTTAATGCGGATCATCCGAACCTCCGCAGGGCCAGGCCGCAGGCGACCAGGTAGGCGGCGCCTTCCTGGCGCAACTGCTGTTCGCGCACCAGCGCGCCGTGGGACATGCCCTCGAAGGGCGCCACGATGCTGCTCGGGATGCGGGTGCGGCTGCCGATCAGCTCCAGCAGGCCCGGCAGCGCGGCGCAGCCGCCGGCCAGGTAGAGCTGGTCGATCCGGGTATAGGGCGTCGAGGTGAAGAAGAACTGGATCGCGCGCGTGACTTCCAGCGCGGCGCTTTCCAGGAAGGGCGCGAGCAGGTCGGCGCGGTAGCTCTCCGGCAGCTCGTTCGCTTTCTTGCGGGTCTCGGCTTCCTCGAACGCGAGGCCGTAGGCGCGCACGATGTCCTGGGTCAGCTGGTTGCCGCCGAAGGGCTGCTCGCGCTCGTAGATGGTTTCGCCGTTCTGCAGCACCGACACGTGGGTGGCCTGGGCGCCGATCTGGAACAGCGCCACGATCTGCTCGGGCTTGGCGCCGGCGACGCGGTCCAGGGCGGCGCGCGCGGCGTAGGATTCGATGTCCATCACGGTGGCGGTGAGGCCGGCCGCTTCGGCGATCGCCACGCGGTCCTCGACCTTCTCGCGGCGCGCGGCGGCCAGCATGACTTCCATGTCGTCCTGCGAGTTCGGGGCCTGGCCGATGACGTCGAAGTCCAGGCTTACTTCGTCCAGCGCGAACGGGATGTACTGGCTGGCTTCGGATTCGACCTGCACTTCCAGCTGGTCTTCGGACAGGCCGGCCGGCAGGATGATTTTCTTGGTGATGACGGCGGCCGGCGGCATGCCCAGCGCCACGTGGCGGGCCTTGGTGCCGCTCTTCTTCCAGACGCGGCGCACGGCCTCGGCCACCTGGTCGATGTTTTCGATGTTGCCGTCGACGACCGCGCCGCGCGGCAGCGGTTCGGCGGCATAGCGCTCCAGGCGCAGTTCACCCTTGCCGGCGTCGGCCAGCTCGACCAGGCGGACGCCCGACGTGCTGATGTCGAGCCCGGCCAACGGCGGACTGGACTTTCCGAACAAGGAACCTAGATTGATCACGAGCGTACTCCTTGGCTGCCCTCCCGCGTGCTGCAGGATCTGTGTTGAACGCCCGCGCGGGGATATGTCCTGTTAAATCACTTACTTGGTGCACATATATGAGGCACCGCGTTAGATCGTAGCGAAAACGATGCACCCCGACAAGATATTTCTATGAGGGAACACAGCAATCCGGCGCATACACGCCACACTCTGGCGCAAGGTGTTATCAGCCCTGCCATGACCCTTATTCCCTTGATATTGCCCTTGTTATTTGTTCCATTGTTTCTGCTTAAGCCCCCGCTCAGCAGTGCGTGTATCGGCCGCGAAACGCGTGACTTATAATGGGACGGTTCAAGGGAGTAAAAACCAGCATGAAAGAGAAACAAAACCAGGGCGCGTCCCCCGCATCCAAGTACAGCCCCAAGCGCCTGATCCTGATGGCGCTCGGCGCCATCACCGGCCTCGCCGTCATCGGCGTGCTGGTGCTCGTGTTCGCGCTCGCGATGGCCTATCCGAACCTGCCCGCACTCGACACCATCACCGACTACCGGCCCAAGATGCCGCTGCGGATCTTCACCGCCGATAACGTCCTGATCGGCGAATTCGGCGAGGAGCGCCGCACCCTGGTGCACTTCAAGGACATCCCCGACGTCATGAAGAAAGCGGTGCTGTCGATCGAGGACGACCGCTTCTACGAGCACAGCGGGATCGACTACTGGGGCATCCTGCGCGCCGTGTTCAAGAACGCCACCGGCGGCTCGCGCCAGGGCGCGTCCACCATCACCCAGCAGGTGGCGCGCAACTTCTTCCTGTCCTCGGAGCAGACCTTCAAGCGCAAGGCCTATGAAGCGATGCTGGCCTGGAAGATCGAGAAGAACCTGAGCAAGGACCAGATCCTCGAGCTCTACATGAACCAGATCTACCTGGGCCAGCGCGCCTTCGGCTTCCAGTCGGCGGCCCAGATCTACTTCGGCAAGGACCTGCGCGACATCAGCATCGCCGAAGCGGCGATGCTGGCCGGCCTGCCCAAGGCGCCGTCGGCGTACAACCCGGTGGTGAACCCGAAGCGCGCGGAGACCCGCCAGCAGTACATCCTGCAGCGCATGCGCGACCTCGGCTACATCACGCCAGCGCAGTACGCCCAGGCCAAGGACGAGCGCCTGAAGATCAAGACCGACAGCACCGCCTTCGGCGTGCACGCCGAGTACGTGGCCGAGATGGCGCGCCAGCTGGTCTACGAACAGTTCAAGGAAGACACCTATACCCGCGGCCTGAACGTGTTCACCACCATTACCAAGGCCGACCAGGACGCGGCCTATCTCGCGGTGCGCCGCGGCGTGATGGAGTACGAGCGCCGCCATCCCTACCGCGGCCCGGAATCGTATATCGAGATCCCGCGCGACAAGGCGGAAGCCGACGAAGCCATCGAGGCCGAGCTGGCCGAGCATCCGGACAGCGACAACATCGTCGCCGCCATCGTGCTGCAGGCCTCCCCGACCAAGGTGCGCGCCACCATCGCGTCCGGCGAAAGCATCGACATCACCGGCCAGGGCCTGGGCTTTGCCAAGGCCTGGCTGTCGGAGAAAGCGGCCCCGAACCGCCGCCTGCGCCGCGGCGCGGTGATCCGCGTGATGCAGGACGACGAATCAAACTGGGTCATCACCCAGATGCCGGAAGTGGAATCGGCCTTCGTTGCGGCCAGCGCCGAGGACGGCGCCATCCGCGCGCTGGTGGGCGGCTTCGACTTCAACCGCAACAAGTTCAACCACGTGACGCAGGCCTGGCGCCAGCCGGGCTCCTCGTTCAAGCCCTTCATCTATTCGGCCTCGCTGGAACGCGGCCTGTCGCCGGCGACCGTCGTCAACGACGCCCCGATCAGCTTCGATGCCGGCCAGACCGGCGGCCAGGCCTGGGAGCCGAAGAACTACGACAACAAGTACGAAGGCCCGATGACGATGCGGCGCGGCCTGACGCAGTCGAAGAACATGGTCTCGATCCGCATCCTGAACAAGATCGGCGCGCGCTACGGCCAGGAATTCGCGACCCGCTTCGGCTTCGACGCCGATCGCAACCCGGCCTACCTGACGCTGGCGCTGGGCGCCGGCTCCACCACACCGCTGCAGATGGCGGGCGCCTACGCCGTGTTCGCGAATGGCGGCTACCGCATCAGCCCCTACATCATCTCGAAGGTGACCGACAGCGACGGCAAGGTGCTGTCCGAAGCGCGCCCCGAGCGCGCCGGCGTCGAGGCCAACCGCGTGATCGACGCGCGCAACGCCTTCCTGGTCGACAGCATGCTCAAGGACGTGGTGCGCTACGGTACCGCGACCAAGGCGCTGTCGCTCAAGCGCCCCGACATCGCGGGCAAGACCGGCACCACCAACGACTCGATCGACGCCTGGTTCGCCGGCTACAACCCGAAGCTGGTGGGCATCGCCTGGATCGGCTACGACCAGCCGAAGAACCTCGGCAACCGCGAGACCGGCGGCGGCCTGGCCCTGCCGATCTGGATCGGCTACATGGGCAAGGCGCTCAAGGGCGAGGAAGTCGTCGAGCGCGAAGTGCCGTCGGGGCTGATCCTGGCGAATGGCGAGTACTATTACGCCGAGACGCCGCCGGGCACCGGCGTGGCGGCGCTGGACGTCGGCCCGCCGCCGGCCCCGGCCGAGCAGAAGCAGCGCGACGCGGTGAGGAACGAACTGTTCTGATTTGACCGTTTGGTAAAAAAATGGCAGCCCGCGGGCTGCCATTTTGCTTCTGCATTTGTAGGGTGGGCGGCTCTGCCGCCCACGCGGCAATGTCGACGATGATTGACCGCGTGGGCGGAAAACCCGCCCACCCTACAGGATTGCGGCCATTCAGCCCAGCGCCACCGGCGCCCCGCCCTGCTCCGTCACGTATTGCGACAGCGCGGCGAACAGCTCGGAATTGTCGCGCGTGTTGCGCCACTCGTCGCCGACGCGCTTGTAGTGGTAGCCGCCCGAGCGCGCCGCCACCCACATTTCCTGCAGCGGGGCCTGGCTGTTGACGATGATCTTGGTTGCATTGCGCAGGAACTCGACTTCCAGCACGTTGCCGCTGCGCCGGCATTCGACATCGACCACGTCCTCGTCGTTCAGCTTGTCCAGGCAATGCTCGATGCGGTCCAGGGTGCTTTCGGCCAGCGCCAAAAATTCGGTTTCGGTCATGCTACACTCCAAAGTCTGCTAAATAAAACCCCATTCTAATCGTGAACTCCACCATCGCACGCCGCATCTTGCCGATTGCCGGTGCTGGCCTTGTTGCCGCGCTGCTGTCCGCCTGCGGCCAGACGGGTCCGCTCTACATGCCGAACCCGCCCGCAAAGCCGGCACCAAGCGCCACCGCCGCCGCCAATCCGCAGCCTGCCCAGCCAGTTCCATCGAATAACGCCTCCACCCCGGCTCCTACCAGATAAGCTTCCTCATGTCGCACTTCCAGTACCAGAACGGCGTCCTGCACGCCGACAGCGTCGCCCTGTCCGCCATCGCCGAAGAATTCGGCACCCCGACCTACGTCTATTCGAAATCCGCATTGCTGGAGAACTTCGGCGCCTACGCCGACGCCTGCAAAGGACGCGACGCACTAGTGTGCTACGCGATGAAGGCCAACTCCAACCTGGCCATCCTCGACCTGCTGGCGCGCGAAGGCGCGGGCTTCGACATCGTCTCGGGCGGCGAACTGCTGCGCGTGATCGCAGCCGGCGGCGATCCCGGCAAGACCATCTTCTCGGGCGTCGGCAAGACCGTCGAGGAGATGCGGCTGGCGCTGGAAAAAGGCATCCTGTGCTTCAACGTGGAGTCGATTCCCGAGCTGCACCGCCTGAACGAAGTGGCCGGCAGCATGGGCAAGCGCGCCCCGGTGTCGCTGCGCGTGAACCCGAACGTGGACGCCAAGACCCACCCCTACATCGCGACCGGCCTGAAGGCCAACAAGTTCGGCGTCGCCTTCGACGACGCGCTCGAAACCTACCGTGCAGCCGCCGCGCTGCCGAACCTGGACGTGGTCGGCATCGACTGCCACATCGGCTCGCAGCTGCTGGACGATGCGCCGCTGCTGGAAGCGCTGGACAAGCTGATCGAACTGATCGACACCCTGGGCAGCGAAGGCATCACCCTGCACCACCTCGACATCGGCGGTGGCCTGGGCGTGAACTACGGCGCCGAAGGCGACAAGCCGCCGGTCCCCGTGGGCGACTACCTGGGCCGCCTGTTCGCCCGCATCGACGCCTGGCGTGCTGAAAAACACGGCGGCCAGGCGATCAAGGTGATCTTCGAGCCGGGCCGCTCGATCGTGGCCGACACCGGCGTGCTGCTGACCAAGATCGAATTCCTGAAGCCGGGCGTGGAAAAGAACTTCGCCATCGTCGATGCGGCCATGAACGACCTGATGCGCCCGACCCTGTACCAGGCCTGGATGGGCGTGCAAGAAGTACAACCGCGCGAAGGCGCCAAGCTGACCTATGACGTGGTGGGTCCGGTGTGCGAGTCGGGCGACTGGCTGGCGCGGGAGCGTGAGCTGAACGTGGAGCCGGGCGACCTGCTGGCGATCATGACGGCCGGCGCGTATGGCATGACCATGGCTTCCAACTACAATACCCGGGGCCGCGCGGCCGAGGTGATCGTCGATGGCGACCGGGTCCACCAGATCCGCCAGCGCGAGAATCCGGCGGACCTGTTTGCGCTGGAATCGATGCTGAAATAACCGTAGGGTGGGCGGCTTGTCCGCCCACCCTACGAAACCGCGGCCTGCGTCTTCTTCGCGTAGGCCCAGTACACCCGCAATCCCAGCAGCGCTGCCACGATCAGGCCAAAAATGATCGGCTGCTCGAAATCGTTCTTCCCCGCCTTCATCCACCAGTAATGCAGGATGCCCAGCGGCGCGATCACGTAGATCAGGCGGTGCAGCCACTGCCAGCGCTTGCCGCCGAGGCGCTTGATCATGCCATTGGTGCTGGTCGCCGCCAGCGGAATGAGCAAGACAAAAGCGATGAAGCCGACGGTGATGAAGGGGCGCTTGACCACATCCTTCAGCATCGCCGCGATGTCGAAGAAGTGATCGAACCAGAAGAAGCAGGTGAAGTGCACCAGCGCGTAGAAAAAAGCGAACAGCCCCAGCATGCGGCGCAGGCGCACCACCCAGTTCCAGCCGGTGAAACGGCGCAGCGGCGTCACGGCCAGCGTGATGCACAGGAAGTACAGGGTCCAGTCGCCCGTGCCGCGCGTGAGGAACTCGAGCGGCTCGACAGGCACACCCTGGAAGACCAGCCAGGCCATGCGCAGGAAGGGCAGCAGTGCCAGCACGAACACCAGCACCTTGATGCCCCCGACCTGTTTGCTCGAAGGTGTGAAGGCCATCAGAAGAACTTCTTCAGGTCCATGCCGCTGTACAGTGACGCGACCTGGTCGTAGCCGTTGAACATGAGCGTTTTGCGCTTCGGCTTGAAGAAGCCGTCCTCGCCGATGCGGCGTTCGCTGGCCTGCGACCAGCGCGGGTGGTCCACGTTCGGGTTCACGTTCGAGTAGAAGCCGTATTCATTGGGCGCCGAGTCGTTCCAGGCGGTGCGCGGCTGGCGGCTCACCAGGCGGATCCGGACGATCGACTTGGCCGACTTGAAGCCATACTTCCAGGGCACGATCAGGCGTACCGGCGCGCCGTTCTGGTTCGGCAGCACCTGGCCGTACATCCCGACCGTCAGCAGCGTGAGCGGATGCATGGCCTCGTCCATGCGCAGGCCTTCCACATAGGGCCAGTCGAGCACGGGGCTGCGCAGGCCCGGCATCTGGCGGTTGTCGGCCAGGGTGATGAATTCGACGTACTTGGCGTTGGCCGTCGGTTCGACCTGCTTCAGGAGGTTCGACAACGAATAACCGACCCAGGGAATCACCATCGACCAGCCCTCCACGCAGCGCAGGCGGTAGACGCGCTCTTCCAGCGGCGCCAGCTTGAGGATGCGGTCGATGTCGAGGGTGACGGGCTTTTTCACTTCGCCCTCGATCGTCACCGTCCATGGGCGGGTGCGCAGGGTATGCGCATTCTCGACCGGGTCGCCTTTGTCAAGGCCGAACTCGTAGTAGTTGTTGTAGGAGCTCGCATCCTTGAACGAGGTCTGCGCTTCCTGCGTGGACAGGGCCGCGTTGCGGACGGCAGCCAGCCTGGTGCCTTGGGCGAAGGCTTCGCGGTTGGCCATCTCCCAGATGCCGGAGCCGACCGCGGCGGTGGCGGCGATGCGGGCGATGAATTGACGCCGGCCTTCATAGACCTCGCGCGGCGTGATCTCGGACGGATACGGGAGATCGATCCCGTTCGGATTGCGTTTGAAAAGCATGCTTGACTCCGCTACAGAGAGAGAGACTTCAGGTTACACCAGCCGGCTTAGGCGCACGTTAGCGCCGGCTGCCGCCCGGCAAGGATGAGGTCCGGCACGCTGGACAAAAGCGCGTCAGCCCCCGCCCGGCGCCTCACCCGGTGGGAAAGGCAAGGATGAAACAGGTATCGGCACCGTTCGACTGCACCGTTGCTTTGCCACCGTGCAAGTTCAAGATGGCGCTGACGATGGACAGGCCCAGTCCCGTCGAGCCTTCCGCATCGCTGCGTGCGCTGTCGACGCGGTAGAAGCGGTCGAACAGGTGGTCCAGGTGCTGGCGTCCAATTGCGGCGCCGGTATTCGTGACGCTCAGCTCCACGGCGCCGGAGCGCGTTTCGGCATGCAGCCTGATCGTGCTGCCCGCATCCGCATGGCGCACCGCGTTCGAGACCAGGTTGGCCAGTGCCCGCCGCACCAGCACCGGATCGGCGGCGAAGCGGCCTTCGCCGCTGCACGCCAGGTGCAGGCCCCGCTCCTCTGCCATGCCTTCGAAGAAGTCGGCGACCCGCTCCAGCTCCTCCAGCGCCACGACCGGCTGGCGCGCCACCACGACTTCGTCCTGGCCGGCGCGCGCGAGGAACAGCATGCTCTCGATCATGCGCGCCAGGCGCTCGAGTTCCTCGATGTTCGAGGCCAGCAGGGCTTCGTACTCCTCGCGGCTGCGGCCCTGCCCGAGCGCGACCTGGCTCTGCCCGATCATGTTGGTCACCGGCGTCCTGAACTCGTGCGCCAGGTCGGCCGAGAAGCCGGACAGGCGCGCATAGCCGTCCTGCAGGCGCTGCAGCATGGCGTTGAAGGCATCGATCAGCGGGCGCAGCTCGGCCGGCGCCGCACCGATGTCGAGGCCTTGCGCCAGGGTGCCCGGCTTGACCAGCGCCGCATGTTCGGCAACCTTGCGCAGGGGGCGCAGGCCGCGCCGCAGCATCAGGGCCGCCAGCGCGGCGGCGAGCAGGGCGCCGGCCGCGCACGCGGCGAGGATATGGCTGCGGTAGCGCGCGAACATGGCGGTGCGTTCGGCATAGGCGCGCGCCACCACCACCGCTACCTGCGTGCTACCCAGGCGGGCGCTGCCCGCGACGACCCGGCCGGGAATGCCTCCCGTAGCCGTCCAGCCGGCGATGGCGTCCGGCCCAGGCGCCGGCCCGGCCTGCGGCGGCACGGGATAGCGCTCGCCGCGTGGATTGATATCGGCCAGCACCACACCGCCCGGCCCTGTGATGCGCACCAGCGAGTTCTCCTGGCCGCTCATGGTGTCGCGAAAAAAATCGGGTTGCGCCGCCAGCAGTTCGGCCGCGCCCGGGCGGCCGAGCACGATCTGCACCTGGCGCAGCTTGCCCAGCAGCTGCAGGTCGTCGCGGCGCGTGATTTCGGCCACGAAGGCACGGTACAGGTAGATGCCGAGGCCCGCCGCCGTTAGCGCGACGATCAGCACGAAGGCCAGCGTCACGCGCAGGGTCAGGGAATCGCGCCAGGTGGGCTTCATGCCGGGGCCTGCACGTCGCACACATAGCCCATGCCGCGCCGCGTGTGGATCAGCTTCTGGGCATAGGGGTCGTCGATCTTGCGGCGCAGGCGGCGCACGGCGGCGTCGATGACGTTGGTATCGCTGTCGAAATTCATGTCCCAGACCTGGGACGCGATCAGGGCGCGCGACAGCACCTGGCCCTGGCGCCGCGCCAGCAGGTGCAGCAGCGCGAATTCCTGCGCGGTCAATGGGATGGTCTCGGCGCCGCGACGCACGCGCCGGCGCAGCACATCGATCTCGAGGTCGGCGATCCGGATCAGTTCTTCCTCGCGCACGGGGCCACGCCGCAGCAGGGTGCGGATGCGCGCCACCAGCTCCACGAACGCGAAGGGCTTGACCAGGTAGTCGTCGGCGCCCAGTTCCAGTCCGCGCACCCGGTCCTCGACCTCGTCGCGCGCCGTCAGGAACAGTACCGGGATCTGCTCGGTATCCGGGTCGGCGCGCAGGGCTGCGAGCACCTGCCAGCCGTCCATCCGCGGCAGCATCACGTCCAGCACGACCAGTTCGATCTCTTCTTCGCGGGCGATGGCCAGGCCCTCGCGGCCATTGCGCGCCAGGCGCACCGCAAAGCCGGACTCCAGCAGCCCGCGCTGCAGGTAATCGCCGGTCTTCGGCTCGTCTTCGATCACGAGAATGCTCATGGCCCCATTCTATGCCGAAGGCCTGCGGCCAAACATGACGGAACTGTCATCTGGCGGTCAGGCTGCCGTCGCCGGGCGCATGCGAGGATGGCGGCTTTCCACATTCGACAGGAGTAGCAGCATGCGATTGATCCGGCAACTCACCCTGGCCGCCCTGCTCGGCGCCGCCAGCATCGCGGCATCCGCCGCGCCGAACCCGCTCAGCGTCCACGTGCTCGATTTGCAGAGCGGCCAGCCGACGGCCGGCATCCGGGTGACGCTGGAGCAGCGCGAGGGCGCCGGATGGCGCGAACTGGCAAGCGGGGTAACCGATGCGCAGGGCCGCATCCAGGCCCTGTATCCGGAAAACGGCAAGCTGGCGGCGGCCGACTACCGTATCGTCTTCCAGACCGGCGAACACTACAAGCGCCGGGGACAGGCCACGTTCTTCCCGCGCATCCCGGTCGAATTCACCGTGGACGCGCCGGCGCAGCACTACCATATTCCGCTGCTGCTGAGCCCCTTCGGCTATTCGACCTACCGGGGCAACTGAGGCTTACAGTTCGCCGTAGGAGTGCAGCCCGGACAGGAACATGTTCACGCCCAGGAAGGCGAAGGTCGTCACCAGGAGGCCCACCACCGACCACCAGGCGGCCACGCGGCCGCGCAGGCCCGACATGAGGCGCATGTGCAGCCAGGCCGCATAGTTCAGCCAGACGATCAGGGCCCAGGTTTCCTTCGGGTCCCAGGACCAGTAGCCGCCCCAGGCCTCGGCAGCCCACAGGGCGCCAAGGATGGTGGCGACGGTGAAGAAGGCGAAGCCGACCGAGATCGACTTGTACATCACGTCGTCCAGCACCTCGAGGCTTGGCAAGCGGTCGGCCAGGATGCCGTGCGATTTGAGCAGGTAGGCGGTGCCGACCATGGCGGCCAGCGCGAAGGTGCCGTAGCCGATGAAGTTGGCCGGCACGTGGATCTTCATCCACCAGCTCTGCAACGCGGGGACGAGCGGCTGGATCTGGGCGGCGTCGCGCGACACCGTGTACCACAGCAGGAAGGCCACCGCGGCGGCGATGATGAGCAGCACGAAGGGGCCCAGCTGGCGGGTTGCATAGCGCCCTTCGTAGTACAGGTAGAACATCGCCGTGATCAGCGAGAACAGGATGAACACTTCATACAGGTTCGACACCGGGATGTGGCCGACGTCCGGCCCCATCAGGTAGGACTCGAACCAGCGCACCATCATGCCGACCCAGCCCAGCACCACGGCCGCCCAGCACAGCTTGCTGCCGACGGAGCCGCCGAAGTTCGACCTGCCGGCCAGGCCCACCCAGTAGAAGACGGTCGAGAACACGAACAGCGCGCTCATCCACAGGATGGCGGACTGGCTCGACAGCATGTACTTCAGGAAGAATTTCTGGTTGGCCGCATCGATGGCCCCACCGTACAGCGAGATCGCCCACAGCGACAGCACGGCCACCAGCGGAATCAGCCAGCGCACCGGCTTCCAGTGCCAGCCCAGCAGCGCGAAGGTTGGCGCGCTCAGGACCAGGATCACCTGCTCGTAGATGTCCATGTGGTGGGCGTAGCGGTTCAGCGCGAACAGCGCCGCCGCCAGCAAGCCGGCGCCGAACAGCCAGTCGATCGCGTTCAGGCTGCGGAAGAAACCCGGCTGCTGGACATAGGCCTTGGTCTGGCCGGTGGATGCTTGCGACAGTTCCATCTTGGTCTCCTTGCCGCGGCATCAAGCCGGCTGCGGCAGTTTTTCTTTCAAATCGTCGAATTCGCGCTCGAAGTCGAGGGTCTTGCGCTGGGTGCTCATGGCCATCAGCGCATGCGCGCCGTCGGCGCTATCGCGCACCCACACCCACATGCGCCGCTCACGAATATAAAACATTGCGAACACGCCCGCCACCAGCAGCAGGCAGCCGAGGTAGACAATGCCCTTGCCCGGCGAGCGGGTCAACTGCAGCACCGAGGCCTTGACCTCCTCGAATTCTTCCAGCTGCAGGAATACCGGGGCGCCGTAGAACACGCTGTCCGACAGCGCATTGGTGGCCAGCTGCAGGTAGCGGCCGTGGGTTTCGGTCGGTGCGACTTCCGGCAGCCCGGCGCGCACGTTGGCGGCCTGCCACAGCTCCCACAGGGAGCCGTTGAGCATCTTCATGAAGATGTTGGCGGCCTTTTCCTGGTCCGCGGCCGGGATCTTTTCCAGGAACTGCGACACGCCCATGAAGCCGCCACGGCCGCCCTCCCCGGCGAAAATCGCCAGGGTGCGCGCCGCCGATTCTTCCAGCTGGCTCGTGAGTTCGCCCTGGGTGCGCTGTTCCGGCCCCAGCGCGCGCCCTGCGTAGCGCCTGGCCGCCTCCTGCCGCAGCACGGGATCAGCCAGGGCCGCGCGCAGGCGCATCCAGGTGCGCACGCTGTACTCGTCGTCGGCCGGGATGCGCAGGAAGCTGAAGTTTTCCGACGGATTGCTGCGCACGCCGGCCAGGTAGACCTGAACGCCTTCGAGCGTCACCGGCTGCATGTAGTTCAGGAATTCGCGCGCCTGGCCGGTCTTGTCGCGCAGCTTGTACTGCACGCTGGGTCCGACGTTTTTCAAGTCATTGGTATCGGCGATCTTCGCCGCCGAGCCGGATGCCTTGCCGAGGGTGGCCGCGAACTGTTCGTTGAACGAAGTGTTCTTGGCCACCGCACGCGCATCCTGGCCGGCGGCGACGTTCTCGACGTTGAAGGGACGGAAGCCCGACCACTCCACCGACCAGGTCTCGCCGCCCTGCTTCAGTTCGGTGGCCGAGCCGACCGTGCCAGCGATCTGGAAAGGCTTGTCGCCGGTACCGCTCATCGGGAAGCCAGTGAGCTTGAGCTTGCTGCCGCCATCCTCGAAGCTGGACTGGTAGACCGCCACGCCCTTGTAGATCAGCGGGTGGTTGACCTTGATGGTGGCCGGGAAGGTCTTGCCGGTTTCCGGGTCGTGCACGATCACGTCGCTGGCGAACAGCTTGGGCATGCCGGTCGAGTAGAAATCGATATGGAATTTCTTCAGCTGGATCGAGAACGGCAGTTCCTGCACCAGGACGCCCGAGGCTTGCGGGAGCAGCGCGGTATTGCTGGTCTGGCCCTCGGCAATCAGGGTATTGCCGCGGAAGGTCGGGTTCGAGACACTGAGGCGGTGCTGGGCTGGGATGTCGGCGATCACGCCGCTGCCGCCGAAAGGCGTCTTGCCCAGGAACCACTGCTGGAACTTGACCGGCAGTTCGGAATCGAGCATGCCGCCCAGCAGGATCACGATGATGGAGGTGTGCGCGAAGATGTAGCCGAACTTGTTGCCGGCGCCCTTCTTGGCCGCCACCAGGATCCCCTTGTCCTTCTCGACTAGTTTCACCGCGTAACCGGCGTGACGCAGGCGCTCGGCGGTCTGGCCGGCCAGCTGGGTGCGATCCAGCCGCGCTTCCCATTCGAGCTTGTGGTGGAAGTTGCGCAGCGACTCTTCGCGCACGTTCTCGCGCCAGCTGCGCATGTCGCGGATCATCTTCGGCGCATTGCGCACCACGCACAGGGCGGTGGACACGATTAGAATGACCAGGATCAGCAGGAACCACCAGCTCGAGTACACGCTGTACAGGCCGAGCTTGGCGAAGACCTCGAACCAGAACGGCCCGAACTGGTTCACGTAGTTCGGCATCGGCTCGTTCTGCTTGAGCACGGTGCCGATGACCGAGGCGATCGCGACGATCGTCAACAGGCTGATGGCGAAGCGCATCGAGGACACCAGCTCGACCGCTTCGGCGAACCCGCGGCGGCGGGTGTTCAGTTCAATTCCGGTGGTACTCATGTTCTATCTCTACAACGCCCGTGAAACTCAGCAAATCCGCTAGAGCATACCGCAGTTGTAGGGTGGGCGGGTCTCCCGCCCACGCGGTGATAGGTAGGGGATGATGTGTCGCGCCAATGCTGGCGGGAGTTGAACGCGTGGGCGGGAAACCCGCCCACCCTACGAAGCGCTGCTTACTTCAGGCCCGCGATATAGTCCGACACCGCCTTCATTTCTTCCGGCGACATGCGCTGCGCGAGCGTGGTCATCTGGATGCTGTTCTTGCGGGTGCCGTTCTTGAAGGCGTCCAGCTGGGCATAGGTGTAGTCCTGGTGCTGGCCCGACAGGCGCGGGTACTGGGCCGGGATGCCGTTGGCGGTGGCGCCGTGGCAGCTGGCGCAGGCGGCGACGCCCTTCTCGGCGATGCCGCCGCGGTAGATCTTGCGGCCCAGCTCGACGGTGTCCTTGTTCTTGGCGGCGCCGGCTTTGGGTTTCTGTGTCGACAGATAGGCGGCGATGTTGCGCTTCTCGTCGTCCGTCAGCATCTTGGCGTAGGTCGTCATGATCGGCTGCTGGCGGTTCGGGGTGGTGAAGTCGACCAGCTGCTTGTGGGTGTAGGCATCGATCTGGCCGGCCAGCTTCGGGTTGGCGACGATGGTCGAGTTACCGGCGGCGCCGTGGCAGGACATGCAGGCGGGCAGGCCGCGCGCGGCGTCGCCCGAATCGTAAAGGGTTCCACCCTTGGCCGGGTCGGCCTTGGCGACGGCAGTGTGCGGAGCATCGGCGGCGGACACGGTAGCGCCCAGGGCCAGGCTTGCAACCAGCAAGGACTTCAAAAGCGGAAACGTCAAACGATTCATTCAAGCACCCTGAAAAAGTCAAAAACAGATTTTGGAATTTACAGTGAAACAGTGCAGCGGCCTTACTGGTGCTCCCCGGGGGAGCATCGATCAACCCCTTATTGTACAATAGCTTTGTTTCCGTATCGCCATTCCGTTGTCATTTAAACCTTCCCCTTATGTCCAAACTTTGGCAAGCCCGGTTCTTCACGACCGTTAACCAGTTGCGCGATCTCCCGGGCACCCAGGTTCCCGAAATCGCCTTCGCCGGGCGCTCGAACGCGGGCAAATCCACGGCGATCAATATTCTCACCAACCAGAAGGGCCTGGCCTTCGCGTCCAAGACGCCCGGCCGCACCCAGCACATCAACTATTTCTCGATCGGCGGCGCCCACGTGGGCCAGCACCGCAAGGATCCGACCATCGTCGAGGAAATCCAGGCCCTGCTGGTCGACCTGCCGGGCTACGGCTATGCCGAAGTGTCGGGCACGGCCAAGCTGCACTGGCAGAAACTGCTGGGCGACTACGTCCAGCGCCGCGAACAGCTTGCCGCGCTGATCCTGATCATGGACTCGCGCCGCCCCTTCACCGACCTCGACGTCCAGATGCTGGAATGGTTCGCCCCGACCGGCAAGCCGATCCACTGCATCCTGACCAAGGCCGACAAGCTCAACCAGAACGAAAAGACCAACGCCCTGCGCCAGGCGCGGCAAATCCTCGACAGCTATGTCGACGAGGAAGGCGAAGGCTTCCCCTTCACCGTGCAGCTGTTCTCGGCCCTCAAGCGCATCGGCATCGAGGAAGCGGACGCCAAGATCCTCGAGCTGCTCGGCCTGGACCAGGACGACGACGCGCCGGACGCCGACACGGACGAAGATTCGGATTCGGAATAATCCCGGGTTTGCCGGGACAACATTGGAACTGACATGACCATCATCACTCCCGCCACCTACCCTGCCGCCCGCATGCGCCGCATGCGCCGCGATCCATTCTCGCGCGCCCTGATGCGCGAAAACGTCGTCACCCCCGCGGACCTGATCTACCCGGTCTTCATCCTTGACGGCGAGAACCAGCGCCAGCAGGTGGCCTCGATGCCGGGCGTGGAGCGCGTCTCGGTCGACCTGCTGCTGAAGGTCGCTGAAGAGGCTGTGGCATTGGGCATTCCGATGCTGGCCCTGTTCCCGGTGGTGGACGCGTCGCTGAAAACCTACGATGGCGTGGAAGCCACCAACCCGGAAGGCCTGGTGCCGCGCGCCGTGCGCGAACTGAAGAAGCGCTTCCCGGAACTGGGCATCATGACCGACGTCGCGCTGGACCCGTACACGACCCACGGCCAGGACGGCCTGCCGGACGAGAACGGCTACATCGTCAACGAAAAGACCATCGAGATGCTGATCCGCCAGTCGCTGGCCCAGGCCGAAGCCGGCGTGGACGTGGTGGCGCCTTCGGACATGATGGACGGCCGCATTGGTGCCATCCGCAACGCGCTGGAAGCGAACGGCCACATCCACACTCGCATCATGGCCTACTCGGCCAAGTACGCCTCCGCGTTTTACGGTCCGTTCCGCGACGCGGTCGGCTCGGCGGCGAATCTCGGCAAGGCGGACAAGAACACCTACCAGATGGATCCGGGCAACAGCGACGAAGCCCTGCGCGAAGTGGCGCTCGACCTGGCCGAAGGCGCCGACATGGTGATGGTCAAGCCGGGCATGCCCTACCTGGACGTGGTGCGCCGCGTGAAGGACGAGTTCAAGGTGCCGACCTTTGCCTACCAGGTCAGCGGCGAGTACGCGATGCTCAAGGCGGCGGCGCAGAACGGCTGGCTGGATCATGACAAGGTCATGATGGAGTCGATGATGGCATTCAAGCGTGCCGGCGCAGATGGGGTGCTGACCTATTTTGCGTTGGAAGTCGCGCGGAAGTTAAAGGCTTGATTGGCTTTCAGCAGAAATGAAAACGGCGCTCAATTGAACTGACCCCCAAAAGTTGGACACAACTTTTGGGGTTTTTTCATGACCAAGTACAGCGAGCAATTCAAGCTCGCGGTTGTCCAAGACTATCTAGCCGACAGCTCTATTGGGTATCGTGGGATCGC
>NZ_JAJFEQ010000011.1 GCF_020707265.1 Massilia sp. IC2-477
AGCTCCTTGAAGGGTCGTTCGAGACCAGGACGTTGATAGGCTGGGTGTGGAAGTGCAGTAATGCATTAAGCTAACCAGTACTAATTGCCCGTACGGCTTGTCCCTATAACCTTGGTAGGCTATAGACGAGTCAAGAATACAGCTGCAGTTTGTTGATACTGCTACCCCAAGAACAAAAAGAACGATACTTCTTCCCGGATTGTGAGTTAGCCGAAAGGCTGCTCAGACAAGTCAAAGCCTGATGACCATAGCAAGTCGGTCCCACCCCTTCCCATCCCGAACAGGACCGTGAAACGACTTTGCGCCGATGATAGTGCTGCAACCAGTGTGAAAGTAGGTTATCGTCAGGCTAGTTATACAGCAAAGCCCGCTCAGTTAAGCCTGAGCGGGCTTTTTGCTTTGTGGATTGCAAATGCTGTGAGCCGGACTACACTGAATGAGCTGCTTTCTTTCTTGGGGGAGCGCACATGGACATCCGACACACAAGCCTGCTGCGACGCTTTATCGCTGCATTACTGCTGACCTTCGGGCTGGGCGGGTGCGTATATGCACCGCCATATGCCTACGACGCCGGCTACCCGGCGTATGGCTATCCCGCCTATGGCTACCCGACCTACGTCGGGCCTCCCGTCACGCTGGATTTCGGCTTCAGTTTCTATGACCGGCCGCGCCATCACCACGGCCGGCATCACGAATGGTCGCATCATCGCGGCCATCATGGATGGTCCCACCATGGAAGGAGAGGCCGGCACTAGGCTTGCCGAGGCGGCTATACTGCCGGGATCCCATCCCGGAGATTCCACATGCGCCGCCTGCTTTCCCTCATCCTGGTCTGCTCTCCGCTGATCGCCACCGCAGCCACGACGCCCGCCGGCGCCGTGGCCGAGCTGTGGCAGGCGTCCAGCCACGCCCCCGGCGCCGCGGCCGACGTCGAGCGCCTGCAACAGCTGTTCCGCAAGGACGCCATGGTCGTGGGCGGCATCTATCACGAGGGCAAGCCGGTCTTTCATGCCATGAAGGCGTCGGACTTCATCGCTTCACAGCGCGAGCCGCGGCCGCATGGCTTCTACGAGTGTGAAGTGCGGCGCGAGGTGAAGGAATACGACCGCTTCGCGACCGTCTACAGCGTCGTCGAAACTCGCCGCGATCCCAAGGCAGCGAAGGCCGACTACACGGGCGTCAACAGCATCCAGCTCTACCTCGAAGAGGACGGCTGGAAGATCGTCTCGCTCTACTATCACGTTGAAAAGCCGGGAAGCCCGATTCCACTCGAGGGCGCCCGGAGCGGTGCTTGTCTTATGGCGAAAGGGTAATTTTTAATATCGCCGGCGACACCGGCAAGGGTGTACTTATACTGCCAGCACACCCACTACCAGACCTTGCAATGACAGCTTCCGTGCCGACCTCCCTGATCAGGTACACCGTCTGCGTCGGCCTCGTCCTGTCGCAGGCTGCTTTCGCGCAATCGCCGTCGGCCGGCTGCCGGATGGGGGAGCAGGCCACCATTGCGCTGAGCTTTACCGACGACCTGCGCCCTGTTTCGCAGGCATCGATCGGCGGCGCCAGCGTGCCTGTGATGCTGAGCACCGGTTCCGCGGAATCGATCGTGTTCAACAAAAAAGTGCTGGACCGGCTCGGTATCCCCGTGCGCACCACGACGAGCAAGCTCTTTGCCGCCGACGCGCGCAACGATACGGGCGTCGATATCGTGCGTGACATCATGATTGCCCCGATCAGGGATTTCTCCTTCGGTCTGACAAAGGGCAAGAACGGCGAGTTCTTCGTCGAAGACTTCCTGGACGATACCTACGGCGTGCGGATCGGCGCCGCTACCCTGCTGAAGCAGGACCTGGAAGTGGCTCTCGATGCCGGCTACCTCAAGCTGTTCCAGCCGGACGGGTGCTTCCGCGATCACCTGGCCTACTGGGATCCGCAGGCGGTCGCGGTGATGAGCATGGGCGACCCCTGGAAGCGCGATGCGCGGGTGGTGTTCAACCTGCACATCGGCGGTCAGCGCGTTACGGCCCTGCTGTCCACCTCCACTCCGCAGTCCTACCTGCCCAGGGCGGCCGGGGCGCGGCTGGGCTTGAGCCCCGAGTCCCCCGGAGCCGTGCGTGAAGACCCACTGCCCGGGGACAAGGCGGACAAACCCGTATGGAAAGTGCCCGTGCCGCAGCTGTTCATCGGCAGCCTGGAGGTGAAGGACTTCGACCTGCGCCTGATGGACTTGCCGCAATCGGGCGAGCTCCTGGTGCTCGGCGCCGACTTCCTGCACCGCCACCGCGTCTATATCGCGATGAGCCAGCAGAAGATCTACTTCTCGCCGATCACCGCGCCGCGGGTGATGAAACGCGGCAAAGTAGACGTGATTCCGCAGCCCCTGGACTGAAGCACATCAGCTGCCGCTCATCTGCTGTTCGACGGGCGCCGTTTCCTTCACCTTTTCCTGGCCGCGGCTGATGCTGTCGCCGTCGTTGCGGCGCAGGCGCCAGAACACCACCGAGGACAGCAGCGTCATCGCGGCCAGCGTCGCGAAGCCGTGGTGCAGGGCCTGCGACACAGCCTCCCGGTTGTCCTGGGCCACGGGGCCGAGGAACCAGGCCGTCACGATCGAGCCTGCCGCCAGGCCGAAGCTCATCGACAGCTGCTGGAACGAACTCGACATGGTACTGGCCATGCTCGAATCCTGCGGTTCGATGTCGGCATACGCCAGGGTGTTCATGCTCGAGAACTGCAGCGAATTGAAGAAGCCCTGCGCCAGGCTGATCGCAACGATGAGGTAGAAGGGTGTGCCCGGACCCACCAGGGTGAACAGTGCGATGGTCAGGCCGATGCACACGGTATTGGCGGTCAGGATGTTGCGGTAGCCGAAGCGCGCCAGCAGCCGCGGCGCGAACATCTTCATGCCCATCGCGGCCAGCGCCGACGGCATCATCAAGAGGCCCGACTGCCAGGCCGGCAGCCCCAGCCCCAGCTGGTACAGCAGCGGCAGCAGGAAGGGCAGGCCGCCCACGCCCAGGCGCGTGAGGAAACCGCCGGCCACCGAAATGCGGAAGGTGCGCACCTTGAACAGGGTCAGCCGCAGCAGTGGATGCTTGATGCGCAGCGCGTGCCAGGCATAGCCGCCCAGCAGGGCGACGGACAGCGCCAGCAGCAGGCCGGCCGTGAGGTAGTCGAGGCTGTGCTCGCCGAACACTTCCAGCACCCAGGACAGGATCGCAGTGCCGCTGCTGAACAGGATCAGGCCGACGACGTCGAGCGGGCGCTTCTCTGCGCCATGGTAGTCGGGCATGTGCTTCCACACTAGGTAGAGCGCTGCGAGGCCGACCGGGACGTTGACAAAGAAGATCACGCGCCACGAGGTCCAGTGCACGATCAGCCCGCCCACCGTCGGCCCCAGCAGCGGCCCGATAAGGGCGGGAATGATCACGAAGTTCATCGCGCCCAGCAGCTCGTTCTTGGGGAAGGTGCGCACGATGGCCAGGCGCCCGACCGGCATCATCATGGCCCCGCCCAGGCCCTGCAGCAGGCGCGCCGCCGTCATCATGTGGGCGTTGATGGACAGGCCGCACAGGACCGAGGCGATGGTGAACACCGAGATGGCGATGAAGAAGACGCGCCGGGTGCCGAAGCGGTCCGCCATCCAGCCGCTGAGCGGGATGCCGACGGCCAGGCCGAGGATGTAGCTGGTGACCACCGATTTCAGGCTCAGCGGCGTCACCTGCAGGCTGGCCGCGATGCTCGGAATGGCGGTATTGACGATGGTGGCGTCGAGCTGCTCCATGAACAGGGCAGTCGCGACAAGCCACGGCAGGTAGCGCTTGATGGTGCTGGGGTCAGTCAATCGGGCCTCGTGTTACTGGCAGGCCGGGTGGCCCGCCTCGGCCCGATTTTGACATGGATCGCAGCAGGGGCTCGCCCTGCTGCGCTGAGGAAAGCCTCTTAGAAGCGGTAGGCCGCCTTGGCGACGATCCAGTTGGCGCCCGCGTTCGGGCTCTTGATGCTGGCGTTCGAGTAGTGCTGGAACTTCAGGCTGTAGTCCCACTTGGCGGTGGTGTAGCCGACGCCGATGTGGTCGCCGAACTGGAAGGCGGTCGACAGTTCCTTGTCTTCGTTCTTGTACAGCTTGGAGAACAGGTTGACGCCGACGCCGATCTCGCCGTACAGGCCGAGCTTGCTGTCGCTCTGGTAGCGGAACACCGGGGTGAAGCCGACCACGGCGATGTTCTTCTTGCGGCCCGGGACGTTCTGGTAGGCGCTCAGGCGCCACAGGGCGACGTTGGTTTCCCAATAGCCCGACAGGTGGTAGCCACTGCGCGCGAACCAGCGCTGGTCCCAGTCGTTCTGGACAGCCAGGCGCACCATGCGCTGCTCGGGGTTGGTGCCGAATTCGATCGAGGCCGAGTCGGCCCAGCCGCCGAGGGCTTGGGCATGAGCGGCCTGGGCGCAGAAGGCGGCGACGAGGGCGGCGGCAAGTTTGTTCAGGTTGGACATGATTTTCTTTCTTAGCAAGACAGAAATATTGTGCAGTGCGCTATTGTACTAGCGTGAACAATTCGGCGCTGCCCGCCACCTTGCGCTGCCGCGCAGGTATCATAGACGCCCCGCAGAACGCATCACTTATCTCTCGATCCGCATGACCGAACCGACCAGCACTCCCCTGTATCCGCTTGCCGCGCCGACCCAGCAGCAGGTAGCGCCCACCGTCCTGCCGCACGACCCTGTGGCCGAGCACATCGCCGCACACCTGGGGCGGATCGACACCGTCTTCCACGACACCATCGCCGATCCGGTGCAGGTCGATATCCACGTGGTGCCGGCCAACGAGCGCTATCCCTTCCTGCGCCTGGTGACCTCGGGCATGAGCAGCCACCCGATGACCGTGCCGGAAGGCGCGCCACCGTTTGCCGAACTGATGATGGCATTGCCGACGGACTGGAAGCTCGACGAGCAATCGGTGCAGGACGAGCGCTGGTACTGGCCGGTGGCCCTGCTGCGCCACCTGGCGCACTACCCGCACCAGCACGCCACCTGGCTGGGCCTGGGCCACACGGTGCCGAACGGCAGCCCGGCCAAGCCCTACGCCAAAGGCGTGGAGTTCACCGGCGCCATCCTGCTGCCGCCGGCTTCCGCACCGGATGCGTTCGCTTCGCTCGAGCGTGACGGCAAGGACATCTATTTCCACTGCGTGGTGCCGCTCTACGAAGCCGAGCTGAACCTGGTCAAGCGCAAGGGCTTCCCGGCCCTGCTCGACGGCTTCAACGACAAGGGCGTGACCGACCTCGTGGTCCCGGGCCGCAAGAACACGGTCAAGAAGTTCCTCGGACTGTTCTGATGACGACCATCGCCTTCCTCGGCATCGGCCTGATGGGAAGGCCGATGGCCACGCGCCTGGCGCAGGCCGGCTTTAGGGTGCGCGCCTGGAACCGCACGTTTGCCAAGGCCGACGCCTTGCGCGGGACCGGCGCCGAGCCGGTGGCGGACCTGGCGCAGGCGGTGCAGGGAGCGCAGCTCGTGATTTCCATGCTCGAGGCGGGGCCGGTGGTGGGCGAACTCATCGATGCCGCGCTGCCCGCGCTCGATGCGGGCACGCTGTGGATCGACATGAGCTCGACGCGGCAGGACGAAGCGCTGGCCTTCCACGCGCGCCTTGTCGCCGGCGGCTGCCGCTTCATGGACGCGCCGGTGTCGGGCGGCGTCGGCGGCGCCGAGGCCGGGCAGCTGGCGATCATGGCTGGCGGCGCAGCGGCGGATTTTGACCAGGTGGTAAAAATTCTGGAAGTGATGGGCCGCCCGCAACTCGTCGGTCCGGTGGGCAGCGGGCAAGTGGCCAAGCTGTGCAACCAGCTGATCGTCGGCGCCACGCTGAACGTGGTGGCCGAAGCGCTGCTGCTGGCGCAGGCGGCCGGGGCCGACCCGAGCGCGGTGCGCGAAGCCATCCGCGGCGGCTTTGCGGGCAGCCGGATTCTCGAGGTGCACGGGCAGCGCATGCTGGAGCGCAATTTCGTGCCGGGCGGGCAGGTGAAGAGCCAGCTGAAGGATTTGCGCAATGTGCTGGCGGCGGCGCAGGGCGCGGGATTGACGCTGCCGGTGACGACGCTGGTGACGCGGCAGTATGAGGCGATCGAAGGGGTATTGCCGACAGCGGATCACTCGGCGGCTTTGCTGGCGCTCGAGCAGATGAATCCGGGGATCCGGCTAGGGAAGGCGGCGGACCAGCTTCCGTAGGGTGGGCGGGTTTCCCGCCCACGCGGCGATCGCCTCAACTGGATATATCGCGGCCGTGCCGGGGAACGTTGACCGCGTGGGCGGAAGACCCGCCCACCCTACGAAATCACGCCGCCGGTAAGCTCATCTCTACAAGCCGCACCCAATAACTCGCCCCAATCGGCAATAGATTGTCATTGAAGTCATAACTCGTGTTATGCAGCTGGCACGGCCCCAGCCCATGTCCGCCGGCCCGGTGCGCGCCTTCGCCGTTGCCGATGAACACATAGCACCCCGGCTTTTCCTGCAGCATGAAGGCGAAATCCTCCGCGCCCATGGTCGGCTCGACCTGCGTGTCCACGCATTCCGCCCCCACCACCGCGCGCATCGCCTCGATCGCAAACGCCGTCTGCTCCGGATGGTTGATGAGCGGCGGGTAATTGCGCTTGAATTTGAAGTCGACCGAGGCATTGAAGGCCGCCGCCACGCCAGTGGCGATCTCTTCCATGCGGCGCTGGATCAGGTCCAGCACGGCCGTGGAGAAGGTGCGCACGGTACCCACCAGTTCCGCTTCGTCGGGGATGACGTTGGTAGCGCTGCCGGCGTGGATCTGGGTGATCGACAGCACCGCCGACTCCAGCGGATTCTTTTCGCGCGAGACGATGGTCTGCCAGGCTTGCGCGATCTGTACCGCCACCATCACCGGATCGATGCCGCGATGCGGCTGCGCAGCGTGGGCGCCCTTGCCGCGCACGACGACGCGGAACTCGTTACTGGAAGCCATCATCGGCCCCGGCACGACCCCGAAGTGCCCTTCCGGGATGCCGGGCCAGTTGTGCATGCCGTACACGGCTTCCATCGGGAACTGCTCGAACAGGCCATCGTCCATCATGCGGCGCGCGCCGCCGCCGCCTTCCTCGGCCGGCTGGAAGATCAGGTACACGGTGCCGTCGAAGTTGCGGTGCTGCGACAGGTGATGCGCGGCGCCGAGCAGCATCGCGGTATGGCCGTCATGGCCGCAGGCGTGCATCTTGCCCGGATGGCGCGACGCGTGTGCGAAGCCATTGATCTCTTGCATGGGCAGCGCATCCATGTCGGCGCGCAGGCCGATCGCACGGGGCGAAGAGCCATTCTTGACAATGCCGACCACGCCGGTCACGCCCAGACCGCGCACGATCGGGATGCCCCATTCTGTCAGCTTTGCCGCCACCACGTCGGCGGTGCGTTGCTCTTCGTAGCACAGTTCCGGATGCGCATGCAGGTCGCGCCGGATCTCCTGTAATTGCGATTGCTGCGCCAGGATTGGTTCCACGAGTTTCATCGCTCTCTCCCTTTTTTGTCATGCTTGCATTGCACGTTTAGAACCATTGTAGCCTGCCTCAAACAGGCAGTAAAAGAGGAGGGGACGGACTGCGTCAAGATCGTATAAAGTATTGGTTTCACGAAGTATTTCTCTCGACTCCAGCACTCATGACAGTCACACAAGTCCGCGCCGCCTGCCCCCACGATTGCCCCGATACCTGCGCCATCCTCGTCACCGTCGACAATGGCGTGGCCACGGAAGTAAAGGGCGATCCGGAGCATCCGACGACGGCCGGTGTGCTGTGCACCAAGGTGTCGCGCTACGTGGAACGCACCTACCACCCGGACCGCGTGCTGTACCCGATGCGCCGCGTGGGCCGCAAGGGCGAGGGCAAGTTCGAACGCATTACCTGGGACGAGGCAATCGACGAGATTGCAGGGCGCCTGGGTGAGATCGCCGCGCGCGACCCGCAAGCCATTCTCCCGTACAGCTATGCCGGCACGATGGGACTGGTGCAGGGCGACTCGATGTCTTTGCGCTTCTTCAACAAGCTCGGCGCCTCGCTGCTCGACCGTACCATCTGCGCCACGGCCGGCGCGACCGGCTACAAGTACACCATCGGCGGCTCGATCGGCACCGACATCGAACAGTTCCAGAACGCGAAAGTGATCCTGATCTGGGGCGGCAATCCAATCGCCTCCAACCTGCACCTGTGGATGCGGGTCCAGGAAGCCAAGCGCCGCGGCGCGAAGCTGATCGCGATCGACCCGTATCGCTCGCTGACGGCCGAGAAGTGCCACCAGCACATTGCCTTGCTGCCCGGTACGGACGCCGCGCTGGCGCTGGGCATGATGCACGTGCTGATCAAGGAAGACCTGATCGACCACGACTACGTGGAAAAGTACACCCTCGGCTACGCAGAACTGAAACAGCGCGCGCTGGAGTGGACACCGGAACGCACCGCCGCAACCTGCGGGATCACGGCCGAGGAAGTCATCGAACTGGCACGCATCTACGGCCAGACCGCAAGGAGCGGCGAAGGCGCCGCGATCCGCATGAACTACGGCCTGCAGCGCGTGCGCGGCGGCGGCATGGCGGTGCGCAATATCGCCTGCCTGCCGGCGCTCGTCGGCGCCTGGCGCCACGCCGCCGGCGGCGTGCAGCTGTCGACCTCCGGTTCCTTCCCGGCCAACCGCCCGGTCCTGCAGCGCCCGGACCTGCTGAACGGCCGCATGCCCCGCACCATCAACATGACCACCATCGGCGACGACCTGCTGAAGGACGCTTCGCCCGAATTCGGCCCGAAGATCGAAGCCGTCATCGTCTACAACGCCAACCCGCTGGCGATCGCCCCTGATTCAGCGAAGGTGCAGAAGGGCTTCGAACGCGAAGACCTGTTCACCGTGGTGCTGGAACACTTCCAGACCGACAGTGCCGACTATGCCGACATCCTGCTGCCGGCCACCACCCAGCTCGAACACGTCGATGCGCACCTGGCCTACGGTCACCTGTACATGATGGCCAACAACGCCGCGATCGAAGCGATCGGCGAAGCCAGGCCGAACACCGAGTTCTTCCGCCTGCTGGCCGCGCGCATGGGCTTCGACGACCCGTGCTTCCGCGAGACCGACGACGAACTGGCGGCCCAGGCCTTCGATAAACGCCACGAGCGCGCGGTGCACTTCGACTGGGACACCCTGAAGAAGAAGGGCTGGCAGAAACTGAACATGCCGGACGCGCCCTTTGCCGAAGGCGGCTTCCCGACCCCGTCGGGCAAGTGCGAATTTTATTCGAGCAGCATGGCGGCCGACGGGCTCGATCCCGTCCCGGCCTATATCCCGCCGTATGAATCGCCCGCTTCCAACCCGGAGCTGGCGCGGAAGTACCCGCTGGCGATGATCTCGCCTCCGGCAAGGAACTTCCTCAACTCAACCTTTGTCAATGTACAGAGCTTGCGTGCAACCGAGGGCGAGCCGCACCTCGACATCCACCCGAACGATGCCGCCCGCCGCGGCATTGCGCACGGTGACATGGCACGCATTTATAACGACCGCGGCTCATTCGTTGCCCGTGCACGCGTTACCGACAAGGCGCGCGAAGGGCTGGTGGTGGGCTTGTCGATCTGGTGGAAAAAACTCTCCACCGATGGCAAGAACGCCAACGAAGTGACCAGCCAGCGATTGACCGACATGGGCAGGGCGCCTACTTTCTACGACACCCTGGTGCAGGTTGAAAAACTTGCCCCCGCAACGCGAGATGAAACCCTCTAGATTTTCCACGGCCTTCCGGCCCCTGATGGCCGCAGCAGCCGCGGCCCTGATGTTGTCAAGCTGCTCATCCCTTTCCTACTACTCCCAGGCCGCCCAAGGCCAGCTCGAACTGCTGACGGATTCCCGTCCGATCGATGACTGGCTGGCCGATCCCGCGACGAAACCGACCCTGCGCCACCGCCTGGAGGCGGCGCGCCAGATCCGCCGCTACGCGATCCAGGAACTGAAACTGCCCGACAACGGCAGCTACACCAATTTCACCAACATCAAGCGTCCCTATGTGCTGTGGAACGTGGTCGCCACGCCCGAGCTGTCGCTGAAACCCATGCAGTGGTGCTTCCCGGTAGCCGGCTGCGTGAACTACCGCGGCTACTACAGCAAGGACGAGGCCCAGGCCTATGCCAAGCAGTTGCGTGCCGAGGGCCATGATGTCGAAGTGGGCGGCGTCAGCGCCTACTCGACCCTGGGCTGGTTCAGCGATCCCCTGATCTCGACCTTCATCAACTATCCGGATGCGGAGCTGGCGCGCCTGATCTTCCACGAACTGGCGCACCAGGTGGTGTACGTGCCGGGCGACTCCAAGTTCAACGAATCCTTCGCCAGCGCGGTCGAGCAGGCCGGCGTCGAAGGCTGGCTGGAGCGTTTCGGCAACCCGGCGATGCGCGAAGCCTTCGATCGCTACAGCGCGCGTAAGAAGGACTTCATGGCGCTACTGGTGCGCTACCGCGGCGAGCTGGAGAAGCTCTACGCGAGCGCCGCCAGCCGTGAAGAGAAGCGCGCTACCAAGACGCGGCTGTTCATGGCGCTGAAGGACGACTACCAGGTGCTGAAGGCGAACTGGGGCGGTTATGCGGGCTACGACCGCTTCTTCGCCGAGCCGCTCTCGAACGCCCACCTGGCCTCGATCGCCACCTACAACGACTTCGTTCCGGCCTTCCGCGCCCTGCTGAACAAGGAGCGCACCTGGCCTGCGTTCTACAAGTCGGTCAACCGGATCGCCAAGCTCGACAAGGCGGACCGGCACCGGGTGCTGAAGAAGCTCGCGGCGCCAGCCCCGACCGCGCCGCTGGTGGTGCAGCGCACCATGGGCGAGGTGGCGGGATTGAGTAAATAGGCTTGGGTAGAGGACACGTTCCAATCGACTTAAAAGAACTTGCGCGCATTGCCGCTGCCCGATAGCATCACCATCAGGCGATAGCAAAGGCGCAAGCTTCGCGCGCCCCCACAACGATAAATTCGAGACAAAAAGGGCATCCGATGGACAAACTCTGGCTGAAGTCGTACCCCCCGAACGTTCCAAGCGAGATCAATCCCGATCAGTACGGGTCGCTCGTGCACATGCTGGAAGAATCGTTCAGCAAGTACGCCGACCGCAATGCGTACGTTTGTATGGACAAGTTCCTGACCTACGGCGAACTGAATGCCTACTCGAAGAAGCTGGCGGCCTGGCTGCAAAGCCGCGGCATGGAGCGTGGCGCGCGCGTGGCCATCATGATGCCGAACGTGCTGCAGTACCCGATCGCGATCGCGGCCGTGCTGCGCGCCGGCTACACCGTGGTCAACGTCAACCCGCTGTACACACCGCGCGAGCTCGAGCACCAGATCAAGGACTCGGGCAGCGAAGCGATCATCGTGCTCGAGAACTTCGCGCACACCGTGCAGCAGGTGATGGGCAAGACCCCGCTCAAGCACGTGGTGGTGGCGAGCATGGGCGAGATGCTGGGCGGCGCCAAGGGCATGCTGGTCAACTTCGTGGTCCGCAGTGTCAAGAAGATGGTGCCGGAGTTCTCGCTGCCGAACATGGTGCGCTTCAAGGAAGCCCTGTCGCAGGGCGCGAAGATGCCGTTCTCCAAGGTCGAGCTGAAGTCCCTTGACGTCGCCTTCCTGCAGTACACCGGCGGCACCACCGGCGTGTCGAAAGGCGCCACCCTCACGCACCGCAACGTGATCGCCAACGTGCTGCAGACCGAAGCCTGGTCGGCGCCGGCGATGGGGCAGTCGAACGAGCAGACCGTGATCGTGTGCGCGCTGCCGCTGTACCACATCTTCGCGCTGACGGCCTGCGCGATGTGGGGCATGCGCACCGGCGCCCTGAACATCCTGATCGTGAACCCGCGCGACATCCCGGGCTTCATCAAGGAGCTGGGCAAGTACAAGATCAACATGCTGCCGGCGGTGAACACGCTGTACAACGCGCTGGTCAACCACCCGGACATCGGCACCGTGGACTTCTCGGGCCTGAAGGTCTCGAACGGCGGCGGCATGGCGGTGCAGAAGGCCGTCAACGACAAGTGGAAGCAGATCACCGGCACCGCGATCATCGAAGGCTACGGCCTGTCGGAGACCGCGCCGGTCGCCACCTGCAACCGCGCCGACGTGAAGGAATTCACCGGCACCATCGGCCTGCCGATCCCGTCCACCGACATCGCGATCCTGGACGACGAAGGCAAGCCGATGGGCATCGGCCAGATCGGCGAGATCGCGATCCGCGGCCCGCAGGTGATGGCCGGCTACTGGAACCGCCCGGAAGAAACCGCCAAGGTCATGACCCCGGACGGCTTCTTCAAGTCGGGCGACGTCGGCGTCATGGACGCGGACGGCTACGTGAAGATCGTCGACCGCAAGAAGGACATGATCCTGGTCTCGGGCTTCAACGTCTACCCGAACGAACTGGAAGGCGTGATCGCCGGCCACCCGGGCGTGCTGGAATGCGCCGTGATCGGGGTGCCGGACGAGCATTCCGGCGAAGCGGTGAAGGTGTTCGTGGTGCGCAAGGACCCGAACCTCTCCGCCGAGCAGCTGATGGACTACTGCAAGCAGCAGTTCACCGGCTACAAGAAACCGAAGTACATCGAGTTCCGCGACGAGCTGCCGAAGACCAACGTCGGCAAGATCCTGCGCCGCGCATTGCGGGACGAGAAGCAGGCGGAAAAAACCACCGCCTGACCACAGCATGACGGCCGGCGCCGTATGCCGGCCCGCGAAAAGCCGCCCTGTCCCGGGCGGCTTCGCGTTTTTTATGGACACAGCAAGAACACGGAAGGTGAGGCACGGATGGACAAGTTTTGGCTCAAGTCGTATGAGGAAGGCGTACCTGCGGAGATCGACCCGACGCAGTACCGCTCCCTGACGCATCTGCTGGAGGAGGCGTTCCGCAAGTACGCCGACCGCAAGGCCTACGCGTGCATGGGCAAGACCCTGACTTTCGCCGAGCTGGAGCGCCTGTCCGGCCGCATGGCGGCCTGGCTCCAGGCCAAGGGCCTGCAACCGGGCGCACGCGTCGCCATCATGCTGCCGAACGTGCTGCAGTACCCGGTGGCGATGGCCGCCGTGCTGCGCGCCGGCTACGTGATCGTCAACGTCAACCCGCTCTACACCCCGCGCGAGCTGCAGCACCAGCTGACCGATTCGGGCGCGGAAGCCATCGTGGTGCTGGAGAACTTCGCGCACACGCTGGAACAGGTGATCGACAAGACCCAGGTCAAGCACGTGGTGGTGGCCACCATGGGCGACCTGCTGGGCGGCGTCAAGGGCATGCTGGTCAACCTGGTGGTACGCAAGGTCAAGAAGATGGTGCCGGCCTTCTCCCTACCGGGATCGATCGGCTTCAAGCGCATGCTGGCGGACGCCTCGGGCGCTACCCTGCGTCCCGTCGCCATCGGCCACGACGACATCGCCTTCCTGCAGTACACCGGCGGCACCACGGGCGTGTCGAAAGGCGCGGTGCTGCTGCACAAGCACGTGATCGCCAACGTGCTGCAGAACGAAGCCTGGTTCGCGCCGACCCTCAGCAAGATCAAGGCAGGCGAGCAGCCGCAGTTCGTGTGCGCGCTGCCGCTGTACCACATCTATGCGCTGACCGTGTGCGCGCTGCTCGGCCTGCGCGTGGGCGGCATGAACCTCCTGATCCCGAACCCGCGCGACATCGCCGGCTTCATCAAGGAGCTGGGCGACTACCGCATCAACATCTTCCCGGCCGTGAACACCCTGTACAACGGCCTGGTGAACAACCCCGACTTCGCCAAGCTCGATTTCTCGGGCCTGCTGGTGTGCCCGGGCGGCGGCATGGCGGTGCAGAAGGCGGTGGCCGACAAGTGGCTGCAAATTACCGGCACCCCGATCGTGGAAGGCTACGGCCTGTCCGAGACCTCGCCGGTGGTCACCGCCAACCGCTGCGACATTACCGACTTCACCGGCACCATCGGCCTGCCGCTGCCCTCGACCGAGATCCGCATCCTGGACGAAGCGGGCAACGCGGTCCCGTTCGGCACCGCCGGCGAGATCGCCGTGCGCGGCCCGCAGGTGATGGCCGGCTACTGGCAGCGTGACGACGAAACCGCCAAGGTCATGACGCCGGACGGCTTCTTCAAGACCGGCGACGTCGGCATCATGAACGAAGAGGGCTATACCCGCATCGTCGACCGCAAGAAGGACATGATCCTGGTCTCGGGCTTCAACGTGTATCCGAACGAGATCGAAGGCGTGGTCGCGGCTCTGCCGGGCGTGCTGGAAGTGGCCTGCGTCGGCGTGCCGGACCAGCACTCGGGCGAAGCGGTCAAGCTCTACATCGTCAGGAAGGATCCGGCGCTCACCAGCGAGCAGGTGATGGCCTTCTGCAAGGAGCAGCTGACTGGCTACAAGCGGCCGAAGTTCGTGGAATTCCGCGAGACGCTGCCGAAGACGAATGTGGGCAAGATCCTGCGCCGCGAGCTGCGCGACGAAAAACAGTCGGCCTGAGGCCTCAGGCCAGGCGCTCGGCGCCTGCCACCCCATCGGCCACGCGGAACGCAGCCAGTTCCGCGATGGCCGATTTTGCATTCTGCACGTCATCCAGGCCCAGGAAGTGCGTCACGGTCTCCTTCGGCGTCACGTCCAGCAGCATATAGCCGCGCCGGTCGCTGCGCCCGTACAGCATGTGCGAATTCTTGGCCACGTGTTCCTCGGTGCGGGCCTGCGGGCGCGAGCTCGAGGTCACCGAGGTGCCCACGAATTCCGTTGCCACCACCGGGTTCTGCTTCGACACCGGCTTTGAAAAATCCGGCAACAGCGACGTCGCGTAGAAGGTGTGCACGTCGCCGCCCAGCACCAGCGGGTTGTGGGCGCCGTGCTTGACGAGCGTATCGAGCAGGCGCCGGCGCGCCGCCGGATAGCCGTCCCAGCCATCGGTCCAGAAGCGTCCGTCATCGGGTTTGACGATGGGGACGCTGCTCGACTGCGCCATCAGGGTCTGCTGCGCCAGGATGTTCCACTTTGCCCGCGAAGTCGCGAGCCCGGATTCCAGCCAGGCTTCTTGTTCCGTTCCCAGCATGCTGCGGCGCGGGTCGCGCAGCGCTTCGCAGGCGCGCGCAAACACGGCGTTCGAGCCGCCGCGGGTGCCCGATTTGGGGCAGGCCTGGGGCGAGCGGTACTGGCGATCGTCCAGCACGTGGAAGCGCGCGAGGCGCCCCCAGTCGTAGCGCTGGAACATTTCGACAGAAGTGAAGCCGTCGCGCGCCACTTTCGGCAGGCGCAGCGGCATGTGCTCGTAGAAGGCCTGGTAGGCGGCGGCGCGGCGCGCAGCGAAATCCTGGGCCAGGCGTTCGTCGCGCAGGCCGCCGTAGTCGTTGGCCACCTCGTGGTCGTCCCAGGTCACGATCCAGGGCGCGGCATGATGCGCCGCCTGCAGGTCCGGGTCGCTCTTGTATTGCGCGTAGCGCCGGCGGTACTCCGCCAGCGTGAAGGATTCGTCGGTGCGCACCGCGCGCGACGGATGGCGCAGCTGGTAGGGACCCCATTCGTAGATGTAGTCGCCCAGGAAAGCGACCAGGTCGGGGCTGCTCGCTGCGATGTGGCGGTGCGCGGCGTAGCTGCCGAATTCCCAGTGCTGGCACGAGGCCACCGCCACCTTCAGGCGGCCCGGCATGTCCTCGCGCGCGGGCGCGGTACGGGTGCGGCCGACCGGGCTGACGGCGTCGCCCAGCATGAAGCGGTACCAGTACCAGCGGCCGGGTACGAGACCCTTCACGTCCACGTGGACGCTGTGGGCGAGTTCCGGCGCGGCCACCGCCGTGCCTTTCGCCGCGATACTGCGAAAGGCCTCGTCCCCCGCGACTTCCCAGCGCACTGTCATGGCGACCGGCGGTGTGCTCTGCTCTTTCAGCGGATCGCTCAGGATGCGCGTCCACAGGATGACCGAATCGGGCAGGGGAGAACCCGACGCGACGCCGAGGCTGAACGGGTAGGGACCCTTAGCGGATGCGGCGCAGGCGCTCAGGCTGCTGCTCGCGAGCGCGGCAGACAGCCGCGCCGCATCGAGCAGGAACAGCCGGCGCGAGCTCATCCTTACTGGTGCGAGATCAGCGAGTCGAGCGGCGGCAGCTGGCGCGGCTTGCGGTCCGGACCCGTGGCGACATAGGTCAGGGTCGCCTCGGTCACCTTCACGACGTCGGCCTGCAGGCGGTTGCGTTCGGCATAGACTTCGACGCACACGGTGATCGAGGTATTGCCGACACGGACAATGTCGGCATAAAAGGACAGCAGGTCGCCCACGAACACCGGCTGCTTGAACAGGAAGGAATTCACGGCGATGGTCGCCACGCGGCCGTTGGCGCGGCGGGTGGCCGGCAGCGAGCCGGCGACGTCGACCTGTGCCATGATCCAGCCGCCGAACACGTCGCCGTACACGTTGGCATCGGACGGCGCGGGCATCACGCGCAGTTCCGGCATCTTGCCCTGGGGCAGGCGGGTCGACGTGGTGTTAGGGGTGGCGGGGGCGTTTTGTGGCGTGGTCATCTTGTTTTCTCGGTAAAAGCTACAATCGTCCCGAATTGAACCATAAATCCCCCAGCCCTGCCATGCGACGTACTCCCGCTTCAAGTGTTCCCCTGCCTCCCGATGCGAAAGGCGTGCCGCGCAACGACTGGGCCACCCTGCGTACCCTGTTCCCTTACCTGTGGGTCTACAAGTGGCGCGTGCTGGCCGCGCTTGGCGCACTGATTGGCGCCAAGATGGCCAACGTCGGCGTGCCGCTGGTGCTCAAGCGGCTGATCGACCAGCTCGCCATCGACCCGAAAGACCCGCACGCGCTGCTGGTGCTGCCGCTGGGCGCGCTCGTCGCCTACGGCCTGCTGCGCCTGTCCACCACCGTGTTTACCGAGCTGCGCGAATTCCTGTTCGCACGCGTGACCCAGCGCGCGGTGCGGACCATCGCGCTGAAAGTCTTCCGTCACCTGCACGCGCTGTCTCTGCGCTTCCACCTGAACCGGCAAACAGGCGGCATGACGCGCGACATCGAGCGTGGCACGCGCGGCGTGAATTCGCTGATCTCATATTCGCTCTTCAACGTGCTGCCAACCCTGGTCGAGATCACGCTGGTGCTCGGCTACCTGGTGCTCAACTACGACATCTGGTTCACCATCATCACAGGCGTGGCGCTGGCCAGCTACATCGCTTTCACCGTGATCGTGACCGAATGGCGCACCCACTTCCGGCGCACCATGAACGAGCTGGACTCGAAGGCCAATACCAAGGCCATCGATTCGCTGCTCAACTACGAAACGGTGAAATACTTCGGCAACGAAGAGTACGAAGCGAAGCGCTACGACCAGGGCCTGCAGAGCTATGAGAACGCGGCGGTGCGTTCGCAGACCTCGCTGTCGTTCCTGAACACCGGCCAGTCCCTGATCATCGCCACCGCCGTCACGCTCATCCTGTGGCGCGCCACCGAAGGCGTGATCGCCGGGACCATGACCCTGGGCGACCTGGTGCTGGTGAACTCCTTCATGATCCAGCTGTACATCCCGCTCAACTTCCTGGGCGTGATCTACCGCGAGATCAAGCAGAGCCTGGCCGACATGGAGCGCCTGTTCTCGCTGCTCGACCAGAACCGCGAAGTGGCCGATTCCAAGGGCGCCCAGCCTCTGGTCACGCGCGGCGCGCAGGTCGAGTTCTCGCACGTGGGATTCAGCTACGAAGCCAAGCGCCAGATCCTGTTCGATGTCGACTTTGCCATCCCGGCCGGCACCACGACCGCGGTGGTGGGGCACAGCGGTTCGGGCAAGTCGACCCTGTCGCGCCTGCTGTTCCGCTTCTATGACGTGAATGGGGGCGCGATCCGCATCGACGGCCAGGACCTGCGCGACATCACCCAGGCCTCATTGCGCGCAGCAATCGGCATCGTGCCACAGGATACGGTGCTGTTCAATGACACCATCGAGTACAACATCGCGTATGGACGTCCCGGCGCTTCGCATGAAGATATCGTGGCGGCGGCGCGGGCGGCCTCGATCCACGACTTCATCGAGAGCCTGCCGGATGGCTACCAGACCATGGTGGGCGAGCGCGGTTTGAAGCTGTCGGGTGGCGAGAAGCAGCGCGTGGCGATCGCGCGCACGCTGCTGAAGAATCCGGCGATCCTGATCTTTGACGAGGCGACGTCGGCGCTGGATTCGAAGTCGGAGCAGGCGATCCAGGCGCAACTGAAGGAAATCGCGAAGGACCGCACCACCCTGGTGATCGCGCACCGCCTGTCGACCATCGCGGACGCGCAGCAGATCATCGTGCTGGACCACGGGCGCATCGTGGAACGCGGCACGCACCAGTCCCTGTTGGCGGCGCGGGGGCTGTATCAGCAGATGTGGGAACGGCAGCTGGCGCGGCCGGATGAGGAGCTGGCGTCGCCGCCGCTGGAGATTGCGAAGTAGGAGACTGCCTGTGCCGCTTGACCGCGTGGGCGGCGGAGCCGCCCACCCTACAAAAAGCGGTTTGCCGTAGGGTGGGCAGGTTTCCTGCCCACGCGGTCAGCCAACAGCAGATCAGTAGGTATAGAACATCCGCTGGATCTCCTTCGTGCTGTTCGTCTTGGTCAGCGCCAGCATCAGCAGAATGCGTGCCTTCTGCGGGCTGAGCGTATCCGACACCACGAAGTCCAGCTGGTCGTCGTTCGCCTCGCCGTTGCGCGCCACGATGCCCTGGCCCACGCGCGCCGAGCGCACGATGACCATGCCCTGTTCGCGCGCAGCGATCAAGGCCGGCTTGGTCTTGGCCGGCAGGCTGCCATTGCCCACGCCCGCGTGCACCAGGCCCTTGGCCCCGCTTGCCACCAGCGCCTTGACCGCCACGTCACCCACGTTCGCATACGCATAGGCCACATCCACCTGCGGCAGCGCGTCCAGTTTCGACACATCGAACTCGGTGTCCACCGTGTGCTTGCGCGTGACTTCACGGTAGAAGAAGGGTTTGCCGCCCTGGATGTAGCCGATCATGCCCAGTTCCGAGCTGCGGAAGGTGTCGGTGGTGGTGGTGTTCGACTTGGTGACGTCGCGCGCCGCGTGGATCTGGTCGTTCATCGCCACCAGCACGCCCTTGCCGACCGCGGATGGCGAGCCGGCCAGGTTGACCGCGTTGTACAGGTTGATCGGACCGTCGGCCGACAGCGCGGTGGACGGGCGCATCGAGCCGACCACCACCACCGGCTTCTTGCTCTTGACGACCAGGTTCAGGAAGTAGGCCGTTTCTTCCAGCGTGTCGGTGCCGTGGGTGATGACGATGCCGTCCACGTCCGGCTGCGCCAGCAGGGCATTGACGCGCTTGGCCAGGATCAGCCAGTGCTCGTTGCCCATGTTTTCGCTGGCGATCTGGAACACCTGCTCGCCGCTGACCTTGGCGACCTTCGTGATTTCCGGGACCGCCTGGATCAGCGCCTGCACCCCCACGGTGGCGGCGGTGTAGCCGACCGTGGTGGTGCTGGTGGCGCCGGTACCGGCGATGGTGCCGCCGGTGGCGAGGATGGTCACGTTGGGCAGCTTTGTCCCTTGCGCCTGCGCCGCCGAGGCGAGCAGGAACAGCAGGGCGAACAGCGCCGCGAAGGCGCGCTTGGAACGGTGGAACAGCATTACTTCTCCTTCAAAAAACAAAAAGGCGGCCGCAGTGCGCGGCCGCCCGTAACAGATGAATTACGGCTTCTTGTAGACGACGCCGTCCTTCATGACAAACTTGACCTGCTCGAGCAGCTTCACGTCGCGCAGCGGATCGCCTTCGACCGCGACGATGTCGGCGGCGAAGCCCGGCTCCACCGAACCGAGGCGCTGGGCCTGGTCGAGCAGGGTGGCGGCATGCAGGGTGGCGGCGCGGATCGCCTCCAGCGGCGACATGCCCGCTTCCACCATGTAGCCGAACTCCTTGGCGTTCTCGCCGTGCGGGAACACGCCGGCGTCGGTGCCGAAGGCGATCTTCACGCCGGCCTTGTGGGCGCGGCCGAAGGTGGCCTGCAGCTGCGGACCGATGGCGGCGGCTTTCGGCCGCACCAAGGCCGAATAGTAGCCGTCGATCTTGGCCTTGTCGGCCACGTAGCGGCCGGCCGAGATGGTGGGCACGTACCAGTGGCCGGTCTTCTTGAACAGGGCGACGGTTTCGTCGTCCATCAGGGTGCCGTGCTCGATCGAGTCGACGCCGGCGCGCAGGGCGCGCTTCATGCCTTCGGCGCCGTGGGCGTGGGCCGCGACGCGGAAGCCGTAGTCCTTGGCGGTGCTGACGATGGCCTTCAGCTCGTCCTCGGTGTATTGCGAGTTCTGGCCGTTGGCGGCCTGGCTCAGCACGCCGCCGGTGGCGGTGATCTTGATCAGGTCGGCGCCTTCCTTGTAGCGCTGGCGCACGGCCTGGCGGCCTTCTTCCGGGCTGTCGATGACGCCCTGTTCCGGACCGGGGTGTCCCACTTTCTCGCTCAGGAAGTGCGACAGGTTGTTGGTCGGGTCGGCATGGCCGCCGGTGGTGGCGATCGACTTACCCGCGGTGAACATGCGCGGACCCGGGATCTCGCCGCTATTGATGGCGCGCTTGAGCGAGACGTTCAGGCCATCGGCCGCGCCCAGGTCGCGCACCGTGGTAAAGCCCGCCATCAGGGTGCGCTGGGCATACTTGACCGAGCGGAAGGCCATGTCCTGCGGATCGGCAGTGAGGCGGTCGCGGTAGGCGTCGACCACCGGCGCGGTTTCGCTGGTCAGGTGCACGTGCATGTCGATCAGGCCGGGCAGGCAGGCGTGGCGCGACAGGTCGACGTTCCCTGCCGCCTGCGTCATCGGGCCGACCGACTTGATCACGCCGTTTTCCACCACGATGCTGACGCGCTCGCGCCAGGTGCCGCTCTTGACGTCCAGCAGGCGGCCGCAGTCGACGGTCTGGGTGGCGGCGCCGGCGCCGGTAGCAACCAATAGCAGGCTTGCTGCTGCATACAGCTGTTTCATGTCTCGCTCCTCATTATGGTTATATGAAAAAGGCCCTCCATTGCTGGAAGGCCTTCGGTACTGACACTATCGATGCACGTTCAACGCAGCGGTGCGACTGCGGGGTCCTTGTTCGGGTCGGCGAGGTCGCCTTCCCACTTGGCGACCACCGCGGTGGCAATGCCGTTGCCGATCACGTTGGTGGCCGAACGGGCCATGTCCAGGAAGTGGTCGATGCCCAGCAGGAGTAGGAGACCGGCTTCCGGGATGTTGAACTGGGCCAGGGTGGCGGCGATGACGACCAGCGAGGCGCGCGGCACGCCGGCCATGCCCTTCGAGGTCAGCATCAACACCAGCATCATGGTCATCTGGGTCGCCAGGTCCAGCTCGATGCCGTAGGCCTGGGCGATGAAGACGGCCGCGAAGGTGCAGTACATCATCGAGCCGTCCAGGTTGAACGAATAGCCGATCGGCAGCACGAAGGCGGCCAGGCGGTTCTTGACGCCGAAGCGCTCCAGGCCTTCCAGGGTCTTCGGGAAGGCCGCTTCCGACGAGGCGCAGGTGTAGGCCAGGATGGTCGGTTCCTTCAGTTCGGAGATCAGGCGCAGCACGCGGCGGCCGAGGAAGATGCCGCCGATCAGGATCAGCACCACCCACAGCAGGATGATGCCGAGGTAGAACTCGGCCATGAAGATGCCGTAGGTCGAGAGCACGCCCAGGCCGCTCTTGGCGATCACGCCCGCCACCGCCGCGAACACCGCGACCGGCGCGAAGTTCATGACATAGCCGGTGACCTTCAGCATGATGTGGGCGATACCGTCCACCGCGTCGATCAGCGGGGTGGCGCGCGCGCCGACGGCTGCCGCCGCGGTGCCGAAGAAGATCGAGAACACGACGATCTGCAGGATCTCGTTCTTGGCCATGCCGTCGAAGATCGAGACCGGAATCAGGTGGGTGATGAAATCCTTCAGGGTCAGGCTGGAAGTGGTGATGCCCGAGGAGGCGCCCACCGGCGGCACGGCGCCCGACAGGGCCATCGCGTCGCCCGGACGGAACAGGTTGACCAGGACCAGGCCCAGCGACAGCGAAATCACCGAGGCGATGATGAACCAGCCCAGCGCCTTGACGCCGATGCGGCCCACTTCCTTGGCGTCGCCCATCTTGGCGATGCCGACCACCAGGGTCGAGAACACCAGCGGCGCGATGATCATCTTGATCAGGCGGAGGAACATGGTCGTGATCAGTGCCATCGTGTCCGCGAAGCCTGCCGGGTCGGCGAAGCTGGTGTTGGCCACGTAGCCGACGACGATCCCGAGCACGAGGCCGACCAGGATGTAGGTTGTCAGGCGGTTCTTTTTATCCATAATGCTTCCTGTCTTGTGGACCTGTGCATAAACCCGCGGCAGGGGATTGCACTGTCGCAAGGCGAATTATTGGGTAGTGAGTTGGGAGAACGGTGAGCCGTTCTGGTAGGTAAGGCAAGTTCCGAAGTATCCTTGTCGCTAGAAATGCTGTCAAGCATGCTTACACCGTGCGCAACAGCGCGGACAATCGCCGTCGCGGGCGGCGCACATACAGGCACCAGATGATCGAGATCGAGAACGTCAGCAAGTGGTACGGCAGCTTCCAGGTGCTGCGCGATTGCAGCACCCGCGTCGCACGCGGCGACGTGGTGGTGGTGTGCGGGCCGTCCGGCTCCGGCAAGTCGACCCTGATCAAGACCGTCAACGGCCTCGAACCCTTCCAAGAGGGGCGGATCACGGTCGACGGCATCGCGGTGGGCGACCCGAAGACCAAGCTGTCGCAGCTGCGCGCGCGCATCGGCATGGTGTTCCAGAACTTCGAGCTGTTCCCGCACCTGTCGGTACGCGACAACCTGACCCTGGCCCAGGTCAAGGTGCTGGGGCGCAGCAAGAGCGAGGCGCTCGAGCGCGGCCTGCAATACCTGGACCGCGTCGGCCTGCTGGCGCACCAGGACAAGTTCCCGGGCCAGCTCTCGGGCGGCCAGCAGCAGCGCGTGGCGATCGCGCGCGCACTGTCGATGGACCCGGTGGCGATGCTGTTCGACGAGCCCACGTCCGCGCTCGACCCCGAGATGATCGGCGAGGTGCTGGACGTGATGGTGGGGCTGGCGCAGGAAGGCATGACCATGATGGTGGTGACCCACGAGATGGGTTTTGCGCGCAAGGTGGCGGACCGGATCGTCTTCATGGACCAGGGCGCCATCGTCGAGGACAGCCCCAAGGAAGCGTTCTTCAATGCCCCGCAGTCGGAGCGGGCGCGCGAATTCCTGGCGCGGATCATCCACTAGAAAGCACAACGGCGCCCGAGGGCGCCGTTGCTGGTCACGCGTTCAAGCGATCACGCCTGCTTCTGCTTGCGGCGGCGCGCGCCGGCCAGGCCTGCTGCGCCCAGCGCGAACAGGGCGATCGATGCCGGTTCCGGAACGTCCCAGCCGATGGCGTCGAACATCATCAGGTCCATCTGGCTGATGGCCAGCAGTTCGCCACGGCCCGCGGTCGGGTCCAGCAGGCCGATGCCGCGGTTGTCCTTCCAGTGGCTGGCCTGCTGGCCGTCGCCGTTGGCGCGGCCGTTCGAGAAGATCGACAGCGTAGTGGTGCAGTTATCCAGGGAGAAGAACTTGTCGCGTGCATCCGCGGACCAGTCGATGTCGGCGCCGGCAGCCTTGCTCGCCGGCGAGCAGCGGTACAGGTCGGCCGGAGCGACCAGGGTGAACGCTGAATCATCCAGGTCGGTGCGGGTGTAGACCTGGTCGAGGATGTCGACACCGCTGATGAAACCGAGCGCATGGCCGATCTCGTGGGCGGCCACGCCGGTGAAGTCGATCAGGCCGGCGCCAATGCCGTCGGTCGGGTCGAAGTCGAAGATCGAGGCGAAACCGGTGCTGAACGAGATCGAACCGTCAGAGCCCTTGTCGCTGTCCGGAATCAGGCCCAGGGCGCGGAAATTCGCCCAGGTCGCGGTAACGGCGCGGTTGTTCGCGTCGCAGTCGTTGTCGACGAAGGTGGCGGCGCTGCCGGCGCCGGCCGGGTTGACGTTGGTGCCGTTCATCATGACGCTCAGGCACGGGCCTGCGGGCAGGTTGGCAATGGCCTGGAAATCCGTGCTGGTCTTGGCATCGCGGATCAGGGCCTGGCGGAAGCCCGCGTAGCTGAGGGTGCCCTGGCGCGAACTGGTCGAGCCGAGCACGTTGGGAGCGAGCGCCGCGAAAGCGATGTTCAGGTTGACCTGCACGTTATCATGCAGGACGCTCTGCCAGCGGTTGGCAGCGGTCTGGAAGCCGGCCAGCGCGCGTGCGTCCATGGCAGGGTCATAGGTGAAGTTGATCGTCAGTGCCTGTGCCGAGCCTGCGTAGGCGCATGCCAGCAGCGGAACGATCTTCAGCAGGTTTTTCAGGGTTTTCATGAGTCTCTATTTCCGTGATATTTCAAATAATTATTCTTGGCGACATCCGCCATGCCACTGGAGCGGCTGCTTTTCTACAAGCAAGTTTCAAGCCAGAAATTTAAGCCGTTGTTTATTAAGAGAAAAATTTTTCTGGGCGGTAATCAGCGTCGTGCACTGTAAAATTTTCCGTCAGGATAGAATGCTTGCCTTGTATATACATGTGGACCACCGAGCGTGCGACTCCTGCTGTGGCTCCGGTAAAATGTCGGCATCCGCAATCCGAGAGCCGCCATGTCCATCATCGAAACCCCCGACACCATCACCATCACCCGCCCCGACGACTGGCACCTGCACCTGCGCGACGGCGCGGCACTGAGCAGCGTACTGCCGCACAGCGCGCGCCAGTTCGCGCGCGCGATCGTGATGCCGAACCTGAAGCCGCCGGTGACCACGACCGCGGCGGCCAGCGCCTACCGCGAACGCATCCTGGCGGCGCTGCCGGAAGGGATGCGCTTCGAACCCCTGATGACGCTGTACCTGACCGACAACACCGACCCGGACGAGATCCGGCGCGCGATGGATTCCGGTTTTGTCCATGCGGTCAAGCTGTACCCGGCCGGCGCCACAACCAATTCGGATGCCGGCGTCACCGACCTCAAGAAGTGCTATAAAACGCTCGAAGTGATGCAGGAAGTCGGCATGCCGCTGCTAGTGCACGGCGAAGTGACGGACAACGACATCGACCTGTTCGACCGCGAGGCCGTGTTCATCGAGCGCGTCATGCGCCCGCTGCGCAGCGCCATGCCGGCCCTGAACGTGGTGTTCGAACACATCACCACCAAGGAAGCGGCCCAGTACGTGGCCGAAGCCGAAGGTCCGATCGCGGCTACCATCACCGCCCACCACCTGCTGTACAACCGCAACGAGATCTTCCGAGGCGGCATCCGCCCGCACTACTACTGCCTGCCGGTGCTCAAGCGCGAGGAACACCGCCTGGCGCTGGTGACCGCCGCCACCAGCGGCGACGAGCGCTTCTTCCTCGGCACCGACTCGGCGCCGCATGCGGTGCACACCAAGTACGCGGCCTGCGGCTGCGCCGGCTGCTACACCGCGCTCCACGCCATGGAGATGTACACCGAAGCCTTCGCCCAGGCGGGTGCGCTCGACAAGCTCGAAGCCTTCGCCAGCCTGAACGGCCCGGCCTTCTACGGCCTGCCGGTCAACGAAGGGACCATCACGCTCAAGCGCGAAGCCTGGACCCTGCCGGAGACCGTGCCCTTCGGCGAACACCAGCTGGTGCCGCTCAACGCCGGCGAGACCATCAACTGGAAGATGGTGGACTGAGCGTCCCGATGCTGTCGCAGATCGACTGGTCGCGCCCGTGGTACGACGCGGTACGGCCGGCCTACGATCGGCTGGGCTTGGGTGGCGAGGAGTTCCTTGCCGCCTTTAACCGCAGCGCCGATGCGCTCGGCCTGTGCAATGACGCCGGTTTGCCGCTGCGCTTCGTGCCGCAAAGCGCGCTGCCGGAGGGCCGCGCCTACGAGGAATTCATCGGCGCCACCGGCCAGGTGCCGACGCGCGACAACCTGCATGATTTCTTCAACGGGCTGGTATGGCAGACCTTCCCGCTCATCAAGCGCCAGCTGAACGCCCTGCAGGCGGCCCAGATCGCCCAGGCCGGCATCGGCAAGTCGCGCGGTCCGGCGCGCGACGCCGCCACCATCTTCGACGAGAATGCCGCGCTGTTGGTGGTGCGCGAGGGCGCCCCCGGGCGCGAACTGGTGGACGCGCTGCGCGCTCACCGCTGGTGCGAGGCGCTGCATGAAAAGCGCGCCATGTTCGAGCACGATGTGCGACTCTGGCTGTTTGGCCACGCGCTGATGGAGAAGCTGGTAGCGCCACGCAAGGCCATCACCGCGCATACGCGTGTCATCTTCGTGGGCGATGATGTGATGGCGCTGTCGCTCGAAGCGCAGCGCGCCTGGCTCGACGCCCGGGTGGCGGCCGAGCTGGCCGAACAGGGACTGGCCACATCGAACTTCACGCCGCTGCCGGTGCTCGGCGTGCCGGGCTGGTGGCCGGGGCAGGACCAGGATTTTTATCTCGACACGACGGTGTTCCGTCCAAAACGACAGTACTGAAAGGACAAGCCGGATGGCAAACGACGTACGCTGGGGCATCCTCGGCACCGGCAAGATCGCGCGCGCCTTCGCTACCGCACTGAAGGATGTGCCGGGCGCGCGGCTGGCGGCGGTGGCCTCGCGCAGCTTGGAGAAGGCGCAGGCCTTTGCCCAGGAGTTTGGCGCCGCGGCAGCCTATGGCGACTACCAGGCGCTGGCCGACGCCGCAGGCATCGACCTGGTCTACGTCGCCACGCCGCATCCGCAGCACGCCGACAATGCCCTGATGGCGCTACGCGCCGGCAAGGGCGTGCTGGTCGAGAAACCATTCACCATGAACCTGCGCGAAGCCGAGCAGGTGGTCACGCTGGCGCGTTCGCGCCGCCTGTTCCTGATGGAGGCGATGTGGACGCGCTTCCTGCCGGCCTTCGACGAAGTGCGCCGCATCGTGGCATCAGGCGAGATCGGCGAGGTGCGCCAGGTGGTGGCCGACTTCGGTTTCACGGCAAGCTTCGGCCCCGAACACCGCGTCTTCAATGCGGAACTCGGCGGCGGGGCGCTGCTCGACCTGGGTATCTATCCGCTCTCGATCGCCACCGCGCTGCTGGGCCCCGTATCCGGCATCAAGGCGCAGGCCGAGCTGGGCGCCACCGGCGTCGACGTGCAGACCGGCTTCACCCTGCGCCACGAAGGCGGCGGCATGTCGGTCTGCAGCTGTTCCTTCCAGGCCCGCACGCCCTGCGAGCTGACGGTGTCGGGCACGCGCGGCCACGTACGCATGAACACGATGTTCCACCGCGCGAAGAGCGTGAGCGTGACGCTCGAGGACGGGAGCACGCGCACGGTCGACACGCCCTATCTCGGCAACGGCTACGTGCACGAGATCATGGAAGCGCAGCGCTGCCTCAAGGCCGGCCTGCTGGAAAGCCCGGCCATGCGCCTGGAGGAAACGCTGGCGCTGATGGGCGTGATGGACGAGATCCGGCGCCAGATCGGCTTGTCCTACGACAGCGACCGCAGGAGTGTGCGCCCGGCCCATGCCGCCTGAATTGACAAGCGCGACGGCTGTGCGAATACTGGAGCGGCATCCATCACCTTTCCAGCGGAGTCTCCATGCGTATCCTTGCTTCCCTCATCCTCGCGGCCGGCCTGCTCGCCGGTAGTGCCTGGGCCGCCCCGGTCCCGGCCGACAAGATGGCCTACGTCGGCAACTGGCAGGGCAAGGACATGCAGCTGTCGCTCTCGAAGGAGGGCAAGGTCGAATACAAGCGCGGGCGTCCGAACGATCAGGTCAATCTCAGCATCGACCTGCAGCGCTTCAAGGGCAATCATTTCGAGGCCGGCGTGAGCTTCGTGACGACCACCTTCGTGGTCAGCAAGCCGCCGCACCGCGAGGGCGGCAAGTGGAAAATGACGGTGGACGGTGTCGAACTGACCCGGGACGAGTGATGCAGCTGCGCGCAATCACCCCCATCCTGCGCATCTTCGATGAAGCCAAGGCGCGTGAATTCTACGTCGGCTTCCTGGGCTTCCAGGTGGATTGGGAACACCGCTTCGAGCCCGGCCTGCCGCTCTACCTGCAGGTCTCGCGCGGCGGCTGCATCCTGCACCTGAGCGAACACCACGGCGACTGCTGCCCCGGCGCGGCGATGCGCATCGAGGTCGACGACATCGACGCCTACCATGCGGAGTTGCGAGCAAAGGACTACGGCTACGCCAGGCCGGACATCGGCGACACCCCCTGGGGCTCGCGCGACATGTCGGTCAGGGATCCGTTCGGAAACCGGCTGACCTTCACCAACGCGATCAGTACCTGATCGAAGACGGCGTCAACGCGCGCCGGTCGCGGCATCGAGCCTGCGGAACAGTTCGCGGTGCAGGTCCAGCGTGTACTTCGTCATGTGGCGGCGCGCGTGTTCGATCTCCTTCAGCTCGCGCTGGGCTACCGCATCGTCGCCGTTGGCCAGCGCCCACAAGGCCAGCTCGACCCGTGCCTCGATGCTGCCGAAGCGCTCCGCAGCCGCCGTGAACTGGGCGCCGGCTTCCACCTGGCGTCCAGTAGCGTCGTAGGCGCGCCCCAGCACCAGGCCGACTTCTTCCGCGCGGTAGCCAGGCTGCTTTACCTGCAGCGGCGCGAGCAGGCTGATCGCCGCTTCCGGCTGGCCGTGCATGGACTTGGCGCGCGCCGCGCCCAGGATCACTTCGGGATCGTTCGCGAACGGACCCTGCAGGCAGGCGTCGTACTGGGCCACCGCTTCCGCCGTCTGGCCGCTCTCGAGCAGCGCAGCGGCCAGGCGCATCTGGTTGTGTGCGGTCGGCGTCAGGTCGAAGGCGGCCCTGGCTTCGCGCACGTCGCGGCCCGGATCGAGCTTGCGCTGCAGCGCGTGTCCGGCCAGCCTGGCCTGGCGCTCGAGGCGCGAATGCGGCAGGAAGACGGCCGCGAAATAGACGATGCTGCCGAGCAGGGGGAAGGCGAACAGGATCATCAGCCAGTACATCGGGCGCCCCGTGCGCACGGCATGGACGGCGAAGAAGATGGCGACGATCAGGTGCAGTCCGAGTCCGAGGAAAGGCATGGCGGTGGCAGGTCGAGGACAAAGTGCCACGATAACCGGGATTCTCGTCGTGGTTTCTCACGGATTGTCACGCGGCGCGTCAATTGGACACATCGAGCATCTGCGGCGCGCCGGTGAGCTTGTCCGGGTTGCGCATGACGAAGACGGCCACGATCCGTCCTGCATCGACAATGAAAGACTGCGCGGATTCCAGCCGGCCCTCGACATAGCGCAGCAGGCCCGGTTCCCCGTTGATCAGTGCCGGACGGTAGGCAACCCGTCCCGGGTGCTGGTGCTCCACGGACCAGAACACCCCTGCCACCCTGCCGGCTCCATGCAGGATCCGCATGAAGGAGCGCACCTTGCCGCCGCCGTCCGACACCAGCTGTACGTCGTCCGACATCAGGCCGCGCATGGCTGCCAGGTCGCCGCTGGCGGCCGCCTGCATGAAGGTCGCCAGCAGGGCGCGGTGTGATTCGCCGGGCACGGTGAAGCGCGGCCGCTCCTGGCGGATGCGCGCCTGGGCGCGGTGCACCAGCTGGCGACAGGCGGCTTCCGATTTCTCCAGCACCTGGGCGATATCCGCATAGTCCGACTCGAATACCTGGCGCATCAGGAAAGCCGCGCGCTCATCGGGCGACAGGCGTTCCAGCACCCACAGGAAGGCGACCGACGCCTCGCCAGCCAGTTCCAGCGCGCGTTCCGGCGTGTTGTCGTCCAGTTCGACCAGTGGCTCGGGCAGCCACCAGCCGACGTAGGCTTCACGATCCGCCTTGCTGCTGCGCAGCCGGTCGATAGCCAGGCGCGTCACGGTGGTGACCAGCCAGGCCTCGGCGGAATGCACCTGCTCCCTGTCGCTGCCATGCCAGCGCAGCCAGGCATCCTGGACGACGTCCTCGGCATCGGCGCGCACGCCCAGCATGCGGTAGGCGATCGAGAACAGCCGCGGACGCAGCGCGGCGAACAGGGCATCGTGGCGAGAGGCGGGTTGACTGGTCATGGCGGGCGAGGGCGGAGAGGGGGTTCAGAAACCAGGCGCGGGTTGTTCCGGGATCTGGTTGCGCAGCGACAGGTTCAGCACATTCCAGCCACGGATGGCTGCAATAGCGTAGCTGAGCTCCACGATCTCGCTGTCGCTGAAGTGTTCACGCAGCGCATCGTATGCGGCATCCGTATCGTCGTGCTGCGGGAGCCGGTTGAGGGCATCGGCCCAGCCCAGCGCGGCGCGCTCGCGGGCGTTGAAGAAGGGGGCTTCGCGCCAGCCGGCCACCGCGTTCAGGTGGCGTGGATCGGCGCCGGCCTTCAGCAGGAAGCGCCAGTGCATATCGACGCAGACGCCGCAGCCGTTGAGCTGCGAGACCCGCAGGTTGACCAGCTCGACGAGCTTTTCGCCAAGCGTGCCCTGGCTGACCGACTTCGACAGCGCGATCATGGCCTGCAGCGACTTCGGCGCGAGGGAGTAAAAGGGGAGACGTGCGGTATGCGTCATGGTAGGCCTTCCTTCGGAAAACGGAAGCGCCCGTTGCGCTTCCCATACCTCTTAGACGGCCTGGCGCGGCGGGCTGTGACAGGTCGGGCAAAATTTTTCGCTTGCCCCGACCATGCTACACCTTCAGGAACTCTTCGCGCCCGCCCAGCCAGCGCGTCAGGTGAGCGTCGACGATCGCCATGTACTCGGGCCGGTCGCCGTTGTCCAGCAGGTACTGCGCCACGTCGCGCGCCTTGTCCACGATCCACTGGTCGGCTTCCAGGTCGGCGAAGCGCAGCATCGCCTCGCCCGACTGGCGCGCCCCTAAAAATTCGCCGGGCCCGCGGATCTCCAGGTCGCGCCGCGCGATCTCGAAGCCGTCGGTGGTCTCGCGCATCGTCAGCAGGCGCTGCTTGGCGACCTGGCCCAGCGGGCTCTGATACAGGAGCAGGCACACGCTCGCCGCCGAGCCGCGGCCCACGCGGCCGCGCAGCTGGTGCAGCTGCGACAGGCCGAAGCGCTCGGCATGCTCGATCACCATCAGGGAGGCGTTCGGCACATCGACCCCGACCTCGATCACGGTGGTCGCCACCAGCACATGGATCTCGCCCGCGATGAAGGCGTCCATGATCACCTGTTTCTCGGCGGGCTTGAGGCGCCCGTGCACCAGGCCTACCTGCAAATCGGGCAGGGCCTCGGCCAGGGTTTCGTAGGTTTCGGTGGCGGTCTGCAGCTGCAGCACCTCGGATTCCTCGATCAGCGGGCAGACCCAGTAGACCTGGCGGCCTTCCTGCGCGGCCGCGTGCACGCGCTCGATCACTTCCTCGCGCCGGTTCTGGTCGATGGCACGGGTGACGATCGGGCTGCGGCCGGGCGGCAGTTCGTCGATCACCGAGACTTCCAGGTCGGCGTAATAGGTCATGGCCAGGGTGCGCGGGATCGGCGTGGCCGACATCATGAGCTGGTGCGGCACCAGGCCGTCGCTGCCCTTGTTGCGCAGGGTGAGGCGCTGGCCGACGCCGAAGCGGTGCTGCTCGTCGACGATCACCAGGCCCAGCTTCGCGAACTGCACCGTGTCCTGGATCAGGGCGTGGGTGCCGATCACGAGTTTCGCTTCGCCCGATTCGATCAGCTCCTTGGCCGCATCCTTTTCCTTCTTTTTCAGGCTGCCCGTCAGCCAGGCCACCTTCACGCCGAGCGGCTCCATCCAGGCCGCGATCTTGCGGAAGTGTTGCTCGGCCAGGATCTCGGTCGGCGCCATCAGCGCCGCCTGGTAGCCGCTGTCGATGGCCTGGGCGGCAGCGAGGGCCGACACCACGGTCTTGCCGCTGCCGACGTCGCCCTGCAGCAGGCGCTGCATCGGATAGCCTTCGCGCAGGTCGGCGCCGATCTCCTTCACCACGCGCTGCTGGGCGCCGGTGAGCTGGAAGGGCAGGGCGGCGAGGAAAGCGGCGGACAGCTCGCCCACCGCGCGCAGCGTTGGCGCGCCCTTTTCGCGGCGCGCACGCTGGGCGCGCTTCAGCGACAGTTGCTGCGCCAGCAGCTCGTCGAACTTCATGCGGGTCCAGGCCGGGTGGCTGCGTTCGGTCAGCGCGTATTCGTCGACGTCGGCCGGCGGGTAGTGCAGCAGACGCACCGAGGGCTCGAAGTCCCACAGCTGCAGGCGAGTCAAGAACGCGTTGGGCAGGGTGTCGCGCCAGTCGACCCGCTTCATGGCGTCGTTGATCGCGCGCCGCAGGATGGTCTGGGACAGTCCTTCGCCGGCCGGATACACGGGCGTGAGCGCGGTAGGCAGCGGTGCGCCCTCGTTGATCACTTTATACGTGGGGTGGACCATTTCGGCGCCGAAGAATCCGTGCTTCAGCTCGCCGCGGGCACGCACCCTCACGCCTTCGGACAATTGCTTGACCTGGCTGCCGTAGAAATTCATGAAGCGCAGCTGCAGCTCGCCCGTCTCGTCGGCGATCTGCACCAGGAGCTGGCGCCGCGGCTTGTAGGTAATTTCATTCTTGACCACGACCCCCTCGACCTGCCAGGTCTGCAGCCCGCGCATGGACGCTTCGCGGATCGTGACCACCTTGGTCTCGTCCTCGTAGCGCATCGGCAGGTGCAGCACCAAGTCCATGTCGGTGCGTAAACCCAGCCGGGCGAGCTTGGATTCAATGGTTTTGGGGGCGGAAGTCGTCTTGGTGGCGGGCATATTGCGGCATTTAAGCAGATGCTGGCGTAAAATAGAGGGTTCGCCGCACGCTCTGCAGCCCCTATTGTAAGGCTGGCAGCATCCATTTTCCCAGAATTGAAGACAATGTACTCGCTTTCCGATTTCGATTTCGACTTGCCGCCAGAGCGCATCGCGCAGCATCCGCTGCCTGACCGGAGCGCTTCGCGCCTGTTGCAGCTCGATGGCGACCAGATCACCGACCGCCATTTCGCGGACATCATCGACCAGCTGCAGCCGGGCGACCTGCTGGTCATGAACAATACCCGGGTGCTGAAGGCGCGCTTCTTCGGCGTCAAGGAAACCGGTGGCCAGGTCGAAGTGCTGGTCGAACGCGTGCTGGACAACCGCACCGTACTGGCGCAGGTACGGGCCTCGAAGTCGCCCAAGCCGGGCAACCGCATCCGCCTGGCCGACGCTTTCGACGTGACCACCGGCGAGCGTGCCGGCGAATTCTTCACCCTGCATTTCGAAGGCGACGTGTTCGAACTGATCGAAGCCCACGGCCGCCTGCCGCTGCCGCCCTACATCGAGCACAATGCCGACGAATTCGACGAGCAGCGTTACCAGACCGTGTACTCGAAAGAGCCGGGCGCGGTAGCCGCGCCGACCGCCGGCCTGCATTTTGACCAGCCGCTGCTCGACCGCCTGGCCGAGAAGGGCATCAAGCTCGCCTACGTGACCCTGCACGTGGGCGCCGGCACCTTCCAGCCGGTGCGGGTCGAAGATCTGTCGGCGCACAAGATGCACTCCGAGTGGTACACGATTCCCGCGGCGACGGTGGACGCGGTGCGCGCCGCGAAAGCGGCAGGCCGCGACGTGGTGGCGGTCGGCACGACCTCCCTGCGCGCGCTGGAATCGGCCTCGCAGTCGGGCGAGCTGAAGGCGGGCAGCGACGACACGGCGCTGTTCATCACGCCGGGCTACACCTTCAAGACCGTCACCCGCCTGATCACCAACTTCCACCTGCCGAAGTCGACCCTCATGATGCTGGTGTCGGCCTTTGCCGGCTATGACGAGATCCGCAAGGCTTACCAGCATGCGATCGCCAATGAATACCGCTTCTTCAGCTATGGCGACGCCATGCTGCTGACCACGCGTTCACGCTAAAGAATACCGATGCTCGAATTTACCCTTCTTAAAAAAGACACCAGCGGCCTGTCGCACGCGCGCCGCGGCCGCCTGAAGCTCAACCACGGCACCATCGAAACCCCGATCTTCATGCCGGTCGGGACCTACGGCTCGGTCAAGGCGATGGATCCGATCGAACTGCGCGAAGTGGGCTCGCAGATCATCCTGGGCAATACCTTCCACCTGTGGCTGCGCCCGGGCACGGCGGTGCTCGATAAATTCGGCGGCCTGCACAAGTTCATGGGCTGGGACGGTCCGATCCTGACCGACTCGGGCGGCTTCCAGGTGTTCTCGCTGGGCGCCATGCGCAAGATCACCGAAGAGGGCGTCAAGTTCGCCTCGCCGATCGACGGTTCGCGCCAGTTCCTGTCGCCCGAAGTGTCGATGCAGATCCAGCGCTCGCTGAACTCGGACATCGTGATGCAGTTCGACGAATGCACCCCGTACGAGATCGACGGCCGTCCGGCGACAAGCGAAGAAGCGGCCAAGTCGATGCGCATGTCGCTGCGCTGGGCCCAGCGCTCGATGAACGAGTTCAACCGCGGCGAGAACCCGAACGCGCTGTTCGGCATCGTCCAGGGCGGCATGTACGAGCACCTGCGCGACGAGTCGCTCGCCGGACTGGAAGACATCAACTTCCCGGGCCTGGCGATCGGCGGCCTGTCGGTGGGCGAGCCGAAGGAAGACATGCAGCGCATCCTGGCCCACGTCGGCCCGCGCCTGCCGGAAAACAAGCCGCACTACCTGATGGGCGTCGGCACGCCGGAAGACCTGGTCGAGGGCGTGGCCAATGGCGTCGACATGTTCGACTGCGTGATGCCGACCCGTAACGCCCGCAATGGCTGGCTGTTTACCCGCTTTGGCGACGTCAAGATCAAGAATGCCCGTTATAAAGATGATACGGCGCCGCTGGACGAGAGCTGCGACTGCTACTGCTGCAAGAACTTCTCGCGCGCCTACCTGCACCACCTGCACCGCTCGAACGAGATCCTGGGGGCGCGGCTCAATACCATCCACAACCTGCACTTCTACCTGAAGATCATGCAGGAGATGCGGGATGCGATCGATGCGGACCGGTTCAATGAGTTCAGGATTCAGTTCAGGGCGGATCGGTCGCGCGGGGTGTGAGCGGCTTATAGTGTAAGCGAGCGCTAACTGCTGAGCTGGGAAACTTGGGTTCCCGCCTGCGCGGGAAGTCGTTGCCGCCAGTGGCGGGAACGACGTGCTGAGGTACGTGGTCAAATGGGACTATGTTCTCTGCGACTGCACTTGATTCGTCGTACGCGCCCCCGGCGCCTACGACTTCCCGCGAAGGCGGGAACCCAATTTACTTTGAAGAGCAGCTACCTTCGATTATTTTTCCTGCAACATCTTGCAATCCAGAATTGCAAACCTACATACCCCCAGATTGTCCCCGGCCCCATGGCCGGTGCTAGAATACACCGCTTATTTTTTAATCCTCACAATCGGAGTCCTTGTGTTCATTTCCAACGCGTACGCGCAAACCACCGCCGCAGCCGATCCTGGCCTGATGGGTAGCCTGACTACTTTCCTGCCGCTGATCCTGATGTTCGTGGTCATGTACTTCCTCATGATCCGTCCTCAGCAAAAGCGCCAGCGCGAGCTGAAGGCGATGATGGATGCGTTGACCAAGGGCGACGAAGTGGCGACTGCCGGCGGCATCCTCGGCCGCGTGGTCAAGGTGGCCGACACCTACGTGACGCTGGAAATCGCTACCGGCACCGAGATCGTGGTCCAGAAGAATGCAGTGGTGACGCTGCTCCCGAAAGGCACCCTGAAGGCCCTGTAAGCCAGTAAGCACACGCGGCCCCCGGGCCGCACCGTGCCTAACATTGAACGCTGGAACACTATGAATCGCTACCCCGTCTGGAAATATCTACTGATCGCCGTCGCGCTCCTGCTGGGCGCGCTGTACACGGCGCCGAACTACTTCGGCGAGTCGCCGGCACTGCAGGTCACCACCGGTAAGTCGACGGTCAATATCACCAGCGCCACCGTCGGCCTGGTCGAAGATGCGCTCAAGCGCAACGGTGTTCCGGCCACCGCGGTCGGCCTCGAAGGCACCGGCAACAGCACCTCGGTGCGCGCCCGTTTCGCCAGCACCGACGCCCAGTTCAAGGCCAAGCTGGCGCTCGAACGCGACCTCAACCGCGACCGCGAAAATCCCGATTACATCGTCACCGTCAACCTGGTGAAGAACACCCCGACCTGGATGGAAAAAATCGGCGCCAAGCCGATGAACCTGGGCCTGGACCTGCGTGGCGGCGTCCACTTCCTGCTGCAGGTCGACGGCAAGGCCGTGCTCGACACCAAGGTGAAGGGCGTGCAGGCTGCCGTGCGCAGCCAGCTGCGCGACAAGAACATCCGCCACGCCGGCATCGAGCGCGTTGGCGACAGCATCGAAGTGCGCTTCCGCGACGCCCAGACCCGCGCCGCGGGCCGCAGCGCGCTGGCTTCGCAATACCAGGACCTGGCGTTTGCCGAGACCGCCGACGGCACCGAGATGAAGCTGGTCGTCACCCTCAAGCCGGACGCGCTCAAGCGCACCGTGGAAGACGGCGTCAAGCAGAACATCGCCACCCTGTCCAAGCGTATCAATGAACTGGGCACCACCGAGCCGCTGATCCAGCAGCAGGGCGCCGACCGCATCATCGTCCAGCTGCCGGGCGTGCAGGACGTGGCGCGCGCCAAGGACATCATCGGCCGCACCGCCACCCTCGAACTGCGCATGGTCGATTCGACCGTGACCCCGGGCACCGAGCTGACCGCTGCCATCCCGCTGAACTCGGAACTGTTCACCGAAGGCCGCGGCGCCCCGGTCGTGGTGTCGAAGGACATCATCCTGACCGGCGACTACATCTCGAGCGCCGTCGCCAGCTTCGACCAGAACCAGCAGCCGGCCGTTTCCCTCGACCTGAACGGCGACGGCGGCCGCCGCATCCGCCAGGCTACCCGCGACAACGTCGGCAAGCGTATGGCGATCCTGCTGAAGGAAAAAGGCAAGTACAGCGTACTGTCGGCCCCGACCATCCAGAGCGAACTGGGTTCGACCTTCCAGATCACCAACATGGGCACCTCGGAAGACGCCAACGAGCTGGCGCTGCTGCTGCGCTCGGGCGCGCTGTCGGCGCCGATGGAATTCATCGAGGAACGCGTGATCGGCCCGCAGCTGGGCGCCGAGAACATCTCGCGCGGCCTGCACTCGACCGTCTGGGGCTTCGTGGCGATCGCGGTCTTCATGATCCTCTACTACCACCTGGTCGGCTTCTTCAGCGCACTGGCGCTGGCGGCCAACGTGCTGTTCCTGCTGGCGCTGCTGTCGCTGATGCAGATCACACTGACCCTGCCGGGTATCGCGGCAATCGCGCTGGCGCTCGGTATGGCGATTGACGCCAACGTCCTGATCAACGAGCGCATCCGAGAGGAATTGCGCGCGGGCGCGGCGCCGCAGGTGGCGATCAACGCCGGCTTCAAGCACGCCTGGGACACGATTTTCGACTCCAACGTCACCACCCTGATCGTCGGCCTGGCGCTCCTGATCTTCGGTTCCGGTGCGATCCGCGGCTTCGCCGTGGTGCACTGCCTGGGCATCCTGACCTCGATGTTCTCGGCCGTGTTCGTGGCCCGTGGCCTGATCAACCTCTGGTACGGCCGCAAGAAGAAGCTGAGCCACATCTCGATCGGCACGGTCTGGAAAGAAGGTTTTACGCCTAATCAGCAACAAGCGACTCAGGAATAAAGATGGAATTTTTCAAGATCAAACGGGACATCCCGTTCATGCGTCACGCCCTGATCCTCAATGCGATCTCGGTGGTGACCTTCCTGGCGGCGGTGTTCTTCCTGGTGACCAAGGGCCTGCATTTCTCGGTCGAGTTCACCGGCGGCACCGTGATGGAACTGCAGTATCCGCACGCCGCCGACCAGGAAAAGATCCGCACCACGCTGCGTGCAAACGGCTTCGAGGCGCCTGAGGTGACCAGCTTCGGCACCGCCCAGAGCGTGCTGCTGCGCCTGCCGATCGTCGAAGGCCAGGCCGCGGCCGGCACCTCGACCCGCGCCTTCAACGCCGTCTGCGCCTCGGAGCAGGGCACGCCGAAGGTCACCCAGGTGACCACCGACAAGGGCCAGCAGGTCAACCGCACCAGCTGCGTCAGCGCGGCCGGCCAGGAACTGGTGAGCCTGCAGCGCGTCGAAGCCGTCGGCGCAGCGGTCGGCGACGAGCTGGCCCAGAACGGCCTGAACGCCCTGCTGATGGTGATCATCGGTGTGGTCGTCTACCTGGCGGTGCGCTTCGAATGGAAATTCGCCGTCTCGGCCATCATCGCGAACCTGCACGACGTGGTCATCATCCTGGGCTTCTTCGCCTTCTTCGAGTGGGAATTCTCGCTGACGGTGCTGGCGGCGATCCTGGCGGTGCTGGGCTACTCAGTCAACGAATCGGTCGTCATCTTCGACCGAATCCGTGAAATGTTCCGCAAGCAGCGCAAGATGAGCGTGGAGCAGGTGATCGACCATGCGATCACCAGCACCATCTCGCGTACCATCATCACCCACGGTTCGACCCAGATGATGGTGCTGTCGATGCTGTTCTTCGGCGGCCACGCGCTGCATTATTTCGCCATGGCGCTGACCATCGGCATTTGCTTCGGTATTTATTCCTCGGTGTTCGTCGCCGCGGCCCTGGCCATGTGGCTGGGCGTCAAGCGCGAAGACCTGATCAAGCCGATCAAGGAAAAAGACGAGACCGACGGCGCCGTGGTCTGAAACCCGACCGTGTCAAAAAATGCCGCCCGGCCCCTGCCGTGGCGGCATTTTTTACATCCAGATCAAGGAATGTGACAATTTGGCTGTTTATGTGTGGTAACGCACAGAGTAGGCTGGGCCCGACTCCTATAGTGGACCTGTCTCTTTCAGGACATCCCTAGTTTTGGACTTCACCCGCTCCCCAACCGGAGCGGGTTTTTTTTTGCCCGATTCACGGCTGGAGGTAGGCTGCCCACAATGCATTGGACAAGCGCCCGCCTGGGTCGACCCTGCGTTTGATTTCCCGCAATTGCTGTGCTTCCGGGTAGGCACGTTCGAACTGGCTGCGGGTGGCATGCAGCTGGTAGGGCAGGTAGTAGCGGCCGCCGAAGGCCAGGGCGGTCTCGATCATCTCGCGGGTCCAGTCGCCGGCGCGGCGTTGCGCCTCGGCGTGGGTGCGCTGCTTGTAATAGACAACGAAGGAAAACACCTCTTCCTTCGCCCATGGCAGCAGCGCAGTGCTATCGGCCGGGGAATGGCGCACCGACACGTTCAAGACCCGGGCTCCGTGCTTGCGGATCACGGCCGCCATCGCACGCGCATAGGCGGCGAAGTGCCGCACCGGGATGAAATATTCCTGCAGCACATAGGTCGAGATGCTGCGGGTGCGCGGTTCCAGCTCTCCGACGTCGAGGCTGGCTTCGTGGTTGCGCCACTTCACGGCCGGGCGCGCCAGCAGCAGCGGATGGATCAGTTTACTGCGCAGCAGGTCGCCGCGCGGCAGCTCAGTCATGGCGAACAGCGCGTTCTGTTCCAGCCCGTAGGACTGGCCGCGCGGCACCAGGCGGGCGGTTTCCGTCAGCGCCTTCGTGCTGCGGCGCCAGGACACCGCCACCGGCGCATCGAACAGCGGCGGCAGCAGGTCGGCGTTGTGGAAGACGCAGTCGCCTTGATCGGCCATGCGCCGGAACCAGGCGGGATAGTCGTCCAGCGAAACCTCCTCGACCTGGCGTTCGATGCGGGTGTTGCGGGCCAGGTCGAGTTCCACTTCGGTGATGATGCCGACGGCGCCATAGCCACCCACGGCCGCACGAAACAGCTCGGCATTCCGGCTGCGCGTCGCTTCCACCACCGAACCGTCCGCCAGCACCAGCTGCAGCGCGCGGACCGAATTCACCACCGGCCCGTTGCCGACATAGCGTCCGTGTGCGTTCACGGAGACCGCGCCGCCGACAGTGAAATTCGCAAAGCTCTGCATGGTGTGCACGGCCAGGCCGAGCGGATCGAGCGCGTCCTGCAGCTCGCGCCAGCGCATCCCGGCCTGGACCCGGGCTGTCTTCGCCTGCGGATCGAGGAGCAGGAGCCGGTTCATGCCACGCATGTCGAGGTGCAGTCCGCCCCGGATCGCGACCTGGCTGCCCATGCTGTAGCGACCGCCGCCGACTGCGATCCGTCCCGGCCAGTCGCGCACGGCCTGCGCCACCTCCTCGGTCGAGGCAGGCGCCGCGACGCGCGCCACTTCCACCGGGTACAGCCCGGTGACATTCGGGATCAGGATGCCGGGCGCGGCCACGGCCGGTAGCGGCGACAGGCTCAAGAGGCCAGCCCCGGCCATGGCCTGGACGAGGAAGCGGCGGCGCGAAGGATGCATGTGCGGATTGGAGAAAGTTGTCGGACCTGCAGCTTGCCCCGAGCTGCCCCGCACCGCCAAGGACAAGCGCCGGCGGTAGCATGGCCCGATACCCCGGGTATCGTACGGGGCCAAAAAAAGATCAGGAAGAGAATGCTGTAAGTGAATCAGCGCACGGAGCGCACCCGGCGCAGGCCCTATAGTGGAACCGTCTCTTTCAGGACATCCCTAGTTTTGGACTTCACCCGCTCCTCACCGAGCGGGTTTTTTTTCGCCTCCGCGAAAATATCCCGGCATTGCGCTTTGTGTGAGTCAGCGCACCGAAGCAGGCTCATCGAACCCCTATAGTGAAAGCGTCTCTTTCAGGACATCCCTAGTTTTGGACTTTGCCCGCTCCCATCGAGCGGGCATTTTTTTTGACCTGTTGGTCAAATGGTCACGCTAGAGCAGGGCGGTGGTCAGGCTCTTTACTTCGTCGGCCGATTCCGCCAGCACTTGGGCCAGGGTGCCTTCGCCGATGGTGAAGTCGATGGTGGCGGCCGAGTCGAGCGTGCTGGCGCCAGGGCGGATGCGCAGCGGAGAAGGGAAGGGGGCCAGATCCTTGGCCAGCAGCAGGGTGTCGCCCAGGGTTTCCGGCGGCAGCGCGCGCATGCCGTTCCACAGCGCCTCGATGGCGCCCATCACCGGCACCGGCACGCCCAGCTTGAGCAGCACGCCGCGGCCGATCGCCACCTGGCCATGTTCGATCCATTCCTCGGCGCAGTCGTCCGCCAGGCCAGGGAATTCCTCGGCGCGCGAGAGCAGGTAGAAGCCGCCGACCTCGTGCACGATGCCCGCGAACATCGCGGTTTCCGGGTCGACAAAGGAGACGCGGCGCGCGATCACCTGGGCCAGCGCGGCCACGTGGGCCGAGTGGATCCACAGGGCGTCGGCCTTGGCGCGCAGGTCGGGGTCTGCGATTTCGCTGGCCAGCTGGCGCACGATGACGGAAGCGGCCAGCGCCCCGAGGGTGCGGAAACCGACCCGCTGCACGGCCGCGCGGACGTTGGTGACGTCGTGGCCGGCGCGGTTGTAGGCCACCGAGTTGGCGATCGCCACGGTGCGCGCCGCCAGCAGGGGCTCGGCCTGCACCAGGCGCGCCGCCATCTCGGTATGGCAGTCGGGCTCGCCCAGCGCGCGCTGCAGCTTGAGCGTCGCGTCGACGTTCGTTGGAAAGCTGAGTTCGCCACGGCTTGCCTCGGCGGCGATGCTCTTGAGGGCAGTGAGTCGGTCCATCCAAAAATTATACCCCTATCGCCACGTCCGGCAATGCGGAAGTTGCTTAGGGGCTATTTTAGGCTTCGCCGAAGATGGCGTCGCAGCCTTCCCTTTGTTCTTCGGTATCCTGCAGTTCGTCGACCAGGCCGAGGTCGAGCAGCTCTTCGGTCGCGTTCATGAAGCTGTTGAGCTTGGTCGCGCCGATGAGGCGGTAGATCTCGCCGGCTTCGTTGCGCACGCCGATCAGCATGGCTTCCTGCCTGACTTCGTCCAGCGGAGCGATGTCCAGCAGGATGTTGCCGATGATGTGCTTGTCAAAATGGGCAGGCTTTTTGCCTTCGATCAGGGATGTTTTCAAGGCAATTCCTTTGCTTGTGGAGAGTGGGGAGGAACGCCGGCGGCGATCTGGTCACGCAATCTGCGCAGCACGCTTTCCAGCGCGTCGAAGTCGGCCTCGCCATACTGTGCGAACAATTGCTTGCCGTGCGCGACCACCTTCGGGAACACATCGGCGAACACCCCTTCGCCCGCGGGGCTCAAGCGCACGAAGAAGGAGCGCTTGTCGTCGCTGCTCTGTTCGCGCAGCACCAGGCCTTTCTGCTCCAGCCGTTCGATCACGCCGGTGAGCGTGCCCTTGGTGATCAGGGTGCGCTCGCCGAGTTCCTTGTAGCTCATGCCGGGCGTGTTGCCCAGCGTGGCAATGATATCGAACTGCGCGTGCGTCAAGCCGTGCTGGCGCACGGACTCGCCGGAAAAACGCTCGAAGCCTTGCATGCACTCGGCCAGCAGCCGGACACTCTTTAAATATCGTTCCCCCATGGGGCAGGATTATAGCTGGCCACCGCGGTTTTGCCGGATCGGCATGTGCGGCGGACGGAACGGCGGGAAATGGTCTCCGATGTTCTCCGGTATGATGTCGGGCCATGCGACCCGCCCGAATCCGCCCCGATGCAGCCTGCTGACCTGTCCCAACTGGCACAGGAACGGCCGCTGCGTGTGCTGCTGGTGAATGCGGGCGAGCCGGACATGCTGACCTGGTCCGGCCTGGTCCAGCCGCTGCGCCTCGCGGCCAAGCTGCTGGGCCCGGAGCTGCTGCACGTCGACGTGCGCAGCCCCGACAAGTTCAGCGCCGACGCCGGTCGTCACTGGCACCTGGTGCTGCTGGTGGCGGACGAGGCCGAGGCCGCCCTGAAGCCCGCCAACTGCCGCGCCCTGGTCGAGCGCTGCCGCGCGGCGCCGTTCTGGGGCGGGGTCGGCGCCGGCGTCTTGTGGCTGGCCGACGCCGGCGCGCTGCACGGCGTGCGCACCGCGCTGCCCTGGGCGCTGTATCCGGACACCAACGCGCTGGCCGAGCAGGCCCTGTTCACCCCCAACCTCTACGAATTCGACCGCAACCGCCTGACCTGCTGCGGCGGTGCGGCCAGCATCGACTTCGCCCTGACCCTGGTCGAGACGATCTTCGGCGCCACGGTCCAGGCGCAGGTGAAGGAAATCCTGTGCGTGGACCGGGTGCGCGGCAAGGACGAGCGCCAGCGGGTGGCGCTGCAGGCCAGGTTCGGCACCCTGCAGCCGAAGCTGACCGAGGCAGTGGCCCTGATGGAAGCCAACATCGAAGAACCCCTGTCCACCGACGAGATCGCCGGCCTGGCCGGGATTTCGCGGCGCCAGCTGGAGCGCCTGTTCAAGCAATACCTCGGCAGCCTGCCATCGCGCTACTACCTCGAACTGCGCCTGCAGCGTGGACGCAAACTGCTGCGCGACACCAATCATTCGATCGTGCAGGTTGGGCTGATGTGTGGATTCTCCTCGGGATCGCACTTCTCGACAGCTTTCGGCGCACTGTTCGGCAACACACCCCGCGAAGAGCGCCGGCGCCGCCTGGCCGAATAAGGCGCCCGACCCCGCACGATCGTACGTGCGGCACTGTTCCATTTCCAACCTTTTATTGCTTGTCATGGCAGCTGCCATGTTCAGGCTGAACTGTCACATTTCCAGAAAAATTAACGGATTTGACGACACATTTGACAATGCGTGTTTTCAGAACAACAGCTTGTTCATGAATTTTGATTTACATCAAGCATTTAGGAATTTTGTTCTAGGGAAATAAATAATGCATCACTACAATTTATATCAGCAAATCCGTCAATTTCCATCTTGTCCGGGATTTGCCGAGCAACTCTCTCAACCTGAATGCAGATCGAAACATGAAAAAAAATACCATTTTCGCCGCGCTGGTCCTGCCCTTAGCCATCGCGTCCGCCCATGCCCAGACCTCCGGCGCCCGTATCAGCGGCTTCGGTACCGGCGCCCTGACCGTCTCGGATGAAGACAAGGCCGAGTTCGCCCGCCCGAATCAGTCCAGCGGCGTTCGCAAGGATCCGCGTACCGGCGTCGACTCGAACCTCGGCCTGCAGGCCGACTACGCGGTCAACGACTGGCTGTCGCTGACCGGCCAGGGCCTGGTGCGCAAGGACGGCGAAGACAACTTCGGCGCCGAACTGAGCTGGGCCTTTGCCAAGTTCAAGCTGTCTGACCAGCTGAGCGTGCGCGCCGGCCGCATGGGCCTGCCGGCTTTCATGATTTCGGACTACCGCAATGTCGGCTACGCCAACACCTTCGTCCGTCCGCCTTCGGAAGTGTATTCGCAGGTGCCGCTCAACAGCGTCGACGGTGTCGACCTGACCTGGGCCCAGGAATTCGCCGGCACGACCTTCACCGCCCAGCTCGCGGCTGGCCGCAGCAAGGCGACCATCACCGGCGGCGCACACGCGGATGCCAGCGACGTGCGCGCGCTCAACCTGAGCGCCGAGCGTGGCCCCTTCACCCTGCGTTTCGGCCGCACCGAAGCCAAGGTGACCATTGACGATTCCGCCTCGCTCAACACCCTGGTCTCGACCTTCGACAACGCCGGCAACACCTTCAGGATCAGCCAGCTGAACGACATCGCGCGCCTGGTCGAGAACAAGAAAAAGAAGGGCACCTTTACCTCGGTCGGCCTGAGCATGGACTGGAACAACATCGTCGCCCAGACCGAATACGCCAAGCGCAAGCTGCCGGGCATTTCGGATGCCACCGACTCCTGGTACGCGATGGCCGGCTACCGCATCGGCAAGCTGCTGCCTTACTACACCCACGCCAAGCTGTCGTCGAAGAGCAGCTTCGTCAATACCTTGCCGACCGCTTGTGCCACCGGCGCCGCCGCGGCCTGCACCCCGACCGTGCGTTCGCTGCGCGGCACCGTGGACAGCCTGCGCGCGAATGCACTCGGCCAGTCGCAGTCCACCGACACGCTGGGCCTGCGCTGGGACTTCGCCAGCTCAGCCGACATCAAGTTCCAGGTCGACCGCATCAAGCCGCAAGGCAAAGGCCTGTTCGTGCAGGCGCAACCGGGCTTCAAGGGCCCGGTGCTGGTCGGCACCGTCGCTGTCGACTTCGTCTTCTAAGGAGCACCCAATGAAACAAGTGATTCAGGCAAGTATCGCCGCCCTCAGCTTCGCGCTGGCCCTGCCGGCCATGGCCGAAGTCGTCGTGATCGTCAACCCGAAGGCCGCCGAGGCAACGATGAGCAAGGACCAGGTCGCACAGGTCTTTCTCGGCAAGCAGGGCGCCCTGACGCCGGTTGACCAGTCGGAAGGCGCCGCCGTCCGCGGCGAGTTCTACAAGAAGGTGACCGAGCGTGAACCGGCCCAGGTGAAGTCGCTGTGGTCGAAGCTGGTGTTCACCGGCAAAGCCACGATGCCGAAGGAAGTCGGCGACAGCGCCGCCGTCAAGAAGGCCGTCGCCGCCGACCCGAAACTCATCGGCTATATCGAGAAGAGCGCACTGGACGGCAGCGTCAAGGCTGTCTATACGGCTCCGTAATCCACCCCTAGCCAGCGGCTAGTCCGCCCAGCCCCCGGTTCGCCGCGGGCTGGGCGGCATTTCAGGAAGCGAACACATGAGCATCAAGCGCAGGATCTGGGCATTGCCGGTCATCTCGGCCATCATCTTTGGACTTGGAGTCGCGGCAAGTGCCAGCTTCGCGACGGGTGCCCTGGATTCCATCCATACCACCGAAGACACCGATTATCCCGTGCTCGATACGGCCAAGGCGCTGCCGGCCGATATCGAAGCCATCACCAACGGCCTGCGCGACGCTGTCGCCGAAGGCGACAAGGCGCGTATCGCCCAGTTCGATGCGCAGGCCGCCAAGGTACGCGCCCGCATCGCCGCGCTCGCACAACTCGAAGGCATGGCCGCCACCGGCCAGGGTCTGGCGAAGTCCTTCGACGCCTACTATGCCCCGGCCCTGTCGGCCACCAAGATCATGCTCGAGCTGGAGCAGGGCGACCCCCAGGCCACCGTGGCGCGCATGCAGGACGGACTGGCTGCCCTGAACAAGGATGTGGCCCGTTTCGGCGAGAGCGCCCAGCGCCAGTTCAAGGCCGGCATTGCGCGCAGCGCGGACAGTGTCCGGAGCGTGCTGATCGCCATGGTCGGCGCCGCCCTGCTGGTGGTCGGCGCACTGGCGCTGGTGTCGTGGTTCGTGGTGCGCACCATCTGGCAGCAGCTGGGCGGCGAGCCGGAATATGCGCGCGACATCACCCGCGCCGTGGCGGCCGGCGACCTGTCGATGGAGATCCGGACCGACGCCGGCGACCAGCAAAGCCTGCTGGCTGCACTGCGCGACATGCGCGAGCGCCTGGCCGGCATGGTGGCCGGCATCAAGGAGTCGGCCGACACCATTGCCGTCGCCAGCAGCGAGATCGCCAGCGGTAATGCCGACCTGGCCAGCCGGACCGAAGCCCAGGCCGGCAGCGTGGAGAACACCACGCGCGCCATGGAATCGCTCACCGAGACCGTGCGTACCAATGCGGACAATGCCGACGAGGCCAATGCGCTGGTCGTCGAAGCCAGCGGCATTGCGCTGCGCGGCGGCGAAGTGGTGGGCAGCGTCGTGAGCACCATGGGCGCCATCAATGCCTCGTCCCGCAAGATCGTCGAGATCATCTCGGTGATCGATGGCATCGCGTTCCAGACCAATATCCTGGCGCTGAATGCGGCGGTGGAAGCGGCGCGCGCAGGCGAGCAGGGACGTGGCTTTGCGGTGGTGGCAAGCGAGGTGCGCAACCTGGCCCAGCGCAGCGCGGCGGCCGCCCGGGAAATCAAGGAGCTGATCGGCGATTCGGTGGCAAAGGTCGATGCGGGCACCGCGCTGGTCGACGAGGCCGGCGCCACGATGGACCAGATCGTCGCTGCGGTGAGCAAGGTGCAGACGATCATGGCCGAGATCAGCGAAGCGGGCCAGCGCCAGCGCAGCGGCATCGAACAGATCGGCGGCGCGATCGGCAGCGTGGACCAGATGACCCAGCAGAACGCGGCCCTGGTCGAGGAAGCGTCGGCCGCAGCCGAATCGCTGACCGAGCAGACATCCCACCTGGCCACTGCGCTCGCGGTGTTCAAGCTCGGCACATCAGTGGCGCCGGCGCGCCATGCCCGTGCGGACGCCCGCCTGGTACTGGGCGCTCCCGCCCGCTGAAGCGGCGGCGGCGGGAGGCCTCGCTCCCGCCGCTTTCTGCTGATGTGGTGATAATGACAAGCATGCCTGGCCTCCTGCGCCGTACGCCCGTGCGGCGCGTGCACGTTTCCCCCGACCAAAAATGAAAATGGCTGTCGCACTTCTGCAAGAACTTGTCAGGTAGCGTTTCTATAATGGCTCGATCCTGCGCGGCGTTTCGCCCTGCACAACCGACTTATAGATGAGGAAGAAGCCATGAACGCAAAGCTTGATTCGGGTGTCACCACGCGGCCTGTCACTCGGCAGACCTTCGACGAAGTCCTCGTCCCGACCTACGCCCCGGCCGCGATGGTGCCGGTGCGCGCCGCGGGCCTGGACCTGTGGGACCAGGAAGGCAAGCAGTATCTGGACTTCACCTCGGGCATCGCCGTCTCCAGCCTGGGCCACTGCAATCCGCAGATCGTCGCTGCCCTGACCGAGCAGGCCAACAAGGTCTGGCACCTGGGTAACGGCTACACCAACGAGCCGGTGCTGCGCCTGGGCCTGGCCCTGACCGAAGCCACCTTCGCCGACCGCGCCTTCTTCTGCAACTCGGGCGCCGAAGCCAACGAAGCAGCCCTGAAGCTGGCTCGCAAGTACGCCCACACCAAGTTCGGTCCGCACAAGTCGCGCATCGTGTCCTTCCTGTCGTCCTTCCACGGCCGCACCCTGTTCACCGTTTCGGTGGGCGGCCAGCCGAAGTACACCGAAGGCTTCGAGCCGCTGCCGCAGGAAATCAACCACATCCCGTACAACGACATCGAAGCCGCGCGCGCCGCCATCCTAGATGACGTCGCGGCCGTGATCGTCGAGCCGATCCAGGGCGAAGGCGGCGTGATCCCGGGCGACCACGCCTTCCTGAAGGCGCTGCGCGAACTCTGCGACCAGACCGGCGCCCTGCTGGTGTTCGACGAAGTGCAGTCGGGCGTGGGCCGTACCGGCGCCTTCTACGCCTACATGGATACCGGCGTCACCCCGGACATCCTGACCTCGGCCAAGGCCCTGGGCAACGGCTACCCGATCGGCGCCATGCTGACCACCGAGGAAATCGGCAAGCACTTCAACGTCGGCTCGCACGGCACCACCTATGGCGGCAACCCGCTGGCGGCCACCGTCGGCCTGAAGGTGGTCGAGACCATCAACCAGCCAAGCTTCCTGGCGCGCGTGAAGGAAGCGAGCAGCAAGATCTTCGCCAACCTCGAAAAGCTGGCCGGCGAGTACCCGCAGCTGTTCGGCAAGCCGCGCGGCCAGGGCCTCCTGATCGGCCTGCCGATGGCCGGCGAATACAAGGGCCGTTCCAAGGACTACACCAAGGTCTGCGAAAAGCTCGGCCTGATGCTGCTGATCGCCGGTCCGGACGTGGTGCGCCTGGCGCCGGCGCTGATCGTGTCGGACGAGCAGATCGCGCAAGCCGACCGCCTGATGCGCGAAGCCGTCGAAGCCTTCATCGCGGGCTGATCCCCAGCCTGCCTGCGGCCGGCCAATCCTTCGGGTGCGGCCGGCTTTGCCGTTTTGAGTTGAACCGTTTGCTCCATCTTAGGGAGTTCGCATGTATGTAGTTCGTCCGGTAGAGCGCGGAGATATCGGCGCCCTCGAGGCACTGGGGGCGGTGTCGATCCCCGGCGTGCACACGCTGCCGCGCACGCGCGAGGCCATCGTCGCGGCGGTCGAGCGCTCGATCGCCTCGTTCGCCGCCCACGTCGACATCCCGAGCGAGGAGTCCTACCAGTTCGTGCTGGAAGACCTGCGCACGCATGAGGTGGTCGGCACCTCGTCGATCCACGCCTCGGCCGGCTCGAACGGCACCTATTTCGCCTTCCGCAACGACGTGATCCAGCAGGTGTCGCGCGACCTGAACATCAGCCACAGCGTGCACGCGCTGACCCTGTGCTCGGAACTGACCGCGTATTCGCACCTGTCGGGCTTCTACATCCGCAACCGCGACAGCGCCGGCCTCGAAGCCGCGCTGCTGTCGCGCGCGCGCCTGCTGTACGCCGTGCTGGCGCCGCAGCGCTTCGGCGACCGCTTCTTCGTGCCGCTGGCCGGTGTCACCGATGGCGAGGGCCAGTCGCCGTTCTGGAACGCGCTGGGCCGCAAGTTCTTCAAGATGGACTTCCTCGACGCCGAGCGCGTCATCGACGGCGCCCGCAACCGCACCCTGATCGTCGAGCTGATGCCGCACTACCCGGTCTACGTGCCGCTGCTGCCGGGCGACGCCCAGGCAGCGCTCGGCCAGATCCACCCGAGCGGCCAGCTGGCCTTCAACCTGCTGACGGAAGAAGGCTTCGAGGCCGACGAGTACATCGACATTTTCGATGGCGGCCCGATCCTGCAGGCCCACAAGAACGCGCTGCGCTCCGTCTGCGCGTCGCAGTTGCGCCAGGTCGAGAACGCCGGCCGCGCCGCCGGTTCCGACGAGCTGGTCACGTATGCGGTGGCCACCAGCGAAGCGAACTTCCGCGCCGTCATCACGTCCTGTCCGCCGGTCGATTCGGCGCAGGCCATCTGCCTGTCGCGCGACGCCCAGCAAGCGCTGGGCGTGTCCGCCGGCGACAGCGTTACCTGCGTGCGCATCTGAGAGAGGAACCGATGCTCGTAATCCGTGCAGTAAAAACCGACGACCTGGACGCCCTGATCGAGATGGCGCGCCAGGCCGGCAGCGGCATGACCACGCTGAAACCCGACCGCAAGATGCTGGGCGACCGCGTCGCCACCGCGGTGGCTTCGTTCGACGAAAGCATCCCGCCCGAGCAGCGCGACTACATGTTCGTGCTCGAGCACACGGGCGACCGCAGTATCGCCGGCGTGTGCGCGATCAAGGGCGCGGTCGGCCTCACCGAGCCGTTCTACAACTACCGCATCGGCACCCTGGTGCACTGCAGCCGCGAACTGAACGTGTTCACGCGCATGGAGACCCTGTACCTGTCGAACGACCTGACCGGTGCCTCCGAACTGTGCTCGCTGTTCCTGCTGCCCCAGTACCGCGCCGGCTTCAACGGCAAGTGGCTCTCCAAGAGCCGCTTCCTGTTCATCGCCCAGTTCCAGCAGCTGTTCACCGAGAAGATCATCGCCGAGATGCGCGGCTTCCAGGACGAGAACGGCGTATCGCCCTTCTATGAAGGCCTGGGCCGTCACTTCTTCAAGATGGATTTCGACCACGTCGACGGCCTGACCGCGATCGGCAAGAAGTCCTTCATCGCCGAACTGATGCCGCGCCAGCCGCTGTACGTCGACTACCTGCCGGAGTCGGCGCGCGAAGTGATCGGCAAGGTCCACACCTCGACCCAGCCGGCGCGCAAGCTGTTGGAAAACGAGGGCATGCACTACGAAGGCTACGTCGACATTTTCGACGCCGGCCCGGTGCTGCAGGGCCGCGTGTCCGAGCTGCGCGCAGTGCGCGACAGCGTCTTGGCTATCGCCGAAGAAGGACACGGCGAGGGCGAAACCGAGCACCTGCTGGTGTCGAACACCAAACTGACCGATTTCCGCATGATCCTGACCCGCGGCGTGCCCGGCGCCGCCCGCATCGCACTGTCGGCCCAGGAGCTGTCGCAGCTGCACGTGCAGGCGGGCGACGAAGTACGCACGCTGCCCCTCAACACAAGGAAGAACGCGAATGCCTAATCTCTCGAACTACATCGGCGGCGAGTGGCTCGCCGGCAGCGGCCCGGAGCTGGCCACCATCGATCCGTCGACCGGCAAGCAGACCTGGACCAGCAATGCCTCCACTGAGGAAGACGTTGCGCGCGCAGCCACGGCGGCCCGCGATGCCTTCGAAGCCTGGGCCCTGACGCCGCTGGAAGAACGCATCGCCATCTGCACCCGCTTTCGCGACCTGCTCAAGGAGCACAGCGAGGAACTGGCGTCCATCATCGCCGAAGAAGTGGGCAAGCCGCTGTGGGAAGCGCGTACCGAAGTGACGACCATGGCGAACAAGATCGACATCTCGGTCCAGTCCTATGGTGCCCGCACCGGCGAGCTTGCTTCCAAGGTCGCCGACGGCAATGCCGTGCTGCGCCACCGCCCGCACGGCGTGTTCGCCGTCTATGGCCCGTATAACTTCCCCGGCCACCTGCCGAACGGCCACATCGTGCCGGCCCTGATCGCCGGGAACACCGTGGTGTTCAAGCCGAGCGAATATGCGCCGCGCACCGCCGTGAAAACCGTGCAGCTGTGGGAGCAGGCCGGCCTGCCCAAGGGCGTGCTGAACCTGGTCAACGGCGGCCGCGACACCGGCGTGGCCCTCGGCCAGCAGCCGGATATCGACGGCATCCTGTTCACCGGCAGCAGCCAGACCGGCATGGCCCTGCACAAGCAGTTCGGCGGCAAGCCGGGCAAGATGCTGGCGCTGGAAATGGGCGGCAACAACCCGCTGGTGGTATGGGATATCCCGAGCGATCCGAAGCTGCTCGACGCCGCCGTGCACCACGCCGTGATGTCGGCCTTTATCTCGGCCGGCCAGCGCTGCACCTGCGCGCGCCGCCTGATCATCCAGGATTCGCCGCAGGCCCAGGCCTTCCTCGAGCGCCTGGTGCAGGTCGCATCGACCCTGCAGGTGGGCCCGTCGAAGGCCGAGCCGCAGCCCTTCATGGGACCTGTAGTCTCCGCAGCCGTCGCCGCCCGCCTGGTGCAGGCGCAGGCCGACATGGCCGCGAAAGGCGGCAAGGTGCTGTTGCCGATGAAGCAGCTCGACCCGAACGCAGGCTTCGTCACGGCCGGCATCGTCGACACCACCGACGCGCAAGGCATCCCGGACGAAGAGTGGTTCGGCCCGCTGTTGCAGGTGATCCGCGTAAAGGATTTCGATGAAGCCCTGCGCGTAGCCAACGCCACCGAGTACGGCCTGGCCGCGGCGCTGCTGTCGCCGTCGGAAGCGCTGTGGAAGCGCTTCTCGGTGCGCGCTCGCGCCGGCATCGTCAACTGGAACCGCCCGACCACCGGCGCGGCCAGCTCGGCCCCGTTTGGCGGCGTCGGCAAGTCGGGCAACCATCGCCCGAGCGCCTATTACGCCGCCGATTACTGCGCCTACCCGGTCGCCTCGATCGAGACGGCGGAACTCGAACTGCCGGCCAAGCTGTCGCCGGGCCTGACCTTTTAAACTATGCGTATCGCTCGCGAATACAACTTCGACGGCCTCGTCGGCCCATCCCACAACTACGCCGGCCTTTCGTTCGGCAACGTCGCTTCGTTCAGCAACGTGCGGAGCGCCTCCAACCCGCGCCAGGCCGCCTTGCAGGGCCTGGCCAAGATGCGCGAGCTGGCGGCGCGCGGCTTTGCCCAGGCGGTGATGCCGCCGCAGGCGCGTCCCAACTTCCGCCTGCTGCGCCGCATCGGCTTTTCCGGAACCGATGCCGACGTGCTGGCGCGCGCCTGGCGCGAAGCGCCGGTGATCCTGGCCTGTGCCTATTCGGCCGCGCCGATGTGGACCGCCAACGCGGCCACCGTCAGCCCGTCGAGCGACACGCTGGATGCGCGCGTGCACTTCACGCCGGCCAACCTGAACAACAAGCTGCACCGCTCGGAAGAGTACGTGCAGGCCACGCGCATCCTGCGCGCCATTTTCGCCGATTCGAGCCGCTTCGTGGTGCATGACGCGCTGCCGCCGGTGCCGGCCTTCGGCGACGAGGGTGCGGCCAATCACACGCGCTTTGCCAGCGCCCACGGCGCCCCCGGCGTCGAGTTCTTCGTCTACGGCCGCGCCGAGTTCGACCCGTCGGCCCCGAGCCCGAAGAAATACCCGGCGCGCCAGACCCTGGAAGCCTCGCAGGCGGTGGCGCGCCTGCACGGCCTGGACCCGGCGCGCACCGTGTTCGCCTCGCAGAACCCGGACGTGATCGACCAGGGCGTGTTCCACAACGACGTGATCGCGGTCGGCAACGGCAACGTCCTGTTCTACCACGAGCAGGCCTTCTTCGACGAAGCCCTGACCCTGGATGCGCTGCGCCGCGCCATGGCCAGCGTCGACACCGACCTGGCGCCGGTGCGGGTGGCCTCGAGCGAAGTGCCGGTGGCCGACGCCGTGGCCAGCTACCTGTTCAACAGCCAGCTGCTCACCAGACCGGACGGCCGCATGGCGCTGGTGGTGCCGCACGAATGCCGCGAGAATGCGGCAGTCGCGCGCTTCCTGGCGGAGACAGTGGCGGGCAGCGGCCCGATCGACGAGCTGATCGAGTTCGACCTGCGCCAGAGCATGCGCAACGGCGGCGGGCCGGCCTGCCTGCGCCTGCGCGTCGCCCTCACCGAGGACGAGGCGCAGGCCATGCACGGCGGCGTGATCATGACCGAAACCCTGTATGCGCAGCTGGTGGCCTGGGTCGAGAAGCACTACCGCGACCGGATCGAGCCGAAGGACCTGGCCGACCCGCAGCTGGCGATCGAATGCGCAGCCGCCCTCGAGGAACTGGAACGCATCCTCGGCCTGCCGGGTCTTTACGACCTGTCGTAAGCCTGCTGCACACGCACATGCATGGCGGGTGACCCGCTGCGAAGGGCATGTTCTAATAACGGATTGTCGCGCCCCGTAATAAAAGGCGCACGCGGAATTCGGACGGGACACCCCCGTCCATATAAAGCCAGGGCGGCGCGAAGCCATAAGCTAGAGCGCCCCGGGCACACAAACTTTGGAGAAGTAACATGAACGACATGTCTCAAGATTTGCGCAACCAGACGCTTACCCTGGTCAACGCAAACCAGCCCGCCGGCGCCAATGCGCAGGTGAGTAGCCTGATCAGCGCCTGGCTCGGTTCCCTCGACGACGAAGACCTGGCCGGCACCGCGCCGCGCAGCCTGGCGCCCGTGCTGTGGGAGGGATTCTCGCAACTGGCCCAGCGCAGCGGCGCCGGCTGCCAGATCGCCACGATGCGCTATTCGGACGGCCGCGGCGGCATGGCGACTGCCCTGCTGATCCTGAACGAGGACATGCCTTACCTGGTCGATTCCTTTGTTATGGCCCTGCGCAAGGAGCGCCAGACCGCCAGCGGCGTGATGAACGCCGTGCTGCCGGTGCGCCGTGACGCGAACGGCCTGGCAAGCGCCGTCGGCGAAGCCGGCGCGCCACTGGAATCGATCGTGCTGATCCTGATGAGCGACGAGCTCGAATTCTCCGAACTGGATGCCCTGACCGCGCGCATCCGCATGGTTGCCAACGACGCCGCCACCGTGCACCGCGACGCCGTCAAGATGGCCGACCGCATGACCGCGGTGGCTGCAGCCGCCGCCCAGGCCGGCACTCCGGAAGGCCAGGAAGTGGCCGCCTTCCTCGAGTGGGCCAAGAACGAAGGCTTCGAGCCCTTCGGCTACGCCTACTACATGGTGAAGGAAGGCGTGCGCGAACTCGAACGCGACATCCCGAGCCGCATCGGCGTGCTGGCCGACACCACCCACCCGGTCTACGGCACCTGCCTGGCCAACATCCCGGGCGACTTCGAAACCCTGTCGCGCCGCGCCGACACCCTGTCGATCGTGAAGGCCGACGTCGAAGGCACCCTGCACCGCGACCAGCCGCTCGACTTCATCGGCGTGCGCAATACCGATGCCCAGGGCAAGATCCTGGGCGAGCACTGCTTCGTCGGCCTGTTCACCCGCGCCGCCACCGCGACCCCGCTGGCGCGCCTGCCGTTCGCACGCGGCCGCGTGGCCAAGGTGCTGTCGATCGCCGGCGTGCGCCAGGAAGGCTTCCGCGCCGAGAAGTTCGTCGAGATCCTCGAGTCGCTGCCGCGCACCGAAGCGCTGGAAGCCGACCCGGAATGGCTGGCCCAGGTGTGCTCGTCGGTGGTCTCGCTGTACAAGCAGCCGCGCCCGAAAGTGTTCGCGCGCCGCGACGTGTATGCGCGCCACCTGAACGTGCTGGTCTACCTGCCGCGCGAGCGCTACAGCGCCGCCGTGGCGTCCAGCCTGGCCGCCGCCCTGAAGGACAGCTCGGGCGCACGCGAGGTGCGCGTGCAGACCCTGGTGGCCGACGGCCCGCTGGCGCGTGTCTACCTGATCGCCCAGGCCGCCCGCTACCCGCTCGACCTGGAAACCGACATCCAGCAGCCGCTGCTGGCCGTGCTGGATGGCTGGCACGACCGCTTCGCGGCCATCTCCAACACCATCGAAGACGCCGGCATGCGCAGCAGCCTGCGTAAACTCGGCGCCAACCTGCCGGTCAGTTTCGTCACCAACACCGCGCCGGAAACCGCCTTCCGCGACCTGCAGGCCGTGCTCAAGAACGGCCTGAAAGACCGCGTGGCCGTGCGCGTGGAGCCGGGCGACGACGCCAACGGCATCGACGCCTCGATCCGCATGTACTCGGGCGAGACCGTGCCTTCGCTGTCGCGCATCCTGCCGGCCCTGCAGAACGCCGGCATCGCGGTCGACCGCGAGCAGACCTGGAGCATCAAGAACCCGGACGGCAGCATCCACAACGTGACCGCGCTGGCCGTGGACGACGAGAGCGGCGCCAAGCTGGTCAAGCCGGGCATCATCCCGGTGGCCGAAGAGCTGTTCACCGCGCTGTTCAACAACGAGGCCGAAGACGGCCGCATGAACGGCCTTACCATCGAAGGCGGCCTGTCGCTGCGCGAAGTGCAGCTGGTGCGCGCCTACATCAGCTACTGGCGCCAGCTCGGCTCCAAGTTCTCGGTGCGCTACATGGCCGAGACCCTGCGCACCCAGCCGGCCCTGGTGAAGGAATTCGTCACCGGCTTCCTGCTGCGCTTCGATCCGAAGCTGGGCGACTCCGAGCACAGCACCGGCACCGCCAAGCTGGCAGCATTGAAAGCCGGCCTGTCGACCGTGAACCACGCCGACACCGAAGAAATCATGGCGGCCCTGGTGGACCTGGCCCTGGCCACCGTGCGCACCAACTACTTCCAAAACGACGGCGAAAAGATCATCTTCAAGGTCGACACCAGCAACCTGGCGCTGGCGCCGGAGCCGCGTCCGTACCGCGAGATCTACGTGTTCTCGCGCCGCTTCGAAGGCGTGCACCTGCGCGGCGGCCCGGTCGCCCGTGGCGGCCTGCGCTGGTCGGACCGCATGGAAGACTACCGCACCGAAGTGCTGGGCCTGGTGAAGGCGCAGATGGTCAAGAACGCCGTCATCGTGCCGGCCGGCTCGAAGGGCGGTTTCGTGTGCAAGCAGATGCCGAGCGGCGCCCCGCGTGAAGTGGTGGCGGCGGAAGGCGAAGCCTGCTACCGCGAATTCATCGCCAGCCTGCTGGAAGTGACCGACAACCGCGTGCGCGGCGCCATCGTCCCGCCGGAGAACACCGTGCGCCACGACCAGGACGACCCCTACCTGGTGGTGGCCGCCGACAAGGGCACCGCGACCTTCTCGGACATCGCCAACAGCATCGCCGTCAAGCGCGGCTTCTGGCTGGGCGACGCGTTTGCCTCGGGCGGCTCGAACGGCTACGACCACAAGAAGATGGGCATCACCGCCAAGGGCGCGTTCGAAGCCGTCAAGCGCCACTTCTACGAACTGGGCCACGACATGAGCAGCACCCCGGTGACCATGGTCGGCGTGGGCGACATGTCGGGCGACGTGTTCGGCAACGGCGTGCTGCTGTCGCGCCAGCTCAAGCTGGTGGCAGCCTTTGACCACCGCCACATCTTCCTGGACCCGACTCCGGATGTCGCAGTGTCGTTCAAGGAACGCGAGCGCATGTTCGCGCTTCCAAGGTCGTCGTGGGAAGACTACGATAAAAGTCTGATCTCGCAGGGCGGCGGCGTGTACCCGCGTACCGCGCGCTCGATCGAGCTGACCCCGGAAGTCCGCGCCGCCCTGGACATCAAGGAAACCTCGCTGTCGCCGGAAGAGCTGATGCACCGCATCCTGCTGGCGCCGGTGGACCTGTTCTACAACGGCGGCATCGGTACCTACATCAAGTCCTCGAACGAGACCCACGCCCAGGTGAAGGACCGCGCCAACGACCGCATCCGCGTCAACGGCAACGAACTGCGCTGCAAGGTGGTGGCGGAAGGCGGCAACCTGGGCGCGACCCAGGCCGGCCGTATCGAATTCGCGCTCGCCGGCGGCCGCATCTTCACCGATGCGATCGACAACTCGGCAGGTGTGGACTGCTCGGACCACGAAGTCAACATCAAGATCTGGCTGGACACCGAAGTCAACGCTGGCGAACTGCCGGAAGCCGACCGTAACCGCGTGCTGAACGAGATGACCGGTGCGGTGGAAGACCTGGTCCTGCGCGACAACACGCTGCAGACCCACCTCCTGACCCGCGAAGCGCAGGCGCAGGCCACTGCCTCGGTGGTCGATGGCTACGCCGCATTGATCACGAACCTGGAATCGGAAGGCGCCGTCAACCGCGAGCTGGAACAGCTGCCGAGCGACACCGAGCTGCAGCGCCGCAAGGCACTGGGCCTGGGCCTCTCCGCGCCGGAGCTGGCGGTGGTCATCGCTAACGTGAAGAACCGCTTCAAGCGCACCCTGTCGGCCATCGACCTGACGGGTGAGACCTGGGCGGATTCGCTGCTGCGTCCTTACTTCCCGGCCCAGCTGGTCGCCACCCGCGATCCGCTGAAGCACCCGCTGGCCAACGCCATCCTGGCGACCGTGCTGGCCAACGAAGCGGTCAACCGCTGCGGTCCGCTGATGCTGCGCGACCTGGCTGCCGAGCACCGCGTCGACGAGACCGAAGTGGTCAAGGCCTGGGCGCGCGCCTGGTCGGCGCTGCACCTGGCGCCGGTGTTCGACGCGCTCGACGCCGATGCGCTGAAGGTCCCGCGTGACGTCTCGATGGCGGTCGACGCGCGCACCCGTGCGCTGCTGCGCGCCGTGATCGAAGGCGTGCTGTCGCTGCCAGCCGGCACCGACGGCATGAACGAGCTGTCCACGCTGTTCGGCCAGGCCGAGCAGCTGCGCGGCCTGAGCCCGGCCCGTTCGGAAGCCGACGGCCACAGCGGCCTGCCGTCCACCTTCACCGCGGCCTGGAAGGCGGTCGAGACCATCGAGTCGCTGGCCACCTTCCTGTTCGCTGCGGTATCGGTGCAGCGTCCGGCCGGCATGAGCCTGGCCCAGTTCCTGCAGGTCGGCATGGCGCTGCGCCAGCAGGCCGGCATCGACACGCTCGAGCGCGGCCTGAAGCTGCCGGCGCAGAGCAAGTCGCAGGAACAGCTGCGCAACTACGCGATGCAGGCCCTGCGCCGCACCCAGCAGCGCCTGCTGCTGCAGGTGATCGAGCGTGCCGGCCAGGGCGGCGACCCGCTGGCAGCCGTCAAGCAGGTCACCGAAGCGCGCGGCCTGACCGGCTTCGCACAGCCGGTCGAGCTCGAGCAGGCCATGCTGGACGTCTGGGCGCTGTCGGAAGGTTCGAGCCCGGACCGTCTGGCTGCGTAAGCGGATGAGCGGCGCTGACAACGCTGCGCTGCCGGAAGCGGTGCGCGCACTGGCCGAAGCTGATTTCGGTGCAGTCGCGCAGCGCTTCGCGGAGGCTGGCTTCAAGGTCAGCCTGCCGGCTGCAGGCATCCTCACGGTGAAGGCGGATGTTGCTGATGCAGCCCGTCCCGCCGTGCTGGTGTCGGTGGGCGTGCATGGCGACGAGACCGGACCGATCGAGATGGTGGCCTGGCTGATCGAGGCCCTGTCGCGCACCCCGCGCGAATTGTCGGTGGACCTGATGCTGTGCGTCGGGAACATCGACGCGATCGCGCAGGGCAAGCGCTTCATCGATGCGGATCTGAACCGCATGTTCCGCGCAGAACGCGGCTCGCTCGCCTCTGCCTTCGAGGCGGCGCGGGCCGATGCGCTCATTGCCGCCACCTGCGCTTTCTTCGAGGGCGCCGGAGCGCAGCGCTGGCACCTCGACCTGCACACGGCGATCCGGCCTTCGCACTATCCGATGTTCGCGATCGTGCCCGAGATCATTGCCGACGCACCGCGCAAGCTGCTCATCGACTGGCTGGGGGAGGCGGCGATCGGCGCCGTCATCATGAACCCGAAGTCGGTCGGCACCTACAGCTACTACTCGTCGGAGCACCATGGCGCCGCGGGCAGCACCGTGGAGCTGGGGCGGGTCGGAACGCTGGGGCAGAACGACCTGTCCCAGTTTGCCGATGCCTCGAAAGCGCTCGACCGCCTGCTGCGCGGGCAACCGGCAGGTAGGGTCAAGGCTGCGCCGCACGTGTTCGCGACGGCAAGGCAGGTGATCAAGCTGTCCGATGCCTTCAGCATGTCGGTGGGGCGCGAGACCTGGAACTTCACGCCGATGAAGAAGGGCGAGGTGATCGCGACGGATGGCGATACCGTGTACAAGGTCGAACACGACGAGGAGCTGGTCGTGTTTCCGAATCCGGATGTGCGGGTCGGCCTGCGCGCGGGCTTGATGGTTACGCGCATCGGCTGACGCATCGACTGACTGCGGGCAAGCTCGCAGCATCCAAATCTTCCTGGCGCTAGACTGGGGCCTTTGCATCTCGCGGAGGCCTCATGTCCAGCATGCTTTTCTCCCCAGTCACCCTGGGTCCCCTGCAACTCCCCAATCGCATCGCCATCGCGCCGATGTGTCAATACTCCGCCGTCGACGGCCTGCCGACCGACTGGCACATGATCCATCTGGGCGGCCTGGCCCTGTCCGGCGCCGGCCTGCTCATCATCGAAGCGACGGCCGTCACGCCAGAAGGCCGCATTTCGCCGGATGACCTGGGCCTGTGGTCAGACGCGCACCAGGAAGCCCTCAAGCCCATCATCGCCGCCATCCGGCGTCATTCGCCGATCAAGGTCGCGGTCCAGCTGGCCCATGCCGGCCGCAAGGCCTCGAGCGAGGTGCCGTGGGAAGGCGGCGCCAACATCCCGCCAGGCCAGCCGCGCGGCTGGCAGACCGTCGCGCCCTCAAGCCTGCCCCACGCGGAAGGCGAAACCGTGCCGCTGGCGCTCGACCGCGAAGGCCTGCAGCGCATCCGCGACGGCTTCGTGCAGGCTGCCCGCCGCGCCCATGCGCTCGGCCTGGACGGCATCGAGCTGCACGGCGCCCATGGCTACCTGCTGCACCAGTTCCTGTCGCCCCTCTCCAACACGCGCGAGGACGACTACGGCGGTTCGCTCGAGAACCGCATGCGCTTCCCGCTGGAGGTCTTCGATGCCGTGCGCGCCGCCGTACCGGAAGAGATGGCGGTGGGCATGCGGATTTCGGCCACCGACTGGGTCGAAGGCGGCTGGGAGATCGAGCAGAGCGTGCGCTTCGCGCGCGAGCTGCAGGCGCGCGGCTGCGACTTCATGCACGTCTCCAGCGGCGGGTTGTCGCCGCTGCAGAAGATTCCCGTGGCCCCGGGTTACCAGGTCGAGTTCGCGCAGCGCATCAAGGCGGAGACCGGGATGCCGACCGTCGGCGTGGGCCTGATCACAGAGGCGCAGCAGGCGGAAGACATCCTGCAGCAGGGCCAGGCCGACGTCATCGGACTGGCGCGCGCCATGCTGTACGACCCGCGCTGGCCCTGGCATGCCGCGGCCCAGCTGGGCGACCAGGTGTTCGCGCCGCCGCAGTACTGGCGCTCGCAGCCGCGCGAATACAAGGAGCTGTTCGGCAGTACGCGCCTGGGGCAGCGCTAGCCGACGCGTCGGCGTTCGCGCCGCCCAGGCGCAGCTCAGCCGGCATTTTTTGCAGCCTGTCGCATGGAGGAGGCAGCAGGGTGGGGTGCTTGTTAGAGTGGCATCTGTCAACAACCACACAGGATTCATGCCATGCGTTCGCTCATTGCCCTTGCCACCCTTGCCGCCGTTGCCTCCCTGGGCGGTTGCGCCATCATCGTCGCCCCAAATGACGGTGACGTGCGGATGCACACGGTGTTCAGCAGCAGCGCGGTCGAAGGCAACGGCATCGCCGCGCGCGACCAGCGCCAGGTGGCGGCGCATGGACAGCTCGACGTGAGCGGCTCGATGCAGGTCGAGGTGCGGGTCGGCCCGGCGCCTTCGCTGCTGGTCGAAGCCGACGGCAACCTGCTGCCCTACATCCGCACCGAGGAGCGCGGCAACACCCTCAAGATCTACAACGAGCGCCAGCTGCGCAGCCAGACCCCGGTGCGCATCGTCTACACCACGCCGCGCCTGAGCGACGTGAATGCCTCCGGCTCCGGCCAGGTTGTGGTGCGCGACCTGAACGGCGCGCCGCTGGAAGTGCGCAAGAGCGGTTCCGGCCAGGTCCGCCTGGCGGGCAAGGTGGATAGCCTGCTCGCGCGCGTGAGCGGCTCGGGCGTGCTCGATGCGGGTGAACTCAAGAGCGCCAGCGCCGACCTCGGGCTGTCGGGCTCGGGCCGCATGAACATCGGTGAAGTCCGTGGCGACTACCTGCGCGCCAGCGTGTCCGGCTCAGGCGTGCTGCAGGCCGGCGGCACCGTGCGTTCGCTGAACGCCCGCGTGGCCGGTTCCGGCAGCGTGGACCTGGCCGGCCTGTCGACCCAGGACGCAGACCTCGCGGCCGACGGCTCGGGCGGGATCCGCGCCACCGTCAAGCAGTCGCTGATCGCCCATGGCGGCGGCTCGGGTGGCATCCGCGTGTATGGCCACCCGGCGCAGCGCAGCGTCAGCGGCCGCAACGTGCACCTGATCGACTGACATCCGTAGGGTGGGCGGCTTTGCCGCCCACGCGGTGACACGTAAAGCGAGGGAAGCTTAGAGCAGGTTGTCCAGCAGATCCGGACCGAACACCTCGCGGTGCAGGCGCGCCGCCGGGGCTCCTGCCGCCAGCAGGGCATTCCACTGCGCCTGCATGAAGGGCAGCGGACCGCACAGGTAGACGTCGGTCTCTTCGCGCGGCCACGAAGGCAGGCGCGCCAGGTCCATCTTCCCTTTCAACACGCCGGCTGTATCCTCTTCCTCGTAGAACGTCACCACGTTCAGGTGCGGCATGCGCGCCTTGGCATTGGCAATGTCATCCTGGTGCGCGTGGTGCGCCGCATGGCGTGCGGCGTGCGCGAAGATCACGCGGCGCTCAGGGTTCACCGCCGCGATGCGGTTCAGGGCCGCGATCATCGGCGTAATGCCGATGCCCGCCGACAGGAACACTACCGGCTCGTTCGATTCGGTATCGGGCAGGAAGTCGCCGAACGGGTGGGTCACCTGCAGCAGGTCGCCCACATTCACGTTCTGGTGCAGCCAGGTCGACACTTCGCCCGCGGGATGGGCGCCACCATCCTCGCGCTTGACCGAGATGCGCAGGCTGTCCTTGCCGTTGGCGTCCGACAGGCTGTACTGGCGCAGCTGGCGATGGCCGTCGGCGAAGTCGACCGCCACGCTCACATACTGGCCCGGCTTGAACGGGGGCAGGGCGGCGCCGTCCGCCGGATTGAGCCGGATCGAGATCACGTTCTCGCTTTCGCGCTTTACTTCCGTCACGCGCATGGCCCGGGCCTCGCCCGGCTGCACGCCGGCTTCCTCGTACATCTTCGCTTCCTCATCGATCAGCAGGCGCGCGAGCGACGTATAGGCCTCTTCCCAGGCCTTCAGAAGCGGCTCGGTGGCGGCGTCGCCCAGCACCGACTTGATTGCGCCGAGCAGGTGATGGCCGACGATCGGGTAGTGGTCGGCGCGGATGCCCACCGACGCGTGCTTGTGCACGATGCGGCTTACCACCGGCCCTAAAGCCGCGGCGTTGCCGATGTTGGCCGCGTAGGCAAACACCGCCGAGGCCAGCGACTGCTGCTGCACGCCGCTGGTCTGGTTACCCATGTTGAACAGGTTCTTCAGCTCGGGATGGGCGTCGAACATGCTGCGGTAGAAGGTGGTGGTGATGGCCAGGCCATGCTCGCGCAGGACCGGGACGGAGGCGTCGATGTAGGGACGTGAAGCGTTCGAGATCATGATGGGTTTCCTTATTGATGCATTAGATATGCATGTTTAAAGCCAAAAAATGGTCCGGACTGGATCGTTGTTACCGTACGGACGCGACCATTCTAGCAAAAGATGCTGAGTAAATGCATCTTTTGGAAAACTATTTTCTTGGAATATTTCAACTGCCCCTATAATCGCAGGTTTTGACCGGCGGCCGATTGCGGGCCGTCGAAGACGCCGCCAATTCAAAGGACATGCCGTGAATCTGACCCTGGGCCAAAAGCTGATCCGCACCAAAACAGCTGAACGTCACCACGATGACGTGGACAGCGGCGGGGGCCTGCAACGTTCGCTCGGCCTGTTCCCGCTGACCATGATCGGGGTCGGCGCCACCATCGGCACCGGCATCTTCTTCACCATGGTCGAAGCGGTGCCCAAGGCCGGTCCGGCCGTGATCCTCTCCTTTTTGCTCGCCGCGCTGACCGCTGGCCTGACCGCGCTGTGCTATGCCGAGCTGGCCGGGCGCGTGCCGGCCGCCGGCTCCTCGTATTCCTTTGCCTATGCGACCGTCGGCGAGTTCGCCGCCTTCATCGTGGCGGCCTGCCTGCTGCTCGAATACGGCCTGGCGGGAAGCGCGGTGGCGATCGGCTGGTCGGATTACCTGAACAACTTCCTGGTGAACGCCTTCGGCTGGGAGATCCCGGCCCACCTGCGTTCGCCGATGTTCGTATCGGACCACCATAACGTCCACTTCAGCCCAGGTAACTTCAACCTGCCGCCGGTGATCCTGATCGCGATGTGCTGCTTCCTCCTCATCCGCGGCACCAAAGAATCGGCCACCACCAACGCCATCATGGTGCTGGTCAAGCTGGCGATCCTGATCTTCTTTGCCGTGATCGCGCTGACCGGCTTCGATGCCAACAACTTCACGCCCTTCTTCAACCCAGACGCCGACAGCGGCTACGTGGGCATGGCCGGCGTCACCGCCGCCGCCGGCACCGTGTTCTTCTCCTTCATCGGCCTGGACACCATCGCCACCGCCGGCGAAGAGACCAACAACCCACGCCGCAACGTCCCGATCGGCATCCTGGCCGCGCTCCTGATCGTGACCGTCTTCTACCTGCTGGTGGCGATTGCCGCGATGGGCGCCCAGCCCTCGCACATGTTCGCGGGCCAGCAGGCCGGCCTGTCGGTGATCCTGCAGAACGTGACCGGCCAGGCATGGCCGGCGCTGGTGCTGTCGGCCGGCGCCGTCGTGTCGGTGTTCTCGGTGACCCTGGTGACGATCTACGGCCAGACCCGCATCCTGTACGCCATCAGCCGCGACGGCCTGATCCCGAAGACCTTCCAGAAGGTGAGCAAGCGCACCCAGGCTCCGGTCAGCAATACCCTGATCGTGTGCGCCGTGGTCGCCCTCGTGGCCGGCCTGGTCGACGCCACCTTCCTGTGGGACATGGTGAGCATGGGCACCCTGACCGCCTTCATCGTCGTCTCGATCGCGGTGCCGGTGATCCGCGCCAAGCAGGGCCGCGGCGAGCCGGGCGCCTTCCGTGTGCCCTTCGGCCCCTACGTCATCCCGGGCCTGTCGGTGCTGGCCTGCCTGTACATCATGAAAGACCTGTCGCCGGCCACCTTCCGCGTGTTCTTCATCTGGATGGCCGTGGCGGTTGCCACCTACTTCCTGTACAGCGTGCGCCACAGCCGCCTGAACAAGGCACAGTAAATGGAGAGCTTCGAACGGCGGCGCGACCGCTTTGCGCTGTTCGATGCGATGGACAGCGCGGCGGTCAACATCTGCTTTCCACTGGAGCTGCCGGAATTCCGGCCCTGGTGCAAACAGCAGGGCCTGGCGCCCTTCCACGTGCTGCTGTATGCCGTGCTGCGTTCGGTGCTGAAGGTCGAGAACTTCCGCTACCGGATCCTGGACGGCGAAGTGATCCGCATCGAGCGCCTGATTCCTTCGTTTACGGTGGTGAACCAGCACAATGACCTGAATTTCGCCCAGTTCGACTGGGCGGACGACTTGCGCGAATTCGTCGCACGCGGCGTGGCGGCGCGCGAGGATGCCAGCAATATGGCGGCCCTGAACATGGAATATGCCGCGCGCACGCCCCTGCAGGCCAAGGAGCAGGTCTTCATTACCTGCATCCCCTGGCTGGCGTTCACCTCGATCCAGCATCCAAGCGCCTCGCTGGCGCAGCCGGACATTCCGTCCTTCGCCTGGGGTAAATACCGCGACCTGCCGGACGGCCGCCTCGAGCTGCCGTTCTCGGTACAGGCCCACCATGGCTTCGTCGACGGCTTCCACATCCACCAGCTCGGCCAGCAGGTCGCCGCCGAACTAACCGCCATCATTTCACCAGCGGCCTGACCACTTCGAGCAGGCTGACGAGAAGCTTGCCCGGCTCTTCCCACGGCACCATGTGGGCCGAGCGCTCGAACCAGACGACGCGCTTGTAAGGCACATCGACCTTTTCCATCCAGCTCACCGTGGGCGCGGCCGGCGTGGTGTAGTCGTGGCGGCCCAGGAACATCACGACGGGTACGGGGAAGCGCTTCACGCCTGAAAAATCCACGTCGAGGAATTCCGGCAGCACCCGGCTAAGTGTCAGCACGCTGCCCTTGTCGATGTCCTTCACCTGGCTCGGGGTGTACTCGGGCGAGAGCAGGGGACCGCGGAAGAAGTAGCCGGACTCGCTGCGGAAGGCCGACAGGCCGCCATAATGCTGCGGCCACTTGCGCGCGATGATGATGCGCTCGCGCGTGATCGGCTTGTCGCCGGGGTAGGGCGCGATCGAGGCCATCTCCTTGACCGCCTCCACGTTGTTCTCGCGTTTGGCGCGCTCGTAGGCGTACTCGAAGCTGATCCGCTCGTTCTCGCGCACGTTCAGGACCTGGCCGATGCCGACGTAGGCGTAGAACAGGTCGGGACGCTTCAGGGCCGCGCGCATGCCGACGATGGTGCCCCAGCTGTGGCCCATCAGGATCAGCTTGCGCTTGCCGTAGCGCGCCTTCAGGTGCTCGGCCACTTCGATCGCATCGTCGACGTAGCGCTCGATGCGGATGGTCGCGCCGACCTTGTCCGTATCGGCTTCGGCATAGCTCTTGCCGGCGCCGCGCTGGTCCCAGTTCGCCACGGTGAAGTATTCCTCGATCGGGCGCTGGAACTGCCACATGGTGGGCGTCACGGGCGAGGCCGGGCCGCCGTGCACGAACAGGATCATCGGATTGCCGCGGTCCTGGCCGCGCACGTTGAGCCACTGATCGACGCCGCCGATGCGGGTCTTGTACGAATCCTGCACACCGCCGGGTGCGCTGATGCGGTTCAGGTCTTCGATGATGGCGCGCGACTTCGCATAAGGGTCAGGGGCTTCCTGCGCCAGGGCGCAGGCGGATGCCAGCAGCGCGCCAATGAACAGCCATGCCTTCTTCATGTGTGCGTCCTTTCCGGTCGATGGAAATAGCATAGCCCGGCATCTGCATAGGCGCACCCGCGACGCGACGAACTGCATGATCGGCGGGGCGAACGGTAACGCCCATCCTGTCCTGGTGCGGCCTGTTCCCTTCGATGCGCAGGCTGTCGCAGGCTCCACGCCGCCACACGGGCTCGTGATTAGGATGATCGCATCGACAAGCTGGGGGAGGCACCATGTGGCGTTGGGTCGCGGCTGCGGTATGCATGACCGGCAGCCTGTCCGCATTCGGGCAAACAGCACAGCTCACGCCGCAGCAGTGGCGCGAGGACCTGAAGGTGATGGCGGAGACGATGCCGGTGCGGCACCGCAACCTCTACCACACGATGTCGCGCGAGCAGTTCCAGGCCGCTGTCGCGGCGCTCGACGCGAAGCTGGACACCCTGCCGCGCCACCAGGTCATTGTCGAGATGGCGCGCATTGTGGGCATGGTGGAAGACGGGCACACCAACATCGCGCCGACGCGCGACCCCAGGATCGGCTTTCGCGCGTTTCCGATCGCGCTCTACTTCTTCGACGACGGCCTGTACGTGCGCGCGGCCCACGAGCAGCACCGGGAGCTGGTCGGCGCGAAGCTCGTTGGCGTCGGCGGCAAGACGGTGGAACAGGCCTATGCGGCACTGCGCCAGATCGTCGGCCGCGACAACGAGCAGAACGCGCTGTTCTTCGTCCCGCACCTGCTGGTGATGCCGGAAGTGCTGCACGCCTTCGGCCTGTCCGACTCGCCCGAGCGGGCCCGTTTCGTGGTCGAACGCGATGGCAAGCGCAGTACCGTGGAACTGGCCACGCCGCAGCCCGCCACCATGATGCCGCCCGATACCGACACCAGCTTCATGCCGCGCCCCGGCTGGGTCGACGCGCGCGTCACGACGCCATTGTGGCTGCAGGATGCCGACAGCAAGTTCCGCATGGAGTACCTCAAGCCGCACAAGCTGCTCTACGTGCAGCTCAACCAGGTCGGCAACGAGAAAGAGGAAACGCTGGCGCAGTTCGCGGCGCGCATCCAGCAGGCGGCGGCAAGCCAGCCGGTGGAGAAGATCGTGCTCGACCTGCGCCTGAACCGCGGCGGCAACGGCATGCTGGCGCCCCCATTGATCGCCGCGCTGCTGCGTGCCACGCCGCTTGAGGCCAGGCGCGACCTGTTCGCGATCGTCGGCCGCAGCACCTTCTCGGCGGCGCAGTTCGTGGTGAATGACCTGGAACACTATACCGAGGCCGTGCTGGTCGGCGAGCCGACCGGTGGCAGGCCGAACGCCCATAGCGACTCGCGCCGGATCACGCTGCCCAATAGCGGCATCACGGTGCGGGTATCGACCATCTGGTGGCAGGAGGACGAGCGCGACCGGCGACCATGGGTCGCGCCCACGGTGGCGGCGCCGCTCGGCTTTGACGCCTACCGCCGCGGCGAGGACCCGGCATTCACGGCGATCCTGGCCTACCGGCCGGCGCCGCCGCTGGCCGATCTGCTGCTGGCGGCGCCCGATGCGCTGCCGAAGACCTATGCCGACTGGCGCGCCCGGCCGCGTAACCGCTATGCGGATGTGCAGATGGCGTTCTACCGGGCCGGCCATGCGCTGCTGGCGAAAGGGTTGCCGGCAGAGGCACTGGTGGTGTTCAGGATGTGGGAGAAGGAGCATCCGCAGGCCGCGTATGCCTGGGACGGCATCGGCGCGGCGCAGCTGGCGCTCGGCGAGCGTGTGCAGGCGCGGGAAGCCTACCGCAAGGCGCTGGCGCTCGACCGCAGTTTGGCGTCCGCACTGGCTGCGCTGGAGAAGTTGTAGGGTGGGCGGCTAACATCACCGCGTGGGCGTTCGTGTTTTAGGCCACTGGCCTAAAACACCCCGCCCACCCTACAAAAGCAAACGCCACGCGGCCTCTCGGCGGCGTGGCGTTCGTTAAAGCTAGCCCTGCTTATTGCACGTTCATTTCCTTCAGCAGGTTATCCGCCTTGTCCACGTGCTTCATGTTCCACAGGATGTAGCGGATGTCGACCTGGATGTCGCGGGTCATGGCCTTGTTGAAGTCCCAGTCCGAGATGATCGAGTCCAGGGTGCCGTCGAAGGCCAGGCCGATCAGCTCGGCCTTCGAGTTCAGCGCGGCCGAACCCGAGTTGCCGCCGGTGATGTCCAGCGTTGCCAGGTAGTTGACCGGCACGGTCTTCAGCTTCGGATCGACATACTTGCCGAAGTCCTTGGCCTGGATCGCGGCCAGCTGGGCTGCCGGTGCGTTGAACTCGCCTTCGCCGGTGTGCTTGGCCACCACGCCCTTGATGGTCGTGAACGCGGTCCAGCCTTCGGTACCGTCGGAACCGACGTCACGGCCGGCGATCTTGCCGAAGGTGACCCGCAGGGTGCCGTTGGCGTCCGGATAGACGGCCTGGCCCTTGCTATTCATGTAGGCGATCTTGGCCTTCATGTAGTTGCCGTAGGCTTGCTGGATCTTGCCGCCGAGTTCCTCTTCCTGGGCTTCTTCCTTCAGGCCTGCGTCATACATGGCGACCGCGGCCTTGATGAAGCTGTCGTTCGAGGCCTGGAACTCGGCCGGCGACTTCTTCAGCCACGCGCTGCGTTCTTCCTTGTTGGCCAGCTTCGAACCTGCATAGATGCGGTCCAGCGCGGCCTTCAGCTCGGCCTGGCTCATGCCCGGCTTGATGCCCAGGGCGGCGTCGAAAGCGGCGTCATGCTCGGCCGCCGGCTGCGCGTTGTACTTGGTCAGGAAGTTCAGCACCAGCGCCTTGTCGACCTTTTCGTCGTAGGTGCGGTCCTGGCCTGCCACCACCGAGTTCCAGCGCGGCATGTCGCGTTCCTGGAAGCCGGATTTGCGCTCGGCGTCCGGCTTGGTGCGCTCGTTGGCCAGGCGGTACAGCGAACGTGCCGAGGACAGGAACTTCGGCTGGGCGTAGCCCAGGTAGAAGCTCTTCTTGGCATTCGCGTCGCGCTCGGCGATCAGCTTCTCGGCCTGCTCGATGTCGGCCGCGTACTGCGCCTTGCGCGCCGGGGTCGCGTTCACCCATGCCTTCAGGGCATTGTGCTCGGCGGTCTTGCGCTGCAGGAAGTCGCTGTTGGCATACGAGGTCAGCATGCCCTTGCGGTTCTTGTAGTAGTTGTTGACGCTGGCGATCTGGCCAGCGTACTTCAGCTTGGCGGCCGGGTCGTTCTTGGTCTCGCGCTCGATGATCGCCAGGGTCTCGCCCGATGCCGCCACGAAGGCCGGGTAGTTCCAGGTGAAGGTCGATTCGACTTCCGACGGCAGGCGGTGGCGGTTGGTGCGGCCCGGGTAGCCCAGCACCATGATGAAGTCGCCTTCCTTCGAACCTTCGGTGGCGATCTTCAGGTGGTGCTTCGGCTGGTAGGGCACGTTGTCCTTCGAGAACTCGGCGGCCTTGCCGTCCTTGCTCACGTAGGCGCGGTAGAAACCGTAGTCGCCGGTGTGGCGCGGCCACATCCAGTTGTCGGTGTCGCCGCCGAACTTGCCGACGCCGGCCGGGGGTGCGTGAACCAGGCGCACGTCACGGATTTCCAGCTGCTTGAGGCGGTAGAACTCGAGGCCGCCGTAGTAGCTGGCCACGGTGCAGCGGTAGCCGGCTTCCTTTTCGCATTCCGCCACCAGTTTCTTCTGGTTCTTCTCGATGGCGTCGATGCGGGCCTTGCCGCTCAGCTTGGCGACTTCCGGGGTGATGATCTGGGTGCTGACGTTCGCCACTTCCTCGGTCACGTAGACGCGGCTGCCCGGCGCAGCCGACAGTTCTTCAGCGAAGTTCTTGGCCAGGAAACCGTTGGCGAGCAGGTCGCGTTCCGGGGTCGAGTTGACCGCCACGCTGTTGTACACGCAGTGGTGGTTGGTGACGACCAGGCCTTGCGGCGAGACGAACGAGGCCGAGCAGCCGCCCAGGCTCACGATGGCGCCCATCGGGAATTCGGTCAGCTTGGTCAGGGTCGACGGGTCCAGCTTGAGGCCGGCGGCTTTCAGTTGCTTGGCTACTTGTGGCAGCTGCTGCGGCATCCACATGCCTTCGTCCGCTTGTGCGGCGAAGCTGGTGAGGATGGCCAGCGAGAGGAGGGTCTTTTTCATTCGCGTCTGTGTGTATGGGAAGGGAACGTGGGCTCCGCGGAGCACGCAAGAGTATCCGTAATCCGCATGCATATCGTCAACCGATATTTCGTGCTGACAAACCGAATGATTTCCTATGGGAACTTAAACCTGCAGTCGTGCTTTACAGCTGAGCCCCGATCAGGGACGCCGCGCCCGTGGTCACGCGCTGCCACCAGGGCCGCTCGCGGAATTCCGCCTTCGTCACCGTGTTCGCGCGCTTCCAGTCGTCCTCGAAGATGGCGGTCTGCTGGCGCGCGAATTCCCGGTGCAGGACGTTCAGGTTGGCTTCGTCGTTGATGCTGAACGAGCGGTTGTCGAAGTTGGTCGAGCCCACCGACACCAGCAGCTCGTCCACGATCAGCGCCTTCACGTGGTACATGGTCGGCTGGTATTCGGCCAGCTTGACGCCGGCCGCCAGCAGTTCGCCCCAGCGCTCGCGCGAGGCGGCCTTGACCAGGTCGGAGTCGATGATCTTGCCCGGCATTAGGATGCGCACGCGCACGCCCCGTTTCGCCGCTTCGATCAGCGTGTGGATGGTCAGCTCGTCCGGCACGAAGTAGGCGGCGGACAGGTCGATGGTCTTGCGCGCCGAAGTGATCGCCATCAGGTACATCAGGTGCATCGATTCGCTGCCACCGGTGGGCGAGCTGGAGAACATCTGGGCCGGCATGTCGCCCACGGGCTGCAGGGCCGGGAAGTAGTCGGGGCCGTCGAGCACGGTGCCGGTGGCCTTCAGCCAGTTGTCGTTGAACACGGCCTGGACCTGGCCCACGACCGGACCCTCGATGCGGAAATGGGTATCGCGCCAGTGGTTCTCATCCTGGGCATTGCCGCGCCACTGGTCGGCGATGCCGACCCCGCCGGTGAAGCCGACCTTGCCGTCGATCACGAGCAGTTTGCGGTGGGTGCGGTTGTTCAGACGCGCCAGTTTCCACCACACCGGCTTGTGGTAGCGCTGCACCAGCACGCCGGCTTTTTTCATTTCATCGATCTGCGCCAGGTCCATCTTCATGCTGCCCATGAAGTCGAGCATCACGTGCACCTTGACGCCGGCGCGGGCGCGCTCCATCAGGGCGTCCGCGAATTCCTTGCCGATCGATTCCGACCAGTAGATATAGGTCTCGAAAGTGATCGTCTTCTTCGCAGAACGGATCGCGTCCAGCATGGCGGGAAAGATCTGGTCGCCGTTGAGCAGCACCTCGACCTTGTTGCCCTCCAGGATGGGCGGGCCGAGCAGCACGCCGAGCGAGCGGCGGAATTGCGGGTCATTGGTCTCGTACTGGCGCACCAGGCGGGTTTCGATCTGCTTCTCGCCGGGCATGAAATTGAGCGCGAGAATGCCGCCAACCAGGGTCAGGGCGGCGGTCACGAGGATGGTCCAGAACAGTTTTGGGCGCATGGGAAAACGCGGGCGTAAAAAAACCAACGCATGAAGCGTTGGTTTTTAGAAAGGGCTACACAATCGCTGATTAGCGAACACGGCCGCGACGCAGCAGGTTCACGATAGCCAGCAGGATGACAGCGCCCAGGAACGAAACCAGCAGCGACGAAACGCTGAAGTCGTCCGAATTGATGGTGCCGGTGCCGAACAGCGGCGACAGGAGCCAGCCGCCCAGGAAGGCGCCGACGATACCAACCACGACGTTGAGAATCATGCCTTGCTCTGCGTCGGTTTTCATGACCATGCTGGCCAGCCAGCCCAGAATGCCACCGACAACGATCCAAATGATGAATAACATGGTGTACCTCCTTCAAGTGTAAGAAAACATACCCCCAGGCCGATTGAATTGCCGTGGCCATGGAGAAAAGTCTAGAGACCAGTCCCCTTCAGGTCGGTGCGGCAACGAACGTTAGACGGCGAATCTGCAAGCCTGTTCTGGCGCGCCGAACGGATGAGCGAAAAGAACCGGGTATGGTGCGTCAACGAACAGAAGAGGTGAGGGGGCGAGCATAAGGTTTCAACACTTGCAACACTGAATTCCGATTGCAGTCACCAGTACCTGAACCTTCTGAAAGGATTCGCCATGAGCAACTACGATTCGAATAACAACCAGAATTCCCGCATGGTTACCGGCCTGTTCCCTGACCGTGCCAGCGCTGAACGCGCCTACAGCTCGATCTCGACCCGCGGCTATGGCAAGGACGACGTCAACCTGATGATGTCGGACAGCACCCGCAAGACCCACTTCCACGACACTGACACTGAACTGGGCAGCAAGGCCGCCGAAGGCGCCGGCATCGGCGCAGGTATCGGCGGCACCATCGGCGCCGTCCTGGCAGGCATCGCCGCCGTCGGCACCACCCTCGTGCTGCCTGGCCTGGGCGTGGTCGTCGCCGGCCCGCTGGCAGCAGCCCTGGCCGGCGCCGGCGCCGGCGGCATCACTGGCGGCCTGATCGGCGCACTGATCGGCGCAGGCATCCCGGAAGAGCGCGCCAAGCACTATGAAGAAGGCATCAAGAGCGGCGGCATCGTGATGGGCGTGCACGCCCGTTCGGACGAAGACGCACGCCACATCGAACAATCGTGGACCGACAGCGGCGGCACCCACATCATCGGCACCGGCATCGGCGCAGCAGGCGGCGCAGTCGCCGGCGCGGCCATCGGCTCGGCAGCCGGCCCGATCGGCACCGTGGCCGGCGCCGCCATCGGCGCGGTCACCGGCGGCATGGCCGGCAAGGGCGTGGGCGAAGTCGTGAACCCGAAAGCGGGCGACGACCTGTCGGAACACTACCTGGCCAAGGGCGTGGGCGCCGGCAGCGGCGCGGCAGTCGGCGCGATGGCTGGCGCGGCGGCGGGCCCGATCGGCATGGCTGCCGGTGCAGTGGTCGGCGGCCTGGCAGGCGGCGCAGCCGGCCGCGGTGCCGGCGAAGTCGTGAACCCGAAGGCAAACGACGACCTGAACGACCATAACCTGGCACAAGGCGTCGGCGCCGGCGGCGGCGCCGCCCTCGGCGCGGCGGCAGGCTCGGTGGCCGGCCCGATCGGCACCGCAGCGGGCGCCGTGATCGGCGGCCTGGCAGGCGGCGCGGCAGGCCAGGGCACCGGCGAAGTCATCAACCCGAAACCGGGCGACGAACTGCGTGACCACCACCTGGCAACCGGCGCCGGCGCCGGCGCTGGTGCGGCCGTGGGCGGTTCGGTGATCGGCGGCGCCGTGGGCGGCCCGGTCGGCGCGGTGGTTGGCGCCGGCATCGGCGCAGCCGTGGGCGGCATGGCCGGCAAGGGCGTGGCCAAGATGGTCAACCCGCAGGAAGAAGATGCGCACTGGCGCGGTCAGTACCAGACCCAGCCGTACTACACCCCGGGCTACACCTACGACGACTACGCACCGGCCTATGCGCTGGGCTACAACTCGGCAGGCCGCTATCCGGGCAGCTACGACATGCACGAGAACGAGCTGTCGAGCGAATGGGAACGCACCAAGGGCGCCTCGCGCCTGAGCTGGGACCAGGCCAAGCACGCCTCGCGCGCCGCATGGCACAAGGTCGAGCGCGCCATTCCGGGTGACGCCGACCGCGACGGTCGTTAATCCGCAGGTTTGCCGCCCCGCGTGGGCGGCAGCCGGATGAAAAAAAGCCTCGGGGCCATGACGGCGCCGAGGCTTTTTCTATGGGGGAGGCGATTACTGCTTGACCGCTTCCACCTGGATCGCCAGCTTCACTTCCGGCGAGAACTTCGGCAGGCCGAAGTTGATGCCGAAGTCGCTGCGCTGGAAGGTGCCGGTCACGTCGGCGCCGCACACTTCGCGCTTGAGCATCGGGTGGTCGATGCACTTGAACTTGTTGATGGTCAGGGTCAGCGGCTTGGTCACGCCGTGCAGGGTCAGTTCGCCCTGGGCCGAGGTCGGCACATCGCCGGTGAAGGTGATCGACTTCGACTTGAAGGTCGCGGTCGGGAATTGGGCGGCGTCGAAGATGTCCGGCTTCTTGGCGTGCTCGTTCATCTTGTCGTGGCCGAAGTCGATGCTGTCGATGTAGACGGTGATGTCGAGGGTGCCGGTTTTCTTGGCGCGATCGAGGGTCACGGTGCCGTCAGTCTTGTTGAACTTGCCGCGCCAGACCGAGATGCCCATGTGGTCGGCCTCGAAGCTCGGGTAGGTGTGGTTCGGCTCGATCTTGTAGGTGTCGGCGGCGAAGGCGATGCCGGCGCCAAGGGTGCTCGAAGCGGCCAGGGCCGCGATCAGGTGCTTGATTTTCATAGGACTTTCCCTTGCTTAGGTAAGAGCTGCTGGTGAATTACTGGGCGGTGATGTGGAACTTGATGATGACTTCATCGGCGACCATGCTGGTGTCCTTCCACTCGCCTTCGCCGATGTTGAAGGCCAGTCGCTTGATCGGCAGCTGGCCTTCGAATACCTGTTTGCCGCTGTCGAGCTTCTGGGTGAGCGGGAAGCTCACGTCGGCGCTCCTGCCCTTGATCGTCAGCTTGCCCTTGACGTTGAACTTGCCGGCGCCGGCGGGGGCGATGGCGGTGGAGACAAACGTCGCCTTCGGATACTGCGCGACGTTGAACCACTCCTTCTTGGCCACTTCCTTGTTGTACTCGGCGTCGCCCAGGTCGAGGCTGGCGGTCTGGATCTCGACCGTCGCTTTCGAAGCGGCCGGCTTGGCGGCGTCGTAGTCGATCTGCGCCGTGAAGCCCTTGAACTTGGCCTCGACCGGCACGCCCATCTGCTTGAAGGTGGCCGAGACGCTGCTCTTGGCCGGGTCGGTTTTCAGGGGCGCGGCGCCGGCGATGGCGCTGGCGAACAGGGAGGCCAGCAACAGGCCTTTCAGTGGTTTCATTCGAACTCCTAGCGGGTGGAAAAAGGCAGCATGCGCGCCATCACGCCGTCGCGGTCGACGAATACGTGCTTGAGCGCGGCCGCCACGTGCAGGCCGACGAGGCCGGCCAGCAGCATGTTGAGCCAGTAATGGACATCCTTCAGCACCGGCTTCAGGGCCGGGTCCGGTCCCATCAGCACCGGCAGTTCGATCACGCCGAACCACACGACCGGATAGCCGGTCGCCAGGCTGTAGAAATAGCCGGACAGGGGCACCGCGAACATCAGGATGTAGAGCAGCCAGTGCAGGCCGTGGGCCGCGCCGCGTTGCCAGGCCGGCATCTCGTCGGCATAGGCGGGCGGGTGACGCAGCAGGCGCCATAACAGGCGCAGCGTGGCCAGCAGCAGCACGGTGACCCCGGCCCACTTGTGCCAGTTGAAGTACTTCAGTTTGGTCGGCGTGATGCCGGGGATGTCCGTCATCACCAGCCCGAGCGTGAAGGTCGCGATGATCAGCAGTGCGATCAACCAGTGCAGGACAATGGCCGGAATGGTGTAACGGTGCATAAAGATTATTTTTTGGAAAGTTGTACGCGTTAGAACTAACTATACCAGTCTTTACGGGCCCCTGCTGCCGAGCGCAATTTTTCGCTGGGTACACTAGCACGGATTGCAAAACCTGCACAGCCACAGCGGCGAGAATGTAAAATCGCCAAAAAAACCGTTTAGCAGAGATTACTGGCGATATCGTTTAGTGCCAGAAAGAAAAATATGAACGTACGCATCGCAGCTTCCCGTTCCCTGCCGCTCAAACGGCTTGCGGCCAGCCTTGCCCTGCTGCTGGCGCTGCCGGCCGTGGCCGAGAACATGGATGCCCGGCCCGAGAACCTGGCCGACCTGTCGATCGAAGAACTGGCCAATATCCCTGTCATGTCGGTGTCCAAGCGCCCCGAGCGCCTGCAGGACGCCGCCGCCGCCGTGTTCGTGATCACGTCCGAGGACATCCGCCGCTCCGGCGCCGCGACCCTGCCGGAAGTGCTGCGCCTGGCGCCCAACCTGCACGTGGCGCGCATCAGCGGCTACAGCTACTCGATCAGCGCGCGCGGCCTGAACCAGAGCGGCAACAGCTACTCGAACAAGCTCTTGGTGCTGATTGACGGACGCTCGGTCTACACGCCGCTGTTTTCCGGCGTGTTCTGGGATGCCCAGGAAGTGCTGCTGGAGGACGTCGAGCGTATCGAGGTCATCAGCGGCCCGGGCGGCGTGATGTGGGGACTGAACGCGGTCAACGGCGTCATCAACATCACGACACGCTCCGCACGCGAGACTCAGGGCAGCATGGCGGTCCTGCAGGCCGCCACCGACGGCGTGACCGGCAGCTTCCGCCAGGGCGGCACGACTGCGAACGGCGTCGCCTGGCGCGCCTTCGGCAAGACCACCCGGCGCGAGGACAGCGAACTGGCCAGCGGCGCCCCTGTCAACGATGCCTATCGGCGCACCCTGGTCGGCGCCAGGGCCGACTGGGAGCGCGGACCGGATCGCGTGAGCCTGATCGGCAACGCCTACCGCGGCCGCTTCGACCAGCCCTTCCCGGGCGAGATCGCCGCCCCTGGCGTGCGCCCGACGCTCGGCCAGGTGCGCTCGGATGGCCTCAACCTGACCGCGCGCTGGGAGCATGCGCTGGACGGTGGCGCCAGCCTGATGGCCCAGGCCTATTTCGACCACACGCTGCGGCGCGCCGAACCGCTGTTCGGCGAGCGCCTCTACACCACCGACCTGCAGTTCCAGCACACCCTGGCACCAAGCGGTGCGCACCGCGTGGTGTGGGGCGCCAACTACCGCCACAGCCGCGACCGCGTCGACAACAGCCCGACCGTCGCCTTCCTGCCCGCGCGCACCACCCAGCAGTGGGCCAGCGTGTTCGCCCAGGACGAGATCGCGCTGCGCCAGGACCTGTTCCTGACCCTGGGCAGCCGCGTGGAGTACAACGAATACACGGGCGTCGAATGGCTGCCGAGCGCGCGCCTGTCCTGGCGCCTGTCGCCCCAGCATGCGCTGTGGGCGGCGGCTTCGCGCACCGTGCGCGCGCCCTCGCGGCTCGACGTCGACGCCTACCTGCCGGGACGCCCGCCCTTCCTGCTGCGCGGCGGCGCGCGCGTGCGCGGCGAGGTGGCGCAGGTGTTCGAACTGGGCTACCGCGGCAACCCGGTGGCGCCGCTCTCGTATTCGATGACCCTGTTCCACCACGATTACGACTACTTGCGCACGACCGAGACCAACCCGTCCGGCTTCATCACTTTCGACAGCCTGATGGAAGGACGCTCGAGCGGCATCGAAGCCTGGGGCAGCTGGCAGGCGGCCGAACGCTGGCGCCTGTCGGCGGGCTGGACCGCGCTGCACCAGAAGCTGCGCCTCAAGCCGGGCAGCACCGACGTCAACGCCACGCTGGTCGCCCGGCGCGACCCGGCGCATACCTTCCAGCTGCGCTCCGTCTACGGCATCGACGACCGGCGCGATGTCGAGCTCACGCTGCGCAAGGTGGCGGGCAAGTCCTTCCCGGACGTGCCGGCCTACACGGCGCTGGACGCGCGCTTCGGCTGGCGCGTGCGCCCCGGGCTGGAACTGTCGGTGACCGGCGAGAACCTCACCGGCGGGCATGGGGAATACGGATCGATCCTGGCGCGGGCCGAGATCGAGCGGCGCCTGGGCGTGAAGGTGGTGTGGGAGTATTAAAGTAGGGTGGGCGGGTTTCCCGCCCACGCGGTGATTGTTACCGGCTCTGTTCCCGTACCGGATGATCTTGCTGCAAACTATCACCGCGTGGGGTGATCTGGTCCAGTGGACCAGATCACAAGCCGCCCACCCTACAGCTTAGATCGCAGCCGCGAGCTGTGCCGCCAGGCCGGTGTAGTTCGCCGGCGTCATTTGCAGCAGCAGGTCCTTGGCGTCCTGCGGAATCGCCAGCTTGCCGATGAACTCCTGCAGCGCTTCGCGGGTGATGCCCTTGCCGCGGGTGAGTTCCTTGAGCTGCTCGTACGGGTTCTCGATGCCGTAGCGGCGCATCACGGTCTGCACCGGCTCGGCCAGCACTTCCCAGCTCGCGTCCAGGTCCGCTTCCAGGCGGGCCGCGTTCACTTCCAGCTTGTTCAGGCCGCGCAGGCAGCTGTCATAGGCCAGCAGCGCGTAGCCGAAGCCGACGCCGATGTTGCGCAGCACGGTCGAATCGGTCAGGTCGCGCTGCATGCGCGAGACCGGCAGCTTCTCGGCCATGTGGCGCAGCACCGCGTTGGCCAGGCCCAGGTTGCCTTCCGAATTCTCGAAGTCGATCGGGTTGACCTTGTGCGGCATGGTCGACGAACCGATCTCGCCGGCCCGCAGCTTCTGCTTGAAGTAGCCCAGCGAGACATAGGTCCAGATGTCGCGGTTCAGGTCGAGCAGGATGGTGTTGGCGCGCGCGATGGCGTCGAACATCTCGGCCATGTAGTCGTGCGGCTCGATCTGGATGGTGTAGGGGTTGAAGACCAGGCCCAGGCGATTCTCGATCACTTCTTTCGAGAAGGCCGGCCAGTCGAAGCCCGGATAGGCCGACAGGTGCGCATTGTAGTTGCCGACCGCGCCATTCATCTTGCCGAGGATCTCGACCTCGGCGATGCGCTTGACCGCGCGTTGCAGGCGCGCGACCACGTTGGCGAATTCCTTGCCGAGGGTGGTCGGGCTGGCGGTCTGGCCGTGGGTGCGCGACAGCATCGGCAGATCGGCATTGGTGTGCGCGATCTCGGTCAGCTTGGCGATGATGCCTTGCAGGGCCGGCAGCAGCACGCCATCACGGGCGGCTTTCAGCATCATGCCGTGCGAGGTGTTGTTGATGTCTTCCGAGGTGCAGCCGAAGTGGATGAACTCGCTCGCCGCCACCAGCTCCGGCACGTCCTTCACCTGTTCCTTGAGCCAGTACTCCACCGCCTTGACGTCATGGTTGGTGACCGCCTCGATCTCCTTGATGCGCGCCGCTTGCGCCTCGCCGAAGTTTGCCGCCATGCGTTCGAGGTGAGCGTTCGCTTCGCTGGAGAACGGCTTGATCTCCGGGAATCCCGCCTGCGACAGCGCCTGCAGCCAGGCGATTTCGACTTTCACGCGGTGGTGCATGAAGCCCGCTTCCGACAGGATCGGGCGCAGCTTGTCGGTCTTCGACGCGTAGCGGCCATCCAGCGGGGACAGGGCCGACAGGGTAGCCGATGGGGCAGATGAGGGAACGGTAGAGGTCATGGCGGGCGGTCCGTGCAAAAACGCGGATTTTACCACCGGGAGCCGCACGCAGCCTTGTGCGCACGGCCGCACAGCGCGTCAGGGAGGCTCGTCTGGCGCAGACAAGCGACGAAACGGCGATGCTATACTGGCACCCAATCTTCTACTTCGGGCATGTATGAAACTCATCGGTTCAGTCACCAGTCCCTATGTGCGCAAAGTCCGCGTCGTCATGGCGGACAAGAAGCTCGATTTCAGCTTCGAGCAAGAGAACGTCTGGGTGCCGGAGACCACGATCCAGCAGGTCAACCCGCTGGGCAAGATCCCCTGCCTCGTGATGGAAGACGGCAGCACGCTGTACGATTCGCGCGTGATCGCCGAATACCTCGATACCATTTCCCCCGTGTGCAAGCTGCTGCCGCCGAACGGCCGCGACCGTACTGAAGTCAAGGTCTGGGAAGCGCTGGCCGACGGCGTGCTCGATGCCGCCATCCTGGTCTTCATCGAGCGCCGCGATCGCGCGCCAGAACAGCAGAGCGCCAAGTGGATCGAGCGCCAGATAGGCAAGGTGCATGCGGGCCTGCGCGAAATGTCGTCCAGGCTGGGCGACTCGGCCTACTGCATGGGCATCCACTACACGCTGGCCGATGTCGCGGTCGGCTGCACCCTCGGCTGGCTGTCCTTCCGCTTCCCCTACATCGACTGGCGCGGCGACTATCCGAACCTGGCGCGCCTGGCCGACAAGCTGGCCGAGCGTCCGTCGTTCCGCGACACCGTGCCCTTCACCGCTTGAGCACGCCAGTGAGCCAGCCTGCCGGCGCCATGGGCACCGCCGCCATTTTTGGCGAAGCCCTGGTCGACGACTTCACCACCGAGCAGGTGGTGGGCGGCGCTCCCTTCAACGTGGCGCGTCACCTGGCGGCCTTCATGGCGCCGCAGCTGATGATCACCCGCATCGGCAACGACAAGCCGGGCCAGGCGGTGCGCGCCGAATTCGAGCGCTTCGCCATGCGCGAGGCCGGCCTGCAGCTCGACGCCATCGAAGAGACCGGCCGCGTGCTGGTCGAACGTGCCGCGCGCGGCCACCGCTTCACGATCCTGCCGAACCAGGCCTACGATTTCATCGAGCGCGAAGCGGCGCTCAGTGCCCTGGAAGCAGCGCAGCCGGGCATCCTCTACTTCGGCACCCTGGCCCAGCGCAAGGAGCGCTCGCGCGCCACCCTGACGGCACTGCTGGAAGCGACTTCGGCGCTGCGCTACCTCGACCTGAACCTGCGCGACGGCCAGGTCGACGAACGCATCGTCACGCGCTCGCTGCAGGCGGCGAATATCGCCAAGGTCAACGAAGAAGAACTGCAGGCCATGTTCGGCTGGTATTTCCAGATCAAGCCGGACGCCCCGGCGCTGGCGGCGGAAGAAGTGCACGCTTCTTGCCAGGCGCTGCTGCAAATGTTCTCCCTGGATGCCCTGATCGTCACGCTGGGACACCGCGGCTCGGTGTACTTCGGCGCGGATGGTGAAATCCTCATGCACCGCGACAACCCAGCGCCGCCCTTCGTGATCGACACGGTGGGGGCGGGTGATGCCTTCTCGGCGATTTTCCTGCTGGGCAGAATGCGGGGCTGGCCGCTGGATGTGTCACTGGCCCGCGCCAACGAGTTCGCGGGCGCGATCTGCGCGATTCCGGGGGCGGTGCCGCGGGATCTGGGGTTTTATGATCAGTGGATGAAGAAGTGGCGGTGAGCTAAGGGCCAGGTGTCCGCACACAAAATTGGGTTCCGGCCTTCGCCGGAACGACGGTTCATATTGAGTTGGCCCTATTTTGTTTAGTTAGCCTTCAAACCGTCATCCCGGCGCAGGCCGGGATCCAAGTTAAATTACGCAGCGCAGAGTTACTCGCTGATCTGGCTCTGCAGGTAATTCTGGATACCGACCTTCACGATCAGGTCCAGCTGCGTCTCCAGCCACTCGATATGTTCCTCGGTATCCTCGAGGATCATCAGGAACAGGTCGCGCGTCACGTAGTCCGCTGCCGCTTCCGCCGCCGCGATGCCTTCCTTGACCGTCACCTGGGCCGCGCGCTCGAGCTTGAGGTCGCATTCCAGCATCTCTTGCGTCGATTCACCGATGAGCAGCTTGTGCAGCGCCTGCAGGTTGGGCAGGCCGTCGAGCATCAGGATGCGGTCGATCAGCTTGTCGGCGTGCTTCATCTCGCCGATCGATTCGTCGTACTCTTTCTTGGCCAGCTTGCCGAAGCCCCAGTGACGGTACATGCGTGCATGCAGGAAGTACTGGTTGATCGCGGTGAGTTCGTTGGTCAGCTGCGCGTTGAGCAGACGAAGAACGTTCTGGTCGCCTTTCATGTGGGATGCCCTTGATGTTTTCGAATGGGCTCCATGATAACAAACAAGCCGTCGAAATTCGGTCCAAAAGCGCGTAAAACACCGAAAAAAGCCCGCGAAATGCGCGGAAATTCGCAAAAATCGGCCGAAATGACAAGCGTTCTCAATCCGTTCTGAAAACGCTTCTCAGTTCTCCGCCCAGGCCGGGTAGAAGGGCAAAAAAAAGCCCCGCATTGCGGGGCAGCAGAGATGTTCGGCAAGACTTCAGGCCGCCTGCGGGACGCGGCGCACTTCGGTGATGACGGTCTTGCTCTCGATGTGTTCGTGGAGGACTTCACGTGCATAGCTGACGCACTTGCCGCACATGGTGCCGACGCCGAGTTCCTTATGCAGTTCGGCCACCGAGGTGATGCCGAGGTCGACCGCCTGGCGGATTTCACGGTCGGAGATGTTGTTGCAGACACAAACGATCATCGCTTCGGGTTCCTTGATAACTTGGCATTTAAATGAGAATCAATCTCATTCGTGTTGCTATTCTCCGTAAACTCGACCGCCTTTGCAACAGGAATTTCGCATTTGTGTGCGCTTTCTTCGCGCTGTGATCAAAGCGCAAATAGAAATAATTCGCATTTAGGTTTATGATGCTAAGTATCTGTCTCATCAGCGCTACACCTACTGGACGCGACCATGACCTTAGCTCCTTCCCTCACCACGCTCGACGCCTTGCTGCCCGGCCAGAGCGGCACCGTGATCCACCTGGCGCCGCCTGCGCAGCAGGGTGGCTTCGACGTCCAGCGCCGCCTGATGGAACTCGGTTTCGTGCCGGGCGAGCGCATCCGCGTGCTCAAGCGCGTGCTGGGCGGCCCCCTGGCCGTCAAGGTCGGCGAGTCGACCTTCGCACTGCGCCGCTTCGAAGCGGCCCTCGTGTCGATCAAGCCGGAATAAGCGGATGGGTGTCATGGAACAACAGGTGGCGTCGCGCACGCCCCTGGTCGCACTGCTCGGCAATCCCAACTGCGGCAAGACCGCGCTCTTCAATCGCCTGACCGGTTCGCGCCAGAAGGTCGCGAACTACGCCGGCGTGACCATCGAACGCAAGGAAGGCAGCTTCACTTCGCCCGGCGGCCGGGCATTCCGCGTGCTCGACCTGCCGGGCGCCTACAGCCTGAGCGCCCAGACGCCGGACGAAGCCATCACGCGCGACGTGGTGGCCGGCCTGCGTGCAGGCGAATCGGCGCCCGACGCCGTCCTGTGCGTGGTCAACGCCACCAATCTGCGCCTCAATCTGCGCATGGTGCTCGAACTCAAGCGCCTCGGCCTGCCGATGGTGCTGGTGCTGAACATGGTCGACGTCGCCAGGAAGCGCGGCATCGCGATCGATACCGCCATCCTCTCGCGCGAACTGGACATGCCGGTGGTGGAAACCGTCGCCATCCAGGCCGGCGGCGAGGGCGCCCTGCTGGCCGAACTCGACCGCATGAGCTTCGGCGTGAAAGTCGAGCCGAATCCGCTGTCGGCACTCGACGCGGTGCCGGTCGAGGAAACCCAGCGCGAAGTGCGCCGCATCCTCGGCCTCGCCGTTTCCGCCGGCGCCGACCGCGGCAACCTGACCGAGAAGATCGACAACGTGGTGCTGCACCCGGTGCTCGGCCCGGTCATCCTGGCCGCCCTGATGTTCCTGATCTTCCAGGCCGTGTTCAGCTGGGCCGGCACACCGATGGACCTGATCGAGGCGGGCGTTGGCCTGCTGGGCGAACAGGTCGGCCTCCTGCTCGGCGAAGGCGTGCTGCACAGCCTGATCGTGGACGGCATCATCGCCGGCGTCGGCAGCGTGCTGGTCTTCCTGCCGCAGATCCTGATCCTGTTCTTCTTCATCCTGCTGCTGGAAGACGTCGGCTACCTGCCGCGCGCCGCTTTCCTGCTGGACCGCATCATGGGCAGCGTCGGCCTGTCGGGCCGCGCCTTCCTGCCGCTGCTGTCCTCGTTCGCCTGCGCCATCCCCGGCATTATGGCCGCGCGCACCATCCAGAATCCGCGCGACCGCCTGGTGACCATCATGATCGCGCCGCTCATGACCTGCTCGGCGCGCCTGCCCGTGTACGCCCTGCTGATCGCCGCCTTCATCCCGGATCGCGAAGTGGCCGGCCTGATGAACCTGCAGGGCCTGGTGCTGTTCGTGCTGTACATGGCCGGCATCCTGAGCGCGATGGCGGTGGCCTGGTTCATGAAGCGCCGCAGCGACTACAAGCAGCATGCGCTTATGATGGAACTGCCGGCCTACCACTGGCCGCAGCCGGGCGCCCTGGCTTCCGGCCTGTGGGAACGCGCCAAGATCTTCCTGAAGCGGGTCGGCACCCTGATCCTGGCCATGATGGTCCTGCTGTGGGTGCTGTCGAGCTTCCCGGGCGCACCGGAAGGCGCGACCCATCCGCCGGTCTACTACAGCGTGGCCGGCATGATCGGCCGCGCTCTGGAATATATCCTCGCCCCGATCGGCTTCGGCTGGGAGATCGCGATCGCCCTGGTGCCGGGCATGGCCGCGCGCGAAGTCGCGGTCGGCGCCCTGGGCCAGGTGTATGCGCTGTCGGGCGGCGATGAAGTGGGCACCACCCTGGCGCCGCTGATTGCCCAGTCGTGGTCGCTGGCCACCGGCCTGTCGCTGCTCACCTGGTACGTCTACGCACCGCACTGCCTGCCGACCCTGGCCACCGTGGCGCGCGAAACCGGCAGCCGCCGCTACGCGTGGATCATGGCCGGCTACATGTTCGGCCTGGCCTATGTGGCCGCCTTCATCGTCTACCGGCTGGCGCTGTATTTCACGGGAGCTTGACCCCATGTGGCAGGAGCTGGTGACAGCAATCATCGTCGCACTGGCCGTGCTGTATATCGGCGCGAAGTACCTGCCCGAGAGCTGGCGCCGCGCGATCGTGCATCGCCTGTCGAAAGACGGCGGGCAGTCGGCGCCGGCGGCCTGGCTCGTGAAGTGGCTGGACACCTCGGCCAGCTGCGGCAGCGACAGCAGCGGCAGCAGTGGCTGCAGCAGCTGCAATACCTGCGGGCCGGCCAAGCCCGCGCCGCCGCCCGGCAAGGGCAACGGCAAGGTGATTCAGATCCACGAACGGCGCTAACTGCTTCTAGTCGCCCGCGACGGCGTGCCAGGCACCGCCGACGCCGTCGCCCGTCTTCTCACCCGCTTTCTTGTCCTTCACGAAGGTGTACAGGGGCCGCCCCTTGTACGCCAGCTGCTTGCGGCCGTCCGCGCGCGTGACGATGGAGTAGGGCTCGGGCGGCGCGCCGTCGGCCAGTACGGGCGGCCAGTTGCGGGCGCAGCTGCCGGTACAGCTGCTGGCGCCGCTATTGGGCGTGTCCTTGTCGTAGGTGTAGACCGTCATGCCGGCGGTATTGACCAGTACGCCGTCGACGGTGCGCAGCGGGGCGCTGTCGGCCAGGGCGGCGCCGGACAGCAACAGCGCGCCAAGGACGGTACCGAGGGATTTCAACATCATGGTCGCCTCCTGTCGGATAGAGCAGGGTAGACCGCGAAGTCAGCCATTCGTTCCCGCAAGCGCGTCCACAGCCGCGATCAGCCTCTTCGCATCATAGGGCGCATGCACCTTGATGTCGTTGTCGAAGTAGCAGTAGACATCGCGCGCTTTGGCCTTCGCCGCCGCCGCGGGCAAGACCAGGCGTGCACCCTCCGGTTGTCCGCCGTTGCGCCAGGCATGGATGCGCGCGGCCCAGGCGGCAATGGCATCGTCCTCGTAACCGCTCGCATACAGTTCCTTGTCGCCGTGCAGGCGGATGTAGACGAAGTCGGCGGTGACATCCTCGCACAGCGGCCAGCGCCCCGCCGTGTCGGCCACCACCAGGGCCACGTTATAGCGGCGCAGCATGGCGATGAAGGCCGGGTCCATGAAGCTCTCGTGGCGGATCTCGACCGCATGGCGCATCGGGCGCTTTGGACCGGCCTCGAGCGAGACCCGGCCCTCCATGCGCGGCTGGTACTGGCGCGCGAGCTCGAGGGCGGCATCGGTATCCTGCGGCAGCAGCGACAGGAAGTGCTCGAAGCGTACGGGATCGAATTTCACTACCGGCGGGAACTGCCACAGGAAAGGACCGAGCTTGTCGCGCAGCTCGAACACGCCCGAGGCCAGCACGTTGGCCAGCGGCCCCTCGATGTCCTTCAGCTTGAGCATGTGGGTGAGGAAGCGGTTGCCTTTCACCGCGAACACGAAGCCGGGCGGCGTCGCGTCGCGCCAGGCGGCATAGCTCTCGGGCCGCTGCAGCGAATAGAAGGAACCGTTGATCTCGATGCTCGGCAGCTGTCCGGCTGCGTATTCGAGTTCGCGGTGCTGGGCCAGCCCTTTCGGATAGAACACGCCGCGCCATGGCACGTAGCGCCAGCCGGAAATGCCGATGTAAACCGATCCGCTCATGGCACAAGGATAGCGGCCGGGTCCGTTGGCAGGCGCACAACATGCTAAGCTGGCGGCCTGTCGAACTCTTGCACAAAGCCCATGATCGTCGTCCATCACCTGAACAATTCGCGCTCGCAGCGCATCCTGTGGCTGCTCGAGGAACTCGGGCTCGACTACGAGATCAAGAAATACCAGCGCGATCCCAAGACGATGTTGGCCCCGCCCGAACTGAAAGCCGTGCACCCGCTCGGCAAGTCGCCGGTGATCACGGACGATGGCCTGGTCGTCGCCGAATCCGGCGCCATCGTCGAATACCTCACCGGCCGTTACGGCAACGGGCGCCTGGTGCCGGCCGCGGGTACCCCCGAGCGTCTGCGCTACACATATTTCCTGCACTTTGCGGAAGGCTCGGCCATGTCGCCACTGCTCATGAAGCTGGTGTTCGACAAGGTCGAGAACAGCCGCATGCCTTTCTTCGCCAAGCCGATCGCGCGCTCGATCGCGCGCAAGGTCAAGGACAGCTTCGTGCTGCCCAACATCCGCAGCCAGCTCGATTTCCTGGAAAGCGAACTGGGCAAGTCGACCTGGTTCGCCGGCGAGGAATTCAGCGCCGCCGACATCCAGATGAGCTTTGCGCTGGAAGCGGCCGCCGCGCGCGGCGGCCTGGGCAGCCAGTATCCGAAGCTGAGCGCTTTCCTCCAGCGCATCCATGCGCGCCCGGCCTATGCGCGCGCGCTCGAACGGGGCGGCAAGTACGATTACGCATGACCGCGCGTGGCGCCCGGTTTATCATGGCGCCGCCACCATCCTTGACCCTGCACCACCATGAGTAAAGAGGGAAAGCTGCTCGCGATCGATGGCCTGAACATCGTGCGCCGCGTGTACGAAGCCAGCCCCGAGCCCGACTCCGACCTGAAGGCGAGCATCGCGCTGCGCCACGCCTTCTCGTCCTTCCGCAACGTGCTCGAAACGCATGCGCCGACCCACGTGCTGGCTGCCTTCGATTACGGCGGCCCGAACTGGCGCCACACGCTGTATCCGCGCTACCGCGAGGGCCGTGCCGCGATGCCGGCGCCGCTGCGCGAGGCGCTGCCGGAGTTTCACGAGCGCCTGCGCCAGGCCGGTCTGCAGGTACTGGCCGTGCCCGACGTGGAGGCCGACGACGTGATCGCCACCGGCGTGATGCGCTGGCTGAACGAAGGGCGGGGCGAAGCCATCGTCGCCACCACCGACAAGGACCTGCACGTCCTGATCGCGCACGGCGCGCTGGTGTGGGACCACTTCAAGAATGAGTGGCATGACGATGCCTGGGTGCGCCAGCGCTTCGGGGTAGCGCCGGAACTGCTGCACGACCTGCTGGCGCTGATGGGCGACCAGACCGACGGCGTGCCGGGCGTCTCGAAGATCGGCATGAAGACCGCGGCGCGCCTGCTCAATGCCTACGGCAGCCTGGACGCCGTGGTGGCCGGCGCCGGCATCCTCAAGACACCGCTGGGCGAAAGGCTGCGCGCCGAGCGTGAGATACTCGAGATCTCGCGCTGCCTGGTGGCGCTGAAACTCGACGTGCGCCTGGGCGTCACCTGGAACATGCTGGCCTATGAATCACATTGAAGGAAAGAGACGATGCTGAAGGCATTGATCGTGGACGGCAGCGCGATATCGCGCGGCCTGCTCAACACCGTGCTGCTGGACGGCGGCTATGACGTCGTCGCGCAGGCGCACACCGGCCACACGGCACTGGTGCAGGCGCTCAAGCACCGCCCGCAGATCGTCTGCATCGCACGTGAACAGGTCGAGGATGGCAGCCGCGTGGTCGAGGAATTGCGCGCCCAGCTGCCCAAGGCAATGGTCTTCATGGTGTCGGGCACGCTGGACGCCGGCGCCATCCAGGATGCCCTGGCACGCGGCGTGCATGGCTTCATTGTGAAGCCCTTCAAGGCCGACGCCGTGCTCAAGACCATCCGCAATACCGTGATCGCAGTGGTGCGCAAGCAGCAGGCCGCGTCGGGCGACGCCGGCTAAGGACAGCGCGGCCGCGGCAATCGTTCAGCCGCGCCTCTTCATTTCTTCCGACGCGATTTGCGCCAGCTCCTGCAGCGCGCGCAGCTCGCGCTCGCGCAGGCGGCGCGGCTCGCGATCCAGCACGCACAGGGTGCCGAAGCGGCGTCCTTGCGCGTCTTCCAGCGGCACCCCGGCATAGAAGCGGACGTGCGGCGCCCCCGTCACCAGCGGGTTGGCGGCATAGCGCGGGTCGCCGGCCGCATCGCCCACCACGAAGGTCGCGCCGCTGGCGAGCGCCCCATTGCAGAAGGCCCACTCGCGCGGCGTTTCCTGCAGCGTGGTCCCGACCCGCGCCTTGAACCATTGGCGCTGCCCGGCCAGTACCGTGACCAGCGCGATCGGGCACTCCGTGACGCAGGCCGCCAGCCGCACCAGGCGGTCGAAGACTTCCTCCGGTGGGGTATCGAGCAGCACGTGGCTGGATGGTGGCTGGAAGGCAGGCGCCAGCGCGCCGGAGACGGGCAGGGTGGGCGCCGCCAGGGCCACAGCCCCTCTTTGTTGCTGCGCCTGCAGCTGCTCCACTGCGCTCAGGCGCACGCGCCGGTGTCCCCCGGGCGTCTTCCAGGCCGGCAGGGCCCCGCTTTCCATCCATATCTGCGCAGTGCTGACGGCCACCCCCAGCAACTCGGCTGCTTCGCGGGTCGTCAGGACCGGATCGTCCTTGCTCATGTCTTCGGTAATTGATAGTCAGTGTTGCTATTCTAGCCGAAGCTCAACAATATTTGATGAAAATGCGCATAAATGAAAAAAATAATTGACGTGCGGCATTATTCTGCCCAAGAATAGGTCTATAATCATCACTTCCAATAAATACGTGCGCCTTACGGGTGTGCGACTGACAAGGCCGCCCCTAATGAACGCACCGTATGACCTGCCCCACCACGAAACCGTCCGGCTAGAGGCCTTGCGCCAGCTGAACCTGCTCGACACCGCGCCGAGCGAAGCCTTCGACCGCATCACGCGCATGGCCGCCCAGCTGTTCCAGCTGCCGATTGCCGCCGTCTCGCTGACCGATACCGACCGCCAGTGGTTCAAGTCGAAGGTGGGCGTCGAGCACAACGCCATCCCGCGCATGAAGGCGCCCTGCGCCGCGGTGGCGGACAGCGGGCGGATGCTGGAAGTGCCCGACCTGCTCGAGAGCGAGTGCTTCCGCGACAGCCCGCTGGCCGCCGGCGGGATCCGCTTCTACCTCGGCGCACCGCTGGTGACCAAGGCCGGCCACTGCCTGGGGGCGATGTGCGTGCTGGGCACCGAGCCGCGCGCCGTTACCGAGGCCGAGCGCACCACGCTCGCCGACCTGGCGGCCATGGTGATGGCGCAGATCGAACTGCAGCATGCGCTGGGCCGGATCGACCCGGTCAGCGGCCTGCCCAACCGCAACCAGTTCGTCAGCGACGTGCGCGACCTGTCCTTGGCCGCAGCCGAAGGCGAACCCCAGCTGGCCGCGCTGGTCAGCCTGGCCACGCCGGAAGAACTGAGCGATGCGATGCGCGTGATGGGCAGCACCTGGCTCGACGAGATCGTGAGCAGCGCCGTGCCGGCCCTGCGCCGCCTGGTCGGCGGCGGCAAGGTCTACCACGTCGGCCCCACCCAGTTCGCTTTCCTGGCGCCGCTCGGCATGTCGCTGGTGCGCTTCAGCAGCCTGTTGATGGCCTGGGTGGCCGAGCGCACGCCGATGGGCCAGACCGGCTTCCTCACCACCTCCACCGTCGGCCTGGTGCGCTTTGCCGTCGGCCAGGACGCGCCGCTCGACGTGCTGCGCAACCTGCACAGCGCCGCCCACGATGCGCGCGATGCGGAATCCGGCCTGCGCGTGTACTCGCCCGAGCAGGACGCCGCCTACCGCCACCGCTTCTGGCTGATCAGCGAACTCGGTCGCGCGCTGGCGCAGCCGGACGAGCTGCACCTGGTCTTCCAGCCCAAGGTCAGCCTGCGCGACGGCCGCTGCCTTGGCGCGGAAGCCCTGCTGCGCTGGACCCACCCGGAAGCGGGACCGATCGGACCGGGCGAATTCATGCCGATCGCCGAGACCACCTCGCTGGCGCGCGCCACCACCGAATGGGTGCTGGAAGCGGCCATGCGCCAGCTGGCGGCATGGCGTAATGAAGGCGTGGCGCTGCAGGTCGCGGTCAACGTGTCAGCGGTGAACCTCGAAGAACCGGATTTCAGCGACCGCGTGCTCGACGGCCTGGCGCGCCACGGCCTGGACCCGGCCAGCCTGGCGCTGGAAATGACGGAGAGCGCGCTGATGCGCAAACCGAAAGCGGCGCACGACACCATGGCGCGCCTGGCCGAAGGCGGCGTGAAGATCGCGATCGACGACTTCGGCACCGGCTACAGCAGCCTGGCCTACCTGCAGGACATGCCGGCCGACGTGGTCAAGATCGACCAGTCCTTCGTGCGCGGCATGGAAAAGGACGAGCGCACGCGCGCCCTGGTGACGACCATGATCAAGCTGTCGCACGACCTCGGCCACCGGGTGGTGGCGGAAGGCGTGGAAACGGCGGAAGTGGCGGCGCTGCTGCGCGAGGCGGGATGCGACGAGGCGCAGGGATACTTCTATGGGCGACCGATGGCGCCGACGGCGCTGGCTGCGTGGTTGGCGGCGCGGTAGGGTGGGCGGCTTCGCCGCCCACGCGGTGATCGCTGGTGGTCGAAACTCGAAACGACCATCTCGCTGCTGGTTGACCGCGTGGGCGGGGGCCCGCCCACCCTACGATATCAGGCTGCGTTCGAATCGATGATCCCGCCACCCAGGCACACATCGCCGTCATACAGCACGGCCGACTGCCCCGGCGTGACCGCCCACTGCGCTTCCTCGAAGGACAGGGCGAAACGCTCGTCCCCGGCCGCACCCACCGTGCAGGCCACGTCGGCCTGGCGATAACGGGTCTTGGCCGACAGCCGGCTGCCCGTGGCCGGTGCTTCGCCCGCGATCCAGCTGGCCTGGCCGGCTTCCAACTGCGGCGACAGCAGCCACGGATGGTCGTGGCCCTGCACGATGTAGAGCGTGTTGCTGGCGACGTCCTTGCGCGCCACGAACCACGGCTCGCTGGTGCCGTCCGCGTTCTTGCGCGACTTCAGGCCTCCGATCCCGATGCCCTTGCGCTGGCCCAGCGTGTAGAAGGACAGGCCGATGTGCTCGCCCACGGTTTCGCCGGTGTCGAGCTTCATCGGGCCCGGTTTGTGCGACAGGTAGCGGTTCAGGAACTCACGGAACGGGCGTTCGCCGATGAAGCAGATGCCGGTCGAGTCCTTTTTCTGGGCGTTGGGCAGCTTCAATCGCTCGGCGATCTTGCGCACCTCGGTCTTCGGGATTTCGCCCAGCGGGAAGAGCGACTTCGAGAGCTGGGCCTGGTTCAGGCGGTGCAGGAAGTAACTCTGGTCCTTGGTGTGGTCGAAGGCCTTGAGCAGCTCGAAACGGCCGTTGTTCTCGCGCACGCGCGCATAGTGGCCGGTCGCGATCAGGTCGGCGCCCAGCTTCATCGCATGGTCGAGGAAGGCCTTGAACTTGATCTCGGCATTGCACAGCACGTCCGGATTCGGCGTGCGGCCGGCCTGGTACTCGCGCAGGAATTCCGCGAACACGCGGTCCTTGTATTCGGCGGCGAAGTTGACGGCTTCGATGTCCACGCCGACCACGTCGGCCACGCTGGCCGCGTCGATCCAGTCCTGGCGGGTCGAGCAGTATTCCGAGTCGTCGTCGTCTTCCCAGTTCTTCATGAACAGGCCGATGACTTCGTAACCCTGTTCCTTCAGCATCCACGCCGCGACCGAGGAGTCGACACCGCCCGACATCCCGATCACGACTTTTTTCTTGCTCATTTCAGTTTCCGTATTCTTTAAATCCCGCCCTCGAAGACCGATGGGTGGGTGTACAACAAGTGCAGCGGCGTGCGATGGCCGGCCAGGTAGTCGTCCACGCACTGCAGCACGATCGGGCTGCGGTGGCGGTCGGCGGTGGCGGCGATCTCGTCGCGCGTCATCCACAAGGTGCGCAGGATGCCCTCGTCGAGCGGCTGGTCCAGCTCGCGGCCGGCGTGGCCGCAGAAGGTGAAGCGCAGGTAGGTGACATCGGTGCCGCGCGATTTCGAATGGTAGCGCGACATGTACATCCCCACCAGCGCGGTCGGGATGAATTCGTGGGCGGTCTCTTCGAGCGCTTCGCGCACCACCGCCTGTTCGAGCGACTCGTGCGGATCGAGGTGCCCGGCCGGCTGGTTCAGCTTCACGCCTTCGCTCGTCTCTTCCTCGATCAGCAGGAAACGTCCATCGCGCTCGATGATCGCGGCAACGGTAACGGATGGTTTGAAGATATCGGTCATGCGCGTCCTTGAAAATGAGCCGACATTCTACCTTGACAGCGGGCACCTCTGCTCATCCATGCCCACTACGGTGCGCTTGCCTGTCGTTAAATGGCCTTGATTCTTTGCAAACAAGCGCTTCGTGTGACTGGCTCCGCTTTCCCGTTTTCGCGACAATGGAATATTGATTTTTTAGTATTTGTTGTTTAGCAATGCTGTCATTACATGGTAGATTGTGGACAGATGTGTCCACTGAACGGAGGGAACATGAGAATTGGCATACCGGCTGAGACCAGGCCGGGCGAGACCCGCGTTGCTGCAACTCCCGAAACCGTCAAGAAGCTGGCCGCGCGCCACCAGGTCCAGGTGGAGGCCGGGGCCGGCGTCAGGGCATCGATCCCGGATGCTGCGTTCGAAGCGGCCGGCGCCGCCATCGTCGACGGCGCGACCGCGCTGGGCGCCGACATGGTGCTCAAGGTACGCAGTCCCGATGGTGCCGAGCGCTCCCGCATGCGCCCCGGTAGCGTCCTGGTCGGCATGCTCAATCCCTTCGACAGCGAGAACCTGGCCGCGCTGGCCGCCGCCGGCATCACCGCGTTTGCCCTGGAGGCCGCGCCGCGCATCACGCGCGCGCAATCGATGGACGTGCTGTCGAGCCAGGCCAACATCGCCGGCTACAAGGCGGTCATGCTGGCCGCGAACACCTACGGACGCTTCATGCCGATGCTGATGACGGCGGCCGGCACGGTCAAGGCCGCGCGCGTGCTGATCATGGGCGTCGGCGTAGCCGGCCTGCAGGCCATCGCCACCGCCAAGCGCCTGGGCGCCGTGATCGAAGCCTCGGACGTGCGTCCGCCGGTCAAGGAACAGGTCGAGTCGCTCGGCGCCAAGTTCATCGACGTGCCCTACGAGACCGACGAAGAGCGCGAGATCGCCAAGGGCGTGGGCGGATACGCGCGGCCGATGCCGGCGGCGTGGATGCAGCGCCAGGCGGCGCTGGTGCACGAACGCGCCAGACAGGCCGACATCATCATCACCACCGCCCTGATCCCGGGGCGCCAGGCGCCCGTGCTGATCCGCGAAGAGACGGTCAAGGCGATGAAACCAGGCTCGGTGATCGTCGACATGGCGGTCGAACAGGGCGGCAACTGCCCACTGACGGAACTGGGTCAAACGGTCATCAAGCATGGGGTGCACATCATCGGCGAGCCGAACCTGGCGGCGCTGGTGCCGGCCGACGCTTCGGCGCTCTACGCGCGCAACGTGCTGGACTTCCTGAAGCTCGTGATCGACAAGGAAGACCGGTTCGTGATCGACCGCGAGGACGAGATCGTGCGCGCTACGCTGGTCTGTGCGGACGGTGCGGTTCTGCGGACATAAGAACGGAGACGAGGAGCGAAGCATGGACATCAGCCACACCATCATCAACCTGATCATCTTCGTGCTGGCGATCTACGTCGGCTACCACGTGGTCTGGAACGTCACCCCCGCGCTGCACACGCCGCTGATGGCGGTGACCAACGCGATCTCGGCCATCATCATCGTCGGCGCCATGCTGGCCGCCGGCCTCACCGAAGGCCTGGCGGGGCAGGTGGCCGGCACCCTGGCGGTCGCGCTGGCCGCCGTGAACGTCTTCGGCGGCTTCATGGTCACGCGCCGCATGCTCGAGATGTTCAGGAAGAAGGAACCGAAGCGCGCCGCCGAAGCGGCCGCCGCGACGGCCAGCGCGGAGGAACGCGCATGAACTTCATCAGCATGAATGTCGTGACGCTGTTCTACCTGGTGGCGTCGGTCTGCTTCATCCAGGCCCTGAAAGGCCTGTCCTCGCCCTCGACGGCGCGCATCGGCAACACCTTCGGCATGGCCGGCATGGCGATCGCGGTGCTCACCACCATCGCCCTGATGTTCAAGCTGCAGGCCGAACTGAAGGTCAGCGGAGAAGCGGGCAGCGGCATGGGTTTCACGCTGGTCCTGCTGGGCGTGGTGGTCGGCGGCGCGATCGGCGCGGTGGCCGCGAAAAAGGTCGAGATGACCAAGATGCCCGAGCTGGTGGCGGCGATGCACTCGCTGATCGGCCTGGCGGCAGTGTGCATCGCGATTGCCGCCGTGTCCGAGCCCTGGGCCTTCAACATCGCCACCCGCGACACCCCGCTCCCCTTCGGCAACCGGCTCGAGCTCTTCATCGGCACCTTTGTCGGCGCCGTGACCTTCTCGGGCTCGGTGATTGCCTTCGGCAAGCTGTCGGGCAAGTACAAGTTCCGCCTGTTCCAGGGCGCCCCGGTGCGCTTCGCCGGGCAGCACATCCTGAACCTGGTGCTGGCGCTCGCGATCATCGCGCTGGGACTGGTGTTCTGCTTCGCCGACGGCGTAGCGCCTGCTTGGACGCCCTTCATCATCATGGCCGCGCTGTCCTTCCTGCTGGGCGTCCTGATCATCATCCCGATCGGCGGCGCCGACATGCCGGTGGTGGTGTCGATGCTGAACTCGTACTCGGGCTGGGCGGCGGCGGGCATCGGCTTCTCGCTGAACAACTCGATGCTGATCATCGCCGGCTCGCTGGTGGGTTCGAGCGGCGCGATCCTCTCGTACATCATGTGCAAGGCGATGAACCGCTCCTTCTTCAATGTGATCCTGGGCGGCTTCGGCGGCGAAGCGTCCGTGGATACGGGCGAGGCCAAGGAGCAGCGCCCGGTGAAGTCCGGCTCGGCCGACGACGCCGCCTTCATCCTGCAGAATGCCGAATCCGTGATCATCGTTCCGGGCTACGGCCTGGCGGTGGCGCGCGCCCAGCACTCGGTGAAGGAACTGGTCGACAAGCTGATCGAGCACGGCGTGCAGGTGCGCTACGCGATCCACCCGGTGGCGGGCCGCATGCCGGGTCACATGAACGTGCTGCTGGCCGAGGCCGAAGTGCCCTACGACCAGGTGGTTGAAATGGAAGACATCAACAGCGAGTTCGGCCAGACCGACGTGGTGCTGGTGCTGGGCGCGAACGACGTGGTCAACCCGGCGGCCAAGGATCCGAAATCGCCGATCGCCGGCATGCCGATCCTCGAGGCCTACAAGGCCAAGAGCATCATCGTCAACAAGCGCTCGATGGCTTCCGGCTATGCCGGCCTGGACAACGAACTGTTCTACCAGCCGAACACGATGATGGTGTTCGGCGACGCGAAGAAGGTGATCGAGGCCATGGTCAAGGCCGTCGAATAATCACCCGGAGAATGCGGGTCAGGGTTAAGTTGTTTGCCGTGATTCTGCGATCAGTCGCGTCTGCAGGAAACGAGGCGCCTCCTCAACTGATCCCGGGTTGTTGGCCAACGTCGACCCTGACCCCATTTATTTGAAGATGAGAGAACTCAGGTTCAATGTGTTTGGCAGGCTGGTGGCGGTCCAGGGGCAGCCGGGGACCTGGCAGGCCTTTTATCCGGGCAATGACGGCACGCGCCGGCCGGCCGATTTCATCATTCCGCCAGGTGTGGGCGAAGACGACATGGCCGAATACCTGGCCGACCTGTTCCACGAAGACGCCACGCCCAGGCGCAACACTGTCGAGCGACTGCCCCGCTAGCGCTCAGCGGCGGCCGAACATCATCAGGTCGGCCAGCAACAGGCGGGCGGGCTTGACGAGGTCCAGCGCCGCCAGCGACAGCCCCAGCAGGGGTTGCAGCGGGCCGCCGCCGGTGAAGGCGCGCGCCATGGTGTCGGTCAGGGAGATGGTGAGGCGGCGGTCCTGCGCGCGTTCGGACATGAAGGCGTCGACCGCGTCTGGCGTGGCGCCCCTGGCCAGCTGGCGCGCCAGCACGGCGGCGTCGCGCAGTCCCAGGTTCAGGCCCTGGCCGGCGACCGGATGCAGGGTTTGCGCGGCGTTGCCGATGGCGACCGTACGACCGGTGGCGCGCGCTTCCGCGTTCAGGCCGAGCGGGAAGGCCACGCGCGGCGAAGCAGCAGTGAACTTGCCAAGGCGGGCGCCGAATGCCTCGCCCAGGCGGGCCAGGAAAGCGTCGTCGTCGAGCAGCTGGATGTCGGTGGCGCGTTCGGGTCGCATGCACCACACCAGCGCGTACTGGTGGCCGTCGCCGCCGTCCTGCGGCAGCAGCGCCAGCGGGCCTTCGTCGGTAAAGCGCTCGAAGGCGCGGTGGGCCACTGGCTCGCTCACGCTCACGCGCGCGATCAGGGCGGTCTGGCCGTAATCACGCTGCTGCGCCTTTGCGTCCTGCTGGCCGAATACGCCGCCCTCGGCCTGCACCGCCACCTGCGCGAGCACGGTGCGGCCATCGTCCAGGCGCAGGCGCACGCCGTCCGGTTCTTCGTCAAAGCCATCCACACGCGTGGGGCGCAGGGCTTGCACGCCGGCCTGGTCGCAGGCGCGCGCCAGCGCATCGACCACGTCGCCGTAGCGCGCCACATAGCCCAGCGCCGGCAGCCTGTGCTCGGCGCGGTCCATCAGGCTGCGGCCCAGCTGGCCGCGGCGCGAGACGTGGATCTCGTGGATCGGCGTGGCCGGCAGCGGCCAGGCGCGCACTTCTTCGAGCAGCTGCACGCTGCCCCAGGACAGCGCGATCGAGCGCGGATCCGTGATCGCCTGGCCCAGCGACTTGGCGTCGATCAGGGCGATGCGTTTGCCATCCGCGCCGCGCCGTACCAGTTGCGCCGCCAGCGCCAGGCCCACCGGGCCGGCGCCGCAGATCGCCACATCGATATCCAGGACCTGGTCCGCCATCAGCGCTTCTCCATCAGCTGTTCGATCTCGGCCACGCCCTTCGGCGCGTCGCCCGACAGCACCCGGCAGCCGTCCGCGGTAACGATGACGTCGTCCTCGATGCGGATGCCGATATTCCAATACTCTTCCGGCACGCCCTCGGCCGGACGCACATAGATGCCCGGCTCCACCGTCAGCGCCATCCCCGCCAGCAGGGGGCGCGAAGGCCGATCAAGCTGCGTCATGTCGCGGTAGGGACCGACGTCGTGCACGTCCATGCCGAGCCAGTGGCCGGTGCCGTGCATGTAGAACTGCAAATGCGCCTTGTCGGCGATGGCGTCCTCGGGCGAGCCGTATTTGTTCCTGTCGATCAGCCCGAGGTCGAGCATGCCCGCGGCCAGCACCCGCACCGCGGCTTCGTGCATGCCGCTGTAGGGGCGGCCCGGGACGATGGCGGCAAACGCCGCCTCCTGCGCCTGCAGCACCAGCTCGTACAAGGCTTTCTGGGGCGCGCTGAAGCGGCCGTTCACCGGCCAGGTGCGCGTGATGTCCGAGGCGTAGCCGTCAAGTTCGCAACCGGCGTCGACCAGCACCAGCTCGCCCTCGCGGCATTGGCGGTTGTTCTGGTTGTAGTGCAGGACGCAGGCATTGCTGCCTGCCGCGACGATCGGGGTGTAGGCCGGGAACTGGGCGCCGTTGCGGCGGAATTCGTGCAGCAGCTCGGCCTCGATCTCGTACTCGAACACGCCGGGTCGGGTGAAGCGCATCGCGCGCGCATGGGCGCCAGCGGCGATGCTGGCGGCGCGTCCCATCAGGCTTTGCTCGCCGGCGTCCTTCAACAGACGCATCTCGTCGAGGATGGCCGGCAGGTGGTGGGCGGAGGCAGGCGCCGCGATGCCGCTGCGGCCCTGGGCGCGCACGGCCTTGAGCCAGCCGCTCACTTGCGCATCGAGTGCCGCGCTGTGGCCGAGCGCGTAGTACAGCGCAGGGACGTTGGCCAGGATCTTCGCCATCTGCGCATCGAGTTCGCCGATCGGGTAAGCCTCGTCGAAGCCGAAGGCGAGGCGCGCCGCTTCCGGGCCGTAGCGGTAGCCGTCCCAGATCTCGCGCTCGGGGTTTTTCTCGCGGCAGAACAGGATCGATCGGGCCGGCTGTTCGCCAAGGGGCGCGACCAGCACCAGCACGCTCTCCGGCTCGGCAAAGCCGCTCAGGTAGTAGAAATAGCTGTCGTGGCGGTAGGGGTAGTCGCTGTCGCCGTTGCGCAGGGTTTCCGGGGCTGTGGCGAGCACCGCGACCGCGCCCGGCTCCATGCGCGCGGCCAGGCGCGCACGGCGTTCGATGCAGGCGTTGACGGCGGGGGCGACGACGGTCATGAGCCCGTCTTGGCCGCCCCCAGCGGCGCGTTCAGTTCTTCCAGCTGGCGCGCGGTGCCGACGTTGACCCACAGGCCGTCGTACAGCTCGCCGCCGACGCGGCCCTCTTCGATGAACTTGCGCATCAGGGGGCCGAACTTGACGAATTCACCCGCCTTGATCCCGTCGAACATCTCGGGACGGTAGACGCCGATGCCCGCGAAGTTCCACTTCACTTCGCCCTCGTTCCTCAGCGTGTACATGTCGAGGGCAAAGTCGCCGTCAGGGTTGTGCCAGGGATTGGGCGTGAGCCACAGCCAGGCGATGTCGCGCTTGTCGGGCGGGTAGGGGATGCCCACCATGTCCTTGTCCTTGAGGACGTCGGTCACCTGCGAGAAATCGAAGTAGGGCGCGTAGATGTCGCCCGACACGGCCAGGAAAGGCTCGTCGCCCAGCAGGTGCAGGGCGTTGGCGATGCCGCCCGCGGTTTCCAGCGGGGTCGGCTCGTGCGAATAGACGATGCGGGCGCCGTACTTGCTGCCGTCGCCCAGCTCTTCCTCGATCATGTGGCCGAGGTGCGAGTGGTTGATGACGATCTCGGTGATCCCGGCGCGCACGAGGTTGAGCACGTGGTAGGTGATCATCGGCCGTCCGCGCACCTTGAGCAGCGGCTTGGGGCAGGCGTCCGTGAGCGGGCGCATGCGCTCGCCGCGGCCGGCGGCGAAAATCATGGCTTTCATGAGAAGGGAATCGTCCTCAGAAGGTGTAGCCGACCGACGGCGCCTTGTCCTCGAGCGCGTCGAGCAGGCGGATCAGCGGTTTCAGTTCGGTGTAGCGGTTGGCGGTGCGGCGCACGTAGTCCATCACCGTCGGCAGGTCGCCCATGTAGATCGGCTTGCTATCGCGGTAGTTCAGGCGGCAGAAGATACCGAGGATCTTCAGGTGGCGCTGCAGGCCCATGAATTCGAAGTCGCGGTAGAAGGCGTCGATGTCCGGGTTCACCGGCAGGCCGACCTGCTTGGCGCTCTGCCAGTAGCGCACCACCCAGTCCAGCACGATCTCTTCGTCCCACTGGATGTAGGCGTCGCGCAGCAGCGAAGCGAGGTCGTAGGTGACCGGGCCGTAGACGGCGTCCTGGAAATCGAGCACGCCCGGGTTGCCCTGTTCGAGCCACATCAGGTTACGCGAATGGAAATCGCGGTGCATGGTGACCTGCTGCTGGGCCAGCACGTTGGCGGTGATCGCCTCGAACACCTTGTCCAGCTGCGCCTGCTGCTTCTCATCCAGGGTCACGCCCAGGTGGCGGTTGATGTACCACTCCGGGAACAGGTTCATCTCGCGCAGCACGAAGGCGCGGTCGAATTCCGGCAGCTTGCCCGGCTGGCTGGCCAGCTGGAACTTGAGCAGGGTATCGACCGCATCCGAATACATGAAGGCGGCATTGTCCGAGTCCAGGCGCTGCAGGTAGGTGGTCGTGCCGAGGTCGGACAGCAGCAGGTAGCCGCTGTCGACCTTGCGCGCGACGATCGCCGGCACCGTGACGCCGGCGTCCATCAGCAGGCCCTGCACGTGGATAAAGGCCGGCACATTCTCGCGCTCGGGCGGGGCGTCCATCGCCACCAGGGTCGCGCCCAGTTTCTCCTGCATCTCAGGAACAACGTCGTAACGGAAATAGCGGCGGAAGCTGGCGTCCGAGGATGCCGGACGGCCGCTTTCCACGTCCACCAGGCCGGTCGAGACTAGCCATTCGGTCAAGCCTTTCAGGCGTGCGTCCTTGTCCGCGGAAGTGGATGAATTTTGATACAAAGAAGACATGAAACGGCCTGATGAATCCGGTTGGTTGAGTAAGTTCCCATATAATAAGGGATTCATTCCAAAAATACCGCCCTTTATGGCGTACCTAGATTCTCCATGAGCTGGTTTTCGGCCCACCCATTTCCCCCGCGGCAGGCGCGCGCACTGTATGTATTGGCGAGCGCTGCCATTGCCACATCGGCGCCGCTGTACGCACAGACTGTGCCGCCCGCGCCACACCCGAATGAGCAGGACCTGCCGATCACGATTCGCGCCGAGGATATCAGCGGCCGTCCCGACCGCCAGCTGAACCTCGAGCGCAATGTCGAACTGACACGTGGCCAGACCCGCCTGAGCTCCGATACCGCCTGCTACATGGTCGTCGAAGACCAAGTCACGGCCGTCGGCAACGTCAACATGTGGCGCTTCGGCGACCGCTACAAGGGCGACGAGCTGCAGCTGAACCTGGAGACCGGCAAGGGCTATGTGCTGCGTCCGGAATACCGGCTGCAGCTGAATAACGCGCAGGGCAATGCCTCGCGCATCGACTTCCTCGGCGAGGACGTGGCGCTGGTGCGCGACGGCACCTACAGCACCTGCGACGGCCCGGACCCGGACTGGTACCTCAAGTCCAGCACGCTGCGCCTGGACAGCGGGCGCGACGTCGGCCTGGCCGGCAAGACCGTCATCTACTTCAAGGACGTGCCGATCCTCGGCACCCCGGCCCTGTCGTTCTCGCTGTCGGGCGCGCGCCGCTCCGGCTGGCTGGCGCCCACCATGGGCTTCGGCGCCAAGGGCAAGGCCGAGGTGATGGTGCCGTATTACTTCAACATCGCTCCCAACCGCGACCTCACCGTGTTCCCGCGCCTGATGCTCGACCGCGGTCTGCAGCTGGGCGCCACCGGGCGCTACCTCGGCGTGACCGAGCGCGGCGCCTACAATGGCGAGACCCACATCGAAGGCCTGCGCCACGACCGCGAGACCGGCGAAGACCGCTGGCGCGTCGACTCGGTCCATACCCAGTCGCTGGCGCCGAACTGGTCCTACGGCTGGAACCTGCACGCGGCCTCGGACGACGAATACCCGAGCGATTTCTCGCGCACGGTGGCGGTCAGCGCCGAGCGCCAGCTGCTGCGCGAAGTGCGCACCGACGTCGTCGGCCAATACTGGAGCCTGTCCGCACGCGCCCAGAACTACCAGGTGCTGCAGGACCCGGCCGCCACGCCGACCAACGGCCTGACGGTGCCGCGGCCCTACGACCGCCTGCCCCAGATTAACTTCCACGCCGGCCGCTTCGACGTCAAGGGCTTCGACTGGGCCTTCGATGCCGAGGCCGTGAGCTTCTGGCACCCCGAGTGGGTGCGCGGCAACCGCGCCGTCGCCGTGGCCCAGGTCAGCTATCCGATCGTGCGCCCCGGCTGGTTCGTGACGCCGAAAGTCATCAGCCACCACACCAGGTACGACCTGGACCGCACCATGGGCCGCAACACATACGCCGGCCCAACCAATCTCTCGCGCAGCCTGAACACCTTCTCGCTCGATAGCGGCATGATCTTCGAGCGCGATGCGTCGCTGTTCGGGCGCGCCGTGACGCAGACGCTGGAGCCGCGCCTGTTCTACGTCAAGACGCCGTACAAGGACCAGAGCCAGTTCCCGATCTTCGACACCGGCCGCGCCGGCTTCAACTACGCCCAGCTGTTCAGCGAAAACCGCTACGTCGGCGCCGACCGTGTGTCGGACGCCAACCAGCTGACCGCCGCCGTGGTGTCGCGCTTCATCCAGCCGGACGGCGCCGAGCGCCTGCGCATGGCCTTCGGCCAGCGCATCTACTTCGACGAGCCGCGCGTGCGCCTGCCGGGCGAGCCGGTGCACCAGAGCCGTTCCGACGTGCTGCTGGCGGCATCCGGCCGCATTTCCGAGACCTGGAGCTTCGATAGCGGCGTACAATACGACGCGACCGGCAGTAACCTGTACAGCTCGAACCTGAGCATGCAGTGGCAGCCGGCCCGGATGAAGGTCGTCAATGCCGAGTACCGTTATCAGCGCGACAGCTTCCGCAACGTCGACCTGTCGGCGCAGTGGCCGCTGTCGGCGCGCTGGTACGGCGTCGGACGCGTGAGCTATGCGCTGCGCTCCTACGGCGTGGGCGGTGCGACGCCGGTCGGGAAGGGCAAGCTGCTCGAGAGCCTCATCGGGCTCGAGTACAAGGCCGATTGCTGGGTGTTCCGCTTCGGCGCCCAGCGTTTCGTGACCGCGGCCCAGACCACCTCGACGCCGATCTTCTTCCAGCTCGAGCTCAACGGCCTGTCGCGCCTGGGCCTGGGCAGCAACCCGCTCGAGGCGTTCAGCAAAGGCGTCCCGGGCTACACGCAGCTGAACACCAATGTGGGGCGTCCCTGATATTTTAAGGACGCCTTAACGGCCGGGATGTACACTGCTCGGCTGGCAATTGAATAATTATTCACCCTGAATGAGTGCTTTCCAGATGACGCGTTCCACCGGTTTTCACCAACTGAAGCTCGCTACCGCCCTGCTGTGCGCGCTGACCGCGGGCCAGGTCCTGGCCCAAACGGCACCAGCTGCCGGCCAGGCTGCGGCCACCAAGCCGGGCAGCGGCTTCCTGCCGCCCGCATCGGCCAACGCCAAGGTGATCGATTCGATCCACGTGGTGGTCAATGACGAAGTGATCACGAAGAACGAAGTCCGCAACCGCGTCGCCCAGACCGTGCAGAACCTGAAGGCGCGCAATGTGCAGCTGCCGGACGGGGCCACCCTGGAGCGCCAGGTGGTCGAGGCGATGATCGTCGAACGCGCCCAGATCCAGCTGGCCAAGGAAATGGGCGTGCGCGTCGACGACCGCCAGCTCGACGCCACCATCGGCCGCATCGCCGAGAACCAGAAGCTGTCGGTGCAGGAACTGCGCAACCAGATGGAAAAAGAGGGCATGGCCTACAGCCAGTTCCGCGACGACATCCGCAACGAGATCATGATGCAGCGCCTGCGCGAGCACGAGGTCGACTCCAAGATCCAGGTCTCGGAAGCCGAGATCGACACCTACCTGACCGCATCCAAGGCGGCTGCGGCGGACAAGGTCGAGATGAACCTGGCGCAGATCCTGGTCGCGGTGCCCGAGAACGCCTCGCCCGAGCAGATCGCGGCACGCCGCGCGCGCGCCGACGAGGTGGCGCGCCAGCTGCGTACCGGCGCCGACTTCGCCAAGATGGCCGCGACCTATTCCGATGCCCCGGACGCCCTGAAGGGCGGCGACATCGGCTGGCGCGACCCGGACCGCCTGCCGCCGGTCTTCGCGACCGAGCTGCGCAAGCTCAAGCCCGGCCAGGTGACGGGGATCATCAAGACCAACGTCGGCTTCCACATCCTCAAGATGGCGGACCAGCGCAGCCTGGCCGACGCCGCCGCGGCCGACAAGGAAGTGGTGCAGCAGACCCGTGTCAGCCACATCCTCATGAAGCCGAATCCGACCATGAACGCGGCCGAGGTCAAGAAGAAGCTGCTCGAACTGCGCCAGAAAGTCCTGGACAAGAGCGCCACCTTCGAAGACCTGGCGCGCCAGAACAGCCAGGAACCGGGCAGCGCGGCCAAGGGCGGCGACCTGGGCTGGCTGGAGCCGGGCGACGCCGGTCCGGAATTCGACCAGGCCCTGGCCAGCCTGAAGCCGGGCGAGATCTCGGACGTCATCGAGTCGCCGTTCGGCTTCCACATCCTGCGCGTCGTCGAGCGCAAGTCGGAAGACCAGAGCGCCCAGAAGGAACGCAACACGGCGCGCCAGGTCCTGCGTGAGCGCAAGCTGCAGGAAGCGATGGAAGACTGGATGCGCCAGGTGCGCGACCGCGCCTACGTCGAGTTCCGCGAGGAGCAGTAATCCGATGGCCATGCCGCAGGGACGCCGTCCGACGCTCGCCGTCACGGTCGGCGAGCCGGCCGGCATCGGCCCCGAAATCTCGATCCGCGCGGCCTGGGCGCTGCGCGAGTCTGCCAACTGCGTGCTGGTCGGCGACGCCGCCTTCCTGGCGCTCACCGCCAGCCTGATCGATCCTTCCATCCGCCTGTCCGCGCTGTCGATCCAGGCCCTGCGCAACGGCGGCCTGCCGCACTTCGGCAAGGACAGGCTGGCCGTGATCGACGTGCCGCTCGCGGCCCACGTGGTCCCGGGCACGCTTGACGCCGCCAACGGGCGCGCGGTGCTGGACACCCTCGACCTTGCGATCGAAGGCGCGCAAGCGGGCTGGTTCGACGGCATCGTCACCGCGCCGCTCCAGAAAAGCACGATCAACGACGCCGGCGTGGCCTTTTCGGGCCATACCGAATACCTGGCCGAGAAGACCAATACGCCGAAAGTCGTGATGATGCTGGCGGGGCAGCCGGGCGGCGGTCAACCCTACCTGCGCGTGGCCCTGGCCACCACCCACCTGCCGCTGAAGGACGTCCCCGGCGCGCTCACGCTAGAGAACCTGGCGCAGGTGATCGACATCATCGACGCCGACCTGAAGAACAAGTTCGGCATCGCCGCGCCGCGCATCCTGGTGACCGGCCTGAACCCGCACGCGGGCGAGAACGGCTACCTGGGGCGCGAAGAGATCGAGGTGATCACGCCGGTGCTGGAAGCGGCCCGGGCGCGCGGCATCGACGCCCGTGGTCCCTATCCGGCCGACACCCTGTTCCAGCCCAAGTACCTGAAAGACGCCGACTGCGTGCTGGCGATGTACCACGACCAGGGCCTGCCGACCCTCAAGCACGCCACCTTCGGGCGCGGCATCAACGTCACGCTTGGCCTGCCCATCGTGCGCACCTCGGTCGACCACGGCACCGCGCTCGACCTCGCCGCGCGCGGGCTGGGTGTGGCCGACTGCGGCAGCATGGAGGAGGCGATCCGCGCCGCCATGCAGATGTCCGCGTCGCGCAGCAAGTAAATCAACAAGAAAGCATTCATGAAACACGTCGCACGCAAGCGCTTCGGCCAGAACTTCCTGACCGATAAACTCGTCCTGGACAACATCATCGACGCCATCGGGCCGCGCCGCGGCGAAACGATGGTCGAGATCGGCCCGGGCCTGGCCGCCATGACTGCACTGCTGCTCAAGTCGCTCGACCATATGCACGTGGTGGAACTGGACCGCGATCTGGTGGCGCGCCTGGAAAAGGCCTACCCGCGCGAAAAGCTCACCGTGCACTCGGGCGACGCCCTGAAGTTCGACTTCGGCGCGATCCCGGTGCCGGAAGGGCAGCGGCTGCGCGTGGTCGGCAACCTGCCGTACAACATCTCGAGCCCGCTGCTGTTCCACCTGGCCGAATTCGCACCCCTGGTCGAGGACCAGCACTTCATGCTGCAGAAGGAAGTGGTCGAGCGCATGGTGGCCGAGCCGGGCACCAAGGCCTACAGCCGCCTGTCGGTGATGCTGCAGTGGCGCTACGACATGGACCTGCTGTTCATCGTCCCCCCGACTGCTTTCGATCCGCCGCCCCAGGTCGATTCGGCCATCGTGCGCATGATCCCCAAGCGCCAGATGCTGGAAGTCGACGGCGACAAGCTGGAGAAGGTGGTCGCCAAGGCCTTCTCCCAGCGCCGCAAGGTGATCCGCAACTGCGTGGCCGGGATGTTCACCGAAGTCCAGCTGGTCGAGGCGGGGATCGATCCTGGTGCGCGTCCGGAGGCGGTGGGGCTGGAGCAGTATGTGGCGCTGGCCAATTTGCTGTAAGTCCGAGTAGTTCGACGAGCGGCGCCGCCGAAGCCGCTGTATCGAAACATCGCATACCTAAACCAACGTCATTCCGGCGAAGGCCGGAATCCAAGTTGGCTGAATAGCCAACAGCCCTGACTTCGGCTGAGAAATTGGATCCCGGCCTGCGCCGGGATGACGGCTCCCAGGTCAGCGGTACTAGCACCGCTGTCTTAGAACCTCCTCCGCTCCCATTCCCACCTCTACATTGCGCCGCACAACAACCGCGCATCACGCATTTCCCGCCCTTCAGACGCCGTTTTCCGCAGTCCGTCGCACCTCGCTGGAGCCCAGAAGGCCCTTTCGATAAAGTGCTTCCATCGACAGCCAACAACGGCCAAGTCCTCACCAACACCACGCTGAAGGAGCACAAAATGAACGTCCTCAAGAACATGGAAGCCATCTTCGTCGCAGCCCTGGTCCTGGCTGGCGTCAGCACCTATGCAGAGGCTGCTACCAGCCGCGCTACCGAGACCTACAACGCCCAGGTGTCGGTCGGCGCCTCGCAGGTCGCCGTCGTGAAAGTGTCGGCCAAGCGCCCGGCCTAATGCTGCAGAGCGCGGGCAAAAAAAAAGCCCGCGGTTGAGGCGGGCTTAAATCCAATTCTTTTCTGAGGAGAGTTGGAGGAGACAGGAGTTAGTATGCTGCGTTACAGCATATAAGTCCAATTTTCCTTTCAAATACTCGACATAAGTTTGTCGAATATCTCTCCTCCTCAGGCGCCGGTCTGGACGCAGGTGACGTTGACGTTGGTAACCGCAGCGTCGCCCATGGTACCGGTCGGATTGGCAACCGTGCAGCGGGCGCCCTTCGGCTGGGTGATCACAGCCACGCTGTAGGTCTGGCCGAACGGGATGGCGGCCAGCTCGTAGGGGAAGGCGGTGCCGGTGGTGTTGGTGTCGGCGGCCGCGATCGTCAGGGTGCCGGTGGTGCTGCCGTTGGCCAGTACCAGGCCGGTATTGTCCTTGGTCAGGCCGGTGATGGTGCCGCCGACCGCATAGGGAATGACCGCGCAACGGAAGCGGGCGTTGATCGTCGCCAGGCGCCCTGCCGTGTCGGCATTGCCCGCCAGGATTTCGCAGCTCTGGTGATCGGGACGGGTCTTGACCGTCACATTGTAGGTGTCGCCGTATTCGAGCTTCCTCGAGAACGCAAAGGTCACGTCGTCGCCCGCCTTGGCCGGGGGCGCCACGGTGATGTCCTCGCCGTTGTTGGTCAGCACCAGGCCGGAATATTGCAGGCCCTGGACGGTGCCGGCCACCGTGTAGGATTCGTCATCGCTGCCGCCGCCGCAGGAGGCGAGGCCGAGTGCCATTGCCAGCATGGCTGCCGGACGGATCAGGGAAAACTTCATGAAGGTTGCTCCAGTTTATTAAGTGCGCGGGCCGCAGGTGACGGTGACATTGGTAATGTCGGCCTGGGCCACCGTGCCGGCGCCGTTGGCGACGGTGCAGGTCTGGTTGTCGGGCTGGGTCAGGATGGCGACGGCATAGGGAGCGTCTTCGTTGACCTTGGCCATCGTGAAGGAAGTGGCGCCCGCGGCCACCGGGACCTTGTCCGCACCGTTGACCAGCACCAGGTTGTTGCCCACCAGGCCGCTGATCGTGCCCTTCAGCTCGTGCTGGCGGATGGTGCAGACGATCTGGATGGTATCGATGGTGAAGGCCGCCTTGCCGGTGTTGCGGGACGGCACGCACTCCTTGGCGTTGGTCGGGATGCTCTTGACGGTGACGTTGTAGCTGGAATCGGTTTCCACCAGATTCGGGAAAACGAATTGCCCCGCGCCGTTGTTGGTCGGATTGATGGTCAGGTCGGAGCCGCCATTGTTTTGCAGGACCAGGCCAGGCTTGGTAACGCCGTAAAACGTACCAGCGATGGCAATGTCGCCATCGCCGCCGCCGCAGGCGGTCAGCGCCAGCGCGCATGCCATCGCGGCACCGACACGCAGGGTCGAACTCTTCATAATTTCTCCAAAAAATCTGACTGGTGAACGTGCAAAGCGTGTGCAAGGACCCGCGGGAAACGCGGTCGGACGCGCAGTGAACGGATGATCGCCCGACATTTTAGTCCATTTGGCAAGCAGCTGGACGGTTTGCCTTTGTATCACGGTGTAACTGTCGGTTCCGCCCGGGTGCGTACGATTGCTTTCTACAGGCGCGCTCGCTATGCTTGCCCTGAACGCCCATCTTCCCACTGATCCGACCATGATCCCTCGCCGTCCCTGGCCCAAAGCCGTCCTGTTCGACCTCGACGACACCTTGTGGCCGATCGCCCCGGTGATCATCGAGGCCGAGCAGATCCTGTTCGCCTGGCTGCGCGAGCATGCGCCGCGGGTGGCCCAGCAGTACACGATCGAGACCCTGCGCCAGGCCAGGCTCGAGCTGCTGGCGCGCCGGCCCGAATTCCAGCTCGACCTCGGCGCCCTGCGCCGCGCCGGCCTGATCGCCGCCTTCGAGCAGGCCGGCGAGGACGCCGGCAAGGTGGAACAGGCGATGGCCGAGTTCTTCGCCGCCCGCAATGCCGTGATTCCCTACGACGACGTGCTGCCCGGCCTGCTGCGCCTGAAGGGCAGGGTGCGGATCGGCTCCGTCACCAACGGCAATGCCGATCTGCAGACGATCGGCCTGGCGCGCCACTTCGACGCCTCGGTGTCGGCGCCCGCTTTCGGGGTGGCCAAGCCGGACCGTGCGATCTTCCTGGAAGCCTGCCGCCAGCTCGACGTGGCACCTGGCGAGGCCGTGTATGTGGGCGACGACCTGCGGCTCGACGTCTACGGCGCCCAGCGCGCCGGCCTGCGCGCCGTGTGGATGAACCGGACCGGCCAGGTCAACTACCTGCCGGACGAGGTCAGGCCGGACGCGGAGGTGAGCAGCATGGACGGCCTGCTGGACTGGCTCAAGCGCGAGCACGGATGAACTGGCGCCAGCCGCGCAAGCGTGCATAATAGAGAGCGACCTTCCGCCTATCTGTACTGTCAACCCGCAATGCAACTCGAACCCCGCGCCCAGACCCTGCTCAAAGCCCTCGTCGAACGCTATATCGCCGACGGCCAGCCTGTCGGATCGCGTGCGCTGTCGAAGATTTCCGGCCTCGACGTGTCGCCGGCCACGATCCGCAACATCATGGCCGACCTCGAAGAGATGGGCTACGTGGCCAGCCCCCACACCTCGGCCGGCCGGATCCCGACCCCACGCGGCTACCGCCTGTTCGTCGACACCCTGCTTACCGTGCAGCACATCGACGAGCAGGCCGCCGCCGCCCAGCACATGCGCCTGCCCGCGCAGCAACCGCAGAAGATCATCGCCAACGCGGCCCAGATGCTGTCCTCGCTCTCGCAGTTCGCCGGGGTGGTGCAAAGCCCGCGGCGCGAGTCGGTGTTCCAGCAGATCGAATTCCTGCGCCTGTCCGAGAAGCGCATTTTGCTGGTGATCGTCGACCCGCGCGGCGACGTCCAGAACCGCCTGCTGCTGACCGAGGTCGACTACAGCCCGAGCCAGCTGACGCAGTCGGCCAACTACCTGAACCAGAACTACGCGGGGCTCACCTTCGACGAGGTGCGCCAGCGCCTGAGCGGCGAACTGCGCCAGCTGCGCGACGACATGGGCAAGTTGATGCAGGTGGCGGTGGAGGCGGGCAGCGAAGCGATGGCCGAGGGCGACGACATGGTGATCGCCGGGGAGCGCAACCTGCTGTCGGTCACGGACCTGTCCTCCAACATGAGCTCGCTGCGCCAGATGTTCGAGATGTTCGAGCAGAAGACCGGCCTGATGCAGCTGCTCGACGTGTCGAGCAAGGCGGGAGGAGTGCAGATCTTCATCGGCGGCGAATCCAAGCTGGTGCCGATGGACGAGATGAGCGTGGTGACGGCGCCCTACGAGGTCAATGGGCGCATTGTCGGGACGCTGGGGGTGATCGGACCGACGCGCATGGCCTACGAGCGGGTGATTCCGATTGTGGATATTACGGCGAAACTGTTGTCGAACGCCCTCAGTCAGTCGTAGGGTGGGCGGGTCTTCCCGCCCACGCGTTCAAATCACGGTAATTCTGCCCGCGCGGCTGCTCACATCCAAGCTATGACCGCGTGGGGTGATCCGGTCCAGTGGACCGGATTACGAGCCGCCCACCCTACGGGGGCTCACTGTTTGCGCGGGCAACCCACTTTCACACAATTCCCATAAATCGCCAGCGAATGCTCGGCAATCTTGTACCCGCGCTCCACCGCGATCTTGTGCTGGCGCGACTCGATCTCTTCGTCGTAGAACTCTTCCACGTGGCCGCAGTCAAGACAGACGAGGTGGTCGTGGTGGGAGCCGGCGTTGAGTTCGTAGATGGCCTTGCCGGTCTCGAAGTGGTTGCGGTTCAGCAGGCCGGCCTGTTCGAACTGGGTCAGCACGCGGTACACCGTGGCCAGGCCCACGTCCATGTTGTCGGCAAGGAGGATTTTGTAAACATCTTCCGCCGTCAAATGCCGTACGGAGCTGTTCTGGAAGATTTCCAGGATTTTCAGGCGCGGCAGGGTAGCCTTCAGGCCGCTGGCCTTCAGGTCGGTGGGGTTGTTACTCATGTTTGTTGCTCGTTGTTTGGCATAGTGCTTTATGATATAGCGTTTTGGAGCTCCCGCTCAAACGTTTTGAGGTTACCTATGCACGTCAAACCAGCCGTTTTCCGTCGATTCTCTGCCCGGGCAGCGCTTGCGGCCGGCCTCGCCTGCACCCTGATGCTGTCCGGTTGCGCGGCCTGGCGCAACCAGACGCGCCCGGCTGCACCGGTGGAGACGGATCCGGCGACCATCGTCGCCGACGCCCAGCGATCGGCCGCCGCCGCCAATGCCGGCGCCCAGACCGTCCAGGCGTCCAAGCTGCAGAAATTCTTCTGGATCTTCTCGCCCTACCGCCCCGACATCCAGCAGGGTAACTTCGTTTCGGCGGAAATGCTGAAGGAACTGAAGGTCGGCCAGAGCCGCGACCAGGTGCGCTTCCTCCTCGGCTCGCCGCTGCTCACCGACGTGTTCCACGAAGACCGCTGGGACTACCCGTTCTACCTCGCGCGCGGCAACGGCGAGCTGACCACCAGCCGCGTCACCGTCTACTTCAAGGACGACAAGGTCGAGCGCTTCGAAGGCGGCAACCTGCCGACCGAGCGCGAATACATCGACCGCATCGCCGGCCCGGCCAAGGTGAGCACCAAGGCCAAGCCGGAAACCCGTCCGGTCGAAGCGCCCAAGGTCAGCGGCGCCCCGGTGATCCAGCCATGAGCAAGTTGAAAGTCGCCGTCGCCGGCGCCAGCGGCCGCATGGGCCGCATGCTGGTGGAAGCCATCCAGGCCGCGCCGGACGCCGAGCTGGCGGGCGCGCTGGACGTCGCCGGTTCGCCTTCGCTCGGCATGGATGCCGGCGCCTTTGCCGGCCAGCTGACCGGGATCGTGATCCAGTCCGACCTGGCGGCCGCCCTGAAGGACGCCGACGTCCTGATCGACTTCACCCGCCCCGAAGGCACGCTCAAGCACCTGGAATACTGCGCGGCCAACAATGTGCAGCTGGTGATCGGCACCACCGGCTTCGACGATGCCGGCAAGGCCGCGATCCGCGCCGCCGGCGAGAAGGTCGGTATCGTGTTCGCCCCGAACATGAGCGTGGGCGTCAACGTCACCCTCAAGCTGCTCGAAATGGCGGCCAAGAGCTTCAGCGAAGGCTACGACATCGAGATCGTCGAAGCGCACCACCGCCACAAGGTCGACGCGCCGAGCGGCACCGCGCTCAAGATGGGCGAAGTCATCGCCGACGCGCTGGGCCGCGACCTGAAGGAATGCGCCGTCTACGGCCGCGAAGGCGTGACCGGCGAGCGCGATCCCTCGACCATCGGCTTTGCCACCGTGCGCGGTGGCGACGTGGTGGGCGACCACACCGTCATGTTCCTCGGCACCGGCGAACGCATCGAGATCAGCCACAAGTCGAGCAGCCGCGTCACCTACGCCCACGGCGCCCTGCGCGCGGCACGCTTCCTCGCCGGTAAGCCGAACGGCCTGTTCGGCATGGACGACGTGCTGGGCCTGAAGGCTTGACCATGGCAGTCGCGGAACTGAACGGCGCCGCCATCGTGGACGAGGCGTCCTTCCATCGCGAATCCCGGCGCGCCTTCGGCTTTCCGGAGTCGTATGCCGATTCGATCGACGCCTGGGTCGACTGCATGAGCTACCTGCGCGACGACGAGAACATGACCAGGTTCCGGCTGGAGCCGAACGAGGTACTCGAGATCGTTATCCTCGATGGGGAAACGATGAAGGCCGCCCTGCCTGATCTGCTGGAAGAGATCAGCTTCTGCGTGGGCGGCATCAACGAGCGCTATGAGGATTATGGCGAGAAGCCGGCGCTGAAGCTGACCTTGCGCTGACTGTCAGCCTGCCTCACCCTGCACCACTAGCAGTAGAACCGTCATCCCGGCGAAGGCCGGGATCCAATTCCGTTGCACCGTGTTGGCCTTTGCGTCAGCCACGGTAATGCGAGCAAACTTGGATCCCGGCCTGCGCCGGGAGTCGTTTCTGCCAGTGGCAGAAATGACGGTTTTGCATTTTGTGGTGATAACACCAATGCGGCAACGCCTGCTTTTCGCAAGGTCAGCACCTTTCGCCGCAGTGCAATACGAAACAGTATAATGTCCGGTTCCACCCCCCATTACGTCTGCAGAAATCATGCAAGAAAAATATAGTCCAGCCGAAGTCGAACAGGCCGCCCAGGCCTACTGGAAGTCGATCGACGCCTACAAGGCCGTCGAGAATGACCCGCGTTTCCCCAAAGGCAAGTATTACGCCTGCTCGATGCTGCCTTACCCGTCGGGCAAGCTGCACATGGGTCACGTGCGCAACTATACGATCAATGACGTGATGTACCGCTACCTGCGGATGAACGGCTACAACGTCCTGATGCCGATGGGCTGGGACGCCTTTGGCATGCCGGCCGAGAACGCGGCGATGGCCAACAACGTGCCGCCGGCGGAGTGGACTTATTCGAACATCGCGCACATGCGCGGGCAGATGGAATCGATGGGCCTGGCCATCGACTGGTCGCGCGAGATGACCGCCTGCAAGCCGGAATACTACAAGTGGAACCAGTGGATGTTCCTCAAGATGCTTGAGAAGGGCATCATCTACCAGAAGACCGGCACCGTGAACTGGGACCCGATCGACCAGACCGTGCTGGCGAACGAGCAGGTGGTGGACGGCCGCGGCTGGCGCTCGGGCGCGCTGATCGAAAAGCGCGAGATCCCGATGTACTACGTGCGCATCACGGATTACGCGGACGAGCTGCTGGACTACGTCGACAACAGGCTGCCGGGCTGGCCGGAACGCGTGCGCATCATGCAGGCCAACTGGATCGGCAAGTCGACTGGCGTGCGCTTCGCCTTCCCGCACCAGATCAAGGACGAGTCGGGTGAACTCATCAACGAAGGCAAGCTGTACGTCTTCACCACCCGCGCCGATACCATCATGGGCGTGACCTTCTGCGCCGTGGCGGCCGAGCACCCGCTGGCCCAGCACGCAGCGAAGAACACCCCGGAACTGCAGGCCTTCATCGCCGAGTGCAAGCTCGGCTCCGTGATCGAAGCCGACATGGCGACGATGGAGAAGAAGGGCATGCCGACGGGCCTGTCCGTGACGCACCCGGTGACGGGCGAGCAGGTGCCGGTCTGGGTCGGCAACTACGTCCTCATGACCTACGGCGACGGCGCCGTGATGGGCGTGCCGGGCCACGACGAGCGCGACTTCGGCTTCGCCACCAAATACAATCTGCCGATCAAGCAGGTGGTCGCTGTCGAAGGCCAGGAGTTCTCGCTCGACGGCTGGCAGGAGTGGTACGGCGACAAGGAACACGGCAAGACCATCAACTCGGGCAAGTACGACGGCATGGACTACATCGCCGCCGTCAATGCCGTGTCGGGCGACCTGGCAAGCCAGGGCCTGGGCGACAAGAAGGTCACCTTCCGCCTGCGCGACTGGGGCATCTCGCGCCAGCGCTACTGGGGCACCCCGATCCCGATGATCCACTGCGGCGACTGCGGCGCGGTGCCGGTGCCTGAAAGCCAGCTGCCGGTCGTGCTGCCCGAGCACCTGGTCCCGGACGGCACCGGCAACCCGCTGAACAAGGACGAAGCCTTCCTGAAGTGCGATTGCCCGAAGTGCGGTAAACCTGCGCGCCGCGAGACCGACACGATGGATACCTTCATCGATTCGTCCTGGTACTACATGCGCTATACCTCGCCGGGCTCGAGCGACAAGATGGTCGACGAGCGCAACGATTACTGGATGCCGATGGACCAGTACATCGGCGGCATCGAGCACGCCGTCATGCACCTGCTGTACGCGCGCTTCTGGACCAAGGTCATGCGCGACTTCGGCCTGCTCAAGTTCGACGAACCTTTCGTCAACCTGCTGACCCAGGGCATGGTGCTGAACGAGACCTACTACCGCGAAGACGAAACCGGCAAGAAGACCTGGTTCAACCCGGCCGACGTCGAACTGACCTTCGACGACAAGGGCCGCCCGCAGAGCGCGGTCCTGAAATCGGACGGCCAGCCGGTTGCGATCGGCGGCACCGAGAAGATGTCGAAGTCGAAGAACAACGGCATCGATCCGCAGGCCCAGATCGAACAGTACGGCGCCGACACCGCGCGCCTGTTCACCATGTTCGCTTCGCCGCCGGAACAGACCCTGGAGTGGTCGAACAGCGGCGTCGAAGGCGCGAGCCGCTTCCTGCGCCGCGTCTGGGCCTATGGCTACGCCCAGCGCGAGCGCATCGCCAGCGCGCTCAAGGGCCAGCAGCAAGGTTCGCTCGACGACGCCCAGAAAACCCTGCGCCGCGAAGTGCACAAGGTGCTGCAGCAGGCCGACTATGACCTGAAGCGCATCCAGTACAACACCGTGGTCTCGGCCTGCATGAAGATGCTGAACACGCTGGAATCGGCGAAGCTGGCCGAAGGCGTGGCGTCGGATGCAGTGATCGCGGAAGGCTTCTCGATCTTCCTGCGCCTGCTGAACCCGGTGGCGCCGCACATCACCCACGCACTGTGGCAGGACCTTGGCTATGCCGCCGTCTACGGCGACATCCTCAACGTGCAGTGGCCGGAAGTGGACCCGGCCGCGCTGGAGCAGTCCGAGATCGAACTGATGATCCAGGTGAACGGCAAGCTGCGCGGCTCGGTCAAGGTGGCGAAGGACGCCGACAAGGCGAGCATCGAAGCGGCCGCGCTGGCCGAGGAATCGGTGCAAAAGTTCATCGAAGGCACGCCGAAGAAGGTCATCGTCGTTCCCGGTAAACTCATCAACATCGTGGTGTAAGCGATGACCAATATGGTGCGCGTACTCCTGGCCGTGCTGGCGGCGGCAATCCTCGCGGGTTGCGGCTTCCAGCTGCGCGGCTCGAACGGCCAGTACAACATGCCTTTCAAGAGCATCTACCTGGCCTTCACCGAGACCTCGCCGCTGGGCACGGAACTCAAGCGCAACCTGCGCGCGGGCGACGGCGTGCGCATCGAAACCGATGCGTCGAAGGCGGAAGCGCTGTTCGACGTGCTGTCCGAGTCGCGCGGCAAGGCGATCCTGTCGCTGAACAGCCTGGGCCGGGTGCGCGAATACTCGCTCAGCTACACGCTGGTGTTCCGCGTGCGCGACGCCTCTAACCGCGAATTGCTGGGACCGACCGAGATCACCCTGCGCCGCAACATCGCCTTCGACGAGTCGCAGGTGCTGGCAAAGGAATCGGAAGAGCAGCTCCTGTACCGCGACATGCAGGCCGACCTGGTGCAGCAGATCCTGCGCCGCCTGGCCGCGATCAAACCTGTCTGAGACTAGCCAATGCAACTGCGGCCTGAGGCCCTCGAGGGCCACCTGGCCAAGGGCCTCGCGCCCTTGTACGTGATCACCAGCGACGAGCACCTGCTCGCGCTGGAAGCGGCCGACCGTATCCGCAAGACCGCCCGTGCCCAGGGCTACACCGAGCGCGACGTGCTCACGGTCGAGCGCAATTTCAAGTGGGGCGAACTGCTGGCGGCGAACCAGGCCATGTCCCTATTCGGCGACAAGAAGCTGATCGAACTACGCATCCCGGGCGGCAAGCCGGGCAAGGACGGCAGCGCCGCCCTGCAGAGCTACGCGAAAGACCTCGGTCCGGACAACCTCACCCTCATCACCCTGCCCAAGCTGGACTGGCAGACCGCCAAGGCCTCGTGGGTGGCGGCGCTGCAGCAGGCCGCCGTCTACATCGAGATCCCGAATGTGGAGCGCGCCCAGCTGCCGGGCTGGATCGGCATGCGCTTGTCAAGCCAGGGGCAGAGCGCCGAGCGCCAGAGCCTGGACTTCATCGCCGACCGCGTCGAGGGCAACCTGCTGGCGGCGCACCAGGAAATCCAGAAGCTCGGGCTGCTCTACGAACCGGGCAAGCTGAGTTTCGAGCAGGTGCACGACGCCGTGCTGAACGTGGCGCGCTACGACGTGTTCAAGCTCTCCGAAGCGATGCTCGCCGGCGACCCGGCGCGCCTCGCGCGCATGCTCGACGGCTTGAAAGGCGAGGGCGAGGCGCTGCCGCTGGTGTTGTGGGCCGTCAGTGAAGAAATCCGTACGCTGCTAAAATTGAAATCCGGGATGGCGCAGGGACGCCCGCTGGGCGCGCTGCTGAAGGAATACCGCATCTGGGGTCCGCGCGAACGCATGATGGACCCGGCGCTGCGCCGCGTGTCGGTGGCCACGCTGGAAGCGGCCCTGCAGGAAGCGGCCCAGGTCGACCGCATGGTCAAGGGCCTGCGCGCCAAGGCGTTTGCCGGGGACGCGTGGGATGCGATGCTGCAGCTGGCGTTGCGAGTAGCGCGGTAACTGACCGCGTGGGCGGGAATTTGGTCCACTGGACTAAATTCCCCCGCCCACCCTACGAATTGCGATACCGGTAGGGTGGGCGGGTCTACCGCCCACGCGTTCCCACACATGATCGAAAACGGGCTACACGATGGACATCACCGAACACATGCACTCGATGGGCCGCCAGGCCCGCGCCGCCTCGCGCGCGATGGCGCGTGCCGACGGCGCCACGCGCAACCGCGCGCTGCTCCTGATCGCCGACGCCATCGAGCGTGACGCCGATCTGCTGCGCGCCGCCAATCGGCAGGACATGGACGCCGCCCGCGCCGGCGGCCTGGAGCCGGCCCTGCTCGACCGCCTGGCGCTGTCGGATAGCGCCATCAAGACCATGGTCGACGGCCTGCGCCAGATCGTCTCGCTGCCCGATCCGGTCGGCGAAATCACCAACATGAAGTCGCGCCCGAGCGGCATCCAGGTCGGCCAGATGCGCGTGCCGCTGGGCGTCATCGGCATCATCTACGAAGCCCGTCCGAACGTGACGGTGGACGCGGCCGGCCTGTGCATCAAGAGCGGCAACGCGGCCATCCTGCGCGGCGGCTCGGAAGCGATCCATTGCAACCGCGCGCTGGCCAGGCTGGTCAGCGAAGGCCTGCAGGGCGCGGGCCTGCCGCTGGACGCGGTGCAGGTGGTCGATACGGTCGACCGCGCCGCCGTGGGCGCCCTGATCACGATGCCGCAGTATGTGGACGTGATCGTCCCGCGCGGCGGGAAAGGCCTGATCGCGCGCCTGATGGCGGAGAGCACGGTCCCGATGATCAAGCACCTGGACGGCATCTGCCACGTCTACATCGACGACAGGGCCGACATCGCCAAGGCGCTGCCGGTCGCGTTCAACGCCAAGTGCCACCGCTACGGCACCTGCAACACGATGGAAACCCTGCTGGTATCGCGCGCGATCGCAGCGATCGCACTGCCGCAGCTGGCGGAGCTGTACAAGACGGAAGAGGTCGAGCTGCGCGCCGACGCCGAAGCGCACGCGATCCTGTCCGCTAATGGCTATCCTTGGCTGAAGCACGCCACGGAGCAGGACTGGAGTACCGAATACCTGGCGCCGATCCTGGCGATCCGCGTGGTCGAGGGGCTGGATAGTGCGATCGACCACATCAACACCTGGTCGTCGAAGCACACCGAATCGATCATCACCGAAGACTACAGCGCCGCGCTGCGCTTCCTGCGCGAAGTGGATTCGGCCTCGGTGATGGTGAACGCCTCGACCCGCTTCGCGGACGGCTTCGAGTACGGGCTGGGCGCCGAGATCGGCATCTCGAACGACAAGCTGCACGCACGTGGACCGGTCGGGCTGGAAGGCCTGACTTCGCTGAAGTACGTCGTGTTCGGTCACGGCGAAATCCGTCAATAACAAAAAGGAAAGCATGTACCTCTGGATCAAGGCCCTTCACATCGTCTTCATCGCCTCCTGGTTCGCCGGGCTGTTCTACCTGCCGCGCATCTTCGTGAACCTGGCCCAGGAAACCAACCCGGCAGCCTTGGCGCGCCTGCTGGGCATGGGGCGCCGCCTGTACCGCTTCACCACCATCCTGATGATTCCGGCCCTGGTGCTGGGCCTGTGGCTATGGCTGGGCTACGGCATCCAGGGCGGCTGGCTGCACGCGAAGCTTGCGCTCGTGATCCTGGCGATCGGCTACCATCACGCGTGCGGCTCGCTGCTCAAGAAGTTCGAGCGCGGAGCGAATGTGCGCAGTCATAAGTGGTACCGCTACTTCAATGAAGTGCCGGTGCTGCTGTTGCTGGCGATTGTGATTTTGGTGGTGGTGAAGCCGTTCTGACGGTGTTCGATCCCAACAACAGCGATTAGTACCAACAGCCTCAAGACCGTCATCCCGGCGAAGGCCGGAATCCAAGTTCGCTGGTCCGCCACGAACGTCAAATTGGGTTCCGGCCTACGCCGGAACGACGGTTTTACGGCAAACGGTGCAATCAAGCGTTCGCAACGGTTTTTCGGTCAGCAGTACTGATACTACTGATCTGGTTTTGATTTTTTAACGGACAAAGGGTACTCCTCATGGCCTCATATTTCTGCCCATGCCCGCGCGGCATGGAAGCGGCGCTTGCCGACGAACTGGGTGAAATCGCCCAGCAAAGCACCACCATGCGGGTGCACAACCAGGTGCCGGGCGGTGTGCACTGCTCCGGTTCGATGGTCGACGCCTACCGCATCAACCTGCACTCGCACATCGCCTCGCGCGTCCTGATGCGCATGGGCCAGCGCAGCTACAACAACGAGAACGACATCTACGACCTGGTGCTCGAGCAGCCCTGGGAAGACTGGTTTGGCGTCAACCACACCATCCGCGTCGACGTCACCGCGGTCAAGTCGCCGCTGAAGAGTCTCGAATTCACGACCCTGAAGATCAAGGACGCCGTCTGCGACCGCTTCCGCGACCAGTTCAACAAGCGCCCCTCGGTCAACACGCGCGAGCCGGACATGCGCATCGTCGGCTTCCTCGACCAGCGCAACTTCATCATCTACCTCGACACCTCGGGCGAGGCGCTGTTCAAGCGCGGCTGGCGCGAAGAGACCGGTGACGCGCCGCTGCGCGAGAACCTGGCCGCCGGCATGCTGCGTGTGGCCGGCTGGAAGCCGGGCACCGTGCTGTTCGACCCGATGTGCGGTTCCGGCACCATCCTGGTCGAAGCCGCCCAGATGGTGCAGGGCATTCCGCCGGGTGCACGCCGCCGCTTCGCCTTTGAAAAATTCGCCGACTTCGACCGCGAGGCCTGGGCCGCGCTGAAGGCCGAGATCAAGCCGAATCCGCTGCCATCCGAACCGACCATCTTCGGCTCCGACATCTCGGGCGACATGGTCGCGATGACCCGTCACAACCTGAAGGTCGCCGGCATCCTGTTCGATGTGCCGCTCAAGCAGATCGAAGCCCAGCACGTGTCGCCGCCGACGCAAGCGCCGGGCATCCTGCTGACCAATCCGCCCTACGGTGAGCGTATCGGCGTGCGCGGCGACTCGACCGTGCCGCAGGACGAGATGGCGGTCTCCTTCTATTCGGCGCTCGGCACCACGCTCAAGCAGCGCTTCGCCGGCTGGACCGCCTTCCTGTTCACGGCGGACCTGGGACTGCCCAAGCTGATGCGCCTGAAGGAATCGCGCAAGACCCCGTTCTTCAATGGCGCGCTCGAATGCCGCCTGTTCCGCTTCGACATGGTGGCCGGTTTCAACCGCCGCGAAGAAGCCAAGCCCAAACAGGAATAACCGATACCGATGCTGCCGCCGACCGACCCAGACGACTTGCCCAAAGACCCGGTTATTCCGGTCCCGCTTCCCGCGCCCCACAAGATCGCGATGCTGTCCGCCGGCGGCCTGGCCCTGCTGCTGGCCATGCTGGCGATGCTGGGTCCGTTTTCGATCGACGCCTACCTGCCGGCCTTCCCGCAGATCCGCGCCGAACTGCACGCCACCCCGCTGGAAGTCCAGCAGACCCTGACCGCCTACATGCTGGCCTTCGCCGGGATGTCGCTGTGGCACGGCGCGCTGTCGGACGCCTTTGGCCGCCGCAACGTGATCCTCACGGCCCTGGTCGTGTTCGCGATCGGCACCTTCGGCTGCGCGGCGGCCAATTCGGTGCACTACCTGTGGGTGTTCCGCATCATGCAGGGCGTGTCCGCGGGGGCAGGGGTGGTGGTGGGACGCGCCATCATCCGTGACCTGTACTCGGATGCCGCGGCAGCGCGCCTGCTCTCGATGGTCACCATGATCTTCTCGATCGCGCCGGCCATCGCGCCGGTGCTGGGCGGCTGGATCGTCACCTTCTTCGACTGGCGCGCGATCTTCCTGGCGCTGTGTGTTTATACGGTGGGCCTGGGCTGGTTCAGCTGGCGCCACCTGCCCGAGACGGTGCCGGTCGAGAGGCGCCAGCCCTTCAATCCGCGCTTCCTGGCCCAGAGCTACGGCGCCATCTTCAGCTCCTTCCTGTTCCACATGAAGTCGGGCGTGGTGGCGCTGAACTTCGCCGGCCTGTTCCTGTACATCTCGTCGGCGCCGGTGATGCTGCCCGAGCACCTGGGCCTCGGCCCATCCGGCTTCGCCTGGCTGTTCGTGCCGACCGTGAGCGGGATCTTCCTGGGCGCACTGGCGGCCAACCGCATGGCGGGCAAGTTCAGCTTCGCGCGCCAGATCCGGATCGGCTTCTTCTTCATGCTGGGGGCGGTGACCTTCAACGTGGCGTATCACAGCTTCCTGCCGCCGGCGCTGCCCTGGAGCGTGCTGCACATGTTCTTCTTCACCTTCGGCAGCTCGATCATCGCGCCGGGCGCCACCCTGATGGCGCTCGACCTGTTCCCGCACATCCGCGGCACCGTGGCTTCCTGCCAGTCCTTCGTGACCACCCTGGCCGGCGCCATCGTGGCTGGCGTGATCTCGCCAATGCTGTCGCATTCGGTGCTGTCGCTGGCGCTGGGGCAGGCCGGTTTTACGCTGCTCTCGATTGCGCTGTGGGCGACGGCACGCCGCTATCGCCGACAGAAGATAAGAGATGGCGAAATGATGCCGTAAGCGCCTAGCAAAACCTCCATAGCTGCGTTGCAGCGCCTTGCCGTACAAGCGTACTGTCGTCGGCACTGCGCCTTGCTCTGGAGGCTTTGCCAGACGCTCCTTCAAAAGCCCGGGTAACCGGGCTTTAATATTTATATGAAATAATATTTCACGTATGCATACATATATGAAATACTATTTCATTCGCCGCGCATCGTCCCGGCCTTTTATTAGCGTTAGAGCGACTTCTCGACAACACTTTTTACAGAAAGTATTGTTCCCGATCAGAAATGTCTATATGCTAAGATAAGTTTTTCGTGCCCAGAGCAAACGTCGAAACATTGTTCTGTTTGGTAGATAAACGAGCAAGACCTTGTGGCAGCCCCGTCCTGGGATGCCTGGACAACCCTCGACAAGCGGCCACGTTTGAGACCATGCAACAATCGGATCAGGATATCCGCAATCGTCTGCTGATTGCACGTCTGCCGGCCATGCCGCAGATCCTCGTGCGTCTCATCGAACACCTGCAGGCCGACGACCTGGGCATGCCGGAGCTGGCAGCCCTGATCTCGAAGGATGCCGGCATGACCGGCAAGCTGCTGGCGGTCGCGAACAGCTCCGCCTACCAGCGCCATCACCGCAACGTCAATCTCGAGCAGTCCCTGGTCGCCCTCGGCACCGACATGATCAAGACGCTGGTGATCAGCGACTCGGTATTCCAGACCTTTAACAACTTCCCCCATTCGGGCAGCACCGACCTGCGCGCCTTCTGGAAGAACTCGCTGAGCACGGCCGTGATCGCGAAGGAAATCGCGCGCACCGTCGAGTATCCGCACCTGGAAGAAGCCTATCTCGCCGGCCTGCTGCACAACGTCGGCCGCCTGGCGCTGCTGGCCACCGCGCCCAAGGAATACGCCTTCAACTTCACGGCGCGCGACGACGAAGACCTGTGCGCCGTCGAGCAGCGCACGCTGCAGATCACCCACACCGAGGCCGGCGCCTGGCTGATCGAGCGCTGGCAGCTCGATTCCTTCCTGGCCGACGCGGTGCTGTACCACCACGAGCCGAGCGAGCGCCTGGAGTCGGCCCATCCGCTGATCCGCATCGTGCGCCTCGCCCACGTGCTGTCCAGCCATCCGCATGACGAGCAGCTGGTCAGTGAAGCCGCGGCCCTGTGCGGCATCGACGGCGAGCAGGCGGCCCAGATGCTCGCCGGCGCCGCGCGCCAGGTCGACAAGGCCGCCGCCCACCTCGGCATCGACCTCACCGGAGCCGACGACATCCCCGCGCCGCCGGCCTATGCGCCGCCCGCGCTCGACCCGGTGCAGCAGCGCCTGTCCGAAGAAGTGCGCAACATGGTGCTGGTGTCGGAAGTGGGCCAGAGCTTCGCGCGCCAGCAGGGAGAAAACGGCCTGCTGGAAGCGATGACGCGCTCGGCCCGCATCCTGTTCGACTTCGGCAATGCCGTGGTCCTGCTCGAGAACCCGACCGGCCACGCCCTGGTCGGCGCGCCCACCCAGGGCAGCCAGCGCATCGCCGAATTCGCCGTGCCGCTCGCCAAGGGCGGCGCGATCGCCAAGAGCGCACTGGAGCGCCGTCCCGCCTTCATCGGACGCGAACCCCAGGACGGCAGCCCGCTTGGCCTGGCCGAAGAACAGCTGCTGCGCATGCTCGGCACCGAGAGCATGGTCTGCGTGCCGCTGGTCGCCGGCGCGCGCTGCCTGGGTGTGCTGATCGGCGGTATCGCCAACTGGCAGATCCCGTACTGCCAGCGGCGCGAGCGCTTCATGCAGTCCTTCGGGGCGCAGGCCGCCGGCGCGCTGGAAAACATGCTGTCCGAACGCGGCCATGCAAAACGACAGCTGGCCCACGTGGCCGAGGAATACCGCGAGGCCTCGCGCCGCGTGGTGCACGAGGTGAACAACCCGCTGTCGATCATCAAGAACTACCTGAGTGTCCTCGACAGCAAGCTGGCGCGCCAGGAACCGGTGAACACCGAGATGTCGATCCTGAACGAGGAGATCGACCGCGTCGGCCAGCTGGTCTCCAGCCTGGCCGACCTGAAGCCGACCGAATCGGGCCCGATGCCGACCGACGTCGCCAAGGTGGTGGACGAGGTGCAGCGCCTGTTCCGCAGTACCGGCTTCGTACCGAGCTCGGTGGACATCCTGGTCACCATGCACGAGGAAGCGACCCGCATCGAGGGCGACGCCGACGTGCTCAAGCAGATCCTGGTGAACCTGGTGAAGAACGCGATCGAGGCCCTCGGCGCCAACGGCGGCCGGATCGAGATCGTCAACCGCGGCCATGTAAACCGCGAGCGCCAGCTGTACCTGGAGCTGGTCGTCAGCGACAACGGCCCCGGCCTGTCGCGCGAAGTGCTGGCCCACCTGTTCTCGCCGGTGAAGAGCACCAAGGACGGCGCCCACCATGGCCTGGGCCTGTCGATCGTCCACAGCCTGGTCAAGAAACTGGGCGGCCATATCGCCTGCCGCAGCGGCCGCAGCGGCACTGCATTCGAAATTCTCCTGCCGGCGTGGTCCGGCGCCGGCACGGGTTTTGGTGAGCCTGTCGCGCTGCCGGCCCGCGCGCTGGGATCCGCATAAAGTGATGATGAACGCGCAAAACGCCCTGTTTCCCGGCGATCCGTCTCCCTACTCCCCGTCCCTGGAAACCGACAGCCAGCCGCGCCTGCTGCTGGTCGACGACGAGCCGCGCCTGCTCTCCTCGCTGTACGAACTGCTGCGCGACCGCGGCTACCAGCTGACCACCGCCAGCTCGGGCAGCGAAGCCCTGGCCCACCTGTCGCGCCTGCGCTTCGACCTGGTCCTGCTCGACCTGCGCCTGCCCGACATCGGCGGCCACGAGATCATGGACTTCATCAACGAGAAGGGCATCAACGCCGACGTGATCGTGATGAGCGGCGAAGTCGGCATCGACGCGGCGATCGGCGCGCTCAAGCGCGGCGCCTACGACTACCTGCGCAAGCCCTATTCGCGCGAAGAGCTGCTGGCCACCGTCGCCAACGCGCTCAAGGGCCGCCGCCTGGCGCTGGAAAACCAGCGCATGGCCACCCAGCTGGAAAACTCGGAGAAGATGTACCGCTACCTGGTGGACTCGTCGCCGGACATCATCTACACGCTGAACCACGAAGGCCGCTTCACCTTCGTGAACGACCGCGCCTACCAGCTGCTGGGCTATTCGCGCGACGAGCTGCTCGGCAAGCACTACTCGGTGCTGGTGCATGAAGAAGACCTGGAACGCGCGCGCTACGTCTTCAACGAGCGCCGCGTCGACGAACGCGCCTCGCGCAACGTCGAACTGCGCCTCAAGTGCCGCGGCGGGAACAGCCAGGACCGCACCTTCAACAATACCCTGATGACGATCTCGCTGAACGCGATCGGCATGCACGTGCCCGACCAGGAAGTGAAGAAGCTCGAGTTCTTCGGCACCTACGGCGTGGCGCGCGACATCACCGACCGCAAGCGCGCCGAAGAGGTCATCTCCTACCAGGCCTACCACGACATCCTGACCGACCTGCCGAACCGCATCCTGTTCAAGGATCGCCTGGGCCTGGCGGTAATCCAGGCCAAGCGCAAGAAGACCGAGCTGGCGGTGATGTTCATCGACCTCGACCGCTTCAAGCTGGTCAACGACACCCTCGGCCACGTGAAGGGCGACGAGCTGCTGCAGCAGGCCGCGACGCGCCTCAAGGATTGCCTGCGCAAGGGCGACACCCTGGCGCGCCAGGGCGGCGACGAATTCACCATCGTGCTGCCGGAGCTGCGCGACCGCGACGACGCGCGCGTCATCGCCGACAAGTTCCTTGAGACCCTGCAGCGTCCCTTCGACCTGGACGGCCATGAAGTGCACATCTCGGCCTCGATCGGCATCGCGATCTACCCGACCGACGGCGAATCGATCGACGAGCTGCTGCGCCACGCCGACATTGCGATGTACCAGGTCAAGGCCCAGGGCAAGAACGGCCACAGCTTCTACCACACCTCGATGCTGGACATTTCGCACCAGAAGATCGCCCTCGAACAGGCGCTGCGCCGCGCGCTCGAGCAGGACGAACTCGAGATGTACTACCAGCCGCAGATCGATGCGCTCACCGGCCGCATCGTCGGCGCCGAAGCCCTGATGCGCTGGAACCACCCGACCCGCGGCCTGCTGTCGGCCGGCGAGTTCCTGCCGTTTGCGGAAGAGAACGGCCTGATGCTGCCGATCTCGGACTGGATGATTGGCGCCCTGTGCCGCGACATGCTGCAGTGGAACGCCTCCGGCACCGACCACGTGCGCCTGTCGCTCAACCTGTCGCCGCAATACCTGGACCGCGGCGACTTCTTCGAAAAGATGCGCAACGCGCTGGTGCGCTATGGGATCGCGCCGGGCCAGATCGAAGTCGAGATCACCGAGAACATCTGCATCCGCAATCCGCAGTACGCGATCGAGCAGCTGAACAAGCTGTGCCAGCTCGGCGTGTCGGTGGCGATCGACGACTTCGGCACCGGCTACTCGTCGCTGTCCTACCTGCACCGCTTCCCGATCCACACCGTCAAGATCGACCAGTCCTTTGTCAAGGAGATCCACGAAGAGGGCGGCCACTATCCGGTGATCCTGGCGATCATCTCGATCGCGCGCGGCCTGGGCCTGAACCTGATCGCGGAAGGCGTCGAGACCGAGGAACAGGCGCGCTACCTGCGCGCCAACGGCTGCATGACGATGCAGGGCTACCTGTACTACCGCCCGATCCCGCTGGGCGAATTCATGAAGTCGCTGCGCACCCAGCCGACCCTGTTCGGCCTGCGAGCCATCCAGGCATAAACCGCCATCATGCTCGACATCCCTGCCCAGCCGGGCGACCTCGAAGGTCGCCACACCGCAGAATTCCTGCGCGTGAAAGGGATGGCCGAGCGCGGCGTGCCGAGCGCCCAGCACAGCCTGGGCTTCATGTACGCCAGCGGCCAGGGAGTGCCTCGCAACTACGAGCTGGCGGTGGCCTGGTACCGCATGGCGGCCAGCGCCGACCTCGAACTGGCGCAGTACAACCTCGGCGTGATGTACCAGAAGGGGCAGGGCGTGGCCCAGGACTACGGCCAGGCCGCCTACTGGTACCGCCGCGCCGCCGAACAGGGCTACGCGCCGGCCCAGTACAACCTGGGCTGGCTGTATGCCAAGGGCCAGGGCGTGCAGAGCGACGTCGGGCAGGCGCTGCACTGGTTCAGCCAGGCCGCCGACCAGGGCGAGCCCGGCGCCCAGCACAACCTCGGCATGATGTACGAGACCGGCAAGGGCGTGCCCCAGGACCAGGATGCCGCCACGATGTGGTACCGCCGCGCCGCGGAGCAGGGCTATGCGCGCTCGCAGTTCAGCCTCGCCCTGCGCTCCAATGGAAGCCAGGCGATCGACTGGTTCCGCAAGGCCGCCGAACAGGGCCACGCGCCGGCGCAGTTCAACCTGGGCCTGCGCTACGACAAGGGCCAGGACGTCGAGCAGGACAGCGCCCTCGCGGTCCTGTGGTACGGCCGCGCCGCCGAACAGAACCACGCCAGTTCCCAGTTCAACCTGGCCCTGATCCACGACAGCGGCCACGGCGTGCCGCGCGACGAAACGCTGGCCCTGCACTGGTACCGCCGCGCGGCCGAACAGGGCCACGCCGGCGCCCAGGACAACCTCGGCGTGCGCTACGAGCACGGGCAGGGCGTCGAACGCGATGCGGCCAGGGCAGCGCACTGGTACCGCCAGGCGGCCGAGCAGGGCATGCCGTCGGCCCAGTACCACCTCGGCCAGCTGTATGACGCCGGCAGCGGCGTGCCGAACGACCCAAGCCAGGCAGTGCACTGGTACCGCAAGGCGGCCGAGCAGGGCCACCTGCGCGCCCAGTTCGACCTCGGCCTGCGCTACGAGGGCGGCGTCGGCGTGGCGCGCGACGAAGCCCAGGCGCTCGAGTGGTACCGGCGCGCGGCTACCCAGGATTACGCGCCGGCCCAGTACATGGTGGGCACCCTGCTGGACCGCGCCGACTACGCCGATCCACGCGAGGCAACCGAGTGGTTCCACAAGGCGGCCGACCAGGGACACGCGCTGGCGCAGTTCGAGCTGGGCCTGCGCCATGACTGCGGCAAGGGCATCGAGCGCGACTACGAAGCGGCCCATTTCTGGTACCTGTGCGCGGCGCGCCAGGGACACGCGCGGGCGCAGTTCAACCTCGGCGTGATGTACTCGGCGGGGCAGGGCGTGCAGCGCGACCTTGTCGAGGCCTATGCGTGGCTGCAGCGCGCCGGCGGCGCCGGCGTGGCGGCGGCGTCAAGCTACCTGAAGAAGATCTCGGCGCGCATGGAGCCGCAGTTGCTGGCGCAGGCGCAGTCGTTTTCCTGACCGCGTGGGCGGCATAGCCGCCCACCCTACGTATGTACCTATTTCTGCTGGCGTCAGCTCATTGTTTATTGTAGGGTGGGCGGGTTTCCGCCCACGCGGTCAACCGGCGCGTGATCGGACGGGACGCATACATACAACAACTGTCCACGAGACGCCCATGAAAAAACTCGCCATCCCCTTCCTGCTCGGTCTCGCAGCCGCAGCAGCGCTGCCTTCCCACGCCGCCGCACCGACCACCGCGCCACTCAAATTCGACCGCAAGGCCTACAGCATCGAGCATAAAAAGTTCGTGCTGCCCAACGGCCTAACCCTGCTGGTCCACACCGACCACAGCGTGCCGGTGGTGGGCGTGAACATGTGGTACCACGTCGGTTCGCGCAACGAGAAGCGCGGCAAGACCGGCTTCGCCCACCTGTTCGAGCACTTCTTCTTCAACGGTTCCGAGAACTACCCGCACGGCTTCCGCGAAGCGATGGACGACCTGGGCGCGAACAACCGCAACGGCACCACCAATACCGACCGCACCAACTTCTTCGAAGACGTGCCGGTGTCGGCGCTCGAGCGTACCCTGTTCCTGGAATCGGACCGCATGGGCTTCCTCGGCAACTACATCTCGAAAGAGATGCTCGAGCGCGAGCGCGGCGTGGTGCAGAACGAGAAGCGCCAGGGCGAGAACCAGCCCTATGGCCGCGTGTGGCAGGAAATCTCGGCCAAGATGTACCCGTATTCGCACCCGTACTCGTGGTCGCCCATCGGCAGCATGGAAGACCTGCAGGCCGCCTCGCTGGAAGACATCAAGGAGTGGTACCGCACCTATTACGGCCCGAACAATGCGGTGATCTCGCTGGCCGGCGACATCACCCCGGAGCGCGCCCTTGAACTGGTCAACAAATACTTCGGCGCGATCCCGCCGGGACCGGCGCTGCCGCGTACCGAAAAATGGATTCCGCAACTGGACCGCAACATCCGCGACGAGATGGAAGACCAGGTGCCGCAGGTGCGCATCTACCGCGCCTGGCACGCCTCGACATGGAAGGACGCCGACACCGCGCGCCTGAACCTGCTGGCCGGTGTGCTGGCCGGCTCCAAGAGCGCGCGCCTGACCAAGCGCCTGGTCTACGACAAGGGCCTGGCGACCAGCGTCTCGGCCGGCGTCAACGATGCGGAACTGGGCAGCACCTTCAACCTCATCGTCACCGTCAAGCCGGGCGCCGATCCGATGGAAGTGGAACGCGAGATGGAGCGCGTGCTGGCCGAGCTGCTGGACAAGGGCCTGACGGACGCTGAACTCAAGCGCGTGAAGACCAGCGACCTGGCCGACTTCTCGCGCAGCCTGGAGCGCCTGGGCGGCTTCGGCGGCCGTTCCGACGTGCTGGCCGAGAGCATGACCTATGGCGGCAAACCGGACGCCTACCTCGACCGCCTCGAGGTCTTCGCCACCAGCAGCCCGCAAGACGTCAAGCTTGCCGCCAACCGCTGGCTGCGCGCCAACCACTACACGATGACGGTGCGTCCGGCGCCCAAGCTGGCCGCCGCCAAGTCGACCATCGACCGCAAGGTCCTCCCGAGCCTGGGCGACGCGCCCGAGGTCAAGTTCCCGGTATTGCAGCGCGCGCAGCTGAAGAACGGCCTGAAGGTGGTGCTGCTGGAGCGCCACTCGGCGCCGATCTTCAACGTCGCGCTGGCGATCGACGCCGGCGCGGCATCCGACAGCGCCGCCAAGGCCGGCGCCGCTTCGCTGGCCCTCGACCTGCTGGACAAGGGAACGAAAACGCGCGACGCTTTCGCGCTGTCGGATGCGCTGGAAAACCTGGGCGCGCGCCTGTCCACCGGCACCGGCCAGGACATGTCCTATGTGCGCCTGCAGGGCACCAGCGCCAACCTCGCCCCCTCCCTGGCGCTGATGGCGGAAGCGGCCCTCAGCCCAAGCTTCCCGCAAGACCAGTTCACGCTGTCGAAGAGCCGCCGCATTGCCCAGATCGGCCAGGAGAAGGCCCAGCCGAACAGCCTGGCCATGCGCCTGGTGCCCTCGGTGCTTTATGGCGCTGAACACGCCTACGGCAAGCCGGCCAGCGGCTATGAGGGCAGCGTGCAGGGCCTGAACCGTGAAGACCTGGCCGCCTGGCACGCCACCTGGTTCAAGCCGGGCAGCGCCACCATCGTGGTTGCCGGCGACACCACCATGGACAAGCTCCTGCCGGCATTGGAAGCGAGCTTCGGCAAGTGGCCGCAGGGCGCGGCGCCAGGCAAGCAGATGGCGGTCGTGCCGCCGACCCAGGGCAAGCGCCTGATCCTGGTCGACAAGCCGAACGCGCCGCAGTCGACCATCGTCGCGACCCACGTGTCGCAGGCCTACGGCCAACCGGAAGACCTGGCGATGGAACCGGTGATGGCCAACTTCGGCGGCATCGCGACTTCGCGCCTGAACCGCAACCTGCGCCTCGACAAGCACTGGAGCTACGGCACCCAGGCGCGCCTGACCGAAGTGCGCGGCCAGCGTCCCTTCATCGTGATCGCGCCGGTACAGACCGATAAGACCATCGAGGCGATGCGCGAAGTGCAGAAAGAGCTGCGCGGCGTAGCGGGCGAGCGTCCGCTGGTGGGCACCGAGTACGAAAGCATCATGCGCAACGTGACCGCACGCCTGCCGGGCCGCTTCAGCACCCTGGACGCGCTGGAATCGGCGGGCCTGTCGACCGTCAATCTGGGACTGGCGGACGACTACTGGAACAAGTACGCGTCGAACGTGCGCGCCCTGACCCCGCAGCAGCTGGGGACGGCGTCGTCCAAGTTCATCAAGCCGGACGAGGTGGTGTGGATGGTGATCGGCGACCTGCGCAAGATCGAGGCGGGTGTCCGCTCGCTCGGCTGGGGTGAGGTCAGCGTCGTGGATGCGGATGGCAAGCCGATTCGCTGATCGGTAGGGTGGGCGGGTCTTCCCGCCCACGCGGTGATCGTTAGCGGTCAATGCGACGAACGGGCTAATCTCGCCACGTTTGAACGCGTGGGGTGATCTGGTCCAGTGGACCAGATCACGAGCCGCCCACCCTACGTACGACCCGGATATTTTTGGTGCTGTCCCAGCTTTGAACCGCCGACACGCCCGCACACTTGACTCCGGTCGCCCTGTACCTACGCGCGCGATAGTATACTGTATGCCCATACAGTTCAGGCATCGCGATGGAACTTACCGACAAGCTAGAAATCCTGGCCGACGCCGCGAAATACGATGCGTCCTGCGCCAGCAGTGGCGCGCCGAAACGCTCGTCCGAGGACAAGGACGGGTTCGGCGCCACCACCGGCATGGGCATCTGCCACAGCTACACGCCCGACGGCCGCTGCGTCTCGCTGCTCAAGATCCTGCTCACCAATTTCTGCATTTACGACTGCCAGTACTGCATCAACCGCCGCAGCTCGAACGTGCCGCGTGCCCGCTTCTCGGTCGAGGAAGTGGTCAAGCTCACCCATGATTTCTACGTCCGCAACTACATCGACGGCCTGTTCCTGAGCTCGGGCATCATCCAGTCGGCCGACTACACCATGGAGCAGCTGGTGGCCGTGGCGCGCCAGCTGCGCGAGGTGCACAAGTTCCGCGGCTACATCCACCTCAAGACGATTCCCGATGCCGACCCGCTGCTGATCGAGGAAGCGGGCCGCTGGGCCGACCGCCTGTCCGTCAACATCGAGCTGCCGACCCACGACAGCGTGACCCGCCTGGCGCCGGAAAAGAACGTCCACACCATCAAGCTGGCGATGGGCTCGATCCGCCGCAAGCTGGACGAAAAGGCGGAGGAGCCAAAGGCGCCGAACTTCGCGCCGGCAGGGCAGAGCACCCAGATGATCGTCGGCGCCGACAGCAGCGACGACCACACCATCCTGAACACGGCCGAGACCCTGTACGGCAGCTATAAACTCAAGCGCGTGTACTACTCGGCCTTCAGCCCGATCCCGCAGAGCCCCAAGAGCGTGCCGCTCGCTCCGCCGCCGCTGCTGCGCGAGCACCGCCTGTACCAGGCCGACTTCCTGCTGCGCGGCTATGGCTTCACGGCGGGCGAGCTGATGCCGCAATCCGGCAACCTGTCGCTCGACGTCGACCCAAAGCTCGGCTGGGCCCTGTCCAACCGCGAGCACTTCCCGCTCGACCTGAACCGCGCCGACGAGACCATGATCGCGCGCGTGCCGGGCATCGGCATCCGCAATGCCAAGCGCATCGTCGAGCTGCGCCGCATCCGCCGTATCCGCTGGGAAGACCTGTCGCGCCTGCGCTGCAGCATGAAGAAGCTGGCCCCCTTCATCGTCACCGCCGACTACAGGCCGGCGCAGGACGCGGCCAGCTCCCACATCCTCCGGCGCCACCTGGCCGACGCGCCCGAGCAGATGAACCTGTGGCCGGAACTGCAGGCGGCATGAGCCCTGGCGCCGCCGCGGCAAGCTTCGTCGCCGCCAGCGGCCAGCCGCTGGCGGTGAGCGACTTCGCCGAGTGGCGCGAGGCGGCGCGCGAACTGCTCAAGGCGGGCGTGCCGCCCGAGGCGGTGAGCTGGGGCACGCCTGAGGGAGGCGACCTGTTCTCGGGTGCGCCCCCTGCGGCTGGGCCGGACGATAATGCGGGCAACCCACCATTGCAATCGTCGCAACCGCCGCGACCTGCCAATCCGGGTTCGTCCCCGCGCGTGCCGCGCGCCCTGATGGAGATGCTGCAGAAAGCCGCCTGCTTCCGTGCCCCGGACCGCTGGGCCTTCCTGTACCGCGTCCTGTGGCGCTGGACCCGGGGCGAGCACGACGTGCAGTCGCCCGCCGACCCGGACGGCAGCCGCCTGCACGGCATGGTCAAGGCGGTGCGCCGCGAGGAGCACGACATGCATGCCTACATCCGATTCCGCGAGCGTCCCATCGATGCCGGCCCGCCGCGCTTCGTGGCCTGGTTCGAGCCGCGCCACGACGTGCTGCCGCAGGTGGCCCAGCATTTCGTGGCCCGCATGGGCAAGGTCAGCTGGATGATCGCCACGCCCGACGCCAGCGTGCTGTGGGACGGGAATACCCTGCACAATACCGGACCCCTGATGTCGAGCGCGGCCGACCTCGACGACGCCGGCGAAGCGCTCTGGCTCACTTATTACCGCAGCATCTTCAACCCGGCGCGCGTCAATGCCCAGCTGATGCAGAGCCACATCCCGTCGCGCTTCTGGAAGAACCTGCCGGAAGGCGCCATCGTGCCTTCCCTGGTCAGCCAGGCCGAACTCGGCGCCCGCAAGATCGGCCAGGTACAGGCGGTGGGGCGGCGCAGCGGCGCCACCATCCCGATCAGCGCCGAGGCGGCGCAGCCGGACCGCGAGCAGCCGTCCAAGCTGGACGAGTGCCGGCGCTGCGAGCTGTGGCAGTACGCCACCCAGGCGGTGGGAAGGGAAGGCTCGAAGCGTTCGCCGATCATGATCGTGGGCGAGCAACCGGGCGACCAGGAAGACCTGGCCGGCAAGCCCTTCGTCGGCCCGGCCGGCAAGCTGCTCGACCGCGTGTTCGCAGAAGCCCAGGTCGACCGCAAGGCCATCTACCTCACCAACGCCGTCAAGCATTTCAAATGGGAGCCGCGCGGCAAACGCCGCCTGCACAAGACCCCGGCCCAGCGCGAGGTCGAGGCCTGCCACTACTGGCTGGAAAAGGAACTGGCGGCGGTCAAGCCGAAGGTCATCGTGGCGATGGGCTCCACGGCGCTGAAGTCCGTCATGCGCAAGGGCACGGTGACCCTGAAGGACTTCCTTGGCAAGCCGGTGCGGGTGGATGGCTGCTGGGTGGTGACCATCTACCACCCTTCCTACGTGCTGCGGGTGCCGGATGAAGCGTCCAAGCACGAAGCCTTTTCGGTGATGGTGAAGGGTTTGAAGCTGGCCTACGAGCTGCTCGAGCGGCCGGACGTGCCGGAACCGGAATGAAGCGGCGTCGCATGCATACAAGATGCCGCGCGCATGAAATGCGGGCGCACCCTCATCCTTAAGTATTCGCTCATATTGCAGAGCTAAGCTTGACGGACAACCAACAACAAGGAAGTCCTGATGCTGAAACTCGCGCTTCTGCCCACGCTGTGCCTGGCCCTGTGGGCCGCGCCTTCCTGGGCCCAGTCCACCCCTGCCGAAACCGCGCCTCCTGCGGCAGTCGCCGACGCGCCCGCGCCCGAGCAGATCCTGGTGGTCGGCCAGAAGCCCGGCCCCGGCATGTGGAAGATTTCGAAGGGAGACCATGTGCTGTGGGTGTTCGGAACCTATGCACCGCTGCCAAAGAAAATGGAATGGCGTTCCCAGCAGGTCGAAGCGGTGATCGGGCGCTCGCAGGAATACCTGGCGCCACCGGGCGCCACCGCCTCGCCGGGATTTTTCAAGGGCTTGACCCTGCTGCCGTCCCTGATCGGGATACGCAAGAACCCCGACGGCGCGCAGTTGCGCGACCTCATGCCGCCAGAGGAGTATGCGCGCTGGACGGAACTGAAGACCAAATACATGCCGAACAACAGAGACGCGGAGCGCGAGCGTCCGATATTCGCGGCCCAGGCACTGGCGCGTGCCGCCCGCAAGCAGGCCGACCTGGATAACGACGAAGCCGTGCGTAATCGCATCCAGGAACTGATCAAGAAAAACAAGCTGAAAACGACGAACTCGGTCGTCGACCTGCCAATGGACAATGCGGGGGCCATGCTCAAGAATTTCAAGAAGACGCCGCTCAACGACGTCGCCTGCCTGTCTAAAACCATGGCTACGCTCGAGACCGACATTGCCGAGGCTAGCGCACGTGCAAATGCCTGGGCCAGGGGCAACCTGGACGAGATGCGCAAGCTCGATTTCGTCGAGCGCGAGCAAGCCTGTTTCAGCAGCGTCTTCGACAGCGCGGTATTCGACAACGAGCCTGCATTCAGGAACATGCGCTCGCTGATGCGACAAAAGTGGCTAGCCGCGGCAGAAAATGCGCTCGCCACCAATACGTCTACTTTTGCGCTCATGACGATCAAGGACATCCTCGATCCGAACGGCGTGATTCCGGCGCTGGCGGCGAAGGGCTACCGGGTTGAAGAGCCGGACTGAGGACCAGCCTGTTTGATGCAGTGCCAGACTATTCGATCAGGAAGAAAGCTGTCGTGACGTGATTCTGAGCAGGGCCGCGGTGCGCAAGGACCGGAACTTCCAGTCGGTACGCCCGCGCTTGAAGCCGCTGTGGGTGACTTCCGTGGAAAGCGCGCTGAAACGCAATGCCTTGACCTTCGCGCTATTGCCGATCAGGGATATCTTCGATCCGAAGGGCATGGTGGCGGCACTCGCAGCCAGGGCTATACGGTCGAGCAGTCGGGTGAAGCGCCGGGTACAGGTTGTCGAAAAGCTTTACAGTGAAACAAGATGAAGCAGATGCAGAAAATATAGCACCGGCTAAATCTTTGTTTCTAAATGTTAATTTCTTTTAGTAAATTGCGGGCACGGTTTTTGCTCGATATCCTGCATTAATGCTTAAGGAGATTCAATGAACACCGTATCCCGTCTTACCCTGACCCTGCTGCTGGGCGCCATGTCGGCCTTCGCTACCGCCGGCCCCATCACCCCGGAGTTCTCGGTTTTCGGTCCGCTGCCGCAAGCGACCTATGGCGGCTCGGGCATTCCCAACGATGCTAGCGCCATTACTTTCCGTGAAGGCTTCCTGTTGGGGCTGACGGCACACCAGCGTTTCAGCGGTCCCAACCTGGAAAATGACGAGCAGGGCACCTTCTTCGCCAACCCGGGTACTACGACCTCGCCTAGCGGCCTGAATGGCTCGACCTGGAACATCGGCTATTACATCCAGGTCGACCAGGACTCGATCGAGGATAGCGGCCTGACTTTCAAGCTCCTGTACGACTTCGATGCCGGCACCGATACCGACGAGGCGCAACTGGGCGTGCTCAACCTGAGCGCGATCTTCCCGTTCGGCGCAGGCGGTTCGGCAGCCGCTACCAAGCAGGATTCCCAGAACCTGCTGTTCGGCTACCTGGCCACGCCTTCCTTCTTCGTGGCGCCGCCGCCGGGCGCGTTCAACCCGAACGCCAACGGTCAGTACAGCTTCGCGCTGGTCGCGTATAACGGCCAGGGCGATGAACTGGGACGCAGCGCCATCAATGTGCAAGTCGGTGCGCAATCGGCCGACGTGCCGGAACCAGGCGTCTTCGCGCTGCTCGGTCTCGGCGCCGCCGGCCTAGCCGCCGCACGCCGTCGCAAGCAGCAGGCCTGAGCGATCCCTTCGGCTTGCCCGCGCGGCGTTTCAGGCCGTGCGGGCTTGAGAATTTGTCAAACAAGCGATATGCCGCGTAGAATGCGAATTCACGCGGGTGTAGCTCAATGGTAGAGCAGAAGCTTCCCAAGCTTACGACGAGGGTTCGATTCCCTTCACCCGCTCCAGTCCCCCTCTTCCCCGACCTGATTCCTTCATGCCGACACACCAGTTGCGCGCACTGCTGCAGCGTACGTGCGGCTGACCGGCACCTCCAGCCCATTGTGCAGCGTGAGCGACAGGCGCCCCTTGTCGCGGCCGAGCGAGCGCACCGCGCCATGCGCCACCCACCAGCTGCGGTGCACCTGCAGGCCGGCGCTGTCGCCCAGTTCGGCCAGCGCGTCGGCAAAGCGCATCAGGATCAGGTCCGAGCCGGCGGCCGTGATGATGCGCAGGTAGTGGTCTTCGGCGCTCAAGGCCAGCAATTCCTGGCCGAGGTGCGGAGGGATGCGCCGGTAAAAGGCAGGGGTGGCCTCAGGAACAGCTACCGGTGCGGGTGAATCCGCCTGCTCCCGACGTAGCAGCAGGGCCGACAGCGAAGGCTGCAGCCGGGTCAGGAACAGCAGCATCACCAGCTGGATCAGCGCGACGCAGCCGTACACGCGGGGGAAGACCGACAGCGGCACCGAATGCGCCAGCCGCGTCACTGATTCGACCCAGGCCACCGCCAGCGTGGTCGGCACGCTGGATACCAGGGTCACGGCCATCAGGGTCCAGCGGTGGGGCAGGCCGGGCCGCAGGCTCGCCACCGCATGCGCGGCCAGCAGGATGTTCAGGTAGCCGACCAGCACCAGGCCGATCCAGTAGGCATAGCGTACCGGCACGCTCAGGTCGGTATAGGTGCCGAAGGGGCCGAGCACCGCAAGGCACAGCGCCAGGCCGAAGACGCTTGCCAACTGGGTGAGCAGGGGCGGATTCATTTCACGCTTCGTGAACGGCATGCGGGTGCAACTCGCGAAAAAGGGGTGTCGATCGGCGCAACCATGCTGGCCGGGGCAGGGCACGGTCAATACAGTGGGCATTCTAACCGCAAGCGCCGGGCCTGCCGAGACCCGGGCTTGCGGCCCATCGACCTATTGGAGAATCCATGAAACGCTTGTTGAGTATGCATGCCTGCGCCCTCGTGCTGGTGTCCGTCGCCGTCCTGCCGGTGCAGGCCGCCGGCCCCGCCCTTGCCGCCGTCCCGTCGGCCCCATCCGGCGGGATCGCCAACGTGATGACGGCGCTGGCCGACCGGTCCGACGCTGTCTGGAACCGGCGCGATGCCGCCGCAATGGCGGCGCTGTATGCGCTTGACGCCACGACGACCATCGGCCGCGATATCCGGCTCAAGGGCCGGCCGGAGATCCTGGCCCATTTCACGCGTTCCTTTGCCGGTCTGCCGGCGGGGATGACGCACCGGACGGTCGTGCAGCGCATCGAGCCGCTGGGAGACATGTTCGCCGTCGACTCCCAGGTAGCGATCGAGATGCCGGACGGCGCCGGGGGCAAGCGCGTGCTGCGCGAGTTCTTTACCTTTGCGCTGGTGCGCCCGGTGGCCGGCGGTTGGGAATTCCTCGCGGTGCGCGCCACGCCGCTGGGCGCCGCGCCCAGGGCTTAACCGGGTGGCAGGCGCCGGCGCATCAGCCACACCCGGCTGCCCTGGCTAGGTGCCAGGCTGCTGTTGACCAGCGCGACCAGCCTGTCGCCGGCCGCCAGCTTCCTGCCGAGCAGGCCTTGCTGGCTGCCGTTGCGTCCCGCGTCCGCGCTGCCCGGGACGGCAAGGGGAGGGGTGAAACCGCTTCCCGCATCGACCGTGTAGCGCAGGCCGTGCGGCGGTGTGTCCCAGGCGACGTGCAGCCTGTCATCCGCGTCGAGCGCCAGCTGCGGGGCGCCGACCCCTTCGCCGGGCGCGGACAGCGTCCGCGGCGGGCCGAATACCAGGTCGCTGCCGGCGCGCGCGTAGCGGATCCTTGCCTGGCCCTTGCCAGCCCCCTCCAGGTAGACCAGGTGCAGCCTGCCGGCCCGGTCCAGCGCCAGGCGCGGCGCATCGGCACGGGCTCCGGGCGCGCCGACCAGCACCGGCTTCCCATCCTCACGCGCGACGCGGATGTCGGCATCTGCATCCTCGCCGACGGTCCAGGCCAGGTAGACGTGGCCATCGGCGCCGACAGCCAATGCCGGCGCCCGCGCCGGACGGGCCGCGTCGCCGGCGATGCGCCGCGGCGCGCCGAAGCTGCGTCCGCCGTCGGGCGAACGCGCCAGCCACAGGCTGCCCTCGTAGTCGGTCCAGGCCCCGTGGACAGCACCACCGGGATGCGCCACGATGTCCAGGCTGCCGTTCGACCAGGTGGCACGGTCGAGCCGCCCCTTGCCGTCGCCGGCACGCGAGGCCGACAGGTTCACGGGGCGCGAGAAACTGCGCCCCCCATCCAGGGAGCGCGCATAGAGGATGTCGCCGCCGTGCGAGCCGCCCGAGAAGATGATCTCCTGCCAGAGCAGGTGCAAGGTGTCCGCTCCACTCGTGGCAATGCGCGGCATCCAGGAGAAGGTGTCCGGACTGCGCGAGACGTCCACCGGGGCCGACAAGGCCCGGCCATCGGCGCCGCGCAGCTGCAGCAACACCTCCTTGCGGCGCTGGTCGGCCCAGGCGACGGCGAGCTTGCCGTCCGGCGTGAAGGCGACGGTGCCGTCGTCCACGTAGTCGTAGCGCGAATCGTTCTGGCGCCAGGGGCCTTTGGTTCCGCCGCCGGCGGCGATCTCCACGACCGGCAGCCAGGCGTCCGCCCAGGAAGAAGCGGGAACGGGTACGCAGGCGAGCAGCAAGGCGGCAAGGGGATGACAACGCATGGGACGAGCCCTCCGGCTGGTGCGCCGCGTGGAACGGCGGCGCGCTATGCTCGCATCCTAGTCCTGCTATCCGACAAGGAGCGCCCGCATGCCCCACGTGTCCCGCTCGCGCCGCCGCCTGCTTGCTTCGCTGCTGGCGTTGCCCGCGCTACCTCATCTTGCCCACGCACAGGGCCCCTTGCTCACGCGCGCGATTCCCTCGTCCGGCGAGCAGATCCCGCTGGTCGGCCTGGGCAGCTGGATCACCTTCAACGTCGGGCGCGACCCCGGCGCGCGCGCCGAATGCGGCGAGGTGATGCGCCAGTTCTTCGCCGGCGGCGGACGGCTGATCGATTCCTCGCCCATGTACGGCTCGGCCCAGGACGTGATCGGCGAAGCCATCGCCAGGCTCAAGCCCGGGCGGCTGTTCGCGGCCGACAAGGTGTGGATCGGCGAAGGCGCGCAGGGCCCGGCCCAGCTTGAAGCCTCGCGCCGCCTGTGGCGGATTCCGCGCTTCGACCTGCTGCAGGTGCATAACCTGCTGGCCTGGGAAGCCCACCTGCCGATGCTGCTGCGGATGAAGCGCGAGGGCAAGCTGCGCTACGTCGGCATCACGACGTCCGAAGGGCGGCGCCATGGCGAGATCGAGAAAATCATGGCCAGCCAGCCGATCGACTTCGTGCAGATCTCCTACAACCCGCTCGACCGCGAGGTGGAGCAGCGCATCCTGCCGCTGGCGCGCGAGCGCCGCATCGGCGTGATCGTCAATCGGCCGTTCCGCCAGGGCGACCTGACGCAGGCGCTGGCGGGCAAGCGCCTGCCCGGCTGGGCTGCCGACATCGGCTGCCGCAGCTGGGCCCAGGCTCTGCTCAAGTTCATCATCGCGCACCCGGCGGTAACCTGCGCCATTCCTGCTACGTCGAGCGTGGTCCACGTGCGCGAGAACCTGCTGGCGGCGACCGGACCGCTGCCGGACGAGGCGCTGCGCCGCCGCATCGTCCAGGATGTCGAAAGGCTGTCATGAGCGAGTGGTGGACCTATTCGCTGTCGGACTTCCTGATGTTCTCGGCACGGACCTATTACCGCCAGTTCGAACTGATGAATCGCGAGTGGTGGCCGCTGCACCTGCTGGCTCTGGGTGCGGGGGCCGCGATCCTGGCCTGCATGCTGCGTCCGCGCAGCGCCGGTGCCAGGATCGCGTTTGCGCTGCTGGCCCTGGCCTGGCTGTGGACCGGCTGGGCCTACCACCTGGAGCGCTATGCCGATATCAACACCGGCGCCCCGTATTTTGCGGCCGGATTCCTGGTGCAGGCGCTGCTGCTGGCATGGGCGGCGCTGAAGTACGGGAGCAGGGTCCCGGCCGCCGGGCTGCCCGCAGGATTCGGATCGCTCTGCATGCTGCTGGCGCTGGCCTATCCCGTGCTGGCTGCGTTGGCCGGACGCAGCTGGTGGCAGGCCGAGACCTTCGCTATCGCGCCCGATCCCACCGCGCTGGCCACATTCGGCGCCCTGCTGTGCTGGCGCGCGCCATGGCTGCTCTGGGTGTTGCCGCTGTTGTGGTGCGCGGTGAGCAGCGCCACACTGGCCGAACTCCATGTGCGGACGGCCTGGATGCCGCTGGCGGGCGGTCTGCTGGCACTGGCAGCGGGCATCTGGTCCAGTGCCGTGAGAAAGCGTGCGTTTTCGGTCTGAATGCCGCGCTATCATGACCGCTACCTCGAGAAGGGCCACCCCATGACGCCACGTCGCACGCCATTGCTGCTGGTTTTCTCTGCCGTTCTCGCCCTGCCGGGAATGGCCGCCGCCGCGACCATCGACTGCACCCTGGCGCGCAGCGACATCGAGCAGGCGATCTGCGCGCATCAGGACTTGCTGGCAAAGGACCGGGCCATCTCGCAGCGCCTGGCCACGCTCGGGCAGCAATGCCCGGCCAACAAGGCGCTGCTGGCGCAGGGACAAACGTTCTGGTTACGCGAGCGCTGGGATTGCCGCAATGGTGAAGGCGCGCTGGGTCCCAGCGGCAAGCTGGCCGCCTGCCTGGGTGAGCGCATGGATAAGCGCTTGCACGACCTGGGCGCGGTCAGGCAGGGATGCGATTTTTCGTCGCTGGCGGGCACCTACCGCTTCGTCGACCCCGGCTATCTGCGCCAGTTCAGCCGTGCCTATGTCGGCAAGCCGGTCGCGGTATTCGGCTGGATGGATCTGGGCGCCTGCCACGACAGGACCGGCCCGCGCACCGTGGCCGAGCTGGTCGGTCAACCGGGGAAGACCCGCTTCCCTGTTCGGTTCAGCAGCATGCCCGACCAGGAAAAGGACTTCCTGTGTGCCCAGCAGCCTGCGGGGCACTGGCAGGGCGTGGTGAAGGACGACGGGCAAGGCGCCTATCTGTACCTGACAGATATCCTCGGCCAGAAGCTGGCCCCCTGAGCCAGCAAGCGCTCAGGCGCTCAGCAGGTCGCCGCTGCGGAAGGACTCGGTCCCGGCGATCTTGCAGACGTGCATGCCACGCAGCAGGTGGCGGTGCGCCGTGCTGGCGAACAGCAGCCCGGGGTGCCCAGCCGAGAGGGTCGTCACCTGGCCGCTGACCGGGTTGACGATGTCGGCCACTGGTTCGCCCGCTTCGACCAGCTCGCCCAGCCGCTTGTGAAACACCAGCACGCCCGCATGGGGCGCCGACAGGGGTTCGACCGCGTTCAGGGGCGTCGCCCGGCACGGGGTTTCCGGCAGCGGCGCCAGCTCGATGTCGAGCACGCCGGAGTGGCCCAGGTACTGGAGCAGGGCAGCCGCGTCCAGGCGCGCGTAGTCGTAGCGCACGTCGTTCTCGCCGCGCAGCTCGACCGTGACGGCGGCGCAGGCGGGCGGGATCGCGGTTCCCTCGAAATGGTCGGCCAGGTCCCACCACAGGCGGCTGCAGGCTTCATCGAAAGCTTCGCCGCCCGAGGCCTTGGCCACCAGCAGCACGCGCGCGCCCAGCAGGGCGGTCAGCGGCGCCACCGTCTCGACCAGCGGGGTGCCGGTGTACATGTGCAGCAGCGCCTCGTTATCGCAGTGCAGGTCGAGCACGATGTCGGCGTCGATCGCCATCGAGAGCAGGGTCTTCTTCAGGGTCTCGGTGTCGTCCTTCGGTTCCCAGCTGGCGACATGCTTGCGTGCTTCCTCGCGGATCAAGGCGACGTTGGCGTCGATATCGCTGCCGAGCCGGCCCTCGAGCGACTTCTTCAGCTCGTCGGCGACGTGCTTGTAGGCGCGGTTGAAGTTGGTGCCCGACTTGAGGTCGTAGCGTCCGAAGGGCGTGCCGTGCACGACCTGGGACAGCCCGATCGGGTTGGCGGCCGGGACCAGGATGACTTCGCCCTTGATCCGGCCTTCGGCCTCGAGGCGTTCCAGTTCCTGGCGCAGCACGTGCGCCACCAGCATCGCCGGCACCTCGTCGGCATGGACGGCGGCCTGGATATAGACCTTCTTGCCGCTGCCCGGACTGCCGTAGTGGAACGAGGTCAGGTGGGCGGTGGCGACGTTCTCGTCGACGGCGATCGGGTGTTTCAGGGAATGCATGGAAGGGCTCCGGTACGCGGCAGTGGCGAAAGCACGATTATGCGCGATTCTGCTGACGGACTTCGCACGCGCCGCCTGGGCTATAATGACAGCCGTTTTTTTCCCTCATTACCGATCCCCATGTCTGAAGAAAAGCCTACCAACGGCCCGGCGCGTTCCATGCTGTACGACCCGACCGAACACCGCATCCGCAGCTTCGTCACGCGGGCCGGCCGGCTGTCGACCGCGCAGGCGCGCGCGCTGGAGGAGCTCGGTCCCCAATACCTGATCGACTACAGGAAGGAATTCCTCGACCTGGAGCAGGCCTTTGGCCGCAAGGCGCCGGTGATCCTGGAGATCGGCTTCGGCATGGGCGACACCACCGCGCACATCGCGCGCCTGATGCCGGAAAAGGATTTCATCGGCGTCGAAGTGCACACGCCGGGCGTGGGCAGCCTGCTCAAGCAGATCGGCGAGCAGGGCATCACCAACCTGCGCCTGATCCAGCACGACGTGGTCGAGGTATTGAACCACATGATCGCGGACGGTTCGCTCGCCGGCGTGCACGTGTTCTTCCCGGACCCGTGGCACAAGGCGCGCCACAACAAGCGCCGCCTGATCCAGTCGCCCTTCGTGAAGGTCCTGTGCGACAAGCTGGCCCCCGGCGGCTACATCCACTGCGCCACCGACTGGGAAGACTACGCGGTGCAGATGCTGGAAGTGCTGGGCAACGAGCCCCTGCTCCAGAACACGGCCGAAGGCTATGCGCCGCAGCCGGCATACCGGCCGCTGACCAAGTTCGAGAACCGTGGCCTGAAACTCGGCCACGGGGTCTGGGACCTGGTGTTCACCAAGAAGTAAAGCTAACGCGCCGCAGGGCGCGTTTTTTCATTGGGCGCCGTGCGGACGGCGCGCGTACAGCCCGAAATACACGATCACGGCATAGCACACGGCCGGCACGATCAGCGACATCTTCAGCCCCGCCATGTCGGCCGCGAAGCCCATGAGCAGGGGCACGATGGCCCCACCCACGATCGCCACGCAGATCACGCCCGAACCTTCCGCCGTGCGCGCACCCAGGCCTTCGCAAGCCAGCGTGAAGATGGTCGGGAACATGATCGAGTTGAACAGGCCGATGGCCAGCAGCGACCAGCCGGATACGGCGCCGGTGGTGTTCGCGGACACCAGCAGCAGCGTGATCGTCACCGCTGCCGCGAAAGCGAGCACTTTCCCTGGCGAGAACATGCGCAGCAGCGCCGCGCCGATGAAGCGGCCGACCATCGCGCCGCCCCAGTACAGCGGCACGTGCTTGCCGGCTTCCTCCGCCCCCAGCCCCATCACGTGCGACTCCATCAGGTAGTTCACGATGACCGAGCCGATCGCCACTTCGGCGCCGACGTACAGGAAGATGCACAGCGCGCCGAGCGCAAAGCGCGGCTGCTTGAGCAGGTCGAAGGCGTGCAGGATGTTTTCCGAGGGCGCCGCTGTTTCCACCAGCTTGCGGCGGTTGATCCACACCGCGCCGCCCAGCAGCGCCAGCGCGATCGCCAGGCCGATGTAGGTGTTCACGACGACACGCGTTTCTTCCTGGCGGTAGGCGTCGAGCGCTGCGCCGCTCAAGGTCGAAACGTCGACCGTCGCCAGCGAACCCAGGATCAGGATTGCGCCGACGTAGGGGAAGACCGTGGTGCCGAGCGAATTGAAAGCCTGGGCAAAGGTCAGGCGGCTGGACGCCGTCTGCGGCTTGCCCAGCATCGAGATCAAGGGGTTGGCCACCACCTGCACGATGGTGATGCCCGAGGCCAGCACGAACAGCGCCAGCAGGAAGGTAATGAACATGCCCGAGTACGAGGCCGGGATGAACAGCAGGCAGCCGGCCGCCATCGTCAGGAGGCCCACCACGGCCGAACGCATGTAGCCGATGCGCTGCACGATGGCGGCGGCCGGAATCGAGACGAAGAAGTAGGCGGCGAAGAAGGCCGACTGCACCAGCATCGCCTGGGCGTAGCTGAGCGTGAACAGGTCCTTCAGCTTGGGGATGATGACGTCGTTCAGGCTGGTGATGCCGCCGAAGACGAAGAACAGGGCGAACACGAAGGTCTGCAGGCTGGCCGCATTCTGCGGGACCTGGGCCTGGGCGCCGTCCTTGGAAGGCGCGGCGGTGGTGCTGGTGGGAGTGGGGATGGACATGGTGTCTGAGGTTGAACGGATTCAACCTTAGACCTTACATCATCTCATTGATGATGGCGACAATTTCATCGCCGTAGGACACCAGCTTCTTTTCGCCGACGCCGGACACCCCGCGCAATGCGTCGATCGAAGACGGCTTGACCTTGGCGATCTCGCGCAGGGTGGCGTCCTGGAATACCACGTAGGCCGGCACGCCGTGCTCGCGCGCGGTGCCCATGCGCCAGGAGCGAAGGCGCTCGAAGATCTGCTGCTCGGAACGCGACAGTTCCATTTCCTCGTAGCCGCCGCTGCGCGAGGACGAGGGGCGCTTGGCCTTGACCGGCTTCTGGTACTGGCGCAGCTGCACCTTCTGCTCGCCCTTGAGTACGGGACGGGCGGCGTCGGTGAGCTTGAGCGAGCTGAAGGCGTCGTGGTCCACGGTGACGAAGCCGAGCGCGATCGCCTGGCGCACGATGGCGCGCCATTCCTGCTCGGAGCGGTCGGCGCCGACGCCGTAGACGGTCAGCTTGTCGTGGTGCCACTGGGTGATGCGTTCCGTCTGCGCGCCGCGCAGCACGTCGATCACATGGCCGGCGGCGAAGCGCTGGTCGACCCGGTAGATCGCCGACAGCAGCTTTTGCATCGGCACCGTGCCGTCCACCTGGATCGGCGGGATCAGGCAGGTATCGCAGTTGCCGCAGGGGCCGGAGCGCTCGCCGAAGTAGTCGAGCAGGCGCATGCGCCGGCAGCTCAGCGTCTCGCACAGGCCCAGCATGGCGTCGAGCTTCATCGACAGCACGCGCTTGAAGGTCTCGTCGGCCTCGGATTCGTCGATCATCCGGCGCTGCAGCACCACATCCTGCAAACCATAGGCCATCCAGGCGCTGGCCGGCATGCCGTCGCGGCCGGCGCGGCCGGTCTCCTGGTAGTAGCCCTCGATGCTCTTCGGGAGGTCGAGGTGGCAGACGTAGCGCACGTCCGGCTTGTCGATGCCCATGCCGAAAGCGATGGTGGCCACCATCACGATATTGTCTTCGCGGAGGAAGCGCGACTGGTTGGCGGCGCGCACGCTGTGCTCCATGCCGGCGTGGTAGGGCAGGGCGCGAATGCCGTGCTGGCACAGGAAGTCGGCGGTCTCCTCGACTTTTTTGCGCGACAGGCAGTAGACGATGCCGGAATCCTGCGGGTGTTCGCTGCTGATGAAGTCGATCAGCTGCTTGCGGCCGGTGGTCTTCTCGACAATGGAGTAGCGGATGTTCGGGCGGTCGAAGGACGACACGAACTGGCGCGCGTCGTCGAGCTGCAGGCGGTGCGCGATCTCGGCGCGGGTCTGCTGGTCGGCGGTGGCGGTGAGGGCGATGCGCGGGATGCCCGGATAGCGCTCGTGCAGCACCGACAGGCGGATGTATTCCGGCCGGAAGTCGTGGCCCCACTGCGACACGCAGTGCGCTTCGTCGATGGCGAACAGCGCGATCGGCGAGGCGTCGATCAGTTCCAGGCAGCGCTGGGTGAGCAGGCGCTCTGGCGCCACGTAGACCAGGTCGATCTCGCCATTGCGCACCAGGCGCTCGATGCGCAGGGTTTCCTCGAAGGTCTGGGTCGAGTTGAGGAAGGCGGCGCGCACGCCGACTTCTTCCAGCGCGTCGACCTGGTCCTGCATCAGTGCGATCAGCGGCGAGATGACCACGCCCACCCCGTCGCGCAGCAGCGCCGGGATCTGGTAGCACAGCGACTTGCCGCCGCCGGTGGGCATCAGGACGAGTGCGTCGCCACCGCTGGCCACGTGCTCGACGATCTCGGCCTGCTGCCCGCGGAAGGCGGGATAGCCGAAGACCGTCTCGAGGACGTGGAGGGCGCGCGCGCCAATGTCGGAAGTCATGCTGAACGTGTTTCTACAGGTTTGCCTGGTGTTGTGTTATTCCGCCCAGGTCACCAGGTTGAAGTGCGCGGTCACGAGAACGACGATACCGAATACGATACGGTACCAGGCGAAGATCGTGAAGTCGTGCGTGCTGATGTAGCGCAGGAGCCAGCGCACGCACAGGAAGGCCGAGGCGAACGCCGCCAGGCCGCCCAGGCCGAACATCGGCAGGTCGGCCATCGACAGCAGGTGGCGCTCCTTGACCACCGAGTACACGGTGGCCGACAGCAGGGTCGGGATCGCCAGGAAGAAGGAGAATTCGGTCGCGGCCTTGCGCGACAGGCCGAACAGCATGCCGCCGATGATGGTCGCGCCCGAGCGGCTGGTGCCCGGGATCAGGGCGAAGGCCTGGGCAATGCCCACCTTCAGCGCGTCCAGGGTGCTCATCTCGTCCACGGTCTCGACGCGCGCCACGCGGTCCTTGCCGGTATGGCGGCGTTCGACCCACAGGATCACGAGGCCGCCCACGATGAAGGCGGTGGCCACCGGCACCGGCGCGAACAGCTCGGCCTTGATCGCCTTGTTGAACAGGAAGCCGAGCACGGCCGCCGGCATGAACGCGACGATCAGCTTGAGGACGAATTGTTGCTGCTTCGGATCCGAGCCGAGGCCGGCGAGGACGGCGCCGATGCGCTGGCGGTATTCCCAGATCACGGCCAGCATGGCGCCGGCCTGGATGGCGATCTCGAAGACCTTGACCTTTTCGCCGGTGAAATTGAGCAGGCTGCCTGCCAGGATCAGGTGGCCGGTGGAAGAAATCGGAAGGAATTCGGTGAAGCCTTCGACCAGGCCCATGATGATCGCCTTGACGGCGAGAAGAATATCCATGTACGCGTTATTCAGTTCGGCTGAGGGAGAGTGACGGGAGTACGGCGGGGTCGAAGCTTAACATGATCACAACAGGCAACGTCGCCCGTCGTGTCCGGTCCAAGATTGTACCGCGCCAAGCTTGCCGCAGGGTTAGCTCATGGGCATGACAGCGAAATTCTCTCGTGCGCCATCCGCGCAAACGCGTGCTACACTCAAGCGCATGAGTATTCTTCACTCGATTGCATGAGTATCTTTGTTGTCCTGATTCTTGCTGCGCTCGCCTGGGCAGCATTTCACGGTTGGCAAAGCCCAACTTCCTTGCGTTACCGTCCCTGCCAGGGCCGGGCCTGGCGCAGCACATTCCCTACTGCCTCGCGGAAAGACATCCGCGATTTCCTGTCCGTCGTCGTGTCCGCGTTTGCCTTCCGCGAAAGCGAGAAGCTGCATTTCCGTCCCGACGACGAAGTACTCGGCATCTGCCGCGCGGTGAAACCGGTGCGCCGGGTGCCGGATGCGCGGGAGATCGAGACGCTGGCGAAGGAATTGCGCGACAAATACGGCCTGATGCTCGAGGAAATCTGGCACGACGGCCTGACGCTGGGCGGGCTGTTCCAGCGCGTGCAACAGGCGCGCGGCAAGCCGGTCGCTGCCTGAGAAGCGGCTGCGCAGCCAGACATCGCACATTACCCTGAGCGGGTAAGGGTACGCCCTTGTGATTTGCCAGCTCGGCAATATGTGCTGGCCATGCTCAAAGAGAAACTGAACTGGCGGCGGCCACTGTTCTTTGGACTGCTGCCGATCTTCCTCGTGATGGCCTTCCTCGGCTTCCCCTTGCCGGTCGCCCCGCCGCCGCCCACCAAGCCGGCGGTCGAGGACGCGACCGTCATCAAAAGGAAGAAAAAGCGTTTCAAGGTCTTGACGCCCGAGGGCGGCGAGGCCGAGGAGGAGCCTTGACAGCCCCGGCTCAGGGCATGGTGGCGCGTTCCAGGTCGTCCAGCCAGCGGATCGCCTGTTCGCGGCTGGAGCCGCACATCTCCAGCGAGGGCTGCAGGCCGCCGCAGAAGGCAGGGCGTTCCGGCCGGCCGAAGATGCGGCAACGGTTGTCCTCACCCAGCTGCACGCAGCGCACGCCGGCTGGCTTTCCCTCCGGCATGCCGGGAATCGGACTGGTAATCGACGGGGCGGTGCAGCAGGCGCCGCAGTTGTCTCTGCACTGCATGGGAATAGGATCAAAGCGGGAAGGAAGGGGGCAAGTATACCGCCGCCGCGCCTGAAGCGGGCGCGTCGCCCGCCGTTTTCCTGCTAGCTTGCAGACATCCACATCGTCAGCAGGAGACCCCATGTCCAGTCCCCTCAAACCCCTGAACCGCCAGGTCCTCGTCATCACCGGTGCATCGAGCGGCATCGGCCTGGCCACCGCCCAGGAAGCGGCAAAACAGGGCGCGCAGCTGGTGCTGGCCGCGCGCGGCGCCGACGTGCTCGAGGCCGTGGTGCAGGGACTGGTGGACGACGGTTTCGACGCCGTTGCCGTGGTGGCCGACGTGTCCGTGCGCGCCGACGTGGAGCGCATCGCCGAAGTCGCGATCGCGCGTTTCGGCCGCATCGACACCTGGATCAACAATGCCGGCGGCACCATCTACGGACGCCTGGACCAGGTGTCGGAAGAAGACAGCCGGCGACTGTTCGACATCAATTTCTGGGGCATGGTGCACGGCTCGCTGGTGGCGCTGCCGCACTTGAACCGCCAGGGCGGGGCCCTGATCAACCTCGGCAGCGAGGCCTCCGAGGTGGCGATTCCGATGCAGGGCATGTACTCGGCCAGCAAGCACGCGGTGAAAGGCTTTACCGATGCGCTGCGCATCGAGGTCGAGCACATGGACGGGGCGCCGGTCTCGATCACCCTGATCGAGCCGACCGCCGTCGACACGCCGCTGCCCCAGCATGCGCGCAACTACATGGACCGCGAACCGAAACTGCCCGGGCCCCAGGTCGACCCGCACGAGGTGGCGGCGGCGATCCTGCATGCGGCGGTGGTCCCGATGCGCACGGTGCGGGTCGGCATGATGGCCGAGCTCGATGTCATGCTGGAGAAACTGGTTCCCGGCGTGGTCGACCGCCTGGCGGTGTTCCAGGTGCCGCGCCAACAGCGCGACGTCCCGCCGCGCAACCCCGACGGCGCCTTGTACACTTCGCGCGCCAACGGCCGTATTTACGGCCCGGGTATGAGTTGAGCAAATAGCGTAAATACCTGTTTATATTGACAGTTTCGGTGCCACAACGATTGCTTGACTGCTCTGAAAGCCACGTCTATATTCTATGGTTCTTCAGTTGTCAGGCAGAAACATGGAATGTCCACTCGACAGCAAGCCGCGGTGGGAACGCCGAAAGGATGCCCGTCCCCAGGAGCTCCTTGCTGCCGCTATTGAACTGTTCGTCGAACGTGGCTTCGCCGCTACCCGGCTGGAAGACGTCGCGCGCCGCGCCGGCGTGTCAAAGGGCACGCTCTACCTGTATTACACCAACAAGGAAGAATTGTTCAAGGCTGTAGTGCGCGAGAGCATCCTGCCTTTCCTCGGCCAGGCCGAGCTGTCGGTCGCCGAATTCCACGGCCACAGCGCCGACCTGCTGCGCGAGGTGGTCATGACCTGGTCGCGCCAGATCGGCCAGAGCAAGGCTTCCGGCCTGGGCAAGCTGATGCTCGCCGAAGCGGTCAATTTCCCGGAACTGGCGAAGTTCTACCGCGAAGAGGTCATGAGCCGCACCGTCCGCATGATTTCCAGCATCCTCGAGCGTGGCGTCGACCGCGGCGAGTTCCGTCGTTTCGACATCGAGCAGATGACCCGGGTCCTGATTGCGCCGATGATGATGCTCAACGTATGGAAGCACTCGGCCGTGGCGCCCTGCGACTGCGCCGAACTGCAACCCCAGGTTTTCCTCGAACATCTGCTGGACGTTAGCCTGCACGGCCTGATTCCCCACACAGCCTGAGCTGCGTTTGCGACAACGCGCCATTTTTTTGGCGTTCAACCCCTCTAAACTGCAGACTGTCGCAATTTCCCCTGGTCTCGGGCAGCCCATCGCTAAGATGTGCGTCCTGAGGCCGTTCAACGATAAAATATCGGATTATTTATTTTCCACCGAGAATCCAAATGAATATCGAACAAGCCCGCTTCAACATGATCGAACAGCAGATCCGTCCGTGGAACGTGCTCGACCAGGACGTACTGGACATGCTGCATGTCGTCAAGCGCGAACAGTTCGTGCCGGCCGCGTACCAGAACCTGGCGTTTGCCGACGTCGAGATCCCGCTGCCGGGCGGTGAAGCGATGTTCAACCCGAAGGTCGAAGCGCGCATCGTGCAGGAACTGGCGATCAAGAAGCATGAGAACGTCCTCGAAATCGGCACCGGTTCGGGCTACATGGCGGCATTGCTGGCGCATAAGGCGCGCCAGGTGACCACCGTGGAAATCCAGCCGGAAGCCGCGAAACTGGCGCGCGAGAACCTGGCGCGCGCCGGCGTGAGCAACGTGACGGTCGAAGAAGGCAATGGCGCCGGCGGCTGGGACAAGGGCGCGCCCTACGACGTGATCGTCGTCTCGGCCGGCCTGCCGGTCCTGCCGGAAGCCCTGCTGAAGCAGGTGAAAGTAGGTGGCCGCCTGGGCCTGATCCTGGGCGATGCGCCGGCGATGAGCTTCAACATCGTCACCCGCACCTCGGAAACGGGCTACGACACGGTCAAGCTGTTCGAGACCAATGTCAAACCGCTGACGGGCGCCCAGGCGCCGTCGCGCTTCCAGTTCTGAGGCCGCGATGCAGCACTTGACCGCACCGGAGCTGGCCGCCCGGCTGGCCCAGGCTGAAGCCGGGGCAGCCGAGCAGCCCCTGCTGCTGGACGTGCGCGAGAACTGGGAATTCGAGACCTGCCACATCGCAGGCTCGACCCAGATCCCGATGCACCTGGTGCCGATCCGCGCCGGCGAACTGCCGGATGACCGCGAAATCGTGTGCATCTGCCACCACGGAGCGCGCAGCATGCAGGTAGCGAGCTTCCTGGAACGTAACGGGTTTGACAACGTAACGAATTTGACGGGCGGGATACACGCCTGGGCCGTACAGGTCGATCCTTCGATGCCGAAGTATTGAACTGCTTCCTAACTTTGATGACTCCTGTGGAGAATGTGATGCAGAAACCCCTTCTTGCCGTGCTGGTTGCCAGCGCTCTCTTTTCGCTCAATGCCAGCGCGGCCGATTTGATCCAGGTGTACCAGCAGGCACTGGCCAACGACGCGAACTTCGCCAGCGCGCGTGCGTCGGCCGCCGCCGGCCGGGAACGGATCGCGCAGGGGCGTGCAGGACTTCTCCCGACCATCGGCATCACCGGCAGCAGCGTCAAGAACGACCGTGACGGTTCGCCCTGGAACGAGGGCCAGCTGGTCCCCAACGCCAGCGGTGGGCAGACCCGCGTGCTCGGTACCGGCACCAACGAGCGCACCACCGAGTACACGATCGGCCTGACCCAGCCGCTGTTCCGCTGGGACCGCTGGGAAACCTACCAGCAGAGCAAGCTCCAGCAGGCCATCGCGGAAGCGCAGTTCGCCCAGGCCCAGCAGGAGCTGATCACCCGCGTGGCGCAAGCCTATTTCGACGTGCTGGCAGCCCAGGACAAGCTGGAGTCGACCCGCGCCCAGAAGACCGCGGTGACCGAGCAGCTGGCATCGGCCAAGCGCAACTTCGAAGTCGGCACCCAGACCATCACCGACACCCACGAAGCACAGGCTGCCTATGACCTGGTGATCGCCCAGGAATTCGCGGCCGTGAACGACCTCGACAACAAGCGCAACACCCTGCAGGCCATCATCGGCACCGAGCCGACCAACTTGGCGCCGCTCAAGGCCGGCATCGCCCTGACCGCGCCGTCGCCGGCCAATCCCGACCCGTGGGTGTCGGCCGCCGAAAGCCAGAACTACGGCGTGACCGTGCAGCAGCTGGCGGTCGAAGTCGCCAAGCGCGAGATCTCGAAGACCCGCGCCGGCCATTACCCGACCCTGGACCTGGTGGCCAGCAGCTCGCGCCAGGACACCAGCGGCCGCGTGAACAATGTCTCGGGCGTGAACCGGAATAACGGCATCGGCGTCCAGTTCAGCGTCCCGATCTTCAACGGCTTCGGCGTCACCAGCCGCGTGCGCGAAACCATCGCGCTGGAAGACAAGGCGCGCAACGACCTGGAAGCGACCCGCCGCCAGGCCGCCCTGCAGGCGCGCCAGGCCTACCTCGGCGTGAACAGCGGCATGGCCCAGGTTAAGGCGCTGGAAGCGGCCGAAGTATCGAGCCAGTCGGCGCTGGAATCGAACAAGCTGGGTTACCAGGTGGGCGTGCGCATCAACATCGACGTGCTGAACGCGCAGCGCCAGCTGTACTCGACCCGCACCGACCTGTCGCGTGCCCGCTACGACACGATCCTGAACGGCCTGCGCCTGAAAGCCGCCTCGGGTTCGCTGCGCGAATCGGACCTGGCAGCGGTGAACGCCCTGCTGGAAAAGTAATTGCCGCGCAGGCTTGTCCTGCAGCGCAGAATGTAAAAAGCCCGGACTTTGCGTCCGGGCTTTTTACTTTTAGAGCTCTACCTAACTCATTGATTTGACGACAAAATAGTTGACGCACGACAAGTCTCAAACCGGCGGATTTTTTTGCAAAACTGATAAACTGACAACGTTAAACGCTCCCTGAATGGCTGGCCGGCCGAGCCCGCCAGCTGCTGGTGCCCCCGGAGTCATGAATTCTCATTCCTAAGGATAAATAACATGCAAAAGAATATCGCGATTGTCGGCGCCGGTTTTTCCGGAGCCGTCATTGCACGCCAGCTGGCAGAGGCTGGCTACCAAGTCGAGATCTTCGAATCGCGCCCTCACATCGCAGGCAACTGCCACTCCGAACGCGACGCCGAGACCGGCGTGATGGTGCACATCTACGGTCCGCACATCTTCCACACCGACATCGAGCGCGTCTGGGAATACGTGAACCGCTACAGCCGCTTCATGCCCTATGTGAACCGGGTCAAGGCGATCACCAACAACAGCGTGTACACGCTGCCGATCAACCTGCTCACCATCAACCAGTTCTTCGGCAAGACCTTCCGTCCGGCCGAAGCCCAGGAATTCCTGGCCTCGCTGGGCGACAAGTCGATCGAGAACCCGGTCACCTTCGAAGACCAGGCGCTGCGCTTTGTCGGCAAGGAACTGTACGAAGCCTTCTTCAAGACCTATACCGTCAAGCAGTGGGGCATGCAGCCGACCGAACTGCCGGCCAGCATCCTCAAGCGCCTGCCGGTGCGCTTCAACTACGACGACAACTACTTCGCACACAAGTACCAAGGCATGCCGGAAGACGGCTACACCGCGCTGGTCGAGAAGATCCTCGACGTGCCGGGCGTCACCGTGCACCTGAACACCACCTTCGACCCGGCCAACAAGGGCGACTACGCGCACGTGTTCTATAGCGGCCCGATCGACGCCTGGTTCAAGCACACCGAAGGCCGCCTGCCGTACCGCACGCTGGACTTCGAAGTGTTCCGCGACACCGGCGACTACCAGGGCAATGCCGTCATCAACTACTGCGACGACAGTCAGCCCTACACCCGCATCACCGAGCACAAGCACTTCTCGCCGTGGGAAAAGCACGAGAAGACGCTGATGTACAAGGAATACAGCCGCCAGTGCGAAGAGAAGGACATCCCGTACTACCCGATCCGCCAGGCGCGCGACAAGCAGCAGCTGGAACGCTACGTGAACGTGGCGCGCGAGGAGCCGAACGTGACCTTCGTCGGTCGCCTCGGCACTTACCGCTACCTGGACATGGACGTCACCATCAACGAGGCACTGTCGACCGCCGACAAGTTCCTGGAATGCGCGACGAACAACCAGCGCATGCCGGCGTTCGTGATCGATCCGCTGGCGTAACGCGTTTGGATGACGTTCCGGGATACGCGACGTCATCGCTTTTGTAGGGTGGGCAGGTTTCCTGCCCACGCGGTCAGTTCACGTTTCCTCCGTGGCTCATATACGTACGTTGACCGGGTGGGCGTTCGTGTTTTAGGCCACTGGCCTAAAACACCCCGCCCACCCTACGGTTTAACGGGTTTTACGCCACTCGATCATCTCCGCGATCGTCAGGATCGGGAAGCCGTGCAGGGCGGCGAACTCCTCGATCTGCTCCCCGCGCATCATCGTCCCGTCAGGATTCATCAGCTCGCACAGCACGGCGGCCGGTTCCAGCCCCGCCATGATGGCCAGGTCGACCGAGCCTTCGGTGTGGCCGGCGCGCGCCAGCACGCCGCCCGGTGTGGCGCGCAGCGGGAACACGTGACCCGGCCGCACCAGGTCTTCCGGCTTGGCGTGGGCTGCGATCGCGGTGCGAATGGTGGTGACGCGGTCCGCCGCTGATACGCCGGTCGACACGCCATGGCGCGCCTCGATCGACACGGTGAAAGGCGTGCCGTAGCGGCTGCCGTTCTCCGCGGCCATCGGCGGCAACTCCAGGGTGCGTACCTTGTCGCTTGATAAGCACAGGCACACGATGCCGCTGCATTCGCGGATCATCAAGGCCATCGTCTCGACGCTCAGTTTTTCGGCTGCGACGATCAGGTCGGCCTCGTTCTCGCGGTCGAAATCGTCGAGCAGGATGACGGGAATTCCCAAGCGCGTGGCTTCCAGGGCGGCGCTGATGCGGCCTTCCAGGTCGGTGCTGGTGAGGGAGTGGGTGGTGGTGACTAACATGTGAAACGCTCCTCGCAGTAAGTTGGCGAAAAACGCATCAGGGCAAAGCAAAGCGCGCGCCGGTCCCTGCGCAAAAAGCGGCGGGAACAGCGCGTGACAGCGCACATCTTCTTTCATCCGGACTATACCGTCGGCCCTGGCTTCTCACCAGGTCTGCTGACCCTGCTCACGCAGGCGCTCGCGGGCTCGGCCCATTACAGGCCATACCGCCGGTGGGGAATTGCACCCCGCCCCGAAGACGTATTTAGATTGTTGCCTGACAGCCAGGCCAGGCGATTGTAGCAGCGCCCGGCAGAGCTTGCCGGGCAGGGGAGATTTAGCTGCTCAGCCCAGCGCCGGCGGCATTGTCCTTGCGCTCGATGAGCTCGACCTTGTAGCCGTCCGGGTCGGTGATGAAGGCGATCACGGTGGTGCCGCCCTTGACCGGGCCCGGCTCGCGCGTGATGTTGCCCCCTAACTTGCGCACGCTGTCGCAGGTGGCGTAGATGTCTTCGGTGGAGAGGGCGATGTGGCCGTAGGCCGTGCCCATGTCATAGCTCTCGACGCCGTAGTTGTAGGTCAGCTCGAGTTCGGCGTGCTCCGGGTTGCTGCCGTAGCCGAGGAAGGCGAGCTTGTATTTGTACTCGGGGTTGTCGCTGGTGCGCAGCAGCTTCATGCCGAGCACATTGGTGTAGAAGTCGATGGAACGCTCGAGGTTGCCGACGCGGAGCATGGTGTGCAGGAAGCGCATTGTGGATGTCCTTCTGGATGAAACGGAAAGCGGCCATTTTATGCGTTGGCCGCGATTCGTGCCGGACACCGCCCAATCGCGGCAGTGTCCGTATGCGCTTCAGTTTTCCAGGCGCGAGGTCATCGTGATGTTCGCGTTGAGCAGCTTCGACACCGGGCAGTTTTCCTTGGCGGTGTTGGCGGCCTTGTCGAAGGCTTCCTGGCTGGCGCCAGGGATCTTCGCGACGAGGTCGAGGTGCACGGCGGTGATCGAGAAGCCGCCTTCGACCTTTTCCATCGAGACGGTGGCGGTGGTGCGCAGTTCCTCGGCCGTCATGCCGGCCTGGCCCAGCTGGCCGGACAGCGCCATCGTGAAGCAGCCCGCGTGGGCCGCGCCGATCAGTTCTTCCGGGTTGGTGCCCGGGCCGTCCTCGAAGCGGGTGTTGAAGCCGTACTGGCTATCCTTCAGCACGCCGCTCCCGGTCGAGACGGCGCCCTTGCCGTCCTTCAGGCCGCCGCTCCAGACGGCGCTGCCGTTACGCTTGATGGTCATTGCATTCTTCCTTATCGGTTCTTGCCCGGCTCCGAATCGACGGAGTCGTGGCGGGTCATCGACCGGTGGCGGTCGGGTTGCGGGTTTGCCTGTCCGGTGGCGCCGGGAGCGGGTTCGACTGCACGGTCCAGGTCGCCTTCGCCGTTGGTCCCGTACATGTCGGTGTTCACCAGCCCTTGCGCCATGTCCTCGGCGGCCTGCTTGATGATGCCGCGCGGTTCCTGGTCCTGCGCGTCCGGGCTCTCGTCGCGCTCGTGCGGCTGGCGTTTCATGCCGTCGTTTTCGATCGGCTTCTTCGTGTTCACGAAGCGGTCTTTGGTTTCGGTCACCATGATGGCCTCCTTCTATTGCAGTTGACTGAATCCTAACCCCGGCCAGATGAAGCAGTCGCGCAATTGGTGCGGCAGCAATGCAAGTGTGATAATCCGAGATGCTTTTTTGCAATTGAACAGCTAACATGAGGGCTGGAACGACTCAGCCGGATCTACCTGTGACCACCGACGCACTCGCCACTCTCCACGACGCCGACATCTGCAAGAACTGCGGCGCCACTACCCAGGGCAACTACTGCCACCAGTGCGGCCAGGCGGCCCACCTGCACGTGCCCAGCGCGCGTGAGTTCCTGCACGAGTTCCTTGCGCACTACGTGGCGCTGGAAGGCAAGCTGTGGAAGTCGCTGGCGCTGCTGCTGTTCAAGCCGGGTTTCCTCAGCCGCGAATACATCGAGGGCCGGCGCGTGCGCTACCTCGAACCCCTGCGCCTGTACCTGAGCTTCAGCATCATCTTCTTCGCCCTGGTCAAGTTCAGCGGCGCCGAACTGTTCGATCCCGAGACCACCATCGAGCGTCCCGCCGTCACCGCGCCGGCAAGCGCCGGGCCCACGCATGACACCGCGCTGGGCGCGGCCACGCGGGAGCAGGCCGATACCTGGGCGGATACCCAGGAGCGCTTCGTCGCCTGGACGGCCTCGATCAATCCGCTGCTTGGCAAGAAGGTCGACAAGTTCCTGGACCAGCCGGTCGCGGCGCAGCAAGATGCCGTCAAGCGCGCCTTCTTCGGCTACGCCCCGTACGCGATCTTCGCCCTGATGCCGCTGTTCGCCGGCTACCTGAAACTGCTGTACCTGGGCTCGGGCCGGCGCTACGGCGAGCACTTCCTGTTCGCGCTGCACACGAATGCCTTTGCCTTCTTCATGCTGAGCATCACGATCCTGGTGCCGGGCAGCTGGGACTTCATCCGCTTCCTGCTGACCGTGTGGCTGGCCTTCTACCTGCCGACCGCCATGCGCCGCGTCTACGGCGGCGGGCGTCTCATCACCGGCTTGCGCTGGGTGGTCCTGATGACGCTGCACCTCCTGAGCATCGTCCTGGCCATCATCGTGGCCGTGGGGCAGGCCCTGATGGGCTGATACTTGCCCCCGAGTGGGCGCCGCCCTTATACTGTTTATTTGTACAGTCTTATCCGGGCGTGCGCAGGGGCTGAAGTGGCAGCCGCAGGGATAATCGGTTAATCTCGCAAGTCCTTACCCAACCGCTCCAGACCATGTCAGTGTCGCCTGAAAAGCAAGAAATCATCGCGCTCGTGGTGCGGCAGAACACCCCCGGCATCGAAGATCCGGCCCGGCAGCTCACCGATTTCCTGGCCGGGGCGGGCTACCGCGTGGTGTTCGAGGCCGATACCGCCGCCTACCTGAACGCCCTCGGCATCGACGCGGCCGACGCCATGTCGGTGGCCGAGATCGGCGAGCAGGCCGGCTACGCCGTGGTCATGGGCGGCGACGGCACCATGCTCGGCATCGCGCGCCAGCTTGCCAAGTACGACATCCCGCTCATCGGCATCAACTCGGGGCGCCTCGGCTTCATCACCGACATCCCGCTCGAGCGCATGGTGCCGGCGCTGCACGAGATCCTGCAGGGCCAGGCGCGCAAGGAAGAGCGCACCCTGCTGCAGGCGCGCGTGGTGCGCGACGACCAGGAGATCTTCTGCAGCGTCGCCTTCAACGACGTGGTGGTGGCGCGCGGCACCGGCGCCGGCATGGTCGAGCTCAAGCTCACCGTGGACGGCGAATTCATGTACAACCAGCGCGCGGACGGCCTGATCGTCTCGACGCCCACCGGCTCCACCGCCTACGCGCTGTCGGCCGGCGGCCCCCTGCTGCATCCGCGCGTGCAGGGCGTCGTGCTGGTGCCGATCGCGCCGCATGCGCTGTCGAACCGGCCGATCGTGGTGCCCGAGTCGAGCGAGATCGTGGTCGAACTGGTGGCCGGGCGCGACATCAGCGTCAACTTCGACATGCAGACCTTCACCAGCCTGCAGCTGGGCGACCGCATCGTCATCTCGCGCTCGCCGCACACGATCACCTTCCTGCACCCGCAGGGCTGGAGCTATTACCATACGCTGCGCGAAAAGCTGCACTGGAACGAATACCCGACCAACGAAGGCAAATTGACGTAATCGCGTCAAAAGCAGAGTAAAACCAGGAGACCCGATTTTTCATGCTGCGCACACTTACCATCCGTGACTTCGTCATTGTCGACGCCATCGAACTCGAGTTCGCACATGGCTTCACGGTGTTCACCGGCGAGACCGGCGCCGGCAAGTCGATCCTGATCGACGCGCTGCAACTGGCGCTGGGCGGACGCGGCGACGCGAGCATGGTGCGCGAAGGCGCGGCCAAGGCCGACGTCACCGCCGAATTCGCGCTGACCTCGCCGGCCTCCTCCTGGCTGCTGGAGAACGAATTCCCGAATGACGAAGGCGTGGCCCTGATGCGCCGCGTGATCGACAACGCCGGCCGCTCCAAGGCCTGGATCAACGGCATCACCGCCACCGCCGCGCAGCTGCGCGAGCTGGGCGACATGCTGGTCGACATCCACGGCCAGCACGCGCACCAGTCGCTGCTCAAGCTCGATGCCCAGCGCGCCCTGCTCGACAACCAGAGCGCGGTGCGCGACACCAGCGCGCAGGAAGACGTGCATGCCACCGCCGCGGCCTGGAAGGCCTGGCGCGCCCTGGTGCGCCAGCGCGAGGAATTCGAGAACGATGCGCGCAACGTGCTGCTCGAGCGCGAGCGCCTGGAATGGCAGGTGACTGAACTCGACAAGCTGGCGCCGAAGGCGGGCGAGTGGGCCGAGATCAGCAACGAGCATAGCCGCCTGTCGCATGCGGCCAGCCTGCTGGAGGGCGCGCAGGAAGCGCTGCAGGCCATCTCCGAAGCCGACCATCCGATCTTGTCGCAGCTGTCCTCGCTGAATGCGAAACTGGGCAAGCTGGTGGACGTCGACAGCCAGCTGCAGGCGGTGCTCGACTGCATGGAGCCGGCCCGCATCCAGCTGCAGGAAGCCGTGTACGCGCTCAACAACTACATCGACAAGGTCGAACTCGACCCGGACCGCCTGCGCGAGGTGGACGCGCGCATGGAGGCGCTGCACAGCGCGGCGCGCAAGTACCGCACCACGCCCGAAGAGCTGCACGAAGAACACGCCGCACTCAAGACCCGCCTGCAGCAGCTGGCCGACGCCAGCGACATCGACGGCCTGCGCAAGCAGGAAGAGAAGGCCAGGGAAGCCTACATGGAAGTGGCGCAGCGCGTCTCGCACCGGCGCGGGGCGGCGGCGGCGATGCTGGGCTCGGCCGTGACCGGGGCGATGCAGGACCTGAGCATGAGCGGCGGCCGCTTCGAGGTGGCGCTGACCGAGGGCGAGCCGGGCGCGCACGGCCTGGAGCAGGTCGAATTCCTGGTGGCCGGCCACGCCGGCGTGGCGGCGCGGCCGCTGGCCAAGGTGGCCTCGGGCGGCGAACTGGCGCGCATCTCGCTCGCGATCGCCGTGATCACCGCCAGCGCCACCATCACCCCGACCCTGATCTTCGACGAGGTCGACACCGGCATCGGCGGCGGCGTCGCCGAAGTGGTGGGGCGCCTGCTCAAGCGCCTGGGCCAGGCGCGCCAGGTGCTGTGCGTGACCCACCTGCCGCAGGTGGCCAGTCAAGCCAACCAGCACTTCCAGGTGGCGAAGGGCACCACCAGCGAAGGCCGCACAGTATCGCGCATCGACGTACTCGACACCCGGGCGCGGGTGGAGGAGGTGGCGCGCATGCTGGGCGGGATCGAGATCACGGAGACGACGCGCAAGCATGCGCGGGAGCTGCTGGCGTCGTGACGCTTTGTAGGGTGGTCGGCTTTGCCGACCGCGCGTTCCAATCACGCATGAAGAGACGCAAGGTCGGTTCACGAGCCGGCTGAGCGCGCGGTCGGCGAAACTTGATCTGGTCTACTGGACTAGATCACCCTACCGTCATCCTCCTTTCACCATTCTGTGGCAAAGTGATAAACGCTCCGCATCCGCGGACCGTCCACAACAACACAGGAGGAAGTTCGAATGAGCATCGACAAAGTGCTGTACCGCGCCCAGGCCACCTCGCAAGGCGGCCGCGAAGGTAGCTCGAAAAGTTCCGACAACGTGCTTGACCTGAAGCTGAGCACCCCGAAAGAGCTCGGCGGTGGTGGCGGCTCCGGCACCAATCCCGAGCAGCTGTTTGCGGCCGGTTATTCGGCCTGCTTCCTGGGCGCCCTCAAGTTCGTGGCAGGCAAGGAGAACGTGACGCTGCCGCAGGACCTGACCGTCACCGGCGACGTCGGCATCGGCCAGATCCCGACCGGCTTCGGCATCGAGGTCGACCTCACCATCAAGGCCCCCGGCATGGACCAGGCCCAACTGAAGCAACTGGTCGACAAGGCCCACGTGGTCTGCCCCTACTCGAACGCCACCCGCAACAACATCGACGTGCGCCTGCACACCACTACCTGACCCGGTGTTGTTTGCCGTAGACACGTAAAGCAGGGGAGCGCCACTTATAATGGCGGTCCCCCGGTTAACGCCCTTCACACATGCCCTTCAGAAAAGAACCGCCTTTCACCCATGGCACCGTGCCCTCCAGCGCCATCGTGCTGGTCAACCTGGGCACGCCGGACGAGCCCAGCCGCAAGGCCGTCCGCCGCTACCTGAAGCAGTTCCTTTCCGACCCGCGCGTGGTCGAGATCCCGGCCAGGATCTGGTGGTTCATCCTGAACCTGGTCATCCTGCCGTTCCGCTCCGGGAAGTCGGCCGCCAAGTACCGCCTGATCTGGACCAAGGAGGGTTCGCCCTTGAAGGTGCACACCCAGAAGCAGGCCGCGCTGCTGGAAAAGACGCTCGCCGAACGGGGCCACGAAGGCGTGAAGGTGGTAATGGCGATGCGCTACGGCTCGCCTTCGCTGCCCGAGGTACTGGACCGGCTGCAGGAACAGCACTGCCAGCGCATCGTGGTGCTGCCCGCCTATCCCCAGTATTCCGGCACCACCACCGCCTCGGTCTGGGACGCCGTCTACGCCCACTATGCGCAGGTGCGCAACATCCCCGAACTGCGCCTGGTGCGCCATTACCACGACCACGAAGGCTACATCGAGGCGCTGCGCGAGCAGGTCGAATCGTATTGGGAAGCGCACGGCCGCGGCCAGAAGCTGGTGATGAGCTTCCACGGCACCCCCAAGCGCACCCTGATGCTGGGCGACCCCTATTTCTGCGAATGCCAGAAGACCGCGCGCCTGCTGGCCGTTGCCCTGGGCATGGGCGCCGACGAATACATCGTCACCTTCCAGTCGCGCTTCGGCAAGGCCGAGTGGCTGCAGCCGTACACGGCGCCCACGGTGCAGGAACTGGCGCGCCAGGGGATCGAGCGCATCGACGTGATCTGTCCGGGTTTTACCAGCGACTGCCTGGAAACCCTGGAAGAGATCAACATGGAAGTGCGGCACGACTTCGAAGCCGCGGGCGGCAAGGAATACCACTACATTCCCTGCCTGAACGAAGCGCCGGCCTGGATTACGGGCCTGGCCGAAATCGCGGAACAGCACCTGATCGGCTGGCCGACCATTCTCACGCCGGCCCAGCGCGCGGCGCAGAAGCGCGACGTGCAGGTCGGGGCGCAGCATGCGGCCCAGCTGGGCGCTCCGGCGGGAGTCTGAGCCGAGGGCGCGCAGGGACGCGCCTTGACAAGCTGCTAAAATAGGCGGTTGCCCATCAATGCCAGGGCGCCGCGCCGATACCGACGTAGCACAGCCATGCCAGCACCGCGATGGTGTACAGCACAACGGCGCTACTGATCAGTTGAAGTCTCATGATGTCTCATCCCCGGCAGCTGCGGCCCATGCCGCAAGCTTGTCAGGAAGATTAAGACTTTTCGCTGGGAAATGATTCAGGGAAACCGTAAATCTTGTAACAAATGATTTCTACTTTTTCATGGGGCGAACTGGAAATGCCCCTTGAAAATGTAGGACATCGCCCCATGTAGGGGCCTGTGAGTACGGCAGGATACGTTACCAATTCAGCCAAGTCCTTGATTCTAGGAGTTTTTTCGATGCAAGACCAAGAAAACCAAGAGCTGTCCCAGCAGGGCAACGGCATTGACCCCGCCACCGCTGCTGCCGCCAACGAGGCTGCACAGGCAAGCGCGGGCCAGGCCGGTGTGCCGCCGACCGGCGACGCAACGTCGGCGCAGTCGGACCTGGAAGCCCAGCTGAGTGCCACCGAAGCCAAGCTGGCCGAGATGCACGACGCCTTCATGCGCGCCAAGGCCGACGCGGAGAACATCCGCCGCCGCGCCCAGGAAGACGTGACCAAGGCCCAAAAATTCGCCATCGAAAGCTTCGCCGAGGCCATGGTGCCGGTGCGCGATAGCCTGGAAATGGCGCTGAAGGTCGAAACCCAGACCGTGGAAGCGATCCGCGAAGGCGTGGAAATGACGCTCAAGCAGCTGAGCGCCGCGTTTGAAAAGAACCGCCTGCTCGAGGTGATGCCTCAGGCCGGCGAGAAGCTGGACCCGAACAAGCACCAGGCCGTCGCCGTCGTGCCGTCCGAGCAGGAGGCCAATACCGTGGTCACCGTGCTGCAAAAGGGCTACATGATCGCCGACCGCCTGCTGCGTCCGGCCATCGTGACGGCTGCAGCGCCGAAGTAAGCAGGAGCTGGACGCTGCGCCTAACGAACCGTAGCGAGCGGCGGCAATGGTGGTTGAGAAGCGCAGCTGTACGGGAGTACAGCGGGCATCGCAAACCGCCAGTGCAACGCGCAGTAGGTTCGCCCTTGAAAGAGCGCGGTATTTCCCAATATTGAATTAATCCGAAACTACAGCATTTAAAAGGAAAACAAACATGGGCAAGATCATCGGTATCGACCTGGGAACCACCAACTCCTGCGTCGCGATCATGGAAAATGGCCAGCCTAAGGTCATCGAAAACGCGGAAGGTGCGCGCACCACCCCGTCGATCATCGCTTACCAGGAAGACGGCGAGATCCTCGTCGGCGCCCCGGCCAAGCGCCAGGCTGTGACCAACCCGAAGAACACCCTGTTCGCCGTGAAGCGCCTGATCGGCCGCAAATTCGCGGAGAAGGAAGTCCAGAAAGACATCTCGCTGATGCCGTACCAGATCCTGGGCGCCGACAACGGCGACGCATGGGTCGGCGTGCGCGACAAGAAGCTGGCGCCGCCGCAAATCTCGGCTGAAGTCCTGCGCAAGATGAAGAAGACCGCCGAAGACTACCTCGGCGAAGAAGTGACCGAAGCCGTCATCACCGTGCCGGCCTACTTCAACGACTCGCAGCGCCAGGCGACCAAGGACGCCGGCCGCATCGCGGGCCTGGACGTCAAGCGCATCATCAACGAGCCGACCGCGGCCGCGCTGGCATTCGGCCTGGACAAGACCGACAAGGGTGACCGCAAGATCGCCGTGTACGACCTCGGCGGCGGCACCTTCGACGTGTCGATCATCGAGATCGCCGACGTCGATGGCGAGAAGCAGTTCGAAGTGCTGTCGACCAACGGCGACACCTTCCTGGGCGGCGAAGACTTCGACCAGCGCGTGATCGACTACATCATCGACGAATTCAAGAAGATCAACGGCCTCGACCTGTCGAAGGACCCGATCGCCCTGCAGCGCATCAAGGCTTCGGCCGAGCGCGCCAAGATCGAGCTGTCGTCCTCGCAGCAGACCGAGATCAACGAGCCGTACATCGCCATGGCGAACGGCGCGCCGGTCCACCTGAACCTGAAGATCACCCGCGCCAAGCTGGAAGCGCTGGTGGAAGAACTGATCGCCAAGACCATCGAGCCGTGCCGTGTCGCCATCAAGGACGCCGGCGTGAAAGTCTCGGACATCGACGACATCATCCTGGTCGGTGGCATGACCCGCATGCCGAAGGTCCTGGAAAAGGTGAAGGAATTCTTCGGCAAGGAGCCACGCCGCGACGTCAATCCTGACGAAGCCGTCGCTGTCGGCGCCGCGATCCAGGGCTCGGTGCTGTCGGGCGACCGCAAGGACCTGCTGCTGCTGGACGTGACTCCGCTGTCGCTGGGTATCGAAACCCTGGGCGGCGTGATGACCAAGATGATCCACAAGAACACCACGATCCCGACCAAGTTCTCGCAGGTGTTCTCGACCGCCGACGACAACCAGCCGGCCGTGACCATCAAGGTCTACCAGGGCGAGCGCGAGATCGCAGCGGGCAACAAGGGCCTGGGCGAGTTCAACCTCGAAGGCATCCCGCCGGCACCACGCGGCACCCCGCAGATCGAAGTGACCTTCGACATCGACGCCAACGGCATCCTGCACGTGGGCGCGAAGGACAAGGCCACCGGCAAGGAAAACAAGATCACCATCAAGGCCAACTCGGGCCTGTCGGAAGAAGAAATCCAGAAGATGGTGAAGGATGCCGAGCTGAACGCGGAAGAGGACAAGAAGGTCAAGGAACTGGCCGAAGCCCGCAACCAGGGTGACGCGCTGGTGCACTCGACCCGCAAGTCCCTGACCGAGTACGGCGACAAGCTGGACGCCGGCGAGAAGGAAAAGATCGAAGCGGCCATCACCGACCTGGAAGGCGCGATCAAGAGCGGCGACAAGTCGGACATCGACGCCAAGACCGCGGCCCTGTCGACTGCGGCCCAGAAGCTGGGCGAGAAGATGTACGCCGACATGCAGGCGCAGCAGGCTGGCGCTGCCGGCGCAGCCGGTGGCCAGCAGCCTGGCGGCGAACAGCAGCCGCAGCAGGACGACGTCGTGGACGCGGACTTCAAGGAAGTGAAAGACGCGAAGTAATCCCCGGTGGGGCGGCCTTGAAGCCGCCCTCTCGCGGGAATCGCCGAGCCGCTGCGACCACCAGGTTCCCCGGCTCGGTTTTTTTGCAACCACCGTTTTACCAGTACAACAAGCAAGGTGCCGCCAATGGCAAAGCGTGATTTTTACGAGATCCTCGGGGTCGCCAAGACCGCGTCGGAAGACGACATCAAGAAGGCCTATCGCAAGCTTGCGATGAAATACCACCCTGACCGCAACCCTGACAACAAGGAAGCGGAAGAGAAGTTCAAGGAGGTCAAGGAAGCCTACGAGATGCTGACCAATCCGGAGAAGCGCGAGGCCTATGACCGCTACGGTCACGCCGGCGTGGACCCGAACATGGGCGGCGGCGGCTTCGGTGGCGGGGCAGGCGGGTTCGGCGACGCCTTCGGCGACATCTTCGGCGACATCTTCGGCGGCGGACGTGGCCGCAGCTCGGGCCCGCAGGTCTACCGCGGCGCCGACCTGCGCTACAACCTCGAGATCACCCTGGAGCAGGCGGCCCACGGCTACGAGACCACCATCCGCGTGCCGAGCTGGGACAAGTGCGACACCTGCCACGGCAGCGGCGCCAAGCCGGGCACCCAGCCGGTCACCTGCACCACCTGCTCGGGCCACGGCCAGGTGCGCATGCAGCAGGGTTTCTTCAGCATCCAGCAGACCTGCCCGAAGTGCCATGGCAGCGGCAAGATCATCCCGGAACCGTGCGCGGCCTGCGGCGGCGCCGGACGCATCAAGCGCAACAAGACGCTCGAAGTGAAGATCCCGGCCGGCATCGACAACGGCATGCGCATCCGCTCGACCGGCAACGGCGAGCCGGGCACCAACGGCGGACCGTCGGGCGACCTGTACGTGGAAATCCACATCAAGCCGCACCCGGTGTTCCAGCGCGAAGGCGACGACCTGCACTGCGAAATGCCGATCTCGTTCGCGAAAGCCGCACTCGGCGGCGAGATCGAAGTGCCTACGCTCACCGGCAAGGTGTCGTTCACGGTGCCCGAAGGCACCCAGACCGGCAAGACCTTCCGCCTCAAGGGCAAGGGCGTCAAGGGCGTCCGTTCGGGCTACACCGGCGACCTGTTCTGCCACGTGGTGGTCGAGACCCCGGTCAAGCTGACCGACAAGCAGAAGGACCTGCTGCGCGAGTTCGAGCGCTCCACCAGCGAAGGCGGGGCCAAGCACAGCCCGCAGAGCAAGGGCTGGATGGACAAGGTCAAGGACTTCTTCGAGTAAGAGACCATACTGAACCGCCGGCGGCGAAGGCCCCGGCGGTTTTTTTTCGCCCGGCTGGTATACTTTCGTCTATTCAGCACGCATCAGACAGGAGAGAAATTGGAAAACAAGACGACGGGCGTGACCGCCGAAGACCTCTTCGCACGCAACCGCAAATGGGCCGCCTCGATGGTGGCCGAAGACCCGAACTTCTTCAAGGCGCTGTCGGAACAGCAGGCCCCGGAATACCTGTGGATCGGCTGCTCCGACAGCCGCGTCCCGGCCAACGAGCTGCTGGGCATGGCGCCGGGCGAGCTGTTCGTTCACCGTAACATCGCCAACGTGATCGCGCACTCCGACCTGAACGCCCTGAGCGTGCTGCAGTTCGCGATCGACGTGCTGAAGGTGAAGCACATCATCCTGTGCGGCCACTACGGCTGCTCGGGCGTGGGCGCGGCCCTGACCGGCACTCGCGTGGGCCTGGCCGACAACTGGCTCGGCCACGTGCGCGACGTGCGCGACAAGCATGGCAAGTATCTCGGCAACGTGGCCGGCAAGGCGGCGGTCAACCGCCTGGTCGAGCTGAACGTGGCCGAGCAGGTGATCAACGTGGCCCAGACCACCATCGTGCGCGACGCCTGGGAACGCGGCCAGCCGCTCACCATCCACAGCTGGGTCTATGGCGTGCACGACGGCCTGCTGCGCGACCTCGGCATCACCGTCAGCAGCTTCGAGGAGATCGCACCGAAGCTCGAGCGCGTGCTGCAGGGCTACATGGATGGGGACCAGGTTCGTGACGAACGCCGCGGACAGTGATCTGATCCGTCTGCGCGAGCTCGTCCGCACGTTTGTGGACGAGCGCGACTGGGACCAGTTCCACACGCCCAAGAACCTCGCCTCCGCCCTCAGCGTGGAGGCGGCCGAGCTGCTCGAGCACTTCCAGTGGCTGCAGCATGGGCGGCTCGACGAGCTGGGGCCGGACAAGCAGCGAGCGGTACGCCACGAGATGGCGGACGTGCTGGTGTATCTCGTGCGCCTGGCGGACAAGCTCGACGTCGACCTGTTCGTGGCAGTGCAGGAGAAGATGGTGCTCAACCGCGAGAAGTACCCGGCCGAGCAAGTGAAGGGAGATGCGCGGAAGTACTACGAGTACAAGAAGTAAGCTTCGCCCGGCGTCTCCTGCGTCAGCCTGGCACGGGGCAATTCATGGCATTTCCCGAAAAGCGCACCGCGATGCGGCCCGGCCGCGTCACGGTGCTGTTTGCCCGGCAGTTCAGACCCGGCGGCGGCGGTGCAGCACGCCGAGGCCGAGGAAGCCGGCCGCGAGCAGGCCGAGCGAGGCTGGTTCGGGCACGGCCCTGAAGTCGGCCGTGATGAACATCCTGGATTCGTTCAGCTCGGGGTTGTACCAGACATTGTTGTTGAAGCTTCCGCCGCTGCTCAACATATACTTTAAATCGTTGACCACAACGCCATTCAGGGTGAATGACAGGTTGGAAAGATCGGCCAGCGTCAGGCCGCCGATCGTGTCGCCTGCGGCATTATCGGTGTTGGTAATGTTCAGGTTAACGGTTTCAGAATCGCTAGAAGCGTTTGGGCTGGTAAAGTTAATCGACAGGAAATAGTTGACATTGAATGTGTCCGGCGTAAGCACATCGAGCGTCGACGCGTTAAACCAGCGCAGTTCAGCCAGGACCACATCGTTCGCATCCGTGGACACGTTCCAGTTGCGATCCATCGCGGTGAGCGTAGAGGGAACGAGGATCGCACCCCAGCGAACCTGGGTATCCGAACCTTGGGTCGTATTGACGGTTGAGCAGATGGGTGCCCCTGGGCAGCTGGGATTGCTAAACGATCCATTGGAACTACCCGTGACGATTGCTGCATCGGCCATGGAAGTCGACAGGAGCAACGGTGCGGCGAGAATGGCTGCGCGAATTGCCGAATGCTTGAACATGATCTTCCTTTCAGGATGTAATAATATTTTTCTCAAGCAATTAATTTTCAGAATGTTTTATTTGAGTAAGTTCTCCTTTCTTTAGTTGGCATGGGCCTTTTAGCGAAATTCATGCCAACCGCATATGCCTCTGATTTTTAGTATGTTTATTTTTGTCATCAGTGGTCAATGTAAATTAATTCGACTATTGTGAAGAGAGAAATACAGTCTTGCGTTTTCCAGAGCAACTTTATCCCCTACAATTAACTGAATGATGATTAGAGGAAATTGCAATGTCATGAAATGGTATTTACGCGCTATCGATTGTGAAAGTTAGATTGATTTAAACCTCAGCATTAAGGTAATTTCCTTAACGCATCAAATAATTGAATACGTTGATCTTTTCAACTGTAAATTTTTTCGACATTTGCTAGACGTGGTCGGTCTTAGGTAACAATATTCATGAGTGCCGACCTCGTGAAATAAAGTTTCATGCCTGAGCTAGGCTTTATCGTGTTGGCATGGGTTTGAGGTTGCAGTTAATATTTTGTTACGGAACTATGTTCCGACACAGATCAATGATTGCGACGCGTGCTCGCATGAGGAAATTTGATCTGAAGCAACCCTAATGAAGCCCCATCGCGTTCGAACCAGAATGCCCGTATCATGGTTTCGTGCGCTTCACGACAAGGTTTAGACCATGCGCCCCATCGTCATCGTCCCCGCATGCACGCGTGATTTCGGCGAACACCCCTATCACGCAGCTCAACACAAGTACGTCGACGCCGTCGTCCTCGGCGCCGATTGCGCACCCATGATCCTGCCTTCCCTGGGCGAATCGCTGGACCTGGAAACGGTGCTAGCCCTGTGCGACGGCATCATGCTGACCGGCTCCGCCTCGAACGTGCACCCCAGCTACTATTCCGAGGAAGTGCTCGACCCTTCGCTGCCGCAGGACCCGGCGCGCGACCAGACCACGCTGCCCCTGATCCGCGAAGCGGTCAAGCGCGGCATCCCGATCATCGCGATCTGCCGCGGCTTCCAGGAAATGAACGTGGCCATGGGCGGCAGCCTGCACCAGGCGGTGCAGACCGTGGCCGGCAAGTTCGACCATCGCGAGAATCCCGAGCTCGGCATGGACGAGCAGTACGGGGACGCCCACAACGTCACCATCACCCCGGGCGGCTGCCTGGAGCGCATGCTGGGCGCGTCGGAGATCCCGGTGAACTCGCTGCACGGGCAGGGCGTCAATGAACTCGCACCGGGCCTGAGCGTCGAAGCAGTAGCGGAGGACGGGCTGGTCGAAGCCTTCTCGGTCTCCACCGCGCCCGGCTTCACGCTGGCGGTACAGTGGCACCCCGAATGGCGCATCCAGCACAACCCCTATTCGATGAAGATGTTCGGCGCCTTCGGCAATGCCTGCCGTGAATACCAGGCGCAGAAACAAGCCCTGCAACGGAGCTCCGCATGATGTCGACTGCTCTCGAGACGGCCTTTCTGTGGACGACCAGCGCCGTCCCATAGCTTCCCTGCCTGATGTGACCAGCGCACCCGGCCTGGCCGGTCGTGCGTATCGACGAACCAGACAGTGAGGCAATCATGGCAATCCGCGACAATTTTTCTTACACCGACATGGAGGAGTGGCTCAACGCGAAACGGGTCACCGAAATCGAATGCCTGGTCCCCGACCTGACCGGCGTCGCCCGTGGAAAGATCCTCCCCCGCGTGAAATTCACCGACGACCGCGGCATGCGCATCCCGGAAGTGGTGCTGGGCATGACCGTCACCGGCAACACTCCCGAGCGCGACGAATCGTATAACCGCGCCATCGCGGCCACTGACCGCGACATGATCCTGAAGGCCGACCCGACCACCATCACCATGGTGCCGTGGGCGGTCGACCCGACCGCCCAGGTCATCCACGACTGCTATTTCGCCGACGGCAAGCTGGTCGACTACGCGCCGCGCAGCGTGCTGCGCCGCGTGCTCAAGCTGTACGCCGAGCGCGGCTGGAAGCCCGTGGTGGCGCCCGAGCTCGAGTTCTACCTCACGGCCAAGAACATCGATCCCAACCTGCCGCTCACCTCGCCGGTGGGCCGCAGCGGCCGCGCCGAGACCAGCCGCCAGGTCTACAGCATCGACGCCGTCAACGAATTCGACCCGCTGTTCGAGGACATCTACGACTATTGCGAGATGATGAACCTCGACGTCGACACCCTGATCCATGAGATCGGCGCCGGCCAGATGGAGATCAACTTCCTGCACGGCGATCCGCTCGGCCTGGCCGACAAGGTGTTCTATTTCAAGCGAACCCTGCGCGAAGCGGCGCTCAAGCACGAGATGTACGCCACCTTCATGGCCAAGCCGATGGCTGACGAGCCCGGCTCGGCGATGCACGTGCACCAGAGCGTGGTCGACCTGGAAACCGGCCGTAACATCTTCAGCAACCCGGATGGTTCCCCCGCGCCGGCCTTCCGCCACTACATCGGCGGCCTGCAGCGCTACATGCCCTCGGCGATGGCCATCATCGCGCCCTACGTGAATTCCTACCGCCGCATCGTGCGCCACTCGGCGGCGCCGATCAACCTGCAGTGGGGCATGGACAACCGCACCGTGGGCTTCCGGGTGCCGGTGTCGGGCGCCCAGGACCGGCGCGTCGAGAACCGCGTGATCGGCGCCGACGCCAATCCCTACCTGGCGCTGGCGGTCACGCTGGCCTGCGGCTACCTGGGCATGCTGGATGCGCTGGATCCGAGCCCGATGGTCGAGGTCAGCGCCTACGACATGCCGGTCGAGCTGCCGCAAGGCCTGTCGGAGGCCATCACCCTGTTGCGCCGCGAAGACCGTTTGCGCGACGTCCTGGGCGAGCGCTTCATCGACGTGTACTCTGCGGTAAAGGACCTCGAGCATCAGGAGTTCATGCGCGTCATCAGTCCGTGGGAGCGGGAACACCTGCTGCTGCACGTCTAACTGGTCCTCACGACAATGGGAGCCAGCCATGACAACCAATTCGATGGTGGCCTCGCTGCGCGTGACTGCGCCCGAGGCATCCGAGACCTATGACACCCAGGCCCTGCAGCAGCTCGACAGCGCGCACTACCTGCACCCGTTCACCGACCACGCCGCGCTGCGCGAACGCGGCGCGCGCGTGATCGTCCGCGCCGACGACGTCTACCTGTGGGATTCCGAAGGCAACAAGATCATCGACGGCATGGCCGGGCTGTGGTGCGTCAACGCCGGCTACGGGCGCGCCAGCATCGCCGACGCGGTGCACGCCCAGCTGCTGCAGCTGCCCTTCTATAACAGCTTCTTCAACACCACCAACGTGCCGGCGGTGAAGCTGGCCGCGCTGCTGGCGCGGTTGGCGCCGCCGAACATGCAGCACGTGTTCTTCACTGGCAGCGGCTCGGAAGCGAACGACACCATCGTGCGCATGGTGCGGCGCTACTGGCAGCTGGCCGGCAAGCCCGGGCGCGAAGTCATCATCAGCCGCCGCAACGCCTACCACGGCTCCACCCTTGCGGGGGCCTCGCTGGGCGGCATGGCGGGCATGCACGCCCAGGGCGGCTTGCCGATTCCCGGCATCGTCCACATCGGCCAGCCCAGCTACGCGGAGCACGGGCAGGGCATGAGCGAAGCGGCCTTCGGCCTCGAGGCGGCGGGCTGGCTGGAACAGAAAATCCTGGAAGTGGGGCCGGAGCGCGTGGCCGCCTTCATCGGCGAGCCGGTGCAGGGTGCGGGCGGCGTGATCATCCCGCCGTCGACCTACTGGCCAGAGATCCAGCGCATCTGCGACAAGTACGACATCCTGCTGGTGTCGGACGAAGTGATCTGCGGCTTCGGGCGCCTGGGCACCTGGTTCGGCTGCGAGCTGTTGAAATTCCAGCCCGACCTGATCGCTTTTGCCAAGGGCGTCACCTCGGGCTATGTGCCGCTCGGCGGCGTGCTGGTGGGTTCTCGCGTGGCCCACATGCTGATCGAGAAGGGCGGCGACTTCAACCACGGCTTCACCTATTCCGGCCACCCCGCGGCCTGCGCGGCGGCGCTGGAGAACCTGCGCATCATCGAGGCCGAGGGCCTGGTGCAGCGGGTGGCGCTGGAAACCGGGCCGCACCTGAAGTCCCGCTTCGCATCGCTGGCGATGCATCCGCTGGTTGGGCATGCCGAGACCTGCGGCATGACGGCGGGGCTGAACCTGGTGCGGCGCAAGGGGGCATCCAGGCACGAGTGCGAGGCCTTCCCCGCGGTGCACGCGGTGGGCATGGTCTGCCGCAAGCACATGTTCGACAACGGCGTCATCATGCGCGCGGTGGGCGACCGCATGATCGTGGCGCCGCCGCTGTCGATCACGGTGGGGCAGATCGACGAGATGGTGGAGCGGATCGGGTATTGCCTGGATTTGACGCTGGAGGAGGTGGTGCAGAAGGGGTGGATGGAGTAGCTGCAGGCCTTCTGGCAAACTTGGACGAAATGATGCCAGTGGCATCATTTCGGCCTGCGCCGGGATGACGGTTTTACAGCTAGTGAGTAGAGATAACGTTACCTTCAGGCCCGCTACCTTAGCACGTCATCCCGGCGAAGGCCGGGATCCCATTCCGTCGCTTAGTGTGAACTCAAGCGCTCGCCACGATATGCTTCGTCGGCTCCCCGCCATTGCGGAAAAACTGCGGCGCCAGCGAGCCCGCGAACATGCCGACGAACGCCGCCAGCAGTCCCGCCAGCTGTCCCGGGAAGTGCTCGCCCCAGCTGGTGAGCTGCGGGAAGAACAGCAGCCACACCACGATGCCCGCGCCGATCGACAGGATGGCGCCTTGGGTGGTCGCGCGCTTCCAGTACAGGCCCATCACCAGCGGCACGAAGGCGCCGACCAGGGTCACCTGGTAGGCGCTCGACACCAGTTCATAGATCGAGGTGCCTTCCATCGCGATCGCGTAGCTCAGCACCAGCGCGGCGAAGATCACGATGGTCAGGCGCATCGCGAACAGCTGCTGCTTGTCGCTCATGCCCGGACGCAGGTTCTTCAGGATGTTCTCCACAAAGCTGGTCGACGGCGCCAGCAGGGTGGCCGAGGAGGTGCTCTTGATCGCCGACAGCAGGGCGCCGAAGAACAGGATCTGCATCACCAGCGGCATCTTGGTCATGATGAAGGTCGGCAGCAGGCGCTGGTAGTCGTTCTTGGCGATCTCCATCGCCGAGTTGCCCATCACGACCACGGCCGCGGCCACGATGAACATCGGCACGAAGGCGAACAGGATGTAGCTGGCGCCGCCGATCACGGCGCCGGTGCGCGCGGTCGGGGCGTCCTTGGCCGACATCACGCGCTGGAACACGTCCTGCTGCGGGATCGAGCCGAACATCATGGTGACGGCCGCGCCGACGAAGAAGGCGATGTCGGTGAAGCTCGGCTCCGGCAGCACGCGCCACAGGTCGGCCTGCTGCGCCATCGCCAGCACCTTGTCCGGACCGCCGGCCAGGTCGGCCGCGAAGAAGGCGATGATGGTCATGCCCACCACCAGCACGATCATCTGGATGAAGTCGGTGATCGCCACCGCCAGGAAGCCGCCCACTACGACATAGATCAGCACCGCCAGGGTGCCGATCACCATGCCGGTGGCCGGCGCCATCGCGCCATTGGTGAGCACCGTGAACACCAGGCCCAGGGCCGTGATCTGCGCCGCCACCCAGCCCAGGTAGCTCAGGATGATCGCCACCGAGCAGAATACCTCGATGCCCTTGCCGTAGCGCTGGCGGTAGTAGTCGCCGATGGTCAGGAGGTTCAGTTTATACAGCTTGGAAGCGAAGAACAGGCCGACCAGGATCAGGCACATGCCGGCGCCGAACGGGTCTTCGATGATGGCGTTCAGGCCGCCCTGCACGAACTTGGCCGGCACGCCCATCACGGTCTCGGCGCCGAACCAGGTGGCGAAGGTGGTCGTGATCACCATGATCAGCGGCAGGCTGCGGCCGGCCACGGCGAAGTCGCTGGTATTCTTGATCCGCGTGCCCGCCCACATCCCGAGCCCCAGCGTACCGAGCAGGTAAAGCGCGACGAAAACGATCAAAGTGGTGTTCATGCGGTCGTGGCTCCGAGGAGGAAAAATTATCGGGCGGAAAATCCGCGATTATAAAGGCAGATTCCTGCCGCGGGCATACACTTTGCTCGCTTTTGTCGCAGATGTTGCTTGAATGGGAAGGAATGGAAAAAGCCCGCCATGGAAGCCATGGCGGGCCGGTGGGCTGGGGTGGGCTATATAAAAGGAGCGCTTATTCCTTCAGCGCGGCCGCCAACCTGGCGATGGTGTCGGCATCGGCGCCGACCGCCTTCACGAGGCGCTGGCCGTAGCCGGCGTCGGCCTTCCAGAAGTGCGACAGCATGGTGTGCAGGATGTCCTTGTTGCTCACACGTTTGAGGTCGCCGGACAGGTTGGCGATCAGGTCATCCTGGTCCTGCTTGCTCAGGGAGCGGTAGAACTCGCCTGCCTGGCGGAAGTTCAGGGTCTTGGCGATCCCTTGCTGCTGGGTGGCGCCGCGCAGGGGCAGGGCGGAAGCACGGGCATGCGGGCTGGCCGGGAGCGGCGCCAGGCGGCTCGGCTCGTAATTCACAGAACCGGTGCGGCCGCTGATGTTGGCGGCGCCATCCTGCTGGTGGTTCCTGACCGGGACCAGCGGGCGGTTGATCGGCAGCGACTGGTAGTTGGTGCCCACACGGTGGATCTGGGTGTCGTTGTACGAGAACAGGCGGCCTTGCAGCATGCGGTCTTCCGACGGTTCGATACCCGGCACCACGTTACCCGGGGCGAGGGCGACCTGCTCGGTCGATTCGAAGAAGTTGTCCGGCACGCGGTTCAGCACCATGGTGCCGATCTTGCGTTCCGGTACTCCGGTCCAGACCTTGGTCGCATCGAGCGGGTCGAAGTCGAACTTGTCCAGGTCTTCCGGCTTGAGCGTCTGGATAGTCAGGTCCCAGGTCGGGAACTGGCCCTTGCCAATCGCCTCGTACAGGTCGGAGGTTGCATGGTTGGTGGTCCTGGCCTGCACGGCGCCGATCTCGGCCGGACGCAGGTTGCGCTCGCCCTGGCGCGACTTCCAGGCAAACTTGACGTACGTGTAGGCGCCCTTGGCGTTCACGAATTTGTAGGCATGGACACTGCTGCCGTTCATTTCGCGGTAGTTCGCCGGCACCCCGTAATTGGAATAGACGCGGGTCAGCATGTGCGTCGCTTCCGGGATATGCGAGAAGAAGTCGAAGGCGCGCTGGGGGTCGCCCGTATTGGTCACCGGGTCCGGCTTGAGCGAATGGATCATGTCCGGGAACTTGATCGCATCGCGGATGAAGAAGATCGGCAGGTTGTTGCCGACCAGGTCCCAGTTGCCCTCTTCGGTGTAGAACTTGGTGGCGAAGCCGCGCGGGTCGCGGGCGGTCTCGGTCGAGCCGGCGCCGCCGATGACGGTCGAGAAGCGCACGAACACCGGGGTGACCTTGCCCTTGCTGAACAACTTGGCCTGGGTCAGTTCGCCCAGGTCTTCGGTGGCGGTGAAGCTGCCGTGGGCCCCCGTGCCGCGCGCGTGCACCACGCGTTCCGGGATGCGCTCGCGGTCAAAGCGCTGCAGCTTCTGCACCAGGTGCACGTCCTGCAGCAGCACCGGGCCATTCGGGCCGGCGGTCTGGCTGTTCTGGTTGTCGCCGACGGGGGCGCCGTTATCTTTTGTTAATTGGGCCTTGGCGCCGTTGATCATGGCCATGAGGCCAACTGCGAGGGTCAGGCTGCATGCGACCATGCGGCCGGTAGGAAAGTGCCGAGTTTTCATAACTTCTCTCTATCGATTAATGTCATTCGAGAGAATTATTCTATTGCTCATGCATATGATTGAAGAAATTGATTGTTCCAATCGCGGCGATAGTATTTAGTCGAAAGGCCTCGACGCGCTAAGATTGTCAGCAATAGCTAACAGTCGGAGACAGCGATGACGAATTCTGTGTGGCATGAACGGGCAGATAGCTTGCGGACGGACGGCCGCGCCTTCATCGATGGGTTCCGGGTCGATGCGCGTTCAGGAAACCGCTTCGATTGCTTCTCACCGGTCGACGGCCGCAAGCTGGCCGAGGTCGCCCGCTGCGACGGCCAGGACGCCGACGCGGCCGTGCGCGCCGCCCGCGCCGCCTTCGAGGACAGGCGCTGGGCCGGCAAGGCGCCCGCGGAGCGCAAGAAAATCCTGATCCGCTTCGCCGACCTGATGCTGGCGCATCGGGACGAGCTGGCCCTGCTCGAAACCCTCGACATGGGCAAACCCATCCGCTACAGCCTGAGCGTGGACGTGCAGCTGGCGCAGAACTGCATCCGCTGGTACGGCGAGGCGATCGACAAGATCTACGATCAGGTGGCGCCCACGGGAGAGGACAGCCTGGCCCTGGTCACGCGCGAACCTAGCGGCGTGGTGGCCGCCGTCATCCCCTGGAACTACCCGATGCTGATGGCGGCCTGGAAGATCGGCCCGGCGCTGGCAAGCGGCAACAGCCTGGTCCTCAAGCCGTCGGAAAAAGCGCCCTTGACGTCGCTGCACCTGGCCGAGCTGGCGCTCGAAGCGGGGGTGCCGCCCGGCGTGTTCAACGTCCTGCCCGGCTACGGCAACGAGGCCGGCAGCGCGCTGGCCCTGCACATGGACGTGGACTGCATTGCGTTTACCGGCTCGACCCGCGTCGGCAAGGAGATCCTGCAGATGGCCGGCCAATCGAACCTGAAGCGCGCCTGGACCGAACTGGGCGGCAAGTCGGCCAACATCGTCTGCGCCGACTGCCCCGACCTGGACGCCGCGGTGGAGAGCGCGATCGGCGCGATCTACTTCAACCAGGGCGAGAGCTGCAACGCGCCTTCGCGCCTGTTCGTCGAAGCGTCGATCAAGGATGCGTTCCTGGAAAAGGCGATGGCGCTGGTACCGCGCTACGCGCCGGGCGACCCGCTGGATGAAGCCACCGTGATGGGCGCGATCGTCGACCCGATCCAGATGAAGACGGTGCTCGGCTACATCGAGGACGGCAAGCGCGAAGGCGCACGGCTGCGCGCAGGCGGTGCCGCGGCGCGGCAGGACAGCGGCGGCCTGTACATCGAGCCGACCCTGTTCGACGGCGTCGACCCCACGATGCGCATCGCGCGTGAAGAGATCTTCGGACCGGTGCTGTCGGTGCTGTCCTTCACCGACCTCGATGAGGCCGTGCGCCAGGCCAACGCCACGCCCTACGGCCTCGCCGCCGCGGTGTGGACGGCGGACATGGGCAAGGCGATCCGCACCGCGCGCGCCCTGCGTGCCGGCACCGTGCACGTGAACCAGTACGACAACGACGACATCACGGTGCCCTTCGGCGGCTACAAGCAGTCGGGCAACGGGCGCGACAAGTCGCTCCATGCGTTCGACAAGTACACGGAGCTGAAGACGACCTGGATCCAGGTGCGCTAAGCGCCTGGCTCTCCCGTGAGGCGGCCCTCGGGGCGCTCGTGTATGCTTGGCCGATCAGGATTCCGCTATCGCATGCCATTTACCAGTGGAATGTGACAGCAAGTTTTTATGAAGAAATTCACGCTGCGCCCCCCGGTTACCATCGCCACCATCCTCAGCCTGCTGGTGCTGGCGGCCGCGCTTGCGGTACTGGCCCAGGGCATCCGCAACCAGTCCGCTTCGTTCCAGTCGGTGGTGCACACCCGCGAGGTGCTGGAAAACGTCCAGTCCACCATCGCCCACACGAGCGAAGCCGAAGCAGCCCAGCGCGGTTTCCTGCTGACCGGCAGCACGCCCTTCCTGGCGAGCTACCGCCAGGCACGCGATGCCGTGCTGCCCCAGGTTGCCGAACTGCGCCTGCTGACGCAGGATAATCCGCGCCAGCAGGCCTCGCTGCGCGAATTCGAGGGGGCGCTGCGCACGCGCTTCGACCTGCTCGAGCGCGTCCTGCAGGAACAGCAGGCCGGCCATCCACCCACCCTGGCAACCCTGGAGTCGGGCCTGCGGCTCAAGGAGCGCATCCTGGCGCTGTCGGTGGCGATCCGCGCCGAGGAGCAGCGCCTGCTGGGCGAGCGCCAGGCACGGGTCGAGGCAGGGCGCCGCGAACTGATCGCCGCCTTCGCCACCACCGGCGCGACGGCGATCGCGCTGGTGGTCCTGCTGTGGGTGCTGTCTTCGCGCGACGCCGGGCGCCTGCTGGCCCGGGCCCAGGCGCTGTCCGAATCGGAGGCCAATTACCGCTACACGATCGAACTCAATCCCCAGATACCCTGGCGCGCCTCGCCCGCGGGCGCCATCGAAACCTTTTCGGACCGCTGGCTGTCGCTCACGGGGCAGGCGCGCGAAGCCGTTCCCGGCGCCGGCTGGTCGAGCGCGGTGCTCGACGAAGACCGTCCCGCCATGCTCCAGGCCTGGGCGCAGGCGGTGGCCAACGGCGAGCCCCTCGATGTCGAGTTCCGCATCCGCGCCACCGCCGGCGAGGCGCGCTGGATGCGCTCGCGCGCGGCCCCGCGCCGTGACGAGACCGGCGCCATCGTGGCCTGGTACGGCCTGACCGAAGACATCCACACCCGCAAGGAATCCGAGCTCGCACTCAGCCGCCGGCTGGCCCAGATCGAGACCATCTACCGCGCCGTTCCCGTCGGCCTCGGCCTGCTGGACGCGGACCTGCGCCTGGCGGAACTGAACGATGCGCTGGCCGATGCGGCCGGCAAATCCAAGCGCGAGATGATCGGCGTGGCGCCGATGCTCGTACTGCCGCCGCCGCTGGGAGAGCGCGTCGGCGCCGTGCTGGAGCAGGTCGTGCGCGACTGCCGCCAGGTCAGCGGCGTCGAGTTCAGCAGCAGTGTGGACGGCGATCCTGCGGCCGGCGTTCCGGCGCGGCAGCGCGACTGGCTGGCCAGTTTCTATCCGGTCCTCGATGGGGCGCGGCTGGAAGGCGTCGTCGTCGCCCTGCTGGAAGTCACGCAGATCAAGGCTGCCCAGCGCAAGCTGATCGAAGCCAACCAGCTGCTCGAGCAGCGGGTCGAGGAACGGACCGAACAGATCGCCGAAGCGAATGCCGAGCTGCGCGCGTTCGCCCACACCGTGGCGCACGACCTGCGCGCGCCGCTGCGCAACGTCGAGGGATTCGCCACCGCCCTGCTCGAGGACGAGGCCGAGCGCATGTCCGAGGACGGCAGGATGTTCGCGGGCCGGATCGTGGCCGCGGTGGTGCGCATGGACCGCCTGATCACCGACCTGCTGGCCTACAGCCGTCTGTCGCGTTCTGAGCTGCGCCTCGAACGGGTCGAGCTCGGCGCCGTCGTCAAGACGGTGCTGCGCGACCTCGAGGCCCAGGTGGCGGAAAGCGGCGCGCGCTTCGAGCTCGCCTGGCCCTTGCCGGTCGTGCGCGGCAATGCGACCATCCTGGTGCAGGTCATCGCCAACCTGGTGTCGAACGCCATCAAGTTCGTGGACAAGGGCGTGACCCCACGCATCGCGATCGCGGGAATGCGCGATGGCGCGGTAGTCCGCCTCCTGATCGGCGATAATGGCATTGGCATCGCGCCCGAACACCGCGAGCACGTGTTCGGGGTGTTCGAGCGCCTCCACGGCCATGAGCGCTACCCCGGCACCGGCATCGGCCTGGCGATCGTGAAGAAAGGCCTCGAGCGCATGGAAGGCACGGTGCGCATCCTCGACCGCGAGGGCGGCGGCACCACCTTCGAGCTGGCCATGCAGGCTGCCGACTGACGACAAGGAAACAAGCGATGGAAAGCATGAGCGACGAGGACGACGCGACCGGACTGCCGGTCATCCTGCTGGTGGAGGACAATCCGGACGATGTGCTGCTGGCGCGGCGCGCCGTCAAGAAGGCTGCCCTGTCGGTGTCGCTGCAGGTGGTGCAAGACGGCGACGAAGCCGTGGCCTACCTGGACGGCGGCGCGCATTTTGCCGACCGCGAGCGCCATCCGCTCCCGGACCTGGTGCTGCTCGACCTGAAGCTGCCCAAGCGCTCCGGCCTCGAGGTATTGCGCTGGGTGCGCAGCCAGTCCGTGCTGGATGCGACGCCCGTGGTCGTGCTGACGTCCTCGGGCGAGGACGAAGACATCCAGAAGGCCTATGCGCTGGGCGCCAACTCCTACCTGCAGAAACCGGTGGCCTTCCACGGCCTGGTCCAGCTGCTCGGCGTGCTCGACCTGTACTGGTTCAGGAACAACCTGACCGCGCCGCCGGCCGCCGCGGGCGCCCACCAATGAAATGCGAACGATGACACTGGATATTCTGCTGCTTGACGATAACCCCGATGACCGCGCGCTGGCGCGGCGCGAACTCGAACGCAATCTGCCGGACTGCACGATCGAGGAAGTGGGCGACCGCGCCGGCTGGGAGCGGGTGCTCCAGGCCGGGCTGCGCGTCGACATCGTCATCACCGATTTCCAGATGCGCTGGATCACCGGGCTGGACATCCTCAAGCAGGTCAAGGCTTTCGACGCGCAGATGCCGGTCATCATGTTCACCGCTACCGGCACCCAGGAGATCGCTGTCGAGGCGATGAAGCTCGGCCTGGATGACTACGTCATCAAGAGCCCGCGCCACTATGCGCGCCTGCCGGTCGCCGTGCACACCTGCCTCGGCCGCAACGAGATCCGGGCGCGTGCGATCCGTTCCGAAACCCGCCTGGCTGCCTTGCTCGAGAATATCCATCTCGGTGTGTTCCGCATGTCGCTCGAAGGCAGGCTGGAAGAAGCCAACCGCGCCTTCTGGACCATGCTGGGAGGCGATCCCAGTGCGCCGGACTCCCTGCGCCACCCGCTGCTCGACCAGGTCATGGCTCGCCTGCCGCAACTGCAGGCGGTGTCCGACAGCGCCGAACTGCAGGCCGAACTCGGGGCCACCGACGAGGCCGGGCGCTTCTACGTCGTCAAGCTGGTGCGCGTGAAAGTCAACGGCCACGACGCCATCGACGGCATCGTGGAAGACGCCACCTCGCTGCGCCGCGCCGGCGCCGAGATCCACCGCCTGAACGCCGAGCTGGAACAGCGCATCATCGAGCGCACCCGCCAGCTGCAGGAGGCCAACGAGGCGCTCGAGACCTTCGGGTTCTCGGTCTCGCACGACCTGCGCGAGCCGCTGCGCACCATCCAGGGCTACGCGGCCGCGTTGAGCCAGGACCTGGCGGCGCGCGACTTCAGCAATTTCGAACAGTACGTCGAGCGCATCAACGCCATTGCGCGCCGTATCGACCTGATGGTGTCGGACCTGCTGGAATTCGCGCGCCTGTCGCGCGATGAAATCAGGTCCGACAGCCTGTCCTTGCGCGAGGTGGTGCAGGATGCGCAGTCCGTCCTGCAGAGCGAACCGACCTATCGCGCCGCCGACATCCAGGTCGATGTGCCCGATGACTTGATGGTGAAGGCCCACCGGCCGGTGCTGGTGCAGGCCTTGACCAACCTGCTCGGCAATGCCGTGAAGTTCGTGCGGCCGAACACGCACGCGGCGGTGCTGGTCGTAGCGCAGGCCCATGGCCGCCAGGTCCGCATCGAGGTCCAGGACAACGGCATCGGCATGGCGGACGAGGCCCGGGAACGCGTATTCGACGTGTTCGAGCGCCTCCATGGCGAAGAAGAATATCCGGGCACCGGCATCGGGCTGGCGATCGTCAAGAAAGGCGTCGAGCGCATGCAGGGAAGCGTCGGCGTGGAGTCGGCGCCGGGCATCGGATCGACTTTCTGGATCGAGTTGCCCGGTGCCTGAATCCATCACCCCATCGACCCCCTTGCGGGTCCTGCTCATCGACGACAACCCGGACGACCGCGCCCTGGTCGAGCGCGAACTCAGGCTGCGTATCGAGGCCATCGAGGTGCGCCACATCAGTGACGGCGCCGGCCTGGCCGAGGTCCTGGACGCCGGCGGCTTCGACGTCGCCGTGACCGATTACCGCCTGCGCTGGACGGTCGGCACCGAGGTCCTGCGCGACATCAAGGGACGCTATCCCGAGGTGCCGGTCATCATGTTCACCGGCAGCGGCAACGAGGAGGTGGCGGTCGACGCCATGAAAGAGGGCCTGGACGACTACATCACCAAGACGCCCAAGCACTATCCACGCGTGCCCTTCGCCGTGCTGGCCTGCTTCGAGCGGGTGAACAACCGCGCCAGGCTGCAGGCATCGGTGGCCCGCGAATCGCTGGCAAAGGCGCGACTCGAGGTCGCGCTGCAGTCGGCCGGCATGGCGACCTGGCAGGTGGACCTGGCCAGCGGGCAGCTGTCCTGTTCCGAGGACGCCGGACCGATGTTCGGCCATCCGCCCGGCTTCGTGCACCAGGACCCGGCCGCGGCGCTGGCCCAGCTGCACCCGGAGGACCTGGGCCGCCTGCAGGACTTGTGGAACACGGTCCTGGACGGGTCCAGCCGCGTCGCCGCCGAGTTCCGGGTGCTGGGCGCGGACGGCGGGCTGCGCTGGATCGCCGGCAGCGCCAAGCTGCTGCAGCACGATGGCAGCCGGGCGTCCCTGGTCATCGGCACCCTGCGCGACGTGACGCTTGACGTCATGGCCAAGGAGGCGCAGCGCAAGCAGCAGGAAGAGCTGCAGACCATCCTCGACGTGCTGCCGGTCGGTATCGCCATCAGCCGCGATGCCGAGGCACGCCACATCGAGATCACGCCTGCGTTCTCGGCGCTGCTGGGCGTCGACCACGGCCCCGGATATGACCGGGTCGGCACGCAGGAGCGGCCCTATCGCTACCTGCGCGCCGGCGAGCCGATCGAACCGGAAGACTGGCCGATGCGCATGGCGGCGCGGCTCGGCAGGCCGGTGCGCGGCGACGAGCTCGACGTGCAGTTCGAGGATGGCCGCTCGCTCACCATCCTGGTCAATGCGGCGCCCCTGTTCGACGCGCAGGCGCGGGTGCGCGGCGTGGTCGCGGCCATCGTGGATGTCAGCGCGCTCAAGGACGTGCAGCGCGAACTGGAAAAGGCGAACCGGCAAAAGACCGAGTTCCTGTCGGTGCTGGCGCACGAACTGCGCAACCCGATGGCCGCCATCGGCTATTCGGTCGAGATGCTGCGCCACGTGGGCACGCCCGCCACCATCGCCAGGGCGCGCGACGTGATTGCGCGCCAGACCCGCCACATGGGCCGCCTGCTCGACGACCTGCTCGACCTGAGCCGCATCACGCTCAATCGCATCGAACTCGACCGGCGTCCGGTCGACCTCCGGCGCACCATCGAGCTGGCCTACGAGAGCACGCGCGCCCTGATCGAGTCGCTCGGCCACGACATCCGCTTCGACCTGCCCGCGGCGCCGGTGATGGTGGAGGGCGACGAGGTGCGCCTGACCCAGATCGTCAGCAACCTGCTGAACAATGCCGCCAAGTTCACCCCGGGGGCGGGCGCGATCGTGGTGCGCGCAGCCGTCGAGGGCGAGCGGGCGGTCGTCACGGTGGCCGACAACGGCGCCGGGATCGCGCCGGAGCAGCTCGAGTCCGTGTTCGAGATGTTCTCGCAGGGGCAGTCGAAGGTCAGCGGCGGACCGGAAGGCCTGGGCATCGGCCTGGCGGTCGTGCGCCGGCTGGTCGAACTGCATGGCGGAAGGGTAGAGGCGCTCAGCGAAGGCGCCGGGCATGGCGCGACGATCCGGGTGGAACTGCCATGCATGGACGGCGGCGCCATGGCGGAACAGGATGAGGCGGGCCTGGTCGTGGCCGCAGGCACGCAGGCGCGGCTGCTGGTCGCCGACGACAACATCGACGCGGCAGACCTGCTGGCCGACGTGCTGCGCATGGAAGGCTACGCGGTCCAGGTGGCCTATGACGGCCGCGAGGCCATCCGGATGGCCGACCAGTGGCGGCCCGACGCGCTGGTGCTGGACATCGGCATGCCGCATGCCAATGGGCTCGAGGTGGCGCGCTGGGTACGCGGGCAGGACTGGGGCAGGAAGGCTGCGCTAATCGCCGTCACGGGCTGGGGACAGCAGCACGACCGCAGCGCGACGCTGGAGGCGGGATTCGACGAACACCTCGTCAAGCCGGTCAGCCCCCAGGACATCGTCGCGGCCCTGGGCCGGCACATGCCTTAGGTTTTTACCCGCTCGTCGTCTCCATCGCTGCGACGGAGCCTTCGATCCGGTCTGTCACGCGTTCAGATCGCCATGTCCCGCAGCACCTTGGAGGCATCCCGGTTCGCCCCCAGCACGGCGCCGTCGCGCATGTGGATCTGCAGCTGCGACTGGTCGTCGGCGCGCATCGATTCCACGAAGTCCAGGTTCACCAGCGCCGAGCGGTGGATGCGCACGAAGCGCGCCGGGTCGAGCTGGGCCTCGAGTTCCGAGATGCCGATCCGGACCAGGAAGTTCTGGCCACGCGCCGCGATCACCGTGTATTTCGAATCGGCCTTCATGTATTCGATCTCGCCGGTGGCGAGCGGGAAGATGCGGCCGCGGTCGCGCACCAGGATGCGGTCCAGCCGCGCCGGTGCACCCGAGGCCTGCACCAGGGCGCCCTCGATCTCCTCGCGCGCATGCACGGGACCGTCGAGCAGGCGCGCCACCGCCGCCGCGAAGCGGGCCTGGGTGAAGGGCTTGAGCAGGTAGTCCACCGCATGCAGTTCGAAAGCCGTCACCGCGTACTGGTCGTAGGCGGTGGTGAACACGATCTGCGGCAGGTAGTCGAGCCGGCGCAGCACTTCCAGGCCGGTCATCTCGGGCATCTGGATGTCCATGAACACGACCTCGGGACGCAGGCGCGTGATGTGGGCCAGGGCGCTGGCGCCGTCGGCCGCTTCGCCGACCAGGCGCAGGCCCGGGTGGGCATAGATGGCGTCGCGCAGCACGTCGCGCGCCAGCGGTTCGTCTTCCGCGAAGAACGCGGTCTTCATGCTCATGCGAAGCTCTCCTCACGGACTGCCGGAATGGTAAGCGATACGCTGAATCCCGCGCCCGGCGCGCTCTGCACACGCATCGCGGCACGGCTGCCGTAGTCCAGCTGCAGGCGCCGTTCGATGGTGCGCAGGCCCAGGCCCGGCGCGCTGGCGATCGACGCCGGATCGGCGCCGGGGCCGGTGTCGCGCACCGTGATGGTCAAGGCGCCGGTGGTGGCGTCGCGCCGGGTGCGGATTTGCAGGATGCCGGGCCGGGTGTGCGGGTTGAAGGCGTGCTTGATGCTGTTCTCGACCAGGGGCTGCAGCGACAGGGCCGGCAGCGGATGGTCGCCCGCGTCCTCGTCGAGGTCCCAATCGACGTGCAGGCGCTGGCCCAGGCGCAGCTGTTCCAGTTCCAGGTAGTCGCGTACGAAATCGAGTTCGGCGTCGAGCGTGACGCGGTCGCTGCCGCTGCGCTCGGTGTCGAGCACATAGCGCAGCATGTCCGAGAATTGGAACAGCGCGGTCTCGGCGGCGGCCGGATTGCGCTGGGTGAGCGCGATGATCGAATGCAGCGTGTTGAACAGGAAGTGCGGATTGAGCTTGTTGCGCAGCGCACTCAGCTCCGAGGCGATCACCAGGTTCTGCGCATCCTTCATGGCCAGCGCCTGGCGGTGCGCCTTCTCGCCGGCGCGGATCAGGTGGAAGATGCCGGCGCTGAGCAGGTAGGTCATGGCATGGTAGAGCAGCGGCCAGATGTACCAGCTGAGCGGCTTGCCGGCCTTGAAGATCGACCAGAACGGCCCCTGCGCGAGGACGGCGAAGGCGATGGCGGCGGCGATGTGGATGGACAGGATCCTGGGCAGACTGTACTCGCGGCGCTCCAGCCAGCCGGTCAGCGGCCAGACCAGGGCCAGCAGCAGTGCGGACGGAATCAGGCTGACGATCGTCAGCGCGAACCTGGGGAGGTCGAAGCGTCCGCCGGACACATTGTCGAGCTGGTCCGCGACAGCCAGGAAAACCGCATAGGCCAGCCAGACCAGGGCGTAGATCCGCCACATCAGCCTGTGGCGCGGCGCGTTGGGTGAAGTCGTCATGGGCGGATTGTCACCCATGGACGGACCGGATGGATCTGCCATGACGCGAAATGCGGGATTCGGTATCCGGGATGAGGAAATCCGGAACCGGGCTTAGGGGCAGGGCAGGGTGATGGTCAGGCGCGTGCGCCCGTGGCCCGTGTCCATGCCCACGCTGCCGCCCTGCACCTCGGCCATCAGGCGGATCGAGTAGGTGCCGAGTCCATTGCCGCCGATCTTGTCGGATGGTGCGTACTTCTCGAAGAAGCGCTCGCGCGCCGCCGGCGGCACTTCGCCGGCGTTGTCGATCATGACGTGCAGGTTGCCATAGCCCGGCGCGATGTTGACCGTGACGCGGCCACCCGGCGGCGAGGCCTCGATCGCGTTCTTCAGCACGTTATTGAACAGCGAGTAGCACAGCAGCGGCTCGCCCAGGCATGTCACGTCCTGCGGCGCCTCGAAGCTGACCGTGACGTCGCTGCTGTCGAAGGCGAGCCGGACCTGCTGGCAGACCTTGGCCAGCATCTCGCTCAGGTCGAACACCTGCAACGCCGGCTGGTAGCTGCCCTGTTCCATCTTGTAGACGTCGAGGGTGCGGTTGATCATCTCGAGCGCGTTCTCGGCCGCGGTCTCGATCATGTGGGCCTGTTCGCGCTGGTTCGGCGTGAGCGGGCTGCAGAGCAGGGCCTGGCTGCCGTGCAGCGCCACCGCGATCGGGCTTTTCAGGTCGTGGCGCGTCATGCGCTCGACGTCTTCGCGCAGGCGCGCGTTCTCGATCAGGAGTTCGTTCTGGCGCTTGACGTCCTGCATGGCCGTGGCCAGCAGCAGGTGGGCCGACAGGCGCGCCTTCAGGATGGTCGGATCGGCCGGCTTGGACACGTAATCCACCGCGCCCAGGCGCAGGCCGGCCACCACGTCCTCGGTGCCGTCGCGGGCGGACAGGAAGATGATCGGGATGTGGGCGGTCTTCGGGTTGGCCTTGAGCTGGCGGCAGGTCTCGAAGCCGTCCATCACCGGCATCATGATGTCGAGCAGGATCAGGTCGATGTGGAAGGCGTCCGCGATCTCGAGCGCCTTCTTGCCGCTGATCGCGACCTTGATCGCGTATTCGTCCTTCAGCACGCCGGCCAGCACTTCGATGTTGGTCGGAATGTCGTCCACGATCAGCACCGTCGATTTCTTCACCCGCTCGCCGATCGGCGCATCCAGGCCGATGACGTTCGATTCGGGCAGCAGGGCCGGGGCGGCGGG
>NZ_JAJFEQ010000012.1 GCF_020707265.1 Massilia sp. IC2-477
CGATCCCACGATACCCAATAGAGCTGTCGGCTAGATAGTCTTGGACAACCGCGAGCTTGAATTGCTCGCTGTACTTGGTCATGAAAAAACCCCAAAAGTTGTGTCCAACTTTTGGGGGTCAGTTCACTTCGGGTGTCCCTTTTTTCATGGCGCTGCGTTCAGGCGCAGCCGCATCGCGTATTCCATGCGCCCGGGCGCCCCCGCCATCGGATAGGCCTCGCCCAGCACCGTGAAGCCCGCGCGCTCGTACAGCGACACCGCCGCGCGGTTGGCGCAGTTCACGCCCAGCCCGACGGTGTGTGCGCCGCGCTCCCTGGCCCAGGCCAACGCTGCGTCGAGCAGCGCGGCGGCCACGCCGCGGCCGCGGCACTGCGGCGCGACCCACATCTGGTAAAGGTTCACGGTGTCCGGATCGTCGGCATCGACCTTGGCCCACACCAGCCCGACGGCGTCGCCGTCCAGTTCCGCGACCAGCGGGCAATCGATACCGGACACCGCTGCCTTGTCGAGCCGCGCAGACCAGCTGTCGAGCGGACGCGCCGCTTCCTCTGCGAGCGAGCTGCCGAAGGCCTCCGGGGAGTCCTCCAGCGCACGCAGGCGGATGCTGCGGTAGGCCGGCCCGTCGTCCGGCCGCAGGCGGCGGATCAAGGCTCCCGCCATCACTGGCCCGGATTCAGCGTGCGGCCCTTGGCGGCATAGCCGGAAGCCTTGGGCGCATCGGTCCAGGTCGGGCGCGCCGTGTCGTTGGCGATGTCGTACACGCCCTGCGCCAGCATGCGCGTCACGCGCGCCATGTTGTCGTAGTCGAGCTTGTCCCAGGTATCGTCCTTGCCGTGGTAGTCCGAGAAGCCGTAGGCCACCGACAGCGTATGCGCCGGCACACCGACGTCGGCCAGCGACTGGTTATCGGCGCGCGAGAAGAAGGCGTCGCTGAAGGATGCGTGCTTCCACAGGCGGATGCCGGTCTGGTCGGCCGACTTCTTGAGCATGCTGCCGAGGGTCGAGAAATCGTAGCCGGTCATGGCGATGGAATTCTCTTGCTTGCCTTCGCTGTCGTCGGTGCGGCCGGTCTGCTCGAGGTTGATGTTGACCACCGTGTCCTTCAGCGGGAACACCGGGTGGCGCGCATAGTACTTCGAGCCGAGCATGCCGAGTTCTTCGCCGAAGAAGGTCATGAACACGATGCTGCGGCGCGGACGCTCCTTGCGCGAGGCCAGCTGGTTGGCCGCCTCGATCACCGAGACCACGCCGCTGGCGTCGTCGTTGGCGCCGTTATAGATCTCGCCGTCGCGGATGCCGACGTGGTCGTGGTGGGCCGTCATCAGGACGTAGGTGTTCTTCAGTTGCGGGTCCGAGCCGCGCAGCACGCCGACCACGTTGCGCAGCTTGACCGGACGGACGCTTGCTGCCGCCACCGCAACGCGGACCTGCGCCCCACTCTTTTCCAGCGCCGCTGCGGCGTCAGCCGCGTGCAGCACCAGCACCGGCGGCGCGCCCTTCACGACCGGCTGCTCCGGATTGATCAGCCAGCCGCCGGTGCCGGCGCCGTGGCGCTTCTCGCGGTCGATCATGATGACCAATGCCGGCTTGCTCTTGAGTTTTTCCTGCAGCTGGCGCGCGGCGCCCGGTACCGGGGCGGCCGGCACCACCAGCACCTTGCCGTTCGCGGCCTCGCTGTTTTCCAGCGCTTCCTTCCAGGGCATGAACACGGCCGGCGTACTCGCCAGCGACACCGCATCGAGGAAGTTGCCGGTCGCGCCGCCCGCCGGCACGGCGATCGTGCTGCCGCCGGCATTGATATTCAGGCTCACGTCCCCGGCCTTGCGCTCGGCGTACTGCCAGTTCGCAGTCTGGAAGTAGCCGTCGTCGCCGGCCGGCTCCAGGCCCGCCTTGCGGAACTGCGTCGCGATGTAGTCGGTCGCCAGGTCCTGCCCGCGCGAGGGCGTGCCGCGGCCTTCCAGCTCGTCGGAAGCAAGGTATTTCACGTGGGTGCGCAGCGCATCGGGGGTGATGGTCGCGGTGGGAACCTGGGCGCAGCCGGCGGCGGCCAGTGCGAGGACGAGAGCGGAAAGGTAAAGACGCATGCGATTGCTTTCGGGTCAAATGGCAAGAAAGGCAATATCGCATGGCGCCCCACGGCTGGTCAATCCGCGGCGGCCACAAATGAATGCATATGTCTCGCCTTCGGTCACGGCGCGGCCCGCAGCCGCTCTTCCAGTTCGTGTTCTTCCGGCGGATTGGCGAATACCTGCTGCAGCGTCCAGCCTTTCTTGTCGAGCAGGTAGGCTACCTTCAGGTGGAATTCGCGATACAGGCCGCTCCTGCCGAAATCGAGCTCGCGGGCGCCCGCGGCGAACAGGCTGCGGTTCTCGTCGAAATCGAAGTCGCCGCCCTTGCCCACGTAGTCGGCATAACCTTCCAGCAGCCATTGCGGATAGCGCAGCATGACAGTGCGGCCAAAGGCGCGCGACACGTCCGCGTGGGTGATTTCATGCGCGATGTAGTACGACAGCGAACGCTGCGCGGCATCGGCGATCGGTCGGGGCCCTGGCGGCAGAATGCGGTTCGCCGGGATATCGGAAGCGCGGATGAACACCTGCCGTGTCAGCCAGACGTCGGTGGCGCCGCCCATGCGCGAATGGAAGGCGCGGCCGTACAGCCACAGCCGCCAGGGCTCGTTGCAGAAGAAGATCTCGACCGGGACCTCGCGGTCGTGCAGGGACGAGGTACGCAGGCGCCGCGTCACGTCGTCGAGCACTTCCGTGATCTCGCCCGGGATCGGCTGGTCCGACCAGACCTGATAGTTCTGGTAGACGCTGCGGTAGGCAAACACCGGCTTGGGGAACACGCATACCAGCAGGTACAGGCTTGCCACCGCCAGCAGGCCGGCCAGGCAGGTCTTCAGGAAGCGCGCCAGGCGGCGAACCGGGCGGGCGGTTTGGATGGTCCGTGCTATCAAGATCGTTCTCGCGTCAGGGCGGCGACCGGCGGGATGCCGGATGCGCGACAGGCGCAAGTTACTGAACGAGTCTTATCGAAAGCTTAACGGAGGGCGCGTCGCGCCCCGCCGGGTGAAGAATATGCGGATTGCGTAGAACTCAGTCCTCTTCCCACGCCTCGTGCGCCGCGGTCGGCGGCCGCCGGTAGACCTTGCCCTGGGTGGTGAAGCCGATCAGGCGCGCCACCACCGCCGCCAGGTACATCACGCCGACCAGCATCTCGATGCTGCACAGGGCGCGCGCATGCACCGTGAGCGGAATCACGTCGCCGATGCCGGTGCTCGAGAGCAGCGCGAAGCTCAGGTAATTCAGCTCGCTCCACGAGCGCGGTGCGGATGCGTTGACGGCAGCCGCAAAGGTGCCGGGCTGCAGCTCCTGCACCATCAGATAGAGGTGGGTGAAACCCCAGGCCAGCAGGGTGAAGGTGGCGCCGGCCGCGAACAGTTCGTCGGTGGTGGCACGACGGTCGGCCATCATATAGGCGATCAGGCTGCCGGCGGCGTAGAAGTAGAACAGTGCTTCCAGCGCCGAGGACCAGGGCAGCAGCGTGCTGCGCAGGTCGAGGAAGGACTGCAGCGCCAGCAGGATCACGATCGGCACCGCCAAGGCCACGCTGATCCAGGTCTCGCCCGGGGTGCGGCGCACCATGCGGATGGTCAGCGACAGCACCAGCACGCCGAACACATTGAACGCCGCGTGCCCGGCCGGCGCATGTTCGATGAAGGGATACAGCAGCATGCCGAGCAGCTGCACCAGCAGCAGGATGGCGGAGGGATGGCGGCGCGTATGGATCAGCAGGCGCAAAGGTCGCATGGTCAAAAAAGCAAAGTGGATCACCCCCTCATTGTAGGACCCCTTTGGCCGAACAGCGCACAGAATGCGCGCACCGCCGCGTCCGGATCCTCGGCCGCGTAGACGGAGGTGATGGCCGCCACCATGGACGCGCCGCGCGCTACCAGTGGAGCGGCATTCTGCGGCGTCATCCCGCCGATCACGACCATCGGCAGCGACACCCGGTCGCGCCACACGTCGACCAGTTCCGCCGGGGTGACGAAACTGTATTTTTTCACCGGCGACGGATAGAAGCCGCCGAAGGCGACATAGCTGGCGCCGGCCTGCTGGGCGCTTTCCGCCAGCTTCAGCTCGCCGTAGCAGGAGGCGCCGACGATCTTGTCCGGACCGAGCAGCGCGCGCGCATGGGCGACCGGTGCGTCGGTGCCGCCCAGGTGCACGCCGTCGGCATCGATGTCGCGGCACAGGTCGATGTGGTCGTTGATGACCAGCGGCCGGCCGTAGCGGCGGCACAGCGCGAGCAAGGCCCCCGCCTGTTCGGCGCGCAGGGCCGGGCTAGCGCTCTTGTGCCGGTACTGCACCAGCGACGCGCCGGCGGCCAGCGCACTGCCGGTCACCGCCAGCAAGGTGTCGGTGTCGTCCCAGTCCGGTGTGACGAGATAGAGTCCGCGCAGGGAGTGCGTGTCCATGATGCTCCTTTCAGTGTGTATGGAGGATGCGGCGCGGGATGCGCTGTCCCGGCGCGATCCAGAAGGCATGCGCCAGCGTCTGGTGGCAGTAGTCCTGCGCGTGCTCGAGTGATTCGCCCATGGCGTCGCCCAGCGCCAGGCGCGCCGCGATCGCGGCGGCCAGCGTGCAGCCGCTGCCGTGGTAGCTGTGCGGCAGGCGCGGCATGCGCCAGCTGCGCTGTTCGACGTTGGCGCGCAGCCAGCGGTTGACCACGATGTCACCCTCGCCGTGTCCGCCGGTCAGCAGCACATGCTCGCAGGGCACGGCCCCCAGCGCCTGCGCTTCCGGCAGGTTCGGCACCAGCACGGTGGCCAGCGGCAGCAGCTCGGCCAGCGCCGCCAGCGCGCTGCCCCTGCCGAGCGCATCGCCGTGGCCGCTGGCCAGCACCGGGTCGAGCACCACCGGCAGCTGCGGGTCGGCGGCGCGCAGCTGCCGCAGCAGGCGGGCAATGGCCAGCGCGTTCTCGCGGCAGCCGGGAATGCCGATCTTGACCGCATCGATGCTGCAGGCATCGATCAGGGCGTCCGCCTGGCGCAGGATCAGGCCAGCATCGACCGGCTGCACCTCGTGCACCCGGTTGTTGTCCTGCACCGTGAGCGCGGTCGCGACCGGCAGCGCATGGCCGCCGAGCGCGCCAATGGCGGCAATGTCCGCCGCCAGCCCGGCCCCGCCGCCGGGATCGAGCCCGGCGAACACCAGCACGGTCGGCACCATCAGGTGGCCATGCCCTGCAGCGGCGACGAGGGCGCGGCAGCGAAACGTTTCGGCATGCGCCCCGCCCGGTAGGCTTCGCGCCCGGCGATGACGGCGTGGCGCATGGCGCGCGCCATGCGCACCGGGTCACCCGCCGCGGCGATTGCGGTGTTCATCAACACGCCGTCGCAGCCCAGCTCCATCGCGATCGCCGCGTCCGACGCGGTGCCGACGCCGGCGTCGACCAGCACCGGCACCGTGGCCTGCTCGATGATGAGCGACAGGTTCCACGGGTTCAGGATGCCCATGCCCGAGCCGATCAGGGAAGCGAGTGGCATCACGGCCACGCAACCGATCTCCTGCAGGATGCGGGCCTGCACCGGGTCGTCGCTGCAGTAGACCATCACGTCGAAGCCGTCACGCACCAGGGTCTCCGCGGCTTTCAGGGTTTCCGGCATCTGCGGGAACAGGGTCTTCTCGTCGCCCAGCACTTCGAGCTTGACCAGCTTGCGCCCGCCCAGCAGCTCGCGCGCCATCTGCAGGGTGTAGACCGCGTCCCTGGCCGTGTAGCAGCCGGCCGTGTTGGGCAGGATGGTGAATTCGTCCGGCGGCAAGACGTCGAGCAGGCTGGGGGCGTTCGGATCCTGGCCGATGTTCACGCGGCGGATCGCCACCGTGACGATCTCGGCGCCCGCTGCCAGCGTGGCATCGCGCGTCTGCGCCAGGTCGCGGTACTTGCCGCTGCCGACCAGCAGGCGCGAGCCGTACTGGCGGCCGGCGATGGTGAGGAAATCATTGTCTGCAATTGCGTTCATTTCTTCTCCTGTAGCGTGGGCGGGTCTCCCGCCCACGCGGTTGACCGGCCCATACCAAAACGTCGTGTCAATTCATACGGGATGTGACCGCGTGGGCGGAATCCGCCCACCCTACGAATTCAACCGCCGCCGATGGCGCGGACGATGTCTATCTTGTCTCTGGCCTGCACCTGGCACTGCGCCCAGCGCTGGCGCGGCACCACTTCGCGGTTGACCGCAACCGCCACCGCCTGCCCGGCCAGCCCGAGCTGGCCGGCCAGTTCCTGCAGCGACACCCCGGGCGGCACGCGGTAGGGTTCGCCATTCAGTTCGATGTCCAGCATCACACCTCCCGGTACAGCCTGGCGCCGCCGCGCACGAATTCGATCGCCTTTTCTTCCATGCCCCTGGCCAGTGCCGCGTCTTCCCCAACGCCGCTGGCGGCGGCGTACTCGCGCACCTCCTGGGTGATCTTCATCGAGCAGAAATGAGGCCCGCACATCGAGCAGAAATGGGCCACCTTGGCGGAATCCTTGGGCAGGGTCTCGTCGTGGAAGGCGCGTGCCTTGTCGGGGTCGAGGCCGAGGTTGAACTGGTCTTCCCAGCGGAACTCGAAGCGTGCCTTGGACAGGGCGTTGTCGCGCATCTGCGCGCCCGGGTGGCCCTTGGCCAGGTCGGCGGCGTGGGCCGCGATCTTGTAGGTGATGATGCCGTCCTTGACGTCCTGCTTGTCGGGCAGGCCCAGGTGCTCCTTGGGCGTGACGTAGCACAGCATGGCGGTGCCGTACCAGCCGATGGTGGCGGCGCCGATGCCGGAAGTGATGTGGTCGTAGCCGGGCGCGATGTCGGTAGTCAGCGGTCCGAGGGTGTAGAACGGCGCCTCGCTGCACTGCTCCAGCTGCAGGTCCATGTTTTCCTTGATCAGGTGCAGCGGCACGTGGCCCGGGCCCTCGATCATGGTCTGGACGTCGTGCTTCCACGCGATTTGCGTGAGCTCGCCCAGGGTCTTCAGTTCGGCCAGCTGGGCTTCGTCGTTGGCATCGAAGATCGAGCCGGGGCGCAGGCCGTCGCCCAGGCTGAAGGACACGTCGTAGGCCTTCATGATCTCGCAGATCTCTTCGAAATGCGTGTACAGGAAGGATTCCTGGTGGTGGGCCAGGCACCACTTGGCCATGATCGAGCCGCCGCGCGAGACGATGCCGGTCAGGCGCTTGGCCGTCATCGGCACGTAGGCCAGGCGCACGCCGGCGTGGATGGTGAAGTAGTCGACACCCTGCTCCGCCTGCTCGATCAGGGTGTCGCGGTAGATCTCCCAGGTCAGTTCCTCGGCCTTGCCACCGACCTTTTCCAGCGCCTGGTAGATCGGCACCGTCCCGATCGGCACCGGCGAGTTACGGATGATCCATTCGCGCGTCTCGTGGATATGCTTGCCGGTCGAAAGGTCCATGACGTTGTCGGCGCCCCAGCGGATCGCCCAGGTCATCTTTTCCACTTCCTCGCCGATGGAAGAGGTCACGGCCGAGTTGCCGATGTTGGCGTTGATCTTCACCAGGAAGTTGCGGCCGATGATCATCGGCTCGATTTCCGGGTGGTTGATGTTGGCCGGGATGATGGCGCGGCCTCGCGCCACTTCCTGGCGCACGAATTCCGGTGTGATTTCAGGCGGGATGCTGGCGCCGAAGGACTGGCCGGGATGCTGGCGCGCCATCAGGCTGGCCACGCGCGCGCCCATCGGGCCGGAATCGACCAGCGAAGCGAGATATTCCTTGCGCCGCAGGTTTTCGCGCAGGGCGATGAATTCCATCTCGGGGGTAACGATGCCCTGGCGCGCGTAGTGCATCTGGGTGACGTTGCGGCCCGCTTTCGCGCGGCGCGGGGTGCGCTGCAGCTCGAAGCGCAGCGCGGCCAGCGCCGGGTCGGCCAGGCGCGCCTTGCCGTAGTTGGAGGTGGGACCTGGCAGCTCCTCGGTGTCGCCGCGTTCGAGGATCCACGGCAGGCGCGGCGTGCCCAGGCCGCGACGCACATCAATGGAAGTTAGCGGGTCGGTGTACGGCCCCGAGGTGTCGTAGACGAACAGCGGCGGGTTGGCTTCGCCGCCGAAGCTGTCGGGCGTGGGCGATTGCGAGATCTCGCGCATCGGCACGCGGATGTCGGGCCGGCTGCCTTCGATGTAGACCTTGCGCGAGTTGGGGAAGGGTTCGATCGCCGCCTGGTCGACCGTGGCGGTCGCGGCTTCAAACTTGTGCGGTGCGTTCATGTGGCTCCTTTGCGGAGCCAGCAAAGGAGTGTGCCAGTACGGCCGCGCAGGCGCGTGCGCACCTTAGGCCTGCTTCTGACTGCTTCCCTTCGCTGGCATTATCCAGATCAGGTTCGGAGGGTATTTCTCACCCGTGTCGCGCATTTGCATATCTGCGACAACAGGACCCCTAGCGTGTGCCGCGCCCGGCTTCCCGGACGCAGCGGGCCGGATTATAGCGCCATCTACTCTATAATGGTTCTTTTCGCACAATTTTTAGCTCAGCACACCATGGAACTAGCCAAGTCTTTCGAGCCCGCAGACATTGAACAATACTGGCGCACCGAGTGGGAAAAGCGCGGTTACTTCACCGCCACCATGGAGGACGGCAAGCCGTCGTTCAGCATCCAGCTGCCGCCGCCGAACGTGACCGGCACCCTGCACATGGGCCATGCCTTCAACCAGACCGTCATGGACGGCCTGACCCGCTACTACCGCATGCGCGGCTATAACACCGCGTGGATCCCGGGCACCGACCACGCCGGCATTGCGACCCAGATCGTGGTGGAGCGCCAGCTCGACGCGCAGAAAATCTCGCGCCACGACCTTGGCCGCGAAGCCTTCGTGGAAAAGGTCTGGGAGTGGAAGGAAAAGTCGGGCAACACCATCACCGGCCAGATGCGCCGCATGGGCACCTCGCCGGACTGGCAGCGCGAATACTTCACCATGGACGAGACCCGCTCGAAAACCGTGGCGGAAGTCTTCGTGCGCCTGTACGAACAGGGCCTGATCTACCGCGGCAAGCGCCTGGTCAACTGGGACCCGGTGCTGGGCACGGCGGTGTCGGACCTGGAAGTCGACTCGCAGGAAGAAGACGGCTCGATGTGGTACATCAAGTACCCGCTTGCAGACGGCTCGGGCCACCTGACGGTCGCCACCACCCGTCCTGAAACCATGCTGGGCGACGTCGCCGTGGCGGTCGACCCGACCGACGAGCGCTATACGAGCCTAGTCGGCAAGCTGTTGACCCTGCCGCTGACCGGCCGCCAGATCCCGGTCATAGCGGACAGCTACGTCGACAAGGAATTCGGCACCGGCTGCGTGAAGATCACCCCGGCCCACGATTTCAATGACTACGCGGTCGGCCAGCGCGCCGGCCTTGCGCCGCTCAACATCTTCACGCTGGACGCGAAGATCAACGAAAACGGCCCGGCCCAGTACCAGGGTCTGGACCGCTTCGCCGCGCGCAAGCAGATCGTCGCCGACCTCGACGCGCAAGGCCTGCTCGAGCAGGTCAAGCCGCACAAGCTGATGGTCCCGCGTGGCGACCGCACCAATGTCGTCATCGAGCCGATGCTGACCGACCAGTGGTTCGTCGCCATGAGCAAGCCGGCGCCGGAAGGCACCTTCAACCCGGGCAAGTCGATCACCGAAGTCGCGCTGGAGAAGGTCGCGAGCGGCCAGATCAAGTTCGTGCCGGAGAATTGGACCACCACCTACAACCAGTGGCTGGGCAACATCCAGGACTGGTGCATCTCGCGCCAGCTGTGGTGGGGCCACCGCATCCCGGCATGGTATGGCGAGAACGGCGAGATCGTCGTCGCCCGCAGCGAAGAAGAAGCCAGGACCAAGGCGGCAGCACAAGGCATCGCCGGCGAATTGCGCCGTGACGACGACGTGCTCGATACCTGGTTCTCCTCGGCCCTGGTGCCCTTCTCGACCATGGGCTGGCCGGAAGAAACCCCGGACATGAAGCACTTCCTGCCTTCGTCCGTGCTGGTGACCGGTTTCGACATCATCTTCTTCTGGGTCGCCCGCATGGTGATGATGACGAGCCACTTCACCGGCAAGGTGCCGTTCGAGACCGTGTACGTGCACGGCCTGGTGCGCGACAGCCAGGGCCAGAAGATGTCGAAGTCGAAGGGCAATACGCTCGACCCGATCGACCTGATCGACGGCATCGACGTCGAGTCGCTGGTTGCCAAGCGCACCACCGGCCTGATGGACCCGCGCGCCGCCGAGAAGATCGCGAAAGCGACGCGCAAGGAATTCCCGGAAGGGATCCCGGCTTTCGGCACCGACGCCGTGCGCTTCACCATGGCGAGCTATGCGTCGCTGGGCCGCAACATCAACTTCGACCTGGGCCGCTGCGAGGGCTACCGCAACTTCTGCAACAAGCTGTGGAACGCCACCCGCTTCGTGATGATGAACACGGAAGGCAAGGACTGCAGCCAGCCGAACCCGGAAGACCTGTCGCAGGCCGACCGCTGGATCATCTCGCTGATGAACCGCGTCGAGCTGGACGTGGCCAAGGGCTTCGCCGACTACCGCTTCGACAACATCGCCAGCAGCATCTACAACTTCGTCTGGTACGAATACTGCGACTGGTACCTGGAACTGGCCAAGGTCTCGGTCCAGCAGGGCACGGAAGCGCAGCAGCGCGCTACCCGCCACACCCTGCTGCGCGTGCTGGAAGTGGTGCTGCGCCTGGCGCATCCGATCATCCCGTTCGTGACCGAAGCCCTGTGGCAGGCGATCGCGCCGATGGCCGGCAAAACCGGCGACAGCATCATGCTGCAGCCTTACCCACTGGCCGACACCTACTTCGTCAGCGAAGAGGCGGAAGCCTGGATGGAGCAGCTCAAGGCACTGATCGACGCCACCCGCAACCTGCGTGGCGAGATGTCGCTGTCGCCGTCGGTGCGCGTGCCGCTGTTCGTCGAGCCGGGCAACAATGACGACCGCGCCCGCATGTCGGTGTTCGCGCCCTACATCCAGTCGCTGGGCAAGCTTGCCGAAGTACAGATCGTCGACGCCCTGCCGGAATCGCCGGCCGCCGTGTCGATCGTCGGCACTACCAAGCTGATGCTGAAGGTCGAGATCGACGTCGCCGCAGAACGCGAGCGCCTGTCGAAAGAGATCGCGCGCCTGCAGGGCGAGATCGCCAAGGCGAGCGGCAAGCTGTCCAACGAAAGCTTCGTCGCGCGCGCTCCGGCCGCGGTGGTGGAGCAGGAAAAGGAACGCGTGGCGAACTTCTCGGCGACGCTGGCCAAGATGCAGGAACAGCTGGCGAAGCTGCCGGCAGCCTGAGGCGTCGTCCTTGCCTCCCCGGTTCGTCCAGCGGGCATGCCTGCCGCACGAACCATGCGTCATGTAATCAAGCAGTTCCCGTTCAATGACAAGTTCCGATACGGGCGCCGGTCCACGCGCCGCGCCTGGCCGTCCCGGCCCGCTGGCGCGACGCCTGCTGCCGAACGAGCCCCGCGTAGCCGCTCCAGTCCGCGAGGCCACGCTGACCGCCCAGTACCTCTTGCCCGCCATTGCCGAACTGGGCGCCTGCATGCTGGCCGTTCGCCTGCAGGTAGACGCCGAACTCGGGCGAGCGAGCCCTGTCAAGCAGGGCAAGGCATACCCACTAGGGCATTGCCTGGAAATCAGCCTGGCTGTGCAGGATCGCCTGCGCTCGCTTGACGAGTCGCAGTTGCCCGAGCAGGCCGCCGCCGGATTGCGCGCGCTGCGAGCCTTCCAGGCTGCCGGCGGCACCGTGCGCCGGACCTGGGGGGCGCTGCGCGAACAATACTTCCAGAACGCCTTCCAGGTCGGCAGCCTGTACGTCGACGTCTCCAACGACACCGTGACGATCACCAAGCCGAAGGTCGAAATCCTGCCTTTCGACGAGGCGCAATTCGTACCGATCCGGGATTTCGTCCACTTCCGCCAGATCGGGTCCGGCTATTGGGAAGGGCATTGGTATGCGAACCACCTCTTGCCCGAGCTTGCCCCGCATTGCCCGCTCATCCACGTGAAGCCCAACGGACACATCAAGATCCATGACGCTGCCCAGTACATGCTGGCGCTGACGCGCGCCGGTGGCTTCGCGCCAAGCGCTGCGGTGCTGCGCGAGGCGCCGATGCCGGACGCCGTTTTCGAGCAGGCCGCGACGGCGCTGCGCAGTGCCGGATATGCCTTGCCCCGTGACGCAGCGCAGGGGCGCGAGCAGGCCCTGCAGCAGTGCAGCCGCCAGCGCGCCAGGCGCTGGCACCAGTCTCCTGATGTTCTGAAGCGCGTCGTCCAGGACGTCCAGCAGGCGAACCTGCGGCTGGTGCAGCACACCGCCAACACCCACCCATCACCCACCCAGGATCAAGCCGTGAAAACTATTACGATCGACAACACCGATTATGATGTCGCCAGCCTCTCCCAGGAGGCGAAGGTGCAGTTACAAAGCATCCAGTTCGTGGACCAGGAACTCGCCCGCCTGCAGGCGCAGCTTGCTGTGCTGCAGACCGCGCGCGCGTCCTACGTCCAGGCCTTGAAGAGTCTCCTGCCGCCGGCCTGAATCCGGCGCGCCACGCCTTATTTTCCGGTCGATGCTTGCTGGCTGCGCAGCGCCTCCACTGCCCCCACCACCGCCTTGTGCGCTGCCCCGCACTCCAGCCTGGCCATCTGCTGCATGCTCATGCCTTTCCCGATCTCTTCCGCCACCAGGTAGCCCAGGTAGCAGCCACGCCGCGCCGGCAGGCCAGTGCCGTCGCCGCCCCGGCCCTGGAACAGGCCCGCATAGTGCGTCTGGTCCTCGCTCTCCAGCTTGCCGTGCAGGTCGTCGAAGGCGCGGCCCAGTTGCTTGCGCGTGTCAGCCACCAGGTTGTGGGGAATGTCGAGCAGCAGTTCGCTGTTGTTCGCCGACGGATTCATGCGCTTGGCCACGTAAGTCGCCAGGCCTTCGTTCCACAATCCCACCCACACCGGCTCCTTCGCGCAGTTCATGTTGTGGTAGTCGTGGAACAGCTCATGGTGGAAGAAGGCCGCTTCGTCGCCATCCCCGTGGTACTTGACCATGGCGTCGGCCCCGAAGATGAAATAGGTTTTCCCGTCGAATGTACGGGTGCCGCCATCCATCTCGCCGAGCGAGTGCAGGAACCAGATGTCGGTCTTGGCCGCGTAGTCCGGGAAAGTGGCGCGGAAGCTCGCGATATGGCCCGGCAGGTCCTGGGTGAAGCGCGCCACCTTCCTGTCATAGGCGGCTCGCATGGACGGGAATTCGGTACGGGCTTTGGCGATTTCCCCGTCGTGCTGGGCCTCGGTCCGCCTGCCCCCGAAGCGCTGCACATCGTAGAAGGCCGGGAAGCGCGATGCAATGGTGGTCTTGAAGTCCTGCACGAACGCGCTGTCCGGCTTGCCCGCGTTGCGGTCCCACACCTGCGCGAAGGGAGTGGCCAGCTCATGCACTTGCATGCTCAGGCCTTTCACCTCGGCTGCGCCGGTGGAGGCGGACAGGAGGGCGCCCAGCACCAGGGGCAAGCGGAAAAAGCTCTTCACTGCGGTTCCTCGGTCAAAAATGGCGGATTGTATCGCTTTGGAAACAATTAACATGTCATCAAAGTGTCGGCGGATTGTCAACTTGGCCCTGCCGCGACGATTGGAAGGAATCCTCGGATTCCACTATCCACTTGTCTGGACGGGTTTGCTACACTCTGCCATACCAATAACGATTCTGGAGACCCAAGATGCGACAACTGATGAAGGCAGGCCTGATCGCCATGATGTTCGCGATGCCGGCAGCGTGGGCGCAAAACGCCTCGCCAGCGGGCGTATGGAAAACCATCGACGATGAGACCGGCAAACCCAAGTCCCTCGTCCGCATCACCGAAGAGAACGGTGTTTTGACCGGCAAGATCGACAAGCTGTTCCGCCCGGCCGACCAGGACCAGAACCCGAAGTGCACCGCCTGCGAAGGCGCGCGCAAGGACCAGCCGATCGTCGGCATGACCATCCTGTGGGGCCTGAAGAAGGACGGCAACGAATACACCGGCGGCGAGATCCTCGATCCGTCCAAGGGCAAGACCTACAAGAGCAAGCTGAGCCTGAAGGACAATGGCAGCAAGCTCGACGTGCGCGGCTACATCGGCGCGCCGATGTTCGGCCGTACCCAGACCTGGGTGCGCGAGCAGTAATCTTTCAAGGCGGCCTGCGGGCCGCTTTTTCGTATGTCGCCCGCCAAGGCCTACCTCTTCCTTGCCTTCGCCATCGTGGCCGAGGTCATCGGCACCACCGCGCTCAAGGCCTCCGACAGCTTTACCAAACCGCTGCCCAGCCTGGTCACGGTGGGCTGCTACGCCCTCTCCTTCTACCTGCTGACCTTCAGTCTGCGGATACTCCCCACCGGCATCGCCTATGCGATCTGGTCGGGCGTCGGCATCGTCCTGATTTCCCTGATCAGCTGGGCCGTCTACGGGCAGCGCCTCGACCTGCCTGCCATCGCCGGCCTGGCGCTGATCATCGCGGGCGTCGCGGTCATCAACCTGTTCTCGAACAGCGTCAGCCACTGACTCTTCCATTCGCGCGCCACCAGGATTGTAATTTCGCTATCTTCTCGTTACTGCTGAGTTGTATGCACAACGATTTGTAACGAGGAAACCATGATTTTCTTGCGTCTCGCCTGCCTTGCCGCCGGCATCCTGGTGCTGGTGGCGCCACCGGCCATGCTGTTCCCGAAAGGCGCCGGCCTGTTCGAGCTGTCGCGTTCCGTCACCCTGCTGGCGGCCTTGCTGCTGGCCGCGTCGAGCTTCTTCATCGTCGGCATGACCATCCACCGCATCAAGCGCTCGCCGGCGCTGGGCCGCCTGTGCGCCCTGCTGCTGGGGGCCGCCTTCGTGGCCGGGATGGCGACCATGTGGCACAGCGCCGAGCCGCTGGCCCTGTGGATGAGCGGCGCATTGCTCTGCTTTACCCTGCTGGTCGCGCTGGTGCTGGCCTTCCTGGTGCTGCAGGAACCCAGCCCGAGCCGGGTGCGGGCGCGCGAAAAGCGCCAGCACCGCCCGCCGGTTCTGCATCACCTGTAAACACGCGCACGGCAAAACAGGCCGCCGTCTTCGGCAGGCGCGCTGTGCTATCGTCGGGGCCATCAACGGCCCATAGCCAGATCCCCGATGAGCATACCGACCAGTGCCCCAGGTCCCATCAACGCTGCGCGCCCCGTGGTGCGAGGCCGGCTGCTCCGCTACCTGCGCCTGCTCAGCCTGTTCGCCGGCGTGCTCGCCCTGGTCCATCCACCCCTGCTGCTGCGCCGCATCTCCCACCTGCTGCCGGATATCGCCGAACCCTTCGTCATGCTGGGCGGGATGCTGCTCGCGGCCGGCGGCTACTTCGTGATCGGTCTGGCGGGCCACCGCATGCGCCGCTCTCCGCCGCTGCGTTCCCTCGCTCCGCTGCTGATGATGGTGCCCTTCGGCGCCAGCGCCACCGTGGTCTGGCATGGCGGCCATCCGATGCTGCTGCGGGTGTGCGGCTTCCTGATGGTGTTCACCCTGGTGCTGTACATGAGCTTCATCTATCCCCTGACGCACACCCCGAAGCCGAAGAGCAGCCGCCGCGCGCAAGCCTACAGCCAGCCGGCGTCGCGCGCCATGCGGTAGGCCTCGACCCGGTTGGCGGCGTTGAGCTTGCTGATCGCCTCGGACAGGTAGTTGCGCACCGTCCCTTCCGACAGGTGTACCTGGCGCGCGATGTCGCCGCTGCTCTTGCCTTCCCCGGCCAGGCGCAGCACCTGGCGTTCGCGCTCGGTCAGCGGGTCTGCCCCGCCGCTCCAGCTTTCCATTGCCAGTTCGGGCGCGATCGCCCGCCCGCCGCCATGCACGGCGCGGATCGCCGCCGCCAGGGCGTCGACCGGGGCGTCCTTGAGCAGGTAACCGCGCACGCCGGCCTCCATGGCGCGCCGCAGGTAGCCGCTGCGCCCGAAGGTGGTCACCACGATCACCTTCGCCCCCAGGCGGCGCTCCTTCAGCTGGGTCGCCAGCTCCAGCCCCGTCATCAGGGGCATCTCGATGTCGGTCAGGACGATGTCGGGCTGCAGGCGCTCGCACATGTCGAACGCTTCGCGCCCGTTGGTGGCGGCGCCGGCGACTTCGAAGTCGGGCTCGAGCCTCAGCAGCGCGGCCATTGCGCCGAGGACGAGGGTCTGGTCTTCGGCCAGCAGGATGCGGATCATGACGTGGCTCCGGTGGGAATGCGCAGTTCGAGTTCGAGGCCGGCGCGCGCACGCAAGGCCAGCCTGCCGCCGACCGAGGCGACGCGCTCGCGCATGCCGGACAGGCCGTTGCCGTGGCGGATATCGGCCTCGCTGCGCGCCTTGCCGTCATCAAGGATGCGCAGCACCGCCACGCCGTGCTCCAGTGACAGCGAGACGCTGCAGCGGCTCGCGCCCGCGTGGCGCACCACATTGGTCACGGCTTCGCGCAGGGCCAGCGCCACCACGTTCTCGGCAGCCGGCGCCAGCTCGATGCGCTCGACTTTCTCTTCCAGCCGGACGTCGGCCGCCGCCAGGCTGGCGCGTGCGCTTGCCAGCGCGCTGGCCAGCCCTTTTTCGCGGTAGCCGGTGACGGCGGCGCGCACCTCGGCCAGCGCCTGGCGCGCGCTGGCTTCGATGTCGCCGACTTCGCGCGCGCAGGCATCGGCATCGCGGTGCACGAGTTTACGCGCCAGCTCGGCCTTCAGCGCAATCAGCGACAGCGAATGGCCCAGCAGGTCGTGCAGGTCGCGCGAGATGCGTTCGCGCTCGGCGATGGTGGCCATGTGCTCGACCTCTTCCTGCTTGCGCATCAGCTGCTGGCGCGAACGGCGCAGGCGCGCATCCATCACTGAGCCGAAGCCCACCGGCAGGCTGATGGTCAGGATCGGCATCAGGAACATGAAGCGCGTCTCTTTAATCTGTAGCGAGGCGAGCAGCGCGCAGACGACGATAGCGCCGATCGCCAGCATCGCCTGCTTCATGCGGTCGATGCCGGCCGCCATGGCGCAGGCGAAGATGAAGAAGGTGGCCGCACCCGGATTCCACCGCACCCAGGCCGTGCCGATCAGACAGCCCGCGAGCATGCAGGCATAGACCTGCCAGCCGCGCGCCCAGTAGCTGGCGAAGTACAGGGGCACGAACACCCCCAGCGTCAGGATCAGCATCGCCAGTTCCAGCGGCCCGGGCGTGATGTAGGCGTACTTCCAGCCCATGTAGCCGAGGCTCAGGAGCCAGAAATAAGGCATCCTGCCCTGCTCCGGCGGCACCCACGGTCCCTTCAGCATCCCCATGATCTTCTTCATCGTCGTCTTCGTCTTGTTACGGCAGCAGGCGCACGTCGGCGATCTCGAAGCGGTAGTCGCCCGGCTGCGGGCCGGCGTTGAATCCTAACATGGTGATGGCCGCCGGATCGATGCCTTTGAGGTCACTAAAAGGGACGCTGACCTCGGTCCACTCCGGGCCTGCGGTAAAACTCTTCGCACCGGGCATCTGCACGCCCTGCGACATCGCCATCATCTGGTAGGTCTTGCCGTCGCCGCGCACCTTGAAACGCACGGTCTTCGCCGCGCTCAGGTTGACCGGCTGCATCGGCTGGGCGCCCGGCATGAAAGCCACGCCCGACCAGGCGAAGGGCAGGCCCGGCGCAACCGTCGCACTGATCGCGAGCGGCACCTGGCCGTCCGGCAGGGCCGGCTGCGGCGCCAGCTTCACGGTCGACTTACCGCCGGCGAAGCTGTCGGTGGACGGTCCCCAACCGATGCCGATCGGGCTGGCCAGGCGCTTCTCGCTGAACTGGCTGATACGGCCATCCGGCGGCAGCGCAATGGGATTGCTTCCCTGCGCTTCCTGGGCGGCCTTGGCCACCTGGCGGCGCTGGGCATCGACCAGGCCATTCGCACTCTCGCCATCCTTCCATACTTCGACAATCCGGCGAGTGGCCAGGATGTCGGCGGTGGGATTACCCTCGACCAGCAGAAGGTCCGCCTTGTAGCCCTTGGCGATGCGGCCGCGCTGGCCCAGCTTGAAGGCCCCGGCCGGCGCGCTGGTGGCGGCGGTGAGCGCCTGCGAGGGCGTCATTCCCGCCTCGACCAGGGCCGCCAGTTCGCGGTGCATGCTGACGCCATACTGGGTGCCCGGGTTGCCGGCATCGGTCCCGGCCAGCACCGGCACGCCCGCCTTCACCATCGCGGCGGTGACGGCTTTCGGCGCCACCAGCAGCGCCGGTTTTGCTTCATTGCCGTACCTGGCCTTGAGCGGCGCCTGCCCATCCTTGTCGAGCAGCGCAGCGAAGGACGGGTTGGCCAGCAGGTCGTCGCCGCGGAAGTTGGCCATGCTCTCGAGTACCGCGAAGGTCGGAATCACGAAGGCGCCCTTAGAGCGCGCCAGCCTGGCCAGCCCTTCAGCATCGGCGGAACCAGCCGCAAACAGGTGCACCAGCCCATCTGCGCCCGCCTCCAGCACGGCGCGCGCATCCTTCTCGTTGCTGATGTGGACTACGGCCAGCTTGCCGCGCTTGTGCGCCGCGTCGATCACCGCCTTCACCGTGGCCAGGTCGAGCGATTTGTAGCCATAGCCGCCTTCCATCACGATCTTGATGAAGTCCGAGCCTTCTGCAATGCGGGCGTCCACGAAGGCTTGCGCTTCTTCCGGCCTGGTGATGGTCGGGATCGCGATGCCGAACTGGGTGCCGTGGCCACCGGGCGCCGTGACCAGGGTGCCGGCTGAGAACAGGTCGGCGCGGCGGCTGTTGCCGCCATGTGCCATCTCGAGCTTGGCCTTCTTCAGGGTCGGCACGTCGGTGAACATGTCGATCTGGGTGGTCACGCCGAACAGCACCGGCAGTTCGTGGAAGCGGAAGGCGTGGGTGTGGGCGTCGATCAGGCCCGGCAGCAGGGTGCGGCCGGTGCCGCTGACCACGCGGGCGCCCTGCGGCGCCTTGCCCTTGAAGTCGGCGTCAACGATGACGCCGTTATCGAACAGGACCGAGCGGCGCTCGTGCACGCGCTCGCCGTCGAAGACGCGCACGTCCTGCACCAGGGTGGGCGCGGCGTTGGCCGAATTTGCGGACGCTGCCAGCAGGAGGCTTGCGGCGACGGACAGGACTTTCAGGGCGGTGGGCTTCATGCGTTCCTCGCATTGGTTGGTGTGAAGCCAGTATGCGAGAACGGCGATGGCGCCTGTAGAAGCAGGCGCCATCAGTTTGTCATGACAATTGTCATGCCCTTATGGGGAGGGTGCTGTCCCCTGTCCTGGCGCCGGCCCGTCACGCATGGCTTGTTCGTACGCCGCCTGAAGTTCCTTGAAGACCGAGCGCTCGGGTGCCTGTGCGCCCAGGTGCAGGTAGCGCAACTCTTCCATGAATGCGTCCCACAGCGCTGGGCCGCCTGCTTCCAGCAGCTCGGCGCGCACAGAGAGTTCCTTGCTTGGTGCCGTGTGGCGGCGGCCCCAGGATCCCAGGTGCGCAAGCAGCGGCACCAGCTGGATGCTGGGCTCCGTGAGCGAATAGATGGCTTTCTGACGATGTTGCGGGTCCGGTGCCTTGCTCAGCAAGCCGGCGGCGACCAGACGTTTGAGACGATCCGCCAGGATGTTCGAGGCGATCCCTTCTTCGCTGTTCGCCAGCAGGTCGCCATAGGTACGCCGGTTTCCGAACATGAGGTCCCGGATGACGATCAAGGTCCAGTGATCACCCAACTGTTCCAGTGCCAGGTTGATCGGGCAAGCTGAGCGACCTTTTTGCGGCATCGATATCTCTCCAAATTAATATTGCCTTCCACAGCGCCGCAGCGTAGAGTTCAACCACTTGCAATATGCAATCGGTTGAACTCACCCAAGCATCATACTCTGTAGAGGGACATCCCATGTCGCTTTTGCTTTACGGTCATCCGTTCTCCTCATACACCCAAAAGGTGCTCGTTGCGCTATTCGAAAACGATGTTCCTCATTCTCTTTTATCGCTCGATGACAATGCGCCGAACCATGCGCAACACACTGCCGACTGGCTGGAGCGCTGGCCACTGCGCACGTTTCCATTGCTGGTAGACGCCGACCGTAGCATCGTCGAGGCCAGCGTGATTGTCGAATACCTGCAGCTTGCCTACCCGGGCGCTGTCCCGCTGCTGCCGGAAGATCCGCTGGATGCGCTGAACGTGCGCTTTCTCGACCGCTTCTTCGACCTGCACGTCATCGCTCTGGTGCAGCATGCGGTGGGCGGCGCATTGAGCGGCGATGCCCTCAAAAAACAGGAAGCGCACACCCATGCGGCAGAAAAACTGGAACTGGCCTACGCATGGCTCGAGGCCCACCTGATCAGGAACAAGGCCCCCTGGGTAGCCGGCGCCAATTTTACTCTCGCAGATTGTGCCGCAGCCCCGTCCCTGTTCTATGCTGACTGGACCCATCCGATCAGTGCGGCCTATCCGGAAGTACGTGCGTACCGGGCGCGTTTGCTGGCGCGCCCCTCGTTTGCGCGCGCCGTGAATGGAGGTCGGCCATTCAGGCATTACTTCCCCTTGGGAGCGCCTGACAGGGATTGACTGCTTCAACTGAGGTGGACGCATGCCTGGACGGCGGCTTGCCCGTCACGTAACGCAAACGGAGGATCTGTTGGGACGCTTAATCTTCAGTATCAACCTTACCCTGGACGGCTGCGTCGACCACCAGGAAGGCATCGCCGACGACGAAACACACGCCTTCTTCACCCGCCTCATGGACGAAAGCGGGGCAATGCTGTGGGGCCGCGTCACCTACGAGATGATGGAGAGCTACTGGCCAATGGTCGCCCGCGGCGCTACCGAGGCGCCGCCTGCGATGCGCGAGTGGGCGCTGAAGCTGGAGGCCAAGCCAAAGTATGTGGTGTCCTCGACACGAACGGACTTCCCCTGGACAAACAGTCACCACATCGTCGGCGAGCTGCGATCGGGCATACAACAGCTCAAGGACGCGACACCGAATGGCGTGCTGCTCGGTAGCGGCAAGCTCGCGACCGAGCTGGAGCGGCTGGACCTGATCGACGAGTACAGGCTGCTCGTCCACCCCAGGATCGCCGGCCATGGCCCTACCCTGTACGCAGGCGGACTGCCCGGCACGCGACAGCTCGAGCTGGTCTCGGCGACACCACTGCGCAACGGCGCGGTCGCCATGCACTACCGGCGCGCGCACTGATTCGACCGCGTCCTCGTCCTGCTCATGAGAAAAAGCGCAGGCGATGCAGGACGCATTGATCATCAGCCGTCCCCGCTCCATACTGCAGGCGCTGAACCTCACTTGGAGCTGCCCCATGCCTGTCGAATCCACCGTCGCCGTGCCGGTATCACTGCCGCAGTCGGGCGTCACCTGGATCGATGAACCGGTCCATCTGGCCGACGCCTTCGCGATCCCGCTTCCCGCCGGCGCAACGCGCGACCCGGAAACCCTGGCCCGCTTCATCGTCGCGCACCAGCCGGGCTGGGTCGATTGGCTCACAGGCCTACGCGACACCATCGTCGCCTGCTTCGGCCTGAAAACAGCGCGCCAGCTGGCGCAGCTGGCCGGCAGGGAGAAGAACGAGCGGGTCGGCATCTTCCGCATCTACACCAGGTGCGAGAACGAGATCGTGCTGGGCGAGGACGACCGGCACCTCGACTTCCGGGTGTCCATCCTGTGCGGTGCGCAAGACCTGACGGTGACCACGGTGGTCCACTGCCACAACCTGCTGGGACGGACCTATCTGTTCGTGATCGCCCCCTTCCACCGCATGGTGGTCAAGGCCAGCCTGCGCCGTGCAGCGAGGATCGGCTGGCCCGCATCGGGCCACTTCAGCGAATGATGGTCGTCCCCAGTTTCTGGGCTGAAGCGAGGGCCCAGTATCGCCGTAAAGGAAAGCAGATCACGATCAGGCGTTTCGGCTGGTCCGACGCCAGCGAAGAGGACGCACAACGCAATGCACAGGCACGCGTCGACGAAGCGCTTGCGCGTGCCGTCTCCGGCGAGCCCTTGCCGCGGCGCGAGCGCAAGGTGCCATACAACGGCGGCGATGGGCTCCCGATCCGGGAAGAAGTGGTCGACCGCATCGGCGACACCGTCATCACCCGCAACTCATACGGCGCGCGCTGCCTGAATACGCCAGGCGTGCTGTTTGCCGATATCGATTTCCCTGCCGGCGCCAGTTTGCGCATGGTCGGCGGCATCGCACTGGTCCTGCTCGCGGTCTGTGCGGGTGTGGTATATCGCCTGGCGGCGAGCGGCGAAAGCACCCGCATGTTGTGGATAGCGGGTGTGATCGCCGCGCTGCTGACGCTGTCGCTTTCATCCGCGATCGCGAACCTTATCCACCGCATTGGGGTGCGGACCGGCGGCGGGCCGGAGAAAATCGCCCGCGCGCGCGTTCAGCGCTTCATGAGCACGCGTCCCGACTGGTTGGTCCATGTCTACCGTACGCCGGCCGGATTGCGCCTGCTTGCTACCCACCGCCTGTTTGATCCGCTGGAGCCCGAGGTGGCCGAGTGCTTCCGTGAATTGGGCACCGATCCCGTGTACGTGGCCATGTGCCTGAACCAGCACTGCTTCAGGGCGCGCGTCTCGGCCAAACCCTGGCGCATCGGGATTGAAGGCCGGCTCACCCCACGGCCCGGCGTCTGGCCGGTTTCTCCTGAGCGGCTGCCGCAGCGACGAGCGTGGCTTGCTCACTATGACCAAGTGGCCACCGGCTTCGCTGCCTGCCGCTTCATGGAGTCGATCGGCGGCGGCGTCAGCGCGCCTGCTGCACTTGCAGTGCAGCAGCTACACGATGAACTGTGCCAAGCCCGCTCCGCGCTGCCGATTGCCTGAACAGTGTGTTGCGTGCACCGATTGAATGCGCAGCCTGTAGCAGACATAAGATCTCCCCCTTTCACACCATCACAATCTTTTTCGATAGCGAGACGATCAATGCTGAAGCAGCTATTAACACTCTTTGGGATATCTACTGCAGCTCAAGTCAATGCTCAACCCATTCCCGATGCTGCCGAGCAAGCGTTGCTGCGGCAGATTGCCGAACGCAGTAAAGCAGATCCCCTCATCGGCGCAAAAATTGGTAGTAAGGAGCTCACTCAACGCTTACTCGGCGCGATGAAAACCGAGCGCGGCGTCCATATCGAATCATTACTCTGCGCTCTCGGTGCTCTTGCAGGTTACTCGTGTCAAGCTGCTGTCCGGGCGCAAGCCGTTGCGCGCGGTTTGCCGGAAGTTGGCCTGCTCACTTCCGTGGAGACGAAGGACGGCAAGATCTACTTTTTTGGTGACGACCTGAACAAACTGCTAGCCGAGTCTCAATATTCCGTTTGGAATATCGCCGGTGGCGGCGCACAACAGGCGGGCTGCGGGACTCTCCCCGATGTCGCGGACATATTCAAGCACGCCTCGGCAGTGGTCGGAACACAGGCGTTTGGGGTGCCACGTGTGCCCGATCAGCACACACCACATGATCTTCCACTCAACTATATCCACACCCTTTGGCCGGCGCTGAAGCCTCTTATCGTCAAGTTCTGCCCCAATCCCGAACACTGGCCTGTTTTGCTGAGCCTATCCATCCAGGAGGTCATCGTTATGGGAAGAGCGACGCTCGACCCATGCCTTGCGCTTCGTTTGGTCATGGAGTCGGCAGTTCCGATGTCAAAGGTAAATCTGAATGATGCCTAGCTTGATTTCGGAAACCGTCGCATACCACGCCGCTTAATATATCGTTGAGCGACCGCTTTTGAAATGCGACAGCTTCCGCGTGCAGTCGAGAACTGTAGGTCGTGACAGGCAGTACTCGGCCAGAAGCGGTTGTTCGTCCAAGCTTACTTAGGGATCGACAGATGAGTGAAATCGGATACACAATTGTTGAACCGCCTTCAATAGGGGAATGGCTCGGGAACGTAAAGAATCGTGCGATGCTGTTAGCATTGTTGACATGGCTACGATATCAACTTTCTGACGCACTGAAAGACGATTTTCCGGCGCTGAAAATTGAGGTTATCAAGGTTGAGTATCTAGGTTCGTACCCTGCATTTGGCATTCAGGGCGATAACGACGTCCCATCTGATCTTCCTGAGCGGATCAATGGCCTGATAGAGCGCATCTTGTCCGACTCGTCGATCGCTGACTTCCTCAACTTCGCTATGAATGACAACATCGATTGGGCCGCTGAAGCACAAACTCTTCTCGGTCTTTAAGGTCTGCTTTGGGTCAACATCTGGCTGTCCAGACGGTCTGCCGCTTTACCCCCCGAACCGCTACTCATCGATACCAACGGCAAGAAAATCTGCTCAGGGCTTGCGAAACACGATCGCATGCTGCATTGGAAGCGACTTGACGCTGCGTTCCCACTTCAGGCCATGCGCAGTGGCTTCACGTCGTACCTGCTGCTCGCTCATCTTATGCAGCGGCTTGATCGCGACTGCCGGATCCTCGGCACGGTATTCGACGAAGACCACGCGCCCGCCCGGCTTGAGGGCGCCGACGATGCTGTCGAGGACTTCCGAGGGATAGGCGAGTTCATGATAGACATCGACCATGATGGCCAAGTCGACGCTGGCTGGCGGCAGTTTAACGCTGGTTTCGCTGCCCAACACCGAGACCACGTTGCGCACGCCGCGCTTTGCCATCTGCTTGTCGAGCATGCCGATCATTTCCGGCTGCACGTCGACTGCATAGACACGTCCTCCGGGCTCGACCTTCTTTGCCAACTGCCAGGTGTAGTAGCCAGTGCCGGCGCCGATGTCGGCCACCGTCATGCCGGGCGCCAGCGCCAGTTCCCGCAAAAGCAATTCCGGACGCTCCTCGCGTGCGCGGCTTTGGCGCTCGAGCCATTGCGCGCCCTCCCATCCCATCACGCCAGCGATCTCGCGGCCCATGTAGCGCTTGCCGATGCCGTCAGGGCTGGGTTCGATCCGTTCATAGCGCGTATCGGTGGTCTCTGATTGTGCGACGGCATCGATACTAGCGGATGACAGCAGCGTCAGAGCCGACAGGCAGGCCAGCAGGATGGGTAGAATACGGTGAGTGTGCCAGGTGCGGCAGTTGCGCGAGCAGGTGGGGTGCATGATCGGTTTCCGTAAGAAGTTGCTGGTGCAATAGCGTCGGCAGGCTTGCGGTGAACAGGAATGATCAGTGTAGCTGCGTTGGCGGCTCAACGTGCGTTGGCTAGCTTACAAATTCCTTCATCACTACAAAGGAGTTGATCGACTCTCCTGTCGACTGGCATCGAATCTGGCCGCGCCCGAAAGGATCTTATGCACGCGATTTACTTTAGATGGAAAGTAGCCTCTGGCCATGAGCGAGACTTCGAACAGGCCTGGCTGGAACTCACCAAGCTTGTACGCGACGAGCGAGGCGGGCTAGGGTCGCGCCTGCATCGGTGCGCCGATGGCCACTATTTCGCGTATGCCCAATGGCCGTCCGAACTCGCCTGGGCTGCACAAGCCGAGCCAAGCCCACGCATGGTCGAGCTGCGCAACCGGATGCGTGAATGCGCTGAACTCGTCGATGGCCCGCTGCGGGGTGACGTCGTTGCCGACCTCCTGGTGTCGGCTCCCGACTAAGCTGACAGGCGCCTCGTCAAGCAGGCGGCAGGTTGTCCCACAAATCGCCCGTCGGACTGATACGCGGCGCGGTGACGCCGAAGTGCTGATACGCCAGCGGCGTCGCGATACGCCCGCGCGGCGTGCGCTGCAAATACCCCTGCTGGATCAGATAAGGTTCCAGCACGTCCTCGATGGTGTCGGCCGCTTCGCCGATCGCCGCCGCCAGGTTGCCGATGCCCACCGGGCCGCCGGCGAACTTGAACAGCACCGCCTCCAGCAGCTTGCGGTCCATCACATCGAAGCCGACCGTGTCGACATCCAGCATCTTCAGGGCGCGGTCGGCCATCTCGACGGTGATCTCGCCGGTCCCCTTTACTTCCGCGTAGTCGCGCACGCGGCGCAGCAGGCGGTTGGCGATACGCGGCGTGCCGCGGGCGCGCTTGGCCACTTCGCGCGCGCCGGCTTCGTTGATCGGCGCTTCGAGCAGCGCGGCGCTGCGGGTGACGATCTTGGTCAGTTCCTCGACGTTGTAGAACTCGAGGCGCGCGACGATGCCGAAGCGGTCGCGCAGCGGGTTGGTCAGCATGCCGGCACGGGTGGTGGCGCCGACCAGGGTGAAGGGCTGCAGGTCCAGCTTCACGGAACGCGCGGCGGGGCCCTCGCCGATCATGATGTCGATCTGGTAGTCCTCGAGCGCCGGGTACAGGATCTCTTCGACCACCGGCGACAGGCGGTGGATCTCGTCGATGAACAGCACGTCGTTCGGCTCGAGATTGGTGAGCAGCGCGGCCAGGTCGCCCGGACGCTCCAGCACCGGGCCGGAGGTCTGGCGCAGGTTGACGCCCATCTCGCGCGCGATGATGTGCGCCAGCGTGGTTTTACCCAAGCCCGGTGGCCCGAACAGCAGCGTGTGGTCGAGCGCTTCGCGGCGCTTGCGGGCGGCGCTGATGAAGATTTCGAGCTGGTCGCGAATCTTGGACTGGCCGACGTATTCGTCCAGCTGCTTGGGACGCAAGGCGCGTTCGATCGCCTCCTCGTTGGGCGAGGCCGGAGCCGCGTCGATCACGCGGTGCTCGGTGAAATTGTCGGTCTGGATGCTCATGCTTATGCTTTCGACAGGGCCTTGAGTGCGAACTTGATGCCGTCAGACACGCTCGATCCGGCCGGCATGTTCTTGATCGCGAGGAGCGCTTCCTTGTCAGAATACCCCAATGCGAGCAGCGCATTGAGCACGTCGGCCTGGGCGTCGTCGCGCGCTGCCCCGCCGACCACGCCGATGTCGGCGCCCAGCTTGCCCTTCAGTTCCAGCAGCAGGCGTTCCGCGGTCTTCTTGCCGATGCCGGGAATCTTCACGAGGCGGCCGGTTTCCTGCAGCGTGACGGCCTGCGACAGGTCGGCCACCGACATGCCCGACAGGATCGACAGCGCCATGCGCGCACCGATGCCGGTGATCTTGATCAGCTGGCGGAACAGCGCGCGCTCGGACGCGGTGCCGAAGCCGAACAGCAGGTGGGCGTCCTCGCGCACCACGAGGTGGGTGAACAGCACCACTTTTTCGCCGGTATGCGGCAGGTTGTAGAAGGTGCTCATCGGCACGTCGACTTCATAGCCGACGCCGTTGCAGTCCACCAGCACGTGGGGCGGCGCTTTTTCGAGCAGGGTTCCGGAGAGACGACCGATCATGTGGTTTCCTATTGTTCTTAAACGAGGCGGCTGCGTTTCATGCGCAGCGCCGGCGCCGACGGCGACAGCGCGCCGACCAGGGCCAGCGTGTCGACGCTGTGGGCGTGGCAGATCGCCACACCGAGCGCGTCGGCGGCGTCGGTGCCGGGCAGGCCCGGCAATTTCAGCAGGCGCGCCACCATGTCCTGCACCTGCGCCTTGGCGGCCTTGCCGGTGCCGACCACCGCCTGCTTGACCTGCACCGCCGTGTATTCGGCGACGTCGAGATCGGCCCCTACCAGCGCTGTGATGGCGGCGCCGCGCGCCTGGCCCAGCAGCAGCGTGGATTGCGGGTTGACGTTCACAAAGACTTTTTCGATGGCCGCGCAGGTGGGCTGGTAGGCCGAGACGATCTCGCCCACGCCGTTCAGGATCACCTTCAGGCGCGGAGGCAATGCCCCTTCCAGCCCGGTCTTGATGGTGCCGGACGCGATGTAGCGCAGTTTGCTGCCGTGTTTTTCAATGACGCCGAACCCCGTCGTACGCAGGCCCGGGTCGATGCCGAGAATAATCATTGCGGAATGATATACGGCTGGAGGGTGTTCGTGGGAAAAATACTGTGCAAAAACACAGTGATGCGTTTGTGGTACGCGACGAAACTGGGTTCCGGCCTTCGCCGGAACGACGGTCTTTGGGCTAAAGGTTAACTCAAACAACGTCGTCCCGGCGCAGGCCGAGACCCAAGTTTACGTAGATCAGTGACGGAAGTGACGGGTGCCGGTGTACAGCATCACAACGCCGCGCTCATCCGCCGCATCGATCACTTCCTGGTCACGCATCGAGCCGCCCGGGTGGATCACGCAGGTCGCGCCCGCATCCACCACCACGTCCAGGCCGTCGCGGAACGGGAAGAAGGCATCCGAGGCCACCGCCGAACCGCTCAGGGACAGGCCGGCGTTCTGCGCCTTGATCGAGGCAATGCGCGCCGAGTCGATGCGGCTCATCTGGCCTGCACCCACGCCCAGGGTCATGCCGTTGGCGCAGAACACGATGGCGTTCGACTTGACGAACTTGGCCACGCGCCAGGCGAACATCAGGTCCTGCAGCTGCTGCTGGGTCGGCTGCTTCTTGCTGACCACGCGCAGTTCACCCAGGCCGACGTTTTTCGCATCCGGCGCCTGCACCAGCACGCCGCCGCCGACGCGCTTGAGGTCATAGGCGTTCTGGCCCTCGCCCAGCGGGATCTCGAGCAGGCGCACGTTCTGCTTGGCCGACATGATCTGGCGCGCCTCGGCGGTGAAGCCTGGAGCGATCAGCACTTCCACGAACAGCTTGGCTACGGCTTCGGCAGCCCTAGCGTCGACTTCGACGTTGAAGGCAATGATGCCGCCGAAGGCCGAGGTCGGGTCAGTCTGCAGCGCGCGCGAATAGGCGTCCAGCGCATCGACGCCGATCGCCACGCCGCAGGGGTTGGCGTGCTTGACGATCACGCAGCCGGCCGGCTGGCCCAAGCCGCCCAGCGACTTGACGCATTCCCAGGCCGCGTCGGCATCGGCGATGTTGTTGTACGACAGTTCCTTGCCCTGCAGCTGTCGGTAGTTGGCCAGCGCGCCCGGGGTCGCGACCAGGTCGCGGTAGAAGGCGGCGCCCTGGTGCGGGTTTTCACCGTAGCGCATGTCCTGGACCTTCTCGAAGCTCACGTTCAGGGTCTGCGGATAGCTGGAGCGGGTCGCGTGCTGGCGGTCTTCGCCAAGGCTGGTCAGGTAATTGGTGATTGCGCCGTCGTATTGCGCCGTGTGCGCGAAGACTTTCTTGGCGAGGCGGAACTTGGTTTCATAGCTCACCGGGCCGGCCGCGGTACCGGTGCCCTTCATCTCGGCCAGCACCACGCCATAGTCGGCCGGGTCGACGATCACGACCACGTCACGGTGGTTCTTGGCGGCCGAGCGCAGCATGGTCGGGCCGCCGATGTCGATGTTCTCGATCGCGTCTTCCAGCGAGCACTGTTCCTTGGCGACGGTCTGCTGGAACGGGTACAGGTTCACCACGACCATGTCGATCTGCGGGATGCCGTGCTCTTCCAGCTTGGCCACGTGCTCCGGCAAGTCGCGGCGGGCCAGGATACCGCCGTGGACCTTCGGGTGCAGGGTCTTGACCCGGCCGTCGAGCATTTCCGGGAAACCGGTGTAGTCGGCGACTTCAGTCACTTGCACGCCATTTTCCTGCAGCAGCTTTGCGGTGCCGCCGGTGGACAGGATGTTGACGCCGAGAGCCGACAGCGCCTTCGCGAAATCGAGGACGCCGGTTTTGTCGGAAACGGAAATCAGTGCTTGTTTGATCATGGTGAGGCCTGTTGTTGAGAATTCTGGCGTCGGGGCGGACGGACGGCGTACCGGCCGCGCCCCAGACGCACGGCCATCGCCATGCGGTCTGTTACAAGAGACCGTGCTCCTGCAGCTTCTTGCGCAAAGTATTCCGGTTGATGCCCAGCATCTGCGCCGCGTGCGACTGGTTGCCGTCGGCGCGCGTCATGACCACTTCAAGGACCGGTTTTTCCACCGTCAGGACCATCATGTCGTAGATGTTCGTCGGTTTCTGCTCGCCCAGATCGTTGAAATAGTCCTCGAGGCTTTTCTGGACGACTTCCTGGATACTTTCTTTGCTCATGTTCTCTGCTGCTTTATCCTGGTTAATGATTGCTCGCTGCTGACGCAACGTGTCCCCGTATGTTCTGATTCTTATGTCGTGCTTTATGCCGCCATCGCCTCGTCGACCTGATGCGCGGGCCGGTATTGTAACCGCTCGCCATGACGGAGTTGCGATTTGAAAAACGCGTCGACCGCCGCCAGCTGCTCGGCGGTCGATTCCAGCAGGTTCATACGCTGGCGGAACTCTTCCCCGCCCGGCAAGTCCTGCACATACCACCCGATGTGCTTACGGGCGGTGCGCACGCCGACGTATTCGCCATAGAAGGCGTAATGCGCCGGCAGGTGTTCGTTCATCAGGCCGCGTACTTCTTCGACCATCGGCGCCGGCAAGTACTCACCTGTGCGCAGGAAATGGTCGATCTCGCGGCAGATCCAGGGGCGGCCCTGGGCGGCGCGGCCGATCATCACGGCGTCGGCGCCAGTGTAGTCGAGCACGAACTTCGCCTTTTCCGGGGTCGTGATATCGCCGTTGGCGACCACCGGGATGCCCACCGCCGCCTTGACGGCGCGGATGGTGTCGTATTCGGCCTCGCCCTTGTAGCCGTCGGCGCGGGTGCGGCCATGCAGGGTCAGCATCTGGATGCCGGCCTGTTCCGCCATGCGGGCAATGGTCAGGGCATTCTTGTTCTGGCGATCCCAGCCGGTGCGGAACTTCAGCGTCACCGGCACGTCCACCGCTTCGACGACGGCATGCAGGATGCGCTCGACCAGGTCTTCGTGCTGCAGCAGGGCGGAGCCACACCAGCTGTTGCACACCTTCTTCACCGGGCAACCCATGTTGATGTCGATGATCTGGGCGCCGCGCTCGACGTTGAACCTGGCGCAATCAGCCAGGTCCTTCGGATCGGCGCCGGCGATCTGGACTGCCTTCGGCTCCATTTCCCCAGTGTGGTCGGTGCGGCGCGAGGTCTTTTCGCTGGCCCACAGGCGCGGGTTCGACGCCGCCATTTCGGACACGGCGTAGCCGGCGCCCAGCTGCTTGCACAACTGGCGGAACGGACGGTCGGTCACCCCGGCCATGGGGGCGACGAAGACATTGTTACGCAGGGTGTATGGACCGATTTGCACAGCGGAAAAGTCTCTAAAGTTTCTCGGGGAACCTATTATTTTACCTCATTCGCTGCTCAAAATAGCGGCAGAATTTTTGGGGGTTGTTGCGTGTGTGATATTGGCAGGTGGGGGAAGTGGGGGTAGGCGGTGCAGTTTCAGGTTCAAGGATGAGCTAACGGCAGGCGACGGAATTGGGCGAAGTGATGCCGGCGGCATCACTTCGGCCTTCGCCGGAACGACGTTTTGAGGCTAACGCATGAACTGCCGTAATCTATGTTTCAACCTATAGCCTGAGGACCGTCATCCCGGCGCAGGCCGGGATCCAATTTCCCCACCAAAGCCCCCTACGTCAAATCATCCAACACCGCCGGCCGGAGATGCCCCACCTCTCCCCAGCTCACCAACTTCAGCCCGCCCTCCTCCACCACAAACCGGTTCACGCTCGCATTGAGCACCTTGAAGTCGCGCGGTGTTTCCAGCGACAGGCCGAGCGCCGCGCGGTAGGCGCATTCCAGCACGCCGCCGTGCGCCACCAGTGCAATCGTCTTGCCCGGATGCGCTTGTGCGTGCGCCAGGATCGCGCCGACCGCCCGCTCGTAGAACTGGCGGAAGCTCTCCCCCTGGTTGGTTCCCGGTGGCAGCACGCCGTCGACGTCGCGCGCCTGCCAGGCTGCGAATTCGAGCGGGAAGCGGGCTGCGATCTCGCTGTACAGCAGGCCTTCGAAGCCGCCGTAGCAGCGCTCGCGCAGCGCCGGGTCGGTGGCTACCCGGGCGCCGCGGGTGTGGGCGATCGCCTCGGCCGTCTGGCGCGCGCGCATCAGGTCGCTGGACACGATATGGTCGACCGGCTCGGCAGCCAGGGCGGCACCAAGCAGCGCCGCCTGGCGCTCGCCCTCCGCGTTGAGCGGAATGTCGAGGTGGCCCTGCAGCCGTTTTTCGGCGTTCCAGGCGGTTTCGCCATGGCGGATCAGGAGGATGGTGGTGGGCGTGACTGCGTTATCGTTCAAAGGCATGAGGTCCGTTCGCCCGAACCTCGGGGCGGTGTTTACAGAAGTGTGGATGCGACGTCGGGGTTGAGCGAATACACGCCGAAAGTGCGCGCTTCGTCCAGGATGTGGCCGCGGATCGCCAGGCGCAGTTCGGGGCCGGTGAAGCGGCCGACCAGCGGCAGGCGCGGAATGTCGAGCGCGTACAGCGTGAACACATAAGTATGCACCCGTTCGTCGTTCCATGGTGGACAGGGGCCGTCGTAGCCGTAGTACTCGCCCGCCATGTCGGGATCGCTCGCGAACCAGCCGGTGTAGTCGTTGATGCCCTGGCGCAGCTGGTGCTCGGTGCCGTTCTTGATGGTGAACGGCATCAGGGGACCGGACTTGCCATGCGGCGTGACCATGTCCGAGAACATGCCCTCGGCCAGGGACTTGATGCAGACCGGAATGTCGACCAGCGACCAGTGGAAGAAATCGACCCGCGGCAGCGAGGCCGGCACGGTCTTGCCTTCCTGGTTGACGTCGCCACCCACGGAGGGCACATCGGGGTCGTGGCAGATCAGCACCAGCGACTTGGTTCCAGCCGGGACATCGTCCCAGGCCAGGTGCGGGCTGCGGTTGCTGGACAGCTTGATGCGGCTGCCGGGATCGATCGTGGCAAACGCACAGTGAGGCGGGATCAGCCCGCCTTCGGTGAATGAATCGCTCCAGATGCGCATAAGTCCTCCCTGCCCTCCCTGCTATTGACCCTTGATGGCAGTGCGGGTTTCAGCGCCCCGCGGCCGACACCGCGACCGGATCAACCTGAAGCCAGAAAGTGACGGGACCATCGTTGATGAGCGAAACTTTCATGTCCGCGCCAAATCTGCCGGTCTCGACAATGCCATGGCGTTCGCGGGCCCGGCGCACGACATGGTCGAACAGGCGCCGCCCGTCTTCCGGCGCCGCCGCCGGCGAGAACGAGGGACGGGTGCCCGATTTCGTATCCGCCGCCAGCGTGAACTGCGGTACCAGCAGCAGGCCGCCGGCGGTATCGGTGACGCTGCGGTTCATCTTGCCGGCCTCGTCCGAGAACACCCGGTAAGTCAGCAGCTTGGCCAGCAGGGCCTCGGCTTCGCGCTCGGTGTCGCCCTTCTCGGCACACACCAGCACCATCAGGCCGGGGCCAATCGCGCCGACGGTCTCGCCATCGACGCGCACGCTGGCTTCGCTGACGCGCTGCAGCAGTCCGATCATCGCTCCGGCGCACCGGCGAGGGTCACGCGCGCAAACTTGCGCTTGCCCACCTGCATGACGAAGGTGCCGGCCTCGATCTGCAGGCCTTTATCGCTGACGACGGCGCCGTCGATGCGCACGCCGCCCTGGTCGACCATGCGCATGGCTTCCGAGGTCGAGGCGCACAGGCCTGCCGCTTTCAGCAGCTGGGCCACGCCCAGCGGCGCGCCAGAAAGGGTGACTTCCGGCACTGCGTCCGGGATCCCGCCCTTGGAGCGGTTGACGAAGTCGGCCAGGGCATCCTCGGCGGCCTGGGCCGAGTGGAAGCGCGTGACGATTTCCTTGCCCAACGCCACTTTCGCGTCACGTGGGTTGGCGCCTGCAACGACCTCGGCCTTGACCTGCGCGATCTCGGCGATCGAGCGGAAGGACAGCAGGTCGTAGTACTTCCACATCATGTCGTCCGAGATGCTCATCAGCTTGCCGAACATGGTGTTCGGGGCCTCGGTGATGCCGATGTAGTTGTTCTTCGACTTGGACATCTTCTCGACGCCGTCCAGGCCTTCGAGCAGCGGCATGGTCAGGATGCACTGCTGTTCCTGTCCGTAATCTTTCTGTAACTCACGGCCAACAAGGAGGTTGAACTTCTGGTCTGTGCCCCCAAGTTCGAGATCCGCCTTCAAAGCGACCGAATCATAGCCCTGCATCAAAGGGTAAAGGAACTCATGCACCGCAATCGGGGTCCCACTCTTGTAGCGCTTGGTGAAGTCGTCGCGCTCCATCATGCGTGCCACGGTGTAACGCGAGGCGAGCTGGATCATGCCGCGCGCGCCCAGCGGGTCACACCATTCGGAGTTGTAGCGGATTTCCGTGCGCGCGGCGTCCAGCACCAGGGACGCCTGGCGGAAATAAGTCATCGCGTTTTCCTCGACCTGCTCGCGGGTCAGCGGCGGACGCGTGGCATTGCGGCCCGAAGGGTCGCCGATCATCGAAGTGAAGTCGCCGATCAGGAAAATCACCTGGTGACCCAGGTCCTGCAACTGGCGCATCTTGTTCAGCACCACGGTATGGCCGAGGTGCAGGTCGGGCGCAGTCGGGTCCAGGCCGAGCTTGATGCGCAGCGGCGTGCCCGATTGTTCGGAACGCGCCAGTTTCTGGGCGAACTCGCTTTCGATCAGCAGTTCATCGACACCGCGCTTGGTGATGGCCAGCGCCTCGAGCACCTTTTCCGTCAACGGCAGGGGGGCGGAGGATTTTGCCGGGACGGTGCTGCCGGACGCTTCGTTTGAAGTCATAAATTCGTGTAGGAAAATATCTAAGACGGTTGTAGGACCACTTCTTTTGGTATAATTCACGATCCATTTTATGTTTCCCGCAGATAACTTTGCAGAAACATAAGAGAAAAGATCCTGGAAGTTCAGCCGCAAATTTTAACTGATTGCATGAACCCTATACAGAAAATCACCCGTCAAAGCCTGCTCCAGCTGGTGCCCCGGACCCGCAAGGCGCGTATCGTCAGCGCCGGCGCTGCGTTCCTGAGCGTGTGCGCCTTCGGCGCCGTCGCCGTGGCCCCGATCGCTCCTGACGCGGCGGACGTGCCGGTCAAATCGATCGAGCAAACCCTGGAACTGCCTAACCTAGCAGACCAGATCGCCGCCCTCCAGCAGAACGAGCAGCAATTCATCCACGAGGAGCGTATTCGCCCAGGCGATTCGCTCGGCTCCCTCTTCAACCGCCTTGGTGTCGACGACGCCGACGCCCAGAAATTCGTCCGCACCGACAAGACCGCCCGCCGCCTGCTGTCCCTCAAGACCGGCAAGCGACTCCAGGCCGAAACCGATGAAAATGGCCTGCTGCTGTCGATGCGCGCCACGATCACCGACGGCAAGGCTGGCGAAGCGCGCCAGATCTCGGTCGAGCGCCAGGGCGACAAGTTCGTCGCTGTCGAAGCGCCGGCCAAGCTGGAACGCCGCGTCGAAATGCGTTCGCGCGAGATCACCAGCTCGCTGTACTCGGCCACCGACTCCAATGTCGACGGCGGCAGCATGCCGGATTCGGTCGTCAACCAGATGATCGAGATGTTCTCGACCAACATCGACTTCCGTTCGGACATCAAGCGTGGCGACCGCTTCAATGTTGTGTACGAAACCTTCTGGCTCGACGGCGAACTGGTCAAGACCGGCCGCATCCTGGCGGGCGAATTCGTCAACCGCGGCGTGGCCTACCAGTCGGTCTGGTACGAAGACCCGGTCACCAAGCAGGGCGGCTACTACAGCCTGGACGGCAAGGCGCTGAAGAAGGCCTTCCTCAAGTCCCCGCTCGAATTCTCCCGCATCTCGTCCGGCTTCTCGATGCGCGTGCACCCGATCTCGGGCAAGTGGAAGGCGCACAAGGGCGTCGACTATGCCGCCTCGATGGGCACCCCGATCCGCGCGGTCGCCGACGGCACCATCGACTTCGTCGGCGTCTCCGGCGGCTACGGCAACCAGGTCGTGCTCAAGCACTGGTCGAACTATAGCAGCGCCTACGCCCACATGAGCCGCTTCGCACCTGGCCTGCGCAAGGGCAGCAAGGTCAGCCAGGGCCAGGTAATCGGCTATGTCGGCTCGACCGGCTGGTCGACCGGCGCCCACCTGCACTACGAGTTCCGTGTCGCAGGCGAAGCCAAGGACCCGAACAAGTTCAAGTCGCTGGCCCAGCAACCGCTGACCCCGGCGGAAGCCGCCCGCTTCCGCATGGCCGCCGCCGACATGAAACACCGTTTCTCGCTGCTTGCACCGAGCGGCAACGCAATGGCAGCCCGCTAAGCGCGCTTAAGCGTCTCCCCAGAAACAAGAACGCCCCGCCGCATCGTCGATGCCGCGGGGCGTTCTGTTTTGGGAGACTGGTTCAGGAATCGCGGCGTTCCGCCGCGCACGCACGGTAGGCCAGCGCGGCGTAGGTGGCGGACAAGGCGCCCAGCCCGCCGCCCAGGCCGACATGGCCGCCGAAGACGAAGCCGGCGCAGCTGATGCCAAAGGCGACAGCCGCGAATGTGAAATGCTTCGATTTCCTCATGTCCCTACCCCACGCAAGTGTGCGATGCGAAACCAGTCTAGCACTCTGATTTTCCGCAATATGCGCACATTGCAACAAACGTAGCTGAATTACAGTATTCAGTTGCCGCTTTGCATCTTGGCGCGGGTGTCACGATCGAGCAAGGCCCTCAGCAGCGCAGTCAGGGGATGGGCTGCCGTGTATTGCCGGCCGTAGTCCAGATTAAAACCGTAATCGAAGTCGGGGGGATTGCGGCCTTGGTTGTGCTGCAAAACAGTTTCCAGTTTGTCGAAAGCCTTTACCAGCGTGGCCTCGCGCGAGCTTACCGCGTCGTACTCTTCCCACAGGGACATCAGTTGTCCGCGCAGGCCGGGGTCGAGTGGCGCGGTGAGCTGCAGCATGTCCTGCCGCTCTTGCAGGCGCTTGGCCTCCCGGTCCACCTGGGCCATAGCGGGAATGTCGCCGTGGATTGCTTCTCCCAGGTCGTGCAGGATGCACAGCTTGAGCAACTTCAGCATATCGACGCCGGGCAGCTGGTCTTCGAAGGCGAGGACCAGCAGGCACAGGCGCCAGCTGTGCTCGGCCGTACTTTCCGGGCGGCCCTGCGAGGTGTGTCCGCTGCGCAGCGTGTCCTTGAGCGCCTCGGCCGCCTTCAGGAAGGCGAGCCGGCCTTCGAGCAGTCCCTCGTCCATGTCAGCGCATGCAGTCGGGGAAGGACAACTTGCCGTTGCGGGCTTGGCACTGCTTGACGTTGGGAGGCAGGTCCGTGAAGGTCTTCGATTCGCCGTTCTTCAGCTTGAACTCGGCAAACACTGCGTGGGTGCAGACCAGGGAGGGAGAGCCATTCTTGACGGCCGCTTCCTTGCAGTCGGAGGCGTACAGCAGGAAGGCACATTCGCCCAGCAGGCCGGCGCCGCAGCTGTAGGTCGCAGTGGTACGCCCGCCCAACTGCATGGTGGGTTGGGCGCTGGCGGTCGCACCGGCCAGCGCCAGGAAAGCGGCAAGCATGAAAGAAGGCTTCATCATGGTGGAATGCGTCGTTCAAAGTTGCGACGATAGCACGGCGGCGGCCGGAATTCCTCCAAAACTCTCGCTCGATGGCTGCAGGCGCTTTCTTCCTCGCACTTCCACCGCCAGCCGCCACCGTACTGCCCCAGCGCTTGGGCTGGAAGTTCTCGTCCACCAATATGCGAAACATGCCTCGCTTCCGCTTTTGGCCTCGACCGTTTAGTATGGCCTGTCGCATCGGCATGCTTTCCTACTGAATATGAACACCTCCTCTCTCTATATCGGCCTGATGTCTGGCACCAGCCTCGACGGCGTGGACGGCGTACTAGTCGACTTCGCCGGCGGCAGCATCCGCAGCATTGCGGCCGCCTTCACGCCCTTCCCTGCGGAGCTGCGCAGCGAACTGATGGCGCTGCAGGCCGCCAGCGAGAACGAGCTCGAGCGCGAAGGCCTGGCCGCCAACGGCCTGGCCCTGTGCTATGCCGACTGCGTGCGCCAGCTGCTGCCGTCTGCCAATGGGCCGGTGGCGGCGGTGGCCGCGCATGGCCAGACCATCCGCCACCGTCCGGAACTGGGCTTCACGCGCCAGACCAACAACCCTGCCCTGCTGGCCGAACTGAGCGGCATCGACGTGGTCGCCGACTTCCGCACCCGCGACGTTGCGGCCGGCGGCCAGGGCGCGCCGCTGGTGCCGGCCTTCCATGAGGCAGCCTTCGGCAAGCCGGGGACGGCGCGCGTGGTGGTGAACATCGGCGGGATCGGCAACATCAGCGTGCTGCACGGCGACGGCCGCGTGACCGGTTTCGATACCGGCCCGGGCAATGTGCTGATGGACCTGTGGATCGGCCGCCACCTGGGCAAGCCCTACGACGAGGATGGCGCCTGGGCCGCCGGCGGCGGCGTGCACCAGCCACTCCTCGACGCCCTGCTGGACGAGCCCTACTTCCGCCAGCCGGCCCCCAAGAGCACCGGCCGCGACCTGTTCCACGACCGCTGGCTGGATGCGAAGCTGAAGGGATTCGAGGATCTGGCGCCGGCCGACGTGATGGCGACCCTGACGCGCCTGACGGCGGTGACGATCGGCGACGCCATCCGCGACGAAAACGTGGCGGTGGAGGCGGTCTACGTGTGCGGCGGCGGCGCCTATAACGCCACCCTGCTGCGCGAGATCGGCAGCGCGCTGGGCGGGACGCGGGTGGAATCCACGGCGGCGCTCGGCATCGCGCCGAACCGGGTCGAGGCGCTCGCCTTTGCCTGGCTGGGTTACCGCTTCATGGAGCGCCAGCCGGGCAACCTGCCGGCGGTGACGGGCGCACGCGGGCCGCGCATCCTCGGCGCGCTGTATCCGGCCTAATCCGTAGGGTGGGCGGGGAATATAGTCCAGTGAACTATATTCCCGCCCACGCGGTCAAATCACAGTACTGCAGCCCGTGCGGCTGCTCATATCACAACTATCACCGCGTGGGCGGGCAAGCCGCCCACCCTACAATTCCATATCCGGCGTAAACGTCAAAGCCCGGTCGGAACCGGGCTGTTGAAAAGGAACGGCCCGGACGAACCGGGCCGTTGGCTGCCCGGATCGCCGGGCGGCCTGGGGGTCAGGCGGAGAACGACGAACCGCAACCGCAGGTCGAGGTGGCGTTCGGGTTCTTGATCACGAACTGGGCGCCTTCGAGGTCGTCTTTGTAGTCGATCTCGGCGCCGACCAGGTACTGGTAGCTCATCGAGTCGATCAGCAGCTGGACGCCGTTCTTTTCCATCGTGGTGTCGTCTTCGTTGACGATCTCGTCAAACGTGAAGCCGTACTGGAAGCCGGAGCAACCGCCACCCTGCACGAAGACGCGCAGCTTGAGATCGGGATTGCCCTCTTCCTCGATCAGCTGAGCAACTTTCTGTGCGGCGCTGTCGGTGAAGTTGATCGGGACGGGGATCGTGTCGTGCTCTTGCACTTCGGCGACTGCGGTCATGAAACACTCCTGGTGAAATACGAATTGCAGCCATTATAGACCGTTGGCGCAACTCATGCTGCCGACCCTGCCGCCTAACCAGCAGCAGCGTCGGCTAGATGAAACACCGGTTCGCTGGCGGGTTCGTGGGTCAGTTTCCCCGTCACGAGGGCGCCGCCATGCATCTCGAGCAACCGGTAATGTACATCACCATGTATGCGGCCTTTCGGCTGTAATTCAAGGAGTTCCGACGAATACACCGAGCCGGCGATGTAGCCGTTGACCACCAGGCTGGCGCAGCGCACCTCGCCTTCGATCCGGGCGTGCTCGGACACGATCAGCATCGAATCGGCACCTTCCGCCGCCACCACGTTGCCGTGTACCTCGCCATCGATGCGCAGGCCGCCGGTAAAGCACAGGTCGCCTTCGATCCGGGCAGAGATGCCAACCAGGCTGTCAATTTCGCTTTTTACTTGCCGACCGAACATGATCCACCCCCGTCAAATGTGTACCCGCGCATCAGTCAATTTACCGTGCTCAACAAGTACGGCCTTGATGTAGATCGGCTCGGCAGGATTGCGTGCCGGAAGCGCTCCGGCGCGGAGGAATAAAAAAGGCCGCGTCGAGCGCGGCCTTGGATGGGGAGCCCCTGGATTAGGGCAGCAGCGCGATCTGCTTCAGCCCGGTAGTCTCGTCCAAGCCGAACATCAGGTTCATGCACTGCACCGCCTGGCCGGAAGCGCCCTTGACCAGGTTGTCCTGCACCACCAGGATCACGACCGTATTGCCGCCTTCCGGACGGTGCAGCGCCAGGCGCAGCATGTTCGAGCCGCGGGTCGAGCGGGTTTCCGGGTGCGAGCCGAAGGGCATCACGTCGACAAATGCGCTGTCCTTGTAGGTGTCCTCGAACAGGGCCTGCAGGGCCGCGTCGTCGATGTCCTTGGTGAGGCGCGCGTACAGGGTCGCGTGCATGCCGCGGATCATCGGCACCAGGTGCGGGGTGAAGATCAGGCCGACCTTCTGGTCGGTGTAGCGCGCCAGCTGGGCCGAGGTTTCCGGGGTGTGGCGGTGGCCATGCACGCCGTAGGCCTTGAAATTGTCGCTCGACTCCGAGAACAGCGTGCCGATCTCGGCCTTGCGGCCGGCGCCCGAGACGCCCGACTTGCAGTCGGCGATCAGGTTGCCCGCATCGATCAGGCCGGCCTTGAGCAGCGGCACGAAGCCGAGCTGCATGGTGGTCGGGTAGCAGCCCGGGTTGGCGATCAGGCGCGCCTTCTTGACGTCGTCGCGGTTCAATTCCGGCAGGCCGTACACGGCTTCCTCGATCAGTTCCGGCGCGGTGTGCGGGATCTTGTACCACTTCTCGAACGTGGCCTGGTCCTTCAGGCGGAAGTCGGCCGCCAGGTCGATCACCTTGACGCCGGCCGCCAGCAGCGCCGGGGCTTGCGCCATGGCGACGCCATGCGGGGTGGCGAAGAACACCACGTCGCACTGGGTCAGGTCGGCCTTGTCCGGGCTCGAGAAGGCCAGGTCGACAACGCCGCGCAGCGAGGGGAACATGTCGGCCACCGGCAGGCCGTCTTCCTTGCGCGAGGTGATCGCGGTCAGCTGCACATCGGGGTGCACGGCCAACAGCCGCAGCAATTCCACGCCCGTGTATCCGGTTCCGCCAACGATGCCAACTTTGATCATGTTCTGTTCCTTCGTGATGTAAAAATGACCTTTCCAGGACGAGGCTGCATTTTAACAGCGGTGAAAAATGCGTGTGGCGAGGGACCTGCAAAGGATATTTGCACCCTGAGCTCTGCAGGCAAATATTCTTTGCAGGCGCTTCGTGACAGCCCTTAGTGCAGCTGGTTCTTGAGCCGGCGCAGTCGCCATTCGATGAAGATGCCGGCGAAGCCGCAGGCAAAGACCAGGGCGCCAATGTATTGCAACATCCGGTTGCCGGTGCTTTCCATGCCCCTGATCCTGGTCAGCTCGAAGCGGCGCTTGCCGTTTTCGGTGGCTTCGTAATAGACGGTGCCGCGGCTTTCGGGCCATTCCACGGTAAGCGGACGCTCGCGCCTGGCCGTGAACTCGGACAGCAGCTTGCTCGCCTCTTCATTCGAGATGAGTTTGGCACGCTGCTGCAGAGCCAGGATCTTTCCGTAGCTGTCAAACACATTCTCCCCTTCGCCAGCCAGGAACACTCCGGGAGATTTGTAGACGTACAGGTTGTTCGGGAAAAAGATGCCATCGTTCGCCGCCAGCATGATGGCGAAACCGAGTAGCCATGCTCCCGCCGATCCGAACAGCCAGCGCCTGGTCTGGTGCACCTGTTCGGTGACGACCTGGTTCTTGAACTGGCTGACGGCCGGGACGTGGCGCAGGGTGGTGTCGATCACGTCCCGGTCCATCTCCTGCAGGAAGGTGGCCGCGTCTACCCCCAGGGCCGACACGATGGTGTCGAACATCTCGGCCGAGGGGATCGACTTGTCGTTTTCCAGCTTCGACAGATAGGACTGCTCGATGCCGGCCAGCGCCGCGAACTGCGGCTGGGTCAGTCCCTTGTCGGTCCTGAGGTCCTTGAGTCTTTCGCCAAAATTCATGTCATCCCCTCCTGAAAGTCGATGGAAAACCCGTATTCTTGGGGATTCATGCAGGACTTGAAAGATGAATATCGGCGAATACGCATGAATCTGGCTGCTCGCCATGCGCGGCGCATGAAAGCAGCAGTAATGGACCCGAAAAACAAAAAGCCGCCCACCTTGCGGAGGACGGCTTTCGCAGCAGCGCCCGGAGGCGCTGCCAGCAGCAGGAGGCGAATTAACGCTTCGAGAACTGCTTTGCGCGGCGTGCTTTACGCAGGCCGACTTTCTTACGCTCGACTTCACGGGCGTCACGGGTGACGAAACCGGCACGTGCCAGGTCGCCCTTGAGGCCTGCGTCGTAGTCGATCAGGGCGCGGGTGATGCCGTGGCGGACGGCGCCTGCCTGGCCCGACTCACCACCACCGTGCACGTTGACCTTGATGTCGAAACGCTCGACGTTGCCGGTCAGTTCCAGCGGCTGACGGATGACCATCAGGCCGGTTTCGCGCGAGAAGTATTCTGCGGCCGGCTTGCCGTTCACGATGATCTGGCCCGAGCCAGCTTTGATGAACACGCGAGCGACTGCACTCTTGCGACGGCCAGTGCCGTAGTTGTAGTTACCGATCATGTCAGTTCCTTAGAGGGTCAGTGCTTGTGGTTGCTGTGCTGCGTGCGGGTGCGAACCTTCCGCGTACACTTTCAGCTTCTTGATCATTGCATAGCCCAGCGGGCCCTTCGGCAGCATGCCTTTGACAGCCTTTTCCAGGGCACGGCCCGGGAAGCGCTGCTGCATCTTCAGGAAGTTGGTTTCGTAGATACCGCCCGGGTAGCCCGAGTGACGGTAGTAGGTCTTCTGGGTGGCCTTGGTGCCGGTCACGCGCAGCTTGCCTGCGTTGATGACGACGATAAAGTCACCGGTATCGACGTGCGGAGTGAATTCCGGCTTGTGTTTGCCGCGCAGTCGGAGTGCCACTTCGCTGGCAACACGTCCGAGGACCAAGTCCGTCGCGTCAATCACAAACCAGTCGCGCTGGACTTCATGGCCCTTAGCGGAAAAAGTTTTCATGTTGACTTCCTAATAAGTTAAATGCTCACTGTGGTGGTTCCGCCCTTGTTGCAGCGGACTCTGCCTTATTATCTTCCCTGAGCAAAGGGAAAGCCCACGATGATAGCCGAACAGCAGACTTCCCGTCAATCCGCGCAGGGCCCGCTGTCGCATTTTCTCCGCCCGCTTCTGACTTAGTTCGTTCTTCGCAAACAAAGCATTCCCTGATCGCATAATTTCATGCGATGGTGCAACTAAGACATTGACCGTTAAAACGATGCCAATCTAGTATGCAGGCATCCTTTGAGGAGATTGTGTGAAGACAAGATCGTTACTTCCCCTGGCTGCGCTGTGGCTGGCCGCCTCCGCAGCCCAAGCCCTGCCCTCCGGCGCGGCCGCCACCGCCGCATCCAAGGCCGTCCGCGGCTGCCACCTCCCCGGCGTCACCGATACCCTGCGCTGCGTCACCATCGACGTGCCCGTGGACCATGCCAAGCCGGGCGGCGACAAGCTGAAAATCCACGTCACCATCGCCCCGGCCCACCGCCAGGGCACGCGCGGCGATCCGCTGTTCGTGCTGGCCGGCGGCCCCGGCGAAGCCGGCAGCGACGTCGCCCCCTTGCTGTCCACCGCCTTCAACCGCGTGCGCGCCACCCGCGACATCGTCTTCATCGACCAGCGCGGCACCGGCCGCTCGGGCAAGCTCGATTGCAAGAGCAAGCCGGAGCACGAGCGCATGACCGAAGACCAGCTGGAAGCGGAACTGCGTAGCTGCATCGCGGCGACCAAGGCCCCGTTCGCGGCCTACACCACCGACGCCGCTGCGCGCGACATTGAAGCGGTGCGCACGGCGCTCGGCTACGGGACGGTCAACGTGTTCGGCGGCTCCTATGGCACCCGCCTCGGCCAGGCCTATGCGCGCCTGTATCCGCAGAGCGTGCGCAGCCTGGTGCTGGATGGGGTGGCCGCGCCCGACCAGGTGATCCCGGCCGGCGCCAAGGATGGCCAGGCCGCGCTCGACAAACTGTTTGCCCAGTGCGCCAAGGATGCCGGCTGCAACAAGACCTATCCCAACCTGCGCGCCGAATACGAAGGTCTGGTGGCGAAGCTGGAAGCGGCCCCGCTCAAGCTGAACCTGCCCGATCCGCGCACCGCCCAGCCAGTCGAGATCACCATGACGGCCTCGCGCTTCCTCGGCACCGTGCACGGCATCCTGTACTCGCCGGCCGACGCGCGGCGCCTGCCCTTCCTGGTGCACAGCGCCGCCCAGGGCCGCTGGCAGCCCTTCATCGCGCGCCAGAACCTGTCAGGCGATTTCGGCGGCGAAGGCCATATCGCCACCCTGCTGCACTTCGCCGTGGTGTGCGCCGAGGACGTGCCGCGCATGACACCGGAGCTGCTCGCCGCCGACAAGGGCAAGCTGACCAAGACGCTGGCCGACAAGATTCCTTCGCTCTGCAAGGCGCTGAACGTGCCCGCCGTGCCGTACAAGGAGCCGGCGCGCATCGAGGCCCCGGCCCTGCTGCTGTCCGGCGCGCTCGACCCGGTCACCCCGCCGCACCGCGCCGAAACGGCCGCCAAGTACATGAGCCGCGCCCAGCACGTGGTGGTGGACAACGTCGGCCACGGCGTGTCGCAGCTCGGCTGCGCGCCGCGCCTGCTGCGCGCCTTCCTCGACAAGCCGCAGGACAAGCTGGACGCCGCCTGCCTGAAAGAGATTCCGCCCCCGACCTTCCAGCTCGGCAGCTTCGGCCCGCAACCATAAGGCAAAGAACATGATTGAAGTCCACGATGTACGCAAGAAGTTCGGCGCCGTCCAGGCCTTGGGCGGGGTCAGTTTTACCGCGCGCGACGGCCAGATCACCGCGCTGCTGGGCCCCAACGGCGCCGGCAAGACCACCCTGCTGCGCACCCTGGTCGGCCTGCTCAGGCGCGACCACGGCAGCATCGCGATCGACGGCGTCGACCCTGAAAAAGATCCGATGGAAGTGCGCCGCAACATCGGCTTCCTGACCGACCAGTTCGGGCTGTACGAGCGCCTCAGCACGCGCGAATACCTCGTGTATTTCGGCGAGTTGAACGGCATGAAGGGCCCGGACCTGAACAAGCGCATCAACGAAGTGTCCGAGCTGCTGGGCATGGAAGATATCCTCGAGCGCCGCACCAAGGGCTTCTCGCAGGGCCAGCGCATCAAGGTCGCGATGGCGCGCACGCTGCTGCACCGCCCGCGCCACCTGCTGCTGGACGAACCGAGCCGCGGCCTGGACGTCATGAGCACGCGCGCCCTGCGCACCGCCCTCAACGTCCTGCGCGCCGACGGCTGCTGCGTGATCATGGCCACCCACGTGATGCAGGAAGTGACCGCGCTGTGCGAAGACGTGATCGTGATCGCCGGCGGCCACACCGTGGCCCAGGGCTCGCCTGAAGAACTGTGCCGCCGCACCGGCATCGCCAACCTCGAGGACGCGTTCGTCAACCTGGTCGGCACCGAAGAAGGAATCGCATGAAAACCAAACTCTGGATCGTCTTCTGGAAGGAGCTGCGCGAGACGCTGCGCGACAAGCGTTCGCTCAGCATGCTCGCCCTGTTCACGCTGTTCTACCCGGCCATGATCGGCCTGATGCTGCACCAAGGGATCAACAAGAGCACCAAGACCGAACGCGAAGGCATCGAGCTGGCCGTGATCGGCGGGGCCAAGGCGCCGACCCTGATGTCGCAGCTGGCCCAGAAGAACATCACCGCCAAGGAGACGGCGCCGATGGACGAGGAAGCCATCGGCGAGCTGCTGCGCTCCAAGAAGGTGGCGGCGGTGCTGCGCCTGCCGGACGACTACACCGACAACTACATGGCGATGCGCCCGGCGCGGGTCGAGATCTGGTACGACTCGGCCTCGGACCGCGATCGCCAGCGCGGCGACGTGGAAGAGGTGCTCAGGGCCTACGGCAGCAACATCGCCGGTGCGCGCCTGCTGGCGCATGGCGTGTCGCCGGCCGCCCTCAACCCGGTCATCGTGCAACGCTACGACACCGGCACCAATGCATCGCGCTCGGCAGTCCTGATCGGCGGCATCATCGGCATCCTGTTCTTCCCGGCCTTCATGCTGAGCATGTCGGCGGCGGTCGACAGCACCGCCGGCGAGCGCGAACGCCGCTCGCTCGAAGTGCTGATGGCGCAGCCGGCCCGGACCTGGGAACTGGTGTGCGGCAAGTGGCTTGCCGCCAGCACGCTCGGCATCGTCGGCGTGACGCTGGAACTGATGCTGGCGCACCTGATCCTGAGCTGGCTGCCGCTGGAAGAACTGGGCATGACCTGGAGCCTGGGCTGGGGCGACCTGCTGCTGGTCTGCCTGGTGACGGTGCCGCTGGCGCTGCTGGGCGGCGCACTGCACATCGCGCTGGCGATGAACTCGAAATCGTTCAAGGAAGCGCAGACCATGATCAGCTTCGTGCTGATCGTGCCGATCATCCCGGGCTTCGTGGTGTCCTTCATGGAGCTCAAGACCGCGCAATGGATGTACATGGTGCCCTTCCTGTCGAACCAGACCCTGGTCACCGAGATGTCGAAGGCGGGCCACGTCGGCGCCATGCCTTTCCTGCTGACCGTCCTGTGTTCGGCAATCCCGGCCGCCCTGATCATCGCCTATGCCAGCTGGCGCATGAAGAGCGAGCGCTACGTGCTGGGCGTCTGAGGCCATCCGCGCCATCGACCTCGAAGGGGCGTCCGGCAAGGGCGCCCGAAGGGGACAACCACTGGTTGTCCCCTTCTGTTTTACAATGCTCCGGCTACAGCATCCTCAGCGGAGAAATCGAATGGAAGTGAAAGTCAGCTGGAACGGCCCCTCGGGCATGAGTTTCCGCGCCGAGACCGGCAGCGGCCACATGGTGGCGATGGACGGCGCGCCGGAGGGCGGCGGCCACAACCTGGCGCCGCGCCCGATGGAGATGGTCTTGGTCGGCACCGGCGGCTGCACCGCCTACGACGTGGTCCTGATCCTGAAACGCGGCCGCGAGGACGTGCGCGGCTGCGACGTGACGCTGCAGGCCGAACGCGCGGAGACCGATCCCAAGGTGTTCACCAAGATTAACTTCCACTTCACGGTCACGGGCCGCAACCTGAAGCCGGCGGCGGTGGAACGGGCGGTGAGCCTGTCGCACGACAAGTACTGCTCGGCGTCGATCATGCTGGCCAAGACGGCGGAGATCACGCATACGGTGGAGATTGTGGAGGTTTGATCTGATTGCTGGCCGATTGACGGCTTCAGATCTCGCCACCAGCCTTTAATCCGTCATGCGCGCCACTGGCGCCCATGACTTCCGGCGAAGGCCGGAATCCAATTTGCATGAGCAGTCGTAACGCATGCAAAATTGGGTTCCGGCCTTCGCCGGAACGACGTTTATGGGCAGCGTGAAACGAATCGGGGAGCGTGTCAGCCCCCCATCCATCAAATGCGATACGCCGTCGTCGTCATCACCTTCGACATCGCCTGCATCAGGAACTTCACCGGCACCGGCGTCTCCGCCGCGCCCAGCGCCTGGGCCGACGCGCCGTGGGCGATTTCATCGACCCGCATCTGCTCCACGATCGCGCGCGAGCGCACATCCTGTGGCGGCAGGTCTTCCAGGTGGCGGTTCAGGTGCGCCTCGACCTGGCGCTCGGTCTCGACCACGAAGCCCAGGCTCTGCGGGTCGCCCAGCTTGGCGGCGATGCTGCCCAGCACGTAGGAACCGGCATACCACAGCGGATTGAGCAGACTGGGCTGCGAACCCAGTTCGGACAGGCGCTCGGCCGTCCAGGCCAGGTGGTCTTCTTCCTCGCGCGCCGACTTGGCGAACTGGGAGCGGATCGCCGGGCTCTTGCCGAAGCGCGCCTGCGCATCGTACAGCGCCTGCGCGCACACTTCGCCGACATGGTTCACGCGCATCAGGCCGGCGCTGTGGCGGCGGTCGTCGTCGCTCAGCTCGCAGTCGGTGTGCTGGGTGCCCGGGTTCGGACGCGAGGCCGCGGCGACGCCGCCGACCACGCGCAGGGCCTTGTCGAAACCGGTGATCAGGCTGTCGAGGGGGGTACTGGAACGGTATGCACTCATGATGTTGTCGATGCGATATGCGAAAACATCATTATAGGCCTTGCCGGGATGGGCCGGCGCTAGCTGCCGGGAAGCTCGGCCTTGCGGCGTGCGATCCAGTCGGCCAGCGGTCCGGCCGGCTCCAGCCCCGAGATGTTCTTCGCCACGCCCAGGTTCAGCTCGAGCAGGAAGGGAATCGACGGCGCCGGGACTTCCGGGCAGTGGCGCGCGAACGCCTCCATGAAGCGCGCCGACTCGACGGTCGGCATGACCTTCTCGCCGCTCATGAACTGCAGCACGCTGGTGATGGTATGGCCCTTGCCCAGGGTGTGGTAGATGAAGCGGTTGAATTCGCGGTCGACTTTCTTGAAGTCGATCGCCTCTTCCGTCATCAGCGCCGCCAGGTAGAACAGCCCGAGCGCGACCCGGAACCAGTCGGTGGATTCGGCACGGTCGCGTCCTTCGCGCATCAGCGCCAGCAGCTTGTCCTGGATGGCCTTGTTCATCCTGCCATTATCCACGTTTATACGGCTAGCGCGAGCAATGTTTACAAAAAGAAACACCTCGTGCATGGCGTCATCGGCCTATCCCCGGATTATGCAGTCTGGGCCACTAATGCGTCCGTGCGTCGCAGAGATACCACAAACATCAAAACAATTTAATACAATGCAAGTGTAGAAAAGGTTTATATGCACGCTTGGGGGCATGGCATGGAATTGAAGATCCGCAATTTGTCGAAGACCTACGCCAATGGCGTGGTCGCGCTCGACCGCGTCACGCTGACCATCCCGGCCGGGATGTTCGGCCTGCTCGGTCCGAACGGCGCCGGCAAATCGACGCTCATGCGGATCCTGGCCACCCTGCAGGAGTGCGATTCGGGCTCGGTCTTCCTGGACGACATCGACGTCCTGGACGAAAAGGACGAGGTGCGCCGCATGCTGGGCTACCTGCCGCAGGATTTCGGCGTCTACCCGAAAGTGACCGCTTACGAACTGCTCGACCATTTCGCCCAGCTCAAGGGCCTGTCGCACAAGCACCGCAGGCGGGAAGTGGTGGACGGCCTGCTCCAGCAGACCAATCTATGGGAAGTGCGCAACCAGCGCCTCGGTACCTTCTCGGGCGGCATGCGCCAGCGCTTCGGCATCGCCCAGGCCCTGCTGGGCGACCCGCGCCTGATCATCGTCGACGAACCGACGGCCGGCCTGGACCCGCAGGAACGGGTGCGCTTCCACAACCTGCTGTCCGAGATCGGCGAGGACAAGACCGTCATCCTGTCGACCCACATCGTGTCCGACGTGGCCGATCTGTGCTCGAACATGGCGATCATCAACAAGGGCCACGTGCTGCTGTGCGGCGACCCGCAGGACCTCACCTACGAGATCGAAGACTTCATCTGGGCGCGCTTCGTCACGAAGCAGGAGCTGCCCGTGTTCCAGAAGCGCCACCAGGTCATCTCCACCCGCCTGCTCACCGGCCGCACCCTGATCCACGTGTATTCCGAGACCGACCCGGGCGACGGCTTCGAACCGGCCCGCGCCAGCCTGGAAGACGTCTACTTCGCCACCATCGCCGGCAAGCATAATGCCGCAGCAGGGAACTGCTGATCTATGGGGCAGCTCTTCGCCATCGCCCGCTTCGAGGCGCGGCAGCGCCTCAAGCTGCTGTCGACCTGGATCTACTTCGGCATGTTCCTGGCGCTGGCGATGCTGTGGATGGCGGCCGCCGGCGGCGCCTTCAAGGACGCCCTGGTCACCTTCGGCGGCCGGGTCCTGATCAATGCGCCGCGCCAGGTCGCGCTGACCGCGTCCTTCCTCGGCTGCTTCGGGGTGATCGTGGTGGCGGCCGTGATGGGGCGCTCGGTGCAGCAGGACTTCGAATACGAGATGCAGCACTTCTTCTTCAGCGCGCCGATCCGCAAGGCCGACTACGTGCTGGGACGCTTCCTCGGCGCCTTCGTCACGCTGGCGGTGATCCTGTCGAGCATCGTGCTGGGCGCCTGGCTGGGCAGCTTCATTCCCGGCATCGAGCCCGACCGCGTCGGACCCCACCACGTCTCCAGCTACCTGCTGCCCTGGCTGCTCACACTGCTGCCGAATACCTTCATCTTCGGCTCCCTGTTCTTCGTGCTGGCCGCGCTGTCGCGCCGCATGCTGCCGGTCTACGTGGCCAGCATCGTCATGATGATCGGCTACATCGTCGCGCCATCGCTGGCGCGCGACCTCGACTACAAGACCCTGGCCGCCCTGATCGATCCCTTCGGCACCACGGCCCTGATCCGCCTCACCGAATACTGGCCGATCGCCGAGCGCAACGCGCGCCCCGTGATGCTGGAAGGCGTCTACCTGGTCAACCGCCTGATCTGGATGGCCTTTGGCCTGGTGGTCCTGCTGCTCGGCTACTGGCGCTTCCACACCACCGGCAACCTGGACCCGCGCCACAAGAAGGGCCAGGGCCAGCAGCTGGCCGACACGCTCGCCGGCCTCGCTCCCGGCAGCCTGTCCCACTCCGCCGTCGACACCCGCGAGCGTCCCGACTTCGAGCGCCGCAGCCTGGCCGTGCTGCTCGGGAAATCGGTCCTGTACAACCTGCGCGAATCGTGCCGGAACGTCTACTTCCTGGCGCTGGCGATCGCCGGCGCCCTGATCCTGGCGGCCAGCTCGCTCGACCTGGGCTCGATCTACGGCACCAATACCTATCCGGTCACCTACATGGTGCTGGAACTGATCCGCGACGTGTTCGCGCTCTACATGCTGGTGGTGACCACCCTGTTCGCCGGCGAGATGGTGTGGCGCGAACGCGAGGCGCGCATGTCGCAGATGCTCGATGCCATGCCGGCGCCGACCTGGCTGCCGCTGGCCGGCAAGACCCTGGCGCTGGTCGGCCTGCAGGCCCTGCTGCTGCTGATGGCGATGGTGGTCGGCATGCTGATCCAGCTGTTCAAGGGCTGGTTCGGTCTCGAGCCGGGCCTCTACCTGCGCTTCCTGTTCACGGTGCTGCTGCCGCAGTACGTCCTGCTGGCGGCGCTGGCCGTGGCGGTGCAGGTCATCGTCAACAACCGCTACCTGGCCTACTTCATCCTCATCGCCCTGTACCTGGTCTTCACGACCGCCGCGAGCATTGGCTACGACCACCCGATGCTGGTGTACGCCGGCTCCCCATCCTTCACCTATTCGGCGATGAACGGCTTCGGCCACTACCTCCTGCGCGAGCACCTGTTCCAGCTGTACTGGAGCGGCCTGGCCCTGATGCTGCTGGTGGCGGCGCGCGTGCTGTGGGCGCGCGGGGTCGACAGCGGCTGGCGCGAGCGCCTGCGCCTGGGCCGCCGCAACCTGACCCAGCCGGTGCTGGCCGGCTTCGGGATCGGCTTCCTGATCTTCGCGGGCACCGGCGCGCTGCTGGCGTATGAACTGCACGCCGGCCGCTTCCAGACCAGCGCCCAGCAGGAACGCCAGCGCGCCGAATACGAACTGCGCTACCGCCGCTACGCCAGCCTGCCGCAGCCGCGCATCAGCGACGTGAAACTGGCGGTGGACATCCATCCCGAGCAGCGCAGCCTGCGCGTGAAAGGGACCTACCAGCTCGAGAACCGGACCGGCAAGCCGCTGCAGGACGTGATCCTGTACCAGGATCGCCGCGCCAACCTGGAATTCAACCTGTCGCAGCCGGCGCGTCCCGTGCAGGCCGATCCGGAGCGTGGCTTCTACCACTTCCGCCTGGCCGAACCGCTGGCCCCGGGGGCACGCATCGCCCTCGAATTCCGCGTCAGCTACGTACCCGGCGGCCTGCTGGGACTGGGGCGCGACACCCCGGTGGTGGGTAACGGCAGCTTCTTCACCAATGAGCTGATGCCGCGCATCGGCTACCAGCCCGCCGTGGAGCTGACGGACGACCGCGACCGCAAGCGCCGCGGCCTGCCGCCGAAGGATCCGATGGCCGCGCGCGACGACCAGGCCGCACGCGCCAACAACGGCCTGGGCGTGGACGCCGACTGGATCGGCTTCGATGCGGTCGTCTCGACCAGCCCGGACCAGATCGCGATCGCTCCGGGGACGCTGGAGAAGGAGTGGATCGACAAGGGCCGCCGCTGGTTCCACTACCGGATGGACAAGCCGATCCTGAATTTCTATGCGATCCAGTCGGCGCGCTACGAAGTACGGCATGACCGCTGGCAGGACGTGACCATCGACGTGTTCTATCACCCGGGCCACGAAGTCAATGTCGAGCGCATGATCCGCGGCGCCCAGGCCGGCCTCGACTACGCCTCGCGCCGCTTCGGCCCCTATCCCTTCCGCGAGCTGCGCATCGTCGAGTTCCCGCGTTACGGCAATTACGCCCAGGCTTTCCCCGGCACCATCCCGTTCTCGGAAAGCATGGGCTTCATCGCCCGCATCGACAACGATTCGCCCAAGGACATCGATTATCCGTTCTACGTGAGCGCCCACGAGACCGCGCACCAATGGTGGGGCCACCAGCTGGTGGGTGCGAATACGCGCGGCGCTACCGCGCTGTCGGAAAGCCTGTCCGAATACACCGCGCTGATGGTCATGAAGCGCGCGACCGGCGGCCAGAAGATGCGCCGCTTCCTGCGCTACAACCTGGACGCCTACCTGATGGGCCGCGCCACCGAGCGCCGCAAGGAGCTGCCGCTGGCGCAGAACGAGAACCAGGACTACGTCCACTACCGCAAGGGCAGCCTGGCGCTGTACCTGCTGCAGGACCTGCTCGGCGAGGAAGTCGTCAACGGCGTGCTGCGCGGCCTGCTGCAGGAGCATGGCTTCAAGGGCGCGCCCTACCCGACGGTGACGGTGCTGGTCGATGCCCTGCGCAAGGTGACCCCGCCGGACAAGGCTTACCTGATCGACGACCTGTTCGAGCACATCGTCCTGTACGAGAACCGCGCCGACAGCGCCACCGTGCGCCAGCGCAAGGACGGCAAGTTCGAAGTCACGATCAAGGCCCATGCCGGCAAGGTGCGCGCGGACGAACTGGGCAACGAGAAGCCGGTGCTGCTTTCGGACTACATCGAATTCGGCGTCGACGACCGCAACGGCAAGCCGCTGGCGCGCGAGCGGCGCCTGGTCGACCGGGCCGCCCAAACCGTTACCCTGGTGGTAGACGCGCGACCGGCGCGGGCGGGCATCGATCCTGACAATAAGTTAATTGACAGAAAACCAACGGACAATATGCTTCCTGTCGACAACCCCTAAAATTAACGCTAATATTTCTGAAATATTACGTCGAGGAATATCATGTCGAACCTGGTTGCCGAGATCGCCGAAAAGATCCAGCTGCTGAACGCAGAAGAAAAGCATACCTTGATCCGCATGCTGATCCAGGACATCGACGGTCCCGACGAGGACGCGGACGAAGCCTGGCGCAACGAAGTGGTGCGCCGCGTGAAGGCGATCCGCAATGGCGAAGCCGCCATCCGCGCCCTGCAGGAATGGCAGGAGTAAGCACCCGATAGTGCCTCGAGCGCTCACGATGAAACCGCGGCCTGGCCGCGGTTTTGCATTTCAGACCCTTGATTGCCAGGACCGCCCGATGAAACGCCTGTTCGCCCTGTTTCTCCTGTTCGCCTGCATGCCGGGCCATGCGGCCGCGGAAGGCCCTGCTGTCGACGCCAGGCTGTCGGCCCTGCAGCAGCAGTCCTCGCTACCGGGATTCGCCGTGGCCGTGGTCTCGAACAAGGGCGTGCTCTACCAGCATGGCTTCGGCCTGGCCGACCTGCAGGCCAAACGCCCGTACACCCACGAGACGCTGCAGAACGTCGGCTCGGTCAGCAAGACCGTGGTCGGCGTGGCGGTGGTCAAGGCGATCGAACTCGGCTACTTCGGGCTGGACACCGAGATCAACCGCATCCTGCCCTTCAAGGTGCAGCATCCCCACACCGGCGCACCGATCACGGTGCGCCACCTGGTGACGCATACCTCCGGCATCGTCGACGACGACGAGATCTACGGCCACTCCTACTACCTGCTGCCCGATGCGGACAAGAACAGTCCACAGTACCGGCAGTTCAAGCGCGATTTCACCCTTCCCGGCCGCGAGGACCTGAGCCTGGGCGGCTTCCTCAAGGCCTACCTGGCCGCGGGCGGGCGCCACTACCGCAAGACCAACTTCGCCAGGCCCGCCCCGGGAAGCGCCTATCACTACTCGAACATCGGCGCGGCGCTCGCGGCCTACCTGGTCGAAGTCAAAAGCGGCCAGAGCTTCGAGGCCTTCACCCGGCGCCACATCTTCGAGCCGCTGCAGATGCGTGCCACTTCCTGGCGCGCCGATTCCGCGCTGGCGAAGCGCCAGGCGCAGGTCTACAACCGCCGCCAGCAGGCCTATCCGCGCTATGCCTTGATCACCTACCCGGACGGCGGCCTGACCACCTCCGCAGCCGACCTGGCGCGCTTCCTGACGGCGATGGTGCAGGGTTACAAGGGGGGCGAGAACGTGCTGAGCAAGGCGGGCTTCACGCTGCTGTTCGATCCCCAGTTCGCGCCCGACGCCCTGCCCGAGGGCAGCCCGGCGGGTGAGCCGAACAGCGGCGTGTTCTGGCGCATCCGGCGCAACGGACAGGTCGGCCACACGGGGAGCGACCCCGGCGTCACCGCCTTCATGTTCATCGACCCGGCCAGCGGCACCGGGCGCATCCTGATGACCAATACGGAATTCAGCAGCGACGGCGAAGAGGATGATCCGAAGGTCGTCCAGCAGTTCAGGGACGTATGGAAGGAGCTGGCAGCAGTGCGCTAGCCTTGCCGGCGTAGGCACGCAGCGCGATCTGGAACCCTTCGATCATCTCGGCCGTCGTGGTATCCAGCGTATCGCTGCGCCGCCGCATGATCCAGGACTTCTTGTCGGCCGTACAGTGCAGCGTCGCGTCCGGCTCCTGGTAGTGGCAGATCAGCATCGGCCCCCTGTCCTGGCGATAGCCCGGATTGAAGGGAGCGATCGTCAAGGTCGCGCCTTCCAGCCGCGAGCGGAACGGCATGCCGAGCGTCGCGCGCGGCCCGGGCTTGCCCTTGTCCGGCCCCGACGTGATGGTGGCCGGCGCCGACGAACCGATGAGCAATCCGAAGCCGTCCTCCCGCAAGTAGAGCTCGGCCTGTTCGGTCGTTCCAGCAAACAGGGAATCGGCTGTGGCCCAGACCCCGCCCAGGTAGTGTGGAACGACACTGTCCGCCAGCGCCGGGGAGGCCCATGCCGCCACCATCGCCAGCAGCAGGGACTTCATCCCTGCGTCCAGTAATCGACGACCAGCGAGCGCTCCAGCGCGCCGCCCAGCGTGCCCACGAAGCGTTCGTGCGCCGGATGCACGAGATAGGCGTCGCGGTCGGCGTCGCTGCCGAAGGTGAGCGTGAAGCAGTGGGTGAAGCCGTTGTTCAGGCCTTCGGGGCTCACGTTAGTGCCCCATTCGTAGGCCTGGATGCCCGGGATCGCGGCGGGCAGCTTGGCGAAGTCCGAGACGACGGCATCGATCGCGTCCTGGCCGGCGTCGGCCTTGAACGCGAACAGCACGACATGGCGAAGGGATGGGTTGGCTGGCATAAGCTTCCTTGTTGTTGGGTGGTCTTACCTCGCTCCCTGGAGCGAAGGAACGTAATCGGGACTGTTCGAGATCGTATTGTGCCCCACACCCTCGATCACGTGCAGGCGCGCCACGCCTTTCGGAAAATGGGACAGCAGCGCCTTGGGACTGTGCGCGGGGATGATCTCGTCCTGTCCGGCGACCAGCAGCAGTGTCGGCGCGCTCACGCGCGGCGCGTACTGCATGGAGTCGTAGCGGTCGCGCAGCAGCCAGCGCACCGGAAAATACGGGAACTGCTGCTGCGCCAGGCCCGCGATGCTGTCGAATGGGGTGACCAGCACCAGGCGGCTGACGGGCCGCTGGCTGGCCAGCTGCACCGCCACGCCGGTGCCGAGGCTGCGGCCGATCACGGCTACGTCAGGGTGCTCGCGCGCCACGCGGTCGTACAGCGCCAGCGCATCAAGCACCAGCGCTTCCTCAGACGGTTTGCCGGTGCTGCCGGTGTAGCCGCGATAGTGCAGCAGGTAGATGGCGCGGTCGGGAAAGGCCTGCGCCAAGAGCGGCAGGCTGGCCGTCACGTCTTCCGCATTGCCGCCCAGGTAGACCAGGGCGCGCGGGCCCGCCAGCGGCCGCTCCGACACTTTCACGGTGGCGCCGGGCTGCTCGAGGACCCAGGTCTTCGGCGCCGGATAGGCGGCTGCCGCCGGCGGATAATAGATCAGCGAGCGCTGCAGGAGGAACAGCAACAGGCAGGCAGCGGCGTACGCGCCCATGGCCAGCACCAGGATGACGGCGAGCGTCCTTTGCATGCGTTCGCCGGCCCCGCGACTAGTTCAGCTTCGTCATCTGGAGCGTGAATTCCTGCTCCTTGCCGTCGGCCGTCCAGCGCTGGCGCGCTTCCAGGGTCGCATCGTCGACGCGGCGCCAGGTGAACTGGCTGGGCGCGTTCACGGGCTCGAAGGCGGCGCTGTCGCCGGCGATGCTGGATGCCTTCCAGGTGAAGTCTCCCCACTGCGAGATCACCTCGCCATCCTGCAGGCTGATGGTGGCGCCGTCCGTATGACCGGTAAAGGCGTTGTCGGGGAAGCGGTGCGACTGGAATACGGCAGGCTCCGGCCGTGTGTACTCTTCGAAGAATTCCTTGCCGTCTAGGGCGACGCCCTTCCAGCGGCCTTGCAGGAACTGCAGCTGCGCAAAATCATCCAGGCTGAACATACCGGTCTCCTTGGCTAGGTGCGGGGAAGGCCGATTCTACCCGCAGAATCGGGCGCGCCCCCGCCTGTTACGTGACAAATCCGGGACTGGTCACGCCTCGGCAGCTTCCTGCGCTTTGGCGGCCGCGGCCTTTACCCGCGCCTTGCCTGCGCGTGGCAGTGCAGGCCGGATCGCGGGCGGCTTCGGCGCCTGCAATGCCTGTGCCGGTGCGGCCGACTGCGCCAGCTGGAAGGTACCGACCAGCTGCGCCAGTGCGCCCGCCTGCTCGCGCATCGCCTCGGCAGCAGCAGCAGCCTGCTCGACCAGGGCCGCGTTCTGCTGCGTCACCTGGTCCATCTGCACGATCGCCCCGTTGACCTGCTCGATGCCTTCGCGCTGCTCGTCGCTGGCGGCGGCGATCTCGCCGATGATGTCGGACACCCGCTTCACGCTCGCCACCACTTCGCCCATGGTGCGGCCAGCCTGGTCCACCAGGCGCGATCCCGCCTCCACCCGCGACACCGAGTCGCCGATCAAGCCCTTGATCTCCCTGGCCGCCGCGGCCGAGCGCTGCGCCAGGTTGCGCACCTCACCCGCCACCACTGCAAAGCCGCGGCCCTGCTCGCCCGCGCGCGCTGCTTCCACCGCCGCATTCAGCGCCAGGATATTGGTCTGGAAGGCGATGCCGTCGATGACGGTGATGATGTCGGCGATCTTGCGCGATGCTTCGTTGATCGAGCCCATCGTGGTGACCACCTCGGCCACCACCTCGCCGCCGCGCGCCGCGGTGTCGGCAGCGCTGGCGGCCAGCTGGTTCGCCTGGCGCGCATTGTCGGCGTTCTGCTTGACGGTCGAGGTCAGCTCTTCCATCGAGGAGGCGGTTTCTTCCAGCGAGCTGGCCTGCTCTTCGGTGCGGCTCGACAGATCCTGATTGCCGGCCGAGATCTCGCGCGCAGCGGTCTCGATGGTCGCGGTTCCCGCGCGCACCTGCGACACGATCGTCACCAGCGAGGTGTTCATGTCCTTCAGCGCCGCCATCAGTTCGCCCGCCTCGTCCTTGGTGCGGACCTTGACCTCGGCGCTCAGGTCGCCTTCCGCCACCTGCCTGGCCAGCTTCACTGCGCGACGCAGCGGGATGCCGATGCTGCGGCCCAGCTGGTAAGCCATGAAGACCGCCAGGATGGCGGCGATCATTCCTCCGCCGACCAAGGTGCGGCGCATGGCCGAGCGGGCGCTGGCGATATTCTCTGCGCGCTGCGCCAGCAGGGCTTCCTCGTCGGCCCGCACCTGGGCCACCACGGCGCGCATGGCATCCATGCCGGCCTTGTCCTTGCCTTCCTGGACGCTTGCGACGACCGGCGCCAGGTCGCCGTCGACGGCGCTGCGGCGCAGCGCGATGACCGGATCGACGGCCTTTGCCAGCCAGTCGCGCTGGTGCTGCGCCAGCTGCTGCAGGCGGCCCTGCTGCGCGGCGTTATCAAGGGTGAGCGCGAGCGCCCGCTCGAGGTGCTTCTGGAATGCTTCCTTGCCCGCCGTGTAGGGCTGCAGCGAGGCGTCCTGCCCGGTCAGGGCAAAGCCGCGCTGGCCGGTTTCGATGTTCACCAGCGCCTCCATCGCGCCGTCGACCTCGCCCAGCACCTGGTAGCTGTGCACGTTGGCGTCATTGGCGGAATCGAGGGTGGAGACGTTGGCATAGGCGATGGCGGTGACGATGCCGGTGATGCCGATCAGGATGCCGTAGCCGAGATACAGGCGGGTCACGATCTTCAGGTCGGAGAGCTTCATGGTTTCAGACGGGTCTCGATATCGTTGTAGTGTTATGCCTGCGTGGCAGGCGACCGAATGATGAAACTGAAAGTAACGCCGGTCGATTATTACCGGGCTGGTGCTTAATGAAAAGCAAATTGTTGTGCCGATGAGAAGGGACACAACAGCTTATGCGAAGGGGATGGGCGAAAAAAAACGCGAACCCGAAGGTTCGCGTTTTGCGGTGGACAGTGCAGCTTATTTCTTGACCGCTGCCGATGCGATCTTCTTGGCGGCCGGCTTGCGCACCGCCGACTTGGCCGGCGCTTTCGCCGCAGCCTTGGCGGGAGCCTTGCGCGCTGCTTTCACCGGTGCTGCTGCGCCGTCGGCGCCATCCGCTGCGCCATCGCTGGCAGCCGCCTTGCCCTTCGCGCCCGGCTTGGCCTTGCGCTCCTCGAACTCGAAGCTGATCTTGCCATCCTTGCCGCGCACCAGGAAGGCCTTGAAGGCACGGCGGGTGCGCTGCGAGATGAAGCCCGGCAGCAGGTCGGTCTTGCCGTCGTTGAGCAGCTTGGCCATCTGTTCCGGCAGGATTTCCTGCTGCAGGATGATGCGGCCGCTGCGGAAGTCGCAGCCCTTCGGCTTGGCGACCGTCTTCTCGCACACATAGGCCAGGCCCATCTCGTAGACATTGCCGTTGCACTTCGGGCAGGGCCCGAGCGCGGTCTGGCCGGTGAAGTCGACGCCCTCGCCCTCTTCTCCGTCGTCCTGGTCCTGGCCGAAGTCGAATTCGAGCTTGAAGTTGTTGATGTCCTCGTCGCGCACGATGCGCAGGATCGCCGCGAACGGACGGCCCATCTTCGAGCGGAAGCCCTGCAGCGGACCAATGGTGCGGTTCTTCAGCAGTTCCTCGACCTCGGCGATCTCGAACTGGCGGCTGCCCGGCGTCTTCGACATCGAGAAGTCGCACTTGGTACAGGCAAAGCGGCGGTAGTTTTCCTTGACCACGCCGGCGCAGTTCGGGCACGGCGTCGAGAGGGTCGCGTACTCGCCCGGAATGGTCTCGTTGTCGTATTCCTTGGCGCGCTTGACGATAATCTGGGTCATCTGCGCGATCTCGCGCATGAACTCTTCGCGCGAGATTTTCCCTTTTTCCATCTGCGAGAGCTTAAACTCCCACTCGCCGGTCAGCTCGGGTGCGGTCAGTTCGTTCACGCCCAGGCCGCGCAGCAGCGTCATCAGCTGCGAGGCCTTGGCGGTCGGGATCAGCTCGCGCCCTTCGCGCAGCAGGTATTTCTCGGTCAGCAGGCCTTCGATGATGGCCGCGCGCGTGGCCGGCGTGCCCAGGCCCTTGCCAGCCATGGCGTCGCGCAGCTCGTCCGAGTCGACCAGCTTGCCCGCGCCTTCCATCGCCGACAGCAGCGTCGCTTCAGTGTAGCGTGCCGGCGGCTTGGTCACCAGGCCGTTGGGCGTGACCTTGTCCGCCAGGACCTTCTCGCCTTTTTGCACTGGCACCAGGTTGGCGCCGTCCTTGTCGTCCTGCGACTCCTTGCCGTAGATCTGCAGCCAGCCGGGGTTGGTCATCACCTTGCCCTCGGTCTTGAACTGGTGGCCCGACACTTCCGTGAAGCGGGTGGTGACCAGGAACTCGGCCGGCGGGAAGAACACGGCCAGGAAACGGCGCGTCACTAAGTCATAAAGCTTCTGTTCCGGCTCGCTCAAATTCTTGGGGATGACGCCGGTCGGGATGATCGCGAAGTGGTCCGAGATCTTGCTGTTGTCGAAGATGCGCTTGTTCGGCTTGACCCAGCCGTTCTTCAGCACCTGCTTCGAGAACTGCTGGTAGTTGTTGGTCTCGTTCAGCGACTCCATCGTGCCCTTGACGGTGGCGATGTAGTCTTCCGGCAGGTGGCGCGAATCGGTACGCGGATAGGTCAGCACCTTGTGCTTCTCGTACAGCGCCTGGGCCAGGCCCAGCGTGTTCTTGGCCGAGAAGCCGAAACGGCCGTTGGCCTCGCGCTGCAGGCTGGTCAGGTCGAACAGGGCCGGCGCCATCGAGGTGGTCGGCTTGGATTCTTCCGTGACCACGCCCTGCTTGCCGCGGCAGGCGGCGACGATCGAATCGGCGGCGGCGCGGCTCCACAGGCGCTCGGCGCGCTTTTCCGGATCGTTCTCGTCCTTCTTGAAGTTGGTGTCCAGCCAGCGGCCTTCGTAGACGCCGGCGGCGCACACGAACTCGGCGCGCACTTCCCAGTAGTCGCGCGGGACGAACTTCTTGATCTTCTCTTCACGCTCGACCACGATCGACAGGGTCGGGGTCTGCACGCGGCCCACGGTGGTGAGGTAGAAGCCGCCCTCTTTCGAGTTGAAGGCGGTCATGGCGCGGGTGCCGTTGATACCGATCAGCCAGTCCGCTTCCGAACGGCAGCGCGCGGCGTCGGCCAGCGGCAGCATCTCGTCGTCGCTGCGCAGGTGCTTGAAGCCGTCGCGGATCGCGGCCGGGGTCATGGACTGCAGCCACAGGCGCTTGACCGGCTGCTTGGCCTTGGCAGCCTGGGCGATCAGGCGGAAGATGAGTTCTCCTTCGCGTCCCGCGTCACATGCGTTGATCAGGGTGGTGACGTCCTTGCGCTTGATCAGCTTGTTCAGCACCTTGAGGCGCGACTCGGTCTTGGCGATCGGGTTCAGCGCGAAGTACGGCGGGATCACCGGCAGGTGGGTGAAGGTCCACTTGCCGCGCTTGACGTCGTACTCCTCGGGCACCGTGATCTCGAGCAGGTGGCCGACTGCGGACGACAGGATGTATTCGTCGGACTCGAAGTACTCATCGTGCTTGGTGAAGCCGCCCAGCGTCTTCGCGATGTCGTTCGCGACCGACGGCTTCTCGGCGATGATGAGGGATTTGGTCATAGTGATTCTCGGGTGCTCTATATATAAGTGGCTTTTGCCCGCGCATCATACATGCTCGCGGGCTCGACGGTCTTGAAAGCCGTAGTGTCTGAAGAGTAACAGTTTGGATTGAGCGGCCAATGATAAGCGCGATGACAGCCGCACTGCAAGTGTGCGTGTCAGGGCGATTGTTGCCATGATGCACTATTGGACACGCGCGCCGTGGGATTTCTGGCGCGTGCCGAGAACATAAACGCGGGACGACCCGGGCAGGTTCCCGGGCGCGGGATGCCAGCGGTTTCCCTGGTCAGCCTGGCGTCAGCAGGATGGCGGGAGGCGCCAGCCGGACGATATCCTGCTCGTTCCGGTTGTCGGTCACCACCAGCTGGAGCCGTTCGCCGCCGGGCGCCACGCGCACCAGCACATGCCCGTCATGGCTCAGCATGCGCCGGGTCAGGCGGCCGTTCGCCAGCAGGTTCTCGCGCATGACGGTCGTGGCGAGCACCTCGCGCGGTCCCGGATAGAGCCGCTCGCTGAACATGCGCTCCAACTGCAGCATGTCCGGATGGGCAATATGCCAGGATGGGATGACCCAGACGCGGGGCCGCAGGCTGCGCACGACGTCCCCGTTCAAGCCGTCGAACATGCCGTGGTGGTCGGCCGTCGCCACCGTTACGGGTCCAGCCGCCCGCGCCGCCGGACCGAGCACGTCCTGCCATGGCAAGACGCCATCGTTCGTATAGCTGGTCAGGTCCCCGGCCGTGAAATAGCTGAAGTTCCCGTAGCCGATCCGGATCGCGACCGAACACTGGTTTTCGCTGGGCCAGTCGGCGCGCGGCAGGGTGGCCAGGTCGGGAAAGAGCTTGCGGCTGCCCTCCCCTTCGCCAGTCCAGACTTCGCCATTCGCTGCCACGTTGCGCACCTCGAAGCGATGCGGAGACGGGCGGTGGCCACGCGCGGCGATCTGGGCTGCGCTGCCGACCCGGAAGCGCTCGACCGCCAGCCCGGCCTTGCGGCGCGCCCCGGCGAATGCCAGGTAGTTACGCCAGAACGGCGCATCGATCCGCTGGGGATACGCGTAGTCGGGATAGCCGCGGTCGATCAGGGTTCTCACCCTCAGCTGCTCGGCGACATCGGTCACGCCGCCGAGCCGGTACGCGCCGCCGGCCGCGATCGGCGACGATTCGTTCACGTCGCCGGTATGGTCCGGATGTAGGTGCGTCGCCAGCAGGTAGTCGAGTCCGTCCAGCCCGGCGCGTCGCAGGTGGCGCGCCGCGTAGCGGCCGATCCACTCGCCAGGACGGCGGCTGGCGTCCGGACGTGGCGCCACCGACACATCGAGCGCGTTCAGCGAGGCGCCGGCGTCGACCAGTAGGCTGGTCCCATCCGGCAGCATGACGAAGGTCGCGTTGCCTCGGCCGGTGGCAATGTGGTGGATGTCCAGCCATCCCGGCAGCCAGGGCGCGAGAGGCTCGCCCACGCGCTCGGACGATGCGGCGGCCGCTCGCACCGGGCGCGCCGCCGGCAGCGCCAGCAGGGCGGCCAGCAGCAGGCGGCGATGCTGGTCGAGTTGCGCCATCAGAAACGCCCCGTCAGGCTGAGGCCGAAGGTGCGCGGCTCGCCCGCATAGCGGGCGCGCACCACCTGGGTCGAGCGCGTCAGCAGGTAGGCGGTGTCGCCGGCATTCTTCACCCACGCCAGCAAGCGCCAGCTGCGGTCCAGGGACTCGATGCCGGCGGAGAGGTTGGCCAGGCCGTAGGAAGGCAGCTGGAGGTTCGGATCGTTGGCCGCGCCCGTGTTGTAGCTCTCCTTCCAGGCATGGCTGGCGGCGCCTACCAGATAGCCGAAGGACACCGGGTAGCTCAGGTTGGCGGCGACGCTGGCCTGGCGCCGAGGGGAATTCGACAGGCGGTTGCCGGTATTGTTGACGGTGCCGACGGCGAAACGGTCGTAGCGGCTGTCCAGGTAGGCCGCGCTGGCCGACAGGTCGAGCCAGCTGGCCGCCTTCCAGGCCAGTTCCATCTCGCTGCCGTTGACGCTGGCGCGGCCGGCATTCACGATCGTCAGGATACCGGTCAAGGTATTGTTGACCAGCTCCTGCTTGTCGCGGTATTTCATGCGGAACAGCGAGGCGTTCAGACGCACGCGGTTCTGCAGCCACTGCGACTTCAGCCCGAGCTCGAAGTTGTTGACGGTCTCCGGCGCGAATGCAGTACGGAAGGCAGCCGCGCTGGACGCGTCGGCGTTGTAGCCACCGCTGGTGAAGCCGCGGGTCGCGCTCAGGTAGCCCAGCAGGCCGGGACGCGGCGTCCAGCCGAGCACCATGCGCGGCGTGAATTCGCTCCATGCCTGCGACAGCCCCTGTACGCTGAACGATGCCGTCGGACGCAGCAGGTCGGTCCGCACCAGCGAGGCCTGCTTGCGATCGCGCGTATAGCGGGCGCCCAAGCTAAGGTCGAACTGCGGGCTCAGGTGCACGACGCCGTCGGCGAACACCGCGATGCTGCGGCTGTCGACCGCCTGTTCGGCCAGCGTCGCGCTGGCCAGTGCACCGGTGCGCGCCGCCAGGCCGCGCGTGCCCAGCTGGCGCTCCCCCTCTTCGTCCGAATAGTACAGGCCGGCCACGACATCGCCGCGCGCCCAGCGCGGGCTGGCGTAGCGCAGCTCCTGCGAGAAGGTGGCGATCTGGTCGGCGTCGCGGGTGACGCTCTGGCTGCCGCTGGCAAGGAAGGCGTAGTTCGCGCCAACGCCGGAGTAGTCTTCGCCCGACTGCGACTTGCGGTAGGCGGTGATCGAGGTGAGCTCGCCGGCGGGCAGGCGCCACACCAGCCGGGCCGATGCGCCCGAGATGATGCGTGCAAAGCGTTGCGTGACGCCGAGTTCGGACGTGCGCACGTCTCCATCGTCTCCCAGGGTATCGGACGACAGCGTGCGTCCGCCGTTGCGGTCGTCGCTATAGTCCGCGCTCACGGTGAGATCGACAGCAGGGACCAGGCGCACGAACGCCTGGGCGCGGAAGTTCTGGCTGTCGATGTCGTCCTGCTCCGCCCCGGTGAGGCGGTCGCGCCCGAGTCCGTCGCGCCGGCGGAGCGAGGTCGACAGCTTCAGGGCGGCCTGCTCGCCCAGCGGCAGATTGGCCAGGCCGCGCGCCTGGCGCTCGCCGCGGTTGCCCGCGATGAGTTCGGCCTCGGCGGCATACTGGCCAGGGTCCGGCTGGCGCGTGTTGATCACGATGGCGCCGCCCGTCACATTACGGCCGAACAGGGTTCCCTGCGGCCCTTTCAGGACCGCGATCGATTCCAGGTCGAACAGCTCGAAGCTGGCGGCGCTGTTACGGGGAATGAACACGTCGTCGACGAAGATCCCGACCGGCTTGTTGACGCCCACCTGGGAAAAGGTATTGCTGATGCCGCGAATGGCGATGGTCGGATTGGCCTGGCTGAAGGCCGAGACCAACAGCCCGGGAGTGAGCCGCGCCAGGTCCTGCAATCCCTGCACCCGATGCGCGTCGATCGACTTGGCCGACAGCGCGGTCATCGCGATCGGCACCGCCTGCGCCGACTGGCTGCGCTTCTGCGCGGTAACCGTGACCGTGTTCAGTTCACTGTCGGCCGTGGGGACCGGCGCGCCGTCCTGCGCTTCGCGAAAGACCAGGACCGCGCCGGCTCCATCCCGGCGCACCGCCAGCCCGGTTCCGGCGAGCAGCGTGTCGAGTGCGCGCTGTGCATCCATGGTCCCCTGCGCGCCGGCGCTGGTGCGCCCGCGCACGTCGTCGGCGCGGTACAGCAGCTGCACGCCGGTTTGCGTAGCGTACTGGTCGAGCGCGGTCTTCAGGTCGCCCGCGGGAATGTCCAGTGTCGCTGTCTGGGCGTGGAGGGTGCCGCAGAACAGCAGCAGGCACAAGGTGCCGCTCAGTCTTGGAATAGCCATTGTCATGTTCCTTGCATGGTAGAGGGATTTGCTGCTTCCTTCTTAGACGCGCGGGCCGCAAAAATCCGGTATGCGGCCGGAACATGTTCAGCGCGAGAGCACGATCTCGTCGCCGCGCCGTTGCGCCTTTAGCCCGAAGCCCTGTTCCAGCAGGCGCACGAAGCCGTCCACGTTGGACGGTGAGAAGCTGCCGCCGACTGCGATCTGCGCGGCCGCTCCGTTCACCACGATCCGCCTTTCGTTGTAGCGGTTGAATTCCGCGGCGGCGTCGGCGAGGCTGGTCTGGTCGAACACGATGCGGCCTTCGCGCCAAGCCATGCGTTTTTCCGTCGCGGCAGCGTCGTGGCGCGCACGCATGATGCGGCCGCCCTGCGCGACCGCTTCCTCGTTGCGCCCGAGTTCGACCGGCGCGCCGGATCCACTCACGCGGACGCGCCCCTGCTCCACCAGCACGCGCACCGCGCCGCCCTCGCGGCGCACGGTGAAGCGGGTCCCCAGCACGGTGACCCGGCTGGCGCCTGCTTCGATGACAAAGGGATGGGCGGGATCGTGCGCGATGTCGAAGTAGGCTTCACCGCCTTCCAGCCAGACGTGGCGCCCGTGCTCGCGGGATGCGCGCAGACGTGTGCCGGTGTTGAGCGTGATACGCGAACCATCTTCCAGCGCGACCATGCGGTTCTCGCCGATGCGGGTGGCGTAGCGCTCGACCTGGTTGCCGCCGAGCGGGGCCAGCCAGGCACCGAACGCCAGTGCGAGCAGCACGCCGGCTGCGATGCGCCATGGAGAGAAGCGCGCCAGTGCGGTGCGCGCAGCCGGCAGGCCAGCGTCCTGCTCGGTCAGGGCGTCCGCGGCGCTCCAGGCCGCGCCCAGGCGCAGCCAGGCGACGCGATGGCGCGTGTCGGCGTCCAGCCAGGCATCGCGCTGGCGTTCCAGCTCGCCGTTCCAGTCCGCCGCATCCTGGCGTGCCACCCAGGCGGCCGCCGTCTCTTCAATCGTCTCCGCGTTCTTGTTCTTGTCCATCATGTCTCATGTACCTCGTTTGCGCAGCTTGCGTTCCAGCCTGGCGATCCCGCTGCCCAGGCCGCGGGAAAACAATGCATCGGCGAGGCTGCGCATGCCCTTCGCGATCTGTTTTTCCACCGTGTCCTCGGCAATGCCCATCTCGGCCGCCACCTCGCGCTGCGACAATCCCTCGACCTTGCGCAACATGACGACTTCCCGGCAGCGCGGTGGCAGCGCATCCAGCGCTTCGACCAGCACGCCGAGCTCGCGCCTGCCGCTCACATGCCGCTCGGGCGTGAGTTCGTCGATGACCAGGTCGTCGATCTCGGCATACGCGTCGATCGATACCACCTGGCTTTTGCGCGCACGGTCGATCAGGAGATTGCGCGCTGTGGCCATCACGAAGGGGGCGGTCCGTTCCGGCAGGCCGCATCGCGCGGCGTCGTACACGCGCGCGTAGACCTCCTGCCGCAAGTCGGCCCATTCGCCGGCGTCGCGCCAATTATGTCTGAGGTAGCGCATCAGTGCAGGTTCGACGGCGAGCACCTCGCGGATGAACCAGTCGTCCAGGTCGTTGGGCATGTCTTGCAAGGGTAGACGAAGGTCGTATGAAATTCCGGTATCCGGAAAAATAAAAATGTGCGCGATCCTATCCTGGCACGGTCATGTGACGCGCCAATGAACGAAGCGGTAATGCGAAACCTGTGCGAAACCTGCCAGGCTGTCATCGTCCCGTCATCCGACGATGCCACCATCCCGGCATTTTCCAACGACCGGAGCTTGCATGTCCCGTTTCCTCCTCTCGTGTGCCAGCGCCGCCGCGCTGGCCCTGCTGTCCGGCTGCGGCAGCGACGATCCCTCCACCCCGGCCCAGACCACGCCCGTGGTCCAGCAGCCGGCGCCGCCGGCCGCCGAGCCGAACACCAGCGTGGCCTTCATGTCGGACGTCCACTTCCATAACGTGTACGGCGACTTCAAGAGCCCGCAGTTCGCCGGCATTCCGACCAAGGACGGCAAGAACGCCACCATCCGCACCATGTATGCGCAGCTGACCTCGACGCGCCTGTTCAACGAAAACTATTTTGCCTTCCGCGCCGCGCTGGACGACGCCCATGCCAAGGGCATCCGCCTGGTCGCCTTCCCGGGCGACTACTCGGACGACGCCCAGCCGATGAACATCGACGGCATCGCCGAAGTGCTGAAGGAATACCAGGCCAAGGGCATGCGCTTCTTCCTGGCGCCGGGCAACCACGATCCGAACGAGCCTTTCGATGACCTGGAAGCCGGCAAGAACGACTTCCTCACTAAGGAAGGCAAGGAGCAGAAGGTATATGCCACCTCGAACGCCGCCTGCCTGGCCAAGGACCCGAGCGTGGTCTGCACCGACCAGCTGATGGAACAGGGCTACGAAAAGCTGATGGCCAAGCTGGGCGACTTCGGCTTCAACCCGAACAAGGCCGACCTGCACTGGGAAACCCCATTCAGCAAGTACACCAACAACAAGTACAGCTATGACGAAGCGGTCGCGCAGTCGACCGTCGCCAAGCGCGAGTTCGAGATCTGCGCCGAAGGCTCGGGCGGCAGCTACAAGGCCGCGGGCGAAGCGAAGCTGGGCAAGGCTTACACCAAGTGCGCGACCATGATGGACGCCAGCTACCTGGTGGAACCGGTGAAAGGCCTGTGGCTGCTGGCGATCGATGCCAACGTGTTCGTGCCGAACGCGAAATTCGATCCCGCCAATCCGAAGAAATTCAGCGGCTACGATGGCGCCGGCAACGCCGGCTGGAACAAGGTACTGACCCACAAGATGCACCTGGTGGACTGGATCAAGTCGGTCAGCGCGCGTGCCAAGGCTGAGGGCAAGCAGCTGATGGCCTACTCGCACTATCCGACCATGGACTTCTACGCCAACCAGACGGAGGCGATGAAGGCGGCCTTCAAGCCGGGCGCCTTCCAGACCGCGCGCGTGCCGGACGCCGCCACCGCGGCCGGCGTCGCCGCCACCGGACTGCGCTGGCACGTGGGCGGCCACATGCACTTCAACGGCACCAACGATTACGCCGACGCCAACGGCAATTACCTGGTGAACGTGCAGTCGCCTTCGCTCGCGGTCTACGGCGCGGCCTACAAGATCATCAGCTACAAGGACCTCGACACCGTCGACGTCCAGACCGTGGCCCTGAATTCGGTGGCGCGCTTCAACGAACTGTTCCCCTACTACCAGGTCGAGAACGATTACCTGAAGGGCAGCACCCTGGCGGCCGACATCGCCAAGCGCTGGGACCGTTCGATCCTCGACACCCGCTCGTACGGCGACTACACGCGCCAGTACTTCGGCGAGCTGTCGCGCCTGCGCTTCATGGATGAATACTGGCCGTGCGAGATGAAGGAAGCGGCGATGGCCCTGAACGGCCGGCAGATGCTGATCCTGTCGCAGCTGCAGACCCGCGTCACGCTGGCCCAGCTGAAGGACAATCCGTCGGTGCTGCCGCTGACCGCCAGCTGCGCTGCGGCCGGCACGGCGTCAAGCATGCCGGTGGCCGCCGCCCAGCTCACCACCGACTGGGCCGAGGCGACTGCGCGCGCCGAGAAGCTCGCCAGCGCTGCAGGCTTGAGCCTGGATTCGTTCGCGAAGATCACGCCCTACGACTTCTACGGCGACTTCCACCGCACCGTGTACGCGGGCGAACTGGCGCTGCGCGACATGGGCCAGGAACGCGTCAGCCAGTACAAGGTCTTGATGGCGGCCTTCCCTGCCACGACCACGGCGCCCGTGAAAATCGGCGACAAGCCGTCCGACCAGAACCCGGTGCACCTCGCCTTCCAGCACCAGTTCAAGCAGGTGTTCGCGATCTTCAAGGGCCTCGGTTCGGCCAAGCCGAGCGACCGCTTCACCATCGACCTGAAAGGCAAGAAGATCAACAACGCCAATGGCGCGGGATTGAGCTTCAACTAAGGAAATGCAAACGGGGCCTTGCGGCCCCGTTGTGTTTTCGATGATCCATTCAGATCAGTGCAGCATGCGCGGTTCCTGCTCGTCGTCGTCGCCAAACAGGTCGTCGAACATGAGCGCGTCGGGCTCCTTACCCTGGCTCCACAGGACCATCAGCACGATGATCTTGAGCTTGCCCAGTGCGACCGGCGACTCGTCGCAGGCCAGTGCGCGTTCGATGACGATTTCGCGCTGCGTGGGACTGAGCACCTTGGCGCTTTCGAGAAACTGGATGAAGCCGATGGCTGCACTGCCCAGTTCGATGTATTCCTCGTCCACATAGTAGCGGATGCCGGTGCATGCATCGATTGCGTCGGAAACTGCCGCTTCGGTCAGCCCGGAGAGCCAGTCCAGCGCCTCGGAAATCTCGATGTCATCGAAACCGACGGCGGACAGCTTGCGTGCCAGGGCCGCCGGCTCGGGGCAGGCGTCAGGACGATAGTACGTCTCGTAGAGGTAGACCAGGATGTCGAACATAGTGACGCTACTGTAGCAGCTAAGTTCGCCGAGGCACAAGCCTGGCACGCACACCCACGTACCGTGCGGGCAAAACGTTGTATCACGGCCTTATCCGTTCATTCAGTTTTGTCGAGATTTAACAAAACGAAGGCCAAACATTTCACATAAATATCTCAAGAAGAATACTGTTTTTCGCATTCATCCCGCATAGAGCATGTGCGGAAACAAACATACTTGGAGGAATACGTTTTTTCTTCAGGTGGCGCGCACCAGGCGCTGGACCCGGCCATCCGGCAGGCGTTCGAGTTGTCCGGCAAGCTCGAGTGCAAGCAGCTCACCGGCCAGCCAGCCGGCATCCCGGCCCAGGCTGTCGAGCAGCGCATCCGGCTCCACCGGATCGTGCCCTAGCGCCGCCAGCAAGGCGGCATCGCCGGCGGCCGGGCAGGCCGCTACCTGCCGCGCCAGCGGCGACACCTGCATCGCGGCCAGCACTTCGTCCACCGTCTCGACCAGCTGCGCGCCTTCGCGTATCAACTGGTGGCAACCCTTGGCCAGCGCCGAGTGGATCGATCCTGGCAGGGCGAATACCTCGCGCCCTTGCTCGGCCGCCATCTGCGCCGTGATCAGCGAACCCGACTGCGCCGCCGCCTCGACCACCAGCACGCCGGCCGCCATGCCGCTGATGATGCGGTTGCGGCGCGGGAAGTTGTTGGCGACGGGCGGCGTACCGAGCGCGTATTCGCTGACGATGCAGCCCGCCTCCGCAATGCGATGCGCCAGCGCGCGGTTACGTGCCGGATAGACCCGGTCCGGGCCGGTGCCGATGACGGCGATGGTCGAACCTGACCCACGCAAGGCGCCTTCGTGGGCGGCGGTGTCGATGCCGAGCGCCATGCCCGATACCACGCACAGGCCAGCGCGCGACAGGGCTTCGGCAAAGTTTTCCGCATTCGCCCTGCCCTGCGTGCTGGCGTTGCGGCTGCCAACTACGGCAATCATGGGCGTATGCAAAAGTTCGCGCCGTCCATTTATATAGAGCAGCAGCGGCGGATCGGGAATGTGGAGCAAGTCGCCTGGATAGTCGGCGTCCTGCTGCGTGACGAGGTGATGATGCGGTTCGGACAGCCAGGCCAGCGTGAGCGCGATCCGGCGAGCAAGCTCCGGCGTGATGGGCGCGCATAGTGCGGCGGCCTGGGCGGCCGGCACCTGGGCTGCAAGGGCTGCATGGCCGGCACGGAAGATTGCCGAGGGCGAACCGAAGGCGGCCAGCAGCAGGTTGGCAGTCCGGCACCCCACCCCGTTCGTCCCATCCAGTCGGATCCAGTCGGCAATGGCGCGGGGGTCTGGCGGGGTGTGGGGGGCCGTGTCCTGCACGGTAGCGCTTACTCCGGTGAGCGGGCTACGTCGCCGACTTCCACCGGCGCCGTTACTTGCATGATCAGGCCATACGACACGTTCCTGAACACACGGAAAATGAACAGGCTGCCATATTGTTCGTCGGGCAGCTTGATCTGCGGTTTGCGGAAGCTGAACACGCCTTTGCTGGCGGGGTCCGCGACCGTCTTCCCGAGATGATAGAGCTGCAGCACGGAGCCGACATCGAGTCCGTCAACAGAACCCCGATTGACAGTCACGACCTGACTCTGGCCGGCATAGCTCACGCCCGCGTAGATCGACATCACGCGCGCATCGACAAGCTGCGCCGGCGCATGCGGCATGTAGTTGCGCACCGGGCTCGGGGGCATCGGGATCAGCAGGTCGCCGACGCCCATTTCCTGGCGCGTCTCGGTGACGCGGAAAGTATGTGCATCCACACCGGGCGCCGCGGCGCGGTCGAGCGTGACGCTGCCCAGGTAGGCGGCTTCATGCGCCATCACCTTGCCGGTCTGCGGGTCTTTCAGCGGGCCGGTGGGACGGAAGACCTGGAAGGTCTTGCCGGCGCCGATGTTGCCTTTCACATAGACCCGGTCGCCGGTGCCGAGGTAGACGCGGCCTTCCTGCGAGGCGACGATGCGCGGCGCGCCGGCCAGTTCGTTGGCCTCGACCACGAGCGGCTGGGTCAGGTAGGGTTCGATCATGCCGGCCGGGATCGACTGCACGGCATTGCGTTCCAGCGATTCGGTGCGCACCTGCGGCGACAGTTTCGTCAGCGGCGGCATGCCCGCGTCGTCGCCGCTGCCGGGACGGTTCAGGGACAGGCGGCCGCGTGCGCGGTCGAAATAAATGATCTGGCCGGGATAGATCCAGTGCGGGTTGCGAATCTCGTCGCGGTTCATGCCCCATACCTGGGGCCAGCACCAGGGGTTCTGCAGGAAGGTGCCGGAGATGTCCCACAGGGTATCGCCCTTGACCACGACGTGCTGGTCGGGCGCGTTCGGGCGGAATGCGCAGCGCTCGGCTGCCTGGACCGGGGCCGCCGCGGCACAGGCAAGCAGCGCCAGGGCAGCAGCGCGGGTCACGACTGTGCTAAAATTTTTCATTGAAACGTCCGTCATTGCGTCCGTGAATTTGCGGCTTTGACACCGGATGGCTGGCAGCGCGCACGCATCTTCCTGCGCTAGTGCTGGAAGAGACATGACGATGACCCCTCTCGATTGACAAAAGGTTGCCGTACTGAATCAAATTCTGCACACAAATCCCTGAACTAGCAAGACAAACCGCGTCCTGCAGGATAGGCGATGTGTTGCATTTTCCGTACGCGCGCATAAACCTTATTGAACTGATATTCCCTCTTATTTTTCCGACCATGGCCTTACTGAAGATCCTCCGCTACCCTGATCCACGCCTGCACAAGGTTGCCAAGCCGGTCACCGAATTCGGTACCGAACGCCTGCGCCAGCTGGTCAAGGACATGGCCGACACCATGTACGATGCACCCGGCGTCGGCCTGGCCGCCACCCAGGTGGACGTGCACGAACGTGTGATCGTCATCGACGTCAGCGAAACCACCGACCAGCTGATGGTCTTCATCAACCCGGAAATCACCTGGGCCAGCGAAGAAAAGCAGGTCTACGACGAAGGCTGCCTGTCGGTGCCCGGCATCTACGACGGCGTCGAGCGTCCGGCGCGCGTCAAGTGCAAGGCCCATGATGTCGACGGCAAGGAATTCGAAGTCGAAGCCGATGGCCTGCTGGCCGTGTGCATCCAGCACGAGATGGACCACCTGATGGGCAAGGTCTTCGTCGAGTACCTGTCGCCCCTGAAGCGCAACCGCATCAAGGCCAAGCTGCAGAAGGAAGAGCGTTCGCTGGAACGCGACGCCGCGCAACGCAGCGCGCGCCGCTGATGAAGCTCGTTTTTGCCGGCACCCCCGAGTTCGCCGCCGTTGCCCTGCGTGCCCTGCACGAGGCCGGCTTCGAGATTCCCCTGGTCCTGACCCAGCCCGACCGCCCGGCCGGGCGCGGCATGCAGTTGCAGGCATCCGCAGTGAAGCAGTACGCGCTGGCGCACGGCATGGAAGTCGCCCAGCCGCTGTCGCTGCGCATGGATGCCAAGGACCCGCAGCGCGCGCAGGAAGCACGCGACGCCCATGAACGCCTGCTGGGGCTCGATTACGATGTGATGGTGGTGGCAGCCTATGGCCTGATCCTGCCGCGCAGCACGCTCTACATCAAACCCTGCATCAACATCCACGGTTCGCTGCTGCCGCGCTGGCGCGGGGCGGCGCCGATCCACCGCGCGATCGAAGCCGGCGACGCGGAGACCGGCGTGACCATCATGGGCATGGAAGAAGGCCTCGACACCGGGCCGATGATGCTGATGGAGCGCGTGGCGATCGAGGACAGGGACACCACCGGCAGCCTGCACGACAAGCTGGCCCTGCTCGGTGGCCGCATGATCGTCGAGGCGCTGCGCAAGATCGCAGCGGGCGAATCGACCGCCGTGCCGCAGCCGGAAGAAGGCGTGACCTACGCCGCCAAGATCAGCAAGGAAGAGGCGAAGCTCGACTTCGCCCTGCCCGCCGAGCTGCTGTGGCGCCGGGTGCGCGCCTTCAATCCCTTCCCGGGCGCGCATGGCCTGGTGGATGGCGTGACCGTCAAGGTGTGGAATGCGGAACTGGCCTCAGGTTCGGGCACGCCGGGCCAGGTGCTGGGGGCGGATGCGCAAGGCATCGTGGTGGCCTGCGGCACGGGTGCGCTGCGCATGACCGAACTGCAAAAGCCAGGTGGCAAGCGCCTGCCGGCGCATGAGTTCCTCAAAAGCTTCCCGCTGGACGGGAAAGTCTTCTCGTAAAATAAAAATCGGGGCAATGCCCCGATCGATCACTTCTGCTGCGCTCCCGCAGCGCGTTGCGCATCCATGTATTCGCGCAGTACCTGGTTGATACGGGTCTGGTAGCCGGGACCTGCCGACTTGAACCATTCCAGCATGTCCACGTCCAGGCGAATCGTCACGATCTGCTTGACGCCATTGTTAGCTTGCTGCTTCACGGCAACTGCCGGCTCTTCAATGCGGTTCGCGGATTGATCCCAATCCGGCTCATATTCTTTGTTCATGCAATTATCCCGTTAAAAGCTTCGCCAACATTGTGGCGACGGGGTAATTGTCGTCCGTGTATGTAACGTAAAGATTGCGGATGTGTTGGGTTTTGTAACGTCATGTAACAGTCGGGCGCATCAATACATAAAGATACAAACACAAAACCGCGTTTTTGCCCCTCCCTGAGCAAGGCAGCGTCATGACGTATAATCGTAGACCGCCCAACAGTAACGGCCAGTAAAGCCGCGAGAAAGAGCTCACATGAACGCCCCACTCCGTACCATCTCCCCGATCGATTCCCAGCTGCGCGACATCCTCAAGCGCCGCATCATGATCCTGGATGGCGCGATGGGCACCATCATCCAGCAATACAAGCTCGACGAAGCCGCCTACCGCGGCGAGCGTTTCAAGGATTTCAGCGCGCCGGAAGGCGCCGGCGCGCGCGAGCTGTTCGTCAAGGGGAATAACGAGCTTCTCACGCTCACCCAGCCGCAGGTGATCCAGGAAATCCACGAGCGCTACCTCGCCGCCGGCGCCGACCTGATCGAAACGAATACCTTCGGTGCGACGGGCGTGGCGCAGGACGACTACCACATGGCGCATCTCGCCTACGAGATGAACGTGCAAGCCGCGAAGCTGGCGCGCGCCGCCTGCGCCAAGTACTCTACGCCGGACAAGCCGCGCTTCGTGGCCGGCGCGCTCGGCCCGACCCCGAAGACCGCCTCGATCTCGCCCGACGTGAACGACCCGGCCGCGCGCAACATCACCTTCGACCAGCTGGTCGAGAGCTACCACGAACAGGTAGCAGGCCTGGTCGACGGCGGCGCCGACCTGCTGCTGGTCGAAACCATCTTCGACACCCTCAACTGCAAGGCCGCGCTGTTCGCGATCGACCTCTACTTCGAAGAGCGCCCGGAACTGCCGCGCCTGCCGATCATGATCTCGGGCACCGTCACCGACGCCTCGGGCCGCATCCTGTCGGGCCAGACCGTCGCCGCCTTCTGGAACTCGGTACGTCACGCCAAGCCCATCACCATCGGCCTGAACTGCGCGCTCGGTGCTGCGCTGATGCGCCCGTATGCCGAAGAGCTCTCGCAGATCGCCGATACCTTCGTCTGCATCTACCCGAACGCCGGCCTGCCCAATCCGATGAGCGACACCGGCTTCGATGAACTGCCGGCCGATACCTCGGCCCTGCTGCGCGAATTCGCCGACGCCGGCTTCGTGAACATCGCCGGCGGCTGCTGCGGCACCACGCCCGAGCACATCGCCGCCATCGCGAAGATGCTGGAAGGCCGCCCGCCGCGGAGAATCCCCGAGGTCCCCGTCGCGATGCGCCTGTCGGGCCTGGAGCCCTTCACCATCGACGACAGCTCGCTGTTCGTCAACGTCGGCGAGCGCACCAACGTCACGGGCTCCAAGGCGTTCGCACGCATGATCCTGAACGAGCAGTTCGACGAGGCCTTGTCGGTCGCGCGCCAGCAGGTCGAGAACGGCGCCCAGGTCATCGACATCAACATGGACGAGGCGATGCTCGATTCGCAGGCGGCGATGACGCGCTTCCTGAACCTAATCGCGTCCGAGCCGGACATCTCGCGCGTGCCGATCATGATCGACTCCTCGAAGTGGAGCGTGATCGAGGCCGGCCTGAAGTGCGTGCAGGGCAAGGCCATCGTCAATTCGATCTCGATGAAAGAAGGTGAAGAAGAATTCATCCGCCAGGCCAAACTGTGCCGCCGCTACGGCGCCGCCGTGATCGTCATGGCCTTCGACGAACAGGGCCAGGCCGACACCTTCGCGCGCAAGACCGAGATCTGCGGCCGTGCCTACAAGGTGCTGACCGAGCAGGTCGGCTTCCCGCCGGAAGACATCATCTTCGACCCGAACATCTTCGCGATCGCCACCGGCATCGAAGAGCACAACAACTATGCAGTGGACTTCATCGAAGCCACTGCCTGGATCCGCAAGAACCTGCCGCACGCAAAGGTTTCGGGCGGCGTGTCGAACGTCTCGTTCAGCTTCCGCGGCAATGACCCGGCGCGCGAAGCCATCCACACCGTGTTCCTGTACCACGCCATCAAGGCCGGCCTGACCATGGGGATCGTCAACGCCGGCATGGTCGGCGTCTACGACGACCTCCCTGCGGAACTGCGCGAGCGCGTGGAAGACGTGGTGCTGAACCGCCGCGAGGACGCCACCGAGCGCATGATCGAATTCGCCGGCACCCTCAAGGCCGGTGGCGGCAAGCAGGAACAGAACCTCGCCTGGCGCGAAGCGCCGGTCGAGAAGCGCCTGGCGCACGCGCTGGTGCACGGCATCACGCAGTGGATCGTCGAAGACACCGAACAGATGCGCCAGCAGGTACTGGCTACCGGTGGGCGTCCGATCCACGTGATCGAAGGCCCGCTGATGGACGGCATGAACATCGTCGGCGACCTGTTCGGACAAGGCAAGATGTTCCTGCCGCAGGTGGTGAAATCGGCGCGCGTCATGAAGCAGGCCGTGGCCCACCTGGTGCCCTTCATCGAAGAAGAGAAGGCGGAAGAAGAACGCCGCACCGGCGTGGTCGCCAAGCCCAAGGGCAAGATGGTGATCGCGACCGTCAAGGGCGACGTGCACGACATCGGCAAGAACATCGTCTCGGTGGTCCTGCAATGTAATAACTTCGAGATCGTGAACATGGGCGTGATGGTCCCGTGCGCCGACATCCTGGCCAAGGCCAAGGAAGAAAACGCCGACATCGTGGGCCTGTCCGGCCTGATCACGCCTTCGCTGGAAGAGATGGCCCACGTGGCGCGCGAAATGCAGCGCGACCCTTACTTCCGCGAGAAGAAGATCCCGCTGCTGATCGGCGGCGCCACCACCAGCCGCGCCCACACGGCCGTCAAGATTGCGCCCCACTACGAAGGCCCGGTGGTCTACGTGCCGGACGCCTCGCGTTCGGTGTCGGTGGGCCAGTCGCTGCTGACCGAGGACAGCCGCGACGCCTACATCATCGAGCTGGCCCAGGACTACGAACGCATCCGCGTCCAGCACGCCAACAAGAAGGCGCTGCCGATCCTGAGTATCGAGCAGGCGCGCGCCAACAAGGCGAAACTGGCGTACGCCCCGGTCAAGCCGAAGTTCATCGGCCGCCGCGTGTTCAAGAACGTCGACCTGGGCGAGCTGGCGCGCTACATCGACTGGGGTCCCTTCTTCCAGACCTGGGACCTGGCCGGCCCCTACCCCGCCATCCTCACCGATGAGGTCGTGGGCGAAGCGGCCTCCAAGGTGTTCGAGGAAGCCCAGGCGATGCTCAAGAAGATCATCGAAGGCCGCTGGCTGACCGCCAACGGCGCCATCGCGCTGCTGCCGGCGAATGCGGTGAACGAGGACGACATCGAGATCTATACCGACGAATCGCGCAAGGAAGTCGCCTTCACCTGGTACGGCCTGCGCCAGCAGGGCGTCAAGCCGGTGGTGGACGGCGAGCAGCGTCCGAACCAGTGCCTGTCCGACTTCGTCGCGCCGAAAGACTCGGGCATTGCCGACTACATCGGCATGTTCGCGGTGACGGCGGGCCTCGGCATCGAGAAGCACGAGCAGCGCTTCGAAGCGGCGCACGACGACTACTCGTCGATCATGTTGAAGGCCCTGGCCGATCGCCTGGCCGAAGCCTTTGCCGAGTACCTGCACGAGCGTGTTCGTACCGACCTGTGGGGCTATGCAGGCACGGAGGACCTGTCGAATGAAGCGCTCATCAAAGAAGAATACAGCGGCATCCGTCCGGCGCCGGGCTACCCGGCCTGCCCCGAGCACACCGTGAAGGCCGAGCTGTTCCGTACCCTGCAGGCCGGGGAGATCGGCATGGAACTGACCGAGTCCTTCGCGATGTATCCGGGCGCGGCGGTGTCGGGCTTCTATTTTGCCCACCCGGACTCGAAGTACTTCGTGGTCGGCAAGATCGGCGAAGACCAGCTCGAGGACATGGCGCGCCGCCGCGGCATGGACAAGGCCGAACTCGAGCGCCACCTGGCGCCGAACCTCTCGTAATTCCTCCCCTGCCGGCGCGGTCTTTTCGACCGCGCCGGCCTCCCCCGTTCCTGCAAACTTCGTCCCCGCTGCACGGTCTAAGCCAGTGCAATGTCATCGTTATGGGAGGGAGACATCATGGCAATGCATTTGTCGTCCCGGCGCTGGCAGGACCAGCTCATGGTCGTGATCGGCGTCTGGCTGTTCATTTCGCCCTGGGCGCTCGGCTATCCGTCCGAATCGCCCCCGGCCGTCAACGCCTACGTTGCCGGCGTGCTGATCGCGCTGCTGGCGGCCTTCGACCTGGTCAAGACCCACGTCTGGGCCGTGCTGCTGAATATCATTGCGGGAGTGTGGGTGGCGGTCTCGCCCTGGCTGGTCGGCGTGGTGCGCGACCCGGCCATGACCTGGAGCCTGGTTATCGCGGGGATCGCCACGATCGTGCTGGCGGTGTGGGAGCTGCGCAGCGATCCGGAACTGCACCAGCAGTGGACGCGCTCTGGCGCCACGTGATGACGTGGCTTTTGTAGGGTGGGCGGCTTGTGCATTGGTCCACTGGACCAATGCACCCCACGCGGTCAACGTATAAACGAATTCAGATCGCGTAGCGGACGACCTTGTCGCTCCACTCGAAGGCGGAGACCTCGAGCTCGGCCAGGTCGTCCCCGTCGATCGACAATTCGTGCAGCGCCGGCAGCACCTCGTCCTGCGCATCGTCCATGCGCTCGATCGATTCGGCCAGGCGCAGCAGTTCGCCGAAGAAGCCGCGCCGTACCAGCAGCGCGTGGCGCACTTCGTCGATCACCGGGATCTGTTCGACGATGTCCTGCATCGGGATGCAGAACAGCGTGTCCATCAGGGACATCATGCCCACCGTGAAGGCGATGTCGGCCACGTTGCGCTGGCCCGGACGCAGGCGCTGCGCGAGCAGTTCCATCAGGCGCGCGCGGGTGGTGGCCAGCATCAGGAGCGGGCACAGGTTGTGGCCGCGCACGCCCGGCTCCGCGTACAGCAGGATCTGCAGCCAGCGCTGCAGCTGGCGGCGGCCCAGCAGCATCAGGGCCTGGCTGACCGACTCGATGCGCCGCCCTGCTCCCGCCGCCGGCGTGTTCACCAGGCGCAGCAGGTTCAGGCCGAGGCTGACGTCCTTCTTTACCGCGCGCTCGATCTCGGCATTGTCGGCATCCGAGGTTACCAGGTTCATCAGGTCCAGCACCGCCGCCTGTGAGGGCGACAGCTTGCGGCCGGCGATCACCGTCGGCTTGGCGAAATAATAGCCCTGGAAGTAATCGAAGCCGATGTCCAGGCAGGTGCGGTATTCGCTGTGGGTCTCGACCTTCTCGGCCACCAGGCGCTTGCCGGTGCCGCGCAGGCGCGGCGCCAGCGACAGCAGGGTCACCACCGGCAGCTCGCGCAGGTCCATCTTGACGTAGTCGATCACCGGCAGCAGCCTGGCCAGGCTGGCGCCATGGGCCGAGGCTTCGGCGGCGAAGCGGAAACCGTGCGTGGACAGCTCGGTCATGCGGCGGATGACGGCGTCGTTCGCTTCCACCGAGCGTACGATCTCGAGCACGGTGCGTTCGCGCGGGAGGAAGGCGAACATGTCGCTCATGAGGACGTCGGTATCGACGTTCAGGAAAGCGGTGGCGTCGCCGATCGCGCGCGGCAGGCCGAGCTGCGAAGCGTGGTGAATCACGCTGGCGCTGGCCGACAGGCCGGAGCTGATCTCCGCCGGGCCTTGGGCGCTGCCGCGGAACAGCAGCTCGTAGCCGAACAGCGCCTGGTTACGGTCGAGCACCGGCTGGCGCCCGAGGTAGAAATTGCGCAGCTTCAGGGGTTGGGAAGCCTGGTCAGGGCTGGCGGTATCGGTCATGTTGTGGGCTTGGTCGCGCGAACAGTCGTACTTTACCGTATCTGCTCAATTTGGTGGCATTCTGGCACTAATTAAAAACAGAAACATTAATTCCTTAGCATTACTGTGGCACGCCATCCACGAACAGCTTCAGTTCGCCGGGCGCGAAGTGGGTCCAGGTTTCGTTCTTGGTGAGCGGTTCGGTGACGATGACGGCGACCCGGTCGTTCGGCGTCGTCACCTGCGAGAAGTCGACCGACAGGTCTTCGTCCGACAGGTGCGCTTGCGCGAACGGGTGCTGGCGCACGATGTAGCACAGCTTGGTCGAGCAGTGGGTGAACAGCGCGGTGCCGTCCGACAGCATCATGTTGAAGGTGCCGTGCGCCGCCACCTGCGGCACCAGGCGTTCCAGCGCGGCGCGCAGCTCGGCGAGCGAAGGCGCGCTGCCTTCGGTCCCATCGCCGAATTCGTCGCGCAGGCTTTGCATCAGCCAGCAGAAGGCCAGCTCGCTGTCGGTGTTGCCGACCGGGCGGAACGGTCCGTGCAGCGTCGGCGCGAAGTCCTTCAGGTCGCCGTTGTGGGCGAACACCCAGTAGCGGCCCCACATCTCGCGCACGAAGGGATGGCAGTTCTCGAGCGCGACCTGTCCCTGCGTGGCCTTGCGGATATGGGCAATGACGTTGGTGGACTTGATCGGGTAGCGCTTGATCAGTTCCGCGATGGGAGAATCGATGGCGGCTTGGTGGTCGACGAAGTGGCGTACGCCCTTGCCTTCGAAGAAAGCGATGCCCCAGCCGTCATGGTGGGTATCGGTACGGCCGCCGCGGTGGGCAAAGCCGGTGAAGGAGAAGACGATGTCCGTGGGGACGTTGCAGTTCATTCCGAGGAGCTGGCACATGCGCGCAGCTTACCACGCCAGAGGTGCCGATGGCGGAGCCGCTACTCCTCGAAACGGTAACGGCGGCCTTCCTGATGATTAGTGCAGAACGACGGGCTGGCTCATCAGGGTATCGTAGGAACCCAGGAAGTCGTCGATTTCTTCCATGGTCGGCTCGCTCGCGATGAGGTTGTTCACATCGCGACGGAAAGACTGAGCCAGTTTGCCGCCGATGAACGCTTCGCGCCGGCCTGCTTTGTCGACGATCTCGTATCCGCCGAAGCGCAGGGCTTCGAGGTCGCGATCAACGCCAAATTCGACGACGCTGTACTGTTCGCTGTTATAGATCATGTTCATGATGACTCCTTCTCTCGATCAGATTCGTGTCAGTCAAACGCTTGGCGGCAGGCGCCTGGCTGATCACTTCGGTTAAGAGGTGGGGCTTGCTGGACCGATTTCAAGTACGCTCGAATGAGGCAAAGATGTCAGGCGCACACGGTCGGATTCAGGGCCAACAGCTGATCGTATGGCGCTTCTTGCAGCCACGATCGCAACTGATCAAGGTGTTCGCTGCTGGCCACACCGATGAACAAGCGTTCCGGGCCTTGGCGCAACAGACGATTTAATGTTACACGCAAAACCAGGTTGCCGGTGCAGCACACACACCCGGCTGCGAGTCGGACAAGTCTGACAGAAGAGTCTGTTGGGATAGATGAAGAACCCGAAGCCAGGCCTTCGAGGATCACCGCGTCGAAGCGGTTTGGCGCTGCTGGCTGCGCGGCGAGCAGCCCTGCGATGGCTGCCTCGCGCGCAGCCGGGGACGCGCCGGTGACCAGGGTGGTCGCGACGCGTCCGCGTAGTTCAGGCAATCAGACGCCTTTCTTGGCGAGCTTGCCCGGCTCGACGCCGAGCTGCTTGAGCTTGCGGTACAGGTGGGTGCGTTCGAGGCCGGTCTTTTCGGCGACGCGCGTCATGCTGCCGCCTTCGCGGCCCAGGTGGTGTTCGAAATACATGCGCTCGAAGGCATCGCGCGCCTCGCGCAGCGGCAGGTCAAAGGACAGCGTGTAGCCGGTGCCCTCGCCTTGCGAAATCGCATGCACCATGCGCGAGCCATTGCCCATTTGCTGGACCGGTGGCGCGTACATCGGAACGGCCGCGGCCTGCATGGATCCGGTCTCCGCCACCGGAACGCTCGCTGCGACCGGACGCGGCGGCGCCATCGGCGCACGCGCCACTTCCTGGGCCCGGGTCAGGCCCTGCTGCACGGCCTTGAGCAGCTTCTGCAGGGCGATCGGCTTCTCGAGGAAATTCAGGGCGCCGATGCGGGTCGCTTCGACGGCGGTATCGATCGTGGCATGCCCGGACATCATGATGACCGGCATGGTGAGCAGGCCGTCGCGCTGCCATTCCTTGAGCAGGGTGACGCCGTCGGTGTCCGGCATCCAGATATCGAGCAGCACCAGGTCGGGAGCGCCGGCGGCGCGCGCCTCGCGCGCCTGCTGCGCATTCTCCGCCAGGGTGATGGCATGGCCTTCGTCGCCCAGGATTTCCGAGAGTAACTCACGGATGCCCATTTCATCGTCAACTACGAGTATGTTCGCCATCTGTTTCGCCTTCCTGATCTCTTACCCGTCCAGTGCGCACCTGCTGCTTGCATTTACGCCAATGAGATTTTATAGGCCTATTATATTTCGGCCAAGTTCGCCTCGGGAGCTAACTTTAACAGCAAAATGAATACTGACGCGCCACATCCGTCCGCCCGGTTCCCGATGTCGATCCGCCCCCCGTGTTCGTCGATGATCTTCTTGACCATCGGCAGGCCCAGGCCGGTGCCGCGGGCCTTTGAAGTCACGTAGGGTTCGAAGGCGCGCGCCAGGATGCGCGGCGAGAAACCGGGGCCATTGTCGGTGATCGCGAGGCGCACCGCGGTGCCGGCGGCGCCGTCCGCGCCTTCGTAGTGGATCGCCTCGGTGGTGACGTCCACTCGCGGGCTCGGCGCCTGCGGGCCGCGGTCGGCCAGCGCATCCTGGGCATTCTGCACCAGGTTGTGGATCACCTGGCGCAGCTGGGTCGGGTCGCCCATCACTTTCGGCAGGTCGGGCGCCAGCACGGCGTGGATGACGTCCGAGGCGTCCCCGGTCAGGTACAGCTGCAGGATCTCGTCGATCAGGGCGTTCAAGTCGAGCGGCTCGAGCACCGCCGGCGGGGTGCGCGCGTAGTCGCGGAAGTCGTCCACCATGCGCTTCATGGCGTCGACCTGGTTGACGATGGTGCTGGTGCTTTTCTTCAGCAGCTCCGCTTCGTGGGGCGGCAGGCTGCCTTCCAGTTTCATCTGCAGGCGTTCGGCCGACAGCTGGATCGGGGTCAGCGGGTTCTTGATCTCGTGCGCCAGGCGGCGCGCCACCTCGCCCCAGGCCACCGAGCGCTGGGCCGAGATCACGTCCGAGATATCGTCGAACACCACGATGAAGCCGCTGCCGGTGCCGACCGGCAGGCGCGAGCCGCGCGCCAGCAGCGTGATGTCGTGGTCTTGCTCGTCGCCGCTGCCGCGGCGCGGGATCTCGATCTGCTGCTGCCAGTGGGCGCGCCGGCGCCGGTCGCCGCCGGCCGCGCTCTGGGCGCTCTGGGCCGAGATCGCGCGCGTCACGCAGTTGTAGAAGGTCTCCAGGCCGGGGATGCTGGCCAGCGGACCGGCCAGCGCACCCGGTTCGACCTGCAGGATGCGGTAGGCGGCATCGTTCGAGTTCACCACCCGGCCCTCGGCATCCAGCACCAGCACGCCGGCCGACATGTTGGCCAGCACCGACTCCAGGTGGGCCTTGGCGTTCTGCAGGGCCATGCGGTTACGCTCGACCGCACTCCTGGCCTCGAACAGCTGGCCGGTCATGGCGTTGAAGGAGCGCGTCAGGGTGCCCAGTTCGTCGTTGGTCTCGACCGTCGGGCGCGGCGACAGGTCGCCCTCGGCCACGGCCTGGGTACCCTCGGCCAGCACCAGCAGCGGCTGCGCCAGGTTACCGGCCATGAGGAAGGCGCTGCCGATCGCGCCGAAGATCGCCAGCAGCAGGGTCAGGGTCAGGGTCCCGCCGTACATCTTGCGCAGGCCGCGCCGGGCCTGGTCGCGCGCGCGGTATTCCTCGGAGGCGCTGCGCAGCACCACCGCATTGGACGCCAGGTTGACCGGTACCGCCTGCAGCAGCTGCAGGTAGCGTGCTTCCATGCCGGCAGCCTCGGGCACTGCCAACACCACGCGCAGGCGCAGTCCGGTCGCCGCGTCCAGCCCGTTCTGGGTTTCGTCCTCGCCGCTGACTTCGCGCTTGACCGTGCCTTCCGGGCGCGCATAGCCGCCTGGAAGCGCGGCCGATTTGAGCATGTTGGGGGTCGGGCGGTCCAGCTCGAGGTTGGCGTTGCGGTCCTGGGCGCTCGACGCCAGCACCGTGCCGTCGGCCGCAAGCAGCATGGCGCTTTGCAGGCCGCTGACGTCGTTGACAAGGCCGGTCAGGACGCCCTGTACCATCACCGCGTCCTGGCCGGCCAGGGTGGCGGCCGCGGTCTGGCCGGTGGCGCCCAGTTCGGCCACGGCCTCGTCGAGTGCGGCGCGGCCGAGGTTCAGGCCGGATTCGAGCGCGGCCTCGATCTTGACGTCGAACCAGCTGTCGATCGAGTGCGAGACGAACTGCACCGACACCATGAAGATCACCAGCCCCGGCAGGATGCCGATGCCGGCGAACAGCAGCACCAGCCTGGCCACCAGGCGCGAGCCGAACTTGCCTGCCTTGTAGCGTGAATACAGGCGCGCCAGCGCGACGATCACGAGGACCAGGAGCAGTACCGCCATGCCGGCGTTTACGCCCAGCAGCCAGGTGTAATAGCGGCCGAAGAAGCCCGAGTTCTCGGAGGCCGAGGCAAGCAGGAACAGCAGGATCGAGACGATGGCGCCGCCCACCACCAGGGCATAGCGCAAGGCCTGGTTGACCGATTTGCCGACCGATTTAGCGCGCATGCGCCTTACTCCGCACGGTAGGTGAAGGTCTTCCGGTTCGAGGCCAGGCGCCAGCTCGAGTCGTTGATGGCATTGACCTGCAGGGGCTTGGACAGGAAGTCGCGGTCCATGAACATGCGCAGCGAGACTTCATAGGTCTCGCCGCGCTTGAGCGCGTCCCTGGGTGCGATCAGCCAGCGCGCCGGGCGCCGGATCAGCGACAGGGCGTCGTCGAGGGTATTGAAGGGCTGGGGCACGCTGCCGCCGATGGCGACGATGTACTGGCGCGTGAGCACGTCGTAGGAGATGCCGATGGTGCGCTTGGACAGCACCGCCTTCTCGTCGCGCCACCACCAGCGTGGGCGCGTCATTTCGATCTCGGTGGTGAAGTGCAGCTTGACGCCGTTCTGCACCGCGTCCTGGAGCTCGTGGTTCAGGTCGAATGCAAAGGCGGTATTGAGGCGATAGCCCTCTTCGCTGGACTGGATTTCTGCTTTGGTGATGTCGATGACGTCGGCCGCCCGTGCCTGCGCGCACGCGAAGACCAGCAGCAGCTGGCAAGCGAGTATGCAGAAAAATCGTAACGTCACGGGTGAGCCGGAGCCTTATCTGTAGCCGAAGCCTTTTATTGTGTCGGGAAGACCATTACGCCGCTTTTTTCTGGAACAGGGCGTAAAACAAGCCGTCATGATCCTGCCCGGCACCGCTGGCTGGCAGCAGCTGGCCCGGCGCGTCGAGGCGGATGGCATCATGGCGCGCCGCGAAAGCGGCAGCCTGTGCCTCCGATTCCTGGGGCCAGAGCGAACATGTCACAAACAACAATTTACCATTGGGCAGCAACATCTGCCAAAGATTGTCGAGTATTTTGGTAGAAAGTGTTGCAAGTTGGAGCGTGTCCGACTTGCGGCGCAACCAGCGGATGTCCGGGTGGCGGCGCACGATGCCGGAGGCCGTGCACGGCACGTCGGCCAGGATGCGATCGAAGGGCCGGCCATCCCACCAGCCGGTCTCCTGGGCCTCGGCCGCGACCAGCTTCGCCTCCAGGCCGAGGCGGCCCAGGTTGTCGCCCACCCGCGCCAGGCGCTGGGGGTCGGCGTCCACCGAGGTCAGGTCGACGTCGGCCGTCTCGAGGATGTGGCCGCTCTTGCCGCCCGGCGCGGCGCAGGCGTCGAGCACGCGCATGCCGTCCGCCAGGTCGAGCAGCGGCGCCGCCAGCTGGGCGCCGGCGTCCTGCACCGAGACCACGCCCTCGTGGAAGCCCGGGATCTGGCTGACGTTGACGGCTTGGGCCAGGCGCACCGCGCCCGGGCCCACCTGTTCGGCCGCGAAGCCGGCCTCCTGCAGGGTCTTGAGGTAGGTTTCGACGTCCGTACGCCGGCGGTTCACGCGCAGGGTCAGCGGCGGATGCACGTTGCCGGCCGCGAGGATCGATTCCCACGCCTCCGGATAGGCGGCGCGGGTGCTGTCGATCCACCATTGTGGATAGTTCCAGCGCGCCAGCGGCTGCCGGACGGCCTCGGCCACCAGCGCTTCGCGCTCGCGCAGGAAGCGGCGCAGCACGGCATTGACCATGGCCTTGGCGTGGGCGAAATCGGGATGGCTGGCGGCCGCATTGACGGCCTGGTCGACCACGGTGAAGGCTTCGTACGGCGCAGCCGACCCCTCGGGCGGATCGAGCAGCGCCAGCGCCGCGCACAACAGGCCGCCCAGCATCGGCGGCTCCGGCGCCTTGCTCGTCATCAGGCCGAGCAGGGTCTCGCTGCGGCCCAGCTGGCGCATGCTGCGGTAGGCGATGTCCTGGATCGCGCCGCGCGCCTGGGGCGTGGCCTCGTAGGCGCTGAACACGGCGCTCAGGGCCTGCGGCAGCGCGCTGCCGGCGCGCACCCGCGCCACCGCATTGGCCGCGCCCAGCAGGCTCAGGGCCAGCGAGTCGGACTTCAGGTCGGGACGGTAGTCGCGCTGCGGCGCCACCTTCACTTCATGGCTCTGGCGCAGCGGCGCGTGCTCACGGCGCGGTGCAGCCGCGGCGCGCTCGGGCGAAGGACGGTAGACCGGCTTCTGGCTGCCAGCCTCGCTTGCACCCTGCCCCGGTTTGGCCGCCGGGCGCGCCGTCTTCTCCGCCGTCGTGCGGGCGGGCCTGGCTTTGGGTTTCAGGGTGAGCGTCGGGCGCTTGTCGGTCATGGCAGGGTCGATACGGTGAAAATGGCGCCCATTGTAACGGCTAAGGCTTTGGCGCCGCTTAAGCTTGCCGATGCGAAGAGTTTGCGCAGTGCGCCAAACCAGTATAATGGTTACTGATTGCCTGCCCGCAGGCCCTCCATTTTTTATCAGATCGACATCCCCATGCTCGCCCAACAAAAACAACAGATCGTTGCCCTGTTCCAGGCTGCCCTCGCGCCGATCGTCGCCGGCACCGACCTCGCCCCCACGCTTCAACAGCTGAACATTGTCCTGGAGCGCCCGCGCGACCCGAGCCACGGCGACATCGCCTGCAACATTGCGATGCAGCTGGCCAAGCCGCTCAAGACCAACCCGCGCGAACTGGCCACCCGCCTGGTCGCGGCCCTGCTGGCCGAACCCGGCGCTGCCGGCCTGGTCGAGTCGGCTGACGTGGCCGGCCCCGGCTTCATCAACCTGCGCGTGGCCGCAGGCGCCAAGCAGTCGGTCGTGCGCACCGTGCTCGAGCAGGGGTCGGCATTCGGCCGCGGCACTTCCGGCCAGGGCCACCACGCGATCATCGAATTCGTCTCGGCCAACCCGACCGGTCCGCTGCACGTCGGCCACGGCCGCCAGGCCGCACTGGGCGACGCGCTTTCGTCCCTGTTCGAAGCCCAGGGTCACGACGTCACCCGCGAGTTCTACTACAACGACGCGGGCGTGCAGATCGCCACCCTGGCGACCTCGGTGCAGGCGCGCGCACGCGGCTTCAAGCCGGGCGACGCCGAGTGGCCCGAGTCGGCCTACAACGGCGACTACATCGCCGAGATCGCCGCCGACTTCCTGGCCAGGAAGACCGTCTCCGCCAGCGACGGCCAGCCTGCCACCGGTTCGGGCATTGTGGAGGACATCGAATCAATCCGCCGCTTCGCCGTGACCTACCTGCGCAACGAGCAGGACCAGGACCTGCAGGCCTTCGGCGTCAAGTTCGACAACTACTACCTCGAGTCCTCGCTGTACGCGGACGGCAAGGTCGAGCAGGCCGTGCAGGCCCTGGTCGACGCCGGCGTCACCTACGAGCAGGAAGGCGCGCTGTGGCTCAAGACCACCGACTACGGCGACGACAAGGACCGCGTGATGCGCAAGTCCGACGGCGGCTACACGTATTTCGTGCCGGACGTCGCTTACCACATGCAGAAGTTCCGCCGCGGCTTCGACCAGGCCATCAACGTACAGGGCAGCGACCACCACGGCACCATCGCGCGCGTGCGCGCCGGCCTGCAGGCGGTGAACATCGGCATCCCGAAGGGCTATCCGGACTACGTGCTGCACAAGATGGTCACCGTCATGAAGAACGGCGAAGAGGTCAAGATCTCCAAGCGCGCCGGCTCCTACGTCACGGTGCGCGACCTGATCGAATGGTCGGGCAACGGCGACATCACGCGCGGCCGCGACGCGGTGCGTTTCTTCCTCATCTCGCGCAAGGCCGACACCGAATTCGTGTTCGACGTCGACGTCGCCCTCAAGACCTCGGACGAGAACCCGGTGTACTACGTGCAGTACGCCCATGCCCGCATCTGCTCGGCGCTCGCCAACTGGGGCGGCGACGAGGCGCAACTGGTCAAGGCCGACCTGTCGCTGCTGGTCGAGCCGCACGAAGCCGGCCTGCTGGCCAAGCTGTCCGCCTATCCGGAAATGCTGGAGCGCGCCAAGCTGGAACTGAGCCCGCACCATGTCGCCTTCTACCTGCGCGAGCTGGCCGGCGAACTGCACAGCTACTACTTCGCGCACAAGTGGCTGCTGGACGACAACGAGCCCCTGAAGCTGGCGCGCCTGGCCCTGGCCCTGGCCACTCGCCAGGTGCTGCGCAACGGCCTGGCCCTGATCGGCGTGTCCGCGCCGACCAAGATGGAACGCGCTCCCACGGAACCACAAGAGTAATCGCAACATGACCGCCATTCGTACTTTCTCCCCGCTGCGCCAGCGCGGCAGCACCCTGACCGGCATCATCATCGGCCTGATCATCGGCCTGGGAATCGCGGTGGCGGTCGCGCTCGTGATCACCAAGGGCCAGTCGCCCTTCACCGACCGCTCGACCAAGATGGGTCGCCCGGCCGACCTCGAGCCGAGCCAGGCGAACGATCCGAACAAGCCGCTGTACGGCAACCGCGACGCCGCGCGCGAAGCGAACCGCGAGATCGCGGAGCGCGCCACCAAGCCCGCACCTGCCCCCACCGCGGCAGCGCCGGCCGCCGAGGCCGATCCGCTGGGCCAGGCCATCGCCGGCATGCAGACCCCGCCGGCCGCCGCCCCCGCCACTCCTGCCGCCACCGCACCGGCCGCGGCGCCTGCGGCTGCTCCTGCAACCGCCGCGGCACCCGCTGGCAGCGACGGCTACATCTACTACCTGCAGGCCGGCGCCTTCCGCGAGATGTCCGACGCCGAGAACACCCGCGCCAAGCTGGCCCTGCTCGGCTTCGAAGCGGCAATCAGCGACCGCAGCACCGACAGCGGCGTGCTGCACCGCGTCCGCGTGGGCCCGTACAACGCACCGGAAGCCATGAACAAGGCGCGCGCCAAGCTGCTCGACAGCGGGATCGACGTCGCCATCGTCCGCAACCAGCGCTGATTCATTCCATCTCCCGAGGAACCGCATGAACCCGCTTCGCCGCCTGCTGCTTTCCGCCGTCCTGCTCGCCGCATCCAGCCTGGCCCTGGCTTCGCCCACCGCCCCGAAGGAAGGCGCCGAATACCAGGCCTTGCCGGAAGCCCAGCCGACCGACAGCGGCCGCAAGGTCGAAGTCATCGAGTTCTTCGCGTATTACTGCCCGCACTGCTACGCCTTCGAACCGCTGCTGGCCGACTGGGTAAAGAAACAGGGCGACAACATCGTGTTCCGCCGCGTGCACGTGCCGCGCGGGCAGCAGGTGGCGCCGCAGCAGCGCCTGTTCTTCACGCTCGAGTCGCTCGGCCTGCTCGATCAGTACCACGGCAAGGTCTTCAATGCGATGCACGTCGACCGCCTGCCGCTGGCGCTGGACGAGCAGGTGTTCGACTGGGCCAGCCGCGCCGGCATCGACCGCGCCCGCTTCATTGACACCTACCGCTCCTTCGGCGTGCAGGCCAAGGTGCGCCGCGCCCAGGCGATGATGGAAGCCTACCGCGTCACCCACTGGCCGATGATCGCGATCGACGGCCGCTTCCTGACCTCGCCCGGCATGGTGGACGAAGCGGGCACGCCCGGCCAGGCCGCGCTGCCCGGCACACTGCAGGTGATGGACCAGCTGGTGGCGCGCGCGAAAGCAGACAAGAAGTGAACTTGGGCCGCGCGGACCGGGTGTTCATCACCGGCGCCTCGAGCGGCATCGGCGCGGCGCTGGCGCGCGAATACGCGGCGCGCGGCGCTTCCCTCGGCCTGCTGGCGCGGCGCCGCCCCCTGCTCGAAGAACTGGCCGCCAGCCTCCCCCACCCCGAACGTCACCGCATCTATGCGGCCGACGTGACCGACAGCGAGGCAGTGGCAAATGCCGCGGCCGACTTCATCGCGGCAAACGGCGGCGCCGACATCGTCATCGCCTGCGCCGGCATCTCGCACGGCACGCTCACCGAGCGCGCCGCCGACCTGGCGGTCTTCGACGCAGTGTTTGCCACCAATGTCAACGCCACGGTCGCCACCTTCGCCCCGTTCGTCGCGGCCATGAAGCAGCAGCAGGGCCCGCGCCGCCTGGTCGGGATCGGCAGCGTGGCCGGGATTCGCGGCATGCGTGGCGCCGGCGCCTACTGCGCCTCGAAAGCCGCGGTGCACAGCTACTGCGAATCGCTGCGCCTGGAGCTGCGCGCATCCGGCATCAAGGTGGTGACCATCGCCCCCGGCTACATCGATACCCCCATGACCCGCAACAACCGGTTTCCCATGCCTTTCCTGATGCCTGCCGAGCGCTTCGCGGCGCGGGCGGTCGAGGTGATCGCGCGCGGCAGCAGCTATCGCGTGCTGCCCTGGCAGATGGGCGTCGTCGCCAGGCTGCTGCGCCTGCTGCCCAACGCCCTGTTCGACTTTGCATTCTCGCGTGCTCCTACCAAGCAAAGGATCGACCAACAGCGGGGGGAAGCATGAACGGCGAGCGCATCACCTCGCTGTCCCGTGCCGGCATCGCGGTCGAAGTCGTGCCGGAAACCGGCTCGACCAACGCCGACCTGCTGGCGCGCGCGCCACAGCTCACCGAACCGGTGCTGCTGGTCGCCGAGCACCAGAGCGCAGGCCGCGGCCGCGCCGGCCGCAGCTGGCTGTCGTCCAGTGAAAATTCGCTGACCTTCTCGCTGGCCTGGAAATTCGACGGTGGCCCCCAGATGCTGGCCGGGCTGCCGCTCGCGGTCGGCGTGGCGCTGGGCGATGCCCTCGGCACGCTCGGGGTGCAGGTGCAGCTGAAATGGCCGAACGACGTACTGAAGGACGGCGCCAAGCTGGCCGGGATCCTGATCGAGACCCAGGCCGCGCAGGGCGGCGGCACCTGGGCCGTGATCGGCATCGGCCTGAACCTGATCATGCCGGACGAGGTCGAAGCGCAGCTCGGCCGCAGCGCCGCCGGCGCGCCCTGGCTGGCGCGCATGGAGCGCGACGTGCTGGTGGCCGCCCTGCTCGACGCGCTGGCCGATGCGCTGCGCCTGTTCGCACGCCAGGGCTTTGGCGCCTTCAGCGCGCGCTGGAACCTGCGCCACGCCTGGCAGGGCCAGCCAGTCGTCATCCTCGACAACGGCCAGGTACTGCAGGAAGGCCTGGCCGCCGGCGTCGACGACAGCGGCCGCTTGCTGCTCGATACGGCGGAGGGCCGCAGCACGGTGCTGGCGGGCGATGTCTCGCTGCGGCTCAGTGAATGACAGAGGAGTAAGCATGCTGCTGTTGATCGACGCCGGCAATACCCGCATCAAATGGGCGCTGGCCGCTCCCGGCGCGGCGCTGGGCGCCTGGACCCTGGCGGACGCCGTCTCGCACGCCAGCCTGGATGGTGCGGCGACGGCCTGGCGCGCAGCCGGCGTGGCGCGCGCCATCGTCTCCAACGTGGCCGGCGCCGCCGTGCGCGAGCGCATCGCCGCGGCCCTGCCCGAGGGCGTCGCCCTTGAATGGTTCGCCTCCGGCGAGGAACGGGCCGGCCTGCGCAACGGCTACCGCAATCCGGCCCAGCTGGGCTGCGACCGCTTCGCCGCCGCCATCGGCGCGCGCGCCCTGGCGCCCGGCCAGGACCTGATCGTGGCCACCTGCGGCACCGCGACCACGGTCGATGCCGTCAGCGCCGACGGCCGCTTCATCGGCGGCATGATCCTGCCGGGCCTGGCCCTGATGGCAGGTTCGCTGGCGCGCAACACGGCCCAGCTGCCGCAGGTGACGCCCGGGGCCGCGCCGCCTCCTGTCTTCGGCGACAACACCGACGACGCGATCGTCTCCGGCGTGCTGTCGGCCCAGGCCGGCGCGATCGAGCGCGCCTGTGCGGCCCATGGCGCCACGGCCTGCATCCTCTCTGGCGGCGCTGCGCCCTACATCGCCCCGGTCCTCAAGTTCTCCTGCCGGCTGGTCGATAACATCGTGCTGGTCGGCCTGCACGCGGCGGCCGTCCAATGAACGGAGAACGCACTTGTTGAAGTTCGTATTCTGGGTACTCGTGGCGCTGAACGCCGCGCTGTTCGCCTATGCCCAGGGCTACCTCGGCAAGCCCGCGGGCGGCGAGCGCGAGCCGCAGCGCCTCAAGAGCCAGCTGGCCACCGAGCGCATGGTGATGCTCTCGCCAAGCGAGGCCCGCGCCGCCGCCGAAGCCATCCCGGCGCCGGCCGAGGCGCCCGTCACCGAACCGGCCCCGGCCCCGGTGGCTCCGCGGGTCGAGACCATCGCCTGCACCCAGGCTGGCGCCTTTGCCGCCGGCGACGCGCGCCGTTTCGAAACCCGCATCGCCCGCCTCGACCTGGGCGCGCGCGCCACCCGTACCAGCGTCCCCTTCCAGGAAGTCACCAGCCACCTGGTCTACCTGCCTCCGAACGGCGGCAAGGAAGGCGCCGACCGCCGCGTGGCCGAGCTGAAGGAAAAAGGCGTGCAGAATTTCTTCGTGATGCAGGGCGAGTCGCCGCTCAAGTGGGCGGTGTCGCTGGGCGTGTTCAAGACCGAAACGGCGGCGCAGACCCTGGCCGCGGCCCTGGGCAAGCAGGGCATCCGTGGCGTGCGTGTGCTGCCGCGCGGACCGCAGGGCACGCGCGCGGCCTGGCAGTTCCGCGACCTCACTGCCGGCGAACGCGCGCAGGTAGCCGGGATTGCCGACGACTTCGCCGGCGTCCAGCTGCGCCCCTGCGGCTAGTCATCATTTGTGCAACAAATTGGTTGCACAATCGCCGCAGCGCTCTATAATGCAACCATTACGTTGCACTTCATGGAGAGGCTATGGACCCGCTTGACCGTATCGAAAAGTCGATCGACCTGCGCGCGAACATCGAACGCGTGTGGCAGGCGATCACTGACCACAAGGAATTCAGCCAGTGGTTCGGGGTGGCGCTGGACCAGCCCTTCCAGCCCGGCCGCACCATCACCGGCTCGTTCAACATGACGTTTGACGAAGGCAAGATCATGGAGCGCCAGCGCGCGCTCGGCGTCGAGCCGTCCGGCATCCGCCCGATCCCGCCCAGCACCGTGTTCTGCACGGTCGAGCGCATGGAGGCGCCGCATGCCTTCAGCTTCCGCTGGATCCCCTACGGCATCGACGCCGAATGCGATCCGGCCACCGAGCCCACCACCCTGGTCGAATTCACGCTGGCCGCCACGGCTGGCGGCACCCGGCTGACGATCGTCGAGTCGGGCTTTGCGCGCGTGCCGGAACACCGCCGGCTGCGCGCCTTCCGCATGAACGAAGGCGGCTGGGCGGCGCAGGCGAACAACATCCAGCGCCATGTCGAACGATAGTCGCGGGGAACTGGCCCAGGTGTTCGCGGCGCTGGGCGACGGTGTGCGCCTCCAGTTGATCAGCCGACTGCTCGCTGCCGGGGCCCTGTCGGCCACGGCCCTGGCGGGCGGCGAAACGATCAGCCGCCAGGCCATCGTCAAACATCTGCAGGTGCTGGAGTCGGCGGGACTGGTGACGCACAGCCGCCAGGGGCGCGAAGTGCTGTACGCGCTCGATGCGCGCCGCCTGCAGGAGGCGCGCGCCTATCTCGACGCCGTATCAAGCCACTGGGATGCCTCCCTGGAGCGGCTGCGCAAGCTGGTCGATTCTTAAGGCAAAAGCCCCGCTCAGCGCTTGACGACGATCGGCTTCAGGCCGAACGCCGCCGGCACCGAGCGTGCCGCCGCGAGCGCATCGTCGCGGCTGTCGAAGGGGCCGGCGAACAGGCGGTTCACGGAACCGGCCTTGACCACTTCGAGCGTACCGAGTTCGACGCCGGCCTGGCTCAGGCGCTCGCTCATGGCTTCCGCGGTGCCGCTGCGGCTGTAGGCGCCCAGCTGCACATAGAAGCCGGTTTGGGCCTTCTGCACCGGCGCCACCGGTGCCAGCTGGGCCAGCGCCGCGCTGTCGGTGCGCACCCGGTCTTCCAGCATCAGGGCCGCGATTTCCGGCGGCGCCGACTGCGCTTCGGATACGAGCATGCGGCGCTCCGAGGGCATGTGGAGGGGATCGTTGGGGAACAGGCGCTCGATCTCGACCTGGTGGCTGCCCTTGCCCAGCAGGCCGAGCTTCAGCGCCGCCGTGTAGGAAACATCGACGATGCGGCTGGCGTGGAAAGGGCCGCGGTCGTTGATGCGCACCACCACCGACTTGCCGCTGTCGACGCTGGTGATGCGCGCATACGAGGGAATCGGCAGCGTCGGGTGGGCCGCCGTCATCTTGTACATGTCGTACAGCTCGCCCGACGAGGTCTTCTGGCCGTGGAACTTGACGCCATACCAGCTGGCCACGCCACGCTGGACGAAAGCGTTTTCGTGCAGGATCGGGGTATAGGACTGGCCGAACACGGAATACGGGCGGTTCGCCCATTTCGCGTAGGGCTCGGCCTTGACGACCGCGTCGGGCACGTCCATCAGGCCGGGCGGGATGTTGGCGCCGGGACCGTCGTCCTTGTAGTAGCCGCCGCGGCCGGAATTGGCGGGCGGCAGGTTTGGCGTGTCATGCTTGACCGTGGGATGCTTCCACGGCAGCGGGATCAGGCTTTTATGTTCGCCGGTCTCGGTGGTGCTGCAACCGGTGGCGAGGCTTGCCAACACAATGACCGCGGTGATGGTCGTAGCAAGTTGTCTTCTTGGAACGGCCATGCGCGGTCCTTGTTCTGTTACGTCTGCACTAGTTTACGATGTCTTTGAATACTCATCAATATACCAGCGCCGAGACCCAGCGTAATAAACGCAGTTCCGCCATAGCTCATGAAAGGTAAGGGAACTCCAACGACAGGCAGGATTCCGCTCACCATGCCCATGTTAACGAAAGCATAAGTGAAGAAAATCATCGTGATCGCACCGGCCAGCAGGCGGGTGAAGGTGTTCGGCGCATTGGCCGCAATCATGAGCCCGCGTGCAATCAGCATCAGGTAGACAAACAGCAGGAAGCAGTTGCCGATCAGCCCGAATTCTTCCGAATACACCGAGAACAGGAAGTCGGTGGTCTGCTCGGGCACGAATTCCAGGGCGCCCTGGGTGCCCTTGGCATAGCCCTTGCCCATCAGGCCGCCCGAGCCGATGGCGATCTCGGACTGGATGATGTGGAAGCCTTTGCCCAGCGGGTCGGTGGTCGGGTCGATCAGGGTCATGACCCGCTCGCGCTGGTAGTCGTGCATCATCGACCAGCCCACCGGCAGCGCGGCGGCACCGGCCACGCCCAGGCCTGCCAGCGCCTTCCACGGCAGGCCGGCCAGGAAGATCACGTAGAAGCCAGAGGCGCCCACCATCAGCGCGGTGCCGAGGTCGGGCTGCTTGGCGATCAGGGTGAAGGGCACGGCGAGCAGTATCCCGGCGACCAGGAAGTTTTTCCAGTTGGCGGCAGTGGCGCGCTGCTGGAAGTACCAGGCCAGCATCAGCGGTGTCGCGATCTTCAGGATCTCGGAAGGCTGGATGTCGACGCCCACGTACAGCCAGCGCCGCGCGCCCTTCTTGATGATGCCGAACAGGGCCACCGCGATCAGCAGCGTGACCCCGACCGTATAGATCGGCACGGCGAGGCGCATCAGGGTCTGGGGCGGCACGTTGGCGGCGATCCACATCACGCCGAAGGCCAGCAGGAAGTTGCGGATCTGGTGTTCCACGCGGTCCGGGTATTCCGCGCCGGCCGAGGTCATCGTGATAATACTGGTCATCATCAGGATGAACAGCACGATGCCGAGCGGCCAGTCGAAGACCGCGAAATACGGACGCAGGCGGCGCCGCAGCGAGCGGCGTTCTGGAATGTGCGCCATGGCTTATTCCTTTCGAGTGGCTTGGGGGCCGGCTGCCGCGGCGGCGGCATGGACGACCGGCGCGGCCGGCGCGGCAGGCGTCGTGGCCTTGGGCGCAGCCGGCGCGGGAGCAGCGCCTGGCGCAGCAGGATCCTTCGGCACCGGCGGTTTCGGACGCTTGCCCAGCAAGTAGTAGTCGAGCGCCTTGCGCGCGATCGGCGCCGCGAACGAGGCGCCGAAGCCGACGTTCTCGACGATCAGCGCCAGCGCGATCTTCGGGTTGTCTGCGGGCGCAAACGCTACGTACAGCGCGTTGTCGCGGTGGCGTTCGTCGATGGCGCTGGCGTTGTACTTCTGGCCCTTCAGGCCGATCACCTGCGCGGTGCCGGTCTTGCCTGCCGAGATGTAACCGGCATTGGCAAAGGCACGGTGGCCGGTGCCGTAGGACTCCTGGGTCACGCCCACCATGGTGTGCTTGATGAAATCGATGTTCTCCTGCTTGAGCGGGATGCGCCGGGTTTCCTTGGGCACGGTCAGCGAACGCTGTTTGGTGGCGCCGTCCTCGATGATCTTGACCAGGTGCGGCTTCATCACGACGCCGTTGTTGGCCAGGGTCGAGACCGCGTGCGCCAGCTGGATCATCGAGTAGGTGTTGAACCCCTGCCCGATCGAGATCGAGATGGTGTCGCCGCCCACCCACTTGCCCGCGCGCGGGTTCTTGCGGAAGCGGTTCGCCTTCCATTCCTTGGAGGGACGCACACCGGCCTTTTCATGCTCGAGGTCGATGCCGCTCAGTTCGCCGAAGCCGAACTGCTTCATGAAGTTCGAGATGTTATCGATGCCCATCTCGTTGCCGAGCTGGTAGTAATAGGTGTCGCAGGACTCCACCACCGACTTGTACATGTCGACGTAGCCGTGCCCGCCCGGCTTGTCGTCGTTGAAGCGGTGCCCGCCCAGCATGTAGAAGCCGGGGTCGCGGATGCCGTCCGACGGCTTGCGGAAGCCCATCTCGAGCGCGGCCAGGGCCATGAAGGGCTTGAAGGTCGAGCCCGGCGGGTAGCCGCCGGACAGCGGGCGGTTCATCAGCGGCCGGTCGAGCGAGGTGTTGAGCTCGTTCCAGTTCTGGCTGTCGATGCCGTCCACGAACAGGTTGGGGTCGTAGCCCGGGCGCGACACGTAGGCCAGCACGTCGCCGGTGCTTGGTTCGATCGCGACCAGCGCGCCGCGGTTCTCCCCAAAAGCTTCCTCGACCACCTTCTGCAGCTCGATGTCGATCGACAGGATCAGGTTGCTGCCCGGAGTCGGCGCGGTGCGCGACAGGGTGCGGATCGCGCGCCCGAAAGCGGTGCGCTCGACCTGCTCGTAGCCGGTGGTGCCGTGCAGGTAGCTCTCGTACTTCTTCTCCACGCCTTCCTTGCCGATATGCTCGGTGCCGTTGTAGTTGGCGTCCAGGCCGTCCTCTTCGAGCTGGGCGGCTTCCTTCTGGTTGATGCGGCCGATGTAGCCGATCACGTGCGATGCGGTCTCGCCCAGCGGGTACTGGCGGAACAGGCGCGCCTGCACGTCCACGCCCGGGAAGCGGAAACGCTGCGCGGTGAAGCGCGCCACTTCGTCGTCGGTCAGGCGGGTGCGCAGCGGCACGCTGGAGAAGGTGCGCGACTCTTCCATCAGGCGCTTGAAGCGGCGCCGGTCGCGCGGCTCGATGGTGACCAGCTTGGACAGCTCGTCGATCACCGATTCGAGGTTGGCCTGCAGCTTGGACGGCGTGATCTCGAGCGTATAGGCGGAGTAGTTGCGCGCCAGGACCACGCCGTTGCGGTCCACGATCAGGCCGCGGTTGGGCACGATCGGCACCAGCGCGATGCGGTTGTCCTCGGCCTGGAGCATGAATTTGTCGTGCTGCATCACCTGCAGCCAGACGAAGCGCGCCACCAGCAGGCCGAAGCAGATGAAGACGAGGGCCACCATGGCGGTCAGGCGCAGGCGGAACTGGTGGATCTCGCGGTCGTTGTCCTTGAACTCGGTCACGGCTTGCTTCTGGTCTCAGGTATCAGATCGGGCGGGTATGGTCGCGGTCGACGGCGCGGCGCTGCGGCGCCAGCAGCAGCCAGGTAATCAGCGGCCACAGCGCCACCGCCACCACGCTCTCGGCAAAGTGCAGCAGGCCCGGGAAGCGTCCCGATGCGGTGAAGTGCACGAAGGCCTGCACCGCCTGCGCCAGCAGCAGCAGCGGGAACACATGCATGGCCTGGGTCAGCATGCTGAACCACAGTACGCGGCGGTGGATCATGATGGCCAGGTAGGACAGCAGCGTATAGGCCAGCGCGTTCTCGCCCAGCAGGCTGGCGTCGTGCACGTCCATCAGGAGGCCCATGACGAAGGCGACGCCGATGCCGACCTTGCGCGGCTGGTGGATGCCCCAGAAGACCAGCACCAGCGCGACGAAGTCGGGCGCGCCGACCCAGCGTCCCAGCGGCAGCAGGTTGAGCATGAAGGCGCAGACCAGGCTGAAGGTGATGAACAGCGGGCTGACGGGCAGCAGGATGTAATGCGGGCGGTTACCGGGCATTGGTCAAGCCTCCCTGTTGGATGGCGACGGGCGTGGCTGCGGGTGCGGCGACGTTGTTCTGGACGTTTGGCGCGGCCGGGCGCTGCTGGACCGGGGCCGTTGCCGGCGCCGGGACCGTTGCCGGCGCGGCGGCCGGACGTGCGGGCTGCGTCGTCGCGGCCGGGGCCTGTGCGGCCCCCTGCGGCGCCTGCGCGGCGCCCTGGACAGGCACGCCGCCGACGCCGTTGGCCGGCGCCGCCGTCCCGCCCTGCACCGCCGGCTGGCCCTGCGGCGGCAGCGGCGCGGGCGCCAGCGGCAGCGGCGGCACCGGCGCCATGTCGGGCAGCTTGCGGCGCGCGGTCGTGGCCGGAGCCCGGGCTTCCAGTGCCGGCTTGGGCGGCAGGTTCGACTGCGACATGATGATCAGGAGCTGGCGGTTGCGGTCGATGCCGGCCAGCGGCTGACACACCACGCGCCCGAAGGCGCCGGCGGCGACGTTCTCGACCTGCACCACCTTGGCCACCGCCAGGCCGGCCGGATACATGCCGTCCAGGCCCGAGGTGACCAGCACGTCGCCGACCTGGATGTCGGCGTTGGCCACCACGAAGCGCAGGTCGAGCAGGCCGGAGTGGCCGCGTCCGTAGGCGATGCTGCGCAGGCCGCTGCGCAGCACCTGCACCGGAATCGCCTGGTCCTTGTCGGTGAGCAGCGTGACTTCGGAGGTGAACGGGAACACGCGCGTGACCTGGCCCACCACGCCGGCATGGTCGATCACCGGCAGGCCGAGCACCACGTCGTCGCGCGAGCCCTTGTCGACCACCACGCGGCGGGTCGAGGGGTCGCGTGCGTCGTACAGGATCTCGGCCATCTGGGCCTTGACCGGCAGGTGCTGGCGCGCTTCCATCAGGCGCCGCAGCTGCGCGTTCTCGGCCATCTGGAGCTGGGCCTGCTGCAGCAGGCGCGCCTGCGTCAGCTGCTGGGTCTTGAGATCGCGTACTTCCTTCTGCAGCGTGGATAGCGAGGAGAAGTAGCCGCCCATGTTGCCGAGCATCTCGCGCGGCATCAGGGCTGCCATCTGCAGCGGATACAGCACGGTGGCGGCCACCTGGCGCACCGCACCGAGGGTGTGGTAGCGGGCGTCGACGACCAGCAGCACCACCGAGATCAGCGCGAATACGATCGCCTTGACCCGTGCCGGGGCTCCCTGTTTGAAAAGCGGCGGAGGACTGTATTGCATGCCCTGTTGGCGTCCTGTCTAGTGGTGCGCGCTACGAATGTCAACGCGGGCAGATGCGCGCGGTTCGACCGCACGCCCTGCCCGCTGTCCCATCGGCCGCGCCGCGTGGAGTGTTGTTATTCGTAGGAGAAGATCGAGCCCAGCTTGTCCATGCGTTCGAGTGCCATGCCCGAACCGCGCACCACGCAGGTCAGCGGGTCTTCGGCCACCAGCACCGGCAGGCCGGTCTCTTCCATCAGCAGACGGTCGAGGTCGCGCAGCAGCGCGCCGCCGCCGGTCAGCATCATGCCCTTTTCGGCGATGTCGGCGCCCAGTTCCGGCGGGGCCTGCTCGAGGGCGTTCTTGACGGCCGAGACGATGTTGTTGAGCGGGTCGGTCAGGGCTTCCAGGATCTCGTTGCTCGAGATGGTGAACGAGCGCGGGATGCCTTCGGACAGGTTGCGGCCCTTGACTTCCATTTCCTTGACTTCCGAACCCGGGAAGGCCGAGCCGATGGCTTTCTTGATCGCTTCGGCGGTCTGTTCGCCGATCAGCATGCCGTAGTTGCGGCGGATGTAGTTGACGATGGCTTCGTCGAACTTGTCGCCGCCCACGCGCACCGAACCCTTGTAGACCATGCCGCCCAGCGAGATGATGCCCACTTCGGTGGTGCCGCCGCCGATGTCGACCACCATCGAGCCGGTGGCGTCCGAGACCGGCAGGCCGGCGCCGATCGCGGCGGCCATCGGTTCTTCGATCAGGTAGACCTGCGAGGCGCCGGCGCCGAGCGCCGATTCGCGGATCGCACGACGCTCGACCTGGGTCGAACCGCAGGGCACGCAGATGATGATGCGCGGCGACGGGCGGAAGAACTTGGAATCGTGGACCATGCGGATGAACTGCTTCAGCATCTGCTCGGTGACGGTGAAGTCGGCGATCACGCCGTCCTTCATCGGGCGGATCGCCTCTATGTTGCCCGGCACCTTGCCCAGCATCTGCTTGGCTTCCTTGCCGACGGCCTGGATCGTCTTCTTGCCGTTCGGGCCGCCCTCCTGGCGGATCGCGACGACCGACGGTTCGTCCAGCACGATGCCCAGGCCGCGCACGTAGATCAGGGTGTTGGCGGTACCGAGGTCGATCGCCAGGTCATTCGAGAAGTAGCTGCGTAAGAAACCAAACATGTGTGTCCTGATGGCGCATCCAGGGCGCGTGAAAAATTGATCGGGTTGTCCTCGCCGCGTATGCATGCTGCATCGCGGTCTTTCCTGCGGTGGGCGGTCATGCAGCCCTACAGCGCATTAGCCCGCCATTCTACCTTATAATTTGTCGATTAAATGCTGAAAACGGGCGGTTTTACCCCCCAATTCCGAGGTGAGATCGGCGGTGTTACCAAGGTTTTATCGACCATAGCGCGCCGTTGGCTGACCTCTTGCCAACTTTCATTATTAGCCCAACCACATTTTTGCACGCGGCCCGCGCCGCGCCCCTTGCCATGTCCCTGACACTTTCAGACGTAAAACGCATCGCCAACCTGGCCCAGCTCGAGATGGATGAGGCCCATGCCGAAACCGCACTGGCCGAGCTGAACGGTATTTTCGCCCTGGCCGAGCAGATGCAGGCGGTGGACACGACCGGTGTCGCGCCGCTGTCACAACCGCTGGCCGCGATCATGGCCCTGCCCCTGCGCCTGCGCGACGACGTGGTGACCGAAGAGAACCGCCGCGAGGACTACCAGGCGCCGGCCCCGAAGGCGCAGGACGGCCTGTACCTGGTCCCGAAAGTCATCGAGTAATCGCACCCGTCTTCCAGATTCAAGAACCGACACGCACATGCACAAGAAAACCATCAAAGAGCTGTCCGCGCTCCTGCAATCGAAGCAGGTCTCGAGCGTCGAACTGGCCACGCACTACCTCGACCGCATCGAAGCGAGCAGCCACAACGCCTTCCTGCACCTGGACCGGCAGCAGACGCTGGCGCAGGCAGCAAGCGCCGACGCCCGCATCGCCGCCGGCAATGCCGGCCCGCTGACCGGCGTGCCGATCGCGCACAAGGATATCTTCGTCACCCGTGGCTGGCGCACCACGGCCGGCTCGAAGATGCTGGCCAATTATGAAAGCCCGTTCGACGCCACCGTGGTCGATCGCTTCGGCAAGGCCGGCATGGTCACCCTCGGCAAGGTCAACCTCGACGAATTCGCGATGGGCTCGGCCAACGAGAACTCGGCCTTCGGTGCGGTGAAAAATCCCTGGGATCCGCTGGCGGTGCCGGGCGGTTCCTCGGGCGGCTCGGCCGCCGCGATCGCCGCGCGCCTGGCGCCGGCCGCCACCGCGACCGACACCGGCGGTTCGATCCGCCAGCCGGCCGCCTTCTGCGGCGTCACCGGCATCAAGCCGACCTACGGCCGCGTGTCGCGCTTCGGCATGATCGCCTTCGCCTCCTCGCTGGACCAGGGCGGCCCGATCGCCCAGACCGCCGAGGACTGCGCCCTGCTGCTCAACGAAATGGTCGGCTTCGACGAACGCGACTCGACCAGCCTGACCGTCGAACAGGGCAACGCGCCCGAAGACTTCACGCGCAACCTGAACCAGCCCCTGGCCGGCCTGCGCATCGGCGTGCCGAAGGAATACTTCGGCGAAGGCCTGGCGCAGGACGTGGAAGCGGCCGTGCGCGCCGCACTGGAGCAGTTCGTGAAGCTGGGCGCCACCCTGGTCGACATCTCGCTGCCGAAGACCGCGCTGTCGATCCCGACCTACTACATCATCGCCCCGGCGGAAGCCTCGTCCAACCTGTCGCGCTTCGACGGCGTGCGCTACGGCCACCGCGCCAGCGAGTACAAGGATCTGCAAGACATGTACCGCAAAACCCGCGCCGAAGGCTTCGGTCGCGAAGTCCAGCGCCGCATCATGGTCGGCACCTACGTGCTGTGCCACGGCTACTACGACGCCTACTACGTGCAGGCGCAGAAGATCCGCCGCCTGATCGCGGACGACTTCCAGGCCGCGTTTGCCGACAAGTGCGACGTGATCATGGGCCCGGTGGCCCCGACCGTGGCCTGGGACCTGGGCAGCAAGGCCAACGACCCGGTAGCGAACTACCTGGCCGACATCTTCACCCTGTCGACCAGCCTGGCGGGCCTGCCGGGCATGTCGATCCCGGTCGGTTTCGGCGCGGGCGAGAAGAACGGCAAGCGTCCGGTCGGGCTGCAAATCATCGGCAACTACTTCGCCGAAGCGAAGCTGCTGAACATCGCGCACCAGTACCAGCAGGTGACCGACTGGCACCAGCGAGCCCCGGAAGGCGTCTAATCCGTAGGGTGGGGTCTCCCGCCCACGCGTTCAACATACGCCAGCGCAGCCACAGAACAAAGAGAGAACAACTATGCAATGGGAAGTCGTCATCGGTCTTGAGAACCACGTGCAGCTCACGACCAACTCGAAAATCTTCAGCGGCAGCTCGATCCGCTTCGGCGCCGAGCCGAACACGCAAGCCAGCCCGGTCGACCTGGCGCTGCCGGGCGTGCTGCCTGTGCTGAACCGCGGCGCCGTCGAGCGCGCGATCCGCTTCGGCCTGGCCGTGGGCGCCAGGATCGCGCCGCAGTCGGTGTTCGCCCGCAAGAACTACTTCTACCCCGACCTGCCGAAGGGCTACCAGATCAGCCAGTTCGAAGACCCGGTGGTCCAGGGCGGCACCATCAGCTTCGCCTACGAGAAGGACGGCAAGCTGGAGACGAAAACCGTCAACCTGACCCGCGCCCACCTGGAAGAGGACGCCGGCAAATCGCTGCACGAAGACTATGCCGGCATGAGCGGCATCGACCTGAACCGCGCCGGCACGCCCCTGCTCGAGATCGTGTCCGAGCCGGAGATGCGCAGCGCGAACGAAGCGGTGGCCTATGCCAAGGCCCTGCACTCGCTGGTCGTGTGGCTGGGCGTCTGCGACGGCAACATGCAGGAAGGCAGCTTCCGCTGCGACGTCAACGTCTCGGTGCGTCCGATGGGTCAGAAGGAATTCGGCACCCGCTGCGAGATCAAGAACCTGAACTCCTTCCGCTTCATGGAAGAAGCGATCCACTACGAAGTGCGGCGCCAGATCGAGCTGATCGAAGACGGCGGCAAGGTGATCCAGGCGACCCGCCTGTGGGACCCGGACAAGAAGGAAACCCGCTCCATGCGCACCAAGGAAGACGCGCAGGACTACCGCTACTTCCCGGACCCGGACCTGCCTCCCCTCGTGATCGGCCAGGACTGGATCGAACGTGTGAAGGCGGACATGCCGGAACTGCCGGGCGCCCTGCGCGCACGCTTCACCGGCGACTACGGCCTGCCGGAATACGACAGCCTGGTGCTCACCTCGTCCAAGGCGATGGCGACCTACTATGAAGCCGTGGTGGCTGCGGCCGGCAAGGAAAACGCCAAGGCGGCGGCGAACTGGATGATGGGCGAAGTGTCCTCGACGCTGAACCGCGCCGACGTCGACATCGCCGACTCGCCCGTGAAAGCCGCGCAACTGGCCCTGCTGCTCAAGCGCATCGCCGACGGCACCATCAACAACAAGTCGGCCAAGGAAGTGTTCGCGGCAATGTGGGAAGCGAATTCCGACGACGCCAGCCTGGCCGACGCGATCATCGAGCAGAAGGACCTGAAGCAGACCTCCGACGTCGGTGCACTGGAAGCCATCGTGGACGAAGTCCTGGCCGCCAACGCCAAGTCGGTCGAGCAGTACCGCGCCGGCAAGGAAGCCGCGATCAATGCGCTGATCGGCCAGACCATGAAGGCCTCGAAAGGCAAGGCCAATCCGGCCCAGGTCACCGAGCTGCTGAAGAAGAAGCTGGCGGCCTGATGTCGACGCTGCAGGACGCATGAGAAGCCGGGGCTTGCCCCGGCTTTTTTTATGCCCGCCTCAGGTCGCGCTGGCGACCTGGTCCGCCTCCAGCAAGGCCAGCGCCTGCCGGCGCGCCGCCGCCCGCAGCGAGCGGCGCAGCACCGGGTCGTCGGTCGTGCGCGCCAGCACCATCCCGCCCACGCACAGGGACACGATGGCCTGGGCCCGCTGCTCGCCGTCGGGCCTGCCTGCCAGCGCGCTGGCGTAGACCGCGGTCAGGTTGCGGATCAGCTGGGTGTAGGCCTTCTGCGGCGACAGCCCGGCGCGCGCCACGTCGCCCGGCAGGGCGTACAGGGGGCAGTGGAAGTCGACGTTGTCGAACACCTTGTCGCTCAGGTAGACGTCGAGCAGCATGCGCGCCAGTTCGCCGGGCTCCGGCGTGGGATTGCTCTCGAGATCGGCGCGGAAGGGATTGCAGTTGGTGAAGCTCGCCACCGCGGCGGCGTACAGCTCGTCCTTGCTGCCGAAATGGTGATAGAAGCCGCCGCGGGTCAGGCCGGCCTCCAGCATGACGCGGTCGATCGACACCTGCTCGAAACCGTGCCGGTTGAACAGCCTGCGCGCGGCGCTGACGATGCGCTCGCGGGTCTGGGCCTTGTGCTCGCTACTATAGGGCATGTGGAACCTCCTCCGGCTCCCATTATGCGCCGATCGATATTATGTTCTTGAACATAATATGGTCCCGCGTATCGTGACTTCCACCGACACCACAAGGAGGAAACGAGATGATGACCCTGACCACTTTCCGCAGCGTGCCCCCGTTCGCGGCCGGCTACGTGCGCGACCTGCGCGTGCGCTGGGCGCTGGAGGAAGCGGGCCTGCCCTACACGTTGCGCCTGCTCGCGTTCGAGGAAGCGGCGACGCCCGCCTTCCGCAAGGAGCAGCCCTTCAGCCAGATCCCTGTGCTGCAGGACGACGGGCTGACCCTGTTCGAATCCGGCGCGATCCTGCTGCACCTGGGCGAGCGCTGCCCTGCCCTGTTGCCGGCGGATGCCGAGGCCCGCGCGCAGGTGACGGTATGGATGTTCGCCGCGCTCAATTCGGTGGAGCCCTATTTCGCCGAGCTGGTCAGCCTGGCCCTGTTCCATGCCGACGAAGCCTGGGCGGCAGCGGCGCGGCCCTCGGCGGAAGCGATGGCGCTCAAGCGCCTGCGCGACCTGGACGACTGGCTGGAAGGACGCGACTGGCTGGCCGGCGAATTCAGCGTTGCCGACATCCTCATGTGCACCGTGCTGCGCCTGCTGGACGGCATGGAGCTGGTCGAACGTTTCGACAGGCTGGCCGCCTACCGCGCCCGCTGCATGGCCCGCCCCGCCTTCGACGAGGCACTGGGCGACCAGCTGGCCCTGTACCGGCAGCTGCCCGCCGTCGCCTAGCGTTTGCTGCGCTCTTCCTTCGTCATGCAGACGTAGTCGGCCAGCGGCATCAGTTCGAACTGGCGGCGGTTTTCTTCGACGTCGCGCAGGATCTCGGCGCTGGCCAGGCCAAAGTGGCTGCCCTCCCAGTTGTCGCTGCCCTGGGTCCCGAAGCGCTGGGGCTTGCCGCCGGCGACCAGCAGGCGGTCGACGAAGCGCGCCATGTCGCTGCTCGAGAGCTCGCCGTCCACGCGGCGCTGGTCCAGCACCGGCACCAGCTGCTGCTGGAACTTCGGCGCGCGGTCGGCGTGCAGGGCCAGCAGCCAGGCGTCGCGCACGCCCTGCTCGCCTACCTGTGCGGCAGTCGGGAAGCCCTTGCTGCGCACCAGTTCGAACAGCCACTTGACGTTCTCTTCGTCGATGGCCGCGACCTCGCGCTTCGGGCCCCAATCCTTGCGGGCGGCTTTCGTCATCGCCAGGCGCGCGGCCTGGTCGCGGGCGGCGCGCGCGGCCAGCTCGGCGCGCAGTTGCGGGTCGGTGAAGCTGCGTGCGGCGTCGCGCTTCGCCAGCGCTTCGTCGGTGTCGTTCGGGTGCGCGGCGTACCAGGCGGCAGCGCCAGGGCAAGTCCTGGCGATGTCGCCGGCGGCCGATGCCGCGCCGGCGCAAGCCAGCGCCGCGCCCATCGCACACGCGAGGCGCTTCAGGTTCTGCACTGCCATGCTCACACTCCGTAGCGCGCGCGGTAGGCTGCGACGGCGTCCTTGTGCGCGCCCAGGTCGGCGCCCGCTTCGTTCGACAGGTAGGTGAACAGGTCGTCGAGGTTCGCGATCGAGATCACCGGGATGCCGAATTCCTGCGAGACCTGCTGCACCGCCGAATGCTCCGACAGCGCACCGTCCTTGCCCGAACGCTCCATGCGGTCGAGCGCGATCAGCACCGCGGCCGGCTCGGCGCCCGCGGCGCGGATCATGTCCACCGACTCGCGCACCGAGGTGCCGGCCGAGATCACGTCGTCGATGATCACGACCTTGCCCGCCAGCTTGGCGCCGACGATGGTGCCGCCTTCGCCGTGGTCCTTGGCTTCCTTGCGGTTGTAGGCGAAGGAGGTGTTGCGGCCCTTGGCGGCCAGCGCCACGGCGGTGCTCGATGCCAGCGTGATGCCCTTGTAGGCGGGTCCGAACAGCATGTCGAAGGCGACGCCGGAATCGAGTAGGGTCTGCGCGTAGAACTGCGCCAGCTGGCCCAGCGTGGCGCCGTCGTGGAACAGGCCCGCGTTGAAGAAGTACGGCGACTGGCGTCCCGCCTTGGTCGTGAATTGACCGAATTTCAGTACCTCGGCCTTGACCGAAAATGCAATAAACTCCTGGCGCAGATCGCTCACGCGCACCTCCCGAATATCAGAAAGTCCGTATTGTAACCGCCACTGTTTGCCCCGGCGAGCGCCGGCCGATCGTGCCAAGCGGCATCAAAACGCGCTACACTGTCGTCCTCCGCACCACCGCCATCCTTGATCAGACCCATGCCACGAATTATCTCCGCCAACCTGAACGGCATCCGCTCCGCCCACAAGAAAGGCTTCTTCAACTGGCTCGCCACCCAGTCTGCAGACTTCATCTGCGTGCAGGAACTGAAGGCCCAGGAAGCCGACATGACCGAGGAATTCCTCTCCCCGCACGGCTACCACGGCCACTTCCACTACGCGGAAAAGAAGGGCTACTCGGGCACCGGCGTCTACAGCCGCAGCGCGCCCGACAACAAGCGCATCGGCTTCGGCTGCCTTGAGTTCGACGCCGAGGGCCGCTACACCCGCTGCGACTTCGGCAACCTGACCGTGATCTCGGTCTACTGCCCGTCCGGCTCCTCTTCGCCCGAACGGCAACTGGCCAAGTTCCGCTTCATGGAGGTGTTCCTGCCGCACCTAGAGGAGCTGAAGGCGGAAGGCCGCGAAGTGGTGATTTGCGGCGACTGGAACATCGCGCACAAGGAGATCGACCTCAAGAACTGGAAGAGCAACCAGAAGAACTCGGGCTTCCTGCCGGAAGAACGCGCCTGGATGACGCGCATCTTCGACGAGATCGGCCTGGTGGACGTGCACCGCGCCGTGGCGCCCGACGCCGCCGACTACACCTGGTGGAGCAACCGCGGCCAGGCCTACGCGAAGAACGTGGGCTGGCGTATCGACTACCACGTGGCCACCCCGGGCATCGCAGCCTGCGCCAAGTCGGTCTCGATTTACAAGGACGAGCGCTTCAGCGACCATGCTCCGCTCATCATTGATTACCATCTCTAATAGTAAACCTGGTATTTATTAGGTTTACTTCTGAATCCCTTCCCCCACATCGGGGGGATTCGGCATCAGCTTGATGTAAAAAAGCACCACTTCGCCCTCTTTGGCGAAATGGCATTGCCTGTTTATTGATACTATCCGTCTGGTAACTTTCTCATTAGAATTTTCCGTTGACGGAATATCAATAAACGGCCGCCATGACCTCGACTACCCCTGCTTCGCCCGCCATCCCGACCATCACCGTCAGCAGCGCTGGCGCGGCGACCCACATCGACCTGAACTTCGCTGCCTTCGCTGCGACGATGGCCAAGGGCAGCGGTTCGATCTTCCTGACCGACGGCGCGGTGCAGACCGTGATCGACCGCGCCACCGGCCAGCCCAAGCTGCGCGTGGTCGGCGGCACCTTCAGCAAGGAAATCACGCTCGACAAGCTGAGCATCAGCGGCACCCACGTGAGCTTCGACGCCACCGGCCTGCCGCCGGGCGCGAAGCTGAACCTGTACATGGCCGCGGGCACCCTGGTTAGCGGCGGCAAGGCGGTGCCGGCCATTACGGTGCCCGAGAAACTCAGCTTCAACGTGCCGGGCACCGTACCACCGCCACCCGGCCTGAGTGCCACCATCACCGTCGAAGACCGCGTACTAAAGGCCGGCGCCGACATCAAGGTGACGGTCACCTTCTCGAAAGCCCTGGAGTCGCTCGACGAAGCGGCGATCAGCGCAGACCATGCCAGCATCAAGAACATCGGCCACAGCACCGATAACCGCACCTGGACCATTACCCTGAGCGCTGCCGACAGCATCGAATCGGCGACCAATGCGCTGCGCCTGGACATGAGCAAGGTGAGCAGCGCGGACGGCACGTCCGGCAGCGGCGTTCTCACTTCGGGGAACTACCTGGTCGACACCGTCGTAGACGCCTATCTGCTCGATATCGTGGAAGTCAATGACGGCGGTCCATCGAGCACGGACGGGATCACGAACATCAGTGGCGCCAGCGGCGACAATCCGCAGTTCGTCAAGGGCACGTTGCGAGGTGGCCTCGCGTCGGACGAATACATCGAGCTGGTCATCAATGATGTCACGGTGGACAAGTCCCGTATTCAGATAACGGCCGATGGAGACTATATCGAATGGTCATACAATCGTGGCGGCGACGCCGACCCGCCACTCGTGTTCGACCGTACCGAGAACGAGATCACTGCCCGGGTCGTCAAGCTGGACGGACACTACAGCACTGCGGTCGGCAAGACCATCATCCTCGATACGACGCAGCCGAAGGTCCTCACCTCGCCTCATGAATCCACCAACGTCCCCCTCGACGCGAACCTGGTCGTCACCTTCGACGAAGCCGTCTTCTGGCACCATGAAGAGAGCGATGCGGACATGCTTTACCTGTATGGCAGTGACGAATCCATTATCGAAATCTACCTGGATGAGACCAACTTCTCGGAAGGTGGAAAGAAACTGACCATCAGCGCCGCCGAGCACAACATGAAAGCGGGAATCGACTACTCGCTGGTGCTGCCCGAGAACCTGACGGATCTGGCCGGCAATCACGTCTTCGGCTACGAAATAGATTTCAGGACCGCAGAGGGCGGCAGCGAACCGGATACCACGGACCCGCACGCGACACGGGTCGTGGTGGAGGGTGACGGTTTCTACAAGGCCGGCGACGTCATCACCTTCCGCGTCCAGTTCGACGAGTACGTCAAGGTGATCACCGAAGCCATCCCTTCCATCACCCTCAGCAACAACAAGAAAGCATCCTACGCGGGCAACCTCGGTGACGAACTGGTCTTCAAGTACACCGTCGCTGCTGGCGACGACTCGTCCAGCCTCAAGATCAAGGACATCGCGGAACTGGGCGGCACGGTCGAAGATCTGGCCGGCAACGCGCTCGACCTGCTGGCCAGCGCTCACATTGTCCTCGGCGGCATCTACGACGACAGTGGATACGGCTACATGATTGACGTGAAGGTGGATACCATCGCTCCCACCGCGCCGGATGCTCCTGTGCTCGACGCGCTGGCCAGCGACTCCGGCGCCCTGGGCGACGGCATCACCGACGACAATACGCCAACCTTGAACGGCACAGCCGAAGCCAGTGCCGAGATCGCCATCTACAACGGGAGCACCCTGCTCGGGACGACCAAGGCCAATGCCGACGGCGTCTGGACCAAGACCCTCGGCACGCCGGTTGCACTGGCCGACGGCAGCTACACCATCACGGTGAAGCAAACCGACCGCGCCGGCAATACCAGCACCGCCTCGTCCCCGCTGACACTGGTCATCGACACCGCCACGCCGGCCGCCCTGACCACGGTGGTGCTGGCCACCGATACCGGGATTTCGTCCAGTGACGGCATCACGCGCGAAAACTACGCGGCACTACGCGGCAGCGGCGCCGAACCGGGCGCCAGCATCAAGATCATGCTGGGCGACGCGGTGGTGGGTATCGGCAGCAGCGACGCCAACGGCGATTGGATCGCGAATTTCGCTTCTCCCCTGAACGAAGGCGTGCACACCTACAAGGTACGCCAGATCGACGCCGCCGGCCACGCCAGCGCCGATTCGGCGCCGATCAGCTTCACGGTCGATCGCACCGGCCCGACCAGCGCGCCGCCGGCGCCGCAACTTGCGACCGCCAGCGATACCGGCGCATCGTCGACCGATGGACTCACCAGCGACAACACCCCGACATTCACGGGTACAGGCGCAATCATCAACAGCGAAATCGTGCTCTACGCGGATGAAGCAGAGATCGGGCGCACGGTCAGCGACGCTTCCGGCAACTGGAACATCACGGTCGGCGCCGCGAAGGCGCTGCATGACGGCACTCACAGCATCGCCGTCCAGCAGCTCGACGTCGCCGGCAACAAGAGCCCCTATTCGACGTCCGTCACGCTGCGCGTCGATACCGACGCCGACAAGCCGGACCGCCCGGAGCTGGCCGCATCCAGCGACACTGGCAGCTCGAGCAGCGACGGCATCACCTCCGACACCACGCCGACCTTCAAGGGCACCGGTGCGGAAAACGGCGCGACGGTGGTGCTGTATGCCGGGACCCGTGTGATCGGAAGCACCGTTGCCGACAGCGCGGGACACTGGGACCTGACGGTACTGGATGCCGACAAGTTCACCATCGACGGCAGCTACGCGATCACGGCCACGCAAACCGATAAGGCCGGCAACGTCAGCGAGGCCTCGAATCCGTTCACACTGGTCATCGACACGACCGGCCCGACCGTGTCTTCGTTTGTGAACAAGAGCTCGACCCGCGAAGCGCAACTTGGCTTCAGCGAACAGATCGTGTTCAAGCCGACCGGCATGTTCAAGCTGTTCCAGGCCGCGACCGAGTTCCTGACCTTCAGCGGCAGCAGTGGCAGCGGCAGCAACTGGTATGTGACCGACGGATCCGGCGGCCACGATTCGGTCCTGAACTTCAAGGTTTCGGTTTCCGGCCTGTACAACCTACAGATGAACAACGAGTCGATACAGGACCTGGCCGGCAACGTGGCGATCATCGGCTCCCCGCAATGGGTGGTCGACCTGCCCCCGCCGGCCTGATTATTCCCCGGGCCAGGCCAGCCGGAAGCCGCTCTCGAAACGGCGCGGCTGGCCGCTGAGCGGATCCTCGAAGCTGATCGCGCGCGCCAGCAGCTGCAGCGGCGCGCTGAAGTCGTCGCCCTTGCAGGGCAGCGCCACCGGGTAGAACGCATCGTTCAGGATCGGCGCCCCGAGGCTCGAGAGGTGCAGGCGCAGCTGGTGCTTGCGGCCCGTGTGCGGATGCAGCCGGTAATGGGCCACCTCGCCGCGCTGTTCGATCAGCTCGATCAGCGTTTCCGAATTCGGCTCGCCCGGCACCTCGGCGCTGACAAAGAACTGCTCCGCATCCTGCATGCGGCTGCGGTAGGTAAAGGGGAATTCCCGGTCCTCGAGCGGGCGCGCCAGCGCCTCGTACACCTTGGTCACCACCCGCTTCTGGAACATCGACTGGTAGGCCCCGCGCGAGTCCGGGTTGTGCGAAAAGATTACCACGCCCGCGGTCTCGCGGTCGAGCCGGTGGATCGGCACCAGGTGGGGCAAGTCGAAGCGTTTCTTCAGGCGCACCAGCAGGGTCTCGTGCAGGAAGCGTCCAGTCGGGATGGTCGGCAGGAAGTGCGGCTTATCGGCCACCAGCAGGTGCTCGTCCTGGAACAGCACCTGTTCCTGGAAAGGAATCGGCGTCTCGGCCTGCTCCAGCTCGCGGTAGTACCAGATGCGCATGCCCTGGCGCACCTGGCTGTCCGCGCCCAGGGGCATACCCTTGGCGTCGACGATCTCGCCACGCGCCAGGCGCCGCGCCCAGGCGGCTTCGGAGACATCCGGAAAGCGCTCCGCCAGGAAGCGCAGCATGCCGCCGGCCCGCGTTTCGGTCAGCCACAGGTAGCTGGGCGCGACGCCGTCGCGGGTCGGCAGCGGCACGTAGGCGTTGGCTTCGGCCTGGCGGCCCTTCCTGCTACTGCCCATCAACGCAGGGCGACATTGGTCCGGTAAGGCGGCAGGCTGGCCGCGGTGGTGCCCTTGGTACGCGCATACACCGGCAACAGCACGTTCATGTGCTGCTCCATGATGGCGATGCGGTTCTCGCCGCCCGGGTGGGTCGAGAGCAGCTCGATCGGCGCGCGTTTATCCAGGGCCGCCATCTTGCGCCACAAGGCGATGCCGGCGCGCGGGTCGTAGCCGGCGCGTGCGGCGATATCCAGGCCCACCAGGTCGGCCTCGCGCTCATCGTCGCGCGAGAATTTCAGGCCGGCGAACTGGGCGCCGTAGCTGGCGATAGTGCCGGTGATGCCGGGGTCGATGCCGAAGATGCCGGAGATCAGGGCGCCGCCGATGCGCGCACCCGCATTGGTCAGGCCCTGCTTGGCCATCTTCTCGCGGCTATGCTCGCGCAGCGCGTGGGCGATTTCGTGGCCCATCACGGCCGCTGCTTCATCGTCGGTCAGCTTCAGCGAAGTCAGGATGCCGGTAAAGAAGCCGATCCGGCCGCCCGGCATGCAGAAGGCATTGACATCCTTCGAATCGATCACATTGACCTGCCACTGCCACTGGCTGGCATCCTGGTTCCAGCGCGCGGTATGCGGAATGATGCGTTTGGCGATGGCGCGCAGGCGCTGGACTTCCGGGTGCGACGGCGGCAGCAGCACGCCCTTCTGTTGCGCCTGGCTCATCATCTGCGTATATTGCTGCGCTGCAGCCTGGTTGAGCTGTTCTGCCGGCACAAGCTTGCTCAGGCGCGACAGCGGCCTGACCGCGATGCCATCCTGGACTGTCGTGTTGCGGTCGTCGCGCGCGAAGGCGTCGCCCACGCCCACCGTGCCGACGACGGCGAACAGGGACAGGGAGGCCGCCAGATGCTTAAGTTTTGTCATTTTCATCACCCACGAAAAGTAGCTGGAGGAGGACACAATAGCGCGATCATCGCGGATGGCAGCCGCCTCGACAAGCCGCCACCGCACATAAGCGCTCAGGTCACGACGCCGGCTTTCTTGCGCAAACGAAACACCGCCAGGCTGCCCCGCAGGTTGGGCAGGAAGCGCACCGGCTTGCCCTCCGCCAGGGCCACGAATTCCAGCACTTCCAGGCCGCACTTCTCGGCCAGGTCCTTGAAGTCGTGGATGGTTGCGTAGCGCACGTTGGGCGTATCGAACCACTGGTAAGGCAGCGAGCGCGAGACCGGCATCCGGCCGCGGATCAGGGCCACGCGGTGCGGCCAGTAGGCGAAGTTCGGGAAGGACACGATGGCTTCCTGGCCGACGCGCACGATGTCGCGCAGGCGCGCCTCGACGTGCTGCATCATCTGCAGCGAGGACAGGCACAGCACCATGTCGAAGGCGTTGTCGCGGAACAGGTCCAGGCCCTGCTCCATGTCGTGCTGGATCACGCTGATGCCGCGCTGGGTGCTCTCCAGCACCTTGTCGTCGGCGATCTCGACGCCGTAGCCGGTGCAGCCCTTGCTCAGCTCAAGGTAGCGCAGCATGGCGCCGTCGCCGCAGCCGACGTCGAGCACGTGGGCGCGCTCGCGCACCCAGTCGGCGATGAAGGCCAGGTCGGGGCGCAGGGCGTTCAGTTCATTTTCGTGCATGCTCATGTTCATGCGGGCTCCCCTGCCAGCTCGCGGGCGATCCGATCGTAGTAGGCGCGCACCACCCCGAGATAGCGCGGGTCTTCCAGCAGGAAGGCGTCGTGGCCGTGCGGCGCGTCGATCTCGGCATAGGTCACCTTGCGCCGGTTCGACAGCAGGGCTTCGACGATCTCGCGGCTGCGCTCGGGCGAGAAGCGCCAGTCGGTGGTGAAGGACGCGATCAGGAACTGGGCCTGGGTGTTCTCCAGCGCCTTGGCCAGGTCGCCGCCATGCAGGCCGGCCGGGTCGAAGTAGTCGAGCGCCTTGGTGATCAGGAGGTAGGTATTGGCGTCGAAGTATTCCGAGAACTTGTCGCCCTGGTAGCGCAGGTAGGACTCGATCTCGAAGTCGACGCCGAAGTCGAAGGCGTAGTCGTTGGTCTCGGCCGCGTTGCGCAGGCGGCGGCCGAATTTTTCCGCCATGTCGTCGTTCGACAGGTAGGTGATGTGGCCGACCATGCGCGCCACCTTCAGGCCGTTCTTCGGCACCACGCCGTGTTCATAGAAATCGCCGCCGTGGTAGTCCGGGTCCGTGAGGATGGCCTGGCGCGCCACGTCGTTGAAGGCGATGTTCTGGGCCGACAGCTTGGGGGTGGAGGCGATCACGATGCAGTGGCGCAGGCGCTCGGGGAACATGATGCTCCACGACAGGGCCTGCATGCCGCCGAGCGATCCGCCCATGACGGCGGCGAAGCAGTCGATGCCGAGACGGTCGGCCAGCCTTGCCTGGGCCGTGACCCAGTCTTCCACCGTCAGGAGCGGGAAGGCCGCGCCATACGGCTTGCCGGTGGCCGGATTCGCGTGCATCGGCCCGGTCGAGCCGAAGCAGGAGCCGAGGTTGTTCACGCCGATCACGAAGAAGCGGTTGGTGTCGACCGGCTTGCCCGGGCCGACCATGTTGTCCCACCAGCCCTGGCTCTTGGGCTGGCCGGCATAGGTGCCGGCCACGTGGTGCGAGGCGTTCAGGGCGTGGCAGATCAGCACCGCGTTCGACTTGTCGGCGTTGAGGGTGCCATAGGTTTCATACATCAGCGTGTAGTCGCCGATGCTGGCGCCGCTTTGCAGGCGCAGCGGCTCGGCGAAGTGCATCGCCTGTGGTGTGACGTTTCCGATCGATCCCATGGAAGCTGTGGAGGTATTTCTTGTCAGAGGGTTTGCAGCTGTTCGACGGCGTTCGCGATCTCGTCCGGTTCGATCGAGCGCAGGATGCGGCGCGTACGCGTGGTGATTGCCGACAGGTCGCTGTTCAGGATTTCCTGTTTCACCGACAGCAGCTGGGCCGGATGCATCGAGAATTCGCGCAGGCCCATGCCGAGCAGCAGGCGGGTGAGCTTGGGATCGCCCGCCATCTCGCCGCACACGGCGACGTCCAGCCCGGCCTTCTGGCCGACCGCGATAGTCTGGGCGATCAGCATCAGGACCGCCGGGTGCAGCGGATTGTACAGGTGCGCCACTTCGTAGTCGACGCGGTCGATCGCCAGCAGGTACTGGATCAGGTCATTGGTGCCGATCGACAGGAACTGCATGCGCTTGACGAACATCGGCAGCGCCAGCGCGGCGGCGGGAATCTCGATCATGGCGCCGACTTCCACGCCCGGATCGTACTTGATGCCCTCGTCGCGCAGCTGCGCCTTGGCCTGCTCGATCATCGACAGGGTCTGGTCGATCTCGAAGGCGTGCGCCAGCATCGGGATCAGGATCCGCACCTTGCCGAAGGCGGAGGCGCGCAGGATCGCGCGCAGCTGGGTCAGGAACAGCTGGGGTTCGGCCAGGCAGTAGCGGATCGCGCGCAGGCCCAGGGCCGGATTCAGGGCCGTGTGCTCGGTCGGGTCGAGCGGCTTGTCGGCGCCCACGTCCAGGGTGCGGATGGTGACCGGGCGGCCCTTCATCGCTACCACCGCCTTGCGGTACTGCTCGAACTGCTCGTCCTCGCCCGGGATGCGCAGGGCCGCAGTGCCGATCCCGCCGCGGCCCATGAACAGGAATTCGGAACGGAACAGGCCGACGCCGGCGGCGCCGGCATCGAGCGCGGCCGGGCAGTCGTCCGGCAGTTCGATGTTGGCCAGCAGCGTGACCGCGGTGCCGTCCTTCGTCACCGCCGGGGTCTTCTTGAGCTTGAGCAGGCGCTTGCGCGCCTTGCCCAGCGCGGCCTGGCGCGCGCGGTACTGTTCCAGCACCAGCTGGCTCGGGTTGCAGATCACCACGCCGGCGTCGCCGTCGATGATCACCCAGTCGTCCTGCTCGACCAGGCGCGAGGCCTGGCTCATGCCGACCACCGCCGGGATGTCGAGCGAGCGCGCGACGATCGCGGTGTGCGAGTTCTGGCCGCCGACGTCGGTGACGAAGCCGACGAAGGAACGGGCGGCGCCGTCGCGGTCGCGGAAGGCCAGCATGTCGGCCGGCGAGATGTCGTGGGCCACCACGATCATCTGCGGCACGGCGCTGTCTTCGCCCACCAGCGGCGGCGGGATCTCGAGCGCGGTGCCCATCAGGACCTTCAGCACGCGCTCGGCCACCTGCTGGATGTCGTGCTTGCGCTCGCGCAGGTACTCGTCCTCGATCTCGTCGAACTGGGAAGACAGCTCGTCGATCTGGGTCACCAGGGCCCATTCGGCGTTGTAGTGGCGCGAGCGGATGATGTCGAGCGGCGCTTCCGAGATCATCGGGTCGGACAGGATCAGCGCATGCACGTCGATGAAGGCGCCCAGCTCGGTCGGGGCGTCCTTGGGCAGCTCGGTCCACAGGGCCTGCAGGCCGCGGTGCACCTCAAGGATGGCGTGCTGCAGGCGCTTGACCTCGGCCTCGACCTGCTCTTCCGGCACCAGGTAATGCTTGACGTCGAGCGCGGCCGGCGTGAGCAGGTGCGCGCGGCCGATCGAGATGCCGCGCGAAACCGGAATGCCGTGGAGCGTGAACGATGCCATCGAATGTCCCGTGGGGCGGGGCTGCGGCATTACTCGCCTTCGCCGAACTTGTCGTTGATCAGGCCCGTCAGGGCGGCGATGCACGCCTCTTCGTCCTCGCCATCCGCTTCGAGCAGCACTTTCGCGCCCTTGCCGGCGGCGAGCATCATGACGCCCATGATCGACTTGGCATTGATACGGCGTCCATTACGGGTGAGCCAGACGTCGCTCTTGAACTTGGCGGCCAGCTGGGTGAACTTGGCGGAGGCGCGGGCGTGCAGGCCCAGCTTGTTGATGATTTCGAGTTCCTGTTGAATCATGTTCTCTTTATATGCCCGTGGCCAGGTTTGTCGTTATAGGTTCGTTTAGCTCGATCCGACGCGGATTCGGTTATCGACCCGCACCGCGCCGTTCTGGGCGCCGGCCAGGGCCATCTCCACCACGACGTCGAGGGTGTCGCGGCGGTAGGTGATCGCACGCAGCAGCATCGGCAGGCTGATGCCGGCGATGACTTCCACGTGGCCGGCGTCGGCCAGCGAATTGCAGCAGTTGGACGGCGTCCCGCCCTTGATATCGGTGATGACCAGCACCCCGTCGCCCTCGTCCAGGCGCGCGATCGCCTCCTTGGCGAGGCAGTTCACCTCGCTCAGGTCCTGGTCGGCGGTCACGTCGATCGCCTCGAAACGCTCGGTGGGGCCACGGAATACGTGGGCCACCGCCGCGATGAATGCCTGGCCCAGCGGAGCGTGGGTCATCAGCAGGATGCCTACCATGTCAGTGCTTTTCAGTTGCTTTCAGTTCGACCGCGTCGATGAACATCGCGGCCACGTCGAATCCGGTCTGGTCGGTGATCTCCTGGAAGCAGGTCGGGCTGGTGACATTTACTTCGGTCAGGAAATCGCCGATCACATCCAATCCTACCAGCAACAGGCCACGGGCCGCCAGTTCCGGGCCGATGGCCTCGGCGATCTCGCGCTCGCGCGCCGTGATCGGCTGGGCCACGCCCAGGCCGCCGGCCGCCAGGTTGCCGCGCACTTCGTTCCCCTGCGGGATGCGCGCCAGCGTGAAAGGCACCGGCTTGCCGTCGATGACCAGCACGCGCTTGTCGCCCTGCTTGATCGCCGGGATGTACTTCTGGGCCATGATGGTGTGCCTGCCGTTGGCGGTAAGCGACTCGATCACGGAGCCCAGGTTCATGCCGTCGTCCTTGACGCGGAAGATGCCGGCGCCGCCCATGCCGTCCAGCGGCTTGAAGATCACGTCGCCGTGCTTCTCGTGGAAGGCGCGCAGGCGCGCCGCGCTTGAGGTGACCAGGGTCGGCGAGGTGTACTGGCTGAATTGGCCGATGGTCAGCTTCTCGTTGTGGTCGCGGATCGCGCCCGGGCGGTTGAACACGCGCGCGCCCTGGCGCTCGGCCAGTTCCAGCAGATAGGTGCCGTACACGTATTCCATGTCGAAGGGCGGGTCCTTGCGCTCGATGACGGCGTCGAAGAAGGACAGGCGCACGCTTTCCGGCCGGTCGGCGCGGTACCATGCATCGGTTTCGCCGGTCAGGTGGATGCGGGTGACGACGGCGCTCACCACGCCCTCTTCCAGCACCATGTCACGCTGCTCGAAGGCGTAGACGGCATGGCCGCGCTTCGCGGCTTCGCGCATCATCGCGAAAGTCGAATCCTTGTAAATCTTGAAGGTGGAGAGCGGGTCGGCGAGGAAAGCGATCTTCATGGGGGATCCATTGCGGGGAATGCCTTGATTTTAGCCGGAAACGCAAATGTTCGCGGACGGGCCCTGCTTTCGGCACCAGCGTGGTGCAAGACGCGAATTCCGGATTGCATTTGTGCATCCGCAGTCCGGGCGCATGAGCCGCGTCAAGGCTTGCGCTGGCCCGCCTGCCACCATGGCTCAATGGACGCGCACACAGACAAACAGGCGGAACAGGACCGTATCCGGGAGGTGTACCAGCGCTGGCACGGCGGGGCGGCCCTCGACCGCTACGCCTGGCACCGGCCGGAAATCCTGCAGCAGGTGGCGGCGCGTTCGCGTGCGTTCGCCGCCCTCCTCTCCGAAACCCTGGGCGGCGACCTGTCGGCGCTGAAGGTGCTCGACGTCGGCTGCGGCACCGGCGGCTTCCTGCGCCAGCTGATCGACTGGGGCGCCGATCCGGACCGCCTGACCGGCACCGAGCTGCAGCAGGACCGGCTCGACTACGCGCGCCATTACACCGCCGCTGAAGTCAGCTGGCGCCTCGGCACCCTCGACACGATGGGATTGCGCAACCAGGATCTGGTGAGCGCGCAGACGGTGTTTTCCTCGATCCTGGATGACGCGCTGCGGCGCGAGCTGGCCGCCCAGATGTGGCGCGCGCTGCGCCCGGGCGGCTGGGTACTGGTGTTCGATTTCCGCTACGACAACCCGCGCAACCGCAACGTGCGCAAGGTGACGCGCGCCGAGCTGGTGTCCTTGTGGCCGGGCGAACGCAGCCGCTACCGCACCCTGATGCTGGCGCCGCCCATCCATCGCCTGCTGGCACGGGCGCCCTGGATGGCCTCCGACCTGCTGGCGGCCATGGCGCCGCCGCTGCGCTCGCACTTCATGTACATGGTGCAAAAAGGGGTTTGACCAGCCCCTCAGCTTAATAGACTTCCGGGTTCGGATCGGTACGCTCGAGCTCCAGCGACGCGGCCAGCAGGCCCAGGCGCGCCACCACGCCGTACACGTAGAAGCGGTTCGGCGCCGCCGTGCCCGGCTTGGCCTTGAGGTCCGGCACCGCGTGCTGCTGGGCGAAGGCCAGCGGCACGTACTGCGAGCCCGGCGCGTTCAGGTTCTGGTCGATGCCGCGCTCGGCGTGCACGCGATAGAACCCACCCACCACGTAACGGTCAATCATGTAGACCACCGGCTCGGCCACCGCGTCGTTGATCGATTCGAAGGTCGGCACGCCTTCCTGCACGATCATGTCGGTGACGGCCACGCCATCCTTGATGACCGTCATCTTGTTGCGCTGGGCGCGGCTCAGGTCCTTCACCTCGCTGGCGTCCTTCACGGTCATGACGCCCATGCCATAGGTGCCGGCGTCCGGCTTGACGATCACGAAGGGCTTCTGCTCCTTCATGCCGTATTCCTTGTACTTCTTCTTGATCTTCGAGAGCAGCGCCGACACCGCATCGGCCAGCTGCTCGGTGCCCACGTCTTCCTGCAGGTCGATTTCGCCGACCTTGCTGTGCAGCGGGTTGACCAGCCAGGGATCGATCTCGATCAGCTTGCCGAACTTCTTGGCCACCTCATCGAAGGCCTTGAAGTGGTTGCTCTTGCGGCGCAGCGCCCAGCCGGCGTGCAGCGGCGGCAGCAGCGACTGCTCGTGGATGTTTTCCAGGATCGACGGGATGCCGGCCGAGAGATCGTTGTTGAGCAGGATGGTGCAGGGGTCGAAGTCGGCCAGGCCGACGCGGCGGCCGTTCGGCGAGCGCACCAGCGGCTCGACCACCAGCATGTTGCCATCAGGCAGCGCCAGCGGCGTCGGCTGGGTGACGTCGGGCGACAGCGAGCCCAGGCGCACGTGCAGGCCGGTCTGGCGGAAAATCTGCATCAGGCGCGCCACGTTCTGCAGGTACATCGGGTTGCGCGTGTGGACTTCCGGGATCATCAGGAGATTACGCGCGTCCGGGCAGTACTTGTCGATCGCGGCCATGGCGGCCTGCACCGCCAGCGGCAGCATCTCGGTGGACAGGTTGTTGAAGCCGCCCGGGAACAGGTTGGTATCCACCGGCGCCAGCTTGTAGCCGGCATTGCGCAGGTCGACCGAGCAGTAGAACGGCGGCGTATGCTCCTGCCACTCGAGGCGGAACCAGCGCTCGATGGCGGGCGTGGCTTCGAGAATCTTCTTCTCCAGGTCCAGGAGGGGACCGGTCAGGGCGGTGGCGAGGTGCGGAACCATGGTGTGACGTCCTAGTGATGGCTTATTCGAATTATATCGGTAGCCTCATATAGGGACGAATATGCTTATTTAAAGTCTGAATTGCCATAAACGCAAAAAGGCGCCCCGAGGGGCGCCTTTGCAGAAGCAGTGAGGCTCAGGCGTGGTAAGCCGATTCGCCGTGGCTGGTGATATCCAGGCCCTCGCGCTCCTGGTCCGCCGGCACGCGCAGGCCGACCACCACATCCACCAGCTTGAAGGCGACGAAGGCGACCACCGCCGACCACACGATGGTGATGCCGACCGCCTGGGCCTGCACCCAGACCTGGTTGGCGATCGAGTAGTCCGGCGAGCCCTTGTTGGCGATGTAGTCCCAGATGCCCTGCCCGCCCAGCTGCGGCGCGGCGAACACGCCGGTGAGCAGCGCGCCCAGGATGCCGCCCACGCCGTGCACGCCGAACACGTCGAGCGAGTCGTCGGCGCCCAGCAGGCGCTTCAGGCCGGTCACGCCCCACAGGCAGATGACGCCGGCCAGCAGGCCCATGACCAGGGCGCCCATCGGACCGACGAAGCCGCAGCCCGGGGTGATCGCCACCAGGCCCGACACCGCGCCCGAGACCGCGCCCAGCAGCGACGGCTTGCGCTTGAAGATCCACTCGCCGAACATCCACGACACGGCCGCCGCGGCGGTCGCCAGCAGGGTGTTGATGAAGGCCAGCGCCGCGATGTCGCCCGCTTCCAGCGCCGAACCGGCATTGAAGCCGAACCAGCCCACCCACAGCAGCGAGGCGCCGATCATGGTCATGGTGAGCGAGTGCGGGGCCATCGATTCGCGGCCCAGGCCGATGCGCTTGCCGATGACATAGGCGCCGACCAGGCCGGCCACTGCGGCGTTGATGTGCACCACGGTGCCGCCCGCGAAGTCGAGCGCGCCCTTCTGCCACAGGAAGCCGGCATTGCCGGTGACGGTGGCCAGGGTCGAGGCGTCGGTGATCGCATCCGGGCCGGCCCAGAACCAGACCATGTGGGCCACCGGCAGGTAGCCGAACGTGAACCACAGCACCATGAACAGCAGCACCGCCGCGAAGCGCACGCGCTCGGCAAAGGCGCCGACGATCAGGCCGCAGGTGATGGCGGCAAAGGTGCCCTGGAAGGCCACGAAGATGAACTCGGGGATCATGGTCTCCTTGCTGAAGGTGGCGGCCTGGCTGAACGTGCCGGCCGCGGCATCGTAGATGCCGTTCAGGAAGACGCGGTCGAAGCCGCCGATGAAGGCGTTACCCTGGGTGAAGGCCAGCGAGTAGCCGTACAGGCACCACAGGACGATGATCAGGGAAAAGACCATAAAGACCTGCATCAGCACCGACAGCATGTTCTTGGCGCGCACCAGGCCGCCGTAGAACAGGGCCAGGCCGGGGATCGACATCATGATGACCAGCAAGGTGGCGACGAACATCCAGGCGGTGTCGCCCTTGTTGATCGTGGGCGCGGCCAGGGCCGGCAGCGCCAGGCCGGCGGCCATTGCACCGGCGAGGAGTTTGGTGGTGAGTTTCATCGGGTTTCCCTTACAGTGCTTCGTTGCCGGTCTCGCCGGTACGGATACGGATGACCTGGTTGAGGTCGGCCACGAAAATCTTGCCGTCACCGATCTTGCCGGTGCGGGCGGCGCCCGAGATGGCGTCGATGACCTGGTCGACCACGGCGTCGTCGACGGCGGCCTCGATCTTGATCTTCGGCAGGAAATCGACCACGTATTCCGCGCCGCGGTACAGCTCGGTGTGGCCCTTCTGGCGACCGAAGCCCTTCACTTCGGTCACGGTCATGCCCTGGACATTGATCTCCGACAGCGCTTCACGCACTTCGTCCAGCTTGAAGGGTTTGATGATGGCGGTAATCATTTTCATGGTCTTGCCTCGTTTCAGAAAGTTTTGGACAGGGTCAGGATGGCGCCCGACTTGCCGAGGTTCTTGCCCTGCGGACTGAGGTAAGCGTCGGTATTGGCCTTGATCCAGGCCAGCGACAGGGTCGCCACGCCAAGGTCCTTGGTCACGCCGACCTTGTAGTCGGAATAGGAGTACTGGCTGTTGTGGGCGACCTTCTGGTGGCCGGCATGCAGGTTCAGGATGAAGCCGCTGCCGACATCGACGTCGGCGCCCACGTCGAGGTAGCCGCTGCCCTTGCTGTCGGCGGTGCCGAACAGGTTGGTGGTCGAGTGCGAGTACTTGACATAGGCCGGGCCAAAACCGAGCCGCGCATACAGTTCGAAGGTATTGGCACGCGGGTTCAGGCCATTGTCCGGATACCAGTAATACAGGCCGCCGACGTCATAGGTGACGGATTCGCCCAGGTTGCCGCGCTTGCCGCCGTAGATGTCCCATTCGATGTTGCCGTCGCCGCCGAGGTCCTTCGTCCATTTGATGGTGGACAGCCAGGTGCCCACGTACAGGCCGGTCGGGCCGTGCACGTAGTCGGCGCCGCCCTGCAGCGCCGGGTCAAACCGGGTTTGCGACAGGCCGCGGTAACGGTAGTCGCTGGTGATGGCGGCGTTGTAGCTGACTTGATGCTCAGGAGCAGCTTCCTGCGCAAATGCTGGCACGTTCGACAAAGCGAAGACGACCCAGATTGCTGCACTTGTGTTGCACTTCATGACATTCCCCTTATATTCAACAGTTGGCGCACGGCTGAACCGTGTCTTGGGCTGTTGCGGTTTACAATCCTGTTTGCTACACGCCTGACAACTCTTTAGCAGGATGCGTGCCAGCCTAAAAAGCGCGATCGGGGTGCTTGTTTTCTCAGCCATCTGCCCCATTTGTGATTCGAACAACCAGGAAAACCCGCGCGCCCTGCGTTTGCGACGGCGCCGCGCACCAAAGCGGATGGCAGCGCACCGTGGTGGTGCAGCGCTCCGACAGATAGGAAATGGACATGAACAACTTCTTCAACGACATCCAGGGCAAGATCAACCAGGCGCTGGAGAGCACCCCGGCCAAGGATATCGAGCGCAACGTCAAGGCCATGATGACCCAGGGCTTCTCGAAGCTCGACCTCGTCACCCGCGAAGAATTCGACATCCAGGCCCAGGTGCTGGCCAAGACCCGCGCCAAGCTCGAGGCGCTGGAACTGCGCGTGGTGGAACTGGAATCGCGCCTGGCGGCCCAGGGCACGTCCAGCCCATCCGCCGCATCCGGCCTGGCCGCCGCCAGCGCCGCGGCGGCGTCCAACGAGCCGCTTCCGGGCGCCACCGACCCGTCCGCGCCGCACGTCATCCTCGACAAGCCATGAACTTCAGGTGGCATTCATGCACATGAATGCACCCGATACGCCGCCCGGCGCCCTGGCGCCGCAGGAGGTCTCGCTCGACGTCCTGCGCGAGAAATATGCCAAGGGCGAAGAACGCAGCATCGGCGACGTCCGCCGGCGCGTGGCGCGCGCCCTCGCCGCGCTCGAACCCGAGGAGCGGCGCGCCGAACTGGAAGCACGCTTCCTGTGGGCCCAGGAACAGGGCTTCGTACCGGCCGGGCGCATCAATTCGGCCGCCGGCCTCGGCCTGCAGGCCACCCTCATCAACTGCTTCGTCCAGCCGGTCGGCGATTCCATCTCCGGCGCCGAGGACGGCCTGCCCGGTATCTATACGGCCCTGGCGGAGGCCGCCGAGACCATGCGCCGCGGCGGCGGCGTCGGCTACGACTTCAGCGCCATCCGCCCGATGGGCAGCAAGGTGCACGGCACCCGCTCGCGCGCCTCGGGCCCGGTCTCCTATATGGAAGTGTTCGACGCCTCCTGCCGCACGGTGGAATCGGCCGGCGCCCGGCGCGGCGCCCAGATGGGCGTGCTGCGCATCGACCACCCCGACATCGAGCGCTTCATCGCCGCCAAGGACGCGGGCGGGCTCACCAACTTCAACATCTCGGTCGGCGTGACCGACGACTTCATGCGCGCGGTCGAAGCGGACGCCATGTTCGAGCTGGTGCACCGCGCCGAACCGGGCGATGAAGAAACAGGCGCCCGGCTGCGCGAAGACGGCCGCTGGGTCTACCGCCAGGTCTCCGCGCGCGCACTGTGGGACAAGATCATCGCCTCGACCTACGACCATGCCGAGCCGGGCGTGTTGTTCGTGGACCGGATGAATGCCGAGAACAACCTGTGGTACGCGGAAGAGCTGCGCGCCACCAATCCCTGCGGCGAGCAGCCGCTGCCCGCCTACGGCTGCTGCGACCTGGGCTCGGTCAACCTGACCGCTTTCGTCAACGATCCTTTCGGCGCCAGTCCCTCCTTCGACTTCGAGCGCATGTGCGAAGTCGCCGCCGTCGGCGTGCGCATGCTCGACCTGGTGCTCGATGCCACCGAATGGCCGCTGCCGCAGCAGGCAGCCGAGTCGCAGGCCAAGCGCCGCATCGGCCTGGGCTTCCTGGGCCTGGGCAGCGCCCTCGTCATGCTGGGGCTGCGCTACGATTCGAACGAAGGCCGCGCCATGGCGGCGCGCATCGCCGAGACCCTGCGCGACGCGGCCTACGCCACCTCGGTCGAGCTGGCGCGCGAAAAGGGCGCGTTCCCGCTGTTCGATGCGGACCAGTACCTGCAGGGCCAGTTCGTGTCACGCCTGCCGGACTGGCTGCGCGACGCGATTCGCATGTACGGCATCCGCAATTCGCACCTGCTGTCGATCGCGCCCACCGGCACCATCTCGCTCGCCTTTGCCGACAATGCCTCGAACGGCATCGAACCGCCCTATTCCTGGACCTACCAGCGCAGGAAGCGCATGCCGGACGGCAGCTGGCGCAGCTACGAGGTCGAGGACCACGCCTGGCGCCTGTATCGCCAGATGGGCCACGACACGGACGCGCTGCCGCCTGCCTTTGTGACCGCCCTCGAGATGCGCGCCCTTGACCACTTGCGCATGGTGCAGGCGGTGCAGCCCTTCATCGACACCGCGATTTCGAAGACGGTCAACGTGCCCGCGGATTACCCCTTCGACGACTTCCGCGAGCTGTACGGCCAGGCCTGGCATGCGGGCCTGAAGGGCCTGGCGACCTATCGCCCGAACACGGTGCTGGGCAGCGTGCTGTCGACGGCGCCGCAAGGATCTCCCGCCGCCGTGCCTGACGACGACCCGCTGCGCAAGCGCTTCGAGCGCCGCCCGCTGGGCGAACTGGAATCGGTGACCTCGAAAATCGAATACTCGACCCAGGAAGGCCGCAAGACCGCCTACCTGACGGTGAGCTTCATCCGCGCCGACGGCGTCCATGAGGGGAAACCCGTGACGGTCGAGCGTCCCTTCGAGTTCTTCATGCCCTCGAACCAGCGCACCGATGGGCAGCAATGGATCACGGCCTCGATGCGCCTCTTGTCGATGGTGGCGCGCGCCGGCGGGCCGATCGCGCGGGCGCTGGCCGACATGCGCGACGTGGTCTGGGAAAAAGGTCCGGTACGCTGCGGCATGCTGACCCGCGAAGACGGCACCCAGGTACCGGTCTACCATGACTCGGAAGTGGCGGCGATCGCCTTCATGCTGCAGCGCGTGCTGATCCGGCGCGGCTTCCTCGACGCCTGGGGCAACCAGGTGCCGGTCCCCGAACTGGCGCGCAACTTCGCCGCGCGCGGCAAAGGCTTCGTGCCTGAAGCCGAGCCGCAGCCGCCGACCAGTTCCGGCGCCCTGCCCGTGGTGAGCGGCGCCAAGTGCCCGGAATGCGGCGCCCGTGCGCTGCGCAAGGTCGACGGTTGCACCCGCTGCTGCGAGTGCCACTACGTCGGCGAGTGCGGCTGACGGATCTCCCGAAAGTTTGCGCGAACATATTGCCGAGATAGTGTGATATCGTTGGCAGCCATTCAACAATGGTTGCGCAAACATGCTCACTTCCTTCCGCAAAATCAAAGGCCTGCGCTGGTGGATGATCGCGCTCGTGATGCTGGGGGCGGTCATCAACTACCTTACCCGCAGCACCCTGGCCGTGGCCGCGCCCACCCTGCTGAAGGAACTGGAGATCAGCACCGCCGAGTACTCCTACATCACGGCGGCCTTCCAGGGTGCGATCATGCTGCAGCCCTTGTGCGGCTACGTGCTGGACGTGCTCGGGCTGAAATTCGGCTTCGCAATGTTCGCGGCCGCATGGTCGGTAATCTGCATGCTGCATGGTTTTGCCACCAACTGGCAGACCCTGGCGGTGCTGCGCGGCCTGCTGGGCCTCGCGGAAGGCTCGGCCAATCCGGCCGGGATGAAGGCGGTGTCCGAATGGTTCCCCGCGAAAGAGCGCGGCATGGCGGGCGGCATCTACAACATCGGCGCCTCGTTCGGCTCGATGTTGGCCCCGCCCTTGGTGGTGTGGGCGATCCTGCACTACAACTGGCAGTCCGCCTTTGTGATCACCGGCGCGCTCGGCCTGGTGTGGGTGGCCATGTGGCTGCTGCTGTACGACGCGCCGGCGCGCCACCGGCGCTTGTCAAAAGCCGAGGCGGAACATATCGCAGCCGGCCAGGAGCGCCACCTCGAGGGCGACGGCAAGCGTCCCTCCGTGACCAGCATCCTCAGGCAGCGCAACTTCTGGGGCATCGCCCTGCCGCGCTTTCTCGCCGACCCGGCCTGGGGCACGCTGGCCTTCTGGGTGCCCCTCTACCTGACCACGGTGCGCGGCTTCGACCTGAAGCAGATCGCCATGTTCGCCTGGCTGCCCTTCCTCGCGGCCGACCTGGGCTGCCTGTTCGGTCCCGCCGTGGTGCTGTGGCTGCAAAAGCGCGGCGTGCGCCTGGTGAATGCCCGCCGCGGCGCCTTCACGCTGGGCGCCGTCATGATGATGGGCGTGGCTTTCGTCGGCTTCGTGGACAACGCCTATGCTGCGATCGCCCTGCTCAGCCTTGCCGGCTTCGCCCACCAGACCCTGTCGGTCACCGTGATCACCATGTCTTCCGACCTGTTCCGCCGCAGCGAAGTGGCGACCGTCGCCGGCATGTGCGGCACCCTCGGCAACCTGGGCCTGCTGCTGTTCTCGCTGCTGATCGGCGGCCTGATGAGCAGCGTGGGCTACACGCCCTTCTTCGTCAGCCTGGCCGTACTCGACCTGGTGGCCGCCGTGCTGCTGTGGTCCATCGTGCGCGAACCGCTGCGCACTCCCACTCCCGCTACCGAACCAGCATGATCCAGAACCCGATACTGCGCGGCTTCAACCCCGACCCGTCCATCGTCCGCGTCGGCGAAGACTATTACATCGCCACCTCCACCTTCGAGTGGTATCCCGGCGTGCAGATCCACCATTCGCGCGACCTGGTGCACTGGCGGCTGGTGTCGCGCCCCTTGAGCCGCGCGAGCCAGCTGAACATGCTGGGCGCCCCGGATTCCTGCGGCGTGTGGGCGCCCTGCCTGACCTGGGCCGACGGCTTGTTCTGGCTGATCTACACCGACGTCAAGCGCTATGGCCGCACCTCCAGCGGCGGCGCGGCGGGCAGCGCCTCGCTGCGCGACTTTCATAACTACCTTGTCACCAGCCCCACCATCGACGGGCCCTGGTCGGATCCGGTGTACCTGAACAGCAGCGGCTTCGACCCGTCGCTGTTCCACGACGAGGACGGGCGCAAGTACCTGCTCAACCAGCTGTGGGACCACCGGCCCGGCAGCACCCGCTTCGCCGGCATCGTGCTGCAAGAATATTCGGTCGAAGAGCGCAAGCTGGTCGGGCAGCGCGAGAACATCTTCCGCGGCACGCCGCACGGCCTCACCGAGGCGCCGCACCTGTACCGGCGCGACGGCTACTACTACCTGCTGACGGCGGAAGGCGGCACCGGCTGGAACCATGGCGTGACCATGGCGCGCTCGCGCGAACTGCGCGGTCCCTACGAGCTGCACCCGGACCAGACCATCCTCAGCGCGCGCAACCGGCCGGACGCCCAGCTGCAGCGCGCCGGCCACGCCGACCTGGTCGACACGCCAGAGGGCGAGACCTATATGGTCTACCTGTGCGGGCGCCCGCTGCGCAACCGCGGCGCCTGCACGCTGGGCCGCGAGACGGCGATCCAGCCGATGGTATGGGGCGAGGACGGCTGGCTGCGCACGCGTGACGGACGCGGAAGCCCGGAACTGCAGGCCGAGGCGCCGCAGCTGGAGGAGCACCCCTTCCCGCCAGAACCCGTGCGCGAAGACTTCGACGGTCCGCAGTTGCCGCTCGCCTTCCAGTGGTTGCGCACCCCGTGGCCGGAGGAGCTCTTCAGCCTGGCCGCACGTCCGGGCCATTTGCGCCTGTTCGGGCGCGAATCGATCGGCAGCCAGTTCCGCCAGGCCCTGGTCGCGCGCAGGCAGGACGGACATTGCTACAGCGCCGCCACGCGCGTCGAGTTCGAGCCGCAGCACTACCAGCAGCAGGCCGGCCTGGTGTGCTACTACGGCGCGGCCAAGTTCCATTACCTGTACCTGAGCCACGACGAGGACCTGGGCAAGCACCTGCGCGTAATGAGCAGCCTGCCGAACCACGTGCAGTCCGACGCCTTCACGCCGCCCATCCCCCTGCCCGCAGGTGTGCCGGTCGAGCTGCGGGTGGAAGTCGATGAAGAGCGGCTGCTGTTCGGCTACCGCCTCCCCGGGGGCGAATGGCAATGGCTGCCGCAGGGGTTCGACGCCAGCATCCTGTCGGACGAAGCCGTGGCGCCGGGACAGCCGAATTTCACCGGCGCCTTTGTCGGCATGGCCTGCCAGGACATGGCGGGAACAAGCCTGCATGCCGACTTCGATTATTTCGACTACCGAGAACGCGCCTTCCTTGCCGATCCCCGGGACGCCTGAATCCTAGTGTTCGTTGCCGGCATAGATCCACATCGGCTCGGTCTTGCCGGCCCGCTCGAAGCCCATCGCCTTGTAGAAGTCGATCGCGGCGCCGTCGGCAGTCAGCATCAGCTGGTGAAAGCCGGCATACCGGGTCAGCATGGACTGCATCATCAGGCGTCCGACGCCCTTGCCCTGGTGCGCCGGGTGCACCAGCATGTGCGGAAAGTAGACCACCAGGTGGCCGTCCGAAATGGCGTTACCGAGTCCGACGAGCTCGCCCTCGATACGCGCCGTCACCAGCGTGTGCGAGTTGCGCAGCGCTGCCATCAGTTGCACCGGCTTCTCGGCCGACGACCAGCCATTGGCGCGATATAGCCGGATCACCTCGTCTTCTTCGAGCCGGTCGGCCAGTAGCACCTCGATGTTCATGGGATCCTTGTTCGGGTTGCGAAATCATCAATAGTACGTGCCGCGGGAAGGGACACGCAAGCGAAACAGATTGCTTGCCGGTCCTGATGCGGCGCACGCACTTTTCCCAAACCGGGGATAATCTTCGCCTATCCCATTCGCTTCACCCACACGAGCACTCACATGAACGATTTCGACAGCGTCCCGCTGGAATTCTTCCAGGATTACCCGGAGCCGGGCGTCAACTTCATCGACGTCGGCTGCATCTTCGATAATCCGGAACATTGGCGCCTCGCCATCGACACCCTGCACGCGAAGACCGACGACCTGCATTTCGACTTCATCCTCGCCATGGACGCGCGCGGATTCATGATCGCTGGCGCGCTCGCTCTGGAGCACAAGGTCGGCTTTGCCATGGCGCGCAAGGCCGGTAAATTGCCGGGCCAGGCGATCAGCATCGATTACAAGCGCGAGTACGGCAGCGCCACCATCGAGATCCAGCCGGAACGCATCAAGGGCCAGCGCGTGCTGATCGTCGACGACGTGCTGGCCACCGGCGGCACCATCGAAGCGGCAGCCTCCCTGCTGCGCCAGCTCGGCAAGGAAGTGGTCGGCGCGGCGGCCCTGTTCGACATCGCCTTCTTCAAGGACAAGCGCGCCCTGACGATGCCCGTCGTGTGCCTGCGCGACGTCTAGACCCGCCATGCGCGCGCCTCGCGCCACATCAGCACCGCGATGACGAGCATGCCCAGCACCGAGGGCAGCAGCTGCGACCAGGGCTGCCCGGCCGTGAACAGGTTGCCGGCGGCCGACGACAGCATGCCGAACAGCGAGGCCGTCATCTTGTAGATGTGCTCATGGCGCCAGAGCCTGGCGTGCCAATGGCGCGGAAAGGCCCAGCGCGCGGCGTCGTAGCCGAGCAGCACGGCCAGCGTGGCGAGCGAAGCATAGACCACGCCCGGCGCCGCCCCAGCCATGCCTTCCGCCAGCATCGGCAGCAGGCCCAGCGCCCAGGCGACAGCGCTTACCGACAGCAGCGCGTCCATCCGGTTCGGCCCGGCGGTCCGGGTGTACAGCACGTGCCAGCCGCTCAGCAGCTGATACGTGACCAGGAGGGTCAGCACGGCGAATAACGGAATGAAGCGGAAGAACAGGTTGCCCACGACGGCGCTGGCACATACCAGCAGCGTGAGCAGGACGAACAGGCGTCCGCGCCTGCGGTGCGGGGCAGTGCCCTTGGCGGCGCCCAGCAGGACCAGGCCGACGCAGATCGCGGCGATACCGGCGCCGACGTGCACGGCGAGATTGAACAGGTGGGGAAGCGACATCGGCATGATCGGCCTCGAAGGAGAATGAGGCAAATGTACGGACAAACGGGAAGGCTGCCGTGGACGATGTCGCCGATTGCGGAAATTTGGGAACGAACTGCGGCTTGAGACCTGCCGCCGTCCGTTCCCACACCAGGCTTAGTCGACGCTGACTTCCTTGCGGTTGTCGCGCGAGACGCGGTCGATCATCTTGTTATACGGATCGACGCCGACCTCGAAGGGCTTCTCCTTGACGGTGACCGTCACGACCGGATTGTCGCCCGTTAGCGTCAGCTTCTTGAGCAGCAGGACGCGCTCGTCCTTCTCCTTGGCGCCGGGAGCGCGCGCGAAGACACCGATCTCCACCGGCTCGTCATAGGCGCGCGGCGTCTCCTTGCCGTGGCCGTCGGCCTCCATCTTCGCCAGGTGCAGCTTCATGGTCACGTCCCACTGTCCGTCGCTGCGCTTGACGGCTTTCGCCTCCGTCACACGGTTATCGTAGAAGACGATCTTCTCGAACAGGTCGGCGATCAGGGCGTGCTTGTCCTGCGGTGCCTCGGCGCGGATGTAGTCCAGCAGCTCGCTCGAGGTCGTGAACGGCGACTCCTGGTAGCCCTTGTCCTGCAGGAAGCGCTTGAGCGCACGGTTCAGGGCTTCTTCACCGATCTCGTCGCGCAGGCGGTAGAACACCAGGCTGCCCTTGCGGTAGTGGATATAGTCCTGGTTCTCCACGCGGTACAGCGGCAGTTCCTCGATCCGTTCGCCGCCGCGCGAACTCAGGTAACGGTCGAGCTCATAGCGCAGGAAGCGGCGCATCTGGTGGCGTCCGTACTCCTTCTCCATCACCATCAGCGCCGAGTACTGCGACAGCGACTCGATCAGCATGCTCGCGCCCTGCACGTCGGCGGCCGTCACCTGGTGGCCCCACCACTGGTGCGCCACTTCATGCGCCGTCACGTAGAACACGTAGTCGATGGAATCCTTGTCGCGCAGGTCGGCGATGAAGCCGATCGACTCCGAGAACGGGATGGTGTTCGCGAACGACTGGGCGAAACGCGCATAGTTCGGGAACTCCAGGATCCGCACCTGCTTGTGCTGGTAGGGCGTGAACTGGGTCGTGAAGTAGTCCAGCGCCTTCTGGGTGGCCGTCACCATCCGCTCCACGTTGTAGGTGTGCTTCGGATCGTGATAGACCTCGATCGGGATGCCCTTCCACTCGGCCTTCTTCACCTGCCAGTCGGCCGACAGGTAGGCGAAGAACGGCATCATCTTCTGGTCCATCTTGTACTGGTAGTAGTTGCGGCCATTGGCCTGCCACGACTTCTGCAGGTAGCCCGGCGCCAGCGCGGTCTGCTTGCCGCTGGTCGAGACCGTGGTCTCGAAGCTGATCCAGTCCGCGTCCGCCCCGAACAGCGAGTGGCGGCGCGCGGCCTGGTCTTCGAGCTTGGGCATGCGCTCCGGCTCGCCGAGGCCGCGCTTGCGGCGCTCGTTGCGGTCGCGCAGTTCCATGTCGCTCTGGTAGCCCAGCTGCGGGAAGAATTGGCGATTGTTGAAGAAGCTGCCGTTCAGGTTGATCGTGTCCGGGCTGCCGCCGTTGTTGAAGCCCGGACGGCGCACGTCGACCGTGAATGCGATCGGCATGCGCTCGCCCGGCTGCATCGGCTGCGCCAGCTTGAGGATGCTGAAGCCGGCCTCCTTGTCGCTCACCACCACCTGGTGCGGCGGCAATCTGGTCCAGGTGACGGTGGCGTCGGAATTGACCTGCAGCGGGAGGCTGTCGACCGGCTTGCCGGTGCGGTTCTCCAGCACGTAGCTGCCGCGGATCGCCAGTCGGCGCTCTTCCGGATAGATGTCCACGTCGGCACGCACGTCGATCACCTTCGCATGCGACAGGTCCTTGTACTTGCGGTAGTTCTTCTCGTACTGGGCTTGCTTGTCCATCGCGACGTCGCCGGCTTCGTACTGTGCCAGGGTGTTGGTGTTGTAGAAGATCCAGCCGCCGGTCGCGGCGAATGCAGCGACGGATACGGCCAGCGCCGCACCCGAAGCGCCTTTCAGGCGCTGCCCTGCTTCGCGCACGCGGATGCGCCAGGCGAAGGACAGGCCGCGCACCCAGAAGGCCTGGGCCACGATCAGCGCCGCTACCATGAACAGGCTCCAGTAGATGGCGAACCAGCTCCATCCCTTGAGGAAGTGGCCGAAGCCGTTCATGTCCGAGTACGGGGTGCCCGGCAGTCCAGCGATGTTGTACAGGTTGTGGTCCAGGTGCAGGATGCCGGCGGTGACCTGCCACACCATGAAGAGGATCATCAGGAGGTAGCCGATGAACTTGTTGTTGGTCACGACCTGCAGCACCAGGGCAAAGAGACCCATCAGGATGAAAGGCAGGCCTGCGATCAGGGTGCTCTTCAGGTAAACCATCGGCTCGATCGGTGCGCCGCCCTTGAACAGCTGGATCGCAATCGACGCCAGCACGCCGGTGAACAGGAAGGCCAGTACCACGCCGGTCAGCGCCAGGCTCTTGGCCACCAGCGGCGCCCAGTTCGGCATCGGCATGGCGTCGTTGACGTCCGCGATCCGCGCCTGGCGTTCCTTGAAGATCAGCTCACCCGCATAGAAGGTGACGATGATGAGCAGCATGAAGGTGAAGCTGCCGTTCATCAGCTCGACCATCAGATGGGTCATCGGATAGACGGTGGTGCCGAAGATTTCGCCCATCTGCGACGAGCTGCCCACCAGGTTGAGCACGCTGAACAGCAGCATGACGAGGAAGGGCACGCTCTTGAACACGGCCGCCGCGTCGAACTTGAAGATGTGCCAGCACTGGATCCAGCGCGTGGAAGCGCCGAAGCGCGGCTCGATGCGCGGCAGCTTGAGCTGTGCCGGTACCGGCGCGGCCTGGGCCTGCAGCTTGGCCTTGCCGAACAGGCGCTTGCCGGTGCCGGCGCGCTGCGGCTTGAACAGGGCCAGCGTCAGCCCGAACAGTACCAGCGCCACGGCACTCCACAGCGCGCGGTTGGCCAGTATGTAGCCGGCAATGTCGGGCAGGCCGGCATTCGACTCGGCGGTGGAGAAGTAGCGCGTGGAGCGCGAGAATGCACGCAGGCCGAACGGGTCGGACAGCACGGCGAGCCATTCGTTGTCGATGTTCACGGTGAAGGTACCGGCGACGATCCACAGCACGAAGAACGCGAGCACGCCGACGTACACGAGCATGATCGAGCGGGTGGTCGCGGCCAGCAGCATCAGGAGCGCGCCGATCAGCAGCAGGTTCGGTACCACGAGCACGCCGAGCGCCCACAGGAAGGCCGCTCCCGGGAACGGCCCGACGCGCTGCACGTCGACCCAGGGCATCAGCGGCCCGAGCATCATGCCGACCACGATGCCTGCAAAGATCACCAGGCAGGCCAGCAGGCCGGCGGCGAAGCGGCCGACCAGGTAGTCGCGCTTCTTCATGGGCGTGGCGAACAGCATGTCCGAGATCCCGACTTCGCTGTCGCGCAGGACGGTGCCGGCGATGAAGATGGTGACGACGAACATCGACATCAGGCTGAACACGCCGAGCATCTGGGCGACGACGACCGGCGCATTGCGGTTGACGTTGCCGATGCTGCCGCCGACCTGGATCGCGTCAGTGGTGCTGGCGCCGAAGGCGAGCGCGCCGAAGATCAGCGCGCAGACCCACAACAGCGGCTGGCGCAGCTGGGTGCTGAGCTCGAACTTGAAGAATTCCCTTAACATGGCCGCTCCTTACGCAGTCACCATCGCCGCCGACGGCGCGGTGGCGCCTGCCGTGGCCGATTGCGCCCGGCTGGCATTGCGGATCTGGAGGAAGTACACGTCTTCGAGGTCCGGCTCGACGCTCACGAAGCCCTCGTCCGGCTGGGACTCGGCGAACACATTGATCTGCGGCCGGCCCGCCACCAGGCGAGTCGACAGCACGTTGAAGCGCTCCTGGTATTCCGCCAGCGCGTCCTGGCTGACGGTGCGGCGCCAGACGCGGTTCTTGAGCGTATCGATCGCCGCCTGCGGTTCGCCCTGCAGCAGCACGGTGCCGCGCGCGATCATCGCCATGCGTGGGCACAGGTCGGTCACGTCCTCGACGATGTGGGTCGACAGGATCACGACCACCTGCTCGCCGATCTTGGCCAGCAGGTTCAGGAAGCGGTTGCGCTCGTCCGGATCGAGACCGGCGGTTGGTTCGTCGACGATCACCAGGCGCGGCGCGCCCAGCAGGGCCTGGGCGATGCCGAAACGCTGGCGCATGCCGCCCGAATAGGTGCCGAGGGCGCGCTTGCGCGCTTCCCACAGGTTGGTCTGCTGCAGCAGGGCCTCGACCGCTTCCTTGCGCTCGCCCTTGCCGGTCAGGCCCTTCAGGACCGCGAAATGGTTCAGCAGGCGCTCGGCGCTGACCTTCTGGTACACCCCGAAGTCCTGCGGCAGGTAGCCGAGCTGGCGGCGCAGCCCTTCCTTGTCCTTCAGGACGTCGAGACCGTTGAAATGGATGCTGCCGCTATCGGGATCCTGCAGCGTGGCGATAGTGCGCATCAGCGAGGATTTGCCGGCGCCGTTCGGCCCCAGCAGGCCGAACATCCCATTCGGAATCTCGAGGCTGACATCGTTGATGGCTTTGACGCCATTCGCATACGTCTTGTTGAGCTGCTTGATCGATAACATCTGTGTTCTCCAGGTCCCGTTGTTTATCAATGCAATCGCCCGCCACCGGCGGAACGAGGCAAGTGTTGCCAGAAGATAATGTACAGATAAGGAGTGCGAATGCCAGGTTTTTTGCGACCGGCTGCAGGATTCCGGGAATGAACGACGTGTTTTTGCCAGATGCATGCAGATGGCATACGCTTCTCATCCGAGTCGCATGGCGAAGAGAAACCGACAGACTTTCTTTTATCGAAAATTGTCAGTCAACTTCTTATGCCGGAGAGCGGCAAACCTGGTCTATTAATCGAATTTGCTGGTGTAGCCCAGCCGGCCAGTTGCCGGGTCGGGCTCGAGTTTGTAGATATCCCAGCCCTTGGCGGGCGTCGATCGCTCCAGCTTGTAAGCCAGAACAACCCGTTCGCCGTCGGTCCTCAGGTTGATTGCGCCGTAGACGGCAATGCTGCGATCGAGCTTGTCGACAAGTGCCTCGAACTTGATTTGTGCCCGGTCTCTTTTCTCATCCGTGTCCGCCTCGGAGATCTTCGCTGCCAGTTCTTTCAACTGCTCCCTGAGCACGGACGGGTGCTTGATCGACTCCTTGGTCGACCTCGCCAGTTCCGTGCTGAACACCAGCGGTCGGTCGCCTCGGCTGTTTTTCGCGATCGCTCCAAGGGCGTCTGGACGAGGGTGGCCGTAAGGCTCATCATCGCCGCTCGAGATGACCGTGGCGATGGGATTGATCGCCCTCACAAGCGACAGTAGCGTATCTGCGCTGCCGTGATGGCATGCCTTCGCGACATCGCTCTGAAAAATTGGTCGCGCCGCTTCCACGAGCAAAGCGATCTCCCCGGCATTTGACGGATCCGCCTTGATTCCTGTGTGCGCCTCGAGCAAAAGCTGACTCGATTCCATGTTGAGATCGCCCCCGAGGAAAACGCTGACATTGTTCAGCTTTAGCCGCAACACGACCGAATGCCCATTCTTGGTCCTGCCCGCGTCGCCCAACCAGCGCAGGCCCGGCTCCCCATCGACATCTTCTAGATAGGGCCCCAGCACCTCGATGACCAAGTCGCTTCCCTCGCCGTGCCCGGGCATGTAGTGGTCCGAATGGCTCAACATGAGGAAGTCGTCGAACTTTTCTGCGTCCAACGCATTCCGGAGCATCGTGGGATATCGTTTACCTGCCGAGGTAGCGGCGTCGGCGAGGAATTCATGCAATTCATCCTTGTTGCGGACGAGGCCAGTCACGTATTTGTGGTCGCCTGCTTCGTTCATTGCGCCCAATACTCCGGCTCGCCGGCCGGCTACGTTTTCCATCAAACCGTTGGTGTACACGGTGCGGAAGCGAATGTTGGGTGCTTTGAACAAATATTCGAAGCCGCCATAGTGATCGCTGTCCGAATGCGAAATCACTGCCGCATCCAGTACTGTCTCCTCCTTGAAGCCGAAGCGCCAGCGCAGGAAGCGGTACATGTTGTCGCCCTTCCCCGCGTCGACGACATAGCGCTCGCCCCCAGGTGTCACTACGAGCGCGCCATCGCCCTGCCCGATATCGACGAACACAATTTCCAGCAAGCGATGCGCTTGTGTGTCGATAGCGCGGATCCATCCTTCCACCTTTCGTACCTTTACCAAGTGGTACTTGCCATCCGCGCTGGTATCAAGGACAGTCAGTTCATCTCCCCACAATAAATGTTTTATTGGCGAGAGTGCTTCAGGGGGCTGCCCATCGAGGCTGTCGCCACGCTCGTACACAATTGCGGAGGGATATCCCGCGTACAGGTATTCGGCCATCTGTTGACTCCTTAGCGAAGACTTCAGTTTGTAGAACCGCTACACAGTTCAGAGGGCGAAGTTGAATACGCCACTGCAACGCATTGGACTTCCCGGATCAGCACAGTGACAACAGCATTTGATCGCATCACATCGGGATGGACTAATGGTTAATAGTAATTTTAACTATTTGTATTTGCAATAACTAATTTATGCAGAGGCAGACTGCGTGCTTCGAGCGCGCTGTCTGCACGGACAGCGCACGGCTGGAAGCGCTCAATAACGGACTTTCACTCGACGCACCATCTTATGGATCTGGTACAGGTCGGGAATCAGCACGCGTGGTGGGAAATCGCTATGCCAATCCCGGCAGTTCCCGCAGCCTGCACGAAGCTTGCCGGCAAATAGGAGGTTTGCGAAACGACGCCCTCAACAAGTGCGACCGCGAAATCAAGGCAAGCCTCTTGAACGCCGGCCAAGTCATCCAGCTCGGCTTCGCTGACGACAAAGCTGAACCGGGAATCGATGTGGCATCTGTTCTTCAAAATGCGTGGCTCACCTTTTTTCCACGTCCCGTCAACGCGAATGGGGTGAGAAGCAGCAAGGAATCGACATCCAAGGCCTCCCCCTGCGATGCGGAGAATGCAGCTCAACTGGCCCTCTTCTGACCAGAAATTGCGTTGTCGGGATTGTAGCCGTCGCCACCACGATGCGCACCTCTGCTCGCTCGCAAACGCAGCTCCTCAATACTTCTTAAGATGTGGCGACTCTGCCCCAGTCCCCTGAAGGAAACCGATGAGTCTAGCCGTGTTGAGAAGCCGGGCCCTGGCCGGCATGGAGGCGCCCGCCGTCAGCGTCGAGGTGCACCTGGCCAATGGATTACCGGCGCTGACCATCGTCGGCCTGCCTGACGCCGAGGTGCGCGAAGCCAAGGACCGGGTGCGCGCGGCGCTGCAGAACTCGGGCTTCACGATCCCGCCGCGCCGCATCACGGTCAACCTGGCGCCGGCCGACCTGCCGAAGGAGTCCGGCCGTTTCGACCTGCCGATCGCGCTCGGCATACTGGCCGCCTCGCAGCAGATCGCGGGCGAGGCCCTGGCGCGTTATGAATTCGCGGGCGAGCTGTCGCTGTCGGGCGAGTTGCGCCCGATCCGCGGCGCACTGGCGATGACCTTCGCGATGCACCGCCATGGCGATGGCGGGCGTGGCAGGGCGCGCGCCTTCATCCTGCCGCTGGCGAATGCCGACGAAGCGGCGCTGGTGAGCGACGCCGCCATCTACCCGGCGCGTACCCTGCTCGAGGTGTGCGCCCACTTCGCCCACGGCGCTGGCAATATGCGGCTGTCGCGCCACCAGGGACAGGCGCCGCAGACCCTGCCCGACTACCCCGATTTCGCCGAAGTGAAGGGCCAGCAGAGCGCCAAGCGCGCACTCGAAGTGGCCGCGGCGGGCCTGCACTCGGTGCTCATGATCGGACCGCCCGGCGCGGGAAAAAGCATGCTGGCCGCGCGCTTTCCCGGCCTGCTGCCGCCGATGTGCCAGGACGAAGCCCTGGAGTCGGCCGCGGTGCAGTCGATCGCCGGCAGCTTTTCGCCCGAGCGCTGGCGCCGGCGTCCGTTCCGCAGTCCGCACCACACGAGCTCCGGGGTGGCCCTGGTCGGCGGCGGCAACCTGCCGCGACCCGGCGAAGTCTCGCTGGCCCACCACGGCGTACTGTTCCTGGACGAGCTGCCCGAGTTCGACCGGCGCGTGCTCGAGGTATTGCGCGAGCCGCTCGAATCGGGCCGCATCACGATTTCGCGCGCGGCGCGCCAGGCCGACTTCCCGGCCCGCTTCCAGCTGGTGGCGGCAATGAATCCCTGTCCCTGCGGCTGGCTCGGTCACGCCTCCGGCAAATGCCGCTGCACGCCGGAAACCGCGCAACGCTACCAGGACCGCGTCTCCGGCCCCCTGCTCGACCGCATCGACATCCAGCTGACGCTGGCGGCCATGCCGGCCGAGAGCATCGCGGGCCAGGCCGATGGTGAAGCCAGTAGCGCGATCGCCGAACGGGTGGCGCGCGCCCATGCGCTGCAGCTGGCGCGCCAGGGCAAGCCGAACCAGCGCCTGGAGCCGCGCGACATCGACCGCTACTGCCGTCCCGATGCGGCCGGCGAGCGCCTGCTGCGCGCGGCCATGCAGCAGCTGCACTGGTCGGCGCGCGCCTACCACCGCGTGCTCAAGGTAGCGCGCACGGTGGCCGATCTGGCGGCCAGCGAGCATGTCGCGGCGGAGCACATCGCCCAGGCGATCCAGTACCGGCGCGCGCTGCGCGAGGGCTGAGCCATGCGTGACAGGTAGTGGTTGCGTTCGACGCGCCGCCTGCTACCATCGTGGCATGCACCTCAAACAACTCTCGTACGCAGCGCTTGCGGTCCTTACTCTGGCGAGCTGCTCGCCCACCTACAACTGGCGCGACTATACCAGCAGCGACGGCAGCTTCCGCGTCCTGTTCCCTGCCAAACCCTCGACCCACACGCGGCCCATCGACCTGGGCGGCATCAAGGTCGACATGACCATGACCGCCGCCGAAGTGGAAGGCACGACCTTCGCCGTCGGCACCGCCGTGGCGCCGGATGCGGCCCTGGCCCAGGCCACCCTGCCCGCGATGCGCCAGGCGCTGCTGCGCAATATCGGGGCCAGCGCGCCGGCTGGCGAGACGCTCGATGTCGATGCGGTCGGCAAGGGCAATGGCGGTCCGGTGCGCCTGGTCGGGCGCTTCGTCGCCAAGGGCGCGCGCATGTACCAGGTGATCGTGGTGGGCAAGCCGGGCGCGATGCCGCCCGAGCATACCGAACAGTTCCTCTCTTCCTTCGCGCCGCAATGATGAATGACCCTAGCCCGGCCCTGCGCACGGCAGGCCTCTCCAAATCCTTCGGCCGCCCGGCGGTCGATGGGCTCGAGCTGCAGGTGCGGCGCGGCGAGCTGTATGCGCTGCTCGGCCCCAACGGCGCCGGCAAGACCACGACCCTGCGCATGGTGACCGGCCTGCTGGCGCCGGACGCCGGCCGCATCGAGGTCTTCGGCATCGACCTGGAGGAGGCGCCGCTGGAGGCCAAGCGCCGCATGGCCTACCTGCCGGACGATCCGATGTTGTACGGGAAGCTCAAGCCCACCGAGTACCTCGAGTTCGTGGCGGGGCTATGGGGCGTCGATGCAGGGTCGGCCGAACCGCGCGCACGCGAACTGCTCGACTGGCTGGACCTGAGCCCGCACGCACACGAGCTGACGGAAGGCTTTTCGCGCGGGATGAAGCAGAAGCTGGCGCTGGCCGGCGCACTGATCCACGAGCCCGAACTGCTGATCCTCGACGAGCCGCTCACCGGCCTGGATGCGGCAGCGGCACGCCAGGTCAAGGACCTGCTGCTGTCGCACGTGGCCAAGGGCGGCACCGTGATTCTCACCACCCACATCCTGGAAGTAGCAGAGCGCTTGGCGCAGCGCATCGGCATCATCCAGCAGGGCCGCCTGATCGCGGAAGGTACGCTCGATGAGCTGCGCGCGCGCACCAGCGGCGCGAGCCTCGAGGACGTGTTCCTGCAGCTGACCGCGCAGCCATGATGAGCGTCCCGGGCAGCATTCCCTGGCTGTTCCGCCACGAGCTGCGGCTGCTGTGGTTCAACGCCGCGGCGTCCAGCAAGCCGGGCAAGGCGGCGCGCCGCCCTGGCACGGCCGGACTGGCAACCATCGCCGTGGTCTGGCTGGCGCTGCATGCGCTGGCCTGGTATGCGGTCAAGCTGATCGCCGGCATCGGCATGGCCGACCCGCGCATCATGGTGGGGGTGAGCGCCCTGCTGTTCGGCCTCATGACCTTCATGCTCTCCAGCGCGCTCAAGTCGAGCGTGATGGTGCTGTTCGAACGCGGCGACCTGGACCTGTTGCTGTCCTCGCCCCTGCCCTCGCGCAGCATCTTCACCGTGCGCCTCGCCACGGTGGCCGTGGGCACGGCGGCGCCCTACCTGTTCTTCCTGGGGCCGTTCGCGCACATGGGGGCCGTGCTCGGCCACCTGGGCTGGCTCGCGCTCTATCCGGTCCTGCTGGGTACTGCCACCATCATCGCCTGCGCCGCGATGCTGCTGACGCTCGGCCTGGTGCGCACGATCGGCGCGCGCCGCACGCGCGTCATCGCGCAGATCATCGGCGCCCTGGCCGGTGCGATGATCTTCATCCTGTCGCAGCTGTTCTCGCACTTCGCCTCGCGCATGGAAGCGCAGGCCATGGCGGCGTTTGCACGGGCCTTCGCCTCAGATGGACCGCTGTGTGTCGACAGCCCGCTGTGGCTGCCGGGCCGTGCGCTGCTGGGCGAGCCGCTCCCGGTGCTCGGGATCGCGGCGCTGGCGCTGGCCGCTTTTACGTTCACGGCAGGCCGTACGCACCGCTTCTTTGTGCACGGGTTGCAGCAGGCGGCATCCTCGTCGAGGACGGCGCGCAGGCCCGCGGGCGGGGTGCGCTATCGCTTCGGGCGCGGGCTGGTGGCGGCCGTGCTGTTCAAGGAGTGGCGGCTGATCCTGCGCGACCCGCACCTGATTTCGCAGGTGGCGCTGCAGCTGATCTACCTGCTGCCGCTGTTCTTCGTCATCTTCCAGCGCGGCGAGCTGCGCCTGACGGCGCTGGGGGCCGGGTTGACGCTGCTGTGCAGTTCGCTGACAGCCTCGCTGGCCTGGATCGTGGTGTCGGCCGAAGATGCGCCCGACCTGCTGCGCCTGTCGCCGTCGCCACAACGTACGATCCGCTTCGCCAAGCTGGGCGCGGCCGTCCTGCCACCGCTCGCGCTGGTGCTCATCCCCCTGGCCTGGCTGCTGGTGCGCGACCCGCTGGCCGGCCTGGTCACGGTCCTGTGCGTTACCGGTGCGGTCTGTACAGCGGCGCTGATCGTGCACTGGTGCGGGCGGCCGGGATCGCGCAGCGACTTCCAGACACGCGGCAAGAGCGACGTGCTGACCACGATCCTCGAGATGCTCAACAGCCTGGCCTGGGGCGGGCTGGCATGGGCGCTGTCGGCGCTGGTGGCGGACGCGTCCGACAAGCTGATCGTCGCGACCTGGATCGCGGCCGCGGCGGTGCTAGTGGTGCTCGCACTGTCCTGGTTCCTGCGGCGGCCGCAGCCCTAAGTGCGTGCGCGGGATGACCGGGTTTTCAAGACGTGTTATCGTTTAGTCACTAACAGATCAATGGGCATAGTTATGTTGATTACATTCAAGTGCAAATCCTATCCTGAGGTCCTGATGTACCAGGAACACGCCAAGCGCATCCTGGACCTGCTGCATAAGGATATCGAACGCGGCGTCATCACCGCGGAAGAGGCGCCACGCGCGGTGGCGCTGCTCGAGGGCGAAATCGAAGAAAGCCGCAAGCACCAGATCTCGGAGCAGGTCGAGCGCGACGTGCAGGCGCACCATGGTGAAACCGAAGACAACGAACACGAGCCGATCGAGGTGGTCACCTTCTCCACGCGGGCCTATCCCCTGCTCGAGATGCTGCGCTCGGCACGCGACCAGCATACGGATGTGCTCTGGGGGGTTTGAGGCTCTCTACGAATGGCTGAATGAGCGGGGCGCAAGCCCCGCTTTTTTTATCCGCTGGTGCAGCGCTGACCCAGCTCCATGGAACGCTTGACTCTGACACTGATGTCAGGCTTTACAGTCCTTTCACCAAACCAACGAAAGGACCTGACACATGACCTCCTGGAGAACTCTTTCTCTGCCCCTGATGGCCTTCGTGCCATTGGCCGCCTCCATCCACGCCGAAACACCGGACGTATCCAACAGGGGCAGCCTGGCCTGCCCCGCTGTCCAGGACGCAGCCGGACATGCAGAGCCGGGTGAAGTGGTGCGTGAGTTATACCGACTCGTCTCTGGGCCGCCGGGTAAAGGGAAGGACTGGGCACGTCTGCGCGACTTGCACGCTCTTGGAGCGATTATTACTGTTCCTCAACATGTCGGGGACAGGGTCGATGCGACGACTTACAATGTGGAAGGGTTCGCCGCGCTGAACGACAAGCTGTTTGGACAGCGCGGTTTTTATGAAGTCGAACTCCGGCAGGAAACGCAGAAATTCGGGCACGTGGCGCATGTGTGGAGTGCCTACGCCAGTAGCGAACACCCCGGCGGCCGTCCTTACGCCTACGGCATCAACAGCTTTCAGCTGCTAAATGATGGCAAGCGTTGGTGCGTGGTGTCCGCTACCTGGGATGGAGACGCGTCGCGCCATGTTGCGATACGTGACTGGGCACGCCTGCCTGCCGCACCAGTCCATTGATCCAGGAAACAGATGAAAGCAGACCACTACTCGATTGGAGAACTGTCACGCCTAACAGGCGTCAGCGTGCGCGCCTTGCGCCACTACGAGCAGATCGGTGTGCTTCCTGCCCAGCGCACGGCGTCCGGCTATCGCGTTTTCATGCCGGCAGCCGTGGAGCACGTCAAACGCATTCAGGTCCTGTTGAAGAACGGCTTCACGCTGGCGCAAATCCAGCCCGTGGTCTCGGTGTTTGGCCTGGAGCTCGAGACGCGCCGCAGTGTCTGCGGCGACGTGATCCGTCTGTACCACGCAAAGCTCGAGGAACTGGACGAACGCATCGCTTCGCTGGTTGCACTGCGCGAACAGGCGGCGGCGCGGCTTGCGTTCATCGAGCAGCAGCGTCGCGCTGGTGGACCCGCATAGTTCACTCGTTGAGCCAGGCCGGCATGGTTCACCTTGAAGGGAAAGCACAAAGCAAAAAAGCCCATCCAGATCACTGGATGGGCTTTTTCATATAACTAGCCTGACGATAACCTACTTTCACACTGGTTGCAGCACTATCATCGGCGCAAAGTCGTTTCACGGTCCTGTTCGGGATGGGAAGGGGTGGGACCGACTTGCTATGGTCATCAGGCTTTGA
>NZ_JAJFEQ010000013.1 GCF_020707265.1 Massilia sp. IC2-477
GACTACATCCACTATTACAATAACGACCGCATCAAGCTCAAATTAAAAGGCCTGAGCCCCGTTCAGTACAGGACTCAGGCCTTGGCCGCTTAGCAAACTAACCGTCCAACTTTACGGGGTCAGTTCAACATGCCGGCGGTTTTGGGGGCCTGGAAAGGCAGGACTTACAGCATGTCCTTGATCAGCTTGCCGAGGATGGCAATGCCTTCGCGGATGCGTTCCGGCGGCACGGTCACGAAAGACAGGCGCAGGGTGTTGGTGGCCGGCTCGTTGGCATAGAACGGCGCGCCCGGCACGAAGGCCACCCGCGCGGCCAGCGACTGGTCGAGCAGCTTCATGGCGTCGACGTTCTTCGGCAGGGTGACCCAGATGAACATGCCGCCTTCGGGCTTGGTCCAGGTGACGCCGCTCGGGAAATGCTCGGCCATCGCGTCCAGCATGACCTGGCACTGGTCGCCGTACAGCTTGCGGATGGTCGGGATGTGCTGGTCGAGGAAGCCATCCTTGACCACTTCGTGCACCACCATCTGGGTCAGCTGGGCGGTGTGCAGGTCGGCTGCCTGCTTGGCCAGCTCGAGGCGGCGCACCAGCGGCAGCGGGGCGCACACGTAGCCGAGGCGGATGCCCGGGGTCAGCACCTTCGAGAAGGAGCCCATGTAGATGACGCCGTCCGGGTTCATCGCGACCATCTTCGGCATCGGCTCGCCCTTGTACGACAGGGCGCCGTAGGGATCGTCCTCGATCAGCGGCAGGCCAAAGCGGGCGCAGGTTTCCACCAGCTCCTGACGCCGTTCCAGCGACAGCGAACGGCCGGTCGGGTTCTGGAAGTTCGGCAGCGAATACAGCAGGCGTGCGCCCTCGGCCACGCCGGCGATCGAGGACGGCACCAGGCCGTGATCGTCGGTGTCGACCGACTTGAATTCAGGACGGTAGACCGAGAAAGCCTGCAGGGCGCCCAGGTAGCTCGGGGTTTCCACCAGCACGCGGCTGCCTTCGTCGATCAGGACCTTGCCCAGCAGGTCGAGCGCCTGCTGCGAGCCCGAGGTCATGAGGATCTGTTCCGGCAGGATGCGGCTGCCTTCCGTGGAGAGCGAGTTGGCGATCCATTCCCGCAGCGGGCCATAGCCATCGGTCGGTCCGTACTGCAGCGCGACCTTGCCGGTCTCGCTGAGGACCTTGTCGTACGCTTCTTTCATGCGCTCGACCGGGAAAGTGGCTGGCGACGGCAGGCCACCGGCGAAGGAGATGATCTCCGGACGCTGGGTGATCTTCAGGATTTCGCGGATGAACGAGCTTTGCAGCTGCTGCGCGCGCTCCGAAAACTGCCACTGGATGGGGTTTGGATTTTCGATTTTCATACTGGGCTCTCTAGGGACGGACCGCACGGGTGGTGCCGGGCCATTATAAAGCACGCTGGATAAGCGGCTTCGGGAACGAACCCGGCTGGGTAAACCGGGTCCGGGACAATGATGCTTATTCCACTTCGACAATCATTTCGATTTCGACGCAGGTGCCGCGCGGCAGCGAAGCGACGCCGAAGGCCGAGCGGGCGTGCTTGCCGGCATCGCCGAACACTTCGCCGATCAGTTCCGAGCAGCCGTTGGTAACCAGGTGCTGCTCGTTGTATTCCGGGGTCGAGGCGACCAGGCTCATCACCTTGACGATGCGCTTGACGCGCCTCAGGTCGCCGCCGACGGCTTCCTGCAGGGTGCCGATCAGGTCGATGGCGACCGAGCGCGCGGCGGCCTGGCCGTCGGCAGTGGTCTTGTCGCGGCCCAGGATGCCGGCGTTTGGCGAGCCGTCCGCGTTCTTGGCGATGTGGCCCGAGATGAACACGAGGTTGCCGGTTTGCACGTACATGACGTAGGCGGCGGCCGGGGTGGCCGGCGCGGCCAGGGTGATGTTCAGTTCTTTGAGTTTGTCGTAGACGGACATGATGTATGCAATGACGTTGAAAGAAGCCGGTATTGTACGTCCAACCTCGGTCCATTTCAGATGTTTTACTGCTGACGTACCGCCATCCGGCGTCCCGCGAACACGACGGCGGCTACCGCCAGCGCGAATGCACAGTTGGCGAAGCTCAGCGCTTCGCCCAGCAGCAGGGCGGCCCCGACCAGACTGAGGAAGGGTTGCAGCAGTTGCACCTGGCCGACCCGGGCCACGCCACCCAGCGCCAGGCCCCGATACCAGAAGAAAAAGCCGACAAACATCGAGATCGCGGTGACGTAGCCGAAGGACAGCCAGGCGGCCAGCCCGACCTCGCTTGCCTGCGGCACGCCCTGCCAGAGCACGATGGGCGCGACCGCCGGCGCGGCCAGCAGCAGCGCCCAGCAGATGACTTCCGGCCCACCCAGGCTGCGCGACAGGCGCCCGCCTTCGGCATAACCGACGGCGGCCGACGCCACCGCGGCGAAAACCAGGAGGTCGGCCCGGTGCAGGGCGCCGCCGCCCTGGAACAGCGCGAAGGCGATCACCAGGCTTGATCCGAGCAAGGCCATGCCCCAGAAACCGCGCGAGGGCCGCTCGTAGCCGCGCAGCGCCGAGTACAGGGCCGTCACCAGCGGCAGCACGCCGACCAGCAGGGCGCCGTGCGACGCGGGCAGGGTGCGCAGCGCCACCGAGGTGAACAGGGGGAAGCCGATGATGCAGCCCGCCGCCACCAGCGCCAGGGGCAGCAGCGCGGCGCGCGGCGGCGGCGCCGCGCGCTTCCAGGCCAGCCAGGCGCCTGCCAGCAGCGCCGCGCCCAGCGCCCGTCCAAAGGTCACGAACAGGGGATCGAGCTCGGCCACGGCGATCCGGGTTAGCGGCATGGTGAGGCTGAACATGGCGACGCCAATCAGGCCAAGCAGCATGGCGCGTCCCTGGTGGCCGGGAGGAGCGGGGCGGGAGCAGAAAGCAATACTCATGAAGATCCTTCGAAAGGGCGTTGCACGGTCACGGCGATGCTTCTATGCTAGCGATTGGGGCCAATACAGTCCCAGTACACTTCTGCACTTAATTTGTTCACTGTGATGGCGAAATGACCAATACACCTGCCGCAAGCGGCCTGAACCTGTCACGTGAATCGGGTGAGCCGCTGGCCGACCAGATCGTGCGCGGCGTCGCCGGCCGCATCGAGGAGCGCCTGCTGCGTCCCGGGGCGCGCATGCCTTCGATCCGCCAGTTCGCGCAGGCGCACGGGGTTTCGCCATTTACCGTGGTGGCCAGCTACGACCGCCTGGTGGCCCAGGGCTACCTCGATTCGCGGCGCGGGGCCGGCTTCTTCGTGCGCGAGCGTCCCCAGCCGGCCCGGCATGCGGCGGCGCCCGCGCGGGAGCCCGCGGCGACGCTCGACATCGCCTGGCTGGTGCGCAACCTGTTCCGCCAGGCGCCGCTCCAACTGTCGCCGGGGGCGGGCGTCCTGCCGGCGGACTGGCTCGATGGCGCAGCCGTGGCCAAGGCCCTGGCCGGCCTGAGCCGCCAGAACAGCGCCGGCCTGCTCGGCTATGGCGCGCCTCAGGGTTTCCTGCCCTTGCGCCAGCAGCTCCAGCACAAGCTGCTGGAAGTCGAGATCGAGGCGCCGCCCGAACACATCGTGACGACCCTCGGCGTGACCCAGGCGCTCGACCTGGTGGCGCGCGAGTTCTGCCGCCCGGGCGACACCGTGCTGGTCGACGATCCCGCCTGGTTCCTGATGTTCGGATCCTTTGCCGCGCTGGGCTTGACAGTGGTAGGCGTGTGGCGCCTGGCCGACGGGCCCGACCTGGAGCAGCTGGCCGAGCTGGCGGCGCGCCACCGGCCCAGCCTGTTCATCGTCAACTCGGTGCTGCACAACCCGACCTCGAGCTCGCTGTCGGCGGCCAAGGCCTACGGCTTGCTGCGCCTGGCCGAGCAGTTCGATTTCACGGTGGTGGAAGACGATATCTATGCCGACCTGCATCCGGGAGGCGCAACGCGCCTGGCCGCGCTGGACGGCTTGAAGCGGGTAATCTACCTGGGCGGCTTTTCGAAATCGATGGCGCCGAATCTGCGGGTCGGCTTCATCGCCACCTCGCATGAGCGGGCCCAGCGCCTGGCCGACCGCAAGATGCTGTCCACGCTGTCGACCTCGGACCTCGGCGAGCGCGTGGTCTACAAGATCCTGTCCGAAGGCCTGTACCGCAAGCACCTGGACCGGGTGCGCGCCCGGCTCGATGCGGCGCGTCCCAAAGCGCTGCGCCAGCTGGAGAGCCTGGGCCTGCGCCCGGACCCGGCGCCGGGTAGCGGCATGTTCGTCTGGGTCGATGCCGGCCGCGACACCAATGCCATCGCCGCGCGCGCCATGCGCGACGAGCTGCTGCTGGCGCCCGGCAGCCTGTTCTCGCCGCAGCAGCTGGCCTCGACCCATATGCGCCTGAACGTGGCGGCGCTGCAGGACGCGGGCACGATCCGGCTCTTGGCGCGTGCCCTGGCGGTGTAAATCAGCCTTGCTCGCCGCCGCAGTTGGACGGCATCTCTTTGGCCATCGCTTCCTGGATCTCTTGCGGCGTGAGGTCGCGCTGGTGGGTGGCGACCGCCCAGCGGTGGCCGAAGGGATCGACGAACTGGCCGTAGCGGTCGCCCCAGAAGGCGTCGCCCAGCGGCATGATGGGCGTGGCCCCGGCGGCCATCGCACGTTCCCACACGGCGTCGGCGTCGCGCACGTACAGGTGGATCACCACCGGCGAGCCCTTCAGCGCGATCGGACCCGGGCTGCCGTAGTCGGGGAAATCGTCGCACAGCATGACGATCGAATCGCCGATGCGCATCTCGGCGTGCATCAGCCTGCCGTCTGGCCCGGGCATGCGGGACACTTCGACGGCGCCGAAGCACTCGCGGTAAAAGTCCAGCGCCTTGGCTGCGCCTTCGCAGACCAGGTGCGGGGTAACGCTATGAAAACCTTCGGGGATGGCTCGGGTTGCCTGTTTCATGTCGGATCTCCTGTTTTGGATGTCGGGGTGTTGCTCTACCGACGACGAACACGGTATACCGAAATCGACATGGCGCCAAAAAAGATACCGTGCTCCACTTGTTCTCCAGCTGACATACGATGAATACCGCGAAAACTTGGGTGACGCCCATTGCCCATGAACTACACGTCCGAGTTACCAGGCATCGCGCGCGATCGCGCAGCTTCCGCTGACAGCCAGGCAGCAAAAACCCTGTTCGAGTACCAGGCCGGACCGGCTTCGGTGCGCCTAGCGCTCATCATCGTTGCAGTATCGCTTGGGATGTTTGTCACGCTCATCCCGTTCGCGCGCACGCCGCTGGCAGCCGCGCCATGGTTCATCCCCCTGCACCAGCCGGTTCTCGTGATCAATGACCTCATCACGACGACCTTGCTGCTCGGCTATTTCCACCTCACCCGCAAACAGAGCATCCTCATTCTCGCCTGCGGCTACCTGTACTCGGCCGTCATGGCGACTGTGCACCTGTTGTCTTTTCCCGGCGTGTTCACGCCCACCGGCCTGCTGGGCGCCGGCCCCCAGACGACCGGCTACCTGCACGTCTTCTGGCACCTCGGCTTTCCCTTGGCGGTGATTGCCTATTCCTTTTTCAAGGAAACCGACCGGCGCGCCGACCGCGCGGGGCGGACGACGACGAAGGCGGTGCTCGTGACGCTGGCCGGCGCTGCCGTGCTGGCGACGCTGGCAACGGTGGGGAGCGACTGGCTGCCGCAGATGCTGGTGGATAACCGCTACTCGTCCGTGTTCAACATCGGGCGCTACGGCCAATGGATCATCACCGGGCTGGCGCTGGCGATCCTGTTCACCCGCCGCTCGGCTTCCTCGATGGACATGTGGCTGGTGGTGGTGCTGTCCGCATGGTTCTTCGAAATCGGGCTCGTCAGCGTGTTCAATGCCGGCCGCTGGGATCTCGGCTTCTATGCCGGCCGGGTCTACGGCCTGGTTGCCTCGAGCTTCGTCCTCATCATGCTGCTGGTCGAGCACGGGCGCATGCACCGCGACCTGGCCGACGCCCAGGCCACGGCGCGCACGGCTGCCCGGCTCCAGGAGACCCAGCAGGTGCTGGGCCTGGCACTGGAAGCCGGCAAAATGGGCGTGTTCAGCTGGGACCTGGTCGGCAATCGCGCCTGGTGGAGCCCGGAAGTGGAGCACGACATCCTCGGCTTGCAGCCCGGGCAACTGGCTTGCGAGCCCGGCGCTTTGACGCACTACGTGTTTGCCGAGGATCGTGAGCGCCTGCGTGCGCAGATTCGCGACTGCATCGCCAACAGGCGCGGCTGCGACCTCGAGTTCCGCCTGCGCGACGCGCAGGGACAGGCGCGCTGGGCGTCCGCGCGCGGGAAAGCCGGCTACGACGAGCATGGCAAGGCGACGGTGGTATTCGGCGTCCTCGCCGACATCACGGAGCGCAAGCGCGGCGAGGCGGCGGCGGCTGAGATGGAGATGCATTTCCACGCACTGGCGGACGAATTGCCGGAGATTGCATGGATGGCGCGGCCGGACGGCTGGATCTACTGGTTCAACCGGCGCTGGCACGAGTACACCGGGCTCTCGCAGGACGAGGCCGAAGGCTGGGGCTGGCGGAAGGTGAACGACCCGGCGCTGGTGCCGACCATCGTCGACCGGTGGCGCCATTCGGTCGCCACCGGCGAACCGTATGAAATGGTGGTACCCCTGCTGGGCACGGATGGCCGCTGGCGCCAGTTCCTGAGCCGGGCTGTAGCACTGCGCAACAAGGACGGGCAGATCATCCACTGGTTCGGGGTCAATGCCGACATCACCGCCCAGACCGAGGCGGAGCAGGTGCTCAAGCTGGCGGATCAGCGCAAGGACGAGTTCCTGGCCACGCTTGCCCATGAGCTGCGCAATCCGCTGGCGCCGATCCGTAATGCCGCTGCACTGCTGCTGCGGATGCCCGGCCTGCCGGGCAACGTCGAACGGGCGCTGGCAGTCATCGACCGCCAGTCGCGTCACCTCGCGCGCCTGGTCGACGACCTGCTGGAAGTGTCGCGGATCACCCAGGGGAAGATTGCCCTGCGCAAGGCGGACGTGTCGCTGGTCGACTGTCTGTCCGATGCCTTGCATGCGGTCGAAGGCGCGCTCAAGGCTGCCGGGCACGAGGTACTGGTACACCTGCCCGACGACCCCTTGTATGCGCATGCGGACTCCACCCGCATGGTCCAATGCTTCCTCAACCTGCTGAATAACGCAATCAAGTTTACGCCACAGGGCGGCGTGATCAGCGTGTCGGCCGAGCGCCTGCGCGGAAAGGCGAAGATTGCGGTCTCCGACAGCGGCATCGGGATTCCGCCGGAACACCTCGAGGACATCTTCGGGCTGTTCTCGCAAGTCACCCCCGCGCTCGAGCGCAGCCAGGGCGGGCTCGGGATCGGCTTATCGCTGGTGAAGGGCTTCGTCGAGCTGCATGGCGGTACTGTCGAGGCGGCGAGCGAAGGCGCCGGCAGCGGCAGCACCTTCACGGTATGGCTGCCGCTGCTCGAGCAGCCGCCGCTGGCGCCCGCGGATGTGGCGCGCAGCAGCCGTGAAGCACGGCAGCAGCCGCGCCGCGTCCTTGTGGTCGACGACAACCGCGATGCCGCCACCAGCATGGTCGCGCTGCTGCAGGCCGCCGGCCACCAGGTGCGCGAGGCCCATGACGGAGAAGAGGGGCTGCGGCTCGCCTTCGAATTCGAGCCGGAGGTTGTGCTGCTCGACCTGGGCATGCCCGGCATGTCGGGCTTCGACGTGGCGCGCGAGCTGCGGGGACGGACCGCCCAGGCGCCGCCGCGCATCATCGCCGTGACCGGATGGGGCCAGGAAAGCGACCGCCGCCTGACGCGCGAGGCCGGCTTCGACTTCCATCTCACCAAGCCGGTCAATCATACGGAACTGGATGTGCTGCTGTCGATGGACATGCCGCCCGCGGGACAGGCGGCGCCGGTTCGGCATTGACGCGGGACCTTCAGGCGATCTTCACCCAGGCCGAACCCGCCGCGTGGCTGGCCAGCACGGCGTCGATGAAGCGCAGGCCGTCCACGCCGTCGTCGACCGTCGGCAGGCCGGCCGTTGCCTCGGGCAGGGGCTGGCCCGCCTCGACGGCATGGATCTGCGCCGCCGCGTCGCGGTACAGCTGCGCGAACGCTTCCAGGTAACCTTCCGGATGGCCGGACGGGATGCGGGTGGCGTGCCCGGCGGCGGCACCCCTTACCCGGCCGCGTGTGAGCCGCTGCGCGCAGCCGCCCTGGGGCGTGAGCAGCAGCTCGTTCGGGTTTTCCTGGTCAAAAGCGAGGCTGGCCTTGCTGCCGAACACGCGCAGCTTGAGCGCGTTCTCGCAGCCGGTCGCCATCTGGCTCGACCACAGCATGCCGCGCGCGCCGTTCGGGTAGCGCAGCATCACCTGCACGTGGTCGTCCAGGATACGATCGGGCGTGAAGGAATGCAGTTCGGCCAGCAGTTCGCTCGGCTGGATGCCGGTGACAAAAGCGGCGAGGTGGAAGGCATGGGTGCCGATGTCGCCGGTGCACCCGGTCGGGCCGGCGCGCTGCGGATCGTTATGCCAGTTGGTCGCCTGGAATTCGGCCGACTGGTTGGCGCTTTCTGCCATCCAGTCCTGCGCATATTCGACATGCACCAGGCGCACGTCGCCGATCGCCCCGGATGCCACCAGTTCGCGCGCGTGGCGCACCATGGGATAGCCGCTGTAGGTATGGGTGAGGGCGAATATGCGCTGGTTCGCGCGTGCCAGCGCGGCCAGTTCCTCGCCTTCGGCCAGAGAGATGCCGAGCGGCTTGTCGCAGATGACGTGGATGCCGGCTTCCAGGAAGGCGCGGGCGACCGGGGCGTGCAGGTGATTGGGCGTGACGATCGCTACCACGTCGATGCCGTCCGGGCGCTCCGCCTCGCGGCGCGCCATGTCGCGGTAGTCCGCATAGCTGCGCGCCGGGTCGAGCCGGATCGCCGCGCCGCTCGCCAATGCCCGTTGCGCGTCGCTCGACAGGGCGCCGGCCACCAGCTCGTAGCAGTCGTCCAGCCGCGCCGCGATGCGGTGCACGGCGCCGATGAAGGCGCCGTCGCCGCCGCCCACCATGCCGAGGCGCAGGCGGCGCGCGACCTGGCCGCCATCCTGATTGTCTTTGCGTCCGATCGCCGTCATGCCTGGATCCCCATCAGCCGGCGCAGGGCGGCCTGGTCGGCGCCGCTGCCCGCGAAATCGTCGAAAGCCCTCTCCGCCACCCGGATGATGTGGCGGCGGATGAAGTCGGCGCCTTCGCGCGCGCCGTCTTCTGGGTGCTTGAGGCAGCACTCCCATTCGAGGACCGCCCAGCCGGCATAGTCGTACTGCGCCATCTTCGAGAAGATGGCCGAGAAATCGACCTGGCCATCGCCCAGCGAGCGGAAACGCCCGGCGCGTTCCAGCCAGCCGCTGTAGCCGCCGTAGACGCCCTGGCGTCCGTTCGGGCGGAACTCGGCGTCCTTGACGTGGAAGGCCCTGATGCGCTCGTGGTAGATGTCGATGAAAGCCAGGTAGTCGAGCTGCTGCAGCACGAAGTGGCTCGGGTCGTACAGGATGTTGGCGCGCCGGTGGCCCTTGACGCCCTCCAGGAAGCGCTCGAAGCTGACGCCGTCGTGCAGGTCTTCGCCCGGGTGCAGCTCGTAGCAGACGTCGACGCCGGCATCCTCGAAGGCGTCCAGGATCGGCAGCCAGCGCCGCGCCAGTTCATCGAAGGCTTCCTCGACCAGGCCGGCGGGCCGCTGCGGCCACGGATACAGGTAGGGCCAGGCCAGCGCGCCCGAGAAGCTCGCGTGCGTCGTGAGGCCGAGGCGCTGGGAGGCGCGCGCGGCGTTCTTCATCTGGCCGACCGCCCATTCCTGGCGCGCCTGCGGGTTGCCGCGCACGTGGGGCGCGGCGAAGCCGTCGAACAGCGTGTCGTAGGCCGGATGCACGGCCACCAGCTGGCCCTGCAGGTGGGTCGACAGCTCGGTGATCGCCAGCCCGTGCGCGCCAAGGACGCCCTTGATCTCGTCGCAGTAGGTCTGGCTCCCGGCGGCGATGTCGAGGTCGAACAGGCGCTTGTCGGTCGGCAGCTGGACGCCTTCGTAGCCCAGCGAGCTGGCCCAGGCGGCCAGGTTGCCGAGGGTGTCGAAGGGCGCCTGGTCGCCCATGAACTGGGCGAGGAAGATCGCCGGTCCCTTGATGGTTTTCATGCCTGTTCCTGTGTCAGTAGGGCGAGTCGGGGAAATAGAACTGCTTGGCGTTTGCGCGCGTGATCAGTACCGAGGGGATGATGGTCCTGGCGGGCAGCGCCTGGCCCTTCAAGCGCGCCTCGGCCGTCATCTTGATGGCGTCGTAGATGAACTTGGGCGAATAGGACACGTCGGCCTGCACCAGTTTGTCGCCGTCCATCACCTTCTTGACCGCGAACTTGGCGCCGGCGCCGCCGAAGACTTCCTTGATATCGCTGCGCCTGGCCTGCTCGATCGCCTTCAAGACGCCGATCGCCATGTCGTCGTCCGAGGCCCAGACGGCGTCGATCTGCTTGAAGCGGGTCAGGTAGTCCTGCATGACCTTGAAGGCGTCGTCGCGGTTCCAGTTGCCGTACTTGGCATCCAGCACCTTGATGCCCGGATGCTTCGCGATCTCGGCCTTGAAGGCGTTCACGCGCTCGTTGTCGATGGTGCTGGGCATGCCGCGCAGGACCACGATATTGCCCTTGCCGTTCATGCGCTTCGCCAGGTACTCGGCCGGCAGCCGGCCGAAGGCAGTGTTGTCGCCGGCGACATAGGCATGCTGGGCCGCCGGGTTGGTGAGCCCACGGTCCACCACGGTCACATACACACCCTTGTTCTTGACCTGGGCCACCGGCTGGGTCAGCGAGGCCGACTCGAGCGGCAGGATCACCAGCGCATTCATCTTGTTCACGACCAGCAGGTCCTGCACCTGGTTGGCCTGCTCCGGCGTGCTGCCGGCGGTCTTGATGATGATCTTCAGGCCCGGGTTGGCCGCTTCCAGTTCGCGCTTGGCCTGGTTGGCCCACCAGACGATGCCGCCGGTGAAGCCGTGGGTGGCGGTGGGGATCGCCACGCCGAGGGTCAGACTGGTGGCGGCGAGGGCGTGGCCGGTGCCGAGCGCCAGCAGGCAGGCGGCGGCGCCGAGTTTCAGGATCGAGCGGGTGGATGAACGCATGAGGTTTCCTTTTTTGTACAAATAGGGGTTCAGCGGCGGCCGCGCTGCAGGTAAGCCACGGCAATGATCACCACGCCCTGCACGGCAGGGTTCAGGTGCACGCTGATGATGCTGGTGAGGTTCAGGATGTTGCCGATCACGGACAGCAGGATTGCGCCGATCACGGTGCCCATAACGCGCCCGGAGCCGCCCCTCAGCGAGGTGCCGCCAACGACCACGGCGGCGATCGCCTCCAGCTCCCACAGGATGCCGGTAGTCGGCGTGGCCGAGCCCAGGCGCGGCACGTACAGGATGGTGGCGATCGCCACGCACACGCCCAGCAGCAGGTAAGTGATCACCTTGACGCGGTCGACGCGGATCGCGGCATAGCGCGCCACCTGTTCGCTGGAGCCGATCGCCTGCACGTGCTGGCCATAAGCGGTGCGGTTCAGGATCACGGCGCCCAGCAGCGCCACCAGGGCGAACACCCACACCGGGATCGGTATTCCCAGCAGGCTCCCGTAGTAGACCGGGCTGTAGGCTTCGGACAGCGTGAAGTCGAGGGTCAGGGCGCCGCCGTCCGAGAGCCAGGTCAGCACGGCGCGGAACACCCCAAGGGTGCCGAGCGTGACGATGAAGGCTTCGATGCGTCCGCGCGCGATCAGGAAACCGTGCAGGATGCCGAACACCGCGCCGAAGGCGAGCGCCAGCCCGATCCCGAGCAGCACAATGCTCACCGGACCGGGGGGATTGGCCCCGGCAGCCAGGCTGTTCATCGCCACGATCATCACGCCGGCAATCAGGGCCGCCATCGAGCCGACCGAGAGGTCGATGCCGCCGGAGACGACCACGAAGGTCATGCCGACCGCGATGATGCCGATGAAGGCGGTGCGGGTGAGCACGTTCATCAGGTTGTCGACGGTGGCGAAATCGGGATTGAGCAGGCCGCCCGCGATGCACAGCAGGATCAGGGCGAGCACCGGGCCGGCGCCTTTCAGGCGCGGCAGGGCAGGGAAGAAGGATGGCCTAGTGGCCGGCGTGTTGGGTGTCGGTTGCATGGGAAATGATGTTTTCTTCACTGAGTTGATCCGGGCCGAGCACGGCCTGCAGGCGCCCGCCGTGCAGCACCGCGACCCGGTGCGACAGGCCGATCAGCTCGATCAGTTCGGACGAGATGACGATGACCGCGCGTCCTTCGCTTGCTAAGCGGTGGATCAGGGCATAGATGTCGCGCTTGGCGCCGACGTCCACGCCGCGGGTCGGCTCGTCGAGCACGACCACGCGCGGATCGGAGTGCAGGTACTTGGCCAGCGCCAGCTTTTGCTGGTTGCCGCCCGAGAGCGAGCGCGCGAGGCAGTCGGGGTCGCGCAGGCGGATGCCGAAGCCCGCGATCGCCCGTTCGAGCGCGGCGCGTCCGGCCTTCAGGTCGACCCAGGGGCGGGCGTCGCGCTCCAGGGTCATCATGGTGAGGTTTTCGCGCAGGCCAAGGTCGAGGTGCAGGCCCTTGCCCTTGCGGTCTTCGCTCAGGTAGGTCAGGCCATGGCGCATGGCGTCGCGCGGGCTGCGGATGTCGACCAGTTGGCCCGCGATCTCGATCCTGCCGCTCTGTCTTGGACGCAGGCCGAGGACGGCCTCGAAGGCTTCGGTGCGGCCGGCGCCGACCAGGCCGGCGAAGCCGAGGATCTCGCCGGCACGCACCTCGAAACTGAGCTTGTCGACCCAGCCCGGCACACTCAGGCCGGACACGCGCAGCAGCACCTGCGCACCTTCCAGCGCCGCTTGCTTGGGCGGGAACATGTCCGACACGTCGCGCCCGACCATCAGGTTGGCCATCTGGCGGCGGTTGACCTCCGCGGTGAGCGCGCGGGTGACGAACTTCCCGTCGCGCATGACGACCACTTCGTCGGTGTGAGCTTCCATCTCGTCGAGCTTGTGCGAGATGTAGACGATGGTCACGCCCTCCTGTTTCAGGCGCGCCATCAGGGCAAACAGCTTGCGGGTCTCGCCCGCCGACAGGCTGGCGGTCGGCTCGTCCATGATCAGGAGGCGCGCCTTGCGCGCCAGGGCCTTGGCGATCTCGACCAGCTGTTTTTCGGCGACGATCAGGTCGGCGACCGGGGTATCCGGGTCGCGCGCCAGGCCCACCTGCTCGAGGTAGACGGCAGCCTCGCGCGCCATGGCGCGGCGCTCCAATAGTCCGCCGCGGGTCTTTTCGTGGCCGAGGAAGATGTTCTGGGCGATGCTCAGGTGCTCGGCCAGGTTGAATTCCTGGTGGATCAGGGCAATGCCGAGCGCTTCCGCCTCGCGTGCGCTCTCGAACCGGCGCTCGGCGCCGTCGATCACCAGCTGGCCGGAGGTCGGACGCTCGTAGCCAGCCAGGATCTTCATCAGGGTCGACTTGCCGGCGCCGTTCTCGCCCAGCAGGCCGACCACGCGCCCCGGTTCGAGCGCGAAGTCGACCCCGTGCAGCACGCGCACAGGGCCGAACTCCTTGACGATGTGGTGGAAGCGGACCGACAGGCTCATTGCGCCGGCATCTTCGCGAGCACGGCCTTCAGGCCGGCCAGGGAAGCCGCTACGGTGTCGAGCTGGCCCATCCCGTTCGGGTATTCCTCCTGCTCGACGATGATCCATTCGGTGCCGCCGGCCTGGCGCATAGCGCGCGTCAGGCCCGCCCAGTCGGTCTTGTCCTGGCCGATGATCGGAGTGCCGCTGGTGCCGGGCGCGAACTTGGCCTTGTAGTGGGTGCTCACGGTGCGGCCCGGGTACTTGTAGACGTAGGCCACCGGATCCTTGCCGGCGAAGGTCGTCCAGCCCACGTCCTGCTGCAGGATCGATTCCTTCGGCGTGCTGCGGGCGATGACGTCCCAGGGCGTGCTGCCGACGGCACCCGCCATTTCCTGGGCGTGGTTGTGGTAGCCGATGCGCATGCCCTTGGGGACCAGCTTGCTTGACAAGGCGCTCAGTTCACGGCTCATCGCGGTGCTGCCATCGACGCTGGCGCCGCGCGCGTCCATTGGAATCACCAGGTTGCTGCAGCCGAGGGTTTTGTAGAAGGCGGTGGTGGCCTCGAAGCGCGCGTCCGTCAGCTGGTCGAAATGCACGTGTGCGCCGGCGCATTGCAGCCTGTTCTTGTCCAGGAAGGCGCGCAAGGCCGCCGGATTGTCCTTGTAGGGCCCGAACTCGCCGGCGAATTCCACGCCCTGGAAACCGAGCCTGGAAATCCTGGTGAGCGTGCCCTCGAAATCCTGCTTGATCTCGTCCTTGACGGACCACAGCTGCACGCCGAGACGCGGCTCGGCCGCCATGGCCGGGGAAGCGCCGAGTAAGGTGCCCAATACGGCGCACAGCATCGCTTGCTTGTTCATCTTGTCTCCGTTGTGTGTGATCAGATCTTCCCGGCCTTGAGCTGGTCCACCGCGTAGGCGCAGGCGCGCGCGGTCAGCGCCATGAAGGTCAGCGAGGGGTTTTGCCAGGCGCTCGACGCCAGCGAGGAACCGTCGGTGACGAACAGGTTGGGCACATCGTGGGCCTGGTTGAAGCCATTGAGCACCGAGGTCCTGGGGTCGCGTCCCATGCGCGCGGTTCCCACCTCGTGGATCGCCAGGCCGGGCGGGAATTCGGTTTCGCTCTGCTTCCCCTTGCGTACATCCTTGAGGCCGAGGTCTTCGAGGATGTTGCCGGCAGTATCGGCCATGTCCTCGCGCATCTTGCGGTCGTTCTCGCCGTGAGTAATATCGACGTGCAGCTGCGGCATGCCCCACTTGTCCTTTTTGCTCGGGTGCAGGCTGACCTTGTTCTCGAAGCGCGGCAGCATTTCTCCCTGCCCGTACAGGTGGAAGTGCCAGGGGCCGGGCTTTCTCAGCATGGCCTTGAAGTCCTTGCCGAAGCCGGGTTTCCAGGTTGCCGACTGCCAGCCCTCGCGCGATGCGCTGCCCGCCAGCGCATAGCCGCGCAGGAAGGCCGGGTGGCGGTCGACCACGTTGCGAAAGCGCGGGATGTAGGTCGCGGTCGGACGGCGGCCGCGGTAATAATCGTTCTCGAATCCCTCGACGCGGCCGCTGGCGCCGGCGGCCCACAGGTGGTCCATCAGGTAGTGGCCGAGCACACCGGAGGAATTGGCCAGGCCGTTGGGGAAGGCGCTCGAGGTCGAGTTCAGCAGGATCGCGGTCGAGGCCAGGGTCGAGGCGCACAGCAGCACGACCCTGGCGTGGAATTCGCGCGTCTCCATGGTCTCGGCATCGATCACCCGCACCCCGGTGGCGCGGTTGGTCTTGGGGTCGTAGATCACGCTGTGCACGATGCTGTCGGTGGCGATGCGCAGGCGTCCAGTCTTGAGCGCCGCCGGCAGGGTCGAGCTCTGGGTCGAGAAATAGGCGCCGAAGGAGCAGCCCCGGTGGCACTGGTTGCGCGCCTGGCAGGGCGCGCGGCCCTGCGCCAGGTGCGCGTCGCCGGCCTTGTTCAGGTTGGCGGTACGGCCGATGATCATGCGCGCCGGTGCGTATTTGAGGTCGAACTGCTTTTTCAGCGCCAGTTCGACGGTATTCATCTCGAAGGGCGGCAGGAATTCGCCGTCCGGCAGCACGGCCAGGCCTTCCTTGCTGCCGCTGATGCCGACGAAGCGCTCCACGTGGCTGTACCAGGGCGCCAGGTCGGCATAGCGGATCGGCCAGTCGGTGCCGTGGCCGTCCTTCAGGTTGGCTTCGAAGTCCAGGTCGCTCCAGCGGTAGGACTGGCGCGCCCACATCAGCGACTTGCCGCCCAGCTGGTTGCCACGGATCCAGCTGAACGGACGGTCCGCCGGCGTCGAATAGGGCATGTCGCGGTCGTTGTTGAAGAACTGCTTGGTGTGCTCGTCGAAGGCGTAGCACTGGCGCTGGACCGGGTACTGTTCCTCGGCCACCGTGGCGTCGACCCGGCCGCGGTTGGGCATGGCCCACGGGTCCTTGTTCTCGCCGATGTAATCGATGCCATGCTCGACCGGCCGGCCGCGCTCGATCATCAGGGTCTTGAGTCCCCGCTCGGTCAATTCCTTGGCGGCCCAGCCGCCAGTGATGCCCGAGCCGACGACGATCGCGTCGAACTGTTCGGGACTGCTCTTGATGTAAAACGAGGAGACTGGTTCCATGGGCGGCGGCAGGTAGAGGGTTGGCTGGTGTCAGATTGCCCAGTTGCGGGTCGAGCGGGTGAGCTTGTAGTTGCCCTGGAAGCCGCCGGGAATGGGCAGGTAAGCCAGCTCGCGCGTGGCGCCGGCCTCCGAGGTGTAGTAGGCAAAGGCGACATAGCCCTTCAGCTGGCGGAAGAATGCCTGGCCATCGGCGTCGAAGGGGGCGCGGCCCCTGTCCATGGCTTGCAGCAGGGCGACCTGGCGCGCTGCCGGCAGGGCGCCGAAGCGCCGCCCGCCCTGCGCCTGCGCAGCCGCCTCGATGCGGGCCAGCCCGGCCTTGAAGCGCGCCTGTTCGGCCTCCAGGGAGCACACCTTGAGCAGGTGGTCGATGACCTGGTGCGCGCCGACTTCCAGGGCGCCGGGGGTGTCGGTGCGGGGGATGATCAGTTCGGCCAGCACGCCGGTCAGCTGCAGTTCGTCGCGGGTGAGGAGCGCGGGCTGGTAGGCGGCGCCGCTCCTGGCTGCCGCCACGGCGGCGAGCACCTCGCCGCTGGAGGCCAGTCCGGACAATCCGGCCAGGCCGCACAGGGCGCCCAGGCGCAGCAGGGCCGAACGACGTGGCTGGGCGGCGGTAGCGGGAGGGTTCGGCATGGCTTCTTCTTTCTGTGCAAAGGTCATGGCGGTGCGCTGATCAAGCCGACGGCGCGGCGGCGGGGCGTGCGCCCAGGGCGCGTCCGGCGGCCAGCGACAACTGGTACTGCTTGGGCGTGATCCCGACGATGCTGCGGAACTGCTTGGTGAAGTAGCTCTGTCCGCCGAAACCGGTGGCCAGCGCGACCCGGGCGATGCTGCTGGCGCCGGGGAGCAGGCGGCAGGCTTCGTGCACCTTCATGTGCAGCACGTACTGCTTGGGCGTGAGCGAGAAGTGCTCCTTGAACTTGCGCTCGAAGGTCGACAGCGACATGCAGGACAGCCGGGCGAGGTGGTCGATGCTGATGTTTTCCGTCAGGTGTTCCTGCACGTACTCGACGCAGGCCTTGAATTCATGGAAGGGCGCGATCGTGTCCTGCGAACGGCGGGCGTCGCGCGAGAAGCCTTCGATGCCGACGATCGCCCCCTCGCGGTTGCGGATCGGGACCTTGGTGGTGAACAGCCAGGTCAGTTCGCCCTTGCCGCCGTCGATCACTTCCAGCTTGTTCTTGACGCTGACGCCAGTCTCCATCACGGCCAGGTCGTCGGCGCGGATGCGGTCGGCGATGTCGCGCCGGAAGAAGTCGTGGTCGGTCTTGCCGAGGATGTCCTTGACGCCCGCCAGCGCATGCTGCTCCTGCAGCAGGCGGTTGCCCCAGACGAACTGGCCGGCCTTGTTCTTGGCAAAGTAATAGGTGTCGGAGAGCGTGTCGAACAGGATGCTCGGGGTCGAGATGCCCTGCGCGGCGAAGAAATTAGCGCATTCCTCGCGCGTCGCCGAGGAGGAGCCAAGGGATGGCGCACGCCCGGCGCGCTTGCGCTCGCTGCGCTCCTTGCGTTCGGCGTGCTCGGCGGGCGAGCCCATGGCAATGACCATGCCCATGCCAACGACGATTGTGCTCATCCTGCCTGTCTCCGATCTTGTGGCGGAACCGCGTGCTCGTTGCCGATGCCGGATTCCTTATGGGGAAATAGTAGCATTCTGAAAAGTTTAAGAGTGTCAATAAATCGGAAAAATTTATAACGAATTCGGCAAGCTGACTCGGAGTGGTAGCGCTATCAACATTGCCCGTGCTAGATTGACATCGCCCGTACGGACGGGCTGCTCGCGCCACCGCGGCGACATTTTTCGGCGAACACGTATTTATAAGAGAAGGAGACTCCCGATGACCCGTTTTTCCCCGGCCCGCAGGGCTGCCGTCCCCCGTCTTGCCCTGGCCGGCATCCTGGCCGGCGCGATGCTCCTGTGCGCGCCGCTGCATGCCGCCGAGGCCGGATGGACCTCGCTGTTCAATGGCCGGGACCTGTCCGGCTGGACGACCTGGGTCAGCATGCAGCCGACTTCCCCGAACATGAAGGTGCCGACCTCGGTGCGCGGCTTGAACAAGGATCCGCGCAAGGTGTTCTCGGTGGTCGACGGCATGCTGCGCGTCTCCGGCGAGGAGTGGGGCGCCATCACTACGGTGGGCGACTACGAGAATTTCCACCTCAGGTTCGAGGTCAAGTGGGGGGCCAGGAAGTGGGCGCCGCGCCTGGATGCGCCGCGCGACAGCGGGCTGCTGTATTACGCGGTCGGTCCCGAGGGCGCCGAGAGCGGGCACTGGATGCGCAGCCACGAGTTCCAGATCCAGGAAGGCGATTGCGGCGATTACCACAGCCTGGACGGCGTAACGGTCGATGCGCACGTGGGCGACGCCAACCAGGGCGACTGGAAGTTCTTCCGCTACGACCCCTCGCTGCCGCTGCGCACCGGCTTGAAGGCGCGCATCCTCAAGCGCGGCAACTTCGAGAAGCCGACCGGGGAATGGAACACGATGGAAGTCATCGCCGACGGCAAGACGCTGATCCACATCGTCAACGGCCAGGAGGTGCTGCGCGCCGAGCGTCCGCGCCAGGAAGTGGGTGGCCAGATGGTCCCGCACACACGCGGCAAGTTCTCGCTGCAGTCGGAAGGTGCGGAGACCTTCTTCCGCAACATCGAGGTAAGGTCGCTTGGGTTAAAATAATTGCAATATTGCAGCTATGAACAGGAGGGGCTTGAAATCCTCGTTGCTGTCCCTATATGGCTGCAATCCGTATTTTTTTAACCCAGACCCACCACGAGGAACAAGATGGCAGTCGCCGAAAAAGAAACCCTTGGCTTCCAGGCAGAAGTAAAACAGCTGTTGCAGCTCATGATTCACTCCTTGTACTCGAACAAGGAGATCTTCCTGCGCGAACTGATCTCGAACGCGTCCGACGCGGCCGACAAGCTGCGCTTCGAGGCGATCAACAACGACGCCCTGTACGGCAACGACCACGAGCTCAAGATCAAGGTCGCTTTCGACAAGGATGCGCGCACGATCACGATTTCGGACAACGGCATCGGCATGAGCCGCGACGAAGTCATCTCCCACCTGGGCACCATCGCCAAGTCGGGCACCAAGGAATTCTTCAGCAAGCTGTCGGGTGACCAGCAGCAGGACGCGGCCCTGATCGGCCAGTTCGGCGTCGGTTTCTACTCGGCCTTCATCGTGGCCGAGAAGGTCATCGTCAACACCCGCCGCGCCGGCGCCTTCGCCTCGGAAGGCGTGCGCTGGGAATCGACCGGCGAGGGCGACTACAGCATCGAGCAGATCGAGAAGCAGGGCCGCGGCACCGACGTGATCCTGCATCTGCGCGCCGGCGAGGAAGAGCTGCTCTCGAGCTGGAAGCTGAAGTCGATCATCCGCAAGTACTCCGACCACATCTCGCTGCCGATCGTGATGCAGAAGGAAGAGTGGGACGAAGAGAAGAAGCAGACCTTGCTGAAGGACGAACTCGAGACCGTGAACCAGGCCAGCGCGCTGTGGGCCCGCTCGAAGTCGGACGTCACCGAAGAACAGTACAACGAGTTCTACAAGCACGTCTCGCACGACTTCCAGGACCCGCTGGCCTACACCCACAACCGCGTCGAGGGCCGCAGCGAATACACCCAGCTGCTGTTCGTGCCGAGCCACGCCCCGTTCGACCTGTGGGACCGCAACAAGCGTGCCGGCATCAAGCTGTACGTCAAGCGCGTGTTCATCATGGACGACGCCGAGCAGCTGATGCCGACCTACCTTCGCTTCATCAAGGGCGTGATCGATTCAGCAGACCTGCCGCTGAACGTCTCGCGCGAGATCCTGCAGGAGTCGCGCGACGTGCGCGTGATCCGCGAAGGCTCGACCAAGCGCGTGCTGGGCATGCTGGAAGAGATGGCCAACTCGGAAGAGCAGGCTGGCAAGGACAAGTACGTCACCTTCTGGAAGGAGTTCGGCCAGGTCCTGAAAGAGGGCATCGGCGAGGACGCGACCAACAAGGACCGCATTGCCAAGCTGCTGCGCTTTGCCTCCACCACCAACGACTCGGATGTGCAGAACGTCTCCTTCGGCGACTACATCGGGCGCATGAAGGAAGGCCAGGACAAGATCTACTACGTCACCGCCGACAGCTACACCGCCGCGAAGAACAGCCCGCACCTGGAGATCTTCCGCAAGAAGGGCGTCGAAGTGCTCCTGCTCACCGACCGTGTCGACGAATGGATGCTGTCCTTCCTGACCGAGTTCGAGGGCAAGGAACTGGTGTCGGTCGCCAAGGGCGGCCTGGACCTGGGCGCGCTCGAGGACGAGGCCGAGAAGAAGGAACACGCGGAAGTCGAAGCCGGCTACAAGGAGCTGCTCGAGAAGATGAAGGGCTCGCTGGGCGACAAGGCCAAGGACGTGCGCGTGAGCTTCCGCCTGACCGATTCGCCGGCCTGCCTGGTCGCGGACGAGAACGAGCTGTCGGGTAACCTGCTGCGCATGCTGAAGGCGGCCGGCCAGAACGCGCCGGAATCGAAGCCTATCCTCGAGATCAACCCGAACCACCCGCTGGTGACGCGCCTGAAGTACGAGGATGCGGGCGGTACCCGCTTCACCGACTGGTCGCACATCCTGTTCGACCAGGCCCTGCTGGCCGAAGGCGGCAGCCTGAGCGATCCGGCTTCCTTCGTGAAGCGCCTGAACGAGATGCTGCTGGCGACTGCCAAGTAAGAACGAACCGGGGCCGCGAGCCCCGGTTTTTCATTGTGTCCGCACGCGGTTTCTCGTAGGGTGGTCGGCGGAGCCGACCACCCTACCGCTTTTGATGGATCAAAGATGCCGGACTTCGGCGGGCGGCGTTACCCAATTGTCGTTGCGCCCGTCGAGATAGCGCACCGGCGCCGCCACCAGGTCTTCTACCGGCAGGTCGTCGAGGCAGGCCAGCACCACCGCATGGAAGGCGCCCAGCGCCGGCGATTCTCCCGTCGAGAAGGTATTGATGCCGCAGTTCCCGCAAAAGTAATGGGCGTCGCGCCGCGTGTGGTAGCGGTATTCGCGCAAGGCCTCCGCGCCGCGGGTCAGGCGGAAGGCGCTGGACGGCACCTGCGCCGCCCAGAAGCGCATCTTGCTGCAGATGGTGCAGTTGCACTTGATGGTGCCGGACTGGATGTCCAGCTCGGCCTCGAACCCGACGCTGCCGCAGTGGCAGCTGCCGTGGTAGGTCTTCATCGCTGCTCCATATCGCGCGTCGCGGCAAACGCCGATGCGCCGATGTCGTACACCGCCACCGTTTGGCCGTGCCAGACCTCGTCGCCGCGGTAGCGCATGCCGAGGCGCGCCATCACCTTCGCCGAATCGGCGTTGTCCGGATGGCAGATCGCCGCCAGCGAGGGCGCCCGCAAGTCATCAAAAGCAAAGGCGGCCATGCGGCGCGCCGCCTCGCTGGCGTAACCGCGCCCCCAGCGGTCCGGACGCAGGCGCCAGCCGATCTCGTGCTCGTTGGCGGGATCGTGGCCGAGGTGCTGGATGCAGCCGGCGCCGACCAGTTCTCCCGTCTCCTGTTCGATGAAACTCCACCAGGAATGGCCGAACTGCTTCCAGCGGCCCTGCACGCGTTCGATCATGGCCGCCGTTTCGTCCGGCGTCTCGGGTCGGCCGCTGATGTAGCGCTGCACCACCGGGTCGGCGTTCAGCACGCGCAGGCCCTCGTAGTGCTCCGGGGCGATCGGTTCCAGGCGCAGGCGCGCCGTATGCAGGACCGTCATGTGCTGTGCCCGATCTGGTCGCAGAATTCCTGCAGCAGGCGTTCGCCTACCGGCCACGGGCCGTGGCCCGAGGCGCCGTTGATGTGGCCGGCGTCGCCGATGCGTACCAGGCGGCTGCCCCAGGCGCGGGCAAAGACGTCGGCGCGCTCGTTCGTCACGTATTCGTCATTCGTGCTGCTGACGACGACGCTGGGAAAGGGCAGGGGCGCGAGCGGGATCGGGGCGAAGCCGTTGACCGGTACCGGATAGCTGGACGCCTCGACGTCGCTCGGCGCCACCAGGAAGGCGCCACTGACTTTCAAAGGCGAACGGCTGGCCGCCCAGTGCACCGCCAGCATGCAGCCGAGGCTGTGCGCGACCAGGATAGGCGCGCCCTTGCAGGCAGCGATGGCGGCGTCGAGCTCGGCGACCCATTCTTCACGGTCCGGGGAGTTCCAGTCACGGTGTTCGGCCTTGGTCCAGGCCGGATAGCGGGCCTGCCACAGGGTCTGCCAGTGTTCGGGTCCGGAATTCCACAAGCCGGACAGGATCAGTACATCGCACTTCATCGCCTGCTCCCTTGAAAGAAGATCAAGGTCGATTGTACGTCGAAAGCGCGACGCGCATCAGGCGGCGGAGCGGTCGGCCGCGACGCCGCGCGGCGCCAGCAGGCGCTCGAAGCAGGCGCGCCAGGCCGGGCGGCGTCCTTCCGTCACGGCGCCCAGCACGATGGCGGTGGCGGCGATCGCAGCAAGCAGTACCAGGATGCCGCCAGCCGTGCTCCGGCCCGGATAGAACAGCTGCCACAACCCGATCACCAGCGCATGCGAGAGGTAGAGCGTGAAGGTGTGCGAGGCTAGATTGCGCACTGGGCGCGCCACGCGCAGCAGGGCCGTGAAGCCGGCGTCGCGCGCGCAGGCGAAGTTGGCCAGCACGATGAGGCACAGCAGCCAGTCGCCGAGGTAGCGGTCGGCGCTGCCCAGCGGCAGCGCGGCATAGGGCCAGATGGCGTTGCCGAGCGCGCGCAGCTGCTCTTCCAGGTGCAGGCCGACCCAGGCGCCAAACAGCAGCACGCTGGCCAGCCAGCCGATCCGCGCTGCGTGCACCCCCAGCCAGGGAGCGCGGTAGCTGCGGCACAGCCAGGCGCCGGCCAGCCAGACCGGCAGCAGCAGCCACAGTTTGTAGCCCATGAAGCTCAGCGCCAGCGCCAGCATCAGGATGCGGCGCCGGCCGCGCAGGTAGCAGGCCAGGCCGAACAGCAGGTAGTACCAGGCCTCGTAGCCGAGCGACCAGTAGGGCAACATGTAGGGCGGGGTTTCCGCCAGGGTCCAGTGCCCGCCGAGGAACAGCAGGTGCAATGGCAGGTACACATACAGCTTGTCGAGCACGTAGGCATTCGGCGGGACCACGTCCGTGAAGCTGCGCACGGCGGCGGCGGCGGCCAGCGCCAGCAGCAGGATCGGCAGCGCCACCGAATACACGCGCGACAGGCGCGCCGCCGCGTAGGCGCGCGCCGAGGGACGGCGCTGGGCGGTGCTGGAGGCGATCACGTAGCCGGACAGCACGAAGAACACCATCACCGCTTCGCGCCCCATGTGCGGCAGCAGGCCCCAGGCCCCTTCAGGAATGACGCCGAAGTAGCTGATGTGCGCGAGCACGACCACGACCGCGGCGGCAAAGCGGGTCAGGTCGAGGTAGAGTGAGAAGGGCTGCCCGAGGGCGGGCGGGGCGGCTTGCATTGTTTCTTGTAATCATGAAAACAATGCGATGATACACCGCCCGCGCGCCGTGGATTAGAGTGCGGTTCGCAGCGCGAACAATTCCGGGAACAGCACCACGTCGAGCATCTTGCGCAGGTAGCTGGCGCCCGAGGTGCCGCCGGTGCCCTGCTTGAAGCCGATGATGCGTTCGACCGTGGTGACGTGGCGGAAGCGCCAGAAGCGGAAGGCGGTCTCGAGGTCCACCAGCTTTTCGGCCAGCTCGTACAGCGCCCAGTGGTGCTCGGTATCCTGGTAGACCCCGAGCCAGGCCGCCTTCACGCTCTCGTCCAGCTGGGTCGGCCGGGTCGGATCAAGGGCCAGGCGCTCGGGCGCGATGGCAAACCCGCTGCGATGCAGGAGCATCACCGCCTCGTCGTAGACCGAAGGCGCGTGCAGCTCGCGCTCGAGGATCGCGTGCGCCTCGGGCGACTTCTCGTGCACCGCCAGCAGGTTCGGATTCTTGTTCCCGAGGATGAATTCGAGCTGGCGGTACTGGAAGGACTGGAAGCCGGACGAGGCGCCCAGATAGGGGCGGATCGCCGTGTATTCGGGCGGCGTCATGGTGGCCAGCACATCCCAGGCGTGCACCAGCTGGTCCATGATGCGCGCCACCCGCGCCAGCATCTTGAAGGCGGGGGCCAGGTTGCCCTCGCGGATGTTCTGGCGCACGGCCTGCATCTCGTGCAGCATCAGCTTGATCCACAGCTCGCTGGTCTGGTGCTGGATGATGAACAGCATCTCGTTGTGGTTGGGCGAGAGCGGGTGCTGGGCCGACAGGATCTGGTCCAGGCCCAGGTAGTCGCCATAGCTCATCGACTCCTTGAAGTCCAGCTTGGCGCCGTGCCACTCGGCGCGGGTGCTTGCTTTGTCGTTCATCGCGCTTCCTCAGGTGACTGCGCTGCGCTCGAGCGCGACGTCGTAGGCTTGGTTGTCGAGGATGTCCTTCAGGATCGCCACCGCGTCCCACACGTCGGCGAAGCTGGTGTAGAGCGGGGTGAAGCCGAAGCGCATGATCTCCGGTTCGCGGTAGTCGCCGATCACGCCGCGCCCGATCAGGGCCGCCATCACCGCGTAGCCATGCGGGTGGGTGAAGCTGGCCTGGCTGCCGCGCCGGGCATGCTCGCGCGGCGTAACGAGGCCCAGCGGATGCGCGGAACAGGTGGCTTCGACCAGCTCGATGAACAAGTCGGTGAGCGCCAGCGATTTTCTGCGGATCGCGTCCATCGTGGTTTCCTCGAACACCTCCAGCCCGCACTCGACCAGGGCCAGCGAGACCACCGGCTGGGTGCCGCACAGGGCGCGCCCGATCCCCTCGCAGGGGGCGAAGCCGTGCGACATGGCGAAGGGTTTGGCGTGGCTCCACCAGCCCGTGAGCGGATGGGCAAACGCCGCCTGGTGGCGCTGCGGCACCCAGATGAAGGCCGGGGCGCCCGGGCCGCCATTCAGGTATTTATAGGTGCAGCCGACCGCGAAGTCGGCTTCCGCCGCGTGCAGGTCGACCGGCACCGCGCCGGCCGAATGGGCCAGGTCCCACACCGCCAGCGCGCCCCTGGCGTGGGCATGGCGGGTGAGGGCGGCCATGTCGTGCTGGTAGCCGGTGCGGTAGTTGACGTGGGTGAGCATCAGCACGGCGCAGTCGGCGTCCACCGCGGCCGGGATCTCGTCCACCGAGTCGACCAGGCGCACCTGGTAGCCGCGGTCCAGCCATTGGGCCAGGCCTTCCGCCATATAGATATCGGTCGGGAAGTTGCTACGTTCGGTGACGATGGTGCGGCGGGCCGCGTTCGGGCCGGACGCCTGGATCTGCAGGGCCGCAGCCAGGGCCTTGAACAGGTTGAGCGAGGTGGTGTCGGTGACCACCACCTCGCCTGCCTTCGCGCCGATCAGCGGCGCCAGGCGGTCGCCCAGGCGCTTGGGCAGCTCGAACCAGCCAGCCGTGTTCCAGCTCTTGATCAGGTCCTGGCCCCATTCGCGCGCCACCACCTCGTGGACACGGCTCGATGCGGCTTTCGGGCGGGCGCCGAGCGAATTGCCGTCCAGGTAGATGACGCCGTCGGGCAAATCGAAGCGCTCGCGCAGCATGCGCAGGGGATCCTGCTGGTCGCGCGCGACGCAGTCGGCGCGGGTAATCTGGGTACTCATTAAATTTCCTTGTGGGGCAGCGCGCGCAGGATGGCCAGGACCGGGCTGGCATCCATGCAGCGCCTTGGATCAGTCGAAGCTTGAAGCTTTTGTCAGTCTCGCAGTGTAGCAAGTTCCAGTAGCCGCCGTCCTCTTTTGTTGACTTTACGATAAGTTTTGGCGAGCGCAAAAAAAATTCAAAATTTTTTCTCAAGAACCCTAAAGTTCCCCAACCCCCTGCCGTTACCCTTTCCAGAAGCGCGGTAAAGGGTCTTGAAAAATATTTTCAAAAAACCCTAAAGTTCCTACCGGACGCTCCGTTAAGAGAGTGGAGAGGGCAGCAAAAGATTGAAAAAATATTTTGCGAAAACCCTAAAGTTCTCCAAAAGCTTGACGTAAACCGTATCAAGCGCACGACAGAAGCAGCGTCGCGCACCACAATTTGGCCGGTTTCCCGGCACCTTCCCAAGCCCCTTCTTCATAGGGGCGCCAGAGTGATCCAAGCGGGTTTGTCAGACAAACTCCTACGGGTCACGTCAGTCGTTCCCGGACGAAAAATACAGACTTTGTCCAATTCCTCAAAAGTTGCCCCACGGTCAGAATCTATCTCATCGGCAACACGCAAGTCGCCGAACCAACGGAACCCGGAGATAGAAAATGACGATGAACGACATGATGGCTGAAATCCGCGACGCGAACCTGAGCTACCTGATGCTGGCCCAGCAAATGATCCGCGCCGACAAAGTCACCGCTATCTTCCGTCTCGGCATCTCCGCCGACATCGCCGAGCTGATCGAAGGCATGAGCAACGCCCAGATCCTGAAACTGGCAAGTGGCAACATGATGCTGGCCCGCTTCCGCTTCGACGACACCGCCATCCTGTCGATGCTGACCAGCCACACCAAGGAACGCAGCCTGGCCCAGTCGCACGCCGCCATCCTGATGGCCGGCCAGCCTGTGGAAGAGATCGTATAAAATCCTGCCAGACGCGGTCCCGTCGGGATCGCCCATCAAGAAGTAACACAGGCGGGAGCAGCACATGAGCAAGAAAAGCGTCGTTTCGGAAGCCCAGGAAATCCAGCTTGCGATCGAACTGATCAACCTGGGGGCGCGCCTCCAGCTGCTCGAAACCGAAGTCTCGCTGTCGCGCGAGCGCCTGCTCAAGCTGTACAAGGAACTCAAGGGCGTCTCTCCGCCCAAGGGCATGTTGCCGTTCTCGACCGACTGGTTCCTGACCTGGCAGCCGAATATCCATTCCTCGCTCTTCATCAATATCCATAACTTCCTGGTCGAGCATGCCGGCGCTACCGGCATTCAGGCGGTGATGAAGGCGTACAAACTCTACCTCGAACAGATGCCACCCGAGCCGGGCGAAGAGCCGCTGCTCTCGCTCACGCGCGCCTGGACCCTGGTACGTTTCTTCCAGAGCAATATGCTGGTGCTGGCCTCCTGCCAGAAATGCCAGGGCAAGTTCGTCGTCAACTCCCTCGATCTGAACGCCGGCTACCTGTGCGGCCTGTGCCACATGCCTTCGCGCGCCGGCAAGACCCGCAAGGCCAAAGAAGCTGCGGCCAACGGCGGCGAGTGAAGCCTGCCGTCGCGGCCCTGCTGCTGCAGGTCGCCGCCGTTCCGCTGACATTGAGCGCGACCTGGCTGCTGGCCAGCAGCGGCATCCCGATGTCCTATGCCGGCGTCGCGCTGCTGCAGGGCGTCTTCGCGCTTGTATTGACGTGGTGGCGCGGCCTGGCCGCCTGGTGGCGCCCGATTGGCTTCCTGTTCCCGCTGGCGCTCGTCGGCGCCTCCCGCCTGGACATCCCGCCGCCGGTCTTCCTGGCCGTGTTCCTGTTCCTGCTTCTCCTCTATTGGTCGACCTACCGGACCCAGGTGCCGTACTACCCGTCCAACCGGCGCGTGTGGGAGGAGGTGGCGCGCCTGCTGCCGGAGGGGAAGGCGCGGGTGATCGATATCGGCAGCGGCCTGGGCGGGCTGGTGCTGGACATGGCGCGCCGCCCCGGCGTCGAAGCGACGGGGATCGAGCTGGCGCCGCTGCCCTGGCTGGTAAGCAGCCTGCGCGCACGCCTGAGCGGAAGCCGGGCGCGTTTCATCCGCGGCGACTATCACCGCCTCGATTTTGCCGACTACGACCTGGTGTTCGCCTACCTGTCGCCGGCCGCCATGGACGCCCTGTGGCGCAAGGCCAAAGGTGAAATGCGGCCGGGCGCGCTGCTTGTCAGTTACGAATTCGGCATTGACGATCGTTTACCGAACCGTACCGTCTATCCCACAGAGGGCGGCCCCGCCCTCCATATCTGGCACTTTTAGGCGACAAAACCGGCCTTTTTGCTTGCCGCTGGGCCGTTCTCCGGCTAGAGTGGTTCCTTGCGTCAACTTTGCTTGAAATCACTATTTTGATAGAGCCAGCCGGACGGTCCATTCCCGGCTTATCTGGAGCGGAATTCCCTTGTTAGTCATTATTGGTTACATCGTCGTCTGCGCCTGCGTGTTCGGCGGCTTCGTCTGGTCCGGCGGCCACATCGCGTCGCTGTGGCAGCCGCTCGAGCTCCTGATGATCGGCGGTGCGGCCGCGGGCGCCTTCTTCGTCGGTAACACGATGAAGTCGGTGAAGGCGACTATGAAAGCCCTGCCGAGCATCTTCAAGGGCTCGCAGTACACCAAGGACATGTACATGGAGCTGATGGCGCTGCAGTTCGACGTGCTGTCGAAAGTGCGCAAGGAAGGCCTGATGTCGATCGAAGGCGACATCGAAGCGCCGGAAGCCTCGCCGCTGTTCTCCAAGTATCCGGCGGTGCTGGCCGACCACCACATCATCGAATTCATGACCGATTACCTGCGCCTGATGGTGTCGGGGAACATGGACGCGATGCAGATCGAAAACCTGATGGACAACGAGATCGAGACCCACCACCACGAAGGCGCGATCCCGGCCCACGTGATCGCCAAAGTGGGCGACGGCCTGCCGGCCTTCGGTATCGTGGCGGCCGTGATGGGCGTGGTCCACACCATGGAGTCGGTGGGCCTGCCGCCGGCCGAACTGGGCATCCTGATCGCGAAGGCGCTGGTCGGTACCTTCCTCGGCATCCTGCTGGCCTATGCGTTCGTCTCCCCGCTGGGTAACGTGCTGGAACAGAAGCTGGAAGAATCGACCAAGATGTTCCAGTGCGTGAAGGTGACCCTGCTGGCGAGCCTGAACGGCTACGCGCCGGCGCTGGCCGTCGAATTCGGCCGCAAGGTGCTGTACTCGACCGAGCGCCCGAGCTTCGCCGAGCTCGAAGAGCACATCAAGAAGAAGAAGTAAGCCGTGATGCCGCTTCATCCGATCAACCAGCACAGACGAGGGGACCATGGCTGACGACAACATGCGTCCCATCGTCGTCAAGCGCATCAAGAAGGTGGCCGGTGGCCACCACGGCGGCGCCTGGAAGATCGCGTACGCCGACTTCGTGACCGCAATGATGGCCTTCTTCCTGCTCATGTGGCTGCTCGGCTCGACCGCCAAGGGTGACCTGGAAGGCATCTCGGAATACTTCAAGACGCCGCTGAAGGTGGCGATGTCCGGCGGCTCGGGCGCGGGCGATGCCTCGTCCGTGATCAAGGGCGGCGGCACCGACCTGACCCGCCGCAACGGCCAGGTCAAGAAAGGCGATATCGACCCGACTTCGAAGACCTACAACCTGGAAGCGGCCAAGGCGCAGGTGGCAAAAGCCGAAGCCGACCGCCTGCAGTCGCTGAAATCGAAGATCGAATCGGTCATCGAGGTCAACCCGCTGCTGAAGAAATACAAGAACCAGCTGCTGCTCGACATCACCAGCGAAGGCCTGCGCATCCAGATCGTGGACGAGCAGAACCGCCCGATGTTCGCCCTGGCCAGGGCCGATCTGCAGCCGTACACCAAGGACATCCTGAACGTGATCGGCATGGTCCTGAACGAAGTACCGAACAAGATCGGCCTGTCGGGGCATACCGACTCGACGCCGTATCCGAGCGATGCCGGCTACAGCAACTGGGAACTGTCGGCCGACCGCGCCAACGCCTCGCGCCGCGAACTGGTGCGCGGCGGCCTGGGCGACGACAAGGTGCTGCGCGTGGTGGGCCTGGCCTCGGCCGCGCCGCTCGACCGCACCGATCCGTTCAACCCGATCAACCGGCGCATCAGCATCATCGTGATGAACAAGCGCACCGAGGAAGCCGTCCAGCGCGACGCCGCGAACCTCGAGGTGCCGGCGCAGCAACCCGCGGCAGCGGCCGAGGCGGTCGCCGCCGCCGGCGGTACGCCGCCCGCCGGTACGCCGGCCGGCACGAAGTAGCCAGGACAGGAGGACCCGAATGAAAAGAAAAAAGATACTGGGCTCGCACGTGAAGCGCCTCCTGTCCGGGGTGGCGATCCACGGGCGGCGCCACCTGAATGAAGTCGAGACCGATCTGCTGCAGACCGAACTGCTGCTGGAAGAAGCCATCGACAAGCTGACCAGCAGCTTCATGGCGATCCACACCGCCGTCGGCGCGCGCCAGGAAGCGATCAACCGCCTTCTGGCGGGCGAGACGCCGAGCGCGGAAGACAGTGCGAACCTGGCAGACATGTCGGGCGAGATCGGCCAGCACGTGAACACGGCGATCACCAGCATGCAGTTCCAGGACATGACCAGCCAGCTGATCGACCGCACCCTGCGCCGCGTGGCCGGGCTGCGCGAATTCCTCGGCACGCTCAGCGAACACGGCGCGGAAATCGCGCCCGAGACCGACAGCGAGGAAATCGTCGAACGCCTGGGAAAGGTCAGCATGGCGCTGGCGATCCAGTCGCTCGAGCTGCGCAGCATGCTGCGCAAGTCGGTGGACCAGCATCATCTCGAAAGCGGGGACATCGAGCTCTTCTGAGTCCGCTGGCCACAACTATTTAGCCACTCAACATTCAACCGGAACAGTCCGGGATTAAAACAGCAGGAGCAAAACATGGCAAAAACGATTCTCGCGGTCGACGATTCCAGTTCGCTGCGCCAGATGGTGGCCTTCAGCCTGAAGGCCGCCGGCTACAACGTCGTGGAGGCGGTCGACGGCATGGATGGCCTCGAGAAGGCGAAGCTGCAGGGCGTGGACCTGGTGCTGACCGACCAGAACATGCCGCGCATGGACGGCCTGTCCTTGATCAAGACCCTGCGCACGCTGCCGACCTACGCCAAGACCCCGATCCTGATGCTGACCACCGAGTCGTCCGACGAGATGAAGGCCAAGGGCCGCGCCGCCGGCGCCAACGGCTGGCTGGTCAAGCCTTTCGATCCGCAGCGCCTGATCGAGGTCGTCAAGAAAGTCATCGGCTGATTGGCGTGCCAATCGCGGTGACGCATCAGGACATTACACGGATTTCATCATGACGATCGACATCAGCCAGTTTTACCAGGTCTTTTTCGACGAGGCAGAGGAACTGCTCGCCGAAATGGAGCGGCTGCTGCTGGGCGTCGACGTGGCAGCGCCGGACCCGGAAGACCTGAACGCCATCTTCCGCACCGCCCATTCCGTCAAGGGCGGGGCATCGACCTTCGGCCTCACCGACATGAGCGAAGTCACGCACGTGCTCGAGTCGCTGCTGGACCGCATCCGCAAGGGCGAGATGGCGCTGACCTCGAACCACGTGGACGCCTTCCTGGCGGCCAAGGACAGCCTCAAGATGCAGCTCGACGGCCACCGCCACGGCGCCAGTGTCGACCAGGAAGCGGTCGCCAACGTGCGCATGGTGCTGCACGACCTGGCCGAGGGCCTGGTGCCGCAGGCGCCGGTGGTGGCGCCGTCCTACCTCACGGCGGACGCCAAGAACCATCACCCCACCGAGGGCGCGCACCGCTACAAGATCGAACTGCCGCCGGTGGAGCAGCGCGACATCAGCGCCCTGGTCGATGAACTCGGCCTGATGGGCCGCGTGAAGGTCACGCCGCTCGAGGGCGGGCGCAGCGCCATCATCATTACTACCCACGAGAGCCTGGACGACATCATCGCGATCTGCTCCTTCGTGCTCGACCCGGAAGACCTGAAGATCTTCGAGGCCCCGGCATTGACGCCGGAGCAGCGCGCCATCGAGGCGGCCGAACGCAAGCGCATCGAAGAGCAGCAGGGCTACGGCTTCTTCGACTTCGACGACGAGGGCGAGGCGGGCGCGGCCAGGGAAGACGAACTGTCGGACGACGAGCGCGGCTACGGCTTCTTCCAGCCGATCGAACAGATCCGCGCCGCGGCCGGCATCGGCAGCGAAGCCGCGCCGCCGCCGGTGAAAGAAACGCGCCCGGACCCGATCGAACTGTCCGAGCTGGCCGCCGAGAAGAAGGCCGCAGCCAAGAAGGATCCGCATGCCGAATCGTCCTCGATCCGGGTCTCGGTGGAGAAGGTCGACCAGCTGATCAACCTGATCGGCGAACTGGTGATCACCAACGCCATGCTCGAGCAGCGCAGCGGCAACCTCGACCCGATGGCGCACGAGCGCCTGCTCAATTCGATCAGCCAGCTGGGCCGCAATACCCGCGAGCTGCAGGAAGCGGTGATGTCGATCCGCATGATGCCGATGGACTTCGTGTTCTCGCGCTTCCCGCGCATGGTGCGCGACCTGGCGTCGAAGCTCGGCAAGAAGGTCGACTTCATCACCAACGGCGCCGCCACGGAACTGGACAAGGGCCTGATCGAGCGCATCGTCGATCCGCTCACCCACCTGGTGCGCAACTCGATCGACCATGGCATTGAGATGCCGGCCGCGCGTGTGGCTGCCGGCAAGTCGGAAGCAGGGCGCTTGTTCCTGTCGGCCGGCCACCAGGGCGGCAACATCGTGATCGAAGTGTCGGACGACGGCGGTGGCCTGAACCGCGACCGCATCCTGGCCAAGGCCAGCGAGAACGGCCTGGCGGTATCGCCGAACATGACGGACGAAGAAGTCTGGCAGCTGATCTTCGCGCCGGGCTTCTCGACCGCCGAGCAGGTGACCGACGTGTCCGGCCGCGGCGTGGGCATGGACGTGGTCAAGCGCAACATCGCCTCGATGGGCGGGACCGTGGACATCCGCTCCGCACGCGGCTTCGGCACCACCATCTCGATCTCGCTGCCCTTGACGCTCGCCATCCTGGACGGCATGTCGATCAGGAGCGGCGACGAGATCTACATCCTGCCGCTGTCTTTCGTGGTCGAGTCGCTGCAGCCGACTGCGGAAGATATCCGCGACATCGCCGGCCGTGGGCGTGTGCTGAAGGTGCGCGGCGAATACCTGCCGCTGATCCCGCTGTACCAGATGTTCGACATCACGCCGCGCATCACCGACCCGAGCGAAGGCATCGTGGTGATCCTCGAGACCGAAGGCAAGAAGGCCGCGCTGTTCGTCGACGAACTGGTGGGGCAGCAGCAGGTGGTGGTCAAGAATCTGGAAGCGAACTACCGCAAGGTGGCCGGCATCTCGGGCGCCACCATCCTGGGCGACGGCGGCGTCGCCCTGATCCTGGACGTGGCTGCGCTGGTGCGATCCTCGCGCCAGCTGCTCGACGACGCAACCGTTTAATCATTACCAACCAAGGACGTGAACATGTCTACTGTACAGAACAACAAGCCGCTGGAAGGCGCAAACGAAGGCGCGGGCAGCGAATTCCTGGCCTTCACCCTCGGCTCCGAGGAATACGGCATCGACATCCTCAAGGTGCAGGAAATCCGCGGCTACGAAGCGGTGACCCGCATCGCCAATGCACCGGAATTCATCAAGGGCGTGATCAACCTGCGTGGCATCATCATCCCGGTGGTGGACATGCGCATCAAGTTCAAGCTGGGCACTCCGGTGTACGACCAGTTCACCGTCGTGATCATCCTGAACATCGCGGGCCGCATCATGGGCATGGTGGTTGACAGCGTGTCGGACGTGACCACGCTCACCCCGGACCAGATCAAGCCGGCCCCGGAAATGGGCACCGCCTTCGACACCAACTACATGATCGGCCTGGGCACCGTGGACGAGCGCATGCTGATCCTGGTCGACATCGACAAGCTGATGTCGTCGAGCGAGATGGGCCTGATGGACAAGCTGGCGGCGTAAGCCACCGCTCCACCGGTTCCGGCACGAGCATCAGGAAATGGGAAAGCCCGGGCGACCGGGCGCACAGCAAGAAAGAGGCAAGCAAGTGCCGCAGCAAAGAACCGATACGGTCAAGGAATTCGACTTCACACGCAGTGATTTCGAACGGGTCCGCGCGCTGATCTACCAGCGCGCCGGCATCTCGCTGGCCGACAGCAAGCAGGAGATGGTCTACTCGCGCCTGGCGCGGCGCCTGCGCGCGACCGGGATCCAGTCCTTCGCGCGCTACCTCGACGACCTCGAGGCCGGCCGCATGGCGAGCGAGTGGGAGTCCTTCACCAATGCGCTGACCACCAACCTGACCTCGTTCTTCCGCGAGGCCCACCACTTCCCGCTGCTGGCGGAGCACCTGCAGGCCCTGCGCCGCCGTGACGGCGCGCCGCTCACCATCTGGTGCTCGGCCGCGTCCACCGGCGAAGAGCCGTACTCGATCGCGATGACGGCCTGCGAAGCCTTCAACACGCTCACCCCGCCAGTGCAGATCGTGGCCACCGACATCGACACCAACGTGCTCGCCACCGGCGAGAACGGCGTGTATCCGATGGACCGCGTCGACAAGGTGGGCGCAGAGCGCCTCAAGCGCTTCTTCCAGAAAGGGAAGGGCGCCAACGCTGGCATGGCGCGGGTGCGGCCGGAGCTGCGCCAGCTGGTCAGCTTCCGCCAGCTCAACCTGCTGGCGGGCGAGTGGCCGGTACAGGGACAGTTCGACGCGATCTTCTGCCGCAACGTGATGATCTACTTCGACAAGGACACCCAGCGCCGCATCCTGGCGCGCTTCGTGCCCCTGATGAAGCCGCACGCCCTGCTGTTTGCCGGGCACTCCGAAAACTTCCTGTACGTGTCGGATGCGCTGCGCCTGCGCGGCAAGACGGTGTACGAGCTCGACCAGGCCGCGCGCCGCTGATACCGACATGAACAACCAGTTCGCCACCAACGTCTACTACGACCGCACCTTCGACTGCGACGCGGCCAAGATCCTGCCGGGCGAGTACTACTACACCGGCAAGAACATGCTGATCGTGACGGTGCTCGGCTCCTGCGTGTCGGCCTGCATCCGCGACCGCATCACGGGCCTGGGCGGCATGAACCACTTCATGCTGCCCGACGGCGGCGACGGCAGCAGCCCGGTGTCGGCCTCGATGCGCTACGGGAGCTTCGCCATGGAGATCCTGATCAACGACCTGCTCAAGGCCGGCGCGCGGCGCGAGCACCTGGAAGCCAAGGTATTCGGCGGCGGCGCGGTGCTGCGCGGCTTCACGGCGATGAACGTGGGCGAGCGCAACGCGGCCTTCGTGATGGATTTCCTGAAGACCGAGCGCATCCCGGTGCTGGCCTCGGACCTGAACGACATCTATCCGCGCAAGGTGTACTTCTTCCCGAAGACCGGCAAGGTGCTGGTGAAGAAGCTGATGCAGACCCAGAACGACACGCTGGCAAAACGCGAACTCGATTACGCCAAGCGGCTCAAGGTCGAGCCGGTCGGCGGCGACATCGACCTGTTCTGACGCGTTTGCCCCAGTTCTAAATAACAATAAAGACCTGAAAGGGACGACTCATGACAATCAAGGTACTGATCGTCGACGACTCTGCGCTGATCCGCAGCGTGATGAGCGAAATCGTCAACTCGCAACCGGACATGGAAGTGGTGGCCACGGCCCCCGATCCGCTGGTCGCGCGCGACCTGATCAAGCGCCACAACCCCGACGTGCTCACGCTCGACGTCGAGATGCCGAAGATGGACGGCCTGGACTTCCTGGAAAAGCTGATGCGCCTGCGCCCGATGCCGGTGCTGATGGTGTCCTCGCTGACCGAGCGCGGCTCGGAAATCACGATGCGGGCGCTGGAACTGGGCGCCGTCGACTTCGTGACCAAGCCGAAGATCTCGATCCAGACCGGGATGCGCGAATACACGGAACTCATCGCCGACAAGATCCGCGCAGCCTCGCGCGCGCGCATCAAGCGCGCGGTGCCGGGCGCGGTGCCCACGGCGCAGCTGTCGGCGCTGCGCAGCCCGCTCATCTCCTCGGAAAAGCTGATCATCATCGGCGCCTCCACCGGCGGCACCGAGGCGATCCGCGAATTCCTGATGCAGATGCCCTCGGACTGCCCGGGCATCCTGATCGCCCAGCACATGCCGGAAGGCTTCACCAGCTCCTTCGCCAAGCGCCTCGATTCGCTGTGCAAGATCAGTGTCAGCGAGTCGCAGGGCAACGAGCGGGTACTGCCGGGCCACGCCTATATCGCCCCCGGGCATTCGCACCTGCTGCTTACGCGTTCGGGCGCCAACTACATGACGAAGATCGAACAAAGCCCGCCGGTCAACCGGCACCGGCCCTCGGTGGACGTGCTGTTTCGCAGCGCGGCCGAGGCGGCGGGCAAGAACGCCGTTGGTGTTATCCTGACCGGCATGGGCAAGGACGGCGCCGCGGGCATGCTGGACATGCGCAATGCCGGAGCGCACAATTTCGCGCAGGACGAGGCGAGCTGTGTCGTGTTCGGCATGCCGCGCGAAGCGATTGCCATCGGCGCTGCTCACGAAACGGGCAGTTTGCAGGCTTTGCCGCGCATGGTGCTCGAGCACCTGGCCCTGCAAGGCAGCCGAGCGTTGCGTGTTTGATCCGGATGCGGTTGTATTGCTGCCATTTTATCGCCGTACGGCAACAAAAATGCTATTCTGGAGGCTGTTGCAGTCTCCATCCACTAAACCAAAGTACAAGTTTCAAAACGGAGTAATTCATGGCTGATCCAAAGATGCGTTTTCTGGTTGTTGACGATTTCTCGACGATGCGTCGCATCGTCCGGAATCTGTTGAAAGAACTGGGTTATGCCAATGTCGACGAAGCGGAAGACGGCGTGATGGGCCTGGCCAAGCTGCGCAGCGAGCAGTTCGACTTCGTGGTCTCGGACTGGAACATGCCGAACATGGACGGCCTGACCATGCTGCAGAATATTCGTGCCGATCCCGCGCTGGCCAAGCTGCCGGTGCTGATGGTGACCGCCGAAGCCAAGAAGGAAAACATCATCGCGGCCGCACAGGCAGGCGCCAGCGGCTACGTGGTCAAGCCGTTCACGGCCGCCACCCTGGACGAGAAGCTCAACAAGATCTTCGAAAAGATGGACAAGGGCTGACATGATGGAGCAGACTGCTGTCCAGGTGGAAGGCTCCCACGAGGAGGTCCTGAGCCGGATCGGCCACATGACCCGCGCATTGCACGAAAACCTGCGCGGTCTGGGCCTCGACAAGCTGATCGAGAAAGCGGCGAGCGACATCCCCGATGCGCGCGACCGCCTCGACTATGTTGCCCGCCTGTCGGAACAGGCCGCCAAGCGCGTGCTGGACGCCACCGACACCGCCGGTCCCGTGCAGGACGCGATCGAGACCCGGTCGAGCGAGCTGGCCGGCTCCTGGCAGGCGCTGCTGGACAAGGGTGCGTCGGACGCCGAGTGGCGTGCGCTGGCGCAGCGTACGATCGCCGGCCTGAACGAGTCGCGCATCGGCGCCGCTGCCACCCGCAGCCAGCTGATGGACATCATGATGGCCCAGGACTTCCAGGATCTGACCGGCCAGGTGATCGGCCGCATCACGGGCATTGCCCAGAACCTCGAGAAGCAGCTGGTGCAGGTGCTGATCGATTTCGCCCCGAGCGAGATCAAGCGCGAGCTGGACAACGGCTTGCTGAACGGTCCGCAGATCAACCCGGAAGGCAAGAGCGAAGTGGTAGCCGACCAGGGCCAGGTCGACGACCTGCTCGACAGTCTCGGTTTTTGATGCACGCCGGGCCGCGTGCTCGTCCAGTTTCTACTCCGCGCCCACATGCACCAAACCAATTTCATCGTTCGTGAACCGCTGCTTGATCCCAAGCAGCGCGTCATCGGCTACGAGCTGTCGTGGCAGCACCACGACGGCAAGGTGGCAACCGACAAGGAGCTGGAAGACCTGGTCGGCTTCGTCGCCGAGCATGTCAACCATGCCGAGCATGGCTGGCTGCTGCGCGACAAGCTCCTGTTCCTTGATGCCGTCCCGGAGATGCTCTCGCTGGATGCGCTGCATGCGCTGCCGCCGGAAAAGACCGTCCTCACCCTCAACATCCGCCGCCTGACCGATCCCGATGTGCGCGCTGCCGTGCAGGCGGTGCGCGTGGGCGGCGTCGGGGTGTCGATTCGCGGGGCTGACCTGAACCTGCTGGGCCGCAACCTGTCGCCCTATGCCTCCTATGTCGAGGTGCAGTTCGCCGGCGCCGACGTCTCCACCCAGGCACGCACCTATGCCGCCGCCAAGAACGCCGCGGTGCGCATGGTGGGCCGTCCGGTTGCGACCTGGGCCGACTTCGACGCCTGCGCCGCGCTCGGCCTCGATTCCTTTGTCGGCAAGCTGCACCTGACCCCGCGTCCGGGCAATCCGGTCAAGGGCATGAACCCGACTCAGAGCACGATCCTGCAGCTGATGCAGATGGTGCAGAACAACGAGGACGTGCCGAAGATCGAGAACGTCCTGAAGCGCGATCCGGCGCTGACCTACAAGCTGCTCAGCTACATCAACTCGGCCGGCTTCGGCGCGGCGCGGCGGGTAGAGTCGCTGCGCCAGGCCATCGCCCTGATGGGCTACGCGCCCCTGTACCGCTGGCTGGTGCTGCTGCTGGCCACCGCCAGCACCAGCGGCTTCTCGCCGGTGCTGATGGAAACCGCGGTGGTGCGCGGCCGCCTGGCCGAGCTGCTCGGCATGAAGGCGCTGCGCGGAGAGGCCGAGAACCTGTTCGTGGCCGGCATGTTCTCGCTGCTCGACCGTCTATTGGGCCTGCCGATGATGGAAGTGCTGGAGACGGTGCCGCTGCCGGAAGAGGTGGTCAGGGCGCTGATCGGGCGCGAGGGCAAGTACGGGCCCTACCTGGCGCTGGCCGAGGCCTGCGAGCTCAATTCCAATCTGGTGGCGTCGCTGGCGGAGTCGCTCGATATCAGTCCGCTGGATGTGAACAAGGCGCATTTGTCGGCGCTGGCGTGGGCGCAGAGCGTGGCGGCGTAGAGGTTAAAGCACCTTGGATCCCGGCCTGCGCCGGGATGACGTCGATTCCGTTTCGGTTAAGCAGAGGCAGCGGTTTCTACACCGTTGACTGAAAACCGTCGTTCCGGCGAAGGCCGGAACAATGCCACTGGCATTGTTCCGCCCAAGTTCGTTCCGTAACCGCTAGCGCATCACCGCGCCGTAGCGCGCCGCTCCACCGCCCCCGTCGTCACAAACTTCTCCAGCGTCTGCTGCAGCTCCATCGAAATACTCGCAAAACTGCAGCCCACCTGCACCTGCTCGCCCAGCAGGAAGGTGCGGAAGGGTCGCAGCAGGCGCACTTCGAGGTCGGCCATGACCACCAGGTTCGGCCCCAGCTCCAGGCGCACGCCTTCCAGCTTTTTCCCCACATGCAGGCCGAAGCACTGTTCCGGCGTGGCGCGCAGGCCGACGCCGCCCTGGGAGAAGTCGTACAGGGGCAGCTCGACCTGGGTGCCCTTGACGCGGAAACTCGCCATGTAGTGCACGCCCACCGGGGTCTCGACGCGGCGTGCGGCGCGGCGGTTCAGCACCAGGCAGGACGGCGGGAATTCGGCCGCCACGTGCATCCGGTTGTCCGGGGTCGGCTTCCAGGACTGGTCGAGGTCGAACTGCAGCTTGGCGTTGCCGCCGAGCGAAGCTACCAGGGTGGCCTTGCCGGCCGGCGGGCGCTCGCTGCCCGAGAAATCGAGCACGAAATGGGGCAGTTCCGGATCGACCGACTCGATGCGCGCCATCAGCGGTTCGATCCAGCCGGCCGGGAACACGGTGACCGGTTCGCCGGACAGCGACAGGGCGGTCAGCGCTTCGCCGATGTCGAACGGGTCGCGCATTTCATGCGGCTCGGCGGTGCTGCCGATGCGGCTGAGCGCATCCGACTGCTTCGGCGGGCCCTTGCGGTTGAGGGGAGCGGCGGTTTCGTTCACGGCGGAGTCCTTGGTTAGGCGCGGCTATGCAGTGAGCAGTTGCCGCGCGCGTCAAGTATAAAGCCAGTCTTACCGGTATTGCAATTTCGCAAGCAAAGTTTGCTAAGTGCTACCTCAAATCTCCAGGTTATCGATCAGGCGCGTATTGCCCAGCTTGGCCGCAGCCAGTACCACCAGCGGCGTGCCGGCTTCCAGGTCGGCCGCGCTCGGCGCCTGCAGGTCGATGCGCTTGCGGATCGAGACATAGTCCGGTTTCCAGCCGCGTGCGGCCAGGTGCTCCATCGCGCGGCGCTCGACGGCCAGCGGATCGCGCTCGCCGGCGCGCATCGCTTCCGCCACGCCGTTCAGTTGCTGGTACAGCACCGGCGCTTCCGCCCGTTCTTCGCTGGAGAGGTAGCCGTTGCGCGAGGACAGGGCCAGGCCGTCGTCGGCGCGGTAGGTCTCGGCGCCGATGATCTCGGTGGGCAGGCCCAGCTGGCGCGCCATGTTACGGACGATCATCAGCTGCTGGTAATCCTTCTTGCCGAACACGGCCACGCGCGGCTGCACGCAGGAGAACAGCTTGGTCACGACGGTGCACACGCCCTCGAAGAAGCCGGGGCGGAACTCGCCTTCCAGGGTGTTGCCCAGCCCGTCCGGCGGGCGCACGCGGTATTCCTGGGGTTCCGGATACATGTCCTTCTCGGTCGGAGCGAACAGCACGTAGACGCCTTCCTTTTCCAGTTTCTCGACGTCGGCCTGGAAGGTGCGCGGGTATTTGTCGAAATCCTCGTTCGGGCCGAACTGCAGGCGGTTCACGAAGATGGAGGCGACCACCGGGTCGCCATGCCTGCGCGCCAGGCGCATCAGCGAGAGATGCCCCTCGTGCAGGTTGCCCATCGTCGGCACGAAGGCGGTGCGCAGTTGCCCGTGCAGCTGGTCGCGCAGGTCGTCGATGGAGGAAATGATTTTCATGGGTAATAGAAGCTAATAAGGTAACCGGCCAATCAAGCCGGGGAATAGGCCAGGCGCACATAGATCGGCGCGAAGGGTTCGGCCTGCGTGATCTCGATCAAGGTTTCCTTCGCTAGTTCGAGCATGGCGACAAAGTGTACAACCACGATCGGAATCGTGTGCTGGCCTGCGAACAATTCGGAAAATTCGACGAAGCGCTGCGACTGCAGGGTGCGCAGGATGGCCGACATGTGCTCGCGCACCGACAGTTCCTGGCGGCTGATCCGGTGATGCTGGGTCAGCTTGGCGCGGCGCAGCACATCGAGCCAGGCGCGCTGCAGGTCCCAGGGATCGACGTCGGGCAGGGCGGGCTGGAGCGACTGCTCGACGAACAGCTGGGGACGCACGAAGTCGCGGCCTTCCTGCGGCAGGGCGCCCAGCGCCACGGCGGCCGACTTGATCTGCTCGTAGTCGAGCAGGCGCCGCACCAGTTCCGCGCGCGGGTCGCCGACGTCCTCGACCACGTCGTCCTGGCGCTTGGGCAGCAGCATGCGCGACTTGATCTCAATCAGCATCGCCGCCATGAGTAAATACTCGGCGGCCAGTTCCAGGTTGCGCTGGCGGATCTGCTCGACGTATTCCAGGTATTGCAGGGTCACCTGCGCCATCGGGATGTCGAGGATGTTGAAGTTCTGCTTGCGGATCAGGTACAGCAGCAGGTCGAGCGGACCTTCGAAGGCGTCGAGGAAGACCTCGAGCGCATCCGGCGGAATGTACAGGTCGTTCGGCAGGCGCGTCAGCGGCTCGCCGTACAGGCGTGCGATGGCAGCCTCGGCCGCATCGGCCGCAGCATTCAGCTGGGCGTCGGCCAGCTGGGCGTCGTCAGGGGGCAGGGGCGTCCCATCCTGCGGGGGATCGGCCGGCGTCGCGTCTTCCGACTGCGGCGCCGCCTGCTCGGGCAGCATCAGGACGGGTCCCTCGGGTTCAGACCTTGGTCTGGTACGGGTAGGCCTGCTGGCGCAGGCGCGACTGCTTGATGCGCTCCTGCTCGTCCAGCGACAGCGGGGCCTTGTCCCACAGCAGGGAGCGGCCTTCGACCTGGCGCTCTTCCATGCCAGGGGTCTTGGATTTCAGTTCATTGATGAACTTGGTGTGCTCGGATTCGTACAGCGAGTGTTGTTTCTTGAAAAACATGATTTCCAGAATGAGGTAAGGAAGGTGCCGGGCAGATTCTTGTTCCCGGCAGCGTTCACGTCAAGTTTACTTGTGCAGTTCGTTCAGCTGGCGCGCGATGATGTCGTGGCTGAGCCACAGCACCGGGGCGATCTTTTCCGACGCGCCGTGGAACATCAAGGGACCCGCGCCTTCCAGCACCAGGCTCGACAGGTGGTCGGTGATCAGGGCCTTCTTGTCCTTGTGCAGGCCGGTGATCTCTTCCGAGGTGCCGATCATGACGTCGGCCAGCGCCGGCGTGTTGTCCATCGGCCAGGCCTCGAAGTTGCGGAAGTGGGCGCTGGTCGCGTCGTTATTGTACTGTTCGATCTTGTCGAGCAGCGATTGCAGCGAGGTGCCTTCGCCCAGCAGGTCCTGGCAGATCTGCCACTGCTGCTCGGCCCAGGCGCCGCCGCCTTCCTTCTTCAGGGCGGTCAGGAGCGGGAACAGCGACAGCTCGACGCCGACGAAGATGTCGGAGGAGTTGGTGCGGATTTCCGGGCAGTTGAACACGGTGGCGTAGACGCCAGCTTTCCAGGCCGCTTCGGCGATCGACTCCAGGCGCATCTTGGCATAGCCCTGGGTGTAGTTGGTGTAGGTCTGCCAGACGTATTCGCCGCCGATCAGGATCTCGGTGCCGTGGTAGCCGTAGGCGGTATAGCGGACTTCGCCGCCGGCTTTGCTCACGCGCTCGCGGATCGCGCTTGACGCATCGATCAGGTACTTGAGGGTATTGGCGGTGACTTCGTCGAAGTTCATCAGGATCAGCTTGCCCAGGTCGCTGTCGAGCAGGGCGCGCGAGGATTCGAAGCGCTCGCCGCGGCCTTTGTAGATGCGGTTGGCGATGGCCAGGAAGGCCTTGATCTTCGGGATGCCGCCGGCCATGGTGTGGGCGAAGAAGACGTTGGCGCCTTCCGGGATCAGCTTGTCGATCTCAGCCATCGCCTGGGCGGCGGAAGTGGTGAAGCGGCGCACGCCTGCTTCGCGGCAGCGCTCGATCTTTGCCCAGTCCAGCTTGTCGTCCTGCCAGGTCTTCAGCTTCACGTCCGCCAGCAGTTCAGTCGGATTCTGCTCGCCTTCCGGGGCGTCCATGTCGAAGCCTGCCATCAGGGGCACATTGATGATCGTTCCGCCCAGCTTCTCTTCCGCCTCCGCGTGTTCTTCCGCGGTCAGGGCGCGCAGCGCGCCGCTCTCGTCACGGCGACCGACGGTGATGCCGACGATGGTCATGCCCGCCTTGCGCGCCTCGTCGATCAGGCCATTCACATAGCCGCGGCCGAACAGTTCGCCGAACAGGACGAAGACGTCGCCTTTGCGGAACACATTGGCGTCCGGGATATGGCGGAGAGGGGTGAATTCGGTCATCTTATTATCTACCTATCTTGTATGGTCTGAAGAGGGCATGCCGGCGTGAACGCAGCGGCGCTAGTTTCAGAAAAAACACGCCATTATAACGCTGGGAATCAGCGCGAGTTTGATTTTGGCGGCTGGCAGGGACGGGCTTGCGCAAGGGGCAAGCCCGCTGGCATTGCTTAGCGAATGCGCATGCCCGGGGTGGCGCCCGGCATCGGATCGAGCAGGTACAGGCCCGGATTGGCCTTCTCGTCGGCTGCCGAGGCACACAGCACCATGCCTTCCGACACGCCGAACTTCATCTTGCGCGGCGCCAGGTTGGCGACCATGACGGTCAGCTTGCCGACCAGCTCTTCCGGCTTGTAGGCCGATTTGATGCCCGAGAACACGTTGCGGTAGCGGCCTTCGCCTACGTCCAGGGTCAGGCGCAGCAGCTTGCCGGCGCCTTCCACGTGTTCGCAATTGACGATACGGGCCACGCGCAGGTCGATCTTCGTAAAGTCGTCGATCGAGATTTCCGGGGCCAAGGCTTCGATATCGCCGGCTGCCGGTGCGGCCGCATCGTCTTCCGCCGGGGAAAGCGCCGCCACCGCGAGACTGGCATCAGACACGACGGCAGGGGCAGCCGGTGCGGCAGGCTTGTCGAACAGGTTCTCGACCATCTTCGCATCCACGCGCTGCATCAGGTGGCTGTAGGCGCCGATCGTGCGGCCCAGCATGGTCTCGTAGACGGCGGCGCCGTGGGTGTCGGCCCAGCTCAGTTCGCCATCGCCCAGGAACTCGGTGACGCGTGCAGCGACTTGCGGCAGCACCGGGGACAGCATGATGCTCAGCTGGCGGAACAGGATCAGCGCCGTGGTGCAGACGTCGTGCAGTTCGGCGGTTTTCGATTCGTCCTTGGCCAGCAGCCAGGGCTTGTTCTCGTCCACGTACTGGTTGACGATGTCGGTGATCTCCATGATCTCGCGCATCGCACGGCCGTACTCGCGCGCTTCGAAAGCGGCCGCGATGCTGGCCTGGCGTTCGGCGCCCTCGTTCATCAGGGCCTTGCAAATCCAGCCCTTGGCGTTGCTAGAGAGCGTGTCGGCCAGCTTGCCGTCGAATTTCTTGGCGATGAAACCGGCGCAGCGGCTGGCGATGTTGATGTACTTGCCGATCAGGTCGCTATTGACGCGGGCCACGAAGTCTTCGCCGTTGAAGTCCAGGTCTTCGACTTTCGCGTTCAGCTTGAATGCCAGGTAGTAGCGCAGCCATTCCGGGTTCATGCCCAGCTCGAGGTAGCGCAGCGGCGAGATGCCGGTGCCGCGCGATTTCGACATCTTTTCGTTGTTGACGGTCAGGTGGCCGTGCACCGCGACCTTCAGCTTGTCGATGATCGGGTGGTGCGAGAAATTCAGCATCGCCGGCCAAAACAGCAGGTGGAAGGAGACGATGTCCTTGCCGATGAAGTGGACCTGCTCGGCGGCCGGGTCGTTCAGGAAGCCCTCGTAATCGATGCCCTTCTTTGAAAAGTAGTTCTTCAGCGAAGCCAGGTAGCCGACCGGCGCGTCCAGCCACACGTAGAAGAACTTGCCCGGCGCATCGGGAATCGGGATGCCGAAATAGGGCGCGTCGCGCGAAATGTCCCAGTCGGCCAGCTTTTCGCCGGATTCGCCCAGCCATTCCGACACCTTGTTGACCATTTCCGGCTGAAGGCGGCCCGGGGTGTTCAGCCACTCTTTGAGAAAAGCGAAGCAGCGCGGGTCGGACAGCTTGAAGAAATACTGTTCCGACGGTTTCAGGATCGGGGTCGAGCCGGTAAACACCGAGAACGGATTGATCAGTTCGGTTGGCTGGTAGGCGGCGCCGCAGACTTCGCAGTTATCGCCGTACTGGTCCTTGGCGTGGCAGACCGGGCACTCGCCCTTGATATTGCGGTCGGCCAGGAACATGCCCTTGACCGGATCGTAGAAGCGGTCGACGGTCTTGGTGACGATCAGGCCGGCGTCGCGCAGTTGACGGTAGATGCCCTGCGACAGTTCGACGTTTTCCGGCGAATCGGTGGAATACCAGTTGTCGAAGGCGATGTGGAAGCCGTTCAGGTACTGCGGGCGGCCGGCAGCGATCTTGGCCACGAATTCCTGGGGTGTGATGCCTTCTTTTTCGGCGGCGATCATGATCGGGGTGCCGTGGGTGTCGTCGGCGCAGACGAAGTGCACCTGGCGCTGGACACCATTATCGCGTTGCATTCGCTGGAAGCGGACCCAGATGTCGGCCTGGATGTACTCCATCATGTGGCCGATATGGAAGGCAGCGTTGGCGTAGGGCAGGGCGGTGGTGACGAACAGCTTGCGGGTCATGGTCGAAGCGTGTGTGGTTATATGAAAAGAAGCATTTTAACAGCCGAAGGCCCTACATGCGCAGGGGGTAATGCGGAGGTTTGCCAAAGCAACAAGAAGTGCGCGGCATTTTGCGCTACACTTCGCCCCAATCACCTTGGAGAAACACATGAGCATCACAGAGAACGACGTCAAGGCGGCATTGTCGGCGGTCATCGATCCTAACACCGGGAAGGATTTCGTTTCTTCCAAATCCATCAAGAACATCAAGCTCAGCGGAAACGACGTCGCGCTCGACGTCGAGCTGGGCTATCCGGCAGCCAGCCAGGTCGCGTCTATCCGCGACAGCGTGGTCGCCGGCGTGCGCGCGCTGCCGGGTATCGGCAACGTGACCGTGAAGGTATACAGCAAGATCCTGTCGCACGCGGTCCAGCGTGGCCTGAAGGTCATGCCGAACGTGAAGAACATCATTGCGGTCGCCTCGGGCAAGGGCGGCGTGGGCAAGTCGACCACGGCCGTCAACCTGGCGCTGGCCCTGGCAGCGGAAGGCGCCAGCGTCGGCATCCTGGACGCCGACATCTACGGCCCCTCGCAGCCGATGATGTTGGGGATTAACGCGCGCCCTGAAAGCCGCGACGGCAAGACCATGGAACCGCTCGAAAACCACGGCGTGCAGGTGTCCTCGATCGGCTTCATGATCGACCCGGACGAGCCGATGGTCTGGCGTGGCCCGATGGTCACCGGAGCGCTGCAGCAGCTGCTCGAGCAGACCAACTGGAACGAGCTCGATTTCCTGATCGTCGACATGCCGCCGGGCACCGGCGACATCCAGCTGACGCTGTCGCAGAAAGTGCCGGTCACGGGCGCGGTGATCGTCACCACCCCGCAGGACATCGCGCTGCTGGATGCGCGCAAGGGCCTCAAGATGTTCGAGAAGGTCGGCATTCCGATCATTGGCGTGGTCGAGAACATGAGCACCCACATCTGCTCGAACTGCGGCCACCACGAGTCGATCTTCGGCGAAGGCGGCGGCGAGAAGATGTGCCAGGACTTCGGTGTCGACTTCCTCGGCAAGCTGCCCCTGACCCTGTCGATCCGCGAGCAGACCGATTCGGGCCGCCCGACCGTGGTCGCCGATCCCGAAGGTCCGGTGGCCAGCATCTATAAACAGATCGCGCGCAAGGTCGCCGTCAAGGTGGCCGAAAAGGCCAAGGACATGACCAGCAAGTTCCCGAGCATCGTCGTCAAGAACGACTGATTTCGCGTGCGTTTGAGCAAACGGGCTTGAAACATGGATGAACAGATCCAGGCGCAGATGCAGCGCATGCAGACGCTGGACGCCGAAGAGCGCTACGGCGAACTGCTGGCTTACCTGCAGGAGCTGTACGCCGCGACCGAGGCGCTGCCTGCGCCGGCGCGCACGGACTACTTCATGACGCTGTTCCAATGGAAGATGCTGATCGAGAAGTACCCGCCGGCGGCCGAGGCCCTGGCCCGGGCGCGTGACGAACAGGCGCGGCGCCTGCTGGCAGGTGAATACCATGTGGGTAGCGCTCCTCACGACCCCATGCACTTCCAGCGCGCCGATCGTGTAGCGCTGATGGTCGAGATGAACCGCACGCTCGGGGATCCTGGCGCTACCCGGGCGGTGTTCCTGCAACTCGAAGCCAAGGATCCGGCCCTGGCGCGCCGCGACGCGTACCGGATGCTGGAAGCAATTGTCGAGGCAGGCGATTTCGCGCTCGGGGAGCGCTACCGCGGCGACCCGCTCGCACTGCTGCGCGACGTGAATGTGAATGCCCAGTCGATGCCGCTGTTTCCGCCTGGCCGGCAGGCGCCAAGGCTGGCCGCCGAGCTGTCGAACCTGACCAAGGATGTCCGCATCGCCATCGCCGTACTGTGTGGGCTGCAGCGCGAGACCGAAGCCCATGCCCTCCGTCGTGCGCTGCTGGATGGCCTTGCCAATGACGAACTGCGCGCGATGGCCGAACGCGAACTGGATGCCCCGGGCACCATCTACGGCATCCACGCCAAGCGCCAGGCAGCATTGGACGAGGCGAGCGGCTGATTCAGTTCTGCAGCGCCGGCCGTCCGAACAGGTAACCCTGTCCTGCCTTGATGCCGAGCCCGCGCAGCACGCCGAGCTCTGCATCCGTTTCCACCCCTTCCGCGACCACATCGCAGCCGGTATCGCGGGCAAACATGGTCAGCGCCGCAGCGAGTGCGCGCCGTCCCGGATCGAGGTCGACCTGGCGGATCAGGCTCTGGTCGAGCTTGATGATGTCGGGCCGCAGCTGCAGGATGTGGCGAAAGCTCGCATAGCCCGATCCGGCGTCGTCGATGGCCAGGCGCAGGCCGCCCCGGCGCAGGCCATCCAGGCTGGCCGCGATCGCCGCATACTCCTCCACCGGCGCGTGCTCCGTCACTTCCAGCACCAGGCGGTCCAGCGGCGCCGCGCCGAGGCGCATTGCCAGCGAACCGTCGAGGATGGTCCGCGGCGATACGTTCAGCGACAGGTAGGCACTCGGCGGCAGCTGCGCCAGGCTGCCCAGGGCAAGCTCGATCGCCAGCAGTTCCAGCTCGCTGCCCTTGTCGACCCGGTGGGCGTCATCGAACCACTGCGCCGGCCCCTTGTCCGCAGCAGCCGGAAAGCGCGACAGCGCCTCGTAACCGAGAATGGCGCCGTCGGCCAGTGCGACGATCGGCTGGTAGGCGATGGCGAGGGCACGGCGGGCGATGACCTCCGACAGCCGCAGGCTGGCCTCTTCGCGCGCCCGCTCGCTCAGGACCCGTTGCTCCAGCATGTCCGCGATCAAACGGGCGAAGCGCGCCATGCCCTCGACGTCGACCTCGCGCAGGCTCGCGCTCGGCCTGCGGCTGTAGCAGCAGAAGGTCCCGAACACCGAGCCGTCCGATAGCCGGATCGGTACGCCCAGGTGGGCGCGGATGCGCATGGCCTCGGTGCAATCCAGGCGCTTGAGGATGGGATAGATATGGCTGTCGTCGACAATCGAGGGGATCGATCCGTCGATGATGTGCTGGCAATAGCTTTCTGATAGAGGATCGGCATGGCCGGGCTGGACCGGCAGCTCGCCGTCGGCGGCGATGTGGCGGAAGATGCGCAGGCCGTTCTTGAATTCGGAGATGAAGGCCACGTCCATCCGCAGGCAGATCCTGGCCAGGTCCACGGCGGACTCGATGATGTCATGCAGGGGTGCTGGAGACTGCTGGGTTGGCATTGAGACTGCCCCGGAGTTGTCTTAGTAACATTGTATGGCGCATGGTCCGGCCCGTAAATACCTGCGCCGCAGTCTATCCATCCCGGATGTTTCCAGCGACTTTCTGTCCGAGAATAAAGCCTCCGGGAAATATCCTACTTACACTCATTGTTGGACTGTGGCGCATGGGAATCCCGGATGAGCGACATCAGAGAGCGGCGGTGGGGCGGGCGTTACCTGGACGCGGCCCACCTGTTCGTCCCTGTCAGGCTGCGGCAGGACGCCAGCGTGCTGGCCCGCGCCGAGAACGTGGTCAACGCGGCCCTGATGGCGGCCACCGCGGGACCCTTGTACGCATTGGCCTACTGGCTGCTCGGCCTCGAGCTGGCGGCGGTCGAGATCCTGGCCTGCTGCGTGGTGATGTTGATGGCCCCCCTGGTCCTGCGCCTGAGCGGCAGCATCGCGCTGGCGCGCGAACTGTTCCTGTGCGCGCTGTTTTTCAATTTCACCTGGCTGACCTGGCACCTGGGCGGCATCCACGCGCCCACCGCCAGCTGGCTAATCACGGCGCCGGTGGTCGCCATGTTCCTGGGCGGGGTGGCCAGCGGGGTGTCCTGGCTGGCGATGAGCTGCGCCGCGGCCGCCGCCATCTGGGGTCTGCCGGCCTTTGGCCGCGCCGTGCCGCCGGCGCCGAATCTCGACATGCCGCTGCTGCACCTGATCTGCAACCTCGGCCTGTACGTGGTGGTGCTGGTGTTCGTGCTGCTGTTCGAACTGACCAAGACCGAAGGCTTCGTCAAGCTGCAGCGCGCCCTGTCCACCATCAACGAGCTGGCGATCCGCGACGAGCTCACGGGCAGCCATAACCGCCGCTTCCTGCTTGGCCTGATCGACCGCGAGAAGGAGCGCAGCGACCGCAACGGCCGGCCGTTCTGCCTGTGCCTGTTCGACATCGACTTCTTCAAGCGCATCAACGACAACTATGGCCACGCCGCCGGCGACCTGGTGCTGCGCAGCTTCGCCGACGCGGTGCAGGGCCAGGTGCGCGGTACCGATGCCTTCGGGCGCTACGGCGGCGAGGAGTTCCTGTTGATGCTGCCCGAGACGCCGGCGCCGGACGCGGTGGTGCTGGCCGAGCGCGTGCGGCGCGTGATCGCCGGCCTGCGCTGCCACGACAACGGCAGCGAAATCACGCTCACGGTGTCGGTCGGCGTGGCCGAATACCGGCTGGGCGAAGCCGTGGCCCAGGCCATCGGGCGCGCCGACGAGGCGCTGTACGTGGCCAAGTCGCTGGGGCGCAACCGAGTGCACTGCCATGACGACGATGAGCACCTGCCGGTGGTGGCCAGGCCGGCGGGGCAGGGGAGCGGACAGCGGTCGGCTGCCAGTGCCGCGCGCCTGATCGACGGCGCCCAGTGCGACCAGCTCACTGGGCTGCTCAACCGCAACCTGCTGCGCGACCGCCTGCGCCATGCGATGGACCGGGCCAACCGCAACCGCCGCCTGGTGGCGCTGCTGCTCCTGAATATCAACGGCTTCAAGGAGATCAACGACGAACTGGGCTACGAGGCGGGCGATGACCTGCTGAACCAGGCGGGGGCGGCGGTCCGGCGCTGCCTGCGCGATTCCGACACCGTGGCGCGCTGGGGTGGCGACGAATTCATCGCGCTGCTGGAAGACCTGAGTTTCGAATCCGACGCCCAGGTGGTGGCCGAGAAGATCCTCGACCGCTTCGGCCTGCCGCTGAACGTGGCGGGACGCGAGTGCTTCGTAACGGGGGCGGTGGGCGTGGCCCTGTACCCGGCGGCCGACTGCGACCTCGATGCGCTGCTCAAGCGCGCCGACATTGCCATGCGCGGGGCCAAGCGCTGGGGCGAGAACAGCGTGCAGGTGTACTCGGGCGACACCGTGCAGCCGCAGAGCGAGCGGCTGGCGCTGAAGAACGGCCTGCGCGAGGCCCTGGTCCAGGGCCAGCTGTTCCTCGAATACCAGCCGCAGATCGACCTGGTGACGCGCCGCGTGGTGGGCGTCGAGGCGCTGCTGCGCTGGCAACATCCGGTGTACGGCCGGGTCGCGCCCAGCCGCTTCATTCCTCTGGCCGAGGAGACCGGCATGATCGTGCCGATTGGCGACTGGGCGCTGCGCACCGCCTGCCTGCAGAACCGCGCCTGGCGCGCGGCCGGCCTGCCGGAGATCAAGACCGCGGTGAACCTGTCGGCGCGCCAGCTGAAGGAGCCCGGCCTGCCGGCGCGGGTGCTGGCCATCCTCGGCGAGACCGGGATGCCGGCGCACTGCCTCGACCTCGAGATCACCGAGGGCATGCTGATCGAAGACCTGGCGGGCAACTGCACCGTCATGAACGGGCTGCGCCAGGCCGGCGTGGTGGTGTCGATCGACGATTTCGGCACCGGCTATTCCAGCCTGAACTACCTGTCCGAGCTGCCGGTGGACATCCTCAAGATGGATGGCTTGTTCGTGCGCCGGCTCGGCGCCGGCGCCGCCGCCGGCAAGTGCGGGCGCTCGTTCGCGATCGCCGAAGCCATCGTCGCGATGGCGCACCGGCTGGGCATGGACGTGATCGCGGAAGCGGTCGAGACGCCCGAACAGCTCGCCGACCTGTGCGCGATGGGCTGCGATGCGGCCCAGGGCTACCTGTTCGCCCGGCCGCTGCCGCCCGGCGAGGTCGCCGCCATGCTCGCGGGCCAGGTCGAGGCCGCGCCGCTCATCCCTGCGTGAACACCGAATCACCCATTCTTGTGCCGGAGGCCTACCTTGCTGAACGAACCGATTCCGTTTGACCCCGCCCACGACCTGGATGCGCTGGCCGCCTCGGGCGCCCTGGGCGGCAACGTCGCCCTGTACCGCCAGCCGCGCGGCCCCGACCTGCTGCGCCGCGCCGCGCCGCTCGAGGACTGGTGCGCGCTGCGCATGCGCCACGGGGTCTGGCCCTATGCGCGCCTGCTGTCGGGTCCACCCGGCCCGCTGGCCACGGTCGAGGGCGACGGGCTGGCGGCGGCCCAGGGGATCAACTTCGCTTCGCAGGACTATCTGTCGCTGGCCGCGCACCCGCGGGTGCTTGACGCCGCCATGCGCGTGCTGGCCGAATGCGGACCGCACAGCGCCGGCTCGGCCATCCTGCTCGGGAACAGCCGCTATTCCGCCGCGCTGGAGCAGGAACTGGCCACGCTGCTGCGTTGCCAGCACGCGGTGCTGTTCCCGACCGGCTGGGGCGCCGCCTTCGGGGCGGTGACAAGCCTGGTGCACAGCGCCGACCACGTGCTGATCGACACCCTGGCCCATGCTTCGCTGCGCCAGGGTGCGGCGGCGGCGACGCGCAACGTGGCGGCGTTCCGGCACCTGGACTGCGACCACCTGCGCGAGCTGCTGGCGGGGATCCGTGCGGTCGACGCCAACGGCGCGATCCTGGTGGTCACCGAAGGCCTGTTCAGCATGGATGCCGACAGCCCCGACCTGCCCTTGATGCAGTACCTGTGCCGCGAGTACGGCGCCACGCTGCTGGTGGACGTGGCCCACGACCTGGGCGCCATGGGTCCGGGCGGCGCCGGCGTGATCGGGGCCCAGGGCATGCTGGGCAAGATCGACATCGTGATGGGCGCCTTTTCCAAGACCTTTGCCTCGAACGGCGGTTTCGTCGCCTGCAATGAGCGCAGCGTGCGGCGCCAGTTGCAGCTGTTTGCAGGTCCCCACATGTTCTCGAATGCGCTGTCGCCGGTGCAGGCGGCCACGGTGCTGGAATGCTTGAGAATCGTGACCGCCCCTGAAGGAGAACAGCTGCGCGCGGACCTGATGCGTAACGCGGTCGAGCTGCGCGCGCTGCTGCAGGAGGAAGGCCTGCGCTGCCTCGGCGAGGCGTCGCCGATCGTCCCGCTGCTGCTCGGTTCCGAAGCGGCCACGCGCATCGCCGGCATGCTGCTGGCACGCGAACAGGTTTTTGTGAATCCGATGGAGTTCCCCGGCGTGCCGCTGGGCGCGGCGCGCCTGCGCCTGCAGCTGATGGCGCGCCATACGCCGGCTCAGATCCGGCGCGCAGCAACGTTGCTGGGCACGGCGGCGCGGCGTGCGCTGGCCGCCCCGCGGCCGCTGCTGCGTCGCGGCGCGGCGGCCTGAACGCAAGAGGGCGGCGGGTGGGGCGGTGCGGGGTGCGCGCGCCGATGGCGAGGGAGTAGAATAACGCCTTTCCCTTTTTTGCATTCAGTCATGACCGTCCGCACCCGTTTCGCCCCGAGCCCGACCGGCTACCTCCACCTGGGCGGCGCCCGCACCGCGCTGTATTCCTGGGCCTATGCACGCCACTTCGGCGGCACCTTCATCCTGCGCATCGAAGACACCGACCTCGAACGCTCGACGCCGGAAGCCGTGCAGGCGATCCTGGACGGCATGCAGTGGCTTGGCCTGTCGCACGACGAAGGCCCGTTCTACCAGATGCAGCGCATGGACCGCTACCGCGAGGTGGTGGCCTCGATGCTGGAGCAGGGCACGGCTTACCTGTGCTACTGCTCGCCGGAAGAAGTCGAGGCGATGCGCGAACGCATGCGCGCCGCTGGCGAAAAGCCGCGCTATGACGGCACCTGGCGCCCGGAACCGGGCAAGACCCTGCCGCCGGTACCCGAAGGCGTCAAGCCGGTGGTTCGCTTCAAAAACCCGCTTGATGGCGAGGTCACCTGGAACGATGTGGTCAAGGGCCCGATCACCATCGCCAACAAAGAGCTCGACGACCTGATCATCGCGCGCCCGGATGGCACCCCGACCTACAACTTCTGCGTGTCGGTCGACGACTGGGACATGAAGATCACCCACGTGCTGCGCGGCGACGACCACGTGAACAACACGCCGCGCCAGATCAACATCCTGCGCGCGCTCGGCGCCGAGCTGCCGCAGTACGGCCACCTGCCGATGATCCTGGGCGCGGATGGCCAGAAGCTGTCCAAGCGCCACGGCGCGGTCAGCGTCATGCAGTACCCGGAGCAGGGCTACCTGCCGGAAGCGATGCTGAACTACCTGGCGCGCCTGGGCTGGAGCCACGGCGACGACGAGATCTTCTCGATGGACCAGTTCGTCGAGTGGTTCAACCTGGAACACCTGACCGCCTCGGCGGCCCAGTTCAATCCAGAAAAGCTGGCCTGGCTGAACAACCACTATATCAAGCAGGCCGACAACGAGCGCCTGGCGGGCCTGGCCAAGCCGGTGCTCGAGCGCGAAGGCGCGCAGTTCGAGGGTGCGCCGGCATTGCCGACCGTGATTGCGCTGGTGAAGGACCGCGCCAACACCATCAACGAGCTGGCCGATACCGCCATGCTTTTCTATCGCGAACCGAAGCCGGACGCGGCGCTGCTAGCCCAGCACCTGACGGATGCGGTGCGCCCGGCCCTGGCGACTTTCGCCGAGCGCTGCAAGGACGTGGAATGGAACAAGGCTGCCATCGCCGCCATGTTCAAGGAAGTGCTCGCCGCACACGGCCTCAAGATGCCGCAGATCGCGATGCCGCTGCGCCTGATCGTCACCGGCCAGCTGCAGACGCCGGCCATCGATGCGGTGCTCGAATTGTTCGGGCGCGACGTTGTTTTGGCCCGCGTGGCAAAGTACCTCTAATGCTTTATTCGTGGAGCGCGCATTTTCTGAAAACAGGTATTTGCGAAATGCAAGGCGCTCCGCTATAATGCTCGCACTTCAGCAGCACACGGTAGCAAAGAAGCAGCAGCTACAGTGTGAAAAGAGGGGGTATAGCTCAGCTGGGAGAGCGCTTGCATGGCATGCAAGAGGTCAGCGGTTCGATCCCGCTTACCTCCACCAAACTCTGAAGTGCAGTAAGTAGCATGGCAGTACGGTAGTTCCAAGGTCCCCATCGTCTAGAGGCCTAGGACATCACCCTTTCACGGTGAGTACCGGGGTTCGAATCCCCGTGGGGACGCCAGGGATTTGGTCCAGACTGAATTCCGGCGGCGTGCAACCAGCGGCACGCGGTAGTAAGAAGTTGTAGCAGTATGTTAGAATGTTGTTTTCCCGTAGGGGGTATAGCTCAGCTGGGAGAGCGCTTGCATGGCATGCAAGAGGTCAGCGGTTCGATCCCGCTTACCTCCACCACGTAGGAAAAACAACAGTTCTGACAGTCCAGGGTCCCCATCGTCTAGAGGCCTAGGACATCACCCTTTCACGGTGAGTACCGGGGTTCGAATCCCCGTGGGGACGCCAAGAATTTGGTAATAGTACGTTGATGCCGCGGTGCGGTGCAGCGGATAGTAGTAAAGCAGCAGACAGTTTTAGGTCCCCATCGTCTAGAGGCCTAGGACATCACCCTTTCACGGTGAGTACCGGGGTTCGAATCCCCGTGGGGACGCCAGTCAAGACCGGAGTAGACCAACGCGCATGCGCGGAGAGGTGCTCCGGTTTTTCTTTTGGCGCGTCGGTTTCGATGCGCCTCCCTCACGCCTCGCAGGCGCTGCATTTCCCCTCGATCACACAGCAAGGCGCACGGCGCCATGTCACGCTTGCCGCCCTCCGGCACCCTGCGCTGTTGAGGCGGACAAGTGCGGACGGATGCGCTTTGCAGCTGCCGCTGCGCCCATCCGTCCCGCCTCCTGACTTACCCGCTTACCAGCCGGAAGGGTGCAGCCCGCCCGGTCCGAGTCCGAACGGGAAGCCCGGCATGCCGACCGCCTGCTGTGCCGCAAAGCCGGCCGGGTAGCGTACGCCATTGTCACCGGCCATCATTCCCGGCGCCATCGCGACACCCATCCCCGGTATCTGCCACTGTCCCGCCTGCTGGCCGGGCATCATCGACAGGCCGAGGGCCACCAGCGCATCCGGCATGCCGTAGCCGATGCGTGTCGGATCGCCCAGCGTCACCGGCCGTGCGCTCAGCCGCAGCACCTGGAACAGGCGCTCGACCCGTTCCGCCGACCGTGCGCGCAACAGTCCCTGGAACTCGGGCCGGTGAGCCAGCACCAGCGCCGCCAGGCCGGTCACGTGGGGCGCCGCCATCGAGGTGCCGTCCCAGGCGGCAAAATTATTCGGTGGCACCGACGAGACGATGGCGACACCCGGTGCGCACACGTCCACCTGCGGCCCGGCGCAACTGAAGCGCGCCGTGAAGAAGCCCTGTGGATCGATGTCCTGGCCGACGGTTTCGATGTGATAGCTGTCGGGCGGGAATTCGTCGATCTTGCCGATGGCGGCGACGGCCAGTACGTGGGGCGAGGCTGCGGGATACTGCACCGGCCCGCCGGAATTGCCGGCAGCTGCGATGCAGGCGACGCCGGCCTGCCTGGCGCGCTGGATCTGGCGCTCGAGGGCCTCGGACGGGCCGCTGCCGCCCAGGCTCAGGTTGACGACGTCGATCTGGTTGTCGATGCAGTATTCCAGCGCATCGATCAGCTGGCTGATCTGCCCGCCCGGGAACAGCTTGCAGACGTGGATCTCCGCTTCCGGCGCGAAGCCGCGTATACCCCAGGCCGGATCGGCGGCGCCGATCACGCCGGCGCAGTGGGAACCGTGGCCGAGCGTGTCGGTGTTCCAGGTGTTGCGGTCGACCGCCTTGTTGATGACGTCGAAGCCGGCGCGGATGCGGTTGAGGTTGCCGTGCGTGGTGGCGACGCCGGAATCGATGACGGCGATCCGGACACCCTGGCCCCGGAAGGGCGGCGGCACCTGGTCGAGGCGCATGGCGCGCGCACCCCAGCCGAGCGTGTTCTGGCGCGGCAGGTTCTGCAGCGCCGGCCAGTCGGACAGGGGACGCAGCATGACGAGGTTCGGTTCATTCAGGCTGATGTCGGGGTCGCGCTGGTAGAAGCTCCAGTGGTCGGCGCGCGGCTTGACGTACAGTCCGCTGATGGTGTGCGTGTCCTCGCCGTACAGCTTCAGCTGCGCGGTGCCGTCGGGGCCGGTGACGGCGGTGCTCGGCAGCAGGCCGCCGAACAGCGACACTTCGGCATCCGCCAGCGGCGCACCGTCCCTGCCGACCACCGCGACCATGACCTCGGTCACCGGGCCGCTGTAGGGCGTCAGCGAGGACACCAGGTCGGGCCGGCGCAGCATCGGGTCGAGCAGTTGCAGGTGCTGGTCGCGCTCGACGATCAGGCGGCCCTGGCCGCGCTGGTGCAGCTCGCCGGCCTTCTGGTCGGTCATGCGCGCCACCAGCACGCCGTCGTCCGCGCCGCCGCCGCCGATACCGCCGATGCTGGAAGCGCCGATGTTGCTGCGCGCGCCGACGGTGTCGACAATGTCGATGTCGCCCAGGTTCTGCAGCGCCTGCTGCACGGACGACAGTGACAGGCTCGGCACCAGGGCCTGCGGCGCCAGGAAGCCGGCAGTGGCGGGCAGGCTGCGCGGCGCCACCAGGTATTTTTTCTTGCGTTCGGCCACGGCGCGGCCACGCGTTGCGTCGCGCGTGCGCGCGCTTTCGTCGGCGCTGGGGCGGGTCTCGGCGGCGCCGTCAGGCGGCTGCCCCGGCTGCTCGCCTGCGCCCAGGGGAGTCTTTGGCATGGTGTTTCCTTTTCTGGCGAACTGGGTGCGCTAGTCGAACAGCGACAGCGGCTGGTCCGGCTCGATCGTTAACTGGTTGAGGGTCCGACGCTTGAGCTGCTCGGCGGTGTCGTGATCGGTCTCGACCACGACGGTGTGCGGCGGCCCGCCGGCGGGCCCGATCGTGTCGACCAGGCGGATGGCAGGCTGCGCGCCCAGGCTGTCGATGAAGGCGCCGAGCGCGTGGCTGTCGGCGGCGGCGCGGACGATGTAGCGGCTGCTACGGCCCTGGTCCGGCGCGCTGGTGGAACTCGGCATGGACAAACCTCCTTGGGTAGAACCGCCTCCCGCAGGGGAGGCGGATGGTGGCACGGACGCTTAGTGGATGGTCTGCTGTGCGCCCATCTGTGCCTGCTGGGCGTAGGTCGTCCACGGGTCGGCCGAGAACGGCAGCATGCCGCCGAGCTGGCCGGCAACGCCGCCGATCGTGCTGCCCAGCGCCTGGTTGCCGAACTGGCCGCCGATGAAGCCGCCCACCGGCTGCGCAACCCGCTTGATCACGTTACCGAACCAGCCCTGCGGCGCCACCTGGCCCCCTTGCTGTTCGGCGGCGAGCTGCTGCTGCAGCACGGCCTGTTGCTGCTGAATCTGCTGCAGCTGCTGCAACAGTTGCTGCTGCTGGACCTGCAGTTGCTGCAGCTGCTGCACCACCGGGTGCTGCTGGATGCCGGCACCTTGCACGCCGCCAGCGCTCGCATCGGCGCCGAAGGGCAGCAGGCCGCCCAGGCCCGACAGGACGCTGCCGGCCACGTTGCCAATGGTCGAGCTGCCGGTCAGGTCACCGATCAGGCCGCCGGCGGGCTTGCCGAACTGGCTGAACAGGTTACCGACGAAGCCCTGCGGCGCCAGCTGGCCCATCTGGGCCTGTTGCTGCTGCTGTTGTTGCTGCAGCTGCTGCAGTTGCTGCAATTGCTGGAGCTGCTGCAGTTGCTGAAGCTGTTGCGGCTGGCTCGCATAGGCAGCGCTCACCGGATCGGCGCCGAAGGGCAGCAGGCCGCCGCCGATGCCGCCGGCGATCTGGCCGATGCGGCTGCCCAGGTTGGGGTTGCCGAAGATACCGCCGATGCCGCGCCCGATCGCGCCGCCCAGCGGTGCGCCGAACATGCCGCCCAGGAAAGCCTGGGGTGCCAGTTGGCCCTGGCCAATGCCGTATTGCTGGTATTCGTTCATAGTCAACTCCTTCGTGTGAGTGCGGCCGCCGGCATCAGTTCGGCACCGCAGGCCTGGCAAGCAGGACATGACGATGCCGACGCCCTTACGCGCCTGGCGCGGGCGACTGCGTACATGGCATTCGCGCGCCGGGTAAGGTCGGGCGCGAACGGAGCGCAGGGGCCGGGTTCATTCGGCCGGGCTCCCTGCAGGTAGGCGTTGGACTGGGGGTGGGTAGTGAAGTTTGCAGGCATGATGGAGATTGTCGGCCGCTTGCGGCACCCCTTGCGATAGCGCAGAGAACCTGCGCCCCGCGCTTGCAAACTGCTGCCGCAGGGCTTATACGCGCGCCCTTTGTTGCGGGAGAAACTGCTTGTCGAGTGAGGTAGAATGGCGGGCTTTCGACGCCTTCCACCTTCCTGCATGAGCCTTCCCGATTCTTCCAGCCGCGCACCCACGCTCGCGATCTTCTGCAAGGTCGTCGACAACTATGGCGACATCGGCATCTGCTGGCGCCTGGCGCGCCAGCTGTGGCGCGAGCACGGCGTGCGCGTGCACCTGTGGGTGGACGACCTGCGCAGCTTCCGACGCATCTGCCCGGAGGTCGATCCGAACGCAGCCGCGCAGGAGGTCGATGGCGTGCGGGTCATTCACTGGCGCGACCAGGAAGGCAGCTTCCTGCCCGACGAGGTGGCCGACATCGTCATCGAATTCTTCGCGGTCGACATCCCGCCCGGCTACGTCGCCGCGATGGCGCAGCGCAGCCCGCGCCCGGTGTGGTTCAACCTCGAAGGCCTGACGGCGGAAGAGTGGGTGGAAGGCTGCCACCGCCTGCCTTCGATGCATCCGCGCCTGAAGCTGACCAAGCATTTCTTCTTCCCGGGCTTTACCGCGAAGACCGGCGGCCTGATCCACGAGGCCGGGCTCGACGAGGCGCGCGCCGCCTTCCAGTCCGACCCTGCCACCATGGCCGGCTTCCTCGCGCGTTTTGGCGTAACGGCGCCCGAGATGGACGCGCTCAAGGTATCGCTGTTCTGCTACCCGCACGCCCCCGTGGCCGAGCTGCTGCGCGCCTGGTCGGAAGGAACCCGTCCCGTTACCTGCCTGGTGCCGGAAGGCGTGGCGGGCGAGGCGGTACAGGCCTTCATCGGCACCGCCGCGACTGCCGGCAGCAGCGCCACCCGCGGCGCCCTCACGCTGCGGGTACTGCCCTTCGTGCCGCAGCCCGACTACGACCGCCTGCTGTGGGCCTGCGACCTGAACTTCGTGCGCGGCGAGGATTCCTTCGTGCGCGCCCAGTGGGCGGGCCGGCCTTTCGTGTGGCACATCTACCCGCAGGACGAAAACCTGCACCACAAGAAGCTGCGCGCCTTCCTCGGCCGTTACGCCGGTGGCGATGCGCTTGAGCAGTTTTCGCTGGGCTGGAACGGCGCCCAGCCGATCGCGTCGATGCCGGCCGCCTGGCAGGAGATACACGCCGCCTTGCCGCAGCTTGCCGTGCGTGCGGAAGAATGGCGCGAGGAAGTGCTCGCCAATGGTGATTTGGCGACGAATCTGCTCGATTTTGCCCGCGCGCTGAGGCTTGCCTCAGAAAATCCGGTATAATGCGCGGTTAGTCTGTAACGAAATACCCAGGATCAAACGTAGGCTTCAAGGCTTTCTTCGCTCACCGGCCACCGCTGATTTAATGCAACTTACTTTTTACGTAAAACACCTATGAAATTCGCTAAAGAAATCCGTGTTGGCAACATCATTATGGTCGAAGACAAGCCGTTCATCGTGCTGCGTTCGGATGTGAACGGTTCGAGCCGCACGGGCTTCACCTACAAGTGGAAGATGAAGAATCTTCTGACCAACGCACCGCTGGAAAACGTGTTCCGCGGCGACGACAAGTTCGACGTGGTCGTGCTGGACAAGAAGCCGGTGACCTACTCGTACTTTGCCGATCCGCTGTACGTCTTCATGGACGAAGAGTACAACCAGTACGAGATCGAAGAAGAAAACATGGGCGACGCCATCAACTACCTGAAAGACGGTATGGAATGCGAAGCCGTGTTCTACGACGGCAAGGCGATCTCGGTCGAACTGCCGACCACCATCGCACGCCTGGTTGTGTACTCGGAGCCGGCTGTCAAAGGCAACACCTCGGGCAACGTCCTGAAGGAAGCTAAGATCGAGAACGCCATCGAAGCCAAGCAGCACACCGTGATGGTGCCGCTGTTCGTCAGCACCGACGACGTCATCGAAATCGATACCCGCACCAACGAATACAAGCGCGTCGTCCGTAACTGATCGACCGCTGCTCGAAAAAAACGCTGCCTCGGCAGCGTTTTTTTTCGTCCATTCAATCGGCTCAGGACGCCGGCGTGCAGCGCAGGCCGTCGACCAGCAGCCCGACCATGCGCTTGGTCGCAGCCGTTTCCTCAATAGGATTGGCCTTGCACAGGGTCGCTACCGCACGCAGCAGCTCGTCGGCTTCATACCCGGGGCGAATCAGCTGCCGGTTGACCGCCGCCTGCAGCAGTGAAGCGAGGGCAGGGCGCAGGCGTCCATAGAAATACTCCGGCAGCGCGGCGTAGGCGGCGCTGTCCGACTGCAGGGCACTCGACAGGCCGCGCTTAGTGACGATGAAGTCGACATAGCGCTCCATCCAGCGTGCCAGCGCTTGTGCTGGCTCGAACTCGGCCGCCAATACCGGCGCCGCATCGGCGCAGGCGTCGATCTGCGACTTCAGCACCGCGACGATCAGGTCGGAACGCTGGGGAAAGTGGCGGTACAGCGTGCCGACACCGACGCCGGCGCGCTCGGCGATCTCTCGCACCGGCGCGTCCATGCCCGATTGGGCAAACACCTCCATGGCGGCATCCAACAGGGAGTGCAGGTTGCGCTGGGCGTCGGCACGGCGGCTGCGCGGCTGGTTTTCCTCGACTGGCGAGGCGGTGTCTTGCTGGTTTGGAGTCGTATGCATAAAAAAATCTACAAAACGGAACAAAGTTCCGCTTATAATGCGGAATCGTGTTCCGCTTTCTAATGGTAACAGGTCTTGCGCAAGCAGGGCAGCGGGCACTCCAAACGTTTCGAAAGGAGAAGCCATGCACAACTCGCAAGTATGCATGTTCTGCCGCTACAGGAGAACTGTTTTCGAGGATGGCGTCCATGTGTCCTGCCGGCACGGGGCGCGTTCTGTCCACAGCGAAAAGGAAGCTCTTGCACAGGGAGGGATGCAACTGGAACAGGTCCTGCGCCAGCCTGCGGCAACAATGAAATCGCAAGGCCATTTCCGCTAGGAGAGCCCGTGTCAGATGAGTAACTTTGCTGCTATGCTCATGCATTATTTGACACGGAGGCTTGTATGAAGCGCAGGGATTTCGTTCGGCTGGGCGTCAGCGCGGGGATGGTAGCGGGCGCCACGGCCGGGGTGGCGGGAACGGCGGCAGCGGCTGGCGCCACCAGTAAGGCGGCGGGCGGCATCCTGGAGGCCGGCGTCCGTGAACAACAGGCGCAGATGGCGGCCGGCAAGCTGAGCTCGGCCTCGCTCGTGAAGCAATACCTGGCGCGCATTGCCGCCATCGACAAGGCCGGGCCACGCCTGAACTCCGTCATCGAGACCAATCCGGATGCGCTCAAGATTGCCGCCGACATGGACCGCGAGCGCGCCGCCGGCAAAGTGCGCGGGCCGCTGCACGGCATCCCGGTCCTGCTGAAGGACAATATCGCCACCGCCGACCGCATGAGCACCAGCGCCGGCTCGCTCGCCCTCGACGGCGTACGCGCCGTGAAGGACGCCCACATCGTGACGCTGCTGCGCAATGCCGGCGCCGTCATCATCGGCAAGACCAACCTGTCCGAATGGGCCAACATGCGGTCGACCAACTCGGTCAGCGGCTGGAGCGGCCGCGGTGGACAGACGAAAAATCCCTACGCGCTCGACCGCAACACGAGCGGATCCAGTTCGGGCTCGGGCGCAGCTGCGGCCGCCAGCCTGGCAACGCTGACCGTCGGCACCGAGACTGATGGCTCGATCGTTTCGCCGTCCTCGTCCTGCGGCATTGTCGGCATCAAGCCGACCCTGGGCCTGCTCAGCCGCAGTGGCATCATTCCGATCGCCCATTCGCAGGACACCGCCGGCCCGATGACCCGCAGCGTGGCTGACGCCGCCTTGATGCTGGCCGCGATGGCGGGCCCGGATGCGGACGACAAGGCGACCGCCGACAGCAGGCGCCACATCGGCGACTACGCGGCGGCGCTGCGCACGGATGGCCTGAAGGGCAAGCGCATCGGCGTCGCCCGCAACTTCTTTGGCAGCAATGACGCGGTCGATGCCATCATCGAGCAGGAACTGGCGGTGTTGAAAGCCCAGGGCGCGATTCTGGTCGACGTGAAAGTGCCGAACGTCGACAAGTACAACGACAGCGAGCTGCAGGTGCTGCTGTATGAATTCGCACCAGGCCTGGCGTCTTACCTGAAGAACTACGCGCCGCACGCCCCCGTCAAGAACATCGCGGACGTGATTGCCTTCAACGAGAAGAATGCGGCGCGCGAGATGCCTTACTTCAAGCAGGAGCACCTGATCGCCGCCCAGGCCAAGCCGGGACTGGATGCCAAGGAATACCGCGAGGCCCTGGCCAACGACCTGCGCTACTCGCGCGATGAGGGCATTGACCAGGTGCTGAAGGAGCACAAGCTCGACGCGCTGGTGGCGCCGACCGGCGGCCCGGCCTGGCTGACCGACTACATCAACGGCGACCACTACGGCGGCAGTTTCTCGAGCCCGGCCGCGGTGGCGGGCTATCCGCACGTCACGGTGCCCGCTGGTTATACGCGCGGACTGCCGGTGGGGATCTCGTTCGTCGGCACCGCCTGGAGCGAAGCCAGCCTGATCGGCATGGCCTATGCCTACGAGCAGGCCTCGCAGCGCCGCCGCCCACCGACCTTCCCGGCGAGCATCAACGTCAAGCTGTAAGCGGGCTCAGCGCGACGCTTCGCGCGCGCCCTCGCGCCCGCCGGCGTTCTGGCGCGCCTTGGCGAAGGCCGGCCCCCACAGCGGGTGGCCTTGTTCGCCGGGCGCGAGGTCGAAGGCCCCGTCCAGGCGCAGGGCCCGCTCAAAGGCCTGGCGGCAGGGCACCGGGCGGTTCGTCACGCAATAGCTGAAGGCCGTGTACTTGAGGGCGGTGACGCGGTTGCGCACCGAGCCGCCGTTCATGTCGGCCGAGCTCAGGCGCTTGATGGCGGCATTGAATTCGCCCTCATGGTAGAGCGCGATGCCTTCGCGCAGGGCGATGTCGTCGCGGTCGGATGCCGAACGGTCGGGGCGGGGCGCGGGACGCTCGTAGCGCTCGGCCCGTTCCGCGCGCGGGCGTGTGCGCTCCTCGGCGCGCGGATGGGACCGCGCGGGTTCGCGCCCGCCGAACAGCGCATCGATCTGCGGCTTGATCTGGGCGCAGCCGCCCAGCAGTACGGTTGCGGTGAGAAAGCAGGCGCGCAGGATGCGTGGGGCTGGCGGCGTCATGGCGTCTCCTCTTCGGTAAAGTCCATTTCGATCACGGCGGTGGCGCCTTTGACGGCGTTCAGCGACACCGTATGCTCGGGGAAGTTCGGGTTGACGATGCGGATCGTGTGCTGGCCCGGCGTCAGCGTCAGGCGCTTCAGCGGCGGGCTGGCGCCATGGTCGACGCCATCGACCTGCACCATGGCCCAGGGCTTGATCACCAGCTTGTAGGTGGCGCCGGCAGCCGCGGCAGCAGGCTTAACTGGCACAGCCTGGACCGGGGCCTGGGCTGGCGCAGCAGGGGCGGCAGCGGTCGGGGCCGGCACCATGTCGGCGGGCAGTCCGGGTGGGAGAGCGGCAGCTGCGGCTGCTTCGGCCGGCGCCGGCGTCGCCACCGTCGCGGCTTCAGGCACAGCGGCAGGCGTTTCCGTGACGGCCGGTGTGTCGCCCGGCAGCGCCAGCGTCACCGTGTCGCGCGAGTCGGCCTGGTGCAGCAGGGCGAACAGGGCGCCGAGGGCGCCCAGCAGCACCGTCGCGGCGGCGATCAGGAGCAGCCAGCGCCGCAGTCCGCCGGGTTCGGCGAGAGGCGCGGGATCCTTCAGGAAGGATACGGCCGGCTCGGGCGGCACAGTAGAGGCCGGGGCCTGGGCTGGAGCCGGGATGGCCGGGCCCAGCGGCACGATGCCGAGCAGGTTGCGCAATTGTTCGATGGTATGCGGGCGCTGTTGCGGATCCGTGGCCAGGCAGCGGTCGACGGCCTGCATGAAGGAGTCGCTGTAGTCGCCAGGCAGGCCCAGGCTACGGCCGGCGAGCGGCGCGGCCGGCGGGAATTCCCGGGTGATGGCGTAATGGACCACCGCGGCGAGGTCGTGCAGGTCGCCGGCTTCGGACCAGGCCGCGCTCACGTCCTGGGTCGGCAGCAGCATCGGGTCGCCGGAATCGAGGATCAGGATGGTGTCGGGACTGATCGGGCGATGCGGCATTTGCATCGCGTATTGCAGTTCGAGCGACTGCAGGATCTGGCGGAAGATGCGCCGGCACCAGACCTCGTTGACAAGTTCCTGGTTGAACTCGACCACCTCGCGCACGGTCCGGCCGTCGGTCTGCTGTTGCTGGGTTACGGGAGTGCTGGTCATCATGGCGTCAAGCCGCGCCCCGACCCGCAGGGTATGCCCGAAACGTGTCCCGGCGCGGTATTTGTATTTTGACAAATAATGCCAGATTTGCAGCGGCGGTGGTGCTGCTGAGCCAACCGTGCGCGGCTGTTACAACTCGGTTACAAACAGCCGTCCGGCTCAGACTTCGATGAAGCGCATCTTGAAGTAACGGCCCTTGATGGCGCCGAATTCCGGGCCGGGGGCCTGGCGGTCATTCAGCTTCGCTACCGCGGCCTGGGCCACGTGGCGATCCAGCGCCACATAGCTGGCGAACTCGCCGACGCTGATCTTGCCCACCTGTTCCTTGGACAGGCCGGCGTCGCCGGTGAGGGCGCCGAGGATGTCGCCCGGGCGCAGCTTGGCCTTCTTGCCGCCGGCGATGTGCAGGGTCAGCATCGGCGCCGGGGCGCCTGCTTCCTGGTGTTCGCCCAGCTCGTCGAGCCCGTGCCAGCTTGCCGGCGCGTCCTGGTATTCCTCGATCAGGCGCACCCATTTCTTTTCGTTCGGGGCGCACAAGGTCAGGGCCAGGCCTGCTTCATCGCCGCGGCCGGTGCGGCCGATGCGGTGCACGTGCACTTCCGGATCCTTCGACACGTCCGCATTGATCACGGTGTCGAGGTTGGCGATGTCGAGGCCGCGCGCGGCGACGTCGGTGGCCACCAGCACCGAGCAGCTGCGGTTGGCAAACAGGATCAAAATCTCGTCGCGTTCCCACTGTTCGAGCTCGCCGTACAGGGCCAGCGCCGAGAAGCCATGCTCGCGCAGGGTGTCGGCCAGTTCGCGGCAATGCGCCTTGGTATTGCAGAAGGCGAGGGTGGAGACCGGCTGGTAGTGCTTCAGCAGGCGCGCCACCGCGTCGTCACGGCCTTCGAAGCCGATCTCGTAGAAGCGCTGCTCGATCTTTTCCGCGCTGTGCTGGCTTTCGACCGCCACTTCCAGCGGTTCGTGCAGGAAGCCGGCGGTGGCGAAGCGGATGTCATCCGGATAGGTGGCCGAGAACAGCAGGGTCTGGCGGCGCTGCGGGCAGGCGCTGACGATGCCGGCGATCTCGTCGTAGAAACCCATGTCGGTCATGCGGTCGGCTTCGTCCAACACCAGGGTCTGGACCTTCGAGAGGTCGAGGGTGTTGCGGCCCAGGTGGTCGCGGATGCGCCCCGGGGTGCCGACCACGATGTGGGCGCCGTGCTCGAGCGAAGCGATCTGGGGACGCATGGCCACGCCGCCGGTCAGGGTCAGGATCTTGACGTTGCCCACGCCGCGCGCCAGGCGCCGCAGTTCACCCGCGACCTGGTCGGCCAGCTCGCGGGTCGGGCACAGCACCAGGCCCTGCACCGCAAACCAGGCGGGATTGAGCTTGTGCAGCACGCCGATGCCGAAGGCCGCGGTCTTGCCGCTGCCGGTCTTGGCCTGGGCGATCAGGTCGCGTCCTTCGAGCACCGCTGGCAGCGATTCGGCCTGGATCGGCGTCATCTGGTGGTAGCCGAGGGTGGCCAGGTTGGCGAGGAAGCGCGGCGCGAGCGGCAGCGAGGTGAAGGGTTGCGTAGTCATGGTAGTCCGAGCCAAAGGGTGGCCACAGTGTGGCCAGATAGCCGGACTAGGTCGGGGCCGGCGCCCAGACCGGCAGGCCGGTCAGGTCAAGCGAATCGTCGCGGCGCCAGACAGGCAGGCCGCTCGTATCGGTTTCTTCCAGCAGCTGGAGCTGTTCCTGCTTCAGGGAGGCACGACGGGGACGCGGACGCGCTTGACTACGCGCCGGCTCGACAACGGAAACGGGCGGCTCGGCCGGTTCGAAACCGGGCAGATCGATCGTTGCGTTGTCTTTCTTGTCTCTCATCAGCTCACTGCGCAAAGCTCACGCTGCCTGTGCTGCCGCAGCATTTGCTGCCGCAGAAAACAAAAGCCCGGCTACGAGAGTCGGGCTTTTGTGCGGTATTTGGTTGCGGGGACAGGATTTGAACCTGTGACCTTCGGGTTATGAGCCCGACGAGCTGCCAGACTGCTCCACCCCGCGTCTGAGAAAAAGATTATAGCGCGAACCAAGCGCCGGCGCAATCGATGATTTTTCCAGACGGGCAATGCTTGAGCTAACTCAAGCCTTTGCCCGCAGGCGCCACAACGAGGTTACTTCACGCGAGCGCGCCGCATGCAGCGGGTCGTCCGGATCGCTGGCCTTGCCGTGCGTGGGGCGCACATCGTGCCGCGCGACGACCTCCAGCCCGGCGGCATCGATCCAGCCCAGCAGTTGCGCGCGCGGGCGCAGGCCGAGGTGCTCGGCCAGGTCGGACAGCACCAGCCAGCCTTCGCCGCCCGGCTCCATATGGGCCGCAAGGCCATTCAGGAAACCCTTGAGCATGCGGCTGTCCGGATCGTAGATCGCGTACTCGATGGCCGAGCTGGGCTTGCCCGGCAGCCAGGGCGGATTGCAGACCACCAGCGGCGCGCGGCCGTCCGGGAACAGGTCGGCCTGGATCACCTCGACCTGGCTTGATAAGCCGAGGCGGGAGATGTTCTCGCGTGCACAGCCGAGCGCACGGGCATCCATGTCGGTCGCCAGCACCCGTTCGATGCCGCGCCGCGCCAGCACCGCCGACAGCACGCCGGTACCGGCACCGATGTCGAAGGCCAGCTTCGTCCCCGGCGGCAAGGGCGCCTGGGCGACCAGCTCGACGTATTCGCCGCGCACCGGCGAGAACACGCCGTACCAGGGGTGGATGTGGGCGTCGAGTGCGGGAATGCGCACGCCCTTGCGGCGCCACTCGTGGGCGCCGATCACGCCCAGCAGTTCGCGTAGGGATGCGACGTAAGGGCTGTCCGCAGCGCCGTAGGCTTCGTTGCAGGCGTCAAGCACGTCGGGCGCGCGGCGTAGCGGGATCACATGGCCGGCCTCGAAGGGAATCAGGAGCATGGCGAGCGTGCGCGCGCGCTGCAGCTGCTGCAGGCGGTGACGGTGGAACAGCTCGGTCGGCGTCGGCTGCTGCTTGCCAGGCTTGGCGCGGCGCGCGCGATCGCTCTTGTGGTCGACCCGGCGCACCAGGGCGTTCAGCAGCTGGCGCGCGTTCTGGAAGTCGCCGCGCCACAACAGGGCGGTACCGTCCAGCGCCAGGCGGTAGGCGGCGTCGGCCGTCATGGCGTCGTCGGCGAGCACCACCTTCTTCGGCGCCGGCCAGCCGCTCTCCGAGCGCCACTGCGCGCTGCGCTCGGCGCCACCCTCGAGCCAGGTGATCTCGCTCATGCCTGGCCGATCAGTGATGGTGATGCCAGTTGCCGTCGGCCGATTCGAGATAGGACTTCACTGCGTCCGGGCTGCCGGTAGCGTGGCGCTTGGGCTCGCCGCACTCGCAGACGCCCAGGTAGGGCTGGATGTGCGAGCAGGCCGAGACCTTCTGCAGGGTGACCTTGACCGGTTTGGCGCATTTGGCGCATTTGAAGGTGAGGAAGCGGGCTGGTTTCATGGTGGTTGAGCGAATGCGTGCAAAGGGCGCATTGTACAAGGGAGATCGATGCCTGTCGAAAGGGCGAGACCAAGCGATCTGTCGAGCTTATGACCGTCTACTTCTGGCTGGTTGAAGATCTATTGTCGCGTCCGCTATCGAGCCATTGCGGACCTTTATGCAGAAGGCGTCGACCGCTTGAGATGCCATATCCGCCCTGTCAACACGGAAAAGTAGATGCCCGACAATAGAAAGCAAACAAGCAACCAAGAGGCGACCGCGTTATCAGAGCGGTACCCTTCCTTCGAATCTGCGACTGTTCGTACCGGTCTGTCATCGACGGATAGTTGCCACACATCGTAGTACGCCTCAGAGCGGAACCTCGACATGCGTGGCTCCGGATTGAACAACAGAGCAATTTCTTTGTTTTCGGCTGTCGTGAGAGCCGATTTCACAAGGTCGTACCCTTTGGCCTTCGTCGGATAATCGAAGATTTCTGCTCGACCATAAAGCCGAAACTTTATCCCATATCTATGCGGTGTGATGCTTGCTAGAGGTCCACGCGCCTCGCGCAGTTCCGACACAAGCGGGATGCCGGCACTGTGATCCAGCGCAGGCGCCCATGTTCCCGCAGCCAGCGCGAAGCTGAGCGCGGCGAAAGCTGCAAGCTTGGCAGGGCTGTAGCTGCGAGGGACCACGAAGAATCGACTCATGAGGGGCAACTAAGTAAAGTGGAAACGATAGTCCGCTCCTGGCCGAACCCGGCCGTTCGCAGGTCTCAGTGTACGGCCGGTTTTGCTCTACTGACAAGTAAGGTCTTGAGAGACGTACTTAGCGGCTTGGCACCAAGTGGTTCGCCGGGAAGCGGTAATGCCCGGTGATCGGATAGGCAAACAGGCGGTCTTCCAACCGTGTACCGGCACCGATATTGTGAATGACGAGCGGCACCCCGGCCGGTGTGCGGATGTCGGCCACCAGACCGATGTGCGGCAAGCCCGGCGGCAGCATCCAGGTCACGATATCGCCCGGCCTGTAATCCGTTGCCAGCCTGCTGATCGGGCAGCGACTGGCCATGGCGCGTGAAAAACGTGGCCAGGTTCGGCACCCTGCGGTGGTCGATGTTCGGGTCGGGGCGCTTGAGTCCCCAATGGGCAGGATAAGCCTTCCAGGCGGCTTTGATGTCGCGATGGACGAGTTCCTGCAAGTCGATCCCGACGCGCCGGTAGGCGCGCACGATGACATCGGTGCACACGCCACGGTCTGCCGGGACGTCGCCGTTCGGATAAGCCAGCTGCTGGTAGGTGGCGTCGTACAGGAGGGTGACGCCGATCTGTTCTTTCGCTGCAGCGACCACGTCCGGTGCAGGACCGGCGAGCGCAGGCAAGGCCGGGATGCAGCACAGCGTAGCGAAAACGAGCGGAACTGATTGAAGGAGGGTGGGGCTTGAACGCATGGCAGTCTCCGGCGATGCTAGGACGCCAGCATGCATGGTCGCGTCCGCTGAATGTTGACCATGCTCACGTGCGACCCAGCTTCGCATCGCATGGTACGGCCGGCCGGGCCCGGCGCCCGGCATCCCAGTCTCGATTACTCGACCACGACCGCGCTGCTGCCGCCTCCGCCCGGACGCACCAGCACCTTGGTGGCGATGCGCTCCGTCATTTCCTGCACGTGCGAGATGACGCCCACCTTGCGGCCGAGCGATTGCAGGGCGTCCAGCGCGTCCATTGCCACCCCCAGGGTGTCGGTGTCGAGGCTGCCGAAGCCTTCGTCGATGAACAGCGATTCGACCCGCACCCGGTTCGAGGACAGCGAGGCCAGGCCCAGCGCCAGCGCCAGCGAGACCAGGAAGGATTCGCCGCCGGACAGGGAGTTGACGGAACGCACTTCGCCGCCCATGTCCTGGTCGCGCACCATCAGCGCCAGCGAAGGTGCGTTCGCATAGCTCACGCGCTCGAGGCGGTAGCGGCGCGCCAGCTGGCCGAGGTGGGCGTTGGCGTAGCCGAGCAGGACGTCGAGCGTGAATTGCTGGGCGTAGTTGCGGAACTTCTTGCCGTCGGCGGAGCCGATGAGTTCGGACAGCTTGCCCCAACGTTGTTCCTCGGCCTGCTGGCGCTCGATTTCGGCCAGCCGCGCCTGGGATTGCACCCGGCGGGTGTCGTCCTGGGCCGCGCGCATGCGCAGTTCGGTGGCGAGGTCGTGGGCAGCGCGGCGCTCGGACGTGAGGGCCTCGACGGCGGCCGCCACCGTCTCCGCGCTCAGGCCACTTTCCGGCCGGCCTTCGGCGTGCACGGCGCGCTGGGCGCGGCGTTCGGCCAGCACGGCGCCCAGACTGGCGACCTGGGCGTCGATTGCGCCCAGGGCCGTGCGCTCCTGGGCCAGCCAGGTGCCGCCGACCGCAAGCAGGCGGCCGAGTTCGTTGCTGTCGTCGATCGGATCGAGCCCGTTGAGGAAGGCCGACTTGCCGTACTCGTCGAGCCAGTCGGCAAGGCTTGACGCGGCTTTCACACCCGCGTCGTCGAGTTTGGCGATGTGTTCGGTGAGCTGGGCCAGCGCGCTGCGGGCGCTAGCTTCGCGCTGGACGGTCTCGAGGGCGACGGCCTGGCGCGCCGCCAGGTGGTTGCGGGCGGCGCCGACGCTGGCCTGGAGTTCCTGCTCGACTTCGGCCACGGCGCGGCCGTTCCACAGGGCCTGGCGCTGGCCGCGCTTGTCCTTGAGTTCGGCATCGATTCGGTTGAACTCGGCAGCCACCCCGGCGCCGTGGCGGTCCGCCTGGGCGATGCGTTCAGCCGCGCCCGCCACTTCGGCTTCGAGTGTGGCGACGGCGGCGCCGCTGCGCGTCTGCAGCAGCGTCTGTTCCTGCCACTGGGCGGCCTCCCGGGCGCGCGCTTCGCGCCAGGCGGCCGGCTGGGGCCGCCAGGCGTCCTGCCAGCTGTCGCCGCAGGCGTCGGCAAGGACGGGGTCGAGTTCGGCCAGCAGGGCCGCCAGCTGGGCCGCCGTGGCCTGGTGCTGGACCGTCATGGCGCGCAGCTCGGCCTGCAGGCGGGCGCCGCTGTCGCGGGCCTCGTCGGCGCTCTGGCGCAGCCGCGCCTGTTCCTGCTGCGCCTTGTCGTAGGCGGCCTGGGCGGCGTCGCGCGCCTGGGCTGCGCGGCGCAATGCGGCGGCGCGGTCGTCCAGCGCCGCCAGGGCGCCCCGCAGGGCGTCGCGCGACTCGGCAAACCAGGCCATGCGCGCTTCCTCGGCCGGCGGCTCGAGGACCAGGTGCTCAGTCCATTCGGCTTCGAGCTCGTCCAGCACCTTGCGCAGGGTCGTGCGTTCGCGTTCCAGGCCGGCCACGCGTTCGCCAGCGGCGGCCAGGGTGGCGGCCTGGCTTGCCTGCACCCCTTCGTTGTCGCGCACGCGGGCGCGGCAGTCAGCGACTTCGCCGCGCAGGTTGGACAGCATGCTGCGCAGCATGTCCTCGCGGCCATCGTCGCGGTAGGGATGGGCGTGCGAACCGCAGACCGGGCAGGGCGTATCGTCGTGCAGGGTGGAGCGCAATTCTTCCACACTGGCGGCGCAGGCGAGTTCAGCCACGCCCAGCGATTTCTCGGCCTGCTGCATGGCCGCGAATAGGGCCGGCGCCGCGGCGCGCGCTTCCTCGAGCAGGCGGCCGGCGCCGGCGCGTGCAGTGTCCGCGCGGTCGAGTTCGGCCGCGGTGTCGGCGAATTCCTGGCGTGTGCTAACCAGCGCCATCCACGCTTTTTCAGCGGCGGCGAGGCGCTCGCGGCGCGCGTCCAGCCCCTGGCGTTCGTTGTCCAGCGCCTGTGAATCGCTCGCCTCCAGGACGGCCATCGTTTCGCGCCGCGTGGCGTCGAGCGCGTCGAGGCGGCTAGTTGCCTCGGCCAGGGCCTGCACGGCGGCCTGTTCGCGCGTGGCGGCCTGCTGGGCCTGGCTGCCGGCGGTGCTGAGCGCGGCATCGGCGGCAGCATCGGCGCTGACCGCCTGCGCGGCCTGGGCCAGCAGCTTGTCCCAACGCGGCCATTGCGCGGCCATCGGCTCGAGCCGCGCATGCGCGGCCAGCCAGCCGGCGGCGTGTTCGCGCTGGGTTTTGGCGGTGTCGAGTTCGGCCGCCTTGGCGCCGTGGACGGTGCGCGCCTGGCGCGCTTCCTGGCGCGCGGCTTCCAGAGCGGCGGCTGCCTGGCCGTGCGAGGGGGCGAGAGCGGCAATCGCCGCCTCCAGTGCCTTGGCGCCGTCGAGCTGCGGGCCCGCGGCGCGCAGTGCGTTGTCGGCTGTCTCGAGGGCGGACTGGGCGGCATCGACGTCGAGCGCCGCCTGGCGGCGCGCGTCCAGGGCAGCGGTGAGGGCGCTTTCCAGCTTGCCGGTCGACTCGACCGCGGCCTTGCGTTCTTCCTGCAGGCGCAGCACTTCCGCCGCCAGCGGCCGCGCCGGCTGCACCGCGTCCAGCGTGGCCAGGCGCTGGCGCCGTCCGGCCGCATCCTGCTGGGCGGCCTGGGCCGCGGCGAGCGCATCGGCGGCCTGGGCTTCGCTGCGATCGAGCTTGATGGCCTCTTCGTGCCAGCGCAGCTCGCCCTCGAGGGCGGCGCGGCGCGCATCCACCGCTTCCAGCGCCAGCTCGGCATTCACGCGTTCGGCGTCGAGCTTCTCGCGTTCTTCCGCCGGCATCGGGGCCTGGTTGGCCAGCTGGGCAGTGAGGGCGCGGGTGCGTTCCTGTTCAAGGCGGTAGCGCTCGAAGGCGCGGCGCGAGATGTCGCTGTAGATCGTAGTGCCGGTCAGGGTTTCGAGCAGCTCACCGCGTTCGTTCTCGTCGGTCTTGAGGAAAGCCGAGAACTCGTTCTGGGCCAGCAGCACGGCGCGCGTGAACTGTTCAAAGGAGAGGCCGATGCGCTGCACGATTTCCTGTGCGACTTCGGTCTTGGTGCCGCCCAGCGGGTCGAGCTCGGGCAGGCGGTGCAGCGTCATCTTGGAGGGCTGCAGGGCGCCACCTGGTTTGCCGTAGGCGCGGCGCACGCTCCAGCGCGCGCGGTAGCGGATGTCGTCGTTGCCGGCGAAGTCGACTTCGGCCCAGGCTTCGGCGGCGCCGCGGCGCAGCAGGGTGCGCGGGTCGAGCGCGGAGATGGTGTCGCCGCCGACGTCGGGCAGTTGGCTGCCGGCGCGCTTGAGCAGGCGCGGGGTGGCGTCGTACAAGGCCAGGCACAGGGCATCCAGCAGGGTGCTTTTCCCCGCGCCGGTGGGGCCGCTGATGGCGAACAGGCCGCTGGAGGCGAGCGGTTCGGATTCGAAGTCGACCAGGAATTCGCCGGCCAGCGAGGCCAGGTTCTTGCCGCTGATGCGCAGGATCTTCATGCGGCGTCTCCACCCAGGGCCGTGCTCAGTTCGGCAAAAGCGGCCAGCTGCTCGGGCGGAGCCTCGTCGCCGAAGCGCTGGGTCCAGAGGCGGCGGAAGATGTCGTCCGGCTGCAGCTGGGCCAGCTGGTCCAGGCTCAGGGCTTCGCTGGCGTTCTCGGGTGTGGCATGGCGGCGGGTCGGTTCGATCTTGGCCAGGCGCACCGGCTTACCGTTCAGCGCCGCTTCGATGCGGGCGCGCAGGCCGGGTTCGGGCCCTTCGAGTAGCACGCGCACCTCGAGGAAGGGCTGCTGGTGCAGGGGCGCATCCGGCAGTTCTAGCGCTTCCAGCGCCGCAATGACTTCTTCCAGCGGCGCCGGCTGGGCCGGCACGCGCAGCAGCTGGACCGCGCGCGGCACCTGCAGGGGCATGACCGACTTCGTGGCCGGGCCGTCGAGCTCGATGCGCAACACCTGGTGCTGGTAGCCGACCTCGGAAAAGGACAGCGGCAGCGGACTGCCGCAGTAGCGCCGGTGCTCGTGGCCGCCGACGCGCTGGGCCAGGTGCAGGTGGCCCAGCGCCACGTAGGCGACGGCCGGATCGAACATGGTGGCCGGCAGCGCTTCGGTGCCACCGATCACGATGCGGCGCTCGGAATCCTGGGATGACTGGCCGTCGACCATGTGGCAGTGGCCCATGGCGATGATCGCCTCACCGTCCGTGGCGCGCGACTGCGCCAGCGCGAAGGCTTGGCGGTAGAGCAGGGTGGTGCCGTGCAGATACGGGTCCAGGCCCAGCTCCGCATCTTCGGCCACTGCGCGCGGCACGTCGCCCGGACGCAGGAAGGGGATGGCCAGGCACCATGCGGCCACCGTGCCGTCGCGGCGGCGCAAGGGCACCAGCAGGCGCTCGACGTCGATGGCGCCGTCCGCCGTGCGCGCGACGTTGCCGACCACGATGGTGCCGTGCGCTTCCAGCAGCGGGGTAGGCGCTTCGAGCCGGCCGGGCGAATCGTGGTTGCCGGCAATGACCACCACCTGCAGGTGCGGCACCCTGGCGCGCGCCTGCTGCAGGAAGCGGTACAGCTGGCGGTGGGCCGCGGCCGACGGGTTGGCGTTATCAAAAATGTCGCCGGCGACCAGCAGCACGTCGATGTCCTCCGCCACGAGCGTATCCACGAGCCAGTCGAGGAAGCACGCGTGTTCGTAGGCACGGTCGAAATTGTGCAGGGTCTGGCCCAGGTGCCAGTCGGAGGTATGAAGCAGCCGCATGGTTATATTGGAAAGTCGGGTCGGCGCCCACTATAGCGCAGACTAGCCGTGTCGCCCAGAAAAAGACTGTGTTTTTTTACAGTAGTATTGGTTTGCTATTAGAATAATGTCATGAGCGAGATCAATCTCACCGTAGCCGCCGCCCGTGCCCTGCACCTGGCCGCCCAGGACATGCTGGCGCCGCGCCGTCGCCGCGCCAGCAAGGCCGATGTGCTGGCCGCGATCCGGCGCATGGGCATGCTGCAGATCGACACCATCAGCGTGGTCGCGCGCAGTCCCTACCTGGTGCTGTGGAGCCGGCTGGGCGACTACGAGCCGGGCTGGCTCGACGAGCTGCTGGCCGAAGGGAAGCTGTTCGAATACTGGGCCCACGAGGCCTGCTTCCTGCCGATCGAGGACTACGCTTTGTACCGCCACCGCATGCTCGATCCGGAAGCCATGGGCTGGAAGTATTCGGCCAGGTGGATGCGCGAGCGCGCCGAGGAGGTAGCAAAGCTGCTGGCCCACGTGCGCACGCACGGCCCGGTGCGTTCATCGGACTTCGAGCGCAGCGACGGCAAAGGCGGCGGCTGGTGGGAGTGGAAACCCGAGAAGCGCACGCTCGAAGTGCTGTTCACGGCGGGCGAACTGATGATCGCGCGGCGCCACAACTTCCAGCGCATCTACGACCTGGCCGAGCGCGTGCATCCGGAATGGCACGACAGCCGCATGCCGCCACTGGATGAGGTGCGGCGCAGCTTCGTGCTGCACACGGTGCGCGCGCTGGGGCTGGCGAAGGCGGCCTGGATTCCCGACTACCACCGCACCCGGCGCCCGCACCCGGACCCGGCGCGCATGGCCGACGAAGGCCTGCTGCTGCGTGCCCGGGTCGACGGTTGGGACGACCCTGTTTACATCCACCCGGACCACGCGCAGCTGGCGCACGAGGCGATGGCGGGCCGGCTGGCGCCACGCCTGACGACCCTGCTGTCGCCATTCGACCCGATCGTGTGGGATCGGCGGCGCGCGCTCGAGCTGTTCGGCTTCGACTACCGGCTCGAATGCTATACCCCGGCCGAGAAACGGCGCTACGGCTATTTCACCTTGCCGATCCTGCGCCGCGGCGCGCTGGTCGGGCGGATCGACGCCAAGGCGCACCGCAAGGCCGGCGAGTTCGAGTTGCGCGGCATCCACCTGGAACCCGGCGTGCGCATCAGCGCGCGCCTGGTCGAGGACGTGGCGGGCGCCGTGCAGCGCTGCGCGCGCTGGCATGGCTGTCCGCAAGTGCGCGTAAACCATGGCGCTATGGACAGTTCTAGCGGGCGACTGGGCGCCGCATTTGATGCCGCCGGGACAATCTCGGCAGCTTAAGATTACTTGGACATTTGAACAACTAAAAAGTCTCCAAAGTCTACGGGTCCGGGTTTGCGCCAGCTCAAACCCGAGTGAGGGCATGTCTCTACACTACGAGTTCCCAGAGGCTGGCTACAACAACAACAGCTGCCGCCCACCCCGACAAAAACAGCTTCCCCAGCCAACGCATCGCGGCCCGCCAGGGTCACGCGCTGGCGAAGCCATCTGAGAGGAGACATGATGCTGACATCTACCTTTACGCTGGTTGCATTGTCCATCGAACAAGCCAGCGCCCGCATCGGTTTGCAATCCCTGCTCGAGCGTTGGCAGCCAGATGCGTGGCGCCACAAGGCGCCGACAGCGCGCGAATTCGAACTGGCCTGCGACGCCCTGCGGGTGGCTTTCGACAACTGCTACTGGCGCAAGCTCGACAAGTTCGTGCTGCCGGCCCTGCACCGTGCCGGCGCGGCCGAGGCCCTGCTGGCCGAGCTCGACGCGCTGACCCTGGCCGCGATCGAGGCGCGCGCCGATGCCCATGCGGCCGCGGCCGTGCACGATCCCGTCGCATTCGGCGTCGCACTGGAGCGCTGCTGCCACCTGCTGCTCGAGCGCCTGGAGCGCGAGGAGCGCGAGCTATTCCCGCTGGCGCGCGTCCACGTGCCGAGCGAAGCCTGGTTTGCGATCGCCAACCAGATGCTGGCCCACGACGCCTGGCAGAACGAGAACCGCGGCTACCCATCCGGCAAGGCCATGGCTGGCAGCGTCCGCAGGCAAAGCGCGGCCGCCGGCAGGCCGCATTTCGCCACGCACTGAGCCCGCCAGCCCGGGCTGCGCAACCCGGGCTGCGCGGCGAGCCCCAGCTTGGTTCTTTGCTATGATGGGGCTTTTGGAAGTGCGATTTCATCATGTTCGAATTCCTATTCAAGCGGCAGGGTGGCGACAAGCCGGCCGGCGCCGGCGGCGAACAGCCTGAGGGCAAGGCTGCACCGGCCCAGTCCGCGCCGGCGGCGTCCGGCGCGCCGACGCCGCGCGAGCAGCAGGCCGAACAGCTCAAGCACTTGAACGGCGACGAAGAGACTGCCGTCGCCTTCATCCTTTCCTCCGATTTCTCCGAATTGCGCCTGGCCGCGGCCGAGCTGGTCCACAGCCGCGCGCAGCTCGAGCGCGTACACACGGCGATGCGCAATACCGACCGTCGCGTCGCCAAGCTGATGCAGTCGCGCCTGGACGCCATCCGCCACCATGAAGCCGAGCTGCGCCGCGGCCAGGAAGCACTGGCGCATGCCAGGGCGCTGCTCGACGACCAGCTGCTCACGCCCAACCATGTCGCCGAGCTCGACCGTCAGTGGGCGGTCGTCACCGCGCCCGAGCTGGCGCCCGAGTTCGATGGCATCCGCGCCGAATTGGGCAAGCGCCTGGAAGCCCAGGTGCAGCTGCAGCGCGCCATGATCGACCGCCTCGCCGCCCTGCGCCAGCTCGAAGCGGCCGGCCTGGATGCCGCCGCCTTCGGCGAACGTTTGGAAAGCCTGTCGCGCGAGCAGGCCGCCGCCCTGGTGGCGCCCGGCCACGCCTCGCTGCCGCGCGCCCTGGTCGCCGAGTTCGCCACCGAGCAGGCGCGCCTGCAGGCCAGCCTGGCCACCATCGAGCAGGACCGGGCGGCGCTGGCCGCACGCGAAGCCGCGCTCGCGGGTTGGCAGGCCCAGCCGGTTACGGAGCTGAAGGCCGAGCTGCTGCGCAAGGAATGGCAGCGCCTGCCGGCCTTGCCGTCCAACGGTCCCGGCGCCCAGCTGCAGCGCCGCTTCGACGAGCTGCTGGCCAGCCTGCCGCAGGAAGTGCGCAAACCGAAAGAGCCGCGTCCGCCTGAAGCCGGTGCAGCAAAGCCGCCCAAGCCCCAGAACAAGGGCGCCGACCAGCACTTCCTCGACCGCCTGGATGCGATGGAGGCCGCCTTGCAGCAGGGTTCGCTCGGTACTGCAGCCGAACTCGACAAGTCGCTGAAGGAAAGCAAGGACAAGGGCATGCGCCTGACACCCGCCCAGCTCGACCGCCTGAACCACGTGCGCGCCGAACTGAAGCGCCTGTCGGACTGGGCGCGCTGGGGCGGCAACGTCTCGCGCGAAGAACTGATCAAGTCGGTCGAGGCCCTGCCGACCCAGAACCTGGCGATGGGCGAATTAGCCAAGAAGGTGGGCAGCATGCGCGAACGCTGGAAGGCGCTCGACAGCCTGTCCGGCGCCGCGCCGCGCTCGCTGTGGGAGCGCTTCGACGCCGCCTGTACCGCCGCCTATGCGCCGGCCGCCGCCCACTTCCGCCACCTGGCCGACGAGCGCCACGCGAACGCCGCGCGCGGCCAGGCCCTGGTCGAAGAAGCCCAGGCCGAGATCGCACGCCTCGAATCGGGCGAAGCCGACTGGAAGCACGTGTCCGGCACCGTGCAGCGCCTGCGCACCGCCTGGAGTCACCTGGGCGCGATCGACCGCAAGGACAAGAAGCGCCTCGACCAGTTGTTCGGCGACGCGCTGAACACGCTCCAGCGTCCGCTGGAACAGCAGCGCAAGGGCGAGATGGCGGTGCGCGAGGCCCTGATCGAGGAAGCGCTCGCGCTTGACCCGCATGACCGTCACGCGGTCGATGCGCTGCGCCACTTGCAGGCGCGCTGGCAGGAGCATGCGCGCGCGCTGCCGCTGGAACGCAAGGCCGAGCAGGCCCTGTGGCAGCGCTTCCGCGCCGCCTGCGACGCGCTGTTTGCCCAGCGCAAGGAACAGGCCCACGCCGCCGACTCCGAGCGCCGCGCCCACGAAGCGGCCAAGGAAGCGCTCAGCGCGCGCCTGGAAGCGGCCGCACTAGAGGCGACGCCCGCCACCGCCGGCAAGCTGCTGCGCGAAGCAGCGGCCGAATGGGCGGCGATCGGCCCGGTGCCGCGCGCCCACGAAGCGCGGGTCGAGAAGCGCTACCACGCCGCGGTGGCTGCCGTGCAGCACCATGCCGACGTAGCGCGCCGCGCCGCCGGGCTGGCGCTGGCCGGCGCCGTGCGCGACAAGCTGCGCCTGATCCAGGCGCTGGAAAATGCGCTCGTCAACCCGGACGCCCACACCAATCCATCCGACTGGCGCGGACGCTGGGATGCGCTCCTGCCGCTCGAGGGCGGCTATGAGCCGGTGCTGCGCCAGCGTTTCGACGCGGCCCTGGCTGCGCTCGAAGGCGACCGCAGCGCCTACACGCGTCAACTGGAAGCAAACCGCGAGCACCTGATGCACGAACTGCTGCGCCTGGAGATCGCGGCCGGCATCGACAGCGGCGCCGAGTTCGCGCGCGAACGCCTCAAGCTGCAGGTCGAGGTGCTGCAGAGCTCGCTCAAGTCTGGCCACAAGACGGGGCAAAAGCCGGGGCAGGGCACGGGTCACGACTTGGGTAGCGGCCTGCGCGCGCTCCTGAGCCTGCCAGCGCTGCTGGACGCCCGCACCGAAACGCGCGTCGAGCACCTGCTCACGCGTGTCGCGAAGGACGGCCGGTGAACGCGCCCCTTGCTACCGGGGTAACCGACGTCCGTGTCCAGCAGGATGACTTCGACCTGTCCCAGGAGCTGGCAGCCCTGCGCGCCGGCGACGGCCGGGTCGGGGCTGTGGTCTCGTTCGTGGGCACGGTGCGCGACCTGAACGAGGGCGCCCAGGTGTCGGAAATGGAGCTGGAACACTATCCGGGCATGACGGAAAAGGCGCTGGCGGACATCGTGGCGCAGGCGCGCGAGCGCTGGCCCTTGTACGGCGTGCTGGTGATCCACCGCGTCGGTCCCCTGAAGCCGCTCGACCAGATCGTGCTGGTGGCCTGCAGCTCGGCCCATCGGGGCGAAGCCTTTGCCGCCTGCGAATTCATCATGGATTACCTCAAGACTGACGCGCCATTCTGGAAAAAGGAACAGACGCCGGATGGCGCACGCTGGGTCGACGCCCGGGCGAGCGACGACTCCGCCAAGCAGAAGTGGAATAAGAATTGAGCTGGCTGGCGGTCGGTACCGGAGCGGCGATCGGCGCCTGGCTGCGCTGGGGACTGGGCCTGTGGCTGGGCAGCCTGCATGCCTACGTGCAACTCGGCACGCTCGCGGCGAACCTGGCCGGCGGCTACCTGGTCGGGCTGGCGCTCGGCTTTTTCACCGCCAACCCGCACATCGCACCGGAATGGCGCCTGTTCGCCATCACCGGCTTCCTCGGCGGGCTGACCACCTTTTCCAGCTTTTCCGGAGAGTCGGTGGTGCTGCTCCAGCGCGGGGAATATGGCTGGGCGCTGGCGCACACGCTGCTGCACTTGCTGGGCTCGATCCTGTTTTGCGTGGCTGGTTTCGCGACATGGCGCGCCCTGCGCGGCTAGGAGCGCCCGGCAAAACCCGCATGGCTGCGTTGCAGCGTCTCGCCGTACCTGCGTACTGTCTTCGACGCTGCGCCTTGCCCTGCGAGTTTTGTCGGGCGCTCCAGGCGGTATCGCCTGCCGATACCAAGGCATAGCGCAATGGCGCGCAGTTCCTGGCGTGATAATTTTGCGGCTGGTCTATTTATTTAAGGAACCAGCCATGCAAACCGTTCAACGTCCCACTTCCGCCTTCGTCGGTGCTTCCTGGGCCGCGCTGGCGATCGGCGCCACCGCTTTCCTGATCGGCCTGTGGAACGCCCAGATGCAGCTGAACGAGAAGGGCTATTACCTGACCCTGCTGCTGTTCGGCCTGTTTGCGGCGGTGTCGCTGCAAAAGACCGTGCGCGACCGCTCCGAAGGCCTGCCGGTGACCGGCATCTATGCCGGCCTGTGCTGGGTGTCGCTGATCGCGGCCATCCTGCTGCTCACCGTCGGCCTGTGGAACGCCACCCTGGCGCCGAGCGAAAAGGGTTTCTATGCCATGTCCTTCAGCCTCAGCCTGTTCGCCGTGGTGGCGGTACAGAAGAACGTGCGCGACCTGGGCAGCCTGCGCGAACCAGGGCTGAAACCCGAGCTGGAGTGATTCTTGCATGGGGTCGCCATTGCACATCTTGAAAAGCGGACAGTGGCCCTTATTTTGCTCCTCAGTCAAGAACACCACTAGGGAGCAATACCATGCGGCAAGACAAACTGACGACCAAGCTCCAGGAAGCGCTGGCGGATGCCCAGAGCCTGGCGGTCGGCAACGATAACCAATACATCGATCCGGTGCACCTGCTCGTCGCCCTGCTGAACCAGGACGACGGCGGCGCCCGTTCACTCCTGCAGCGCGCCGGCGTCAATGTCGGCGGGCTCTCGAATGCGCTCAAATCCGCGCTGGAACGCCTGCCCAAGGTGACCGGCACCGGCGGCGACGTCCAGGTCTCGCGCGAACTCGTGTCGCTGCTGAACCTGGCGGACCGCGAATCGCAGAAGCGCGGCGACCAGTTCCTGTCCTCCGAAATGATCCTGCTGGCCCTCACCGAGGACAAGTCGGATGCCGGCCGCCTGGCGCGCGAGCATGGTCTGGCGAAGAAGGCGCTCGAATCGGCAATCCAGGCGGTGCGCGGCGGCGAATCGGTGAATTCGCAGGACGCCGAAGGCCAGCGCGAAGCGCTGAAAAAATACACCCTCGACCTGACCGAGCGCGCTCGGATGGGCAAGCTCGACCCCGTGATCGGCCGCGACGACGAGATCCGCCGCGCGATCCAGGTGCTGCAGCGCCGTTCCAAGAACAATCCGGTGCTGATCGGCGAGCCGGGCGTCGGCAAGACCGCCATCGTCGAGGGCTTGGCCCAGCGCATCGTCAACGGCGAAGTGCCCGACTCGCTCAAGGGCAAGCGCGTGCTGTCGCTCGATATGGCGGCCCTGCTGGCCGGCGCCAAGTACCGCGGCGAGTTCGAGGAACGCCTGAAGACCGTGCTGAAGGAGCTGGCCCAGGACGAAGGCCAGACCATCGTCTTCATCGACGAGATCCACACCATGGTCGGCGCCGGCAAGGCCGAAGGCGCGATGGACGCCGGTAACATGCTCAAGCCGGCGCTGGCGCGCGGCGAACTGCACTGCGTGGGCGCCACCACGCTGGATGAGTACCGCAAGTACGTCGAGAAGGACGCCGCGCTCGAGCGCCGCTTCCAGAAGATCATGGTCGACGAGCCGAGCGTGGAGGCGACCATTGCCATCCTGCGCGGCCTGCAGGAAAAGTACGAGCTGCACCACAAGGTCGAGATCACCGACCCGGCCATCATCGCCGCGGCCGAGCTGTCGCACCGCTACATCAGCGACCGCTTCCTGCCGGACAAGGCGATCGACCTGATCGACGAGGCGGCCTCGAAGATCAAGATCGAGATCGACTCCAAGCCGGAAGTCATGGACAGGCTGGAGCGCCGCCTGATCCAGCTGAAGATCGAGCGCGAAGCCGTGCGCAAGGAAACCGACGAAGCGTCCATGCGCCGCATGGAGCTGATCGGCGAAGAGATCACGCGCCTGGAGCGCGAGTACAACGACTACGAGGAGATCCTCAAGTCCGAGAAAGCGGCGGTGCAGGGTACCACCCATATCAAGGAAGAGATCGAACGCATCCGCCACCAGATGGAGGAAGCCAAGCGCCAGAGCAACTGGCAGCGCGTCTCCGAACTGCAGTACGGCCAGCTGCCACAACTGGAAGCGCAGCTCAAGAAGGCCGAGGAAGCGGCCGAAAGCGCAGATGGCGATGCCAGCAAGCCGCGACTGCTGCGCACCCAGGTCGGCGCCGAAGAAATCGCCGAGGTGGTGGCGCGCGCGACCGGCATTCCGGTGTCGCGCATGATGCAGGGCGAGCGCGAGAAGCTGCTGCACATCGAGGACGAGCTGCACAAGCGCGTGGTGGGCCAGGACGAGGCGATCGAGGCGGTGTCGGATGCGATCCGCCGCTCGCGCGCCGGCCTGTCCGACCCGAACCGCCCCTACGGTTCCTTCATGTTCCTGGGCCCGACCGGCGTCGGCAAGACCGAGCTGTGCAAGGCGCTGGCCAGCTTCCTGTTCGACACCGAGGAGGCCTTGATCCGCATCGACATGAGCGAATTCATGGAGAAGCACTCGGTTGCCCGCCTGATCGGCGCGCCGCCGGGCTACGTCGGCTACGAAGAGGGCGGCTACCTGACCGAAGCCGTGCGCCGCAAGCCCTACAGCGTGATCCTGCTGGACGAGATCGAGAAGGCGCACCCGGACGTGTTCAACGTCTTGCTGCAGGCGCTGGACGATGGCCGCATGACCGACGGGCAGGGCCGCACCGTGGACTTCAAGAACACGGTGATCGTCATGACCTCGAACCTGGGTTCCAATAAGATCCAGTCGATGGACACGGATGAACCGGCGGTGGTGAAGCTGGCCGTGATGGCCGAGGTGCGCGGACATTTCCGCCCCGAGTTCATCAACCGGATCGACGAGATCGTGGTGTTCCACGCGCTCGACGAGAAAAACATCGGCGCGATCGCCAAGATCCAGCTGCGCAACCTGGAGGAACGCCTGGCCAAGATGGACATGCAGCTCGACATCGACGACGAGGCGCTGCAGAAGATCGCGGAAGCCGGCTTCGACCCGGTGTACGGCGCCCGCCCGCTCAAGCGCGCGATCCAGCAGCAGATCGAAAACCCGCTGTCGAAGGCGATCCTGTCCGGCCGCTTCGGACCGAAGGATACGATCCCGGTGCGGGTGCGTGGCGGGAACCTGGTGTTCGGAGAACAGGTGGAGCTGGCCAAGTAAGCCGCTTTGCACCTACCAGCAAAAACGGCGCGTCCCGCAAGGCACGCGCCGTTTTTTTACGTCAGCCCACGATCAGGGCTGCTTGCGACGCCTGGCCGCCATGAAGCCCATCAGCCCCAGCCCTCCCAGCATCATCGCGTAGGTCTGCGGCTCCGGCACCGGTGCAATGGCCTGCGACAGCAGGCTGCCCACCTTGCGCTCGCCGTCGCCGAAGAAGTTCACCTTCAGGTGCGGCGCATCGAGTGCCGGCGCGCCGCCGCTGAAGCTGAACTGGAACACCATGTCGTCCGAAAGCAGCACGCGCTCGCCCGAGAAGCACAGGCTGCGTCCCGCGTGGGCGCCGCCGCTGCATCCGTTCGCATTCAGTTCGTTCGAGGACAGGGTCCATTCGGTGGCGGCGCCGGGCGCCGCGACCAGGGTGACGTCGGAGAAGCTGCCGAGGTCCTTCAGCTGGAGGGCGCCGATGCTGGTCGCATCCAGCCAGTCGCCGCTGCGCTTGGCGGCGTCGATTTCCAGGGTGAGCAGGTTTCCCGACCAGGTCGACGTGAACGTCACGCCCTGGTAGGTGAGGGTGCCGGCCTGGCTGGAGGCGATGACGCCCGCGGTGAGGGCCAGGATGGCTGTTGCTTTGGCTAGTAAGGTCTTCAACTCGATCTCCTCGATGATATTGAATGACCGGGCCTTCGCGTCGGCGAACGGCCCGGACCTGCGTACGGATGAGCACGCAGGCCCAGACTATTCCGCCCGTATTGACCTTTCTGTTAGGCGACTAACCAATGGCTGAGCTAGGGTTTCCCTTCAGCAAGCAGCGTTACAAGGGGCTCAGGAGTTGCGGCGACGGGTCAGGCCCAGCATCGCGAATCCTGCAGCCAGCAGCGCCAGGCTCTGCGGTTCCGGCACATTCGACGCCGTGTTCGAGAGGACCGGGCTTGCCGGCAGGGTGCCGTTCGCTGCAGCCGTTTCCTTCACCGGCAGGGTGAGAACCGGCGCCGGGATCAGTTCTGGGGTCGCCGGGAAGTCGAGCGAGAGCAGGCTGCCGACCTTGTTGCCCTTGGCGTCGATGAAATGGACCTTCAGGTGCGGGGCCGACAGGACCGGGGTGCCGGTGAAGGTAAAGGTAAAGACCATATTGTCGGCCAGGGCGATGCCGGGGCCGGTGTAGCACAGGCGTGTCATGCCGGTCGAGCCTGCGCTGGCCTTGGCGGCGCCACAGCCCTTGGCGAACAGTTCGCTCGACGACAGGGCCCAGGGCGCGGCGCCGGGCGTACTCATGCTCACGCCGGAAAAGCTGCCGATCGTCTTGAGCGACAGGGCGTCGATCGCGCTGGCGCCAAGCCAGCCGCCGCTGCGGTTCGCCGCATCGATTTCCAGGGTCAGGACATTGCCGGTATAGGTCGAGGTAAACACGACCCCATCCTGCTTGATAACGCCGGCAGATGCGTTTTGTGCAGCGAGGAAGAGGAAACCGCTGGCGAGAAGGAGGAGAGGGCGCATAATCATTTTCGTTAAATTGTTGGTTATTTTGACGGATTTGATGATTGCATCATGTCATCAGTTTTTCGTCTGGTCAACAAATATTTGGCGTCACTAAGTAATTACGTGCCGTCTAGCAACGGAGTATTTCGTCCTGTTTTTACATTGTGAAATGCAGATGTCGTCTGACGAAATGCGCAGCAAAAGCGCTGTGCTTCCTCGTTCTCATTTTAAGAAATTTCATGCCGCATCATGAAATGAAGACGCCAAGTCATTGAAATAACAGGATTAAAAATTCTTTTGATGTCTTATATAAGAGTTGTTGTGCTCCGCACAAACTGATCTATGATTGTCTCAACAGATTCTTTCGCAATTCATTTTTCAATCAGGAGAACAGCATGGCAACTCGTGAACAGCAGATCAGTGAACTCCAGCAAGACTGGGAGACCAACCCGCGTTGGCAAGGGGTGACGCGCAACTACACGGCGGCCGACGTCGTGCGCCTGCGCGGTTCGATCCAGATCGAGCACACCCTGGCCAAGCGTGGCGCCGAGAAGCTGTGGGACCTGGTCAATAACGAACCCTACGTCAACGCCCTGGGTGCGCTGACCGGCAACCAGGCCATGCAGCAGGTGAAGGCCGGCCTGAAGGCCATCTACCTGTCGGGCTGGCAGGTGGCGGGCGACGCCAACGTCGCCGGCGAAATGTATCCGGACCAGTCGCTGTACCCGGCCAACTCGGTGCCGCAGGTGGTTCGCCGCATTAACAATACCTTCCAGCGCGCCGACCAGATCCAATGGTCCGAAGGCAAGGACGACATCGACTACTTCGCCCCGATCGTGGCCGATGCGGAAGCCGGCTTCGGCGGCGTGCTCAATGCCTTCGAGCTGATGAAAGCGATGATCGACGCCGGTGCCGCCGGCGTGCACTTCGAAGACCAGCTGGCCTCGGTCAAGAAATGCGGCCACATGGGCGGCAAGGTGCTGGTGCCGAGCCGCGAAGCGGTCGAGAAGCTGAACGCGGCGCGCCTGGCGGCCGACGTGATGGGCACCCCGACCCTGGTCATCGCCCGTACCGATGCCGAGGCGGCCGACCTGCTCACCTCGGACGTCGACCCGATCGACCAGCCCTTCTGCACCGGCGAACGCACCGTCGAGGGCTTCTACCGCGTCAAGCCGGGCATCGAGCAGGCCATCTCGCGCGGCCTGGCCTACGCCCCGTTCGCCGACCTGGTGTGGTGCGAGACCGGCAAGCCGGACCTGAACTTCGCCAAGCAGTTCGCCGAGGCCATCCACGCCAAGTTCCCGGGCAAGATGCTGGCCTATAACTGCTCGCCTTCGTTCAACTGGAAAAAGAACCTGGACGACGCCACCATCGCCAAGTTCCAGCGCGAGCTGGGTGCGATGGGCTACAAGTTCCAGTTCATCACCCTGGCCGGCTTCCACGCCCTGAACTACAGCATGTTCAACCTGGCGCACGGCTACGCCCGCCGCGGCATGTCGGCCTTCGTGGAACTGCAGGAAAACGAGTTCGCCGCCGCCGAGAAGGGCTTTACCGCCGTCAAGCACCAGCGCGAAGTCGGCACCGGCTACTTCGACGCCGTGACCCAGACCATCCAGCAGAACCAGAGCTCGACCACCGCGCTGCATGGTTCGACCGAGGACGAGCAGTTCTTCGACGAGAAGAAGGTCGCTTAAGGCGAGCCGTAACACCTCCAAGGATTTGCCGCAGTGCCCATCAGGGCCTGCGGCTTTTTTATTTCCCGTGCATTTTCCCGACTGGGAGGCGTGATAGTGGATAATGGCGGCCATTGCGCCGTCGAAAGGACGGCAACGACACTTTTCTCAGGAATTCCAGCTTATGTTGAGCTACCGCCACGCCTTCCACGCGGGTAACCACGCCGATGTCCTCAAACACTTTGTACAGGTGCAGCTGCACCTGTATATGAACCAGAAGGACGTTGCCTACACCTATATCGACACCCACTCCGGCGCCGGCGTCTATGCGCTGGACAGCTTCCAGGCCACCAAGACGGGCGAATTTGATACCGGTATCGGCCCGCTGTGGAACGCGACCAACGTGCCGGCGGCGCTGCAGCCCTACCTCGACCTGGTCAAGGGGATGAACCCGAGCGGCAAGATGCGCTACTACCCGGGCTCGCCCTATGTGGCGGACCAGATGTCGCGCCTTGATGATCGTCTGCGACTGTTCGAACTGCACCCGGCCGACGTCAAGATCCTGAACGAGAATGTCCGCAAGGCCGAGGCGCACAAGGCCGAGCAGGGCGAGCGCGCGCGCGGCAAGCGCGTGATCATCGAGCACGGCGACGGCTTCCAGAGCCTGAAAAAGCTGCTGCCGCCGCCTTCGCGCCGGGCGCTGGTGCTGGTCGACCCGCCCTACGAGGTGAAGGACGACTATAAAAAGGTGCGCGATGCGCTGGAAGAAGCGCTGGGCCGCTTCCCGAGCGGCATGTATGCGGTCTGGTATCCGGTGCTGCAGCGCATGGAATCGCGCCAGTTCCCGGACAAGCTCAAGCGCCTGCCGGCCAAGGAGTGGCTGAACGTCACGCTCACCGTGTCGACGCCGGGCCCGGACGGCATCGGCCTGCACAGCAGCGGCATGTTCATCCTGAACCCGCCTTATACCCTCGAGCCGATGCTGCGCGAGACCATGCCTTACCTGGTGCAGGTGCTGGGCAAGGACGCCGGCGCGCGCTTCACCATCGAAACCGGCACCCAGGTAACCGGTGCGGCGTCGGCGCGCCTGGTCGGCGAAGGACCACGCGCGCCGGTCGGCAACGCCCGCCGCGCCAGCCCGCTGTCGGGCAAGGGCAGCCTGCGCCTGCCAGGCCAGAGCATGGTGCGCGAAGGCGAAGAGGCCAAGCCGGCCGCCAAGGCGCCGGCGCCACGCCGCGCATGGCGTCCGGACGGCAGCGCGCAGGCCAAGCCCGCTACCCCAGGACAGGGCGAATCGCGTGCTCCGGCCAAGCGTCCGGCGGGCGCACAGCCGCGTGCGGCCGGCCCGCGCACGGCGGGCAAGGGCGGCAAGCGCTAGGCGCGATTCGATATAAAAATGCTAATAATGTCGGATTTGTAGTATAGTCGTCGAGACAGGCGTCCACACGCCTGCTCGGCAGGCTCATCCGTGCCGCAACAGTTTCCGGGAGTTTTTTAGATGCATGCCGAAGCAACGGCAGCGGCGTCCGCGCCGTCCAACGATTTTTTCCTCGCACGTCAGCCCATCCTCGGCCGTGACCAGCATCTCGTGGCATTCGAGCTGCTGTTCCGTGCCGCCGGTGAGGACGACGATGCGAAGCTGACCGACAACGCTGCGGCGACGGCGGCCGTGATTTCGCACGCGTCGCAGCTCGGCATGGAGCAGGTGGTCGGCGAGCAGCTCGCTTTCGTGAATGTGGACGAGGTCGTGCTGATGAGCGACTTCGTGCGTTTCCTGCCTCCCCATAAGGTTATCCTCGAAATCCTGGAAACCGTCAAGCCGACCCGGCAGCTGCTGGCGCGTGTCGCCGAGCTGAAGGAACTCGGTTTCAAGTTCGCGGTCGACGATGTGGTCGAGCATTCTCCCGAGCTCGACCGGCTGGTCGGCCTGGTGGACGTGATCAAGGTCGACGTCAAGCTGGTGCCGCGCGAGGAGCTGCAAGACTTGGTGGCCTCGCTCAAGTCCACAGGCAAGAAACTGCTGGCCGAAAAGGTCGAAACGCTCGACGAGTTCCGGCTGTGCATGGACCTCGGCTTCGAATACTTCCAGGGCTATTACTTCGCCCGTCCGGTGATCTTGTCGGGCAAGAAGATCACGCCGTCCGAGATGGCGATCCTGCGCCTGCTGGAGCTGGTGAGCTCGGATGCCGACGCCCACGTGATCGAAACCGCGGTCAAGCGCGACGCCCTGATCAGCCTGAACCTGCTGCGCCTGGTGAACAGCCGCGCGGCGCCGGGACCGCAGATCGAATCCCTGTCGCAGGCGCTGAGCCAGCTGGGACGGCGCCAGCTGCAGCGCTGGCTGCAGATCCTGCTCTACACCACGGCCGGCGGCGTCGAGCTCGCTTCGCCGCTGCTGCAACTGGCCACCACGCGCGGCAAGCTGCTCGAACTGATGACCCTGGCCAAGCGCCCGGACGATGCGGCGCGGGCCGACCGCGCCTTTACCGTGGGGATCATGTCGCTGGCCGATGCGCTGTTCTCGATTCCGATGCAGGAAATCCTCGACAACGTCGAAGTCGCCGACGACGTGCGCGCCGCGCTGCTGGACCGGGAAGGAGAATTCGGCACGATGCTCAGGGTGGCCGAGCTGCTGGAAGCGGCCGAGGGCGGGTGCAAGCTGTACAACGCGCTGCGCAAGCTGGGCTTAAGCGTGGCGCAGATTCGCGAGATCGAGTTGAAGGCGTTTGATTGGGTGAGGGAGCTCACCAATGAGGTGCACTGACACGCCGCGTCGAGCAGCGCTTTTAACTACCTCTAACCTAAAAACCGTCGCTCCGGCGAAGGCCGGAGCCCAATTTCTCGTGAGCCGCCACTGCCTTCCAGCGTAGCCGGTACGCGGTAAAACTTGGGTCCCGGCCTCCGCCGGGACGACGAGGTAGCGTCGCGGTTATTGCGCGAGGAACAGGAACACGGTCGGCTTCTTGTGGAAATCAGGCGCCTTCCCAGCCGCCAGTGCCGCCTTCCACTTTGCAGCAGTCATCGTCCTGACCGACTCGCTCGCCAGCGACAAATCCGTCGCCACGCAAATCAGGGTCCCCGGCTGGCACGCTGCCACGAGCGCCTCCAGCATTTGCCCGTTCCGGTACGGCGTCTCTATCAGGAGCTGCGTCTGCTTCTCGCTGCGCGAGCGCCCCTCGAGCTGCTGGATCCGCTTGCTGCGCTGCCCCGCGTCCGTCGGCAGGTAGCCATTGAAGGCAAAACTCTGGCCGTTCAGGCCGCTCGCCATGACCGCCAGCAGCAGCGAGGACGGCCCCACCAGCGGGCGCACGGCGATCCCATGCTGGTGGGCGAGGCGCACCAGGTCGGCGCCAGGGTCGGCCACTGCCGGCACCCCGGCTTCCGACACCAGCCCCGCATCGCGTCCCGCCAGCAGCGGCGCCAGCAATTGGGCGAGGGCGGCCGGTGGCGTGTTGACGTTGAGTTCCGCGATCTCGATCTCCTGCAGCGGTTTTGCCAGCGGATGGTCGATGGCAATCAACTTCAGGAAGGCGCGCGCCGTCTTGGCGTTCTCGGCGACGAAATAATCGAGTTTCGAGGTCAGTGCCTGGACCTGCGTCGGCAGCAGGGCGGACAGGGCGTTTGGCGCGGCGTCGACGGGGCCAAGGGTATTCGGAATCAGGTAAAGAGTGCCAGGCATCGTTCAGAAAATAAAAGGTGTTACACGCCGAAGAAGGGAAGGCCGGCGCGGCGCAGCATGCCGGTCAGGGCGATCAGGGGCAGGCCGGTGAGGGCGGTCGGGTCGCTCGACTCGATCCTTTCGAGCAGGGCAATGCCCAGGCCCTCGTTCTTGGCGCTGCCGGCGCAGTCGTAAGGCTGCTCGATGCGCAGGTAGGCGTCCAGCTCGGCGTCCGGCAGGTCGCGGAAGTCGACGAAGACCTGCACATTCTCGACCTGGGCCGCCTGGCTTGGGTCGGCTTCGCGGCTGTCCCACAGGCACAGTGCCGTATGGAAGACCACGCGCCGTCCGCGCATCAGCTGGAGCTGGGCTAGCGCGCGCGCATGGTCGCCCGGCTTACCGATCTGCATGCCGTCGAGCGTGGCGACCTGGTCCGAGCCGATCACCAGCGCGCCGGGCGCCCGCGCCGCCACCGCGGCCGCCTTGTCGCGCGCCAGGCGCAGGGCGGTGTCCTGCGGCGCCTCGCCCGGCTGCGGCGTTTCGTCGATATCAGGTGCGATCGCTTCGAAGGGCAGTTGCAGGCGCGACAGCAGCTCGCGGCGGTAGGCGGAACTTGAGGCCAAAATGAGGCGCGGTGGCGTGGAACTTGGTATCATTGCGGTCTGTCGAATGGAAAAACTATAAGACGAGCTTATAGATCATATATCTCCGGCAAGTAAACCTGATAAATCCAACACATCGGTTATTGCGAACAACGCGGAGGGGTCAAAAACGACGTAAGTCTTTGACTCTGCGGGGAGAAGCCTGTTATTATCGCAGGTTTTCCGGGGAAGTTTTCCAAATGAGCGCTTTTGTCATTGACGCCTTCGAGTTTTGCCGGAATAGCGGACACCGCGAGGGCGTGACGCCCGTGGCCGAGATGACCCGTCTGGCAGCCGATTGCGCCGACAAGTCTGGCGAGATTCGCTGGTCGATCGACGGCGGCCTGACCAAGCAGGGATATCCATCGATGACCCTGGCGGTCGCCGGTCCCGTGAAGCTGGTGTGCCAGCGCTGCCTGACGGCCCTTGACTACGAAATCGATTCGTCCACCATGCTGGTGCTCGGCAAGGACGATGAAGATGCGGACGGGATCGAGGAAGTCCTCGACGACGAGAGCATCGACGTGATCGTCGGCAGCCACGAATGCGATATTCGCCAGCTGCTGGAAGATGAAGCCCTGCTGGCCCTGCCGCAGGCACCGAAACACGAGGTATGTCCGGACACCAAGCTGCTGGACGCCCTGAAGACCGAAAAGGTCTCGCCGTTCGCGGCACTGAAAAACCTCAAGTCCGAATAAAGCAGTAGAACGAATTAGTAGTACCGCAGAGCAGTAATGCAATGCGCCGCAGTACGACTGAAAGAACGTGTCAAACGCGTGCAGTAGTCGAGTATGGCAGTAGGCAGTTGATGTAGGCAGCGTTAAAACATGTCGGCAATGGATGAACAAGAAATTGCCGCTGGGATACTCGATCTGCATGAATTTGCAAGTCGAATGTGTTAGAATTTTAGAACTTATGTATTAGGAGTCATCATGGCAGTTCAGCAGAATAAGAAGTCCCCGTCGAAGCGCGGCATGCACCGTTCGCACGATTTCCTGACCGCACCGAACCTGGCAGTCGAGCCGACCACCGGCGAAACCCACCTGCGTCACCACATCAGCCCGAACGGTTTCTACCGTGGCCGTAAAGTCCTGAAGACCAAGAACGACGAGTAATCGACGTCTTGTCCTTTAGTACCATGAAAGCGGTGCAACGTATGTTTTCTGCGTGGCGCCGCTTTTTCTTTTCCGTTTTCAGCGGCTGCAACAACTTTGCAATCCGTCATTTTGAATTGCGCGGACAGCGGCTGGCCATGCGCCACGCCCCATCCCATCCTGCCGCCCGCATTGCGTGAGCCGGCATCCCCCGACAAATGACAATCACAATTTCTATTGACTGTATGGGCGGCGACCACGGCCCCTCAGTTACCATTCCAGCAGCCATCTCGTTTCTAAAAAAACAAGCTGACGTCCATCTGATCCTGGTGGGCCTGGAAGACGTCGTGCGTGCCGAGCTCAAGAAGCATGGCGCCGAGTCGCACTCCCGCATCACCGTCAAGCACGCCACCGAGGTCGTCACCATGGACGACCCGCTGGAAATCGCCCTGCGCAAGAAGAAGGATTCATCCATGCGCGTGGCAATCGAGCTGGTCAAGGACGGCAGCGCCAACGCCAGCGTCTCGGCCGGCAATACCGGCGCCCTGATGGCCGTCTCGCGCTACGTGCTCAAGACCATGGCCGGCGTCGACCGCCCGGCGATCTGCTCGATCATGCCGAACCAGAAGGGCGGCCCGACCTACATGCTCGACCTGGGCGCCAATGTGGACTGCGAGCCGCACCACCTGCACCAGTTCGCCATCATGGGTTCGGTGCTGTGCGCAACCATGGAAAATATCCCGCGTCCGACCATCGGCCTGCTCAACGTCGGAACTGAAGAGATCAAGGGCAACGATGTGGTCAAGGCCACCGGAGCACTGCTCAAGGCCGACCACGAGCGCGGCAAGCTGAATTTCTTCGGCAATGTCGAAGGCAACGATATCTTCAAAGGCACGGTCGACGTGGTCGTGTGCGACGGTTTCGTCGGCAACGTCACCCTCAAGGCGATCGAAGGCGTGTCGCGCTTCTTCAAATCCGTATTCACTGAGAACTGGATCTCGACGCTAGGTGCGCTGCTGGCCCGGAAGTCGCTCAAGAAGTTGAATCCGGAACGCTACAACGGCGCCAGCCTGCTCGGTCTGAAAGGCCTGGTATTCAAGAGCCATGGCGGCGCCAACGCCTTTGCCTTCGAATGGGCGCTCAAGCGCGCCTATGACGCAGCCAAATACGATCTACAAGAGCAGCTGTCGGCGCTGATCGCCGAACTGATGCCGACCCCGCCCGACGTCCAACGCCAGGCGTAAATCACAATAGCAGGATGGTGGAGAGATGACTGTCTACAGCAGAATCACCGGTACCGGCAGCTACCTGCCGGCCAAGCGCGTGACCAACGAGGAACTCGCGGCCCAGCTGGCCGGGCAGGGCATCGAGACCTCCGACGAATGGATCGTGACCCGCAGCGGCATTTCGAGCCGCCACTACGCGGCCGCTGACGAAAACGCTTCCGACCTGGCCGTCAACGCCGCCCGCAAGGCCATCGAAGCGGCCGGCAAGACCCCGGGCGAGATCGACCTGGTCATCGTCGCCAGTTCCACCCCCGATTTCCACGGCAGCTTCCCCAGCACCGCCTGCATCGTGCAGCAGAAGCTCGGCATGGCCAACAACAGCGCCGCGTTCGACGTGCAGGCGGTGTGCAGCGGCTTCGTGTATGCGATGTCGACCGCCGACGCCTTCATCCGCGCCGGTGTCTATAAAAGCGTGCTGGTGATCGGTGCCGAAGTGTTCTCGCGCATCCTCGACTTCACCGACCGCACCACCTGCGTGCTGTTTGGCGACGGCGCCGGCGCCGTGGTGATGGAAGCATCAAGCGAGCCGGGCGTGCTGGCCACCAAGCTGCATGCCGACGGCAGCCAGTCGCACATCCTGTCGATCCCGGGCAACCTGGCTGGCGGCGCCGTGGCCGGCAGCGGCTTCCTGTACATGGACGGCCCGGCGGTGTTCAAGCTGGCCGTCACCGTGCTGGAAGAAGTCGCCAAGGAAGCGCTCGAGCACGCCAAGATGCAGCCGTCCGACATCGACTGGCTGATCCCGCACCAGGCCAACCTGCGCATCATGAAGGGCACGGCCAAGAAGCTGGACCTGCCGATGGAAAAGATGGTCGTCACCGTCGACCAGCACGGCAACACCTCGGCCGCCTCGATCCCGCTGGCGCTGGACGCCGCGGTGCGCGACGGCCGTATCAAGAAGGGTGACAATGTGCTGATGGAAGGCGTCGGCGGCGGCTTCACCTGGGGCGCCGTGCTCGCCCGAATGTAACAGCACAGATATCGTATTTGTAGGGTGGGCGGCTCCGCCGCCCACGCGGTGATAGGTACCGGCAAGATCATCGCGCCCGACATTTGAACCGATAACAATCACCGCGTGGGCGTTCGTAATTCCGGACATTGCCCGAAATTACCCCGCGCACCCTACGGAGAACAATAAAATGAACAAATTCGCTTTCCTGTTTACGGGCCAGGGCGCCCAGGCCGTCGGCATGCTGAACGGCTTCGCCGGCAACCCGGTCGTCGAGCAGACCGTCGCCGAAGCATCCGATGCACTCGGCTTCGACCTCGGCAAGCTGATCGCCGAAGGCCCGAAGGAAGACCTCGACCTCACCACCAATACCCAGCCCGTGATGCTGACCGCCGCGGTCGCCGTGTACCGCGCCTGGATCGCCGCCGGCGGCTTGGCGCCGTCGCTGGTGGCCGGCCACAGCCTGGGCGAATACTCGGCCCTGGTGGCTGCGGGCGTGATCAAGTTCAAGGACGCGGTGCCGCTGGTGCGCTTCCGCGCCCAGTCGATGCAGGACGCGGTGCCGGTCGGGCAGGGCGGCATGGCCGTCGTGCTGGGCCTGCAGGCCGAGGACGTGCGCGCCGTCTGCGCGGAAGCCGTCAGCGGGGAAAATGCGGGCGAAGTCGTGGAAGCCGTGAACTTCAACGAGCCGACCCAGATCGTGATCGCCGGCCACGCTAGCGCGATCGACCGCGCCTGCGAGATCGCCAAGGCCAAGGGCGCCAAGCGCGCCATGAAGCTGGCCGTGTCGGCCCCCTTCCACTCGTCCTTGCTCAAGCCGGCCTCGGATCGTTTGCGCGAGTACATGGAAAACATCGAATTCTCCGCGCCGCAGATCGACTTGATCAACAACGTCGACGTCGCTATCCTGCACGATCCGGCTGCGATCAAGGACGCCCTCGTGCGCCAGGCGGCCGGTCCGGTGCGCTGGGTCGAGACCATGCAGAAGATGGCCGCCAGCGGTGTCACCCAGGTGATCGAATGCGCGCCGAGCAAGACCCTGATTGGGATGGCCAAGCGCATTGACCCGGCGCTCGCCGGCGAAGCCCTGGTCGACCAGGCTGCGCTGGAGCGGGTCCTGGCGTCGCTCGGTGCGGCCGACAGCGCGGCCTGAAGCACATCAAGCACACCACATAAGAGGAAAAGCATGAATCTGGAGAACCAAGTCGCTCTCGTCACCGGCGCTTCGCGCGGCATCGGCAAGGCCATCGCGCTGGAGCTGGCGCGCCAGGGCGCCAAGGTCGTCGGCACCGCCACCAGCGAATCCGGCGCCGCGGCGATCACCGATTACCTGAAGGAGTTCGGCGGCAAGGGCGTGGTCCTGAACGTCACCGACGCGGCCCAGTGCGCCGCCGTGGTCGAGGACACGCAAAAAGGCTTCGGCAGCCTGTCTATCCTGGTCAACAACGCCGGCATCACCCAGGACAACCTGGCCATGCGCATGAAGGACGAGGAGTGGGACAGCGTCATCTCGACCAACCTCACCGCCGTCGGCCGCCTGTCGCGCCTGGTGCTGCGCGGGATGATGAAGGCCAAGCACGGCCGCATCATCAACATCACCTCGGTGGTGGGCGCCTCCGGTAATCCGGGCCAGATGAACTATGCCGCCGCCAAGGCCGGCGTGGCCGGCATGACCCGCGCGCTGGCGCGCGAGATCGGCAGCCGCAACATCACCGTCAACTGCGTCGCCCCGGGCTTCATCGATACCGACATGACCAAGGCGCTGGGCGAAGGCCAGCACGAAGCGCTGCTGGGCCAGATCCCGCTGGGCCGCCTGGGCCAGCCGGAAGACATCGCCCACGCCGTCGCCTTCCTGGCCGGCCCGACTGCCGCCTATATCACGGGCAGCGAGCTGCACGTGAATGGCGGCATGTATATGAATTAACAAGGTAAAATGCCGGGTTTCGACGCTCGCGAAGAAAATCCGGTGTAATCGCCTCTTTTAGCAGTAATTTCGGTGGAAATAACCGTTATCGCCGAAAGTAGTTTTTCACCGCGCAAACCTGATAAAATGCGCGCACTTTCCGCAACACATACCTTAATGGAGCCATAACATGTCGGATATCGAACAACGCGTTAAAAAAATCGTCGCTGAGCAACTGGGCGTTGCAGAAGCAGACATCAAAATCGAATCCTCGTTCGTTGACGACCTCGGCGCTGACTCGCTGGACACCGTGGAACTGGTGATGGCACTGGAAGACGAGTTCGAAATGGAAATCCCTGACGAGCAGGCTGAGAAGATCACCACCGTCAAGCAAGCCATCGACTACGCTACCGCGCACGTCAAGGCCTAAGCTGTCGCTTTAAAAGTTTCTGGGAGAATCGCTTGAGCCGTTCACGCAACCGCCGTGTCGTCGTTACCGGCCTGGGCTGCATTTCACCAATCGGCAATACCATTGCCGAGGCGTGGGAAGCGGCGCTGGCCGGTAAGTCGGGCATTGCCAACATCACCAAGTTCGACGCGACGCCGTTCACGACGCAATTCGCCGGTGAAGTGAAGAACTTCAAGGTGGAAGATTACCTGCCGGGCAAGGAAGGCCGTAACATGGATAGCTTTATCCATTACGGCATGGCCGCCGGCATCCAGGCCCTGCAGGATTCGGGCCTGGAAGTGACCGAGGAAAACGCGGACCGCATCGGTGTGACCATCGGTTCGGGTATCGGCGGCCTGCCGATGATCGAAGCCACCAAGGAAGAGTACATGAATCGCGGCCCGCGCCGCATCTCGCCCTTCTTCGTGCCGGCATCGATCATCAACATGATCTCGGGCGATCTCTCGATCAAATTCGGCCTGCGCGGCCCGAACCTGGCGATCGTCACCGCCTGCACCACCGGCCTGCACTGCATCGGCGCCGCCGCTCGCCTGATCGAGTACGGCGATGCCGACGTGATGATCGCCGGCGGTGCGGAGTCGACCGTGTCGCCGCTGGGCCTGGGCGGCTTCGCCTCGGCACGCGCGCTGTCGACCCGCAACGACGACCCGACCACCGCGTCCCGTCCGTGGGACAAGGACCGCGACGGCTTCGTGCTGGGCGAGGGCGCCGGCGTGATGGTGCTCGAAGAGTACGAACACGCGGTCAAGCGCGGCGCGAAGATCTACGCCGAAGTCATCGGCTTCGGCATGAGCGCGGACGCCAACCACATCACTTCGCCGGTCGAGGATGGCAGTGGCGCGGCGCGCTGCATGGTGGCGGCACTGCACAACGCGGGCCTGAACGCGAGCGAAGTCCAGTACGTCAACGCGCACGGCACCTCGACGCCGCTGGGCGACGTGGCGGAAGTGCGCGGCATCAAGCGCGTCTTCGGCGACCATGCCAAGAGCGGCCTCGTCGTGAACTCGACCAAGTCGATGACCGGCCACCTGCTCGGTGGCGCGGGCGGCCTGGAATCGGTGTTCACCGTGCTGGCGATGCACCATCAGAAATCGCCGCCGACGATCAACATCTTCAACCAGGATCCGGAATGCGACCTGGACTTCGTGGCCAACACGGCGCGCGACATGAAGATCGATTATGCGGTGAAGAACTCTTTCGGCTTCGGCGGTACCAACGGTACCCTCGTGTTCGCCAAAGTCTGAGTTTTTTCATACCGCGGGTCTGAACCAGACCACGCCCATCCCGGTCTAACTGGGATGGGCGCCTGACAGCCTGGACCATTCGGTCCTGCGCATCCCTCCTTGCACCTTCCGCACGGCCCCGGCCAGCGGCGCTCCTTCCTTTCCCTTTTTCGCACCCATGTCGATCGCGGTGACCGTCGTCATTGCGCCGTCGCGCTGCCTGCGCTGCCTGCTCGCCGGCTTCGGCGCTTCCCTGATCGCGGCCGCCTGCGCCGTGGGCCTCGTCGCGCCCGCAGGCTACGCCGGCGGGCCGCTTGTGGCGCTGGCGCCGCTGATCGCCGGGCTATGCGTGGCGCATGCGGCGCTGCGTCCTGCAATGGTGCATCGCATTGATATTTCTGGACCCGGCCAGATACGGCTGACGGTACAACAGGGTGTGCGGCCGGAACGAAGGGCGGCGCTGCCGGCGGTGCTGCTGCCCGGTTCGACACTGTGGCCGCGGCTGATGCTGCTGCGCCTCGGCACAGGCCGTCGTGCCTCCGGGCGGGCCGCTTGCTGCACCGTGCCTGTGCTCCCCGACAGCCTGGCGCCCGACGCCTTCCGCGCCCTTGTCGTGGCGCTCGGCGCCGGTGCAGAGACGGCAGACAGGGCGACGCTGGAGCACAAAATACTTTGAACTTATTGCAGCGGACCAACTCTTATGGAGGAGGACCGTGGCAGCCGATGGGGCAGGGTCCGTGACGACAGAACGCGAGGGTGATCAGGTGTTGGTAGAGCGCGTCCAGGCCGGTGACCGGGGGGCGTTTGATCTGCTTGTGGCCAAATACCAGCGACGCCTGATGCGTCTGGTGTCGCGTCTCGTACACGACCCGGCCGAAGCGGAAGACGTGGTGCAGGAGACCTTCATCAAGGCCTTCCGCGCGCTGCGCCACTTCCGCGGCGATTCCGCCTTCTACACCTGGCTGTATCGCATCGGCATCAACACGGCGAAGAATTTTCTGGTCACACAGGGCCGCCGCGCGCCGACCTCCACCGAGGCCGACGCGGAGCGGGCAGAGGGGTTCGACGACGCAGACAGCTTGCGCGACATAAACACACCGGAATCGGTGTTGGCGAGCAAGCAGATTGCCCATACGGTGAACGCGGCGATGGAAGCCCTGCCGCTGGAATTGCGAACGGCTATTGTCCTGCGAGAAATAGAAGGATTGAGCTACGAAGAAATCTCCGAGGTGATGGCGTGTCCGATAGGAACCGTTCGCAGCCGGATTTTCCGTGCGCGCGAAGTCATCGCCGAGAAATTGCGCCCATTGCTCGATTTCCCGGTTGACAAACGTCGGTAGGTAGCAGGATCGTACATAGGCAGGACAAATTGAACACACCGACGGCGGCGGGTTACCAGATGGACACGAACAAGAAGATACGCGAATACATATCGGCCTTTGCGGACGGCGAGCTGCCGGAAGCCGACCTCGAGCTCGCGCTGGCAGCCCTGCGCGAAGCGGACGGCCGGCAGGCATGGGACCTCTACCACCAGATCGGCGACGCCCTGCGCGGCGAACCGGGACATGCCGAACTGTCTCCCGACTTCGCAGCGCGGCTGGCCGACAAGCTCGCCAGTGAGCCGATGCCGCTACGGCGCGGCGCAGGGCGGCCCAGCACGCCGGCCGACGCCCTTGCGGCCATCGCACCCTCGGTGGTCGCAGCGGGCGAGGCCCTCAACGGCTCCAAGCTGGCCGAGGAAACGGCCGCGCCGCATGACGTGCCCGCTCCCGAGCCCAGTCCAGCCGTCGCCAAGCGGCTCTGATGGGCACGCTTGGATGCAGTGATATGTCCGATGTATCTATGCGGCGCGGTGATTCGTCCAGCGTATCAGCGACTTAGTAAGGTGCGGGCCGGCGCCGGTTTCGTTCCGACCCGGCGTGGGGGCGCGGCACACCGCGCACGGCGCGACAAAGCGTGTTTTTTGGCTTACCATAAAGTCAATCTCAGCCTTCCACGCCAAGTCCATGACCCGTCCATTTCCACGCCGTTCCCCCAGCCTGATCCTGTCGGCCCTGCTGCTCTCCACCACCTGCGCCTTTGCCGGCGGCAGCGCCATCGCCGCCGCCCCGGTCCAGACCCCGGTCGTGACCGGCCTTCCCGATTTTTCCGACCTGATCGACAAGGTCGGCCCGGCCGTCGTCAACATCCGCACCACCGAACGCGTCACGCGCGGGCAGGGCGCGCCCGGTGAAGAAGAAATGCAGGAATTCCTGCGCCGCTTCTTCGGCGGCCAGATCCCGCGCGGCGGCGGGCGTGGCCAGGGTCGCCCCGGCGGCCAGGGCGGCGGTGCGGAAGAAAACGTGACGCGCGGCGTCGGCTCCGGCTTCATCATTTCCGCCGACGGCTTCGTGCTGACCAATGCCCACGTGGTCGAAGGCGCCGACGAGGTCACGGTGACCCTCACCGACCGCCGCGAATTCAAGGCCAAGGTGCTGGGCGCCGACCGCCGTTCGGACGTCGCCCTGCTCAAGCTGTCGGCCAACAACCTGCCTTACCTGCGCACCGGCGACTCGAGCAAGATCCGGGTCGGCGAATGGGTGGTGGCGATCGGCTCGCCCTTCAACCTCGACAACACCGTCACTGCCGGCATCATCTCGGCCAAGTCGCGCGACACCGGCGAATACCTGCCGCTGATCCAGTCCGACGTCGCGGTCAACCCGGGTAACTCGGGCGGCCCCCTGATCAACATGCGCGGCGAAGTCATCGGCATCAACTCGCAGATCGCCACGCTCTCGGGCGCCTACAACGGCATTTCGTTTGCCGTGCCGATCGACGAAGTCACGCGCGTGGCCGAACAGCTCAAGACCAGCGGTAAGGTCACCCGAGGCCGCCTGGGCGTGCAAATCAGCGAAGTCACGCGCGACGTGGCCGAATCGCTGGGCCTGGGCAAGGCGCGTGGGGCCGAAGTCTCGATGGTGGAAGCGGGCGGTCCGGCCGAGAAGGGCGGCATCAAGGTCGGCGACATCATCCTGAAATTCAACAACCAGCCGGTCGAAACCACCCGCGACCTGCCGCGCCTGGTCGGCGCGAGCAAGGTCGGCAGCCGCGCCACCGTCACCGTCTGGCGCCGCGGCGCCCAGCTCGAGGTGCCGGTGACCATCGTCGAGCTGCAGGAAGAGAAGGTCGCGGGCGCCCGCCCGACGCCGCCGAAGAAAGCCCCCGGCGCCGCCCCGAACGCCCTCGGCCTGGTGGTGTCCGACATCACGCCCGCCCAGCGCGCCGAGCTCGGCGCCGATGCCGGCGTGCTGGTCGAGGACGCCAGCGGCAACGCGGCCACGGCCGGCATCCGTCCGGGCGACGTGATCTCCCAGGTTGGCAATACCCAGGTGGCGAATGTGGCCCAGTTCAACGGGATCATCGCCAAGCTCGATCCGAAGAAACCGGTGGCGCTGCTGGTGCGCCGCGGGGACGTGACCCAGTACATCGTCGTGAAGCCGCGCCAGTGATGCGTCCGGTTCCCTTCACCCTGTATTCGCGCAGCTACTGCCACCTGTGCGAGGACATGCTGCAGGCCCTGATGGCCTTGCAGCAGCCGGGCGAGCGCTTCGACGTCGCGGTCATCGACGTCGACCTCGACCCCGCTCTGGTGGCCCGTTTCGACGAGCTGGTCCCGGTACTGTTCGGCGATCCGGCCGGCGAGGAGCTGTGCCACTACTTCCTCGACCCCGCCGCTGCGCGCGGCTGGGCAGATGCCTGCGCACCCGCACCGGCCTGAAACTCGCCGCCAAACCCGGCCATTTGCCCATCCTCCGGGCGAAAACCCGGGTTTCTGCCCCTGGGCGACCCCAAAACCGGGCTTTCCGGCGCGGAATCCGGTAAAATGCCGGGGTCGGAAAAGCGTCTGTCCCTAACACACGCGATTCTCTCGCTTCATCAAGCGCTTCGGCCGGGGCCCGGTACGCCCCCACGGAGCGCTTTTTTGCATGGCGTCTTCGTTTGTAGCCTGCCGCGCTGTCCGCGGCCTTTTTGGTTTTGAGCTTTGTTAATGAACAACATACGTAACTTCTCCATCATCGCCCACATCGACCACGGCAAATCGACCCTGGCCGACCGCATCATCCAGCTGTGCGGTGGTTTGTCGGAACGCGAGATGGACGCGCAGGTGCTCGATTCGATGGACCTCGAACGCGAGCGTGGCATCACCATCAAGGCCCAGACCGCGGCGCTGCAGTACAAGGCGCGCGACGGCCAGACCTACAACCTGAACCTGATCGACACCCCGGGCCACGTCGACTTCTCCTACGAAGTCTCGCGCTCGCTGTCGGCCTGCGAAGGCGCGCTGCTGGTGGTCGACGCCTCCCAGGGCGTGGAAGCCCAGACCGTGGCCAACTGCTACACCGCGCTCGACCTGGGCGTGGAAGTGGTGCCGATCCTGAACAAGATCGACCTGCCGCATGCCGACCCGGACAACGCCAAGAAGGAAATCGAGGACGTCATCGGCATCGACGCGTCCGACGCCACCACCTGCTCGGCCAAGACCGGCCTGGGCGTGGAAGACGTGCTGGAAACCCTGATCGCGAAGGTGCCGCCGCCCAAGGGCGACCCGGATGCGCCGCTGCAGGCCCTGATCGTCGACTCCTGGTACGACCCGTATGTCGGCGTCGTGATGCTGGTGCGCGTGGTCAACGGCACCCTGCGTCCGAAAGAAAAGATCCTGCTGATGGCGACCGGTTCGGTGAACCTGGTCGAGAGCGTCGGCGTGTTCACCCCGCGTTCGGTCGCGCTGCAGGAACTGTCGGCCGGCCAGGTGGGCTTCATCATTGCCGGCATCAAGGAACTGACCGCCGCCAAGGTGGGCGATACCGTGACCCTGGCCGCCAAGCCGGCCCCGGCACCGCTGCCGGGCTTCAAGGAAGTCCAGCCGCAGGTCTTCGCCGGCCTGTTCCCGGTGGAAGCCAACCAGTACGACGCCCTGCGCGACTCGCTGGAAAAACTCAAGCTGAACGACGCCGCCCTGATGTACGAGCCGGAAGTCTCGCAGGCGCTGGGCTTCGGCTTCCGCTGCGGCTTCCTGGGCCTGCTGCACATGGAGATCGTGCAGGAACGTCTCGAGCGCGAGTTCGACATGGACCTGATCACCACCGCGCCGACCGTCGTGTACGAGGTCGAGATGCGCGACGGTACGATGGTGCGCGTGGACAACCCGTCGAAGATGCCGGAACCGTCCAAGATCAATGAAGTGCGCGAGCCGATCGTCGACGTCAACCTGTACATGCCGCAGGAGTATGTCGGTGCGGTGATGACCCTGTGTAACGGCAAGCGCGGCGTCCAGATGGACATGGCCTACCACGGCCGCCAGGTCAAGCTGCACTACGAAATTCCGATGGCCGAGATCGTGCTGGACTTCTTCGACCGCCTGAAGTCGACCTCGCGCGGCTATGCCTCGATGGACTACGAGTTCAAGGAATACCGCGCGGCCGACGTGGTCAAGGTCGACATGCTGATCAATAGCGAAAAGGTCGATGCGCTGGCCATCATCGTGCACCGCGCCAACGCGCCTTACCGCGGCCGCCAGGTGGCCGCCAAGATGCGCGAACTGATCCCGCGCCAGATGTTCGACGTGGCGATCCAGGCCGCGATCGGCGCCACCATCATCTCGCGCGAGAACGTCAAGGCGCTGCGCAAGAACGTGCTGGCCAAGTGCTATGGCGGCGACATCTCGCGTAAGAAGAAGCTGCTGGAAAAGCAAAAGGCCGGCAAGAAGCGCATGAAGCAGGTCGGTTCGGTGGAGATTCCGCAAGAGGCCTTCCTGGCCATCCTGCAGGTGGAAGAAAAATAAATGGATATGCAAACTGTCCTGAGCAATTTTGCCCTGATCCTGTTCGTGCTGATGGTGGTGACCGGCGTCATCTGGTGCCTGGATGTGTTCGTCCTTGCCAAACAGCGCCGCCGCGCCGCCGACATCGCCCTGCGCGAATACGACGCGCGCATCGACAAGCTGGCCAAGGAAGGCATCAAGGCCGACAGCGGCAACCAGCGCGCCGAGATCGAAGCGGCCCACCTGCGCCAGCCGACCTGGATCGAGTACTCGGGCAGCTTCTTCCCGGTCATTGCGCTGGTATTCATCCTGCGTTCCTTCCTGTGGGAGCCGTTCAAGATCCCGTCCTCGTCGATGGTGCCGACCCTGCTGGTGGGCGACTTCATCCTCGTGAACAAGTACGCCTACGGCATCCGCCTGCCGATCATCAACAAGAAGGTGATCGAGATCGCCGACCCGCAGCGCGGCGACGTGATGGTGTTCAAGTATCCGAAGGACATGAGCCAGGATTACATCAAGCGCGTCATCGGCGTTCCGGGCGACACCATCACCTATGAAAACAAGCGCCTGACGGTGAACGGCAAGCCGGTCCAGTACACCCCGATGGACGATTATCTGGATGACCAGCATCCGATTTACCACAAGCAGTTCCTGGAAAACCTGGCCGGCGTGCCGCACCGGATCCTGAACACCGCGGACAAGCGCGGCTTCGACCTGGGCGCCGTGGACTTCGTCAACCATCCTGAAGCCTGCAACTTCTCATACGATAAATTTACCTGTATCGTACCTGCAGGCAATTATTTCATGATGGGCGATAACCGCGACAACAGTGCCGACAGCCGCTATTGGGGCTTCGTACCGGACAAGAACATTGTTGGCAAGGCGATCGTCGTCTGGATGAATTTCGGCAATCCGAAACGGATTGGCGGCATCCAGTAATTTCGGAGATCCACCATGCAGAAGCAAATCCTCGTTCGCCAGTCCGGCATCTCGCTGACCGGCCTGATCCTCGTCCTGGCCGTGCTCGGCGTCGCAGCCGTGTTCGCGCTCAAGCTGATCCCGACCTACACTGAGTACAGCGCGATCAAGGACGCGATCGTGCGCGCCAAGGAAGCTGGCGGCACGCCGCGCGAAATACAGGTAGCCTTCGACAAGACCGCCGGTATCAACGACGTCACCGCTGTCAGGGGCCGCGACCTGACCATTACCCGCGACGACGGCGAAGTGCAAGTCAGCTTTGCCTACGAGAAGCGGGTCCCGCTGATGGGGAACGTCAGCCTGGTGATCGACTACGCGGGCACGACCGATCCGAGCGGCGTGGTGGCGGCCAAGGAAGCCGACGCACCTGCTCGATAAGCAACACGCGGCGTCCACGTGGGTGGGCGCTGAAACCACGACAGCACAATGAATCTACAGTTATTGCAAACACGCTTGGGTTATACGTTCCGGGACACCGGCCTGCTCCAGCAAGCCCTGACCCACCGTAGCCATAGCGCGCTGCATAACGAACGCCTGGAATTCCTCGGCGACTCGATCCTGAACTGCGTCGTGGCGTCGATCCTGTACGAACGTTTCAGCCACCTCGACGAAGGCGATTTGTCGCGCCTGCGCGCCAACCTGGTCAAGCAGCAGTCGCTGTTCGAGATCGCCCAGAAGCTGGAGCTGTCGCAGTTCCTGCGGCTGGGGGAGGGCGAGCTGAAGTCGGGCGGCTTCCGCCGGCCCTCGATCCTGGCCGACACCCTGGAAGCCCTGCTGGGCGCGATCTTCCTCGACACCGGCTTCGATGCGGCGCGCGACGTGATCCGCGCCTTCTACCTGCCGCTGCTCGAGACGGTCGACCCGGCGACGCTGGGCAAGGATGCCAAGACCCTGCTGCAGGAATTCCTGCAGAGCAAGAAAATCTCGCTGCCGACCTATAACGTGGTGGCAACCCACGGCGCCGCCCACAGCCAGGAATTCGAAGTCGAGTGCCTGGTGCCGAAACTGAACGTGCAGGTCTTCGGCCGCGGCGGCAGCCGCCGCGCCGGCGAACAGGCCGCTGCCCGCCTTGCGCTGGAAGCGGCGCAGGCGGCAACGACGAAATCGCCGGCAGCGCGCAAATCGAAGCCACGCACCGCCCAGCTGAAACTGGGCATCGCCACCATCCAGAGCAGCGAACCGGCGGCACAACAGGAACAACCAGGAAGCAAGTCAGCATGAACATCGAGAGCACCACCGACACCAACGCCACCCCAGAGGGCTTCCGCTGCGGCTACATCGCCATCGTCGGCCGTCCGAACGTCGGCAAGTCGACCCTGATGAACGTGCTGATCGGCGCCAAGGTGTCGATCACCTCGCGCAAGGCCCAGACCACGCGCCACCGCATCACCGGCATCCAGACCCGTGACGACGCCCAGTTCATCTACGTCGACACTCCGGGCTTCCAGACCCGCCATGCGAACGCGCTCAACAAGACGCTGAACAAGACCGTCTCGAACACGCTGACGTCCTCGGACGTGATCCTGTTCCTGGTCGAAGCCGGTACCTTCGGCCCGGCCGACCAGCAGGTGCTCGATTTGCTGCCGAAGAACGTGCCGGTGGTCTTGGTCATCAATAAATCGGACCGCATGAAGGACAAGGCGGTCCTGATGCCCTTCGCCCAGAAGATCGCCGCGCTGCGCGACTTCACGGCCATTGTGCCGGTCTCGGCCAAGATGCGCTTCCAGGTCGATGCGCTGGAAAACGAGATCAAGCGCCACTTGCCGGAGAACGCCCCGATCTTCGGGCCGGACGACATCACCGACCGCAGCGAGAAGTTCCTGGCCGCCGAGATCGTGCGTGAAAAAGTGTTCCGGCTGCTGGGCGACGAGCTGCCCTATACCAGCACGGTGATCATCGAGCAGTTCCAGCAGGAAGGCAACCTGCGCCGCATCTTCTGCGCCATCCTGGTCGAGCGCGACACGCACAAGTCGATGATCATCGGGAACAAAGGCGCGCGCCTGAAGGAAATCTCGACCCAGTCGCGCCTGGACATGGAAAAGCTGTTCGACGGCCCCGTGTACCTGGAAATCTGGGTCAAGGTCAAATCCGGCTGGGCCGACAACGAAGCGGGCCTGCGCGCCTACGGCTACGAGTAACTCCCTGGAGGCCGTCCCCACCGCATGCCCAGCCCAGACGACCTCATCGACACACCGGAACAGAGCGTTCCGGTAACGGCCAAGCGCAGCCGCACACCTGTGCGCGAGACCCGGGTGAGCGGCCAGCCCGGCTTCGTCCTGCACAGCTATCCCTACAAGGAAACCAGCCTGATCGTGGACATGTTCACGCGCGACTACGGCCGCGTGGGCGTGGTCGCGAAGGGCGCCAAGCGTCCGCTGTCGAAGCTGCGCGGGGTGCTGCAGACCTTCCAGCCGCTGTCGCTCTCGTTTTCCGGGAAATCCGAACTGCGCACCCTGATCGATGCCGAATGGGTCGGCGGCATGCTGCCGCTGGAGAAGACCGCGCTGCTGTGTGGCTTCTACCTGAACGAACTCCTGGTGAAACTGCTGGCGCGCGACGACAAGCACCCGGCCTTGTTCGATCACTACGTCTCGACATTGAACCAGCTGGCCCATGGCGAGCCGGCGCCGATCGTCTTGCGAAAGTTCGAACGGGCCTTACTTAAGGAAACTGGCGTCGCGGCCGACCTCGGACGTTCGACCACCACCCGCGGCCCGGTCGAGCCGGAACGCGACTACGTGGTCGACCCGGAAAAGGGTGCACGCGAAGCGCTGGCCAGCGACGTGTGGCCGGTGGTGACCGGTAAAACCCTGCTCGACATGGAGCGCGAGGACTACGGCGACCCGGTGACGCAGGGGCAGAGCAAGCAGCTGATGCGCTTCCTGCTGGCGCACCACCTGGGGGGCGCACCACTCAACACGCGCCAGATTTTGATCGACCTGATGCAGTTATAAAGAGACCACAAATGAGCTTCCTGCAACCTGCCGGTTCGGTGATCGACCTCGGCGTCAACATCGACCACATCGCCACCGTGCGCAATGCCCGCGGCACCAGCTACCCGGACCCGATCCGCGGCGCGCTGCTGGCCGAGCAGGCCGGCGCCGACCTGATCACCCTGCACCTGCGCGAAGACCGCCGCCACATCAAGGATGCGGACGTGCTGGCGCTGCGCCCGCTGTTGACCACCCGCATGAACCTGGAAGCGGCCGTGACGCGCGAGATGATCGACTTCGCCTGCCAGGTCAAGCCGCAGGACGTGTGCCTGGTGCCGGAGCGGCGCGAGGAAGTCACCACCGAGGGCGGCCTGGACGTGATCCGCTACTACAAGGAAGTGGAAGCCGCGGTGCAGCAGCTCAAAGCGGAGGGCATCCGCGTGTCGCTGTTCATCGATGCCGACGAAGCGCAGATTGAAGCGGCCGCAAACGTCGGCGCCACCGTGATCGAGCTGCATACCGGGCGCTATGCGGAAGCCGAGGGCGAGGAAGCGGTTCGCGAGATCGAGCGCATCAAGGTGGGCGTGCGTGCCGGCGCCTCGCGCGGCCTGCGCGTGAATGCCGGCCACGGCCTGCACTACACCAATGTGCAGCCGATCGCGGCGATCCCCGACATCCATGAGCTGAACATCGGCCACGCGATCGTCGGCCACGCCCTGTTCGTGGGCTGGGAGAATGCGGTGCGCGAGATGAAGGCCATCATGGTGGCGGCGCGCCTGGGCGTGCGGTACGGCGCAGGAGCCTGAGATGATCTACGGGATCGGCACCGACATCGTCCAGATCTCGCGTATCGAGGCGGCCCTTGCACGCAGTGGCCCGCGCTTCGCCGAGAAGATCCTCGGCCCGCAGGAACTGGAGAAATACCACGCCCGCAGCGCCAAGAACCCGGTGCGCGGGCTGCGCTTCCTGGCCACCCGTTTCTCGGCCAAGGAAGCGTTTTCAAAGGCGATCGGACTGGGCATGCGCATGCCCATGACCTGGCGCTCGGCCCAGATGCTCAACGCGCCCGGCGGCAAGCCGGTCATCGTGTGCAGCGGGGCCCTGGAAGAATTCATGCGCGCGAACGGTTTGAGCGCGCAGGTGTCGATCAGTGACGAAACCGATTATGCGGTGGCCTTCGTGATCGTGACCAAGGACGTGGCCGCATAAAGTTCGAGTGAGCTGGACGTGAGCAAGGAAGAGCAGTGCGCCGCGCAGGAAGACGGCGCGGTCGCCTATGTGGCGAGCGGCGGGGCGGCGATGCCGGTCCCGGCATCTAGGGCCGCGCGCATCGGCGCCGCCAAACCCAGGATCAGGAAAGCAGAAGTCGTCGCGCCGCGCTTGCGGCCGGACAGTTGGCAGGCCATGAAAGAAGAATTGAAAGCGACATTGAAAGGCGACGCAGCGCAGCCGGTGCAGCCGAGCGAAGCGGCGCGCGAACAGGTACTGGCGACGGTCGCCAAGCTGCCCGCACTGCCGGGCGTCTACCGCTATTTCGACGCCAACCAGAACGTGCTCTACGTGGGCAAGGCGCGCAACCTCAAGAACCGGGTGTCGAGCTACTTCCAGAAGAACCTCTCGAGCCCGCGCATCGCGATGATGGTCTCGCAGATCGCGCACCTGGAGACTACGGTGACGAGCAGCGAGGCCGAAGCGCTGATCCTGGAAAACAACCTGATCAAGTCGCTCAAGCCGCGCTACAACATCCTGTTCCGCGACGATAAAAGCTACCCCTACATCAAGATCTCGGGCGGCGAGGCGCCGCGCCTGGGCTACTACCGCGGCGCGCTCGACAAGAAGAACCAGTACTTCGGTCCTTTCCCGTCCGCCTGGGCGGCCAAGGAATCGATCCAGCTGCTGCAGCGCGTGTTCCTGCTGCGCACCTGCGAGGACAGCGTGTACAGCAACCGCACGCGCCCCTGCCTGCTGCACCAGATCGGCCGCTGCAGCGCGCCCTGTGTCGACCTGATCGCGCCGGAAGACTACGCGCGCGACGTCGACAATGCGGCGCGCTTCCTGCGCGGTCGCCAGACCGAAGTGCTGGAGGATCTCGAGCAGAAGATGCAGGCCTACGCCATGGAGCTCAAGTTCGAGCAGGCCGCCAGCATCCGCAACCAGATCCAGGCCTTGTCCAAGGTGCTGCACGCGCAGAGCATGGAGACCGTGGGCGACGCCGACGTCGACGTGATCGCCGTGGTGGTGCAGGGCGGCCGCGCCTGCGTCAACCTGGCCATGGTGCGCGGCGGCCGCCACCTGGGCGACCGCGCCTACTTCCCGACCCACGTCGGCGAGTCGCTGGGAGAGTGCCCGCTCGAGGTCGAGGTGCTGTGCGCCTTCCTGGCCCAGCACTACGCGGGCCAGTTCATCCCGGGCACGCTGATCCTGAACATCGAGTTCGACCAGCCGGAGCTCATCGTCGCCCTGAGCGAGCAGTGCGGCCACCGCATCAACCTGATCTTCCAGCCGCAGGGCCAGCGCCGCCAGTGGCTGGAGATGGCCTGCAAGGGCGCCGAGATCGCGCTGGCGCGCCTGCTGTCGGAGCAGGGCTCGCAACAGGCGCGCACGCGCGCGCTGGCCGATGTGCTGCAGCTCGACGCCGAGACCCTGGACGAACTGCGCATCGAATGCTTCGACATCAGCCACACGGCGGGCGAGGCGACCCAGGCGTCCTGCGTCGTGTTCCACCACCACCAGATGCAGAACGGCGAATACCGCCGCTTCAACATCAACGGCATCACGCCGGGCGACGACTACGCCGCCATGCGCCAGGTGCTGCAGCGCCGCTACGAGAAGGTGGCGAATGGCGAAGGCGTCATGCCGGACATCGTGCTGGTCGACGGCGGCAAGGGCCAGGTCGAGATGGCGCGCCAGGTGTTCGAGGAGCTAGGCCTGCCGATCTCGATGATCGTCGGCGTGGCCAAGGGGGAGGGCCGCCGCGTGGGCCTGGAGACCCTGATCTTCGCCGACGGCCGTGCGCCGCAGGAACTGGGCAAGGAATCGGCCGCGCTGATGCTGGTTGCCATGATCCGCGACGAGGCGCACCGCTTCGCCATCACGGGCATGCGCGCCAAGCGCGCCAAGGCGCGCCAGGCGTCCAGGCTGGAAGAGATCGAAGGCATCGGCGCCAAGCGCCGCCAGCGCCTGCTGGCGCGCTTCGGCGGGCTGCGCGGGGTGATCGACGCCAGCGTGGAGGATTTGATGTCGGTGGAGGGCATCTCGAGTACGTTGGCGGAGGAGATTTATCGGCAGCTGCATTGATTTAGTGGACCGGGGCTTGTGCCCCGGTTTTGTTTTTGGGGCGCACGCGAACTTGGATCCCGGCCTTCGCCGGGATGACGTGCAAAGGTGGCAGGCCGTAAGCGGTGTTCTTCCGCAGCTCTAAGAACCGTCCTCCCGGCGCAGGCGGGAATAGTGCCGCTGGCACTATTCCCCCCAAGTGCGTTCCGCCGCCACCAACGCCCCATTGCACCACATACAGACGAGCTACCTAGTCCAATTTGCAATACCCATGTAGACTGTCGCCCACACTTTTCATTCCCGTAATCAGTGCTTTTTCTATGCCTTTCAACATTCCGATTCTCCTGACCTGGTTACGTGTCGCACTGATTCCGCTGGTTGTAGGCGTCTTCTATCTCCCGACCCACTGGCTGCCACTGGCCGACCGCAACCTGGCGGCGACGCTGGTGTTCATCGTGGCCGCCGTCACCGACTGGTTCGACGGCTTCCTGGCGCGGCGCTGGAACCAGACCTCGGCCTTCGGCGCCTTCCTCGACCCGGTGGCCGACAAGCTGATGGTGGCCGGCGCGCTGCTGGTGCTGGTGCAGCTGGACCGCGTGAATGCGATCATCGCCTTCATCATCATCGGCCGCGAAATCACCATCTCGGCGCTGCGCGAGTGGATGGCCCAGATCGGCGCGACCAAGTCGGTGGCCGTGAGCTCGCTCGGCAAGATCAAGACCGCGGCCCAGATGACGGCGATCCCGATGCTGCTGTTCCACGACGTGATCCTCGGCATCGACACCCACTACTGGGGCGAGTACTTCCTGTGGGTCGCCGGCGTGCTGACGGTTTGGTCGATGTTCTACTACCTGCGCCGGGCGTGGCCGCTTATTAAGGAAAAGGCAGGAAACTTGTAAGAAATGTTCGGTGTCATCCTTGACGTATGGAATAGAATCTCTATAATGCCTGCCTGTTGCGACGACATCGTTGCAGAATGAAAGACGAAGCGGGAGTAGCTCAGTTGGTAGAGCGCAACCTTGCCAAGGTTGAGGTCGAGAGTTCGAGACTCTTCTCCCGCTCCAAGTTTCAAGATGATCAGTGCTCTGCACGATTGGCAATCTTGAAAAAATGTCAAAGTTCTGCAATAATGGTTGTCCTGAATGCGGGAGTAGCTCAGTTGGTAGAGCGCAACCTTGCCAAGGTTGAGGTCGAGAGTTCGAGACTCTTCTCCCGCTCCAGTTTGCTTAGGCGAGCTGGTGCGACAGGTGCAGTAGACAGTAAGACTCCAATGCGGGAGTAGCTCAGTTGGTAGAGCGCAACCTTGCCAAGGTTGAGGTCGAGAGTTCGAGACTCTTCTCCCGCTCCAAAGGTTTTACGACAGTAACACTCCTAAGCGGGAGTAGCTCAGTTGGTAGAGCGCAACCTTGCCAAGGTTGAGGTCGAGAGTTCGAGACTCTTCTCCCGCTCCAAATTCAGAGAAGACATTCCTTCTCGGTTGATACGGCACATAACCGGCCGGGTCAGCTCAGCTAAGATGAAATCTGGCGAGGTAGCAAAGCGGTTATGCAGCGGCCTGCAAAGCCGTCTAGACGGGTTCGACTCCCGTCCTCGCCTCCAGAATATCCTACACCTCGAGATAGGTGTTGATCTAGATCAAATGAATGGCCTCCTTACTGGAGGCCATTTCCTTTATTCCGCGCGAATCTCTAGGTGAGCGACAGTTATTGGCCGCCCTGGCGCACTCTGCGCTTGCACTAAAGATCTTCTTAATCCGCACACTGCCGCTCTACAACGATGCGGAAGTAGCAATCGACCAGCGGGGTGGACGACACTCTGCAGCCAAATCCGTATTTGCGATGGCATACTGCTCTGTATGCCTTGCTTCCGCATTGCAGAATTCCGGTGTGAAGACATGTCTCTACAGTGACAAGTCCCAGGCGTCCGGTTGATATAGCCGCGGCGACGTGATTGCTGACCACTACTCGTATTCGCTGCTCGCTTCGCTGAGCATGCGCGGCGACGCGAATGATGTCAGAACTTGAGGTTTGTCTTCAGAGCCTCATTTTATCAGGCAGTAGAGTTTCTGTAGAATCGAGGCTGTTTATAATAAATAGCGGCGAGCACGTAGTCGATATGCATTTGATAAGCATGGCCGTTGTACTTATAGTCAACACTCCGGCCTGACGTACGTGTCAATCAGAAGAGAACATCATCGAAACCCAAGCCGACTCAAAGCCAAATTTTGCTCCTCGAATCGCAGAGTTAGCGTTGGAGCTCCACCGTAGCGAGGAGCTTGCTCTCAGTATTGAAGTGCCGGACGACTGCTTTCTCGACCTACAGCACCTTTCTCACGTATGCCGACTCGAAGGTAGAACTCTCGTATTTGCTTCGCTGGTGGAACGCAACAGGATCATTGCTGAAGCTGCGTTCGAAGGGATTGGCACCGCACCAGTGATCGACCTGAATGCGCTTTTCGATTCGGCCTATGACTTGTGGCGCTACGAAATCGGACACGACGATCAGGCCTCCGGACGCCTGCTTGCTCTAGCCTCGGACCGTGTGGATATCCTCGCGGCAGGTGCAGACCGGATTCGAATGGGAGCGCGCGCCTTCGACGTTCTCCATCTTCTGGAAGCGGCATTGCCATACCTGACGACACTCGATGTCGACTCGATTGTCGACATCTGCGTGGCCAAGTACGAGCAGACCAAGAATGATATGATGTCAGGCGCTTTCCATGGCGTTCTGGAAGCCTGGCTCAGTACCAGGCCCGGCACAGCAATCGAACTTCATTCCAGGGGGCTAACTTGCTTGACAGAAGTCACGGCGTCTCTGCTTGGGAACGCGATCGCCGCGTTGGCGAATAACGACTTTGCCTTGGCATCAAAGATGGCGCAGGATGATGTTCGATCTGGGGTTGAGCTGCGTGCCCGCGTAGGCGCATGGACCCTCGGGCGCTTGATCGTTCATGAGGGGGCGCCTTCCACCGCAGTCAGCCAACTTACTGATGTAATAATCGAGCTGGCCGGAACTGAAACCGGAGATCTCCGCGCGGAAGTATTGAGAGTCGCCGTGGGGGCCATGCACAAGGTGTCAGCCTTTGATTCGCTGTTGCAGGATCGCGCAGAAAATCGCGATCAGGTCGTCCTGTCTGCGGCTGCATCCAGCCTTTTCTTTAAAGCCGAAGCGCTTCGCGAGCGCGGTGTCACGGAACGCTGGTTTAGGCTACTTGTGGACTTGAGCCCCGAATACCCGGCCGCGATCAGAGATTTCGACTACGCCCTGTCGAGAACGCTGACTGATCCGGCCAATCTTGAGCTCGTTCTCTCAGTACTTACCCAATGGGTCACACAGTATGGCGATAAAGCTGCAATCGCGTCGAACACGGCTGAGTTGTTCGACGATACGATCCGTAATTTGTTCAGACGGAGCGATTACCGCGCACGGCTGCTGACTGACTGGCTGCTCAGTGAGAGGTCTGAACATCCGGGCGCTCTCGCTGGAATTCTTTCAGGAATCGATCATGGACTGGATGTCGTCCTAGAGCTCGATAAGGACCGAATCGATCAACTCACTTCCGGCGATCTCCTGTTTCTTGCGCGACGTCTGCTTGGCTTCGTACACGATCGGGCCCAGGTGACTTCGCTCTCGCTCTCATTACTCAGCTCAAAGGATGCTGAAGCCCGCATCTACCCTGTAGTGCGTACATTGCTGGTCGACGAAATTGGCTACGACTATCCCCTAAGTACAGCGAAGACCCTACGTGAGAACGTTGCAGCGAGAATCGCTGACAGGGACAAGGAGTTCTTGCTCCATCTGGCCGACGTGATCGATCACGTCGTTCAGGCTCAGAACGCTCTTCCTTTCCTAAATGAATTCAGGCCACCGGCCAAGCTTCGCAGGCTTTTTGCGCGTGCACGAGCAAAGCAGATGAGCGCCTCGCTCGAAGAGGCGAATAGGAAATCGGTATTCCGTCAGTTTATGAAGGAGATTCCGATCAAGGCAGGGAACGGGACCTTCAGTTATCGGGATTCGAATTACGGTACATCGACGAAGCTTTCCTCGATCTCTCATTCGATGGAACTGCCGCGCCGGGAGTCGTTCGACCCGATCGGCAATCAGATTCGCCTACGTGGCTTCCGAATCGCCAAGCAAGACAAACCATGCGATTAATCATTTCACAGTTTCTCCGGACATTGCGCGAACGGGACGAGTTTGATCGGCTTTTACCAGATCTGCTACTGGCGATGGGTTACGTGCCACTATCAAAACCCCAGACCGGTGTTCGTCAGTACGGCGTCGATTTGGCTGTCGTCGGGAAGTCACCTATCGACGGTGTGGCCGAACTGCTCCTGCTAGTCATTAAGCAGGGAGACCTGGGACGTCGAGACTGGGATAACGGCGAGCCGACTTCCGTGCGGCCTAGCCTGAATGAGGTTCTGGATGTTTACTTAACCAAGCTTGTCGCGCCCGAGCATGACGCGTTGCGGAAGACGATCATCCTTGCCACAACGGGTGACCTCAAGCAGGACGCCGAGACAAACTGGACAGCATTCAAGGAAAGTAATGGCGCCAAGGCGGGCTTCGATTTCTGGGGCGCGGACAAGGTCTCTGATCTAGTTGAGCGGTATTTGCTCGACGAGCACTTGTTTGCTCCTGAGGATCGAACGGATCTTCGTAAATGTCTGGCTCTCGCTGCAGATCCGGATTACGACTTCCGTGACTTCAATCGATTGCTACTTCGACAGCTTGGCTTGTCTGCAGAGGGCGAGGTAGAAGACCCGGATGTCGCGCCGAATCGTTTGCAGAAGGCGCTGAGGCGTATCCATCTCGCGGCGAGCATCAGCGCCCACTGGGCCCAAGCGGAAGGCGACTCGCGTCAAGCGCTATGGATCAGCGAACGGACGATTCTATGGGCATGGCATAGAGTGCAGCTCATGAAGCCTGAGGATCAGCCAAAACTTCATGCGTCCATCGCCGCAATATGGCAGTCGTATACCGATGCTGCAGCAAGATATTTCGAAGTGGTTAATCCCCATTTCCATGTTCGCGACGGTATGGCTGGATACGCGAGCGAGGGGGCTGCATTCTCGATTGTCCTGTTCGAGCACATCGGACTAATCGGCGTCATTGGTCTGCATTGCTGTCTCACCCATGGTGAGAGCGAAGAGGAGCTGACGAGGATTTCGGCCAACGTCACAGCCGTGGCTGACAGCCTATGTGCCTTGATTAACAATCATGGGGCAAGCGCGTCTCCCCGCTTGGACAACCACATCATTGATATCACTCTTGCACTGATTTTTCTGTTCTTCGCAGGACGACAAGAGGTTGCACGGGCGTGGCTTTCTCAAATCGCATGGCGTCTCGACTACTGTTTTGCCACTCGGTCAAATTTCCCCGTGTCGACCGATTCGCTGGAAGACCTCGTAGAGATCGAGGTGGATCGTGGCGACGCGAGCCTGACCGACAAGCTCATGCGCACTTCCTGGACATTGGCCACTGTTTCCGCCTGTTGTGCAATGTTGGGCCTGGACGAACTCTATCTGGCACTAGCGCGTGGTGTGGCTGACCGCTACAGCAACGTTTGTGCACAACTGTGGCATCCTACCGAAGGCTGGCATTCCTATTGGTACTTTAAATCCTGTCTCGACGAAGGCGAAGCCGAAGCACCGTACGCACTGTTGCCGTTGGCCAGCGACATGAGGAAAAGAATCGCAGAATTCCTGGAGCGGGACGAATACGACTGGATCAAGTCCTCACCTAGTGTCGCCCATGGACTATGGGGTCTTGATTTTATGGCGTGCCGCCACTTTCGCATGCCAGTGCCTGCGTCAGCGTGGTATCGCTTGCTAGACGATGTGCAGCTAAGACCTGACGGGGCTGCGGAGGGCTAACCCACTTCTATAAGAAATTTAATAAATTGCAACGCTCGTCTTGATATTTTGGGTCACCAAAAGACTTTTCTGTTCAGTAGACAGTGACGAGCATATTCTTGCCTTACAGAGGTCACGGCCACCGTTGCGAGAATTTCGCTAAGGCGCAGGATGCGTATGTAGCTATAGGCGGACAATCGCCCCGATAGCGCATTGCATGAAGCCAGCGACTACCTCGTCAAGGATCGCCGGTACTCAGCCTTCGGAGTGGCGCTCATCAGCATGCATTACAGCTGTAAAGAGGGCCAGTACGACGGGCAACCTAACCCAGACGCGATGGGTTTGATGTGGGTTTGACAACTCTGGTCGTTAGGGCATCTATGTTTTGAAGTCTCTAAACGTATCAAAGTAAGTGAGAAAGCAGTGAGAATGGGATGCAGGTCTGATAAGATGCTCGAAATTTACTTGCTCAGCTATGAAGAGACGGAATGCACAATTTAATCCTAAGAGAGCACTTGCTTCGTGCGATCCCGATAGCATGCAGTATGCGTTGAGCCTCCTAGATCGTCTTGGGTATGGGGGCAATTCTGAGCACAAGAAGAACCCTGGCGACTTTGGTCTTACTCCTCCAAGTGGCCCGCGCCCAGGCAAATCGTTGTGCGACGTGGTATCCATATTTTCCCGTGATGTGGCGCTGAGATACCTCAAGGAGGGTGCTGCAAAGTGTCTGATCAGTGACCGTAGGGTTGACGGTTTCCCAAAAAATATTTGGTCGGTAACTGAAGATGGTGTGCCAATGGAGGCTCAGCTAGAGAATCCAGTTCTGGGCACATATCATGGCTATCCTATGCCAGATTCTGATCCATTTGCCGAGCAAGTACTCAATCGCTGGAAGGGAACGGAATGAATCATTTCCAAATGTCGCATCAATGGACTTTTGCTCATACGGCGGAACCAGAAGAAACCCACACAATGTGCCGGCTTGAGTTGGCGGTGGGAAAACATACACTCACGCAGAACGAAGACATTTTTTCGCAAACTGTATCCGACTTGGTGTTGGTGTCGGCATTACCATTAGCGCAATGGTTTGCTGCATCATGGTGGCGCTTATTATCGGAGCCGTTGCCTCCTAAAAATATTCGCCCCTCATCCGGATTCCGTATGTCGCATGAGATTGGTGCCGCAGGAGCGGGGTACGTTTGGCCGCAGGTCCTTTTTGCTACCGATCGAGAGGCAATGCAAGTTTGGGCTGCGCCTTCCCGTCAAAATGAGCAGCAGTCGGTTCGATACTTAAACGGACTAATAACGCCGGCATCTGTATCCATGAGCGAGTTCGAAAGCAGAGTTGAAAATTTCATCAACTCCGTCATTGCTCGTCTCGATGCAAAAGGCTCGTGTCAGAATAGCCTCAAATCGTTATGGTTAGAAGTACTCGATGAACGAAGCGACGTAGAAACGTCCATGGCACGTCGGTGCGAGGCAGAGTTGGGCTATGATCCAGATGAGTGTCCAGAGAACGCACTCAATGCTGCGCTAAATCTCAAAAGACGTTTAGGCGATTCGACCTTGTCTGAACTTGCGCCTGTTTTTGGTAAAGAGACAGGAGTTGACTCGATAGGTAAACTCAGCGCCTTAATCGATAGTCCTGGTCTAATAGGACGGCCGGTTTTTCCAACCATAGCTTGCGAAAATTCGTTATCAGCTGCACCTTGGGAGCGAGCGGTTGCTGATGCACGATCGCTACGCTCAGAGCTCGGGATGAATTCTGATAAGGTCGAGACGGAAACTTTGTGCGACCTCCTAGGGATCCGTCTCAAGGATGTCGAGGATTTTATCCCGCGGGACGGAAGCGTAGCGGCAGTTGGAAAACCTGTGGACGAAACAAGAATAGCGATTATTCCACGTAGGCGACACCCCAATGGCCGCCGCTTCGAACTCGCTCGTTTCGTTGGCGACTATCTGAAATGTTCGGAGCGTGGTCCACAATGGCTTGCTTCAACGGACCTGAGTACCTCTCGTCAAAAATATCAAAGAGCTTTCGCTGCTGAATTCCTTTGCCCCATAAATAATTTACAGGAGTTTCTTGAGGACGATTTTTCTGATGACGCTATCGAGGACGCAGTCGAGCATTTTGGGATAAGCCCTGACACTGTAAGGTCTCTTCTGGCGAACAATAATCTACTGTATCGCGGATACGGCAGAGCTGCTCTACCGTATGCAGTGAGTTAGGTTGATTGAGATTCGGCGTTAGCACGTTCACTTGCTCTGTTCGACTTAGCTATAATCGATCAAGTATGTGAGTGATACGGATGAGCAAGCTCAAGAGGTGAAAAGTTGTGGTTTTAAACTAAGTCATTGATATTTCTGAGTTAAATACGCCCTGCAAAGCCGCCTAGACGGGTTCGACTCCCGTCCTCGCCTCCAGCATAACAAATACCTGAAAACAGGTGTTGATTAGGATCAGGACAATGGCCCTTTGAGTGGGCTATTGTTTCTTCGTTGATCGGGTTCCACGCCGTGAGATCGATGTCCATCAGCGCTGTGAGTCGGGTAAAAGCTTTGCTTCCTCTTCAATGACTTATCCATGTATAAGTGCTCAGCTCCAGCGCGATAGTCGTATCATCAGTTAGGTGATAGACAAAGCAAGTTTGCGCGATGAGCGTTAATATCGTGCTGCGACTGACTAAGTGGAAGTGGCAATGGTGCGTATCCGAGCTTTCAGCAAATTGAGATCTTCTTCGTTTCGTGTCTCGTCCGTAAGACGCAGCCATAAGCCAATCGCACCCCATGCCATAGCTATTGCATCTTCATGTTGATGAGTTTCTCTTGCGCGGCCCAGATGAGTATCAATTCAGCGAGGGTACAGCTCAGAAGATCGCGATAAGTCCAGTTAGGCTCGTTGGTCAACATTGACACTAAGCTCCTGTGTGCATTCTGGCTGTATGCCACGCCGCTTGTTTGCAATTAATAGGTCGTGACATCTACCTACAACTTAACTCTGTTTAGAGGTGCCTTGGGATGGTTGAACAAGGTGCTTGGCTTGAAGCGCAGAAACACGGTGCCAGTTGGAATTAACGGCACTCGATTATCTATGTAGAACTCGTGTGCGATTAATTCCCCGTGGTTAGGGATACATCACCAGAAACAGCCTCGCGTCCGCAGTCCATCCACCGACGTGCATCGATTTGTATTGCTTACCTGCTTTATTACTTAGCTGCTTTACAGCAACCGAGATTCGGCCGCTGCTGCTGCGGAGCTATGATCGAACTAGCCGGTTGCAGCGCTACTTTGGATCATTATGGCTCGTACTTAGCTAAGAGAAAGCACCTTGAGGTTCAAGTGGTTGTAGGGCGATAGACGTTGGCAATGCTTAAGGTAGCGGTACTGGCTGCCTGCATGCCGGCAGGAAGGCCCAAGCCCCAGAACAGGCATTCAAGCAGGTCTTTCGGTGTGCCGAAGGCTGGTTCGTCAATGATCAGCACGTAAACCCCTGCAAGTGTTGTGAGCAGAAGGAGGAAAACCCAACCGGCCAAATTGGTCGAAAAAACTAAGTAGTTCAAGTGCGCCCGCGTCCGGGGTAGGTGACGTACAGTCCTGTGCGCAAATGCGAACAACGACTCAGAGATCGGAATCTCTAAAGCCTGTTTTAGGGCGATATCTAGCTTCGCGACAATGTCTGCCAATGCGATGCGCAGATCATCCGCTGCCAGTATCTCTAGTGCAGAAAACGTGTCGGCATTCTTCCAGGCGTCAAGCACTGCCTGAACGGCGGCCGGCGGCGGCGATTCAATGCCGGTGAGGTAGGCTACGCGCATTTCCTCAATGGGCTCCAGACCTTCGTCGACAATGATCAATAGGCGTTCGAGTATTGCCCGTTGGGCAGCCACGTACACTGCCAACGTGTCGGCAGAAGAGGTACTGTTGCCGAAGAAATTGCCAAGTACGGACGGCAGACCTTTCCGCCGCAATACTGGCTCCTCAAGGCCTGCTTCGACACGATCTAGCTCTTTGAGCAGCTTCTCAAACTTGTACGGAATCTTGACGCTTTTCAGGCGGAGCCGTAGCGCATCGATCATGGCTAGCAAGTCGACGACAGGACCCAGCATCTCGAGGCGGGAAATACGCTGGCGTAGCAGGTTCGTTATGACGAAAGCCAGCCCAACACCGGCGGCAATACATAGCCCGCCTAGGACCTGCCATTTCCAAGAAGTCACGTAGAGCACGAGCCTGATGGTTTCACCTTCCGGTCGGTCGTTACTCACCAGGGTGACGCTGCCGGTATATTTGCCCGGTAAGGAATGCTCATCCTGCTTTACCGCCAGCCACAATGTTTGCCCTGGCGGTTTCACTATCGTCTCAACGCCAGCGCAGACTTCTATGGTGGAGCACAATGCCAGTTGGCCATCTCGCAAGATGTGCGGACGGGTGGCCTCAACGAATTCGGCCGGAGCCAAGCGCAACTTGATATCTGTCGGAGCACCGCGCGCAACGATGTTCAGGGGAACGCGCCAGTCGCTCCCCACCACCCGTTCTTCCGCCGGCTTGGGCGAAATCTGCCAGCGCTGCGGTGCCTCCGTGCTGTTCAATTCGTATCCACCAGTCCAGCTGGTCTTGTCCACTTGCACCTGCAGGTAGCGAGTTTGCGTTTCGGGGGCGCCAATGCCTGTAATCGTCATGGGCAATAGCCAACTGCGTGTCCCGTCGCTTCCAGCCTGCAGTTCTTGTGGCTTGCCGAACGCTGTTCTCGTCAACGCACCGAACTGGCCCTGCAAATCGATGGGCGGCGCGATTAGCAGTTCACGCGGCAGCTTGGCAGCATTCTTGACAACAAGGACAAGAGCGGCATCGGCCTTGCCGTCGACTGGCATTACCGAGAGTCTGGATGTCGACAGGCTGATAATGGGTACGGCATCCTTGGCCACCGAAGTCCCGTTGGGCGCCGACGCCCCATCCTTCTCTTGCGCGCTTGCGGTAGTCTCGGAATGTGCCGCGCTGACTAACGCAGATAGGACTAGAGAGAATAAACATTGCAGGTAACCCTGTCGCATGTTGCTCCTCAAGCTTTTGCGAACAACCGAATGCTATTCGGATTTCGCATTTGACTGGACTGGCGAAGACGAGAACAGGCCTAGGGCACGAACAAGAACCGCCGCGCCGCCGATTCTGTATGCGTCAGATTCGATACAGCAAGCCTCGCACGATACCGCTGCAGGGGAATGAGCTTCGAAGTAAATGTACACCTGAATCGTAGCGCCAAGCCGAGATGTTTAATTGTCAGTTTTTTGCAACGATCTGCCATTGGTGATAGGTTGCGCCAGCGTTTGGCACACTCCCATAGCGGCACAGACGATAAAACTGGTATCACAACAGCGCAACCGTTCTCGAGATCATGTTCTCGGCGTTGCACCCTGCAAAGAGAAAAAATTAATCTTCTCACTACAAATATTTCAGTGTATCGTTTGAATTAAGTTCTTGAATTGTTTCCCGTCCGGTCCGGGAGTTGACCGGCAATCACTGCCTATTTGAAGCTGGAGGAGAAGCGATGAGCGGTCATAAACATTGCCATATTCCTGACACGCCGGGTCTTTGTGCCGGGAACTATGGTAGGCCCGTCGAAGAACTGCAAGCCTACCTGCAGTGTTTTGGCTATCTGCATCTTGAAAAATTCCAACCGGCATTTGCTGCAGTACGCGATGTCGCTGGAGCCCCTAGCGCTGAATCCGGTGCTTTCGATGATGCCACGACCAATGCACTGAAAAGTTACCAGCATTTCTTCGAACTGGAAGACACTGGCGTGCTGGATGAACCCACGATCGCGAAAATGCGCGAACCCCGCTGTGGCTTTCCCGACATTCCCTCTGACCCGGGCATTGCCGAGTTTGTGGCTCAGGGTAATCGCTGGGACAAGCTTACTCTCACCTATGGCTTCGGCGAGCTTACGCCAGACCTCGACGCTGCCGCTATCAGAAGCGCAATTACGACGGCACTCAATTTGTGGGCTAACGTCACTGCACTGACTTTCACAGAAGTGCCGCTTTCGGCAGAACCGGACTTCGTCATTCGCTTTGTCGCGGGGGACCACGGTGACGGGTCGTCTTTCGATGGCATCGGTCAGGTCCTGGCACACGCATTCTATCCGCCGCCAAACGGCGGAGCGTTGGCTGGTGATTGCCATTTCGACGCGAACGAAAACTGGACTGTTGCACTGCCCGTACCAGACGGTGCATTCGACCTTGTGACGGTCGCCGCGCATGAGTTCGGTCATTCTCTTGGACTGGCACATTCCAAGGTGGTAGGAGCATTAATGTTTCCGACCTATTCCGGTGCGCAGCGTGCGCTGACCCAAGATGATATCGATGGCATCCGATCGATTTATCCACGTCCTGGCGCATTTATGGCAGGGTTTCATGTTCTGAAAGCCTTGGCAATTGAAGTTCTAGATAGGTATACGGAAGAGGACCTGTTGGAGCGGTATGGTCGAAATTTAAATGACGATACACAACTCGATTTTCTTGGGATTACCGAAGAAGTACGTGGGCAATTGGCTGAGCCGACTAACGAAGCATTTTTTTCGGTATTCCCGCAGTGGACCCATGTCTCGATTCAGGACACTAAAGGTTGTAAGACGATCGGCGAGTATATTACGCTTGTTGCAAAGCACGCTCAAATTGCGCTTAGCGGAGCGAATAAATGATGCAGCGCCAGTTTGCTGTCATACTTTGCACCTTTATCTGTATCACCTCAGCCATAAGGAACTCGTCAGCAGCCGGCGCGAGTGAAGGCGGGTTACAGATCTCAGGTGCTTGCAGTACCGCAGGCGACGCCAGTGTGCGGCTGGGCTGTTACCAATTAATGTTGCTACGCAAGTCGCCGGGATGGGAGCTATATCAGGAGTGCGCCAGGCAAGAAAATTCTCCTGAACAGCTGGCCTGTTTCGACGCCATCACACCGTTCAAGGCCGAAGGCCAGGCGCAACTTAACCCGGCCTTTTGTTCCGAGGTGCGCGACTCAGGCAAGCGCCTGGCATGTTTCGCGAATGGATACCGCCCTCTGCTGGACCAAAACGATGTCTCCTTCTGTTTCACGGTAACCGAGGATCAGCGCTTGGCGTGCTTCGATCGCTTGCACCAGCCGAACGCGCCAGCTGACAAGCCCAAGTATTGGAAAGTGCTTGTGCGGGAGAAAGGGCTGCCCAAAGCCAAGACGCTTGAGGAAGCGGCGAGCGTCGGCTTCGTGCATTCAAAAGGCGAAACGCATGGCCAAGTGAAGGCTGCCGTGATCCTGCGGGGGGGGGGATGGGCCAATGGGTGGTATCCGTTCGCATCAGCGGACATCAATCAGGACCTCACCGCCAGCACGCGCAGCAATACCAAGTCACTCGGAATCGGCGCCGGCGGGGCGTTGCTAAGGTATGACCGCACGGGTATCGGTCTCGAAACGGTCGTGCAGGCGAAGACAAAGAAGGATTCCGAAATGCATACGGAGTCCGCCCAGATCGTGATCGATAACCAGTTTGTCATAAATCGGCTGGCGACTGGGGCACCTTGGGCGGAGAAGGGGGCTTTCAAGCTGTTTCCCGTGATCGGATTCAGCGTGGAAGACTGGAGTAAAGTGAAGGCCGGCGATTCGAAGGGGCGGGCGACATCGGGCTATATTGCGTTGGAAGGTATGGCATGGTTGCCGCGACAGCGGCGCGTGCAGCTAAACGCCGTGGCTCAGCGGTTCCTCGATCAAAGCGCCACGGGAGGCCGGTCGAAACGGTATGAAAATTACTATTCGTTCGGCCTAGATATCTACCTGTACGACCCGCTAAAGCCTCCGAAGACGTTTACTCCCTTAATTGGCCTGAAGCGCGAGATTGGCCTCAACCCGCTAGAATCGTCCGTCAAACTGAACCGCACGTCGCTGCTCGTGCGGTTCAAGGTGGACTTAGGGCCGTACTAGCCAGCAGCGTGCTTTTGCGCGAAATTCCCGCGCACCATTTATAAGCAAATGGTTGCGAACATAGCTCAACAACTTGATCTATGGAAACGGATGCGCGATTTTTACTCGAGTTGGCGACGACAGAAGACGCTGCTCCCCTGATGAATTACCAACGACGAGTTTATAAAGATGGTCACTCAGAGAACGGAATACTCGTACCTCACTTATCCAATTTGGGTGAGTGATGTCAACAAATGCCGTTTCAAAGCGGTCAGCAGCATCTAAAACATCTATTTTTCCAACAGGATGGGGAAGATCCTCTCGAAATCTAAAAATCCAATCGCGGACAATTTCTATAGTCTCTGTAGCCGAAAAGTTGAACATATTATGCTCAAGCGTTTTGAGAGGCTTTCCGTTGAAAACCCATTTATCAAATTGCTCATGCGAGAATGCCAACGCAACAAGTGTTTGGAGTATCTCTAGCAAACACGCCCCAACGCTGTCCTGCAGTTCGGGCTTAAACGCGGCAGCGCAAACCCCGGCAGGAAATTGACCTTCCGTATGAATAGCAAATCCTAAAACTACAGGCGGTAGATCTTCGCTTTCAAGTGCAAGCAAATGTAGTTCGTATCCCATCGAGCTGATAATATCAAAAGCTGTACTATGACCGGCCCGTATTTCACTAATCGGAAGTCTTACTGCTCTTGAGTCTGCTGTAAACCAAGCTTCCATGATTTTATGACGCTCATAAAGCTCACTAAAAGCTGCTCGCTTAGCGGCAGCAATTCCTACGTGGCAAGCAACCCCGTTTGTCGTGCTTGGGGCACCAATATTTCCGTCGCGTCTTCCATATGGTGCAAATACATCCCCAATTGCTGCGTATGCTACGCCTGATCGGGATTGAGCAGCTATTGCTAGTACCTCTTCACTATACTCAAAACCTTCACATTTCCCCTGCTCAAATCTAAAGAGTCGAATGTCTGATTCAGCTATTTTGGTAAGATACGATTGGTGATGGGAAAGCGCAGCTAGACAGAATCTTTCAACTGCCTCAAATGCTGCACGCGTTAGCGCTCTGTCTTTCGTGACGTCGACTGCACAGCAAATTCGAAAAATGCCGTTCGTGCAACTCCCATCATCGTAAAGCTCAACGCGTGCGACATAGAAACCCAACGTGTTAAAGTCAACCGACGCAAAAGCAATCGGCAATTCTCTGGCTACGATTGGACATCCTGCGCGCTCAAGTAGATCTCGAACGAGCAGGATCGACGAGTTTTCATTACTCAACAGTCACCCCCGCAATCACAGCATCCGCCGCAGCAGCAGCAGC
>NZ_JAJFEQ010000014.1 GCF_020707265.1 Massilia sp. IC2-477
TACATCCACTATTACAATAACGACCGCATCAAGCTCAAATTAAAAGGCCTGAGCCCCGTTCAGTACAGGACTCAGGCCTTGGCCGCTTAGCAAACTAACCGTCCAACTTTACGGGGTCAGTTCACGATGGCGCCGTTTCTCGTTTCCGCAGGGGCGAGTCAGCCCTTGCTATCCATCCCAGCGCGCGCCGCCGCCGCTTTATCGGCTGCTTCCTCGGCTGCTTCCTTCGCCACCGCCCGCGGGTCCTTGACGGTGTAGCCCGAGGGCACGGTGAACAGGGCAGCGGCCGGTTCCTCGCGCTTGAGGTCTTCCAGGCGGAACACCGACTCGCCGCTGCGCGGATCGCTGCGCTTCTGGTAGACCACGGCCTGCAGCTCCGGCGAGATCCAGGTTTCGGTGCTGACCACAATGGCATTGCGGTTGCCGATCTCGCCGGCCGGGATCTCGTAGCTGCGCAGGGTGCCGTTGGCCTTTACGCCGTTGAACTCGCGGGTGCCGAGGTCCTTCGACTCCGCCTTCGCGGCCCATTTGTGCTCGCCGATGGCGCCGGCGATCATCGGCGCCACGCGCGCCGCGGCCTGCGCTCCCGCCACCTGGGCGATGCGGATCTGCACGTCCTTGTGCTCGCCACTGATGCCGCCCGGGCGCTCCACCTGCTTGATGATCACGCGCTCGCCATCGGGCAGCTTGCCTTCGCGGCGCAGCTCCTCGATGCGGGCACGCGCCTGCTCGGCGGCGACGCGTGCCTGGGCGCCGGCAACCCGTGCCTCGGCGCTCGCGGCGCGGGCTGCGGCAGCAGCGGCGCGGGACTGCTCACGGGCTGCGATGGCAGTGGTGTTTGGCGCCACAATCTTGATTGCGCTCTTGTCGCGCGGACGCAGAACGTAGCGCACGCCTTCCACCGGATCGGCGATGGTGACGCTGACCACCTCGCCGTCGGGGCCGAGCACTTCGGTGCGGCTGCGGCCGGCGCTGTCGCGGTAGCTCTTCGAGCTGTTCTTCTTGACGATCTGGTTGCCGTCGCCCAGGGTCTGGACCTTCTCGGACACCATCTCGGCGCGGTAGGGCGCGTTCTTGACCATCCTGGCGTGGTGTACCAGCAGGGCGTGGCTGTCGATCCCGTTCAGCACCGTGAGCGGCTCCAGGTTGCCGAGCCTGACCTGGCCGTTGTCCGGCGTGCGGATGACGATGCGGCGGCTGCTGGCCGGTTCGTCCTCGAAGCCCATGTCCTCGGCCAGGGCCGGCGCCAGGACGCTGGCCAGCAGTGCAGCAATCAAGATCTTCTTCGTCGTCATCGCATCCTCTTATGGTGAGTTGTATCGTTTTTTAGTTGACGGAACTGAGCCGCACGGCCAGCGGGTGGCCGTCAGCGGCGACAAGCATTTCGGCCCGCACCGTGTCGGCCGCGTTTTCCGGGCTGACCGGCACGCCCAGCGGCGCCAGCGCGGTGCGCGGCACCTCGGCCTCGACCAGCTGGGCATCGGGCTCGGCTTCGATGCGCTCGAGCGTGTCGAGGGCCACGAAGGCGGCGCCGTTGTCGAAGCTGACCAGCGGCTGGCTGCTCACACGCACCGCTTCATGCGGCGCCTGCGCCAGCAGCAGGACCACCACGGTCAGCGAGCACAGCGCGCCGGCGGTGCCCCATTGCGGCAGGCTCAGGACCTGGTACCAGCGGCGTTTCGGCTTGTGCTGGCGTTTAAAAGCCTGCATCAGCTCCTTTTCGACACAGGGCGGGGCGTCGAGGCCGGCCAGCTCGCCGCGCAGCGCGGCAAAGGCAGCGCTCAGCTTTGCATCTGGGCCGTCGTTTATTCCATTCCTGTTCATGTCCATCATTGACTCCATCCATTCGCTAGGCAGGCGCATGCGCCCGGAGGCGCTTGGCCAGGGCCGCCCGGCCACGCGACAGGCGTGAGCGCACGGTGCCGATGTCGACCTGGCAGACCGTCGCGATCTCCTGGTACGACAGTTCATGCAGTTCATACAGGATGACGACGTCGCGGTAGTGCGCCGGCAGCAGGGCCAATGCCCGCCGCACTTCCTCGGCCGCCTCATTGCCCAGCAGGCGGGCCAGGGGCTCGGCACCTTCACCGGCGGCGTCCAGTTCCAGCTCCCCATCCTCGTCGGGCTCCGGCAGCGCCACCTGGCGATGGCGCGCTTCCTCCAGCTTCAGCACCAGATTGCGCGCTACCCCGAACAGGAAGTGCTGCAGCTGGCCGCGCAGCGGGTCGAAGCCGAAGCGCTGGGTCAGCAAGCCCATGAAGGCTTCCTGCACCACGTCTGCCGCCATCTCCGGCGCGCCGCAGCGCATCAGGCAATAGCGGTACAGCGGACCCTGGTGGCGCCGGTACAGCGCCGTAAAGGCGTCGGCGCGGCCCGCATGCATCAGGCGCAGCAGTTCGTGGTCGGCGGTCTCGAGGGGCAAGGTCGTCATGGTTGTCATCTTTACCCGTATTCCGGCGGCGGTGACGAAAAGTTCCAGCTTTTTTGGAAACTGCCGAGCCGGCCGGTGGCGAGTGACAAAGCGCGTGTTTTCTGGGCCAGGCTTTTGCTATCGTCGGGGGAGAATGCCTGATACCCCAGCAGGAGAATGGAGCTCCCCATGAAACGCTGCTTCGCCGCCCTCGCCGCATGGCTGCTCTGCGCACCGGCGAACGCCTGTCCGGAACTGGACGCGCTGGCCAAGCGCTACGGCATCACCTTCGGCGGCTTTCTTGCGCCGATATCGGCGGTGAAGTTGCCGGCATTCTCGAAGACAGGCGACTTACTGCACCTGCGCCTGCCGTCACCGGAATTCGTCAGCGACGGATTCCGGCACAAGGTGGTGTACGACACGTCGACGGCGAAAGCCTGGATCCTGCGCACCGGCGGTTTTCTCGGCGTGCGCCAATGGTATGGCCCGGTGGATGCGGGTGATGCGAAGCTCGAGAACTGCCGGGCCGAAGCGGAAAAGGTCGTTCCGCCTATCCACAAGAGCTGAGCTGCGCTCTCAGTCGACCCAGTTGACCCGGTCAAACTTGCCGCGGAACTCCTCCGGCATCATCACGACCTGGCTGGTCTTGTAGTTGAAGAAGACGAAGCCGGACTTGGCCATGGCGATCAGCTTGCGGTCGCGCGGGCGGGTGATGCGGAAGATGATGTCGCCGCCGTATTTGTTGAAGTCCATCACCCCTACCTCGAACAGCAGCTGGTCGCGCGCATGCGCTTCGGCGCGGTAGGTGGTCGCCAGGTCGGTGACGATGATGCCGGTGCCGTCGCGCTCGGTCTCGGCCACGCCGAACTCGAACAGGAAACGCGCCCGCGCCTCGGAGATCATCGAGATCATCGAGTCGTTGCCGAGGTGGTTGCCGGCATTGATGTCGGTGACGCGCACCGACATCGGGGTGGAATAGTAGAACTGGTCTTCGGGGAAGGTAAGTTGTAAGCGTGCCATCTCTCTATTCTAAACTCATGGAGTAGTCGATCGTCCAATTCTATAGAGGATGCCGCGCGACGTCATGAGGTACAACTCGCCCTGACCATCCTTGCCGAAGGAGACGACGTTGCCGATGCTGCCCACGTTCCATTCGCGCTGCTCGCTGACACTGCTGCCGCTGGCCAGGAAGCTTTTCAGGAAGCCGCGGCAGTAATCCGAGTAGAAGTAGCGCCCGGCCAGTTCGGGCAGCGCGCTGCCGCGGTAGACGAAGCCGCCCGTGATCGAGCAGCCGTTCGCATCGTTCGTGCCGTGGTCGTATTCGAAGGCGGGCAAGGTCAGGCCAGTACGGTCGCAGGTGGCGGCGTTGTAGCACAGCGTGCCTTCCATCGTGTTCCAGCCGTAATTGAGCCCGGCCGCGTCAAGCGCGCCGATATTGACCTCTTCACGCCGGTCCTGCCCGACATCGCTGAGGTAGAGCTGGCTCGCGTCGAACGCGAAGCGCCAGGGATTGCGCAATCCCGAGGCCCAGATCTCGGCGCGCCGGTTGGCCTGGTTCGGGTACGGGTTGCCGGCCGGGATCGCGTAGGGTTGGCCGGGCGCGGCGGCGCGCACGTCGATGCGCAGCAGCTTGCCGAGCAGGGAGTTCAGGTTCTGGCCGTTGCCCAGCGGGTCGCCGGCGCCGCCGCCATCGCCGGTGCCGATGTACAGGTTGCCGTCCGGGCCGAAGGCGAGCTGGCCGCCGAAATGGTTGGTGTAGGTCGGGTGGGGGACGCGCAGGATGGGCAGGCTGGAAGTCGGGTCGGCCAGGTTCGGGTTGCTGCCCACGCTGAGGCGCTCGATGACGATGTTCTGCTGCGGGTCGGTGTAGTAGATGTAGAAGTAACCGTTGCGCGCGTATTGCGGATCGAAGGCCATCGACAGCAGCCCGCCTTCGCCGCCGGTAAACACGCGGCCGCTGATGTCGAGGAAGGGCGTGCCGAGCGTGATGCCGTTCTCGACGATGCGGATGCGTCCCGGCCGTTCGACCACGAACAGGCGCGTGTCCCCGGTGGGGGCGGTGAGATAGGTCGGGTTGTCGAGGTTGACCGCCACCTGGCTCAGCGCGATGTTCACGGCCGCGCCCGCATAGGTGACGGTGGCGCTGGCTGTGGCGCCTGCGCTGACCACCGCGCTCTGCGTGGCGGGCGAGGGCGTGTAGGTGATACCGCCGGCCGTGACCGGGTTGGCGGCGATGTTGTAGCTGCCGGGCGCGAGGTTTGACAGGGTCTGGGTAGCGGTGAGGTCCTGCTGGTAGCTGGCCGGACCGTTGACGCGCACCGAGGCATTGACGCCCGCGGGCAGGCCGGCGGTGGTGACGGCCAGTGAGCCGGTCGTGGCCGCCGGGGGCTGTGGGGCTGGCGGGACGCCGGGTGTACCGGGATTGCCGCCGCCTCCGCCGCAGGCGCCCAGGCACAAGGCAACTAGGATCATCAGGTAAGTCCACGCACGCATGACAGCCTCCTGGGTTCTGGCGTTCCCGCACCGGAACTGCCATTTTGCCAGCGAAACGGCAGGCTTTGCATTTGCATGCGTCAGCCGTGCGCGTCTTCTGAAGGTAGCCTGATCTGGTCCAGTGGACCAGATCAGGCTTCGCCGAACGCGCGTTCAACAGGGGCGAGCTTGACCGACATGCATGCGCTAGCTGGACGCGCGTTCGGCGAAGCCGAACACCCTACCGGGTCAAGCGGTACATCAAGAGAGCGGCGCGGATCGCCGAGCGCTCCAGCGAAGTCAGGTCGACGCGCTCGTTCGGCGAGTGCGCGGCGCCGCCGCTCGCCCCCAGGCCATCGAGACTGTCGATCAGCGGCGCCACGAACTGGACGTCGCCGGCCCCGCGCGCCGTCGGCGGCACCGTGCCCACCGGGCCGAGCCCGGCGTCGCTGCTGGCCTGCGAATACAGCGCCAGGAGCTTCAGGTTGCCCGGCGTAACCGCCATCGGCGGATAGGAATCGCGGAAAGTGATGCTGGCGCCGGCGCCCGGCAGGCTCTGCGCGACGATCTCGCGCATGCGGGTCTGGGCGCGGTCGCGCTGCGCATAGTCGAGGTAGCGTAGGTCGCCGCGCACGACCACCTTGTTGGCGATGACGTTGGTCTTGCCGGCGGCCGTTCCTTTTGCGTTGGCTTCGTCGTAGGCGACGTCGGTGCCGCCCAGGATCACGCCCGGGTTGAAGGTCAGGCCCGGCTCGACCACGTGCTGGCGGAAGCCGTCGAGGATGCGCGCCGCTTCGTACACGGCGCCGTAGCCGGCATTGCCGAACACGCCCTGCGAATGGCCCTGGCGGCCCGTCACATCGAGGTCGAAGCTGGCGGTGGCGCGCCGTCCGACGGTGGCCATCGCCTGGCCGTCCGGCCCCGTGACCGCGCCCTCGAAGCTGAGCGCCACGTCGCTGCGTTTGGCAAGCTCGATCATGTCGCGGCGCGAGATTTCGCGCGGGTGGCCGGCTTCTTCCTCGTCGCCGGTGAAGACTACGGTGATACTGGTGTTGTCGAGCGCGCCGGCGCGGTGCAGGGCGCGCAGCGCGGCAATGACCACCACGTTCCCACCCTTCATGTCGCCCACGCCCTGGCCGCGCGCCGTGGTGGCGCTGTCGCGTTCCCATAGCGGGCCCGGCGCATCGGCTTCGAACACGGTGTCGAGGTGGCCGAGCAGCAGCAGGCGCTTGCCCTTGACTTTACCCTGTGGGCCGCTGCGGTTGGCGACCAGGTGCCCGGCACGGTTCATCTCGCGCGGCATGTCGATCCAGACGGTCTTGAAGCCGAGCGCTTCCAGCTCCTTGCGGAACACGTCGCCGGTGGCGCGCACGCCGGCCAGGTTCAGGGTGCCGCTGTTGATGCGCGCGCTGCGTTCTAGCAGGTTGATTGCCTCCGGCTGCCAGGCCCTGACCTCGTCCGTGATGCGCTGCTCGACCGCGGACAGGCCCTGCGCCTGTGCGCCTGCGGCGAGAAGGGCTGTCAATACGAGGGGACGGGCGAGCTTGCGCGGCATGTCGGCATCCTGTGTGATCGAGATGCACAACTTTACTACGGCCAAGAGCACGCAACAAAACACGCTTGCGAGCTGAGCAACAACTCCCCTACACTGGACCGCGAACACATCCTCATTGAAAGGAAACGCATGAAGTTTGCTGTCCAAGTTGTGCTGGGTCTTTCCCTGGTCGCCGGCAATGCCGCGTTTGCCGCGCCCGCGGCAGCGCCATCCCAGGCCGCCGCGACGAATCCCGCCCACGTGAAATCCGTGCAGGACCTGCTGGCCGCGATGCAGGTCGAAAAAGTCCTGCGGGGCGTTGCCGGACGCAGCCGCTATCCGAGCGAAGCCCAGCGCAAGGAAGTCTTCGCCAAGCTCGACAGGACGCCGCCCGCCGAGGTGCACCGTCGTCTCGCGGCGCCGCTGGCGTCCGTCATCTCGGCCGACACTGCGGCCGAGATGACACGCTTCTATAACACCCCGTACGGCAAGAAAGTCATCCACGACAAGTACAACAGCGGCCCGCAGATCATGTTTCCGGGCTCCAAGCCGGTCGTGCCGCCGGAAGAGAAGAAGGAGCGCAAGCGCGCGGCCTACGTCAAGGCCAGCAAGGAACTGGCGGACGCGCAGCCGGCGATCGAGAGCGAAGCCTTCAAGCTGCTCCAGGCCCTCAATAAGGAAAAGCGCTAAGACAGGTTTTCTTCTTCAGCGCAGTGCGGCGGTGGGCGTATGCCCGCCGCCGGCCTGGACGGAGCTCCGGATTCCCGCCAACTCCAGGCCAGCGAACACGAGCACCGTCAAGGCCTGGACCGCCAGGTAGGCAAGGCCCAGCACATTGGGTCCTTCCATGGCGGCCACCAGCGCGCAGCCAAGCGCCCAGCCGGCATTGCCGATCACCAGGATCCAGAGCAGCAGCGCCGGCACCGGCTTGCCACGTGCAAGCCAGGCCAGCAGCAGGGCATAGCCAGCCAGGAACACCCCGGTCTCGAACAGCAATTCCTGGGAAAGGCCGAGCAGGTTCGCCAGCGAGCGCGTCAGCGCCAGCTGCAGGGCGGCAACGAGAATGCTGGTGAGGGCATCTGCCAGCAGGACGCGTTGCAGGAAGGTGGAGGGTAATAGGGTTTTCATGTCGGCTCCTTGGATGTGGAGCCCTCAGTGTCCTGCCGCCGCCAGGGAGCGGCAATTACCAGTCAGGTAATCAGGGCTGCGCCGCTTCGCGGGTACGCGCCTTGGTGACGATCCCGGCGGGATTGATGAGCACGACGAATTCCGTAAAGCGTCCGCCACCGGCCGGCGACTGGTAGACCCAGGCCTCGTAGCCGCTGTCGAACACCACGTTCTTCGTAGGTCCGAAGGCGGCCAGCAGCTGGGCCTTCGTGGTCGTCCCCGGAGCGACAGTCTGCTGCAGGCGCTCGGCCGCCACCTGGGCGCCGGGCGGCGCGGGCGAACTGGCGCAACCGGCCAGAAGGAGCAGGGCGAACAGCGCGCGCTTCATGGCCTGTCCTCCATGTACTCGAATTCGACCAGGGTATCGTCCGGCCAGGATGTGTCCCAGATCGGCGCGTAGAAGGTGCGGTCGAGCATGACCTGGCAGTCGCAGTACTGCAGGTCGGCCTTGGTCTGTTCGCCGCCCGCGTACAGCATGTTGAAAGGCAGGGTCTCGACGCGCTCGCCGGCACGCAGGCGCACCGCGAACACGGGCCGCTCGGCGAAGAACAGGTAGTTGCCGTTGGGGCTGCCGCACACCTGCTCGGGCGAGGTGAGGGCCTCGGAGATCCACTGGAACAGCGGGGAACTGTTGGAAACCAGGCCGGCTTCGACGCCGACCCGGCATTCCAGGCGCATGTCGCCCAGGCGCCGCGTGCCGGGCGGCAGGCCGGGCGTGATGATCTGGGCGCGCCAGGTCATGCTGGTGGTCTTGCGGTTGGCCACCACGGCGGCGTCCTCGCGCAGCGCAAGCTCGTTGCGGGGCAGGACGAAGCTGTTGTCGGGCGCGACCGGAACCGGCACGCTGACGCTGTCGCCGGCGATGCGCAGCGTAATGCCCGTCATGTCCACGGCCGGCAGGCGCGGCAGCAGCTGGAAGCGCAGCGGCGCGTTGGGCGCCAGGGCATGTTCGCGCGCGAAGCGTTCCATACCCTTGATCATTTTCCGGTAGGATTTGTCGACCGGGTCGCGGGTGGATTGCACCTTGACGGTCGCAGGCTGCCCGGCAGCTTGTGCCTGGGCAGCCGCAGGCCCGGCCAGAGCGGCCAGGCCGAGGATGACGCGGACCAGAAGCCGCGTCATGGGATCACCAGTAACGGACGCGGCCGGTGTCCATGTGGACGAACTGCGAGCTGTCGTAATAGCCGACGCCGCCGCCCTTGAGGGACATGGCCGCCTTGTGCAGCATCTTCAGGTCCTTGCCCGGCAGGCGGATGTCGATTGCCTTGGCATCCATGTGCAGGCTGCGCTTGGCCACGCCATTGCTGGCGGCGTGCAGCTTGGCGTTCGACTCCGGCGAGCGGTAGCCGGAAATGATGTGCAGTTCACGGTTGTTGTCCAGCTTGTCGTTCAGCTGGGTGAGCAGCAGCAGGAGCTCAGGGTCGATCTGCGCCACCTTGTTGTTGCGGTGGTCGCGCAGCACCTTGTTGAGGTCCTTCAGCCCATCCTCGACGAACTGGCCTTCAGCCCAGAACACGGTATTCACCTTTTCGCCGGTGTGCGTGTTGTACAGGCGCAGGGTACGCTCGCCGGGTACGGCCTGTGCTGTTTTGGCAAGTGCGGGGATGCTGAGGGTGGGTGCTGCGAGAAGGAGGGAGGACTTCAGAAACGCTCGGCGTTGCATCATCGGATGGAATCCTTATGGCTGGTTCGCTGAAATGTCAATTCTACGCCTCTTGTGTTAAACGTGCAGAGAAAATGCAGCAAAATGCGGTAAAAAGTCGACTTTATTAATTATTTGACCAATCCCAGGAGATATTTCATGCCAAGTTATCAAGGAATTGCCGTGTCCGTTGTCAGCCTGCTTACGTTGGCGTGCTCGAGTGCCTTGGCGCAGGGCATCGAAGTGAGCGGCGATCCGCCGGCAGCCAAGGGCTGGAAGATGGAGACGGTCGCGTCGAACCTGCCCCAGCCCTGGGGCATGGCCTGGCTGGCCGACGGCCGCCTGCTCGTCACCGGCAAGAAGGGCACGCTGCATCTGGTGAACGGCAACAAGGTCGAGAACATCCCGGTCGAAGGCTTGCCGAACCTGTTCACGGAAGGGCAGGGCGGCCTGCTCGACATCGCCGTGCATCCATCCGACAAGGGACCGAATCCGCGCGTGTACATGACGATGGCCAGCGGCACCCAGGATGCCAACCGTACGGTGCTGGTGCAGGGCGTGTTCGACGGCAAGCGCGTACACGGCATCAAGACCCTGTTCACGGCCTCGCCGTCGAAGAGCGGCGGCCAGCACTTCGGCTCGCGCATCGTGTTCCTGAAAGACGGCACGCTCCTGATGAGCATTGGCGACGGCGGCAATCCGCCGGCGCGCGTGGGCGACATGCTGGCGCGCGACCAGGCCCAGAACGTGGGCAGCCACAACGGCGCCATCCTGCGCCTCACTGCCGAAGGCCAGGCCGCGCCGGGCAACCCGCTGGCGGCGCAGAAGGGCGCGCTGCCCGAACTGTGGAGCATCGGCCACCGCAACATCCAGGGTATGGTGGTCGATGCGCAGGGCCGGGTGTGGGCCAGCGAGCACGGACCGCGCGGCGGCGACGAGATCAACCTGATCGAAGGGGGCAAGAACTACGGCTGGCCGCTGCAGAGCTATGGTCTGGACTATAAAACCCGCGAGCCGGTCGGCAAGCGCGTGGTGCCCGGCATGGTGCAGCCGGTCGTGGCGTGGTCGCCGTCGCCTGGCGCCTCGGGCCTGGCCTGGTACACGGGTCAAGCCTTCCCGGCCTGGCGCAACAGCCTGTTCTCCGGCAGCCTCGCGACCGAAGACATCCGCCGTGTCGTCTTCGATGCCCAGGGCAAGGTCGTGAAGCAGGAGCGTTTGGAAATCGGCAAGCGCGTGCGCGATGTGCGCCAGGGGCCGGACGGTCACCTGTATGCGATCACGGATGAGCCGAAGGGCAGCCTGCTGCGGATCGTTCCGCAGTAGGGTGTTCGGCTTTGCCGAACGCGCGTCCAGCCAGTGCATGCATCGCCATGACACATGCCTGAGCCGAACGCGCGGTCGGCAGAGCGTGGTCCAGTCCACTGGACTGGACCACCCCTACGAAAATCCCACGATTCAATGCCGGCTGCATGGAATCTTTGTTTATATAAAATTTATTCTTTGTTGCAATAACAAAAGCTGCCTAGAATGAAAGGATCGGCCGTTCCGCTCGCACGGAACGGCCGGCATACGGCAATCCGCCGTTTTCCATCCCGACCCGGATGATCCTTTGGAGGAGCAGCATGGCAGTATTCGTTCGTCGCACTCTCCAGATGGCTGTAGCGCTCGCGCTCGCCACTGGTGTCTCCGCCGCTAGCGCGGCCCCGGCCAAATCCTCGGCCAGCACGCCCGACATTCCCATCCCTGACGTCAAGTACACCAAGTTCACCCTGAAGAACGGGCTGACGGTGCTGGTCCATGAAGACCACAAGACGCCGGTGGTGGCGGTCAACACCTGGTACCACGTCGGGTCCAAGAATGAAAAGGTCGGCAAGACCGGCTTCGCGCACCTGTTCGAACACCTGATGTTCGGCGGCAGCGACAACTTCAAGAAAACCTACCTGAGCGCGCTGCAGGGCATCGGCGCGACCGACCTGAACGGCACCACCAACCAGGACCGCACCAACTACTTCCAGAACGTGCCGACCTCGATGCTGGACTATGCGCTGTTCGCCGAGAGCGACCGCATGGGTCACCTGCTCGGCACCGTCGACAAGAAGACGCTCGACCTGCAGCGCGGCGTGGTGCAGAACGAGAAGCGCCAGGGCGAGAACCAGCCCTACGGCGTCGCCTACGAACTGCTGGTGACGAACACTTACCCGGTCGGCCACCCGTATTCCTGGACCGTGATCGGCAAGATGGAAGACTTGGACGCGGCCTCGATGACCGACGTGCAGGACTGGTTCAAGACCAACTACGGCCCGAACAACACCGTGCTGGTGCTGTCCGGCGACATCACCCCGGAAGTGGCGCGCCAGAAGGTCGAGCAGTACTACGGCCACATTCCTCCGGGCCCGCCGCTGGCCAAGCATGAAGCCTGGATCGCCAAGCGCACCGGCACCCACCGCACCACGGTGCAGGACCGCGTGCCGCAATCGCGCATCTACCGCACCTGGAACGTGCCGGGCCTGAACACGCCGGAAGAAGCGCTGCTCGACCTGGCCGGCCAGGTGCTGGGCGGCGGCAAGACCTCGCGCCTGTACAAGCGCCTGGTGTACAAGGACCAGATCGCGACCAGCGCGGTCGGCAGCAACGACAGTTCGGAAATCGGCGGCCAGTTCGACATGACCCTGACTGCGCGTCCGGGCGGCGACGTGGCGAAGATGGAACGCGCCGCGGACGAAGAGCTGCAGGCCCTGATGAAGAACGGCCCGACCGAGGCCGAACTGCGCCTGGCCAAGACCACCATCCTGGCGCGCTACACCCGCATGATCGAGCGCGTGGGCGGCTTCGGCGGCAAGAGCGACCTGCTGGCCTCGTGCCAGACCTACACCGGCAATCCGGACTGCTACAAGGTCTACCTGCAGCGCATCAAGGACGCCACCCCGGCATCGGTGAAGAAGGCCATGAACGACTGGCTGAGCGACGGCGACTTCGTGCTGCAGGTCGACCCGTACCCGACCGGCCTGGTGGCCGGCAAGCCGGGCGTGGACCGCAGCAAGGAACCGGCGCTGGGCAAACCAATGGCGCTCAAGCTCCCGGAAATGCAGAAGACGACCCTGTCGAACGGCCTGAAGGTCGTGCTGGCCGAGCGCCATGACGCGCCGGTGGTCAACTTCCAGCTGCTGCTCGACAGCGGCTATGCCTCGGACACCCAGGACAAGCCGGGCGTGGCCAGCTTCGCCATGCGCATGCTGGAAGAAGGCACCAAGACCCGCAAGTCGCTGGAAATCGGCGAAGCCTTCGAGAGCATGGGCGCGCAGTTCGGCGCGAGCTCCAACCTGGACAGCGGCCTGGTGTACCTGAACACCCTGAAGGCCACCATGCCGCAGGCCTTGAGCCTGTACTCGGACCTGATCCTGAACCCGTCCTTCCCGCAGAACGAGTTCGAGCGCCTGCAGAAGGACCGCCTGGCGGCGATCGCGCGCGAGAAGACCGTGCCGCAGACGATGGCCCTGCGCGTGCTGCCGAGCATCCTGTACGGCCAGGACCACGCCTACGCCAAGCCCTTCACCGGCACCGGCACCGAGGCGTCGGTGCAGCGCATGACCCGCGACGACCTGGTGAAGCACCACGCCACCTGGTTCAAGCCGAACAACGCCACCCTGCTGGTGGTGGGCGACACCACCCTGGCCGAAGTCAAGCCGATGCTGGAAAAGGCCTTTGCGGGTTGGAAGGCGGGCGAGGTGCCGAAGAAGGTCCTGGGCAAGGTGGCCGCGCCGGAGAAGAGCGTGGTCTACCTGGTCGACCGTCCGGGCGCGCTGCAGAGCGTGATCGTGGGCGCCCAGCTGGCCACGCCGCGCAACGATCCGGATGCGCTGCCGCTGGAAATCGTCAACCACCTGTTCGGCGGCTCCTTCAATTCGCGCATCAACATGAACCTGCGCGAAGACAAGCACTGGTCCTATGGCGTGCGCAGCATGCTGCAGCCGGCCGTGGGCCAGCGTCCGTTCATGAGCGTCTCGCCGGTGCAGACCGACAAGACCCGTGAGTCGATGCAGGAACTGGTGCGCGAGTACCGCGACATCGCGGGCGGCAAGCTGATCACGGCGGAAGAGTTGAAGGCTGCGGTCGACAACAACACGCTGGGCCTGCCGGGCGGCTTCGAGACGGCCGGCCAGCTGACCAATGCCTACACCAACATCGTGCAGTTCGGCCTGCCGGACGACTACTACAACACCTACACCCAGAAGGTGACGGCGCTGACCCCGGCGCAGGCCAACACGCTGGCGGCGCGCAGCTTCACGCCGGACCGCCTGGTGTGGATCGTGGTCGGCGACATGAGCAAGGTCGAAGCGGGCATCCGCTCGCTGAACATCGGCGAAGTGCGCAAGATCGACGCCGACGGCAAGCCAGTCCAGTGACGTGCGGGGTGGACGGCGCCGCCGTCCACCTTACATGTCGTCGAACAGCGCTAACGCGATCTTCGCCTGCTCCGACTGCGGTATGTCGGTGTTGTTCAGCAGGACGACGGCCCGGCCATCCGCCGGGTCGTAGGCGAGCAGGGTCTTGTAGGCCCCGATGGCGCCCGCTTCCCAGGCCAGGGAGCGGGCGCCTTTTTTCGTGGTGACGGTTTTCACCTTGCCGCCCAGCGCGTACTCTTCCGAGGCCACCACCACGGTGGACAGCTCCTTGCGCGCCTTGTCCGACAGGAGCTTTGTGAAGTAGACCGTATCGGCGATCGCCACCAGGTCGCGTGCGGTGCTGTACAGGGTGCCGCTGGCCGCCACCATCGGCGGCACGGCCGCGGTCTTGCGCTGGCCGGCCGCGTTGTAGGCGACCGCCATGCCCACTTCGTCCTCATAGCCCGTCGCGGCGAAACTCGTGTCACGCACGCCTGCTGGCGCCAGCACCAGCTCTTCCACGACTTCCGTAAAGGTTTTCTTCGTGGCGCGTTCGACCACGGCCGCAACCAGGATCCAGTTGGTGTACGAGTAATCCCATTGTTCGCCCGGGCTTGATGTCGGCGTGCCCGTGCCGAAGCGCAGGGCCGCCTCGACCGGCCCGATCTCGAGCTTCTCGACCGCGCGGTCCTTGCGCAAGGCTTCCGCCAGGCCGTTCGGGATGCCGCTGCGGTTCGACATCAGCTGGCGCAGGGTAATCGCGCCGTTGGCCGCCGGGAGTTCCGGCAGGTGGCGCGCGATCGGCGCATCCAGGTCGAGCTTGCCCATGTCGGCCAGGCGCAGCACGGTGACGGCGCTGATCCATTTGGTGATCGAGCCGACCAGGAAGCGCGTCTCCTTGGTCATGGGCTGCTTTTCTTCGCGCAGGGCGAGGCCACCGGCGTGGGTGACCAGGGTCGAGCGCGCATCCTTGCGCACGGCGACCACGCCGCTGTAGTCCTTGGGTACGTGGCGCTCGATCAGCGGGCCGGTGGTGAGATTGGCGACCGCGGCGCAGCCAGACAGCAGGCCGAGGGCCGCGAGCGAGGAAAGGTGGATGAACTGGCGACGTTGCATGCGGACTCCCAATAGACGTGGTCGGAGCATTGTAGCCGCGTGCGCCGGGACGAGCGTGAATTGGACAATACTGCGCGCAGGAGGACGCCATGAACGAACAAGCCTTGAACCTGGCGCGCACGGCGCTCGTGCTGATCGATTTACAGAACAGTAACGTCAAGCGTGAACTCGCGCCCTACAGCGCCGAACAGACGGTCGGCAGCTGCGTGCTGCTGGCGCAGGAAATGCGCAGCCGCGGAGCGATGGTAGTGTACGTGCGGGTGCTGCTGAATGAACTGCCCACCCCGCTGGCCGACGCCCCGATGCGCCCGCCCGGCGCCGCCGCGCCGCCGTATGACGGTTCCGAACTGGCCGAGATGGCCGGTGTGGACGCGACCGACATCGTGGTCACCAAGCGCCAGTGGGGCGCCTTCTACGGTACCGAACTGGACCAGTTGCTGCGCCGGCGCCGCATCGATACCTTGGTGCTGGGTGGCATCGCCACCAACTTCGGGGCCGAATCGACGGCACGCGCGGCGTTCGACCGCAACTACACGCTGGTGTTCGCGGAAGATGCGATGACGAGCATGGAGGCCGAGGCGCACCACTTTACCTGCAAGCACATCTTCCCGAAGATGGGCCGGGTGCGCTCGACCCGCGCCATCATCGACATGTTGCAGGCGGGCACAGGCGACGCGTAGAGGGACTCAGCCCTTGCGATTGATCTCGGCCGTGATCTCGTAGGCGCGCAGGCGCGCCGCGTGGTCGAACACCTGGGAGGTGATCATCAGCTCGTCCGGCTTGGTGCGGGCGATGAAGCTGCGCAGCTGGCTTTCCACCGTGGCCGGCGAGCCGATCGCGGTGCAGGACAGCACACTGTCCAGCATCATGCGCTCGGCCGTGCCCAGGCTTTCCAGGTAGCCGGGTTTAGGCGGCTGCAGCTTGGTCGGGCGGCCGGTGCGCAGGTTGACGAAGGCCTGCTGCATCGAGCTTGCCAGCAGCTGCGCTTCCTCGTCCGTATCGGCGGCAAACACGTTAAAGCCGAGCATCACGTAGGGCTTGTCGAGCTGTTTCGAGGGGCGGAAGGTCGAGCGGTAGATCTCGATCGCCTGCATCATCATCTGCGGCGCGAAGTGCGAGGCGAAGGCATAGGGCAGGCCGAGCGCCGCCGCCAGCTGGGCGCCGAACAGGCTGGAGCCGAGGATCCACACCGGCACGTCCAGGCCCGCGCCGGGCACTGCGCGCACCTGGCGGCGCGGCGAGTCGGCGAAATAATCCATCAGCTCGACGACGTCTTGCGGGAATTCATCGGCATCCGAGGCCAGGTTGCGGCGCAGGGCGCGCGCGGTGGTGTGGTCCGAGCCCGGCGCGCGGCCCAGGCCGAGGTCGATCCGTCCCGGGAATAGCGAGGCGAGGGTGCCGAACTGTTCCGCAATCACCAAGGGGGAATGGTTCGGCAGCATGATGCCGCCGGCGCCGACCCGGATGGTCGAGGTGCCGGCCGCCACGTGGCCGATCAGCACGCTGGTTGCCGCGCTGGCGATGCCCGGCATGCCGTGGTGCTCGGCCAGCCAGAAACGCTGGTAGCCCCAGCGCTCGCCGTGCTGGGCGAGGTCGAGTGAACGTTGGAAAGAAGTTGCCGCATCGCTGCCTTCAGTGATCGGCGCGAGGTCGAGTATGGAAAATGGAATCATCCATTTATCTTACGCCGATCCGGTTTTTCGCGTGCGGCGCTGCCCGGAAATTGCTAGTCGGTAAAACTTGTCCACGCTTGACCGGTGGCAGACCCGTCCTTATGATCGGGCGCATCATCAAGCCAGCCTCCACCATGTCCCGCTCCCCCTTCCTGCCATGTCGCCGCACCGCCCTCGCCACCCTTTGCACCGCACTGCTGGCTGCCGGCTGTGCCCAGCTGCCCGGGAGCGCGATGCGCGCTGAAGACCGGCTGGATCCGGCACGGCTGGCCGAGCTCGACCGCGCGATCGAGGACAACATCGCCGCCCGCAGGCTGCCGGGCGCCGTGTTCCACCTCGAGCGCGGCGGCGTCGTGTACGAAAAGGGCTATGGACGCTTCACCTATGACGAAGGCGCGACGGCCGTCACGCCGGCTACCGTGTTCGATGCGGCATCGCTGTCCAAGGTGCTGTCGACCGCGCCCGCGGTGCTGCTGCTGGCCGAGGAGGGCAAGCTCGACCTGGAAGCGCCGCTGGCGCGCTACTTGCCGGAATGCGCGAACGGCGGCAAGGAAGCGATCACGGTGCGCCAGCTGCTGACCCATTCTTCCGGGCTGCCGGCGGGCCTGCCGGCGAAACCGGCCTGGCAGGGCAAGGAAGCGGCACTCGGGCTGGCCTGCAGCCAGGCGCTGACGCACGCGCCGGGCAGCTTCTTCCGCTACTCGGACGTCAACTACATCCTGCTCGGCCTGCTGGTCGAGAAGGTCTCCGGCATGCCGCAGGAGCGTTTCGCGCACGAGCGCATCTTCGCACCGCTCGGCATGCGCGACACGGGCTACCTGCCGCTGGCGCGCATGGCGGCGGCGCGCATCGCACCGACCCAGCGCGGCGCCGCCACGGCGCCTGACGCCGCCCTGCATGGCGACCTCGGCCCCGGACAACTGCTGCAGGGCGTGGTGCACGACCCGACCGTGCGCCGCATGGGCGGCGTCGGCGGCTCGGCCGGCGTGTTCTCGACCGTGGGCGACGTGGCGCGCTTCGGCCGCATGCTCGTGCAGGGCGGCGAACTCGATGGCGTGCGCCTGCTGAGCCGCGACAGCGTGCGCCTCTTGAGCACCGTGCAATCGCCGTCCGGCCTGGCCCTGCGCGGCATGGGCATGGATATCGATTCGCCCTATGCGCAGCGTCCGCGCGGCAGCGTGTTCCCGGTCGGCAGCTACGGCCATACCGGTTTCACCGGCTGCATCCTGTGGATCGATCCGCAGTCGCGCACCTTCTATGTGTTCCTGTCGAACCGGGTCTACCCGGACGACAGCAGCAACGTGCTGGCGCTCTACACCCAGCTCGGCACGCTGTCGGCGCAGGCGGCCGGACTGGAGGCAGTGGCGGGTGCTGCCGCGGCTGTGCCAGCTCAGCCTTGAAGTAGATTTAGTTTTTCCGGGAGGCTACCGTGCGCCTCCCTCCATGCGGCCTCTCTACACTCGGAAACCTAAATTCAATATCTTGTTGATATTGTTGAGCACTTAGCCCCGACGACAAATTTGAGGAGATCGACATGAAGATGAATAAGCTACTGAAAGGCCTGCTGAGCGCCTCCGTTGCTGCAGCCATGTTCGGCGCCACCACCGTTCACGCACAATCCAGCAGCACCGCTGGCCAGTCCGGCCAGTCCGGCACCAGCGCCGGCGCCACCAGCGGCAGCAGCCAGAGCGGCAGCATGAACGATCAGAGCAGCGGCAGCTCGTCGTCCAGCGCGACCGGCAGCTCGCAGAAGCAGGACAAGAAGCACAGCAAGAAGAAGCACTCGAGCAGCGGTTCGAGCCAGAGCGGCTCCACCGGTTCGAGCCAGAGCGGTTCGATGGACTCGGGCAGCAGCCAGAGTGGTTCGAGCGGCATGAGCGGCCAGAGCGGCTCCAGCGGCGCGATGGGCACCAGCGGTTCGGGCGTGGAAGCCGGCCGCACCAGCACCGGCCGTTCGAGCGAGCCAGAAACCCGTAGCTCGACCAGCGGTTCGTCGGGTTCGAGCGGCTCGATGGGTACCAGCGGTTCGTCGGGTTCGAGCGGCTCGATGGGTACCAGCGGTTCGTCGGGCACCAGCGGCACCGGAACCAGCGGCTCGATGGGCACCGGCACCAGCGGTTCGATGGGCACCGGCACCACCTCGGGCAGCACTGGCTCGATGGGTACCGGCACCACCGGCAGCGGCGCCACCGGCACCATGGGCACCAGCGGCTCGACCGGCACCATGGACGCCACCGGTCGTAGCGGCACTACCGGTACTTCGGGCACCACCGGCACCACCGGCACCACCGGCACCGGCACCGGCACCAGCGGCTCGAGCAGCACCAGCGGCACTGGCGGCACCACCGGCACCACCGGTTCCAGCACCACCAGCGGCGGTACCGGCGGCGGCACCACCGGCCGCGGCTACTGATCCGCGCAATCCTGCGCTGATTCCCGCTTGATGCGGCCCGGGTGGCCGCATGCGGCACCAGCCTGCGGGCTGGTGTTGTCGTTTACGCCGCTCAGGCGGCGAGGGCGGGGCGCAGCGACGGTGCGCGGCGCGGCGCGGCGGCTGCAGCCGCTTCCTCGCGCTCGTCGAGGCGGAAGGTCGCCACCAGCTGCGACAGGGCCTGCGCCTGTTCGCGCAGCGCGTCGGAGGCTGCTGCCGCTTCCTCGACCAGCGCCGCATTCTCCTGGGTGACCTGGTCCATCTGCGTCACGGCCTGGTTCACCTGCTCGATGCCGAGCGACTGTTCGCCGCTGGCCGCTGCGATCTCGGCCATGATGGCCGATACGCCGGCGATGCCGGCCACGATTTCTTCCATGGTGCTGCCGGCCTGCGCGACCAGGCGGCCGCCTTCCTCGACCTTGCCGGCGGAATCGCCGATCAGGGTCTTGATTTCTTTTGCCGCGGTGGCCGAACGCTGCGCCAATGCCCGCACTTCCGACGCCACCACGGCGAAGCCGCGACCCTGTTCGCCGGCGCGCGCGGCTTCGACCGCGGCGTTCAGCGCCAGGATGTTGGTCTGGAAGGCGATGCCGTCGATGACGCCGACGATCTCGCCGATCTTCTGCGAGGCGACGCTGATGTCGGCCATGGTGCGCACCACGTCGCCCACCGTGTCGCCGCCGCGCGCTGCGCTGCCCGAAGCGCTGCGCGCCAGGGCATTGGCCTGCTGCGCGTTCTCGGCGTTCTGGCGGACGGTGGCCGTCAGTTCTTCCATCGACGCTGCGGTTTCTTCCAGCGAGCTGGCCTGTTCTTCGGTGCGCGCCGAAAGTTCGAGGTTGCCGCCCGAAATTTCCTGCGAGGCTGCCGCAATGGTATCGGTGCCGCGCCGCACCTGCCTGACGATGCCGTGCAGGCTGTCGCGCATATCCTTCAGCGCCACCATCAGCTGGCCGGTCTCGTTGCAGGCCTCGGCCTCGATACGGGTGCTCAGGTCGCCCGATGCCACGGTGCGCGCGACATCGAGTGCGCGCTGCAGGGGCAGGCTCACGGCGCGCATGATCAGCCAGCCAAAGGCGATCCCGGTGATGACAGCGGCTACGCTCAGGGTGATCAAGAGGTTGCGGCTGAAGGCGACGTGGGCGTCGATCGCGTCGCCCTGGGCGGCCACGGCGCGCTTCTGGTAGGCGACCATCGCTTCCACGCTGGCCACGTAGCCGTTCACCTTGGGCATCATGTCGGTGTCGAAGAAGCGCGCGGCCGATTCCAGCTGGCCTTCTTTCTTCTGGCGGAATGCTTCGGCGCGCGCCGTGCGGTAGGCTTCGCGGCTGGCCACGATCTGCTCGAACAAGCGCTTGCCTTCGGGGTCGTTCGCCATCGCTTCCTGGACCTGCTTTTGCAGCGCGCTGGTGCGCTCGGACGATTTGCTGATCGCGTCGAGGAAGAACTGCTCGGCAGCCGGGTCGGTGGCCTTGGCGACGGCGATGGTGCGTGCGCCGTTGACTTCGATCATCGATTTCCATTCCTGCAGGAGGTTGGATTTACGGATGCCATCACGGGTCAGCGCGTTCGTCATCTCGTTCGCGCTGTGCATGGTGGACAGGGCCAGGGCGGCCAGCACCAGCATCAGCGCCAGCACGGCGCCGAAGCCCAGCGCCAGCAGGCTGCGGATCTTCATTTTCTCGAGCTTCATGGGATTATTCTCGTCTCTTGTATTGTCAAAGGCGCGTGCAGGCGCACGCACGTACCAGCATGTCGGCCGGTACGTATTGACGAGTATCCTGTTTCCACGCAGCATGTCCACGATTGCATGTCATTTGCATGACAGATCGATTATTTTCTGCGTGGCAAATACAACGCTTCCCGAGGAACGTTGGTGGGAAAATAATGCCCCTTAACTGAACGGCATCAGCGCGCGCTGCGTCCCCGCATGCCGGGGCGCGGGCCGCGCGGCGGGGTGTTGTCGTTGGCCAGCTCGACCTTCTCGAGCGGCTCCGGCGCCGGACCGTGCAGCACATTGCCCTCGATGTCGAAACGCGAGGCGTGGCAGGGGCAATCCCAGGAACGCTCGGCCGAGTTCCAGTGCACGGCGCAGCCGAGGTGGGTGCACTTGGCCGAGACCGCATGCAGGCCGCCCTGGGCGTCGCGGTAGACCGCGATCTTGCGCAGGCCGTCGCGTACCACCGCGCCTTCGCCGGCGGCGATCTCTTCTACTCTATCGACGTCGCCGCCGGTCAGCCATTCGCCGTAGCGCGCCATGGTGTTGGCCTGTTCGTGGGCGAAATCGGCCAGCCCGTGGATCGGCTTGCGCGACGGATCGTACAGCGACTTGTACGGATTGGGGCGTCCCGCCGCCAGGTCGGTCACCAGCATGGCGCCGATGGTGCAGTGGGTCATGCCGTTGCCGGAGTCGCCGGTGATCAGGTAGACGTTATCGTCGTCCATCGGATTGTGGCCGAGGTAGGCCAGGCCGTCGGACGGCTCCATCACTTCGCCCGACCAGCGGTAGGCAACCGCGCCGGCCATCGGGAAGTGCTCGCGGGTCCAGCGCTCGATCTCGTCGTAGCGGTGCTCGGGATGGTCGTCCTGGCCGGTCTTGTGGTCGGCGCCGCCGACCACCAGGATGTCGTGGTCCATGGAAGGATCGGGCGTTTCCAGGCGCACGTAGTAGTACGGGTCGCCGGTGTCCCACAGCAGGATGCGCGGCAGCGAACCGCGTGCTACCCGCAGGCCGACCACGTAGGTGCGGTAGCCGGCCTGCTTGGTGTGCATGACGACGCGGTCGTTGAAGGGCGTGTGGGTGGCCAGCACCACGTGGCGGGCGCGGATCTCGCCGTGGTCGGTGGACACCGTCTGCTGCTGCTGGTTGCCGCGCAGGCGGTGCGCGTGGGTGCCGCCATGGATCTTGCCGCCGTGGCGTTCGATGGCGCGCGCCAGCCCGGCCAGGTACTTCAGTGGATGAAACTGCGCCTGGTTCGCATAGCGCACCGCCGGCCCGCTGTCGAAGGGCAGGCCGGGCACGCCGGGCAGCAGTTCCACCGCGACGCCGGCACGGCGGGCGCTCACGTATTCCTTCTCGAGGTCCTGGAAGCCGTTTCCGGGGAGGGCGTACAGGTAGCCATCGAGGCGCTCGAATTCGCAGTCGATGCCATCGACGGCTGCGATCTCCTTGGCGATCGATTCGACCAGCTCGATCGCGCGCGCGTAGCTGTCCGCCACCAGGCGCGCGCTGGCGGCGCCGAACTTGTCTTCGATGAAGGTGTACCACTCGTCGGGCGGGAACAGGTGGGCGGTGGTGCGGCCGGTCTCGCCGGCGCCGACGCCAAGCGCGTCGATGACCGTGACGCGGCGGCCTTCCTTCGCCATCAGGTAGGCCGTGGTGAGTCCGGCGATGCCGGCGCCGATCACGCAGACCTCGGTATCGAGGTCGCCGGGCAGGGGTGCGTAGGTGGGCAGGCTGGCGGTGTCCATCCAGACCGAGACCGAAGTGCCATTGCTGGAAGCAGTCATGTCGCATCCTTTCAGTACAGGGGCACCGCGGCTGGCGGCGCGCGTCCATCGGAGTCGGGACAGTCTACGTGGAGGCGCGAAAGGCTGGAGCACGATGGCAGGCAAGCGGCTGTCGCGGGCGCGCCGCAGCGCCCGGCAAAGCCGTCAGTTTCATCTTGCAAAGATGAAGATGTGGCGTAGAATCAATTTAAATTGCCGATGGGAACAATCATGGATCATGTCCTTCCGCCCGAAGTGCGCGCCCCGAGCGCCATGAAACTCTCCGAACTCATCGGCGCACTGAGCTATGCGCTCGACATCACCGAAGGCCAGCCGCCCGGGCATTGCATGCGCGCCTGCTGGATCGGCATGCACGTGGGCCGCGCCGCCGGCCTGGCGGACGAGCAGCTGTGGGAGCTCTACTACACGCTGCTGCTCAAGGACCTGGGCTGCAGCAGCAATGCGGCGCGCATCTGCGAGCTGTACCTGACCGATGACCTGGACTTCAAGCGCGACTTCAAGCTGGTGGGCGACAGCCTGCCGCAGGTGCTGTCCTTCGTGCTGACCCACACCGGCCTGAAGGCCGGCCTGGCCGAGCGCTTTCGCAGCGTGATGACGATCCTGCGCGACGGCCCCGCGATCGCCCAGGACCTGATCGCCACCCGTTGCCAGCGCGGCGCCGAGATCGCGCGCCTGCTGCGTTTTCCGGTCGGCGTGGCGGCCGGCATCTATGCCCTCGACGAGCACTACGACGGCAAGGGCAAGCCCGACCGCCTGGCCGGCGAAAGCATCCCGGTGTACGCCCGCATTGCCCTGCTGGCCCAGGTGGTCGACGTGTTCCACACGGCCGCGGGATGCGACAGCGCGCTGCGCGAAGTGCGCGAGCGCGCCGGCAGCTGGTTCGACCCGCGCCTGGTGCGCGCCTTCGAAGAAGTGGCGGCGGATCCGGAATTCTGGCGGGTGCTGGCCGCGCCCGGCGTCGACCAGGCCGTGTTCGCGCTGGAACCGGCCGGCTGCGAGGTGGCGCTGGACGACGACTACCTCGACGACATCGCGGCAGCCTTCGGCCAGGTGGTCGATGCCAAGAGCCCGTACACCAGCGGGCACAGTGCGCGGGTGGCGCTGTATACCGACATGATCGCGGAGTCGCTCGGCCTGTCCGCCGCGCGCCGCCGCTGGCTCAAGCGCGGCGCGCTGCTGCACGACGTCGGCAAGCTCGGCGTCAGCAACAGCGTGCTGGACAAGGCAGGATCGCTCGACCGCGAGGAGTGGGAGGCGGTGCGCCTGCATGCGCAGTATACGGAAACCATCCTGGGCCGGATCCAGGCCTTTGCCGAACTGGCGACGATCGCCGGCGCCCACCACGAGCGCCTCGACGGCACCGGCTATCCGCGCGGGCTGTGCGCCGAGGCCATCGGCATCGAGACCCGCATCATCACCACTGCGGACATTTTCGACGCGATCACGGCCGAGCGCCCCTATCGCGGGGCGATCCCGGTGGAGCAGGCACTCGGCATGATGGAAAAGACGGTCGGCAGCGCGCTCGACCCGGACTGCTTCGCGGCGCTGAAGGCCGCGCTGGCGCGCGTGCCCCTGGTGCAGGCCGCTTGAGGCGCGGCCTGCCGGTGGATCAGTGGCGGCGGCGCGCCGCGGCCAGGCCGGCCATGCCGAGGCCGAAGATCAGCAGCGATGCCGGTTCCGGCACGCCGGTGGGCTCGCGCAGGGTGTTCACGCGCAGGGTGTCGAGGCCGACGTAGTTCGAGCTCGCTTCCGCACCGGTATGGACGAAGCCGAGGCGGCCCGAGATGCCCTCCATTGGATTGATCGTCAGGGTGTACATCCGCCAGCCGTCCTTGGGCGCGGTCACCGTCATCGACTCGATGAAGTCGGCCGGATCGGTCGAGCCTTCCGTGTAGCCGTAGATGACGATGTCGTTGAACTCTACCTCGGGCGCGCCGCGCAGCCAGAAGGTAGCGATGGCGCCGTTTTCGAGCGAGAACAGGGGCGTGAACAGCTGGTCGTTCAGCTGGCCGCCCGGTGCGGCGCTTTCGAAACTGGATGCGATGTAGGCATTTGCCGGTTCATCCGGGAAGCGCTGGGCCGGGAACACATCCGGGTTGCCCTGTACCCAGCCCGGCGCGACGCCCGGTGGCGTGCTGGCGTTGTTCAACACCCAGCCCTGTCCCGGCAGTGCGCTGACATCTTCGAAATCTTCCGACAGCAGGACTGCCGCCTGCGCCCCGCCCATCGCCGACGCGAAAGCCAGGGCAAGCATCAACTTCTTGATCATGTATCGCCTCCGTGCGTTGTAGAGAAAGGGCCAGTACACCCCGTTCAAAGTGTAATAGCACGGATCGTGCCAGAAACATAAGTCCTTGATTTTTCTGACAAATGACGCATTTCCTATTAGAAACAGTTATAAATATGTAAAAGTATTCGACAGCTGCCGGCGGCATTGCCGCCCCTGCCATACCGGTGTGACAGGACGATGAAATTCTGTTCGGCATAGCAAGATTTGACAAACATGGCCTAAAAGATCACTCCACAATGCCTCCCACACGAGAGACGCCCGAACGTCCACACCCATTCGAGACCGGAAGGCTGAAGTGAAAGAGACGCGGTTCCGGCCAGTCGCGGAATCACCACACAGTTTTGGGAGAGAACATGAACGAGAAGATGGCACGGCAGCAGTACAGGCGCACCGCGATCGCGGGCGCAGTGACGGTATTCGTGATGGGCATGGCAGCGCAGGCACAGGCGCAGGAACCGGTGGAAACCCAGACCGTGGTGGTGACCGGCGTGCGCGCCGCCCTCGAACAGTCGCTGCGCCAGAAGCGCAACGCCGACGCGGTGGTCGAAGTCGTGACCGCGGAAGACATCGGCAAGATGCCGGACAAGAACGTGGCCGACGCGATCCAGCGCCTGCCGGGCGTGAACACCCAATCCTCGGCCGGCGGCGAGGGCGGCTTCGGCGAGAACGACCGCGTCAGCCTGCGCGGCACCAGCCCCAGCCTGCAGCAGACCCTGTTCAACGGCCACGCCATCAGTACCGGCGACTGGTTCGTGCTGAACCAGATCGGCGGCAACGTCGGCCGTTCCAGCAGCTTCTCGCTGCTGCCTTCGGAACTGGTGGGTTCGATCGTGGTGCAGAAGAGCCCGACCGCCGACCTGGTCGAAGGCGGCGTCTCCGGCGCCATCAACGTCATCACCCGCCGTCCGCTCGACTTCCGCAACCAGCTGACGGTGGAAGGCTCGGTCCAGGCCAACTACAACGACCTGTCGGATAAAACCAAGCCACACCTGTCCGGCCTGGTGAGCTGGAAGAACGCCGAGAGCACCGTGGGCCTGCTGGTGCAGGCCTTCTCCGAAAAAGCCGCGGTGCGCCGCGACGGCCAGGAGATCCTCGGCTATACCCCGATCAGCGCCACCAGCGCGGCGGCTGTCGCCAATCCGGCCCTGCGCGGCGTGGTGGTCCCGACCTTCATCGGCGCGGCCCTGTTCGAGCAGGAGAAGAAGCGCCAGGGCGGCGCTTTTGACCTGGAATTCCGTCCGCAGCGCGGCACCAGCATCGACCTGAACGGCTTCTATTCCAAGCTCGACGCGCCGCACCAGAACACCAACTGGCTGGCCGCGCCGGCCAACTCGATCAACAGCATGAACCTGATCCCGGCCAACCCGGTCGTCAGGAACGGCACCCTGGTCGGCGCCGCCTTTACCCGCAACGCGGGCGAAGTCGACAACATCTACCGTCCGGACGCCGGCGGCGAAGCCTGGTACCTGGACCTGAACGGCAAGACCCGCATCAACGACCGGCTGAGCATCTCGGGCAAGGTCGGCAAGACCTATGGCGTGGGCTGGGACCGCGACGACGTCTACTACCAGAACAACGTGGATGGCGGCATGGTCTATGCCCTGAACGGCCTGTCCCCGGCCTCGGTCAGCTACCCGGGCGGGAACACGGCGTCGCCGGGCAGCACCGCCTGGGCCGGCGGCGGCGAGTCGCAGTCGGTCGACAAGGAGAAATACGCTCAAATCGACGGCGAATGGCGCCTGCAGGACGCCAGCGTATCGGCGATCCGCTTCGGCGCACGCTGGACCGACCATAGCCGAACTGCGGAACATCCGCTGGAAACCCGTCCGGGCCCGAACGGCTTCACCGCGCCCGGCCCCGCCTGGAATGGCCAGATGTATCCGTCCGACTTCGGCAAGGACCTGGGCGGCAACATCTTGAACAACTACTTCAAGTACAACGGCGCTGCGCTCGGCGCCTGGGGCGCGGTCCCGGGCAACCGCCTGCTCGACTACACCCTGCGCCACAACTGGACCAACGAGTTCCAAGTCGGCGAGAAGACCGCCGCCCTGTATGCGATGGCGGAATTCGGCAGCGGCAGCTGGAGCGGCAACGTCGGCCTGCGCGCCATCGAAACGCGCCAGACCACGGTGGTCAACCTGCCGGGTGGCCCGAGCCCGGTCACCGGCTCGGCCTTCGGTCCCTACACCCCGACCACCTTCAAGCGCACCTACCGTGACTACCTGCCGAGCGCCAACCTGAAGTTCGAGGTGTCGCCGGACCTGCTGCTGCGCACCGCGCTGGCCAAGACCATCGCCCGTCCGGACTATTCGGCGCTGGGCGGCTCGGTCTCGCTCAACGACGACGCCCTGAGCGGCAACGGCGGCAACGTCAACCTCGACCCGGTGCGCGCCACCAACTTCGACCTCGGCATGGAGTGGTACTACGCGCCCAAGGCGCTGCTGTCGGCGGGCTTCTTCTACATGGACTTCCGCTCGATCGTGGCCCAGGGTACCTCGACCGGGACCTACTTCAACAACAAGCGCAACACCCAGACCCAGTACCAGATCACCTCGCCGTACAACACCACCGGCACCAACAAGGGGATCGAACTGAGCTGGCAGCAGCCGCTGTGGAACAACTTCGGCACCCTGGTCAACTACACCCATGCCGACGGCGAGCTGGATGACGGCGGCGAGCTGCTGAACTCCTCGAAGAACACCTGGAACGTCACCGGTTACTTCGAGAACGATCGCTTCTCGGCGCGCCTGGCCTACAACTACCGTTCCAAGTACAAGGCCGGCGTGGACCGCGGCGCCAGCCAGCACGTGGACAGCATGCCCTCGCTGGCGGCCTCGCTCAACATCAAGCTCACCGAGCAGCTGACCCTGACCTTCGACGCGCTCAACCTCACCAACGAGACGATCAAGATGTACGCCGAGAACGAGGACCGCCCGCGCGCGTTCTACTCGAACGGCCGTACCTTCTACATCGGCCTGCGCGGCAAGCTGTAATGCGGCTGTAACAGCAACACCGGGGATGGCCTGCGCCATCCCCGCAGCGGAACCCTCACATGATCCCGACCACGGACCGGACGCCAGGCGGCCCGGCGATTGCCATCGCCTGGGAATGCCTGAGCAACTACACGCGCGACGACGCGTTCACGGCGCGCCTCACGCTGCGCAACGATTCCAACGAGGCAATCGCGCCCGGCTGGGCGATCTGCTTCAACACCTGCCGCAAGGTGATCGCCGACAGCGTCAGCCCCGGCTACGCGATCGAGCACCTGAACGGCGACCTGTTCCGCCTGACCATGCCGGCTGCTGACGCCTGGGAGCCGGGCGTCAGCCACACGGTGGAATACGAAGCCCTGCACTGGGCGATCAGCATCACCGACGCGCCGCTGGGCTTTTACCTGCTGCCCGGCGACGGCGGACAGCCTATCGACCTGGGCGACCCGGAAATCGCGCCCTTTGCCCGCCCCGAGCAGCGCCACCGCATGCGCGGCGACCTGCTGCCGACCGCCGACGCGGCCTGGCGCTTCGAGCAAAATGCGGTGCTCCACCTGCTGCCCGAGAGCGCGGTCGGCCGCATCACGCCGCGCCCGCAATCGGCCCGTTTCGACGGCCGCCACTGCCTGTTGTCGCGCCACGCGCCGCTCAGCTACGACCGCACGCTGTGGAACGAAGCCTCGCTGCTGGCCTCGATGCTGGGCGTTTTGCCCGGCGTGGTGCCGGGCGGATCGGGCGACATCTGCCTCGAAATCGGGCCGGTCGACGAAGTCACCACCAACGTACCGCTCGAGGCCTATTGCCTCGAGATCGAGCCGGGCCGGGTGCGCATCCGCGGCGCCAGCCCGCACGGTGTCTTCAACGGCATCCAGAGCCTGGTGCAGCTGCTGGGGCCAAACGGCGAGCTGCCCGCCGGACGGGTGGTGGACGCACCGCGCTTCGGCTACCGCGGCATGATGCTCGACGTGGCGCGCCACTTCGCGGGCGTCACCACGGTGCTGCGCCTGCTCGACTGCATGGCGAGTTACAAGCTGAATCGCTTCCATTTCCACCTGACCGACGACGAAGGCTGGCGCCTGGCGATCGGCGCGCTGCCGGAACTGACCGCGGTCGGCGCGCGGCGCGGCGTGTCGCTTGATGGCAGCCCCTGCCTGCCGCCTTCCTTCGGCTCGGGCGCCGACCCCGAGGCTTCCGCCGGCAGCGGGTTTTATACGGCCTCGGAATTCATCACCATCCTGCGCCATGCGCACGCGCGCCACATCGAGGTGATCCCGGAATTCAACATGCCCGGCCACGCGCGCGCCGCCGTCACCGCGATGCGCGCGCGCCACCGCCGCCTGGTGCAAGCTGGTGAACACGAAGCGGCGGAGGAATACCTGCTGAGCGATCCGGACGACGCCTCCAGCTACGAATCGGTGCAGCTGTGGCACGACAACGTGATCTGCATCGCGCTGCCCTCCGTCGACCGCTTCATCGACACCGTGGTGGGCGAAGTGTGCATGCTGTACCGCGAAGCCGGCGTGCCGCTGCGCGTGATCCACACCGGCGGCGACGAAGTGCCCCCGGGCGCCTGGCTCGGTTCGCCGCGCTGCCGCGCGCTGATGGAGGAACGGGGCTGGAGCAGCGTGCAGCAGCTGCACGACGACTTCCTCGAGCGCTGCCGCGCGATCCTGGCGCGCCATGGCGTGGAATTCGCGGGCTGGGACGAAACCGCGCTGGTGCGCGAGGGCGAGCGCCTGCTGCCCAATCCGCGCTTCGCCGGTCCCGACTTCCACGTCTACGTCTGGAACAACGCCTGGGGCTCGGGCCAGGAAGACTGCGCCTACCGCCTGGCCAATGCCGGCTACGACGTGGTGCTGTCGAACGCCGCCAACCTGTACTTCGACCTGGCCTATGCCAAGCACCCGCAGGAGCCGGGCTACTACTGGGCCGGTTTCGTCGGCACCCGCAACGCCTTCGGCTTCTGTCCGCTGGACGTGGGCGCCATGGCGGATCTCGATCCGATGGGCCGCTCGCTTGCACCCACCACGCTGCAGCCGCTCGACGTGGCGGGACGGGGGCGCATCGCCGGCCTGCAGGGCCAGCTGTGGGGCGAGAACGCGCGCTCGCGCGCCCGCCTCGAATACCTGGCGCTGCCGCGCCTGATCGGACTGGCCGAGCGCGCCTGGGCGCCCGATCCGGGCTGGCAGGACATCCCCGAACCGGACCGCCGCGCCGCCTGGGCCCTGCGCGACTGGAACGAGTTCGCCAACCGCCTCGGCCAGCGCGAGCTGCCGCGCCTGGACCGCGCGCGCCGTCCCTGGGACTACCGCCTGCCGCCGCCCGGCGCCGTCCTGCAGGGCAGGCTGCTGCAGGCGAATGTCGCCCTGCCGGGCCTGGCCGTGCATTACACTCTGGATGGGCTCGATCCCACGGCGCGCAGCCCGCGCTACGTGGCGCCGGTACCGGTGGACGCCGCGCAGGTGGTCAAGCTGGCCACCTTCGACACCCGCGGACGTGCAAGCAGAATCGTTACCCTGAACGTGGAACCCGCATGAACCCGATCAACGACCTGGCGCGCGCCGCGCTGCCGACCGCCACCCGCCATCCGCTGGCCTGGGTGCCGACCCTCTACCTGGCCCAGGGCCTGCCGTTCTACGCGGTGGCGCTGGTGGCCGGCCTGATGTACAAGTCGCTGGGCGTACCCAACGAGCAGATCGCGCGCTGGACCGGCCTGCTTGGCCTGGCCTGGGTGTTCAAGGCGCTGTGGAGCCCCTTCCTGGAACTGGCGCGCAGCAAGCGCGGCGTGGTGGTCTGCTTCCAGCTGGCCGGCGGCTTCGCCCTGGCAGCGATGGCGCTGGCGCTGCAGCTGTCAAGCTGGTTCGCCGTCTCGATTGGCCTGTTCGCGCTCGTGGCGCTGGCCTCGAGCACGCACGACATCTGCGCCGACGGCATCTACATCGCCAGCCTGAGCGAGCGCCAGCAGGCCGCCTACGCGGGCTGGCAGGGCGCCTTCTTCAATGCCGCCAAGTTCGTGTCAATGGGCGGCCTGGTGATGCTGGCCGGTTACCTGGAAGACCGCATGGGCCCCAAGGCGGCATGGGCCACGGTGTTCGGGCTGCTGGGTGTCCTGATGGCGGGCCTCGGCCTGTACCACCTGTGGGCCTTGCCCGATACGCCGGGCACCGCGCGCCGTGGCGAGGGCGTGCGCAGCGTGGCCGGCACCCTGGTCGACGTGATCCGCGCCTTCTTCGCCAAGCCCGGCATCTGGCTGGCGATCCTGTTCATCATCCTGTTCCGCGCCGGGGAAGGGCAGATCCAGACCATCGGCCCGCTGTTCCTGCGCGACGCCCGCGAAGTCGGCGGCCTGGGCTTGAGCACGGCGCAGGTGGGTGCGGTGTACGGCACCGCCGGCACCATCGCCTTCCTGGCCGGCAGCATCGCCGGCGGTTACTTTACGGCGGCCCTGGGCCTGCGCCGCGCCATGCCTTTCCTGATCGTCGCGATGAACCTGCCGAACGCCGTGTTCTGGTATCTCAGCGTGGCGCAGCCGGAATCGCTGGGTGTGATCGCATCTAGCCTGGGCGTGGAGATGTTCGGCTACGGCTTCGGCTTCGTCGGGATGATCCTGTTCATCATGCAGGTGGTGGCGCCCGGGCCCTATCAGACCGCCCACTATGCGCTCGGCAGCGGCTTCATGCAGCTCGGCTTCGTGCTGTTCAAGATGGTCAGCGGCGACATCCAGGGGGCGCTGGGCTATCGCGATTTCTTCCTGTGGGTGCTGGTGGCCGCGCTGCCGGTGCTGGTGCTGAGCCGCTTCGTGTGGCGCCACGCGCCGGACAAGGGCGTCAGCGCTTCTTGATCGGCAGCGCCAGCAGGCCGCGCCACTTGCCCGCGCAGTCGCGCTCGACCTTCTGGATGTGCGGGCGCGTGCTGTCGAAGCGCCAGGTCGACTGCTTGTCGAGCCAGTCCTCGTACATCGAGCGGAAGCGCGGCCATTCGTGGCGGAATTCCAGGCAGGCATAGGTGCCGGCCGGGAGCACGCGCACGCCCAGGCTGCCATCCTGCGCTTCGCCGGTATGCCCGAAGTCGTAGCAGTATTCGCTTTCGCCGGTGAAGCCGGGGTCTTCGTCGAACACCCCGTACCAGGGCGCGCCGTGGGCGATGCCATCCAGGCGCTCGCGTTCGCAGATGAAGGTGTTGCAGGCGATCGAGAGCGCGGCCCCGGACTGGCCGAAGAAACGCTGGTAGCGCAGCAGCACCGGCGGCAGCTGGCGCAGCTCGATGCGGGCCGCGATGCTGCCCGGTTCGGGCGGGCAGTAGGGGGCGAGGATGACGTCCAGGTTCGAGGGCTCGGCCACGAAGAAGCTGACGTCGCTCTCGCGTCCGACCTGCTGGTCCATGTAGGTGCGCCAGCCGCCTTCGCGCCAGGCCTTGGCCGACATCGCGAACTGCTGCTTGAAGGCCTTGGCGAAGGCCGCGTTGGACGGGAAGCCGCAGTCCTGGGCGATGCGCACGATCGGCACGTCGGGTTCGTGGCGCAGCTGGTGCGCGGCGCGGCGCAGGCGCCGCTTGCGCTGGTATTCGACCGCCGAGAAGCCGGTCAGCTCGCGGAAGATGCGGTCGAAATGGTAACTGGAATAACTGGCCGAAGCGGCCAGGCTGTCGAGGGCAAGCGGGTCGCCCACCGAATCGAGCATCAGGTCCATGACTTCGTACAGGCGCGAGACGCGGGAAGGCGCTTTGACGGTCATGGAGCGATGGCAGGGCAGGGGGCCGGCGCGGGTGGAGCAAAACGACAAGACATTGCGTGACGGGATTGCTGTTATTACAGCGATTATGCGGTCAAATTCGATGTCATGGCGAAATATGTTCAGACGGCGCAACACATGCATACAGGGCGTGGCCGTATTCGGCAGCGCCGCCGTTTGCTATGCTGGCGGCTTCGCCGGCGGCAGCGTGCTGCCGGCCATCCCATGCAACCAAGGAGTAGAACGATGGTCTCGCTGCAGGAGCAGTTGCTGAAAGCCGGCCTGGTGGACAAGAAGAAGGTCCAGAAGGTCAACCAGGACAAGAGCAAGCAGAAAAAGATCGAGCGCCGCACCGGCACCGAGTCGGTGAACGAAGCGCGCGAGGCGGCGCTGGAGATGCAGCGCCAGAATGCCGAGCGGGCGCGCGAACTGAATGCCCAGCGCGATGCCGCCGCCGCCCAGAAGGCGGTCAAGGCGCAGATCGCCCAGCTGGTGCAGCAGAACCGCCAACCGCGTGCGAAGAATGGAAAAGGCGAGATCGCCTACAACTTCACCCACGGCAGCAAGATCGAACGCATCTACGTGTCCGAGCAGGTGCAGCAGCACCTGGTGTCGGGACGGCTGGTAATCGTGTTCCTGAATGGGAACTATGAACTGGTGCCGAAGGTGATTGGCGAGAAGATCGCCGAGCGCGATCCGGACAGCGTCATCCAGGTGAAGCAGGCCAGCAACGAGGTCGACGCCGACGATCCCTACGCCGACTTCAAGATTCCGGACGACTTCACCTGGTAATCCGTTTTGCCTCGCTATTGAACAGCTGTCTTTGACGATTTTGAGTTACACTGTGTTGTCTCGCAATTGTAGCGGGACAACTACCGAATAACCTGGTTCAACGGCGGGTCAAATGAACGATAGAATGGACGAGCAGCGGGGCGAAGCCCGCGAAGTTACCTACCGCAGCGGGGTCGCTGCACGCCTGGCGGGCTTGCCCGTGGAAACACTGCGCGTCTGGGAGCGCCGCTATGCGCTGTCGGACACCCAGCGTTCGGCCCACGGACAGCGGCTGTACACGGCCGAACAGGTGCGCCGCCTCGGCCTGCTCAAGCAGCTGGTTGACCTGGGACACCCGATCGGTGTCCTGACCGGCCTGCCGGTCGAACGCCTGGAAGAGATGCTGGCGCCGGATGCCGATCGCGTGAGCCAGGTCAGCGGGCCAATGCGGGTGCTGGTGGTCGGCGACAGCCTGGTGCGCCGCATTGCCGCCAGCGGCCGCGACGGCCGCGCCCTGCAGGTGCAGCGCCACTGCGCCCGCCTCGAGCAGGTGGGCTCGCTGGCGGACGGCATGGCCCTGGATGTGCTGCTGATCGAAGCCTCGGAGCTCGAGGACGCTGCCGTCGCCCAGATCGCGGCGGCGCGCGACATCCTGAAGCCGGCGGCGACCGTGGTGCTGTACCGCTTCTGCGGCAGCGCCACCATCCGCGCGCTGCGCGCCCAGGGCTGCCTGGTGGCGCGCGTGCCGGCCGAGATCGGCGAACTGGTGTCCCTGTGCCGTTCCGCACTGGCCGGGCAGGGCCTGCCCGCGTCCGACTCCCAGGTAGAAGCGGTGGCCCCGCGCCGCTTCGACGACCAGGCGCTGGCGGCCATCACGGCCGCCGGTAATCGCCTGTCCTGCGAATGCCCGCGCCACCTGTCCGACATCCTCATGATGGTCGGCAGCTTCGAGCGCTACAGCGCCCAGTGCGCCGCGCGCAACCAGGAAGACGCACGCCTGCACCGCGAACTCGAGCTGGCCTCGGGCCGCGCGCGCATGGTGCTGGAAACGGCCATGGAAAGGCTGGCGCTGGCGGAGGGCTTGCCGCTGCCGGGCAAGGCCTGAGCCGCAGCGCCGTTCTCGCGTGCGAAGTGAAGCGGGGATCCGTGTTCCAATACGGATCCCGGTTCATCTTGTCCTGATGTGGTACGTTTCCGGGACAAGCATGGCCTTCAATCCGAGGAGGGCAGCATGGCAAACACGTTCAAGGCAGGCGACAAGGTGCAATGGGAATCGTCGCAAGGCACGGTGCATGGTACGGTCAAGAAGAAACTGACGTCCCCGACCGACATCAAGGGCCACCACGTCGCGGCATCGCGCGAGCACCCGGAATACCTGGTGGTCAGCGACAAGACGGGCGCCGAGGCGGCGCACAAGGCCGAGGCGCTGAAGAAGGCCTGAGCCTATAATCCTTTCTTTTTACCCGGTCCATGGCCGGTGCTTCGATGGCCATCGACTGGTTCTCCCCGGCGCAGTGCGTCGGCTATGCGGCGTTCGTGCTCGGCGTCGCTTCCTTTGCCCAGAAAGACGACCGCCGCTTCAAGCTGTTCATGGCGGCCGAATGCCTTGCCTACATCATCCATTTCACCTTGCTGGGCAGGCCGACCGCCGTCGCCAGCTCGACCATGTCGCTGCTGCGCTCGGTCCTGGCGCTATATACCCGCTCGAAGTGGGTAGCCTTTTTCGTCGTCATGGCCAACCTGGGCCTTGGCTGGCACTTCGCCACCCGCCCCAGCGACTGGCTGCCGCTGGGCGCCTCCTGCATCGGCACGCTGGCCCTGTTCCTGATGGAAGGCGTACGCATGCGCTTCGCCATGCTGTGCGGGACCGTGCTGTGGATCGTGAATAACGTGATTGCCGGCTCGGTCGGCGGCACCGCGCTGGAGCTGGTAATCGCCTGCGTGAACCTAGTGACGATCCGGCGCATGCTGCGCGAGGCTCCAGCAGCGCCGCAGGCCTGAGGGAAAACGGCCCAGGCAGTCAGCCCGGATCCTGTGCGCTGCCCGGGTTGCGCACTTGTCCCGCAGGTGCTCCCGCGCGCCGGCAGCGTTCGGAACAATACTTGACGTGTTCCCAGTCACGCTCCCACTTCTTGCGCCAGGTAAACGGTAGTCCGCAATGGGCGCATGACTTTGTCGGCAATGCCGATTTCTTCCGCATTTTCATGCAGTCGATTGTAGCCCGGTGACGCCTATACTAAGGCTGCGCGGCCTGCGTGAACCATGCCCCATGCATGCTTCACGCAGCAGGTGGCGGCGATGCTTACCCAGCCGGATTGTCCGGTGGTAAGCTATTCATGTTGTCACTTCACCCTGAAGGAATGTTCATGAAACCGCTGTTCTCCTCCGACGAAGAAGCGAACGCAGCACCCGCGGCGCCCGCACCCGCCCCGGCGCCCCTGCTGAATCCTGGCATCGTGCCGGATGCACTGCCGGCATTGCGTCCCGAGGCGAGCGCGGCGCCCGTAGTCCGTGTCGATATCTCCGGCATCGACGACAAGGCGATCGAGGCCCTGGGCGGCAACACCGGCGCCGGCGTGGCCAAGGTGTCCGCCAAGCTGCTGGGCACCGTGCGGGCTTCGGATGCGGATGTGTTCGGCGCGCAGCTGAACGAGCTGATCGCCACCTCGAAGGGCCTGGACCCGGCCAAGCTGCGTTCCGGCGGCCTGGTGTCGCGCCTCACGAACATGTTCGGCTCGGTCAAGGAAAAGATGCTGTCGCAGTACCAGGTAGTCGAATCGCGCATGGATACCCTGGTCGGCGAGATGACGCGCCATGCCAACGTGCACCGGGCGCGCATCCAGGATTTCGACGAGATGTACAAGGGCCTCGAAACCTATTACCAGGGCCTGGACGCCGACGTGAAGAAGGGCGAAGCCTGGGCCGAGCGGCTGCGCCAGGCGCTGGCGCAGCAGGGCGCGGCGGCCAACGCCTTCGAGGCGCAGCAGGCCACCGAGCTCAAACGCCGCCTCGAGCGGCTGGAAAAGCGCATCGACGACCTCAAGCGCGCCATGCTGATGGCCACGCAGATGGTGCCGCAGATCCGCCTGTCGCAGGACAATGCGCGCGCGCTGACCGATACCTTCACGGACATCGTCAACGTCTCGATCCCGGCCTGGCGCAACGTGTTCTCGCTCTACCTGCTGCAGCTGGAAGCCAAGCAGAGCGCGGCGGTCGCGAATGCCGCCTACGACGCCACCGACGCGGCCTTCCGCGCCCAGGCCGACATGCTGCTCGAGAATACCGAAACAGTCGCCCGCGCCAAGCAGCGCTCCCTGGTCAGCCTGGAAACCGCGCAGCACGTGCAGGCGCAGCTGGTGACCGCCTTCGACAAGCTCGAGCAGATCTCGAACGAAGGCCAGCAGCGCCGCAAGGAAGAGCTGCCGAAGCTGCAGGAACTGGAGCGCGAACTGATCGCGCGCTTCTCGGCCGGCGGCGCCGCGCCCTGAGCACCCACCCGTTCCAGCAATACCCATCACCCTACAAGGAAAGCCCATGTCGACGACGCTCCAGACCGGCCATCGCATCAACCTCGAAAAAACCGCCCCGGGATTGCGGCGCGTCCGGATCGGCCTCGGATGGAAGATCAACGCGGCCACCGGCCCTGCATTCGACCTCGATTCCTCGGTCTTCCTGTGCCGGAAGGATGCCGGCGACAATCCGGTCATGATCAGCAACGCCCACTTCGTCTATTACAACCACACCACCTCGCCCGACGGCGCGGTGGTGCACTCGGGCGACAACCGCACGGGCGACAGGGATGGCGACGACGAAGTCATCACCGTCGACCTGGCCAGGGTCGAGCCCGAGGTGGTGGAGATGCCGATCGTCGTCACCATCCACGAGGCCGAGGCACGCCAGCAGACCTTCGGGCGCGTCACCGACGCCTATGTGAAGGTGTACAACGACGAGACCGGCGAAGTGCTCGCGGAATACGACCTCGACGAAGATTACTCGGACAAGACCGCGCTGCAGTTCGGTTCGCTGTACCGCAAGGATGGCGAGTGGCGCTTCCAGGCCGTGGGCGCGGGCTTCAAGCTGAACCTGGCGACCTTCATCCGCAAGCTCGGCGGCACTGTCTGAGAACGGCCGGCGCTCGCCGCCGCATGGAGCGATGACCCAGCAGACGCCCAAGGCATTCGACTTCGGCGAGGAGGCTGAGCCTTCTCCCGAGCCCGCCCCGCGTCCGTTCGGGCCGCGCGCCTTCGACTTCGGCGACGAGCAGCTTGAAGCGGCGCCGGTCCCGAGTAGCCCGCCCCGGGCGCTGTCCTTCGACGATCTGCCCCCGGCGCCGGACGGCCTGCCGGCCAAAGCCGCCGCCCGGCCGCTGTTCGACAGCGAGGACCATCCGGCGGTGCGCGATGCGCTGGCGATCGCCAGGCAGGATTACCCGCTCCTGTTCGAGCAGTCCGAGCAGCGCCTGGCTGCGCTGTTTCGCCGCATCCTGCCGGTCAACCTGGCGCTAGTGGCGGACTGGGGCGAGAAGGCCCTGATGGAGCAGGCCGTGCTGCTCCAGCCGATCACCGACCTGGTGCTGAAGTTCACGCAGATGGGCGTGCCCGCGCTGCTGGACGCCGCGCTCGAGGCTACCCGTGCGCCGACTAGCGTCATCGGCAAGCTGTTGCGCCGCGGGAGCCCGCCCGCCGAATACAAGCCGGCGCTGACCGCAAGCCGTGCGCAGCTGGTGCAGCTGATGGCCGACAGCGAAGCCGCCATGCGCGAGATGACAGCGTCGGGAAAGAACCTGGGCCTGCATGCGGCGGTGCTGGCCGTGGTGGCCAAACTCGCCGCCGGCGCGCTCGATGCGCGCGTGCATGACGCGCTGATCCAGCGCCGCACGCTGCTCCAGCAGGCCATCCGCCAGACCGAGCTGTCGACGCTGCAGATGGAGCAGGTGCGACTGCAGGCTGCCGAGCTGATCGGACAGATATCGTCCTTCCTGACGGTGACCTTGCCGGCGATCGAGATGGCGCAGGCGCAGCGGGGCACTTGACGCGGGAGGGGGGCTGCTAGAATGGGCCTTCCAATGTCATTCGCTGGAGTACAAAAATCCTCGGTTTTCTCATCAGAACGGTGGTGCGCCGGCCAAAGCTGAGCATCGCGATCGCACTGTTGCTGTTGGCAGCCTTGGCCAGCACGATGACCTATACCGGTTTCCTTGTGATCGGCGTGCTGGCCGATTACCTGGACACGAGCCGGTTCGTCGCCGGGCTGCTGCTTGGCGCTCTTCTGGCACGATTTCCTTCATTTAGCAAAGGCAAGCTGCGCATCGTCGGTCTTTTGCCGAAACCCGTGCGGCGCCCGCTCATCGTCGGCTTGCTCGCACTGTGCTTCCTGCACTTTCTGTCGCAGGGCGACTACGTGCCGGCGGGGTTCACCGGGTTCACAACGCTGTTCGTGCTCACCTTGCCCTGGCTGAGGCGGGCCATGTTCGACCGCTTGCTGTCGTCGGTCTTCCCGTTCGCCGGACGCAAGCCGGCCACGCGCAGCGACGATATGGTGATCGATGGCGAGTTCAGGGAAAGGAAAGACTGAGGCGGATGGCCCCGGAAACGAAAACGCCAACCTGCATGGGTTGGCGTTGAAGCTGGACAGCACTACAGCGCGATATCGGACCGCTCTTTCACTTGCCCAGGCTGAGCGCCGGGAGCGGCGCCTGGAATAAAGGTATCCAGGCTTGGCGATGCGATCGCCAGCTGCAGGGTTTCCGCGGTGCTTGCCCAGGTCGTCGCCAGCAGCTGCACGTTCTCGTTCAGCTTCTTGCCATAGGACGGAACGATCTCGCGAATCTTTTGCTGCCACGCGCTTGTCTTCATCCGATCCGGGAACACTTTCTCCAGCAGCGACAGCATGATCGCCGGCGAGGTGGAACCACCAGGCGATGCCCCCAGCAAGGCAGACACCGAGCGATCTTCGGACACCACGACTTCTGTACCGAGCTTCAGTACGCCGCCCTTGTCCGAGGTGTTCTTGATGATCTGCACGCGCTGACCAGCTTGCCACAGCCGCCAATCTTCGTCCTTCGCGTCGGGCATGTAGTGGCGCAGCGCCGCCATCTTGTCCTCCCTGGACTGCTCCAATTGTTCCGCAAGATATTTTACGAGTGCAAACTCGTGGGCGCCGACTTGAAGTTGCGGAATGATATTGGAGGGCGTAGTCGCCTTCGCGATATCGAAATAGGAACCATTTTTGAGGAACTTGGTCGACCAGGTGGCGAATGGCCCGAACAGCAGCACCGTTTTACCATCCAGCACGCGGGTATCCAGGTGCGGCACCGACATCGGTGGCGAACCCGTATCTGCCAGCCCGTACACTTTCGCCAGGTGACGCGAGGTAATTGCCGGATTGTCGGTGACCAGGAACTCGCCGCCTACCGGGAAACCAGCATATTGTTTCGCTTCAGGAATGCCCGACAACTGCAGCAGCGGCAATGCGGCGCCGCCCGCACCGATGAAGATATGGCGGGCATCCACCGTCTGGACTTTGGAACCATCCTTGATGTCGAATGCCGACACGCGCCAGGATCCATCCTCGTTGCGCGTGATCGAGCGGACCTCGTATCCGGTCGAAATCCTGCTGCCCACCGTCTGGCCGAGATGCTGGTAGAACTGGCGGGTAATCGCGCCCAGGTTGACGTCGGTGCCGAGCGGCGAACGGGTGGCGGTTACCAGCTCGTCCGCTTTGCGGCCTTCCAACATGAGCGGAACCCACTCGGTAATCCTGGCCCGGTCGGTGCTCAATTCCATGCCGGCGAACAGTGGTGACGCCTTCAAGGCCGCAACGCGCTTGCGGAGGAACTCCCGGTTCTCCTCGCCGAACACGAGATTCATATGAGGTGTCGAATTGATGAACTCGCGTGGATTGCCCAGCACACCCTTGCGCACCTGATGCGCCCAGAACTGGCGCGAGATCTGGAAGTTCTCGTTGATCTCAATCGCCTTTGCAATGTGCACTTGGCCCTTATCGTCCATCGGCGTGTAGTTCAGTTCGCACAGCGCCGAGTGACCTGTTCCCGCGTTGTTCCAGCCATTGGAACTTTCTTCCGCAACTTTATCCAAACGTTCGAACACTTCGAAGGTCCAGCTCGGCTCCAGCTCGGACAGATAGACGCCGAGTGTTGCGCTCATGATGCCGCCGCCGATCAGCAGCACGTCGACCCGGCGATCAGCCTTGGCGGCACGGTATTGGCCACCCAGTAAAAACGAGTAGCCGCCCCAGACCGCTGCGGCGCCGACAGCAGCCCCGATGAACTTGCGTCGGGTGAAGCGCATGCCGCTGGAGCGGGTTGCTGGATTGTTGCTGGTTTCTTGACTCATGTGATGAGTCCTCCTGATAAAGATTGAAAGCGCCAGCCAACCGTCAATTGACAACGGTGTGCAGACGCGAGCTGATGTGTTCGGGAATTTACTTTCCTACCAAGAGCGCGGCGATGCTTGATGCCTGCTCCTGCGGGGACGACTGTCTCGCATTGAGCAGGATTCTTTTCCAGCGCATGTTGGAGGGCCAGCGCTTCCTGTTCGCTGAACCCATTCAGTAAGCGCCCATCGCACCGATGACCACGACAAACTGCGACGCGGTCAGGCCCAGGGACAGCATTTCTTTATCAAGCGCTTTAAAAGCGCATCCACGTCTGGCTAATCAGCTTGCCGAATTGCATGTGTTTAGCTCTTCAAATGCTGTCACACGGTCTGAAAGTGCCTCTGCGCAATATGTGCGTATGGAAAATATGTATTTTATTTGCCCAGGCAAATATAAGCGATAAGGGTTTTTACGAACTAAAGGCGGTAGGGGGCGTCAATGAGGTGGGACCGGCCCGCCCCCAGGAATGGCGGAAATAGACCCAGAAACGACAACGCCCACTCGTAGGAGTGGGCGTTATGCAAGACATGTTCTTGGTGGCCCGGGGCGGAATCGAACCACCGACACAAGGATTTTCAATCCTCTGCTCTACCAACTGAGCTACCAGGCCAAGGGCTCGCATTCTAGCACAGGGGTCGGCGCGGCGGTAGTGCTTCCGCGAAATCAGGAAGTCCCCGTCATTCCGCCTGCCTGGTCGGCGCCAGGCGGTTCAGGTCCAGGCCCTGGGCGCGCAGGCGGCCGAGAAGGGCGTCGTAGGCGGCCGGGTCGACCTTCGGCGTACGTGACAGGATCCACAGGTATTCGCGCTTCGGCTCGCTGACCGCGGCAAGCTGGTAATCCGCGTCGAGGTCGATCACCCAGTAGTCGCCCCAGACCATCGGCACCCAGGACACGATGGCCGGGGCGAAGCGCACTTCCAGCTTCGGCGAAGTTGGGCCTCCGGGCTGGCGCGCCACGCCGTTGGCCGTGTCGGTGCCGCCGTCGGCGCGCCGGCAGCGGTTGACGACGTTGACCCGGCCATCCTCGCGCAGGCTGTAGGTGGCGGTGGTGAAACCGATGCATTTCTTCTGGAAGGAATTCGGGAATTTCGCGATCTCGTACCAGGTGCCCAGGTAGCGCTTGAGGTCGAGCGCGGGGATGGTGGCGAGCGGTTTGGCGCCGCTTTCCGACTGGCCAGCGGCAAAAGCGGCAGGTGCGCACAAGGACGTGCACAGCAATGCTGCGAGCAGGATAGGTTTCATGCGTGCTCCCGATATGGTCGAGCCTGGATGCTAACCGTGCCAGCCGCGCTTCGACGCACGGCAGGCGCTGGCTTCAGGCGCGCGCCGCGGCGCGTTCGGCGTGATGCCGTTCCAGTTCCAGCCGGGCCGCCTTGCGCGCCTTGGCTTCCTCGAAGCGGCGCTGTTCGTCCGGGGTCGATGGCGCCAGCTGCGGCACGGCCACCGGCTTGCGGTCGTCGTCCACGGCCACCATCGTGAAGAAGCAGCTGTTCACGTGGCGCACCACCTGCGAGCGAATATCCTCGGCGATCACCTTGATGCCGATTTCCATCGAGCTGCGCCCGGCGTAGTTGACCGAAGCGAGGAAGGTGACCAGCTCGCCGACATGGATCGGCTGGCGGAAGGTGACCTGGTCGACGCTCATCGTCACCACGTAGCGGCCGGCGTAGCGGCTGGCGCAGGCGTAGGCGACCTGGTCGAGCAGCTTGAGGATGGTGCCGCCGTGGACGTTACCGGAAAAGTTCGCCGTGTCCGGGGTCATCAGGACCGTCATCGACAGCTGGTGGGAAGGCAGGTTCATGCGGGACTCATCCACAAAATCAACAAAGCACTATGTTGCTTCAGAAACGCCGGGCCGGCAATGGCCGCCCCGGCGCCGGGGTCAGGAAGCGCTCAAGGCCGGCTCGCCGGGCTTGGCGTGCCGCACCGTGACCTGGGCACCGCCAGCCGGACGCCCGGCAGGCTGCGAAGGTATGGCCAGCGTGAAGACCGCCACCAGAGAGGCCAGGCGCGCCGCCTGTTCCTTCATCGAATCGGTGGCTGCCGCCGATTCTTCGACCAGGGTCGCGTTTTGCTGGGTGACACTGTCCATGTCGGCCACCGCGCGGTGCACCTGCTGGATGCCGTTCGCCTGTTCCTTGCTGGAGTCGACGATTTCACCCATGATTGCGGTCACCCGGCCAATGCTCTCGACGATGCCAGTCATGGTGGTGCCGGCGCGACCGGCAAGGTCGGCGCCGAGCGACACGCGGCGGGTCGAATCATCGATCAGTTCCTTGATCTCCTTGGCCGCAGCAGCAGCGCGCTGCGCCAGGCTGCGCACCTCACCTGCCACCACCGCGAAGCCGCGCCCCTGCTCGCCAGCGCGCGCCGCTTCCACGGCCGCATTCAAGGCCAGGATGTTGGTCTGGAAGGCGATACCGTCGATCACGCCAATGATGTCGGTGATGCGCGCCGAGGAGGCGTTGATCGCGCCCATGGTGTCGACCAGCTCGCCGACCATGGCGCCGCCCTGCTGCGCCACGGTGGAGGCTTGCAGCGCCAGCCCGTTCGCCTGGTCCGCGTTGGCCGCGCTGTGCTGGACCGCATGCGCCAGTTCGTTCATCGACGACGCGGTCTGTTCCAGTGCCGCCGCCTGGCTCTCGGTGCGGCGCGACAGTTCCTGTGCCTCGTCGGCCATCGCGTCCACCGAGCTGCCGATGGTGGCGGTACCCTCGCGCACCTGGCCGACGATGCCGGCCAGGCTGTCGCGCATGCCCTGCAGCGCGTGCATCAGGCTCGCCCCATCGCCCGGCCGCAGCGCGACCTGGACCGCCAGGTTGCCGGCCGCGATCTCGCTTGCTACCCGGGCCGCTTCCGCCGGTTCGCCGCCCAGGCGGCGGAACAGGGCGCGCGCGAACAGCATCGAGGCGGCGATGCTGACGGCGAGTGTCAGCACGCACAGACCGACCAGCATGCTGCTGCTGTGGTGTGCGTCGTCCAGCACGGCACGCGCGCCGGTGTCGATGGCCTTGTGCTGCAAAGCTTGCAGCGCCGTCACGCCATCTATGTATTGCTGGGTGGCGGGCACGAATTCGCGCTCGTACAGCGCCATTGCCTCGACTGTCTGGCCTTCCGCCTTCAGGCGCATGACCCGGTCGCGGCTGGCGATGTAGCGCCCGCGCGCTTCGCCGATTGCCGCGAACAGCGCTTTTTCTTCCGGCGTGTCGAGCAGGGCGCCAACCTGTTCCTGTAGCGCGCTGGTGCGGCGGCTCGACTCCGTACTCTCGGCGGAGAAAGCCTTGGCCAGCTCCGGATCGGCCGAGCGCGCGACTGCTGCGGTGCGCTTGGCCGACACCGAGGTGTTGAGCAGCCACTGCGAGGCGAGGCGCTCCTTGATGAGCGGGCGTTGGGTCAGCGCCTCGGTTTCCTGCGACATGCGCTGCAGGCGCCAGATGGCGACCGCGGTTGACAGGAAGGAAACGATGATCACGAACGCGAATGCGATACGTAGTTGGGTACGGACACTGCTTGCAGCGATGGACACGAAGACTCCCAAGGTAAGTGAGGTTCCATGCCGGTGCGGACTGCACCGCAATGGCGCAGTTGTCGGCATGGTCGGCAGCGGTGCCGTGTGGGCGCCGCGGGCCATTAACATAATGCAAAAACCGCGCCTGAAGTGATGGCATTGATCAGCTTATGCGCCAATCATGATCTCCAACGATTTGCGCATATCGATGGATGATTTAAATCGTTTTCCGGTGCGCGGCGGGCATGTAGGCTGGGGGCATGAACAGCGATTTCCCGACCTCTTCCGGCTCCGTGCAATGGCACCTGGGCCCGATCATCGATGCATTGCGCACCTCGCGCGAATCGACCCATAACATCCGCCACCAGGGCCGGGTGCGCGAGCTGCCCTCGCGCGAAGTCCTGACCCAGGTGATCAACGGCGTCTCGGCGGCGCTGTTCCCGACCCATTACGGGCGGCCCGACCTGAACGACGAGAGCATTGACTACTTCGTCGGCGACACGCTCAATGTGGCGCTGGACCGGCTGGTGGGCCAGGTGCGGCGCGCGCTGCGCTTTACGCCCCAGTTCGCGGAAGCCGACGAGGCCATCCTGTTCGAGCAGGCGCGGGCCATCACGCGCGAGTTTGCCGGCAGCCTGCCGGCGATCCGGGCGCTGCTGGTGTCGGACGTGCAGGCGGCGCTGGTGGGCGACCCGGCGGCCAGTTCGGTGGCCGAGATCATGCTGTGCTATCCGGGCACCATCGCCATCCTCTACCACCGCCTGGCGCACTGCCTGCACCGACTGGGCGTGCCCTTCCTGGCGCGGCTGGCGGCCGACATCGCCCACTCGCTGACCGGCATCGACATCCACCCGGCGGCGCAAATCGGCGGCAGCTTCTTCATCGACCACGGCACCGGCGTCGTCATCGGCGAGACCGCCATCCTGGGCGAGCGCGTGCGCCTGTACCAGGCAGTGACCCTGGGCGCCAAGCGCTTCCCGGTGGACGCCGGCGGCGCGCTGGTGAAAGGCGCGCCGCGCCACCCGATCGTCGAGGACGACGTGGTCATCTATGCCGGCGCCACGGTGCTGGGCCGCATCACGGTGGGCGCCGGCTCCACCATCGGCGGCAATGTCTGGCTGACCCAGAGCGTCCCGCCCGGCAGCAACGTATCACAAGCGCAGTCGCGCAATACCTAGTCCATTAGAAGGCATGAGCCGCGTGCAGGCTGTCCAGGATCGCTCCCCTGAGCGCACTGGCGGCCAGCGCGGCGCGCTCGCGCGGGCGCGCCAGGTCGACCGTGAATTCGGCCCGCACCGGCCCTGCCGCCGCATCCATCAGCAGCACGCGGTCGCCCAGCAGCAGGGCTTCGTCGATGTCGTGGGTGACCACCAGCACGGCCAGCCCGCGCTGGCGCACCACCCGCCCCAGCAGGTCCTGCAGGCGCATGCGGGTGAAGGCATCGACCGCCGAGAAGGGCTCGTCCAGCAGCAGCACGCGCGGCGACGTGAACAGGCCGCGCGCGATTGCCGCGCGCTGGGCCTGGCCACCCGAGAGCTGCTTCGGCAGCGCGTCCGCATGGCCGGCGAGGCCCACTTCGTCCAGCAGGGCGGCGATGCGCGCGCTTGAATCGCGGTCCGGCGCGGCGCCGAAGGCGATGTTCTGCGCCACCGTCAGCCAGGGAAACAGGCGCGGTTCCTGGAACACCATGCCGACGTCTAGCGAGGGGCCGCGCAGCGGCTGGCCGTCCAGGCACACGCTGCCGCGGTAAGCGGTGTCGAGTCCCGCGGCGATCGACAGCAGGGTGCTCTTGCCGCAGCCGCTGGCCCCGACCAGGCTCACCGCTTCGCCGGGCGCCAGGCGCAGGCGCAGGCTGCGCAGCACGGGACGCGCGCCGTGGTCCTTGGCGTCCACGGCGATGTCGAGCAGGGGTCTCATGGGGAGCTCCGGTCGCCGACACTGTCGCGCCAGGCCAGCAGGCGCCGTTCCAGCGCCTGCATCGCACTGTCGCTCAGTTTCCCGAGCAGGGCCAGCAGCACGATGGCCGCCAGCATGATGTCGGCGCGGCTCGATTCGCGCCCGTCGGTCAGCAGGTAGCCAAGGCCGCGGCTGGCGGCGATCAGCTCGGCCGCCACCATGAACATCCAGGCCAGGCTCAGGCCGTTGCGCAGGCCGGTGAGGATGGCCGGCAGCGCGGCCGGCAGCAGCACCCGGCGCGCCAGCGTCACCGGCGGCAACCGGTACAGGCGCCCGACCTCGACCAGTTTGCGGTCGACCCCGCGGATGCCGGACACCACGCCCATGTATACCGGGAAGAAGGCGCCGATCGCGATCAGGACCAGCTTCGGGGTTTCGTCGATGCCGAACCAGAGCAGCAACAGGGGCACCCAGGCCAGCGAGGGGATGGCCCGCAGGGCCTGGAAGCTGGGATCGAGCAGGCGCTCGGCGCGCCGGTCGAGCGCGACCAGGGCGCCCAGCGGCAGCGCCAGCGCGGCGCCGGCCAGGAAGCCGGCGAGCACCCGCAGCGTGCTGGCCGCAAGGTGGCTGCTCAAGCCGTTGGCGGCCAGCCAGGCCAGGGCTTCGCCCACGGCGCTCGGCGGCGGCAGCAGGTTGGCCGGCACCAGGCCGGCGCGCACGCCCAGCTCCGCGCCCAGCACGATCAGGACGGGCAGCAGGGCGCCGAGCGGCAGGCCGGGCCTGAGGCGCAACGTGGGCGCGGGCGCGCTCAGTTCGATCGAACGCGGTTCCATGGCTCAGGCGCGCGCGACCAGTGGGCGGGCAAAGCGCACGTCGATCAGGCTGGCGATCACCTTGTCGAGATCCGTGCCGGGCTTGACCAGGGCTTCGTCGCGCAGGATGGGCGCCGCCAGCTGCAGCGCGCGCAAGTGCTCGGCGCCCGGCTGCGGGTTGCTGAAGTCGCTGCGCAGCTTGACCTGCAGGAGCGCCACCGGCAGCGAGACCTTGGCTTCGCTGGACAGGATCTTCGCCGCCTCGGAGGGATTCGCGCGGGTCCAGGCGCGCGCCCGCTCATAGGCCTTGATCACGCGCGCCGTCTCGCCCGGGCGGCTGGCGAGGAAGTCCTCGCGCACGTTCAGGAAGCCGTAGGTGTTGAAGCCGACGTTGCGGTACAGCAGGCGCGCGCCGCCTTCCAGTTCGCTCGCCGCCATGTGGGGGTCGAGCCCAGCCCAGGCGTCGACCCGGCCCTGCTCGAGGGCCGCGCGGCCGTCGGCGTGCTGCAGGCTGACGTGCTCGATGTCGGTGCGCTTCAAGCCCACGCTGTGCAGGGCGCGCAGCAGGAACAGATAGGGATCGGTGCCCTTGGTCGCCGCCACCTTCTTGCCGCGCAGGTCGGCCAGCGAACGGATCGGCGAGTTCTTCGGCACCACCAGCGCCGTCCACTCGGGGCGCGAATAGATGTAGGGGGTGCGGATCGGGTTGCCGTTGGCGCGCGCCAGCAGGGCCGCCAGGCCCGCGCTGGAACCGAAGTCGATGCTGTTGGCGTTCAGGTATTCGAGCGCGCGGTTGCTGCCGGCGCTCAGCACCCACTTGATGCGCGTGCCCTCGGCCTTGAATTCCTCTTCCAGCCAGCCGAAGTGGCGCAGCACCAGGCTGGTGGGCGAATAATAAGCATAGTCGAGCCGCAGCTCTTCCAGCGGCGCGGCGCGCACCGAACCGATGGGGAGGGCGCCGAGGGCGGCAAGCTGCAGCAGGCTTCGTCGTTTCATGATGCTCCTTCAGGTCAGGCTGCCGTGGGCAGCAAATCGGCGGCCGGCGCGTCGATGCGCACCTGGCGTCCCGGATGGTCGGGCGCCAGGCCGGCGCCGGCGCCGAGCAGGCGCTCGCGCAGGGTGGCGCCGTCGAGCTCCTCGGTGCGGTAGCGGCCGCGCCGCCGCAGTTCCGGCACCACGTGTTCGACGACGCCGCGCATGTCCTCGAGCGGCAGCGCGTAGGCCAGGTTGAAGCCGTCGACGCCGGTCACGTCCAGCCAGTCTTCCAGCTGGTCGGCCACCTGGGCGCCGTCGCCCACGATGAGCGGGCCGCGCCCGCCCAGGCCGATGAACTGCGCGGCTTCGCGCACGGTCCAGCGCCGCTCCGGGTCGGCCGTGCTGAGCGAGGCCAGGGCCGAGCGCCCGGCGTCGGTGTCGATGTACTCGATGGTGTCGTCCAGGTGATGGCGCGCGAAGTCGACGCCGGTCCAGCCGGACAGCAGGGCCAGCGCCGCTTCGATGTCGACGTATTGCTGGTATTCCGCCAGGCGGGCCCGGGCCTCGGCTTCGGTGGCGCCGGTGATTACCAGCGCCTGGGCGTATACCAGCAGTTGCTGCGGATCGCGTCCCTCGGCCTGGCGCGCCGCCCGGACGGAGTCGACGTAGCGCTTGACGGCCGCCTTGCCGGGTGCGCTGACGAACGTCGCTTCCGCATGGCGCGCGGCGAAGCGCATCCCGCGCGGCGAGGCGCCGGCCTGGTACAGGAAGGGCGTGCGCTGGGGCGAAGGTTCGCACAGGTGGATGCCGGGCACCGTGTAATAGGTCCCGGCATGGTTGATCGGGTGCACGCGTTCGGGGTCGGTGTACACGCCGCGGGCGCGGTCGCGCACGACGGCGCCGTCTTCCCAGCTTTTCTCCCACAGCTTGTAGACCACTTCCAGGTACTCGTCGGCCAGGTCGTAGCGCTCGTCGTGGCCGAGCTGGCGGTCCAGGCCCAGGTTGCGCGCGGCGCTGTCGAGGTAACCGGTGACGATGTTCCAGCCGACCCGGCCGCGGCTCAGGTGGTCGAGCGTCGACATGCGGCGCGCGAAGGTGTACGGATGCTCGTAGGTGAGGGCGGCGGTGACGCCGATCCCGAGGCGTTTTGTCGCTTGGGCGATCAGCGGCACCAGGGCCAGCGGGTCGTTCAGCGGCGCCTGCACCGCATGGCGCAGCGCCGGGGCGGCGCTTTTACGGTAGACGTCGTACACGCCCAGCACGTCGGCCAGGAAGATGGCGTCGAAGCCGCCGCTTTCCAGCAGCTGTGCCAGTTCGATCCAGTATTCCGGCGTGGTATAGCGCTCGCTGTCGCTGCGCGGATGGGTCCACAGCCCGGGCGACTGGTGGCCCGGTGTATTCATCTGGAAAGCGTTGAAGCGGATCGGGCGCGCCATGCTCATTTCCCCGCCTGTAGCGCCAGCTGGTAATCGGTCTTGGCGTAGTCGGCGAAGTGGCGCTCGGTCACCTCGAGGAATTCGCGCGAGCGGTAGGCGGCGGCGATGTCGCGTGCGAAGGGCTTGTCGCGGTCGGCCGTGCGCACCGCCACCAGGTTGGCGTAGTTCGGCGAGATCCGCTCGGTGCGCAGCGCGTCCTTGAGCTTGAGGCCCGAGGCCAGGGCATAGTTCCCGTTGACGAAGGCGAAGTCGGCATCCTGCAGGGCGCGCGGCAGCTGGGCAGCTTCCAGCGGGAGCAGCTTGACCCCTTTCAGGTTGGCGGCGATGTCCTTTTCCGACGCGCGCACCGGGTCCACGTTGGGACGCAGCCTGATCCAGCCAAGCTGGTCGAGCATGACCAGGGCGCGCGCCTGGTTGGTCGGGTCGTTCGGCAGCGCCACCGTGCTGCCGCTCTTCGCGCTGTCGAGGCTGCGGTGCCGGCGGCTGTAGATCGCGATCGGCGCGGTCGGGATCTTGACCAGTTCCGACAGCGCCAGCTTGTGTTCGGCGGCGAAGCGGGTCAGGTAGACGATGTGCTGGAACACGTTGGCGTCGAGCGCGCCTTCGGCCAGTGCGAAATTCGGCTGGATGTAGTCGTTGAACTCGACGATCTTCACCTTGTAGCCCTTCTTCTCGAGGAGCGGCTTGATGCCGAGCTTGACCTGGTCGGCATAGGGACCGGCGCTGGTGCCGATCACCAGCTCCTTCGGGTCTTTCGCCTGTGCGCCGAGGGTCAGGGCAAGCAGGGTGGCGGCGAGCAGGGTGCGGCGGGGTGCGTGCATGGACGGTCCTGTGTGAATGAAAAATCAGCGCTTGTCGAGGCGGCGCGCCAGCCGGCCGCCGCTGAACTGGATCAGCTGCACCAGCAGCACCAGCAGCGCCACCGTGAGCACCATGACATCGGTCTCGAAGCGGTAATAGCCGTAGCGGATGGCGAGGTCGCCGATGCCGCCGCCGCCGACCACGCCGGCGACCGCGGAGTAGGAAAGAAAGCTGATGGCGAGTACCGTCAGCGCCAGCACCAGGCCGGAACGTGCCTCGCGCAGCAGTACCCGGGTGACGATCTGCCAGGTGGAGGCACCCATCGCTTCGGCGGCCTCGATCACGCCGCGCGGCACGTCGCGCAGCTGCTGCTCGACCAGGCGCGCGAAATACGGAATGGCGGCAAAGGAGAGCGGCACGGCGGCGGCCAGCGGCCCGATCGAGGTGCCGGCAATCACCCGCGTGAGCGGCACCAGCGCCACCATCAAGATGATGAAGGGGAAGGAGCGCACCGTATTGACCAGCCAGCCCAGCACCAGGCCGGCGCGCCGGCCGCGTGCGGAAGCCGCATCCAGCCCCAGGTAGAGCGCCACCCCCAGCGGCCCGCCGAACAGCACCGCCGCCGACAGGCCGAGCCCCAGCATGAGCAGGGTTTCGCCGAGCGCGCGCCACAGCTCGGGCAGCAGCGCAATCAGGGTATCAGTCATGGACCGCTCCCAGCCGGGTCGCGGCGCGCGCCTCGCTGTCGTACCAGGCCAGTTCGCGACCGAGTGCGGTCCTGCGCGGCACGCTGTGGTCGCTGAGGGCGAACTGCTCGGCGACCGCGCCGTCTTCCAGCACCGCGACGCGGTCGCACAGGCTGCCGATCACCGCCAGTTCGTGGCTGACGATGACGATGGTCACGCCCAGGCGCAGGTTGATGTCGCGCAGCGTGGCCAGCAACCCGCGCGTGGTTTCCGGGTCGAGCGCGGAAGTCGGTTCATCGCACAGCAGCACCGCCGGTTGGCTGGCCAGCGCGCGGGCAATCGCCACGCGCTGTTTCTGCCCGCCGGAGAGCTTGGCCGGATAGCTGGAGCGCTTGTCCTCCAGCCCGACCAGCGCCAGGCATTCCTCGACCCGCGCCGCGAGCCGCGGTGCGTTCAGCGTACCCTGCAGGCGCAGGGGAAAGGCGACATTCTCGAACACGGTGGCGTTCTGCAGCAGGTTGAAGCCCTGGAACACCATGCCGATCTGGCGCCGCGCCTCGCGCAGCTCGCGCTTGCCCAGTCGGGTCAGTTCGCGCCCGGCCACGACGACGCTGCCGCTGTCGGGGCGCTCCAGCAGATTGAGCATGCGCAGCAGGGTCGACTTGCCGGCGCCGCTGCGTCCGACCAGGCCGTAGATCTCGCCCTGGGCGATGTCGAGCGTGACCTCGCGCACGGCCGCGAAGCTGCCGCCCTCGGGCAGGGGAAAGGATTTGCTGGCGCGCGCGATGCGCACGGCGAAGGAGGGGTCTGGCGTGCTCACGGCGTCAGGAATAGGGGGTGGGTTCCGGGAAGCGTCCCGACAGCGCGTAGCGCCCGAGGTCGCGCAGCTTGTAGTCGACCGGGTCGTGCAGGGTGTGCACGCGCGCGTTGCGCCAGAAACGGTCGAAGCCGTAGCGCGCCGACGTCGAGCGGGCCCCGGTCAGTTCGAACAGCTGGCTGCCGATGTCGATGGCGGCGCGGTGCGCCAGCACCTTGGCTTCGGCGACCGCCACCGCGACCTCGCCGCGCTCGGCCGCGCTGAGCGCATCGCCCTTGCGGAAGGCTGCCTCGAGCAGTTCACCGGCGGCGTCGGCCAGCAGCGCGGCCGGCCGCAGCATCAGCCAGAACTGGCCGTAGCGGTGCTGGACATAAGGGTCGTCGGTGACGTCGTCCACGCCGGAAGCCAGCCAGGGGCGGCTTGACTCCAGCGTGTAGCCGCGCGCCGCCTCGAAGGCGCCCTGCGCGATGCCGAGGTAGAGGTTGGCCATCACCAGCTGCGCCACCTGCGAGCGCAGCGTGCTGCGCGGCGTCGGCGCCTGGCCCGGCGCCTGCAGCACCAGGGCGGTAGGCAGGTGCACGCGGTCGAAGTGGACGTTGCCGCTGTCGGTCTGGCGCTGGCCGAAGGCGTCCCAGTCGGCTTCCACGTGGATGCCCGGCTGGGTGGTCGGCAGCACCGCGATCAGGGATGCGCCGGCTGCTTCGTCCCAGGCCGACACGGTGAGCCAGTCCGAGCCCACCGAGCCGGACGAGAAGCTCTTGACGCCATCGAGCCGGTAGCCGGTCGGCAGGGCGACGGCGCGGGTGCGGCGGTCGAGCGGGTTCAGGGCATTACCCCAGAACAGGTTCTGTTTGACCGTCATGCCCAGCAGGCTGCGCTGCTGCAGTTCGCTGCCGTACAGCTGAATGCCGGCCAGCTGCAGGTGGTGAAAGCCGAACAGGTGGGCCAGGGCGCTGTCGGCGCGCGCCAGGATGCGCACCGCCTGGTTGACCGTCGCCCAGCTGGCGCCCTGTCCACCGTGCTCGAGCGGCACCGACAAGGTGAGCAGGCCGGACTCGCGGATCCAGCCGCGTTCGCGGGCGGCGTGGCCACCGGCGCGGTCGCGTTCGACGGCGCTGGCGGCCAGGCGCTCGGCCAGGCTGGCGGCCAGGGCCAGCGGATCCGCTGCGGTGGCGGCGCCGGTGTCCTGGCGCTGCGGGGATGGGGAAGAAGGCATGGACGTGCGTGGGATGTTGATGGATGCGTCCAGTGTGCATTGGCGCCGCCGCCGCGTGAACGAAGGAATGCGCCATTCGATATGAGCAAAAAGTTAAAACGCCGCGCGCATATCGATGAGCGAAACAATTCGTTGGCTTGCGCCTGCCTGCGCTTTAGCCTGTGGCCATCGTCAACCCCTGGATCCACCATGAGCGTCCTACTATTGGGCGGAAGCCCCTCGCCGCAATCCTCGTGCACGCGGCTGCTGCAATACATCGGCGACCGCCTGGCCCTGCAGGGCCAGCGCCCGGTGCGCATCGAAGTGCGCGAGCTGCCCGCCGACGCGCTGCTGCAGGCCGACAGCGCCCAGCCCGAGCTGGCGCGTGCGCTGCAGCTGGTGCGCGAGGCCGATGTGGTGGTGGTGGCCACGCCTGTCTACAAGGCGGCCTACACCGGGCTGCTGAAAGCCTTCCTCGACCTGCTGCCGCAGGACGGCCTGGCCGGCAAGGCCGTGCTGCCGATCGCCACCGGCGGCAGCCAGTCGCACATGCTGGCGCTCGACTACGCGCTGCGCCCCGTGCTGGCCTCGATGTCGGCGCGCTTCATCCTGCCCAGCATCTATGCCACGTCCGACCAGGTGTCCTGGCATTCCGAATACGGCCTGGCGCTGGCGCCGCCGATCGCGGCGCGCATCGCGCAGGGCATCGAGCAGCTGGGCGCCGAACTGGAACCCCGGCTGCGCGCCGCCGCCTGACAATGACCGAAGGAGCATCCATGCACGAACACGTTTCCCGCCGCGCCGCGCGCCGGCATGACCTGGGCCTGGCGTTTGCCGGGATCGCCGCGGCAGCGGCAGCGCAGGGCGCCGCCCAGCCGCGTCCCGCCCCAGCGGCCGACCCGCGCCAGCGCGCGCCGCTGCAGCCAGCCGCGGCGACGCTGCCCCTGGCCGCGAATTGAGGAGCCGCAATGTCGACCCCTGACGTATTCTGGTTCCTGCCCACCCACGGCGACAGCCGCTACCTCGGCACCTCGGAGGGCGCGCGCGCCGTCGACGCGGCCTACCTGAAGCAGGTCGCGGTGGCCGCCGACACCCTCGGCTACGACGGCGTGCTGCTGCCCACCGGCCGCTCCTGCGAAGACGCCTGGATCGTGGCGTCCTCGCTGATCGACGCGACGCGCCGGCTCAAGTTCCTGGTCGCGGTGCGGCCGGGCCTGTCGACGCCGGGCCTGGCGGTGCGCATGGCCTCGACCTTTGACCGCCTGTCCGACGGCCGCCTCCTGGTGAACGTCGTCACCGGCGGCGACCAGGGCGAGCTGGAAGCCGACGGCCTGTTCGCCGACCACACCAAACGCTACGAGATTTCGGATGAATTCTTCCGCGTCTGGCGCGCCAGCATGGCGGGCGAGGGCGGTGCGGCCGGCTTCGACTTCGAAGGAAAGCACATCCAGGTCAAGGGCGCGAAAACGCTCTATCCGCCGGTGCAGGAGGGCGGACCGCCGCTGTACTTCGGCGGCTCGTCCGAGCCGGCGCACGAGCTGGCGGCCGCGCAGATGGACGTCTACCTGACCTGGGGCGAGCCGCCCGCGGCCGTGAAGGAAAAGCTGGACGACATCCGGCAGCGCGCCGCACGCCACGGCCGCACGCTGCGCTTCGGCATCCGCCTGCACGTGATTGTGCGCGAGACCAACGAAGCTGCCTGGCGCGCCGCCGACGAGTTGATCAGCCACCTGGACGACGAGGTCATCGCCAGGGCGCAGGCGGCCTTTGCGAAGATGGATTCGGTGGGCCAGCAGCGCATGGCCGCCCTGCACGGCGGGCGCCGCGACAAGCTGGAAGTCTCGCCCAACCTGTGGGCCGGCGTGGGCCTGGTGCGCGGCGGCGCCGGCACCGCGCTGGTGGGCGACCCGGAAACGGTGGCCGCGCGCATGCGCGAATACGCCGAGCTCGGGATCGAGACCTTCATCCTGTCGGGCTATCCGCACCTGGAAGAGTCTTACCGCTTCGCCGAGCTCGTGTTCCCGCTGCTGGGCAAGGGCAAGGGAAAGGCGACCGGCGCGCAATCGCTGACCGGGCCGTTCGGCGAGATGATGGCGAGCGATATCCTGCCCAAGAAGAAAGCAGCCTGACGCCGGCAGCCGGGAGCGGGACGGAAGCGCCTTTGCTATCATGGCGCGATGTCCATCCTGCTCGTACCCGGCTACATGGCCGATGAAACCCTCTGGGACGACGTGCGCGGCCCCCTGGAACAATTCGGGCCCGTCCTGCACGCCGACCTGCGCCACGACGACAGCATCGAAGCGATGGCCGCGCGCGCCGTCGCCGCTGCACCCGGCAGCTTCATCCCGGTCGGCTTCTCGATGGGCGGCTACATCGCCCGCGAGATCGCGCGCCTGGCGCCCGAACGGGTGCGTGCGCTGGTCTTGATCGCCACCTCCACCCGCGCCGACACGCCTTCGCTGCGCCAGAGCCGCGGCACGGTCGGCAAGGCCGCGGCCTCGGTCTCGTTCTCGGGCCTGAGCAAGACCGCGATCGCCACTTCGCTGCATCCGCAACAGGCCGGCAACGACGCCCTGATCGATCGCGTGCGCGCCATGGGCGTGCGCCTGGGCGGCGAGGTGTTCCGGCGCCAGTCGAGCATCGTGCGCACGAGCGACCGCGAACGCCTGCACGAGATTCGCTGCCCGACCCTCGTCATTGCGGCGGGCCAGGACCGCCTGCGCTCGTGCGAGGAAGCCGAGGAACTGCATGCCGGCCTGCCGGCTTCGGACTTCGCCCTCATCGAGGACAGCGGCCACATGCTGCCGATCGAGGCGCCCGAGGCCCTGCTGGCGGTGATGCTGCCCTGGCTGGAGAAAGTCGCGCAGTAATGCACTAAGCAGCGGTGGTAGCCGACCAGGCGCGCAAGCCGCGGATCGCTTCTTCCTTGAGCTTGGCCTCGATCTCGATGTAGGGTGCGGCCAGGTAGGACGAGGGCATCACCTCGATCAGGTCGGAATGCTGGCGGTCGTTGAAGCCTTCGCGGCCGTTGGAGATGTGCACCAGCTGGTGCCTTGGCTCGGCCCAGGTCTCGCGCGCTTTCAGCAGCATCTCGCCCACGCTCGGATCTTCATAGCTCGACAGTTTGTCGTGCACTACGTGGTGGTGGGCGTCGAATACCATCGGCACGCCGGCGCGCAGGCAAATTTCGTGAATCTCTTGCGCGCCATACGCGTACTCGTCGTTCTCCAGCCCCAGCCGGCAGCGGATCGCGTCGGGCAGGGTGGCGATGCGTTCGACCAGGGCGTCGGCCCGGTTGCCCTTGCCGCCGTGGATCTCGAGCAGGGCCCAGGGCGAGCGTGGCTGCTCCAGCAAGTCCATGATGTCGGCGTGCATCTGCAGGATCTTGATGCTGTTCGCCACCACGCCTTCCGAATCCGAATTGAGCACCACAAACTGGTCCGGGTGCATGACCAGGCGGATGCCGCGCTCCAGCGCACGCCGGCCCGAACGCGCCAGGGTGGCGGCAAAGGGCGCCAGCACCTCGCGTCCGATGTCTTCGTCGGCGAAGGGAAAGATCGACGACGGCAGGCGGTACAGGCGGATGCCCTCGGCTTCGCAGTAGCGCAGCGCATTGTCCAGGGTCTGGATATTGTCGCGGTACAGGCCGTCGAGCAGTGCACGCTGGCCGTCCAGGCTGTGCTCGAGCAGGCGCTTGCGCGTGACCGTGCGGTAGCGGACGTCTTTCGATGCGGTGATGCAGACGAGGCCTAGATTTGGTGGCATGGGTTCCCTGTGCTGTCGCGGCCCGGTTGCCGCCTTTGCTCCGAGTCTAGCGCAATGGATAATCCGGGGCGTCCGCCTGGACTGCGTGGGCGGGTCAGGCCAGGGTCATCCTGACGAACGCCCCGGTCGCCCGAACTTGGGCAGAATGGTCCGATATCCAGTGACATTAGCTCAACAGGAGGATGCGATGAGCGATCAGGAACGCGACAAGCAAGGTGGGGCCACACGCAGCGATACGCTGGCCGAGGGCGGCGCCGTCCCGGTGAATGCACAGGGCGGACAGGCAAGCCAGACCGGTTCGCAGATCGTCGGCGCGGCCGGCGGCACCGATGCCTCGGCAGCGGCGGCCCAGTCCGGCAACCAGGGGCCGGGCGGCGCCGGCATGCGGGCGCAGGGAGCAGCGGAAGGCGGCCCCGGTGCGCCGGGCGGTTCGCTGGGCGGCGGTGGCAGCCCGGCGGCGGGCGCCTCCGCGGGCGGCAATGCGATGGGCGAGGCGGCGTCAAGCGACGACACCCGCACCGGGACCGGGACCTCGTCCGGCCAGGGTACGTCGGTGGCGGGCGGCGACCCCAGCAGCGGCGCGGCCTTGAACCCGACCAAGCAGGGCGGCGGCGGAGGCGCATCCACCGCTTGAAGGATCAGCGCGGCCGGCCGAACACCTGGGTCCAGTAGACCAGGCCGCTGCGCTTTTCCGCGACGATGCCGTAGGCCGCTCCCATCTCGGTAAAGCTGGGATTCATGATGTTGGCGCAGTGGCCCGGGCTGTCGAGCCAGCCGGCCATGGCTTCTTCCGGCGAGCTCTGGCCGAAGGCGATGTTCTCGCCCACGCGCTGCCAGGCATAGCCGGCGCGCGCCGCGCGGTCGGCCGGCTGGCTGCCGTCCTTGGCGCGGTGGCTGAAGTAGCGGCGCGTCGCCATGTCGCGGCTGTGCGCCAGCGCGGCCTCGCCCAGGCGCGGGTTCCAGATGACCGGCGGCGCCGGCGCAAAGTGCTCGCTGCCGCAGGTGCGCGCGCTGGCGCGCGCCGCATTCACCCCGGCCAGGATGGCCTTGCCGGCCTCGTTCCAGTCCGGGAAGGTTTCCGAGGGCAGCGGCGGCGCCGGACGCGCCAGGATCACGGTCCATTCATTGCCGCTGCGATAGGTACCGACGGCCGAGAAGCGGGTATCGAGCAGGGTCTTGCAGTATTTCTGCTGCAGCACGGCCATCGCTTCCGCCGGGGTATCCGGGCCGGTGACGCTGATCGAATCGGCGCGCTCGGCCGCATAGCCGGCACGCTCGAGCGCGGTTTCGATGAAGGTGGCGGGGCCGATGCGCACCCGCGCCAGCGCCGGGTGCGGCGCCAGGGCCTCCACCGGATCGGCGGCGCGGCCCATGCAGCTGCCGGGCGCCATGCGGTAGGCATTGACCAGGGTGCTCAGCTGGTCGGCGCCGTAGGCGGGCGCCGGCACGGCGGCGGCCGGACCGGGCCAGGCCGCGGCCAGTGCGAGGCTCAAGGATGCGAAGGACAGTGCGCCACGCTGCGCATGGCGGCGCGCCCTGAATGGCAGGGTCATCATTTTTCGGTAGAGGTTCCGGTGCCGGCGGCTGCGTCATCACACCGGCATTGCCAAATCTGAATTGACAGTCAATAAAGCCGGCCCCAAAGCAAAAACGCCGACCACAGGTCAGCGTTTTATCGAGGCCGGACAGGAAGCATGACGCATCTGTCGCGAACCCACCCACTATAGCAGGGTCGCGCCGACCCTGCATAGCGCGGCGCTGTAACAGGCCGCTACAGCCGCGTCAGCTGCGGGCCGCCCGGCTCGCCCAACCAGGTGGTGGCGAAGCGCTTGCGCGCCGCCGCCAGCGCCGGCGCATCCCCCCGTTTCTGGTAGACCTCGATCAGCCCGCGCAGGGCCCAACCGTTGCTGGGCGTGCGCGCCAGCGAATCGCGGAAGACCTGCTCGGCCGCGTCCAGCTGGCCGGTGCGCAGCAGCGCCGCGCCCAGCGACTGGCGCACCGGGTAGTACCAGTAGGGCGGCTCCATGTAGGGCAGGCCATCCTGCAGTGCGATCGCTTCGCGGTAGGCGGCCATCGCCTCGGGCAGCTTGCCGCGCGCATCGAGCAGGCGTCCACGTGCCACCGCACGCGCCGTCTGCACGATCTCGCGCGCCGGGATGCTCCACTGCGCGATCGGCGTGAAGTCGGCCGTGCGCTCGATGCGTTCGAGCGCGGCCAGCTCGCGCCCGCCTTCGTCCAGCATGCCCTTGCGCGCAAAGCCGACGGCGCGGGCGTAATGCCACATCGCCTTGACCAGTACGAAGTCGGGCCCGGGGTCGGGCAGGGCCAGCAGGGTTTCCGGCGAGCTGAACTGCACGTGCGAGAAATAGGGCGCCGCCTTGACCGGCTGCAGGCTGGGGAAACCCTTCAGCAGTTCGGGTGGGATTGCCTTGTCCAGCTTGCCTGCCGCTTCGAGCGCGGTGCGCCCGTCGCCGCCCATCAGGGCCGACACCATCACGAAGTGGATGTTGTGCGGGTAATAAGCGCCGCGGTACACCGGGTCGCTCGGCGAGCGGCCGAAGTATTGCTCGTCGACGGCGATCGCGTCGCGGTTCGACTGCAGCGCCTCGCGGTACATGCCGAGCCGGTAATAGATGTGCGAGGGCATGTGGACGACGTGGCCGGCGCCCGGGATCTGCTGGGCCAGCACCTTGGCGGCAGGCAGCGCCCGTTCCGGATGGCTCGAGGCTTCCACCGCATGGATGTAGTAGTGGGCCGCGCCCGGATGGCTGGGATTGCGCTCCAGCACGCGCTCGAGCGCGCCCAGCATGGCCACGGTGCGCGGCCTGGGCTGGGCGCCGCCGGCCTGCCAGTAGTCCCAGGGCGACAGGTCCATCAGCGCTTCCGCGTACAGCACCTGGATGGTGTCGTCGTTGGGGAAGGCGCGCGCGGCCTCGCCCATGGCGTCGGCATAGGCCTGGTCGAGTGGCGCCCGGTCGGCCGGCGGGGTCGCCTGGTAGCGCTGGGCGATGGCGCGGATCAGGGCCTGTTCCGGCGGCGTGGCCGCGGGTGCGAGCGCGATGGCCTTTGCCGCCGCGCTTGCAGCCGGGGCGGCCGCTTCCGGGAACATCGGGGCGTTGATGTTTGGTCCCAGCGCCAGTGCCTCGCCCCAGTGGCACATGGCGCAGTGCGGATCGTGCTGCTGGGCGGCGCGGAAGGCGCGCACGGCTTCGGCGTGGTTGAAGGCAAAGCTCAGGCGCAGGCCCTGGTCGAAATAGGCCTGGGCGCGCGGGCTGGCGGTGGTGACTGGCACGTGCAGGCTGCCGAGGTTGGCGTACAGGGGCGGTGCGGCGTCGGGCGCTGCCGCGCCGGCCTTCGGCGCGCCGCCTTTCGGCGCCGCCACCTGGCCCGGCTTGAAGGGCGCGGTTTCGGCCTGGGCCTGGGCCAGCACGAGCTGGTCCAGCAGGGGCGGGCGGCCGGCGCGCGCCGGCGTGCAGATGGCGCCGGGGGCGAACAGCGGATCGAAGCCTGCCTGTGCAGCCTTGGTCGCGTCCGGCGCAGGGCTGGAAGAAGCGAGGGCGAGGGCGGCGATGGCGGCGGCCCCCGCCGCCCCGGCGCCCATGAGGATGCGTACGGGTTTCATGCTTGTCTCCCCTATGCGTGCTTGCGCTGCCCGCATTGTCATTGGAGGTCGGCGCCAGAGAGAGAGTTCGGGCCACGCACGGCGTTTGGACACTGCTTTGTGCGGGATCAAGGTCCATGTGCGAAAACGTCCCACCCCTATCGACGACACATGATATTTCAGTCAAGAAATAGAAGTGTTTCTGTTAGGAAAATTGTAAGCAAATGCATCATTCCATAATGTGTCTGTCAAGAATATTTTGCATGTAGAAAAATGTGTAGAAAAAAAACTACGATGCAATTCGCATGATTTGGATCAATATTCATAGGGAAATCCATCTTTAATTCAGGAAAATCCGTGAATTTTCGAATCTTATTTTTGACAACATTTTTGGGAAAAGAATGCCTCCATTGATATAGTTGAGACGCACATTTCTTGCAATAAATGCAGCAGTGCTACAACGGCAGCGCATCGTTACTCAAACCATAAGGCGGAAACAATAATGACTCCAAGCTTCGTGACGCGTTCTTCCCGTGCCCTCACCGGGCTCTCCAAACTAGGGCTGGCCATGGTCGGCGCAATCGCCCTGCTTGGCTCCGCGCCGGCAGCGGCAGCCGTCCTGAATTTCGAATCGCAGCTGCCGACGGTGTATGCCGGTGGCGAATTCTTTGACGAAAACGGCTTCCGCCTGTCGGTGATCGACACCCACGGCGACGGCACCGGCCTGGCCGGCGGCATCGTCAACGGCAGCGATCCGACCACCTGCGCCCTGGGCGGCTGCCCGAGCGGCAATAGCACCAACTTCTATATCGGTGTCGTCGACGGCGCTGCCACGATCACCCGTAACTGGGCCGACGCCACTTTCCGCCTGCGCGGCTTCGACTTCAGCTTCATGGCCCCGGTCGGCGGCCTGGCGGCCGGCTCCTACGGCCAGCTGCAACTGACCGGCAACCTCCTGGGCGGCGGCACCATCTTCACCGCCCTCGACTTCCCGAGCGCGGTCGATGCGAGCGGCAACCCGATGTTCGGTTCGGCCATGCTGGCCGCCGACTTCATGAACGCCACCCTGACCAGCCTGAACATCCGCGCCTGTATCAACGACGGCACCAGCTGCATCTTCCCGGACGACAACAGCCCGCTCATCAGCCAGGCCCAGTTCGGCATCGACAACATCGACCTGGCCGAAGTGCCGGAACCCGGCAGCATGGCCCTGATCGGCCTCGGCATGGGCGCGCTTGCGCTGCGCCGCCGCAAGTCGTCCGTTTCCCAACCCGCCACCACCGTCGCTGCCTGAGCCTGGATACCACACCATGAAACTCCGTCCAATTACTTCCGCCGTCCTGCTGTCGCTGTCCCTGCTGGCCGCCAGCGCCGCGCAGGCTGACGGCGAACGCCGTTCCTACATCATCCAGCTGGCCGACAAGCCGGTCGCCACCTACGAGGGCGGCGTCGACGGCCTGGCCGCCACCAAGCCGGCCCCTGGCCAGCGCCTGAACGTGGACGCCGCCAGCGTCCAGGCCTACATCGGCTACCTCGACAGCAAGAAAGCCGACGTGATGAGCACGATCGCCGGCGCCGAGATCACCAACGAATACAAGGTCGTGCTGAACGGCTTCTCGGCCATGCTGACCGACGACGAGGTGCGCGCGCTGAAGAAGAACAGCAATGTCGTGGCCATCACCGCCGACTCGATCCTGCAGCTCGATACCAGCTACACCCCGGGCTTCATCGGCCTGGACGGCCCCGGCGGCCTGTGGTCCAAGCTCGGCGGCCAGGGCGCTGCCGGCGAAGACATGATCATCGGTATCGTCGACAGCGGCATCTGGCCGGAGCACGCCAGCTTCGCCGACCGCGTCGATTCCGCCACCGGCACCCCGAGCCACACCGGCGACCAGCTGGTCTACAGCGCGCCGCCGAGCAGCTGGAAGGGCGCTTGCGACACCGGCGAAGGCTTCTCGGCTGCGAACTGCAACAACAAGCTGATCGGCGCACGCTACTTCAAGGCCGCCAGCCAGCAACTGCACTGGACCGAGTTCGCTTCGGCCCGCGATTCGGTCGCAGGCGTCGACGGCAAGGGTGGCCACGGCACCCACACCGCCAGCACCGCAGCCGGCAATGCCGGTACGCCGGCCGTTACCAATGGCCTGAGCCTGGGCAAGGTGAGCGGCATGGCGCCGCGCGCCCGTATCGCCGCCTACAAGGTGTGCTGGTCCTCGAACACCGCCAACAGTACCGCTGCCAGCAACGGCTGCGCCACCTCGAACAGCGTGGCCGCGATCGAACAGGCGGTCAAGGACGGCGTCAACGTCATCAACTTCTCGATCGGCCCGAACGCCGGCGGCGGCACCTTCACCGAAGCGACCGAGCAGGCCTTCCTGGGCGCGGCCGCGGCCGGCGTCTTCGTCGCCACCTCGGCCGGCAACGGCGGCCCTGGCGCCACCAACGTCACCCCGACCGCCCACCTCAGCCCATGGCTGACCTCGGTCGGCAACGCCACCCACAACCGCCTCTATGTGGGCGACGTCACGCTCGGCGACGGAGTGATTTTGACCGGCGCTTCGGGCAATGCCAAGAACGAGCCGACCCAGCTGATCCGGGCGCGCGACGCCGCCATGCCGGGTATCGATCCGGACAACGCCAATCTGAACCTCTGCTACGGCAAGGCCGACGGCGCCAACACCCCGGTCTACCTGGATCCAGCCAAGGTGACTGGCAAGATCCTGGTATGCGACCGCGGAGGAAACGTACTGGTCAACAAGAGCGCCAACGGCAAGACCGCCGGCGCGGTCGGCGTCATTATCGCCAACACGGCAACCTCGGCCAACACCATCATCAACCAGGCCCACACCGTCTCGACCGTGCACCTGGCCTACGTCGACGGCGACAAGCTGAAGGCTTACATGGCGTCCAACCCGAATGCGACCGCGGCAATGGGCAACCTGCGTGGCGTGCTCGACCCGACCGTGCAGGCACCGCAGATGAGCGCGACCTCCTCGCGCGGCCCGAACGTCGCCAACGCCAACATCCTGAAGCCGGACGTCTCGGCGCCGGGCAGCGACATCCTGGCCGCCGTCACCGCCGACCTGACCAAGCCCCAGCGCAACGCGGTTGCCGCCGGCGAGGCGTCGCCGGTCAGCGACTTCGCGTTCTACAGTGGCACCTCGATGGCCTCGCCGCACATCGCCGGCATCGCGGCCCTGCTCAAGCAGCGCCACCCGGACTGGACTCCGATGATGATCAAGTCGGCGCTGATGACGACCGCGATGAACGTCTTCGGCGATACCCAGAACGGCGCCCAGGCCTGGGACCCGACCGCCCGCTTCAACGGCAACCTGCCATGGGGCCAGGGCGCCGGCTTCGTGCGTCCGACCAACGCCGACGACCCGGGCCTGGTGTACGACGCCGGCATGACGGACTGGATCCGCTTCATGTGCGGCGCAAGCGCGCTGAATCCGTCTTCGGCCACCTGCACCAACTTCGGTTCGATCCAGCCGTACGACCTGAACCTGGCCTCGCTCACCGCCGCCAACGTGCTGGGCGTGCAGACCCTGAAGCGTACCGTGACCAACGTCGGTGCGACCACCGCGACCTATAACCCGACCGTCAGCCTGAGCGGCTTCAACGTGACGGTGGAACCGTCGTCGCTGACCCTGGCCCCGGGCCAGAAGGCCGACTTCAGCGTCAAGCTGACCCGCACCACTGCGCCGTTCAACACCTGGGTCTATGGCAACCTGACCTGGAACGACAACGCCGGCCACGTGGTCCGCAGCCCGCTGACCGTGCGCGCCGCCTCGATCGCAGCTGTCGGCTCGGTGACGAGCGAAGCGACCTCGGGCAGCAAGTTCATCACCCTCGGCACCGGTTTCGGTGGCGTGATGACGCTGGCCAAGGGCGGCCTGATCCCGGCTACCCAGGACACCAGGACCGTGCTGCAGGCACCAGTGATCACTTCCACGGTCACCACCGCAGCCTGCGCGGCTGGCGGCGGCACCGGCGTCAATGCCCATGACTTCACGATCGCGTCCGGCACCATGCTGGCCCGTTTCGCCACGTTTGACAGCGAAACCTCGGGCGGTAACAGCGACCTCGACCTGCTCGTGATGCGCAAGGGCAGCAACGGCGCCTACGCTGCAGTGGGCAGCAGCGGCAACGGGACCTCGAACGAGAACGTGCAGTTCGTGAACCCGGTCGCAGGCGACTACCGCGTCTGCGTGATCGGTTACGAGCCGAAGGGCGGCGCCGACACCTACAAGCTGTCCTCGTGGATCGTCACCCCGACCTCCACCGGCGGCAACTTCAAGGCGGTCGCACCGAGCGTCGTGGTGGTTGGCGGCGTCACCCAGGTCGGCCTGTCGTGGTCGGGCCTGGCAGTCGGCAAGCGTCACATGGGCGCCATCGGCTACAAGACTGGCGGTGCGACGGTTGCCACCACGCTGATCGAAGTGGACACCACCGATCCGGTGCCGCCGTTCCTCAACGCCCGCCGCCAGCCGCAAGAGGCACTCTAAGCGGCAAGCTGCGCGGCCGCCCCGGCGGTCGTGCAATGCTGCCAAAGCCGGCCCTGTCGCATACGGGCCGGCTTTTTTATTTCCCGCATGCATAGCCGATTGCGTTTTGCCGTGTGACGCGACACAATGAAGATTCCTGCAATAAATGCAAGAATGCATCATTCAGCAAGGAAGTCGAGAAAACATGCCGCACCCCGCGCCGCTGTACAGGAACCATGTCCTGCTGCTCTCGCAAAGTTTCTTCATCAAGGACAACCGGGCCGAGCTGCTGCTGCACGCCCACAAGTACGACTTCGACATCCTGTTTTTCGACGACGTCTCGCGCTTCGTGGACGCGGTGGCCCACGACGGCGGCGACAACCTGTACGTGATCGACCTGGATGCCCTGCACAACCTGCAGGCCGACATGCCGGACGGGCGCCGTACCCTGCTGCTGGGCGAGCTGCTGCAGCGCCTGCCGGGCGACCACAGCTACATCTACCTGCAGAGCGCGCGCCAGGGCAGCCGTTTCATGTTGCAGCAGCGCCTGGTCGACAGCCACTGCCTGGCCTATGCCGAAAAGCCGATCGCCAACGACGTGCTGGTCGACAAGCTGTTCAAGCTGTTCGTGCAGAAAAAACGCGGCGATCCGGTGCGCATGGTGGTGCTGGGCGACGCGGTGCTGGACGATGCGGCCCTGCTGGCGCGCGGCGTCGAGGTGCTGCGCCACCCTGACGCCCAGACCCTGCACCTGCGGGTCAAGGAGCTGCAGCCGGACCTGGTGCTGATCACGGACAGCGAATACGGCCGCACCGACGCCATCGTCCGCGTGCTGCAGAAAAACATCGAGGCCGACCCCGTGCGCGAGATCGCGCTGCTGCAGTGTCGTCCCGATCCGGCCCTGACCCGGCGCGCCCTGGCGGACGGTTTCGACATGGTGCTGGCCAACTGCGAGGCCGACCTCCTGGCGGCCCAGCTGGTCGGCCGCGCCGACAAGATTCGCATCAACAAGGACCTGATCGGCAAGGACCGCGCCACTGGTCTGCTCAACAAGGTCGGGCTGCAGAAGAAGGCACAGGGCCTGATCCGGCGCGCGGCCCAGGAGGGCCGGCCGCTGGCCCTGGGCGTGATCGACATCGACAAGTTCAAGACCATCAACGACACCTGGGGCCACCACTTCGGCGACATCGTGATCAAGCGGCTTTCCCTGAGCCTGTCGACGCAGCTGGGCGAGCACGACCTGCTCAGCCGTTTCGGCGGCGAGGAATTCGTCATGGTGTTCTGGGACTGCACCCGGGAGGAGGGCAGGCGCCGGCTCGACGCGCTGCGCCAGGCTTTCGGTGCGATCCCGTTCGAGGTGGGGCCGGGCGAACTGCGCCAGTTTTCCTTCAGCGGCGGCGTGGCCGCCTATCCCGAATACCGCAGCGAGAACGAACTGTTCCTGCGCGCCGACGCGATGCTGTACGTCGCCAAGCAGGGCGGACGCAACCGCATTTGCGCCGAGGAAACGGCGCTGGCGCTGGCGTAAAAAAAGCGCCAGCCGCGGCTGGCGCCAGCTTATGACAACACGGCTCAGTGCAGCTTGGCCTGCTGGGCGTGCAGCTGTTCGCGCAGTTGCTGGGCGTTCGAGTGGGTGTAGTCCTTGTTGAACTCCGCCTTGATCGCCTGCTGCACCTCCTTGTGCAGTTCCGGGCGCAGCGCGCCCAGGAACTCGGGCGAGGCCGACACGATCAGCTGCTGGAAACGGCCTTCCTGCTGTGCTTTCAGCAGGTAAGCGGCAATGTCCTTGGCAAACATTTCCGTCGCACGTTCCTGCGGCGTCTGGTTCGGCTCCCACTGCTTGTTCGGCGCCCCGGCCTGGGCATTGTGGGACAGGCTGGCGCCTTGCCCCATGCCGATGTTGTGGCCGCTGCCCGCTGCCGAGGTCGGTCCCAGCCGGTCGGTTTCGCTCTCCGACGTGCGCAGCTGGACGGCGGAATTGACCATGTCTTCGATTTCCTGCAGCGGTTCGGTCGGATCGGACTCCGAGAAGAACCTCGCGCGGCCGGCGTTGGCCGAAAGAATCCAGGTTGTTGGCATGCTACCCCCTGTCAGTAGTGAGTTGTTAGGCGTGTCATGGCGATCGATATGCCGCCAAGCATGTCGATCAGGCTATGAATCCAGTATATCGCCGCTTCCGGAACCCCGGCGCACCGACGCCGCCAGCCGTGCGCAGCGGAATCTTGTGGCGCGCCGCCGGTCCAAGGGGTGACCCCTTGCCGGGTCATTCCAAGGAGACCATCATGAGCGAACCCAGCACTTCCACGCCGTCGCCGCGCCAGCCGCCCGACGCCCCGATGCCCGCCGCATCGCCACCGGATTACGCCGCCGTCAAGCAGCGCCAGCAGGCCACCTGGGCCAGCGGCGACTTCGCCATCATCGGCGTCACGCTGCAGATCGTCGGCGAGTCGCTTGCCGAAGCCGCCGACATCCGCGCCAACGAGCGGGTGATCGACATCGCCGCCGGCAACGGCAACGCCACGCTGGCCGCGGCGCGCCGCTTCGCGCGCGTGACCTCGACCGACTACGTGCCGGCCCTGCTCGAGAAGGGCCGCGCGCGCGCCGCCGCCGAAGGCCTGGACATCGCGTTCCGCGAAGCCGATGCCGAGGCCCTGCCGTTCCATGACGCCAGCTTCGACGTCGCGCTGTCCACCTTCGGGGTGATGTTCACGCCCGACCATGCGCGCTGCGCCGCCGAGATGATGCGCGTCGTGCGCGCGGGCGGGCGCATCGGCGTCGCCAGCTGGACCCCGTCCGGCTTCATCGGCCAGATGTTCAAGACCGTGGGCCGCTACGTGCCGCCGCCTGCTGGCCTGGTGTCGCCGGCGATGTGGGGCACCGAGGACTACCTGCGCCAGCTGTTCGGCGCGCAGGCCGCCAGCATCCGCGCCCAGCCGCGCATCTTCCACTTCCGCTACGCCTCGCCGGCGCACATGATCCAGGTATTCCGCGACTACTACGGGCCGGTGTTCAAGGCCTTCGGCGCGCTCGACCCGGCGGGCCAGCAGGCGCTGGAACAGGAGCTCACTGCGCTGCTCGAGCGTTCCAACATCGCGGGTGACAATTCGCTGGTGGTGCCGGCCGAATACCTCGAAGCCGTGATCATCAAGCGCACCCCCGACGTCCTCCATTAAGCTGAGCACGGCCGCGCGTCACGGTTGGTGGCGCGCGTGCCCGGCAGTACAATCGGAAGCATTCATTCGAGAAAGCTTCCCATGCGACCTGCCGCCGTTTGCTCCGCCCTCGTTTCCTCCCTCCTGCTGGCCGCTCCGGCCGGCGCCCAGACCATCGTGAAGATCGGCACGGCCTCGCCGCTGTCCGGCCCCGGCGCCCACCAGGGCAAGGACATCGAGGACGGCGCCCGCATGGCGATCGACGAGCTGAACGCGAAGGGCATCGCGATCGGCGGCAAGAAGATCAAGTGGGTGCTGCAGGCCGAGGACGACGCCAGCGACCCCAAGACCGGCACCATGGTGGCCCAGAAGCTGGTCGACGCCCGCGTGGCGGCCGTGGTCGGCCACCTGAATTCCGGGCCAACGGTGCCGGCCTCGAAGATCTATGCCAGCGCCGGCATCCCGCAGATCTCCCCGGCCGCCACCACGCCGGTGTACACGGCGCAGGGCTACAAGACCGCGTTCCGGGTGGTCGCCAACGACGCCCTGATCGGCCGCACCCTGGCGCGCCATGCGCTCGGCGCCCTTGGGGCGAAGCGTATCGCCGTGATCGACGACCGCACCGCCTTCGGCCAGGGCCTGGCCGACCAGTTCGCGCGTGAAGTGCGCGCCAAGGGCGCCACTATCGTCAGCCGCCAGTTCACCCACGACAAGGCCACCGACTTCAGCGCCATCCTGACCCAGATCCGCGGCCACAAGCCGGACATCGTGTTCTATGGCGGCATGGACGCGGTGGCCGGCCCCATGCTCAAGCAGATGAAGACCCTGGGCCTGCAGGCCAGGTTCGTGGCCGGCGACGGCGTCTGTTCCGAAAAGCTGCCGCTGCTGGCCGGCGACGCACTGGGCGACGACAAGGTCTTCTGCGCCGTGGCGGGCGGCGTCACCGGCGCCCAGGAAGCAGCCTTCAACGCCTTCGGCGAGCGTTTCCGCCAGCGCTACGGCCACCCGGTCGAGACCTATGCGCCCTATGCCTACGATGCGGTGATGGTGTTCGCCGCGGCGATGCAGAAGGCCGGCTCCAGCGAGCCGGCGCGCTTCCTGCCGGCGCTGGCAGGCGTGAAGCACGAAGGCGTCACTGGCAGCATCGCGTTTGACCCGAAGGGCGACCTGCGCAACGCCGCCATGACGCTCTACACCTACCGCCAGGGCAAGAAGGTGAAGCTGCAGGTGGTGCGCGGAACCTAGCGATACGCCTTGTATTGACGGGCGGCGTGAAACAAACTGCATACAAAAATGCGCTTGGCATGGCTCAGTCTGTTGGATTAGGATCGTCCGGTTCCATACCAACAACACGGAGAGAGAGAGTCATGAAGCCTAGCTTGTGCAGCACCCTGATCGCAGGCCTGTTCGCAGTCGCATCCCAGGCCGGTGCGCACGAGGGCGCCCCCGCCAATACCGCCGCCCCGTCGGCTGCCGTCGCCGGCGCGGTGTCTGGCATCGAGGTCGCCGCGATGGACCGCGAGGTGCGCGCGCAAGACGACTTCTTCCGCTACACCCAGGGCAAATGGCTGAAGGACGTCGAGATCCCGTCCGACCGTTCCAGCTGGGGCGCCTTCAACATCGCCCAGGACAAGGTCGAGCAGCAGATCGCCGCCATCGTCGCCGAAGCCGCCGCTAGCCGTGATGCGAAGGCCGGCACCGAAGCCCAGAAGATCGGTGACCTCTATACCAGCTACATCGACCAGGCGCGCCGCGACCAGCTTGGCCTGGCGCCGCTCAAGACCGAACTGGCGCGTATCCAGGCGCTGAAGGACAAGCGCGGCCTGGCGACCCTGATGGGACGCCTCGACCGCATCGGCGTGGACGGCCCGGTCGGCATGTACGTCGGCCAGGACAACAAGGATTCGACCCGCTACGTGGTCAGCATTTCGCAGTCGGGCCTGGGGATGCCGGACCGCGACTATTACCTGAACGATAGCGATGCGCGCCTGAAGGACACCCGCGCCAGGTACCAGGCCCACGTCGAGAAGATGCTGGCGCTGGCCGGCCACCAGGATGTCGCCGCCAAGGCGCAGGACATCGTGGCGCTGGAAACGGGGATCGCCCGCATCCAGTGGACCAAGGTCGAGAACCGCGATCCGGTCAAGCGCTACAACAAGAAGACCCTGGCCGAGCTCCGTGCCCTGGCGCCGGGCTTCGACTGGAACAGCTACCTGAAGGGCACGGGCGCCGGCAAGGTGGGCTCGGTGATCGTCAGCCAGCCGTCCTACCTGGAAGGCCTGGACAAGCTGATTGCCGCAACCCCGGTCGACACCTGGAAGTCCTACTTCGAGTTCCGCATGCTGAGCTCCTACGCTCCCTACCTGTCGCAGGCCTTCGTGGACGAGAGCTTCGCCTTCCGCGGCGCGGTGCTGTCGGGCCAGAAGGAAAACCGTCCACTGGAGAAGCGCGCGATCGCGGAAGTGAACCGCACCCTGAGCGAAGTGGTGGGCAAGGCCTACGTCAGCCGCCACTTCCCGGCCGAGCGCAAGCAGCAGGTGCTGGACATGGCGAAGAATTTCATTACCGCCTTCGGTGAAGGCATCGACCAGCTCGCATGGATGTCGCCCGAGACCAGGAAGCAGGCGCACGCCAAGCTCGCCAAGATCAACGTGAAGATTGGCTACCCGGACAAGTGGCGCGATTACTCGAAGCTGAAGATCGTGCGGGGCGACCTGGTCGGCAACATGATGCGTGCGCGCGAGTTCGGCCACGACTACATGGTGAACCGCCTCGGCAAGCCGGTCGACCGCAGCGTGTGGAGCATGTCGCCGCAGACCGTCAACGCCTACTACAGCCCGACCCTGAACGAAGTCGTGTTCCCGGCCGCGCGCCTGCAGTATCCGCTGTACGACGCCGACGCCGAACCGGCGGTCAACTACGGTTCGGTCGGCATCTCGATCGGCCACGAGATCAGCCACGCGTTCGACGACAAGGGTTCGCAATACGACGGCGACGGCAACCTGCGCAACTGGTGGACCGAGGAAGACGCGAAGCAGTTCGCCGCACGCGGCAAGGTGCTGGTCGACCAGTACGCCGGCTACAGCCCGCTGCCGGGCTACCACCTGAACGGCGAACTGACCCTGGGCGAGAACATCGCCGACAACGCCGGCGCCATCATGGCCAGCCGCGCCTACAAGATCTACCTGAAGGGCAAGCCTGGTCCGGTGATCGACGGCTTCACCGCTGAACAGCGCCTGTTCATGGGGCTGTCGCAGGCGCGCAAGGGCAAGGCGCGCGACGCCGCGCTGATCTCGCAGGTCAAGACCGACCCGCACTCGCCGGCGGAATTCCGCGTCAACGGCAGCCTGCGCAACCACCCGGGCTTCTACGAAGCCTTTGGGGTCAAGCCGGGCGACAAGATGTACCTGGACCCGAAGGATCGCGTGATCTTCTGGTAAGGCCAGTCTGGTCTGTCCACGCGAACGCCACCGCAAGGTGGCGTTTTCTTTTTCCGCTCAATGCGGCGCCGGAGCAGACGCCCCTTTGGCGAGCGGAAAACATTGGAAAGCCTCCACCGCGACATGCACATCGAGAAATTCGCGGAAGGCCGTAATCTGGCTGTCGGCGACCGTGAAGATGTGCACCCAGTCGCTTTCGAATTCGCGGCCGGTGTCGCGCGCGGTCCAGGCGCCGTGGCCGAGGACCACCACCTTGTCGCCCTGGGCGATGAATTCGCGCGGCGTGAATTCGCGCGTTTCCTGTAGTTCGCTGTTCATCCGGAAGTACTCGGCCACCTGTTCGCGGCCCTGGCGCCTGCCGGTGAAGCAGAGCTGGGGCACGGCCGGGATCTCCCAGGAGATCGTCGGCGCCATGCACCCCAGCACATGCTCGAGATCGTGGTTGGCAAACGCCGTATAGGCCTGGCGCACCAGGTCGACATTCTGCTGCTCGCTCATCGCCGTCTCCTGCAGGGAAAGGATGGGCTTTCAGTATCGTTCAGAATCGCGATTGTGCAAGGGCGCTCAGCCTTGCGCAGCCTCGATCAGCTCGACCCGGTTGCCGAAGGGATCTTCGATGCCCGCGCGGCGCCGTCCATAGACCTGGGCTTCCTCGCGTACCTCCACGCCGCGTTCGCGCAGCAGGGCGCAATAGGCGTCGAAATCCTCGACAAAGAAGGCCGGATGCGCCTTCTTGGCCGGCACAAAGTTGGCCTGGCCGCCGATGTGCAGTTGCGAGGCGCCGGCGCTGAACCACACGCCGCCATTGGCGTTCAGCGGCGCCGGCTTCGGCACCTCGGCCAGGCCCAGCACGCCGCCGTAGAAGGCACGCGCTTCATCGTCGGCGCCCGGAGGAGTGGCGACCTGGACGTGATCGATACCGGCAATATGGGGCATGGGCTTCTCCGCGATGGTGTAGAGAAGGCATTATCGCATCCCATGCGTGTGCCGCTTTCAATAAAAAACGGCCAGCGCAAGCTGGCCGGCATCGCCTGGGGGAGGGCGAATTAGTTCGGCATGATCACCGAGTCGATGACATGGATGACGCCGTTGTCGGCCGCCACGTCGGTCTTGACGACCTTGGCCTTGTCGACCGAGACCGTGCCGCCCTTGGCGCTGACGGTCAGGCTGCTGCCCTCCACGGTCTTGACCGGTCCCGGCTTGACGTCGGCGGCCATCACCTTGCCCGGCACCACGTGGTAGGTCAGGACCTTGGTCAGTGCGGCCTTGTCCTTCAGCAGGGCGTCCAGCTTGGCCTTCGGGATCTTGGCAAAGGCCGCGTCGGTCGGCGCGAACACCGTGTACGGTCCCGGGCCCTTGAGGGTATCGACCAGGCCCGCAGCCTGCACGGCGGTGATCAGGGTGTTGAAGCTGCCTGCCGACTTCGCGGTGTCCACGATGTCCGCAGCCTGCGCGGCCGTCAGGGAGAAGGCCATGAGGCTGCCGAGTACGATCTTCTTCATCTTGCGCTCCTTGGTTGGTTGTACCGAGATTGTCTAAAGAATATTAGCTGATATCGACCCGTTGTCCAGTTGGTGAACTGGAAAATCCTTTAAATAGTCGGTTCAATTTGAAGACAAGTCCGTGTCGTGAACTGCAGGGAGCGGCAGCACGGCGCTGCGGGCCTGCACCGGTGGGGAGAAGGAGTGGAAGCGGCCCGATTTGCGTGGTACTGTGGCCGCCTTGCACTTTCTCAACAAGGGAGCCCTGCATTGAAAAACCTGACTCTTGCCTTGATCGGCGTGGCCGCGGCCACTAGCTACGCGGCGGAAACGCCGAAGTTCGATCCCAAACGCCTGTCCCAGGACGTGAAGGTCCTGTCCTCGGACGACTTCGAGGGCCGCGCCCCGAATTCCGCGGGTGAGACCAAGACCGTCGATTACCTGGTCCAGCAGTTCAAGGCCGCCGGCATGCAGCCGGGCGGCGACCTCGCAGGCGGCAAGCGCGCCTGGACCCAGGACGTGCCCCTGGGCCGCTTTGAAATCAAGGGCCCGGTCACGCTGAACCTGACTGAGGGCGGCAAGAGCCGCAGCTTGAGGCAGGGCGAGGACATGGCGGTGCGCGCCTCGATGAGCGGTATGAAGCAGGTCAGCTTCAAGAACGCGCCGCTGGTCTTCGTCGGCTACGGCGTCACCGCGCCGGAGCGCAAGTGGGACGACTTCAAGGGCATGGACCTGAAGGGCAAGCTGGCCGTGGTCCTGATCAACGACCCGGACTTCGAGACCGGCAAAGGCGAATTCGGCGGCAAGGCGATGACCTATTACGGCCGCTGGACCTACAAATATGAGGAAATGGCGCGCCGCGGCGCGCTGGGCACCATCATCGTGCACGAAACCGCGCCGGCCTCCTACGGCTGGCCGACCGTGAAGAATTCGAACACCAACGTGATGTACGACGTGGTACGCAAGGAGCCGCTCAAGTCGCACGCGCCGATGGAAGCCTGGATCCAGCGCGACCTCGCCGCCAGCCTGTTCAAGTCGGCCGGCCTCGATTTCGAGGCGGCCAAGAAGCAGGCCCAGACGCGCGATTTCAAGCCGGTCGAACTGAAGGGCATCACCCTGTCGGCCGACTACGCGGTCGATGCGCAGGTGATCAAGTCGAAGAACGTGGTCGCGATCCGCGAAGGCAGCAAGCAGCCGAACCAGTACGTGATCTATAGCGGCCACTGGGACCACCTGGGGGTAGGCCAGCCGGACGCCAAGGGCGACAAGATCTATAACGGCGCCGTCGACAACGCCACCGGCATCGCCGCCATGCTGGAACTGGCGCGCGCCTACGGCAAGCAGCCGGCGCCAGCGCGCAGCGTCGTGTTCCTGGCAGTGACGGCGGAAGAGAAGGGCCTGCTCGGTTCCGAGTACTATGCCTCGAACCCGCTGTATCCGCTGGCGTCGACCGTCGCCGTGATCAACATGGACGCCCTGAGCCCGCACGGCCCGTCGCGCGACTTCAACATCACGGGCAACGCCAAGCAAGAGCTGCTGGACCAGCTGGTGGCCAAGGCCAAACAGTGGAACCTGAGCTATTCGCCGGACCCGAAACCGGAAGCGGGCTACTTCTTCCGCTCCGACCACTTCCCCTTCGCCAAGCGCGGCGTGCCGGCGCTCTCGTTCGGCTCGGGCATGGACCGCGTCGAAGGCGGCGTGAGGGCAGGGAAGGCCACCGAAGAAGCCTACACGGAGAAGAACTACCACCAGCCGTCGGACGCTTTCGACCCGAGCTGGCCCTTCACCGGCATGGCGCGCGACCTGGAGCTGCTGTATGCGCTGGGCAGGGACCTGGCCAATTCGGGCAACTGGCCGAACTGGGCGAAGGAGTCGGAATTCCGCGCGGCGCGCGACAAGTCGGCCGCCGAGCGGAAGTAAGCCAGCCGTTTGACCGGCGCGAACGCCACCGCATGCGGTGGCGTTTTTCATTGTGCGCCGCAGACACATGCATACCGCTTTACTGTTGAGTTTTTTGGCGGCAGGTGGATAATCGGCCCATACCGCCGATATTTACAAGAACAATCATGGCTTACTCTTCCGTGCACCGACCGCAGCACACCGTTCACTTCGTCAGGTTGACCGGCATACTGCTGGCCGCCAGCCTGGCCGCCTGCGGAGGAGGTGGGGGCGGCACCCCGGCAACGGCGCCGCCACCGGTGGTGCAGCAACCGCCTCCGGTCACGGCGCTGCCGGGCAGCTACGCCGATCCGGTCCTGTACTCGGGCGCGGCCACGGCCTCGCTGCCCAGCGCGCAGGAGCAGGCCGCCAAGGTCCAGGCCAAGATCACCCTCGACGGCAAGCCGCTCGACTATACCGCCACCACCGGCCACCTGACCGCCACCGACCTGGCAAGCGGCCAGCCGGCGGCCTCCTTCTTCTACGTCGCCTATACCGCCGGCAGCTTGCCCGCGGCGCAGCGGCCGCTCACCTTCTTTTTCAACGGCGGACCGGGTTCGTCCTCGGTCTGGCTGCACATCGGATCGTTCGCACCGCGCCGGCTGGCGACCAGCTTCCCGGCCACCACGCCTGCCGCCGTGGCGGGCAACCTGGTCGACAACCAGGAAACGCTGCTGGATCACTCCGACCTGGTGTTCGTGGATGCCATCGGCACCGGCTATTCGCAGGCGATCGCGCCGCGCACCAATGCCCAGTTCTGGGGCGTGGACCAGGATGCGGCGGCCTTCCGCGATTTCGTGCGGCGCTACCTCGCCGTCAACAACCGGCAAGCCTCGCCGCTCTACCTGTTCGGCGAATCCTACGGCGCGCCGCGCGCCGCCGTGCTGGCCAACCTGCTCGAGAGCGCCGGCGTGCGCGTGGCCGGCGTGATGCTGCAGTCGGCCGCCATGAACTACACCAGCAACTGCGGCATGTTCAATCCTGGCCAGGCCAGCTGCGAAGGCTATATCCCGAGCTATGCGGCGGTGTCGTACTACCACCAGAACGGCAGCCTGCCGACCGACTTCTCGACGGTGCTGCAGAAAGCGCGCGAATTCGCCGCCGGCCCTTACCGCAGCGAAGTCAATGCCTTCATCGCGAACAAGACCGCGCCGAGCGAGGCGAGCATCGCCCAGCTGGTGTCCTATACGGGACTGGCGGCGGCGACCTGGCGCCAGGACTTTTCGATGGTGCCGGGCGCCTACCGCCAGCGCCTGCTGCCGGGCCAGATGATTGGCCGCTACGATGCCCGGGTGAAGGCGCCCAGCGGCAGTGCGCTGACGGTCGACGGCGACCCGTCGCTGACGGTGGTCGGCCCCGCCGTCAACGGCAGCGTCAAGAATTACCTGCAAAACGAATTGCGCTACACGGCGCTCACGAACTACATCGGCTCCAACAACGTGCTGAACCTGTGGAACTTCAGCCACGACGGCAAACCCCTGCCGGACACGATTCCGGACCTGGCCGCGGCCATGACCCTGAATCCCGCCCTGAAGGTGATCGCCATGAGCGGCTACCATGACCTGGCGACGCCTTTCTACCAGACCGAGCTCGATCTGGCACGGCTGGGCCCCGGGGCCGCGATCCAGATCCGCAACTACAACAGCGGGCACATGAGCTATCTCGACGACGAGGTGCGGCGCCTGCAGAAGGCCGACCTGCGCGCCTTCTACAACAGCGTATCGGTGGCACAATGAAGACCATGCCTATCCTGTTTTTGCTGATGATTGCGGTGGGTTCGGCCAGCGCGCAGGAGCCGGTCGGCGACGCCCAGTTGCCGCCGGCCCTGAGGAACCTGCCGCCTGCGCCGCCGCCCGCGGCCGGCGCTGCGCTGCAGGCGCAGGCGCTGGCCAAGCTCGAGGCGCAGTTCCGGGCGGCCGACCGCGACAATAATGGCAGCCTGACGCCCGAAGAAGCCAAGGGCTTCGGCTTCGTCGCCAAACACTTCGAGGCCATCGATACCGCGCGCCGTGGCGCGGTCAGCTTCGACGAACTGCGCGCCTATCTCGCGCGATCGAAAGCCGAACGGCGCTAGGAAGACAAAAGCGCCACCCGAAGGTGGCGCTTTGCGCATCCGAAAAGCACTGATGCCTCAGCGGTCCGTCTTGCGGCCGCGCCGCGAGGCGAGCAGTCCCGCACCGCCGGCGACCATTAGCAGCCAGGTGGCCGGAAGGGGGACGGCGGCCGGCGCAATGCCCTGCACGCCGACGGTGAAGCCATTCCAGTATTCGCTCGTCATGCTGCGCCAGCTCAGCGAATTAAATGCCCCGGTAAAGCGGATCGCGCCGTGGGGTTCCCCGGTGCCGATCAGGCGGTATTCGATGTTGCCGCCCCCGAGATCGATCACTTGCTTGGTCACGCTGCCGCAGCCGTAATGGCCGCAGCTGTTATTGCCGGGCGCTGCGGCCCCAAGGCCGGCGCCATAGCTGAGGATCTCGAAGTCCTGGTTCAGGAAGGCATAGCCGTTGCCGTTCAGGCTGACAAAGGCGAATACCGGGTTGAGGACCGTTTGCGAGAACGTGAGCGTCTGGTTGCCCGCGTACTGCAGCGCGATGATGTCGCTGTCGCTGGGCGCGTTGTCGACCTGGGCGCTGGTGTATGGCGAGTTGGCGGCAGGAAGGCCCGGAGACCAGTAATTGGTGCCGCCACTGGACTGGTAGAAGCCAATGCCGGCGGCGTTGGTATAGGTGACGTTGAGGGTCGTGCTTGCGGTGGTGATGCTGCCGTTGCCAATGAACCCGCGGCCGGGATCGGCATCGGCGCCAGTCCAGTCGGTCCAGTAAACCGGAGCGGCGCTAGCGGCGCCTCCGGCAAGGGCCAGGGTCAAGGCAGGAATAGCGCGAAACAGTTTCGCGCCAAGGCGTCGAGTCGTCATAAGTTCTCCCTAGTGTGTCTGGTGTGTCGACTGTGCGAGTGACAGTCGGTATGGCATTGTAAGCAACTTTTATGCCACGAAACTAAGCAGTTGATTTATAAGACAGCACGAAAAGCAGGGAGAGCAGGGCGTAAGATTTTCCGACAGTCGCCAATTACAGTGCCGTTTTGCGCCTGACTCAAGCCTTGCGCACGAATTCTGTCTTGAGGCTCATCGCGCCGAAACCGTCGATCTTGCAGTCGATGTCGTGGTCGGCGTCGACCAGGCGGATGTTCTTGACCCGGGTGCCCTGCTTGATCACGCCGCCCGAGCCTTTCGGCTTCAGGTCCTTGATGACGGTGACCGTATCGCCATCCTGCAGGATAGTGCCGGAGGCATCACGCCAGACCCGGCCCGCTTCGGCCGCTTGCGCCTCTACCTGCCATTCGTGGGCACATTCCGGGCAGACGTACTGGCCGCCGCCGTCTTCATAGGTGAGGGTGGAGCGGCATTGCGGGCAGGGAGGGAGTGTGTGCATGGCGACCTCGGAATGCAAAAACGCCACCCGAAGGTGGCGTTTTCTGGAATCTTGGTGGCCCGGGGCGGAATCGAACCACCGACACAAGGATTTTCAATCCTCTGCTCTACCAACTGAGCTACCAGGCCAAGAGAGGCATGATTATAGCCAGCGATTTTCATCTGCGCAAGCCCCCGCGCATCCGGCACGCTACAAGGACGGCCGGGCGCGCTGTTGACATCTCGCTATAATGTATTTCATGACCACCACTTCCGCCCAATACCGCAGCGACGTCTGCATCGTCGGCAACGGCGCCATCGCCAAGACTGCCGCCCTCGGTTTCGCCCAGTCGGGATACAGCGTCACCCTCCTGGTGCCGCCGGCGCGTCCGGCGCCCGAGACGGCGACCCTGTCCGCGGCGGACAAGCCCTGGGACGTGCGGGTCTACGCCCTGAACCACACGGCGCACGACCTGCTGGCCTCGATCAAGGTGTGGGGCGCGCTCGACCTGGCCCGCGTGCAGCCGGTGGATGCGATGGATATCCGCGGCGATGGGCAGCAGGGCGGCAACCTCGGTTTCGACGCCTTCGGCGCCCATGTCGGCACCCTGGCCTGGATCGTCGAGGACAGCAACCTGAACGGCGCGCTGGACGCGGCCCTGAAGTTTGCCGCCAACGTCCAGATTGTCTCCGGCTGCGCCTGCGACCTCAGCTGCAGCGAGCTGGGCGCCGCGGTCGTACTGGAAGACGGCACGAAGATCGCCTGCGAACTGGTCATCGGCGCCGACGGCCGCGAATCCTGGGTGCGCGGGCAGTGCGACATCGGGGTCGACTACCGCATGTACCACCAGCGCGCCATCGTCACCAATTTCGCCTGCGACAAGCCGCACCATGGCGTGGCCTATCAATGGTTCACCTGCGCCGACGGCATCATCGCGCTGCTGCCGCTGCCCGGCAACCGCGTCTCGCTGGTGTGGTCGGCTCCGGAAACCCTGGCCGACACCCTGATGGACGAATCGCTCGGCGAGATGGCGATCCGCCTGGCCGAATACGCCGACGACAAGCTCGGCACCCTGCGTCCCCTGCAGCCGGAAGCCGTCAAGGCGGTGCCGCTGGCGCTGGTGCGCCCGCATTCGCTGGTGGCGCCGCGCGTGGCCCTGGTGGGCGACGCCGCCCATGCGGTGCATCCGCTGGCCGGCCACGGCATGAACCTCGGTTTCGGCGACATCGTCGACCTGCTGCAGGTGTTGCGCGAACGCGAAGACCGGCGCGGCATCGCCGACGAGCGGGTGCTGGCGCGCTATGCCCGCAAGCGCAAGGAAGACGTGCTCTTGATGCAATGGGCCACCGACGGGTTGGAGCGTTTGTTCGGCGCCAACCTCGAACCCCTACGCGTCGTGCGTAATTTCGGATTAAACTTGCTCGATAAATTGCCTTCCGTTAAGCGGCGCCTGATAGCGCATGCGATGGGCAAGTAATCCACCCAGAAGCACCACCTAAGGAATTGTCATGTTGAAAACGAAGGTCGCCGTCCTGCTGGCGACGGGCCTGCTCGCATCCTGCGTCGAAGCGCAGAACACCACCGAGGCCACCATCAAGAAGGCGCTCGAACCGCGCCTGGGCGGCGCCAAGATCGAGGCGATCCGCGAGACTCCCTATGGCGGCCTGTACGAAGTGCGCGTGGCCGGCGATATCCTGTACACGGACAAGAAGGGCGAGTACCTGTTCATCGGTCACGTCTACGACACCAAGACCTCGACCAACCTGACGCGCGCCCGCGTCGACGAGATCAACAAGATCAAGTTCTCCGACCTGCCGCTCGAAATGGCGCTGAAACAGGTCAAGGGCAACGGCAAGCGCCAGATCGCCGTGTTCGAGGACCCGAACTGCGGCTACTGCAAGCGCCTGCGCCAGACCACGCTCAAGGACATCGACAACGTCACCATCTACACCTTCATGTACAACATCCTGTCCGAGGATTCGTTCGTGAAGTCGAAGAACATCTGGTGCGCGCCCGATCGCGTCAAGGCCTGGGATGACTGGATGATCAACGGCAAGCTGCCGCCGACCGCGCCCGCCGCCTGCGAGTCGCCGAACGACAAGGTGGTGGCCCTCGGCCAGAAGCTGCGCATCCAGGGCACCCCGGCCATCTTCTTCACTGACGGCTCGCGCATTCCCGGCGCGGTCGACCTGAAGGGGCTGGAAGCCAAGCTCGAATCGCTGAAATAACAATGATGGCCGGCTGAAGCCGGCCACGAGTAAAAGAACAACAACGCAGTCCACAACAGGGAGCAGTACATGGTCACCTTGAACATCAACGGGCGCGACCTCCAGGTCGACGCCGATCCGAGCACGCCCATCCTCTGGGCACTGCGCGACAACCTCAACATGACGGGCACCAAGTTCGGCTGCGGCGCGGCCCTGTGCGGCGCCTGCACCGTACACCTGGACGGCAACCCGATCCGCGCCTGCGTCACGCCGATCGCGAGCGTGCAGGGTCAAAAAATCACCACCATCGAAGCGATGGAGAACGACAAGGTCGGCAAGGCGGTGCAGGACGCCTGGGTCAAGCACGACGTGCCGCAGTGCGGCTACTGCCAGAGCGGCCAGGTGATGAGCGCCGTCGCCCTGCTGCGCACCAACAAGCGCCCGCTCGACGCCGACATCGACAACGCGATGAGCGGCAACATCTGCCGCTGCGGCACCTACCAACGGATCCGCGCGGCCATCAAGGATGCCGCCAAGACCCTGGCCTGAGGAGCGCGCCATGAAATTCGACTGGATCGACCGCTCCACCGTGGGAGCTGGCCTGACGCGCCGCGGCTTCCTGAAGGCTGGCGCCGCCGCCACCGGCGGCCTGGTGCTCGGCTTCACCCTGCCGGGCGCGAACCGCTTCGCCCAGGCTGCCGAGGCCAAGGTGTACGCACCCAACGCGTTCCTGCGCATCGCACCCGACAACACCGTCACCGTGATCGTCAACCGCCTCGAGTTCGGCCAGGGCGTGCATACCGCGCTGCCCATGCTGATCGCGGAAGAACTCGACGCCGATTGGTCGCAGATGCGCGGCGAGCTGGCGCCGGCCGGCGAGGTCTACAAGGACCCAGCCTTCGGCATCCAGATCACCGGCGGTTCGGGCAGCATCGCGCGCGGCTACACCCAGTACCGCGAGATCGGCGCGCGCGCCCGCGCCATGCTGGTGGCGGCCGCCGCCGAGCAGTGGAAGGTCGAGCCTTCCAAATGCACGACATCCAAAGGCATGGTGCTGGGCCCAAACGGCCAGAAGGCTAGCTACGGCTCGCTCGCTGACGCCGCGATGAAGCAGCCGGTGCCCGCCACCGTGGTGCTGAAGGAAGCGAAGGCCTTCCGCTACATCGGTAAACCAATGCGCCGCATCGATGCGCGCGCCAAGTCGAGCGGCCGCCAGCAGTTCGGCATCGATTTCAAGCCGGAGAACGCGGTCACCGTGCTGGTGGCGCGCCCGCCGGTGTTCGGCGCGAAAGTGACGAAGTTCGACGCCGGCGCCGCGCGCGCCGTCAAGGGCGTGCTCGAGGTGCTGGAAGTGGAGCTGGACCGCGGCGCGCGCGGCGTCGCCGTGTTCGCGACCGGCTACTGGCCCGCAAAACAGGGGCGCGAAGCGCTGCAGGCCGAATGGGATACGGGCGCCGTCGAGAAAGTCGACAGCGCGCGGCAGCTGGACGAATACCGCAAGCTGGCCAAGGCCCCGGGCGGGGCGGTCGCGCGTGCGGCCGACGTCTCGAAGCTGGCGACTTCCGCCCACAGGATCTCGGCCGTCTACGAATTCCCGTACCTGGCGCACGCGCCGATGGAGCCGCTCAACTGCGTCGTCGATCTGAAGGATGAGGCCTGCACGATCTGGGCGGGCACGCAGTCGCAAACGGTCGACCAGCAGGTGGCGGGGCAGATCCTCGGCCTCAAACCCGAGCAGGTCACCATCAACACCATGATGGCCGGCGGCGGCTTCGGCCGCCGCGCGGTCCTGGCCTCGGACTGGATCGGCGATACGCTGCGTGTCGCAAAGGCGTGGCGCGCTGCCGGCAAGAGCGGTCCGGTCAAGCTGGTGTGGAGCCGCGAGGACGACATCCGCGGCGGCTACTACCGCCCATCCTATGTGCACCGCGCCGACCTCGGCCTCGACGCCAATGGCCAGATCGTCGCCTGGGACCACAAAATCGTCGGCCAGTCGATCATGGCCGGCACCATCTTCGAGCCGATGATGGTCAAGAATGGCGTGGACGGCAGCACCATCGAAGGCATGGGCGAGCCCTACGCCGTACCGCTCAATCTCAGCGTGGACGGCGTCAGGCAGAACGTGCCGGTGCTGTGGTGGCGCTCGGTGGGTGCAACCCACACGGCCTTCGTGATGGAGACCCTGATCGACGAGGCGGCCCATGCGGCCAAGGCTGATCCGGTTGCCTACCGCAAGAAGCTGATGGGCGAGAAGCATGTGCGCCACCGCGCCGCACTGGATCTTGCGGTGGCGAAGTCCGGCTATGGCACGAAGAAGCTGCCGAAAGGGCGCGCCTGGGGCGTGGCCGTGCACGAGTCCTTCGGCTCGGTGGTGGCCTACGTGGTCGAAGCCTCGGTGGTCGACGGCGTGCCCAAGCTGCACCGCGCGGTGGCGGGCGTGCACTGCAACCAGGCGGTGAATCCGCTGTCGATCGAGGCGCAGGTGCAGGGCGCGGCCCTGATGGGTCTGGGCATGACCCTGCCGGGCGCTGCGATCACGCTCAAGGATGGCGTGGTCGAGCAGCAGAACTTCGGCGACTATGTGGTGGCCCGTCACCACGAGATGCCGCAGGTCGAGGTCCACATCGTGCCCTCGAACGACCCGCCCACGGGCATCGGCGAACCGGGCCTGCCGCCGCTGGCGCCGGCCTTTGCCAATGCCGTGTTCCGGCTGACCGGCAAGCGCCTGCGCAAGCTGCCTTTCGACCTGGCCACGGCGTAAGGCCATGAAACTGGCCGGTATCCTGCTTGCCGCCGGCCGGGGGCGCCGCTTCGATCCCGAGGGCAGGCGCAACAAGCTGCTGCAGCAGCTGCCCGGCGGCGACCTCGTGGTCGCCGCCAGCGCCCGCCATCTCCTTTCCTGTGTCCCGCGCGTGATCGCGGTCGTCCCGCCCGACGACGGCGGCGTCGCCGCCATCCTGCGCGCGCTTGGCTGCGACGTCGCCATCTGCCCCGAGGCCGATACCGGCATGGGCGCCTCGCTGGTGCAGGCCATCCGCCATTCGCTGCCGGCCGAGGGCTGGCTGGTGGCGCTCGGCGACATGCCCTACGTCCGGGAATCCACGCTGGCCGCGCTGCGCGACGCCGTATTTGACGGCGCCGGTATCGCCGTGCCGACCCATGGCGGACGGCGCGGCAATCCGGTGGCTTTCGGAGCCGAACATCGCGATGCGCTGCTGGCGCTGGGCGGAGACCAGGGCGCGCGCCGGCTGCTGCAAACCTGTCCGGTCACCGAGCTCGTCGTCGACGATCCGGGCATCCTGCGCGACATCGACACTCCTTCGGATCTGCTGGCATGACATATGCATGCGATTGTTTCCAGTCCTGGTGAATGCGATTACACTAGGACGCAACCATTGCCGCATGAGCACCCAAACAATATGAAAAAACCTTCCCCTAAAAAGAAGCCCGAGCAGCCCGCCATCCTGTACACCATCGTGCCGAAGGACCTGGCCGGGCACCTGTTCAATGTCACGGTGACGGTGGCGGCGCCCGATCCGGAAGGGCAGGTGTTCGCACTGCCCGCATGGATTCCGGGCAGCTACATGATCCGCGAATTCGCCCGCAACATCGTGCGCATCCGCGCTGAGAGCGCCGGCCAGGACGTCCTGCTCACCAAGCTGGACAAGCACTCGTGGCGTGCCGCGCGCGTGGCCGGTCCGCTGACCCTGCACTACGAGGTCTATGCCTGGGACCTGTCGGTGCGCGCCGCCCACCTCGACCAGACCCACGGCTTCTTCAACGGCACCAGCGTGTTCCTGCGCGTGGCAGGGCAGGAAGCGCTTGCCCACCAGGTCGACATCCAGCGCCCCGGCGACCCGCTGGCGAAAAGCTGGCGCGTGGCCACCGCGATGAAGGAACTGGGCGCCAAGCGCTATGGCTTCGGCACCTACGTAGCGGCCAATTACGACGAGCTGATCGACCACCCGGTCGAGATGGGCGACTTCGAGCTGGCCACCTTCAAGGCGCACGGCATCCCGCACGACATCGTGATCACGGGCCGCGTGCCCAACCTCGACATGGCGCGCCTGCAGGCCGACCTGAAAGCCATCTGCGAAACCCAGATCGCCTTCTTCGAGCCGGAGGCCAAACGCGCGCCGATGGACCGCTACGTGTTCATGACGATGGCGGTCGGCGACGGTTACGGCGGCCTCGAGCACCGCGCCTCGACCGCCCTGATCTGCGCGCGCGCCGACCTGCCCAGCCTGGCGGCGCCAAAGAGCGCCGAACCGGGCGAGGGCTACCTGCGCTTCCTGGGCCTGTGCAGCCACGAGTACTTCCACACCTGGAACGTCAAGCGCATCAAGCCGGCCGCGTTCGCGCCCTACGACCTGCAGGTCGAGAACTACACCCCATTGCTCTGGCTGTTCGAGGGCTTCACCAGCTACTACGACGACCTGATGCTGGTACGCGCCGGGATCATCGGCGAAGCGACCTATTTCAAGCTGCTGTCCAAGACCGTCGGCGGCGTGCTGCGTGGCAGCGGACGCCTGAAGCAGAGCGTGGCCGAGTCCAGCTTCGACGCCTGGAGCAAGTACTACCGCCAGGACGAGAATTCGCCGAATGCCATCATCAGCTACTACACCAAGGGTTCGCTGATCGGCCTGGCCTTCGACCTGACCATCCGTGCCAAGACCAGCGGCGCGAAGTCGCTGGACGACGTGATGCGGGCGCTGTGGGAGCGTTTCGGACGCGATTTCTATGATGGCGCGGGCCGCGGCGTCACCGAGGCGGAGGTCGAGGCGGTCTTCGACGAAGTGGCGGGCACCCGCCTGCGCTCCCAGTTCGAACGCTGGGTGCGCGGCACCGAAGACCTGCCGCTGGCCAAGCTGTACGCCCCCTTCGGCGTCAAGCTGGTGGACGAGCGCAAGGGCGGCAAGCCTTCGTTCGATGCCAACATCGGCCGCGACCCGCTGGGCGCCAAGCTGAACCAGGTCCACGAAGGCGGCGCCGCGCACCGCGCCGGCCTGTCGGCGCAGGACGTGGTGATCGCGATCGACGGCCTGCGCGTCAACGGCAACCCGTCGAACGTGGACACGCTGCTGTGCCGCTACCGCGTCGGCGACAAGCTCAAGGTCCATGCCTTCCGCCGCGACGAGCTGATGGAATTCGACGTGACCCTGCAGGGCGACCGCGTGCCGGGCATCACCCTGTCGCAGGCGGTGGCGGGAAAGAAGTCGACCGCATTGAAGCGCCCAAGCAGCGTGTAATGTGTACGGCGGCGCTGCCGCCGTGTTGTTCTTGTAGGGTGGTCGGCTGTGCCGACCGCGCGTTCCACCCGTACCTGCACTGAGGCTCCCTTGAAATCCACCCTGATCGCCGCCGTCCTGTCCCTCACTACCGCTTCCGCACTAGCCCAGGTCTCCGCTCCCCTCAAATCCGACATCAACACCCGGGTCAATGGCATGTACCCCTGGCTCGACACGGTCTACAAAGACCTGCACGCCAATCCCGAGATCGCCTTCCAGGAAGTCCGCACCGCCGGCAAGCTGGCGGCGGAGATGCGCAAGCTCGGCTTCGAGGTGACGGAAAAGGTCGGCAAGACCGGCATCGTGGCGGTCCTGAAGAATGGCGCCGGCCCCACCGTGCTGGTGCGCACCGAGATGGACGGCCTGCCGATGGAAGAGAAGACCGGCTTGCCGTACGCCAGCCGCGCGAAGGCGGTCAGCGATGGCCGCGAAAGCTTCGTCACCCACAGCTGCGGTCACGACGTGCACATGGCAGGCTGGCTGGGCGCCGCACGCACGCTGGCCGAGATGAAGGCGAAGTGGAAGGGCACGCTCGTGTTCATCGCCCAGCCGGCCGAAGAAATCGTGTCCGGTGCAAAAGCGATGCTGGACGACGGCCTGTTCAAGCGCTTCCCGAAACCGGACTACGCCTTTGCCCTGCATTCCTGGCCGCTGGCCTACGGCACGGTGGGCTTCAATTCCGGACCGGTCTCGTCCAACTCGGACGCGATCGAGATCGTGTTCAAGGGCCGCGGCGGCCACGGCTCGGCGCCCGACAAGTCGGTCGACCCGATCACCATTGCCGCGCGCTTTGTGGTGGACGTGCAGACCGTGGTCAGCCGCGAGAAGGATCCGAAGGAGTTCGGCGTCGTCACCATCGGCGCGATCCAGGGTGGCACCGTCGGCAACATCATCCCGGACAGCGTGCAGGTGCGCGGCACCATCCGTTCCTACAGCCCGGCCGTGCGCGCCAAGCTGCTCGATGGCGTGCGCCGCGTGGCGAATGCGTCCGCGGCGATGGCCGGCGCGCCGGCGCCCGACGTGCAGTTGATCAGCGGCGGGGCGGCCATCGTCAACAGCGACGCGCTGGTGCAGAAGACCGAAGCCGTGTTCAAGGACGCCTTCGGCGCCGCCAACGCCCAGCGCATGCCGGCCATGACCGCCAGCGAGGACTTCTCGCTGTTCGTCAACGAAGGCGTGCCGTCGATGTTCTTCTTCACCGGCGTCTACGATCCGAAAGCGGTGGCGGAGGCCGAGCGCGAAGGTGGCAAGCCGATCGCCTTCAACCATTCGCCGTTCTACGCGCCGGTGCCGGAACCGTCGATCAAGACGGCGGCGCAGGCCATGAGCCTGGCGGTGCTGAATGTGCTGGGGCGCTGAGAATAGGAGAGGAACGCTGCATTCCTGTGTAGACGTGCTTGCCGTTCCGAGAACGGACCAATAGCCGAGCCATCACACGGACAGTCGCGCTTGCGGCGGTTGCAGAGAAGAGACTTGACTACCGGCGGGGCGGTAGTCAAGTCGGACACATGCTTAATTGTTGAACAGGCCCGTCTTTTGCGTGACGTCGGCTTCGCTCATCGAAAAACGTTTCACGATACTATCGGTGTCGTACAGGACGACGAGTTCTTTCTTCTTGCCACTTGCGCTAGCGCCAAACAGATTCACGATCGGAACATAGCTGATTGCGTCAGCCGATACGTTCGTAAAATCGTAGTTCCAGACTTCCAGGCCACCATCGGTAAAAGTCGTTTTCGTAGGCGATCCGAACATCGCACGAATTTCGGATTTCGTGGTTTTGCCTTGCACGATTTTCTGTGCGACCGAGCTTTCGGTTTCTTTACGCAGCGACTCACTTCCGACGCTCGCGCATCCGCTCACCGCGAAGGCGACGACAACCGCGCCGCACATGGAGATAAACTTATTCATTTCAGGCCCTATTCTGGTTTTTCGTTATCGGTGCAATGAAGGATATGCACCGTTGGGCACAGTAATGCATAAAGTACACTCACGCTATAGACAACCGGCGATTCCAAACTATTTGTGTCCCCATTGCAACATTTTTATGGATCATGAATAAAGATCGGATAATCGCTTACTCAACGCGCATTTTCGATATTTCTCCAATCGATTATTGTGGGCCAGCGAGAGAGCGCAGTTGAAAGCGGTAATCGCGGTCGAACAGGAAGGTTTCCGAAAAGGTGATCGCCTTGCTGTTCGCGGCAAGCAGTCCGTGCGGGCGGGGGAGGGGACCGCTGCGCAGCATCGAGGCCAGCGCCACGCGCGAGGCATCGGGGTCGCGCGAGCGCTGCACCTGTACGTCGGTCAGCTGGCCATCGCGGTCCACCGTGATGCTGACCACGACCACGGCCGGCAGCATGGGCGGCAGGCGTCCGCTGAAGCTGCGGTCGGCATTGCGATCGAGGATGTGGCGCGCCACATTCGCCTTGTAGGCGTCGAGGGTGAGTGATGGCGGCGGCGCGGGTGCCGGCGTCGGCGCCACCGCCTCTTTGACGGCGACCGTGCTGCGTTCTTCGACGGGGACGGGCGGCGGGCTGGCGCATCCGGCCAGGGCGGCCAGCAGGGGGAGCTGCGCTTTACTGCGAAGAGAAATGTTCATGGCGGATGAAGGAGCGTCGCAGGTTGGCGCCTCGGGGGCGCTTAACTTCGACGCTGCTCATCATCCGGAGTTCCGTATCTTGTCTTGCCCGCGCTAGCCGAACAGTCTCTGCAGTTCCACACCAGGATCGGGCGCGCGCATGAAGGCTTCGCCGACCAGGAAGGCGTGGACGTCGGCGTCGCGCATGCGCTTCACGTCCGCCGGCCCCATGATGCCGGACTCGGTCACCACCAGGCGCTCGGCCGGAATGCGCGGCAGCAGGCCGAGCGTGGTGTCGAGCGAGACCTCAAAAGTACGCAGGTTGCGGTTGTTGATGCCCAGCAGGGGCGTTTTCAGCTTCAGCGCCGCGGTCAGCTCGTCGCCGTCGTGCACCTCGACCAGCACGTCCATGCCCAGCTCCATGGCGCAGGCTTCCAGTTCCGCCATCAGGCCGTGGTCCAGTGCCGACACGATCAGCAGGATCGCATCCGCGCCCATCGCGCGCGCCTCGTACACCTGGTAGGGATCGACGATGAAGTCCTTGCGGATGACGGGCAGGGTGCAGGCGGCGCGCGCCTCGCGCAGGTAAGCTTCCGAACCCTGGAAGAACTGCACGTCGGTCAGCACCGATAGGCAGGCCGCGCCGTGCGCCGCATAGCTCTGCGCAATCGCGGCCGGCTGGAAGTCGGGACGCAGCACGCCTTTCGAGGGCGAGGCCTTCTTCACTTCCGCGATGATGCCGGCCTGGCCTGCGGCGATTTTTTTGCGCAGGCTGTTCTCGAAGCCGCGGATGCCCCGGCGCGCCTCGGCGTCGCTTTCCACGTCGCGGCGCAGGCTTGGCAGGTCGCGCTGCTTCTTCGCAGCGGCCACCTCAATGGCCTTGACGGCCAGGATTTTGTTCAGGATGTCGGACATGGAAAACCTTAGTGTTGCTTGGACAGTGCGAGTTTCACGCCCAGCCAGACGAACAGGCCGCCGGTGACGCGGTTGAGCCACAGCGAGACGGTCGGGTTGAGCTTGATGCGCTCGCTGGCCTTGGCGGTGGTGAGCGCCAGCGCACTGCACCACAGCATGCCGTTGAAGTTGAAGATGCAGCCGAGGATGATGAAGGCCAGCGCCTTGTTCGGTGCGTCGGCGTCGATGAACTGCGGGACGAAGGCCAGGAAGAACACGGCGACCTTCGGATTGAGGACATTGGTCAGGAAGCCCTGCGCGAAGATCTTCCGGTAGGGGAGCGCTGGCAGCACCGGCGCCGCCGCCGTGCCTTCGGCTTTGCGGCTGCGCAGCAGTCCCAACGCCATCCACAGGATGTAGGCCGCGCCGAGCAGCTTCACCACCGTGAAGGCGGTCGCCGACGTGGCCAGCACCGCGGACAGGCCCAGTGCGGCCGCGAAGATGTGCACCAGGGTGCCGGTGCCGATGCCGAAGGCGGCAGCGACGCCGGCGCGCCAGCCCTGGGTTGCGCTGCGGGTCATGATCAGGAGCGAATCCGGCCCCGGCATGATGTTCAGGAGCAGTCCGGAAAGAATGAACAGGGGCAGGTCATGGATTCCGAACATGCTGGGTCCTCTTATTGAAGGTGGCCGCCGAGCTGGCGCGTGACGGTGACGAATTGCTCGAGTTTGGCCAGGGCCGCGCCGGACGCGATCGTAGCACGGGCTTTCGCCAGTCCTTCCTCGATCGACGAAACAACCCCGGCCGCATACAGCGCGGTGCCGGCGTTGAGCGCCACGATATCGGTGGCCGGACCGGCTTCGCCGCGCAGCGCTTCCAGTACCCGCTCTTTCGACTCCGCGGTGTTGGCCACTTTCAGGTTGCGGCTCGAGATCATCGACATGCCGAAGTCTTCCGGATGGATCTCGTATTCGCGGATCTCGCCGTCGACGAGTTCACCGACCAGGGTGCCGGCGCCGAGCGAGACTTCGTCCATGTTGTCACGGCCCCAGACCACCATTGCATGCTGGGCGCCGAGGCGCTGCAGCACGCGCACCTGGATGCCGACCAGGTCGGGGTGGAACACGCCCATCAGGATGTTCGGGGCGCCGGCCGGGTTGGTCAGCGGACCCAGGATGTTGAAGATGCTGCGCACGCCCAGTTCGCGGCGCACCGGCGCCACATGCTTCATGGCGGCGTGGTGGTTCGGGGCGAACATGAAGCCGATGCCGGTCTGGGCGATCGACTGGGCGATCTGTTCGGGTTTCAGGTCGATCTGGGCGCCGAGCGACTCGATCAGGTCGGCGCTGCCGCTCGACGACGAGACGCTGCGGCCGCCGTGCTTGGCCACGCGCGCACCGGCGGCTGCGGCAACGAACATCGAGGCGCTCGAGATGTTGAAGGTGTTCGCGCCGTCGCCGCCCGTGCCGACGATGTCGAGCAGGTTGGTGGTGTCGGCCATCGGCACCTTGGTCGAGAATTCGCGCATCACCTGCGCGGCGGCGGTGATCTCGCCGATGGTTTCCTTCTTGACGCGCAGGCCCATGGTCAGGGCCGCCACCATGGTCGGCGACATCTCGCCTGACATGATCTGGCGGAACAGGTGCAGCATCTCGTCGTGGAAGATCTCACGGTGTTCGATACAGCGCAGCAGGGCTTCTTGTGGAGTGATCGGCATGGCGGTTCCAGTATGTGAATGTCGTTTGCGTATCGCTCGGCCCGCAGCTTTATCCCGTCATTCCGGCGAAGGCCGGAATCCAAGTTCATTGCGTACCACTAGCTCGAACAGTGTGGCTACTCTTGGAAAATTGGGTTCCGGCCTTCGCCGGAACGACGGTCTTGAGGCTGGCGGTAAACGTCAGCGCTCGAGAAAATTCTTCAGCAGCGCGTGGCCGTGTTCCGACAGGATCGACTCGGGATGGAACTGCACCCCTTCGATGTCGTACTCCTTGTGGCGCACGCCCATGATTTCGCCGTCGTCGGTCCACGCCGTCACTTCCAGGCAGTCCGGCAGCGAGGCGCGCTCGATTGCCAGCGAGTGGTAGCGGATCACGGTGAAGGGACTCGGCAAGCCCTTGAACACGCCTTCGCCAGTGTGGGCGATCAGCGAGGTCTTGCCGTGCATGACCTGCTTGGCGCGGATCACATTGCCGCCGAAGGCTTCGCCGATCGCCTGGTGGCCGAGGCACACGCCCAGGATCGGCAGCTTGCCCTTGAATTCGCGCAGGATGTCGAGCGAGAGGCCGGCATCCTTGGGCGCCTTCGGGCCCGGCGAGATGCAGATGCGCTCGGGCGCCATCGCTTCGATATCTTTCAACGTGATTTCGTCGTTGCGCACGGTGCGCACGTCCTCGCCCAGTTCGCCGAAATACTGGACGATGTTGTAGGTGAACGAGTCGTAGTTGTCGATCATTAGCAGCATGTCAGAACTCCCCATCCAGGCCGTCTTGCACCTGTTCGGCCGCGCGCAGCACTGCGCGCGCCTTGTTTTCCGTTTCCTGCCATTCCATCTCGGGGATGGAGTCGGCCACGATGCCGGCCGCGGCCTGCACGTACAGGTTGCCGTCCTTGATCACGCCGGTGCGGATCGCGATCGCCACGTCCATCTCGCCGCCAAAGGAGAGGTAGCCGCAGGCGCCGCCATAGATGCCGCGCTTGACCGGTTCGAGTTCGTCGATCACTTCCATCGCGCGCACTTTCGGCGCGCCGGTCAGGGTCCCGGCCGGGAAGGTGGCGCGCAGTACGTCGAGGTTGGACATGCCGTCTTTCAGCTTGCCTTCCACGTTCGAGACGATGTGCTGCACGTGCGAGTACTTCTCGATGACCATGCGGTCGGTGACTTGCACGCTGCCGGTTTCGGCGATACGGCCGATGTCGTTGCGCGCCAGGTCGATCAGCATCACGTGCTCGGCGATCTCCTTCGGATCCGACAGGAGCTCGGCCGCCAGTTCGGTATCGCGCTCCGGCGTGGCGCCGCGCGGGCGGGTGCCGGCGATCGGACGCAGCGTGACCTTCTTGCCGCCCTCGGGCAGGGCTTCGTTGCGCACCAAAATCTCCGGCGAGGCGCCGACGATCTGCATGTCGCCGAAGTTGTAGTAGTACATGTAGGGCGAGGGATTCAGCGAACGCAGCGAGCGGTACAGCGACAGCGGCGAATCGACGTAGGGCTTGCGAATGCGCTGGCCGATCTGCACCTGCATCAGGTCGCCCGCCATCACGTATTCGTGGGCGCGCGCCACCGCCTTCAGATAGTCTTCCTTGCTGAAGTCGCGTACCGCTTCGGTGCGCACCGAGCTCGAGGTCACCGGCGCATCCACGCTCCGGCGCAGCATCACGCGCAGGTCCTTCAGGCGCTGGCGCGCACGTCCATAGGCTTCCGGATGGGACGGATCGGCATATACGATCAGGTACAGCTTGCCCGACAGGTTGTCGATCACCGCCAGCTCTTCGGTCAGCATCAGCTGGATGTCCGGCAGGCCCAGTTCGTCCGGCGGGCAGCTGTTCTCCAGCTTGCGCTCGATGTGGCGCACGGTGTCGTAGCCGAAGTAGCCGGCCAGGCCGCCGCAGAAGCGCGGCATGCCCGGGCGCAGCGCGACCTTGAAGCGCGACTGGTACTGCTCGATGAATTCGAGCGGATTGCCCTCGAAGGTCTCGATCACTTCACCGTTCTTCACCACGTCGAGGCGCTTGCCGGTACTGCGGATCAGGGTCGACGCCGGCAGGCCGATGAAGGAATAGCGGCCGAAGCGCTCGCCGCCGACGACTGATTCGAGCAGGAAGGTGTTCTTCCCGGTCTGCTGGGACTGGGCCAGCTTGAGGTACAGCGTGAGCGGGGTTTCGAGGTCGGCAAAGGCTTCCGCGATCAGGGGAATGCGGTTGTAGCCCTGGTTGGCCAGCGATTTAAATTCGAGTTCGGTCATGCTTGTCTCCAGACCGCCCAGGGGAGGAGAGGGCGGTGGTTCACTTCAAAAAACCTGTCGGACGCACGCGGCCGACAGCAATCAAGACGGGTCAGTTAGCCCAGGATTGCCAGCGTCGCCACAGCCAGGCCTCAAGGGCGCCGGTCTGGTTGACAGTGTGTTTTTTGGTGAAAAACATGTATAGATGACTTATTTTGCGGTGTGGTTATGCGCAGATACCAGCGCGGCTGCTTCAAACAGCGAACCCACTATACCATCAGAATTAATTTCTTGTACAGGCCGTCCGTGGTTATAACCATATGGCACTGTGAGCACAAAACAACCCGCCGCGCGCGCGGCTTCCGCGTCGTTGGACGAATCGCCGATCGCCACCACCTGCGATGGCGCCAGATCGAACGCGCTGCAGACGCCCAGCAGCGGCATCGGGTCCGGCTTCTTCTTCGGGAAGGAGTCGCCGCCGTAGACCAGCTCGAACCACGTCGCCAGGCCTTTCTGCGCCAGCAGCGGTGTGGTGAAGGCCAGCGGCTTGTTGGTGACACAGGCCAGGCGCAGGCCCTGTTCCTTCATCGCCGCGAGGCCTTCGATCACGCCGTCGAACAGCGTGCTGCGATCGCCATTGATGGCGAGGTAGTGGCGCTGGTAGCCGGCCAGCGCCTCGTCGAACACGGCGTCCACGCGCGCCGCATCCCAGTCGAGCAGCAGCGCGTCGCGCACTAGTTTTTCGGAGCCCTTGCCGACCAGCGGCTTGATGGTCGCTTGCGTGATCGGGCCGAGACCCAGGTCGGCGCGCATGCCGTTCAGGGCCGCCTCGAAGTCGGGCACCGTGTCGAGCATGGTGCCGTCCAGGTCGATGATGGCGGCTTTGATCGCCGCGGCGCCGGCCCGCATTACTTGCCGACCTTGGCCAGTTCGCCGCGCATCGCGTCGATTACCGCCTTGTAGTCCGGCTTGCCGAAGATCGCCGAGCCGGCGACAAAGGTATCGGCGCCAGCGGCGGCAGCTTCCGCGATGTTGTCGGCCTTGATGCCGCCATCGACCTCCAGCATGATGTCACGGCCCGATTCGTCGATCATGCGGCGCGCCAGCGCGATCTTCTTCAGTGCCTGCGGGATGAAGGACTGGCCGCCGAAGCCCGGGTTCACCGACATAATCAGGATCATGTCGATCTTGTCCATCACGTGCTCGAGGTAGTGCAGCGGCGTGTGCGGGTTGAACACCAGGCCGGCCTTGCAGCCGTTATCGCGGATCAGCTGCAGGGTGCGGTCGATGTGTTCCGACGCTTCCGGGTGGAAGGTAATGATGTTGGCGCCGGCCTTGGCGAAGTCCGGGATGATGCGGTCGACCGGCTTGACCATCAGGTGCACGTCGATCGGCACCTGCACGTGCGGGCGGATCGCCTGGCATACCAGCGGACCGATGGTCAGGTTCGGGACGTAGTGGTTGTCCATCACGTCGAAGTGGATGATGTCGGCGCCGGCGGCGACGACATTGCGCACTTCCTCGCCCAGTCGGGCGAAATCGGCGGACAGGATGCTGGGGGCGATGCGGTAGGTGGTCATGGCGGACGAGCTAATAAAGGGAATCCGCTATTTTACGCCGATGAGGCCCCATCCGCTGCTGCCGAACCACGCCGAAGGACGGCGCGCGGTATGATTGCCGTCTGCGCCCCGTGGCGCTTCCACCAATATTGACGATCACGCAAGGAATGTCCATGCCCGCCTATGAATTCGCTGTCTCCGTCAGGACCCAGTACCTGCCGGAACAGTCCAACCCGGACCGGGACCAGTTCGTGTTCAGCTACACCATCACGATCAGGAACACGGGCAGCATCGCCGCCCAGCTGATCTCGCGTCACTGGGTCATCACCGACGCCAGCAGCCGGGTGCAGGAAGTGCGCGGCTTGGGCGTGGTCGGTCACCAGCCGCTGCTGCAGCCAGGCCAGCAGTTCGAATACACCAGCGGCACCCAGGTCGCGACGCCGCAGGGCTCGATGCACGGCGAGTTCTTCTGCGTGGCCGAGGACGGGCACCGTTTCGAGGCCCCGATCCCGGAATTCGTGCTGGCCCAGCCAGGGGCGCTGCACTAAGACCTGTTACTGCTCGTCCTCGCGCTGTTTCTGCTGTTCCTGCGCCGGGTCATCGCGCACGTCCTTGCGGCCGGCGAACATGGTCCACCAGACGATAAACACGAGCAGGAACAGCGCCACACCGGCTTCCACCATCAAGATCCACATATCGGTCCTTATGCTTTCAACACGCCGCAGTGTAACCGCTTCGCTGGTCCTCGTCTCCTTGCTGGCCGCCTGCTCGACCACGCCGCCGCAGCCGCCCGCCAAACCGGCCGAGCCGGTGCGAATGCCGCCGCCGGTGGGGCCGGTCTACGTACCGGAGCAGCCCGCGCCGCCAGTCCAGCCTGCGCAGCCGCCTGCCCCTGTTCCCCTGATGACGCCGACCACCTTCGCCGCGCTGCCGGGCTGGGAACAGGACGACCTGCGCCAGGCCATGCCGGCCTTCCTGCAGTCGTGCCGGGGGCTGAACGGCAAGGCGGACTGGAAAGCGGTGTGCGCCGCCGCCCGCGCCGTCGATGCAGGCGACGCCGGCGCGGTGCGGCGCTTCTTCGAGACCTGGTTCGTGCCCAACCTGGTGCGCGCCGCCGATGGCGCCGACAGCGGCCTGATCACCGGCTACTACGAGGCCATGCTCTACGGTTCGCGCAAGCGCGGCGGGGCCTACCAGACGCCGCTCTACCGGGTGCCGGACGACCTGCTCACCGTCGACCTGGGCAGCGTGTATCCGCAGCTGAAAGGCATGCGCCTGCGCGGGCGCCTGTCGGGCAAGACCGTGGTCCCGTACAGCAGCCGCGCCGAGATCGCGCGTGCGCCGCTCAGCGGCAAGGAGCTGCTGTGGGTGAACGATCCGGTCGAAGCCTTCTTCCTCGAGGTGCAGGGTTCGGGCCGGGTCCAGTTCGAGAATGGCGAAACGGTGCGCGTGGCCTACGCCGACCAGAACGGCCATCCCTACAAGACCATCGGCCGCTGGCTGGTGGAGCAGGGCGAACTTACCGCGGAGCAGGCCACGGCCCAGGGCATCCGCGCCTGGATCGCGGCCAATCCGGGCCGGCGCCAGGAGCTGTTCAACGTGAATCCCAGCTATATCTTCTTCCGGGAAGAGAAGCTGCCCGACCCGTCGCTCGGGCCGAAGGGGGCGTTAGGCGTGCCACTGACTCCTGGGCGCTCGGTGGCGATCGACCCGTCTTTCATCCCGCTGGGTGCGCCGCTGTTCCTGGCGACGACGGAGGCAGCAAGCGAGGTGCCGATGCAGCGCCTGATGATGGCGCAGGATACGGGCGGTGCGATCCGCGGCGCCGTGCGCGCCGACTTCTTCTACGGCTTCGGGCCGGACGCGATGGACCGGGCCGGCAAGATGAAGCAGCGCGGCCAGGTGTGGGTGCTGCTGCCGCGCCCAGCTCCCTGAACACTCACTCCTTCGCTTCCTTCAGGCGCGTACCGAACACGCCGCCGGCAGCCAGCAGCAGGGCGCCGACCGCGATGCAGCCCAGGCCTTCGCGCACGCCGAAACCTTCGCCCAGTGCGCCCGCCAGCAGGGCGCCCAGCGGCGCCGCCGCCACGGTGAGCGCGCGCATGGTCGCCACCATCCGGCCCAAGACTGCGTCGGGCGTCACGCGCTGGCGCAGCGCGATATAGGGCACGAAGAACAGGGTCGCGCCGCAGTCGATCCAGAACACCACCATCGCATAGGCGGCCACGGTCCAGCCTGCGCTGCCGAACAGCGCCGCCGGGATCGCCGGCACCAGGGCGAAGCCGAGCGCAGACACGCACAAGCCGACCAGGATGCCGCCGCCGGTGCCGAAGCGCTTCGACAGCGGCTTGACCAGCAGCGAAGCCGCCAGCACGCCGAGGCCGCCGAGCATGTTCGCCATCCCCATCGTGCCCGCGCTCATGCCGAGCACGCGGGTGGCGAAGATCACGTGCAGGGCGGTATAGCCATAGAACAGCAGGTGCCAGCAGGCCGAGACCCAGGCCAGGGTACGCAGTAGCGGCTGGCGCCACACGAAGACCAGTCCTTCCTGGATGTCGCGCAGCGGGTGGGCGTTCGATGGCGGCGGCTGCGGTTCACGCGTCCGGATGCGGCGCAGGTTGAGCAGCGAGACGATGAAGCCGGCCACGTTGCACAGGATCGCGATCGGCGCGCCCAGCAACTGCACCAGGCCGCCCGCCATGCCGGGGCCGACCACCCGCGCAGCCGATTCGGTGGCCGCGAACTTCGATTGCGCGTCGACCAGGCCATCGCGCCCGACCAGGAAGGTGAGGAACACCTGTTCGGCGCTGCCGCCGACCACGTGGCCGGCGCCGATCACGAAGCCGACCGCGTACAGCCAGGGCAGGTTCAGGACGCCGAGCCACCAGGCCAGCGGCACGCTGGCGAGCGCGATCGCCACCATCAGGTCGCTGGCCATCATCACCGGCAGGCGCCGGCTGCGGTCGAGCAGTACGCCTGAGGGGAGTCCGAACAGCAGGAAGGGGAGCGACTCGAAGGCGGCCAGGGTCCCCATCTGGGCCGGCGTCGCATGCAGCATCAGCACCGCGCAAATCGGGAGGGCCAGGAGCGTGATCTGGGCGCCGAAGTGGGCCAGGATGCTGCTGAACCAGAAGCGGCGGAAGTCCGCCTTGCGCATCACCGAATCGGCCGGGATGCGCCGCTGGAGCCAGTGGGTGACAAACGGAGGAATGGTGATCTCGCACAGAATATTGCTGAACAAATAATCATACCGTGTTTGCTGGGGCGCGAGACGTTACAATCCGGGCAATCCGTCCAAGCTCACAAAAGGAATGTCACATGGAATATGCAGATCTGCTGATCGAAAACCACGGCAAGGTCGTCGTGATCCGCCTGAACCGTCCGAAGGCGATGAATGCGCTGAACGACAACATGATGAACGAGCTGGGTGACGCGCTCCACAAGTTCGATGCCGACCCGGCGGTCAACGTGATCGTCCTTACCGGCAGCGACAAGGTCTTCGCCGCCGGCGCCGACATCGCAGCCATGGCGAACTACACCTATGCGGCGGACACCTACCCGGGCAACTACATCGGCCGCAACTGGGAGCACATCCTCAACATCCGCAAACCCGTGGTCGGCGTGGTGTCGGGCTACTGCCTGGGCGGCGGCTGCGAACTGGCCATGATGTGCGACTTCCTCGTCGCGGCGGACAACGCCAAGTTCGGCCAGCCGGAAATCAAGGTCGGCGTGACCCCGGGCGCCGGCGGCACCCAGCGCCTGCCGCGCGCCATCTCGAAGTCGAAGGCGATGGACATGCTGCTCACCACCCGCATGATCGACGCCGCCGAAGCCGAGCGCACCGGCCTGGTGTCGCGCGTGTACCCGGCCGACAGCGTGATGGAAGAGGCGATCAAGATCGCCCAGGGCATCGCCGACATGCCGGTCTCGGTCGCCATGCAGATCAAGGACTGCGTCAACCAGGCCTACCAGATGCCTCTGACCGAAGGCGTGCGCTACGAGCGCCGCTACTTCCACGCCGGTTTCGGCACCCCTGCGCAAAAAGAAGGCATGTCGGCCTTCCTCGAGAAGCGCAAGCCGAACTTCGAAGGCATGTGAACATGAAGACGGCGCTGCGGCGGGGCACGGCGGCCTTGATCGTCGTCGCCGTCGCGGTGTATGGCTGCAGCGCGCTGCCGCCGCTCGGGCAGCGCAGCGGCAGCGTGGCGCTGGAGGATACTGCAGCCACGCCGCTTGGCCAGGCGCTCGCGCCGCTGGCGGCCGCGCATCCCGGGCGCTCCGGCGTCTATCCCCTGGTCGACGGGCGCGATGCCTTCGCGGCCCGCGTGCTGCTCACCCACAGCGCCCAGCGCAGCCTCGACGTCCAGTACTACATCTGGCGCAACGACCTGACCGGCACCCTGATGCTGGACGCGCTGCGCAGCGCCGCCGCGCGCGGCGTGCGCGTGCGCCTGCTGCTGGACGATAACAATACCGGCGGGCTCGATCCCGTCCTCGCCGCCCTCGACCGCCATCCCAACATCGAGGTCCGCCTGTTCAATCCCTTTGGCATGCGGCGCTGGCGCATGCTCGGTTATCTCACCGACTTCAGCCGGCTCAATCGCCGCATGCACAACAAGTCCTTCACCGTAGACAACCAGGCGACGATCGTCGGCGGCCGCAATATCGGCAACGAATACTTCGGCGCCGCCGGCGACATGCTGTTCCTCGACCTGGACGTGATGGCGGTGGGGCCCGTGGTGCGCGAGGTGTCGCAGGACTTCGACAAGTACTGGAACAGCGCGTCCGCCTATCCGATCACGGCACTGGTGGATGCCGACGGCGCCGAGCGTCCCGAGGCGCTGGCCGAACGGGCTGCCGCTTTCCGCGTGCAGGACGAGGCGCAGCGCTACCTGGAGGCGATCGCCACCTCGCCCTTCGTGACGCAGCTGGTGCGCCAGGAGCTGCCGCTGGAGTGGAGCGTCACGCGCCTGGTCAGCGATCCGCCGGCCAAAGTGCTGGGCGGGACCGGGCCGGGAGAGCGCATGGCCGACGGCCTGCGCAAGCTGCTGGGGGAGCCGAGGAAGGCAGTCGACCTGGTCTCGCCTTATTTCGTGCCCAGCAAGGCGGCGGCAGGGACGTTGCGCGACTTCGCCCGCAACGGGGTGCAGGTACGCGTGCTGACCAATTCGCTGGAAGCGACCGACGTCGCAGCGGTGCATGCCGGTTATGCGAAGTGGCGGCGCGAACTGCTCGAGTCCGGGGTCTCCTTATATGAATTGCGCCGCAGCTGGGCGCCGGCGCAGCCCGATACGGGGAAGGGGCGCTTCGGCAGCTCCGCTTCCAGCTTGCACGCCAAGACATTCGGCGTCGACGGCCATACGGTCTTCATCGGCTCCTTCAATATGGACAGGCGCTCGGTCGACCTGAATACCGAGATGGGCTTCGTCATCGACAGCCCGCAGATGGCGGGGCGGCTGAACCAGACACTGGACGACAGCATGCCGGAGCGTGCCTATGAAGTCCGCATCGACGAGCAGGGAAGGCTGTACTGGATCGAGCGCAGCGAGGGTAAAGTTCGTCGTCATGACCAGGAGCCGGGCACCACGATGTGGCAGCGCGCGGGTGTCCAGATATTGTCGTTTTTGCCAATCGACTGGCTCCTCTAAAAAAGTTCGCGCAAGCTCTTGCGGAGCTGTCCGCAGGTTTGCTATAGTTCGCCTCCGCTTCAGGACGCTGCAAGGCGTGACCGAAAAAGTCCAATGAAATCAGATGGTTAAGTTGGCAAGGTCGGCAGAGAAATCTGCAACGAAGCAAACCAAGGGGTTGACGAGTTACGCGAAACACTGCATAATCTCACTTCTCTGCTGCTGACGAACACAACGCTTCGTACGGTGCAGCAAGGTAGTACAGAACAACGGTTCTTTAACAATCAACAGTCGATAAGTGTGGGCGTTTGATGAAGGTGCCAGCTGACTTGTTCAGCTGCATACTTAAATTATCAAATGTTCACAAAAGTATTAAGCGTTGTCTCAGCAATGAGATG
>NZ_JAJFEQ010000015.1 GCF_020707265.1 Massilia sp. IC2-477
GGCGACAACGTGTCGATCACCGTCAAGCTGATCGCTCCGATCGCGATGGAAGAAGGTCTGCGCTTCGCAATCCGCGAAGGCGGCCGTACCGTCGGCGCCGGCGTGGTTGCCAAGATCATCGCCTAATAGGTGATGCGCGAGGGAAGCGTCACAACGCTTCCCTCCAACAGCATTGCCTGGCACGCGCGTGCCATGTATAATGCTGGATTCAGCGAGAAGTTTTCGTAGGGGTGTAGCTCAATTGGCAGAGCGTCGGTCTCCAAAACCGAAGGTCGCGGGTTCGATTCCCTCCGCCCCTGCCACCGAATTCTGGTGCGCAAGCATCGAAAGAAAAGAAGATGTCCAATCAATCCGTGCAAACTGTCAGCACCTCGAATGACAAGTTCAAGGTCGCCCTGGCGGTAGTTGCCACGATTGCAGGCGTTGTCGGGTTCTTTTACCTGAAAGGCCAGAACAAACCAGCCTTGGTCGCCGCCGGCGCCCTCGTGGCTGGTTTAGTTTTTGCTGTCCTGCTTTTGTGGACTTCCACCACTGGTCGTGATTTCCTGAACTTCGCCAAGGAGTCGGTGCGCGAGACCAAGAAAGTTGTGTGGCCTACCCGCCGCGAAGCCACCCAGATCACCGGCATCGTGTTTGCCTTCGTGGTCGTGACGGCGATTTTCCTGTGGGGCACGGATAAGGTGTTGGAGTTCGTATTGTACGACCTGGTCCTGGGATGGAAAAACTGATGAGCGAAAACGTGCAAGACAATGCGCCGGGCCAAGACCCGGCGCAAGACGCTGGTGCGGCTCCCGTGAGTGTCCCGGTCAACAACAAGCGCTGGTACGTCGTCCACGTCTACTCCGGCATGGAAAAGAGCGTCATGCGCGCCCTGACCGAGCGCATCGAGCGCGCCGGCATGCAGCAGCAGTTCGGCCAGATCCTGGTTCCGACCGAGGAAGTCGTCGAAATGCGCAACGGCACCAAGGCCGTCTCCGAGCGTCGTTTCTTCCCGGGCTATGTCCTGGTTGAGATGGAAATGACGGACGAGACCTGGCACCTGGTCAAGAACACCAGCAAGGTCACCGGTTTCATCGGTGGCAAGTCGAACAAGCCGACGCCAATCCCGGCGCGCGAGATCGACAAGATCATGCAGCAGGTCCAGGAAGGCGTCGAAAAGCCGCGTCCGAAAGTCCTGTACGAAGTGGGCGAGCAGGTCCGCATCAAGGAAGGCCCGTTCACCGACTTCAACGGCAATGTCGAAGAAGTCAACTACGAAAAATCGAAGGTGCGTGTCTCTGTCACCATCTTCGGCCGCGCAACTCCGGTGGAACTGGAGTTCGGGCAGGTAGAGAAAGTCTAAAACGCCGAATCGGAGCGTCGCAGCAGCAAGGCGGAATCCGGTAAGAGGAGCCCCGCCGAAGAGTAGTAGCGGTGGGGCGCTACTACTCAATGCCAACTTAGGAGCCAGACATGGCAAAGAAGATTATTGGCTTTATCAAGCTGCAAGTCGCAGCCGGTAAGGCAAACCCCTCCCCACCGATCGGCCCGGCACTGGGCCAGCGCGGTCTGAACATCATGGAATTCTGCAAGGCGTTCAACGCCCAGACCCAAGGCTTCGAGCCGGGCATGCCGATTCCGGTCGTGATCACCGCCTTCGCGGACAAGTCCTTCACCTTCGTGATGAAGACCCCGCCGGCAACCTACCTGATCAAGAAAGCCGCTGGCATCGCCAAGGGTTCGCCGAAGCCACATACCGACAAGGTTGGCACGCTGACCCGTGCACAGGCTGAAGAAATCGCAAAAACCAAGCAGCCGGACCTGACCGCCGCCGACATGGACGCCGCAGTGCGTATCATCGCTGGCTCGGCACGTTCGATGGGCATCACGGTGGAGGGTGTGTAATGGCTAAGCTGTCCAAGCGCGTTAAAGCAATGAAAGATAAAGTGGACCGCAACAAGGTCTACGCGTTCGACAACGCTGTGTCGATCGTCAAGGAATTCGCCACCGCCAAGTTCAACGAGTCGATCGACGTGTCGATCCAGCTCGGCGTGGATCCGAAGAAGTCGGACCAGGTCGTCCGCGGTTCGGTCGTCCTGCCAGCAGGCACCGGCAAGACCGTGCGCGTCGCTGTCTTCGCTTCGGGCGACAAGGCTGAAGCTGCCAAAGCAGCCGGCGCCGACATCGTCGGTATGGAAGACCTGGCAGAGCGCGTCAAGGCCGGCGACATGCCGTTCGACATCGTGATCGCTTCGCCGGACACCATGCGTATCGTTGGTACCCTGGGTCAGATCCTGGGCCCGCGCGGCCTGATGCCGAACCCGAAGGTCGGCACCGTGACCCCGGACGTGGCTGGCGCCGTCAAGAACGCCAAGGCTGGTCAGGTCCAGTACCGTACCGACAAGGCAGGTATCATCCACGCCACCATCGGCCGCAAGTCGTTCTCGGACGACCAGCTGAAGACCAACCTGGCAGCACTGCTGGACGCCCTGAACAAGGCCAAGCCGGCAACCTCGAAGGGCGTGTACCTGCGCAAGGTCGCCCTGTCGTCGACCATGGGCGCCGGCGTCCGCGTCGACCACGCTTCGATCGCTGCTGCTTAATCGATGACTGCGCGAAAGCGCGGTCGTCGTCCCGGCGAAGGCCGGGAACCAAGTTTCTCGTATTAAGTCCCTGCAGCTTCAACGCAGGGCGCATCTTTGGGCTGTCGGGGCAATTCACCGCTCCGGCAGGCAGTCAAAGACCGTTGGGCCGATGGCAGAGGTTGAGCCGGAGGTTAATAGACCACCCAACGCAGATGGTGTACCCGAACAAGTTTTGTAGTCCACGCTGCGTGAATGTATCCGCGTCAGATTGGCTTCTTAACTTCGGACGCCGTGTTCGAACCGATGCAGGCGCTGTTGCTTGCATCATTTAAGGAGATTGACCGTGGGTCTTAATCTGAATGACAAAAAGGTCGTCGTCGAAGAAGTGAGCGCGAAAGTAGCAACCGCGCAAACCATCGTCGTGGCTGAGTACCGTGGCATCCAGGTTGCTCACTTGACCAAGCTCCGTGCATCCGCACGTGCCCAGGGCGTGTACCTGCGTGTTCTGAAGAACACGCTGGCTCGTCGCTCTGTCGAAGGCACGCAGTTTGCCCCGCTGGCTGATTCCATGACCGGTCCGCTGATCTATTCGATCTCGGACGACGCCGTTGCAGCAGCGAAAGTCATCAATGACTTCGCCAAAACCAACGACAAGCTGGTCGTGAAAGCCGGTAACTACGCAGGTAAGCAGCTCGATGTAGCTGGCGTTACCGCGTTGGCAAGCATCCCGTCCCGTGAAGTCCTCATCTCGCAGCTGTTGGGCGTCATGCTGGCACCGGTTTCGGGCTTTGCACGTGGTCTGGCTGCCCTGGCAGCGAAAAAAGGCGAAGGTTCCGCAGCTGCTCCAGCAGCCGAAGAAACCGCCGCAGCTTAATAGCCGCGCCTTTTTTCTCAAGTACCAACCTGAACTACACACACAACATATTTGGAGTTTCAAATGGCAATTAGCAAAGACGATATCCTGAACGCAGTGAGCGAAATGTCCGTCATGGACCTGAACGACCTGGTGAAGGCATTCGAAGAGAAGTTCGGCGTGTCGGCAGCTGCAATGGCAGCACCGGCAGCTGGCGGCGCCGCTGGCGGCGCAGCTGCTGCTGAAGAGCAGACCGAGTTCAACGTCGTGCTGACCGAAGTCGGCGCGAACAAGGTCGGCGTCATCAAGGCCGTCCGTGAAATCACCGGCCTGGGTCTGAAGGAAGCCAAAGACGTCGTCGACGGCGCACCGAAGACCGTGAAAGAAGCTCTGCCGAAAGCTGAAGCTGAAGCCGCTAAGAAGAAGCTGGAAGAAGCTGGCGCCAAGGCCGATCTGAAGTAATGCATTTGCAATGGGCACTCCAGGGTGCCCAGCGCGGGAGTCAAAGCTTGCAAACCTGCCGAAAGGGAGGGGATGCGGCTTTGGCTCTTTTGTCGTCCCTGAAACAAACGTTTGCGTCAGGTGCCGATAAGCAACAAAAGTAGTCTCAGCAGCAGAAGTCGGAAATATCGTAACACAGCAGTACGGCTGTCTTAATCACCTGACGGGAAAGCAGAGGCTTCAGGCCTTGCGTGTGGTGCGACCACCACTGGCAATTCCTGAATTCTCATCCTTTCTGTCACTCACGGAGTGTCCATGCACTACTCATTTACTGAGAAGAAGCGCATTCGCAAGTCGTTCGCGAAGCGCGCCAACGTTCACAACGTTCCCTATCTTCTGGCTACCCAGCTCGAATCCTACGAGAATTTCCTGCAAGCGGACGCCGTTCCCTCCGTGCGCAAGAATGAAGGCCTGCAGTCCGCCTTCACCTCCATCTTCCCGATCGTGTCGCACAATGGTTTTGCGCGCCTCGAATTCCTGTCCTATGTGCTGGGCGACCCTGCGTTTGACGTGAAAGAGTGCCAGCAGCGTGGCCTTACCTTCGCGTCGCCGCTGCGCGCCAAGGTGCGTCTGGTGATCCTGGACAAGGAATCGCCGACCAAGCCGGTCGTGAAGGAAATGAAAGAGCAGGAAGTGTACATGGGCGAACTGCCGCTGATGACCACGAACGGTTCGTTCGTCATCAACGGTACCGAGCGCGTCATCGTCTCCCAGCTGCACCGCTCGCCGGGCGTGTTCTTCGAACACGACCGCGGCAAGACCCACTCGTCGGGCAAGCTGCTGTTCTCGGCACGTATCATTCCTTACCGCGGCTCGTGGCTGGACTTCGAGTTCGACCCGAAGGACATCCTGTTCTTCCGCGTCGACCGCCGCCGCAAGATGCCGGTGACGATCCTGCTGAAGGCCATCGGCATGACGCCGGAACAGATCCTGGCGAACTTCTTCGTCTTCGACAATTTCAATCTCCGCGATGAAGGCGGCGAGCTGGAGTTCGTGTCCGAACGCCTGCGCGGCGAAGTCGCGCGCTTCGACATCGTCGATCCGAAGTCGGGCAAGACCATTGTCACCAAGGACAAGCGCATCAACGCCAAGCACGTGCGCGACATCGAAGCCGCCGGCATCAAGTCGATCTCCGTGCCGGAAGACTACCTGCTGGGCCGCGTGCTGGCCAAGAACATCGTCGACCAGGATACCGGCGAAGTCATCGCCGTGGCCAACGACGAGCTGACCGAAGAGCTGCTGGGCAAGCTGCGCGACGCCAACGTCTCGGCGATCCAGACCCTGTACACCAACGACCTGGACCAGGGCGGCTACATCTCCCAGACCCTGCGCACCGACGACACCGCCGACCAGACCGCCGCTCGCGTGGCGATCTATCGCATGATGCGTCCTGGCGAACCGCCGACCGAAGAATCGGTCGAAGCGCTGTTCAACGGCCTGTTCTACAGCCCGGAACGCTACGACCTGTCGGCTGTCGGCCGCATGAAGTTCAACCGCCGTATCGGCCGTGACGAACTCGTGGGCGACATGACCCTGTCGAACGACGACATCCTGGCCGTGATCAAGATCCTGGTCGAGCTGCGCAATGGCCGCGGCGAAGTCGACGACATCGACCACCTGGGCAACCGCCGCGTGCGTTGCGTCGGCGAACTGGCTGAGAACCAGTTCCGTGCCGGCCTGGTGCGCGTGGAACGCGCCGTCAAGGAACGCCTCGGCCAGGCCGAAGCGGACAACCTGATGCCGCACGACCTGATCAACAGCAAGCCGATCTCGGCCGCGATCCGCGAATTCTTCGGTTCGTCGCAGCTGTCGCAGTTCATGGACCAGACCAACCCGCTGTCGGAAGTCACCCACAAGCGCCGCGTCTCGGCTCTTGGCCCGGGCGGTCTGACCCGCGAACGCGCAGGCTTCGAGGTGCGCGACGTGCACCCGACCCACTACGGCCGCGTGTGCCCGATCGAAACGCCTGAAGGCCCGAACATCGGCCTGATCAACTCGCTGGCACTGTATGCCCGCCTGAACGAATACGGCTTCCTGGAAACCCCGTACCGCAAGGTCGACGGTTCGAAGGTGACCGACAAGATCGAATACCTGTCGGCGATCGAAGAAGGCCGCTACATCATTGCGCAGGCAAACGCCGCGATCAATGAAGAAGGCCAGCTGGTCGACGAACTGGTGTCGGCGCGTGAAGCAGGCGAAACCATCCTGGTCTCGCCGGAACGCATCCAGTATATGGACGTGGCCCCGGGCCAGATCGTGTCGGTTGCAGCGTCGCTGATTCCGTTCCTCGAGCACGATGACGCGAACCGTGCACTGATGGGCGCCAACATGCAGCGCCAGGCCGTGCCTTGCCTGCGTCCGGAAAAAGCCGTCGTCGGTACCGGCATCGAGCGCACCGTGGCGGTCGACTCGGGCACCACCGTGCAGGCACTGCGTGGCGGTGTGGTCGACTACATCGATGCGGGCCGCGTGGTGATCCGCGTGAACGACGACGAGGCGCAAGCCGGCGAAGTCGGCGTGGACATCTACAACCTGATCAAGTACACCCGTTCGAACCAGAACACCAACATCAACCAGCGTCCGATCGTGCAAGTGGGCGATCGCGTGGTCCGCGGCGACGTGATCGCCGACGGCGCATCGACCGACCTGGGCGAACTGGCACTCGGCCAGAACATGCTGGTGGCGTTCATGCCGTGGAACGGCCTGAACTTCGAAGACTCGATCCTGATCTCGGAAAACGTGGTCAAGGACGACCGCTACACCTCGATCCACATCGAGGAACTGAGCGTGGTCGCCCGCGACACCAAGCTGGGTGCGGAAGAAATCACCCGCGACATCTCGAACCTGGCCGAGAACCAGCTGGCGCGCCTGGACGAATCGGGCATCGTGTACATCGGCGCCGAAGTGCAAGCCGGCGACGTGCTGGTCGGTAAGGTCACCCCGAAGGGCGAGACCCAGCTGACCCCGGAAGAGAAGCTGCTGCGCGCGATCTTCGGCGAAAAAGCCTCGGACGTGAAGGACACCTCGCTGCGCGTGCCGTCGGGCATGGTCGGCACCGTCATCGACGTGCAAGTGTTCACCCGCGAAGGCATCCAGCGCGACAAGCGCGCCCAGCAGATCATCGACGACGAGCTGAAGCGCTACCGCCTGGACCTGAACGACCAGATGCGTATCGTGGAAGGCGACGCCTTCCAGCGTCTGGAGCGCATGCTGATCGGTAAAGTGGTCAACGGCGGTCCGAAGAAGCTGGCGAAGGGTGCTGCGATCACTGCCGACTACCTGGCGGACCTGGACAAGTTCCACTGGTTCGACATCCGTCCGGCCGACGACGACACTGCGAACGCGCTGGAAGCGATCAAGGAATCGATCAACGAGAAGCGCCACCAGTTCGACCTGGCCTTCGAAGAGAAGCGCAAGAAGCTGACGCAGGGCGACGAGCTGCAGCCTGGCGTGCAGAAGATGGTCAAGGTCTACCTGGCCGTCAAGCGCCGCCTGCAGTCGGGCGACAAGATGGCAGGCCGCCACGGTAACAAGGGTGTGGTCTCGCGTATCGTGCCGGTGGAAGACATGCCGTTCATGGCGGACGGCCGTCCGGCCGACGTCGTGCTGAATCCGCTGGGCGTTCCGTCGCGTATGAACGTCGGTCAGATCCTGGAAACCCACCTCGGTTGGGCTGCCAAGGGCCTCGGCTGGCGCATCGGCGAAATGCTGGCGGCGCAGGCAAAGGCGGCAGAGCTGCGTATCTTCCTGGAAAAGATCTACAACGAAACCGGCCGCAAGGAAGACCTGGACAGCTTCAGCGATGAAGAAATCCTGAGCCTGGCGCACAACCTCAAGAGCGGCGTGCCGTTCGCGACCCCGGTGTTCGATGGCGCCCACGAACAGGATATCCGCCGCATGCTCGACCTGGCCTTCCCGGACGACATCGCTGCCAACCTGGGCATGACCCCGTCGAAGAACCAGGTCACGATGTTCGATGGCCGTACCGGCGAAGCATTCGAGCGCAAGGTCACCGTCGGCTTCATGCACATGCTGAAGCTGCACCACCTGGTCGACGACAAGATGCACGCCCGTTCGACCGGCCCGTACTCGCTGGTGACCCAGCAGCCGCTGGGTGGTAAAGCCCAGTTCGGTGGCCAGCGCTTCGGTGAGATGGAAGTGTGGGCACTGGAAGCCTACGGCGCGTCCTACGTGCTGCAGGAAATGCTGACCGTCAAGTCGGACGACGTGAATGGCCGTACCAAGGTGTACGAGAACCTGGTCAAGGGCGACCACGTGATCGACGCCGGCATGCCGGAATCGTTCAACGTGCTGGTGAAGGAAATCCGCTCGCTGGGTATCGATATCGATCTCGAGCGCAGCTAAGCAGGGCCGGCATGGCCGCCAGCCTTCGGGCTCGGCCTGCTGCCCTTGAATCGTCGCCCCGGCGCAGGCTGGGGCCTAAGCCCGGTGAGTTGACCGGCAAACTTGGATCCCGGCCTGCGCCGGGATGACGCTTTCAAGGGTAAGTGGGTTCAGCAAGCACCGGCGAAAATCGGTGAGAACTGGCGGTAGTAGTACTCAGTAAAGAATTCAATCACCTGGAGTGATACATGAAAGCACTGCTCGATCTATTCAAGCAAGTTCAAACGAACGAAAGCTTCGACGCCATCAAGATTGGCCTGGCGTCGCCCGAGAAAATCCGTTCGTGGTCCTACGGCGAAGTCAAGAAGCCGGAAACCATCAACTACCGCACCTTCAAGCCTGAGCGCGACGGCCTGTTCTGCGCCAAGATCTTTGGCCCGATCAAGGACTACGAATGCCTGTGCGGCAAGTACAAGCGCCTGAAGCACCGCGGCGTCATCTGCGAAAAGTGCGGCGTCGAAGTCACGCTCGCTAAAGTGCGCCGTGAGCGCATGGGCCACATCGAGCTGGCCTCGCCGACCGCCCACATCTGGTTCCTGAAATCGCTGCCGTCGCGTCTGGGCATGGTCCTGGACATGACCCTGCGCGATATCGAACGCGTGCTGTACTTCGAAGCATACGTCGTGACCGATCCGGGCATGACCCCGCTGAAGAAGTGCCAGATCATGTCGGAAGACGACTACGCCGCCAAGTACGAAGAGTACGGCGACGACTTCACCGCATTCATGGGCGCCGAAGGCATCCGTGAACTGCTGCGCTCGATCGACATCCACCGCGATGCCGAAGCCCTGCGCGTCGAGCTGAAAGAGTCGAAATCCGAAGCCAAGATCAAGAAATACGCCAAGCGCCTGAAGGTGCTCGAGGCGTTCCAGCGCTCGGGCATCAAGCCTGAGTGGATGATCATGGAAGTGCTCCCGGTCCTGCCGCCGGAGCTGCGTCCGCTCGTCCCGCTGGATGGTGGCCGTTTCGCTACCTCCGACCTGAACGACCTGTATCGCCGCGTCATCAACCGTAACAACCGTCTGAAGCGCCTGATGGAACTGCGCGCTCCGGAAATCATTACGCGTAACGAAAAGCGCATGCTGCAGGAAGCAGTGGACTCGCTGCTGGACAACGGCCGTCGCGGCAAAGCGATGACCGGCGCCAACAAGCGTCCGCTGAAGTCGCTGGCTGAAATGATCAAGGGTAAGGGCGGCCGTTTCCGTCAGAACCTGCTGGGTAAACGCGTCGACTACTCGGGCCGTTCGGTCATCGTGGTCGGTCCGCAGCTGAAACTGCACCAGTGCGGCCTGCCGAAGCTGATGGCCCTGGAACTGTTCAAGCCCTTCATCTTCAACAAGCTGGAACTGATGGGTCTCGCGACCACCATCAAGGCTGCCAAGAAGCTGGTCGAAATCCAGGAACCGGTGGTCTGGGACATCCTGGAAGAAGTCATCAAAGAACACCCGGTCATGCTGAACCGTGCACCAACCCTGCACCGTCTCGGTATCCAGGCGTTCGAGCCGGTCCTGATCGAAGGTAAAGCGATCCAGCTGCACCCGCTGGTCTGCGCGGCGTTCAACGCCGACTTCGACGGTGACCAGATGGCAGTCCACGTGCCGCTGTCGATCGAAGCGCAGATGGAAGCGCGCACCCTGATGCTGGCGTCGAACAACATCCTGTTCCCGTCGAACGGCGAGCCGTCGATCGTCCCGTCGCAGGATATCGTGCTGGGTCTGTACTACGCGACCCGCGAAGCGATCAACGCCAAGGGCGAGGGCATGCTGTTCCCGGACGTGTCGGAAGTCATCCGCGCGTACGACAACAAGGAAGTCGAACTGGCGACCCGCATCACCGTGCGTATCGTCGAGAACCCGAAGGATCCGGCTACCGGCGAATTCGTGCAGACCCTGACCCGCTACGAGACCACCGTCGGCCGTGCGATCCTGTCCGAGATCCTGCCGAAAGGCCTGCCGTTCTCGGTGCTGAACCGCGCCCTGAAGAAGAAGGAAATCTCGAAGCTGATCAACACGTCGTTCCGCAAGTGCGGCCTGCGTGCGACCGTCGTCTTCGCGGACAAGCTGATGCAGTCGGGCTTCCGCCTGGCGACCCGCGCCGGCATCTCGATCGCCGTCGACGACATGCTGATCCCGGACGTCAAGAAGGGCATGATCGCAACCGCCGAAGCGGAAGTGAAGCAGATCGAGCAGCAGTACGCTTCGGGTCTGGTCACCGCCGGCGAGCGTTACAACAAGGTCGTCGACATCTGGGGCAAGACCTCGGACGAAGTCGGCAAGGCGATGATGGACCAGCTGAAAGTGGAACCGGTCACCAAGCGTGACGGCACCGAAGGCACCCAGGAATCGTTCAACGCGATTTACATGATGGCCGACTCGGGCGCCCGTGGTTCGGCAGCGCAGATCCGCCAGCTGGCTGGTATGCGAGGCCTGATGGCCAAGCCGGACGGTTCGATTATCGAAACGCCGATTACCGCGAACTTCCGCGAAGGCCTGAACGTTCTGCAGTACTTCATCTCGACCCACGGCGCTCGTAAAGGTCTGGCGGATACGGCACTGAAGACCGCGAACTCGGGTTACCTGACCCGCCGCCTGGTCGACGTGACCCAGGATCTGGTGGTCATCGAGGACGATTGCGGCACCACCAACGGCACGCACATGAAGGCGATGGTCGAAGGCGGTGAAGTCATCGAGCCGCTGCGCGACCGTATCCTCGGCCGCGTGACCGGTACCGACGTCGTGAATCCGGAAACCCAGGAAACCCTGTTCGAAGCCGGCACGCTGCTGGACGAAGACATGGTGGAAGAGATCGAACGCGTCGGCATCGACGAAGTGAAGGTCCGCACCCCGCTGAACTGCGACACCCGCTTCGGCCTGTGCGCCAAGTGCTACGGCCGCGACCTCGGCCGCGGCATGCTGGTCAACGCCGGCGAAGCAGTCGGTGTCGTGGCAGCACAGTCGATCGGTGAGCCGGGTACCCAGCTGACCATGCGTACCTTCCACATCGGTGGTGCGGCATCGCGTGCAGCAGTGGCATCGTCGGTCGAAGCCAAGTCGAACGGCACCGTGCGCTTCACCGCCACGATGCGTTACGTCACCAACGGCAAGGGCGCGCAGATCGTCATCTCGCGTTCGGGCGAAGTCCTGATCACCGACGACCACGGCCGTGAGCGCGAGCGCCACAAGGTGCCGTACGGCGCGACCCTGATCGTCAAGGATGGCATGGCTGTGAAGGCCGGTACCGCCCTGGCGACTTGGGATCCGCTGACCCGTCCGATCATTACCGAGTACGCAGGTACCATCAAGTTCGAAAACGTGGAAGAGGGCGTCACCGTCGCTCGCCAGGTGGACGAAGTGACTGGCCTGTCGACCCTGGTCGCGATCGATCCGAAGCGCCGCGGTTCGGGCAAGGTCCTGCGTCCGCAGGTCAAGCTGCTGAACGAAGAAGGCCAGGAAGTGAAGATCGCCGGCACCGAACACGCCGTGACGATCGGCTTCCAGGTCGGCGCGCTGATCATGGTGAAGGACGGTCAGCAAGTCTCGGTGGGTGAAGTGCTGGCACGTATCCCGACCGAATCGCAGAAGACCCGTGACATTACCGGTGGTCTGCCGCGCGTTGCCGAACTGTTCGAAGCACGTTCGCCGAAAGACGCGGGCATGCTGGCGGAAGTCACCGGTACCGTGGCATTCGGTAAGGAGACCAAGGGTAAGCAGCGTCTGGAAATTACCGACATGGACGGCAACAAGCACGAGTTCCTGATCACCAAGGACAAGCAAGTGCTGGTGCACGACGGCCAGGTGGTGAACAAGGGCGAGATGATCGTCGACGGTCCGGCCGATCCGCAGGATATCCTGCGCCTGCTGGGTATCGAAGCGCTGGCCCGCTACATCGTGGACGAAGTGCAGGACGTGTACCGTCTGCAGGGTGTGAAGATCAACGACAAGCACATCGAGGTGATCGTTCGCCAGATGCTGCGTCGTGTGCAGATCACCGATGCCGGCGACACCGACTACATCGTCGGCGAGCAGGTGGAGCGTTCGGAGCTGCTGGAAGAGAACGACAAGGTCAACGCCGTCGGCAAGCTGCCGGCGCAGTACGAAAACGTGCTGCTTGGTATTACCAAGGCATCGCTGTCGACCGACTCGTTCATCTCGGCCGCATCGTTCCAGGAAACCACCCGCGTCCTCACCGAAGCGGCGATCATGGGCAAGCGCGACGGTCTGCGCGGCCTGAAGGAAAACGTCATCGTCGGCCGCCTGATCCCTGGCGGTACCGGCCTGGCATTCCACCGCGCCCGCAAGGAAAAGGAAGTGTGGGAGGCGGAAGAGCGCCAGGCACTGCTGCAGCAGGAGAAGGCCAACATGGCCGCCGAGCTGCAGGCGATGGAAGACCAGCAGCAGGCTGCGGCTTCGGTCGAGCAGCATCATGGTGATGGCGAGTGATCGTCTGAGCTAGTAAGCTGAATTGAAGACGGCACCCTGAGGGGTGCCGTTTTTTTTGCCTCGCAATCATCGAGCGATCGCGTACCATTGGCATCACCGCCAACCACAGTCATGCCATGGTGAGAGAACAGTTCGATGCCGACGGATTCGCCAGCGTTCCATGCGTCCTATCCACGGACGAATGCAACGACATTGAGGCCTTGACCGGCACACTCGACCCCGATGCCGCCGGCACCCGCTGCCTGCTGGCCGAGGAATGGTGCCGTACGCTAGCCGGGCGTCTGCGCCGGCATCCCGGCCTTGCAGACGTCGTCCCGGGTAACTTTGTCGCCGTCCAATGCACGTATTTCGAGAAGTCTATCGAGCGTAACTGGCTGGTACCCATCCACCAGGATCTGAGCATTCCGGTCGCCGCCCGCGTCGAGCATCCGGCCCTGCGCGGCTGGTCGGAAAAGGAGGGCGGCATATTCGTCCAGCCGCCGGCCACGTTGTTGGAGCAGCTGGTTGCCCTGCGCGTTCACCTCGACCCGTGTTCGAACGATGACGGCCCACTTCAGTTCATACCGGGTTCCCATCGACATGGTCGACTATCGGCGGAGGAGGCGGTGACCCGTCGTCAGGCAGGGCCGCTTGTCAGCTGTGAGATGGGGCAGGGAGACGTCCTCGCGATGCGCCCCCTGGTGCTGCATGCGTCACCCAAAGCGCAGGGAAGCAGCCGGCGCCGCATCCTGCATTTTGTATTCGGCCCGCCTGAACTGCCGTACGGGATATCCTGGCAACACGCCGCCTGACACGGCGGTGGCGCCGGTTACCCAGACTGCTTTGCCGACGTCGCCTGCTCGGCAGCAGGGGCGACTACCGGAGCGCAGGCCCTGGTACAGCGCATGTAAGTGGCATCGCAGGCATCTGTCCGCTCACGGTTGCGCCGCTGCGCCGCAAGACGCTCTGTCGCACGCCCAGACTCCGACGGAAGCTGTCCTGCACGCTCCGCGGTCTGCGCAAACGGATTCTTTTCTTCCGGCGTCGGCAACTTGTCGAGTTCGGTGAGCTTGCGCGCCCGCACCGTGCACTGCTCCTTTTCTGAGGTGCACACCGATTTGCAGACGGACGGCTCGTCGGCATGCGCCAGAGGCGTCGCCATCAGGCCGAAGAGGACGAGGAAGAGGGCAGAACGGTTCACGACGACTCCTTTGCTGGCAACATGCCGCAGAAAATACGTGCAGCTCACGAATCCATTCTAGAGCGACTCCCCGACATTCACGGACATTCCGTCGCGCCCAGCCGCAATTTATCCATCATGGGTAATGTCACACTTTCCCATCCAAATGTTGCATACTTAACTCATCCGTACGCCCATCCGTGGTAATGACTGCTATGATGCGCTGCTGAGTTAGCGATCTATCCACATTTCTTGCCCACCGAGCACTATGCCTTGGCCCTTTGACACGACGCCGGACGCCGCCAGCGCATCCACTACCATGTCGGAAATGGAGCGCCAGATGCGCGCCTTCCCTTGGGAGACCACGGCCGTCGGTCCGGTGGCAACTTGGCCGCAAAGCCTGAAAAGCGCCGTGCGCACCGTGCTCGACCTGCGCCTGCCGGCCTATCTCGCCTGGGGCGACGCCTACGTCCAGTTCTTCAACGACGCCTACATCCCCATCCTCGGCGACAAGAAGGACAACGCCCTCGGTAACGATTCGCGCGTCACATGGTCCGAGATCTGGCCCACCATCGGCCCCATGTGGCAACAGGTGCGCCAGGGCGAGGCGCTCGGCTCGGAAGGGCTGCCGCTGACGATCAACCGCTACGGCTACTACGAGACCTGCTACTTCAGCTATTCGTACAGCCCGATCTACGGCGACACCGGCAAGGTCGAGGGCGTGCTGGTCACCTTTGCCGACATCACCAAGGCCGTGCTGGGCGAGCGCCGTCGCGCTTACCAGATCAAACTGGCCGATACCCTGCGCCGCGAAACCGAATTCGGCCCGATGCTGAAGGCCACCATTCGCCTCACCAGCGAATACTTCGCCAACTCGAACGTCGCCTACGTCGAACTCGACGAGGACAAGCGCACCTTCACCGTCAAGGAAGAGTGGAAGGACGGCGTCGAAACCGGCGGCGCCCAGGGCACGCTGCCGGTCGACATGCTCTCGCCAAGCCAGCTCGACGCACTGCGCGCCGGCACCACGATCTGCATCGACGACGTCTCGACCGATCCCGAATGCGCGGCCGTGGCCAAGCCCTGCATCATGCTCGGCATCCATTCGGTGGTGGTGATTCCGCTGAAGGACGGCGACCGCCTGCACGGCGCCGGCTTCCTGTACAAGGATCATCCGTACCGCTGGACCGACGACGAACGCACCCTGGCCGAAGACCTGGCGCGCCGCACCTGGGAAGCGCTGCGTCGCATCCGCGCCGAGGAGGCGCTGCGCGAAGAGACGCGCATGCTCGAGCTGATGAACCGCGCCGGCAGCGTGCTCGCCTCCACGCTCGACATCGACACCCTGCTGCAGGCCGTGACCGACGCCGCCACCGAACTGACCGGCGCCGAATTCGGCTCCTTCTTCTACAACGGCAAGGACGCGAATGGCGACGCCTACCTGCTCTACACCTTGAGTGGCGCCCCGCGCGAAGCCTTCGAAAAGCTGGGCCACCCGCGCCCCACGGCCGTCTTCGCACCTACCTTCGAAGGCGGGCCGCCGGTCCGCAGCGACGACATCACCAAGGACCCGCGCTACGGCCGCATGGGCCCGCACCATGGCATGCCGAAAGGGCATCTGCCGGTGCGCAGCTACCTGGCGGCGTCGGTCTCGTCGCGCTCGGGCGAAGTGCTGGGTGGGCTGTTCTTCGGCCACTCGCAGCCGAAGATGTTCGACGAGCGCACCGAGGGGCTGATCTCCGGCTTCGTGTCGCAGGCCGCGGTCGCGATCGACAACGCGCGCCTGTACGAGCTGGCGCAGCGCGCCGCCAAGGAACGCGAAGGCATCCTGGCCAGCGAACGCGCCGCGCGCGCCGAGGCCGAGCGCCACAGCAAGATGAAGGACGAGTTCCTCGCCATGCTCGCGCACGAACTGCGCAACCCGCTGGCGCCGATCACCAATGCGGCCCAGCTGCTCAAGATGCCGACCGTGGACGAGAACCTGCGCCTCAAGGCCGGCAACATCATCTCGCGCCAGGTGCGCCACATGACGGAACTGGTGGACGACCTGCTGGACGTCTCGCGCGTCACCCGCGGCCTGGTTAAGCTGGAAACCGAAACCCTGGAACTCACCTCTGTGCTGCGCTCGGCCGTCGAGCAGGCGCGCCCGCACATCGAGGCCAAGAACCACGCTTTGAGCGTGGAGATGCCCACGCGTCAGGTGGCGGTAGTGGGCGACCGCACGCGCCTGGTGCAGGTGCTGGTCAACCTGCTGAACAACGCCGCCAAGTACACGCCGGCCGGCGGCAAGATCATCCTGCGCCTGGAGGCAGGTCCTGAGCAGGCGCGCATGACCGTGATCGACAACGGCGCCGGCATGGACGCCAAGCTGCTGCCGCACGTGTTCGACCTGTTCACCCAGGCTGAACGGACTCCGGACCGCTCGCAGGGCGGCCTCGGGATTGGCCTGGCGCTGGTGAAGACCATCGTCCAGATGCATGGCGGCCAGGTGGAAGCGCACAGCGACGGTCCCAACCTGGGCGCCTCGGTCTCCGTGCTGCTGCCGCTGGCCACCGAGGCCGACGGCGCGGTGGCGCCGTCTCCGCTGCGCCGCAAATCGCCGGCCCGGCCGGTGGCGGCGTGCACCATCACCATCGTCGACGACAACGTCGATGCGGCCCAGTCGCTGGCGGTGCTGCTGCGCGAGCAGGGCCACACCGTCCACGTGTTCGACGGCGCCATGCGCACCCTGGCGTCCACCGAGATCGCGGGCACCCATGCCTTCATCCTCGACATCGGCCTGCCCGACATGACCGGCTACGAGCTGGCGCGGCGCCTCCGGCGCGAGCATCCGACGGCCAGCTTCATCGCGCTCACCGGCTACGGCCAGGCGCGCGACCGCGATTTGTCGAAGCAGGCGGGCTTCGATCACCACCTGGTCAAGCCGGTGGAATTCCGGGCGCTGGTCGACATCCTGGCCCAGCTGCCGCAGTGTCATCCGAGTTCAACGCCCACCGCACAGGAACCAGATATTGCAGGCGTAAGTTGATTCCAGGTTGACTTTGTTGCTGGAACTCAGCACTATTGTTAAATCCCTGACATCTGTATTCTGCTGTGTCCCGTAAAAAGAACAGTCGCCAGTGGGCCCGCCTGCGCATCCTGTGTTCCGGCGGCCTGCACCTGATGACCCTCATTCCCGATGCGCTGGAGCTGGTGCGCGAGCTGATTCCGAACAGCGCGTCCCAGCTGTACCTGCTTGCGCAGCAGTCGCCCGAAGACGTGCAGGAGGCGAATGTGCTCGGCGTGCTGCCGCCGCCGAACGGCTACTTCTATGGCGACTCGGTGGACTTCGGCGTCCTGCCCGCCGAGGCGCGGGCGCGCGCGGCCCACGTGCTGGAGGCGCGCCTGGGGCCCGTATCGAACCCGCTCGGCACCCTGACGCTGCTGCGCGACAGCGGTCCGGCCTTCGACACGGACGACGAGGAAGACCTGGGCCGCGTCGCCAATTATTTCGACCACGCGCTGCGCAACGCAGTCGGTATCAACGGCGGCGCCGGCATCGGCCTGTCCGGCGTGATCGAGGACGAGGCCATGCTGCTGGCCACCACCAATGGCGACATCCTGTTCCTGAGCGATTCGGCCGGCGCGCTGCTCGACCAGCTGGCCTCGCAGGAGCAGCAGGTGTTCGACCGCCGTACGCTGCCGCCGTTCTGCCTGCGCCTGGTGGAATCGGTGGTCTACGGCGAGCGCTATCCCTGGCGCCTGCCGGCGGGAACCCTCGAACTGGCCGGCGGCGTGCTGGAAGCGCGCGCGCAGTGGATGAGCGCTGGCTCCTACGACGCCATCCACAGCCGCACCGTCGGCATCTTCCTGAAATTCGTGGTGCCCATGCCGCTGCGGATCTGGCGCGCGCTGGGCAGCGTCGAGCTGTCGCCGCAGCAGATGGAGGTGGCGTTCTGGATGGGTCTCGGAGGCGGCCGCGAAGCCGCGCGCAGCCGCATGGACGTCAGCGACGCCGTGCTGCGCGACTGCGTGAAGGCGGTCTACGAGAAGTTCGGCTGCACCTCGGAAGCGGGACTGCTGGCCATACTGCGTCCGGCCATCTCGCGCATGTAAGCGCTTCCCCCACCGGAGGGGGTGGAATGCATGTGTTTCAATTTTTATCATGTTTGCCTGATCAAACATGAGAGAAACCGCCATGAAACTGCATTCCCTGATCGCTGCCGTGCTGCTGGCCGCAGCCGCCTCGGCCGGCGCCGTCCCGGTGCACCAGTACGCGAGCACCCTCAAGGGCTTCAGTTCCGAATACGTGCCGGATAACGCGAGCTGGAATGCCATCCAGGTGCTCGGCGCCCCGGACACCTTCCAGTACGGCGACCATGGCACCGCATGGGCGCCTGCCACCCAGAACAGTGGCCAGGAGTGGATTTCGGTCGGCTTCGATACCGCCGTCTATGCGAACGGCGCCACCATCCGCGAAACCTACCACAACGGCTTCGTCTACCAGATCGACGCCATCGACACCCTCGGCAACCTGCACAAGGTCTGGAGTGGCGTCGATACCAGCACTGCGAACGTGCCCTTCGACTTCAGCGTCGCATGGGCGACCACCCCCTACCTGATGAGTGGCCTGAAGGTCTACGTCAACACCAACCACAGCGCGAGCTGGGAAGAAATCGATGCGATCCGCCTGCTTGGTGACACCATTGCGCCGGCGGTTCCGGAACCGGGCTCGCTGGCGCTGATGGGCCTCGGTCTGGGGCTGGCGGGCTTCCTGCGCCGCCGCCGCGCCGCCTGAGAGAGATCGACCCGGCGGTTCTCCGGAACATCCCCCATCCAAGGGGATGGAATACACTTGCCGGGCTTCATATCATCTCAACCGGATCCCAAGGAGGATTGTCATGAACATTCGATGGATGTGCGCCGCCGTTCTTGGCCTGGGCTGCGCCGCTGCCAGTGCTGCCGACATGAAGGTCACCGTGAAGATGGCGACCGAGAAGGGAGAAGGGACGGACGTGGGCACCGTGACCATCAGCGAAACCAAGCATGGCCTCGTGTTCACCCCGGACCTCAGCAAGCTGCCGCCCGGCCTGCACGGCTTCCACGTGCATGAAAACGGCAGCTGCGGCCCGAACCAGAAGGACGGCAAGCCGGTACCCGCGGGCGCGGCCGGCGGCCACCTCGATCCCGCCAAGACCGGCAAGCACGGTCTGCCCTGGGGCGAGGGCCACCTCGGCGACCTGCCGGCGCTGACGGTCGACGACAAGGGCGCCGCCACCAATCCGGTGCTGGCGCCACGCCTGAAAATGGCGGACGTCAAGGGCAAGGCTTTGATGGTCCATGCCGGCGGCGACAACCACGCCGACCACCCGGCGCCACTAGGCGGCGGGGGCGGGCGCATCGCCTGCGGCGTCATCCAGTAGCCATCCCTGGCTGATCAGGGATGAAATAAAATTTCAAGAATAAGCGAAAAACGAAATGAAATTTCACTCCCTGATGGCAGTAGCCTTACTGCTTCTCGCATGCCACAGCGGCGCGGCGCTGGCCTCCAGCGCTGTCGCCGAACCGGCCGTTTCCAAGGCCGCCGAACCGGTGCAGGCTTTCACCTACCAGAACGGCGACCTGGTGCTGGACATCCAGGATGCCGCCGGCGCCGAGATCCTGCGCGCCGGCCTCGATTATTTTTTCCACGACGAGCACATCGCCACGGCCAACGAATACCCGCTCGGGCCGATCGAGGCGATTCCAGCGCAGGAAGGCGTGGAGCAGTCCACCGAGGCGTCGCTCGAGCCAGCCCCGCTGTCCGAGCCGCTGTCGCTGACCCTGTTCGGCGCCGGCCTGGCCTTGCTGGGCTGGACGCGCCGCCTGGGCAGCCAGCCCGCTGCGCGCACCTGGCGACAGCGCGCGGTACGTGCCCTGTGGCCCTGGCCGAGCCTGTCCTGGTTGGACTGAATCCGGTAGGGTGGGCGGGTTCTCCGCCCACGCGGTGATCGGTAACTGCTCCGCTTTCGTACCGGATGATCTTGTTGCCACCTATCCCCGCGTGGGCGGAATCCGCCCACCCTACGCGTCGCGAGGGGGCGACTCCACCTGCGGCACTGGCGTTGCCTGGGCCGCGATGAATCCCTCCAGCGCGTGGGTCAGGTCGTCGACCACGCGCTTGCCCCACGCCTTCTCCATCAGCCGGTACTGGCGCTCGATCAGCGGCGCGATCTCGTCGAACAGCGCGTCGCCGCGCGGCGCCAGGCTGACCATCACCCGGCGCGCGTCGACCGCCACCCGTTCGCGCCGCACCAGTTTGATCTCTTCCATGCGCGCCAGCACCCCGGCCATGCTCGGACTCAGGATCTGGCACAGCTCGCACAACTCGCGCGGCTCGAGCTGGCCGTGCTCGTCCAGCGCGCGCAGGATACGCCATTGCTGCTCGGTCACGCCGAAGTGGTTCAGCACCGGACGGAAATGCGACATCAGCGCGTCGCGCGCTTTCAAAAGCTGCTGCGGCAGGTTACGGTGGGTGATACGGCGGGCCAAGGTGAACTCCAATCATGGGGCCAGCGAGCTTGACTGGCTAACATATTAGTGATTAACTTACGAACATATTAGCGAATATCGGTGTTCGCTGACTCTATTGTGCGGCAAAGATCGTGATTATCCGAGACAGGCCCTCCGGCCTCAAGCTGTTCCTGCTGCTGCGCGGTTCGATCCTCCCCCGGATCCTGCCTTCGCTGATCGTCAACATCGCGATCGCCACCCTGGTTACCTGGCTGCATGGCGCCCTGGGCGACGTCAAGATCACGCTCACCCCCATTCCCTTCACCCTGATCGGCCTGCCGCTCGCGATCTTCCTCGGCTTTCGCAACAACTCGGCCTACGACCGCTTCTGGGAAGGGCGCAAGCTGTGGGGCGCGCTGCTGCTGCACAGCCGCAGCCTGGCGCGCCAGTGCCTCAGCCTGATCGACGGCCCGGATACCGCCCACATCCGCAACGGCATGCAGGACCTGCGGGTACGGATGGTCCTGCGCGCCGGCGCCTTCTGCCACGCCCTGCGCGATGCGCTGCGCGGCCTGCCGCCTGACCCCGCACTGACCGGGCTCCTGCTCCCGGCGGAGCGTGAGGCAATGCAGCGGGCCCCGAACAAGCCCGACTACCTGATGCAGCGCATGGGCCAGGACCTGCGCCTCGGCCTCAAGGAGGGTCGCATCGAGGCCTGCCTGGCCGCGAACATCGACACCACCCTGTCGGCGATGACGGCCAGCGCCGCCGCCTGCGAACGCATCAAGAGCACCCCGATCCCGTTCTCCTACACGCTGCTGCTGCACCGCACGGCCTACCTCTACTGCTTCCTGCTGCCCTTCGGCCTGGTCGACACCATCGGCTTCATGACGCCGCTCGTGGTGGCCATCGTGGCCTACACCTTCTTCGGCCTGGACGCCCTCGGCGACGAACTGGAAGAACCGTTCGGGCTGGAGCACAACGACCTGCCCCTGAACGCGATCTGCCGTGCGATCGAGATCGAGATGCGCGCCGCGCTTGGGGACGACGACCTGCCGCCGCCGCTGGCGCCGGTCGATTACTGCCTGACCTGAGAAACTAGGACCGCGCGCTCAGCCAGTCCAGCGCTTGAGGCGCTGCGGCAAGCACGGAGATATGGCCGTCGCCCTCGCGGCGCCACAGCTCGGCCGAGGAGCAATGCCGGGCCAGCCATTCGGCATGCCCGATTGGCGCGATGCGGTCTTGCTCGCCGTGCAGCAGGAGCACCGGCTGCGTTAGTTGCGCGCAGTCGAAGCCCCAGGGCGTCACATAAGCGATATCGTCATCGACCAGCCCCGCAGGTCCCTTGGCCGTGGCCGGGCCGACCACGCTGTCGAACCAGGACCAGGGACCGGACAGGGCGGTCCAGTCGGCCTCGATGAACATGGCCGCATCGAATTCGGGGTTGGAAGCCTCGTACGCGGTCTTGGCTGCGCGGCCGGCGAGGGCGGCGCGCAGGCTATCCTGAGCCGCCGGACGCATGCCGGCGAACCAGTCAAGGCCATTGGCATCAATGGGTGCGAGACCGGCGACGCAGACCGCCGCCAGCACGCGTTCCGGGAGCAGGGCGGCGCAGGCCAGCGCATGTGGGCCGCCGCCGGAATGTCCCATCACGGCGAAGCGTGCAATTCCGAGCCGGTCCGCGATGCGCGCCACATCGTGGGCGGCCGAGGCCACGTCGCGCCCCGGGCGCGCGCTCGAGCCGCCGTAGCCGGGCCGGTCGTAGCCGATCCAACGGATGCTCAGCCGCGCCGCATCGTCGAAAAGCGGCGCCGGCGGTGGTCCGATGTTGGGCGTGCCATGCAGCCAGAACACAGCCAGTTCCGCGCCCGTGCGCGGCCCTTGGTCATAAAAGTGCAGCGTGCGCCCGTCGTCCAGGGCCAGGTCCCCTTCCTGCATGCTCGCTCCTTGTGCCGGACGGGCGGCGCCCATCCGGCCTTGATGTTGCGATTACTTCGACGCGGTGCGCGCCTTCCCGAACGGATCCCCCGCCTTCCACACCGGCGCCTTCGGCGCATCCGCCACCATGCGGCCCAGGTTCAGCGTGAACTGCGCCTGCTGCACCATGCCCGACAGGTCCCAGTTCGGATCGTATTCATCGTTCGCCTGGTGGTAGCGCGCGCCATAGGCCTTGCGCTTGGCGCTGCTCGCTTCCACGTCCTTCACCCAGTCGTGGCCCTGGCCCACCGAGAAGGCCGGCACACCTGCCTTGGCGAAGCTGAAGTGGTCGCTGCGGAAGTAGCCGCCGCCGAGGTCCGGTTTGCTTGGTGCGATCACCATGCCCATGCTCTTGGCGGTGGCGGCCGCCATCGCGCCCAGGTCGGTGCGCTCGCTGCCCGGGGTGGAGACGTCCTTCACCAGTCCGACGAAATTCAGGCTGTCGAGGTTCAGGTTGGCGACCGTTTTCTCCAGTGGCCACAGCGGCTTGGCGGCATACGCGGCGCTGCCCAGCAGGCCCTGTTCCTCGGCTGCGACCCACAGGAACATCTGGCTGCGCTTGGCCGGGTTGCGCACGGCTTCCTGCGCCATCGCCAGCAGGGCGGCGGTGCCGGAGGCATTGTCGACGGCGCCGTTGAAGATGGTGTCACCCTCGGTACCCTGCTTGCCCATGTGGTCCCAGTGGGCGCTGTACACCACCAGCTCGTCCTTGAGCTTCGGGTCGGTGCCCGGCACCACGCCGGCCACGTTGAACTCGTTCAGGGTGCGCACCTCGGCGCGCGCCTCACCTTTTACGCGGGCGTTCAGGACCACCGGCTTGAAGTTCTTGTCTTCGGCGGCAGCGCGCAGCTGGTCGAGGTCCTGGCCGGCGGCGGCAAACAGCTTGCGCGCCGTGGCGTCGGTCATCCAGCCCTGCAGGCCGGTGCCCAGCTTGCCCTCGGCCAGCTGGAAGCGCTCGGCTGCGGCCCAACTGTTCTGCACCACGCTCCAGCCATAGGAGGCCGAGGCATCGGTGTGGATCAGCAGCACGCCGGCCGCACCCTGGCGTGCCGCTTCTTCGAGTTTATAGGTCCAGCGGCCGTAGTAGGTGAGGCCTTCGCCGTTGAAGCGCTTCGGTTCCGCGGTGGTCGGCTTCGGATCGTTCACCATCATGACCAGCACCTTGCCCTTGAAGTCCTGGCCCTTGAAATCGTCCCAGCCTTCTTCCGGGGCGCTAATGCCATAACCGACGAAGACCATCTCGGCATCCAGGGTGTGATCGGCTTTCGCATCACCCGGACCCCAGACCCAGTCGCTGCCGAACTGCAGCGGCAGCGCCTGGCCGCCGGCGACCAGGCCGAGGTTGCTCTTCTGCGGCAGGGCGCGCACGCCGGCAATCTTGACCGGCTGGCGGAAACTGCCCTGGTTCGCCGGCTGCAGGCCGATCGCGGCGGCCTGGGTTTCGAGGTAGGTGACGGTCAGTTCGCCGCCGCGCTGGCCGGTGCCGCGGCCTTCGACGGCGTCCGAGGCCAGGAAGGCGAGGTGGGCGCGCAGCGGCGCCTCCTTGACGGTGGCGGCTTGGACTTTCGGCGAGGCGGCATGGGCCGGGTAGGCCAGCGCCAGGCTGCCTGCAAGGGCGGTAAGGACAACGGAGGAGACAATCTTGTGCATGGTTTCCTGCTGCGTGGTTGATGGGTCGGTGCACGGTGTGCATCGACCATTGTATGCCAACCCATCAGTAAAACCACAACACATCCGAAGACACTGTCATGCCCGTTCCCGGCATCCGCTTGGGGGCGCCGGGCGGCAGCAGGTGCTCCGGCAGGCCGGGCATGCGCTCTTCGACGATCACCGCCAGCACGTCGACGTCCGGGACGTCGATCGTGAAGCGCAGCAGCTGGTCTTCCATGCCATACAAGGACAGCGACCACGCGCTTTCCTTCGACGTCAGCGCGTGTCCGTTCAGCGTGGAGCGGTGCGGCTTGCTGCCGGCCGCCCACATCTCGATGTGCGGGGCGCGGTTCTTCGAGCGCAGCGTGAATTCCACCTGGCGCAGCTTGGGTTCCTGCTTCGGCTTGGCCAGGCGCGGACTGCGCAGCAGGAAGGCTTCCGGGAAGGCGATGTCATCGATCTTCGGCGCCACCGCATACCACTGGCGCGGGCTGTGCCAGCCGAATGCGTCAACGTTGATTGCCGGCCGCTCCAGGTTGGGGAACAGCTGCTTCGACCACGGGTCGAGCGGCTCGGGCGGCAGCAGCCACCAGGAACGCCAGCTGTTCATGTCCTTCAAATACACCAGGCGGTTCGGCGCAATGCTCGGGCGCTCCTGCGGCAGCGGCGTGGCGCTTTGGCCCGGCAGTGCCACGCAAGCGGCAAGCGCCAGCACCACGGCGCCGATCACCACGCGTCCGAGCGGCAGCAGCAGGAACAGGCTGGCGAAGCACAGCAGCATCATCGCGATCACCACCGCCGGCACGTACAGCCCCTGCGGCGCAAGTCCGGTCCAGGTGTCGCGCAGCGCCGGCAGCATGAGCAGCAGCGCCGGAGCCAGGCCGGCGGCCAGGATCAGCAGGCGCAAGAGCGCGCGGTCTTGCGCCTGCGGCGCCTGCAGCGCGGTGAATGCCGCGAGCGCCGCGGTGAGCGGCCAGGCCAGCAGCCAGGCGGTGTCCGGCGCCTTGAGGAGAATGAGCAGCAGCGCCACGCTCAGCCAGGCCATCGCTCCCAGGAACACGGAAACGCCGCCGGCGAACCTGCGCAGCAGGTACAGGGCGCCGATGAACAGGCCGCTGCCTGCGACCAGGAACACGATCGCCGGCCCGCCGTCCTGCAGGCGGGTCAGCGCGCTGAGTTCTTCGTGCCGTTCCCACAGCAGCATGCGCGCCGCCACCAGCAGCAAGGCGATGCCGAAGATCCCCTGCAACACGGGCGCCACGGTGCTGCCGCTGTCCACCAGCGCCCGGCGGTAGCCGCGCACCAGCATCAGCACGCACAGCGCGCCCAGGCCCCAGCCCAGGATGGCCGGATGCTGGACGCCGCCCGCCAGCGGCAGGGTGAACCAGGCGTGCGGCTGCGAGCCGCCCCGCGCCAGCGTCGCGTCGCCGTAGTGGCGCGCCAGGCGCAGCATGTTCTCGCCCAGGCGCGCCACCATGGCCGGATCCAGGCGCTCCACGCTGTCGAGGGTGCCCTCGGCGTCGAGGCGCCGGCCGGTGTTCACGAACAGCAGGATTGGGGCATCGATCGCGGCCAGGGGACCGATGCGCGGCGTGTCCGGCAGCATCTTGACCAGGCGCGCCATCAGCGAGGAACCGTCGGCCTCGAGCGCCAGCGCCCGGCCGCGCAGGGCGCTGCTGCCGGCGCCGGCGGCGTCGTAGAGCGTCAAGGGCCCGGCGCTGCCGGCGGCGTCGAACTTGAGCGTGAGCCCGACTTCGCGCGCCAGCGGGTGCTGTTCGGCGAAGGCCTTGGCGCCCAGCCCGCCGACGTCTTCGCCATCCATGAACAGCAGCAGGATGTCGTTCGCATGCGCCGGGCCGTTCTTCAGGGCGCGCGCGGTCTCCAGCATGGCCGCCACCTGGCTCGCGCCGCGCGCGGCGCCCAGCGAGTTCTTGCCGCTGTCGTAGTGGGTGGCCAGCAGCAGCGCCGGACGGCGCAGGCGGTCGGCCGCGCTGCCGGGCAGGCGCACCACGATGTTGTGTACCAGGCCGATCGTCATGTGGACGTTGCCGCCCCAGTAGCGGATGCTGGATTTCTGGACGGTGGTGGTCTGCACCATCGGCGCCAGGCCCATGGCACGCAGCTGCCCGACGATGTAGTCGCGCGCGGCGGCGTTCATGCTGGTGGCGATCGGGCGGGGGCTGGCAGCCAGCTCGGACACGTGCCGCATCATGCCGTCGAGCGGGGGCGGCGCATCCTGGACCGGCTGCGTGGGGCCGCGGACGGCGCTCCATGCCAGCAGGGCCAGCACGACGATGGCAAACAGGCCGGCCGCCAGCGCGGCCAGGCCGGGGGCGCGCGGCGGCGCCGTCGGTACTCCAGCGGTAGACATTCTCTCTCCTCTTGTTCGTATTGTTGTCGGTGCTGCGGGTGTGGTCGGCGGTGTTCTCCTAATAACAGGCGAAAAAAAGCCCGCGATGGGTGCGGGCTAAAAAGGGACGGGAAAGACTTATTCGAGTGTCCAGACGTAGGCGATCTGCCCCCAGCCTGCCTGGGCCGCGCCATTGCTCATGGCCGGCTTGAACTGGCACAGGCTCAGGGCGTTCAGCGCGGCGCGATCCAGTTCGCGGTGGCCGCTCGACTTCTGCACCTTGGCATCCTGCACGCGGCCATCGGTGCCGACCAGCAGCGCCAGGGTCACGGTGCCGGTGTCGCCGTTGCGCGCCGCATTGATCGGGTAATCCGGCTTGGCGCAGCCGTCTGCATTGGCCAGCACCGCGCTGAACATCTGGCCGGGGTTGCTGTTGCTGGTCGCCGGCTCGGCGGGCGGCGCGTCGGTGTTGGAGGGTTGCGACTGTTCCGGCACCGGTTCTGCTTCGGTAGTGGCCTGCACCTGCTGTTCCACCGGGGGCGGCGGCACCTCGACTTCCGTCTTCGGCACCACGATCGGCGGCTTGACCGCCTTGGTCTGCGGCGTCGGCGGTTGTGCAGGCGGTGGAGGTGGGACTTGCGGCTGGACCCAGACCGTCACATCGTCGAGCAGCTTCGGCAGGGTGAAGGTCTTGGCGTTCATCATGTTGACGACACCCAGGGCCACCAGCGCGTGCAGGCCGGCGACGAGGGCGAACTTCCCGGCCTTGCCGCCGGTCCCATCGTTGAGTTGTGTGAAGTGCATGGCGATCTCCTCCTTGTTGTTACGTCCGGCAAGCGCATCGCAGGACTTTTTGCTTAGGGAAAGATGTGCATCTGACAGCTTATGGAATCAATATATGCTAGGTGCTAGCAATGTGTAAAGCGGTTTCTGAGCAGTTTTGCTTCCAGTTGTAAGAGAACTGGCACCCGAAGGGAGTTTGGATGGGGTCTCGCGTCGCGCCCCGTTGTATGAAATAATCCTCTTGCAACCCGCATGCTTTCCGTCGCTTGGCACACATAGCTGCCACGGATTGGTAAGCAGATGTAAGCGGGTTATGTCAGCAGCCGAAAACAGGAGTGATACTGGTGTCCGAACAGAAAAAACCGATCCGCGTCATGCTTGCGGACGACCATCCGATCGTCATGACCGGGTTTGCCATGTCGCTGGAGGCGGCCGGCATGCAGGTAGTGGGACAGGCCAAGACCCCGAGCGAAGCGGTGGCCCTGTATGCGTCGCAGCAGCCCGACGTCGTGATCCTCGACATGCGCTTCGGGACCGAGCTGACCGGCCTCGATGCCGCCCAGAGCATCCTGAAGGACGATCCGAGCGCGCGCATCATCTTCCTCAGCCAGTTCGACCAGGACAGCCTGATCAAGGAAACCTACCGCATGGGCGCGCACGCCTTCGTGACCAAGGACTGCGACCCGTCCGACCTGGTCACCGCGGTGCGCCACGCGCACGACGGCAAGCTGTACTTCCTGCCGCAGATCGCTTCGCGCCTGGCCAGCATGGCGGTGCGCGGCGACGTCACGCCGCAGTCGCAGCTGGACGAGCGCGGCCTGGAGATCTTCAAGCTGATGGCCGAGGGCCTGACCAACGCCGAAATCGCCGAGAAGCTCGACCTGTCGACCAAGACCATCAGCAACGTCAGCCAGTCGATCAAGGAAAAGCTGGGCGTGCACCGCCAGGCCAACATCACCTTGCTGGCCGTGAAACACGGCCTGATCGAGCCTTGATTTTTTCGCGCACCCTGCGCGCGGCCCTGGCCGCGCTCGCGCTGTGCATCGGCTCCACGGCTGGCGCGCAGTCGCCCAGGGACGACGAGATCATGGGCTACCGTTCCCAGATCATCACCGGCGACGACAGCGAAGTCACGCGCCGCATCGCCGAAGACCTGTACAAGCGCCTGCTGCCGACCTTCGCCGCCTTTCGCACCGAGCTGGCCCAGCGCCACCGCATGCTGTACGTCGCGATCGGCCCCACGGCCCTGCGCGACGCCATCTCGCGCCGCTGCGACTGCGTGGTCATCTCGGCCTTCACCTCGAGCCAGGTGTGGCGCTCGCTCACTTCCAGCCTGTCGCCGGGCCGCGCGGCGCGCTTCAGCGCCGTGTATGCCGAGCCGGCGCCGGCCGACCAGCTGCGCCTGGCCGCGCTGCTGTACGGGCGCCCGGCGCGCGTCGGCGCCATCCTCGGCCGCGAAACCGCCTTCCTGCGTCCGACGCTGGAGCCGGACGTCGACGTCCAGGCCTTCGCGCCCGGCGAAGACATCAACCACGTCCTGAACCAGATGACGCGCGCCGAGGCCCTGCTGGCGCTGCCCGACGGCGACGTCTACAACCCGGAAAACGTGCGCAACATCCTGCTCTCGACCTACCGCCGCAAGCAGGGCGTGATCGGCTTCTCGGCCGACATGGTGAAGGTGGGGGCGCTGGCCACGACGTATTCCGAAATCGAGGACATCAACACCCAGGTGGCCGAGGTCGCGGCCCATTACGTGGCCACCGGCGAGCTGGCGCCGCCGCAGTTCCCGCACTACTTTCGCACCGTGGTCAACGAAGGCGTGGCGCGCTCGCTCGACCTGCGCGTGACGAAGGAAGCGCGCAGCTTCGCGCGGCTGCCGGCGCGCGCCGCCGCCATTCCCGACGCGGCAGCGCGCAGGCCATGAAGCTGCGATTCTGGCGCGGCTGGAGCATCGGCCGGCGCATGACCTTCATCACGATGCTGCCGGTGACCTTCCTGTTCACCTCCTTCGTGTGGTACTCGTATTATTCGCACCGCGCCCAGGTGGCCGAGGAACTGGCCGAACGCGGCCGCATCCTGGCGCGCGCGCTGGCCGAGACCAGCGAATACAACGTCATCTCGGGCAACCTGTCCGACCTCCGTCTGACCATCAACGGCCTGGTGCAGTCCGACAGCAGCATCTACCGCATCGAGGTGGTGGGCGTGGACGGCGCCCAGGCGGTGCGCGTCGATTCCGAATCGGCGATCGACGCCCAGCCGCACCACTACGAGGCGCCGATCAAGAAGCAGGTGGTATGGATCAACCTGTTCACCGACAACGGTACGCCGCACGTGTCGGCTTCCAGCGACTTGCGTCCGCCCACGCTCACCACCGAGATCGTCGGCTGGGTGCGGGTGACGATGTCGCCCTCGAACATGATGGCCAAGCAGACCAGGCGCTTCCGCTTCGAACTCGGCATGGCGGCGCTGGCGCTGGCCGTCAGCGGCGTGCTGGCCTGGGTGCTGGCGCGCTCGCTCACGGTGCCGCTGCGCGACGCGATCGGTGCGCTCTCCCGCATCCGCAACGGCGATTACCGCGTGCAGCTGCCGGTCAATTCGGGCGGCGAGGTGGGCGAGCTGCAGTCGTCGATCGGCGAGATGTCCCTGGCCCTGGACGAATCCAAGCGCGACCTGGAAAACAAGGTCGCCGAGCGTACCCGCGACCTGCTGGCCTCGCGCAACGAGGCGCTGCGCGCCGACGCCGACAAGCGCAAGCTGATCCAGAAGGTGAACTCGATCATCGAGGACGAGCGCAAGAGCATCGCGGTCGAGATCCACGACGAACTGAACGCGTCCCTGATCGCCGCGCGCCTGGAAGCGCAGGCTATCGGCGCGCTGGCCGCCAAGGCGCCGCCGTCCACGGAAGTCGAGGAAATCGGCCGCAAGTCGCAGGCCATCACCAAGCTGGCCCTCGACCTGTACGCCAACGGCCGCCGCCTGGTGCGCCGCCTGCGCCCGGAAGTGCTGGACATGCTGGGCCTGCATGGCGCGGTGGAAGAGATGGTGCGCCACTACGACGGCAGCGCCGGCTGCAGCTTCGAGTTCCATGGCGAAGGCGACTTCTCGCGCCTGTCGAACGAGCTGGCGATTTCGGCCTACCGCATCGTGCAGGAAGCGCTGTCGAACGTCATGAAGCACGCCCAGGCGACGTCGGCCCAGGTACGCCTGGTGCTCGACGAAGGCGCGCAGACCCTGCGCATCGTGGTCGCTGACGACGGCAACGGCTTCGACCCGGCCAGCGCCTCCGAAGGCATCGGCATCATCGGCATGCGCGAGCGCGTCTACGGCGTGCACGGCGTGATGGACGTGCGCTCCAGCGTCGGCGGCGGCACCGTGGTGGCGATCACGCTGCCGCTGCAGGTGCCGGCTACGGTATCCTAAGCGTTTCGCTTCAACCCACTATTCAAGCAATCATGGCCGACCAACTCCTCACGCCCTATGAACAGGGCAACCAGAACCAGACCACCACCCTGGCAGAATGCATCGCCTGGTACCAGGACCTCGTGCGCCGCTATCCGAACGTGCTGCGCTTCGAACAGGTGGGCGTCTCGGATGCGGGCGTGCCGATCCACGCCGGCGTGGTGAGCAGCGACGGTATGTTCGACCGTGAGCAGATCCAGGCAGCCCGCCGCCCGGTCTTCTTCAACAACAACGGCATCCATCCGGGCGAACCGGAAGGTGTCGATAGCTGCATGGCCCTGGTGCGCGATTTCTGCACCCAGCCCGAGCGCCTGGCCGCGCTGGGTAAGACCGTGTTCCTGTTCGTCCCGCTGTACAACGTGGACGGCAGCCTGAATCGCGCCGACACCTCGCGCGTGAACCAGGACGGCCCCGAGCAGTTCGGTTTCCGCGGCATGAGCCGCCACCTCGACCTGAACCGCGACTTCATCAAGTGCGACAGCCTGACCGCACAGGTATTCAACAAGCTGTTCACGGCCTGGGATCCGGACGTGATGGTCGACACCCACACCTCCAACGGCGCCGACTACAGCTACACCATGACGCTGATCCACACCCAGCCGGACAAGCTGGGCGGAGAGCTGGGCGAATTCCTGCGTTCGACCATGCTACCGGCGATGTACGCCGGCATGGAGCAGCGCGGCTGGCCGACCTGCCCCTATGTGAATCCGGTCAAGGACAGCCCGGACCACGGCATCGCCGACTTCCTCGAGACCCCGCGCTTCTCGACCGGCTACGCGGCCCTGCACCACACGATCGGTTTCATGCCCGAGACCCACATGCTCAAGCCTTTCAAGGACCGCTACGACTCGATGCGCGCCCTGGTCGAGACCGCGCTCGCGTTCACGGTGCAGAACGCGGAGCAGATCCAGGCGCTGCGCCAGGCCGCCAAGGCGGCTGGCCGCACGCGTCGCGAGTGGCCGATCCACTGGGCCATGGACGAAGCCAATCCCGACAGCTTCCGTTTCAAGGGTTATGAAGCCAAGTACAAGCCGAGCGTGCTGGGCGCCTACACCCGCCTGTGGTACGACCGCAGCAGCCCGTGGGAGCGCGACATCGCCTGGTACAACCGCTTCCCGGCCGACCTGAACGTGCCGGCGCCGCGCGCCTACGTGGTGCCGCAGCAGTGGCGCGAAGCCATCGAGCGCCTGCAGTGGAATGGCGTGCGCATGGAGCGGGTCGACGTGGATCGCGTGGAAGAGGTGGACTACTACCACATCGTTTCCGTCACCCCGCGTGCGAGCGCCTACGAGGGCCACATGTTCCACGACGACGTGGTACTGGAAAAGCGCCGTGGCCAGGTCCACCTGCGCGCGGGCGACTACATCGTACCGCTCGACCAGGACAATGCGCGCTACGCGGTCGAGACCCTGGAACCGCTGGGCCACGACAGCTTCTTCCGCTGGGGTTTCTTCAACAGCGTGCTGGAGAAGAAGGAAGCGTATTCGGACTACGTGTTCGAAGACCACGCGGCGGAACTGCTGAACGACGAGCCGGCTCTGGCCGCCAAGTTCGAGGCGTGGAAGGAGGCCAATCCTGCGCTGCTGTCGAATCAGGAGGCGGTGCTGGACTTCATTTTCGCGAATTGCGAGCGCTATCGCGAACCGGAGTGGCGCCGCTATCCGGTGTTCATGATCGTGTGACAGAAGGCGGTGAGGTTCTGCCCGGGAACCTCAAGACCGTCGCCCCGGCGAAGGCCGGGGCCCAAGTTCAGGAGCCGAGGCTCAGGCCTGATATTTGGACACGGCCCCGCCGTATGCAGTTTCCGTTTGAGGCGCTTTTGCTGCCCGCGCCGGATACCAGCGCTCCCGCAGCCGCATGAACGGCGTCTCCACCACCCGATACAGCACCCACCCGCCCAGGACCCCGGCCCCCATGACCGCCGCAATGGTCAAGGGCGCGCCCGGATCGATGCCACGTTCCAGCAGCTCCGGACGCAACGCCATGAACACCGGCTTGTGCACCAGGTAGACCGCATACGACCACAGCGCCAGGCTGGCCGCGCCGGGAATGCGCAGGCGGTACAGGAGCGAGCCGGGGCTGAGCGCGGCGCAGGTCAGCAGGGCGAAGCTGGCAGCCACCAGCGAGAACCCGAAGGTCGATGCCATGAAGGCGTTCGGCGCCTCGTTCATCACCCCGTACAGGACCGCCGCCGCCAGTGCCAGGCCGGCCGCCAGCAGCGCATTCCCATGGCGCAGGATGCGGGCGAAGGCGGCGGGATGGAAGTTCTTCAGCATGGCGATGGCCACGCCCGGCAGCAGTTCGTCGAAGCGGCAGAAGCTCGAGTAGTACACCGGCGCCGCGAACACGTCCTTGCCGTCCATGAAGGCCATGCCGCGCGCCATCATGCCGGCGCCAACCGCGGCAAGCAGGGCGCACCAGAGCAGCCGCGGTGAGCGCGAACTGCCGACCAGCGCCAGCACTGCCAGCGGCAGGACCAGGTAGAACTGCTCCTCGATGCACAGCGACCACGAATGCGTGAAGGTTTCGCCGTAGTTCAGGCCGAAGTTCTGGGTGAAGGTCAGATAGCGCCAGACCGGCGCCATGTCCTTGCCGGCGATCGGGCTGTCCGGCAGCAGGAGGTAGACGGCCAGCACCGCATAGTAGTTCGGCAAGGTGCGCAGCAGGCGCTTTGCGAAGAAGGCTTTCAGGTCGAGGCTCTCGCCGCGCGCGGCGGGCGCCAGCAGCTGGTTGCCGATCAGGTAGCCGCTCAGCACGAAGAACAGGTCGACGCCGGCCCAGCCGATGCTGCCGATGAAGCCGAAGGTGGGCGCCTGGCTGACGAAGCCGTGGTAGTGGGACATCAGCACCAGCGCGATGGCGAGCGCGCGCAGGGTATCCAGCCCGGCGAGCCGGGCGGGTTTCGATTCGAAGTGCATCATGCGGATTTCTTGTTAAGGTGGTGTAGTGCTTCCGCCAGGGCGGGCATATAGGTGCGGCTGGCGCGCAGCACGCTGCCGTCGCGCAGGCGCAGCAGGGCGTCGCGGTTGGTGAGGGCGCGCAGCTCGGCGATCATGTCCAGCCGCACGATGGTCGAGCGGTGCACGCGGTGGAACTGGCGCGGATCGAGTTGCATGGCCAGGTTGTGCAGGCGTTCGCGCACCAGCCAGGTCTTGCCGTTCGCATGCAAGGTGGCGTAGTCGCCGTCGGCCTCGATGCGCTCGACATCCGCCACCGGCACCAGCACCGTGCGTGCACCGACACGCACGCTGAAGCTGCGCACAGGTGACGTGGCCGGTGCTGCCGCACGGCCCTGGCAGCGGTAGGGAAAGGCCTGTTGAGCGCGGTCCAAGGCTTCGTCCAGGCGTTCGTCATCGACGGGCTTGAGCAGGTAATCGAGGGCGGCCAGGTCGAAGGCTTGCAGGGCGAAGTTGTCGTAAGCGGTCAGGAGGATCGCCATCGGCCGCTGCCCAGGAGGCAGGGCGGACAGCACTTCAATCCCGGTCTTGCCCGGCATCTCGACGTCGACGAAGGCCAGGTCGGGGCGCAGCGCCGCGATGCCCTCATGGGCGCTGTTGCCGTCGCCGAATTCCCCCACCAGCTCGAAGCCGCTACGCCCCACCAGCCGGAGCTTGACCGCCAGCCTGGCCAGCGGTTCGTCGTCGACGATGACCACCCGGATGTTCATGCCGCCGCCTCCATGCGGCGCAGCGGCAGGGCGATGCGCACGCCGAAGCGGCCGTCAGCTCCCCATCCGGCGTCGACGTTTTGATCGTTGCCGTACAGGTGGCGCATGCGTTCCCGCACGTTGGCCAGGCCGATGCCGCTGCCCGCCTGCGTCGCCGGCTGCCCGTCGTTCTGCACCTCGACCACCAGCTGCTTCCCGACACGCTCGACACGGATCTCGAGCCGCCCAGGAGCGGCCAGCGGTGCGATACCATGGCGGATCGCGTTCTCCACCAGCGGCTGCAGCACGAGGTAGGGCACGATGCTGTCCAGCAGGTCGGGACCGGCCTTCATGCTCAGGCGCAGGCGCTCGCCAAGGCGTGCCTTTTCGATCTCGAGGTAGGCATCCAGCAGGGCCAGTTCCTCCGCCAGCGAATGCTCGTGGCGGCCGTCGTGTGCGAGGGTGGCGCGCAGGAACTCGGACACGCAGCCGAGCATGCGATTGGCCTCGCGGTTGGACTGGTTTGACACCAGCGCCGAGATCGCGTTCAGGGAGTTGAACAGGAAGTGCGGGTTGACCTGCAGGCGCAGCGCGCGCAGTTCGGCGTCGCGCGCCGCGGCCTGCGCCTGGGCCAGATGCAGGCGCACCTGTTGCAGCGACAGGTAATAGCCTGCCACCGCATGCACTGCACAGAACGAGATCAAGGCCAGCCAGCAGCCGTCCAGTCCCTCGGCGAGTTCATTCCAGTGGTAGGCGGTTATCCTCCCGAGCGAGATCGCAAGGCTCTGTCCCAACACCGCGTTCACGATCGACATCGCGTAGGTGGACGCCAGGAGCACCAGCGCCATCCGCAGCCAGGGCCACTCGCGGCGCCACATCGCCCGCTGTAGCAGCGTCAGCGGAATCAGCCACGCCAGGCAGGCGACGAAGTACAGCGTACGGAAGGCGGCGGCATTTTCGTAATGGAAGACGGGCAGCCCGAGGATGGCCATGCAGGCGCAGACCGGCAGTGCGGCCAGTACGGGGACGAGCAGGGGCGTTTCGACTTTCACGCTGGCTTCCGGAATGGTGGAATGAAGATTCTAGCTTGTCAGTCGCCCATCGAGAACAGCATCGAGCTGATCTTCCAGCCGTCTTCCGCGCGCACCATCTGCCAGCTCTCGCTGCCGCGGTTGGTCACTTTGCCGGCGATGAGGAAGTCGAAATCGAACCACACTGAAGCCACGGTGCCGTTGGTGTCGATGCGCACGTTGTAGAAGCGTTCCTCGACCGGCTGGTCCGAGGTCTGAATGAAGTCGGCGAACTTCTTCCAGCTCGAGGGGAACACCTTGCGTGCCTTCGGGTTGCGCGCCTTGACCTTCTCCCAGGCCGCCGCGTCAGGCACCGACAGCCAGCTGTCGTGGTCCTGCAGGAACAGGCTCCCCAAGGTCTTGCCGTCGCGGGCAATGATGGCGGCCTTGAATTGCTCGACGACGGCGTTGATCGCCGCCACGTCGGCGGCGCGATCGGCGGCACGGGCCGGGCTGGCCAGGGATAGTAGAAGCAGGATGGAGGAAAGTAGAACGCGCATGGTGACTCCCGGGGTTGGAAAGCCCTCACCTTAGATAGGCGCCGGACAGCGGTCCAGCGGAATGCGCCGAGCCGTGCATGCCGTGCGGCGGGGCGGTGATGAACATCCGGCGCGCATAAAAAAGACCGGGGCAAGCCCCGGTCTCTTGTCTGCTCAGGCAGCGTTTACCTGGTCTCGGCGATCCACTTGTCCACCTTCGCCTCCAGCACCGCCAGCGGCAGCGTGCCTTCGCCCAGCACGATGGCGTGGAAGGTCGGCAGGCTGAACTTGTCGCCCAGCGCGGCTTCCGCGCGCTTGCGCAGTTCGATGATCTTCAGCGAACCGATCTTGTAGCCCAGCGCCTGGCCCGGCCACACCATGTAGCGCTCGATCTGCGCACGTGCTTCGGCTTCCGAGTAGCCCAGCGTGTCCTGGAAATACTTAATGGCCTGGTTACGGCTCCAGCCCTTGGCGTGCAGGCCGGTATCGACCACCAGGCGCGCGGCGCGCAGCATCTCGTCGTTCAGGTGGCCGAAATAATCTTCCGGCTTCTCGAACAGGCCCATCTCCTTGCCCAGGGTCTCGGCGTACAGCGCCCAGCCCTCGGTGAAGGCGTTGTTGCCGCCGAACTTGCGGAAGTTCGGCAGGCCCAGTTCCTGTACCAGTGCGATGTGGAAGTGGTGGCCCGGCTGGCCTTCATGCAGGTAGAGCGTGACCATGCCGGTGCTGCCGTACAGCTTCGGATCGTTCACCACCGACCAGAACACGCCCGGGCGCGAGCCGTCGGCCGCCGGCGGGGTGTAGTGGTCCGAGGCGGAGGCGCGCGTCAGTTCCGGCTCCAGGCGCAGGTCGAGCGGCGCCTTCGGCCGCAAGGTGAACAGGGCCGGCAGCTTGTCGCGCACCTTGGCGTCGAGCTCGCGGAAGACGTCGATCACCTGCTGGTCCGACGTAAACGGCTTGTACTTCGGCTGTTCCGACACCCAGCGCGGCAGGCCGGCGGCGGGGCCGGTATAGCCCATCTTCGGGCCGGTAACGGCGTACTCGCCCTGGATGCGCGACACTTCCTTCAGGCCGATCTCGTGGATCTGGTCGGGCGTGAGATCGGTGGTGGTCATGGCCGCCACGCGCGCCGCGTACCAGGCGGCGCCGCCGGGCAGGGCGTTCCAACCGGCGCTGGTGCGCGTCTTCGGCAGGTAATCCTTCTCCAGGTAGGTCGCCAGGCGCTTGAGGGCCGGATTCAGTTTGTTGCCGATGGTCTTGCGGTAGGCCCGCTGCAGGCTGCGCTTCTCGCTCGCAGTGAACTTGGCCGGCATGTTCTTGATCGGCGTGTAGAAGATGCTGTCTTCCGTCTTGCTCGCGACCAGCTGCTTGAACTGGGGCAGGGCGGACTGCATCGGCTCGCGCGGCTGCACCACGCCGCGCTTGACGCCTTCGCGCATGTTGGTGATCGATTGGTCGATGTGCGGCACCAGCTGGGCCAGGCGGCTCAGGTAGGCGCGGTAGTCGCGCACCGTGGTCAAAGGCTGGGCGCCCTGGCCGCCGGCGTAGTTCGCCAGGATGACCGGCATGCTGACCATCTGGTCGATCGGGATCAGGTGCTCCGGATAGGCGGCAAGGCGCAGCGCGCTGTCCAGTTCGAACTTGAGGATGTCGTAGCTGGTCTGGTCGCGGCTGCCCAGGCGATCGCGCGGGATGCTCGATATGCGCTGGAGGAAGCTGCGGTAGCGCGCGAACTGCTGCTGGCGGATCTTGGGCGAGATCGACAGGCCCAGCTTGTCGTTGAAGCGGTTGTCGCCGTTCTCGGTGGCCCAGACCGGTTCGAAGCGCGCCAGCGATTCGTAGTACTCGTCGGCCAGGGTGTTGAGCGCACGGCTTTCCTGGGTGGCTGCCGCGGCAGCGGGCTTGGGCGCGTCCGGCTGGGCGGCCACTGCCGGGCCGCAGGCGAGCAGCGCGGCCGCGGCCAGAGCGGCTAGCTTGAAACATGCTTTCATCGTGTTCCCTTGTGAATCAATAGCTGGCGAGCGGCGTCAAGGCGCCGTTCTTGAAGGTATAGACGGTGACCGTGGTCTTCTTGAGGTTGCCCTTCGGGTCGTAGCCATAGCTGCCGACCACGCCCTGGTAGCTGATCGCGTGCATGGCGGCGCCCACCTTGGCGGCATCGACCGAATTGGCCGACTTCATGGCCTGGGCGATGAATTTAATCTGGTCGTAGAAGGACGGGGCATACACGTCGGGGTCGCGCTTGAAGCGCGCCTTGTAGGCATTGATGAAGGCCTGGCCGCCCGGCTGCTTGGCGACGATGGCGCCGGCCTGGGCGCAGCGCACGTTCTCGCCGACGGCGCTGCCGCCGAGCTTCGCCATCTCCGGGCTGCACAGGGTGTCGCCGCCCAGCAGCGGCACGTTCAGTCCGAGCGCCTTCATCTGGCGCGCCATCGGCGCCGCTTGCGGCGCATAGCCGCCGAAGAACACCGCGTCGACGCGCTTGGCTTTCAGGGCGGTGAGGATGGCGGCGAAGTCGGTCGCCTTGTCGGTGGTGTATTCGTGGCCGGCGACCTTCATGCCATTGGTCTGGGCCTGGCGCTTGAATTCCATCGCGATGCCCTGGCCGAAGGCGGTGCGGTCGTCGATCACGCCGACGTTCTTCACCTTGAGTTCCTTGGCCGCGTAGCTTGCTACCGAGCCGCCCACCTGGGTGTCGCTGGCGACAATGCGGAACACGGTCGGGTAGCCGGACTGGGTGATCTTGGGATTGGTGCCGACGGTCGACATCAGGATGCCGTTGTCGTTGTAGACGCGCGAAGCGGGGATCGCCACGCCCGAGTTGTAGGGGCCGAGCACGAACTTCACCTTGGCGTCGGCGAACTTCTGCGCCACGGTGACGCCCTGTTTCGGGTCGCCCTGGTCATCTTCGGACTGCAGCTCGAAGCGGATGGTATTGCCGCCGACCTGGATCTTCTGGGTGTTGAGTTCTTCGATGGCGAGGCGCACGCCGTTCTCGTTGTCCTTGCCGGCGAAGGCATTCGCGCCCGACAGCGGGCCGCTGACGCCGATCTTGACGACTTGTTCGGCGGCGTTGGCGTGGATAGCAAGCAGCGCGGCCAGCGCCAGCGGCGCCATGTGCAGTTTGGATGGCATTCCCTGAGTCTCCGTGATGTTCAACGGACGCCATCATCGCATGAAAGCCGCCGCCGGTTAAGCGGCCGCGCGTGCCGACAGGATTACGCAGGCAGCCCGTGCGAAATCAGCTCCAGCGGCAGCGCGGTGGTGCACTTGATCTGCTCCATCGAGAAGGCCGAAGACACGCCGGTCAGGCGCGCGGTCTTGATCAGCTTCTTGTAGAAGCGGTCGTAGCCGGCGATGTCGGTGGTGACCACCTTCAGCAGGTAGTCGACGTCGCCGCTCATGCGGTGGAACTCGAGCACTTCCGGCAGCGCCTGCACCGCGGCGGCGAAGCGCGCCAGCCATTTTTCGTCGTGCTCGCTGGTGCTCACGCTGACGAAGACGGTGACGGGCAGGCCGACCTTGTCGCGGTTGACGATGCTGACCCGGCTTTCGATATAGCCCTCTTCCTCCAGGCGCTTGACGCGCTTCCAGCATGGGGTGCTGGACAGGCCGACCTTTTCGCTGAGGCCGGAAATGGAGAGGGTGGCGTCTGCCTGCAATGCGGCAAGGATAGCGCAATCAAACTTGTCGAGTGAGTTCATTTTCCTGATATCGATATATCGAGAATATATATGCCAATGCAGCGCCATAAAGCGCAGAAATTAGGATATGTTTACCGGCGCGACTCCGTAACATATTCACTAACAATAACACGATCCGCAGCAACTAATTACTTTTTTGTAATTATCTTTATGAGCACTGAACTCTACCTCGACGCCAACGCCACTTCGCCCGTCCTGCCGGCCGCCATCGATGCAGCCCTGGCGGCGATGGGCGCCTGCTTCGGCAATCCGAGCAGCAGCCACGCCTGCGGCCTGCGCGCCAAGGCGCTGCTCGACGCCACCCGCGCCAGCGCGCGCCGGGTATTGGGAGCGCACAGCGGCCGGGTGATGTTCACCAGCGGCGCCACCGAAGGCATCCAGACCGCAGTGCTGTCGGCGCTGTGCGCGCTGCGTGAGCGGCGCCAGCGCGGCGAAGCCTGCGGCGACCTGCTGCTCTATGGCGCCACCGAGCACAAGGCCGTGCCGGAAAGCCTGGCGCACTGGAACCGCCTGCTCGGCACCGACCTGGAGCTGCGCGCGCTGCCGGTCGACGCCGACGGCCGCCACCGCCTCGACCTGCTGCGCGAACTGGCGCCACGCGCCGCCTTTGTCTGCACCATGGCCGCCAACAACGAGACCGGCGTCGTGTCCGACCTCGATGGCATCGCGCGCGTGCTGGCGGAGAGCGGCAGCCCGGCCCTGTGGATGGTCGACTGCGTGCAGGCCCTCGGCAAGCTGCCGCTGCAGCTCGACGCCACCCGCATCGACTACGCACCCTTCTCGGGCCACAAGCTGTATGCGCCGAAAGGCATCGGCCTGCTGTACGTGCGCGAGGGCGCGCCGTACACGCCCCTGATGTGCGGCGGCGGCCAGGAAGCCGGCCAGCGCTCCGGCACCGAGAACATGGCCGGCATCGCCGCCCTGGGCGCGGTGCTCGCCGCCTTGGAAGCAGGGGATACCTTCCGCACCCACGTCCAGCTGCGCGGCTACCGCGAGCGCCTGGTGGCCGCACTGCGCGACGCCTTTCCCACCCTGGTGTTCAACGCACCGCTGGAAGGGTCGCTGCCGACCACGCTGAATTTCTCGGTGCCCGGCATGAGCAGCAAGGAACTGCTCGACCTGTTCGACGCCGCCGGCGTGCGCGTCAGCGCCGGTTCCGCGTGTTCGGCCGCCAAGGTGGCGCCGAGCTATGTGCTGGATGCGATGGGCGTGCCGCTCGAGCGCAGCGCCTCGGCGGTGCGCCTCTCCTTCGGCCCGCTGGCGGACGACGCCTTCATCGAATCCGCCTGCGCGCGCATCCTGCACTGCGGCCGCGCGCTGGCCGACGCGCGTCCGGACGCGCGCCTGCAGCAGCTCGAATCGCAGGGCGCCAGCGGCTGGCTGTTGTTCGGCGACGACGGGCGCCACTGTATCGCCATCGATCCTCCCGCCGCGCAGGCGGCGCGCATCGCCGCCGACCTGCGCGCGCGTGATTGTGGCGTGCTGGCCTGTTTCGACACCAGCCATGGCGCCGGCGGCGCCGATGCCCTGGCCGAGCTGCTGGACGCGACGCCGGGCTGGCCGGGCGGGGCGCAGCAGGTCGTATTGCAGGGGCGGACACTGGATGCGATCGCGTTTGGCGAGGACGTGCTGGCGAAGGATGGCGATGCGTATCTGCTGGGCCGCCCGGAGAACGGCGTGCTGGCGCCAGGCGCGGTGCGCTTCGTGTTTGGGGCCGCGCCGGGCGAGGCCGGATTGGAGGCCGCCCTGTGCTGCCACCGTGTCGGCGAACCGGCCGTGTCGCGCCCGGGCGCCGATCCGCTGCCGATGGATGGCATCGACCTGGATCCGACCTCCGCCGCCGCCTACCTGGCCGCCCACCCGGACGCGCTGCTGGTGGACGTGCGCGAGCTGCCGGAACACGCCGCGGCCGCCGCCCAGCTGCGCGGGCGCAGCGCCCACAATGTGCCGCTGTCGCAGCTGGCCGGCCAGGCGGTCCACTGGCTGCGCGAACCGCGTCCGCTGGTGTTCGTCTGCCGCAGCGGCAACCGCAGCGCACGCGCCGCGCGCCTGCTGCGCCGCCTTGGCCATGCCCAGGCCTGGCACGTCGCGGGCGGGCTGGCGCTGGCAAACTGACCTCTCATACCGTAGGGTGGGCGGGTCTTCCCGCCCACGCGGTCAGCTGACACGAGATCTGCCGCCGCGATTGCGCAATCGATAACGATCACCGCGTGGGCGGGGGACCCGCCCACCCTACAGCTGATCCCGTATCTTTCGCCTGTGTACGCCACCGCACAGTGGCTGCCGCCGGCATCTTCTAGCATGGCGGTGGCCGTGCGCGCCCTGCGTTTCCCTTCCCATTGACCTGCTTCCGGCGCTTTCATGCGCCAGCGGTCGACAGCGCGCGCCTCTGTGTCGAGGTCCCTGTTGAAGCAATTGAATAACCCGAAGGCTGGATCCGGCGCCGCCGCCATCGACGGCGCCGTCGGCCTGCGGGCGCTGCTGGCTGAACTGGCCGAGGCGCTCGATGCCGCCTGCGATGCGCTGGACGGCGCACGCCGCCGCGGCAGCGATCTGCCGCCGGCCGCCGCCGCCATCCTCGACCACAGCCCCCTGATCGATGCCCAGCTGCGCCAGGCGCGCGGCCAGTTGCTGAACGACCGCGGCGTCCTCCCGGCCTCGGCGCCAGGCGGCGCCCGCATCCTCGCACTGGCGCGCAAAGCAGCATCCGACGACGAAGGCCGCATCGACCGCGCCGCCCTAGAACGCTTTCTCGCCGCCAGCCAGCAGGGCGCGCCCCTGCGGCTGGCGGAACTGCGCTTGTTCCCCGCCGCGCTGCGCCTGGCCTTGCTCGACGCCCTGCGCCAGATCGCCGACCGCGGCGCCCGCGCCTGCGAGGAACGCATCCTGGCCGCCGACTGGGCCGGGCGGATGCTCGACACCGCCGCCCACCGCTCCGGCGACCTGGTCCTGCTGGTGGCTGACATGGCGCGCGCCGTGCAGCCGATGGGCAGCAGCTTCGTCGCCGAACTGGCGCGCCGCCTGCAGGGACAGGGCGGCGTCGCGCAGGCCCTGCAATGGATCGAAGCGCGCCTGCTCGACGAAGGGCTGAGCATCGGCCAGCAGGTGCAGCACGAACGCGACACCATGGCGGCCGACGGCACGCTGGTCGCCAACATCCTGGCCAGCCTGCGGGGACTCGCCGGGATCGACTGGCGCCTGCTCGCTGAAGAGGCCAGCACGATCGAGCCGCTGCTGCGCGCCGACCCGGACGGCAGCTATCCGCGCATGGACGGCGCCACCCGCGACACGTACCGGCTCGCCGTCGAAACCCTGGCGCGGCGCAGCAAGCGTTCCGAATCCGACGTCGCCCAGGAAGCGCTGGCGCTGGCTGGGGTGCATCGCGCACCCGGGGAGGGAGGACTCGACGCGCGCCGCCGCCACATCGGCTACTACCTCGCCGGACCGGGCCTGCCTGCGCTGGAAGCGCGCCTGCTGCCGAAACGCGGCCTGGCCGCACGCCTGCGCCACGCCCCGCTGGCGCTGCAGATCGGCGCAACAAGCCTGCTCACGCTGCTGTTCGCAGCGGTCGTGGTGCTATGCGCCCGACAGCAGGGTGCCGGAATCGTGCTGCAGTTCTTCATCGGCCTGCTGGCGCTGCTCGGGGGCAGCAGCCTGGCGCGCGCGCTGACCGACATGATGACGTCCTGGCTGGCGCCGCAAGCCTGTACACCGCGCATGGATTTCGCCGACGGCATCCCGGCCGAGGCCCAGACCCTGGTCGCGGTCTCGGCGCGCCTCAGCAACCGCACCCAGGTCGACGCCCTGTGCCGCGACCTGGAAGTGCGCTACCTGGCCAACCGCGATCCGCACCTGCGCTTTTGCCTGCTGGCGGACCTGCACGATGCGCCGCTTGGAACGCTGCCGGAAGACGCCGACCTGATCGCGCACGCGGTGGCCGCCATCGAGGAGCTGAACCGCCGCTACGCGCGCGAGCACAGCTTCGCCATCGTCGACGAGGACGGCCAGCCAGCCACCCGGAGGCGCCACATTGAACCTTTCCTGATGCTGCAGCGCCCGCGTGTATGGAACAGCGGCGAGCAGGCCTGGATCGGGCGCGGCCGGCGCCGCGGCCAGCTGGCCGACCTGAATGCCTGGCTGGCCGGAGGCGCGCGCGAATGCTTCGCCGCCACCGCCGGCAGCAGTGCCGGGCTGGCGGAAGTGCGCTACGTGATCGCCCTGGACGCCGCCACCGACCTGCCGCGCGACGCCGCGCGCCGGCTGGCGGGCGCCATGGCGCATCCGCTCAACCAGCCGGCCCTCGACGCCGGCAACAGCCGGGTGCTGGAAGGACACGCCATGCTGCGCCCCAGCGTCGGCGGCGCCTTGCCCGGTACGCAGGCTTTCCGCTACCAGCGCCTGTGGAGCGAGGGGCGCGGCACCTGGGGTGCGCGCATGGTCGGACGCGAATGCGAAGACCACGGCATGTTCGGCTGGGCCGCCATCTACGACGTCGATGCCTGCGAACGGCTGCTGCGCGGCCGTCTGTCAAACGATGCGCTGCCGGCGCCGGGCCTGGTGGACGACGGTTGCCTGCACGCCGGCCACGACTGCGAAGTGCGGCTGGAAGAAGCCATCCCCGCCAGCTATGGCGAGCACGCGCTGCGGCGCCATCGCGCGCTGCGCGCGGCCTGGCAGGTGGCGGGCTGGGTGCGTGGCCGCGTGGTGCAGGCCGACGGCAGCCGCGTAGTCAACCCGATGACGCCCGAAGCACGCTGGCAGTTGTTCGACACGCTGCGCGAAAGCCTGGTAGCGCCGGCATTGCTGCTGCTGCTGGTGCTGTGCTGGACGGGATTGACGGCGCCCGCGTTCTGGACCGGGGTGGTGCTGTCGGTGTTCTTCCTGCCGGCCCTGCTGGGCAGCCTCATTGCCCTGGTCGACCGTCCGCACGACGCGCCCTGGCGCCAGCACCTCGACAGCTGGGCGCGCGGCGCCCGCGTGCCGCTGGTGCGCGCGGCGCTGGCCGCCAGCTTCCTGCCGCACGCCGCCTGGTGCCAGGGCGATGCGCTGGTGCGTGCGCTCTGGCGCAGCCGGGTGTCGCGCCGGCGCCAGCTCGAGTGGAAGCCGAAAGCGCTGGCGCGTCCCGCGCGGATCATCGAGAACAACTGGCTGACCATGTGGTTTGCGCCGGTGCTGGCGGTGGCCACCGCGCTGCTGCTGACCTTTGCCAACCCGTATTCGCTGTTCCCGGCGGCGCCGGTGCTGCTGGTGTGGTTCCTGTCGCCGGTGCTGTCCTGGTGGACCAGCCTGCCGCTGCGCGTCCAGCGCCTGCCGCGCCTGCCGGCCTCGCGCCAGGCATTCCTGCAGCGCCTTGCGCGCCGCAGCTGGCGCTTTTTCGAGAACCACGCCGGCCCGGCCGGCAACTGGCTGCCGCCTGACACCGTGCAGGAGCATCCGCACCCGCTGGCGGACGCGCGCACCACGCCGTCCGGCATCGCGCTTTATTTGTTGTCCGCGCTGGCGGCGCGCGACTTCGGATTCATTCCCCCTGCCGCGCTGCTGCGCCGGCTGGATGCGGTGCTGGCCTCGATGGCGCTGCTGGAGCGCTGGAACGGCCACTTCCTCGCCGCTTACGACAGCGCCACCCTGGCCCCGATCGAGCCGGCCTATGTCGCCACCCGCGACAGCGGCTGGATGGCGCTTGCCATGCGCCTGCTGGGCGCCGGCCTGGACGAACTGGCCGACGCCCCGATCGCCGGTCCCCAGGACCTGGACGGCCTGCGCGCGGCCTTGCACGTCGTCGACGAACTGGCCCAGCACCAGCCGCACGGCGTGCGCGCCCAGGTGGCGGCCGTCTGGGCCGCGCTCGATCCGCAACGCTGCCGCGCCGCCGACACCCTCCCGGGCCTGTTCGAATGCCTGCGCCACGTTACCACCGCCGCCGATGCGCTGGAGGCCGGCCTCCCCACCGATGCCGCCCCGGCGCTGCGCGACTGGGCCGCCTGCCTGGCCGCCCAGTGCCACAGCCTGCAGGACGAGCTGCTGGCGCTGACGCCCTGGATGCGCGCCGCCGAGGAATACGTGTTCGACGCCAGCCTCACGCGTATCCCGAGCCTGCGCGAGCTGGCCGCCCTCGAGACGGCCCCCGGCACCCACCACGAGCTGGCGCGGCTGGTGCGCGAGGGCCGCCAGCATGCGCAGAAGCTGTTGAAAGAGACGGCGCGGCTGGCGCAGCAGGCGCGCGGCTATGGCGCCATGGACTTCCGCGCGCTGCTCGAGCGCGACACCGGCCTGCTGGCCGCCGGCTGCAACGTGCGAGACGAGCGCCTCGACAGCGACAGCTGCGACCTGCTGGCATCGGAGGCGCGCCTGGCCAGCTACCTGGCGGTGGCGCAGGACCAGCTGGGGCAGACCCACTGGTGGGTGCTGGGCCGCCCCATGCGCGTCCTGGGGGCCGAACAGCTGCTGCTCTCGCGCAGCGGGGGGCTAGCGGACTACCTGGCGCCGCAACTCCTGATGCCGTCCTGGCGCGAAACCCTGCTCGACCACGCCGGCCGCGCCGCCGTGCGTGCGCAGGTGGTCCACGGCGCGCGCCACGCCATGCCCTGGGGATTCTCGGAATCGCTGTGTAACGCGGTCGATGCCCAGCTGCGCTACCAAAGTGAGTGCTTCGGCGTTCCGGTAGCAGGCCTGGCGCGCAGCGCCGGCGCCGACCTGGTGGCCGCCCCCCATGCGGCGCTGCTGGCGCTGCCGGTGCTCCCGTCGCCGGCGCTGGCCAACCTGGAGCGCATGGCCCAGGAAGGATTAAACGGCGAATACGGCTTCTACGACGCGGTCGACCATACCCCGGGACGGCTGCCGCACGGCGAGCGCCGCCACGTGGTGCGCGCCTACTCCGCCCGCCACCAGGGAATGAGCCTGCTCGCGCTGCTGCAGACCCTGCACGAGGCGCCGATGCAGCGCCGCTTCGAGCGCGATCCCGAGCTGCGCGCAGCCCAGGCCCTGCTGCAGGAGCCGCTGCCGGCCCGCGGCGCATCGACACCCTCACACTACGACGACGCGGCGCCGCAGGCCGTTCCCGCACCAGGCCGCGTGGTCGACCGTGCCGGAGCTGCCGCCGGGGCGCCGGAACTGCAGCTGCTGTCGAACGGCAGCTACCACGTGATGGTGGACAGCGACGGCGCCGGCTACAGCCTGTGGCGCGACTTCGTGCTGACCCGCTGGCAGCCGGATCCGCTTGGCGCCAGGGGTGGCCTGGCCTGCGTGCTGGTCGACGCGGCATCGAAGGAGCAGTGGTCGGCGACGCTGGCGCCGGTACACGGCGCGCCAGAACGCTACGAGGCGGCCTTCGCCGAGGGCCGCGCCAGCTTCCGCCGCGAAGAGCGCGGCTTGATCATCGTGACCGAGGTGGTGGTGGCGCCCGACGACGACGTCGAGCTGCGCCGCATCCGCATCCGTAATACCCTCGATGCGCCGCGCACGCTGGACGTCACCGCGCATGTTGCCTTGCCGGCGCAGGAAGCGCGGGTACGGTCCGACGCGCAGTCGCAAGCGCTGCTGTCGCTGGCCGGACCAGGCGCCCCGGTCGTGTTCTGCCGCATGGCGGTGCGCGGCGCGGCGGGCGCCCCTGTCTTCAGCAGCACCTGCACCGACCCGGCCAGCCCGCTGCCGGAACTGATCGAAACGCCGCTCGAACCGGCGCTGGCGATCCGCCGCAGCCTGACCCTCCAGCCCGGCCACGAAATCACGGTCGACCTGGCGCTGGGCACTGCCGCCACGCCGGCTGCCGCACGCGAACTGGCGCTGCGCTATGGCGATCCGCAGGCGGTTGACGAAGCGGTCGAGGCGGCGTGGACGCACGGCCAGGCGGCCTTGCGCGCCGCCGGCCTGGGCGACGCCGAGGCCCAGCGCTACAACCGCCTGGCCGCCTGCCTGCTGGCGCCCGTGCCCGGCCTGCGCGCCGACCCCGGCATCATCGAACGCAACATGCGCAGCCGCGACGCCCTGCGCCTGTACGGCGTGGACGCCGGCCGTCCGTTGCTGGTGCTGCAGCCCGGCCTTGACAGCCGCCTGCTGCCCGAGATCCTGCAGGCCCATGTCTACTGGCGCGTGCGCGGCCTGGACGTGGACGTGCTGGTGCTGTGCGAGAACCGCGAGATCCGCAGCCAGGTGCTGGCGCTGGAACAGCCGGACGGCATCCACGTCCACCTGCTGGAAGAAGTTCCGCAGGAAGACCGCATCCTGCTGCGCGCGGCCGCCCAGGTGCTGCTGGTAGAGGAGGGCGGCAGCCTGGCCGAGCAGCTGCGCCGCGCGGCGCCGGCGCTGCCGGCCCTGCCGCCGCCATTCACGCCGCGCGAAGACGCCGCGCCATGGACGCTTGACGCGGCCTTGACGCCGGCAGCCTCGCTGCTGCACGACGACGGCGTGAGCGGCTTTACGCAGGACGGCCGCGAAGCCGTGGTGCACCAGCCATTCTCCGTCCCGTGGGAGCATCCGCTCGCAAACGGCGTGTTCGGCGCCATGCTGCGGGCAAGCGATACCGGCAGCACCTGGTACGGCCGGCGCGCGCGGTGCCTGACGGCGAGCGAAGCCTTCTACCTGCGCGACGAGGACAGCGGCGTCGCCTGGTCGCCGACGCCCTGGCCGATGCCTTCCAGTGAACCCTACCGCACCCGCCACGGCTTCGGCTACACGCTGTTCGAACACCAGGCTCACGGCATCCACTCGGAACTGCGCTGCTTCGTCGCGCCGGGTGCGCCGCTCAAGTACATGGTGCTGCGCCTGCGCAACCTGTCGAGCGCGCCGCGCCGCCTGTCCGCGACCGGCTACGTGCAATGGTGGCTGGACGAGCAGCATGCCGCTCCCGGCCTGCAGATCGTCACCGGCATCGACGTCGCCAGCGGCGCGCTATTGGCCCGGAACGCCTTCGGCACCGGCTTTGGCGATACGCTCGGCTTCTTCCACCTGGACGCCCCGCAACGGGCCTACACCGCCGACCGGCAGGAGTTCATCGGCCGTCACCGCGGCCCGGCGCGGCCGGCCGCATTGGAACGCAAGGGACTGGCCGGTACGCTGGGCGCCGCGCTCGACCCCTGCGCGGCCTTGCAAACCACGGTCGAGTTGCAGCCGGGCGCCGACACCGAACTCGTGTTCCTGCTGGGCGCGGCCGGCCCCGACAGCCTGGCGGCCAGCCGCATGGCGCAGCAGCACGGCGGCGCCAAGGCGGCGGCGCTGGCCCTGCGCCAGGTGCACGCCTACTGGGACGAACTGCTCGGCAGCCTGCGCGTCGCCACGCCAGACCCCGCGTTCGACCTGTTCGCCAACGGCTGGCTGCCCTATGCGGCCTTGTCCGCCACGCGTGGCGGGGCGCCTGGCGCCCAGCTGCAAGGCGCCCTGGGCACGGTGCACGGCAACCCGGAGACGCTGCGCGCGGCGCTGCTGCGCGCCGCACGCGACGACATCGGCGCCGAAGGCAGCCCTGTCGAAGACTTCCTGTGGCTCCCCTTTGCGCTGCACCGCTACGTGAGCGTGACCGGCGACTACGGCATCCTGCGCGAGCCGGCCGGCGGCGAGCCCTCGAGCGGCACCCGGCTGGCGCGCGACGACCTGTACCAGGTCTGCGTGCACGGCCTGCGCGGCTGCCTGCGCTTCGGCCCGCGCGGCCTGCCTCTGCTGGGCGCCCGCATGCATGAGGACGAGCAGGACCTGGAGGAGCGTCCCGAGAGCCTGCAGCTGGCCTTCATGCTGGCCACCGTCCTGCAGCGCTTCGCCGAGGTGGCCGACCGCCGCGCCGACTTCGGCTTCGCCACCACCTGCCGCGGCGCCGCGCTGGCGCTGCGCGCCCAGGCCGAGGAGCACGGCTGGGACGGCGCCGCCTACGCCCTCGAAGGCGAAGGAGCGGACGCCGCCACTCAGGCCTGGGCCGCCATCGCCGGCGCCGAGTCCGGACGGGTCGCCTCCGCGCTGGATGTGCTGGACAAGGCCGCGCCGCCGGATGCGCGCACGGCGGCCTGGGCGGCGCTGGCCCTGGCGGGGGACGGCGCCGGTACCTCGGCCTGGGGACGCGTCCGCACCCTGGCCGCGCCCGGCGAAGCACGCGTGCGCTGTACCGACGCACCTTGCTTCATGATGGACGGCGTGGCGGCCGGGTGGCTGCACGTGCTGCTGGGCGACGCCCTGCTCGGACTGGAGCGCGCGGTCGACCGCATGGCGCTGGCGCCGCTGCTGCCCGAAGGCTGGGACAGCCTGCGCTTCCGCTACCGCATGGGCCGCACGGACTGGCAGGTGACGGTGCTGCGCGCCACGGTGGGCGAGGCCCTGGTGCTGGACGGCGCGCCACAGGCGTCGAATACGATCGAGCTGGTCGACGACGGCCGCGAGCACAAGGTGGACGTGTATGTGGAACGCAGGCCGGGCGATGCGCGCGCCGGCCATGGAAACAATCAGCCAGGAACAACGACATGAGCAAGAAACTGACCGCGGCCGCCTGCGCCGCCCTGCTGTGCAGCGCTGACCCGGCCATGGCGGTGGACTGGAGCGACAATGCCATCAGCTACCGCTACGGCACCCGCTTCGCAGAACCCTTCAACCCGGAGCACATCAAGAAGCACATCGTGGCCTTCACCCACGCCAGCGGCTACAAGTACGGCAGCAATTACCTGAACCTGGACGTGCTCAAGTCCGACAGCACGGACCCACGCAACCTGGGGAGCGACAGCGGATCACTCGAGGGCTACCTGCTGTACCGCCACACGCTCGACATCGGCGCGCTGCGCGGCCAGGAGATCCGCTTCGGCAAGGTGAAGGGCGTGGGGCTGACGCTCGGCTTCGACGTCAACCACAAGGACGACGTCGGCTACAACTCGCGCAAGCGCATGCTGGTCGCGGGACCGACCCTGATGTGGGACGTGCCGGGCTTCCTGAACACCAGCATCCTGTGGCTGCGTGAATCGAACGCGCCGAGCGGCCCCTTCCCGCCGATCGCCAACGTGCGCGGGCGCTACACCTACGACACCCACCCGATGTTCGGCGCCAGCTGGGGCATCCCGGTGAACGAGCGCTGGTCCTTCGAAGGCTTCCTGAACTTCATCGCCGAGAAGGGGCTGGACGAAACCGGCAACCCGACCAGCGCCGAGACCAACCTCGACATGGCGCTGATGTACGACATCGGACCGCGCTTCGGCTACGCGCCGAAGAAGATCCGGGTCGGGGTCGGCTACCAGTTCTGGAACAACAAGTTCGGCAATTCGCGTCGGACGACGGGCGGGGCAGGGCAGCGCGCCAGCACGCCGATGGTGCGGGCGGACTTTCATTTCTAGGGGTTTGTCGAACAGTTGAAATTGCTCAACTGTTCTAGATAAATTTGCAATATCGGAGACGAATCGGCGCAAGGTGGAGTTCGGTGCAATTGTAAAAATTGCATTATGAAAACCATCACCTTGCCCCCCTCCCTCCGTGCGCTCCTGCTGGCCCTGTGCTGCAGCGGCGCTTTCGCGGCCCCGGCTGAGCACAAGGAATTCGAAGCCACCCTGCACGCGCCCTTCCGGGCCGAGCAGGCGGACGCGCGCCGAACCTTCAGCCTGAACTTCAGCTATCCCGGACTGGAACAGCCGGCGACCGTCTACTGGAAACTGGAACTGCTGAACCCGGAAAAGCGCATTGTCCAGGTCTGGCGCGGCAGCAGCGCCTTCACCGGCGAAGACGTCCCGGCACAGGTCGTGTGGAACGGCCGCATCAAGGGCGCCCCGGCCCCAGCCGGCCTGTACACGGTACGCATGCGCGCCATCCTGCGCGGCGTCCACCACGACGACCGGCATGGCGCTGTGGAGCAGGACTGGCAGATCGCGGTCGGTTCTCAGCCGGCGGCGCGCATGCCGCGCTTCGCGCCGCTGCCCGATGGCCGCGCCCGGCGCGACGGCGTGCCGATGGCGCCGGCCGCCGCCTCGCTTCCCTATACCGTCTATCTCGCCAACCTGCACAGCCAGAGCAACCACAGCGACGGCGGCGGCGCCCTCGACGACTGCAAGGGCGCGCAGGACCCGCTCAAGGCAAAGTACGGCCCGGAAGCCGCCTTTGCCTACGCCCGCGGGCGCGGCCTCGACATCCTGGCCGTTTCGGAACACAACCACATGTATGACGGCTCGGACGGCACCAACCTGGAGGGCGACCCGACCAAGGCCAAGGACCTGTTCAAGGCCGGCCTGGCCAGCGCGGCCGCCTTCAACGCCACCAAGCCCGGCTTCCTGGCGCTGTACGGCATGGAGTGGGGCGTCATCAACAACGGTGGCCACATCAACATCTTCAACAGCGACGAGCTGCTGGGCTGGGAAAGCAATGCCCTGGGCGAGCTGATGGCCGATACGCGCACCCCGCGCAACGACTACGCCGCGCTGTACTCCCTGATGCGCCAGCGCGGCTGGGTCGGGCAGTTCAACCATCCCTCGCACAGCGGCCAGTTCATCGTCAACGGCGTGCCGCTCGGGTACACCCCGGACGGCGACGAAGCGATGGCGCTGTGCGAGGTGATGAACAGCACCGCGTTCTCCGTCAATGACAGCGAGACCGAAAAACGCCGCAGTAACTTCGAGCAGGCCTGCAACCGCCTGCTGGAAGCGGGCTACCACGTCGCCTTCAGCACCAACCAGGACAACCACTGCGCCAACTGGGGCGCGTCCTATACCAACCGCACCGGCATCCTGCTGCCCAACGGGACGGCGCTCACGCGCGACAGTTTTGTCGAGGCGCTCAAGGCGCGGCGCGTGTTCGCGACCATGGACAAGGGCTCGCAGCTGGTGCTCACCGCGAACGGCAAGCTGATGGGAGAGCGCTTCACCAACCGCGGGCCGCTGAAGCTGGTGGCGAACTTCGCGTCCAGCACCGGCAAGAAGGTGGCGGCGGTGTCGATCATGGAGGGTGTGCCGGGACGGAACGGCACGGTGACGGAGGTTTCGAACCTGGCCACGAGCACCTTCACGCCGGCGCCGGGCAAGCACTTCTACTATGCCAAGGTGACGCAGGAAGACGGCAACGTGTTGTGGTCGGCGCCGGTGTGGGTGACGCAGGAGTAGGGTGGGCGGATTCCGCCCACGCGGTGATTGTTATCGGCTTCTTTTTCGTGTTGGATGATCTTGCGGCTAACTATCGCCGCGTGGGCGGGAGGACCCGCCCACCCTACAAGGTCAAAAGCCGAGTGATTCACCGGCGCCGAGCAGCGTAGCGATACCCAGCACCGCGAAGATCAGGGCCGCCAGACCGTGCACCAGCGTCAGCGGCACGCGCTTGGCGATGCGCTCGCCGAAGATCACCGCCGGCACGTTCGCCAGCATCATGCCGAAGGTGGTGCCGGCGACCACCGCCGCCATCGATTCGTAGCGCGCCGCCAGGGCCACGGTCGCGACCTGGGTCTTGTCGCCCATCTCGGCGACAAAGAAGGCGAGCAGGGTGGTGAGGAATACGCCGTAGCGCGCCAGCGGGGTATCGTTCGGGTCGATCTCGTCGGGGATCATGGTCCAGGCAGCCATGCCGAGGAAGGACAGGCCCAGCACCCAGCGCATCGTGTTCGGTCCCAATAGTTCGCTCACCAGGGCGCCCACCGCGGCGGCAAAGGCGTGGTTGGCGATGGTCGCGACAAAAATACCGAATACGATCGGCAGCGGGCGGCGGAAACGGGCGGCGAGCAGGAAAGCCAGCAGCTGGGTCTTGTCGCCGATCTCGGCAAGTCCCACGATGCCGGTCGAGACGAGGAAGGCGTCCATGCAGTGGCGGTGCGTCTGGTGCAAAGCCGGATCATAGCAGAGGCAGCTGTCCTTACAGCGCGCTCCAGGCGGGCGCTTGCGCTTTTCCGGCACGGTTGAAAGTGCTATCCTGCCTGCGCCCTCAGCCGACCCTTCCACGAGAGACCATGAAGACAAGCACCCTGCTGCGCGCCACTGCCTGCGCCTTTATCTGCCAGTGGAGCGCCTACGCGTTCGCACTCGATCCCCTCAGCTACGCCAAGTACGACCAGGTCAAGACTACGGCCCTGCACCTGGACCTGAAGGCCGACTTCAGCCGCAAGACCCTGGCCGGCTACGCCGACCTGACGCTGAACTGGATCGACAAGAAGGCGACCACGCTCGACCTGGACACCCGCGAACTGAACATCTCCAAGATCGAGGCGCAGGATGCGAAAGGCGCCTGGGCTCCTGTGAAGTACACCCTCGACAAGCTCGATGCCGAGAAAGGCCAGGCCCTGCACATCGCGCTGCCCGGCCAGCCGGCCAAAGTGCGCATCCACTACCAGACTTCGCCGACCGCGCCGGCGCTGCAGTGGCTGACCCCGAAGCAGACCATGTCGGGCAAGTACCCGTTCATGTTCAGCCAGTCGCAGCCGATCGCCGCGCGCTCCTTCGTGCCGGTCCAGGACACCCCGGCGGTGCGCTTCACCTATACCGCACGCATCCAGGCGCCGGAAGGCATGCGCGTCGTGATGAGCGCCGATAACGATCCGAAGGCGACGGGCAAGGGCGGCTGGAAGTTCACCATGCCGCAGCCGGTGCCGTCCTACCTGATCGCGATCGGCATCGGAGAATTGGAAGCGCGCACCCTGGGCGGCCGCACCGGCGTCTACGCCGAGCCGATGCGCATCAAGGCTGCCGAGTACGAGCTGGCCGATACCGAGAAAATGGTGGCTGCGGCCGAATCGCTGTACGGCCCGTATCGCTGGGGACGTTACGACATGCTGGTGCTGCCGCCGTCCTTCCCGATCGGCGGCATGGAGAATCCGCGCCTGACCTTCCTGACCCCGACCATGATCGCGGGCGACCGCAGCCTGGTCGACCTGGTCTCGCACGAGCTGGCGCACAGCTGGTCGGGCAACCTGGTGACCAACGCCTCGTGGAAGCACTGGTGGCTCAACGAAGGCTTCACCACCTACGTCACCACCCGTATCCTGGAGAAGCTCTACGGCGAGGAAGTGGCGACCATGAACCTGCAGCTGGAGCAGGAAGAGGCGCTGGATTCGCTCAAGGATATCCCGAAGGCCAAGCAGGCCCTGGTGACGCGCGACCCGGACACCTCGAGCGCCAACTATACGGATGAAGGCCTGGCCTATCCGAAGGGCGCCTGGTTCCTGCGCACGCTGGAACAGCGCGCCGGCCGCGCCGCCTTCGACCCCTTCCTGCGCGGTTGGTTCGACCAGCACGCCTTCCAGAGCGTGACCACCGACCAGTTCGTGCAATACCTGCGCACCAATCTGCTCGCGAAGAATCCGAAGATCATGAGCGACGCGGAGCTGGACGAGTGGCTGTACGGCCCCGGCATCCCGGCCAGCGCCAAGAAGGCCGTCTCGACCCGCCTGGCAAAGCTGAACGACACCACCGCACGCTGGCTCAAGGGCGAGATCACCACCGCCCAACTGCCAGCCAAGCAATGGAACGCCGCCGAGTGGATGAAGTTCCTGAACGACATCGACAACAAGGCGAATGCCGCCAAACTCGAAGAGCTGGACAAGGCCTATGGCCTGGCCAAGACTGGCAACAATGAAGTGGCCTTCCGCTTCTACCGCGCCGCTGTGCATGCCGGTTACCGTGCGATCCGTCCGAACCTGGAAGCCTTCCTGATGAGCGTGGGTCGCCAGAAATTCGTGGTGCCGCTGTACGGCGCGCTGCGCGCAAATAGCGAGGACCGCGCCTGGGCCGAGCGCGTCTACAAGGCCGCGCGCGAGCGCTACCACCCGGAGACGCAGGGCAGCGTCGACAAACAGATGAACAAATAACGAGGGGATGAAGAGAGTGTTTTCAATGAACCGAATCGCAGCCGCGGTCCTGATCGCGTTTTCCGCCACTGGCGCGGTGTTTGCACAAGAAGCGGCGCCCGCTAGCGCAATCCAAGCGCCTGCCTACAACCTGAAAGCCGATGTCGAACGCGTCATGAAAGAATTCGACGTGCCCGGCATCGCCATTGCCGTGGTCAAGGACGGCAAGGTCCTGGCCGCCGAAGGCTTCGGCGTGCGCAAGCGCGGCGAGCCGGCGCCGGTCGACGGCAAGACCATCTTCGAGATCGCCTCGAACTCCAAGGCCTTCACCGCCGCCGCCCTGGCCATGCTGGTCGACCAGGGCAAGCTGGCCTGGGATGACCCGGTGATCAAGCACCTCCCGGATTTCCGCATGTACGACGCCTACGTCACGGCCGAGATGACCATCCGCGACCTGCTGGTCCACCGTAGCGGCCTGGGACTGGGCGCGGGTGACCTGATGTGGTGGCCGACCACCAACTTCAGCACCGACGAGATCATCCACAACCTCCGCTACATCAAGCCGGCTACCAGCTTCCGTAGTGCTTACGCCTACGACAACCTGCTGTACATCGTCGCCGGCAAGATCATCGCCGCCAAGTCCGGTAAAAGCTGGGGCGAGACCATGCATGAGTGGATCCTGAAGCCAGTCGGCATGGCGAACACCACCACCAGCCTGGACGAGAACAAGCAGTTCGCCAACGTCTCGGCGCCGCACAGCAAGATCAACGGCAAGGCAGTGCCGGTGAAACCGATGCCGGTGGCGAACGCGGTCGGTGCGGTCGGCATCAACACCAATGCCGAGGACATCGCGCGCTGGATGCAGGTGCTGCTCGATAACGGCAAGATCGGCGGGGATAAGCGCCTGTGGTCGGACAAGCAGGCGCGCGAGATGTGGACCGCGCAGACCCCGATGACCATCAGCACGCCGCGCCCGCCGCTGGCGGCCACCAGGCCGAACTTCTACGCCTACGGCCTGGGCTTCCAGCTGCGCGACTACCAGGGCAAGCTGGTCGCCATGCACGGCGGCGCGCTACAGGGTTTCTATACCCGCGTGCTGCTGGTGCCGGAAGCGAAGCTGGGCATCGCGATCTTCACCAACGCCGAAAGCGGCCCGTCGCTCAACGCGCTGCAGTACCGTCTGCTGGACCAGCACCTGGGTGCGGCGCCGACCGACTGGATCGGCCGCATCGCCGACATCGACCGCGAGAACCAGGCCAAGGAAGCGGCCCGCGTGAAGGGCGAGGCAGCTTCGCGCGCGGCGGCGTCGAAGCCCTCGCTGCCGCTGGCCTCGTATGAGGGAGAGTATGAGGATGTCTGGTACGGCAAGGCGAATATCAAGCGCGTCAACAACAAGCTGGTGCTGTCGTTTGCAAAGACGCCGGACCTGACGGGGGAGATGGAGCACTTCCAGCACGACACCTTCATCGTGCGCTGGAAGGAACGCAACTTCAACGCCGACGCCTACGTGACCTTCTCGCTGGACCACGACGGCAGCATCGAACGGGTGCGCATGAAGCCGGTGTCGACGGAGACGGACTTCAGCTATGACTTCCAGGATTTGCTGTTTGTGCCGGTGAAGAAAGAGAAGAAGAGCTGATGTGAAGCTGGTTGCCCGCGTGGGCAGGAGACCGTAATCTGGTCCACAGGACCAGATTACCCCTACGTAGGGTGGGCGGGTTTCCCGCCCACGCAGACACCGAAACGCCTTACTTCCCGCCCCACACCTTCATCATATCCTCCGACCCCTGCGTTCGAATCCCGTTATCCGACAGGATCCCTTCGGTCGCATCCAGCGCCGCCTTGCGCGGCAGGATCAGGTTCTCGCCGAAGCGCTGGTCGAACTTGAACACCACGAATTCATCCTTCAGGTCGCGCAGCACCGTCACCAGGTGGGCCAGGCTGCGGATCCTGGTGCCGTTCACCGATTCCACCACCGAGCCGAAGCGGTTGCTGTAGCCGGTCACCAGCTTGTGCGGGAAGAACGGGCCGCTGATCACCACCAGTTCCTCGCGCGCCGCATCGGGCGAATCGCCGCGCTGCGTCATCAGGGGGCTGTCGTTGAAGGCGTAGACGTTGGCCATCGGTGCGCTCGAGGCCAGGAAGGACAGGAACTCGTTGGTCGCGCGGGTGAACACCACCGGGCCGTACACGAAGTAGGACGGGTAGCCGCCGTTCAGGTCCGGGATCAGGAGCGGACGCGGGCCGCTGGTCGGCACCTCGATCTTGACCGGTTTGCCGCCGCGGATGACCGTCATCGGCACCTTGCCGTTCTTCGCCAGCTGCTGGATGCGGTACTGGAAGCGCACGCGCAGGTTCGCGCCCAGCTTGACCATGCCCTGGTTGTCGATCGGGTATTCGCCGATGTGGGTGATGATGTCGCCTTCCTTCAGCGGCCAGCTGGCGTCCGTCTTGTACGGACGGTGCACCAGCGCGCCTTCCACCGACTTGTCGATCTTCAGGTACTGGCGCAGGGCCGGGTTTTCCAGCGTCTGCACGCTGTCGTGCAGCAGCGGCTTGCCGTCGTAGCGGCCATCGGCCACGTCTTTCAGGAACAGCTCGATCTCTTCGTTCGGGATCACGTAGCCGATGTTCTGGGCATTGGCCGCCATCGAGAAGGCCAGGCCGATCATCTTGTCGCCCGCGATCACCGGGCCGCCGCTGTTGCCCGGGTTGATCGGCGCGTCGATCTGGATGCGCAGGCCCGAGCTGAACGAGCCGTAGCCGACGAACTCCACGCGCGAGACGATGCCGCGGGTGGTCGACAGCGAGTTGCCGCCCACCGGGTAACCGTAGGCGAATACCGCTTCGCGTACGTCCGGCAGCACGGCGGCGCGCTGTACCGGCGGACGCTTGTCGAAGAAGGATGGATCGTCCAGTTCCAGCACGGCCAGGTCGAGGCCGCGCGCCAGCGCGATCACCTTGGCCGACACCTTGTCGCCCGACTGGCTGGCCTGCACCTCGACCTGGCTGGCATAGCCGACCACGTGGGCATTGGTCAGGATGCGCTTGCCCTCGATGATCACACCGGAGCCGGTCACGTCGGCCGGCGACTGCTTGGACCAGGGCTTGTACGGGTCCGGACGGCGCACGGTGGCGAAGATCTTGACCACCGAATTCTCGATCGCCGGCAGGGCGGGCGCGGTGGTGGCGGAAGGCGTTGCGACGGCGGGTGACGGCGGGGTTCCCGGCGTCGGGCTTGGCGGCGGGGTGGTGTCTTGTGCGTGGACGAGGCCGGCCAGGGCGAATGCCACGGCGGCGGCGAGGCGTGCGGTTTTCATGGGTTCCTTCGGTCGGTACAAATAAGCGAGTGGCAAGAATATACACGCTCGCCGCCGAAGGAAATACACAAAATTTCACGATGGGGGAGGGCGGCTCCCCCGCTGTGCTTACTGCTTGACGAACTTGAGCGTCATGCGGTCGCTCTCGCCGATCGCCATGTACTTCTCGCGGTCCTTGTCCTTGTTGGCCAGTACTGGCGGCAGGGTCCATACACCCTTCTCGTGATCGGCCTTGTCCTTCGGGTTGGCGTTCACTTCCGACTTGCCCGCCAGCTTGAAGCCCTGGCCTTCCACCAGCTTGATCACCCAGGCTTCATGCACATAGCCGCTCGAGGCCTTGGCGTCCTGCGTCATCGCTGCCGGCAGGCGGTGGTCGACGATGCCCAGCACGCCGCCCGGTTTCAGGACCTTGTGGATTTCCTTGAAGGTGTTCTTCAGGGCGTCTTCGCCGTTGCCGACCCAGTTGTGCAGGTTGCGGAAGGTGAGCACCATGTCGACGCTGTTCGGAGCCGCGATCTGGTAGGTGGCCGGCGGTTCAAACACGGCTGGGACCACCTTGTCGTAGAGGGCCGGGGCCGCATCGAACTTCGCCTTGAGCGCCATACCGCCGCGCTTTTCCGGCACGAAGGCCTGGCCCGCTGCGATCAGCTTGCCGTTCTGGCGCAGGTAGGGCGCCAGGATCTCGGTATACCAGCCGCCGCCCGGCGCCAGCTCCACCACCGTCATGTTCGGTTTGATACCGAAGAAAGTCAGGGTTTCGTAGGGGTGGCGCGCGGCGTCGCGGGCCTTGTTGGCGGCGCTGCGGTGTTCGCCCGCGATGGCGGCTTTCAGGGCATCGTCGGCCTGTGCTGCGCCGCCGAACAGGGTCGCGGCGATGCCAGCGGCCAGGATCAGTCGTTTCATCGGTTCGAGGTCTCCATGGTGATTGTGCGCGGACGGGCGGAACGCCGCCGCCGCGCTGATGATCGGTCAGGCTTTGCGGACAGTCAAGCGTTCGTCGCATATGCATATATCAGTCGTCGAGCTGTCCAGACAAGTGTCCGCCTTGGATGCCCGGACAGGTGTCCGGACACTTTGCGCGGACAGCGGACGTCCACGAAAACAAACACTTGGAAAATGCTTTGACATGGCACAACAATTGCCTATTCAAAACGTCAAGTTACTGCTAAGGTTGGCAAGTTTGCCGAGGCCGCATCCAGCCCGGCAAAGACCCTTCATTGCGCCGTAAATACAAGAGCGGGCCGTGTTGTTGACTGGACCGCTGCCCCAGAAACAGGTTGATTTCAGGAGACACGATGGAACGCCGTACCTTTCTCAATTTCAGCAGCATGGCCCTCGCCTCGACGCTCGTGCCGTTCTCGCGCGCGATCGCCGCTGAAGAACTGCTCAGCTCCATGCCGACGGCTGCCAAGAAGGCGCTGGCCGACGTCGCGCTGAACGCCGCCACCAAGGCCGGCGCCAGCTACGCCGACGTGCGCATCGGCCGCTACCTGAACCAGTTCATCACCACCCGCGACCTGAATGTCGAGAATGTGGCGAATACCGAGTCGGCCGGTGTCGGCGTGCGCGTGATCGCCAACGGCGCCTACGGCTTCGCCGCCACCTCCGACATGTCGAACGACGGCATCGCCAATGCGGCGCGCCAGGCGGTCGCCATCGCCAAGGCCAACGCCAAGCTGCAGTCCGAACCGGTGCGCCTTGCACCAGTCAAGGGCGTCGGTGAGGTATCGTGGAACACGCCGATCAAGAAGGACTGGCGCACGGTGCCGATCAAGGAAAAGGCCGACCTGCTGATCGCGGCGAACAAGGCCGGCATCGAAGGCGGCGCGGCCTTCATGAACTCGATGCTGTTCCAGGTGAACCAGCAGAAGTACTTCGCTTCCACCGACGGTTCCTACATCGAACAGGACCTGCACCGCCTGTGGGCCCCGTTCCAGGCCACCGCGGTCGACAAGGCCACCGGCAAGTTCCGTTCGCGTTCCGGCCTGGGCGCCCCGGTCGGCATGGGCTACGAATACCTCGACGCGCGCAAGGAGCACAAGCTCAAGGCCGCCGGCGGCGTTGCCACCCTGTACACCGGTTCCTACGACATCATCGAGGACGCGCGCGCCGCGGGCCGCGATGCCAAGGCCAAGCTGACCGCCAAGTCTGTCCTCCCGGGCAAGTACGACCTGATGCTGTCGCCGGAACACCTGTGGCTGACCATCCACGAAAACGTCGGACACCCGACGGAACTGGACCGCGTGCTCGGCTACGAAGCCAACTACGCCGGCACCAGCTTCGCCACCCTGGATAAGTGGGAATCGAAGAAGTTCAAGTACGGTAACCCGATGGTCAACCTGTACGCCGACAAAATCACCCCGGGCTCGCTCGGCTGCGTCGGCTACGACGACGAAGGCGTCAAGACCAAGAAGTGGGACATCGTCAAGGACGGCATCCTGGTCAACTACCAGGCCACGCGCGACCAGGCCCACATCATCGGCGAGAAGGAATCGCACGGCTGCTCGTACGCCGACTCGTGGAACTCGGTGCAGTTCCAGCGCATGCCGAACGTCTCGCTGGCGCCCGGCAAGAAGAGGCTGACCCCGGACGAGATGGTCAAGGACATCAAGAAGGGCATCTACATCGTCGGCGACGGCTCGTTCTCGATCGACCAGCAGCGCTACAACGCCCAGTTCGGCGGCCAGCTGTTCTACGAGATCAAGGACGGCAAGATCGGCCAGATGCTGGAAGACGTGGCCTACCAGACCAATACCCAGGAATTCTGGGGCAACTGCTCGGCCATCTGCGACGAGCGCGACTGGCGCATGGGCGGTTCCTTCTTCGACGGCAAAGGCCAGCCGCCGCAGATCAGTATCGTCTCGCACGGTTCCTCGACCACGCGCTTCAACGGCGTCAACGTGATCAACACCGCCCGCAAGATCGGCTGAGGAAGGGACCTTCATGAGCATCCTGACCCAAGACCAGACCAAGCGCATCACCGAGCGCGTGCTGTCGCTGTCGAAGGCCGACGAGTGCATCGTCGACATCAGCGGCAGCCGCATCGGCAACATCCGCTTCGCGCGCAATGCCGTGTCGACCGCCGGATTCGCCGACGACACCCGCATCCAGGTGCAGGTCGCCTTTGGCAAGCGCCAGGGCACCGCCACCATCAACGAGTTCGACGACAAGTCGCTCGAGCGCGCCGTGCGCCGCGCCGAAGACCTGGCGCGCCTGGCGCCGGAGAACCCGGAGTTCATGCCGGCGATCGGCAAGTCCGCGTTCAAGCCGTCCGAGACTTTCTTCCAGCGCACCGCCGACATCGACCCGGAATTCCGCGCCCAGGCCGCCGCCTATGCGATGGAAGCCTGCCGCAAGAAGGGCCTGGTCGCCGCCGGCTTCTTTACCGACCGCGCCTCGTTCCAGAGCGTGGCCAACTCGAACGGCCTGTTCGGCCACCAGGTCGCGACCTCGCTCGACTTCACCTGCACCGTGCGGACCGAAGACGGCCGCGGCTCGGGCTGGGTCAAGCGCTCGGCGCGCGATGTGGCCAGGTTTGACGCCCGTGAGGCCGCCGACGTCGCCATCGAAAAGGCGCTGCGTTCGGTGGACGCCAAGGCGATCGAGCCGGGCCGCTACACCGTCGTGATGGAACCGGCCGCCACCAGCGACCTCCTGACCTTCATGCTGGGCGGCTTCAACGCCCGCATGGCCGACGAGGGGCGCAGCTTCCTGTCGAAGCAGGGCGGCAAGAACCGCCTGGGCGACAAGCTGTTCGACCAGCAGGTCAACATCTGGTCCGACCCGTGGGACAAGGACGTGCCGGTGCTGCCGTGGGACAGCGACATGCTGCCGCGCGAGCGCCTGCAACTGGTGAAGGACGGCCGCATCAATGCGCTGAACTACTCGCAGTACTGGGCCAAGCAGAAAGGCCAGCGCGCCATCGGCCGTGCCGGCAACGTCATCATGGCCGGCACTGACCGCACGACCGAAGAGCTGATCGCCAGCACCAAGAAGGGCGTGCTGGTAACCCGCACCTGGTACATCCGCATGGTTGACCCGCAGTCGGTGCTGCTGACCGGCCTGACGCGCGACGGCACCTTCTACATCGAGAACGGCAAGGTCAAGCACCCGATCAAGAACTTCCGCTTCAACGAGAGCCCGGTGACCATGCTGAACAACATCGAGGAGATCGGCAAGCCGGTGGTGATCGGTGGCGACGAGGCGAACTACTCGATGCTGATCCCGTCGATGAAGGTGCGCGATTTCAACTTCACCTCTCTCTCGGATGCCGTCTAAATAATCGTAGGGTGGGCGGGGGAATTTAGTCCAGTGGACTAAATTCCCGCCCACGCGGTGATACGTAGCGGCCCCGCTCCCGAGCGTGGTGATCTCGCTGCCGACTATCGCCGCGTGGGGTGACCTGGTCCAGTGGACCAGATCACGAGCCGCCCACCCTACGGACCCCATACGGAAAACTTAAATGGAACGTCGTAAATTCCTCCAGATCGGCGCCGGCACTGCCGGCGCCATGCTCGTCCCGGTCTTCGGCAATGCCATCGCCGCCGACGAGCTGATGGCCGCCATGCCGCGCAGCGCCAAGAAGGCGCTGGCCGACATTGCGCTGAACGCCGCCACCCAGGCCGGCGCGTCCTATTGCGATGTGCGCATTGGCCGCTACCTGAACCAGTTCATCACCACCCGCGACCTGAACGTCGAGAACATCAGCAACACCGAGTCGAGCGGCGTCGGCGTGCGCGTGATCGCGGGCGGCGCGTACGGCTTCGCGTCGACCAACGACATGAGCCCGGACGGCATCGCCAACGCGGCGCGCCAGGCGGTGGCGATTGCCAAGGCCAATGCCAAGCTGCAGAGCGAGCCGGTGCGCCTGGCGCCGGTCAAGGGCGTGGGCGAGGTGGCCTGGACCACCCCGATGAAGAAGGACTGGCGCAGCATCCCGGTCAAGGACAAGGCCGACATGCTGATCGCCGCCAACAAGGCGGGCATGGATGCCGGCGCGACCTTCATGACCGCATCGCTGTTCCAGATCAACCAGCAGAAGTACTTCGCTTCCACCGACGGCTCCTACATCGACCAGGACATCCACCGCCTGTGGGCCCCGATCAATGCGACCGCCGTCGACAAGGCGAGCGGCAAGTTCCGCTCGCGCGCAGGCCTCTCCTCGCCGGTGAGCATGGGCTACGAGTACTTCGATGCCAAGGCCAGCGACAAGGTGCAGGCCGCGGGCGGCGTGACCACGCTGTACACCAACTCTTATGACATCGTCGAAGACGCCCGTTTGTCGGGCAAGCAGGCGCGCGAAAAGCTGACTGCCAAGTCGGTCGAGCCGGGCAAGTACGACTTGGTGCTGAGCCCCGAACACCTGTTCCTCACCATCCACGAAAACGTCGGACACCCGACGGAACTGGACCGCGTGCTCGGCTACGAAGCCAACTACGCCGGCACCAGCTTCGCCGGCCTGGACAAGTGGGAAACGAAGAAATTCAAGTACGGCTCCGAGCGCGTGAACTTCGTTGCGGACCGCACCACCCCGGGTTCGCTCGGCCTGGTCGGCTACGACGACGAAGGCGTGCGCGCCAAGAAGTGGGACATCATCCGCAACGGCATCCTGGTCAATTACCAGGCCACGCGCGACCAGGCCCACATCATCGGCGAGAAGGAATCGCACGGCTGCTCGTATGCGGACAGCTGGAGCACCATCCAGTTCCAGCGCATGCCGAACGTGTCGCTCGAAGCAGGCAAGGCGCGCCTGACGCCGGACGAGATGGTCAAGGATGTGAAAAAGGGCATCTACATCCTGGGCCGCGGTTCGTACTCGATCGACCAGCAGCGCTACAACTTCCAGTTCGGCGGGACGCTGTTCTACGAGATCAAGAACGGCAAGATCACCGGCCCGCTGGAAGACGTGGCCTACCAGGCCAATACCCAGGAATTCTGGAACGCCTGCTCGGCCATCTGCGACCAGCGCGACTGGCGCATGGGCGGCTCGTTCTTCGACGGCAAAGGCCAGCCGAGCCAGGTCAGCGCAGTCTCGCATGGTTCGAGCACCGCGCGCTTCAATGGCATCAACGTCATCAACACCGCACGCAAGATCGGTTGAGGGGGAGAACATCATGAAACAGCTGAACCAGGAACAAGCAAAACGCATCGCCGACCGCGTGATCGGTTTCTCGAAAGCCGACGAGTGCAGCGTCTCGATCGACGGCAACCGCACCGGTAACATCCGCTTCGCACGCAACAGCGTGTCGACCGCGGGCCTGACCGAAGACACCCAGCTGGCCGTGCGCGTCGCCTTCGGCAAGCGCACCGGCACCGCCGTCATCAACGAGTTCGACGACAAGTCGCTGGAAAAGGCCGTGCGCCGCGCCGAGGAACTGGCGCGCCTGGCGCCGGAGAATCCGGAATTCATGCCGGCCGTCGGCAAGCAGGAGTACCTCACCACCAAGACCTTCGTGAGCTCGACCGCCGCCATCGATCCGGACTACCGCGCCGAAGTGGCCGCCGCCTCGATCGGCCAGGCGCGCGCCAAGAAGCTGGTCACCGCCGGCTTCTTCACCGACAGCACCAGCTTCTCCTGCGTGGCCAACTCGAACGGCGTGTTCGGCTTCCAGGAATTCACCGACCTGTCCTTCACCTGCACCGCGCGTACCGAAGACGGCCGCGGTTCCGGCTGGGTGACCCGCTCGGCCGTCGACGCGCGCCGCTTCAACGCCGCGGAGGCGGCCGAAATCGCGATCGACAAGGCCCTGCGTTCGGTCGATGCGAAAGCGCTGGAGCCGGGCCGTTACACCGTCATCCTGGAGCCGGCGGCAACCTCGGAAATCCTGGGTAACATGTTCAGCTCTTTTGGTGCGCGCGCCGCGGACGAAGGCCGCAGCTTCCTGGCCAAGAAGGGCGGCGGCAACCGCCTGGGCGAGAAGCTGTTCGACCAGCAGGTGAATATCTGGGCCGACCCGTGGAATCCGGACGTGCCGGTGGCGCCGTGGGACGGCCAGACCATGATCGCCCGCAAGCGCACCGACCTGATCAAGGACGGCCGCGTCGCTTCGCTCGGCTACTCGCCCTACTGGGCCAAGAAGACCGGCAACGTCGCTACCGCGAATCACGGCAACATGATCATGGCGGGTGGCACCAAATCGCTGGAAGAGCTGATCGAAGGGACCAAGAAGGGCATCGTGGTCACCCGTACCTGGTACATCCGCATGGTCGACCCGCAGTCGCTCCTGATCACGGGCCTGACCCGCGACGGCACCTTCTACGTCGAGAACGGCAAGATCAAGCACCCGGTGAAGAACTTCCGCTTCAACGAGAGCCCGGTCACCATCCTCAACAACATCGACGAGCTGGGCAAGCCGCAGATCATCGGTGGCGACGAGGTGCCGTTCCAGATGGTGCTGCCGCCGATGAAGGTGCGCGACTTCAACTTCACCTCGCTGTCCGACGCGGTCTAAATGGCGCGCATTTGATGGCGAACTACGATTTCTACTTCACCCGCCTGAGCTACGAGTCGGGCGACTGGGACGTGGATATCCGTATGCCCAGCAACGTGCTGAACTCGCTCGTCGAGTACACCACGTTGCGGGTGGATCCGGCCGAGCGCGTGGTCGCCCTGTCGGATCCGAAGATGCTTCAGGCGCCGTTCTGCTACTTCGCGGGACACAAGCTGGTGCAGTTCACCCCGGCGGAGCGGCGCAACCTCGAAAAATACGTGCGCGGCGGCGGTTTCGTCTTTGTGGACGACTGCAACCACGACATCGATGGCCTGTTCGCGAAATCGTTCGAGGCCGAGATGGCGAAGATTTTCGGTGTGTCCGCGCTGAAGAAGATCCCGAATACGCACCCGCTGTATTCGTGCTTCTTCAAGTTCGACGGACCGCCTACCACCGGTGGGGAACTCAATGGCTGGGGCGACGACCTGGTGCACGAGTACCTGAAGGCGATCGAGTTCGGCGGGCGCATCCGCCTGCTGTACTCGAACAAGGACTATGGATGCGAGTGGGACTACGACTTCCGCAACAAGCGGTTCCTCGCGGTCGACAACACCCGCTTCGCAGTCAACATCATTCAATATGCGTTGGGAGCCTGAGCAGTGTCGGAACGTGATGCGGTAGCGTGGAGTGAGAAGGAAATCGCCGACCTGACGGCGAAAGTGGGCGCGCTGAAGGCAAGCATGGCGCGCGTGATCATCGGCCAGGAAGACGTGGTCGACCTGCTGGTGACCTGCCTGCTGGCGGGCGGCCACGCGCTGGTCGAGGGCGTGCCGGGGCTAGGCAAGACGCTGCTGGTGAAGTCGCTGGCGCAGGCCACCGACATGGAATTCCGCCGGGTGCAGTTCACGCCGGACCTGATGCCCTCCGATATCGTCGGCACCGAGATCCTGGAAGAAGACACCAGCACGCGCCAGCGCGTGTTTCGCTTCCAGCAGGGCCCCGTGTTCACCCAGGTGCTGCTGGCGGACGAGATCAACCGTGCACCGCCCAAGACGCAATCGGCCCTGCTCGAAGCGATGCAGGAGCGCGCCGTCACCTTCGCCGGCACCACCCATAAACTGCCGCGTCCCTTCTTCGTGCTGGCCACGCAAAACCCGATCGAGCAGGCCGGCACCTATCCGCTGCCGGAAGCGCAGCTCGACCGCTTCCTGCTGCGCATCGACGTGGTCTACCCGACCGAGGACGAAGAAGTGCTGATGGTCTCGCGCACCACCCACGCCGGCCTGGACGACGCCCAGCCGGCAATGGACGTGGCCACCCTGCTGCGCCTGCAGCAGCTGGTGCGCGACATCGAGATCGGCGAGCACCTGCTGCGCTACGCGACGCGGCTGGTGCGCAATACCCGTCCGGCCCTCACCACGGTGGCGGCGGTGAAACAGCACATCGGCTGGGGCGCCGGCCCGCGCGCCGGCCAGGCGCTGGTGCTGGCATCGAAAGCCCGCGCCCTGATGCAGGGCCGCCTTGCGGTCACCCGCGACGATATCCAGGCCATGCTGCTGCCGGTGCTGGCGCACCGCGTGCTACGCAACTTCGAAGCCGAAGCGGACGGCATCGCCATCGCCGACATCCTGCAATCCCTGCGTAACGAGATCCGGGTCGATTAATCTTGTCGCTGGCGAAGACCGCGCTGATCGCGCACACGCAGAAGCTCGACCTCGTGATCCGCCATGTGCTGGCGGGGCTCGGCCACGGTATCCACGCCGGGCGCGAGCGCGGGGCGGGCGTCGAATTCTCCGAATACCGGGCCTATGCGCCCGGGGACGAGTGGCGCCGCGTCGACTGGAAGCTGCTGGCGCGCGCCGACCGCTATTTCGTGCGCGAGGCGGAGCGTGACAGCCATGTGGCGGTCTGGCTAGTGCTGGACGCCAGCGCCTCGATGCTGGAACCCAGCCGCGAGGTCGAGGGCGTCGACAAGCTGTCCTATGCGCGCACGCTGCTCGGCTGCGTCGCCGCCATCGCCCAGCGCCAGGGCGACGCCTTCGGCGTGGTGATCCTGAACGAAGGCAAGGTGCAGTTCACGCCCGCCCTGCGCGGCCCGCGCCAGCTGCAGCGCGTGCTGCTGCAGCTGAGCCGCGTGCAGGCGGCGGGTGAACTGCCGGATGCCGACACCTTGCGCGCCAGCCTGCACTTTGCCCAGTCCCCGAGCGTCATCTTCGCTGCCAGCGACCTGCTGGACTGGCCGTCGCCACTGTCGCAGGCCCTGGTCCGCCTGCGCGGCATGCGCCACGACGTGCGCGTGCTGTGCCTGCAGACCCAGGCGGAGGTCGACGCCAGTTTCGCTTCCAACCTGGCCTATCGCGACCCGGAGCAGGATGCGGGCGTCTATCGCTTCGGCGCAGATCTGAAAGAGGGCTACCGCTTGAGGCGCGAGCAGCATTTCGCAGAAGTGAAGGCCAGTTGTCGCAAGCGCGATATTCCCTTCGTCGCGGCGCGCATCGAGCAGGCGCCGGGTGAAGTCCTGCGCCTGTGGTTGCGCCGTCCGGGGAGCCGTCCATGAATGCCATGTGGTGGTTTGCCCTGCCGATCCTGCTGCTGCCGATCTGGTGGCACCGCCGCAAGCGCGAGCAGCACAAGGCCGAGGTACTCGCGACCAGCCGCTTCCTGCCGCGCACCGAGCCGCGCCAGACGCGCGCCTGGCGTTGGAAGGATGTCATCCTGCTGCTGGTCCGCTGCCTGATGCTGGTTGCCGCCATCGCGTGGCTGGCCGACCCGGTCATGCCCTGGCGCGGCGATACTGTGATCGTCGCTGCCGGTACTGATGCCAATTGGGCGGAGCACCAGGTCGCCCAGGCTGGGTTGGCCAAGGCCGACCGCATGAGCATGCCGGCCGCGCAGACGATCGGCTGGCTGCGCGCCCACGAACGCGAATGGCGTCCGGAGGCCCGTCTGCTGGTGCTGGGCGACGTGCCGATGCCGACCTTCGTGCCGGAGTTCGGGCGCCGGATCGAACTGCGCACGCTGGCACGCCCGCCTGAGAAAGCCGAGCGCCGCGTCCACATCGCCAGCGAGCGTCCGGACCAGTGGCGGCGCGTGTTTGCTGCCGAAGGTATTGCGATCGACGAGGCGCCGGGCGCGAAGACTTCGCTGATCGTCTGGGACCGCAAGGATGCGCCGCCGCCGTCGCTGCGCGCGCCGCTGTGGCTCGTGACCGATACCGCCGCCTTCCCCGAACTGGTCAAGGCGCCGCAAGTGGATGGCCTGCGCTACGCCGACAGCCCGCGCGGACGCCTCTGGCAGTCGGACGCTTGGCCGCCGAAGAACCCCGATGCCGCCCGTGCCTTGCTGGACAACTGGCAGCGCCTGCACGCTGGGCCGCCGGCCTACACGGCGCCGTCACGCTTGTTCGAAGCGTCGCGTTCCGTCCATGCGCCAGAACCGAGCGGTGCGCTGCGCGGCATCCTGATGGCGCTGCTGGTCGCATTGTTCGTACTCGAAAGGATCCTGACGCATGCAAGAAGGCGCTGAGATCGTCCGGCGCGTCTGGCGCGCCGCCCAGCTGCGCCGGCTGCCGTTGTGGATCGCCGGGGCCCTGCCGTGGCTCGTCATCCGATCCGCCCCGGGTCTGATCGCCTGGATCATGTGGTGCGCCTGGGACTGGGCTGTCCTGCGCCGCCGCGTCAGCTTCGAATGGACGGCCTGGCTGGACGGCGCCGTGCCCGAGATGGAAGACAGCAGCGCCCTGATCGAGCACGCGGCCACGCCCGTGGCCCAGCTGCAGCGCCGGCGCCTCCTCGATCGTCTCGATGCCAGCGTGAGCGCCCCGCAGTTGCGCACCATCGCAGGCGAGCGCGTGAAGCTCGGCGCACCGTGGCTGCTGGGCAGCCTGGTGGCCGCCGCTGTGGTCTGGTACGCAACGGGCGCGGCCTCGCAGGGCGGTGTCGCCGCCGCTACCGGCAAGGCGCAGGCCGCGGCTGCGGCGCCTGCCGCCGCACAGCTCGTCGTGCGCACCGCACCACCGGGCTACACCGGCGTCGCTGCGCTGGAAACCGCACCGAAGGACCTGCAAGTGCCGGAGCAGACTGTCGTCACCTGGTGCCTGAAAGACCCTTCCAGCGCCGAGCAACCGATCGAGGTCAGCAACGGCCAGGTGCTCAAGCCGGGCAAGGAATGCGCCCGCTGGACCGCCACGGAATCGGTGTTCTGGCGCTGGCAAGGCAAGCGCTACACGATCAAGGTCATCCCCGACCAGCCGCCGGAGATCACCATCACGGCGCCGACCCAGATGGTGCAGGAACTGCTTGAAACCGCCACCAATGCCCAGATGGGCGTGAAGGTGACGGATGACTACCTGATCACCCGCGCCACGCTGCACATGACGCTGGCGCGCGGCAGCGGCGAGAACATCCGCTTTACCGACCGCGAGATGCCTTTGCCGGCATCGCCCGGTCCGAAGCAGCGCAACTGGGCCAAGAACTGGTCGATCGCGGAGCTGGGCATGGAGCCCGGCGACGAGCTGTATTTCTTCGTGCGCGCGACGGACAACGCGGCGCGTGCGCACACGGTGCAGTCGCCGACCTACACGCTGCGCCTGCCGGCGCCGCCCGAGCAGGCGGAAGAAGAGAGCGCCGCGATGCCGGTGCTGGTCAAGCCGCAGAGCCTGCGCAGCCAGCGCCAGATCATCATCGATACCGAGCAGCTGGTCGCCGATATGCGCAGCACGAAGATGAGCGAGGAAGCGGTCCGCGACCGCAGCCAGAAGATCGCCAACGACCAGGGTGCGCTGCGCCGCCGCTACGGCCAGTTCCTGGGCGAGGAATCCTCGCTGTTTTCGGACGGCGAGGACGATCACGACGACCACGGCGGCCAGGAAGGCGGTGGTAGCAACCAGGACATCCTGCACCAGTACGGCCACGCCCACGACGAGGCGGAAAACGCCACGCTGTTCGACGAAGAGACCAAGAAGGTGCTGCGCCGCGCACTGTCTGCAATGTGGGACGCCGAAAAGGCCCTGCGTGCGATCACACCGAAGGTGGCGCTGCCGCCCGAGCACAAGGCCCTGGAGGCGATCAAGGAACTGCAGCAGGCCGAGCGCGTCTACTTGCACAAGACCGCCTTCGTGCCGCCGCCGATCAAGGAAGAAAAGCGCATGAGCGGCGACATGGATGGCACCGCCAGCTATCGCCGCGAGCAGGGCGGCCCGGATAAACGCGTGCCGGAAGACGTCAGCCTGCTGGTCCAGGCACTGACTAGCGACGGCCCGTTGCCGGCCCTTTGGACCCGCACTGCGCACGACTGGGTACGCAGCCGCCTGCAGGACGACGACCAGCGCCTGGCGGCCCAGACCGCAATCCAGGACGTGGCTGACGGCTGCGTCCCCTGCCGCCCGGTGCTGCGCGCCTGGCTGCGCCAGGGAGCAGGGCAGGGCCAGGTACTGCTGCAGGCCAGGCCGACCGTGGAGACGCCGTTTGTGCGCGCATGGCGTGAAGGAGTCAAGCCGTGAATGCATGGATGAGTACCGATGTGTTGCTGGCGCTGATCGGCATCGCTGGCGTGGCCAGTGCCACGCTGTATGCGCGCCGCCGCCAGTGGATCGATGCGCTCCTGGTGCTGGTCGCCGCGGTGGCGCTTGGCCTGTTTGCAGCCGGCATCCGCTTGCCGGGCGATGCCGGCCGCACCCTGACGCTCGAGCCGAACTCAGCTGCGCCCATGCTGGAAGGGGTGCGCGCGTTTGCGGTGAAGGGCGATGGCCTGCGCGCGGCGCAGTGGAATGACCTGCCGGCCCTGCCCCTGCAATGGCAGCGTCCCGAGGGCGGCACCCTGCGCCTGCACTACCCGCGCCAGCTCGCGCTCGGCCGCACGTTCACGCTGCGGGTGCAGCGTGACGACAAAACGGAAGCGCGCCTGCAGCTGCTGGGCGAGAACGGCCAGGTCATCGCGGATGCGCGCGGCACCGGTGACCTGAGCGTCGGCTGGACGCCGCCGCTGGCCGAACGCCTCGTGCTCAAGGCACGCCTGCAGGATGCCGCCGGCAAGACCATCGCCGAAGGCCCGGTGCCTTTGACCATCCATGAACCAAGCATCCTGCAGGTACAGGGCCGCTTCGGCGCGCCTTCGTTCGACCTTCGCACCCTGAACGAGCTGCTGGCCGGCAGCGGCGCGCTGCTCGACTGGCAGGTGGTGCTGGGCCGCGCCATCACGCGCACCGAACTGCCCTTGGAAGAGATGAAGGCGCCGAACCTGCTGGTCATCGACGCCGCCTGGTTCGAACGCGCGAGCAGCGCCGAGCGTTCCGCGCTGCTGGGCCGTGTGGCCGGCGGCCTGCCCTTGCTGGTGCTCGGCGCGAACGCCAACGATCCTGGCGTCTGGTCGCGCACGCTGGGCCTGCAGCTGCAGGCGCAGCCGTCGGACAGGAAGATCGACACGCCCTTCGAGTTGCCGGTAGCGCCGCTGAATCCGGCCGCACGCGAAGCGGGCGAGTGGAGCGGCACCGACAACCTGGTCTGGACCCGCAACTGGCAGAAGGGCCGCATCGCCTGGCTGGGCGCCAGCGAATGGCACCGCCATGCGATCAGCGAGCCGCAGGCGCTGGCGCTGTGGTGGCAGGGCGTGCTGGACCGCGTCGGCATCGACGTTTCGAAAGAAATCGAATGGTTGGAGCCGGAAGAACTGCCGCTGCCGGGACAACGCATGGAGCTGTGCGCCCGCGGCGTGAAAGGCGATGTCAGCTTCCCTGAGCTGAAGCTCACCCGCACCTGGGCTGCGCGTACCGATAGTGCCTGCGTCGCCGTATGGCCGGAGAAGGCGGGCTGGCTGCAGGTGAAGGATGCAAAGGCGGGCACACACGCCGTCTACGTCTACGCGCCGGGCGACTGGCCGCAGTGGCAGGCCGCCCAGCGCCGCGACGCCACGGCACGCTATGCGGCCCGGACGCCGGACAAGGCATTGGAAGGCGCTCCACGCGCCTTCCCGGCCTGGCCCTTCGCGCTCGCCTTTGTTCTGGCGATGCTGCTGCTCTGGTGGCGCGAACGCCGCTGATCGGCTATCGGCCAAGGCGCCTACCTCTCCTAATTCCCAAAAATCCTGTATTAGCAACGACAGGTAGACCTGTTGCGCGCCTTGCTTTCTGATCTGCCTGGCGAAGATGCAAATTCATCCTTGGCGGGTAGAGGTTTTGCTACATCAAGGAATAATATGATGCTAGGATGTGGAAATGATAATTGCTTGATATAGGATTATGCAGCGATGCTCAGGACCATTCTTGCGTTGTCGGCCTTGCTGGGCACGGCCTCCACGGCCCACGCGGCGGAGATCAACTTGATCGAACAATTGCAGGAGGGCGGCGCGGCGATTGTCGTGACACTGGGCCTGTCGGTGCTGTTTGTCGCGGTCAGCATCGAGCGCTTGCTGCACCTGCGCACCAGCGCTGTCGTGCCAAGGGGCCTTGCCGAGAATGCCCGCGCATTGTCGGCATCGCTGGATACGGCAACGCTGCAAGCCACCGCGCAAGAGAGCAACAGCACGCTGGGCCGGATCATCGCGTACATGCTCGCGCATCGCGGCCAGTCCCATGCCTGGGTCAGTAGCGGAGCGGGCGACATCGCCTCCCTGGAACTGCGTCATCACCAGCAGAAGTTCTATGCCCTGTCGATCGTTGCCACCGTGGCGCCCATCGTGGGCCTGCTCGGGACCGTGCTGGGCATGATCGATTCCTTCAATGTGATCGCCTATGCGGAAGGGATGGGCAATCCCGCACTTCTGGCCGGCGGCATCTCGAAAGCCTTGATCAACACGGCCGCCGGGTTGGCCGTGGCACTGCCGGCACTCGGCATGCACCACTTCTTCAAGCACCGCCTGGCGGTCCTCAGCCTGGAGCTGGAGAAGCAGGTGAATGGCTTGCTGCACGAATGGTTTGCCCCGGCCGCCGTGGCGGGAGCTCCCAGCCTGCAAGTGGTGCAGCATGCGCATTGACCTGGGCGCGGATGATCCGCCGGAGATCGGGCTGATCGCCCTGATTGACTGCATCTTCTTCCTGCTGATGTTCTTCATGATTGCGACCTCGTTCAAGCAGCCGGAAGCCGAGAAGCAGATGGAATTGCCGGTGGTGCTGCCGGCTGCCCAGATGAGTCTTGATCGCGCGAGCGCGGCGCCGGCCCCGCTGGCGATCGGCGTCGACAGCAAGGGCAAGCTCTACCTCGACGGGAAGAAGGTCACGGTGCAGGAGCTGCATGATCGGCTGAAATCGGAAGCGGCCGCCAATCCGGCGCGCCCCATCCGCATCGACGGCGACGAAATGGCGCGCTACCAGGACATCATCCACGTCCTCGACCTGTGCCAGTTCGAAGGCTTTACCAAGATCGCCATGCACACCCGCCAATGACGACCGGCTTCAGGATGGGTTCATCCCGCTGGTGCCTGCTGGTGTCGGTCGGCGTGCATGCAGCCCTGGCGGCCTGGCTCTACCATGTCGGCAACGTGGAAATCGTGCGGCGCCAGGACACCCAGGTGGCGGAGAGTGTGCGCGCCACCGCGCAGGCCCGCATGGCCCGACGGGTGGACGACCTCCGGAAGATCAAGGAGCTGCTCGAGCAGTCCGCCAATCGCGTGCCCGAGCCGGCGCCGGCGCAGGAGCCCGCGGCGGCAGCGGCGGCACCGGCCGAGACAGCGACGCAGGCGGATCGGATGCTGAAGCAGGCACGCGAGATGTCGCGCGCCATCGACGAGGTTGACCGCGAGCTGAAGGCGGAAGAGCTCGCGCGCCTGACAGACAAGACGAAGGAAGAGGCGCGCGCGGAACTGGACGCGGCAGCGCCGCCCGATCCTCCTGCCGACAGTTCGGGGAAAGGCGACCCGGCGGCGGAACTGGCTGCCCTGGAAGAGAAAGCCCGCGCCGTGCTGGCTAGCCGCGCCGAGCAGCTGGCGCGTGAGTACCAGGGCGTCCAGGTAGAGCGCGGCGACGACAGGGCCAAGGCAAGCGACGGCATTGGCAGCGGCAGTGGCAAGGGCAGCGCATCCGGACAAGGCAGCACGCTGGCACTGTCATCAAGCTTGAACAAGCGGACGCTCGAGGAAATCGCGCGCTTCATGCGCGAGGGCCGGGCGCCGGAAGCAGATTGGACGAGCCCCCTGTACAGGAATGCCGGCCGCGACATTTTTGCGGGTGGCAAGGGGCAAGTCCCTGCCATCGATGCGGCGCGGATGGTCAAGGGGCGCGGCCGCATACTCGGCGCGGACGGACAATACGCCAACCGTATTTATCTCAACAGCTGGTACATCATCGGCCCTTTCCAGGGGCGCCATAGTTCGGGCTTGTTCAACAACCCGAAGTATCCGCCGGAAGACGCAGTGCTCCTCGATGCGGTGTATTACGGCAAAAACAGGCGTGTCGTGAAATGGGAATATGTGAACGAGGCGCGCTATCCGCTGGTTCCGCCCGCAGCGGAAGAGAATTCGGTCTATTACGGCTACACGGAAGTGTTCATGGATCAGGAGCGCGACATGCTGGTCTGGATTGGCGCCGACGACAATGCATCGGTCAAGGTAAACGACCGGCTGGTCTGGAAGGGAGGGATTGCGGCCAAGCGCTGGTTCTACCAGAGCGTCTACAGCAGCAGGAATACCTACGAACGCGATTACAACCGCTCCGAAGGTCAACGCCTGGTCCGTTTTCGCAAGGGACGCAACACGGTCTTCCTCAAGCTGTCGAACGGACCGACGCGGATGTTCTTTTCGATGGTGCTGACGCCCGTGAAATGAAGCGTTGCCGACATTCCTTCGACCTGGGCTGCTATCCTCGATCAGCAGCTTGCAAACCGTTCTCTTCGCACCATCGCCGCAGCGCAGTCCGGGTGGTTTCGTCGTGAAAGCGCTCCCACGCTTCGCCCGCACCGCGCTCTTGCAGCAGGCGAGCAAAGCCTTCGGTGTTGCGGTCGCGGAACTGGTCGCGGACAGTATCCTGATCGTCAGCCAAATGGATGGCGGCGAAGCGAAGGATGAGCCCGTCTCCGATGCCCAGCGTGCCCGCGGACGGCACCGAAACGTAGCCCTCGTCGGCACCTGACGCCGATGGCATGGGCGCTTCCTCGTCCATGTACTCGTCATTCAGGAGGTGGATCATGCCGGTTTCGCGCGACACCAGGGCGGTCACCGACCCGTCGCCGTCTTCCACCATCATGGCTGCCTGTTCTAGTTCATCCAGATCGACTGTTGACATGGCTGATCCTGTGCAAGTAATCGGAACAAGGCAGTATGAAGCGACTGCACGTGACGGGCGCACGGTTGGCAGGGATTGCACAGTTTCCAAGGAGGAATAATAGTGGCTCCAGCATCTGAATTAAACGAATCACAACGCAATGCATTACTGTCCTCACCCGGACCTGCGCGATTCAAGCATTTCATTGGGCGTGCTGCAGACTGCGAACGTCTGTGGGGCCTGCGCGATGCAGACGCTTGGGTATTCCTGGTGGACGACACCGGCGCACCAGGATTCCCTGTCTGGCCACATCCAGACTACGCGACTGCCTGCGCCACCGGGACGTGGGGCGGATGCTTTCCTGCCGAGATCGACGTTTACGCGTTCACTGAAAAGTGGCTGCCCGATATGGCGGCACGGGAGGTTTCGGTAGCGGTGTTCCCTACGCCGACAGCGAGCGGCGTATGGATCAAGTCGGAAGAATTACGACAGTACCTGCTCGACGAGTTGGAAAAGTACGAATAAGCGCTCCCGCAACCCGCGCCAGGCGCGGGTTGCGGGCCTGGAGGATCAGAACGCGTAATCCACCTTCGCGTACATCGACCGTCCGTTAATGCCGAACGGGCAGGTCTCCCAGCAGTAGGTAAAGCCCAGTTGCGGGAATGGCGCCGCTTTCACCGGATCCCACTTGGTCGGGTAGGTGTCGAACACATTGTTGACGCCCGCCGTCAGGCTCAGCTTCCTGGTGAAGTTGTAGCGCGCGGTCAGGTCGACGATCCACTTCGCATCCCAGGTCTGGATGAAGCCCGGCGTGAAGCCCTGGCCTTCGACTTCGCCGAAGTAGTTGGCGCGCGCCGTCGCGTTCCACTGTCCCACCGTGTAGTCGGCAGCCACCACGTGGTGCTGGCGCGGCTGGCCCTTCTCGATCAGCGTCACCTGGGTGTCGTCGAACAGCTGGACGCCGCTCAGGACCGAGGACTGCGAGTGGCGGTCCTTCACCTTGGTGCGGTTGAAGCCCAGCTGGCCGGACAGTACCAGGGTCGAGCCTTGTCCGCGCGTGGTGTGCTGGGCCACCAGGTCGAAGCCGGTGGTGGTGGTGTCGATCGCGTTGGTGAAGAACTGGGCCTGGCCCACGCGCAGCGGATCGAGGATGGCCTTGATCGGGCAGGCCGCGGCGGTCGGGCAGGCGCCGGATTCCGGTGCGATGTTCGACGAGAACACGATGCGGTCGTCGATGTTGGTGCGGTACAGGTCCGCGGTCACCGAGAAGTTGCTGGTCGGGCGCAGGATCATGCCGACGCTGGCGCTCTTCGAGGTTTCTTCCTGCAGCGGCGCGATGCCGAAGGCGCGGGTGACGGCGCTGTTCTCGCGCGCGGTGAGGGTCTCGGTCAGCACGCCGGCGGCGTTCAGGTTGGTCGACACCGAACTGTAGAACTTCTGCTGCACGCCCGGGGCACGGAAGCCGGTCGAACCGGATGCGCGCAGGCCGACCAGGCGCGAGGGATCGTAACGGACACTCAGCTTGCCGATCGTGGTATTGCCGAAGTCCGAATAGCGTTCGTGGCGCACCGCCGCGCCGAGCGACAGGGCGTCGCCCACCTTGCGTTCGAGGTCGACGTAATAGGCGGTGTTGTGGCGGCCGTCGTCCACTTCGGTGCCCGGGGTGTAGCCGGGGAAGCCCTGGATGCCGGAGGCAGCGATGCCGCCCGACTGGTCGCGGATGATCTTGCGCGGATCGTTGGTACGGCCGTACTGGTAGGAGACCGGGTCGCCCGCCACGATCTGGTAGTTATCCCGGCGCCATTCGAAACCGGTGCCGATGTAGAGCGGCGCGCCGGCGAAGTCCACCGAGCCCTTGAAGTCGAGGTTGAGGGTGGTCTGGTCGAACTTCAGCTTGCCGGTGTCGGCCTCCAGCGGCGAGCTGCCGTTCTCGTAGTAGTAGCTGACGTTGATCGAGTTACTCTCGTGGAAACCGAGTTCGCTGCGGCCGTGGTTCAGGCTCAGGTCCACGCTCCAGTCGTTCGCCAGGTCGTGCTTGTAGCCGACCGCCAGCGAGGCATCCTTGACGGTGGTGTTGATGTTCGGCAGGAAGCCATTCGGATACACGGCCGGTACGTTGCGCGCGTCGCCGGCCGAGCGGAAGAAGCCGGCCGCGTCGCCCGTGCGTTTGGATGCGCCGCCGAAGGCATAGAGCTCGCCGCCGCCAACCGGGAGGCCCGCGTTCAGCCACAGGTAGCCGTCCTTGGCCAGGCTGTCGCCGATGCGCTGGGTCACGCGCGGCGGGTTGACGCGGGCGGTGTCCACTCCTGCGCGGTTGGTCTCGTTGCGGCGCCGCCCTTCGACCGACAGGTTCAGGTAGCCGCCGTCAGCTCCGAGCGGCATGCCCTTGTGCGCGCTGGCGGTATAGGTGTCGCCGTCGCCTTCGCTGGTGGTGCCGGCGCTGGCGCTCAGCTGGGTGTCGGTGACGCCTTTTTTCAGCACGATGTTGATCACGCCGGCGATCGCGTCCGAGCCGTACTGGGCGGCGGCGCCGTCGCGCAGCACTTCGATCGACTGGATGGCGGACAGGGGAATCGCATTGATGTCGGTGCCGGCCGAGCCGCGGCCAATGGTCTGCTGCACGTTGACCAGGGCCTGCTGGTGGCGGCGCTTGCCGTTCACCAGCACCAGCAGCTGGTCGGGGCCGAGGCCGCGCAGGGTGGCGGGGCGGATGATGTCGGTGCCGTCGCTGATAAACGTGGTCGTGAAGTTGAACGACGGGTCGAGGTCTTGCAGCACCTTGCCGAGTTCGAGCGAACCGGCCGACTGCAGGTCCTTCGCGCTGATCAGGCCCACCGGCACCGCGGTGTCGAGCGCCGTCTTGGCCTGGGTACGCGAGCCCAGCACGACCACGGTGGCCGGCTCTCCCTGGCTGTTCTGCGCTTCCTGCGCGAACGCCGATGCCATGGCCGATACCAGCGCAGTCGCCAGCAATACCCGTTTCTTCGGTTGATTCACCATCTTGTCCCCTTGGTTGATTAGTCCATCACGAAAACTATTTCTCCTATAACTACAGCGAATTGATTTTGATTAAACCTTTCCGTAAGTACAAGTGTCAACTGTGCAAAATGCAACACTTTTAGATGATTCGCTCTATTCACAAACGATGGTTTGCACCCATGGCGGGTAATCGTCGAGGTGCATACCAAATTGGCTTTTCCAGCCTCGCAAGCCTTGCCTACAATGGGTTTCCGGCCGATGGCCGCCACTTCTGGAGCATCGATTGACGCATGCATTTGCCCTTCACGGCCGTATGGCCGCCGCCCTGCTCGCGTTCGCACTGTCCGGTCCGACCCATGCGTCGGTCCCATCGGACACCATCAAGGTCGGCGACTACCGGGTGGAAGCGGCGACAGCGGGTTCGGGCCGCTACACGGTGATCCTGGAAGCGGGCTTTGGGCGCAACAAGGACGTCTGGAGCAGGGTGACGCTCCCCCTGGCCAAGTCGGCGAAGTTGATGAGCTACTCGCGTGCGGGGCACGGCAACTCGGATCCGCGCCCGGAGGCGCCGACCATCGCGGCGCGCACCAATGAACTGGAACAGCTGATCGCCAAGCTGGATCTCAAGCCGCCCTTTGTGCTGGTCGGGCATTCCTATGGCGGCTTCCTGATCCGCAGCTACGCCGCGCGCCACCCGGAGCAGGTGGCGGGCATGGTCTTCGTCGATCCGAGCGACGAGCAATTCAATGTCGAGCTGCGCAAGCTCGATAGCGCTGCCGTCGACAAGGACACCAAGCTCACCGAGCAGTTCATGCCGCCCAGGTTCCACCCCGAGCTGCGCAGCGTGCAGGCGGTGCTCGATAGTGGCAAGCTGCCCTTCGCCGGCGCGCTGCCCGACGTGCCGGTGGCGGTCCTGACCTCGGTGCAGAAGCGCGAGCAGCCGCAGCTCTTTCTCGAAACCCCGGCGGCGGTGCAGGTGTGGCGCGGGCTGCACGAACGCTTCTTCCGCAACTTCAGCAACGGCAGCCACATCGTGACCGCCGAGAGCGGCCACAACATCCACCAGGAGCAGCCGCAACTGGTCGTGGCGGCGGTCGAGGGCGTGATCGCCGCGGCTGAAGGCGTGCGCGTCAAGCGCGAGCGCGAACAGGCGCGCGCCGGGTTGCTGCACCGTCTGGAGCTGGGCGGTTCCGATGCGGCGATGGTGGCGGCGCTGGAAGCGAGCGGCCTTTCGGAATGGGATGCCAACCGCCTGGGCTACGAGCTGCTCGGAGCGCGCAAGCAGCCGGTGCTGGCGGAGCGCCTGATGCGCGCAGGCGCCAGCCGCTTCAACACCTCGGACAACATGCAGGACAGCTACGGCGAAGTACTGCTGGCGACGGGCAAGCCGCTAGAGGCCAGGCTGCAGTTCATGAAGGCGATCACGCTGGCCGAGGCGCAGGGCAAGGGCGACAAGGTCCTGGCGGGCTACCGCGCCAACCTGGCCAAGGCCGAGGGCGCGATGGCGCGCTGAAGCGTGCTATGCGTGGTCGCGCATCCACTCCCTGAGCCCATCGACCCACTTCTTGGCCGGCAGGTTGAGGTGGCGCCGGATCTCGCCGGCGCGTTCGTACAGCAGCGAAAAATCGAGCTGCGGCGCGTTCTTGAAGGCCAGGACCACGATGTTCGCGTCGTGCACCTCGGGCAGCCAGACCACGGCGTCGAACACCTGCTGCATGGTGAGCAGGTTCTTGTCGTAGCTGCTGACGTCGCCGAACACGTTGGCGGTCATGATCCCGTCCTCCTTCAGGCAGTCGTGGCAGCCCTGGTAGAACTCGTGCGAATCGAGCACCGGGCCGCGCGCGTCGTGGTCGTAGAGGTCGACCTGCAGCACGTCGACCTGGCCGTGGTTGCCGGCATCGAGCACGAAGTCGAGCGCATTCATTTCGCGCACGTCCAGCCGGCCGTCGTTCTCGGGCAGGCCGAACAGCGCGCGGCAGATCGCGATCACGTTCGGATTGAGTTCGGCAGCCGTCACCCGCGCCTGCGGAAAGCGCCGGTAGCAGAACTTGGTCAATGCCGCGCTGCCCAGTCCCAGCTGGACGATGCGGCGCGGGTCCTGGATGAACAGCGTCCACATCATCATCATCTGGACGTATTCGAGTTCGATCGCATCCGGTTTCGACAGGCGCATGGCGCCCTGCACCCAGGAGGTGCCCAGGTGCAGGAAGCGCACGCCGTCGAATTCGTCGATGGTGGCGGGCGGGTGGCCGGGCTGGGCGAAACGGGGATCGATGCGGGCGTAGGAAGGCGGCATGCTGCAACAACGGCAATGAAAGCCTATCCTACCACCGCCGTCCCGCGCACGCGTCAGGCGACGCCGTTGCGCCCGAACTCGCGGAAGCCCTGCCTTTCGGTGAGCCGGTCGTAGTAGGCCGCCACGTGGCGCAGGTCCGGCCGGTCCATCGGCGTCATCATCCAGCGGTTCACCGACAGGCCGAGCACCACGTCCGCCAGGGTAAAGCTGCTGCCCGCGGCATAGGCGCCGGTGGCGCGCAGCTGGGCGTCGAGGATGCCGATGTGGCGGTTCCACGCGGCGATGCTGGCTTCGATCTGGGCCGCGTCGCGGTGCGCGGCGCTGCCCCGGACCAGCGCCATGAAGGCGTAGCGCCAGGCCGTGTTCAGGTCGGTGGCCTGCCAGTCCATCCATTGCTCGACGCGGGCGCGGTCGCGTGGCCCGGCCGGCAGCAGGGCGCCTTCGCCCTGCTCGCCGTAGCGATTGCAGAGGTAGCGGCAGATCGTGTTCGATTCCCACAGCACGAAGCCTTCGTCCACCAGCACCGGCACCAGCGCATTCGGGTTCAGGCCGGCGTGCTGCGCGTTCCAGTCCTCGCGTTCGAAAGGCAGGCCGAGTTCCATGCAGGTCCACAGCACCTTGCGTACGTTGATCGACGTGTCCTTGCCGATGATCTTCAGCATATGCGTCCTTTCTTGGTCATGGTGGCGGCATGCCGGGCGCCGCCGGCAGCGCTGGAAGGATGAGGGTGACGGCCAGGCCGCCGCCGTCGCGGTTCGACAGCAGGATGCGGCCGCCGTGGGCTTCGGCGATCTCGCGCGCCAGCGCCAGTCCGAGCCCGGTGCCGCTGCGCTTGGTGGAATAGAAGGGCACCAGCGCATTGGTGAGCACGGCCTCGCTCATGCCGGTGCCGCGGTCCAGCACGTCGATGCGGATGGCGTCCTGCACGCGCCGCACCTGCAGCTCGACGGCGTCGGGACTTGACCCGGATTCATGGGCGTTCTTGAGCAGGTTGAGCAGGGCCTGTTCCATCTGGGCGGCATCGATCCAGGCGGCTTCCTGGGGCAGCTCGCCAAGCTGGCGGAAGGCCACCTGGTCGGCCAGCCGGCCGACAAAGGCGCCCCAGGGCACCGCTTCCAGGCGCGGCGTGGGCAACTTGGCGAAGCGCGCGTAGCCGAGGATGAAAGTCTCCAGATGGCGGGTGCGCTCGCCGATGGTCTGCAGGATCTGCGGCAGGCGCTCGGTCTGGCCGCGCCGCACCAGTTCCGTGCCCGAGTGCGCGAGCGATGCCAAGGGCGCGAGCGAATTGTTCAGCTCATGGCTGATCACGCGGATCACCTTTTTCCAGGTCTGCACCTCCTGGCGCCGCAGTTCGGTGGTGAGGTGGCGCAGCAGCAGCAGTTCGTGGCGCCGGCCGTTCAGGGTGAAGGCGCTTCGCGCCAGGTGATAGACCTCTTCTTCTTCCGACTCGCCGGCGGTGAACAGGCCGTCGCCGCCGCGCGCCAGCGCTTCCTTCAGGGCCGGCGAGGCGGTTTCCAGCACGGCGCCCAGCGCGTGGCCTTCGAGCTTGCGGCCTTCCGACAGCAGCTGGCGCGCCGCCAGGTTGGCGTAGACGATGGTGCCGGTGTTGCTGGCGAAATCGGTAATCAGGAGCATGGCCACCGGCGTGTTCTGCACCATGGTGTCGAGCAGCAGCTCGCGCTGGACCAGGCCGAGGCGCTGCTCGCGCAGCACCTGGCCGAGCGCATTGTGGGCGGCGATCAGGTCGGCCAGCTCGTCGTTCTGCGGCCAGTGCAGGCTGAAGGAAAAGTCGCCGTCGCGGTAGCTCGTCACCGTGCCCTCTAAGGCGCGGAACAGCGACAGGATCGGCTGGATCTGGGAGCGGATGGTGATGATGGCGATCGGGACGATCGCCGCCAGGCAGGCCAGGAAGACCAGGACCGGTTGTGCGGGGAAGAAGTGGTCCAGGCCGAGCGCGATCAGGATGCCGAGGGAGAGCAGGGTGCCGACCAGGGCCGACCAGCGCGTGACCAGCGAGAGGCGAAACCCGCGGCGCTCCTCCGCGCTCATGTCGGCCTGGCGATGCCGAGCCGTTCCATGCGCCGGTACAGGGCCTGGCGCGACAGGCCCAGCTCCGTGGATGCCTGGGACACCACGCCGCCGGCGCGCGCCAGTGCCTGCACGATGGCGTCGCGGTCGGGTTCCGCGTCGCCCGACTGCACTGCCGCCGCAGCGAGGGGCAGGCCGAGATCCGGCGCCTTGATGATGTCGCCTTGCGCCAGCAGGCTGGCGCGCGCCATCACGTTCTTCAGTTCGCGCACGTTGCCGGGCCAGGTATGGGCCAGCAGCGCGGCTTGCGCGGCGGGATGCAGGGTCTTCCCGCGCAAAAAGGAGAGCGCCAGCGGCAGGATGTCGCCCGGGCGGGCCGCGAGCGGCGGCAGGCGCAGCTCGATCACGTTCAGGCGGTAGAACAGGTCTTCGCGGAAGGTCCCGGCACGGATCATGGCGCCGAGGTCCGCGTTGGTGGCGCTGATCACGCGCACCTTGACCTGGCGCTCGCGGTTGGAGCCGAGGCGCTCGAAGCGTCCGGTTTCCAGCACGCGCAACAGTTTCATCTGGCCGGCCAGCGGCAGGTTGCCGATCTCGTCGAGGAACAGGGTGCCGCCGTCGGCCGCCTCGAACTTGCCTTCCCGCGCTTTCGAGGCGCCGGTGTAGGCGCCGGCGTCGGCCCCGAACAGTTCCGCCTCGATCAGCTCCGAGGGCAGGGCGCCGCAGTTGAGCACCACGAAGGGGCCATCGGCCACCTGCGAGTTGGCCTGGATGATCTCGGCGATGCGCTCCTTGCCGGTGCCGTTCGGGCCCGTGATCAGGACCGGCACGTCGGCGCGCGCCACCTGGCAGGCCAGGGTGAGCACGCGTTCGGTGGCCGGGTCCTGCCACACCAGGCCGCGCAGGTCGAAGTTCTGCTCCAGCTCACGCTTGGCCTTGCGTTCGCGCTGCAGGCGCTGGTTCAGGGCGCGGTTGGCCTGGCCCAGCTCGATCAGGTTGGTGACCGTGGTGAGCAGGCGTTCGTCTTGCCAGGGCTTGGACAGGTAGTCAGCGGCGCCGGCCTTGATCAGTTCCACCGCGGCGTCGAGGTGGGTCCAGGCGGTCAGCAGGATCACCGGCAGGTCCGGATGGCGCTTGCGGATCTCGCGGAACAGCGCCACGCCTTCTTCGCCCGAGGTGGTCTCGAGCGTGAAGTTCATGTCCTGGATGACCAGGTCCACGTGTTCGCGCCCGAGCACCTCCAGTCCTTCCTCGGGCGAGGCCGCGCGCAGCGAGGCGATGTCGTGGAGGGAGAACAGGACCTCGAGCGCGATCGTGACCGCGGCGTTGTCGTCGATGATCAATACAGTGGGCATGACGGCAAGTTTAGCACTGGTTTCTGTCAGGCACTACGCGTTGCCGTCGCCGGCGAGATGCTGGCCGCGCGCCATGCCGGTCCGTAGGCCGCCAGGATGCCGAGCGCCCAGAACACCACCGCGCCGCCGATCAGGTAGTGCGCCGGCAGGCGCGTCATCTCGAGCTTCGTCACCAGGAGGTGATTCAGGCTCAGGCCGACCAGCACGCCGCCGAACACGCCGGCGCTCGTGATCATGAAGTTCTCCATGATGAAGTAGCGCAGGATGTCGAGCTTGCGGGCGCCGAGGGCGCGGCGCACGCCGATCTGCTTGCGGCGCTGGGTGACCCACAGGCTGGCCATGCCGACGATGCCGCTGCAGGTGACCAGGAGCAGCAGCACGCTCACCGCGATCAGCATCCACGACAGCGCGACGTCCTGGCGGTAGCGGTTCTTGCGGTCTTCCTCGACGGTCTTGGCCTGCAGGATGAGCGGGGTCGCCGAGGACTTGCGCAGCGCTTCTTCCGCTTCCTTCATCACGCGGTCGCGCTGGCCGGCCTCGGTGCGCAGCGCATACAGGTTGCCGGGCGTGCCGTACAGGCGGGCCGGGACGATGGTGGCGAATTCGCCGCGCTCGCCCACTTCGCCATGGGCCGATTGCAGGCGCTCGACCACTCCCAACACCTGCGAGGACAGTGCGCTCGGGCCGGTGCCGAACCAGACCGGCTTGCCGATCGCCGAGGCGCCCGGCCACATCTTGTCGGCCAGCGCCTTGGTGACGAGCACCTGCTTGGGCAGCTCGCGCTGCTCGTTCTCGTTGACGTCGACGATCTCGCCCGGTGCAAAGTCGCGTCCCTCGACCAGCTTCAGGCCGAAGGTCTTGACCAGCGAATCGCCCGACACGTATTGCGAGGCGACCGCGGTCTCGCGCTCCTGGCGCTGGTCGACGGCGACACTGTTGTTGCTGCCGCTGCGCGACAGCGGCATCTGCGACACCTGCGCCACCGAGACCACGCCCGGCACCGCGCGCAGGATGTCGGTCTCGCGCTTGATCGTGGCCAGCATCTGCTCCGGGCCGTCGGTGTTCAGGTTGCGCACCGTGAAGTAGAAGGTGGAGGCTTCATCCAGCAGTCCGGACGGACGCGCCGCCACGGCGCGCCGCTCCTCGACGATGTGCAGGGCATTGGCCAGGATGCCCAGGCTCAGGCCGACCTGCAGCGCGACCAGGATCGGACCGGTTTTACTCCGCAGCAGGGCGGAAAAGATGGGACGGATTTCCATGTTGGTGTCTCGTAGTTGTCAGGACATTACTGCGATTTGAGTTGGATCGCCGGCGTCACCTGGCAGGCGCGCCAGGTCGGCAGCAGGCCGGCCAGCAGGGCGGCGGCGATCGACATGATGAAGGTCAGGATCAGCATCTCCCAGTCCATGCGGGCGATGGTCGCCATGCCCTTGCTCTGCATGCCGATCAGCGCCAGCGCGCCGAAGGCCAGCACCAGGCCGAGCACCCCGCCGACCAGGCCGACCACGCCGGTCTCGATCAGGAACTGCTTGAATACGTCGCTGCGCGAGGCGCCGAGGGCCCGGCGCACGCCGATCTCGGCGGCGCGCACCGAGAACTTCGCCAGCAGCAGGCCGATGGTGTTCACCAGGCACAGGATCAGGAAGCCGAACGCCAGCCAGGCCTGCAGCTTGCTGTCGTTGCCGACGACCTTCAACTCTTCCATCCATTCCATCACGTTGTACAGCTTGTTCGGCGCGTTGCGCTTCAGGCGGCCCAGCTTGCGCTGGTCGTTCGCATAGTTGTCGAGCCAGGACTGCAGCTCGGCGCGGTCGGAAGCGCTACGGGTCTCGAACCAGAACTGGATCCAGGTGCATTCCGAAGTCAGGAGGTTGGCAAAGCCCGGGTCGCGGTTGGCGCTGCAGTTCATGTTGCCGGAGTGGGACATCTCGTGGCGAATCGCGTTCGCGAAAGGAATGATGAATTCCTCTCCCTGGCCGAAGCGGCTGCCGCCGATCAGCTTGTAGTAGCGCGGCAGCGGATTCCATTTATCGATCACGCCGACCACGGTGTAGGGGAAGCCGCCGATGCGCAGCTGCTTGCCGACCGGGCTGGCTTCCCCGAACAGCTTTTCGGAGGTTTCGCGGCCCAGCACCACGACGTCGGCGCCGCGCTGGTCGTCCCCTTCCGTCCACGGCTGGCCATGCAGGAAGGGCACCTTGAACATCGCGAAGAAGTCGCGGGTCGGTGCGATGCCGCTGGCATTGAAGGCCGGGATGTCGGTGCGCGGCGGTTCGATCGGGCGCTGCATGCCGTACATGGCGGTGCGGCGCTCGCCCTGGCCGCTCTTGAGGAAGTTCATGCTGTCGATATAGCCCAGCTGGTCGTCGTTGGGGCCGTCGCTCGGCACCCAGCCTTCGACCGGGCCGTTGTCCACGTGCGGCACGAACAGGCGGTCGCTCTTTTCGGGGATCGGGTCGCCCGACATCATGTGCAGGATGGTGAGCGTGGAAACGCTGGCGGCCACGCCAATGGCCAGGGTCAGCACCATCAGGGCGGTCAGGGCCGGGTTGCGGCGCAGGCTGCGCACGCCCAGCTTGAAGTAGTAGGAGAACATGGCTGGGCGTCCTTATGCGTTGGCGGTGGCCTTGTCGACCAGGGTCGGGCCCTTGCGCACCAGGTCCGAGACCTGGCCGTCGATGATGTGCACGTTGCGGTGGGTGCGCACGGCCAGTTCCGGGTCGTGGGTCACCATCAGGATGGTGGTGCCGGCTGCGTTGATCTCTTCCAGCAGCTCCATCACGCCACGCGCCATTTGCGTATCGAGGTTACCGGTCGGTTCGTCGGCCAGCAGCAGCTTCGGACTACCGGCCAGCGCGCGTGCGATCGCGACGCGCTGCTGCTGGCCGCCGGACAGCTCGGCCGGGTAGTGCTTCATGCGCGAGGCCAGGCCGACTTTCGACAGCGCGTCCTCGATGCGCTCCTTGCGCTCCTTGGCATTGAAACCGCGGTAGCGCAGGGGGACGTCGACATTGTCGAACAGGTTCAGGTCGGGGATCAGGTTGAAGCCCTGGAAGATGAAGCCCAGCTTCTCGTTGCGCAGGCGCGAGCGGGCGCTGTCGTCCAGGCCCTTGACGTTGACGCCGTCCAGGATGTACTCGCCCGAGGTGAATTCCTCCAGCAGGCCGGCGATGTTCAGGAAGCTGGTCTTGCCGGAACCGGAAGGACCGGTCACGGTGACGAACTCGCCCGGCTTGACTTCGATCTCGAAGCCGCGCAGCGCGTGGGTCTCGATCATATGGGTGCGGTACACCTTGCTCAGGTTGGTCATGCGCAGCATGGGATTCTCCTAGTTTCTGTTGGTCTTGTTCAGCGGTTGATGGAGACGCGCTCGGCGTTGTTGAAGCTGTCGGTGCCGGCGATGACGACCTTGTCGCCGGGCTTCACGCCCGACATGATCTCGACGGCGGAAATGCTGGTGGCGCCCAGTTGTACCGGGGTGCGCACGGCGATGCCGTCGCGCACCACGTAGGCATGGCGGCCGCCTTCGCTCTCGACGAAAGGCCCGCGCGGCAGCATCACGACGTTCGGCTTCTCTTCGATCAGGAGGCGTGCGGTCACGCGCTGGCTCTGGCGCAAGCCCTTGGGCTGCTCGCCGTCGAAGCGCACGCGCGCCAGCACCTGGTTGCGCACCACTTCCGGCGACAGCGCGGACAGCTTGCCGGTCGCCTTCCCGCTCGGCAGGGTGATCTCGGCATTCATGCCAAGGCCGATGTCGGCCACATAGGTTTCCGGCACCTCGACCTCGACTTCGAGTTTGGACAGGTCGACCAGGGTCATCAGGGGCGCGTTGGCGGCCACCACCATGCGGTTCTGGACGTTCAGGGTGCCGATGAAACCGTCGACCGGCGCGCGCACGGTCAGCTCGTCGACGCGGCGCTGGGCGTTGGCCAGCGACAGGCGCTGGCGTTCCAGCTCGTTGATCTTGGTCTTCAGGGCCAGCTGGACGTCGTCGCTTTCCAGGCCGGCGGCCTGCGAAGCGTGGCGGGCGCGGATCTCGGCCGAGCTCAGGGCGTCCTTGGCGCGCTGGTAGTCGATCTTGGCGATGATGCCCACCTGGGCCACGCTCTCGTAGCGCTCCAGGGTGCGCTGGGCCGACAGGCGGTCGATCTCGGCGGTGTCGGCATCGCGCTTGGCCAGCAGCTTCTGCTTGCGCGCCAGGATCTGCTGGCGCGCCACCTCGGCCTTGAGCTGCTCGTAGCTCGAGGTCTCGCGCTTGAGTTCATCGGTCAAGTCGGGCGACTCCAGCACGGCCAGCACGTCGCCCTTCTTGACGGTGTCGCCGGCGGCGACCTTCAGGTTGACGGTGCTTGGTGCGGTCGAATACAGGGTCGGGCTGACGGCGGCCACGATGCGGCCGTTGACCGAGGCGTCGCGCACCAGGGTGCCGCGGGTGACTTCGGCGATGCGCAACCTGGCTTCGCTGACGGAGTGATCGCTGCTGGTCCAGGCGCCGAACACGGCGGCGCTGACGCTGAGAATGGCAACCGCGCCGCCTACCCATAGCGCACGGCGCTTGAGCTTGTGGACCGGTGCCGGAGTGAGGACGGCGTCTTGGTGTGAGGTATCGCGGATCATGGCATCTTCTAGTGACAACATTGGACGATGTTGTCAATGCACAATCCGTGCCAAGCACCAAGTGCTTGATTTTGCTGAGAATGTTATTGCTGCGTCCGGTGTCCGGACTGTCCGTCAATACATATGACGGACAGTCCGGCCGGACACCCGGCCATCACTTTGGCGGCTTCTGCTTCTGCGCGTAGGTACCGACGATCTCGCCCTTGCCGATCACATGGCCCTGCATCGCCTGCAGCAGCTGGTCGCGGTCGGCCCCGAACGGCACATCCAGCATGGTGTCGAGCGCATATACCTGGAAGTGGTAGTGGTGCGGCTTGTCGCCCACCGGCGGCTTCGGCCCGAAGTAACCCATCGAGCCGCGCGTGTTGCGGCCCTGGAGCACGCCTTCAGGATCGGTCAGGCGTGGCTGCTCCTGCAGGCCTTCCGGCAGGCTGGTGACGTTCGCCGGGATGTTCCAGGCCAGCCAGTGCACAAAAGGCGTGACCGGCTTCGCGTCCGGGTCTTCCATGACGATGGCGTAGGACTTCGCGTTCGGTACGGCGCGCCAGGCCAGGGCAGGGGAGACGCCATCGGCATACTCGCTGTATTTCTGGTCCATCGGGCTATTTGCCTTGAAGCTGGCCGAGCTGACCGTGAGCGTGCCCTGCGACTGGGTCTCGGGACGCTTGTTCGCCAGCGGCACGCCATTGCCCTTGTTGGCCTGCTGCTGCATCGCGGCCGCCGGCGCCATCGCCGTCAGGTTGCCGGGCTTGCCGGCACTGTGAGCGATGCGGTAGATGACGCCGTTGCCGTCGTCCGCCATCAGCAGCGAGCCGTCCTTGGCCCAGGCCAGGCCGACCGGGCGGGCGATGTGGGTTTTTCCGCCATCGGTCAGGAAGCCGGTGACGAAGGGCTCGACCGACTTCGGCTGGCCGCCTGCGAAGCGCACCCGGACGATCTCGTAGCCCGACGCCTGGGCGCGGTTCCAGGAGCCGCGCATGGTGACGAAAGCGTCGCCGCTGTATTCCGCCGGGAAGCCGCCGCGATGGCCGAACACCATCTGCATCGGCGCCGCGTGGGCGGTGTAGCCCAGCACCATCGGCGTGCTCCGCGCCTTCCATTCTTCCTTCTTGATCTCGCCCACCGGCGTGCTCTGCGGGTAGATCTCGCCGGCGCCGTAGACGTGCGGCCAGCCGTACATCTTGCCCATCTCGATCTTGTTGATCTCTTCCTGCTGCTGCTCGTCGCCGAGGAAGTCGATGCCGTGATCAAAAGCCCACAGCTCGCCGGTCTGCGGATGCCAGTCGAAGCCGATGGTGTTGCGCAGGCCGGAGGCCCAGATGCTGCGCTGCTGGCCGTCCGGCGAGACGCGCAGGATGGTGGCGTTCTCGGGATTGCTCTCGTTGCAGGCATTGCAGGTGCTGCCCACGGTGATATACAGCATGCCGTCCGGGCCGACCGCGATGGTGCGGTTCGGGTGCTGGCCCGAATCTGGCAGGTCGCCCAGCAGGAGCTTGAGTTCACCGAGGCGGCCGTCGGGCCGGATGTCGGCCACGAACAATTCCTTGACGGTGACGAGATAGAACTTGTTGTCCTTGATCGCCATGCCGTGCGCGCCGGCGCGGTTGGCCACCTCCACCGGCGCGCCATCAGCCTTGCCGTCGCCGTTGGCATCCTTCAGCAGCAGCACGTCGCCCTGGTCGCGCCGGCTCACATAGATGTCGCCGTTCGGCGCCACCGCGATGATGCGGACATTCTTCAGGCCCGTGGCGAAGGGCGTGACCGTGAAGCCCTGGGGCGCGCGGATGCCCTTCATGCGCTCCGGCGTCGCTTCCACCTTGGCGGGCTTGAAGACGTTGGCGGTGGCGCTGGCGCGGGTGCCGTCGCCCTGCTGGGCGCAGGCGCTGCCAACTGCCATGGCCAGCACCGTCGTGGTGAGAACGCGTTTCATGAAGCGGTCCTTTCTTGTCATTCGTTATAGGGATACTTGCGCTCACTCATCCTGACATTTCCGGACTCGTCTGTATGTGGGGGAACGAACGCAGTTCGACGCCGCTGCGTGACAAAGCTTGAACATTCACGGGCCGAGCGGCTGTTACGATCACCGCATGCCCGCCATCCCTGCTTCGCTCCTGCGTCTTCTCCCCGACCGTCTCAATCCCGCCGCCGATCGCGAGCCGCCCTCGCACTTCTTCACGCCCGAGGAAATCGGCCGCCTGCACCGCGCAGGCGCAGACCCCGATACCGCGCTCGACGACCAGACCTGGCACGACCTGCTGCTGGAAGACTGGGAAGAGCGGCTGGCGCAGGGCAGCAGCATCTTTGGCCGCCAGATGCTGCATCGGCGCCTGCGCGCCGGGCTGGGTGACGCCGACTGCACCGCTCTGACGGGACGCCTGCGCGGACTGCTGGACGATCCGGCGCGGCTCGACGCCCTGACTATGGCGCTGCGCCCGCTGCGCCATGCCGAAACCGAGCTTGCCGGCCTGCTGTTCGGCGACGAGGCGTTGCCGCAGGCGCCGGCCTGGGTCCGATGGCTATGGGCGCTGCCGCTGTTCCTGCTGCTCTCGCTCGGCCTGCTCATTACCCAGCCGCTCGGCTGGATCGCCACGCTGGCCGCGGTCGCGCCCCTGATGGCGCTGCAGATTCGCTACCACCACCGCATCGAAGCCTGGAAGAACACGCTGGAGAGCCTGAATGCGCTCCTGGCCGGCAGCCACGCGCTGGCGCAGCTGGGCGGCCCGCTGCTGGAAGCTTTCGTTGAAGCGCGTATGGAAGCGACGCGCCTGCACAAGCGCCTGGCGCGCCCGCTGCTGCTGCGCATGATCCCCGGCGGCGACGCCTACCTGAACTGGTTCGCCGCCCATAACGTCAGCCGCTACTGGAAGACCATCCGCATCGTGGAAGCGTCGCGCGACTTCCTGCGTGCCTGCTACCTGCAGGGGGCCGAACTGGAAGCCGACGTCACGCTGGCGCGCCACCTGCGCACCCGGGCGCACTGGTGCTGGGCCGAGCGCTCGGCGCCGCGCACCCTGGTGCTGGCGGACGGCATCCACCCGCTGATGGACGGGGCCAGTCCCCTGACGGTCGGCCTGGACGGGCAGGGCGCCTTCGTCTCCGGCCAGAACGCCTCGGGCAAGAGTACATTTTTACGCATGGTGGGCCTGAACCTGGTCGCGGCGCGCGCCTTCGGCTTCTGCTACGCGAGGGAAGCGCGCCTGCCGGCGCTGCCGGTGCGCGCCAGCATGCAGAACGAGGATTCGCTGCTGGGCGGCGAAAGTTTATATATGTCGGAGCTGCGCCGGGCGCGCGAACTGCTGGAGGGAAGCCGCCGGACGTCCGGCATCTGCCTGATCGACGAGGTCTTCCGCGGCACCAACCACCTGGAATCGGTATCCGCCGCCGCTGCAGTGCTGGAAACGCTGTGCGAGCGCGACCTGGTGCTGGTGTCCTCGCACAACCTGGTACTCGCGCGCATTCTGGCCGGCAAGCTGGAAGCCTTCCGCATCGACACGACGAGCGGCGCGCCGGCGCTAAAACCGGGCGTGCTGCGCGAACCGAACGGCATCGCGCTGCTCTCGACCCAGGGCTTCGGCGCCCGCATCGAGGGCAGGGCGGCCGAGGTGGCGCGCTGGCTGAGCGCGCACCTGGCGGAACCGGAACCGGCCGCCGTCAACGCCGCTTGAGCGGCTTGCCATTCGCGATCACTTCGCGGCAATCGCCGCGCATGGTGGCGTCGTCGTAGTCGGTCCAACCGTAGCTGTCGACGTAGCGCTTGTGGCGCTTCAGGGCCGGGTTGAGGAAGCTGCGGTCGAGCTGCTCGCCGGGGTAGCGGATGTCGGCCATGTCGAGCAGGGTGTGGAACATGTTCTCGGTCGAGAGCCGGGCCTCGCGGTGGCGCCGCAGTTGCGCGACCTTGTCCGGGAAGCGTTCGCCATAGCTGCCTGAATACCAGACAAAGGCCGGCACGTGGAATTCGTATTGCGTGTTGTGGCCGTGGAAGCCCAGCGTGCACGACTTGTCGTACAGCGTCTGGCCATGGTCGGCCACGTACAGCATCGAGGCCGGCAGGCCGCTGTCCTTCAGCACCCCGATCACGTTGGCCAGGAACCAGTCGGTGTACAGGATGGCGCTGTCGTAGCTGTTGTTGATCTGCGGTTCGATGCGCGGGTCGGTGTAATTCGGCTTCTCCATCTGCTGGAGCGACGGGAGCCAGCGGTCGAATTCCTTTGGGTAGCGGTGGCCGTAATTCCAGTGGCTGCCCAGGGTGTGCAGCACCACCAGCACCTTCTGGGCCGGGTCGGCGACCGCGCGCCGCAGCGGCTCCAGCAGCACCGCGTCCAGGTTGGAGGCGCCCGAGACGCCGCCCAGGTTCAGGAACAGGACCTCGTCCGCCTCCTGCGCGAACACCGACACCGGGGTGTCGAACTTGCCGAACGAGACCTGGTTCGAGATCCAGAAGGTCTTGAAACCGGCTTCCTTGAAGGCCGAGAGGAAGGATTTTTCCGAGAAGCCGTCCTTCAGGCTCTGCATCGCGGGCTTGCGCGAGATGATCACCGGGACCGACAGGCGCGTGGCCGACACCGGCGTGATCACGTCCTTCAGCATGACCAGATTGTCTTCCTTGCCGAGCAGCGGATTGGTCTCGCGCGTGTAGCCGTTCAAGCTCCAGCGGTCGAAGCGCGAGGATTCGCCCAGCACCAGCACCACGACCTGGGGGCCGTGCTCGTCGCCCGACTGCTTCGCATGGAAACGGAAGGCGGCGCTGCGCCGGTTCAGCTCGGCCAGGTAGACGCGTTCTTTATAGAAGTCGACGCCGCGCGCGCTCAGGCCGAAAGGCCAGGAGCGGGAGACCAGCGCCAGGTCGACCGGCGGCCTGGCCCAGCCGGGCAGGGACGGTAAAGCCAGCGCCGCCGCGCAGGCGCCGAGCGCCGCTACTACCAGCCAGCGCGAGCGGTCGGCCCAGTCGAAGTCGCGGCTGCGCCAGGCCACCGCCCAGGTCGAGCCGAACCACAGCAGCACCCCCAGCAGCACCGCACCCAGCAGCCAGGCTTTCCCGCCCAGGAATTCCAGCGCCTCGCTGGGGCTGGTCTCGGCGATGACGCCGAGGTGGTGGGTCGAGATGCCCTGTCCATAATAGACAAGCAGGTAGAGCTCGACCGGCAGCGCCAGGAAGGCCGGCAGCAGGGCCCAGTGGAACCAGGCCGGCCGCTTGCACAGGGCCCAGGCCGCGATCCAGGAGAAAACGCCGGCGCCGAACAGCTGCCAGGCACTGCCGTCCTGCGCGCCGCTCGCACCCAGCAGGCGGGCGGCGAAGGGCATGCTCGAGAGCAGCGCATAGCTCAGCAGCAGGTAGAGGTTGGCGGGACGCAGGAGACGGGACATTCGGCTCGGTTGGCGGGGAAATCGGCTATTATCCCGTCTTTATCGCCGGAAATACACTGTCTTGCCAGCATCGAACCAGGCTGGTTTGTCGCAAGCTTGCCACATCTGCCACGGTAAACCGCCGTTAACCCCGGCCGCAGGCTTGACCGGCGGGCAAAGCGGTTGACCCACTTGCGCATCGGGTCTATACTCGCGAGTTCTCGATTTATTCTGCACATGGTATACGCATTCGCGGCCGCTCCTTCGGTGAGTGGCTTTCGTCGCCTCTGCTGTGGGCCAGATGCCGGGACTAGGTTTCAGTCCCCGGGCCAGCGCAACACCGGCCTGGGTCATCAACGTAGTAACTTTGTTGGATTTTTGAACGATGCCAACCATCAATCAACTGATTCGCAAGCCGCGTGAAGCCGCGGTTGTGAAGAGCAAGTCGCCGGCACTGGAAAACTGCCCGCAAAAGCGCGGCGTTTGCACCCGTGTCTACACCACGACCCCGAAGAAGCCGAACTCGGCACTGCGTAAGGTCGCTAAAGTTCGCCTGACCAACGGTTTCGAAGTCATTTCGTACATCGGCGGTGAAGGCCACAACCTGCAAGAGCACAGCGTCGTCCTGATCCGCGGCGGCCGTGTGAAAGACTTGCCGGGTGTGCGTTACCACATGGTCCGCGGCGCACTGGATACCCAGGGCGTGAAAGACCGTAAGCAGGCTCGCTCGAAGTACGGTGCAAAGCGCGCCAAAGCCGGCGCCAAGAAGTAATCCTGCCCTGTCACAGACAGGTCACATTAAAAAGTTAAGTTGAGCCGGCCGGAAGGCCGAGTAAGTGAAAGATCATGAGGGTCTTTCGCGAGTGCGGACCCCGCACTCAACTGAAGATAGGAAGGAATTGAAATGCCACGTCGTCGTGAAGTACCCAAGCGCGAAATCCTGCCGGATCCGAAATTCGGCAACACCGATGTCGCCAAGTTCGTCAACGTTCTGATGCTGTCCGGTAAAAAATCGGTCGCTGAAAACATCATCTACGGTGCGTTCGAATACATCCAGTCCAAATCGGGCAAAGACCCGCTGGAAGTGTTCACGACCGCGATCAACAACGCCAAGCCGATGGTGGAAGTCAAGTCCCGCCGCGTCGGTGGCGCCAACTACCAGGTGCCAGTGGAAGTTCGTCCGGTTCGTCGTATGGCGCTGTCCATGCGTTGGTTGCGCGAAGCCGCAAACAAGCGCAGCGAAAAATCCATGCCGCAACGCCTGGGTGGTGAACTGATGGAAGCGGCTGAAATGCGCGGTGGCGCAATGAAGCGCCGTGACGAAGTGCACCGCATGGCAGAAGCGAACAAGGCGTTCTCGCACTTCCGCTTCTAAGCACATGGCCAAACCCCTTCGGGTGGTGCGGCCTGCAGTATCCGTTGTTCAGGCCGGGCGCGTTTTGATCCTCAAAATGTTGCCCGGTTTTGTCCATTCAAAGATTTAGGAAAAATTATGGCACGCACTACCCCCATTGAGCGCTACCGCAACATCGGTATTTCCGCTCACATCGACGCCGGTAAAACGACGACCACCGAGCGCATCCTGTTCTACACGGGTGTGAACCACAAGATCGGTGAAGTGCACGACGGCGCCGCCACCATGGACTGGATGGAGCAGGAGCAAGAGCGCGGTATTACCATTACCTCGGCAGCGACGACCTGCTTCTGGAAGGGTATGGCCAACAACTTCGAGCCGCACCGCTTCAACATCATCGATACCCCGGGCCACGTCGACTTCACCATCGAAGTGGAACGTTCGATGCGCGTCCTGGACGGCGCATGCATGGTCTACTGCGCAGTCGGCGGCGTGCAGCCGCAGTCGGAAACCGTGTGGCGTCAGGCTAACAAGTACAAGGTTCCGCGTCTGGCGTTCGTCAACAAGATGGACCGTACCGGTGCGAACTTCTTCAAGGTGTACGAGCAGATGCGCGCCCGCCTGAAGGCCAACCCGATCCCGCTGCAGATCCCGATCGGCGCCGAAGACAACTTCAAGGGCGTGGTCGACCTGGTCAAGATGAAGGCGATCCTCTGGGACGACGCTTCGCAGGGCATGAAGTTCGACTACGTCGACGTGCCGGCCGAGCTGGTCGACCAGGCCAACGAGTGGCGCGAGAAGCTGGTCGAAACCGCCGCTGAAGCGTCGGAAGACCTGATGAACAAGTATCTCGAAGAAGGCGAACTGTCGGAAGCCGAGATCAAGAAGGCGCTGCGCGAGCGCACCATCAACGGCGAAATCGTCCCGATGATGTGCGGCACCGCATTCAAGAACAAGGGCGTGCAGGCAATGCTGGACGCGGTCATCGAATACCTGCCGTCGCCAGTGGACATCCCGCCGGTCGGTGGTACCGATGAAGACGACCAGCCGGTCACCCGCAAGGCTGACGACAGCGAGAAGTTCGCTGCGCTGGCATTCAAGATCATGACCGACCCGTTCGTCGGCCAGCTGATCTTCTTCCGCGTGTACTCGGGCGTCATCAATTCGGGCGACACCGTCTACAACCCGATCAAGGGCAAGAAGGAACGCGTCGGCCGTATTCTGCAGATGCACGCCAACCAGCGTGAAGAGATCAAGGAAGTCCGCGCAGGCGACATCGCCGCAGCAGTCGGCCTGAAAGAAGCAACCACCGGCGAGACCCTGTGCGATCCGTCGGCACCGATCATCCTCGAAAAGATGGTGTTCCCGGAGCCGGTCATCCAGCAGGCAGTCGAGCCGAAGACCAAGGCTGACCAGGAAAAGATGGGCCTGGCACTGAACCGTCTGGCTCAGGAAGACCCGTCGTTCCGCGTGCGTACCGACGAAGAATCGGGCCAGACCATCATCGGTGGTATGGGCGAGCTGCACCTGGAAATTATCGTTGACCGCATGAAGCGTGAGTTCAACGTGGAAGCAACCGTCGGCAAGCCGCAGGTTGCATACCGCGAAACCATCCGCAAGGCAGTCACCGACGTCGAAGGCAAGTTCGTCAAGCAGTCGGGCGGTCGCGGCCAGTACGGTCACGCTGTCCTGTCGATCGAGCCGCAAGAGCCGGGCAAGGGCTTCGAATTCGTCGACGCCATCAAGGGCGGTGTGGTTCCTCGCGAATACATCCCGGCAGTCGAGAAGGGTGTGCGCGAAACCCTGACCGCTGGCGTGCTGGCTGGTTACCCGGTGGTTGACGTGAAAGTCACCCTGACCTTCGGTTCGTACCACGACGTCGACTCGAACGAAAACGCGTTCCGCATGGCGGGCTCGATGGCGTTCAAGGACGGCTGCCGTAAAGCGAATCCGGTCATCCTCGAGCCGATGATGGCCGTGGAAGTGGAAACGCCGGAAGACTACGCCGGTTCCGTGATGGGCGACCTGTCGTCCCGCCGCGGTATGGTGCAGGGCATGGACGAAATCCCGGGCGGCGGCGGCAAGATCATCAAGGCCGAAGTCCCGCTGTCGGAAATGTTCGGTTACTCGACCTCGCTGCGTTCGGCAACCCAGGGCCGTGCGACCTACACGATGGAGTTCAAGCACTATTCGGAAGCTCCGAAGCACGTGATCGACGCTATCGTGACCGCGAAAGCCAAGTAATAAAACAATCGGAAACGGGCGCCATCTGGCGTCCGTTTCCAGGCAAGCTTAAAACACAAATAAATCGTTTCTTTTAAAGGAAGATAGGAAATGGCAAAGGAAAAATTCGAACGGACCAAGCCGCACGTCAACGTCGGCACCATCGGTCACGTTGACCACGGCAAAACCACCCTGACGGCTGCAATCGCAACCGTTCTGTCGAAGAAGTTCGGCG
>NZ_JAJFEQ010000016.1 GCF_020707265.1 Massilia sp. IC2-477
CTGCACGTTGCTCGGGGCGAGCCGAATGCGGTGCGCTACGAGCATGGGTTCCTAGTGGTAGCCGCGGTCGTCATACTAAATGAGACCGTGTAGAGTTAAACAAGTTCTGGGCGAACTGCTAAAACCCCTGCGGATAGGTCTCCGGCGGTTCGTCCGAATGCCAGCCGCTGGTGGCGTCGAGCGGCGTCACCGCGCTGCTGCGGTCGATGTGGATCACGGCGTCGAACTGGCGCGGCAGCTGGGCCATGAAGTAGTGGCTGTGGCGCTCGGTGCGCGGCAGGTAGAGCACGCCGATGGCGCGCTCGAGCCGTTCTTCCATCAGGATGTCGCGTGCCGGGCCCGGGTCGCGCAGCGGCAGGAAGAAGCGATCCAGGCCGACGCTGTGCAGCAGGTGCTCGTAGCTGCCGGGCATGCCGGGGCGCACGTGCTTGTGCTCGGCGGGACCATCCCATTCTGACGCGGCCGTGACCCGGCCGTCGTAGGTAGTAAAGCCGATCAGGCAGGCGTCCTCGCCATAAGCCTTGCGCGCCAGTTCGCCCACGTTCCATTCGCCCTGGCGCCCGATCTCGGTGGCGCGCGCGTCGCCGATGTGGGAGTTGTGCTCCCACACGACGATCTTGGCCGGCTTGCCCTCGCGTGAAAGGTGGCGCGCGAGCGCGTCGAGGGTTTCGGCCATGTGGCTGTCGCGCAGGTTCCAGGATGAGATGCGGCCGCGGAACATGGTGCGGTAGTACTCTTCCGCGTTCTTCACCAGGCGCGCGTTCTGCTGTGCGTAGAAGAAGGCGTCTTCGGGATTGGCGCCGTCGGACTGCATGTAGTCGAAGGCGCGCTGCTGCAGTTCCTGCAGCGCCGCATGGACGCCTTTCTGGCATGAGGCAGACAGGCCGACGCTGGCGGCATAGCCGTAGTGCTGGCTGTCCTGGTCGTAGTGGTCGAAGCAGGCGTAGCGGCGCCGGGTTTCTTCGGCGGCCACCGGGTCGACTTCTTCCAGGTAGCGCAGGACTTCCTGGATCGAGGTGAACAGGCTGTACAGGTCGAGTCCGTAGAAGCCGGCCTTGTTATCTCCGGCCGCATCGTTGCGCTTGCGCAGCCATTCGACGAAGTTCAGCACGGAGGTGTTACGCCACATCCAGGCAGGAAAGCGCTCGAAGCCGGACAGGGCGGCGCGCCCGTCCGCGTCCTGCCCTTCGCCGCGCACGTAGCGGTTGACGCGCCAGGCGTCCGGCCAGTCGGCTTCGACGGCGACTGCCGTGAAACCCTTTTCCTCGATCAGGCGCTGCGTGATGCGTGCGCGTTCGTCGTAGAATTCGGCGGTGCCATGGGTAGCTTCGCCAAGCAGCACGAAGCGCGCATCGCCGACGAGCTCGAGCAGCGGGTCGTAATCGGCCGCGCTGCCGGTCAGCGGCCGCGCCGCTGCACGCAGCGCGCCGGTCTCATAGTCGGTGATGGTGGCCATGGCTCGGTTCCCAGATTCAATGCAGGTAGCGGCTGCCGGCCTGCTCGCCCTGGGGAATCATCGGTGCCTGGCCATGCTCGTCCGGGTGCGCCCGCATCGGCGCCATGTTGTCGCTGACACGATAGGTCTTCGGCCGGCTGTTCTGCCAGAGCAGGGCGAGGCCGGCCAGGCCGACCAGCAGGCCGCCGGGCGAGCGCCGCATCAGGCTCAGCAGTCCGAGCATGCCGCCGCCGACCAGGGCCGGATGCGGGCCGTCGGCGCGCTCCTGGTAGCCCGTGTGGACCTCGCTCTTGCGGCCACTCAGGCTGCGCAGCCATTGTCCCAGGGCGCCGCGCGGGTTGCCGTCATCGCGGTCCGAGGCGTAGCTGTCGTAGCGTTCGTAGCTGTTGCGCTCCTGGGCCCGATCCTTGAGGCGTTCGGCGCTGTTCTCGAAGCGCCTGGCCGCGTCCTGGGCGCCGTGGCGGGCGCGTTCGATCACCGGCGCGGCCTGCGTCTGCAGGCGGCCGGCGCCGCGCGCCAATGCGCCGGCGGCGCTGTCCTTCAGGTCGGCCAGGCGGTCGCCGGCGCTGTGCAGGGCGTGGTCGACCGATGCCCCGGTCCGGCTACCTGCGGTGCGCAGCGCGGAATAGGCCCGCGAACGACGCGCGGAGCCGCGTTCGGGGTCAAGCAAGTACATCAGCAGCGCGCCGGCCGCCGCCGCCCCCAGCCATTTGCCCACGTTGCCCATATCGGTACCCGTCTCGGTAGGTATCGGTTTCATGTCCGCTCCTTTCTGTTGTCCTGGTTGCCTTGCCGGGCGGCGGGGCCTGCCCACGCCTGCGCCAGCAAATCCTGTACTTCTTCGTCGTCCGTCTGCCCAAAGGCGCGGTAGTACTGGCCGACCGCATGAAAGCGCGGCGGTGCGAGCGGGCAGACGACTTCGTCGGCTTCCCGTTCGAGGCGCGCGAGGGTAGCGGGCGCGCCCACCGGCGCCGCCACGACCAGCCGCGCCACCTGCTGACCGCGCACGACCCGGACCGCGGCCAGCATGCTGGCGCCGGTCGCGATGCCGTCGTCGACCAGGATCACGCAGCGCCCCTGCAGCCGCGGCGGCTGCCGCCCGCCCCGGTAGAGGCGATTGCGCCGCTCGAGTTCGGCCAGTTCGCGCGCCGTTACCTGTTCCACCTGTTCCTGCGTCACCCCCATCAGCCCGGGCACGCCCGGCTGCAGCACGCGTACGCCGCCGCTGCCGATCGCACCCATGGCGTACTCCTCGTTGTGGGGCATGCCCAGCTTGCGCACCAGCAGCACATCGAGCTCCGCACCGAGGGCCCTGGCTACTTCGAACGCGACCGGCACGCCGCCACGCGGCAGGCCCAGCACGAGGAGCTCGGGCTGGCCGGCGAGATGACGCAAGCAGCGCGCCAGCTGGCGGCCGGCGTGGGCGCGGTCCTTGTAGCCATCGGTATCCGGCATGGTGCAGCGAGCGAAGGACGTGATCATCGAATGCAATACGGCCGCGCCGCGCCGCGGCAGGGCGCCGCAACGCGGTCAGCGGACCAGGGACAGCGCCACAACCGGCGCTTGGCGCGGGCGACGCTACTGGATGGTCAGGCGGCGTGCTTCAGTACCCTGCTTTTTGGGCAGGCTCAACTGCAGGACGCCGTTCTCGAGCCGTGCCTGAGCCGTACCGTCGTCGACTTCGGTGGGCAGGGCAAAGCTGCGCATGAACCTGCGTGCGGTGCGTTCAGCATACACCACGGTTTCACCCTCACGGCGTTCGTTTGCCGAGCGGCATTCCGCCTCGATCGTGACGCGCTGTCCGTCCACCGACACCTTGACGTCCTCCTTGTTCACGCCGGGAAGTTCGGCCTGGATTTCGTAGGTTTTCTCGGTTTCGCTGACGTCCAGGCGCGGCGTCGCGGCGGCGTCGCCCGCCCATTGCCCGCCCTGGGCGAGCGGGGCGAAGAAGTCCTGGAACATGCTCTCGACCATGCGTCCGAACTGGTCCTCGACGGCACCAGGGCGGTAGGCCGGGAGCGCGGCATTGCCTCTCCTGATGAGATTCATGATGGCCTCCATGGATGAACATTGACGCGGCCGGCGGGGGCCGGCAGTTCATTTATAGGACGAAGTTGGCCAGTTTTCAAGCGGGCCGGACGGGCTCACACAGCGGAAGGCAAACAGCCGGGGTCAGGTCTGACATGTGGACACGAGCTCTGCCTGGACGCAGTTGTTATTGTTGAGCTCGTGTCCGATTGTCAGACCTGACCCAGGCTTGTTCAGGATTGCTTGGTACTGTAGACAGCATTGGTGCAGCACCGAACCGATCCACTTCCTTTCCCCGACGTATGGTGAAAACTGACCAGAACCAAGCGAGCTTGATCGCTACTTCATTCCTGAACCACACTGATCGGAAGCCTCATGCAAAAGTACAAAGCAGCCATGTTGGGAGGAGTCGTTGCCGGCGTCGTGACGACCGCATTCATGTTTGCAGGCCGCAAGAGCGGACTGCTGACCAAGACCCTGGACCGCGACGCGGTCGACTGGATTGATCGCACGACCGGATCGCGCGAGGTGATTGGAGACGCTGGCACGAGCGTCGTCGAATTCGCCAACCACCTTGGCGCATCCGCGGCGTTCGGCGCAGCCTTGCCAAAACTGCGGGAATGGGCTCCTGGCCTGTCGCCAACAGCGTTAGGCGTGCTGTACGGTTCCGCGCTGTACGCCGTGAACATCGGCGGCATTGCACCAGTGCTCGGCATTACGGAAGGCGAGGTGAAGGCCGGTCCACGCAAGGCCGGCGAACGTTGGGCCGTCCATGTGCTGCAGGCCGTGGTGACTGCGCTGGTGGCTGAACGGCTGGAGCGGCAGCGCCGGTGGTGAACAGGCTGCCCGTCCGGCCAGGGACGGGCAGTATAGGCGCCACTGCGATGCGCCGATGTGCCTGCATCAGCGCCTTTGCAGACCGTGGAGTCCGGTAGTCGCGTCGCGCCCTCAGCCCAGCAGGCGCCGGTGGAAACGCAGGTGATCCTCGATGAAGGTCGAGATGAAGTAGTAGCCGTGGTCGTAGCCCTCGTGGCGGCGGAGCGTGAGCGGCTGGCCGGCGCGGGCGCAGGCTTCCTCGAAGGCTTCCGGATACAGCTGCTCGGCGAGGAATTTGTCGGCCAGGCCCTGGTCGATCAGGATCCCGCCGGGGAAAGGCGCTTCCGTCATCGCGCTCATCAGTTCGGTCGCATCGTACGCGCGCCAGGCTGCCTCATCGGCGCCCAGGTAGCCGCCGAAGGCCTTCTTGCCCCACGGGCTGCGCATGGGCGCGGCGATCGGCGCAAAGGCCGATACCGAGCGGAACAGCCCGGGATTGCGCAGCGCCATCATCAAGGCGCCATGGCCGCCCATCGAGTGGCCGAAGATGCCTACCCGCGCCGGATCGGCCGGCAAGCTCGCCAGCACCAGTTCGCGCAGCTCCAGGATGTGGCTGTACATGCGGTAGTGCCGCGCCCATGGTTCTTGCGTCGCGTCGACGTAGAAGCCGGCGCCCGCGCCGAAGTCCCAGCTATCGGTCTCGCCCGGCACGCCGGCGCCGCGCGGGCTGGTGTCGGGGGTAACCAGGATCAGGCCTTCCTCGGCCGCGATGCGTTGGGCGCCGGCCTTGATCATGAAAGTCTCTTCGATGCAGGTCAGCCCGGCGAGGTAGAACACTACGGGCAGGCGCTTGCCTTCGGCGCCGGGCGGCAGGTAGACGGAAAAGCGCATCGGCAGGCCGATGGCCTTCGAATCGACACGGTAGAAACGCTGGAGGCCGCCGAAGCAGGCATGTTCGCTGAGCAGTTCAGGCATGGTTGTGCTGGATGAGTGGTCAATCCCGCAAGTATGCCCTGCGCGGTGCATGCTTGCCAGTCAGACGAATCCGAGCGCGCCGACCAGGGCCCCGGCGCCGAGCATCCACAGCAGGTGCAGGCGGGTGCGCCAGATGACCAGGCAGCTCAGCAGCGCCAGCAGCCAGGTGGGCCAGCCGGCGAGGTGCGCACCGGCGCCGGCGCCGGCAAGCAGCCAGCTGGTCGCCAGCAGCATGCCGATCACGACCGGCGCCATGCCCAGGCGGAAGGCGCGCACCGCGCGCCGCTCGCGATTGCGGTGGCCCCACTGGGCAACCTGGTAGTTGAGGATGGAGGAGGGCAGCAGGATGGCAGCCATGGTCACGGCCACGCCGGCAAAGGCGGCGGCCAGGCTGCCGGTGTTCATGCCCAGGTGCCAGCCCATCAGCGCCACGAACAGCACATTCGGACCGGGCGCGGCCTGGGCCAGCGCAATCGCGTCGCTGAACTGCGACTGGCTCAGCCAGCCTTCCTCCTGCACCAGGAAGCGCTGCATGTCGGCGGTGACGGAGATCGCGCCGCCGAACTGCAGCAGCGACAGCATCAGGAAGTGGACGAGCAGGCTCAGCCAGTCGTGCCAGCCGAGCGCCAGCGGGGCCGTCATGCGCGCAAACGGCGCCAGGCCAGCAGGCAGCCGAACCCGCCCACGGTCGGCAGCACCCACACCAGCGGCGCACGCAGCCAGGCCAGCAGCACGAAGCTGGCGGCCACCAGGGCGAGCGACCAGGGCAGGGGAATCGGGTTCCGGGCGAGCGCCGTGGCCAGGCGCAGGCCGGCCGCCGCGATCAGCCCGGCCGACACCGCCGCCATGCCGCGCAGGGCGCCGGCGACCATGGGATGTGCGGCGTAGCGCGCGTGCAGGGCTGCCAGCAGCAGCACCAGCGCCAGCGGCACCACCAGCAGGCCGGCCACCGCGACGAAGGCCCCGGCCGGGCCGAACCAGCGCGCGCCGATCATGATCGACAGGTTGACCACGTTCGGCCCCGGCATGATCTGCGCAACGGCCCAGTCTTCGATGAACTCGTCCTGCGTCAGCCAGCGCTTGCGCTCGACGAGCTCGCGCTGCACGACCGCCAGCACGCCGCCGAAGCCCTGCAGGGCCAGGACGGTGAAGGATACGAACAGGTCGGCAAGCGAGCTAGGGCGGGAGCGCTCGGACGGCGCGATGGAAGGCGAGGCAGTCATCGGAAAATTATCGCCGCCCCAGGCGTGTCCCGTCCATGCGTTTCGGGCTCAGCCTCCGCCAATGCCGCGCATGACCTTGCCGCTGCCGCCGCAGTTGGGGCAGGTCTTGCCGTCGACCTTGCCGCTGCCGGCGCAGTCTTCGCACACGTCTTCGCCGGCGCCGGGCGTGCCGGGTTCCGCTTCATCGCCGGGATTCAGGTCGGGATCGGGATGCATGCTCATGGAGTCCTCGCAGTGGTTGGTGGCGCGGCCATTGTAGGCGCGGCCCGGCAGAGGCGGCGCAGCGCAGGCGCGGCATGCGGTGCCGAGCACGAAGCGGGAACGCACGGATTGATTCGCATCAGATATTGACATTGTTCGCGCTTCCCCCATACTTTCGTGCAGCCGCACCCCCTCCGTCCAGAAAGGTCAGGCGCACGATGAATTCCCTTTGCAGCTCCCCGAGCAATCCAGACGGCGCCAGTAGCGCCGATAGCCGGCGCGACCTGCGCCAGCGCGACATCGTGGACGACGGCATCGCCCTGATGCGCGTTGCCGGCACCCTGTCCGCACTCGAATACCTCAAGTCGCGTGCCGTCGATGGACGCATCATCGCCCGCGTGCTGCTCGACCCTGCGCGGCGCCGGCTCAGCCCGGGCCAGGCGCTCGCCTGACTCGTAGCGTCCTGCGGTGCGGGTCATCCGTGGTTCACGGAAACGGGCTTATGCACAAAAAATTCCTGATATTAATTTTGTATTTTTATGCGGCGTGCATGCGACAGGCCCACGTAAGCCCTTGATTTCTGGGGCTATCGGGGCTGCCTTCCCAATAGGCAAATTGTTGAAAGCCGCACGGATGGCCGCGTTTGGCATGTCAAGCCCCCGCTTTTCCACATAGTTATTCACAGACTTTGTGGATATCCGGAAAACTTTTTAAGTATTAACTACTTAGCACGACTTCTGCATGTAATCCATGACCTGATCAAAGGAAAATCGGTCTTTCAATCGTGCGCGGACTTGCAATGCGCCGAATTTCGACTTGCACAAGAGAACTGGATAAATGTACAGTATGGCATTTCCACGTTCCGCCTGCCATGTCTGCCGTCCTCGACCAGCCCGCCACCGACGATCCTTTCGCCGGCCTGAATGCCGAACAGCGCGCCGCGGTCGAACACGACGTCGGCGCCGACAATGTGCGCCCCCTGCTGGTGGTGGCCGGCGCCGGTTCGGGCAAGACCAATACCTTGGCGCATCGCGTTGCGCGCCTGATCGGGGCGGGCGCCGATCCGCAGCGCATCCTGCTGCTGACCTTTTCGCGCCGTGCCGCCGGCGAGATGGGCCAGCGTGCCAGCGGCGTGCTGCAGCGGCTGCTTGGCAAGGGCGGGACGCAGGCCCAGGTCACGCTGCCCTGGGCCGGCACCTTCCACGCGATCGGCGCGCGCCTGCTGCGCCAGTATGCGGGCCGCATTGGTTTGGACGAATCCTTCACCATCCACGACCGCGGCGACTCGGAAGACCTGATGGGACTGGTGCGCCACGAGATCGGCCTGTCGAATACGGAGAAGCGATTCCCCCTGAAGGGTACCTGCCTGTCGATCTACTCGCGCGTGGTCAACAGCCGCGAGCCTTTGGCGTCGGTGCTGCAGTCCACCTTCCCCTGGTGCAGCGAATGGGAAGAGCAGCTCAAGCGCCTGTTCGGCGCCTATGTCGACGCCAAGCAGGAGCAGAACGTGCTCGACTACGACGACCTGCTGCTGTTCTGGGCCGAGATGGCGGCGGACCCGGAGCTGGGGCTGGAGATCGGCGCGCTGTTCGACCACGTGCTGGTCGACGAATACCAGGACACCAACCGCCTGCAGGCCTCCATCATTACCGGGATGAAGCCGGACGGGAAGGGCGTGATGGTGGTCGGCGACGACGCGCAGTCGATCTACGCCTTCCGCGGTGCGACGGTGCGCAACATCCTCGACTTTCCGAAACAGTTCACCCAGCCCGCAACGCTCATCACGCTCGAGCGCAACTACCGCTCGACCCAGACGATCCTGGACGCGTCCAACGCCGTCATCGCAGCCAGCAGGGAGCGCCATGCCAAGACATTGTGGACCGACAAGCCGTCCAGCCTCAAGCCCCAGCTGGTGCTGATCCCGGACGAAGCGCAGCAGGCGCGCTGGGTCTGCAATCGCATCCTCGAACATCGCGAGGCGGGCATCGCCCTGAAGTCGCAGGCGGTGCTGTTCCGTGCCGCCAGCCACAGCGCGGCGCTGGAGCTGGAATTGATGCGGCGGAACATCCCCTTCGTGAAATTCGGCGGCCTGAAGTTCCTGGAAGCCGCCCACATCAAGGACGTGCTGGCGGTGCTGCGCTTCGCCCAGAATCCGAATGGGCGTATGGCGGGCTTCCGCGTGGCCCAGCTGATTCCGGGGATTGGCCCGGCGACCGCCACCCGCCTGCTCGATGCGGTGGGCGAAGCCACCGATCCGGCGGCGGCGGTGGAAGGCTTCGCCGCGCCCGGCAAGAGCCAGGACGATTGGGCCGCCTTCAGCGCGCTATACCGGCGCCTGCGCACGCCCGGCGTGCGCTGGCCGGCCGACATCGAGCTGGTCAAGGCGTGGTACTTGCCGCACCTGGAGCGCATGTACGACGACGCCCAGGTGCGCGCCGCCGACGTCGAGCAGCTGACCCAGCTTGCCGGCGGCCACGCGACGCGCGAGAGCTTCCTGGCCGAGATCACCCTCGACCCGCCCGAGGCCACCAGCGACCGTGCGGGTCCTCCGCTGCTCGACGACGACTACCTGATCCTGTCGACCATCCACTCCAGCAAGGGACAGGAGTGGAAGTCGGTGCACGTGCTGAACGTGGTGGACGGCTGCATCCCTTCGGACATGAGTACCGGGAACCAGGACGACATCGAGGAAGAACGGCGCCTGCTGTACGTGGCCATGACGCGCGCCCGCGAGCACCTGCAGCTGGTGCTGCCGCACCGCTTCTTCATCAAGCAGCAGGCCGCGATGGGCGACCGTCACGTGTATGCGGCGCGCACCCGCTTCATCACGCCGGCCATGCTCAAGCATTTCGAGGAAACGACCTGGCTCGATGCGGATTCCCAGCAGCTGCGCAAGCCGGTACCGGAGAGCGTGCGCATGCTGGTCAGGGAGCGCGCCAGGAACGCGTGGAAATGAGCGCAGATCGACCCATTTTAGGGACTTATCCCCCGTGAGGCGGTTTTGTAGGAATTTGCTGTAGGAGTGCACACTGCACGAAAGTAGTGCTATACCAAGTCATTGATTTTTATAGGTTTTCATTTTGCCTGCGGAACGGGCAATTTGTTGAAACCCGCATCGTTACTGGAGTTTCGGCTTGTCAAGTAGTGCTTTTCCACATCTTTATCCACAGTTCTTGTGGATATTGAAGAATGTTCAATTGGATCAAGCACTTAGCTTTGTAGATTGACTTGGATCAATGTTTAGCGCCTCTGCCAGCAGACGCAGCGCGGCAAGCGCGCCCAACTCGAGTGCAATACCGTTCCGTACCGCCGCTGCCCGTGGATTGATCCGGATGACGGGCATGCCCTGGGCTTCGGCCATGCGCCGCACCGAGGGGATGTCGACGCCGGCGCCCAGCTCGATCACAGCCGGCCGCTTGAGGTCCGCGCGCCAGCGCGCGAAGCGCTCCATCTGCGCTTCGCTCCTTTCAGGCAGCCAGGCCCCATCATTGAACATCAGGATGTTCGGCCGCGCCATCGCGCCACAGCGCGGGCAGCGCGGCAACGCCGAGACCAGCCGGCACTGCGCCATGTCGACGCTGGGCGCGACGCTGTCGGCAGGCCAGATGGCATCAACGCAGGGGCGCGTGCACTGCAGGTGGTGGATCGAGCCGTGGTATTCGACGATCGCATCGGGGGCGAAGCCGGCGCGCTGGAACTGGCCGTCGACGTTGCTGGTGAAGACGAAGCTGCCGTGCGCCATGCGTGTGCCGATCGCGCGCAGGATACCGAAGCCGGCGTGCGGCCTTGTTGCGCGGTACAGGGCCAGGCGGTGGCCATAGAAGCCCCAAGCCAGGCGCGCGTCGGTCTCGAAGCCGTCGGGGCAGGCGATCTCGTGGAAGGCCAGGCCCAGGCGCCCGAGCGGCGGATAGGCGCGCCAGAAGCCCTCGGTGCCGCGGAAGTCAGGCAGGCCCGAATCCACGCCCATGCCGGCGCCAGCCGCGATTAGCAAGCCGTCGGCAGCGGCCACGAGCGCGGCCGCTTGCCGTATGGCGTCCTCATGCGCCATGGCCGGCCTCGCGCTTGAGGCGTTCGAGTTCGGCCAGGAAGCGCTCCGCCGCGACGCCGGGCGGCCACGGCTCCCACGGGGTGCAGCCGTAATGCGCGGCCAAGGGGTCCTGGTCCAGCACGTCGGCGCGGATCTTGAGGGTGCGCCGCACTTCGTCGCGGGTCCAGCCGGTCACGTGCACCGCTTCGCTCGCGGCGGCAAGGCGGTCGGCCTGCTTGTGCAGCCGGTGTTCCTTCTCGGTCCAGGCCGGCAGCCCATAGCGCAGGAAGACCATGTGCTCGAGCCGCTGCGTCAGGGCGCGGAAGCCCTCGCCCAGGAAGGGCTTGATCACCGAGATGGCGTCGAAGCCGAGCAGGCCTTCTTCGGCGTCGTGCAGCAGTTCGCGCAATTCCTGCACCGGCGTGCTCGCCGGGGCCATGGCGCGGCGCAGCAGCATGACGGCGATCGAGTGCTGGGCCACCGACAGTGGCAGGGGCCAGGCCGAATGCCCGCCCCAGCGATAGGTACGCGCCAGGCCCAGGGCCAGGTCGGCGTCGTCCCAGTCGAAGGGAGTGGGGTTCAGCAGGTCCAGGCGCTTTCCTGAAGGCATGCGGACCCAGGCGCGTGTATTGGCGAGTGCGTCGGCGCTGGCAGTGTTGTGCATGTGCCGATTTTACACACGGGCTGGCGCATTCTCCGCATAATTGATGCAGGCAAATGCGCCGTTGCACCGGGCTCCTACACTGGACCGGCCAGGCGGGTCAGACCGCGTAAGGGAGGCGATATGCAGGATGCGGACGGGAAGCGGAACGATCGCCTCGATTGCGACGTGCTGGTGGTCGGCGGCGGCATCAATGGCGCCGGCATCGCGCGCGACCTGGCCGGGCGCGGCCTGAAGGTGATCCTGTGCGACAAGGACGACCTCGGATCGCATACCTCCTCGGCGTCCAGCAAGCTGGTCCACGGCGGCCTGCGCTACCTCGAGCACCGCGAATTCGGCCTGGTGCGCAAGGCGCTGGCCGAGCGCGAAGTGCTGCTGTGCAGCGCGCCGCACATCATGCGACCGCTGCGCTTCGTGATGCCCCACGACAGCGCCCAGCGGCCGGCCTGGCTGATCCGCGCCGGCCTGTTCCTGTACGACCGCCTGGCGCCGCGCGCCTTCCTGCCGCCCTCGCGTGGAGTAGCGCTGGCGGGGCACCCCGCCGGCGGTGCGCTCAAGCCGGTCTTCACGCGCGGTTTCGTGTATTCCGACGGCTGGGTCGACGACGCCCGCCTGGTGCTGCTGAACGCACTCGACGCCCACGAGCGCGGGGCCACCATCCTGACCCACACGCGCTGCACGGCGTTCGAGCGCCATCCCTCACACTGGATGGCGACGCTGGTGGAGGCGGACTGCCGCCGGCGCGTGCGGGCGCGCTGCCTGGTCAATGCCGCCGGGCCGTGGGCGGCCGAGGTGGCGCAGGCTGCCACCGGCGCTGCGCCGCTGCGCCGCCTGCGCCTTGTGAAGGGCAGCCACATCGTGGTGCCGCGCCTGTTCGACCACCAGTACGCCTACATCTTCCAGCACCCGGACGGCCGCATCGTCTTCGCCATGCCCTACGAAGGCGCGTTCACCCTGATCGGCACCACCGACGTCGAATTCGGTGGCGACCCGGACAGGGTCGCGATCGCCGGCAGCGAGACGGATTACCTGTGCGAGCTCGCCAATCGTTATTTCCGCCAGCAGATCACGCCCGCCGACGTGGTCTGGAGCTATTCGGGCGTGCGCCCGCTGCTGGAGGACGAGGCGGCCAGTGCGAGCGCCGCCACGCGCGACTATTCGCTCGGGCACGACCAGTCCGCTGCGCCGCTCCTGTCGGTCTTTGGCGGCAAGATCACCACCTACCGCCGGCTGGCCGAGGAAGCCGGCGACTGGATCAGCGGCGCGCTCGGTCGTGCGCAGCCGGGGTGGACGGGGAAGGCCGTGCTGCCGGGCGCCGACCTGTTCGGCAGCCTGCCCGACAGCCGCGGCGTGCTCGAATTCGACGGCTGGCTGGACGGCTTCGCGCGCCGCCATCCCTGGCTGCCGACGGAGCTGGCCCAGCGCTGGGGGCGCGCCTACGGCACCCGTGTCGAGACCCTGCTGGCAGGGGCGACCGGCATGCTGGACCTGGGCGAGGCGGTGGCGCCCGGCCTCTACGCGGCCGAACTGCGCTACCTGATGCGGCACGAATGGGCCGCCTGCGCCGAGGACGTGCTGTGGCGGCGCTCCAAGCTGGGCCTGCACATGGCCCCTGGCCATGCGCGGACCATCGACGCGTGGATGCGCGTAGCTCGCGCGGAGGCGGGCGCGCCCTTGACCGAATCGGTTTGAGCCGCGCTATCATGGGCGCTTCTGCCCAAGGATAAAACCGTTCATGCGCCTTTACACCAGCCCCCGTGCGCCCAACCCGCGCCGCGTCACCATGTTCATCGCCGCCAAAGGCATCGACGGCATCGAGCTGGTCGACGTCGACCTGAACGCCGGCGGCCACCGCACGGCCGAATTCACTTCCCTGAACCCGCTGGCGCGGGTGCCGGTGCTGGTGCTCGACGACGGCCGCGCGCTGAGCGAAACGCGGGCGATCTGCACCTACCTCGAAGGCCTGTATCCGGAGCCGAACCTGATGGGGGTGGATGCGACCGAGCGCGCCTTCATCGAGATGGCGGACCGCCGCATGGAGCTGCACCTGATGCTGGAAACGGCGCTGTGCGTGCGCCACACGCATCCGGGGCTGGCGGTGCTCGAGCAGCCGCAGTTCCCGGACTTCGGCGCGGCGCAGGGGCAAAAGATGCGTGCGACGGCGCGCTGGCTCGATGGCGAGCTGGCCAAACATCCTTACGTGGCGGGGGAACGCTTCACGATCGCCGATATCACGGCCTTCTGCACGCTGGAGTTCGCGCGGGGATTGTTGAAGTTCCGGCCGGGGGAGGAGGGGATGCCGCACCTGCAGGCGTGGCGCGACCGGATTGCAGCGGAGTACTGACCGCGTGGGCAGGGTGTTTCAGGCCAGTGGCCTGAAACACAAATGCCCACCCTACAGCGTCCGGCCGTCCGTAGGGTGGGCGGGTCTTCCGCCCACGCGGTCAACAGGAAGGAAAATCACCGCACGCGCTTATACCACCCGCCATCCTCGAACAACGGCACGTAATCCGCCATCCCCGCATCCGCCGGCGCCAGCTCGCGGTCCAGTCCCAGCACCCCGAACAGCGACAGGCTGTCGCGGAACAGGCGCAGCACGCGCTGGCGTAGCACCGGTCCGAAGTCGGGCAGGGCGCGGCGGCAGACGATGCCGTGGAACTCCTGGAACGAGGCGTCCGTCACCAGGCTGTACTGCGCCCAGGTGATGCGCTCGCGCAGGCGCGGCAGCAGGCGCGCTTCGCCGTTCGAGACCTCGAAGTAGTCGGCCAGGCGGCCGTTGCCGCCGCTGGCCTCGTACTGCGGCTGCGACTGCGTCAGCTGCGCCACCGGCAAGCTAGCGTTGCGCACCTCGAACAGCAGCTCGTCGCTGGCGACGGTGGCGAACACCTCCGTGCGTCCGTACAGCTTTTCCTCGGCCAGCAGGATTGCCAGCGTCCAGGCCTCGGCCACGCCGGCCGGCTCGGCCAGCCAGACCTTGGGCAGGGCGGTCGGACGCAGGCTGTCGCCAAGGGCGGCGCGCAGGCGGCGCGTGTCCTCGGGCAGGTCGAACAGCGGCGCCTGCGGCACCGCCAATACCCGCAGCACGTCCTGGGCGGCGCCCGCTTCGTGCAGCACCCGCTCCTGCAGGCTGGAGATGGTCGCCAGCCCGCGCGCCTGCAATAGTGCCAGCAGGCGCTCGCGCAGGCGCGGCCGGGCGTAGCCACGGAAATCGAAACCGAAGCGCTGGTACACGGCTTCCAGCAGCAGCTCGATCTCGAGTTCCTCGGTCGCCTGGGCGGCGGCAAACCCGCTCCAGGCGCTCAGCTCGCCCATCAGTGCAACCAGACGCGCATCATCGACAGCAGCTGGGCCACATCGACCGGCTTGGTGATGTAGTCCGAGGCGCCAGCGGCGATGCACTTGTCGCGGTCACCCTTCATCGCTTTCGCGGTCAGGGTAATGATCGGCAGCGAACGGAACTTCGGAATGCGGCGGATCGCCCGCATCGTGTCGTAGCCGTCCATCTCCGGCATCATGATGTCCATCAGGACGATCTCGATGGTCGGATCCTTCTCCAGCACTTCGATGCCGTCACGGCCGTTCTCGGCGAACAGCACCTGCATCTGCTGGCGCTCCAGCAGCGTGGACAGCGCGAAGATGTTGCGCAGGTCGTCGTCGACGATCAGGACCTTGCGGCCCGCTAGGCCGCCGTCGGCCGCGTGGATCTCTTCCAGCATGCGGCGCTGGTTTTCCGGCAGGCTGGCCTGCGAACGGTGCAGGAACAGCGCGGTCTCGTCCAGCAGGCGCTCCGGCGAGCGGGCGTCCTTCATGACGATGGTTTTCGCATAGCGCTTGAGCTTGGTGACTTCCTTGCGCGAGAGTTCCTTGGCGGTGTAGATCACCACCGGCAGGTCGCGCAGGCGCTCGTTGCCGCCGATGCGGTCCAGCAGGTCGAAGCCCGAGATGTCAGGCAGGGTCAGGTCCAGCACCATGCAGTCGAAGTGCGAGCTTTCCAGCGCTTCCATCGCGGCGGCGCCGGTATCGACGGTCACCATGTGGATGTCGGCGTTGCCGATCAGGTTCACGATCGACTCGCGCTGGGCCATGTCGTCTTCCACCACCAGCAGCGAGCGCTTGCCGCCCATCAGGAACTTCTGGATGCGCTTGAATTCTTCCTGCAGGGCTTCGCGGCCCACCGGCTTGTTGATGTACGAGATCGCACCCTGGCGCAGCGCGCGCTCGCGCTCGCGCAGCGAGGACATCACGTGCACCGGGATGTGGCGGGTGTTCGGGTCGCGCTTGAGGCGGTCGAGCACCGTGAAGCCATCGATGTCCGGCAGGTCGATGTCGAGCAGGATCGCGGACGGCAGGTAGTCGCGCGCCAGCGACAGGGCCGAATCGCCGCGCTGGGTGACGATGGCCTTGAAGTTCTTCTCGCGGGCGAAGTCGAGCAGGACCTTGGCGAAGCGCTCGTCGTCTTCCACGATCAGCACCGACGGATCGCCCGGGGTCACCAGGCCGCGGTCGTCCAGCACCGACGAGTATTCGACCACCGAACTGGTGTCGCCCAGTTCGACTGTCGCCACGTCGACGCTTGCCTGCACCACCGGCTGGTAGGACACGGTGGTGGCAGTGCTTGCCGGCGGCGGGGCCAGGCGTGCCGGCTGCGGCTGGCGGGTCTGCTCGTAGTTGACGAAACCGGCGCGGTTGTATGGCAGGTACAGCGTGAAGGTGGAGCCGACGTTGACCGTGGACTCGACGCGGATCTCGCCGCCCAGCAGGCGCGCCAGTTCGCGCGAGATCGACAGGCCCAGGCCGGTGCCGCCGTACTTACGGGCGGTGGAGCCGTCGGCCTGCTGGAATGCCTCGAAGATCAGCTGCAGCTTGTCGGCCGGGATGCCGACACCAGTGTCGCGCACCGAGAAGGCCAGCACGGCGTCGGCGTGCACCAGGTTCGGGTGGTCGTGGGTCCAGCCGCTGTTCACGAGGCTAATGCTCATCGAGACGGTGCCGTGGCTGGTGAACTTGAACGCGTTCGACAGCAGGTTCTTCAAGACCTGCTGCAGGCGCGTGGTATCGGTCATCACCGCGGTCGGCAGGTTGTCCGCCAGGTCGACCTCGAAGCCGAGGTGCTTGGCTTCGGCCATGTGGCGGAAGGTGCGGTCCACGTAGTTGCGCAGGTTCGAGAAGCGGTATTCCGACACGTCCAGCGTGACGGTACCGGACTCGATCTTCGACAGGTCCAGAATGTCGTTAATCAGGGTCAGCAGGTCTGAACCGGAGCCGTGGATGGTCTTTGCGAATTCCACCTGGCGGGAAGACAGGTTGCCCTCCGGGTTATCCGACAGCTGCTGCGCCAGGATCAGGAGCGAGTTCAATGGCGTACGCAGTTCGTGCGACATATTCGCCAGGAACTCGGACTTGTACTTGGAGGACAGGGCCAGCTGGGTCGCCTTTTCTTCGAGCGCCAGCTTGGCCTGTTCCACCTCGCGGTTCTTGCGTTCCACCTCGATGTTCTGCTCGGACAGCAGGCGCGCTTTCTCCGCCAGCTCCTGGTTGGTTTGCTGCAGTTCCTGCGCCAGCGACTGCGACTGGGTCAGCAGCGATTCGGTACGGCTGTTCGCTTCGATCGTGTTCAACACCACACCGATCGATTCCATCAGCTGGTCGAGGAAGGACAGGTGGGTTTCGGTGAAGCGGTCGAGCGAGGCGATCTCGATGACCGCCTTGACCTGCTGTTCGAACAGGATCGGCAGCACCACAATGTTGTTCGGCGGCGCCGAACCCAGGCCGGACGAGACCACGATGTAGTCGCGCGGCACGTCGGTCAGCCAGATGCGGGTCTTCTCGAGCGCGCACTGGCCCACCAGGCCTTCGCCCGGCAGGAAGGAGGTCGGCAGCTTGCGGCTGGAACGGTAGCCGTAGGAGGCGATCATGCGCAGGCGTGCGTCGGTCTCCTGCGAGTCCATCATGTAGAACACGCCGTGGTGGGCCGAGACCAGCGGCGCCAGTTCCGACAGAATCAGCTTGGTCACGGCCTGGAGGTCGCGCTGGCCCTGCAGCAGTCGGGTGAAGCGCGCCAGGTTGGTCTTCAGCCAGTCCTGCTGCGCGTTCTTCTGCGTGGTCTCCTTCAGGTTACGGATCATCTCGTTGATGTTGTCCTTCAGGTAGGACACCTCGCCGCGCGCTTCCACCTGGATGCTACGCGAGAGGTCACCACGGGTCACCGCGGTCGCCACCTCACCGATCGCGCGCATCTGGTTGGTCAGGTTTGCCGCCAGCTGGTTGACGTTTTCCGTCAAATCTTTCCAGGTACCCGCCACACCGGACACGTTTGCCTGGCCGCCCAGCTTACCTTCGGTACCCACCTCACGCGCCACACGGGTCACCTCGGATGCGAACGAGGACAACTGGTCCACCATGACGTTGATGGTGTCTTTCAGTTCGAGAATCTCGCCCTTCACGTCCACGGTAATCTTCTTGGACAAGTCACCGCGCGCCACCGCGGTCGTCACCGCCGCGATGTTACGCACCTGGCCCGTCAGGTTCGACGCCATGAAGTTCACGTTATCGGTAAGGTCTTTCCAGGTACCGCCCACTCCTGGAACGTAGGCCTGTCCACCGAGTTTACCTTCCGTCCCCACCTCACGCGCCACGCGGGTCACCTCGGATGCGAACGAGGACAACTGGTCCACCATGACGTTAATGGTGTTCTTCAGTTCGAGAATCTCGCCCTTCACGTCCACTGTAATCTTCTTGGACAGGTCGCCGTTCGCCACCGCGGTGGTCACCTCCGCGATGTTACGCACCTGGCCGGTCAGGTTACCCGCCATGAAGTTCACGTTGTCGGTCAAGTCCTTCCAGGTACCCGCGACGCCGGGCACGTTCGCCTGGCCGCCCAGGCGGCCCTCGGTACCCACTTCACGCGCCACGCGGGTCACCTCGGATGCGAAGGAGTTCAGCTGGTCGACCATCACGTTGATGGTGTTCTTCAGCTCGAGAATCTCGCCCTTCACGTCCACCGTAATCTTCTTGGACAAGTCGCCGTTCGCCACGGCGGTGGTCACGTCCGCGATGTTACGCACCTGGCCGGTCAGGTTACCCGCCATCGAGTTCACCGAGTCGGTCAAGTCCTTCCAGGTACCGCCGACGCCCTTCACCTGCGCCTGGCCGCCCAGCTTGCCCTCGGTACCCACCTCACGCGCCACGCGGGTCACCTCGGATGCGAACGAGGACAACTGGTCCACCATGACGTTAATGGTGTTCTTCAGTTCGAGAATCTCGCCCTTCACGTCCACGGTAATCTTCTTGGACAAGTCGCCGTTCGCCACCGCGGTCGTCACCGCCGCGATGTTACGCACCTGGCCCGTCAGGTTCGACGCCATGAAGTTCACGTTGTCGGTCAAGTCCTTCCAGGTACCGCCGACGCCCGGCACGTAGGCCTGGCCGCCCAGCTTGCCTTCGGTACCCACCTCACGTGCCACACGGGTCACCTCGGATGCGAAGGAGCGCAGCTGGTCCACCATGACGTTGATGGTGTCCTTCAGCTGCAGGATCTCGCCGCGCACGTCCACGGTAATCTTCTTCGACAAGTCGCCGTTCGCCACCGCGGTAGTCACCTCCGCGATGTTACGCACCTGCGAGGTCAGGTTACCCGCCATCGAGTTCACCGAGTCGGTCAAGTCCTTCCAGGTACCCGCCACGCCCTTCACCTGCGCCTGGCCGCCCAGCTTGCCTTCGGTACCCACCTCGCGCGCCACGCGCGTCACTTCGGAGGAGAAGGAGGACAGCTGTTCCACCATGGTGTTCGCGGTCATCGCCGCGCGCAGGTACTGGCCCTTCAGCGGGTGGCCGTCGACTTCCAGCGCCATGGTCTGGGACAGGTCGCCCTTCGCCACCGCGCCGATGACGCGCGCCATCTCGGTGGTCGGACGCACCAGGTCGTCGATCAGGGTGTTGACCGAGCTGATGATGGTGGCCCAGCCGCCGACCACGCCGGGCAGGTCGGCGCGCTGCGTCAGGTGGCCTTCGCGGCCCACCACGCGCGACACGTCGGTAACCGTTTCGACCATCTTCTGCTTGGTTTCGATGATGTCATTCAGGGTGTCGGCGATCTTGCCGGATACCCCAGTCCAGTCCGAGGGCAGCCGCGCCGAGAAGTCGCCTTTTTTCAGCGCCATCAGGGTCGTCAGCAAGAGTTTGACGTCCAACTGTTCGCCCATGTCGGTCATGTTGTTCATCGACTAAATCCTTGTTTCGCGTGTGGGTAAAGAAAGTGAGTGCCGCAGGCGCCGGACGGCGACTGTGAACTGTGAAATGCAGAGAAGATACTCTTGTATAGATTCAAGTCAAGCATCGCGGTTGGCGAATGTTGTGCTGAGCTTAAGAAATCTTGCAGTTTAGAAAACTTTGGGTCGGTAACTGGCGGAGGGTAACGTAAATTCGTTGAACGCCGCGCACGATTGCGCAGTATTGTTGTATTGTCACTACAGCGTCTCCATCTTATGTGTGGCAGATGAGCTCGTCTGCAACATTCTTGAGTATTTACAACGCGAAGTCATTTAGCATAAGGGAGTACGGTCAACCGACTCTGTCCCATGATTGACACTGCATTATTGCTCGAACTGTTGGAAGCCGGAGACGAACGCGCATGGACAGAGCGCTTGTTCAAGCTGGCGCACGCGCTGGGCTTCGATCAGGTGATGTTCAGCGTCATCGCTTCGCGCCATGTGCGTTTCGAAAACGCTTTTACACGCAGCAATTATTCGGCGGAGTGGCGCAATCATTACGATGCCAACGGCTTCGCTTACGTCGATCCGACGATTGTGCACTGCATGTCGCATACCTTGCCCCTGATCTGGGCGCCAACGGCCTTCGGCGGGGACGGCGCCGGGGCCCTGTACGAAGAGGCCAGCGCCCACGGGCTTCGCAGCGGCGTGACGCTGCCGATTCACGGCCCACAGGGCGAACTGGGGATGGTCAGCTTCGCGTCGGACTTGCGGCCCGACGCGTCTTTCGAGCGCCAGCTGCTCGAGACCCTGCCGTCACTGTCCCTGATCCGGGACTATGCCTTTGCTTCGTCCGAACGCTTCCGCGACGCCAGGGTCGAGCCCGAGCTGCCGCGCCTGACCAGGCGCGAGCTCGAGGTCCTGCAGTGGGTCATGCTCGGGAAGTCCTCATGGGAGGTCGCCCGGATCACCAACTGCTCCGAGGCGACCGTCAATTTTCACCTTGCCAACGTGCGCCAGAAATTCGGCGTGAACACGCGCCAGCAGGCGGTCGTCGAGGCAATCGCCCTCGGCCTGCTCACACCTGAAGATCACCATCGCTGACCCTGCCGTTGACGTATAGACGCAACAGGATCGCGACCGGGGGCGGCAGTTCCAGTCCCGTCTCGAACCGGCTGCCGCTCGACTGGGTCACCCCGAAGCGGCTCCAGAACTTCTCCTGACTTTCCCGCTTGGCGATACGCAGGCGCCGCAACTCGTGCGGCTTGTTACGCCTGCCGCCGTCCACCTGCGCCGCCTGCTGCGCTTCCAGTTCCGCGGCCAGTGCTTCGCACATCAATTCGTTTGCCATGTCTGCTCCCTTTCATCGGTGGTTATGCAGTCTGCAAGTATTCCACCGGTGGCGCGCATGGAAACCTAGCAGAGCTGCTAGTTCCCGGCTTGCCCATATTGCATGAACCTTATATGCCAGCAGCATAGCTTTGAACCACCACACACAAGGGGCCGAAAATGAACATGCAGATCAAGATCGCAGCACGTCGTGAATTCAAATCCAAAGACCTGTGGGAAATGCATACCCTGCGCGCCAAGGTGTTCAGCGGGCGCCTGGGCTGGGAAGTGCCCGTCTTGTCGGGCATGGAGATCGACGGCTACGATGCCCTCGATCCGGCGTATATGGTGATGCGGGCACCTGGCGGTCCGCTGCTCGGTTGCTGGCGCCTGCTGCCGACCGAAGGTCCGTACATGCTCAAGGATTCCTTCCCGCAGCTGCTGGAAGGCCGGGAGGCGCCGAGTGACCCGCATATCTGGGAGCTGTCGCGCTTTGCCCTCGAGACCGGCAAGGAAAGCCGCTACGGTTTCTCGGAAATGACCATGCAGTGTTTCGAGGCCGCGGTCCGTTTCGGCATGGAGAACGGCCTGACCCACTTCGTCACTGTCACCACCACCGCGCTGGAACGCCTGACCCGGCGCGCCGGCGTGGTCAGCACCCGCCTGGGCGAGCCGCAAAAGATCGGCATCGAGACCGCGGTGGCCATCTACATCGACGTGCGGGCCACTTATGAAGCGCTGTTCGCCCAGCGCATGGCTTCTTAAGGCTGATCGCGCAACTGGCGTTGGAGGAATGTCCAGGTCAGCGCCCACATGCGCGCTGTCTGGGCATTGTCGGCGGCGCCGGCGTGGCCGCCGTCAAGGTTCTCCCAGTACAGCACGGGATGGCCCTGGTCCAGCATGCGCGCCGCCATCTTGCGCGCATGGCCCGGATGGACCCGGTCGTCGCGGGTCGACGTGGTGAACAGCACGCGCGGGTAGCACTGGTCGGCGCGGACCTGGTGGTAGGGCGAGTAGCGGCCGATCCACGCCCATTCGGCGGGATCGTCCGGGTCGCCGTATTCGCCCATCCAGGAAGCGCCGGCCAGCAGCTGGTGGTAGCGGCGCATGTCCAGCAGCGGCACCTGGCACACCACTGCGTTGAACAGCTCGGGGCGCTGGGTGAGCACGGCGCCGACCAGCAGGCCGCCATTGCTGCCGCCCATGATGCCGAGCCGGCGCGGGCTGCTGATGCCGCGCTCGATGAGGTCTTCGGCCACCGCGATGAAGTCGTCGAAGGCGCGCTGGCGATGTTCCTTGAGCGCGGCCTGGTGCCAGCCCGGGCCGAACTCGCCGCCGCCGCGGATGTTGGCCACCACGTAGACGCCGCCGCTCTCGAGCCAGGCGGCGCCGCTGAGGGCGCCGTAGGAGGGCTTGAGCGACACCTCGAAGCCCCCGTAGCCGTACAGCACCGTCGGGTTGTCGCCATCGAGCCGGGTGTCGCGGCGCATCACGGCGAAATAGGGCACGCGGGTGCCGTCCTTCGATGTCGCCTCGAACTGGTGGACCTGCAGCCCTTCCGCATCGAAGAAGGCGGGCATGGCCTTGAGCGGCTCGCGCATATCTTTTCCTGCTTCGATCAGGTACAGGGTGGACGGCTCCGTGAAACCGGTGGTGGTCAGGAAATAGTGGTTCGAGTCGACCCGGTCGAAGGCCCAGGATTCGAGGGAGCCGATGGCGGGCAGGTCGACGTCGCGCGCCTGCCATTTTTCCCCGCTGCGGCGCAGTTCCACCAGGCGGTTCTTGACCTTGTCGAGGATGGTGAGCAGCAGGGCGTCCCGGGTCACCGTCAGCCCGTCGAGCGAGGTGGTGGGAGAAGGCAGGAACAGGGGCTCGAACTGCGCTGTGCCTTCCAGGTGCGCGTCAAAGCCGGCCGCCAGCAGGGCGCCCTGCGGGTAGCTGCGTCCGCCAATCTCCCAGCTTGACCTCAGTTCGATCACGAGCTGGTCGCGCACCGCGAACGCGTTGGCGTCCTCCGGTTTCGGCACCTTGATCAACACGCCATCGCGTCGCAGGAACAGCTCGCTGCTGTAGAAGCCGATCTGGCGCTGCACGAACTCGCGTTCGAATCCTGGCGTGGCGTCGCGCCAGGCGGAGACCGACAGGTCGTCGAACCCGGCCTCGAATACCGTGGCGGCTTCGCTCAGCGGCGTGCCGCGGCGCCATGCCTTGACGATGCGCGGGTAGCCGGATTCCGTCAGCGAGCCGGGACCGAAGTCGGTGCCGACGAACAGGGTGTCGTGGTCGATCCAGGCCACGTCGCTCTTGGCTTCGGGCAGGGTGAATCCCCCTTGCACGAAAGTGCGTGCGGCCACGTCGAATTCGCGCACGGCATGGGCGTCGCCGCCGCCACGCGAGAGCGACACCAGGCAGCGTTCGCCCCCGGGTTCGAGCCAGGTCACGCCGCCCCAGACCCAGTTTTCGCCTTCGTCGCGCGCGAGCAGGTCGAGGTCGATCAGGATGTCCCAGCTAGGTGCCTCCTTGCGGTACTCGTCCAGCGTGGTGCGGCGCCACAGTCCGCGCGGATGGCCGGCGTCGCGCCAGAAGTTGTACAGCAGGCCGCCATGGCAGCGGCCATACGGGATGCGGTCGGTGGAATCGAGGATGGCGCGCAGGCGCGCCGCAAGGGCGGGGTAGCCGTCTTGCGCCTCCAGTTCGGCTTCGGCGGCGCGCTTCCTGTCCTCGACCCAGGCGCGGGCGCGCTCGCCGTCGACTTCTTCCAGCCAGAGGTAGGGATCATCGAGGGAAGGGCTTGTTTCCTGGGGAACGGATGGTGTCATGGGGGCTTGAGCGAATATGGATGAGCAGCTTGGCCTGCGGATTGCCTATACTAGCAATATCGAGCGGTCGGAACCGCACGTGTGGAGCAGAATGGATTCTTTATCGACCGGCAGCAAATCAAGAGATGCGGTAGCCGAAGCGGCGCAGGCCGCCGTGGACGGGGCAGGCCCGGCCACCCAGAGTGCGAGCGCCGCCCCCTGGGTGGCCGGGCTTGCGCTCGCGCTCGCAGTCGGCGCGCTGTGCTACCGGGTCGCCTCCAGCGCGGTCGAGTACGACGCGCGCCGCCGCTTCGAGACGGTGTCGAGTCTGGCGCAGGAGCGGATCTCCAGCGCCATCGCCTCGTATGCCCGCGTGGTGCGCGGGATGTCGGCATTGCATGCGGCCGGGGAGAGGCCCCTGACGCGGCTGCGCCTGCACCGCTATGTGCAGGCGCTCGACCTGCAGGGGCAGTTCCCCGCGATCGAAGCGGTCAACTACGTCGCCCATGTCCCGGACGCCCAGCGCGAGGCCTTCATCGCCGCCGTGCGCGCGGACCGCAGCGTGAACCCTGCCGGCAATCCGCACTTCAACATCTGGCCGGCCGGCCGGCGTCCCTCGTATGCCGTGATCACCTGGGTCGAGCCGGAGGCGCAGGCCAACGACCGGATCGGCTTCGACATCGCCGCCCAGCCGTTCATCGCCGGGGTGCTGGCGCGTGCGCGCGACCTCGGTGCGATGAGCGCCTCCGGCAATCCGGTGCGGCTGCAGCACCCGACGCCGCACACGGCGCTGGGCATGCGCCTGCCGCTCTACCTGGGCGGCGGCGTGCCGGCCACCGTGGAAGAGCGGCGCCTGCGCTACATGGGCAGCATCGGGATCGCGTTCTCGGTCGACGAACTGGTGCGGCGCGCCCTCGGACCCCAGGCGCGCCAGCCGGTGGCGCTCAGCCTGTACAGCGAGAACGGGCCCGCCGGTCCAGGCGGCGCAGCGCTGCAACTCGAGGCCGACGACCGGCTGCTGGTCGGCCGCGAGCTGCGCGTGGACGGCCGCGAGGCCCAGGCAGCGGGCGGGCGCTTCACGACCCTGCTGCCGATCGACTACGTCGGCACCCGCTGGAAGGCTCATTTCTCGGCCGACCGCGCCGCCATGGCGGTGGGCTCGGACCGCTACCTGCCGCTGCTGGCCTTCGCCTCCGGCTTCGGCGTCAGCCTGCTGGGCTTCGCGCTGATCTTCAACCTGATGCGCTCGCGCCGCGCCGCGCTCGACCAGCGCCTGCTGCTCGACTCGGTGCTCGACAACCTGGATGCTTACGTCTACCTGAAGGACGGCGCGCGCCGTTTCCGCTACGTGAACGCCAAGACCGCCGCGCTGATCGGACGGCCGGCGGAGAACATCGTCGGCCAGCGCGACCTCGACGTGGTCTCCGGCCCGCTGGCCGACGGCACCTGGCAGCGCGACCGCGCCGTGCTGGAAAGCGGGGAGCGCTATGCCTGCCAGGCCGAGCTGCCCCTGCGCGACGGCAGCGTGCGCCAGATGTGGAGCGTGCGCGTGCCGCTGCACCCGGAAGGCGAGATGCCGGCCGTGCTGTGCATCTCGACCGACGTCACCGTCCTGCACGAGCTGAAGGCGCGCGCCGACGCCGCCAACCGGGCCAAGAGCGACTTCCTGTCGAACATGAGCCACGAGATCCGCACCCCGATGAACAGCATCATCGGCATGACCCACCTGGCGCTGCAGGCGCATCCCGCCCCGCAGCTGCGCGGCTACCTGGACAAGATCTTCCATTCGGGCCAGCACCTGCTGGGCATCATCAACGACATCCTCGACTTTTCCAAGATCGAGGCCGGCAAGCTGGAACTGGCCACCCGCAGCTTCATGCTGGACGCCGTGATGCGCAACGTCGAGCAGCAGCTGGGGCAGGCGGCAGGCGCCAAGGGTCTCGGCTTCGACCTCGAGATCGCGCCCGAGCTGATGCGGCCCCTGCGCGGCGACCCGCTGCGGCTGGAGCAGGTGCTGCTGAACTTCGCCGGCAACGCCGTCAAGTTCTCCGAGCACGGCCGCATTGGCCTGCGCGCCCGCCTCGAGCATGCCTTCGGCCCGGAACTGCTGGTGCGCTTCGAGGTGCAGGACTGCGGCATCGGCATCGAGCCCGACAAGCTGGACAGCCTGTTCACGCCCTTCCACCAGGCCGACCCCTCGGCTACCCGGCGCCACGGCGGCACCGGCCTGGGCCTGGTAATCAGCAAGCAGCTTGCCGAACTGATGCACGGCGCGGTCGGGGTCGAGAGCAGCCCGGGACGCGGCAGCACCTTCTGGTTCACCGCGCGCCTGGGGCTCGAGGACGGCGTCGCGGCCGGCCTGGGCGCCGCGCCGGCCCAGCACGCGGACGGCGCCATGCGCCTGGATGGCTGCGCCGTGCTGCTGGTCGAGGACAATCCCTTCAACCAGCAGGTCGCGCGCGAACTCCTGGCCCAGGCCGGCGCCGTCGTGAGCGTCGCCGGCAACGGCGTCGAAGCGCTGGAGGCAATGGCGCGCGAGCGTTTCGACTGCGTCCTGATGGACGTGCAGATGCCGGTCATGGACGGACTCGAGGCGACCCGCCGCATCCGCAGCGACCCGCGCCTGGCGGGCACCCTGGTGATCGCGATGACCGCCAATGCCGGGGTCGAGGACCGCGCGCGCTGCCTGCAGGCCGGCATGGACGAATTCCTGACCAAGCCGGTGGTGCCGGAACTGCTGGGCGCGACCATCGCACGCTGCCTGGGGCGCAGCACGGCGCCCGCGCCGGACCTGGTGGCGGCGCCCGCACCGGGCAGCGGGGCGCTCGACTTCGGCGCGCTGGGAGCCAGCTTCGGCGACGACGGGGAGCGCATGCGTAAATATGCCTACCTGTTCGTGTCGACGGCGCGCAACGCCCTCGACCAGCTCGATGCGCTGCTCCTGGCCGGCGACATGGCCGGGGTGGCGGCGGTGGCGCACCGGATCAAATCCTCGGCCCGTACCGTCGGCGCCATGGGCTTTGCCGCGCTGTGCGAAGAGCTCGAGAGCCAGGCCGCGCGTCCGGCCCAGGCGCGGGCGCTGGCGGCGCGCCTGCGCGCCCAGCTGGGGCGCATCGAGCGCGAGGTCACGACGCGTCTCGGGACCCGTGTCCACGACCGGCCATGAGGGTCTTTTTCGAGGGTTGCTGAAGAGTCAATGACAGGCGCCAAGCCTTTCGCGGCGCCGTCAAAACGGGTATCCTTTGCCCCTTGAGCAACCCAACCGTCCCGATGTCCTCCCCGATCACCCCAGGCTTGTTGATTTTGCACGGCAATCAGATGGAATTGCTGCGCAGCGCCATGTTCGACTGGCTGCGCCGGCACCCGCTGGGACCGCTCGAGCAGGAGATCATCCTGGTGCAGTCGAACGGGGTGGCCGAGTGGCTCAAGATCGCCCTGGCCCAGGAAATGGGCGTGTGCGCCGCCACCCGCGTGGCGCTGCCGGCGCGCTTCCTGTGGGAAGCCTACCGCGGCATGCTGGGACGCGAACGCGTGCCGACCCGCGCGCCTTTCGACAAGGACCCGCTCACCTGGCGCCTGATGCGCCTGCTCCCAGGCCTGGTGGAAGAGGCCAGCTACGCCCCGCTGAAGCAGTTCCTCGGCGACGGCTGCCCGGAGCGCCGCCTGCAGCTGGCCGAGCGCCTGGCCGACCTGTACGACCAGTACCAGGTCTACCGGTCGGACTGGCTGGCCGACTGGGAAGCGGGACGCGACCAGCTGCGCCGCGCCGTGGGCGATCCGGTGCCCCTGGCCCCCGACCTGACATGGCAGGCCTGCCTGTGGCGCGAGATCCACGCCAGCCTGCCCGCGGAGCAGCGCGTGACGGGCCGCGCCAGCATTCACGAACAATTCCTGGCCGCGGTTGAATCCGGCCGCGAGCCCGCCTCGCGCCTGCCGCGCCGCGTGATCCTGTTCGGCATGTCGACCCTGCCTTACCAGACCCTGCAGGCGATCGCCGCGCTGTCGCGCCACACCCAGGTGCTGTTCGCGGTGCCGAATCCCTGCCGCTTTTACTGGGGCGACATCATCGAGGGACGCGAGCTGCTCAAGGCGGCGCGCCGCCGCCAGCAGCCGCGCGGCGGGCTGGAACTGGCCAGCGTGCCGGTCGAGGAACTGCACATGCACGCCCATCCGCTGCTCGCGAGCTGGGGCCGCCAGGGACGCGACTTCGTGCGCATGCTCGACGAATTCGACCAGGGCGAAGGTACCCGTTACGAGAACATGCGGGTCGACCTGTTCGACGACAGCATTGGCGAGACGCTGCTGCAGCAGGTGCAGGCCGCGGTGCGCGACCTGCTGCCGCCCGACGAGCATCCAGGTGTAGCCCCGCCGCGCGAGGACCGCTCGATCGAATTCCACATCACCCACAGCGTCCAGCGCGAAGTCGAGGTGCTGCACGACCAGCTGCTGTCCTGGTTCGCCCAGGACCCGAGCCTGCGTCCGCGCGACGTGGTGGTGATGGTGCCGGACATCGACGTGTTCTCGGCGGCGATCCACGCCGTGTTCGACCAGCACCGCCGCAACGACCCGCGCCACATCCCGTTCGAAATCGGCGACGTGCGCGACCGCAGCGTGAACCCGCTGCTGGTGGCCCTCGAATGGCTGCTGCGCCTGCCGCAGCAGCGCTGCCGCCAGAGCGAAGTGCGCGACCTGCTCGACGTCCCCGCGGTGGCCGGGCGCTTCGGCCTGGCGCCGGAAGACCTGCCCATCCTGGGCCGCTGGATCGAGGGCTCGGGCGTGCGCTGGGGCCTGGACCGCGAGCACCGCGCCGGCCTGGGCCTGGCTTCGGTGGGCGAGCAGAATGCCTGGATCTTCGGCGTGCGCCGCATGCTGCTCGGCTACGCCAGCGGCGCCGGCGCCAGCTTCGGCGACATCGAACCCTATGCCGAGGTGGGCGGGCTGGACGCCGCGCTGGCCGGCTCGCTGGCCCAGTTCATCGACAGCCTGCTGCACTACCGCGCGGCGCTGGCGCAGGCACGCACGCCCGCCGAGTGGGGCGAGGCGGCGCGCGCGCTCCTGGGGGCCTTCTTCAAGCCCGGCGTGGAGGCCGACCGCCTGACCCTGGCCCAGCTGAACGAAGCGCTGCAGTGCTGGCTCGAGACCGTCGACGCGGCCGAGTTCAGCGAGCCGGTGCCGCTGGCGGTGATGCGCGAATCCTGGCTCGGCCAGCTCGACCAGCCGACCCTGAACCACCAGTTCGTATCGGGCGGCGTGACCTTCTGCACCCTGATGCCGATGCGCGCCGTGCCGTTCCGCGTGGTGTGCCTGATGGGCATGAACGACGGCGACTTCCCGCGCCGCACCCAGCAGGCCGACTTCGACCTGCTGGCGCTGCCCGGCATGGCGCGTCCCGGTGACCGCTCGCGCCGCGACGACGACCGCTACCTGATGCTGGAAGCGCTGCTGTCGGCGCGCGACAAGCTGTACCTCAGCTGGGTCGGACGCAACGTGCGCGACAACAGCGAGCAGCCGGCCTCCGTGCTTGTGGCCCAGCTGCGCGACTACCTGAAGAACGGCTGGAACCTCGACCTGTCGGAGCGCACGGTCGAACACGCGCTGCAGCCCTTCAGCCGGCGCTACTTCGAGCGCGGCGGCCTGCTCACCTATGCGGGCGAATGGCGCTCGGCCCATGGCGCCGACGATGCAGAAGCGGCCGTGGATGCGCTGCCGCCGTACGAACTTGAACCGGGCTTCGTGCTCAAGCTGGGCGAGCTGGCCGCTTTCCTGCGCCAGCCGGCGCGCTACTTCTTCCGGCGCCGCCTGGGCGTGGTGTTCGCCGACGCCGCCGTGGTGGGCGAGGACGAAGAGCCGTTTTCGCTCGATGCGCTGGAGCGCTACTTCATCGAAGACCACCTGCTGGACGACAGCGGACCGGCCGAAGCGCCGCACGAAGTGCGCGCGACCTTGAATGCGCGCGCCGAACGGCTGGCGCGCGAGGGCGTGCTGCCGATCGGCCTGCTGGGCCGCCACTGGCAGCAGGAGCTGGTCGACGGCCTGGTGCCGGTGCGCAGCGCCTGGCTGGAACTGGGCGCGCGCTTCCCGGACCCGGCGCCCAAGCGTGCGGTGAATTTGGGATTGGCTGAAGGCTTGACCCTGGACGACTGGATCGACCGCCTGCGCACCGATGGCGAGGAAACCGCCTGGCTGATGCAGGTCTCGTCCAAGGTGCTGGACCGGGAAGGGCGCCCGCGTGGCGACAAACTGATCGGCGCCTGGCTGCGCCAGCTGGCGGCCAGCGCGGCGGGCAGCCCGGTGGCCGGCCACCTGGTGGCGCGCGACGCCATCCTGACCATGGACGCCTTGAGCCCCCTGGAGGCGGCGGCCACGCTGCACGACCTGGCCACCCTGTGGCGCACCAACCTCGACCGCCCGCTGGGCGTGGCCTGCAAGACCGCGCTGGCGCTGCTGCAGGAGGGCGATGCGCGCAGCGTGTACGACGGCGGCTACGAACTCTCGGGCGAGGTCGACGAGCTGTGCCTGGCGCGCCTGTGGCCCGACTTCGCCAGCCTGGTCGCGGCCGGCGACTGGCCGCACGTGGCGCGCGACCTGTATGGACCGCTGGCCGAATGGCTGGAAAGTACGGTGCACGTGGCGCCCCTGGCCGGCGCCGCGGTGGAGGAGAGCGAATGAGCCAGCTCCTCGAACCGCTCGACTTTCCGCTGCACGGCACGCGCCTGATCGAGGCCTCGGCCGGCACCGGCAAGACCTGGACCATCGCCGCGCTCTACCTGCGCCTGGTGCTGGGCCACGGCATGGAGGCGGCCTTTGCGCGTCCGCTGCTGCCGAGCGAGATCCTGGTGATGACTTTTACCCGCGCCGCCACGCGCGAGCTGGCCAACCGGGTGCGCGAGCGCCTGGTCGAGGCGGCCGCCTTCTTCCGCGGCCAGCTGGAACCCAACGACCCCTACCTGGAAGCGCTGCTCGAAGCCTATCCGGGCGAAGCCGAGCGCAGCGTGGCGGCGCACCGCCTGGTGCTGGCGGCGGAAACAATGGACGAGGCGGCGATCTTCACCATCGACGCCTGGTGCCAGCGCATGCTGCGCGAGCACGCCTTTGATTCCGGCAGCCTGTTCGACGAAGAACTGGTAAGCGACGAACGCGCCCTGTTCGAGGACGCGGCCCACGACTACTGGCGCCAGCACATCTACCCGCTGGGCGCGAACGCCCTGGTGGCGGTGCGCGAATGCTGGAAGGACGTCGAATCGCTGAAGGGCAGCGTACGCGAGCTGGTCACGCGCACCCACCTGCTGGGCGAATGCGCGCCCGAACCGCTGGGCGTGGTGGTGGCGCGTGTGCAGGCGGCGCTGCGCGCCGAGCTGTCCGGCCTGAAGGACGGCTGGGCTGCGCGCGCCGACGAGATGGAAGCCTGGATCGCCACCCAGCGCGAGCGCAACGCGAAGTGCTTCAACGGCAACAAGATGCGGGCGGATTCCCTGGTCAAGTGGTTCGAGGCCCTGCGCGCCTGGGCCGCGGACCCGCTGCGCGTGCTGCCCGAGCTGAACGACACGGCGTGGAAACGCCTGTGCCCGGACGGCATCGTGGACGCCTTCAGCAAGGATTTCGTGGCCGAGGTGCCGGCCTGCTTCGGCTTCACCGCGCCGCTCAAGGATGCATTGGACCGCCTGCAGCCGCTGGCGCACGCACTGCTGCGCCACGCGGCCAGCCACATCGCGGCGCGCATGCGCGAGCTGAAGGCGCGCAACCGCCAGTTCGGCTTCGCCGACATGCTGGAACGCCTGAAGGACGCGCTGGAAGGACCGAACGGCCCGGCGCTGCGGGCGCGTATCGTGCAGCAGTTCCCGGTGGCGATGGTCGATGAATTCCAGGACACCTCGCCCGACCAGTACCGCATCTTCGACCTGCTGTACCGGGTGGCAGACAACGACCCGGAACAGGGACTGTTCCTGATCGGCGACCCCAAGCAGTCGATCTATGGCTTCCGCGGCGCCGACATCCACAGCTACCTGGCGGCGCGCCGCGCCACCGCGGGCCGCCACTACCAGCTGGGCGTGAATTACCGCTCGACCGCGCCCCTGGTGCAAGCGGTGAACCAGCTGTTCCGCCACGCCGAGGGCCACGCCGGGCATGCCGGCTACCCGGCGGGCGCCTTCCGCTTCCGCCGCGGCGAAGACAACCCGCTGCCCTTCGAGCCGGTCGCCGCCAAGGGCCACCGCGAGCGCCTGGTCGGCGCCGACGGCCCGCAGCACGCGATGTCGGTGTGCTGCGCCGGCCCCATGAGCCAGGAAGCCTACCGCGACTTCTTTGCCCACCACTGCGCCGAGCACATCGTGGGCCTGCTGGCGGACGAACGGGTCGGCTTCTCGGACGGCGACCGCTTCCGCCGCCTGATGCCGGCCGATATCGCGATCCTGGTGCGCGACCGGCGCGAAGCCGCCGCCGTGCGCCGCGCCCTGGTCGAGCGCAAGGTGGCCAGCGTCTACCTGTCCGACAAGGATTCGGTGGTCGAGAGCGAGGAAGCGGCCGACGTGCTGCGCTGGCTGTACGCGGTCGCCAATCCGCTCGACGGCACGCTGGCGCGCGCGGCGTTTGCCACCCGCACCGCCGGCCTGCCGCTGGGCGAGCTGGCGAAACTGTCCTCGGACGAGGTGGCCTGGGAAGCGCGCGTCGAGCAACTGAAAGCCCTGCACGGCGCCTGGCAGCGCCAAGGCGTGCTGGCCATGCTGCGCCGTTTCGTGCACGAACTGGGCCTGCCGGCGCGCCTGCTGCGCCAGCCCGGCGGCGAGCGGCGCCTGACCAACCTGCTGCACCTGGCCGAGCTGCTGCAGGAAGCCAGCACCCAGCTGGAGGGCGAGCAGGCCCTGATCCGTTGGCTGGCCGAACAGCTCGAAGGCCTGGGCGAAGGCGGAGACGAACGCGTGCTGCGCCTGGAAAGCGACGCCGAGCTGGTCAAGGTGGTCACGGTCCACAAATCGAAAGGCCTGGAATACCCACTGGTCTACCTGCCGTTCGCGGTCACCGCGCGCCGGACCGACCGCCGCAACCGCGCCTTCTTCGAATTCGTCGGCCCGGACGGCGCACGCCAGCTGGACCTGACACTGGGCGAAGAGGCCTTGGAAGCGGTCGACCGCGCGCGCCTGGAAGAAGACCTGCGCCTGCTCTACGTGGCCCTGACGCGTGCGCGCCACTACCTGTGGCTGGGCGCGGCGCCGGTCAGTGGCCGCAGCAAGAACGAGAATCGGCTGCACGAGTCGGCGCTCGGCTACCTGCTGGGCGGCGGCGAGAAGATCGCGGCCGAGCTGCTGCGCGATCGGCTGGAACAGCTGCGCGGCGACGCCGACGGCATCGTGCTGCACGACCTGAGCGAAGCGGAAGGCCGCACGCTCTTGGCGCGCGAAGACGCGCGCCCGGACCTGCTCGCGGCGCCGCGCTTCGAGGCCAGTTTTGAACGCAACTGGTCGATCGGTTCCTTCACCTCGCTGGTGCGCCATGCGGTGGCCGTGAGCGCGCCGCCGGTGCCGGCGCCGATGCGCGCCCAGGAACAGACCCTGCTCGAGGAAGATCCGCAGGTGCTCACGCCGCCGCGCATCGAGGACGCGCCCTGGCACCGCTTCCCGCGCGGCTCGGTGCCCGGCAACTTCATGCACGAACAGCTCGAATGGATGGCGGGCGAGGGCTTCGGCCGCGCCGACGAGCCGGAATTCATGCTGCGCCTGGGCCAGCGCATCGAGCGCGCCGGCTGGGGCCACCGCCTGGACGACGCCCTGGCCTGGCTGCATGCGGTGGCCACGACGCCGCTGCCGCCCCTGGGCGCAGCCTTGAGCGATCTGCGCGACCCAGTGCCCGAACTCGAATTCTGGTTCCCCAGCGAGCGCCTCGACGTCGTGGAACTGGACCGCCTGTGCCGCAGCCGCATCGTCAAGGGCCTGGAGCGACCAGTGCTGCCCGAGCGGGTGCTACACGGGATGCTCAAGGGCTTCGCCGACCTCGTGTTCGAGCACGATGGCCGCTACTGGGTGCTGGACTACAAGACCAATGCGCTGGGACCGGGCGACGCCGCCTATACCCAGGCTGCGATGGAACTGGGCATGCTCGAGCACCGCTATGACATCCAGGCCACCATCTACCTGCTGGCGCTGCACCGCCTGCTCAGGAGCCGCCTTGGCGATGCCTACGAACCGCGCCAGCAGCTGGGCGGGGCCGTGTTCCTGTTCCTGCGCGGGATCGCCAATGCCGACACGCGCGGCTGCTGCGTGCTGGGTCCCGACCTGGAACTGCTGGACGGCCTCGAAGGCCTGCTGGGAGACTGACATGGCGAAACACGAAGCCGACATGGACCTGCTGTGGAACGAGCTGACGCGCCTGAGCGAAACGGGCGAGCTGCGCCGCCTGTCCTGCGCCTTTGCCCGTTTCATCGCCTCGCTGGGCGCTGCGCCGCCCTCGCTGGTGCTGGCGTCCAGCGTGCTGTCCGAGCTGGAAGGGCAGGGCCACAGCTGCCTGCTGCTGGACGACCTGGCGGCCGGCCCGGCCACCTTGCTAGGATGGGAGGACGAGGGGTGGAAGCTGCTCGCGCGCGCCGCCGGCCCGCTGCCGAAGACGGCCCAGGGCTGGGCCCAGCAGCTGGCCGCCTGCGGCCAGGTGTGGGAAGTCGGCGCCTTCGATTACGACCAGCCGCTGGTGCTCGATGGCGACCGCCTCTACCTGCGCCGCTACTGGCGTGACGAGATGCTGGTGGCCCAGGCCGTGCGCGAGCGCGCGACCAAAGTACGCGAAGTCGACGTGCGCGACGTGCGCGGCTGGCTCGACGTGCTGTTCTCGACCCAGCGCGCGAGCGAGGGCCCCGACTGGCAGAAGCTGGCCTGCGCCATCGCCCTGCGCGGCTCGGTGGCCATCATCACCGGCGGCCCCGGCACCGGCAAGACCTATACCGTGGCGCGCCTCTTGGCGCTGCTGTTCGCCACCGCGCCGGAAGCGGCCAGCCAGCGCATCGCCCTGGCCGCACCCACCGGCAAGGCGGCGGCGCGCCTGAAGCAGTCGATCGACAAGGCCCTCGGCGAACTCGACGACAAGGTGGGCTCGCAGCTGCCACTGCGCGAACTGACCGCGCGCATGGGCGCCGCCCGTACTCTGCACAGCCTGCTGGGTGCCCGTCCCGATACCCGCGCCTTTGCCCACCATCGCGGCAATCCGCTCGACGTCGACGTCCTGATCGTGGACGAAGCCTCGATGGTCCACCTCGAGATGATGGCCTCGCTGCTGGACGCGCTGCCCCCTGGCGCGACCCTGATCCTGCTGGGCGACAAGGACCAGCTGGCGTCGGTGGAGGCGGGCGCCGTGCTGGGCGACCTGTGTTACAACGCCCAGGCCGGCGGCTACACCGACGCCACCCTCGACTACGTGCTGGCCGCCAGCGGCGAAGAACTCCCCAGCGAATTCCTGGGCAAGGCCGGCGCGCTGGCCCAGCAGACCGTGATGCTGCGCCACAGCCGCCGCTTCGGCGGCCCGATCGGCCAGCTGGCCCTGGCCGTGAATGCCGGCGACGCCGTGCGTGCCGAAACCCTGCTGCGCGCCGGTAATGCCGAGAAAAACGGGGTGCGCTGGATCGAGAACGCCCAGCAGCAGCACGTGCTGCATCTGGCCCAGTCCGGCTACGGTTCTTACCTGGACGTGTTGAATACGGCTCCCACGGCCGGATTGAACACGAATCATGAAGAATGGGTGCGCCAGGTCTTGCAACGCTTCGAATCCTTCCGCATCCTGTGCGCGGTGCGCGACGGCGAGTGGGGCGTGACCGGCCTGAACGATGCAGTAGCGAGCCGCCTGGCCCAGGCCGGGCTGCTGCGCCCGAATGGCGAATGGTATGTGGGACGGCCGGTGATGGTCACCCGCAACGACTACGGCACCGGCGTCTACAACGGCGACATCGGCGTGACCCTGCCCGACCCGGCTAGGGCTGGCGCGCTGCGGGTGTATTTCCTGGAGGGCGACACCGTGCGCAGCGTGCTTGCCACCCGCCTGCGCAACGTCGAAACGGCGTTCGCGATGACGGTCCACAAGTCGCAGGGCTCGGAGTTCCGGCACACGGTGCTGGCGCTGCCGCGCGAGCGCGGCGCCGTCCTCACCCGCGAGCTGGTCTACACCGGCATCACCCGCGCCAGCGAGCAGTTTACTTTGGTCTCGCCCCCAGGCGCCGTTTTGGCGGAAGCCATTGCCCAGCGTACCCACCGCACCAGCGGCCTGCGCGGCATGATCGCGCCCAGCGCGCGCTGATACCCGTTCGGCCGCGTCGCGCAAGCTCCCGGCCTTGATCGAGGCCAAGGGCGGTGTTTGCGCGCGCCATGGCGATCGAACTCGGCCGTTCAAATGCTGTCTTACCTGCGATCAAGAACAAAGACCCGGCTGCACTTTTCGTGTGTAGTCATGATTCCCGACATTTCGGCGTGAACGCCTGGCGCAAGCATGCAGCCAATCGACCAGCAGATGCTCGTGTTCTGTCCCGCGGCGCGCAGCGCAGCGCAATTGCCTTGCCTGCCCGACGACGAGGATGTGCTCCCGGCCTTTCCGCTGGCCGGCGCCTGGGCGCGCTGGTTCGCGCGCAGCTTCGACCTCTGGTGGCAAACCGCACTGGTGGCCCTGGTGATCGGCTACCTGGCGAGCAGGGTGTCCCCAAGCTTCCTGCACTGGCTGGAAACCCCGCTCGGCTGGAAGCTGTTCGGCCTGGCCTGCATGCCCGGCGGCCTGGTGCTGGACGCGGCCCTGCTGGCCGTGGGGGGCAATACCCCGGGCAAGGCGCTGCTGGGCTTGCGCGTCATCACCACCGATGGGAGCACCCCCGGTTTCCGTGAGCTGCTTCGCCGCAATATGGCGGTCTGGCGCGCCGGCCTGGGACTCGGCCTGCCTGCCGTCAGCCTGCTCACCATGGCGCGCCAGGGCCTGCGCCTACGCAAGGGCGTGCAGGCAAGCTATGACAGAAAGGATTTCCTGGTGAGCGCCAGCCCCCGCGGCTGGCTGGCGAAGGGCGTGTTCGGCCTGGCCTTTGCCGGCCTGTTCAGCACCATCATGATCCTCGACACGGTGGACCGCCAGGACAGCCGCGAAGCCACCGCCATGCTGGCGGCCCCGCCGATGGCCTGGACCAACCCGGCCACCGGGCGCAGCACCATGCTGGCACCCCAGTGGAAAGCCGAGGCGCGCCAGGGCGCGGACGGCGCGCCGCAATACCTGTTCACCCGGCACAGCGGCCATGCGGTGGTGCTGTTCGCCTACGAGGCCGGCGGGGGCAGGGCCCTGCGCCAGGACGCCCAGGCGCTGGAAGACCGGCTGGCCGACCGTTTCGAGCTGGCCGAAAGCTATTTTGCCGAGTTCCGCGGCCGGCGCTCCTGGGTCAGCCGCGGCCTGCACCGCAAGGGCCCGGAGCGGGTCCAGCTGCGCATCGTGGAAGTGGATGGCAAGGCCTGGCGCGTGGTCGCGATGCAGTCGCCGCCGGCCGCCTATACCGACGACCTGGTGGCCGAGCTGAGCAGTGCCCTGTGGGATACGGTGGCGCCGCCGGCGCCTGGGAGCGGAAAATGACAAAAGGGCCTTGCGGCCCTTTTTGCTGTTGCGGCAGATAGCTTATTTCTTGCGGCGCTTCGGCACCACCTTCACCTTGCCGCGCTTCTTGACCGCCTTGAGCTTGCCGGTGCCGGCGCTGGCCTTGATGCGGGCGCGGCTGGAGGAAGCCTTGAAACGCGGGGCGCGGCTCGAAGCGCGCGCGACCACTGGCGCTTCTTCGCCGGTGATGAAGCGGCGCACGTTGAGTGCGTCCAGGATGCGTGCCGAGGAGGCGCTGGCGTTCAGCAGCACCATGGTCGCGTTCTTCCCGCCTGCCTTGATGTTCATGATCAGGCAGCGGCCGGCTTCCGAAATATAGCCGGTCTTCGACAGGCCGATGTCCCAGCCCTTGGCGCCCACCAGGCGGTTGGTGTTGCGGTACTCGACCTGGCGGCCGTTGATGTTGATCAGGTCCTTCGACTCGGTGGTAGCGGCGGTGATGTCGGGATAGCGCGCAGCAGCAGCGGCCATCTTGACCAGGTCGCCGGCGTTGGAGCGGTTGCGCGGCGACAGGCCGGTCGGCTCTTCGATCACGGTCTGGGTCATGCCGAGCGCGGCGATCTTGCGCTTGACGGCGGCCTTGAAGCCTTCGGTGCCGCCTGGATAGGTACGGGCCAGCGCGTGCGCGGCGCGGTTGTCCGAGGACATCAGGGCCAGCTGCATCACGTCGCGGCGCGAAATCAGGGCGCCGACCGGCACCCGCGAGCTGCTGTTCTTGAAGGTGTCGACGTCGCTGCGGTCGATTTCGATCAGCTCGTCCATGTCCTGGTGGGCGTCCAGCACGACCATGGCCGTCATCAGCTTGGTCAGCGACGCGATCGGGACGACGCGGTCTGCATTCTTTTCCAGCAAAATCTTGCCGGTGTCATCTTCTACCACGAGCACCGATTGCGAGCCGAACGGCACCGCGAATGCGGCAGCCGAAAACGACATCAATACGGTGGCAAACAATTTTTTCAACATTGTCGGGTTCAGGAATAGGCTTGCGTTGAGCGAAAAGCGCGGGGTGCGCGGTCAACAGTCAGATTTCACGATCTAGCTGTAGGGCAACTACAGGTGTTGGAAGATAGCATCAAGCATGATGCATGTCTATGGCACACAAGCAAAAATGACCTTGTGGACCGGAATTTATTGCAGTTTAGCGTCAGGATTGCCAGAGCGTCCATGAGCTAGGCCAGAATCGGCCCGGAATTCTATCCTGAAAAACAAAGCCCTGCGCGGGGCAGGGCTTGTTGGCCAGGGGCTTATTTCGGCTGGTAAATCTTATCGAATTCACCGCCATCGTTGAAGTGGCGCTCCTGGGCCTTGCGCCAGCCTCCGAACAGCTCATCCACCGTGAACAGCTGGATCGGCCGGTAGTTGGCGGCGTACTTCTTCATCACGGCGTCCGAGCGCACGCGCATGAAGTGCTTGGCGCCGATTTCCTGGCCGGCCGGCGAGTACAGGAAGTTCAGGTAGGCGGTCGCTTCCTTGCGCTGATTGCGGCGGTCGACCACCTTGTCAACCACGGCGACCGGCGATTCGGCCAGGATCGAGACCGACGGGTAGACCACCTCGAAGTTGTCGCCGAACTCGGCGCGCACCATGCTCACTTCGTTCTCGAAGGTCACCAGCACGTCGCCGATCTGCCGCTGGGTGAAGGTGGTGGTGGCGGCGCGGCCGCCCGCGTCCAGGATCGGCACGTTCTTGAAGATGCGGCCCACCAGCTCGCGCGCCTGGGCATCATTGCCACCTTTCTTCTTCAGGGCCGCGCCCCAGGCCGCCAGGTAGGTATAGCGGCCGTTGCCGGCGGTCTTTGGGTTCGGGATGATCACCTGCACGCCCGGGCGCGCCAGGTCGTCCCAGTCCTTGATTCCCTTGGGGTTGCCCTTGCGCACCAGGTAGACCATGGTCGAGTAATAGGGCGCCGCATTGTTCGGGAACTTCTTGGCCCAGTCCTTTGCCACCAGGCCGCGGTCGGCCAGCATGTCGATGTCATTGGCCTGGTTCATGGTGACGACCGAGGCTTCCAGGCCGTCGGCCACGGCGCGCGCCTGCTTGCTCGAGCCGCCGTGCGACTGCTTGATGGAGACCGTTTGGCTGGTCTGCTGCTTGTAGGCGGCAATGAAGGCCGGGTTGATGTCCTTGTACAGCTCGCGCGCGACGTCGTACGACACGTTCAGCAGCTCGGTCTCGGCGGCGCTGGCGGTGAGCGGCAGCGCGGCGCCTAGCGCCAGGGCGATCAATAGACGGCGAAGCGGGGAAGTCAGGGTCATGTTTGTTCTCGCTTTTCAAATCTTGTGGACAGGATGCATCATCCATCGGATGGCCCAATTACGGAACAACAGTTTTGTCATATGCTTAGTACCGCCGAGCGGGACAGCACGCTGCCGGACGCATGCAGACGTCGGCAGCAGGCAACAGGCCTTTCGGTGTATAGTCGTGCCCAGCCATTGCGCCGCCGGCGCGGGTCCTGTTCGTTTTTATTCTGCATAGTGATGTTTGATGTCCACGCGTTTTGACATTCGCAAGGCGGTACCCGGTGATGCGTCCGCTGCCTGCGCGCTGCTGCGCCGCTCGATCGAAGTCGGCTGCAAGGCCGACCACGAAGATCGTCCGGGCGTGCTCGAGGCCTGGCTCGGCAACAAGACCGCGGCCAACGTCAGCACCTGGTTTTCCATTCCCAGCAACCACGCCCTGGTCGCCGAACGCGATGGAGAACTGCTTGGCCTGTGCCTGCTGACCCAGGCCGGCAAGCTGGCACTGTGCTACGTGGCGCCGGAGGCGCTGCGCAGCGGCGTCGGCCGTGCGCTGCTGTCCGCCGCCGAGGGACAGGCGCGCGCCTGGGACATCCGCAAGCTCCACCTGCACAGCCCGGCCAGCGCCAGCGCCTTCTTCGAGCGCCAGGGTTATGTGAATGCCGGCAAGGACAAGGCCTGCTTCGGCCTCGAATGCGATCTGTTGTGGAAGCAGCTCGACGCCAGCTGCGAGGCCCAGGCCGGCGCTCGCAAGCGCTTCTGCAATTGCAGCAGCTGAGTTCGTCCTGATCTTCTGATGCTAAGATAGCAATCTTTGGCATCGGGAACGATACGTGGACATACAACTGCTCTTCATCTGCTTCCTCACGTTCGTCATCCACCTGATCGGCACGCTCGCCTATTCGGTCCGCATCGCCGGCGTGCGCACCCGCCGCATCGCTGTCTCCTTCGCCCTGTTCAGCATCCTGGTGCTGCTCTCGCGCACCTCGAATTCCTTCCTCGGCCCCTTCCTGGCCAAGCGCGTCGAAAGCAATCTGGACGGCGCGGCCCAGTCCGCGCTGCTGGGCGACTTCCAGTGGCTGCTGGCATCGAGCAGCCTGGCTACCGTCATCGGCGCCTTCCTGATCCCGACCTTCCAGCGCGTGTTCTGCCGCGCCGTGCTGCATTTCCAGGCGCACCGCTCGGTTCCCAAGCTGATCCTGCACGGCTTCTTCAAGGGCGGGCTGTCCTATGTGAAGGACGTGGCCAGCGTGCCGGCCGCGAAGAATATCAGCGCGATCCGCTCGGGACACGGCGTGTCGCTGCGCATCACACTGCTCAACGTGGTGGCCACCGCCCTGTGGACCGTGGGCGTGTTCGCCGCGCTGTATGCGGGCGTGCTCGATCCATCCGTGCGCGTGACCTCCAGCACCCTGTCCTCGATCATCAACGGCGGGGCCACCATCCTGATGGCGATCTTCATCGACCCCCACATGTCGGGCATGACCGACGACGTGCTCGAAGGCAAGGTCAGCGAAGGACAGTTCAGGAAGGCGATCGTGTGGCTGGTCGGCAGCCGCCTGGCGGGCACGATCCTGGCGCAGGCCCTGCTCGTGCCGTCCGCCATCCTGATTGCCTGGGTGGCAAGGGCGATCTGAATACTTGCGCTGGCCGCAACAGGTTTGACGAACACATCTTTTGTCGGTGTAAAGCTTGCGCTATAGTAAGCGCCTCGATTGGATGAGTTCGATATGGCTTCACGTAGAGATTTCCTGCAACAGGGCGCCCGCCTGTGCGCCATGGGCGTCATCGGCACCCCGCTCCTGACCCCGGCCAGCGCCGCTGCCCAGAACAACGACCTGCAACCGCCGCCCGACCTGTTCGACGCGCAACTGCTGGATCTGGATTTCTGGGTCAAGCCGCGCACGCTTTCCCTGGTGCGCCCGCAAAGCGGCGAACGCGCCAAGGTGCTGTACTGGAAGGACGGCGAGATCATCGATTCCGCCTACCAGGAGCTGTGCCACATCCTGCGCGATGTCAACGGCCGCGCCAGCGCGCCGATCGACCCCAAGCTGTTCGAAGTGCTGTGGGGCACGCAAGCCTTCATCGCCCGCTACGGCATGACCCAGCCGCTCGAGATCCTGTCGGGCTACCGCACCGAGGCCTCGAACAAGCGCCTGGTGGAAGAGGGCGTGCCGGCGGCGCGCAAGTCGCTGCACATGGTGGGCAAGGCGGCCGATATCCGCATCGCCAGCCTGAACGAGGAAGTGCTCGGCGGCCTGATCCGCAGCTTCCGCCAGGGCGGCGTCGGCTACTACTACCGCTCCGGCCCGAAGGGCGGCTGGATCCACGCGGACACCGGGCTCAACCGTACCTGGAAGGGGTAAAACCCCGGCGCGCACACCGTGCGTGCATGCCATCGCACTTCCGCTAATATGGGTTGTCGGGGTCAGGCAGGCCTGCCTGGCCGATTCATTCCGCTTTACGCTGCACGACTCAAGGAGGCAATGATGGCAACGATGAATGCTCCAACGATGGACCGCAGGACCATGGGCGAACGGCGCACCTCGATGCGCACGCAAGGGCGCTCCGCCATGTCGGCGCTCGACTACCTGGCAATGGCGCTCCTGATTATCGGCGGCCTGAACTGGGCCATGGTCGGCCTGTTCGACGTCGACATGGTCGCCACCATCTTCGGCCCGGGCAGCCCGGCCACCCGCATCGTCTACGTGGTGGTGGGCCTGGCGGCGCTGTACTCGATCTACACCACGGCCAAGATGGCCGGCAGCAAGCGCTCGCACTGAGCGAATGCGCGTCGGCCTGATCTCCGACACGCACGGGTTGCTGCGCCCGCAGGCGCTCGACTTCCTGCGGGGCAGCGACCATATCATCCATGCCGGGGACATCACGGGCCCCGAGATCCTCGCGCCGCTGGCCGCGATGGCGCCGCTGACCGTCGTGCGCGGCAACAACGACCGCGGCGCCTGGGCCGCCGACATTCCCGAGACCGCCATCTTGCGGCTGGGAGCGGTCGCGATCTACGTCATCCACGACATCAAGGAATTGCCGATCGACCCGCAGGCGGCGGGCATGCGCGTGGTCGTCTCCGGCCATTCGCACAAGCCGGCCTGCCAGCAGCGTGGCGGGGTGCTCTACGTGAATCCCGGGAGCGCAGGACGGCGTCGCTTCACGCTGCCGATCTCGGTAGGTGAATTACTGATCGACGGCCATGAGGTGTCAGCCAGGCTGCTTACGCTCGAGATCGACTGAGTGCGCGCGCTTCATGCAGGCCGCATGAAAGGCTGCCTTGCTGTTTTGTTGGCGCCACATCCGAGTCCATCAGTATCTTGACGCACTGGCTTGCCGGGCGTAGCTTGAACGCGACAGCGCCGCAACACTCTTCCATCACCGGTTCGTTTACCCAGAGGCGACACCATGGCCCGTCTTTCGTGCGGAGCGCTCTTGATCGGAGCGGCTCTCATGCATCTTCTCCTTTCCCAAGTCACCCAGGCGGCAGATCGGCTCCCCGTGATTCCCGTCGAGAAGTACTCGGCCGAGCAGAAGCAGGCTGTCGCGCAATACGAAGCCGTGCGCAAGGCGCCCATCTTCGGACCCTTCGAAGTGATGCTGCATAGCCCGGCAATGATGAGCAACGCACGGGAAGTCGGCGACTACATGAAAGCGGGTTCGGCGATACCGCGTAACCTGGCCGAACTCGCCATTCTCTACATTGCCAGGGACTGGAACCAGGACTACGTCTGGTACCAGCACCTACCTCTGGCCTTGAAGGCTGGTCTCACCCAGGCCCACGTGGACGCGCTCGGCATCGGTCAAAAGCCGGCGAACATGAGCGATGACGAAGATGCCGTGTATGCCTTCGTGACCGAACTCGTTCGGAATCGCCAGGTGTCAGATCAAAGCTACGACCGCATCAACCGGCGCTTCGGCAGCAAAGGGGTGGTCGACCTCACCAGCCTGACCGCATTCTACGTTCACCTCTCGATGCAGCTGAACGTCGCGCAGTTCAAGCTTCCACCGGGCGCCGCCGGGGTGCCGCGGCGCGCGGAAGCTGCCAAACCCTGAGCTTCTCCCGGACCGCAACAGCGGGGTCCGGGAGAAGGCAGCTTACTTCATCGTATAGCTCTGCCAGGCCGTATCCACCGCAAAGTTACGCGCGGGGTCCCAGTAGGTAAAGCTGTAGCGCACCACGTCGCCGATCTTCAGGCCGCCCGCGATATAGGTGTTGGTGCTGCCGTCCAGCCGCATGCGCACGTTCTGCTGGGCGCCGTTGTTGACGGTGTAGTGCACGTCGGCCCAGCTGCCGGTATTGGTGTTGAACTGCAGCGTGGTAGCGCTGGGCTGGGTGACCCAGGTCGGACCGGTCGGCGTCGTCGGCGGCGGCGTGGTGGTGGTGCCGGAATCCCACACGATGTCGTCGATCGCGAACTGGAAGGTCGACGTGGGCAGGCGGTTGGCGTCGCTCGAAATCATGAAGACATCGAGCAGGGACTGCGCCGCCACCTTGGTGCCGAGCAGGGTCGAGACCGGGATGCTGCCCTGCGCCCATTCGCCGTTGCGTACCAGGCCGTGGGTGCTCGTGTTGGCCGGGAAGTTCACCCAGTTCTGGTTGGTATAGGTGTCGCCGACGCCGATATTGAAGGACACATTGGCCGGAATCTTGATGCGGAAGCGCATGGTGCCGTTGCGGTAGTTCGACAGGTCGCGTGCCTGGCGTGCCTGCACGCCGCCGCCGAACCACTGGCCGGGCGCCGTGTAGGCCCAGGCGATCACGTTGCTGCCTTCATACGGCGCCGTATTGCCGGCCCCGCTCGAGGCGCCGTTCCACAGGAAGATGTCGGAACTGGTGCCGGCCACCAGCTTGTTGTTGACGGCCGTGGTGTCGGTGAAGACGCCGAACTTGCCCGCCACTTCGGGCACGGTCTGGTTGCCGAGCTTGACCTGGCCCTTGCCGTCGAGCTGGTACACGCGCACGTAGTCGACGTACATTGTGCCCGGCAGCGGCGCCGTCACCTGGCTGGGGTTGGCGGCGTCGGTGAAATTTCCGCCCACGGCCAGGTTTAGCAGCAGGTAGAAGGGCGCCTGCAGGGCGGTCGAGTTCACCGGCAGCGGCGCGTCGTACATGTTGCGCTCGACCCCATTGTCGACCACGGTGAAGCGCATCTGGCTTTCATCCCAGTACAGGCGGTAGGTCACGAAGCGGTTGGCCAGCGAGGTGCTCGGGATGTACCAGTTCTTGGTCTGCCACGCGGTGGAGGCGGCGCAGCTCTCGTTGCCCGGCACGCAGGCAGCCTGCTGCCAGGTGATGACATTCGAGCCGGTGAAGTGGTTGGGCGAGGGATTGCCGGCGCTGGCGCGCATGGAGGCCTTGTGGCCCATCTCCATGATGTCGATCTCGCCGTTGCGCGGCCAGGTCTGCGGGCTCACGCCCAGCATCCAGGCGGCCGGCCATAGTCCGGTGGCGATGTTCGGGGTGGCCAGGCGCACCTCGATCATGCCGTACTGGACCTGCACCTTGCCCTTGGTGTCGATCTTCCCGGAGGTGAACACGTTGCTGCCCACGGTCTGCGAGCGCGCCTGGATCGCCAGGGCGCGCGTGCCGGATTCGAAGGGCACGTTGACGATCGAGAGGTTGTTGGGGCTGTAGTACTGCAGCTCGGCGTTGCCATAGCCGCACAGGTTGATCTGGCAGCCGTTGCCGTCCGACGCGGTCCATACGCCGGTGTTCAGGCTGGTGCCGTTGAATTCCTCGGACCACAGCAACTGGCCGATGACGGGATTGGTGACGCTGGCCGCTGCCCCGGTACAGGCAGCGAACAGGGCTGTCGCAGCGAGCGACTGGAAAGGTTTCCACTTCAGGTGACGATTCTGGTTCTGTTGGTTCACGTCGACTCCTCATTTAACTCCGAAGAAAAACGTGCGCCAGGACGGCGCGCCGCGGTCTGCCAACTTCATGCGTTGGTCTCGTATGATCCTGTCGAAACTGGAAACGTTTCCATACCGTTGAGTGAAAGAATATGTGAGATTTGTATTGACGTCAAATGTAAGCGTGCGCGAGTCTTGATCTATCGCAAATGATTTTGAGATAGTCTATGGATCGATTCATGCCGAACACGGAGAGACCCATGCCACAACACAATGACGCATCCATCATCGATGCCTGGTCGCGCAATACCGATCCCTGGACCGCGGCCGTGCGCGGCGGCGAGATCGAATCGCGGGTGCTGGTGACCAACAGCGCCATCGTCGAGGCGGTACGGGCGCGCGCGCCGCGCCTTGGGGTCGATCTCGGTTGCGGCGAAGGCTGGCTGGTGCGGGCGCTGCCCGAGGTAGCGATGGTCGGGGTCGATGCGATCGCCGGGCTGGTCGAACAGGCGAGAAGCGCCGGCGGCGGCGAATTCCGCCAGCTGAGCTACGAGCAGATCGCGGCCGGCGAGCTGCAGCTGGCGGCCGACGTGGCGGTCTGTAACTTCTCGCTGATCGGCGACGAGGCCACGCGCGGCCTGCTGCGGGCGGCGCCGAGCTACCTGCGCCCCGGCGGCCACCTGATCGTGCAGACCGTGCACCCCGTCGTGGCCTGCGGCGACGCGCCTTATGTCGATGGCTGGCGCGAGGGGAGCTGGGCCGGTTTCAGCAGCGCCTTTGCCGACGCCGCGCCCTGGTACTTTCGTACCGTGTCGAGCTGGATCGCGCTGTTCGTCGAGCACGGCTTGCAGGTGGTCGAGATGCGCGAGCCGCTGCACCCGGCTACCCGCAAACCGGCCTCGCTGATCCTGACGGGCCGCCTGGCCGCTTGACGCCGGGCCGGCAGGGCGCGGCGGTTTACAGGCCGACCGCGATGATTCCCATCAGCGGGTCTTCGCTCAGGGCGATCACCATCATGCCGTCGCCGCTCACCACCATCTGGCGCGCCAGCAGGCCACGCGCATAGCCGGCAAACTTGTAGCCCTTTACAAAAGCGCCGTTGGCGTCGTGCAGCCAGATGTCGTACTGCGTGTAGGGCCCTTGCAGGCCGCAGTAGGCGCGTCCGTGCACGTCGACTTCCACGTTGTTCGGATAGGCGTCGCCGCCCGGCAGGTTGCCGATCGAGCGCAGGCTGGCGTCGAAGATCGTGCAGCGGTAGGGCGCGCCGTTGGCGAAGTAGACGCGCGCGCCGTCGGGGCTGACCGCGACGTCGCGGCCGTTCTCGCCAGGGCGGGCCGCGGCCACGCCTGCGCTCACCAGCGCGGTGCCGCCGCCCATCGCGGAATAGTCGAGCGTGCTCGCGCTGGCGCTCGACGGGCTGTAGCCGCTGTCCTGGCTGTAGACGCGCTTGCCGTCGCGGCTGACGGCCAGGCCCGGACCGACCCAGCCGCTGGTGCTGATTCGCTTGCCGTCCGCGACCCGGTAAATGCCCGACACCGTCAGCAGCAGCTCGACGCCGTTCGGGCGCACCGACAGCAGCCGCTCGTAGCTGGACGCCGCATCGGACAGCGGCAGGTCCGGCAGCGTCGTCAAGCGGTCCAGGTCGAGCACCACCACCTTGCGGTTGGCCGTGTCGTAGGCGTACAGGCGGGCGCCGTCCTGGCTGACGCTCATGTCGCCAAGCGCGGCGCCCAGGGCGACGCTGCCGGTCTTCTGCGCCGTATAGACATTGTAGATATCGAGCGTGGTGCCGCCCTTGTGCACGTAGACCAGCGGACGGATCGGGTCGGCAACCAGGGTATGGTAATCGACCGAGAGCTTGGTCAGCTCGGGCGGCGTCGCCCCTTTGTAGAAGCCGACGCGGATGGTTTCCGGCGCCGTGACGCCGCTCGTGGCCGGGCTCAGGGTAACCGTGGCGATGCTGGTCGCGCCGTTCGCCACCAGGGCCGGGTCGGCCTCCAACGTCAGGGTATTGCCGCTGCGCGTCACCGACAGCCAGGCGGCGTTCGAGCTTGCGCTCCAGCTGGAAGCGGCGCCGAAATTATCGCTCACGGTCACGCTGGTGCGCAGGCGCGACCATGCCGGCGTCGACACGAAGGCGACACCGTTCACCGACGGCAGGATCTTCTGCTGGTCGCGGTTGATGGTCAGCGTGAGCGGGGTCGACACCACGTCGCCGTTGACCGTGGCCTGGGGCGCCAGCACGACGCTGGTCGAACCGATCGGCGCGGCCGCGGCGTTCGGCGTGACGGTGATGCTGGTGCCGGTCTCGTTCACCGTGCCGGACACGGCGCTGAAGCCGGCCCAGGCAGGCGTGCCCGCCAGCGTCCACGGCCAGGCGTTCTCGCGCGTGTTGAGCGAGAGCCTGAACGGCGCCGCGGTGAATTCGCGCCCGGTGCTGCCGCCCAGGGTGATCGTATTCACCGAAGCGCTCAGCGTCGGCTTGGTCAGGTTCAGGTAGACCGGAACCTGCAGGTTGTTGGCCGCCGGCGAGGTGAAGGTGACGGTGGCGTTGTGGTTGCCGCTGGCGAGCTTGCCGCGCGCCGGATCGACGGCGAACGAGGCGGCGCCCGGCGTGGTGCCGGTGGCGGGCGTCACCGACAGCCAGGCTTGGTCGCTGGCCAGCGAGAAGGGCGCGGCGCCCTTGTTGGACAGCGAGAAGGTGACGTTCTGCGGCGCGATCGGCGCGCCGTTGACGGCATTGAAGGTGAAGCCGGTGCCGCTGGTCTCGAAGCGGTTCGCCATCAACGCCAGGGTCAGCGGCAGCGTGATGCGCTGCTTGTCGCTCGACTCGATCGCCAGTTCGCCGACGTAGTTGCCGGCGGCGAGGCCGGCGGCGTTGAATTCGACCGCGAAGCGGCCGGGGCCGCTGCCGCTGGCGTTGACCGGACGCGCCCAGGCCACGTTGCTGGTCGCCGTCCATTGCAGGCCCTGGCCACCCACGAGCACGAGCTGCTGGCGCGGGGTGTCGCCCAGGTTCATCGTCGTGCCGAGGGTCGTTTCCGGGCGGGCCGACAGGTCTGCCGGCTTGGCCGGCGTGACGGTCAATTCGTAGGGCAGCAGCATGGGCGAGCCCGGGAACTGGCTGGCGCAGCCCGTGTCGCGGCACAGCTTGATCGTGAAGTTGCCGCGGTAGCTGCCGGCTGCCAGGCTCGGCGCGGTCTGCAGGACCGCCGTGTAGCTGGTCGGCGAACTGGCGACGAAGCGTGCGTTTGGCAGCAGCACCCCGGTGTCGTCCACCACGAACGCATACACATTGCCGCTGAAGTCCTGCGGACGCAGGACGCTGGCGTTGATCGAGATGGTGGCCGAGAGTCCGGCTTCGACGCTGGCGCTGGCCTTTTGCGGCGAAAACTGCAGAGCGGGGCTGCTCACGGGCGGTGGGACCGGTGGCGCCGTGCCGGAGCTGCCGCCTCCGCCACCGCCACCGCCGCCACAGGACGCCAGCATGGCTGCGAGCGCAGCGACGTAGGGCCAGTACAACAGGGATCTGACTTTCACGAATACCTCGGCTTGAACGGGAAGTGGTTGGAAATTTTTTTCATAAAAAGACATGACAGGAGCAGGGACATTACTTTCCAAGGTATTTCCTTGTTGGAGAACCGGCGGACTGCATACTGGCACACAAAAATCCCGTAAGATACGGCCGAATTGATATCAGCCCCGCTTTTACCCGCATCACATGAATTTGCCACCCGATACCCCGCCGCGCTTTCGCCCCCGTCCCTGGACCGCGCTGGAAACCCCGCAGGACGTCGAACTCTGGATCGACGAGCATAACCGCGCCCTGCAGGAGCTGGTCAAGCCGACCGAGACCGGCGTCGGCATCTGCTTTACGCTGGCCGAAGGCGGCAACGTCTACATGCAGACCACGGACGACGCCGTGATCCTCGATGTCGAGCCGGACGCCGACTGGATCTCGCCGCTGATCCATGCCGCCACCGGCGCCGAGCCGCCGCGCGGCCAGGTCTGGGTGCTGCCAGACGACAGGCTGGTGCAGCTGATTCTCGGGCTGTCGACCCTGGTCGCGAGCACGACCCTGGTGGTCGGCCATCGGTTCGGATCGCGCGCCCGCCGGCCTGCTTACTAGACCCAGCCTTCCCGGCTGCGCCGGTTTCGGTTATAAAGTCAGCTCGACCTTGGATGGAGACGCATTGATGGGCAAGCATTCGAACACCGTGGCACGCCGGACCCTGCTCGGCCTGGCGCTGGCGGCGTCGCTGTCGGCATTGGCGCCGCTGCATGCAGCCGCGGCGGCCGACCTGCTCGCGGAAGCGAAGGCGCGCGGCTCGCTGCGCATCGCGATGGAAGGCACCTACCCGCCCTTCAACTTCAAGGACCCCAAGACCGGCCAGCTGACGGGCTACGACGTCGACGTCGCGCGCCTGGTCGCGGGCAAGCTGGGCTTGCGGCCGGAATTCGTCAGCACCGAATGGGCTGCGATCCTGGCGGGCCTGGCCGCCGGCAAGTACGATGTCATCGTCAGCCAGGTCGGCATCACGCCCAAGCGCGAGCAGGCCTTCGATTTCTCGCGTCCCTACACCTATTCCTTCCCGCAGCTCATCGTGCGCAAGAACGACCGCGCCAGCTACGCCAGCCTGGCCGACCTGAAAGGCAGGACCGTTGGGGTGGGGCAGGGCAGCGTGTTCGAGCAGCAGGTCAAGGCGGTGCCGGGCATCACGGTCAAGAGTTATCCGGCGGCGCCGGAAAACCTGCAGGACCTGGCCTTCGGCCGCATCGACGCGGCCCTGAACGACAGCCTGATGGTGGCCTACCTGCTCAAGAATTCGCCGCTGCCGATCAAGGCCGGCGCGCGCGTCGGTGCACCCGAGCGCATGGGCATCCCCTTCCGCAAGGGCAGCCCGCAGTTCAAGGCGGCGGTCGACAAAATCCTGCTGGACGCGACCAACGACGGCACGCTGAAGGCGCTGTCGATGAAGTGGTTCGGCGTCGACGCCAGCCGCCCGGCCAAGTAAAGGCCCGGCGTGGAACTGATCGCGCTGCTGCGCGAGGCGGCGCCGACCCTGTTGACAGGCGCCGGCTATACCCTGATGTTCGCAGTGGCCTCGATGCTGGGCGGACTGGCGATCGGCCTGCCGGTGGCCCTGATGCGCATCGCGCCCTGGGCCCTGGTACGCCTGCCGGCGAGCTTCTACGTCAGCATCATGCGCGGCACGCCGCTGCTGGTGCAGATCTTCGTCATCTATTACGGATTGCCGAGCATCGGCATCGAGTTCGCGCCGGTGACGGCGGGCGTGCTGGCGCTGTCGCTCAATAGCGGCGCCTATCTGTCGGAAAGCCTGCGTGGTGCGATCCGCGCGGTCAGCGAAGGGCAGTGGCGCGCCAGTTTCAGCCTGGGCCTGGGCTACTGGCAGACCCTGCACCACATCATCCTGCCGCAGGCGCTGCGCATCGCAGTGCCGTCAATGAGCAATACGCTCATCAGCCTGATCAAGGACACCTCGCTGGTGTCGGTGATCACGGTGACAGAGCTGATGCTCGCGACCAAGGAAGTGATTGCGGTGACGTTCCAGCCGCTGCCGCTGTATATCGCGGCGGCCTGCGTTTACTGGCTTCTGAGCCTGTTCTTCGAGGCGATCCAGCGCCGCGCCGAGCGCCGCCTGAATCGCGCCCACACCGTGCGCTGAAAGCCAGGCGGCCTGCGCACGGCGCCGGGGCTTAGCGGTTGCCGCCCCCTTGATCCTGCTGCTGGAAGGCTTCCGAAGCCTGCTGGGCGCTTTCGCCCTGGTTCTGGCCGTCGAGGTCTTCCAGGGCCGGGGTGCCGCCGGAAGCGTGCTGGCCGCCGCCCTGCTGCTGGTTGCCTTGCTGGCCACCTTGCTGCTCGCTGCCCTGCTGCTGGCCACCTTGCTGGCCCTGCTGCTGGCTGCCCGATTGCTGGCCACCGGACTGCTGGTTGCCCGACTGCTGGCCCTGGCCGTCAGTCGCGACCAGGTCCTTCATCGGATCGTTCGAGTTGGTGTCCGGCGTCGATTGCTTCTGACCGTTCTGCTGATTCTGGTTCATGTTCGTCTCCTTGATAAGGAAGTTGAGTGACCATCTTAATCTTCCTGCTGACATCGGCAATCGGAGCCCGCGCGGCCTGTGCGTAGGACCGTTCGGACGCGCTCGCCCGCAGGAAAGAAAAGTGTCAGCACAATGCAAACGCGCACCGGACAAGACTGACTTGCCGGTGCGCGCCCGATTGCGTTTGGGTTGACGATCACCAGTGCTACTGGTTCCCTTGTTGCGGTCCCGATTGCTTGTTACCTTGTCGCTGCTGTCCCGCTCCCTGGCCGTCGCCTTGCACGGACTGCTGGTTGCCCTGCAGCTGATCGGACTGCATGCTGTCCTGCTGCTGCCCCGGATGCATGTTGCTCGACTGCTGCTGGCCGCCGTTGGCGACCCTGCCGCTCGCGGTATTGATGCTGAGGTCGTCCACGTCATCGTCGTGGCGCGGCCCCTTGACGCCATGGCCTTTGTTTTCACCCATACTGTTCTCCTGTTTGAGTGTCGATGGCTCGATGATAGACCTCTGGCGGCCCGGGACAATCGGAATGGGGGAGGAGCTGCCGTAGGACGGCTCGCACAAAGCCAGCAGTAAAAATGCTAGCGCTTTTCGCCCTGGCGCGACTGCTCGTCCGGCTGTTGCGGCGTCGGCTTCTGGTCGGATTGCAGGTTACCGGGGCGGCTCTGCTCGAGCCGTTCGCGCTGGCGGTTGACGTCGAAGTCGTCGAGCTGGATGTCGCTCAGGCTCCGGTCGGTATCCTTGGTTTCAGGCATGGCAGCCTCCTTGCGTAAGATGTGGTCGGAGCCCCATCTTAGGCACAACAGCGAAAAGGCGGCGCTCAGGGTTGCGCCGGCAGCAGCCCCTCGCCGCGCAGGAACTCGCGCACGGCCTCGAACGCGGCCAGCTGCTGTTCCGGCGCGAAGCCGCCATGCTTGCCGCCCTTGATCGTGTACAGGACGTTCTTCACGCCGGCCTTGTCGAGCGCCGCCTTCAGGCGCACGCCATGCGCGTAGGGCACCAGGGGATCGGCGTCGCCGTGGACCGTGAACACAGGCGGGCCGCCGGCACGCACGTAAGTCAAGGGAGAAAGCGCGCGCGCCAGCCCTTCGCGCCCCGGCATGCTGCCGAACCAGGCCACCGCATACGAGCGCTGGTTCGGGCCCTGCAGCATGTCGGCGACGTCGGTGATGCCGAACCAGTTGACCACCGCCGCCACCTTCGGCGCCGGGTTTCGGTAAGGCCCGGACCAGGTAGGCTCGTTGGCCGCGCACTGGTTGGTGAAGGGCGAATCGGCCGGGATCATGGAGGTGGTGAGCGCCAGGTGGCCGCCGGCCGAATTGCCCGTGGTGACGACCTTCGACAGGTCGAAGTTGTACTTCTTCGCGTTGCGACCCACCCACTGCAGCGCGCACAGCGTGTCCTCGACCGCGGCCGGCGCCAGCGCCGTGTTCCCCAGGCGGTAGCTGACGTTCACCACCGTGTATCCCATCTGCAGCCAGGGCAGGGCGGACAAGGCCGAACTTTCGCGGCTGCCCGCGACCCAGCCGCCGCCGTGAAAGCGCAGCACGACCGGCCGCGCCTTCGACGCGTAGTCGTCGGGCAGCAGGACGTCTAGCTTGAGCTCCTGTCCGCTCGCCTTCAGGTAGGTCACGTTGGCGTCGATCCCGTGCATGTGATCGAGCAGCACCGCGGTGCGCAGGCCATCGTCAGCTGCCATAGCGGCGGCCGGGAAAGCCAGCGCGCAGGCCAGCAGGGTAGCGAGGGCGCGCATCCCGATTACATGTTCGGGTAGTTCGGGCCGCCGCCGCCTTCCGGCGTCACCCACACGATGTTCTGGGTCGGGTCCTTGATGTCGCAGGTCTTGCAGTGCACGCAGTTCTGCGCGTTGATCTGCAGGCGGTCCTTGCCTTCGTCGGTCTTCACGTATTCGTACACGCCGGCCGGGCAGTAGCGCTGCTCCGGGCCCGCATACTTGGCCAGGTTGACGTCCACCGGGATGCTCGGGTTCTTGAGGGTCAGGTGGATCGGCTGGTCTTCCGCATGGTTGGTGTTCGAGATGAACACCGAGGACAGGCGATCGAAGGTCAGCTTGCCGTCCGGCTTCGGATAGGCGATCGGCTGGAACTGCGAGGCGGGCTTCAGGCATTCATGGTCCGCATGCTTGTGGTGCAGGGTCCAGGGAGCCTTGCCGCGGAAGACCATCTGGTCGATGCCGGTCATGATGGTGCCGACGTACAGGCCCTTCGACATCCACGGCTTGAAGTTGCGCGCGACGTGCAGTTCTTCGTGCAGCCAGCTCTTTTCGAACGCTGCCGGGTAGGACGCCAGTTCGTCGTGCTGGCGGCCTTCACCCAGCGCCGCGAACGCGCTTTCCGCGGCCAGCATGCCGGTCTTGATCGCGGCGTGGCTGCCCTTGATGCGGCTGGTGTTCAGGAAGCCGGCGTCGCAGCCGATCAGGGCGCCGCCCGGGAACACGGTCTTCGGCAGCGACTGCAGGCCGCCCGCGGTGATCGCGCGCGCGCCATACGAGATGCGCTTGCCGCCTTCGAAGAAGTGGCGGATCGCCGGGTGCGTTTTATAGCGCTGGAATTCCTCGTACGGCGAAAGGTAGGGGTTCTGGTAAGCCAGGCCCACCACGAAGCCGACTGCCACCTGGTTGTTCTCCAGATGGTACAGGAAGGACCCGCCATAGGTGCTGTTGTCCAGCGGCCAGCCGGCGGTGTGGATCACCAGGCCCGGCTTGTGCTTGGATGGATCGATCTCCCACAGCTCCTTGATGCCGATGCCGTAGGTCTGCGGATCCTTGCCCTGGTTGAGCTCATACTTGGCCATCAGGGCCTTGCCCAGGTGGCCGCGTGAGCCTTCCGCGAACAGGGTGTACTTGGCATGCAGCTCCATCCCGAGCTGGAAGTCGGCGCCCGGCTCGCCATCGCGCTTGACGCCCATGTTGCCGGTGGCGACACCCTTGACCGAACCGTCCTCGTTGTACAGCACCTCCGCGGCCGGGAAGCCCGGGAAGATCTCGACGCCCAGGCTTTCCGCCTGCGTACCGAGCCAGCGCACCACGTTGGCCAGCGAGATCACGTAGTTGCCATGGTTGGTCAGCATCTTCGGGACCATGAAGTTCGGGGTCCTGATCGCCTTGGTCTCGGTGAGGAACAGTACCTGGTCTTCGGTCACCGGGGTGTTGAGCGGTGCGCCTTTTTCCTTCCAGTCCGGGATCAGCTCATTCAGGGCGATCGGGTCCATGACCGCGCCGGAGAGGATGTGCGCACCCAGCTCGCCGCCTTTTTCGAGCACGCAGACGGAGACTTCGCGGCCCTGTTCCGCCGCCAGCTGCTTGAGCCGGATCGCTGCGGACAGGCCCGCGGGGCCGCCGCCGACGATCACCACGTCGTACTCCATTGCTTCGCGTGGTCCGTATTGTTCGAGGATGTTGGTTGGCTCGGTCATGGTTATTTTAATAATGAGAATGAAATTTAAGCACGAGTGTGCACTTTTTTGCTGTCGATTGCAATGTTGGGCGCCATTTTACGGACATTATTAGATGCGGCAATCTAATACTGGTGATTTGTGTAATCATGAGGACTTCGCAAGCTCGCATACATCAAGCACGAGAAGGGGAGCCGAGTGGGCATCGAAGTCAATTACGAAGGAAAAATCGCCATGGTCACCGGCGCCTCGAGCGGCCTCGGTGCCCGTTTCGCCAAGGCGCTGGCCGGCGCCGGCGCCCAGGTGGTGCTGGCCTCGCGCCGGGTCGAGCGCCTGAAGGAACTGCGCGCGGAGATCGAGGCCGACGGCGGCGCCGCCCACGTGGTGCGCCTGGATGTCACCGACCTGGGATCGATCAAGGCCGCCATCGCGCATGCCGAGACCGAGGCCGGTCCGATCGACATCCTGGTCAACAACTCGGGCGTGTCGAACACCCAGCGCCTGCTGGACGTCACCGAGGACGACTACAACTACATCATGGACACCAACCTGCGCGGCGCCTTCTTTGTCGCGCAGCAGACCGCCAAGCGCATGATCCAGCGCGCCAAGGGCGACCCGCGCAAGCAGCACCGCATCGTCAACATCGCCTCGGTGGCCGGCCTGCGCGTGCTGCCCCAGATCGGCGTGTACTGCATGAGCAAGGCCGGCGTGGTGCAGATGACCAAGGCGATGGCGGTCGAGTGGGGCCGCTACGGCATCAACGTCAACGCCATCTGCCCCGGCTACATCGCCACCGAAATGAACGAGGACTACTTCGACTCCGAGCAGGGGCGCAAGCTGATCGACATGCTGCCGCGCAAACGCACCGGCAAGCCGGAAGACCTCGACGGGCTCCTGCTGCTGCTGGCCGCGGACGAAGCCCATTTCATCAACGGCGCCGTCATCACGGCCGACGACGGCATGACGGCGCAGTAAGCAGTTTTTAGTTTCACAGGTAAGGAAGCAATGAGCAGCAAGCAGTTTGTACATTCCATGAGGATCCCGATCCGTTGGGGCGACATGGATGCAATGGGTCATGTCAACAACACCGTCTATTTCCGCTACATCGAATCGGCGCGCATCGCCTGGCTGGACGAGGTCGGGGCGCTGCCCGATCCCGCCGGGGCCAACGAAGGCCCGGTCATCGTCAACGCCTACTGCAGTTTCCTGAAGCAGCTGACCTATCCGGGCGAGATCGAAGTCACCACCTTCGTCGGCCCGCCGGGGCGTTCCAGCGTCGAGGTCACCCACGAGATCCGTCTGGTCGGCCCGGACGGGCAGGCGGGTGCACTCCACGCCGAAGGCGGTGCGAAAGTCGTGTGGATCGACTTCAAGGCGGAGAAATCGCGGCCCTTGCCGGAGCGGCTGCGGGCCTTGTTGCCGGTGGCGGAGCAGGGTTAGTCCTTATTGTTGTAAGTGGTCTGGTGCAAGGCTGGACCACTTTTGTGTTCATCGCAGCGTCGCCCGGTGCTGAATGCCTTTGTCCGCCGGGAGCCGGACAGGCTGCGTGTCATATTCCGATCCGCCGACTATTCCTTTTCTAATCTCGCTGCAATTCATTCATAGCCGGCGCTACTTTTCCGTTTCTATATTAGCGGGGAAATTAATTACGATATATTTTCTGAGAATTATTCAAGCTAATGTCCCCATTACGCTTTGAAAGTCAAGCGCGGACCCTTGGCGATTATCAGCTTATGCGTAACTCTCGACCGTACACTAAATACGGCTTGTTCCAAATCGCGCGCTTGGTGGGGCCTAATTGATCATTCCTTGCAAATGGAGAACGTTTAATTCAGGAAATTTCTGTGCGGAAGTTTCAGGTAGTTGCTGCGAGGTTTGAGGTTTTGCAAATATGACAATTTTATAAAGAATAGAATTGAATCACCTTCTGGCAGGAATCATTCTGCTCGAAAACTTTGCCGCGCTTCCAAATTCCCGTGTTGCGCTGCAGTGCTGTCACTCTTAACGGACGAAATCATGAAAATGGACGACCCGGTGCAGGCCCGATTCGACACGTCGGAATCGCCGAACGTGGCCTGCCCATCCGTTATTGGCGAATCCCTGCATGCCCATAACAGGAATCTGCGCATCAGCCTCAGGCAATGGAAGATGTTTCACGCAGTGATCGATGCGGACGGTTTCGTCGGCGCCGCAAACCAGCTGCATGTCAGCCAGTCGTCGATCAGCCACGCGCTCACCAAGCTGCAGGAACAACTGGGAGTTCCCCTGCTAACGCTAAAAGGACGCAAGGCCCAGATTACCGAGGAAGGCAAGGTCTTGCTGGCGCGTTCGCGCGAGCTGGTCAGGAATGCAGCTGAACTTGAGGAGCTGGCCGAACACCTGCGCCAGGGATGGGGCCGGGAAGTGCGGGTGGCGGTGGACCTCAACTTCCCGCCCGACCTGCTCATGCTCGCCATGCGCGAACTGTCCTCGCAGCCGCGCAAGACCAGGGTCAGCGTGAAGGAGACGAGCTGCGAGCAGGCTGCCCAGGCACTGCGCGACAACACGGCCGACCTGGCGATCAGTGCGCAAACCATCCCGGGCTTCGCCTGCCGTGAGCTCCTCGAGATCGAGCACGTCGCGGTCGCCCATCCAGACAATCCGCTGTTCGCGCTCAAGCGGCCGCTCGGTGTCGACGACCTCAAGTCGCAGCTGCAGATCGCCGTCGCTGGAACCGGCGACGAAGCCGGGGTGGAAGCACCCCACGGCCTGACGCGCTTGCCGCGACCGTGGACGGTCAGCACGCTCGACTGGGCGATCGGGGCCTTGCGCCATGGGCTGGGATACGCCTGGCTGCCCAGGCACCGGGTGCAGCGCTGGCTCGACGGGAACCAGGTCCGCATCCTGCCCCTGAAGCACGGCGCCAGTTTCAAGACCAGGCTCTACCTGGTCCATGGGCCATGCGCCGATACGGGAACCGTGGCCTTTGCCGACGCGCTCCAGGCCTGCAGCAGTCGTCCAGTGTGACCGGCGATCCTGGCCGCCATTGGGGCATGGTGCCGCCGAGCGCGGCAGGGCCGGGGACAGGGATGGGAAGCAAGGCAGAATCGTTTTACTTGGCAAGTGACAAATCACCGGGCAGACAGCATGAGCAAACCGCGACAACCGCCGCGCAGCAAACAGAGGGACGACAACGCGCTCCCCGAGCCAATTTTCCGCTTCACGAGCATTGTGCGGAACGGATGGCTGGTCCTTGGCGTTGCGCTGCTGACCGCGCTGATCGGCATCCTGGCCGCCCTCAGCGTGACGCCCATCTACGAAAGCAATATCCTCATCCAGATCAACCGCAACGCACCGCTCTCGCGCGAGATGCAGACCGATGTTCCTGCTGCCACCGAAGTGGAAATCCTGCGCTCGCGTTCGATCATCACCCGGGTCGTCAAGGCATTGCAGCTCGATCTCAGCGTCGAACCGAAGTACTTTCCGGTAGTCGGCGCCTTCCTGGCGCGCAGCGACAGGGGATTGCCCGAATTCCTGGAACTGCGTGGGTATGCCTGGGGGACAGACCGCGTGAATGTGTCCGTCTTCAATGTGCCGGGGCGTCTGCTGCGCCAGCCATTCGCGCTGGCAGTCGGACGCGCAGGCAGCTTCACGCTCACCCACGAAACCCTGGGTATCAAGCTGGCGGGCAGGGTGGGCCAGCCCGCCCGGCTGCGCACCCGTCACGGAAACATCGAGCTCCTTGTAAGCGCCATCGACGCCCGGCCGGGAGCGCAGTTCGTCGTCACCCGCAACCCGACTTTCCAGGTGGTCGAGCAATTGCGCAAATCGCTGAGCGTGACTGAAAACGGCAAGGAATCGAACGTGATCGGGGTGTCGCTGAAAGGGTCGAAGCCGGAACTGATCAGCCGGATCCTGAACCAGGTCGGGGACGAATACGTGTCCCAGCATGTGGCGCAGAAATCGAACGAAACCGGCCGGGCGCTGGCCTTCTACGACCAGCAGCTGGCCGAATCGCGGCAACGGATGCAAAAACTCGATGAGCGGCTCGGGCAGGTGCTGCGTGCACACGGGGTCTCCGACCTGAACGAGGAAAGTACGACCCTGTCCCAGCAATCGATCGCCCTGCAGGCGAAGCTGGCGGAGGCCGAGCAGCAAAAACTCGAGCTGTCCAGCCGCTTCCTGGAGCAGCATCCCACGGTGATCGTGGCAAGCCGCCATATCCAGGACGTACGCGACGACCTGAACCGGCTCGAGGCACGGCGCCGCTCCCTGGGGGCGGCGCAGCAGGAAATTGCACGCCTGACCCGCGATCGCAAGGCGAACAGCGAAGTTCACATGGGTCTGCTCAACACGCAGCAGAAGCTCGCTGCCCTGATGTCTTCCGACAACCGCGACGTCCGCGTGGTGGATCGTGCCGAAACGCCGCTGCAGCCGGGCACGCTCAAGCTGACCGTGATGATCGTGCTCGCCTGCCTTGGCGGCCTGGCTGCCGGCGTCATCGCCTCGGTCGTGAAGAACGCCATCGTCGCGCGCAACAGTCGCGTGACCCTGCTGTACATGCGGGATATTCCGGACAGGCAGGAAGTCACGGTCAGCGGATGATGGGCAGCTGCGTATCGCATGGCCAGCAGGTCCGTGGAGCGGCTGCGTCATTGTCGAGGCGCCGTCCCTTATTCCGGATGACAGTGATCTATTAAAGCCCGCGGATCATTTTCTTTACTATTATCTCCTGCCACATTCCGGTAATGGCCCAGTCATTGCCGTTTCTGAAACGATCGGACACGCAGTAATGTCCGCGTCCGACATCTTCCAATTTAATTTTCCATTCCGGCCTTGAAGTTTTTGGCGCGGTGTGCCGACGTCCTTTCTATGCGCGTTCCGTATGTCGATAATCGGATTCAGACTAGAAACATTATCTGAAGGAACGCATCAATAAAATATTTGGAACCCGGTATTTAGCGCGTTAACCAATCGATTTTTCCCACTTTTTCTCGAAGTTGATTTTGTTAGAGTAGTGATGTGGAAACGATATTCAGGCTCCAGGTATAAAACTAAAACAATTTAGTGCCGGCAAAAAAGGCACTAAACTGCATTGCAATTCCTGGCCCTCAATCGATTGCTTGCGTTCTGGGTGGAAGCTTTTATGGCGTTCGAAGAGCATATTCGTCGCGGTTTTGAATTTGCGCTATTTGGCATTTCCCATCCAGCGATGGCGGGAACGGCGGCGCTTGCATTGCTCGTCAGCCTGCTGGTTTGCGCACTCAATGTGGCGACCGAACGCTGGCACGGTTCCTATTCCTTCGACGTTGACGTCAAGGGAATCCAGAAAGTCCATCAACGCACGGTGCCGCGGACCGGCGGCATTGCCCTGCTATCGGGCGTGATGGCCGTTCCCCTGTTCGGCATGCTGGAATATTCCCTGCTCGCCCTGCAGCGGGACACGGGCATCTTCATGCTCAAGCTGCTCCTTGCCGCCGTGCCGGCCTTCCTTGCCGGAATCATCGAAGATCTGACCAAGCGGGTTTCGGTACGCACACGCCTGTGCTCGATCCTGTTTAGCGCGATCCTGGCCGCCTGGCTGCTGGGCTCGACGCTGCCGCGCCTCGATATCTGGGGACTCGACAGCACGCTCAGGCTGTTGCCGGTTTCCCTGGTCGTCACCCTGTTCATGGTGGTCGGCGTCACAAATTCGATCAACATCATCGATGGATTCCACGGCGTTGCCGGCGCCACGGTCGTGATCATCCTGGCGGGAATCGGCTGCCTGGCCTGGAACAGCGGCGACGTCCTGATCACGCAGCTGGCGCTGGCCGGCATCGGCGCGACGATCGGCTTCCTCCTGCTGAATTACCCGACCGGGCGCCTGTTCATGGGCGACGGCGGCGCCTACTTCCTCGGCTTCTGGTCCGCGCAACTGGCGGTGCTGACGATCGCGCGCAATCCCGACATCAATGCCTGGCAGATCCTGGCGGTTTTCGCTTACCCGGTGATCGAGGTCCTGTTCAGCATGTATCGCCGCAAGATCCTGCGTAACGCGGCCGTCGGCGCGCCCGACCGGCTGCACCTGCACTCCCTGTTCTATCGCCGCGTTACCCGCCACCGCATGAAATTCACCCGCTATCCGTGGGTCTGCAATGCCGCAGTAGCCTGTTTCGTCGTTGGCTGGCTGGGCACGGCCACCACGGCAGCGGTGCTTCTCGGCGACACCATCCCCATGGCTGTCGCGCTCGTGCTCGCTCAAATATTGATCTACATCGCAGTGTACATGCGCTTAGTAAGAGGAAATTGGGGCAATTGCAGAAGCCTGGCTGTCATCCTCGGCCTGAGACCCCAGCACCGCAGCCGGCCAGCCTGATCCACGCGGGTCCGTCCCGCTCTCGCTGCCACGTCCATCGCTCACCACGGCGTAATCGAACCATGAATAATTTCGACACACTCCAAGCTGAACTTCGCAATGCTCCCAAGACATGGCTCGTCACAGGTTGTGCGGGCTTCATCGGTTCCAACCTGACCGAGTTCCTGCTGAAACTGGGCCAGACCGTGATCGGCCTCGACAACTTCGCCACCGGCCACCAGCATAATCTCGACGATGTGCGCGCCCTGGTAAGTCCGGAACAGTGGGCACGCTTCCGCTTCCTGCGCGGCGATATCCGGCGCATGGAGGATTGCCGGAAAGCGGTGCGCGGGGTCGACGTGGTCCTGCACCAGGCGGCGCTCGGCTCGGTACCGCGCTCGCTGGAAGACCCCCTGACCACCAACGCCGCCAACATCGACGGCTTCCTGAACATGCTGGTCGCTGCGCGCGACGCCGGGGTAGGGGCCTTTGTCTATGCCGCCTCGAGTTCGACCTACGGCGACCACCCGGGCTTGCCCAAGGTCGAGGAGCGCATCGGCCGGCCGCTGTCGCCCTACGCCGTCACCAAGTACGTGAACGAGCTGTACGCGGACGTGTTCGCCCGCAGCTATGGGTTCAGCAGCATCGGCCTGCGCTACTTCAACGTCTTCGGCCGCCGCCAGGATCCGAACGGGGCCTACGCCGCCGTCATTCCAAAATGGATCGCCGCCATGCTGGCCGACCGGCAGGTCAGCATCAATGGCGACGGCAGCACCAGCCGCGATTTCTGCTTCGTGGAGAACGTGGTGCAGGCCAACCTGCTGGCCGCCATGGCGCCAGCCACCGGAAAAAGCGAGGTCTACAACGTCGCAGTGGGCGACACCACCAGCCTCAATGCGCTGTTCGGCCACCTGAAAGAGATCCTGCAGGCCAATGGCGTGACGGTGACGAAGACCCCGGCCTACGCTGGCTTCCGCAAGGGCGATGTGCTGCATTCCCAGGCCGACGTGGGCAAGGCCATGCGCGAACTCGGCTATGTGCCCATGCACCGCATCGTCGACGGGCTGCGGGCCGTCATCCCCTGGTATATCGCGCAGAGCCAGGCGTCCTCGCGGGGCGCCGGCGCCGCCGGCGGGCCAACGCCGTCCGACCAGCCGCAGGCGTCGACGGAAGGCACGCAGGAAGGCCTGTTTCCGGACTGGCCTTGAGCGGCTGGCCCGGCCACGCACCCCTTGCCACTGCGAGCACCATGACGAGTACGCTGGGAACACGGATCTGGACCGCCGATGCGCGCCACGCGGCGATCCTGCGGGGCCTGGTCCTGGTCGCCCTGTTCACCCTGCTGGGCAAGCTGATGGGCGCGGCCAAGGAAATGGCGGTCGCCTACCGCTATGGCCTGGCCGCCGAAGTCGATGCCTACCAGTTCCTCTACACCCTGGTTTCCTGGCCGATCGGCATCTGGAGCAGCGTACTTACCGCCGTCCTGGTTCCCCTGGCGGCGCGCATGCAGGGCGCCGGCCCGGCCGAGCTGCCGCGCTTTCGCGCCGAACTCCTGGGATTGGCGATCGTGTTCGGCCTTGGGCTCGCGCTGCTGGCCTGGCTGCTGATCGGCGCCATGCTGTCGCTGGGGAAGGCGGGACTCCCGGCGCCGGCGGCCAGCCTGGCGCAGGCGGCGCTGCCCGGCCTGGTGCTGCTGCTTCCGCTGGGCCTGCTCACCACGTTGCAATCGGCCTGGATGCTGGCGGCCGGTCGCCATGTCAACACCCTGCTCGACAGCATCCCCACCTTCTTCATCGCCGCCGCCGTCCTGGCCTTTCCCAGCGAGAGTATCAAGCCGCTGGTGTGGGGCACGGTGGCCGGCTGCAGCTTCCACCTGGCGGCGCTGCTGCTGCCGATGGCGCGCCGGCGCGAGCTCGAAGCGCCCAGCTTCAGCCTGGTGTCGCCCCAGTGGACCTGGTTCTGGCAAGGCTTCGGCATCATGCTGGGCGGGCAGGCGCTGATGAGCTTCACCACCGTCATCGACCAGTTCTATGCGGCCGGGCTCGGCACCGGCGCGATCGCCACGCTGGGCTACGCCAACCGGGTTTTGTCACTGATCCTCGGCCTGGCCGCGGTCGCCGTGGCGCGCGCGACGCTGCCGGTGTTTTCGCAGGCGCAGCCGGAGGGGCCGGCCACGCTGTGGCCTCTTGCCCTGGGCTGGGCGCGCCTGATGTTCCTGGGCGGGATCGCGACCATGTTCCTGGCCTGGCTGCTCGCGCCCTGGGCCATCGGCCTGCTGTTCGAGCGCGGCCAGTTCGGCCCCGCCGACACCCGGGTCGTGTCCGACGTGCTGCGCTACGGCTTGCCCCAGCTGCCTTTCTATTTTTCGTCGATGGTCCTGGTCAGCTATGCCCTGAGCCAGCGCCGCTACACGCTGATCTTCTGGTCCGGCGTGATCGGCTGCGTTGCCAAGCTGCTCGGCAACCTGCTCTTGGCGACGTCGCTGGGTGTGAACGGCGTGGCGCTGGCAGCCACATTTACCTACGGCCTGAATGCCCTGTTTTTCTGGCTCACCCTGAGGCGCGCGCCATGAAGATTCTGTTGTTCACGAACAGCCTGGCCGGCGGCGGCGCCGAACGGGTGGTGGCCACCCTCGCCAGTTTCTGGGCCGGGCGGCACTGGGAGGTCACGGTGCTGACCCTGGCCCCGCACAGCGAGGATTTCTACGTGCTCGACTCGCGCGTGCGGCGCATCGCGCTGGATCGGGCCGGCGAGAGCCGCAATGCGCTGCACGGCCTGCTGCAGAACCTGGGCCGGGTGCTGGCGCTGCGGCGCACGCTGCGGCAGCTGCGCCCGGACCTCGCAGTCGCGATGATGAGCACCCCGAACGTGCTGCTGGCGCTGGCCGCCTGTGGCCTGCCCTGGCTGCGCACGGTTGGTTCGGAGCGCTGCTATCCGCCGCACGCGCCGCTGGGGCGCCTGTGGCAGGGGCTGCGCCGCTGCAGCTACGGGCGCCTGGACGCCGTGGTCGCCCTCACTAGTGAATGCGCCGCCTGGATCGCGGAGCACACCTTCGCGCACCGGGTCCCCGTGATCCCCAACCCGACAAGCTGGCCCTTGCCGGTTCGGCCGCCGGCGCTCGCGCCCCAGGCCGTGTGCGCGCCCGGACGCCGGCTGTTGGTGGCGGTGGGCCGCCTGGAGCCGGTCAAGAATTTCGCCACCCTGGTCGCGGTGTTCGCGCGCCTGGCGCCGCGCCACCCGGACTGGGACCTGGTGATCCTCGGCGCCGGCCCGGAGCGCGCCGCGCTGGAAGCCGCGGTGCGCGCCGCCGGCCTTGAAGGGCGGATCGCCTTGCCCGGCATCGCCGGCAACGTCGGCGAGTGGTATGCGCGGGCCGACCTGTTCGTCATGAGCTCGCACTCCGAGGGCTTCCCGAATGCGCTGGCGGAGGCGCTGGCGCACGGGCTGCCGGCAGTCAGCTTCGACTGCAATACCGGTCCGCGCGACATCATCCGCCACGGCGTCGACGGCCTGCTGGTGCCGGCGGGCGACAGCGAAGCACTCGCGCATGCGCTCGGCCGCGTCATGGGCGACGCCGGCCTGCGCCAGGCGCTGGCCGCCCGGGCAGGGGAGGCCAGGGAACGCTTTTCGCTGGAAAAGATTGCGGGGATGTGGGAATCCCTGTTCCGGCAATTGTCCGGCGCACCCGTATCCGCCACCACGCGCAGGGCGCGCGCTCACGAGGACACCCATGAAGCCTGATGCCGCGGCCGGGACCACCCTTCATGGCGCCAACGCCAGCCTCGGCGCGCCTGCGGGCGCGATCGAGCGCTTCCTCGCCTGGTACCAGCCCCTGGTGCTCGGTGCGGCGCTGTTCGTGATCTACGCCAACCTGCCGATCTACGCCTATATCCTGTCCCCGAGCCTGCTGCCCAAGTACAGCTTCTTCGGCATCTTCGTCCTGCTTGCGCCCGTGGCGGCGCTGCGCTTCGGCGAGCTGGGCGGCTACCTGCGCTCGCCTTTCGTGCTGCTGGCGGGCCTGCTCCTGCTGCTGAACCTGGTGCACCTGCTGGGCCTGTCCCCGTCGACCGACCTGGGCGACATCTACGTGGTCGACGACGGGCTCGACGCCCGGCGCTCGCTGGTCCTGACGCGCATCCAGTACGTGCTGTTCGCGCTGGCGCTGGGATTTGCCGCGTTCACCAGCACCCGCAAGTCCTGGCTGCTGGCCATGCTGCTGCTAACGCTCGTCGTGCCCGGTGCCGTCCTGCTGGACTTCGCCCGTCCCGGGCTGCTGTACCCAATCGATACCCCGGGGGCTGTGCTGGGCCGGGCTGCCGCCATGTTCATCAACCCGAACATGGCGGGGGAGGCGATCCTGCTGGTCTTCCTGCTCGCGTGCGGCGTCGTGCCGGCCGCATGGCGCGGCCCGCTGTTCCTGCTGTGCGGCGCGGCGATCCTGACCACCTTCTCGCGCGCCGCGATCCTGGCGTGGGTACTGCTGTTGCTGTTCCTGAGCTTCCGGAAGACCCTGCCGAAGTCGGCGCTCGCCACTGCGCTCGCGGCCCTGGCGCTGGCCGTGGCAGGCCTGGGCAGCTTCGAGACTTACCTGCAGGGCCGCGAGGAGTTCGAGGGGGCGGCAAGCAACCTGTCCTCGCGCCTGAACTTCTTCTCCGACGTGAAGTTCGACGACGACAGCTCCGAGGAGCGGGCCGAGGTCATCAAAGCCGGCTGGCAGCTGTTCCTGCAAAACCCCGTCTTCGGCGCCGGGGCCGGTGCCACCGGCTTCTGGTCGCTGCGGGCCAGCACCCATAACCAGCTGCTGCTCTTGATCGCCGAGTATGGCTTGTTCGGCCTGGGCCTGTGGTGCTGGCTGCTGGCGATCCTGTGGCGGGGGCGCTTCTTCCGGGACCGCGCCCTGCAGTTCGCGGTCGCCGGGCTGTTCGCCTTCATGTCGATGTTCACCCACCAGATGCTCGACTCCGCGTCGTACTGGCTGGCCACCTTCGCGCTGGTCTCGGCCAGGCATGCGGGTGCGGCAACCGCCATGGCGCGCAGCCTTGAGCCGAATGACAAGGAGGACTGAACTATGCACCGCATCTTGACGCCTGCCCCGATGCTGCCCTTCATCCTGCGTGGGCGACAGCGATGAACGCAGCCAAATTCGTAGTCTCGCTCGACTTCGAGCTGTTCTGGGGCGTCAGCGATTGCCAGAGCATCGCCGGCTACGGCCGCAATGTGCTGGGCGAGTGGCAGGCCATTCCCCGGCTGCTGGCATTGTTCCGGCAGCATGGCCTGCGCGTCACCTGGGCCACGGTCGGCATGCTGATGTGTCGCGACCATGCGCACTGGCGCACCGTCCGTCCGGCCATCCTGCCCGGCTACCTGCGCCAGGACATGTCGCCCTACAACAAGGACGAGCTGGTGCGCAGCAACCCGAAGCTGTTCTTCGGCCGCCCCCTGGTGGAGCAGATCCTGGCCACCGAAGGGCAGGAAGTCGCGACCCACACCTACAGCCACTTCCTGTGCGGCGAGGCGGGCGCCACGCCGGCCCAGCTTGGCGCCGACCTGGCCTGCGCCCACGCCGTCGCGGCCGAGCTGGGCGTGCGCTACCGCAGCGTGGTCATGCCGCGCAACCAGATCGTGCGCGAATTCCTGCCCGTGCTGCACGAAGCCGGCATCCGGGTCTACCGCGGCAATGCCGACCACTGGCTGTACCGCAACGGCGATGGGGTGGCGGGCGGCCTTGCCGGACGGCTGGCGCGCTTTGCCGACGCCTGCCTGCCGCTGAGCGGCGCCTGCAAGGCCGCGCCGCGCCCCAGTGCCGGCATGCTCGAGCTCCCGGCCAGCCTGTTCATGTATCCCTGGTCGCCGTCGCAGCGCGCGGTGCTGGCCCTGCGCCTGCTGCGCATCAAGCGCTGCATGAGCGCGGCGGCGAAGAGCGGCGGCGTGTTCCACCTGTGGTGGCACCCGCACAACTTCGGCATCAACCTGGAGCAGAACCTGGCGCTGCTGGAAGAGTTGCTGCGCCACTTCCGGCACCTGGCCGACCGCTACGGGATGCAGAGCCGCTGCATGGGCGACTTCGCCGCAGCTGCCCCGGCGACTGCGGGGCCGGACCTCGACGACGCAACACGATGGAGAGAGCAATGACCCGCAACATCCTGCACGTGATCACCGGACTCGAAGTGGGCGGGGCCGAGATGGCCCTGTACCGGCTCATCCTCGAGTCGCTGGGCAGCGAGTACACCCACACGGTGATCGCCCTGACGCCGGAAGGCGGCATGTATGCGCGTTTCCTGCAGGCCGGCATCAAGCTGATCGTGCTCGACTTCCGCCGTGCGCCGTTCTCGAACCTGGTGCGCCTGGTCCGCCTGATGCGCAGCCTGCGTCCGGACGTGGTCCAGACCTGGCTCTACCATGCCGACCTGCTGGGCGGCCTGGCGGCGCGCGTCGCCGGCGTCCGCAACGTCATCTGGGGCGTGCGCACCACCGACGTCGACGGCGGCTGCGCCCGCGCCACGCGCTGGGTGCGCCATCTGTGCGCCATTCTATCTCGCCTGGTTCCCCACACCATCGTCTGCGTGGCCGAGGCGGCGCGGCGCTCGCATTCGCGGATCGGCTACGACGCCACCCGCATGGTCGTGGTAGGCAACGGCTTCGACCTGAGCAAGCTGACCGCCAGCCAGACCCAGCGCAGCGAACTGCGCGCGCAGTGTGGCCTGGGGCCCCATGACATCGTGCTCGGGACCCTGGGCCGCTTCAACCTCGACAAGGATCACGCCAACTTCGTTGCTGCGGCCGGCAAGCTCACCGCCCGTCACGCCCGCCTGCGCTTCCTGATGGTGGGCAAGGGCCTGGATCCCGGCAATGCCGACCTGGCTGGCTGGATCGCGGCCACCGGCCACGCCGACCGCTTCGTGCTGCTGGGCGAGCGCAGCGACGTCGCCGTGTGCCTGTCCGCGATGGACATTTTCTGCCTGTCCTCACGCACGGAGGCCTTTCCCAACGTGGTGGGCGAGGCCATGGCCATGGGCTTGCCCTGCGTGGCCACCGACGTCGGCGACGTCGGTGTGCTGATGGGCGATACCGGGGTGATCGTGCCGAAGGCCGACCCGGAAGCGCTGGCGCGCGGCGTGACCGAGCTGGTCGAGCACGGCCCCCAGTATTGCGAAGGCATGGGCCGGCGCGCACGCGAGCGCATCCACGCCGTCTTTACCATGGCGCGCGTGCGCGAGCGCTTCGAAGGCATTTACGAGCAGGTCATCAACGGGAGGAAGCTCTGATGTGCGGATTTACAGGATTTCTGGGCGCAAGCCCCTTCCAGGAAGACGGGGCCTCGCGGGCCGTGCTCGGCCGCATGACCGACAGCATCCGCCACCGCGGCCCGGACGATGCCGGCTACTGGCTGGATGTGGGACACGGCATCGCGCTCGGCCACCGGCGCCTGGCGATCATCGACCTGTCCCCGGCCGGGCACCAGCCCATGCCCTCAAGCAGCGGGCGCTACGTGATCGCCTTCAATGGCGAGATCTACAACCACGTGACCCTGCGCGACGAGCTGGCGGGCGCGGGCGCCGCACCCGCCTGGCGCGGCCGTTCCGACACCGAGACCCTGCTGGCCGGCTTCGACGCCTGGGGCATCGCCGCCACCGTCGAGCGGGCAGTCGGGATGTTCGCCTTTGCCGTTTGGGACCGCTACAGCGCCACCCTGACTTTGGGGCGCGACCGCATCGGCGAGAAGCCCCTGTACTACGGCTGGCAGGGGCGGGGCCGGGACGCGGTCTTCGTGTTCGGTTCGGAACTCAAGGCCTTGCGCGCCCATCCGGCCTTCGAGCACGTGGTCGACCGCGGGGCCTTGAGCCTGCAGCTGCGGCACAGCTATGTTCCGGCGCCGTATTCGATCTACCGCGGCATCGCCAAGCTCACGCCCGGCTGCCTGTTGACCGTCTCCAGCCGCGACCGTGCGCCGCGCGTCAACCCCTACTGGTCGCGCGAGCGCCGCATGGCCGCCGCGGCCGCCAACCCGTTCAGCGGCAGCCCGCAAGAGGCGGTGACGCAGCTGGAAACCCTGCTCAAGGGGGCAGTGAAGGCGCAGATGATCGCCGACGTGCCGCTCGGCGCCTTCCTGTCCGGCGGCGTCGACTCGTCCACCGTGGTGGCCCTGATGCAGGCGCAGTCGGCGCGCCCGGTCAAGACCTTCTCGATCGGCTTTCAGGAAGCCGGCTACAACGAAGCCGAATACGCCAAGGCGGTGGCGCAGCACCTTGGTACCGAACACACCGAGCTGTATGTCACGGCCGAGCAGGGGCGCGCCGTCATCCCGCGCCTGCCGAGCTTGTACGACGAACCGTTCTCGGACTCGTCCCAGATGCCGACTTTCCTGGTGTCGCAGCTGGCCAGGCAGCACGTGACGGTGTCGCTGTCGGGCGACGCCGGCGACGAGCTGTTCTGCGGCTACAGCCGCTACCAGTTCGCCGCCAGCCTGTGGAACACGATCACCGCGGGCCCCTTGCCGCTGCGCCGGCTGGCGGCGAACGGCATCACCCGGGTCTCGGTCGACTCCTGGAACCGGATGGCCAAGCTGCTCGCGCCCGCCATGCCGCGCCGGCTGCGCTTTCCGAATACGGGCGACAAGCTGCACAAGGGAGCCCAGGTACTGGGCTGCGCCAGCCTGGACGCCCTGTACCTGGGGCTGGTGTCGCACTGGGACGATCCGGCCGCCCTCGTCATCGGCGGCATCGAGCCGCCGACCGTACTGCGCAGCGAGACCCCGGCCCTGGCCGCTTTCCACGGCGTGCCGCGCATGATGGCGCTCGACCTGCTGACCTACCTGCCGGACGACATCCTGGTCAAGGTCGACCGCGCCGCCATGGCGGTGGCGCTGGAAACGCGCATCCCTTTCCTCGACCACCGGGTGGTGGAATTCGCCTGGAGCCTGCCGCAGTCGATGAAGCTGCGCGATGGCGCCAGCAAGTGGGCGCTGCGCCAGGTGCTGTACCGCCACGTGCCCCCAAGCCTGATCGAGCGCCCCAAGATGGGGTTCGGCGTGCCCATCGGCGACTGGCTGCGCGGCCCCTTGCGCGACTGGTCGGAGAGCCTGTTGTCCGAATCGCGCCTGCGCGCCGAAGGCTTCTTCCACCCGCTGGAAATACGCCGGAAATGGGACGAACACCTGGCGGGCAAGCGCAATTGGCAATACCACCTGTGGGATGTGCTGATGTTCCAGGCCTGGGCTGAAGAACAATCAAGAAGCAGGCCCGGCGGAAGTGGTAATTTCGATAATGAAATGGCCGAAGTGCTCGACAGCGGGCAATCGCCCGGCCCGGCCGGCACACCCGCCGCCTAGCGCGGCCGACGCTGGAGAACGCAGGGATGAACAAAAAAATCGTCATGTCCGTGAATACCGCGTGGAATATCTACAATTTCCGTTCGGGACTGGTGAAGGCACTCTCGCGTCATGGCTATGACGTCATGGTGATGGCGCGCGAAGACGAATACGCGGCGCGCCTGGCTGCGCTCGGCTGCCGCTTCAAGCTGCTGCCCATGGACAACAACGGCACCAGCCCTGTGCGCGACTTCGCACTGCTGGTCAAATACTGGCGCGTATTGCAATCGGTGCGGCCGCTGGTCTACCTGGGCTACACGATCAAGCCCAATGTGTACGGCTCGATCGCGGCCGCCGGACTCGGCATCCCGGTCATCAACAACATCGCGGGCCTCGGCACCGCCTTCCTCAACAGCCCGGTGCTAAGCTGCCTGGCGCGGCGCCTGTACCAGGTGTCGCTGCGCCGTTCGGCGCGGGTGTTCTTCCAGAACCCGGACGACCGCAAGCTGTTCGTCGAGGCCGGTCTCACGCGCTCCGCCGTGGCCGACCTGCTGCCCGGTTCCGGCATCGACCTGCAGCACTTCCATCCGCTGCCGCAGGCGCCGGGCGAGGGCGGCCCGCGCTTCCTGCTGGTGGCACGGGTGCTGCGCGACAAGGGCATCGAAGAATACGCCGCCGCCGCCGAAGCGGTCCGGCGTGTGCTGCCTTCGAGCCGCTTCGGCCTGTTGGGCGCTGTCGACCCGGACAATCCGAATTCGATCCCGCTCAGGCGCGTCCAGGCCTGGCACGACGCCGGCCTGATCCAGTACCTCGGCAAGACCGACGACGTGCGGCCCTATATGGCAAACGCCGACTGCATCGTGCTGCCGTCCTACCGCGAAGGCGTGCCGCACTCGCTGCTGGAAGCGGCGGCGATGGCACGCCCCATCATCGCGACCGATGTCGCCGGCTGCCGCGAAGTGGTCGAGCACGGGCGCAACGGCCTGCTGTGCAAGGTCAGGAGCGCCGCCGACCTGGCGCAGCAGATGATCGCGATGGCCAACCTGGCGCCGGCACGGCGCGCCGAGATGGGCATGCTGGGACGGCACAAGGTCGCCAGCCAGTTCGACGAGCGCATCGTGATCGGCAAATACCTGAACGCGATCATGCAGATCGAAGCGGCCGGCAAGAACCTGCAAGACAGGAACGAGTCGCGCCTGCTCGCACCCGAGACTACGCCGTGACGGGGCCAAGGCCATGCATGTGCAGCTCCTGAGCGGCGAGGCCGCGCTGCGGCGCGTCGACGACCCCGCATTCCAGGCCCGCTGGCGCGAGCTGTATGCGCGCTGCCCCTGGGCGAGCGCCTGCCAGCACCCTGGTTTCGTCGCGCCCTGGTACCGCCTCTACCTGCCAGGCGTCCTGCCCGTGCTGGTCCTGGCCGAAACCGGGGACGGCGCGCTGGCCGGCCTGCTCACGCTGGCCCTGCGCGACGGCAGCAGCAGGCTCACCGGCGCCGGCGAGCACCAGGCCGAATACCAGGCCTGGCTGGCGTCGGCTGGAGAGGGCGACGCATTCATGGTGGCCGCCATGCGCGCCCTGCGCCAGGCGTTCAGCGGCGCCGACCTGTGCCTGCGCTACCTGCCACCGGGGATTCCGCTGGGCTGGATCGACGCCCTGGGAAGTGAACGCAGCCTGGTCGCCTTGCGGCCCCACCCGCGCCCCGTCATGCAGGTCGAGGCCGACGCGATGGCGCGCCAGCGCAACAAGAAGAACCACCGCCAGAACTTCAATCGCCTGAACCGGATGGGCGAAGTGCGCTTCGAACGGGTGCTCGCGCACGACAGCTTCGCTGCCCTGTTCGACGAGCTGTGCATGCAATACGACTTCCGCCAGGCCGCCCTGTACCGCCAGATGCCGTTCACGAGCGACCCCTGCAAGAAAGACTTCCACCTGGCGCTGCACAGGCGAGGCCTGCTGCACGTCACGGTGTTGACGGTCGGCGGCGAGGTCGCTGCCTCGCATCTCGGCCTGCTGAGCGAAGGGAGGGCCCTGCACATCGGCATCCTGACCCACAGCCCGGCGCACGCCATGCATTCGCCGGGCAACCTGCTGCTGGCGATGCTCGGCGTGCAGCTGGCGCAGGAAGGAGTGCCGATGCTCGACCTGACACCGGGCGGCGACGCCTACAAGGAACACTTCGCCACCGGACACGACACCGTGCACGAGCTGACCATCCACGGCAGCGCCGGGCGCAGGCTGGCGGCGCAGACCATCGCCGGGCTGCGCCGTCAGGCCAGGTTCGCGCTGCAGAAGACCGGATATCGCGGCGCCGACCTGGCGGCGGCGTTCGATGCCTTGCACCCCGGCTGGCTCGGCAGGGTGGGCCGGCGCGTGCGCGCCAGACCTTGCTCGCTGCGCTACCAGTGGCAAGCGGCCGCGGCCGATATGGACGGCCCGGCGCCGGCGCGCAACCGCCTTGCCGACGTGCTGCGCTTCGACGCGCGCCACGGCTTGGGGAGCCGCTGGCTGTTCATGGGCACGGTGATGAAGCGCATGGAACGGGCGCAGGACTTGTACACCTTGACGCAGGACGGCAGCCTGGTGCTGTCGTGCTGGGTGCAAGCCGCTCCTGTCCCAAGCGAGAAGGATGCCCTGGTCCTGTCCGACCTGATGGTCCATCGACAGCCGGATAGCGAAGCGCTGCTGCGCAGCTTTGTCGAACAACTGGTGGCGCGACTGCAACGGGACAGACCCGGGGCCGCCGTCTTCTACCGCGGCCAGCTCGATCCCGCCCTGCGCCGGAGCATCGAAGGCTGCGGCTTCGTCGCCGACGGGCTCGGGGCGCCTCAATGATAGCTGGGAGCCGATGATGGATATGAACGAAGCAGGCGAGGGCGTGGACGCGGGCATCCGCTGCTACCGGGATACGGTCCCGCCTTTCGTCGAGGAGGCCCTCACAGGGCTGTACGACACCCTGCATGCCTCCCTGCCTTTCTTTCGCGTGTACAGGTCGCTTGACGCCGTGAGCTGCTACATTGCCGAGCGCGATGGACGTCCCAGCACCATCCTGCTGTTTCGCTGCGAGGGGCGGCGCATCGAAGTCCTCAACGAAATGATCGCCATCGACCAGCCCGAACTGCGCCGCTTCGCGCGCTATGTGTTCCACTACTATCCCGAGGTCGACCTGATCGGCTTCAAGGCCCTGAAGACAACAACACCTGGCCTGGGCTACCCGGTGCAGCAGCACAATGCCAAGGACACCTATGTGATCGCGCTGCCGGACACGCCCGACGCCTACCTGGCCAGCCTGGGCAAGTCGACGCGCGCCAACATCCGGCAGCAGACCAATCTCGTGAACCGTAGCTTTCCCAGCTTCTGTACCCGCTTTTATACGGGCCACGAGATCGAGGAAGCGCACGTGCGCGCCATCCTCGGCTTCAGCGAAGAGAAGATCAAGGCCGGCGGTGCGACGATAGCGCACGACCTCGAGCGCATCATGGCGCTGGCCCGTGCCTGCGGCTACGTGGTGGTGCTGTTCATCGACGGCCAGGTGTGTGCGGGCTCGGTCAACTACTGGGTCGGCTCCAGCGTGTTTGGGGACGTCACCGGCTACGACCGCAGCTACGAAAAATACAGCCTCGGCAAGCTGTGCGTGTTCCAGACGATCTGCGAAAGCATCGCGCGCGGCGCCAGGCGCTTCTACCTGGGCGGTGGGGAGTTCGACTTCAAGGGCCGCCTCAACGGCGTCGCGCTGGAGATGGACGAGGTGCGCATCTACCGTTCCCGCTGGCGCATGCTGGTCAACCTCGACCGCGCGGCCGAGGCAGTGCTGAAGGCGCGGGTGCGCCAGCTGAAGAAGCGCCTGCACCGCCACAAGCAGCACCTGCTGGCGCGCATGGCGTTCCGCCTGTTCTACCTGCTCAAGGGCAGGGCGGCCCACTGAGCCTTCCTGCTTCTCTCGCCGAGCGCCGACCGTGCCGATCCCGATGCCTCCAAACGAGCGTGCCGCCTTTGCCCGGCGCCGCCGCCTGCTGGCGCGCGGGCTCGGCCTAAGCTTGGGCGTGATTTCCCCCGCGCTGCCGGGCGACGCAGCGGCGGACAGGGGCGCGGCCAGGCGCAGCAGCCTGGACCACGCCGTGCCGCCGCACACCGTCAGCCTGGCCGACTTCGGCGGCGCCCCGGGGGCTGGACGGGCGCAACTGGTGCGGGCCTTCGGCCAGGCCTTTGCCGCGCTGGGGCGCGCCGGCGGCGGCACCCTGGTGGTGCCGCCCGGCCTGTACGACTTCGGGGACTATGCGGACGCGGCCTACATCGTGCTGTGCCGCGACCTGCGCGACATCGCCATCTCGGCCTACGGCGCCACCTTCCGCGCCACCACGCGGGCGAAGGTGGTGCCGAACCTGTTTTACTTCTTCAATTTCGACAACATCAGCATCGCCGGCGCCCGCTTCACCGATCCCGGCTTCACGCCCTGGGTGAACTGGCAGGGGATGTATTGTGTCGGCCTGCAGGCCGACCGCGCCAGCAGCGGGTTTCGCCTCGTCGATTGCCAGGCCTGCCGGGTGCTCGGCCTGCTGGGCTCGAATAACACGGCGGCTACGCGCCAGTACATGTCGGGCATCCGGGTGCAGGGCAGGGTCGAGAACGCCTATTACGGCGTCGGCGCCAGTTTCATCCGCCGGGACGTGCAGGTCGAGCTGGCCTGCCACAACGTGCGGCGCGCCTTTATTGCCAATGCCTTGCGCGATGCCGACATCCGCATCACCAGCTCGAACACGGCACTCTGGCCCGGTAGCAATGGCCTGGTGGCCCTGGTCTCGAGTGGCGCCAGTTCCGGCGACGTCGAGAATGTGCGGGTGAAGGTCAGCGTGTCGGGCGACTGCATCCACGGCAGCTACGTCCACTTCTATCACCAGGGCGCGCAGCCCGAAGGCAGCATGCGCGACATCGAGGCCACGGTCGAGGTGTTCAACATGGCGCGCGTGCGGCGCCTGTTCGTGTTCGACCACGAGGACGAGCGGATCGAAACCAGCACCGCGCGCCGCTGGGACCGGATCGTCCTGCGCGGCCGTGTGCTCGGGCCATTCCGGGGCGAGCTGCTGACCAATACCTCCGCCAGTACGGCAGGCGGGACGGTGTGGGTCGAGCCCGGGCTCGCCAGGCTGGGCAGGCTGGCGACGCTGCCCCGGGGTTTCCGCGTCGGCCCGCCGGTTCCCGCCACGCCCAGGCCACCAACCGACAGCAGCAGGTGACGAACAATGCGATTGCTCATCTATATCCACTCGCTGGAAAACGGCGGCGCCGAACGGGTTGCTGCCAACCTGGCCAACCACTGGGCCGGTATCGGCTGGGAGGTCACGCTGGTGACGGTGGCGCCGCAAGAAAACGACTTCTACCGGCTCGATCCCCGTGTGCTGCGCATCGCCCTGAACCTGGCCGGCGGCAAGGGCAACCTGCTGGCCGGGTTCTGGCGCACCGCGCGCCGGGTGCAGGGCTTGCGCCGCGAGCTGCGGCGCCTGCGGCCGGACGTCGCCCTGTCGGTGATGCAGACGGCGAGTGTGGTGCTGGCGCTCGCGGCGCGCGGCATGCCTGAACTGCTCGCGATTGGTTCCGAGCATAACTTCCCGGCCAGGGCCCCGCTGGGCATCGTGTGGGAGACCCTGCGCCGCCACGCCTACGCGCGCCTGGCCGCGGTGGTGGCGCTCACCAGCGAATGCGCCGACTGGCTAAGCACGCACACGCGTGCGCGCCGGGTGCCGGTCATTCCGAATCCGGTGTGCTGGCCGCTGCCGAAGGGGGAGCCGCTCAGCGACCCTGCCAATGCCTGCCCGCCGGGGCGCCACGTCCTGCTGGCGGTCGGGCGCCTGAGCGAAGAGAAGAACTTCACGAGCCTGGTCGCCAGCTTCGCGCGGCTGGCGCCGCGCCATCCCGACTGGGACCTGGTGATCCTGGGCGACGGGCCCCTGCGCGCTGAGTTGCAGGCCCAGGCGCTGGCCGCCGGCCTGGCGGGGAGGGTTGTCTTTCCCGGCAGGGTGGGCAATGTGGGCGACTGGTATGCGCGCGCCAGCCTGAATGCGATGAGTTCGCACTTCGAGGGCTTCCCGAACACGCTGGCAGAGGCGATGGCCTATGGCCTGCCAGCCGTGAGCGTCGATTGCGACACCGGGCCGCGCGACATCATCCGCCACGGCGTCGACGGCTTCCTGGTCCAGCCGGGCGATTGCGTGGCGATGGAAGCGGCGCTCGACAGCCTGATGCGCGATAGCCGGCTGCGCGAGCGTTTTGCCGCCCGTGCGGTCGACGCACGTGAGCGTTTTTCGATCGACAAGATTGCAGGTATGTGGGAAGCCCTGTTCCTGCCGGGCCCAGTCGCCGTGCCGGACGCGGCGCGCAGCCGCCGGCACGCCGCCACCGAGCCTGGCTGAGTTACCTGACCCGCCGTCAAGGCGGGCTCTCCGCGCAGCGAACCGATGCCGCAACCCGGCTGTTCGCCATCCTCTCCGCGTTCCCAGTGCCGTCCTTCCTCGCACGCCTCGGCGTCGCGTCCTGCCATTCAGGCGTCCTGATTCCCTCAAATAATGCTGCATCGTAATCGGCAAGATTATCTCGGCAATAGAAACTATTATAAATACAATTGAACATTGGAAATATTTACCAATGAGTAAAATGGTAATTGGATTTGACTGAAAGAAATATTTCTCCTGACTCAGCAGTATTAAACTTTCGCAAAGGAAAAAATTTTTTTGATTTGCGGAACTTAATCGCCTGGAGGAAAGTCTTAGCTACTCCTTCCATTTGAAAGTGAGGAACTTTCATGACAACACGCAAAACGTTTCACCCGAAATACCAGTTAGGCGTCCGAAGCTCGAAGGAGCCTGCTGCAAAGAATGAAGAAGCAGATTCAGCAATGCTTTCTTTTTCGCAAACGGCGCCTGCCTCCAGGTAATTTCGCCGTGAACTGACGTCATCGTTCAGTTCCTTTCTTTTCCGTAGTTCCTGCAATCGCCTGCCACTCGCATTGGCGCGAGAGGCGGAGGGATTGTCTCGTCCTCAGTTTTTAGAATTTCGAAAGTTTTAAATGATTCACACTCAAAAGTCTGCTGCACCCGCTCGTCGCAAGATCAATGTCGCTCTCGTCTACGCTGGCCTGATCGCCGCTCCCTTGGCCCTGAGCGCGGGTTCCGCCGCAGCTGCAATGGCTACTGCTCCCGTCCTGGCCGCTGCCACCTCGGCCACCGTGACCGCGAATAGCACCGTTGCGTATTTCCGTATCGCTTATTCGGGCACCCCGACCTGGGTGCGTGTCTACGTCGATTCCGACCGCAGCACCGGCACCGGCTATTCGGTATATGGCGTCGGCGCCAACTACATGATCGAAAACGGCCGCCTGTACCGTTACTCGGGCAGTAACGGTTCCTGGGCATGGACTTTTGTGAAGACCGTGACCTACGCCAAGGGCACCGGCGTGGCGACCGTGAACGTGGCGCGCGCCGACATCGGTTCGCCGCTGGCCTTCAATGCAGTCACCGAGACCGCAGCACCGTCGGTGACCTCGTCGATCCTGGCGGTTGCCTATACCACGACCACCGCTCCGGCACCGACCCCG
>NZ_JAJFEQ010000017.1 GCF_020707265.1 Massilia sp. IC2-477
ATGTTGACCGGGATGTCGGTCTGTTCGGCGGGCGCGGCGCGCCAGCCACCACGGTTGGCGTCGCGACCGCCGAACAGACCGACATCCCGGTCAACATCGATGCCCTCGGCACCGTGGTGCCGGCGGCGACGGCCACTGTGCGGCCGCAGGTCGCGGGCGTGGTCCAGAAGATCCTGTTCAGCGAAGGGCAGGCGGTCAAGGCCGGCCAGGTGCTGGCCACCATCGATCCGCGTCCCTTCGAAATGGCGCTGCTGCAGGCACGCGGCCAGCGCCAGCGCGACGAGGCACAGCTCGAGAATGCGCGCCTGCTCCTGAGCCGTTATCGCACCCTGCTGGAACAGGAGTCGATCGCGCGCCAGGAAGTCGATACGCAGGCGGCGCTGGTCAAGCAGCTGGAGGGCACGGTCGCGACCGACCGCGCGGCCGAGGGCCTGGCCCAGCTGAATGTCGGCTACACCCAGGTGAAGGCGCCGATCTCGGGCCGGGTGGGCCTGCGCACGGTCGATATCGGCAACCTGGTCAGCACGGGCGACGCCAACGGCGTCGCGGTGATCACCCAGCTGTCGCCGATCGACGTCGAATTCACGGTCCCGCAAGACCAGGTGCCTGCCATGCAGCAGCGCATCGCGCAGGGTGCCAAGCTGCCGGCCACGGCCCTGGACCGCACCCGCACCGACGTCCTCGCCAACGGCAGCTTCATCGCGCTCGACAACCAGGTCGACGTCCAGACCGGCACCGTGCGCGCCAAGGCGCGCTTCACCAACCAGGACAACAAGCTGTTCCCGAGCCAGTTCGTGAACCTGCGCCTGGTGCTCGACACCATCGAGAACGCGGTGGTGGTGCCGGTGACGGCGCTGCGCCATGGCGCCAACGGCGACTTCGTGTATGTGCTGAATGCGAAGGACAAGACGGTGTCGCAGCGCGCCGTCACGCGCGGGCAGGCGACGGTGGACAAGGTGCAGATCGCCACCGGCCTGAAGCCCGGCGAGCAGGTGATTACTGAAGGCGCGGACCGTCTGCGCGACGGCGCCAAGGTGACGCTGCCGGGTGATCGGCCGCAGGGCGCACGCGGCGGACAGGGCGGCGCGGGGCAGGGTGAGGGACGTCGCCAACGCCAGGGACAGCAGCAATGATCGAGGCCGGCCAATGAGTCCTTCCGCGCCATTCATCAAACGACCGGTCGCCACGGCGCTGCTGATGCTGGCGATCGTGCTGGCGGGCCTGGTCGGCTACCGCTTCCTGCCGCTGTCGGCGCTGCCGCAGGTGGACTTCCCGACCATCCAGGTGCAGACCCTGTACCCGGGCGCCAGCCCGGAAGTAATGGCGCGCACCGTCACCGCGCCGCTGGAACGCCAGTTCGGCCAGATGTCGGGCCTGACACGCATGAGTTCCACTAGCGCGGCCGGGGTCTCGGTGGTGACGCTGCAGTTCGGCCTCGGCCAGACCCTCGACGTGGCCGAGCAGGAGGTACAGGCCGCGATCAATGCCGGCGGCTCGCTGCTGCCGACGGACCTGCCGGCGCCCCCGGTGTACGCCAAGGTCAACCCGGCCGACGCGCCGGTGCTGACCCTGGCCATCACCTCGGATACCTTGCCGCTCACCGAAGTGCAGAACCTGGTCAATACGCGCCTGGCGCTGAAGATCAGCCAGGTCTCGGGCGTGGGCCTGGTGACCCTGTCCGGCGGCCAGCGTCCCGCGGTGCGGATCCAGGCCGATACCGAGGCGCTGGCTTCCTACGGCCTGGGCCTGGACACGCTGCGCAGCGCCATCACGGCGGCCAACGCCAACAGCGCCAAGGGCAATTTCGACGGCCCGACGCGCTCGTATGCGATCAATGCCAACGACCAGCTGGTCACGGTGGAAGACTACAAGAACCTGATCGTCGCCTACCGCAACGGGGCGCCGGTGCGCCTCACGGAAGTGGCCCAGGTGGTGGACAGCGCCGAGAACGTGCGCATCGGCGCCTGGGCCAACCTGAAGCCGGCCATCATCCTCAACGTGCAGCGCCAGCCTGGCGCCAACGTGATCGCCACCGTGGACGGCATCCGCGAACGCCTGCCCGAGCTGCAGGCGGGTCTGCCGGCCTCGGTGCGCATGGACGTGCTGAGCGACCGCACCGCCGGCATCCGCGCCTCGGTCCACCACGTGCAGATGGAACTGATCCTGGCCGTGGTGCTGGTGGTGCTGGTGATCTTCGCTTTCCTGCACAGCATCCGCGCCACCGTGATCGCCAGCCTGGCGGTGCCGATCTCGCTGATCGGCACCTTCGGCATCATGTACCTGATGGGCTACAGCCTGAACAACCTCTCGCTGATGGCGTTGACGATCGCGACCGGCTTCGTGGTCGACGACGCGATCGTCATGATCGAGAACATCGCGCGCTACATCGAAGAGGGCGAAAAGCCGATGGCGGCCGCAATCAAGGGCGCGACCCAGATCGGCTTCACTATCATTTCGCTCACTGTGTCCCTGATCGCGGTGTTGATCCCGCTGCTGTTCATGGGCGACGTGGTCGGACGCCTGTTCCGCGAGTTCGCGGTGACCCTCGCCGTGACGATCCTGATTTCCGCCGTGGTGTCCCTGACCCTGGTGCCGATGATGTCCGCGCGCTGGCTCAAGAGCCACGAAGAAGAACGTCCGGGCCGCCTGGCCCAGCGCACCCAGGCCTTCTTCGACCGTGTGATCCAGCGCTACGACGTGGCGCTGGGCTGGGTGCTGGCGCGCCAGGGCCTGACCCTGCTGGTGGCCCTCGGCACCCTGGTCCTCACCGCGCTGCTGTGGATGATCATCCCGAAAGGCCTGTTCCCGACCCAGGACACCGGCCAGCTGCAGGGCCGCCTGCAGGCCCGCCAGTCGATCTCCTACGCCGACATGGCCAGGTTGCAGCAGGCCTCGGTGGCCGAAGTGCTGAAGGACCCGGCGGTGGAATCGGTCAGCTCCTACGTGGGCGTGGACGCGGCCAACAACACCATGCTGCATACCGGCACCATGCTGATCAACCTGAAGCGCGAGGGGCGTGGGGACCAGGAAGAGATCATGGGGCGCCTGCGCAATCGCGTGGCCAGCGTGGCCGGCGTGACCCTGTACCTGCAGCCGACCCAGGATCTCACCATCGACGCCGAGAGCGGCCCGACCCAGTACCGGCTGTCGATCGAAGGCGCCGACAGCGCCACCGTGAACGAGTGGGCGCGCAAGCTCGTCGCCCAGATGGCAACGAAAAAACAGCTGCGCAACGTCACCACCGATGCCGGCGCGGTGGGTTCGGCCGCCTACATCGACATCGACCGCGACACCGCCTCGCGCCTGTCGATCACGGCGGCCTCGATCGACGACGCGCTGTACAGCGCCTTTGGCCAGCGCATCGTCTCGACCATTTTCACCGAGACCAACCAGTACCGCGTGATCCTCGAGGCCCAGCAGGACGAAGCCATGTCGATCGAAGCCCTGAGCCGCCTGCAGCTGCGCACGGGCTCCGGCCAGCCGACGCCGCTGTCGGCGGTGGCCACCATCCGCCAGGCCGAGGCGCCGCTGCAGATCACCCACGTGGCGCAATACCCGGCCGCCACCGTCGGTTTCGACACCGCCGACGGCGTCAAGCTGGGCACCGCGGTCGACGCCATTCGCGAGGCGGGCGAAGAGATCAAGATGCCCAATTCCGTCAGCATGACCTTCCTGGGCGCCTCGGGCGCCTACCAGGCCTCGCTGTCGAACCAGCTGTGGCTGATTCTGGCGGCGGTGGTCTGCGTCTACATCGTGCTGGGCGTGCTGTACGAGAGCTACATCCACCCATTGACCATCCTGTCGACGCTGCCCTCGGCCGGCGTGGGCGCGCTGCTGGCCCTGTGGATCACGGGCCAGGGCCTGGGCGTGATCGGGATCATCGGCATCATCCTCCTGATCGGCATCGTCAAGAAGAACGCGATCATGATGATCGACTTCGCCATCGAGGCCGAGCGCGACGAGGGCAAGTCGCCGCTGGACGCGATCCGCCAGGCCGCCCTGCTGCGCTTCCGCCCGATCCTGATGACGACCCTGGCCGCGCTGTTCGCCGCCGTCCCGCTGATGCTGGGCTGGGGCGAGGGCGCCGAGCTGCGCCGCCCGCTGGGCCTGGCCATCTTTGGCGGCCTGATTGTCAGCCAGCTCCTGACCCTGTTCACCACGCCGGTGATCTACCTGGCGTTCGACCGCCTGGCGCGCCGCAGGACCGGCAAGGCGCCGAACAAGCCGGAGCAGGTGGGCGCATGAACCTGTCACGCCCCTTCGTCGAGCGCCCGATCGCGACCGTCCTGCTGACGATCGGGCTGGCGCTCGCCGGCATCGCGGCCTTCTTCGTGCTGCCGGTTTCGCCGCTGCCGCAGGTGGACTACCCGACCATTTCCGTGTCGGCGTCGCTGCCCGGCGCCAGCCCCGAGACCATGGCCTCGAGCGTGGCCACGCCGCTCGAGCGCCGATTGGGCGTGATCGCGGGCGTCAACGAGATGACTTCGAGCAGCAGCAATGGCTCGACCCGGGTCAGCCTGCAGTTCGACCTGAATCGCAAGATCGATTCCGCCGCGCGCGAAGTGCAGGCGGCGATCAATGCCTCGCGCGTCGACCTGCCGTCCACGCTGCGCAGCAACCCCACCTACCGCAAGGCCAACCCGTCGGACGCGCCGGTAATCATCCTGGCGCTGACCTCGAAAACCCGTTCGCCCGGCCAGATCTACGAGTCCGTCTCGAATCTGGTCCAGCAGCGCCTGGCCCAGGTCAAGGGCGTGGGCGAGGTCGAGATCGGTGGCGGCTCGCTGCCGGCGGTGCGGGTCGAGCTGCTGCCGTATGCGCTGAACAAGTACGGCCTGTCGAGCGAAGACGTGCGCGCCGCGATCCAGGCCACCAATGCCAATCGCCCCAAGGGCGCGATCGAAGGCGGCGGCAACCGCTTCCAGATCTATTCGGCGCCGACCACGGCCAAGGGAGAAGGGCGGCCGCAGGCGGCCGAATACCGTGACCTGGTGGTGGCCTGGCGCGACGGCGGGGCAATCCGCCTGCGCGACGTGGCCGAGGTGATCGACGGCGTCGAGAACGTGAATACCCTGGGCCTGTTCAACGGCCAGCCGGCCGTGATCGTGCTGGTGACGCGCCAGCCGGACGCCAACGTGATCGAGACCGTGGACGGCGTGCGCGCGCTGCTGCCCACGCTGCAGGCCCAGCTGCCGGGTGACGTTACCCTGCAGGTGGCCTCGGACCGCACCAACTCGATCCGCTCCTCGCTGCACGAGATCGAATTCACCCTGGTGCTGTCGATCCTGCTGGTGGTGCTGGTGGTCAGCGTCTTCCTGCGCAGCGTGCGCGCCACCATTATTCCCGCGGTCGCGACGGTGGTATCGCTGCTGGGCACCTTCGGCGTCATGTACATGCTGGGCTTCAGCCTGAACAACCTGTCGCTGATGGCCCTCACGGTCGCCACCGGCTTCGTGGTGGACGACGCCATCGTGGTGCTGGAGAACACCGCACGCCACATCGAGGCCGGCATGGACCGCATGAAGGCGGCGCTGCTGGGCGCGCGCGAAGTGGGCTTTACCGTGCTGTCGATCTCGCTCTCGCTGGTGGCCGTGTTCATCCCGCTGCTGTTCATGGGCGGGCAGGTGGGACGCCTGTTCCGCGAGTTCGCGGTGACGCTGTCGGCGGCCGTCATGATTTCGCTGGTGATCTCGCTGACCACCACGCCGATGATGTGCGCCTGGCTGCTGCGCAAGGAAAACAAGGAAAAGAAGCCCGGGGTTCTCGCACGCTGGTCCGAAAAGGGCTTCGGCAAGGTGCTGCGCGGCTACGAGCACGCGCTCGACTGGGCGCTCGACAGCAAACTGCTGGTGATGATCATCCTGGCCTTTGTCGTCGGCCTGAACGTCTACCTGTTCGCGGCCGCGCCCAAGGGTTTCTTCCCGCAGCAGGACACCGGCCAGCTGAACGGCGGCATCCGCGCCGACCAGAGCATCTCCTTCCAGGCCATGCAGGGCAAGCTGCGCCAGCTGGTCAACATCATCAAGCGCGACCCGGCGGTCGATACCGTGGTCGCCTTTACCGGCGGCGGGCGCGCCGGCGGCGGCTTCATGTTCATCAACCTGAAACCCGTGGCCGAGCGCGCGGAAGGCGATACCGGCCAGGCCGTCATTGCCCGGCTGCGCCCCAGGCTGGCGCGCGTGACCGGGGTGTCGATCTTCCTGAATCCGGTGCAGGACCTGCGCATGGGCGGGCGTTCCAGCAACTCTACTTACCAGTACACGCTCAAGAGCGACAACGCGGCCGACCTGAAGCAATGGGCGACGCGCCTGGCCGAAGCCATGAAGCGCCAGCCGGCCCTGGTCGACGTCGATACCGACCAGGCCGAGAACGGCGTGGAGACCTTCGTCACCATCGACAAGGACACCGCGGCGCGCCTGGGCATCGGCACGCGCGACGTCAACAACGCGCTGTACAACAACTTCGGCCAGCGCCAGGTGGCCAATATCTACGATGAGCTGAACCAGTACCGCGTGATCATGGGCGTGGCCCAGCGCTACGCGCAGTCGCCGGAAGCCCTGCGCGACGTCTATGTGCCGGCGCGCGGGAACGGAGGCGCGGGAGCCCAGTCCGGCACCCAGTCCACAAGCGGCACCTCCACCGGCGGCACCTCCACCGGCGGTGCGTCCACCGGCGGCACATCCACCAGCGCCACCGCCGCAGGCGGCACCCCCTCCGCCCCGACCAACCTGACGGCGGCGCGCGACCCCTCCAGCGGATCAGCCCTGTCCTCCGGTGCCACCACCATGGTGCCGCTGATGGCGATCGCCAGCTTCGCCGAGAGCTCGACCCCGACCTCGGTCAACCACCAGGACGGCGAACTGGCCACCACCGTGTCCTTCAACCTGGCCCAGGGCTTCAACCTGGAAGACGGGCAGGAGGCGGTGCGCAGCGCCGAAGCCGAGATCGGCATGCCGACCAATGTGCGCGGCAGCTTCCAGGGCACGGCGCGCGCCGCCGAGGAATCGAACAAGGAACAGCCGATGCTGATCCTGGCCGCCATCATCGTCATCTACATCGTGCTCGGCATCCTGTACGAAAGCCTGATCCACCCGGTGACGGTGCTGTCGACGCTGCCCTCGGCGGGCGTGGGCGCGGTGCTGGCGCTGCTGCTGTTCCGGATGGAGTTCTCGATCATCGCGCTGATCGGCGTTTTCCTCCTGATCGGCATCGTCAAGAAGAATGCGATCCTGATCATCGACTTCGCCCTCGAGGCCGAGCGCGCCCGTGGTCTGTCCGCGATGGAAGCGGTGCGCGAGGCCTGCATCCTGCGCTTCCGCCCGATCCTGATGACGACCCTGGCCGCCGCCCTGGGCGCGCTGCCGCTGGCGATCGGCTTCGGCGAAGGCTCGGAGCTGCGCCGCCCGCTCGGCATTGCCATCATCGGCGGCCTGATCGCCAGCCAGCTCCTGACCCTGCTCACTACGCCGGTGGTCTACGTCCTGCTCGACAAGCTGCGCACCAGGAAGGCGGACGAGCACGAGCTGACCCGCCACGCCGATGCCGATCCGATTCCAGCAAAATAAATGACAGCCATGCGACTCCATACCGTATCTCGCCTCCACCTGATCGCCCTTGCCGCCAGCCTGCTGGCTGGCTGCGCCGTTGGTCCCGCCTACCAGCGGCCGTCGACGCCGGAACCCGTGGCCTTCAAGGAAGCCCAGGGCTGGGTGCCGGCGGCGCCCGCCGACGCGCTCGAGCGCGGGCCCTGGTGGCAGCTGTTCAACGATCCGCTGCTGAACGACCTGGCGGGCGCGGTCGAAGTCTCGAACCAGAACGTGGCGGTGGCGGTCGCCAACTACGCGCAGGCGCGCGCCGCCGTGGCACAGCAGCGTGCCGCGCTGTTCCCGAGCGTGAACCTGAACCTGAGCGGCGACCGCTCCGGGGTACGCAACCAGGGTGCGGACAATGCCTTCCGCCTGAACCTGGGCGGCAGCTGGGAGCCCGACGTGTGGGGCCGCCTGCGCGCCGGCGTCACCAGCGCCCAGGCGGGCGCCGAGGCGACGGCTGCCGACCTGGCCAGCGCACGCCTGTCGGCCCAGGGCGAGCTGGCCGCCAACTACTTCACCATCCGCGCGCTCGATGCCCAGCGTGCGCTGCTCGCCCGCACCATCGCCGGCTACGAGCGCGAGCTGCAGATCACCCAGAACCGCTATAAGGTTGGCATCGTCGCGCGTACCGACGTGCTGCAGGCCGAGACCCAGCTGGCCAATGCGCGCAACGACGCGCTGTCCCTCGACCGCCAGCGCGCCCAGTTCGAACACGCCATCGCGGTCCTGGTCGGCAAGGCGCCCGCCGAGTTCACGCTTGCCGCGCTGCCCGAGTGGCGCGTGACGGTGCCGGCGATCCCGGTCGGGGTGCCGTCCACGCTGCTGCAGCGCCGCCCCGACATCGCCGCCGCCGAGCGCGACGTGGCCGCCGCCAACGCCGAAATCGGCATCGCGCGCTCGGCCTACTTCCCGAACATCGGCCTGTCCGCTTCGCTGGGCACGGGCGGCAGCCGGGTCTCGGACTTGCTCTCGGCCTCGAACGCCGCCTGGTCCTTCGGCCTGTCGGCGGCGCAGGCGATCTTCAACGCCGGCGCCACGCGCGCCAGCGTGGCCGGCGCCGAGGCACGCCACCAGGCGGCCGTGGCACGTTACCGCCAGACCGTGCTGAACGCCTTTGCCGACGTCGAAGACCAGTTGACCACTGTGCGCGTGCTGGAACAGCAGCAGGAATTGCGGCGCGTGGCCTCGGAGGCGGCCGACCGGGTGGAGCAGCAGATCATGAACCGCTACCGCGCCGGGCAGGTCAGCTATTCGGAGGTGGTGCAGGCCCAGGCCACGGCATTGAACGCGCGCCGTTCGCTGGTGCAGGTGCAGGCCGACCGCCAGGCGGCGGCGGTGGCGCTGATCCAGTCGCTCGGCGGCGGCTGGAACGCCGACCAGATGCAAGGATGAGCTGTCGGGAAATTTAACAGTCGGTCACTCTGTTACACCAACAATTCAGTTAAGTTGTTGATATGTCTCAATAAAGTTTCCTTGGCATCCATTTTGCATATCCCCTTGCGTTCCAATCAAAACAAGGGAGATGTCATGAAATCGCTGCTTCGTTCCGCCGTTGTCCTCGCCCTGCTGGGCGCAGGCGCCGCCCAGGCTGCCACCATCACCGTCACCAGCGTCGGCACCATGCCGACCGCGAACAGCTGGTACCTGACCAATTTCCGGGGTACGTCCAATGGCTACACCTCGAATACCTTCGCCGGGATCACCAATGCCAATCCGCGCAACGGCAACGGCTCGGTCGAAATGTCGTCGACGGATGGCAGCGGCAAGGCCGACTTCGCCTATTCCTGGGGCTTCGTGAGCGGCCGCACGCTGGGTAATGTGGATGTGGTCGGGCTCGACTGGTTCCGCGCCGCCGGCAGCTCGGCGCCGCACCTGGCTCCCGCCATGCGCCTCTGGTATGACGCCGACGGAAACCAGAACACGGCCGGCGACCGCGGCTACCTGATCTGGGAGCAGGTCTACAATGGAGCCACCATCCAGAACGCCTGGGTCTCCAGCGATCTGGAGGACGACTACTGGTGGCAGCGTAAGTTCTCGCCGGTCGGCACCACTGTCGAAGACTACGACATGACGCTGGACGCCTGGGCAGCGGGCACCACGCCGGTGACGCCGACTCCCCAGCCTTTCGATAGGCTCAGCACATCGACCGCCATCCTCGGCATCGAGTTCGGCATCGGCTCCGGCTGGGCTGGAACCTTCCGCGGCTTTGTCGACAACGTGCGCATCGGTTTCACCGGCGAAGAGACCATGAACTTCAACTTCGAGACCGCCGGCGCCCAGGTGCCGGAACCGGCCAGCCTGGCGCTCCTCGGTCTGGGTGCGCTCGGTTTCGCGGCCCGTCGTCGCAAGCAGAAGTAAGCAGGACAGGGCTGCCGCCCGCACGCTGCGGCAGCCTGTCAAGACGCCAAAAAACGACCCCGACATACATATAAGAAAGTTATACTCCGGGCTGCTTTTTATTCACCTGGGGTTCCACTTTGTTCAAATCGTTTGTCCTGCCGGTCGCCCTGATGGGCGTCGCGGCGTTAGCTGCCGCCGATGAAGGCCAATGGCAACCGCACCAGCTGCCGCAACTCAAATCCGAACTCAAACGCATCGGCATCACCATCCCGGCCGAGAAGCTCGCCGATCTCACCAAACACCCGATGAGCGCGATCGTCTCGCTGGGCGGCTGCTCGGCCTCCTTCGTGTCGCCGAATGGCCTGATCGTCACCAACCACCATTGTGCCTACGGCGCCATCCAGCGCAACGCAACGCCCGAGAAGAACTACATCGTGAACGGCTTCCTGGCGAAGAGCCGCGCCGAGGAGCTGCCGGGCGGCCCGAATACCCTGGTCTACGTCACCGAGAAGCTCGAGAACGTGACCGACCGCGTCCTGAAAGGCTTGTCGCCGTCGATGTCGGGCCGCGAGCGCCACGAGCTGGTGGAATCGCGCATCAAGGCCCTGGTGGCCGAATGCGAGACCGACAAGTCGGTGCGCTGCTCGGTGCCGGCCTTCCACCGCGGCCTCGAGTACTACCGCATCAAGCAGCTGATGATCCGCGACGTGCGCCTGGTGTACGCGCCGTCGGACCGCATCGGCAACTTCGGCGGCGACATCGACAACTACGAGTGGCCGCGCCAGACCGGCGACTACTCCTTCCTGCGCGCCTACGTCGGCCCGGACGGCCGCCCGGCCGATCCGTCGCCGAACAACGTGCCCTACAAATCGAAGGACTTCCTGGTGGTATCAAGCGAAGGCCTGAAGAACGGCGATCCGATCCTGCTGGCCGGCTACCCGGGCCGCACCAGCCGCTATAAGCTGCCGAGCGAAATCCGCTTCGCGCGCGACGTCGATTTCCCGGCCAAGGTCGCTGCCATCACCGCCGACCTGTCGGTGATCTCGGCCGCCACCATGGGCAACCCGGCCTGGGACGTGCGCTACGCCAGCGTTGCCAAGAGCCTGAACAACGTGCTCAAGAAGACCCAGGGCCTGTTGGACGGCTTCGCGCGCAAGGACATCGCCGCCATCAAGGACGTGCAGGATGCCGAGTTCCGTGCCTGGCACAAGCAGCATGGCGGCAGCGGATCGAAGAACCTGCTGCTCGAGCTGGACAACGTGATCGCCCAGGACATGGCGGCCTCGCGCCAGGAGGGCGCCTGGGCTGAGGCGACCCACAGCGACCTGTTGAAAAGTGCGCGCACCCTGTACCGCCTGGCGCTGGAGCGCCAGAAGCCGGACGCCCAGCGCGAAGCCGGCTACCAGGAACGCGACCTCTCCTTCATCAAGGCGCGCCTGACCCGCCTGGAGCAGTCCTTCGTGCCGCAGGTCGACGAAGCACGCTGGGGCGCCGCGCTGGCGCGCTACGCGCGCATCGACGCCCGGGTGCATCCGCAGGGCCTGGACGCGCTGCTGCCGGCGCCGACCGCGCTGAACGCGATGTACAAGGCGACCGACATGGACGACACCGCCAAGCGCCTGGCCTGGATCGGCAAGGACCCGGAGGCCTTCCGCAAGTCGAACGATCCGTTCATCCAGCTCGCCGTGCGCCTGCATGACACGGGCATGGGCCTGGAAAACCGCCGCAACGAGATCGACGGCAACCTCGAACGCGTGATCCCGCAGTACATGGCGGCCGTCATCGCCTGGAAGAAGTCGCAGGGCAAGCCGGTCTACCCTGATGCCAACTCGACGCTGCGCGTGACCTACGGCACCGTGGCGCCGTACGCGCCGCGCGACGGCCTGGTCAAGGGGCCGTTCACCACCGTGGAAGGCATTGTCGAAAAGGCGACCAGCAAGGATCCGTTCATCGCACCGAACGCACTGCTCGACGCGATCAAGGCGAAACGCTACGGCGTGTTCAAGGACCCGGTGCTGGGCACCGTGCCGGTCAACTTCCTGTCGAGCGCCGACACCACCGGCGGCAACTCGGGTTCGGCCGTGATGAACAAGCGCGGCGAACTGGTGGGCCTGAACTTCGACTCGACCTATGAATCGATCACCAAGGACTGGTACTTCGACAGCGCCATCACGCGCGCGATCCACGTCGACATCCGCTACATGCTGTGGGTGATGAAGGAAGTCGACCATGCCGACAACCTGCTGAAGGAAATGACGATCAAGTACCCGAAGAAGTAAGCGGGAACCCGATCGGGAAAAGGCCGTGGCGGCAACAAGCGCCACGGCCTTTTTGCTGTTACCATCCGGCGTCTTCCCATTCGAGCACATGAACGACACACTCACCCTTGCCGGACTCACGACCACGCCGCTGGAACTCGTTTCCTTCCTGCTGGCGGTGACCACCGTGGCCCTCAACATCCGCCAGAAGCACTGGGCCTGGCTGTTCTCGATCGCTTCCTCGGCAACCTACGCCGCCGTCTTCTTCGAGGCCAAGCTGTATGGCGACATGGGCCTGCAGTTCGTGTTCATCGCGGCCTCGGTGTGGGGCTGGTACCAGTGGCTGCACGGCGCCGGCGAACAGCCGCTGGTGGTGACGCGCCTGAAGCGCGCCGCATGGGGCTGGGCCATCGCCGCATGGCTGGCCGGCTTCGTGCTGCTGTCAAGCTTCCTGGACCACCTGACCGACACCGACGTGCCGCACGCGGACGGCTTCCTGACCGCGGGCAGCCTGGTGGGACAGCTCCTGCTGGGCCGCAAGAAGGTCGAGAACTGGCTGGTGTGGATCGTGGTGGACGTGCTCTACGTCGGCCTGTACGTGTACAAGGGATTGATGCTGACCGCGTTCCTGTATGCGGTGTTCGTCGTGCTGGCATGGACCGGCTGGCGCGCCTGGTCCAACATCGCGCGGAGGGATGCGTGAGCGGGCAGGTGGCGCGGGTGGCGATCCTGGGCGCCGAATCGTCCGGAAAATCGACCCTGGCCGAACATCTTGCGGTCCGCTACGCTACCGTCTGGGTGCCGGAATACCTGCGCGAGTTCGTCGATACCCAGGCGCGCGTGCCCTTCGAAAGCGACCAGTACCCAATCGCGCGCACCCAGCGCGAGCGCGAGATGGAGGCGGCCAAGCGTGCGACCCGCTTCCTGTTCTGCGACACCACCCCCCTGATGACGGCGCTGTACAGCCGCCAGTACTGGGGCCGCGTCGATCCGCAGCTGGCGCGTCTGGACAGTCGCCACGACTACGCCTGGACCTTTGTCACGGCGCCCGACAGCCCGTGGGAACCGGACGGTCTGCAGCGTGAATCCGAAGAGGTGCGCCAGAAGGTGCACCGCATGCTGGTCGAGACGCTGGAGCTGCGCGCGATTCCCTATGTCCTGCTGGCGGGCAGCCTGGAGGCACGGATGGCGCAGGCCGAGGCGCTCCTGGGTCCCGCGGTAGAAATTGACCCTCGCTATTGATATAGATCGACAGAAAACTTTTCTCAATTTACCATTCATTGCCTAATGGTATTAAAATAGTTACCTGTCTTTACAATAACGATGGCGGTGTGTTGTGAAAAAATGGATTGGCCGCTTGCTCGGCTCGGCCGACAAGGAGACTGACGCTGTCATTGCTGCCGACCTGGCGGCGGTGAGCGAACAAGACATGGCGGCGGACGTCGACTCCGCCTTTTACCGCTGGCTGGTTGCCTCGAGCGGCACCAACGCCAGCCCGGAAGTCGAAGAACAGATCCTGGCCGAGGTACGCGCCCTGGCGGACCATCCGGAGAATGCCTCCGGGCTGGTGCCGCGGGTGCCGGAACTGGTAACCCAGCTGCTGGGCGCGCTCTCCGACGAAAACATCTCGACCGCCGCGTTGTCCGCCGAGGTAGGGCGCGACCTGGTGCTGGTGGCGGAAGTCATCCGCGAAGCCAACAGCGCCTACTACCGCCCGGCAACGCCGATCGAGACCCTCGACGGCGCCGTCACCATGCTCGGCCTGAACGGCCTGCGCATGCTGCTGGCGCGCATCGCGATCCGTCCGCTGGTCCGGGTGAAGGTGCAGGGCGTGGCGCGCCAGGTGGCCCCGAACGTGTGGCGCCATTCCGAGCGCTGCGCCTTTGCGGCCAGCGTGATGGCGCCGGGACTGTCCGCAGGCGTGTTCGAATCCTATCTGGCGGGCCTGATGCAGAACGTGGGCCTGCAGGTCGCGTTCCAGGTGGCCGACCGGGTTTGCGAGGGCAAGGTGCCGGGTTCCGGTACCTTCGGCCTCGAGCTGTTCGCCGCCAGCCGCCGCCTGTCGTCGGTGATTGCCAGGCACTGGGACTTCCCGCCCGAGGTAGTCGATGCGATCGCGCAGGCGGGCGCACGTGATGCGTCGAACTCGGCGCAGGCGGTGGCCCAGGGCGACCGCATCGCCAAGCTGCGCCTGCTGCTGGATGCCAGCGTGATCGAGGATGACGACAGTTTCGTCACCACGGGACTGAACGGCTTCCAGCGCCGTTGCCTGGGCAAGCTGGCGGACCTGGCGGACTAAGGCGGGGCTTGCGCAGTTTTCGTAGGGTGGGCGGCTCGTGATTCGGGCCACTGGCCCGAATCACCCCACGCGGTCGACCATCAGCAAGATCATTCGGCACGGCCGCACATGATCCAACTATCACCGCGTGGGCGGGAGACCCGCCCACCCTACGACAGCGCGGCTGTTTAGAAGTCGAACTGCGCCGTCACGCGGAAGGTCCGCGGCGCGCCAGGCAGCAGGTAGCCGCCCAGCGACTGCGTGACGTCGCGCCAGTAGAACTTGTCGAACACGTTGTCCACGCGCGCGCGCAGAATCGTGTTCATCCCGGCGAGGCGCAGCGCGTAGGACGCGCCGAGGCCCGCCACGTGGTAGCCCGGCACGACCGCACGGTTGGCCGGATCGAAGGCCTTGCTGCCCGAGTACTGCCACAGCGCGTCCACCTTCAGCCCGGCCAGCGCCGGCACCGCATACTCCACCCAGGCGGTCGAACGGAATTCCGGCACGTTGGTCACGCGCTTGCCCTCGACGCCGGCGTCGCCGGTGCCGGTCTGCTTGGCGTCGAGCGCCATCAGCGACAGGCTGTAGTTCAGGTCCGCATTCAGCTTGCCCTGCGCCGAGAATTCAGCGCCGCGGTGGCGTTGCTGGCCGGCGCGCACGAAGAGGTTGGCGGCGTTGACGTATTCCAGGCCCTGCCTGATGTCGAACACGGCGGCGGACAGCATCAGCGCCTCGTTCACCACACCCTTGACACCGATTTCGATCTGCTTGGAGCGGCCAGGGGGCAGCACGGTGTCTTCGTTGGCAGTGCCCATCTCGGCGATGCCGCCATGCTGCAGGCCGTGGCTCACCGAACCGTAGATGGTCCAGTCGCGCGCCGGCTTGTAGACCAGCGCCACGCTCGGTAGCACGAAGGAATCGTCCGCATGCACCCAGCCCTGCTCGATCTCGGCCAGCTCGTCGCGCTTGAGCTTCGTCCAGCGCAGGCCGGCGTGCAGCGTGAGCTGTTCGGTCAGCGTCGCCACGTCCTGCACGAACAGGGCGCTTTCGCGGTCGCTGCGGCGCTCCATCACGGGGCCGGTGCGCGGATTGCCCGGGGCCGGATCGACCAGCTGGTTGTTGTAGATGTTGCTGGAGCCGGCGTAGTCGTAGACGTATTCGCCGAAGCTGTCGTGGCGCTCCGACATGGAAGCGCCGACGGTCAGCTGGTGGCGTACGGCACCCGTCGCGAAGCGGCCCTGCAGCATGGCCTGCGCGCCCCACGGGTTCTTGCGCTCGCCGACGCTCTGGTAGTCGTAGACGTCGTAGTCGCCGTTCGAGCAGTAGCCCGGATAGAAGCCGTCGCCTTCGTTGCTGCAGCCGTAGGGGAAGGCGGTGTAGTCGTCGCGCTTGAACCAGTGCTTGTTGGCCGTGATCGTCGCCGTCCAGTCGGGGCTGAGACGGTACTCGAAGCGCAGGCCCAGGTTGCTGCTGTCGGTTTCCACCGGCTTGGTCCAGCGCTGATTATTCAGCAGGGTCTTGGCCGAGATCCCGGTCGGTAGGGTTTCGTTGCGCAGCAGCTGGTAGCCGGGCGCGGTGATCTGCGACTTGTGCTGGTGGTCGACATCGAACTGCAGCAGCGCATCGGGGCTGATCTGCCAGTCGAAGGCGCTGGAGACGAACTGGCGCTCGCCGTCGGCGCCGCGCACATACGATTTCAGGTCCTCCGCAGCGGCATTGATGCGATAGCCGAAGCGACGGTCTTCGAGGCGCCCACCCAGGTCGATCGAGCCGTGCACGGTGCCGCGCTCGCCCGCACCCACCAGCACCGAACGGAGCGGCGTATTGGTCGGGCGCTTGGTAGCGAAGTTGACCATGCCGCCCGGCGCCGCCACGCCCGCCTGCAGGCCGGCCAGGCCGCGCAGTATCTCGATGCGTTCCTTGTTCTCGAGCGGGATCTGGGTGTCGGCGGGGATCGCGATGCCGTCCTTGCGGTAGCTGGTCGCGTTGTCGAGGGCGAAGCCGCGGATCGAGAACTGCTCGGCGTAGCCGATGGCGTTATAGGCGTCGCCGACCGAGGCGTCGAAGCGGGCCGCGTCGGTGGCGCTGCGGATCGACAGGTCCAGCATCTGGGTGCGGCTGATCGCCGTGATCGAGGCCGGGGTGTCGAGCAGCGGCGTCTCCGAAAAGCCGCCGATGCTGGCGCGGTCGCTGGTGACCCCGCGGCTGCCGGTAACGACCACCGAGGTCACGCCCTGGTCCTGCTGGGCCGAGGCGCTCGTGGAGAAGGCCTGCAGGATGGCGCAGGCAAGGACGGAATGCTTCAGGTTGAATGTCATGGGTTTGCTCGTCTTCGCGCGCCGCGCACGAAACATGGCGCGCTGCTTTTAATCAAAAAGCCGGAGCCAACGTGGGGGAAGGGCAAACAAGAATGGGCACTGCGTTGCGCTTTCCTTCGCTGGCATTATCCAGATCAGGTACGAAGGGTATCTCTCACCCGGCAGCGCGTTCTGAACGCGCACCAGGACCCCTAGCGAGGCGGCAGTGTACCACGGACGATGGCGGCCGTGGCGAATCTGGCAACAAGGAACCGTCTGGGAAGCCACTCCGATCGCAGTGCGTAAACCCAACGTAAATCGATAAATTCGATATATTTTGTTGACGCTTGGAAATCTCTGTTCAAATATGATTAAAATGACGAGCAGAACAAACAACTCCATATCGATCATGAATTTCCTACAACATAGCGGTATCGCCAGGCAGCTCTACCTCGCATTCGGACTGGTCCTCGCCATCACCCTGATCCTGGCCGTCTTCTCGATCAGCCGCGTCAACAGTATCCAGGGCGCCCTGCATGCCTCGAACACGGTGCGCAACGAGCAGCTCGAGCCCTTGTACGCTGCCCGCGAAGCGCTGGCCCAGACCGGCATCGCCGCGCGCAACGCCTACATCTTCAAGGACGACGCCTCCGCGCGCCGCGAACTCGACCTGGTCGAGGCATTCAAGACGGATTACCTGGCGGCCCTGGCGCGCCTGGATCCGGTGCTGGGCCAGGAGCCGCAGTACCGCAAGGTCAAGGAAGGCATGCTGGCCATGGCCAGGGAGCTGGAGCGTCCGAAGGCCTACCGGGCGTCCGGTGACATGGAAGCCTTCGGCCTGTTCCTGGTCGAGGAGTGCAGTCCCCTGCGCCGCCGGATCGTTGCCGACATCGACGTGCTGGTGCATGCCCTGCAGCAGCGCAATGCGGACACCAGCGCGGCCACCGAAGCCGAGGCCGCCGGCGCGCGCTACTGGATCTCGGGCCTGAGCGCGGTGTCGGTGGTCCTGTGCGCCCTGGTCGGCATGGTGATCGTGCGCAGCCTGCTAGGCCAGCTGGGCGGGGAGCCGGCGCAGGCGTCCAGCGTGGCGCGCGCCATTGCCGAAGGTCGCCTGTACCATCCGGTGGACATCTCGCGCGCGGGCGCCGGCAGCATGATGCAGGCGATGGCGACCATGCGCGGCGAACTGTCCGACATCGTGACCAAGGTGCGCCAGGGGACCGAGGCGATCGCCGCGGCCTCGTCCGAGATCGCCACTGGCAACGGCGACCTGTCCAGGCGTACCGAAACGCAGGGCGCCGCGCTGGCCCAGGTAGCCAGCTCGATGTCTCACCTGGTCGAGACCGTGCAGCAGAACGCGGGGTATGCGCAGCAGGCCAGTGAACTTGCCGGAACGGCATCGGTCGTGTCGGAAGAGGGCGGGGCGGCGGTCGAGCAGGTGGTCGCGACGATGGAACTGATCCACGCGTCCTCGAAAAAGATCGTTGACATCATTTCGGTCATCGACGGCATCGCCTTCCAGACCAATATCCTGGCGCTGAATGCGGCCGTGGAAGCGGCGCGGGCGGGCGAACAGGGACGCGGTTTCGCGGTCGTTGCCGGCGAAGTACGCAACCTGGCGCACCGTTCGGCCGCCGCGGCGAAGGAAATCAAGGCACTGATCGAGGATTCGGTCGCCAAGGTCGACGCCGGCGCCGCGCTGGTGGGCCAGGCTGGCGGCACTATCCGCCGGGTGGTCGAGGGGGTGCATCGCGTCACCGGCATCATTGGCCACATCAGCAGCGCCACCGCTTCGCAGCGCGCCGACATCGAACGCGTGGACAGCGCCATCGCCGGCCTGGACGAGATGACGGTGCAGAACGCGTCCCTGGTCGACGAAGCGGCGGCCGCAGCGGAATCGCTGCGCGTCCAGGCGGCGCAGCTCAATGCCGTGGTCGGCATCTTCCAGCTGGACGAGGCGGATGCGGCGCGCCAACCGGCACTCCCTTACCAGGCGTGAACCCCAATGAACCTACACATGCTCGATCATGCCAACGAAGCGCGTGCCGAAAGCGTCCTCGACGACCTGCAGGAAGTCGTGTTCCAGGCCGATGAAGCGGGACACTGGGTGTTCCTGAATGCCGCCTGGGAAACGCTCACCGGCTTTCCGGTCGCCGCCTCCCTCGGCAGGTCTTGCTTCGACTACGTTCACCCCGAAGACCGCGAACGCAAACGGGAATTGCTCCGCCCTCTGGTCAGGGGAGAACTGGCATACTGTCGGCAGCAAATCCGCTTCCGGGTCGAAGGGGCGGACCTGCGCTGGGTCGACGTCTTCGCCCATGCGATCGTGGACCAGGGCGGCGCGGTCACCGGCATCGCCGGCATCCTGAGCACGTCCTCGCTCAGGGCACCCGGACCAGGTCCTGGCCCTGCTCCATGAAACTGGCGGCGGCGCCATGGAAGCCGCTGCAGTGCTCGGCACTCACGACCCGGGCGCGGTTTGCATCCGCTTCGATGAGCAGCGTGCATGGCTTGGGATCGTCGAGCGAACCGTCTTCGATGAAGTTGGCCGCCTTCAGGGTGTAGCGCATGCCCTCGCGGGTGGCAAGCCCCTGGATGTGGCCCTTGTGCTGCGTCGGGTTGGGGGCGACGATGCGGAAGTCGAGCGCCACCGCGCCGCCCTCGATCGGCGTGAGGATGAGGCGGCTGACGCCTCTCGGCGCCTGCGCCGTCACCGCTTCGTAGACCAAGGCGTCGAGCCTGACCAGGCCCGGGAAGGTCGGTCCCTGGGCGCTTGCCGGCGCAGCGCCGAGCAGCATGGCGCCCGCCAGAACGGCCCCGAGCCCGAACGAAGGACCGAGCAGCCGCATGGGCTTCTCAGGCTTCGGCCGTGGCCCCCGCCACTGCGTGCGCCTGCACGCTGGCGGCAGGCACCATGTGGCGCAGGATCGTGGTGCGGGTGGAGTCGCCGATGGCGCGCCAGAATTCGCGGCGCTGGGCGGCGCGCTTGCGGTGCTTGGACGGCATGTCGGCCAGCGGCTTGAGGTAGAAGGGCAGGCGGATCAGGTAGCTGCGGCCGGGCATCTCGACCCCGCCCAGGATGCGCCAGAAGCCGTCGTAGGCATTCTCGAAGTGCTTGACGTCGAGCGGATCGTAGGCGATGTGCGAGGTGCACTTGATGGCGACCACCTGGTCGATGCCGAGCGCCTGCGCTACGCCCTGCATCGCGGCGAAGCAGAAGAAGCTGGGCGAGTTGTTGGGAAAGGCTTCTTCGAAGGCGTCGAAGGCGGCGCCGGAATCCGTCCAGCGTCCCTGGTTGCGGGTGACGAAAGGCACGGTCGGCAGATTACTGCCCGCCAGCTGGCCGTCGACCCAGGTGTAGGACAGGCGATGCAGGTACTTGCCGTCGGCGACCAGCGAAATGGTGAGGTCGCCCTCGGCATCGTGGCGCGGCGCCGTCTCGAGGCGCAGGACGAAATTGTGCTCGCCGGTGTCGTGTTGCCACAACGTGAGCCCGCCGCCGCCATACACCGCCTGGTGATAGGCGTTGCTGAAGGCGGCGTCTTCGAAGCGGTAATGCGACAGCACGCACTGCACGCGCTGGCGCGCAGTGAGGTCTTTCGACAGGTAGCTGCGGTGGCTGAGATGGTGGAACAGGTCGTCGCTGGGAGCGGCCGCCACGAAACGGCGCACGAGGTCGAGGCGGCACAGGGCCTGGTGCTCGCGCCAGTAGCGCAGCACGCGCAGGCTGCGCACGATGCTCAGCATCCACGAAGCGGGCGTGTACTGGCTGCGCCTTGCGAGCCAGTGTCTTGTCAGGTGAGCGAAGATCATGTGAGCGCTCCAGTCGGCGTAAAGTTGCGGACGCCGGGATGGCGCCACTGTCTTTATCTTGGATGCCCGCCAATACTGCGGGCTTGCACGGCAGAAAATCACATTCTGCCATGCAATTGGCCGGGAGGCTAACTACTGCCTGCGGAATAGGGAGGGAGGATGGATAGGTGAATGAAACCGCAGGGAAGGCTTGCGTTCATGTTGTCTCTCTCTCGGATCGGCTTTATGCGATTTTTGCGACTTTTTGTTTTCGCCTGACAGGCAATCAAGATTACCATGTTTATGGGGCGACACGCTTCTGATTCATCATCGATAATTGCGCCAGACCGAAGCAGACCGGAGGTGCACGATGGCGTATGAACTTTTTTACTGGCCGGGTATTCAGGGACGCGGGGAGTTCGTCCGGCTCGCCCTGGAAGAAGCCGGAGCCGACTATGTGGACGTGGCGCGTCGCGAAGGCGGCATGGACCTGCTCATGTCGGCCCTGGAAACGGAAGCGCATCCTTCGTTCGCGCCGCCTTTCCTGCGCGCGGGCGAGCTGACGATCGGCCAGGTCGCCAACATCCTGTTGTATTTGGGCGAACAGCACGGCCTGGCGCCACGCATCGAGGCCGGCCGTCTCTGGACCCACCAGCTCCAGCTGACCATCGCCGACCTGGTCACCGAGATCCACGACACCCACCACCCGATCGCCACTTCGCTCTATTACGAAGACCAGAAGCCGGAAGCGCAGCGCCGCGCCGCCGACTTCATCGAGACGCGCCTGCCCAAGTTCTTCGGCTACTTCTCGCGCCTGCTGAGCAACCCCGAGCCGCGCGACTGGCTGGTGGGCGACAAGCCGACCTATGCCGACCTGTCGCTGTTCCAGGTGATCGAGGGCCTGCGCTATGCCTTCCCGAACGCGATGAAGCGCCTCGAGGGCGACTACCCGGCACTTGGCGCCCTGCGCGACCGGGTGGCGGCGCGTCCCAACATCGCGGCCTACCTGGCTTCGCCGCGGCGCATCCCGTTCAACCAGAACGGGATCTTCCGCCACTATCCCGAGCTGGACGAATAGCGCTCAGTCCCATTCCGGTGCGAACTCGGGGCTGACCAGCCGTTCGCCTCGGTCCAGCGTATCGATCGCGGCAATGTCCTCCCGTTCCAGCACGAGGCTGGGCGCCCTCAGGTTGCTCTCCAGGTTGGCGCGCCTGGTCGAGGACGGAATCACGGCGTATCCCTTGGCCATCAGCCAGGCCAGGCTCACTTGGGCCGGCGTCGCGCCCAGGCGTGCGGCAATTGCGCCGATCACCGGGTCAAGCATCACCTTGCCGTAGGCAAGCGGCATGTAGGCCGTGACGTGGATGCCCGCTGCGTGCGCGAACGCGGCCAGCCTGCGATTCTGCAGGTAGGGGTGCAGCTCGACCTGATTGGTAGCGATGTTGTGCGCGCCCACCGCGGCGATCGCTTCGCGCATGAGCGCTATCGGGAAGTTGGAGATGCCGATCGCCCTGGTGAGCCCCGCGTCGCGCGCCGCGAGCAGGGCTTGCATCGATTCCGCCACCGGCACCGCCTCCCCGGGCGAAGGCCAGTGGATCAGCGTGAGGTCGACCTGTTCGAGGCGCAGCTTGCGCAGGCTCTCTTCGAGGCTTGACGCCAGGCGGTCGGCGCCGAGGTTCTCGGTCCAGATCTTGGTGGTGACGAAGACCTCGCCGCGCGCAACCCGGGCGTCGGCCAGCGCGAGGCCGACCTCCGCTTCGTTGCCGTAGATCTGGGCGGTGTCGATGTGGCGGTAGCCCAGTGCGAGTCCGTCGCGGACCGAGTCGATGGCCTGCTGGCCCTGCAGGCGGAAGGTGCCGAGGCCGAATTGTGGCATGTGCATGAAAATTCCTTGTCGAGAAGATTAGTGAGTGACGACGGCGGTCGGGGCGAAGGCTTTGGCGGGCAGGCCGTCGCGCCGATCCAGGTAACGGGCAAGGGTAGTGAGGGCAAACGCGCCGGCGACGATCAGGGCGCCGATCCAGGGCGTGGCCATCAGCCCGAGCCTGGCGACGATCAGGCCGCCGCCCCAGGCGCCCAGCGCGATGCCGACGTTGAAGGCGGCGATGTTCAGGCCCGAGGCGACGTCTACCGCCTGCGGCGCATCCCGTTCGGCGCGTTGCACCACGTAGACCTGCAGGCCCGGCACGTTGCCGAAGGCGACTGCACCCCAGGCCAGCACGGTGCCCAGGACCAGCCACTTGTTGGGTGCAGTGAAGACAAGCGCCAGCAGCACCAGCGCGAGCAGCGCGAACACGATCTGCAGCGCCGGCAGCGGTCCCTTGCGATCGGCCAGCTTGCCGCCCCAGATATTGCCGGCCGCGACCGAGACGCCGTACACCAGCATCACCAGGCTCACGCTCGACGCCTTGAAACCCGAGACTTCCTGCAGCAGCGGCGCCAGGTAAGTAAAGGCGATGAAGGAACCGCCGTAACCCAGCGTGGTCATCGCGTACACCAGCAGCAGGCGAGGCTTCCTGAGGACCGCAAGCTGGGTCAGCAGGCTGGAAGGCTTGCTGCCCGCGATGTGGGCCGGCACCAGGATCCAGCTGCCGACCATGGCCGCCACCCCCAGCAGCGACACCGCGAGGAAGGTCGCCTGCCAGCCGAAGTGCTGGCCGATGAAGGTCCCGAGCGGCACGCCGGTGACCAGGGCCACGGTCAGGCCGGTGAACATCAGTGCGATCGCGCTGGCCGCCTTTTCCTTCGGCACCAGGCTGGTGGCGATGGTCGAACCGATCGAGAAGAAAACGCCGTGGGCCAGGCCCGTGAGCACACGCGCCGCCATCAGGGCGGCATAGCCGGGTGCCATCCAGGCGACCAGGTTGCCGATGGTAAATAGCAGCATCAGGCCGAGCAGCAGCTGCTTGCGCGGCACGCGCCCGGTGAGCGCGGTCAGTACCGGCGCACCGACCGCCACGCCGAGCGCATACAGGCTGACCAGCAGGCCGGCCGAGGGCACCGATACCTGCAGGCTGGCCGCGATGGTGGGAATGAGGCCGACGATCACGAATTCCGTCGTGCCGATGGCGAAGGCGCTCAGCGTGAGCGCCCAGAGAGCGAGTGGCATGGGGTTCTCCTTTGTATGCCGGATTGATCCAGACCGGCAGTGTGCGCGTTCCGCCCGCATGGAAAAATGCCTTGACGTACAATTCACTTTTGACGTGGAGTCACGAATGATCGACGTAGAGGCACTGATTGCATTTTCTACCGTCATAGATACGGGCTCGTTCTCGCGCGCCGCCGAGCGCCTCGGCCAGACGCCTTCGGGCGTGTCGCGCACCATTTCGCGGCTCGAGGACGCGCTCGGGATGACGCTGATGCACCGCACGACGCGGCGCCTGCAGCTGACCGAGGAGGGGAGCTGGCTGCTGGGGCGGGCGCGCAGCCTGCTGGCCGAACTGGCCAATACGGAAGCGGAAGCGGCGGCGCGCCGCTCGCAGCCTTCCGGCCTGGTGCGGGTGAACGCCGCCACGCCCGCGCTCGACCATTTGCTGGCGCCCCTGGTGCCGGAATTCCAGGACGCCTACCCCCTGGTGCAGCTGGAACTGGTCAGCGGCGAAACCTACGTCGACCTGATCGAGGAGCGCGCCGACCTGGCGATCCGCATTGGCGCGCTGCCCGATTCGACCCTGAATGCGCGCCGCCTCGGCGCGAGCCGCTTGCGCGTACTGGCCGCGCCCGCGTACATCGAGAGGCACGGAGCGCCGGAAAGCGTCGAGGCGCTCAAGGCGCATCGCACGCTCGGCTTCACGGCGCCGGCGACCCTGAATACCTGGCCCTTGCGCCACGCGGGCGGGGAGGGCTGGACGGTGACGCCCGCGGTCACGGCCTCGAGCGGCGAAACGGTGCGCCACCTGGCGCTGGCCGGCGCAGGCCTGGCCTCGCTGTCGCACTTCCTCACGCGCGCCGACGTGGAGACGGGCCGCCTGGTTCCGGTACTGGAAGACGCCACGCTGCCGTGGACCCAGCCAGTGTGGGCCGTGTTCTACAAGCAGGGATCGCTGGCGCCGCGGGTGGCGGCCCTGGTGGATTTCCTCGCGCGCCGCTTGAAGGACGTACTCGACGGTTAGCGCGAGCGCATGCTTTTGGCGCTGTCATCGTTGGATGTGGAAAACGGCGATTGCCGTCTGCAGCAGGTGCTCGGGGGCGTTAATTCGGTCTTCATCCAGCGCCCAGCGCCAACCAAGGTAATTCGGCAGATAGCGTGAAGCAACGCCGTGAAAGCGCGACAGCCAGCCTAGGGCGACCGCTACGGCGTGGTCGAAGACCCCTTCGGGCACCGCTGGTCGATGGCCACCCACATCCGCGACGTCTCCCCAGAGGAGATGGCGGCGGCGATGCAGCAGGGCTGTCCGTAGGCAGAGGTGGGCAGGCGCTGGCGGGCGCATTATGATGGCGGTTTCTCCTCATTGAAGTGAAGACCGCCATGCATCCATCCGACATTTTGCGCATCGCAGCCTTTTCCGACGGCGACCAGGGCGGCAACCCGGCCGGCGTCTGGATCGGCGCGGCGCTGCCGCCCGCCACCGAGATGGCGGCGCTGGCGCAGGCGATCGGCTTTTCCGAGACGGTGTTCGCTGCGCCCGAACCCGCCGGCCAGCACCAGGCCTGGCGCGCACGCTATTTTTCGCCCGAATCCGAGGTGCCCTTCTGCGGCCATGCCACCATCGCGCTGGGCGCGGCGCTGGCGCGCCGCTTCGGCGACGGGCGCTACGCACTGGCGCTGAACGCGGCCGCGATCTCGGTCGAGGGCAGGAAGGATGGCGAACGCGTGGCCGCCAGCCTGCAGTCGCCGCCGACCCGCAGCGCAGCCGCGCCCGCCGCCCTGGTCGATGCCTTCCTCGCGCTGTTCGGCTATACCCGCGTCGACCTGGACGAACGCATCCCACCGGCCCTGGCCCACGGCGGCGCCGACCACCTGGTGCTGGCGCTGAACAGCCGCGCCGCCCTGGCGCGCATGGCCTACGAACTGGACGCCGGGCGGCGCCTGATGAACGAACACGGCATCGTGACCGTCGTGCTGGCTTGGGCCGAACACCCACAGCTGTTCCATACCCGCAATCCTTTCGCCTCGGGCGGGGTGCTGGAAGACCCGGCCACCGGCGCCGGCACCGCTGCGCTGGCGGGCTATCTGCGCGACCTCGGCTGGCCGCACGGCGGACGCATCGAGGTGGTGCAGGGCGAGGACATGGGCATGCGCTCGCGCCTGAGCGCCGAGATCGGAGACGAGCCCGGCAGTTCGATCCGGGTCTCCGGCAGCGCCCGCATGATGTAGACCGCTGGTCGTTGGTCCAGCCGCACCTGATGGTTTGGTATGACAGGCTGATGACATGGCTCGACCGGATTGTGAAGACATTGTTAAGTACGAGCGTGCTCCAGTTGTAGGACTAGTCTTTCAGTTCTGTAGGACAAATAGAGGCAAGAAAGCACTTCAGCTCAGCAATTAGATTGTTGCTGAACAGATTGATAATTTGATTCAGACAAGTTCTGTTTCACAATCTCAATCCGGAGTTCTTCATGTCGCTATTCGATCCAGTCGTGTCTCACCCCGCCGGCAACTCGGCACGCCTTGCTCGTGAAGCGCGTGCCGCAGCGCGCTTCATCGAGCGCCTGCCGTTCACCGTTCGCCGGGTGGAAACCGAGGCCGACCTGCTCAAGGCCGTCAACATCCGCCACGCCGCCTACGCGCGCCATGTGCCGGAATTCGCGCGCTCGCTGGCCCTGCCCGAAGCGGCCGACTATGAAGACGACAGCATCGTGCTGCTGGCCGAGTCGAAGCTGGACGGCACGCCGATCGGCAGCACGCGTATCCGCACCAACCTGCATCGTCCACTGGGCGTCGAGGAATCGGTCGCATTGCCGGACTGGCTGCAGGGCCGCCGCCTGGTCGAAGCGACGCGCCTGGGCATCGACGAGGGCCGGGTCGGCCGCGTGGTCAAGCTGGCGCTGATCAAGGCCTGCTTCATGTACTGCGAAGACAATGCCATCGATTATTCAGTGGCCACCGGCCGCCCGCCGGTCGACCGCCAATATGAACAGCTGTTGTTTGCCGACGTGTTCCCGGGGCAGGGCGCGATCCCGCTGCGCCATGTCGGCAACCTGCCGCACCGCGTCATGGCCTTCGAGATCGGCAGTTTCGAGCAGCGCTACCGCGACGCCGGCCATCCGCTGGTCAAGTTCTTCTTCGATACCCATCACCCGGATATCGATGTCGGACCGGCGACCCCGCCGCTCCTGGCCAGGATCGCGTATGCGAGGCAAATAAAGAATTTGGCGTTGCAGCCGCGCGAATTCGTGGCCATCTGACCAAATATTGCATGACGGCATCACTTTAAAGCTGTATCCTTGCGCCTTGATGCGCCCGCCTTTGCGGCTGGCGCTTCCGACCGCATCGATCCAGCCTATGCCCATTCCAACACCACAACGTCGTTCTTCGCTCCTGGCCGCCGCACACGCGGTGGTGGAGCAGGTGTTGAAGTTGTTCTCGTATTACCTGATTCCGCTCGGGATCGGGCTCGTTTCCCTGATCGCACTGGTGTTCTGGCACGACCAGTACCGCACCGTCGGCGACGTGCCGCTGTCGATGCACGTCACTGTCCAGCAGGAAGCGAATCTCGGCCCCGGCGCCGCGCTGGCGCGCGCCCGCGCGGCCGGCCTCGTCACCTCCCATGACACCCGCCTGTCCGAAGACCCGGTCTGGTTCGTCTTCGAGCCGATGCCGCGCGCAGGCAGCCAGGTGATCGAATTCCCGTCGCGCCATGCGATCGACGTGGCCTGCTGGGATGCCGTCAGCCTGGCGCCGCTGGGCGCCGCCATCCGTGGGTCCGGCACCGGATCGATCGAAGGGTCCAAGGCCGGCTTTGCCCTGAAGCTGGCACAGTTGCCGACCGAACTGCTGTGCCGGGCAAGCTTTGCCGGTCCGGCGCGCCTGTCGGTGCTGCAATGGCCGGCCGACCAGTACGAGCTGTCGGTCGAGCAGTACCACCGCAAGTCGGGCCTGCTCGACGGCGGCATGGTGGTGCTGGCCATCTTCATCCTGATCACGGCCCTGATCAACCGCCAGCCGATGTACGTGCTGTTCGCTGGCTGGCTGGTGCTGAACCTGCGCGTGGCCGCGCTGTCGGCCGGCTGGGACATCCAGTGGCTGGGCCAGACCATTCCTTCCGACTGGCTGCTGCTGAGCCGTTCGGTGGGCATCACACTGTACGGCATCGCCACCCTGACCCTGTACCAGGCGCTGCTGAAGGAAAACATTGCGGCGCTGCGCTACGTGCTGCCGTTCCGCGTCATGCAGTGGCTGTGCATGCCGATGCTGGCCGCCGCCATCCTGCTGCCTTACGGCATGTACCTGCCGCTGCTGTGGGGCATCACCGTGTGCTGCCTGTCGGTGATGACGGTGGGCCTGTTCAAGATCATCGCGGAATCGCGCAACCGCGTTGCGTCCTGGTTTGCCGCCTCGTTCGCGGTCAGCTTCCTGGCCACCATCGCCGAGGTCGCCTCGGCGGCGCTTGGCATGCGCGAGCTGCTGGGCGTGATCAACAGCGTCACCGCCGCGCTGGCTTCGAGCCTGCTGGCGGCGCTGGCCGTGGCCGAGCAGATGCGGGTCGAGACCGTGCAGCGCGAGGAAGCCCAGCAGCAGCTGGAGCACGCCTACCAGGCCATGCCGGTGGGCCTGTTCACGCTCGACATGGTCGGTCACTTCCTGAGCGTCAATCCGGCGCTGCAAAAGATGCTGGGCATTGCCAGCTTCGTGCCGGGCCGCACCGCGTGGCGCCAGTTCTTCACCGAAAGCACCTGGACCGAACTGCACGAGCAGGTGCATGCGAAGGCCGAGGCCGAGATGGAGCTGACCAGCCGCGACGGCAGCCAGCGCTTCCTGGTCAGCGCCACGCTGGCGCGTTCCCGCATCGAGGGCGTGCTGCAGGACACCACCGAGAAACACAAGGCCACCGAGCAGCTGCAGTTCATGGCCAACAACGACCCGCTGACCAAGGTCTTCAACCGCCGCGGCATCGAGCGCGAGTTCGCGCTGGCTGCCGGCGGCATGGGCGCAGGCAAGCCGATGGCCCTGGCCTACGTCGACCTCGACCGCTTCAAGCTGATCAACGACCTGTTCGGCCACGCCGCCGGCGACGAAGTGCTCAAGCAGGTGTGCGAGCGCATGGCCACCATGCTGGCCGGCGGCCAGCAGATTGGCCGCGTGGGCGGCGACGAATTCGTGGTCCTGATGCCGGAAACGGCGATCCCGCTGGCCTCGATCATCTGCCGCGGCATCGTCGACCGCCTCGGCAATACGCCCTACCGCGTGGGCGACAAGGCCTTCCACGTGCGCGGTTCGGTCGGCCTGATCGAAGTCACGCCGGGCATGGCCATGAAGGATGCGGTCTCGACCGCCGACCGTGCCTGCCGCGAAGCCAAGCAAGGTGCAGGCGAGGGCCTGGTGGTGTACGAGCGCGGCGCCGAAGCCTTCCGCCAGCGCGCGGCCGAGCTCGACATGGTGGCGCGCCTCTCCGGCCCGAACGCCACCGATGGCCTGCTGCTCGAGATGCAGCCGATCATGTCCCTGGCCAGCCCGCGCGAATCGCTGAACTTCGAAGTGCTGCTGCGCATGCGCGAGCCGGATGGCCGCGTGGTGCCGGCAGGCGCCGTGATCTCGGCGGCCGAGAAGAGCGGACGCGCGAGCATGATCGACCGCTGGGTGCTGAACACCACGCTGGCCTGGATCGCCGAGCACGCCGAGCAACTGGTCAATACCCGCTTCGTGTGCATGAACCTGTCGGGCGCCTCGCTCAACGACGAGCGTTTCGTGCAGGACACCTTCGACATCTTGGGGCGCTACGTGCACGTGGCCAGCCGCCTGTGCCTGGAGATCACCGAGAGCGTCGCCCTGCACGACCTCAACAACACGCGCCGCTTCATCGACCAGGTGCGCAGCTTCGGCGTGAAAGTGGCGCTGGACGACTTCGGGGCAGGCTACACCTCGTTCTCTTACCTGAAGGAACTGCCGGCCGACGTGCTCAAGATCGACGGTAATTTCATCGTGAACATCAATGCGCACCCGGCCAATGTTGCGATCGTGGAAGCGATCGTCAGCCTGGCAGGCAACCTGGGCATGAAGACGATCGCGGAATGGGCTGAAGACGCGGCCACCGTGCAGACGCTGGCGGAGATCGGCGTGGATTACGTGCAGGGCTGGGCCGTGGCCCGCTCGCAGCCGCCGGAACGCATGCTGGAAGCGCGCTCGGCTGCGGACTTCATCACGCATCCGGATGTGCTGGAACTGCTCAGGCTGCTGGAGTCGCCGTCACAGCTGCATCTGGCGAGTGTGACGCGCTTGCGGGACGTGCACTGAAAAGCCGGGCGCGCTTAGTCCAGCGTCGCCAGGGTGCGCCTGGCCCCCGCATCCATCAACAGGAACTGCGCCCGCGCTGCCTTGAGCGTGGCTACGTCGCGCATCATCGGCTTGGCCTTGACGCGCGGTAGCAGCTGGCGGCGCTGGACGGGTGGCGGCGGCAGGGTGCCATGTTCGGTGGCAAGTGGGTACGGGTCTGCGCGCGTAATGCCTTCGTCCGCCGGCGAACTCGCCAGGCGCACCATGGTCGTGCCGCTGTCGCAGGGCTGGTCGGTCAGGGTGACGCGGCCGGCGCCATCAACGCATTTGACGATGTCCGAACCGGCATGGGCAACAGGCGCGGCCATTGCCGCGATGAGGATGCTGAGACAGAGGTGACGCTTCATGGTCGACTCCTTGTACTGGAGCCTCCATTGTCCGAATTCGTCTTACACGCTTCTGTTCGCTGCCTCACGCGTGCGCGCCATGCGCACGCGAATCTCTCAGCCGTGCGGCCTTTCCGCCACCAGCTGCACTTCCACCAGGAAACCGTAATGCAGGCCAGGGACCGGCACCACGGCGCGCGCCGGCCGGTGCTCGCCGAACACGCCGGCATACGCGGTATTGAACGCAGGCCACAACTCGACGTCCGCCAGGTAGGCCGTGCATTGCACCACGTCATTCAAGCCGCAGCCGGCCGTGCGCAGGATCTTTTGGCACTGGTCGAATACCGAAGCGCACTGGGCCTCGAACGAGGCATCGGCCAGCTCGCGCGCCGGCAGCACGCCCGACACGAAGACCAGGCCGCCGCGTGTGACGACGGCCTGCGAATAATGCCCGGCAGGCGCAGGCAGCTCGGGCGACTGGATGAAGTCCATCAGGCGTCCAGGGTCTGCATCAGTTCGGCGAAGCGCGACAGGTCGACGTTGCCGCCGCTGATCAGGATGCCGACGCGCTTGCCCTTGACGTCCACCACGCCGTGCAGGGCCGCAGCCGCCGCCAGGCAGCCGGTCGGCTCGACCAACATCTTCATGCGCTCGGCAAAGAAGGCCATGGTCTGCACCAGCTGGGTGTCGCTGACGGTAACGATGTCGTCCACGGCGCGGCGGATGACGTCGAAGTTGTGTTCGCCGATGTGGGTCACCATGGCGCCGTCAGCGATGGTCTTGGGCACGGCGATGTGCACGATTTCACCCTTGCGCAATGACTGCTGGCCATCGTTGCCGGCTTCCGGCTCGACGCCGATCACCTTGCAATTCGGCGACAGTGCGCGCGCGGCCAGTGCGCAGCCGGCCAGCAGGCCGCCGCCGCCCAGGCACACCAGCAGGATGTCGAGCTCGCCGACTTCCTCGAACAGTTCCTTGGCTGCCGTGCCCTGGCCGGCGATTACGTCGGGATGGTCGTAGGGCGGAATCAGGGTCATGCCGCGCTCTTCCGAGAGGCGGCGTCCGATCTCTTCGCGATTCTCGGTATAGCGGTCGTAGGTGATGACTTCGCCGCCGTATTCCTTGGTCGCCTTGACCTTCAGGGCCGGCGCGTCCTGCGGCATGATGATGGTCGACTTGATGCCGGCCAGCTTCGCCGACAGGGCAATCGCCTGCGCGTGGTTGCCCGACGAAAAGGTCAGCACGCCGGCGGCGCGCTGGGCATCGTCGAACTTCGCGATCGCGTTATAGGCGCCGCGGAACTTGAACGCACCCATGCGCTGGTAGTTCTCGCACTTGAAGAACAGCGTGCCGCCGGACAGTTTGTTGGCCGTGGTCGAGGTCAGTACCGGCGTGCGGTGCGCAGCGCCAAGGAGGCGCTCGGCGGCCAGTTCGACGTCACGGTAGGAGAGGGCGGCGGATTGGGTCATGGCGGGCTCGCGAAAGTCGAAAGCCGACAGTATAGCGAACCGCGGGACGCCCACGGTCCATCCTCCCCGCATGGAATCAAACGCGCGCTTGCGTTTTTCTTCATTTTGTTCTTTAATTTCTGTAATCACAGAAATAAGAGAAAATCATGAGCCTGAGTCCGACGGCACAGAAATTCGTCCTGCACTGGGGCGAAATGGGCACCCGCTGGGGCGTCAACCGCACCGTGGCGCAGATCCATGCGCTGCTCTATCTGGCCGAGCGCCCCCTGACCGCCGACGACATCGTCGACACGCTCGGCGTAGCGCGCTCCAACGTCAGCAACAGCCTCAAGGAGCTGCAGAGCTGGAAGCTGGTGCGCGTGACCCACGTGCTGGGCGACCGGCGAGACCATTTCCAGGCCCTGCAGGACGTGTGGGAAATCTTCCGGGTCATCCTGGAAGAGAGGAAGCGCCGCGAAATCGATCCTACCCTGAGCGTGCTGCGCGAGTGCGCCATCGAAGGCGAAGAAGACAAGGAACTCGATGGCGCGACCCTGGCGCGCATGCAGACCGTGCTCGAGTTCCTCGAGATGCTCAGCACCACCTTCCAGGACTACCAGCACCTGCCGCCGCAGACCCTGCAGCGCATGCTTGCGATGGGCGGCACGCTGGCGCGCTTCCTCCCGGCCGGCAAGGAAAAGCCATGAGCGACCTGACCCTCTATTACGACGGCCGTTGCCCCTTCTGCGTGGGCAGCATGCGCCGGCTGCACGACTGGGACCGTAAGCGGCAACTCGCCTTCGTCGACATCGCGCAGCCCGGCTTCGACCCCTCGCCGCTGGGCGCCGATATGGCGGCGCTGAACCGCGAACTGCACGGCATGACCCGCGCGGGGGAGGTCCTGGTCGGCATCGACTGCATGCTCGCCGCCTATACCCTCGCCGGGCGCGGCTGGATGGTGTGGCCGCTGCGCGTGCGCGCGCTGCGTCCGCTGCTTGCCAGCGCCTACCGCTGGTTCGCGCGCCACCGCTATGCGATCTCGCGTCGCCTGGGCCTGCGCCTGCCGGCCAGGTGCGAGGACGGTGTGTGCAGCGTCGGCAATCCATTCATGAAATAATAGGAACACGATGAACGACAATGCGCTACGCAGCTGGACCATCCGCTGGCTGTACGCGGTCGCCGCAGGGCACGTACTGGTCGGGGCGCTGCTGCCGTGGTTTGCCGGCGCCCAGGTCTTCGGCGCCTACCACGGCGGCATCGAGAACGCCTTCTGGCAGGCCGGCGCGCCGCTCGAGGCGCGTGGCTTGCAGGTATGGTGGATCTCGCTGTTCGGGCCGACCGTGCAGCTGATGGCGCTGTTCATGATCGCCCTGATCCACCTGGCGGACCGCCTGCGCCAGCCGCAGGTCTGGCTGTGGATGGCGGCCGGGCTGCTGCTGTGGGCGCCGCAGGACATCCTGGTCTCGCTGCGCGCAAATGTGTGGCCGCACCTGTGGATCGACCTGTTCGCGCTGCTGGTGCTGGTGCCGCCGCTCCTGTACTTGTGGCAGCGTGACCGGGCCGGCCGCAAGGATGCCACGGAAGTGGTGACCTCCTTCGACACGCAAAAGCGCACCGTGCTGGTGACCGGCGCCACCGGCTTCATCGGGCAGAACCTGGTGCGCGCGCTGCTGCGTGACGGTCACGAGGTGATTGCGCTGAGCCGGCAGCCTAGGCAGGCCGCGTGGACTTTCGATGGCCAGGTGCGCTGCATCGCGTCCATGGACGCGCTATCGCCGGCCACCCGCGTCGACGTCGTCATTAACCTGGCGGGCGCGCGCATCCTCGGTCCACGCTGGAGCGCGGCGCGCAAGGAAGCGCTGCGCCGCAGCCGCGTCACGCTCACGCGCCAGCTCGTCGGCTGGATTTCTAGCGCGGAGCACAAGCCCTTCCTGCTCTTGAACGCTTCCGCGATCGGCTACTACGGCGTCCAGAAGATCGGCGACGCGACCGAGCTCGATGAGGCCGCGCCGCCGCAGCCGGTGTTCATGTCCGACCTGTGCCGCGAGTGGGAAGAGGCGGCGGGCGAGGCGACCCACTATGGCGTGCAGGTCGAATGCATGCGCTTTGGACTGGTGCTCGGCAAGGGCGGCGCGCTGCCCATGATGCTGCTGCCGATCCTGCTGGGTGTCGGCGGCAGGCTGGGAAGCGGGCGCCAGTGGCTGTCGTGGATCCATGTGGACGACGCGCTGCATGCCATCGCCCATCGCTGGCGCCGGGCGCTCGTGGACACGGCGGTGGCGGAGGCGGGCGCCACCAATTTCACCGCGCCCGAATCCGTCACCCAGGCGGAATTCAGCCGCATCGCGGCGCGTACCTGGCGCCGCCCCAGCTTCCTGCCCACGCCCGGCTGGCTGATGCGCCTGGCGCTGGGCGAGCAGGCCGACCTGCTGCTGGAGGGCCAGCGTGTGGTGCCGCGCCGGCTGGAGTGCGAAGGTTTCGTGTTCCGCTATCCGACGCTGGCGTCGGCCCTGCAAAGCCTCAGGCAGGCGCCTAGAGAGGCAGCCGCTGGACGATGAGATAGACGTGCTTCTGCGGGTACTGGTCGAATTCCAGGTGCCGCAGCGCACATCCGGCAGCGGCGAGCAGCGCGAGCAGGCCGGGAATCCCGAGCGTGCTGTAGCGAAGCGGCGGGCCCATGCTCGCGTCCACGTGTTCGCCCGGCGCGTCCAGTCCGCCGGCGCTGAAGATCATGACGCCGCCATCGTCCAGCGCTCCCAGCAGCTTCTCCATCAGCGGGCGCTGCTGGTTAAGACCCACGTGCCAGATGCTGTCCCAAGCGCTGATGAAGCGGTAGGTACGCGCCGGCTGCCAGTCGCAGAGGTCGGCCTGGTGCAGCACGATGTCGGGATCGGCTTCTGCCGCCAGCGCCAGCATGCGCGCCGATAGATCGATGCCTTCGAGCTGCAGGCCATGCAGGCGCATCGCGGCGTTGAAGCGGGTATTGCAGCCGCAGCCCGCATTCAGCGCCCAGCCGCCGACAGCTTGGTTGAGGAAGGCGAGGGCGCGTTCGTGCTGCGCCAAGCCGTTGAGCGGGTCAAAGGCCGCGTCGAGCCAGCGCTCGGCAAGCAGGTCGTAGGCGGCGGCAGTGTCGCTCATCGCGGCAGGCTTACCCGGCCAGCGGCAAGGCCAGTTGCAGCAGCAGGCCGCCGCCTTCGCGGTTGCTGACCGTGAGCTCGGCATTGTGGCGGGTAAGCACGCGCTCGACGATCGCCAGGCCGAGGCCCGCGCCATTCGCCTGGCCGCGCGCGCTGTCCAGACGCGTGAAGGGTTTCAGCAGCTGGTTGATCTGGTCTTCCGGCACACCCACGCCGTGGTCGCAGATCTCGATCACCGCGCGCCGTCCGTGGCCGGTCGCCTTGACCCGCAACACGATCGCGATCTCGGTGTAGTCCTGGCCAGGGGTCTTGCCGTACTTGCGGGCGTTCTCGATGATGTTGTTGACCACGCGCCGCAGGTCGGTCGCGTTGCCCATCACGTGCACGCCCGGCATCAGGTCGACCTGCACCCGCAGGTCGCGGATGCGGCCCGCTTCGCGCCCGACCTCGGACAGCATCTCGGATAGATTCACCGCGACAAAGGTGGCGGCGTCGGTCGGCTTGGCGTAGTCGAGGAACTGGCCGATGATGGCGTCCATCTGGTTGATGTCCGACTGGATGCCTTCGCGCGCATCCTGCGGCAAATGCGCCATCTCGACTTCGAGCTGCATGCGCGCCAGCGGCGTACGCAGGTCGTGCGAGATGCCGGCCAGGATCACGGCGCGGTCCTTCTCGACCTGGGCCAGGTCTTCGACCATCTGGTTGAAGCTGCGGTTGGCCTCGATGATCTCCTGCGAGCCTTTTTCGGGCAGTGGCGCGGGCTTTTCGCCCTTGGCGATCGCGCGCGCCGCGGCCGTCAGGCGCGCCAGCGGACGGTTGACGAGCGAGGAGATGAAGGCGGCGCCGATCAGGGACAGCAGGCCGACCAGCGTGGCCCAGCCGAGCCACTGCACTCCCGATGGGGAAAGGCGCTCGCGCTCGAGCATCAGCCAGTATTCGTCTTCGTCGATGTTGAAGCTGATGTAGAAGCCCGGCACCCCGTTCACGCCGCTCGAGAAGCGGGTCTGCTTGCCCAGCCGCTCGCGCACGATGGCCGAGATCTCCGGCATCAGGGGATTGGTGGGCGGCTCGACCAGGTCGTCCTCGTTCTTCGTCAGGACGCGGATGCCTTCGTTGAGGACCAGTTCGAGCAGCAGTTCGCGCCGTTGCGCGGGCGCCGAGTGGACCAGGGCGGCGCGGGTAATGGTGACCGCCGATATCGCCAGTTGGGCGGTTTGTTCCACCTGCGGGCCGCGCTGGAACGCGCTGATGATGCCGATCCACGAGCCCATCGAGGCCGCGGTGAGCAGCGACATGAGCAGGAAGGTGCGCCAGAACAGACCGCTGCGGTACCAGGCGAAACGCGCGGCGCGGCGCGCCGCCGAGAACGGGGCAAACACTAGCGCGGCTGTCCTTCAGGGATGAACACGTAGCCCAGGCCCCAGACGGTCTGGATGTACAGCGGGCTCGAAGGATCGGGCTCGATCAGCTTGCGCAGGCGCGAGATCTGCACGTCCAGCGAGCGGTCGAACACTTCGTATTCGCGGCCGCGTGCGAGCTCCATCAGCTTTTCGCGCGAGAGCGGCTGGCGCGCATGGCGCGCGAACACTTTCAGCACCGAGAATTCGCCGGTGGTCAGGGGCACGGTCTCGCCGTTCTTCTTGAGCGTGCGGGTGCCCAGGTCGAGCACGAAGTCGCCGAACTCGAAGGTCTGCGGGGTTTCGCTCGGTGCGCCCGGAATCTCGTCCGGGCCCTTGCGGCGCAGGACCGCGCCGATGCGCGCCACCAGTTCGCGCGGGTTGAAAGGCTTGGGCAGGTAGTCGTCGGCGCCCATCTCGAGGCCGACGATGCGGTCCACGTCCTCGCCCTTGGCGGTCAGCATGATGATCGGGGTCTGGTCGCCGGCGCCGCGCAGGCGGCGGCAGATCGACAGGCCGTCTTCTCCGGGGAGCATCAGGTCCAGCACCAGCAGGTCGTAGCGCTCGCGCAGCCACAGCTTGTTCATGGCCGGCGCGCTTTCCGCCGTCACTACCTGGAAGCCCTGTTCGGTGAGGTAGCGGCGCAGCAGATCGCGCAGGCGCACGTCGTCGTCCACGACCATGATCTTGGCGGAATGGCCGCCCTGGTTACCCGGAGTGCCGTTGCCGGCGGTGCCTGTGTTGTTCGTCGCGTTCATATGAAATCCAGAATTGTCAGAAGCATGTCGCTATGGTAACGTCTTATTAGTTGAACATCTCGTTCTGATGGCTCAGCCATTACATTGTGTTACAAACTTTACCCAATCGGTCTTACTCCCCGGACGGTATGCACATACACTGGCGGCAAGTGGAAATCACAGCTTATCTGTTTATATGGCATCACGGAAGAGGGACACCATGAACAACGTGCTTACCAAAAACCAGGCAGTAAACGACCGGCTGGCGCGTTTCGTCAGGCACGGTGTCGTGGCATGCATGCTGGCCTGCACCGCCGCCGGTGCCATGGCAGCCGGACAGGATCGTGGTCCGCGTCGCGACGAGATGCAGCAGCAATCGATGCGCGAGCGTTTCGACAGCCGTGCGCAGGAGCCGCGCTACGACCAGCGCGCCTACGAGATGCAGATGCGCGAGGAAGCCATGCGCCGTGACGAACAGACTCGTATCGAGCGACAGCAGCGCGAGGAAAACCGCCGCGGCGGCCGCATGACGCCCGACGAGCGCCGCGACCTGCGCCGCCAGATCAACGAGGCGGGCGTGGACCTGTACCCGAACGCACGCCGCCGCTGAGCCCGGCGAGCCTCACACCACATCGACGGCGCCTGCGGGCGCCGTTGTCGTTGACACCCTGCTTCCCCGAACTAGGTTTCTTTAAAGAAATCTTGTTGCCATATGTTTATTTGCGTGGCGCAACATGCTATCTTAATGCACACTGATTAATCGGGAGAGTGTGCCGTGTCCAACTCCGTCGTACCCAGCGCTGCGCCGACGCCGCCGGCACGTGCTGTCGCGCCCGGCGCCGATGGCCCCATCGTTCGCCAGCCCGACGGCGTGTATTGCGACGCTGCGGCCCTCGGTCCCGCGCTGGTGGCGGCGGTGGACAGCATCCTGCTCAGGAACCAGTACTTCGTCGGACTCGACTACCCGGTCATGATCAAGGCCTTGTTCGGCCATGGTCCCGAGCTGCCGCGCAATGCGCGCGGCGAGACCGTGGTGCGCCTGGCCGATGACATCCAGCCTTTCGATCCCGTGCGCCGCAGCCTGTACCGCGCGGTGAAGATCGCCGACGGCCAGGCCGAATACTATTTCGAGCCCGTGTTCCTGCTGGACGCCGAAGGCGTCGAGCAGCCGACCCGGCTCGACATCGATGAATTCATCGCCGACATGTGGATGAAGGGCATCCGCTTCGGCATCGATGTCGAGGCGGTGACGGGCGCGATCACGTCAAATGCCGCCGGCCGCATGACGGTCGCGCGCCGGCTGCCGCCGCGTCCCGGCCAGGATGCGAGCGTGGTCGAGGTATCGAACGAATTGCACCGCAGCGACGCCCCGCGCCAGCTCGCCAACGGCAAGCTCGACCTGATGAGCTTCCAGAACCGCTTCCCGCAGGTCCAGCGCGGCGTGCGCCTGCTGCAGAAGCTCCCGCGCGTGCAGGGCGAGCCCGGCTTCGACCTCTCCGGCATCGCGCTGGCGCCGGAGATTCCCGCCGACCTCGAGCTGAACGAGTGGAGCGGTCCCGGGACCGTCGTCGACCGCATCGCCGAGGGCGAGTTCGTGACCGCGATCCAGGATGGTTTCCTGAACGTCGAAGGCAACCGGCTGTCGGTGGGCGACAAGATCGTCAGCCACGACGGCGTCAGCGCCAGGACCACCGGCAACCTGCAGCTCGAGGGCGATTACGAGGAGTTCGGCGAGGTCCAGGAAAACCGCGTGGTCGAGGGCGAGAGCATCACCGTGCATGCCGACGTGTTCGGCAACGTGGTCTCGCGCGGCGGCGTGGTGCGCCTGAACCGCAACCTGATCGGCGGCAGCGCGCGCAATGCCGACGGCCCCATCATCGTGGCCGGTGTCGCTTCAAGCGCCACCATCCAGAGCGCGAACGGCGAGGTGAGCCTGCAGCGCGCCGAGAACTGCACCATCTCCGGTACCCGGGTCAAGGTGGAAGCGGCGGTCAACTGCGACATCATCGCCGACGTGGTCGAACTCGGCCAGGCCGAAGGCTGCGCCATCGCCGCCAAGCGCATCGCCATCGAGTGCGCCGCGCCGCGTGGGCACAGCGAGATGCGGGTCTTCGTGCTGCGTCCCGACTGCACCCGCATCGACGCGGCGATCGGGATGATCCACGAGCGCGTCGGCCAGTTCGGCCAGCTGGTCGAGCAGCGCCGCGCTGCAATGGCGGCGCTGGCGGCGCAGCCCGAGGTGGCCAGCTACGTGAAGCTGGCGGGGCGCGTGCGCAAGGGCGAACTGGTGCTCACGCCCGAGCAGCAGCCGGCCTTCAAGAAGCTGACGGCGAGCGCCGCGCCGGCGCTCAAGCAGATGTCGCAGCTGTCGCAGGACATCAAGAATATCGAAGCCGAGCAGCAATCCGGCACGGCCTTGCTGGCGCGCCTGGAAAAGCAGCGTGCGGAGCACAGCGGCGCGGTGAGCGTGTCGATCGGGCAGGTCAGCGGCGACGTCACGGTGCGCGCGCTGAACGTCGAGCCGGATACCGCGGCGGCCGAACGCAGCAGCATCCACAACCTGCCGCCGCGCGAGATCAAGGCGCGGCTGCGCGACGCCAGCGGCGCCGAGCTGCTGTTTGCCGGCAGCACGGGCAGCTTCAGCTGGTCGACCCTGGACGCCGCCGCGGCCGCGTCGGATCCGCCCGCAGCCTAGTCGCAGGAACAGCTGTCCTGCGCCGGCCTGATCGCGGTGGCCTGGTGGAAGCTGTTCTTCCAGCCGTCCGGCTGGCGCACCCAGACATGCACGTAACGCCCGCGGAAGGGCCTGGCGGAGGCGCCAACTTGCTGCGAGCGGAAGATGCCGGTGGACAGGGCCGTGGTTCCGCCGTCGAGCAGTTGCACCTCGTTCGATTCGATCTCGTACACTCGAAAGCGGAAGGCGTCGCGCTCCAGCGCCGTCATCAGCTCGGTCTTGCTGCGCACCCGGCCGCGGCTGTCGATGTGGTGGTACTGGCGGTCCATCAGGTGCAGCAGGGTGGCGACGTCGCGCTGCAGGATGGCGCGGGCGCGCTGGCGTTCCAGCCCGGCCAGCATGGCCTCGACATCGACCTCGCCGGCCGCGATCGCCCGTTCGCTCTGGTAGCCGGTGGCGTGCAGCGGCAGCGCCGGCAGCAGGGCGGATACCAGGAGGGCAAGGAAGAGCGGCTTCATGGCGGTTCCTTCAATCAAGCGGACGCAAGCGTGCTGGCGCCATGATAGCCTGCACACTGCAAATGTGGCGCTAGGCGCGCGCGACGTGGATCTTTTGCTTGATGTGCTTGAGGTTCGCCACGATGGTGAAGGTCATGATGACCAGCAGCGACCACGAACTCCACTTGCTGACGTGCACGACCGACCAGGCGCCCAGCTGGTTCGGATAGCGCCACACGCCCCAGAAGGTGCCGATGTTCTCGGCCAGCCAGATGAAGAAGCCGATCAGTACGAAGGAGAGCAGCAGCGGCATCTTGCGGTCGCGGTCGAGCGGCCGGAACACCACCGTGGTGCGCGAGTACAAGCCGAGCGCGCAGGCGGCCAGGTACCAGCGGTAGTCGCCGATGTAGTGGTGGGTGAAGAAGTTCAGGTAGATCAGGATCGCGATCGTCCACGCCATCCAGTGCGGCGGATGGTGGCGGATGCGCAGGTCGAACAGGCGCCAGGCCTGCACGATATAGCTGCCGATGGCGGCGTACATGAAGCCCGAGAATAGCGGCACGCCGATCACCTTTGTGTAGGCAAAATCCGGATAGCTCCACGACTGGATCGCGCCCGAGACCTTGAAGGCCTCGAGCGCGAAGCCGATCGCGTGGAACAGGCAGATCGCCTTGAGTTCGTCCATCGTCTCCAGTCCCGAGCGCACCATCCACAGCTGGATTGCCAGCGCCACCAGCAGCAACAGGTCGTAGCGCGGCACGCCGAACACGCCGCCGCGCGGGGTGAGCATCATGGCGGCGAAGAACAGGCCGACGAACAGGCAGGCGCGCGCGTTCTTGAAACCGAAGTACAGGAACTCGACCAGTGGGCGGCGCCACCCGGCAAGCCGGCGTGGCCGCATGTCGAGCAGGACGTTGTCGAGCGCAAGAGTGATGGGGGCGGAACCGGGCGTCTTGTTCATATTGTCGTTCGGTCAGGTAGCTTCGCCGATCTTGTCATAGAAGCCCCGATGAATCAATGCAGGGGCGCATGTTAGTGCCACAAGGTAAGGGAACCATGCGGGAATAGACCTCGGTAGAATGGCTACTGCCTCCATCATTTCGACCGGCCATGGACCTTTCCGACCCCAGTTTCCGCGCACTGTTCGACGCATCGCCGAATTTTTACCTGGTTCTCGACCGGAAGCTGCACATCGTCACGGCCAATCGGGCCTACCTGGCCTCCACCCGCCGCACACTCGACGACATCGTCGGACGCTGGGCCTGGGATGCCTTCCCGACCGACCGGGACACCCTGCGACAGGCGGTCGCTTCCTTCCAACGGGTGCTGGACACCGGCCAGCCGGACACCATGGCACTGCTGCGTTTCGACATTCCCCGTCCGGAGCAGGAGGGCGGCGGCTTCGAGACGCGCTACTGGACCATTAACCATACGCCCGTACTTGGCCCATCGGGCGAAGTCGAGATGGTGCTGCAGAACCCGATCGATGTCACCGAGGTCCAGCTGTTGCGCCAGCAGGCCGGAGCCGTCGAAGGGGAGCAGGCGGCGATGCTTGCAAAACAGGCCGGCCTGATCGACCGCGCCCGCCATGCCTATGAAGCGAATCTGCACCTGCAAGCCGATGTCGCGCGGCTGGAGTCCTTGTTCCTCAAGGCGCCGAGCTTCATGGCGGTGCTGAAAGGCCCTTTGCACGTGTTCGAGTTCGTCAACGAGGCCATGGTCGAGATGCTCGGGCCGCGCGACTACATCGGCCGCTCGGTGCGCGAGGCGCTGGCCGAGCTGGCGGACCAACGCCTGTTCGAAGTACTCGATACGGTGTATGCAACGGGCAGGGAATACCTGGCCTACGACATTCCGATCCAGGTGCGTCGCGTCGCGGCCGGCGAATTGGAACGGCGCTATATCAACGTGATCTACCAGCCGATCCGCGAGGACGGCGAAGTCGCCGGTATCTTCGCGGTCGGCACCGACGTCACCGAGCAGCACCTGGCGCGCCGCATGGTCGAACGGCAGGTGGAGCAGCTGACGCTCATCGAGCGCCAGCAGGCTTTCCAGCTGACCCTGGGCGACAGCCTGCGGCAGCTGGCCGGCGTCGAGGAGATCGTCGGCGTCGCCAGCGCGGCGCTGGGCGAGACGCTGGGCCTGGCGCGCGTGCTGTTCGCCGAGGTATCCGAGCCGGGTGGCGCCGTCACCGTGCGGCGCGACTGGTGCCGCGCCGGCGTGGCCAGTGTCGCGGGCATCGTCACCACCCTTGGTGCGTTCGGGCAGGACATCGCAGGGGAACTGCGGGACGGCCGCGACGTCATGGTGGCCGACGCAGCCCAGGATCCGCGCACGCGCGCCGACCTGGCCGCGTATGAAGCGATCGGCGTGCGCGCGCACCTGACCCTGCCGCTGCTGAAGGCCGGGGCGCTGCGCATCGTGCTGAGCATGCACAGCGATGTGCCGCGCGTCTGGACCGAGGACGAGGTGCATATGGCGCGCGACATGGCGGAGCGCACCTGGGCCGCAGTCGAAACCGCCGCGGCCCAGGCCGCGCTCCGTTCTGAGCGCGACCAGTCCCAATACATCTTCGACACCATGACCGAAGGTTTCGGCCTGATCGACCCCTCCTGGAAGGTGACGCGCATGAACGCCACCGGGCTGCAGATGATCCAGCGCGAGGCGGACCAGATTGTCGGGCATGACCATTGGGAGGCCTTCCCGGAGGCGGTCGGCAGCGACATCGAGCGCATCTGTCGCGGTGTCATGGCGACGCGCGTGGCCGGCAGCGTCGAATACGCCTATCCGCTGCCTCACGGTGGACATCTGTGGATGGATGTGCGGGTGTATCCTGCGCTCGACGGCGGGCTGGCGATCTTCTTCCGCGACATCACCAGGCGCCGCAACGCCCAGGAGCAACTGCGCCTGGAAGCCCAGCGCAAGGACGAGTTCCTGGCCATGCTGGCGCACGAGCTGCGCAACCCGCTGGCGCCGATCGGCGCGGCGGCCGAACTGCTGGCGCTGGGGCGCCTGGACGCCGAGGGCGTGCGCCGCACCAGCGCCATCGTGGCGCGCCAGGTCGGCCACATGACGAGCCTGATCAACGACCTGCTGGACGTCTCGCGGGTGACGCGCGGGCTGGTGGCGCTCGACTGCGCCCCGGTCGACGCCCGGCTGGCCGTGGCCGACGCGGTGGAGCAGGTGCGCCCGCTGGTCGAAGCGCGCCGCCACCGGCTCGAGGTGCACCTGGCGCCGGACGACGCGACCGTCGAGGGCGACCGCAAGCGCCTGGTGCAGGTGCTGGCCAACCTGCTGAACAACGCCGCCAAGTACACGCCGGACGGCGGCCGCATCGTGGTGCGGATGGAGGTCGAGGACGGGCGCGTGCTGCTCGAGGTGATCGACAACGGCATCGGCATGACGCAGGACGTGCAGCGCGGCGTGTTCGGCCTGTTCACCCAGGCCGAGCGCACCTCGGACCGCTCGCAGGGCGGACTCGGGATCGGCCTGGCCCTGGTCAAGAGCCTGGTCGAGCTGCACCGCGGCACGGTGGCGGTGCACAGCGAGGGGCCGGGGCAGGGCAGCCGCTTCACCGTGTCGCTGCCGCGCATGCCGGCGGCGGCGCGCGCGCAGGACGAGGACAGCAGCCCGCAGGGCCTGGCGGCGGCGGGCGGCGGGCGCCGCGTGCTGGTGGTCGACGACAATGTCGATGCGGCCGAGCTGCTGGGGATGATGCTGGAAGGGGCGGGCCACCAGGTGCACATCGAGCACCATTCGCACAGCGCGCTCGACTACGTCGAGGGTGCGGAGCGCGCGCCCGACGCCTGCATCCTCGACATCGGCCTGCCGGTCATGGACGGCAACGAGCTGGCACGCCGGCTGCGCGCGCTGCCGCAGATGCGCGGCGCACTGCTGGTGGCCGTCACCGGTTACGGGCGGGCCCAGGACCGCGAGGCCGCGCTGGCGGCGGGCTTCGACCAGCACCTGGTGAAACCGGTCGACATCCACGAGCTCCTGGCCTTGCTCGCGTGAGCGGACAGCTGCCGTAGAATGCCGGGATGACAAGCTTTCACCCGAAACCCGACGAACACGGCGAGCGCCTGGCCCTCCATGCTCCCAGCCAGGCCACAAGTCTCGACAGCTGGACCGACCCGGCCCGCACGGCCACCGTGCTGCCCGCCGGCCCGCTGCCCGCAAGCCTGAACGGCATCGCCTTCCAGCCCTGGCGCGCGGCCCCGCGCATGGATGCCGGCTGGGCGCGGCTGGCGGGCCAGCAAGGCTTCGAGGAGCCGCCCTTCGTGCCGGCGCCGGGCAAGCGGGTGGCGGCGGGTGTCGTCATCCTCGAGGACGACGGGCGGATCTGGGTGGTGCACCCCTCGAACGCCTTCGGCGGCTATCCGGCCACCTTCCCGAAGGGGACGGTGGATGCGGGCATGCCGCTACCGGCCACGGCAATTCGCGAAGCCTGGGAAGAGAGCGGCCTGCGGGTAGTCTTGACCGGCTTCCTGGCCGACCTCACGCGCAGCCGCAGCCGGACCCGCTACTACCTGGGCCGGCGCGTGGGCGGCTGCCCCTCCGACATGGGCTGGGAGAGCCAGGCGGTGTCGCTGGTGCCGCGCGCGCAGCTGGGCAAGTTGCTGGTCAACCCGAACGATGCGCCGCTGGTGGCCATGCTGCGCTCCTGACTCCGGCCGGACGCTTCCAGAAAACCGAAGCATGGCGTGCCCGGCCTGGCGTACAGTCAGCAGGTGTCCAATCTGGAGATAGCATATGTATATCGAGCGGATTTACTTCGACGAGGTGTTCGACGTCCAGGCCGCGCGCGGCGACTTCAGTTTCCGCTCGCAGGGCCACCCGCAGTATGGCGTCAACCTGGGCAACCGCGTGGTCCCCCGGGCCGGATCCACGTATGCCGTCGCCTTCGGCAAACCGGGCGACTGGAGCATCGTGTTGGGCAGCCGCGACCTGGCTTCGTCCGTGGTCTTCAGGCAGCTCACCTGGAGCGCACTCCTGATCCAAGTCCTGGATTTCTTCCTGTTCGGCCCGCTGTTCGTGATCGGCAGCCTGCTGCTGGGCGGCTCCTGGCTGGCTGCGGTCGCCACCGCGCTGTTCCTGATGGCGCTGGCGTACGTCGTGCTGCGCGCCGTGCGGGACGACCGTGCGGTCACGCGGGCCCTGCTGGCCGTCGGACAGGACGAGCATCGGGACAAGGACGGTGCAGACCTGCATTGCACCGTGTAACAGTTGACTACAGTCAACCGTTCGCGGGGAGCTCGCCCTTAGGATAGATGGTGCCGATGAAAGGAACCACCATGTCCCAGCCACTCTCCCAGCTCCCCACCGCCCGGCAGTATCTGTGTTTCACCCTGGGCGGCGTCGAATACGGACTCGATTACGCCGCGGTGCAGGAACTGAAGGTCTATCGCTCGCTCGAGCGTTTTTCCAGCGACGGCGAGATCATCGGCGGGGTGGCGCTGTCGCGCGGGGTGATCATGCCGGTGATGGACTTGCGGGCCGCGTTCGCGCCCGGTCTGTCGCTGCCCGCACCGGACACCGACGTGGTCATCGTGCGGGTGGCGGCCGGGGTGGTGGGGGTGGTGGTGGAACGCGTGACCGGGGTGGTGCGCCTGCGCCCGGACCAGGTGGCGCCGCTGCCCGGCGCCAGGGGCGAGGCCGACTACCTGATCGGCCTCGGACTGGCCAAGGGCCGGCGCCTGATCCTGCTCGACATCGAGCGCCTGATGTCGCTGGCGCCCGCCGAGCCGCGCCAGGTGGCGTGATGCCTTAGGCGGCCAGCCCTTCGAGCTGCTCCTGCAGCTCCAGCCATTCCGACTCCAGCTGCTCCAGGTCGCGCGAGGCAAAGGCCTGGTCGGCCACCAGGGTCTTGAGCTGTTCCTTGTTTTCCGCCTCGTAGATGCTCGGCTCCAGCAGCCGGGCGTCGATGTCCGCCTTCTTCGCGTTCAGCTTGGCCATCTGCTCTTCCAGGCGCTTGACGCGGTTCTCGAGGGGTTTGCGCAGCGCGGCCAGGCGCTGGCGCTCTTCCGCTTCCAGCTTCTTTTGTTCCTTGCGGTCGACCGGGGCTGCGACCGGCGTGGCGGCCTTGCTCTCCTTCGAGGCGGAAGGCAGGGGCAAGGTAGCGGTGCCCTTGCCGAGCTTGGTCTGGAACAGCCACTCCTTGTAGTCGTCCAGGTCGCCATCAAACGGCTGCAGCTTGCCGTCGGCGACGATGATGAATTCGTCGGTGGTCGCGCGCAGCAGGTGGCGATCGTGGGAGACCAGTACCACGGTCCCCTCGAACTGCGCCAGCGCCATGGTCAGCGCCTCGCGCGTCTCGAGGTCGAGGTGGTTGGTCGGTTCGTCCAGCAGCAGCAGGTTCGGGCGCTGCCACACGATCAGGGCCAGCGCCAGGCGCGCCTTCTCGCCGCCCGAGAAGGGCGCGATCGGGCTGGTCACCATATCGCCCGGGAAGTTGAAGCCGCCGAGGAAGTTGCGCAGCTCCTGCTCGCGCACGTTGGGCGCGATCTTCAGCAGGTGCCACAGCGGCGACTCGTCGTGGCGCAGCATCTCGACCTGGTGCTGGGCAAAGTAGCCGATCGACAGGCCCTTGCCCAGGGTAGCCGTGCCCTCCAGCGGCGTCAAGTCGCCGGCGACGGTCTTGATCAGGGTGGACTTACCGGCGCCGTTCACGCCCAGCAGGCCAATGCGCTGGCCGATCTGGAGCGAGAAGTTCACCCGCTTGACGATCGGCTTGCCGCCGACCTTGTCGCCATGCTCGTCCAGCAGCGGGTAGCCGGCATCGACGTCTTCCAGCACCAGCAGCGGATTCGGGGCGGACAGCGGCTCGCGGAACTCGAAGGAGAATTCGGCGGCGGCGCGCAGCGGCGCCAGTTCTTCCATCTTGGCCAGCGCCTTCATGCGGCTCTGGGCCTGGCGCGCCTTGGTGGCCTTGGCCTTGAAGCGGTCGACGAAAGACTGCAGGTGAGCGCGCTGGCGCTGCTGCTTTTCAAAGGCCGCTGCGGCCAGCACCAGGGCTGCCGCGCGCTGGCGCTCGAAACCGCTGTAGTTGCCGCTGTAGCGCTTCAGCTTGCGCTCGTCGATGTGCACGATGACGTTCACGATCTCGTCGAGGAAGTCGCGGTCGTGCGAGATGATGATCAGGGTGCCCGGATAACGTTTGAGCCAATCCTCCAGCCAGATGATCGCGTCCAGGTCCAGGTGGTTGGTCGGCTCGTCCAGCAGCAATAAATCGGAAGGGCACATCAGCGCCTGCGCCAGGTTCAGGCGCATGCGCCAGCCGCCCGAGAAGCTCGCCACCGGCTGCTGCATCTGCTCCAGCGAGAAACCAAGACCCAGCAGCAGCTGCTCGCCGCGCGACTGCACGGTGTAGGCATCGGCATCGGCCAATGCGCTGTGCAGCTCGCCCAGGCGCATGCCGTGGGCGTCGGCATCCGGGTGCGCTTCCAGTTCGTCCAGCTCGGCCTGCAGGCGGCGCAGGTTGGCGTCGCCGTCGATGGCATATTCCAGCGCCGGACGGTCCAGCGCCGGGGTCTCCTGCGCGACGTAGGCCATGCGCCACTTGGCGGGGAAGTCGATCGCTCCCTGGTCGGGGTGCAATTCGTTCCGCAGCATGGCAAACAGGCTCGATTTGCCGGCGCCGTTGGCGCCGATCAGGCCGATCTTGTCGCCCGGGTTGAGGGTAAGGTCGGCGTCTTCGAGCAGCGGCTTGGTGCCGCGCATCAGGCTGACGTTCTGGAAGCGGATCATTGCGGGTTTCTGATGTTGGGTAGGGTGGTCGGCTCCGCCGACCGCGCGTTCAACTTGCGGATGCGCTGTGGCTGCGCGCGATGTTGTCGAACGCGCGGTCGGACAAGCCGACCACCCTACGGATTACTGCGATTGAAGTTGTTCGGCGGTCAGCAGGAACACGGCGTCGTCGCCGGCGCTGGTGGTGAGCCAGGTCAGGCCGAGGTGGCCGAAGGCGGCTTCCGCGTAGTCGCGTTCGTTGCCGATCTCGACCACCAGGATGCCTTCCGGCGTCAGGCGTTCGGCCGCGCCTTCCACGATCTTGCGCACAAGGTCCATGCCGTCCTCGCCGCCGGCCAGGGCGATCTGCGGCTCGCGCAGGTATTCCGGCGGCAGCTTGCCCATCGAGACGCTGTTCACGTAGGGCGGGTTGGTCACGATCAGGTCATAGCGCTTGAACGGCACGTGCTCGTAAAGGTCCGACTCGATCGGGTTCACGCGGCCGCCAAGCTTGTATTCGCGGATGTTGTGCTCAGCCACGGCCAGCGCGTCCTTCGAGATGTCGACCGCGTCGACCACGGCGTTCGGGAAGGCGTCCGCCATCATGATCGCCAGGCAGCCGCTGCCGGTGCACAGTTCCAGCACGTTTTCCACGGCGTCCGGATCCTGCACCCAGGGTGCGAAAGTCTGCGGGATCAGTTCGGCGATGAAGGAACGCGGCACCAGCACGCGCTCGTCGACGTAGAAGCGGTATTCGCCCAGCCAGGCTTCCTTGGTGATGTAGGCAGCCGGGACGCGCTCGGTGACGCGGCGTTCGATCACTTCCATCACCTGGATCACTTCCTCGGGCAGCAGCCTGGCGTCCAGGAAGGGATCGAGGCGGTCCAGCGGCAGCTTGAGGGTATGCAGGACCAGGTAGGCCGCTTCGTCGAAGGCTTCGGCGCTGCCGTGGCCGAAGAACAGCTTGGCCCCGTTGAAGCGGGTGATCGCATAGCGCAGCAGGTCGCGCGGCGTGCTGAAAGTGGTGTTGGTCATGGCCTTCTCCCGGAGTGTTCTGTTACTGGGCCAGCAGCTGTTCCAGCGTGCGGCGGTAGATGTTCTTGAGGGGATCGATGTAGCGCAGCTCGATGTGTTCGTCGATCTTGTGGATGCTGGCGTTCGGAGGCCCGAATTCTATCACCTGCGGGCAGATGCGGGCGATGAAGCGGCCGTCCGAGGTCCCGCCGGTGGTCGACAGTTCGGTCTGCACGCCCAGCTCGTCGAAGATCGCGCTGCACAGCGTGTCCGAGAGCAGGCCTTTCGGGGTCAGGAAGGGCTGGCCCGACAGGGTCCACTGCAGTTCGTAATCCAGGCCGTGGCGGTCGAGGATGGCGTGCACCCGCGCTTCCAGGCCGTCGGCAGTGCTGGCGGTCGAGAAGCGGAAGTTGAAGTCGAGCGTGAGGTGGCCCGGAATCACGTTGGTGGCGCCGGTGCCGGACTGGATGTTCGAGATCTGCCAGCTGGTAGGCAGGTAGTATTCGTTGCCTTCGTCCCAGACTTCGGCCGCCAGTTCCGCCAGCGCAGGCGCGGCCTGGTGGATCGGGTTGCGCGCCAGGTGCGGATAGGCGATGTGGCCCTGGATGCCCTTGATGACCAGGTGGCCGGACAGTGAGCCGCGCCGACCGTTCTTGATCATGTCGCCCAGCACGTGGCTCGAGGTCGGTTCGCCGACGACGCAATAGTCGAGGGTCTCGCCGCGTTCTTCCAGGCGTTCGCACACCACCACGGTGCCGTCGACCGCCGGGCCTTCCTCGTCGCTGGTGATGAGGAAGGCGATCGACCCTTTATGGTCCGGGTGGGCGGCGATGAATTCCTCGCAGGCGACCACCATGGCCGCGATCGAGGTCTTCATGTCCGAGGCGCCGCGGCCGTACAGCTTGCCGTCACGGCGGGTGGGGGTGAAGGGGCTCGATGCCCATTGATGCTCCGGACCGGAAGGCACCACGTCGGTGTGGCCGGCAAACACGAACACCGGCGAGGTCGTGCCCTTGCGCGCCCACAGGTTGGTGACGCCGTTCGATTCGATGGTCTCGCAGATGAAACCCAGTGGCGCCAGCAGTTCCTTCAGACGCTGCTGGCAGCCCTTGTCGTGCGGGGTGATGGAATCGAGGGCGATCAGCTCTTCGGTGAGCAGCAGGGTACGCGATGGTTTCATGCAGCGTCCTTGAACTTGGCGGCATAGGCGTCGGCCGAGAAGCCGACCGACACCGGGCCCACACCCTGCAATACCGGCCGCTTGATGACGGACGGGTTTTCCAGCATCAGCTCGAGCGCGCTGGCCTTGTCTGCTACCAGCGCCTTGCGTTCGTCGCTCAGATTGCGCCAGGTCGTGCCCTTGCGGTTGACCAGGGTCTCCCAGTCGAGCTGCTCGAGCCAGCCGGCGACCAGCTCGCGCGTCAATCCCTGTTTCTTGAAGTCATGGAACGTGAAATCGTGGCCGTTCTCCGCCAGCCAGGTGCGGGCTTTCTTGACGGTGTCGCAGTTGGGGATGCCGAAGAGGGTCGTAGTCATGGAGCGTCGGTTCTTGCACCCGCGTGGTGCGGGTGTCTATTGAATTTAAGAAACGCGCGAGGATAGCACAAGCGTCGCAAGCGAAGATTGTACACAGAAGGGGAAAGCGGGCCGCGTGGGTGGCCCGCTGGACAAGCAGAAGCGTGGATGAGGATGGCGGCCGGGCTCAGTCCGCCGTGATCTTGCCGACTTCGATGACATTCTTCCAGCGGGCCTGCTCGGCAAGCTGGAACTGTGCGAACTGCTCCGGCGTATTGGCGACGACCTCGAAGCCCTGAGCCGTCAAGCCGTTCCTGATGTGCGGGTCGTTCAGCGCGGCGACAATCGCGCTGTGGAGCTTTGCTTTCACGTCCTTCGGCAAGCCCTTCGGTGCGGCAAACGCCTGCCACGAGTAGATGTCCACGCCCGCGACCCCCGCCTCGCCCAAGGTCGGCACCGCGGGCAGGACCGCCGCGCGCCGTTCGCCGGTCACTGCCAGCACCTTCAGCTTGCCGGCCTTGATGTAGGGCAGCGCGGTATTGATGTTGACGAAGGAAACGTCGGTCTGCCCGCCCAGCAAATCCGTCATGGCGGGGGCGCCGCCCTTGTAGGGCACGTGCAGGCCGCTGGTGCCGCTTTTCTGCCAGAACAGCTCCGCCGTCAGGTGGTCCGAACTGCCGTTGCCCGACGATGCAAACGTGAGTTTGCCCGGCTGCTTCTTCAGGTAAGCGATCAGTTCCGGCACCGTATTCACCGGCACCTTTGGGTTGGCAACCAGCACGTTCGGTGCGCGCACCGCCACGGTCAACAGGTCGAAATCCTTGGCCGGGTCGTAGGAGATCTTCTTGATCAGCCATTGGTTCATGGCGTAGACGCCGATCGACGCCGCCATCAGGGTATAGCCGTCGGGAGCCGCGCGCTTGACCATCGCGGCCCCGATCGCACCGGTGGCGCCAGGGCGATTGTCGATGATCCAGGGCTGGCCCAGGCGTGCAGTGATCCTGGGGCCGATCGCGCGGGCGATCGCATCGGTCGAGCCGCCAGGCGGGAAAGGCACGACGACGGTGATGGCCTTCTCGGGATAGGCGGCGTGTGCGCTGAGAAGCACCGACATGCCAAGGGTCATACCCAACAGTAATTTAGTAGCTTTCAACTTGGTCTCCTGCGTTTTAGTCTGCTATCAAGTGAAGTCGATGGCTTGCGTCCGGCGTCGCGGTTCGTCGGGCGGGCGGTGTTCGCCCCCCCCAACGCAGGGTCCCGTCAGCGCACCAGGCAGGGGCGCTTGTTGTCGAACTTCCAGCCCGGCACCAGGTACTGCATGGCGACGGCGTCGTCGCGCGCACCCAGGCCCATGTTCTTGTAGGCCTGGTGGGCTTGTTCCAGCTGCTCCAGATCGATCTCGATGCCCAGGCCCGGCTTCTTCGGCACGTGCACCATGCCGCCTTCGATCTTGAGCGGCTCCTTGGTGATGCGCTGGCCGTCCTGCCAGATCCAGTGGGTATCGATTGCGGTCACCTTGCCCGGCGCGGCGGCGCCCACGTGGGTGAACATGGCCAGCGAGATATCGAAGTGGTTGTTCGAGTGCGAACCCCAGGTCAGGCCGAACATCTGGCACAGCTGGGCCACGCGCACCGACCCCTGCATGGTCCAGAAGTGCGGGTCGGCCAGCGGGATGTCGACCGACTGCAGCTGGATCGAGTGCGCCATCTGGCGGAAGTCGGTGGCGATCATGTTGGTGGCGGTCGGCAAGCCGGTGGCGCGGCGGAACTCGGCCATCACTTCGCGGCCCGAGAAACCGTCTTCGGCGCCGCAAGGGTCTTCGGCGTAGGCCAGGATGCCGTGCTTGTCGCGGCAGACGCGGACCGCGTCCTTCAGCAGCCAGCCGCCGTTCGGATCGAGCGTGCAGCGCGCCTCGGGGAAGCGTTCGTGCAGGGCCACGATGGCTTCCATTTCTTCGTCAGCGCTCAGTACGCCGCCCTTGAGCTTGAAGTCGTTGAAGCCATAGCGCTCGCGCGCCGCTTCGGCCAGGCGCACCACGGCGTCCGGCGTGAGGGCTTCTTCGTTGCGCAGGCGGAACCAGGCATTGCCGGCATCCGGTTCGCTGCGGTAGGCCAGGTCGGTCTTCTTGCGGTCGCCCACATAGAACAGGTAGCCGAGCATCTCGACCGCGTCGCGCTGCTGGCCCTCGCCCAGCAGGGCGGCGACCGGCACGTTCATGAACTGTCCCAGCAGGTCGAGCATGGCCGACTCCACCGCGGTGACCGCGTGGATGGTGGTGCGCAGATCGAAGGTCTGCTGGCCGCGGCCCCCGGCATCGCGGTCGGCGAAGGCCTTGCGCATCGCGTTCAGCACATTGTTGTAGTCGCCCAGGGTCTTGCCGACCACGAGCGGGCGTGCATCTTCGATGGTCTGGCGGATCTTTTCGCCGCCCGGCACCTCGCCCAGGCCGGTGTTGCCGGCGCTGTCGGTGAGGATGACGATGTTGCGGGTGAACCAAGGGCCGTGGGCGCCGCTCAGGTTGAGCAGCATGCTGTCCTGGCCGGCGACGGGGATGACGCGCAGGTCGGTGACGAGGGGAGCGCCGGAGACGGTAGTGTTCATATGCAGCCTGATAGGAAAGGTGAGTGAAAGAGTTTATTTGGCGCAGAGCGACTTCACCAGGGTGACGCGCTTGATGTCGCCGACGATGAACAGGTAACAGGCAATCGCCACAGCCGCGTTGGCGCCGACGAATACCAGGGCGCCGGCGAAGGAACCGGTATTCTGGACGATGTAGCCGATCACGATCGGGGTGGTGATGCCGGCGGTATTGCCGAAGGTATTGAACAGGCCGCCGCTCAGGCCGCCGGCCTCCTTCGGCGAGGTGTCCGACACGACTGCCCAGCCGAGGGCGCCGATTCCCTTGCCGAAGAAGGCCAGCGACATCACGGCGACCACCAGCATGTCGGTCTCGATGTAGTTACAGGCGATCATGCTCATCGACAGCACCATGCCCAGCACGATCGGCAGCTTGCGCGCCACCGACAGCGAGTAGCCTGCCGCGCTGAGCCGGTCGGACATCCAGCCGCCGGCGATCCCGCCCAGGAAACCGGCGATGGCAGGAAGCGAAGCGACGAAGCCGGCCTTCAGGATGGTCATGCCGCGCTCCTGCACCAGGTAGACCGGGAACCAGGTCAGGAAGAAGTAGGTCAAGGTGGTAATGCAGTACTGGCCGAGGTAGATGCCGAACAGCATGCGGTTCGACAGCAGCTCCTTGATGCAGGACAGGGTGTTCACCTGTGCCGGCTTTGCAGTGCGCGCGCTACCCTCGAGGTCGACCAGGGCGCCGCCTTCCTGGAGGTACTTCAGTTCGCCGGCGTTGATGCCAGGGTGGTCCTTCGGGCTGTAGATCGTCTTGAGCCAGGCGAAGGACACCAGCATGCCGAGTGCGCCCATCACGTAGAACACGCTGTGCCAGCCATGGGCATGGACCAGCCAGCCCATGATCGGTGCGAACAGCACCGTGGCGAAATACTGGGCCGAGTTGAAGATGGCGGCGGCGCGGCCGCGCTCATGGGTCGGGAACCAGCTCGAGGCGATCCGGCTGTTGCCTGGGAAGGAAGGGGCTTCGGCCGCCCCGACCGCCAGGCGCAGCGCGAACAGCAGGGCCACCGCCGCGCCGCCGGTGAAGAAGCCGACTGCGCCGGTGAAGAAGGTGAACAGCGACCACAGGAAGATGCTGAAGAAGTAAGTGATCTTCGAGCCGAAGCGGTCCAGCAGCCAGCCGCCTGGCAGCTGGGCCAGGACGTAGGACCAGGCGAAGGCCGAGAACACGAAGCCCATCTGGACCGCACTCAGGCCGAGCTCTTTCTTGATGTCGGGGCCGGCGATCGAGATGGTGGCCCGGTCGGCGTAGTTGATCGTGGTGACCGCGAACAACATGGCGAGAATCAGCCAGCGGGTGCGCGTCCGCGGGGCGGCAGGCGAGGCGTCCAAGGGGGTAGCCGGGGGCGCGGCCAGGCTTGCTTGCGCTTGTTTCAAAGCTGTCTCCTATCAAATATCTGCTGCAATTGCCACGTCCGCCTTCCGAATGCCGTTCCCGGCGCCGGATCAGAAAGTGTGGCGCAGTCCCAGGTTGTAGCCGGTGTTGCCGGTCCCGGTGTCGGTATTGTTGTTGACCGTATAGCCCGCGCCGTTGCGGTTGCGGACATGTCCATAAGCCGCGTACAGCCCGGTGCGCTTCGACAGTCCGTACAGGTAGCCGATGCCCCAGGCGCTGGCGTCCTGGTTGAAGGCGCTGCGGTCGTCCTTGTGCATGACGGAAGCCATCAGTTTGCCCGGGCCGATCTGCGCGCTGACGCCGAGCAGCGCTTCGCGTCCGTCGCTCGATGCGGTGGGGGCAATGCCGCCATACGGATTGCCCGTGTTGGCGAGCGGGGACGATTCCGGACCCCGGTCGATGCCGTAGCCGGCATGCAGGGTCACCTTGCCCAGCTTGTACTGGGCGCCCAGCAGGGTGTTGCGGCTGCGTGCGAAACCGGTCGCGGCATCGCCGTTCTTGCTGTTATAGACCAATCGCACGCTCAGCGGACCGCCGGCGTAGCCGATGGCGCCGCCGAACTGGCGCCGTGCCGAGGAATCGCTTTGTTCACCGGCGCTGTAGGCCAGTTCCACGTCGGCCCCGTTGAACTTTGGCGAGGCCCAGGTGAGCGTATTGCTGGTTCGGATATTGCTGCCGGAGTGGGGGAACAGGTTCTTGGCGGTGCCCGCGTAGCCGGTACCGAACGGGTCGACGATCTGCACCAGGGCATTGTGGTAGGGGGTGTACTGGCGTCCGAGTGCGACCGTGCCGAAGCCGCCTTTCAGGCCGACCAGCGCCTGGCGGTTGAAGATGCTGCCGGCGACATCGGTGGCGCCGGTATCGAGCCTGATGCCGGTCTCGAGGATGAAGAAGGCCGACAGGCCCTTGCCCAGGTTCTCGCTGGCTTTGAAGCCGATGCGGGAGGTGGAGGCGGCGCCGCCGCTCATCTTGGTCAGCGAGCCCTCCATGCCGCCGCGGTCGACGACGATGGCGGCATCGACGATGCCATAGATCTCGACGGCTGTCTGGGCGTGGGTAGGGGTCGAGGCCAGTCCTGCGCTGCCGGCCAGGACCAGCATCATGCGTGCGGTCTTGCTCATGCTGTCTCCGTTGATGTTGTCGTCCCAGCCGTCTTGGCGGCGTGGTGTTGTTTGAAACGATCATATGCCTGGATCGATTCACGACCAAATCAAAGAGTATTGTGATCAATTCAATGTTTGAATCAATGAAGTGATCGGTTCGGACGGCTAAGTGGAGTGGAAGCTCGGCAGCACTTCACGCTTGAACAGCGCCAGGGCGGGGTTGTCGTTGTCGCGGCGGTAGGCGCAGACCATTTCCACCGGCTCGGTCTGGAGCCGGCGCATGACGATGCCGTCGAACTTCAGGCGCGACGCGCCTTCGGCGATCAGGGCAGCGCCGACACCGGCCCTGACAAGCGCCAGCATGGTATGCACCTGACCGATGTGCTCGACCACGTCCGGCACCACGCCGCCGCGCGCGAAGCGCTCGGTCAGCATCAGGTAGAAGGGCCTGGCCTCGTAGGGCGAGTACATGATGAAGGGCTTGCCGTGCAGGCTCGCGAGGGCAGGCTCGAGCGGCCACGCGTCGGCCTCGCTTTCGGGAATGGCGAGCATCAGCGACTCGGTGGCGATCAGGCGGCTTTCGAGCTCGGCGTTCATGGGGTGGGGGCGCAGCAGGCCGAGGTCGATCTCGCCGGCGTTGAGGGCCTCCACCTGGGTGGTGCTGACCAGCTCCTTGAGCGTGAGCGAGACCCCGGGCGCGCATTCGCGCAAGCGGCGCACCAGCTCGGGCAGCAGGCTGTAGCCGGAGGCCGAGGTGAAGCCAATGGCCAGGTTGCCCAGTTCTCCCTTGGCGGCGCGGCGGGCGGCGAAGGTGGCTTCCTCGGCGATGCGCAGGATGCGCGCAGCTTCCGGGAAGAAGGCCTTGCCGGCGGCGGTGAGGTGGACGCTGCGGCTGCTGCGCGCCAGCAGCTGGACGCCGACGTGGTGCTCGAGCAGCCGGATCTGGCGGCTCAGCGGCGGTTGGGTCATGTTCAGGCGCTCGGCCGCGCGGCCGAAGTGCAGTTCTTCGGCGACCGCCACGAAGCAGCGCAGCTGGCTGAGTTCGAACACTCAGGAATTCAGCGTGAATTCGGTGAAGGACGTGCCCGGCGGTTCGGACCCCGGCTTGTTCTGCTCTTCTTCCGGCTGGACCTGGCTGTCCGGGCCGTTGTTGAGCAGCCAGAGCAGGTTGGTGGCCGAATCGGCGTTGGCCAGCGCTTCTTCCTGCGTCACCAGCCCATCCTTGACCAGCTTGAGCAGGGCGGTCTCGAAGGATTGCGAGCCCGGCGACAGGCTCTTGTCCATCGCATCCTTGATCTGGCCGATCTCGCCCTTTTCAATCAGGTCGGCGATGTAGCGGGTGTTGAGCATGACTTCGACCGCGGCCTGGCGCTGGCCGCCGGCGCTCGATTTCACCAGACGCTGCGACACGATGGCCTTCACTGCGGACGACAAATCCTGCAGCAGGGCGGCGCGGTTCTCGATCGGGTAGAAGCTGATGATGCGGTTCAGCGCGTTGTAGCTGTTGTTGGCGTGCAGGGTGGCCAGCACCAGGTGGCCGGACTGGGCGTAAGCCAGCGCCGCGGCCATGGTTTCGCGGTCGCGGATCTCGCCGATCAGGATGCAGTCCGGTGCCTGGCGCATCGAGTTGCGTAGCGCCGTGGCGAAGTTGGTCGCGTCGCTGCCGATCTCGCGCTGGTTGACGATCGACTTCTTGTTCTTGAACAGGTATTCGATCGGGTCTTCCAGCGTCAGGATGTGGCCGGTGCGCTGTTCGTTGCGGTGGTCCAGCATCGAGGCGATGGTGGTCGACTTGCCGGAACCGGTGGCGCCCACGATCAGCAGCAGGCCGCGCTTTTCCATGATCAGTTCGGACAGCACGGGCGGCAGGCCCAGCTCGCCGATCGGCGGAATATTCGCCGGCACGAAGCGGAACACGGCCGAGATCGAGCCGCGCTGGCGGAAGGCCGACAGGCGGAAGCGCCCCAGGTTCGGCACCGACACGCCCATGTTGAGTTCGTTGTCGCGCTCGAGTTCCTGCATCTGTTCGGGCGTGGCGATCTCGGACAGCAGGTGACGGATGTTTTCCGGCTCGAGTTTGTTCTGGTTGATCGGGATGAGGTTCCCGTTGATCTTGATGTGAACAGGAGAATTAGCCGCGAAGAACATGTCCGACGCGTTCTTTTCCTTCATCAACTGGAACAGGCGTTCCATCATCATGGCTCAGATCCTTTGCTTCGCGATAAACGATTCGAAGCATTTTACTCCACGCTAAGGTCGCTGGTGCGCCACGCGGCCAGCGCTTGCCGGCCGCTGTCGAGCGTCGGCAGCAGGAGCACGCCCTCGACCGTCGGGATCGCCGCGACGCCGGCGCCGCCGGCCCACAGCGCAACGCCCTCCGGCAGCAGCTGGCGCAGCTGTTGCAGCGCCGGCACGATCTGGCGGCGCGGATACGCTGCCGAAAACGACAGCGCCAGCACGTCGGCCGCGTGCCTCGCGACCGCGCGGGCGATGCTGGTGGGCGGGGTCTCGGTGCCCAGCGCGATGCAGCTCGCGCCATCGAGCGCCAGCAGCGCCTCCGCCATGATCAGGCCCAGGCCATGCGTTTCGCCGGGCAGGCTGGTGAGCAGGATGCGTGGCCTGCCTGCGGCTTCGGGCAGGCTGGCTACCGCCTGGCGCAGGATCCGGGTCGCGGTCTCGGTGTACAGGTGCTCGTCGAAGATGTCGATGCTGCCGTCTTGCCAGCGCGCGCCGACCGCGGCCGTCAAGGGCGCCGCGACCCCTTCGACGAAGCGCTCCAGACCGAGGCGGGCCAAATGGTGGCGCATGGCCTGGCGTAGGCCGGCCGGATCGCGCTTCACGGCAGTCAGCAGCTCCTCGATCACGGCCTGCTCGCCGGCACCTGGCGCGCTGTCGCCGGGCGCGGGTCGTTGCAGCAGCGCGCCCAGCTCGCTGTCGCTCAGGTGCATCAGGCGTCCCGGTCGCAGGCCCTGGTCCATAAGGCGCTTCAGCAGGCGCAGGCGCTCGACCTGCTCCTGCGGGTAGCAGCGCTCGCCGTGCGCATCGCGTCCGGGCGCGGGAAAGCCGTAGCGCCGTTCCCACACGCGCAGCACGTCTTTCGACAGGCGCGTCTCGCGTTCGACGGCGGCGATCGGGAGACAGGCCGCTGTCATGGCAGCAGTGCCGGATCGTCGGCGCGGATCGCTTCCAGCAGGCGCGCCAGGTCGAGGTCGAGGCGCCGGTCTTCCTTGACGAAGGGAACCAGTTCTTCGAGCCGCGCCAGCGCGGCGCGCAGGCCGGGGCCGCATCCGTCCGGCAGGCCGCTTGGATAGCGCAGGGCGCAGGCCTGGCGGGTGGCGATCAAGAGCGCCGCGGCCACCTGCTCGGTCAGGGCGATGATGCGCAGGCAGTCGCGCGCCGCGATCGTGCCCATGCTGACCTTGTCCTGGTTGTGGCACTCGGTCGAGCGCGAGAAGACCGAGGCCGGCATGGTCAGCTTGAGGGCTTCGGCGGTCCACGCCGAGACGCTGATCTGCAAGGCCTTCAGGCCGTGGTTGATGGCGGCGCGCTCTCCTTGCGCGCCGCGCAGGTTGGAGGGCAGCCCGTTGTTGTAGCGGCTATCGACCAGCAGCGCCATCTGGCGGTCGAGCAGGTCGGCGATGTTGGCGACCGCGTTCTTCATGCTGTCCATGGCGAAGGCCATGTGGCCGCCGTAGAAGTGGCCGCCGTGCAGCACCCGGCCTGAATCGACGTCGACCAGCGGATTGTCGTTGGCGCTGTTGAGTTCCAGTTCCACGTGGCTGCGCATCCAGGGCAGGGCGTCGGCCAGCACGCCGATGACGTGGGGCGCGCAGCGAATCGAGTAGCGGTCCTGCAGGCGCGCGCTGTTACGCTCCTGCGCTTCAAGCTGGTAGCCGAGGTCGGCGGCGATCGAGGCCGCGATCCGGGCCATGCCGGGGTAGGGCTTGGCTGCGAACAGGGTCGGGTCGAAGTGGTAGGCATTGCTTTCCAGCGCCAGGGCGGAGAGCGCCGTGATGCGGCTGGCCAGGCCGCACAGGGACTCGGCGCGCGCCGTCGCCAGGCAGGCCAGGCCGGTCATGGCGGCGGTGCCGTTCATCAGCGCCAGCCCTTCCTTCGGGCGCAGGCGGATCGGGGCGAGGCCCGCGGCATCCAGCGCCGCCGCGGCGGCCACCGGCGTCGAACCGTGGGCCGGCCAGGCTTCGCGCTCTCCGCACAACACTGCCGCGACGTAGGAGAGCGGCGTGAGGTCGCCGCTCGCCCCCACCGAACCTTCGGACGGGATCACCGGCAGCACATCGCGTTCGAGCAGCGCGGAGAGTGCCTGCAGCAGCTTGATGCTCACGCCGGAGCTGCCGCGGCACAAGGATGCGAGGCGCACCGCCAGGATGGCGCGCGTTTCTTCGCGCGTAAAGCTGGCGCCCATGCCGCAGCCGTGGTACGTGAACAGACGGTGCGGCAGTTCGTCCACCAGGTCAGGCGGCACCGCGACGTCGCAGGAGTCGCCATAGCCGGTCGTGACGCCATAGATGACGCCATCTTCGCGCAGGATGCGGTCCAGCAGTTCGGCGCCGGCCGTAATTCGCGCGACGAATGCCGGGTCGTCCGACAGCGCGGCCCGGGCCTGGCCGCGCGCCAGCGCCACCACCTCGGCCGGCGCGACCTGCGCCGCGCCGAAGCGTACATCGTGCGCCGCGGCGTCGTGGGTGTCCCTCATGTCCTGCCTTTCATCGTGTGGTCCTTCATGCGTTGCTGCTCCAGTCGGCGAGCTTGCCCATGCCGTTGCGCGGCAGCTGCGCGCCCACCGTGAATGCCTTGGGGCGCTCGGGCATGGTCAGGCGGCCGTCGGTCCATGGCCGCAGGCGGCGCACCAGTTCGGCCCCGCCCACCCCGTCGCGGGGCACCACGAAGGCCTTCAGGCGCGCGCCTTCTTCCGGGCGCATCAGGCGCACCGCGGCGTCGGCCACGTCGGGATGCTCGAGCAGCGCCTGGCGCACGCGCGCCGGGAACACGTTCACGCCCCCGACCTGGACTGCGCCGTCGCAGCGGGCGCCGACGGAAAATTCGCGCGGGCCGGACCAGGCCAGTTCGTCCTGCGGCTGCAGCAGTTCGGTGCGGCCGTCCGGCAGGCTGCGCACCAGGCGGCGGTCGCCGTCGGTGCTGCGTGCGAGATAGGGCAGCAGGCGGTAAGCGTCGCGGTGCGAGGCGCGCCAGCCCAGGCCGCCGGTTTCGGAGGAGCCGTAGACCTGGACCAGGCCGGCCAGCCCGCAGGCCGTCACGGCTTCGCTGACGGCGTCGGGACAGGGCGCGGTCGAGCTGACCCCGAGGATATCGTCCGCGAAGCCCTGGCGCAAGCTGCTGGCCGCCGCCCAGAATTGCGGATGGCCGACCACCAGGTCGCCGGGCTGCGCGAGATGCGCCAGCTGGGACGGCAGGCGCGCGCGGATGCAGCTCACCCCTTCCGGCGCCAGGCCCAGGTGGCGCGGGAGCAGTTGCGAAAACAGGAAGCCGTAGATGTGGTGGCTGGGTACGGCGACCAGCAGCCTGCGGCGCCCTGGGAACAGCGCCGCAAGCGCCTGCGCTTCCTGTTCCAGCTGGTCGAGGGCATGCAGGCAGCGCTTTGGGTGCCCGGTACTGCCGGAGGTGGCGAACAGGATGTCGCGGTCGTGGTGCTGCAGGGCCGCCTCCGCGATGTCGACCCAGTCCTTCAGCGTGCGGCGTGCCAGCAGGTAGTCCTCGATGCCGCTGTGGTGCATTTGCAGCGCGCCGGCCAGCACGCCGGCGACGTGCAGGAACTCGAGCGAATCGAGGCCCAGGTCGTGCTGGAGCGAGAGCGCTTCGCTCCAGCTGCCGGGACGGAGCATGGGTTCATGGCGCAGCGCCGCCAGCTCGCCGGCCACCAGGTCGGCGATGAAGCGCAGCAGGGCGGGGCGCGCCGTCCACCATGGCGCCAGGCGGGAAACAGTATCAGGCATCGTTTACAGGCGCTTGACGAAAATCCAGTAGGTGCCGTCGCTGATCGCCTTCTTCATGTGGATCTTGACCTTGGTCGGGTTCATCTTGTAGTCGAACACGTACTCGAACATCGTATTGAGCGTACCCGTGCGCACGCCGGCGTCGAAGATGCCCTTGAAGCGCGGCGTGTTGGTGCAGGGGGCAACATCACGGAAGAAGTTGCTGCCGATGACGGCGCTGGCCTGGCGGCCGGTGATCTGGGCTTCGGCTTCGTTGTAGCGCATGATCTTGCCCTGTGCATCGAGCTGGATGGCGCCAAAGGCCAGTTCGTCGATCTGCCCGGCGCTCATGCTGGACAGCTTGTTCTCGATGTCGTCTTTGCCGAATGCGATGATGTTCAAGGTACTCATATTGCCCTTATCGGAAATGGTCTGTCGGAGTTTGTCTAGGACAAAACAGACTATACATTGCCAATGGGCAATAATTGTAGCGGTTTCGAGTAGTTCAGGTAGTTTGTCCTGGACAACTGCGGTGCAAACGATTGGGCCAGCGTTACCTGAAACAAGAAGGGCGCCGGTGCACATGCATCCGGCGCCCTGGCGCGATGACCGATACCGGGATCAGTCGCCGCGCAGCAGCTCGTTGATGCCGGTCTTGGCGCGGGTCTGGGCGTCCACGCGCTTGACGATCACGGCGCAGTACAGGCTGTACTTGCCATCGGCGGAAGGCAGGCTGCCCGATACCACGACCGAGCCGCTAGGCACGCGGCCGTAGCTGATCTCGCCGGTTTCGCGGTTGTAGATCTTGGTCGACTGGCCGATGTACACGCCCATCGAGATCACCGAGTTCTCTTCGACGATCACGCCTTCGACGATTTCCGAGCGCGCGCCGATGAAGCAGTTGTCTTCGATGATGGTCGGGTTGGCCTGCATCGGTTCCAGCACGCCGCCGATGCCGACGCCGCCCGACAGGTGCACGTTCTTGCCGATCTGGGCGCAGGAGCCGACGGTGGCCCAGGTGTCGACCATCGCGCCTTCGTCGACGTAGGCGCCGATGTTGACGTAGGACGGCATCAAGACCACGTTCTTGCCGATGAAGCTGCCGCGGCGGGCCACGGCCGGCGGCACCACGCGGAAGCCGCCCCTGGCGAAATCTTCCGGGGTGTAGTCGGCGAACTTGGTCGGGACCTTGTCGTAGAACTGCATGCCGCCGCCACCGGCGACCGGCACGTTGTTCTCGAGGCGGAAGGACAGCAGGACCGCCTTCTTGATCCACTGGTTCACGACCCAGCTGCCGCTGTCTTTCTGCGCCACGCGCAGGCTGCCGGCATCCAGGCCTGCAAGCACGTGGGCGACCGCGTCGCGCACTTCGCTGCTGGCGCTGGACGGGCTGATCTGCGCGCGCTGTTCCCACGCGGTGTCGATGATGTTCTGGAGTTGTTGGGTCATGATGATTCTCTGGTTAAGGATTCGTTGGTGCCGCCGAGGCGTATTGCTGACTACAGGCCCTTGCAGAACTCGACGATGCGGTTGGCCGCTTCGAGTCCTTCGTCCACGCTGGCGACCAGCGCCATGCGGATGCGGTTGCGGCCCGGATTGACTCCGTGCGCTTCGCGTGCGAGGTAAGTGCCCGGCAAAACCGTCACATTATATTCGGCGTACAGGCGGCGTGCGAAGTCGGTATCCGACAGGCCGGTGCGGCGCACGTCGGCCCACAGGTAGAAGCCGGCGTCCGGCAGCTCGACATCCATCACCCCCTTGAGCAGTGGGGTGATCAGGTTGAACTTCTCGCGATACAGCGCGCGGTTCTCCTGCACGTGGTGCTCGTCGTTCCAGGCCGCCACCGATGCGGCCTGCACCGGCGGCGACATCGCGCCGCCGCAGTAGGTGCGGTAGAGCAGGAATTTCTTGAGCAGCTGCGGGTCGCCCGCCACGAAGCCCGAGCGCATGCCCGGCACGTTCGAGCGCTTCGACAGGCTCGAGAACACGACCAGGTTGGCGTAGGGCCGCTCGCCTTCGCTGCGACCCAGCTGGTGCGCCGCTTCCAGCGCGCCAAGCGGCGGGGTCGAGCCGAAGTAGATCTCGGAATAGCACTCGTCGGCCGCGATCGCGAAGCCGTGGCGGTCGGACAGCTCGAACAGCTGGCGCCAGTCTTCCAGCGTGAGCACGGCGCCGGTCGGGTTGCCCGGCGAGCAGACGTAGAGCAGCTGCACGCGCGCCCACACATCGCTTGCCACGCTGCCGTAGTCGGGTGCGAAGTTGCGGCCCGGTTCCGAGTTCACGTAATACGGCGTGGCGCCGCTCAGGTAGGCCGCGCCCTCGTAGATCTGGTAGAACGGGTTGGGGCTCATCACCAGTGCATCGCCGCCACTCGCATCGACGACGCACTGGGCAAAGGCGAACAAGGCCTCGCGCGAACCGTTCACCGGCAACACCATGGTGGCCGGGTCGACCGCCGGGATGCCGTAGCGGTGCTCGAGCCAGCTGGCGATCGCCGCGCGCAGCGGCTCGCCGCCATGGGTGCTCGGGTAGACCGCCAGGCCCGACATCGCATGCATCAGGGCCTTTTCGATGAAGGCCGGCGTGGGATGCTTCGGTTCGCCGATGCCGAGGCTGATCGGGCTGTAGGCAGGGTTCGGGGTGACGCCGCTGAACAGCTGGCGCAGTTGTTCGAAGGGATAGGGGTGGAGCTGGGTGAGGTGTGGGTTCACGTCGATAACCGTTCAGTTCGGGTCTGTGCGCTTTGGATATTCGGGCAATTATAGCCCGTGCGCAGAGACGCGATGGACGCTTGGCCACCTCGACAGTTCGTCAGGCCAGGGCTTCCTTGGCCGCTTCCTCCGGCGACAGCCCGTCGTAGAACTGGTCGGTGAACCACTCGACCTGCTCTTCGATATGGTCCTGTGCCTGCTTCACGGTGGCGCCGCCCGCAACCAGGAAGCCTTCTACCTCGATGCACCACTGGATGAACGCCAGGGTTTCTTCGTCGAGTTCTTCTTTCTTTGCCATGTCATGTCCTGTTACTTGTTGAATCAAAGCGAAAATGCATGGCGATTCTAGTCTAGATCAGCCCGAGCGTCAGCGCCTTGAGGGTCGCGGCGGCCCGCGTCGAGCAGCCGAGCTTGCGGAAAATGCTTTCCACATGGGTGCGCACGGTCGACGGGCTGATCGCCAGGTGGCGCGCCGCTTCCTTGTTGCTCTCGCCCAGGCTGATGCGGCGCAGCACATCCGCTTCGCGTTCGGACAGCAGCTTGCGGCTTTCCGTCACGGGCTCGGCCGCCTGGGCGGACGCGCCTCCGGCGGCGGCGATCACGCAGTTCACGGCCGCGGCATCGAAGCGTCCGCCCGCCGCCTCCGCGCACAGCAGCTGCGCCGCTTCCCCGGGCGCCAGCGCGGCGCGCCAGGGACGCGGCATGCACAGGGCCGCATAGGCGGCGGCCGCGGACAGCAGGCGCTGCGGCTGGCCCAATTGGGCGCCGTCGAGGTCGCGGTAGTAGCCGCTGCCGTCGAGCCGTTCGTAGAGCTGCGAGGCCAGCAGCGCTTCCGCGCGCAGCGAGGGCACCTGTACCGCCGCGCGCGCGGTCCAGTAGGGCACCAGGCGCAGCTTTTCCCAATCCGCCATGCCGAGCTTGCCGTCGCGCTGCCAGACGGCGTTTGGCACGGCCGCCCGTCCAATCCCGTGGATCAGGGCGGCGCGCGCCAGGCAGTGGCGTTCGGCCTCGGGCAGGCCGGCCAGCAGCGCGGCGCGCTCGGCCAGGTCGGCCACGCTGCGCGAATAGCCGAGCAGCCAGGGCAGCTTCAGCTCGATCATGTCGGCCACGATGGTCAGGGGCACGCGGCGCGCCCATGGGATGAACGAAGCCCTGCGCCTGATCCAGGCCCTGGCGGACCGCAAGTATCCCGCCGAACTGGTACGCAAGCTCGCGGCCGACGCGCAGGCGCTCCGGCATGCCGCCGCCGTCATAGTGCTCCCACACCCGGCGCAGCCCGAGCTGGACCTCGCCAGGCAGGCCCAGGGTGTGGGCGATGTCGCCCGAGACTTCGCAGTGGATGCGCGCCAGCGGCGCGACGCTGGTGAAATCCTTGCGCTGCTCCGGCGGCAGCGTGTGGGTGATCAGGGCGTCGCGGGCGCCGACGTCGTCGCCCATCAGCAGCGCGAAGCCGGCCGCATTCGCGGTGCAACCGGACCAGCGCAGGAGGGCCACGAGGCGCGCGTGCTGGCAGCCGGCGGCACCGGCGCCGGCTGCCAGCGCCAGGCGTTCGGCCACATGGGCCGTGCGGATCGACTGGTCGGTCGGCTGCCCCATGCTGAGGTCGCCGACCATGGCCAGCAGCTGGACGGCTTCCTCGACGCTGATGCGATGATCTGATTGCATTTGGGAACTTTACATCAAATCCCGTGCGCCGCCTTCAACAGCTCGGCCGCCCGCTCGCCGATGACGACGCAGGGCGCCATCGTGTTCCCGGTCGTGATGCGCGGCATGATCGACGCGTCCGCGATGCGCAGCCCGTCGACGCCGTAAACCTGCAGCGCGCCGTTCACCACGGACATGGCGTCGCGCCCCATCTTGGCGGTGCCCGACTGGTGCCAGTAGGTGACCGCTCCGTTGCGCAGGTACTGCTCCATGGCTTCGCGCGACAGTTTGCCCGGCATGCTTTCGCCCTTGACCAGGCTGCGGAAGGCGTCGGCATTGCCCAGCTCCCGGCACATCTCCACGCTTGCCAGCGCCGCGCGCATGTCGTCCGGGTCGGACAGGGTATTGGCCCGGATCAGCGGCCGGTCGCGCGGATCGGGCCCGGACAGCAGCACTTCGCCACGGCTTTTCGGATGCGCCAGGCCGGCGAACATGGTCCAGCCGTGCGCGGGCACGCCGCGCCCCGCGTTTTCCTGGCTCGGCACCGGGAACTCGACCTGGCAGTGCAGCATGTCGGGCGCATCGAGCGACGGGTGGCTCTTCCAGTACAGGGTCGCCTCCGAGCCGCCGTTGCCCACCTGCTGGGGTTCGGCATATTCCCAGATGCAGCCGAAGGAAACGTGGTCCTGATGGTTCTGGCCGACGCCGGCCAGGTGCTGGCGCACGGCGATGCCATGGCGCTTCAGTTCGCGCTCGGGGCCGAGGCCGGACTGCATCAGCACTTTCGGCGTGTTGACCGCGCCCAGCGACAGCACCACCTCGCGCGCCGCGCCGAACCACACCCGCCGGCCGCCCAGCAGGACGTCGACACCGCTCACGCGCGCGCCGTCGAAGCTGAGGCGGGCGACCTGCGCGTCGGTCAGGACGGTCAGGTTCGGCTGCGCCATGCGCGGCCAGGTATAGGAGCGGAACACCGACAGGCGCTTGCCGTCGCGGATGCGCAGGTCGTTGATGGCGGCGCCGCCGTCGCCCTCCATCATCGCGCCGTTCGGGCTGTCGAAGCTGGGAATGCCGAGCGAGCGCGCCGCTTCCAGCATGCGGGTGGCGGTCGGCTGGGGATCCCTGGCCGGGGCCACATAAACCGGGCCGCCGCTGCCGCGCCGCTCCGGGTCGGCCGGGCCGTGCCAGTCCTCGATGCGGCGGTAGATGCCCAGCACCGCGTCGTAGTTCCAGGCCGGGTCGCCCGCTTCGGCGGCGAAGTAATTCCAGTCGCTGCGGTGGCCGCGCGCCCACAGCATGACGTTGATGCTGGAGCCGCCGCCCAGCACCCTGCCCATGTTCATCGGAATCGCGCGGCCGTTCAGGTGGGGGTTCGGTTCGGCCGCGAAGTTCCAGTCGCGTTCCGATCCGAGGTTGAGGGGCCACTGGGCCGGGTCGGTCACGCTGGCCACCTCGTCGCTCCCGCCGGCTTCGAGCAGCAGCACGCGCACGGCGGGGTTCTCGGCCAGGCGCGCGGCCACCACCGAGCCGGAGGAGCCGGCGCCGCAGACGATGAAGTCGTAGTGGGAGGCCAGCTCGCGCTGCAGGGCGGCCTGGTTGGTGCGGATGGCCTGCGCCATGTCTCGTTCTTGGTTCTCGTTGTTCATGGATGGGTTCATATGGTTAAGGGTTCAGACGGTCGGGATGGTGCCGCCGTCGATGACGAATTCGGCGCCGTGGATCGCGGCAGCCAGCGGTGACAGCAGGAAGGCGACCAGGTTGGCCACTTCCTCGGGCGTACCGGGACGGCCGATCGGAATGCCCCCCAGCGAGTCCATGAGCTCCTGCCTGGCCTCGTCCGCGCTGCCCGCGCGCTGCGCCGCCATGCGTTCGATCAGGGCCTGCGCCGCGCCGGTCTCGATGAAGCCGGGAGCGACGCTGTTGACGCGTATGCCCATGGGGCCGAACTCGTTCGCCAGCGATTTGCTGTAGTTGGCCAGCGCCGCCTTGGCGGCGGCATAGGCCACGGTGGAGTCGAACAGCGGCAGGCGCCGCTGGATCGAGGTGATGTGGATGATTGCGCCACTGCGCCGCTCCAGCATCGCGGGCAGGAAGGCGCGGTCCAGCCGCACGGCCGACATCAGGTTGGCCTGCAAGGTGGCGTCCCAGATCGCGTCGGTCAGGGCCAGCGCGCCGCCGCCGGGCGCGGAGGAGCCGCCGACGTTGTTGACCAGGAAGTCGAGGTAGCCGAATTCCTGCTTCACCGTGTCGGCGACCAGCGCGGCGCCGGCGGCGCTGCCGACATCCGCTTCCAGGTAGCGCACGCCGGGCAGCGGACGTTCGGGCAGGCGCCGCGCCGTGGTCACGACCCGGGCGCCGTTTTCAAGCAGCACACGCACGATGGCTTCGCCCATGCCGCGGGTGCCGCCGGTCACCAGGGCGTGCCTGCCCTCGAAGGGATAGCGGTTCATGGCGCGATCTCCAGCGCCGCGATGTGATCCCCGGCCAGTGTGAAGCGGAAGGCGAGCCTCACCTCGTTGCCGGGGAAATCGCCGCGCACGACGGCCTGCAGCCTTGCGCCGCCATCCAGTTCGTCGATGGCGGCCGGTTCGATGGTCGAGCGGTAGCGCTGGCCGGTCTCGCGCGCCCAGCTTGCGATCTGCGCGCGGCCCTGGTGCACGCCGCCCTCGTCACGAACGGTGGCGTCCGGCGTGAAGCAGGCGGCGATGGCTTGCGGATCGCGGGCGTTCGATGCGGCGACGTAGGCCGCGATGGGAGTCGGTAAGGTGTTCATATGTTCTTCCTTGTGATTGGCTGGGACTTGCCATGCAGTCTAGGCTGGTGCAAGCTAGCGAAAAACCCCAATAAACTTCATGGACTATGAACCTGTGGTTCACAATAAGACGACATGAGCGCGCTTGACGCGATCCGCCTGTTCCTGGCCGTGGCCCAGCAGCGCAGCTTCACCCAGGCCGCCCGTTCGCTGGACATCAGCCCCACCGCCGTCAGCAAGGGCATCCGCGCGCTCGAGAAGAAACACGGGGTCGCGCTGTTTGCCCGGACCACGCGCAGCGTCGCACTGACCGAGGCCGGGCAGGCCCTGCTGGCTGCGCTGCGTCCGGCGGTGGGCCAGATCGACGAGGCCTTCAAGGAGCTGGCGCAGTTCCGCAAGCGCCCGGCCGGCCACCTGCGCCTGAGCGCACCGCGCGCCTTCGGCTTCCTGGTGGCGCGGGTGCTGGTGCCGCGCATGCGCGCCGCCTACCCGGACATCAGCTTCGACCTGGCGCTCGACGATGGCCTGGTCGACCTGGTGGCGGACGGCTATAACGCCGGCATCCGCCTCGGCCAGTCGATCGCCCAGGACATGGTGGCGATCCGCCTGAGCCGCCCGCTGGCATGGTCGGTGGTGGCGGCGCCCGGCTACTTCGAGCGCCACGGCGTGCCGCAGGCGCCGCGCGAGCTGCTGGCCCACCGGACGCTGCGCTACCGCTTTCCCACCTCGAGCCTGCTGCCGCCGTGGCGCTTCGCGGAAGGCGACGCCGGGTTCCAGCTCGATACCGATGCCACGCTGGTCGCCAACGACACCCGCCTGCTGGCCGAACTGGCGCGCCAGGGCCTGGGCATCGCCTATCTTCCCGACATGGAAATCGAGGACGACGTACGGGACGGGCGCCTGCAGCGGGTGCTCACCGGCTTCGTGCCGGACAGCTCCGGGCTGTTCCTGTACTTCCCGATGCGTGCCCAGAACCAGCCGAAGATGCGCGCCCTGATCGAGCAGGCCGGCCTGCTGGCCGACGAAGGCCTGCTCGATGTTGTTTGCCCCTGAGCGTTTGCCCCTGAGCGCTTATTTCGTCGCCGCGACGGCGTCGAGGATGACCTTGGCCACCTCGGCCGGGCGCGACTGCTGGGGCACGTGGCTGGCCTGCACTTCGGTCGTCTTCGCGCCGATCTTGCCGGCCATGGCGCGCAGCAGGCCGGGGTCGATCATGCGGTCCTGGGCGCTGACGATGAACCACGAGGGCTTGCTGGTCCAGGCGGCCACGGACACTTTCTCGCCGAAGGCCTTGGCCTGGATCGGACCCTGGGTCGCGGTCATCACCGCGGCCTGGGCGCGCGGCAGGTCCTGGGCGAAGTCTTCGCGCATCGCCGCTTCCGGCAGGCTCAGGAAGCCTTCCTTGTCGGCGACGAAGCGCTTGCTGCCGGGGGCGGCCGGATAGCCTGCGCCGGTTTCCGCCGTCGACTTGCCGGCGTCGGGGGCGAAAGCGGCCACGTACACCAGGCTGCCCACCTTGTCGTGCTGGCCGGCCTCGGTGATCACGGTACCGCCCCAGGAGTGGCCGACCAGCACCACCTTGCCCGGCTGGCTGTCGATGGCGCGGCGGGTAGCGGCGACGTCGTCGGCGAGCGAAGTAAGGGGATTCTGGACCGCCGTGACCTTGACGCCTTTCGCCTGCAGCAGCGGGATCACCTTGGCCCAGTCGGAACCGTCGGCAAAGGCGCCGTGCACGATCACGACCGAGGGCTTGGCGCCGGCATCGACAGGCGCTGCCTGGGCGCCATGGGCGAAGACGGTAGCGAGGGCAAGCAGGCGCAGGGAATGTTTGATACTGGTCACGATGTTCTCCTTGGTGTGGTGGACGAGTGAGGCCAGTGTAGGCAGGGGCGCGCCCGGCCGGTATCGGTCGATTGACCGAGGGAGACTAGTTGGCTGCCTCGCGCCAGGCGCCAGGATTCATCCCCGACCACTCGCGGAAAGCATGCGTGAAGGCGCTCTGCTCCTGGTAGCCCAGCAGGAAAGCGATGTCGACCAGGTTCAGGTCGCGCTGGCGCAGGTAGCCACGCGCCAGCTCGTAGCGGGCGCCGTCCAGCACTTGCTGGAAGCTGGCGCCCGCTTCGGCCAGCTTGCGCTGCAGGGTGCGCGGCGATACGCCCAGGCTGGCGGCGACCGTGGGCAGGCGCGCGCCGCCGTGCGCCAGCCTGTCGATCACGATGGCGCGCACCTGCGCCAGGATGCCGTCGCCGGCGCTGCGCTCAGTCAGCAGGCGCTCGGCGTGCTGGCGCAGCACCGGATACAGGCTGGGGTCGGCGTTCGGCACCGGCATGCCGAGCAAGGCGGCGTCGAAGCGCGCCACGTTGGCGGCGGCGCCGAACTGCGGGACGGCGCCGAGCACGCGCAGGTATTCGTCTGCCGGCGCCTCGCCTGCGTGGACAAAGGCCAGGTGGCGCGGTCCGAGCGGTCGCCCGGCCAGCCAGCTGCCGAACACGCGGATGCCGGCGAACACGCTCTCCACCAGATGGCGCGAGGCGCTTGGATAGTGGCTGGTCCAGCCGTACAAGGCCTCGGCTCCCGCCAAGGCCAGATGCGAGCGGCCCAGATCATGGGCAAGCTGTTCGTAGCGTAGCGTCTGTTCCAGCGCCTGGCCGAAGTCGCGGCAGGCCATCAGGACCAGGCCATACACCGAAAAGGTGCCGGGCCGCACCCGCTCGCCGACGTGCAGGCCGAAGTGCGGGTCGCCGCTGAGAACCGCGCCTGCTTCCAGCAGGGCGATGTAGTGGCGCGCGGCGATCGAGTCGGCGCCGAGCGTCTCCAGCGGCACCGCGGCCGCCCTGGCCAGCCGGGCGCCATCGACCCCGTGCGCCGCGGCCGTCTCCAGCACCGGCTGCAGGTAGGCGCCGGTCACGCGGCCGCCATCCGGGCGGGTGGATGACGCAATGGAGCAAGGCTCTGTCATGAAAGCGCAATACGGTTGGGATGAGGGTCGCTACGCTGGCCAGTATATACAAGCATAACAACAGGGAAAAGAGCATGCGGCGCTGGAATGGCTGGGGAGACGATGCGGTCGAGATGGAGCTGGGCGTAGAGGCGCGCGCCTTCCTGCAGGAGCGCCTGGGTCAGGGCGTGGCGCCCCGCGATGCGGCATTCGATGCTGCCTGCGCGCAGCTGGGACCAGGGCGGCTGCCGCCGCATCCGCTGGTCGACGCCAGTCCCCAGGCGCGGCTGCTGCACGCATTCGGCCAGAGCCTGCCCGACTGGCTGCGTCTGCGTCATGGCCGCATCCATGCCGCGCCGGACGGCATCGGCTATCCGGAGTCCGGGGAACAGGTGCGCGAACTGCTGGCCTTTGCCACCGCCCACGGCGCCGACGTGATCCCCTATGGCGGCGGCACCAGCGTGGCCGGCCACCTGGGCGTGCAGGACAGGGCGCGTCCGGTCCTCAGCATCGACATGGGACGGATGCGCGCCCTGGTCTCGCTCGACCGCGAGGCCCAGCTGGCGACTTTCCAGGCCGGTGTCGCCGGGCCCGACCTGGAAGCACAGCTGCGCGCGCACGGCTACACGCTCGGCCACTTCCCGCAATCCTTCGAATACTCGACCCTGGGCGGCTGGGTGGTGACCCGCTCGTCCGGCCAGCAGTCGCTGCGCTACGGCCGCATCGAGCAGCTGTTCGCCGGCGGCACGGTGGAAACGCCGCAGGGCAGGCTCGAGATCCCGACCTTTCCCGCTTCCAGCACAGGCGTGGACCTGCGCGAGATGGTGCTCGGCTCCGAGGGGCGCCTCGGCATCCTGACCCAGGCCACGGTACGCATCAGCCGCCTGCCGCAGATCGAGGCCTTCCACGCCGTGTTCTTCCCGCGCTGGGAGGGGGCGCTGGCGGCGGTGCGCGAGCTGGCGCAGGCGCGCCTGCCGCTGTCGATGCTGCGCCTGTCAAATGCGGTCGAGACCACCACCATGCTGAAGCTTGCCGGCCACCCGCGGCTGGTGCGCCTGCTGGAAAGCTGGCTCGCGCTGCGCGGCTGCGCCGACGGCAAATGCATGCTGCTGGTCGGCGTGAGCGGGACAAAAGCGCAGGCGCTGCCGGCCCTGCGCTCGGCGCTCAAGCTCGCGCGCGGCTACGGCGGCGTGCATGCCGGTCGCGGCCTGGGCGAGCGCTGGCGCCGCAACCGCTTCCGCAGCGTCTACCTGCGCAACGCCGCCTGGGCCCACGGCTACGCGATCGACACCGTGGAGACGGCGCTCGACTGGCCGCGCGTGAGCGAAGCGATGGAAAGCATCGAGCGCGCCGCCGCCGGCGCCCTGCAAGCCTCGGGCGAACGGGTGCACGCCTATACCCACCTGTCGCACCTGTATCCGCAGGGTGCGAGCGTGTATTCGACCTTCGTGTTCCGCCTGACGGGCAATTTTGAGGCCGACCTGCTGCGCTGGCGCCAGCTGAAGGACCGCGTGTCCGAAGCGATCGTGGCGGCCGGCGGCACCATCAGCCACCAGCACGGCGTCGGCACTGACCACGCGCCATGGCTTGCTGCGGAAAAGGGCGAGCTGGGACTGGGCGCGATGCGTGCGCTGTTCCGCCATTTCGACCCGGACGGGCGCATGAACCCCGGCAAGCTGGTCGCTCCATGAAGAACGACGATCTCGACGTACTCGTGATCGGCGGCGGCATCACCGGCGCAGGGATCCTGCTGGAAGCGGCGCGGCGCGGCCTGAAGGCCATGCTGGTCGAGCAGCGCGACTTCGCCTGGGGCACCTCGAGCCGCTCGTCCAAGCTGGTGCACGGCGGCCTGCGCTATCTGGCCGAGGGACGGCTGCGCCTGACCCGTGAGTCGGTGCGCGAGCGCGAGGCGCTGCTGCGCGATGCGCCCGGCCTGGTCGAGCTGCAGGGCTTTGCCTTTGCCGACTACGGAAACAGCCGGCGCAAGCGGCGCAGCTTCCTGGCCGGCCTGGCGCTGTACGACCTGATGGCGGGACAGCGTCGCATCTGGCCGCAGCGACACTGGCTTGACGCCGATGCCTTCCTGATGCTGGCGCCGAACATCCGGCGCGAGGGCCTTGCGGGCGGCATCCGCTACCTCGATGCCAAGACCGACGATGCGCGCCTGGTGCTGCGTGTGCTGGATGAGGCGCGCAGCCATGGCGCGCAGGCGCGCAACTACGTGGCGGTCGAGTCCCTGCAGCGCAGCAGCGGGCGCGTCACCGGCGCATTGTTGCGCGACGCCCGCAGCGGGGAGGGCAGCGCCATCACTGCGCGGGTCGTGGTCAACGCCACCGGCGCCTGGGCCTGCGGAATCCCGGGGCAGGGCAGTCCCCCGCGCCTGCGTCCGCTGCGCGGTAGCCACCTGGTGCTGCCCGCCTGGCGCCTGCCGCTGGCGCAGGCTGTCAGCCTGATGCACCCCGCCGATGGCCGTCCGGTGTTCGCCTTTCCCTGGGAGGGCGTGACCCTGGTCGGCACCACCGACGTCGACCATGCGGAGGGCCTGGCCGCGGAAGCGAAGGTGACGCGGCGCGAGTTCGACTACCTGATGGCGGCGCTGCGCGCCCAGTTCCCGCAACTGGGCTTGCTTGACGCCGACGTGCTGGCGACCTACGCCGGCGTGCGCCCGGTACTCGATAGCGGCACCCGCGGAGCGCCCTCGAAGGAGACGCGCGAACACCTGGTGTGGGACGAGCCGGGCCTGGTCGCCGTCACCGGCGGCAAGCTGACCACCTTCCGCGCCATCGCCCTCGACGCGCTGGGCCACGTCGCGCGCCAGCTGCCGGATTGGCGGGCCGACCTGGCGCCACGGCCGGTGTTCCCGCACCGGTCCATCCCGTGCGGCCCGCGCGGCGTCCCGGTCGCTTTCCTGGAGCGCCTGGCCGGACGCTATGGGCGTCATGCCCAGCATGTCGTCGACGCCGCGCGTCCGGGCGAGCTCGAGACCATTGCCGGCACGCTGACACCTTGGGCCGAGCTGCGCTGGGCCGCGCGCAGCGAAGACGTGTGGCGCCTGGACGACCTGCTGTTGCGCCGCACGCGCCTGGGGCTCCAGCTGCGCGCTGGCGGGCGCGAGCTGTTACCCCGCATCCGTGCCATCTGCCAGCCGGAGCTCGGCTGGAGCGACGCACGCTGGGAGGCCGAGCAGGCCGCCTACCTTACACTGTGGCAATCCCATTACGGCCTGCCTGGCGCCGAACCGCACGAGCATTCCCATGATTGAACCCCTGATCCTCGCCATCGACAACGGCACCCAGAGCGTGCGCGCCCTGCTGTTCGACCTGAAGGGCGACATCGTCGCCAAATCGCAGGTGGCCCTGCTGGACTACGCCAGCCCGCAGCCCGGCTGGGCCGAGCACGACCCGGAGGGCTTCTGGCAGGCGCTGTGCCGGGCCTGTCAGGACTTGTGGCTTCAACCGGGGGCGGACCGGTCGCGCGTCAAAGGGGTGGCCGTGACCACCCAGCGCGGCACCGTCATCAACCTCGACCGCGAGGGCAAGGCGCTACGTCCGGCCATCACGTGGCTCGACCAGCGCCGCACCGAGGCCGTGCCGCCGATCGGGCCCCTGTGGCGCACTGCCTTCAAGCTGGCGCGCGTAAGCGGCACCATCGATTACTTCCGCGGCGAAGCCGAGATCAACTGGATCCGCGCGCACCAGCCGGAAGTGTGGCAGGCGACCGACAAGTTCCTGCTGCTGTCGGGCTACCTGAACTGGCGCCTGTGCGGGCGCTTCGCCGATTCGTCCGGTTCGCAGGTGGCCTATCTGCCCTTCGACTACCGCCGGCGACGCTGGGCCGGGCGGCGCGACTGGAAGTGGCAGGCGCTGGCGGTCGAGCCGCACATGCTGCCCGAGCTGCAGGAACCCGGCACCCACCTGGGCGAGATCGGCGCCCAGGCGGCAAGCGAGACCGGCATCCCCGAAGGCCTGCCGCTGCTGGCCGCCGCCGCCGACAAGGCCTGCGAGGTGATCGGGGCCGGCTGCAGCGCCCCGCACGTGGGCTGCCTCAGCTACGGCACCACGGCCACGATCAACACCACCACCACGCGCTACGTCGAGGTGACGCCTTTCGTGCCGCCCTATCCGGCGGCAGTCCCGGGCGCCTACAGCACGGAAGTGCAGGTGTTTCGCGGCTATTGGATGGTCAACTGGTTCAAGGAGCAGTTCGGCCACCACGAACAGTCGCGCGCGCTGCTGGAAGACGTGGCGCCCGAGCGCCTGTTCGACGAACTGGCCCGGGCCGTCCCGCCGGGATCGATGGGCCTGATGCTGCAGCCCTACTGGACGCCCGGCATCCGGGTGCCTGGGCGCGAGGCCAAGGGCGCCATCATCGGCTTCGGCGACGTGCACACCCGCGCCCACGTCTACCGCGCCATCCTGGAAGGGCTGGCTTATGCGCTGCGCGAAGGGAAGGAGCGGATCGAGCGACGTAGCGGCACCCGTATCACCGAGCTGCGCGTGTCCGGCGGCGGCTCACAGAGCGACGCGGCGATGCAGCTCACCGCCGACATCTTCGGCCTGCCGGTCGCGCGCCCGCACGTGTACGAGACCTCGGGCCTGGGCGCGGCGATCGACGCCGCCGTGGGCCTCGGCCTGTATCCGGACTTCGCCTCGGCCATCAGGGCGATGACGCGGGTGGGCCGGGTGTTCGAGCCGATCTCGGCCAACCAGGCCGTGTACGAGCGCCTGTACCGCGAGGTCTACCTCAAGATGTACCGCCAGCTGCAGCCGATGTACCGCGACATCGCGCGCATCACCGGCTATCCGCAGCAGGTCTGATCAGCGAGCCATGGCGCGCTGCATGGCTTCCCAGGCATAGCCGCCTTCCACCGCCTTGACCTGGTTGCGTCCGGCCGCCTTGGCTTCGTACATGGCGCGGTCGGCGGTCAGGAACAGCGAGCGCAGGTCGTCGAACTGGGTCGGCACGAAGCTGGCCGCGCCGATGCTGACAGTGACGTAGTCCGAGGTGTCCGAGCGCGGGTTCGGCACGCGCAGGCGTTCGATGTCGCCGCGGATCGACTCGGCCACCTTGGCCGCCCCCGCGTGCCCGGTGTCGGGCAGCAGCAGCACGAATTCCTCGCCGCCGTAGCGTGCCGCCAGGTCGGTGGCGCGCAGCGCGTGCGCCTGCAGGCAGTTGGCCACCGCCTGCAGGCACTGGTCGCCGGCGGCATGGCCGAGCAGGTCGTTGTACAGCTTGAAGTGGTCGACGTCGAGCACCAGCAGCGACAGCGGCCGCGCGGTGCGGATGGCGCGCTGCCACTCGCGTTCGAGGCAGGCGTCGAACTGGCGCCGGTTGGCGATGCCGGTCAGCGAATCGGCCAGGGCGGCGCGCTGCAGCGCGGTTTCGGAGCGCTTGTGGTGGCTGATGTCGTGCAGCAGCGCCACGTAGAGCTGCTCGCCCGGGGCCAGCGCCGACAGGTTCAGGTCCATCGGGCGCAGGCTGCCGTCGGCCCCCTGCAGCAGCACTTCGCGGGTGCCCTGGCAGCGCGCGGCGGCGGCATCCTCGCGCCGCTCGAAGTAGTCGGCGTAGTCGCTCGCCGCCGGCTCGGCCAGCAGGGACGCTAGCTGCCGGCCCGCCAGTTCGGATTCGCGGTAGCCCAGGCAGCGCTCGCAGGCCGGGTTGGCGTACTGGATACGGCCGTCCGCGCCGACCAGCAGCAGGCCCTCGTCCATGCCTTCGACGATCATGCGCAGGCGGCGCGCCTGGCGCTTCTGGTGCTCGCTGCTGGACTGCATCTGCAGCTGGGTGCGCACGCGCGCCCGCACTTCGGGCAGGCGTACCGGCTTGGAGATGTAGTCGACCGCGCCATGGTCGAAGCCCGACACGACGTCGTCGGTCGTGCTGCAGGCGCTGACAAAAATGACCGGGATGCCGGTGGTCTCGGGATGCGCCTTCAGGCGGCGGCAGGTCTCGAAACCGTCCAGCCCCGGCATCATCACGTCGAGCAGGATCAGGTCCGGCTGGACCCGCTGCGCCAGGTCGATGGCGCGCACGCCCGAGTTGGCAACGAAGGTGTGGTAACCCTGGCTGCGCAGCATTTCGTCGAGCAATTCGAGGCTGTCCGGTGCGTCATCGACGATCAGGATCGTCGCCTGGCGAACCGGCGGGTAGAGCGCGGAAGAAGGGGAATTCATACTGTCGCAATGTTGCCGAAAGGTAAGGCTGCGAGGATGATACTCCCATTAGGGATAGTTGGGGTGATTGTGTTGCCGAATATCCACCATCGATAACAATCTTGCATTTAAAACAAAAACCGCCGGACATGTGAACTGACCCCCAAAAGTTGGACACAACTTTTGGGGTTTTTTCATGACCAAGTACAGCGAGCAATTCAAGCTCGCGGTTGTCCAAGACTATCTAGCCGACAGCTCTATTGGGTATCGTGGGAT
>NZ_JAJFEQ010000018.1 GCF_020707265.1 Massilia sp. IC2-477
ACGTGGAGCGTACCGGCGATATCGACGCGGCGGCGCTGCGGGACTGGCTGCAGACGCGCCTGGCGCCCTACAAGCGGCCCTCGCGCATCGTGTTCATGGATGCCCTGCCTGCTGCGCCGAGCGGCAAGGTGCTCAAGAGTAGACTCCCGTAGGGTGGGCGGCTTGACCGCCCACGCGGTGATAGTTTGCAGCAAGATCATCCGGCACGAAAACGGAGCCGATAGCGATCACCGCGTGGGGTGATCTGGTCCGGGGGACCAGATCACGAGCCGCCCACCCTACCGGCGCCGCTTCTTCCAGTTGTACTCCGGCCCCGTCACGTCCACGCCCGGATGGCCCACCAGGTCCGGGTGCTCGGACGACATAGTGATGAAGCGTATGCCCTCCCCTTCGCGCTGGCGCTTGCGCAGCTCTTCCATGTACTGCATTGCCGCCACCATATCGGTCGTCTCGAACAGCTTCTCGTGCGGCGTGCATTTGTCGGCTTCGACGATCGTCCAGTACACCATGTACATCATGTCCTCCTGTTTGGCCACATTGTCGCCGCTTCGCCGGGTGCACGGCGCACCGGTAAACATGGTTTGATGCCGATAGAAATTTCCAGATAGCAGAAGTTAGCCCCAGAAAAGCGGAACATGCTTACAAAAAGTAGGACTTGTCCGAAAAAGCCTTTTTATGTGTGCCATTTCACACAACCCATCGCAGTGGCCAATTAGGCTGGAGCCTGTCTTCACAAATAGCGGGTCAGAACATGAACACTGAGATGGTTAACCAGCCGAACCGAAGCCCGGAGCTCGAACTCTGGGGTGGACTCGAATGCACCGTAAACCGTGTGCGCGACAATTACTTCAGCCAGATGGACCGTAATGGTCACGCTGAGCGCCTGCAGGACATCGATCGTTTCGCCTCGCTCGGCATCAAGGCTATCCGTTACCCGGTGCTGTGGGAACGCACCGCTCCCGATGGCATCGAGTCCGCCGACTGGTCGTGGTCGGACGAGCGCCTCCCCGCCCTGCAGCAGCTGGGCGTCACGCCGATCGTCGGCCTCCTGCACCATGGCAGCGGTCCACGCGACACCAGCCTGGTCGATCCAGCCTTCCCCGAAAAGCTCGCCGAGTACGCCGGCGCGGTAGCCCGTCGCTACCCCTGGGCCGAGTACTACACCCCGGTCAACGAACCCTTGACCACGGCGCGCTTTTCCGGTCTGGCAGGCGTGTGGTACCCGCACGGCAGCGACGAAGCGACCTTTATCCGCGCCCTGATCAACGAATGCCGCGCCACCGTGCTGGCAATGCGGGCGATCCGCGAAGTCAATCCGAATGCCAAGCTGGTCGCCACCGACGACCTGTCGAAGACCTATGGCACCCCGGAGATGCAGGAAGTGGTCAGCTTCTTCAACGACCGCCGCTGGCTCGGCTGGGACCTGATGTGCGGGAAAGTCGACCAGAACCACGCGCTGTGGGGCTACCTGCTGGAGTCGAACGCTACTGAGGAAGAACTGCTCTGGTTCCGCGACAATCCCTGCCCGCCCGATATCATCGGCGTCAACTACTACGCCACCAGCGAGCGCTGGCTCGACCATCGTCCCGAGCGCTATCCGGAGAACCGGCGCCACGTCTATCGCGGCATCCCGCACGCCGACATCGAGACGCCGCGCGCGCTGGCCACGCCGACGCCGGGCATCGCGCCGCTGCTGATGGAAACCTGGGAGCGCTACGGCCTGCCGATCGCCATCACCGAAGCGCACATCGACGCCAACCGCGAAGACCAGATGCGCTGGCTGCTCGAGATCTGGAATGCGGCGCGTAGCGCCCGCCAGCAGGGCGCCGACGTGCGCGCCGTGACGGTCTGGGCCCTGCTCGGCTCCTACGACTGGAACTGCCTGGTCACCGAATGCCGCGGCTACTACGAGCCGGGTCCGTTCGACGTGCGTGGCGGCGAACCGCGTCCGACCGCGGTGGCCACCCTGATGCGCGAACTGTCGACCGGCCGCCCGCTGACCAATCCGGTGCTGCAGGGCGAAGGCTGGTGGCGCCGTCCGGACCGCTTCCTGTGCAAGCCGGTTGCCACCCCGTCCGCTGTTGCAGACCTGGCGATCCGCAGCCAGTTCAAGTCGAACGTGGTGCAGCCGATCCTGATCACCGGCGCTACCGGCACCCTGGGCTCGGCCTATGCCCGTCTCTGCAAGAAGCGCAACCTGGCCTACCACGTGCTGACGCGCCAGGAGATGGACATCACCGATCCCGCATCGGTCGAAGCGGCGATCCAGCGCTACAAGCCATGGGCGATCATCAACGCCGGCGGCTACGTGCGCGTGGACGAGGCCGAGGGCGACGAGGAACGCTGCATGCGCGAAAACACGCTGGGACCGACGGTGCTGGCGCTGGCCTGCATCCGCCACCAGCTGCGCTTCATGACCTTCTCCACCGACCTGGTATTCGACGGCACCAAGGGCGCCCCGTATGTCGAGTCGGACGCCATGAATCCGCTCGGCGTCTACGGCCGCAGCAAGATGGAAGCCGAGCAGCGCGTGCTGGACGCCGACCCGCAGGCCCTGGTGATCCGCACCAGCGCCTTCTTCGGCCCCTGGGACCGCCACAACTTCGTGACCCAGGCGCTCAACGCGCTGGAAGCCGGCCTGCCCTTCCAGGCGGCGGGTGACATGACCGTCTCGCCGACCTACGTGCCGGACCTGGTCAATGTCTCGCTCGACCTGCTGATCGACCGCGAACGCGGCGTCTGGCACCTGACCAATGCGCAAGCCGTGAGCTGGGCCGACCTGGCCAAGCAAGCCTGCGAAGCGGCAGGGGTGGATGCGTCAAGGCTGGAAGTGGTCTCGTCCGAGGCCTGCGGCCAGGTGGCGCGCCGGCCGGAATACAGTGCGCTGTCGAGCGAACGGGCCCTGATGCTGCCGTCGCTGGACGATGCGCTGCGCCGGTATGTGGAGGCGGTGCAGGACCGGGCGCATGGGCGGGATGCGGAGGTGCCGGGGGAAGCGGCGCATTACGCCAGCTGACCCGTCGGCGGTCGGATGTTCGTAGGGTGGGCAGGTTTCCTGCCCACGCGTTCAACTACTGCCAGCACGGCCGCGACATATCAAGCCGCAGCGATCACCGCGTGGGCGGCTAAGCCGCCCACCCTACGCCTCATCCGCGGCCACGAACTGCAAGCGATACAAATTCGCATACGTCCCATTCGCATCCAGCAGCTCCGCGTGCGTCCCCTGCTCCACGATGCGCCCCTGTTCCATCACGACGATCCGGTCGGCCCGCTCGATGGTCGACAGCCGGTGCGCGATCACGATCGTGGTGCGGCCGGCCATCAGGGTTTCCAGCGCCGCCTGCACGGCGCGCTCCGATTCGTTGTCGAGCGCGGAAGTCGCTTCGTCCAGGATCAGGATCGGCGCGTCCTTGTAGATCGCACGGGCGATCGCCACGCGCTGGCGCTGGCCGCCCGACAGGCGCATGCCGTTCTCGCCGATGCGGGTCTCGACGCCGTTTTCCAGCTTGGCCACCACGTCCGTCAGGTGCGCCGCCTTCACGGCCGCCGCCAGGCGCTCGTAGTCGATCTTCTCCACACCATAGGCGATGTTGGCGGCCAGCGTGTCGTCGAACAGCACCACGTTCTGGCTCACCATCGCCAGCTGGGCGCGCAGGCTGGCCAGGCGGATGTCCTGGTAGGGCACGCCGTCCAGCAGCAGGCGCCCCGCTTCCGGATCGTAGAAGCGCGTCACCAGGTTCACGAAGGTCGACTTGCCGCCGCCCGAAATGCCGACCAGCGCCACCGTCTGGCCCGGCTGCACGTCGAGCGTGACGTCGCGCAGCGCCGGGTTGGCGGCGTTCGGATAGCGGAAGCTGACGTTCTCCAGGCGCACGTGGCCCCGGGCGCGGCCAAGCTCGCGCGTGCCGGTGTCGGATTCGGCCGGCGAATCGATCATGGTGAACACTGTCTCGGCTGCGATCATCCCGCGCTGCATCGGGCCGTTGACCTCGGCCAGCGACTTGAGGGGCGTGAGCAGCATCAGCATGTAGGTCACGAACTGCACGAATTCGCCCTGGCTCAGGTTGGCCTGGATGGCCAGCACGATCACCAGCGACAGGGCCATCGCGGTGGCGATCTGGGTCACGGGAGTGGTAGCGGCAAAGGCCACCGTCATGCGCTGCGAGAAGCCGCGCAGGGCTTCGCTGCGGGCGTGGAAGCGTGCGCGCTCGTAGCGCTCGCCCGAGAACACGCGGATCACCTGGTGGCCGCGCGTGGCTTCCTCGACCACCTGGGTCATCTCCGCCGTCACGCGCTGGTTCTCGCGGTTCAGGCGGCGCAGGCGTCCGGTGGTGGTGCGCACGATCACGGCGGTGAGCGGAACGACGATCACCGCCACCAGGGTCAGCTTCCAGTTCATCCAGAGCAGCGCGCCGAGCAGGCCGACCACCACCAGGGTGTCGCGCACGCAGGCCACGAACACCGACTGCAGCATGTCGACCACCTGGCGCACGTCGGCCACCACGGTGTTGATGATCTTGCCCGTCGACTCTTCCTGGAAGCGCGCCACGGGCAGCTGCAGCACGCGGTCGAACACCATCGCGCGCAGGTCGTTGAGCACGCGGCTGATGACCCAGTTGTTGAAGTAGGCGGTCGAAAAGGTACCGACGCCGCGCAGCACGAAGATCCCGACCAGGATGCCGGGGATCCACCACAGGCTGAACGGCACCTTTTCCTCGAAGCCGAGATCGATCAGGAGCTTGAGCGCCCAGCCCAGCAGCGGCTGGGTGGCGGCGGTGAGCGCCATCGAGAGCAGCGCCAGCCAGGCGCGCCCCTGGTAGGGCCGGACGACGGCCAGCAGGCGTTTGACGACGATTTTATTGTCCACGCTTATTTTCCACGCTATTTTCCAGTTCTTTCGCAGTCAAACAGAAGCCCATGAGCAGGGCCACCATGAGCACGTAGAACATGCTGCCTTTCAGGGACCAGAAGATGACTTCGGTGAGCCCGAAGCCGAAGTAACTGAGCACCACCAGCATCCCGGCCAGGGCCGGTGCGAACTGGGGGGAGGATTGCGAGCGGCCCTGGCCCGCCGCGCGCGCGAAGAAGGCGAAGGGCGCACCGAGGATGCCGAGGTAGGCCAGCAGGCCGAATATGCCGCCGCTGGCCTGGGCCTGCAGCAGGTCGTTGTGCAGGTGCTCGAAGGGCAGCACCACGTCCTGGATCGCACCCTGCTCCGCCAGCTTGCGCAGCTCGGCGCGCACACTCAAGGGATCGAGGCCGAATACCGGGTTCTCCGCGATGATCGTGCGCGCACCCTTCCACAACTCGAGGCGGATGCCGACGTTCGACAGCGCGCTGCCGCCATCGAGCCAGGTCTGCACGTCGTGCACGCCCTGCCCGACCCGCTCCTGGACCCCGAAGGCGGGAATGAAGAAGGTCGAGGCGAACAGCGCGAAGCTGCCGATCAGGAGCAGGCGCACGCGCCGGCTGCGCAGCAGGCGTGCATAGGTGAGGAACAGGATGGCCGCCAGCACCAGTGCGATCCAGCCGCCGCGGGTGCCGCTCAGGAGCGTGCTCGCGAGTCCGGCCAGCGCACCGAGCGCCGGCAGGATGGCCTTGCGGGTGCTGTGGCGGAAGTCGATGGCGGCGGCCAGCGCCACCAGCGCCAGGCACAGCGCGATGTCGCCGAAGGTGATCGGATTGAGGAAGCCGCCCGGCCGGTAGATCTCGAGCACGAGCTTCTGGTAGCCGATGAAAGGCAGCGCAGCGACACTGCCCGCGATCACGCCCCACCACAGGCTGGCGCGCGGGGGCCGCGCCAGCACCACCAGCAGCATGGCCGAGAGACCCAGGAACATGCGCGACGGCTTGTCGAGGTAGCCCCAGCTGGCTTCGGGACGCAGCAGCACGCTGGCCAGCGCCAGCAGGAAGTAGAAGGCGAATGCCATCACGACCCAGCGGATCTCGAGCCAGTGCGGCTTGATGGCGGCCCACGCCCGGTGCGGCACGCACAGCAGGGCGAGCACGAACACCAGGCTGGAAAAGCCGATACCGGACGGGGTGATGAGACTGAGGAAAGGGAACAGGAAAATCAGGAAGCCGATCCAACGCTGCATCGGCACTCCGATTTTCGTCGGATTATTGTTCATTCATGTTCTTGTGGGATATTCTTGCCAACCTTGCGCGCGCTTTTATGCGTTCTAACTGAGCGGAACTTCATGCACCACGCCCCGACCATCTCTGTCGTGATCACCACCTACAACCGCCCGGATGCCCTGGCAGCGGTGGTGGAAGCCTGTTTCATGCAGGATGACAAGAATTTTGAAATCATTATCGCTGATGACGGCTCGACTGCCAACACGCGGGACACCATCGCCGCCCTCGCCGCGCGCTCGCCGGTGCCTTTGAAACACGTGTGGCAGCCGGACGAAGGCTTCCGCGCCGCCATGGCGCGCAACCGCGGCACGCTTGCGGCAACCGGCAACTATATCATTTTCCTGGACGGCGACTGCGTGCCGCAGCGCGACTTCATCCGGCGGCACCGGGCGCTGGCACGGCCAGGCTTCCTCGTTTCCGGCAGCCGCATCCTCCTGAGCCAGGCGCTGACGGAGCGCGTCCTGCGCGAGCACATCGACGTCGCCGACCTGGGTTTCGCCGAACGCCTGCGCTACCGCCTGCGCGGCGACATGAACAAGGTGCTGCAGACGATGCTGCGCTGGCCGGATGTCGGCCGCGTGCGGCGCAAGTTCAGCTGGCGCCGGATCAAGAGCTGCAACCTGGCCGTGTGGCGCTCGGACCTGGAGAAGGTCAATGGCTTCGACGAGAGTTTCGTGGGCTGGGGACATGAGGATTCGGACCTGGTGGTGCGCCTGTTCCATGCGGGCGTGCTGAGGAAGGACGGGGCGCTGGCCACCGAGGTGCTGCACCTATGGCACCGGGAGGCGAAGCGGGATGAGGAATCGAGCAACCGGAAGGTGGTGCTGCAAAGGGCGGAGGACAAGACCACGCAAGCGGTGCGCGGACTACGCGAGCATTGCAGTGCGTAGGGTGGGCGGCTTCGCCGCCCACGCGGTCAGCCAGCTTCAAAGCAGACGCGCGGGCGGAATTACCGTAATTTGTCCGCGTGGGGGGAGAAATCCGCCCACGCTACGAACATCAATATTCGACTGCGACGTCTTTGGCGCCTAGCGTCAGCTCCAGCTGCTGCTTGAGCGTATCCGACGGCGCCACCCGCCAGTCGTCGCCCAGCTGCAGGATCGCTTCCACCCCCTGCGGCTTGATGCGCAGGCTGACCGGTAGGCCGTCCTGCTGGCGGTAGGGCTGCAGCACCTCGGCCAGCTTGGCCGGGTTCAGGTCGCAGCCCACGTCCATTTCCAGCTTGAAGCCGTACTGGATGCGCGCCGCGGCGATGTCGAACACCTTTTCGGCCGTGATGCGCAGACCGCCGTTGAAGCGGTCTTCGGATACCTTGCCGACCACCAGCAGGAATTCGTCTTCCTTGAAGATGTTCTTGTTCGCTTCCAGCAGCTCGCTGTAGATCGTCACTTCGACCACGCCGGTCTTGTCGTCCAGCGCCACGATCAGGATCTTGCCGCGCTGGGTCATCTGGGTGCGTACGCCGGTGATCACGCCGCACAGCATGCGCGGGTCGCGCGACGGCTCCAGGTCCTTCAGCTTGGTCTTGGCGAAGCGCCGCACCTCGGCCGCATACGAGTCGAACATGTGGCCCGACAGGTAGTAGCCGAGCGCGATCTTCTCTTCGGCCAGCTTCTGGCGGTCGGTCCAGGGCGTCGCTTTCACGTATTCCGGCGGAGCCACCAGGTCCGAATCGTCGCCGCCGAACAGGCTGACCTGGTTGGCGGCGGCGGCGGCCTGGCCGGCCGCTTCCATCGCGAAGCCGACGGAAGCGAGCAGCACGGCACGGTCGACGCCGAATGCGTCCATGGCGCCGGCGCGGATCAGCGATTCGATGGTGCGGCGGTTGATCTGCTTGCGGTCCACCCGCATGCAGAAGTCGAACAGGTCCTTGAACTTGCCGCCGCTGGTCCGCGCGGCGATGATCGCTTCGATCGCGCCCTGCCCCGCGCCCTTCACGCCGCCCAGGCCGTAGCGGATGTTCGACACCTGCTTGCCGGTGACGGAACGGGGCTGGCCTTCCGGCGTGAAGCGGAAGTGGGATTCGTTGACGTCCGGCGGCAGGATGGTCAGCTTGCAGACATCGATCGCGTCCTCGACCAGGATCTTGATCTTCTCGGTGTCTTCCATCGCCAGCGACATGTTGGCTGCCATGAACGCGGCGGTGTGGTGCACCTTGAGGTAGGCCGTGTGGTAGGACAGCAGCGCATACGCGGCCGCGTGCGACTTGTTGAAGCCGTAGCCCGCGAACTTCTCCATCAGGTCGAAGATCTCGTCGGCCTTCTCGGTCGACAGGCCGTCTTTCGCCGCACCGGCGCGGAAGATCTCGCGGTGCTCGGCCATCTCTTCGGCCTTCTTCTTGCCCATCGCACGGCGCAGCATGTCCGCGCCGCCCAGCGAGTAGCCGCCGACGATCTGCGCCATCTGCATCACCTGCTCCTGGTAGACCATGATGCCGTAGGTCTCGGACAGGATCGACTCGGTACGCGGGTCCGGGTAGTCGAACTTCTCGCCGTGTTTTCGTTTGCAGAAGTCGGGGATCAGGTCCATCGGGCCCGGACGGTACAGCGCCACCAGCGCAATGATGTCCTCGAAGCGGTCAGGACGCGCGTCCTTCAGCATGCCCTGCATGCCGCGCGATTCAAGCTGGAAGATCGCGACGGTCTTGGCTTCGGACAGCAGTTTATAGGACGGCCGGTCGGTCAGCGGCAGAGTCTCGAGGTTGAAGTCGGCGTCCTGCGGGTCGAGCGCGCGGATGTAGTTCACCGCGCGGTCGAGAATGGTGAGCGTGGTCAGGCCCAGGAAGTCGAACTTCACCAGGCCCACGGCTTCGACGTCGTCCTTGTCGTACTGCGACACCACGCCGGCGTCGCCGCCCTGGGTGTACAACGGGCAGAAGTCGGTGAGCTTGCCCGGGGCGATCAGGACGCCGCCGGCGTGCATGCCGATGCCGCGCGTGATGCCTTCGACCTGCTGGGCGAGGTCGAGCAGCTGCTTGACCTCTTCCTCGTTCTCGAGGCGTTCCTTGAGCAGCGGTTCCTCTTCGATCGCCTCGGCGATCGAGACTGGTTTGCCCGGCTTGAACGGGATCAGCTTGGAGATGCCGTCGCAGAAGTTGTAGCCGAAATCGAGCACGCGGCCGACGTCGCGGATCGCGCCCTTTGCCGCCATGGTGCCGAAGGTGGCGATCTGCGAGACCGCGTCGCGGCCATACAGATCCTTCACGTGCTGGATCACCAGTTCGCGCTTTTCCTGGCAAAAGTCGATGTCGAAGTCGGGCATCGAGACGCGTTCCGGGTTCAGGAAGCGCTCGAACAGCAGGTTGTATTTCAGCGGATCGAGGTCGGTGATCTTCAGCGCATACGCCACCAGCGAGCCCGCACCCGAGCCGCGGCCCGGGCCGATCGGCACGCCGTTGTTCTTGCCCCACTGGATGAACTCCGCCACGATCAGGAAGTAGCCCGGGAACTTCATCTTGATGATGGTCTGGTTCTCGAACTCGAGGCGCGCCTCGTAGCGCGGGCGCTCCTTCTCGCGCTGCTCTTCGTTCGGATACAGCTGCACCAGGCGCTCTTCCAGGCCCTTCTTGGTCTCCGCCACCAGGAAGTCGTCGATGCTCATGCCGTCCGGGGTCGGGAAGTCCGGCAGCTGCGGTTTGCCCAGCGTGAGGGTGACGTTGCAGCGCTTGGCGATTTCCACCGAATTGGCGAGCGCGCCCGGCAGGTCGGCGAACAGCTCCGCCATCTCGGCCTGCGACTTGAAGCACATCTCTTCATTGAAGCGGCGCACGCGCTTGGCGTTAGCCAGCATCTCGCCCTCGGCGATACAGGTACGCGCCTCGTGGGCGATGAATTCGTCCTTGTTCAGGAACTGCACCGGGTGGGTCGCCACCACCGGCAGCTTCAGTCGCGAGGCCAGCGCCACCGAGTGGCGCACGCCCTGCTCCTGGTTGGGCTGGCCGGCGCGCTGGATCTCGATGTAGAAGTGGCCCGGGAAGATGCGCGCCCAGCGTTCCGCCGCCCGTTCGGCGCGCTCGATGTCGCCCTGGTCGATGGCCTGGCCGACGTCGCCGAAGCAGGCGCCCGACAGCACGATCAGCGCATTGGCCTGGTCGACGTCCGGCTCGAGCGTGGATGTCGAGGTGGCGAGGGCTTCCAGCCACTCGACGCGGATCTCGGCGCGACCCTTGTACTGGTTGGTGAGCCAGGCTTTCGACAGCAGGTCGCACAACTGCAGGTAGCCGGTGCGGTTCTTTGCCAGGATCAGGAGGCGCGAAGGCTTGTCGCGGTTCTCGTCGTTGGTGATCCAGGCGTCGACCCCGACGATCGGCTTGATCCCCTTCCCGCGCGCCGCCTTGTAGAAGCGCACCAGGCAGAACATGTTGGCCAGGTCGGTCACGGCCAGCGCCGGCTGCTGGTCCTTCGCCGCGGCCCCGACGATGTCGTCGATGCGCACGAGGCCATCGACGATCGAGTATTCGGAGTGGACGCGGAGGTGGGTGAAAGTCGGGGAAGTCATCCGGACATTTTACCGCGACCGGAGCGGGCATGGCATGCTGAACTTGCCAGTCGGCATGCCACCGTGGCGATTTCGCCAAGCTTCGCGCCAGGGTCAGGCGGCCTTGCGCGCCCCACGCCGACGCATCGCCACCATGCCGGCAGCCGCCAGTCCCAGCAGCGATAACGATCCCGGCTCCGGCACGTCAGTGACCGTGATGTTGGTGAAATTTACCGTGATGTCATTGAGGTTGGCGGTACGGATGCCGAAGCTGGAAAAGGCGTTGAATCCGCTGTTGCCGGATGCGAATGCATCCGAACCGGTCAGGGAGGCTTTTTCCTGGGCGGTAGGGTTCAGCCAAAGGTCGAAGCGGTTGTAGTTGTTGCTCGTTCCCAGCTTGGACAGGCGCCCGAACAAGGTGTAGGTGGCAGGCAGCGGAGCGATATCGGAAGGATTCACGTAGTTCTGCGGTAGCCAGTTCGATCCGTTCATGCGAACGAACAGGTCGTTGTTGCAGCTGCTGTCGCAATTCGCCTTGAGCCCGATGTTCGGTCCGTCACTGTTACCGAAATAAAAGACCGCGAAATCGTTGTTTCCGAGCGTCCCGTCGTAACTGACAGTAAATTCGATCAGAATGTCGTTCCGGGCGGGAGAAAGGAAATTGAACGTTGCTGCTGGATTGGCATTGGTAGTCAGAGTCTGGTTCGGTACTGTGATCACACTGGCGTGCGCCGATTGCGCGAGGAGGCCGAATGCAAGGCTGGCGAACGCCATACGAAGTTTATTCATGGAAATCCCCTTTGGTTATCGTGGTGTAGCTACTACGGGTATGCAAACGCCGTGCCATACCACGAGTTACAGAGTGAAGGCAGGTAAATTCGCGTATGCCGAATGCATGGCGATGTAAGGAATGTCGACACTCGCCAGGTGGGAGGGCATCAATAGGTTCGTGTCCGGCCCGTGCGACGAGACCAACGCCTACCTGGCGTGGTGCGCAGCTCAGGTCTTGCGCCGGCGGCGCAGTGCGCCCATCCCTGCAAAGGCCAAGCCCAACAGCGACAGCGTGCCCGGCTCTGGAACGGCATTGATGCTCACGTTCTCGAAGCGGACGCTCACGTCATTCAGGTTGACGGTGCGGATGCCGAAGTTGGTGAACGACGTCAGGCCGGTGTCGCCCTTGGCGATCGCATCCGGCGTAATAAATTTCTTCATTTCATCCGCGGTCGGATTGAGCCAGATGGCGAAGCGGTCGTAGTCGCCCTTGGCTTCCGACTTGTACAGGCGGCCGAACACGTGATACGAGCCGGTCTGCGCCACCATGTCGGTGTTGGCGAGATAGGCGGAGGTCTCGAGGCCGGTACCGTACATGCGCGCAAACAGGTCATTGCTGCAGGAAGCATTGCCGCAGTTGGCCTTCAGGCCGATGTTCGGGCCATCGGTCTTGCCGAACCAGAAGGAGGCGAAGTCGTTGTCGCCCAGTACGCCGGTGTAGCTGATGCGGAAGTCGACCAGAACGTCGTTGCGGGCTGCGGTGGCGAGCTTCCACTGGGCTGCGGTGTCGCTATTGGTCGTGAAGGTCATTGGTGCCGGCGTGATCGTCACGGCAGCGGCGCTACCGGCGGCAACGGTCATGAAGAGTGCAACGAAGGCAGTGGTCAGCTTTTTCACAAAAACACCTCTGTTAAAGTAGATGTTTTCGCAAATGCAATTTTCATGCCAGTAAAGCAATACTATTGCAAATCAAACATTTAGTATTTCTTGATTGAACTCTTTACTTGCACTATGTAAAGAATTCCGACATGGATGATCAGGGTTTGCTGCGCAATTTTTGGAATGGGCGGAACAAGTATTCGCGCACGTTCTGTGCTTCGTCGTACTCGTCCAGCCCGGTGTCCGGCCACTCGTTGCGCTTCGGGAAATGGGCGGTGCGGAACACCAGGTCCCAGAACGACGAGAAGGAGCCGAAGTTGCGGTTCCAGTGGTGCTTCTCGACCGAGTGGTGGATGCGGTGGAAGCGGTTGTCGGCCACGATATAGCGCAGCGGCCCCAGCGACAGCTTGGTGTGCGAGTGGATGTACTGCCCCTGGGCGCCCAGCAGCAGCCAGGCCAGCACCGGCACGAAGCCCGGATCGACCCTGACCAGCAGGCTCATCGGGATGATCATGAAGGGGATGCGGAAGATCTCTTCGGTCCAGTGGTGATTGCTGTTCCACGCGCTCATTTCGCGGATGGCGTGGTGTTCGGCGTGGAAGACCCACAGGAACTTCCAGGTGTGCTGGGCGCGGTGGAACCAGTAATAGAAGAAATCGCTGACGAGGAGGGACAGCAGTGGCGCCACGATCCAGCCCAGTACGGTGAGGACCTTGTTTTCGGAAGCGAAGTATTCGCTCAGGGTGATGCTGACCAGCGGCTGGATGCCGAGCTTGCCCCAGAAACTGGTGAATGCGGTGAGGAAAGCGACCGTGATGACGATGTAGACGGTCCACATCATTGCGCCGCGCAGGCGCGACTTGAGCGAGTACTTGTTCCAGCCGATGATCAGCTCGAGCACGCACAGGATCATGGAGACGTACAGGATACGCCATCCATAATCGAGCATGTTGTGGCCGGCCTGGGTCAGGTACTCCATCGTTGTCGTCTTGGCTGTTCAGGAAATGCCGGACATGATAGCCGAAAATGTGTGCGGCCGCGTATCGCCGTAGGGTGGGCGGGTCTCCCGTCCACCCGGCGATTGATATCGGTGCCGATCACGTGCTCGACGATCTTGCTGCCGCGTATTACCGCGTGGGCGGAGAATCCGCCCACCCTACGAAACAGAGGCTACCGGCACGGTGCGTCCGGCCCCATAACTACGCCGCATGCGCAGGAAAGGTTCTTCGACGATGTGGTAGCAAAGCGTCGCCAGCGCCCAGGTGCCGGCGTAGCACACTGCAAACATGATGGCGGCATCCACCAGGGGCGTGCCCGTCGGCGCGATCAGACGGAAGCGCACGGCCATGATGTGCAGCAAGGCCATGTGCAGCAGATAGAAAGAAAAACTCACCTTGCCGCCCTGGCTGAGCGCGCGTTCGATCGGTCCGGGCAGGCGTGGAGAGAACGACACCCAGGCCAGGATCAGCGCGGCCCACCCCAGGCTCTCGATCATCGACCAGTAGACCCAGAAGCCGGATTTCGGCGTGGCGCCGAAAGGCGCGATACGGTGCATCACGGCCGTGTCCCACATTACCAGCGCGATGCTGGCCACAAGCAAAACGGGCGCGAAGCGCGCCAGCGACGCCTGCCAGCGCCCGTAGAGCATGGCCGCGGCCATGCCGATCAAGAACTGGTCGAAGCGGCCGACCCAGGTGCTGAAGTACATCAGCGTGCTGTTGTCGTTGACGGTGAAGGCCGCTACCTTGAAGAAGGCCATCAGGACCAGCCAGCCGCCCAGGTAGGCGATGCCGCGCTCGAGCGTAAAACGGGCCAGGAAGGGGAAGACCATATAGAACAGGAATTCCAGCGAAATGGTCCAGGCCGCGCCCGTGATCACCGTACCCGAGGTCGGGGCCAGCCCGAGGTTCGAGACGAAGAGATAAAGCAGGTCTTGCGGCTGGAACTTGTCGCGACCGATCGAGGTCGCCAGCAGATAGATGACGAGGTAAAGCGGCAGGATGCGCAGCACGCGGTTGCGCAAGAAGTCACGGTAGACGATCTCGCGCCCGCCCCCATGCTGGTGCAGGGCGATCTGCATGAACAGGAAACCGGACAGCGTGAAGAACAGGCCGACGCCGGTATGCCCTTCCGTGATCAGCGCCGTCCAGCCTCCGGTCAGGCCGGCGCCGCCCGCGCCGCGGTATTCAAGGTGAAAATGGAACAGGAAAACGAGAGTGGCGGCAAGCCAGCGCAGCTGGTCGAGGCGGGGGTTGTACTGGATGTTCGGCGAATGCATGAAGATGGGCCGGTGGCATGTTGTTCTAGTCCGACTATTCTAATGTGAAATGATCTATTCCTTTTGGAATCTTGCGGGCTTATGTAGCGTGATTTGACCGCGTGGGCAGGTTTCCTGGCCACCCTACCATTGTCGGCAGCCGGAGGGTAAGCGGGTTTTCCCGCCCACGCGGTGACCGGTAACCCGCACGGCACGATCAGCTGGCTTATAATAGCCGGCTGTCTTTCCTGCCGGTTCTTCATTCCGCCATGCACGTCAATATCGCCGCCTACAAATTCATCACCCTCGACAATCTCGAAGACCTGCGCCCTGCCTACCAGGCAAAGTGCAACGAGCTGGGCCTGAAGGGGACCGTCCTGTTGACGCCGGAAGGCATCAATATGTTCGTGTCCGGCCCGCGCGAACAGATCGACGGCTACCTGGACTGGGTCCGCAGCGACCCGCGCCTGGCCGACCTCGAGTGGAAGGAAAGCCTGTCGAACGAGCAGTCGCACAAGCGCATGCTGGTGAAGATCAAGAAGGAGATCATCACGATGCGCATGCCGCTCATCAAGCCGGAACTCGGACGTGCGCCGTCGGTCGATCCGAAGACGCTCAAGCGCTGGCTCGACCAGGGCCACGACGACGATGGCGTGCCGGTGGTGATGATGGAAACCCGCAATGCCTTCGAAGTCGACGTCGGCACTTTCGAGAACACGCTCGACTACCGCATCGAGAAGTTCACGGAATTCCCGGAAGTGGCGGCCCGGCACAAGGATGAGCTGGCCGGCAAGACGGTGGTCACCTTCTGCACCGGCGGCATCCGCTGCGAAAAAGCGGCGATCCACATGAAGGACATCGGCTATGAGCGCGTCTATCAGCTCGAAGGCGGCATCCTGAAATACTTCGAGGAGGTCGGCGGCGACCACTACCAGGGCGACTGCTTCGTGTTCGACTACCGCACCGCGCTCAACCCCAGGCTCGAGCCGACCGAAACCGCGCAATGCTTCGCCTGCCGCGCCGTGGTCACGCCGCGCCAGCAACTGTCGCCCGATTATGTGGTGGGAGTATCTTGCCCACACTGCGCAGGCAAGAAGCTGGAACAGGCAGGACAGGTGTCGGCCGCGCAATAAAGCCCTGCGCGCGCCGCCACCCGGCGCCTTGTTTGACAACCCGGGACGACCATGCTGCGATTGTGCGCTACCTGCGCCATACCGCGTCGTTCCGAGTCTCGGGACTGCTCGGCGGTTGTACCCGCCCTACTTCTCAAAAATTTCAGAAAACGTCTGTTTTTGAAATAATATTTCAGGCCACTGCCATCTCGTCGAAGCCCAGGCCGCTCGGGGTACCAACGATGCGTGCGATGGTAGCATCGATGTTGCCCGGGTCCATGTGCATGGCGATCGTGTCCAGGCTCTTGATGCCGGCGAGGTAGTCGATGGCGATCTTGTTGGCAGCCGCACCGCTGTATGCGGTTCGTTCGGCCTGGGTATCGACATGCGAGGTGAAGGATTCCGCGACCGCGACCTTGCCATTCAGGACCAGACGGTCATTGTTCTGGGAACCGGCGGCGACCTGGGTCACGACGTTGTCGATGGTGATGCGTCCGGTGGCCATCTGGCCTACCCAGTAATCCACACCCGCCTGTTCCGCCGGACGACCGAACAGGTTGTCGTACACCTCGGCGATGATCGCGCGGTTGTCCATGCCGGCGAACACGAGCCGGTATTCATTGGTTGCCGAGAAAGTCGCAGCCATCTGCTGATAACCATTCGGATCCTTCTCCAGGATATTCGTCCAGTACGCCAAGCCCGCCGGGTCAGCGGGACGGCTGAAATATGCGACATACAGTTTCTGGACTTCGGCGACGTAATCAATTGCCATCATGGCCTCCTCATCAAATAAGTGATGAAAATATACCGTAACAAATCAAACAACAAGCTAAAATGCTCAACCGTGCGCGGTCAATTTCTTCAAGAAAATCAATTACATAGAGAAAAATATTGCAAGACGGAAGGGGCACTCAGCAACATTCCCTATCTATATTATGGATGAGCGTAAACGGCTGAAAACCGCTGTCCATGCGCCTTCCAGCGTGTCGAAAAGCGGTTTTCCGAGGTCTTAAAAACTGTCCTCGGGAGCCGATAAAACTTGTTCGTTTGTAAAAAAGTTAGACCAGCGAAACTGACTTGCAGGGCTTCCGCAAGGGCAAAATGTGGTATCAAACGGACAAGATCAGTGACCTCAGCCGCAGCGCGCTGAGCCGGAGCTGCAGGATCAGTAGGGTGGGCGGATTCCGCCCACGCGGTAATGCTGCGGGCGCCGATTTCGTGCCCGATGATCTGCTGCCAACAATCACCGCGTGGGCGGAGGATCCGCCCACCCTACCATGGCGGAGGTTTAGCGGAAGTACGCCGCGATCTCGCGGATTTCCTGGGCGCCGATATTGCTGGTGAAGCTGCGCAGGCGCATCACCGCAACCAGGTAGGAGAAACGTGCCTGGGCCAGGTCGCGCTGGCTGGTGAACAGCTGTTGCTGGGCGTTGAGCAGGTCGAGGTTGATGCGGACCCCGCCCTTGATGCTCTGCTCGGTCGCCGTCATCAAGAGCTTGGCCGACTCCACCGCCTTCATCAAGGCGTCGACCTTGCGCACGCTGCTCTGCGCCAGGCTGTGGGCCTTGCGTACTTCCACCAGCAGGCGGTCGGTGCGCACTTCCAGGTCGGCCCGTGCGCGTTCGTAATTGGCGGCGGCCTGGCGCGTCTGGGCATTCACGGCGCCACCGGCGTACAGCGGGATGTTGACCTGCACCCCGAGGCTGCGGTTCAGGTTGTCCTGGTTGAGGGTGTTGATGGTCTCGTTGTCACCCTTGCTGTAGGTGCCGACGAAGTCGATGCGCGGCAGGTGGCCCGCCTTCTGGCGGCCGATCTCGAGGCGCGCGTTTTCCACCGCCAGGCGGGCGACTTCCAGCTCGTTGCTGTTGTCGACCGCGCGCTTGCTCCATTCCTCGAACGAACCCTTGACCAGCTCGCCGACGCGGAAGTCGTCCGACAGGCGGTCGAGCGTGCCCGCCGGGCCGCCGATGATGCCTTCCAGGACTTCGCGCTGGGCCCGGGCATTGTCCTGCGCCTCGATCAGCTGGGCTTCGGCCAGGTCGAGCCGGGCCTGGGTCTCGAGCATGTCGGTCTTGGTGCCCTCGCCCTTTTCGAACAGGCGCTGGTTGACCTTCTGGGTCTCGGCGAAGGCATCGCGCTGCACGCGCGCCAGCGCCACCTGCTCTTCGGAGAACAGGGCATCCAGGTAGGCGCCGACGACACGCACCGCCACCTCATTGGAATCGGCTTCGAACTGCTCGGCGCCCTGTTGCGTCTGGACCTTGCCCTGGCGGTAGCGCTGCACCGCATCCAGGTTCAGGATCGGCTGGCGCAGTTGCACGACGGACGAGCGGCTGATGTATTTCGAATGACTCGGCGGCCGAGCCACGCCGCCAAAGGTGGACTCCTGCTCCAGCACGTTCTTGCTGCCATTGAAGCTGGCCGACACGCTCGGCAGCAGCTGGGAGCGGCCGAGAATACGGTTTTCCTTGGCGGCCTCGTTGGCGTAGTAGCCCATGCGGTAGGCCGGATCGTTCTTCAGCGCGGCCTCGTAGGCCTGCTGCAGGCTGACCGCGCCGGCATTGCCGGCGGCCAACGCGGCGCCGAGCGCCAGCGCTGCGAGTTTGAAGGGGCGGCGCATCATCAGTCTCCGCCCACCGACGCCTTGGCGCGATCGAACACCGGCTTGAGCAGGTAGTTCATCATCGTACGTTCGCCGGTCTTCACGAATAGCTCGACCGGCATGCCCGGGATGATATTCAGCTTGTGAGCGGCAACCTTCTTGGCGCCTTCCTTGCTCACCCTCACGCGCACTTTATAGTACGGCATGCCGGTGTGCTCATCGACCGAGCGGTCGGCGGAAATGGTCGTCACTTCGCCTTCGATGTGCGGCGTCGTATTGGTATTGAACGCCGAGAACATCAGCTCGACCGGCAGGCCTGGATGCACTTTGTCGACCAGGTTGGTCGGCAGCTGGCCTTCGACCACCAGCGGGTCGTCGCTCGGGACGATGTCCATCATCTTGAAGCCCGGCGGCACCACGCCGCCTTCGGTGAACACGGCCAGGCCGACCACGATGCCGTCGGCCGGCGACTTCACCTCGACGCTCTGCAGCTCGAACTTCTGGCCTTCCAGGCGCGCAGCCAATGCTTCCGCTTCTTTCTGCACATCGGTCAGCTGGGTGCGCACTTCCTTCTGGTAATCGGACAGGCGCTGGGCACGGCGCAGGCTCAGCTCCATCACCTGGCGCTGCGAGCGGCCGATATTGCCGATATCTTCCGAGATCGAACCGTTCAGCTGGGCGTAGGTGCGCTCGAGGTCAAGCAGGCGATTACGCGCCACATAGCCTTCCTTGGCCAGGTCGCGCATACCACCGAGCTGCTCCTTCAGCATCGTAACCTGCTCCTTCTTGCTTTCACGCGATTCCTGCAGGCCCTGGATCTGCAGCTTGAGGCCGGCGATGGTGGCGTCCACGCTGCCCAATTCATTCTGCAGCGACATCTGGCGCGACATCATGAGCTGTTCCTGCAGGCGCATCGCTTCCGCCACGCGCGGCTCGCTGGCGCGCTGCTTCAGCTCGGCCGGGAAATCGATGCTCTTGCGATTCGCCATCTCGGCGAGCAGTCGGGCTTCGACCGCGCGCGAGGTGAGGTATTGGCCTTCCGTCATGTCGAAGGCCGACTTGGCGATGATCGGGTTCATGCGCACCAGCACCTGGCCGCGCTTGACCACATCGCCGTCCTTGACCAGCAGGTCCTGGACGGTGCCGCCACCTTGATGTTGCACCGTCTGGCGGTTCGACTCCTTGGCCACCGTACCTGACAGCGGCACGCCCTTGTCGAGCGGCGCGGTCGATGCCCACACCAGGAAGCCGCAAAAGCCCAGCAACACCACGATCCAGCCGAAGCGTGCATAGCGGCGTGCGTCGGTATTCACTTCCACCGGAACGACGTCGTGCGAGACGACGTCAGCGGTGCTATCACTCTTGAGTAGTTTCATCAGTTGTTCTCTCCAGTCGCCGCATTCGCGGTTGCCTGATCTGCCTGGGCGCGCTGTTGTTGCGCCGCTTGCTGTGCTGCCTGCTGCTGAGCCGCTGCCTGCTGTTGGGCTTGCTGCTGTGCGAGCATCGCCTTTTTGTTCGCTTCCTGCAGCGCTGCCAGCACGTCATTGGTCGGGCCGAACATCTGGGCCGTACCGTCACGCAGGAGCAGCAGCTTGCTGGTGATGCCGAGCACGGTGGTGCGGTGGGTGATCAGCACGATGGTCTTGCCGCGCTGGCGCAAGTCGGCCACGGCCTGGACCAAGGCCTGTTCGCCGATGTCGTCCAGGTTCGAGTTCGGTTCGTCCAGCACGATCAGCGACGGGTCGCCATACATGGCGCGTGCCAGGCCTATGCGCTGCTTCTGGCCGCCGGACAGGCCGGCGCCGCCGTCGCCCAGCTTGGTGTCATAGCCTTCCGGCATGTGCAGGATCATGTCGTGCACGCCGGCGCGTTTCGCTGCCAACACCACTTTTTCCGCGTCGATTTCGCCGAAACGGGCGATGTTCTCGCTCACGGTACCGCTGAACAGCTCGATGTCCTGCGGCAGGTAGCCGACGTGCGGGCCGAGTTCACCTTTGTTCCACTGGTAGATGTCGGCGCCATCGAGGCGCACCTTGCCCATCGCCGACGGCCACACCCCGACCAGCAGTCGCGCCAGGGTCGATTTGCCGGAGCCGCTCGGGCCGATCACGCCGAGCACGTCGCCCGCATTGATGCCGAAGCTCAGACCCTTGATGATCGGCGTCTTGGCGCCCGGCGGAGCGGCGGTCACGCCTTCCACCGTCAGCGCGCCTTGCGGCTTCGGCAGTTCCATGCCAGCGGGACGTTCCGGATTCGCCTCCAGCAGCTTGCTCAGGCGCTCGAAGGCGCTGCGGGTGCTTGCCCACGACTTCCAGACGCCGATGACCTGTTGCACCGGGGCCAGCGCGCGGCCGACCAGGATCGAGGCGGCGATCATCATGCCCGGGGTCATCTTGTTTTCCAGGACCAGCAGCGCGCCGAAACCAAGCACCAGCGACTGCAGCGAGACCTGCACGAACTTGGTGGCCGACGCGATTTGGGCGGCTTTCTCGCTCGCTTCGGCCTGCAGCTGCAGGAACTTGCCATGGGTTTTGTACCAACGAGCGATCAGGTTCGGCAGCATGCCCATCGATTCGATAACTTCGGCATTGCGCAGATTGTTGGTCGCCATCGTGGTCGACGCGATCGCCATACCGTTGGCTTCGCTCAGCGGTTTCTTGGTCACGCGTTCGTTGACGATGGCCAGTACGACCAGCACAAGGGTGCCGCCAAGCGCAAACCAGCCCAGCGCCGGTGAGAAGACGAAGATGACGATCAGGTAGATCGGGAACCAGGGCGCGTCGAAGAAAGCGAACAGCGCATTACCGGTCAGGAATTGACGCAAGTTCGTCAGGTCAGCCAGCGCCTGGCCGGCGTTGGTGCCGGACTGCTTCAGGTTCTGCTCGAACGCCGCTGTATAGATGCGCTTGTTCATATTCATGTCGAACTTGGCACCAACGCGCACCAGTACATAGGAGCGTACGAGTTCCAGGCCAACCATCAGGAGGTAAGCACCCAACATCAGCACGGTGAGCATCAACAGCGTCAGTTCGTTGCGGCTGGCCAGCACGCGGTCGTACACCTGCAGCATATACAGCGAAGGCACCAGCATTAGCAGGTTGGTGATCGCGCTGAAAGTTCCGACGGTCCAGAACGTGCTCTTGAAAGCGAGCAGGGCTTGCTCGATCTCGTTTTTCTTATTGAAGAGTTTGGTATTCATGTAGTCCGATGAACGCGTAATTGAGACGCTTCCATCCTGTCAAACGGACTGAGCAGGAGAAGCGAGCGAGACATTATCGCGCAAATCCTGCCGGAAATGTGATGTGCATCACATTTTTTGAATATTTCGATAAGACGAATTTGTAACCGCGGGCTACTCCTGTCGCATCGTGGCGACAGGCGCTTGTCGATGACAAGCGCCTGATAGCGGTTTAACACTCGATTCGCAGTGTCTTCAGGATTGGCACGAGAATACGTTCGAAGTTCATGCCTACTCGCAGCGCTTCGTCCATTTCCGCTTCCGGCGTTTCCGGAACCTTGCCGTCCTTCTGGACGATGCGTTGGCCGCTAAGCTTCAGGATATTGATCACATAACGCCCCGTTTCCTCCGGCGTTTTGGCACCATTGGCCCTGGCCAGCATGAACAGCTTGTCGACGCGCCCTAGGTTGATGCCGCCACCCGTCACGGGGGATGCCAGCACCGAGACCTCGTCGGAATACCTGGCCTGTTCGCATAGCATCCGGTTGAGCCGGGTCGTTGCAGGCAAGGCCGCTTTGATGATTTTCTCTTCCTGCGCCGGATAGACCGCCATTTTGCCAACCAGGATCATCATCGCCTGTTGCAATACGTTGAAGTCGATCGCGGTGCCTGCGAATGCTTCCTGCAGTTCGGCGAGGGAATGTGGACGGTGGTCAGCCATCCGCTCGAGGATTGGGCGATACAGATCCTCCTGCAGCGTTGCCTCGCCGCGCGGCCCGGCAACCGTCATGGCGACCTTATCGACCGGCACCGCCAGCACGAAACGCTGCCGGCGCAGAATCTCGACCCGCTCGACCATGGTCAGCGGACGCAGGCCGCGCACCCAGTAGTCTTTGCGGAACTGGCGGTTAACGATGAAGTCGCGCACGGTTTCACGGAAATTCCGGTCCGGGACTTCACTCAGCAATTGCTGCTGTTCAGGCGTGAGGTTGATGACGTTGATGTGATCGATGTGGTGTGCCGAACATGCATAGCTGAGCTTTGCATCCTCCAGCCAGCTGTTCATCCGCGAGAAAGGCATCGGCGCCCAGTCGCGGTTGAAATATTCATGCGCCAAGTAGTTCCGGTTGTGCTGCTTCAGCTTGTCCAGGCGCTCCACGATTTGCGGGTTGGCGCTGAAGTACAGTGCGCCGCTGTCTTTGAGCTTGTCCGCAAAGGCAAGCGCCGCATCGATGCGCGGAACAATGCCGCCCCCCGGCGCGTTCATCACTGCAGCGTGTTCGGTCAACAGGTCGCGCATCGGGACCATCGCCCCCCAGCCGGGCTGGGTGTTATAGCTGATGTAGACCACGCCGCCGACCTTGAGCTTGCGGCGGATGAATTCGGTAATGATCTTGCGGTTGGCGTCCGACACCCAGCTCCAGATGCCATGCAAGCCGATGAAGTCGAAATCCGGGAGGTCCGGACGGTTGCAGAACTCGTCGAAGGCTTCATCGAACAGCTGTGCGCCGGCGCCGGAGACCGAAGCCAGTTCTTGCGCGAAGCTGGCCTGGGTCGGATTGAAGTCGGTGCCATACCAGCGTGTGACTGAAGCGGCAGCATGGACGTTGGTACTGATACCTTGACCAAAACCGAGCTCGCATGCGGTGCCCGTCTCGGGAAAGGCATACCCGGCATTCAAGAAAGCGAGCTTGAGGCGTTGCGGATTCAGCTCAGGATAATAGCCGTGGGTATAGGCGATATCCGCTACATAGCCTCCAGTCCATTCCGACATACGATCTCCATGCTTGCAAAAAGAATGAACATCCTAGCAGGTTCATTTGACAATGTTGCATAAGAAATGGAAAAAAAGCGCCGGAAGACCGGCGCCGATCGTCTAGACGAGCATCAAGGTGCCTGCACTCTCTTTGTTAAAAGATGCCGTGCTTAAGTCCACCAAGCCGGTGAGCTTCACGATGATATCGACGCCGCCGTCGAAATTGCCATTGCCGTCAATGTCCTGGACGATGAAGGTATTGCCGCGATACTGGAACCAGGCGATGCCATGGCTGGCTGCCTTCGCGTCCGCAGCACGCGCCGCTTCGCTTGCATAGTTATCGAAAGTCGCTTCGTCGATCAAGGTGACGCGCGAGCTGACGAAATCGGCGCTGGCGCTGCTGGCGAAGGCGATCCGCTCGCCTTTTGCCAGGTCGGTAATCGTGACCGCCGCGCCGGCATTGGCGGCACGGAATTCGCTGACGTCGAACTTGTCCTCGCCCTGACCGCCAGTCAGGGTAACGGCACTGGCAGCGACCCCATAGACCTTCAGGACATCCTTGCCTGCGCCGCCTTGTAAAACCGCGTTGGCGCCACGTGCACTGAGCGAATCATCCGCAGCCCCGCCTTTGACCGTGACGCCAGTACCAGCAGTAATGCCCAACACACCACCTGAGCCGGAACCGTCGATCAATCGCACGCCGGCCAGGTCGGCGCTGTCCATCCACACGGTGCCGGTGCCGACCAGCTCGAGGGTCTCGATGTTTTTGCCGCCCACGAGCATCATGCCGTCCAGCCGCGTATAAGCGGCGATCACCAGCGTATCCTCCCCTGCCCCGCCGTCGATGACGTCGCTGGGGCCGAGGGTGTGCCAGCGGGAGTCGGCGGTGGTGTCGATCGCGCCAAAGAAGCGGTCCTTTCCTTCCGTACCGGTCAGCGTGTCTTTCTCGGCGGTGAGGCTGTTCGGCAGTACGACCAGGGGCCCGGCTTGGGCGGCCTTGCTGATCACCTGCGCTAGGGCAATTGGTTCAATGGCTTTCGCAAGAGCCGTACCAGTGGTAATACCGGCCAACCACTCCTTGGCGACTGTATTTGCCTTCATCCCAGCGTAGCCATCTGCTTCAAACGGTGTATCCAGGGCGTTCGTGAACGCATCCGACGCCGCCACCTTGCTCGCGAAACTGATGATATCGTCGCCCGCTGCTGCAACGGAGATGCGCTGTACTGCATTGTCGACCGTGATCGCGCCGGTATCGAGCGCATTGCCCCAATATTCCAGCCCGGCGGGCTCCGGCGTACGGCCGAACAGATTGCGGTAGATCGTGTCGATAACAGCGACTCCGGATTTACCGGCATAGGTATCGCGATATTCCTGTGATGCGGCGAAGGCAGCGGCAACTGCCGAGATGTCACCTTGAGCGTTGCTGACGACCTGCTTCCAGTATGTAAGGCCGGCAGGATCGGCAGGACGGCTGAAATAAGCGACGTAAAGCTTCTGTACTGCCTCGGTGTAGGTATCCATGTGCTGTCTGAAGTTTTGGCAATCAATCATGACAGACTTTTCTTCATTGCAACAGTGACAGTCGTCACCGGCAATAAAAAAACCCCGATGCCGAAGCATCGGGGTTTTGAGCATCCATCGAAAGGGAGCTTGCGCTCCCGATCTGTAGATTACAGGTACTGCAGGGTGCCCTGGCCGACTTCGTTGAACGACGAAGCGCTCAGGTCAACGATACCGGTCAGCTTGACGATGATGTCAACGTTGTTGTTGAAGGCACCGTTGCCGTCCACGTCCTGAACGATGAAGGTGTTGCCGTTGAACTGGAACCAGGCGATGCCGTGGCTACCGGTTGCAGCGTCAGCAGCCTTGGCAGCTTCGGTGACGTAGTTGTCGAAGGTTGCTTCAGCGATCAGCGAGACTTTCGAGCTGATGAAGTCGGCGTTCGCGTTCGACACGAACTTGATCTTCTCGCCCTTGGCCAGGTCGGTGATCGAGACTGCTGCACCGGCGTTGGCAGCCTGGAAGCCGCTCACGTCGAACATGTCCACGCCTTCGCCGCCGGTCAGGGTGACAGCGCTAGCGACGTTGCCCATGACTTTCAGCACGTCGTTGCCAGCACCGCCCTGCAGGACGTCGTTGGCGCCCATTGCGGTCAGCACGTCAGCAGCCGAACCACCCTTCACAGTGGTAGCAGCGGTGTCGCTGGCCACGGTGGTGATGCTCAGGATGCCGGTAGCTGCGCTGCCGTCGATCAGGGTGACTGCCTTGGTGTCAGCCGACAGGGTCAGGGTCAGGTTACCAGCGCCGCCCACGGTGATGGTCGAAGCTGCATCGGCATCCACGTTCAGGGTATTGGTCGAGACGTTCGGCACGCCGCCGGTCGAGGTGGTGTCGGTGTCGGTCACGTTGATCTTGATCGTTTCGACCTTGTCAGCGGTTGCGGTACCGATGTTCACGCCGGTACCAGCAGCGGTGACGAAGTTGACGGTGTCAGCGGTGCCCGAAGCGTCAGCCAGCTTGACTTCGACGTCGCCCTGAGCTGCGAACTCGACGGTTGCGTTGTTCAGCATCTTGTCGAGGGTCAGCACGTTGGTGCCCGGCACAGCGGCGCCAGCGCCCGAGAAGGTGATGTCGGTGACGTTGGCGTCAGGGGTGGTGCTGGTGAAGGTCACAGCGTCGGCAGTAACGCCGCTAGCGGTGAAGCCGGTCAGGGTGCCGCCGACAGTCACGACGCCAGCGATGGTTGCGCCGGTGTTGCTGAAGGCAGTCGCCACTTGAGTTGCGGTCAGGTTGGTGACAGCAGTCACGGTGCGACCGGCGACGGTGTAGCTCTGGCCAGCGGTCAGCGCGTTGAAGGTGATGGCCGACGACTCGGTGACAGGACCCACGGCATTACCTTGGGTGGTGTTCGGGACCAGCGCGGTCGGAGCTGCGCCGACGCCAGCGGCCGAACCGTTCGAGATGACGTAGTTGATGTCATCCAGGTTGTCCATGTTCACGGTGCTGTTGGTGCTGGTTGCGCCAACCGAGATCTTCTCGAAGCCGGTGAAACGGTCCTGGAAGGTCACGCCAGCCGAACGAGCAACTGCGGTAGCAGCCGACAGCGCCAGGGTGTCGGTGCCTTCGCCGCCGTTCAGTTCAACGGTCGATGCCGGGTCGATCGCCAGGGCGGTGCCCAGGCTCAGGGTGTCGTTGCCGGCGCCCAGGTTGATCGACTTGCTGATTGCGGTGTCAGCATTGGTGATGGTGACGCGATCCGAACCAGCGCCGCCGGTGTAGGTTGCCCTGTTGCCCTGGATGCTGACGGTCACGGTGCCGGTGGTGGCGGTGGTGTCAACCGATTCCAGGGTGTCCGCGGTAGCGGCAGCCAGGCTCAGGCCAGCAGTTTCGCTGACTTTGACAGTCTTCAGGCCAGCCAGGTCGGTGGTCGAGTTGTTCAGCGTGCCGGTACCGGTAACGTTCAGGGTCTCGGTCGCAGCAGCGGTCAGGGTCACGAAGTTCGAACCGGTGCTCTTCACGTTCAGGGTGGTCGGAGCGGCGGTCAGGGTGACGGCTGCACGTGCGCTGGTGGCGAAGCCAACCTTGTTCAGGTTCAGAGCCAGGGTCGACGCGGTGTCAGCAACGGTCAGGCCTGCAACCGCGGTGACGTCACCAGCAGCGTTGTAGGTTGCGCCGCTGTTCGACAGGTTCAGGGTCTCCAGGACTGCGCCGCCGGTGATCGACGAGCCAGCACCGTACGAATCGATGGTAGCGGTCTTGATCGAGCCAGCTGCGTCGGCGATGGTGACTGCGCCAGCGACGATGCCGAGTTGGCCAGCTTCAGCGGCAACGCCGGTCACGCCAGCAACGCGGGCGCCAGCGGCTGCAGTAGCGGTGCTGCCAGCAACGGTGGTCACGGTAGCGTCCAGGTCAGCTGCAGCCGAAGTGCTGGTGAACACGACCTTCGAGGAGGTTGCGCTGACGGTTTCGACGGCGCCCGAGGTCCACTTGTTGGTCACGCCGCCAGCTGCGTCGGTGTAGATGCCCAGCTCAGCCGAAGCCGAACCCTGGGTTGCGCCGGTGGCCAGGTTTGCGAATGCCGATGCCACTTGAGCAGCGGTCAGGTCTTTCTTGGCGGTGAACCACAGTTCGCCATCGCCGAAGTCGACTTTGACGACGTCGCCGGCTTTAGCAGCGCTGAACACCACTTCTTCGGTGGTCGATTTGGCAGCAACAGCGGTCACGGCTGCGAATTCAGCCTGCGCGACGTCTTGCTTGACGCTGACGGTGGTGGTAGCGGCGGTGCCGGTGACGCTGACTGCGCCTTGGGTGATGGTCGCGCCGGTGGTGTCAGCCACGGCAGCAGCTGCGCTGCTGGTTGCTTTTTCGGTCACGTTGATGCTGGTGCCGCCGGTGACGGTCACGCCAGCCAGGGTCACGTCGGTAGCAGCAACGGTAGCTGCGCCGGTGGTGGCGACAGCGACGGTGCCAGCAGCAGCCTGGCCGGCCGAGCCAACCTGGATTGCGCCGGTGGTTGCGGTCACGTCGCTCAGAGCAACGTTGACGTTCTTACCGCCCAGCAGGGTGGTGGTAGCCGAGCTTGCCTTCAGGTTCAGGCCGATGTCGGTGGTCGCAGCCGAGGTGACGCTGATTGCGCCGCCGGCACGGGTCACGTTCACAGCGCTGACGCCGGTGAGGCTGGTGGTGTTCAGGGTGATCGCGTCAGCAGCTTGAACTTCGATGGTCTCGACGTTCTTGATGTTGGCCAGTGCCGAGGTGGTCAGCGCGGTACCAGCAGCGATGACCAGGGTGTCGACGCCTGCGCCGCCGTCGATGGTGTCGACTGCGCTCAGGGTGTTGACTTCGGCGTTGTTGGTGTCGACAGCAGCGATGATGCGGTCATTGCCGGCGCTGCCGGTGATGACGTCCAGGCCCTTGGTCAGGGTGTAGGTCTGCGCGGTGGTGCCGGCGCCGATCGACTGGTTGACGGTTGCGTCCAGGTTTGCCGGAGCAACGGCGGCTGCCAGGGTGGCAGCGTCGGTCACGCTAGCGATGTAGGTCTTGGCAACTGCGTTGGCCTTTTCGCCGCTGTAGCCCAGGCGCTCGTCGGTGGTGTCCAGAGCGTCGGTGAACGAGGTTGCTGCGGTGACTTTCGAAGCGAAAGCGGTCTTGTCGGCGTTCTGTGCGCCGGCCGAGATCATCAGGACAGCGTTCGACAGGGTCACGCGACCAGCTGCGATTTCGTTGTTCCAGTACTCGAGACCAGCTTCTTCAGCCGAGCGGCCGAACAGGTTCTTGTAGATGTTGTTGATGACCTGGCGGGTGTTCTGGCCAGCGTAGGTGTCGGTGTATTCTTTCGACTGGGCGAAGCTAGCTGCCAGTTGCGAGAGGACAGCAGTGGCGTTGCCCGATTTGGCGATGACGCCATCCCAGTACTGCAGGCCGTAGTAGTCGGCTGGGCGGTTGAAGAATGCCACGTACAGCTTCTGGATTGCTTCGGCATTTTGGAAAGCCATGTATTACTCCTAGATTTAGATCAATGATCAGAAAAGTTCAACCTGCAGCTTCTTCACTCGTGTGACTGCAGCCCAACGACCCGGATGATGACAGAGGTCAAGGACGCAGCTATGTGACGGCCGTCACATGAACGTACAATCTGTGGCGAAATTGCGGTTTTTTTTCCACTCCGTTTTAACGGCGGATCATTATCAGAGAAAGTTTCCCGTGGCGCAATGACTTCGTAGCCGCTGTCATAGGAGAAATCTCTGCCATAGTAGAGAAGGCATCAATCAGGCACGAACCGCCATGCGGCGCGCATGACACGTGCGATGGGCGAAAAAAAACCGCCACAAAGTGGCGGTTCTTCGAAATTCCCTCGCTTACTTCTGGACGCCCCAGTAAGTCGCGCCATTGATTATGCGCTGGTCGTCGAGGCGGCGATCAAATAAATATGCAGCGGCCCCACCGTTTTCATTACTCAGCTGGCCCTCGACGTTCATATTGGTAGGTGCCTTCCAGAGTTCGTTACCGGTCAGCCTTCCGTTATAACCCACGGCACCTTCGGAGTTCATTTTGAACAACTCGCCTGAAGCGGTAGTCAGGTCGAATCCCGTGTTAAAGGTACGCGCACCGAAATCCACATTCAGCTTGCCATTGCTGATCTTGGCTTCGGTGGGCAGCGCCCCATCGGCCGTGTATACATAGGCTTCGCTGGCTTGCAGATTGAAACCGACACTGCCGCGCTCGGGAACGACATAGTCGGCGCCAGGGGTTTGGAACAGCGCGTAGTTGCGACGCAAGGCGACCATTTTGTTTTCGGAATTCAGCTGCTTTTCCAGATCGAGCGTGATATCCGCGCCGGCGAACGATTGCCAGCGGCCCCACACAAGCTGCTTCGGCGGAGGGGGAGGCTCGACCACTACCGGAGGCGGCTTGATCGGGTCCGGCTCCGGCCCGACCACGACCGGGTCGAGCGGCGGCGTAATGACCGGATCCTTGGACGGCGGCGGCTGTGTCGGCTGCGAAGGCCCCTTCACAAGCTTGTCGAAGTCATTGCTCTTCCGCGCATCCAGGACCGGCCCGGAAGCACTACTGCCGCCGGTACTGCCGGATTTCGCCACCGGTTCATCCGCACGCGGCGGCGAGACCTGGTCCGGGCCGGTGCTGCTGGACTGCAGCAGCTGCGGCGCGGTGTCGCCACGCTTGACCTGCAGCAGCTGGCCGCGCTGGCCTGCGAACAGTTCGCGGCTGGCCGCACCCTCGCAGGGGCCGACGCCATCCGGGTTGCAGCCGCCGGCAAAGCCGCTGACCACCACGCCGCCGGTCAGCACCGTGACGCGCGAGGTTTCCTGGTCCGTATAAACAGTAAAGTCGGTGCCGCGCACGCCGATCGCCGCCACCGGGGTGTTGAAGCGGAAGTTCTGGCGCGCCTGCTTGACCGCATCGCCCGACTTGCTGCGGGCCACACCGCTGATCAGTTCGAGCTTGATGCGGTTGTTGGCGGCGTTCTTCTGGTCGATGTGGTAGGCGACGATGCGCGCCTTGGTGTTCGGACGCAGGATGAACAGGCCATTGTCGACCGTTTTCACATAGAGGAAACCGTCCTTGCCCGTCATCAGGAGCTCGCCTTCCTGGACGGACGTGCCTTCCGCGCCAGCCTTGTCGGCAACCTGGGCCTGTCCGGCGGCAAAGATGACCTTGCCGGCCTCGGCCGCGTGCGCCGCGGCGGCGAATGCCAACGAGCTGATGATGAGTAATGGACGCAACATACTTTTTCCCCTTTTCGCGCTATTATCCGGGCCGCGCCAGCCTCTTCCGTGATGGCCGTCACATTTTAGAGCAAACTCATGTGTTACCCGATGTGCTTACAATTTGTAGCAATTGCCCTTGGAGCAACGCTTTGGCCTTATACTTCTAGTTTCTCGTCATAAATTTCTCGCTCCTACACTGGTCCTGACGGCGTGACCGATTCCCCTTCTTCCCAGAGCAAGCACCGGCTGGCGCCACGCCAGCAGGCGGTTTTCGCACGCGCGCTGATCGGCGTCGTGGCCGTGTTGCTGACCGTGCTGGTGCAATGGGGCCCCTCCTTCGGCCTGTCGCATCTGGACAACATCTCTTTCGGAAGCGAGACCCTGCGCGACCAGTTCATCCGCTGGCGCGCCACGACCGAGGTCGAGCCGCGCATCCTGGTGGTCGATATCGACGAGGCCAGTCTGGCGGCGGAAGGCGCCTGGCCGTGGTCCAGCTCGCGCATTGCCGACCTGGTGGAGATTTTGCTCAGCCGCTACGAGGCGCGCGGGGTGGCGCTCGATATCGTGCGCGAAAAGGCCGGCGACCCCGAGGGCGACATGCGGCTGGCCGCGCTGGCCACCCACGGGCCGCTGGTGCTGGGCCAGGCTTTCGATTTCGACTACGAGCAGCGCCGTCCCGAACCGCTGCGCCAGGGCGTGCCGGCGGGCGCCCTGCCCCAGCCGGCGCCGCAGGCACGGACGGCCGACGGCTACATCGCCAACCACGCGGGCTTTGCCGGGGCGCGCCACGTCGGCAACATCGGCTTCGTGCCCGACCGCGACGGCGTGCTGCGCCACGTGCCGCTGCTGACCCGCTTCGGCGGACGCGACTATCCGGCACTGGGCCTGGCCCTGCTCGACTGCTGCAGCGGCGCCAGGGCGCCGGCCCTGCCGGACGCCGCCCACATGCGCATTCCCTTCAAACGCGACTGGGAAGCCTTCACCATCGCCAGCGCCACCGACATCCTGAACGAACGCATCGATCCGGCGAGCGCCAGGGGTCGGCTGGTGCTGGTCGGATCGTCTTCGCTGGGCCTGGGCGACCGCGTCACCACGCCGCACGCCGCCAAGCGCCCGGGACTGGGCGTGCAGGCGGAGATCCTGTCCGCCCTGCTCGACCGCCAGGCCGGCAGCACCCCGGCACCCTGGCCGGGACGCCTGATCGCCTGTGCCTTTGCCCTGCTGTCGGCGCTGCTGGCCACCCTTGCCTTCCCGCGCCTGCCGGCCTGGGCCAGCGTCGCGCTGCTCGGCCTGGTGTCGGCGCTGTGGCTGCGCGCCGCCTACGAGATCGCACCGCACGATCCGCTGTTCTCGACCACCGCTCCCTTGCTGAGCAACCTGTTTCTGCTGGCGGTAGCCGTGCCCTACCAGTGGCAGCTGGCGCAGCGCCGCTCGCGCCGCCTGCTCGGCACCCTGCAGCAGTACGTGGCGCCCTCGGTGGTGCGCGAGCTGCTGCGCAGCGACCTGGAAGACCCGCTGGCGCCGCGCCAGCTGGACGTCACCACCCTGATCGCCGACATGGAGGGCTATACCACCCAGGTCGAATCGCTGTCGATGGAAGAATCGGCGCGCCTGACGCGCGAATTCCTCGACTGCCTGACCGGCCCCGTGATCGCGGGCGGCGGCACCCTGGACAAATACACTGGCGACGGCCTGGTCGCCTTCTGGGGCGCGCCGCTGCCGATCGAGCAGCACGCCGACCGCGCGCTGGATGCGGCGCGCACCATCGTCGAACGGGTCGAGGCGCTGTCACGGGTACGCGAAGCGCAGGGCCATCCGCCCCTGCGGGTGCGCATCGGGATCGAGAGCGGACCGGCGGTCGCGGGCGACTTCGGCACCTCGTTCCGCAGCATTTATACGGCGGTCGGCGACAGCGTGAACACGGCCTCGCGCCTGGAACAGGCGGCGCGCGACTTCCCCTACGACGTGATCGTCGGCGCCGGCACCGTCGAGCGCGCGCTGCGCCACGGCTTCATCGCGCTCGGCGAACGGCGCCTGCGCGGCAAGGGCAAGGCCACCGCGCTGTTCACCCCAAGCGACATTCCGCGCTCGCGCAGCGCGGCGCCCGACATGACAGAAGTGGCGGCAATGGCCGCAGTCAAAGGTAGTTCATGAGTTTCGCATCGCTGCGCGCCTGGTGCGCGCTTTCCATCCTGCTGTTCGCGACGGCCGTGCACGCCGCCGAGGACCCGCAGCAGGCCGCACCCACTTCGAGCGAGGAGCTCTACCTGCAGGCCTTGCAGTCGATCGCCGAAGGCCGGCGCACCGACGCCACGGCCGAACTGCGCCGTGCGATCGAGCAGTCGCCGAACCACGCCGGCGCCTGGCTCGAGCTGGCGCTTACCCACTGCGCGCTCGGTAACTCGGATGAAGCCGAGCGCCTGTTCGCGGTCATCGAGATGCGCTTCAACCCCTCGCCCGCCCTGCTGGAACTGATCGCGCAGACGCGCGAACAGGGCTGCTCGCGCTGGGACCGCTTCTCGAGCACGGTGGTGATGGCCAGCCGCGGCTACGACCAGAACGTCAACCAGGGCGCGCGCACCAACCGCTACGTGGTCGATGCGCCGGACGGCCAGGTGGAATACGAACTGTCGGGCGACTTCCTGCCGCGCAGCGACCAGTACACCCAGCTGTCGGGCGAAACCATGCGCGAAGTCACGCCCAACGGCCTGCTCGGCTTCGCCCAGTACCAGCTGCGCCACAACGACAGCCTGCACCAGTACAACACCAGCTCGCTGTTCGCCGGCCTGGAAGCGCCTTATCGCTGGGGACGCTTGCGCGTGCGCGCCACCGGCACGCTCGGCCTGGTCACCCTGGGCGGCCAGCTCTACCAGCGCCAGGGGCAGTTGCAGGCGCGCGTGGTGCCGCCGCTGCGGCTGCCGACCGGCATGCAGTTCAACGTGGTGGGGGCGATCACCTACAATACCTTCCCCTCGCTGACCAATTTCGACTCGACCACGCAGGAGCTGCGCGGCCACCTGTCGTGGCGCCGCGGCGACCACACGGTGAATGCCGCATTCGGCGTGCAGAACGACCACGCGCTGGCCCAGCGCCCTGGGGGCGACCGCAAGGGTACCTACCTGAACCTGCTGGTACGGCGCCACATGGGGCACGGCATCAACACCGAACTGGGCTACTCGCGCCAGACCTGGGACAGCAGCCGCGTTTATTCTCCGGACGTGATCGAGGTGGTGCGCGACCAGACCACGCAGGTGCTGCGCGGCAGCGTGAGCTACGCGATCAACCGGCAGCATGCGCTGGTGCTGGAAGCGCGCGTGGTGCGCAACCGCGAGAACATTTCGATTTTCCAATACAACAACAAGCAGTTGCAGCTGAGCTGGCAATGGCAACTGCCCTGATTCGCAGACACACAACACGAATCGTTAAATCCGCAATCAATTCCGTAATTTGTTGATTTTGGGCATTACACTGGGCTGGCAAGCAATAACACGCCCAACCGGGCGCACAACCTGGAAGACACCATGATCAGCATTGCCAATTTCTTTAGCGACGTTCGCCTGCCCACCATTTCCGACGTGGCGCATGCGCTGATCGCCACCCTCGACAACGAGGACGCCTCGGCCAAGAGCGTTGCCGCCATCATCGCGCGCGATCCGGCGCTGACCGCCAAGCTGATGCGCCTGGCAAACAGCGCCCGCTTCGGCTCCAGCCGCAACGTCAGCTCGCTCGACGACGCGATCGCGCTGGCCGGCATGTCGCACATCCGCACGCTGGCGCTGGCCGCCTGCTTCGCCGAGTCCTTCCCCGCCCTGCCCGGCCTGGATACCGACGAGTTCTGGCAAAGCAGCATGGCCTGCGCCGGCTACGCCAAATGGCTGGCCAACGGCGCCGGCGCCGATCCATCCGACGCCTGGCTGTCGGGCATGGTGCTGCGCCTGGGCGAGCTGCTGATCTACCAGGTGGCCCCCGGCGCCTTTGCCGAAATCGAACAGCTACCGCACCTACCGGGCGCGCGCTGGGAGCGCGAGCAGCGCCTGCTGGGCCTGTCGGAAGGCCAGATCACGGCCGAGCTGTGCCGCCGCTGGAACTTCCCGGCGCGTATCGCCGAGGCCGTCGAGCGCTCGTCCGATCCGATGGCCACCCCGCCCTTCTGCAAGCTGGCGGGCGTGGTGCACCTGGCCAGCCTGCTGGCCGATACGCCGAGCGACGATCCGGCCATCCTGGAGACGCTGCCGGCGGACGTCGTCGCCGCCCTCGGCCTGGGCATGGACTGGATGCGCGCCCGTTTCCCGACCCACGCGTCGTTCGCCGCCGCGGCCTGAGACGGCCCCGCCGCGTTGACAGGCTGACCATGCTTCGTTGCAGGCACGCGCCAGGCGCGGCCTGCGGCGGCCCCAAAACCACCTTAAGCAGGCTCGACCGTATACAATCACGGCTGTCGGAAATTCAGGAAGGGCCGTTTGATCGTGGTGGGAGACATGGTGTTGTTGGGCATGGCCGCGCTCGCTGTTTGCGTGGGATGCCTGGTTCCGAACCGCTGGCTGCCGCCGCTGCCGAACGATAAGTTCCTTCACTTTGCCAGCTTCGCCGTGCTGTCCGTGCTCGCACTGCGCGTGGCCAAGAGCCCGCTCGAGGCGCTATTCTGGCTGCTGGGGCTGCTCGTTGCGGGCTGGCTGATCGAGTGCCTGCAGGCGCTGGTGCCGGACCGCAGCTTCTGCTGGCGCGACATCGGCGCCAACGCGGCCGGCATCGCCTTCGCGGCGGTCGGCGCCCAAGTCTACGTCAGTTTTTTCTGAGGCACGCCATTTCAGCACACACCATGACCGCCACCGCCAAGACCGCCCCGGCTCGCCGGGCTCCCGCCGACAACGATGCAGCCGCGCCGGAAGAGCGCCAGGTGCAGGTTCACCTGCGCAAGATCCCGCTGCTGGCCGAGCTGTCGGACGAGGAGATCATCCGGGTCAAGCAGGACTTGCGCTATCGCCAGTACAGCAAGCGCGACATCGTGCTGCAGAAAGGCGGCCATGGCGACGGCCTGATGTTCCTGCTGTCGGGCCAGTTGCAGGTGATCGACGTCACCGAAGACGGCCGCGCCATCGGCCTGCGCATGCTGGCGCCGGGTGACTTCTTCGGCGAGATCGCCCTGATCAACAATTCGACCCGCTCGGCCTCGGTGGTGGCGATGTCGGACGCCCTGGTCGCCTTCCTGCCGGCGGCCACCGCCATGCACCTGTTCGCGCACTCGCCCTCGGTGGCGACCCACATGCTGAAACACCTGGCGCAAAAGATCCAGCGCGATTCGGAATTCCGCTCGCTGCTGAGTATCAACAATACCGCCAAACGTATCTACACCTACCTGGTGCTGATGCAGAAGAACAAGCAGCCCGAGCCGGGCGTCCCGGCGGTGGTGGAAAACCTCCCGACCCACCAGGACATCGCCAACATGATCAACACCAGCCGCGAAACCGTGACGCGGGCGCTGACGGCGCTGGCGCAGCAGGGGATCGTGCAGAAGGATGCGCATCGCCTGATCATCGTGAAGCCGGATGCCTTGCAGAAGCTGGTGCAGGGTTCGTAGGGTGGGCGGGTCTTCCCGCCCACGCGTTCAGCTAGCGGCAAGTTCAACGCGCCTTAAGGACGAGGGTCAGGTCTGACATTCGAACACGAACTCTGCCTTAGCCCCACGGCTTTTGCTGAGCTCGTGTCTGAATGTCAGACCTGACCCCGGTTCGCGGTAGGGTGGGCGGGTGTTCCCGCCCACGCGTTCAGCTAGCGGCAAGTTCAACGCGCCTGGTCACCGGCTGATAAGGATCACCGCGTGGGCGGGAATCCGCCCACCCTACGTGCGGCATGCTACATTAATGTCATGACGGCCACTCGCCGCTCCCCTGTCCCAAGGAGATGACAATGAGCACCATGACCGGCAATGAGCTCCACCTCAAACCCAGCCTCGCCAAAAGCCTGCTGACCGTGGCGCTGGTCACTGCGGCCATCCTGCTCATTCCGCTGGTCGCCATGCAGTTCACCACCGAGGTCGTGTGGACCGGCTCCGATTTCGTCATCGCCGGCATCCTGCTCGCCTTCACCGGCCTGGTCCTCACCTTCCCCCTGCGCAAGCTGCGCACCACCAAAAGCCGCCTGATCGCCGCGGGCGTCATCGGCCTGGGCTTCGTGTATTGCTGGGCAGAGCTGGCGGTCGGGATCTTTACCAATCTGGGCAGCTGAATCGGCCACTGCGCCCACGACAATCCATTACAAATCTTTCTTGACTTCAGACAAGATGTTACACCTGTAACAAGGGATCGGCTGTTGGATGAAGTATAATTTTGCGCTCATCCGGCTCAGCCATTCCAAATGTTGACAATCCTGACGTACCCGACCGGGGCGCTGCCAGAGCGGGCCGCCCCATGATCTTGCCACTGATGCTGCGCGGCCTGTGGGCCTATCGCGGTTTCGTGCTGGGCAGCGTCAAACGCGAATTCCAGTCGAAATACGTGAACGCGATGCTGGGCGCCGTCTGGTCGGTGCTCAGCCCGCTCGCCATGATCCTCGTGTACACCGTGATCTTTTCCGAGGTCATGCGTGCCAAGCTGCCGGGCAACGATTCGAGCGCCGCCTATTCCATCTACCTGTGCGCCGGCATCCTGACCTGGGGCCTGTTCGCCGAGATCGTCGCCCGCGGGCAGAACATGTTCCTCGAGCAGGCGAATCTGCTGAAGAAGATCAGTTTCCCGCGCATCTGCCTGCCGGTCATCGTGGTGCTCAATGCGCTGGTGAACTTCGGCGTCATCTTCGGCCTGTTCGTGGTGTACCTCATCGTTTCCGGGCACTTCCCGGGCGCCGTCTTCTTCGCCATCATCCCGTTGCTGCTGCTGCAGATCCTACTGGCCATCGGTCTCGGCATGGTGACCGGCATCCTGAACGTGTTCTTCCGCGACGTCGGCCAGTTCGTGACGATCGCGATGCAGTTCTGGTTCTGGCTCACGCCCATCGTCTACCCGGCTTCGATCCTGCCGGAAGAAGTGCGCCTGGTACTGCTCTACAACCCGATGGCGCCGATCGTGCAGGCGCACCAGGCGATCCTGGTCGAAGGCCGCCTGCCAGACTGGCACGCGCTGGTTCCGGCGACCTTGCTGGCCCTGCTGCTGTGCATCCTGGGCCTGCGCCTGTTCCGCAAGCGCTCCGGCGAAATGGTGGATGAACTCTGATGGGCACCATTGTCGTGTCGAACCTGGGCAAGGCCTATAAACAGTATCCGACGCGCTGGTCGCGCCTGGGCGAATGGCTGCTGCCCTTCCGCGGGCAGCGCCACAAGCTCAAGTGGGTGCTCACTGACATCAACTTCCAGGTCTCGCCGGGCGAAGCCGTGGGCCTGATCGGCATCAACGGCGCAGGCAAGAGCACGCTGCTGAAACTCATCACCGGCACCACGCAGCCCACCACCGGCAGCGTCTGGATGGAGGGGCGCGTGGCCGCGCTGCTCGAACTGGGCATGGGCTTCCATCCCGACTTCACCGGGCGCCAGAACGTCTACACGGCCGGCCAGCTGCTGGGAATGACGGTGGACGAGATCACGCAGCTGATGCCGCAGATCGAGGAATTCGCCGGCATCGGCGAGTACATGGACCAGCCGGTGCGCGTGTACTCGAGCGGCATGCAGGTGCGCGTGGCCTTCTCGGTGGCCACGGCGCGCCGCCCGGACATCCTGATCGTCGACGAAGCCCTGTCGGTGGGCGACGCCTACTTCCAGCACAAGTCCTTCGACCGCATCCGCCAGTTCCGCAAGGAGGGCACCACCCTGCTGCTGGTCTCGCACGACAAGCAGGCGATCCAGTCGGTGTGCGACCGCGCCATCCTGCTCGACGGCGGGCGCCTGGCCAAGGAAGGCCGGCCGGAAGAGATCATGGACTACTACAACGCCATGATCGCGGAGCGCGAGAACGCTCAGGGGCGTGACACCGTGCGCCTGCAGGAAACCGAAGGCGGCAAGGTGCAGACCATCTCCGGCACCGGCGAAGCGAGCGTCAGCGATATCGCCCTGCTGGACGAGACCGGGCAGCGCGCCGAAGTGGTCGACGTGGGCGCCGCCGTCACGCTCGAAGTGCGCGTCAAGGTCAATGCGCCGATCCCGCGCATGGTGCTGGGCTACATGATCAAAGACCGCCTCGGCCAGCCGATGTACGGCACCAATACCCACCTGAAGCAGCTGCCGCTCGAGAACGTCGCGGCTGGCGAGGAAGTGGTGTACCGCTTCGCCTTCCCGATGAACCTCGGCCCCGGCACCTATTCGGTCGCGACCGCGATCGTCAGCACCGAGACCCACCTGGTGAACAACTACGAATGGCGCGACCTGGCGCTGGTGTTCACTGTGATGAACATGCGCCGCCCCCACTTCGAGGGCTCGGCCTGGCTCGACCCGGCCATCGACATCCAACGCACATGACACTTATCTCCTACTCGCAGAATTCCGAAGACGTGCTGCTGTGGCGCGCGCTCGGACACGTGCAGAACGGCTTCTACATCGACGTCGGCGCCAACGACCCGGAAGAGCATTCGGTCACCAAGGCCTTCTACGACGCCGGCTGGCGCGGGATCAGCATCGAGCCGCTGCCCTCCTTCCACCAGGCCTTCCTCGAGCAGCGCCCGCGCGACGTCAACCTGGCGATTGCGGCAGGCGCTGCCAACGGCGAACTGACCCTGTACGACACCCCGCAGGTGCGCGGCTGGGCGTCGCCGGAAGCATCGGTGGCCGAGCTGCATCGCTCCGAAGGCCATGAAGTGGTCGAGATGACGGTGCCGGTGCGCACCCTGGCTTCGGTGTGCGAAGAGTACGTGCGGGGTGACATCCACTTCCTGAAGATCGACGTCGAAGGCTTCGAGGGCGAAGTCATCAAGGGCATGGACTTCGCGCGCTGGCGCCCGTGGGTGCTGGTCATCGAAGCGACGCTGCCGAACAGCCGCGAGACCAACCACGCGGCCTGGGACGCCCTCGTCACCAGCCAGGGCTACCGCTTCGTGTGGTTCGATGGCCTGAACCGCTACTACGTGGCGGACGAGCACCCGGAACTGCTGCAGCACTTCGGCATCCAGCCGAACGTGTTCGACGAATTCATCTCGCACCACCTGGACAAGGCCTGGAAGAACGGCAAGGCGCTCGACAAGCAGCTGCGCGCCACCCAGGAAGACGCGAAGAAGCTGTCGGCCTGGCAGCGCGAACTGGAGACCCAGCTGAACGACCGCGCCGCCGAGCTGAAGGCACGCAACGAGCAGCTGCACGCCAGCATGGCGCAGGCGCTCGAGCTGGAGGAGCAGTTGCGCGTCACCCGGCTGCAGGTCGAACAGGCGGAAGAAGCCAAGGCCCTGCTGCAGGACAAGCTGGTCGAGGCCCACGACGCCAACCGCCAGATGTCGCAATGGGCGCACAGCCTCGACGAGCGCCTGCGGGCCACGCTGTCGAGCACCTCGTGGAAGCTCACCAAACCGGTGCGCGCCCTCGGCCTGCTGGTGTACTCGCTGCGCCAGCCGAAGCTGGCGCGCCGCGTGGTCAACCGCCTGACCGCCAACGAACGCCTGCGCCGCCTCGTGATCCCGGTGCTGCGGCGCCATCCGGTGATCGGCGAGCGCGTCTCGGCCTCGATCGCCGCCGTCAAGCTCGATCCGCCCCAGCAGGCGCCGGCCGGCATCGAGGTCCCGGAAGAACTCAAGGGCCTGCCGGTCTCGGTCCGCAAGGTGCTGGCCGACCTGCAGCACGCCAAGGCCAAACAGCAGGCAGGACAATAAATGCGTATCGTCATCGACTTCCTCGACCACCCGCAGCCGGAACCCGCGCTGCTTGCGCTGGCGCGCGAGCTGGCAGGGCACGCCAGGGACCACGAACTGTGGATCGCGGCCCCGTCCGCGCCCGAAGGCGCCTTCGACGCCCTGCGCCTGGCCTTCGACGGCCTGGTGCCGCGCCGCCGCGTGCGTCCCTTCACCCTGCCCGCCGAGCCGCGGCTGGCGGCGCTGCTGCGCCACCAGGCGCTGGCCAGCCTCGTGCCGGACGTCGTCGTCATGGCAGGCAGTACGCCGGCCGCGGACAGCTTCGCCAGCGTGGCGCTGGACGGCACGGCCGAGGCATTGTGGCAGCGCGTGCGCGACGCTTCGGCGCCGCTTGCTGGAGCGCCCGGCAACAAGCCGCGCCTGGCCTACGTGTCGCCGCTGCCGCCGGAAAAATCCGGCATCGCTGACTACAGCGCCGAGCTGGTGCCGGAACTGGCCAAGTACTATGAGATCGAGCTGATCGTCGAGCAGGACCGCGTGAGCGACGCGCGCGTCGAGCGCTTCACGCAGCGCAGCGCGGCCTGGCTGCGCGAGCATGCCGCGTCCTACGACCGCGTGCTCTACCACTTCGGCAATTCGCCGGCGCACCGCCACATGTTCGAGCTGATCCGCGACGTGCCGGGCGTGGTGGTGCTGCACGACTTCTACCTGTCGAACGTCATCGAGCACCTCGAGAACATCGACTATCTGCCGCTGGGCTTCACCAAGGCCTTGTACGAGTCGCACGGCTACACCGGCCTGGCCGGCCACCTCAAGCTCGGGCGCCATCCGACCGTGTGGCAGTACCCGCTCAACAAGGGCGTGCTGGACAACGCCACCGGCATCATCGTGCACTCCGAATTCCCGAAAGGGCTGGCGGCCGAATGGTATGGCGAAGGCGCCGCCGACGACTGGCGCAGCATTCCCCTGTTGCGCGGCAAACCCGAAGGCGCCGCCTCGCCCGAGGCGCGCGCCGCGGCCCGTGCGCGCCTGGGCCTCAAGGCCGAGGACTACGTGGTGTGCAGCTTCGGCCTGCTCGGCAAGACCAAGCTCAACGAAGAACTGCTGGACGCTTTCCTCGCCTCGCCGCTGGCGGCCGATCCGCACTGCTCGCTGGTCTTCGTCGGCGAGAACGACGCCGGCAAGTATGGCGCCAACCTGAGCAAGAAGATCCGCGCCGCCAGGTGCGCGGACCGGATCCGGATCACCGGCTTCGTCGACCCGGCCACCTATGCCGACTACCTGGCCGGCGGCGACTGCGCGGTGCAGCTGCGCGGTTCCTCGCGCGGCGAGACCTCGGCCGCGGTGCTGGACTGCCTGCTGTACGGCGTGCCGACCATCGTCAACGCGCATGGCTCGACCGCCTCGATCGACGACAGTCTCCTGCTCAAGCTGCGCGACGGCTTCGCCTGCGAAGAACTGGCCGAGGCGCTGGGCCGCCTGCGCGCCGACAGCACGCTGCGCGCCCAATTGTCGCAGCGCGCCCTGGCTTACATGGAAAGCCAGCATGCACCCGGCCACGCCGGCCGCATGTGCATGGAAGCGATCGAACACTTCGCCACCCGCGGCGCCCGCGCCGGCTACCGCCAGCTGATCGAGGCCGCGGCGCGCGCCTGCCCAATGGAGTCGCTCCCGGCGCTGGCCGGCGCGATCGCCGCCAACCGCGCGGCGAGCGGCCCGCGCCAGCTGCTGGTGGACGTCTCGGCCCTGGTCCAGCACGACCTCAAGACCGGCATCCAGCGCGTGGTGCGCAGCATCCTGCTGGCGCTGATCGCCAGCCCGCCGCCGGGCTTCCGCATCGAGCCGGTGTTCGGCACCGGCGGCAACCGCCCCTACCACTACGCGCGCAACTGGGCGCTGAACCTGGTCGGCGAGACCGGCCTGTCGGTCGAGGACGCGCCGGTCGAGCTGCGCCCGGGCGACGTGTTCCTGGGCCTGGACCTGTACATCAGCGGCGTGGCCCAGAACGAGCAGCTGCTGCAGTCGATGCGCGACCGCGGCGTCGAGATCTACTTCGTGGTCTACGACCTGCTGCCGGTGCTGCGCCCGGACGTGTTCCCGTTCGGGACCGAGGACGGCTTCGCCGACTTCCTGCGCACCGTGCACCGCGTCTCCGACGGCGTGCTGTGCATCTCGCGCGCCGTGGCCGACGAGTACGCGGCCTGGACGCAAGCCCAGGGCCTGCGCCGCACCATGCCGCTGCAGCTGGGCTGGTTCCACCTGGGGGCCGACATCAACGCCAGCGCGCCCAGCACCGGCCTGCCGCCGAACGCCAGCCAGGTGCTCGACGCCCTCGGCCAGCGCCCCAGCTTCCTGATGGTCGGCACGGTCGAGCCGCGCAAGGGCCATGCCCAGACCCTGGCCGCCTTCGACCTGCTGTGGGAACGCGGCGTCGACGTCAACCTGGTCGTGGTCGGCAAGCAGGGCTGGATGATGGAAGCCGTGGCCGAGCGCATGAACAACCATCCGGAAAAAGCCAAACGGCTGTTCTGGATGGCCGGCATCTCGGACGAGATGCTGCTCAAGCTCTACGGCGCCTCGGCCGCCCTGCTGTCTCCCTCGGAAGGCGAAGGCTTCGGCCTGCCGCTGATCGAGGCGGCCCAGTACGGCATCCCGATCATCGCGCGCAGCCTGCCGGTGTTCCGCGAAGTGGCGGGCGAGCACGCCTGGTATTTCGACGGCCTGGCGCCGGACGACCTGGCGCAGGCGATCGAAGCCTGGCTGGAGCGCCGGCGCGAGGGCAGCATCCCGGAATCAACAGGCATGCCCTGGCTGACCTGGAACCAGAGCGCGCGCCAGGTGCTGGCCGGCCTGGTGCGCCAGCGCTGGTACCGCACGCTGCCTCCGAGCGCGCCGGAAACGAGCATCGACGATGAGCCCGAAGGCGATGCGAAAGCGGCCTGACCCCGCGCGTAGCGCAAGCCCGCTGTGGCGCTTCGCGCTGCTGCTGGCGCTGCTTCTCGCGGCCCTGTTCGCGGCGCGCCCGGTCTCGCTCAGCGGCGACATCCTCGAGTACTCGGTGAACACCGTGGGGATCGCCGCGCACGGCACGCCCGACCTGCGCATCGAGGACTTCGAGCGCACCAAGGCGCTGGCGCCGGAGCGCTTCACGCCCCTGTTCGCGATGCTGCAGGACGAAATGCGGCGCGGCGTGCAGGACGTCTACCCGGCCTTCCAGCGCGGCAGCAGCGGCCATGTCTACAGCGTCCACTTCTTCGGCTATCCGATGATGGCGGCCCTGCCCCTGCGCCTGCTCGAAGCGCTGGGACAGGAGCCGTTCAAGGCCTTCCAGGTAGTCAACCTGGTCTTCGTGTTCATCCTGGGACTGGCCCTGCACCGCTTCTTCGGCGCGAGCGGGCGCGCGGCCCTTGCCCTGGCGCTCTTCATGCTGTGCGGCGGCGTCCTGTACTGGAACTGGTCCAGCCCGGAAACCGTCGGCGCAGCAAGCCTGCTTGCCGGGCTGCTGCTGTTCACGGCCGGCATGCCGGTGGCGGGCAGCGTGCTGGCGGGCCTGGCGGCCCAGCAGAACCCGACCATCGTGTTCTTCTTCCTGTTCGCGCCCTTCATTCGCGCCGCTGTCGGACGGATGCAGCCGATTCCACCGGTATCGCTGGCGCGCCTCTTGAGCGCCCTCGGCCTCGGCCTGGCGGTGGCGGCGGTGCCGGTGCTGTTCAACCTGATCGAATACGGGGTGCCGAACCTGATCGCCAGCCGCTTCTCGCGCGCCTCCCTGATCAGTACCACGCGCCTGGTCTCCTTCTTCTTCGACCTGAACCAGGGCATGATCCTCGCGATTCCCGGCGTGCTGCTCGGCTTGCTGCTGGCGCGCGGCGCCGCGCTGCGCCTGCTGCTGCTGTGCTTTGCGTTGACGCTGGCGCTGGTGCTGCCGGCGCTCGCGGTGATCAACTGGAACTCGGCCGCCGCCGGCCCGATGCGCTACGCCTTCTGGGCTGCGATGCCGCTGCTGTTCGCGCTGCTGGCCATGCTGCGCGAACTGCGCCGCTGGCGCGTGGCGGCGCTTGGCGCCGTGCTGCTGGTCCAGGGTGCGGCGATGGCCCACGCCGTACGCTACGAATACAATGAATTCAGTCCGCTGGCGACACTGGTGCTGCGCCACCTGCCCCGGCACTACTACCCCGAGCCGGAAATCTTCGCCGAGCGCATGGCCCACCACGACAACTGGGTCGAGCCCGACCGGGTCCACAGCTTCCATGTGGACGGCTGGCGCTTCCGGACCCTGGTCAACGACGGCGACCCGCATGCGGCGACGAGCCTGTGCGGCCCCGGCGCGCAGCTGGCGCCCGACAACGCGTTTACGCGCAGCTCGCGCGGCTGGCGCTACATCGACGGCCAGGTCGTGTGCCTCGCCAGGGGCGTGCGCCAATATACGTGGCTGGTGGACGACATCGTCGCCGGCGGCCCGGTCGTGCTGGGCGCCGGCTGGCGCGGCCGCGAAGCTACGGGAATCCCGTCCGACGGCATGCGCTCGCAGCTGCGCCTGCGTACGCCGCAAGGCATCCGTCCCGCCGCCCTGGTACTGCGCGGATCGTACGCGACTGCAGGCGGGCGGACCCACGTGACTGCCGGCGGCGTCGACCTCGGCTGGCACGCGCTCGATGCGGCGCCCGTCATCGCACTGCCCGCGGCCGCGCAAGCCGCCGTACTGGACCTCACGCTCGAACATGAAGCCCCCGGCGCTGTCATCCTGCAGGAAGTCAGCGTCCGGCCATCCACCGGAAGTACCCCATGAACGCACCTTCGACCACCCACATGAACCTGTCCGCCGCCGGCGCCGACGCGAGCCTTGCAGCCCTGGCGGCGGCCGGCGCAATCGCCGTCGTGATCCCGAGCTACAAGGTCACCCGCCACATCCTGGGCGTCATCGCCGGCATCGGCCCGGAAGTCACGCGCATCTACGTGGTCGACGACAAGTGCCCGGACAATAGCGGCGCCTTCGTCCGCGAACACTGCCGCGACCCGCGCGTCGTGGTGCTCGAGCATGCCGAGAACCAGGGCGTGGGCGGCGCCGTGATGACCGGCTACCGCGCCGCGATTGCGGACGGCGCCAAGGTGATGGTCAAGATCGACGGCGACGGCCAGATGGACGGCGCCCTGATCCCGAACTTCGTGGCGCCAATCCTGGCCGGCGAAGCCGACTACACCAAGGGCAACCGTTTCTTCAACCTGGAACGCATCGGCAGCATGCCGCCGCTGCGCCTGTTCGGCAACGCCGTGCTGTCCCTGATGACCAAGCTGTCCTCGGGCTACTGGGACCTGTTCGACCCGACCAACGGCTACACCGCGATCCACGCCGACTGCGCCCGCTTCCTGCCCTTCGACAAGATCAGCAAGCGCTACTTCTTCGAATCGGACATGCTGTTCCGCCTGAACATCCTGGGCGCGGTGGTGGCCGACGTACCGATGGACGCCGTCTACGGCGACGAGGTCAGCAACCTGAAGATCTCGAAGATCGTCACCGAATTCCTCAGCAAGCACATCCGCAACTTTGGCAAGCGCATCTTCTACAACTACTACCTGCGCAACATGTCGGTGGCTTCGATCGAGCTGCCGCTGGGCATCCTGCTCACCGCCTTCGGCACCATCTACGGCCTGTCGCACTGGATCGCCTCGGCGCGCTCGGGCGTGGAAACGCCGGCCGGCACCGTCATGCTGGCGGCGCTGCCGGTGATCATGGGCGTGCAGCTGATCCTCGCCTTCCTGGCCCACGACGTGGCCTCGGTGCCGCGCTACCCGCTGCACAAGAAGACCCTGTTCCGCAGCAAGCCGGCCGCGCCTGCGGCGGATCCGGCTGCATGAGCATGTCCGCACTGGCTTCCAAACTGCTCAGCCGCCAGTTCGCCGTCTTCCTCACCGGCGGCCTGCTCTGCGCCCTGACCGACATCGGCCTGATGCAGCTGCTGCTGCAGTACGGTGTCCAGGCCACCGCCGCGGCCAGCGCCGGCTTCGCGGCCGGCCTGCTGGTCAACTACGCCTTCCACAGTCGTGTTACCTTCAATGCTGCGGCCAATCCGGCCAACTTCGCACGCTACCTGTGCGTGGTTGGGGTCAATTATCTGTTGACCATTGCCTGCGTAGCTGGCGCGGAAGCCGCCTTTGCCAACCCGCTGGCCGGGAAGCTGCTGTCGCTGCCGCTGGTGGCGGTCAACGGCTACCTGCTCAGCAAATACTGGATCTTCAAGTGATGCAAGCCCTGCGTTTTGCTCCCGTCCGGAACGACCCCGCCGCCCTGGCCCAGTACGGCGCCCTGTTCGCCGCCTGCTTCCCCGGCACCGACAAGTTCACGCCGGCCTACCTGGACTGGCTGTACGTGGCCAATCCGGATGGCGCCGCGGTCGGCTACGACGCCTGGGACGGCGAGCGCCTGGCCGCGCACTACGTGTGCGTGCCGGCGCGGGCCTGGATCGAAGGGCAGGAAGTGCGGGTGCTGCTGTCGCTGAACACGGCGACCCACCCCGACTACCAGGGCAAGGGCCTGTTCACCAGGCTGGCGGCGATGACCTACGAGGCGGGCCTCGAGAACGGCTTCGACGGCTGCTATGGGGTGGCCAACGCCAACAGCACCCCCGGCTTCGTGCGCAAGCTGGGCTTCCAGCTGGTGCGCCCGCTGGAAGCGCGCGTCGGCCTGGGTGCGCTGCGCCATGCACCGAAACCGGCGGCGAGCGCGCTCTCGTTCGAGCGCCGCTGGAGCCCGGAAGCCCTGGCCTGGCGCTGCGCCAATCCGCACAACCGCGTCTACCGGGGCCATAGCGGCAGCCGGCTGCAGTTCCACGCCGCCGCCGAGAAGGGCGTGCCGGCCTATGCCGAACTGGACAAGGCAAGCGTCGACGTCCAGCTGGACGGCCGCGATCCATCCGCCTTCCCGCTGCGCCTGTTCATCGGCCTGGCGCCGGACGCGACCAGCAATTACTGGAACTACGCCAGCATCCCGCAGCGCCTGCGTCCCTCGCCGCTGAACCTGATCTGGCGCGCCTTCAATGGCCGCGTGCCCCAGCTCGACCCGGCGCGCATCCAGTTCACCTTCCTCGACTTCGATGCCTACTGACACCGCGCACGCCGCGCTGTTCCTGTTCGCGCACCAGGACGACGAGTTCGGCGTGTTCCAGCGCATCCTGGACTGCCGCCGGCGCGGCCTGCGCGTGGCCTGCGCCTACCTGACCGACGGCCAGACCGCCAGCGCCAGCGCCGCCCAGCGCAACGGGGAGTCGCTCGCGGTGCTGGCGCGCCTGGGCGTGGCGCCGGACGACGTGTTCTTCGCCGGCGCCGAGCTGGGCATCGGCGACGCGCGCCTGCCCCTGCACCTCGGCCGGGCGGCGCAGTGGCTCACGCGCTGGCTGGACCGCTACCCGCTCATCGACTCGCTGCACGTGACGGCCTGGGAAGGCGGCCATCACGACCATGACGCCCTGCACGCGATGGCCGTGAACATCGCCAGCGAACGCGGCCTGCTGGGCCGCACCCGGCAGTTTTCGCTGTACCAGGCCAAGGGCCTGCCGGGCCCGCTGTTCCGGGTGCTGGCGCCGCTGCCGGAAAACGGCCCGGCGGTGGCGATCCGCATCCCCATGCGCGAACGCCTGCAGCACCTGAAGGCCTGCCTGTCCTATCCGTCGCAGCGCACGACCTGGATCGGCCTGTTCCCTTTCGTGCTGATGCACTACCTGGTGCGCGGCGTCGAGCAGCTGCAGCCGGTGAGCGTGGAGCGCCTGCGGGAACGTCCGCACGCGGGCGCGCTCTACTACGAGAAACGCAAGTTCTTTAGCTGGGACCAGATGAAGCAGGCGCTCGACGCCTGGCGCTGCTCCCCTTCCCTCCAATAATAACGACCCGATGATGAAGACCGACGCATTCATTCACAGCGCCCATAGCGGCGCCGACAGCGCCGACAGCAAACGGCAAAGCCTGTGGCTGGGCGCCCTCCTGGTGGCCGTGCTGGCCTGGCTGCTCTACCGCAACCTGGGCCTGAACCCGGCCATCTTTGCCGACGAGTGGTACTACAGCAAGATGGCGCGCCTGATGCCGCTCAGCGAAGCGATCGTGCCGTCCTACCTCTACCTGTGGCTGGCGCGCGGCTCCCTGTCCTGCGGCACCGAGTTCCTCGACTGCGTGCGCGTCGGCAATGCCGTGTTCTTCGCCGGCGCCGGCGCCTTCCTCTACCTGGTGGCGCGCGCCTACCTGCGCCCGCTGCTGGCCCTGCTGGTGACGGCCATGGCCCTGCTGGCGCCGGTCAACATCTATACGGCCTACTTCATGCCGGAAGCCACCTATTACTTCGGCTTCGCGGTACTGGCCTGGGTGGCGCTGTCGCCGCGTCCCTGGACGCCCGTGCTGCGCGCGCTCATTGCCGGCGTCGTGCTTGGCCTGATGAGCCTGGTGAAGGTGCACGCCCTGTTCCTGATGCCGGCCGCCAGCCTCTACCTGGCCGCGAACGCCTGGATGGCGCGCCGCGACGGCGCCGCCGGTCCGGCGATCGGCATGGCGCTCGGGTGCGCCGTGCTCGCTCCGGCATTGGCGCTCGGCATCAAGTTCGGCCTGGGCTACCTGATCGCCGGCGAATCGGCACTGAGCCTGTTCGGCAGTTTCTACAACGCCACCGCCGCCGGCAGCGCCCCGCGCTCGCGCCTGGACCTGATCGCGCCCGCCCTCATCAACGGCCGCGGCCACCTGATGGCGCTCGTCATCCTGCTGGCACTGCCGCTGGCGCTGCTGGCGCACGCCATCGTCAGCCCCACGGCCAGGCGCGAAGCCAGCCCGGCGCTCAAGCGCCTGCAGCTGTTCGCCTTCCTGATGCTGGGCTCGGCCGCCGGCATGACCATCGCCTACACGGCCTCGATCGTGGCCCAGGGCCCGCACGAGATCTTCCGCCTGCACCTGCGCTACTACAGCTTCGCTTTCCCGCTCCTGATCATCCTCGCCGCCACGCTGCTGGGGCGCCCGGCTGGCCAGGCCAGGCCGCCGCTGGGCTGGCTGGTCGCGCTGCCGCTGGCGGCGGTGCTGCTGTTCGCCCTGTCGCGCCTGCCGGGCTTCTCGACCAACCCGGTCGACGGTCCGGAAATCTCGTCCATCAAGCTGAACGAATGGACCGGCTGGCTGGTGATCGGCCTCGACCTGGCGGTGCTGGGCTTGTGGGCGGCCGGCAACCGGCTTGCCGCGCCGCTGTTCGTGTTCCTTGCCGTGCCGCTGATGCTGGTGCTGGGCACCCAGGAGACCAATCGCTTCCTGGCCCAGCTGCGCCCGGGCTGGCCGACCGACCACGGCGCCCGCTTCGCGCGCGACTATGTGCCGAAGGCCGAGCGCAACGACATCACGGTGGCCACCACCGGCATCCAGGAAGTCATGCGCGCGCAGTTCCACATCGACGCGCCGGATACCGCCATGCTCGACCTGCCGGCGGATGCGCCGATTCCGGAATACCAGATCCCCATGCGCAAGAAATGGCTGCTGGTCGTCGGCAACCATGCCCTGCCGCCGGGCCTGAGCCCGGTCAAGCAGGGCGAGGGCTACCTGCTGGTACGCCTGCCCAACGCCACCGACCGGCCGCTCGGCACCGCGCACCTGTCGCAGCCCTACGGCAGCGGCTTGCTGCGGGACGCCGAAGGCATGTCGGACGCCGAAGGCTTCGGCCGCTGGTCGGATGCCAAGCGCGTGGTGCTGCACCTCAACCAGCCGCTGCCGAAGCAGGCGCGGGTGATGCTGACGGCGATGGCCTACGGCATCAACACCACCCTGCCCTTCACGATGCACGTGGGCGAAGCCAGCAAGGAATTCCGCCTGGGACCGTCGCCGCAGGAAATCAGCCTGCGCTTCGAGACCGACGGCACGCAGCGCAGCCTGGTCATCGACGTCCCGCAGCCGGATTCGCCGTCCACCCGCGGCAGTACCGACAAGCGCAAGCTCGGCATCGGCCTCACCGACATCACCATCGCCGACGTCGGCGCCGCCGAAGCGCCCGCCCCGGCTCCGGTCCAGGCCGCGCGCTGATCCACCAAAGGGCTGAGCCGCGTCAAGCGCGGCCAGCCCTGTGTGCGCTCACGAACGGAATCCCGCACGCCATCCCGATACAGTGAATCCCAACGCGGCCGCCATTGCGGCCGCATGATCGGGACACCATGGCAACTGGATCGGAAAAAGACGAACATCTCGACAAACCGCTCGATGTACAGGGCGGCGGCCAGAGCATGGGCGTGCAAGCGGTGGGCGAAGTCGACGGCAACACCGTCTCGCCGACCGGCGGACCTGGTGTCAACCACTGGCAGGCCGGCTACATCGGCCAGCGTGGCCTGGACGACCGCGCCAACGTTTTCTTTGCCGCCGTCGAGATGACGCGCATGCCGATGCTGGTCACCGACCCCAACCAGGAAGACGACCCCATCGTGTTCGTCAACGGCGCCTTCCTCGACCTCACCGGTTACGAGGAAAAGGATGTCCTGGGCCGCAACTGCCGTTTCTTGCAGGGACCGGACACCGACCGCGCGACCGTGGACGAGGTCCGCAAGGCCCTGCGCGAACACCGTGCGGTTTCGGTCGACCTGCTCAACTACAAGGCCAACGGCGAGCCCTTCTGGAACGCGCTGTTCATCGGCCCGATCTTCGACCAGGACGGCAAGCTGCTGTATTTCTTCGCTTCGCAGATGGACATCACCGAGCGCCGCAGCATGCTCGAGTCGAACCTGCAAGCACAGAAGATGGAAGCCATCGGCCAGCTGTCGGCGGGAATGGCGCACGATTTCAACAACCTGCTGCAGGTCATCAACGGCAACCTGGAACTGGCCCTGCTCACCGCCGGCAAGCTCCCGGCCGCGGCCGACCCGATCCGCCGCGCCCAGCGCGCGACCATGCAGGCAGGCAAGCTCACCCAGCAACTGCTGAGCTTTGCGCGCAAGCAGCGCCTGGAGCAGAAGCGCGTCAGCCTGAATTCACTGGTGGTGGATTTTTCCGACATGCTGGTGCGCACCCTCGGCGACAAGCTCGAGCTGCGCCTCGACCTGCGCCCCGGCCTGCCCCCCTGCTCGCTCGATCCGACCTACCTGGAGATGGCGCTGCTCAATGTCGTCATCAACGCGCGCGACGCCATGCCGAACGGCGGCACGGTCACCGTCGGCACCGCCGTTGTGAGCGAGGAGCGGCGCCTCGCCAACCGGCTGGCGCCCGGCGAGTATGTCGCCATCTGCGTCAACGACGAAGGCGAGGGCATGCCGCCGGACGTGCTCAAGCGCGCCACCGAACCCTTCTTCACCACCAAGGGCCTCGGCACCGGCCTCGGGCTGGCGATGGTGCACGGCTTCGTCCAGCAGTCGCATGGACGCCTCGACATCGAGAGCGAAGCGGGGCGCGGCACGCGGGTGCGCATGATCTTCCCGGTGGCGCAGCAGCTGCGCGACGAGGCAGGCGGCGCCGACGGCATCGCGGCAGAGGCCGAGGAAGCCGGCCGCAAGTGCCGCATCCTGGTGGTGGAAGACAACGAGGACGTGCGCGAACTGGCCGAGGCCATGCTGGCGGCGGCCGACTACGAGGTGGTGTCGGCGCCCAGCGGCGAGCGCGCGCTGGAACTGCTGGAATCGGAAAAGGTGGACCTGCTGTTCACCGACGTGATCATGCCGGGCGGGATGAACGGCCTGCAGCTGATCGAACAGGTGCACGCGCGCCGGCCGGGGATGCCGGTGCTGGTGACCACCGGCTACATGGACGAACTGCCGGCGCGCGGGGCGCGCGACAAGTCGCTGGACGTGCTGGCCAAGCCTTACCAGCACCAGGATTTACTGGATCGGGTGCATGCGGCATTGCATGCAAGACGCGCCGCTTGATCGTAGGGTGGGCGCCGCAAATTGAGACGTCGCGCCCGTGCCGGCGATTGTTGACCGCGTGGGCGGTAGACCCGCCCACCCTACAAAAATCAGTTCGACCGTGGTCCGCCACCGAGCAGGAAGGCCAGCTTCTGCTTGCCCGGCTTGGCTTGGGCCGGCGTCGGCGTCACGGTTTCCTTGCGCGCCGCGCTCGACGGCTCGTAGGGCTTGAGGAACCACGGATCGACCTTCTCGCGGCGCGGCGTCGGGCTGTAGCCGCTGCTGCGGGCCGGACGTTCGCCGCGTTCCGCTCCACGCGAAGCGCCCTCTTCGCGACGGCCACGGCGTTCGCCGTCGCGGCCGGAGTCGCGGCTGCTTTCGCGTGCGCGCGCGGACGGCGCCACGAAGCCGGCCAGCTCGCCGCGCGGGATGGCCTGCTTGATCAGCTTTTCGATGTCGGCCAGCAGGCGCTCGTCCTTGTCCGAGTACACCGACAGCGCATCGCCCGAGGCGCCGGCGCGGCCGGTACGGCCGATGCGGTGCACGTAGTCTTCGGCGTTGTACGGCAGGTCGTAATTGATCACGCAGGGCAGGTCCGAGATGTCGAGGCCGCGCGCGGCCACGTCGGTCGCCACCAGCACTTCCACCGCGCCGCCCTTGAAGGCGTCGAGGGCGGCCATGCGCTCCTGCTGGGTCTTGTCGCCGTGGATCGCGGACGCCTTGATGCCCTTCTGCTCGAGGTGGCGCGACAGGCGCGAGGCGCCGATCTTGGTGTTCGAGAACACGATCACCTGCTTCAGGTTGCGCTCGCGGATGATGTGCTCGACCACGTCGCGCTTGAGCTCCTCGTCGACCTTGTAGACGATCTGCGTGACCTTCTCGGCGGTGGCGTTGCTGCGCGCCACTTCGATCAGTACCGGCTGGTTCAGGAAGCTGTTGGCCAGCTTCTTGATCTCCGGCGAGAAGGTGGCCGAGAACATCAGGTTCTGGCGCTGCTTCGGCAGCAGGTTGATGATGCGCTGCAGGTCCGGCAGGAAGCCCATGTCGAGCATGCGGTCGGCTTCGTCCATCACCAGCATCTGCACCTGCGACAGGCTGATGTTCTTTTGCTCGACGTGGTCGAGCAGGCGCCCCGGGGTGGCGATGACGATCTCGACGCCGCCTTTCAGGACCACGGTCTGGCCCTTCATGTCCATGCCGCCGAACACGACGGTGGAGCGCAGCGGCGTGTGCTTGGCGTAGGCCTTGACGTTGTCGGCCACCTGCACCGCCAGTTCGCGGGTCGGGGTCAGCACCAGCGCGCGCACCGGGTGGCGCGCCGGCGACATGCTGCTGTTGGCATGCGCCAGCAGCAGCTGGATGATCGGCAGCGAGAAGCCGGCGGTCTTGCCGGTGCCGGTCTGGGCGGCGCCCATGACGTCGCGGCCCTGCAGCACCAGCGGGATCGCCTTGGCCTGGATCGGGGTCGGATGCTCGTAGCCCTGGTCGGACAGCGCGCGCAGGATTTCCGGCGCCAGGCCGAGATCGGTAAAGCGCACGGTCGGCGCTTCATCGGCCTTCACCTGCTCGACCGGTACATTCAGGTCCAGCTCGGCGGTATCGGTGCTGGGAGTATTCTGGATATCAGACATATTCTTGTTGGACAGTATTTCGTTAGCTCTACGGCTGCGCCTGCGGGCACGCATCTGCCTGCACAGGAAGCTTCCAGATGGGACGGCGGGCCGGCAACCGGACCGCAGGGACCGCGGAGAGCGCCGGGCAGCGGCACGGGCAGGGGCGGACGTAGAGGCACTTTAGCGGGCTACACGATACCTGAAATCCACCCCCCTGTATATAAGGGCCTGTTTTCCGGGCATTTTCCCGTGTAAATACCCGGCATCATGCGATTCAGGGTGTCCAGCCGCGCTGCTGGGCCGCCCGCTCGGCGGCCGGGTCGAGGGTGGTGCCGACGATGCGGGCGTCGATCGCGGCCTGCACTGACGGCGGCAGGGTGGCGCCGTCGAGCCAGGCGGTGCCCGCCTGCGGCTGGGCCAGCACGGGAACCGTCCAGCGCCCGCCGCCGCGGCAGGCCAGGCCGGCCGTCGTGTCGACCACGAAGCTGCGGCAATAGCTGCCATCCTTCGACACGAAGGTGACGCCGATGCGCACCCCGGTCTCGGACGGTCCGGGACTGGCCAGCTGGCCGCCGAGGGCCTCCACCAGGCGCCCGCGCGCCACCAGGGCGCCGTCGCTGGCCTCCAGCATCACGATGCCCGGCTCGGGCTGCAGCTGCTGCCAGCCGAGCGCGCCGCCGACGGCGCCGAGCACCAGGGCGGCGCCCAGCGCCAGCCAGTGGCGCGGGGTCCAGCCTGCCTCTGCCTTCGCAGGCGGCGGTGGTGGCGGGGCCGTGCGTCCGGGACGGATGGCGTCGAGGTGGACCACCTTGCCGGTGGGTACCGGCGCCTGGCGGTGGCGGCTGCCGCCGTCGTGGCCATTGGCCGAGACGCTGAAGATATGTGAGCGGCTGTCGCGTCCGGCGCCTTCGCGCCGGTGCTGGGCGATGCGCGCGGCCAGCACCGGGTCGGCGCGCATGGCCCGCTCGACCGCTGCGCGCGCCGGCTCGGCCAGCTCACCGTTGATATACGCAATCAGGAGGTCGTCCGAGAATTTCATGCCAGCACTTGATGAGGTCTCAGGAAGTGATCAGGCCGTGTTCGTCCAGGACATCGTGCAGCAGTTCCAGCCGGATCACGGGATTGTCGAGCATGAGCATATGGTGCTTCTGCTGATTGGGCAAGGGCAGCAGTTCGCACCAGCGGTTCGCCACCCAGCCGCAGTCGTCGAGACGGAACGGCGGCTGCACCGGCCAGCGGTGGCGCGGTACGTCGTGCAGCGAGGACAGCACGCGGTCCAGGGCGTCGGAGGCGCCCTGCAGTTCGGACGGGACGCGCACCTCGTGGTCGTCCTCGACCAGCTCGGCCTCGGCCATCCACAGCCCGTTCAGGCGCTGTTCGGCGGTCACCACCGAAAAGCGCGAGCCGCCGCGGCACAGCACCTGCAGCAGGCCGGGCGAGGTGGTCGTGGTTTCGGTGACGGAAGCGATGGTGCCGGCCGCGGCGAAGCGCTCCGGCTCGCCATCCGGCTGGCGCACCTCATGTCCCTGCGTGAGCAGCACCACCCCGAACGGCGTATCGTCCGTGAGGCAGCGGCTGATCATGTCGAGGTAGCGGACCTCGAACACCTGCAGCGGCAGTACCCCGTCCGGAAACAACACCGTACTGAGCGGGAACAAGGGCATGGTTATCGTGGACATGATGCCCATCATGACAGAATCGAGGGCGAAACGGGAGCACGATTGGGCTACCGCAGCGCCCGTAGGGTGGGCGGATTCCGCCCACGCGGTGATGGTTGACAGCAAGATCATCCGGCACGAAAGCGAAGCTGTTTCGTATCACCGCGTGGGCGTTCGTAATTCCGGGCATTGCCCGAAATTACCCCGCCCACCCTACTCCGGCCCCTGCAGCGGCAGCGTCCGGATCGCGTGCGAGAAATTCCCGAGCCGCCAGCGCAGCCGCTCCATTCCCGGATCCGGCATCGGCACCACGCGCAGCCGCAGCACCCCGCCCGGCAGCAGCGGACAGGGAATCGCCTGCTCGCCCGCCGCTTCCACCGGCAGCCTGAACTCGCCGCCCGGCGCCAGCTGCACCGGCCCGAACACGAGGGGCGCGCGCGTCGCGTTGCGCAGCAGCAGCACGTCCTGCACACCCAGGGTCAGGCGCACCGTGGCGGGCGTTTCCGGTCCCCGGATTTCCAGCAGCAGCTCGTGGCTGGCGCCCCGCAGCGGCGCAAGCATGCCCCACAGCAGGACTAGCAGGATGGCGCCACTCAGGGCCGCCAGCGGCCAGTGCCGGCGCAGGGCCAGTGGGAAAGCGTGGGAATGTTGCATGAAATAAATTTTAAGCGATAATGCTGTTGTCAGACGCGCATGGTGGCGTGCGCCCCAGCACAGCAAGGATGCGTATCCTACCTTCTTCCGCGCGTTTCCGATCAACCAGCCTTCCGGCGCTCCGCGCGACTTACCCGATGCCGCAGTCCCAGCC
>NZ_JAJFEQ010000019.1 GCF_020707265.1 Massilia sp. IC2-477
CGCCGACGCCGACGCCGACCCCGCCGGCCGGCGCGCCGATCGCCGTCAGCTACACGGCCAACAACGCGGTCATCGCCAACCCGGAGCGCGGCTTCTATCGTCACGTCGGTTGCGAAACCCCGCTGAGCCAGAGCCAGCTGACCAACTTCCGCACCGCCGACGGCGAAACCCTGATGCTGTGCGTGTTCTACCTGCGCGAATTCGTCAACGCGCCGATCAGCCAGGCCAAGCTGAACCTGTTCCAGCAGCAGATGGACACCGTCCGCAAGGCCGGCCTGAAGGCGATCGTGCGCTTCGCCTACAACGACAACAACAACCCGGCCGACGCCAAGCCGGCGATGGTCGAGACCCACCTGACCCAGCTGGCGCCGATGCTGGCCGCCAACAAGGACATCATTAGCGTCGTCCAGGCCGGCCTGATCGGTGCGTGGGGCGAGTGGGGCAACACCCAGAACTACGGCGACAGCTACAACATGACCGCGCAGAACCAGGCCGATCGCAAGCGCGTCGTCGACAAGCTGCTGGCCGTGGTGCCGAAGGAGCGCCAGGTGCAGCTGCGCATGCCGCTGTTCAAGACCAAGCTGTACAGCCCGACCGCGCTGACCGCCCTGGAAGCCTTCACCGGCACCGCCAAGGCACGCCTGGGCCACCACAACGACTGCTTCCTGTCGAACAGCTCGGACTACGGTACCTATATCAACCCGTCGGTCGAGTACCCGTACCTGGAGGCCGAGACCAAGTACCTGGCTTCCGGCGGCGAGACCTGCGCCTACACCGCACCGCGCAGCGCCTGCCCGAGCGCGCTCACGGAGATGGGCCGTTTCCACTGGTCCTACCTGAACCTGGACTACAACACCACCGTGCTCAACAACTGGAAGAGCCAGGGCTGCTTCACCGAAGTCGACAAGAAGCTGGGCTACCGCTTCGTGATGCAAAAGGGTTCGTTCTCGAGCACCGCCAAGCCGGGCGGCAGCTTCGTGGTCAACCTGACCCTGCAGAACCAGGGCTGGGCCGCGCCGTTCAACGGTCGCGATGTGGAACTGGTGTTCCGCAACACCGCGACCAACGCGCTGTACCGCGTCAAGCTGGCAACCGATCCGCGCCTGTGGCTCGCCAACCAGACCGTCACCATCAACCAGACCGTGACGCTGCCGGCCGACATGCCGAAGGGTTCGTACGCGCTGCTGCTGAACCTGCCTGATCCGCAGGCTTCGCTGCGCAACCGTCCGGAGTACGCGATCCAGATGGCCAACACCAATACCTGGGAAGCGTCGACCGGCTTCAACAAGCTGAACCACACCGTCGGTATCGCGCCGTAATCCGGCGAAGACGAGCGGGCAGGGAAGGACATCCTGCCCGTGAGCGACAAGAAGCACGCGGACCGCGCTGGTCCGCGTGCTTTTTTATTTGCGCTTAGCGCGCGCCGACCAGCTTGTTGACCAGCTCGGACGAGGTCGATGCGGAGAACTTGCGCATCAGGCTGGCGCGGTGCATCTCCACCGTGCGTGGGCTGAGGTCGGTGTCGCGCGCGATCATCTTGCTGGTCTTGCCCTCGACCAGCAGTGCCGCGATCTCGCGCTCGCGCGGCGTGAGCTCGGCCGAGACCGGCCGCTTCTCGCTGACATCCTCGAAGGTCCAGACGCCGGCGCCCAGCGGCTGGCCCGGATCGAGCGCGCGCCCGGTGACGTGGCACCAGAACAGTTCGCCACTGGCGCGGCGCATGATGCGCTCGTCCGAATAACGTCCCTTGGCGTTCATGATCGGCACGATGCGGTCGCCCGTGCGCAGGAATTCGTCCATGGTCGGATACAGGATGCTGAACGACTGTCCCTGCAGTTGCCCCTGCGCGTACCCGAACATCCCCGCCAGCGCCCCGTTGCAGGACTGGATCACCCGGTCCACCGACACGCACATGCCCACGGGTGCATGCTGGAATATCATCTCGTAATCAATGGCGTAGGATGGGTTCATCTGATCTGGATCGACTGCCGGGCATCTCAAGCGCCGGCCCGTATTTCTACGGTATTGTTATTCGGTACAGGCTATTTTATGCTGAGAATCTACTCTGCAGTACAGAAGAGCTACGGGCTTAATCTATTAAAGGGACGGGTATGAACAAAGTGTATCCTGATGCGAAGTCGGCGCTCGCCGGCATCGTGGCAGATGGGCAGACCATCGCCGTGGGCGGCTTCGGCCTGTGCGGCATTCCGGAAGCGCTGATCGCAGCGCTGCGCGACTCCGGCGTCAAGAACCTGACGGCGATCTCGAACAATGCGGGCGTGGACGGCTTCGGCCTGGGCCAGCTGCTGGAAACCCGCCAGATCAAGAAGATGATCTCGTCCTACGTCGGCGAGAACAAGGAATTCGCACGCCAGTTCCTGGCCGGCGAACTCGAACTCGAATTCACCCCGCAGGGCACGCTGGCCGAGAAGCTGCGCGCCGGCGGCGCCGGCATTCCGGCCTTCTTCACCAAGACCGGCTACGGCACCATCGTTGCCGAAGGCAAGGAGACCCGCGAATTCGACGGCGAACACTATGTAATGGAACGCGCCCTGGTGCCGGACGTCTCCCTGGTCAAGGCGTGGAAGGCTGACAAGGCGGGCAACCTCATCTTCCGTAAGACGGCGCGCAACTTCAACCCGAACGTGGCCACTGCCGGCAAGATCTGCGTCGTGGAAGTCGAAGAGCTGGTCGAGATCGGCGAGATCGATCCGGACCAGGTGCACACCCCGAGCATCTTCGTGCACCGCATCGTCCACAACCCGACGCCGGAAAAGCGCATCGAGCAGCGCACCGTGCGCGCCAACTAAGATCAGACCGGAGACAGAACATGGCATGGACTCGTGATGAAATGGCCGCGCGCGCGGCGAAGGAGCTGCAGGACGGCTTCTATGTGAACCTGGGCATCGGCCTGCCGACCCTGGTGGCGAACTACGTCCCGAACGATATCGAAGTCTTCCTGCAGTCGGAAAACGGCCTGCTGGGCATCGGCCCGTTCCCGACGGAACAAGAGGTGGACGCCGACCTGATCAACGCCGGCAAGCAGACCGTGACCGCGCTGCCGGGCTCCGCCTACTTCAGTTCGGCCGACTCCTTCGGCATGATCCGCGGCGGCAAGATCAACCTGGCGATCCTGGGCGCGATGCAGGTGTCGCAACAGGGCGACCTGGCGAACTGGATGATCCCGGGCAAGATGGTCAAGGGCATGGGCGGCGCGATGGACCTGGTCGCCGGCGTCAAGCGCGTGGTCGTGGTGATGGAACACGTCGCCACCGCCAAGGACGGTTCGACCAGCCACAAGATCCTGGAAAAATGCGACCTGCCGCTGACCGGCGTGGGTGTGGTCGACCGCATCATCACCGACCTCGGCGTGATCGACGTCGCGGACAGTGGCCTGAAGCTGGTCGAACTGGCGCCGGGCGTCACCAAAGAACAGGTGCTGGCGGCGACCGGTTGCGAGCTGGACGTGTCGGCAGTCTGAAAAAAAACCGCGGGGGCGGCCATCCGGCCCCGCGGTGCGCGTTCCCGAAGCCCGCAGTTTTTCGACTGCGGGCTTCGCTTATTTCAGCTCGTCCAGACGCTTGCGCAGCCGCTGCGCATGTTCATCGTCGCTCGGCGATTTCAGCAGCTCGGTCAGGGCCAGGCGTTCCGCCATGCGCAGCGCATCCTCCGCATCGACCTTCACGTCCGGCACCACGCCGCTGCCTTCCCAGTTGGTCTTGCTGATCGGGTTGATCGCACGTCCCATCGGGATGAACGCCCTCAGGTGCTGGTGAATGCGGTGCACGCCGCCGGGATGGGCGCCGCCGCCCGTGGTTTCTCCGACGATCACACCGCGACGCAACTGCTGCAGGTTGTAGCTGAATTCTTCCGCACCGGAGAAGGTCTTCTTGCTGGTCAGGACATACACCTTCTTGGATCCGCCAAATTTCTTGCCGGGCAGGTCCTCCTCGGTCCAGAAAGCATCGGTGCGATTGCCTTCGCGCCAGTACATGTTGTTCAGGTGGGTGCGTTTGTCGAACAGGTAGCCCGACATGAAGGCGACTGTGTGGGGATCGCCGCCGCCGTTGTAGCGCAGGTCGACGATCAGGGCATCGGTATCGGCAACCAGGCTCATCATGGCGCCGAGCGCAGGCCTGGCAGCTTTCACCGGCGCAAAGCTGCGCAGGTCGATATAGCCAATGTTGCCGGGCAGTGTTTCCACCTTGCGGATGTCGTAGTTGCGCGACTTCAGGAAGTTGCCGAATTCGCGCTCCTGCTCTGGCGTTGGCCCCTTGCTGCCGGAATCAGGCGGGATCGGCGTAGCGCGGTAGCGCACGCCCAGGTGCTTGTCGTTGGTCGGTTGGCGCAGGTCCTCGGTCAGCATCGCCGCAAAGGCCGTGAGATCCGCGGCAGAGCGGTAGGCCCCGCTTTGCTCGCGTGCGTTCAGGCGTTCGGCGACGAGCCTGGCCTTGTCCGGGAAAACGTAGAACTCGTTCATTTTTGCGCCGAGCTCGGCGATCACTGCTTTGCGGGTCGCTTCGTCGACCTCCGCGCTGGCATCGCAGGCGAAGGAAGCGAGCAGCGCGGGTACGAGCAGGAGTGTGCGAATCGTATTCATGGGCTTGTTTCCAGAGAGGGAGGGTACAGGCAGCGCGCGTTGGAGATCTATTCCGCCTGGCCGTCGTCGTCGGCGCCCGCGGCAGGCGACCCGAGGCAGATCGCACCGATGTGCTCCTTCAGGGCTTGAATCGCGGTGGCTGGCGCTGCCCCTAAGGCCAGATTGACAGACAGGAGAATCGTGCTTGCCAGTAAGAGGAATTTTGCCATGCTATCTCCGAGTAGTTGTTTTGCCTCATCGTAGCAATCGTTCCTCCGCTCGGCAATGCGGCACGCATAATCGGCAGAAAAAGCTGGCCGTGCAGTTTTAAGAGAAGCAGGAGGAATCGTGGGGACGGCGTCCCGTCACCACGATCGGAGGACTAGCGCAGCCGCCATGCGTACTGGACATCCGTCCATTGCTGCGTCGCTGCGCCGGCCAGGAGGGCAGGACGGAAACTGCAGGTGGAGAGGGCGCGCAAGGCGGCCAGGTCGAGCGACTCGTCACCGCTTGAACGCCTGACCTCGGCATCCCTTACCTTGCCGTCGGCGCCAACCAGCATCGCCATCCCGACCTTGCCCTGCACGCGCTGCATCAGGGCTTCCCTGGGATAGGACGGCCTGGCGCAGCTCTCAGGCAGGATCCGGGCCTGGCGTTCTGCCGGCGCCATACTGGCGCAGCCCGACAGCGCGGCGCCGACGACCGTGGCGCCAATGCCGAGCACGAACGCTGGGCGCCGTTTCATTACTCGAGCGTCCAGACATACTTGACGGCGGTAAACTCCTCGACCGGTTTGCCTTTGGCAGTGGCCGGCTTGAACGTGCACTTCGCCAGCGCGGTATGCGCCGCTTCATCGAGTGCCACATGGCCGGACGACTGCGTGACCTTCGACTCCTTCACCGTGCCGTCCTTCGCCACCAGGAAGCCCAGGCTGACGGTGCCGGTATGATTCTGCTTGATCGACTCGGCCGGGTAGTTGGGCCGTTTGCAGCTACTGAAGTCGGCCACGGCCGGGGCATCCGCCTTGACCTGCTTGGCAGGCGCCGCGTGGGCAAGGCTCGCCGCGCCGATGACCAGTCCCAGTACGGGAATGGCCGCCTTCCAGTTCAACGCCTGCGTATCGGGACGAACCAATCGTTTGATGCGTGACATAAGATCTCCTCCGTTGGCCGCCTGGGCCAGGTGGTGGGTGGAAAACTGGAGTTTCTCCAGTTCGGAAAGGGCCAGGGCCAGGCGCCGCGGTTCGCCCAGTTGCCGTGCCGCGAAATCGTCGGCGATCTGTTCCCGCTCCACACGGATGCGGCTTGAAATCCACCAGACCGCCGGATGGTAGAAGAACAGGGTTTCGACCACGTTCTGGCCAAGGTTGACCAGGTAGTCGTGGCGCTTGATGTGCGCCATTTCATGGGCCAGCAAGGCTTCCAGCAGGTGGGGCGGCATGCCCGACACCAGCGCGGCCGGCACCAGCACCACGGGGCGCCACCAGCCGGCCGTGACCGGACTGCCGAGGCGTTCCACCACGCGCAGGCGCACCGCGCGGGTGATGCCGAACTGCGCGGCGAGGCGCTCGGCGCGGGCCTGCCAGGCCGGATCCTGGCGCTCGTGCAATGCCGCGCGGCTGATCCACAGCAGGCCCGCGACCATCCGCAGCGCCATCGCCAGCGCGCACACGGCCCAGGTGCCGACGATCCAGGTGAGCTGGTCGGCCAGCAGGGCGCCCCAGCCATCGTCAACCGGCGTACCGACAACCAGGCCGGCGGCGAACAACATCATCGCATCGCCGCGCGCGCCGCTCTCGCCCGTCAGGCGCAGCGCGAGCTCGAGGGCGGGCCAGGCCAGGCACAGGGTCAGGCCAAGGCAGGCAACCAGGTAGCGCGCCTGCGGGCGGGCATTTCGCAGCGTGGTGAGAAAGACGGCGGTGGCGCAGCCGATGAGCGCACCCTGCCACAGGAAGTGGACCAGGGTCCAGCCAATGCTGGCGACGATGTCGGCGGCGCTCATTTGCCGTCCTCCGGCTTGTCTTCACGCAGCAGCTCCTCGATCTCTTCCCGTTCCTTCTTCGAGATGCCGGTCTTCAGCGCCGCCAGCACCAGCGCCTTGGCTGAACCGGCAAAGGCGCGCTGCATCAGGTCCTTGAGCAGCTTGGTCTCGACCGAATCCTGGGCTTGCGCCGGGGCGTAGACGTGCGAGCGTTCGCTCTCGTCGCGCACCAGCAGGCCCTTGCCGTGCATGATCTGCATCAGGCGCAGCACGGTGGCATAGGTGACCTCCGGCTTGGTCTTCTGCATTTCCTGGTGCACCTGCTTGGCGGTGCCGGAGGCCATCGGCCACAGGACCTGCAGCAGTTCGAGTTCGGCCGGGGTCGGCTTGGGGGTATCGGGTTTGCGTGGCATGAGCGTCCTCATTGGTTGATGGACCTAGAATAGTCTGTCTAGACAGTGCTGTCTACCGTTTTCGTGCGCCGTGCAGACTTTATGCGTGAGGGGTAGGGGCCAAAAAAAAACGCGCTTCGAAGAGCGCGTTCGCGGGGCGATGCGTGTGGCGGATCAGGCGGCGGCGCGCACCGGCTCCAGGTCTTTCTCGCCGTCGAGCGGCACGCGGCCGTGCAGGACGTCGTCCATGCGCTGGGTATCCAGTTCCTTCTCCCACTTCGACACCACCACCGTGGCCACGCCGTTGCCGACGAAGTTGGTCAGGGCGCGCGCTTCGCTCATGAAGCGGTCGATGCCGAGGATCAGGGCCATGCCGGCCACCGGGATGGTCGGGACCACGGCCAGGGTCGCGGCCAGGGTGATGAAGCCGGCGCCGGTGATGCCCGAGGCACCCTTGGAGGTGAGCATCGCCACTGCCAGGATGGTCAGTTCCTGCATCAGGGTCAGCTCGGTGTTGGTAGCCTGCGCCACGAACAGGGCCGCCATCGTCATGTAGATGTTGGTGCCGTCCAGGTTGAACGAGTAGCCGGTCGGGACCACCAGGCCGACCACCGGCTTGGAGCAGCCGAGGCGCTCGAGCTTGCGCATCAGGGCCGGCAGGGCGCTTTCCGACGAGCTGGTGCCGAGCACGATCAGGAGCTCTTCCTTGATATAGGAGATGAAGCGGAAGACCGAGAAGCCGGTGAACTTGGCGATCAGGCCCAGCACGACGGCGACGAACAGGAAGCAGGTCAGGTAGAAGGAGCCCATCAGCTTGGCCAGCGGCAGCAGGGCATCGAGGCCGTATTTGCCGATGGTGAAGGCCATCGCGCCGAAGGCGCCGATCGGGGCGGCTTTCATGACGATGTTCACCACGCCGAAGATCACGTGCGAGAAGTCCTCGATCATCTTGGTGACCGGACGGCCACGCTCGCCCATCATCGACAGCGCGAAGCCGAACAGGATCGCGATGAGCAGCACCTGCAGGATGTCACCCTTCGCGAAGGCATCCACGAAGGTGTTTGGGATGATGTTCATGATGAAGTCCACCGTCGACTGGTGCTGCGCCTTTTCGGTGTACTGGGCGATCGACTTGGTGTCGAGGTGGGCGACGTCGACGTTGAAGCCGGCGCCCGGCTTGATCAGGTTGGCGACGACCAGGCCGATGGCCAGGGCGAAGGTCGAGACGATCTCGAAATAGAGCAGGGCCTTGCCGCCGACGCGGCCGATCTTCTTCATGTCCTGCATGCCGGCGATACCGGCAACGACGGTACAGAAGATCACGGGGGCGATGATCATCTTGATCAGTTTGATGAAGCCGTCTCCCAAAGGCTTCATCTTGGCGCCCAGTTCAGGGTGGAACACCCCGAGCAGCACGCCAAGCACGATGGCGAACAGCACCTGGACGTACAGGATTTTGTAAAAAGGCTTTTTCATGGCAACTCTTCATAGAGAAGTTTGTGGTGTTGCCATCTTGTCGGAAGCGGCCTGCCTTATCTATTGTGGATATCCGCAGGCCTTATAACTAGTCATGCGTTCGCCACGCGATATGTTAATGCCTTATCGCATGGTATTTCCGGAAAGCGCTTATTGGCGCCGGAACACTTCGCCGCCCTTCATCACGAAACCGACCTTGGAGGCGGCGCCGATGTCGCGCGTCGGATCGCCGTCGACCGCCACCACGTCGGCCAGCAGGCCGGCCTTGAGCTGGCCCAGGTCCTTGCGGCCGAGGATATCGGCCGCCACCACGGTGGCCGCGCGCATTGCTTCCAGCGGCGACATGCCGAGCTTGACCATCCATTCCAGTTCGCGCGCATTGGTCCCGTGCGCGAACACGCCGACGTCGCTGCCGTTGCCGATCGTGACGCCCAGCTTGCGTGCCAGCGCGAAGGCGCGGTGGGCCTGCTGCATGGCTGGGGTGGGTGCGCCACCGCGCACGTGCTTCTGGAAGTATTCGCCGGTCGCTTCCGGCGCGGTGAGCGTCGGGATGTAGGCGGTGCCGCGCTCCTTCATCAACCTGAAGGTCGCCTCGGAAGCGCCGTAGCCGTGCTCGATGGTGTCGGCGCCGGCCAGCACCGCCATGCGGATCGCGTCGTCGCTGCTGGCGTGGACCGCCACCTTGCGGCCGGTGACGTGGGTGGCGGCGACCATCGCCTTCATCTCGTCCATCGTGAAGGTCGGGCGCGAGCTGCCGTCGATGCCGGTGCGGTAATCGCCGTAGATCTTGATCCAGTCCGCACCGCGCGCCGACTGCTCGCGCACTGCCTTGGTCGCTTCAATGATGCCGGTGGCCGGCTGGGCGCCGTAGGGGATCTCCATGTCCGGGCGGTAGCTCTTCTCGGCCGGGCCATAGCTGTAGCTGGCCACGATGGCCTTCGTCGCCACCAGTAGCCGCGGTCCGGGCGCCACGCCTTCGTCGATGGCGCGCTTGATGCCGACGTCGGCGTAGTCCGCACCTTCGGTGCCGAGGTCGCGCAGCGTGGTGAAGCCGGCCTGCAGGGTGCTTGCGGCATGGCGGCCGGCCAGCATGATGCGGTACGCCACCGGCTCCTTGATCACCTGGTCGTCCCAGGTGGTCTCGTTATACGGGTGCAGCAGCACGTGCGAGTGCAGGTCGATCATGCCCGGGATGAGGGTCTTGCCGGGCAGGTCGATGCGTTCGGCGCCGGCCGGCACCGTCATCTTCTCGAGCGGTCCGACGGCCTCGATGCGGCCTTTCGCTACCAGCACGGCCCAGCCCTGGTGCGGCGCGCCTTCGCCGGTCCAGACCCTGTCGGCCGTGATCAGGACTGGGACTGGCGCGGGCGCCGCCTGGGCTTGAATGGCAAAGGCCGTGAACAGGGATAGGGCGAGCTGCTTGAGGCGGATCGTCATCTGGGAATTCCTTGTAGTTGTTATGTGCAGGTAGTGTGCGCTCAGCCTTCCAGGTCGCCGAGCGACTGCTCGACGCCGAGCTGCACGTCGCGCAGGAAAGCGCCGCCCTTGTCGGACAGCGCGATGCTGGGTGCGGCCAGTTCGACCAGGCACACCAGGGTCTGGCGGAACCACTCCATGTCGGTGCCCATCAGCGGCAGGGCGTGGGCGTCGATCAGGTAGTAGACCGCGCGCGTGAGCAGGTTCGGATCGCGTCCGGCGCGCGCGATGCCGGGCGCGAAATCGACGACTTCACGCTGGAAGCGGTCGGCCAGGGTCTCGAGGATGTCGTTCGAGACCTGCGGCTGGCCGGCGGCGAGCACCACGCGGGCCAGGTCGAGGCAGGCTTCCTGCAGCTGCTGTTCGTCGAGGGATTGGCTCATCGAACGCTTACTGCGCGGCCCAGCCGCCGTCCATGTTCCACGCCACGCCGCGCACCTGGTCGCCCGCCGGGCTGCAGAAGAACACTGCCAGCGCGCCCAGCTCGGCGGGCGTGACGAATTCGCCGGACGGCTGCTTTTCGCTCAGCAGCGCCTTCTTGGCCGCGTCGTTCGACAGGCCGTCGCGCGCGGCGCGGTCGTCCACCTGTTTCTGCACCAGCGGGGTCAGCACCCAGCCCGGGCAGATCGCGTTGCAGGTCACGCCGCTGTGCGCGTTTTCGAGTGCGGTGACCTTGGTGAAGCCCACCAGGCCATGCTTGGCCGCGACGTAGGCCGACTTGCCTGCGGAGCCGACCAGGCCGTGCACCGAGGCCAGGTTGATGATGCGGCCCCAGTTCTTCTGCTTCATGCCAGGCAGGGCCAGGCGGGTGGTGTGGAAGGCGGAGGTCAGGTTGATGGCGATGATCGCGTCCCACTTCTCGGTCGGGAATTCGTCCACCGTCGCCACGTGCTGGATGCCGGCATTGTTGACCAGGATGTCGACGCCGCCGAATTTGTCAGCCGCGAACTTCATCATCGCCTCGATCTCGGCCGGTTTGCTCATGTCGGCGTTGTGGTAGGCCGTCTGTACGCCGAATTCCGCGCCGACATCCGTGTACAGCTTCTCGATCTGCTGGGCGTCGCCGAAGCCGTTGAACACGATATTGGCGCCCTGTTCCGCCAGCGAGCGGGCGATGCCCAGGCCGATGCCCGAGGTCGAGCCGGTGACGAGAGCGGTTTTACCGCTGAGCATACTGGATTTCATTGCGTCCTCTAGTTTGAAGGGTGAACGGATTGCTTCCTCAGAATTGGTAGAATTCTAATAGCAATGCCAAGTAAAATGGTGCGTTGCGATAGCCGGACCGATAATATTGTCACGATGGAGCAGGGGATGAGCGAAGCCAGATTGAAAAGCGTGCAGTGCAGTTCGCCCGCCGGCCTGCACCGCATGGCCTACAAGGAATGGGGCGATCCGCTCAACCCCAGGGTGCTGGTGTGCGTACACGGCGTCACCCGCGTGGCCGACGACTTCGACCACCTGGCTGCCGCGCTGAGCGGCGAATACCGCGTGGTGTGCCCGGACGTGGTCGGCCGCGGCAGGTCGGGCCGCCTGCGCGATCCGCAGTACTACACGGTGCCGCAGTACGTGGCCGACATGGTGACGCTGATCGCACGCGTCACGCAGGACGACACGGCGGGCGTGCACTGGTTCGGCACCTCGATGGGCGGCCTGATCGGCATGATCCTGGCGTCGCTGGACGAAACCCCGATCCGCAGGATGGTGCTGAACGATATCGGCCCGGTGCTCGACGGTGCGGCGATCGCCCGCATCGGCGAGTACATCGGCCAGGACATCCGCTTCCCCGATTTCGACACCGGCGCCGCCTACGTCAAGGCGGTCTCGATGTCGTTCGGCCCGCATACCGAGGAAGAATGGTTCAAGCTGGCGAACGACGTGCTGCGCCAGGAACAGGATGGCCAGTGGGTGCGCCACTACGATCTGGGCCTGGCCCAGCCTTTCCGCGCCATCACGCCCGAACGCGCGGCCGGCGACGAGGCGATGCTGTGGGCGGCCTGGGACGCGATCCGCTGTCCGACCCTCCTGGTGCGCGGCGAACAGTCCGACCTGCTGTCGCGCGCGACGGCGCTGGAGATGTGCGCGCGCGGGCCAAAGCCGCGCCTGGTCGAGATCCCGGGCGTGGGCCACGCGCCCACCTTCGTGCGGCCGGAGCAGATCGCGATCGCACGTGAATTTTTAGTTGGCGGGGCGTGACGCCCCGCCCTCATGTTTTTAGAAGAAAGCAGCTATGGAAATCAAACGACTCCACGTAGGCAAGCGCCTGTCCGAAACCGCCATCCACAACGGCACCGTGTACCTGGCCGGCCAGATCGCCGAAGACACCAGCCAGGGCATCGATGGCCAGATGCGCGAGGTGCTGGGCCACGTCGACCGCCTCTTGAACGAAGCGGGCAGCGACAAGTCCTGCATCCTGATGTGCCAGATCTTCATCTCCAGCATGGAGCACTTCGCCGGCATGAACGCTGTGTGGGACGAGTGGGTCCCCCAGGGCCACACGCCGCCGCGCGCCACGGTCGAAGCCAAACTCGCCAACCCCGCATGCCTGGTCGAGGTCTGCGTCACCGCCGCATTGCGCTGATCCCCTAGATGGTTTCATCGGTTTTACTGGGCGACGCGACCACCCAGCTGGTCCAGGGACTGAGCGTGGAGGACTGCGCGCGCGTCCAGGGCGCGCTCGACTACGCCAGCAACGCCTATGGCGAACGGATCGCGGCGACAGGACAGAACGCCTTCGAGTTTTCGCTCGGCGTGGCCGGCTCGCTGTCGATCCTGCGCACCGACGCCGAGACCCGTATCGCCGGCCTGCTGTTCGAGCTGGCGATGATGGACCCGCAGGTGGCCGGCTCGCTCGAGGAACGCTTCGGCAAGGAAGTGTCGGACCTGGTGCAGGGCGTGTACCAGCTGATCCGCCTGCGCGACCTTACGGCCGGCAAGGAGCAGATCGGCAGCGGGAAGAACGCAGCCCAGCAGGCCGCCGCCCAGGTGGAAACCCTGCGCAAGATGCTGCTGGCGATGGCGTCCGACATGCGCGTGGTGCTGATGCGCCTGGCTTCCTGCGCCACCACGCTGCGCTATTTCGCCGAACAGAAGCGCTTCGACGACGTCACCCGCGCCTATGGCCGCGAGGTGCTCGACTTCTATGCGCCGCTGGCCAACCGGCTCGGCATCTGGCAGCTCAAGTGGGAGCTGGAAGACCTGTCCTTCCGCTTCATCGAGCCCGATACCTACAAGCGGATCGCCAAGATGCTCGAAGAGAAGCGCATGCAGCGCGAAGGCTTCGTGGAAGCCTCGATCGCGCGCCTGCAGGGAGAACTCGCGGCGGCCGGCATCAAGGCCGAGGTCTCGGGACGTCCGAAACACATCTACAGCATCTGGAACAAGATGCGCGGCAAGGAGCTCGATTTCTCCTCGCTGTACGACGTGCGCGCCTTCCGCGTGATCGTGGAGGACGTCAAGACCTGCTACACGGTGCTCGGCATCATCCACAACATCTGGACCCCGATCCCGAAGGAATTCGACGACTACATCTCGCGCCCCAAGCCCAACGGCTACCAGTCGCTGCACACGGTCGTCACCGCAGAGGACGGACGGCCGCTGGAAGTGCAGATCCGCACCCAGGAGATGCACAACTTCGCCGAGTACGGCATCGCCGCCCACTGGCGCTACAAGGAAGAAGGCGGCTCGAACTTCAAGAGCCAGAAGTACGACGAGAAGATCGCCTGGCTGCGCCAGCTGCTGGCATGGAAGAGCGATGTGGCCGACGTGGTCACCGGCCAGGAAGACCTGCAGAAGGAGTGGGTCGAGAAGCTCAAGGCCACCACGCTGGACGACCGCATCTTCGTGCTGACGCCGCAGGCGCGCGTGCTCGAGCTGCCGCAGGGCGCGACGCCGATCGACTTCGCCTACCACCTCCACAGCGAGGTGGGGCACCGCTGCCGCGGCGCCAAGATCGACGGCGTGATGGTGCCGCTGAACACCCCGCTGAGAAACGGCCAGACCTGCGAGATCATCACCGCCAAGGGACCGGCGGGCAGCGCCGGCCCCTCGCGCGACTGGCTCAGCCCCGGCTACACGGTCAGCAGCCGCACGCGTTCGAAAATCCGGGCCTGGTTCCACGCACAGGAGCAGGCCGAAACCCTGGCGCAAGGCCGGGCCCTGGTCGAAAAGTCGCTGCAGCGCGAAGGCAAGACCGCGGTCAACCTGGAAGCGCTGGCCCACAAGCTGGGCTTTGCCAAGGTGGACGAACTGTTCATCCAGGTCGGCAAGGAGAAGTTCAGCCTGCGCCACGTGGAAGCGGCCCTGCACGACGAGGTCGAAGCGCCACCGGTGGTCGACGAAGCGGTTGTCAACAAGAGCCGTGCATCGAGTGTGGAGCAGGGCGCCAAGTCGGGCGTGCTGGTGGTCGGCACCGAAGGCCTGATGACGATGCTGGCCAAGTGCTGCAAGCCGGCCCCGCCGGACCCGATCTGCGGCTTCGTCACGCGCGGCAAGGGCGTCTCGATCCACCGCCTGAGCTGCAAGAACTTCGCCGAGATGCGCGCCAAGTCGCCCGAGCGCGTGATCCAGACCGAATGGGGCTCGGCGGGGCTGGAGACGGTGTACCCGGTCGACCTGTTCATCCTCGCGATGGACCGGCAGGGCCTGCTGCGCGATATCTCGGACGTGTTCATGCGTGAGAAGATCAATGTGATCGGGGTGAATACCCAGAGCGCGAAGGGACAGGCGCGCATGGTGTTCACGGCGGAGATCGGCTCGACCGGGCAGCTGCAGAAGGCGCTGGGCGCGATCGGCGAGGTGAAAGGGGTGATGGAGGCCCGCAGGCAGTAAACGCTGTCACGACAGTATCAATTTGATACAAAATCCAGGCAAACTCATCAAAATTTGTATCATATTGACACCATGCGCCGATCCCTCAACCTGACTGCTCACCCAAGCCTGTGGGGCCTCGCTGCCGCCCGCTACCTGCGCAGTTGGTGGTACATGGTGCACCTGGGCGCGGTGGCGCTGGTCATGGCGCTGTCGCCCTCGACCTACAACCGCGAAAACCGCCTGGCCTGTGCGCGCTACATCTATGCCAGCACCTGGCAGGTGCTGCCCTGGTTCTCGCTGGCTTCAGCCCTGATCAGCCTCGTCATCATCCGCATCGTGCTGGTCACGGCCAAGAGCTACGGCCTGTCGCACTTCGCCCTCGAAATGGTCGTGCGGGTGCTGGTGCTGGAACTGATTCCCTTGTCGGCCGCCATGTTCGTCGCCCTGCGCGCCAGCATGGCCTTCGACGCCTCGGCCCTGGGCCTGGCGCGCGCCGGCATGTCGCCGCAGGCCGCCAACGACGAAGCGCTGCGCCGCCTGCGCCGCGACATCGTGCCGCAGCTGCTGGCGAATTCCTTCGGGGTCTTGAGCCTGGCCATGGTCACCAGTACCATCGTGCTGGTGCTGGCTTACCTGAACGTGTATGGCCTGCTGCCCTGGGGACTGAACGACTACACCCGCACCGTCGGGCGCGTGTTCTCGCCCGCGGTGACGATCGGCTTCGTGCTCAAGACCGTGTTCTTCGGTTTGGCCGTGGCGCTGATCCCGACCGCCGCCATCCTCGAGCTGCAGCGCTACCCGCGGCGCGTCAACTTCACCGTGCAGCCGGGCGCACTGCGCCTGCTGTTCGTGCTGCTCGTGATCGAAGCGGCCTCCCTCGCACTCAAGTACATCTAATAAAAACAGACACCATGACCGAACCCCTGCCGGACGAACCGAAACACGTTGAACTCAAGGCCCTGATCCTGTTAGTTGCGATCGGCATCCTGGTCGTATCCTTCATCGGCTACGTGATGCAAGCGCGCGGGGTGTTCGAGCCGACCCAGCGCCTGGTCCTGGAGGCCGACGATTCGTCCGGCGTCATCCCCGGCATGGACATGACTTTCGCCGGCTTTCCGATCGGGCGCGTGAGCCAGGTCGAGCTTGCCCCCGACGGGAAGGTGCGCATCCTGGTCGACGTGCAGAGCAAGGACGCCAAATGGCTGCGTACCTCGAGCGTGTTCACGCTGGAGTCCAGCATCGTCGGCGAGACCCGGCTGCGCGCCTTCACGGGCCTGCTGAACGACCCGCCCTTGCCGCCGGGCGCCACCCGTTCGGTGCTGCGCGGCGACGCCACCGCCGAGATCCCGCGCATCGTCGCCACCGCCAGGTCCCTGCTGGAGAACCTGGAGACCATGACGGCAACCGACTCCGACATCAACGCCAGCCTGTCCAACATCAACACCCTGACCGGCCGCATGAACGGCCCCGGCGGGGTGCTGGGCGGGGTGATGGGCGGCGACGCCGAGGCGCGCAAGCTGCGCGAAGCGCTCGATCGCGTCAACTCGCTGCTGGGCAAGACCGAGCAGCGGGTCTACGGCAAGAACGGGGTGATGGACGACACCCAGGCCGCGATCCGCCAGCTGCATGTGGTGCTGCAGGACGCCAGCACCACGCTCAAGAAAGTCGATGCGGTGCTGGTCGAGGCCCAGGCGGTGGGCAAGAACGCTAGAGTCGCCACCGAAGACCTGGGCGCGCTGCGCGGCGAGGTCGACGCCAGTCTGCGCAAGGTGAACCGCCTGGTCGACGAGATCAACCGCAAGTGGCCCTTCGCCGGCAAGAACCAGGAGATCAAGCTGCCATGAGACTGTCCGCCTTCCTCGCTGTCGCATTGCTCGCGGCCTGCGCCGGCAAGCCCTTGGCACCCGACTGGCAGGCGGACGCCAAGGGCGCCCTCGACGCCTCGGTCGACGATTACCTGAAAGGACATACGCTCGCCTCGGCCTCGGAATTTCGCACGGCGCGCGCAGCCACCACCAGCACCGGCCGCGCCGACTACGTGGCCCAGGTCGAGCTGGTGCGCTGCGCCGCCCGCGTGGCCAGCCTCGACGTCGACGACTGCCCCGGCTACGCGGCGCTGGCCGGCGACGCCACGCCCGAACAGCGCGCCTACGCCGACTACCTGTATGGCCGCTGGCAGGGCCTGAACGCCGCGCTGCTGCCCGAGCAGCACCGGCCCGTCGTCGCCAGCGGCCAGGTCGGGGGCGTGGCCGACCCCTTGTCGCGCCTGGTGGCCGCCGGCGCGGCTTTCCAGGCCGGCCGCATCACGCCGGAGGGAATCGCCCAGGCGATCGACACCGCGTCGAACCAGGGCTGGCGCCGTCCGCTGCTGGCCTGGCTGGGGGTGCAGGCAAAGCGCGCCGAGGCGGCCGGCGACACGCAGGAACTCGAGCGCATCCGGCGCCGCATCGCGCTGGCTTCCGGACAAGGATAAGCGTATCCGCGACCGTCAATACCTGCGACAATGCAGATACCACAATGACGGGAGACGGACATGAATGCGCTCACCGATACCGGCAAGCGGGACATCGTCGTCGTCGGCAGCTCGACGGGCGGAATCGATGCCTTGCGCCGCCTGTTTTCACGGCTGCCGTCCGATAGCGGCGCCAGCTTCCTCGTGGTCCAGCACCTGTCCGCGCATTCCCCCAGTGAGTTCGACCGCATCCTGCAGGGGAGCACCCGCATGCGGGTTGCCTTTGCCAGCGACCGCCAGCAGCTGTTGCCGAATACGGTGACGATTGCCGCGCCCGACCGCCACCTGATGATCGAAGACGGCCGCATCAGGGTCACGCGCGGCCCCAAGGAATGCCGCGCCCGGCCTTCGGTCGACGTCCTGTTCCGCTCGGCCGCGCTGGCCTACGGGCCGCGCGTGATCGGCGTCGTCCTGACCGGTGCGCTGGACGACGGCACGGCCGGCCTGTGGCAGGTGAAAGACCGCCAGGGCCTTGCCTTCGTGCAGGACCCGGACGAGGCGGTATGCCGCTCGATGCCGGAAAGTGTGCTCGAGTACGTCGATGTCGACGGCATCGGGACCATCGAGGCGCTGGCAGCCCGGCTGTGCCGGGAAATCGGCAGCGTGGTAGCGTGGAAGGGCCCTGCGGCGCCGAGCGCGCGCCAGCAGGCGGAACACCAGGTCGGATTGGAGGGCAATGCCATGCAGGCGGGTGTCATGGAACTTGGGAAGATGTCGAAATACAGCTGCCCTGAATGCCACGGCGTGCTGGTGCAGATCGAGGACGGCAAGCTGGTGCGCTTTCGCTGCCATACCGGCCATGCCTATTCCCTGAAGTCGCTGCTGGCCGACGTGGACGACGCCATCGACAAGGGTCTGTGGGATGCGGTGCGCGCCATCGAAGAACGCATCCTGATCCTGCGCCAGCGCGCCGATATTGCCGAAGCGGCGGGCGACGCGGCAGCAGGCGCGCGCCTGCGCGCCGAGGCCGAGCGCGCCTCCAGCAAATACCAGCCGCTGCGCGAACTGGTGCTGGACAGCGGCTTTTTCGATGTCGAGGCCGACAAGTGAGTGCTGCCGGCGCTCAGGCGGCGTTCGCGGCTGGACGCAGTGCCCAGGGCAGGGTGTTGTGGATGGTGGTGGCAGCCAGCGCCGCCTGACCGGTCGCCACCGCGATCTGGTTCAGCCCGCGCGTCACGTCGCCCACGGCGAACAGGCCCGGCACCGTGGTGCGGCAGTGGTCGTCGACCAGCAGCTTGCGGCACTCGACGGTCTCGGCCCCCAGTTTGCTGGCCAGGTCGGAGCGCGCGTTCTCGCCCAGCATCGGGTAGAACACGTCGCAGAGGTAGTCTTCACCGTCCTTCGTGTGCAGGACCGGCTTCATGTCCTCGCTCATGGTCACGCCAGCCAGCGGCGATTCGATCAGGCGCACCCCTGCGGCGGCCAGGCGCTGGCGCTCCTCGTCGTTGAGCGTGGAGACCGGACCGCGCTCGAACAGCAGCACGTCGGCGCTGAAGGTGCGCATGAAGAGGGCGTGGCCGACCGGGTTGGCGTCCGAAGTGACGACACCGATGCGCTTGTCGATCACGTCCCAGCCGTCGCACACCGGACACAGGCGCACGGCGCCGCAGCGCACCGCTTCGTCCCAGCGCTCGACCGGCATGCCGGCGTCGGCCACGCCGCTGGCCAGCAGCACGGTCATGGCGCGGATCTGGCAGGGTTCGCCCTCGGCCGGCACGTAGTCGCCGACGAAGACGCCGTCTTCCAGGCGCAGGTCGAGGATTTCGCCCGGCATGACGCTGCCGCCGTAGTTGGCGAGCTGGGCGCGCAGGTTGTCGAGCAGTTGCACCCCGTTGATGCCTTCCGGGAAGCCCGGATAGTTGTGCGAGACGGGAATCCAGGACAGGCGGCTATTGCCCTTGTCGACCAGGGCGATGTGGCGGGTGAAGCGGCGCAGGTAGACCGCAGCCGTCAGGCCTGCCGGGCCGCCGCCGATGATGAGGGTGTCGAATACTGTGCGGGCGCAATCCATGGGGAGATTATGCGATCCGCGCTTGCGCCCGCGTATCGGCGTGCGGGCTAGCCACGGGTAAGAAGGCGCTTACAAGGACTTGCCGCCGGCGGCCTCCGGCTGCAGGGTGACATGGTCGATGCCATGCTTTTCGCGCAGCATCGCGCGCACGGCGGCCAGCACGGCCGGCCACTGTTCCAGGCTGGCGATTTCCAGGTGGCCGATGAGGGCAGGGTGGCCGGGTGACATGTCCCATACATGCAGGTCGTGCACGTCGAGCACGCCCTGCACCGCCTTCAGGTCCGCGCCGACCGCCAGGTAATCGATCTCGTGTGGCACGCCTTCCATCAGGAAGTGGTAGGACTCGCGCAGGATGCCGCTGGTCGAGCGCAGGATCAACAGGGCCACGAAGATCGACAGGATCGGGTCGACCCGCACCCAGTCGGTGACATAGATGATGGCGCCGGAAGCGATCGCCGCAAGCGAGCCGAGCAGGTCGCCCATGACGTTGACCAGCGCGGCGCGGGTGTTGATGCTCTGGTTGTCGCGCGACAGCACCCAGGCTACGAGCAGGTTGATCGAGGCGCCGATCGCGGCCACCACCAGCACCACGCCGCCCTGCACGGGTTCCGGATGCAGCAGGCGCTGCACGGCTTCCCAGGCGATCCAGGCCACCAGCGCCAGCATGGCCAGGCTGTTGACGAAAGCGGCCAGCGCTTCCGCGCGCACGAAGCCGAAGGAGTGGCGGCTCGAGGGCGGCCGCTTGGCGATCGCCTGGGCCATCAGGGCCAGGGCGAGCGCGGCGGCGTCGGTCACCATGTGGCCCGCGTCCGAGATCAGGGCCAGCGAGTTGGACATGAAGCCGGTGATGACTTCGATGAGGGCGAACAGCAGGGTCAGGCCGAGTGCGACCGACAGCGCCAGCTGGCTGCGTCCTTCGATCACGTGGCTGTGCTGGGCGTCGCCATCCAGGTGGGCGTGCAGGTGTTCGGAAGCGGGTTCGACTTGTTGGCTTGACATCCCTCCAGTGTAAATCAAAGCGCCGAAGGACAGCGAGCCAGGCTCGCCAGGAAACTTTTTCCGGGACAAGCCTTGCTTATCGCCTGTGCGCTCCTTATAATGGCGGCATCGGGCGGTTAGTTCAGCTGGTTAGAATACTTGGTCGACATCCAAGGGGTCGCAGATTCGAATTCTGCACCGCCCACCAGAATACACAGCAGCACTTTGTAAGAGCGAGAAAGGCACCGACGGTTATGACACCGCGAACTACGACTATGTTGTGGGGGAATCGCTAGACGCGGTACGGTGGTCTTTTGTCCAAAGAAGCTCGACAACACTGAAGAAAACGCGCCTAGGGCGCGTTTTTTTTCGTCTCAAGCATTCGGCTTTCAATATTTTTAACTTTTAGCGGCATTGCGCCACATTGGAGAACAGCATGCTCAACGTCCGACTTCCAGATGGTTCCAGCCGTCAGTTCGACGGTCCCGTCACCGTCGCCCAGGTTGCCCAGAACATCGCGCCGAGCCTGGCCAAGGCCGCGCTCGCCGGCAAGGTCAACGGCAAGGTCGTGGACACCTCGTTCCTGATCGAGTCCGATGCCGACCTGGCCATCGTCACCGACCGTGATGCGGACGGCCTGGAAGTGATCCGCCATTCGACCGCCCACCTGCTGGCCCATGCCGTCAAGGAACTGTTCCCGGAAGCCCAGGTCACCATCGGCCCGGTCATCGAAAACGGCTTCTATTACGACTTCTCGTACAAGCGCCCGTTCACCCCGGAAGACCTGAGCGCGATCGAAAAGAAGATGGCGGAACTGGCCAAGAAAGACGATGCGGTGACCCGCAAGGTGCTGCCGCGCGACGAGGCGGTCGCCTATTTCAAATCGATCGGCGAAGACTACAAGGCCGAGATCATCGCCTCGATCCCGGCCAATGAAGACGTGTCGCTGTACTCGCAGGGCGGCTTCACCGACCTGTGCCGCGGCCCGCACGTGCCCTCGACCGGCAAGCTGAAGGTCTTCAAGCTGATGAAGCTGGCCGGCGCCTACTGGCGCGGCGACTCGAAGAACGAGATGCTGCAGCGCGTGTACGGCACCGCCTGGGCCAAAAAGGAAGACCAGGAGCAGTACCTGCACGTGCTGGAGGAAGCGGAGAAGCGCGACCACCGCAAGATCGGCAAGCAACTGGACCTGTTCCACTTCCAGGACGAAGCCCCGGGCCTGATCTTCTGGCACCCGAAGGGCTGGACCGTCTGGCAGCAGGTCGAGCAGTACATGCGCAAGAAGTACCAGGTGAACGGCTACGACGAGGTCAAGGCGCCGCAGATCCTGGACGTCACCCTGTGGCAGAAGACCGGCCACTGGGATAACTACCGCGAAAACATGTTCACCACAGATTCGGAGAACCGTTCCTACGCGCTCAAGCCGATGAACTGCCCGGGTCACGTGCAGATCTATAACTCGGGCATGAAGAGCTACCGCGACCTGCCGCTGCGCTACGGCGAGTTCGGCCAGTGCCACCGCAACGAGTCCTCGGGCGCCCTGCACGGCATCATGCGCGTGCGCGGCTTCACCCAGGACGATGGCCACATCTTCTGCACCGAAGAGCAAATCGAGGCCGAAGTGACCGCCTTCCACGCCCAGGCGATGCAGGTGTATGACGATTTCGGCTTCAATCACATCGATGTGAAGCTGGCGCTGCGCCCGGAAAACCGTATCGGCACCGACGAAGTGTGGGACGAAGCGGAAGAGGCGCTCCGTTCGGCGCTGCGCGCCTGCGGCGTGGAATGGACCGAGCTGCCGGGCGAGGGCGCCTTCTATGGCCCGAAGATCGAGTACCACCTGAAGGACAGCCTGGGTCGCCCATGGCAGGTCGGCACCATGCAGGTCGACTTCTCGATGCCGGGCCGTCTCGGCGCCGAATATGTCGCCGAGGACAACACCCGCAAGGTGCCGGTGATGCTGCACCGTGCGATCGTCGGTTCGATGGAACGTTTCATCGGCATCCTGATCGAAAACTACGCCGGCGCGCTGCCGCTGTGGCTGGCCCCGGTCCAGGTTGCTGTTTTGAACATTTCTGACGCGCAAGCAGACTACGTGAAGCACGTCGAAGCGAAGCTGCGCGCGGCGGGACTGCGCGTTCACGCTGATTTGCGGAACGAGAAGATTACTTATAAAATTCGCGAGCATTCTGTCCAAAAACTGCCTTACATTCTGGTTGTTGGCGATAATGAACGTGAAGCAAATACCGTGGCCGTGCGTGCCCGCGGCAATGTCGACCTCGGCGTGATGCCGGTCGACGCGCTCGTGGAGCGCCTGGTGGGCGAAGTCGCCGCCAAGGCGAAGTAAGCGCGAAGTAATCGAGAATCCGCTACACTAAGCGCCGGTCTATATTCATACTTTCAAAGGAAACAACATAGCTACTGACAAACAGCATCGCATCAACGGCGAGATCACCCATCCCGAAATGCGCCTGAACGGTGTGGAAAACGAACCGCTGGGCATCGTGAGCCTGGCGGAAGCGTTCCGCCTGGCCGAGGAAAAGAACGTCGACCTGGTCGAAATCGCGCCGAACGCGAGTCCGCCGGTTTGCCGCCTGATGGACTACGGCAAGTTCAAGTACTCCGAGCAGAAGAAGGCGCACGAAGCCAAACTGAAGCAGAAGATCATCCAGGTCAAGGAAGTCAAGTTCCGTCCGGGTACCGATGAAGGCGACTACAGCATCAAGCTGCGCAACCTCATCAAGTTCCTGGAAGACGGCGACAAGACCAAGATCACGCTGCGTTTCCGTGGCCGCGAAATGGCGCACCAGGACATCGGCATGCGCATGCTCGAGCGCCTGCGTACCGACCTGGAAGAATATGGCCAGGTCGAGCAGTTCCCGAAGCTCGAAGGTCGCCAGATGATCATGGTGGTCGCGCCGAAGAAGAAGAAATAATTCTTCGCGCCGTCAGATGAATGGGCCGGGTCCGGGTTCCAGTGAAAGCTGGGGCCTGGACCTGGCCTGTGTTCGTTTGTGGGGGCTGGACCTTCCGGCGATAATTCCCATCCGCACTGCAACAATTCCCATCAAACCTGTGCTATCATCTGCGGTTCCTGTTTTTAACAAGCAGGTTGTAGTCGGCAAGTAGTGGCGTCGGCTGCAAGACAAGTGAAAGCAGGCATCCAAGAGCGGCGTTGCCGCCACCTGCAATCCTGTCGTATAGAGGCTGCCGTTAAACCGGCAGAATACTATGCCAAAAATGAAAACCAAAAGCTCCGCGAAGAAGCGTTTTCGCGTGCGTCCGGGTGGTACCGTCAAGTCGGGTATGGCGTTCAAGCGTCACATCCTGACCAAGAAGACCACCAAAAACAAGCGTCAACTGCGCGGCACCCGTAACATCAATGCATCGGACGTGACGAGCGTCTACCGCATGATGCCTTCCGCTTAATCTCACTAATCATCTACAAAGGGAGCTACCATGCCTCGAGTAAAACGTGGGGTTACTGCACGTGCCCGTCACAAGAAGGTCCTTGAACTTGCTAAAGGCTACCGCGGCCGTCGCAGCAAGGTATTCCGTATTGCCAAGCAAGCAGTCATGCGCGCTGGCCAGTACGCCTACCGCGACCGTCGTAACAAGAAGCGCGTCTTCCGCGCCCTGTGGATCACCCGTATCAACGCAGCATCGCGTTCGCACGGCATGACCTACAGCGCCTTCATGAACGGCCTGAAGAAGTCCGGGATTGAACTGGACCGTAAAGTCCTGGCCGACATGGCTGTGCACGACAAGCCGGCATTTGCCGCGATTGTCACCGCCGCCAAGGCCAAGCTGGCTGCCTAATCAGTCAGTTAGCTAGCAAGACCAGCTTGCCCGGCAACGGGGGAGCGAAAAGAGCGGGGCACGGTTAATCAACCTGTGCCCCGTTTTTGATTGTGGCTCCTGCCACCACACAAACAGGAAAAGAACAAGCATGCAATCGCTGGAAGATCTCGTCTCCTCGGCCCAGGCTGATTTCACCGCCGCCGCGGACGCCGCCGCGCTCGAAAATGCAAAAGCCAAATACCTGGGCAAGACCGGCCAGGTCACCGACCTGATGAAGGGCCTGGGCAAGCTCGACCCGGAACAGCGCAAGGCGCAGGGCGCCCTGATCAACGCCGCAAAAGAAAAAATCGAACAGGCCTTGAGCGCCCGCCGCGACGACCTCGCGAACGCGCAGCTGATGGCGCGCCTCAACGCAGAAAGCATTGACGTGACCCTGCCGGGCCGCGGCCGCGCCAAGGGCGGCATCCACCCGGTGATGCGCACCTGGGAACGCGTGGAGCAGATCTTCCGCTCGATCGGCTTCGACGTTGCCGACGGTCCCGAGATCGAGACCGACTGGACCAACTTCACCGCACTGAACAGCCCGGAAAACCACCCGGCCCGTTCGATGCAGGACACCTTCTACATCGAAGGCAATGACAGCACCGGCAAACCGCTGCTGCTGCGCACCCACACCAGCCCGATGCAGGTGCGCTATGCGCGCACCCATACGCCGCCGATCAAGGTGATCGCGCCGGGCCGCACCTACCGCGTCGACAGCGACGCCACCCACTCGCCGATGTTCCACCAGGTCGAAGGCCTGTGGATTGGCGAGAACATCAGCTTCGCCGACCTCAAGGGCGTGTACCTGAACTTCGTCAAGGCCTTCTTCGAGACCGACGACCTGCAGGTCCGTTTCCGTCCGTCCTACTTCCCGTTCACCGAACCGTCGGCCGAGATCGACATCGCCTTTGGCTCCGGTCCGCTGAAGGGCCGCTGGCTGGAAGTGTCGGGCGCTGGCCAGGTCCACCCAACTGTCGTACGTAATTTCGGACTGGATCCGGAACGGTTCATCGGTTTCGCGTTCGGCTCCGGCCTCGAGCGCCTGACCATGCTGCGTTACGGGATCAACGACCTGCGTCTCTTCTATGAAGGCGACCTCCGTTTCCTCAAGCAGTTCAATTAACCCTCGCGGCAAGAAGAAGGTACAACGAATATGCAATTCTCTGAAAACTGGCTCCGCTCGATGGTCGATCCGACGATGAGCTCTAGCGAGCTGTCGCACCTGCTCACCATGTCCGGCCTGGAAGTCGAGGAAGTCGAACCGGTCGCGCCGCCGTTCACCAATGTGGTGGTGGCCGAAGTCAAGGAAGTGGCCAAGCATCCGGACGCCGACCGCCTGAACGTCTGCCAGGTGGACGTCGGCACCGGCACGCTCTTGAATATCGTCTGTGGCGCGCCGAACGTGCGTGCGGGCATGAAGGCGATCTGCGCCAAGGCCGGCGCCGTGCTGCCGCCGGGCGCGGATGGCAAGCCCTTCGCGATCAAGGTCGGCAAGCTGCGCGGCGTCGAGTCGCAGGGCATGATGTGCTCGGCCAAGGAACTGAAAATCTCGGAAGAGAGCAGCGGCCTGATGGAGCTGCCGGCTGACGCGCCAGTCGGCACGGATATCCGCGACTATCTCGGCCTCGACGACCTGAAGTTCACCATCAAGCTGACCCCGAACAAGGCGGACTGCCTGTCCGTGCTGGGCGTGGCGCGCGAAGTCTCGGCCCTGACCGGCACCCCGCTGCACGTGCCGACCACCAAGCAGGTCGCCGTGAATACCGACGAAAAGCTGCCGGTGAAGATCTCGGCCCCGGACCTGTGCGGCCGTTTCTCGGGCCGTGTCATCCGCGGCCTGAACGCGCGCGCCGCCACCCCTGACTGGATGAAGCAGCGCCTCGAGCGCAGCGGCCAGCGTTCGGTGTCGGCCCTGGTCGATATCTCGAACTACGTGATGCTGGAAGTCGGCCGTCCTTCGCACGTGTTCGACCTGAACAAGATCCACGGTGGCCTGGATGTTCGCTGGGGCAAGAAGGGCGAGACCCTGAAGCTCCTGAACGGCAATACCATCGAGGTCGACGAGTGGGTCGGCGTGATCGCCGACGACAAGGAAATTGAATCGCTGGCCGGCATCATGGGCGGCGACTCCACTGCCGTGACGCTCGACACCACCGACATCTACCTGGAAGCGGCATTCTGGTGGCCGAACGCCATCCAGGGCCGCGCCCGCAAGTACAACTTCTCGACCGACGCGGCGCACCGCTTCGAGCGCGGCGTGGACTATGCGACCACGGTGGAACACATCGAGCGCATCACCGCGCTGATCGTCGAGATCTGCGGCACCCCTGACACCAAAGTGGGCCCGGTCGACGACCAGTCCGTGAACCTGCCGCAGCCCCAGGCCGTGAGCATGCGCACCGCGCGCGCCGCCAAGGTGATCGGCGTGCCGCTCACCGACGCCGTCGTGGCCGACATCTTCACCCGCCTGCAGCTGCCGTTCACGCATTCGGACGGGGTATTCCAGGTGACCTCGCCTTCGTACCGCTTCGACATCGAGATCGAGGAAGACCTGATCGAGGAAGTCGCGCGCGTCTACGGTTTCGAGAACATCCCGGCCAATCCGCCAGTCGCCCCGAGCGCCATGCTGATCGAGCCGGAAAACACCCGCTCGCTGTTCGCGATCCGCCACCAGCTGGCCGACCTGGGCTACCAGGAAGTGGTCAACATGAGCTTCGTCGAAGCCCAATGGGAGCAGGACTTCGCGGCGAATGCCGACCCGATCCGCCTGCAGAACCCGATCGCCAGCCAGATGAGCGTGATGCGCTCGAACCTGGTCGGCAGCCTGCTGGCCAACGTGCGCTACAACATCAACCGCAAGGCTGGCCGCGTGCGCGTGTTCGAAATCGGCGCCGTGTTCAAGCGCAATCCGGAGGTGCAAGACGCCCCGCTGGCAGTCGCCGGTTTCGAGCAGCCCAAGCGCGTCGCCGCGATCGCCTACGGTCCGTCGGTCGACGAACAGTGGGGCGAGAAGACCCGCGCGGTCGACTTCTTCGACGTCAAGGCCGACCTGGAAGCCCTGTTCGCCCCGGCCTCGCTGCGCTTCGTGAAGGGCGAGCATCCGGCCCTGCACCCGGGCCGCAGCGCCTTCGTCGAGCTCGACGGCAAGCACATCGGCTTCATCGGCGAACTGCACCCGCGCTGGCTGCAGAAATACGACCTGCCGCAGGCGCCGGTCCTGTTCGAGGTCGATGCCGAAGCCCTGCGCCAGCGCAGCGTGCCGAGTTATACCGAGATTTCCAAGTTCCCGGGCGCCACGCGCGACCTGGCGCTGGTGGTGAAGCAGGGCGTGTCGGCCCAGGAAGTGCTGGACACTTTCCATGCCGAGCTCGCTGCCAATCCTGGCGGAAAGATCGTGCAAGCCGTTGTTTTGTTTGATGAATACCGCGGCAAGGGCCTGGAGACGGATGAAAAAAGCCTTGCTTTCCGCTTTGGCTTGCAAGATACTCAATCGACGCTGCAGGACGACGCGGTGGACGCCATCATGGTGGCCGTGGCCCGTTCGGCACAAGAAAAAGTCGGCGCAAAACTGCGCGCATAAGAGCTGGACCGAGGCGCTTCATCGAGCGCCTCACACCGTTCCAAAACATCGTTTCTTGAAGGTAGGGCTTCAAAATTAATAACAACGACGTTGACTCGGCCGTATTCCAGGAAGCCCTGGCGGCCGATCTGCATCGCGCCACACAAGTCGCGCGGATGCGGAAGGAAGCAGAGAAGGAACTGCCAACCCTGACCAAGGCCGAGCTGGCCGAACTGCTGTTCGAGCAGGTCGGCCTGAACAAGCGCGAAGCCAAGGACATGGTCGAGACCTTCTTCGACGAAATCCGCAACGCGCTCGAGCGCGGCGAGGCGGTCAAGCTGTCCGGCTTCGGCAATTTCCAGTTGCGCGACAAGCCGCAGCGGCCCGGCCGCAATCCGAAAACCGGGGAAGAAATCCCCATCACGGCGCGCCGCGTCGTGACTTTCCACGCCAGCCAGAAGCTCAAGGGAATGGTCGAGGAGACTAGTCCCCCGAGTAACTCGCTGGCCCGAGCTGCCTGACTGAGTGCTAGATGAGCGAACGACCGAACAAGCCTGAACCCGTTGTGCTGCCGCCGATCCCGGCGAAGCGCTATTTCACGATTGGTGAAGTGAGCGATTTGTGCGGCGTCAAACCGCATGTGCTGCGCTACTGGGAACAGGAATTCACCCAGCTTAAACCGGTCAAACGCAGAGGTAACCGTCGCTATTACCAGCATCACGAAGTGCTGCTGATCCGCCGCATCCGCGAACTGCTCTACGAGCAGGGCTTCACCATCAGCGGGGCGCGCAACCGCCTCGACGGCCGCGGCCACGAACTGGCCAGTGCACCCGAAGCCGAGCTGCCGCCGCCGGCGCCCACTGTCGATATCGACAACATGCGGGCCCGCTTGCAAGACATTCTCGCGCTTCTGAAACACGGCACGGGCGTCGCCTGATCTCGGCCCGCCGGCATCCGCGCACCCGCGCGGCATGCCGGGACTTGCGTCGGCAGGCGAGCGCCCATATATGGCCCGCATAACTCAGCAAGTGTGTGCCTTGATGCCCCGCGCCATAGTGATAGAATGTCACTTGCGGTCATGCTGAACATGCATGCATGCCGGGGCGTCTGCACGGACCTGGCACTTTCCTGAAAAGGGAAAATTTAAGGGAAGATAATGATACGCGTTGCCATTTGTGACGATCACCAAATAGTTCGAGCAGGGTTCAAACAGATTTTCTCGTCGTCCGGCGATTTCGAAGTCGTCGCCGAAGGCGCTACCGGGCGCGAAGCCCTCGACATCGCACGCCGCGAGATCTGCGACGTGCTCCTGCTCGACATCGCCATGCCGGACCAGTCCGGCATCGATATCCTGCGCACGATCCGCCAGGGCCAGCCGAACCTGCCGGTGCTGATCCTGTCCGGCTATCCGGCGCAGCAGTACGCGCTCAATCTGTTCAAGATGGGCGCCAACGGCTACCTGAACAAGGAATGCGAAGCCGACGAGCTCAAGACCGCGGTGCGCACCGTCTACCAGGGCCGCCGCTACGTGAGCTCGACCGTGGGCGAACTGCTGGCGCAAAGCTTCGACCGCGACCCGAATACGGCGCTGCACACCGAGCTGTCGGACCGCGAGTTCCAGGTCTTCCTGCGCCTGGCAAAGGGCGCCACCGTGTCGGACATCGGCAATGCGCTGTCGCTGTCGATCAAGACCGTGTCGACCTACCGTACCCGCATCATGGAAAAAATGGGCCTGCAGTCGAACAGCGACCTGACCTATTACGCCATGAAGAACAACCTGCTCGACTGAGCATCTGCACCAACGCGCCGGCAACCGGCGCGTTTTCTTTCCGGCGGAAAACTCTTTCCAGCCAACACTTGTTTCTAAACGTTACAAAATATTCGCCGCAGTGCAACATTTGTATTGCGCGCCGCCGTGGATACGCGCACACTTGCATTTGTCGGCCACCCAGCATTCCGCGTCCACTGAGGCTGGCATCCGCGTAAGCTTCGTATCCGCACGGCCTTGAAAGCATTGTCGCGCTAACGCGACTATAATCGGCCCGGACGGCACAAGTTGCGCGAAAGGAAGCCAATGTATTTTTCTACTGCTTTCGACGGCAAGCGCTTGCGCGGCCTGCCTCTCTCCAAGACCCTGTTGTGCGTGGCCTGTGTGGTCATCCTGGTCATCAACGCGGTCTTCCTCATCCGCAATCTCGACGACCTGCGCTCGGCCAATGCCCTGCAGGCCCAGACCGCCCGCGTCACGGACGAGCTGCAGCTCCTGAACCTGCTCGTCACCGATTCCGAAAGTGGATTGCGCGGCTATTTCCTGTCCGGCTCGGAAGTCAATCTCGGCCCCCTGCATGCGGCGCCCCAGCAGATCGACAACCAGCTGCGCGCCCTCGGTGTCCTGCTGGCCGACAGTCCCTCCCAGACCAGGAACCTGGCTCAGTTGCGCAGCCTGGTGCAGCGCAAGCTCGGCCTGATGCACCAGTCGCTCGAGGTCTACCGCCAGGGCGGGCTGGTCGATATCGTCGCCATTTCCGCCGCCGCCGACGAGCGCGGCGAGATGGACGAAATCCGCCTGCAGGTCGTGATCATGACGCGCGAACAGAACGAACTGCTGGCCGCGCGCACGAACGCGTTCTACGAACAGTCGCGCCGCACGGTGCTGTTCGGCGTCGGCATCAATGCCGTCGCGATCCTCGTGATCCTGCTGTTCCACCGCCTGGTGCAGCGCAGCTTCGGCCTGCGCCTGGAAGCCGAGCGCGCCCTTCAGAGCACGAACGATAGCCTGGAGGCCATTGTTGCCGAGCGTACCGAGCAGCTGTCGGTGCTGTCGCGCCACCTGATCCGGGTGTCGGAGGAAGAAAAATCGCGCCTGGCGCGCGAGTTGCACGACGAGATGGGGGCCAACCTGACCGCCATCGGCATGGACATGACGTCCGTCAGCGAGAAACTGAAGGGCACGCATCCGGAGCTGGTGGCAATGCTGGGCCGGGCACGCAAGACCCTGGTCGACACCGTCCAGCTCAAGCGCCGCATCATCGAAAACCTGCGCCCCAGCCTGCTGGACAACATGGGCCTGTCGGCGGCGCTCCAGAGCTACTGCGCCGATTATGCGCGCGTGACCGCGCTCGACTGCGACGCCCTGGTCGATGCCGAGGCCGACGAGGCTGGGCCGATGCAGGCAATCGCGCTGTTCCGCATCACCCAGGAAGCCCTGAACAATATCGCCAAGTATGCCAAGGCGCGCACCGTCATCGTCAACCTGACGCGCGAACCGGACGGTTGGGAACTGGAAATCACCGATGACGGCATCGGCATCGCGCAGGATGCGATGACCCGCTCGAAATCGCATGGCCTGCTGGGCATGCGCGAACGCGCGCTGCTGCTGGGCGGAACGCTGCATGTGGCGCGCGGCGTGAACAACGTCGGCACCTGCGTGCGCGCCTGGATTCCGGCCTCCGCGCCAGGCGGCGAGGGCAGGCCCGTTCCCGCGCAGCTGCGCGAAACCCCGGAAATGAAAACGCCGTCCCTGTTACTGGGGACGGCGTTCGAAGCGAGAAGCGGTACGGCGCCGGATGGGGCGCCGGTCAATTCTTAACGGGCCACGTCGCTCAGCAGGCGGTCGTATTCCGACTTGGCCACTTTGTAGCACTCGCCGGCGTATTCTTCCAGGCCGGCACGGTCCAGGACGGTGATGTTGCCGCGGCGGTACTGGATCAGGCCTTCGTCCTGCAGCTTGCCGGCAGCGGCGGTGATGCTTTCGCGGCGCACGCCCAGCATGATCGAGATCAGTTCCTGGGTCACTTTCAGCTCGTTGCTGGCCGAACGGTCCAGGCGGTCGAGCAGCCAGCGGCACAGCTTCTGTTCGATCGAGCTGTGGCGGCCGCCGACGGCGTTCTGGGCCATCTGGGCAAACAGGGCGTTGGTGTAGCGCATCAGGAGTTGGGGCAGGGCGCCGCCCTTGTTGAATGCGTCGCGCAGGAACTGGGTCTTGAGGCGGTAGCCGTAGCCGGCGCTCTGGACCACAGCGCTGCAGGTGGCGCGTTCACCCATGAACAGCGACACGCCGACTGCGCCTTCGTGGCCGACCACCGCGATCTCGGTGGTGGCGCCATCTTCCATCACGTACAGCAGCGACACGATTGCGGTGGTCGGAAAATACACGTATTCCAATTTGCTGCCATACTCGAACAACTCCTTGCCGAATGGCAGCGGAACGAGCTCCAGTTGCTCGAACAGGCTTTCCAGGTCTTGGCGGGGCAGGGCGCCGAGCAGTTCGTTCTGCTGGGTGCCGCTGTAGCTGACAACGGGGCGGGACGCGGCTTTCACAGTCTCACTAGTGGCTGGGATCTTGTGTTGCGCTTTGTGCATACCACCAAGTTGAGTGTTGTTCATTTTATGTCCTCTTATCTCTAACGTGCGTCGGGTGCGAATGTTTGAGGTCTTTTTTCTTTGCCTCATCGCGATGTGTGTACATTAAAGCTATAGTCCGTTGGCGAACATAAGACTGGCAGTCGCACCTGTGTAGGCTTGGCGCAGGCCATTTTGTCAGCCCAGTCCTACTAGAGAGATATCGTTTTGTCATCGCGTTTTCTTTTGTTGTGGAAACGCTTATGCGCCGAATTCGCGCATAATGTGATTTTGCATTTGCGCTGACACGACATGCCCTTGCCCTTGCTGCTGGTCGAAGACGACGCCGTGCTGGCCGACGGGCTGGTGCGCACCCTGCAGGCCCAGGACATGGGGGTGGAACTCGTCGTCGACGGGCTCGCCGCCGACGCCCGGCTGCAGGCCCAGCCCCTGCCGTTTTCCGTGATCGTGCTCGACATCGGCCTGCCCGGCATCGACGGCTTCGAGGTGCTGCGCCGCCTGCGTGCCCGGGGCGCCGCCTGCCCGGTCCTGCTCCTGACCGCGCGCGACGCCGTCGAAGACCGGGTGCGCGGCCTGGAAGCCGGCGCCGACGACTACCTGGTCAAGCCCTTCGCCAGCGCCGAACTGGTCGCGCGCATCCGCGCCCTGGCCCGGCGCGTGGCGCCGCCTCCCGCCCAGCTCGGCCTCGGCCAGCTCAGTCTCGACAGCGCGACCCGGCGCGCACGCGTGGGCGAGCGCGTGCTCGACCTGTCGGCGCGCGAGTGGGGTGTGCTGGAGTACCTGCTGCAGCACGCCGGCCGCGTGGTCTCCAAGCAGCAGATCATCGACGCCATCGCACCCTGGGGCGACGACCTGACCCTGAACGCGGTCGAGGTCTATGTCTCGCGCCTGCGCCTGAAGCTCGACGGCGCCAGGGTGGCGATCCGCACCATCCGCGGCTTCGGCTACCTGCTCGAAGCCGCCGCTTGAGCCCTCGCCCATGAGCAGCATCCGCCTGCGCCTGCTGAAATGGCTGGTCGCTCCCATCCTCGTGTTCAACCTGCTGGCCGCCAGCCTCACCTACCTGCTGGCCTGGACGCCGGCCCAGCTCGCCTTCGACCAGGGCTTGCTGGACGCAGCCGCCGGCCTGGCCGCGCGCCTGCGGCCGGGTAATGCTTCCACAAGTATCGAACTATCCGGCGCCGGCGGACCCGTGATCGGCGCCGCCGCCCAGGACCCCAGCTGGTTCGTGGTGCGCGACGCGGGCGGCCGGGTGCTGGCGGGCGAACCCGCCTTCCCGCGCCGCCCGGGCGCCGAGCCGGTGCGCGACGACCGCCTGCACGGCCAGCCGGTACGGGTCGCCAGCCTGATGGTGCCGGGCCCCGGCGGCCAGGTCGAAGTGGCGGTGGCGCGCACCCTGAGCCAGCGCCAGGGGGTGAGGGCGGCCATCGTGCGCGCCCTTTTGCTGCTCGAGCTGCTGTTCAGCCTGGCCCTGGTGGGTCTGGTGTGGTTCTCGGTCGGCAATGGCCTGGCGCCGCTGGCGCGCCTGCGTGCTCGCCTGGATGCGCGCGGCAGCCACGACCTGGCGCCGCTCGACGACAACGGGATGCCGCGTGAACTGGCGCCGCTGGTCAGTGCCTTCAATGCGCTGCTGGGGCGGATCGCGGCCGGCGCCCGCGCCCAGGACGATTTCCGCGCCAATGTCGCGCACCAGCTGCGCACGCCGCTGGCCGGACTGCGGCTGCAGCTGGAGTGGCTGCAGGCGCGTCACCGCGACGATCCCGAGACGGGGCGCACCGTCGACCTGCTGTTGCGCGCCAACGAACGCATGATCCGCCAGGCCAATCAGCTGCTGTCGCTGGAACGCGCCGCCCCCGACCGCTTCGAGCGCGCCCAGCTGGCGCCGCTCGACCTGGCCGACATCGTGGCCGAGGCAGTCCAGGCGTTCGTCGAGCAGGCCCTGCGCAAGGACATCGACCTCGGCTTCGAGCTGGCCAGTGCGAAGCTCATGGGCGACCGCCACATGCTGCGCGACCTGGTCGACAACCTGGTCGACAACGCGCTGCGCTACACGCCGGCGCAGGGCAGGGTCACCGTGCACTGCCAGGCCACGCCCGACGGCGCCCTGTTCGCGGTCGAGGATTCCGGGCCCGGTATTCCGCCCGAGCAGCGGGCGCAGGTGTTCCAGCGCTTCGTGCGCCTCGACCAGCACAGCAGCGGCAGCGGGCTGGGCCTGGCGATCGTGCGCGACATCGCCGACGCCCATGGCGCCGAGATTGCGCTGGACAGCGGCCCGGGCGGGCTGGGCGCGACCTTCAGCGTGGGCTTCCCGCCCGCATAAACGCGTCTCCGCGTCCTGTGCGCTTGTCAGGATTCTGTCAGGTTTTCCTCAGGGAAATGCAAGCTTCGTGGGTTATGATTCCACATGGAAACATTCCGGCAGTCCGCCGGACCCTTCGGAGACTCATCCATGAACAAGCGCCAGGCCGGTTTTTCCCTCATCGAACTCATGATCGCGGTGGTCGTCGTCGGCATCCTGACGGCCGTGGCCCTCCCGTCCTACAACAGCTACATGATGCGTGCGCGCCTGACCGAAGCCTTCAGCGGCCTGGCCGGCATCCAGCCGAAGATGGAGCAGCACTGGGCAAACACCCGCAGCTACGCCGGCTTCGACGCCGACGCCCTGGGCCTGATGCCGAGGGATTCCGAACATTTCACCTTCACCCTGACCGAAGCCAGCGCCAGCGCCTACGTGGTGACCGCCACCGGCCAGGGCAGCGCCGACGGCTTCGTGTTCACCATCGACCAGAACGGCGGCCGCGCGACCACCAGTGCGCCGACCGACTGGGTTACCAATGACGCCTGCTGGGTCGACCGCAAGGAGGGCCAGTGCGCCGAGTAAGCGCCACCCCGCACCAAGGCGGCTTCACGCTGGTGGAGGCGATGATCACGCTCGCCGTGTTCGCGCTGCTGCTGGCGCTCGGCGTGCCGCGCATGGTCGACTGGGTGGCTGCCACCAAAGCCGCCGCCGCCACACAGTTCTATGCTGAAGGCCTGATTCTCGCGCGCGCCAAGGCGCTGGCACACAACAGCGCCAGCCGCCTGGTCCTGAGCCGCAACGCCGTCAGCGGCCAGTACGACTGGCAGGTCGACCTGTGCTTCCCGACGCCCGAAGAGCCGTGCAACGAAGCCGACGGCGACTGGTCGACCGTCGAGGAAGGCGTCAAGCCGGAAGACAGCGCCGGCGCGAGCTTCACTTCGGTGGCGCGCCGTGCCGACGCGCTGCCCGCTACCAGCCGCCTGGTCGTGTCCCCGGGCCCGGGCGCCGCCACCGCGGTTTATTTCACCCCGCTGGGATGGGTCGATTCACGCGTCGGCACACGCATGATGCGCATCGACCTGGACCCGGCCGCGGGCGCAGAACCTTTCCCCGCCAGCAGCGTGGTGCTGACCCTGGCCGGCATTGCCACCCAGTGCAATCCGGATGTCGCCGACGACGATTCACGCAGGTGCCCCGAATGAACAGACTCCCTAGCGTCCGCAGGCAAGCCCAGCAGGGCATCGCGCTGCTCGAAGCCCTGCTGGCCGCCGTGATCCTGGCGATCGGCCTGCTCGGCACCATCGGGCTCCAGGCGCGCTCGTATGCGGCCCTGTCCGACGCCGGCATGCGCGCCGAGGCCGCGATCGCCGCCGACAAGCTGCTCGGCATCATGAATACCGACCTGGGCAACCTGGAAGACTACGAGATTGCCGCCGGCGAAGAGCCGTCGGCGCGCCTGGAGCAGTGGTACGACGAGACCGCCACCCTGATCCCGGGCGCCGCCGTGGTCATCAGCGTGACGCCGGCCGCGGGCGCGGCCCCTGCAGCGGTGGACATCGCGATTAGCTGGCGCCGCAAGGCCGACACGCCGGTCAACACCCACCGTATCACTTCCTACTTCGCGGGGTCGACATGAAGCGCCCGGGCTTGACGCGCGCGGCCGGCTTCTCGCTGGTCGAACTGATGGTCAGCGTCGTGATCGGCCTGCTGGCGGTGCTGTTCGCCACCCGCCTGATGACCGATTCCGAACGCAACAAGCAGGCCGCGCTGGGCGGCTCCGACTCGATGCAGAACGGGATGCTCGCCATGTTCTCGATCAGCGGCGACGTCGAGGGGGCCGGCTTCGGCCTGAACGATCCGCTGATCGTCGGCTGCGACACCGTGCTGGCGGACACCGAGGGCTTCGAGATGACGGCAGCCACGCGCGACGGCGACAGTATCCATCCGCTCGCCGCGGCCGTGATCGTGCCGGGCGGCGCGGACGCTTCCGACAGCCTCACCCTGTACACCGGCAGCTCGTTCAGCGGCACGGGCACCCTGCGCATCACCACCAACTACATCGGCGGCACCCGCATCGACGTCGACCGCGTGCCCTACGGTTTCGCCAAGGGCGACGTCATCCTGGTGGCGCCCGAAAAACTGGGCGAGCAGTGCTCGCTGGCCCAGATCTCGTCCGACACGGGGGCGCTGCCGCCGCCGCCGTCCCAGCAGTATGTGATGATCGCCGGCGCCGGCAACCGCTACAACAGCGGCGCCCTCGGCGCCCACTACACGGGCGGCGCCTCGCGCATCTTCAACCTGGGGCCGACCGCCAGCCTGTCCTTCCGCACCTGGTCGGTCGAGGGCGGCTTCCTGCGCCTGCGCGCCACCGACCTGGCCGGCGCCGGCGCGGCCTCGCAGCCGGTGGCCGACAACATCGTCGCACTCAAGGCGCAGTACGGCTTCGACACGCGGACGGGCGACCTGTTCGCGCCCGAGCAGGGGCTGCAGCTTTCCGCCTGGTCGAGCACCATGATCGACGCCGACGGCGATGGCGTCGAGGGCGGGGCGGGCGACTACCAGCGCATCGCCGCGCTGCGCATCGCCGTGGTGGCACGCGCCAGGAACCCGGAACGCGCCGACCCGGCCACCGGCGAATGCACGGCGACCACCGTGCCCCCGACGGTGTTTGCCGTCCAGGACGCGGTGAACACCGACGCCGAGCCGGTCGAGGTGAACGTGGAAGTCGACGGCGATCCGGTCGACTGGAAGTGCTACCGCTACCGCGTCTTCGAAACCATCGTCCCGCTGCGCAACGCGGGCTGGAGACCGACCGCATGACACGTCCACATCTCCCTCGCCAGCGGGGTATCGCGCTGCCGGTCATGCTGATCATGCTGCTGGTGCTGCTGGTCTCGAGCATCTATCTGCTCCGTTCCAGCAATTCGACCACGCTGACCGCGTCCAACCTGGCCTATGACGCCAGCCTGGCGCGTGCCGCCGATTACGGCCTGCACCAGGGATTCGCCTGGCTCAGCGACACCGCGAAGAACAACAAGATCCAGCTCGACGGCCACGTGCCGGGCGAGGGCTACCGCGCCACGCTCGACACCACCCAGACTGTGCGCTCGAGCGGATTCTGGGACGGCTCCAAGGAAGTCGACGACGGCAAGGGCAACCGGATCCGCTACGTCATCCACCGCATGTGCCGCCTCGACGTGGTCTACAGCGACCCGGATAACGCATGCGTCCAGACCGCCGCCAACACCTCCACGCTTGGCAACACCGTGCGCCTCGGCGACAGCATGGCCTCGGATGCGCCCGTGTACGCGGGCGTGCCGCAACTGCACTACGTGATCACCGCGCGCATCGATGGTCCGCGCGGCGGCAATGTGATCACCCAGATGGTGGTCCTGATCGGCGCCTGAGCCGCAAACTGCATACGGAACGCGCATGAAGATCCTATCCAACCGACTCCCCGCCATCCTGGCGTTCGCCATCGCCATCGTCGTGGCCCTCGCGGCCTTGCCGGCGCGCGCCGCGCCCACCGCGATCGCCCAGCTGCCCCTGCTGAACATCACCGGCAGCGGCACGGTCAAGCCGAACCTGATGCTCTTGTACGATAACTCGGGCTCGATGACCAGCACCTTCACCCCTGACTACGTGGACGACAGCATCACCTGCCGCTCGCGCGCCACGATGGCGGGCGGCACGCGCGGCTGCCGCGCCGGCGATCCGCCGTTCGCCAGTCCCGATTTCAACAAGCAGTACTACAACCCACGCGTGCGCTACAGCCCCCCGGTCAAGGCGGACGGCAGCACCTACCCGAGCCTGACCGCAAGCCAGACCAGCAACTGGACCTCGGTTACCACCGACGGTTTCGGCATCAACGATACCGACCTGCTCGGGAACAGCACCTCGCGCACCAACCTGGTGACGGGCTTCCCGGACATCCGCTGGTGCGACACCAGCAACAACAACTGCCAGGTCAACCGCAACGGCTACAACTACCCGAGCAGCAACCGCTATACCGGGCAGGTGTTCCTCGCCAATCCCTATTACTACACCATCAACGTAGCGGAATACTGCACCAACGCCGCCATGACCAACTGCCGGGCCACCGATGTCAACGCCCCGGCGCCGGCCGGCTATCCCGTCCCGGCCAAGGTGCGCTGGTGCGACTCGACCGCGTTGACCAATTGCCAGGCCAAATACGTCGGCAACTTCAAGTATCCGCGCTACGGGGACATCTCGCGTCCCGCCGTCTGGTACGGCACCATTACCGTCGGCGCCTCGCCCGGCAGCACTCCGGTCAGGCTCGACGCCGTCACCGCCACGACCGAGGCCGGCACCGCAACCATCACCAACGGCCCCGTGACGGCCGCCACCGGGACCAACAGCGCCACCTTGCAGCAGGAGGCGGCCAATGCCCTGGCCGCGTCGATCATTGCCAAGACCGGCCTGGCCAACCAGTTCCTGGCCTGCGTGCGCACGCCTACCGGCGGCGGCGTGCCGGCCTGCAGCACCTACGGCATCACCCTTTCGGCCAACAACGTGGTGGCTGTGGTGCCAATCGCCTGCCCGGCGAGCACGAGCCCCAAGACGATCGGTCCGTGCTGGCTGCAGGCTGACGAAAGCCGCGCCGGCACCGTCCTGGCGCTTGACACCGGCGGCGCCTCGACCGCGCTGCTGAAGGTGAGCGGCTCGGTCAACAACAGCAAGAACCAGGTCCTGTCGCAAGTGAGCTTCGGCGGCGTCAACCTGTTTGACACCAGTCTGACCCTGACCAAGGGCTGGAACGCCGCCTCGGTCGCGCTGGCGATCCGCAACAAGATCGGGACCCAGGGCACGGTCACCGCCTATGTCGGCGGCACCGCTGGCAGCGGCGCCATTTGCCAGGCCGCTCCGAACACGACCGTCTGCCTGGTCGATACCGGCGCCGCCTCGGGCAAGAACATCACGGTCGGCAACCTCACCAACCAGGGTAACGTCTCGTTCAGCACCACGGCCTCCGTCAGCGACGTGTTCCCGGCCACGACCAATGACCTGGGCGCCACGACCTTCGCGCGCACAGACATCGTCGCATCGCGCAACAATTATCCGAAGGCGCCGAATCGCACAGACTGTGCCGGCGCGACCTGCACCTACGCCGAGGAGATGACCAACTTCGCCAACTGGTACGGCTACTACAAGACCCGCAACCAGGCGATGAAGACAGCGGTCGGCCATGCCTTCCAGCCGATCAACGACAACTACAACGTCGGCCTGGTCTCGCTGTCGAGCGCGGCGGCCGAGGGCAGCATGACCAAGCCCAAGCCGTTCGGGGGCAACCATCGCGCGGACTGGTACAGCGCGCTGTATGCCATGGACGGCAACCAGTCGACCCCGATTCGCCAGGCGCTGCATGCGATCGGCAAGCTGTACGCGAACCAGTCGCCCTACAACTATTCGACGGACAACGCGGTGGTGCAGTTCCCCTGCCAGCAGAACTTTACCTTCGTCACCACCGACGGCTACTGGAACGGCAATGCCGCGGCCAGCGTGACCAACAACGACAACCGCGAAGACGCGTCGCGTTTCTGCCTGCGCTCCAAGGGCTGTGTCGACACCTCGGCCCAGAGCGGAAACTCGCTGGCCGACGTCTCGCTGTACTGGTACAACGGCGGCACCAATACCGGCACCACCTCGCTGCGCCCCAGCCTCGAAGACTGGAGCAGGCCGGGCCTGGTGCCGGCCGGGGCGGGGGAGAACACGCGCCTGCACATGAAGACCTATGCGCTCGGCCTGGGCGTGGACGGGGTCATGACCTATGAACCCGATTACGACGGCGCGGCCGCGCTGGGCGGTGACTTCTACAAGCTGATCACCGGTGTCACCAGCGGCTGCCCGTGGAACAACAATGGCCCCTATGTCTGGCCCGATCCGAAGACCAATGACAACAGCGGGTCCGCCGCCTACCAGTCGCGCGTGGACGATTTGTGGCACGCCGCGATCAACGGCCACGGCAAGTACTTCTCGGCCTCGGATCCGCTGCAGGTGATCGACGGCCTGCGCGAGGCGCTGGCCAACATCGAGGTCAAGGTCGGCGCGGCCGCGGCCTCGGCGACCTCGACGCCGAACATTTCGCAGTTCGACAACGACATCTTCTCCGCCACCTTCACCACCGTGAAATGGCATGGCCAGCTCACCAAGCGCAAGATCGACACGGTCACCGGCGTGGTCGGCAACACCGACATCTGGAACTCGTCGATGCGGCTCGGGCGCAAGGTGGTGGATACCACCGACCCCGAGGTCGCCGTCGATCGCCGCATCCTGATGCTGGACCTGTCCACGGGCGGGCTCAAGAACTTCGACTACACGCTGATGAGCGACGTCGAAAAAGCCTGGTTCGACAACAAGTGCGGCGCGCTGTCGCAGTGCGCCAACCTGTCGGCCGGCAACCGCGCCATCGTGAATGCGGGCGCCAATATCGTCGACTGGCTGCGCGGCCGCCAGCTGTATGCCAACGACACCGTGCTGCGCGCCTATTCGCGCACCGAGACCATCCCGCAGGGGATGAGCACGACCTTGCCGATCGTCCTGGGCGACATCGCGTCGGCCAAGCCGGCCTTCATGCGCGACCCGCGCAAGAGCTACCAGCGCGACGGCTACAACGCCTACAAGGTGGCGCAGGCGGACCGCGCCGCCACCGTGTTTGCGGCCGCCAACGACGGCATGCTGCACGCCTTCGACGCCGCCAACGGCGACGAACTGTGGGCCTACGTGCCGCGCATCACGATGAAGAAGCTGCACGTGCAGGCCAGCGTCTCGTATGGCACCAATCACCAGTACACCGTGGACGGCTCGCCGGAAGTGGGCGACGTCATGATCGGCGGCAGCTGGCGCACTGTGCTGGTGGCGGGCCTGAACGCCGGCGGACGCGGCTACTATGCGCTCGACGTCACCGACCCCGATGCGCCGCGCGCGCTGTGGGAGCTGTGCGCGGACGCCAGCGTGTGCAGCGGCGACAGGCTCGAAACGGAGATCGGCCTGAGCTTCGGCAACCCGCAGTTCGGCACCTGGAAGGACAGCGACGGGGTAGAAAAGTGGGTCGTGTTCCTGACCTCGGGCTACAACAATATCCCGGGTGCGGACGGCGTCAATGCGGGCGGCGGCGAAGGCTGGCTGTTCGTGGTGGACATCGCCACCGGCAGGGTCCTGAAGCGCATCTCGACCGGTAGCGGCAGCACCGCGACCCCGTCCGGGCTGGCCAAGATCACCGCCATTACCAGCAATCCGACCACCGACCCGCTGGTCACCTATGTCTACGGCGGCGACAACCTGGGCCAGATGTGGCGCTTCGACTTTACCGTTCCTGGCCAGGTGAGCAAGCTGAAGATGGGCGACGCCGGCAGCAACCAGCCGATCACGACCCGTCCCGACGTGGCGCTGTGCCGGGTCGACGCCACCGCGGAAGACGGCACCGTCACGCCCGGGACCCAGCGCGTGGTGGCCTTCGGTACCGGCCGCCTGCTCGACATCACCGACGTCGGCAGCACCGCGGTGCAGTCGGCCTACGTGCTGAAGGACAGCGGTACGGCGATCGGCGCCGACGCCTGGCGCGGTGCGGGCATGTCGAGGCGGACGCTGACCAAGATCGAGGGTGCCGGGGGCGACACCTATACGATCGCGGGCGGGGAAGTCAACCTGGCCAGCCAGGCCGGCTGGTACGTCGACTTCGACCGCGACAGCGGCGAGCGGGTCAACCTCGACCCGAAGATCGTGCTGGGCACGCTGACCGTGGTAACCAACCTGCCGAGTTCCTCGTCGGCCTGCTCGGTCGGCGGCACCAGTAACATCTATGAACTCGACGTGTGCACGGCGCGCCCGGTGCGCGAGGTCGCTGGCTCGACCCTGTCGAACAACTCGGCGGTGGTCGGCTTCATCAACATCGGCCTGCCGAACGGCGAAACCAAGACCATCGCGACCACCGCCGACGGCAAGACCGTCACCAAGGATCACAATCCGGCGTCGACCATGCCGACCCGCCGCGCCGGCTGGCGCCGCGTGCGCGAGTGAGTTGACAGTCGCGTAACACCAGTCGAGGGGCCGCCGCGCGCGGCCCCTTGCACATTCTCCACACGGCGGGTCGCGGAATCGGTAAAATCGAGGGTTTTCTTACCAAGGGCCGCTTTGCAAGGCTCGACTATGGCCAACGACACCGAATTCACCGCCGACGACAGCGCCAGCGCCGCCGAAGGCACCACGACCCGCCAGGCCGGCCACGTGACGCGCGAAGTCGCGCGCCGCCGCACCTTCGGCATCATTTCCCACCCGGACGCGGGTAAGACCACCCTGACCGAGAAGCTGCTGCTGTTCTCGGGCGCGATCCAGCTCGCCGGTACCGTCAAGGGTCGCAAGAGCGGCCGCCATGCGACCTCGGACTGGATGGACATCGAAAAGCAGCGCGGGATTTCGGTCGCATCCTCGGTGATGCAGTTCGAATTCCGCGAGCACGTCATCAACCTGCTCGACACCCCGGGCCACCAGGACTTCTCGGAAGACACCTACCGCGTGCTGACCGCGGTCGATTCGGCCCTGATGGTGATCGACGCGGCCAAGGGCGTGGAAGAGCAGACCATCAAGCTGCTCGACGTCTGCCGCATGCGCGACACCCCGATCGTCACCTTCATGAACAAGATGGACCGCGAGACCCGCGATCCGCTCGAACTGCTGGACGAGGTCGAGTCGGTGCTGAAGATCGAGTGCGCGCCGGTGACCTGGCCGATCGGCATGGGCAAGAACTTCCGCGGTGTGTACCACCTGCTGAAGGACGAGATCATGCTGTTCAAGGCGGGCGAAGAAAAGGCCGACGGCGCCTTCGAGATCGTCAAGGGCATCGACAACCCGAAGCTGGCCGAGATGTTCCCGCTCGAGATCGAGCAGCTCAAGATGGAAGTGGAGCTGGTCCACGGCGCTTCGCACGTGTTCGACATCGAGCGCTTCCTGTCGGGCGTGCAGACGCCGGTGTTCTTCGGCTCGGCGATCAACAACTTCGGCGTGCGCGAGATCCTGTCGGCCCTGGTCGACTGGGCGCCGGCGCCGCGCGAACGCGACGCCACCGTGCGCGCGGTCGAGCCGACCGAAGCCAAGTTTTCCGGCTTCGTCTTCAAGATCCAGGCCAACATGGACCCGGCCCACCGCGACCGCATCGCCTTCCTGCGCGTGTGCTCGGGACGTTTCGAAAAGGGCATGAAGGTCAAGCACCTGCGCCTCGGCCGCGACGTGAAGCTGTCGTCCGTCGTGACCTTCATGGCGTCCAGCCGCGAACAGGTGGAAGAAGCCTACGCCGGCGACATCATCGGCCTGCCGAACCACGGCAACATGCAGATCGGCGACAGCTTCACCGAAGGCGAAATGCTGACCTTCACCGGCATCCCGTACTTCGCGCCGGAGCTGTTCCGCACGGTGCGCATCCGGAATCCGTTAAAAGTAAAACAGCTGCACAAGGGCTTGCAGCAGCTGGGCGAAGAGGGCGCGGTGCAGGTGTTCAAGCCGGTGCTGGGTTCGGACCTGATCCTGGGCGCGGTCGGCGTGCTGCAGTTCGAAGTGGTGGCGAGCCGCCTGCTGAACGAGTACGGCGTCGACGCCGTGTTCGAAAGCAGCAGCATCTCGAGCGCGCGCTGGGTGTCGAGCGAGGACAAGAAGGCCTTGTCCGACTTCGAGAACCAGCTCGGCCACCAGGTCGCCTACGATGCGGCCGGCAACCTGGCCTTCCTGGCGACTTCCGGTGTCAACCTGCGCCTGACCCAGGAACGCTGGCCCAAGCTGACCTTCCACGCGACCCGCGAGCACGCGGCCAAGCTGGGCTGACCGGCTTCACGCGCCGGCTAGCCGGCCGGCGCGTTCCTGATCTCCTTCACCACCTGGGTGCGCCCGCCTGCGCGCAGCTGCACCGGCAGCCAGCCCTGTTGCGGCGCCAGCCATATCTCCAACTGAAGCTTGCCCTGGCGCGCCAGGTGCAGCGTATCGAGCTCGCCCAGCGGCGTCGCGATGCGTTCCTGACCGATGACCTGGTAGCGCTCCACCGTGGCGGCATCCGCACGGCCGACGTAGATCTCGACCGCTTCCTGCAGCTGGTCCGGGTCGGCCAGGCCGATCCCGGCCAGTTGCATCAGCATCGTGGCGCCGTCCTGGCTGCCGGGCAGGTCCTGGGCGCTGCGCCCGAGGCTCTCGAACACGATGGCGCGCCGTTCGCGGTCGAAGGCGACCGAGGCGCTGCCGGCGCCATAGGCATAGGTGGCGCGCTGGGGCGCGATGCCGGCGTCGTCAGTGCCGCCTTCGCTGTCGATGCGGCCCAGGATGCCGTCCAGTGTCATGCGGTACTGCACGCCGTCGGTCTGCCATGAGAGCGACGCATCACTGGTCCCACCCTTCGCGTCGCGCAGTTCGTAGAGCAGGGTCACGGTGGGCGGCATGGCGACGCGGTAGCGGCTCGGCGTTTGCATGGGTTCGGGCTGGCCCGCCGGCGCCGGGGACGCCGTGGAGGGCGCTGGCGCGTCGGCACGTGCAGGGG
>NZ_JAJFEQ010000001.1 GCF_020707265.1 Massilia sp. IC2-477
GCTGGCGGCGCACCTGCGCAATCACCGCTACTGCAAGGAATGTAGTTCGTAGGGTGGTCGGCTTTGCCGACCGCGCGGTGGGGTGCTGGCGATACTTGAACGCGTGGGCATTCGTAATTCCGGGCATTGCCCGAAATTACCCCGCCCACCCTACAAAAGCGTCACGTCAGTGTTAACGGCAAGCGCTGCACAAGCCGTACAGCGTCAGCTCATGCGACTCCAGCACGAAGCCATCCGGCGTCAGCTTCTGCATGTCGCCCGGGCAGGCATGCACCTCATACACCTTGTCGCACGCGCGGCAGTGAAAATGGTGGTGATGTCCATGCCCCGCGATCTCGTAGCGGTCGCCGCCGCCCGGCAGTGACACCGTGGTGATCTCGCCCGCTTCCAGCATCGACTTGATGTTGCGGTAGATGGTCGCCATGCCGATCCCCGGCACCACGGTCTGGGCGTGCTCGAGGATCTCCTGCGGCGCCAGCGGACGGCCGGCGTCCTCGATGCACTGGTGGATCGCCTTGCGCTGGCGCGTGTTGCGTTCCATGGCCGCTTACTTCTTCGCGCGCAGCGCTTCGAGCTCGGTGCGCAGGGCGCTGCGCTCGGCGTAGGATTTGTCGAGCTGGGCGCGCAGCGACTTCACTTCGTTGGCGAAGTTATCGCGCGCGGTGGTGGCGCCGACCAGCTCCATCTCGGCGGCCAGGCGGGCATCCGACTCGCTCGCCTGGGCCGCGACGTTGCGTTCCAGCTGGGCACGCAGGTCGGCCAGCTGGCGGTCCTTGCCGTCGATCGCCAGCTGGTCCTTGGCCTTGCTCACCAGGGCATCGGTGGCGACCTGGCGCGCGTCGCGCAGTTCGGCCGTGAGGCGTTCGATCTCGGCTTCGTGCTCGGCTGATGCCGCCAGCGCCTGGTCGCGTGCGGCTTCCAAAGCCGCGCCGCTTTCGCGCAGGGAGGCCGCATCGGCTTCGGCTTCGGCCAGCGCCTCGCGCACCGGTCCGGCGGTCTGCTCGGCGACCTGTTGTACCCAGCCACTCAGTGCGGCTGTTACCGATTCGGGGATGTCCAGCGCGGGTGCGCCGGCGTTGTTCTTGTCCTGGTCCGACATTGTCGCGTTATCCTTTGCTGCTGCTTTTTTCATTGATGTGCCCTCGCTCACGCATCGCCCGTGGCGACAGGGCGGGTCGGGTCGCCGACCCATTCGCTCCACGAGCCGGGATACAGGGCCGCCCCGGGCATGCCCGCTACCGCCAGGGCAAGCAGGTTGTGGCAAGCCGTCACGCCCGAGCCGCACTGCATGATGGCGCGCTGCGGATCATCGACCAGCGGCGCGAACTCGCTGCGCAGCGTCGCGGCATCCTTGAAGCGGCCGTCCGGCTGCAGGTTGTCCTTGAAGAAGCGGTTCTTCGCGCCCGGGATGTGGCCGCCGACCGGGTCGATGGTTTCGTTCTCGCCGCGGAAGCGGTCGCTGGCGCGCGCGTCGATCACGATGCGCTCGCCCTTGTCGACATTGTCCAGCACTTCCGCCACCGTCACGGTCGGCACGAAGGGCGCGCGCACCGTCACGCTGCCGCGCGGCTTAGCCGCCACCTCGGTGGTAAGCGGCTTGCCGAGCGCCTGCCAGGCGGCCATGCCGCCGTCCAGCACCGCGACGTTTTCGTGGCCGAGCCAGCGCAGCAGCCACCACAGGCGCGCGGCGAACATGCCGCCGTGGGCGTCGTAGGCCACGACTTGCGAGCCGTCGCTGACGCCCCAGCCGCGCAGGGTCTCGGCAAGCAGCTCCTTTTCCGGCAGCGGATGGCGGCCGCGGAACACGCCGTCCGGACCGTTCTTGGCGCCCGAGAGCTGGGTCTCGATGTCACCGAACACCGCGCCGGGGAGGTGGCCGATGGCGTAGCCATCGCGCCCGGCGGCCAGGTTCATCAGGTCGTGGCGGCAGTCGACCAGCACCCAGTCCGGGTCGTCGATGTGTGCGGCCAGGTCTTGCGCCGAAATCAGTGTCGTGTACATGTCGCTCCTCAAGTCTCGCTGGCGATCGGATCGGTGTCCTTGACCACGGCGCCCTTGGCCGTGCTGCGTGTATTGTAGAACGTCGCGGCGACGCCGGACGCAAGGATCACGCCGATCCCGAGCCAGACGTGCCAGTCGAAGCTGTCGCCCCACAGGGCCAGGCCCCACAGGCTGGAAAACACGATGCCGGTGTACTGCAGGTTGGCCACCACCAGCACCTTGCCGACGCGGTAGGCGCGCGTCATCGCCATCTGGGCCATCAGGGCGGTGACGCCGATGCCCAGCAGCAGGATGCCGCTCCCCAGGGTATGGCTCTGGAACACCGCGCCCTTCGGGCCGTCGCCCGCCAGCACGCCCAGCAGGCCGGCGAGCGCCGTGGTCAGCGAGAAGTAGAACACCACGCGGTATTCGGGTTCGCCCATCTGGCCGAGCTTACGCACCTGCATGTAGGCCATGGCCGAGATCACCGAGGAGCATATGCCGGCCAGGCCGCCCAGCCACTGCTCGCTCTCGATGGCCGGCTGCAGCACCAGGGTCACGCCGAAGAAGCTCATGGCGATGGCCAGCACCAGCGGCCATTCGGGCATCTTGGTGCCGCGCCACCAGCCGACGCCGAACATGAAGGCGGCGATCCAGATCGGGGCCATGTAGTTGAGGGTGACGGCGGTCGCCAGCGGCAGGCGGGTAATGGCGAAGAACCACAGCCAGAGCGAGATCACGCCGACCACGCTGCGCCAGATGTGTTCCTTGGGGAAGACGGTCCTGAAGGTGCCGCCGCGGTGGCGGACGATCATGAAGAGTACCAAGGTGCCGATCAGGCCACGGTACATCACGAGTTCCGAGGTGGAGTAGAACTCCGAGGCCAGCTTCACGCCCGCGCCCATGGCGGCGAACGCAAAGCTGGCAAACAGCATCCAGAGTGAAGCCATCAGTTAAAGCTCGAGTTTGCTTCGGTACCACTCGTGGAAGTGCTGCATTCCGTCTTCCATCGGCGACTGGTAGGGTCCCACCTCGTTGACGCCGCGTTCGAGCAAAATCTTGCGGCCGGCATCCATGCGCAGCGCGATCTCGTCATCCTCGACCGCGGTTTCCATGTAGGCGGCGCGTTCGGCTTCCACAAACTCGCGTTCGAACAGCACGAACTCCTCGGGGTAGTAGAACTCGACCACGTTGCGGGTCTTCTGCGGGCCGATCGGCCACAGGGTCGACACCACCAGCACGTTCGGGTACCACTCGACCATGATGTTCGGGTACAGGGTCAGCCAGATCGCGCCGTACTTGGGCGGCTGGCCGTTGTTGAACTTCAGGACCTGTTCCTGCCACTTTTTATACGCCGGCGAACCCGCCTTCTGCAGCGCGCGGTTCACGCCCACGGTCTGGACACTGTAGTCGCGGCCGAATTCCCACTTCAGGTCATCGCAGGACACGAAGTTGCCCAGGCCCGGGTGGAAGGGCTCGACGTGGTAATCCTCCAGGTAGACCTCGATGAAGGTCTTCCAGTTGTAGTCGCACTCATGGATCTCGACGTGGTCGAACATGTAGCCGCTGAAGTCGAGGTCGCGGGTGACCTCCATGTTCTTCAGCTTGTCCATGACGTCATAGCCGTTCTGCTCGAACAGCAGTCCGTTCCAGTTCTGCAGCGGCGTCTTCGACAGGTTCAGGCACGGCGTCTCCGGGAAATGCGGAGCGCCGATCAGCTGGCCCTTCAGGTCGTACGTCCAGCGGTGCAGCGGGCACACGATGGTGTTCGCATTGCCGCGGCCATTGAACATCAGCGCCTGGCGGTGGCGGCAGACGTTGGACAGCACTTCGATGCCGCCCGCGTTGCGGACCAGCATGCGGCCTTCGTTTTCGGATGCAAGTGTCGCGAAATCGCCTACCTCCGGCACCATCAATTCATGGCCGACATAGCGCGGGCCCTTGTGAAACAGTTGCTGCAGCTCGCGCTGCATCAGCGCATTGTCAAAGTAGACATCTACCGGAAGCTGCGCGCACGAGCGCGCCAGCTTGGCGTGGGTAGCCAGATCGGACATCCCAACCCCCCTTTAATCAAGTACCACCAAAGAAGAGAAAGAATCCAAAGACCAGTATTTTGAGAAGAGGAATACGGTATTTCGGACAGAACCGGAGATTATACCCCGGAAACAGACTGGACGGTCAGGGGCCATCGCGCGCGAGCGACCGGATCGCGCAAATAAGTTGTTGAAAAATCACGGATTTCATCCAGGAGGGCGCTTTGCCGTAAAAGGTTTCACACAAGCAAGTTGCGGATGATGCAATGTGCGCCCCTTGAGGGGAAGGATTGGACTAAAATACGCGATTGGACCGACCCTTGGCGCACCCTTGCGCCTATATAAGCAAAACGCTATGTCAAACAATACGAATGCGCCCGAGTCGTTCGAAGGCGCGATGGCCGAGCTTGCCCAGCTCGTGTCGCAGATGGAGTCCGGCCAGCTGCCGCTGGAAGCGTCGGTGGCCGCCTATGCGCGCGGCTCCGAGCTGGTGAAATACTGCGCCGCCCAGCTGGAAAAGGTCGAGTCCCAGGTGAAGGTACTGGAAGGCGACATGCTGAAACCCTTCTCGGCCGAAGGCGAGGGCGATCAATGACGGCGTTCGACACCTGGATGCGCGAGGTGCAGGCCGAGGTCGAGCGCGCGCTCGAGACCCTGCTGCCGGCGTCCGCCACGGTGCCGCACAAGCTGCACGAAGCGATGCGCTACACCGCCCTCGGCGGCGGCAAGCGCGTGCGTCCGCTGCTGGCCTATGCCAGCGGCGCCCTGTTCGGCGGCGATGCGCAGGCGCTGGCCCGCGTAGCCGCCGCCGTCGAGATGATCCACGTGTATTCGCTGGTGCACGACGACATGCCCTGCATGGACGACGACGATCTGCGCCGCGGCAAGCCGACGGTGCACGTCGCCTATGACGAAGCGACCGCGCTGCTGGTCGGCGACGCGCTGCAGGCCCAGGCCTTCGAGGTCCTGGCCGGCATCGACACGCTGCCGCCGAGCCGCCAGGTCACCATGCTGCGCCTGCTGGCCGAAGCGGCTGGCTCCGCCGGCATGTGCGGCGGCCAGGCGATCGACCTGGACAGCGTGGGCCTGGCGCTCACGCGCGAGGAACTCGAGCGCATGCATCAGCTTAAAACAGGCGCGATGCTGCGCGTGTCGGTGATCCTGGGCGCCCTGTGCGGCAAGGACTTGTCGGTCATCGAGCTGGAAGCCCTGGGCGCCTATTCGAAGGCGATCGGCCTGGCTTTCCAGGTGGTCGACGACGTGCTGGATGCGACGGCCGATTCGGCCACGCTGGGCAAGACCGCGGGCAAGGACGCGGCGGACAACAAGCCGACCTATGTGTCGATCCTTGGGCTGGACCAATCGAAGGAACTGGCCGAGCAATTGCGGCGTGAAGCGCACGAAGCGCTGGCGCCATTTGGAGAACAAGCACTGCGGCTGCGCGAACTCGCGGACCTCATCGTGCAGCGGAAGGCATAAATGAACCTGCTAGAGACCATCAACGACCCCGCGGACCTGCGCCAGCTCCCGCGCACGCAACTGACCCCGCTCGCCACCGAGCTGCGCCAGTTCCTGCTCGACTCGGTGTCCAAGACCGGCGGCCACCTGTCCTCGAACCTGGGCACGGTCGAACTGACCATCGCGCTGCACTACGTGTTCAACACCCCGCACGACCGCATCGTGTGGGACGTGGGCCACCAGACCTATTCGCACAAGATCCTGACCGGCCGCCGCGGACGCATGCCCAGCCTGCGCCAGCTGAACGGCCTGTCGGGCTTCCCGAAACGCGACGAAAGCATCTACGACACCTTCGGCACCGCGCACTCGTCGACCTCGATCTCGGCCGCGCTGGGCATGGCGAAGGCGGCCAAGCTGAAGGGCGAAGACCGCCACGCGATCGCCGTGATCGGCGACGGCTCGATGACCGCCGGCATGGCCTTCGAGGCCCTGAACAACGCGGGCGTCGAGGACGACTGCAACCTGCTGGTGGTCCTGAACGACAACGACATGTCGATCTCGCCGCCGGTGGGCGCGCTGAACCGCTACCTGGCGCGTTTGATGAGCGGCCAGTTCTACGCCGCCGCCAAGAACGTCGGCCGCAGCGTGCTGCCCGGCCCCGTGCTGGATCTCGCGCGCAAGCTCGAAGAACATGCCAAGGGCATGGTGGTCCCGGCCACCATGTTCGAGGAATTCGGCTTCAACTACATCGGCCCGATCGACGGCCACGACCTGGATTCCCTGATCCCGACCCTGGAGAACATCAAGAAGCTCAAGGGCCCGCAGTTCCTGCACGTCGTGACGAAAAAAGGCCAGGGCTACAAGCTGGCCGAGGCCGAGCCGATCCTGTACCACGGCACCGGCAAGTTCAATCCGCTGGAAGGCATCAAGGCGGCGACCGCGCCGAGCAAGATCACCTACACCGAAGTGTTCGGCAACTGGCTGTGCGACATGGCGGCCAGTGACCGCCGCATGGTCGGCATCACGCCGGCGATGCGCGAGGGTTCGGGCATGGTGCGCTTCCACCAGGAGTACCCGGAGCGCTACTTCGACGTTGGCATCGCCGAGCAGCACTCGGTGACCTTCGCCGCCGGTATCGCCACCGAAGGCCTGAAGCCGGTCGTGGCGATCTACTCGACCTTCCTGCAGCGTGCTTACGACCAGCTGATCCACGACGTGGCGCTGCAGAACCTGGACGTGACCTTCGCGCTCGACCGCGCAGGCCTGGTGGGCGCCGACGGCGCCACCCACGCCGGCAACTACGACCTGGCCTACCTGCGCTGCATCCCGAACATGGTCGTCATGGCCGCGTCGGACGAGAACGAATGCCGCCAGATGCTGACCACTGCTTACCATTACCCTGGCCCGGCGGCGGTGCGCTATCCGCGCGGCGCCGGCGTGGGTGCGGCGATCCAGCCGGAGCTGACGTCGATCGAGATCGGCAAGGGTGAAGTCCGCCGCGAAGGCAAGGGCATTGCGATCCTGGCCTTTGGTTCGATGGTGGCCCCGAGCATCGCCGCCGGCGAAGAGCTGGGCGCGACGGTCGCCAACATGCGCTTCGTGAAGCCGCTCGACGTGGAGCTGGTCAAACGCCTCGCGAAGGAGCACGACTACCTGGTGACGGTGGAAGAGGGCTGCGTGATGGGCGGCGCGGGTAGTGCCGTGATGGAAGCGCTGGCCGCGGCAGGCATCGCCAAGCCGGTGCTGAACCTGGGCCTGCCGGACAAGTTCATCGACCAGGGCGATCCGGCGGCGCTGCTGGCGTCCGTTGGGCTGGATGCGAAGGGGATTGCGGCGTCGATCCGTCAGCGGTTTGCGGCGGGCGAACCGCGCCTGGTAGTCAACAATACCTAACCCGTAGGGTGGGCGGCTATGCCGCCCACGCGGTCAACTGGCGCAAGAATAGCCTGTTCGGCACTTCATTCGCTAACTGTCACCGCGTGGGCGGAGAATCCGCCCACCCTACGAACCACCATATAGCGTCTCGGCTCTCTGGAACAAAATCCACGAGGTCGCAATATACTTGTCCCCGCTGCGCGAAACATGCCCCTTGTGGGTATGCGTGAACCCCGCCGGCGCAATGATCAGCCGCCCCTTGCGCGCTTCCACCTTCCGGTTCTGGTACAGGAACTCGGTCTCCCCGCCATCTTCCACGTCGTTCAGGTAGAACTGCCACAGCAGCACCCGGTGCAGGGTCTCGCAGCTCGGGTTTTGCGGGTAGATTTCGGAATGCCAGTGGTGGTAGCCGCCGGTTCCCTGCAGGTACTTCTGCAGGTTGACATGGCCGACCCGGTAGATCGACTGCATCAGCTCCATGATGTTCGGCGTGCCGAATTCGTCGAAGTTGGCCAGGGACAGGGTCACCGGCTCGCCGGTCGCGGGGTGCGCCACCTGCGGCGACAGGGCGCCGATCAGGAGCATGCGGTACCGGTCCATGTACTGCGCCATGTGGCGTGCCATGGTCTGGGTGAGCAGGGCGCCGACGTCGTCCCACTCCGGGTGGCCGTTGATGGTCAGGTCGTAGCTGTCCTTCTTGCTGACGTCGACCCCGTTGCCGGTGCGGCCGCGCGCCACCTTATCGCTGGCGTCGAAGCGTGCGCGGACCGCGTCGCACTGCTCGGCAGTGAGGGCCTTGTCGTAGATCCCGATGAAGTCTTCCATGGGTTTATCCCCGCTTGCGCTCGTGCTGCCACAGCACGTCGCTGCCGCCGGCGAAGCGGTTCAGTACCCGCGCCAGCACGAACATCAGGTCCGACAGGCGGTTGACGTACTCGCGCGGATGCGGGCGGATGTCCTCGGCATGCCCCAGCGCCACGATGCTGCGCTCGGCGCGGCGGCACACGGTGCGGCATACGTGGGCCAGCGAGGCGGCGCGCGAGCCGGCCGGCAGGATGAATTCCTTCAGCATCCGCAGGTCGGCGTTGTATTTCGCCAGCAGGCTGTCGAGGCGCGCCACGTGCTCGTCCTTGATCATCTCGTAGCCGGGGATGCACAACTCGCCGCCCAGGTCGAACAGGTCGTGCTGGATCGAGACCAGCTCTTCGCGCAGGTCCGCCGGCATCTCCTCGCACAGCAGCAGGCCGACGAAGGAGTTGAGCTCGTCGACCTCGCCCAGCGAATGGATGCGCGGGCTGTCCTTGACGGTGCGGCTGCCATCGCCCAGGCCGGTGGTGCCGTCGTCGCCCGTCCGGGTGGAGATTTTGGAGAGTCGGTTGCCCATGATGTAACCTTATGCAATATGTTAAAAAAACGATAGGGCGAGCATACGATAATCGCGGCGCTTGTGCTCAATTTTTGCCTACAATTCAAGAATGAGCGCTACCACGTCCGCACCCACCGAGAACCTCGCCGGAAGGCGCGCGCAGGTCGCCGCCGCGCTGCGTGCGCGCCTGCCCGATAACGTCGTCCTGTCCGACCCCGAAGACACCCGTCCCTATGAATGCGACGGCCTGGCCGCCTATCGCCAGCTGCCGATGGTCGTCACGCTGCCTACCAGCGAAGAACAGGTGCTGCAGATCCTGAACACCTGTCGCGAACTCCGCGTGCCGATCGTGCCGCGCGGCGCCGGCACCGGCCTGTCGGGTGGGGCGTTGCCAATCGCTGACGGCGTCGTCATCTCCACTGCGCGCCTGAACCGCATCGTTCGCGTCGATGCGTACTCGCGCACCGCCGTGGTCCAGCCGGGCGTGCGCAACCTCGCCATTTCGGAAGCGGCGGCCCAGTACGGCCTGTACTACGCACCCGACCCGTCCTCGCAGATCGCCTGCACCATCGGCGGCAACGTGGCCGAGAATTCCGGCGGCGTGCACTGCCTGAAATACGGCCTGACCGTGCACAACGTGCTGCGCGTGCGGGTGGCGACCATCGAAGGCGAGATCATCGAACTGGGCAGCGAGGCGCTGGATGCGCCGGGCCTGGACCTGCTGGCCGTCTTCATCGGCTCGGAAGGCATGCTCGGCATCGTCACCGAGGTTACGGTCAAGCTCGTCCCCAAGCCCGCGGTGGCGCAGGTCGTGATGGCCTCCTTCGGCGACGTCCTCACCGCCGGCAACGCGGTGGCCAGCATCATCGCGGCCGGCATCATCCCGGCCGGCCTGGAAATGATGGACCGCACCTCGGTGCGCATGGTCGAACCGTTCGTGCGCGCCGGCTACGATACGGACGCCGCCGCCATCCTGCTGTGCGAGGCCGACGGCACCGCGCTGGAAGTGGCGGAAGAAATCGAACGCATGAAGGCGGTCTTCGAAGGGGCAGGGGCCACCGCCATCGCCGTGTCGCAGAGCGAGGCCGAGCGCATGCGCTTCTGGTCCGGCCGCAAGAACGCCTTCCCCGCGGCCGGCCGCATCTCGCCGGACTATTACTGCATGGACGGCACCATCCCGCGCAAGCAGCTGGCGCGGGTATTGCAAGGCATCGAGGACATGGAAAAGACCTTCGGCCTGCGCTGCTCCAATGTGTTCCACGCGGGCGACGGCAATATGCATCCGCTGATCCTGTTCGACGCCAACCAGCCGGGCGAATTCGAGCGCGCCGAAGCGTTCGGAGCCGCGATCCTGGCGCTGTGCGTCGAAGTGGGCGGCACCATCACCGGCGAGCACGGCGTGGGCATGGAGAAGATCAACTCGATGTGCGTGCAGTTCGACCGCAAGGAGCTGGACGCCTTCTTCGCGGTCAAGCGCGCTTTCGATGCCTTCACGCTGCTCAATCCGGACAAGGCGATCCCGACGCCGCACCGCTGCGCCGAATTCGGCAAGATGCACGTGCACGGCGGCGAACTGCCGTTCCCTGAACTCCCGCGCTTCTGAACATGCAATCGATCGAACAATTCCAGGAACGGGTGCGCGCCGCCGCAGCCGACAAGCAGGCCTTGCGCATCCGCGGCGGCGGATCCAAGGACTGGTACGGCCAGCGCCTGGAGGGCGAGATCCTCGACACGCGCGGCTACCGCGGCATCGTCGACTACGAGCCCACCGAACTGGTGATCACGGCGCGCTGCGGTACGCCGCTCAGCGAGATCGAGGCCGTGCTTGCAGAACGGAACCAGATGCTGGCCTTCGAGCCGCCGCATTTCAGCGAGAACGCAACCCTGGGCGGGGCGATTGCTGCCGGCCTGGCCGGCCCGCGCCGCGCCTATGGCGGCGGCGTGCGTGACTTCGTGCTGGGCGCCAAACTGCTGGACGGGAAGGGCGACGTGCTCTCCTTTGGCGGCCAGGTGATGAAGAACGTGGCCGGCTACGACGTGGCGCGCATGCTGGCCGGCTCGCTCGGCACCCTCGGCCTGCTGCTGGAAGTGTCGGTCAAGGTGCTGCCGCGGCCTCTTGCCGATACCACGCTGCGCCTCGAGATGAGCGAGATCGACGCGATCCGCCGGCTCAACGAGTGGGGCGGCCAGCCGCTACCTCTGTCCGCCAGCTTCTGGCACAGCGGTGTACTCTTGCTGCGCCTGTCGGGCGCCCAGGCGGCGGTCGATGCGGCCGTGCGCCTGATCGGCGGCGAGGTCGTCGAGCATGCCGCCTCCTGCTGGGAAGAGCTGCGCGAGCAGCGCCTGCCTTTCTTCGGCGGCGAGGATGCGCTGTGGCGCCTGTCGGTGCCGTCCACGACCGGCGCGATCGTGCTCGGCGGAGTGCAACTCATCGAATGGGGCGGCGCCCAGCGCTGGCTGCGTAGCGAGCTCGATGCCGCCACCATCCGGCGCAGCGTGGCGGCCGTGGGCGGCCATGCGACCCTGTTCCGCGGTGGCGACAAATCCGTGGGCGTGTTCGACACGCTCCAGCCCGCGCTTGCGCGCATCCACGAACGACTCAAGGCTTCCTTCGATCCGGCCCACATTTTCAATCCGGGACGAATGTACTGACATGCAAACCAATCTCGCCGATTTCATCAAGGGCACCGCCGACGGCATGGAAGCCGAAGCGATCCTGCGCGCCTGCGTGCACTGCGGCTTCTGCACCGCCACCTGCCCGACCTACCAGCTGCTGGGCGACGAGCTCGATGGCCCGCGCGGCCGCATCTATCTCATCAAGCAGGTGCTGGAAGGCGCCGAACCCACCCGCAAGACCCAGCTCCACCTGGACCGCTGCCTTACCTGCCGCAACTGCGAAACCACCTGTCCGTCCGGCGTCAAGTACGGCCGCCTGGCCGACATCGGCCGCCGCGTGGTCGAGGAGCGCGTGGCGCGGCCCTTGAAGGACCGCGTCGAGCGCACCACGTTGAAGGAATTCCTGCCACGCACGGCGCTCTTCAAGCCCGCGTTCAGGGCGGGCGTGCTGGCGCGGCCGGTGCTGTCGAAAGGCTTGCAGGACAAGCTGCAGCCCGCGCGCGCACCTGGCGCCTGGCCCACCCGTTCGCATGCGCGCAAGATGCTGGTGCTCGAGGGCTGCGTGCAGCCGGCCATGGGTCCGAACATCAATGCCGCCACCGCGCGCGTGCTCGACGCCTTCGGCGTGCAGCTGCTCACCGCACCGAAAGCGGGCTGCTGCGGCGCCGTGCGCTACCACCTGAACGATCAACAGGGCGGCCTGGAGGACATGCGCCGCAACATCGACGCCTGGTGGCCCTACGTGGAGCAGGTGGAGGCGATCGTCATGACCGCGTCCGGCTGCGGCGTCACGGTCAAGGAATATGGCCATCTGCTGGCGCACGACGAAGCCTACGCCGCCAAGGCCGCGCGCATCTCGATGCTCACGCGCGACCTGTCCGAGATCATGCCCGAGTTCGAAGAGCAGCTCGGGGCGAAGCTGAAGGGGAAGATCGCGAAGCGCGTGGCTTACCACCCGCCCTGCACCCTGCAGCACGGCCAGCAGATCCGCGGCAAGGTCGAAGGCGTGCTGCGCGCCGCCGGCGTGGACGTGCAGCTGTGCGCCGACAGCCACCTGTGCTGCGGCTCGGCGGGCACCTATTCGGTGCTGCACCCGGAGATCGCGCACGCACTGCGCGACCGCAAACTGGCCAATTTGCAAGCCACCAGTCCGGACGAAATCGTCTCGGCCAACATCGGCTGCATGACCCACTTGCAATCGGGCACCGATACCCCGGTCACGCACTGGATCGAACTGATCGACCGCGCGCTCACCTGAGTCACCTCGTCCCGGGCGTGCCCCGAATGACCGCGCGCGCAAGCGTGTGCGGCGCTTTTGCTCTTTTGTCTATCGTGGTGTACCGACAAGCCGTATCACCAACAGAACAGGAGAGCAGGATGGAAGCAATCAGGATGCTGCAGATCTCGACGTATTTGTTCGCCCTTACCGCCCTCGGTGGCATCGTGATGGGCTGGATCCGGTTTTCGAGCGGCAGGAATCCGCCCTCATCGTTCGCCATGGGCCACGGTTTCCTGGCGGCTGCCGGCGTGACCTTGCTTGCGTATGCGATCTTTGCGCTGGATGCACCGGGCACGGCGCTCCTGTCGCTGCTGCTGTTCCTGGGCGCCTCGATCGGTGGCGTGGTCCTGAACCTGCACTATCACCTGAAAGAGCAGCCGATGCCAAAGGCGATCGTGGTGGTGCACGCGGTCGTCGCGGTCATCGCTTTCGTTCTGCTGTACATGGCGGCATTCACGGGCGACGCGGCCGGCGTTTGAATCCGGGAGCCGGCTGCCGGCGACGCGCATGCGCGGGCGGCGCTATACTCGTGCTTTCGTCCACGCGCCTGCATTTCGCCGTTCTCCGTGAACATGCCCATGTATTCCCCATCCGTCCGTGAAGTCCTGCCATGAGCTTCATTTTTCAGCTCGTTCGTGAAGACGAGGGCATGCCGCCCGCCGTCGTCTTCGAAGATTCCACCACGCCCGGCCTGGTCCCGGTCTGGGAAGCCGTCGGCGTCTACGACGCCCTGTACAACAGCGACGGCAAGCTGGCGCGCGACGTCTCGCGCGCCATCGCCTACGGGCTCGACCGCGTCACCGAAGATGGCTCGCTGGTGCCGCTCATGCCGCCGGGCGTGTCGCAAGCGGAAGCGATCCGTTTCCTGGACAACGTCAACCGCGGCTGCACCACCCATGGCGCGGCCTGGATCCAGACCCGCTAATTCCACTGTTTTCTTGCGCTGGTAGTCGAGTTACATCTTTTTGTCTTACTATGTGGTGCTCAGCCGTATAGAGGGTAGTTTTCCTACGGTGAGCCCCATAAAGACAAGGAGACTCCATGCACGTCCACCGCTTTGCCCTCACGATTGCGGCATCCTGCCTGCTGGCCCTGCCGGCATGGGCCCAGCAGCTCATCGCCAGTGCGGCATCGCCCGGCAATGTCCTTAGCGTGGAAGTGCAGCTCGACGGCATGGGCAAGCTCGCCTACGGCGTCAAACGCCAGGGCAAGGACATCATCGCCCCGTCGCGCCTCGGCTTCAACCTGGCCAATGCGCACAAGCTCGATGGCGGCTTCAGCCTGCGCAAGCAAGTCGTGAGCGAGCATGACAGCACCTGGGAGCAGCCCTGGGGCGAGCGAAAGTATGTACGCAACCGTTATCGCGAGCTGCGCGTCGACCTGGAGCAGAAGAACCGCGCCGGACGCCAGCTCACGGTGGTGTTCCGCATCTACGACGACGGCGTCGGCTTCCGTTATGAATTCCCGGCGCAGAAGCAGCTGCCCAACGTCGAGATCCTGGATGAGTTGACCGAATTTACTGTGGCCCAGCCGGCCACCGCCTGGTGGATCCCGGCCGGCGAACTGCCGGGTCTTGAAGAAGAGATCCGCAAGGCGCCGCTCAAGGAAATCGGCATCGCCAACACGCCGCTCACCCTGCGCCTGGACGACGGCACCCACATCGCCTTCCATGAAGCGGCGCTGGTCGACTACGCCACCATGTGGCTGCGCAAGGTCGACGGCCAGAAGCTGCGCGCCATGCTGGCGCCGTCGCCGAGCGGCCCGGCGGTGGTGCGCAAGGGCGCCTTCAGCACACCGTGGCGCACCATGCAGATAGCAAGCAATGCGGCCGGCCTGTACATGTCGGACCTGGTGCTCAACTTGAACGAACCGAACAAGCTGGGCGACGTGTCCTGGGTGAAGCCTTCGAAGTTCGTCGGCGTCTGGTGGCAGATGCACCTGAACAGCGGCACCTGGAACGCCGGCCCCAAGCATGCGGCCAATACCGCCAACACGAAAAAATACATCGACTTCGCGGCGCAGAACGGTTTCCGCGGCGTGCTGGTCGAGGGCTGGAACAAGGGCTGGGAAAGCGACTGGGGCCACGGCGGCGCCGATTTCAGCTTTACGCAGCCGTATCCCGATTTTGACCTGCCTGGCCTGGCTTCTTACGCCAGATCGAAGGGCGTGCGCCTGATCGGCCACCACGAGACCGGGGCCAATATCGTCGCTTATGAAAAGCAGATGGACGGCGCCTACCGGCTGTACGCGAAGCTGGGCGTGGACAGCATCAAGTCGGGCTATGTGCACGAGGCGGGAACGGCGCTGTTCACCGGCCGCGACGGCAAGCCGCGCTACGGCCACTACGATTCGCAGGAAGGCGTGAACCACTTCCTGAAAGCCGTCACCGAGGCCGCGAAATACAAGCTCTCGATCGACACGCACGAACCGGTGAAGGACACCGGTCTGCGCCGCACCTACCCGAACTGGCTCACGCGCGAAGGCGCGCGCGGCGTCGAATACAACGCCTGGGGCAATCCGCCCAACAGCGTGGACCACGAGGCCAAGCTGGTGTTCACCCGCATGCTGAGCGGGCCGATGGATTACACCCCGGGTGTCCTGAGCCTGGTGGGCGCGGACGGCAAGACCTTCAATTCGACCCAGGCCAAGCAGCTGGCCAATTACGTCGTCATCTATTCGCCGATCCAGATGGCGGCCGACCTGCCGGAGAACTATGCGAAGTACCCGGCCGCCTTCAAGTTCATCCGCGACGTGCCGACCGACTGGCTTGAGACCCGCGTGATCAACGGCGAGGTAGGGAACTACGTGACCATCGCACGCAAGGACCGTGCGAGCCAGGACTGGTACGTGGGCGCGGTCACCGACGCCCAGGCGCGTACGCTGGCGCTGCCGCTCGACTTCCTCGAGCAGGGCAGGCGCTATACCGCGGAAATCTACCGCGACGGCGACGCGGCCGACTACCGTACCGAGCGCCGCTTCGACCTGGTGGTCGAGAAGAAAACCGTCACGGCGGCCGATACGCTGCAGTTGCGGCTTGCGCCGGGCGGCGGCCAGGCGATCCGCCTGACGCCCCAGCCGTAGGGTGGTCGGCTCCGCCGACCGCGCGTTCAACTCCGGTTCGCATCACGACTGCGGCAGAGCTGCTTGAACGCGCGGTCGGACAAGCCGACCACCCTACGTTCCAAAGACGTTCAGAGGGCCAGCAGCTTCTCGATGTCGCCCGCAATCTCGTCTGGCGCCGTCTGCGGCGCGTAGCGCTTGGCCACTTCGCCGTCGCGCGCGACGAGGAACTTGGTGAAGTTCCATTTGATCGCTTCCGTGCCCAGCACCCCCGGTTTCTCGCCCTTCAGGTGCTTGAACAGAGGGTGTGCGCCTTCGCCATTGACATCGACCTTGGCGAACATCGGGAAGCTCACGCCATAATTCTTCTCGCAGAAGGCGCCGATCTCGGCTTCCGTTCCCGGTTCCTGCTTGCCGAACTGGTTGCAGGGGAAGCCCAGCACCACCAGCCCGCGCTCGCCGTACTGGCGGTACAGCTCTTCCAGTCCCTTGTACTGCGGTGTGAAGCCGCAGGCGCTGGCGGTGTTCACGATCAGGAGCACCTTGCCGCGGTAGGCCGCCAGGTCGACCGGTTTGCCGTCAAGCGCGCTTGCCTGGAAATCAAAGACGTTCATGCCGAACTTTCATGGTGGATTGATGTGAAAAGTATACGCCAAGCCTGCCGATGTCGCCGCGCTGCGACGCTATCGGCGGGATGGTGGAAATGTGTGTAGTTTCGTCCTGGGCGCTCTGATAATCTTGAACGCTCCCCTACTGTCCAGCACGGCCCGACCCTGCCCGCCATGTCCACACATCTCGCCAGTTCCGCCGCCGTCGACACCTTCGGACCTTACATCATGCAGGCGCCGCGCGACGGCAGCCCGGCTGACGGCAGCTTCGTCATCCGCTTCAACGAGGCGGTGCAGTTCGGGACCGGCACCCTGATCCTGCGCACCCAGGGCGGCACGGTACGGACCGAGGTGCTCGCCAGCAGCCCGTATGTCACCCTGTCCGGCGACACCCTGACCTACAAGCCGCCACAGGCGCTGCAGTACGGGACCAGTTACAGCATTGAATTCAGCAGTACCGCCATCAGGGACCTGGCCGGTAATTTCTACGTGCAGGGCTATCCCTCGCCTGCCAGCTTCCGCACCGGCCTGAGTCCCACCGCCATCCAGTTCAATGGCACCGACGGGGCGGACATGGTCCACGGCAGCGAGCTCGCCGACACCCTGTCCGGAGGCGGCGGCGCCGACACCCTGTACGGCTATGGCGGCGACGATGCGCTGAACGGCGGCGACGAGCCGGACGACAGCGACGGCGACATGCTCAGTGGCGGCGAGGGCAACGACACCCTGAGCGGCGGCGCCGGGCGCGACCGCCTCAGCGGCGGCGGCGGCAACGACAAACTGTACGGCGGCAGTGGCGACGACGTCATGTTCGGCGATGGGGGCGACGACGTGCTGGAAGGCGGCGACGGCCGCGACACGCTCACCGACTCCGGCCCGGGCGTCAACCGCCTGCTGGGCGGCGCCGGCGATGATTTCCTGACCTTCGAAAACCAGGCTACCGGCCTGCTGGACGGCGGCGCCGGCGACGACCGCCTGACCAGCGCAGGCGGCACGCTGATCGGCGGCGGCGGCAATGACCAGTTCACCATCTACGGCGCGCTGGGCGAGGCCGCCGCCACCAGCGCCGATGGCGGCGACGGCGACGACCGCTTCCTGCTGCACATGGACGGGAGCGGACAGCTCCTGGTCACCGGCGGCGCCGGCGCCGACGTCTACACGCTGGCCCGCATGTACAACGAGTCGCAGCAGCGCTATGCAACGGTGCTCGATTTCACCTCGGCTGACCGGATCGACATCACCGAACTGATGCCCTTCAGCGGTAATCCGTTCCAGACCGGCGTCGCACGGCTGGCTGCGGCCGACGGCGGCACGCTGCTGCAGGTGAAACTGAGCGCGACCAGTGCGACCTGGATCACCGTGCTGGAGCTCAAGGGCGTCCAGCCCGCGCAGCTGGGCGCCGCCAACTTCGTCGGCGCCTTCGATCCGCAGGGCGGCACTGTCGGCATCACCATCCAGGGCGGCGCCGGCGACGACATGCTGCAGGGAACGACCCTCGACGACAAACTGTACGGCAACGGCGGCAACGACCACATCGACGGCGGCGCAGGCCAGGACCTGCTCGAGGGCGGCGCGGGCGACGACCGCCTGGTCGACCGCGACGGCGACAACCGCCTGCTGGGAGGCGAGGGCAACGATGTCCTGGAGGCCGGCTCCTCCGGCACCAACCTGCTCGAAGGCGGCGACGGCAACGATACGCTGTTCGGCGGCAGCGGCAACGACACCCTGGCGGGCGGCGCCGGCAACGACCGCTTCTATGTGGACTGGCGGACCTGGCACCCGGCGCATGCGGTGAGCATCGCCGGCGGCGATGGCGACGACCGCATCGAGTTTTCCGGGTACGCCGATCCGCAGCGCATGGTGACCCTGAGCGCCAGCGGCGGCAGCGGGGCGGACGAATTCGTCATCCGCACCGTCCAGCCGGGCCTGACCATCACCGACTTCGGCAGCGGCGACCGGCTCAACCTGCTGGAGCTGCTGCCGTCGAACGTGTCGGGCAATCCCTTCGGCGCCCTCGGCTACCTGTCGGCGCGCGAGCAGGGCGGCAATACCCTCATCTATCTCGACCGCGACGGCGCGGCCGGCAACAGCTTCGGCTTCACGCTGGCGTTCACCCTGGCCGGCGTGGCCCCCGCCGCCCTGGGCGCGGCCAGTTTCACCGGTGGTTTCGGCACGGATGGCTCGAACCGCGGCATGGTCCTGACCGGGACCGCCGGCGCCGATACGCTCATCGGCGCCATGCTGGACGACACCATCAGCGGCGGCCCCGGCTCCGACCTGCTGCAGGGCGGTGCCGGCCGCGACACGATCGACGGCGGCGACGAGAGCGGGGCCGGAGACCAGATCGATGGCGGCCTCGGAGACGATCTGCTGCACGGGAACGGCGGCGCCGATCTGCTGCGTGGCAGTGCGGGCGACGATACCTTGTACGGCGACGCCGGCAACGACACCCTGGACGGCGGCAGCGACAACGACAGGCTGTTCGGCGGCGATGGCAACGATGTGATCGAAGACTACTACGGCGTCAACCTGCTGGAGGGCGGCGCCGGCAATGACCGTATCCGCGGCGGCAACGACAACCAGTCTGCGAGCGGCACGGTGATCGACGGCGGCGAGGGCGACGACACGATAGAGGCCGGCGTCACGGCCGACAGGGTGGCGGGCGGCGCTGGCGACGACACGATCCGGCTCGAACTCGGTGCGATCAGGAAGTTCGACACCGCGATGCAGGTAGATGGCGGCGCCGGCAACGACCTGATCACGGTCGTCGGCAGCCACTTCAGCTCACGCGCCGCGACGCTCGCCACCGGCGCCGGCAGCGACCGCATCGTGTTCCAGGGTTCGGCGCTGCCGGTGCTGACCATTACCGACTTCCAGGCCGGCGCCGGCGGCGACTGGGTCGACGTCTTTTCGCTGGTGCCCTCGACCACCACCGGCAATCCGTTCGCACCGGGCGGCGGCCTGCGCCTGGTGCAGGACGGCAGCCGCGTGATGCTCCAGCACGACGGCGACGGCGCAGGCCCGCAGGCCTTCGAGACGCGCATCGTGTTCGAGGGATCCAGCCTGGCTGCGTTCAGCGGGGCCAATTTCGCTGAGGGCGCGCGCCCGGACGGCAGCACGGGCGGCCTGGAGCTGCTCGGCACGGGCGGCAGGGACCAGCTGACCGGCAAGCGCCTGGACGATACGATCCGTGGCGGCGACGGGGACGACGAGCTCTTTGGCGCCACCGGCAACGACAGCCTGTACGGCGACGCCGGCAAGGACTGGCTCGACGGCGCCGATGGGAACGACAGCCTGTTCGGCGGCGCCGGAGACGACACCCTGCTCGACGGCAGCGGCGACAACACCCTCGACGGCGGTGACGGCGACGACCTGCTGTCGGCCTACGGCGCCGGCGTCAACGTGCTGCGCGGCGGCGCCGGCAACGACCGCCTGTCGCTGGCCGACCGCGGCACGCTGGAAGGCGGCAGCGGCAACGACATCCTCAATGGAGGAAAAGGCAATGACCTGCTGTCCGGCGGCGAGGGGATCGACACGGTCTCGCTGTCGGGCAAGCGCGCCGACTACGGCCTTGTGCGTGCGGGCGACGGCTACCAGCTCGCCGACCGCCGCGCCGGGGGCGGGTCCGACGGCACCGATACCCTGAGCGGCATCGAACGGCTCGATTTCGACGACGTCGACCTGGCGCTGGACATCGATGGCGCCGCCGGCCAGGCCTATCGCCTGTACCGGGCGGCCTTCGACCGCCCGGCCGACCTCCCCGGCCTCGGTTACTGGATCGGCGTGATCGACCGCGGCGCATCCTCGCAGGCCATCGCCGCGGGCTTCGCATCGTCCGACGAATTCAAGACCCTGTACGGGACGGCGCCGTCGAACGCCGACCTGGTCGGACGGCTGTACCAGAACGTCCTCCACCGCGCGCCCGAGCAGGCCGGATTCGACTACTGGGTCAAGCTGCTCGATACCGGGGTGCTCGGCCTGCGCGACGTGCTGGTGTACTTCAGCGAGAGCACCGAGAACCGCGACGCCGTGGCAAGCCTGATTGCGGACGGCATCCCCTACCAGCCCTACGGCTGACGATCGGGCGCGCGGCGCGTGTATGCATATGCATGCACGTTTCGCGCAAGACCATGCTTGTTATCTTTTGTTACAAACATTAAGAACTTGGCATGAGAGAATCGCGGTCGCCCTTACTGCCGAGCTTCTTTCATGTCTACCCACCACCAAGTCGTCCATCTCCGCCATCCCCGCCGCCGCCTGATCGCGCATCTCGTCGCGGGCACGCTGCTGGTCCCGCTCGCCGCAGGCGCGCAACAGGCGCCCACCGCGCCGGAACAGCCAAAGCAGCCGGCCGGTGCGCCCGTGCAGGCACAAGCACCGGCGCAGGGACAGGCGCAGGCCCCGGCCCAGGCGCCGGCCGTCGAAGCCACTGTGACGGTCACCGCCACCAAAACCCAGAACCGCATCGACCGCCAGACCTATGACGTCAAGGCCGATCCGGCAACCTCGAACGACAGCGTGGCTGATACCCTGAACAAGGTGCCGGCGGTTGCCGTCGACGCCGACGGCAACGTCACGCTGCGCGGCCGCCAGAACGTGCAGATCCTGGTGGACGGCAAGCCGTCGGCGATGATGCAGGGCGAGAACCGCGCTGCTGCGATCGCCGCGCTGCCGGCGGCCGATCTGGACTCGGTGGAAGTCATCAATAATCCGGGCGCGCAGTTCGGCAACGAAGGTGGCGGCGGTCCGATCATCAACCTGGTGATGCGGCGTGAGCGCAGCCCGGGTGGCTTCGCGGTCCTGAACGGCAACGTTGGTACTGAAGGGCGCTACAACACCTCCGGCTTCGGCAGCTACACGAGCGGCCGCTACAGCGTGCAGGGCGCCGTGTTCCGCCGCCAGGACAAGCGCGAGAGCAGCGGCGAGACCCGGCGCGAGCGCATTGACCCGGTCACCGGCGCGATCTCGCCGTCCAGCCAGGTGACGGAAGGCGTCAACCGCATGGAGGCCACTGGCTTCAACGCCGGCATGACCTATAACTGGGGCGAGAAGGACGTGGTCGGCGCCACCGCGAGCTTCTCGCAGAACGAGAACGAGAACGAATCCTCGCAGCGCTACCGCAGCACCACTGCCGCCGGCATCATCGACAACGAATACCTGCGCCGAGGCCTGAACGAATCGAAGAACCGCAACTACAGCCTGGGCGGACGCCTCGACCACAAGGGCGACGCCCCGGGCGAGATCTTCAAGCTGGACCTGCGCCTCTCCGGCACCGACGGTGATACCGCCTCACGCTACGGCAACACCTATACCGTGCGACCGCCCAGCGCCGGCGCGCCCGACAGCCGCCAGGCCTACCTGACCGACACCCGCATCGCCGACTTCACCGGCGACTACGAGCTGCCGGGTGCGCACGGCGTATTCAAGATGGGCTACAAGGTGGCGCGCAACAGCAGCACCTTCGACAACGCCTACTTCGACATCAACGGCAGTACCGGCGCCGAGAGTGTGAATCGCAACCGCACCAACCGCTTCGAACTCGACGACACCACCTACGCGCTGTACGGCAGCTACCAGTGGCGCGTCAACGAAAAGTGGGGCGTGCTGGGTGGCCTGCGCGCCGAATATGCGGACCTGGACATGAACCAGGTCACCACCGGCCAGCGGGTCAGCAATCACTACTTCGACGCGATCCCGAGCGCCTTCGTCACCTATGGCCTGTCGGACGACACCACGCTGCGCCTCAGCTATGCGCACCGTATCCGCCGTCCGGGCGCGGGCGAACTGAACCCCTTCGTGATCTATCGCGACGAGCTGAACATCTCCTCGGGTAACCCGAACCTGCAGCCGACCAATACCGACTCGCTGGAGCTGGGCGTCGAGACCAAGCTGGGCAAGGTCGACACCAACGTGCGCCTGTACGCGCGCCGCGACTCCGACCTGATCCAGGAGCGTCGCTTCGTGCTGGCCAACGACGTGCTCCTGACCACGCGCGAGAACGCCGGCAGCGCCCGTTCCGGCGGTATCGAGTTCAACTTCAGCGGCCGCGCCACCGAGAAGCTGATGATCAACGTGAACGGCAACGTCGGCTACGCCGAACAGGACGTGCTGGGCAGCGTGAACGCCGACAAGCGCAGCGCCACCTCGATCAGTGGCCGCGCGCGCATCGCTTACCAGATGGACCGCGCCAACAGCTTCGCCCTGATGCTCAACGCACAAGGCAAGACCCTGTTCGGCGAAGGCTACCGCCAGCCGGTGCGCACCGCGGACTTCAACTACCGCCGCACGCTGACCCCGGCGCTGAGCCTGGTCGTCAACATCAACGACCTGTTCGATTCGCAGAAGACCGAGACCATCACTGAGACCGACCGCCTGCGCGAGTACAGCGTGCGCCGCGGCAGCGGCCGCATGGCCTATGTCGGCTTGTCCTACCGCTTTGGCAGCTTCGGTAACGCCGGCGGCAATCGCCGTCCGATGTTCATGGGGCCGGGCGGTCCTGGCGGTCCAGGTGGTCCGGGCGCCGGCGGCCCGGTGTTCATCGGCCCCGGCCGCTAAGGCCGTACAAAAAAGGGTGGCCCCGAGAGGCCACCCTTTTTCATTGTGCCGTACTGCGCTGGAAGGTCGGCTGGAAAGTCACCTTTGGCGGGGTACACTGCTCGACCGGCTTCGGCTTGGTCCCGTCATTCCTGCGTTCGTAGCATTCGTCGAATACCGAGCAGTAGCAGGCGGACAGGTCGATGTGCTTCATCGCCTCGTGCAGGCCGTCGAACTGGACGCTCGGTGTATTCGGCTCGACCCATGACATCATGACCAGCGATGCTCCCGGCCGGATCAGCGCGTTCGACACGTTGCCACGCGTGTGGAGGCCATTGCCCTTCGCGTCCTTGCTGCAGCAGGCCTCAACCAGCGCCTGCATGTCGCGCATCGGCTTGTCCTTGTACGTCAGTTCCACCCATTCCACGCGGGCAGGGCCGATGCCTTCGTTGAGCAGCTCGTATTCGAACTTGCGCCGGATCTCGGATTCGGCGCCGTTCTGCGGGATCACGTGGGTCGAGCGCCCGATTTCGAGGTAGGGATAACTGTTCGACGCCACCAGCTGCTCCATCGAGTGCGCCGAGTGCAGGCCCAGCCAGAGCGACACCAGCGAGACGACGCCGGCGGCGACGCCGAGGGTGATGTCGAGCCAGCGCAGGCCGGTGCCGTGGGGATGGTGGTGGTGATGGCTTTCGTGTTCCAAAGGCTGCTCCGAAGCGTGGTCAAAAGTTAAATTCTAGCAACTCAGACCGGCGGGCAGTGAAAGCGGAAAAAAGAATGCGGCCGGCATAGCGGCCGCACTGGCCGCGTGCAGGACGCACGCGGCGGAGGGGGATGACGGGCGGCTTAGAAGGTTTCCCATTCCTCGTCGCGCACCTCGGCCGTCGGAGCCGCCTTGCGCGCTGCCGGACGCGCTGCCGGACGCACGGCGGGCGCGACCAGGCGGGTGGCGACGCTGGCGCGCGGCGCCGGGGCGGCCACGCTGCGCGCCTGTGCCTGCGCGTCGAGCTTGAACACCGACACCAGCTGGGACAGCTTGCCGGCCTGATCCTGCAGCGATTCGGCCGCCGCTGCGGCTTCTTCCACCAGCGAAGCGTTCTGCTGGGTCACCTGGTCCATCTGGCTGATCGCCATGTTGATTTGCTCGATGCCCGAAGTCTGCTCCACGCTGGCCGAGCTGATCTCGCCCATGATGTCCGTAACGCGGCGTACGCTGTCGACGATCTCGTCCATCGTAGCGCCGGCCTGGTCGACCAGTTTGGCGCCGACATCGACCTTGCTCACCGAATCGTCGATCAGGACCTTGATTTCCTTGGCCGCCGCGGCCGAGCGCTGCGCCAGGGTGCGCACTTCCGACGCTACCACTGCGAAGCCGCGGCCCTGTTCGCCGGCGCGCGCCGCTTCCACCGCCGCGTTCAGCGCCAGGATGTTGGTCTGGAAGGCGATGCCGTCGATGACGCCGATGATGTCGACGATCTTCTTCGACGAGTCGTTGATCGAGGCCATGGTATCGACCACCTGCGAGACCACCATGCCGCCGCGCCCGGCCACTTCCGAAGCGGTGGCGGCCAGACCGTTGGCCTGGCGCGCATTGTCGGCGTTCTGCTGGACGGTCGAGGTCAGTTCTTCCATCGAGGACGCGGTTTCTTCCAGCGAGCTGGCCTGCTCTTCGGTGCGCGAAGACAGGTCGAGGTTGCCGGTGGCGATCTGGCTCGAGGCCGAGGCGATGGCGTCGGTGCCATGGCGCACTTCGCCGACGATCTGTGCCAAGCTGTCGCGCATGCGCTTCATGGCGAACAGCATGCTCGACTTGTCGCCATCGCGCAGTGCGACCTCGACTGTGAGGTCGCCGCCGGCGATGCGGCTTGCGATGTCGCCGGCATAAGCTGGTTCGCCGCCCAGCTGGCGGGTCAGGCTGCGCGTGATCAGGACGCCCAGGCCGACACCGACCGCCGCGCTGCCCAGCACCAGCAGCAGCATCATGGTGCGGCTCGACTGGTACAGCGAGGCGGCGTCCTCGGCGGCAGCGACGGCATTCTGCTCCTTGAGTTTGCTGAGCTCGGTCATGCGGTTGTCGGCCGCGTTGGCCGCCGGCGCCACGGTGCCGAACAGGTAGTCGATCGAGGCCCGGCTTTCCTGCAGAGCGTCGGTCTTGACCAGGGCCACGGCCTGCGCAACGCGCGCCTGGTACTCGTTCACGTCGGCTTCCACCTGGGCGAACAGGCGCTTGCCGTTTTCGGAGTAGAACAGTGGGCGCGCCTTGTCGAGGTTGGACTTGAGCAGGCCGCTGTCCGCTTCCAGCTTGGCCAGTGCCGTCTGGCGCTGCTGGTCGGACGAGGCCAGCATCACGTTGCGCAGCGTGCGGCCGACGTAGATCAGGTTGATGTTGGCTTCCTTGGCGTAGGAGATGCCGAGCAGCTCCTTTTCGTACAGCGCCTTGGTGCGCTCGTTCATCTTCGACATGTTGAAGATGCCGATGGCGGCCACGATGGCGCCGAGCAGGGTCAGGACCAGGAAGCCTGCGATCAGTCGGGTACCGACTTTCATTCGATTAAACATGTTGTTTCCGTAAATATAATTGTTATGCGGCGAGGCCTTCGACCAGGCCGAGTTCTTCCGACGACAGCAGGCGCTCGATGTCGAGCAGGATCAGCATGCGTTCGTCAATGGTGCCGAGGCCGAGCAGGAAGTCGGTCTCGAAAGCGCTGCCCATCTGCGGCGCCGGACGGATGTCGTCGGAGCCGAGACGGACCACGTCGGAGACGCCGTCGACCATCATGCCGATCACCCGGTTGGCGATATTCAGGACGATGACGACATCGGCTGCGCCCTTGGCCGGGACCGGCATGCCGAAGCGCATGCGCAGATCGATGATTGGAACGATCACGCCGCGCAGGTTGACGACACCCTTCACGAATTCCGGGGCATTGGCGATCCGGGTAACCGGATCCTGGCCACGGATTTCCTGCACTTTCAGGATGTCGACACCGTACTCTTCCTGGCCGAGCGTGAATGCCAGGGCTTCAAGGGTCGTTTCTTTAATGGTCATGTGTCGATTGGGTAGCGAGCCGGCGAATGACGGCACTCGACGCAACGATATCAATGACGATAATTAGTTCCAAGTAGAAACATTTGTGACCACGTGTCACTATTGTGAACGTATTTGGTGCATTTTTATTCCAAAATGGTGCAATTCACCCTGATCTTCTCGTAAATATGCCGATGTAAGTGGTCGGGCCAATTTAGGTTTTCTTTGAATCTGTTACAAACCTACAACAGTCATTGTCAGATTGTCGGGCACGGTGCCGCAAAACGAACGGGGCGCCGTGGCGCCCCGTTCGCGGTCTGGCAAGGCCAGGATCAGACGATGCCGAGGTGGTCCATCCCGGCCGAGAAATCGCGGTTCTTGGCGTGTTTGGAATTGAGCTTGATGTTCAGGCGCAGGTCGTTCACGGAATCGGCATTGCGTAGCGCATCTTCGTAGCTGATCTTGTCCGCCTCGTACAGGTCGAACAGGGCCTGGTCGAAGGTCTGCATGCCCAGCTCGCGCGACTTCTTCATGATCTCCTTGATCTCGTGGACATCGCCCTTGAAGATCAGGTCGGAGATGAGCGGGGAGTTCAACAGGATCTCCATCGCCACCACGCGACCCTTGGCTTCCTTCTTCGGGACCAGACGCTGCGAGATCAGGCCCTTCATGTTGAGCGACAGGTCCATCAGGAGCTGCTGGCGACGCTCTTCGGGGAAGAAGTTGATGATGCGGTCCAAGGCCTGGTTGGAACTGTTGGCGTGCAGGGTAGCCAGGCACAGGTGGCCGGTTTCCGCGAACGCGATCGCATGCTCCATGGTCTCGCGGTCGCGGATCTCGCCGATCTGGATCACGTCCGGCGCCTGGCGCAGCGAATTCTTCAGCGCTGCCTCGAAGCTGTCGGTGTCCACGCCCACTTCGCGCTGGGTGATCACGCAGTTGCGGTGCGGGTGCACGAACTCCACCGGGTCCTCAATCGTGATGATGTGGCCGTAGCTGTTCTCGTTGCGGTAGCCGACCATGGCCGCCAGCGTGGTCGATTTACCGGAGCCGGTGGCGCCGACCATGATGACCAGGCCGCGCTTGGTCATGATCACGTCCTTCAGCACTTCCGGCAGGTCGAGGTCTTCGAATTTCGGGATGGTGGTGGTGATCACGCGCAGCACCATGCCGACGCAGCCCATCTGCATGAAGGCCGAGACGCGGAAGCGTCCCAGGTCGCCCGGGCTGATCGCGAAGTTCGATTCCTTGGTCAGCTCGAAGCCGGCGGCCTGCTTGTCGTTCATGATGGCGCGCGCCAGGTCGGCCGTGTGGCTGCCGGTCAGGGCCTGGCTCGACACCGGCGTCATCTTGCCGTCGATCTTGATCGCTGGCGGGAAGCCGGCCGTGATGAACAGGTCCGACCCGCCCTTGCTGGTCATCAGGCGCAGCAGGTCGAACATGAATTTGGATGCCTGGTCGCGTTCCATGCCAGTCCTTAGCCTGGGAAGTTTTCGGGGATTTTTGCAGCTGCGCGGGCCGCGGCGCTCGAGATCACGTTGCGGCGCACCAGGTCGGTCAGGTTCTGGTCGAGCGTTTGCATGCCGACGTTGCTGCCGGTCTGGATGCTCGAATACATCTGCGCGATCTTCGCTTCGCGGATCAGGTTGCGGATCGCCGGGGTGCCGATCATGATCTCGTGCGCCGCCACGCGGCCCGAACCATCCCTCGTCTTGAGCAGGGTCTGCGAGATCACGGCCTGCAGCGACTCCGACAGCATCGCGCGCACCATTTCCTTTTCCTCCGCCGGGAACACGTCGACGATACGGTCGATGGTCTTGGCGGCCGAGGAAGTGTGCAGGGTGCCGAACACCAGGTGGCCGGTCTCCGCCGCCGACAGGGCCAGGCGGATGGTTTCCAGGTCGCGCAGCTCGCCCACCAGGATGCAGTCCGGGTCTTCACGCAGCGCCGAGCGCAGCGCGTTGTTGAACGACAGGGTGTGCGGGCCGACTTCGCGCTGGTTGATCAGGCACTTCTTGGAGTCGTGCACGAATTCGATCGGGTCCTCGATGGTGAGGATGTGGCCGTACTCGTTCTCGTTGAGGTGGTTCACCATCGCCGCCAGCGTGGTCGACTTGCCGGAACCGGTCGGACCGGTCACCAGCACCAGGCCGCGCGGCTTCAGGGCCAGTTCGGCGAAGATCTTCGGCGCATTCAGCTCTTCCAGCGACAGGATCTTGGACGGAATGGTACGCAGCACCGCGGACGCGCCGCGCTCCTGGTTGAAGGCATTGACGCGGAAGCGCGCCAGGCCCGGAATCGCGAACGAGAAGTCGCACTCAAGCACTTCTTCGTACTGCTTGCGCTGGCCGTCGTTCATGATGTCATAGATCATGCCGTGCACGTCCTTGTGCTCGAGCGGCGGCAGGTTGATGCGGCGCACGTCACCGTGCACGCGGATCATCGGCGGCAGCCCGGCCGAGAGGTGCAGGTCCGAGGCCTTGTTCTTGACCGAGAAGGCGAGGAGTTCCGAAATGTCCATTGTCTTATAATCCAGAGCGTGAATGGAGCCCAGGCGAAGGTCCTCGTCTCGACTCAAAATATTTCCTACAGAAAATCATTATGTCCATAATCGCCGAGAACTTGCAAGCTGTCGAAGCGACAATCGCGGCCGCTTGCGCTGCGTCCAACAGGGGGCGCGAAACGGTCCAGCTGCTGGCCGTTTCCAAAACCTTCCCTGCGGAGGCCGTGGTCGAGGCGATGGCTGCGGGACAGCGCGCCTTCGGCGAAAACTACCTGCAGGAAGCCCTCGACAAGATGCAGGAAGTGGCGCGCCTGCAACCGGAAACACCCGTCAGCTGGCATTTCATCGGCCCGATCCAGAGCAACAAGACGCGTCCGATCGCGGCCAGCTTCCAGTGGGTGCATACGGTGGAGCGCCTGAAGATCGCCCAGCGCCTGTCCGAACAGCGCCCGCCGGAACTGGGCCCGCTCGACATCTGCCTGCAGGTGAACATCAGCGGCGAAGCGAGCAAGAGCGGCGCGAGCGAGGCCGAGCTGCCGGAACTCGCGCGCCAGGTGGCCGCGCTGCCCAACCTGCGCCTGCGCGGGCTGATGGCGATTCCCGAACCCACGACCATCGAGGCCGAGCAGCGCGCCGCCTTTGCCCGCCTGCGTGGCTTGTACGAGGGACTGCAAAAAAGCGGCCTGGCCCTCGACACCCTGTCGATGGGGATGTCGGGCGACCTCAAAGCCGCGATCGCGGAAGGCGCGACCATCGTGCGCATCGGCAGCGCCATCTTCGGCGCCCGCCATTACGAATAAAGGAAGTACATGAAGATTGCATTCATCGGCGGCGGCAACATGGCCACGGCCCTGATCGCCGGCCTGGCCGGCCAACTCACCGGCGCCGGCAGCCTGCACGTGGTGGACCCGAACCCGGAAGCGCTGGAGCGCCTGGCGAGCCAGTACGGCGTCAGCACGGCCTCGACCATCGACGTGCAGGTCGGCGCCGCCGACGTGGTGGTACTGGCGGTAAAGCCGCAGCAGATGCGCGAAGTGGCGGCCAGCCTCAAGCCCCTGCTGGGCGCCCAGCCGTTGGTGCTGTCGATCGCGGCCGGCATCCGCATCGCCGACCTGGGCCGCTGGCTGGGCGGCTACACCCGTATCGTGCGCTCGATGCCGAACACGCCGGCCCTGATCGCCATGGGCATCACGGGCATGGTGGCGGGCAGCGAAGTGGACGAAGTCCAGCGCCAGGCTGCCGACAAGGTGATGCGCGCGGTCGGACAGACCGTGTGGCTGAAGGAAGAATCCCTGATCGATCCGGTGACGGCGGTGTCGGGCAGCGGCCCGGCCTATGTCTTCTACTTCCTGGAAGCGATGCAGCAGGCAGCCCTGGAGATGGGCCTGGATGCGGAGCAGGGTAGGCAGCTGGCCGTGGCCACGTTTACCGGTGCGGCCCAGTTGGCGGCGCAGTCGGGCGACCCGGTCGAAACCCTGCGCCAGCGCGTCACCTCGAAAGGCGGTACCACGCATGCGGCGATCAGCAGCATGGAGGAGTCGGGCGTGAAGGAAGCGATCGTCGCGGCCATGAAGGCCGCCGCGGCGCGTGGACGCGAGTTGGGCGACGAGTTAGGTAAGGACTCGTAGGGTGGGCGGGTTCCCCGCCCACGCGTTCAGTGCACTTCGAAGCCGCGCCACCTGAGCACAGGCAGCAGCCTCTGGACCAGCTTGTAGGCCGAGACCACCGCCGTTACGCTGCCCACCGCCCACTTGGGTTTGGTGAGGAACAGACCGGCTGCGACGCCGCCCACGATCAGCGCCGTCTTCCGATGGCGCAGCGCGTAGGCCGGAATCAGCCCCAGCGTATCGGGCGAGGACAGCGTGGCGACGTCGTACGCCAGCAGTGCACGCTGGTCGGCGCAGCGCGCCACCAGCGCTTCGCGCCGCGCTGCGAGGGTGGATTCAGATGCCATTGGCCTCTTCTCCCTTCAGGGCCGCGGCGTCCTTGCGCAATTCCGCCAGCGTGGCCGGCAGCATCGGCGGACGTGCGGCCAGGCCGGCGCGCAGTTTCGTCACGGCGAACAGGGTGCCCAGGATGAACAGGACGGCCATGCCGCCCACCGCCGCCAGGCGGTGCGTGTCCCAGAACAGTACCAGCACGAACAGGATGACGAGGCCGAGCGCGAACAGTCCCAGCACCGCCGCGGCCAGGGCCCAGACGAGATAGCCGAGCAGGCGGTGCGCGCCTTCCTGCAGTTCGATGGCGGCCAGCTCGAGGCGCGTGCGCGCCAGGTCGAGCACGTTGGCCACGATCCTTCCAGCTGCCGCCTTGATGCTCATGATTAGCGGCGCGCGATCAGCATGCCGACGACCACGCCGACGGCGGCACCCAGGCCCACCGACTTCCACGGGTTCTCGTGCACGTATTCGTCGGTGACGCGCGCTGCTTCCTTGGTCTTCTCGACCACGGTCTGCTGGTACTCGCCCAGGCTTTCCTTGGCGGTCGACAGGGTCTGCTCGAACTTGGCCTTGGCCGCCTTCAGCTCCTCACCGGTCAGGTTGCCGCCGTTGCGCAGCCAGGCTTCGGCGTCCTGGATCACGGTCTTCAGGTCCGACATCAGTTGCTCGCGGGTGCCGGTTTGGGTAGGGATCTTTTCCATCATGGTAGGGCCTCGTGAAGTGGGTGTTGAATGCCTTTTGTGCAATATTACCTGATTGCATAGTCGAGTGCGACACCAATGAACAGTGCGGCGCCCAGCCAGTTGTTGTGGCGGAAGGCCTTGAAGCAGGCCATCCGCTCGCGGTGGCGGATCAGGGTGTAGTGGTAGAGGGCGATGCCGGCCGCGACCACGATGCCGCCCACGAACCACCAGCGCAGTCCCAGGTACCAGCCGCACACCAGGTCGATTGCCAGCGCCGCGCCGTAGCACAGCATGACGGCGGCCACGTCGAAGCGGCCGAAGGTGATGGCCGAGGTGCGGATGCCAATCTTGAGGTCGTCGTCGCGGTCGACCATCGCGTACTCGGTGTCGTAGGCGACCGCCCAGAACACGTTCGCCACCAGGAGCCACCAGGCCACCGCCGGCACCGTGCCCTGCACGGCGGCGAAGGCCATCGGGATGCCGAAGCCGAAGGCGATGCCGAGGTAGGCCTGGGGAATGGCGAAGAAGCGCTTGAAGTAGGGGTAGGTGCCGGCCACGATCAGGGCCGCCACCGAGAGCTGCTTGGTGAGCGTGTTGAGCGGCAGGATCAGCAGGAAGGAGATCAGCGACAGCACCGCCGCCACCATCACCGCTTCCCAGCCGCGGATCTTGCCGGCGGTGAGCGGGCGGTCGACGGTGCGCTTGACGTGCTTGTCGAAGTCGCGGTCGGCGTAGTCGTTGATGGCGCAACCGGCCGAGCGCATCAGCGCCGTGCCGAGCACGAAGATCACCAGCACCTGCCAATCCGGCACCCCGCCAGAGGCCATCCACAAGGCCCAGAGGGTCGGCCACAGGAGCAGGAGGATGCCGATCGGCTTGTCGGCACGGACCAGGCGGAAGTAGAGCGCCAGCTTGTTCATGGGGTTGGTCTTGTCAGGCAAGAACTGTTGAGCAGAAGACAGGGATTCTAAAGCCTTTTGGCGCGAGAGGCGGCCCTGCTCGTCGGATTCGGAAAGTTGCCATTTTGTTGTCATGGAGCCGACATTTTTGTTTGTTTAAATGCATCGGCTCCCCCTCTCGATCATCCATTCGGAGATGTACCCATGACTGACAAGCACATTTCGTCCACCCGCCGCAACCTGCTCAAGGGCCTGGCCGGCTCCACCGCGCTCCCTTTCGTCGGCGCCTTCGCCGCGCTGCAGTCGCAGCAGGCCATGGCCGCCAACGGCGCCACCACCCTGGTCGACAGCCCCTACGGCGCGATCGCCCCGGTCAACGACATCACGACCGGCCTGCCGCTGCTGCAGCTGCCGGCCGGCTTCACCTATAAAAGCTTCGGCTGGCGCGGCGACCTGATGACCGACGGTAAGACCTGCCCCGGCGGCCACGACGGCATGGGCGTGGTCCTGACGCGCAAGGTCGGCCGCAGCACCGAGCTGGTGCTGGTCCGTAACCACGAGATCGGCGGCACCTCGCCGAGCAATTTCCTGAACGCGGTCGGCGTCTACGACAGCGGCACCACCGGCGGCGGCTCGACCAACAAGTTCGGCGGCGGCACCACCAACCTGCTGTTCCGCGACGGTAACTGGGTCAGCATGACCCCGAGCCTGGGCGGCACCCAGACCAACTGTGCCGGCGGCATCACCCCCTGGGGCACCTGGCTCACCTGCGAGGAAGTCGGCTCGGACGCCGTCGGCACCGCCGGCAAGAAGCATGGCTACGTGTTCGAAGTGCATGCCGACCCGGCGCTCACCACCGGCCAGCCGATCATCGGCATGGGCCGCTTCGCCCACGAAGCTGCCGCCGTCGATCCAAGTACCGGCATCGTCTACCAGACCGAGGATTCGTCCGGCAAGTCGGGCTTCTACCGCTACGTCCCGGACATCAAGACCGGTGCCCCAGGCAGCCTGGCCATGGGCGGCGTGCTGCAGATGGCCAAGGTCAAGGGCATCAACAACGCCAACCTGGCCAACGTGCCAGTGGACTCGGTGTATGAGCTGGAATGGGTCAGCATCGCCGACCCGGACGCCAACCGCGGCGACGCCACGGGCCCGAGCGGCGTGCGCATCACGGGTGCGGCCGGCCCCTTCGTGCAGGGCTGGGTGCAGGGCGCGGCGCGCATGAACCGCGGCGAGGGCATCTGGTACGCCCAGGGCAAGATGTACGTGATGGATACCTCGGGCGGCGCGGTCCAGCGCGGCAGCATCTGGGAGCTCGACCTGGCAACCCAGCGCCTCAAGTGCATCTACTCGAGCCCGAGCCAGCTGGTGGGCAACATGGGCGACAACCTGACTGTCAGCCCGCGCAACGCCATCCTGATCTGCGAGGACGCCTCGACCGCCGCCACCGACCCCTTCGGCTTCGGCCAGCGCCTGATGGGTATCACCGGCCAGGGCGACGCCTACATCTTCGCCAAGAACAACATCAATCTGACCAGCGCCCAGCTGCAGGGCGCTGGCAAGCTGGGCTCGCTCGCGGGCGACCAGCGCGGCAACGAATTCGCCGGCGCCTGCTTCGACCCGACCGGCCGCTACCTGTTCGTCAACATCCAGACCCCGGGCGTGACCTTCGCGATTACCGGTCCCTGGGCCAAGGGCCCGTTGTAAGACCTTTACTCATTCGGAGCTTTTCTCATGAAACTCACTAAACTGTTTACCGTGCTTGCAGGCCTGACCCTGTCCTGCGCCGCCAACGCCGTGGTCCTGACCACCAGCACCGGCTCGAACCTCGTCACCGATTACAGCGGCACTGGCCTGGTGTCCTTCGACCTCGACCTGGCAGATTTCAGCGGCAGCACCCTGAACTTCGTGCTGGAAGAGGCCGACCTGCAAGGTCCGCTCGCCTTCAACGCCCTGGTGCGCAACCTGGCCGGCGCGGATCTGAGCCGCTTCACCTTCAGCCTGCAGGGCATCAGCTTCACCGGCGCCCCGGGCAGCGTGACCCCGAGCTTCGGCACGGTGGGCCGGATCGATGCCAGCCCCTTCGCGACCGGCATCAGCTTCGGCCGTCCGGAATATGCCGAGTTCCAGTTCGGTAATGTGCTGGGCGGCGGCCAGGACTGGCTGCTGGCCACCAGCGGCCTGCGTGCCGGCGACAGCTTCAGCATCACCGCCACCGTGCCGGAGCCCTCGACCGCGGCGCTGCTGCTGCCGATGCTGTGCATGGCCGGCCTGATGGCCGCACGCCGCCGCAAGCAAGACTGAGAAGCAGGGGGCTTGCCGGTACAATGCAGTTTTCCGACAAGCCTTCTGAACAATGCACATCTGGGTCGATGCCGACGCCTGCCCGGGCGTCATCAAGGACATCCTGTTCCGCGTGGCCGAGCGCCTGCAGATCGAAGTCACGCTGGTGGCCAACCAGCTGATGCGGGTGCCCGGCTCGCGCTTCATCCGCGCCCTGCAGGTGCCCAGCGGGCCCGATGTGGCCGACGCCGAGATCGTCGCGCGCGTACAAAGCGGCGACATCGTCGTGACGGGAGATATTCCACTGGCGGCGCAGGTACTGGACAAGGGCGGGCTGCCGCTCAATCCGCGCGGCGAGTGGTACACGAAGGACACCATCGCCCAGCAGCTCACCATGCGCGCCTTCATGGAAGAGCTGCGCGGCAGCGGCGTCGATACCGGCGGGCCGCCCGCTTTCAGCCAGGCCGACCGCCAGAATTTTGCCAATGCGCTGGACCGCCAGCTGGCCCGGTCGCTCCCCCGTAGGGTGGGCGGCTCCACCGGGGAAGTCGAATAAGGTTGGCGTTAATGCCGCCCACGCGTTCACAGGCTGAAGAGCAGACGAAACGGCTTTCTTGAGCCGCTTGACCGCGTGGGCGGCGTTCATGCAAGCGTCCGGCAGATCGTCGGGTGGAGCCGCCCACCCTACGGCCTGCTCAGGCCGCGGCTTCCAGCGTCACCATCTCCACACCCGGCAGCTTGCATTCGGCAACGGCCTGGGCCACCGCATCGATGGCAGCACGCCGCGTAAAGCTCTTGCGCCACAGGATGACCACGCGGCGCGAGGGGGCTGGGTGGGCGAAGGGGACATAGGTGAGCAGACCGTTGGGGTCGTGCATGTCGGCCACCGAGGCGCGCGGCAGCACGGTCAGGCCGATGCCGCTCGCGACCATGTGGCGGATCGTCTCCAGCGAGGAGCCTTCGAAGGTGCGCTGCATGCCATTGCCCGGCGAGGAGTAGCGCGCCATCTCCGGGCACACTTCCAGCACCTGGTCGCGGAAGCAGTGGCCCGCGCCCAGCAGCAGCATGGTTTCCAGCTTCAGGTCGTCGGCCGGGATTTCCTTGCGCTTGGCCCAGGGGTGCGAGCGCGGCATCGCCACCACGAAGGGTTCGTCGTACAGGGTCTGCATCGACATGCCGTGCTCGGGCAGCGGCAGGGCCACGATGGCGGCGTCGAGCTCGCCCTGGCGCAGCAGTTCGAGCAGCTTGTGCGTGTAGTTCTCCTGCAGCACCAGCGGCATCTGCGGCACTGTGTCGATCAGGCGTTTGACCAAAGGCGGCAGCAGGTAGGGTCCGATGGTGTAGATCACGCCGAGGCGCAGCGGGCCGGCCAGCGGATCCTTGTTCTGTTTCGCCAGCTCCTTGATGGCCGCGGTCTGCTCCAGCACCCGCTCGGCCTGGGCCACGATCTGCGCGCCCAGGGGCGTGACGGAGACTTCGGAACCACCGCGTTCGAACAAGGTGACGCCGAGTTCGTCCTCGAGCTTCTTGATGGCGACGGAAAGGGTAGGCTGGGCAACGAAGCAGGCTTCGGCGGCATGGCCGAAGTGTTTGGCGCGCGCGACGGCGACGATGTATTTCAGCTCGGTCAGTGTCATAGGCTACGGGTCCCAGGATGTCACGGCTGTCTTTACCGGTCATCCTGACACAATGTTGGCATTTAGTCAGCCAGGATTTCATAAAAGTGGAACGATGGGCGAATCATAGTCGATATAATTGCCTCGCAGGATTTTCACCCGCGTTCTCAAGAGGAACCCCATGTCGTCGACCTTCGGCCCGGCGGAAGCCCAGGCCTATATCCACAAGTTGCTGACGGTGATGCACCATCAGGGCGGTTCGGACCTGTTCATCTCCAGCGATTTCCCTCCCAGCATGAAGCACCAGGGCGCCATGAAGCCCCTGAGCCAGCAGCGCCTGTCCGGCGAGGTCACGCGGGCCCTGGCCCTTTCCTTGATGAACGAGCGCCAGCGTGCGGAGTTCGAGGCCGAGATGGAGTGCAATTTCGCGATTTCGCTGCCCGGCGTATGCCGCTTCCGCGTCAACGTCTTCGTGCAGCAGCAGAGCGTGGGCATGGTGGTGCGTACCATCGCATCCGAGATCCCGAATTTCGAGAAGCTCGACCTGCCTGAAGTGCTGAAAGAGGTCGTGATGACCAAGCGCGGCCTGGTGCTGGTGGTCGGCGGCACCGGCTCCGGCAAGTCCACCACGCTGGCGGCCATGATCGACTACCGCAACAGCCATTCGGCTGGCCACATCATCACGGTGGAAGACCCGGTCGAGTACGTCCACAAGAACAAGAACTGCCTGGTCACGCACCGCGAAGTGGGCGTGGACACGCATTCCTGGCACAACGCCCTGAAGAACACCCTGCGCCAGGCGCCGGACGTGATCCTGATCGGCGAGATCCGCGACACCGAGACCATGGAACACGCGATCGCCTTTGCCGAGACCGGCCACCTGTGCCTGGGCACCCTGCACGCCAACAATGCGAACCAGACCCTGGACCGCATCATCAACTTCTTCCCGGAAGAGCGCCGCAACCAGCTCCTGATGGACCTGTCGTCTAATCTGCGTGCGGTGGTCTCGCAACGCCTGATTCGGACGGAAGACGGCAAGGGCCGCAAGGCGGCCATCGAGATCCTGCTGAACACGCCGACCATCAGCGAGATGATCCTGAAGGGGAACTTCCAGAATATCAAAGAGATCATGCACAAGTTGCGCGAGCTCGGCATGTGCACCTTCGACCAGGCCTTGTACGAGCTCTATAACAAGGGCTACATCGGCTACGACGAAGCGATCCGCAACGCCGACTCGGCCAACGGCCTGCGCCTGCAGATCAAACTCTCGGGCGAGCGCAAGGGCCCGGACGGCGCTGCCGGCCGCGCCAGCGAGCTCTCGATGGCGATCGAGGCAGAACCGCAAGACGACGCACCTACTACTTAAGAATTTTTATGGCCCCATTCGAAAACAAGATCTGCACGCGCGCCGAGCTGGCGCAGCGTATCGCCGCACTGCCCAAGCCGGTGGTGCTGACCAACGGGGTGTTCGACATCCTGCACCGCGGCCACGTGACCTATCTCGCGCAGGCGCGCGAACTGGGCGCCTCGCTGGTGGTGGCGGCCAATACCGACGCCTCGGTCAAGCGCCTGGGCAAGGGCGATGACCGCCCGCTCAATGGGCTGGCCGACCGGATGGCGGTGCTGGCGGCGCTGGAGTCGGTCAGCCTGGTGGTGGACTTCGGCGAAGACACCGCGCTCGAAGTGGTGCTCGAAGCGCGGCCCGAGATCTACGCCAAGGGCGGCGATTACGACATGACGCAAATCCCGGAAGGGCAGGCCGTGCTGGCCTACGGCGGGCGCGCCGTGGCCATCGATTTCGAGCATGACCGCTCGACCACCAAGCTGCTGAAGAAAGTGCGGGCCGGGTAGGCCTTATTTGCAGTCCGCCGTCGGGGCGGTCTGGACGTCCTGCATCGTCACCTTGCCCGCCTCGTCCTGGCGGATTTCCTGGACCACGGCCACGCACTGGCCCGATTGGCGCTCGAGGGCGACTTCGTAATCCTTGCCGGCTGCCGGCGTGAAGGTTCCGCCGAGATTGCTGCAACGGACACCAACGCCGGGGCCGCTCTGGAAGGCCATGCGCAGCGATACCGGCTGGTCGGCCGGGATCTCGTATTCGCGGAAGTAGGCTTTCGATGCCACGCCGTCCCGCCTGAACAGGTTCTCGGTATTCGGGGTGTCCTTCATGCCGATCGAGGTGTTCCTGGCACGGCCGAACAAGGAGGAGAAGGCGTCGCCCGCGCCGCCCGACACCCGGGTCTTCTGCGCGTTGCCGCCGACGCAGTTGCTGTTCTGGTAGAAGTCGACCAGCACGCCGTTCTGGCCGAACAGGCGGATGCGGGCCGTGCTGCGGACGGTCTGCTCGGGAGCGGCGTCCTGAGCGGCGCTTGACGCGCCAAGAGTGAGGAACAGGGCGCAGGTGGCTGCGCGGGAGATCAACATGGAAGACATGGTGCGACAGATCCAAGGACAAGCGGAGCAGGGATTATATAATCTGATGCCACACGGAAACTTTCTGCGCCCGACTTTATCGGAAACTGTGGCGCTTCCGCACATCCACAAGGAGTCCGCATGCTGATCGCCCAAGTCACCGACCTGCACCTGCATGCGGACCCTGCCCATCCGAACCTGGCCCGTTTTACGCGCGTGCTCGCCCACCTGGCCGCGCTGCGCCCGCTGCCCGACCTGCTGGTGCTGAGCGGCGACCTTGCCGACGACGGGGCGATCGAGAGCTACCGGCAGCTGCAGGAGGCACTGGCGGCGTGGCCGCAGCCTGTGCGCTTCGCGCTGGGGAACCACGACGACCGCGCGCACTTCCGCAGCGTGTTCGGCGACAGCCATTTCACGGAAGGTTTCGTGCAGGGCGTGACGGATCTCGGCGGCTTGCGCCTGGTCGTCCTCGACAGCCTGGAAGAGGGGCGCCATGGCGGCGCCTTCTGCGCGTCGCGCGCAGGGTGGCTGCGCCAGGCGCTACAGGATGGCGGCAACAAGCCGGCGCTGGTCTTCCTGCACCATCCGCCGGTCGACGTCGGCCTGCCGTGGATCGACCCGGGACCAGATCAAGCGTGGATCGCGCGCCTGGACGCCGCGCTGCAGGGCGCGCCGATTGCCGCCATCTGCACCGGCCACGTGCACCTGGGCGGCGTGTTTCGCTGGCAGGGACGGCAGGTCGCGACCTGTCCGTCTTCGTCGTCCGACCTGAGCCTGGCCTTCACCCCCATGGATGCCGCGCAGCCGGACGGCCGCCCGCTGGTGGAGCAGGGCGAGCCCGCCTTTGCGCTGCACCGCTGGGACGGCAGCGGCCTGGCCAGCATCTTCGGCCGCGTGCCGCAGCGCGTGCTGGCGCACTGGGATGGCGCTACCGCCCAGGTGGTGGCCGACATGCTGCAGGAATCCGGCCGCGCCTAGATCGGACGCGCGGCGCGGCTGTCGGCGAACGAAGGCGGCAGGGCGCCAATCTGCTGCAGCACGCCCAGGCGGTCCACCTGTACCCAGGCGCGCACGATCTGGCCCTCGCGCAGCTGGTAGATCACATTGCCTTCCTGGGTCACCAGTGCGTGGGTCGGCGGCAGGCCCGCGAAGCGCCCGTCGTGCGGCGCACGGAAAGTCCAGCGCACCGCCACCCGGTCATCTTCGGCAAACACGTCGTGCAGCTCGAAGCGCACGCCCGGAAAGCCGGTCAGCACGGTCTCGATACCGGCCCGGAATTCAGCCGGCCCGCGCTCGCCGCGCGGCCCCGTGAAATCCGGCGCGATCAGCGCCTGCATCTCGTCCAGCTTCCTCGCATTGATCCAGTCGTACAGGGTGCGAACCAGCTTCTTGTTGCTGTGCGCAGTCGTCAAGGCTGCCATCATCGTTTTCTCCTCGGGCTTGTCAATCGGTGCAGGCGAGTGTAAAACCTCAAGTTAACTTGAGGTCAAGAGGAAAAACATGGCGAAACTGGACCCTGCGGAAATTGGGAAGCAGCTGACGGTGGGCGAGGTGGCGCGGCGCAGCGGCGTGCCGGTGTCGACCCTGCACTACTACGAGGCCAAGGGGCTGATCCACTGCGTGCGCAGCAGCGGCCAGCAGCGCCGCTATGGCCGCGACGTGCTGCGCCGGGTGGCGGTGATCAAGGTGGCGCAGCGGATCGGCATTCCGCTGGCCGCGATCGGGGAAGCGCTGGCTTCGCTGCCGGAAGGGCGCACGCCGACCGCTGCCGACTGGGCGCGCCTGTCGCGCCTGTGGCGCGGCGAGCTGGACGCGCGCATCGCCCAGCTCACCCGCCTGCGCGACCAGCTGGATGACTGCATCGGCTGCGGCTGCCTGTCGATCGAGGCCTGCCGGCTGCGCAATCCGCTCGATTCCCTGTCGGACCAGGGCAGCGGGCCGCAGCTGCTGTAGCGCCGGCCCTGCCGCGTCCGTGGCAAGATGGGCGCACCTCTACTTACAAGGAACCCGGATGCGCATCCTGCTGGCCGAAGACGACACCTCGCTGGGCGACACGATCCAGGCCTGGCTGCGTCTGGACGGCCATGCGGTGGACTGGGTGCGGCGCGGCGATTCGGCGCAGACGGCGCTGGCGACCCACCGCTATGACTGCGTGCTGCTCGACCGCGGCCTGCCGGGCCTGTCCGGCGACGCCCTGCTGGCCGGCCTGCGCGCCGGCGGCGACACCGTGCCGGTCATCCTGATCACGGCCTTCAACGCGCTGTCCGACCGGGTCGAAGGGCTGGACCTGGGCGCCGACGATTACCTGGTCAAGCCCTTTGAGCTGGAAGAGATGTCGGCCCGCATCCGCGCCGCGGTACGGCGCGGCGCCAGCCAGGCCAGCAACGTGCTCGCACACGCCGGCATCGCGCTCGACCTCGAGTCCCGCCAGGCCAGCCTGCACGGCCAGCCGGTGGCGCTGACCGCGCGCGAATACCACGTGCTGCTCGCGCTCCTGCAGCGCAGGAACGGCATCGTCACCCGCGCCCAGATCGAGGAAAGCCTGTATGGCTGGGGCGAGGAAGTCGAGAGCAATGCCATCGAGGTCTACATCCACAACCTGCGCAAGAAATTTGGTAGCGACAGCATCGTCACCGTGCGCGGGCTCGGTTACCGCCTGAAGGAAGATGCCTAAGGCGCCGTGGTCGCTGCGGCGGCGCCTGCTGGCCGCGATCCTGGCTGCCAGCACCGTGCTGTGGCTGGCCAGCCTGGGCACGCTCACCGCGATCGCCTGGCAAGAGACCGGCGAAGTGTTCGACGATGCGCTCGAAGAGTCGGCCTACATGCTGATGGCGGCCACCACCGACCTCGATGCCCGCGGCCTGCTGGCGCCGCTGCCGCCGCGCCCGTCGCAGGGGGAAGAGGTGCGCAGGGTCGACATGCAGTACCAGGTCGTGGCGGGCGGCAAGGTGCTGCAGCGCACGCCTGATGCGCCGGCGCGTCCCTTCGTCGCTGGCTTCGAAGACGAGCATGGTTTTGCCGACCTGCGCGTCGACGGCGAGCGCTGGCGCGTGTTCGTGGTGCGCGACGAGGCGCGCCGCTTCGAAGTCCAGGTCGGCCAGCGCGCCGCCAAGCGCTTCGACATCCTGGAAGAACTGGCCGAGGCCCTGTGGCTGCCGGTGCTCGGCTTCCTGCTGCTGCTGGCGCTGCTGTGCTGGTGGCTGACCGGGCGCGTGCTGGCGCCGCTGCGCCGCACCGCCACGGCGATCGCGGCCAAGACGCCGGACGACCTGGCCCGGGTGGAGGTCGCGGGCCAGCCGCGCGAACTGCTGCCCATCGTCGGCGCCCTGAACGAGGTGCTGGGGCGCCTGGATGCGGCGCTGCAGGCCGAGCGCCGCTTCACGGCGGATGCCGCCCACGAGCTGCGTACCCCGCTGGCTGGCCTGCACATGCACGTGCAGCTGCTGCAGCGCCGGCATCCGGAGCTCGCGGCCTCGTTCATGAAGCTGCGCCAGGACGTCGCACGCCTGACCGCCCTGGTCGACAGCCTGCTGACCCTGGCGCGCCTTGATCCCTTGGCGCAGGCCCAGCTGGCGCGCGAGCCGGTCGCGCTGCGGCCCCTGTTTGAGGAGCTGGGGCGAGAATTCGCCGACGAGGCGGCAAGGCGCGGCATCGTGCTCGATCTCCACAGCGGCATCGATGGGGTCGAGGCCAATCCCCAGATGCTGGGCATCGTGCTGCGTAACCTGGTCGCCAATGCGCTGCGCTACTGCCCGGCCGGCAGCCGCGTCGAGGTCGCGGCCACCCGCCATGCAGGACGCGCCCGGATCTCGGTCTGCGACGACGGCCCCGGCGTCGACGCCGCCAGCATGGCGCGCCTGACGGAGCGCTTCTTCCGGGTGCTCGGCCAGGAAGAGGGCGGCAGCGGACTCGGGCTGTCGATCGTGCGCCGCATCGCCGAGCTGCACGGCATCGAACTGCGCTTCGGCACCGGCCTGGGCGGACGCGGACTGGGCGTAGCGCTGGAGTGGCCGGCAGTTCCTTAAGATCGGGTTAATGTCGGCTGGGTGTAATGGCGTCCACAGCAACCCACAAGGAGCCATTCATGAAACGCCTTTTCCAGATTTCCTGCATCGCCACCGTGCTGGCCGCACCGGCCTTCGCCATCGCCCAGCCGACCGGCTATACCGGGCCCTCGACCAAGGCGGCGCCGTCCGGCTATACCGGCCCCACCAGCGTGCCGCTGATGAAGGCCAAGGACCTGCTCGACAAGGGCAAGGACGACCAGCAGGCGCGCCTGCAGGGCAAGCTGCTCAGCCACAAGGGCGGCGACGACTACGAATTCGCCGACGCGAGCGGCAAGATCACCGTCGAGATCGAGGCCGAACACTTTCCTGCCGGCGTACAGGTCGACCAGAACACGGTGGTCGAGCTGACCGGCGAATTCGACAAGGAGACCTTCGGCGAATCGAGCTTCGAGGTGAAGCAGATGAAGGTCGTGGGCAAATAAGCCAGCTAAAGCTCCCAGATCTGGGTGATCCATGGCAATATTGAAAGACAATATTTCTGAGGAGAACCCATGTCTGGCCTGATTCGTCTGTTCAGCGGTGTCGTCCTGGCCGCCCTGACTGCCGCCGCAGCGGCAGCCCCACCGGTGGCCCGGGTCGAACCCGTTACCGATACCCATTTCGGCGAAAAGGTGGTGGATCGCTACCGCTGGATGGAAAACGACAAGGACCCGGACTGGCTGCCGTTCCTGAAGAACCAGAACCTTCATACCCGCTCGGTGCTCGACACGCTGCCGCTGCGCGGTGAGCTGCTGGCGCGCATCCAGCAGCTCTCCGGCGACGTCACCGCGGTGGCCGACATCCAGCGCGCCGGCGCCCGCAGCTTCTATCAGCAGCGCCCGGCCGGCGCCAACAATCACAAGCTGTTCGTGCAGGAGAACGGCAAGAGCCGGATGCTGGTCGACCCGACCACGCTCGACACCGCCACCAGCCACTATTCGCTGGACTGGTGGGTCGCGTCGCCCGACGGCAGCAAGCTGGCCTACGGCCTGTCGAAGGACGGCAGCGAGGATTCGGTCCTGCACATCATGGATGTCGCCAGCAGCGCCATCCTGCCCGAGCGCATCGCCAATACCCAGGCCGCCTACCCCAGCTGGCTCGAGGACAGCTCGGGCTTCTTCTACAACCAGCTGACCGGCAAGGTCAACACGCCGGAGCGCTACCTGAACTCGCGTGTCCGTTTCCACCGCGTCGGCGACGATCCGGCCAAGGACCGCATCCTCATGGCGCGCGGCCTGGACCGCGCCGTCAAGTACGAAAGCAACCAGTCGCCCTACGTGTTCGCCACCCCGCATTCACGCCACGCCGTCTTGATGATCACCGACGTGCGCCAGGAAAAGCGCTTCCTGGTCGCGCCGCTGCAGGATGTGCTCAAGGGCAGGGCGCGCTGGACCCACGTGACCGACTTCGCCGACCAGGTGACGAGCGCCGAAGTGCACGGCGACGAACTCTACCTGCTGTCGACCCTGAAGCATCCACGCGGACGTATTGTCAAGGTTGCCGCGCAGTCGCCGGCGCTCGGGAGTGCGCGCGAAGTGGTGGCCGAGTCCGGCCTGGTCATCCAGGGCATGTTGCGCGCCAAGGATGGCCTCTACCTGCGCGCGATGGACGGCGGCATCGGCCGCGTGCTGCGCCTGGATGCCAACGGCAAGCTGGCGACTATTGCGCTGCCGTTCGACGGCACGGTGGGCACGCTCGCCGCCGACCCGAATACGCCGGGGGTACTGATGCTGCTGTCCGGCTGGCTGACCCCGACCGGCATCTGGAGCATCGACGCCGCCGGCAAGGTGACCGACACGGGCCTGACGCCGAAGCCGCCGATCGACGTCAGCGCCTACACCACCGAGCGCCGCTTCGCCACGGCGAAGGACGGGACGAAGATTCCCTACAGCCTGGTGTACCGAAAGGGCCTGAAAAAGGACGGCCGCAACCCGGCCTTCATCTCGGCCTATGGCAGCTATGGCGCCGCGGCCTATACGCCTTCGTTTGTGAACCGCTCGCTGGCCCTGATCGACCAGGGCGCCATCGTCGGCTTCGCCAACGTGCGCGGCGGCGGCGAGTACGGGCGCGACTGGCACCGCGCCGGCCAGCTGGAGAACAAGCCGAACACCTGGCGCGACCTGATCGCGGTGGTCGAGGACATGCACAAGGAAGGCTATACGGCGCCGGCGCACACCGCCATCGGCGGCCGCTCGGCGGGCGGGATCCCGACCGGCATGGCGCTGACCGAGCGTCCGGACCTGTTCGCGGCCGTGGTCTCGGGCGTGGGCTGGCACAACCCGCTGCGCTACGTGGCGGAGCAGAACGGCTATGGGGAAGAAGGGGAGTGGGGCGCGATCCGCGACAAGGCCGGCTATAAAGCCCTGAAGAGCATCGACAGCTACCAGGCGGTAAAGGACGGCGGCAAGTATCCGGCCGTGCTGCTCACCACCGGCGTGACCGACCCGCGCGTGGCGCCTTTCCACCCGGCCAAGATGGCGGCGCGCCTGCAGGCGGCCAGCGCCAGTGGCAAGCCGGTGCTGCTGCGGGTCGATTTTGATGCGGGACATGGCATGGGCTCGACCCGTGCCCAGCAGGATGCGGAGGCGGCGGATACCTATGCCTTCATCCTGGCGCAGACCAGGGGCAAGTAAGCCCGCTTGAACCGACTCATATCGGTTTGTTCTCATAATGAACCGATATTGAGTCGTGCGCGAACCGAAAATGCGGGTCATGGCGCGATAATTATCCGGGACGGCATTGCCGAAGGAGCGGCAATGAACCGCTTTTATCACTCACCCGGAGAACATCATGAACGTGCGCGCTTTCCTGAAGCTGGGGCTGGCAACGCTGGCCCTGTCTGTGTCCCTGAGCGGTTGCGGCGGGGACGACGATGACGACGACATCCCGCTGCCCCAGCAAAAGACGCTTGCCCAGGTCGCGAGCGAGGGCGGCTACACGGCCCTGGTAGCCGCGGCAACCAAGGCCGGCATCGCCGGCACCCTGTCGGATCCGGCTGCGCAGCTGACGGTGTTCGCGCCGAGCGACCAGGCCTTCAACGCTCTGGCCACGCGCCTGGGCTTCGCCGACGCCACTGCCATGGTGAATGCCCTGCCGCCGGCCGCCTTGCAAAGCATCCTGAACTACCACGTGCTGGGCAGTAAAAAGCTGGCCGCCGACCTGAGCGCGGGCGGCGCCACCCAGGCCACCGCTTATACCTATGCGGGCGCGCCGGCCCGGCTGAACTTCGATTTCACGGGCGGCGTGAAGATTACCGACGCGGCCCTGACGGTGGCGAACGTTACGACCACCAATGTCCCGGCCAGCAACGGGGTGATCCACGCCATCGACAAGGTACTGGTGCCGCCGGGGGTGCTGAACATTGTCCAGATGGCGCAGGCCAATCCGCAGTTCAGCTCACTGGTTGGCGCGGTGGTCGCCGCCAACCTGCAGGGGACGCTGAGTGGGGCCGGCCCGTTCACCGTGTTCGCACCGAACAATGCCGCATTTGCAGCGGCGCCGCAGAACCTGAGCGCCGCCCAGCTGCGTACCGTGCTCACCTATCACGTTGTGAGTGGCCAGGTGCTGTCCACGCAGATCCCGTTCGGCACGCCGGTGGCGACGGTGGCCGGCCAGAACATCGTGATCAGCGCCGGCACCCCGCCCACGATCCGCGACACCACGGCAACCCCGGCGAAGATCATTGCGGTCGACGTCAGGGCCAGCAACGGGGTCATCCACGTCGTCGACAAGGTCCTGATTCCCACCCTGTAAGAAGGTGCTAGGCGCGCCGGGCCTGGCTGCGCACGCGCCAGGTCAGGCCGAGCAGGCCGGCCGCCAGCATCGCCCAGGTGTGCGGCTCGGGCGCCTGCGACATCATGCTCAGGCGCGTGTCGCTGGTCCAGTACAGGTGGCGCTCGGTCGTCATGTTGGGGTTGAAGTCGTAGGCATAGTGCTGGTCGCCGGTGGTGATCAGGCGGCCGCCGCCGACCCAGCCTTCCGGATCCTGCCCATAGCTGCCGACGCTGAAGTGCAGGCCGGCATCGGGCGAGAACGCGAAACTGCTTGCCCCGCACTGGTAGTAATCGTTGCTGGTGGACGCGCAGGCGATGTAATCGAGCTCGCCCACGACCAGGGACAGCAGTTCGCCTTTTTCGAGCACGCCGTCACTGTCCAGGTCATTGCCCTTGAACGAGCCGGAGATGATCTCGTCGGGCAGGAAGCTGTCCGATACACTGTCGTAAAAGCCGTTGAAGGAAAAGCCCCAGGAAATGGACTCCGTGGGGTCGGCATGAGCGGCCGTGCAGCACAGGAGCAGGGCGCCGGTGGAAAGTAACTTCTTCATGTAAAACCTCGAGCAAAAACAGGGGCGCCGATCAAAAACTGCATGGAACCAGCGTACTCCTGTTCGCCCGATACTGTCGCGCTATCTTGTGGAAATATTCACAATGTGTCGTTCTTGCGCGACATTGATGTAACACTGTTGAGTCCGCTCAGGCGCCACCGGCATAGCCGTTCTGGCGCCAGGCTTCGTACACCACCACCGCCACCGTGTTCGAGAGGTTGAGGCTGCGGTTGTCCGGCCGCATCGGCAGGCGGATGCGCTGGGTCGGCGGGAAGCGCTCGCGCAGGGCCGGGTCGAGGCCGCGCGATTCGGCGCCGAACACGAACACGTCGCCCGGCCGGAAGCTGGCCTCGGCGAACGGCGAGGAGCCGTGCGTGGTGAGGGCGAACATGCGCGTCGGATCCGGCTTCGCATCGAGCAGGAAGGCGTCCCAGTTCTTGTGCACCTTCATGGTCGCGTAGTCGTGATAGTCCAGCCCGGCGCGGCGCATCTTGGCGTCGTCGAGCGGGAAGCCGAGCGGTTCGACCAGGTGCAGCTGCACGCCGGTATTCGCACACAGGCGAATGACGTTGCCGGTATTCGGCGGGATTTCCGGTTCGACCAGGACGACATGGAACAAGTGCTTCTCCTTCTATATTCAAGGGGGTGGCGTGCGGGCGAACACCAGGTTCGTGACGCGCGCCGCGCCGGCGCGCTTGAGCACGCCGGCCAGTTCATCGAGTGTATGGCCGCTGGTCATGACGTCGTCAACCACGCCGACATGCCGTCCCGCCAGCGTTTGCGCATCGTCCGCGACGGCGAAGGCGCCACGCACGTTGCGGCGCCGTTCGCCCGGCGCCACGCCGGACTGGGCCGCCGTCTCCAGCTGCCGCACCAGCAGCCGCGGCGCCAGCGCAATCCCGAGGGCACCCGACAGCGGCCGGGCTAGCTCGAGCGCCTGGTTGTAGCCGCGCTCGACCAGGCGGCGCGGCCCCAGCGGCACCGGGCACAGCAGATCCGGCAGGGCCAGGCCTTCGCAGGCCAGGATGGCGTCGCGCAGGCGGCGCGCCATCCAGGGCGCCAGTGCCAGCCGGGCGCCGAACTTCAGCTGCAGGACCAGGCGGTCGACCGGGTCGGCATAGTCGCAGGCAATGACCGTGGCGTCAAAGGCCGGGCTATCCGCCAGGCAGGCGCCGCAGCGGCGCCCGCTATCCTGGGGGCCGACCGGGTTGGCGCAGCAGGGGCAGCGGGGTCGCAGCTCGCGCGTATGGGCGTGGGCGCAGGCCGGGCAAACCGGCGCATCTCCCGTCGCGCCGCACAGCACGCAGCTGCACGGCAGCAGGGCCCGCAATAGCGAACCCGGCCAACGCAAGGGGGAGGACAGCAGCGGCATCAGCTCGAATCCACGGGAGCATGTACACTCCGCCATTATCTCACTTGTCTGCATCACCACCATGGCTTCACCGCAACCCTCCCGGATGAGCGCGCCCATCGACCTGGACCGCGTCCGCTCCCTGTTCGCCCAGCCCGGCCGCATCGCCCCTTCCGACTTCCTGCGCCGCGAGATCGCCCAGCGCATGCACGAGCGCCTGCAACTCGTCAAGATCGCGCCCAAGCAGGTGCTCGACGCCGGCTGCGGCACCGGAGCCGACCTGGCCTTGCTGCAAAAGACCTATCCCGCGGCCCAGATCCTGGGCATCGATGCCGCGCCCGCCATGGCGCTGGCGGCAAAGGCGCCGGCGCCCGCGACCCGCTCGCTGAACCAGATGCTCAGCCGTTTGCTGCCGGCCAAGGCCGGCGTCGACATCCTGTGCGGTGACTTCGGCAACCTGCCATTCGGGACGAACTCGCTCGACCTGCTGTGGTCGAACCTGGCGCTGCACTGGCATCCGCAACCGGACCGCGTGTTCGCCGAATGGCGCCGCAGCTTGCGCGTCGACGGCCTGCTGATGTTCTCGAACTTCGGCCCTGATACCTTTGCCGAGCTGCGCACCGCCTTTGCCGCCCTGGACGAAACGCCGCACACGCTGCCTTTCGTGGACATGCATGACTTCGGCGACCAGCTCGTGGAGGCTGGGTTTTCCACCCCGGTGATGGACATGGAGCGCATCACGGTGACCTACGACAAGGCGGCGGCCCTGCTGGCCGACGTGCGCGCCCTGGGCGGTAACCCGCTGGCCACGCGCCGCCGCGGGCTGATCGGGCGGGCGGCCTGGGGACGCATGCTCGATGCCCTCGAGGCCGGGCGCCGCCCCGACGGCAAGCTGACGCTGACCTTCGAGGTCATCTATGGCCACGCTTTCCGTCCGGCACCGAAGACCACGGCGGCAGGGGAGGCGATCGTGCGTTTCCAGCCGCGCAAGCCTCAGTAACCCACAGCAACAGCACCGCCCGATTTTCCTTGAATAAAAATTACTGGTTTGATTATAATCAGTGGCTATTTTTGTCGTCTGGACGAGGAAAACGCTGAAAAAAGCAGCAATCCGGGCGCAAGAATAGAAATAATTTGAAATGAATTGCAGCATCAGCAGAGCCGCCGGCGGCGGGTAGCACGAAGCTACCGACCACTGGCGCGTAGGTTTCCCACCGTTTCCGCAGCGCAATTTCGCGGTATGGTATGGACCTTTCTGCGAATTACGTTTCGGAGCGGCGGCAGTTCGTTCATGGAGCTGCCGACCGTTAAAAATATTTTTATTTTGGGTGGTTGGGGACAACATGACATACGCATCGCGACTTGGGGCCTGGATGTTCGGCCTCGCAGCAACGGCCGGCATCCCAGCATGGGCGGCTCCGGAAATCACGGGCCGGCCGGTCGAACACCAGTTGAACATGCAGCCCCCGGTCAACGAGCTCGGCAGCTATATCTACGGCCTGCACAACTGGATGATGTACGTCTGCCTGGCGATCTTCATCGGCGTGTTCGGCGTCATGTTCTATTCGGTGTTCAAGCACCGCAAATCGCGCGGCCACAAGGCAGCCACCTTCCACGAATCGACCGCTGTCGAAATCGCCTGGACCATCGTTCCCTTCCTGATCGTCATCTTCATGGCCTTCCCGGCCACCAAGGCCGTGATCGCGCTGAAGGATACCTCCAACGCCGACATCACCATCAAAGCCACCGGCATGCAGTGGAAATGGGGCTATGACTACCTGACCGGCGAAGGCGAGGGCATCTCCTTCCTGTCGAACCTGTCCACCCCGCGCGCCCAGATCGGCCTGCCGGGCGAAGAAGCCACCGCCGCGAAGGGCGAAAACTACCTGCTGGAAGTCGACAACGAAATGGTCGTCCCGGTCGGCAAGAAGATCCGCATGGTGTTCACCGCCAATGACGTGATCCACGCCTGGACCATCCCGGCCTTCGCCATCAAGCAGGACGCCATCCCCGGCTTCGTGCGCGACGGCTGGTTCAAGGCCGACAAGATCGGCGTCTACCGCGGCAACTGCGTCGAGCTGTGCGGCAAGGACCACGCCTTCATGCCGATCGTCGTGCGTGTGGTGTCCGCCGAGGACTACAGCGCCTGGGTCGCCGGCGAGAAGAAGAAAATGGCCGCCCTGGCCGATGACCCGAACAAGGTCTGGACCATCGATGAACTGAAGACCCGCGGCGAGCAGGTCTACAACGCCAACTGCGTGGCCTGCCACCAGGCCAACGGCAAGGGCGTGCCGAACGCGTTTGCCCCGCTGGAAGGCTCGCAAGTGGTGCTGGGCGCCAAGGCGCACCAGGTCGACGTGCTGCTCAACGGCCAGGATACCCCGGCCTACCCGTCGGCGATGCCGGCGTGGAAGCAGCTCTCGGACACCGAGATCGCCGCCGTCATCACCTATACCCGCAACACCTGGTCGAACAAGGCTGCGGAAAATATCGTCCAACCGGCAGAAGTGCTGGCTGCGCGCAGCAAGTGATTAGCTATTTAGCTTCAGGGATATCGACATGACTACCAGCACCATCGATCACGCACACGACGATCATCACGGCCACGCGCACGACCACGATCACGCGCACGACCATCCGCACGGCTACCGCCGCTGGCTGTTTGCCACCAACCACAAGGACATCGGCACCCTGTACCTGTGGTTCTCCTTCATCATGCTGCTCTCGGGCGGCGTGCTGGCGCTGATGATCCGCACCGAGCTGTACCAGCCGGGCCTGCAGTTCTTCCGCCCCGAGTTCTTCAACCAGCTGACCACCATGCACGGCCTGGTGATGGTGTTCGGCGCGATCATGCCGGCCTTCGTCGGCTTCGCCAACTGGATGATCCCGCTGCAAGTGGGCGCGTCCGACATGGCCTTCGCGCGCATGAACAACTTCTCGTTCTGGCTGCTGCCGCCGGCGGCGATCCTGCTTGCGGGTTCCTTCTTCTCGCCGGGCGGCGCCACCGCCGCCGGCTGGACCCTGTATGCGCCGCTGTCGACCCAGATGGGCCCGGGCATGGACATGGCGATCTTCGCCATGCACATCATGGGCGCCTCGTCGATCATGGGCTCGATCAACATCATCGTCACCATCCTGAACATGCGCGCTCCGGGCATGACCCTGATGAAGATGCCGATGTTCTGCTGGACCTGGCTGATCACCGCCTTCCTGCTGATCGCCGTGATGCCGGTGCTGGCTGGCGCCATCACCATGACCCTGACCGACCGCCACTTCGGCACCTCGTTCTTCAACGCGGCCGGCGGCGGCGACCCGGTGATGTACCAGCACATCTTCTGGTTCTTCGGCCACCCCGAGGTCTACATCATGATCCTGCCGGCCTTCGGCATCGTGTCGCAGATCATCCCGGCCTTTGCCCGCAAGCCGCTGTTCGGCTACGCCTCGATGGTGTACGCGACCGCCTCGATCGCGATCCTGTCCTTCATCGTCTGGGCCCACCACATGTTCACCACCGGCATGCCGGTGACCGCGCAGCTGTTCTTCATGTATGCCACCATGCTCATCTCCGTGCCGACCGGCGTGAAGGTGTTCAACTGGGTCGCGACCATGTGGAAAGGTTCGATGACTTTCGAAACGCCGATGCTGTTCGCGGTCGGCTTCATCTTCGTGTTCACCATGGGCGGCTTCACCGGCCTGATCCTGGCCGTGACGCCGATCGACATCATCGTCCACGACACCTATTACGTGGTGGCGCACTTCCACTACGTGCTGGTGGCGGGCTCGCTGTTCGCGCTGTTCGCCGGCTTCTACTACTGGGCGCCGAAGTGGACCGGTCACATGTATCCGGAATTCCGCGGCAAGGTGCACTTCTGGGCTTCCCTGGTCACCTTCAACGTCACCTTCTTCCCGATGCACTTCCTGGGCCTGGCCGGCATGCCGCGCCGCTATGCGGACTACGCCACCCAGTTCACCGACTTCAACATGATCGTGTCGATCGGCGCCTTCGGCTTCGGCCTGTCGCAGGTCTACTTCCTGTTCTTCGTCGTGCTGCCGACCATCCGCGGCGGCAAGAAGGCGGAAGCCAAGCCATGGGAAGGCGCGGAAGGCCTGGAGTGGACCGTGCCGAGCCCGGCGCCGTTCCACACCTTCGAAACCCCGCCGCTGGTGAAGTAATCATGGACAAGCAAGCGCAGAAGAAGAGCAACCTGAAGACCGCGCTGGTGCTGGGCGGGATCGCCTTGCTGTTCTTCGCCAGCGTGTTCGTCAAGTTCACCTGGCTGAGCTGAGATGACGCCGCTGAGCAGCCGAATCAGGCGCCTGAACCGCTCCACCCTGGGCAAACTGGTGGTGGTGGCGGTCATGATGTTCGGCTTCGGTTACGCGCTGGTGCCGGTGTATCGCCAGATCTGCGAAGTGCTGGGCATTAACGTGCTGACGCAGAAGGGCGACTTCGTCGAGGCGCCCGTGAATTCCCAGGTCGACAAGACGCGCACCATCGTCGTCGAGCTGGACGGCAATGCCCAGGGACCGTGGCGCTTCCGCCCGACCCAGAGCAGCATCTCGGTGCACCCGGGCGAGCTGGTCACCGTCACCTACGAGGTCGTCAACAAGCAGGGCAGGGCGATGAAGGCACAGGCGATCCCGAGCTACGCGCCGCAGGTCGTCACGCCGCACTTCAAGAAAGTGGAGTGCTTCTGCTTCCGCGAGCAGACCCTGCAGGCGAACGAGGCGCGCCAGATGCCGGTGGTCTTCTTCATCGACCCGGCGCTGCCGCGCGAAGTGAAGAACATCACGTTGTCGTACACCTTCTTCGAGATCGGCGGCGGACTGCAAACCGCGGCGAACGGTGCGGCGAAAGTGCAGTAAATGGAAGACCAACCGCATCAGCAGGTGCACAAACGGCCTGCCAGTTTCCTGGCCACGATGAAGGCCGTGTTCTGGTCGTTCTTCGGGGTGCGCAAGCGCCGCGACTACGAACAGGACGCCGCCAACCTGAACCCGGTGCACCTGATCATTGCCGGGCTGATCGGGGCGGCGATCTTCATCGGCGTATTGGTGCTGGTGGTGCGCTTCGCGGTATCGCAGTAGAGAATTTAGCGACACAAAGAATCACCCGAAAATTTAAAGAGTAGATTGAGGAGATGAAAATGAGTTCGCCACAAACCGTGCCCTACTATTTCGTGCCAGGCCCATCGCGCTGGCCGATGTTCGCCGGCCTCTCGCTGCTGGTGACCATGGCCGGCGCGTCGGGCTGGGTCAACAGCGCCCCGTGGGGCCCGGCAGTGTGCCTGGCCGGCATCGCCGCCACCCTGGTGGTGCTGTACTTCTGGTTCGGCGACGCCATCGGCGAATCCGAATCGGGCATGTACGGCAAGCGCATCGACACCTCCTACCGCTGGTCGATGAGCTGGTTCATCTTCTCGGAAGTGATGTTCTTCGGCGCCTTCTTCGGCGCGCTGTTCTACGCTAGAGCCGTCACCATGCCCTGGCTGTCGGACCTCGACCACAAGATCCTGTGGCCGGACTTCGCGCCGACCTGGGGCAACACCGGCCCGGCCGGCGTGGTGGACAACTTCCAGACCATGGGCCCGTTCCCGATCCCGACCATCAACACCGCGCTGCTGCTGCTGTCGGGCGTCACCCTGACCATCTCGCACCACGCGCTGCGCGCCGGCCACCGCGGCAAGACCGCGTTCTGGCTCGCCGCCACCATCCTGCTGGGCGCGGTCTTCATGGGCTTCCAGGTCTATGAATACATGCACGCCTACTCGGAACTGAACCTGAAGCTGACCTCGGGCATCTACGGCTCGACCTTCTTCATGCTGACCGGCTTCCACGGCTTCCACGTGACCATGGGCGCGATCATGCTGTCGGTGATCCTGTACCGCGTGCTCAAGGGCCACTTCACGGCGGACAACCACTTTGGCTTCGAAGGCGCGGCCTGGTACTGGCACTTCGTTGACGTCGTGTGGCTGGGGCTGTACGTCGTCGTGTACTGGCTGTAAAGAAGGATCAATTTCGTAGGGTGGGCGGGTCTCCCGCCCACGCGTTCAACTGTCGGGCGAATGGATGCACCGTGGCTCGCATAGGTTCACTGAACGCGTGGGCAGGAGACCTGCCCACCCTACGTTAACGGCAGCTGCTCAGCGAATCCCGGTCGGCGCAATCCAGCCCATCTTGTAGGCGCCGAGCAGGCACAGGAACAGGGTAATGGACAGGCCGACCCGCATCGCCAGCGCATGCACCGTCCGGTTGCTCTGCCCTTTGTCGCGCATCAGGAAGAACAGGGCCGAACCGAGGCTGGCAAGGATCAAAATAAAGGCAATGGCAACAAACAGTTTCATGGTCGGCCCGGGAAAAGTTGAGGCTTCATTGTAATGCGCTTCCCCTTCCATTTTCGCCCCATTCCTTTCATCGCCGCCTTGGTCCTTGCCTTGCTGGGTATTGCATTGGGTAACTGGCAGCAGGGCAGGGCCGCGCAGAAACTGGCTGTACAGGAAAAGCTCGCCGCACGGGCCGCCGAAGCACCGGTGGCGCTCGGCCCCAGCCTCACCCCGCCGAGCGCGCTGGAATACCGCCGCGTCACCGTTACCGGCGAGTTCGTGGCCGACTGGCCGCTGTTCCTGGCCAACCGCCCGATGGCCGGCCGGCCTGGCTACTATCTCGTGATGCCGTTTAAAATCGCCGGGTCGCACACACATGTGCTGGTGATGCGCGGCTGGCTGCCGCGCGAAGCGGAATACGGCAAGCTGCCGGCCTATTCGACCCCCGCCGGCACCGTGCGTATCGAAGGCATCGTCATGGCCTCGGCAGGACACGTGATGGACCTGGGCGCCGCTGCGCCGCTGGTGCCTAGGGCCATCGTCCAGAACATCGAGCCGCAGGCGGCCGCCAGGGCGACGGGCCTGACGCTGCAGCCATTCTTCGTGCAGCAGACTGGCCCGGACCAGCCGGGCGACAGCCTGCTGCGTGTGTGGCCTTCGCCCTCGAGCGGGATCGACAAGCACCGCGGCTACGCCTTCCAGTGGTATGCGCTGGCGGCGATGGCGCTGCTCTTTTTTGTGATAACAGGATTCCGAAGTGGATCAAAACAACGTGATGCAGGAAAACGTAATGCAGAAACAAGCGACGCAGGCAGCCCTTGACCCCGTCAAGGCGCGCCGCTCGGGGCGCTGGAAGCTGTTCGCCGTGCTGATGGTCTGCGCGTCGCCGCTGATCCTATCCTACCTGACGTATTACGTCATCAAGCCCAGCGGCCGCACCAACTACGGCGCCCTGATCGACCCGCGCACCCGGCCGATTCCGGCCATGGCCACGGCCACGCTCGACGGCCGCCCGGAAAAGCTGGAGCAGTATGCGGGCAAGTGGATCATGCTGAAGGTGGGCGGCGGCGAATGCCTGGAGGCTTGCCAGAAACAGCTGTTCGCGATGCGCCAGTGGCGCCTGATGCAGGGCAAGAACATGGATCGCATGGAGCGCGTCTGGCTGGTGACGGACAATCAGCCGCTCGACACCATGACGATCCGTAACTACGACGGCATGCACCTGCTGCGCGCGCCCCAGGACACCGTGACCAAGTGGCTGCCGGCCGAGCAGGGCACCACGCCTGCCGACCACATCTACCTGATCGACCCCCTGGGCAATCTGATGATGCGCTTCCCGGCCAATCCGGACCCGCGCAAGGTCTACAAGGACATCGCCAAGCTGCTCAAGGCATCGGCGATCGGCTGACCGGCCGCCGTAGCGACGGCCCGACGTATCAACACACAAGTCTTACTCAACAATGGAAGCTTCCTCCCTGCTGCAACTGGCCCTGATGGGCCTGCTGGTGGCCATCCTGCCGCTGTCGATGGTCTGGATGTCCTCGGACCCGAACAAGTTCCGCAAGCTGGTCTGGGTCGCGGTCTTCCTGACTTTCGACCTGATCGTGTTCGGCGGCTTCACCCGCCTGACCGACTCGGGCCTGGGCTGCCCGGACTGGCCGGGCTGCTACGGCATGGCCAACCCCTTCCTCGCGCACGAGCAGATCGCGGCGGCCGAGGCCCTGATGCCGACTGGCCCGGTCACCAGGGTCAAGGCCTGGATCGAGATGATCCACCGCTACCTGGCGATGGGCATCGGCGTGATCATCATGGCCCTCTTGATCACCGCGATCGTCCAGTGGCGCAAGACCAGGGCGCAGGCCTTCAAGCCCGGCATCCCGCTGGCGCTGTTCGTATTCGTCTGCATCCAGGGCGCCTTCGGCGCCTGGACCGTCACCCTCAAGCTGCAGCCGGTGATCGTCACCATCCACCTGCTGCTGGGCATGGGCCTGCTGGCGCTGCTTGCCTGGCTCGGCGGGCGCGAAGACTTCCTGATGCATCCGCCGCAGCCGAGCAGCGACCGTCAAAACGACAGCGCCGGGCTGCGTGGCATCCGTACGCTTGCCATTCTGGCCGCCGTGGTTGTTACCGCGCAGATCGCGCTGGGCGGGTGGGTGAGCACTAACTACGCCACCCTGGCCTGCGATGAATTCCCGCTGTGCGACGGCCGTGTGGTGCCGGAGATGGACTTCGAGCATGGCTTCCACCTGTGGCGCGAGCTCGGCAAGACGGCAGCCGGCCACTACCTGCCGTTCTCGGCCCTGGTAGCGATCCACTGGGTGCACCGCAACTTCGCCATCGTCGTCGTCGCCGTGCTCGGTCTGCTGATCTGGCGTGCGCGACGCCACGCCTGGCTGGCGAAACACGCGCGCTGGCTGGCCATTGTGCTGTTCGTGCAACTGCTGACCGGGATCGCCACCGTCTACCTCGACTTCCCGCTCGCCATTGCTGTAATGCATAACGCGGGGGCGGCCCTGCTGGTCCTGCTGGTGACCATGTTAAACTACCGGGTAAAGCAGCAAATCGACGTAAATCGCCTGAACCCGGCCGCGAGATGAAGCGCGCGATGCAAGGCGTGATGACCAGCGCGGCGCCGCCGCGCTCCGAGCCAGCCAGCACCCCATTGATGACGACCCAGACCGCCCTCCACAAACCCCCGAGCCGCGTTTCCCAGTATTGGGCCCTGACCAAGCCACGGGTGACGCAACTGGCCGTGTTCTGCGCGGTGATCGGGATGTTCCTCGCCACCGACGGTTTCCCCGGCTGGCAGGTGCTGGTCGCCGGCACCGCCGGCATCTGGCTGCTGGCCGGCGCCGCCTTTGCCGTGAACTGCCTGGTGGAGGCCGAGATCGACGCGCGCATGGCGCGCACGGCCCGCCGCGCGACCGCGATGGGCGAGCTCACCAGCACCCAGACGATCATCTTCTCCGCGATCATCGGCGGGCTCGGGATGTATATCCTGTATGCCTTCGTCAATCCGCTCACCATGTGGCTGACCTTCGTGACCTTCGTCGGTTATGCCTTCATCTACACCATGCTGCTCAAGCCGGCCACGCCGCAGAACATCGTGATCGGCGGCCTGTCGGGCGCCATGCCGCCGGCCCTGGGCTGGGCGGCCGTCGCCAACGACGTGCCGATGCAAGCCTGGCTGCTGGTGCTCATCATCTTCGTCTGGACCCCGCCGCACTTCTGGGTGCTGGCCATGTACCGCCGCGAGGACTACGCCCGCTCCGGCCTGCCGATGCTGCCGATCACCCACGGCATGCAGTACACCGGCCTGCAGGTGTGGCTGTACACCATCGCGCTGGCCGCTACCACCTTGCTGCCTTTCGCCGTCGGCATGAGCGGTTTGATCTACCTGGCCGCCGCCGTCGTGCTCAACGCCGTCTTCCTGCGCCATTCCTGGCGCGTGCATAAGAACTACAGCGACATGGCCGCACGCAACGCTTTTACCTGGTCGATCGTGTACCTGTCCCTGCTGTTCGCCGCACTGCTGGTCGACCACTACTTCAAGTTCTGAGCCATGAAAAAACTGCTGAGCGCGCTGATTCTGGGCGCGGCGGTGCTGGCCGCCGGCTGCGACAAGCTGTCGACCAAGGCCCCCGCCTTCAATAACACCGATATCACCGGCCTCGATTACGCCAAGGGCTTCTCGCTGACCGACCATACCGGCAAGCCGCGCACGCTGCAGGACTTCCGCGGCAAGGTGGTGCTGCTGTTCTTCGGTTACACGCAATGCCCGGACGTGTGCCCCACGACCATGGCCAAGATGGCCACCGTGATGAAGGACCTCGGCCCGTCGAGCAAAGACGTGCAGGTGCTGTTCGTCACGCTCGACCCGGAGCGCGACACCCAGGAACTGCTGGCCGCCTACGTGCCGGCCTTCCACCCCAGCTTTATCGGCCTGTACGGCAACCAGGAAGCCACGGCCCGCACGGCCAAGGAATTCAAGGTGTTCTACTCCAAGCGCCCCTCCGGCGACGATCCGAAGAACTACACGGTGGACCACATGACCGGCAGCTACGTGTTCGACCGCGAGGGCAGGGTGCGCCTGCTGGTGCGCCACGAGAGCGAACCGGGTGCAATTGCCGCCGACCTGCGCCAGCTGCTGTAAATCTTTTGTAGGGTGGGCGGATTCCGCCCACGCGGTGATACGCGAGGGCTCCGCTTTCGTTCCGGATGATCTTGCTGCCATCGATCACCGCGTGGGCGGAGGATCCGCCCACCCTACGTCTGTAAGCCTTTCCTAAGTCATCCATATTTCGTCTGCTGCTATGATGGTGTAAACATCACGTAACAGGGACGGCATGGAACAACGACCAGGCAGGAACTACACCCGCATCGCCATTGTCGTTCTGCTGACGCTCGGCTGTCTCTGGGTCCTCAAGCCCTTCCTGGCCGCGATCCTGTTCGCGGCCTGCGTCGTGATCTCATCCTGGCCCCTCTACCTGCGCCTGCAGGACGCCATGCGCGGCCACCGTACGCTGGCGGCGCTGACCATGACGCTGTCGCTCACGCTGCTCATCATCATCCCGCTGGCCATGGTGGCCTATAACCTGGCCGACGACGTCGCCCACGGCTTCACCGACCTGCGCGCCGCCATCGAACACCGCGAGCTGATGCCGCCGCCCTGGGTGCGCGACATCCCGCTGGTGGGCGAGGCGGCCGATACCTATTTGCGCAAGCTGGTCGCCAGCCGCGAAGAAATGATCGCCCTGGCCCAGCGCATGCTGGAGCCGGCGCGGCGCTACCTGCTGGCCGGCGGCCTGATGCTGGGCACCGGCGTGGTCCAGCTCAGCCTGGCGGCATTCGTGAGCTTCTTCTTTTACCGCGACGGCAAGGCCCTGCTCGAGGTGGTGGCCGTGACCATGCGCCGCGTGATGGGCGAGGGCGCCGAATCGGTCTCGCATACCGTGAGCCAGACCGTGCGCGGCGTCATGTACGGCCTGCTCGGCACCGCGCTGGCGCAGGCGCTGGTGGCGGCAATTGGCTTCGCCATCGCCGGTGTGCCGGCGGTGCCGCTGCTGTCGGTGCTGATCTTCGTGTCGTCGCTGATCCCGGTCGGTCCGCCCATCATCTGGGGCGGCGCGGCCTTCTGGCTGTTCATGCAGCACGAAACCGGCTGGGCAATCTTCATGGTGATCTGGGGTACGGTCCTGATCAGCGGCGTCGACAACATCGTGCGTCCGATGCTGATCAGCCGCGGCAGCAGCCTGCCTTTCCTGCTCACCCTGCTGGGCGTGCTGGGCGGGGTGATTGCCTTCGGCTTCGTCGGCATGTTCATCGGGCCGACCCTGCTGGCGGTGGGCTATTCCCTGATGACCGACTGGACTGGTACGCCCGACCGCGTCATCCGCCAGGACCCGGAGGCCCGGGACCAGCCCTACATCTCGGGACCATCCTCGGAGACGGGAGCGCCAGGTTCGTAGCGGATGATGTCGCCGGGCTGGCACGCGAGCCGCTCGCAGATCTTCTCGAGCGTCGAAAAGCGGATTCCCTTCACCTTGCCCGATTTGAGCAGGCTGAGATTCTGTTCCGTGATGCCGACATAGGCCGCCAGCTCTTTCGACTTGATCTTGCGCTGGGCCAGCAGGACATCCAGGTGCAGCACGATTGCCATCAGACGAAGCCCTCGTTTTCCTCGGCGATCCGGCGCGCCTCGTGCATCAGGGACGCGACCACGAAAAACAGCGCGCAGATCAGGAGCAGCGTCAGTTCTTCGGACGAGACGCCCACACTGAAAAAACCCTTGGCAGGATCGCCGAACCCGTGGCGCCACACGAGCGTGCGCAGCACCGGCTCGACGATACCCAGCGCCAGCGAAGCCAGCACGCAGCCGATGAAGGCCTTCATGTGCGCGACGGTGGACAGCGCGAACATCCGGCCTGCGGTGCAGGCCCTCAGCATGCGGTCCAGGCGCAGCAGGGCATAGCCAAGCAGCAGCAGTGCCGGCAGCGCGAGCAGGATGCCGGTCCAGCGCATCCCTTGGGTCAGTCCGGCGACCGAACCGGGCTCCATTCCGCGAGGATAGAACACGACGGAGACCGGGCCAAGCTGCGAGGCCTCGGGGAAGCACCACGACAGCAGGAAGTAGGCAAGCTGCAGCAGACCCAGCAAGCCTGCAAGAATACGGACGAGGAGGATGTAGGGCCTTGTTGACTTATCGTTAAACATTAATTTATTATCGTTTTATAGTAATTAATTAACCCATAACGATCAGTATAACAGGAGACATGATGCGTATTGGCTTGCTCGCAATAACGATTTTCGGCTGTGCTGTCCTGTCCGGATGCGCGCAGATGCGCATCACCGAGCGTCATTTCATCCGGCCGGACCCGGCAGGCACGGTGATCCAGAAACGCTTTGCCGGCAATACCGTCAGCGAACTGGCGGTTCCCGCCCAGGATGGCGTGCAATTGCAGGGCATCCTTGCCGAACGGGCGCAGGCGCGCACCACCGTGCTCTACTTCGGCGGCAACATGTTCCACCTGGACCAGCATGCGGAGTCGCTGCTGGGGCTGCTCTCAAGCTGCGACACGAACATCGCCGTCTTCGATTACCGCGGCTACGGGCGCAGCAAGGGTGCACCGGATGTCGAGAACATGAAGGCCGATGCGCTTGCGGTGTTCGATGCCCTGAATACGCGTTATCCCGGCCGTGTCGTGGTCCACGGACAGTCGCTGGGAAGCTTCATGGCTGCCTATGTGGCGCAGGCGCGGCCGGTCCTGGGAACGGTGCTGGAGACGACCGCAACCAGCGCGACCGAACTGGCCAGGTCGAAGATCCCCTGGTACGCGAAGCCTTTCGTGCAGATCGACATGCAAGCCTCCTTGCAGCAGGTCGACAATCGCATCGCCGCCAGCCGCATCACGGCGCCGACCCTGGTCGTCGCCGCAGGCAAGGACGATCAGACACCGTCATGGATGGGGAAGCGGGTATTCGACGCCATTCCGCACAAGAACAAACGCCTGCTGATGCTCGATGAGGCGGGCCACAACAATGCCTTGCACAGCCAGGGCGCCATCGCATCGTACTGCAGCTTCGTCCAGGCCTTGTGAGCCGGGCCCGGCTGCTTGCCACCTCGCCTGTTCAGTATATAATCCATATATGGAATATATATGGAGTGTATGATGGGTATTGTAAATATTGACGACGAAGTGCATGACCAGATCCGCAAGGCGAGCAGCGTGTCCTGCCGTTCGATCAATGCGCAGGCGGCGTTCTGGATCAAGGTGGGCATGCTGTGCGAAATGAACCCGACGCTGAGCTTCAACGAGCTTGTCGCGCGCGAACTGAAGGCTGCCGGGGTCGCCCCGGAGAAGGTGAGGGTGGCCGGAGGCGTGCCTGAAGCAGTCAAGGTATCGGCCGCATGATCAAGCGTCCGGAAGAGATCGCGCTGATGGCCGAGTCGGGCCGGCTGCTGGCGCAGGTGTTCGCCTGGCTGGACCGCCAGAGCCTGGCCGGCATGTCGACCATGCAGGTCAACGATATGGTCGACCGCTACATCGTCGAAGACCTGCAGGCGCGGCCTGCCAGCAAGGGCCAGTACGGCTACGCCTATGCGCTGAACGCCTCGCGCAACCAGGTGGTCTGCCACGGCGTGCCTTCAAACAGCGACATCCTGCAAAGCGGCGACATCGTCAATCTCGACATCACCCTCGAGAAGAACGGCTACATTGCCGACTCCAGCAAGACCTACCTTGTGGGTGAGGTGTCGCCGGCAGCCAGGAAGCTGGTCAAGACTACCTATGAAGCGATGTGGAAGGGCATCCGCGCCGTGCGTCCCGGCGCCCGGCTGGGCGACGTCGGCCATGCGATCGAGCGCCATGCGCGCAAGCATGGCTACTCCATCGTCCGGGAATACTGCGGCCACGGCATCGGCCGCGAGATGCACGAAGCGCCGCAGGTGCTGCACTGGGGGCGGCCCCGGACCGGCCTGGTGCTGCGCGAAGGCATGGCCTTCACCATCGAGCCGATGCTCAACCAGGGACGCCATGCCGTACGTACCGAAGACGATGGCTGGACGGTGGTCACCGTCGACGGGCAACTGTCGGCCCAGTTCGAACACACGGTCGCCGTGACGCGCAGCGGCGTCAAGGTGCTGACCTTGCGGCCCGGGGAAACGGTGCCGGCTTGAAGCCGGCACCGTCCCCTGTCAGATCCGCGGCGGCAAGGCCTTGCGCTTGGCGCGGGCACGGATATTGAGGCCCTCCACCACCAGCGAGAAAGCCATGGCCGCGTAGATGTAGCCTTTCGGGATGTCGGCCTCGAAGGCTTCCGCCGTGAGCGCCATGCCGACCATCACCAGGAAGGCCAGGGCCAGTACTTTCACCGAGGGATGGCGGTCGACGAATTCGCCGATCGGCTTGGCCGCCACCAGCATCACCAGCACGGAAAAGATCACGGCCGCCACCATGACGGCGATGTGGTCCACCATGCCGACCGCGGTGATGACCGAATCGAGCGAGAACACGATGTCGATCACGGCGATCTGGCCGATGATGCTCCAGAACAGCTTGTTGGTCGCCGCGGCCGCGGCGGCAGTGCCGGCCACGTCCTGCGGCCCGGCCGCGTCCTTGGCTTCCACCTCCACGAAGATCTCGTGCGAGGCCTTGTAGAGCAGGAACAGGCCGCCGAACAGCAGCACCAGGTCGCGTCCGCTGATGCCCTGGCCGAACACATTGAAGAGATCTGCCGTCAAGCCCATCACCCAGCTCAGCGAGAACAGCAGCAGCAGGCGCGACACCATGGCGAAGCCCAGGCCCAGGCGCCTTGCCTTGTCCCGCATTTCCGGCGGGAGGCGGCCGACGAGAATCGAAATGAAGATGATGTTGTCGACCCCGAGGACGATCTCGAGGGCGCTCAGCATCAGGAAGGCAATCCAGACGTTCGGGTCGGCCAGCAGTTCCATTATCGCTCCCTTGTGAAAAACGCCATGGTAGCAGCCTGCGGCCTGGTGACGTTTTCGTCTGTGAGTGCTGGATCGGCCCGTGCGCTCTAAGCGGCTGGAACGAGGTTGAACGCCAAGCCGGTCATGCCGCCTGACAGCAAGCCGACAACGACTTCTTGTCGCGTATGACGGCCAAGGACGAGACGCGACCAGGACACGGCCAATGCGAGAAGCAGGACAACGGTAGTGCTGGCCATATCAGGCCAAAGTAAAGCTGCTGCGAATATCGCAAAACTCGCATGGAGCGACACCTTTAGCCGATCGCGGCATAACCAGGCGAGTACGATCAGCAGGCCACAACAGGCGGTGCCCAGGACCATGCGGAGAGGCTGACCAGCTACCCACAGCACTGCTGCCACTCCGAGAAACAGCAGCAACAGGACCGTATGCAGCTGGCGGCGCTCTCGTGGCACGGATGCATCGACATGTCGCCAATGTCCGCTCCGTACCTGAATCCAGCTGTAGGTGACCACGCTGACACCCAGGAAGAGAGAGACAAGGATGAGCAGTGGAAGCGCAGGTTTGGATCCACTCTTCGTCAAGACACTCAATATGGCTGCGACCGGGGTGAGCAAAGCCGGGTGGCAGATGAGCGAAAGCGTCCGTGCAACAAGTGTCCGTCTCATGCAGTCTGCCGAGAATCAGGCCGGCAAGGCGGCAATGATCCGGGCCGCGATCTGGCGCAGCTGCTCGACATCCGCCGCTACAGCCGCATGCGGCTTGAGCACGGCCGCCTGTTCGCGCGGGATGACATGGAAGTGCACATGCGGCACAGTCTGGCCCGCTGCACTGCCATTGAGCTGGGCGACCATGACCCCCGGCGCCCCCATGGCGGCCTTCACCGCCGTCGCCACCTTTTTGGTGGTGCGGATGCAGGCAGCCGCCGCCTCGTCGGACAAGCCGAACAGCTCGGCCGCCGGCTCCTTCGGCAACACAAGCACGTGACCTTCCGCCTGCGGCATGATGTCCATGATGGCGAGCGTCAGCTCGTCTTCGTAGACCTTCACGCAAGGCAGCTCGCCGCGCAGGATGCGTGCGAACGGGTTGTTGTTGTCGTAGTCCATGGGTCGTCCTTATGTGCGCTCGTCCGGCCAGCACATCACGCTCAGCATCAGGGCAAAGAACAGCCAGAAGATGACCACGCTGACGATGCCGCCGGCGATGTAGAAAGCGGTCGGAAACGCGAGGCCGCTCAGCAGCGAAAAGCACTTGATGGCCGCGCTGGAGAAGCTCAGGGCGAAAGCGTAGAACGCCAGCTGGACGCGGAGGGGAAAATGGATGATCTTCACAGGTGCTGTAACAAGCGAAAACGGACCGGAAGTTCAGGATAGCACGCGCAGGCGCCCGAAAATGAGCACATTGTCACGCCGGGCAGCTTCAGCCGGCCGTGCCCGGCCCCAGCACGCTGCGCAGCCGCTCGAAGTCGATCGGCTTGGTCAGGTGATGGTCGAAACCGGCGTCGAAGGCGCGCTGACGGTCCTTTTCCTGGCCCCAGCCGGTGGCCGCGATCAGGCGCATCTTGCGGCCGGTCTCGGTTTCGCGCAGGCGCCGCGCCAGCTCGTAGCCGTTCAGGTCGGGCAGGCCGATGTCGAGCAGGGCGACTTCCGGTGCGAATTCCTGCGCGAGTTCCAGCGCCGCGCTGGCGCTATGGGCGGCGCGCACTTCGCAGCCGAACAGCTCCAGCGCCATCAGCAGCATCTCGGCGGCGTCGGCATTGTCGTCCACCACCAGGATGCGCGCCGGGGGCGGCGTCGGCGCCGCGGTCGGTTCCGGCAGCGCTGCGTCGAATAGCAAGGGCAGGCGCACCGTGAAGCAGCTGCCCTTGCCTTCGCCCTCGCTGGCGGCGGCGATATGCCCGCCGTGCAGCTCGACGATGCCGCGCACCAGCGACAGCCCGATGCCCAGGCCGCCGCGCGAGCGCTCCAGGGCCGGCTCCAGCTGCGAGAACATGTCGAATACCGTTTGCAGGGCCTGCGGCGGCAGGCCGATGCCGTTGTCGCGCACCGCCAGCACCGCTTCGCCGTCCTCGATGGCGAGCGTGAGCGCGATGCGGCCGCCGTCCGGCGTGTACTTGGCGGCATTGGTCAGCAGGTTGACCAGCACCTGGTTGATGCGCGTCGGGTCGGCGTCGACCAGCACCGGCTGCGGCGGCAGCTCGACCTCGAGCCGGTGGTGGGCCTGTTCCATCAGGCCGGCGGTGTCGCACACGGCGGCACGGGCCAGCGCCGTCAGGTCGAGCGGCTCGCGCCGCAGTTCCATCTTGTCCTGGGTGATGCGCGAGACTTCCATCAGGTCGTCCACCAGGTGGGTCAGGTGGTGCAGCTGGCGGTCGAACACCGACAGCAGGCGCGCGTGGCCGCCGCCATCGGCCGGCAGGTGGCGCATCACCTCCAGCGCGCTGCGCAGCGGCGCCAGCGGGTTGCGCAGCTCGTGCGACAGCGTGGCCAGGAATTCGTCCTTGCGCCGGTCGGCCGCCGACAGCGCGGCGTTCAGCGACTGCAGCTGCAGTTCGGCGCCGCGGCGCGCTTCCAGCGCTTCCTCGGCGGCGCGGCGCGCGTTGCGCAGCTCGCGCTCGTAGGACTGGCGTTCGGTGGCCATGAACAGGGCCCACTGGTCGCGCACCTGGCCGTCCACGATGCGGCGCACGATATTCACCAGCATCGGCAGGCGGGTGCCGTCGCGGTGGCGCAGGTCGATCTGCAGTTCCGCCACCGAGCCGCGCACCTGCAGCAGCGGTACGCAATGCGTGTGGTGGAACAGGCGCGCACCCACGGTCATCAGGTCCTGGATGCGCACGATGCCGGCCAGCTCGGACAATTGAAAGCCGAGCCAGCCGCAGGCGGTGCCGTTGGCGCGCAGCAGCAGGCCGTCGGCGTCGGCCAGCAGCAGGCCGCAAGGGGCGTCATCGTACAGCGCGTCGGCGGGGATCGCGGCGCTATCCATGTTTCAGTCCAGGGTGGCGGCCAGGAACGCGTCGATCGCGCGCGTGCTGGCGGTGGGGGCGCTCATGTGCGGGCAGTGCCCGATGTTGTCGATCACATGGAGCTCGCAACGGGGCAGGTGACGGGCCAGGAAGTCGCCCGCGCTGCGCGGTGCGATCAGGTCCTCGCTGCATTGCAGGACCAGGGCCGGCGTCGTGGATGCCGGCACGTCGGCGCGGTGGTCGGACAGGAAGGTGACGCGCGCGAAGTGCTTGGCGATGTCGGGATCGTTGCGGCAGAAGCTGTCGGCGAGCTCCTCGCGCAGGGTGGGGCGGTTGGGCGCGCCCATGATGGCGGGCGCCAGGCTGCTCGACCAGCCGAGGTAGTTCGCTTCCATCGTCTCGAGCAGTTCGTCGATGTCCTCGCGTTCGAAGCCGCCCACGTAACCGGGATGATTGATGTAGCAGGCGGATGGCGCCACCATGACCTGGGCAAGGAAACGCTCGGGAGCCTTGATGGTGGCCAGCATGCCGATCATCGCGCTCACCGAATGGCCGACCAGGATCACCGGGCCGGTGGCGCAGGTGTCGAGGATCTGGAGCAGGTCGTCCGCGTACCCATGGAGGGTGGCATAGCGCGCGTGGTCATAGGCGGAGAGATCGGAGCGGCCGCTGCCGACCAGGTCGTAGGTGATGACGCGGTAGCGCTCGCCGAAGGCGGGGGCCAGGTAGCGCCACATGGTCTGGTCGCAGCCGAAGCCGTGGGAGAACACCATGGTGGCCCCGCCGTTGCCGCTGACATGGACGTTGTTGCGGACTTGCACGGACATCTGCGCTCCTCGTGGTTGCTACCGCTGGGGAATCACGTCAATCCGCAGTATGCTCTATGAATATTGCAAACGCAACAACTTTGTGAGAACTTGATGCTGGAAACGTTTCAGTCGTGCTCGTCGTCCGCATCGATGCGTTCCAGCTTCGGGTAGACCTTCACCAGCAGGATGCGCGGTCCGTTCATCTTTTTCACTACCACGTCGAACTGCGGGAAGTCGATGCGCTGTCCCTGCTTGGGAATATCGCCCAGCTTGGCCATCAGGAGCCCGCCCACCGATTCGACGTCGTCCAGGCCCATCTCTTCGTTGTCGATGTCGATCCCGAGCAGGCGCTCGAGCGAGAAGATCGGCAGGCTGGCCTTGCCGATATACGTGCCGTCGGGCTGCGACATCCAGTCGTTCTCGTTCATGCGGAACTCGTCGCGGATCTCGCCGACCATCGCGCCCAGCAGGTTGTCGAGCGTGATGAAGCCGACCGGGCGCTTGCCCTTTTCGCCGATCAGGGCGAAGTGCGGGGCGCCGCTGCGGAAGCGCCGGAAGATGTCCTGGGCCGGCGTGCGCGCCGAGATCGTCTCCACGGGGCGCAGGTGCTGGGTCAGATCAAGGATGGTGCGGCCGGCCTGCTGGGCGAAGAACAGGTCCTTCAGGTGGATCACGCCCAGCACTTCCTCGCCTTCCTCGTCGAAGTAGGGGTAGCGCGAGAAGCGGTTGCGGCGCACCGTCTCCATGTTTTCTTCCAGCGTGCGGCTGGCGTACAGCGCGCTCACCTCGTTGATCGGCCGCATCAGGTCGGAGACCGCCAGCTGGCTGAAGTCGAGCGACTGGGCCAGGATGTTGCGCTCGTCGTTGGTGAATTTTTCGCCCGGCGTGTTGGTGTTGCTGCGCAGGATCAGCTTCAGCTCGTCGGTGGAGTAGTGGGTCTCGTGGCTGCCGCTGCCGGCCAGGCCGGCGACGCGCAGCACCATGTTGGCACTGGCGTTGAGCAGGGCGATCGCCGGGTACATGGCCCAGTAAAAGGCGTACAGCGGGATCGCGCACCACAGCGCCACCACTTCCGGAATGCGGATCGCCAGCGACTTCGGCGCCAGCTCGCCGACCACGATGTGCAGGAAGGAGATCACCGAGAACGCGACCACGAAGGACACGCCGTGGATCAGTTCGGGCGAGGTCACGCCCAGCATGGCGAAGACGGGTTCGAGCAGGCTGGCGAAGGCCGGTTCGCCAACCCAGCCCAGGCCCAGCGAAGCGAGGGTGATGCCGAGCTGGCAGGCGGAGAGGTAGGCGTCGAGCTTGTCGTGGACCTTGCCGAGGATGCGTCCGCGCAGGCCGGAGGTCTTGGCGATGGCGCGAACGCGGGTCTTGCGCAACGTGACGATGCTGAATTCAGCCGCCACGTAGAAGCCGTTCAGCGCCACCAGGAACAGGGCGAGAACGACGAATAAAAAGTTTTCCATTGAAGCGATTAAGTTAAAAAATGGCAATAGCCGACACCCATTGTACCGCTCATGCCTGCCTTATGTGCCAGCGAGGACTCCCTGGTGAACCGCGGAGAGGATGGCTTCCACGGCCGGATGCTTGATCTTGCGTTCGTTCGAGATGGCATAGAAGTGTTCGCGCACCTGCGGCACCCGTCCGACCGGCAGCGCGCCGAACTGCTCCTCGACGTCGTGGACCAGGGCGGAGGGCGCGAAGAACAGGCCGAGCCCGCGCCGCCCGAAGGTGTTGAGCAGGGCGTTGTCCTCGAATTCGCCGACCACGTCGGGCCGCACGCCGGAGAGCTCGAACCATTCGTCGATCTTCCCGCGCAGGGCATTATTGCGGGTCGGTAGCAGGAACGGCGCGCCGTTCAGCGAGCGCGGGAAGTCCCCGCCCCAGTCCTTCACCAGGCTGGGCGCGCCCACCACAATGGTCTCGCTGTCGGAGAGCAGGTGGCTGAACACGCGCAGGGTGGTGCCGGAGCGCACCGCGCGGTCGGTCAGCACCACGTCCAGCTTGTGCAGGGCCAGGTCGGCCAGCAGTTCCTCGAATTCGCCCTCGTAGCACACCAGGCGCACCGGGCGCGGCAGCTGGGTGGCGATTTCCAGCAGGCGGTAGGCGGTCAGCTTGGGCAGCGAGTCCGAAATGCCGACCGTCAGGCGGGTGCGCGCGCTGTCGGATTCAGCCAGCGCTTCCTGCATCTGTTCCCCCAAAAGGAAGATCTGGTCGGCATAGGACAAGGCAAGGCGGCCTGCCTCGGTTAAATTGAGGCGCCGCCCCTGCTGGGTGAACAGGGCCTTGCCCATCGACTGTTCCAGCTGGGCCAGCTGGGTGCTGACGGTCTGGATCGCCAGTCCGAGGCGCTCGGCGGCGCGCGTGATGCTGCCTTCCTTGGCGACCACCCAGAAGTAGTAGAGGTGGCGGAAATTCGGGGGACTATGGTTCATTGCTTCGGTTTTTATGAAGTAATTCTTCGAATATCTTCGCTTTTTTAAGACGCACACAAACTCTACACTGCGTCTGTCGTTTCAACAACAACGAAGTTTTATCGAAAATACTCAACAAGGGGAAAACCAAACATGAAGCACTTTACGTGGTCATTTATCGTGACCGCCGTCTGTATGGGCCTGGCAGGCTGGTGGGGGTACGACCATGGCGGCGTCGCCGGCATGGTCACCGCGCTCGGCGTGACCGCCATCCTGTCGGTCATGGAAGTCTCGCTGTCGTTCGACAATGCGGTGGTGAACGCCTCGGTCCTGAAGGGCTGGAACGAGTTCTGGCTCAAGCTGTTCCTGGGCCTGGGCATGATCATTGCCGTGTTCGGCATGCGCCTGGTATTCCCGCTGGTGATCGTCGCGGTAGCGGCCGACCTGGGCATGATGGACGTCTGGAACCTGGCGCTGACCAATCCGAAGGAGTTTTCGTCGCACCTGACCAACCACCACGCGGAAGTGGCGGCCTTCGGCGGCATGTTCCTGCTGCTGGTGTTCCTGAACTTCCTGCTGGATGACGAGAAGGAAGTCCACTGGCTGGGCAACATCGAGCGCAAGCTGGGTTCGCTGGGCAAGGTGTCCTCGATCTCGGTGCTGGTCGCGCTGGGCGCGCTGCTGTACTCGACCAGCTGGATCGCGGAAGCGCAGAAGATGATCGTGCTGGTCGCCGGCCTATGGGGCATCCTGGTGTACATCGGCGTCGACATGATCTCCAGCCTGCTCGAGAAGAGCGAGTCGGACGAGAGCAGCGGCGTGGGCAACATGGTCAAGACCGGCGGTATCGGCGGCTTCCTGTACCTCGAAGTGCTCGACGCGTCGTTCAGCTTCGACGGCGTGATCGGCGCCTTCGCGATCACCCAGGATGTCGTGATCATCATGCTGGGCCTGGCGATCGGTGCGATGTTCGTGCGTTCGATGACGGTCTACCTGGTGCGCCAGGGCACGCTCGACGAATTCGTCTACCTGGAGCACGGCGCGCACTACGCGATCGGTATCCTGGCTGTGATCATGCTGGTCAGTATGCACATGCACGTGCCGGAGCTGATCACCGGCGGTGTGGGCCTGGCCTTCATCCTGGCCTCGCTGTGGAGCTCGATCAAGCACAAGCGGAAGCACGCGGCACTGCCTGCGTAAGCAGCGTAGGGTGGGCGGGGTCATTCCGGGCAATGCCCGGAATGACGAACGCCCACGCAGTGAAAGTAAGAGTTGAGTAGTAACGCATGCGCTGGTTGACCGCGTGGGCGGCATAGCCGCCCACCCTACAACGGCAATGCGGCGCAACGAACCGCGCGACGAGCGGCAGAACACCAGCTCGTCACGCGTGATACCCCGGTGTTCAAGCAGTACAACTTTAGGAGAGTCACAATCATGGCAATCAGTCTGCAAAAAGGCGGCAACGTCAACCTGTCGAAAGAAGCTCCTGGCCTGACCAATCTGAAGGTCGGCCTCGGTTGGGACACCCGCGCCACCGACGGCGCAGCGTTCGACCTCGACGGCGCGGTGTTCCTGCTCAATTCGCAGGGCAAGGTGCGTTCGGATAGCGACTTCATCTTCTACAACAACCTGAAGTCGGCGGACGGCTCGGTGGTCCACTCGGGCGACAACCGCACCGGCGAAGGCGAGGGCGACGACGAAACCGTGAACATCGACCTGTCCAAGGTGCCGGCCGACGTCGACAAGGTCGTGCTGGGCGTGACCATTCACGACGCCGAAGCACGCCGCCAGAATTTCGGCATGGTCGGCAAGGCCTTCATCCGCTGCGTCAACGGCGCCAACAACAGCGAGATCGCGCGCTACGACCTGTCGGAAGACAGCTCCACCGAAGCGGCGATGATCTTCGGCGAGGTGTATCGTAACGGCGCCGAATGGAAGTTCCGTGCCGTCGGCCAGGGCTTCAACGGCGGCCTCGGTCCGCTGGCCCGCAACTACGGCGTCAACGTTTAATCATTGCTCGCGGCTCGCGCACATGGCGCGGGCCGCCCACGAAAGGAAGTCCTCATGCCAGTATTTACCGTGACCGGGGACGTCGATCCCTTCCTGCATGTCTCGATGCGACGCGGCGAAACCATCTATTGCGAATCGGATGCGATGGTGATGATGGAATCGACGCTCGACCTGAAGGGCAAGATGAAGGGTGGCCTCGGCAGCGCGCTGATGCGCACCTTTGCCAACGGCGAGTCCTTCTTCCAGCAGCACATCGAGGCGACCCGCGGCGACGGCGACTGCCTGCTGTCGCCGACCCTGCCGGGCGCGATGCAGACCATCGACTGCGGTCCGAACCAGTACATCATCAGTGACGGCGCCTTTGTCGCCGCCACCTCGGGCGTGGACCTGAAGGTCCGCACCCAGAGCCTGGGCAACGCCCTGTTCGCGCAGAGCGGCGGCTTCTTCGTGACCGAGACGACGGGCAGCGGCCAGGTGGTGGTGTCGGGCTTCGGCTCGATGTCGATGCTGGACGTCGAACCGGGGAAGGACGCGATCATCGACAACTCGCACGTGGTGTGCTGGGACAGCGGGCTGCGCTACGAGATCTCGGTCACGACCGGTCAGAACAGTGGCTTCCTGGGCAACCTGATCAACAGCCAGACGAGCGGCGAGGGCATGGTGCTCCGCTTCTCGGGCAAAGGCAAAGTCTATGTATGCTCGCGCAACCGGATGGCATTCAAGGCCTGGATGCAGGCCCCGGCGCGCTGAACGACGTCTAACTACTAGGAGAATGACATGGCAGTGAATCTGCAAAAGGGTCAAAAGATTTCGCTGGACAAGGAAGCCGGCGGTGCGCTGAGCCGGGTCACGATGGGCCTGGGCTGGGACGTGGCCAAGTCGAAGGGCTTCTTCGGCTTCGGCGGCGGCGCCGGCCAGCCGGTCGACCTGGACGCCTCGGTCGTGCTGTTCGACGAATCGAACCGTCCGGTCGACGTGGTCTGGTTCCGCCAGCTCAAGAGCAAGGACGGCAGCATCACCCACACCGGCGACAACCGCACCGGCGCGGGCGACGGCGACGACGAACAGATCAGCGTCGACCTGTCGCGCGTCCCGGCCACCGTCAAGTCGCTGGTGTTCACCGTGAACAGCTTCACGGGCCAGAACTTCTCGACCGTGGAAAACGCCTACTGCCGCCTGATCAACGCCGGCAACAACCAGGAAGTGGCGCGCTTCAACCTGTCGGTGCAGGGCGCCCACACGGCCCAGATCATGGCCAAGCTGTACAAGCACAACGGCGAGTGGAAGATGCATGCGATCGGCGAGAACGGCTCCGGCCGTACTTTCGACGACCTGATGCCGCTGATCACGCCGCACCTGTGATCCATCGCTAGATGTAACGAGAGCCGGGCTTGCCCGGCTCTTTTTTTGTAGGGTGGTCGGCTTCGCCGACCGCGCGTCCGACTGACGGATTCGGTTCGACAACTCTGCTTATGGTTGAACGCGCGGTCGGCAGAGCCGACCACCCTACGCTAGTGGAAGCCAGACCGTGAAGGTGCAGCCCTTGCCGCTGCCCTCGCTGTGCACCTGCACTTCGCCCCCATGCAAGGCCACCATGGTGCGCACCAGCGCCAGTCCGATGCCCAGGCCACCCTGGGAGCGGTCGGGCGTGCGCTCGGCCTGGGTGAACAGGTCGAACACGTGGGGCAGCAGGGCGGCGTCGATGCCGATGCCGTTGTCGACCACGCACAGCTGCACGCGCGCGCCGTCGCGCGTTGCGCGCAGGTCGATGGCGCCGCCGTTCGGGGTGTACTTGGCGGCGTTGTTGAGCAGGTTGGTGATCACCTGCACCAGGCGCGTGGCGTCGCCCTCGACCTGCGCGCCGGCCAGTTCCGGCGCCACCTCGAGCGACAGCGCATGGCCGCGCGCAGCCACCAGGGGCCGCGACTGCTCCACCGCGCTGGCCACCACCGATTCGATGCCGACCAGGGTGCGGTCCAGCTTGATCAGGCCGCGCGTCACGCGCGACACGTCGAGCAGATCGTTCACCAGCGAGGTCATGTGCCGCACCTGGCGCGTGATCACCTCGCTCGACGCGCGGATGCGTTCGGGATTGGCGGCGATCCGGAGTATCTCGGCGGCGGACGCGATCGGCGCCAGCGGGTTGCGCAGCTCGTGCGCCAGCATGGCGAGGAACTCGTCCTTGCGCCGGTCCTGATCGCGCAGCGACCCGTACAGCTGGGCGTTGGCGAAGCCGGTGGCGGCGATCGCCGCCAGCTGCACCAGGATGGCTTCGTCCTGCTCGTCGAAGTCGCCCTTGTGCTTGCCGGCGACCCGGATGCAGCCGATCCTGCGGCCCTTGCGGTCGACCAGCGGCACCGCCAGCGCGCCAGGGCCCGCAGGCGTGCAGTCGTCGCCGGCGTCGAGCGACACCTCGACCTGCGCGCATTCGAGGATGGCGCCGACTTCCTGCGCCAGCGCGTCCGCGATGTCCTCGCTGCGCAAGGCCGTGTGCAGCGTGCGCGCGGCGTTGGCCACCTTGGCCAGCAGGGCCGACTGGCGCTGCTCGCGTCCCAGGCGCTCGGCCAGGCCTTCCTGCTGTGTGATGCTGTCGTGGATGTCGCGGTTGGCGCCGACCCATTCGCGTACCGCGCCGTCAGGCCCGAGGATGGGAATGCCCTTGACCGCGGTCCAGCGGTACACGCCGTCGGCGCGGCGCAGCCGGTATTCGGTCTCGAACACGCTGTGCGTGGCCACGCAGGCGGCCCAGATCTCGGCCACGCGCGCGCGGTCGTCCGGATGCAGGGCATCCTGCCAGCCAAGGCCGCACCATTCCTCGTAACTCTGGCCGGTGAAGGCGCGCCAGGACGGCGAATCCTCGAGCACCCGGCCGTCCGCGGTATTGGTCCAGACGATCTGCGAGGTCGCCATGGCCAGGGTGCGGAAGCGCTCCTCGCGTTCGCGCAGCGCGGTCTCGGCTTCGACCCGCGCGCTGATGTCTTCGTGCATCAGCATGACTTCGACCACCCGGCCGGCGCCGTCCTTGATGGGATGGGCGCGCGCGGTGACCCAGCGCGCGCGGCCCGGCTGGCCCAGGGCCGCGGTGTCGTAATGGATGGCGGGGACTTCGACCGATTCGCCGGCCAACGCGCGCGCCAGGTAGGCGCTGATGCCGCTCTCGACCAGTTGCGGGTCGCGCAGCACGTTGTACTCGCGGCTCAGCACGTAGCGTTTGAGCTCGCTGCCCTCGTAGATGTGCCAGAGCGCTTCCCAGGCCCGGTTGACCTGCACCGTATAGCCCTCCGGATCGAGGATCTGCAGGCTGACCGGGGCCTGCTCGAACAGTTCCCGGAAGCGTAGCTCGGGGTAGGCGTGGGGGGCGGCCGCGAGGGCTGCATCTGGGCTGGAGGACATGGGTCTTTTTCTTGTTTGTGGGTGAAGCGCAAGCGGCAATGCAGCAAGGCCGGCGTGCGCATCATGTCATAGTTTTGTTTGCGGTGGGATATATCCGCACGGCATATTTTGCGCCGATTGCTTGACAGGCAAGGGGTGCGGCGATAGTGTATTACTCGATTAATACACATATACGCAGACCCCATACACCAGACCCGCGATGGCGACCCACACATCCCAGCTTTTCTCGATCACGCCCGGCTCGACCGAACCGATCTACCGCCAGCTCGTCGAGCAGGTACGGCGCCTGGTGGCCGGCGGCCAGATGGCGCCGGGCGACGAGCTGCCTTCGGTGCGCGAGGTCGCCTCGGCGCTGGCGGTCAACCCGATGACCGTCTCCAAGGCCTACAGCCTGCTCGAGAACGAGGGCCTGCTGGCGCGCCGGCGCGGCCTCGGCATGATCGTGGCCGAGCGTCCGCGCAGCGTGCGCAGCGAGGCAGAGCGCAGCGCGCTGCTGCGCCCGACTCTGGAACGCGCCGCGCGCGAAGCGCGCGAGCTCGAACTCGATCCCGCCACTGTGCTTTCCCTTTTCACCCACATCCTGAAGGAACAATCGTGACTCCACCCATCATCCAGATGCGCGGCGTGGCCAAGCACTTCGGCGGCGCCATCGTCTTGAACGGCCTTGACTGGGAGATCCGGCAGGGGCAGGTGGTCGGCCTGCTGGGCCGTAACGGCGCCGGCAAGTCGACGCTGATGGAATGCCTGCTCGGCCTGCGCGAAACGGATGCGGGCAGCGTGCGCCTGTTCGGCGCGGACGTGGCGGCGCTGTCCGACGCCAACCGCGCCCGCATCGGCTACGTGCCGCAGAAACCGAACCTGTTCGAGTGGATGACGCCCCTGCAGATGCTGGACTACTTCAAGGCCATGTACCCGCGCTGGAACACGGTCAAGGTCGAGGCCCTGCTGGAGCGCTGGGGCTTCGACGCGCTGCTGCTGAACAAGCCGATCGGGCGCCTGTCGGGCGGCGAGCAGCAGCGCCTGTCGATCATCCGCGCGCTGGCGCACGACCCGGAACTGCTGGTGCTGGACGAGCCGGTGTCCGCGCTCGATCCGGCGGGGCGGCGCGCGTTTCTGTCCGAGCTGGTGGACGGCGTGATCGAGCGCGGCACCACGGTGCTGTTCTCGACCCACATCCTGACCGACCTGGAACGGGTGGCGCTGGACGTCGCCTTCCTCAAGGATGGCCGCATTGCGCTGCAGGGCCAGCTCGACGATCTGCTGGAAGGCGCGCGTAAGGTCACGGGCGGCACCCGCGCCGAACCGGTCAGCCTGGAGGACCTGTTCATCGAGGTGACCAAATGAAGGCGCGCCTGCGGGAGTACCGGATGCTGTGGCAGGCCGCGGTGACGCATGCGGAGCCGCGATCGACACGCTTGATCGGCTGCTGCCTGTGTCTGGTGGTGATCGCCGTCGGCGCAGCGGCGGCCAAAGAGGGCCCACGCACGGCGCTCGCCTTTTTCTGGTGCGCGGCCTGCGTCATCCTCCTGATGAACTGGGCCTGGCGCTTCATGCCCGGCGCGGTGAAACTCAACAACCCGGCCAACGCCCGGTTGGTGCCGCAGGCGCGCCGGCGCCTGGTCGAATTGTCCTGTCTGGTGTGCTTCGCCGGCCTTGCCGGCATCGCGAGCGCGCCCTATACCAGCACCACGCAACTGGGCGCAGCGCTGTTCTGGGTCGTGCTCATCACCATGGGAACGGGCCTTGCCGCGGCCGGCCATCCGGCGGGCACCACGATCGTCGTCGTGGGAGGGCTGTGCGCCGGTTTCGCGGGCAAGCTGTCGGGACTGACGGGCGCGCTGTCGCATCCGATCGTCATCCTGCTGTCGCTGCCGGTCTATGCCGTCGTGATCGTGGTGGCCGTGCGGGCCATGTTTCCGCAGGGCGGCGAGCGGCACTGGAGCATGGAGGCGCGGCGCACCCGCTGGACGGATACCGCCGCCAAGCGCGATCCCCTGGTCGCGCAACTGGGCGGTTTCAATACCCGGGGCTGGTACGCCGCCGCGCTGCGCCGCGACAGCGCCCGCCGCGACGGCCGGCGCCTGCTGCTGCACGCGCTCGGTCCTGTCCACCACCCGGCCGAGATGGCGGTCGGAACAGGCATCCTGGCGCTGGTCCTGGGCTGCGTCGGCCTGCTTACAGCCTGGCGGGTCGATGCCGAGGTGGTGCGCGGCATCGGCTGGATGTTTGCCGCGGTCCTGCTGTTCGTGCCGCTCTCGTTCTGCCTGCGCCTGGGACAGCTGGCGGACAGCAATCCGGCGGAGCAGGCGCTGGCGCGGCTGGCGCCGACCGCGCCAGCCACGAGCGCCGATTTCAACCGCCGGCTCGGCCGTTTCCTGGTGCAGCGCGCACTGGGGGGCTGGCTGCTGGCCAGTGCTGCCGGCCTGCTGTTGCTGGCGCTCGGCGGTGCGGATGGCGAGGCAGTGCTGCGCCTGGCGGGCATCTGCTGCCTGGCCCTGCCGATGGTCGCGCTGCCGCTGCGCGACCACGCCGGCAGAAACCTGTCCAGCGTGGCGGGCATCCTGTTGCTACTGCTGTTCTTTACGGCCGATCTGCTGCTTGCCTTCCCGATCGGCCGGGCTACGGGCCTGCCGGTGATGGCAGTCGCCGCAGTGCTCGGCATCGCGACGACCCTGTTCGCAGTGGCGCGCGGCCTGCGCACGATGCGCGCATCGCCCTGCGCCTTCCCGGCCGGGCGACTTGCGTGAATGCCGCTCAGGCGGAGGTGGGCGCCGTTGCCGCGGCCTGCTGTTTCCTGCCCAGCACCAGCAGGCCGAAGGCGGTGGCGAACACGTACATGCTGACCGAGTAGATCGCCGCCGGCAGCATCAGCTGGAAGTCGCCCAGCACCGACACCGCCACGAAGATCGCCAGCGTCGAATTGTGGATGCCGATCTCGTAGCCGATCGCGATCGCGTTCGGCTTGTCCAGGCCGAGCAGGCGCGGCACGTAGTAGCCCAGGCCCAGGCTGGCGATGTTGAACAGGATGACGGCCAGGCCGATCGAGGCGAACGAGGTCGTGATGGCGTTCCACTCCTTGGCGATGGCGATCACGGCCAGCAGGGCCAGTACCGCCATCGAGAAGCGCTTCATCGGCTTGTCCATGCGCGCGGCAAATGCGGGTGCGCGGCTTTTCACGAACATGCCGAGCGCCACCGGGATCAGGACGATCACGATCACCTCGACCACCTTGGCGGTCTGCATCGGCACCACCTGGCCGCTGCGGGCGAAAGTGTCGATGGCGAAGTTGGCGATCAGGGGCAGGCTGACGATCGACAGCACCGTGTTGATCGCGGTGAGCGAGATGTTCATTGCCACGTTGCCGCCGAACAGGTGGCTGAACAGGTTGGCCGATACGCCGCCGGGCGAGGCCGCCAGCAGCATCAGGCCGACGGCGTACACCGGCGCTACGCCCAGGCCGACGATCAGGCCGTAGCAGATCGCCGGCAGCACCACGGCCTGCAGCACGAGGGCCAGGACCACGGCCTTCGGGTGGCCCAGCAGGCGGCGGAAGTCGCCGAGGGTGAGTGACAGGCCCAGCCCGAACATGATCAGCGCCAGCGCGCCGATCAGGAGGGTGGGCAGCAGGGTGATGAAGTTGCTCATGCGTTGTCTCCGTTATTGTTGGTATCGGCGACAGCGCATGCCGCACTGCCTGCCGTAATGACAGTGTAGAGCAGCTGCTGAGCGAAGCGGTAAAAAAGCGTCAACGGATGGTGTTGGCTTCTTCCAGGATGGCGCGCCAGTCGGTGTTGTACAGGGTGCCGAACAGGCGCCCGGCATTGCTGGTCGGCTCGACGCGCTTGTGCGTCAGGTTGCTCATGGTCGGCCCGGCGGCGCCCACGTAGACGGTCATGAACTGGATGTCCGAGCGCGGGCGCGACTTGTCGAGCAGGTCCGGGTTGACCACCTTGCGGCCGTGGCCGTCGTCGACGTGGCTCGGCCGCTCGGTATTCGCGATCACGAACATGTAGCCGTAGCGCAGCACCGTCATGCCCTTGTAGCTGCCCGAGGACACGCGTGAGCCGATCTCTTCCGGGTTGTTGACGGTGATCCTCAGGACCGGCCCCTCGCCCGGGGTGTGATAGGTGCCGTCCGGGAAGCGCTGGGTGTCCTTGTCGCCGAGGGTGATCGGATAGGCGATCAGCGACATGCTGGCCGGAATCGGTCCCCCGCTTTCATATCCGAACGAAGGAATCCAGCCCAGGCTGGCGCCGCGGATGTTTACCAGCGCGGGCTGTTCCAGCACACGCCCGATGATGCGTTCCAGCTTGCGCTGCAGCGCGGCGTATTCCGGCTGCTTTTTGACGCCGCTCCATTGCCCCGACACGGGCCGGATATAACCCAGGGCGTCGGTATCCGGCGTGCTGCCGCGGGTATCGGCGTCCGGCCGGCTCCAGTAGTCGACGATGTAGTCGGCGTAGAACACGGTGCCGTCCTCGAGGCGCATGCGCTGCGGCGTGCTGCCGGCGCGCACGTACGGGGCCCTGGCCGCTGCAGGTGCGACAGGGGTCGTGGCCGGTTTCGCCGTCATCTGGTTGGCCAGCGATTGCACCGCCGTGCCCACCGCCTGCTTTGCCAGATTATTGAGGAAGTCGTTGGCCGACACGGGCTGCGCCGCGAGGCAGGCCGCCAGCGCGGCCGCGAGGGAGAAGGAGTGTTTCATACCGATCCGGAAGAGTGGGGTCGGCTGAAACTGTAGGGCAGCCCCGCGCTAGAAAACAGCCCCCGCCGTGGGGGTTGCGCCCTGGGTGTCGGCGGGCAGGGATGCGGCCATGCCGGGCTCGACGCGTGCGAAGGACAGCATGCCGCGCCCGCCGTGCTTGGAGGCGTACAGCGCGTCGTCGGCGGCCTGCATCAGGCCTTCCAGGTCGGTGCCGTTGTGGGGGAATACGGCGGCGCCGATGCTGGCGCCGACCGCGTTGTCGGCCGTGCTCGGGTGCAGGGCCGGGTACAGGCTGTCGATCAGGCGCCGCCCGATGCTGGTCGCCTCGTTGCGCGAAATGTCGCCTTCCATCAGGACCACGAATTCGTCGCCGCCCAGGCGCGCCAGGAATTCGCCGCCGCGCAGCGCCCCCTGGAAGCGCAGCGCGACTTCCTTGAGCACCTCGTCACCCACGCCGTGGCCGTAGGTGTCGTTGACTTCCTTGAAGCGGTCCAGGTCGATCGCCAGCAGGGTGAATGGCTTGGCGCTGCGCAGGCTCCTGGCCACCAGGCGGCGCGCCCAGCGGTCGAAGAAGCGCCGGTTCGGCAGGCCGGTGAGGACGTCGTGCGAGGCTTCCATGGCCAGGCGCTTGGCCAGTTCATTGTTGCGGCGCGCCGCCGCGCTCAAGGAGCGCCAGGCGTGCAGGGCCATCGCCACCACGGTCGAGAGCATCACGACCAGGATCGCCGCAGCGCGCAGCAGGCGTTCGTTGAAGCCGTCGATGATGGTGTCGCGCGCCACCCGCAGGCGGGCGACTTCGTCCTGGATCAGCTGGCGCGCTTCCAGCATCTTCTGGCGGCCGAAGCCTTCGCGCACGATGTTCATGGCAGCCTCCGGGTCGCCGCGCTTCCTGAGCTGCACCGTGCGTTCCAGTTCTTCCAGTTTGCTCTCGCTGATCAGGGCCAGCTTGCGCACGCTGGCCAGGAATTGCGGGTCCTGGTAGCCGGACTGTTCGGCCTGCTGCAGGTGCTCGCGCACGCTGTCGCGTCCGAGCTGGTAGGGCTGGAGATAGGCCGGGTCGCCGGTGAGCAGGTAACCGCGCTGCCCGGTCTCGGCATTGAGCAGGTTGAGCAGCACATTGCGGACCTGGATCCGCGCCGCATCGTTCTGGCGCAGGGCGCCCATGGCCTGGCGCAGGTCGACCACTTCACGCACGAAGAAGATGCTCATCGCCAGGATGATGGCGAGCGCGACGGCCAGGGTGGCGGCGCTCCGGCGGATGGGCAGGGCAGGCACGGCGTAGGGCGTGGGCATAACGGTAAGCAGGTGTGCTGATTACCATATGTTATCCCAATGTAAGATCATTCCTACATGAACTTGTTCTTCCAGCCATGAAAGATTTTGAACATGTACACAATGCCCAACAGTGGTCCGTCCGCCCCGGCGTTTAATGGCCGCGGCGCTGCACCAGCGCCGTGCCGACGCCGTGGCGCTTGCCTTCGCTGACGGCGGTCACGGTGCCGTCCGGATTGAACACGAGGGCGTTGGCGGCGCCGATTTCTTCCGGGTCGGCTTCCCAGCGGTGGCCGAAGCGCGCCAGCGCCCGTGCCTGTTCGGTGCCGGCGAAACCCGGCTCGATCGAGGTCGCCTCGCCGTTGCGCTCCGAGATGCGCGGAGCGTTCACCGCCTGGTCCATCGGCATGCCGAGGTCGATGTAATTGAAGATGGTCTGCAGCACCGTGGTGATGATGGTCGAGCCGCCCGGGCTGCCGATGGTGAAGGCCGGCTTGCCATCCTTCAGGGCGATGGTGGGCGCCATGCTCGAGCGCGGGCGCTTGCCGGCTTCCGGCACGTTCGGGTGCGGGCCGCTGAAGTCGAAATCGGTCAGCTCGTTATTCAGCAGGAAGCCGTAGCCGGGCACCACGATGCCGCTGCCGCCCCAGGATTCGATGGTGAAGGTGTAGGACACCACGTTGCCGTCCTTGTCCGAGACCGTCAGGTGGGTGGTGTGGGCGTTTTCCAGCTGCAGGCGGTGCGACTGCGGACGCAGCGGCACGCTCTGGTCGTGCTGGTAGCCGTAGGGATCGCCCGCCGCGGCGCTGCGGCCGGCGCGCTGGTTGATGAGTTTCCTGCGCTGGGCCGCGTATTCCTTCGACAGCAGTCCCGCCACTGGCGCGTCGATGTATTCGGGGTCGGCCAGGTAGGCGTTGCGGTCGGCAAAGGCGAGGCGGCTGGCCTCGATGTACAGGTGCTCGGCCTGGGCGCGCGGCATGCGCGACAGCTCGAAGCCCTCTAGGATGTTGAGCGCCTCGGCCACGGTGGCGCCGCCGCTGCTGGGCAGGGGCATGCCGTAGATCTCGTAGCCGCGGTAGGTGCTGCGCAGCGGCTGGCGGATGCGCGCTTCGTAGTTGGCCAGGTCGGCCATGCTCATGCGGCCCGTGCGCGCGCTTTTGCCGGGTGCAAACGGCGGTTTGTTGACGGCCTCGACGATCGCGCGCGCGATCGGCCCTTCGTAGAAGGCTTTCACGCCGCCCTGGGCGATCTCGCGGTAGGCCCTGGCCATGCCGGGATTGCGGATCAGGGTGCCCGGCTGCACGGCCTTGCCGTTCCGCAGATACAGGGCGCTGGTCGGCGCATAGAGCTGAAATTTCCTTTCATTTTGGGCCGTTAAATGAGAGAAAATTTCAGTGACTTGGTAGCCCTTGTCGGCCACCTCGATCGCCGGCGCCAGCACCTTCTTGAAATCCATGCTGCCGTAGCGCGTCAAGGCTTCGTGCCAGCCGCGCACCGTGCCCGGCACGCCGACCGAGGCGCTGCTGGCCACCACGCTCTCGAAGTCGACCGGCTTGCCGTTCTCGAGGAAGGCGGCAGGGGTGAAGCCGGCGGGCGCCGTCTCGCGGTGGTCGATGGTGATGACGCGCTTGTCCTTGGCCAGGTAGATCACCATGAAGCCGCCGCCGCCGATGCCGCAGCTGAACGGGTCGGTCACGCCCAGTGTCGCCGCCGCGGCCACGGCCGCGTCGATGGCATTGCCGCCCCCGTTCAGGATGCGCAGGGCCGAGTTCGACGCCTGCTCGCTGATGGTGGCGACGGCGCCGCCGGTGCCGGTGGCCACCGGGGTCCTGGCGAGCACGGGGCCCAGCACGATGGACAAGCTGAGCCCGCAGGCGAGCAGCGTCGCTTTCTTCATGGCGCGTCCCCGGCGCTTATTGCGCGTACATATTGAAGGTCACTGGATAGGAAGGCGGCGGACTGCCCGCCATGCCGCGCGGCGGGGGCGGCGTCAGGTGGTCGAGCTCGATACGCGAGCCGCGCAGGGCCGGCGACATGTAGCCCGGCTGGCCCTGCACCAAGTAGAAGGCCTGGGCCACGCTGCCGATGCGCATCGTGAAGCGGTAGGCCAGGCGCCCCGGCCAGATGCAGCGCGCATTGTCCGGGCAGCGGCTGTCTTCCGCGCCTTCGTAGGTGATGGTGAGGCGCTCGGCCAGCGGCAACACCTGCTGCGGCGCCAGGGTGTAGCGCGCTTCGGGCAGGCGGTCCTTGGTGGCCGCGCAGGCGCTCAGGAGCAGGCCGGCGCAGCCGAGGGTGACGACACGGAGCAGGGTGTGCATGCGATGTCCATCGGCTTGTATTTTTGGAATCTCCATCATAGCAAACCTGTCGTGTGTGGTCGCGCGTGCACGCATCGCCATGTCACCCCGATGTTATCCGCGAGGTCATAAACCGGTCATATTCGCGCACTAGACTTTGCTGCGTGGTCCAAAACACATCCCTCAACCAGGAATAGGAATAACAAGCCAATGTTCAAGAAGATCCTTGCCGGCGCAGCAGCCGCACTCGTGATGTCGACCTCCTTCGCCGCCGACATGACCGGCGCCGGCGCGACCTTCCCGTATCCGATCTACGCCAAGTGGGCCGAGTCGTACAAGGCTGCCACCGGCAACGGCCTGAACTACCAGTCGGTCGGCTCGGGCGCGGGCATCAAGCAGATCAAGGCCAAGACCGTGGACTTTGGCGCATCGGACATGCCGCTGAAAGCCGAAGAGCTGGATGAATCGGGCCTGATGCAGTTCCCGGCCATCATGGGCGGCGTGGTCGCCGTGGTCAACGTCGACGGCGTCACCCCGGGCCAACTGAAGCTGACCGGTCCGGTGCTGGCTGACATCTACCTGGGCAAGATCACCAAGTGGAACGCCCAGCCGATCGCCGCGCTGAACCCGGGCGTCAAGCTGCCGGACGCCGACATCACCGTCGTGCACCGCGCCGATTCCTCGGGCACCTCCTTCCTGTGGACCGACTACCTGTCGAAGACCAGTCCGGAGTGGAAGACCAGCGTCGGCGCCGGCACCACCGTGAAGTGGGCCGTGGGCGTGGGCGGCAAGGGCAACGAAGGCGTGGCCGCGAACGTGCAGCGCATCAAGGGCGCGATCGGCTACGTCGAGTGGGCCTACGCCAAGAAGAACAAGCTGTCGCACACCCAGCTGAAGAACAAGGACGGCGTCTTCCTGCAGCCTGACGACGACGCCTTCAAGGCCGCCGCCGCCGGCGCCGAGTGGACCAAGACCCCGGGCTTCGGCGTGGTGCTGACCGACCAGGCGGGCAAGCAGAGCTGGCCGATCACCGGCGTCTCGTACATCCTGATGCACAAGACCCAGGCTGATGGCGCGAAGGGTGCCGAAGTCGTGAAGTTCTTCGACTGGGCCTTCAAGAACGGCGCTCCGGCTGCCGCCGAGCTGGACTACGTGCCGATGCCGGCATCGGTCGTCAAGCTGGTGCAGGCCAACTGGAAGTCGCAGCTGAAGGATGCATCGGGCAAGGCGGTCTACTGATCCTTCGATCTCTCCACGATTCCGGCGGCCTGGCCGCCGGATTTTCATTGGATTCCCATGACTACGGCAAACACGATCGTCCTGGTCGTCGACGACAAGCCGGCCGTCGCCGAGCTGCTCAAGTATTCGCTGCACGAAGACGAGTGGATCTGGCATAGCGTGCCGAGCCTGGCGCAGGCCTGGGATTTCATCGGGCGCGAGCGCCCCGAGCTGCTGCTGCAGGAATCAATGCTGCGCCAGGAAGGCGGCATGCGCCTGCTGGCGCGCCTGCGCGGCGAGCGCCGCCTGCGCGACCGGCCCGTGATCCTGCTGGCGGCCGAATGCGGCGAAGACGAACGCAGGACGCCGGCCCCGGCGCCGGTCGCCGAATTCATTCCCCAGCCATTGCCCGAAGACGCGCCCGACGAGCGCCTGCTGCGTTCCGGCCGCCTGGTGCTGGACCCGCTCAGCTGCAGCGTCCGGGTGGGCAACCACAAGGTCGAGGTGCGCCACGCCGAATACCGCCTGCTGCGCTTCCTGCTGTGCCACCCGGGCCAGGTGTTCTCGCGCGCCCAGCTGCTCGAGCACCTGTGGGAGTCGCACGAGACCCTCGACCAGCGCACCGTGGACGTCCACGTGCTGCGCCTGCGCAAGGCGCTGGGCCGCGCCAAGTCGGTGATCAAGACCGTGCGCGGAGCCGGCTACATGCTGTCGCCCGCCTGAAGGTCGAATGTCACGAAGATGACATCTTGGCTATTTAGACTGGCGGAAATTTTGCCTAGTTGAAATAGCTTGTATGAGCATCCACGTCGCTTCCCGCACCAACCGCTTCCTCGTCTTCATCTGGCCGGCCCTGGCCGTGCTGCTGGCGGCCGCCCTGTGGGCTGCCACCGTCGTACGCGCGGATGCCGAGCACGCCCGCGCCGAGAGCCAGGCGCGCAAGGACGCCAGCGCCTATGCCGAAGCCTACGAGCAGTACATCACGCGCTCGGTCGGGCAGATGGACCAGGTCACCATGCAGCTCAAGTTCAGCTGGGAGAAGGGCAGGGACGCCGGCCTGCTCGACGAACTGCGGCGCGACGGCATGTTCACCGACGGCGCCTTTCGCGCGGTCGCGATCGTCGATCGCAGCGGTATCGTCAGGGCCTCGACCCGGCCGGCGCTGATCGGCAGCGACCTCTCCGCCGGACCCTATTTCGTCCAGCACCGCAACCACATCTCCACCGCCCTGCGCATCGGCGCCGCGCCGGCAGGTTTCGCCGAGCCGGGCGAGCTGGTGCTGTTCACGCGCCGCCTGGACACACGCGACGACGAATTCGACGGCATCGTGCTGATGGCGGTCGACGCGCGCTACTTCACCTCGTTCGTCAGCCCGGCCACGCTGGGAATGGGCGGCGTGGTGGCGCTGGCCCACCGTGAAGGACGCCTGCGCACCGAGCAGCGCAGCGACGGCGCCGCCTTCCTCGACGCCGGCAAGCGGCTGCTGCCGGCCGACGACAGCCTGTGGTCGAGCGAACGGGGCGTGCGCCTGGTCGGGGGCGACGGCGCCGTGGGCTTTGCCGACGGCCAGGCGCGCGTGCTCGGCTGGCGCCACTCGAGCGCCTACCCGCTGGTGGCCCTGGTCGCGCTGTCGCACGGCGCGGCCCTGGCGCCAAGCGCCGCCGCCTGGGCCGACGGCCGCGACCGCGCGATCGCCATCAGCGCCTGCCTGCTGCTGCTGGGCGCCGTGGGCTCGGTGCTGGCGCGGCGCGCGGTACTGCGCGAACGCGAACAGGAACAGGTGCAGCGCGCCTACCGTACCGCCACCGAAAGCGGCAACGACGGCTTCTACATGGCGGCCGCGGTGCGTGCGCGCGACGGCAGCATCGCCGACTTTCGCATCGTCGACTGCAACGAGCGCGGCGCCTTCTTCTACGGGATGACGCGCGCCACGCTGGTGGGCAGCAGCCTGTCGCAGATCGACAGCGCGCTGTTCGGCGAAGCCCTGCTCGACACCTACCGCAAGGCGATGGAAACCGGCTTTTACGAGGACGACCGCCGGATGCCGCTGGATAACCGCCTGAACATCAGCTGGGGCAGGCGGCGCCTGGTGCGGGTCGGGAACGGCCTGGCGGTGACGCTGCAGGACATCAGCGAGCGCAAGGCCCACGAGAACCAGCTCGAGCGCCTGGCCAACGAAGACGTGCTGACCGGCCTGGCCACGCGCCACGCCTTCCTGAACGCGATGCCGGACATCCTGGCGCAGGCGCGCGCCAACGAGGCCGGCCTGGCGCTGCTGTTCATCGACCTGGACGAATTCAAGCACGTCAACGACAGCCACGGCCACGCGGTCGGCGACCAGCTGCTGAAATCCGCGGCGGGGCGCCTGCTGTCGCTGTTGCGCCCGAGCGACCAGGTGGCGCGTTTCGGCGGCGACGAATTCCTGGTGCTGCTGCATCCCTGCGAGGGCGAGCGCCAGGCCGCCTCGGTGGCGGCGCGCATCGTCGAGGCCTTCGCCGTGCCCTTCCTGATCGCCGACGAACTGCATGCGGTGGGCGCCTCGATCGGCATCAGCATGTATCCGCGCGACGGCCAGGACGCCGAGACCCTGGTGCGCCACAGCGACATCGCGATGTATGCCGGGAAGAACGAGGGCAAGGGCCAGTACCGCTTCTTCGACCCGGCCCTGTCGAACAGCCTGAACTCGCGCGCGCGCCTGAAGCAGCGCATGCTGGAAGCGATCGAGCGCGACCAGTTCCTGCTCTACTACCAGCCGCGCGTGGACGCCCGCAGCGGCGAGCTGCTCAGCATGGAAGCCCTGGTGCGCTGGCAGCATCCGGAACTGGGCCTGGTGCCGCCCGGCGAATTCATTCCGCTGGCGGAAAGCACAGGCCTGATCCGCCGCATCGGCGACCTCGTGATCGACAAGGCCTGCGCCCAGCTGGCCGCCTGGCGCGAGGCCGGCATCGTCTTGGTGCCGGTCTCCATCAACGTCTCGCCCAAGCAGTTCCTGCGAGGCGGCGTGCAGCGTCACCTCAGCAGCGCGATGGCGCGCCACCGCATCCCGGCCAGCCTGATCGAAGTCGAGATCACCGAGTCGGCGATGATGGGCGACCACGAAGAGATCCTGGCGGAGCTGGCCGCGCTGCGCGCGCTCGGGGTCAAGCTGCATGTCGACGACTTCGGCACCGGCTATTCTTCGCTGTCGCAGCTGCAGCGCCTGCGCATGGATGTGCTGAAGGTCGACCGCGCCTTCACCATGGAGCTGGGCAACTCGAAGGAGGGCAAGGTGTTCTTCCAGGCGATCGTGTCGATGGCGCACGCGCTCGGCATGTCGGTGGTGGCCGAGGGCGTCGAGACCGCCGAGCAGCTCGACATCCTGCGCGCGCTCGACTGCAACGAGGTGCAGGGCTACTACATCGCGCGCCCGGTGCCGGCGCCCGATATGCAGGCCATGATGGCGCAGCGCTTCCTTCTCGCGTCCAGCGCGGGGGTGCCGGCCGGGGGCTAGCCGAAGGCTGGGACGGCCGCGCAGGATGTGGTATCGTCTCGCGCTCGACTGGAACCCTGCATGACTTTCACCGCTCTCATCTTCCTTGCCCTGGCGATGTCGACCGACGCCTTCGCCGCGGCGATCGCCAAGGGCGCCGCCCTGCGCAAGCCCGGCCTGCCGCAGGCGCTCCGGATTGGCCTGCTGTTCGGCTGCATCGAAACCATCACCCCCCTGATCGGCTGGGCCCTCGGCTCGCTGGCCGCCGACGCCATCCGCCAGTGGGACCACTGGATCGCCTTCGTGCTGCTGCTCGGCCTGGGCGCGCGCATGATCTGGCTCTCCTTCGGGAAGGACGAGGAGGAGGAAGAAGAGGGCGGCTCGCAGAATCTCCTGGTGCTGGTGCTGACCGCGGTCGCCACCAGCATCGATGCGATGGCGGTCGGGGTCGGGCTGGCTTTCGTCGACGTCTCGATCGTGCACGCGGCGATCGCGATCGGCATCGCCACCACCACCATGGTCACGATCGGCGTGCTGCTCGGGCGCCGCCTGGGCGCGGCCGTGGGACGCAATGCCGAGCGCATCGGCGGCGTGGTGCTGGTACTGGTGGGGACGACCATCCTGATCGAGCACCTGACTCACTAGGAAGCGTGTCGAAAGTCGCTACGTGGCCCAGCGCCTGTCGCCCTTTGCGTACCGGATCCGGCGATAACTGCCCGGTACCGGATCGTAGCGCAGGGCCTGGGTAGCCCCAAGTTCCGACGTCAGGTAGCCATGCACGGTCAGGCGCTTGAGCATGGCGACCATTCCGGCGCCCGCCGGGTCGACGCTCCAGCGGGTCAGGAAGCCGAGCTTCTGCGCGTCCGTCAGCGTGGTGAAGCCCTTCCCATGCTCGTGGGCGCACGCTGCCTCCAGCGCATCGAGGCCCCGGACGAATGCTTGCGCCTCCTCTCGCTGCCAGCATGCGTTGACCGTGGCGATCATGTAGAGGCCGATGGCGGCCGCGCGCGCGCCGCCAAGGCCGGGCGTGGCCGGCACGATGGTCTCGCCCAGCTCGTCGAGCAGCAGCACGTCGCGTGCCCCGAGCGCGTTTCGTCGTGCGTCGCGCCGCCGGGCCGGCAGGCTGCAGCCGCCAAGGAGGCCGATGCCGCCCAGCGCCGTAGACAGCAGCATGCGGCGGCGGCTGGTCCCCGGCCAGCTCACAGCTCCCCCTTCTTGAGCTGGTCCACGGCGAAATGCGCGGCCCTTGCGGTAAGCGCCATGTAGGTGAGCGAAGGATTCGCTGTTCCGCTCGACGTCATGCAGGCGCCGTCGGTGACGAAGACATTCGGGGCGCCCCATACCTGGTTATGGCCGTTGAGCACCGAGCTGCGGGCATCGCGGCCCATGCGCGCCGTGCCCATTTCGTGGTTGCGCAGCCCCATGTTGTCGTGCGCTTCGTGCGTCGTGATGTTGGTGAAGCCTGCACGTTCGAACATGTCGGCGCCGGCGGCGAGCATGTCGCGGGTCATCGCATGCTCGTTGTCGCCGAACGCTGCGTCGACCTCGAGCAATGGTATGCCCCAGGCATCGCGCAAAGTCGGGCTCAGGCTGACCTTGTTGCCGTGATAGGGAAGGCATTCGCCGATGCCGCGCATGCTGATCTGCCATGGACCGGGATCGCGCAAGGCCTGCTTGAGCTCCGCCCCGAGGCCTGGCGGCATCGCTTGGGGCGTGCGCGTGCTGTTGCCCTGGTAGGCGAAGCCGCGCAGGAAGGCGCTGCTGCGGTCGGCCCCGAGATTGCGAAAGCGCGGCAGATACACGCCTCCGGGACGGCGCCCTTGGTAGTACTGGTCCTGGAACAGCGGCAGCTCGGCGCGGATCGTGGCATTGCAGTTATGGTCCATCAGATTGCGTCCCAGTTCGCCGCTATCATTGCCCATCCCCCGCGGGAAGCGGCTGGAAGTGGAGTTCAGCAGGATCAGCGTCGTGTTCAGGGTCGAAGCATTGACGAACACGAGCTTCGCAAAATACTCGGTACCGGTCCTGGTGTGTGCGTCGATGACACGCACGCCCTTCGCCTTGCCGCTGGCGGGATCGACAATGATGGATTCGACCACCGAGTCCGGGCGAATGGTCAGCAGGCCGGTCCGGTCTGCTGCCGGCAGGGTTGCGCTGTTGCTGCTGAAGTAGCCGCCAAATGGACAACCGCGCACGCACAGGTTGCGGTTCTGGCAGCTGCCGCGTCCGAGGTGCGGCACGGTCAGGTTGGCCATGCGCGCGATGACCAGGTGACGGTCCTGATAATGCCTGGCGAGCTGGCGCTTGAAGTGCTGTTCGGCCGGGGTCATCTGCATCGGCGGCAGGAATTCGCCGTCCGGTACCTGGGGCAGCCCATCGCGGTTGCCGCTGACGCCGACGAATTTTTCCACGTGGCTGTACCAGGGGGCGAGGTCGCGGTAGCGGATCGGCCAGTCGACGGCAATGCCTTCCCTGGCGTTGGCCTCGAAATCCTGCTCGCTCCAACGCTGGGTCCAGCGCCCCCAGGTCAGCGAACGCCCGCCTAGCTGGTACCCGCGGATCCAGTCGTAGGGGCGTGTCTGCACATACGGGTGTTCCTTGTCCTTGACAAAGAAGTGTTCGGTCGCTTCCTGGAACGAGGCATGGCGGCTGGCGATCGGATTGTCTTCCCGCGTCTTGCGGCTCAGCTGATTCCGGTGGGGCAGCTCCCACGGCGCGCTCAGCGCAGTCGGATAGTCCTTGATGTGTTCCACCGTACGGCCCCGCTCGAGGACCAGGGTGCGCAAGCCCAGTTCACACAATTCCTTCGCCGCCATGCCGCCGCTGATGCCCGAGCCAATCACGATGGCATCGTAAGTCTGCTCGGCAGCTGCCTTGATATTGAGTGCGGGCGCGGCAGGAGAGGCTGGGATCGTGTTCATCACGTGAAGTGTACGGCCTCGTTGCCTTCACGAAAAGTGGATTCTGCCAGCCTTTCCAGGCCGAGGCCTCAGCGTGCGGGGCGGGGATGCCGGCGGCGGTCGCGCTGGCGGAAGTGTTCGGGAGAGCACAGGACGCGCAGGGCCACCTGGCGCGGCACGCCCACCTGTTCCATGAACAGCAGGGCAGGGTGCATGCCATAGCGGGCGCACAACTTCAGGCCTTCGTCGACCTGGCCCGCCGTCACAACATCGGTGCGTGCATCGTTTCTGCTTTGCTCAACCATGTGTCCTCCATGCCAGCGAAGGATGCTAGCAGAGCGGTAAATGCACTTAAAGTAAATTCTTAAGAGTGCGTGCCAACTTGATGTTTTCAGTGGCTTATCTGCAAAACTTGCATGTGTGGCATTGCGCGTTGTTGGGACAGCCGTTAGTGCCGGTCTGCATGTTTAGCAAGGGTTTGCGTGCGGGCACCGGAACGGAAACGGGCTGGAATGTTCCAGCCCGCCGAATGAGGAGGAAGGTTCAGCCGGCCATGCGGTTGAAGACTTCGCGCACCGCCAGGCCGCCGCCGCCGATGAGCAGGGTGAAATACAGGATGGTGACGACGTTGCTGATGTGGCCCAGCAGCACGCTGACGCCGTCGCGCTGCAGCAGGCCGATTGCCAGGAACAACAGGGCGACCGCAGGGAAGGTATTGCTGAAGGGGATCAGGCCGAAGGGCATCATCAGCAGCACAGCGCCCAGGATCAGGCCGGCATTGTTGAGGTGCTGGATCGGGCCGTTTGCCACCAGCCACTGGATACGATTGGGCTTGCAGACGCGTTCGATCCGGTACAGCCAGGGCAGCGCCTTGCGCAGCGCCGGGCGCAGCTTGCTGGTGGAGATCATGCGGTGCTTCAGTTTTGCCGGGACCCAGAGTTCGCGCCCGAACAGCCGGCTGATGCCGATCAGGAGGATCGCAGCGCCGAATACGGTGCTGACACCCGGGATCGATACCGGAATCAGGAACACCAGGGTAAGCAGGGCGGTCAGGATCAGCAGGCCTTCGTTGCCGACCCGGTAGATCAGTTCGCTCAGGGTGATGCCGCCAGGCGGCAGGGAGCGGACCATTCCGCGGACCTTCTTGAAGATCGGTTCACCTTGCATGGGTGTTTTTTCGTGTTGCTTGTACATGAATATGGCGTTGGGCCAGCGGCGGTGCTGCCGTTGGCTTAAAGATCGGCAATAGTATAGTGGAGAGGCGGGCCGTCCGATTAAATCGTGTATGTTCGTCTGATGAGGTGCGCCGCTACAAGGGCAATCGCGCCGCCCAGCCGGACAGGAGACGAATTCCACCCCTTCTGTTTCCTGGTACAGGGAGCAGAGCTTACCAGAGTTCCATCATGTCATCTTCCTGACCTCGGACGCATAGACGAGCATGGCATGGAAAGCAGCTCAGCCGTGGCGGGCGGCTTCGATCGCGGCGACGTCGATCTTCCGCATCGTCATCATGGCCTCGAAGACGCGTTTTGCCACGTCGGGGTCGGGGTCGGCGATCCCCTCGGTGAGCACGCGCGGCGTGATCTGCCACGACAGGCCCCACTTGTCCTTGCACCAGCCGCAAGCGCTCTCCTGGCCGCCGTTGCCGACGATGGCGTTCCACAGGCGGTCGGTTTCCTGCTGGTCGTCGGTCGCGATCTGGAAGGAAAAGGCTTCGGTGTGCGGGAAGACCGGGCCGCCGTTCAGCCCGATGCAGGGGATGCCGGCCACAGTGAAGGCGACGGTCAGCACGTCGCCCTTCTTGCCGGCCGGATAGTCGCTGGGTGCGCGGAAGACCTGGCCGACCGCACTGTCGGGGATGTTTGCCGCATAGAACTGTGCCGCTTCCAGCGCCGTTCCGTTGAACCAGAGGCAGATCGTGTTTTTGCTGACCATGGGCATGTCTCCAATCGTTGGCACATCGTTCGGGAACGTCGCGCGCCAGCATAACGCAATCGCGCCCCCCGTCGTCACCTGTCCGGGTCCCGCTTACGGGAGATCAGTCCAGGTCGGAAGGATCGTGACGTTCGGGAACCTGTTCATCCGGCTTGCCGCGCACGCGGTTGACCTTGCGCCCGCGGATCACGGCCGGACGCGCCGCGATCTCGTCGGCCCAGCGGCGCACGTGCTGGTATTCGTGCACGGACAGGAATTCGCCCGCCTCGTACAGCTCGCCGCGCACCATGCCGCCATACCAGGGCCAGATCGCCATGTCGGCGATCGTGTATTCGTCGCCCGCCACGAAGCGATGCTTCGCCAGCTGCCGCTCCAGCACGTCGAGCTGGCGCTTGGTCTCCATCGCGTAGCGGTCGATCGGGTACTGCAGTTTTTCCGGTGCATAGGCATAGAAGTGGCCGAAGCCGCCGCCCACGAAAGGCGCCGAACCCATCTGCCAGAACAACCAGTTGAAGGTTTCCACGCGCGCCACGCCGTCCTTCGGCAGGAAGGCGCCGAACTTTTCCGCGAGGTAGACCAGGATCGAGCCGGACTCGAACACGCGTACGGGCTGCGGGCCGCTGCGGTCGACCATGGCCGGGATCTTCGAGTTCGGGTTGATGTCGACGAAGCCGCTCGAGAACTGGGCGCCCTCATTGATCTTGATGAGCCAGGCGTCGTACTCGGCGTCCCCAAGGCCGAGCGCAAGCAGCTCTTCCAGCATGATGGTGACCTTGATGCCGTTTGGCGTGCCCAGCGAATACAGCTGCAGTGGATGCTTGCCGACCGGGAGCTCGGCCTCGTGGGTGGGGCCGGCGACCGGGCGGTTGATGTTGGCGAAGGTACCGCCGCTGGAAGCGGGCGGGGTCCAGACTGCGGGTGGGACGTAGGGTTCGGTCATCGGGGTCTCCTTGAACATGCCGGATGAAAGCATTCATTCTAGCGGGGGCGTGCGGAACGCGTTGCTTCATGCGCTGCGCATCAAAAGGGGATCGGGTGGATACGGCGGCGGGCAGGCATGCTATGGTTGGCTGTTCTTTATTGCCACGGAAACGCCAGGCATGTAGAAGTACCCAAATCCCACTCGTTCAAGGAATTCGCCGGCGAGTACATCATGATCGTCGTCAGTATCATCACAGCCCTGGCGCTGGAAAACGGCGTGCACCGCTACCACCAGAACCACCGGGCGCACGAGGCAATCCGCAATATCGACGCCGAGCTGGCTGCGAACCTGGCCGAGGTGCGCTCGGTCATCAAGCAGAACCAGCAGCAGATCGACAAGACGGCGAAGATGAAAGAAATCCTGCTGGCCAACATCAAGGCCGGCAAGGCCGACAAGGAGGCCGTCCAGCTCGCGGTGGAGGGGGGCGGAGGACGTTTCGGCGTCAACATGTTCTCGCCCTCGATCCAGCGCGAGGCCTGGGACGTCGCCGTGGCCAACCAGGCCCTCACCTACGTCGAGACCGAAAGGCTGAAGCATTACGCGATGCAGTACGCGAACATGCGCGATACGCAGCAGGTGCTCGCGAACCGGGGTACCAGCTTCATGGATTACACGCAGGTAGCGAATACCTTCAGCAGCTTCGAGCTGGGTGAGATCGACGCACGCAGCGTCTATCGCGTCCTCACGCAGGTCAACTCGACCCACGAGGCGACCAACAGCATGTTGAAAGGGCTGGAGAAGCTGCTGGTCGAGGAGCAGGAGAAAACCGCGAAGCTCACACACTGAGCCGACGCCAGAAAAGAAAAAACCCGCCGCAGCGGGTTTTTTGTTGGCTAAGCCAGCTTACACGTAAGCCGCCAGCGCGCCCTTCATCTTTTTGAGCGCTGCCGATTCGATCTGGCGGATGCGCTCGGCCGACACGCCGAACTCTTCAGCCAGCGTGTGCAGCGTGGCGCCCGAGCCGTCGTCGTTGGCCAGCCAGCGCGCTTCGACGATGCGGCGCGAACGCGGGTCGAGCTTGCCCAGGGCAGTCTCGAGGCCTTCCGACTGCAGGCGGTCGACCTGCTCGGCTTCCAGCACGCGGGTCGGCTCCTGCTGTTCCGAGGACAGGTAGGCGATCGGCGCGAACTTGTCGTCTTCGTCGTCGGTCGGCGATTCGAGGGCGATGTCGCGGCCCGACAGGCGGGTTTCCATCTCGATCACTTCTTCGCGCTTGACGTCGAGCATCTTCGCCAGCTCGTCCACCTGGCTCGGGGTCATGGTGTCCAGGCCCTGCTTGTTGCTGCGCAGGTTGAAGAACAGTTTGCGCTGGGCCTTGGTCGTCGCGACCTTCACCAGGCGCCAGTTCTTCAGGATGTATTCGTGCATCTCGGCCTTGATCCAGTGCATCGCGTACGAGACGAGACGCACGCCCTGGTTCGGGTCGAAACGCTTGACGGCCTTCATCAGGCCGATGTTGCCTTCCTGGATCAGGTCAGCGTGCGGCAGGCCGTAGCCGAGGTAGCCGCGCGCGATCGACACGACCAGGCGCAGGTGCGACAGGACCAGCTTCTGGGCGGCATCGAGATCATTCTTTTCATGCAGGCGCTTGGCCAGCGAGATCTCTTCTTCGTGGGTCAGCATCGGCAGGCGATTGACGGCCGAGATATAGGCGTCAATATTGCCGAGATTGCCGGTGAAACCCAGATTCAGGGCGCGACTGCCGGCAGGAACCAATGCGGATTGTGCGGACATGTTCATTTCCCTTATAGTAATCTTGCTGCATCCCCAATGTGCCACGGACACATGCCGCGTGACACCAGCGTTACCGCTTGTTACTGGATGCTCTTCTTGATTTCGCTTTCTTCGAGACATATATTAGCACTCTCCATGGGTGAGTGCTAGGCAAGCCATCGATTTGTCGAAATCGATTAAGTTTGGCTAAAGTATTGCCTTTGGGAATCAAAATCCTGGCGATTCCACTGTAGAGCAGGCGACCTGTATTTGGTTGATTCAGCTCAAAAGTGAGCCATAAACAGCTGGAAAACGTGTTAGAGACAGGTTAAAGGCGCGAGGACCGGCCTTCTGTTGGATGGCGCACGTTCGTTGGGGACGCTCTGTAGGAATTCAACCCGTCTGAACGTAGGGAGGGTCGGCTGAGCCTTTCTGTGGGTCGCTTAATGATGACTGACCGCGTGGGCGGGAAGACCCGCCCACCCTACAGTACCCAGGTGGTAGGGTGGGCGGGTCTCCCGCCCACGCGGTCTACGCCAGCTTGATTACTGCACGCGCGCCAGGTGCCGCTGCACCGACAGCATCGCCCCGATCAGCCCGAGGCCGGCACTGATCGCCAGCACGCCCGCCGTTTCCAGCGCGCCGAGCGGCGTCAGCTGGAATTCCGAGGCATACAGCCTTGCAAACTCGGCAATCGCGCCGTTCAGGGGATGCAGCGCCAGCATCACCGCGCCGAGCGCCACCGCGCCCGCGCACAGGCCGAGCAGGGCGCCCGTGTAATAGAAGGGGCGGTGGATGAAGTTGTCCGTCGCGCCCAGCAGCTTGGACACGGCGATCTCTTCCTTCTGCGTCAGCACCTGCAGGCGGATGGTGTTGAACACCACCGCAATCACCACCACGCCCAGCGTCACCGCCAGCAGCAGCAGGGCCAGGCGCAAGATGCGCAGCAGGGCGGCCAGGCGCTTGACCCAGGCCGAATCCACCTGCACGGTGTCGACGCCGGGCAGGGCGCGCAGCTGCTCGGTGATGGCGTCGACCTGGGTGGCCGCGCCGCTGCCGGCGAGCTTCATCACAAAACTGTCCGGCAGCGGGTTGTCGCCCAGCGTGTCCAGCACGTCGCCCAGTCCGCTCTTTTCCTTGAGCGAGGCCAGCGCCTTTTCGCGCGGCACGAAGGCGATCTCGGACTTGCCGGCTTGAGCGAGAATTGAACGGATCTGCGGCTGCAGGCTGGAGGCCTGCTCGCGCGTGGCGTCCGCCTTCATGAACAGGCTGATTTCCGGATCGACCGACAGCTGTTCGGACAGCGGCCGCACGTTGTCGAGCAGGGTGATGCCGGCAAACGGCAGCATCAGGGCAAAGGCGACCACGAGCACATTGAACAGGAAGCTGCCCGGCGCCTTGCGCACGGTGGACAGCGCGGCGCCGAAGGCGAAGCGGTGCTGGCGGACCCACGGGCTCATACGGCGCCTCCAGGATAGGCTGTACTGAGCAGTTGGCCATGTTCGAGGCGGATCACGCGCGCTTGCGCACTCTCGAGCACCTGCTCGTCGTGGGTCGAGATCACGCAGGTCACGCCCACGGCGTGGAAGGCGCGCAGCGCGTCGAGCACCTTGTCGGCCGCCACGCGGTCGAGGTTGGCGGTCGGCTCGTCGGCCAGGATGATCTGCGGGCGGTTGACGATGGCGCGCGCGATCGCCACGCGCTGCTGCTCGCCGCCGGACAGTTCCAGCGGCATCGCCCTGGCCCGTTCCAGCAGGCCGACCTTGTCGAGCGCGGCGCGGGCGCGCTGCTCGGCCTGGCCCTTGGGCGCGCCGGTGACGAGCAGCGGCAGCATCACGTTGCCGAGAATGTTGCGGTCGTTGAGCAGGCGCTGGTGCTGGAAGATCAGGCCCAGGTTACGGCGCAGGAAAGGAATGCCGGCCTTCTTGATGCGGCCGATGTCCTGGCCATTGACGGTCACCACGCCGGTGGTCGGGCGCTCGACCGCGGCCACCATCTTCATCAGGGTCGACTTGCCGGCGCCGGACGGGCCGGCCAGGTAGACCAGCTCGCCCTTGGCGATGTTGAGGGACACGTCGCGCAGCGCATACGCGTCAGGGGAATATTGTTTGGAGACGGACTGGAATTCGATCATCGGCCTTCAACCCAGCAGCGCTTCGACGAATTCTTCGGCATTGAACGGCTGCAGGTCGTCCAGCTTCTCGCCCACGCCGATGAAGTACACCGGCACCGGGCGGGTGCGTGCGATCGCGGCCAGCACGCCGCCCTTGGCGGTGCCGTCCAGCTTGGTGATCACGAGGCCGGTGAGCTGCAGCGCATCGTCGAAAGCCTTGACCTGGGCCAGCGCGTTCTGGCCGGTATTGCCGTCGATGACCAGCAGGGTCTCGTGCGGGGCGCCTTCCATGCCCTTGCCGATGACGCGCTTGATCTTCTTGAGTTCTTCCATCAGGTGCAGCTGGGTCGGCAGGCGACCGGCGGTATCGACCATGACCACGTCGACGCCGCGCGCCTTGCCCGACTGGACCGCATCGAAGGCGACGGCGGCCGGGTCGCCCGAGGCCTGCGAGATCACGGTGACGTTGTTGCGCTGGCCCCAAACCATCAGCTGCTCGCGCGCGGCGGCGCGGAAGGTGTCGCCCGCGGCCAGCAGCACCGACTGGTCGAAGCGCTGCATGTGCTTGGCGAGCTTGCCAATGGTGGTGGTCTTGCCGGCGCCGTTCACGCCGGAGATCATCATCACCAGCGGTTCATGGCGGCCCAGTTCGAGCGGCTTCTGCAGCGGGCTCAGGAGTTCGATCATGAGCGCCTTGAGCGCCGCCTTGACCTGGGCCGCGTCCAGCAGCTTGTCTTCCTTGACCTTTCGGCGCAGGGAGTCCAGCAGGTGCTGGGTGGCGTCCATGCCGGCGTCCGACATCAGCAGCGCTGATTCGAGTTCCTCGTACAGGTCTTCGTCGATGCGGGCGCCGACGAACAGCAGCGACAGGTTGCTCGAGGTCTTGGACAGGCCGGCCTTCAGGCGCGCCATCCAGGATTGCTTCTTTTCGGCGTCGGTCGTGGGACGTTCGGCGGTTTCGGGGAACAGCTCGCCGATATCGGCCGCGACGGAAGCGGGCGGTGCAGCCGGGGCAGGCGTCGGCACCGGGGCCTGCGCCGGCGCTGGCGCCGGAGCTGGGCTCGGCGGCGCGTCCAGCCTGCCGGGCACGAACATCGGCGCCGACGCGGCCGCCGGAGCCGGCGCGGCCTGGCTCGGCTCCGGAACCTCGGTCTCAGGCTTCTTTCTCTTGAAGAAACTAAACATATGTGGGGGCGAATCCTGCGCACGATGCCGGCGTCAGCCGGCGATGAAAAAAGTAGCGAATATTTTACCAGAGCAGCAAGTCGCTTCCCCCGAGCACCCGTCACGACGCTCGAAGATGCATCGAAGGAACTGTTTGTTGCGTTATTGCTGAAACCGGCAGGCTACTCAACAGTGCGGTTCTGGAAAACGGCGGCGACTTGCGTTAAATTTGAACACAGAGAGAAAACCACAAAAGACAACGGGGCACACCGTGAAAATCACCAACTTTCTGAAGCGTCTCATCTATGGCGACAACGCCACGGATGGCGGTGCTGCGAACATGCGCAACATTATCGTGTGGGCGTTCATCGCCCTCGTCGCATTGTTCCTGACCAATCCGGAGCAGGTCAGTTTCTTCGACCATCCGATTCCACTGCCGGCCGAGCTGGGCCTGGGGCAGTAGGGTGGGCGGCTTCGCCGCCCACGCGGTCTGCTCATGCCGTCGTTGAACGCGTGGGCGGGAATGTAGTCCACTGGACTACATTCCCGCCCACCCTACGGATTACTGGCCGGCCTTCGCCGCGGCGGCCGTCTTGCGAATGGTCTCGAGCGTCGCGTTCGGCGTAATCAGGTTGCCGTCGTAGCGCAGCTCGATCACGGCCGGCAGCTGGCGCTCGTTCGCATGCGCCAGCGCATGCTGCAGCGCAGGCGCAAATTCCTCGGTCTTCTCGACCACCTCGCCGTGGCCGCCATAGGCGCGCGCCAGCGCGGCGAAATCCGGATTGTGCAGGGTCGTGCCCGACACGCGGCCCGGGTAGTCGCGTTCCTGGTGCATGCGGATGGTGCCGAACATATTGTTGTTGAACACCAGGATGATCACGCCGGCGCCGTACTGGACGGCGGTGGCCAGTTCCTGTCCGGTCATCATGAATTCGCCGTCGCCGGCGAAGGTCACCACGGTGCGCTGCGGGTCGATGATCTTGGCTGCGACGCCGGCCGGCACCGCATAGCCCATGGCGCCGTTGGTCGGCGCCAGCTGCGTACGCTTGCCGCCGTAGCGGTAGAAGCGGTGCGCCCAGGTCGCGTAGTTGCCGGCGCCGTTCGTGATGATGGTGTCGCGCGGCGCCTGCTGCATGAGTTCCTGCACCACCTGCCACAGGTCGAGCGGCGCGCTGCCGTCGCGGAAGATGGGCGGCTGCGCCTGCCACGCGGCCAGTTCGCCCTTCGCTTCTTCCACCGTGCCGGCCCAGGCCGACGCATCTACGGGTTCCATGGCGGCCAGCATGGCGCACACCTGCGCCGGACCGCTGGCGATCATCAGTTCACCCTGGTACACGCTGCCCAGTTCTTCCGGATCGGCGTGGATGTGGACCAGTTTCTGGCGCGGCACCGGAGAAGAAAGCAGCGAGTAACCGCTGGTGGTCATCTCGCCCAGGCGCGGGCCGATGGCGATCACCAGGTCCGCTTCCTTTACGCGCGCGGCCAGTTTCGGGTTGATGCCGATGCCGACGTCGCCCACGTAGTTCGGGTGGGCGTTATCCAGCAGGTCCTGGAAGCGGAAGGTGCAGCCCACCGGCAGGCGGTTGGCTTCGGCGAAGCGGGCCAGGTCGGCGCAAGCTTCGTCGGTCCAGGAGCCGCCGCCCAGCAGCACGATCGGGCGTTTGCTTTCCGCCAGCATGGCGCGCAGCTGCGCGATCTGCGCTTGCGAAGGCGCGGCCTGCACCGGCTGGTAGCGGCGCGCGTCAAGCACGGCCGCTGTGGTCACCAGCATGTCTTCCGGCAGCGCCAGCACCACCGGGCCCGGACGGCCGCTGGTGGCGACCTGGAAGGCGCGCGCGATGTATTCGGGGATGCGGTCGGCGCGGTCGATCTGGGTGACCCATTTCGCCATCTGGCCGTACATGCGGCGGTAGTCGATTTCCTGGAAGGCTTCGCGGTCGATGAAGTCGCTGCCGACCTGGCCGATGAACAGGATCATCGGGGTCGAGTCCTGGTAGGCCGTGTGCACGCCGATCGAGGCATTGGTGGCGCCGGGGCCGCGGGTGACGAAGCAGATGCCCGGCTTGCCGGTCATCTTGCCGTAGGCCTCGGCCATGAACGCCGCGCCGCCTTCCTGCCGGTTGATCACGAAGCGGATATCCGAATCGTGCAGCGCATCCAGTACGTCGAGGTAGCTTTCGCCGGGCACGCCGAAGGCGGTGTCCACGCCGTGGGTATGGAGCGCATCGACCAGGATCTGGCCGCCGGTGCGGGAAGGGTGCGTCATGGTGTCGGTCATCCTTGCAGGTTTGTTATCCGAGCATTTTATGTGGATGAGGTGGGCAAGGATTTTGAAATGGCGACACGAAATTTCAGAAACGTGGCCGCAAGGCGATAGGTTACCCGGGCCCGATCGGTTACAATGTTCGCCGTGAAGCAGGCCAGACAGTCGCTGGTCCTCATCTTCGGGTGAGGGCGGGAGGAAGGTCCGGACTCCACAGAGCGGGGTGACGGTTAACGGCCGTCCGCTGAAAGCCGCAAGGTATAAGGCGAGGAATAGGGCCACAGAGACGAGCGTATTAAGTTACGGTGAAACGCGGTAACCTCCACCTGGAGCAATTCCAAATAGGCACGCGTTGATGTTGCTCGCGGAGCGTGCGGGTAGGAAGCTTGAGCGCTGGAGTAATCCAGCGCCTAGAGGAATGGCTGTCATAGGGGCGTCCCGCAAGGGAGACCACTACACAGAATCCGGCCTATCGGCCTGCTTTACTTGAATTCAGAGTCCCTCAGGGACCGCCCTCGCGAGACGACGATGCAGAAATACATCCTTGCCCTCGACCAGGGCACCACCAGCTCGCGCGCCATCCTGTTCGACCGGGCAGGCCTGCCGGTCGCGAGCAGCCAGCACGAATATCCCCAGCACTTCCCCCAGCCCGGCTGGGTCGAGCACGACGCCCTCGACATCTGGCACAGCCAGCTTGCCTGCGCCCGCGAGGTCATGCGCGAGGCCGGTATCGATGGCTCCCAGGTCGCCGCCATCGGTATCGCCAACCAGCGCGAAACCACGGTGCTGTGGGACCGCGCCAGCGGCGAGCCGGTGGCGCGCGCCATCGTCTGGCAGGACCGCCGTACCGCCGCCGTGTGCGACCGCCTGCGCGAAGAGGGATGCGCAGCAGGCATCCAGGCGCGCACAGGCCTCGAAGTCGACGCCTACTTTTCCGCCACCAAGCTGCAATGGCTGCTCGAGCACGTGCCGGGCGCCAGAGCCCGGGCCGAGCGCGGCGAGCTGGCCTTCGGCACCGTCGACAGCTGGCTGGTTTACCGCCTGTGCGGACGCCACGTCACCGACACCAGCAATGCGGCGCGCACGATGCTGTTCAACCTGCACACGCTGCGCTGGGACGAAGAGCTGCTGGCCCTGTTCGGCATTCCCGCCAGCCTGCTGCCCGAAGTCGTCGCCAGTGCCGAGGTAGTGGGGCTGGCGGCGCAGGAATGGTTCGGCGCGGCGATCCCGATCGCCGGCATCGCCGGCGACCAGCAGGCCGCCACCTTCGGCCAGGCCTGCCACCGCAAGGGCCTGGTCAAGAATACTTACGGCACCGGCTGTTTCATGCTGATGCACGCCGGCGCCGCGGCACCAAGTTCGCATAACCGCCTGCTGTCCACCGTCGGCTGGACCGTGAACGGCGCCACCGATTATCTGCTCGAGGGCAGCGTCTTCATGGGCGGCGCCACGGTGCAGTGGCTGCGCGATGGCCTCGGCATCATCACGCAGTCGCAGGACGTCGAGGCGCTCGCCATGAGCGTGCCGGATAGCGGCGGCGTGATGCTGGTGCCGGCCTTTACGGGACTGGGCGCGCCGCACTGGGACCCCTACGCGCGCGGCACCATCGTCGGCATGACGCGCGGGACCGGCGCCGGCCACATCGCGCGCGCCGCGGTGGAGGCGATCGCCTACCAGAGCGCCGAACTGCTGGTGGCGATGCAGAAGGACGCCGCCTGCCTTGTTACCGAGATGCGCGCCGACGGCGGCGCGGCCCGCAACGACCTGCTGATGCAGTTCCAGGCCGACCTGCTGGGCGTGCCCGTACTGCGCCCGCGCGTCACTGAAACCACGGCGCTGGGCGCGGCCTATCTCGCCGGGCTGGCGGTCGGCTACTGGGAGAGCGTCGAGGAGATCGCGCGCCAGTGGCAGGTCGAGCGCCGCTTCGAGCCGCGCATGGATGCCGGCCGCCGCGAGGAACTGATGGCGCGCTGGGGCAGGGCGGTGGAGCACGCGAAAGGCTGGGCGCACGAGTAGGCGGCGGCGTGTGACTGGCGCTGCCGATATGCATCTGGCGCCGGCAGGGACGCCATTCGTCACAAGCCGCCGCGTGCGGAATGCAGGCTCGCTAAGGTGAGGACATCTTCAACTCACCTAGGCCATCCATGTCCCAATTTCTCACCCGCACCCCGGTCTACGTCTGGGCCATCCTCGCCTTCCTCGTCTTTCGCGGGGTGCTGGCGGCGCGCGACCGCGACATCACCATGACCCGCATGACGATCATCCCGGTGCTGATGCTGGTGCTGTCGCTGCAGTCGATCGGCGCGCGCTACGGCCTGGCGTCGGTCGCCATGGTGGCCTGGCTCGCCGGCAGCGCCGCGGTCGCGCTGCAGTGCTGGAACTTCGGCGGCAGCCGCGTCGAGGCGGGCGTGGCGCCGGGCAGCCTGCGCATGCGCGGCAGCTGGACGCCGTTGCTGCTGATGCTGGCCATCTTCGTGATCAAGTATGCGATGGCGGTGGTGCAGGTCGTGCGGCCGCAGGTGGCCGCCAGCACCGGCTTTGCGCTGGCCAGCTGCGGTCTGCTCGGGCTGTGCAATGGCTACTTCCTGGGCCAGCTGGCATGCGACCGGGCAGCGAGCCGTCGCGTCCTGCGCGGGCAGCAGTGCAATGGTGCGCAGCCCGCCATGGTCGATGCCGTATGATCCCGGCACAGGCGGCGCTCCGTGCCGCCAGGGCAATGGAGAGCAGCATGCTGAAACTGGGAGATACCGATCCCCGCTTGATCGACAAACTCGGCACGCTCGCGGCGCGGGTGGTCGAAGACGCGCTGGCCTCGGGCCTGACCTGGGACCAGGCCGTCGTCGCCCTCGGCATCGCGGCCAAGGCGATGTCGGCGAAAGCGGCCAGCCAGGGCGGCGCCTCGCCAGGCGACTATGCGCTGCACGCCGAAAAGCGCCTGAAGGAAGGCATGGACCGCAGCGCCGCGGTACTCAAGGCTTACCTGAGCTGAGCGCCCCCAGGGATGGGGGAATCGCCCGGCCGGCACTTCTGTCGGACGGCATCGGCGGGCATAATGGTTTCATCGTTCCGGGACATCAGGCCTGGTACGTCAGCACGGCTTCCCCTTGCGCCCCGCCCATGCGGGGCGCTTTTTTTCGCCTCCGTGAACATTCGATAGCATGCGCTGATGCCGCCGGTGGCATGATGCAGGCATGGAGAAAAAATACTGGTTCCCGGCCAAGCCGCCGGGGTATGGATGGGGATGGGGACTGCCGCTGACCTGGCAGGGCTGGGTGGTGTTCGTCGGCTTCTTCGTGCTGCTGGTCGCGGGCGCGATCTTCTACCTGCCCGACAGTCCGGGCTGGTATCTCTTCCATGTATTCTGTCTCGTTGACCTCCTGATCTTCATCTGCGCAAGGAAGGGCGAGCCGCCGGGCCCCTTTTTCCGGCGCAACCGGCACAAGGGACCTGGCGGCTAGGATCAGAATCCGATCCGCCCCTTGCCCGGCGTCGCCCTGATCCGGATATCGTCCGCGCGCACGTGTTCGCGTCCCGCGGCCACCGCATGGCCCAGGCCGTCGAGCAGGGTCTTGCGCAGGTCGCGCGGCGACACCGTCACCAGCTTGTCCAGCACCACGTCCCCGAGGCGCGCATCGAAGGCCGCCAGGTTCAGTTCGTCCAGCAGGCCCGCGTACATGCGCTGGGCGATGCCGGCCGCCTGCTCAGGCGTCGGCGTCGGCACCTCGTAGACCGCCATGCGGTTGAGCAGCGGGTGGGGAATGCCTTCGGTGGAGTTGGCGGTCAGGACCCAGAAGATCTGCGAGGCGTCGATCTCGACGTCGATGAACTCGTCGCGGAAGGTGCTGGCGGTCTCCGGTTCCAGCAGCTGATACAGCGCGGCGAGCGGATCGGACTGGGTCGAGCCGCTCGCCTTTTCCACTTCGTCCAGCACGATCACGGGATTGGCGTACTGCCCGCGCACCAGGCGCTCTGCCACCTTGCCGCATTTGGCGCCGCGCCAGCTGGCCGAGCTGCCGGTGATGACGAAGCCGGCCGACAGGGCGTTCATGCTGATCAGTTCGCATTCGGTCTGCATCACGCGCGCCAGGCGCCGGGCGAAGTGGGTCTTGCCGACGCCGGGCCCGCCGAGCAGCAGGATCGGCATGACATTGAAGCCGCGGTTGCCCGCATGCGCCAATGCCAGGTACCGCGCCAGGTCGTCCAGGACTTCGTCGAAATTGGGGCATTCCTCGAACAGGGGATCGAGGGCGTCGATCGATGAGGGTTTGGTGACGAAGCGGTCGGCCCCGGTCTCCAGCATGCGCTCGTAAAAGGCTTCGAGCTCCGGGGAGCGGCCGCGGCTGCGGTCGAGCGCTTCCTGAACTTCGATCAGGTCGTAGACCGCGCAGGTACGGGCGAGGGTGATGCTCACGACTGTCTCCTTGGCAGGCCCGCTCCCATCCAGGCTGCTCCATCCTGCCGAGCGGGCCGTATGCAGGACGGGTCATTGTCTTGCCTCGATCCTAACGCTTCCAGCCGAGCCCCGCCAATCCCAAAGTACCCAATTCTGCGAGGAAACTTAAATTTTCATAAGAAAACACAACGTCAAGACGTGATATTGATCAAGAAGAAATGTTGTCAGTACAAGTGAGGTCCAACCTTCAATCAGTTTCCTAAGTGACTGATTTACGAGACATTTTACCTTGACCTTCTCTCAATAGAAGCCGCTAAGTCATTGGTTTCATTAGACAAATTAGGATTTGCCAAGCGTGAATTCGCTTGACCACCAACATTGATTCCAATAAAGTGGGAAACAGTGTGAAAAAGTGTCGATTTGTGGGAGGTTTTTGGAACCCCAAGCGGCTAAAAAATTCTAAATTGATAATTCTCCAAGCTAGGTAAATACGTGTTCCAGGGCGCGTCAGCGATCAATCTCGATGCAAAAGGCCGGATGTCGATCCCGGCGAAGCATCGTGACGCCCTTGCGGTCCAGTGCGAGGGCCGAATGACGCTGACCAAGCATCCGCACGGCTGCCTGCTGTTCTTCCCCCGTCCGGTGTGGGAACAGCATCGCGAGCAGATCGCTTCCTGGCCGATGTCGGCAAGGGCGTGGCAGCGCATTTTCCTTGGTAACGCGTGCGATGTCGAGTTGGACAGCGCAGGCCGGGTGCTGATTTCGCCCGAGTTGCGTGCCGCCGTGGGTCTGGAGAAAGAAGTCATGATGTTGGGCATGGGCACCCATTTCGAAATCTGGGATGCCGCCAAGCTTGCCGAAAGCGAAGCCGAGGCTGTTGCCGGCGGCATGCCCGATGTCCTTTCCAATTTCTCCTTCTGAGGCGCCGATGACGGAAACAAACACGGTGCCTGGAGCTTTTCAGCATCGCACGGTGCTGCTGGATGAAGCAGTCGACGCGCTCAACCTGACGGGTGAGCGCGCCAACGGTACTTATATAGACGGCACCTTCGGCCGCGGTGGACACAGCCGCCTGATCCTGTCGCGACTCGGCCCCCAGGGCCGCCTGGTGGCCTTCGACAAGGACCCGCAGGCGATCGCGACCGCGGAGCAGGTGGGGGATCCCCGCTTCACGATCGTGCATGACAGTTTTGCCACGATGTTCGACGCGCTGGCCGCGCGCGGCATCGGCCAGGTGGACGGCATCTTGCTGGACCTTGGTATTTCGTCGCCCCAGGTGGACGACGCCTCGCGCGGATTCAGTTTCCGCCAGGATGGCCCGCTCGACATGCGCATGGATACCACGCGCGGGATGTCGGCGGCCGAATGGCTGGCCACCGCGTCGGAACAACAACTGGAAAAGGTTATTCGGGATTATGGAGAAGAACGGTTTGCTTTCCAGATTGCAAAGGCGATTGTTGCTCGCCGCGCAATCCAGCCAATTTCGACCACACGAGAGCTTGCCGCAATCGTGGCAGACGCGGTCAAAACCCGGGAAAAAGGCAAGGATCCGGCCACAAGGACCTTTCAGGCTGTCCGGATTTTCATCAATAAAGAGCTTGAAGACCTCGAAGCAGGTCTGAGCGCCGCGTACGCGATGCTGGCCCCCGGGGCGCGCATGTCCGTGATCAGCTTCCACTCGCTGGAAGACCGCATGGTCAAGCAGTTCCTGGCGTCCAAGGCGAAAGTGGAGCAGCCGGACCGCCGGCTGCCGATCCGCGCCGCCGATCTGCCGCAGCCATTGATGAAACTGATCACCAAGACCAAGCCGTCCGACGCGGAAGTCGACGCCAACCCGCGCGCCCGCTCGGCGGTGCTGCGCGTGGCTGAGCGCCTGGGAGCCAAGGCGTGAGCGTCAAGCTGAACATCCTCCTGACGGCGGCCGTGGTCGGCTGCGCGCTGTCGGTCGTGAACGCCCGCTACCAGGGACGCCACCTCCTGATCGAGCTCGAGCGCCTGAACCAGCACGCGCGCCAGCTGGAGGTCGACTGGACCCAGCTCCAGCTCGACCAGTCCACCCTCGGCAAGAACGAACGCATCGAACAGATCGCGCGCACCAGCCTGAACATGGCACCCTTGACGCCGGCCCGTACCCAATACCTGACGGAAGGCGCGAAATGAGCCGCGTCGAACGCCGAGCTGTCCCGCGCGTGGCCGCCTCCAAGGGCGTGGCTTTCTCGAAGAGCCCGGTCCTGGCCGTGAACGTCCCCAACTGGCGTTCGCGCCTGGTGCTGTTCGTCCTGTTTTCGGCCTTCGTCGTGCTCGCCGCACGCGCGCTGTGGCTGCAGGGCGTGTCCACCCAGTTCCTGCAAAAGCAGGGCAAGAGCCGTTACGAGCGCGTGGTCGAACTGCCGGCCGCGCGCGGCAAGATCACGGACCGCCACGGCCAGGTGCTGGCCTCCTCGCTGCCGGTGAAGGCGGTGGCCGCCTTCCCGAAGGAGGTGCTGAAGGAATCGCCGGACAAGCTGGCCGAGCTGGCGCGCCTGCTCGAGATGCCGCAGTCCGAACTGCGCACCAAGCTCGATCCGAAGCGCACCTACGTCTACCTGAAGCGCCAGGTCGAGATGGACGCGGTCGAGCAGATCGAAAAGCTCAAGATCGACGGCATCGACACCCGCAAGGAATACAAGCGCTACTACCCGCAGGGCGAAGTGATGACCCACCTGGTGGGCTTCACCAACGTCGAGGACAAGGGCCAGGAAGGCATGGAGCTGTTCCACCAGAAGGCGCTGATGGGCGTGCCGGGCAGCCGCCGCGTGATCCGCGACCGCCTCGGCCACATCGCCGAAGACTTGGGCATGTTCCGCGAGCCGCACGAAGGCAAGGACCTGACCCTGTCGGTCGACAGCAAGCTGCAGTACATCGCCTTCACCAGCGTGAAGAACGCGGTCGAGAAGTTCAATGCGCAGGCCGGCGGCGCCGTGGTGCTCGACGTCGAGACCGGCGAAGTGCTGGCCATGGCCAACTACCCGACCTACAACCCGAATGACCGCTCGAACCTGACCGGCGCCCAGCTGCGCAACCGCGTCATCACCGACACCTTCGAACCCGGCTCCACCATCAAGCCGGTGACGGTGGCGCTCGGCCTCGAGACCAGGCGCATCACCCCGGACACCGTGTTCGACACCAACCCCGGCTACATGGTGGTGACGGGCAAGCGCATCCGCGACACCCACAACTACGGCGTGCGCAACGTCGGCGGCATCATCCAGAAGTCCTCGAACATTGGCGTGGTCAAGATCTCGCAGATGATCCCGCCGCAGGAAATGTGGGAGATGTACACCAAGCTGGGCTACGGCCAGGCGCCGCGCTTCGGCTTCCCGGGCGCCACCGCCGGCCGCGTGCGTCCGTGGAAATCGTGGAAGCCGATCGAATACGCCAACATGGCCTTCGGCCACGGCCTGTCGGTGTCGCTGCTGCAGATGGCGCGCTCGTACATGATCTTCGCCCGCAATGGCGACATCATTCCGCTCTCCTTCCTGAAGGTGGACGAGAAGCCGGTCGGCCAGCAGGTGATCTCGCCGAAGACCGCGGCCCAGGTGCGCACCATGCTCGAATCCGTGGTGAGCCCGGAAGGCACCGCCTCCAAGGCGCAGGTGCCGGGCTACCGCGTCGGCGGCAAGACCGGCACCGCCGAAAAGATCGTCAACGGCCGCTATTCGCGCACCGACAATATCGGCTATTTCGTGGGCATCGCGCCGATGTCGAAACCGCGCTTCGTCATCGCGGTCATGATCGACAACCCGCGCGGCGCCCTGCGAACAGGCGGCAGCGTCGCGGCGCCGACCGCCGCCGACCTGGCGGCCAACGCATTGCGGGCCGCGAACGTGCCGCCCGACTCATCGATCACCGACATCATCATCCCGGACGAACCGGTAGAGGAGAGCTTGTGATGGCGATGAGCCTGAACGATATCTGCCAATGGATCCGTGCCGCCGCCCCAGGCGGCCGACTCGTTTCCGACTCCCGCCGCGTTGGGAAGGGTGACGTGTTCTTCGCCTATCCGGGCGAGGCCGCGGACGGCCGCCGCCACATCGCCGCCGCCATCGCCGCCGGCGCGGCCGCCGTCGTCTACGAAGAGAACGATTACCGCTGGGATGACGCGCACGACGTGGCGCATCTCGCGGTCGCCAACCTGAAGAAGAACGCGGGCCCGATCGCCCATGGCGTGCTGGGTAAGCCGGATGCGGGCATGTTTACCGTGGCCGTCACCGGCACCAACGGCAAGACCTCCTGCGCGGTGTGGACCGGGCAGGCGCTGGCACGCCTCGGCGAGACCGCCGCGGTGATCGGCACCCTGGGCGTCGGTATCGTCAAAGGCAAGGGCGAACCGAATTTCGATGCCACCGGCTACACCACGCCGGACGCGGTGCTGCTGGCCCAGACCCTGGGCGAGCTGCGCGCCCAGGAGGCGACGGCGCTGGCGATCGAAGCCTCGTCCATCGGCCTGGTCCAGGACCGCGCCGCCGGCATGCACTTCGACGTCGCCATCTTCACCAACCTGACCCGCGACCACCTCGACTTCCACGGAACCATGGAGAACTACGAGGCGGCCAAGGTCAAGCTGTTCGAGTGGGAAGGCCTGAAGAACGCCGTGGTCAACCTGGACGACCCGGCCGGCCTGCGCCTGGTCGCGCACCTGCGCAAGAACTTTGCGGCGCTGCCGGTCACCGGCTATACCTTGAGAAGCGAAGCCGAACAGCCGGCCATCGAGGGCGTCGGCATCCTGCGCGCCTCGAACATGCGCAGCCGCCATGCGGGCACCGAATTCAGCGTCGACACCCCGGCAGGCAACGCGCTGGTGAAGACCCAGCTGGTGGGCCACTTCAACGTCAGCAATGCGCTGGCGGTGCTGGGCGCATTGCTGGCCAAGGGTGTGGCCCTGAAGAATGCAGTGGAAGCCATCGAGGCCCTGGTGCCGGCCCCCGGCCGCATGCAGCGGATCGGCGGCCAGGATGCGCCGATGGTCGTGATCGACTACGCGCATACCCCGGACGCGCTGGAAAAGACCCTGCAGGCCCTGCGCCAGGTGGCGGGTGAACGCGGCGGCGAACTGTGGTGCGTGTTCGGCTGCGGCGGCGACCGCGACCCGGGCAAGCGTCCGCAGATGGGCGCGATCGCCCAGGCGGCCGACCACGTGCTGGTCACCAGCGACAACCCGCGCAGCGAAGAGCCGGCGGACATCATCGCCCAGATCGTGGCGGGGATGGATAAGCGCGGTGACAAGCACGACCAGGCAGTGGAAGACCGCGCGACCGCGATCCTGCTGGCCGTGAAGAACGCCGGCAAGCAGGACGTGATCCTGCTGGCAGGGAAGGGCCACGAGCCCTACCAGGAAATCAAGGGCAAGAAGATTCCGTTCTCCGATGCCGACCATGCTTCGCTGGCATTGACCGCGCGGCTCACCATGATGAGGACTCACTGATGCGCGGCACGCTCGCACAACTCGTTCAGGCGATTCCGGGCGCACGGCTCGTGGGTGGCGAGGTCGCCTTCGAAGGCGTCTCGACCGACAGCCGCACGGCGCCCGCTGGCGCCTTGTTCGTCGCCTTGAAAGGCGAGACCTTCGATGCCCACAGCTTCCTCGACCAGGTCGCCGCGCGCGGCGTGGCCGCGGTCGTGGTGCACCAGCTGCCGGACGGCTGGACCCTGCCGGCCATCGTGGTCCCGGACACCCTGGCAGCGCTGGGCCGCATCGCCAACTTCTGGCGCACCCAGTTCGAGATTCCCGTGATCGGCGTGACCGGCTCGAACGGCAAGACCACGGTCAAGGAAATGATTTCCTCGATCCTGGCCGCCGCCTTCGGCGAGGACACGCGCCTGGCCACCCAGGGCAACCTGAACAACGAGATTGGCGTGCCGCTGACCCTGTTCCGCCTCGGCGCCGCACACCGCGCGGCCGTCATCGAGATGGGCATGAACCATCCGGGCGAAATCGCCCGCCTGGCCGCCATCGCGGCGCCCACGGTCGCGATGGTGAACAACGCCCAGCGCGAGCACCAGGAATTCATGCACACCGTGGAAGCGGTGGCGCGCGAGAACGGCTCGGTGCTGCAGGCCTTGCCGGCCGGCGGCGTGGCTGTGTTCCCGGGCGACGATACCTATACCGAGCTGTGGCGCGAACTGGCCCCCTGCGACGTGCTGACCTTCGGCCTCAGCGACGCCTGCGACGTGCGCGCCACCTACACCTCGACCGGCTTCGGCAACGACCTGGACGTGACTGCCAGCGGCGCCCGCTTCACGGTCAGGCTGGCCGCCGCGGGAGACCACAACGTGCGCAACGCGCTGGCCGCGATCGCCAGCACCCTGGCGGCGGGCATCGCGCAGGACGCCATCGTGCGCGGCCTCGAAGCCTTTGCCCCGGTCGGCGGCCGCCTGCAGCGCAAGCAGGCCGCGAACGGCGCGACCGTCATCGACGATACCTATAACGCCAACCCCGACTCGATGCGCGCCGCGATCGACGTGCTGGCCGCCTATCCGGCGCCGCGCATCCTGGTGGTGGGCGACATGGGCGAAGTCGGCACGCAAGGAAAAGAGTTTCACGAAGAAGTCGGTGCTTACGCTCAGACGCGTGGCATCGAACACGTGCTCGCCACCGGTGCGCTCGCTCAACACATGAGCGCGTCGGGAGCACGGCATTACGAGCAGTTCGACGATTTATTGGCAGCACTGGATTCAACTCTGGGCGGCAATACGACAGCGACTGTGCTGGTGAAGGGCTCGCGCTTCATGAAGATGGAACGCGTGGTCCAGCACCTGACCGGACAAACGATTATGAAAGACGCCCACTGACATGCTTCTCTGGCTCGCCCAATACTTCCAGGACTACATCGGTCCGCTGCGCGTGTTCAACTACATCACGTTCCGCGCCGTCTTCGCCACCATCACCGCGATCACCATCGGCCTGCTCTGCGGCCCGGCCGTGATCCGCAAGCTGACCGCCATGAAGGTCGGCCAGGCCGTGCGCACCTACGGTCCGCAGACCCACCTGGCCAAGCATGGCACCCCGACCATGGGCGGCGTGCTGGTCCTGATCTCGATCGGCATCTCGACCCTGCTGTGGTGCGACCTGTCGAACCGCCTGATCTGGCCGGTGCTGGTCGTGACCATGGGCTTCGGCGCCGTCGGCTGGGTCGACGATTACCGCAAGGTGGTCTACAAGGACCCGGAAGGCATGCGTTCGGGCGAAAAGTATTTCTGGATGTCGCTGATCGGCATCGCATCGGCCCTGTACCTGGCCTTCTCGGTCTCGGCCGCGAACCCGTGGGAAGTGCTGCAGCTGTTCTACGCCTGGGTCCAGTCGGGCTTCTCGATGACCCTGCCGCCGAAGGCCGACCTGATCGTTCCCTTCTTCAAGTCGATCAGCTATCCGCTGGGCGTGTGGGGCTTCATCGCGCTGACCTACTGCGTCATCGTGGGTTCCTCGAATGCCGTGAACTTCACCGACGGCCTGGATGGCCTGGCGATCATGCCGACCGTGATGGTGGGCGGCGCCCTCGGCCTGTTCGCCTACCTCACCGGCAGCGTGACCTTTGCGAAGTACCTGTTCATCCCCTACATCCCGGGCGCCGGCGAACTGCTGATCTTCTGCGGCGCGATGGCGGGCGCGGGCCTGGCCTTCCTCTGGTATAACGCGCACCCCGCGCAGATGTTCATGGGCGACGTCGGCGCGCTGGCGCTGGGCGGCGCGCTCGGCACCATCGCCGTCATCGTGCGCCAGGAAATCGTCCTGTTCATCATGGGCGGCGTGTTCGTTGCCGAGACCCTGTCGGTGATCATCCAGGTGAGCTGGTTCAAGTACACCAAGAAGCGCTACGGCGCCGGACGCCGCGTGTTCCTGATGGCGCCGCTGCACCACCATTTCGAACAAAAGGGCTGGAAGGAGACCAAGGTCGTGGTCCGCTTCTGGATCGTGACCATGATGCTGGTCCTGGTGGGCCTGTCTACCCTGAAGCTGCGCTGACACGATGAACTACGAAGGCAAATCCGCACTGGTGCTGGGCCTGGGTGAATCCGGGCTGGCGATGGCGCAATGGCTGGCCCGTTGCGGCGCGCGCGTGCGCGTCGCCGACACGCGCACCGAGCCGCAGCGCCTGTTCGCCCTGCGCCAGGCGGTGCCGAACGCGGATTTCGTCGCCGGCGACGCCTCCGGCGTGTTCGGCGCGGCGCTGCTCGACGGCATGGACTTCGTGGCCGTCAGCCCGGGCCTGGCGCCGAACCGCGAGCTGGCCGACATCACCCCGGCGGCGCGCGAGCGCAACATCCCGGTGTGGGGCGAGATCGAACTGTTCGCGCAGGCACTCGCGCACCTGCGCACCGAACAGGCCTACGCGCCGAAGATCGTCGCGATCACCGGCACCAACGGCAAGACCACCGTCACCAGCCTGACCGGCCTGCTGTGCCGCCGCGCCGGCTTGAGCACGCGCGTGGCCGGCAACATCAGCCCGGCGGCGCTCGACGTGCTGCGCGAAGTCCTCGACAACAATGAACTGCCACAGGCCTGGGTGCTCGAGCTGTCCAGCTTCCAGCTGCACACCACCTTCAGCCTGCAGGCCGATGCCGCCACGGTGTTGAACCTGACCCAGGACCACCTCGACTGGCACGGCAGCATGGAAGCCTATGCCGCCGACAAAGCGCGTATCTTCGGCGCCGACACGGTGCGCGTGCTGAACCGCGACGACGCCATCGTGATGCGCATGGGCGCAGTCGATACGCCAACCACTACCTTCGGCACCGGCGAACCTGACACGCCGAACAGCTTCGGCCTGGTCAGCGAACGCGGTGTGCTGTGGCTGGCCAATGCGGTCGCTCTCGACGACGAGCCGCCGAAGAAACTGAAGAAGGGCGAGATCGCTCCGCCCGTGGAAGTGACCGTGAACCGCCTGATGCCGGCCGACGCACTGAAGATCCGCGGCCTGCACAATGCCTCCAACGCACTGGCCGCGCTGGCCCTGTGCCGCGCCTGCGGCCTGCCGCTGGCGCCGCTGCTGCACGGCCTGCGCGAATACGCGGGCGAGCCGCACCGCGTCGAACTGGTCGCCAGCATCGACGGCGTCGATTTCTATGACGACAGCAAGGGCACCAACGTCGGCGCCACCGTCGCCGCACTGGAAGGCCTGGGCAAGGCTTTCCAGGGTGAAGACCAGCAGATCCTCCTGATCGCCGGCGGCGACGGCAAGGGCCAGGACTTCACGCCGCTGGCGCTGCCGACTTCGCGCTACGTGCGCGCCGTGTTCCTGATCGGCCGCGACGCCCCGGCTGTCAAGGCCGCGATCGAACCGACCGGCGTGCCGGCCTTCGATTTCCCCAGCCTGCCGGACGCGGTGCGCCGCGCCGCCGGCCTGGCGCGCGCGGGCGACGCGGTGCTGCTGTCGCCGGCCTGCGCCAGCCTCGACATGTTCACCAACTACGCGCACCGCGCGCAGGTGTTCGTCGATGCGGTGCGCGACATCGCGCTGGAGAAGGGGCAGGAGATCTGATGGCCTTCCAGATTCCATTCAAGTTTTCCGGATCGAGCAGCGACGCCAGCATCGCGGCGCGCAGCCGTCCGTCGAAGATGATGGACTACGACCAGCCGCTGGTCTGGGTCACCGTGCTGCTGATGATGTTCGGCCTGGTGATGGTGTATTCGGCCTCGATCGCGCTGCCGGACTCGCCCAAGTTCGCCTACCTGAACGACAAGAACGAATACTTCCTGTACCGCCAGATGATGTACATCGCCGTCTCGATGGCCGCGGCCGCTGTCGTGTTCCAGGTGCCGGTCGCCGTCTGGCAGAAATGGGCGCCGATGATGTTCATCGGGACCCTGGTGCTGCTGGCGATCGTGCTAATTCCGGGCATCGGCCACTCCGTCAACGGCGCACGCCGCTGGATCCCGCTGAAAGTCATGCTGCTGCAGCCCTCCGAGATCATGAAGATCGCGGCGGTGCTGTACGCGGCCGACTTTACGGTGAGGAAGCAGGAGTACATGCACAAGCTGACCAAGGGCTTCCTGCCGATGATGGTGGCGATCGGCCTGGTCGGCGGCCTGCTGCTGATGGAGCCGGACCTGGGCGCCTTCGGCGTGATCGTCTGCATCGCCATGGGCATCCTGTTCCTGGGCGGGATCAACATCGTCTGGTTCGGCGGCATCGGCGCGCTGCTGGTGCTGATCTTCAGCGCGATCATCGCGCTGTCGCCGTTCCGCCGCGCGCGCATGTTCGCCTACCTCGACCCGTGGGCCGATGGCCATGCGCTGGACAAGGCTTACCAGTTGACGCACTCGCTGATCGCGTTCGGCCGCGGCGAGTTCTTCGGCGTGGGCCTGGGCGGCAGCGTGGAAAAACTGTTCTACCTGCCGGAAGCGCACACCGACTTCATCATGGCCGTGATCGGCGAAGAACTCGGCCTGGCCGGCGTGCTGGTGGTGATCGCGATGTTCTACTGGCTCGTGAAACGCGCCTTCGACATCGGGCGCCAGGCCATCGCCCTGGACCAGATCTTCGCCGGCCTGGCGGCAAAAGGGATCGGCATCTGGATCGGCGCCCAGACCTTCATCAACATGGGCGTGAACCTGGGCTTGCTGCCGACCAAGGGCCTGACGCTTCCCCTGATGAGCTTTGGCGGCTCGGGCGTGCTGTTCAACTGCGTCGGCCTGGCGATCCTGCTGCGGATCGACTACGAGAACCGGGTGCGCATGCGGGGAGGGCGGACATGACCAAGCGCCTGATGATCATGGCGGCCGGCACCGGTGGCCACATCTTCCCCGGCATCGCGATCGCGCAGACCATGCGCGCGCGCGGCTGGGAAGTGTCGTGGCTGGGTACGGCGCACGGCATGGAAACCGAACTGGTGCCGAAAGCCGGCATCCCGATGGACAGCATCGACTTCGCCGGCCTGCGCGGCAAGGGCCTGGCCCACACCGTCAAGGGCGCCTTCAAGATGCTGGGTGCATTCGTCGCCTGCCGCCGCTACCTTGGCCGGCGCGCGCCGAGCGTGGTGCTGGGCATGGGCGGCTACGTGACCGTTCCGGGCGGGATGATGGCGCGTTCGCGCGGCATTCCGCTGGCGCTGGTGAATGCCGACGCGGCGCTGCTGCTGTCGAACAAGACCCTGGCGCCGATGGCCGACCGCGTGCTGTTCGGCTTCCCGGCCGATTTCGGCAAGGCGGCCGGCAAGGCCGTCGTCACCGGCAACCCGGTGCGCCAGCAAATCCTCGACCTGCCGCAACCGGGCGAGCGCTTCGGGGGGCGCAGCGGTCCGCTGCGCATTCTCGTGGTGGGCGGCAGCCTGGGTGCGAAAGTGCTGAACGACAGCGTGCCGGCAGCCCTGGCGACGATCGATCCGGGCGTGCGTCCGATCGTGACCCACCAGTCGGGCAAGAAGAACATCGACGCCCTGCGCGCTGCGTATGCGCAGGCCGGCGTATCCGCCAACGTGGTCGACTTCATCGACGACATGGCCGCCGCCTATGCGAACGCCGACCTGGTGATCTGCCGCGCCGGCGCCATCACCGTGTCGGAACTGACCGCGGCCGGCGTGGCCAGCGTGCTGGTGCCTTTCGTTGCCAGCACCACCAGCCACCAGCGCGACAACGCGATCTGGATGCACGAACAGAAAGCGGCGATCCACCTGCCGCAGGGCGAACTGAATCCGCAGCGGCTGGCAAGCCTGCTGCAAACGACGACCCGTGAAGACTGCCTGGCGATGGCGCAGGCGGCCTACGGCGTGGGCAAGCGCGACGCGAACGAAGCGATCGCTAGAGAACTCGAACGACTGGCGGGACAATGAAACACAAGATCAAGAACATCCATTTCGTCGGTATCGGTGGCAGCGGCATGAGCGGCATTGCCGAAGTGCTGCTCAACCTCGGCTACAACGTGTCGGGCTCGGACCTGGCCAGCAATGCCGCCAGCCAGCGCCTGTCCGAACTGGGCGCCCGCGTGTTCACCGGCCACTCGGCCGAACATGTCACGGGCGCCAACGTGGTCGTGACCTCGACCGCCGTCAACGAAGCCAACCCCGAAGTGATGGCCGCCCGTGCCGCCAAGGTGCCGGTGGTGCCGCGCGCGATCATGCTCGGCGAACTGATGCGCCTGAAGCGCGGCATCGCCATCGCCGGCACCCATGGCAAGACCACCACCACCAGCCTGGTGGCCTCGGTGCTGGCCGAAGGCGGCCTGGATCCTACTTTCGTGATCGGCGGACGCCTGACCGCGGCCGGCGCCAACGCCAAGCTGGGCTCGGGCGACTACATCGTGGCCGAGGCCGACGAGTCGGACGCTTCCTTCCTGAACCTGTCGCCGATGATCGAGGTGATCACCAACATCGACGCCGACCACATGGACACCTACGAGCACGACTTCGAGAAGCTGAAGGCGGCGTTCGTGAACTTCACCCACCGCCTGCCGTTCTACGGCCGCGCCATGCTGTGCATCGACGACCCGCACGTGCGCGCCATCCTGCCGCAGGTGACCAAGCCGGTGACCACTTACGGCTTTTCGGAAGACGCCGAAGTGCGCGCTTTTGACGCCCATGCCGAAGGCGTGCAGATGCACTTTACCGTGCGCCAGCAGGGCTACCCGGACGCGAAGTTCGTGCTGAACCAGCCCGGCATGCACAACGTGCTGAACGCCTGCTCGGCGATCGCGATCGCGCGCGAGATCGGCATCAGCGACGAGCAGACCAACCTGGGCCTGCAGAACTTCAGCGGCGTCGGCCGCCGCTTCACCCGCTACGGCGAGGTGGCGATCCCGGGCGGCGGCAGCTTCACCCTGGTGGACGACTTCGGCCACCATCCGGTCGAGACCGAGGTGACCCTGGCCGCCGCGCGCGCCGCCTACCCGGGCCGGCGCCTGGTGCTGGCCTTCCAGCCGCACCGCTACAGCCGCACGCGCGACCTGTTCGAAGATTTCGTGAAAGTGCTGGCGACCCCGGACGTGCTGCTGCTGGCCGACGTCTACCCGGCCGGCGAAGCGCCGATCGTGGCCGCCGACGGCCGCGCCCTGGCGCGCGCGCTGCGTACCGGCGGCAAGGTGGAACCGATTTTTGTCGAGACGATCGCCGACATGCCCGCCGCCATCCTGAATGCGGTGCGCGACGGCGACGTCGTCATGACCATGGGCGCCGGCTCGATCAGCGGCGTCCCGCACCAACTCACCAATGCAAAGGCTTAATACAGTGAACGCTACCAAGGTGAACTCTAACCTCGCCACCTTCGACCCGGCCGCCTTCGGCAAGGTTGGCGTGCTGTTCGGCGGCCGCTCCGCCGAGCGTGACGTGTCGATCATGTCCGGCACCGGCGTGCTGAATGCCCTGAAATCGCGCGGCGTCGACGCCCATGCCTTCGATCCGGGCACCCAGAGCCTGGCCGAGCTGGCCGAACAGAAGTTCGACCGCGTGTTCATCGCGCTGCACGGCCGCTACGGCGAAGACGGCAGCCTGCAGGGCGCGCTCGAGCAGCTCGGCATTCCGTACACCGGCAGCGGCGTGATGGCGTCCAGCGTCGGTATGGACAAGATCACCACCAAGAAGATCTGGAAGATGGACGAGATCCCGACCCCGGATTACATGTCGATCGATCCGACCACCGACCTCGACGAGGTGCTGGTGGCGCTCGGCCTGCCGCTGATCGTCAAGCCGCCGCTCGAAGGCTCCACCATCGGCATCACCAAGGTGAACAAGGCCGACGAGCTGAAGGCGGCAGTCGAGCTGGCGATGGGCTTCGACCCGGTCGTGCTGGCCGAGGAATTCGTCACCGGCCGCGAATTCACCGTGGCCGTGCTGGGCACCGGCAAGAACGCGCGCGCCCTGCCGATCGTCGAGATCGTGGCCCCGGAAGGCAACTACGACTACCAGAACAAGTACTTCACCGACGACACGCAGTACCACTGCCCGGCGCAGCTGGACCCGGCCCTGACGGAAGAGATCCAGCGCCATGCCGTGAACGCCTACCGTGCGCTCGGCTGCGAAGGCTGGGGCAGGGTGGACGTGCTGGTGCGCAAGGAGGACATGCGTCCCTTCCTGCTCGAGGTGAACACCTCGCCGGGCATGACCTCGCACTCGCTGGTGCCGATGGCGGCGCGCGCGGTGGGCATCAGCTACGAAGACCTGTGCCTGGAAATCCTGGCGTCGGCGCGCCTGAAGATGGCAAAGGCAAAGGGCTAAGCACGCATGTGGCATGACCCCCGCGCCCTCAACACGACCGCCAGCAGCCTGGTGGCGCTGGTGGTGCTCGCCTGCATCACGTCCGGCGTGTGGTGGCTGTCGCAGCGTCCCATGTTCTCGCTGAAGGCGGTGACGGTGGAAAGCATGTACCAGCTGCCGCTGCGCCACGTGAACGAGCTCACGGTGCGCAATGGCGTGATCGGCAAGATCCGCGGGAATTTCTTCACCACGGACCTGGACCAGGTGCGCGCCACGTTCGAGACGGTGCCCTGGGTGCGCCGCGCCACGGTGCGCCGCGAGTGGCCGGACCAGCTGATCGTCGAGGTCGAAGAGCACGAGGCGCTCGGCACCTGGGGCGAAGGCCGCCTGCTGTCGGTCAAGGGCGACGTGTTTACCGCCAACCTGGCCGAGGCCGACGACGACCACGAGCTGCCGGCCTTCGACGGCCCCAAGGGCAGCGAGAAGGATGTGCTGGCCCGCTTCACCGAGCTGCGCTCCTGGTTCGCGCCGGTCAAGCTGGCGCCGCAGGCGCTGTCGCTGTCGGAGCGCTATGCCTGGACCGTCAGGCTGGACAACGGCATGAGCGTGGCCCTGGGCCGCGAGCAGGACCGGGATACGCTGAAAAAGCGCGTGCAGCGGCTGGTGGGCGTCTACCCGCAGCTGGTCGCGCGGCTGCAGGAAGGGCGCATCGACACCATCGACATGCGCTACCCGAACGGCCTGGCGCTGTCCTCGGCGGCGCTGGCAGTGCCGGAAGACGCGTCGAAACCGGTGAAGCCGGCAAAGAAGAAACCGAATCAACCCAACAAAACAACCAAGCAAACATAAGCAGGCAACAGCAATGACAAAAGACGCGAAGAACCTGATCGTCGGCCTCGACATCGGCACCTCGAAGGTGGTGGCGGTCGTGGCCGAAGTGATGTCCGATGGACGCCACGAGGTGATCGGCCTCGGTCAGCACGAGTCGAAAGGATTGAAGAAAGGCGTGGTCGTCAACATCGAGGCCACCGTCGAGTCGATCCAGCGCGCGCTCGAAGAAGCGGAGCTGATGGCCGACTGCAAGATCCGCAATGTCTATGCTGGCATCGCCGGCAGCCATATCCGTTCGTTCAACTCGAGCGGCATGGTTGCGATCAAGGACAAGGAAGTCACCGCCACCGACGTGGCGCGCGTGATCGAGACCGCCAAGGCGGTCAACATCCCCACCGACCAGCAATTGCTGCACACCGTGCCGCAGGAATTCATCGTCGACAACCAGGAAGACGTGCGCGAGCCGATCGGCATGAGCGGCATCCGCCTGGAAGTGCGCGTGCACATCGTCACCGGTGCGGTGTCCGCGGTCCAGAATATTGTAAAGTGCGTGCGCCGTTGCGGGCTCGAGGTCTCGGACCTGATCCTGCAGCCGATGGCATCGGCCGACGCCGTGCTGACCCCGGACGAGAAGGAACTCGGCGTGGTCCTGATCGACATCGGCGGCGGCACCACCGACATCGCGGTGTTCTCGGACGGCGCGATCCGCCACACCGCCGTGCTGCCGATCGCCGGCGACCAGATCACCAGCGACATCGCGATGGCGCTGCGCACCCCGACCGGCGAAGCCGAGGACATCAAGATCCGCTATGGCGTGGCCAAGCAGGTGCTGGCCGATCCGGGCGAGACCCTGGAAGTGCCGGGTCTGGGCGACCGCGGCCCGCGCGCGCTGTCGCGCCAGGCCTTGGCGGCCGTGATCGAGCCGCGCGTCGAAGAACTGTTCGCGATGGTCCACACGGTGGTGCGCGAGTCCGGCTACGAGGGCGTGCTCTCGTCGGGCATCGTGCTCACCGGCGGCAGTTCGATCATGCCGGGCATGATCGAAATGGCCGAAGACATTTTCCTCAAACCGGCGCGCCTCGGCACGCCGGACTACCGCGGCCAGTTGGCCGACGTCGTGCGCAGCCCACGCTACGCCACGGTGCTCGGCCTGCTGCTGGAAGCGAAGAAGCAGTACCTGCGCGGGCACATCGTCACGCGTCAGGATGGTTCGGTGAAGGCAGTCTGGCAACGCATGAAGGAATGGATAGCGGGGAACTTCTAAAGAAGGGCATTGGTATTCGCATCACGGCACGAACTTTTTTCAGTACGACAGCAACAAAACGTTCACGGGTAAAGATTTTTTAAATACAATCGCTACTTCCGGTTTCAGGGCTCTGCCAGGGGCCTGGCACCAGGCCTGAAACGGAAGCGGCATCTTGAAAATTGGGAGTTCGATATGGAGTTCGATATGGTCGATAACGCAGCACTGGGAACCGTTATCAAAGTTGTCGGCGTCGGCGGCGCCGGTGGCAACGCGGTTCAGCACATGATCACCAAAGGTGTGTCCGGTGTCGAGTTCATCGCCGCTAACACGGATGCGCAGGCACTTGCCGCGTCGAGCGCAAACAACATCATCCAGATCGGCGAATCGGGCCTGGGCGCTGGCATGCGTCCGGAAGTCGGCCGCCAGCTGGCCGAGCAGACCCGTTCGCGCATCGAAGACGCACTGCGCGGCGCGCACATGGTCTTCATCGCAGCCGGCATGGGCGGCGGCACCGGTACCGGCGCCGCACCGATCGTCGCCGAAGTCGCCAAGACCATGGGCGCACTGACCGTGGCCGTGGTCTCCAAGCCGTTCTCCTACGAAGGCGACAAGTGCATGCAGGTCGCCGAGCAGGGCCTGGAAGAGCTGAGCAAGCACGTCGATTCGCTGATCGTCATCCTGAACGAGAAGCTGGAAGACATCTACGAAGACGAGTCGATGCTCGACTGGATGAAGCACGCCGACGACGTCCTGAACAACGCCGTTGCCGGTATCGCCGAGATCATCAACGTCCCGGGCCACATCAACGTCGACTTCAACGACGTGAAGACCATCATGAGCGAGCAGGGCAAGGCCATGATGGGCACCGCGACCGCGTCGGGCGTGGACCGCGCGCGCATCGCCGCCGAACAGGCCGTGGCTTCGCCGCTGCTGGACGGTATCGACCTGTCGGGCGCCAAGGGCGTGCTGGTCAACGTGACCGCAAGCCGTGGCCTGAAAGGCAAGGAGATCAAGGAAGTCATGGCCGCCGTGCGCGCCTTTGCCGCTCCGGACGCGTCGATCGCACAGGGCATCGCCTACGATGACGCGATGGGCGACGAGCTGCGCGTGACCGTGGTCGCGACCGGCCTGGGCAAGAACAAGAAGATGCAGCTGGTGCAGCCGCAGCAGGTGCTCAAGACCGGCACCTACAATGCGCCGATGATGTCCGGTTCCTCGGCAGTCGCCGGCGGCCTGACCATGGGCCAGGCAGGCGGCGACGCCATGGGCGGCATGAAGCAGCCGGCCGTATGGCGCCGCGAGCAGGCATCCGAGCAGGTGCAGGCAATGCAGCGCAACGGTGTCGAGACTTACGACATTCCGGCGTTCCTGCGTAAGCAGGCTGACTGATTCAGAATCAGTTGAATAGGGAAGGGCCAGCGCAAGCTGGCCCTTTTGCTTTGTAGGGTGGGCGGGTTTTCCCGCCCACGCGGCTGCCGATCCCTGGCACTGATGCGTATCACCGCGTGGGCGGCATAGCCGCCCACCCTACGAAAGCTGGTTCTGCAGACTCACCTGACTTCGGCGATAATTGCGAGATTATCAAAAACACTGAAGGAGCACCCATGACCATCCAGATCGGCGACCGCCTGCCGGAAGGCACCCTGTCGGAATTCATCGAAACCGAAACCGCAGGCTGCTCGCTCGGCCCGAATACCTTCCAGGTCGCAGACCTCGTCAAGGGCAAGAAGATTGTCATCTTCGGCCTGCCGGGCGCCTTCACCCCGACCTGCTCGGCCCAGCACGTGCCGGGTTACGTCCAGAACGCCGACGCGCTGCGCGCCAAGGGCGTGGACGAGATCTGGTGCATCTCGGTCAACGACGCCTTCGTGATGGGCGCCTGGGGCCGCGACCAGAAATCGACCGGCATCGTGCGCATGATGGCCGATGGTAACGGCGCGTTCTCGAAGGCCCTGGGCCTGGACGCCGACTTCTCGAAGCACGGCATGGGCACCCGCTCGAAGCGCTACTCGATGCTGGTCGAAGACGGCGTCGTCAAGGGGCTGAACGTGGAAACCGCCGGCTTCGAAGTCTCGAGCGCCGAGAAGATGCTGGAACAACTGGGCTGATCGAACTACTCCCTGCAAACGGCGCCGCGGCGCCGTTTTTTGTCACATGATCATCAATACCGAAACCCCCGACCAGCCCGAAGTACGGGCCATGCTGGACAAGCTCGACGCCTACTGCGCCGCGCTGTACCCGGCCGAATCGAATCACCTGATGGACATCGCTTCCCTGATGACGGGCGAGGTGCTGTTCCTGGTCGCGCGCGACGTCGGCGGGCAAGCGGTCGGCTGCGCGGCGCTGGTCAACCGCGGCGGCTACGGCGAGGTCAAGCGCATGTACGTCATTGATGCCGGCCGTGGGCGCGGCACCGGCCGCCAGCTGCTGGAGCAGCTGACCATGTTCGCGCGCATGTCCGGCCTGCAGTCCCTGAAGCTGGAGACCGGCATCCACCAGCCGGAGGCGATCGGCTTGTACGAGCGCAGCGGTTTCGTGCGCATCGAGCCTTTCGGCGAGTACCAGCCGGATCCGCTCAGCCTCTTCATGGAAAAACGCCTTTGAAGCGTCCTCAAGGTAACCTGTACAGCATCTACGCGATGGTGCTGGCCGTGTTCATGTTCGCGCTGATGGACACGGTGATGAAGCTGCTGTCGCAGCGCTACCCGGCGATCCAGGTGGCGGCGCTGCGCTCGCTCACCTCGCTGCCGCTGGTGGCCATCTACGTCGGCATCAAGGTCGGCTACGGCGGCATCCTGCGCATCCGCTGGCCGCTGCACCTGCTGCGCGCGGTGCTGGGCATCGCGATGCTGAGCTTTTTCGCCTTCGGCATCCGCAAGCTGTCGCTGGCCGAGGCTTATACGATCTTCTTCATCGCGCCGTCGATCATCACCGCGCTGTCGGTGTGGTTCCTCAAGGAGCGCGTCGACGCCGCGCGCTGGATCGCCATCGGGGTCGGCCTGGCCGGCGTGCTGGTGGTGCTACGCCCCAGCGGCGCCGGTTTCCTCACCATCGGCGGCCTGGCCGTGCTGGGCGCCGCCGCGATGTACGCGATCTCGGCGATCACGGTCGGCGTGCTGGCGAAGACCGACCGCAGCGAGTACATGGTGTTCTGGCTGATGGTGATGATGTCGATCGGTGCGACCGCGCTGGCGGCGCCCGGCTGGGTGGGCATGAGCACCGGCGACATCCCGCTGCTGCTGGGCCTGGCGCTCACCGGCTTCATCGGCCAGCTAGCGATCACCGAAGCCTTCGCCAAGGGCGACGCCTCGAGCGTCGCGCCCTTCGAATACACGGCCCTGGCCTGGGCGGTCTGCCTCGACTGGCTGCTGTGGCAAACCCTGCCGGACGGCTGGACCCTGCTGGGTGCGGCGATCATCATCGGCAGCGGTATGTATCTGATTCGCCACGAAAAAGTCCACGTCGAGTCGGACCACCCGTAGAAGCCGGCGAGCGGTCAGCAAGGCCCGGAGGCGTGGGCTATAATCGTTTTCATGTTGAAACAAAGAACTATCAAGCAGGTCGTGCGCACCACCGGTGTCGGCGTCCACTCGGGCACCAAGGTCGAACTGACCCTGCGTCCGGCGCCGCCCGGCGCCGGCATCACCTTCCGCCGCGTCGACTACGACCCGATCGTCGCGATTCCGAGCGCAGCCGACGTGGTCGGCGAGACCCGCATGGCCACGGTCCTGATCAAGGATAACGCGCGCGTCTCCACCGTCGAGCACCTGATGTCGGCCTGCGCCGGCCTGGGCATCGACAACCTGGTCGTCGACGTCACGGCCGAAGAAATCCCGATCATGGACGGCTCGGCCGCTTCCTTCGTGTTCCTGCTGCAGCAGGCCGGCCTGGAAGAGCAGGACGCACCGAAGCGCTTCATCCGCGTGCTGAAGGATGTGGAGATCCGCCAGGGCGAGGGCAAGAACGAAAAGTGGGCGCGCCTGTCGCCCTACGACGGTTTCAAGCTCGACTTCTTCATCGAATTCAACCACCCGGCCGTGGACGGCACCATGCAGCGCGCCGCGGTCGACTTCGGCGACGTCTCCTACGTGCACGACGTGGCGCGCGCCCGCACCTTCGGCTTCATGCAGGACGTCGAAACCCTGCGCGGCATGGGCCTGGCGCGCGGCGGCTCGCTGGAAAACGCGATCGTGATGGACGAGTACCGCATCCTCAATGCGGACGGCCTGCGCTACGAAGACGAGTTCGTGCGCCACAAGATCCTGGATGCGATCGGCGACCTGTACATCGTCGGCCACCCGCTGCTGGCCAGCTACACCGCCCACAAGTCGGGGCACGCACTCAACAACGAACTGCTGCGCAAGCTGCTGGCGCAAACGGATGCCTACGAGTGGGTGGAGTTCGATTCGCTGGGCGAGGCGCCGCCGTCGTATCTGCGGCAGATGACGCGGGAATGGGCGCAGACTTAGCGCCTATATAGGTTCTTGAGGGTCTGCCTGGCCGGCCCCGGACCCTACTTACGCTTCTCCGCCAGGCGCCGCAGCGCCGCCACCAGATCCTTGTTCTGGCTGGTCTCCTCGAGCGATTCCGCCAGCTCTTCAAAAGCCTGCACCGCCGTCTTCGGCAACTCCAGGGTGCGCATCTGCGGTTTGTCGTCCGGCATGGCGCGACCCACCTGCACCTTCAGCTTGACCGATTCCACCGCCCAGCCGCGCCCTGCCAGCGAGGATTGCAGCTTGGGCAGCATCTGCTTCATGCGCGCCGCCACGGCCGAGCTGGGCACGGCCAGCACCAGGACGCCGTCCTGGAACGAAATCACGTCGGTATTGCCGGCCAGGACGGGCAGGATGGCGGCGCAGTCGGACTGCAGGCGCGCCATGCGCATCGCCGCAGGCAGCAGGCTGGCCATGCGGTCGTTCTTGCGCAGGAAATCGGTCGCGACGATCGATGTCTGCCGGTTCTTGGTACCGTAGATGTGCACGTGATGAGGGAAGGCGAATGCGTGATGGGCGCACCTTACCATAGTGGATGGCGTTTGCAATGCCACGGTAACAAGCTTGCGTGTGGGTAATATAGTTTTTATAATGCCTCGATTCGATGGCGCGCCGCTGTCGCCTCACGCCTACGCCAGATGCTGTTCTCATCGATCATCTTCCTGTTCTTTTTCCTGCCGGTTTTCCTCTCCCTGTATTACCTGCTGCCCTGGAAGAACGCGGTCCTGCTGATCGGCAGCCTGGTGTTCTACGGCTGGGCCGAACCGCGCTTCCTGCCGCTGCTGCTGCTGTCGGCCGCCCTCAACTACGGTGTCGGCCTGGCGCTGGCCGGTGCCGCCGCAGACCGGCGCAGCGCACGGATCTGGCTGACGGCGGGTGTCTCGGCCAACCTGGGCCTGCTCATCTGGTTCAAGTACGCCGGCTTCCTGGCCGAGGCGATCAACAGCGCGCTCGCGGCCGGTCTGCCGGTGCCGCACATCACGCTCCCGCTCGGGATCTCCTTCTTCACCTTCCAGGGGATTTCCTACCTGGTCGACGTGTACCGCGGCGAAGTCGCGGCCCAGTCCAGCTTCCTGCGCTTCGCCACTTACAAGGCACTGTTTCCCCAGCTGATTGCCGGCCCCATCGTGCGTTACCGCCAGGTGGCCGACGAGATGGGCAAACGCGTGCTGTCGAACGAGCGCCTGCTGGCCGGCTTCCAGCTGTTCGCGCTTGGCCTGGCGCAGAAGGTCCTGATCGCCAATACCCTGGCGTTTCCCGCCGACCGCCTGTTCGGCGCCGACCACGCCGAGCTGTCCGCGCTGACCGCCTGGCTCGGCCTGCTGTGCTACACCCTGCAGATCTATTACGATTTCGCCGGCTATTCCAACATGGCGATCGGCCTCGGGCACATGCTGGGCCTGAGCTTCCCGCCCAATTTCGACCGCCCGTATTCGGCGCGTTCGCTGACCGAGTTCTGGCAGCGCTGGCACATCAGCCTGTCGTCCTGGTTCCGCGACTACCTGTACATCCCCCTCGGCGGCAACCGCCGCGGCCCGGTGCGCACCTGGTTCAACCTGGGCCTCGTGTTCCTGCTGTGCGGCCTCTGGCACGGCGCGGCCTGGACCTTCGTGGTGTGGGGCGCCTGGCACGGCGCCTGGCTGATCGTCGAGCGCATGGGACTGCGCAAGCTGCTGGACCGTTTGCCCTGGCCGCTGGCGCAGGCATGGACGCTGGCCGTGGCGATGCTGGGCTGGGTCTGGTTCCGCGCGGCCGACATGGATGCCGCACTGAGTTATTTTGCGGCCCTGGCGGGTAGCTCGGCCAACCCATCGGGCCATCCGTGGCAGGCCGAGATCGCCTCGCTCGAACTGGTGGCGCTCGCGGTCGGCCTGGCGTTTGCCGTGATGCCGACCGGCCGCGCGCCGGTGGCATCGAGCGGCACCCCGCCGGCCCTCATGGCGGGCCGCTGGACCAGGCTGCCGCTGGCCGTGGCCTGCGTCGCCCTGTGCGCCTGCAGCCTGGCGGGCGGCACCTACAATCCCTTCCTCTATTACCGGTTCTGAGCCATGAAGATCTTCCGACATGCCGCCAAACTGGTGATTACCGGTCTCCTGGCCTTGCCGCTGGTCGCCACCTTCGCCTGGCCCAGCCTTGATAGCGTCGAACAGCGCGCACTGGCGGCCGCGCCAAGCGTGCCGCACAGTTGGAGCGATGCGCGCGCCTGGCCGGCCGCGGCCGAAGCCTGGGTCAACGACCATTTCGGCTGGCGTTCGCAGATGGTCGCGTTCAACGCACGCCTGTACCATGACCTGTTCGGCCGCTTCCCGACCAACCAGATGATGATGGGACGCGAGGGACGGATCTTCCTGGCCGCCCACAATGACCGCGGCAGGGGAGAGCCCTACACGGCGCTGGTCGCCTGCGGCTGGAAATTCAGGCGCGAGCCCGAGATCGTCCAGCAGATCAACGGCTTCATCGCCACCTTCAAGGCCCAGGGCATTGCCGCCAGATTGCTGATCGTGCCGTCGGGGCCGGTGGTGTACAGCGAACAGATGCAGCCCTGGCAGGCCGAGCGCTGCCGCCCGGACGCGGTGCCGCTGCGCCGCATCCTGGCCTCGCCGGCGCTGGCGCCCGAGGCACGCGAACTGGTTTATTTCCCCTTGAGCGAAATGCGGGCCATGCGCGACCGCGTCGAATTCTTCCCCAAGACCTTCTTCCATTGGAACGCCTCCGGCGCCGCGGCCGTGGCCGGCCTGGCCGAGCAACGCTTCTGGGGCCGCGGTGCGAACACCACCCCGATTCCGCTGGTGCAGCGGATGTCGCCGTCCGACGTCGGCTGGCTGTTCCCCGGCATCCAGCACGACAGCATGACGGACGACCCGAACTTCGGCGGCACCACGATCAGCCCCTGCCGCGGCGCCGACTGCTTCCCCGAGGCGAAGACGGCGATGGAAAAGCTCGGCGACGTCGGCCGCTTCCTGAATTCGGCCCCGGGACTGGGACCGCGCCTGGTGGTGCTGGCCGACTCCTTCGGCAATGCCGGCGCCCCGATGTTCTCGCGCTACCACCGCGAAGTGGTCTATGTGTCGACCAATAATATGGCGCGGCTCGACCCCGCCGAGATGGCGCAGCTGCGCAAGCTGCTGTTCGTACCGGGAAGCGGAGATGAAGTCCTGTTCCTTTATCATGACGCCACCGTGCTGTCCGACCGCATCGAGTACGACCTGAAGAATCTGTCAATACAGCAACAAAAATAATAAATGTCGGCTTGGTAACATCTTGTTATCTGAACTGTCGCCCTCAAGTGTGGCCGGATCGCATGATAAAATCAGTAGCTTTTTGCCATAGGCGGTCTTCGGCGAGTCATGTAGTGCTCGCCCTGGCTCTTTTTGCGGCGTAATTTTCTAGAACACAGCAATGTCATTCCTGACCCAGATTTTCGGCAGCCGTAACCAGCGTCTGCTCAAGCAATACCAAAAGACCGTGCGCCAGATCAACGCGCTCGAGCCCCAGATGGAAAAGCTGTCGGACGCCGAACTCCAGGCCAAGACGCCGGAATTCAAGGACCGCCTGGCCAAGGGCGAGACGCTCGACGACATCCTGCCGGAAGCGTTTGCGGTGTGCCGCGAGGCGGCCAAGCGTGTCATGAAGATGCGCCACTTCGACGTCCAGCTGATCGGCGGCATGGTCCTGCACCAGGGCAAGATTGCCGAAATGGGTACGGGTGAGGGCAAGACCCTGATGGCAACCCTGCCGGTCTACCTGAACGGCCTGTCCGGCAAGGGCGTGCACGTCATTACCGTCAACGACTACCTGGCCCAGCGTGACGCCGAGTCGATGGGCCGCCTGTACGGCTGGCTGGGCCTGACCACCGGCGTGAACCTGTCGCAGCTCGACCACGACAGCAAGCAGAAAGCCTACGCTTCGGACATCACCTACGGCACCAACAACGAATTCGGCTTCGACTACCTGCGCGACAACATGGTCTACGACGTGCGCGAACGCGTGCAGCGCAGCCTGAACTTCTCCGTGGTCGACGAGGTCGACTCGATCCTGATCGACGAAGCCCGTACGCCGCTGATCATCTCGGGCCAGGCCGAGAGCCACACCGACCTTTATCAGCGCCTGAACGCACTGCCGCCGCTGCTGACCCTGCAGATCGGCGAAGAAACCCCGGACGGCAAGGGCAAGATCGAAGTCCCGGGCGACTACACCAAGGACGAGAAAGCGCACACCGTGCTGCTGACGGAAAGCGGCCACGAGCGGGCCGAAGCCATCCTGACCGAATGGGGCCTGCTGCCGGAAGGCGCGTCGCTGTACGACGCCGCCAACATCACCCTGGTCCACCACCTGTACGCGGCGCTGCGCGCCCACGTCCTGTACCACAAGGACCAGCACTACGTGGTGCAGAACAATGAAGTCGTGATCGTCGACGAATTCACCGGCCGCCTGATGACGGGCCGCCGCTGGTCGGACGGCCTGCACCAGGCCGTGGAAGCCAAGGAAGGCGTGCGCATCCAGAACGAGAACCAGACCCTGGCCTCGATCACCTTCCAGAACTACTTCCGCATGTACACCAAGCTGGCCGGCATGACCGGTACGGCGGACACCGAAGCCTACGAATTCCAGGAGATCTACGGCCTGGAGACCGTGGTGGTCCCGCCGAACAAGCCGTCGCAGCGCAAGGACCGCCAGGACCAGGTGTACAAGTCGGCCGAAGAGAAGTACAACGCGATGTTGAACGACATCCGCGACTGCTACGAGCGCGGCCAGCCGGTGCTCGTGGGTACCACCTCGATCGAGAACTCGGAACTCCTGTCCGGCATCCTGAACAAGGCCAACCTGCCGCACAACGTCCTGAACGCGAAGCAGCACGCCCGTGAAGCGGAAATCATCGCCCAGGCCGGCCGTCCGAAGATGATCACCATCGCCACCAACATGGCGGGCCGCGGTACCGACATCGTCCTGGGCGGCAATGTCGAGAAGCAGATCCAGCTCATCGAGGCGAATGCCGAGCTGTCGGACGCCGACAAGGCGGCGCAGGCCACGCAGCTGCGCGACGAATGGCAATCGCTGCACGACCACGTGGTGGGCGCCGGCGGCCTGCACATCATCGGTACCGAGCGCCACGAATCGCGCCGGGTCGACAACCAGCTGCGCGGCCGTTCGGGCCGCCAGGGCGACCCGGGTTCCTCGCGCTTCTACCTGTGCCTGGACGACCCGCTGCTGCGTATCTTCGCCGGCGACCGCGTGCGCGCCATCATGGAACGCCTGAAGATGCCGGAAGGCGAGCCGATCGAAGCGGGCATCGTGACCCGTTCCATCGAGACCGCCCAGCGCAAGGTGGAAGCCCGCAACTTCGACATCCGTAAGCAACTGCTGGAATACGACGACGTCGCCAACGACCAGCGCAAGGTGATCTACACCCAGCGTAACGAGCTGCTGGAGTCGGTCGACATGGCCGAGCTGATCGCCTCGCTGCGCGTGGGCGTGTTCACGGCCCTGGTGCGCCAGTACGTGCCGGCCGAGTCGGTGGAAGAGCAGTGGGACATCGCCTCGCTGGAGTCGGTCCTGGGCGCCGAATGGGGCTTGAGCATTCCGCTGCAAAAGATGCTGGTGGACGACCCGAACCTGAACGACGACGACATCCTCGAGCGCGTGCTCAAGGCTGCCGAAGAGTCGTACAACGCCAAGGTGGCGGTGGTCGGCGCCGAGTCCTTCGGCGGCTTCGAGCGCAACGTCATGCTGCAGAGCCTGGACACCCACTGGCGCGAGCACCTCGCGGCGCTGGACCACTTGCGCCAGGGCATCCACCTGCGCGGCTATGCGCAGAAGAACCCGAAGCAGGAGTACAAGCGCGAAGCCTTCGAGCTGTTCAGCAACATGCTGGACATGATCAAGAACGAAGTGATCCGCACCGTGATGACGGTCCGCATCCAGACCCGCGAGGAAGTCGAAGCGGCCGAAGCCGCGATGGCGGCCCAGCTGTCGCACCTGGAAAACGTCAACTACCAGCACGCCGACTTCAACCCCTCGGCCGCGCCGGAAGAGCTGCTCAACCCGAACCCGGTGGGCGGCGGGGCGGCGCCGGTGGCGGCGGAAGACCACAGCACCTACATGGGTGTGAAGGTCGGCCGCAACGATCCGTGCCCGTGCGGCAGCGGGAAGAAGTTCAAGCAGTGCCACGGCAAGCTGGCGTAAGCTGCTGCAGCGTGTAAACGGAAACGGCCGGGTGTGTAACCCGGCCGTTTTTTCATGTCTGCATGTTCAAACGTAGCGTCGATGGAAGCGGCTGCCGAGGCGCGTCAGCACCTCATACCCGATCGTCCCCGACAGCGCGGCGACTTCATCCACCGGCTGGTGCTCGCCCATCAGCTCCACCTCCGCCCCCGGCACCACGCGTTCCGGCGCGATGCCCGTGACGTCCAGCGTGATGCTGTCCATCGACACCCGTCCGACAAAGGGCGCCGCGACTCCGTCGACAAACGCGAAGCCGCGCCCCGACAGCGAACGCTGCCAGCCGTCGGCATAGCCCACCGCGACAGTCGCAATGCGGCGCTCGCTCGGAACCAGGTGGTAGGCGCCGTAGCCGACCACGTCGCCCTCGCGCACCGTGCGCACCTGCACGATGCGGGCGTGCAGCGACACGGCTTGCTTGAGGGGATTCTCCATGCCCGGCTGCGGGTTGATGCCGTACAGGGCTGCGCCTGGACGCAGCAGGTCGTAATGATAGGCCGATCCGAGGAACACGCCCGAGGAATTGGCGAGGCTCGCCGGTATCCCGGGGAACAGCTCGCGCATGCTGTCGAAACGGCGGCGCTGGGTGTCGTTGAGCGGATGGCCCGGCTCGTCGGCGCAGGCTAGGTGGCTCATCACGAGGGTGGGCTCGATGCCGGCGAGCCAGTCCTTCTCCCCCGACAATGCCATCAGGTCGCCTGGTGCGATGCCCATGCGCGACATGCCGGTATCGACCTGGATCGCGGCCGGCAGCACGCGCCCGAGCTTGCGCGCCAGCTGCCGCCATTCCTGCACCTGGCTTGGGTCGTTCAGCACGGGACGCAGGTCGTACTGGAAGAAATCCGTCGCCGTGCCCGGCGGCGGGCCGTGCAGCACGTAGATGGCGCAGCCGTCCGGCACCAGCTGGCGCAGGCGGATGCCTTCGTCCAGGTGGGCGGTGAAGAAGACGCGGCAGCCTTCCAGCGCCAGCGCGGGCGCCACCTGTTCCATGCCGAGGCCGTAGGCATCGGCTTTCATGACGGCCGCGCAGGCCCCCTTGGCCTTCCCGGCCAGCAGCCGGTAGTTGTCACGGATCGCCCCGAGGTCGATCGTGAGCCGCGCCCCGGCGCGGGACGCATCCACGGAATCTGCCATCGAACGCTTACGCCTTGACCAGTTCGGGGGCGGCGGCGCCTTGCGGCGTGCCGGCGTAGCGGAACACCGCCAGGTCGTCGGCGCGGATGGCCGGCTGCTTGCCGCTCACCAGGTCGGCGATGACGCTGGCCGAGCCGCAGGCCATGGTCCAGCCCAGGGTGCCGTGGCCGGTGTTGACGAACAGGTTGCGCAGCGGCGTGGCGCCGACCACCGGGGTGCTGTCCGGGGTCATCGGGCGCAGGCCGGTCCAGAACGAGGCCTGGCGGGTGTCGCCGGCGCCCGGGAACAGGTCGTTGACGACCATCTCCAAGGTTTCGCGGCGCGCCGGGTTCAGGGCCTTGCTGTAGCCCGCGATCTCGGCCATGCCGCCGACGCGGATGCGGTCTTCGAAGCGGGTGACAGCGATCTTGTAGGTCTCGTCCAGGATGGTCGATACGGGCGCGCGGCTCTCATCCGTGATCGGCACGGTGATCGAGTAGCCCTTGAGCGGATAGACCGGCAGCTGGAACTGGTCTTTCAGGAGCAGGCGCGAATAGCTGCCCAGCGCCAGCACGTAGCGGTCGGCCATGAGCGTGCCCCTGGCGGTGCGCACACCGGTGATCTGGCCACCGGCAATGTCGAGGGCCTGGATGTCGGTGTCGAACTCGAAGCGCACACCCAGGTCGCGCGCCATCGCGGTCAGGCGCGTGGTGAACAGCTGGCAGTCGCCGGTCTCGTCGTTCGGCAGGCGCAGGCCGCCCACCAGGGTGCCGTGCGTGCCCAGCGCCGGCTCGGCCTTGCCGAGGTCATGGCCGAGCAGCAGTTCGTATTCCACGCCGGCCTGCTTCAGGACTTCGATGTCCTTGGCGGCGCTGTCGAGTTGCTGCTGGGTGCGGAACAGCTGGATCGTGCCCAAGCTGCGGCCTTCGTATTCGATGCCGGTCTGGGCGCGCAGTTCGCGGATGCAATCGCGGCTGTACTCGGCCAGGCGCACCATGCGCTCCTTGTTCACCGCATAGCGGTCAGCCGTGCAGTTGCGGTACATCTGCCACATCCACTGCAACTGGAACAGCGAGCCGTCCGGACGGATGGCCAGCGGCGCGTGCTTCTGGAACAGCCATTTCGCGGCCTTCAGCGGAATGCCCGGCGCCGCCCAGGGCGAGGCATAGCCCGGCGAGATCTGGCCGGCGTTGGCGAAGCTGGTCTCCAGGGCAGGGCCGGGTTGACGGTCGATGACGGTGACGTCGTGGCCTGCCTTGGCCAGATAGTAAGCGGTGGTCACGCCGACCACGCCGCTGCCCAATACGAGAACGCGCATGTTATGCCCAGGTCCTGAAGTAAATGATGCGGGATTTAGAAAAGATTGCCATATTACCGCCGCTAATGGAATAATGGTTTCTGTTATTACACACGTTTTCAGTGAAAATTCATGCGCGTCCAGAAGAATTCCAACCGCGTCCTCGACAAGATCGACCTCCACATCCTGTCGGTCCTGCAGGACGATGCGCGCATCGTCATGAAAGACCTGGCCGAACAGGTGGGCCTGTCGCTGACGCCCTGCATCGAGCGGGTCAAGCGCATGGAGCGCGACGGTGTCATCACCGGCTACCACGCGCGCGTGAATCCCCAGGCCATGGGCCTGCAGATCCTGGTGTTCGTGGAGATCACGCTGCACCAGAAATCGGAAAAGGCTTTCGACCGTTTCCGCCGTGCGATGCTGGGCATTCCCGAGGTGATGGAGTGCCACCTCGTATCTGGGGACTTCGACTATTTGATCAAGGCGCGCATTCCGGAAATGTCGGAATACCGGCGCCTGCTGGGCGAAATCCTGCATGTGGCCGACGCCGGCCAATCGAAGAGCTATGTGGTGATGGAAGAGCTGAAGGAAACGCTGGCGCTGTCGATCCCACGCTGAGCAACGCCGCGTTCCCCGCCAATCAAGCCTGGGCGTGCAGGTTTTCCATGGCTTTGCGCAGGAACTCGATGACCTCGTCACCGATGCCCGTGCCCAGGCGCAGCAGCGGCTCCGACCTCGTGGCGAGGCGGAACTGCGCGATCACTTCCGGATCGTCGCCCACCATGTCGGTGAACAGCCCGAACCAGCTGCGCGCGAGCTGCCGGGCTTCCATGGATCGGGCCTCGGGGTCGAGCTGGAGACATGCGCGGATCCGGGTCGCCAGCACGATCCACTCGTCCGCGTGTGCGGCTTCGTGGCGGCGCATGCGCTCGACGGTTTCCGCCGGCAGGTAGCGCGCGTGGATCGTGAAGCGCAGTTCCGCGAGCACCGAGCGCATATAGGCCTGCAGCGCGGGCGACATGCCGGTTTGCTGTTGCACTTCCGGGTCTTGTGAGGTCATGGCGGTCAGCTGCAGGACGAAGGCCGGGTTGCCGCCGGTGTCGCGTTCGAGCTGTTCCAGCCAGCGCACGGCAAAGGCGTTCGCTTCCTGCGAGCCGGGCGCCACGTTTTTCGTCATTAGTCCATGCGCATGCGCGACCAGTTCCCGCCATTCGGCCTGCGCCGCGGGGTTCTGGTACAGCGGCAGGCGCGCCAGTTCTTCTTTCGTAAAGTATTTTTCGTACATGGTCATCTGCTCCAGAGTGGTTAGCCAGATGGACATGTCCGTTTCGTCGCCGGCGGCCAGGCGTGAGCGCAGGCGCAGCAGCTGCTCGCGCATCTGCGCGGCTTCGGCGATCTGCTGGTCAAGGGCCTTGAGCTGGCGCTCGACGATGGCCAGCGGCGAGGCTTCCGGACTGTCCAGGTAAGCCCCGATGTCGCTGAGCGCCATGCCGAACGCGCGCAGTGCCTGGATCTGCTGCAGGCGCGCCACGTCGTCGCGGTCATAGAGCCGGTAGCCGGCATCGGAACGCGCAGAAGGCGAGAGCAGCCCGATGCTGTCGTAATGGTGCAGCGTGCGGACCGTCAGGCCGGCGCGCGCCGCGAGTTCTCCCACTTTCAGCATCGAGCTTCTCCCTGTTCTTCATGCGTAGCGCTACTCTGGAGCCTCACCTTGCGTGAGGGTCAAGCGCTTTGTCGGACCTGCAAGCCATGATAAGGGCAGGCAGGTCCCGGGAGCACTACCAGACCATCTTGTTCCAGGTGTTGTCACCGACGACCCCGTCGGCGCTCAGGCCCTTCGAAGTCTGGAAGTTCTTCACCGCCGTTGCCGTGGCCGGCCCGAAGGCGCCGTCCACCGTGATGCCCGCGCCGCTCTCGTTGAGCTGGCTCTGCACCGCGCGCACCTTGGCGCCCGAATCGCCCTGCTGGGTCAGGATCACCAGCGCCGGCCAGGTGGCGTTGCCGACGATGCCGTCCGCGCCCAGGCCGTGCGAGGACTGGAAGTTCTTGACCGCGTTCTGGGTCGCGGTGTCGAAACTGGCGTTCACCGTGAGCGTATAGCCCCACTGCTGCAGCAGGTACTGGATGGTGCGCACCCGTTCGCCGGTGTTCCCGTACTGGACCAGGGGCCAGGTAGCGGTGGTGCCACCGCCCGAACTGCTGCCGGCCACGAGCGACTTGTAGCGTGGCCAGTCCCAGCCCGAACCCGGGTCGGTGTGGCTCTGGCTCGCGTAGTTGACGTGGCCCTTGACGTTGTACAGCGAGTCCGACGGTACCGCGTTCCAGCCGCTGCTGCCATCGTAGACCTTCTGCGCCAGCGCGCGCGAGGCGAGGATGTCTTTGGTCAGCGCTGCCGAGGCGTTGTACATGGCGGTGGTGTACCAGGCGGACGGGTTGGCGATGTAGCCCTCGTGCTCGATGCCGATGGTGTAGCCGTTCGAGTTCCCCACGTGCCAGGCCTTGTCGGCCTCGCGCACCATCTGGGTCACCTGGCCGTCCGAAGAGCGGATCACGTAGTGGGCGCTGACGCCGGCGCTGCAGTTCTGGAACCAGGAGATCGAGCCCGCGTAGGAGCCCTGGGTGGTGTGCACGGTCACGTGGCTGACCGCGGCGGTGCGGGCGGAATAATTGCAGCTGGCGGCCGGGTTCCAGATGGCCGGCGGGTAGTCGGTCGACGCAAGCGCCGGCTGGGCCGACGCGACGAAACACAGGCCTGCGAGTAGGCTGCGCATCAAGGTCTTCATAGATTGTCTCCGTATTCTGCTCGTTATTATTTGTTCGGGGTGGCTGCGAAGTCCGGCGCCGAAATCTTCGGATCGGGCGTGCCGGTTTCGATCGTGATGCGGCGCGCGGACAGCTTGCGCAGCTTGTCCTTGCCGTAGACCTTCTCCATCTCGACGTGCTTCTGGTCGATTTCGAACCTGTCGCTGCGACGTCCCTGGCGGATTGCGGTCAGCACTTCGTAGCTGTAGATCTTCGCGATCTCGGGCTGCGGGATCCCGCTGTAGCGCGCCACCGCGGCTTCCCAGTCCTCGAGCGGGAAGGCCTTGTTCTTGCGGGCGCCGTACTGTGCGAGCAGGGCGGCGGCGGCGCGGATGTTGGAGCGCGTGTCCGACGCCGCCTGTTCGGGCGTCACGCGGATCAGGGCCGCGCCCTCGCGCAGGGAGTGGCCGAAGTGGTTGTCGTCGCGCAGGCCCATGATCCCGTAGCTGATCGGCATGCCCTCGTGCGATTCCACCTCGACCTCGGGTTCGCCGTTCTTCTTCAGCTTGCCCTTGGGGACGTGCGGATGCCAGCGCGTTTCGGCGTAGGCGATCGACTGCAGCAGTTCGACCGGCACGTTGAACTCGTTCGAGGCTTCCTTGAAATACTGCTTGTACTGTTTCGCCGACACGGTCAGCTCGACCGGCTTGCCGTCGGCGAAGGCGAGTGGCGATGCGGCCGCTCCCGCAAGTGCTGCACATAGCGCGACCAGCAATCGCGCCTTGACGCTTGGTTTCATTGTTTGTCTCCAGATTGTTGTTGGAATGACTCCGACTAAGGCCGGGAAAGGCGCCAGGATCCTGCAAAAAAACATGTCGTTTCCGGGCCTGTCGAGTATATGCACACTGCGGATGAGCAAACGCTAAGCGTTTGATTTAGAACAATATTTCGGTAGAAATGAATCGTGCGCAAGGTGCCACTGAAAGTCGGTACATACACGCCGATTAAGGAGGTGTGAGCGCAGGTTATCGACTTATGCGATCGGCATACATGCGGGCGCAAAACCCGCGCCGGACAGGCCTGCTCGCCGTGGACGCCGCTGGCAGTACAATATCGGATTACCTATCTTTTCTTTCATGAGATCGCCATGGCCGTCAATTCCCCCCTGCCAGTCGCAGCCGACCTGAAACCCGTCGCCGGTATCGAGATCGGCTATGCCGAAGCCGGTATCAAGAAGCCCAACCGCAAGGACCTGCTGGTCATGCGGCTGGCTGAAGGCGCCACCGTGGCCGGCGTGTTCACCAAGAACCGCTTCTGTGCCGCGCCGGTCCAGGTGAGCAAGGCCAATCTCGCGGCCGTGCAGAGCGGCGGCAAGCCGATCCGTGCGCTGGTGGTCAACACCGGCAATGCCAACGCCGCCACCGGCGAGCAGGGCCTGGCCAATGCGCAGGCCACCTGCGCGGAAGTCGCCAAGCTGCTCGGCCTGGACGCGCAGCAGGTGCTGCCGTTCTCCACTGGCGTCATTCTCGAGCAGCTGCCGATCCAGAAGGTCGTCGCGGGCCTGCCGGCAGCGGTGAGCAAGCTGAAGGCGGACAACTGGTTCAACGCCGCCGAGGCGATCATGACCACCGACACCCAGCCGAAGGCGGCCTCGCGTATTGTCACCATTGGCGGCCACGCGGTCACCATGACCGGCATCAGCAAGGGCGCCGGCATGATCAAGCCGAACATGGCGACCATGCTCGGTTACCTGGCAATTGACGCGCGCGTCGCGCAACCGGTGCTCGACGAGCTGGTCAAGCATGCGGCCGACCACTCCTTCAACAGCATCACGATCGACGGCGACACCTCGACCAACGATTCCTTCATCATCGTCGCCACCGGCGCCGGCAGCCTGGCGATCGACGCCGCATCCGGCCTTGAATACGAAGCACTGAAGGAGGCCGTCACCGACATCTCGCGCAACCTGGCGCAGCAGATCATCCGCGACGGCGAAGGCGCCACCAAGTTCATGACCATCACGGTGGAGGGCGGGCGCGACGTCGAAGAGTGCCGCAAGATCGCCTACTCGATCGCGCACTCGCCGCTGGTCAAGACCGCCTTCTTTGCCTCGGACCCGAACCTGGGCCGTATCCTGGCCGCGATCGGCTACGCCGGCGTGGACGACCTCGACACCACCAAACTCGACCTCTACCTGGACGACGTGTGGGTGGCCAAGGCCGGCGGGCGCAATCCGGATTACAAGGAAGAAGACGGCCAGCGCGTCATGAAGCAGTCCGAGATCACGACCCGCGTGACGCTGGGCCGCGGCGAGGCCACCGCCACGGTCTGGACCTGCGACCTGTCGCACGACTACGTGTCGATCAACGCCGACTACCGCTCTTGATCCAATGACGCCACTCGAGCAGTTCCTTCACCGCGCCGAGGCCCTGCTGGCGCGGGTCGAAGCGGTGCTGCCGCCGGCGGTGCCGCGCGAGCCGGACTGGAAGCGCAGCTTCGCTTTCCGCTGGCGCAAACGGGTCAATGGGGGTGGCAAGTACCTGGCGCCGGTGCTGCATGCCTCCGCCATCCGGCTCGAAGATTTGCAGCACGTCGACGCGCAGAAGCGCCAGATCGAGCAGAACACCCGCCAGTTCGTGCTGCGCCGCCCGGCCAACAACGTGCTGCTGACCGGCGCGCGAGGCACCGGCAAGTCGTCCCTGATCAAGGCCTGCCTGAACGGTTTCGCCGACCAGGGCCTGCGCCTGATCGAGGTCGACAAGGCGGATCTGGCCGACCTGCCGGACATCGTCGAGCTGGTGGCGGGACGCCCCGAGCGTTTCGTGGTCTTCTGCGACGACCTGTCCTTCGAGGAGGGGGAGGCGGGCTACAAGGCGCTCAAGGTGGCGCTCGACGGCAGCATCGCGGCGGCCTCGGACAATGTGCTGATCTACGCGACCTCGAACCGGCGCCATCTGATGCCGGAAAAGATGTCCGACAATGCCGGCTACACGCATGGCGACGACGGCGACCTGCATCCGGGCGAGACGGTCGAAGAGAAGATCTCGCTGTCCGAGCGCTTCGGGCTGTGGCTGTCGTTCTACCCGTTCCGCCAGGACGACTACCTCGACATCGTGGCGCACTGGCTGGCCAGCTACGGCTGCACCCCGCAGCAAATCGAGGGCGCACGCCCCGAGGCCCTGCAGTGGGCCCTGCAGCGCGGCTCGCGTTCGGGCCGTGTGGCCTGGCAATTTGCGAAGGACTATGCCGGCAGGCTGCCGGATGAAGAGACTCATGAGTGAAGTGAAGGCAAAACCGGTCGACGTCGCGGTCGGCATCCTGATGCGCGCGAACGGCGACGTGCTGCTCGGCCAGCGCCCCGAAGGCAAGCCCTATGCGGGCTACTGGGAATTCCCGGGCGGGAAGGTGGAGCAGGGCGAGGACATCTTCCACGCGCTGCAGCGCGAGTTCGTCGAAGAACTCGGCGTGCGGGTGCTGAGCGGCGAGGCCTGGTGCTGCGTCGAGCACGTGTACGAGCACGCGCACGTGCGCCTCTACTTCTACATCTGCCGCGAGTGGGAAGGGGAGCCGCAAAGCCTCGAGGGGCAGGCGTTCGCGTGGCAGGGTGGGTATAGCGTCAGTCCGCTGTTGCCGGCGACCATTCCGTTGCTGGAGTGGCTGGATCGTGTGAGATACCAGCTTTAACTCATTAGGACCACCTGCGATGGAACGTCATCCCGGCGAAGGCCGGGATCCAATTTTGGTGATACGCCACGAACGTCAAATTGGGTTCCGGCCTACGCCGGAACGACGGTCTTCAAGTTAGTGGAAAGAACAGCGCATGGGTCTTGCCGCTGTTGCTTAGTTATCGGCCGGCTTATCATCCTGCGGATCATTCGTCGACGCCCCAGGAATCGTATACTTCTCTTCGGCCCAGGCCCCCAGGTCGATCTGCTTGCAACGCTCCGAGCAGAACGGGCGATACTTGTTCGCCGGGGTCCATTCGACCTTCTTGCCGCAGGTCGGGCAGGCTACAACAGTCATGTCAATACCAGTCAAAAATTACAGAGGGTGAGGTTGAAGGGCACGTCTTCTTCGAGTGCCTTCGGCTTGCAGTCACCATCATGGGTGGTGAAGCGCACCCACAGCATATACTTGTTGGCCGAGATCTCGGGGATCGCGCCAAGCGAATCGTCGATCGACAGGCGCAGCATCTGGTACACCTTCCCCTGCAGCATCTGCTGGTAGCTGCCGCCCGTGGCGATCATCTTGACCGGGCCGCCGGAGTCGCGCAGCAGGCGCAGCACCAGCGCGAGCGCTTCGAACAGCGGCGCCAGCGGCGCGAACCAGCCCAGGATGTCGGCCTGGCGCTGCTCGGCCGAGTGGTGCTGCCAGGCGTAGTAGGACGGCAGGTCGAATTCGCAGGCGCCGCCGGGGATGATGGTGCGGCCGCGGATGCTCATCAGCCACTCGTTGTCGCGCACGTTCTGACCGGTCTTGCCCTGGCTAGCTACCAGGGCGCCGCTGACGGCGTCCAGCTCGGCCAGCACGGCGTCCAGCGTTTCGGTGGCGACGTTCGGATTGCTGCGGTAGGAGAGCAGGCTTTGCTTCTGCCGCTCGAGTTCCTGCAGCAGGTCGGATTTCAGGTCGGCGCGGCCGGCCACTTCCAGCATGTCGAAAATCGTGGCAAGGGCCACGTGATGCTGCATCGGGTGCTCTTGTTGCACAAAGAACTTGAACTTGTCGTACAGGTCTTCCAGCCGCAACAACGTGCGAATGCGCTCGTTGAAAGGATATTCGTAGACGATCAAAATGACATTCCTCTGAATGTAGGCTGGCGAGCAACCCCGTGATTCTGAACCATGCTGCGCAAAATTACAAATCCCGCATTGACTTAATTCAATTTAGTTTTGCTTAGATTTACTCTGGGATAAATACAGCGCATGCAAAGCCTCCACTTGCGGGCGCAGCGCGTCCAGTCCATCGTCGTTCAGAATGATATCGTCAGCCGCCGCGCGACGCTGTTCGCGAGACACCTGGGCCGCCATGATGGCGCGGACCTGGGCCTCGGAAATGGCGCTCCTGGCCATCACCCGCGCCACCTGTAGCTCTTCCGGGCAGTCGATCGCCAGCACCCGGGTCACGCGCTGGCGCCAGGTGCCGGATTCGATCAACAGGGGCACGACGAAGATCACGTAGTCGCCGGTAGCGATGGCGGCGGCGGCCGCGGTGGCGTCACGGATGCGCGGATGCAGGATCGCCTCCAGGCGCGCGCGGGCGGTATCGTCCGTAAATACAAGGGCGCGCATCTTGGCGCGGTCGAGGGCGCCGTCGGGCGTGGCGAAGTCATCGCCGAACTCCGACAGCAGGGCCGGCATCGCCGCGCCGTGCGGGGCAGTCAGCGCGTGCGCGATCTGGTCGGTGTCGATGACCGAGGCGCCGAGCGCGGCGAACATGTCGGCCACGGTCGTCTTGCCGCAGCCGATGCCGCCGGTGAGGCCGACCGAGAAGGCGAGCTTATGCGGCGCGTCCATTGTCAACCGGTGACGACGGTCTGCAGCCCGGCGCTGATGCCGGCGCCGTAGAGCAGGGCGATCAGGCCGGCCGCCGCCAGGTAGGGACCGAAGGGAATCGGCTTGTCGCGGCCGCGCTTGGCGAACACGATCAGGCTGATGCCGACCAGTGCGCCCACCACCGAGGACAGCAGGATGATGGTCGGCAGCATCTGCCAGCCGAGCCAGGCGCCAAGGGCGCCCAGGAGCTTGAAGTCGCCGTAGCCCATGCCTTCCTTGCCGGTCACCAGCTTGAACAGCCAGTACACGGCCCACAGCACCAGGTAGCCGGCGGCGGCGCCGATCACGGCGTCCTGCAGCGGAACGAAGGTGCCGTGCAGGTTCACCAAGAGGCCCGCCCACAGCAGCGGATAGGTAAGGTCGTCCGGCAGCAGCTGGGTGTCGATGTCGATGAAGGTCATGGCGACCAGCAGGAACAGGAACAGCAGCGTGGCCAGGCCCGCCAGGCCGCTGCCGAAGGTCCAGACCAGCACGCCTGCGAGCACGCCGGTGAGCAGTTCGACGGCCGGATAACGCGGCGAGATCGGCGCCTTGCACTTGCGGCACTTGCCGCGCAATGCGAGCCAGCTGATCACCGGGATGTTTTCCATGGCCGTGATCTGGTGCCCGCAGTGCGGGCAGGCGGAGCGGGGCACCATCAGGTTGTAGCGGTCGGTATGGGGAGGCTCCTTGCCGCTTTCCTGGGCCACGTAGTTGTCGGACTCGCGCTGCATCATCTGCGGAATCCGGTGGATGACCACGTTCAGGAAGCTGCCCACGAGCAGCCCGAACAGGGCGGCCACGAGGGTGGCGCTGAGTGTGGCGGGTGGGGCGAACAGCAGGGATTCCAGGGGCATGGCGGCAGGGTCCGGTCAGAAAGCGGGCAATAACAGCTAGTTTCGGTAAAAAAGATGCTTTACGTCAATCTTATTGTAGAGATTTCCTGCAATTTGGCGAAGTTTCTGCCGCCATGCGTGGCTTTTACGGCCGGCACAGTGCTGGCGCACGATTGTGACGGATCATGCCGTGATCCCGGCGCGCGGCTACGCTGCACCTCATTGGCCGCTTTTCGGCCGCCGCCATGGTGCCTGCAATGCCCCGCGCAACATTCACTTTCCTGAATCATGCCTGCTTCATGGTGCGTACCGAGGCTGCGCTCCTGGTCTGCGATCCCTGGCTCGAAGGCCCGGTACTGGACGACGCCTGGAGCCTGGTGGACGACTCCAGCAGAAATGCCGCCCTGCTGGAAACGCTCAATGCGGCCGGCGTGCCCGTCTATATATGGTGTTCGCGCGCCCAGCCGGACCACTTCCCGCTGCCTTTCCTGCGGCGCTTCCGCTCCGAATTTCGCGGCATTGCCACCTTTCTCTACCGGCCCGGGCGCGACATGCGCATCGGTGAAGAACTGCGCCGCCTGCGCCTGCCGCTGGCCGAATGTCCGGACGGCGTCACGGTGGCGCTGGCCGGCGACCTGCGCCTGACCGCACTGGCCAACGGCGACGGCGACACCGCCTGCCTGATCGACTGCGCCGGGCGCAGCATCCTCAACCTGGGCGACCGTGCCCTTGCCACGGCGGCCGAGTGCCAGGCCGCGGCACCGCGCATCGGCAAGGCCACTTCGCGCATCGACCTGCTGCTCACCGGTTTCGGCAGTATGGGCTGGTGCGGCAACCCGGAGCAGTTCGCGCTGCGCGAGGGGGCGGCCAAGGCTGCGGTGGAACGCCTGGCGGCGCAGGTCGAACGCTTCCGGCCGAAACTGGTGCTGCCGATCGCCTCGTTTGCCCGCTTTGCGCGGGCCGACAACGTCTGGCTCAACGGCGGCCGGATGGCGCCGCGCGAATTGCTGGAGGCCTCGCGCCTGGACGGCGTGCGCGGGGTCGTGCGTTTCCTGCCGCCCGGCGCCAGCATCGACCTGCAGCGCGACACACCCGGCACGCTGGCGGCCGTGCACGAGCGGGCGCTGGAACACTGGACCGAGCGCTGGCGCAAGCGCCCGCCGCCGCTGCCGCGTCCCCCGCAAGCTTCGCTGGGCGAACTGAAGGCGGCGTTCGCGCGCTATTGCGAGCGGGTGACGGCCGGCATGCACGTGCTGCCGCGGCTGCTGGAAGCGGTCGGTCCGCTGCGACCGCTCGTGCTGCACCTGCCCGACCTGCGCCAGACCGTGGAGCTGTCCTACCGCCACGGCTTCCGGCTGCGGCCGCGCATGGATGGCGAACAGCGCGCCGCCCACGTGGCGATGTTCTCGGGCACGGCCCTGCAGCTGCTGCGCGCCGAGGACGGCTTCGATACCGTGTATGCCGGCGGCTGCTTCTGGACGCTGCGGCGCAGCGGGCTGTCGACCTTCGGGCGCTTTTTCCTGCCCCAGCGCATGGGTCGGCGTGGCGCTGACCGGCGCCGGCCGCTCAAGATGGGCGGCTACCTGTGGCGCGCCCTGGTGGGAAGGATGGCGCGCCAGCTGCAGGCGGCGCTGCGCTGAATCAGCGTAGTAGGGTGGTCGGCTGTGCCGACCGCGCGTTCAGCAGGCTCATGCATAGTCGAGCAACTATTCATGCATCGCTTGAACGCGCGTTCGGCGGTCATTCAGTCCAGTGGACTGAATGACGAACACCCTACACCTGCTTCAGCGCGCGTAGCTTGGCCGCTTCGGGTCGTAGGTCCACTCCGGAAGGAGATAGCGCATGGCCATTGCATCGTCGCGCGCGCCGGTGGCGATCTTTTTGTACAGCTGGTGCGCCTGTTCGATGCGCGCCATGTCCGGCTCAATGCCCAGCCCCGGCCGTTCGGGCACCGCGACCTGGCCGCCGACGATCTGCAAGGGCTCGCGTGTGAGGCGCTCCTGGCCTTCCTGCCAGATCCAGTGGGTGTCGATGGCAGTGATCTTGCCGGGCGCCGCGGCGGCGGCATGGGTGAACATGGCCAGCGACACGTCGAAGTGGTTGTTCGAGTGCGAGCCCCAGGTCAGGCCCCAGTCGTGGCACAGCTGGGCCAGCCGGACTGAACCCTGCATGGTCCAGAAGTGCGGGTCCGCCAGCGGGATGTCGACCGCGCCCAGCAGGTGCGAATGGGCCATCTGGCGCCAGTCGGTGGCGACCATGTTGGTCGCCGTCGGGATGCCGGTGGCGCGTTTGAATTCCGCCATGATCTCGCGACCGGAATAGCCGTTCTCCGGTCCGCAGGGGTCTTCGGCATAGGCCAGGATGTGACCCTGGCCACGGCAGGCCGCGATCGCCTCGGCGAGCGACCAGGCGCCGTTCGGATCGAGCGTCGCGCGCAAATCCGGGAAGCGGCGCTTGATCGCTGCCACCGCCGCGATCTCTTCTTCGGGGCGCATGACGCCGCCCTTGAGCTTGAAGTCGCGGAAACCGTACTTGTCGACGCTGGCCTCGGCCAGGTCGGCGATCTGTTCCGGGGTGAGCGCTTCCTCGGTGCGGCGGCCGTACCAGTCGCTGCCGCCGCTGCCGGCCAGGTAAGCCAGGTCGGTGCGGCGCCGGTCGCCGATGTAGAACAGATAGGCAAGCATCGGCACGTGGCTGCGCTGCTGGCCGCTGCCGAGCAGCTCGCAGACTGGCACGCCCAGGTGCTGGCCGAGCAGGTCGAGCAGGGCGGCTTCGACCGCCGTGATCACGTTTTCCAGGCGCAGGTTGATTTCGTGCGGCTGCTTCAGGACCGCCGCTTCGGCGCTCGAGGTCACCTGGTGGCTGGGACCGGCGATGGCGGCGCGCAGGGCGTTCAGGGTACGGTTGTACTTGCCGATCTCGCTGCCCACCACCAGCGCCGCGCCCCGCTCCAGCGCGCGCAGGATGCCGTCCGAGCCTGGCACCTCGCCCATGCCGACATTGCCGGCGCTGTCCTCGAGCAGGACCAGGATGCGGGTGAAGAAGGGCGCATGGGCGCCGCACAGGTTGAGCAGCATGCTGTCGTAGCCGGCGACCGGAATGACCCGCATGCTCGTGACGGTAGGGCTGGTGTTTCGCTGGATCGGCATCATCGGTCGGGTCTCCTTGGCGAACAAGCGCGGCTTGCTCGTAACATTGTTCTAAAATAAAATGATTGCGCAAACATAACCAGTCTGAAGGAAACCCGATGGCGCGTCAAACGATTCCGGCACGGGCCCTTGCCCTCGCCATCCTGCCCGGCCTGCTGGCCGCCTGCGGCACCGTAGGGAGTCCCGCCATCGGCGAGCATTGGGTGGCTTCCTGGGGCACGGCCCAGCTCGCGCCGGAGAGCAAGGACGCCTTGCCGGCCGCCGACTGGCGCGATGCCACCCTGCGCCAGGTGCTGCGTGTGTCGCTCGGCGGCGAGCGCCTGCGGGTCCGTTTCAGCAATGCCTTCGGCAGCGCGCCGCTGGTCATCAGCGGCGCCAGCGTGGCGCTTGCGAGCGGACCAGGACGCGCCACGATCGATCCCGCCAGCGCGCGCGAGCTGCGCTTCGGCGGCGCCGCTTCGGTGACGATTCCCGCCGGCGCCGAATACCTGAGCGACCCGGTGCTGTTCAAGCATGCGGCCGGCGCGGATCTGGCGGTGTCCATGCATTTCACGGAAGAGCCGGCGCGCCAGACCGCCCATCCGGGTTCGCGCGCCACCAGCTTCATGGCCAAAGGCCGGCGCCTGGCGGAGGCCGAGCTGCCGGGGGCGGTGAGCTTCGCGCGCTGGTACCAGCTGGCCGGGGTCGAGGTGCAAGCCGCACCAGGTGCGCACGCGGTGGTGGCGATCGGCGACTCGATCACCGACGGCTACGGCGTCGCACCCGACACCAATTTGCGCTGGACGGATGCGCTGGCGCTGCGCCTGCGCACGGCCGGCATGCATTCGGTGGGCGTGGTCAACGCCGGCATCGGCGGCGGACGCCTGCTGCGCGACGGTTTGGGCCCCAACCTGGCCGCGCGCTTCGAGCGCGACGTGCTGGCGCGGCCCGGCGTACGGCATGCGATCGTCCTGATCGGCGTGAACGACTTCGGCACCCAGCACCGCAACACCGAGGACAGTCCCGCCATGCGCCGGCAGCTGCTGGCCGACATGCAGGAAGCCCTGCGCCAGGTGACGGCCAGCGCCCAGGCGCGCGGCGTGTGCGTGATCGGCGCCACCATCACGCCTTATGGCGGGAGCGAGTACTACCACCCGGAGAAGGACAACGAACAGGACCGCCTGGCCTACAACGACTGGATCCGCCGCTCGGGCACGTTCGACGGGGTGATCGACTTCGATGCGGCGCTGCGCGATCCGACCCGGCCCGACCGTATTCGCAAGGAGTACGACAACGATGGGCTGCATCCGAACATGGCCGGCTACCGGGCGATGGCGCAGGCCGTGCCGCTGGAGATGCTGGGCCAGTGCCGGCGCTAGGACGAGCACGCGGCGTCGCGGCGGCCAGGGCCGCCGCGACCAGGGCAGGTGGAATCAGCCGTTGCCGGGCGCGTAGGGGAAGCGCAGCGCGCGGTAATACTCGAGCGTCTGCGCGGGCGGCCTGGCGCCGGCCGGCAGCGAACGTCCGGAGACGTGCATGAAGTAAGCCAGGCAGGCGTCGCGCCACCACTGCGCCTCCGCGCGCTGCTGGGCCAGGCGCTGGGCGGTATCGTTCCAGCGCTGCGCGTCGACTACCTGGCGCAAGCTGTTCCAGCGCTCCTGCATGCGTTCCACTTCGGCTACCCCGCGGTCGTAGCGGGCGACCAGCTCTTCCCACAGGTTGCGGCCGGAAGGCATGCGGTAGTCCCAGGGCAGGTGGTGGAACCACAGCAGCAGCTCGGGCGGGGTGGTGGCGGGATCGGAGAAGCGCCGCGCCACTTCCGGCGCATACTGGCTTACCGCATTGCTGCCGCGCGCCGTGCGGTCGAAACCAATGCCGTCGCGATCGGCGCGGTGGTAGTAGACCGGGTTCCAGTCAGGGCGTTCCAGGTTGTCGACCCAAGGGCCGGGGCCGTGGTGATGGCCGGTGTCCATCAGGTGGTGCAGGCCGAGCGGGGTCATGTAGTCGACCACGGCTTCGCGCGAGGCCATCATCATGGCCAGCACCGGATCGAGCACGCGCGGATCCGCGGCGAAGGTCTGGGCCGCCCACTCGCGTGCGACGGCGCGGGCGTCCAGCAGCGGGTCCCAGGCCATGCGTCCGAAGGCATACCAGTTGGCCTGGTCGAAGACCGAGCCGGACCAGCTGCGGCTGCTGCCGATGTTGGCCACGCCGGCGATGCCGCCGACGCGCCCTTTCTGGACGCCCTGCAGCGACTGGGCCACGCTCAGCGCGCGTCCGCCGGCGCGGGTATCGGCGCGCAGGGTCTCCTGGAACATCGGGCCGAGATAGGCCTGGTGGGTGGCGAAGCCCAGGTACTCCTTGGTGATCTGGAATTCCATCATCAGGCGCGTGTCCGGCATGGCGCCGAACAGCGGGTGGAAGGGCTCGCGCGGCTGGAAGTCAATGGCGCCGTTCTTCACCTGCACCAGCACGTTGGGGTCGAACTTGCCGTCCAGCGGCTTGAACTGGTCATAGGCATGGGCGGCGCGGTCGTGCTTCGGATCGTCGCCTTGTCCCTTGCGCTTGCGCGCTTCCGGCGGCTCGTACACGAAGGCGCGCCACATCACCGTGCCGCCGTGCGGCGCCAGCGCGCGCGCCAGCATGTTGGCGCCGTCGACGTGGTTGCGGCCGTAGTCCTGCGGCCCGGGCTGTCCTTCCGAATTGGCCTTCACCAGGTAACCGCCGAAGTCGGGGATGCTGCGGTAGATCTCGTCGGTCTTGCGGCGCCACCAGGCGGCCACCGCCGGGTCGAGCGGATCGGCGCTGGCGGTCTCGCGCAGGTCCAGCGGCGTCGACCAGCGCACCGACAGGAATACCCGGATGCCGTAGGGGCGCAGGACCTTCGCCACGGCGGCGGCCTTGGCGATGAAGGCGGGGCTCAGCACCTCGGCCTTGGCGTTGACGTTGTTGAGCACCGTGCCGTTGATGCCGAGCGAGGCGTTGGCGCGCGCATAGTCCAGGTAGCGCGGATCGATGATGGCGGGAAGCTCCCACCAGTTCCAGATCGATTGCCCGGCGTAGCCGCGCTCCACGCTGCGGTCCAGGTTGTCCCAGTGGTTCAGCACGCGCAGCGGCAGCGCAGGGTTCGAGACCAGCGGCGCACGCGCCAGGCCCGCTGCGCTGCCGTCCTGCAGGCCGCGCAGCAGGGCGAAGCTGCCGTACAGCAGGCCGATGTCCGACCTGGCCGCGACCAGCGTCAGTTGCCGGCCGTTCGACGTGGTACGGGCCAGCAGGTAGCCCTCGGGCCCGACCTGGTCGAGCGAGGTGCGCAAGGAGGGCGGCAGTCCCGCGGGCAGGCGGTCGAGGCGCGCCAGGACCACGCTGGCGGGACCGATGCTGGCGGCGGCTTGAAGCGGACGCCCCAGCATGCCGCCCAGGCCGCGCAGCAGTTCGGCGCGGGCGGCGGCCACGGTCGGGGTCTCGGGTGCCAGGCTTACCACAGTGCGCGCGGACAGCGCCGCGGCCGGGGGCAGGGGGCGATAGCGCAACCAGAGCTGGTAGCCATCTTCGTCGGCGTGCGCACTGGCTGCGAACAGGGCGCCCAGCAGCAATGCTGCCAGCATGCGCACCAGCGCAAATGGGAGGGAAGGCTGCAAGCTAGTCTCCTTGGTAATTGTCGGCTGGTCGTACGCCAGGCCTGTCGAGCTACGATGTTAGCGCAAACTTTTTCAAATAGAAAATGGTTTCTTGTAGATTCGCCCTGTAATGACAGCAGCGAAATGCATGCCTAGTCCACGATCGCCGACAACCATCGGGGTGTTTCACGCTCCGTCTTGTTCGCGCTAACAATGTGGCATGAACGCTTGTCAAATTTGGTCCAGCCGCTTGCCAGATTTTCGTTGACAGGTCTGAAACTTGCCGTTTAGACTGAAATGATTGCGATAACATTTATGTTATTGGAATGTTGTATGTATCGCCCACAACATGTTGCATAAAAATATTTAGGAGACAATCCATGCACCAGCAGCGAGGCAGCACGTTCCTGCGCCCCGGTCATACCGGCGGCCGCCTTCTTCAACTGACGATTCTTGCCGGGCTGGTCTCGGCAGCCTATGCGCAAGAGACATCCGCGCCGGCCAGCCAGGGCCCGATCCAGACCGTGCAGGTGACCGGTTATCGCGGCAGCCTCGAGACCTCGGCGCGCGCCAAGCGCGAGGCCACCGGCTTCCAGGATTCGATCTTCGCCGAAGACCTCGGCAAATTCCCCGATACGAACATTGCCGAATCGCTGAACCGCATTCCGGGCGTGCAGGTCTCGCGCGAGATCACGGGCGAGGGCGTCAATATCCAGATCCGCGGCCTGGGCACCAGCTTCACCAAGGTCCTGCTCAACGGCGCGCCGATCGCAGTCGCTTCCACCGGCAGCACCGACAGCCAGAACACCAACCGCGAGGTCGACCTCGACCTGCTGCCGACCGACCTGTTCACCAAGCTCACCGTCAGCAAGAGCCCGGCGGCCTCGCTGCTCGAAGGCGGCGCCGCCGGCGTGGTCGACATGCGCAGCGCGCGCCCGTTCGACCGCAAGGGCGCCTACGTCGCCGCCAACGTCGGCGGTACCCGCAACCAGGTCGCCGGCAAGTGGGGCAACAAGGGTTCGGTCCTGGCCAGCAAGACCTTCGACAATACCTGGGGCATCCTGGGCGGCGTCGCCTGGAGCAAGTCCAGGGTGCAGGCCACCGGCTACGAGACCATCGGCCTGACCAACCCCAACCTGACCGCGGCCCAGAGCAGCAGCCCGACCCGCAACAACACCGGCGGCGGCAACTGGACCATTCCGGCCACGGTGCCGAGCAATGCCGGCAACGGCCTGACCCCGGGCGCCGCGATCGACCAGGCCTTCCTGCTGGCGCGCAACCCGGGCCTGAACATCGGCCAGATCGACAATGCCCTGATCCCGCGCCTGGGCCGCCAGATGGCGCAGTACGGCGACAAGGACAAGGTCACCGCCATCGTGTCCGGCGAATTCCGCCCGAGCGACAGCCTGCGCTTCTACGTCGACACGATGTACAGCGAGAAGGACAATGACCTGCAGCGCATCGACACCAACTGGATCGGCCGCAACGGCGCCATCATCCCGCTCAACCTGAAGGTCGACCGCAGCGACTGCAACGCCGGCTGCGTGGTCGAAAGCGGCACCTTCGCCAATGCCCAGTTCTTCGCCGAATACCGTCCCTACATGGAGGAAGTGCGCCTGAAGGGCATCAACCCGGGTATGGAATGGGACATCGGCGACAGGCTCAAGCTCAACGCCCAGCTGAACTACACCAAGTCCGAGTTCACGCGCGAGTCGCCGACCGTGCTGCCGGTGACCGCGGTCAATTCGGGCAACACCGTGACCTTCACCAACGGCGCGGTGCCGAGTATCGTCAGCTCGCTGGATATCAGCAACCCGGCCAACTACCGCCTCGACACCGCCAACGGCGCGCGTGTCAACCTGCAGCAGGAAGTGCGCGAGACCAGCACCAAGGGCGTGCGCTCCGACCTGACCTGGGGCGACCGCGCCTTCAGCATCAAGGGCGGCTTTGCCTATGACGACATCCTGCGCCGCATCACCGCGCGCGACAACTCGACCGCGTGGCAGAACCTCATCTGCGGCAACGTGGCGGGCTGCCAGGGCGCCGGCACCATCGGCGCGCGCGTCGGCGATTACCTGCGGCGCGGCCCGAACGGCCTGATCGAGGTCGACTGGCAGCGCTTCGCCGGCGACACCAACTACCAGCAGCTGCTCGAGCAGGCCCCGATCACGGGCGCGGCCAATACCGGCGCGGCCACCGGCTTCATCCAGGAGAAGACCAAGGGCGTGTTCCTGCAGACCGACGGCGTCACCCAGCTGGCCGGCATGCAGCTGCGCTACAACGCCGGCGTGCGCTACGTGCGCACCGAGCAGAGCGTGGGCGCCTACAACTCGGTGGCCGATCCGCGCAATGCCAACCTGCCGGCCGGCGCCACCCCGTTCCCGAACGTGAACCAGTGGGTCTACGTCGACAAGGAATACAGCAACACGCTGCCGTCGGCCAGCGCCGCGCTCGACCTGGCCAAGAACCTGGTGCTGCGCGCCTCGGCTTCGCGCTCGATGACGCGCGCCAATCCGGAAGCCCTGCGCCCCGGCATCAACTTCTCGAACCCGTCGGCCGACATCGGCAGCCTGGGCGCGCCCAACCTGGCGCCCTACATTTCGGACAACCTGGACCTCGGCATCGAGTGGTACACCGGCCGCGAAGGCTACGTGGCCGCCACGGTCTTCCAGAAGAAGCTGAACGGCTTCACGGTCAACCAGAACAACACCTTGCCCTTCACCGACCTGGCACAGTACGGCGTCACCTACGACAGCCTGACCCCGACCCAGCAGCAGGCGCTCGACGCCCGCGGCGGCCCGAACTCGGCCACCGTGGTGATGACCTCGCAGCGCAATGCGGGCGGCCAGCTGAAGGTGACCGGCCTCGAACTGGGCTGGGTGCAGCCGCTCGACCGCCTGCTGCCGTGGCGCGGCTTCGGCTTCTCGGAAACCCTGACCCTGATCGACCAGAAGGCGACGGGCGAGGGCACCCAGGGCTTCGTGGCGCTGGGCGTGCCGAAGAAGAGCAACAACTTCCAGCTCTACTACGAGAACCATGGTTTCATGGCGCGCCTGTCGCACACCTACTCGCAGGGCAGCCAGGTCTCCGGCCTGAACCAGAACGGCATCGCCGCGGCGGCGCTGTACAGCGACGACTTCAAGCAGCTCGACTTCTCGTCGCAGTTCGACCTGGAGAAACTGCTCGACCGTGACGGCTTGCCGACTCTGACCTTCGACGTGGTGAACGCGACGGACACGGTGCGCCGCACCTACTTCCAGTTCCCGAACGCGACCTTCACCAGCTACAAGCCGGGCCGCACCATCGCGGTCGGCCTGCGCGCGAAGTTCTGAGCGGAGGGCGCGCGTGGCTATCGAGCGCAGGGAGTTCCTCGCCGCGGCCGGCGCCCTGGCTGGCATGGCGGCACTGCCGTCGGCCGGCGCCGCGCCGGCGGCAGGCCAGCCGCTGTACCGGCAGGCCGGGGCGCCCGTCAGCGCTCGCGTCGAGGACCTGCTGCGCCGCATGACGCTGGACGAGAAGATCGCCCAGATGCAGTGCCTGTGGCAGAAGAAGGTGGAGGTGCAGAACGCCGACACCAGCTTCGCGCCGGAGAAGATGGCGGCGGCCTGGCCGCACGGGATGGGCATGCTGGGCCGCCCGTCCGACCGCCAGGTGGGCAAGAGCGGCGTGGCCGGCGACACCGGCCGGGTGCGGCATCGCGGCCCGCGCGAGACCGCCGACTACGTGAACGCGGTGCAAAAATGGGCCGTCGAGCAGACCCGCCTCGGCATCCCGCTCCTGATGCACGAGGAAGCCCTGCACGGCTACGCGGCGCGCGAGGCCACCAGCTTCCCGCAGTCGATCGCGCTGGCGTCCAGCTTCGACCCGGCGCTGATCACCCGCATCTTCTCCGTGGCGGCGCGCGAAATGCGGGCGCGCGGCGCCAACATCGCGCTGGCGCCGGTGGTCGACGTGGCGCGCGATCCGCGCTGGGGGCGCTTCGAGGAAACCTATGGCGAGGATCCCCACCTGTGCGGCGTCATGGGCAAGGCCGCGGTGCTGGGCTTTTCCGGCGATGCGCTGCCGCTGGCGCAGGACAAGGTGTATGCCACCCTGAAGCACATGACCGGCCACGGCCAGCCCGAAAGCGGCACCAACATCGGGCCGGCCAACCTGGGCGAGCGCTCCCTGCGCGAGGACTTCTTCCCGCCTTTCGAGAAGATCATCAGGGAGACCAGGATCGCCGCCGTCATGCCCTCGTATAACGAGATCGACGGCGTGCCCTCGCATGCCAACCGCTGGCTGCTCACCAAAGTGCTGCGCGAGGAATGGGGCTTTAAGGGCCTGACCGTCTCCGACTACATGGCGGTCAATGAACTGATCACGCGCCACAGCCTGGTGTCCTCACCCAAGGAGGCGGCACTGCGGGCGCTCAAGGCCGGCGTCGACATCGAGACGCCGGATCCGCTGGGCTACCTCAGGCTGGCCGAGCTGGTGCGCGAAGGCCAGGTCTCCGTGAAGGAGATCGATGCCGTGGTGCGCCGCATCCTGCGCTTCAAGTTCGACGCCGGTCTGTTCGAGAACCCCTACGTCGACGCGGACCGCGCCGACGCGCTGACGGCGACCCCGGAAGCGTTGGCGCTGGCGCGCGAGGCGGCGGTGAAAAGCGCGGTGCTGCTGAAGAACGACAAGGGCCTCCTGCCGCTGCAGCCGACCAAGGTGGGCAGGCTTCTGCTGCTGGGCGCCCATGCCAAGGACACGCCGCTGGGCGGCTATTCGAACGAACCGCGCCATGTGGTGTCGATCCACGAGGGCCTGCAGCGCGCCGCGGGCGAGCTCGGTTTCACGCTGGCGTATGCCGAAGGCGTGCGCCTGACCGAGGAGCGCAACCCGGGCAAGGACGAGATCCGCTTCACGCCGCCAGACGTCAACGCCCGCCTGATCGCCGAGGCGGTGGAAGCGGCCAAATCGGCCGACACCATCGTCATGGTCCTGGGCGACAACGAGATGACGGCGCGCGAAGCCTGGGCCGACACCCACCTGGGCGACCGCAGCACCCTCGACCTGCTGGGCCAGCAGAACGACCTGGCGCGCGCCATCTTCGCGCTGAACAAACCGACCGTGGTGCTGTTGCTGAACGGGCGCCCGCTGTCGGTCAACTACCTGGCCGAACGCGCCGAGACCCTGATGGAATGCTGGTACCTGGGCCAGGAAACCGGCCATGCGGTGGCCGACCTGCTGTTCGGCCGCGCCAACCCTGGCGGCAAGCTGCCGGTGTCGATCGCACGCGAGCCGGGCCAGCTGCCGATCCACTACAGCCGCAAGCCGAGTAGCCGGCGCGGCTACATCGACGGCAGCACGAAACCTCTGTTCCCGTTCGGCTTCGGCCTGTCCTATACGCGCTTCGAGATCTCGGCGCCGAGGCTGGAGCACAGCTGGATCGGCATGAATGGCAGCACCCGCGCGCTGGTCGAGGTGCGCAATGTCGGGAAGCTGCGCGGCGACGAAGTGGTGCAGCTCTACATCCGCGACGACGTCAGCTCGGTGACCCGTCCGCTGCTGGAACTGAAGGGCTTCCAGCGCGTGAGCCTGGCGCCGGGCGAGGCGCGCGTGCTGAGCTTCGCTATCGGGCGTTCCGACCTGTGCTTCTTCAATACCGACATGAAGCGCGTCGTGGAACCGGGCACCTTCACCATTTTCGCCGGGCCGAACAGTGTCGACCTGAAGAAGACGACCCTGACGGTGGCATAAGGGGCGCGGCCTGCTGTCGGCCGGCGCCGCCGCTCAACTACAAGACAGCCAAGAGAATTCCATGCCTGAAAACAGATCACATCCATTTACCTACGCCACCTATCCGGACCTGGCGGGCAAGCGTGTCGTCATCACCGGCGGCGGCAGCGGCATCGGCAGCGAGCTGACCTCCGCCTTTGCCGGGCAGGGCGCGCAGGTCTGGTTCCTCGATATCGCCGACAGCGCTTCGCGCGAGCTGGAAGCACGCCTGGCCGGCGCAGCGCACGCACCGCGCTTCGTGCGCTGCGACCTGACCGACCTGGACGCGCTGGCGCGCGCCCTCGCCGCCATCGAGGAACAGGCAGGCGGCATCGACATTCTGCTCAACAATGCCGCCAACGACGACCGCCACGAGATTGGGAACATTACCCCGGCGTATTGGGAAAACCGGATGAACGTCAACCTGCGCCACCAGTTCTTTGCCAGCCAGGCGGTGATTCCGGGCATGAAGCAGCGCGGAGATGGCGTGATCCTGAACTTCGGCTCGATCTCCTGGCACATCCCGCACACCCAGCTGTCGCTGTACATGACCGCCAAGGCCGCGATCGAGGGCATGACGCGTGCGCTGGCGCGCGAGCTCGGCCCGCACGGCATCCGCGCCAACACCGTGGTGCCGGGCGCCGTGCGCACGCCGCGCCAGCAGGCCCTTTGGCACAACCCGGAAGAAGAGGCGCGCATCCTGGCCGGCCAGTGCCTGCCGGAGCGCGTCGAGATGGAGGACGTGGCGGCGCTGGCCCTGTTCCTGGCCTCGAACAACGGGCGCCGCTGCAGCGGACGCGAATACTTCGTCGATGCGGGCTGGTACGGTGCATGAACACCCGCTTGCCGGCTTTTGAACAGGAGAACCCATGAAACGCTTCCGTAGTTGCATCCTCGCGCTCGGCATGCTCGCCGCCCCGGCCTGGGCCCAGCTCAGCGTGACAGTCGATACCACCCGCCCCGGCGCCGCCATCCACAAGGACGTGTACGGCCAGTTCGCGGAACACCTGGGCAGCGGCGTGTATGGCGGGATGTGGGTAGGCAGCTCGTCGAAGATTCCGAATGTCCGCGGCTGGCGCAAGGATGTGGTGGGCGCGCTGCGCGACCTGCACGTGCCGCTGGTGCGCTGGCCGGGCGGTTGCTTCGCCGACGAATACCATTGGCGCGAAGGCATCGGCCCGCGCGAACGGCGCCCGGTCAGGGTCAATACCAACTGGGGCGGTGTCGAAGAATCGAATGCCGTCGGCACGCACGAGTTCTTCGACCTGGTCGAGCAGATCGGCGCCGATGCCTATGTCAACGGCAACCTCGGCAGCGGCAGCGTGCAGGAGATGTCCGAGTGGCTCGAGTACATGACCTCGGACAGCAAGTCGAGCCTGGCCCAGCTGCGCCGCAAGAATGGCCGCGACAAGCCCTTCAAGCTGGCCTATTTCGCGGTCGGCAACGAAGCATGGGGCTGCGGCGGCCAGATGCGTCCCGAACACTACACGAACCTGTACCGCAACACGGCCGCCTTCCTGAAGGCGCCGCCCCATCTCAAGCCGGGGATCATCGCCAGCGGCGGCACCAGCAACGGCGAGGACACCAAATGGACCGATCTCCTCAGCAAGGATGCCCCCGAGGGAACGGTCGGCATCAGCTTCCACCACTACACGCTGCCGACCGGAGACTGGAAGCGCAAGGGAGCGGCGACCGGCTTCCCCGAAGAGGAATGGATCTCGACGCTGGCGCGTACGCTCGAGATGGAGAACTACATCAAGCGCAACGTCGCGGTCCTCGACCGTAATGACCCGCAGAAGAAAATCGGCCTGTTCGTGGATGAATGGGGAACCTGGTACGACGTCGAAGAGGGCAGCAACCCGGGCTTCTTGTACCAGCAGAACACGCTGCGTGACGCGGTGGTGGCGGCGCTGAACTTCAACCTCTTCCATGCCCACGCGGAGCGCGTGCGCATGACGAACATCGCGCAGATGGTCAACGTGCTGCAGGCGATGATCCTGACCGACAAGGACCGGATGCTGCTGACGCCGACCTATCACGCGTTCCGGATGTACGTCCCGTTCCAGGGGGCGGTCTCGCTGGCGGCGACGGTCGAGCGGGACCAGCCCTACGTGCTGGGCGCGACCAGCGTCCCCGGGCTGAGCGTGTCGGCCGCCCGGGCCAGGGACGGCAAGGTGCATGTCGCGATGGTCAATCCGCATCCGCGCGAGGCGCGGCAGGTGGACCTGCAGGTGATCGGCCAGCAGGCCTCGCGCGCCGTGGGGCAGGTGCTGACCGCCGAGGCGATGGACGCCCACAATAGCTTCCGCCAGCCGCAGGCAGTGACGCCCCAACCCTACCGGGCAAGCGCGAGCGAGGGCAAGCTGCGCCTGACGCTGCCGGCCAAGTCGGTACTGGTGGTCGCGCTCGAGCCCTGACGGGCGGGCGCCTCAGGGACGTTGCAGCTGGCCGATGACGCTGGCCACCTTGGTGGTGATGACGTCGACCGCCGGGCCGTTGGCGCCGTGGGGCAGGATCACGTCGGCGTGGCGCTTGGTCGGCTCGATGAACTGCTTGTGCATCGGGCGCACCGTTTCCAGGTACTGGTTGACGATGCTCTCCATCGTGCGGCCGCGCTCGGCGATGTCGCGCTGCATGCGGCGGATGAAGCGCACGTCCGGGGCGGTGTCCACGAAAATCTTCAGTGACATCATCTTGCGCAGGTCGGCGTCATACAGCGCGAACAGGCCTTCGATCACGATCACCGGGGCCGGCTTGACGGGAATGGTCTTGCTGGAGCGGTTGTCGACCGTGAAGTCGTACTCGGGCATCTGGATCGTTTCGCCATTGCGCAGGGCCTGGACGTGCTCCACCAGCAGCGGCCAGTCGAAGGCCTGCGGATGGTCGTAGTTCTGCTTGCGGCGCACTTCGGGGGTAAGGTCGGACTGGTCGCGGTAGTAATCGTCCTGCATCACCACCGACACCATCTCGGCGCCAAACGAAGCCAGCACCTGCTGGGTCACCGTCGACTTGCCACTGCCGCTTCCGCCGGCGACGCCAATGACAAACGGTTGGAAGGAAATCTGATTCATCCCCGCATGATACCGGAGCGGCGGCCGAACCGACAGGGCGGGGTGCGCGGGAGCCACGCTTTCGCCGGCCCCGCGCTGGTTACGCAAGCGAGCGCCGCCTGCCGGATTTTCGGTTTAGGATGCGCCATCGATTGTTAACATTTTTATATGAAATCGAACCGAACCGGCGCCTGGCCACGCTCTCGAGAAGGCGGTTTCACCCTGATCGAAACGACTGCCGTCATTGCCATCATGGGCACCCTGGCCGCTGCCGCACTGCCGAGGATGGTCGGCCTGACTGGCGAAGCACGCTACGCTGCGCTCGACAATGCGCGGGGAGCGCTGGCTAGCGTTGCGACAATGGCGCATGCAAAGTTCCTGATCAACGGGCAGGCCACGCAAAGCTTCCAGGACAGCGCGGTGACCCTGGCGCACGGCTATCCAGCGGCAAGCCAGGCAACGGCAGAGGCGGCGGGATTGGGCGCGCATTATGTGGTGCTCGCCCAGGCCGGCGCGATGACGCTGGTGCCCAGGGCGATCGCCGGCACACCGAAGGCAGCCCACTGCTTCCTGATCTACGAACAGGCATCGGCCGCCAGGCCGGTGCCGCGCATCAGTCTCGGCGACGGCGCGAGCGCCGACACCTGCGCCTAGGCTTCTCCAGCTTCCCCAGTTTCTCCATAAGGCGAAATCGTCACGATATCGCCCGCTTCGTCGTAGTGCAGCTCGGTCATCTTCACGCTGCGCAGGTGGGTCACGCCTTCCGACAGGCTGCTGTCGTGGTAGAACAGGTAGCTGCGGCCTTCGAACTCGCAGATCGAGTGGTGCGTGGTCCAGCCGATCACCGGCGTCATGATCGTCCCGCGGTAGGTGAAGGGGCCGTAGGGGCTGTCGCCGACCGCATAGCAGAGCAGGTGGGTGTTGCCGGTCGAGTAAGAAAAATAGTACTTGCCCTTGTGCTTGTGCAGCCACGGCGCTTCGAAGTAGCGGCGTTCGTGGTCGCCGGCGCGCAGGGGCTCGCCATGCTCGTCGAGGATCTGCACCGCGCGCGGTGCTTCCGCGAACCCCTTCATGTCGGCCGTGAGCCGCGCCATCCGCGGCGCCAGCGCTTCCTGGTCCGGTGCCGGCTCGGTATTGGCTGGGTCGTGGACGTTGTCGCGGTAGTGCTGCAGCTGTCCGCCCCAGATCCCGCCGAAATACATGTAGAAGGCGCCGTCGCCGTCCTCGAACACGGCCGGGTCGATCGAATAGCTGCCTTCGATGGGTGTGGGCTCGGCCACAAAGGGCCCGGCGGGATGCTCGCCGACCGCGACGCCGATCTGGAAGATGCCGTCCGGCCGCTTGGCCGGGAAGTACAGGTAGTACTTGCCATCCTTGCAGGCCGCGTCCGGCGCCCACATCTGGCGCGCCGCCCACGGCACGTCCTTTACGTGCAGGGCCACGCCATGGTCGACCGCTTCGGCGCCGGGGTGCGCGAGCGAGAGCACGTGGTAGTCCTCCATCGCGAAGTGGTCGCCGTTGTCGTTGAACGGAATGCCGGCTTCGATGTCGTGCGAGGGATAGATGTAGATGCGGCCGTCGAACACGTGGGCCGACGGGTCGGCGGTATAGATGTGCTCCACCAGCGGAGCCGAGATGGCGCGCGCCTTCAGCGCCCGCACGTTTTCCTTGTCGATGATTTCGGACATGACTAGCCTGTTGTCGTTAAGGGATCAGGTTTGGGCCGAAGCGCGCCGTTCGCCGAGTTCGCGCTCGATCTGCAGCTCGACGTTCCTGCGGATGCCGTACAGGGCCAGGCTGGCCACGCCGAGCAGGAAGGGGATCGAGGCCCAGATGCTCACCGACAGCAGGATGCCGTTTGCCGTTTCGGGAGACTGGGCGGGCAGCGCGGCGTCGTAGCCGTAGTGGGACAGCAGGGCGGCGACCAGGGCGCCGCCGATGGACAGGCCCGCCTTGAGGCCAAAGATCATGGCGGAGAACAGCAGGGCGGTGGCGCGGCGGTTGTTCTTCCACTCCGAATAGTCGGCGACGTCGGCGATCATCGCCCACAGCAGGGGGATCGTGATGCCGTAGAAGAAGCCGTGCAGCAGCTGGCACAGGAACACCGGCGCGATCGAGGTGGGCGGGAAGAAGTAGAGGGCCAGCAGGAACAGTGTCGAGACCAGCAGCGCGGCGCCGAACACATCGCGCTTGCCGTAGCGGTCCGCCAGCGGCTTGGAAAAGCCGATCCCGACGATCATCATGATGATGCCGACCGCGTTGAACAGGCTGAAGCCCGAGGTGGCGGCGTCCTTCGGCCAGTGGAAGGCAGTCAGGCCAAGGCCGGCCAGCAGCGCATTCAGGCCGCCGATGAAGGCGTTGAAGCCGATCCCTTCCAGGAAGGCGGCCAGCCGGGCTTCGTCCAGGTAGGAGTTGAAGTAGAAGACGTACATGCCGCCCTTGAGCGCCAGCGTGACGAACACCAGGATGGTCAGCACCAGCATCACCACCCAGGGACGGTTGCCGAGCAGGTCGACGATGTCCTGGCCGATGCTGGAACGCTGCGACGGCGCCGGCACGATGCGCTCGCGGGTCGTGAAGAAGGTAACCAGGAAGAAGATGGTGCCGACGATGGCGAATACGGTCATCGTGTTCTCGAAGCCGCGCGCCTTGTCGCCGTCGCCCAGGATCAGCACCAGCGGCAGCAGCAGGACCTGGATGATGAACTGGGCCACCATCACGGCGGTGAAGCGGTAGGCCGACAGGCTGTTGCGTTCGGCCATATTGCCGGTCAGGACCCCGCTCAGCGCGGAATAGGGGAGGTTATTGGCCGAGTACACCAGCATCAGCATGATGTAGGTGAGCAGGGCGTAGATGATCTTGCCGCGCTCGCCCAGGTCGGGCGTGCTGAAGGCCAGCAGCGCGGTAAGGCCGAAAGGAATCGAGGTCCACAGGATCCAGGGGCGGAACTTGCCCCAGCGGGTGTGGGTGCGGTCGGCCAGCAGGCCCATCAGGGGATTGAAGCAGGCGCCGACGATGCCGCCAACGAAGATGATCGAGGCCGCCGCGCTTGGCGGGACCTTGTACACGTCGGTGTAGAAGAAGGCGATGAAGGTCAGGAGGGTCTGGAAGATCAGGTTGGCGGCCAGGTCGCCCAGGCTGTAGCCAAGCTTCTCGACCACCCCCAGCCGCGAAGGCGTGGTGCTCGGATTGCTCATGGTGTCTCACTCGTCGTTGTACTTGTACGGGCATGTCCCTGCCCGGCCTGACCGGCTATCATCCTTTACCACAAAATGATTGCGCTATCATCAAGTCCAGTATGGCTGAGGCTTGTAACGGAGTCAACCCATAAGGCAAGCGGCAGAAATGCTTGGACAATAAAAAAGGGCGCGCCGTGATGGCGCGCCCTCGTGCTTCGGCAAGGGATGTCAGCCCGCCACGGCCGGCGGGTCCTTGCGGGTCTTCCACAGCGAGTACAGGATGCCCGACGCGATGAGCAGACCGTGATCGCCAGCGACAGCCCGGCCGGCACCTTGCCGCCGAAGACGAAGTCGCCCAGGAAGATCTTCGAGCCGATGAACACCAGCACTGCGGCCAGCGAATACTTCAGGTAGTGGAAGCGCGCCACCATCGCCGCCAGCGCAAAATACAGGGCGCGCAGGCCCAGCACTGCGAAGATGTTCGAGGTGTAGACGATGAACGGGTCACTGGTGATCGCGAAGATCGCCGGCACGCTGTCGACCGCGAACACGACGTCCGTGATCTCGACCATGCACAGCGCCAGGAACAGCGGCGTCGCCCACAGGAGCGTCTTGCCGGGCGCCTTCGGGTCGGGCTGGCGCACCAGGAAGTGGTTACCGTGCAGTTCAGGCGTGACGCGCAGGTGGCGCTTCAGCCAGGACAGCACCTTGCTTTCCTTGATATCGTCGCTGCTGGTATCCACAAAAAACATCTTGATGCCGGTGAAGACCAGGAAGGCGCCGAAGATGTACAGGGTCCAGTAATAGCTTTCCACCAGGGCCGTGCCGGCGCCGATCATGATGCCGCGCGTGACGATGACGCCCACGATGCCCCAGAACAGCACCCGGTGCTGGTACAGCGGCGGGATCGCCAGGGTCGCGAAGATCAGCGAGATCACGAAGATGTTATCCAGCGACAGGCTCTTTTCGATCAGGAAGCCGGTGTAGAAGTGCATGCCTTTCTCGCCGCCGAGTTCATGCCAGACCCAGAGGCCGAACAGCAGGCCCGCGCTCAGGTAGAGCGCGGACAGCTTCAGGCTTTCCTTGACCCCGATGACGTGGTCCTTCTTGTTCAGGACCCCGAGGTCGAAGGCCAGCAGGATGACGACGATCGCGAGGAACACCAGCCAGGTCCAGGCCGGTGTGCCGAGCCAGAGTGCATTGAGCATTTCCATGATGTCCTCCGTTTAGTCTGGATGGGCTGGACTCAGGTGCTCAGCGCCGCCGTGGAAAAGGAATCCTCGGCGCGGTCCTGGCCGAACCAGGCGCGGGCGGCGCGCCGCACCAGGGTGGTCTCGCGGCCGTCGAGGTGACCGTCGGCCTGGACGATGTCGACCATGGTCTTCCACAGGCAGATCTGCAGCAGCGGATCGCGGATGTCGAGCAGTAAGGCGTCCAGCAGCTTCGGATCGATCTCGACCACCCCGGCACGGCGGTTGGACGCTGCATCGAGCAGGTCTTCGCACAATTCGCGCAGGGTGCGATCAAAGGTGTCGTCATCGACCTTGACCTGCTCGAGGAAGGGAGCGCGGTGCATGGCGTGCACTTCGGACGGACTGACATGGCCATCGACGATCATGGACAGGGCCAAGATGCGGCTGACGGCTTCAGGACTATTGGCGGGATAAGCGTGCATGTTGACCTCGTTGAGTGGAAAGTGAATCCACTATAGGAGCGCACAAAACTAAAGTAAAATCGATTAATCTTTAGTGATGCGTAAGTTTTATTGAGGTTTTCATGATCAACTACAAGCACCTGCATTACTTTCACGCGGTTGCCACGCAAGGCACGGTGACGCGCGCCGCCGAGCAGCTGCACGTGACGGCGCAGGCGATCAGCATGCAGCTGCAAGTGCTGGAAGACCAGCTGGGCGAAGAGCTGTTCCAGAAGAAGGGGCGGGTGCTGGAGCTGACCGAGGCCGGCAAGACCGTGCTGCGCTACACGGAACAGATCTTCGACCTCGGCAACGAGCTGGAGCAGGCGGTGCGGCGCGGCGTGTTCAAGGGAGACGAGACGCTGCGGGTGGGCGTGTGCGACATGATCGCCAAGAACCTGGTGTTCCGCCTGCTGCAGCCGGCGCGCGACGCCGGCCTGGCGATGCGCCTGATCTGCCGCGAAGGCCGCTTCGAGGACCTGGTGGTGGATCTCACCGCGCACAAGCTCGACCTCGTCATCTCCGACCAGGGCCTGCCGACCGGCGGTGCGGTGCGCGGCCATACGCGGCTGCTCGGCTCCAGCACGCTGACCGTATTCGGCCATCCCGACCTGTGCAAAGCCTGGCCCGGGCGCTTCCCCGAGTGTCTGCGCAACGCACCCTTCCTGCTGCCGGGCCAGGACGCCGCCATTCACAGCCAGCTGGGCAGCTGGTTCGAGACCCACGGCCTGCGTCCGATCACGGTCGGCGAATTCGACGACGGCGCGCTGCTGAAATCCTTCGCCTGCGCCGGCACCGGCTTCATGGTTGCACCCACGGTCTTGTCAAGCAGCGTGCAGGCGGAAAACGGCCTGGTGGCAGTGGGCACCATCGACAGCATCGTCGAGCATTTCTATGCCGTGTCGGTCGAGCGCCGCGAAGGGCATCCGGCGGTGCGCCGTATCCTCGATGCGGCAGGGCGCGTCTTCACGCAGGACCCGGCCTAAAAAAGAAACGGGCCGGTCATGTGACCGGCCCGTCGGGCAGGACAGCAGGCCCGCAGCCTTACACCACCGCCCCCAGCTTGAAGATTGGCAGATACATCGCAATCACCAGGCCGCCGATCAGGACGCCCAGGATCACCATGATCAGCGGTTCCATCAGCGAGGACAGGCCAGCCACCGCCTCGTCGACTTCCTCTTCGAAGAAGTCCGCCACCTTGCCCAGCATGGCGTCGAGCGAGCCGGATTCTTCGCCGATCTGGACCATCTGGATCACCATGTTCGGGAACACGTTCACGTTCTGCATCGCGATGGTCAGGCTGGTGCCGGTGCTGACTTCGGTCTGGATCTTGCGCGTCGCTTCCAGGTAGACATCATTGCCCGAGGCGCCGCCGACCGAGTCGAGGGCTTCGACCAGCGGCACGCCGGCCGCGAACATGGTCGACAGGGTGCGGGTCCAGCGCGCGATGGTGGCCTTGCGGATCACGGCGCCGAAGATCGGCAGGCGCAGCAGGATGCGGTCCATCGCCTGCTGCATCTTCCTGGATCGCTTCCAGGACTGGAAGAAGAAGTACAGCCCGGCGAACAGGCCGCCGAAGATGACGTACCACCAGGCCACGAAGAATTCCGAGATCGCCATCACCATCAGGGTCGGCGCCGGCAGGTCGGCGCCGAAGCTCTTGAACACTTCCTTGAAGGCGGGGACCACCCAGATCATGATGACCGCGGTGACGACGAAGGCGATCGCGATGATCGAGATCGGGTACATCAGGGCCGACTTGATCTTGGCCTTGATCGCCAGCGTCTTTTCCTTGTAGATCGCCAGGCGCGTGAGCAGGTCTTCCAGGATGCCGGCCTGTTCGCCGGCGCCCACCAGGTTGCAGAACAGCGCATCGAAATACAGCGGGTACTTGCGGAAGGCGTTGTTCAGGCTGGTGCCGGTCTCGACGTCGTTGCGCAGGTCCATGATTAGCTTGGACATCGAGGGATTGGCGTGGCCCTTGCCGACGATGTCGAAGGCCTGCAGCAGCGGCACGCCGGCCTTCATCATGGTGGCCAGCTGGCGCGTGAACAGGGTCAGGTCCTTCTCGGTGATCTTGCGGCCGCTGCGGTAGGCCTTCTTCTTGACCTTGGTGACCAGGATGCCCTGGCGGCGCAAGGTGACGTTGACGATCGCCTCGCCGCCGGCGCGCAGTTCGCCGCGCACGGTCTTGCCGCTGCGGTCCTTGCCTTCCCAGGCATAGACCTTTTCCTTGACCTGGGCGCCGCCCTGGCTTTTCGTGGGGAGGAGGCTTGCCATATCGTCACTCGTTCCTATTCATTGGTGCAGCCAAGCACTTCTTCGAGGCTGGTGAGCCCCTGTTTTACTTTCATCAGGCCGGAGCGGCGCAGCGAGTTCACGCCTTCCTTCTCGGCCTGTTCGGCGATCTGCATCGAGTTGCCGTGCGTGAGGATCAGGGCCTCGATCGCCGGGGTGATCGGCATGATCTGGTAGATGCCGACGCGGCCCTTGTAGCCCGAGCCGAGGCAGCGGTCGCAGCCCACCGGACCGTAGGGCTTCCAGTCGCCTTCCAGGTCGCTCTCGCGGTAGCCGGCCGCGAGCAGCACCTCGCGCGAGGTCTCGAGCGGCTGCTTGCAGTTGCACAGGCGGCGCGCCAGGCGCTGCGCCGTGATCAGGATGACGGACGAGGCGATGTTGAAGGGCGCCACGCCCATGTTCATCAGGCGCGTCAGGGTCGAGGGCGCGTCGTTGGTGTGCAGGGTCGAGAACACCATGTGGCCGGTCTGGGCGGCCTTGATCGCGATGTCCGCGGTTTCCAGGTCGCGGATCTCGCCGACCATGATGATGTCCGGATCCTGGCGCAGGAAGGACTTCAGCGCCACCGGGAAGGTGAGGCCGGCCTTGTCGTTGACGTTGACCTGGTTCACGCCCGGCAGGTTGATCTCGGCCGGGTCTTCCGCGGTCGAGATGTTGATGCCCGGTTTGTTCAGCAAATTCAGGCAGGTGTACAGCGACACCGTCTTGCCGGAGCCGGTGGGGCCGGTCACCAGCACCATGCCGTACGGGCGCGTGATCGCGTCCAGCAGCAGTTCCTTCTGCTCCGGCTCGTAGCCGAGCGCGTCGATGCCCATCTGGGCCTGGGTGGCATCGAGGATACGCATGACGGTCTTTTCGCCGAACAGCGTGGGCAGCGTGGAAACGCGCAAGTCGATGGTGCGGGTCGGGCCGACGATCAGGCGCATGCGGCCGTCCTGCGGCACGCGCTTTTCCGAGATGTCGAGCTTGGCCAGCACCTTGATGCGCGAGACCAGCTTTTCGCGGATCGACAGCGGCGGGGTGGCGTGGTCGCGCAGCACGCCGTCCACGCGCATGCGGATGCGGTAGTACTTCTCGTAGGGCTCGAAGTGAATGTCCGAGGCGCCCAGCTGCACCGCGTCCATCAGAATCTTGTTCAGGAAGCGCACGATCGGCGCGTCCTCGACGTCGCTGGTGGCTTCGGGCGGCGCGACCGGCTGCGCGTCGTCGTCGGCGAATTCGATCTCGCCTTCTTCGCCCACCAGGTCGTTCAGGCTTGCTTCGGCACTCTTGGCCAGGCTGCCCAGCAGCTTGAGCAGGACGTCGTGGGCCACGATCACCGGCTCGACCGAGGACTCGCTCTGGAACTTGATCTGGTCCAGGGCCTGGATATTCGTCGGATCCGATAAGGCCACCGACATCTTGTTGCCGCGCTTGGCCAGGGCGATGACGCGCTGCGCCTGCATCAGCTTGGCGTCGATGGCGGTGCTGGGAATGGCGTCCGGCGCAAAGCTCGACAGGTCGAGCAGCGGGTAGCCGAAGGTGTCGGCGCAGAAGGCGGCCAGGCTGGCGGAATCGATGATGCCGCTTTCCAGCAGGGCATCGATGAAGGCGGTCTTATCAAGGGACGCCTTCTTGTGCAGCGCATCGGCCTGGGCGGCGCTCAAACGGTTCGCCTGCACGAGCGCCCGCGCCAGCCCCGACAGGGGCGCGCCAGTGATCGTGTTGGGGAGAACTGCTGCCATAGAAAACGAGGCCGAAAAAGGGGATTTACCCGGGAAGGATTCTTTGGATGATGCCTACAGGCATCAAATTTGTAAAGGATTCCGACCTTGGGAGATGCGTATGCGCCACGAAGACAGCCTGTCGTGACGCCTTTTATGGCCCGTTCTACAACGGGTGTGAGCGGGCCGACAATGATTATGGTTCAGGCGACAAGGGAGCGTCTTGACGGGTCGGGGCGCAGCAGCTTGACCTGTTTCACGGCCTGGTTCTTCAGCTGCACTACCTCGATAGCGCAGGCGCCGACCTTGAGCGGGGTGGTCGCGATCACCACCAGGAACAGGAAGCGGTGGGTGTGCTTCAGCAACCAGCCGTAGGGTGGGCGGCTCCACCCATCGACGCGATTGATCGGTGACGTTGACGCCGCCCACGCGTTCAAATCTCCCGTGAGCAGCGAGAACGGCTATTCACCGGCCGCTTGAACGCGTGGGCGGCGCCAGCGTTACCGGTGTGCCCGGATGCAGGGTGGAGCCGCCCACCCTACGGACTTATCTACATCAACGCAGCGCCAGACGCTTGGTGCCACCGGAAACAACCGCCTGCGCCGCCTCCAGCTTGAACACTGACAGCGCATGCGTCAGCTGCGTGGTCTGGTCCGTCAGCGATTCCGCCGCTGCCGACGCTTCTTCCACCAGCGCCGAATTCTGCTGGGTCATCTCGTCGATGCTGCCGATCGCGCGGCCGATGTCGTCGATGCCGGCGCTCTGGCGGGCGCCGGCGGCGCTGATTTCGGCCATGATGGTCTGCACCTTGCGCACCGATTCCACGATCTGGCCCATGGTCACGCCGGCTTCGTCCACCAGCGCACTGCCGGCTTCCACTTTGGACACCGAGTCGCCGATCAATTCCTTGATTTCCTTGGCCGCCGCCGCCGAGCGCTGGGCCAGGTTGCGCACTTCGCCTGCGACGACCGCGAAGCCGCGGCCCTGTTCGCCGGCACGCGCCGCTTCCACCGCGGCGTTCAGCGCCAGGATATTGGTCTGGAAGGCGATGCCGTCGATGACCGAGATGATCTCGACGATCTTCTTGGCCGAGCTGTTGATGTCGCCCATGGTCGTGACCACGCCGCCGACCACTTCGCCGCCGCGGGTCGCGATGCTGGTCGCGGTTTCCACCAGTGTGTTGGCCTGGGTGGCGGCGGTCGCGTTCTCGCGCACGGCGCCGGTCAGTTCTTCCATCGAGCGGGTGGTGCGGTCCAGGCTCGCGGCCTGGGATTCGGTGCGGCGCGCCAGGTCGGCGTTGCCGCTCGCGATTTCCGAGCTGGCATTGGCGATGGTGTCGGCCGACTGCTTGATCTCGGCCACCAGGGTCGACAGGCGGCCGCGCATTTCCTTCAGCGCCACCAGCAGGCTGCCGGTGTCGCCGGCTTCTACCCGGATCTCGGTCGACAGGTCGCCGGCTGCCACGGCCTGCGCGATCTCGCGCGCATATTCAGGCTCGCCACCCAGCTGCTGCCAGATGGTGCGCACCACGAACCAGGACACCACGGCCAGGATGGCGATGACGACCAGCGCGGTGACGATCATCGAGATCACGACCTGGTTGACGCTGTGCTTGCTGGCCTCGATGCCGGCCGCGAACTGGCGCTGGGCCGCTTCGTTGACCTTGGCCAGGTCGCCATTCAGGGTGGCGAGGGTCGACTGCATCTTGCCGACCACGGCCTGCGGATCGCCTTCTTCCATTTCCAGCATGATGCGCGCGGCCGACAGGGCCGGCGCGTAATACGCGTCGAATTCCTTGCCCAGGCGCGCGCCGACTTCAGCCTGCCCCGGGATCTGCTTGAACTTCTCCAGCTTGGCGCGCAGCTTGTCCGCTTCCGCGCCCATCTGGCCGACTTTCTCCTTGTCGCCTTCGGCGACAGCTTCCTGCAGCCCGTCGGTAATGGCTGCCACGTCGAGAATGAGTGCCTTGGAGGCATCGAGCACCGGATAATCGACGCTGGCGGTCGTGGTGATCGAGTTCAGTGCGCCGTTCGCGATCATCGCGCTGGCGCCGGCGCCAAGGCCGAAAATAATGGCGGAAATGACGGGCAGTGCCCAGATCCTGCGCTTGATGCTCATTGTGATGTCTCCAGAATGCATAAACCGCCGCCGGCGTGATGCCGGCGGCGGGTGCTAGCTGTTACGGTTTACTGCGCGGTGTAGACGACCTTGACGCTGCCGTCCACTGCGCCCTTGTCGATGTAGCCGATGGCCTTCGGGTTGGCGGCGACGGCGGCCTTCACGGCGGCGCTGTCGGCGACCTCCTTCGGCATCGTGGCCTTGCCGGTGAACACCAGCTTGGACCACAGTGCCTTGGCCTGGGCGACATCCTTGTCCGCCACCTTCTTGTAGAACTCGGCGCGGACCGGGCTCGCATCGGCCTGGTCGATCGGGGTCATGCTCGAGGACTTACCGAGGAAGAACTGGGCGACCTGCTCCTTGCTCATCGTGCTTTCGGCGGCGCTCTTGTTGACCACCACGACCACTTCGGCCATGGCGGGGACCGAGGCGCCGATGGCGGCGATGGTGAACAGGCTTGCAATCATCTTGTTCATGGCTCGCTCCTTAGAACACGAAGTCGAGGGCGATGGCGCCGACGGTCACGGTGTCGTTGAAGCCCGGCTGCGCGGCCACGAACAGGCCGGTGCCGTTCTTCGGCTTGACGCGGTCGATCTGCGCCTTCAGCGCGACCGAGCTGGCGAAGTCCCAGCGCACGCCGATCGAATTGGTCGACTGCTCGCCCTGGCCGACGCCCGAGTTCGGCAGGCGGCGCACGCCGGCGCCCAGCTGCTGCAGGGTCGGGGTGCATGCGGCCGGGTAGCCCGGCGGGCAGGTTGCCGGCACGGTGTTCACGATGGCGCTGTCGATCTTCAGGTTGGCGTGGGTGACGTAGGGCAGGAACTTGCCGATGCGGTAGCCGCCCATCACGTACCAGGCGCTGGTGTCGTTGATGTAGGCCTTGGTCTTGCGCTTGGCGAATTCGGTTTGCACGACGACGTTGTTCCAGTCCATCGACAGGCCGAGCGAGCTGAAGGTAGCGCGCTTTTCCTTGGGTTCGATTTCGCCGGCCAGGGTATTGAGCTGCGGGAAGCGGTAGCCGGTGCCGGCTGCGCGCAGGCCGCCGACCAGGGTGTTCAGCGAGGTCGAATCGGCAATGGTGATCTCACCGGTTGCGTGGCCGGCGCGGACGGTGAACGGGCCGTGTTCGGCACTGATGTTCAGGGCGGCCAGCTTCTTGCCGCGGGCGTGGATGCCGCCGGTCAGGGGAGCTTTCACCTTGCCGTAGGCGAGCTGCGAGGTCACGGTGGTGTCGCCGAAGCCGTGCTGCCAGGTGATGTCGGCGCCATCGACGCTGTTGAACGGCACCTGCGAATACACTTCCGCCGGCGGACGCAGCATGGTGTTGGCGTAGCCGACGTTGCGGTAGTCGGAGATCATGAAGACCGGCAGGCCAACGCGGCCGACGCGGAGGCTCAGGTTGTCCGCGAGCTTGGCCTTGGCGAAGGCCCAGCTCAGTTCGGCGCCGTAGCTGTCTTCGGCGTCACGGCGCACCAGGCCCTGGGCGGTGAAGGACAGCCAGCTGTTGACCGGCAGGTCGGCCTGCAGGCCGAGGTTCGAATCGATGCCGGTACGGTAGTCCTTGGACGAACCGCTGGCCTGGTTCGGGCGGGCGAATTCGGCTTTGTCGCTGTCGGCGTAGGTGAGGGCGCCGGTTCCGAAGCCACTGACTTTCACGGCGGGGAAGCCTGCGCCGTCTTGCGCGTAGGCCGTCGAGACTGCCAGCGGAAGCGCCAGCAGACAAGCAATCACACTTTTCTTCATCATCATTCTTGTTGCGTAAAGCTGCTCGGGAAGGGCGGCGCTGAAAAGGCAGCAAACATGCAGCGCCGTGAAAACTGGAAATCATTCTATCCAGCGAGCAATATTTACATCAACAATAATGATTACAATTAGTGACAAAGTTCTATTTATTCTCTTCAATTGTTGCGGTTCTGAAACAGCATGTTGTCAGAATTAATTCCACCAATGACAAGTGTTTCCTGCAGGCGGCAGTTGAGCCTGCTGAGCGCGATGCACGATGCCGGCCTTGACCGCTTCCTCGGCGTCGAAGATGCGCGCATTGCCCGTCAGGTTGCTGCGGATGTCAGTTGGAGAACCCGCTTCGGTGGTGGCTTCGAGGAAGATGCGCCCATAGCGCTCGGCATCGAAATCGAGGCAGTCGCGCCACTCGGACACGCGCGAGTGGTCGGCTGCGACCAGGCTGCCGAAGCCCCAGTGCAGCGGGTGGATCAGGAAGCGCGTGCCGGGGCAGGCATAGCGCTTCTGCCCGGCCAGGAAGATCACGACGGCGACGGATTCGACGCTGCCGATGTTGTGGGTGGTGAGCGGTACCGGGAGCGACTTGAGGAAGAAGTAGAGCGCGAAGCCGGCCGTCATGTTGCCGCCTTCGCTCGACATGTGCAGTTCGATCTCGGTTGCGCCGTTCTGCAGCGCCTGCAGACAGTTGTTGCGGATGGCGCTGGCGGAATTGTGGTTGATCGGTCCGATGAAATGAACGATATGCAATGCCATGGGCTCTCCCGACGTGGTGAGCCCAAGCATAGCAAGATTCACTTCGGCGGCGCGTCCGGCTGAGGGGTCGCTTCAGGCGGACAGGGGGCGTCTTCCGCCGTCCAGTCGACCCGGATGCGCCGTCCCGCGACTTCCAGCTCGGGACGCAGCGGCTGCACGGCGCTGAGCTTTCCTTCGCGCAGGGCCTGGCGGTATGCCGGACATACCGCGCGGATGCGGCCGGCGATACGCCAGCGGCCGCCTTCTTCCTCGCTTGCGATCACCGAATTCCAGGCATCGTCGCCGAACAGCAGCACTTCCGGCCGCGCATCACCAATCACGTCGCGTACCAGCGCATCGCAGGTCCGGCCCCGGAGGCGCAGGCAGTCGGGCAGGTTCGGGCCGACGGCCAGATCGACCCAGTTGATCGCCCTGAAGCTGTCGGGCAGGCGGGTACCTTCGGGCCAGATACGCAGGTTGGCGGCCAGGTCGGGAGCGTTGGCCAGCAGTCCCTGGTAATAGCGGTTCTGCAGCTTGCGCACCGCCGCGATACGCTCGCGCAGTGCGGCCCCGCCCTGCGCATCGAGGCGGGCCAGCGCTTCGGCGCCGTAGCGCGCGCCATCGAAGTGCAGGTAGCCGACGTCGAAGCGCGCTGCCGACACCCGGCCCGACGCCAGCCGCGCGAGCTGGTCCTCCGTCGACAGGCGCGCCGGGTCGAGCAGCGGCGTGTACAAGGCCAGCAGCACAGCCAGGACCATGAAGGCAGCCGCGATGTTGACTCCGGCGAGGGTCGGCAGCCAGCCCTTGCGCAGCGCGGCGGCCGCGTAGCCGCCTGCATAGCAGGCGGCCACCAGCAGGCAGGCCGCGGCGACGACGCGGTCTTCGGTCCAGCCGTGGTCCTGCACGCGCAGGGCAAGGGCGTAGATCGCGAGCAGCGTGACCGGCACCAGCAGCAGCGAGGCGGCACGGGCCGCCAGCGCGATCGGCCGCGCGACCTGGACTGCGCCGTTCTGCCAGGCGGCGTTGATCAGCACCACGAAGGCGGCCGCCGCCCCGAGCAGGGAGGCGGCGGCGCTGCGCGTGGCCCACAGCGGTTCCAGCCCCGTGAACGGCAGGCTGGCCAGGAAGCCGGCCACCAGCAGCGTCAGCACCGGCAGGATCCAGGACAGCAGCACCAGCAGCAGGTTGCGGATGCCGCGCACGATGCCCGGACGCACATCGGTCAGGTGCAGGGCGGTGGCGAAGGCGAAGGTGGTGACGGGAATGGAAAACCAGGATTCCCGGATCGCCTTGCTGAGGAAATCGAGTTTGATCAGGAGGAAGAGCTGGGCACCCAGGTGCAGCACCAGCCAGGTGACGCCAACGAACAGGCCGCTGAAAGCCAGTTGCACGCCCAGCTTCCAGGCGGTCTCGAAATAGGCGCCGTACGAGACGATGCGGCGCCGCTCGAGTGCGCCGGCCAGCACCATGGCATGGGCGATGAACAGGCCGCCGACCAGGGCAAGGTTGAGTTGCGACGATGGCTCCGGTGCGCGCGGCCTCGGTGGCGCCGGCGGGCGCCAGGCGCCCTCCATGCGCCACACGTCGTGGAAGGCGAGAATGACGATGATGGCGGCCGCGGCCGCGGTCCACAGCAGCAACTGAGACCGCGTCAGTTGCCCGAGGCCGCTGATGGCGATGACCGGCGCCAGCACGCACAGCAGGAGCAGGGGCACGAACAGGCGCGGCACCGTCGCCGGCCAGTGCAGTTCCATGCCGGCGCGGTACAGGAAATAGAGAAGCAGGCCCTGGACCAGCCCGATCGCGATGCGGGTGGCGGCAAGTCCCGGCCGCGGGGCCAGGTCGGGCGTCTCGAGGGCGGCTGCGTGCATGGCGGCTCCTGGTTGTTGTTCAGTAAATATTACTGCGGTTCAACCCGGCCGGCGATAGTTTTGCTCAGCTGCCCCGGTAAGTGGAATAGGACCAGGGCGTCATCACCAACGGCACGTGGTAGTTCTGCGCGCTGTCGGCAATGCCGAAGGCGATCGTGATGCGGTCGAGGAAACGGGGGGAGGGCAGTTCCACGCCCTGGGCGGCAAAATAGTCGCCGGCGTGGAACACCAGCTCGTACTGGCCCGGGCGCATCAGATCGCCTTCCAGCAGCGGGGCGCCGCAGCGGCCGTCGCCGTTGGTAAGCTCGGTCTTGATCAGGGTGCGCCCGCCGGCGGCAAAGGCATACAGCTCGACCCGCACGCCGGCCCCCGGGCGGCCATGGGCGGTATCGAGGACGTGGGTGGAAAGTTTGCCCATGCGGCTCCCATATGTGAAGGATGAGTCGGAGTATGCGACGAATCATATACCGTTGTGCTTCCTGCAATATATGATCGCCGATATACCTCCTTTTCTATGACGCTCATGGACACCTACCAGAACTATCCGCGCGACCTGGTTGGCTACGGCCGCACGCCGCCCCATGCCCGCTGGCCCGGCGGCGCCCGGGTCGCCCTGCAGTTCGTGCTGAACTACGAGGAAGGGGCGGAAAACTGCGTGCTGCACGGCGACCCGGCCTCGGAGACCTTTTTATCCGAGATCATCGGCGCCCAAGCCTTCCCGATGCGCCACATGAGCATGGAGTCGCTGTATGAATACGGCTCGCGCGCCGGCCTGTGGCGGGTGCTGCGCCTGTTCGAAGAGCGCGGGCTGCCGCTGACGGTGTTCGGGGTGGCGATGGCGCTCAAGCGCAACCCGGAGGCGGTGAGCGCCTTCCGCGAACTGGGCCACGAGATCGCCTGCCACGGCCTGCGCTGGATCTCGTACCAGAACGTGGACGAGGCCACCGAGCGTGCCCACATGCAGGAAGCGGTGCAGATCATCCGCGAGCTCACCGGAGAAGCGCCGCTCGGCTGGTACACGGGACGCGACTCGCCCAACACGCGCCGCCTGGTGGTCGAACACGGCGGATTCGCCTACGACGCCGACCACTACGGCGACGACCTGCCGTTCTGGCAGGAGGTGGCGGTGAGCGGGGGCGAAACGGTGCCGCACCTGGTGGTGCCCTATACCCTCGACACCAACGACATGCGCTTCGCCGCCATGCAGGGCTTCAATTCGGGGACCCAGTTCTTCGACTACCTAAAGGATGCCTTCGACGTGCTGTACGTGGAAGGCGACCCGAACGGCCTGGACCGGCCGAAGATGCTGTCGATCGGCCTGCACTGCCGCCTGGTCGGACGGCCGGCGCGCGCCGCGGCGCTGGCGCGCTTCCTCGATTACGTGCAAGGACACGAGGGCGTCTGGATCTCGCGCCGCATCGACATCGCCCGGCACTGGAAAAGCGTGCATCCTTTCCTAAAATGAAAGCGTGGAAGGATTCATAAGATATACGAATATATTGATAAGTAATATATAGATTGTCTTATAAATGAAATGCCTTTGGGTGCTAGCCTTCCGCCCTTGCCTGAGAATGAGAACACCATGTCCGAGCCGATCCGATTCTATTACCGTGGCGCCCTGCGGGAAGTGCGCGATGCGCAGCCCACGCAGACCATCCTGCAGCACCTGCGGGAAGACCTGCACTGCACCGGCACCAAGGAAGGCTGCGCCGAAGGCGACTGCGGCGCCTGCACGGTGGTGCTCGGCTCGCTGGAAGGCGGGCAGCTCGAACTCAAGGCGGTCAATTCCTGCATCCAGTTCACCCCCACGCTCGACGGCAAGGCCCTGTTCACGGTGGAAGACCTGCAGCAGCAGGACGGTTCGCTGCACCCGGTGCAGCAGGCGCTGGTCGAGTGCCACGGTTCCCAGTGCGGCTTCTGCACGCCGGGCTTTGCCATGTCGCTGTGGGGCATGTACCTGAAACAGGATGGCGCACCCACGCGCTGCCAGATCGACGACGCCCTGTCGGGCAACCTGTGCCGCTGCACCGGCTACCGTCCGATCATCGATGCTGCCCGGCGCATGGTCGAGCTGCCGCCGGCTGCTTTTGACCGCGCCGCGCTGGCCGAACGTCTGCAGCTGCTTCAGCGCACCCATGGTTTCAGCTATGAAGCGAAGGGCGGACGCTTCCACATCCCGCGCACGCTGGACGAACTGGTCCAGCTGCGCGCCGAACACCCGGCCGCGCTGCTGCTGGCCGGTTCCACTGATGTCGGCCTGTGGGTGACCAAGCACATGCGCGAGCTGAACGACATCATCTACCTGGGCCAGGTGGACGCGTTGAAGGTCGTGGCGGAAAGCGACGGCATGCTCGAGATCGGCGCCGGCGTCACGCTGAACGACGCCTACGCCGCCATCTGCCGCCATTACCCCGACGAGCTGTCGGAGATGTGGCAGCGCTTCGCCTCGCTCCCGATCCGCAACGCCGGCACCCTGGGCGGCAACGTCGCCAACGGCTCGCCGATCGGCGACTCGATGCCCTGGCTGATCGCCCTGGGCAGCCAGGTGGTGCTGCGCGGCGCTGCGGGCGAGCGCGTGCTGGCGCTGGAAGATTTCTATCTCGGCTACCAGCAGAAAGACCTGCAGGCCGGCGAATTCGTCCAGGGCCTGCGCATCCCACTGCGCCGTGAGGGGCTGCGGATGCGTACCTATAAACTGGCCAAGCGCTTCGACCAGGACATTTCGGCCGTGTGCGCGGCCTTCGCCATCACGCTCGATGGCGACAGCATCGCCAGCGCACGCATCGCGTTTGGCGGCATGGCGGCCACGCCCAAGCGCGCGGCGCAAGCCGAAGCGGCACTGGTCGGCGAGGCCTGGAATGAGGCCACCATGCGCGCGGCCATGAGCATGCTGGCGCAGGATTACGCCCCCTTGAGCGACATGCGCGCTTCCAGCAGCTACCGCATGCAGGCGGCGCAGAACCTGCTGCGCCGCTTCTGGCTCGAGACCCGCGTCGACAATCCGCTGCCGTCAACGGCGGTCAATGCCTTCGCGGCCGGTTGAGGAGAGCGACATGAACGACGCAGGCATCCCTATCCTCGACGCAAGGCAGTTGGACACTGCGTGGACCGAAGTCGGCCGCGCGCGGCCGCACGAATCCGCCGTACTGCACGTGCTCGGCCAGGCCACCTATACCGACGACATCCCTGAGACTGCCGGCACCCTGCACGCGGCACTCGGCCTGTCCTCCCACGCCCATGCGCGCATCCTCGGCATCGACCTGGAACCCGTGCGCGCCAGCCGCGGCGTGGTCGCGGTCCTGACGGCGCGCGACATCCCGGGCACCAACGATTGCGGCCCGATCATCCACGACGACCCGATCCTGGCCGACGGCCTGGTCCAGTACGTCGGCCAGCCGATGTTCATCGTCGTCGCCGACAGCCACGACAACGCGCGCCGCGCCGCGAAACTGGCGAAGGTCGAGTACGAAGACCTGCCGGCCATCCTCACGCCGCAGGCGGCGCGCGCCGCGCAATCGTATGTGCTGCCGCCGATGCGCCTCGCGCGCGGCGATGCCGAAAGCGCTTTTGCCTCTTCCCCCTACCGCGTGAAAGGCGAGCTGTACGTTGGCGGCCAGGAACAGTTCTACCTCGAAGGCCAGATCGCCTATGCGATCCCGGGAGAGGACCGCGGCATGCATGTCTACTGCTCGACCCAGCATCCGAGCGAAATGCAGCACGTGGTCGCGCACGCGCTCGGCTTGCATTCGCACCACGTGGTGGTCGAGTGCCGCCGCATGGGCGGCGGCTTCGGCGGCAAGGAATCGCAGTCGGCGCTGTGGGCGTCCGGCGCGGCGATCGCGGCCGCCCACCTGCGCCGCCCGGTCAAGCTGCGCGCCGACCGCGACGACGACATGCTCGTCACCGGCAAGCGCCACTGCTTCCACTACGAGTACGAAGTCGGCTACGACGGGGAAGGGCGCATCGTTGCGGCGAAAGTCGACATGGTCACGCGCGCCGGCTTCTCGGCCGACCTGTCCGGCCCCGTGGCCACGCGCGCCGTCTGCCACTTCGACAATACTTATTACCTCTCCGACGTCGAGATCCGCGCCGCCTGCGGCAAGACCAACACCCAGTCGAACACCGCCTTCCGCGGCTTCGGCGGGCCGCAGGGTGCGATCGCGATCGAATACGTGATCGACGAGATCGCCCGCAATCTGGGCCGCGACCCGCTCGACATCCGGCGCCTGAATTTCTACGGCAAGGCCGATCGCAACGTCACGCCCTACGGCCAGGCGGTGGTCGACAACGTGATCCACGAACTGGTGGCCGAGCTGGAACAGACCAGCGACTACCGCGCCCGCCGTACCGCAATTAACGAATTCAACCGCTGCAGCCCGGTGCTGAAGAAGGGCCTGGCGCTCACCCCGGTGAAATTCGGCATCGCCTTCAACGTCACCCACCTGAACCAGGCCGGCGCGCTGGTGCACGTCTACGTGGATGGCTCGATCCTCGTGAACCACGGCGGCACCGAGATGGGGCAGGGCATCAACACCAAGGTGATGCAGGTGATCGCGCACGAGCTGGGCGTGGACCTGGAGCGTGTGCGCGCCACCGCCACCAATACCAGCAAGGTCGCCAACACCTCGGCCACGGCAGCGTCCACCGGCGCGGACCTGAACGGCAAGGCGGCGCAGGACGCCGCGCGCAAGATCCGCGAGCGCCTGGCTGCGTTCGTGGCCTCGCAGTTCGGCGGCGAGCCGTCCGAGGTGCGCTTCGCCGACGACACCGTCTTCGTGGCCGGCCAGGCGCTGCGCTTCGGCGAAGTGGTGGCCAAGGCCTATCTGGCGCGGGTGCAGCTGTGGTCGGACGGCTTCTATGCCACCCCCGGCCTGCACTGGGATCCGAAGACCATGAACGGCAATCCCTTCTCGTATTACGCCTACGGCGCCGCGGTGTCGGAAGTGGTGGTGGACACCCTCACCGGCGAATGGAAGCTGCTGCGCGCCGACACCCTCTACGACGCCGGTAACTCGCTGAACCCGGCGATCGACATCGGCCAGGTCGAAGGCGCCTTCATCCAGGGCATGGGCTGGCTCACCACCGAAGAACTGTGGTGGAACCCGGCGGGCAAGTTGATGACGCACGCGCCGTCGACCTACAAGATTCCTGGTATCTCCGACTGCCCGGAAGACTTCCGCGTGCGCCTCTTCAAGAACCGCAATGTCGCCGACAGCATCCACCGCTCCAAGGCGGTGGGCGAGCCGCCGCTGCTGCTGCCGTTCTCGGTGTTCTTTGCGATTCGCGATGCCATCTCGAGCGTGGGCGGCCATCGCGTGAATCCGCCGTTGAACGCGCCGGCCACCTGTGAGGAAATCCTCAAGGCGGTGGCCTACGTCGAATCGGCGAGTGCCTGATGAGCGATTGGCTTCCATCCGAGCTGCACGCGCCGGCAGTGCTGGTGACGGTCGCCCGCGTCGAGGGTTCCGTCCCGCGCGAGCCGGGTGCCCGCATGCTGGTGGATGCCCAGGGTTTCAGGGGCACCATTGGCGGCGGCCACCTGGAGCACCGGGCGCTGGAGATGGCGCGCGCGATGCTGGAGCAGGGCGGGGCCGCGCACGTCGAACGCTTTCCGCTGGGGCCAAAGCTGGGACAGTGCTGCGGTGGTATCGCCTGGCTGGCGTTCGAGTTTGCCGATGCGCAGCAGCTGTCACTGCTCGACAGTCGGCGCAATGAGGACACCTGGCGGGTGGTTTGTGTAGGGGTGATCTGGTCCAGTGGACCAGATCACGGTCACCCGCCCACGCGGTCGGCGAAAGATGAGGGACAGCCTGTGCGTCCGCCAGTTGACCGCGTGGGCGGCGAAGCCGCCCACCCTACGGGTATATTCGACGGAAGCGGGCGCCAGCTCACTTGCGGCGAGGCCCCTGCCTTTGATCGCACCCAGGGCACCCACGTCTTCCAGGACGACGCAGGCCGTCTCTGGCTGGCCGACGCTGTCCTCGCCCCGCGCGCCCACCTGATGCTGTTCGGCGCCGGCCATGTCGGCGCCGCCATCGTGCGCGCCCTGGCCGAGCTGCCTTGCCGCGTGACCTGGGTCGACGAGCGCGAGGACCTGTTCCCGGCCGCCATGCCGGCCAACGTGACGGTCGAAGCGACCGACACGCCCGAAGCGCTTGTTGAAAACGCACCACAGGGCACCACCTTTCTGGTCATGACCCACAGCCATGCCCTTGACCTGAGCCTGTCGCACGCGATACTGTCCCGCCCCGGCGCCCAGGATTGGTTCGGCCTGATCGGCTCCGCTACCAAGCGCCGCCAGTTCGAGCACCGCCTGCGCGAACGCGGCGTCAATGATGCGCGCCTCGCCACCATGGTTTGCCCGGTCGGCATTCCCGGCATCGAGGGCAAGGCCCCGGCCGTGATCGCGGCCTCCGTGGCGGCCCAGCTGCTCACCGTATGGGAAGCGGCAGCCCGCCCAATTGAAGTTTCAACGGAAATACACTGATGTCCACCGCACCTCACAACGTGCAAGCCTATCGTGCGAGCTTGCTGCATTTTCACGCCGACCCGGCATTCCACGGCGATGCCCACGCCTGGCACGAAGACGGCCTGCTGGTGGTCGAGGATGGCCGCGTCAAGGCCGCCGGCGATTATGCTGCGCTGATCGGCAGCTTGCCTGACGGCGTGACGCCGCACGACTACCGTGGCCAGCTCATCACCCCGGGCTTCATCGACACCCACCTGCATTACCCGCAGACCGACATGATTGCCTCGCCAAGCGAGGGCCTGCTGCCCTGGCTGGAGACCTACACCTTCCCGACCGAGCGCCGCTTCGAGGACCCGGCGCACGCCCGTGCGACCGCCGAGTTCTTCCTCGACGAACTGCTGCGCTGCGGGACCACCACCGCGGTCGTCTACTGCACCGTGCATCCGCAATCGGTCGACGCCTTCTTCGAGGCCAGCGAGGCGCGCAACCTGCGCATGGTGGCCGGCAAGGTGCTGATGGACCGCAACTGCCCGGATTTCCTGCGCGATTGCGAGGGCAGCGTGGGTGACAGCGCCGCCCTGATCGAAAAGTGGCACAAGCGCGGGCGCCAGCTGTATGCGATCACGCCGCGCTTCGCCCCGACCTCGACCGACGCCCAGCTGCGCGCCACCGCCGAACTGGCGAAGGCCTGGCCCGACACCTTCATCCAGACCCACGTCTCGGAAAACAAGGACGAGTGCAAGTGGGTGGGCGAACTGCATCCGCAGTCGCGCAGCTACCTGGACGTGTATGAGCGCTTTGGCCTGATGCGCCCGCGCGCGCTGTTCGGCCACTGCATCTGGCTCGACGACGAAGACTTCGCGCGCATGGCGGCCACCGGCAGCGCCGTGGCGGTCTGCCCGACCTCCAACCTGTTCCTCGGCAGCGGCCTGTTCGACTTCGAAAAGGCGGATGGGGCGAACGCGCTGCTCTCGCTCGGCACCGACGTCGGCGCCGGCACCTCGTTCTCGATCCTGCAGACCATGAACGAAGCCTACAAGGTGGCGCGCCTGAAGGGCAGCTACCTGCCTGCGCTGCGCATGTTCTATCTCGCCACCCTGGGCGCGGCGCGCGCCATGGACCTGGAGGGCACGATCGGCAGCTTTGTCCCGGGTGCGGAAGCGGACTTCATCGTGCTCGACCCGAAGGCCACGCCGCTGCTGGCGCGCCGCACGGCGCAGCTGGAGTCACTCGAGGAGCTGCTGTTCGCGCTGGCGCTGCTGGGCGACGACCGTGCGGTCAAGGCGACCTATTCGGGCGGCGCCCTCGTTCATCGCCGCAGCGCGTAGGGTGGGCAGCTTGACCGCCCACGCGGTGATTGTCGAGGGCTCCACCATCGTGCCGGATGATCTCGCCGCCAGCTATCACCGCGTGGGCGGGGGACCCGCCCACCCTACGTGCCATATTGCAAAGGCCAACTCAACCGTATAGAGTTGCGCGGTCCACCGCACCAGAAAGTCACACCCATGTACAAGAAACTGACCAGCAGCGTCCTGCTGGCCCTGGCTGTCGCCGGCGCCCCGGCCCTGGCCAAAGGCCCGGCGTCGACCGCGAACGAAGCCGCCACCGCCCGCCACTACGCCAGCCTGATCGCCGGCGAGCCGAAGCTGTCCGAACTGACCCTGTTCTTCACCCAGATGCCCAAGGGTGGCGACCTGCACCACCATTATTCGGGTTCGGTCTACGCCGAGCAGTACGTCGACTTCCTCGACAAGCAGGGCTACTGCGTCAACAAGCAGACCTACCAGATCGAGACCAGGAAGGAAGTCGTCGAGGCCGAGCGCGCCAAGCCGGCCAAGGACCGCAACTGCCTGTCCACAAGCGAAGTGTATGCCGACGACTACACCTACCGCGAACTGCTGCAGCGCTGGTCGAACAAGGACTTCAACAACCACGGCGCGATCCAGCCGCCGCCGGACCGTCTGTTCTTCCAGACCTTCGGTTTCTTTGGCCCGGTCTCGAACGCGAACTTCCGCGAAGGCCTGCAGGAACTCAAGAAGCGCGCCATTGCGGAAAACGTCAGCTACATCGAGACCATGTTCAAGATGTCGCCCTTCGTCGTGAACAAGGAGTTCGACACCCAGGCCTGGCAGAACGCCAATGACGACAAGGCTTTTGAAGCCCAGATGGGCGCCTGGCTGGCGGTGCTGGAGCAGGACGCCGGCTTCCGCAAGTCCCTTGAAGACTTCGTCAACAAGATTCACGAGTCGGCCGAAGGCATCGACGACGAGCGCTTCACCATGCGTTACCAGACCTATGTGCTGCGCCTGCTGAACCCCTCGCAGGTGTTCTCGTCGATGGTCTCGGGTTTCAAGGCCGCGGCCATGAGCGACAAGATCGTCGGCGTCAATATCGTCGGCCAGGAAAGCACCATGGTGTCGATGCGCGACTACGCGCTGCACATGAAGATGTTCCGCTTCCTGAAGTCGCGCTATCCGGAAGTGAAGATCGCCATGCATGCCGGCGAGCTGGCGCTGGGCGACGTGCCGCCGGAAGGCCTGAAGTTCCACATCGACCAGGCCCTGGTGGTTGCGGGCGCCAATCGCATCGGCCATGGCATCGACCTGGCGCACGAGACCAATGCCCCGGCCATCATGGCGAAGATGCGCAAGGACGATATCCCGGTCGAGATCAACCTGACCTCGAATGCCTTTATCAGCGGCATCGAAGGGGCCAACCACCCGATCACCCTGTACCGTAAATATGGCGTGCCCTACGTGATCTCGACCGACGACGCCGGCGTGACCCGTCACACCCTGTCGAACGAGTACGTGCTGTTCGCCAGCCGCTACAAGCCGGACTACGCGGAAATGAAGCGCACTTCGTACAACAGCATCCGCTACGCCTTTCTGTCGGTAGCAGAAAAACAACGCCTGACCCGTCAGCTGGAAGAGCGTTTCGCGGCGTTCGAAGCCCGGATCGCCGAACTCGCCCGCAGCGCCCCCGCAGCCAAGCGCTGATCAAAAAAACGGCACTTGACAGTGCCAACCTCTTCCAAAAGGGCAATGTGTGGCCACCGCGCTACACATTGCCCATCCATCTCCTTGGCAAAACGGATTTACAAATTAATTCGTTTCGCTGCTGAATTAGTCCTCTTATAATCGCGCCGCAGCAATTTCCACAGGTGAACTCCGTGTTGCGGACAACCGACACGGGACAGCCACGGGGACTTATACGAAATACGTATAAATTTGTAAGCGAAATGGTATTTGTCACGCTAGATGCACTCATGCATAGTCGGCGAGTGACTATTTAGGAAAGACTTTTTTTCTACTTGGTCCACGCCTCATCGTGACTCCGGTGGCGTCATCAACCGGACATATTCAGACCTTACACTGCCATGCCGCTGCAAAAGTCTAGAACTTTTGGCAAGAATTCATGCAGGTGTAGCACTTGCTGTTGTAGTTTTCATAATGACACTCTAGGGGAGTTTTGAATGCAATCCGCTTTTAACCAACAACCGAAGCTGCGCCTGAGCGCGATCGCGCTGGCATGCCTGGCATGCGCCGGCGTCGCCCAAGCCCAGACGGCAACGTCTGACGAAGGCCAGGTTCGTTCGGAAGTTGTTATCACCGGCAAGAAACTGGGTATGGGTCTGATGGTCTTCGAAGAAGCGCCGAAAGCGCGTTCGACCGTCACCGCAGCGGAACTGGAAAAGCAGCGCCCGACCGGCAACGCCTATGAGGCACTGGAACTGCTGCCGGCAGTGAACAGCTACAACCACGATGCAACCGGCCTGTTCGGCGGCGGCCTGACCCTGCGCGGTTTCAACAGCGACCAGATCGGCGCCACCATCAACGGCGTGCCGGTGAACGACTCGGGTTCGTTCTCGGTGTACCCGCAAGAATACGTTGACCAGGAAAACACCTGCTCGCAGTTCGTGACCCAGGGTTCGACCGACGTCGACTCGCCGCAGGTCGGCGCGACCGGCGGTAACTTCGGCATCAACACCTGCAACCCGGAAAACAAGCAGCGCGTGCGCGTGATGCAGACCTTCGGCCAGCTGGACATGTTCAAGTCCTTCGTCCGCTACGACAGCGGCATTCTGCCGGACAACCGCTCGAAGCTGTTCGTGTCGTTCTCGCGCGCCATGTCGGACAAGTGGAAGGGCAAGGGCAAGGCAGAGCGTAACCACATCGACGCCGGCTTCAACTACGACTGGGATCGCTTCAACTACATCCACGCCACCCTGCTGTGGAACGAAGCGCTGAACAACAGCATCAACAACCTGACGCTGACCGAAATCAACACCCGTGGTTACTACTACGACACTAGCGACTACTTCGTCGGCCACCTGACCCCGCGTGCAGGCACTGCCCAGACCGAAGCTACCCAGACCCCGCTGTACCACGGCCTGTACATCAACCCGTTCAAGAACGCGATTGCTTCGGCAACCGCCAAGTTCCGCCTGAGCGAAAACCTCGACCTGAAAGTGCTGCCGTACTTCTGGTATGGCTTCGGTAACGGTGGCCTGCAGCAGCGCGTCCAGCGCGAAAGCGGCAGCTTCCTGAACACCACGACCAACCGCCTCGGCGCATCGGTCGACCTGAACGGCGACGGCGATACGCTCGACACCATCATCATGGCGAACGCGTCGCACACCGACACCAAGCGTCCGGGTATCACTTCGTCGCTGAACTACCAGTGGAACAACCACAACATCCTGGGTGGCTTCTGGTACGAGCGCGCCAAGCACCGTCAGACCGGCCCGATGGTCCCGGTGACCGCCGACGGCCGTCCGTACGATCCGTACCTGCAGATCTACCAGATCCGCCGTCCGGACGGTTCGCTGTTCATGAGCCGCGACTGGGACACCATCTCGACCGCGTACCAGTTCTTCATCCAGGACACGATCACGATGATGGACGACAAGCTGACCCTGAACCTGGGTCTGCGTACGCCGAACATCGAGCGTGACTTCACCAACTTCGCGAGCGAAGGCAACCAGAACCCGACCTACAACATCGTCAAGAAGTACAAGGACGTGCTGCCGCAGCTGGGCGCCCGCTTCCGCATCACCAACGACGACCAGCTGTTCGCGTCGGTGGCGAAGAACATGAAAGCCCCGCCGAACTTCGTGTTCAGCAACGTCGGCACCAACGTGACCCTGGTTGGTAACCAGGCGACCCTGCGCGGCGACGTGCAGGAAGAGACCTCGTGGAACACCGACATCGGCTACCGCCACCAGAGCAACAACCTGATCGCGACCGTGACCGCGTTCTACGTCGACTTCAAGAACCGCCAGGCGACCGCGTTCGACCCGATCACCAACACCAGCAGCTACACCAACGCTGGCAACGTGAAGAACCACGGCCTCGAGATCGAACTGGGCAACACTCCGATCAACGGCTGGGCAGCTTACGGTTCGTTCGGCTACACCCGCAGCAAGATCGAAGACAACCTGCGCGTGAGCGCCACGGGTACCCTGCCGACCGCCGGCAAGGAAATGCCGCTGACGCCGAAGCTGAAGGCCGGCCTGTCGCTGGAATACACCCAGGGCACGTTCTACGCCCGCGTGAAAGCCAAGGCAACCAGCCGCCAGGCAGGCACCCTGGTGAACGACGAGTGGGCACCGGGTTACACCACCTACGGCTTCGATACTGGCTACACCTTCGACAACTGGGGTGTCTTCAAGCGTCCGAAGCTGCAGTTCAACATCAGCAACATCACCAACAAGCAGTATCGCAACCCGTCGTCGTCGACTGTCAACAACACCACCCCGTTCCCGGGCGTGACCAGCGTCGGCACCCTGCGTTACTACCTGGGCGCACCGCGCTTCGCGTCGGTCACCCTGTCGGTGGACATCTAATAACGCTACAATGCCTGCCGCTGCCTCACGCGGCAGGCGTAGCGTGCAGTACCGAACAGGCCCGCAAGGGCCTGTTTTTACATCCAACCTCCAGTATTGACATCGATATGACGACCGACTTCCCGCGTGCCCCGGCACGGCTTTCCCGTGTCGCGCTGGCGCTTGCGCTTCCCCTGGCTGTCTCCGGCTGTACCTGGCTCGGCGCCGTCGCCAACTATTCCACGCAATCGGGCCGCAACGCGGTTGCGAACGACCCTGTCACGATCAACCTGGTTGCCCTGAACGACTTCCACGGCAACCTGGAACCCAGCCGCTACACCCCGACCAACGCTGACGGCAGCAAGGCGAGCCCGATTCGCGCCGGCGGCGCCGAGGCGGTGGCAGCCGCGCTGCAGGCCTGGCGCAAGCAGGACAAGGACCTGCTGTTCGTCTCCGCGGGCGACCTGGTCGGCGCCAGCCCGGCGATGTCTTCGCTGTGGGGCGACGAGCCCACCATCGAGGCGATGAACATGCTCGACCTGCGCGTGTCCGCGGTCGGCAACCATGAATTCGATGCCGGCCGCAAGGAACTGCTGCGCCAGCAGCACGGCGGCTGCGATTCGCCGCGTCCGGACAAGGCCTGCCAGATGGCCAAGGATTACCGCGGCGCGAACTTCACCTACCTGGCCGGCAACGTGGTCGACAAGGCCACCGGCCAGCCCTTCATCCCGGCCTTCAGGGTCATCGAAGCCAAGGGCATCAAGGTCGGCCTGGTCGGCGTGGTGCTGCAGGACACCCGCTCGGTGGTGATGGCCTCCGGGATCGCCGGCCTGGAATTCGGCGACGAGGCGGCGGCCATCAACCGCGCCATTCCCGCCATGCGCCGTGAGGGCGCCGACGTGGTCGTGGCCCTGGTGCACCAGGGCGGAAGTACCAAGGAAAGCGCGATGACTCCCGGCTGCAGCCAGCTCAAAGGCCCGATCGTCGACATCGTGAAAAAGCTCGATCCGGAGATCAAGCTGGTCATCACCGGCCACACCCACGAGGGCTACCTGTGCAAGGTCGACGGCCGTACCGTGACCCAGGCCTCGTCCTATGGCCACCTGCTGACCCGCATCGCCATGAAAGTGCAGAAGGGCGTGGGCAGCGTCGGCGAGATCAAGGTCGAGAACGTCCTGATGAAAGCGGGCGACTTCCCGGCCGACGAAAAGATGGTCGCCTTCATCGCCAAGGTCAAGGAAAGCAGCCGCGCGGCCCTGAATCGCCCGGTGGCGCGCCTGGCCGCGGCGCCGGTGCTGAAAAAGCAGAACGAGGCCGGCGAAGCGCCGCTCGGCAACCTGATCGCCGACGCCGTCCTGGCCGCGACCCGCAACCTGGGCGCCCAGATCGGCTTCATGAACGAAGGCGGCATCCGCAAGGACCTGGAAGCGGGCGTGGACAATGTCGCGTCCTTCGGCCAGACCCAGGCCGTGCTCCCGTTCGGGAACACGCTGGTGGTGATGGACCTGACCGGCGCCCAGATCCGCACCCTGCTCGAGCAGCAGTGGCGTTCGGCATCCAGCAACGGCTCGATGCTGCAGGTGTCCAATGGCTTCAGCTATACCTGGGACGAGAAGCGCCCGGCCGGCAGCCGCGTCACCGCCGTCACGCTGAACGGCAAGCCGCTGGAAGCGAACAAGACCTACCGCATCGTCGCGAATAACTTCTTGGCCGAAGGCGGCGACAACTTCCCCGAATTCGCCAAGGGCAGCAATCGCCTCGAGACTGGCCTGATGGACCTCGACGCCTTTACCGACTACCTGCGCAAGACCGAGGGGCAGGGCGCCGCGCTGGCCCCGAGCGCGCCACGCATCATCAAGGCCCAATGAGCCTTCAACCAAGGATGACCATGAAAAAACTCGCCTGTGTACTCGCGCTGACCGGCGCCTTTGTATCGTTCGACGCCGCGGCCTGGGGCCGTGACGGCCACCGCGCCGTCGGCGCCATCGCCGACAAGCTGCTCAAGGGCTCGAACGCCCAGAAGCAGATCCAGGCCCTGCTGCTGCCGGGCGAATCGCTCGAGTCGATCGCCAACTGGGCCGACTGCGTCAAGGGCAGCTATTGCGGCCCGCAGACCCAGGAGATGGTGGACTACGTGGGCGGCAATCCCAAGCACAGCGAGTACCACTACACCGACGTTCCGTTCCAGCTCGAGAAGTACCATGACCACGGCGTCGGCACGGCCGACGTGGACATCGTCCAGACCCTGAAGCAGTGCATCGCGGTCCTGCAGGGCAAGACCGACCCAGCCCTGAACCCGCACAAGTTCACCAAGCGCCAGGCCCTGATCCTGCTGACCCACTTCGCCGGCGACATCCACCAGCCGCTGCACGTGGGCGCCGCCTTTGTGAGCAAGGACGGCAAGTTCGTGGTGCCGAAAACCCATGCCGAGGTCGACGAGACCGCGATCTTCGATTCGCGCGGCGGCAACAACCTGCTGCTGGACGACGCCAAGGTGAGCGCGCTGGCCGATGGCCTGATCGGCCCAGGCGAACCGGCCCCGGTGCGCGAAGGCGTCCCCAAGGCCCTGACCAAGCCCTTCCACTCGTACTGGGACAGCACCACGGTGGACTACGCCTTCCGCCGCATCAAGACCAGGACCCCGGAACAGTTCGCGGACGCGGCCATCGCCGGCAACCCGCAGGTGGCCAAGGCCAAGGGCGACCCGATCACCTGGCCTTACCAGTGGGCGGACGACGCCCTGGTGGTGGCCAAGCTGGCCTACCAGGACGTGGTGCCGGGCAAGCTGACCCCGCAGACCAGCAAGAAGGGCGAGACCTACTACACCTTCGCACTGGAAGTGCCGCAGAACTACCCAGTGCCGAGCTCGGCGATTGCGAAGACCCAGCTGATCAAGGGCGGGTACAACCTGGCGGCGGTGCTGCAGGCGATTTTCCCGGACAAGGGTTGATTGTCGGCGGCTTCCTCAGACCGCAAAAGTAGTTTGCACCGCCAGAAGTAAGACCGTCATCCCGGCGCAGGCCGGGATCCAAGTTCGCTGCGCAGAGTGACGTTCACACTGTGCTACAGAATTGGATCCCGGCCTTCGCCGGGATGACGTTTACGAGCAGGCGACTTTCATCAAAGCTGACGCTGCTCAGCGTGCGCGGCGCGTCCACTCCCTGGTCTTGGATAGAATCCGCTTCACCGGAACCTACGCCAAGACCATGAGCCCTCTCCTTAAGGCCGCCTGCTGCGGCTGCCTGATCCTCTCCAGCGCCGCCAGCGCCCAGACCAGCCCCGAGCGCAAGCTCCCCCTGTGGGAAATCGGCGTCGGCGCCGCCGCCATCTCGACTCCGTCCTATCCGGGTTCCGACGAGCGCGAATCGCGCCTGCTGGTCTTCCCCAACATCGTCTACCGCGGCGAGATCCTGCGCGCCGACCGTTCCGGCGTCAACGCGCGCGTGTTCCGCAGCGACCGGGCCGAACTCGACGTCGGCTTTGCCGGCGCCTTGCCCTCGGACTCGGACGATGTCGACGAGCGCGCCGGCATGCCGGACCTGGGCCCGCTGGTCGAATTCGGTCCGCGCCTGAAGTTGCGCCTACTTGAGCTCGGCAACAATCGCCGCCTGCGCGCCGAATTCCCGCTGCGCGCCGTGATCGAGGCGCGCGGCGGCCTGCACCATCGGGGCGCCACTTTCGAGCCGCGCCTGGCCTACGAGATGGCGGGCGAGCGCGGACTATGGACGCTGGAAACGAATCTCTCCGTCGTGCTGGGCGACCGCCGCATCAACCGCCACTTCTACGAGGTGGCGCCGCAGTACGCGAAGGCCCTCCGGCCCGCGTACCTGGCCGATTCCGGCCTGATGGCAACGCGCCTGGGCCTGTTCGGCTCGCGCCGCATCGACGAGGACCTGCGGGTGTTCGGCTATCTGCGTTTCGAAAGCTACAAGGGAGCGGCAAACCGCGACAGTCCCCTGCATGTGAAGGACAGCGGGGTGTCGGGAGGAATAGGGGTGATGTGGACCTTCAAGCGTTCCAGCCGCCGCGCCAGCGGGGCGGAGACGGTGGATCCGGCGATCCAGTAAGCGCCGTGCGGGGCCGCACGACGCTCCCATGAAAACCCGGAGAGCGCGCGGCTTCCCGGGTCGGTGATGGCTTACTTGCCGGTTGACTTGCTGTCCTTGTGCGAGGACTTCTTGTCGTGCTTGGCTTGCTTGTCCTGCTTGGTGTCGGTCTTGTCTGCCGGAGTGGCCGGGGTCGCCGGGGTGGCCGGGGTTGCGGCAGTAGCCGGCGAAGCCGCGGTTGCCGAGGTGGCGCCGGTGCCGCCCGAGGTATCGGTGGTCGAGGCGGCGGTATCTGCCGAAGTTGCCGGGGTAGCCGGCACGGCTGGGGTAGCGGCGGTGGCCGGAGTCGCCGGGGTGGCCGGGGTTGCGGTCGTAGGCGAGGTGGTCTGGGCGAATGCCGAGGTAGCCGACAGAGCGACGATCAGGGTAGCAAGTGCTTTCTTCATGGATAAATCCTTTCCGGTTCGGTTCTGGCGTACGTTTATCGTGTCACCTAAGCAATCAACGGCTCGCCGATGAGCCTTGTTGACGGCCTTTACAAAGGCTTACGGTAGTCACATTTGCTAACAACCATGGCAACAGGCGCTGGCTTGAAGCAAAAAAAATGGCCTGCGGAAGCAGGCCATTCTTAAGATTACTGAAACTCAGCGTGACTTGACGAAGGGTCGTCCCAGCGCCTTGGGCGCCACTGACTTGGCCATCAGGCCGGCCAGCACAACCACGGTCAGCACATACGGGATCATCTGGATCAGCGAACCCGGGATGCGGCCCACGACCGGCAGGTCCACGCCTTCGATCTGGATCTGCACCGCGCCGAAGAAGCCGAACATCAGGCAACCCAGCACCGTGTGCAGCGGACGCCAGTTACCGAACACCATGGCGGTCAGCGCCAGGTAGCCGGCGCCCGCCGACATGTCGCGCAGGAAGAAGCCGCTCTGGACAATCGACAGATAGGCGCCCGAGAACGAGCACAGCACGCCGGCAATCAGCATCGCCGTGTAGCGCGTCTTCTGGACCGACACGCCGGCAGCATCGGCCGCATGCGGGTTCTCGCCGCAGGCGCGCAGGCGCAGGCCGAAGCGGCTGTGGTACAGGGTCCAGTGCACCACCGGCAGCAGCAGGAAGGCAAGGTAGACCAGTACCGAATGGCCGCCGATCACGTGGCCATACAGCCAGCCGATGAAGGGGATGCTGTCCATGGCGGCGGTGCCCGGCAGGATCACGTCGGCCAGGCGCGCTTCGCCCAGGTCGGGCGTGCGGCCGCCCTGCTGGAAGAAGTACTGGGCGACCACGAAGGTCAGGCCGCTCATGGCGATGTTGATCGCCATGCCCGCCACCAGCTGGTTGCCCTTCTGGGTGATGGCGACAAAGGCCTGCACCAGCGCCAGGGCGACCGAGGCGAGCATGCCGGCGGCGATGCCGAGCCACGGGTCCTGGTAGGAGTAGGCAACACCGGCGGAGACGAAGGCGGAGGCGAGGATCTTGCCCTCGAGGCCGAGGTCGATCACGCCGCTGCGCTCGGCGAACAGGCCGGCCATGGCCGCGAAAATCAGGACCGGCGCATTGCGGATCGTCGAGACGACGATGCTGGCGAACTGGAAGTCTTCCATGGCGTATTAACCTTTACGAGCCTTAGTTGCATTGATCAGTTTCAGGACCGCCGGCGCGTACAGGTTTTCCATCGCGCCGCAGAACAGGATGATTAGGCCTTGAATGAAAATGAAGGTCTCTTGCGGGATGTTCGGCTTTTCCAGCGACAGGTCGAAGCCGCCCTGGATCAGGGCGCCGAACAGCACCGAGGACAGGAAGATGCCGACCGGATGCTGGCGGCCCATCAGCGCGATCGCAATGCCGACGAAACCGGCGCCGGCCGGGAAATTCAGGCTCAGGTAGTGGGTCGAGCCGAGGATCGAGTTGACGGCGGCGAGGCCCGCCAGGGCGCCCGAGATCAGCATCGCGACGATGATGGTGCGGCTGATGCGCACGCCGGCGTAGTGGGCGGCGTGCTGGTTCAGGCCCGTGGCCTGCAGCTTGTAGCCCCAGCTCGAGCGCGACATCACGAGGCCGTAGATTACCAGCGCGAGGATCGCCAGCACGAAGGAGATGTTCAGCGGGGTATCGCCCATCGATGGGAACCAGTCGAACAGGCGCGGCATCCAGGATGCTTCGCTGAAGGTACGGCTGGCCGGATTCTGGTCGCCCTCGGGGATGAGGTACTTCACGATGATGAAGTTCATCAGGCTGGCGGCGATGAAGTTGAACATGATGGTCGTGACCACCACGTGGCTGCCGCGCTTGGCCTGCAGGTAGCCGGGCAGGAAGGCCCAGCCGGCGCCGAACACGGCGCTGGCGATCATCGCCAGCGGAATCAGGAGCCAGGGCGAGAGCGAGGCGTCGAATGCGAGCATCGCCAGGGTTAGCCCTAAGCCGCCCAGGTACATCTGGCCTTCGGCGCCGATGTTGAACAGGCCCGCCTTCATCGCCACCGAGACCGCGAGGCCCGTGAACACGAAGGTGGAAGCGTAGAACAGCGTGTAGCTCAGGCCTTCCGGATTGATGACGGCGCTGTTGATCAGGATCTGCATCGACTCGACCGGGCTTTCGCCCAGCAGGTGGATCACCAGGGCCGCAACCAGCAATGCCGACAACAGGTTCAGGATGGGCAGGACGAAGCCGGATGCCCAGCGTGGGAGTTCAGTTGTTTTCATGATTTGTGCATCCCGCCCATCAGCAGGCCGATGCGGGTGGTATCGAATTCTTCAACATTCAGTTCACCGGTGATGCGGCCACCGGAGACGACCACGATGCGGTCGGCCAGCGCGCGCACTTCTTCCAGCTCGGTCGACACCAGCAGGATGGCGACGCCTTCGTCGCGCAGGCGCAGCAGCTGGGTGTGGATGCTCTCGATGGTGCCGATGTCGACGCCGCGGGTCGGCTGGCCGACCAGCATCAGTTTTGGTGCGGCCGACACTTCGCGCGCGATCACGACCTTCTGCTGGTTACCGCCCGATAGAAGACCGATGCGCAGGTCGGGGTTCTTCGGACGGACGTCGAAGGCTTCCAGCAGGTGGGCGCAGCGCTTGGCGATGGCCTCGAAGTCGAACAGGCCCATCTTGTTGGTGACGCGGTCCTGGTAGCCGAACACGGTGTTCTGCATGACCGAGAAATCCTTGATCACGCCATCGCGCAGGCGGTCTTCCGGCACGTGGCCGATGCCGAGGTCGCGGAATTCGGCCGGCAGGCCGTCGGCGTTGGAGCGACCGGCATAGGGCAGTTCCTTGCCGAGGAATTCGACGCGACCCGACGTCGGCAGGCGCATGCCCGACAGGATTTCCATCAGTTCGCTCTGGCCGTTGCCCGACACGCCCGCGATCGCGACGATCTCGCCGGCGCGCACGGTGAGGTCGATGTCAGCCAGGAGCTTGACCTTCTGCTTGTCTTCCAGCTGCAGGTTCGAGACCTGCAGCACCGGCGCGCCCGGATTGAAGGGCTTGCGCGGCAGGTTGCCCTCGATCGGGCGGCCAACCATCATGTTGGCCAGCTGCTCCTTGGAGGTCTCGGCGGTGCTCACCGCGCCGACCACGCGGCCGGCCCGCATCACGGTCACCTGGTCGGTGATCTCCATGATCTCGCCCAGCTTGTGGGTGATCAGGATGATGGTCTTGCCCTGTTCCTTGAACAGCCGCAGGATCTCGAACAGCGAGGCGGTTTCCTGGGCGGTGAGGACGGCGGTCGGCTCGTCCAGGATCAGGATCTCGGCGCTGCGGTAGATCTGCTTGAGGATCTCGACGCGCTGCTGGGCGCCCACCGACAGGTCGTGGATGGTGGCGAGCGGGTCGACATCGAGGCGGTAGCGCGCGCAGATCTCGCGCAGCTTCGCTTCGGTTTCCTTGCGCTTGGCAGCCAGCTTGAATCCGCCCTCGGTGCCGAGCATCACGTTGTCCAGCACGGTCATGTTCTCGACCAGCATGAAGTGCTGGTGGACCATGCCGATGCCGAGCGCGATCGCTTCCTGCGAGGAGCGGATGTGGCGCTCCTGGCCGTTGATCAGGAGCTGGCCGCTGTCGGCGTGATAGTAGCCGTACAGGATGCTCATGAGGGTGGACTTGCCCGCGCCATTCTCGCCGATCACACCGTGGATCGAGCCTTTGGCAATCGGGAAGCTGACGTCAGCGTTCGCCTGCACGGCCCCGAAGGCCTTGCTGATGTTGCGAAATTCTACGGCTGGCTGCATTGCGATCAGAGTAAATGGTTGGTGGTGCGCATCGATGATGCGCAATAAAAAGCCTGCATTTCATTCAAAAGCGCGCCGGACCGGGTTGACCGGCGCGGCGCGCTTTTTCATGGGGATAGGTGAATCAGACCGGGCAGCTGCCTGCGGTACGGTAGTCGACGACCTTGATCTTGCCGTTGATGATGTCGGTGCGCACAGCGTTCACGCGCTTTTCCATCTCCGGCGTGACGACTGCGCGGTTGTCCTTGTCCAGGACCCAGTCCACGCCGCCTTCCTTCAGGCCCTTGTAGGTGACGCCACCCTTCCAGGTGCCGTTCTTTTGCGCCATGAAGGATTCGTAGATGGCGTTGTCCACGCGCTTGACCATCGAGGTCAGCATGTTGCCCGGGTGGAGGTAGTTCTGGTTCGAGTCGACGCCGATCGCCAGCTTGCCCTTGGTCTTGGCCATCTGCAGCGCGCCCATGCCGCTGCCGCCGGCCACCGCGAACACCACGTCGGCGCCGCGGTCGAACTGCGCACGCGCCAGCTCGCCGCCCTTGGCCGGATCGTTCCAGGCCGCTGCGGTGGTGCCGACCATGTTCTGCATGATCTCGACTTTCGGGAACTGGGCCTTGGCGCCCTGGCTGTAGCCGCAGGCGAAAGCGCGGATCAGCGGGATGTCCATGCCGCCGACGAAGCCCAGCTTCTTCGACTTGGAGGCCATGGCGGCGGCGACGCCCACCAGGTAGGAGCCTTCCTGTTCCTTGAACATCACCGAGTTGATGTTGTTACCCTGCGCGATGCTGTCGATCAGCACGAAGCGCACGTTCGGGAACTCCTTGGCGACCTTTTGCACTGCCTGGGTCTGCGAGAAGCCGATCGCCGCGATCAGGTCGACCTTCTTGCGTGCGAGGCCGCGCATCACCTGTTCGGCCTGGGTGTCGCTGTTGGCCTGGACTTCGAGCACCTTGATGCCGGTTTCCTTGGTGAAGCGCTGCAGGCCTTCGAAGGCCGACTGGTTGAACGATTTGTCGAACTTGCCGCCCGCATCGTAGACCATGCCCAGCTTCGGCGCGGCCGGTGCTGCAGCTGCGCTGCCGGCGACGCACAGCGCCGCAATGGTCATGGTGAGTTGCTTGAATTTCATGAATGAGGCTCCTGGAATTTCGGTATTGTACCCGGCCCAACCGTAGGCGAGGAACGGGCTGCGCAAGCTGCATCGCCAACGGCGCCGTAGAGCCTGGCAATGCGATGCGCATTGTGTCAGCCGGACGGCGCCCGAGGGGTTACGATTTGTATCGCGGTGGTGATTCTCTCGACAGGCCTTGCTGCATGTAGCTTGATTGCAACAGGCCCGGAGGCGAACACCGCCGCGACGCCGCGCTTTCTCAGGAATCTGAATGCTCGCAGCTCAGCCTGTCAAATATGCATCAAGCGACAGTTTGATGACAAATACCATTTTACTTGGCAATTTATTCCAAGGAAATATAAGTGCCGCCAAAACGCGGGATTATTTTGCGATTGCGCTCAATGCATCGTCGGCGGATGCGGTCGCAGGCAGGGTAGTCGTGGCAACGGGCTCCGGCTTGGGACCGACTTCCTTGCCCACTTCGGCCACGACCTGCGGCGCGTCGCCGGCCGGCAGTTGCGGCGTGGCGGCCGGCTTGGCGAACTGGCGCGTGAGGAAACTGGCGATCAGGGCCTGGGTCGCTTCCAGGTAGGGGATGTTCATGTGGTCCGAGCCTGGTACGGTGTCGTCGCCCACCAGCGTGGCCAGCTTCTGCACCAGCTGGTCGGTGTGCGAGTGCGGCACCACGTCGTCTTCAAGCGCGCGCAGCACGTAGGTCGGGGCCTTGAGCGAGGGCGCGTACTTGATCGACTCGAAGCGGTGGCGCAGCATGTACTCGATCGGCATCACGCGGAAGCGCCGCTTGGCGATCGCGAGGATCGAATCGTAGGGGGTGATCAGGACCACCGAGTGCACCGGCCGTTCCTTGGCCACCTGCACCGCGACACCCGAGCCCAGGCTGCGGCCGACCACGGCGATGCGGGCGGCGTCGACCTGGCCGAGGGCGGCGAGCCAGTCGAACAGGGTGCAGCCGTCCTCGATCATGTTGATTTCTTCCGGCACGCCGTGCGACTGGCCGTAGCCGCGGTAGTTCATGACCAGCACGGTCATGCCGGGGAACAGCTTGCCGGCGTCGCGCGCGACCCAGGACACTTCCTCGGAGCGGCCGCCGAAGTACATGACGGCGGGACGCGGGCCCGGCACCAGGGGCGTGAGCAGCCAGCCGCAAAGGCGGGTGCCATCCTTGGCGCGCAGGACGATCGGACGGGTGCGGTGCCCGGTGCTGCGCGGGCTTTCCACTTCCGGGGTGATGCAGGGGTTGAACACGAGGCGGCGCTGATTGGCCGCCACGGCGGCCGTCAGGGTCAACCAGAGAAAGCTGGCGAAACCCGTAATCCCCGCTGCCATTTTCTTTGAAGTGTCCATGGTTCCAGTCTACCCCTGCCGCGAACGTTTGTTCTGTGCGGCACTTCGCTCAGTGGATAGCGTTACTGCTGAGTAGCGGAACAGTTGGCTTATTACAACAGCAAGCAGGGAAAGGTGCTTACTCCGGCGCGTGTTTCGTCGATGGGCCGGCGGTGACGTACTGTTCGACGTCGGTCACCGTATGGTCGATGCGGACCTTGTCGGCGTCGGTATGGACGCCCGCTTCGGCGTGTTCGGTGCCGCCCGTGCCCGTGTCCGTCGACATGCGCTTGCCCAGGTATTCCGACGCCAACACGCCCGCCGCGGACAGCGCCGTCAGGGCCAGCGAGCCGCCACGGGCATGGCTGCCCTGGCGCCGCAGCACCAGGTTGGCCGCGCCTACCAGCAGGGCCGCACCGGTCAGCGCAGCATGCAGTTGGCCTTCGCGTTTGGCCTCGGCCGCCTGCGGCTTCTCGGCCACGTAGTCGGCCACGCCCGCCACGCTGGCCGCCAGCCCGCCGACGATGCCCGCGCCCATGCTCAGGTAGGAGGCTTTCGCATAGTCCTCGTCGCCGGTGGCGCTATGCATGGCGTCGAGGATGAAACCGAAGGGAATGAGAATGGCCGGCGCCGCGCTCAGGACCGAATGCAGAGGTTGGCCGGCAATGGTGATCTTGTTCATGGCGTGCTCCATGCGTTGGTTGCTGTCGGGATGAGTGTGGCATAGGCCGGAGGAGGGGAACGCACGCTTGGGCCAGAGCCCGACACAAGCGCCGCCATGGTTCGCCGCGATCAAGTAAGATCGATATTCCGCCCAACGGGCCCCTACCCTCGGAGATCTCGTGCACTATCTGCTCATGTATGACCTCGCCCCCGATTACCTCGAACGCCGCGGCGAGTTCCGCGACGAGCACCTGAAGCTGGCCTGGGAAGCGCAGCAGCGCGGCGAGCTCGTAATTGCCGGCGCATTGGCCGACCCGAGCGACCACGCCGTCCTGATGTTCAGCTGCGATACGCCCGAACCGGTGCAGATGTTCGCCGCCAAGGACCCCTACGTCACCCACGGCCTGGTGCGCGCCTTCCACGTACGCCAGTGGAACACGGTGGTCGGCGACGACGCCTTCAACCCGGTCCGTCCCGGCTGAGCTTTCCAATAGTAAATTCGGACTAGACTTGCGGTAAGATTGCCCGGCTTTCAACTGAGCCGGAGAGTTCATGCAAACTGCCGTCAACCTGTGGCCGCTGCTGGGTGTCGCGGTCATCGTCGCGGGCTTCCTGCTGCGCGCGCATCCCGTGCTGGTGGTGGTCGCCGCCTGCGGCGTCACCGGCCTGGCCGCCGCAATGCCGGTAGAAGCCATCCTTGCTTCGCTCGGCGCCGCGTTTGTGAAGACACGCAACCTGCCGCTGATCCTGCTGCTACCGCTGGCCACCATCGGCCTGCTGGAGCGCTTCGGCCTGCGCGAACGCGCGCAGGCGGCAATCGCGAAGGTGAAGTCGGCTACCGCCGGACGGCTCCTGATTGTCTACCTGTTCGCCCGCGAGACGTCGGCCGCCGCCGGCCTGACCAGCCTGGGCGGCCATCCGAACATGGTGCGTCCGCTGGTCGCGCCGATGGCCGAAGCCGCGACAGAAACCCGCTATGGCAGCCTGCCCGACGCGCTGCGCCACCGCATCCGCGCGATGTCGGCCGCCACCGACAACGTCGGCCTGTTCTTCGGCGAAGACATCTTCGTGGCCTTCGGCGCCATCGTGCTGATGCAGACCATCCTGAACGCCGAGGGCATCGAGGTGAACCCGCTGCACATCGCGCTGTGGGGCATTCCGACCGCGGTCAGCGCTTTCATCATCCACGCCTGGAACTTGCGTAGGTTAGACGCGCGCATCCGCCGCGAGATGACCGCGGGAGAAAAGGCGGCATGATCACGCTCGAACACTTCTATGTGCTGGTCGGCCTGCTGTTCGTGGCGGTGGCCGCGATGAACCTGGTCGACCGCAGCAATCCGCGCCGCTTCAGCACCGCGCTGTTCTGGGGCCTGTACGCGCTGCTCTACCTGGCCGGCGAGCTCCTGCCGCCTGCGCTGGTAGGCGCCCTGATGATCCTGATGGCGCTGGTCGCCGGCTTCAAGGGTGTCACCGCCGGCAAGGCGGCCGTGCTGCCGGAAGAAGAACGCCGCGCCGCCAGCGCGCGCCTGGGCAACCGCCTGTTCATCCCGGCGCTGCTGCTGCCGCTGGTGACCATGCTGGGCGCGACCGTCTTCAAGGACGTGCAGGTAGGCGGCTTGCCGCTGCTCGACCAGAAGCACCTGACCCTGGTCAGCCTCGGCATCGCCGCGCTGGTGGCGCTGCTTGCCGCCTGCTGGCTGACGCGTTCCACCCCGCTGCAGGGCGTGCGCGAAGCGCGGCGCCTGGTCGATGCGATGAGCTGGGCCGTGGTGCTGCCGCACATGCTGGCCGTGCTCGGCCTGCTGTTCACCGAGGCCGGGGTGGGCAAGGCGGTGGCCCACGTGAGCACCTCTTATATCGGCCTGGATTCGCGCTTCGTCGCGGTAGCGGTGTTCTGCATCGGCATGGCGCTGTTCACCATCGTGATGGGCAACGGCTTCGCCGCCTTCCCCGTGATGGCGGGCGGCGTCGGCATTCCGGTGCTGGTCGGCGTGTATGGCGCCAACCCTGCAGTGATGGCGGCGATCGGCATGTTCAGCGCCTATTGCGGTACATTGATGACGCCGATGGCGGCGAACTTCAACATCGTGCCGGCCGCGCTGCTCGAGCTGCCCGACAAGAATGCCGTGATCCGGGCCCAGATCCCGACCGCGCTGCCGCTGCTGGTGGCGAACATCTTCCTCTTGTACTTCCTGATGAACCAATGATGAAAACTGTCCTGCTCACTGGTTTCGAACCCTTCAACAAGGCGTCAATCAACCCGGCCTGGGAGGCCGTGCGCGCGCTCGAAGGCTGGAGCGGCGAGGGCTTTCGGGTCGAAGCGCGCCAGCTGCCCTGCGTGTTCGACGAGGCCAACCGCGTGCTGGCCGCATTGGTCGACGAGCTGCAGCCCGACATCGTGATCGCCGTCGGCCAGGCCGGCGGGCGCGCCGAGATCTCGGTGGAGCGGGTGGCGATCAACATCGACGACGCGTCCATCCTCGATAACGCCGGCCAGCAGCCGGTCGACCGCGCCATCCGCGCCGACGGACCGGCGGCCTACTTCACCACCCTGCCGATCAAGGCGATGGTGGCGAAGATGCGCGCAAAGGGCTTGAAGGCGGGAGTGTCGCAGACCGCGGGCACCTTCGTGTGCAACCACGTGTTCTATGGGCTGATGCATCACACGGCGGGCAAGCCGGTGAAGGCGGGTTTCATCCACGTGCCCTACCTGCCGGAGCAGGTCGAGGAGCGGCCGGACGATCCGCCGGCGATGGCGCTGGACGACATCATCCTGGGCATCATGACGGCGGTGGAGACAGCGACCAGGGTGGAACGCGACGTGGCGCAGGCCGGCGGGGCGACCCACTGAGTCGCCCGCCGGGCTGCGCCACGTCTTGAGCGCCTAACAATTCCCCCGATGACTGCGTTGCATCGTCTCGCCGTACTAGCGTACTGTCTTCGACGCTGCGCCTTGCCCTCGGGGTTTTGTTAGACGCTCCTACTTCAGTACTTCAGGAATTAACGCTTTTCCTGCAGTTTCTCGCCAGCGCGCTCCAGGGCGGCGCCGGTCTTGTCGCCGACCTTGTCCGAAGCAGCCTTGACTTCAGCGGCGGCTTCCTTCGACTCCTGTTTCACTTCGGCGCCGGCTTCCTTGATGTTCTGGCCGGCCTTGTCGGCAGCCTGCTCGATGTTTTCGCCAGCGCGGTCAGCAGCGGCGTCGACGCGTGCAGCAGCGTTTTCGGTTGCGTTTTCGACGTTCTGTGCGGCTTCCTTGGTGTTCTGGGCAGCAGCAGCTGCGGTTGCGTCGATCGCGGCGCCGGCTTCCTGGGCAGGACCGGTGCTTGGATCGTTGTCGGCTTTCTTGCAACCGGTGGCCATCACAGCAACAGCCAGCATCAGGGCGGAGAGGGTAGCGGTGGTTTTCATGGTGTGCTCCTTGTAAAAGGTTTTGTTCAGGTTGTTGTTCATCTTTTGACAAGAGTTTGCACTAGTAGGCTGCCGAGAACGGTGCGCGAAGTAACGCAGAATAAAGAAATAATTGCCTCAGTAACAAAATTTATGGGATCGGGTGTTGTGATTGGTTCTCTTAAAAGGGTTTGCCTTGGAGTGCAGGCTAGGGGAATGTTAGGATCAATCAATGGACCGACGAACTGATTACAAGACTGCACTGCTCATCGACGCCGCCATCCACGAGGCGGCCAGCGAAGGCCGTCCCCGCGCCGCTACCGAGCTGGCGAAAATGGGCGTGCCGCTCGAAGTCACGATGCGGGTACTGACCCGCCCGGTGGAACGCCGCCACCAGATCGCCTCGCTCAGCACGGTGGCGGTCGAGATCAAGCGCCAGTAATTACTCTTCCGGGAACAGGATGTTCAGGAAGGCCCGCACCACCGGCGCATCGCCCTCCACCGGATAGGCTATATAGAGATTCGCCGACGGCGGATCGGTCCGGATCGGCAGGAAGCGCACGCCCGGCCAGCCGATGCGGCTGGTGGTTTGCGGCAGCAGCGCCACGCCCAGGCCCGCGCCGACCATGGCCAGCAGGGTCTGCGGCTCGGCCGCTTCCTGGAAGATGGTCGGCTGGAAGCCGGCGTTGACGCAGCACTGGATCAGGTAGCGCGGCTCGGCCGACTGGTCCAGGTGCAGGGTGAGCATCGGTTCGCTCGCAATGTCGGTCAGCTCGATCGCATCCTGCTGCGCCAGCGGATGCTTCTCGTTGATCGCCACGCACACGTTCTCCTGGAAGCACAGGTCCTGGCGCAGGCCGGCCTGTTTCAGCACGTCCCCCTCGATGCGCGGTTCGCGCCAGAAGCCGACGTCGATCTGCCTGGCGCGCAGCGCTTCCCACTGGTCGTTCGGCCCGAGCTCGTGGATGGTCCAGGTCACCCGCGGATATTGACTCTGGAAGCGTTCGAGCAGGGCGGGGATCGGCCCCCACATCGCTGAGCCGACGATGCCCACCCGCAAGCGGCCCACTTCGCCGCGGTCGATCTGGCGGATGGTGTCGATCGTCATGCGCATCTTGGCCAGCAGCTCGGCCGCTTCCGTCATCAAGGCCTTGCCCGCCACCGTCAGCTCGAAGCTGCGCGTGGTGCGGGTGAACAGGCGCACCCCGAGTTCGCTTTCCAGCTTCATGATCTGCTGGCTCAGCGGCGGCTGCGAGATGTGCAGGCGCTCGGCGGCGCGCGAAAAGCTTTTTTCTTCCGCGACCGCGAGAAAGTAGCGCAGCTGTTTCAGGTCGATCGACATGGCGCGTGAACGATCAGGCGTTCAGCGCCACGGCCAGGCGCGCGCCGACCAGGGCGTTGTGCTTGACCAGCGCGATGTTGGTCGCCAGGCTGCGGCCCTCCGTCAGTTCCTTGATGCGCCCGAGCAGGAAGGGCGTGACCGCCTTGCCTTTCACGCCCTGCTGGTCCGCCTCGATCAGGGCCAGCCTGATGATGGTGTCGATCTCCTTGGTCGGCATGGCGGATTCGCTTGGCACCGGATTGCTCACCACCACGCCGCCGGCCAGGCCGAGCTGCCACTTGGTGCGGATGAAAGCTGCCTGTTCTTCCGGCGTGTCGAGCTGGAAGTCGGCCTTGAAGCCGCTCTCGCGCGTGAAGAAGGCCGGGAAGCCCGGCTGGCCGACGCTCAGCACCGGCACGCCGTGGGTTTCCAGGTATTCGAGGGTGAGGCCGATGTCCAGGATCGATTTCACGCCGGCGCAGACCACGGCCACACTGGTGTGGGCCAGCTCCTGCAGGTCGGCCGAGATGTCGAAGCTGGTCTCGGCGCCGCGGTGCACACCGCCGATGCCGCCGGTGACGAAGACTTCGATGCCCGCCAGCTGGGCGCAGATCATGGTCGCGGCCACGGTGGTGGCGCCCAGGCGCTTCTGCGACAGCACGTAGGCCAGGTCGCGGCGGCTGACTTTCATGGCGTCGGGCGAGGAGCCCAGCAGCTCCAGCTGCTCGTTGGACAGGCCGACGCAGATCCTGCCGTCGATGATGGCAATGGTGGCCGGCACCGCGCCGGCGGCGCGGATCACGTCTTCCACTTCGCGTGCGGTCTGCACGTTCTGCGGATAGGGCATGCCGTGCGAGATGATGGTCGATTCGAGCGCCACGATGGGTTTGCCGCTAGCGCGCGCGCTTGCCACTTCGGGCGAGAACAGGAGGAAGGATTGCATGCTCAGTCCAGTACGGATTCGTTGAGGGGGATGGCAGACGGGACGTCCAGCTGGCCGGGTTCGAGCGCCGGGCAGACGGTCTGCTCGCATTCGATGGTCAGGGCGGACAACTGCAGGCCGCGGCGGCAGGCCAGGCCCAGGTCCGCGCCTTCGCTGGCACCTTCGCTGCCGCTGTGCAGCGACCAGGCGACGGCGGCGGCAAAGGCGTCGCCCGCGCCGGTGACGTCGACCACGTCGACTGACGGCGCGTCCAGGCGCATCACGCCGGTGGGGGAGGTATACATGACGCCGCGCGCGCCGCGTGTGACGACCACGTCCTGCGCGCCCTGGCGCTGCACCTCGACGCAGGCGGCGCCGATGGCGGCGTCGCTGTCCAATTCACGGCCGACGCGTACCGCCAGCTCGCCTTCGTTCAGGATCAGCAGGCGCAGGCCGAGCAGGTTGTGCGGCAGGCGCGCCATCTTCGGCTCCGACACCGCCACCAGCACCAGCGGCACGCCGTCGCGCACCGAATCGTCGAGCAGGGCGGCGATGCTGTCACGCGGCAGGTTCAGGTCGGCCACCACCAGGGCGGCGCTGGCGCGCTGCTGCTGGCGGGTGGCGAGGAAGGCGGGGTTCAGGCGGTCGTTCAGCGCCATGTCGGCCAGCGCCACGACCATCTCGCCGTCCTGGTCCAGCACCGCGGTATAGGCGCCGCTGGCGACGCCGTCCAGGCGCAGTGCGCCGCGGGTGTCGATGCCGGCGTCCTCGGCATGGGCGAGCAGGGCGCGGCCGGAAGCGTCATTGCCGACCGCCGTGATCAGGGCCGTGGGGGCGCCCAGGCGCGCCAGGTTTTCCGCGATGTTGCGCGCCACGCCGCCGAAGGATTCATCCTGACTGGCCGGGTTCGAGGTGCCGAGCACCAGTCTGTCGAGGGTGCGCAGCTTGCGGTCCAGGTTGGAGGCGCCGATGCACAGGATCGGACGCTGGTCCGGCAGCACGTAGGCGCGTCCCAGGATGCGGCGTTCGCGCACCAGGGTGGCGATGTAGTTCGCTACCGCCGAGCGCGACAAGCCCAGTTGGGTGGCAAGGTCCTGCTGCGAAATGAAGGGGTTCGCGCGGATCAACTCGTACAACTGTTCTTTTTTGGGCAGCTCGGTCACGGTCGTCGGCGGAGGTTTCCGATAAACAAATGTTTATCGATACTAGGTAAATGTTTTGCAACTGTCAAAACAATCTTGGTGTGCTGTATCTGCATGTCAACAATACACCGTTTGATTTATTTTTTAAACCAATAAATCGACAAGAAAAATGGTATTTGCCATACATATTCGCCCTCATGCATAGTTATAATATTCCGGCTGATATGTGCCCCTTGCTTACTGTTCTGTAGCAAAGCTGTGTCCAGCCTCCTCACACCATCTCCCGATTCCGCACACAAGGACGACCATGTTCAGCAATACCCCATTCGAAGCAGCAGAAGTCATCAAGGCCCGCAAGCCCGGTTTCGCACCGCGCGCTGCACTGATCCTGGGCTCCGGCCTGGGCGTGCTGGCCGAGCAGATGCTTGATGCCGTTTCGATCAGCTACGCCGACCTGCCGGGCTTCCCAATCAGCACCGTGCATGGCCACGCCGGCGAACTGGTGCTGGGTACCCTGGCTGGCGTGCCGGTCGTGTGCATGAAGGGCCGCGGCCACTTCTACGAAGGTTACGGCGCCAACGTCATGACCTCGGCCGTGCGCACCTTCAAGCTGATCGGCTGCGAAATGCTGCTGGTAACGAACGCCGCCGGCTCACTGCGCCCTGAAGTGGATGCGGGCAGTGTCGTGGTCCTGAACGACCACATCAACCTGCTGCCGGGCAGCCCGATGGCCGGCCCGAACGACGAACGCTTCGGCCCGCGCTTCTTCAGCATGGCCAACGCCTACGACGCCGAGCTGCGCGCCCTGATCAAGGAAACCGCAGCAAGCAAGGGCATTACCCTGAACGAAGGCGTGTACCTGGCTTGCCCGGGCCCGAACTTCGAAACGGCCGCCGAAATCCGCGCATTCAAGGCGCTCGGCGCCGACGTGGTCGGCATGTCGGTGGTGCCGGAAGTGATTTCGGCGCGCCACTGCGGCCTGAAGGTCGCCGGCATCTCGGCGATTACCAACCTGGCCGAGGGATTGAGCCCGTTCCCGCTGTCGCACGAGCAGACCCTGAAGTACGCCGCGATCGCGGCCAAGGACCTGGTCACCCTGATCCATTCCTTCATCGAGCGCTTCGGTTCGACCCCGCGCAGCGCCGCTTAAACCCTTTAGCGAGATCCCATGTCACGCGCATTCATCCTCCTGCTTGACTCGTTCGGCCTGGGCGCCTTGCCCGACGCCGACAAGTACGGCGACGCAGGCGCCAATACCTTCGGCCACATCGCTGCCTGGGCCGCGAAAGAGGGCAAGCCGATGTCGCTGCCCAACCTCGAGCGCCTGGGCCTGGCCGCAGCCGCGCACAAGGCCAGCGGCGAATGGGCCGCGGGCTTCAGCCAGCGCGACGGTTTCCAGGGCGCCTGGGGCGTCGCGCGCGAGCAGTCGACCGGCAAGGACACGCAGAGCGGCCACTGGGAAATCGCCGGCGTGCCGGTGCTGTTCGACTGGGGCTACTTCCCGAAGACCGTGCCGTCCTTCCCCAAAGAGCTGACCGACAAGCTGCAAGCGCTGACGGGCGTGCCGGGCTGGCTGGGCAACTGCCACGCTTCGGGCACCACCATCATCGACGAACTCGGCGACGAGCATGTCGCCAGCGGCAAGCCGATCCTCTACACCTCGGCTGACTCGGTGCTGCAGATCGCCGCGCACGAAGAGCACTTCGGCCTCGAGCGCCTGTACGAAGTCTGCGAAGCGGCGTATGAACTGGTCAAGCCCTACAACATCGGCCGCGTGATCGCGCGTCCCTTCCTGGGCGAGAACGGCAAATACAAGCGCACCAGCAACCGCCACGATTACGCCGTGCCGCCGACCGCTCCAACGCTGCTGGATCACGTGAAGGATGCGGGCGGCGAGGTGATCGCACTGGGCAAGATCAGCGACATCTTCGCGGCCCAGGGCGTGACCCAGCTGATCAAGGGCGCCGACAACATGGCCCTGTTCGATCGCCTGGTCGAAGTGGCCGACACCGCGTCGTCGAAGTCCCTGACCTTCGTGAACTTCGTCGACTTCGACATGCACTTCGGCCACCGCCGCGACGTCGCCGGCTACTCGAATGCGCTGCACGAGCTGGACGCGCGCCTGCCGGAATTCATGGCGAAGCTGAAGGACGGCGACCTGGTCGTCATCACCGCCGACCACGGCTGCGACCCGACCGCGCCGGGCTCGGACCACACCCGCGAGCACATCCCGATGATCTTCTTCGGCCCGAACGTCGCCCCGCAGGAACTGCCGACCGCGAATACCTTCTCTGATATTGGCGCAACCCTTGCCAAGCACCTTGGCGTCAAACCCCTTTCGAACGGAACCGCACTGCTATGACCCAGCCCCTGGATTTCAAACGTAACACCGCCGTCGGCCTCGACCTCGGCCTGGTCAAGCACGTCAAGGTGAACCGCAACGCGGCCGACCGCCGCGCCGCCAGCCTGGCGAACCGTCGTACCGTCAAGAAGGAATACCAGGCTGCCTGGCTGGTGCGCGCCGTCGAGTGCATGGACCTGACCACCCTGGGCGGCGACGACACCCCGGGCCGCGTCGAGCGCCTGTGCATGAAGGCGATGCGCCCGCTGCGTTCCGACCTGATGCAGGCCCTCGGCCTGGAATCGCTCACCACCGGCGCCGTCTGCGTGTACCACGAGATGATCGGGCCGGCCGTGAAGGTGCTGCAGGGCCGCCTGCCGATCGCTGCGGTGTCGACCGCCTTCCCGGCCGGCCTGTCCAGCCTGGAAACCAAGCTGCGCGAGATCGAACTGTCGGTGGCCGCCGGTGCGACCGAGATCGACATCGTGATCACCCGCCAGCACGTCCTGACCGGCAACTGGCAAGCCCTGTACGACGAGATGGTGGCTTACCGCCAGGCTTGCGGCGAAGCGCACGTCAAGGCGATCCTTGCCACCGGCGACATCGTCACCCTGGACAACGTGGCCAAGGCCTCGATGGTCTGCATGATGGCCGGCGCCGATTTCATCAAGACCTCGACCGGTAAAGAGGGCGTCAACGCCACCATCCCGGTGTCGCTGGTGATGACCCGCGCGATCCGCGACTACTACGAGCAGACCGGCTTCCAGGTCGGCTACAAGCCGGCCGGCGGCGTCTCGACTGCCAAGGCCGCGCTGCAGTACCTGACCGTGATGAAGGAAGAACTCGGCAACGACTGGCTGCGGCCGCACCTGTTCCGCATCGGCGCCTCGAGCCTGATGACCGACATCGAACGCCAGCTCGAACACTACGTGACCGGCAACTACTCGGCCGCCCATCGCCACGCGCAACCATAAAACAGCAACGGATTCGTCATGCCAACTATTAAAGAGATTCTTCAGACTATGGATTACGGCCCCGCACCAGAAAGCACCAAGGAAGCGAATGCGTGGCTGGACCAGCATGGACGCCGTTTTGGCCTGTTCATCGATGGCGCATGGACGGAAGCTGCGACCACCTTCGCCACCAACAACCCGGCCGATGCCAGCGAACTGGCGCAAGTGACGCAAGCCACCGCGGACGACGTGGAACGCGCCGTGCAGGCCGCACGCCGCGCGCAGCCGGGCTGGGTGGCGCTGGGCGGCCATGGCCGTGCCAAGATCATGTATTCGCTGGCGCGCCTGCTGCAGAAGCACTCGCGCCTGTTCGCCGTGCTCGAGACCCTGGACAACGGCAAGACCATCCGCGAAACCCGCGATGCCGACCTGCCGCTGGCCGCGCGCCACTTCTACCACCACGCCGGCTGGGCCCAGCTGCAGCAAGAAGAATTCGCCGACTACCGCGCCGTGGGCGTGGTCGGCCAGATCGTGCCGTGGAACTTCCCGCTGCTCATGCTGGCATGGAAGATCGCTCCGGCGCTGGCCGCCGGTAACACCATCGTCTTCAAGCCGGCCGAGTTCACGCCGCTGACCGCACTGCTGTTCGCCGAGATCTGCCAGCAGGCCGGCGTGCCGGCGGGCGTGGTCAACATCGTCACCGGCGACGGCGCCGTGGGCGAAGCCATCGTCAACCACCCGGGCATCGACAAGCTGGCCTTCACCGGCTCGACCGAAGTCGGCCGCATCATCCGCAAGGCGACGGCCGGCACCGGCAAGAAGCTGTCGCTGGAACTGGGCGGCAAGTCGCCCTTCATCGTGTTCGACGATGCGGACCTCGACGCCGCTGTCGAAGGCCTGGTCGATTCGATCTGGTTCAACCAGGGCCAGGTCTGCTGCGCCGGCTCGCGCCTGCTGGTGCAGGAATCGGTGTATGACCGCTTCATCGCCAAGGTCAAGGCACGCATGCAGAACCTGCGCGTCGGCTCGCCGCTGGATAAATCGAACGACATCGGCGCGCTGGTCGATCCGATCCAGCAGCAGCGCATCCACGGTCTGGTGGAATCGGCACGCGCCGAAGGTTGCGAAATCTGGCAGCCTTCGTGCGAAGCGCCGACCGCCGGTTCCTGGTACCTGCCGACCCTGATCACCGGCGCCTCGACCTCGGCCGCCGTCGCGCAAGCCGAAATCTTCGGCCCGGTGCTGGTGGCGATGAGCTTCCGCACCCCGAGCGAAGCGGTACAGCTGGCAAACAACACCGTGTACGGCCTGGCCGCCTGCGTGTGGTCGGAATCGATCTCGCTGGCGCTGGACGTGGCGCCGCAGATCAAGGCCGGTGTGGTGTGGATTAACACCGCCAACCAGTTCGACGCAGCCTGCGGCTTCGGCGGCTACAAGGAATCGGGCTTCGGCCGCGAAGGCGGCAAAGAGGGCATGTACGAATACCTGACCCCGTTGTCGGAAGATGCACGCCCGGCCGCGCCGGTGGCGCCTGAAAAGGGCCGCGTCAAGGCATCGGAAGAGGGCAGCCCGTTTGCCGTCGACCGCACCGCCAAGCTGTACATCGGCGGCAAGCAGGCGCGCCCGGACGGCGCCTACAGCCGCGCGATCAACGGCGCCAACGGCGCCTTCCTGGCCGACGTCGGCGAAGGCAATCGCAAGGACATCCGCAACGCGGTGGAAGCGGCGCACAAGGCATCCGGCTGGTCCAAGGCCACCGCGCACAACCGCGCCCAGGTGCTGTACTACATCGCCGAGAACCTGGCGATCCGCGCCGACGAATTCGCCCAGCGCATCGCCGCGCAGACCGGTGCGAAAGACGCCGCTCGCGAAGTCCAGGCCTCGATCGAGCGCCTGTTCTACTGGGCCGCATGGTGCGACAAGTACGACGGCCAGGCCCACCAGCCGCCGATGCACGGCATCACCGTGGCCCTGAACGAACCGGTCGGCGTGATCGGCATCATCTGCCCGAACGAGAACCCGCTGCTGGGCTTCATCTCGCTGGTCGCCCCGGCGCTGGCATTGGGCAACCGTGTGGTGGCTGTACCGTCGGAGGCCGCACCGCTGTCGGCGACCGACCTGTACCAGGTGCTGGATACTTCGGACCTGCCGGGTGGTGCGCTGAACATCGTCACTGGTTCGGCTTCCGAACTGGCGCGCACGCTGGCGTCGCACTCGGACGTGGATGCGGTGTGGCGTCATGATGGTTCGGCGGAAGGCTGCGCGGAAGTGGAACGCCTGTCGGCTGAATCGCTCAAGCGCACCTGGGTCGGCGGCGCTAAGGGCCGTGACTGGTTCGATGCGAAGCAGGCCTGCGGCCGCACCGTGCTGCAGCACGCTTCGCAAGTCAAGAACGTCTGGATTCCGTACGGCGTTTAAGTATCGTTAGCGCTTGCATGGCGCATTGGTAGGGTGGGCGGCTTTGCCGCTCACGCGGTGGGGCAGATGCCAACTATCACCGCGTGGGCGGGAGACCCGCCCACCCTACGTTATAGAAAAGGTTTGATATGTTCCTCCCCCAAGAAATCGTCCGCAAAAAGCGTGACGGCGGCATCCTGAGCGCCGAAGAGATCCAGTTCTTCGTGCGCGGCATCCCGGACGGCAGCACCACCGAAGGCCAGATCGCCGCACTCGCGATGGCCGTCTACTTCAACGACATGACCATGGACGAACGCGTCGCCTTCACGCTGGCGATGCGCGATTCCGGCCTGGTGATGGAATGGAAATCCCTGGACCTGCCGGGCCCCGTGGTCGACAAGCACTCGACCGGCGGCGTCGGCGACGTGGTTTCGCTCATGCTCGGCCCGATGATCGCCGCCTGCGGCGGCTACGTGCCGATGATCTCGGGCCGCGGCCTGGGCCACACCGGCGGCACCCTCGATAAATTCGATTCGATCCCCGGCTACAGCACCGTGCCGGATCCGGACACCTTCCGCAAGGTGGTGAAAGACGTGGGCGTGGCCATCATCGGCCAGACCGCGCAGCTGGCGCCGGCCGACAAGCGCTTCTACAGCATCCGCGACACCACGGCGACCGTGGAATCGGTGGCCATGATCACCGGCTCGATCCTCTCGAAGAAGCTGGCCGCCGGCCTGGACGCGCTGGTGATGGACGTGAAGGTCGGCAGCGGCGCCTTCATGCCGACCTATGAAAAGTCGGTGGAGCTGGCCGAGAGCATCGTCCACGTCGGCAATGGCGCCGGCACCCGCACCTCGGCAATCCTGACCGGCATGAACGAATCGCTCTGCCACGCCGCCGGCAACGCCGTCGAAGTGCGCGTCGCCATCGACTACCTGACCGGCAAGTCGCGCCCCGCGCGCCTGCACGAAGTGACGATGGCGCTGTGCGCCGAGATGCTGGTCATCTCGGGTATCGCCGCGAACGATGGCGAAGCCCGCGCCAAGCTGCAGGCGGCGCTGGATTCGGGCGAAGCGGCCGAGCGTTTCGCGCGCATGGTCAGCGCCCTGGGCGGCCCGGCCGACCTGATGGACAAGCCGGACGCGCACCTGGAAACCGCGCCGGTCATTGTGCCGGCGCCGAGCCTGCAGGCAGGCTTTGCGAGCTCGGTCGACACCCGTGGCCTGGGCCTGGCCGTGGTGGCCCTGGGGGGCGGCCGTGTGCGTCCGCAGGACTCGATCGACTTCGCCGTCGGTTTCACCAACCTGGTCGAACTGGGCGACAGCATCGCCGTCGGCCAGCCGCTGGCGATGGTTCACGCACGCTCCGTGGAGGCTGCCGAGCGGGCGGTGCGCCAGGTGCAGGCGGCCTACCAGATCGGCGCCGCGAAGCCGGCTGCCGAGCCGATGATCTACAAGACCATCCGTCCTTGAGGCCCCAGATGAAATACGCAAAACTGATCGACGAAGCGCGCGCCGCGCGCGAACTGGCCTACACCCCGTACTCGAAGTTCAAGGTGGGCGCGGCCCTGGAATGCAAGGACGGCCGCATTTTCCGCGGCTGTAATATCGAGAACGCGTCCTACGGCCTGTGCAACTGCGCCGAGCGCACCGCCTTCTTCAGTGCGATCGCCCAGGGCTACCAGCCGGGCGACTTCACCGCGCTGGCGGTGATCGGCCAAACCGACGGCCCGATCGCTCCCTGCGGCGCCTGCCGCCAGGTGATCCTGGAACTGGGCGGCAATGCGCTGCCGGTGGTGCTGACCAACCTGAAGGGCGACGTGTTCGAGACCACCGCCGCGGAACAACTGCCGAACGCCTTCGGCGGCCGCGACCTGAACACCTGAGACCTCACTCTCTGATCACGAAGCGCTGCACGTGGCAACACGGCAGCGCTTTTTTGTTTTCCGAACAGCAAGCAGACTGAGCTTCCTCAAAAGCAGATGTGCGATCCGGGCGTGTAATCGCCTGATCGCGTTGCATCGCGTGGGAGGAAACGATGTTGGAACACGCCCAGATTGCCAGCCTGTTGGCTGCCTTTGGTAGCTACACGCAGGACACCCGCCTGCTCAGGCTCACGACGCCGCTCGGCACCGAACTGCTGGCGGAATGCATGCGCGGCGAGGAGGGGATCAGCCGCGGCTTCCGCTTCGCCATCGACGCGCTCTCTACGGACGTCGGCATTCCGCTGAAATCGCTGGTCGGGCAGCCGGCGCTGCTTGAGCTGCTCACCGCCGACACGAGCGTGCTGCGGCCCTTCCACGGCTACGTCAGCACGATGGAGATGAGCGGCGCGAACGGCGGCTTCGTGCGCTATACCTTGACGCTGGAACCGTGGACCGGCTTTCTGGCGCTGGGCCGGGATAGCCGCATCTTCCAGGACATGTCGGTGTTCGACATCCTGGACGTCGTGTTCGGCAGCTATGCGGGACGGGCCAGGCTGGCGCCGCAATGGCGGCTGGAGATCGCCGACCGCAGCATCTATCCGAAGCGCAGCCTGACCACGCAGTATCAGGAGAGCGACCTGGCTTTTGTGGAGCGCCTGATGCACGAAGAGGGGCTGTTCTACTTCTTCGAGCATGAAGGCGATGCGGACAGCGCCACGCTCGGCCAGCACACCATGGTGATCGCCGACCACAATGGGGCGTTCCAGCCGAACCTGCAATCGGATGTCGACTTCACGCGGCCCGGCGCCGTCATGAAGGCCGACAGCATCGACCGCTGGCGCACCGAATCGCGCCTGCTGACAAATGCCATCGAGCTGGGGAGCTGGGACTATCGCACGGTACGCCAGCGTCAGGTCTCGGCCTCCGGTGCCGACGTGTCAGGCGACCTGCTGCTCAGCCGCGACGCGCCTGGCGTGTACGCCTGGGAGATGCGTGAGCAGGGCGAGCGGCTCGCGGAAAACCAGATTCAGGCCTGCGAGGCCGCACGCCAGCTCCACGTCGCCGCGGGCACCGTGCGCAGCTTCGCGCCGGGCACCAGCTTCACGCTGCACGGACATGCCCGGTTCGACGCACTCGACGGCGACGATGCGCGCCGCTTCATCATCGTCGGCGCCCGGCACCTCATGCATAACAACCTCACCGCGGACATGCTGCAGACGGTCGAGAAGCTGCTGGGACGCGGCCCGGTCGCCGGCATCGGTGCGCACGACGCCGAGCTCAGGATCCCGCGACAGCTCGACGGCGAACGGCCGCTGTACCGCAACCGGATCGAAGCCATGCCCGCCAGCGTCCCGTATCGCAGCACCGGGCAGGAAGAGCACGGACGCTTCCTGCATCCCCGCCCGACTGTGCGCGGGCAGCAGACCGCGATTGTCGTCGGTCCGCCGGGGGCGGTGGTCCACACCGACCGGGATCACCGCATCAAGGTGCAGTTCCACTGGCAGCGCGGTGCGGCGAGCCACAGCCGCATGTCGCATCCGTCAGCCGAGGGCCATACCGGCGCGCCCGGCGACGACACGGCCGGGACCTGGGTGCGGATCGCGACACCGGTCGCCGGCGCCAATTGGGGCAGCAACATGGTGCCGCGCGTGGGACAGGAAGTGCTGGTCGATTTCATCGAAGGGGACATAGACCGGCCGGTGGTTATTGGCGCCCTGTACAACGGGCGCGGGCAGCCGGATGCGCAGCACAACCAGGTGGCGAGCGGCCCTGGTGCGATGACCGGAAATGCGCCGCCATGGTTCCCCGGCGAGGGCGGGGGACATGGTCATGCGGCCGTGCTGTCAGGGTTCAAGTCGCAGAGCATGGGCGACAGCCAGTCCGGCACTGGGGCCTACAGCCAACTGGTGTTCGATGACAGTCCGGGGCGGGCGCGTATCGCGCTGCAGTGTCACATGAAGGTACATCAGGGAACGGCCGAGCTGAACCTGGGGCATCTGGTGCACCAGACCGATAACGAACGTCTGGCGACGGTCGGTTTCGGCGCCGAGCTGAAGACCGCGCACAGCCTGGCGATGCGGGCTGGGAAGGGCATGCTGCTGTCGACGGATGCTCGAGCAGGCGCCAGCGGCAGCCAACTCGATGCGCGCGAAGCGGTGGCGCAGATCGAGGAGAGCCATCAGCTGCAGGTGGACATGGCTGGTTTGGCGCAGAAGCATAACGCCAAGCTCGAGGGGGAGCCGGCGCCGGAAGAGATCGCAGCGATCAAGGAGATGCGCCACAGCGCGGAGGTGATCGCTGCAGAAGAAGGCGGGGCGGCGGCGTTCAGCGAGCCGCAGCTGCAATTGTCGAGTCCAGCAGGGATTGTGGTGACTACGCCGGCGGATGCCGTGCTGTCGGCGGGGACCAGCAGCTCCATCGTGGCGGGACAGGACATCAACATGGTCGCGCAGGGAAGTTCGTCCATGCTGGTTGCGAAGGGCATCAGCTTGTTCACGTACGGGAAAGCGACCAATAAGGATAAGCCGAATCAGGAGGTGGGGATCAAGTTGCACGCGGCCAGCGGGAAGCTGAGCTGCCAGAGCCAGTCTGGACCGACGCGACTGACGGCGGACAAGAAGATCACGGTGGCCAGCGTGACGAAATCGGTGACGATTGCGGCGCCGAAGAAACATGTGCTGCTGACTGCACAGGGGGCCTACATCAAGCTGGAAGGGGGGAACATCGAGGTGCACGCGCCGGGGAATGTGGAGTTCAAGGCGAGTAAGAAAGAGCTGGCTGGGCCGGTCAGTGTATCCAGCCCGGAGCTAGCTATGAAAGTGTCCGAGCTCAACATAAAGCGTGACCTTGAGATCGAGTATGTCGATGCCGATGGCAATGCTCTCACCGATGAGCCAATCAGCTTGGCGTTCTCCTCTGGTTCAGAGAAAAAGGCTGTACTGGATGGGAGTGGGAAGGCAGTGATCAAGAACGTCCCGCTAGGGCCGTTTGGCGCAAATCAGCCGCGACGCAAGTGAGGCCAGTGAATGGGTGCTAAGAACACAGGTTCCACATCGAAGCCGACGGCGCAAGAGGTATGTATTGATCTGCCTGGAGAGCGTGTGCAGTGCTGGCGCTCGGCCGACAACGTAAAAGTCATTTTGCGCAAGCACCGCGATGTCTTTTTCGATATCAATCTTAAGAGCAATGCCATTTATACCGTCGAGTCGCAGTCAGCATTTTATAGTCCGAGAGAAAAGAAACTGTTGAAGACCGCGCTGTTCCTCGATGGCGAGCGGTTTCACCTTTGGGTGGGGCGAGACTTCAAAGGGCATCTTGTTCTTAGCGCCGATGGTGCCGTTATCGGAAGATATGAGGTATCCATACTCGACTCCTCACGCTATGGAAGCGATCCTAAAGAAAAGCCTGAGCCTCTGTTAGTTGCAATCGGGGCAAGAAAAGAGAGCTTCTCCTGTACCGCAGCTGACCCCCTAGGAGTGGCGCAACCCCAATTAAGCATTTTCTCTTCGCTCGAGCCAAAACTGCCACTTCTCACTGACATAGGGCGCAGCCGCTTCGACTATTCCTATACTCCCGAACCTCCAGAGATAGCGGAGTATGTAGCGGTTGTCGATGTAGAACAGCAGGAGATTCGTCCGGAGGTTTTGAAGCAGCTCGAGAGCGGCGCGGTGACAGGTACCCCGAGTCAGGTTTTTACGATCTCTGACAAAACGCGTGACGATTCGAAACTTATTGATGCCCTGGCTGCCACAGCGACGGCCATTGCTGGGAGCTCCTTTGTTACAAGTAATGAGTTCAAGGAAACTGCTGGCTATCTTCAGGAGAATTTGAGAACTCTGGACAAGCTTTCAATGGTTGTCCGTATTGAGAAGAAAACGAAAGGTGCATATAAGGCGATACTGAAAGGGAAGCCCATATCGAGGTTTCTTGCTGAATCCGCCGGTCTCATAAAAACGTCCAAAACCGTCCATAAGAGCGCTGCCCTAGGATCCGAAGCGACCAAATTCCTTGATGGCGGCTTCGGAAGGACGGGCATGGCGCGATTTGGCGGCGCGCGTCGCATTATGTTGACGACGGTCAATAATTTTAAAGGCGGTTTAAAAATACAGGTTGTGGGGACGATCATCGATCTGTTTGTCGATGCGCACAACGTCTACGTTGATGAAAAAGGCAGCAGGGACCTATCCGAGTTTCTCGGCCGCGCTGGTGTCTCGATTGCGAAGGCTGGGGCGACTGCGGCGATTGGTAGCGCTATTGCAGCAATCAGCGTAGCAGGGCTGACTGCTCTAGCCGGCGGAGTAGCCGTACCTGTTGCTGCAGTAGTTCTAGTAGTGGTTGGCGGCTATATCGCAGCAGCGTATGCAGTCGATAAACTGGACAACGCCTTCAAAATCAAGCAATCAGTGGCTGAATTGGCGAGATAACATGTTAAGCAGATCCGTCTCTAGAATTTATTTTTCTGCGCTCTTGTCGGCAGGCGCGACCCTTGGAGGATGGGCAATCACCGCAAAATTTGGAGGAGATAGTGCTGCGCTATCCTTCTTATACTTCAGTGTTCCGATAACCGTAGGCGCCCTGGTTATTCAGATTGTGCTTTTTTCAAGGAGCGAAGATCGGGTGCGAGCCCTGATAATGTTTAATATTTCGGCTGGATTTGGTGTCTTATGGTTGATGATGTGTTTAGTGCTTCCGATATTTTGGGCTGGTTCGATCGGTGTCATTGGAAAATCGATTTTATGCCTTTTTTCATTTGTGGTTTTTTATGCGAACGTTGCGGAGGGAGTCAGTAAGTTTCGCGAGCAATGGGGGCAGAAAGGTGAGCGGATTCTAGATCGACACTACAAGGCAGGCCAAGGCGTGATCGATTGGAACAGAATCATAGAAAGCTTGAAATTATCAGCCTCAATCTACATCCCTGGAATTCCAGCAAAAATGGATCCAGTTGTGTCGACATCGCTGGTCATATCGATGCTCGCTGGATTCACACTTAGGAAGGTTTTTCCAATCTTCAGTATATTTGCCTGGAGTATCCCGTCCTTGATTGTTATCGCAACAATCTTGCAGATCGTAGGGATTGCGATTGGTCAACTCTCGGTTTTGAGTGAGCTTGAGAGAAAAAACGATAAAGTTCTTAGGCTAGCATTTCCCGGAAAAACAAGTTAAAGCGTTTCACTATGACCGCGCGACATGTGGAAGTAACTTCCCCATTTTGAGAAATTTAGATGATATCAACCCAAAAGGGATGCGCCCATCGAGGCTCGTCGGCATCTGCGCGTGCCTTCCGTTTCTCATGAGTTTTGTCACTCTGCCTCTCGCTTATGGTGCTGCACCACACATTCCACTTACAGCAAATCCAGTCGCGCGGTTAGTTTTTCTAGTCTTGGCGATTTCGCTGCTTCTGGCCTTCTTATCGTTCGCTCTGCGCTGGGATTGGCGAACGAAATATTACGGGATATCGCTAATGTTCGGTGCGAGTATTTCGCTCTTTGCCATCGTTCCTTTATTAGCCTTGATGATATACGGAAGCCTCGCGCTATGGCTAAAGTTATTTGTGCTAGCGTTTTATGTCATCAGCCACGTAGTGTGGTGTCGAAAGTTTTCGGCCTTGTACAAGGACGCATTTGAGAACGACGCGCTGCGCGAGGTCTTGTATGAAGAAGAGCTGAATGGCGTTTATTATATGCGTAATGGAGACCAATATCTTCTTGATAAATATTACAAATTTACGCAAATGCCGCGTGATAGATATTTTGCGATATTCATTGTGCTTGCGTTAGCGTTGATGCCGATGACGCGCAGCGTTCGAGAATTTACGGGAATTCCATTCACGCATGCTTTTCTTGTGGTTGCAATGGTTCCTGTAAGCTGGATGAGTTTCGGTTTTTCTTTTCGAGGCTATCTAGTTTGTTACCTCTATCCCGCTAAAATCCGGCGTGCGACAGGGAAGGAAGTGTTGGTAGACGTGGTAAGCAAGCATAAGGCTTTAGACAGGAAAATATTTCGTGCGAACCGTCTTAAGCCTCAAGATAGAGGTATTACAAATTCATAAAGTTTGGATGGACGAACTGAAATCGCAGGCAGAGAAGAGATGAATAACCTTGGATCATTAAGCATTGCAATACTTATTTCGTGTACCGGCGCTCAAGCATTCGCGTCAGGGTTTCCCGGCTCCGCGAAAGGGGATTTCTTGGATAACCCATTCTTGGCATATGGGTTCAACCCAACAACCAAAGTCATTAGTGGCTATCTGGTAGCACTCAGGACAGCTCCTGGAAGGACGGATGAGTGCAAGATGGCATTCAAAGGTAGTGCAAATGAATTGTCGGTGAAATATTTAGCAGGAACAAGGGTGCGCGAAGACGCGCCTCAATCCGACCAGCGAACTTCTATCAAAATAGAAAGGAATGAGCCTGTTTTGAAGTTCCATACAGAATCGTTAGGCGGCGAATGTGACTGGATTCTTCCTTTTGTGCTCGCTTCGCCGGAGCGAGAAATCGGAGACGAATTCGTTGTAAGTATGAACGTTCAGAATTCCGGCGACTGGATCGGTGTATATGTGATCAGCACGAAAAAAGCTAAGCTCTACGGTGAACCTGTGAGTACTTTATTGAAGAACGCGTACTTGGTCCGAGGCGACGTAGTCTACGTGTATAAAGAACGGCCTGACTGGTATTTTGTTCGATACGACAATGGGAAAAGGGAGACTATGGGATGGATCAGAAAGTCTGATACGGTTCAGCCGTAAGCACCTCGACGGCTCTCTCCGGTTATCGCCCATCCTAGTGCGTTGGCCTTGAAATCGCTGCCAAGCACACAACATGCAGAAGTGACCACTTTTTCGATGAGGAGCGCCACCATGAGCCCATCCGACATTCAAAAACTGCATGACTTCCTCGGCCAGCTCATCCAGGCCCGAGGCATCCAGAAAGACCCTGAAGCCGACGCGCTCATCCAGCGTGCAGTTGCGCAGCAGCCCGATGCCGCCTACCTGCTGGTCCAGCGTGCGCTGCTGATGGATCAGGCATTGGACAGCGCCCGCGCCCAGATTGCCGCGCTCGAAAACCAGCTGCACCAGCATCAGAACCAGAGCAGCGGCGGCGGCTTCCTCGACCCGTATTCCTGGGGCAGCCGGCGCCAGGTCAGCCATCCGCAATCCCACCACATGCATTACCAGCACGCCATGCCGGGCTCGATGAGCCGCGGCATGGGTGGTTTCCTGCGCGGTGGGGGAGGCGGCGGGCTGCTCGGGTCGATCGCGGCGACGGCGGCGGGCGTGGCAGCGGGCAGCTTCCTGTTCCACGGTCTCGACAACCTGTTCCATGACCACGACGGCAACGCAGGCGGCGCCCATCTGCTGGGCGGGGAGAGCTTGAGCGGCGGCGACCTGTCCGGCAGTTCGCTGGCCGACCAGGCCGGCCTGGGCGACATCGGCGGCGGCGACAGTCTGCTCGCCGACGACCTCGGTTCCGAAGGTAGCGGCGGCTTCTTCGACGGCGACGGTTCTGACGAAGGCCTGTTCGGCTGAACCCTTACATCTGCTGGAACAGGTGGCCGTGATTGCGGCTCACCTCCAGCTCGCCCGGGAAGTCGCGCAGCCTGCACATCTGCCGGCCGCGCAGGTCGCGGTAAACCTCGGCGATGGCATCGACCCGTACCAGAGTCGAGCGGTGAATGCGCCAGAATTCGTCCGGGTCCAGCTCGTCCGCCAGTTCCTTGAGCGTCTTGCGGATCAGGAGCTGGGTGGTGGCGGTCTGCACGCAGGTGTACTTGTCGTCGGCCTGGAAATACAGGATCTCGCGCGTGCTGACCATGCGCAGGCTGCCGCCCACCTGGGCCTGGATCCAGCGCAGGTAATTCGGCTTGGCCGCGCCGCCCTGCTTGAGCAGCGTGCCCAGCTCGAGCAGCTGCGCGCCGATGTCCTGCGGTTTGCGGTTCAGGCGCGTGCGCAGCCGTTCGCAGGTGGTCTGCAGGCGCGCCGGCGTCACCGGTTTGAGCAGATAGTCGATCGCGCCCTGCTCGAAAGCGTCGAGCGCGTACTGGTCGTAGGCGGTGGCGAACACGATGTGGCAGCGGTCGTAGAGCTGGCGCGCGGCGTCGATGCCGCCCATGCCCGGCATCCGGATGTCAAGAAAAGCGATGTCAGGCTTGTGCTGCGCGGCCAGCGCCAGCGCTTCCGCGCCATTGGCTGCTTCCGCCACGATGCGCAATTCGGGCCAGGCTTCGTGCAGGCGTGCGCGCAGCTGGTCGCGCAGCGGCGCTTCGTCATCGGCAATCAGGGCAGTGACAGTCATCAGTCGAACTCCGTCATGCGGTAGGGCAGGCGGATCGAGGCGCAGGCGCCGCCGCCCGGCGGCATTTCGATCACCAGTTCGGCATCCTTCCCGTACAGCAGGGCCAGGCGCTCGCGGATGTTGGCCAGGCCCACGCCTTCGTCGGCATGGACGTCGATGCCGATGCCGTCGTCGCACACGTCGACGTGCAGCGTGGCGACTTCGACGTGGGCGCGCACCGTGATGGTGCCGCCGGCCACCTTCGGCTCCAGGCCATGCTTGATCGAGTTTTCGATCAGGGTCTGCAGCATCATCGGCGGGAAGGGCGAGCTGCCGAGGAAGTCCGGCACCTCGAAGCGCACCGTCAGGCGTTCCTTCATGCGCGCCTGCATGATCGCCAGGTAGGCGCGCGACAGTTCGACCTGCTTGCCGAGCGTGCCGCCGCCACCTGCGCGCATCTGCGGCAGCGAGGAGCGCAGGTATTCGATCAGGTGCGCGTGAACGCGCGCCGCTTCCTTCGGGTCGGTTTCGATCAGCTGGCCGATCAGCGCCAACGTGTTGAACAGGAAGTGCGGTTCGACCTGGGCCTGCAGCGTCGCCATCTTCGCTTCCATCAGGCGGCGCTCCAGGGTGGCCACATTGGCCTTGTCGGACGCTTCGCGTGCCGTCAGCTCGGCGCGGCGCTTGCCGCCGGCCAGGACCTTGACACCGAAGGACAGCAGGATGAACCACACCGCCGGTTCGGTCAGGTTGAATGAGATGCCGAAGACGAAAGCCAGGAACCAGGTCACGTACAGCTTGCGCCACTCGACCAGGGCCAGCCAGTCGAAGAAGCCCCACCACAGGGCGCTGGCTTCGCTGACGGCCTCGCGCACGAAGTCGAGTGCGCGGTTGATCGGGGCGGCGACCATGGCTTACTCCACGATTTGGGCCGGACGGCGGCCGAACAGGGCCGCGGCGACGAATTTCAGCAGCAGGAAGCCAACGAACAGGGTGAGCGCGAGCGGGACGATGCTCAGGATCAGCGCCAGGCCGATCGAGACCGCCAGCAGCGAGGGCCAGGGCAGGGCCGCCAGCGTGCGGGCGCCGGTGCGCAAGGCGCGGTTGGTCTTGCGGGCGATGTCTTTCAAGTCGGTCGTGAACGAATCGAAGCGGGAGGTTTTCATGTGTGCGTCCTTCGGTTGAGTCGATGACGCCACTGTAGGCCTGCAGCCTGCAATGCGCCATGGCAATCCGACGAACGGTCGAAATCCCGGTTTTGACGGTAAGAAGGGCCGATAAACGGTCGGGCCCTTATTGCTTTGGAGGGAGCTTCGCTGCTTCGCGCTGCATCTTGCCGAACAGGGTTTCCCGAGGCTGTGTTGCGCATGCGGCAATGGCGGTGGCCGCGACGGCGCTGCTGTGTTGCGCGTAGGGCATCTGCTGTGGTCCGGGCAGGGTGAAGATCAGCGCATCCCTTGCCATCTTCACTACCTCCATGTCGCTGGCTTGCAGCTCGGGGAAGGTGGCCATGAACCAGGCTTTGTCGATATTGAAATCCGCGCAGGTCTTGCGCGGCAGGTCAGCCATGCTGTCCTTGCTGAAGCGGATCGGCACCAGGACTTGTGCCGGCGCCACGTTCGGTTGTGGCGGCGTGTACGGAAAGCTGCGGGCCAGCGCCAGCGCGGCCTTGTCCAGTTCAGGCGAACGCGAGGACTCGGTGATCGCGGCGGCGGCGGCCTTGCCTGCCGGGCTGACCGTGACGCGCACCACGGCGCGGCCCTGCACGCCGCGCTCAGCCAGGCCGGCGGGATAGGCGGCGTCCCTTGGGTACACCACCGTGTCGCCTTCCATCATCTGAGCCGAAGCACAGGGGAGGGCCGCAACAGCCAGCAGGGCGAGAGCGAAGTCTTTCATGAGGTGTCGCCCTAGCGGCGGCCGCGTTCGTCCCAGTAGCTGCGCAACAGTCCATAGTTGATCGTGTCGGCCATCTCGCCATGCACGAACCAGCGCTCGGGCATGTAGCCTTCCTTGCGAAAGCCCATCCGTTCCAGCACGCCCGCCGAGGCGGCGTTGCGCGGGTCGATGTCGGCTTCGATGCGGTTCAGACGCAGTTCGTGGAAGGCGTAATCGATGGCCGCTTCCAGCGCTTCGCTTGCGAAGCCCTTGCCCCAATAGGCGCTGCCGAGGGCGTAGCCGATTTCGCAGCGCCGGTTCTGCGGGAAGAAATGGTGCAGATTGGCGGTGCCGATCAGCTGTCCGGTTTCGGCAAGCTCGATTCCGAAACGCACCTCGGACTGTTCGCGGTAGCTCTCGAGCGCGCGCTCGATGTTCTGTTCGGCGAACGCGATCGACGTCCAGGTCGGAGCGCTCCAGTAGCGCACCACCGCCGGGTCGGAAAACACGGCGAACAGGTCGGCGGCATCCTCCATCGTCATGGGACGTAGGGTGAGCCGGCTGGTAGTCAGGATGGGGGTTGGGTAGCTCGACATGACGAAGATGATAGCACTGCCGCCGAGCTCAGACAGATGTGACCACCGCCCGCACCACCATGTCGCCGATCAGCTGCTGCGCATGCTCGAAGTCGCCCGCGTCCAGTTCCGGCTTGTCGAGCACCAGCGCCATCTGGGCCGAGAAATCGGCGTAGGACTGGGTCATGGCCCACAGCGCGAACAGCAGGTGGGTGGCGTCGACGCGGGCGATGCGGCCGTCTGCCATCCAGCCCTCGAACACCTCGATGTCGCGGCGCAGCAGCGGTACCACGCGTGCGCGGATCTGGTCGCCGTAGAACTTGGCGCCGCCGATGACTTCCATCGCATACACGCGCGAGGCCCAGGGCTGCTCGCGCGAGAAGCGCAGCTTGGCCGCCACATAGGCGCGCAGCACGTCGGCGGGTTCGGCGGCTGGATCGGCCAGGTGGGCCATGCGCTCGAGCCAGTCGTCCAGCACGTCGTCCAGCACGCGCTGGTACAGGGCGTTCTTGGTCGGGAAGTAGTAGAGCAGGTTCTGCTTCGAGATGCCGGCCCGCTCGGCGACGGCGGCGATGCTGGTGCCTTCGAAGCCGCACTCGGCGAACAGGCGAGTGGCGGCGCCGAGGATCGCGTTTTCCAGCTTGTCGCGGCGCGTGCTGCTGTCGTTGACGTGAATGTCCATGCTGTCCTCAGCGCTGGGCGCGCAAAAACTCGAGCAGTTGCGGGTTGGCCGCGTAGGCGGCGTTGAAACGGAACCAGATGCCCTGCGCTTCGCGCTGGGTGAAGAACTCGCCAGGCGCCAGCAGGATGCCGCACTTCAGGGCGGCGTCGGCGATCGTGCGGCCATTGCGTGCGGCCGTCGGGAGATCGTCCCAGCCGGCGCTGACGAACATGCCGCCGCGCGGCTGCGCCAGCGGCGCCATGCCCAGTCCGCGCAGGGCGTCCAGGGTGCGCTCGCGGGCGTCATCGAGCTGGCTCGCCAGGCGCTCGACCATGCGGCGGTAGCCGCGCGTGCCGATGGCGTGGAATACGGCGCGCTCGTTGATCTCGGATGTGGTCAGGCCCGCCACCATCTTCACGCGCAGCAGTTCCGGCACCAGGGAGCGCGAGGCGCACAGCGAACCCACGCGCAGCACCGGCGACAGGGTCTTGGAAAAGCTGCCGACCCGGATCACGCGGCGCAAGCCGTCCATCGCCGCCAGCGAGGCCTCGCCGGGCTGCGCCAGTTCGCGGTAGATGTCGTCTTCCACCAGCCAGAAATCGAACTGCTCGGCCAGCCCCAGGAGCCGGTGCGCCTGGGCCTGCGAGAGCGAGGTGCCGAGCGGATTCTGCAGCACCGTGTTGACGAACATGAGTTTCGGATGCAGCAGCGCGGCCTGGCGCGCCAGCTCTTCCATGTCCAGGCCGGCTTCGCCGCGCGCGATCCCGACCGGGATGCAGCCGTGGTGGCGCACCAGCGACAGCAGGTTGCTGTAGCCGGGATCTTCGACTAGCACCACGTCGCCAGGGCGCGTCAGCGTGCGCAGCACCAGGTCGAAGGCGTGGGTGGCGCCGTTGGTGAGCAGCAGCTGGTCGGGCTCGACGGGGAACAGCTCGCTCGACAGGGTGGCGGCCAGGTGCTGGCGCAGCGAGGGAAAGCCGAGCGGGTGGCCATAGCCGCGCAGGCGGCTGGCCGGAATCTTCATGGCGTGGCGCACGGCGTCCAGGATCGTGTTTTCGCCATACCACTCGGGCGGCAGCCAGCCGGCGCCCACCGGCAGGGTTTCAGCCTGGCCGCTGTACAGGTCGGGGGCGAGGGCGTCGATCTCGGATTGCAGGCTGGGCTGGCTGGCAGCTGGTGCGCACGGCGCCTGGGGCAGGCTGCGCGCCACGAAGAAACCTGACCCACGGCGCGAGGAAAGCAGCCCCAGCTGCAGCAGGCGCTCATAGGCTTCGACCACCGTGAATGTGCTGACGCCATTGCACTTTGCGAATTGTCTAACCGAGGGCATTTTCGTACCGGCACCGAGCTGGCGCTCGTTTACCATCGTCGAGATAGTCGCGACGATCTGGTCGACCAGGCTGCCGCGCCGGTTCCGGTCGATACCGAGTAGTGGCCACGCCACACCGGGTGCCATACTGGCGGCAGATCGCAAGGTTTTACAAGGAATGACCTCTGTTAACACAGCTTCTTCCATCGCCACCACTCCATCCACGGGGTTGAAGGGCGCCTCGAAAAACCGTCGCGAGCGGCAGCAATGGTGGTCGAGAAGCGCAGCTGTACGAGGAGTACAGCGAGCATCGCAGACCGCCAGTGCAACGCGCAGCAGGTTTTTCGAGGCGCCCGGACTGTACAGGCCGCGTCGCCTGTACGGTTGGTCGGTTTTGCCCTTGGTGTATCTGTGCCGGTGTTGCCTTGCTGACTATTATTGATCAATATTTTGCCAACTGGTAAAAATTTTTCGCCGTCATGGCGGGGAGAGACGCATGAACGAGTCCAAGCCCAAGTCGATGTCGTCGTTTTGGATGCCCTTCACCAATAACCGCGACTTCAAGGCCAATCCGCGCCTGCTGGTATCTGCCGATGGGATGTACTACAAGGATGTGGACGGCAACAGCGTGCTCGACGGCACCGCCGGCCTCTGGTGCGTGCCCTGTGGCCACGCCCAGCCGCGCATCACCCAGGCCGTCAGCGAAATGGTGGGCCAGCTCGACTTCGCACCCACCTTCCAGATGGGCCACCCGGCCGCCTTCGACCTGGCCGAGGGGCTGATGGACTACACCGGCCACAAGTTCGGCCACGTGTTCTATACGAATTCCGGTTCCGAAGCGGTGGATACCGCCCTGAAGATGGCGCTGGCCTATCACAAGGCCCGCGGCGAGGGCGGGCGCACCCGCCTGATCGGGCGCGAGCGCGGCTACCACGGGGTCGGCTTCGGCGGCCTGTCGGTGGGCGGCATCGGCAACAACCGCAAGAGCTTCGGTCCGCTGCTGCCGGGCGTCGACCACCTGCCGCACACGCACAACCTGTTGAAGAACGCCTTCTCGCGCGGCGAGCCGGACTTCGGCGTGGAGCTGGCCGACGAACTCGAACGCCTGGTCACGCTGCACGATGCCTCCACCATCGCCGCCGTGATCATCGAACCGGTGTCCGGCTCCACCGGCGTGCTGGTGCCGCCCAAGGGTTACCTGAAGCGCCTGCGCGAGATCTGCGACAAGCATGGCATCTTGCTCATCTTCGACGAAGTCATCACCGGCTTCGGCCGCCTGTGTACGCCCTTCGCCAGCGACTATTTCGGCGTCGAGCCCGACATGATGACCACGGCGAAGGGGCTGACCAACGGCGTGGTGCCGATGGGCGCCGTGTTCACCAAGCGTTTCATCCACGACGCCTTCATGGAGGCGCCGGCCGGTATCGAGCTATTCCACGGCTATACCTATTCCGGCCATCCGCTGGCCTGCGCGGCGGCGATCGCCACGCTCGAGGTGTTCCGCGAGCAGGGCATCATCGACAACGCAAAGGCGCTGCAAACGTACTTCGAGGACGCGCTGCATTCCCTGCGCGGCCTGCCGCACGTGATCGACCTGCGCTCCATCGGCCTAGTCGCGGGCATCGAACTCGAACCCATCGCCGGTAAGCCGGGCGCGCGCGCCTACAGCGCCTTCAAGAAGGCGTTTGCGGACGGCATCCTGATCCGCGTGACGGGCGACATCATCGCGCTGTCGCCGCCGCTGGTCCTGAACAAGCAGCACATCGACGAATTGTTCGGCAAGCTCGCCACCGTACTCAAGAACCTGGACTGAATCTCTCATGGACATTATTTCGCATTTCATCAACGGCCAGCCGACGCAAGGGAACGGCACGCGCCAGGCCGACGTCTACAATCCGGCACGCGGCGAGCCCCGCGCCCGGCTGGCGCTGGCCGAGACGGGTGACGTTGACGCCGCGGTCTGCGCCGCGCAGGCTGCCTTCCCGGCCTGGGCTGCCACGCCGCCACTGGCGCGCGCACGCATCCTGTTCAAGTACCTGCAGCTGTGCCAGCAGCACACCGACGATTTCGCGAAGATGGTCGTGCGCGAGCATGGCAAGACCTTCGCGGACGCCCAGGGCGAAGTCGCGCGCGGCATCGAGGTGGTGGAATTCGCGGTGGGCATCCCGCAGATGCTCAAAGGGGAGTTCACCGACCAGATCGCGCGCGGCATCGACGCCTGGTCGATGCGCCAGCCGCTCGGCGTGGTGGCCGGCATCACCCCGTTCAACTTCCCGGTGATGGTGCCGATGTGGATGTTCCCTATTGCGCTGGCGTGCGGGAACACCTTCGTGCTGAAACCTTCCGAACGCGATCCCTCGCCTTCGCTGCTGCATGCCCGGCTGCTGCAGGAGGCCGGCCTCCCTGACGGTGTGTTCAACGTGGTCCAGGGCGACAAGGTGGCGGTCGATGCGCTGCTCGACCATCCGGACGTCCAGGCCATCAGTTTCGTGGGCTCGACGCCGATCGCCGAGTACATCTATTCCCGTGGCTCGGCCAAGGGCAAGCGCGTGCAGGCCCTGGGCGGCGCCAAGAACCACATGGTGGTGATGCCGGACGCCGACATGGACATGGCGGTCGACGCCCTGATCGGCGCGGCCTACGGTTCGGCCGGCGAGCGCTGCATGGCGATCTCGGTGGCGGTGGCCATCGGCGACGCCGGCGACCGGCTGGTCGCCGCACTGGCCGAGCGCACCGCGACGCTCAAGATCAACGACGGCATGGCCGAGGGGGCGGAGATGGGGCCGGTGGTCACCAGCGCCGCCAAGGAACGCATCGAGCGCCTGATCGGCCAAGGGGTGGAGCAGGGCGCGACGCTGGTGGTGGACGGCCGCGGCTGCCGCGTGGACGGCTGCCCGAACGGCTTCTTTGTCGGCGGCACCCTGTTCGACCATGTCACGCCCGACATGACAATCTACCAGGAAGAGATCTTCGGCCCGGTGCTGTGCGTGGTGCGCCTGCCGGACGTGGGCCGGGCGGTGGAACTCATCAACGCCAACGAATACGGCAATGGCGTGGCCATCTTCACGCGCGACGGTGGCGTGGCGCGCGAGTTCGTGCGCCAGATCGAAGTCGGCATGGTGGGCGTGAACGTGCCGCTGCCGGTACCGATGGCCTTCAACAGCTTCGGCGGCTGGAAGCGCAGCCTGTTCGGCGACCATCATGCCTACGGTCCCGAAGGCGTGCGCTTCTATACCCGCCACAAGGCGGTGATGGAGCGCTGGCCCAATACTGCCAGCAGCGGGCCGGAGTTCGCTTTCCCGCAGATGAAGTAATTCGGCACCCGTGGGGTGCAGCAGCATGTCGTCGACCAACAACAAGAAGGGATGCACATGATCGAATCACTCCAGCACCTGCCGCCCGCGGCGGGGTCGAACGGCGAGCTCGCCCTGCAGTTCACCGACCTGGCGCCGCCCCTCACGGCCCGCCAGGCCGCCGTCGAGGCGGCGCGCTGCCTGTACTGCTACGACGCCCCCTGCATGAACGCCTGCCCGACCGGCATCGACGTCGCCAGCTTCATCAAGAACATCCACGACGGGAACATCGATGGCGCCGCCCACGGCATCCTGAAGGCCAACATCTTCGGGGGCAGCTGCGCCCGGGTGTGCCCGACCGAGATCCTGTGCGAGCATGCCTGCGTACGCAACAACCCGGCCGAGCGCGAGCCGGTGCGCATCGGCCTGCTGCAGCGCTACGCAATCGACAATGCCAGTTTCGCCGGCCATCCCTTCCAGCGGGCTCCCGCCACCGGCAAGGTGATCGCCGTGGTCGGCGCCGGCCCGGCCGGCCTGTCCTGCGCGCACCGCCTGGCCATGCTGGGCAACGACGTGGTGGTCTATGAGGCGCGCCCGAAAGCCGGTGGCCTGAACGAATACGGGATCGCCAAATACAAGCTGCCGGGCGACTTTGCCCAGCGCGAAGTGGACTTCCTGATGTCGATCGGCGGCATCCACATCGAATACGGCCGCAAGCTGGGCGAGAACCTCAGCCTGGCCGAGCTGCACACCCGCTATGACGCGGTCTTCCTGGGTATCGGTTTGCAGGCCAGCCGCGCACTCGGCCTGACCGGCGAAGACGCTCCTGGCCTGATGGCGGCGATCGACTACATCGCCGCGCTGCGCCAGGCCAGCGACCTGTCCACCTTGCCGGTGCCGCGCCGCGCGGTCGTGATCGGCGCCGGCAACACGGCGATCGACATGGCGGTGCAGATCAAGCGCCTGGGAGCCGAAGACGTGACCCTGGTCTACCGCCGCGGCCTGGAGTCGATGAGCGCCACCGGCCACGAGATCGAGATCGCCAAGGCGAACTACGTGCGCATCCGCACCTGGGCCGCGCCGCTCGAGGTGCTGCTGGACGAGGCGGGCCGGGTATCCGGCATGCGCTTCGAGCAGACCCGCATGGAAGAGGGCCGCCTGGTGCGTACCGGCGGCTACATCGAGATCGCGGCCGACGCCGTGTTCAAGGCCATTGGGCAGAGCATGAGCGAAGACGGCCTGGTCGAACCGCTGGCACGGGAACTGTCGCGCGAGGGCGACCGACTCCGGATCGATGAGCGTTTCCGCACCGCGATCCCCGGCATCTATGCGGGCGGCGACTGCGTGGCGCCGGGCCAGGACCTGACCGTGCAGGCGGTCCAGCACGGCAAGCTGGCGGCCCTGTGCATCCACCAGGACATCCAGGCGCATATCGGCACCACTATGGAGGCAGCATGGCAGACCTGAGCATCGATTTCTGCGGCATCAAGAGTCCGAACCCGTTCTGGCTGGCCTCCGCGCCGCCCACCGACAAGGCCTACAACGTCGTGCGCGCCTTCGAGGCGGGGTGGGGCGGGGTGGTGTGGAAGACCCTGGGCGAAGACCCGCCGGCGGTGAATGTCTCTTCGCGCTACTCGGCCCACTACGGCAAGAACCGCGAAGTCATCGGCTTCAACAACATCGAGCTGATCACCGATCGCAGCCTGGCCATCAACCTGGAAGAGATCACCCAGGTCAAGAAGGACTGGCCGGACCGCGCCGTGATCGTGTCCCTGATGCTGCCTTGCGAAGAGGCGCCGTGGGCGGCGATCCTGCCGCTGGTGGAAGCCACCGGCGCCGACGGCATCGAGCTGAATTTCGGGTGCCCGCACGGGATGCCCGAGCGCGGCATGGGCGCGGCCGTGGGCCAGGTGCCGGACTACGTCCAGATGGTCACCAGCTGGTGCAAGAAGCACACGCGCCTGCCGGTGATCGTCAAGCTCACGCCCAACATCACCGACGTGCGCCACCCGGCGCGCGCGGCGCTGGCCGGCGGGGCGGATGCGGTCTCCCTGATCAATACGGTCAATTCGATCACCCACCTCGACCTCGACCGCATGGTGGCCTTTCCGATCGTGGGCGGGGCCAGCACCCACGGCGGCTACTGCGGCTCGGCGGTCAAGCCGATCGCGCTCAACATGGTGGCCGAGATCGCGCGCGACCCGCAAACCCGCAATCTCCCGATCTCCGGCATCGGCGGCATCGGCAGCTGGCGCGACGCGGCCGAATTCATCGCGCTCGGCGCCGGCAGCGTGCAGGTCTGCACGGCCGCCATGCTGCACGGCTTCCGCATCGTCGAAGAGATGAAGGATGGCCTGTCGCGCTGGATGGACAGCCAGGGTTACGCGAACATCGCCGCCTTCTCGCGCAAGGCGGTGCAGAACACTACCGACTGGAAGTACCTGGACATGAACTACCAGGTGATTGCCCACATCGACCAGGACAAGTGCATCAAGTGCGGCAAGTGCTACGTGGCCTGCGAGGACACCTCGCACCAGGCCATCGCACGCGCTGTGGACAATGTCGGCAACCGCCGCTACGAGGTGAAGGAGGCCGAGTGCGTGGGCTGCAACCTGTGCGAAATCACCTGTCCGGTGGAGGCCTGCATCACCATGGTGCCGCAGGAAACCGGCAAGCCTTACATGAACTGGACCCAGGACCCGCGCAACCCGCGTGCCGAGCCGGTAGTGGTGTAAACACCCGACCCCGCACGCGACACCTTTGTACAGACGATTGCGCTACACTCGGTTGCACAATCGGCAACCGACCAGGAGAGGCCCACGTGACGACGCAACACAACGCAAGCTCCGAACTCTGGAACCACGACCTGGCCCCCACCGGGGCCGCGCAGCGCACCTGGCGCTGGTACCACTTCGCCGCACTGTGGGTCGGCATGGTGATGTGCATCCCCGCCTATACGCTGTCCGCCAGCCTGATCGAATCGGGCATGTCGGCCTGGCAGGCGGTGTGGACGGTTTTCCTCGCCAACGCCATCGTGCTGGTGCCGATGCTGCTGATCGGCCACGCCGGCACCAAGTACGGCATTCCCTATGCCGTGCTGGCGCGCACCTCCTTCGGCACCCGCGGCGCCAAACTGCCCGCCCTGATGCGCGCCATCGTGGCTTGCGGCTGGTACGGCATCCAGACCTGGTTCGGCGGCAGCATGATCTACACGCTGCTGGGTGTGATGAACGGCGCGCCGATCGGGGGCGAGCCGATCGCGGGCCTGGGCATCAACCTGGCGCAGCTGCTCTGTTTCCTCGCCTTCTGGGCGATCCAGCTCTACTTCATCGTGCACGGCATCGAATCGATCCGCAAACTCGAGACCTGGACCGCGCCTTTGAAGATCGCGATCTGCTTCGTGCTGCTGTGGTGGGTGTACGAGCGCGCCGGCGGCTTCGGCCCGCTGCTCGATCGTCCCTCGGCTTTTGTTGCCGGCGGGCCGAAGGAGGGCCAGTTCTGGCAGGTGTTCTGGCCTTCGCTCACCGCCATGATCGGCTTCTGGGCCACGCTGGCGCTGAACATCCCCGACTTCACCCGTTTTGCGAAGACCCAGCGCGACCAGGTGGTCGGCCAGACCGTGGGGTTGCCGGTGCCGATGGGTTTGCTGGCAGCGCTGGCGGTGATCGTCACTTCGGCCACGGTGGTCCTGTACGGCAAGGCCTTGTGGGACCCGGTCGACCTGGCCAGCCGCATGGAAGGCACGGCCGTGCTGGTGGCGCTGATCGTGCTGCTGGTCGATACGGTCAGCGTCAACCTGGCGGCCAACCTTGTCGGCCCGGCCTACGATTTTTCCGCACTGGCGCCGCGCGCCATCAGCTATCGCATGGGCGGCTACATCACCGCCGGCCTGGCCCTGGTCATGATGCCCTGGAAGATCCTGGAGACCACCCAGAACTACATCTTCACCTGGCTGGTGGGCTACTCGGCGCTGCTCGGGCCGATCGCCGGCATCCTGATCGTCGACTACTACCTGGTGCGTAGAACGAAGCTCGACGTCGACCAGATGTACCGCGACGACGGCATCTATTCGTACCGGAACGGCTGGAACATGGCGGCCATCGTCGCCTTCGTGCTGGGCGTGGCGCCCAACATCCCGGGCTTCCTGAACGCCGCCTTCCCGGCATCCTTCCCGGACGTGGGCGAGGCGTTCAAGACCATTTATACCTATGCATGGTTCGTCGGCGTCGCCATCGCGGCCATCGTCTACGGCGCCATGATGAAGGGCCACCGCGTGCCGCTTCTTTCGGCGCACCAATCCTGAAACGAGGGAGAACCTGATGACGATCCTGATCCGTGGCGGTACCGTCGTGAACGCCGACCGGGCCTTCCGCGCCGACGTGCTCTGTGTGGGCGACAAGATTGCGGCGGTCGGCGAGAACCTGGAGGCCCCAGGCGGGGCCACCATCGTCGACGCCGGCGGCCAGTACGTGATGCCGGGCGGGATCGATCCCCACACCCATATGCAGCTGCCCTTCATGGGGACGGTCACGGCGGACGACTTCTTCACCGGCACCGCGGCCGGGCTGGCGGGCGGCACCACCACCATCATCGACTTCGTCATCCCTGACCCAAAACAGTCGCTGTTGGAAGCCTTCCACACCTGGCGCGGCTGGGCCGAGAAATCGGCCGGCGACTACACCTTCCACGTCGCCGTCACCTGGTGGGATCAATCGGTGCATGAAGAGATGGGCGTGCTGGTGCGCGAGCATGGCGTCAACAGCTTCAAGCACTTCATGGCCTACAAGAACGCGATCATGGCCGACGACGAGACCCTGGTGAAAAGCTTCCGCCGCTCGCTGGAACTCGGCGCGATCCCGACCGTCCATGCGGAGAACGGCGAACTGGTCTACCAGTTGCAGCAGGAGCTGCTCCAGAAGGGCATCCGCGGCGCCGAAGCGCACCCGCTGTCACGTCCGCCGGAGGTCGAGGCGGAAGCCGCCAACCGCGCGATCGCCATCGCCAACGTGCTCGGCACGCCGGTCTACATCGTGCACGTGTCCTGCGCCGAGTCGCTGGAGGCGATTACGCGGGCGCGCGCAAAAGGACAGCGCGTGTATGGCGAGGCCCTGGCCGGCCACCTGGTCATCGACGACAGCGTCTACCGCCACCCCGACCCGGACTTCACGCGCGGCCACGTGATGAGCCCACCCTTCCGCAGCCGCCATCACCAGCAGGCACTGTGGCAGGGCCTGCAGGGCGGGAACCTGCACACCACGGCGACCGACCACTGCACCTTCTGCGCCGAGCAGAAGGCGGCCGGCAAGGACGATTTCACCAGGATCCCGAACGGCTGCGGCGGCGTCGAGGAGCGCATGGCGGTGATCTGGGATGCGGGCGTCAATGCAGGCCTGCTCACGCCTTCGGAATTCGTGCGCGTCACCTCCACCAACGCGGCCCAGATCTTCAACATGTACCCGCGCAAGGGCCTGGTCGCGGCCGGGGCGGATGCCGATATCGTGGTCTGGGATCCGAACGGCAGCCGCACTATCTCGGCCGCGACGCAGTTCGCCAAGGGTGGCTTCAACGTGTTCGAGGGCCGCAGCGTGCGCGGCATCCCGAGCCATACGGTGGCCGCCGGCAAGCTGGTGTTCGAACGTGGCGAGCTGCGCGCCGAACGCGGCGCCGGCCGCTACGTCCCGCGTCCCGCCTTTACCGCCACCACCGCCTGAGAGGAAACCATGAACGAACTGAGGATCAAGGGCGAGCGCCTGTGGCAGTCGCTGATGGACCTGGCCGCCATCGGCGCTACCGAGAAGGGCGGCGTCAAGCGCCTGGCCCTGACGGACCTGGACCGCCAGGGCCGCGACCTGGTGGTGAAGTGGGGACGCGAGGCGGGCCTGGAAGTGACGGTCGACCAGATCGGCAACGTCTTCATGCGGCGCGAAGGGCGCAACCCCTCGCTGTTCCCGATCGTCACCGGCAGCCACGTCGACACCCAGCCGACCGGCGGCAAGTTCGACGGCAACTACGGTGTGCTGGCCGGGCTGGAAGTGGTGCGCACCCTGAACGACTTGAACATCCAGACCGAGGCGCCGATCGAAGTCGCGTTCTGGACCAACGAAGAGGGATCGCGCTTCGTGCCCGTGATGATGGGTTCCGGTGTGTTCTGCGGTGCCTTCAGCCTGGAGACCGCCTACGCCGCCCGCGACGTCGAGGGGAAAAGCGTGCGCGACGAACTGGAACGCATCGGCTACCTGGGCGACGAGGTGCCCGGCAAGCACCCGATCGGCGCCTATTTCGAGACCCACATCGAACAGGGCCCGGTACTGGAAGACGCCGACAAGGTGATCGGCGTGGTGCCGGCCGTGATGGGCCTGTCCTGGTACGACTGCACGGTGACGGGCATGGAAGCGCACGCCGGCCCGACCCCGATGGGCCTGCGCCGCGACGCGCTGCAGGTCGCGACCGGCATCATGCAGGAGGTGGTGCAGATCGCGAACCGCTACCCGCCCTATGGCCGCGGGACGGTGGGCATGGTGCAGGTCTTCCCGAACAGCCGCAACGTGATCCCGGGCCAGGTCAAGTTCAGCATCGACCTGCGCAACGTGAACGAGGCCTTGCTGAACACGATGCATGAAGAGATGCTGGCGTTTGTTGCGAAGACGCGCGCCGAGAGCGGCCTGGGCATCGACATCGAGCGCGTCTCCTACTATCCGCCTTGCCCCTTCCACCCGGATTGCGTGAACGCGGTGCGCAAGGCAAGCGAAAAGCTGGGTTATTCGAGCATGGACGTGGTGTCCGGCGCCGGGCACGACGCCATCTATGCCGCGCGCGTGGCCCCCTCCGGCATGATCTTCGTGCCCTGCAAGGACGGCATCAGCCACAACGAGATCGAGGACGCCCAGCCGGCCCACCTGGAAGCCGGCTGCAACGTGCTGCTGCATGCGATGCTCGAGCGGGCCGGCGTCGCGAGCTGAATGCTACTGTCGGGAATATTTACACTTGCTTGCGGCCGTTGCCACGTCCTGTCAACAAGTGCTTGATTAAAATCATGATTATTTTCTTGGCATAAATATTGCTTTTAATCCTTTATCGTAAATATATGATAAGGAATCTTAGCAATGAGCAATATTCTCAGTATCGCCGCAGGTCTCGCCCTGGTCGCCGTCACGGGCAGCGCCGCCGCATTGCCTATCCCTGTCGATCACTTTATTTTTAATAACAACACCCTCGACACCGGTTCGAAGCCGAAGTCGATGGCACAGGCCGGCAGCTTCAGTTATGCGTCCGCGCCGGCTGGCGTCACGGGCAAGGCCGCTGTTTTCAACAGCAGTGGCTATCTCCGCTCGACGAGCATGGCCGCGATTTCCGGCGACTTCAGCGTGTCGTTCTGGATGAAGACGGGCGCCACCAGTCCGCAGGGTGTATCCCAGTGGTACGAAGGCATGGGCCTGGTCGATGCCGAGCGCGGCGGCGTGACGACCGACTGGGGCCTGAGCTTCATGAACAACAAGATCGGCTTCGGCATCGGCTGGCCGGACACGACGATCACCACCGCCACCAGCGTCAATGACAACCAATGGCACCTGGTCAACGCAAGCTGGCAAATGAACACCGGAACCATGTCGCTTTACCTCGATGGCGTGCTGAGCAATTCGAAGGTCGTTGCCGCTTCGAAAGACATGACCCGTGCCAACCAAAACCTGCTCGCCATCGGCGGCCTGGCCACCGGTATCAACTGGTTCTCGGGTTCGATCGCGGACGTGCAAGTCTTCGATAGCGTGCTGAGCGCCGCCCAGGTACGCGAAATCAGGTCCAACGCCGTGCCGGAACCGACCTCGCTGGCGCTGCTCGGCCTGGCTGGACTGGCTGGCCTGGTCGCGCGCCGTCGCCGCCAGGCTTGAACGCAAGGCCAACCGGACGCGGGCGACAGCTTCCTTGTAAAAATGGCATGATCCTGGGGTAACCTGGGAGATGCCGCATGGATTGGCTGGAGCGCAGCTGGAATACGATACTGTTTGAATTTTCCGACCTCGGCAACGTGGAGGACATCACGCGCATCGTGCTGCGCCTCCTGGTTGCCGTCGTCCTCGGCGGCCTGCTCGGCTACGAGCGCGAGTCGGTCGGCGCCTCGGCTGGCCTGCGCACCCACATGCTGGTGTCGCTCGGCTCGGCCCTGTTCGTGCTGATTCCGCTGCAGGCGGGGATGGAGATCGGCGACGTCTCGCGCGTCCTGCAGGGCGTCACGGCAGGCATCGGCTTCATCGGCGCCGGCGCCATCCTCAAGCATCACCAGAAAGACGACGTGAAGGGCGTGACCACGGCCGCCAGCGTGTGGCTGACCGCGGCGGTCGGCATCGCGGCCGGCATGGGACGCGAAGCGACCGCGGTGCTGAGCGCCCTGTTCGCGCTGGTGATCCTGGCGATCCTGCGCATCACGCCCAAGAAGGAATAAAGGCCTGACCGCTTCAGATCAGACTTAGCTCGATCCCCCGCAGGACGGCACGCACGCGGTCGCGCACGCCTAGCTTCGACAGGATGCTGGAGACGTGATTCTTCACGGTGCCTTCGCTCGAGCCCAGGTGGGCGGCGATTTCGGCATTGCTCAATCCCCCGGCCACCAGGGCCAAGACTTCGGTCTCGCGTTGCGTCAGCACGCCGGGGATGGCCGCCGTGCCCCCGCGCGCGAAGGAGGAGCGGACGCGTTCCGTCAGCGCGGGCCGGAACAGCGTGCCGCCAGCCGCAACCTGCCGGATGCCCTCGGCCAGGCGCTCGAGCGAGATATCCTTGAGCACGAAGCCGCGCGCACCGAGGCGCATGGCCTCGAACATGGCGTCTTCGTCGTCGAAGGTGGTCAGCATGATCGTCGGCGGCAGGGTGCAAGCGGGTTCCCGCAGCAGCTCGATGCCGCCGCAGCCGGGCATGCGCACGTCGAGCAGCAGGACGTCCGCGCCGGCCTGCGCCAGCACCTGCCTGGCCTTCACCCCGTCCTCCGCTTCCGCGACGACGCGGATGTCGTCCGTCAGCGCGAGCAGGCCGTGGATGCCGCTGCGCACCAGGGTCTGGTCGTCGACCAGCACCACGCGGATCACGCCGCCACCTCCCGCGGGGGCAGGCGCAGCTCGAGCGCGAAGCCGCCGCCGGCACGGGCGCCGTAATGCAGCTCGCCGCCCAGGTCGGCGAGCCGTTCGCGCATGCCGCGCAGGCCATTACCTTCGGCCAGGGCGGCGTTTCCATGCCCGTCGTCGGCCACCCGGACCACGGTGGCGCCGTCCTGCAGCGCCAGCGCGATGTCGAGCCGGCGCGCATGCGCGTGGCGCAGGGCGTTGGTCACGGCTTCCTGGATACAGCAGAACAGGGCGTGCGCGACGGGCGCCGGGTGACGGGCGGCCGCGGGATCGACGTGCAGGCCGATCGCCAGCCCCGGGATGCCGTCGCACAGCAGGCGGATCGCCTGTTCCAGGTCGATGTCCTGGTCCTGGCGGCTGCCGGAGACGACGTTGCGCACCTGGGCCAGCAGCTGGCCGCCGGCGTCGCGCGCCGTGATGAGGGCGGGCGGCGCCGCTTCGCGCGACTGGCGCAGCGCCAGGTCCAGGTGCAGGTTCAGGGCGGTGAGGTGGTGGCCGACCGCATCGTGCAGGTCGCGTGCGATGCGCAGGCGCTCGGCGCCGCGCACCGTCTCGGCCAGCAGCGACCGGGTCGCCAGCATCTGCGCATGCGCCGTGGCCAGCGCACGACGCATCCGGTGTTCGCGCAGGACCAGGCGGGCGGCCAGGTAGCCCGCCGCCGCGATGGTCCGTTCGGCCGAGACATAGGCAAGCAGTGACCAGCGCGGCGCTTCACCCAGGCGTACGCCCAGATCCAGCACCAGCAGGGTGTCCACCGCAACGCCCGCCAGGTACTGCGCCAGCAGCATCCACAAACCGTGGCGCCAAGGCAGCAGCAGGCCGAGATGGGCGGCGACGAGCACGTGCAGCGCGATCGAATCGAGCAGCACCGCGCAAGCGACCAGCAGGCCGAGGAGGACCAGGCGGCGGCGCGGCGTCCTGGCCAGGCAGGCGGCGCCCGGCAGCAGGGCGAACAGGGCGCACCCCGCCGCCTTGGCTGCCACGAACAGCTGGAAAGCCAGGGGCACATGGGACGGGCTGATATCGCCGCGCCAGTCGCCGGTGAGGGCGACTGCCGCCAGGCCGAGCGGGTTATGCAGGGAGATGCGGCCGGCCAGCGCGGCCGCGACGTCGAGCCCGCCGAACAGCAGTGCGGCCGCGACGGCGATGATCCAGGGCGGAACAGTGGGCAGCTTGCTGACGGTCGGCTCTTGCGTCATGAACTCATGGATTGAAAAGGGTGCTGCATTCTAGCGGATGGCCGGGCGGCGCCCGGCCATCCCCGTCAGAAGCCGAAGCGCAGACCGGCCTGCAGCTGTCGCTGGCTCAGCTTGACGTCCTTCTCGCGTACCGTGCCGTAGTGTTCGAATTCGAGCGTGGCGGCGACGTTCTCCGTCAGCTTGTACGAGGCGCCGACGCCGAACATCGGCTTGGTGCCGCTGACCGTACCGTCAAGCTGGCCGGCGTTCGATATCTCGAAGCGGCTGTGCGCCACGCCCAGCTTGGCGTGCAGCGACACCTTGTCGCTGACGGCCACCGAGCCTTTCACGGCCGCGTAGAGGGCGCGCGATGACAGCCGTGGATCCTGGGCGGTGTCGAGCATGTCGCGGTCGAATTTGTACCTGCTCGCCACGCCTGCGTAACCGGTTTCCAGCGCCAGGTGCTCGCTCAGTGCGAGTCCGCCATACAGCTTGACGCGCAGGGGATGGTTCTTGCTGCTGAAGCGTTCGCCGTCGGGGTTTTCGAGGGTCGACTTCGACTGGCCGGTCGCGATGCCGGCATAGAAGCGGGTGTCGTCCGGCCCGGCCGCGTGCGCGGACAGGCTGGCGAACAATGGCAGGGCGAGGAGGATTGCAGAGACGCGTTTGTTCATGTGGCTTTTCCGATCAATGTGGTCCGCTGCGTCACCGAGATGCAGCGTGTACCCCTATTGTCGGGATGCGGCGCGCCGGCCGCATGTGCCATTCGTCATGCGTATGTGTAACGTCGCAGGAAGTCCAGCAGCACCTCGCCCGCGATCTCGGCATCGTCCGCCGTCATGGTCTCCAGCGGATTGTGGCTGATGCCGCCATTGCCGCAGCGGGTGAACAGCATCGCCACCTCGGTAATCTTCGCCATCTCCATGGCGTCGTGGCCGGCGCCGGACAGCAGGTCGAAGCGCGGCAGGCCGGCCGCTTCGATCGCGGCGCCGAGGCCGTCCATCAGAGGCGGCGCGCAGGGAGCGGCGTCGGCCTCGACCAGCTTCCACAGCTTTTCCTCGATGCCGCGCCGGGCGCAGATGGCGCTTATCCCCGCCAGGATATCGTCCACTGCCGCCAGGCGCTCCCCGTCGCTGGCCGCGCGGATATCGAGCGACAGCCGGCACTGGCCGGGGATCACGTTGACCGAACCGGCCGGCACTTCGAGCTGGCCGACCGTGCCGACCAGCGAGCCGCGACCGCTGCAGCGCTGCTCGACCAGCAGCACGATCTCGGCAGCCGCTGCGGCGGCGTCGCGCCGCATGCCCATCGGCGTGGTACCGGCATGGCTGGCCACGCCGGAGAGTTCCAGCAAATAGCGCGAGCTGCCGGCGATCGCCGTGACAACGCCCACGGGCAGGCCACGTCCCAATAGAACCGGTCCCTGTTCGATATGGACCTCGACAAAGCCCAGCAGCAATGCAGGATCGCGTGCGATCGTCCCGATCTGCGCGGGATCGTGGCCGGCAGCCTGCAGCGCCGCGCGCATGGTGACGCCCTCGCTGTCCTGCTGGTCCAGCAGCACCGGGTCGAAGCGCCCCGTGATCGCGCTGCTGCCCAGGAAGGTGCTGCGAAAGCGCACGCCTTCTTCTTCCGCAAAGCCGATCACCTCCAGGTGGAAGGGCAGGCGCTCGCCCCGCTCGTTCAGGTGGCGCACCAGGGCGATCGGCAGCAGGATGCCGAGCCGGCCGTCGTACTTGCCGCCGTTGCGCACCGTGTCGTAGTGCGAGCCCGTGAGCAAGGTCTTGGCATCCGGCTGCGCGGCCGCGTAGCGCCCGACCACGTTGCCGACCGCGTCGATGTGCGCTTCCATGCCGGCCTCGATCATCCAGTCGCGCAGCTGCTGCGCGCTGCGCTGGTGGGCCGGGGTCATGTAGGCGCAGGTCAGTCCGTTTTCATCGTCGCTGATGGCGCCGAGCGTTTCGGCCCAGTCCATCACCTGCGGCCCGAAGCGCAACTGCACGCCCAGCAGTTCGTTCAGGCGGATCTCGGCGATGCGGTGCACCTGGCGCAGGCACTCAAGCATCTCATCAGGACGGGTGTTCTTCAGGCGCCGCGCAAAGGTCTCGATGATGGCGGCGCGCGTGAGGCCGCGTCCCGTCGGTCCCTTCACCGCCAAGATGAAGGGAAAGCCGAATTTCTCGCTGTACCGGGCATTGAGTTCGTGCAGCCGGGCGTATTCGTCCGGGCTGCAGCGGTTCAGGCCGGACGCGGCCTGCTCGCCCGTCGATTCCGCCGTCAGCTCGCCCGCGATGGCCGCCTTGCCGGCCAGCTCAGGGTGGGCGCGCAGCAGCGCCAGCTGCTCGTCCTCGTCCGCCTGCGTCACCACGTCCTGCAGGGCCAGCTTGAGCGCAGCCAGGCTGGCAAAGGGCCGCTTGCCGGCCGCGCGCTCGGCGATCCAGGGGGAGTGTTCATAGATGCCGCGCAGTGCCTCCACGAAGGCGCCGGGTTCGCAAGTGTTCAGATCCGACAGGGTAGTCATGGTGTGCATCGCCTCATTCGAGTCCATGATGATAAATCCTGCAAGCTTCCAGCTCATACGCGCGGGCGCATAGCCGGTATTGCGCTTACTTCGGTACCAGCGCCCGCGCCGCGGCGCTGACCTGGTCGCGCAGCCATTTGTGCTCGGACGACTGGTGCACGCGCTGGTGCCACAGCTGGTAGAAGCGCATCGGCGGGAACTTGATCGGCACCGCGAAGCTTTTCAGGGGCAGCGTGCGTTCGTAGAAGCGGATGAACTGGCGTCCGGTGGTGAGCACCAGGTCGCTCTGGGTCAGCATGTAGGGGATCACGCCGAAATAGGGCGACTCGACCGCCACCTTGCGCTGCATGCCCATGCGGTCGAGGTGGGCGTCGATCACGCCGTGGTAACCGGGCAGCATCTGCGAGGGCGCCACGTGCGGCAGCGACAGGTAGTCTTCGACCGTCATGCCATCGGCGGCGGTGCGCCGCGCATACGGGCTGTCGGCGCGCATGGTGCAGATGATCGGGTCTTCGAACAGCTTGGACATGTGCAGGTGCGCGGGCGGCTCGTCCCAGTTGGCGATCACCAGGTCCATCTCGCCGTCGGACAGCATGCGCAGGTAATCCAGGCCGGGGCCCAGGCTATGGATCACCACCTTGCTGTTGGGCGAACCGCGGCGCAGGGCGGCCACCACGCCCGGCAGGAACTGGGTGTCGAGGTAGTCGGGCGCGGCGATGTGGAAGGTGCGCGTCGCTTCTTCCGGCACGAAGGGAGACTTGCGCACGAACAGGCTCTCGGCTTCGTCCAGGATGCGCTTGGCCGGCTTCATGAGGCTCTCGCCGTGCTGGGTCGGCACCATGCCGCGCGCACCGCGCACCAAGAGCGGATCGCCGGTCAGCTCGCGCAGTTTGCGCAGCGAAGCCGAGATCGATGGCTGCGGCTGGTTCAGCTTGAGGGCGACGCGCGACACGTTCTTCTCCTGCAGCAGCAAATAGAGGATGCGGATCAGGTGCAGGTCGAGGTGCTGGGGCAGGCTGGCCATGGGCGCGTATATCAATACAGATATGTTGAATATACGCTAAATTTCATGTTGCAGAAAATGAAATCAAGCTATCTTCGAGGGATACTCAATAAGGACGCCTCCTATGGATGGTTTCGGATATCTCGGCCCGTATGCTTTGGAATGGTTCAACATGCTGGTGCGCTGGCTGCACATCATCACGGGCATCGCCTGGATCGGCGCTTCCTTCTACTTCGTCTGGCTCGACAACACGATCCGCCCGCCGGCGCCGGGTTCGGAGCTGGCGAAGAAGGGCGTCGCAGGTGAATTGTGGGCCGTGCACGGCGGCGGCTTCTACAACCCGCAGAAATACCTCGTGGCGCCCGCCGAGCTGCCAAAGGAGCTCCACTGGTTCAAGTGGGAAGCGTATTCCACCTGGCTGTCGGGCTTCGCGCTGCTGGTCATCGTCTACTACCTGAATGCGCAAGCCATGATGGTCGACCGCAGCGTGGCGGACCTCACCAGCTGGCAGGCGGTCGGCATCGGATTGGGAAGCCTGGTGGTCGGCTGGATCGTCTACGACCTGCTGTGCCGCTCCCCGCTGGGCAGGCACGATCTGGCTTTCGGCGTCACCATCTTCGCCTTCCTGGTGGCCAGCAGCTATGTGCTGACGCACCTGCTCAGCGGCCGCGCCGCCTACCTGCACGTGGGGGCGATGATCGGCACCATGATGGTGGCGAACGTGGCGATGCTGATCATTCCCGGCCAGCGCAAGATGGTCAAGGCCATGTTGGCGGGCCAGAAGCCGGACCCGATCCACGGCATCAAGGCCAAGCAGCGCAGTGTTCACAACAATTACTTCACGCTGCCGGTGCTGTTCATCATGATCAGCAACCACTATGCGATGACCTACCGCCACGAATACTCATGGGCGGTGCTGGGCGTGATCATGGCGGCCGGTGTGCTGATCCGCCACTTCTTCAACCTGCGCCACAAGGGCCGTATCGCGTGGAAGTATCCGGCGGCGGGCGTGGCGCTGCTGGCGCTGCTCGCCTTTGCCATCGCGCCAAAGGCGCCGGCAGGGAGCCAGGCCGCAGCGGGGCAGGACGAGGCAGCGCGCTTCGCCCAGGTCCGCACCATCATCGACCAGCGCTGCGTGTCCTGCCATGCGCAGCAGCCGACACAGCCGGGCTTCGCGACGGCGCCGGGCGGCGTGATGCTGCACACCCCCGAACTCGTGAGCCAGAACGCTCAGCGTATCTACCAGCAGACGGTGCAGCTGAAAGCGATGCCGCTGGCGAACCTTACCCACATGACCGATGCCGAACGGGCGCAAGTCGGCGCCTGGTTCGAAACCGGCGCAAAAACAGGACAGAAATAATGAACGACCAGCGACAGCAACAGCTCCTGGAATGGATCGACGCGCACTTCGACGAACAGGTCGGCTTCCTGCAGCAGGTGATCCGCATCCCGACCGACACGCCGCCGGGCAACAATGCGCCGCACGCGGACGCAGTCGCGGAGATGCTCGCGCAGTACGGCTGGAACGCCGAGAAGCACGCGGTACCTGAACAGGAGGTGCGCGACTACGGCATGGCGAGCATCACCAACCTGATCGTGCGCCGCCCGTATGGGCCGGGAGGCCCGACGCTGGCCTTGAACGCGCATGGCGACGTGGTGCCGCCGGGCGAGGGCTGGACCAGGCCGCCCTACGGCGCCGAGATTCACAATGGCGCCATCTACGGCCGCGCCGCGGCGGTATCGAAAAGCGATTTCGCCACCTATGTGTTCGCGGTGCGCGCGCTGGAAGCGCTGGGCCTGCCGCTCACCGGCGCGCTCGAGCTGCACTTCACCTATGACGAGGAATTCGGCGGCCTGCTCGGCCCGGGTTGGCTGCTGGAGCAGGGGCTGACCCGTCCCGACTACGTGATCGCGGCCGGCTTCAGCTACAACATCGTCACCGCCCACAACGCTTGTTTGCAGCTGGAGATCACGGTGCACGGCAAGGCCGGTCACGGCGCGATGCCGGAGACCGCGGTGGACGCGCTGCAGGCCGCCACCCGCATCCTGAACGCGATCTACGGCCAGCTGCCGGAACTGAAGAAGATCAAGTCGGGCGTGCCGGGCATCGATTCACCCACCATGCTGGTCGGCCGCATCGACGGCGGGACGAACACGAATGTGGTGCCGGGCAAGGTGGTGATGAAGATGGACCGCCGCATGATCCCGGAAGAAGACCCGGTGGCGGTGGAGGCCCAGGTGCGCGCGCTGATCGAGGATGCGGTGGCAGGCATGCCGGGCATCCGCCTGGAGATCCGGCGCCTGCTACTGTCGCACGCATTGCGTCCGCTGCCCGGCTCGGAGCAGCTGGTAGCCAGCCTGCAGCGCCACGGCCGCGCCATCATGGGCGAAGAGATCACGGCCCAGGGCACGCCGCTGTATGCGGACGCGCGCCTGTACGGCGAGCGCGGCATCCCGGCGGTGCTGTACGGTGCCGGGCCGCGCACGGTGCCCGAATCGAACGCCAAGAAGGCCGACGAGCGGCTGGTGTTGGACGACCTGCGCAAGGCTACCAAGGTGGTGGCGCTCACGCTGCTCGACTTCCTGGCGCAGTCCGAGTAAAGGCTGCCTCAGCGCGGCACGATGGCGAACTGCGGGCCGTTGCCGTAGTCCGGCTTGACGCTGCGCGCCATGAAGCGTTCCCACGCCTTGCGTCCGTCGTCGCCTGCGACGGCGGCGCTGTAGGCGAGCGCCGGCTGCATGTTCGACGGGTAGCCCACCACGCTGGTGGAGTAGCCGGTCATTTCGCCCACAGCCAGCTTGAGCGCCGCCGCCATGTCTGCGCCGGCGCAGGGTAGGGCAAGGAACTCGGGGGCGTGACTGGCGCGGTAGGCCTGGGCATAGTTGCGGTAGAACGGGCTGCCTGCGCTGTCGCGCACCTTCAGGTCGTAGATCGCGCCGTCGATCCAGCATGCGTCCGGATCGACCATGCGCGCGACCGGGAACCTGGCCTTCCACTTCAGCAGCGGCAGGGCCTTGTCGAAGCCGAGTTCCGCTGTCATGCCGACCGCCGCAGTGAAGAAATCGTCCTGCCACGGCGCCAGCGCGGTGCCGTTCTTGTACACGACCGCGTAGCCATCGACGACGACACCCAGCGCGTTGGCCTGCGGGTTGTCGGTGTAGTGCGCGTTGTACCAGGCCAGGTTGCTGTCGACGATGTGCCTGAAATGCTTTTTCAGCGGATCGTCGTCCGGCGTGATATAGGCGGCGCGCGCCAGCGTGCGCAGGCCCCATGCCTGGCCGCGCACCTGGTCCGGCTTGAGCAGTCCCTTGTCGAATTCGCGGTAGTAGGGATTCGACGAGAAGGCGTTGTACATCGCCCAGAACTGCAGTTCTTCGAGATAGTAATGGTCGCCGGTGACCAGATAGGGGAGATAAGCCAGTTCCGGCTGGTGCGGCACGTCGTGCAGGTTCGGGCTGTCGCAGCTGCCCGGCGTCTCGCAACCGCGGAAACCTTCGGACTTACCAGTCGCCGGATTGATGGCGTCGCCGGGACGGCCCAGGATCGTCATGTAGGGAAAGTCGCGCACGCTCACCGGCCGTCCGCTGCGCTTGTCCCGGAAGTGCATGGAGAAGCTGCCGGCCAGGTCGCCCGTGCCCAGCGTGACCTTCCTGGCCCGCGCATCGGCGCTCAGCACGTACATCGCCGCCCATCCCGGGAGCAGGCCGATGTCGGCGCGCCCGCCCGTGGTTCCCATCGCAGGCATGGCTTCACCGGTGCCCATCGGTTCGGTGCGGGGACCCTGCCAGCGCGCCTGCATGTCGGCCAGGGCCGATTCCGCCACCAGCACCGTGGGGTCGTAGTTCGGGATCGCGCGGCTGGCCATCAGGTCCTGCATGCTGGGATGCACGTCGACGCCCGGATCGCCGCCGACCCAGAACACCTTGCGCCAGCGCGTGTGGTGGTAGTGGTTCAGGCCGGGCCGCGTGTACACGGCAGCGCCATCGAGCACGATCTGCGCGTCGTAAGTAAAGTTCCTGGCCCCCGGCTCGAAAGCCCAGGCGTTTTCGACGGTGATGTCGACCCTGGTTCGCCTGGCGTCGGGATAGGTGCGCAGCGCGAAGCGCGCCACGAGCTGCGGATGCTCCTCGCCGGCGGCACTGCGCAGCGGCACGGCGGCATGCCACTCGTGTGCGATGGGGCCGGCCAGCCAGCTGTCCCTGGGCGGCTGCGCAGGGCGCCGATCGAGCGTGGCGCTGTAGCGCTTGCCATCGATGGTGGCGCTGACCACCGCGTCGACGGCCGGCCGCTCCGTTTCCGGCGCGGCGCTCTTGTGCGCATCCGGGGCCGCTCCCGCGAACAGGCCGAGGGCCACCGGCTTGCGCGCTTCCGGCCGCGCGACCAGTGCCGAGATCACCGCGTGCCGCACCGACCCGTCGGGGTGGGTCGCCTTGACGTCCATTTGAAGGGGGACCGTGCCGGCGGCCGTCCTGCCGTGCAGCGAAGTGCCGGGTTGGAGGACGCCAGGCGCAAACACTTGTCCGAACGAGACCGGAACCGCTTCGCCGGCCGCGGCGCCGCCCGTGTTCTCCACGGTGGCCGTGGTGAGGCTGCCCTCGATCCGCTTCACCAGGTTGGGCGTGGCGCTGCCGTAGCGGGCTTCCACCACCTTGCGGGCGTCCAGGCCGCCCCCTGCCGGCAGGCCGGTAAAGACCTGGATCTCGGCGTGGACGGTGCCGGCGGCGAGCAGGAAGGCGAGCATGATTGGTACGCGGAAGGCGGGCATGGCGGCTCCGGGGAGGATAGGGTGAAAGGCTGGCATGCCGTATGGTAGCGCCAGGCGCATGCGCGCTGCGTTCGCGCTCAAGCAACAAGGGCGCCCGCAGGCGCCCTTGCAATCACTGCTGTATCGCGTCGATTACTGCTTGAGCGTGCGCTCGAACAGCTGGTAGATGCGGCGGTACTGGTCGTACCAGGCTTCCGGCTGCACGTAGGCGTGGCGCTCCAGCGGGTAGCTGGCCAGTTCCCAGTTGTCCTTCTTCAGCTCGATCAGGCGCTGCGCCATGCGCACCGAGTCCTGGTAGAACACGTTATCGTCGATCATGCCGTGGGCGATCAGGAGATGGCCCTGCAGCTTGTCCGCGTACTCGATCGGCGACGAGATCCGGTAGGCCTCCGGGTCGATGTCCGGCGTGTTCAGGATGTTCGCGGTGTAGCCATGGTTGTAGGTCACCCAGTCGGTCACCGGGCGCAGCGCGGCGCCCGACTTGAAGGTCTCCGGTGCGCGCATCAGGGCCATGAAGGTCATGAAGCCGCCGTAGCTGCCGCCGTAGACGCCGACGTTCTTGGCGTCGCCCTGGTGCTGGCCCACCATGTAGTTCACGCCGTCGATGTAGTCGACCAGTTCCGGGTGGCCCATCTGGCGGTAGATCGCGGTGCGCCACTTGCTGCCGTAGCCCTTGGAGGCGCGGTAGTCCATGTCGAGCACCACATAGCCCTTCTGGACCAGCAGGTTGTGGAACATCTGCTCGCGGAAGTAGTTCGGGTAGCGCTTGCTGACGTTCTGCAGGTAGCCGGCGCCGTGCACGAACATCACGACCGGATACTTCTTGCCCGGCTCGAGCTGGGCCGGGCGGTACAGCTTGGCCCAGACCGGATCGCCACCGGCGCTCGAGGGCACCGCTACGTATTGCGGCTCGACCCACTGGCGCGCCTTGTACTCGGCGGTACGGGTGTCGGTCAGCTTGGCTGCAGCGCCGCCGCTCACAGGCACCGTGGCGATCTGCACCGGGGTGTAGCTGCTCGACCAGTGAACCAGCAGCTTCTTCTCGTCCGGCGACAGGGTGAAGCGTTCGACGCCGTCCAGGTTCGTGACTTCGCGCACGGCGCCGTCCTTCGCGTTGACGGCGCAGACTTCGTAGTCGCCCGGGGTGGCGCGGTTGCACATCACGTAGGCGACGCTGCCGTCATGCGACCAGCGCACGTCCGAGGCTTCCCACTTGCCCGAGGTCAGGGCACGTGGGGCGCCACCTTCTGCCGGCTGGGTGTACAGGTGCGAATAGCCGCTTTCCTCGGACAGGTACCACAGGGTGCGGTTGTCCGGCAGCCAGCCGAATTCGTTGTTGTCGTAGTTGACCCAGGCGGTGTCGCTCAGGCGGTGCAGCGGCTTGAGTTTCGCAGCCTGCAGGTCGACGGTGGCGATCCAGCGGTCCTTGTTGTCCACCGAACGCAGCATGACGGCGACATTGGCGCCGTTCGCGCTCCATTCGATGGCGTCGGCGCCTTCGAGCACGCGCACCGGACGGCTGCCCTTGAGCGGCTCCTTCTTGGCAGCGGCGCGCAGCTCGGCCAGCGGGTCGACATTGACGCCGGGGAGGACGTCGAAGGACAGGTCCTGCACCTTGTTGGTGCGCAGGTCGACCAGCTTGAGTGCGTGCGGCGCCGGCGTGTTGCGGCCCACGCGCGGACGCTGGTCGTCGAATTCCTCGTAGCCCGATTCGGTCACATAGCGCGGCATCTTGCCGATGCGGCCCTTGTCAGCGCCTTTCGGTGCGGTGACCACGAGCAGCCAGCGGCCGTCGGGCGACAGCACGCTGCCTTCGATCGCGACCTTCTCGCCCAGGTAGATCGGGGCCGGGGGCAGGGTCGGGTCGGCGCGGCGCTGTTCGTTCATGCGCTCGCGCAGGGCGTCGCGCTCGTCTTTCTGGCGCTTGAGGGTGGCGATCAGGCGCAGCTGCTGGTCGCGCAGCGGATCGTCCTCGTTCACGGCCGGGTCCTTGGCAGCGCGCGGCAGGGCGACCGGGCCCACCACGCGGGTGGTGCGGTCCCAGCTGTACCAGTCGGTGCCGATGCGGTACTGGACGCTGCGCTCGTCGCTCGCATACTGCGGCGACTCGAGGCGGCTGGCGCCGCGTGTGATCTGCACCAGCGCGCCGCTGCGCAGGTCGCGCTCGAACAGGTCGCCGTTACGCAGCATCAGGACGCGGGTCTGGGCCGGGTTGTAGACCACGTCGGCGCCGTCGATCTTTGCGGCCTCAAGATCGCTCACCAGCTTCGGCTTGCCGCCTTGCGCCACCTGCCAGGTGTCGCGGATCGGCGAGCCGGTGCGCTTCTGCTTGTAATACACCTGCTTGCCGTCCCAGCTGAACCAGGCGGTTTCCACCGGGGTGCCGATCCAGTCGGGGTGGGACATGGCCTGGTCGAGGGTGATGGGCGTGGAGGCCGCCGCCGGCAGGGCAAGCAGGGCGAGTTGTGCCGCGAAGATCGTGAGTGCTGGTAGTCGCATCGTGTTCTCAGTGCTGAGTGAAAGGGAATTAGCTTTCTTGCCAGAAAATGCGCTTTGCATTCTAGCTCAGCATGCGACGCTGCGGGGGAGGGATGCGGAGAATGATTAGACCAAAAAACAATGCGCCGGCGTACGTATGTACGGCCGGCGCATGCATGTCAGTACAGCTGTCGCGTTGCAGCGCGTCAGGCTGCCTCGCCCGATTCGCGCGAAGGGCGCAGGAACAGGGCAAGACGAATGACCAGTCCGGCGAGGGCGCAGACGATGAGGACGGTTTCGAGTGTGGTCATGCTCAGCCCCGGACGACCGGCGCCCAGCCGCCGTGGGCGGCGTAGAGTTCGATCGAAAAGCTGCGCAGGGCGGCGGCGGCATTGCTGAAGAAGCGGCGGGTGACGGCCATGTGGCTCTCCTGTAAAGACTGTGATGTTGCGGTGCAGTATAGGGAAGTCCGAGCCATAAATAAACTTTAGATTTGTGATTCCAGCGATGCTTGGCGTGAATAATTGACGATCTATCTCGGCGAGTGATATTTACGTCGCGAATGTCTCATTGTTGCCACTGTGAATGATTGGGGTAGCTGGTGCGCTTCTTGCATGCAATACCGGCATGACTTTTCCCGGCTGTGCATCTCCCCTTCTGCGCATTGTCGTCGTGAATCCCGCCAGCACGCCTGGCGAGGAACGCGATGCCGTGCTTGCCGAGCAGGCGCGCCGTAGCGCCGCGCTGCGCATCGGCCTGCTCGAATCGGGTTACGACCTGGTCGCCTCGCTGCCGGCCGACGTGTTCCTGCCCGAGCGGATCGCGCAGCTGCAGCCCGACATGATCATCGTCGACAGCGAGTCGGACGCGCGCGACGTCCTCGAGCACATCGTGATCGCTACCCGCGACGCGCGCCGGCCCATCGTGCTGTTCACCGAAGACGATGCGCCGGCCAGCATGGACGCGGCGCTGGAGGCGGGCGTGTCGGCCTATATCGTGGCCGGCCTGCAGGCCGAACGCGTCAAGCCGGTGCTGGACGTGGCGCTGGCGCGCTTCCGGCGCGAACAGAAGCTGCTCGACGAGCTGGCAGGCACACGCCAGAAGCTGGCCGAGCGCAAGCTGGTCGACCGCGCCAAGGGCCTCCTGATGACGCGCTACCGCTTGAGCGAGGAGCAGGCCTACCAGCGTCTGCGCAGCATGGCCATGAAAAAGAACATGAAGCTGGCGGAGATCGCGCAGCGGCTGATCGACGTGGAAGACCTGCTCGGTTAGCCACCCAAGGAGAACAGGAAGATTATGGCAGGCATTGCGACAACCGGCGCCTGGGCGGCCGGCTCGGACCGACCGGAAAAGCGCAGCGTGCGGATCGGCTTCATGCCGCTGGCGGACTGCGCGCCGGTGGTGATGGCGTCGGTGCTCGGCTTCGACGAACAGTATGGCGTGCGCTTTGAACTCAGCCGCGAGCTGTCCTGGACCGGCATGCGCGACCGCCTGGTGGGCGGCGAGATCGATGCGGCCCATGTGCTGTATGGCCTGCTGTACGGCCTGCAGATGGGCATCGGCACGCGGGCGCGCCAGATGGCGGTCCTGATGAACCTGAACCAGAACGGTCAGGGCATCACGCTGTCGCGCAGCCTGGCCGCCCAGGCGCCGGACGGTGGGGCGCTGGCCCGGTTGGTGCGCGGCGGAGGAATGCGGCCCACCTTCGGACATACCTTCCCGACCGGGAATCACGCGCTGTTCCTGTACTACTGGCTGGCCACGGCCGGCATCGATCCTTTCGTAGACTGCAAGCTGGTCACGGTGCCGCCCGGGCAGATGGCGGCAAGCCTGGCGGCCGGCCACCTGGACGGCTTCTGCGCGGGCGAACCCTGGGGCCAGCGCGCGGTGCGCGACGGCGCCGGCCTGCTCGCCGTGTCGAGCGAAGCGATCTGGCCCGACCATCCGGGCAAGGTGCTGGGCGCCAGTGCCGATTTCGCGGCCGCCCATCCGCACACCTGCCGCGCCATGATCGCGGCGCTGCTGGATGCCGCGCGCTGGCTGGATGCCTCGCGCAGCAACCGCGAAGCGGCGGCCGAAGTGCTGGCCAGCCCCGCTTACGTGGGCGCGGGCAGGGACGTGCTGCAGCTCTGCCTGGCGGGACGGACAAACATCGGCGCGGCCTGGCGCGGCCATAACGGCTTGCGCTTCTTCGCCGACGGGCAAGCCACCTTCCCCTGGCTGTCGGACGGCATGTGGTTCCTCACCCAGCAGCGGCGCTGGGGCCTGTTGCAGAGCGACCCAAGCTGGCTGTCGGTCGCGCGCGAAGTGAACCGGATCGACCTGTATACAGACGGCGCGGCGCTGGCCGGCGTGGACGTCCCGGATGGCGTGATGCGCAGCTCGACCCTGATCGATGGCCTTGTCTGGGACGGCAGCGACCCGGCCCGCTTTGCCTGAATCGGTGCGCCGCTGCGCCTCATTTGCGAGCATGTTGCACCGCAATGTAGCGCGCCGGCGGCAGGAGGCCAGCCGCTTCCCTCTGCGTCCCGTGTGGCACGCGTCTTGCTCATACATCGGTACAGGATCAATGGCGATCCTCTTCAATTCTTCGCCTGCCTAACGAGGGGCTGGCAACCAAGGACAACGGCGTCCGCAGTACCTTCCTTCCCGGCAGGTGCGCGGACGCCGTTTTGTTTTCTAGAGGAAGAAATATGACCACACCATTGGGCAACAAGGCTGACAGCATCAAGCTGTTCTCGTTTAATACCGCGCCGATGCGCGCTTTCCACCTGACCTGGGTAGCCTTTTTCATCTGCTTCTTCGCCTGGTTCGCCTGCGCGCCGCTCATGCCGGTGATCAAAGGCGAGTTCGGGCTGTCGATGGAGCAGATCGCCAACATCAACATCGCGGCCGTCGCCATCACGATCTTCGTGCGCCTGCTGGTCGGCCCGCTGTGCGACCGCTACGGCCCGCGCAAGACCTATACCGGCCTGCTCCTGCTGGGATCGATCCCCGTGCTCGGCGTGGCGCTCTCGCAGAGCTACGAAAGCTTCCTGCTGTTCCGTCTCGGGATCGGCGCGGTCGGCGCCAGCTTCGTGATCACCCAGTACCACACCTCGGTGATGTTCGGGCCGAAGGTGGTCGGCACCGCCAACGCGGCGGCGGCCGGCTGGGGCAACAGCGGCGGCGGCGCGGCGCAGGCGCTCATGCCGCTGCTGCTCACGGCCGTGACCATGCTGGGCGTGTCGCAGGGCCTGGGCTGGCGCGTGGCGCTGGTGGTGCCGGGCCTGATGATGATCCTGATGGCCTTCTTCTACTGGCGCTACACCCAGGATTGCCCGGCTGGTAACTACGACGAGCTGCGCGCCCAGGGCATCCACCCGCAAGGCGGCAAGGGCGGCTGGGCGAGCTTCAAGGAAGCCTGCCGCAACCACCGCGCCTGGCTGCTGTTCGTCACCTACGGCGCCTGTTTCGGCATCGAGATCTTCATCCACAACATCGCCGCCGTGTATTACGTCGAGCATTTCAACCTGTCGTTAGGCGCCGCCGGGCTGGCGGCCGGCAGCTTCGGCCTGCTGGCCCTGTTCGCCCGCGCACTCGGCGGCTGGCTGTCGGACCGCGCCGCCGGTAGCGGAAGCCTGAACAGCCGCGTCACCGTGCTGTTCGTGCTGATGATCGGCGAGGGCCTCGGCCTGCTGTGGTTCGCCCAGGCCGACGGGGTCGCCTATGCCGTCATCGCCATGCTGTGCTTCGGCCTGTTCACCCACATGGCCTGCGGCGCCACCTATGCGCTGGTGCCCTTTGTTGCGCCAAAGGCGCTGGGCGGCGTGGCCGGCATCGTCGGCGCCGGCGGCAACGTCGGCGCGGTGCTGGCCGGCTTCCTGATGAAGGGTACTGGCGACGTCCAGCAGACCCTCGTCATCCTGAGCGTGCTGGTGCTGGCCTCGAGCCTGTGCGCCATCGCCGCCCGTTTCACCCTGGGCGCGGCCGAAGCAGCGCCGCTCGCCACGGCAGCATAAGGAGCAGCAGCATGCATATCGTCCTCGTCGGCCACGGCATGGTGGGCCACAAGTTCCTTGAAACCCTCACCGCCAGCGCAGACCCGGAGCTGCGCGTCACCATCCTCGGGGAGGAAGCGCGGCCCGCCTACGACCGGGTCCACCTGTCCGAATTCTTTGCCGGGAAAAGCGCGCAAGAGCTGTCGCTGGTGGCGCCCGGTTTCTTCGAGAACGACAGGCTCTGCCTGCGCCTCGGTACTCGCGTGGTCGGCATCGACCGCGAAGCACGCCAGGTGCTGCTGGCGGAAGGCGAGCCGGTCACGTACGACAGGCTGGTGCTGGCCACCGGGTCCACTCCCTTCGTGCCACCGGTACCGGGCGCCGACCGCAAGGACTGTTTCGTGTACCGCACCATCGAGGACCTGGAGGCGATGCAGGAGGCAGGCAGCCGTTCGCGCACTGGCGTGGTGGTGGGCGGCGGTCTGCTCGGCCTGGAATGCGCCAAGGCGCTGCGCGACCTGGGCCTGCAGACCCACGTCGTCGAGTTCGCGCCGCGCCTGATGGCGGTGCAGGTCGATGAACCAGGTGCGCGCGTACTGCGCAACAAGATCGAAGAACTGGGCGTGCAGGTGCACACGCAAAAAAACACGCTGGCGATCGTCGATGGCGAGGAAGCGACCCATCGCATGCAGTTCGCCGACGGCAGTCACCTGGAGGCCGACATGATCGTGTTCTCGGCCGGTATCCGTCCGCGTGACGAGCTGGCGCGTGAAAGCGGCCTGGCGCTGGGCCAGCGCGGCGGCATTCTCATCGACGACCACTGCCTGACTTCCGATCCGGACATCTATGCGATCGGTGAATGCGCATCCTGGCGCGGCCAGCTGTTCGGCCTGGTGGCGCCGGGCTACGACATGGCGCGCACCGCGGCCAAGCACATCCTCGGTCTCGAGGCCGGCTTTGCCGGCGCCGACCTGAGCACCAAGCTGAAGCTGATGGGCGTGGACGTGGCCAGCATCGGTGACGCCCACGGCGCCACGGCAGGCTGCCGCAGCTACCAGTTCCTGGACGAGCGCAGGCAGCAGTACCGGAAAATCGTCACCTCCGACTGTGGTAAATACCTGCTTGGCGCCGTGCTGGTGGGCGACGACGCCGCTTACGGCGAACTGCTGCAGATGATGCTGAACCGGCTGGAGCTGCCCGCATCGCCGGAAGTGCTGATCCTGCCGCAGCTGGAAGGCGCGGTCCGTCCCGCGCTGGGCGTCGCCGCGCTGCCGGCCGGCGCCCAGATCTGTTCCTGCAATGACGTGTCGAAAGGCGCCCTGTGCGAAGCGGTGGCGGGCGGCGCCAGGTCGGTCGGTGCGCTCAAGAGCTGTACGAAGGCCGGCACCGCCTGCGGTGGCTGCGTGCCCCTGATGACCCAGGTGATGAACGCCGAGCTGGCGCGCCTCGGCGTCGAGGTCAAGGACCACCTGTGCGAACACTTCGCCTGCTCGCGCCAGGAGCTGTACCACATGGTGCGGGTGGAAGGCATCCGCAGCTTCGGCGAACTGCTGGCGAAGCATGGTAAAGGCCTCGGATGCGACATCTGCAAGCCCGTCGTGGCGAATATCCTTGCCTCCGCCTGGAACGACTTCGTGCTCAAGCCGGAGCACGCCAGCCTCCAGGACTCGAACGACTACTTCCTCGGCAACATCCAGAAGGACGGGACCTATTCGGTGGTGCCGCGCATGCCGGGCGGCGAAGTGACGGCCGACGGCCTGATCGCGGTGGGGCAGGTGGCCAAGAAGTACGGGCTGTACACCAAGATCACGGGCGGCCAGCGGGTCGACCTGTTCGGCGCGCGCGTGGAACAGCTGCCCACCATCTGGGAAGAGCTGATCGCGGCCGGCTTCGAGTCGGGGCATGCCTACGGCAAGTCGCTGCGCACCGTGAAGTCCTGCGTCGGCTCGACCTGGTGCCGCTTCGGCGTGGGTGACAGCGCAGGCTTCGCCATCGCGCTGGAGAACCGCTACAAGGGCCTGCGCGCGCCACACAAGATCAAGTTCGGCGTGTCCGGCTGCACCCGCGAGTGCGCCGAAGCCCAGGGCAAGGACGTGGGCCTGATCGCCACCGAGAAGGGCTGGAACCTGTACGTGTGCGGCAATGGCGGCATGAAGCCGCGCCACGCCGAGCTGCTGGCTGCCGGCATCGACGAGGAAACGGTCGTGAAACTGGTCGACCGCTTCCTGATGTTCTACGTGCGCACGGCCGGGCGCCTGCAGCGCACCAGCGTGTGGCGCGAGAACCTCGAGGGCGGGCTGGACTACCTGAAGCAGGTGGTGGTCGAGGACAGCCTGGGCATCGCGCAGGAACTGGAGGCGCAGATGCAGCACGTGGTCGACACCTACGCCTGCGAGTGGAAGGAAGCCGTCACCAATCCCGAGGTGCGGCGGCGCTTCCGCCACTTCGTCAACAGCGAGGCGCCCGACAGCAATGTCGTGTTCGTGCCCGAACGCGGACAGATCCGTCCGGCCAATCCCGAGGAGCGGCGCGCTCGCGTCATCCCGATTGCCGCCAGCGCGGCGTAACGAAGCAAGGAGCAAGCCATGCACCGAGACCTGCAATTACAGAACTGGACCGCGATCTGCGCCCTCGACGACATCGTCCCCGACACCGGCGTCTGCGCACTGCTGGGTGGACGGCAGGTGGCCGTGTTCCGCGTCGGCAGCCAGGAGCCGCGTGTATTCGCCATCGATAACTTCGACCCCAACGCCCAGGCGGCAGTGCTGTCGCGCGGCCTGGTCGGCAGCATCGGCGAACGCATCGTCGTCGCCTCGCCCATCTACAAGCAGCATTTCGACCTCCACAGCGGCGAATGCCTGGAAGCGCCCGAGCATTCGGTGGCCAGCTACCCGGCCCGCGTGGAAGGAGGCAAGGTATGGATCGCACCGTGAAACCGAAGCTGGTCGTCGTCGGCAACGGCATGGCCGGCATGCGCACCGTGGAAGAGCTGCTCAAGCTCGACGCCGGCATGTATGACATCACGGTGTTCGGCCTCGAGCCGCGCGTGAACTATAACCGCATCCTGCTCTCGCCCGTGCTCGCGGGGGACAAGGGGGCTGACGACATCGTGCTGCACACGCGCGAGTGGTACGCGGAACATGGCATCGTGCTGCATGCGGGGGACCCCGTGCTCGCGATCGACCGCCACCGCCGCGTCGTGCGTGCCCGCTCCGGCCTGGAGGTGGCTTACGACCGGCTGCTGCTGGCGACCGGTTCCACGCCATTCATCGTGCCTGTGCCGGGCGCGCAGCTGGACGGTGTGCTGGGCTTTCGCGACCTGGACGACGTCGACCGCATGCTGGCGGCGGCGCGGCGCGGCGGTAGCGCGGTGGTGATCGGCGGCGGCCTGCTCGGCCTGGAAGCCGCCAACGGGCTGCTGCGCCGTGGCATGGCGGTCACCGTCGTCCACCTGACCGACAGCCTGATGAACCAGCAGCTCGACCCGCAGGCGGCCGCTCTGCTGAAGCTCGCGCTGGAGCAGCGTGGCCTGCGCATCCTGCTCGGTGCGCAGACCGAAGCGATCCTGGGCGAGGCCAGGGTAGAGGCGGTGCGCTTCACCGACGGCACAGAGGTCGAAGCCGACCTGGTGGTGATGGCTGCCGGCGTGCGTCCCAACGTGGCGCTGGCGGTTGACGCGGGTCTGCACGTCGAGCGCGCCATCGTGGTCGACGACACCCTGCAGACCTACGACCCGCGCATCTATGCGGTGGGCGAGTGCGTCCAGCACCGCAAGGCCACCTTCGGCCTGGTGGCGCCGATCTGGGACCAGGCGCGCGTCTGCGCCGCCCACCTGGCCGGTCTCGGGCACCGCCGCTACGTGCAGCAGGCCACCGCCACCAAGCTGAAAGTGACGGGGATCGACCTGTACTCGGCCGGCGACATCGTGGGCAGGGACGGCAGCGAAGACCTCGTGCTGCGTGACCGACGCGCCGGCGTCTACAAGCGCCTGGTGCTGGCGGGCAGCCGCGTGACCGGCGCGGTGCTGTACGGGGACGTGACGGACGGCCCCTGGTACTTCGACCTGATCCAGCGCGGCACGGACGTTTCAAGCTTCCGTGACCGGCTATTGTTCGGCCCTGCTCTGTGCGAGGCGGCGTGATGGGGGCGCCAATCGTCGCCAGCGTGCGCACCACCTGTCCCTACTGCGGGGTCGGCTGCGGCATCCGCGCGACGCCGACGGTGGAAGGCGCCCTGATCGAGGGCGATCCGGAACACATGGCGAGCCGCGGGCGCCTGTGCGTCAAGGGTTCGGCGCTGGGCGAGACGCTCGGCCTGGACGGGCGACTACTGACCCCGGCCATCCGCGAAGGGGGCCGTTTGCGCAGCACGAGCTGGGGCGAGGCGCTTGACAGGGTCGCTTCCAGTTTCGCCTCGATCATCGCCAAGCATGGCCCGGATGCCGTGGCCATGTACGTCTCGGGCCAGCTGCTCACCGAGGACTACTACGTCGCCAACAAGTTCATGAAGGGCTTCGTGGGCAGCGCCAACATCGACACCAATTCGCGCCTGTGCATGTCCTCCGCCGTTGCCGGCCACAGGCGCGCCTTCGGCGAAGACCTGGTGCCTGGCTGCTACGAAGACTTCGAACTGGCCGACCTGGTCGTGCTGGTGGGCGCCAACACGGCCTGGTGCCACCCGACCCTGTTCCAGCGCATCGCGAAAGCGAAGGAAGCGCGCCCCGGAATGCGCATCGTCGCCATCGACCCGCGTCGCACCGCCACCTGCGAGCTGGCCGACCTGCACCTGCCGCTCAAGGCCGGCACCGACGTCTGGCTGTTCAACGGCCTGCTCAGCTACCTGGCCCGCAGCGGCGCCGCCGACAATGCCTTCGTGGCGGCGCACACGGCCGGCCTGGACGCCGCCTTGCTGGAGGCGGACCGCTGCGACAGCATCGATTTCGTGGCGCGCACCTGCGGCGTCGATCCGCGCCTGCTGGTCGAGTTCTACGAGATGTTTGCAGCGACGACCAGGGTGGTGACGGCCTTCTCGCAGGGCGTCAACCAGTCCTCGAGCGGCACCGACAAGGTGAACAGCATCATCAACTGCCACCTGCTCACCGGCCGCATCGGCAAGCCGGGCATGGGGCCGTTCTCGCTGACCGGGCAGCCCAACGCCATGGGCGGGCGCGAAGTAGGGGGCCTGGCCAACATGCTGGCCAGCCACCTCGACCTGGACCAGCCGGCACACCGCGGGGCCGTGCGCAGCTTCTGGGACGCCCCGCGCATGGCCGACAAGCCGGGCCTGAAGGCCGTCGACCTGTTCCGCGCCATCGAGGAGGGCAAGATCAAGGCGGTGTGGATCATGGCGACCAATCCGGTAGTGAGCCTGCCGGACGCCGACCAGGTGAAGCGCGCCCTGGAACGCTGCGAGCTGGTTGTGGTCTCGGACATGACGGCCGGCACCGACACCGCGGCCTTCGGCGATGTGCTGCTGCCGGCGCTGGGCTGGGGCGAGAAGGATGGCACCGTGACCAACTCCGAACGCTGCATCTCGCGCCAGCGCCGTTTCCTGCCGGCGCCGGGTGAAGCGAAGAGCGACTGGCAGGCCATCTGCGAGCTCGCACGGCGCATGGGTTTCACTGGCTTCGATTACAGCGGCGTGCACGCCATCTTCGACGAGCATGCCCGCCTGTCGGGCTGGCACAACCGCGCGGGCGAGCTGCCGCGCCAGTTCCGGATCGACGGTCTGGCCGGCATGGACCGCGCGGCCTACGACGCGCTCGACCCCGTGCAGTGGCCGCTGGCGCCCGGGAGGGAGGGGACGCAGCGCCTGTTCGCGGACGGCCGTTTCGCCCATGCCGACGGCAGGGCGCGGTTCGTCGCGACGGCGCCGCGCGCGCCGGCGAACGCCGTGAGCGGCGAATTCCCGCTGGCGCTGAACACGGGCCGCCTGCGCGACCAGTGGCACACCATGTCGCGCACCGGCAAGTCGCCGCGCCTGGCGGGCCACGCGCCCGAACCCTTCGTCGACCTGCATCCGCACGACGCCTTGACGAGCGGTGTGCGCGAGGGCGAGCTGGCGCGCGTGAGCAGCCACTGGGGCGCCATCGTGGCGCGCGTCGCGCACAGCGGTGGCATTGCGCGCGGCGCCGCTTTTGTTCCGATCCACTGGAACGGCCAGACGGCGTCGGACGCGCGCGTCGGCGCCGTGGTCAATCCCGAAGTGGACCCGGTCTCGGGCGAACCGGAATTCAAGCACACGCCAGTGCGCGTCGAACCCTTCGGCGTGAGCTGGCACGGCTTCATCCTGAGCCGGCAAGAACTGGACCTCGACCGCATCGCCAACTGGACCCGCGTGCGCGGCGCCGGCTTCGTGCGCTACGAACTGGGGGGACGCGATCCGGTGTCGCCCGAGCAGGCAAGAGCGCTGCTGGGCGCCGGCGAGGACGCCGACTGGATCGAGTACGAGGACAGGGCCGAGGGCATGCTGCGCTGCGCGCTGCTGGTGGATGGACGCCTGCAGGCTTGCCTGTTCCTGTCGCGCCGCACGGACCTGCCGGCGCGCGCATGGCTGGGCGGACTGTTCGCTGAGGCTGAACTGTCTGCCAAGGACCGCGCCACGCTGCTGGCTGGACGGGCGCCGCGCCAGGGGCTCGATCCCGGCCCGATCGTGTGCTCGTGCTTCGGCGTGGGCCGCGACACGATCTCCCGCGCCATCGCCGAGCACGGGTTGACCGACAGCGCCGGCGTCACCGCCTGCGTGCGCGCCGGCGGCAACTGCGGCTCCTGCCTGCCCGAGATTCGCCAGCTCCTGGGAACGCGTTAACGCAGCGTGCGCGCGAAGAAATCGTCGGTGCGGCTGTTGGCGAGCGTGGCATTCTCGGCGTGGTAGTGATTACCGCCCGGCCGCGCGAAGGCATGGTTGCTTCCGGCGTAGCTGTGCAGCTCGATGTTGTCCTTGCCGGCAAAGGCGGCGCGGATCTTCGCCTGCGCATCCTTGCCGATGAACTCGTCCTCTTCGGCAAGGTGGTAGAGCAGGGGCGCCTTGATGTTTGGCACCTCGTCGAGATACGCGTCGGTGCCGCCGCCGTAGTAAGCGGCAAAGGCGTCGCCGTCGGTGCGAGCCGCGCTCAGGAAAGTCATCAGGCCACCCAGGCAGTAGCCGGTGACGCCGACCTTGCCATTGGCGTCCTGCAGCGTGCGCGCCTGCTGGATGACGAGGGCGATGTCTTCCACACCCTTGTCCCTGTCGTAGGCCTGGTACAGCGCGAAGGCCTTCTCCCAGTCGCCTTCCACCGCTTCCGACAGGAACACGCCCGGCTCAAGGCGCCAGAACAGGTCGGGGCAGACGGCGATATAGCCTTTGGCGGCGTAGTCGTCGGCGATGCTGCGGATGCCGGCGTTCACGCCGAAGATTTCCTGCAGAACGATGACGACGGGGTGAGGTCCCGGCGTGGCGGGGCGGGCGACGTGGCAGACGAAGCTGCCGTCGGTGGTTTGCACCTGGATCTGTGCGGTCATGGGCAACCTTTCGATAATGATGGAAGGATCAGGCCCTGCGGCCTGCATCCCTCATCATATCGAGACCGTGCGCGACGCGCGACACGCCAAGCGTGCAGCGGACGGACGAAAAAAAACAGCGAACCGGAGTTCGCTGTTTTTCTGAAATTCTGTGGTCGGGGTGAGAGGATTCGAACCTCCGGCCTCTACGTCCCGAACGTAGCGCTCTACCGGGCTAAGCTACACCCCGACGGTTTGAGACTTCGTATTCGAAATCTCGGGAAGGCATTACTATAGTAGGCTCAATGGTTCCTGTCAACAGCGAAACTGCAGAGCTGGAGCAGGCTGCTCTTGTAGAGGCTGTCCGGCAGATCGGCAATCGCTTCGGCCGCGCGGGTGGCGGCCTGTTCCGCCTGCCGGCGGGTGTAGTCCAGGGCGCCGCTCGAGCTGACCGCGGCCAGCACCGCTTCGAACTGGGCTTCGTCGCCGTGCTCGATGCAGCTGCGCACCAGTTGGCGCTGTTCTGGGGTGCCATGTTCCATCAGCCAGATCAGTGGCAGGGTCGGCTTGCCTTCGCGCAGGTCGTCGCCCAAGTTCTTGCCGATCTCGGCTGCGTCGCCCGCATAGTCCAGCACGTCGTCGATGAGCTGGAAGGCCGTGCCCAGCGAGCGGCCGTATTCGCCGGCCGCCGCGATCTGTTCGTCGCTGGCGCCGCCCACCAGGGCGCCCAGCTCGGCGGCCGCCTCGAACAGCTTGGCGGTCTTGGAGCGGATCACGGTGAGGTAGCTCTCGTGGGTCACGTCCGGATCGTGCATGTTCAGCAGCTGCAGCACTTCGCCTTCGGCAATCACGTTGGTGGCGTCGGACAGGATGCGCATCACGCGCATGTTGTCGAGGCTGACCATCATCTGGAACGAGCGCGAATACAGGAAGTCGCCGACCAGCACCGAGGCGGCGTTGCCGAACAGGGCGTTGGCCGTCTGGCGCCCGCGCCGCATCGAGGATTCGTCGACCACGTCGTCGTGCAGCAGGGTGGCGGTGTGGATGAATTCGACCACGGCCGCCAGCTCGTGGTGGGCGGTGCCCTTGTAGCCGTAGGCGTTCGCCAGCAGCAGCACCAGCACCGGCCGGATCCGCTTGCCGCCTGCGCTGATGATGTACTCGGCGATCTGGTTGACCAGGCTTACTTCCGAGTGCAGCCGCTGTCGGATCACCGCATTCACGGCCTCCATGTCGGTGGCGATCGATTGGGCGATAGTGTTCTGGGCGTGTTGGGTAGCGGCTGACAAGGCGAACCTGCGAAACGTAATCGGTTTGAAGTGCGGGGATTATACGACATGCAAGGAAAGGGCGTCCCACTGATGGCTTCCAAGGGGCTCAGGTGGTCCAGCCACATGCCGGCGTCGACGTTGGCAAAGCGCTACGCCTGCAACATGCTCTTCCGGATTCGTCAAGGCCTTTTGACGCGCTGCAGCGACTTATGTATAATCCCCTGTTCCCCGGCTTCCGAACAGCTCAGCGTCTCTGACGCCGGCGGGATTCTTTTAACATTTGATGAGGTTTCAATCATGTACGCGGTCATAAAAACCGGTGGCAAGCAATACAAAGTTGTCGCTGGCGAAAAACTCAAAGTAGAACAGATACCTGCTGACATTGGTTCCGAACTCACCATCGATCAAGTTCTCGCGCTCGGCGCGGGCGACAGCATCAAGTTTGGTGCTCCGCTGGTCGAAGGTGCCTCGGTCCTGGTGAAAGTTGTTTCCCACGGTCGCCACGACAAGGTCCGCATCTTCAAGATGCGCCGTCGTAAGCACTACCAGAAGCGTCAGGGCCATCGCCAGAACTTCACCGAAATCCAGGTGGTGTCGATCAACGGCTAATCCCCGTTTGATTCACCAAGTTCATTCATCAAGGAGCAAATAAATGGCACACAAAAAAGGTGGCGGTACTACCCGCAACGGCCGTGACTCAGAAAGCAAACGCCTTGGCGTGAAAGTCTACGGCGGCCAGGCGATCAACGCCGGCGGCATCATCATCCGTCAACGCGGCACCCCGGTGCGCGCTGGCGCCAACGTCGGCACCGGCAAGGATCACACCCTGTTCGCGCTGGTCGACGGTACCGTCAAGTTCGTCAAGCAAGGCGTCGGCTCGAAGCAGTTCGTGACCGTCGTTGCTAACGAAGCAGTCGCTGCTTAATAGCATTTGCGCCGCGTTCAGCGGCGCTTCTTTGTAAGGCGCAAGCCTTCCATCGAAAGGCTCTGCCCACGGTAGGGCCTTTTTAGTTTTTATCGGTCACCATCATGAAGTTTATCGACGAAGCAAGAATTGAAGTCATCGCCGGCGACGGCGGCAACGGGTGCGCCTCGTTCCGCCGCGAGAAGTTCCGCCCATTCGGCGGCCCGGACGGCGGCGACGGCGGCAAGGGCGGCTCGATCTACGTGGTGGCCGACCGTAACATCAACACCCTGGTAGACTTCCGCTACTCCAAGACCCACCATGCGCGCAACGGCGAACCGGGCCGCGGCTCGGATTGCTACGGCAAGGGCGCCGAAGACGTCTACCTGCGCATGCCGGTGGGCACCCTGATCATCGACGACGTCAACGGCGAGATCATCGCCGACCTGACCGAGCACGGCCAGACCGAACTGCTGGCCCAGGGTGGCGAGGGCGGCTGGGGCAACATCCACTTCAAGACCTCGACCAACCGCGCACCGCGCCAGAAGACCGAGGGCAAGGAAGGCCAGCGCCGCACCTTGCGCCTCGAACTGAAGGTGCTGGCCGACGTCGGCCTGCTGGGCATGCCGAATGCCGGCAAGTCGACCTTCATCACCGCTGTGTCGAACGCCAAGCCGAAGATCGCCGACTACCCGTTCACCACCCTGCACCCGAACCTGGGCGTGGTGCGCGTGTCGCACGAGAAGAGCTTCGTGATCGCCGACATCCCGGGCCTGATCGAAGGCGCGGCCGAAGGCGCGGGCCTGGGTCACCAGTTCCTGCGCCACCTGGCCCGTACCGGCCTGCTTCTGCACATCGTCGACCTGTCGGGCTTCGATGCCAAGGTCGATCCGGTCAAGGAAGCCAAGGCCCTGGTCAAGGAACTGGAAAAGTACGACGAAGAGCTGCTCAACAAGCCGCGCTGGCTGGTGCTGAACAAGCTCGACGTGGTCGATGAAGCCGAGCGCAAGAAGGTCGTCAAGGACTTCGTCAAGCGCATGGCCTGGAAAGGGCCTGTGTTCGAGATCTCGGCCCTGAACCGCGAAGGCTGCCAGGACCTGGTCAATGCGATCTACCTGCACCTGGAAGAAAAGCGCACGCTTGAGCAGCGCGCCGAAGAGACCTCGATGACCGAGGAAGCGCGCGGCATCAACTCGATCGACCCGGACGATCCGCGTTTCAAGATCATTGAGGACTAAGAGGCGCTCGTTGGCCTTGTCAGCCGTGTATCGCAGCTGGCTGCGCGGCCGGCTGCTGCAACTGCTCGCTACCGCCAGCTCGCTGGCGGCGCTGGCGGCCATGCTCGATCCCGACCGCATTGCGGGCGCGATGGGCATCTTTCTCGTCGGCGTGAACGGCTACAGCCAGTTCTACGCCGTCTACGTGGGCATGCGCCTCGCTACCGCGATGCTGGCGCTGCTGGCAGCAAGAAGCGGCGACCAGCCCCTTCTCGTCGACCTCACCGCATTGTTCCTCCTGGCCCAGCCGGCCGGGCGTCTCGTCGCCGCTTTCGCGATCGGGCTGCCGAAGGGGGTATTATTAGCAGTCTGCGCGGTCGAGTTGTTGGCAGGACTTTCCCTGCTGGCCTTAAGGCCGCGAGGAAAATTCCTGTCGCTATGAACTCAGTCGCCCACTCCACGCTCCAGCAAGCCTCCCGCATCATCGTCAAGGTCGGTTCCTCGCTCGTCACCAACGAGGGCAGGGGCCTGGACCACACCGCCATCGCCCGCTGGGCTGCCCAGATCGCCGCATTGCGCAGCCTCGGCAAGGAAGTCGTGCTGGTATCCTCGGGCGCGATCGCCGAGGGCATGCTGCGTCTCGGTTTCAGCAAGCGCCCGACCGACATCCACGAACTGCAGGCCTGCGCCGCCGTGGGCCAGATGGGCCTGGCGCAGATCTATGAAACCAGTTTCCGTACCCATGGCATTGGCACCGCCCAGGTGCTGCTGACCCACGCCGACCTGGCCGACCGCGAGCGCTACCTGAACGCGCGCTCCACGCTGACCACCCTGCTGCGCCTGGGCGTGGTCCCGATCATCAACGAGAACGACACCGTCGTCACCGACGAGATCAAATTCGGCGACAACGACACCCTGGGCGCACTGGTAGCCAACCTGATCGAAGCCGACGTGCTGGTGATCCTCACCGACCAGCGCGGCCTGTTTTCAAGCGATCCGCGCAAGGATCCCGCTGCGCGCCTGATCGCCCAGGCGCAGGCAGGCGACCCGGCACTCGAGGCGATGGCCGGCGGCGCCGGGTCCAGCATCGGGCGCGGCGGCATGCTGACCAAAGTGCTGGCGGCCAGGCGCGCCGCGCGCTCGGGCGCCCACACCATCATCGCCTGGGGCCGCGAAGAAAACGTGCTCACGCGCCTGGCCGGCGGCGAAGCCATCGGCACCCAGCTGGTGGCCCCGACCGGACGCCTGACCGCACGCCGCCAGTGGATGATCGACCACCTGCACACCACCGGCGAAGTGGTGCTCGACGCCGGCGCGGTACAGAAGCTCACGCAGGAGGGCAAGTCGCTGCTGCCGATCGGCGTGCTTGCGGTGCGCGGCGAGTTCGGGCGCGGACAGGTGATCACCTGCATCGACGAAGCGGGCAAGCCGCTGGCGCGCGGGCTAACCAACTACACCAGCAGCGAAGTACGGCGCATCATGCGTCACTCCTCGGCCGAGATCGAGCGCATTCTTGGTTATGTCGAGGGGCCGGAACTGGTACATCGCGACAACCTCGTCCTTTTATAAGGGGTAGCGCACTACTCTGGTGCGGCGTTGCTGCTGAGCTACATATAGTTGGCGCCGCTACAAGCGGTCTGGTGTTAATTTTGCCTACAGGATACAGAAATAAGTACACTGTATTCATCACGCATAACGCCGCGCACGGCCAACACTCATGAAACTCAGCCGCAAACTTCCGATCGGCTTCGCCGCCGTCACCCTTGTCGTCGCTTGTGCCGGCTTTTTCGGCATGAACCGCATGAACCATGCGCTCGACACCTACAACGCGGCCGTGATCCAGTCCAGCAACGCGCAGCGTGTGGAAGGACTGCTGTCCCACTTCAGGCTGCAGACGCAGGAGTGGAAGAACACCTTATTGCGTGGCAAGGACGAGGAACAGCGCAACAAGTTCTGGACTGCCTTCCAGAAGAGTGAGACCGAAGTCGCGGGGGAAGCGAAAGATCTGGTCGCGGCACTGCCTGCTGGCCCCGTGCGCGAACTGCTGACCGAGTTCCAGGGCGCGCATGCGAAGATGGGTGAAGGCTATCGCCGCGGCTATGCCGAGTTCACCAGCGCAGGCTTCGATGCCGCTGCCGGGGACATGGCGGTCAAGGGGATGGACCGGGCGCCCGCCGAGCTCCTCACCAAGGCCCAGGACGCGATGTCGAAGCAGGCCACCGAAACGGTCGGTGCAGCCGAGGCGGTCGGGCACGATGCCACGATTCTCAGCTACAGCCTGATGCTGCTGGGCGCCGCGGTGGCGGTTGGCGCCGGCGTGCTGGTGTCGCGTTCGATCACGCGCCCCCTCGGCCAGGCCGTCGAAGCGGCCCAGAGTGTCGCCTCGGGCGACCTGCGGACCAGCATCGTGGTGCGCAGCGACGACGAGACCGGCCAGCTGCTACAGGCATTGAAAGACATGACCGGCAGCCTGCAGAACATTGTGGCGCAGGTGCGCGGCGGCGCCGAGACCATCGCCGTGGCCTCGGATGAAATCGCACAGGGCAACCTGGACCTGTCGACCCGCACCGAGCAGCAGGCCGGCGCGATCGAGGAAACCGCCTCGTCGATGGAAGAAATGACCGCGACCGTGCAGCGCAATGCGGAGAACGCGCAGCAGGCCAGCCAGCTGGCGGTCTCGGCTTGCGACGTGGCGGCCAAGGGCGGCCACATGGTCGAGCAGGTGGTGGGCACGATGGCCTCGATCAGCGAATCCTCGCGCAAGATCGTCGACATCATCAGCGTCATCGACGGCATCGCCTTTCAGACCAATATCCTGGCGCTGAACGCGGCCGTGGAAGCGGCGCGTGCGGGCGAGCAGGGCCGCGGCTTTGCCGTCGTGGCGGGCGAGGTGCGCAACCTGGCGCAGCGGTCGGCGACCGCCGCCAAGGAGATCAAGGAACTGATCAACGACTCGGTGCAGCGCGTGGAGGCGGGCAACCAGCTGGTCGGCGAGGCCGGCGCCACCATGGGCGACATCGTCACCAGCGTGCGCCGCGTGATGGACATCATCGGCGAGATCAGCACCGCCAGCGCCGAGCAGGGCGCGGGTATTGCGCAGATCAACATGGCGGTGGGCGAGATGGACACCACCACCCAGCAGAACGCCGCACTGGTCGAGGAAGCCGCCGCCGCCGCGCAGTCGCTGCGCGACCAGACCCAGGCCCTGAACGAGGTGGTATCGGTGTTCAAGCTCGAAGAGGTGCGCGAGCTGCGCAAGGCGCTTCCGCTCCACGCACCGAAACGCTTGGCTGCGTAGGCGTGATCTGGTCCAGTGGACCAGATCACGCTCGCCGACCGCGCGTTCAGCACGACTCTGCGCCGCCGCCATGCATGCCGGAGTTGAGCGCGTGTTCGGCAAAGCCGAACACCCTACGGTAAGATGAAAGACGCGCCACAGTTGGCGCGTTTTTTCATCTACCTTCGGAGCCCATGAATCCTTCCCCCCTCGCTATCGTCCAGGCCCAGCTCGACGCCTACAACGCCAAGGACCTCGACGCGCTGATGCGCACCTATGCCCCGGATGCGCAGCAGTTCGCGCTGCACGGCGCACTGCTCGCCCAAGGGCATGACGAGATCCGTCCGCGCTACCAGCAGCGCTTCCTCGAGCCCGACCTGCAGGCGCGCCTACTGAGCCGCCAGGTAACCGGCAACTTCGTTACCGACCTCGAGATCGTGACCCGTAACTTCCCGGAGGGACTGGGGACGGTCGAGATGCTGTGCGTGTATGAAGTGGTGGACGGGCGCATCGTGCGCGCCTCGTTCGCCACGGGGGAAACGCGGCTTTACCCCAGCTCCGCGGCCTGAGTCGCCAGGTCGGCGGCCGGATCGAGCACGCCGGCCGGCGCCGGCGTCTTGTCCCTGAACTCGCACAGGTCGGCGATCAGGCAGTTCCAGCAGCGCGGCTTGCGCGCCACGCAGGTGTAGCGGCCGTGCAGGATCAGCCAGTGGTGGGCGTCGTGCAAAAAATCCTTCGGCACGAACTTGAGCAGCTTCTGTTCCACGATGTCGACATTCTTGCCCGGTGCGATCCTGGTGCGGTTGGACACCCGGAAGATGTGGGTGTCGACCGCCATGGTCGGCTCCCCAAAAGCGGTGTTCAGCACCACGTTGGCGGTCTTGCGGCCCACGCCCGGCAGCGCTTCCAGCGCCTCACGCGATGGCGGCACCTCGCCGCCGTACTGGTCCACCAGGATCTGGCAGGTAGCGATCACGTTCTTGGCCTTGTTGTTGTACAGGCCGATGGTCGAGATATACGACTTGAGTTCGTCCAGCCCGAGGTCGAGGATGGCCTGGGGCGTGTTCGCCACCGGATACAGGCGGCGCGTGGCCTTGTTGACGCCGACGTCGGTCGACTGCGCCGACAGCAGCACCGCGATCAAGAGTTCGAAGGGCGTGGTGAATTCGAGCTCGGTGGTCGGCTTCGGATTGGCGGCGCGAAAGCGCGTGAAGATTTCTAGGCGTTTGGCTGGATTCATCGGCTTATGTCTGGTCCGGCGGATTGCCCGCCGCCTTCTGGCGTGCACGCTCCATCGCGGCGGCGATGATGGCGCGCTTGCGCTCCTTCTCGGCCAGCTCCTCGGGCGTGTTGGTCACTTCAGCCGTCACCGCGCGCATCTTTTCCAGCGCCTTGGCGGCCAGGCGCGCATCGTTTTCTTCGCGCTCGCGGCGCAGGCGCTCGCTGCGGAAGTCGTGGCGCGCGCGCGCCGCATCGGCGGCTTCCTGCGACCACGCGGCCCAGCCGGTTGCATTGGTGACCGGCACCATCGAGATGCAGTCGACCGGGCAGGGCGCCACGCACAGGTCGCAGCCGGTGCACAGGCTCGGCAGGATGGTGTGCATCTGCTTGGCCGCGCCCATGATGGCGTCTACCGGGCAGGCCTGGATGCACAGCGTGCAGCCGATGCACAGCGACTCGTCGATGAAGGCGACCGGGCGCGGGCGCTCGACGCCGTTGGCCGGGTTGATCGGGATGACGGGACGGCCGGTGACGGCAGACAGCCTGTGCACGCCCTCCATGCCGCCCGGCGGGCACTGGTTGATCTCGGCCTCGCCGCGCGCGATCGCTTCCGCATACGGACGGCATGCGGGGTAGCCGCACTTGGTGCATTGCGTCTGCGGCAGCGCGTCTTCGATCAGGTCGGCAAGGGTTTTGGTCACGGCGAAGGGCAAACGGTCAAAGCCGACATTATCCGCCAAAACCGCAGCCGGCGCGATGTGCGTGCTGGAGCGAACAGACTGCCGGGTTCGCGCATGGTCCACTGGTGGCTCGACGCTAGGAGGAGCTCACATGAACAAATTGATCGTTCCGCTGCTGGCTGCGGCGGTGCTGGCCGGTGGCGCCGCGGCCCAGGTCTACGCGCGCGGCGAGCAGCAGGCCAGAGAACAGCAGGCGCAGGCCGTCAAGGCCGGTCCCTACCGCAGCGTGCAGGCCAGCGGCCAGCTCAAGCGCGGCGAACAGCTGCCGCCGCGCTATCGCACGCATCACTACGTGGTGGAGAACTGGAGGGCGCACCGCCTGAGCGAGCCGCCGCCGGGGCACCAGTGGGTGCAGGCGGGCAGCGACTATGCGCTGGTGGCGATTGCGACGGGGGTGGTGACGGAGGTGCTGGTGGGGCGTTGAGGCAGCTGGCGCCCCAAACAAAAATGCCGGAGCGAGCTCCGGCATTTTTTCAAGCATCAGGCATGCGCCCGGATGAACTCCCCGATCTTCGGGCAGATGATCTCGCGCCAGCGGCGGCCCGAGAAGATGCCGTAGTGGCCGCACTTGGGCGCCACGAATTCCTGGTGCATGTCCCTCGGGATGCCGGTGCACAGGTCGTGCGCGGCACGGGTCTGGCCCAGGCCCGAGATGTCGTCCAGCTCGCCCTCGACGGTGAACAGGGCCACGGTCTTGATGTCCTGGGGACGCACCAGCTGGCCGCCCACTTCCCAGGTGCCCTTCGGCAGCGCGTGGTCCTGGAACACGGTCTTGATGGTCTCGAGGTAGTACTCGGCCGGCATGTCGAGCACGGCGTTGTATTCGTCGTAGAACTGGCGGTGCGACTCGGCCGAATCGTCGTCGCCGCGCACCAGGTGCTGGTAGAACTCGCGGTGGCTCTGGGCGTGGCGGCCCGGGTTCATGGCAATGAAGCCGGCGTGCTGCAGGAAGCCCGGATAGACCTTGCGGCCGAAACCGGGGTAGTTGCCCGGCACCGAGTAGATCACGGTGTTCTCGAACCACGAGAATGGCTTTTCGACGGCCAAGTCGTTGACCGAGGTCGGCGACTTGCGCGGGTCGATCGGGCCGCCCATCATCGTCATGGTCTTGGGCAGCTTCGGGTCATTGTTGGTCGCCATCAGCGAGATCGCGGCCAGCACCGGCACGGTCGGCTGGCACACCGAGATCACGTGGACGTCGGGGCCCAGGCGGCGGATGAAGTCCTGGACGTAGTAGATGTAGTCGTCGAGATGGAACGGACCTTCGGACAGCGGCACCATGCGCGCGTCGGTCCAGTCGGTGATGAAGACGTCGTGTTCGACCAGCAGGGCGCGCACGGTGTCGCGCAGCAGGGTGGCGTGGTGGCCCGACAGCGGCGCCACGACCAGCACGGTCGGCTGCTTCAGCGCGGCGAACGCCTTGTCGCTCAGGTCCTTCCTGAAATGCAGCAGCTTGCAGAAGGGCTTTTCGACGGCCGTGTGTTCGATGATGCCGACATCCTTACCCTTGATGGATACGGTCTTGATGCCGAATGCCGGCTTTTCGTAATCCTTCCCCAGGCGGTACATCAGCTCGTAGCCTGCAGCGATACGCTGGGAGAACGGGGTGTGCGCGAATGGCGAAACGGGGTTCGAGAACAGTTTGGAGGACGCATCTGCCCACTGCATCAGTGGGGTCAGGAAGGAGCGTTGCATCTCGTGCAGTTGGTAAAGCATAAATAATTCCTTCGAATAGACTGGGCGTCGCAATCGTTTGCGCGTGCTCGCAGTCAATTATAGGGGATAGTGATTTACTTGTGGAAACAGTCCTTTTCACTTCCCTTGCTGCATAGACTACTTGTAGCATATTTGCCCAAAACTGCTCGGTGAAGCGGACCACATATAAAGGTAGGTCCTGTCCGACACGGGCTTTCTGTTGTAATGACACTAAAAAATTGCAGGCTGGAGCAGAAATGAAAAATGCCGCCGGGCTTGCGCCGGGCGGCATTTTTATTTCCTCATCCAGAGATCAGTCGAAGACCGGGGTCTCGACGCCGAGGATCTTGTGCAGTTTCGGCGAGGTCGTCGTGTACTGCATGTGGATCTTCTTGTCCGGGAAGATGTAGGGCGCGGCGCCGAAGGCGGCCAGCGCGGCTTCGTGGAAGCCCGACAGGATCAGCTTCTTCTTGCCCGGGTAGGTGTTAATGTCGCCCACGGCGAAGATGCCCGGCACGTTGGTCTCGAACTTCTCGGTGTCCACGACCTTGAGCTGCTTGCGCTCGATGTCCAGGCCCCATTCGGCGATCGGACCCAGCTTCGGCGACAGGCCAAAGAACACCAGCAGCATGTCGAGCGGGACGCGGCGGGTGACGCCGTCGGCGCCGGTGACCTTCACTTCGCTCAGCTGGCCGGCCTTCTCTTCGAAGCCGGTGACCTGGCCGATGATCAGCTGCATCTCGTATTCGTCGCACAGGGCCTTCATCTTGGCCACCGATGCCGGCGCCGCGCGGAAGTCTTCGCGACGGTGCAGCAGCACGACCGACTCGGCCTTGCCGACGAAGTTCAGGGCCCAGTCCAGGGCGGAGTCGCCGCCGCCGCAGATGACCAGGTTCTTGCCTTCGAACAGGACCGGATCCTTGACGCGGTAGAACAGCTGGGTGTTCTCGAACTTATCGAGTCCGTCGACCTTCATGGTGCGCGCCTGGAACGAGCCGACGCCGGCAGCAATGAAGATGGTCTTGGTGATGAAGCGGGTGCCCGTCGAGGTCTCGACGTTGAAGCGGCTGTCTTCGCGGCGCTGGACGGTGGTGACTTCCTGGCCCAGGTGGAAGGTCGGCTCGAACGGCTCGATCTGCTTGAGCAGGTTGTCGGTCAGTTCCTGGCCGGTGCACACCGGCACGGCCGGGATGTCGTAGATCGGCTTGTCCGGGTACAGTTCCACGCACTGGCCACCGACGGCCGGCAGCGAATCGATGACGTGGGCCTTGATTTCGAGGAGGCCGAGTTCGAAGACCTGGAACAGGCCGACCGGACCGGCGCCGATGATCACGGCATCGGCTTCGATCGCGCCGGCGAAGGAGCTGTTGGGAGCGATGCTGCCCGCTTCGTGGGAGGCACTGATAGTCATGCGCTTAAACTTTCTGTGTATTGGATAGGGTGTGACGGTGGCCGCTAGTGTGCCACGATTGACGAACCTGCGCTGGCCAGGGCCCTGGCGGGCCCGGCCGGGAGAAGATCAGCGGGCCAGCTGGTCCAGCTTGTCCTTGACGTCTTTCCACTCTTCGGCGTCGGGCAGGGCCGGCTTGGTCTTGGTGATCGATGGCCAGGCGCGCGACAGGTCGGCGTTGATCTTGATGAACTGCTGCTGGTCCGACGGCACGTCTTCTTCCGCGTAGATCGCGTTCACCGGGCATTCGGCCACGCAGACGGCGCAGTCGATGCACTCGTCAGGATCGATGGCGAGGAAATTCGGGCCTTCCCGGAAACAATCTACCGGGCATACATCGACGCAGTCGGTGTAACGACAACGGATGCACGATTCGGTGACAACGTGGGTCATAACAGTCCTATTAGTGTTGGTGTGTCGCGGCGCCGGACGCTGAATGGGGCCGACGGGACTTGCAAAGCACTGTATTTTAGGGCAATTCGGGTTTTCCTACAAATCAGCCTTATACACAATATATATAAGCAAATGTGGCGCATGACGGCGCACCCGAGAGCGCCGTCATGCGCCGTCCATGGCTCAGGCGCTGGTGCGCAGGCGGTCGAGCAGGGCCTGCCAGTCGCCGCCGCTGCCGTCCTCGCGCACGAACACGGTGTGGCAGCGCGGGCCGTCCTCGACCGTGATTTCCCAGCGCGGCAGGTCGGCCCCGACCGGGCATTCGGGCGCCGCCGAGAAGAAGTCGAGCCGGCCGAGCAGGGTTTCGAGCTCGCCGCCGCCCGGGTGGGCGGCGGTGTCGAGGTCGTAGGCTTCGGCCAGGCCGGCGAAGCCGCCGCAGGCGCGTGCGCTGATTTTCATGGCTCTTCCGCCACACCCGCCACCGGCACGGCCGCCGCGGGCACCACGCATTCGCCGAGGCGGCCGTTGGCCGCGCACCAGCGCGCCAGCGCCTGGGCTTCGCTGTCGAGCATCCGGTGCACCCGGTGGTATTCGGGCAGGTTCATGGTGCCGCAGCAGGCGCGCCGGTCCTGGCGCGCGCCCGGCTTGTCGCAGACCTTGGGCGCCAGCGGGGCGGCCGTGGCGCTGGCCTCGGCAGGCGCGGGGGGCGGCTGCTCGACCACGTCGCGGCGGGCGAACTGGTTGCGGATGAAGCCGGCATAAGCGGCCGGCTTGCCGTCTTCCTGCACGATGCGCAGCATCTCGTTGACCACGTCGACGTACGAGGCGGCGCTGTCGGGGGCGGCGATCAGGGCGCGCAGCAGCAGCCCGCGCAGGTAGGCCGCCACCCGGTGCAGCACGGCGGCGCAGTCATCAAAGGTCGGGTTGCGCTCGTAGGCGAACATGTCGGCCAGCACGTCGTACATGGCGCCGGTGAACACCTGCGAGATCGCGTGCACCTGGGTGCCGGCCTGGCCCAGGGTCAGGTCATTGTCGGCATTGCGCAGGCCGGTGGTGCCGCCCAGCGCCATGCCGAACTGCTCGGCGATGTCGGACAAATAGGTCTTGTCGTGCAGGTGGGCCTTGGTCTGGGCCACCACCGCCTCGCACTGGTCGAGCTGGGACAGGGCCAGGAAGATCGCGGTCAGGTCGCCGAAGGCTTCGTGCAGGCCGCCGGTCTGGGGCGGGGCGTCGGCCAGCAGCCATTGCGGCTTCAGGCCGTCGAGCACCGCGTGCGCGGTTTCGTGGGCCACGATGTCGAAGGAGCGGCAGGTATAGACGCGCGCAGCCTCGCCGCCTTCGATCCCGTTGGGAATGAAGTCGCCGAACTTCAGGCAGCCCTGGGTGCGGCTGTAGAAGGCGTTCATCACGTTCGGCAGGCCGTAGGGGAAGACCGCCAGCGGGCGCGTGTCCATGCTGGTATTCCACTGCCAGGGCAGCGGCATGTCGAGGCCCGCCGCCAGCAGGGCGCGCTGGTACATGGTCAGGGTCTGGCGCACCACGGCGAAGGTGTGCACGGCGTCGAACTGGGGCGTGTCGGGCTGGGTGACGAAGTCGCCGAAGGCGTTCGGCTCGACCGCGTCGATGCCGGGCGTGCCGGGCGCGATGCGGGCGTCGCGCGGGCCGGCCAGCACCGGGCCCGGCAGGTAGGCGCGGCGGGTGCCGATCTCGCCGACGGACGGGTCCTGCTTCCACATCAGCACGCGGGCGCCGAAGGCGTAGGGCAGCGGCGGCGCCTCGGCAAGCTCCTCCTCGTCGGGCAGGCCGGATTGCGTTGTCGTGGCATCGCCCGGCTCGATCGGCTGTTCGAGCAGCCTGGCGATGCGGTGCTGCTGTTGATAGGGGGCGCTGGGCGTGGGGATGAAGCGGACCGGAGGCTGGTCACTGGGCGTGTCCAGCTCGTCCGGCAAGAGGGCACCTGGTTCCATGACGGCTCCTTGCGATAGGTCGGTCGGCACCCCCATGGTCGCGCGCCGGGCGGCGCGGGCATTGACTGGCGTCAATTGATCTGGATCGAGCCCAAGGCTGGCATCCTCAGCCGCCAACTGGCATCATGGCGGACTGTCTTGCAACGGAAAAAGAAAAAGGATTGCCCAGATGTCGGAAATTAGCATCGTCCAGGAACATACGCTCAGCCCGGAACAGGCGCGCGCGGCGGCCCAGCAGGTGGCCCAGAAGCTCGCGGCCGACTACGACCTGGCCTGCAAATGGGATGGCGACATGCTGCGCTTCGAGCGCAGTGGGGTGGAAGGAGCGCTGAGCCTGGAAGGCCAGCGCGCGGCGCTGCGGATCCGCCTGGGATTCTTCATGAGCGCCTTCGCATCGAGCATCGAAGCCAAGGTGGCGGAGAAGATGCGCAAGGTGTTCGTGCCCGCCTGAGTCAGGCGCGGCAATCGCCGGCCGCGCACGGCCGGCGCATCGAAGGAATCAGCCCTTCAGTTCCTCGATCAGGTCGATGTACTGCTGCATCGCGTCTTCCTGCGAGGTGCCCTTCAGGGCAGCCCAGGCGTCGAACTTGGCGCGGTTGACGAAATCGGTCATGCCCGGACGTTCGCCGGTGGCGTCGCCGCTCGCGCCCTGCTTGTACAGCGCGTAAATCTTCAGCAAGGTCATGTTGTCCGGGCGTTCCGGCAGATTCTTCGATTCGGCCTGGGCCTGGGCGAACTGTTCCTGCAAGCTCATGAATACTCCTGTGTTGGTTGCGTTGGCAATGTGGTAATGCAGGAGGCGATCTTAGCGCAGGAGGAGGGCGTCCACCGCCAAACGGGGCGAACTTTAGAGGGGATGCTCGGGGGACGTAGCGTGGGCGGGTCTTCCCGCCCACGCGGTGATAGCTGCAGCGTGCTTCGCGAAAATGCTCCGGCTGCTTGAACGCGTGGGCGGACAAGCCGCCCACCCTACAACACCTCAGACTGCGAGCAGTTCGACGTCGAAGATGAGAGTCGCGTTCGGCGGGATCACGCCGCCGGCGCCGCGCGCGCCGTAGCCGAGGCTGGCCGGGATGGTCAGGCGGCGCTGGCCGCCGACCTTCATGCCCTGCACGCCTTCGTCCCAGCCGCGGATCACGTGGCCGGCGCCCAGCGCGAACTGGAACGGGTCGTTGCGGTCCTTGCTCGAATCGAACTTGGCGCCCTGGCTGCCGTCGTCGTTGCGCAGCCAGCCGGTGTAGTGAACGGTGACGTGCTGGCCGGCTTTCGCCTCGGCGCCGCTGCCAACGACGGTGTCTTCGTATTGCAGGCCGGAATCAGTGGTAATGGTGGACATGGTTTTCCCTGTTGTTCAAGTTGAACGGGGATTGTAGTCCATGCATCGCGGGTGCGCCAAACCGGGTCCGCACGCTTGCGGCTCATCTGCGTAGAATGGCGCTTTCGCCAGCCATAACAGGAGCCACGATGAAGGGCATCGGTACCGCTTACCGCCGCGCGCTGCGCGCCCAGTTCACCCGCCGCATGCTGGTGCTCTCCGGCGCGCCCTTGGCACTGTCGCTGCTGTTGTGGGGCGCCGTCCTGTGGACCGGGCTGCAGCCGCTGCTCGACTGGCTCCAGGGCGTGTTCACCGACTACGGCCTGTTCCAGGCCAGCGGCAGTACGCTGGGGATGCTGGGCCTGGGCGTGTTCAAGGTGATGGTGGTGCCGCTGCTGGCGATCGCGCTGCTGCTGCCCCTGATGATCGGTTCGGCCCTGCTGTTCATGGGCGTGATCGCCATGCCCGCGATCGAACGCCACGTCGGCACGACCCAGTACCCGAAGCTGGAAAAGAAGCAGGGCGGATCCTTCCTCGGCAGCGTCGCCATCAACGTCGGCAGCACCGCCGTGTTCGCGCTGCTGTGGCTGATCGCGCTGCCGCTGTACGCGGTGCCGCCGCTGGCCTGGCTGGTGCAGGCCTGCCTGTGGGCCTGGGTCACGTCGCGCGTGATGAGCTATGACGCGCTGGCCGCCCACGCCAGTCGGGAAGAGCGGCATGAACTGATGCGGCGCCACCGCGGCGCGCTGCTGGCGATCGGCCTGGCTTCCGGCCTGGCCGGGGCGCTGCCCGGCATCGCCTGGATGGGCGGGGCGCTGCTGTCGATCGTGCTGTTCCCCTTCCTGGCCATGCTGTCGCTGTGGCTGTACATCATGATCTTCCTGTTCGCCGGCCTGTGGTTCCAGTACTTCTGCCTGCAGGCGCTGGAAGAGCTGCGCGCCGGCGCGCCGCAGGCCTGAGGCTTCACAGGTATTTGCCTGTCCTGTGGCACACTGGCCTGAACATGAAGAAGGAGAAGCTCATATGGGATTTGGCCTGATCGTCATCGGCGACGAGATCCTGTCCGGCAGGCGCCAGGACAAGCATTTTTCGAAAGTGGTCGAACTGCTCGGCGCGCGCGGCCTGCAGCTGGCCTGGGCCGAATTCGTGGGCGACGACCCAAGGCGCCTGACGGCGCTGCTGCAGCGCAGCTTCGCGGGCAGCGACATCGTGTTCTCCTGCGGCGGCATCGGCGCCACGCCGGACGACCACACGCGCCAGTGCGCGGCCGCGGCGCTCGGGCTGCCGCTGGTGCTGCATCCCGAAGGGCGCCTGAACATCGAGGAGCGCATCCGCGAGACCGCTGGCCTTGATGCCGACATGAACGCGCCCGAGAACCTGCAGCGCCTCAAGATGGCCGAGTTCCCGCAAGGAGCCGGCCTGGTTCCTAATCCGTACAACCGCATTGCCGGCTTCACGGTCGGCGACCACCACTTCGTGCCGGGCTTTCCGGTGATGGCCTGGCCGATGATCGAATGGGTGCTGGACACCCACTACGCCCACTTATTTCACGCGGCTGTGCACCTGGAGCGCTCCCTGCTCGTTTATGAACAGGGAGAGGCCGACCTCACCCCGATGATGGAGGCGCTGGAGCGCGACTATCCCGGCCTGCGGGTGTTCAGCCTGCCGAGCGTGGGCGACGCCCAGACCCGCCGCCACATCGAGCTGGGCGTGAAGGGCGCGCCTGCGCAAGTGGAGCCGGCCTTCGGGGCGATGCAGGCCGAACTGCAGAGCCGCGGCGCCGAATTCGAGGTGTTGTAGGACGACATGCCGTCCTGCTAACTCAGCCGTTGTTTTTTTGCGAAAATACTTCGCGCGCATCAAATTTGTTAAACGGTGTCTCGCGCGTGTCGTATTGATGTGGTGGAATGATACCTGTGGAGGTGCAATCCTGAGTGAGTTTGCGCCGCGCATTTTTGCAGACTGGCGAGGACCCAACATCACTCGAAAAGGCAGGCAAGGATGGCGGGCAGGTTGGCGGGGATTGAGCACGTATTGATTCAAACCGGTTGAGCCATCATGGAAAGTATTCGCCGCAATATGCGGCCAAGTAATTTATTTCAGGTAGTCGGCAGCTGGCTCGGGCGTCCCGCCCAAGCCATGGCCGGCACCGCGCCCGTATTCGCATCCGCGGGCGGCAACGACGTTCCCCTGTACGAAGCCTATCCGCATCTGGCGGCAGGCGGCGGTGCCGGCGCGCCGGACCGGCCGTCCGGCGCGCCCGTGCCGCCGGAACCCGAGGGCGGTCCCGAGCGCACCCCCGAACCGGCGCCGCGCAAGCGCCGTTTCAAGCCCTATTTCTACCTCGGCCTCCTGATCTTCCTGGTGCTGCTGGGCGCCTGGGGCGCGCTCGAGATGCGCACCTCGCGCCTGCAGGCGATGATCTTCGCCGACATGGCCAGCGAGCTGACCTACCGCATGGACAAGGGCCCCAGCAACGCGATCCGCTTCCCGGCTGCCAGCCCCTACGACACCCGCCTGGGCTACGCCAGCATGCCGGCCTACCTGCAGAAACTGCAGTCGCGCGGCTACTTCATCGAGGCACAGGCGCGCATGTCGCCGCAGATGATCGCGATGGCCGACCGCGGCCTGTACGCCACCTACCACGAGAAGACCAAGGTCGGCCTCGAGATCCTCGACTGCCGCGCGCAGCCGCTGTTCGCGTCGCGCTTCCCCGAGCGCTTCTATCACAAGTTCGACGACGCGCCGCCGCTGCTGGTGCAAAGCCTGCTGTTCATCGAGAACCGCGAACTGCTCGACCCGGCCTACCCGCGCCGCAACCCGGCGGTCGAATGGGACCGATTCTCGAAAGCGGTGTTCGACAAGACCCTGAGCAGCGTCGGCCTGGGCGGCACCGGCCGCGTGGCGGGCGGCTCCACGCTCGCGACCCAGATCGAGAAATACCGCCATTCGGCCGAAGGCCGTACCGGCTCGCTGGGCGACAAGATCATCCAGATGGCCTCGGCCACGCTGCGCGCCTACCAGGACGGCGAAGACACCACCAAGGCGCGGCGCCAGATCGTGCTCGACTACCTGAATACCGTGCCGCTGTCGGCCAAGCCGGGCTACGGCGAGGTCAACGGCATCGGCGACGGCATGTGGGTCTGGTACGGGCGCGACTTCGACAAGACCAGCAAGATGCTGCGCGGCCCGATGGACAGCCAGGAAGCGGTCACCGCCTACAAGGAAGCGCTGTCGCTGATGATCGCGCAGCGCCGCCCGGCCTATTACCTGGGCGACGGCGAGCATGACCTCGAAACCCTCACCAACAGCCACCTGCGCGTGCTGGCCCAGACCGGGGTGATCTCGCCGCAGCTGCGCGACGCCGCGCTCAAGGTCCAGCTGCACCCGTCCCAGGCCTCGGGTGTGGCCGCGCCGGGCGCCGACGCCTTTGTGTCGCGCAAGGCCGCGAATGCGGTGCGCAACCACCTCGGATATCTGGTGGGCGACTCGCGCCTGTACAACGTCGACCGCCTCGACCTGTCGGTGGTCTCGACCCTCGACGCCGGCGTGCAGCAGGCCGTCACCGCGGCGCTGCGCCAGCTGTCGGACGCCGAACACGCGAAAGAAGCCGGCCTGACCGGCAAGGGCCTGCTCGGCAACGGCGACCCGGCCCAGGTGGTGTACAGCTTCACCCTGATGGAGCGCGGCGAGCACGTGAACTACCTGCGGGTCCAGACCGACAACTACGACCAGCCGCTCGACATCAACGAAGGCGCCAAGCTCGACCTGGGTTCGACCGCCAAGCTGCGTACCCTGGTGACCTACCTGGACATCGTCGACCAGCTGCACAAGCGCTACGAGCCGATGGACAAGATTGGCCTGATGGGCGTGGAAGTCGATCCGAAAGACCGCATGTCGCAGTGGGCGGTGGAATACTTCCAGCAGCTGCCGGACGGCGCCGACCGTGGCCTCAAGCCGATGCTGGCCGCCGCGATGGAGCGCAAGTACTCGGCCAACCCGGGCGAAGCCTTCTTCACCGGCGGCGGCCTGCACACCTTCGGCAACTTCAGCAAGCTGGATAACAGCAAGATCATGACGGTGACCGAAGCGCTGCGCAATTCGACCAACCTCGTGTTCGTGCGCATGATGCGCGACGTGGTGCGCTACTACATGTTCCAGCTGCCGGGTTCCTCGGCCAAGCTGCTGGCCGACGCCGACGACCCGCGCCGCCAGATGTACCTGGCGCGCTTCGCCGACAACGAGGGCAAGGTCTTCATGGCCAAGTTCTGGAACAAGTACAAGGGCAAGACCCCTGCCGAGGTCGAAAGCCTGCTGTTCTCCGGCATCCGCCCGATGGCCTCGAAGCTGGCTGCCGCGCACCGCACCGTGTTCCCGAAGGCGACGCTGGAGCAGTTCGGCGCCTTCGTCGACAAGGCCCTGCCGGATTCGGTCGACATGGATCCGGACCGCATTCCGAAGATGTACGAGATGTACGATCCGAAGAACATGTCGCTGGCCGACCGCGGCTACGTGGCCTCGGTGCACCCCCTCGAACTGTGGCTGGCGGGCTACCTGATCACCCATCCGAAGGCCGGCTGGACCGAAGTCACCGACGCCAGCGTCAAGGAGCGCCAGGAAGTGTATTCCTGGCTGTTCAAGACCCACCGCAAGCACGCCCAGGACAAGCGCATCGCCGGCCTGATCGAGGTGGAAGCCTTCCTCAAGATCCACGCGCAGTGGAAGAAGATGGGCTACCCCTTCGATTCGCTGGTGCCGTCCTACGCCACCACGCTGGGCGCCTCGGCTGACCGTCCGGCCGCGCTGGCCGAGCTGATGGGCATCATCGTCAACGGCGGCGTGCGCAAGCCCGTGGAGCGCATCGACTCGCTGCACTTCGCCAAGGACACGCCGTACGAGACCCTGGTCAAGCGCAGCAAGGGCGGCGGCAAGGAGCAGGTCCTGTCGCCTGAAGTCGCCCGTACCGTGGCCGACGCCATCCAGGGCGTGGTCAGCGACGGCACCGCCAAGCGCGTGAAGACCGCCTTCACCCAGTCCGACGGCAGCGTGATCGCCGTTGGCGGCAAGACCGGTACCGGCGACCAGCGCTTCGAGGTGTATGCGCGCGGCGGCCGCGTGATCGAGTCGCGCTACGTGAACCGCTCGGCGACCTTTGTCTTCAACATCGGCGAGCGCTACTTCGGCAGCATGACCGCCTATGTGCACGGCCCGCAGGCCGGCAACTACGACTTTACCAGCGCGCTGCCGGTGCAGCTGCTGGCGAACCTGGCCCCGAGCCTGATGCCGATGATCGAACCGCCTGCGGGCAGCGTGGCCGCCCAGCGTCAGTGCGTGCGTTGAAACCCGGCGTTTCGGGTACGGCAGTGCGGCGCGCCATGACGCGGGTGCGCCAGTTCAGCTTCGTGTCCCTGCGCGACCTGCTGGTCGCCAGCGGACCGACCCTGCTGGCGGCGATCGCGGTGGCGGTGCTGGCCTACCTCTGGGTCGACCCGGCGCCGCCGCGCCGCCTCAGCATGGCCACCGGCCAGTTCAACAGCGCCTACCAGGAATTCGGCCGCCAGTACGCCGAACTGCTGGCGCGCGACGACATCACGCTGCAGCTGCAGCCCTCGCTCGGTTCCCACGAAAACCTGCAGCGCCTGATCGAGGGCCGGGCCGACATCGCCTTCGTGCAGAGCGGCTCGACCAGCGACGGCCAGGCCGCGCGGGCAGGGCTGGTCTCGCTCGGCAGCCTGTTCACCGAACCGGTGTGGCTGTTCCTGCGCGAAGAGGCCAAGGTAAGCCACCTGACCGACCTGAAGGGCAAACGCATCAACCTGGGCCCGGAAGGCACCGGCGTGCCGCGCCTGTTCCGCCAGGTGCTCGATGCCAACGGCGTCGAACCCGCCCAGTTGAAGATCGGCGCGCTGGAAAACACGCCGGCGACGGTGGAACTGCTGGCCGGCCGCATCGACGGCCTGGTGTTCAGCTCCGCGCCGGAAGCGCCGCTGATCCAGATGCTGCTGCAGACGCCCGGCATCAGGCTGTTCAACTTCACCCAGGCCGACGCCTACACCCGGCGCCTGCCTTTCCTGACCCACGTGGTGCTGCCGCGCGGGATCGTCGACCTCGGGCGCGACATCCCGTCGCAGGACTACCACCTGATCGCGCCCACCGCCACGCTGGTGGCAAGGGAAGACCTGCATCCGGCCCTGGTGGGCCTGCTGGTGAAGTCGGCCGGCGAGATCCACGGCAAGGCCGGCTGGTTCCAGCAGCAGGGCCAGTTCCCCTCGCCGAAATACACCGAGATCCCGGTGGCGCGCGAGGCCGCGCGCTACTACCGCGACGGCCCGCCCTTCATGCAGCGCTACATGCGCTTCTGGCTGGCCAACCTGTTCGAGCGCTTGTGGGTGGTGGCGGTCGCATTGGCGGCGCTCCTGATCCCGCTGTCGAAGATCGTCCCGCCGATCTACGTGTGGCGCGTGCGTTCGCGCGTGTATCGTTGGTACGGCGAGCTGCGCAAGGTGGAGCAGGAACTGGAAGCGATCGCACCGGAAGAACGCGAGGCGGCACGCGAGGGCCTGCTGCACCGCCTCGACGAGATCGAGGAACGGGTCAACCACATCTCGATCCCGCTCGCCTATGCGGAAGAACTGTACCGCCTGCGCAGCCACATCAACTTCGTGCGCGAGCGGGTGCGCGGCACCATCGACCGCAATGGCTTCGCCACCCCGCCCTTGACGAAGTAGCAAAGGCCGGCGCAAACGGATTACACTGGCGCTCTTTGTCCGCCATCCGAAGGAAGTCATGATCCGCCGTCCGTTCTCCGCCCTCGCGCTGGGCGTGCTGCTGGCCTGCAGCGCCGGCGCGCAGGCCAGCGCCAACGCCCACGCCGACGCCCCCGCCCAGAAGCGCAATCCGCGCGAAGCCTATACCAAGTACGAATACCGCATCCCGATGCGCGACGGCGTCAGGCTGTTCACCACGGTGTACGTGCCGAAGGACGGCGCCAAAACCTACCCCTTCCTGGTGCAGCGCACGCCCTACAGCGCCGGCGTGTTCGCCGATGGCGAGCGGCGCTACGGCGTGGACTGGTTCCCCGAGGCGCTCAGCCCCTCGCGCGAGCTGGAAGACTCCGGCTACATCTTCGTGACCCAGGACGTGCGCGGCCGCTACATGTCCGAAGGCAGCTGGCAGGAGATGACCCCGCACGCCAAGGCGAAGCGCGCCAAAGGGGAGGGCCAGGAAAGCGAGGACATGCACGACACCGTCGAATGGCTGCTCAAGCACATCCCGAACAACAACGGCCGCGTCGGCATCTGGGGCATCAGCTACCCGGGCTTCTACACGGCCGCCAGCATCATCGACTCGCACCCGGCGATCAAGGCCGCTTCGCCGCAGGCGCCGATCGCCGACCTGTACATGGGCGACGACTCCTACCACGGCGGCGCCTTCATGCTGTCGGCGAACTTCGACTTTTACTCGTCCTTCCTGCCGCAGCAGAATCCGACCGTGGGCAACAAGGAGCGCTCGCGCTTCGAGTATGGCGAAGCGGATGCCTACGATTTCTTCCTGAAGCGCCTGACGATGTCGAACATCCTGGCCAGCCTCAGTGAAGAGCAGCGCACCCTCCTGGTGCCGACCATCGAGCACGACACCTATGATGCGTTCTGGCGCTCGCGCGCGATCACGCCGCACATGAAGAACGTGAAAGCGGCGGTGCTCACGGTGGGCGGCTGGTTCGACGCCGAAGACCCGGCCGGCCCGTTCGCGATCTACAAGGCGGTCGGCAAATACAACCCTGCCACGCCGAATTCGCTCGTGATCGGTCCCTGGGTGCATGGCGGCTGGGCCAGGAGCGACGGCGCGCGCCTGGGTCACGTGAGTTTCGATGCCAAGACCAGCGAATACTTCCGCCGCGAGATCCAGTTCCCCTTCTTCGAGCAGCACCTGAAAGGCGTGAAGCCGGCCCGTGCGCTGCCGAACGTGAACGCCTTCGAGACCGGCACCAATGTGTGGCGCAGCTACGCGGCCTGGCCGCCGGCGCCCGCCAGGGCGCGCACACTGTACTTCGGCCCGAACGGCACATTGGGCTGGCAGCAGCCGGCCGCAAGCGGCGCCGGGTATGACGAATACGTGGCCGATCCGCGCAAGCCCGTGCCCTTCATCGGCTACCCGGCCACCGGCGTGCCGCGCGAATACATGGTCTCGGACCAGCGCTTCGCCGCCACCCGTCCCGACGTGCTGGTCTACCAGAGCGCGGTGCTGGAAGAAGACGTGACGGTGGTGGGCTCCGTCGTGCCGAAACTGTTCGTGTCGACCACCGGCACCGACGCCGACTGGGTGGTCAAGCTGATCGACGTGTATCCGAGCGAATACCCAACGCCTGCGGCCGATCGCAAAGGCAACGACGTCGGCCCGCCGAGCGTGAACCTGGGCGGCTTCCAGCAGTTGGTGCGCGGCAATCCGCTGCGCGGCAAGTTCCGGAACAGCTTCGAGAAGCCCGAGCCCTTCACCCCGGGCAAGCAGGAAGCGCTCTCCTTCGATATCGGCGAAGTGAACCACACCTTCCGCCGCGGCCACCGCATCATGGTGCAGGTGCAGAGCTCGTGGTTCCCGCTGATCGACCTCAATCCCCAGACCTTCACCCACATCCCGAAGGCGACACCGGAAGACTTCCGCAAGGCGACGCAGCGCGTCTACCGCGCGCCCGGCGCGGCTTCCGGGCTGCAGCTGATGGTGATGCCGGCGCAGTGATGGCTCAGCGCGGCGACAGCAACATCGTCGCCGCGGTCCCCAGCAGGACCAGGCAGAACAGCAGCCGCAGGCGCGCCGGCGCAAACCGGTGCGCCAGCTTCACCCCCAGCGAGACGGTCGCGATGCCGCCCAGCGCCAGCGGCACGCCGGTAGCCCAGTCGACGTGGCCGCCCTGCGCGTAGCCGAACAGCGCAACGAGAGAACTTGGCACCACCAGCGCCAGCGCCATGCCCTGGGCGCGGGTCTGCTGCATGCCGAACAGGCTGACCAGGGCCGGCACGATCACCAGGCCGCCGCCGATCGTGAACACGCCCGACATCAGGCCGCAGGCGATGCCGAGCAGGGGCAGGGCAGCGCGCGGCATCGCCTGCGCTTTCTCGGGCGCGGCCGGCACATGCCTGCTCAGGAAGCCGAAATACAGGGCCAGCGCCACCAGGAACAGGGCAAACGCGACATGCAGGGTGCGCGGATCGAGGCCGGTTGCGAAGCGGGCCGCGAACCAGGTGGCGACCATGGAAAACAGGGCCATCGAGGCCACCGCGCGCAGGTCGACGGGATGCTTCTGGTGGTAGCGGTAAAAGCCGATCAGGACGTTCGGGGCGATCATCACCAGCGCCGTCCCTTGCGCCAGCTGCTGGTCCATGCCGTACAGCAGACCCAGCACGGGAATCGCGATCAGCCCGCCGCCGATGCCCAGCAGGCCGCCCACCAGGCCGAGCAGAGCCCCCAGGCCGAGGTTCAGTAATACATCCAGCAAACGATCAAGCGCCTATCCAGGGCAGGCCGGCCTTGCACCAGCCGCCGATGGTCTTGCGATGGCCTTCTGCATCGCGGTCGCCCTCGAAGCCTTCCAGGATGTCGTAGGACTCGGAAAAGCCGTGCTCGGTGGCCACGCGCGCGCTGTGGCGCGAGCGCACGCCCGAGCGGCACAGAAACAGCAGCACCTCGTCCTTGCGCGCCAGTTGCTCCAGTTGCGCACCGAATGCGGGATTCGGCGCACCGCCGGGGTAGGTGGCCCACTGCACCGCGACGTGCTGGGCCTCGGGAATCGCCACGCGGCCGACCCAGTCGCGCTCGGCATTGGTGCGCACATCGACCAGTTTCACGCGCGGATCGCTTTGCAGGAGCGCGAAGGCTTCCTCGGGCGTGACGGCGCCGGCATAGGGCTGGCCGGCGGCGCGCTCACGGGCCTGGGCGAGGATGGAGTCAAGAGTGGTCATGGTCTGGGTCCGCGGAAATAAGCAAAAGAAAAAGCATTGCACCAACTTGGTTCGGTGTATCCTGCGCTGCAATGGTGCATGGCCACCATTCCCGCACTGTTTTGGTGCGTATGCACAACGGTGCACAGGGATGGTGACAAGCGATTTTAGGCTGGAATACGAGCGGATTCCAACGAAGCATTGTGCATTTACTCATAACGCCGGGTTGGCACGCTTCATGCTTTAAAGTACGGCAAGTTGTCGCGCCGTGAGGCTCTTCCGGTGCGACACCCCCTTTTCAATCAGGAGATACGAATGGCAAAGACGGCTGCAGACGTAATTCAACTCATCAAAGACAACGAAGTGAAATTCGTTGACCTGCGCTTCGCCGACACCCGCGGCAAGGAGCAGCACGTGACCGTCCCCGTGTCGCACTTCGACGAAGACAAGTTCGAGTCGGGCCACGCCTTCGACGGTTCGTCGATCGCCGGCTGGAAGGGCATCGAAGCCTCCGACATGCTGCTGCTGCCGGACCCGAGCACCGCCAACCTCGACCCCTTCATGGAAGAGACCACGCTGTTCATGCAGTGCGACGTGATCGAACCGTCGGACGGCAAGGGCTACGACCGCGACCCGCGCTCGATCGCCAAGCGCGCCGAAGCCTACCTGAAATCGACCGGCATCGGCGACACCGCCTTCTTCGGCCCGGAACCGGAATTCTTCATCTTCGACTCGGTCCGCTGGAAGATCGACATGTCGGGTTGCTTCGTCAAGATCGACTCCGATGAGGCTTCGTGGTCGACCGACAAGGAAATCGAAGGCGGCAACAGCGGCCACCGTCCGACCGTCAAGGGCGGCTACTTCCCGGTCCCGCCGGTCGACAGCTTCCAGGACATGCGCTCGGAAATGTGCCTGATCCTCGAATCGATGGGCATCCCGGTCGAAGTGCACCACCACGAAGTGGCCGGCGCCGGCCAGAACGAAATCGGCACCAAGTTCTCGACCCTGGTCGAGCGCGCCGACTGGACCCAGAACATGAAGTACGTGATCTGGAACGTGGCCCACAGCTACGGCAAGACCGCGACCTTCATGCCGAAGCCGATGAACGGCGATAACGGCTCGGGCATGCACGTGCACCAGTCGATCTGGAAGGACGGCAAGAACCTGTTCGCCGGCGACGGCTATGCCGGCCTGTCGGAAAACGCGCTGTTCTACATTGGCGGCATCATCAAGCACGCACGCGCGCTGAACGCGATCACCAACCCGGGCACCAACTCGTACAAGCGCCTGGTGCCGGGCTACGAAGCCCCGGTCAAGCTGGCCTACTCGGCCCGTAACCGCTCGGCCTCGATCCGCATCCCGCACGTGGCAAACCCGAAGGGCCGCCGCATCGAGACCCGCTTCCCGGACCCGCTGGCCAACGTCTACCTGTGCTTCGCCGCGCTGCTGATGGCGGGCCTGGACGGCATCCAGAACAAGATCCACCCGGGCGAAGCCGCGACCAAGGACCTGTACCACCTGCCGCCGGAAGAAGACAAGCTGATCCCGACGGTGTGCTCCTCGCTGGAAGAGGCGCTGGACGCCCTGAACAATGACCGCGAGTTCCTGACCCGCGGCGGCGTGTTCAGCGACAGCATGATCGACGCCTACATCGAGCTGAAGATGCAGGAAGTGCAGCGCATGCGCATGACCCCGCACCCGGCCGAATTCGACATGTACTACTCGTCGTAATCAGAAGCACAACAGAACCGTTGCGCACGTGCGTCAAGCGGCGTAAGCGTCGGTAACAAAGGCGGGGAAAGCGAAGGCTTTCCCCGCCTTTTTTCATGCTTGCTGTACACTCGGCCCGTTCTACAATACGTGCACGTTTATTGTGCAGACCGATTTCTGATGCGAAAGACAATTAGCCTCTTCCGAGCCTTGACAATGGTGCTTGCCGGTCTGGCGCTCCATAACGGCGCACAGGCCCAGGGCGCCGTCTACAAATGTGTGGACGACCAGGGCCGCGTCGAATTCACCGACAGCGCCCGCAAGGGATGCAAGGCCCTCGACCTGCCGGGCTATGCGCCGCCGGCGCCGCCGCGCGCCTCGGCGCCGATCCCGGCCGTGCGCCCCATGAGCCCGCAGCAGGCCGCCAGCGCCGCCGCCACGCCGGCCAGCTTTCCACGCGTGGACGGCGCCCAGCAGCGCGCACGCGACGACGACCGCCGCGAAATCCTGAACGACGAACTGCGGATCGAGCAGAAGAAACTGCTTGAGCTGCGCCGCGACTTCAACAACGGCGAGCCCGAGCGCCAGGGCAACGAGCGCAACTACGCCAAGTACCAGGAGCGAGTCGCCTCGATGCGCGACGAGATCGGCCGCACCGAGCGCAACATCGAAGCGCTGCAGCGCGAGATCAGCAACATCCGATGAATCCCGGCGCGCCTTCGTCCCGCTACGCAGGCCTGGACCTGCTGGCCTCGAGCGTGCTGCTGCTCGGGCCCGCGGGCGAGGTGCGCTACGCGAACCCGGCCGCCGAGAACCTGCTCGAACTCTCGCTCAAGTCGCTGCAGCGCGCGCCGCTGCCCGAGCTGTTCGCCAACGGCCAGGAGCTGGCGGCGCTGTGCGCCCAGGCCCTGGCCCACCAGTATGCCGACCTGCGCCAGGACCTCAGCCTGCAGCGCAGCGGACGCGAGCCGCTGCACGTCATCACCAGTGTCAGCGCGCTGGGGGAGGGCGAGCTCCTGCTCGAGATGCGCGAGAACGTCCAGCAGCTCAAGCTCGACCGCGAAGAGCGCATCCTCGACCAGAGCCAGGCCAACAAGGAACTGATCCGCAACCTGGCGCACGAGATCAAGAACCCGCTGGGCGGCATCCGCGGCGCGGCCCAGCTGCTCGAACTCGAGCTGCCGCCGCAGCATCCGGCCGACCTGAAGGAATACACCCAGGTGATCATCAAGGAGGCCGATCGCCTCCAGACCCTGGTCGACCGCCTGCTGGCGCCGCACCGCAAGCCGCACATCGTCGGCGACGTCAACATCCACGAAGTGTGCGAGCGCGTGCGCAGCCTGATCCTGGCCGAATTCCCCGCGGGCCTCAGCATCCGGCGCGACTACGACGCCTCGATCCCCGAGTTCAGGGGCGACATGGAGCAGCTGATCCAGGTGGTGCTGAACATCGCCCACAACGCCGCCCAGGCCCTGAAAGGGCGCATCGCGGCGGGCGACGCCGAGATCGTGCTGCGCACCCGGGTGGCGCGCCAGGTCACCCTGGCGAAGGTCCGCTACGGGCTGGCATTAGATTTGCATATCATCGACAATGGACCGGGCATCGCACCCGAGATCCGCGACCGCATCTTCTATCCGCTCGTGTCCGGGCGCGAAGGCGGCAGCGGCCTCGGGTTGACGCTGGCGCAGACCTTCGTGCAGCAGCACCTGGGTGTGATCGAGTGCGAAAGCCGGCCTGGACTGACGGATTTCCGGATCCTGCTCCCCCTGCCATAAGCGGGTGAGGCGGGGTCCGCCGTGAGTCCCCGAACCATCCATATTGCGGGAACCACGAATACATGAAACCAATCTGGATTGTCGACGACGACGCATCGATCCGCTGGGTGCTGGAAAAGGCGCTGGCGCGCGAAAGCCTGGAGACCCGCAGCTTCGCCAACGCGCAAGACGCGCTGGCCGCTTTCGAGCACGACACCCCGCAGGTGCTGGTGTCGGACATCCGCATGCCGGGCGAATCCGGCATCGAACTGCTGCAGGCGGTCAAGGCGCGCCATCCCGGCCTGCCGGTCATCATCATCACCGCGTTTTCCGACCTCGATTCGGCGGTCGCCTCGTTCCAGGGCGGCGCCTTCGATTATCTCGCCAAGCCCTTCGACATCGACAAGGCCGTCGCCCTGATCCGGCGCGCGCTGGAAGAAAGCCTGCGCGAAGCCAGCGTCGAAGCGGCGCCCGCGGAGACGCCCGAGATCCTGGGCCATGCGCCGGCGATGCAGGAAGTGTTCCGGGCGATCGGCCGCCTGTCGCAGTCCAACGTGACGGTCCTGATCACCGGCGAGAGCGGCACCGGCAAGGAGCTGGTGGCGCGCGCCCTGCACAAGCACAGCCCGCGCGCCGCGCAGCCCTTCATTGCGCTGAACACGGCGGCGATTCCGAAGGACCTGCTGGAATCGGAACTGTTCGGCCACGAGCGCGGCGCCTTCACCGGCGCCCAGGCGATGCGGCGCGGCCGCTTCGAGCAGGCCGAGAACGGCACCCTGTTCCTCGACGAGATCGGCGATATGCCCTTCGATCTGCAGACGCGACTTCTGCGGGTGCTGTCGGACGGCCACTTCTACCGCGTCGGCGGACACCAGCCGGTCAAGGCCAATGTGCGTGTGATCGCCGCCACCCACCAGAACCTGGAACAGCGCGTGCGCGACGGCCTGTTTCGCGAAGACCTCTACCACCGCCTGAACGTGATCCGCCTGCGCCTGCCTTCCCTGCGCGAACGCAGCGACGACATCCCGATCCTGGCGCGCCACTTCCTGGTGCAGAGTGCACGCCAATTGGGCGTCGAACCGAAGCGCCTGTCCGAACCGGCGATGCGTTTCTTGGCCGGCCTGGAGTTGCCGGGCAATGTGCGCCAGCTGGAAAACCTGTGCAACTGGATCACCGTGATGGCGCCCGGCCAGACCGTCGAGGTGAAGGACCTGCCGCGCGACCTGACCCAGGGCTCGCCCGCGCCGTCGACGCTTCAGGATCCGGGCCTGGCCGGCGCGCCTGCTCCGGTGCCTGCGGCCGTGTCGGCGGCGGCTGCACCCGACGGCTGGATCGCGCTGCTCGAACTGCAGGCCGCCGGCATGCTCGGCGCCGGCCAGATGGATGTGATGGACACGCTCGGGCGCCAGTTCGAATCGGCCCTGATCAAGACCGCGCTCAAGCACACCCACGGACGCAAGAACGACGCCGCGATCCGGCTGGGGATCGGCCGCAACACCATCACGCGCAAGATCGTCGAGCTTGGGATAGATGGCGCACGGGACGAGTAGCGCGCCCGACAATTCCCCCGATGGCTGCGTTGCATCGTCTCGCCGTACTGGCGTACTGTCTTCGACGGTGCGCCTTGCCCTCGGGGTTTTGTCGGGCGCGCTTAGCAATGGTGTAAGCTGACGCATCATGCGCTTACACCACCGTCCATGCTGATCAACTGTGTCGCCTACCAGGAAGGCAAGAAGCTGTCGGACATCCCCGTCGCCGACATCAGCGAATACCTGAAGCTCCCCGAAACCTTCGTCTGGGTCGCCCTGCGCGACCCGGACGCGGCCGAGATCGCCACCATGCAGGAAGAATTCAACCTGCACGAGCTGGCCGTCGAAGACGCCGCGCGCGGCCACCAGCGCCCCAAGATGGAGGAATACGGCGACTGCGTCTTTATGACCCTGCACATCGTCGAACTCAATGGCGACGAGATGAGCGCCGGCGAGCTGGCCATCTTCGCCGGGCCGAATTACGTGCTGTCGGTGCGGCGCGACGCCAACCGCGGCTTCCTGGGCGTGCGTGCGCGCGCCGAGCGCGAACCGCACCAGCTGCGCAAGGGCTCCGGCTTCGTGCTGTATGCGCTGGTCGACGCCGTGGTCGACCGCTATTTTCCGGTGGTGGACATGCTCGAATCCGAGCTGGAATCCATTGAGGACCACATCTTCGGCCAGACGGGCGGGCAGCGCGGCAACATCGAGCGCCTGTACGCCCTCAAGCGCAAGTCGCAAGTACTGCGCCACGCGGTGGTGCCGCTGATGGACGCGATCGGACGCCTGCACGGCGGCCGCGTGCCGGAAGTGGTGGTCGAGACCCAGGACTACCTGCGCGACGTGCACGACCACCTGCTACGCATCCTCGGGCGCCTGGATACCGTGCGCGACACCATCAACACCGCGATCCAGGTGACCCTGTCGATGGTGGCGATCGAAGAGAACGACATCAGCAAGAAGCTGGCTTCGTATGCGGCGATCTTCGCCGTGTTCACGGCCTTTGCGGGGATCTGGGGCATGAACTTCGAGTTCATGCCCGAGCTGAAGTGGAAGTACGGCTATCCGATGGCCTTGTGCGTGATGGCCGGCGTGTGCTTCTACCTGTACCGGCGCTTCAAGAAGGCGGGCTGGCTGTAGGGTGGGCGGGGGAATGTAGTCCAGTGGACTACATTCCCGCCCGCGCGTTCGACCGGCGGCGAGATCATCGCATCGTGTGAAGCATCCGATAACGATACCGCGTGGGCGGGAGACCCGCCCACCCTACTTGCGAGCGGTGGCGGCAGCACCGCCGCAGGCCAGGATGACGAGCAGGATCGCCAGCCACTGCATGCCGGTGAGGCGCTCGCCCAGCACGATGTAGCCGGCCAGCGCCGCGAAGGCCGGTCCGGCGCTGACCAGGATGCCGAACACGCGCCGCGGCAGGCGCGCCAGCGCCGCCATCTCGAGCGAATAGGGCAGGGCGCTGGAAAGCACCGCCACCGCCAGTCCGCCCGCCAGCACGGCGGGCAGCAGCAGCGCGCCCCCGGCCTGCACCGCCCCGACCGGCACCGCGAACAGGGCCGCCGCCAGCATGCCCCAGGCCACCGCGTAGCCGCCATCCATGGTCGAGACACGCTTGCCGAACACGATGTACATCGCCCAGCAGAAGGCCGCGCCCAGCGCATAGGCCACCCCGAGCGGATCGAGTGGTGGAACACCTTCGTGTACCGGCGCCAGCAGCCACAGGCCGAGGCCCGCCAGCAGCACCCAGCCGAAGTCGCGCGCGCGGCGCGAGGACAGTACCACCACGCCCAGCGGGCCGACCACCTCGATCGCGACCGCGATGCCGATCGGGATGCGCGCGAACGCGGCGTAGATCAACAGGTTCATGCAGCCCAGCATCAGGCCGTAGACCAGCAGGTTGAGGGCGTCGCGCCGCTGCGGGAGCGTGCGCCAGGGGCGCACGATGGCCAGCATGATGGCCGCCGCCAGCCCCACCCGCACCGCGGTCACGCCGGCGGCGCCGACCAGCGGGAACAGTCCCTTGGCCCAGGCGGCACCAAGATTCACCGACACCATCGAGGCCAGGATCGCGAGGCCGGGGGCGAGCGTCGGACCGGCGGCGGGCGTTTTCACGCGGTCAGCGACAGGGCCACGGCTTCCGCCACGCGGATGCCGTCCACCGCCGCCGACATGATGCCGCCGGCGTAGCCCGCGCCTTCGCCGGCCGGGAACAGGCCGCGCGTGTTCAGGCTTTGCAGGTCGCCGTCGTTGCGCTTGATGCGGATCGGCGAGGAGGTGCGGGTTTCGACGCCGGTCAGCACCGCGTCTTCCTTGTAGTAGCCCTTGATCTGCTTGTCAAAAGCGACGAAGGCTTCGCGCATCGCGAGAATGGCGTAGTCGGGCAGCGAAGGCGCCAGGTCGGTCAGGTGCACCGCCGGCTTGAAGGACGGGACCACCGAACCGAACTCCTTCGAGGCCACGCCGCGCACGAAGTCGCCCATCAGCTGGCCCGGCGCATCGTAGTTGGACCCGCCCAGCACATAGGCACGCGACTCCAGCTCGCGCTGGAAGGCGATGCCGGCCAGCGGATGCCCCGGGTAGTCCTCGGGGGTGATGCCGACCACGATGGCGCTGTTGGCATTGCGCTCGGCGCGCGAGTACTGGCTCATGCCGTTGGTGACGACGCGGCCTTCTTCGCTCGACGCCGCCACCACGGTGCCGCCCGGGCACATGCAGAAGCTGTACACGGAGCGGCCGTTGGAGGCGTGGTGCACGATCTTGTAGTCGGCCGCGCCCAGCAACGCGTTGCCGGCGTTCGGGCCGAAGCGGCACACGTCGATCAGCGACTGCGGGTGCTCGACCCGGAAGCCGATCGAGAACGGCTTGGCTTCGATGTAGACGCCGCGCTCGTACAGCAGCTCGAAGGTGTCGCGCGCGCTGTGGCCGATCGCCATCACCAGGTGGCGGGTCGGGATCTCTTCGCCGTTCGACAGGCGCACGCCCTGGACCTGGCGCACCCCGTTCTCTTCGCTCACATAGATGTCGTCGACGCGGGTCTCGAAGCGGATCTCGCCGCCCAGCTCGATGATCTCGGCGCGGATCTGCTCCACCATCTTCACCAGGCGGAAGGTACCGATGTGCGGCTTGCTGACGTACAGGATCTCTTCCGGCGCGCCGGCCTTGACGAACTCGGTCAGCACCTTGCGGCCGTAGTGCTTCGGGTCCTTGATCTGGCTGTACAGCTTGCCGTCCGAGAAGGTGCCGGCGCCGCCTTCGCCGAACTGCACGTTCGATTCGGTGTTGAGCTTGCGCTTGCGCCAGAAGCCGAAGGTGTCGACGGTGCGCTCGCGCACGATCTTGCCGCGTTCCAGCACCAGCGGGTTCAGGCCCATCTGGGCCAGGATCAGGGCCACGAACATGCCGCAGGGCCCCATGCCGACCACGACCGGGCGCGGCATGCCGGGCGCCGGTTTGCTGGTGGTGACGAACCTGTAGCTGGTGTCGGGCGAGGGGCCGACGTACTGGTCTTTTGCCAGGCGCGCCAGCACCGCGGCTTCGTTGCGCACCTCGGCGTCGATCTGGTAGATCAGCACGATGGCGGACTTCTTGCGCGCGTCATAGCTGCGCTTGAAGACGCTGAAGTCGATCAGGTCCTTGTCGGCGATGCCGAGCTTCGCCAGGATGGCTTCGCGCAGGGCGGGTTCCGGATGGTTGAGGGGGAGTTTGAGTTCGCTGATTCGGATCATGGTTGTGGTTGCTGGCAATGCAACAAGAGGGACGAGGCAAAGCCGCTATTTTACTGGAGACAAGGCTGGAATGCCCATCGCGAGCTCGGCCTAGAAGCATGGTGGACTGGGCAGCTTCTGGCCTGGAGCTGTGTTCTGCTCCATGGTGAGTACGCGCTTACACACGCACCCTTGGATCGCCTGCGGACTGCCATTCTTTCGCGGTCTGCCTTTGGTCAGAGAGGGCAAAATATGTATGTCAAGACAACGTTGTGTCGGTGCAACGCAAAATGCCTTGCTGGCCGGTCCGCGCGTTGCACCATAGTGGAGCATAAAGGCTTCATTCCAAGGGTTGCCGGGCACATGCAGACGTGGGCGCTGCAATACGCCTAACTACCGTGATCATGCGGTTTACTGACGCTAGATGCATGTATTTATTGTTGAGCGCAGACTGACTCTCGAGTCAGTTTTGCATTGCACCATTCTGGGGCGTTCAATAAATTCCTCAAATAAATGTGTTGTATTTAACTCCATGCCCCAAGTGTGTTCAATTGACACTTTTCCACGCGCTATGGTCTTATCTGTGCGTTCAAATAACATTTTCTTTTAAACAGCTGTTGTTTGAATGTGTATGAAATGAAGCAGTAAAACCTCCAAGCCCCCGGCCGGCATGTGCTGCGGCAGGGTGCGCGCAGTTTGCGCTCGGTTTGCAGGAGACGGCCGTACGGCGGGTCGATCATCCGCAGTGCGGTGGCAATAAAAACCACTCGAGAAAAGCCCAGAAGGAGAAGTATTCATGACGTTTAAATTGAAGTCGCTGCCGTTCGCGGTCGCATGCGCGGTCGCCAGCGGCGCACTGGTCGGTAGCGTACCGGCTTTCGCCCAGACCACCGAGCCTGCCGGCGCCTCGGCCCCGCAACGCGTGGTCGTGACCGGCTCGCTGATCAGCCGCGCCAACACGGAGACCCCGACCCCGGTGCAGGTGCTGACCGCCGCCGATATCCAGAAAAGCGGCAAGACCTCCGTTGCTGAACTGCTGACCGACCTGGCCGCCAACGGCGCAGGTACCCTGGGCACCGGCTTCGCCGGCGCATTCGCCAACGGCGCATCGGGCATCTCGCTGCGCGGCCTGACCGTGGGCGCGACCCTGGTCCTGATCGACGGTCACCGCATGACCGGCTACCCGCTGTCGGACGACGCCCAGCGCCAGTTCGTCGACGTGTCCTCGATCCCGTTCGACGCCATCGAAACCATCGAAGTCCTGAAGTCCGGCGCCTCGTCGCTGTACGGTTCGGACGCGATCGCCGGCGTGATCAACATCAAGCTGAAGAAGAGCCTGACCGGCACCCGCCTGACCGCCGAATACGGCGACACCCAGCACGGCGGCGGCAAGACCAAGCGCGCCTCGATCAGCTCGGGCATCGGCGATATCGACCAGGACGGCTACAACGCCTTCTTCACCGCCGAGATCCGCAAGCAGGACTACATCAAGGTCGCCGACCGCGACAGCTTCAATTACGCAAACCGCGACTGGCGTTCGCGCGGCGGCAACAACATCACCCTGGGTGCGCCGGTCGCCGGCACCACCGCCGCCGGTGCGCCGCGCAGCATTAACTCCTTCCTGACCGCGGCCAACTCGCCTTTCCTGTACAACCCGTCGGGCGCGGGCGGCGTGAACAACGCGGCCAACTTCGTGTTCCTGGATCCGTCGAAGTGTAACTACACCGCCTACATGGCGAACCAGTGCACCGTGCGCGACACCTTCGGCTTCATCCAGCCGGAAACCGAGAACGTCAACCTCCTGGTCGGCATGACCAAGAAGCTGAACGACAACTGGGAACTGGCGCTGAAGGGCTCGATCTTCCAGCGTGAAAGCACCAACAACCGCGGCGCGACCCCGCAGGTCTACAACCCGCTGAGCTTCCCGGGCGTCACCACCCTGAACAACGGTGTGCTGGTCACCCGCGTCAACGCGATCAACGACACCACCTTCGCCCCAGGCGCACGCGTCGGCGCGAACGTCACCAACCCGTTCGCGAACAATGCCCGCCTGTACGGCTTCATCCCGGACATCGATCCGAACCTGACCACCAACAACAAGTCGACCACCAGCCGCATCTCGGCCGACCTGACCGGTAGCGCCATGGGCTGGGACATCCAGGCCGGCGCCGGTATGACCAAAGTCAAGGTCGATGCCGTCTACAGTGGCTACATCAACCGCCGCAACCTGTATAACGCGATCAACAACGGTTCCTGGAACGTTCTGGGCGGTAACTCGCCGGAGCTGATCGCCGCCGTCTCGCCGGTGTTTAACAACACTCTGGAATCGACCCTGAACTACGTCGACCTGGTCGGTTCGCGCGAAATCCTGCCGTCGTTCGGCGCAGGCCCGCTGGCCTTCGCAGCCGGCTATCACTGGCACAAGCGTGAGCAGAACGCCCCGGCATCGTCGCTGACCGCGATCGGCGCCGTGGCCAACACCTCGGCCTTCACCATCGGCGACGAGACCAACCAGGCGGTCTTCGCCGAGCTGCGCGCAACCCCGATCAAGGCCGTCGAGGTCAGCCTGTCGAGCCGTTACGACCACTACGATACCTACGGCAATTCGTTCACCCCGGCAGCCAACTTCAAGTGGCAGCCAGTGTCGAACTTCGCCATCCGCGGTACCTTCGCACGCGGCTTCCGCGCGCCGAACCCGGCCGAAGTGGGTAACGCAGGTTCGTTCTTCACCTTCAACTCGATCAACGACCCGATCCTGTGCGCCAACGGCAACCAGAACACCGCCGGCAACGTCCCGACCGCCTGCGGCTTCTCGCCGCCGTACGTCCAGACCACCAACCCAGACCTGCAGCCTGAGAAGTCGAAGTCCTACACCCTGGGCCTGGTCTACGAGCCGATGCGTGGCCTGAACATGACCTTGGACTACTACAAGATCAAGATCAACAACCTGGTGGTGACCCAGGCAGGTAACGACCCGAGCTTCGTCCCGACCTGGGTCCGTGGTCCGGCACTGCCGGTCGACGTCGCTACCGGCGTCGGCGAAGGCCGCGTGGTTGCCACCCCGTCGGTCGGCCCGATCCTGTATGGCCTGTCGCCGTACATCAACGCGGGCGCAGTCCAGACCCACGGCATCGAAGCGGACGTGCGTTACCGCTGGCGCCTTGCCAACGACATGGGCACCCTGTCGGCCGCCCTGTCGGCAGCGCACACCTTCGGCTACGAAAGCATCATCGGCGACCAGACCATCCAGCTGGCAGGCACCCAGGGCCCGTCGTCGGTCGGCGGCGCAACCGGTAACCCGAAAGACCGTGCACAGTTCACCCTCGGCTACAACCGTGGCCCGCTGGACGTGACCGCCACCGTGAACTACACGAGCGGCTTCTCGACCATCGACCCGGCACTGGGCGTGAACGACTGCACCGCGACCGCAGCCGAAGTCGGCGGCCGTAACTACTTCCAGGGTGTGCCGGGGGGCCAGCCGGCCTTCTACTGCAACGTGCCTTCGTTCACCGTCACGAACCTGAACGTGCAGTACAAGCTGTCGCAGAACCTGACCCTGCGCGGCGCGATCCTGAACCTGTTCGATCGTGAAGCACCGATCGACGTCGGTACCTACGGTAACGCCGGCGCCGGCACCTCGTACAACGCCTCGCTGCACCAGCCGGGCGCGGTCGGCCGCTTCTTCAGCCTGGGCCTGAACTACACGTTCTAAGCCTTGCACAGGACGGCGGCAGCGATGCCGCTGTCCCGCAAATACAAAGCCCCGGAGCAGCCTGCTGCTTCCGGGGCTTTTTTTTACCGTTCGGTAAAAATTACATCCCGTTCCAGAGTGCCCCCAGCATGGCCAGCGCCGCCAGCGCCGCCGTTTCCGTGCGCAGCACGCGCGGGCCGACCGACAGCGCCAGCGCGCCCGCAGCCAGCGCGGCGTCTTCTTCCTCGCGGCTGAAGCCGCCTTCGGGGCCCACCATCAGGGTCAGCGCTTGCGGACCGTTCGCCTGCGCCCACTGCGCCAGCGACTGGGTGGCACGCGGGCTGAGCAGGATGCGCGGGCTTGAGGAGGGCGCTGCCAGCCAGCGCCCGAGATCTTGCAGCGGCTCGAGCCGGGCCAGCCGGTTGCGCCCGCACTGCTCGGAGGCCGCCTCGATCACGCCCTGCCAGTGGACCTGGCGTTTTTCCGCCCGTTCGCCGGAGAGCCGCACCACGCTGCGCTGCGCCGCCAGCGGCTGGACCGCGGCCACGCCCAGCTCGACCGCCTTTTCGATGATCCAGTCCATCTTGCTGCCTTCCGGCAGGCCCTGGGCCAGGGTCACGGCATAGGGCAGCTCGACGTCCACGGCCTCGAAGGCCTCGACGCGCGCCGTGGCGCGCCGCTTGCCGCTCTCCAGCAGGGTGGCGCGCACCTGGCCACCCTCGCCGTTGAACAGGGTCAGCGCCTCGCCCGGCTGCAGGCGCACCACGTGCAGGTGGTGGGCGACGGTGTCGGGCAGGTCGACGACGCTGCCTTCGATGAGCGGCTGGGGGCAATAAAAACGTGGCATGTGGTGCTCTTGTGAACATGAACAGGCTGCATTTTAATAGGGCAGCACGCTGTCTGCTAAAATACCGGGTTACGGCCAGCTGCACCGCCACCGCTTTCCAATCCAGAGCTTCGCTATTCCTTTTCATTCATGAAATCTACGCAAACCACCACCCTGATGGCCAACGCGATCCGCGCGCTGGCGATGGACGCCGTCCAGAAAGCCAACTCGGGCCACCCGGGCATGCCGATGGGCATGGCCGAGATCGGCGTCGCGCTGTGGGACAAGCACTACCGCCACAATCCGGCCAATCCGGGCTGGTTCAACCGCGACCGCTTCCTGTTGTCGAACGGCCACGGTTCGATGCTGCACTATGCGATGCTGCACCTGGCCGGCTACGAGCTCTCGATGGACGACCTGCGCGATTTCCGCCAGCTGCACTCGAAGACCGCGGGCCACCCGGAAGTCGGCATCACCCCGGGCGTGGAAACCACCACCGGCCCGCTGGGCCAGGGCATCGCCAACTCGGTCGGCATGGCGCTGGCCGAGTGGCTGCTGGGCTATGAATTCAACCGTCCGGGCTACGACGTGGTGGACCACTACACCTACGCCTTCCTGGGCGACGGCTGCCTGATGGAAGGCATCTCGCACGAAGTGGCTTCGCTGGCCGGCACGCTGCGCCTGAACAAGCTGATCTGGCTGTACGACGACAACGGCATCTCGATCGACGGCCGCGTGGAAGGCTGGTTCACCGACGACACCCGCAAGCGCTTCGAAGCCTACGGCTGGAACGTGATCGGCCAGATCGACGGCCACAGCGTCAGTGCGGTGTCCGACGCCATCGAGCAGGCCAAGAGCTCGGACCGTCCGACCCTGATCATGTGCAAGACCATCATCGGCAAGGGCGCCCCGAACCTGGAAGGCGGCGACAAGGTCCACGGCGCTCCGCTGGGCGACAAGGAAATCGCGGCCGTGCGCCAGCACCTGCTGTGGGATCCGATCCCGTTCGACATCCCGGGCGAGATCTACGAAGCCTGGGACGCGAAAACACGCGGCGCCCAGGTGGAAGCCGAGTGGAACGCCAAGTTCGCGGAGTACCGCGCCGCCCATCCGGAGCTGGCCGCCGAATTCGAGCGCCGCATGCAGGGTGAACTGCCGGGTAACTTCCAGCAAACCCTGGACGCCGCCATCGCCGCCTGCGTCGAGAAAAAAGAAACCATCGCCACCCGCAAGGCGTCGCAGAACGCGATCCAGGCCCTGGCCCCGATTCTGCCGGAATTCCTGGGCGGCTCGGCCGACCTGACCGGCTCGAACCTGACCAACTGGAAAGAGTCGGTCGCCGTGCGTTCGGGCATCCCGGGCAACCACATCAACTACGGCGTGCGCGAATTCGGCATGGCCGCGATCCAGAACGGCGTCGCCCTGCACGGCGGCTTTATCCCCTTCGGCGCGACCTTCCTGACCTTCTCGGACTACAGCCGCAATGCCCTGCGCATGGCCGCGCTGATGAAGATCCGTTCGCTGTTCGTGTTCACCCACGACTCGATCGGCCTGGGCGAAGACGGCCCGACCCACCAGTCGATCGAGCACGTCTCGTCGCTGCGCCTGATCCCGAACCTGGACAACTGGCGTCCGTGCGACACCGTCGAGTCGCAGGTGGCATGGGGCGCGGCCGTGCAGCGCAAGGATGGCCCGAGCACCCTGATCTTCTCGCGCCAGAACCTGCCGTTCATGGAGCGCGACAACGCGACCATCGCTAACGTGGCCAAGGGCGGCTACGTGCTGCGCGATGCTGCCGACGCCAAAGTCATCCTGATCGCCACCGGTTCGGAAGTCGAGCTGGCCGTGAAAGCGGCCGACGCGCTGGCAGGCGAGGGCATCAATGCCCGCGTGGTCTCGATGCCGTCGACCGACGTGTTCGAGCGCCAGGACGCCGCCTACAAGGCGCAAGTGCTGCCACGTGGCATTCCGCGTGTCGCCATCGAAGCCGGCGTGACCGACTTCTGGTACAAGTACGTGGGCCTGGAAGGCGCCGTGGTCGGCATCGACACCTTCGGCGAATCGGCGCCGGCGCCGGTGCTGTTCAAGCACTTCGGCTTCACCGTCGAGAACGTCGTGGCCAAGGCCAAGGGCGTGATCGGCGCGTAAAGGTTTCATGGGGCTGCGTCATCGCAGCCCTTTTCGCATGGGCGTGATGAAAAAAGTTTTTTTCTAATCAGGAGCTAAGCAATGACGATCAAAGTTGCAATCAACGGTTATGGCCGCATCGGCCGCAACATCCTGCGTGCTTTCTATGAAGGCGGCAAGAAACAAGACATCCAGATCGTGGCGATCAACGACCTCGGCAACGCCGAATCGAACGCCCACCTGACCCGCTACGACACCGCGCACGGCAAGTTCCCGGGCACCGTCACGGTCGAAGGCGACAACATGATCGTCAACGGCGACAAGATCCGCGTGTTCGCGCAGCGTAACCCGGCCGAGATCCCATGGGGCGAGCTGGGCGTGGACGTCGTGCTGGAATGCACCGGCTTCTTCACCACCAAAGAGAAAGCCTCGGCCCACCTGAAGGGCGGCGCCAAGAAAGTGATCATCTCGGCGCCGGGCGGCAAGGACGTCGACGCGACCATCGTCTACGGCGTCAACCAGGACGTGCTGAAGGCGAGCGACACCGTGATTTCGAACGCATCGTGCACCACCAACTGCCTGGCCCCGCTGGTCAAGCCGCTGCACGAAGCCATCGGCCTGGAAACCGGCCTGATGACCACCGTGCACGCCTACACCAACGACCAGGTGCTGACCGACGTGATGCACGAAGACCTGCGTCGCGCCCGTTCGGCCACCCAGTCGATGATCCCGACCAAGACCGGCGCCGCCGCCGCGGTCGGCCTGGTGCTGCCGGAACTGAACGGCAAGCTGGACGGCTTCGCGATCCGCGTGCCGACCATCAACGTGTCGATCGTCGACCTGTCCTTCATCGCCAAGCGCGACACCACGGTGGACGAAGTGAACCAGATCATGAAATCGGCCTCGGAAGGCGCCCTCAAAGGTATCCTGACCTACAACACCGATCCGCTGGTCTCGGTCGACTTCAACCACAACCCGGCATCGTCGAACTTCGACGCCACGCTGACCAAGGTCTCGGGCCGCCTGGTGAAGGTGTCGTCCTGGTATGACAACGAGTGGGGCTTCTCGAACCGCATGCTGGACACCACCGTCGCGCTGATGAACGCGAAGTAATTCCCAGCCTTGTAGACGTAAAAAAACCCGCCATCTCTGGCGGGTTTTTTATTGGGCGACATCAGAACCGGTATTCCGCCGTCAGGCGCACGCTGCGGCCCTGAACGTCCTCGTAGCTCTGCGGAATGACGCCGCCGCCATCGTTGGCAAAGGCACGCAGGTCGACCGGTGGACGGTGGTTGAACAGGTTGCGCACGAACGCGGTCAGGGTCCAGCCCTTGATGCCACGGTAGGCCACGGTGTAGTCCCAGCGCACGTAGGAACCGACGCGGCACTCCTCCTGGTTCCAGCCGCGTGCCTCGCAACCTTCGTTGGTGAAGCTCTCGTCGAAGAAGTCGCCGCGCAGCTGGGTGTGGCGGTTGAAGCTCACGCGCAGGGCGTTCGAGAGATTGCCGCTGTCGAGTGCGAAGGTGGTGTTGGCCACCAGTTTCGGCGCGCCGTAGCGCCCCGCCAGGTTGTCGCCATAGCCGTTCAGCGTGGTGCTGAAGTAGCGCAGGTCGAACAGGTAGGTGGCGTTGGCGTCGATGTTGAAGCGGCCGTAACGCGTCGGGAAGCGTGCCGAGCCGGTCAGGTCGATGCCGCTGGTCTTGGTCTTGGACACGTTCTCGAACCTGCCCGAGGTGCCGACCAGCGCGCCGGTGGTGACGCCGTACTGCGCCCGCTCGGCCGCGGTGAAGGTCTTGTCGTTGGCCAGAAGGTCACGCTCGATCACGCCGGCGGGCTGGTCGTTCTCGGCAGCCAGCAGGTCGGAGGTGCTCTTCAGGCCGATCTCGTCCTTGCGCTCGATGCGCCAGTAGTCGAGGGCGAGGTTGTAGCCCTTGATCGGTTCGACGACGAAGCCGACGGTGGCGCTGCGCGAGGTTTCCGGTTCCAGGTCCGGATTGTTGCGCACGTTGCTGAACACGCCGGCAGCGCATTCGTTGCCTTCCACACTGTCGGCGCGGGCGTTCAGGATGGCGCTGTTCGGGTCGCTGCTGGGGAGGGCGGCGGCCTGGTTGCGCAGGTCGGTCGCCAGGCGCAGCGCCTGCGGGCAGCGGCGCGGGTCGACCACGCCGTTATCGAACGCGAACTTGCTCGACTGCGCGCTCTCGGTCAGGTTCGGTGCGCGGAAGCCCGATTCGACAGTACCGCGCAGCAGGAACTTGCTGTTCGGCGTCCAGCGGAAGGCCAGCTTCGGCGAGACGTGGGCGTCGAAGTCCTCGTACTTGTCGAGGCGGGCGGCGCCGGTCAGGGTCAGGGTCGAGGTGACCGGGGCTTCGATTTCCGCGAATGCCGCACCCGTCATGCGCTTGGCGTTGGCGGTGGCCGAGCCGTAGCCGACGATGTCGCCGGCCAGCAGGTTCGCGGTCGGGTTGATCTCGAACTTCTCGTGGCGCACTTCGCCGCCGACCGCCAGGCCAACCGAACGGCCGCCGATCTGGGCGATCTCGCCGCTGATCTTGCCGTCGATGAAGGTCTGGGTGATCTTGCCGTCATAGCCCTGTTCCGGGAACAGCGCGTTGAGCACCTCGGGCGAATTCTGCTGGCCGATCTTGTAGCCGCGGTTGAAGAACTGCGGGTCGAGCGGCGTGTAGTTCTCGTCGAACTGCGAGTAGTCGCCGATCGTCTGCTTGAAGCCGCTCGCGCTGAAGGCGCCCCGGCCGCGCATCTTGGTCTTGCTGCCCATGACGCCGATCGCGGTTTCGAAGTCATAGTTGTTCCAGGTGCCTTTCAGGCCGGTCAGCGCGCGGTATTGCGAGCTCGTGACGGTCTGGTCGGCGCCGGCGTCGAGGAAGCGGTAGCGCAGGGCCGCCGGCTCACCCAGCGTGTTCAAGGGGTGTTCGGCCGGCAGCGACAGGTAGGTGAAATTCAGGCGTTGGCCGGTGACCGGATTGCCCCACACGGTATCGGCGCCGGTCGAGTCGTAGGTCGGAAAGGCGCTCAGGTACTTGGTCTCGGTGCGCGAGTACAGCACTTCGGCGAAGGCGTCGAGGTTGTCGTTGATACGCAGCTTGCCCGACAACAGGCCGTTGACGCGCTTGGCTTCCGGAATGGCCTCGAAGCGCGAGAAGCGGTCGTACTGGCACAGGCCCGCGGCAACGGTCGCGCAGCCCGCGATCGGACCGCCGCCGCCGGCGTAGCCGAGGATGTTGCCCGGATAGCTGAACGAGGAGGGCGCGCCGCGGTTGCCGAACATGCGGCCGCTGTTCGGGGCGACGGCGGTGAATTTCTGGCCGTAGGCCGGATTGATGTCCTCGACGATGTCGCGCCAGATGACCGAGTCGCGCTCGAACACTTCGACGTTGGCCAGCACATTGTAACCCTGGTTGGCGTAGTCGCCGAAGCCGCCGGTGGCGCTGGCGTTGCGGGTGCCGAATTCGCTGTTCTTCAGCGACTCGTCCACGCTGGCCTTGAGCTGCACGCCCTTGAAGTCGCCGCGGGTGATGATGTTGATCACGCCGGCGACGGCGTCCGAACCGTACACGGCGGAGCCGCCGTTGCGCAGCACTTCGACCCGCTCGATCGCGTCCAGCGGCAGCGAGTCGAGGTTGGTGAAGACTTCGTTGTAGTCGGCCAGCGCATACGGCGCCACGCGGCGCGAGTTCAGCAGGATCAGGGTCGACTGCTTGCCGAGATTGCGCAGCGAAGCCGAGGAGGCGCCGCCGGCGAAGGAATTGCTGCCGCCGATGTCGGTCAGGCTGCCGGTCGAGGCGGTCAGTGTGTTGAGCAGTTCGGTCACCGAATTGGCGCCGGTGCGCACGATGTCTTCGCGGCGCATGACGGTGACCGGGGTCGCCGTCTCGGCGGCGATCTTGGCAATGTTCGAGCCGGTCACGTAAACCTTCTGGACCGGCTGCTCGGCCGCATCGGCGGTGGCGTCGCGCTGGGCCCACGCCATCTGTGAATACGCCAGCGTCAGTGCGACGGCCAGGGCGCTTTTCTTGCAAACAGTAAGGTGTTTCAAAGTTTCCCCCAATTTGTTAACGGCTCAGTTTGGTCGACCTGCGCAAGCAGTCGCCTCAAGGGACAATTTGATTAATAAAATTGTTACGGTCAAGTTACAAGAATCGTGTGCACCGAAAGAAATTTGATTTGTAGGAAATTTGCAACTTTCTATTTCCGTCCATCATTTATTTGCCATAAATGTCAATACGCTGGCTGTTTCAACGGCCCGCCGATCTTCTTGCCATATAGTTGCAATGGGGTAAGCGGCCGCCTCAGTTTTTCCATGTTGGGGAGACGCGCGCTCATGTGAAAACCTGCCATCAGCACCAATTCTGTGCACAGAAAGCACCACGATAGCGCCATTGTCCGTACATACGGAGTTCGAAAACGCTCCAGAATGGGCGTTTTTCGTATACCGATAGACGGTTTACGCAGAACAAAATTCTGCGTTGAGTAAAAACAACAGATATCAAGTTTTTTTTACGAATCTTTACGAAAACCGTTTTCTTTGTTGCAAGTTCCTGCGAGACTAAACCTCTGTATGCATGAGATGCATACGGTTTGTATTGAGTAATAATTAAAAATCGTAGGGACGAGAAAACGTGAATAAACCACTCTTGAAACACAGCGTCGTCGCAGTTGCCCTGGCAGTTGGCGTCTCGCCGTTCGCACTGGCGCAGAATTCCGCATCGGAAGCGCCCGCCACCGTCTTCGTGACGGGCTCGAACCTGAAGCGTACGGACAAGGAAGGCACCCAGCCGGTCCAGACCATTACCGCCAAGGAAATCCGCGAGTCCGGCGCGTCCACCGTCACCGAGCTGATCCGCCTGGTGCCGTCGATGGGTACCGACAACAATCTCGACACCAATGACGGCGGCTTCTCGCGCGGCGTCTCGACCGCCTCGCTGCGCGGCTTGTCGTCGACCTCGACCCTGATCCTGCTGAACGGCCGCCGCATGGCGCCGTCCGCGTATGCCGACCCGAACAACGGCAACTCGACCCTGTACGACCTGAACCAGATCCCGCTGAACGCCCTCGAGCGCGTCGAGATCCTGAAGGACGGTGCATCGGCCGTGTACGGCTCCGACGCGATCGGCGGCGTCATCAACTTCATCACCAAGTCCTCGTTCCGCGGCTCGGAAATCAGCGCACGCGCCAGCGCCAACGACGACGGCGAATTCGCACGCAAGGGCGTGACCTTCTTCACCGGCCTCGGTGACGTCGAGACCGACGGCTTCAACGTGTTCTTCACGGCCGACCTGTCGGACCGCGACCGCACCCAGCGCGACAAGGTTCGCGACATCAAGTTCGAAGAGTACAAGCGCCTGCAGAACCGCTATGCGACTCCGTACGGCAGCACCACCTCGAACTCGCCGGTCTTCTTCCGCGAGACCGCGCTGAACTCGGGTTCGTTCACCGCAACCCAGGCCAATGCCGCCGATCGCCTGCGCATCACGCTGAACTGCGATCCGTCGCGCCAGCTGGTCGGTACCACCGCGATGGGCCTGGCCGCAACCAGCGTCTACATCGGCCGTACCTTTTGTAACTACGATACCAACCAGAACCTGGAAGGCACCAGCAAGGGCAAGGACGGCAGCTTCCTGAGCCGTGGCGTGCTGAAGCTGGGCGACAACGTGCGCGCCTTCGCTGAAGTGGCCTACGCGCGTACCGAGCGCCAGTACAGCGCCAACGCGATCACCATTGCCACCACCCCGGTGACCAACTTCACCGCGACCGGCGTGGCGCCGAGCTACCAGACCATTCTGCCGATCGGCCACCCGGACAACCCATTCCCGAACGCGCGCGCCTCGTTCAACTACCGTTTCGAGAATGCTCCGACCGGCACCGAAACCACCAACGAGACCGGCCGCTTCCTGACCGGCCTGTCGGGTTCGCACTTCAACTTCGACTGGGAAACGGCTTTCCTGTACAACGAAGCACGTCGTGACGACAGCTACAAAGGCCGTCTCTACCTGCCGACCCTGCGCAAGATCAACGCCGGACAGTCGATCGCGTCGGTTGCCGCTGACCCGACCCTGTTCCGCGAAACCCATAGCGATGACCGTTCGAAGATCGCCCAGATCGATGCCAAGGCCAGCACCCAGTTCGGCAGCCTGCCGGGCGGCCAGATCGGCATGGCGGTCGGTACCGAGTTCCGCCGCGAATCGCTGAAGATGACTCCGGACGCCGAACTGGCAGCCGGTAACATCTATGGCCTCGCCAATACCATCATCGACGGCGAGCGCGATGTAAAATCGGCCTTCATCGAATTCCGCACCCCGTTCTTCAAGAACTTCGAGATGGACTGGGCAGGCCGCTGGGACAAGTACGAAGGCATGAAGACCAACTTCGTGCCGAAGGTCGGCGCCAAGTGGAACGCGACCTCGACCCTGGCCTTCCGCGGCACCTATGCCGAAGGCTTCCGTGCTCCGGCACTGTCGCAGGTGACCCCGGGCGGCGCCCAGTTCTTCCTGTCGGGCCTGTTCGATCCGAAGCGCTGCGAAGCTGACGAGGTGACCCCGAAGCCAGGCGCGACCGAAGTCGACTGCAACAAATCGGCATCGGGCACCGGCGGTGCGAACCCGGACCTGAAGCCGGAAACCTCGAAGTCCTACTCCTTCGGCATCCTGTTCTCGCCGACCAGCAACTGGGACTTCGGCCTGGACTTCTTCAAGATCCGCAAGGAAGACGAAGTGGCCCTGGGTTCGGCCTTCGACGCGCTGCGTAACGAAGACAACAACCCTGGCCTGATCGTGCGCGACCAGAACCCGGCCAACTTCATCCTGGATGCACAGGGTCGTCCGATCCCGGGCACCGGTCCGCTGCTGGCCGTGCGCGAGCCATGGATCAACCAGGGCGCGATGGAAACCCGTGGCGTCGACATCGACGTGGCCTTCCGCAAGAACCTGGGTGACATGGGCAATTTCAGCGCCAAGCTGACCTCGACCTACGTCCACGCTTACTACATCGCCCAGGAAAAGGGTGATCCGGAACACAACATCGCCGGCTACAACGCTGGCCTGGTGGACTGGAACCTCTCGAGCGGTACCGACGTCCCGCGCTGGAAGACCAACATCTCGGCATCGCTGACTCGTGGTGCGCACGCCTTCAGCGCCAACCTGAACTACACCGGTCAGGTTTCGCTGCGCCGCAAGTTCGACAAGGACGTGACCTACGCCCAGCCGTTCTGCCATTACGCGCCGGTCGTCAACGCAGGCACCGCGGCGAACTTCCCGAGCGCCAGCGCGGCGGTTCCGGGTTACCTGAAAGCGTTCCCGGATTGCGCGGTTCGTGAATGGATCCGTGTCGGCGTGGGCTACACCTACACCGGCATCAAGAACCTGGCTCTGACCGTGAACATCCAGAACCTGTTCGACGAGGCAGCACCGTTCGATCCGCGCTACGGCGCCAACGTCGGGGCACCGCTGGCCGGCTACAACGAAGGCCTGCACAACCCGTACGGCCGTTACTTCACCATCTCGGCGAAGTACAACTTCTAAGCGCTTCGCGCCTAGTAAAAAAACCCGGCGCAAGCCGGGTTTTTTTTCGACTGCACGCTGCAGGCCGGAAGGAGAGGGAAGGCTTATCAGGCGTCCGGCCAGGGCGTCAGGATCTCGACGCCATTCTTTGTGACCGCCACCATGTGCTCCCACTGTGCCGACAGCGAACCGTCGGCCGTCACCACGGTCCAGCCGTCGTCCAGCTGATCGACGTCGGCGCCGCCCAGGTTGATCATCGGTTCCACCGTGAAGGTCATGCCTTCCTTGAGCAGCAGGCCGGTATCGGGACGCCCGTAGTGCAGCACCTGCGGGTCTTCGTGGTAGACGCGGCCGATGCCGTGGCCGCAGTATTCGCGCACCACCGAGTAGCCGGCGCCTTCGGCCAGTTTCTGGATCGCGTGGCCGACGTCGCCCAGGCGCGCGCCCGGGCGCACCTTGTGGATGCCGGCCATCATGGCCTGGTAGGTGATGTCGACCAGCTTGCGCGCTTCGGGTTTCGGCGCACCGACGAAGTACATGCGGCTGGTGTCGCCGTGCCAGCCGTCCTTGATCACGGTGACGTCGATGTTGACGATGTCGCCTTCCTTGAGCACTTCCTGTTCGCTCGGGATGCCATGGCAGACCACGCCGTTCACCGAGGTGCACAGGGTTTTCGGGAAGCCGTGGTAGCCGACGTTGGCCGGCGTCGCCTTCTGCACCTTGCGGATGTATTCGTTGCAGCGGCGGTCGAGTTCTTCCGTGGAGACGCCCGGCACCACGTGTTCCTTGATCATCGCCAGCACCTCGGCCGCGAGGCGGCCGGAGACGCGCATCTTCGCGATGTCCTTGTCGGTCTTGAGTTTGATTGCCATGTCTGTACTTTGGTGAAGCGGCCGGGCCGCGCAATCCGCCATGATACCTGTGCCCAATGAAAAATGCCCGCCAGGCGAACCTGGCGGGCATCCGGAGTCATCCTTTGCTCAAGCCCCGCAGGGCTTGAAGCTTAGAACGACTGGTTGTAGCGCACGTAGAAGAAGCGGTCGATCGGGTAATCCGCATCCACGCGCGACGACGAGGCGGCGGTGGTGGTGATCAGGCGCGGCGACTTGTCGAACAGGTTGTTGACGCCGACCATGATCTGGCCGTTCCAGTTGGTCTTGTAGCCGACGCTCAGGTCGGTGTACGAGGTGCTGCCCAGCTTGTTGTAGTTCTTGCCCCAGCTGGCTTCGCCGCCGATGTTCGAGCATTCCTCGGCATTCACCTTGTAGCAACGGTCTTTCACGCCGCTGTAGTAGCGGGTGGTCCAGGTGGCGTTCCAGTTACCCAGGCTCCAGTCCAGCGACAGGTTCGACTTGACGCGGTTGTAGAAGTACTGGCCTGCGTAGTCGGTCCATTCGGCGCCGGTGGTTGCCTGGTCGCGCAGCTTGTCGACGTACGAGGTTTCCGAACGGACCGCGAACTGGCCGTACTGGGTGCGCGGCAGGCGGTAGTTGATCGACAGGTCGAGACCTTCGGTCATCAGCGCGCCCTTGTTGGCGTTGCCGCGGTTCAGCGAGATGATCTGGCCGGTGGCCGGATCGCGCTTCAGGGCCGCGCAGTACGGAGCCAGGTTGTCGACGTAGCAGTATTCCGCCACTTCGGTTGCCGTGATCGCCGTGATCTGGTTGGTGATCTTGACGTTGAACCAGTCCAGTGCCACGGTCAGGCCCGGCACGTAGGACGGGCTGTAGACGAAGCCGGCGGTCTTGGTGATCGCGGTCTCCGGCGTCAGGGCGCTGTTGCCGGCGCCTGCCACGAACGGGTAGGGGCTCTGGTCACCCGCGCCGCTGGTGATCGGTCCGGTCTGGGCCAACTGGCGGAAGCCCGCGCCGGCGCCTGCCGCCGCGCAGCGTGCGGCTACGGCCGCGTCGCCGGTCGCGCCGTACAGCGAATCGCAAGGATCGACGTAGGTGTCGAAGGTCTGCTGGCCGCCGCCGAAGGTGTCGCCCACGGCCGGAGCACGGAAGCCCTCGGCCCAGGTGCCGCGCACCAGCAGGTCCTTCATCGGCTTCCACATGAAGCTGGCCTTGCTGTTGTTGGTCACGCCGAAGTTGCTGTAGTCGGAATGGCGAGTGGCCAGGTTAACGCTCAGCAGTTCAGCCATGGTCACGCCCTTCAGCAGCGGGACGTTCAGCTCGAGGTAGGCTTCCTTGACGGTGTAGCGGCCGCGGGTCGGGTTGCCGGCCAGGTCGGTCGAATAGCCAGACTGCTCGAACTGGCCCGGCAGGTCATAGCCCTTCACTTCGCGGTGCTCGACGCCGCCCGCGAGGCCGATCGCGCCCGCCGGCAGGGTATAGATCTCGCCGCCGATGTTGGCGGTGGCGCTGTTGATGGTGCTGCCATAGCTTGCCTGGCCGGTTGCCATCACGTAGCGCATGATGTCCGGGTTCGAGGCCGATGGGCCGCCGATGATGTTCCACGGCAGGCATTCCGCCAGCGCGATCGGAGCCGCTGCGGTGCCGCACTGGACCACGCCCGAGGCGTTCAGGAAGGACGGGCCGAGGGCCTTCTTCAGGTTCAGCAGGTTGACGTTGCCGGTGCCCAGCAGCGAGCCTTTGACAGCGCTGTGGTTGTAGCCGACGTCCCAGTTCCATGGCAGCGAACGGAATTCGAAGTCGCCCGACAGGGTGGCGTCGACGTGCAGGGTGTTGTTGCGGTTCTCGGTCACGCGCGGCACTTCGATGGTGCGGCGGTAGAAGTACAGGTCCTGGGCCGCGGCGGCGCCCACCACCGAGCTGCCGTACGGATTGTAGTAGCTGTTCTTGTCGATGTAGACCGGGAAGGCCGGCTGCGATTCGCTGTTCAGCGGGTAGCCGGCCACTTGGGCGGTCGACTTGCGCTGCGAATACATTGCCGTCGTCTGGAAGCGCATGCCGTACGGCAGTTCGACGGTGCCCTTGGTGAAGATCGTGTCGAGCTTGGTCGGCATCGCGAACATCATCTGCGAGGCGCTGTTGAAGTTGTCCAGCGGGCCGCCGTCCCAATCATGGTAGTTGGCCGGATTGCGCGAATCCTGGCCGACGCCGTCGCCCAGAGGGCCGCCGGTGTGGTTCAGCACCTTGTCGAAGGAGAAGTCGAGCGGGAGGATTTCGCCCCATGGGCCCACGCCCAGGCCTTCGGTCGGGTATTTCGGACCGCGCGGGAAGCCGGTGACCGGACGGGTTTTCGCCCACACCACGCCCTGCTCGGTGTGCGAGAGGCCGAACATCAGCGAGGTCTTTTCGCCGTTCGCACCGAAGCTCAGCGAGAAGTCCTTGCTCTTGCCGTCGGATTTTTCGTTCTGGCCGAGATAGACGCTCAGGTTGCCGCCTTCCAGGCGTTTTTTCAGGATGATGTTGACCACGCCCGCGATCGCGTCCGAGCCGTAGATCGAGGACGCGCCGTCCTTCAGCACTTCGATGCGTTCGATCATCGAGGCCGGCACGGTCGACATGTCGGTGTAGCCGTCCACGGTCTGGGTCCAGCGCTTGCCGTCCACCAGCACCAGCAGGCGGTTCGAGCCCAGGTTGCGCAGGTTGATGTACTGGCCGCCGTTTTCACGGTTCGAGGTCAGCGAACCGCCCTTGCTGAAGTCCGGCGAACCGGCCGAGGACAGCTGGTTCAGGACGTCGCCGACCGTGATCAGACCGGTCTTCTGGATCTGTTCCGAGGTCATGACCTGGACCGGCTGGGCCGTTTCCAGATCGACCTGGCGGATACGCGAACCGGTCACTTCGACGCGCTGCAGCGGCTGCGCTGCGTCCTGGGCCAATGCTGCGCCCATGCTGAGGGTCATGCCGCCCAGGCAAATCGCGCGGATCGACCGGGACAAGATTGTTTCCATCATGTTGCAAAACTCCTTGGGTGAAAACGCCAGCCATGCTTGTGGCAGGCCATCGGGAAGGGTCGTGACGACCATCTGAAAGTAGTCAATTGTCTTTATTCAATTACTTTCAAGTCAGCAATAAGAGCATCCGTTGTATAGGCGTGTCAAACTAAACAAACATAGTAAATACACAATTGTTGCAATTTTGTGTATTTACTGAGCAGATACAATTTAACCATTGACGAATGCAGATATCAGAAACAAAAGAAAAAGCCCGCCGGGCTTGCGCCGGGCGGGCTTGCAGCGCAATTAAATTGCGCTGAATGCTTATCGGTGAGCTATCAGAAGTTCTGGTTGTAGCGCACGTAGATGAAGCGGTCGATCGGCAGGTCGGCATCGACATAGGTCGACGATGCGGCGCCGAGAACGGTGAAGCGTGGCTTCTTGTCGAAGGCGTTGTTCACGCCGGCGCGCACGTTCGCGTTCCATGGCAGCTTGTAGCCGACGCTGATGTCATGGAACACCAGCGAGGACAGACGGTTCGCGCCAGCCGAGGTCGCACCCGGACGGGTCGTGGTCAGGTCGTTGCACTGCCAGCGATTCGGGATGCTCAGGCACTGGTCGGTGACCGAGCTCAGGTAGCGAACGCCCCAGGTAGCGCTGAGGTTGCCCAGCGACCAGTCGGCGGTGAAGTTCGACTTCCAGCGGTGGAAGTCGTAGTCACCCGAGTAGTCGATCCACTGCGCGGTGGCGCCGCTCTTGGTCGAGTACTCGTCCAGGTAGGTGGTCTCGCTGCGCAGGTTGACCTGGCCCCACGAGAAGCGCGGCAGGCGGTAGCGCAGTTCGACGTCCACGCCTTCGGTCTTGATCTGGCCGAAGTTCACGTTGCCGCGGCGGATATCGTTGATGGAACCGGTCGCATCACGGAACACCAGTGCGCAGAAGTTGGTCTGGCCCTTGTTGTAGCACTCGTCCAGGATGGTGTTCGAGCTCACGCTCAGGATGCGGTTGTCGATCTGGATGCTGTACCAGTCGACCGCTGCCGAGAAGCCCGGCACGAAGCTCGGGTTGAACACCGCGCCGAGGGTACGGGTGACCGCGGTCTCCGGCTGCAGGAAGGCATTGCCGGCGCCGACGTTGAACGGCACCGCGCTCTGCACGCTCGAGCTCGAGGTGATGTTGGCGCCGGTCTGGGTCTTCTGGCGGAAGCTTGCCGGGGTGCCGCGGATGCCGCCGAAGCCGGTGTTGCAGCGGCCCAGGACGGTCGTGTTGCGCGCCGCGTCGCCGTAGACGGTGTCGCAAGGGTCGAGGTAGGAGTCGAAGGACTGCTGGCCGCCGCCGAAGGAGTCGCCCACGGTCGGTGCGCGGAAGCCTTCTGCCCAGGTGCCACGGAACAGCAGGTCCTTGGTCGGACGGTAGGTCAGGCTGGCCTTGCTGTTGTTGGTCGAGCCGAAGTTGCTGTAGTCCGAATAACGGGTCGCCAGGTTGGCCGACAGCGATTCGATGAAGGGCAGGCTCTTCAGGATCGGGATGTTCAGCTCGGCATAGGCCTCGCGCACGGTGTAGCGGCCGCTGGTCGGGTTGCCGGCCAGGTCGGTCGAGAAGCCCGAACGCTGGAATTCGCCCGGCAGGTCCCAGCCTTCCACGGTACGGTGCTCGATACCGGCTGCGACGCCGAGGGCGCCGGCCGGCAGCTGGAACAGTTCGCCACTGAGGTCGGCGGTAGCGCTGTCGACCTTGCTGCCGTAGGTGTAGCCACCGATCGACATGATGTAGTTCAGCGCTGCCGGGGTCGAGGCCGACGGGCCGCCCAGGATGTCGAACGGGGTGCATTCAGCCAGCGCGATCGGCGCGGCTGCGGTACCGCACTGGATCACGCCAGCTGCGTTGCGGAAGGATGGGCCCAGTGCCTTCTTCAGGTTCAGCAGGTTGATGTTGCCGGTGGCCATGGTGTTGCCATCAACCTTGCTGTGGTTGTAGCCCACGCTCCAGTTCCACGGCAGCGAGCGCAGTTCGAAGTCGCCCGACAGGGTGGCGTCGATGTGCAGGGTACGGTTGGTGTTCTCGGTCACGCGCGGCACTTCGATGGTGCGGCGGTAGAAGTACAGGTCCTGGCCCAGGCCGGCGCCGGCCACCTGGTTGCCGAACGGATTGTAGTAGCTGTCCTTGTCGATGTAGACCGGGTACTTGCTCTGCGCCTGCGAGTTCAGCGGGTAGCCGGCGGTGGTCGACACGCCCTTGCGCGACGCATACATCGCGGTGGTCACGAAACGCATGTCGTAAGGCAGTTGCAGCTCGCCCTTGGTGAAGATGGTGTCCAGCTTCGACGGCATTGCGAACACCATCTGGCGGGTGGTGTTGAAGTTGTCGGCCGCGATCGGGCCGGCGGCCGGGACGGTGTGGTAGCTGTTCGGGTTGCGCGAATCCTGGCCCTGGCCTTCGCCGAGCTGGTCGCCGGTGTGGTTCAGGATACGGTCGAAGCCGGTCGGACCGCCGTTGGCGGCGACCTGGCGGATACGGCCCCATGGACCGCCACCCAGGCCTTCGAGCGGGAATTCGCTGGTGCGCGAATAGCTGGTGAACTCGCGGTCGCGCGACCAGACGGCGCCCGCTTCGGTGTGCGACAGGCCGAACATCAGCGAGGCTTTTTCATTGCCGGCGCCGTAGGTCAGCGAAAAGTCCTTGTTCTTGCCGTCGGCGACAGATTCGTTCTGGCCGGTGTACAGGCTCAGCTGGCCACCTTCCATCGATTTTTTCAGGATGATGTTGATCACGCCCGCGATAGCGTCGGAACCGTAGATCGACGAGGCGCCATCCTTCAGGATCTCCAGGCGCTCGATCATCGACGACGGAATGGTCGACATGTCGGTCAGGCCGGCCACGGTCTGGGTCCAGCGCTTGCCGTTGACCAGCACCAGCAGGCGCTGGGTACCGAGGTTGCGCAGGTTGGCGTACTGGCCGCCGTTCTCGCGGTTCGAGGTCAGCGAGCCGCCCTTGCTGAATGCCGGCGAACCTGCCGAGGACATGTTCGCAATGATGTCGCCCACCGTGACAAGGCCCGTCTTCTGGATCTGCTCCTGGGTCATCACCTGGACCGGTTGCGCAGTTTCCAGGTCAACTTGGCGAATGCGCGAGCCAGTGACTTCGACGCGTTGCATGGCCTCTTGAGCCTGCGCCACGGAAATCATGGACTGGAGGGCGATGGCGACGGCCAGCGCGATCTTGGTTCGTTGTTGCATGTGTTCTCCATCTTGCGCCCGGGGAGGCGCGGTTCTAAGTTTTCAAAAGTTGCAACTTGTGCGGACCGGCACACCACGGGTAGCGGCGATGCTGTAGTGCATACACGATCTGTATCAAACCATCCTGTGTTGATGCCCGTCAATATATAAGCCGGCCAGAACTGTACGAAAAACAACACTTATGTTGAGGAAATCTCTGACTCGAAAGTCAATAGAAAATCTATGCGCAACACATGTGCGCCGATAGGAGAAAACGCATGGGAAGAGGGCGCATGCACCAGGCCGGTGCATGCGAGATGGGTCGGTTCAGGCCCCGAAACAGGCCTGCCACAGGCGCCGCACCCGGTCCGGATGCTCGCCCAGCAGTTGCGGATCGACGCGGGCTTTTTCCTGGCCCTGCAGGCGCACCTGGTGCTGTAGGCGCCGCATCACGCGGTAGGCGTCGGCGGCGCCGGCGGCCAGGGTGGCATCGACCAGGCCGAGCTCGCCGCACAGGCGCAGCAGCGCGATATTGCCGGCATTTGCCGTCAACTGCGGGTAACTGGCGGCATGGCGCAGCACCAGGTACTGGACGATGAACTCGATGTCGATCATCCCGCCCTCGTCCTGCTTGAGGTCGAACAGGCTGCCGGGGTTGACGTTGGCCTCGCGCATGCGGCGCCGCATCGCGCAGACTTCACTCTTGAGCTGCTGCTCCTGGCCGCTCCTGTCCTTGCGCAGCACCTGTTCGCGGATCGCTTCGAAACGCGCGCCGATGGCGGCGTCGCCGGCGCAGAAGCGGGCCCGGGTCAGGGCCTGGTGTTCCCAGATCCAGGCGCTGGCGTTCTGGTAGCGCTCGAAGGCGGCGACCGTGGACACCAGCATGCCGCTGGCGCCGTCCGGGCGCAGTGCGGTGTCGATGTCGAACAGGATGCCGGCCGCCGTGTGCGCCGTGTTCCAGGTGATGAAGCGCTGCGCCAGCCTGGCGTAATTGGAGGGCGCCATCTCGTCTTCGTCGTCGTACAGGAAGATCACGTCGAGGTCGGACACGTAGCCGAGTTCCTTGCCGCCCAGCTTGCCATAGGCGATGACGGCGAAGCGCGGTTCCTCGCGGTGGCGGCTGGCGACCGTGCGCCAGGCATGGCGGATGGTGGCGCCGACGATGGTGTCGGCCAGCAGCGACAGGTGGTCGGCCAGGCGCTCGACCGACAGTTCGCCGGCCAGGTCCAGCGCCAGCAGCCGGAACAGCTGGGCGTGGTGGGCTTCGCGCAGGATGTCGAGCTGGCGCTCGGTGTCGCCGGCCGCTTCGCCCAGTTGGGTGTCCAGCTCGCTTGCCAGCTGGTCGACGTCGGCCGCGCCTTCGTTGCGGTCGTCCAGCAGCTCGTCCAGCAGGATCGGGTGCTGGGTCAGGAAGGTGGCTGCCCAGCCGCTGGCATTGATCATGCGGATCACGCGCTCGAGCGTGTGCGGGTATTCGGTCAGCAGCGACAGGTAAGCCGAGCGGCGCGCGATCGCCTCGAACAAGTCGAGCAGGCGCCCGAGGGTGGCGGCGTGGCTGCCGATGCCGGCTTCGCGCACCACGCTGGCGATCCTGCCGAGGGCGGCGTCGCTCAGCGCCAGCAGGCGGGCGCGGCTGGCCTCGGGCAGGCTGGCCAGGCGCGGTCCCTGCAGGGTGGCGACCAGGCGCGCGGCCGCACCAGGCGGGTCGTCGTAGCCGAGCTCCGCCAGGCGGGTGGCGATCGCTTCGCGGTTCTCCGGGTCGTCGGCCAGGGTGGCGCCTTCCGCTTCCGTGCCTTCGCTCTTGTCGGCAAAGATCGCGTCGAACTGGGCGGCGACAAAGCTGCGCTGCTGTTCCAGCCGGTCCAGCAGGGTGGCGACATCCGGCAGCCTCATCATCTGTGCCACGGCCAGGCGGTCTTCCTCGCTGGCGGGCAGGGTGTGGGTCTGGGCGTCGTCCAGGTATTGCAGCCGGTGTTCCAGGTTGCGCAGGAAGGTGTAGGCCTCGAGCAGGCGCGCCACCGTGTCCTGCGTCAGCAGCTCGCGCTCGGCCAGCAGGCGCAGGGTGGCCCGGGTCGAGCGCTCGCGCAGGGCCGGGTCGCGCCCGCCGCGGATCAGCTGGAACACCTGGGCCAGGAATTCGATCTCGCGGATGCCGCCGCGGCCCAGCTTGACGTTGTGGCTGCGTTCCGGATGCAGGCGTTCCTGGCGCTTGACCTCGGCGCGGATCTGGGCGTGCATGTTGCGGATCGCGTCGATCACCCCGAAGTCGAGGTAGCGCCGGAACACGAAGGGCCGCACGATGGCGTCGAGCGCCGCGATGTCTTCAGCCGTGCCGGTGACCGCGCGCGCCTTGACCCAGGCATAACGCTCCCATTCCCGGCCCTGCACAATGAGGTATTCCTCGACCATGGCGAGGCTGGCCGCCAGCGGGCCGGAATTGCCGTTCGGCCGCAGCGCCATGTCCACGCGGAAGGTGAAGCCGTCCTCGATGACTTCCGACAGGGCGGCGTTCAGGCGGCGGCCGAGGCGAACGAAGAATTCATGGTTGGACAGCTGGCGCTGCCCGGGGCCGGCGGCGGTCTCGCCATCCTCGGGGTAGACGAAGATCAGGTCGATGTCGGAAGAGACGTTCAGTTCGCCGCCGCCGCCCTTGCCCATGGAGAGCACCATGAGCTCTTGCGGACGGCCGGATTCCTCGCCCGTCGGCACGCCGTGGGCCGCCACCAGTTCCTCGGCGAGGGCGGCGGTGTGGGTCTGGATGGCGAAGTCGGCAAAGCGGGTCATGGCGGTGACCACCTCGTCCAGGCCGGCCTGGCCTTCGAGGTCGCGCCGGATGATGGCGCAGACCAGCAGGTTGCGCAGGCGGCGCATGGCGCGCGGCAGGGGCAGCGGCTGGGACTGGCCGGCGTCGCGCTGGCGCGCCAACGCAGCGCCAAGGTCGACGTCGGCCAGCGATAATCCGGACAGCTCGTCGAGCTGGGACTGGCGCGCGGGATCGGCCCCCAGCCAGCGCTGCAGGAAGCGCGAACGCGCGGCGGGAGAGGCGGGAAGCGGGGAGGACGGCGCAGCAGGGTTCATGGTGTCGTAAGGGCTCGTGTTTTTGCCGTCCGGCAGGCATTCGTGCGGTAGAATTGCCCGCCGTGCCGCCTGGGGTGAGCACGATGGTAAGGTAGACGCCGCAACCCTTGCAAGCGATCTGTTATTAGAGAATCAATTTACGGCGAGCCTTTTGAGCACCTTGATGGACAACCAGGAACCGCAGGCGGCCCACACCCACCTGCCGCTGGCAGCGCGATGGCGCAGGCTCCGTGCCGCCTATCGCTATGCGAACCTGGCCTCGTACCATTTTCTCGGCTTTGCCATCAAGCTGGTGCTGCTCTTGTATTTCGGCCTGGCGCTGCTGTTCCTGCTGCTGCGCTACGCCATCCTGCCCAACATCGATCTATATAAGAGCGACATCGAAGCGGCCGCCGGACGCGCGCTGGGCAACCGCGTCACCATCGGCCAGCTGGCCACGTCCTGGCAGGGCATCCATCCAGTATTGACGCTGGGCGAGGTACGCCTGATCGACCGCGGCGGGCGCCAGGTGCTGGCCCTGCCAAGGGTCGAGGCGGCGCTGTCCTGGTGGAGCCTGGCCGCCTTCGAGCCGCGCCTGCATGCGCTCGAGCTCACCGGGCCGCAGCTGGACGTGCGGCGCGGCGCGGACGGCGTGCTCAGCGTGGCCGGGGTGCGCCTCGACCCCAACAAGAAGGACGACGGGCGCGGCGCCGACTGGCTGCTGCGCCAGCGCGAGATCGTGATCCGCGAAGGCCGGGTCGCCTGGACCGACGAGCTGCGCGGCCGTCCAACCCTGGTCCTCACCGACGTCACCATGGCCCTGCTCAACCGCTTCGGCGGCGGCCACCGCTTCGCCCTGCGCGCCACCCCGCCGCGCGCGCTCGGCCAGCCGCTCGACGTGCGCGCGCGCTTTCGCCACCGCTTCGGCGCCAGGCCCTCGGACCTGGCGCGCTGGAAAGGCGAGCTGTACGCCGACCTGCGCGACGCCGACCTGGTGGCCTGGAAGCAGCAGGTCGACCTGCCTTTCCAGATGGCGAGCGGACGCGGATCGGTGCGCGCCTGGCTCAACTTCGACCAGGCGCGGGTGGCCGGCTTCACCGCCGACCTGGCCTTGGCCGACGTCAACGCCCGCCTCGGCGCCACCCTGGCGCCGCTGCAGCTGGCCCGGGTCCGGGGCCGCCTGGCCGCGAGCGAAGAGATGCTGCCCGGGAAGGACGAGGGCAAGCCGACCTTCGGCGCTCACGGCCACACGGTCAGCCTCACCGATTTTTCGGTGACCACGCGTGACGGCCGCGCGCTGCCGCCGGCCACGCTGGAGCAGCGCTGGTTGCCGGGAAGCAATGGCAAACCCGAGCGGGGCGAGCTGAACGCGCGCCAGCTCGATATCGGTGCGCTGGCGGCGCTGGCCGGCTACCTGCCGCTGCCGCCCCAGCAGCGCCAGATGCTGCTCGACTATGCGCCGCGTGGACGCCTGCTCGACGTGGCCGCCGAGTGGGAAGGCCGCTATCCGGCCCTGCGCGGCTTCCGCCTGCGCGGCGACGTCGCCGGCCTGGCCCTCAACGCCCAGCCGGCGCGCCCGGCCCAGCCGGCCCGAGATGGCCAGCCGGCGCTGCCCGCGCGCCCGGCCACGCCGGGCTTCCAGAACCTGAGCGGCAGCATCGACGCCAGCCAGAACGGCGGCAGCGTGACGGTCGACTCGAAAGACCTGGTGCTGCACATGCCGGCCTGGTTCGCCGAGCCGGCCATGGCGCTCGACCGCCTCGACCTCAAGGCGCGCTGGAACATCGATCCGGGCCGGCAACTGCTGGTCGAGGTCGAGAAGCTGCAGCTCGCGCAGGGAAGCCTGAGCGCGTCGCTGTCAGGACGCCATACCTTGCCGCTGCAGCCGGGCCATGGCCCCGGCACGGCCGATTTCGAAGGCAGGCTGGACGGCTTCGCGATCGGCAGCATCGGGCGCTACCTGCCGCTGGCCACCCCCGAACACCTGGCCCACTGGCTCACCGGCGCGCTGCAGGGCGGTACCCTGCGTGACGCCAGCCTCCGCCTGCGCGGCGACCTGGCCGAGTTCCCATTCCGCGCCAACAATATGCTCGAGCGCGCGCGCGGCGAATTCAAGGTTGCCGGCCGTCTCGAGAATGCGCGTCTCGAATACGCCCCTGGCCACCGGCATCCGGACGGCACGCCGCTGTGGCCCCTGGCCGAGAATATCCAGGGCCGCATCGAATTCGACCGGGCCCGCATGGAGATCCGTGGCGATCGCCTGAATACGCTGGGCGTGGCGCTGTCGAACGTGAAGGCGGTGATCCCCGACCTGGGCGCGCACGAGCTCATGATGCTGGAGATCGACGGCAATGCCGCCGCGCCGCTGCAGGAATTCCTGCGCTACGTGGCGTCCAGCCCGGTGCCCGAATGGATCGGCCACTTCACCGACGAAACCCGGGCCGGCGGCAACGCGCGCCTGGGCCTCAGGCTGCGCATGCCGCTGGCGCACCTGCCCGACACCAAGGTGCAGGGCAGCCTGCAACTGCTGGGCAACGATGTCAGCCTGTTCCCGGAACTGCCGCAATTGGCAGGCGCGCAGGGCCGCATCGATTTCTGGGAGCGCGGCGTGGCCCTGAACGGCATCGGCGCCAGTTTCCTGGGCGGTCCTCTGGGCCTGTCCGGCGGCACCCAGAAAGACGGCAGCATCGCAATCCGGCTGGGCGGCACCCTGTCGGCTGACGGCATGCGCCGCACCGCGCCGGCGCCGGCGCTGGGGCGCCTGGCCGAACGCCTGTCGGGCAGCACGCCCTATACCGGCAGCGTGCTGGTGCGCGAGGGACGGCGCACGGTCACACTCGACTCGAACCTGGCCGGCCTCGGGCTGGAACTGCCGGCGCCGCTCAACAAGCCGCAGGCCGATGCGCTGCCCTTGCGCTTCGTGCTGGCGGGCGAGCCGACCGTGAACGGCGTGGCGCGCGACGAGATCCGGGTGGCGCTGGGCGAGAATCTGGCGGCGCGTTACCTGCGTGAAAAGCAGGGCCGCGGCCCCTGGACCGTGCTGCGCGGCGGGATCGGCGCCAATGTGCCGGCGCCGGAACCGGACGGCGGCATGATGATCAACGTGAACATGCGCGCCCTCAACGCCGACGCCTGGATCGCGGCGGGCAAGGCGATCGCGGGCGAAGAGGGCGAGGGCGCCGGCGCCGGGGCAGGCGTGGGCTTCGCCCAGTACGTGATGCCGACCCTGATCGGCGGCCGCGTGGGCGAACTGACCATCGGCGAGCGCCGCCTGGCCGACGTGGTGCTGGGCGCGACCCACCTGAAAGAGACCTGGCAGGCCAACCTGCATTCGCGCCATGCAAGCGGCTACGTGACCTGGATCGAGTCCGGCAGCGGACAAGGCATGGGCAAGGTCACGGCGCGCCTGGCGTCGCTGGTGATCCCGCAGTCCGACGAGGCCGAGGTCAAGAGCCTGCTCGAATCGAACCGCGGCGCCAGCGCCACCATCCCCTCGCTCGACATCGTGGCCGAGCAGTTCCAGCTGGCCGACAAGCGCCTCGGGCGCCTCGAGCTGCAGGCGAACAACGTGCAGGCGCTGGCGGGACGCGAATGGCGCATCAACCGCTTGACCCTCGACAATCCGGACGGCCAGCTGAAGGCGAACGGGCGTTGGCTGACCAAGGACGGGCGCAGCAACACCAGCCTGAACTTCGTGCTCGACATCGATGACGCCGGCAAGCTGCTGGACCGCCTCGGCTTCCCCGAGACCCTGCGCCGCGGCAAGGGCAAGATGTCGGGCGACATCGCCTGGAGCGGGCTGCCCTATGACCTGGACATCCCGAGCCTGTCGGGCCAGATCGAAATGAATGTCGAGTCCGGCCAGTTCCTGAAGCAGGACCCGGGCGCCGCCAAGCTGCTGGGCGTACTGAGCCTGCAGGCGCTGCCGCGCCTGTTGAAACTCGACTTCCACGACGTGTTCTCGGAAGGCCTGGCCTTCGACGGCATCAGCGCCAACGCCCTGATCCAGCGCGGCGTGCTGCGCACCGACAACCTCAAGATGCATGGGGTGGCGGCCACCATCCTGATGGACGGCACTGCCGACATCGCCAACGAAACCACCAACCTGCGCGTGGTGGTGATCCCCGAATTCAACCTCGGTACCGGGCCGCTGGTGTATGGCCTGGCGGTGAATCCGATCATCGGCATTGGCAGCTACCTGGCGCAGCTGTTCCTGCGCGCGCCGGTGATGAAGGCGCTGACCTACCAGATGCGGATCTCGGGACCGTGGAAGTCGCCGACCATCGTCAAGATCGACAACCCGCCACCGCCGCCGCCCGAGGCCAGGGCCAAGGCGCCCGCAAGCGCGCGGCCCAACCCGAAAAAGGACTGACATGACAATCGTAGCCGCAGTGCAGATGGTGTCCACCCCGCAGGTGCTTGACAACCTGGCGACCGTGCGCCGCCTGGTGGAGCAGGCCGTGCGCGAAGGCGCGGAACTGGTGGCGCTGCCGGAATACTGGCCGATCATGGGCATGAGCGATGTTGACAAGGTGGCCCAGGCCGAGCCGGAAGGCAGCGGCCCGATCCAGGACTGCATGGCCGAACTCGCGCGCGAGCACGGCATCTGGCTGGTGGGCGGCACCCTGCCGCTGGTCTCGCCGGTGGACGGCAAGGTGCTCAACACCACTCTCGTATATGACCCGCAGGGCCAGGCGGTGGGCCGCTACGACAAGATCCACCTGTTCGGCTTCAACAAGGGCAGCGAATCCTACGACGAAGCGCGCACCATCGTGCCGGGTGAAGCAGTCGGCAGCTTCGCGGCGCCGTTCGGGCGCGTCGGCCTGTCGGTGTGCTACGACCTGCGTTTCCCGGAACTGTTCCGCGCGATGGGCGAGTGCGCCCTGATCATCGTGCCGGCCGCGTTTACCCACACCACCGGCCTGGCGCACTGGGAAGTGCTGCTGCGCGCCCGCGCCATCGAGAACCAGTGCTACGTGCTGGCCTCGGCCCAGGGCGGCCTGCACGCAAACGGTCGCCGCACCTTCGGGCACAGCATGCTGGTGGATCCGTGGGGCGAAGTGAAGGCGGTGCTGCGCGAAGGCGAGGGGGTCATCACCGGGAAGCTGGACGACGACTTCCTGGCCAGCGTGCGTGAAAGCCTGCCGGCGCTGAAGCACCGCAAGCTGTAAGACTGCTCGACCACATCGTGTCTGGGCGCGCAGTTAGCGTCGCCGTCGCAGGTGTTCCGTGTACGCAATCCTACCCACGAACAGGCCATCGTTGCGCGGCTGGGCAAGCTCAACGCGCACGGACAGGATCTCGACATCGGGGGTAAAGCCTACCCTGTTCAGTGCCTCTTCGACACTGGCCTGGTCCTGGCGGCTGGCGCCATCCTTGAAGACAATCTGGAACTGCGCCATGCCGTGGGTGGACGCTCCGGTCACGCTGTCTATGCCCGGCAGCGCTCTCAGCACTTCCATCACCGGTTCGTGTAGGTGTTTCAGGACGCGATTAACGTCCTGCTCCGCGACGCAGAGGTCGACGTAGACAGCCTGCGCGGGCAATGAATCCGCCCGTCCAGCCGAATAACTGCAGAGCAGCAACAGTGCAAGCACCAGACGCCGCATACCCATGTCATTTTCCTTGGTTTGAGCGTCTCTTGGTGAGGCTCAGCATTGAATTATTCGACAAGAACCACGCGTCTAGTAACAGTACGCCAACTTTCAACAGCGCGCGCATGTTTTGACGAATGGTGTTGCCAATAACCACGAATCAATGGCGGCTGTCCGGTGATCAGTGAGCAGAGCGGTTGACGCGAAGATCATGTTGAATACATTGCTGCTGGGCGGCTCGTGTCCGGTACGAGGGCGCGGGATATGGCACAATGCATTCTCCCAATGAGAACGACCGAACGCACAATGAAACCATTCGAACCGAACCTTTCCTCCCTGGCTGTCGCACGCGATGTGCTGCTGACGCCATTCGGCCTCGACGAGGGCAAGCTGCTCAATGCGCTGGGCTCGATGTTCACGCACAAGGTCGATTACGCCGACCTGTATTTCCAGTTCACCAAGAGCGAAGGCTGGAGCCTGGAAGAAGGCATCGTCAAGACCGGCAGCTTTTCGATCGACCAGGGCGTCGGCGTGCGCGCCGTGTCGGGCGACCGGACGGCTTTTTCGTATTCCGATGACATTTCCGAAGCGGCGCTGCTGGACGCGGCCGCCGCCACCCGCACCATCGCCCGCGCCGGCAGTGGCAAGGTGAAGATCGCCACCGCGGCGCGCCCGACCGGCGGCCGCTCGCTCTACCTGCCGCACGATCCGCTGGCGTCTCTCGACGCCACCGCGAAAGTGAAACTGCTCGAGCGCGTCGAGAAGATGGCGCGCGCCAAGGATCCGCGCGTGGTGCAGGTGATGGCCGGTCTCGCCGGCGAGTACGACGTGGTGCTGGTGGTGCGCAGCGACGGCGTGCTGGCGGCCGACATCCGTCCGCTGGTGCGCGTGTCCGTCACCGTCATCGCCGAGCAGAACGGCCGGCGCGAAGTCGGCTCGTCCGGCGGCGGCGGCCGCTACGACTACGGCTACTTCAGCGACGAGCTGCTCGACAAGTATGCGACCGAGGCCGTGAAGTCGGCCTGCGTCAACCTGGAAGCGCGTCCGGCCCCTGCCGGCCCGATGACCATCGTGCTCGGCCCGGGCTGGCCCGGCGTGCTGCTGCACGAGGCGGTGGGCCATGGCCTGGAAGGCGACTTCAACCGCAAGGGTTCTTCGGCCTACGCCGGCCGCATCGGCGAACGCGTGGCCGCCAAGGGCGTGACCGTGGTCGACGACGGCACCCTGCAGGACCGCCGCGGCTCGCTCAACATGGACGACGAGGGCAACCCGACCCAGTGCACCACCCTGATCGAGGACGGCATCCTGAAGGGCTATATTCAGGACACCATGAACGCGCGCCTGATGAAGATGCCGGTCACCGGCAACGCGCGCCGCGAGTCCTTCGCCCACCTGCCAATGCCGCGCATGACCAACACCTACATGCTGGCCGGCGACAAGGATCCGGAAGAAATCCTGGCCTCGGTGAAGAACGGCCTGTATGCGGTGAATTTCGGCGGCGGCCAGGTCGACATCACCAACGGCAAGTTCGTGTTCTCGGCCAGTGAAGCCTACATGATCGAGAACGGCAAGATCAGCTATCCGGTGAAGGGCGCGACCCTGATCGGCAATGGTCCCGAGGTGATGAACAACATCTCGATGATCGGCAACGACATGCGCCTGGATTCGGGCGTCGGCGTGTGCGGCAAGGAAGGCCAGAGCGTGCCGGTGGGCGTTGGACAGCCAACCCTGCGCATTGACGGCGTGACCGTGGGCGGCACTGCCTGAGGCGCGAGCGCGTCACAAGAAGAATGCCGTTCAGGGTAGCTTGAGCGGCATTTTTCATTGGTGGGCCAGGAAGATCCGCGCAGACCGCGGTTTCAAGATGCGGGAGTCTGCTTCGTGCAGGAAAAGTCGGCAGCCGCCAGCGGCAGGTTCTTCAAGCGCTGCTGCAAGCCTGCGACCGGAATTGCGAAACGCGGACGCACGCTGTCAGCGCTGACGCGATAGAAGGCCGCATGTCGTTCTGCCCAGCGGCTGTCGTATTCTTCGCGCGTGATGGCCAGATCGGCGGCGAAATCTCCATCCTCGATTTCCCGCATCAGGGAAGCGCTCCAGCAAGGCAGCCAATGAATCGGGCCGCCTTGAACGATCAGGTGGTACTGCCCGTCGCGGCTTTGGGCAACTGGCCAGGACCTGTAGCGCAGCATTTCCAGGGCACTGCCATTCGAACGAAGCAGCATCAGCCTGGCGGGCTCGGCGGCGCCGACTTTCATCGCGCCGTAATGGCTGCCCGTCACCGCATAAAATTCGCCGCCAATGTCCGCGCCAGCTACGTGCTGCAGCATGCGCGCCTTGAACCAGGTCGGCGGCGGATTCAAGCAGATGACGACCGTCGTGCTGCCGTCGGCCCTGGCCTGGGTCTGCGGCTTGGGGCAATCGTAGCCCTTCAGGTAATCGGTGGCGGCCAGTTCCGCCACAACCAGGGTCAAGCTGCCCGTAGCCTCTTCGAACCTGGGGTAGGTGCTCGGCACTTCCTGCGCGAACGGCGACGCCGCCCGCGCCGCTTGCCATGGCCCCGCGGCGAGGATCGCGGTCATCAGGATCAGTCGTATAGAGGCGCGATGCATGGAGACTCCTGGCGGCTTGACGGGCAGTTGGATTGCTCAATGCCGATCATAGCTTGCCGCCGTACAAAATGAAATGCCGTCCAGGCTCGACTGGACGGCATGGGGCCTGTTGGCGTTTTTGCCTCTACTATCGGTCGTCAGAAGCGGTAGGTCACGCGCGCATACACCGTGAAGCCGAGCGGATCGGTGTAGCGCGGGTCGTAGCCCAGCTGGAAGTTGGTGACCTGGTTGGTGAAGGGCGGCTCCTCGTCGAACAGGTTCTTGATGCCCGCCGTTAGCTCGGCTTTCTTGTTGCCGGTGTAGGTCGCCGCGATAGACCAGGTCGAGTAGTGGCCGACCCGGTTGAAGAACTCGGGCGCGACCGCGGTGTTCTGATCCAGGTAGTGCGACATATAGCGGTTGGCCAGGTTGAAGGTCCAGTCGCCGCGGCTCAAGGTGAACAGCAGGTTGTGGCGCCAGCGGAACACCGGTGTGGCGTCCGCGTAGCGTCCCGCGTTCTCGGTGAAGGGGCCGCCCGGCTCGTTCTGGTAGTCGTACTTGTTGACGTAGGTGCCGTCCAGGTTGACGCTGAAGTTGCCGAAGCGGTTGCGCGGCAGGCGGTAGGCCACCGACAGGTCGAGGCCGCGCGTCTTCACCTCGCCCAGGTTGTCGGTAATCGCCAGCACGTAGAGCAGGGTGGTGCCGCTGGGATCGTAGACGAACAGGTTGGGGTATTTTTCGAAATTGGCGAACAGGGTCTGTTCGGCCAGCGCACTGATCTGGTCCTTCAGGCGGATGTTCCAGTAATCGAGCGAGATCGTCAGCGGCTGGATCGGTTCGAACACGACGCCGACGCTGTGGGTGCGCGAGCGCTCCGGCGACAGCTCCGGGTTGCCGCCCTGGCGGACATATTGCTGCTGGCCGCAGGCAATGTTCGGGTTGGCGCCCGGAGTCGGCACGCCGTTCGGGCACAGCAGCGGGTCGTTGTAGGTGTCCGAGCTGTTGGTGGTGGCCTGCGGACCATACAGGTCGAACAGGGTCGGCGCCCGGAAGCCCTTGTTGAAGGAGCCGCGCACCAGCAGCTGGCGGGTCGGCTGCCAGCGCAGCGCCACCTTCGGGTTGAAGCTGCCGCCGACATCGCTGTAGTGGTCGTAGCGCGCGGCGACGTTGAGTTCCAGGTCCTTGACGATGGGGACGTTGACTTCGCTGAACAGCGCCCAGATGCTGCGCTGCCCGGCCTGGTCGCTGGCATCGGCGTAGCCGCTGCTGGAAGCCTGCGAGGCCAGTGCGCGGTCGACGAAATACTTGGCGCGGTCGCGCCGGAATTCGGCGCCAATGGCAAAGCCGAGCGGACCGCCGGGCAGGCTCAAAAGCTCGCGGCTGGCGCGCGCGTCGATCGCCGCACTGTGGATGCGCGCATGCAGGTATTCGCCGGACAGGATCGAATTGTTCAGGTAATCCGCCCCTGCCGCGTTCTGCGCGCCGAAGGGATTCAGGATGCCGGCCGCCACGCCTTCGATAATGCGCTGGTCGATCACGTAGCCGCCGTTGAAGATGCTTTTCGCCTTGCCCAGCGAGTAGGAAATCCCGGCGTTGTAGTCCCAGCCGGCCACCGTGCCTTCCAGGCTGGCGAGCAGGCGGTCGGTGATGCTGGAATCGAAGTTGTTGCGCGGGCCGGTTTCCAGCGGACGCCAGGAGACGTCGAGCGGCTCGCCCGTCAGTCCGGGGAAGGCAGGGACGATGCCGTTGCCCGGATAAAAGGGACTGTCGCCGCTCATGATCACGCCGATGCCGGACAGGGGCGGCGGCGCGACCTGGGATTCGTTGGTGCTGCGGCCGTGCACGAATTCGAGGCCGGCCGTGTGCTCGCCGAACTTCTTGTTGAGCCGGGCCATGGCGCTGAACTGGCGCGTCTTCGGGATGTTGTCGACGAAGCGGGTGTAGTCGAAGGCGCACAGGGGCGCGTCCGGCAGCGGCACCGAGTCGGGCTGTTGGCAGGTGGGGTAATAGGGATTGCCACTGATGCCGTTGTCGGAAAAGAAGTTGGCGGGGAAGGTGGTGCCGCTGACTTCGAACAGGCCGCGTTCGGGCCGGATGCCGGTGCGCGAGAAACTGCGTTCGGTCGCGCGCAAGGGACTTTGCTGGTGCCAGTCGATCACGCCCCACATGCTCAGGCCGTCGCGTTCGAGGTCGCCCCAGCCGCCCGACAGGTTGATGCGCTGCTCGTGACCGCCGCCGTTGGCCCAGGGCTCGTAGGCTTCCACGGCCAGCGCCGCGCCTTCCACCGAGCGCTTGGTGATGAAGTTGATCACGCCGCCGATGGCGTCGGTGCCGTAGATCGCCGAGGCGCCGTCGCGCAGCACCTCGACACGCTCCAGCGCGGCCACCGGGATGATGTTGAGGTCGACCGAATCGGCGAAGTAGGGGTGGTTCGCCAGCCGCCGGCCATTGAGCAGCACCAGGGTCTTGTCGCCGCCGAGGCCGCGCAGGTCGGCGGTGGCGCGCCCACCCGTGCCGGAGCCGACAGCGGCGGTCGAGCCTTCCGAGGACTGGTTCATCGGGATCGCGTTCAGCACTTCCTGCGCGGTGGCCAGGCCCTGCCTCGCGAAATCCGAGGCGCGGATCGTCGTGATCGGCAGCGAGGTCTCGGCCGCCAGCCGGCGGATCGAGGAGCCGGTGATCTCGACGCGCTGCATGGGCGCCGTGGTGGGTGTGGGCGGCGGCTGCAGGCCGGGCGGCGACGTCTGGGCCAGCAGCGGCGGCGCGCACAGGACGAGGCCGCCGGCGAACAGCCGGCGCAGGATGCGTGCGATGGAGGTTTCGTGCATGATCGGTCCGTTGGTGGATGGATAGGGCGGTACCGGCGCCGGTACCGCTGCCGTGCGCCCGGTCCCGCCCACCGGTGCGGGACCGGGCGGGCGGGGCAGGTGGGCGTCAGAAGGTGTAGCGCGCCCCCAGCGTGTACAGGCGGCCGACGGCGCCGGCGTAGTCGAGCGGGTTGTACGACACCGCGCCGTAGGTCAGCGGATCCAGCGGCGCCACCTTGTCGAAGACGTTCTGGATCGAGCCGAACACTTCCCACTTGGCCTGAGGCTTCCAGCGGAACACCAGGTCGACGGTGGTGAACGAGGACAGTTCGCAATCGGTCGGTGCATCGTTGCCGTTGGCGAAATGGGAGGCGCAGCCCTCCGGATCATCCTTGAACAGGGTATTGTCGATCTTGCCGCGGTAGTTCAGGTTGGCCGACACGCGGAAATTCTCGCGTTCCCAGGTGGCGCGCAGGTTGGCGCGGTTGTCTGGCGTGCCGACGCAGTTGGTCACGTCGCAGTTGCCGTGGGTGCCGGCGAAGTCCTGCGAGGTGCCGTCGCGTTCGGTGCGTACCCACTTGAACAGGTGGGTCCACTTGGCGTCGAACACGAGGTTGCCGTATCCACTGGGCAGCGGCATGCTGTGGCGCGCATCGAGGTCGAGGCCGCGCACCTTGGTCTGGGCCGAGTTGACGTAGCTGGCCAGCACCGCCGTGATGGCGCCGGGATCGCCGGGAATGCCGGCTTCGGCCGTGCTGGGGTCGCGCGCGACGCGCCCGGCGAGGATCGCGGCCGGGATCTGTTCCTGGTTGATCTCGTTCTTGCGCTTGATCTGCCAGTAGTCGAGCGAGATGCTGGTGCGCGGCAGCGGGTCCCAGATGATGCCCACGTTGTAGCTCTTCGAGCGCTCGGGATCGAGGTCGGGGTTGGGCGAAGTGATCAGGGCGATGTTGGCCGGGTTGCAGGCCGCCTCCACGCCCAGCGCGCAACGCACCGGGTCGGAAGCGTTGGTGAAGGCCGCCAGCCCGCCGACCCCGTTTTCCGCCGGGCTCGGCGCGCGGAAGCCGCGCGCCCAGGTGGCGCGCAGCGCGAACTGGCGTGCCGGCGTCCACTTCACGCCCACCTTCGGCGTGTACGCATTGCCGACGTCGGTGAAGTGGTCCCAGCGCATGGCGCCGGTCAGCTCAAGCCCTGGCAGGACCGGCGCCAGCACCTCGCCGTACATCGCAAAGACGTTGCGCTGGCCGTCGTAGGCCGAATAGCCGAGGCCGATGATGTTGCCGCGCTCGGTACCGGTGGTGGGCTGCAGCTCGGCCGACTCGTGGCGGAACTCGGCGCCCACCGCCACCCCGAGAGCGCCGCCGGCCAGCTTGCCGAATTCGCGCGTGGCCTTGAAGTCGATCTGGGCGATCTCGGTATGGGCGTCATTGGTGATTTCCGGCGACAGGGCGGCGTACACGGCCGGCGAATTCAGCCCCGCGTTCTCGGCGATGCGCCACAGGGTGCCGACCGGCAGCGCGCGGTAGCCGGGATTGTTGAGGATCGCCGTATTGATGTTGGCCGCGGTCGGGTTGAGCAGGGCGAAGGTGGCGTCGCGCTGCAGGAAACCGTTGCGGTCCTGGCTGACCTTGCTGCGCGAGTAGAGCAGCGAGGTATCCCATTCCCAGCCGATGCTGGTGCCGCGCGCGCCGACCAGGGCGCGGATGAAGGTCGATTCGATTTCCGAATTGCGAGGCCCGACGTCCGCCGCCAGGTAGCGCAGGCGCGCCTCGCGTCCGAAATACGGATTGTCGGGATGGGTCGGCCCGAAGGCCGCACCGGCCCCGCTCACCGGCCCGCCGGGGTAACCCTGGTTGGCGCTGATGGTCGACGGCGTGGTGGAGGTGCGGCTCAGGCTGTTGTACAGGTTGAGTTCGGTGTAAGCCTCGATATCCCTGGGCAGCTTGAGGGTGCCGCGTCCGAACAGGGACGTGTATTCCTGGTCGGGCTGGATCTGGTTGTACAGGAATGCGGCATCGACCAGGCAGCCGCCGCCCGGGTCGCCCTGCGGGTGGTTGGTGAAGTTGCTGCAGGCCGCCGCCGGGAAGAAGCGGGTGAAGCCGGCGCCGGCCGGATTGCCGCGGTTGTAGTAGTCGAGCGTGTCGGGGTTGCGCACGTTGCCGTTGATGGGGCTGCCGGAAGCGTTGTTGCCGGTGATGGCGCCGGTGCCGCCCAGCGCTTCCTGCGCCGAGAAGCCCCAGGGCCGCAGGTCGGCCTTGCCGACCCAGTCGCGGTTGCCGCGCTCGCGGTTCCAGATCTCGTCGGTCTTCTTGTACTCGAAGTTGAGCAGCACGTTGAAGCCGTCCGCGTCGAGGTCGCCCTTGCCCCAGGTGGCGGCGACGTTGTACTGCTGGCCGTCGCCGGCGGTGGCGGTACCGGCCAGGGCACGCACCGTGCTGCCCTGGAAGTCGCGCCGCAGGATGATGTTGACCACGCCGGCGATCGCGTCGGAACCGTAGATGGCCGAGGCGCCGTCCTTCAGGATCTCGACCCGTTCGACCGCGTCGGTGGGAATGACGTTGAGGTCGGCGAACACCTTCTGTCCGTCGTCGGCCAGGCCGTAGGGCGCCATGCGGCGGCCGTTGAGCAGGACCAGGGTCGAGGCGGTGCCGAGGCCGCGCAGTGAAATGCCGGACGCGCCCGCGGCGAAGCCGCCGCCGAAGTTGGAGGGCACCGAACCCGAGTTGTCGACCGCGAGGGTCTGCAGCAGTTCGGCCACCGTGGTCTTGCCGGAGCGCTCGATGTCCGCGCGGTTCACGGTCTGCACCGACGAGGCGGTCTCGGCCTGGGCGCGGCGGATGTTCGAGCCGGTGATTTCCACACGGGCGACGGGCGTCGGGGCAGCTTCCTGGGCCCGCAGCACGGGGGCGGGCAGCAGCAGGGTAAAGCCGACAGACAACAGGCCGACGGCACCGCCGCCGGCGAAGATGCGCCGCAGGGCGCGCGAGAGCAGGGTTTCAGTCATGTCCGGACTCCAGTGGTTGGGTTGTTCCCGCCGTGTCCACTCCAGCCGATCTTATTGAGGACGATCAAATGCCTGAAAAACTTTTCTTGTGAGAACACAAGATCGGCGCGGGGCGGCGGGGGCTTGAAGCGACTTTTGCATCGCTGGATGAACGGCGACTGATCCCGCTCAAGGTGCGCGAAAAGGCTGGGAACAGCTGTGGGGTTCCCGCAACCGCTTGCCAAATCCTGTCGTGACAGCTGGCGGGACCGTGGGGCGGCGGCGGTCTGGCGCCACGGGAAAAGGCTTGCCAACCGTTACACAATGGCGTTATAGTCAGGCGAACAAGGTCTCCCGACCAGACGGACTATCCATGCGCCAGCACGTTTTCTTTACCTGCTATTTTTACTTTAGCCATTCCAGCCCCTTGGCGGTGGAGTAGCGGCAGGTTCACGCGATTCAAAGAACAGTCCGACGCAAATCCAGACAAACCGCCAGCGATGGCGGTTTTTTCGTTTTCAGCCCCAGCCAAACAGAACACGGAGTACAGCATGCCTCGCACCGACGATTTACGCATCCGCGAAATGAAGGAACTGACGCCGCCCGCGCACCTGATCCGCGAGTTCCCGGTCACCCCGGCGGCGGAGCAGACCGCGGCCAGTGCACGCGTGGCGCTGCACCGCATCCTGCACGGCCAGGACGACCGCCTGATGGTGGTGGTCGGCCCCTGCTCGATCCACGACCCGAAGGCGGCGCTCGAGTACGCGCGCGGCCTGGCCGAGCAGCGCCGCCGCTTCAAGGGCGAGCTCGAGATCGTGATGCGCGTCTACTTCGAGAAGCCGCGCACCACGGTCGGCTGGAAGGGCATGATCAACGACCCCTACATGGACAACAGCTTCCGCATCAACGACGGCCTGCGCATGGCGCGCGAGCTGCTGCGCGACGTCAACGAGCTGGGCCTGCCGGCCGGCACCGAGTTCCTCGACGTGATCAGCCCGCAGTACATCGCCGACCTGATCAGCTGGGGCGCGATCGGCGCCAGGACCACCGAATCGCAGGTGCACCGCGAGCTGGCTTCCGGCCTCTCGTGTCCGGTCGGCTTCAAGAACGGCACCGACGGCAACATCAAGATCGCGGCCGACGCCATCAAGGCGGCCTCGCAGCCCCACCACTTCCTGTCGGTGACCAAGGGCGGGCATTCGGCCATCGTCTCGACCGCCGGCAACGAGGACTGCCATATCATCCTGCGCGGCGGCAAGGCGCCGAACTATGATGCGGCCAGCGTCGACGAGGCCTGCCGCCAGCTGGCGGCCAACGGCCTGGCGAGCCGCCTGATGATCGACGCCTCGCACGCCAACAGCAGCAAGAACCCGCAGAACCAGGTGCCGGTGTGCGCCGATATCGCGGCCCAGATTGCCGCGGGCGACGACCGCATCGTCGGGGTGATGATCGAGTCGCACCTGGTGGGCGGCAGGCAAGACCTGGTGCCGGGACGCGAACTGACCTACGGCCAGTCGGTCACCGACGGCTGCATCGACTGGGAGACCAGCATTGGCGTTCTGGAAGGACTGGCGGAGGCGGTCAAGCAGAGGAGGGTGCGGCCGGAGTAAGTCCCGCCTCGCGCAGCAGACAATAAAAAACGGCGCACCCGCGAGGGTGCGCCGTTTTCATTTGAGCCGCCGGATCAGAACTTGGCGGTCAGGTTCAGGAAGATATGACGGCCCATGGCGTCATACACCTGCGGGTAGGTATTGCCGTTGCCGAACACCGCAGCCACGACACCGGTCACCGGCGGATCTTTATCCAGCGCGTTGTTCATGCCGGCGCGCAGGGTGAAGTTCTTGTTGATCGCCCACTGGCCGACCAGGTCCAGGTAGTTGCGGGCAGCCAGTTTTTCGTCAGCCGGTTCGAAGTCCGTGGCCAGCAGTTCGTTGTCGCTGGTCGCGTCGAGCTTCACGCCCTTGATGTAACGCCAGGTCACACCCACTTCGAGGCCGCGCCACGGAGTGCCCCAGACCGCGCGGATCTTGTGGCGGTACTTCGGCAGCGGCGTGCCGCAGGTGGTGCCGTGCAGGCCGGCGCAGTCGTACTCGCCCGAACCCGGGAAGTCTTCCGACTTGAATTCCTTCAGGACGGTGCCGATGTAGGACAGGTCGAGGCTGCCGTAGCCGGCCAGCTTCATGCCGTAGTTGGCGCCCAGGTCCAGGCCCTTGGTCGAACGCATGCCCAGGTTCTGGTTGGTGGCCACGATGCGGCCGGCGTTCAGCGCCCACAGCGAGCCCAGGCGGTCACGCTGGATCAGCGAGCAGAACTTCGGATCGCCGGTCTGGAGGCACTGGGTCAGGGTGGTCGAGGCCGGCAGGCCGCCGATCACGCCTTCCACCTTCATGTCGAAGGCGTCGATGGTCAGGCTCAGGTTGCGCATCGGGGTCAGCACCAGGCCCAGGGTGTAGGAATCGGATTCCTCAGGCGCCAGGTTGGTATTGCCGCCGGTGATCTGGTTGTACTGGCCGGCAGGGCTGTCTTCGATGCGGCCGTACTGGGCCTGGGTGACGCCGGTGCGGGCGCACTGGGCGAAGCTGGCGCTCGGGGTGGCACCGGCGCAGGGATCGCTGCTCATGCCGAACAGGCTCAGGCCGCTCGGGGTGAACAGTTCCACCACGTTGGCGGCGCGGGCGGCGCGCTGGTAGCTGAAGCGGACCTTGGCGGCCTGGACCGGCGACCATTCGGCGCCGACGCCGTAGGAGTCGGTCTTCTGGCCGGTCGAATAGTCCGAACGACGGAACGATCCGTTCAGCGTCAGCGAATCCGCGAACGGCGCCTTTTCCAGCACCGGGATGCGGGCTTCGGCATAGTAGTCGCGCACGCTGAACTGGCCGGCCACGCCCAGGGTCGGGCCGCCCTGGCCGGCCAGGTCGCCGGTCTGGAAGGCGGTGTCGGTGTCGAGCGACAGCTTCTCGGTGCGGTGTTCCCAGCCCAGCGCCAGGCCGATGCCGCGGCTGGCGGTCGGCAGCTTGATGCCGTATTCGCCCAGGTCGGTCGACAGGTTGATGCCCTGCACCGACTGGTGGGTGCTGCCCTTCTGGAAGCCCGGGGTCTGCAGATAGTTCAAGGCTTCCGGCGTGATCTGGCCCAGCGACCAGATGTTATACGGGACGCAGTTCGGATCGGTGCCGTCGACCACGCTCTGGCAGACCGGCTGGCCGTTGGCCCCGGTAACGACGTTCAGCGCGCGGCCGATGCGCACGTTGGAGAAGTCGTTGAAGTAGGTTTCCGAGTACAGCACCTTGCCCACTTGCGCGAAGGCGTCGTAGGTCCAGTTGCCGATGTCGCCCTTGATACCGATCACGCCGCGGTACGAGGTGTGGCGCTGGTCGTCCTGGCGGCCGCCGCCCTCCACGTTGCGGCGGAAGATCAGGGCGTCGGCGGTGCTGCCCGGACCGGTCAGGCCGAGCTGGGTGCGCCATGCCTGGCTCAGGAACGGGTTTTCGTAGCGGATCGCGTTCGGGCCCGAGGCGTCGAAGCCGAACAGGCCGGACGGGGCGATCTGCGCCACAGTATGGTCGTCGTGGAAGCTGGCCTCGGTGTACAGGCGCGCGTTATCGTTGATGTCGTAGTGGGTGAAGCTGCTGAAGGTGTAGCGCTCCGACGGACGGCGGAAGTAGTTCAGCGGGCCGTAGTTGTACTGGTCGGTCGCGGCCACGTAGGGACGTACGCCGCCGGCGTTGTTGGCCACGGTGTAGCTGTTGCCGTTGGCGAGGATGAAGCGGCCCGGGAAGCTGGTGCCTGAACCGCCGCAGTTGAAGGTGTTGCCCGAGCTGAAGCCGTCCAGCGAGCAAGCGGTGAAGTCGCGCTCGGACTGCAGCAGCGGGTCTTCCTTCTTGTAGCCGATGAAGGCGACGGCATTGCCGCGGCCGTCGGCGAAGTTACCGCCCAGCAGCAGGTTGACGTCCTTGACCTTGCCGTCCGCGCTCTTGTCGTCGGGCACCGGGAAGTTGCGGCGTTTGGCGGCCTGCGCTGCCGCGCCATCTTTCTGCTCGTGGTTGTAGAACGCGTAGTTCGACTCGATCTGCACGCCCTGGAAATTGTCGTTCATGATGAAGTTGACGACACCCGCCACCGCATCCGAGCCGTAGATGGCCGATGCGCCGCCGGTCAGCACCTCGACGCGCTTGATCAGCGCCGCCGGGATCTGGTTCAGGTCGGCTGCGGTATTGCGTGGCGAACCTGCCGGCAGGCGGCGGCCGTTGACCAGCACCAGGGTGCGGTCGGCGCCGAAGTTGCGCAGGTTGACGGTGGCGGTACCGGACGAGCCGTTCGAAATCGAGCCGCCCTGGTCGGCGAAGACTTGGGGCAGGTTGTTCAGCAGGTTTTCCACCGAACGCGTACCTTCGAGCTTGATGTCCTTGGCGCCGACCACGGTCACCGGGCTCACGCTTTCCAGGTTGGCGGTCGCGATGCGCGAACCGGTCACTTCCACGCGCTGCAGCTGCTGTCCTTCGGCAGGCGCTTGCTGCGCGTCCTGCGCATATGCGGAGGCGGCGAATGCCATGCCGCCCGCGAACATCAATCGAACCGAACGAGATAATACTGTTTCAACCATCATGTCGAGCTTCCCAGGTAAGCTCCGCGGCTCTTTTTATTGCGTCGGCCACGGAGAAGTTTTCATGACATTGCCGTGCAAGTGCAAAATCGGCATCGTTTCCTGCACGGCAATAAATACAGTGGCATACATACGTTGTCAATTGGAATGTCTGTACAAGTAGAAAAAACAACTGCTGAGCAAATGTCTTTACAAAAAGAATATTTGGAGTTATACGCCGGACATAAAATGGAATAGGAAGGCCCCGGCCCGGGATGCTGTCCGCTCAGCAAAATTTGCGTTATCGTTACGCGCTTGGGCGTGCCGGCGCGCCACCACTTTCAGGAGTTCCATGCTTAGCTTTGTCGTCCGCCGGCTGTGGCAGATGCTGCCCACCATGCTCGGGGTCGTGGTGCTGGTCTTCGTGCTGTTCAACTGGGTGGGCGGCGACCCGGCCTACCTGCTGGCCGGGAAGATGGCCGACAGCGCCGCCATCGAGAACATCCGGCGCCAGCTCGGCACCGACCAGCCCTATACCGTGCAGCTGTGGATCTTCATCCAGCAGATCCTGAGCTTCGACTTCGGCAATGCCTGGAGCACGGGCGAGCCGGTGTCGCACATCATCTCCAGCCGCCTGGGACCCTCGCTCACCGTGCTGGTGCCGCTCACCATCCTGGAGACCGTGCTCGGCATCGCGCTGGCGCTGGCCATCGCGTTCGTGCGCGGCTCCTTGACGGATCGCGCCGTCATGGTGGCCTGCACGGTCGGCATGTCGATCTCGATCCTGGTCTACATCATCGTGTTCCAGTACGTCTTCGCCTACAAGCTGGGCCTGTTCCCGGTGCAGGGCTGGGGCGCCAGCCTGGGCGAGAACCTGCTGCGCTATGCGCTGCTGCCCATCATCATCGGCCTCGCCGTGTCGATCGCGCCGACCCTGCGCCTGTACCGCAGCTTCGTGCTCGATGAAGTGGGGCAGGACTACGTGCGCACCGCGCGCGCCAAGGGCCTGAGCGAGCGGCGCGTGGTCTGGGTGCACGTGCTGCGCAATGCCGCGATTCCGATCATCACCCATGTCATGGCCAACCTGCCGGCGCTCCTGATCGGCGCCTTCCTGCTGGAGCGCTTCTTCGGCATCCCCGGCATCGGGCGCGAAGTCATCCTGGCCGTCGAGCGCAGCGACTTCCCGGTGATCAAGGCGATCACGGTCTATGTCGCCGCCGCGACCATGGTGTTCAACCTGCTGGCCGACTTGCTGTACCAGCTTGTGGATCCGCGGGTGAAGCTGGCATGACGATTGCGATGACGACGACCCGCGCCCCGGGCCTGTGGGCGCTGGCCTGGCGCCGCCTGCGCGCCGACCGCATCGCCATGGCGGCGCTCGGCGTGGTGGCGGCCTTCCTGCTGATGGTGCTGCTGTCCGCGACGGGCCTGGTAGCAGGCGACTGGGAAGAGGAGGTGGCGGTCAACTACGCACCGCCGACCTTTATCGGCGCCGACGCCCAGACGCGCGCGCTGGCTGCGGCCCAGTTGCCGCGCGAGACGCCGCCGAACGCCTTCGATCCGCTGGCGGCCGAACTCGCCGAGCTGAAGGCGCAGGTCCGCGCCAGCCATCCGCCCACGCCGAAGGCGAGCACGCTGCCTTTCGGCGCCGACAAATGGGGCCATGACATCGTGAAGAAGACCATCAAGGGTGGCGAGACTTCGATCGTGGTGGGACTGGTGGCGGCGTTTGTCGCGGTCGCGCTGGGTACGCTGTTCGGCGCGCTGTCGGGCTTTTTCGGCGGCCTGGTGGACGACCTGTTCAACTGGTTCTACAGCATCTTCACCTCGATCCCGTCGATCCTGATGATCCTCACCGTGGCCGCCGTGCTGCAGCAGAAGGGCGTGATGACCATTGTCCTGATCCTCGGCCTGACCGGCTGGACCGGGCCCTACCGCCTGATGCGCGCCGAGTACATCAAGCACAAGGCGCGCGAATACGTGATGGCGGCGGACGCCATCGGCGCTTCCCCCTGGCGCAGGATGTTCGGGCACATCCTGCCGAACGTCTCGCACGTGGCCCTGGTGCAGATGTCGATCCTGGTGGTCGGCTTCATCAAGGCCGAAGTGATCCTGTCCTTCCTCGGCTTCGGCGTGCCGGTCGGCGTGGTGTCCTGGGGCAGCATGCTGAACGAGGCGCAGAACGAACTCATCCTCGGCAAATGGTGGCAGCTGGCAGCTGCCGCGAGCGCGATGGCGCTCCTGGTCACCGCCTTTTCGCTGTTCGCGGACGCCCTGCGCGACGCGCTCGACCCGAAGCTCAAATGATGATTGACCCGAACATCCTGCTGCAGGTGCGCGACCTGCGCATTTCCTTCCGCGTCGACCGCAGGAACACGGTCGAGGCGGTGAAGGGCATTTCCTTCGATGTGCCGCGCAACAGCACAGTGGCGCTGGTGGGCGAATCCGGCAGCGGCAAGTCGGTCAGCTCACTGGCCGTCATGGGCCTGCTGCCGCAGGAAACCACGGTCGTCCATCCGGGTTCGAGCGCGCATTTCGACGGCCGCGAACTGCTCGCGCTGCCCCTGTCCGAACGGCGCAAGCTGTGCGGCAAGGACATCGCCATGATCTTCCAGGAGCCGATGTCCTCGCTCAACCCGGTGTTCACAGTGGGCTACCAGATTGGCGAGGTGCTGCGCCGGCACATGGGCATGCATGCGAAAGCGGCGCGGGCCCGCACGCTCGAACTGCTGGCCGAGGTCGGGATTCCCGACCCGGCCGCCAAGATCGACGCCTACCCGAGCCAGATGTCGGGCGGCCAGCAGCAGCGCGTGATGATCGCGATGGCGATCGCCTGCGAGCCCAAGCTCCTGATCGCGGACGAGCCGACCACGGCGCTCGACGTGACCATCCAGAAGCAGATCATGGACCTGATCGCGCGCCTGCAGAAGAAGCACCAGATGGCGGTGCTGTTCATCACCCACGACCTCGGCCTGGTGGCCGAGATCGCCGACCGCGTGATCGTGATGCGCCATGGCGAGGTGCGGGAAGAGGGCGCTGCCGCCCAGGTGTTCGGCGCCCCGCGCGACGCCTACACCCGCACCCTGCTGCATTGCCGTCCGAAGCTGGATGACCGGCCGCTGCGCCTGCCCGTGATCGACGACTACCTGGGCGGCCGCTTTACGCTGGAGGAACAGCTGCCGCAGCGCGCGCGCGGCAGCGCGCCTGGCGACGAGCCGGTGCTGATTGTGAAGAACCTGGCCAAGAGTTTTACCTTGCGCGAGGGCCTGTTCGGCAAGCGCGAGTTCCACGCGGTCAAGGATGTTTCCTTCACGTTGGCGCGCGGCAAGACCCTGGGCGTGGTGGGCGAGTCCGGCTCGGGCAAGACCACGGTCGGCCTGACCCTGCTGCGCCTGCACCGCGCGACTGGCGGGAGCGCCATGTTCGAAGGACGCGACCTGTTCGCGATGTCCGAGCGCGACTACCAGGCCTACAAGCGGCGCATCCAGATCATCTTCCAGAACCCCTACGCCTCGCTCAATCCGCGCTTCACGGTGGGCCAGATCCTGCTCGAACCGATGCGCATCCACCGTATCGGCGCGGACGATGCGGAGCGGATCGGGATGGCATACGAGCTGCTCAGGCGGGTTGGGCTGCCGGAGGGGGCCTTCCACCGCTACCCGCACGAATTCTCGGGCGGCCAGCGCCAGCGGATCGCGATCGCGCGCTGCCTGACCATGAAGCCGGAGATCCTGGTGTGCGACGAATCCGTGTCGGCGCTCGACGTCTCGGTGCAGGCCCAGGTCCTGAACCTGCTGCAGGACCTGCAGGACGAGTACGGCATGAGCTACATCTTCATCTCGCACGACCTGTCAGTGGTGAAGTACATTGCCGACCAGGTGATGGTGATGCACCACGGGAGCGTGGTGGAGATGGCGGATTCGGACGAGCTGTATCGCAATCCGCAGCAGGAATACACGCGCGCGTTGCTGGCGGCGATACCGAAAGGGTAGGGTGGTCGGCTCTGCTGACCGCGCGGTGATTGTTGGCGGCTCTGATTTCGTGCCGGATGATCTCGCTGCTACCTATCACCGCGTGGGCGGCACAGCCGCCCACCCTACGGAAAAACAACAGCGGCGGCCAGCGATGGTCGTCAAAGTGGGCTACACTAGCGCGATGCCCCAGCTTGTCGACCTGCTCCAGATCTACGGTGTGCTGATCGTGTTCGGCATTGTCCTTGTCGAACAGTTCGGCCTGCCCATTCCTGCCTTCCCGGTGCTGGTCGTGGCAGGCGCGCTCTCGGTCGACGACGCCCTCAGCTGGCAACTGTGCCTGCTGGCCGCGGTGCTGGCCTGCCTGGTCTGCGACCTGTTCTGGTTCCGCGCCGGGCGCTTCTACGGCAAGCGCATCCTGCGCCTGCTCTGCAAGATCTCGCTGTCGCCCGATTCCTGCGTCAACCAGACCGAAGACCGCTTCCGCCGCTTCGGCGCCAAGTCGCTGCTGGTGTCCAAGTTCGTCCCCGGCTTCAATACCATCGCCGCACCGCTGTCGGGTGCGATCGGCACCCAGACCCGCCGCTTCCTCGGCTACTCGGTGGCCGGCTCGACGCTGTGGAGCGGCACCGGCATCCTGCTCGGCATCCTGTTCCACGACGGCGTCCAGGAACTGCTCGGCTGGCTCGAGACGGCCGGCGGCACCGCCCTGTCGGTGCTGGCCACGCTGCTGCTGCTCTTCATCGCCGTCAAGTACGTGGAGCGGCGCCGCCAGCGCGCCCGCAGCGCCATTCCGCGCATCGAGATCGCCGAGCTGAAGGCGCTGATCGAAGGCGGCCACGATCCGCTCATCATCGACGCGCGCAGCCTGACCGCCCAGCAGCTCGAAGCGGCGATCCCCGGCGCCCTCGTGTTCCAGTCCTGCCGGGCGGACCAGCTGATGGCCACCCTCGACCGCGAACGCCACATCATCGTCTACTGCAGCTGCCCGAACGACGTCACCGCGGCCGAGGTCGCCAAGCAGTTCCTGGCCAACGGTTTCCACCGGGCCCGCCCGCTGCGCGGCGGCCTGGATGCCTGGAACGCGCATGGGAGCAACGACCCCGAACTGGCGCCGGCGCCGTGTTGAGGTAGTTCGACTACTTCAGACTTCGCGTCGTCTAAGCGCTGGTTCGCGCCGTGAAAAGCGGGCTTTGTACCTAAACTACAAAATCCGCTTGTAAGACTACTACAAACTTGTGTAAGCTTGGTCATCGCTTCTTTAATAGCTGCAATGACTGCCTTTCCCTCCAGCCTCGTCCACGCTTCGACCAACTTCGCCGGCGGTGCGCGCCTGCTTGCCGACATCGGCGGCACCAATGCGCGTTTCGCACTGGAGACCGGACCCGGGCGTTTCGAGGCGATCGAGGTGCTGTCCTGCCAGGAGCACGCGGGCCTGGCCGACGCCATCCGCGCCTACCTGGCGCTGCCGCGGGTAGTGCTGCTTGCCGGCGGCGTGCGCCATGCGGCGATCGCGATCGCCAACCCGGTCACCGGCGACCAGGTGCGCATGACCAACCACCACTGGGCCTTCTCGATCGAGGCGCTGCGCCAGGAGTGCGGCTTCGATACGCTGGTGGTGGTCAACGATTTCTCGGCGCTGGCGCGCTCGCTGCCGCACCTGGGCGAGCACAAGCGCCAGGTCGGCGGCGGGGCGCCCCTGCCTGACGCGCCGCTCGGCCTGCTGGGCGCCGGCACCGGCCTCGGTGTGTCCGGCCTGATTCCATGTGGCGCGAGCTGGACCGCGCTGCGCAGCGAAGGCGGCCACGTCAGCTTCTCGCCGGTGAACGAGGTCGAGGTCGCGATCCTGCAATACGCCTGGCGCGAGTTCGAGCACGTTTCCAGCGAACGCCTGCTGTCGGGCGCCGGCGTGGAACTGATCTACCGCGCGCTGTCCGAGCGCGCCGGCCGTCCGGACAGCCTGAGCGCACCCGAGATCTCGCGCCGCGCACTCGCTGGCGAATGCGCCATCTGCGACGAGGTGCTGGAAGCCTTCTGCGGCATGCTCGGCACCGCCGCCGGCAACCTGGCCATCACCCTGGGCGCCCAGGGCGGCGTGTACATCGGCGGCGGCATCGTGCCGCGCCTGGGCGAGCGCTTCGCCGCGTCGTCGTTCCGCCGCCGCTTCGAGCAGAAGGGGCGCTTCAGCGCCTACCTGGCCCAGGTCCCGACCTATGTGATCACGGCGGAGTACCCGGCTTTCCTGGGTGTGGCCGCGATTTTGTCGGAAAAACTGGCCGCCGCTTGACGAAATAGGGGCATTCCTGCACGGGCGACCCCGGTCGTCTTGTCCGTTCCTGTGTTTTATCGGTTACAATGGCCGTCAGTTGTCGGAAACGCCTTCGCCTGCCTGCGCCCTGCGCGGCCCCGGGTTTCCCCTGAAAGACCAACCGTAGATTGCTCGCCTGGCACGCGGGCAGCCCGGGCCGGCGCCAAGCCGGCCACCTGAGTCAGCCCCGCGCATTCCAGCCGGGGCCCACGGATTCCAGCATATTGCGCGCAGCACCTTCGCACCGTGGCCGGTCTCGGCCCCGCGGCTGGCATCCGCCAAACCAGTGTAGTTTTGAGTGTGCATTCGAGCGTGACGATACCGCGATATGAATACTGACGAGGCCAAGCGCGTCCTCGAGGCCGCCTTGCTGTGCGCGCGCGAGCCGATGACGATCCACGGCATGAAGAAACTCTTCGCCGAGGTCGACGCCAATGGCCGCCAGCTGAACGCCGGCGTCGGTAGCGACACGATCAAGATTCTGCTGGAAGAATTGCGCCAGGACTGGCAGGGGCGCGGCATCGAGATCGTCAGCCTGGCGTCCGGCTGGCGCTTCCAGAGCCGGCCCGAGATGAAGCCTTACCTCGACCGCCTGTCGCCCGAGAAGCCGCCGAAGTATTCGCGCGCGACGCTGGAGACGCTGGCGATCATCGCCTACCGGCAGCCGGTCACGCGTGGCGATATCGAGGAAATCCGCGGCGTCGCCGTGAATTCGCAGACCATCAAGCTGCTGGAAGACCGCGGCTGGATCGACGTGGTCGGCCACCGCGAAGTGGTGGGGCGCCCGGCGCTGCTGGGCACCACCAAGCAGTTCCTGGACGACCTCGGCCTGGCCTCGCTGTCGCAGTTGCCGCCGCTGCAGGCCGTCAGCGACGGACCGGACAGCCGCAGCCTGGAAGCGCTGGAAGCGGCGCTGAACGACAACTTTGACAGGGCGGCCGCGAGTACGGACGCCGACGAGACAGACAACGAGCTAGAAACCGAGACGGACGCCATGCCCGTCGAAGTCCCCCATTTTGACCGGGAGACGGCAGCAGCCGCCGGGCCGGATCAGCACAATAAAGATACGAACGATGAATCCAACTGAACCGAACGACAAGCCCGTCGAGGCCGAAGCCACCGCCAAACCGAAGCGTACCCGCAAGACCGCCGCCAAGGCGGAAGCCGCTCCCATGACCGAGGCCGCACCGGCAGCCGAGAAGCCGAAGCGCGTCCGCAAAGCCGCCGCTGCGCCGGCGGAGGCAGCTGTCGAAGCGCCCGCCGCAGCCGAGCCGGCAGCCAAGCCGCGCAAGACCCGCGCCAAGGCCACGCCGACCGAAGCCTCGCCCGCTCCTGCCGTGGAGGCACCAAGCGCCGCGCCGGCAGTCGAAGCCGCCGCAGCCCCGGAAAGCGAAGTGCGCAAGCCGCGTGGCCCGCGCCAGATGCGCGAAAAGCGCCAGGAACGCGAACTGCGCCAGCAGGAGGTCGCTGCTGCCAAGCCGACGGTCGAGGCGGCGGCAAACGAAGGCGATCAGCCGCAGGGCGAGGTCAAGCGCGAAGAGCGCAACCGCAACCAGAAAAAACAGCGCGGCCAGCAGAGTCAGCGCCCACAGCAGGGTGGGCAGCAGGCCGGCAAGCCGCAGCAGGGCAAACAGGGCAAGCAGCAGGGCAAGGCAGGCAAGCCGCAGCAGGGCAAGGGCGGCAAGGCTAACGACGCCGACGCCGTGTTCTCGTTCGTCACCTCGGACGACTTCGATGCCAACGAAGGTGGCCGCGGCAAGGCGCCAGCCAAGCCGGTGCGCCGCGACCTGACCGCGGACGACGACGCGCCCAAGCTGCACAAGGTGCTGGCCGAGGCCGGCCTGGGTTCGCGCCGCGACATGGAAGAACTGATCGTCGCCGGCCGCGTGTCGGTCAACGGCGAGCCGGCCCACATCGGCCAGCGCATCCTGCCGACCGATGCGGTGCGCATCAATGGCAAGCTGATCCAGCGTCGCGTCAACAACAGCAAGCCGCCGCGCGTGCTGGTGTACCACAAGCCGGCCGGCGAGATCGTCAGCCATGACGATCCGGAAGGCCGTCCGTCCGTGTTCGACCGCCTGCCGACCATGAAGACCGGCAAGTGGCTGGCCGTGGGCCGCCTCGACTTCAACACCGAGGGCCTGCTGCTGTTCACGACCTCCGGTGACCTGGCCAACCGCCTGATGCACCCGCGCTACAACATCGACCGCGAATACGCGGTGCGCACCCTGGGCGAGCTGGAAGAGGGCATGCGCCAGAAGCTGCTCGCCGGCGTCGAGCTGGACGATGGCCTGGCCTCGTTCTCGAAAGTCCAGGACGGTGGCGGCGAAGGCATCAACAAGTGGTACCGCGTGGTCATCGGCGAAGGCCGTAACCGCGAGGTGCGCCGCATGTTCGAGGCGGTCGGCCTGACCGTCTCGCGCCTGATCCGCACCCGCTACGGCGCCATGACCCTGCCCACCGGTCTCAAGCGCGGCCGCTGGGAAGAGCTGCAGGACAACGACGTGCGCGCCCTGATGGCGGCCTTCGGCGTCGAGAAGAAGGGCGGCGGCGACAACAATGCCAAGGGCAAGGGCGGCAAGCCGCAAGGCGGCAACCGTGACGATGCGCGCCGCTCCGACGGCAACCGCATCGACCGCGCCGACGCCAACCGCAACGTCGACCCCTTCGGCCCGCCGGTGGTGCGCGCCGGCGCGCCGCGCCAGCAGGGTCCGGGCGGCTTCGCAGGCGGTCGTCCGCAGGGGCAGGGCGGCAAGGGTGCAGCCGGCGGCAAGGGCCGCGGCGGCAACAACGCCGGCCCCTTCGGCGGCAACAAGGGAGGCAGCAGCCGTCCGAAGCAGCCTGACCCGCTGCAGACCACCTTCGGCTTCGCCGGCACCGGCGGCGGTCGCCGTGGTGGCCAGGGTCCGCGTGGCTCCGAGCACGGTTTGCCGCGCCGCGGTCGTCGCGGTTAAGGCCGAGAAAGCGCGAGAGGCGGCGAAAAACGGGGAAATATCATGATTTTCATGATAATTTTCTGCGCCGCCGGGCACGCGATGCTGCAATGCCGTAGAATGCAGCGCATGCCCCGTTATGGTCATCCTGCCAACTGTTGCTTTTTATGCTAGCGCCCGTCCATTTTTGGCCCGGCGATTGCGAGAGAGGCAGGATCTCTGTATAATTTGCAGCCTAATCAAAGTTCTTCCCATATTTTCTTGGTGCAAGTGCTTTCATCTGGTTGGGTTGTGAATACAAAAAGATGGGCAGATGCCCATTTTTTTTTTGTTAAATCGGTTTCGAGTCGTGGAGAAGCGCCGTGCAGCAGTTTGAACTCATCGCAAAAACAGTGGGTGGCCTCGGCTACGAACTCGTGGATGTGGAACGGGGCGAGCGCGGCATCCTGCGCGTGTACATCGATTTCCCCGCCGACGTGGTGGAAGAGAAGGGCCCGATCACGGTCGAGGACTGCGCCACGGTCAGCCACCAGTTGTCGCACCTGCTCACCGTCGAGAATGTGGATTACGAACGGCTGGAAATCTCGTCGCCGGGCCTCGATCGCCCGGTGCGGACCCTGGCCGACTTCGCGCGCTTTGCCGGGCATGAATGCACGGTGAAACTGCGGTTCGCCATGCCCGGCACCGCGAACCGGAAAACCTTCACGGGGATCCTGCGCGGCGTCGAAGGCGACAAGGTTGGTCTGGAATTTGATAATAAAGATGGTGCAGCGTTGTTGGAATTTACGCTGGCCGAATTGGACAAGGCACGTCTGGTGCCGCAGGTGGATTTTAGGAGTCGCAAAGCATGAGTCGCGAAATTTTATTGCTGGTGGATGCGCTCGCGCGCGAAAAGAACGTCGATAAGGAAGTGGTTTTCGGAGCGCTCGAATTCGCGCTCGCGCAGGCCACGAAAAAACGCTATGAAGGCGAGGTCGACATTCGCGTGAGCATCGATCGCGACACCGGCGAATTCGAGACCTTCCGCCGCTGGCACGTCGTTCCCGACGAGGCCGGCCTGCAGCTGCCCGACCAGGAAATCCTGCACTTCGAAGCCAAGGAGCAAATCCCTGACATCGAAGTCGACGAATACATCGAAGACCCGATTGAATCGGTCGAGTTCGGCCGCCGCTTCGCCCAGGACACCAAGCAGGTCGTCCTGCAGCGCGTGCGCGATGCCGAGCGCGAGCAGATCCTGCAGGACTTCCTCGAGCGCGGCGACTCGCTGGTCACCGGCACCATCAAGCGCATGGAGCGCGGCGACGCCATCGTCGAGTCGGGCAAGATCGAAGCGCGCCTGCCGCGCGACCAGATGATCCCGAAAGAGAACCTGCGTATCGGCGACCGCGTCCGCGCCTACATCCTGCGCGTGGACCGCAACATGCGTGGCCCGCAGGTGATCCTGTCGCGTACCGCGCCGGAATTCATCATGAAGCTGTTCGAGCTGGAAGTGCCGGAAATCGAACAGGGCCTGCTGCAGATTAAATCGGCTGCCCGTGACGCCGGCGTGCGCGCCAAGATCGCGGTGTTCACCGCCGACAAGCGCATCGACCCGATCGGCACCTGCGTCGGCATGCGCGGTTCGCGCGTGCAGGCCGTGACCGGCGAGCTGGGCGGCGAGCGCGTGGACATCGTGCTGTGGTCGGACGATCCGGCCCAGTTCGTGATCGGCGCGCTGGCGCCGGCCAACGTCTCCTCGATCATGGTCGACGAAGACAAGCACGCCATGGACGTGGTGGTGGACGAAGAGAACCTGGCGATCGCGATCGGCCGTTCGGGCCAGAACGTGCGCCTGGCCTCGGAACTGACTGGCTGGAAGATCAACATCATGACCGCCGAAGAATCGGCGAACAAGGTGGCCCAGGAAACCGCCGCGATCCGCGTGCTGTTCATGGAGAAGCTGGATGTGGACCAGGAAGTGGCCGACATCCTGGTCGATGAAGGTTTCTCGAGCCTTGAAGAAATCGCTTACGTCCCAATTTCCGAAATGCTGGAAATCGAGTCGTTCGACGAAGACACCGTCAACGAACTGCGCACCCGTGCCCGTGACGCACTGGTGACCGAAGCGATCGCTTCCGAAGAAGGCCTCGAAGGGATGGAAGAAGCCCTCGTGAACCTGGAAGGCATGGACCGCACCACCGCCGGCAAGCTCGGCCTGGCTGGCATCAAGACGGTCGAAGCCTTCGCGGCACTCGCGTATGACGAATTCGGCGCCATCCTGGCGCTGTCGTCGGACCGTGCCCGCGACCTGATCAAGAATGAATTTAATGATGTGACCGACGAAGAGATGAAGCTGGTCGACAGCAAATACGATGACCGCGCCAAGGCGCTGCAGGCGAAAGCCTGGAGCCTGGCAGAAACGGCCAAGGCGTAATTTGCAAATCTTTATCATCTCAGCGACACATAGAAAAGAGGACTGAATGGCGAGTAACAACGTAGCCCAATTTGCCACCGAACTGAAGATGCCCGCAGACCTGCTGCTGACACAGCTGCGCTCGGCCGGCGTCGACAAAAGTTCGACGTCAGATCCCTTGTCGAAAGATGATAAGGACAAGCTGCTGAACCACCTGCGCCGTACCCACGGCGCCTCGGAAACCGGTGAAAAGAAGAAGATCACGGTGACCCGCAAGGAAACCACCGAGATCAAGCAGGCTGACGCGAGCGGCAAGTCGCGCACCATCCAGGTCGAAGTGCGCAAGAAACGTACCTTCGTGCAGCGTGACGACCTGGTCACCCCGAAAGCCGCCGAAGCCGCCGCTCCGGTGGTCGACGCCGCCGAGCAGGCGCGCCGCGACGAAGACGCGCGCCGCCAGGCCGAGCTGATCGCCCGCCAGGAAGCGGACCTGCGTGAAAAGCAGGAACGCCTGGCCAAGCTGGAAGCGGAAGAGGCTGCACAGGCCAAGGCCGCGGAAGAGCAGGCCAAGCGCGACGCGGAAGAGAAATCGAAGCGCGAAGCCGCCGAAGCCGCTGCCGCCGCCAAGGCCGCCGCGAGCGCCAAGACGGCTGCCGCGCCGGTGTCGGCCGCAGCCGAAGAGGCCGCGCAAGCCGCTGCCGCCGAAGCCAAGAAGCGCTCGGAAGAAGCCGCCAAGGAAGCCGCCGAACGCGCTGCCGCCACCGAGCGCGCACGCAAGGCCGTGGCCGACGAAGTGGCCCAGATCAAGCTCATGATGAGCCAGCCGCGCCGCGTCATCAAGGCGCCGGAACCGGTTGCCAAGCCGGCTGCTCCCGCAGCACCGGCCGGTACCCTGCACAAGCCGGCCGCGTCGGCCGACAAGAAGCCGGGCGAAGCCAAGCCGGGCGACAAGAAGCCGGGCGACAAGAAGTCGATCAAGTCGGCGAATGTCTCCTCGACCTGGTCGGACGACGCCAAGAAGCGTGGCGCACCGGGCGCAGGCAAGGGTCGTGGCGCACCGGCGAGCACGGGCCGTGACGGCTGGCGCGCAGGCGGACGCAGCGGCGGTCGCCGCTCGTCGCACAACGATGACCGCGAATCGAACTTCCAGGCGCCGACCGAGGCGATCGTCAAGGACGTCCACGTTCCGGAAACCATCACCGTGGCCGAACTGGCCCACAAGATGTCGGTGAAGGCGTCGGAAGTCATCAAGCAGCTGATGAAGCTGGGCCAGATGTGCACCATCAACCAGGTGCTGGACCAGGAAACCGCGATGATCCTGGTGGAAGAGATGGGCCACAAGGCCTTCCCGGCCGCCGTCGACGATCCGGAAGCGCTGCTGGCCGACCAGGGCGAGCACGCCGAGTTCGAAGCCAAGCCGCGCGCACCGGTCGTGACCGTCATGGGCCACGTCGACCACGGTAAAACCTCGCTGCTGGACTACATCCGCCGTGCGAAAGTGGCGGCTGGCGAAGCCGGCGGCATTACCCAGCACATCGGTGCATACCACGTGGACACCCCGCGCGGCATGGTCACCTTCCTGGATACCCCGGGTCACGAGGCCTTCACGGCAATGCGTGCCCGCGGTGCGAAAGCGACCGACATCGTCATCCTGGTGGTGGCGGCGGACGACGGCGTGATGCCGCAGACCAAGGAAGCGATCGCCCACGCGAAAGCGGCCGGCGTGCCGCTGGTGGTGGCGATCAACAAGATCGACAAGCCGGGCGCCAATGCCGACCGCGTCACCCAGGAACTGGTGGCCGAAGGCGTGGTGCCGGAAGAATACGGCGGCGATTCGCCCTTCGTCCCGGTGTCTGCCAAGATCGGTACCGGTATCGACGACCTGCTGGAGCAGGTGCTGCTGCAGGCCGAGGTGCTGGAACTGACCGCCCCGACCGAAGCGCCGGCACGCGGCCTGGTGGTCGAAGCGCGCCTGGACAAGGGCCGTGGTCCGGTTGCCACCATCCTGGTGCAGTCGGGCACCCTGCGCCGCGGCGACGTGGTGCTGGCCGGTTCCTCGTTCGGCCGCGTTCGTGCGATGCTGGACGAGAACGGCAAGTCGGTGACCGAAGCAGGTCCGTCGATCCCGGTCGAGATCCAGGGCCTGACCGAAGTGCCGAGCGCTGGTGAAGAAGCGATGGTGATGGCCGACGAGCGCAAGGCGCGCGAAATCGCCCTGTTCCGTCAAGGCAAGTTCCGCGACGTCAAACTGGCGAAGCAGCAGGCCGCCAAGCTGGAGAACATGTTCGACCAGATGGCCGAAGGCGAAGTCAAGAACCTGCCGCTCATCGTCAAGACCGACGTGCAGGGTTCGCAGGAAGCGCTGGTGGGCTCGCTGCAGAAGCTGTCGACCTCGGAAGTGCGCGTCCAGATCGTCCACGCGGCGGTCGGCGGCATCAGCGAGTCGGACGTCAACCTGGCGGTGGCCTCGAAAGCGGTCATCATCGGCTTCAACGCCCGTGCCGATGCGTCGGCGCGCAAGGTGGCGGAAGCCAACGGCGTCGACATCCGTTACTACAGCATCATTTACGATGCGATCGACGAGATCAAGACGGCACTGTCGGGCATGCTGGCGCCGGAGAAGCGCGAGACCATCACCGGCCAGGTCGAGATTCGCCAGGTCATCCTGGTGTCGAAGGTCGGCGCGATTGCGGGCTGCCTGGTCACCGATGGCGTGGTCAAGCGTACCTCCTCGGTCCGCCTGCTGCGCAACAACATCGTCGTGTGGACCGGCGAGATCGACTCGCTCAAGCGCTTCAAGGACGACGCCAAGGAAGTGCGCGCCGGCCTCGAGTGCGGCCTGTCGCTCAAGAACTACAACGACATCCAGGTTGGCGACACCCTGGAAGTGTTCGAAGTCACCGAAGTGGCGCGTACGCTGTAATTTCGACATTGGGCGTACCATGGGGGCCAGGACGCTTCGCGGCGAATGCCGCGGAGGGCCTGGCCCTTGTTTTTGGGCGCCCCTGCGTCGTCCTCACATCACAAGAACAACACCAGCAACATCATGGCAAAACACAGTAAAAGCATCCCCCAGCGCGGCCTGCGCGTCGCCGACCAGATCCAGAAAGACCTGTCGGAACTGATCGCCTTCGAACTGAAGGACCCGCGCGTCGGCATGGTCACCATCAGCGAAGTGAAGCTGACCCCCGACTACGCCCACGCCAAGGTCTACTTCACCCTGCTGAAGGACAGCCCGGAAGAGGTCAAGCAGACCCTCGAGGGCCTGTCGAAAGCCGCCGGCTACCTGCGCAACCTGCTCGGCAAGCGCCTGCACATCCACACGCTTCCCCAGCTGCACTTCGTGCACGACACCTCGACCACGCGCGGCCTGGCGATGTCGGCCCTGATCGACCAGGCCAATGCGGTGCGCGCGGCCGACGCCGACGAAGCGCTCGACACGACGCCAGGCGAGCGCTCGGCTCCGCCGGCGGATTCCGAGTGAACGCACGTCCACCCAGGAAGCCGCGCGACCCGGTCGACGGCGTGCTCCTGCTCGACAAGCCGGTCGGCCTGTCCTCGAACGATGCGCTGATGAAGGCCAAGCGCGTCTTCAATGCGAAGAAGGCCGGCCATACGGGCACCCTCGATCCCTTTGCCACCGGCCTGCTGCCGCTGTGCTTCGGCGAAGCGACCAAGTTCTCGCAGGATTTGCTGGAAGCCGACAAGACCTATGAGGCAACGGTCCACCTCGGCATCATGACCACCACCGGCGACACCGAAGGGGAGGTGATCGAGGAGCGCGAGGTCGACGTCACGCGCGAGCAGATCGAAGCCGCGCTGGCGCGTTTTCGCGGCCCCATCTCCCAGGTCCCGCCCATGTATTCAGCGCTCAAGCGTGACGGCAAGGCACTGTACGAATACGCGCGCGAAGGCATCACGCTCGAGCGCGAAGCGCGCCCGGTGACCATCCACGGCCTGTCGCTGGTGGACTACCAGGCGCCATACCTGAAGATCCTGGTGACCTGCAGCAAGGGCACCTATGTGCGCGTGCTGGGGGAAGACATCGGCGCCGCGCTCGGCTGCGGCGCGCACCTGAACGCGCTGCGCCGGGTGCAGGTGGGCAGCCTGTCGACCGAGCGCATGATCACGCTGGAAGACCTGCAGGCCCACCCGGTTCCGCTGTCACTGCTGGCGCCGGTCGATGCCTTGCTGTCGAGCTTCCCGTCGGTCGAACTCACGCTTGAACTGGCCAAGCGTTTCCTGAATGGCCAGCGCCTGGCGCTGGGCAAGGAAGCGGTGGCGGTGCCAAGCGAACTGGGCCGGGTGCGCGTCTACCAAGAAGGCAAGCTGCTCGGCACGGCGAACCTGCAGGAATACGCAATCCTGGCGCCCGAACGCCTGATCGCGGCCGCGCAATAAGCAAGGAAGCATGCGAGACCCGTCGACACGGGTCTTGAATTTCCTTTGTTCGTTCCCATATTGCTCCCTGTATCGGGATCGGCAGCCACAGGCTGCCCCGCGGCGCCCGGTCCGTCATCCTCCTGCAACACCCTGCCGCTACCATTCGACGGCGGCAAAGCGTCGACATTTCTTCATTTCCTCCTCGCTGCAGCGCAGCAAGGCCGATAACCATGCTATAGTAGCGGGTTACGGAAATCGGTAATGCTCTCGAATCATCACCGCCTCCATCCATCACGCAACATTCACTGTTGAATACACACATGTCAGACACCAAACGCGCAATTCGTAATATTGCAATCATCGCCCACGTTGACCACGGCAAGACCACCCTGGTCGACCAGCTACTGCGCCAGTCGGGCACCTTCCGTGAAAACCAGGCGGTGGATACCCGCGTGATGGACTCGAACGACCTCGAAAAAGAACGCGGCATCACCATTCTGTCGAAGAACTGCGCGGTCGAGTACGAAGGCACCCACATCAACATCGTCGACACCCCGGGCCACGCCGACTTCGGCGGCGAGGTCGAGCGCGTGCTGTCGATGGTGGACTCGGTGCTGCTGCTGGTCGACGCCCAGGAAGGCCCGATGCCGCAGACCCGTTTCGTGACTCGCAAGGCGCTGGCCCTGGGTCTGAAGCCGATCGTGGTCGTCAACAAGATCGACCGTCCGGGCGCGCGCGCCGACTGGGCGATCAACCAGACTTTCGAACTGTTCGACAAGCTGGGCGCCACCGACGAGCAGCTGGACTTCCCGATCGTCTACGCTTCGGGCCTGAACGGCTATGCCGGCATGGACGAGAGCGTGCGCGGCGGCGACATGAAGCCGCTGTTCGATGCCATCCTGAAATACGTGCCAGTGCGTGACGACAACCCGGACGGCCCGCTGCAGATGCAGATCACCTCGCTGGACTACTCGTCCTACGTCGGCAAGATCGGCATCGGCCGCATCAACCGTGGCCGCGTCCGTCCAGGCATGGACGTGCTGGTCGTGAACGGCCAGGACGACAAGAACCCGATCAAGGGCCGCATCAACCAGGTGCTGAACTTCAAGGGCCTGGAGCGCGTGCAGGTGGAAGAAGCCGTCGCCGGCGACATCGTCCTGATCAATGGTATCGAAGACATCGGTATCGGTGTGACCGTGACCGCGGTGGATACCCCGGAAGCGCTGCCGATGCTGACCGTCGACGAGCCGACCCTGACCATGAACTTCATGGTCAACACCTCGCCGCTGGCCGGCCGCGAAGGCAAGTTCGTCACCAGCCGCCAGCTGCGCGAGCGCCTCGAGCGCGAACTGAAGGCCAACGTGGCCCTGCGCGTGCTGCCGACCGACGACGACACCATCTTCGAAGTGTCGGGCCGCGGCGAACTGCACCTGACGATTCTGCTGGAAAACATGCGTCGTGAAGGCTTCGAGCTGGCCGTCTCGCGTCCGCGCGTGGTGTTCAAGGAAATCGACGGCGTCAAGTGCGAGCCGTATGAGAACCTGACCGTTGACGTGGAAGAAGTGAACCAGGGCGGCGTGATGGAAGAACTGGGCCGCCGCCGTGGCGACCTGCAGAACATGGAATCGGACGGCAAGGGCCGTGTCCGTCTGGAATACCTGATCCCGGCACGTGGCCTGATCGGCTTCCAGGGCGAATTCATGACCCTGACCCGCGGTACCGGCCTGATGAGCCACGTGTTCCACGAATACGCACCGGTCGACAACACCAAGGGCGACCTGGCCGGCCGCCGCAACGGCGTGCTGATCTCGCAGGACGACGGCGCCGCCGTCGCCTACGCGATCTGGAAGCTGCAGGACCGCGGCCGCATGTTCGTCGAGCACAACACCCCGGTGTACGAAGGCATGATCATCGGCATCCACTCGCGCGACAATGACCTGGTCGTCAACCCGATCAAGGGCAAGCAGCTGACCAACGTGCGTTCGTCGGGTACCGACGAAGCCGTGCGCCTGGTTCCGCCGATCCAGATGTCGCTGGAATACGCCGTCGAGTTCATCGAGGACGACGAGCTGGTCGAGATCACCCCGAAGTCGATCCGCCTGCGCAAGCGCTTCCTGAAAGAGCACGAACGCAAGAAGGCGAGCCGCGAAGGCGCGTAATCGCCCTCGGCTTCACGAAAACCCGCTGCTTGCAGCGGGTTTTTTGCTTTTGGCGACAAGTTCCGTTATCGGGCGCACATAAGTGCTGATCTGGTCTTCATTTTGCATCTTGTTACAGTTCTTACCGGCCGTTCGCTTGGGCTAGGCGGTTCCCGGATGCTATTGTTTCAACAACGCGATTCATTGTGAATTGCGAACCAGTTGAAGATATTTGAAGGGAGTACGTATGAAAAAGCTGATGATTGCCTTGATCGCCACTGCCGCCGTTGCCGGCGCCGCCCAAGCCCAGAACACGCCGGGCAGCGCCTATGTCGGCGCCAGCGCGGTAACGTCCAAGAACACCACTGTCGATGCCCACAAGGCCGACGGCAAGCTGTTCGGCGGCTATAACTTTACCGAGCAGCTGGGTGTCGAGGCAGGCTGGACCAATCACCACAAGAGCGATTTCGCCAACGGTGGCGTGCGTGGCAGTACTGAAGGCTACGGCACCTATGTCGCTGCCAAGTACACCGTGCCCGTCAACGAGAAAGTGTCGGCCTACGGCAAGGTGGGCGTCTCGCACAACGAGCGCAAGCTGAACACCAACCTGGGTAACATCAAGGACGACGATACCAGCGGCTATGGTGGCCTCGGTGTCGAGTACAAGCTGAACCAGAACGCCTCGCTGGTGGCGGAATATGAGCGCTACGGCAAGACCAAGGACTACGGCGCCCGCGCCAATGTCTGGAGTGCCGGCCTGAAATACGGCTTCTAATCAGGCGCATCCATGAAAAAAGCTCCTGCCGGGGAAACCCGTGCAGGAGCTTTTTTTATTCCAGCTAGACCGGTCAGCGCAGGCCGAGCAGGGCTTGCACCCGGTCGCGGCTGACGCCGACCAGGGCCGAGGTAATCGCCAGCAGCGACTGGTAGTCGTGGCTGGCCGCGGTTGCCGCGAAGTCGCCGGCAATCGCCTGCAGTTCCACTTCCGGAATCGCCTGCTGGGCGGTGTCCGCCATGGCCGCGCTGAGCGCCGAGCTGGCGGCATCCTGGGCGCGGCGCACGCGGGCGAGGGCTTGCAGCACTTCGCGCAGGCTCTGGCGCAGGGCGTCCGGGTTGCCAATGTTCCATTGCTCGGGTGCGAGGGAGGCCGGCTCCTCGACCGCGTCGACGCGGCCGCGGCCCGAGATTGCGATCGCATCCTTCATGCCGACCCATTCGGCTTCCGGCGCGCTGAATACCAGCTGCTGGTCCTTGTCGAGCGAGACGCGTACCTTGACCGGCGACAGGGTGCGGTCCAGGCGCGCGGCGATTTCTTCCGGGGTCATGCCCGGCTCGATGGTGGCTGTCAGCTGCGGGCCGCCATTGCTGCCGACCGAGAAGGCATAGGTCTGCTGGCCACCCGACTGCAGGGCCGCCATGTCGAAGCCGCGGATCCGGAAGCGGGTCTGGGCCGGCTGGCCGTCGCTGAAGTCGAGCTGCGCGTCCACGCCGCCGCCGGACTGCTTGCGGCGCGCTTCCAGCAGGTTGCCGAGCTGTTGCGAACGGGCTTCGATCTGGCGCGCCGGGTCGGCGCGGCCGGTGATCTTGGCGCTCAGGTCGGCCTTCAGCGCTTCCAGCTGCGAAGCGACGCGTTCGAGATAGTCGAGGGCCTGCTGGGCGCGCGCGACATTGCCCTGGGTATTGGCATTCCAGCGGATGCCGCGTTGGAGCGGGGCGCTGGTGGGCGCGGGCGCGTTGGGTGTGACGACGCGGCTGTCGGGGTCGGCCGGCTTGACGGCGGACGTGCGGACCGCTGCCGCGGTCGAGGCCGCGGCGGCGCTGTTGCCGATTGACTGGTTGGCCGGGTTGGCCGGGCGGAGGGCTGCTTCCATTTGAACGTTTTACCGAATTACAACACCGAGAACAGGGACATCTGGCCGATACGGCTGTACGCCTTGTACGTGGCCTGCAGGGCCGTCGAATAACCGTTGAGCGAGGTCGCCGCTTCGCCGACGTCCAGCGCGCCGATGTCGGTGATCGCCATCTTGTTCGACAGGCTGACGTTCTCGTGGTTGGCGTCCAGGGTCTTCATGATGTTCTGCGCGCCGCCCAGCGAAGCCATCTTGCTGGTGACCAGGTAATGCGCTGCGTCGAAGCCGGCCAGGGCATTGCCCAGCACGGTGCGCACTGCCGGATCGTTGGCCGAGGCGCCGGGCGCCTTCAGCTTGTCGAGGCTGAGGTCGAGGTGGTTCAGCAGCTTTTCGATGCCCTTCAGGTCCTGGTTGGCCGGCTGGGTGATGCCGTTGCCGACCACCACGTCCTGGGTATTCGTGTTACCGACGAAAGTGTAGCGCGAACCGAGCGCGGCCGTCGGATCGTACTTGATCGGTGCGGTCTTGGTCAGGGTGCCCGAGAACAGGTAGTTGCCTTCCTGGTCGATCGAGTTGGCGTTGTAGAACACGCTGTCGCGCAGCGATTCGAGCGGGCTGACCATGGCTTTCAGGTCGTCCGGCACGTTGCCGCCGTCGGAGGCCCAGACCAGCAGGTCGCGGCCCTGCACGATTTCCTTCGCCATGTTGTTCATGTAGCCTTCGACCTTGGTCAGGCCGATCTTGATCGAGGCGATGTTGTCGCGGTACTGCTTGACGGTCGCTTCCTCGCGCGCGAGGCGCGCCAGGCGCACGCTGTCGACCGGGTCGTCCGAGGGGACCAGGATGCGCTTGTTGGACGCCATCTGCTGGGTCAGCTGGGTGATGCGCTCCTGGTTGGTCTGGAGCGACTGGTTCATCGTCGATTGGTACTGGGTGGTCGCGATACGCATGGTGTTTCCTTTAGCCCATCATCGCCAGCGTGGCGTCGAACAGCTGGTTGGCGACAGCGATCACTTTCATGTTCGCCTGGTACATGTTCTGGTACTCGACCAGGTTGACGGCTTCCTCGTCCTGGTTCACGCCGCTGGTCGACTGCCAGTCGTCGATCGACTGGGTGCGCACGGTCTGGGTGGTCTTCAGGCCGGCCTTGTTGAGCTGGCTGTCCACGCCGAGCTTGCCGACCAGCTGGGCGTCCGCGTCGCTCAGCAGCACGGTGCCGAGGGTACCGATCGTGACCGACTGGCTCTTGATGGCGACGAGTTTCTTCAGGTTACCGGTGTCGCCCGGGGCGCCGTCACCGGAGAAGGCCAGATCCGCGTACTTGAAGCCGGGGGCCAGCTTGAGCATGTCGGCATTGTTGCCAGGGGTGTACACGAACAGGTCGGTGCCCAGGCTGCCGTCCGGCTTGTAGCCGAGTTTCAGCTGGGCGTTGACCTTGATGCTCATCTGCTCGGCGATGTTTGCGATGTCGTTTTGCAAGGGCATCACTTTTTCGGTTTCGTACTTCGTCAGGCCGCCCAGCTGGCCGCCCAGCTTGCCTGCGTCGAGGGTAAAGGTGGAGCCGGCGAAGGTCAGGCTGAATGCCTGGGGCTTGGTCGTGGTTGCCGCCAGGGTGCCGTGGACGCCGTTCAGCACCAGCGCCTGGCCGGTCTTGAGCGAGACGTTGCGGGTGCCGTCGCCGTTGTCCGAAACTTCCAGCGCCATCTTGCTGGCCAGTTCGTCGATGGCCTGGTCGCGCGCGTCGATCATGGCCGATGCGCTCAGACCGCCGGCCTGGGCTTCGCTGATCTGGGTGTTCAGGCGCGCGATGGTGGCGATCTGGGCGTTGGCGGCGTCGACGATCGCGCTGCGCTGGTTGCGGATCGACTCGAGCTGGGCGTTGAAGACGTTGTTCAGGCCGTTGAAGCGTTCCGCCATCAGGTTGGCGGCGGTGAGCACCTGTTCGCGCAGCGGGGTCGACCCCGGCTCGCCGGCCACCGCGTTCAGTGCGCCGAAGAACTGGTCGATACCGGCCGACAGGCTGGCGGTGTCGTCGCCCATGACCTGTTCCAGCTGGTTCAGGTAGGGCTGGGCCTGGGAGTAGGAGCCCAGTTCCGCGGCGGCGCGCCACATGGCCTGGCTCTTGTAGTTGTCCGAGAAGCGCAGCAGCGAGCTGGCCTGCACGCCATTGCCCGGCGAGCGAGGATTGGCGTCCGCACCCACGGTAGTGAGCAGGGCGGCCTGGCGGGTATAGCCCTTGGTCTGCAGATTGGCGATGTTGTGGCTGCTGGTGGTCAGCGCCACCTGGGCGGCCAGGGCGCCCGACAGCGCGTTATTGATGATCGGCATGGTGCGGAATTCTTCCTCGAACGGGTATACCTGGTAAAGGCGACCGATTATTGCTGTCCATTAAGTTTTTATGCGCAAAGCTTTGCGCACCGGCCGATGTCAGGCCTTGCCGCCGGCCTTGGCTTCGGGAACCAGCTGGCGCAGGATGGCGTCGGCGATGCCGAAGGCGCGCTGGCCGGCCATGTTCCCGGCCAGCAGGTCGTCGGCCATGTCCTGCATGTCCTGGTTGACCCGGTTATTGAACACGCTGTCTTCGGCCGCCATTGCGCGCGTCGAGGAGCGCATCTCCTTCAGCATGTGCGAGATGAAGAAGCGCTCGAACTCGACGGCGGCCTTGGTGGCTTTGGCAACGTACGCCCGGTCCGCCGACGCCGGATCGGGCTGGTCGGCGGCGGGCGCGACTTTCGTGTCCTCGGCGGCGTTCAGCGGCAGCGGCTGGTTCTGTTCGATTTTCATCAGATCACCACCAGTTCGCCTTCGATCGCGCCGGCCTGGTCGAGCGCCTGCAGGATCGCCATGATGTCGTCGGGCGACGCGCCCAGGCTGTTGACCACGTCGATGATGGTCTGCAGCTTGGCGCCGGCCGGCCAGCGGAACATCTGGCCCGAGCCCTGGTCCACCGACAGCTTCGACTCCGGCGTCACCGCGGTCTGGCCGCGCGAGAACGGGCCCGGCTGCGACACGCGCGAGCTTTCCGAAATGATCACCTTGAGCGAGCCGTGGGTGACGGCGGCCGCCTTCACGCGCAGGCCGTCGGCGATGACGACGGTGCCGGTGCGGGAGTTGAACACGACCTTCGGCGTTTCCACGCCGGCTTCGATCGACAGATTGTTCAGCCTGGCCATGAAGGCCACGCGTTCGGTCGGATTTTCGGGCGCGATGACTTCGACGCTGGTGCCGTCGGCGGTGGTGGCGATCGGGCCGTACTTGGCGTTGATCGCGTTGACCACGTTGGTGGCGGTCTCGAAATGCGGCTGGCGCAGGCGCAGCATCACTTGCGGGCGGGTCGCGAAGTCGCTGGCGATCTCGCGCTCGATCATGGCGCCGTTCGGGATGCGGCCGGTGGTCGGGGTATTCACCGTCACCGATGAGCCGCTTTTGCCGGTGGCGTTCAGGCCGCCGACCACCAGGTTGCCCTGGGCCAGCGCATAGATCTCATTGTCGGCCGCGCGCAGTTGCGTGAGCAGCAGGGTGCCGCCGCGCAGGCTCTTGGCATCGCCCAGCGAGGACACGGTGACGTCGATCGCCTGGCCGCGGCGGTAGCCCGGCGGGAACACGGCCGAGACCATGACCGCGGCGACGTTCTTGTTCTTGGCGTCTTCGCCTTCCGGCAGGCGCACGCCGAACTGCTTGAGCATGTTGACGACCGACTGGCTGGCGTACTTGACCTGGGTCGAGTCGCCGCTGCCGTTCAGGCCGACCACCAGGCCGTAGCCGACCAGGGGGTTTTCACGCACGCCTTCGACACTGACCAGGTTGCGCAGGGCCTGCGCGCCGTGCGCGGGCAGGGCGGCGGCGCCAAGCGCGGCCGCGCACAACATGATACGAAAAACGCGGGATGCCTTCAAAAATTGAATCATGTCTTCCTCAGAACGGCATCAGGGGGCTGTTGAAGAAGCGCGTCAGCCAGCCCGGCTGGTTGGCGTCGGCCAGCGCACCCTTGCCCGAATAGGCGATGCGGGCATTGGCCACGCGCAGCGAGGACACCTGGTTGTCGTTGTCGATGTCCTGGGCGCGGATGAAACCCTTCAGGCGCACGAATTCCTCGCCCTGGTTCAGCATCAGATTCTTCTCGCCGGCCACGCGCAGGAGGCCATTCGGCAGCACTTCCTGCACGATCACGGTCAGCGCGCCGGACAGGGCGTTCTGCTGGGTGCTGGTGGCGTCGCCTTCGAAATTGCGGTCGGCCGCGATCTCAATGCCGGTCTTCCCAAACGTCTTGCCCAGCGCCCCGATCGGGGCGACCGAGGCCGATGAGCCCTTCGAGAAGCTGGTGCCGGCGCGCTTGCTGGCCTGGGTGGTTTCCTGGAGGATTACGGTGACCGCGTCGCCCACGCGGTAGGCACGGCTGTCCGAGGTCAGCGACACGGTGTCACCCGTGAACACGCCGCCCGAGACGCCGCGCGACACCATGCGCTGCATCGGCACGTTGTCGTCGTCGTTCGTGACCTGGCGCGGCGGCGCGGAAGCGCAGCCGGCGAGGAGAAGGGCGCCAAGCGCCGCGGTAAGGAATTTCATCGGATTAGCGTGCAGCCTGTGCCAGGTACTGGAGCATGTTGTCGGCGGCCGACAGCACCTTGGTGTTCATCTCGTAGGTGCGCTGGGCGGCGATCATGTCGACCATCTCTTCCACCACCTGCACGTTCGAGCCTTCCAGCGCGCCTTGCTTGAGCTTGCCGAAGCCGCCGTCGCCCGGACGGCCTTCGTTGGCGGTGCCCGACGCAGCGGTTTCCTGGAACAGGTTCTCGCCCAGGGCCAGCAGGCCGGCCGGGTTAACGAAGCTGGTGAGCGTCAGCTGGCCCAGTTCGGTCGGGGCGGTGGAACCGGCGACGGTGGCCGAGACCATGCCGTTTTCGCCGATGGTGATCGCGGTGGCGTTCTGCGGCACGGTAATCTGCGGCACCAGCGGCAGGCCCTGGGCATTGGTCAGGGTGCCGTTCGAATCGACCGCCAGCTGGCCGGCGCGGGTGAAGGCCGGTTCGCCGTTCGGGCGGCGCACCTGCAGGAAGCCGGCGCCGTTGATGGCGACGTCCAGCGCCTGGCTGGTGGTCTGCATGTTGCCATTGGTGAAAATCTTCTGGGTGCCGACGATGCGGGTACCGTTACCGAGCTGGACGCCGTTCGAGATGGTGTTGTCCGCGCTCTGCGCGCCCGGCTGGGCGTCGACCTGGTAGAACAGGTCTTCGAACACGACGCGGTCGCGCTTGAAGCCGACGGTGTTGACGTTGGCCAGGTTGTTGGCGATCGCCTGCAGCTTGGCATCCTGTGCCTGCACGCCGGTCTTGCTGATCCACATTGCTGGATTCATGTCTTGCTCCTTGTAGTGTCCGGCGTTAAGCGCCGATCAGGCGGTTGCCCACGTCGTTCATGCTGTCGCTGGCCTTGAACAGCTTCATCTGGATCTCGAAGCTGCGGTTCAGGCTCATCACGGCGACCATCTCTTCCACTGCCGACACGTTGCTGCCCTCGAGGGCGCGGCCGCGCACGCTCACGTTCGGGTCCGCCTCGAGCGGATCGCCCTGGCGCGACACGATCAGGCCGGCTTCGTTCTTGGTCAGTTCCGCGCCTTCGGCATTCACCAGGCGCAGCTTGTCGACCGGCTGCATCAGGGTGGCGCCTTCGGTCAGCACGGAAATCGTGCCGTCATTGCCGATCTCGACCGCCTGGTGCGGCGGCAGCACGATCGGGCCGCCTTCGCCCAGCAGCGGATGGCCGTTCACCGACAGCGCGCCGTTGGCATCGATGGCGATGCTGCCGGCGCGGGTATAGGCTTCGCCTTCGCCGTACTGGACCGCCAGGTAGCCGTTGCCGTTGAGGGCGACGTCGAGCGGACGGCCGGTCTCGCGCACCGAACCGGCGCGGGTCGAGATGGTGTCGGCCTGCGTCTTGGCCAGGTGCATGCTGTCATAGCCATAGCCCTGCTGCATGGCCTGGGTCGCGGCCACCTCGAGGTTGGCGCGGAAGCCCGCGGTCTCGATGTTGGCCAGGTTGTTGGCGCGCACCTGCTGGGCCTTCAGGGTGCGCTCGGCGCCGCTGACGGCGGTGAAGATCAGTTTATCCATGCTCTTTGCTCAGGCTTAGAGGGCCTGCATCAGGGCCTGCATCATCTGGTTCTCGGCGGTGATCACCTTCGAGTTGGCCTGGTAGTTGCGCTGCGAGGTCATCAGGCCCACCAGTTCCGAGGTGATGTCGACGTTCGAGCCTTCCAGGGTGCCGGTCGACAGGCCGCCGGCCAGGCCGACGCCCGGTGCGCTGTACAGCGGCGCGCCGGAGGAGTTGTTGGCGACCCAGCTGGTGTCGCTGGTCTGCGACAGGCTGCCTTCGTCCGGGAAGGTGGCGATCGCCAGGGTGCCGACGATCTGCTGCTGTTCGTTGCTGTACTTGGCGATGACCGAGCCGTCGTTGGCCAGCTGCACGCCCACGAAGCTGCCGGAAGCATAGCCGTTGCTGCGGTTGGTGGTGTTGGTCGATTCACCGGCGACAAAGGAGGTGCCGTCGTAGTCGATGGTGAGGTTGACCAAATCCTTGCCGGCACCCGGATTGTAGGTCAGCGCCTGGTTGGTGCCCGCTGCCAGCGCGCCCTTGCTGTCGAAGCTCAGGGTCTTGATCGGCGTTGCGAGCGGCGCGCCGCCGTCGAAGGCGTAGTGGACCTCGACGGTGTTGGTGGTTGCGCTCTTGACGAAATACTGCGACATGGTGTGCTGGGTGCCGAGCGAGTCGTAGACCACCGACTGCTTGACCAAGTTGTAGCTCTTGTCGTTGGTGTGGTCGAAGGTGGTAACGGTCGGCACTTTCCAGTCGGAGGACAGGTTGCCGACGTAGGCGATCTTGGTGGTGGCGACGGCCGGGATCTGGCCGGTCGGGATCTTGATGTCGCCCATCACGCCGGCCGTGCCGCCCAGCGCCGCGCCATAGCCCTGCACCCTGCGGCCGGCCGCGTCGACCAGGAAGCCGTCCTTGTTGGCCGAGAAGATGCCGACACGGGTGTACTGCACCACGCCCTGGTCGTCACGGCTGGTGAAGAAGCCGCGGCCCTGGATCATTGCGTCCATGCTGCGGCCGGTGTTGACCAGGCCGCCGTTCTGGGCGATGTTCTGGGTCAGCGACGCGACTTCCACGCCGTTCATCTGGTCGCCGGCCATGACGGAGGCGAAGTTGGCTCGGCTGCTCTTGAAGCCGTAGGTGCCGGCGTTGGCGATGTTGTTCGAAACGGCTTCCAGCTGCTCGTTGATGGCCTGGATGCCGGACAGTGCGATATTGAAGCTCATGTGAATTCCTTTCAGTGTTCCAGGGAGGCCAGGGCGGTTGCCTTGCCGTTGAAGCCCGTGATCATCGACGGGTCGACTTCGCCGATGCCGGCGACCTGCAGCAGGATGCCGCCGCCGGCCGACATGCGTACGCTGTCGAGGCGGCCGGTGATTTCCACCGCCGGTTTGGTGCCGTCCGATGCTTCGGCACTGATGCTGTAGTTGCCCGGGGCCAGGCCAAGCGCCGCCGGATCGATCGTGAAGGGCAGGCTGCCGGCGCCATGGGCGGGCAGGCTGACGCGGTGCTCCTGGCCGCCGACGCTGGTGAGGACCAGGGTGGTGGCGCTGCTGGAACCGCCCAGCTGGATGTTGCCGGAGAGCTTGTCACCGTCGATGCGCACGCGATTGGTCTCGACCGAGACTTCGCTGCCGACCTGGGCGCCCATCGCCAGCACCTGCAGGCTCTGCAGCACGCTGGCGCTGGCGCTGGTGGTCTGGGCCAGGTTCTGCAGCGCTTCGGTCTGCGACAGCTGCGACAGCTGGTTCACGAACTGGCTCGGGTCCGAAGGCGCGAGCGGGTCCTGGTTGCGGATCTGGGCGACCAGCAGCTTGGTGAACATGTCCTTGTTCTCGCTGGTGGCGACGCCGGTTGCGATCTTGTCGCTGGCCGGGGTGGTCGAGGCCGGGAAGCCGAAAGAGTTAGTGGTGGTGACCATGCGTTCAGCCCTCGCCCATCTTCAGCAGGGAAGCCTGCATGTTCTTGATGCGGCCCATGACTTCGACATTGGTCTCGAAGGCGCGCGACGCAGCCATCATGTCGGCCATCTCGGCCACTTCATTGACGTTGGCGTAGTAGACCATGCCGTCGGCGTCGGCCACCGGATTGTCCGGCTCGTACATCTTGCGCAGCGGCTCGCTCGACTGCACCACGTCCAGCACCTGGACTCTAGCGCCGCCATCCTCGCCCATCACCGAGGCGAACACCGGCTTGCGCGCGCGGTAGCCTTCGGTTTCGGAGCCGGCCACGGCATTGGCGTTGGCCAGGTTGCTGGCGATCGTGTTCAGGCGCACGGTCTGGGCGGCCATGGCCGAACCGGCGATATTCGAAATGTCCTTGAAGCCCATGCTCGGTTTCCTGGTTATTGTCCGTTGATGGCTTTGGCCAGGCCGCGCAGCTTCATGTTGATGAAGGTGAGGCTGGTCTGGAAGTCGGATGCGTTCTGCGAGAACGCGGCCTGCTCGACGCCGATCTCGACGGTGTTGCCGTCGGCGCTAGGGTGGAAGGGCACGCGGTACAGCGGGCCGTCGCCCGACAGGGTGGGCTCGCCGGCTTCCGCATCGATCTGCTCCTGCAGGGCAGAGGCGAAGTCGATGTCGCGTGCGGTGTAGCCCGGCGTGCTTTCGTTGGCGATATTGGCGGCAAGCACGCGCGTGCGTTCGGCGCGCAGCTGCAGCGCGTCGGCGTGTACGCCGAGGGCGTCCTTGAAATTAATCGTCATGGCGATCCTCTGTCGGTGTTCGGCAGGTTGTTCGGTAAAATGGGCGCAATTAAATTCGTCGCGACCCTCTATTTAACAATGATTGCTTTCCGTACGGCAACCGTTCTCATTGTATCCTGTCTTTTATCTGCTACAAGTGCTGCTGCGCAATCTATTTCTTTACGGATAGAACAACAAGCCCGTGAACAAATTGACAAACAATTGCTCAGTAGCGGCTTGTCCGACCCGCAAGTCGAGCTCACGGTCGTCAGTACGCGCCCGGCGCCAGCCTGCCGTGCGGAGGTACAGGTCGAGCCGGTCGACACCCGCCAGTTCGCCCGCATGCGCTTCATTGCGCGTTGCCCGGACCCGGGCGGCTGGCGCCACGACTTCGTGGTGCGGGCCCGCGTCAGCGCGGTGGTCGCCGTCACTGCCGCCCCGATCAAGGCCGGCGAAGTCCTGGCCGACGAGCACCTCACCCTCGAGCGGCGCGACGTGACCATCATGAACGACGCCATCGGCAGCCCCCAGGACGCCCTCGGCCAGACCAGCCGGCGCAGCCTGCGCGCCGGCGAAGTGCTGCGTTCCAGCCAGCTCGCCTCGCCCCAGATGGTGAAGCGGGGCGACCAGGTCCTGATGGTGGCGCGCTACGAAGGCATCGAAGTGAGCATGGCGGGCGAGGCGCTCGACGCCGGCGCGCGCGGCGCCGTGGTCCGGGTGCGCAACAGCGCCAGCGGCCAGGTGGTGCGCATGCGCGTGGCGGGGGCGGGGACGGTGGAGCCGGTCGAGACCCCGCCGGGCATCAGCCGTCCCTGACCCTGGCCGTAGGCCGTAACTCTGGCCACTGGCCAGAGTTACCCCTCAGTGCGCTGCAGTTTGGTAGCCAGGCGTTCCAGCTTGGCCGCATAGGCCGGGTCGGTCGCGTAGCCGCCGCGCGCCAGCCCCTGGGCAAAGGCGCGCGCGTCGCTGCCGACGCCCAGGGCGCCCTTGTAGCGCGGATTATCGATCAGCATCTGGGCATAGTCCCGGAAGGCCGCCCCCGCATCCGGATAGGCGCGGAAGCGTTCGCGCGTCTTGATCGCAGCGCCGCCGACATATTCGGTGGTGGCGGAATCGCTCACGGCGCCATCCCAGCTGCCGCCGGCCTTGATGCCGAACAGGTTGTGGCTGGACGCGCCGCCGGCAATCTTCAGCGGACGCTGGCCCCAGCCCGATTCCAGTGCGGCATGGGCCGACACCAGTTCCGGGGCCACGCCCAGCTGCTGCGCGGCCTGCTGGGCCCAGGGCGCGATACTTTCCAAAAATGCTCGCTGCTCGGGCGTGTTGACGCCGGCGGCCGACAGTTCCTGCGCGGCGTCGACCTCGGCCTCGCCGCTGATGAGACCTGTCGCCCGGGCGCGCCACATGGCGCCTTCCGCAGTCAGTCCGGCGGCGCCGCTGCCCGATTCGCCGGCATCGCCGTTCTGGATGTAGGCGGCAACTTCGCCTTGCACTTCGCCGAACATGCGGCCGAAGCTGCTGCCATCGCCGCCGCCGATGCCGGCGGTGGGGCGGGTGGCCGCGGTCGGCGCGGTCGGCAGCAAGGCGGGGGTGGAGAAATCAGCGTGGCGCATAGGTGTCGTCCTCGCCGTGCAGCACGCGCTGCATCACGGTGTACTGTTCCGCCAGCAGGCTGCCGTTGCGGGTGGTGGCCGCCTTGCAGGCCTGCACGGTGCTTTCCAGGTCGGACCAGGCGGCGGCCAGGGCGCCGCGCGCCGGCTCGGCCAGGCCGGCGATGTAGTCGTCCATGCTGCCGCGCTCACCGAGCAGGGCGCGCACCAGCGAGACGCGCTGCTGGCGCCGCGCTTCCATGGCGTCGAGCAGGGGCGTGAGGCGTTCGGCCAGCCCGGTCAGTTCGCTGCTGCGGTGGCGCAGGGCGGCGTCGAACTGGCGTTCGAGCAGGGCCAGCACCTCGGCGCTGTCGCGCACGTCGGCCTGCACGCCATCGGCGAGCAGCAGATTGGCCTGCTGGCGGGTCAGGCGCGGCTGATTCGCGCTCATCCGCGGCCTCCGTGGAAGCGCTGGATCAGGCCGGCCAGGCGGCCGGCGTCGAAGGGCAGTTCGCCCTTGGCGAGCTGGTCGCGCAGTTCGGCCACGCGGGCGGCGTCGAAGTCCGGCATCGCTTTCAAGGCGGCGGCAGCCGGCTGCAGCACTTCCGATTGCAGCGCGGGCGCGGCGGCGCCGGCGGCGGTCGCCTCGGCGGGCGCCTGCACGGTGACGCGCTGGGCGCCGACGCTCACGGTGGAAGTGATCGCGCCAGTGATCTTCATGCGGGGTCCTCGTTTCGATTGAATACTCATTGCATGCCTCGGCTTACTTCGGCAACTGGCTGCGCAGCTTTTCCAGCGCCGCCGCATCCGGCATTCCGATCGACGCTTCCTTCCCCAAGGGGATGGTGGCGCCCGGCTTGCCGAACATGCTGGCCACCAGGCGCGATTGCCCGCTGGTCAGGATCAACAGTTCGATGCGGCGGTTCATGCCGGCCAGCGGTTCGTCCGCGTCGATCGGCGCACGATCGGCCATGCCGACCACCTGCAGCACGGTCTGGGTGCGCATGCCGCCGCCCAGCAGTTCGGCCCGGGCGGACAGTGCGCGGTCGGTCGACAGCGCCCAGTTCGAATAGCCGCCCTTGTCGGAGCCGGCGAAGCGCGACGAATCCGTATGGCCGACGATCAGCATCTGGTTTTCCATCTGCGCGAACAGCGGGCCCATCTTGCGCAACAGCTTGACGAAGCGGCCGGTGGGCAGGGCGCTGCCGCGCATGAACATGCCCTGGCGGTCGGTATCGTGCAGCATCACGCGCAGGCCGTAGGGCGTCACCACGGTGTCGAGGTTGGCGGCCAGGCCGGCCTCGCGGCTCATCTCGCCCAGCGCCTTCGACAGTGCCGCCAGTTCGCTGGGGGATTCATAGGCCACGCGCGGCTGGCTCGGCGCGCCCGGACCGCTGCTGCCGCCGCTGCCGGCGACCGGCAGCTGGAAGCGTTCGATCAGGCTGCCGCTCGGTTCCGACGCGATATCCGGCTTGTGGCCACCTTCGAGCATACCGCTCTCGGTGACGTCGCGCACGATTTTCTTGAGATTCTGTTGTTCTCGCGAAGCAATCAGCCACAACACTAGAAAGAGTGCCATCAAGGCCAGGCAGAAGTCGGCGAAGGCGACCTTCCAGGCGCCGCCGTGCTCGTCGTGCGCGTGCTTGCCGCCACCGCGCTTGACGATGGTGGCTTCGTGTTTGTCTTTTCCGTTCGACACGATCAGCCTGCCATGCGGTCAGTGTTGCGGCGCCGCTTGTTCTGCGATTCGTCTTCGCCGCCCATGGCGTTGATCCATTGCTCGAGCTGGGCGAAGGAAGGCTTGGTGTTCAGCTGGATCAGGCGGCGTCCGGCGTCGATCGCCAGCAGGGCAGGCTTGCCCGCCACGTGGGTGCACAGCACCACCTTCACGGTTTCCATGGTCGAGGCTTCCGAGTTCACCAGCTGCTTCATCATGTTGGCCAGCGGTTCCAGCAGGCCGTAGCAGAAGAAGATGCCGATGAAGGTACCGACCATCGCCGCGCCGATCTTTTCGGCGATCTCGCCGGAGTCGGCGCCGCCCGAGACCGAGAACATCGCCATCACGATGCCCAGCACCGCGGCCAGGATGCCGAAGCCCGGCATCGCTTCGGCGATCTTCTGCAGCGACTTGGCGGGTTGCGTCAGTTCTTCGTGGATGGCTTCCAGTTCCTGCTCCAGCACGCCTTCCAGCTCGTGGGCGTTGATCTTGCCCATGGCCATCAGGCGGAAGTTATCGACGATGAAAGCCAGCAGCTTCGGCTCTTCCAGGATGCGCGGGTAGCGCTGGAACAGCGGGCTTTCACTAGGTGCTTCGACGTGGGCGTCCAGGGCCTTCAGGCCGCCGGCCGCGGTCTGCAGCAGTTCGTACATCAAGAGCAGCAGCTGGCGCTGGAATTCCGAATCGTGCTTCTTGCGCGCCGCCACCTTCTTGAGCTGGTGGCCCAGTTCGGCCAGCACGTGCTTCGGGTTGCCGAGCACGAGGGCGCCGAGGGCGGCGCCGCCGATGATCAGGAGCTCGATCGGGTGGAAGATCGCGGAGAAGGTGCCGCCCATCAGGGTGAAGCCCCCGAACACGCACCCGAGCACGATCGCGATACCGAGTAATTGCTGCATGACGTACTGCCTTTCTTGTTGGCTTGCTTGTTTGTTTGTCCTGGTCAGCCGCGCTGCAGCGCCGCCTTCATCTTGGCCAGCGCGCTCTTGTTGAGCTGGCAGACGCGCGCGTCCGACAGGTCGAGCACGGCGGCGATTTCCTTGTAGCTCAGTTCGAACTCGTAGATCATCTGGATCACACGCTGTTCTTTTTCGTTCAGGCTGCCCAGCACCTGCTCCAGGCTGCGGCGCACCAGGTAGGCTTCTTCCGGGCTGGGCGCGCTGTGGGCATGCTCGGTGGCTTCCTGCAGGACTTCGTCGAAGCTGAGCATTTCTTCGGCGCAGTCGTCCAGCACGTGCTGGCGGAATTCTTCCGGCGTGACGCCGAGGGCGGCGGCGGCTTCCTTTTCAAGCGGCTCGCGGCCCAGCTTGCGGGTGAGCTCGCGCAGCGCGTCGCGCACCCGGTGGCTGTCCTGGCGCACCGCGCGCGGACGCCAGTCCTGGCGCCGCAGTTCGTCCAGGATCGCGCCGCGCACGCGCAGCGAGGCGTAGCTGCCGAATCCCTGGTCCGGGACGCCGTAGCGGCGCAGGGCTTCGAGCAGGCCCATCAGGCCGATCTGCTCCATGTCCTCGCGCGACACCGCGCCCGACACCTGCGAGTTCAGCTGGCGCACGATGCGCTTGACCAGCGGCGCGTACGCGACCAGGTGGCGCTGCTCCTCGCCCGGCGTCATCCCGGCGTTGGCCGGCGCTTCGCCGTACAGGGCGGCGCCTTGGGTGTCGGCATACTCGGCTTGATAGGCCACGGTGTCCCCGCTGCTCACGCTTTATTCGATGATCAGCTTGCCGATCATGACTTCGGAAAACGGCTTTTCGTGGTTTTCCTTTTCATAACTGGCATTGAAGGTCTTGTTCAGCTGCTCGGCGTACTGGTCCACGGTCATGGCGTTGGCCTCGCCCAGGGTGTGCGAGGACAGCGAGGAGACGGCGATCGAGCGCAGCAGCGGCAGGTGCTCCTTGGCTTCCTTTTCCTGCTCGGGCGTGGTGGCCAGCACCAGGTCCACCGACAGGTAGTGGGCCGCCGTCTCGTTCGGGGCGCGGCGCAGCATCACGATCACCTTGTCGAGGGTGACGTACTTGGTCGGCTTCTTTTCCGCCGCCGGTTTCGGCGCCTCGGCGGAGGCGCCCTTGGCGGCATGGGCCGGCGCCAGGTACCACATCGCACCGCCGGCGGCGCCGGCGGCGAGCAGGGCGACGCCCAGGAAGGCGACCATCAGTTTGGCTTTGCTGTTCATGTTCTTGCCTCAGTTCAGACTCACGCGCGCCCGTTCAGGGAGAACGCGGTGGTGGATTGGTTGGCTTCGGCCAGGGCCGCGCCCGGAGCGCGCTCGTCCTGGTCCTGGCCCTGCTGGCGCCCGCGGCCCTGGGCATCGGCGCCGAAGCTGCTGCCTGCCTGCGCCGCCTGGGCGCGCGGGGCGGCCTGGCTGACGTTGACCGACACATCAAGGTACTGGCGCTGCGCCAGATCGCTGCGCAGGTTGTCGCTGACGGTGTTCAGCTGGCGCAGCACTTCGCTGTGGGTCGCGGTGATGTTCACTTCCAGGCTGCCGGCGGCGTGGCGGATCGAGATCTCGACCCGGCCCAGCATCGGCGGCTCGAGGCGGATCACGGCTTGTTCCGCATTCTTGCCGAGCTGGAGGTTCAGGCGCTCGCCCAGCGCATCCTGCAGGCTCTGGCGCCATGCGGTCGGCGGGCCGGACAGGGCCAAGGTGGATGCCTCGCGCGGCGCGGCGTTCGGGGCGGCGGGGGCCGTGACGCCGAAGCCGGCATGGCTCGCACCACCGCCGTTGTTGCCACCACCGTTGCCGGCGGCCTGGCCGTCGCCCGACTCGCGTGCCGGCGCCGCGGCGGCGACGACGGCGGGAGCAGCAGCGGCCGGCGCCGGTTGCGGTGCGGCGCTCGGCTGGGCCACGGCTGCACCGGCGCGCGCGCCCAGCGCAGCCGCTTCGCTTACCTGCTGGGTGGCCTGGGGCAGGGCGGCGGCGGCCGGCAGCTCAACGGCGCCGGCGGCAGCGCCGCCGGTGGCCTTTGCTGCGACCGCGTCGAGCGCGCGTTCCTGGCGCTGCCCGGCGCCGAAGTGCATGGCGGCAGGCATGGCGGCCGGCGCAGCGGTCGGCAGCGCCAGCATCATGGCCGGGGTCATCGGCATGCTCATGGCGGCCGTCAAAGGCTCGGCCGCGGCCGCGGCCTCGGCACCGTCTTCCTGCGCCTCGGCGTCGGCCGGCTCGACGACGGCTGGCGCAGCGGCCAGCACCTCGCCCGCCAGTTCCGGCTGCGCCAGCGGCGCGCCCGGGTCCACGGCATCCATCTGCATGAACTGCAGGAAGGCCAGGGGCGTCGCCTGGCCCGGCTGGGCCGCGGCAAGGGCCGGGTCGAGCAGGACGGCGTCGGCGGGGGCCGCGCCATTGACGGTGGCGGCGTCGCCTTGGGCCGGCAGGGTTGGGCTATTCATCGTGATGTTCATGGTTGGGTACTACCAGTGTCGTGTTCGTCCGCGAGGGCATAGGCCATCCAGCCTTCCTTGTTGGCGGTCATCTCGTCCATTTTCGCCTGCAGCTGGCCGCTTGCCGTCGCCACCGCATCGGCCGCGCCCTCGTGGGCGGCGCGCAGGCGCGCCAGGGCGCCGCGCTCCTGCATGCTCCACGGGCCGCGGGCGCCGAGCGCCTGCAGCTGCGGGCCGAGCTCGCGCACGGCCGCGCCCAGCAGGGCCCAGTCGGCGGCGGCGCCGGCGTCGGTCAGCACCTTGGCCAGGCGATCGATGGCGCGGGTCCTATCCATTCCGTTCCTGGACGCCTTTCCAGCCCTGGCGGATGGTGCTCAGGACGCGGATCACTTCATCCACCATGGTCGGGTCGAGCTTGATGCCGGCGCCTTGCAGGTGGTTGGCGCAGAAGTCATAGATGCGTGCCAGGTTGGCGACGGTCTCGCCGCCCTGCTCGAAGTCGAGGGAGCTAGACAGGCCGTTGATGATCTCGACACACTTGTCGATGCTGGCCGCCTTGGCTTCGTAGCGCTTGGCGGCGATGTGGGCGCGTGCGCGCGCCAGCTCGTCGAGCAGGCCGTCGGTGAGCAGCAAAACCAGCTCCACCGGCGAGGCGCGCGAGGTCTGCGCATCGAGGTTGACGGCGTGGTAGCTGCCGTAGGCTTCCTGGTAGGACATGATGGGTTCCGTTCGTGGGGTGCGGTTCAGTCTTTGTTGTTGCCGAACAGGGCATCGAACATCGACAGGTTGTTGGTCATGGCGCCCTGCAGGCTGGCCAGGGCCGTGAACTGTTTCAGGTAGCGGTTGTAGGCCGCTTCGTGCTGCTTGTCGAGGAAGGCCTGGCGGTCGGCGACCCGGTCCTGTTCCTTGGCGGTGGCTTCCTTGCGCTTCTTGATCTGGCCGTCGGCGCTGTTGCTCCAGCCCTTGACGAACTTGTCGAGCGCGCCGGCGATGCCGGTCGCGGGCGAGGAGGTGGCGCTGCCGATGATGGTGTCGAGACCGGTCGGCTTGAGCGCCAGCTGCTTCTGCAGGCGGTCGCTGCGCAGTTCCAGGCTGCCGTCCTTGGTGGCGATGATGCCGAAGGAGGCCAAGGTATCGCCGCTGGTGGTCGGGCGCAGCAGCGAGACCAGGCGGTCGTTCAGTGCGCGGATGCCGCCGTCGTGGGCGAACACGCCGCCGGCGGCGCCCTTGGACGGGTCGCCGGCGTCGGTCAGCTTGTTCAGGATGCCCTTGAGCTTGTTGTAGGCGTCCACGAAAGCCTGCACGTTGGCGGTGGTGGCACTCGCATCGGGGCCGACCGTGACCGTCAGCGGCGCGGCGCCCGTAGCGTGCGCCTTGGTGAAGGTCATCTTCACGCCGTCGATGTTGGTGAAGGTGTTGGTGGCCTGGATGATCGGGGTGCCGTTCTCGGAACCGATGCGGATCTCCGCGTCCTTGGCAGCCACCAGGGTGTGCACGCGGGCCGGATCGTTGTTGGCCTGCTTGATGCTGGCCGGGCCGCCCACCGCCGAGGTGTCGATGGTGATGGCGGTGTTGGCGCCGGTGTTCTTCGCGGTCAGCACCAGTTCGCTGGTAGTGCCGGTGGTGACGATCGACGCGGTGACCAGCGAGGTGTTGCCGGTGGCGCTGTTGATCGCCGCCGCCAGTTCGCGCGGCGACAGCTTGCCGTTGGCGTCGGTGTCGGCCGCGTTCAGGTTGACGTTGAAGGCGAGGGCGCCGCCCATCTTGATGCCCAGGGTGCCGTTGCTGTTGGTCTCGGTCAGGCCGGTGTAGGACACCTGGCTGGCCGTGGCCAGCTGCTTGACGAAGAAGGAATAGCTGCCGGCCGCCGCGGTGGCGCTGGCGGTGGCGCTGCCGAAGCTGGTGTCGCCGTAGGTGGCGGCCTGGGCATACATGCTCTTGTTGAAGCCGGTCAGGCTCGCCAGGCTGGTCTGGAAGGCCGTCATCGCCGAATTCAGTTCGGTCAAGCCCTTCTCCGTCGCATTCGCCTCCTTGAGCTGGGCGTCGAGGATCTGCTGGCGCGCCAGGACGTACTTGTCCGCCAGCATATTCGCGGTGTTGACCGGATCGTAGGTAGGTGCGGTGATTGCCGTTGCCATGTGCTTCTCCTTGCTCTTGTTATGCCGCCGGGCGGCCTGCCATCCACGACTGCGTGGCGATGTCGTCTTCGCGCTTGCGCTGCGCGCGTTCCTGGTCGCGCGCATGCGCGACCTGCTGCTGCTCGAGCACCTTGCCAAGGAGCTCGCGTTTGGTCCAGGCGTCGGTCAGCTTGCGCTGGGCCACCGCCATATTGGCTTCGTGCAGGGCGAGGTCGGTACGATGCAGGTCCGCCATCGCCATCACGTTCTGCTTGTAGGCGCCGCAATTGAGCGCCAGCGCCGGCGGCAGACTGCCGGTGGCGCCGCTGCCGCTGGCCAGCGCATCCAGGCGCGCCAGGTTGTTCTGGTAGCGCGTGCGGGTCGCTTCCTGGCTGGCCAGGTCGGCCTGCAGGCGGTCGACGTCGAGCGTGCGCAGTTCGACCAGGGTGCCGAGGCTGGCGATGGTGCTTTCGCGTTTCATGCCGCTCATGCCATCATCGCCTTCAGTTGTTCGACGCAGCCGGCCATCGGCGCTTCTTCACGCGTGCCCTGGCACAGGAAGGCTTCGATGTGCGGATGCAGGCGCACCGCCTTGTCGGTTTCCGGATCCGCCCCAGGCACGTAGGCGCCGAGCGGGATCAGGTCACGCACGCGGGCGTGTTTCGCCAGCGCCGCCTTCAGCTTGCGCGCGGCCAGGGCATGCTCCTGCGGCACCACCTGCGCCATGCAGCGCGAGATCGACTGGGCGACGTCGATCGCCGGATAGTGGCCGCGTTCGGCCAGTTCACGCGTGAGCACGATGTGGCCGTCCAGGATCGCGCGCGCCGAATCGACCACCGGATCCTGCTGGTCGTCGCCTTCGGCCAGCACGGTGTAGATCGCGCTCATGCTCCCCTTTGCGTTCTCGCCGTTGCCGGCCGATTCCACCAGCTGCGGCAGGTTCGAGAACACCGACGGCGGGTAGCCGCGGGTGGCCGGCGGCTCGCCCAGCGACAGCGCCACTTCGCGCAGCGCCATCGCATAGCGGGTCAGCGAATCGCACAGCAGCAGCACATTCTGGCCGCGGTCGCGGAAGTGGGCCGCGATCGAGTGGCACAGTTCGGTGGCCATGACGCGCATCAGCGGCGATTCGTCGGCCGGCGCCACCACCAGCACCGCGCGTTTCAGGCCCTCGGGGCCGAGCGACTTCTCGACGAATTCGCGCACCTCGCGGTTACGCTCGCCGATCAGGCCGACCACGATCACGTCGGCCACGGTCTGGCGCGTGATCAGGCCGAGCAGCACCGACTTGCCGACGCCGGAACCGGCCATCAGGCCGACGCGCTGGCCCTTGCCGATGGTGAGCATCGAATTGATGGCGCGCACGCCGACGTCCAGCGGCTCTTCCACCGGCGCCTTGCGCAAGGGGTTGACCTTGGGCGGCGTGGTCGACAGCGGCTGGTCGCCGCCGAGTTTGCCGAGGCCATCGATCGCCTCGCCCATGCCGTTGACCATGCGGCCCATCCAGGACGGGCCGATCATGAGTTCCGATTTTTCCTGCACCGGCAGCACGCGGGCGCCGGTGGCCAGGCCCGAAGCCTTCTTGAAAGGCATCAGGTAGCTGATCTTTTCCTTGAAGCCGACCACCTGCGCGTCCATCCAGCCGCCGTCGACGGTCTCGATGCGGCAGCGCTGGCCGGTGTGCAGCGGGCAGCCCACCGATTCCAGCAGCAAGCCCTGGGCGCCCACCAGGCGACCGGTCGGGGTAGCGACCGGCACCGCCCCGAGTTCGACCGCGCGCAGCTTGGCGGCGATGGCCGTCATTCGCCATCCTCCTCGTCCAGCAGCTGTTCGCGCACCTGGTCCATGACTGCCGTCAGGCGGCCCTGGCAGCCGGCGTCGACTTCATTGTCGCCCGAGCGCACGCGGCATTCGCCTGGTTCGAGCGCCGGGTCGGGCAGCAGGGTCCATTTCTTGGCGCGCTTCGGATCCAGTTCGAGCACGCGGCGCAGTTCTTCCGGATTCAGGAACACTTCGACGGTGTCGCGCGACGGCGGCATCACGCTGAGCGCTTCTTCCACCAGGGCGAGCAGCTGGACCGGCTGCAGGGCCAGTTCGGCGCGGATCACCTGGCGCGCGATCTTGCCGACCAGTTCCACGACTTCCTTGCGCTGGGCTGCCCGCATGTCGGTCTTGAGCTTTTTCAGGCTTTTCAACATGGCGTCGATCGGCTTGGCCAGCTGTTCCAGCCCTTCCGCGGCCAGGGTGCGGCCTTCCTCGATGCCGCGCTGCAGGCCCTCGGCCTGGCCGACCGGGAAACCGTCGGCGCGGCCCTGGTCCAGGCCCGCCTCGTAGCCTTCGCGCTGGCCCTGGCGGTAGCCGTCGGACAGCGCCGCCTGCCATTCCTCGGCCGAGCCGACGCCATCGCCCGCAGTCGCCCCCTTGGGCAGGGCGCTGGTGAGCTGGTACAGGGGAGGGAAGTGATAGGGCCGGAATTGCTTCATTCGGCAGTCGCCTCGGCAAACAGCTGGATGTCGATTTCGCCGGAGTCGGCCAGGTCCTTGACGGTGGCCATGATCTCGCGGCGGGTCTGTTCGATACGCGACATCGGCACCGGGCCGGAACGGCGCATCAGGTCTTCGAAGCTTTGCGCCTGGCGCTTCGGCATCGCACTGAGGATCGCGTCGCGCAGGGCCGGCTCGGCGCCCTTGAGCGCGATCGCCCACTGCTCCAGCGGCACTTCGTCGAGCAGGCGGGTGATGACCTGTTCGGTCTGGCGCGACAGGATGAAGAAGTCGTACATCGACATCTCGATCTGGGTCACGACTTCCGGATCGTGGGCGCGCAGCAGCTCCACCATGCCGGCGCGGTTGTCCTGCAGGCGGTTGAGGATCTCTGCGACCTGGCGCACGCCTTCCACGCTGGCGCTCTGGGTATCCAGGGCCGACAGGCAGCGGTTGACCAGTTCTTCCAGTTCGTGCAGCACGTCGCGCTCGATTTCGTCGAGGTGGGCCATGTTCAGCAGCACCAGCTCGCGGCCGTCGGCCGGGAGCGACTCCAGGATCTGCGAGGCCAGCGCCGGCGGCAGGAAGGCCAGGAACACGGCCTGCATCTGCACGTGCTCGCTCGAGATGAACTCGGCCAGCCACTTGGGCGAGGCGTACTGCAGGCGCGCCATCATCGGGCGGATCTCGTCGCCGTAGATGGTGTTCAGGACGCTGTTGGCGATGTCGCTCCCCAAAGCCAGGTCGAGCGAGCGCTTCAGGTAGCTGCGCGAGGCGCCGTGCAGGCCACTCTGCTGGCGATAATCGTCGAAGAAGTTCTGGACCGCGGACTTCACGGCGTCGACCTTGATGCCGCTCATGCGCGACATGACCTGGGTCAGTTCCAGCAGTTCTTCGCGCTCGAGGCAGCGCAGCACCGCGGCGGCGCCTTCCTCGCCGATCGACAGCAGCACGATGGCGGCCTGCTCGACCGGGGTCAGGACGGCTTCGCCGTCGTCAAGGTTATTCAGTTCGGCCATGTTTTTTCTGTACCCATTGTTTGACGACTTCGGCAACGCGCTCAGGCTCTTTGCCGGCGAGGACTTTCAGGTGGTCGACCATCACGTCGACGGCCGAGCCGGCCGGCGGGAGGTCGTAGTTTTCGAGCAGCGGCACCACCGGCATCTTGCCTTCGGTGGTCTCGGCGGCGCCGGCGGCGCCTGGTGCGGCCAGCGCGGCCGGGCTGCCTGCCGGCAGGGCAGCGATGCTGCCGTCGGCGCTAGCGGCGGCGCCACCCGGTGCGCCCGGCAGTGCCGGTGCAGCGGGGACGAGGGGGGGCTGCGGCGCCAGCCGCGTGGTCACCGCGCGCAGCAGCGGGCGGGCCAGCAGCAGGTAGCCGAGCAGGGCCGCGAGAGCATACATACCGTAGCTCGTCATGTCGACCACGTTGTCGCGTTCCTGCCACCATTCCTGGGCCGGAGCGGCTGCCGGGAAAGTCAGGCTGGAGACGGTCAGGACGTCGCCGCGGCTGGCGTCGATGCCCAGGCCGCCCTTCAGGATCTTTTCGATGTTGGCCAGTTCGGCCGGGGTGTAGCCGACCTTCGGGTTGGCGGCGCTGGCATTGTTCAGCACCACCGCCACCGACAGCTTCTTCAGGCGGCCGCGCGAACGCTTGATCTGGGTGATCGCACGGTCATAGGCGTACTGGCGGGTGGTGGCGTTCTTGCGCGCGCTGCCGTCGTCCGGCTTGGCGGCCGCATCCGGGTTCTGCGCATCGGCCTGGGCTGCGGCCGGGTCGACCTGCGGCGGACGGTTCGACAGGGTGCCCGGCACGCCCAGGGCCATGCGGCTGCGCTCCATCTCTTCGCGCATCGCTTCGCTGGTGACCTTCGGGGCTTCGCCGTATTTTTCCTGGGTCTCTTCGACCTTGTCGTTGTCGACTTCGGCGGTCACGGACAGCTTGAAGTTGTTCGCGCCCAGCACCGGGGCCAGCAGTTCGTTGACGTTGGTGCGCACTTCGTCGGTATAGCGCTTGGAGGCGCCGTCGCCCTGGACCTGGCCATCGAAGCCGTCGGACAGGTCGACGCGCGAGGACAGGTAGTTGCCGGCCTGGTCGACCAGCGACACCCGGGAAGGGTTCAGGTTGGCGACGCTGCTCGACACCATGTTCACGATGGCGGCGATCTGTTCGTTCGACAGCGAGCGGCCCGGTTTCACTGCGACCACCACCGAAGCCGAGGACTGGTCGGTGGCGCCGGCGACGAAGGAGCTGGTCTTGGCGATCGCCAGGTGCACGCGTGCCGACGCGATCGCGTCCATGGTCAGGATGCTTTGCGCCAGTTCACCTTCCAGGCCGCGGCGGAAGCGCACGTCCTGCACGAAGGAAGACACGCCAAGCGGGTCGCTCTTGTCCATCAGTTCGAGGCCGGCCGGCAGCTGGGCGGTCACGCCCTTGGCGGCCAGCAGCATGCGCACCTTGCCCAGCTCGCCGGCCGGCACCATCACCTGGCCGCTTTCCGGATGGACGCGGTAGGGGATCTGCTCGGCTTCGAGCACGCCCATCATGTCGCTCGCGGCGACCTTTTCGCGGGCGCCGAATACCGGCTTGTAGTTCGACTGGTCCTGCCACAGGAACATCATGACGGCGGCGGTGATGGCCACAGCCAGTCCGAGCAGCAGGGACAGGTTGTTGCGCAGCGCGGGCGGCAGGGCGGGCAGGGCCGGCTTCTTGCCGCCCATGGCGGCTTTAAGGGAGGAAATCACGGATTATTCTCTTCGCTTCTCTGCAATATGGGAGAGGTCAGACCGGCAGCTTGATCAGCTCGTCCACGGCGCCCATCACTTTGTTACGTACCTGCATCAGCATCGAGAAGGACAGGCTGGCCTGCTGGCTGGCCAGCATGGCGCCCACCAGGTCGTCGCTCTTGCCGGCATCCACGGCCGCCATGCGTTCGCCGGCGGCGCGGTCTTCCTGGTCGACGCTGGCAATGGCGTCCTTCATGGTCTGGGTAAAGGAAAACGCGCCCTGCGGATTGTTAAATGCGCTGCCGGCCGTCAGGTTGGCGGCCGGGGCAATCGCGAGGCGGTTGGCTTCGTTTGTCAGTGCTGCAAGGTCAGCTTTGATCAGACCGGCAAGTTCGGTTCCCATTCGTCGTTCCAGTGCTAAAAAGTTGTACTGCAGGAGTGCTGCGTTGTTGTGCCAAGGCGACAGAGTGCGGCGTGATTTGTCGGGAAAAAGCCTCGTCCGTCACTGCAATTGTTAAATCGATGTCTACGAACGGCCGTTTTATTCTTGAGCCTGTTACTGGGCTTTCCTCTGGTACGTGCTGGGGAAATGGCCTGTTGCCGCAATGCGATAGGAGAGATATTACCGTAGGGCAAGTGGGAAATCAAAGGCGAATGTCAAAGTATTTGGCGCAAATCTCCATGTATAATAGTTTCCTTGAGGAATGAAAAAAAGTCATTCGCCGTTTCCCAGTGACCAATAAACCAATGCCGATGAATCCACTCGACCGCTCGCGCAAGGACGGGGCCGACCGTTCCGGGAAATACCAGGGCAGCTACCAGGTGCTCGATCCGAGCCTGCTGGGGCGCCCGGTGCACCTGCTGCCGAAGTTCGCGCGCCGCTTCGCCGATGCCCTGGGCACGGCGATGAGCGGACCCGGCGGGCGCCGCTACTGGGGCGCCTACCGCCTGGCGAACCTGGCCTTCGAGCGCGCTCCCGACGACGAAAGCCTGCGCTGGCTGGCGCTGGCGGGGCCCCTCGGCACCGCCGCCGTGGCCTTCGAGCGCAGCCTGCTGCTGGGACTGCTGGAAGGCCGCTACGGCCGCAAGAACAAGGGGCCCGGCGCACCGCGCGATCCGGCACTCGAGCGCGTCACCGCGACCGAGGAGCGCCTGGCCGCGACCCTGACCGTGCAACTGGCCGAATGCCTGCATGCGCGCGTGGCCGAAGGCCTGGCCGCGGTCGGCGTGGAAGTGCCGGGCGCCGACGCCGCGGTGGTGGAAGCCCCAGGCCCGGCCAGCGCCCCCGGCAAGGCCGGCTGGGTGATCCGCATTACCCTGTCTGCGCTGGGCGCGGAAGGCGAGCAGCAGAGCCAGTGCTGGATCGGCCTGGACCAGGAACTGATGGCCCACGTGCTGCAGGGCCTGAAGGAAGAACGCAACAGCGTGCGCACCGCGCGCGCCGGCAACGACAGCCTGTCCTCGGGCCTGTTCGTCAAGCTCGAGGGACGCCTGGTCAGCAAGGAAGTGACCCTGGGTGCGCTGTTCGAGATGAAAGTGGGGGATGTGATCCCCGTGTCGGTCGGCCGCGCCGACGTGCTGCTGGACGAATCGCGCCTGTTCACGGCCGCCGTGGGCGAGCACAAAGGAAAACTCTGTCTAACCTCTTTTGAAGATGCCGAGTAAATCTGATATGAACCTGAACGATCAACTGAATGGCCAACTGAATGGCGACGTGATCATCGACGACCTCGAAGGCGTCGATGCCGCCACCGCCGTCGCCGGCAAGAACGCGGCGCGCCAGCTGCCGCAGATGATGCGCCGCATCCCGGTGACCCTGACGCTGGAAGTGGGCTCGGCCCGCATCTCGCTGCAGGAACTGATGGCGATCGGCCCGTCCTCGGTGGTGCCGCTGGACGCCCTGGCCGGCGAACCGCTGGTCATCAAGGTCAACGGCACGCCGATCGGCCGCGCCGAAGTCGTCGTCGCCGGCGAGCAGTATGGCCTGAAGGTCATCGATCTCGACGGCCTGAACCTGGATGCCCTGACGTCATGATGTTGGCTCTCCGCGGCGCACGGGTCGCTGCACCCTTGCGCCGTGCCGCGCCGCTCTTCGGCGGCGCGTTGCTGCTCCTGCTCGTCCTGTTCGCACTGCCGGCTGCGGCCCAGCAGGCACAGCCGAGCATCCTGCCCGGCGTGATCCCCGGCTCGACCCAGGGCATGACGGTCAAGTCGCAGATCCTGGTCCTGATGACCCTGCTCGGGCTGCTGCCCGTCATGGTCATGATGATGACCAGCTTCACCCGTTTCGTGATCGTGCTGTCGCTGCTGCGCCAGGCACTCGGCCTGCAGCAGGGCCTGCCGAACCGGATCATCACCGGCATCGCCCTGATCCTGACCATCCTGGTGATGCGTCCGGTCGGCGAAGCCGTGTGGCGCGACGCCTTCCTGCCCTATGACCGCGACAAGATCGGCCTGGAGCAGGCCTTGAAGATCGCCGAGGTGCCGGTATCGCGCTTCATGCTGGCCCAGACCAGCAAGACTTCGCTGGCCCAGGTTGCGCACCTGGCGGGCGAGCCGGCCAACCTGGCGCCCGAGCAGCGCGGCTTTACCGTCAAGCTGGCCGCCTTCGTGCTGTCCGAGCTGAAGACCGCCTTCCAGATCGGGGCGATGCTGTTCATCCCCTTCCTGATCATCGACCTGGTGGTGTCCTCGGTGCTGATGGCGATGGGCATGATGATGCTGTCGCCGCTGGTGATTTCGCTGCCCTTCAAGCTGCTGCTGTTCGTGCTGGTGGACGGCTGGACCCTGACCGTGAACACGCTGGTCGGCAGTATCCACGGCTTCTAGCGACAAGTGATTAAACAGAAATGAGTCCCGCGAATGAGTCCTGATATCGCCGTCGACCTGGTGGTCGAAGCCCTGCAGGTCGTGATGCTGCTGGTACTGGTGCTGGTGGTGCCGGGCCTGGTCATGGGCCTGATCGTGGCCCTGTTCCAGGCCGCCACCCAGATCAACGAGCAGACCCTCAGCTTCCTGCCGCGCCTCTTGGTGACGCTGGCGGCGCTGATCCTGGCCGGCCACTGGATGACCTCGACGCTGATGGATTACTGCGTCTCGGTGTTCCAGCGCGCGGCGACGCTCGCAAGCTGACCGGGTAGCCTGCGACGATGGAGCTGGTCGGCTTCCTGCTGCCCCTGATGAATGCCTTGTGGTGGCCCTTCTGCCGCATCATGGCGATGCTCTCGACCGCCCCGGTGCTGGGCGAGGGCGCGGTCTCGATGCCGGTGCGCGCGCTGCTGTCGGTAGCCCTGAGCTTCATGATGCTGCCGGTGACCAGAGTGGCCGTGATGCCCGACCCGTTTTCTCTGGCGGGCGTGGTGACCATGATGGAGCAGGCTGTGATCGGCGGCGTGATCGGCCTCGCGCTGCAGTTCGCGATGGCCGTGGTCACCATGCTCGGTTTCCTGGCCTCGAGCCAGATCGGTTTTTCGATGGCGCAGATGAACGACCCGGTCAATGGCCAGGCCTCGGACGTGGTGTCCGGCCTGATGTCGCTGGTGGCGATCCTGGTGTTCTTCGGGATCGACGGCCACCTGGTGTTGATGGGCGTGATCGGCCAGAGCTTCAAGGCCTGGCCGGTGGGCGCCGGCTACGGGCCGCTGCTGCTGGAGGCGGTGGCCCTGAACGTGGCCTGGATATTTTCGGCGGCGGTGCTGCTGGCGCTGCCGATCGTGTTTTCGACCATGGTGGTGCAGGTCGGGTTCGGTTTCCTGAACCGGGTCGCGCCGAGTCTGAACCTGTTTTCGCTGGGCTTTTCGCTGGTGACGATCTTTGGCCTCCTGATGCTGGTGCAGGTGGTGCGCTTCATCCCCGAGCATTACATCGCGATGACCAACCAGATCCTGGAGATGCTGCAGGAGCAGATGAGGAGCGCGCATGTCCGATAGCGGCACCGGTGGCGACAAGACCGAAAAGCCCTCAGCGCAGAAGCTCAAGAAGGCGCGCGACGAGGGCCAGGTCGTCCGTTCGCGCGACCTGTCGACGGCGGTGGGCATCCTGGTGAGCCTGAAGCTCTTTTCGATGCTGCTGCCGGGCTACCTCGAATCCTTCCGCTCGCTGTTCCGGCTCATCTACGTGCCGCTGGGCGAGGCGGGCGCGATCGAGAATGCGATGTCGGTGGTGTTTTCCAGCGCCCTGATGCTGCTGGTGCAGATGGTGCTGCCGCTGCTGGTGGTGCCCATGGTGATCGTCGTCGCGGGCCTGTTCCCGGGTGGCTGGGTCGCCTCGAGCAAGAACATGGCGCCCAAGTTCAGCCGCCTGAGCCCGCTCACCAACCTGGGCAACCTGTTCTCGCAAAAGCACTGGATCGGCTTTGCCACTTCGGCGGCCAAGGCGATCGTGCTGGGCCTGGTGCTGTGGCACGTGACCGAGTCGAGCATCAAGGCCTATGTCGAGCTGCAGCGCCTGCCGCTGGGCGACGCGCTGGCCGGCGGCACCGCGCTGATGCTGGACGGCCTGATGGCGCTGGTGGCGGTGTTCGTGGTGTTCGCGCTGATCGACGTGCCGGTGCAGGCCTTCCTGTTCACCAAAAACCAGCGCATGAGCAAGCAGGAGATGAAGGAAGAACACAAGAGCAACGAAGGCCGGCCCGAGGTGAAGCAGCGCATCCGCCAGCTGCAGCAGCAGCTGGCCCAGCGCAGCGTGCGCAAGACCGTGCCGACCGCCGACGTGGTGATCGTCAACCCCGAGCACTACGCGGTGGCGCTGAAGTACGACACCAACCGCGCCGAGGCGCCCTTCGTGGTGGCCAAGGGTGTGGACGAGATGGCGCTGTACATCCGCCGCGTCGCGCGCGAGCACAAGATCGAAACCCTGTCGCTGCCGCCGCTGGCGCGCGCGATCTACAACACCAGCCAGGTCCAGCAGCAGATCCCTGCGCAGCTGTACCAGGCGGTGTCGCAGGTACTGAATTACGTCCTACAACTGAACGCGTTCCGTGCAGGCCGGCGCCAGGCGCCCCCACGGTTCCCCAACGAGGTGGTCGTTCCATCTCATTTGAGCGAGGTTACTGCATGAATTCCATTAACGCCTTCATTTCGGAGCTGAAGCGCCAGAAGTTCGCCGCGCCGGTGTTCCTGATCGCGCTGCTGGCGATGATCATGTTGCCGCTGCCGCCGGTGCTGCTGGACGTGCTGTTCACGTTCAATATCGTGCTGGCGCTGATCGTGATCCTGGTGTCGGTGACGGCCAAGCGCCCGCTCGACTTCTCGGTATTCCCGACCGTGATCCTGGGCACCACCCTGATGCGCCTGGCCCTGAACGTGGCCTCGACCCGCGTCGTGCTGCTCAACGGCCACCAGGGACCGGATGCCGCGGGCCATGTGATCGAATCCTTCGCCAACGTCGTCATCGGCGGTAACTTCGTGGTCGGCCTGGTGGTGTTCGTGATCCTCATGATCATCAACTTCATCGTGGTGACCAAGGGCGCGGAGCGTATCTCGGAAGTCTCGGCGCGCTTCACGCTGGATGCGCTGCCCGGCAAGCAGATGGCGATCGACGCCGACCTGAACGCAGGCCTGATCAACCAGGAAAAGGCGACCCAGCGCCGCCTCGACGTGGCGGCCGAAGCGGACTTCTACGGCGCCATGGACGGCGCCTCGAAGTTCGTGCGCGGCGACGCCATCGCCTCGATCCTGATCCTGATCATCAACCTGGTCGGCGGTATCGCCATCGGCGCCCTGATGCACGGCCTGCCGATGGGCGAGGCCTTCCGCGTCTACGCACTGCTCACCATCGGTGACGGCCTGGTGGCCCAGATCCCGGCGCTGCTGCTGTCGGCGGCGGCCGCGATCCTGGTGACCCGCATCGGCGAATCGGGCGACCTCGAGAAGCAGGTGGGCGGCCAGCTGCTGGCCCAGCCCGCAGTGCTGTTCTCGGCCGCCGGCGTGATGATCATCCTCGGCCTGGTGCCGGGCATGCCGACCATTACCTTCTTCATCTTCGCGGCGGTGGTGGGCTACGTCGGCTGGCGCCTGACCAAGATCGTCAAGGCTCCCGACAACGAGGGCGTGGCGGCGATCGAAGCCGCCCTGCGCGACGAGCGTGCGCCCGACCTCGACTGGCAGGCGCTGCCCGTGGTGCAGCCGGTCACGGTGGCCGTCGGCTACAAGCTGGTGAACCTGATCGACGCCGCCCAGGGCGAGCCGCTCACCAAGCGCATCAAGGGCGTGCGCCAGAGCCTGTCCGAGCAGATGGGCATGCTGCTGCCGAACATCGGCGTGCGCGACGACCTGGCGCTGCGTCCGACCCAGTATGCGATCAGCCTGTCGGGCACCGTGGTGGCCGAAGCGGAAGTGATGCCGGACCACCTGATGGCGATCCCGTCGCCCAACGTCTACGGCGAACTGGATGGCATCCCGGGCATCGAGCCGGCCTACGGCATGGCGATCACCTGGATCCTGCCGGAACAGAAGGCCGACGCGCTGGGCCTGGGCTACCAGGTGGTCGAGGTGGCGAGCGCGATCGCGACCCACACTTCGAAGGTGGTGCGCGAATACCTGCACGAGCTGTTCCGCCATGAGGACGTGCCGGCGATCATCGAGCGCCTGCAGGCGCTGTCGCCCAAGCTGGCGGGCGCGCTGGAAAAGTCGCTGAGCCACACCCAGCTGCTGCGCGTATTCCGCGTGCTGCTGCAGGAAGGCGTGTCGCTGAAGGACATCGTGGTGGTGGCCACCACGCTGCTGGACAGCTCGGAAACCACCAAGGACCCGATCCTGCTGGCGGCCGAGGTGCGCTGCGCGCTGCGGCGCCAGATCGTGTCCGGCATGTTCGGCAAGAAGAAGGACATGCCCGCGTTTAACCTGTCGGCCGAACTGGAAAACATGCTGCTCGGTTCCCTGAACCAGGCGCGCCAGAACAATGGCGGCAAGGTCGCGCTGGACAACTATCCGATCGATCCGCAGCTGCTGTCCCAGCTGCAGATCAACATGCCGGTGGCGCGTGAACAGATGAAGCAGCAGCACACCCCTCCGCTGCTGCTGGTGCTGCCGCAGGTGCGTCCGCTGCTGGCGCGCTATGCGCGCCTGTTCGCCCCCGGCCTGCACGTCCTGTCCTACAACGAAATCCCGGAAAACCGCGACGTCTCGATCGTCGGCACCGTGGGCTAAGTCCAAGCGAAGGAAGCCATCATGAACCGCAAACCGATCTACGTGACCCAACCCCAGCTTCCTGCGCTGGAGGACTTCTATCCCTACCTCGAGCAGATCTGGGAAAACAAGATCCTGACCAACGGCGGGCCTTTCCACAAACAGCTGGAAGCGGCGCTGTGCGAACACCTCGGCGTGGAGCACCTGGCCCTGTTTTCCAACGGAACCCTGGCGCTGGTAACGGCCCTGCAGGCCCTGCGCGTGACCGGCGAGGTGATCACCACGCCATACTCCTTCGTCGCAACCGCGCACTCGCTGCTGTGGAACGGCATCAAACCGGTGTTCGTGGACGTCGATCCCGACACGCTCAATCTCGACCCTGCGAAGATCGAGGCGGCCATCACGCCCCAGACCACAGCCATCATGCCGGTGCACTGCTATGGCCGCCCCTGCGACGTCGAGGCGATCCAGCGCATCGCCGACAATTACAACCTGAAGGTGATTTATGACGCCGCCCATGCCTTCGGCGTGCGCGACGCCGGCGGCAGCGTTCTGCGCCACGGAGACTTGTCGGTGCTGAGCTTCCACGCGACCAAAGTATTCAACACCTTCGAGGGCGGGGCCATCATCTGCCCGGACGCCAAGACCAAGCAGCGCATCGATCACCTGAAGAATTTCGGTTTCGTCGACGAAGTGACGGTCGTGGCTCCCGGCATCAACGGCAAGATGAGCGAGATCAACGCGGCCTTCGGGATGCTGCAGCTGCGCGGCGTGAACGAGGCGATCGCGCGCCGTGGCCTGATCGACCGCACCTACCGCGAGCTGCTGGCCGGTGTGCCGGGGATCGGGCTCATGGGGCATGCCGACGATGAGGCCATCAACCACTCCTACTTTCCGATCCTGGTCGGCGACGATTTCCCCCTGACCCGCGACGCCCTGTACGCGCACCTGAAGGAAGCCGGCGTCCATGCACGCCGCTACTTCTTCCCGCTGATCAGCGATTTCCCGATGTACCGCGGACTGCCGTCAGCGCGGCGCGACAACCTGCCCGTGGCCGCCAATGCGGCGGCACGCGTATTGTGCCTGCCGATCTACCCGAACCTGGCGCTCGAAGATGTCGAGCGCATCGCCCGCCTGATCCGCGAAGCCTGAGTCTCAGGTTTCGCGCGCCGCCCCCTCGGCCGGCAGGCGCAGGGCGAGCTCGGTTACCGCGCGGAACACGTCCAGCGTCAGCGACTCGGCCGCGGCCTGCGCGTTGGCCACCGTGGCGTGGCTGCTGCCCAGCGGCAGCCGGTCGCGCAGCTGCCAGCGCAGCACCGTGACGCCGGCACGCGCCATTGCCGCTTCGAGTTCCGGCTGCCAGCGCCGCAGCTGTTCCATTCCCTGCGCCGTCGCGGCGCACAATTCGATCGCCACACCCTGAGGCAGGGGCTCGACCTGGGCCACGACGGTGCTGCCGTCGGCCAGTTCGAGTTCCAGCCGGAGCGCCGCACGCCCGCGCTTGCGGCGGCCGGGCGGCTGGTCGGCGTCGCGTGCCAGCACCGCCAGGTGCGCGTCGCGCGCGGCGCCGGCATGGACGGCAAAACGCCAGGCATCCGGATGCGGCAGCTGCTGCTCGGCGGCGCGCACCGCCTGGCCCTGCTGGGCAGTGGCGAGCTGGGCGGGCGAGAGCTGCCCGCCGCTGGCTGCCAGCGCCAGGCCGCTCAGCTGGCTGCCGACGCCGCGCACCTGGGCGCGCCAGTGGCGCGCCAGGGTGGCGCCGTCCTGCGGGGCATAGGCCAGCTGGCGCGCCAGCAAGGCCTGGTCGGGGCGCATTGCCGCGCCCTCGGCGCCCGCTTCGGCCGCTTGCGCGGGCGGGGACAGGGCGGCGTCGGCCGCCGCGTTTGAAAACGGCAGGGCCGGCGCGCCGGCGCCCTGGGCAAGCAGGGCGACAGGCGCCGCCGCCAGCACCGGGCTGGGCAGCAGCGGGCCTACGGTGGCAGGAGGGAGGGCAGGCAGGGTGACGGTCATGATGGACCCCGATCAAAATAAAAAAGGCCAACCGCAGGGCTGGCCTTTGAAACATCACCCGGGCAGGCCCGGGTTGGCGGCCATTACTGCAGCAGCGACATGACCATCGAGGACATGCTGTTCGACTGCTTCAGCATCGCGGTGCCGGCTTGCAGCAGCATCTGGTTCGAGGTCATGTTCGCGCTTTCGGTCGCGAAGTCCACGTCCATGATCAGGCCGGTAGCAGCCTTGCTGTTGGTGCTGATGTTGGCCAGGTTGTTGTACACGTGCTCGAGGCGGTTGGCGGCAGCGCCCAGGCCCGAACGGACCTTGTTCACCGAGTTCAGTGCGGTTTCCAGCTTGCCGATGGTGCCGTTGGCGTTCGAACCGGTCAGTTCGGTGCCGGTGGTCGCCGACGAGTAGTTGGCGGTGGCGGTACCGACGTCCGAGGCCATCTGGCTCACGTCGGTGCCCAGGTCCACGGCCATGGTTTCGCTCGACGAAGCGCCGATCTGGAAGGTCATCGACGAAGCGACGGTGCCGCCGACCAGCAGCTTGGTGCCGCCGAAGGTGGTGTTCTCCAGGACGTTCTTCAGTTCCAGGCCCAGTGCGTCGAATTCCGACTGCATGGCCTTCTTGTCGTCGTCGGTCGACGAAGCGTCAGCGGCCTGGGTTGCCAGATCCTTCATACGGACCAGCATGTTGCCGACTTCGTCCAGCGCGCCTTCGGCGGTCTGCAGCATCGAGGTCGAGTTCTGGGTGTTGCGCATGGCGACGGCCATACCCGAGGTTTGCGCTTTCAGGCGCGAAGCGATCTGCAGGCCGGCAGCGTCGTCCATTGCCGAGTTGATGCGATAACCGGTCGACAGGCGGGTCATCGAGGTCGACAGCGAGTTCTGGGTACGGTTGATCGAGGTCTGCGCGGACAGGGCGGCGTTGTTGGTGTGAAGGCTCAGCATGTAAAACTCCTTGTGGGTTCGGTTTCGAGTGCGTCACTCGCTCTCAACTGGACAAGGCGACCGTCTTCGTGGCTTCATTAAGTTCCACACGGAAATTTTTTTAAATTTCGTTTTCACCGGTTGACGATGGCCCGACCTTCGCAAGGACGGGCCATCCGCGCTCAGGCGGCAAACGTGAGGTCGGACAGCCGCACCCTGAGCGCCGCCGCCGATTCTCCGGCGCACCAGCGTTCCCACATCATGCGCCAGGCATGGTCGACGCTGGCCGCCACGATGCCGGGGTAGCCCAGCAATGACTTGCCGAAGCGGTCGCGCATGGTGGCGCGCATGGCAGCAAGGGCGCTGAAATTCTGCGACAGGAACACGCCCAAGGCGATATAGGCCTCTTCGTTGCTGGCAATGAAATCACCCAGGCCGAGGTGTGCCAGCAGGGACACGGATGCATGGCTGGCGCTGGTCTCCCCGACGGTGGCCAGGGTCGGCACGCCCATGTAGAGCGCATGGCCGATGGTGGTCGAACCACTATAGGGGAAGGGGCAGAGGCAGATGTCGACCTCGTGGTGCTGTTCCAGGAAGCCGTAGACGTGGGTGCGAGGGCGCAGTATCAGACGTTCGCGCGGAATGCCCTGTTCTGCAAACCACGCTGTCACGACCTCGTCGGTGCCGTTTTGCATGCCGCCTAACAGCATTTTGGCGTTTGGTACCGCGTGCAGCAGCCGCGACCATAGTCTCACCACGTCCCGGTTCAACTTGTTCAGGCGGTGGAAGCTGCCGAAGGTGATGTAACCATTGCTCAGGGCTGGCAGCGGGTTGACCGGCGGCGCATGGGTGGCGGAAGTGAAAGGCGCACCCAGCGGCAGGCACACGATCTTTTCACTGAACTGGCTCTCGAAGCGGTCTATGGGAGTCGCGAACTGGTCGCAGAGCACATAGTCCATCGCTTCCAGGCCCGTGGTCCCGGCATAGCCGATCCAGGTGCACTGGATCGGCGCCGGCTTGCGCGCGAACAGGGTCAGGCGGTTGAGCGCCGAGTGACCGGCCAGGTCGACCAGGATGTCGATCTCGTCTTCGCGGATCAGGCGTTCTGCCGCTTCGTCGTCCATTCGCGCGATCTGGCGCCAGCCGGCCGCGCATTCGCGCAGCTGGGCCGACATCACATCCTCGATCGTATTGTTATAGTAGGCGTACAGGGCCACGCTCTCGCTGTCCTTGAACGCTTCGAACACGGGGGCGATGAAATTGGTCACCGCGTGGTCATACAGGTCGCCCGAGACGATACCGACGCGCAGGCGCCGCCGCGGGTCGCGGCCGTTCGGGTGCGGCTGGCGCAGCGCGCGCAGCGGCGCCTCCCAGCGCTCTGCAAAAGCCAGGTGTTCGCGGGTCAGCTCCTCGGCGTCCATGCAGCAGTGGCTCAGGATGAACAGCATCACGCTGTGGGCCGCCGCCGACGGGGCCCGCTCGAGGGCCTGGCGCGCCAGCTGCAGCGCCAGCTCCCATTCGCCCATGCTGAAGCAGGCGCCCAGCAGGCCGTACATGGCCTGGGTATCGTCGGGCGTCAATTCCAGCGCACGCCGCATCTGGCTTGCTGCGCCGGCCAGGTCGCCGGACTGGCGCATCGCGCCGCCCAGTTCGACGAGGATCTCGGTGTTGTCCGGAGACAGTTCCAGCAGGCGCGTCAGGCAGGCAACGGCCTCCTTGTGCAATTTCTGCGTGCGGCAGCTGCGCCCCAGCTGGAGCAGGGCGCCGGCGTGTGTCGGCTGCATCTCGAGCACGGTACGGAAGCAGGCTGAAGCGTCGGCGTGGCGCCCCAGGATGACCAGCAGGAGCCCGAGGTCGTAGCGCGCGTCCACCAGCGTAGGGTCGAGCTGGACGATCCGGGCGAACACCGTGGCCGCTTCTTCGGTATGTTCCAGTTTGTGCAGGGTATTGCCCAGGCTGAGCAGTACGGACACATTATCGGGAGCCAGTCCGGCCGCGCGCCGCGCTGGCGCTTCCGCCTCGGACGCGCGGCCCAGGCGCAGCAGCGCATCGGCCAGGCCCTGCTGCAGGTCGATGCCGTTCTCGAAACGCAGGGCGGCGCGGTAGGCGGCCACCGCTTCTTCGAAACGTCCGAGTTCGAACAGGGCGGCTGCCAGCACACCCTGCAGCCCGCGCACTTTCTGGTTCAGTTCGAGGGCGCGGCGCAGGCTAACGACACCCTGTTCGAGCTGGCGCGCCCGGAGCAGCCCCAGGCCGAGCAAGGCGTGGGCATTGGCGTCGCGCGGGTTGCGGCGCACGGCGCGGCGGTGCTGGTCGAGCGGATCCGGGGTGGCCGGTTGGACGTGGAGATTCATGACAGTCGAGATTTCTGTGCGGAAAGTACCCGCGATTGTAAATCGCCCCGCTGCGCAATGGTTTGGGATTGTTGCGTCCAACCCGAAAAAATTTTGTCGGGAAACTTTACAAGCCTCCTGAACGGCGCCAGGAAACTCCTCAAGTATCAAACACTTGCATTATTGGCATAAAAATTGCTTCTGATCATTTATTTGGATCGATTAACGGAAATGCCATGAAACTGTTCTCTCGTAGCGCCGCCGCCCTGTGTGTCCTGTTCTGCGCAAGCCAGGCCCAGGCCTTGCCGAGCGCAGGCTGGCGCACCACCGACAATCACGTGTACGGCAACACGGTCAGCTTCGACAATGTGGGCCAGCTGGCCGTCGATACCCTCGTCACCGAGCAGTTCGCGGGGCAGGGCCTGCACTTCTCCGGGTCGATCCGCGCCAACGGCTGCGGGTACGACAGCTGGAACCACTACAGTATGCGCGGCAATAGCCTGGGTACGTTCGGACCCGCTTGCCAGACCAACAGCGTCGACGACGCGTTCCACCTGCGCTTCGACCGCACGGTCTCCACCCTGGCCTTCGACGCTTTCCTGGCCGATAACCTGCGCATCGCCACCCTCGACCTGTACCTGAAGGGCAGCCTGGTGACCAGCTTCTCGATGCCGACGCTGTCCTACGATGGGCTGGTGATGGGTGGCCTGGCCACGATCGACGGCCGCCAGTTCGGCAACACCCTGGTCAGCCGCGCCGGCATCCTGCGCATCGAGGGCGCGCTGTTCGACGAGATCCGCTTCGCGGAACACGCGGGTGACGACCAGTTCGGCCACCTGATCCTCGACAACCTGCGCTTCGACACCGCGGCCGAGGTGCCGGAACCGGCCAGCCTGGGCCTGCTCGCGCTGGGCCTGGCCGGCATGGGCGCACTGCGCCGCAGGTCCAAGGGCTGAGCCCGCTATTCGCGGGCTCAGCCGCGAATAGCCGTGAGCGCTACTGCGCTGTCGTCGGAAAACAATCCGTCGATGCCAGTCTCGAGATAACGCCGGATCTCCGCCACCGAGCCCGCTTCGTTACGCGCATTGGGGCCGTCCTGGTTGCGAAAATCGGCTGCCAGGAAGGCGTTTTCAGGGCGAAAGGTCCACGCCACAACCTGCAAGCCGGCGTCATGGGCGTCCCTAACCAGTGTCGCCGGTGCGCCGAGGCGCTCGTCTTGCCCGAGCGGAATCACGGCCCGGTGGATAGGCGCTACGATGTCCGCGTATGCCGCCACGTCGCGCAGGCCACGGCGGGAAACCATCTCTCCGTAAGTCAGCGTACCGCCCGACAGCGCCACGTCGGCGGGGCGCATGGTGTCGGCGCGGCCGCCGGCGACGACCAGCTGGGCAAGGCGGACGTGGGTGGAACGGCCCAGGTGTTTTCGCAGCTGTTTCAGGTTGGCCGTTTCGAAGGACTGTACGGTCACCGGGGCGCGCCGTGTGTAGGCATGCGCGTTCAGGGTGGCCACCAGTCTGTCTTCCAGCGCCAGGCCGGCGCCGGCGGACCAGCTGGAATGCTTCAGCTCGGGAATCAGGCCGATCACGCGCCCGCGCGCGGCCGCTTCGGCCGCCACGAAATCGATCAGCTCTTCCAGGCTCACGATCTGGAACTGGCCATCATGGCGGGTGCCGCGCATGGCCGGCAAGCGCTCCACGGCGCGCAAGGTCTTGAGTTCCGCCAGTGTGAAATCGCAGACGAACCAGCCTTCATGGGTCTCGCCGTCGATCTGCCTGCGCGTCTTGCGGCCGGCGAATTCGGCGCGACGGGCAACGTCGGTGGTATCGGTGATGGCGTATTCATGGCGCGCGACGAGTATCCCGTCGCGTGTGCACACCAGGTCCGGCTCGACGAAGTCGGCCCCGTCCTGGATCGCGCGGGCATACGCCGCCAGTGTGTGCTCCGGGAACAGCGCACTGGCGCCACGGTGGGCATAAACGCCCGGCGCCACGCCGGCCTTGCGTTGGGGGGCTGGCGGCGGCACTTGCGCGAAGGCAGGCAAGGCCGCCAGGGCCAGGCCCGCCCCCAGGCCCTGGATCAGGCTGCGGCGGCCGGTGCCGGCAGGCAGGACAATGGGCATCAGATATCCGCTTTCAGGGTGAGGAAGCCCATGCGTGGGGGAATCGGATAGGTCGCATAGCTGCCGCTGGCCTGGCCCACGTTCGGCTGCAGTACGCCCTTGCGGTCGGCCAGGTTGGTCACGTTGACGCTCCAGCGCATGTTTTTCAGGATGCCCGTCGGGAACGGGATCTCGCCCGAGACATTCAGCCCGAGAAGGAAATAACTGCCGACCTGCAGGTCGTTGGTGTACGTGGCAAAGCGCTTGCCGACGTAGTCGCCCTGCAGCTGGATCTCGAGACCGGCACCCGGCTTGTAGCTGGCAACGAACTTGTTCATCCACTCCGGTGTGTTCGGCACCGTCTTGCCCGCGGTCGGGACGGGCGTGGTGCCCGACAGGTAGCTGTCCTGGTAGCGGGAACGGTTGTACGAGATGGCGTCGTAGAACGAGAAGGCGCGCCCGAAATGCAGGGTGCCGCCGAGGTCCACACCATCGGTCTTCACGCCGCCCACGTTGGACAGGATGGTTGTGCCGCCGGCAAAGGACGTGATGATCGGATTCGAACTGATCGCCAGCTGGCGGTCGCGGAAATTTACGTGATACAGGGTCACCTGGCCGTCGAAGGCACTGAGGGGACCAAGATCGAGGCTGCGCGAGTCGCGCAGGCCAATTTCGTAGGTCAGCGCGGTTTCCGGCCTGGCGGTCGCTTTGAAGTAGTCGAACGCGGGCTGCGAGGAAAGGCTCCATGGCGAATTGCCGCCACCGCCATAGGTCACGAACTGGCGCATGTTCTTCTGGATGTTGGCGAAGGCTTGCGTGCTGCCGGACAAGTCCCAGCGAGCCCCCAGTTGCGGCAGGAACCATTCCTTGGTCGTGATCCTGCCCTCGGGAAGTCCTTGCGAACCATTGCCGATCGCCGCCGGCAGTTGCTGGACCGGGAACAGGCCTTCCGCGAACTGCAGGCTCGACTTGAACCCGCCCTGCACGGTGAGATCGGGTCGCAGCTTCCATTCGTCCTGCAGGTGCAGCTGGACGACCTTGTTGTCGATGTCGCTGCCATACTGGGTGATCAGTGGCTTGCTCGGGCGCTGATAGGGCGTGCTGGGATTGTTCACATCCAGTGCGTACCAGCGGCGGTAGGCGCCCGAATTGTTGTGTTCGAACCAGATCCCGGCCTGGACGCGGTGCGCGCCAGCGTCCCAGCGCAGAATCGAGGTGATGCCCTGGCGGTTGATCTGGTATTCGGTGGTGCGGGTCGCATACCCCGAGTTGCCGAACACCGTCTTCAGGTCCTGGTTCGGATAGTAGACCCGGAACAGGGCGGGTAGGCCGGCCTGGTTGATCGGACCGGCCACCACGCCGAAACCGCTGTTGCGGTGGTAGTAGTACTGGTTTGTCCAGCTCAGCCTGTCGGTCAGCTCGGCTTCGTATTTCACATAGGCCAGCTTGTCGGTCCGGTGCGCGGCGCTGTAGTAGTTCCGGAAATTCGCTCCTACCTCTGCCGGCGGTGCGCCGTTGCTGCCGAGGTAGGCGAGGGCGGCGGCAAAGTCGGGGTAGAGGAAAGGCCGGGTATAGGGCGCTGTCAGGCTGCCCTGGTGCAAGGTCGAGTCTTCGTTCGGTTCGATCTTGTCCGACCAGTCGGCAAAGATGGTCAGCTTGCCGGCATCGCCCGCATGCACGAACTTGGCGTTGACCTGGTCGTTGCTCTGGCGGCCGTTGAAGTCCCATGCCTTGGCTTCGTGGTGCAGCCCCGACAGGAAGAAGCTGTTGCCGCCGCCAAGGTCGCCCGAGTCGAAGCGCACGAAGCTGCGGCTGGCCTTGTGGCTGCCGACGGTCTGCTGCACATTGACATTGCGTTGTCCCGAAGGATCCCGGGAGTAGGTTTCGATCGTCCCGCCCAGGTTGCTGGTGGAAGGCGTGCCGAGGTCGCCTGCGCCGGTCGACAGCACCACACCCTTCACGTTCTCGCTGGTGAGGGCGCGCTGCGGCGCCAGCCCGTTATAGTTGCCGTACTGCTGGTCTCCCAGGGGCACACCGTCCATCGTGTAGCCGAGCTGCTGGCCGTTGAAACCGTGCACGAAGAGCGACAGGTTCTGCTCGTTGTTGCCCCAGGGGTCGGCGGTCTGGAAGCTGACGCCCGGCAGGGCTTGCAGTGCCTTCAAGGGGTTCACGCCGGGGATGACTTTCTGCATGTCGGCGCCCGACATCGCGACCGAGGAACGCGTCTTGCGGGTCGAGACCGCCACTGTGTTCACCGCACCTGGCGCGGGAAGTTCCTGCAGCGCCAGCGCTTCATTCTCGGCGGTGGGCAGGTCCTCGGTGGGAGCGGCATGCGCCAGCGAGGCGCACAGGATGCCGGACGCCAGCGCAATCGAGGAGTGACGCAGGGCGTTGGCAGCATGGGACGATTTCATGGTGATCATTCGGCAAGGTAGGGTGGTTGAGGTGGAGCGAAGCGTAAGCTTGGTAAATGACCAAGCCGTGACGATTGCGTGACCGGTCGATGACTCGCGCATTCTTATTCGGGATGCATGACCTGCCGATCGGGACGATCCGGGACGCGTATAATCCGCCCGATCTACTACCATGGATGCTGTCGGGTATCACTCGACGCGTCGGATCCACATGACCGAAAACACCGATCAAAACTCGTTGAAAAACCAGAGGCGGCTATCTGTAGCCCCGGTGATGGACTGGACCGAGGAAACGTAGTTCGCAGAGTGGGGATGGCGCGGCTGTAGCAACTTTGTAGCAGTAGGCGGACGTACGTGGAGAGACAGGATCGACGATGGGGGCCAGGGTGCAAGGCAGACGATTCGGGAATGGACGCGACTGGCTGCGCGTTGACTTGGTGCTCGCAGCAAAGTGGCTAGACCGCTGTGCTGGCGTTTCGTCGTAGAGCGTTTTCCGCAGGCGATACGTCTATGTCGCTTAGCAGTTCCATCGCGGTATGTATGAACGCCTGGACGTTGGGAGAGGTGTACTTGCGGCTATGGTAGATGAACGAAAATGCACTATCGGTCCGAAACTTCCAGCGAGGCAGGACCGGTACCAACGCTCCCGCATACGCTGGATCCATCGCCAGAAAATCGGGTAGCAATCCGATTCCTTCACCCAGCACCAGCATGGAACGGATGGCTTCGAAGTCGTCTGCTGTTACACGAGGTCGCGGGGCGACTTCAACATCGGTTGAGCCGTCAGTCAGCATCACAGGCGCCATACCCGTGTAGGCGACAAAACGGTGTTTCATCAGTTGTTCGGGATGTTCCAGGATGCCTGTTGCATCTCGATAGGATGCCGAAGTCCACAGCCGCATCGACAAATCGAAAAAGCGCCGGCCGACAAGCGAAGAATCGGCAAGCTTTCCGACACGGATTGCAAGATCTATACCTTCTGCCACCAGGTCGGACACGCGGTTCGAGAGGATCATCTCGATGCTAGTGCCCGGATTCTTCTCTAGGTAGGCCCGGGCGATTTTGGGCAGTAGGGTATGACCTATATCGATGGGAGCAGTAATCCGAAGCGGGCCGGCAGGTCTCCCGCGGGCAGCGAGGAGCGCGGATTCTCCGAGCTCGAGCTCTTGCACCGCTTTGGCGCAGTGGACGTAATAGTGTCTGCCGGCCTCGGTAAGGTGGAGTTGACGTGTTGTTCTATGCAGGAGGCTCACGCCAAGCCTCTTCTCAAGGGCTGCGATTTTCGCGCTTACGGTCGTCTTCGGCATCTTCAATAACCTGGCAGCGCCGGAGAAGCTGTGCGCTTCGACAACTTTCACGAAAACAGTGATCGCATCAAGGTCCATGGACTGTCCAATAATCTGCACAATGTTTCCAGACTTTACCATCTAGTGGCGACTCCGGACGACCGGTACAGTCATCAACGATGCTGGCACATTTGCCCATCTTGACCTGAAGGAGAACACATGATTGGTATTACTGGCGCAAACGGCCATCTTGGGCGCCTCGTCATAGAACAATTGCTGGCCCAAATTCCTGCAGCGCAGATCGTGGCTGTCGTACGCAGTCCGGAGAAGGCCGCTGACTTGGCGGGGAAGGGTGTCCAAGTCCGTTTTGGAGACTATAACGAACCGCAGTCGCTCGATGCCGCTTTCGCCGGCCTGAGCAAGCTGCTGTTCATCTCATCGAGCGATGTTGGTCGACGCGGTCCGCAGCACAAGGCCGTCATCGAAGCCGCCAAGCGCAGCGGCGTTCAACTCGTCGCGTATACCAGCTTGCTGCACGCGGATACGTCTCCGCTTCCCCTGGCAGCAGAGCATAGGGAAACCGAAGTGATGCTCAAGGAGTCGGGCCTGCCGCACGTCTTGCTGCGCAACGGGTGGTACACCGAAAACTATCTGGGAAGCCTGTCAGCTGTCCTGGAACACGGTGTCATGTATGGCTGTGCGGGTAACGGAAAGGTATCCTCGGCCTCACGCGCGGACTACGCCAGGGCAGCCACGGTCGTCCTTACCAATGACGGGCACGCCGGGAAAACATACGAACTTGGAGGCGACCATTCCTTTACGCTTGCCGAGTTCGCTTCCGAAGTCGCGCGGCAGTCCAGGCTGCCAGTGCGCTACCAAAATCTGCCCGAAGACGAATTCCAGGCTGTGCTGGTAAAAGCGGGTTTGCCGGCATTCCTGGCAACGCTTATTGCAGAGTCTGAGACCGGAGCATCCAAGGGTGGCCTGTTCGATGACAGCAAGGACCTGAGCAAATTGACGGGGCATCCCACGACGCCACTGGCGACCATGGTCGATGCAAGCCTGGCATAGGTAGCCGAATCAAGGACTGCCAAGTCCTGGAGCTTGCGCCAACAATCACGGTGAGTCGCGTCAGCCTGAGTCGATCACGATGGCTGGCGCAGGACCCGTATGCTTTCAAAGACTGTCGTGGAATGCGGACGACCTCCCTTCGCTGCGTTCAAAAAACGCTGAACTGTTTGCTGCGGACCCAATGGCTCAGCTCCCGCGCAGGAAAGGGCGGAGCAACATAAAAGCCCTGGGCTACGTCGCAGCCGTATTCCACAAGCGCATTCCAGATGTCCTGGTTGGCCGTTCCCTCGGCCACCACCGACAGCCCCAGCTCGTGCGCCATGTCGATGGTCGCTTTCACGATGGTTGCCGCCCGCGGATCCGTAAGCATGTTCGCAGTAAACCCGTGATCGATCTTGATGACGTTGACTGGCAGTCTGGTCAGATAGTTCAAGGAAGAGTATCCGGTTCCGAAATCGTCGATGTAGAGCTGAAAACCGATGCTGCTCAAGGTATTCAGTTCCGCAATAGACGCTTCCAGGTCGAGTATCAGGCTGCTTTCAGTAATCTCCAGCCCAATCCAGTCGGGTGTTCCGCCGCAGCGCTCGAGCATTGCCTGCAGATCACTGGCAATCGAGCGGCCGTTCAGGTTGCGTGTCGAAAGGTTGACCGCGATGGGGATGTCCAAACCCTCGCTATGCCACTCGTGGGCTTGGCGAACCGATTCCTGCAACATGTGCTTTGTCAACGCGTGAATGAGTTCACTCGATTCGATGAGCGGCACGAAATCGGAAGGTGGAACCATTCCGCGTTCTGGATGGTTCCATCTTACCAAGGCCTCGACGCCAAGCAAGGTCCCAGTGATCATGGACACCTTGGGCTGGCAATACAATTCGATCTGTCCATCAACGATGGCCTGGCGAAACTGCCCGAGCAAAGCGAGTCGCTCAGGGTCGTACGGATCGTCGTTGGCTGAGTAGACCATGCAGCGCTGCCCGCGCCGACGCGCCTGGAACACCGCGACATCGGCTTTGCGTACCATGTCGACAGCATCCTTTGCGTGCAGGGGAGCGATTGCGGTACCGACGTGCGCATTGACGTCGTAGTCGATACCGCCGATCTTGAACGTGGTCTCGAAGGCGATGGCCACCTGCTCGCAGATCCTGGCTGCGCCGTCAGCCAGCTCCCCATGCAAAACAGCAGTGAACTGTGCATTGCCACTACGCGAAAGATGGGCCCTCCCACCGAGAAGTTGTCCAAGACGCTGCGCGACGTTTCGCAGCAGGTCATCACCATTGACATGTCCAAGGGTGAAATTTATCTCGCGGAACTGGGACAGTTCGATCGTGACGACGGCGATTGGCAATTCCTCGGCTTCGCTGAACAATTCCAGCAAGCGGTGGTGCATGGCTACCCGGTTGGGCAGGCCGGTCGTGTCATCGAAAAATGCCAGCCGGTGGATCTCTTCGCGGGCACGCCGGATCTCGGTAACATCCTGGATCATGCCGATCATCCGCGAAGGCTGGCCACTGCTGTCGGTGACTACGTCGGCCATCGAATGCACGTAACGGATCTCTCCGTCCTCATGTAGTAGTCGATACTCGCAGTCATAGCGCTCAGCGGGATGCTTCACAACGTTTGACCGGGTAGCCAGCACCCGGCCGAGGTCGTTGGGATGGATACGCCGGTTCAGATCGTCGATGCGGGCAGGCTCCGATCCCGGTTGCATCCGGAATATCCGGTAGGTCTCCGCGGACGTCGTCTGGACCAGTCCACTTTCCAGGTCGATTGCCCAGGTCCCAAGGTGAGCGATCTCCTGTGCATGCTCGAGGTCGCACCGGGCCAGGAGCAATTGATCATGCAGGTGGCGCTGTTCGGTGACGTCCACGGTGGCGCAAGCGAACCAGGTACGCTCGAACGATTCCCCAGCGACCCGGCGTCCACACGTACGCAGAATATGCCAAGTTTCGTCGAGCCATTGGACCCTGAGGTCAAGGGCAAAGCATTGTCCAAGCAAGATGCACTGGTCGATAGCATCTCGCAGCCTTTGCCTGTCTCCGGGATGCACGCGTTCGATCAGGGCTTCGAGGGTCGGCTCGACCGCGTTGGCAAGCACTCCAAAATTACGGTACTGCTGGACCGACCAGCTGACCTGGCCGTCTTCGAGATTCACGATAGTGCAGCCCAGCCCCGTGATCTCCTGCGACACGACCAGGATGTCAGTCAGGTGGGCCAAGCGAGCCTTCGCTTGGCTTTCCGACGGATCATCATAGACTGTGAAGAGTACCGCCGGACCAGCATCATCGCGATCGGCCCGGTGGCACCGCGTTTGTCCATGGACTGTGTGACCGTCACGTCGGACTGGCTGTACGTCGTCGAGTCTAGCTTCACCGTCCCGGATTGCACTGGCAACAGCGTGTCTGACACGTTCCCAATCTTTCGGCGCATAGAGGGACAACATGTCAAGCTTGTCCAAGGTCCCGGGACAGTAGCCGTATGCATGTGCAGCGCAGTCATTCACCTCGAGTAAACGAAGTGTGTCGGGATCACACAGCAGCATTGGAACTGGGGCGTTGTGAAATGCCGCGTGATATGGGGAGTGCTTGATGCTGACGCAGGAGTGTTCCATGACGTCCTCTATTTCTCGGGTAAGCGCCGCTTGCTTGTAGTGTCAATACTATGGTAGAAGAGATCGCAATCGTCCAGCAGTTTCACCAGGTAAGAGGTGACGCTGCGGAACTAAGTCGCGAGAAACCGCTGCGCAAGCTTTTGTTCCCTGAACTGATCGATTACAAAGTCCACGAAGGCCCGGGTTTTAGCTGGCATGAGCTTCTGGCTCGTAAAATACAGAGAGATTGCTCCCGCGTCCTCGTACCAGTCAGGGAGAACCCGGATCAATTCTCCGCTCTCGAGAAAGCGCACGACATGTGGCATGGCCATCAAGCCGATGCCCATATGCATAAGTACGCTTCTAACCAGACCATCTGGGTCGTTAACAGTGATACGAGCGTTCTGCTCGCACTGCTGCGCATCTCCAGCACGGTTTCTGAACGTCCGATGGATTACCCGTCCGCTAAACACTGATCGCATGACCACTCCATCATATTCGGCGAGGTCACTGGGCCGCATCGGCATCGTCCGGCCTTGCATAAATTGCGGCGTAGCTACCGCAACAACATGCACCCGCGCCAGTTCACGAGCAACGACACCCGGCGGCAGCTCGAAGCCACCGCCGACGGCGGCATCAAAACCATCACGGATGAGGTCGACCTGGCGATTGTCGAAATGCCAGTCAGGCTGAACGGCCGGATAGCGTTCGAGAAAGGCCGGCATCATCGGAAGCAGAAAATCGCATCCAAAACGGTGGGCTGCATTCAGCTTCAGTATTCCCGCCGGCTGACCGGCTTTGGCGGTGACCTCCGCGATCGCTCCCTGGATGCTGTCCAAGCCGCTTGTGACAGCGTTCAGGAAACGTTCTCCTGCCTCAGTCAAGGTAAGCCCGCGGGTACTTCGCTGGAATAGACGCACCCCCAGATTGCGTTCGAGTTGCGCGACATTGCGACTGACCGCGGCCGGCGTCAGTGCGAGACGGCGTGCTGCCGCCGAAAAGCTCGCAGATTCTGCGCTACGTACAAAGCACTCCAGATTTGACAGCGTCTCCATATTCGCTTTAAAGGTTTGCTTGTAACTGATTATAAAGGCCTTCCAGTACCGCTGTTATCTGAACAAAGGAATACTCCAGGCTGTCATTATGAACCCAAGGAGTTCCCATGAAAAAGATCGTGCAAGCGGTGTGCCTCCCGATTCGAGGCGCAGCCGATAGCCCTTCAGGAGACCGGCAATGAATCCGGCCTCCCCAAACCTCACCGCGGCGCCGGAATCGTCAGGGAGAGCACCGACGGGATCGTGGACCGCGGTTGCCTCCATTGGAATCGGCGCATTCGCCCTCGTGACGAGCGAGTTCCTGCCAGTCGGCCTGCTTCCCCAAATCGCAAGGGAATTCGACGTTACGTCGGGAGTAGCAGGCCTCATGGTGACGATGCCGGGAATCGCTGCGGCGCTAGTCGCACCATTGACCCTTGCATTTGCCGGAACGCTCGATCGGCGCCATGTCATGTGGGCCCTTCTTGGGCTGCTCGCCTTATCCAACGTGCTCGTAGCCCTTGCATCGAGCTTTGGAATGATTGTCTTTGGTCGTGTGCTTCTGGGGATCGCCATCGGGGGATTCTGGACCATCGGCGGCTCATTGGGGCCTCGCTTGCGTCCAGGAGCAGATGCGTCCAAGGCCACGTCGATCATCTTCTCAGGCGTTTCAATCGGTACCGTAGCAGGGGTGCCAGTTGGGACACTAGTCGGAGACCTGCTCGGCTGGCGGATGGCATTTGCCGCTGCAAGCGTCGTGTCGCTGCTGGTGGTTGCTGTATTGGTGATGGCTTTGCCCTCGCTTCGTCCGGCCGAAGCGTCAAACCTTCGTGGCGTGCTCCAGGTGCTGCGACTTCGAAAAGTACAGGTGGGTCTGATTGCGATCCTGCTGATCTTCATCGGGCAGTTCGGCTCATACACTTACGTCACCCCCTATTTGCTCGAGCATGCGGCAATTCCCGCAAGCGCGGTCAGCCCGATCCTTTTTGCTTATGGCGCCGCGAGCTTCGTCGGCAATCTTCTTGCCGGCTGGGCTTCGGCACGCAGTGTCAAAGCAACCCTGATCGCCACTGCCATCATGATGGGCGCTTCGATCCTTCTGCTGCCAGCTGCGGGCACGAGCATCGCTCCTGTCATCGGCCTGCTCCTGGTCTGGGGCGTCGCATTCGGCATGTTGCCGATTGCAATTCAGAGCTGGCTCTTCAGTGCAGCGCCCGAACAGTTGGAAAGCGTCTCCGCCGTATTCGTATCGAGTGCGCAGGCATCGATCGGCGCCGGTGCACTTGTTGGAGGTCTTGTTGTCGATGATCTTGGACTGCTCGGAGCCATGTGGATGGGTGCTGTTTGTACGCTAGCTGCTGCCGCGCTGGTCGGCATACTCGGGCGGCGCTAAGTCCGCGAACAGTCCAAAAGTATCTCCTCATGGCCAGAATCAACGTGCAGCGATATTCTGGCCAGCAGGAAGAACTTCCCAGCCCCCTCCAAGAGCTTTCACAAGCGATACGGTAGCCACTGCACGGCTGCCGCGGAGCTGTACCGCAGTACGCTCGACGGTTGCAAGGTTGCGTTGTACGTCCAGGAGCTCAAAGTAACTTGAGCGGCCCGCGTCATAAAGCTTTTGTGCCAGGTCGGCAGATCGGCGTGCGGATACCAGCGCTGCTTCTAACTCTTGGGCTTGCCCGGCCAGGATCCGCAGGCTCGCAAGCTGGTCTTCAACTTCTGAAAACGCAATCAGGACCGACTGACGGTAGTTTGCAACCGACTCGGCCAACGCCCCTTCGGCGCGACGGATATTGGCCTGGTTGCGTCCGCCGTCAACGAGCGGCGCGGAGAGCAAAGCGCCGACAACCCAGGCGCGGCTACTCCACTTGAAAACGTCGCTAAAGGTGCCTGCGGCTCCGCCTGCAGTGGCATTGATGGTCAATGCGGGAAAAACCGCTGAACGTGCCATACCAATGCGGGCATTTGCCGCTTCCATGGCCCGCTGTGCAGCTACTATGTCCGGGCGACGCTCGAGTAGGGAAGAAGGAAGACCGGCAGGAATGCTGGGTAAGTCACCAGTATCTACTAGCGGACTGGGTTTTGCCGAATAGCGGGCAGGTGCCTTACCCAAGAGCACGGCAAGCGCATGCTCTGTGAGGGCTCGCTGGCGTTGTAGACCTATGGCATCAGCGCGCGCGGTTGCTAGTTCGGTTTTTGCTCGTGATAGATCAAATTCTCCAATGTCACCCAGATCGAATCGCCGCTGGGTCACTGCTACGCTTTCCTCCCTCAATCGCACCGTCTGCGCGACAGTCTCAAGCTCGCAGTCTATCGTACGCAAACGGAAGTACGCCATTGCGACATCCGATTGCAATGTGAGGAGAACGGCACGGAAAGTTGCTGCCGCGCTTTCCGCATCCCCCTTTGCCGCAAGCGTGCCGGCAGAAACACGCCCGAACAGGTCGACTTCATAGCTCGCTCTGAATCCGGCGGAATTGATAGTTTGTTGAGTGAGAGACGAGTTTGACAGTTGACCAAGGGAGCGGTCTTGTCTACTACGCTCGGTTCCCACGCCGATTGCGATCTGCGGTATCTCGTCTGCCTCTACCGCGACTGCGATCGAGCGAGCTTGAACGACTCGGGCGGCAGCAACGGTCAGAACCGGGTTGTTGTCGGTAGCTTCCTTGATCAGTGCCGTTAGTATGGCATCGTTGAATGCAAGCCACCATTGACCTGCAGCCTGCGGCGCTGCCGGTGCTGCAGGCTTCCAGCGTGTGCCTTCTATGCCTGGCCATTCGGTTTGAACTGGAAGCTGAGCTTCACGGTATTGTGGCGGCACGTCAATCGAGGGCTGTTCAAACGTTGGGGCGGCGCACCCCGTTGCCAGAACCGACACGGACAGCGGCAGCCATGCCAAGCGCTTTGTCTTCATGTCAGAGTACTCCTTCGATGCCACGAGCTGCCTTGCGCGGAGGTAGTGAAGTCTCGAAGCGCTTGCCTACAATGCGCAGCAATACATAAAACAGCGGCGTAAAAAAGAGACCAAAAAAGGTAACGCCCAGCATACCTGCAAACACGGCAACGCCCATCGCGTGTCGCATCTCGGCTCCTGCGCCACTGGAGAAGACAAGTGGCACTACGCCCATGATGAAAGCAATCGAAGTCATGAGGATCGGGCGCAGCCTAAGACGACAAGCCTCGAGCGCAGCATCGACCGTGCTGCGCCCATGGTTCTCGAGCTCGCGCGCGAACTCCACGATGAGAATCGCGTTCTTCGAGGCCAACCCAACGAGCACGAACAGTGCGATTTGCGTGAAGATGTTGTTGTCCCCGCCCGTAAGCTTCACACCTGTCAATGCGCAAAGGATCGACATTGGCACGATCAAGATGACAGCAAGAGGTAGCGTCCAGCTTTCATACTGCGCGGCGAGCACAAGAAACACCAGTAACACGCAAAGCGGAAAAACGTAGACCATTGTGTTCCCGGAAAGGATTTCCTGGTAAGTGAGCTCGGTCCACTCATATGCGATGCCTTTTGGTAGAGTCTCCTTTGCAAGGCGCTCCATGATGGCCTGAGCTTGGCCTGACGAGACTCCAGCAGCTGGGCCGCCATTGATGTCCGCGGCGAGGTAGTTGTTATATCGCTGGACTCGATCCGGGCCGTAGCTATCTCTTATATGAACCAAGGAGGAGAGGGGAATCATCTCCCCATTCTCGTTACGAACCTTGAGTTGGGCAATTTGCTCCGGTTGGGAACGGAACTGCGAATCGGCCTGCACCCTGACCTGGTACGTCCGTCCGAACTGGTTGAAATCGTTTACGTACAGTGATCCCAAATTTATTTGCAGGGTCTGATAGATCGTCTGCAAAGGAACGCCAAGTTGCTTGGCCTTTACGCGGTCGATGTCAGCGTAAAGTTGCGGGACATTGATCTGGTAGCTGGAAAAAACACCTACTAGCTGTGGCGTCTGGGAAGCTTTAGCCTGCAGTGCCTGGGTCGCCTTGAACAACTCGTCGTAGCCCAGATTGCTGCGATCTTCTAGCATCAGCTTGAAGCCACCTGTGGTGCCGAGCCCATTGACTGGAGGGGGAGGCAGCACCATGACAAATGCGTCTTCGACGACGCCCATGCGCTTGTTGATTTCCCCAGCGATCGCTTGGGCCGAACCATCCTTGCCGCTTCGTTCGTCGAATGGTTTCAAAGTTGTGAACACGGCGCCGGCGTTCGGTGCATTGGTCAGGCCGTTGATCGACAGACCAGGGAAAGCGACAGAGTGTTCGACGCCGGGTATCTCCTGGGCGATGGCGGACATGCGCCGGATCACGCCGTCAGTTCGATCGAGCGAGGCGGCATCGGGCAGCTGGGCAAATCCAACCAGGTACGCCTTGTCCTGAGCAGGCACGAATCCCGGAGGGACGGCCCTAAACATCAGGATGGCAGCAAAACCGAGCACGCCATACACGACAAGGGTTACCAACTTCCTTTGCAACACCACCTTTACGCCGACTTCGTACTGATTTGACGAACGCGCGAAGAATCGGTTGAATGCAGCGAAGAAGCGGCCAAACACAGCGTCCATGATGCGCGTTAGTCTGTCCTTGGGTGCGTCATGTGCACGGAGCAGGGCGGCTGAAAGAGCCGGCGCCAGGGTAAGCGAGCTGAATGCCGAAATGACCGTAGAGATCGCGATGGTCAACGCAAACTGGCGGTAAAACTGGCCTGTTAGTCCAGACACAAAGGCAATCGGAACGAACACGGCGCAGAGCACGAGAGCGATGGCGATGATTGGACCGCTCACCTCTTTCATCGCCTGAATGGTTGCCTCCCGCGGGGCCAGACCGCCCGCAATATTGCGCTCGACGTTCTCCACCACGACAATCGCATCGTCGACCACGATACCAATAGCAAGCACGAGGCCGAATAGCGATAACGTATTAATCGAAAAACCGAACGCCAGCATGACCGCAAACGTGCCAACGACAGAGACTGGCACTGCCAAAAGAGGAATGATGGAAGCGCGCCACGTCTGCAAAAACACGATGACGACCAGAGCGACGAGAACGATCGCTTCGAGAAGCGTGTGCACAACCGAGTCGATCGACTCGCGTACGAATTGGGTCGGGTCGTACACAATGCTGTGCTCGACGCCTTCCGGAAAATCTTTAGAAAGTTCGGCCATCGTCGCGCGCACCGCGCCGGACAACTGTAGCGCGTTCGCGTTCGGCGCCTCAAAAACGGCAATGGCAACCGCCGACTTATTATCGAGCAGGGAGCGTAGAGCATAGGAATTTGATCCCATCTCGAGCCGGGCGATGTCCTTGAGCAGGGTGACGGCACCATCAGCACCTGCTTTAACGACGATATCCCCAAACTCCTCGACGCTCTGCAGACGTCCGAGCGTGTTGACGGTCAACTGGAATTGCGCCCCTTCGCTGGGACCCTGACCAACCACGCCAGCTGCGACCTGAACGTTTTGCTCGCGGATCGCAGTGACAACATCGCCGGCTGTGAGACTGCGGGCAGCCACTTTTTGTGGGTCGAGCCAGACACGCATTGCGTAATCGCCCGCTCCGAAGAGCTGCACGTCTCCAGCACCCTTGAGCCGGGCAAGTTGGTCTTTGATGTTCAGAACAGCGTAATTGCGCAGGTACAGGTCGTCATATCGCCCATCCGGCGCGCGGATGTGGACGACCATCGTCAAGTTCGGGGAGCTTTTGACGGTAGTAACTCCAATCTGCCTCACTTCCTCTGGCAGACGTGGAAGCGCGCGCTGAACTCGATTTTGCACCTGACTCTCTGCCCGATCAATGTCGGTTCCGATAGCGAACGTCAGGGTGAGCATCAGGGCTCCGTCCGACGTACTCTGAGAGGACATGTACAGCATATCTTCGGTTCCGTTGATCTGTTCTTCGAGTGGAGCGGCCACTGTCTCAGCGATAACCTTTGGATTGGCCCCGGGATACTGTGCGCGAACGACAACCGAAGGCGGAACGACGTCGGGATATTCTGATACCGGAAGAACAAACACCGAGATCAAGCCGGCCACGAACACAATCATTGAGAGCACGGCCGCGAAAATCGGTTTGTCGACAAAAAAGCGCGGGAAATTCATCGCTTACTCCTTGAGCAGCGCGACGCTGTCCATCGACACCATTTGCGGGGAAACCTCAGCGCCTGGACGCACACGCTGCAATCCATTGACGATGATGATTTCGCCACGACGCAGGCCTTTGTTCACGACCCGTAATCCGTCGGCCATCGGACCGAGGATGACGGGGCGGTATTCAGTCTTATTCTGTGCGTTGACGACCATGACGTATTTGCGGCTCTGATCGGTTCCGACGGCACGGTCATCGATGACAATTGCGTTCTCGGGAATGCCGCTACCAACCAATACCCTGGCAAACAGCCCCGGAACCAGGCTTCGGTCCGAGTTTGGAAGCGTTGCCCGCATGCGAACGCTACCCGTTCGCGGGTCGAGCCGATTGTCGATGAACTCAAGCTTACCTTTGTGGGGAAATCCAGTCTCACTAGCCAACCCAACACTGACAACGGTAGGCTGCCCTCTCTGGGCGCGTGACCCGACACGCAAGTAGGTTTGCTCATCGCCGTCGAAGCTCGCGTAAATGCGATCAAGCGATACGATAGACGTGAGCATGGCGGTTTCATCGACCAGGTTACCAAGTGTGATTTCTGCTTTCGATACCCTGCCATCAATCGGAGCAAGAACCTTTGTATAGGCTAGGTTTAGACGCGCCGCCTCGCACTGGGCTTGTACGGCACGGGCAGTGGCATCCAGTTCCTTGTAGGTTGCAGCACGTTCTTCGAACTCACGCTGCGCGATGGCGCGGTCGGCGAGCAGGCGTTCAGCCCGTTGCAGCTCTAGGCGAGCGAGGTCAGCGCGCGCCATGGCGGCATTCGCCGCCGCAATCGCACGGTCCGCCTCTGCCTGGTATGGACGAGGGTCGATCACGAATAGTACGTCGCCCTTCTTCACTTCGGCACCAGGCTGGATGTTGACGGCCGTTATATAGCCACGTACGCGTGGCCGGATCTCAACGACTTCAACAGCCTCAAGTCGACCCGAGAACTCCTGCGTCTTCGCTACCGGTTTTTCAAGCACGAGAGCTGCGGAAACAGCTGGCGTCTGTCGTACGTTGTTTTCAGTTCCGCTATTGGCTTCGGCACAGCCGCCGATCGCTGCTGCCATCGCAGCGGCTGCCAGTGATGCCACTAGCACTTTCGGCATTGCGCCGCATTGAGCTGACGTGTCCATGATCTTCCTTTCCCGGCCTGATGTGCTGCGCGAAAATTGCCAGCGTTTGCATCGTGAGAACCAGTGTAGGAATCTGTAGCTATTGCGAGTATGTGCAGAAGCGCCACATTTGACTTGCAATAGTGTGTTCTCTAGTCGCGGTCTAGCTGTCTGTTTGTATTCGACAGACGCCATAAGCGCAGCGCGTTGTGCATTTCCAGAACGCGTTCATGTCGTGGCCATTCTCCTAGCAGGGACAGGATCGAATCCATTCGCTGACGAAAGGTGTTCACGTGGATGTCGAGGGCACTTGCTGCAGCTCGAGCGTTCTGGCCATGATCAAGGTAAGTGAGCAGCGTATGCGCGAGCTCCTCTTTGCGTTCGCTGTCGAGTGGAGCAAGCCGGCCCAAGGCAGCGCCGATGAAGCCTCGCACATGTTCGTCGGACTGTTCCGAGAACAGAAGTGCATACATGCCCAGCGATGCTTCGGTTTGTAATGTACCCTGCAGGCCAAGTTGATTCGTCAAACGATGGCATTGCCGTAGGGTGTACAGGGCACTGCGCAACGACCGCGTTGCTGGCACAGAGTTAGAGACTACTGCACTCAAGCGCGCGCGAGTACCTGTGGCACATAGGCCACGTAGCGCGTCGATGTACGACTCATGGCAACTGTCTTGGAAGATGACCAGAACGGCCCCATTGACTTCAGCATAAATCGACTGACCGCTGCTTGGCAATCGGTCGAGATATCCTAGAACAAAGTCCGAAGCGCCTGAACCTGCATCTATTGAAGCAAGTCGTAATGGGTGCTCGATGTCGATTCCGAAATGCCGTAAAACAGACTTACTGTGCGCATCCCGCATCGGCCACTCGTCAATCAGCTCGCGCACCAGACGAGGGAAGTCCTTGCGCCAAGCCGCAAGCTGGGTTGCTCTTTCCGCTAAGGCGATCGCTATCGGTACGCTGCTGCCTTCGAAGATTAATGTTTGTGACTCGTTCAAAGGTGAGGAGGTCACGGCGATCAAAGCGCCGCCGCGTCCGCGTTCTGTTCGCAGGCTGAGCACGCGGTAGAAGCTTCCGTCCTCTCCATTCAATTCGACCGAGTGCGCCATCGTGCGACTGGCATCGAGTGCGAGATGAATGCTGCGCTGCCACTTTGGGCAGTCCTGCAAAGCAGAACGCTCGCTGAGCTTCGTTTGACTCGCACATGCCAACTGCTCGCCACAATCAAGTACAAGCACTTGTCCGCCGAGGCGATTGGATAGGAGCGTTGAGAGCTCGTCAAGGCTAGCTCCACTTGCCAAATGCGCCGATAACTTTGCACACTCCGCTACAGCTTGTCGCGCACTATCAATACCAAGGGCCAGTTCGGCGTTCAGCGCGACTGCATTACCCAATTTTTCTGCAGCGTCCGCCAAGCGACTCGAAGTGTCGATTGCGTTGGACGCATGCTTTGAAAAAGTCGCAAGAACATCGACTTCATCTTGCCCGAAGCGCCGCGGGTGCCGGTCGCAGGCGAATAGAACCCCAAGTGGGCGGCCGTGGATGGTAATGGGCACGCCCAAAATCGCATGGATGCCTTCTCGATTGGCTGTGCTGTCTATGGCTATTGAGTGCGAAAAGCGCTGATCCTGAACATAGTCGACTGAACTTTGCGGACTACCGCAGCGTAGGATGTACGCCGTCAACCCGGCGTTGCCTGAAATCCTGGCGCTTATGAATCGGTCGCTCAGTATTCCGTCGGCGGCGCGGACAAAGAATTCATCAGCGGGCTCATCGTATAGTGTCAAAAACGCGACGTCACATGACATGAGGCGTCGAGTTTGGTCGACAATGGCATTGTAAATGCAGTCAAGCTCCAGTTGCGAGGAAAGCTTCGCACAGGCGTCGATGAGTTTTGCCAGGCGCTGTTCTGTCTTGCGGCGTTTTTCCAGCCGATCGATGATTTCGCGTGCCTTGTGCAGGGTTTCAATGAGCCCCTGCCTCTGACGTTCGCATGCTGTCTTATCCGCGACTTCCGCCAAAGCCGTCAATTGCCCAGCATCCTCCTCATGGATTGCGGTAAAAATCGCGGCATGCAAGGATGCTTCTTCAGGATCCAGGCCAACGGCTTCCCACACAGCGCTGCGTAGTGCCGCAGGCATGTTCTGCAGTGGCTTCATGATGGCTTGCGCGCCTGCCACGAGTTCTTTGGGCCGCTGAGGTTCGAACGCGGTTCCGTGTCTGGCCAACGAGTACGAGCAAAGAGGGTAACCATGGTTTCTCCTGACAGTAATCGGCCGTGGAAGCCTGCCCGGCGCACTGTCGCAGAATTGCATGGAAACGTGTCCAGTTATTGGCGGTAGCCGACCAGAACGTGTCAAAAGACATGTGCCGGCAAATGAATGCTAGTGAACAGCATCGACGTCCGCAACGAACATATAGCCGGCACCACGCTCAGTGTGGATAAAATGGTGTTCGACCCCGTCGGCGTCGAGCTTGCGGCGCAAGCGTCCTACTTGCACGTCGATGGCGCGGTCATACACCTCGTCGTTGTGCAGTCGCGATTGATCAAGTAACTGCTCACGTGACAGTACTGTCTTTGGCGAGGCTAGGAAAGCTGCTAACAGATTGAATTCGTTGTTAGTTAAGACGACGATTGTGCCGGATGGCGTGACGAGCCGGCGAAGCCGGACGTTGAGCTCCCAACCGGCAAATCGATACGCCCGGATGCGCGACAATGTATCTGCGACGGTCTTCTGTCCCCGCGCTCGGCGCAGTAAGGCCCGAATACGGGCAAGGAGCTCGCGAGGTGAGAAAGGTTTGGTCAGGTAATCGTCGGCGCCAAGTTCCAGTCCCATCACTCGGTCAGCTTCTTCTTTCCTGCCTGTGAGTAGGATTATCGGGATGTCTGAGTCGCTGCGCAGCTTCAGTACCAGTTGCATACCGTCCTCGCCGGGCAATTTCAAGTCCAGAATTACCAAGTCGATCGTTTCACGCTGCATCAGCTCAAACATGCCTCGCCCATCAGGCAAGGCAGTTACCCGTATATCGTTGTCTCCCAAATAATCGACAATCATCTGACGGATCGAAGGATCGTCTTCGACCGTCAAAACATGGACTGATTCCATTGCTGGACTCATGGCTATCACCTGCGCTGCCCCTATTTTTTCTGTACGCGCCAGTATCTTACACCTGGGGATTGCCAATGCGTCCATTCTCTCGGTGTCATTTGACGCAAAGGGAGCAGGGCGGTGCGAGGGCCGTCTAGAGCTCGTAGCGTGCCAAGTGCTCTGCTTTCCCAGGGTTTTCGGGCATCGAGACATCAAGTGCGTTCCGTACGTGCCACGCAAAGCTTCGTCGCTCGCGCTGAGTGCATCGCAAATGACAGGCTCCTCGCTGGACGGAGTCGTCCGAAAACGAAACTTCATACCGAATGAGGATCGTCTGCGTCGCGGCCGAAGTCCAGGTTGCCACCAGCTGATTGGCCATATCGATACCGCCGAGTGACACGCTGGAATGGTTGTCGCTGCGCCATAGGCGAACACGGGTGACACTAATGGGTTCGTCCAGCACGGGGCCCTGTGTACGCACAATGCTGGGTAGCTGCTTAAGGGGCTGGCTTAGCATGCTCATAATGCCTCCTCACTGTTCCTCAAAGTCGATTCACCATAACGCTCCGGTAGCATCGTGTTCTCGTGTCTCTACGTAATGCCATTACACACGCGTCGTATATCAGCCGACACGGCAATGAGCACCAGACTCAGGTCCAAAGCGTTTGCTAACATGTTCTTCATTGACCGTTAGCTCACCCATGCCAATTGATACAGGTTTATGTCAACTGACATCTATGCTGTGGCAAAAATCCATCCCGATGCGCGGTTTTTCGGAAATACTGCAGATAGTCGTAACAAACCGAGGGCACTCGTATGAGGCAAAAGTCGCAGAGGTTCTGGGCATTCAGTTCCGTTGGAGCGTCTGCTGCCGTTCTGGCCGTCGGTAACGCTCCCATTGCTGTGTTTACCTTCGCGGTATTCGCCGGGCCACTTATTGCGGAGTTTGGGTGGAGTAGGGGTGAACTGGCGTCCGCGCTAACCGCATTCACGCTGTTAGTAGGGATGTCAAGCCCACTCTTCGGCATCCTTTTGGATCGCTTTGGCGTACGTTGGCCATCCCTGATATCGGCAGTGTTAGGTTTGGCCGCTTTCGGATGCCTTTCTACAGTGAATCAGCTCGCCGGTTTTTTGCTGGTCTTTAGCGTGTTTGGTCTCGCCAGTGGCGGGCTCACGCCGATTCCGTATGCAAAGCTGGTTGCGCAATGGTTCGCAAAGCGGCGAGGCGGAGCACTGGCTCTAGCGATGACTGGCACAGGTATTGGGACGGCACTCATGCCGCTTTACGCCAGATACCTGATCGAGAACCTCGGGTGGCGTGTTGCATACTTAGCAATCGCTGGGACCGCCTTGGTAATCGCGTGTTTGGCACTTCTCTTGTTCGTGCGCGAGAAGCCGGAGGCTAAAGTGACCACCCTCGAGGCTGCAGATACTCGCCCTCCGTTGCCGTCCTGGTCGGAAGTGGTATTGAGTAGGCTGTTCTGGGTTCTGGCTGGAGCAACCTTCCTGGCTTGTATCGGCGTTGCGGGTGCGCTGGCACAGTGTGTGCCGATGTTGACTGATCGCGGCGTATCGGACGCCATAGCGGTCTCGGTTCTGGCAGTTGCAGGCCTTGCTTCGGGTCTCGGGCGCTTAATTTCTGGCGTCGTCATGGATCATATTTTCGCCCCCCTTGTCGCTTGCTCGGCGTTTCTCATTGCCGGCATTGGTCTGTTTCTCCTTGCAGGCGATAATCCCGCACCAGTCGCCTTGTATTTTCTTGCGGCCGTATTGATCGGACTGTCGCTTGGAGCTGAAGTGGACATTATGGGGTACTTAGTTAGCCGGTACTTCGAGATTCGAATGTTCGGGAGAGTATACGGCATGCTCTTCTTCGCCTTTTGCCTGGCTAATGGCCTGGGCGCCTATCTGCTCGGCCTGTGCTTCGACATTTTCGGTACGTACTCGCCAGCCTTGATCATAGGCGGAGCTCTCGCGCTAATTGGTGGGTTACTCATCCTGCGCCTAGGCCCCTATCGCTATCCTTGCGGCGCGCCCGACCACAGTGGTGTTCCCTTTCCTGTGAAAGTACCGGTGTGACCAGGCTAGGGCGAGATAACGCGCTCGTAGTGGGTGGCCTTTGTCTCGCGGCGGTAACAGCGACAGCAAACGCGCAGGTAGAGGCCTATGGCGTAGTGGACGCTGGTGTGGCGTTTCTCAGTGACGTCGGCAGCGGTAACAGTACCCGGGCGGTAAACAGTGTCTCCTTGCCCACGGTCGTTGGCGTGCGTGGCGTAGAACGATTTGGCACCGCATGGTCTGTCAGATTCAACTTGGAGAACGGGTTCGGTGCTTCGTCAGGCAGCCAGAACAACCCAGGAGCGCTTTTCGATAGACAGGCGTTCATAGGCTTGTCGAACAGCCAATTCGGCAGCCTGACGGTCGGGCGTCATTCGCGGTTGAACTTCGACCTTGTCATGCCTCGCCATTCAGCAGGTGCGACAATCGGTTCGACTTTCGCTTTCCATCCTGGAAATCTTGACGAACTGGCTAACATGTCGGCAACACTACGCTCACTGAAGTACCGAACTCCAGTGTTAAATGGGTGGGAGGCAGCGGTGGTGGTCGGCCAGCCGGGTAGAAGCGCTGGAACCGCATCCGGCAGGAACATGCAAGTCGCCATCGCTTACTCGACACCCACCAGTGCAGCAACAATAAGCTACGGGAGCGACCACGACCGATACTTACGCACGTTGTCGCAAATTGGACTTTCACCCTTTCCGGGCACAGAGGGCGGTATGGAAGCCGTGCTAGCTCAACGCGTGACGAACTTCGCAATAGGATGGCGTCACGCGCAAGGAACGACCATCGTCACTGCATTGGTAACGCGCACCAGAATCGAGCTTGGCGGGCGAGTGGTTAGCACCCAGAATGCCGATGTCGCAGCCCGTTGGTCACCGAATACACAGTTACGCTACGCAGCAAGTTTAAGCGTTTCGCGGATAGGGGATGCTCAGTGGGCCACCGTCGGCGCGACCGCGACGCAGCTTCTGTCGACGCGAAGCGCCGTGTATCTTCAGTGGCTGAGCCAACGTGCGTTCAGGGGCGGCCGTGCTGCGATTCCATTTGCCGGTAGCGTCGCTTCAGACCAGACACAGCAGATGCTAGTCGCTGGGATTCGTCATACTTTCTGATCGCGATCTAGTAGGCGGGTTTAATCGCGCCCGAGCACCCGGTGAACGCTCAACGCCAGATCCTTGCGCGAAAGTGGCTTCTTGAGAACCTCGTTGGCTCCGGCTTCCCTGGCGCGTTGTATGACAGTACCGCCGAGATAACCACTCACCAGGATGATCGGAAGTTCGGGTCTTAGTTGCCGTACGTGTCGGATAAGTTCGATCCCCGACATGCCAGGCATTCGTTCGTCGGTAATCAAGAGGTCGAGCTCTGATGGCGAGCTGTGGATCCCGGCTAGAGCCGAACTACTTGCAGTGAACCCGCGGGCATCGTAGCCAAGACCGGCCAGGTTTTCGCAGGCTAGTTTGAGAAGCAACTCATCGTCATCGACAACCGTGATGCGTTCTTTGCTGCCTTGCGGCAGAAAGGCGTCAACAAGGGTTCGCGTCCGGGGCGCGTCCGCTGCGCGCGGCAGATAGATGGTAAAGACAGACCCCTCACCAGGCTTGCTCTCGATGTCCAGCGCACCGCCCAGGTCAGTTACGATGCTATGGACGAGGGACAAACCCAATCCAGTGCCGACGCCGACTTCTTTCGTCGTAAAGAACGGCTCGAACATGTGTTCCATGACGTCGCTGGTGATGCCGCACCCGCTATCGGCAACCTTGAGGATGATCCAGGCGCCGGGTTCGATGGCCCCAACCGTGGCAAGCCGGGCCTTTGGGTAGATTGCGGTAAGAACAGCCACAGTTAAAAAGCCACCTTCATGTCCGATTGCGCCGGTTGCGTTCGAAATCAGGTTGCTTAGTAACTGGTGAAGCTGGGTCGGATCGCCCGAAATTGAAGCCAGGCCAGCGCGAAAGCGGGTCCGAAGTACGACGCGCTCTGGGATGGTCGCTCGCGCCAACGCTACTGCTTCGCGCGCAATACGCTCCACGCAGACAAGCTGCCGCTCTCCGACACTGCTTCGACTGAAAACGAGAATCCGGTCCACAAGGGCGCGGCCGCGCTCTCCAGCGATGATGATATTGTCGAGATCGCGGCGTAGACGAGGTGGAAGGGATGGCTCGGATAGAGCCATCTCGCCATACCCCAGTATCGCCCCAAGAATGTTGTTGAAGTCGTGAGCAATACCTCCTGCGAGCCTTCCCATGGCCTCAAGGCGCTGGGCTTGGCGCAGTTGTCCCTGCATGGTGAGGAGGTGCTCGCTGCGGGCTTTACGCTCAGTGATGTCTTCGATGGAGCCGGCCATGCGATAGACTCGACCTGCCTTGTCACGAAGGGCGACTCCGCGTTGTCGAATCCAGCGCACGTCGCTGCCATTGGGCGAGAGCCTATACTCGACATCATAGGCCAGCTGCGGATCTTTCAAATGGGCGCGCATCGCCTGCCTTCGTACGGCATTGTCCTCCTGGTGCGGATGTGTCAGTGAGTTCCATTCATCGTAGGAACGCCACAGGTCGCCAGGTACTATCCCGATCACTTCCTGTGCCCTTTGCGACATGAAAACGCGATCGCTCTGACGATTCCAGTCGAAAACGCCCTGGTTCGATCCTGTAACCGCAAGCGTAAATCGCTCTTCAGACTCTCGCAGGGCATCTTGTGCGCGCTTGCGATCCGTGATGTCGGTGATTGCAGCGTTCCAGCGAACCAGGGCACCGCTGGTGTCGCGGGTGCAGATACCATTCATTTCGATCCACCGGATCTCGCCATTCACGACCATACGCATCTCGTCATGGAGGCGCACTTCACGACCTGCAAAGTGCGCTGTCATTGTCGATACGATCTGTTCGCGATCATCCGGATGGAATGGGAACTGCCTGACGAAATCCATCCGGCCCTTGAAGACGGTGTCGGGAGGCAGCCCGCAAAGTTTGAGCATGCGGGGAGAGCTGTAAAACGTGTCGGTTGCGACGATCCACTCCGTATGACCATCAGTGGCGGCTTCGACGGTAATGGCGAAGCGTTCGCGTGAGCTATTCAGCGCTGCAAGGTTGTCCGTGCGCTCAATTGCAGTACGCAACAGGTCAACCAAGGCACCTGCAGCCTGAGCCTCGCGCGCTCCGAACGGCTTGAGCTCGGCCGAATATATCCGAAGATGAGCGAGCGGTCGCTGCGCGGCGCATAAGACAGGAAAGGAAATGTACTGTATGGGTGAACGCGAAGTCGGGCCATCGTGAGAAACCTCGTCACGTAAGGCCTGGGCTACGAGTGGCGGCAGATTCGGCGCAGCGCCAACTTTCAGCGCGTGGCTTGAACCATCTATAAGTATGATCGCAGCATACGACGTATCTGAAAGCTCATCGCACAACCGGCAGATCCCATCGAGAATGCAAGGCAGGGCCTCATCCCGTGCGATCATCTCCAACAGTCTGGTGCGGCCTGACAGCATCATGCTTTCGCGCTTGTACCGGTCGATGTCGACGTTTTGACCCCACCAGCTTCCATGGTAGTCATGATTCCCGGAACGAGGGGAAGCGGTGCACTGGAACCAGCGGTAGCAGCCATCCCGGCTCCGTATCCTCAGTTCGACTCTCCTGTAGCCATCTTCGATGGGCGGCGTTGTCCAGAACGTGGTTGTCACCGGAATGTCCTCCGGATGGATCAGCCCCTCGCTTCGCCAACCCCAGCCTAGAATCGCCTTCGAATCCAAGCCGGTATAGTCGGACCAGCGCTCGTTCACGAACGTCAAACCATGCTCCGGGTCCGCGCGCCAAACCAATGCCGGCAACAAATCGAAGAGCTGCTTGTCTGCCGTCATGTCGGCAGAACTAAGTGGATTCGGATCGGAGGGAAGCGCGTACTCCACGGCGGTCTACCTAAAGGACTTGGAATTTGTTCAATAATGTTATCCGATTCCTAAGAACAATCAAGACCTGAGCTACATGGCTCCACTCATCACGTCTCCAAGGGCGTTTATGGCTTTGAAATGGATCCGAGCGCATCGAGAATGACCGCCGCGATCGCTTCTGGTCTGGACAGAAGACCGGCGTGGCTTGCGCCTGGGATGACAGTCACTTTCGCCTTGATCCTCGCCGCCTGCCCCTGCTGGAACGCCGCTGGTACGATCTTGTCTGCGCCAGTAACTGCCCACCATGAGGGTTTGCTCTTCCAAGCGGCGACTGTGACCTTATCCTCGAGCACGTGATTGAATATCGGCCCCTGCGTAGCTGCGAGGACCGCGGATTGTTTCGCTGGCAAATCCTGGGCGAAGTAAGCGCGGAAGGTCTCGGCATTCATCCCCAGATAGCCTGCCGAATCCGGAACCAGTCCCTTTTGCCATTCGCCAGGAGGATAGGGCTTGACCAGGTCGAATATGGATTCGCCATCGCCGGGTGCAAAGGCGCTGACATACACTAGCCCAGCTACCTTCGGACTGTTGCCGGCTTCGGTAATGACGACACCTCCATACGAATGACCTGCGAGAATGACACGATCAGGTTCTGATTCTATGGCCCGTCGCACCGCGGCCGCGTCGCCGGCTAGAGTGGCTCGTGGCAGCTGCACCGACACAACCTTGTGGCCGCGTTTCTGAAGAAGCTCGATGACTTTGGCCCAACTGGACCCGTCTGCCCATGCGCCGTGAACCAGAACGACGCTAGGAGCCGAGGCCGATCCTCGATTCGGTGTAGTAACTCCCTGGGCGTTGCTTGAGCCGCATCCGGCAGCCGTGAGCATTGCGAAAAGCGCCAGTCCCAGAAAGAGGCGCCGTGCGACCGAGGAGTGCTTCTTTGAATGCAGCGTAGTCATGTCAGTCTCCTAGCCACTTACAACTCATCCGCCGGGGGAAAGTCCTTGGCGGTATCGTTAATGCGATTGAACAGGTTGGTAAATGTGATGCTGGTGATCGCAAGTACTATGTCGACGATCTGTGCATCGTATATTCCTGAGAATCGAAGTTCATTGATCGTGGCTTCTGGTAATGGGCCCTGGGTTGAGAGCAATTTGCGTGTAAATCGGGATAGGGAATCGATACGGGCATCGCCGCTTGCTTTACCGCGACGGATAGCGAGTATCTGCTCCTTGTCAAGGCCTGCGCGCTTGCCGAGAAAGGTATGAGCGCCAAGGCAGTAGTCGAATTGGCTCAACTCGCTGACGACAAGCTTGACCACCTCGGAGTCGCGCACTGGAAGTGAGCTTTGCTTTAACACCGCGTCGAGGAACAGCAATCCTTCCAGAGCTTGCGGACTATTTGTGCCAATGTTGAGGTAGGCATTGGGAAGTGTCCCAACCGAAGCCTTGATTCCCGCAAAAAGCCGCTTCGCGTGCTCGCCAGCTTCTGACGCCGGCGCAGAGTAAAGACGTGTCATGGTTGCTCCCACCAAAGTTGAGTGAACTGACTACAAAGTCATGGTCTCACTCTAGCGCTTGCCGTGTTCGCTGCGTATGTGCGATGTGCACACCTTCGTAGCAACTTTTTGTACTCAAAGCGCACACAAAGGACCGTGCTATATGGCCTGTAGTTACATAGACGTCTGAAACACAAAACCTAGAATGAGTGCTAATGCAGTGAGACGCGCTGCGGAGTACTCCACATGGGCAAACAGGAGGAATAGCCCAACGGATCTTTTCAACATTTAGTTGAAAGTGTTCCAAATCAGCTGCTAGTACCGCTTGCCGGTTTGGCGGGACATACTGGACCCATCTTCCACCCCACCTGAAAGGACGTACCATGAACACCACACAAAAATTGAACGGCAAAGTTGCCATCGTCACCGGTGCTAGCCGCTCGATCGGCGCGGCAATTGCCAAGCGCCTAGGGGCAGATGGCGCGAGCGTCGCGATCACCTACAACGCCTCCCCAGAAAAGGCCCAGGAAGTCGTCGCCTCGATCGAGGCCGCAGGTGGCCGCGCAATCGCGCTGAGAGCGGATGCTGCTAACCCTGAAGCAGTGCGCAATGCAGTCGCGGCCGTTGCGGACCGTTTCGGCAAGATCGACATCCTGGTCAACAACGCCGGCATTAGCGTGCTCGGCGCACCGACCGATATCGCATTCGAGGACTTCCAGCGCATCCTGGCCGTGAACGTTACTGGTGTGTTCGTCGCGACCCAGGAAGCTCTGCGCCACATGGGCAGTGGTGGCCGCATCGTGCACATCGGCAGCTCGATGGTGCAGTACGCTGCCTTCCCAACGGCTTCGGCGTACACCCTGACCAAGGGCGCGGTCGCCGGCTTCACCCGCGGCCTTGTACGTGACCTGGGCCCGAAGGGCATCACTGTCAACACCATCCATCCTGGCCCAACCGACAGCGACATGAATCCAGCCGACGGTCCTGTAGCTGATTTCGTCAAGCCTGGCATTGCAGTCGGACGCTACGGCCAAGGCAGTGATGTGGCCGCAGCGGTCTCCTTCCTCGTGTCGGACGAAGCGGCTTTCGTCACTGGTGCAGAGCTGATGGTGGACGGCGGCTTCACCGCGTAAACGGTGCCCTACATACTACCGGAGAGCATCATGACTATCGGGATTATTGGAGCTGGCTCGATTGGGTCGGCAATCGCAAAGGCCCTTGCGCGCGCCGGAATCGACGCGGTAATCGCCAACAGCCGCGGACCGGAATCGCTGTCTGGATTGGTCGCTGAACTCGGCCCGCATATCAAGGCAGTCACCGTCATGGAGGCTGCAAAGGCGGACATCGTGTTCGTTGCAGTGAACTGGTCGAAGATACCAAAAGCGCTTGACGGTCTGGGCCCGTGGGATGGACGCATCGTGATCGATGCCAACAATCCGATTGAATCGCCCACATTCAAACCCTTCCCGCTGAAAGGCCGCACCTCGAGCGAAGTGTTTGCCGACATGGTGCCTGGTGCTCGCGTAGTGAAAGCGTTCAGCCATCTGCAGCCGCCGCTGCTGTCCAATGATCCGACAGCGGAAGGAGGACGACGCGTGCTGTTCATGGCTGGCGACGACGCTGCAGCGAAGAGCGATGTCGCGCGCCTGATTGGCCGCCTCGGGTTCTACGGTATCGACCTTGGCGATCTGGCTGCGGGCGGGAAGTTGTTCCAATTCCCCGGCGGGCCACTGCCGGCTCTGCACCTGGTTCTCTTCCGGTGAAGGTTCAATCCGCAGTAGTCCTTACATAAGTTCGTAGTTCATACCTGTGGAAGTATCACGAAAGCGATGCTTCCACAGCACGTTAACAGCCTTCCCCGTTTGAGTGACGGTATTTCATATCTGGGTGTTCTGGAGCGATTCAGGTTGGGGAAGACGACCTGATAAGAACTTGCCAAGGGTTATAATTCCCCTCCTGACCAGACATATGTCGCTTGCACCAGCAGCAGATCAGGTTTGAGCTTAGTCAAGAACTGAGCGAAAAAGATCGTGAATAGTATGAAATATCGCAAAAGAACACTAAGTTGTGCCCCGATGATGGACTGGACCGACCGCCACTGCCGCGTGTTCCACCGTCAGATCACCCGCCACACCTGGCTGTACACCGAGATGGTCACCACCGGCGCCCTGGTCTACGGCGATGTCGAGCGCCACCTGCGCTATGACGCGGTCGAGCACCCGGTGGCGCTGCAGCTGGGCGGCAGCGACCCGGCCGACCTGGCGAAAAGCGCGAAGCTGGGCGAACAGTATGGCTACGACGAGATCAACCTGAACTGCGGCTGCCCGTCAGAGCGGGTGCAGAAGGGCGCTTTCGGCGCCTGCCTGATGGGCGAGCCGCAGCTGGTGGCCGACTGCATCAAGGCGATGCGCGACGCGGTCTCGATCGACGTCACCGTCAAGCACCGAATCGGCATCGACTACAACGAGGAATACGGTTTCGTGCGCGACTTCATCGGCACCATTGCCGATGCCGGCTGCCGCACCTTCATCGTGCACGCACGCAATGCGGTGCTGAAGGGCCTGTCGCCCAAGGAAAACCGCGAGATCCCGCCGCTGCGCTACGAGGTGGCCTACCAGCTCAAGCGCGAGTTCCCGGAGCTGGAGATCATCATCAACGGCGGCATCAAGACCGATGAGGAAATTGCGCTGCACCTGCAGCACGTGGATGGCGTGATGCTGGGCCGCGAGGCCTACCACAACCCCTGGGTCATGGCGACCTGGGACCGGCGCTTCTATGGCGATACCGAGGCGCCGCTGCAATCGCGCCAGCAGGTGCTGGAAGCCATGATCCCGTATGTCGCCGAGCAACTGCGCCTGTATGGCCAGCACGGGCTCAAGCTCAACAGCATCACGCGCCACATGCTCGGCATCATGACCGGCCTGCCGGGAGCACGCGCCTTCCGCCAGGTGCTGTCCGATTCGAAACGACTCGCCGGCGGCGATCCTGGCCTGCTGCTGGAAGCGGCCGCGCGCATGCCGGTCGCGGCCTGAGGGCCGATTTCTCTCCCAAAAGGACCACGTCGAGCGCACTTCGGTGCGCTTTTTTCATTGCCTGTCGGCAAATAGCGACATTTTCTTGTCTGAAATGTATAGGCAAGTCGTGTAAAGCTTGCCGGACGGCAAGAGTACACGCATAATTTCCTTCGCTCCCCACACGTTGATTGTCATTAACACTGTTGTTGAGCTGAAACAGTTCGAATCTTGCAGTCGATTTCTGACTTTCCGGTAGGAACTTTTGATTTATCCTGTTGGAAATACCAGTGCGTCATTGATGACCACTGCATGCGTCGCACGGCGCGGGAATCCGGGCGAATTCGATCAATAAACACAGGGATGAACAGGAATGTCTTTTTTGAATAACTTGAAGGTCGGTACCCGCCTCGCACTCGGTTTCGCACTGGTGCTGGTGCTGCTGATCGTTGTGACCGCAGTCGGCATCATGCGCATGGCGCAGATCCAGGACCGTCTTGACCAGGTGGTGAGCGTCAACAACGTGTCGACCGGTCTCGTGATCGACATGCGCAACAACGTGGGCGACCGCGTCGCTTCGCTGCGCGTCCTGACCCTGATGACCGATCCGGCCGACATGGAACCGGAAATGGTCAAGTTCAAGGAACAGACCAAGAAGTACGAAGAAGCCCAGAAGAAGCTGTCGTCCCTGTTCGCGGCCCACGCCAGCGACAAGGAAAAGGCCCTGCTGGCCCAGATCAAGGAATTCGAAGGCCAGGCCATGCCGGCCATCCAGAAGGCCTCGGAACTCTACCTGGCCAACAACGCCATGGACGCCACCCGCGTGATGATCCGCGAAGTGCGCCCGGTGCAGAAGAAGTGGACCGAAGCCCTGGAGCAGCTGGCCGCCCTGGAAGTCAAGCAGAGCGCCCAGAGCAAGGTCGACGCCGAAGCGGAATACGTCAACGCCCGTAACTTCATGATCGTCATGCTGCTGGCCGCCGTTGCCATGGGCGTGGCGGCAGCCTGGGTGATCTCGCGCAGCCTGCGCCAGCAGCTGGGTGGCGAGCCTGCCTACACCGCCAAGATCGCCGGCAGCATCGCCCATGGCGACCTGTCGATCGCCATCGAGACCGAAGCGTCCGACCGCGGCAGCCTGCTGGTGGAAATGAAAGAAATGCGCAACAGCCTGGTCGGCATCGTCGAACAGGTGCGCCGCGGCACCGAGACCATCGGCACCGCCTCGCGTGAAATCGCCGCCGGCAACATCGACCTGTCCTCGCGTACCGAACTGCAGGCCAGCTCGCTGGAAAAGACCGCGTCGGCCATGGAAGAACTGACCTCGACCGTCAAGCAGAACGCCGACAATGCCCGCCAGGCCAATGCGCTCGCCGCAACCGCCTCGGACGTGGCCCGCAAGGGTGGCGAAGTGGTGTCGCAGGTGGTTGGCACGATGGGCGAGATCAACAGCTCCGCAAGCAAGATCTCGGACATCATCGGCGTCATCGACGGCATCGCGTTCCAGACCAACATCCTGGCGCTGAACGCCGCGGTGGAGGCGGCACGTGCCGGTGAACAGGGCCGCGGCTTCGCGGTGGTGGCATCGGAAGTGCGCAACCTGGCCCAGCGTTCGGCTGCGGCTGCAAAAGAAATCAAGACCCTGATCGGCGACTCCGTCGAGAAGGTCGAGCGCGGCAGCAAGCTGGTCGGCCAGGCCGGCGTGACGATGGACGAAGTGGTGACGAGCGTGAAACGCGTTACCGACATCATGAGCGAGATCGCCAACGCCAGCGCCGAGCAGAGCGCCGGTATCGAACAGGTCAACATGTCGATTATCGAGATGGACAGCATGACCCAGCAGAACGCCGCCCTGGTTGAAGAGGCCGCTGCCGCCGCGCAGAGCCTGCAGGACCAGGCAAGTGAACTGGCCCGCGTCGTCAGCATCTTCAAGCTGAGCGAGGGCGAGCAGTACCAGGCCGAAGCGCAGGCAGCAACTGCGGCTCCGGTCACCAGCACCGCCGTGGTGGTGCGTCCGGCCGCTGCCAAGCGTCCGGCGCCGGCCCTGAAAAAGCCGGTGAAGAAGGCTGCAGCTTCGGCTGCGGCGCAGGAAGAAGCACCGGCTGCACCTGCAGCCAAGCCGAAGAAGGCAGCCACCGTCGCCAGCGACGAGTGGGAAGAATTCTAAGAGAGAAGTAGTGCCGGTCTTCGGGCCGGCTCGCAGTGAGACTGCCAACAACTTTAAACAAACCTTATTGGGGAAAAACATGAAAAACCTGACCGTGAAACTGATCGCTGCAATGACCCTGACCGCCGCCGCTGGCGCTACCTTCGCTGCCGAAGTGCCGGCATCGTTCGACCCGAAGAAGTGCGCGGTCGAATACCCGAAGGCCTCGCTGATGAACGAAGAGCAGGGCACCACTTCGGCATCGTTCCTGGTCAGCGCCGACGGCACCGTGACCGAATCGAAGCTGGAAAAGTCGAGCGGTTTCAAGAACCTGGACAAGGCAGCCCTGAAAGGCCTGTCGTCGTGCAAGTTCAAGCCGGGCACCAAGGACGGCGCACCGGCAGCGACCTGGACCAAGGTCGACTACGCCTGGAAGCTGGACTAATCCGGTTTTTCCTCCACGCAAAGCAGCCGGCGCATGCCGGCTGTTTTCTTTTATGCATCAGTTACATTTTCATGGCAGCATGTTTCGAATGTAAGAACTTTTTTCATTCCTCCCGTGCGCGGTTGGGCTTGGCTATAGTGGTTCCAACACAACCGAAAGGAGAAGTACCATGAAAAGCATTCTTGCCGCTACCGCAGCTGTCCTGATCTCTGCCGCAGCCTTCGCGCCGGTCCAGGCGCAGGCCCAGGGCCGCACTGAAGTGATCGTGGTGCGCCAGGCGCCGCCCCCGATGCGCCACGAGGCGATTCCCGCCGCCCGCCGCGGCTACGAGTGGGTGCCGGGCTACTGGAGCTATGACGGCCGCCGCTACGTGTGGGAACGTGGCCACTACGAGCGGGTGCGTGCCGGCTATGTCTACCAGCAACCGGTGTGGCGCCAGGACCGTAACGGCTGGTACCTCGAGCGCGGCGGCTGGACCCGCGACCGCGGCCACCTGGCTCGCCGCGACCGTGACGGCGACGGCGTCCCGAACCGCCATGACGCCCGTCCGAACAATCCGAACCGCTACTAAGCAAGTCGAACCGCCCTCCGGGGCGGTTTTTTTACATGGCGCTGTCATTGCTGACAGCGCCTTTTATATGGCGAGCGGCGGCGCCGGCACGATGCCGACGGCGTCGAGGTCGGTGCAGACCCGGTTGCGCCCCTGCGCCTTGGCGCGGTAGAGCAGGGCGTCGGCCCGCATCACGAAAGCCTCGGGATCCTCGTTCTCGCCCGGCGTGCCATGGAAGGTGCAGGCGCCGGCGCTGATGGTCGCGATGCCGAGCGGATTGTCTGCGTGCGGAATGCCCAGGTCCATGACGGCCAGGCGCAGGCGCTCGGCCACGTAGCGGGCGCCGACCTGGCCGGTGGCCGGCAGGATCATCGCGAACTCCTCGCCGCCATAGCGCGCCGCCAGGTCGGTCGGGCGCGCCAGCACCCCGCCCAGCGCGCCCGCCACCTGGCGCAGGCATTCGTCGCCGGCCACGTGGCCGTAGCGGTCGTTGTACTTCTTGAAGAAATCCACGTCCAGCAGCACCAGCGACAGCGGCGCGCCGGTGCGGCGCGCGCGCTTGAGCTCGAGGCGCAGGGTCTCCTCGAAGTGGCGGCGGTTGGCGATGCCGGTCAGGCCGTCGTTGGTCGCCAGCACCGTCAGTTCCTGGTTGCGCTGCTGCAGTCCTTGTTTCGCGGTGCGCAGTTCGGCCTCGAGCTGGTCGCGGATCATGATCTGGCGCACCAGGCGCACGCCCACGCCCGCCAGCAGCAGCACCGCCAGCAGTGTGACGGCGGACAGCAGCACGGTCGACTGGTGCCACTCGGACAGGATCTCGCCCTTGGACTTGGCTACTGCAACGATCAGCGGCAGCGTGCCGAGGTGGCGGTAGCTGTACAGGCGCGTCACGCCGTCGATGTTCGAGCGCAGCATGGCGGTGCCGACCGGGCCGCTGGAGCGATACATGCTGAAGATCGGGCCGTTCGCCACGCTGGTGGCCACCAGCTTCTCGTTGAATGGGCGCCGGTAGACCAGGGTGCCGTCGTCGCGCGCGAGCACGACCGCGCCTTGGTGCCCGACGTCGAAGCTTTCGTACAGCTCGGCGAAGAAGGAAATCTCGATGGTGCCCAGCGCCACGCCACCGAAGCTGCCGTCCGGTTTGTCGATGCGCCGCGATACCGGCAGCACCCACACCCCGCTCGAGCGGCTGCGGATCGGCTTGCCGACATGGACGGCGCGGCTGCGGTTGTGCTCGTGGTACTGGAAGTACTCGCGGTCGGCGTTGTTGGCGGCGATCGGGCGCTCGAGCGACGTCACCAGCCAGCTGCCGTCCGGGCCGTACACGAACAGGCCGTGCACTTCCTTTACCTGGGAAACCATGTTGCGCATATGGGCGTGCAAGCGGTCATTTGCGGCCGGGCTGCTGCCGTCGTGCTCGACGCGCTCGACCACGCCTGCCAGCACCGTGTCGACGATCCGCACCGTACTCTCGGCCTGGGCCGCGAGCGCACCCGCCATGTTCGAGGTCGCGGACGCGTGCTCGGCGAGGCGGCTCTGGCGCGCAGTCCATGCGCTCCAGCCCTGCGCCGCGACCAGCAGCACGCAGAACGAGACCAGTACCCGGATTGCATAGCGGACCGCGGGGCGCTTCTTGGCCGTCAGCTTGCTGATGGGCGTAGGGGCGGTATGGTGTTCGGTCATCGGGAAGGTCACGTACGTGACAGGTTGCCATGGACTGAGCATATCCATGCCGCATGTAAAAGTCGAGCACGCGCACGCTTGGTGGGCGGCCGCTGGTTTACACGGGAAGACAAGCCTTCTAGAATAAGTTAAACGTTTTCCAAAAAAGGAGGCAAGATGCAGCACGGAGCGACTGTTTTACACCTTGCGACAAGGCGTCGTGCGGCGCGCCTGCGGCCCCTGGCGGCGGCCATGCTGCTGCTGGCGCTCGGGCCGGCGGGCGCACTGGCCTGCGACGCGCCGCCGGCGCCCGTGTTCGACATCGACGCCAACCGCTACTACACGGATGCGCGCAGCTCGGTCATCGACCCGGTGCTCAAGGCGCGCAACGAGGCCGCAGTCAAGCCGGTCAACGACTACCTGGAAGCGGTCGCGCGCAGTGCCGACGCCTGGCAGCGCAAGCGCGATCCGCAGGACGCGCGCTGCGCGCTGGGCTGGCTGGAAGCCTGGGCAAAGCAGGGCGCGCTGCTAGGCAAGATGAGCACCAACCAATCCTGGTACACCCGCAAGTGGACCCTGGGCGGCCTGGCGCTGAGTTACGCGCGCGTGCAGGCGGCCGCCTCGCCTGAACAGCGCAAGGCCATCGAAGCCTGGTTGCGCGCCCTGGCCGAGCCGACCATCGCGCACGCCGACGCCCACAAGGGCGTGCGCAACAACCACTATTACTGGGAAGGCCTGGCCATCACCGCGGTCGGCGCCGTGACCGGCGAAGCGCGCTACCTGGCCTGGGGCCGCAAGGTGTTCGACCATGCGATGGGGCAGGTGCAGCCGGACGGCTCGCTGCCGCACGAGATGGCGCGCGCCGCCAAGGCCCTGCATTACCACCTGTACGCCGCCGCGCCCCTGGTGCTGATGGCCTCGATCCTGGACATCCAGCATCCGCACCTCGACCGCCTGGTGCGCTTTGGCGCGGAGAACGTCGCCAACCCGGCCGCCATCGAACGCATGGCAGGCGCCGCGCAGGAGCGGCCCTCGCGCATGCCCGGCTGGGTCGCGATCTACGACCGCCACGCCACGCAGCCCGTGTCGACCGTGCCGCCTCCTGCCAACAACTGGGACGCGCGCATGGGTGGCGATCGCAGCCTGCCCAATCCGCTCGAGCATCCGCGCCGCGGCTAGTCCCCACTACCAAAAAAAGCCGGACCGGCGGCGAGGCCGCGGTCCGGAGCAAACGCGAGGAGACGCGTGGAGAGCTGAGGTGAAAGCTTACTGGTAGCGGATGGTCCAGCGCACCACCAGCGGCTCGCGCATGCTGAAGGCGCCGCTGCTGCAGCGAACGATCGTGTTCATCGCACCGTAAGGCGCGCGATACAGCTCGCTGCCGCCGGTTGGTTGGGCCGTGCAGGAGGACAGGCCGCTCACCTCGAAGGCCTGTACCGCGCCTTCCTTGAAGCGCACGGTATTGCCCTCGACCGTGGCGCCGCTCGAGAACGAGGGGAAGTCCAGGCTCAGCGTCGACACGCTCAGGGGCGCCGTCGGGATGTAGCGGTCGGTGCGGGTGATGGCGCCCGGTTGCAGGGAGTACTCGGTCTCGACGCGGATGCGCGCATCCTTGATCGGCAGGTTCTTGCCCAGCTTCGACAGCGCGTCCTGGCGATACGTGAGCACCTGGCCGGCGCCGCGCGGCGTGACCTGGATATCCTTCATCCACGCGGTCGCAATCAGCTCGCTGCCGTCGGCCAGCGTAAACTTGGGCAGCAGCTGCGTGTTCTGCGGGCCGCTGTCGGCCACGCCGGAGATCACGTTGTGGGCGAAGGGCAGCGGGAAGTAGGGGCTGTTGTCGTGCTGGCTCTGGCCGCCGTTGATGATCGACAGGCTGAACACGTGGCCCTTGTCGCGCCAGATCGCCAGCGCGCGGTCGTATTCGCCGCGTGCGAAGCGGGTCAGGCTGAACTTCGGACGGGTGCGCTCCAGCCATGCGGCCAGGTCCTTGCGCGGCACGACGTCCTTCATGCCGGCCTTGTTCCACATCTCGTTGGTGGCGATCAGCTGGTGCAGCAGCGAAAAATTCTCGCCCAGGATGCGGTGCTTGCCGCGGTAGGTGTCGGTGCGGCGCCCGCCATTCCACATGTCGACCGAATGGATCTCAGGGTTGTACCAGAACTTCATGTAGCGCTCGGCGATGCGGCTCGAGTAGGCGTACGCGTATTCCTTTTCTTCCGGAGTCAGGACGCCCAGGTAGGCCGCGGTCGACAGGATTTCCAGCATCGCGGTCTCGCCATAGGGGCCGAGGCTGCGGCCCATGGTAAAGCCGCTGCCATCGGCAGTGGCGCTGTTCAGGGCCACGTCGGCCGACTTGCGCAGCAGGGCCTTGAGTTCGGGCGTGACTTCGAGACCGGTCTCGATGAAGCGTTCGCAGATCTCGGCGGCGAGCAGGATGCTGTAGCGGTCGAAGCGGCCCTGGCCGTCGGTTTCGTCGCTGAAGCCGAATTCGCCCGAGTAGGCGGCGTAATGCTTCATCATCTTGTCGAGCAGGACTTCGCTGCCGGCCGTGTCTTCCCAGCCCATCAGCATGCGCAGGCGCGCGATGCTGAAAGCGACCCCGTAGTAGTTGGTCGGCAGGCTGATCAGCTCATAGCTCGGCGTGCGCACGAAACTGCGCCAGTCGAGCTTCTTGCGTAGCGCTTCCAGAGTCTGCGGACGCACCGCGCGTTCGAGCAGGCCGGCCTGCTTGAGGCGATGCAGGGCGCCGATGTAGTAATAGATGCCCCAGGACTCGTTGTCCATGCCGATGGTGAGGTCGGCGATGTCGGCATACTCGCGCAGCATGCCGGGCAGGCGCGGATCGTCCTTCGGCAGGTGCAGCAGCACGTCGGCCAGGCCGGTGGCGACTTTCCCGGGCAGGAACTTGTCCTTGGCCTTAAAGGACTCGCGTCCTTCCATCGTCATGCCCGCCTTTTCCTTGCTGAGCTTCTGGAACAGGTATTCGAGCTGCGGGTAGGCCTGCTCGACGCTGCGCTGCAGCGGCGGCGTGACCTGGGCGAAGGCAGGCAGGGCCAGCAGCGATGCTGCAAGCAGGGGAAGAGCGTGACGCATGAAGGATGTCTCCGGTGTTGTTAAACGTTTTCCTAAATATAGGCGAACGCTTCCGGAATGTAAAGTATTGCAGGGCCGGATTTTGTATCAGGCCTGACGCGCCTGGGTAGACGCGCGCAGCACCAGCTGGGGGGCGACCTTGGTCAGTTTCTCGACCTGTTCGCCGCGAATCACTTGCAGCAGCTTGCTCATGGCGGTGGCGCCCATGCGTTCGCTCTGCAGGTCGACCGTGGTGAGCGCCGGCGTCACGTACTTCCCGTAGGGGATGTTGTCGAAGCCGACCACCGACAGGTCGCGCGGAATCGACAGACCGAGATTGGCGGCTTCCTTCATGAAGCCGAGCGCCATCAGGTCGTTATAGCAGATCACCGCGTCGGGACGCTTCGCTTGCAGGACGATGGCCGAGCACATGCGCTCCCCCTCGGCCATCGACGGGGTCTCGCCGTCGAACACGGTGAGCTCGATCCCGCTCCCGTCCAGGCATTCGCGGATGCCGCCGAGGCGCTCCTCGTCGCGGCGCGACTTCGAAAAGCCGAGGTAGGCGATGCGCCGATGGCCGAGCATGCGCAGGTGCTGGGCCAGCAGGAAGGCGCCGCCATGGTCGTCGCTCGCCACGGTCGGAATCGACAGTTCATTGAGCGACCCGAAGAACACGAGCGGTTTGTCGATCTCGGCCATCCAGGCCATCTCGTGCTCGCGCAGGCGCGAGAACACGATCATGCCGTCCACGCGCCGGCTCAGGTCTTCCAGGGTGCGGCGCTCGCGGCTGGGCGTTTCTTCGGTATCGACCAGCACCACCGAATACTCGTGGTCGTGCGCGACCCGGTTGGCGCCTTTCAGGATGCTGCTGAAGTGGGGGTTGGTCACGTCCAGCACCGACAGCCCGATGGTATTGGTGCGCCCGGTGATCATCGACTTGGCCAGCGGATTGGACCGGTAGCCCAGGCTGGCAATCGCCGCATCCAGCGCCGCCTCGACCTTGGGCGAGAAGCGCTGTGCACCGTTGATGTACTTGGACACGGTGGCGGTGGACACCTGGGCGGCTGCGGCGACGTCGCGGATGGTTGGCGCGGAACTTTTCATGATCGGGTAATCGTTATTTGACAGAGCATCTTAACATGCAGCGCCGGGCAGGAAACCAGCCGGCGCCGGGGGAAGATCGAATATCCCGGAGTGCAAAAGCGGCGGGTTCGGCATTGACGCATGCGCGGATTCGGCTATACTTAAGTTAAACGTTTAACTTAACACACTGGAGCACCATCCATGAATGAAGCGACACCGCGCAAGCCCTTCCACCGTCTGCTGCTGACCGGCGCCGGAGGCGGCCTTGGTACCATGCTGCGCGAGCGCATCAAGCCCTGGGCCGACGTCGTCCGCCTCAGCGACGTCAAGGTCATCCCCCCGGCCGACGAGGGCGAAGAAGTGGTGCGCTGCGACCTCGCCGACCGTAACGCCGTGCTCGCGCTGCTCGAAGACGTCGACGCGGTGCTGCACTTCGGCGGCGTTTCGGTCGAGCAGCCGATCGACGACATCGTGCAGGCCAACATCGTGGGCCTGCACCACCTGTACGAAGCCGTCCACAAGCAGGGCGTCAAGCGCGTCATCTACGCCAGTTCCAGCCACGTGGTCGGCTACTACCCGACCACCCAGGTGATCGACGCCAGCGCGCCGCTGCGTCCGGACTGCATCTACGGCGTGTCCAAGTGCTTCGGCGAAGCCCTGTCGCGCTACTACTACGACCGCTTCGGCATCGAGACCGTCTGCCTGCGCATCGGCTCCTCCTTCGAGGAACCGCGCAACGCGCGCATGATGACCACCTTCCTCGCCCACGACGACCTGGTCGAGCTGGTGCGCTGCGCGCTGTTCACGCCGCGCGTCGGCCACACCATCACCTTCGGCGTCTCGGACAACCCGACCCGCTGGTGGGACAACCGCCTGGCCGGCCACCTCGGCTACGAAGCCAAGCGCAGCTCGCGCGAATTCGCCGACCGCTTCCCGCCGAGCGGGGCGCGTCCGCCGGCGGACGACGCCACCGCGACCTACCAGGGCGGCCCGTTCGTGCTGGCCGGTCCGATCTACAAGGACTGAACCACCACCCGCGCCGTGCGCCGCACGGCGCTGCTTTCCACAAGCTTGCGGCGCCTTTCACTTCCATGAAAGGCGCCGCAATTTTTAGAACGTGTGATTTGCGAGAACCGTAGGGTGGGCGGCTTTGCCGCCCACGCGGTCAGCTATCGGTCGCACTGCCGTAACGCATCTGCTTCTTGACCGCGTGGGCGGGAGACCGCCCACCCTACGAAAACCCGTCAACTCAGAATTTGACGTCCAGCTTCACGCTGTAGAAGCGGAACACATCACGCGGCGGCACCCAGCTGTCGACGTTGATGCCCGGCGAGGTCGAGGTCGGGCCGGCGCGGAAGCTCGGGCCGCTCGCGTTCGCGTTCGGGATGTAGAACTTGTCGAACAGGTTGTTGATGCGGAAGCTCAGGCGCCAGCGGTCCTTGTTCTCGCGCAGGCCGAAGCCCAGGTCGGCGATGGTGTAGCCGTCGTTGACCGAACGCGGATCGTTGTTGATGTTGGTCTGGTAGTCGCTCTGGTAGCGCACATTGCCGTTGATGAAGGCGCGGAAGGGCATCGAGGTGAAGCGCAGGTCGTAGTTGCTGCCGATGTTGACCTTGATCTTCGGCGTACCCGGGAAGATCCCGCCCGACAGGTCCTGGATGCCGGTGGTGGAGCCGGCGCGGATCGGGAAGCAGGCGCGGTTCCAGCCGCCCAGCGAACCGCCTTCACCCAGGCCAGTGGTGCCGATTGCCGGGTTGGTGTTGTCCTGGTAGCAGGGACCGTTCTTCCAGTCCTTGATGCTCGGGCGGGTATAGGCCATCGAGGCGTTGACCGACCAGCCGGTGGTGAGCAGCATGTTGGCGTCCAGCTCGAAGCCCTTGGTGCCGATCTCCGGGATCGAGTTCAGCTGGGTGTAGATGGTCGGGTCGTTCGGCAGCACGAACGAGGTGTTCTGCTGGTAGTTCTTGAAGTCGGTCTTGTAGATCACCGCGGCCACCGACATGCGGTTGTCGAACAGGTTGGCCTTGGTGCCGATCTCGAAGGTGCGGCTGGTTTCGGGATCGACCGGGAAGGCCGCCGAGGCGCGCAGGCCACTGGTCACGTCGTAGGCCTTGCCCTTGTGGCCTGTGGCGGTCATGGCGTACACCATCACGTCCGGGGTCAGTTGCTTCTGGATACTCAGCTTGCCCGTGGTGGCCCAGTCCTCGTTGCCGCTGCTCGAGAACACGTCCACGCCGACCGGACCCGGCACGAAGGTAGAGCGATCCAGCTGGTCGGTGTAGAAGTTACGCTCGTAATTGAAACCCGATTCCTCGAGGTTGCGGCGCAGGCCGGCGACCAGGGTCCAGGTGGGCGCGAAGTCCCAGGTGGCTTGGCCGAACACGGCCTTGTTCACGTTGTAGATGTCGGTGTAGTAGTTGGTCGGGCTCGACGGCGAGTTGGCGGCGCAGCGGGTCGGCGCGACGCAGAAGCCGCGGATGAAGTGGCGCTCGATCTCGTTGCGTGCCCACCAGAGGCCAGCCACGTAGCGCAGGCTGCTGTTGTCCGGCGAAACCAGGCGGAATTCCTGGGTCTTGGAGTTGATGTCGTAGGTGCCGAACTGGTTGTTGCCGACGGTGAGCCTGCTTTCGCCGGGACGGGCGATGGTCGGGACGTCGGTGAAGTCCTGGTCGCGCGAGTCGTTGGCCTTGTAGCGCTGGTAGGACGAGATCGACATCAGAGTCGCATCGTTCGGCAGCGTGTACGAGAACTTCAGGCCGGCCCCGTGGGTGCGCGAAGCGATCCCGGTCGGGAAGTCGCGCCGCACCAGGCGGTTGCGCGGATTGGTCGGGTCGATGCCCGCCAGGACGACGGAGGCCGGCAGCAGCGGGTTGCCGTTCATGTAGGCGGTGTTGATGTCGACCGGGACGCGGGTCAGGTTGCCGGCGGCGGCCGAACCGGTGGTGCGGTAGAAGCCATTCACCGCGGTCACGCCGCGGGTGTTCTCCTGCTCGTTATATTGCGGCATGAAGTCGATGTCGAGGTTCCGGATCGGCGTCCAGCTGAACTTCGCCATCATGGTCTTGCCCGAGGAACCGTTGACCTTCTGGCCGTTCGTCAGGTTGGTGAAGTTACCCGGCATGTCGCTCTTGTTGGCGGCGATGCGCATGCCGAAGGTCTCGGTCAGGCGTCCGCCCATCGAGGCCGCCAGGCGGTACTCATGGTCGTTGGTGTAATAGGCGCTACCGCGGTAGGTCATCGGGCCGCTGATCGGCTTGGTGACGATGTTGATCGCACCGGCCACCGCCGACTTGCCGAACAGGGTGCTCTGCGGGCCTTTCAGCACTTCGACGCGGGCCACGTCGGCCAGGTCGCGGAAGGCCTGGAACTGCACCGCGATCGGAATGTCGTCCAGGATCACCGAGACGTCCGATTCGACGCCGATGCCGACCGAGACGGTGCCGATGCCCCGCATGAACAACGCGTTGTTGGCGGCGGTGGTGCCGGAAGCCTGGGTGAGCGAGGGGGTGAGGGCGATGACGTCCTCGATCTCGCGCACGTTGTTACGCTGCAGTTCCTCTTCCGAGAGGACCGAGATCGCCATCGGCACGCTCTCGAGCTTTTCGACGCGCTTGTTGGCGGTGACCACGACCTGCTGCAGCCTGTTCGGATCCGGCTGCGCTTCCGGCGCTTCCTGGGCATAGGCGGGCAGGGCCCATTGTGCGACGGCGACCGCAACCACGGCTGCCAGCGGTTTCACCGCGACGTGAAAACCTTCGATTCTGTTCTTGTTCAACGCTGTCTCCTCGGTTTTTTTAAATGACTAGTTCTTGCTGGCCTTCAGGCGCAGCAGTGCTTCGAGAAAGTAGTAGTCCGCATAGTTGAGCGGGACATCGATTTCCTTCCCGGCCGGCTTGTGGCCGGTGGCGTGCTTGAGCAGGAAGCCGCCGTTTTCGCCCGGCGCCGCCAGGTACTCGGGCGAAGCGAGGCTGCGCAGCTGGGCTTCGGCGAAGCTGCGGTAGCGCTGCGCCAGCTGTTTATCCGAGAACTGGGCCAGGTCCAGCAGGGCCGAGCTGACAATGGCCGCGGCCGACGAATCGCGCGGCGCATTCGGGATCGCGGCGTCGTCGAAGTCCCAGTAGGGCACTTTGTCGGCTGGCAGGCGGGGATGGTTCATGAAGAAGGCGGCGATGTTGTGCGCCTGCTGCAGGTACTCGGGCTTCTTCGTCTCGCGGTACATCATGGTGTAGCCGTACAGGCCCCAGGCCTGGCCGCGCGCCCACGAGGACGCATCGGCATTGCCTTGCACCGTCTGTTTGCCGCGCACGGCGCCCGTTTGCGGGTCGTAGTCGACCAGGTGGTAGCTCGAGTGATCGGGACGGAAGTGGTTCTTGAGCGTGGTGTCGGCGTGGATGACTGCGATCTCGCGGTAGCGCGGCTCTTTCGACGCCTGGGTGGCCCAGCTCAGGAGCTCCAGGTTCATCATGTTGTCGATGATGACAGGGAAGGCCCAGGTGGTGTTCTTCCACAGTTCCCACGACTGGATGCTGCCGACTTTCGGGTTGAAGCGCGTGACCAGGGTGGTAGCGCCGGCCAGCATGGCATCGCGGTAGGCGGGGTTCTTGGTCAGGCGGTAGCCGTTGCCGTAGCTGGCGCCCAGCATGAAGCCGAGATCGTGGTGGGTCTTGTCGAACTTGGCCGGCGCCATGCGTGCGGTGTAGTCCTCGGCCGCCGCGCGCCATTTCTTGTCGCCGGTGGCTTCGAACAGGTACCACAGCGAGCCTGGGAAGAAGCCGGCGGTCCAGTCCTTCACTTCGACGATTTTCACCTGGCCGTTTTCCACGGTGCGCGGGAATCCGGGTTTGGATTGGACGCTTGCCAGCATGCCGCTGTACTGCCTGGCGGCGCTGTCGAGGCTTCGGCTGATCAGCCTGGCGTTCGATTCCTCGGCCGGCGCAGCGCTTGCAGCGGTGGCGAGCAGGAGTCCGCCGACCAGCATGCTCGCGGTACGGACGGCAAAAAAGGCGGGTTGGGTGTGCCGCATGTTGACTGTCTCCAGAATATTTTTTTGTGCTTGAGTAAATCCTAGTGACAGATTGAAGCAAAGTCAACAATTTTAGGAAAACGCTTAACTAGCCTGTTGTGCCGCTGCTTTTCTTCAGGTATCAGGGAGGGGACACGCATCAATCGGCGGAAATGAAGAGACTGCAGGACAATGTGAGAAAACGTTTTGCCAAGGCTTTAGGACTGCTTGGCTGCGAATCGGGGCAGGTTCAAAATCCGCATTGATGCGCTATCACGAGAAGGTGGAAAGCTTGCCAAACGCCTTTGTGAGAGTTTTTGTACACGCGAACGCTTGTCGGCTTCGCCCTGATTCGACGGCAGGCAGGCTTCGCACATGGACAGACGGACAGTGCCGGCAGGCGAGGTCAGGCCTGCGATATAGAGCGCCCTCTGGATAAGCGCGACCAGCCTCGCTAGGCATGAGGGAATCTGTATGAAGGTGGGGCAACAATGGCGCAGCGACACCAATCGCAGCGCCAGGCAAGGCTGGATGATGCTTACTGCCAGACCTTGCCTGCTAATGCATTTGCGCAGGGCCTTAGGATCAGGATATGTAGCACTACTAAGTTTGCTCGGCAGCAGGCACAGGTGGCGTGAGATTTGGTGACTATCTAGCTAAAGCAAGCAGCTAGAATGCTTTCTGTGTGGAAACACAAAACTCTATAATTCGCCACAACTCAAAATGCAGATTCTTCCAGAACACATCCGAGCACACCTAGCTCAGTACCATTCCCACCTCCAGTGCACGTGTCTCCACTGCGGTTACATTGGCCTAATGGGCGTTCATAGCAAAGAACGCCGCTTTAGCAATCGAGCTGCCTGGGCAGTCGGTCTTGCTCTCTTCATCCCTTTTTTTGTGGCCTCACTGTACTTGGGAATGAAGGGCCTTCCTGGACTGTCAAACTGGTGGGCCTTTTTAATCGGAATTATTGCGTGTGGAGTCACCTTCATTCAGAAGACTGTGTTGGCTTGCCCCAACTGCAATAGCGGGATTCCTCTGTAGTTGGTCGGGCCAGGCGAGACGCTTAAGCTAACGGTCTAGCATGCACAAAGCCCGCGACCTTTCGGCGGCGGGCCTCCGCCTATCGCGAATCCATCCCGAAAAGACAAAAGGGCTACAAGCCGAAAGCTTGTAACCCTTTGTTTTACTGCTGAATTCTTGGGGTGGCTGATGGGACTCGAACCCACGACAACAGGAATCACAATCCTGGACTCTACCAACTGAGCTACAGCCACCATTGTCTTGCTTGTGTCTCGCTGTTTCCGAGACAGAACAAGATTATACAAAGCGCTTCCCGAACTGGCAAGTTTAAATGTGCGTCCCCGCCGGGTTCGACAGCGTGGCGCCGAGTGCGACCTCGTGCACGGGCGGGTTTTGCCCCAACAGGCTGGCAAAAGCGGCCGACAGGGCGGTGCCGCTGGCGCTGGTGAATCCGGTCAGGTGCGCCGCTTCAGCGCCGGCACGCAGCAGGCTAGATGCCTCGAGCAGCCGCGCCAGCTGGCGCGCCACGGCGTCGCCCGTGTCGATCAGCGTCACCTTGGCGTCCGTATGCCGGCGAATGACCTGCTCGATCGACGCCTGCACCAGCGGATAGTGGGTGCAGCCCAGCACCAGCGTATCGGCGCCCTGCACCAGCAGTGGGGCGATGTAACGCTCCAGCATGGCGCTAAGTGCCGGGGCGCCGGGCTCGCCGAATTCGATCTGGTCCGCCAGGCCCACGCAGGGCTGCAGCAGGAAACGCGCGCCTGTCGTCTCGACGATCTGGTCACGCAACAGCAGGAATTTTTCGCCAGCGAGGGTGCGCTCGGTGGCCAACACGCCGACCGTGCCGTTGCGGGTGCTCGCCGCGCCCGGTTTCAGGCCAGGCTCCACGCCGACGATCGGCATGTCGGGATAGTGCTCGCGCAGGATGCGTACGGCGGCGACGGTGGCTGTATTGCATGCGACGACCAGCGCCTTGACGCCGCGCCCCACCAGGAAGGCGGCAATAGCGAGAACGCGGTCGATGACGACGTCTTCTGGTTTATCGCCATACGGGGCAAAGCCGGAGTCGGCGAAGTAGAGGAGGTGTTCGTTCGGCAGCTGCGCCTGGATATGGCGCAGCACCGAGAGGCCGCCGACGCCCGAGTCGAAAATGCCGACGGGAGCGTCATATTGGTTGGTAGGAGATACCATAGCGGCGCAAAGATAGTTGGACGCGCGGTCGGCAGAGCCGACCACCCTACGTTAGAGCGCGTTGACCGGGATGCCTTTCAGCGACTCGATCTTGGCCGACCATTCCTTCGGACCGGTGTTGTGCACCGAGGTACCGGTCGAATCGACGGCCACGGTGACCGGCATGTCGGTCACTTCGAACTCGTAGATCGCTTCCATGCCCAGGTCTTCGAAGCCGACCACCTTGGCCGACTTGATCGCCTTCGAGACCAGGTAGGCCGAGCCGCCGACCGCCATCAGGTAGGCCGACTTGTGCTTCTGGATCGCTTCGATCGCGGTCGGGCCGCGCTCGGCCTTGCCGATCATCGAGATCAGGCCGGTTTTATCGAGCATCATCTCGGTGAACTTGTCCATGCGGGTCGCGGTGGTCGGGCCTGCCGGGCCGACGACTTCGCTGCCCACCGGGTCGACCGGGCCGACGTAATAGATCACGCGGTTGGTGAAGTCCACCGGCAGCTGCTCGCCCTTGGCCAGCATGTCCTGGATGCGCTTGTGCGCGGCGTCGCGGCCGGTCAGCATCTTGCCGTTCAGCAGCAGGGTCTGGCCCGGCTTCCACGACGCGACTTCTTCCTTGGTCAGGGTGTTCAGGTCGACGCGCTTGGATTTTTCGGTGTCGGGCATCCACTGCACGTCCGGCCAGGTCGACAGCGCCGGCGGTTCGATGTAGGCCGGGCCCGAGCCGTCCAGCACGAAGTGGGCGTGGCGGGTAGCGGCGCAGTTCGGGATCATCGCCACTGGCTTGGAAGCCGCGTGGGTCGGGTACATGTTGATCTTCACGTCCAGCACGGTGGTGAGACCGCCCAGGCCCTGGGCGCCGATGCCCAGTGCGTTGATCTTGTCGCACAGTTCGATACGCAGCTCTTCCAGCTTCGTCGAGGGGCCGCGCTGCTTCAGCTCGTACATGTCGATGTCTTCCATCAGCGACTCTTTCGCCATCAGCATCGCCTTCTCGGCGGTGCCGCCGATGCCGATGCCCAGCATGCCCGGCGGGCACCAGCCGGCGCCCATCAGCGGCACGGTCTTGATGACCCAGTCGACCAGCGAGTCGGACGGGTTGAGCATGACGAACTTGGTCTTGTTCTCCGAGCCACCGCCCTTGGCCGCCAGCTTGACGTCGACGGTGTCGCCCTCGACCAGTTCCATGTGGACCACGGCCGGGGTGTTGTCCTTGGTGTTCTTGCGCTCGAAGTGCGGGTCGGCCACGATCGAGGCGCGCAGCTTGTTGTCCTCGAACGCGTAGGCACGGCGCACGCCTTCGTTGACAGCGTCGGTCACGGTGCCGGTGAAGCCTTCGAAGCGCACGCCCATGCCGACCTTCAGGAACACGTTGACGATGCCGGTGTCCTGGCAGATCGGACGCTTGCCCTCGGCGCACATGCGCGAGTTGGTCAGGATCTGGGCGATGGCGTCCTTCGCGGCCGGGCTTTGCTCGGTCTCATACGCGCGCGCCAGGTGCTGGATATAGTCGGCCGGGTGGTAGTAGCTGATGTACTGGAGGGCTGCCGCGACCGATTCGATGAGGTCGCTTTGGGTGATGACGGTTGCCATAATTTTCTCGTTCGGGAGGAATTAATGTTTCGTATGCGTGGTCATGACAATGCGGTCGGTGTAGGCGATGGCCATGGCCGACAGCAAGAAAGCACAGTGGATGATGGTCTGGAACAGCAGGGTCTTCTCGTTGTACGCCGCCGCGTTGATGAAGGTCTTGAGCAGGTGGATCGACGAGATGCCGATGATTGCCATCGCCAGCTTGGTTTTGAGTACCGAGGCGTTCACGTGGGACAGCCATTCGGGCTGGTCCGGGTGGCCTTCGAGGTGCATGCGCGACACGAAGGTCTCGTAGCCGCCGACGATCACCATGATCAGCAGATTCGAGATCATCACCACGTCGATCAGGCCGAGCACCACCAGCATGATGGTGGTCTCGGTCAGCTTGACCGGGCGGGCCGCGCCGGGCACGGTGACGGCGTCCAGGATGTGGGCGAGCGAAGCGGCGTTGCCCATTGCGGCGCCGATCAGGTCCTTGAGCTCGACCCAGAAATGGAAGACGTAGACGCACTGCGCCAGGATCAGGCCGAGGTAGAGCGGCAGCTGCAGCCAGCGGCTGGCAAAGATCAGGCTATTGAGTGGGGTGAGCTTCTTTGCTTCGTTCGGGGGAATTAACTGCGCCATCGAGATGCTGACTCCTGGAAAGCTGGACAAATACAGCCGAGCATTCTACACCCGCCGGCGCGTCCTTGCGGCGTACTTCTCCGGTTTGCATGCAAGGTTGGTAGCAAGGTTGGTAGAATGGCACTCCAGCCGCGGGCGGGCCAAGAAACCCCATGTAAGGGCTCAGTAAGCGAGCGCCCCTAAGGTGTCCGGTAAAACTTATTACTACGACTATGGAGACTAGTATGGCCGAGAACGAGAGCAATCAAGAATTCACGCTGCAGGAGAACCGCGTGTTCCCGCCGCCGGCCGAGTTCGCCGGCACGGCTGCGATTTCCGGCATGGAAGCCTACGACAAGCTGTGCGCCGAGGCGGCCAGCGACTACGAGGGCTTCTGGGCTAGACTGGCCCGTGAAAATATCGACTGGCACAAACCGTTTACCTCCACCCTCGACGAATCCAACGCGCCTTTCTACAAATGGTTCGCCGATGGCCAGCTGAACGCGTCGTACAACAGCCTCGACCGCAACCTCACGAACGGCAACGCGGACAAGACCGCGATCATCTTCGAAGCGGACGACGGCAGCGTCACCCGCGTCACCTACCGCGAACTCCACGAGCGCGTCTGCAAATTTGCCAACGGCCTCAAGTCGCGCGGCATCAAGAAGGGCGACCGCGTCATCATCTACATGTCGATGTCGGTCGAAGGCATCGCCGCGATGCAGGCCTGCGCCCGCATCGGCGCCACCCATTCGGTGGTGTTCGGCGGCTTCTCGGCCAAGTCGCTGCAGGAACGCATCATCGACGCCGGCGCCGTGGCCGTCATCACCGCCGACGAACAGCGCCGCGGCGGCAAGTCGCTGCCCCTGAAAGCCATCGTCGACGAGGCGCTGGCGATGGGCGGCTGCGACAGCATCCGCGACGTCATCATCTACAAGCGCACCGGTGGCGACATCGCTTACCAGCAGGGCCGCGACATCTGGCTGCACGAGCTGGTCGACAGCCAGCCGGCCGAGTGCGAGCCGGAATGGGTCGATGCCGAGCACCCGCTGTTCATCCTCTACACCTCGGGCTCGACCGGCACGCCGAAGGGCGTCCAGCACTCGACCGGCGGCTACCTGCTGTGGGCCGCGCTGACGATGAAGTGGACCTTCGACATCAAGCCGACCGACGTGTTCTGGTGCACGGCCGACATCGGCTGGGTCACCGGCCACACCTATATCACCTACGGTCCGACCGCCGTCGGCGCCACGCAGATCGTGTTCGAAGGCGTGCCGACCTATCCGCACGCCGGGCGCTTCTGGGAAACCATCGCCAAGCACAAGGTCTCGATTTTCTACACGGCGCCGACCGCGATCCGTTCGCTCATCAAGGCCTCGGACGTGGACGAAAAGGTACACCCGAAGAACTTCGACCTGTCGAGCCTGCGCCTGCTGGGTTCGGTCGGCGAGCCGATCAATCCGGAAGCCTGGATGTGGTACTACAAGAACGTCGGCCAGGAGCGCTGCCCGATCGTCGACACCTTCTGGCAGACCGAGACCGGCGGCCACATGATCACCCCGCTGCCGGGCGCGACCCCGCTGGTGCCAGGCTCGTGCACGCTGCCGCTGCCGGGCATCATGACCGCGATCGTGGACGAATCCGGCGCCGACGTGCCGAACGGGCAGGGCGGCATCCTGGTCGTGAAGCGTCCATGGCCGTCGATGATCCGCACCATCTGGAACAATCCGGACCGCTTCCGCACCAGCTACTTCCCGGAGGAACTGGGCGGCAAGTACTACCTGGCCGGCGACGGCGCGATCCGCAACAAGGACACGGGGTACTTCACCATCACGGGCCGCATCGACGACGTGCTGAACGTGTCGGGCCACCGCATGGGCACGATGGAAATCGAGTCGGCGCTGGTGGCGCACCCGATGGTGGCGGAAGCGGCGGTGGTGGGTAAGCCAGACGACACCACCGGCGAAGCGATCTGCGCCTTCGTGGTGCTCAAGCAGGCCCGGCCAAGCGGCGAAGACGCCAAGAAATTGGCAACCGAGCTGCGCAATTGGGTTGGCAAGGAGATCGGCCCGATCGCCAAGCCGAAGGAGATCCGCTTCGGCGACAACCTGCCGAAGACCCGCTCCGGCAAGATCATGCGCCGCCTGCTGCGCGTGCTGGCCAAGGGCGAAAACATCACCCAGGACGTCTCGACCCTGGAAAATCCGGCTATCCTGGATCAGTTGAAAGAAACGGCCTGAGCCGGCGGGCGCTTGACGTCCGATACTGACAACGCCGCCCCGTGACAACAGGGCGGCGTTTTTTTATGCGCCGTCCGGTTCCGAACCGCCGCCGAATGCCTTCATCAGGGCTTCGCGGTCGAGGGCTTTTTTCTCCGCATCGACCCCGGCACGGCCGCGGCGGCCGCTGAACTCTTCCTCGATGTTGTCGCGGTAATAGCTCCAGGGAGAACCGGAACTCGACAGTTTGCGCCAGACCTCGGTGCCGACGGCGTCATAGTCGATGGCGCTGCCGTCGTCGAACTCCACCCGCAGCCTGCGTTCGCGAGCGTCATAGCCGATCGCGCGCAGCTTGCCGGCGTTGATCTTCTTCATTTCCATCTTGCTCTCCTTCCGGTGCCTGAAGACAGTCTACAGCTTCTCGAGCTGCTGCTTCGCGTGAGACGCTTGCGAGCCGGTCGGCGCCAGCTCCAGGTAGGTCTTGTACGCCCCCTTGGCCTTTTCCTTCTCGCCGCCGCGCGCATACGCGTCGGCCAGGTTCATGTAGGCGATCGCCCGCGACGGGTCCATCTTGATCGCATTCTCGAACCAGCGCGCCGCTTCGAGGAACTTGTCCTGCTTGTAGAACACGAAGCCCAGGTTGTTGGCCGCCAGCGCGAAGTTCGGCCGCAGCTTGAGCGCCTCGGTGAACTGCGCCTCCGCCTGCGCATACTGCTTCTCTTTATAGAGCAGCAGCCCCTGGTCGTTGGCCCGCTGCGCTTTCTGGCGGCTTGACACCGGCACCGCCGCCGGCGCCACGATCTTCGTTTCGCCGCCCTGCAGGTCCTTCACCACCACCGCAGCCGCCGGCGCCGAGGCCTGCGCATCGAGCTTGGTGTTCAGCGCAATCGCATCGTTCGACAGCTGGGCAGTCGAGGTATTCAGGAACTCGCTTTCCTCGGGCAGTTCGAACACGAATTCGCCGCCTTCCGAGCCCGGCAGGCTGCCGAAGGCTGGCGTTTGCTGCGACACGCTGGACACCGCTGGCGCCACATAGGCCGCCAGCTCGGTGCCGGTGATCAGGCTGTCGCCGTTCAGGTCCGCCTTGCCGCCAAGCCCCTGCAGCAGGGTCCAGGTGAACACCGAATGGCCGTTCGGCCCGCCATCCGATACCAGCTGGTCGGTACCGCCGGCCGTCAGCATCTGGCGGCCCAGGCGCTTGGCGTTATCGCGCAGGAAGGAAGCGTTCGCCGCGCCGCGCGTCAGGCCCAGGCCGCTGTAGCAGGCGTCCATCACGAACAGCGCATGCTTGGCCGGCAGGCTTTCCGCAATATTCTGGATCTCGGTCATCGGAATCGCATCCGTGGCGAGATTGTTCGGGTCGGCGTCGACCGGCACGATGTAGCCGAGGTCGCGCCCGGAGCTGAGCTTGCGCGTGGCGCCGTGGCCGGCGAAGAACACGAAGATGCGGTCGTTCGGCTGCAGGTTGCCGTGCGCGAGCTTGTCGTGGAAGGCGGCCAGGATGTTGTTGCGAGTCGCCTGTTCGTTCTTGAGCGTGATCACGCGCTCTGGTGCGAAGCCGAACTTCTGTACCAATACCTGTCCAACCCCTTCGGCATCACGCACCGCATATTGCAGCTGCGGCCATTTCTGGTACTTGTCGATGCCGACCACGATCGCCCAGGAATTGGCGTAGCCGGTCGCGGCCGTGCGCTGCACCGGCGCGGGCGCTGCGCCGCCGTCCACCTTGAAGCGCTTGCCATCCCAGCCGGCGAACTGGTAGCCCTCGGCGACCAGCCGGTCCAGGATCGCGGGCAGCGCCTTGACGGTGCGCTCGTGGATGTCGTGGAACAGGATGATGCCGCGGCCTTCCTTGTCGACGGTGCGCAGCACGCGGTCGGCAATGGAGGAGGGCACTGGGTCCGCCCAGTCGAGCGAATCGATGTTCCACATCACCGACTTCAGGTGCGCGTTCTCGAGCGCCTGCAAGCCTTCGCGGTTGCGCGCGCCGTAGGGGAAGCGGAACAGGCTCGATCGCTGCGGATCCACCGCCTTGAGCAGCGCGTCGGTATTGAGGATCTCGGCCTTCAGGCCGTCGCCCGTTTGTTTCGAGAGCTGGGCGTGCGAGAAACTATGGTTGGCCAGCACGTAGCCGGACTGCTTCAGGCGCCGCATCACGTCCGCGCCGCCGTTCAGCTTGGCTTTACCCTGGGCGTCGAGCGAACCGATGTTGCGGCCGACGCTGAAGAAGATCGCCGGCGCGTTGTACTGCTTCAGGATGGCCGCGATTTCTTCGCTGTAGCGGCGATGCGGGCCGTCATCGAAAGTCAGCACCACGGTCTTCTTCGGCAGCGTCTTGCCGAAGATCTCGCCTTCCTCCACACCGGCCTGCGCTGGCTGTGAAGCTTGCGCCGGCGGCTCGGCCTTGGCCGGGTAGGGCGTGATGACGCCGTATTCCTTGAGGATGCGCTCGCGCTGGTACAGGGTCTTCAGGTAGGCGACGTAGCTGCTCCACTTCTCGCGCTTGAGCTCGATCGAGCGCGACTCGAAGCGACCGAACACGGCGCGGATTTCCTTCTCATAGTTGCGCTCGATCTCGGCCAGCGCGTCGAGGTCTTCCGAAATGCGCTTGTGCAGCTTGATCGCCGGCAGCGAGGAATCCTTGGCCACCAAGGCCAGCAGGGACTGCATCAGCTCGCGGAAGGCCAGGCGGTCGGCGTCGTACAGGCCTTCGCCCGACTCCACATAGTCGAGCAGGGAGCCGAGCGCTTCGAAACGCGCCAGATTGTTCGAGGCAAGCAGCTGGGCGAGGGCGGTTTCGACCTTGCTGACCCGTTCCTGGTTCTCGTGGAAGAGCTGCTGGCCAACCCGGTTGGCCTGGGCCCGTTCATCGGCGGACAGGCCGGCTTCGTCCTGGGTCAGCACGATGATCTTGCGGTAGGACGCCAGCATGGTTTGCATGTCGGCCGAGATGGCGCTGACATCCATCCTCGGGCCGGCGGCGGGCGCGCTGGCGGCCGCTTGAGACGGCGACTTGAGGCTGACGATCCAGCTGCCGGCGGCGGCGCCCGCGGCTGCGACGGTAAAGACGACGTAATACAGGACTTTGCGTTTCACGGCGGGCGGGTAGTAAAAAGTTATTATCCGGCAACAATACCACCGGGCTGCGGGCGCCGGTTGAGGAAAACCACTAGCCCATCCCCAGGAAACGACAATGCCGCCATTTGGCGGCATTTTTATGCGCAGTGCTTAGTGGCTGTATCAGGAAGACGACAGCACGAAGGTATTGCCGTCCGGGTCGCGGAACTTCGCGAACGAGCCCCAGGGCTGCACGGTCGGCGGCTCGACGAACTCGACGCCGCGCTGGCTCAGCTGGCGGTAGGTGGCTTCGACGTTATCGCAGGCGAAAGCGCCGTTGAAGAAGCTGCCGATGCGGTCTTCCTGGCCGTCCATGGTAAACAGGACGACGCGCGTGCCGGACGAGGCGATGCGCAGCTCGATCCAGCGCTTGCCCGGGCCCATTGGCTGGTCGGTCGAGATCTCGAAGCCGAGCTTGTCGGTGTAGAAGGCGAGGGCGCGGTCCTGGTCAGAAACGGCGATGCTGACGAATTTCAGTTGGGTGATCATGGTGGGTGGCAGTGGTTGTCGTGGCGAGCATTATCGTGGCAGACTCGCGGCTGTATGTAACGTTTAACACTATAGTATTCATGACTACCCGCCAGTGCCCGCTCGACGCCTACGTGTTCGAAGTCCTGATGCCCGACCTCGTCGGCCACGACCGCCGTCCCGCCGCCTTTGTCGTCTATCTCTACCTGCTCACCAGCGCCCAGGCGCTCGGCCGCGACCAGGTGCCGGCGAGCCTGCAGACGATCGCGGTCAAGACGGGGCTGTCGAAGTCGGCGGTGCAGGTGGCGCTGCGCCACCTGAAGCGGCGCGGCCTGGTCGGGGAAGAGGACGTCGGCACCCAGGTGAACCCGGTGCGCCAGGTGCTGCGGCCGTGGCGTCGGCGCTGGCCGACGGAGGCGAAGGCATGACGCGAGTCAGAACGGTCTTGTACAGAAGAGAATACTTGCTATAATAGGCGGCTTCGTGGACACACGAGACCCCATCAGGAGAGATGGATGAGTGGTTTAAGTCGCACGCCTGGAAAGCGTGTATAGGTTCATAGCCTATCGGGGGTTCGAATCCCCCTCTCTCCGCCAAGCATTTATAAGGGCCGCTTTCAAGCGGCCCTTTGCATTTTTGCGCTATAGATTTGATATGCGCTATTCAGTTCGATGTTATCTTGCTTGTTCAATATCTCTTGAGCAAGCATTATGGACTTTATCGAATGGATGAAATCGACCGGGCTCTCGGAAAAATCGGCCAACAGTTACCAAGGGGCGATCAAGGGACGATTGAGCACCTGGGCTCGAATGCATGGACTTACGACGAAGCCGATTGCCGAGATCCCAGACCTGTTAGAGTTCATCGCCGTTTCTGAAAAGTTAAGGCAAACCCCAGAATTCCTTGATCGGAATGCAACCGGTAATGGGATGTATGCCGCTGCGCTCAGCAACTATCAAAAGTACCTGCAAGCCAGCAACTCGCTTCCTAAAAAGAGCCATGTGGAGTACGGGCCGCACCGCGAGCAGGTAGCGCAAATCGAGTCCGCGTTTGGTGAACCGTTTGATCCGAAAAACCAGGACGACGCACGCAAGCGAGTGTTGCGCGAAATCGTACAGCGACGAGGGCAGCAGAAGTTCAGGAAGGCGCTGATCGACGCCTATGGCGGGTACTGTGCGATTACTGGCTGTTCAGTTGCACCTCTGTTAGAGGCCGCTCACATCACGCCCTACCTGGGACCTGAAACGAACTCCATTACGAACGGGCTCCTGCTTCGTGCAGACATTCACACCCTGTGGGACTTGAGCCTGATCGCAGTGGAGCCAGAGACTCGGACTGTATGGGTAAGCCCCGAAATTACGGACTCGACATACCGAGACCTTAACGAAGCCCCTCTGATGCTTCCACTGGATTTGGCACAGTGGCCATCAGTAGCAGCGCTGGCACAACAATGGGACCTCGCGCATACCAAACTTGCCGAGACAAGTTCGAAGATTTAGAACCACGGCCTACGTACGGGCTACTTGTTGGCAGCTGGGCTCGGTGTCTCCAGCCATGTCCAGGACATCGTTGACAGCCAGGTCTCGCCAAAGTTCTAGGATTCGCCCGCCATGCCGGAAGAACATCGGAGCGAAAAAGCAGCGCTCGTTCAAGAGTGGCAAGACTTTTGTCGGTGTGGCGGGCAAGCTCGGGCCGACGTACCTGAAGAAATGACATCCATAAACCACTCTTCAAAGTCTTCCATGAATTCAACCGGATCTTTGGGAATGGCACGCTTCTGGCATCTGGACCTCGTAGCCATTCGCATGGTAAGGCACTAAGTCTACTTCGAACGTCGGCGGATGCCAAACACGGCAAAACCGGCCGCAATCAGCGCGATCGAGCCAGGTTCAGGGATGTCAGTCAATACCATTTTGCCCAGCGCTCCCTGGCACTTGACGTTGGTCGTCCATCCACAGTTGGGCATCGACTGATCGGATTCTGCGGCGATCACTTCCCACAGTTCTCTACGGGAACGCATTTCAAAGCTGCTATGTTGATCATTGGCGCGTATCCAGCCACTCAGCAAGCCATTGGCCTCGAACTTTACTTCCATGTCCAGCGCGCCCAAGCCAAAACGGAATGGCTGCAGCCTGGGATAGTAGTCCATCGGCGAAAGGTTGGCTGGGAACGTATAGAAGAACGAGATCAGACCGGAATCCGGGAGGATCGGACCGCGAGGCGCCTGATGGAAGCTAAATGAGCCTTGGTCGTAGACCTCTTGTGCAAAGTCCAAGCGCAATTGAATGTACTGCGGTGGCAGATCATTTTGCACCTGCCACTGGTACACGATGTTGGCTAAGCAAACTGATGGGATAAACGCGCTGAGCAAAGCTAGTGTGGCGAAAAGACGTTTCATAAGAACTCCTTAGTTATCGGCTTATCTCACATGCAATTTTCGGGCCTGTGAATTTCCGGCTTGCAAATGCTTGTTTGTAAAGGGTTCTTAGGTACCATAACGGATTAATGCCCCAAGGCTGTCAAAGTTTCCGACAAAAATTGTATGTTTCGCTCCTTTCGTTGATGGGACGAGTTCACACTGGGGCACAGGAACCAGTGCTGATCCGCCATTGCGACGTACAAGCACAGCCTTGGTGCTGTTGCTCGCTACCCACGTTGAACCCATATGAAAATGAACTCTGGTGGTGAACCAAAGACCCATTTGATCAACAGAAGCGTAATCGCCATTCAAAGTATTGAAGTTGATAACTATTGCGTGGCCGAGGCGCTTGCAAAAATCGAAGCGCAAGCACAGGACCCGCTGCTTCACAACGGCCCTGTTCGCAGCGGCGCGCGCGAACGCGAGTCGTACCTGTGCTGCACGGTGCTGCTCTATTGCTTCTGCTGCGAAGCCGGCAATGGTTCTCAGGTGATCAGCACGGCCACGACCGGGTTTCATACCTGCCTCGTCTTCAAGGAAGCTGCCGAAAAGTAACCACTTTCTTGGCCGTGCGAATTACGCCACCACTGTCGGTCCCCTATGTAAATATCCGATGACTCATCCATAAGTTAGTGCTAAATTGATACTTTCGTATCAGAATAATAATTTACTGCGACGTGACTTTCGAGGGGGAGAGGAACGATGGATGATCCAAAATTCGAGCAGATGAAACAGGCGAAGGAGTACTTCCACGCCACCGCCATGACGATTCCCGGCGTGCACGGCACCAGCATCGGTGTGAAGCGCGTTGACGGCAAGCCGACCGACCAGCTTGCGATCTGTGTCCACCTAACGCGCAAGCGACCGCTGGCCACGATCCCGCCTGACGAACAGATTCCGCTTGAAGTGGACGGCTTCATGACGGACGTGATCGAACACGCGCCCATCATCCGCTGCGACGCCCAGTCCGAACGGCGCGCCATGTACGAGGACAACAGCAAATACCGCCCGCTCGTCGGCGGCACCAAGCTCAGTGCCGGCTATTCCTTCGGCACCCTCGGCTGCATCGTCCGGAAGCCCGACGGCAGCTGCCATGCGCTGTCGGCCGCCCACGTGCTGGGCGAGGCCGGCACCACCGTGTACCAGCCGGCCAAAGTGAAGTGCGACGAGATCGGCAGCACGACCGAGGTGCAGGACTGCTCGCAGATGGATGCCGCGATCGCGAGCCTGGACTATTACTACGACGCCGGCCTGGCCTACATCCGCGAGATCGGCGCCATCAGCGGCACCCATGACATCGGCCGCCAGGACCTGCCGTACCCGATCGCCAAGCGCGGCGCCTCCACCGGCCTGACCCACGGCAGCGTGGTGGCGATCCACTACAGCGGCGTGGCCGCCAACCTCGAGCAGTTCCAGGACATGCTGTTCATCGACGGCCGCGGCGACGAATTCGTCGACCATGGCGATTCGGGTTCGGCCATCGTGCACCGCATCGACGAGGACCACAACCTGGTCACCGGCCTGTTGTGGGGCAAGGCGCCGGATGCGAACCGGATCGGCGTGGCCACGCCCATCGACCGCATCCTGGAAACCTTCGGCGTGAGCGTGCTCACCGCGAGCGACCCGGTACGCGCCTCAAGCGAGACCTTGCTGGGCCGCTTCGAAGCTTTTCTGAGCAGCACCCAACGCGGCAAGGCCTACTGGGACGCATACGCCCACAACCGCATCTACTTCCGTCACATCTTCCACCACGTGCCGCGCCTGGCGGCCATGTGGCGCAAGATGCCGGTGCCGGAGATGATCGAAGCGCTGCGCGAAGCGATGCTGGATCCGGACACCGTGATCCCGATGAAGCTCGGCGCCCACGACACCGAAGAGGTGATGTGGGACCTGTACGAGGCGCTGGGGAAGTTCTTGCAGGCGAACCACCAGCGCCAGCTGCAGCAGCAGGCGGCATCCTTCTGCCGCCTGGTGTGCGGGAACATCGGCAACAGCTGGCGCAATGCGCTGCACGGGATCCCGCTGCCGGAGCTCGACGCCAGCGAGGCGTGACGCCTGCCTACAGGTCGTAGCGCGCCTCCAGCACCCAGGTGCGCTGCGAGTAGGGGTGGAAGTTCCAGTACTGGTAGTTGTTCAGGTTATCCACCCCGAGCGCCACGCTCCACTGTTTCGCCAGCTTCCAGTGCACGCGCGCGTCCACCGTGAAATAGCGACTCGCGCCCTGGTAGGCGAAGCCGTTCGGGTCCGAGTTGTCGAGCGTCGAGAACTGCCGCCCCGAATAGCGCGCCGCCAGCGTAGCGGCCAGGCGATCGCTCGCGCGCCAGGTGGCCACGCTGGTTGCGCGCCAGCGCGGGATGCGCGGCTGCCACTTGCCGACGCTGGCCGGGAACTTGTCGTTGCGTGTGATTTCCGAGTCGGTCCAGGTGAGGCTCGACTGCAGGTCGAGGCCATTCACCGCGACGTCGCTCGCGTTGTATGCCAGCTCCAGTCCCTTGGTCTCGATCCGGCCCACGTTCTGCACGTTCGTCACGTTTGGCGTCACCAGCACGTTGGTCTGCGAGTACAGCGCATCGCTCGTGCGCTCGCCGAAGGCCGTCAGGCGTAGCAGGCCTTTTTCCAGGCTGCGCTCGGCGCTCAGCTCTCCCGTCCACGAACGCTCCGGCTCCAGACCCGGATCGTTATTGATCAGGGTGCCGCTGCCGCTGATGCCGCCCTGGTACAGCTCGGACACGGTAGGCATGCGCACCGCGCGCCCGGCCGAAGCCTTCAGCACCCAGTCCGAGGTGGCCTGCCAGGCCAGCGCCGCTTTCGGCGAGATCCAGGTGCCGCGCCTTTCTCCGTGCGCCACCGAGGTAGCGGCGTTCGACGTGCGTCCATCGTGCGCGCGCCAGTGCTCGACGCGCAGGCCCAGTACGGTCTTCCAGCCCGGGGCGAACTTCCAGGTGTCCTGGGCCCACAGCGCCTGGATCTCGGTGCGGCCCGAGAAGGCCTGGTTGCGCGCGCCGGGCACGCCATCGATCCAGTTGGCGGTCGCGTGTTCGATGCTGGCCAGCTTGTAGGCTTCGCGCTGGTAGCCGAATTCCGCCACGTGCGCGCCTTGCGGACGCCAGATGCCCTTGGCGGCGAAGGTCGTCCAGCCAGTGCCCGCCATGTCGACGATCCTTCCCGGCCCGCCGTTCAGGGCAGCGGGCAGCGCGCTGGTCGGGGCGCGCAGCGTGTCTTCGTCGTAGTCAACCAGGCTCGCGGCCAGTTCCCAGTCGAAGACGCCTTTGCTGTGGCTCTTCAGAGACAGGCCGTGCATCAGGTGGCGCAGGTCTTCGTTCGAGGCATTGAAATCGGTGGCGCCCAGGGTATAGCCCTTGCCGCCGATGTCGATGCGGCCGCTGTACACCGGCTGGCCGGCACGGTCGCGCAGGTAGGACGTGGGGCGGCCTTCGGAATCGTTCTGCCACAGGCCAAGCGTGTAGCTGGCGCGCACGGTGGGCGTGAGCTGGTAGGCGATCTTGGCCTTCAGGTGGTCCTGCACGGTGCGGTACTGGGTGCCGGCGCCGAGCAGGTACCAGGCGCGGTTCGTGCGATCGCGGCCGACCACGGCACCAATCACCGGCACGCCGCCCGGCGCGGCGCCGGCGTCGAGATAGCGGGTGGGGAAGGTCAGCGGCTGGCCTTCGTTGTCGGCGCGGTTGACGTCGATGAACCAGGACCAGCGGCCGCTGCGGTCACCGAGCGAGACGCTGGCCTGCTTGCCCTGGTAGCGCTCGCGGGTGCCGTACAGCTCAAAAGGCTGGTGGGTAAAACCAAACTTGGCGTGCGCCTCGAATGTCGTCGGCATGCGCGTGACGTAGTCGACCACGGCGCCGACCGAGTTGCCGCCGTAGGCTGCCGAGAAGGGGCCGTACAGCACGTCCACGCGCTCGATCTCCTCCGGCGTGACCATGCCCCAGCGCGGGGCAAACGTGGCGCCGTTGCCCAGGTAGTTCGACAGCAAAATGCCATCCGCGTACACCATCGAGCGCGCGCTGTTGCCGGTGCCGGAGGCGCGCGTGGACAGCACGGCGTGGTTGTAGTCGCCGATGTAGCGCTTGCGCACCAGGAGGCTTGGCAGGTACTTCAGCGCGTCTTCCGAGTCAAGGGCGTTGATCGTGCGTTCGATCTGCGCCCCCGTGATGCCTTCGATGGTGGTCGGGATCTGGACCGGCAGCGAGGTGGGGCGGCTGCCGGTAATGGTAACGGTACCCAGCTGCTTGATGGGACCATCCTGTGCCTGCGCGGACGCAGCCTGCGTGGCGGCGGCCAGCAGGGTAAGTGCGAGCTTCTTCATTGCGTTTCCTTGGCGCGTGACGGGACACGTGTGGCGTCACGCGCGATAGCGATCGTTCCGGCGCCAGGCGCCGGTGCCAATTGAGCGGTTAGAAGAAGCTGGCGGGCGGGGCGCGTGACTGCGCCGGCGTCCACGCGAACTGCGGGGAAGGGGACTGGTAGAAGAGGGGCGGATAGGTGTCGCGCGCGCCGGCAAGCGTCAGGGGCAGCAGGGGCGGCGCGGGCAGCACGACAGGCGCATGGTGCGAGCAGCACAGGTCGCAATGCGTCATGCCTTTCGCGCTGCCGGCATGCTGGTCCGCGCTATCTGCCATCGGCATCATCATCATGCCGGCCGCGGTACAGACTTCGCTCATTGGCATCGACTGCTGCGGCGCGAAGGCATGCGACAGGCTCGGGGCGAACAGGCTGAACACGAAGGCCACAAGGGCGATCCATGTACGCAGGGCCTGTCTTGTCGATGAGCGGAACATGCCATCATTATAACGAGCGGCCGCGCAGGCCGCGCTCGCCTGCCTGGTGGATATTTGATATCATCCAAGCACATTCCAATTTGCGAGGTAACGCCCGATGCGCCATTGATGCCGCCGTCTACGTGACGGCCAGTACTCCCACCTTCCCGCGAAAGCAGGGAGCAACCGGCATCCATGGAGGTCTCATGACGCATCCTCACCTTGCGCTCGACAGCGCATCCTTTACGCTTCCCGACGGCAAGACCCTGCTGTCCGATCTCAGCGAACAGTTCGACACGCGCTACACCGGCCTGGTGGGCCGCAACGGCGTCGGCAAAAGCGTGCTGGCGCGCCTGCTGGCGGGTGAGCTTGCGCCGTCTTCCGGCCGCTGCATCCGCTCCGGCACCGTGTTCTATCTGTCGCAGCAGCTTGACCAGATAGACGCAACAACCGTCGCCGCATTGGCCGGCCTGCAGGAGGTACTCGACGCCCTGGCGCGCGTCGAAGCCGGCAGCTTTGACGCGGCTGATTTCGAACTGGTCGGTGAGCGCTGGGACCTGCCGGCGCGCCTGCGCCATGCCCTCGACCAGGCCGGCCTGGCGCACCTCGATGCCGCCACGCCGGCGCAGCAGCTGAGCGGCGGCGAAGCGATGCGCGTGGCGCTGCTGGGCGCGATGCTCTCCGGCGCCGCCTTCCTGATCCTGGACGAGCCCACCAACCATCTCGACGCCCCGAGCCGCGCGGCGCTGGCGGAGCAGCTGCGCGACTGGCGCGGCGGGCTGATCGTGATCAGCCATGACCGCGCCCTGCTGGGGCAGATGGAACGCATCATCGAGCTGTCGCCGCAGGGCCTGCGCAGCTATGGCGGCAACTACGGGTTCTACGAAGAGGCGCGCGCCGCCGAGCAGGCCGGGGCCCTGCGCGAGCTCGAACACGCACGTCAGGCCATGCAGCGCGACGAGCGTGCCATGCGCGAGCAGCACGAGCGTCAGCAGCGTCGCCAGGCGAGAGGAGCCAGCGAAGGCAAAGCGGCGAACCAGGCGAAGATCCTGCTGGGACGGCAAAAAGAACGGAGCGAGAACAGCACCGGACGCCTGCGCCAGCAGCACGACGAGGCGCGCCGCCAGCACCAGGAGCGCGTGCGCGAGGCGGCCCAGGCGCTGCGCGAGGACAGCGCCGTGCGGGTGCACGCCAATGGGGTCAGCGCCGCCGCACAGCGCCGCGTACTCGAACTGGATGAGGTGGAGCTGCCTTTCGTGGCGCCGGCCCTGCGGCGCATCAGCCTGGTCGTCGGCGGCCAGCAGCGCATCGGCATCATTGGTCCCAACGGCAGCGGCAAGTCGACGCTGCTGAAGGTGATCGCCGGCGCGCTGGCGCCCCTTGAAGGGCAGGTGCGGCGCGACCCGGCCTGCGCCTGGCTCGACCAGCGCCTGTCCCTGCTCGACCCGGCGCGCAGCACGATCGAACAGCTGTTGGAGCGCAACCGCAGCACGCCCCAGGACCGCCTGCGTACTTACCTGGCCCAGCTCGGACTGGACGCGCAGCGGGTGGCCCAGGCCACCGGAGAGCTGAGCGGTGGCGAGCGCCTGAAGGCGGCGCTGGCCTGCGCGCTGTATGCCGATCCGCCCGCGCGCCTGCTCCTGCTGGACGAGCCGGGGAACCACCTCGACCTGGCCGCGCTCGAAGCACTAGAGGAGATGCTGAACGGGTACGCCGGCGCGCTGGTGGTCGTGTCGCACGACGCGGTCTTCCTGGAGCGCGTCAAGCTGACCCATTTACTGGAAGCCGGCCCGGGCGGCTGGCGGCAGCGGTTGCTATAATCGCGGATCCCATTGCAGGAACACGAAGAACATGTCGCGCACGCTTGTCATTTCCCCTAACTGGATCGGTGACGCCGTCATGGCGCAGCCGTTGCTGCGCCGCCTGAAGCAGAAATATCCGGAGCGCCCGATCGACGTGGTGGCCCCTGGCTGGGTTGCGCCGGTGTGGCGCGCCATGCGCGAAGTGGACACCCTCATCGAGTCGCCCTTCAAGCATGGCTCGCTCCAGTGGAAGGAGCGTAAGGCCTTTGCGAAAATGCTCACAGGGCGCTATGCCGAATCCTATGTGCTGCCCAACACGCTCAAGTTCGCGCTGATCCCCTGGCTGGCGGGTATCCCGCGCCGGGTCGGCTACAAGGGCGAGATGCGCTACGGCCTGGTCAACGTGATGCACCACGACGACAAGGCGGCGCCGCGCCCGATGGCGCAGTTCTACGCCGCGCTGGCGGACGAGCCGGTGCGCGACCTGCCGCGTCCCGACAGGCTGCCCGAGCCGGAGATGGCGGTGGCATCGGAAGAAGCCGATGCGGCGGTTGCGCGCTTGAAGCTGCCGGCCGGGACCTATGTCGCCTTTGCCCCCGGGGCCGAGTTCGGCCCGGCCAAGCGCTGGCCCGCCGCCTACTTCGCCGAGCTGGCGCAGACCATCCTCGCGAATCGTCCGGATGCGCAGATCCTGCTGCTCGGCTCCCCGAAGGACCGCGCCGTGTGCGACGAGATCACGGCCATCGTGCCGCAGGCGCACAACCTGGCCGGTACTACCTCGCTGAGCGAAGCGATCGCGCTGATCGCGCGCGCGGCGGTGGTGGTGACCAACGATTCCGGCCTGATGCACATCGGCGCCGCGCTGCGCCGCCCGGTGGTGGCGATCTACGGCCCGACCGACCCGCGCCACACGCCGCCCCTGTCGGAACTGGCCAAGGTGCTGTGGCTGCACATCGAGTGCTCGCCCTGCCAGCAGCGCGAGTGCCCGCTGGGGCACCAGAACTGCATGAAACAGATCCTGCCTAACGATGTATGGCAACCGCTGCAGCCGGTGTTGGCCGCAGCCTGAACGAACAAGATACGAGGTTAGAAAATGATACTGGTTACTGGCGCAGCAGGCTTCATCGGAGCCAACCTGGTGCACGCACTGTCAAGCCGCAAGCCCTTCAGCGTGTTCGCGGTCGATAACATGTCGCGTCCTGAAAAATTCCTCAACATCGTCGATACCGAGGTGGCCGACTACGCGGACAAGGAAGACTTCCTGGTGCGCCTGAAGGCCGGCGAATTCGACGGCAAGTTCAGCGCCGTGCTGCACCAGGGCGCTTGCTCCAACACCATGGAGACGGACGGCCGCTACATGATGGCGAATAACTACGAGTACACGATCGCCCTGTTCGAGTACTGCCAGCGCGAGCGCATTCCCTTCATCTACGCGTCCTCGGCCGCGGTGTACGGCGGCGGCAGCGTGTTCAAGGAAGAGCGCCAGTACGAGCGCCCGCTCAACGTCTACGGGTATTCGAAATTCCTGTTCGACCAGTACATGCGCCGCTACTGGCAGCAGCACGGGATGGGGAAGGGCAGCCAGGTCGTGGGCCTGCGCTACTTCAACGTCTACGGCCCGCTGGAAGGGCACAAGGGAACGATGGCCTCGGTTCCCTTCCACCAGTTCCACCAGTTCCAGAAAGAGGGCAAGGTCAAGCTGTTCGGCGCCAACGAAGGCTACGAGGCCGGTACCCAGATGCGCGACTTCATCTACGTCGAAGACGTCGTGAAGGTGAACCTGTTCTTCCTCGATAACCCGGACCAGCGCGGCATTTTCAACCTCGGCACCGGCCGCGCCCAGCCCTTCAACGACCTGGCCGTCGCCACCGTCAACGCCCTGGCCAACGAAGGCAGGCCGGCGCTGACCCTCGAGCAGCTCGTCGAACAGGGCCTGCTCGAATACCTGCCTTTCCCGGACAAACTGAAGGGCAAGTACCAGAGCTTCACCCAGGCCGACATTGGCGCGCTGCGCGCCGCCGGCTACACCGAGCCGTTCACGGACGTGGCTACCGGCGTCGCCAAATACATGCAATACCTGAAGAGCACTGTCAAAGCATGATCCGTCGCCCCGGCCCAGGCCGGGGCCCACTCCCCCGCAGCACCTATACATCCCGTTTACACCCCGCACCGAAGCTTTTAGCCCGTTTTTACACCCCAAACCATACGCTTTCACCTGCTCCAACAACAACACGCAGGACACCATGAAAGCACTGATCCACGCCGCCATCCTGGCCGGCGCCTCCCTCGCCGCAAGCGCCCACGCGCAAACCACCTTCAACGCCGCCGTCACCAGCGATTACCGCTACCGCGGCATCTCGCAGACCCGCCTGCAGCCCGCGCTGCAGGGCGGCGCCGACTACGCGCATTCGTCCGGCTGGTATGCCGGCGCCTGGGTCTCGACCATCAAATGGATCGAGGACGCAGGCGGCGACGGCAAGCTCGAACTGGACCTCTACGGCGGCAAGCGTGGCGAGTTCGCTCCAGGCTTCAGCTACGACGCCGGTGTCCTGCGCTACCTCTATGCCGGCAATGAACTGGGCAAGGTGAGCGGCTTTGCCAACGCCCACACCACCGAAGTCTACGGCCAGATCGGCTACGGCCCGGCCTACGTCAAGTACTCGCACGCGACCACCAACCTGTTCGGCTTTGTCGACAGCAAGGGCAGCGGCTACCTCGACATGGGCGCCAGCATCGACGCCGGCGACGGCCTTACCGTGCAGCTGCACGCCGGCCGCCAGCGTGTCGAAAACAACGGTGCGGCCAGCTATACCGACTGGAAGATCGGCGCCGCCCGTGCCTATGGCCCCGCGACGGTGACCCTGGCCGTGATCGGCACCAACGCCGGCAAGATCGCTTACGCCTCGCCTGCCAACGGCAAGTTCCTCGGCAAGAGCGCGCTGCAGCTGACTGTCGGCGCCATCTTCTAGGTACAGCGCGTTTACAACGCGTTTACACGGCGCCACGCCCTTTTTACGCCCCGTTTCGCGCGGCGCCACTACGCTCCTTCCCATAACAACAACGTCGAAAGCGAGTACCCATGGACGTCCTTTTCATCGGCGCCTTCCTCCTCTTCTTTGTGCTGACCTGGCTGCTGCTGGCCGGCTGCGAGCAGCTGGGGGGCAAGCAATGAACGGTTTCTACATCGTCGGCGGCCTGGTCGCCGCCGGGCTGCTGGTCTACCTGCTGGTGGCCCTGTTCAAGGCGGAGGACCTGTGAGCATGTTCTCCGACTTCGTTCCGCTGCTGGCGGTCTTCCTGCTGGTCCTGCTCCTGCTGGGCTATCCCCTGGGCCTGTTCATGGCCCGTGTTGCCGATAGCGCTGCCGTTCCCGGCATGCGCTGGATGGGCAAGATCGAAGCGCTGTTCTACCGCGCGGCCGGAGAGGGCTGTACCGCAGCGCAGACCTGGAAAGCGTACGCGCTGGCGCTGATCGCCTTCAACGCCGTGGGCGCCATTGCCGTCTATGGCGTGCAGCGCATGCAGGCCTGGCTGCCGCTCAATCCCGAAGGCATGGCCAACGTCGGCCCCGATTCTTCGTTCAACACCGCCGTCAGTTTTGTTGCCAACACCAACTGGCAGGGCTACAGCGGCGAGCAGACCATGAGCGTCCTGACCCAGATGGTCGCGCTCGCGGGCCAGAACTTCTTCTCGGCCGCCACCGGCATCGCCGTTGCCTTTGCGCTGATCCGCGGCTTTGCCGCCCGCTCGAGCAGCGCCATCGGCAATTTCTGGGTCGACCTGACCCGCGCCACCCTGTACGTGCTGCTGCCGCTGTCGATCGTGTTCGCCGTGTTCTTCGCCAGCCAGGGCGTGGTGCAGAATTTTTCAGGCCATGTCGATGCGCATACGCTGGAGGCCGCGACCCAGAGCATCCCGATGGGACCAGTGGCTTCGCAGGAAGCCATCAAGCTGCTGGGCACCAACGGCGGCGGCTACTTCAACGCCAATTCGGCTCACCCCTTCGAAAACCCGAACGCACTGTCGAACTTCGTGCAGATGATCGCCATCTTCCTGATTCCCGCAGGCCTGTGCTTCAGCTTCGGGCGCATGGTGGGGGACATGCGCCAGGGCTGTGCGGTGCTCGCCACCATGACCGTGCTGTTCGTCGGCGCCGCCATGCTGACCTATGCGGCGGAAAGCGCGACCAATCCTCTGCTCACGTCACTCGGCGTCGATGCCGCCGCCGGCAACATGGAAGGCAAGGAGACCCGCTTCGGCATCGCTGGCTCGAGCCTGTTTGCGGCCGTCACCACCGCCGCTTCTTGTGGCGCGGTGAATGCCATGCACGACTCCTTCATGCCCCTGGGCGGCATGGTGCCGATGGTGCTGATGCAGTTGGGCGAGGTGGTCTTCGGCGGCGTCGGATCGGGCCTGTATGGCATGCTGGTATTCGCCATCCTGGCGGTCTTCATCGCCGGCTTGATGATCGGCCGCACCCCGGAATACCTGGGCAAGAAGATCGGCGCCTTCGAAATGAAGATGGCCTCGCTGGTCATCCTGATCACGCCCTGCCTGGTGCTGGTCGGCACAGCGATCGCGGTGGTGGCGGGCGCCGGCAAGGCCGGCATCGCCAACCCGGGGGCGCACGGTTTCTCCGAAGTCCTGTATGCGCTGAGCTCCGCCGCCAACAACAACGGCAGCGCCTTCGCCGGCCTCTCCGCCAATACGCCGTTCTACAACACCCTGCTGGCGGTGGCGATGTGGTTCGGCCGCTTCGGCGTGATCGTCCCGGTGCTGGCAATCGCCGGTTCGCTTGCCGCGCGCCAGCGCCTCGCTGCCAATGCCGGCACCATGCCGACCCACGGTCCGCTGTTCGTCGGCCTGCTGGCCGGTACCGTCGTGCTGGTCGGTATCCTCAACTACGTGCCGGCGCTCGCCCTGGGCCCGGTGGTCGAGCATCTTCAACTGTTCGCCAAATGATCATGAAACCACCTGTCATCGACACCACCATTCCCCAGGCGATCCCAGGGCGCCGCAGCTTGAGCCTCTTCGACTCGACGCTGCTCGGCCCGGCCATCGCCGACTCCTTCCGCAAGCTGCACCCGCGCACCCAGCTGCGCAGCCCCGTCATGTTCGTGGTCTACGCGGGCAGCATCCTGACCACCCTGCTGGCGATCGATGCCTTTGCCGGCCAGGGTGAGGCGCCCGCCGGCTTCATCGCGGCGACCGCGGCCTGGCTCTGGTTCACGGTGCTGTTCGCGAACTTCGCCGAAGCCCTGGCCGAAGGCCGCAGCAAGGCGCAGGCGGCGTCGCTGCGCAGCCTGAAACAGACCGTGATGGCCAAGAAGCTGCCGTCGCCGCACCACGGCGCTACCTGGTACCCGGTGAAATCGGAAGAGCTGCGCAAGGGCATGCACTTCCTGGTCGAGGCGGGCGATGTGATTCCCGTGGACGGCGAGGTGCTGGAGGGCGTCGCCTCGGTCGACGAAAGCGCCATCACCGGCGAATCCGCCCCCGTGATCCGCGAGTCCGGCGGCGACTTCAGCGCCGTCACCGGCGGCACCCGCGTGCTGTCGGACTGGCTGGTGGTGCGCGTCACGGCCGACCCCGGCGAGACCTTCCTCGACCGCATGATCGGCATGGTCGAAGGCGCCTCACGCAAGAAGACGCCAAACGAGATTGCGCTCACCATCTTGCTGGTGGCGCTGACCATCGTATTCCTGGTGGTGACCGTGACCCTGCTGCCGTTCTCGCTGTTCTCGGTGGAAGCCGCGGGGGCAGGGCAGCCGGTGACGATCACGGTGCTGGTCGCGCTGCTGGTCTGCCTCATTCCCACCACCATTGGCGGCCTCTTGTCGGCCATCGGCGTGGCCGGCATGAGCCGCATGATGGGCGCCAACGTCATCGCCACCTCGGGCCGCGCGGTCGAGGCGGCGGGCGACGTCGACGTGCTGTTGATGGACAAGACCGGCACCATCACCTTCGGCAACCGGCAGGCCGCCGCCTTCCTGCCGGCGCCGGGCGTGAGCGAACAGGAACTGGCGGACGTCGCGCAACTGGCCTCGCTGGCCGACGAGACCCCGGAAGGGCGCAGCATCGCGGTGCTCGCCAAGAGCCGCTTCAATATCCGCGAGCGCGACATGTCTGCCCTGGGCGCCAGCTTCGTTCCGTTCACCGCACAGACCCGCATGAGCGGCGCGGATATCGGCGCTCGCCGCCTGCGCAAGGGCGCGGCCAGCGCCATCCGCGCCTACGTGGAAGCGCTCGGCGCGACCTGGTCCGCCGAAGTGGAAGCAATCGCCGACGCCGCCGCGCGTCGCGGCAGCACCCCGCTGGTGGTGGCCGACGGCGGCCAGGTGATGGGCGTAGTCGAACTCAAGGACGTGGTCAAGGGCGGGATCCGCGAACGCTTCGCCGAGCTGCGCCGCATGGGCGTGAAGACTGTCATGATCACTGGCGACAACCGCCTGACCGCCGCCGCCATCGCGGCCGAGGCGGGCGTGGACGACTTCGTCGCCGAGGCCACGCCGGAGCAGAAGCTGGAGCTGATCCGCCGCTACCAAGGGGAAGGCAAGCTGGTGGCCATGACCGGCGACGGCACCAACGACGCGCCGGCGCTGGCCCAGGCCGATGTCGCGGTGGCGATGGCATCCGGCACCCAGGCGGCCAAGGAAGCCGGCAACATGGTCGACCTCGACTCGAACCCGACCAAGCTGCTGGAGATCGTCGAGATCGGCAAGCAGATGCTGATGACACGCGGCGCGCTGACCACCTTCTCGATCGCCAACGACATCGCCAAGTACTTCGCCATCGTGCCGGCCGCCTTCGTCGGCACCTATCCGGCGCTGCAGGCGCTTAACGTCATGCAGCTGACCAGTCCCGCATCGAGCATCATGTCGGCGGTGATCTTCAACGCCCTGATCATCGTGTTCCTGATTCCATTGGCTTTGAAGGGCGTGCGCTACCGGGCAATCGGGGCCGCCAGCCTGCTGCGCCGGAACATGCTGGTGTACGGCCTGGGCGGCATCCTGCTGCCCTTCGCCGGCATCAAGCTGATCGACATGGTCTTGACCGCCCTGAACCTTGTTTGAGGAATCGCGTATGCAATCCATTCTCCGTCCCGCGCTTGTCCTGTTTGGCGCACTCACCCTGGTCTGCGGCCTCGCCTACCCGGCGCTGGTCACCGGCATCGCCCAGGCCGCCTTTCCGGACCAGGCCAACGGCAGCCTGCTGAAGCAGGGCGACCGGGTAGTCGGCTCGCGCCTGATCGGCCAGCATTTCGAAGCGCCGCAGTATTTCTGGGGCCGTCCCTCGGCAACCGCACCGGCGCCCTACAACGGCGGCGGCTCTTCCGGCTCGAACCAGGGGCCGCTCAATCCGGCCCTGCTGGAGGCGGTCAAGGGGCGCGCCGAGGCGCTTCGCGCCGCCGATCCGGACAACGGCGCTCCGATCCCGCAAGATCTGGTCACCGCCTCGGCCAGCGGGCTCGATCCCGAGATCAGCCTGGCGGGTGCGCGCTGGCAGGCGGCCCGGGTGGCCAGGGCGCGCGGCCTGGCCCTGGCCGACGTCCAGCAGCTGATCGATGCGCACGCGGAACAGGCGGTATTGGGCCTGTTCGACGAGGCCCGCGTCAACGTGCTGGCCCTGAATCTGGCGCTCGACGCCCAAGTGCGCGATACTCGCTGAACCATGCCGCTGAACGTCCCCCAACGCCCCGACCCCGATGCCCTGCTGGCGCAGATGCATGCCCAGGAGCGCAGCGCGGCGCGCGGCAGGCTGCGCATCTATTTCGGCGCTTCGGCCGGCGTGGGCAAGACCTACGCCATGTTGCAGGAAGCGCGCCGCCTGCAGGCCGAGGGCAGGGAGGTGCTGGTCGGCGTGGTGGAGACCCACGGACGGCAGGAAACGGCGCAGCTGCTGGAGGGCCTGGTGCAGCTGCCGCGCCGCCAGGTCGAGCACCGCGGCGTACGCATCGGCGAATTCGACCTCGATGCGGCGCTGGCGCGGCGTCCGGCCGTGGTCCTGGTCGACGAACTGGCGCATTCGAACGCGCCGGGCTCGCGCCACCCCAAGCGCTGGCAGGACGTCGAAGAACTGCTGGAGGCCGGCATCGACGTCCTGAGCACGGTGAACGTCCAGCACCTGGAAAGCCTGAACGACGTGGTGGGGGGCATCGCCGGCATCCGCGTCGCCGAAACGGTCCCCGACAGCGTGTTCGACGAGGCGGCCGAAATCGTGATGGTCGACCTGCCAGCCGATGCGCTATTGAAGCGTCTGAAGCAGGGCAAGGTCTACCAGCCGGCCCAGGCCGAGCGAGCGGCCGACAACTTCTTCAGGAAGGGCAACCTGATCGCGCTGCGCGAACTGGCGCTACGCCGCACCGCCGACCGCGTCGAAGGCGAGGTGCGCGCCTGGCGCATTGAGCAGTCGATCGAGGACATCTGGAAGACCGGGGCCGGCCTGCTGCTGTGCATCGGGCCAGACTCCGCCGGCGAGCACCTGGTACGCAGCTGCGCGCGCATGGCTTCGCAGCTGGGCACCGGCTGGCACGCGCTGTACGTGGAAACCCCGCGCCTGGCGCGCCTGCCGGCGGCGGCGCGCGCGCGCATGCTGGCCGCGCTCGCGCTGGCCGAGGACCTCGGCGCGACCACTGCCACGGTGGCGGACGGGGAGGTGGCCCAGGCCGCGGTCGACTATGCGCGCAGCCACAACCTGTCGAAGATCGCCCTGGGCCGCTCGCACCTGCGCTGGCCCTGGCAGCGCCAGGTGGCACGCCGCCTGGCGCGGCTGGCGCCCGGGCTCGACCTGATCGAGGTCGGCGCGCCCGCCGTCGCGCCGTCCACCACCCCGCGCCCACCGGCGGCACAGGCGCCCGCTGGCAGGATACGCCCACTGCCGCACCTGGTGGCGGCCGGCGCCAGCCTGCTCACGGCGGCTGCCGTCACGCCGCTCCTGCCCTGGCTCGACCTGGCCAACATCGCCATGCTGTTCCTGCTGGTGGTGGTGCTGGTGGCGGTGCGCTTCGGGCGCGCGCCGTCCGTGACCGCCACCTGCGTCGGCGTGGCCTGCTTTGACTTCTTCTTCGTGCCGCCGCGCTTCACCCTGGCGGTGTCCGATTTCCAGTATGTGATCACCTTCGGGGTCATGCTGGCCGTCGGCCTGATCACCGGCCACCTGACGGCCGGCCTGCGCTTCCAGGCCCGGGTGGCGGCGCGGCGCGAGCAGCGCGTGCGCGCCCTCTACGAATTCGCGCGCGAGCTGTCCGGCGTGCTGGTCGCGGAACAGGTGGTCGAAGCGACCCAGGCCCTGGTCCAGGAAGCCTTCGGCGCCCGCGCGACCCTGCTCGCGCCGGACGCCGACGGCAAGCTGGTGCTGCCCGATGCTCCGCCGCCCGGCTTCGATGCCGGAATCGCGCAATGGGCCTTCGACCATGCCCAGGTTGCGGGTCTGGGCACCGACACGCTGCCGGCCAGTTCCGTGTTCTACCTGCCGCTAGTGGCGCCGATGCGTACCCGCGGCGTGCTGGCGATCGAGCCGCAGGGTGGGCCGGAACGCGGGCGCTGGACCCTCGGGCCGGAGCAGCGCCGCCAGCTCGACGCCCTGGCGGCGCTGGCCGCGATCGCGCTCGAGCGCGTGCATTACGTGGAGGTGGCGCAGTCGGCGCTGGTGGGCATGGAATCCGAGCGCCTGCGCAACTCGCTGCTGGCGGCGCTGTCGCACGACCTGCGCACGCCCCTCACATCGCTGGTGGGCCTGTCCGAGTCGCTGCTGCGTGCCGAGCCGCCGCTGGCGCAGGCGCCGCGCGAGCTGGCCCAGGCGCTGCACGACGAGTCGCTGCGCCTCGTCACCATGGTGGCGAACCTGCTCGACATGGCGCGCATCGAAAGCGGCCAGGTGCGCTTCAACCTCGACTGGCAGGCGCTGGAAGAGGTGGTCGGGGCGGCCCTGCGCGCCAGCAGCGCCGCGCTGCGCCGGCACCACGTGACCGTGCGCCTGCCGCACGACATGCCGCTGCTACGCTTCGACGCCGTGCTGGTCGAGCGGGTGCTGTGCAACCTGCTCGAGAATGCCGCAAAATACACGCCGCCGGGTTCGCGCATCGAAATCGGTGCGGCCGTGCGCGACGCGCTGGTCGAGGTCATGGTCTTCGACAGCGGTCCCGGATTGAAGCCCGGCAGCGAGGAAGCGGTGTTCGAGAAGTTCACCCGCGGCGAGTGCGAATCGGCGCTGCCGGGCGTGGGCCTGGGGCTGGCGATCTGCCGCGCCATCGTCGAGGCCCATGGGGGGCGCATCCGCGCCTGCGCTTCGCCGCTGGGCGGAGCCGGCTTCGTGTTTTCGCTGCCCGCCGGCCAGCCGCCCGCGACCCCCGAACCCGAATTGCCTACGGATAGCCCACATGAGTGACAAGCCGACCGCGCTGCTGGTCGAAGACGAACCCCAGATCCGCCGCTTCGTGCGCGCCGCGCTGGAGCAGGAAGGCTGGCAGGTGCACGAAGCCGCCAGCATGGCGCGCGGCCTGATCGACGCCGGCACGCGCCGCCCCGACCTGGTGGTGCTCGACCTCGGCCTGCCGGACGGCGACGGCATCGACTTCATCGCCGACCTGCGCAAGTGGTCGGCGGCGCCGGTGATCGTGCTGTCGGCACGCAGCCTGGAAAGCGAAAAGATCCGCGCGCTCGACGCCGGCGCCGACGACTACCTCACCAAGCCATTCGGCACCGGCGAGCTGCTGGCGCGCGTGCGCGCGACCCTGCGGCGCCAGCGCCAGCCCGCCACCCGCGAGGACGGCAGCGTGCGCTTCGGCAGCGTGGCCGTCTATCCCCAGGAACGCAGCGTCACGCGCGACGGCAAGCATGTGCACCTGACCCCGACCGAATACCGGCTGCTGTCGGTCCTGGTCGGCAATGCCGGGCGGGTCCTGACCGCTCCCCAGTTGCTGCGCGCCGTGTGGGGGCCGGGCCATGCGGAGAGCGGCCACTACCTGCGCATCTACATGGGCCACCTGCGCCACAAGCTCGAGGACGACCCGGCCCAGCCGCGCCACCTGCTCACCGAGACCGGGGTCGGCTACCGCCTGTGGCTGGGCTGACCCGGCGGCGCAACACGTCATGAGCATTCACGCGCCGTCCAGGATAGCCGTCGTGTAGACTGGGTTGACGTTCTACTTTGACAACACGGCTGAGGCATGAGTGCAAACCTGACCGGACACCTGTCGCCGGACGATCCCGAGCTTTTCCCCATCACACGCGCCATGGTCGCCCTGCGCGGGCAGGTGCTGCAGGCCTGGATGGACGAGGTGCGCAGTGCCGTTCCGCAGGCCGAGGATCTTTCCCTGCCGGTCCTCGAGAACACGCTGCCGGCCTATTTCGACACCCTGGCTGCGCTGCTCACGCCAAACTATTCGGCGCGCGTGGTCACCGACCTCGGCGCGCTGGCGAGCGAGCATGGCGGCGAGCGCGCGCGCCTGACGCTGTACGATGCCACCGCCCTGATTCACGAGCTGCAGATCTTCCGCGACGTGCTGGTGCGCGAGCTGGGACGCCATGGCGTGACGCTCGACGAGGGCCAGCGCGCCACCCTGTTCGCCCACGTCGATGCCACGATCCGGGAAAGCGCGAACGCCTTCACGGTGGTGCAGGCGGCCCTGCGCGAGCAGTTCGTCGCCTCGATGGCGCACGACCTGCGAACGCCGCTGTCCACCGCCCAGCTGGCAGCCGAGATGATCAACCATACTTCCAGCGACGAGAACGTGCGCCGCTTCGCCGAGAAGATCGTGGCCAGCACCCAGCGCATCGACGGCATGACGCGTGAGCTGCTCGACCGCATCGCCTTCTGCAAGACCGGGCCGGTACGGCTGCGCCTCGAGCGCTTCGACATGGCGGCGCTGGTGCGCGACGTAGTGCAGTCGGCCGAGCCTTTCCACGCCATCGAGCTGGCCTTGGGTGACGATCCGGTCGAAGGCTGGTGGTGCGGAGAGGCGATTCGCCGCGCTATCGAGAACCTGGTCAATAATGCGATCAAGTACGGATCGCGCGAGGTCCCGATCACGGTGACCCTGTCGACCACGGTCGAGCGTGTGCAGGTGATGGTGCATAACCAGGGACCGCCGATCGCGCCGGAAGACAGCGAAAGCATTTTCCAGCTCTACCGCCGCGCCGGCAGCCAGGGACCGGGCCAGGGCTGGGGCGTGGGCCTGCCCTATGTACGGCGCGTCGCCGAAGCGCACGGCGGCAGCGTCATCATGTCCAGCTCGGTGGAAGACGGCACCGCTTTCGTGATCGACCTGCCGGCCGACGCGCGGCCGTTCGCCGGCGCACCGACCGCCGCTTAGAACCTAGGCGCTGCGCTTGCTCATGGTGCCGTGGCCGCCGACCGGTTCGGTCTCGAAGCGTTCGCCGAATCCGGCGATCAGGGGGCGACCCCTGGCGATCGCGGCCTGCACCGCGGGCAGCGAGAGCGAAGCCTTGTGGCTGGCCTGGCTATCCCAGGTCTCGGTGATCCAGATCGCATCAGGGTCCGCCTTGTCCTTGGCGATGCCGTAGCTCAGGCAGCCCGGCATCGCACCCGTCCCTTCGAGCAGGATGGCGATGAGGGCGTCGCGCTGGCCCGGCTGGGCGCGCATTTTTCCGATCAATCCGTACATGGGTGTCGCTTCCTTCTGTTCTGGCGCGGCCTGGGTGGCCATGGGCAGGGCAGCGAGTGCCGCCAGGGTCTTCGCGGCCGTGCGTCGGTTCATCGTCATGGCAGCTCCCGATTAAATAAACAGCAAGTATAAACAAGTCCCGGTGGGCTGCGCTAAGATGGGGGTTTGCCAAGCAGGCCTCTCCCGAATGGAATACCCGATGCGACTTTCCCGTCTTGCCCTTGCAGCTTCCCTGGTCCTGTCCTCCGCGGCCCACGCCCAGCAGGCCCCGCGCATTGCCGAACCGGTGCTGCGCGGCCACCTGGCCTTCCTCGCCGACGACCTGTTCGAAGGCCGCGGCACCGGCCAGCGCGGCGGCGACCTGGCGGTGCGCTACCTCGAGACGCAGGCCGCGATCATCGGCCTGAAGGAGATCCCCGGCGGCGGCTACCGCCAGAAGGTCGAGATCGAAGGCACCAGGCTGCTCCCCGGCAGCGCGGTGAGCTTCCAGGCCGGCGGCAAGCGCATCACTCCGGAGATCGGCAAGGGCATCGTGTTCGGCACCGGCAGCGGGCGCACCGAGCTCGCCTTCGACGCGCCGCTGCTGTTCGTCGGCTACGGCGTCTCGGCCCCGGAAGAACAGTGGGACGACTACAAGGGCGTGGATGTGAAGGGCAAGATCCTGGTCATGATGGTCAACGACCCCCAGCCTACCGCGGAAGAACCGAAGCGCTTCGACGGCAAGGCCTACACCTGGTACGGACGCTGGCTGTACAAGTTCGAGGAAGCGGTGCGCAAGGGTGCGGCCGGCGTGCTGCTGATCCACACGCTGCCGTCGTCTTCGTATCCATGGAGCGTGCCGGCCAACGGCTTCGGCCACGAGCGCTTCCACCTGGCCGGACCGGGCAACCCGATCGAAGGCTGGCTGCACGAAGACACGGCGCGCGAGCTGTTTGCGGCCGGCGGCTTCGAGCTCGATACCCTGCGCGCCCAGGCCGAGCGGCGCGACTTCCGGCCGGTCGACCTGAAGGTGGCGGCCAAGGTCGAACTGAAGTCCGCGATCCGCAGCGTCGAGCAGTACAACGTGGTCGGCATCGTGCCGGGCACGGACCCGAAGCTCAAGGAGCAGGCGGTGGTGTATTCCTCGCACTGGGACCACATGGGCATCGACGAAGGCACGCAGAAGGGCAGGGACCGGATCTACAACGGCGCCATCGACAACGCCTCCGGCACCGCCGCGCTGCTGGCGATGGCCCAGGAGGCCGTGAAGAAACCGGCGCGCCGCACCCAGGTCTTCCTGTGGCCGGCGGCCGAGGAGCAGGGCCTGCTGGGCAGCGCCGCCTACGTCAAGAACCCGGTGGTGCCGCTGGCAAAAACGGCGGCCGACCTGAACCTCGACAGCCTGAACTTCGTCGGCCCTACCCGCGATATCGGGGTGCCGGGCGCAGAGCGCAGCAGCCTGTACGAGACCGCGGCAACGGTGGCCAAAGGCATGGGCCTGAAGCTCGCGCCCACCATCCCCGACCTGTCAGGTTCCTACTTCCGCGCCGACCACTTCAACTTCGCCAAGGCCGGCGTGCCGGCGTTTAACGTGGGCTCGGCCGTGTTCTCGGGCGACGGGCACTTCGAGTTCGCGCACGACCACACCGCGTCGAGCGAGAAGATGGTGGGCTTCAAGAAGGACTACCACCAGGTCAGCGACGAATACCGCGCCGACTGGGACCTGTCGGGCATGGTGCAGCAGGCCCAGTTCACCCTGAACCTCGGCTACGCGGTGGCGAACGCGCCCGCCATGCCGACGTGGAAGAAGGGCGACCCCTTCGGAAGCGTCAAGCGTTAGTCGACTCGGCGGCCACGATCCGGTCGAGCGCCTCCATGTCCACCGGCTTGACCAGGTGGTGGTCGAAGCCCGCCGCCGCACTGTTGCGGCGGTCCTGGTCCTGGCCGTAGCCGGTCACCGCGACCAGGGTCGCGTGGGCCGTGGCCGGCAGCTCGCGCAGGCGGCGCGCCAGTTCGTAACCGTCCATCTCGGGCAGGCCGATGTCGAGCAGGCACAAATCGGGCGCGAAGTTCGAGGCCTGCGCCAGCGCCGCGTGCGAGCCGTGTTCGACCCGCACCTCGTGGCCCATGCTGCCGACCACCATCGACAGCACCTGGGCGGCATCGACGTTGTCGTCCACCACCAGCACTTTCAGGCGCCCACCCTCGGCTGCCACGCCTTCGCTGCTTTCCGCGTCCAACGCGCCGCGTTCCGCGCAGCGCGGCAGGCGCACCGTGAAGGTGGTGCCCATGCCCTGGCCGCTGCTCGCCACCGCTACGGTGCCGCCGTGCAGCTCGACCAGGCTGCGCACCAGCGCCAGGCCGATGCCCAGGCCGCCGAGCGAGCGGTCGGGCGTGCGTTCGCCCTGCACGAACATGTCGAAGGCGCGCTCCAGTTCCGCCGGCAGCATGCCGATGCCGTTGTCGCGCACCTCCAGCAGCAGCGCGTCGCTGCCGGCGTTCAGCACCACCGTGATCTCGCCGCCGCGGTCGGTGAACTTGGCGGCGTTGTGCAGCAGGTTGCCCACCACCTGCACCAGGCGCTTGCGGTCGCCCAGCACGAAGCAGGGCTGGGGCAGCAGGCGCAGGTCGAGCCGGTGGCCCTTGTCGCGCACCAGCGCCTGCACCTGTTCGGCGGCGTCGAGCACGACCGCGTTGATGTCGATCCGGTCCTTCGCGAGCACCACCAGGCCGCGAGTGACGCGCGAGACGTCCAGCAGGTCGTCCACCAGCCCGGCCATGTGGCGCGCCTGGCGCGCGATGATGGCGCTGATCTGCCGGGTGCGCGCCGGGTCCAGCCCGTCCTGGCCGAGCAGCTGGGCGCCGGACGAGATCGGCGCCAGCGGGTTGCGCAGCTCGTGCGCGAGCATCGCCAGGAATTCGTTCTTGCGCTGGTCGGCCTGGCGCAAGGCTTCCTCGGCGCGCACGCGCTCGGTGATGTCCTGCATCGTGCCGCGCAGCGCCACCACGCGGCCGTCCGGCCCGTGCACGCTTTCGCAACGGTAGTCGAGCCAGATGCGGTGGCCGTCGGCGTGCAGCGCGTGCAGCTGCAGCTTGCCGCTGCCGCCCACGCGTAGTAGATCGCCGGTCAGGCGCTGCACCTGCAGCCAGGATTCTTCCAGCAGCACGGCGCCGCGCTGCTCGGCGAAGGGCGGCATTGCACGGCCGAAGATGTGCGGCACCGACGCCGAGACCTCGATCTCCTCGCTGTCGAGGTTCCACTGCCAGGTGCCGAAGCGCGCCAGCATGTGCGTTTCGCGCAGCGCCGACTCCTTGGCCGCCAGCTGGCGCGAACGTTCGGCCAGCAGCGTGCTGGCGTCGCCGATCGCGGCCGCCACGTCAGCGGCCTCGCGCACGTGCACCTCGGGTAGCGGCGGCGGTGTCTCCCCGCGTCCCAGCGCCAGCGCCTGCCCCGACAGGGCCTGCACCGAACGCGCCAGGCGCCCGCCGATCAGCCAGGCCAGGCACAGGCCGATCGCGAACAGGGCCAGGGCGACCAGGGCCATGAGGGCCAGCTGGTCCGTCAGCTCGGCGCGCACCGACTCGCGCGGGATGCCGATGACCACGCCCCAGCCGCTGTAGGGCGAGTGCGCAAAGGTGCTGGTCAAGGGCCTGCCTTCGCGCGAAATGGACGCGATGATGCCTTCATCGCTGCGCTGGGCGGCGGCGCGCAGCAGCGGGTTGATCGGCTGGCCGATCGACTTGTTCCGGTTGAGATTGCGGTTGAAGATGGTCCCATTGCGGTCGAACAGCGACGCAACTGCGCCATCGGGGACGGATTTCGGGGTGAGGAGGTCATCGAATTCTTCCGGCCCGAGTCCGATGCTCAGCACAAAACGTACCTGGCCACCCACCGAAACCGGCACGTCGACGCTGGCAAGCACACTTTTGCGCAACACGCCCTGGAAGACATCCGACACTACCGGCCGGCCAGTCGCGAAGACGCGCTCGATACTGGGCGTGGGATGGCGCGGCAGCGGCGTGCCGTAAGCGACGGTGGTGTTGAACAGCTGCTGACCGCTGCGGTCGCGCAGTACCGCATTCATGCCTTTGCCGGTGAAGCTCAGCGCAGCGCGTGCCTCCTGGTGCGCCCCAGCCAGATCACCTTCTTTGAAAGCGTCGGTCGTGGACAGCGTCTGGGCGATCGATTGCGCCTGCAGGAACTTGTTGTCGGTGCTGTGCACGAGCGCGCGCACCGTCAGCAGCGTCTTTTGCTCGATCTGGGCGCGCGCCTTCTGGTACTGGTGGACGAACAGCAGTGTGGCGCCGACAACCCCCGGCAGCAGGGTGGCGAGTACCAGCCACAGCAGGTAGGCTCGCAGCGGCCTGCGGACGATCGGGGGAGAAGTGCCGGTCACGTTGTCTCTTGGACTCAGGGTAATGCCTGATTCTACGTGACATTTCGCTCATGCACACCTTTGGCGTGCACATACTGCCATCGGTTCAGCGCCGTGCGCGCGAGAACAGGGTCTTGTAGTAGATCGCGGTGGCGCGCCAGTGGCCGTTCGGGCTGCAGCAATAGTCGGGCAGTTCGCCCACCCGGGTATAGCCGGCCTTCTGGTACAACTGCTCGGCGCCGGAACCGGCCTCGGTGTCGAGGAACAGCAGGCCGCGGCGCAATGCCAGCGCCTCGACCTCGGCCGCCTCGAGCAGGGCATAGCCGACCCCGCGCCGGCGCATCGTGCAATGCACCAGCATGTTCTGCACTTCGGCGCGGTTGCTGCCGTTCGGTTTCTGGCACAGGTCGAGCTGGACCGTGCCCACCAGCAGCCCGTTGCGTTCGGCCGCCAGCAGCACCCGGCTGCCGCGCGCCACGTCGGCTGCCACGCCGCTCCAGTAGGCGTCGAGCTGCTGGTCGTCGAGCCCGGCGAGGAAACCGAGCGAAAAGCCGTCCGCCACCGCATCGAGCAGCAGGGTGGCCAGTTGGGTGCGCACTTCCCCGATGGCGCGTGCATCGAGTCTGCGGATGATCATCGTCGTCTCCTGTTCTGCATGTACAACACCATGCAGGAGTCGTGCCAACGTGGAAATAGAACGAACGGGCGTTCCTTAAATTTTCATCGCGATAAGAGAAGTAGCCAACTCATCTATACGAGCGTTGTACCTACGCAATACGCATGCACCGGTTTGGAAAAAAACTGCCCGCTTTTGCCTTTTCACCATCGAGTCTGCACTGTTTTGGACGTAATGTATTTTGCGCTACGGCAATTGTGCGCTGTGCGAAAGTCAACGAAAGCAAAAAAAGATGGATACCAAGAGCAACCAAGACAACGAAGTCCTGTCGTTCCGCCTGGCGAAGGAAGAATACGCCATCAGCATCCTGAAGGTGCAGGAAATCCGCGGCTACGAAGAACCGACCATGCTGCCGAGTGCGCCGGCCTGCATCAAGGGCATCACCAACCTGCGCGGCTCGATCGTGCCGATCGTCGACATGCGCATCCTGTTCAAGCTGGGCGAGCCGGTCTATGACCAGTTCACCGTCGTCATCGTCCTCAACATCAAGAACCACGTGATCGGGATGGTGGTGGACAGCGTCTCGGACGTGGTCACCCTGAGCGACGAGCAGATGCGTCCGGCGCCCGAGATGGGCACGACCGCGGACGGCGATTACATCACCGGCCTGGGCACCGTCGGCGAGCGCATGCTGATCGTGCTCGACATCGACAAGCTGATGAGCTCGGAACAGCTCGGCCTGATTACCAACGTACAAAAAGCGGCATAAAGCCGACACATGCCGGGCAGGACGCCCGCACGCACTTACGGAGAACTACCATGAACCTCGCAAACCTCAACATCGGCAAGCGCCTTGGCCTCGGCTTCGGCGTCATCTGCATCATGCTCGTCGGCATGATCGCGACCAGCAACATGATGCTCGGCAGGGTCAATGCCGGCACCGACGAAATCGTCAACAACCGCATGCCCCGGATCGAGGCGACCACGCGCCTGATCGGCGAAATCAATGACATCGCGATCGCGCTGCGCAACATGATGCTTACCGAAGAACAGGCGGATCGCCAGAAACAGGTCGAGGAAGTCCTTGCGTCGCGCAAGGAAATCGACCGCGTACTCGACGAGCTCGAGAAGACCCTGGCGCATCCTAAAGCCCGCGAGCTGCTGGCGCAGATGAACCAGCACGCCGACCGCTATACGGCGGGCCAGGAGCAGCTGATCAAGCACGTCAATGCCGGCTCGCACGAAGAAGCGCGCCAGCACCTGGCTGAAGAACTGCGTCCGCTGCTGGTGCAGCTGAAGAAGGCGGTGAACGACCAGGCCGCACTGCAGAAGGCCATCGCCAGCGAGAAGGCCGCGGAAGCGCAGCGTACCTACGACAGCACGGTGCGCCTGATGTGGGCGCTGGGCGCCGTGGCCCTGGGCCTGGCCGCCTTCGTGGCCTGGTCGATCACGCGCTCGATCACCCGTCCGGTGCAGCGCGCGCTGGAAGTGGCGAATACGGTCGCTGCCGGCGACCTGACCAGCCGCATCGAAGTGACGACCCGCGACGAAGCCGGCCAGCTGCTGCAGGCCCTGAAGACCATGAACGAAAACCTGGCGCACACCGTCGGCACCGTGCGCAGCGGCACCGCGACCATCACCGTGGCGGCGTCGGAAGTCGCGGCCGGCAGCCAGGATCTCTCAAGCCGTACCGAGCAGCAGGCCAGCTCGCTGGAAGAAACCGCGTCGTCGATGGAAGAACTGACCTCCACCGTCAAGCAGAACGCCGACAACGCGCGCCAGGCCAACGTGCTGGCCGAAGCGGCCTCCCAGGTGGCCCAGCGTGGCGGCGCCGTGATCGGCCAGGTGGTCGGCACCATGACCGAAATCGACGCCTCGGCCGGCAAGATCAACGACATCATCGGCGTGATCGACGGCATCGCCTTCCAGACCAACATCCTGGCGCTGAACGCCGCCGTGGAAGCGGCGCGTGCGGGCGAACAGGGACGCGGCTTTGCCGTGGTGGCGACCGAGGTGCGTAACCTGGCCCAGCGCTCGGCCGCTGCCGCCAAGGAGATCAAGGCCCTGATCAACGATTCGACCGACAAGGTCGCGAGCGGCAGCCAGCTGGTGGCCGAAGCCGGCGCCACCATGCAGGAAATCGTGGACAGCGTGCGCCGCGTGACCGACATCATGGGCGAGATCAGCTCGGCCAGCCAGGAGCAGACCGCCGGCATCGAGCAGATCAACCAGGCCGTGGTCGAGATGGACCACGTGACCCAGCAGAATGCGGCGCTGGTGGAACAGGCGGCGGCGGCATCCGAGGCCATGCAGGAACAGGCGGCCAAGCTGAACGAGGCGATGGCGGTGTTCCGCATCGCCGGCGGTGAAGCGGCTCAGGCGCCGGCACCGGCAGCAGCGGTGCGCGCGCCGCAACGTGCACTGAAGGCACTGGCGGCGTAATAGGTAGGGTGCACCGGGCCACGAAAGGCGGCTTTGCCGTGCGCGCGTTCAAAGCAGATTCGAACGGCCAAAACGACTGTTCATGCGTTGGCTGAACGCGCGGTCGGCACAGCCGACCACCCTACAAAAAAAGGGCAGGCCGCGAGGCCTGCCCTTTTTGTTGGCGTTTGCCTGATCAGAACGAGTGGCGCACGCCCACGTTGAACACCGACGGATCGGCGCCCAGTGCGGTGGTCGGCGGTGCGAAGGTGCCGCCGGCGGAGGACAGGCCGAACACGCCGCGCGCGTTGTTGCGCACGCGGCCGTAGCTGGTGTACAGGTTGGTGCGCTTGGACAGGGTGTAGCTGTAGGCCAGCGAGAAGCCGTTGCCCTTGGCGCCGGTTTCCAGCTTCTGCTGGTGCACCGAAGCGTAGAACTTGTTCGGGCCCGCGGTGTACACGCCACCCACGGTGGTGTACTTGAACTCGTTGTTCACGCCTTCCGGATCGGCTTCCATGTAGGCCGCGCGGAAGTCGAAGGCGCCCGCGGTGAAGCCCGCGCCGAAGGTCCATTCCTTGTCGTCGCCGGTGGCCAGGCGTTCGGTCTGCTGGTAGCCGGCGCCCAGGTACAGCGGGCCGTTCTTGTATTCGACCGCGGCGCCTACCAGGCTGCCCGACGGGTCGCTGGTCTGGCGCTCGCCGGCGCTGTAGGCGGCCAGCACGGTGAAGCCGCTCAGTGCTTCGCTCTTGTAGTTGACCGAGTTCGACAGGCGGCGGGTGAGGCGGCCGGTGCCGAAGCCGGTCAGGGTCGAACCGTAGAAGCCATGGCCCAGCGGGTCGGCCGACTGCGCCACCGCGGCGATCGGACCGTACTCGCGGCCGATGGTGATGGTGCCGAAGGAGCCTTGCAGGCCGACCACGGCGCGGCGCTGGAAGGTGCCGGCGGCATCCGAGGCGCCGTTGTCGAGGGCGACGCCGGCTTCGATGTTGAAGAGCGCTTTCAGGCCGTTGCCCAGGTCTTCGGTGCCACGGAAGCCAATGCGGCTGGTGGACTGCGTACCCGAGCTGATCACGGTGCGGCTGTCTTCGCCCGGTGCGTCGGTGTCTTCGATGCCGATCGATGCATCGGCGATGCCGTAGATCTGGACGCTGGTCTGCGCATGGGCAGCCGCCAGGGGCAGGAGGGATAATACCGCGATGGCGAGGCTCTTCTTTTTCATTGACATCTCCAGTGGTTGAATGGGGTTTCCGAACGCCGTTCTCGTTGTCGACCAGTACCGGGGCAGGACAAATCGCGACAATACGCGCGCTTGCAAAAAGCTTACCTTACCAGTGCCATCGAAATGATGCCACGAAACATTAACTCTTTGCTTATTCGGTTTCTGTGAAGGATGTGTGCGTAGCCAAAAAGCCGCACGAGCCAGCGCAAACTACGTGTTTTTACTGAGGCGGTTGTTGTAAATGCGTAACGAAAGCGCTCGTTTGACCCCGGCCGGACCGCGTGCGCGGGCTGTCCGTGGCCCATGTTAGGATCGGCCCATTCACTAGACCAAGGACGATCACAACGTGCGTACCGGTATCACGCAAGCGCCTTTCGGCCGCACCCGCGATGGCGAGACCATCACCCGGTTCACCCTCGCCAACGCGAATGGCATGGTGGCCAAAATCATCGACTTCGGCGGCGTCATCACCGAGCTCCTGGCGCCAGACCGCGACGGCAGGCTGGCCGACGTCGTGCTGGGCTTCGACACGCTCGCCCCCTACGAGTCCGACAGCCCATATTTCGGCGCCCTGATCGGGCGCTATGGCAACCGCATCGCGCGCGGCCGCTTCACGCTCGACGGCCGAGAATTCAGCCTGCCGACCAACAACGGCAACAACCACCTGCACGGCGGCGCGCCCGGTTTCGACAAGCTCAAATGGCAGGCCACCATCGAGGGCGACAGCCTGTGCCTGCGCTACACCAGCCGCGACGGCGAGCAGGGCTATCCGGGAAGGCTGGACGTCAGCGTGGTCTACGAACTCACCGACGACAACGAACTGGTGGTGCGTTTCCACGCCGTGAGCGACCAGGCCACCCCGGTCAACCTGACCCAGCACAGCTACTTCAACCTGGCGGGCGGCGGGAGCATCCTGGAGCACCTGCTCACCATCGATGCCGATACCTTCGTTGCGATCGACGGCGAGTCGATTCCCACCGGGGCGCTGGCGCCGGTAGAAGCGACGCCCTTCGACTTCCGCAAGGCGCGCCCGATCGGCGCGGCCATCAATGAAGCGGACACGCAGCTGGCCAACGGCCAGGGCTACGACCACTGCTTCGCCCTCAACAAGCCGCAGGGCAAGGCGATGACCCGGGCCGCACACGTGCTGGAGCCGCAGTCGGGCAGGGTGCTGGAACTGTTCACCGAAGAGCCGGGCGTGCAGTTCTATAGCGGGAACTTCCTCGATGGGTCGCTCCAGGGCAAGGGCCAGGTCTACGCCCACCGCAGCGGCTTTTGCCTCGAGCCCCAGCACTTCCCCGATTCGCCCAACCAGCCGCAGTTCCCGAACGTGATCCTGCGTCCGGGCGAGGTATACCAGACCGAGTCGCGCTTCAGGTTCTCGGTCGACCGCCAGGCCTGACGCCACCGGGTGCAGCCGGTTATCATGGGCGTCCAGTCCATGAAAGGATCAGCATGTCCAGCTACGTCATTACTGCTCCGGCCCAGCCTTCGCTGGCCGTGGCGGGATCTCCCGAGCGTTTCCCGATCCGCCGCGTGTTCTGCGTCGGCCGCAACTACGGCGCCCATGCGCGCGAGATGGGGAGCGATCCGAACCGCGAGCCGCCCTTCTTCTTCACCAAGCCGGCCGACGCCGTGGTGCCGGCCAGCGCCGCCGTGCCTTACCCGCCCGCCACCCAAGACCTGCACCACGAGGTCGAACTGGTGGTGGCGCTCGGCGCCGGCGGCGCCAATGTCGACCCGGCGGATGCGCTGGCCCTGGTCTGGGGCTATGGCGTGGGCCTGGACCTGACGCGGCGCGACCTGCAGGCCGTGGCCAAAGACGCGGGCCGGCCCTGGGACATGGCCAAGGGTTTCGACGCCTCGGCGCCGTGCAGCCCCCTGATTCCCGCCGCCACCCTCGGCCACCCGCAGGATGCGCGCATCTGGCTGGAAGTGAACGGCGCACTGCGCCAGGAGGGAAACCTGAACGAGATGATCTGGTCGATTCCCGAGGTGATCAGCTACCTGTCCGGCCTGGTCACGCTGGCGCCGGGAGACCTGATCTATACCGGCACGCCGGCCGGCGTCGCCGCGCTCAGGCCGGGCGATCAGCTGCGTGGCGGCGTGGATGGGGTCACGGAGTTTGCATTGTCTATTGCGTAGGGTGGTCGGCTCCACCCGATCGTCTGCACGACCGATTGCTCGGCTGCCGCCCACGCGGTGATCGCGACGGGCTCCGTGATCGTGACGGATGATCTTGCCGCTAGCGATCACCGCGTGGGCGGGAAAACCCGCCCACCCTACGGACGAGCAGCTCATCCATCTGCGCCAGCAGGGCCGCGCGCGCCGCGTCGATCTGGGCGCCGTTGGTCTTGCCCGAGAGCGCGGCGCGCTCCTTGCGGCCCAGGAAGTAGGCCACGCGCTCCGCATTTGCGCCCGACGGATGCGGCAGGCCATGCAGCACGCGCCCGCGCGCAATCACCCCTTCTTCCACCAGCCAGTCCAGCGTCTCGCTGACGCTGGCGCCCATCGGGATGTACAGGGCGTCCGGCAGCATCCGCGCTTCCTCGGCGAACCAGCGCAGTACCTGATCGCGCAGGAAGGACTGACGCAGCGGCGAGGGCGAGCCGCTGTAGTTCTTGCCGTCGACGAAGATCGGGTGGCGCAGGATGGCGCCCACCTGCACCAGGCCGGCATCCGCCCCGAACAGGCTGGCGCAGCTGGCAATGCCGAGCCAGCGCTGCACGCCGATCGCGTCGAGCAGGGCCACGAAGTTGGGCCGGATCGCGCCGCTGAAGGCGCCCGCCAGGCGCGCCGCACGCAGCACCTCGTCGTCGCCCCTGCCGGCGGCCAGCTGGCGCTGCGCCTCGCGCATGGCGTTCTTCCATTGGGCGAAGCCGGGCGTGATGCCGGCCACCACCACGCGCGCCTGTGCGTGCACCGATTCGAAGGGAATGTAGTGGGCGCTGTAGCGCCCCTCACGGCCGAGCAGGAAGGACTCGGGAATCTGCGCGGGCGTCGTAACTTGCGCCAGGTCGAGGCCGCGAATGAGCTCGCGGTAGCGGCTGAAGAGGACTTCCGGCATGGGCGTGGTCGAGGCTGAAAACCCCCATGGTAGCGCAGGCGCGCACGGCAGCGCGGGACGGGTGCATGGGCAGGAAAAGTGGTAGGCTGTCCCCATCAATATCGAGGCGCGCAGGACAGCAGACGCGCCCGCAGGTAGGGGAGGATGCCATGGCTGAAGTGGCGCTGATCACGGTGCACGGAATGGGGGAAACCCCGCCCACCTATGCCGACGGGCTGATGGACAGCCTGCGCGGGCGGCTCGGGGCGCTGGCGGGGCAGGTGGTGATGCGCTCCGTGTACTACCAGAAGATCCTGCAGGACAACCAGAACAGCATCTGGGAGCAGACCCGCGCGCATGCCACGGTGCGCTATGCAGACCTGCGCAAGTTCGTGCTGTTCGGATTCGGCGACGCCGCCGGGCTGGAAAACCGCAAGGAGATCCCCGGTTCGGTCTACGAACTGGCCCAGGGCGAGATCGCGAAAACCCTGCTGTCGGCGCACGCCGTGCGTCCCGACATGCCGGTGGTGTTCGCGGCCCAGTCGCTCGGCTGCCAGGTCTTGTCGAGCTATATCTACGACGCCCAGAAAGCGGCCAGGGGCCACCCGGTGGGCGCCGGCATCTGGCGCAACATCGATGCCTGGGCTTCGAGCACGCTGGGCCGCGCGCTCACCGCCAGCGAGAAGAGCTTCCTGGGCGCGGGCACCTGCGCCGCGCTGGTCACCACCGGCTGCAACATCCCGGTCTTCATCGCCGCCCACAAGGTGATGCACATCATCCCGATCGAGCGTCCGACTTCGCTGTTCAAGTGGATCAACTTCTACGACCCGGACGACATCCTCGGCTGGCCGCTGCAGCCGCTGCCGGGCGGTTACCGCGAACTGGTGGAAGACCGCGTCGTCAACGCCAGCGGCGGCGTCGCCAGCCTGCTGCTGCGCAGCTGGAACCCGCTGGCCCACAACAGCTACTGGGAAGATGCGAGCGTGATCGACGCCATCGCGGCCATGCTGCGCCGCCTCGCAGCTTAGATACGCTCAGGGCGTCGTGCCCGTTTTCCTCGCTTCGTCTTCCTGGCGCATGCGGGCGCGCACGCCGCCGTCGATGCCGGTGGCGGCCGGGTTGGGCTGGTGCACGCCGCCGCTGGTGGTCGGCGTCGGCGGCGCCTTCTCGAACTGTTCGGCATGCGCGATGTTGGCCGAGATGCGCTCGGTCAGGTCGGGCGCGATCTTGTGCGACCACACGGCGCCGCGCGCCTTCCAGCCGGCCGGCACTTCCTCGCTCGGGTAAAGCGAAGCGCGCACGATTACTTCGACAACTTTCGAAGGGTCGTCCATCGCCAGCATGCGCGGGCGGTGGCCGGAATAATTGGCCGCGTTGGCGAAGAAGGGCGTGTCGGCGGCCCAGGGCATCACCGTCGCCACCTTGATGCGCTCGCCCACCCCGGCCAGCCGCAGCTCTTCGTTCAGGGCCCGGCCCAGGCCCAGCACGGCGGCCTTGGTCGATGCATACGAGGCGTGGTAGGCCAGCGGCACCTCGCTCTCGACCGAGCCGATGTTGACCAGGGTGCCGCCTCCCTGCGCCTTGAACTGGCGCAGCGCGACGTGGCTGCCGTAGATCACGCCCTTGAGATTGACGTCGACGATGCGCGCATGGTCTTCCAGCGGGATGGCGTCAAAAACGCCGATGCCGCCCACGGCGGCGTTGTTGATCCAGACATCGACCCGGCCGTAGCGCGCCACCGTGGCCGCCAGCAGGCGCTGCACGTCCTCGGCCCGCGCGACATCCGTCTGCACCACCAGCGCGCTGCCGCCGGCGGCGTTGACGCGCGCCGCGACCTCGTTCAGCAGCTCGACGCGGCGCGCCGCCAGCACCACGTTGGCGCGCAGGCCGCCCAGGCGCTCGGCCACGCCGCGCCCGAAGCCGCTGGAGGCGCCGGTGACGACGTAAGTCTTGCCGGCCACCTGCGCGCCCTCGCTGGACGAGAGCGTGGTGGCGCAGCCGCCCAGCAGGACGGCGAGCAGCAGCAGGATGCAGGCCAGGCAGGCGCGCGGCAGCAGGCCGCGCACATCGAGTCGGAACAGGTTCATTGCACCCCCAGAGTCGGTTCCGGAACATCCTACGATGGCGCCCGGCCTGGCATGCGTACGTTACGGTCCGGAATCTGGCGCCGGCGCGAGAGTGAACAGGGTGCGGATGTCGCCCGCCACCGTGCCGCGCGCATTGCGGATCGGTGGCTGGCGGTAGGGTTCGAGCAGGGCGCGCCGCTCCTCGTTCAAGAGGCCAAGCTGCTCGAGCACGCCGTACACGGCCGGGTGCAGGGCGCGCGGGTTGCCGTCGGCGATCTTGATCGCGATGCCGAGGCCCGCCGAGCGGATGCCGATTGCCTGCACGGCGTCGGCGCCGATCTTGGCCACCCAGTCGCCGCCGCCGGCCGTCATCCAGGCCAGGTCGGTGCGCGCCGTGCCCGAGACCAGGTCCGGGCGCGCCGTCATCGCATCGCACAGCTGGCCCATGGCGCCGCCCAGCTGGGGGTCGCGCGCTCCTTGCGCCAGGCGCGCATACAGGTGCGCCAGCTTCGACAGGGGCATGGCGTAGTTCGGCGCCGAGCAGCCGTCGATCCCGGTCGGCATGTGCTCGGCCGGCATCCCGACCGCCTCGGCCAGCGTGCTGCGGATCGCCCCCTGCAGCGGATGGCTGGGCTCGACGTAGCCGCGGGTAGGCGCGCCATGCAGGCGGCACCAGGCCAGGAAGCCGCTGTGCTTGCCCGAGCAGTTGTGGTGCAGCGGGGTCCAGCTGCGGTCTTGCGGCGGCTTCTCTCCGGTGAACTCGTAGAACAGGGGCGTGGCGCAGCCGCATTCCAGGTGGCCGGGGTCGAGGCCGATCTTGTTCAGGATGGACTGCACGCCTTCCAGGTGCTTGTCCTCGCCGGAGTAGCTGGCGCACAGCAGCGCCAGTTCGTCGCGGCTCAAGCCGAAGCGCGCCGGCCCGTCGGACAGGATGAAGGGCAGGGCCTGGAAGGGCTTGAGCGCCGAACGCGTGAAGGTGGGGTAGTGCGGGTCGCCGCCGGCGTACAGCAGGCGGCCGCGGACATCGACCACCGCAATCGAGCCTGCGTGGACGTTCTCGATGACCTTGCCGGTGTCGGGGTAGCCACGCGTGGTGGCGACGAGGGGAATGGGGTGCATGGACGGTCTTGGTTAGAAGGTAAACAGCCCTACTGTAAGGCATTGCGCGACATGCAGACGCACGTTCGGCAGCTTCCTTCGAACTCGGCGTTTCGCCCGCCAATCCAGGCGATTCGAGACATCTGCACGGCGTGCAGATGTCTGCGCAAGGCACAAATATGTACCTCCCGTCTGGTCCGCGTTTTCGACGTTTCGTCACGCGTTTCCGACGTTTCGGCGCGAGCCGCTTGAGCTTGTGCGGCATCCCGCTAGACTTCCCTCATCGCCAGACAAACCGAGAAAAACGCTGGCGAAACTGATTATGTGGACCGCGCGGCGCGAACAAACAGCCGCACAGGTCCGGACCATTCACTTCGACCTGAAAGGAAGTACCCATCATGCGCACCAAACTGCTGCTGGCCGCCGCCGCCACCTTCTTCACCCTCACCGCCACCGCCGCTCCGCAGGGCGCAGGCACCGAACGCGTCGACGTCGTCGGCGCCCAGCCGCGCCAGGTGCAGATGGCGCCCTTCATGTTCGACAATGTGCAGGGCCTCTTCGAGCTGGAAGATGGCCGCATGCTGACCGTGACCGGCAAGGTGGACGGCAAGACCCGCACCCTGTACGCCGACTTCGGTGACGGCCCGACCGAGATCGTCCACGTCGGCAAGAGCCGCTTCGTGGCCGTCGGCAAGGACCTGCGCTTCTCCTTCGAGCGCCCGAACAGCCGCCGCCTGCCTGACACCGTGCGCATCACCAACCTGGCCGGCCGCTACGTCGCGCTAGCCCAGCGCTGATCCGAAGCGCCCCGCCTGATAGTCGCTGATGGCCTGCGCGATCTCCTCGCGGGTCGTCATCACGAAGGGGCCATGCGATACCACCGGTTCCCGGATCGGGTCGGCATGGCCGAACACCAGTACCGCGTCCTGGCTCGCGTTGATCTCGACCGTATCGCCGGTTTCGTCCAGTTCCACCAGGTGCATCGGGCTCACCAGGTCGGCATGGCTGCCGACCTGCACCACCCCGCGCGCGACGTAGAGGAACACGTTGCGCCCATCCAGTCCGCCGAAGCGGATGCTGGCGCCCGCCCGCATCTCGACCGTGCTCATGAACACTCCGGTGAGCGAACGGATCGGTCCAGCCTGGCCTTCATAGTCCCCCGCAATCAGGTGCAGGCTCACCCGGCCTTCATCAAGTGACAGGACAGGGATGTCCGCGCGCTGCAGGCCGACATAGGCCGGCTCGCTCATCTTCAGGCGCGAGGGCAGGTTGACCCACAGCTGCAGGATCTCGACCGGGCCGCCGCGTTCGAGGAATTCGCGCGGCGAGACTTCCGCATGCACGATGCCGCGCCCGGCCGTCATCCACTGCACCCCGCCCGCATGGATCACGCTTTCGTGGCCGGCATTGTCGCGGTGCGCCAGGCTGCCCTCGAGGATGAAAGTGACGGTCTCGAAGCCGCGGTGCGGATGCGGGCCGAAGGGCAGGCCGCGATTGTGCGGCGGATAGGTCTGCGGTCCGTGGTGGTTGAGGAAGAGGAAGGGATCGATCTGGTCGACCAGGCGGCCGGGCAGGGGACGCTGCGTGATGAGGTCGCCGATATCGTCGCGCATCGCGGGATGCAGGCGGTGGACGTTGCGGGCGGTCATGGAACACTCCGGTGGATGCACATGCCTTCACGATAACCGAAGGCCGCCTGCCGGGCGCACACGCCTGTGCTAGACTCTTTTCGCTTTGCAACACGCACTGTGCATTTCGGAGACGGCAACCCATGCTTAAAAAAACGATGCTTGCCAGCCTGCTGCTGGCGTCCCTTTCCCTGCCGGCGGCAGCGGCCACGAAGTCGAACAGCGCTCCAAGCGACAGCGCCGTCAAGACCGCCAAGTACGCGGCGACCACCTACCGCAAGGACGTCGTCGACACCCTCGCCAAGCTGGTGAGCTACAACACGGTGGCCGACAAGGCCGTCCCGTCCGACAAGAATCCCGTCCACATCGCGTTCAAGGAAGCGCTCAAGCTCGAGGCCCAGCGCCTGGGCCTGGACTACACCGACCACGGCTGGACCGTGGTCATCGGCCTGGGCAATGGCAGCGAGCGGGTCGGCGTGATCACCCACGGCGACGTGCAGCCAGTCAACCCCAGCAAGTGGAAGAAGTCGCCCTTTGTGCTGGACCGGACCAGCGAGCCGGGCAAGCTGCTGGCGCGCGGCGCCGAGGACGACAAGGGTCCGATCGCCACCGCGCTGTACGCAATGAAGGCAATCAAGGACAAGGGGCTGCCGCTGTCCAAGCGCATCGAGCTCTACGTGTACATGGGCGAGGAATCGGACTGGGCCCCGCTGGTCGAATTCCTCAAGACCCACCAGCCGCCGCAGGTCAACATCACGCTCGACGCCGAATACCCGGCGGTGACGGCGGAGAAGGGCTATGGCACGGTGGCCGTGACGGTGCCGAAGGCGGCCGCCGTGGCCGCGCCGGCGGGCGAGCCGTATGTGGCGGAATTCGGCGGCGGCTTCTTCGGCAGCCAGATTCCAGAAGATGCGAACGCCGTCATCGCCAATGCCACGCCGGAGATTGAGAAGGCGGTGCGTGCCCGCGGCGCGAAACAGGAGGGCATGCAGTACAGCTTCAGCTGGCAGGACAGCACCCTGAGCATCAAGGCCAAGGGCGTGTCGGCCCACTCTTCGAAACCGGAAGACGGCGTGAACGCGGTCAGCATGCTGGCCGACGCGCTGGCCGTGCGCCCCTGGGCCAATACGGTCGCCGGCGGCGTGGTGAACTTCCTCAACGAGATGGTCGGCACCGGCATCTACGGCGAGAAGTTCGGCAGCATCGCCTACCGCGACAGCTTCATGGGCCCGATGAGCTTCGCGCCGACCGTCATCAAGCAGCGCGAGGACGGCATCGAAGTCTCGATCAACATGCGCCGCCCGCAGGGCAAGAGCAACGAACAGCTCACCAAAGAGGTGAACGAGGCGCTGGCGCAATGGCAGGCGCGCCGCCTGCCGCTGGCCAACGTCACGGTGCGCATCAGCGATCCCTGGGTGCAGAAGAGCGCGCCGCAGCTGCCGATCCTGATGAACGTGTTTTCCTATTTCACCGGCATGAAGAACCCGCAACCGGTGTCGGTCGGCGGCGGCACCAATTCGCGCCTGTTCCCCGGCGCGGTCAGCTTTGGTCCCGCAATGCCCGGCAAGGTCTATACCGGCCACTCCGAGCATGAGTTCATCACCGAGAAGCAGCTGCTGCTGAATCTGCAAATGTACACGGCAGTGCTGGTCGAACTGGCGAAGTAAGCCCGCGCCATCACGCCATGAGCCCCGGCAGCGCCGGGGCTTTTTTTTGCCCATTCACCGGCAGTGCTCAACATCGTGATCATGTTGAGTTCGTAGGCATTAACCGCGCTGAAATGTGTAAAATTTTCTCATCGTGCTGTAGGAATGTACTTACAAAAGTGAGCTGCCTCGACTGTGGTTTTTCGCCTTTCCCTAGGAGCGGCGGGGCAGGCTTCGAGAGCGGCTTTTCCCCTCTGGCGCCACGTCATTGACGACCGGAAAATCCCTCGGTTCTAGAGGGAAAATGTGGCGAAAGCAGCATGATAGGATCATTGTTACAGACCGCGAGCAGACCGGGATCCCCGGTGCCCGCTTGCGCGCATTTGCTTCACTAACAAGCCAATTGCCCGACATTTTTTGGATGCCATGCACAGCAAAGATCTCAAGAAGCCGGACGGACGCAACATCACCCTGTACAGCAACCAGCCCATTCCGGAAGGCCTGACTGCGCCCAGTCCTTTCCCCGATCCCCAGCATGCCAATCCGCACCTGCGCTGGCATCCGCTGCGCGGCGAGTGGGTGACCTATGCTGCCTTCCGCCAGAACCGCACCTACCAGCCGCCGCCGCAGTACAACCCGCTGGCGCCGATCAGCGACCCGCAGCACCCGACCGAGATGCCGGCCGGTGATTACGAAATCGCGGTGTTCGACAACCGCTTCCCCTCGCTGGCGCTGGAATCGCATGATCCGCCCACCGTGACGGTGCCGACCGCGCCGGCCAACGGCCACTGCGAAGTGGTGGTGTTCACCCAGGACCCGAATTCCTCGCTGGCCTCGCTGCCGCTGTCGCGCATCGAGCTGCTGCTCTACACGTGGGGCGACCGCACCCAGCGTATCGGCAGCCGTCCGAACATCCACTACGTGCTGCCGTTCGAGAACCGCGGCGCCGAGGTGGGCGTGACCCTGCACCATCCGCACGGCCAGATCTATTCCTATCCCTTCGTGCCGGCGGTGCCGGCGCGCCAGCTGGCCCAGGAGCGCGAATACTTCCTGCAGCACGGCACCAGCCTGCTGTGCGACATGGCGCGCGACGAGGCGGCGGATGGCAAGCGCGTGCTGTACCAGGACGAGCATGCGATCGCCTTCGTGCCGGCCTGCGCCCGCTACCCCTACGAGGTGTGGGTGATGCCGACCGCGCCTTGCAAGGATTTCGCGGCGCTCACGCCGCCGCAGCGCGCCGGCCTGGCGCGCGCGCTCAAGACCGTGCTGCTCAAGTTCGAGGCCTTGTGGAACCGGCCTTTCCCTTACCTGATGGCCTGGTACCAGGCGCCGACCGACGGCGCCGAGCATCCGGAAACCCAGCTGCACGCGCAGTTCTATCCGCCATACCGCACCAAGGACCGCCTGAAATACCTGGCCGGTACCGAGCTGGCGGCCGGCATGTTCGCGATGGACGTGCTGCCCGAGACCACCGCCTACGAACTGCAGCAGGTGGAGGTCAGCCTGGATGGCGACAGCGGGCCCGGGGAGGGGCGCGCATGACCGGACTCCAGCCACGCGCCCTCGAGGTCGCGGACAAGCTGGCGGTCCTGCGTGCGCACCTGGCCGCGGCGAACGCGGGGGCGATCCGTTTGCGCGGCGTCGACTGGTTCGCCTGGGTGACGGCGGGCGGATCGAGCGCCGTGCTGCATACCACCGACGGCGGCGTGGCCGAGGTGCTGGTCACGCCTGAAGAGGCCTGCATCCTGACCGACGCCATCGAGGCCGAGCGCCTGCGCGCCGAAGAGCTGCCCGAGGGTTTCACCTACCACGTCGAGCCCTGGGCCGAGCCCGAGCTGCGCGAACGCTACGTGCAGAACGCGGCGGCCGGGCGCACGATCATGTCGGACCGCCCGCAGGGCGGCGAGCAGCCGCTGCCTTACGCGCTGCGCCAGCGGCGCCTGGTACTGGGACAGAGCGAGCGCGAACGCTACCGCGCGCTGGGACGCGAGGCGGCCGAGGCGATGGGCGAGGTGCTGCGCCGCGCGCGGCCCGACTGGACCGAGCAGGGGCTGGCCGGGGCCGGCGCCGAAGCGCTGTGGCGGCGCGGTATCCATCCGGCGCTGGTGCTGGCCGCCGGCGAGCGCCGCCTGCCGGCCTGGCGCCATCCGACGCCCTCCCATGAACCGCTGGGAAAACGCGCCATGCTGGTGTTCTGTGCGCGCCGCCATGGGCTGTATGCCAATCTGACCCGCTTCGTGTCCTTCGCGGGGGCGGCGCCGGTGGACGAGCAGCGCGCGCTGATGGAGGTCGAGGCCACGGGCCTGGCGGCCGTCGAGCCGGGCAAGTCGCTGTCGGCGGTGTACCACGCGCTCGCCGCGGCCTATCACCACGCCGACCGCGAGAACGCGATCCGCGAGCACCACCAAGGCGGCATCACCGGCTACAAGGCGCGCGAGATCGTGGCCGGACCGAGCACCGCGACCCAGCTGGAAGAGGGCATGGCGTTCGCATTCAACCCGAGCTTCGCAGGCGTAAAAATCGAAGACACTTTCCTGCTCGGCCCCGATGGGCTCGAGAATCTCACGTTCGACCCCGGCTGGCCGGCGGCGGACGTACATGGCCGCAAGCGGCCCCTTTGGCTGGAGGCGCAAGCAACATGATGAACACCGACACCTTCTTCGGCGGCGCGCCGGAAGTGAACGCGTCGGCGCCCGGACGCGTCAACCTGCTGGGCGAGCACACCGACTACAACGACGGCTTCATGCTGCCGGTGGCCACGCCCCAGGGCACCATGGTGGCGATGAGCCGCAGCGGCGACGACCATTTCCATTTCTATTCGCCGACCTTCGACAACACCGTCACCTTCGCCCAGGACGGCAGCGCGCCGCAGGGCTACGGCAGCTACGTCGAGGGCTGCATCCGGCTGGTGCAGGCGGAGGGTGTGGAGGTGCCGCCGCTGCGCGTCTACATCACCACCAACCTGCCGGTCGGCTCGGGACTGTCGTCCTCGGCCGCGCTCGAGGTGGCGACCCTGCGCGCGCTGCGCGCACTGCTCGGCTTCGAGCTCGACGACGTGAAGCTGGCGCGCATCGCCCAGCGCGCCGAGATCGAATACGCCCACGTGAACTGCGGGATCATGGACCAGATGGCGTCCAGCCTGGCCGACGAGACCAGCATGCTGTTCATCGACGCCCGCACGCTGGAGCACCGCCTGGTCAAGATGCCCGCGGATACCGAGCTGATCGTGATCGACTCGGGCGTGGCGCGCAAGCTGGCCGCCAGCAAGTACAACGAACGGCGTGCCGAATGCGAGGAAGCCTCGCGCAAGCTGGGCGTGCAGGCGCTGCGCGACGTGACGGATCCCGCCTCGGTGGAGACGCTGCCCTCGCCGATGCGCGAGCGCGCCCGCCACGTGGTGATGGAAAACCTGCGCGTGCTGGAAGCGGCCGAAGGCGTCAGCGCCGAGCGTTTCGGCGAACTGATGAACGCCTCGCACTTCAGCCTGCGCGACGACTACGAAGTGTCGATCCCCGAGCTGGACGAGCTGTGCGAGCACCTGCGCGCCGCGCCCGGCGTACTCGGGGCGCGCCTGACCGGCGCCGGCTTCGGCGGCGCCTGCGTGGCGCTGTGCCGGGCAGGGCAGGCACAGGAAGCGGCCGCCGCCGCGCTGGCGGCCTATAACAGCAAGCAAGGACGACAGGGCCGGATCCTGGTTCCGGTACCGACTGAACAGAAAGGACAACAATGAATCAGTTTGAATACCCCCGTCCCCAGCTGGTGCGCGACAACTGGATCAATCTGAACGGGAAGTGGCGCTTCTGCTTTGACGACGAGATGAAATACCGGCTGCCGGACGGCGCGCCGGAATGGACCCATGAAATCAACGTGCCGTTCGCGGTCGAGACGGAGTTGAGCGGCATCCAGGATACCGGCTTCCACCGCGCCGTCTGGTACGAACGCGAGTTCCAGCTGGCGCCCAACAACAAGCGCACCATCCTGCACTTCGGCGCCGTCGACTACGCGGCCCGGGTCTGGGTCAATGGCCGCCTGGTGGCCGAGCACGAGGGCGGCCACACGCCGTTCTCGGCCGACATCACCGGCGTCATGAACGAGGACGGCAGGCAGGTGGTCACGGTGTTCGTCGAAGACGACCCGGCCGACCTGGCCAAGCCGCGCGGCAAGCAGGACTGGCTGCTGGAGCCGCACTCGATCTGGTATCCGCGCACCACCGGCATCTGGCAGACCGTGTGGGTCGAGCAGGTCGAGGACACCTATATCGCTTCGCTGCGCTGGACCCCGATCTTCGAGACCTACGAGATCGGCTGCGAGGTATTCGCCGCCGGTCATACCCAGCAGGAGCTGTTCGTCGAGGTCAAGATCTGGCACGGCGAACAGCTGCTGGCGGACGACTACTACAAGCTGCTGGCGGGCGAAGCGAACCGCAAGATCGCGCTGTCCGACCCCGGCATCGACGACTCGCGCAACGAGATCCTGTGGAGCCCGGAACGCCCGACCCTGCTCGACGCCGAAGTGACCCTGCGCTGCGGCGACAAGGTGCTCGACCGCATCCGCTCGTACACGGCGCTGCGCTCGGTATCGATCAACCGCGACCGCTTCATGCTCAACGGTCGTCCCTACCAGCTGCGCCTGGTGCTGGACCAGGGCTACTGGCCGGAATCCTTCATGACCGCGCCGTCCGACGAGCACCTGAAACGCGACGTCGAGCTGGTCAAGCTGATGGGCTTCAACGGCGTGCGCAAGCACCAGAAGATCGAGGACCCGCGCTTCCTGTACTGGGCCGACAAGCTGGGCCTGCTGGTATGGGAAGAGATGCCCTCGGCCTACCGCTTCAGCTCGCGTGCGATCACGCGCATGGTGCGCGAATGGACCGAGGCGATCCAGCGCGACTACAGCCACCCCTGCATCATCGTGTGGGTTGCCTTCAACGAATCCTGGGGCGTGCCGAACCTCACGCTCACCCAGGCGCACCGCAACGCGGTGGAGGCGCTGTACCACCTGACGCGCACGCTGGACTCGACCCGTCCGGTGATCGGCAACGACGGCTGGGAAGCCTCGGCCACCGACATTCTCGGCATCCACGACTACGACTGCGATCCGGAAAAGCTGCAGGCGCGCTACGCCGTCACCGACCCGGTGCGCACCTTGTTCGATCAACGGCGTCCGGGCGGCCGCATCCTGACACTGGACGGTTTCCCGCACCGCGGCCAGCCGATCGTGCTGACCGAGTTCGGCGGCATCGCCTACGATCCGAAGCAGGATCCGGATGCGGACAAGACCACCTGGGGCTATTCGCGCGCCCATTCGGCGGAAAGCTACCTGTCGCTGTACCGCGACCTGTTGCGGGTGGTGAACGAGACCTTCATGTTCAGCGGTTTCTGCTATACCCAGTTCACCGACACCTTCCAGGAGGCGAACGGCCTGCTCAATGCGGACCGCACGCCGAAGCTGCCGCTGGAAGTCATCAGCGCCGCCACGCGCAATGTGGCGCTGCAGCGCAAGGACATCGAGACCGAAGGGGACGGCATCCCTGGCGGCACCGGCATGCCATAAGGCTCTGCCGGGCAGCAAGACTGAGCAGCGCACCGGTTTCGGTGCGCTGTTTTTTTGTGGCCTGGCCTTGGTGCGGCGCGCCTCAGCGCTGGATGGCGCCGCTGGTGACGTTGACCCGGTCGCCGCTGCGGAAGTCCGGCGTGGTGTCCTGCGTCACGACCTGGGTGCTGCCGTCGTCCATGCGCACCGTGACGCGGTAGCTGTTCGAGCCGGTGGCGCCGCTCGACCCTGTGCTGCCGGAGGCGCCCGAGCTGCCCATGCTGCCGCTGGCGCGCGGGATGACCTCGATCGCCAGCACCGTGCTGTTGGGGGAGGCGCTGCCGGCCGTCGAGGTGCCGGTCGCCGCCGAGCCGGACGAACCGGTGCTGCCCATCGCGCCCGAGCTGCCGGACTGGTCATAGCTGGAAGCGCTGCTGCTGCCCGAGCTGCCGGAGCTACCCGAGCTGCCCGAGCTACCCGAGCTGCCGGAGCTGCCTGAACCGGAGGTGCCGGTGCCCATGGTGCCCATGCTGCTCGAGCTGCCGCTGCTGCCGGTCGGGTTGCCGGAAGCATCGGTGGCGCTGCCCGAGCCGTAGCTGCTGGAGCCGCCGGTGCCGGTGGCGCCGGTGGTGCCACTGGAACCGCCCGAGGTGCTGCCGCTCGTGCCGCTGCTGCCGCTCGCGCCACTCGATGTGTCGCCGCCGCCGCGCATGCTGGAGCACCCGGCGAGGCTCAGCGATACAGCCAGCAAGCCCGCCAGGATGGTGCTCTGGTGTTTTTGCTTCATGATTTACTCCTTATGGTGGATGTTCGATCGTGGATGTTCAATCGGATGCGTGACGATGCCACGTGCCACTGGAGTGAGAGGCGGGAAGTGCGTCAGCGTTCCAGCTGACTCGGGTTGAAGCTGAGCTGCGTCAAGGAGGCCACCGGGACGGTGGATTTTTCGGGGGGAGAGGAGGTCAGTGCCGGTCGGCCGCGGCCTGTCGGGGAACGAGGGCGGCCAGCACGGTGCTGGTCAGCAGCGCCGCGGCCACGTCGACCATCCAGTCGCGCACGTCGCCGTTGCGGTAGGGCAGGAAGCTCTGCACCAGTTCGTCACCGGCGCCCATCAGGGCGATCGCCAGCACGGCCTTGGCGGCGCGCACCTGGCCGCTTCCCGTGCTGCCGAGGAACCACAGCAGCGTCAGGAAGGCGTAGGTCAGGCCGTGCAGCACGACGCCGGGCGCGAATTCGCCGACCTCGGCACGCGCTCCCGGAACCGAGCCGGCCACGACCACGCCCGCGTACAGCAGCAGGGCTGCCTTGATGCGGGCGGAACGCAGGCGGGGATCGAGCAGCAGGAGCGACAGGAAAGCGGGCATGGCGGTGCGGCGTTGGGCAAATGCCAACGATACCATGCCGATCTTGTTACTGGCCACACCGACCGGCCGCCCCGGGCAGCCGCAGGCTCAGATCGTCAGCGCGGGTGCGCCGTTCGCGTAGTGGGCGTCGAAACAGCTTTCGCAGTCGGCGCAGAACAGGTGTGCCATGCGAACGCTGTTCTGCCGCAGCACGAGTTTGAGGTGGGTTTGCCGGCACTTGGGACAGATCTCGCGCACGCTGCCGAAAGTCAGCAGGTTCAGCGGCACGCTGTCGTCGTCGAGCCGGTCGATGACGGCCAGGGGATTGAGTTCACTGAGCACCAGCCTGCCGTCGGCATGCTGGCGGCGTCCGGCGGCGGATTCCTGCGGATGTGCGTAGCTCTCGGATACACGTAGATTCATAGGACAGGCTCCCATTATCTTGTTGTGTTGTCTCCGCAACCCTGCAGATGAGGAAAATCGCAGGGCGGGAGATTCATGATAGCCAAATACGGCGCGGCTTCAAGCCTTGCCGGAAGTTTTTGTTGGTGCCTTGCCACTGAAGAAAAAAATGCCCACCAGGAACTGGTGGGCACAACCCAAGATCGGGCCAAGAGACGTAATCGGTTGGTGTGTTGCACGCTGGTGCAGCACACCTGCTGCCATCAGGCATATCGGTTGCGTGTACGGCAGGTGATTCAAAGTATATGGCTTGATTGTGACCACGCTGTGACAGGGATCAAATGCGAGCCGCTGTGCCCGAACTGTACGGCCCGGCCATGATCTCAACAATATCGCGCAGGACGCGCGGTCGCGAAGGGCAAAAAAAAAGCCCGCTCTAGGCGGGCTTAAAACTATTTTCTTGGAGGAGAATAGTGGAGACAGGTGCCATTATGTTGGCCGGCCCGATATATGTCCAATTTAGAATACGGATACCAGACATGGTTTTTTCATATATCTGTTCCGACAAGCCGTTCCTGCCGCCCCGGAGCGTGTAGGCGCTCCTAGTCGCGCACCGGCACGGTGTAGTTCAGCGCCATGCGGCCACCGTCGGCGTACAGGGTCTGGCCCGTCATGTAAGAGGCGTCATCGCTCGCCAGGAAGGCGCAGATGGCGGCCACTTCCTCGGGTTCGCCGCAGCGTCCGAGCGGCGTGCGCGACAGGATCGTGTGGCGCGCTTCCGGACTGCCGAGCACGGCTTTCCTGGCGAGCTCGGTCAGGATGGTTCCAGGGCCGATGGCGTTCACGCGGATGCCATGTTCGGCCAGGCTGATCGCGGCCACGCGCGTCAGCTGGTTGACGCCGCCTTTCGACACGACATACGGCACTTGGTTCGGGATGGTGAGCTCGGCGTTCACGCTGGACATGTTGATGATGCAGCCGGCTTGGCGCTTCACCATCTCGCGTGCGGCCGCCTGGCTGCACAGGAACATCGACTTCAGGTTGATGCGCAGGACGCGGTCGAAGTCGTCTTCTTCCAGGTCGAGGAAGCTGGCCGCATGGGTGACGCCGGCATTGTTGACGAGGATATCGATCTGACCAAAGGCTGCCAGGGTGGCGGCAACCATTGCGTCGACCTCGGTCTTGATGCTGACGTCCGCCTGGTAGAAACGCGCCGCCTCGCCGAGCGCCGCGGCAGCATCCGCGCCCTCCGGACGGATGTCTACCAGCATGACGCGCGCGCCTTCCTGCACCAGGCGGGTAGCGCACGCGAGGCCGATGCCCTGGCTGGCGCCGGTCACGATGGCGGTTTTGTTGGCTAGTTTCATGGCGTGCATACTTTCATGGAAAACAGGAAAGCCGCCATTGTATCGATCTTGCGCGGCAGGGCGCTGGCTAGCGGGGCAAGGCCTTCGCCACCACGCCGCCCTTCATGACGAAAACGACCCGTTCGATCGCCGCCAGCTCGTCGAGGGGATTGCCGTCCACGGCGATGATGTCCGCGTGCGCGCCCTCGGCCAGCACGCCCAGCCCCTCCTGGTCGAGCAGGCGCGCATTGTTGATGGTGGCCGCCTGCAGGATCTCGCGCGTGCCCAGTCCCGCTTCGGCATAGGCGAACAGCACCCGCTTGGCCGCTTCTCCGCGCGATGGCCCCAGTCCCATGTACATGTCCGAACCGGCGGCGATGGTGACGCCGGTGTCGCGCGCGCGCCGCAGGCGTTCATGATAGGGCTTGGCCAGGCCGACGACCTGTTCGCGCGTCAGCGGCATGTTCAGCTTGCGCACCTGCTTTTCGGCCAGCGACACATCCATGTCGGTCGGCACCAGGAACACGCCTTTACGTTGCATCTGCCTGAGCGTGGTGTCGCTGAGCTTGTAGCCATGCTCGATGGCGTCGACGCCGGCTTCGAGCGCGCGTTCGATCGCTTCGTCGGTGGTGGCGTGCGCGGTGACCTTCAGCTTGTACAGATGCGCTTCCTCGACGATGGCCTTCATCTCCGCCAGCGAGAGCAGGGTGCGGTTGGGCGAGCTGTTCGAATAGATCTTGATCAGGTCGGCTCCATGGTAGACGTTCTCGCGCACTGCGATGCGCGCATCCTCGGCGCCGCGCACGATGCGGTAGTCGCCGTCGATGAGGCCGGCGTGGCCCGGCGCCAGGTTCGGCACCTGGCCCCCTTCGGGCGCCAGTCCGGGACCGGAGACGAACAGCCGGGGGCCGGGCACCGAGCCCTCGTCAATGGCGCGCTTGAGCGCCACGTCGGCGAAGCGCCCGGCGTTGCCGAGGTCACGGACGGTGGTATAGCCGGCCTCGAGATAACTGCGGGCACGCGCGGCGCCGCGCAGTGCGCGCAGCGGATCGCCTTCCATGACCACCGCCTTGGTGACCGTCAGCGTATTGTGCTCGTCGCCGGGATGCTCCTGCAGCAGGTGGGCATGGGCTTCGATCAGGCCCGGCATCACCGTGTAGCCGCTCAGGTCAATGACGGTCGCGCCGTCGGGGATCGCAAGCCCGGGGCCCATCGCGCTGATCCGGCCTTTTTCGACGAGGATGACCTGGGGGCCGCCCACGCGTCCGGCGCGGCTGTCGAATACGCGGCCGGCCTTCAGGGCGAGTACCGGCTCGGCGGCGGGCGAGGGCGGGCACACCAGTGCCATCAGGATCGCGAGCAAAGGGATACAGCGTTTCATTCCGCCTCCACGGGCTGGTTGGCTGGCGACTGCTAGGCGCTTCCTGGAAACAGGGGTGCGATGAGATACAGGATTGTGCCGTTCTGTACGGCGTGCGCGCTGCCTGCCGCCAGGAAGGCGGGTCCGATGCCGAGCCAGCGCATCGCCAGATAGGCGCAGGCAAAGACCATACCGCTGAAAAACGTCGTCAGCGCGTGGACCAGGCCGCCGTTTACCAGGTGGCCGCATCCGAATACCAGGCCGCTCAGCAGCACGCAGGCAAGGGCTGGCGCGCCGAGGCGCCGCGCCAGCTCCACCGGCAGCAGCTGCCCGAGCAGGGTTTCGATCACCGGCGCATACAGAATCGCCAGCACGAAGATCCTGTCCTGGCCGAGCCCGGCAAGGCTGGCTGCGGCGGAATCGCCCCATAGTTCGGGCGGCAGGAACTGCAGGGCCAGGCCGAGCACGAGCAGCGCGCATAGCGTGCCCAGCAAGCCCATGCAGGCGCCCAGGCAGGTAGCGGCAAGCAGGGGCCGGGGTGCGATGCGGGGATGCCAGCGCGCCAGGCGAGGCGGGGTGGTCGTGGTCTGATTGGCCAAGGCGGTCTGCATCATCCAGGAATGCTCCGATCGTAGTGAGCTGCGGCGGCCGAATGCAGACCTGCCTCAATCGAACAGGCAGCCGAAGCGCCGCCGCTCCGGCCGCCGGCTCACAGCATCAGCGGCTTGTCCGGCAATTCGTTGCTGCGGTTGCCGTTCGCCGGGAAGTGCTGGCGCAGCAGTTCGTTCACCTGGCCGATGGCGGCCAGGGTCGCGTCGTGGAAGCGGCCGGCCTTGAAGCCCTCGGTCATGGTGCGGCACACCGCCTGCCAGGTGGCGCTGTCGATCCGGCGGTCGATGCCGCGGTCGGCCACGATATCGACCTTGTGCTCGGCCAGGTTGATATAGATGAGCACGCCGCAATTGTCTTCCGTGTCCCACACGCCGTAGTCGGCGAACAGGGCCAGCGCGCGCTGGCGATTGGTGACGCCGTCCCAGGCGTCGTCGAAAGGCAGGGCCTTCTCGACGATCAGGCGCACTTCGCCGCGGTGGGTCTGTTCGCCGGCCGTGATGGCCTCGGTGATTGCGCCAAGGGTCGCCTCGGGGAAGGCCCGTTTGGCGTCCGCGCTGCTGCTGCCCAGGTGGCGCCAGGCGCGCTTGAATCGTTGTGTGAAACCCATTACCAGTCTCCCGAGGCGCCGCCGCCGTCGAAGCTGCCTCCACCGCCGGAAAAGCCGCCGCCACCGAATCCGCCACCGCCGCCGCCGAAGCCGCCGCCACGGCCCATGCCGCCCAGGACGTTACCGAGGATGATGCCGGTGGCGACGTCGCCCAGCCCGCTGCTGCGGCGATGGCCCCAGTGGTTGGGCGACAGCCGGCTGCGGCGCGGTTTGAAGAGCGAACGCAGTACGAAGAAGCCGATCAGGAGCGGGATGATGCCGAACAGCGAAAAACCGCCGCTATCCTGCTGGACCTGGCGCTGCGGCAGCTGCTGCTGGGCCGGGGCCGGGAAGCTTTCCTTGTTCAGCAAGGTCGCGATGGCGCCCACGCCGGCCACCAAGCCTTCGTAATAATGGTTCTGGCGAAAGTGCGGAGCGATCACGTCCTGCAGGATGCGTTTCGACTGGGCGTCGGTGAGCACGCCCTGCACGCCACGTCCGGCCTCGATGCGCAGGCGCCGCAGCGAACTCGGGTTGTCGCGCGCTACCATCAGCAGCACGCCGTCGTCGATGCCCTTGCGTCCGAGCTTCCAGGCGTCGGTGACGCGGATGCTGAACTGTTCGATGGCTTCCGGTTCGGTCGACTTGACCAGCAGGACCGCGATCTGGCTGCCGGTGCGCGCCTCGTAGTCGGCCAGCACGGCCGTGAGGCGCTCGCGCTGGCTGGCGTCGAGCATGCCGGCTTCGTCCACCACCCGCCCCGTGAGCGGCGGCACAGGCTTCAGCTGCGCAACAGCCGGGCCGGCCAGCAGGCCCGCCAGCAGCAGGAGCCACAGGGAACGCAGGAAACGCAGAAGTTGGCCGCTAGCTAGCTGCATCGTGTACGTCCGCTTACTTGCCGAAGTCGACCGTTGGCGCCGTCGAGATCGCCTTCTCGTTCTCGACCGTGAACGAGGGCTTGGCTTCGTAGCCGAACATCATGGCCGTCAGGTTGGTCGGGAACTTGCGGACCGTGACGTTATAGTCCTGCACCGAAGCGATGTAGCGCTGGCGCGCGACCGTGATGCGGTTTTCCGTGCCTTCCAGCTGCGACTGCAGGTCGCGGAAGCTGGTGTCGGCCTTCAGGTCTGGATACTTTTCGGAGACGGCCATCAGGCGCGACAGCGCGCCGGACAGCTCGCCCTGCACCTGCTGGAATTTCTGGAAGGCGGCCGGGTCGTTCAGCACTTCCGGCGTGATCTGGAAGCTGGTCGCGGCGGCGCGTGCGCGGGTGACCGATTCCAGGGTTTCGCGCTCGTGCGAGGCATAGCCCTTCACGGTGTTCACCAGGTTTGGAATCAGGTCGGCGCGGCGCTGGTACTGGTTCACCACCTCGCCCCAGGCCGCCTTGGTGGCCTCGTCCTTGGTCTGGAACTCGTTATAGCCGCAGCCCGACAGCAGGGTGCCGGTCAGGAGGGCCACGGCCAGGGTACGGGTCCAACGGGAGAAGAGGGTAGATGTCATGATCGTTTTGTCCATGGCAAGTTGTCGAATGGTCAAAATATACATGATGTAAAGATCTTCTGGCGCATCATCGTGGAGCGGCATGGCTCGCGGGTACAATATTGGGTTTGCAATATTCGACCATCAAGGGGCCCGACGTGACTTTCATCGACAAACTATCCGCTGCATGGACCCGCAACAATTCCCTGCTGTGCGTCGGACTCGACCCTGACCTGGCGCGCTTCCCCGCCCACCTGCAGGGACAGCCGGACGGCATCGTCCAGTTCTGCAAGGCGATCATCGACGCTACCGCCGACCTGGCCTGCGCCTTCAAGCCCCAGATCGCCTATTTCGCGGCGCTCGGTGCGGAAGCACAGCTGGAAGAAATCTGCCGCTACCTGCGTGAACGCTATCCGCACATCCCGCTGGTGCTCGACGCCAAGCGCGGCGACATCGGCGCCACCGCCCACCAGTACGCGCGCGAAGCCTTCGATCGCTATGGCGCGGATGCGGTGACGGTCAGCCCCTACATGGGTTTCGATTCGGTCGAGCCCTACCTGGAGTGGGCCGACCGTGGCGTGATCGTGCTGTGCCGCACCTCGAACGCGGGCGGCTCCGACCTGCAGTTCCTGGACGTGGGCGGACGCCCGCTGTACCAGCACGTGGCCGAGTTGGTGGCCACGAAGTGGAACCGCAACGGCCAGCTGGCGCTGGTGGTGGGGGCGACCTTCCCGGAAGAGATCGCGCAGGTGCGCAAGCTGGTGGGCGATATGCCGCTGTTGATCCCGGGTGTCGGGGCGCAGGGTGGGGATGTGGAGGCGACCGTCAAGGCGGGGCGTACGGCGAATGGGGCCGGGATGATGATCAATTCGTCGCGGGCGATCCTGTATGCGGCGCCTCAGGCGGGTGAGGATTTCGCGGCGGCGGCGCGGCGGGTGGCGATGGAGACGCGGGATGCGATTAATGGGGCGCGGGGGTAAGGTTACGCTGGTGGATTGCTGAAGAAATTGGATCCCGGCCTGCGCCGGGATGACGTGCTCAGGCTAACGCTTGAAAGTACGGTAACGATATTCTTGAGTTAGCCTAAGAACCGTCATGAACGCCACTGGCGCCCATGACTCCCGGCGCAGGCCGGGACCCAAGTTCGTTGTGCAGATGCGAACCAAACATCAATACCTGCTCGGCGCAATCCCCTCCGCATAGTCATACAGCGCCCCCAGGATCTCTTCCGCCCGCTCGTCCGCATTCTCGGACAGCGCATCGATCTCTGCAAACAGCTGGTCCACCGTCCGCGCCCCGTTCGCGCCATCGAACAGGCGCGCCGCGCGGTGCGCCTCCCACTGCTGCATTTCCGCTTCCGACAGGGTCTGCGGGAAGTTGCGGGCGCGGTAGCGGAAGAACAGCTCGCCCAGGCGCTCGTCTTCGAACGAGGGCCGCATGCCGGCCAGGGCCTGCGGTTTTTCGGCACGCAGCGACTCCAGCTTGCGCCGGTCGCCGTTGCCGACAAAACCGCCGTACAGGTCTTCGTCCACATCGACCTCGTCACTCGACGCCGGCTTCTTGAACACCTCGGCCCAGATCGCCGCCATATTGCGCCCGGCCGCTGCCAGGGCCGCATGGGCGCGGCCGCGTTCCAGGTCGATGTCCCAGCGCGCCGCCATGCTCGGGTGCAGGGTCTTGAGGTTCCCTACCAGCATCGGCGACTTGTTCAGGTGCACGCTCTTGATCGGCAGGCGCGTCATCCCTTCCGGCATGTCGGCGCTGCGGGTGAACATGCGGGTGCGGATGGTGTCGATGTCCAGGTCGAACAGTTCCGATGGATCATGGCGGCAGTCCCACACCAGGACCTCGTTCTTGTTGGTCGGATGCTGGGCCAGCGGCCACACCAGGCCCAGGCAGCCGTATTCGACCGGGAACATGCCGGACACGTGCAGGAAGGGCTGGCGCTGCGCCGGCTCGAGGTGCAGGCCCATCTCGGCGGCGACGCGGTCCTTGCGGCGCAGTTCCAGGCAGAAGTCGAACAGCTTCGGCTGCTTTTGCCGGATCAGGCGGGCGAGGGCGATGGTGGCGCGCACGTCCGACAGCGCGTCGTGGGCTGCGTCGTGCACCAGGCCGTTGGCCCTGCTCAGGTCTTCCAGCCGGAAGCTGGGCTTGCCGTCTTCCTTCATCGGCCACTCGATGCCGTCGGGACGCAGCGCATAGGTCATGCGCACCACATCCAGCAGGTCCCAGCGGCCGCAACCGTTCTGCCATTCGCGCGCATACGGGTCGATCAGGTTGCGCCAGAACAGGTGGCGAGTCACTTCGTCGTCGAAGCGGATCGTGTTGTAGCCGACCCCGACCGTGCCCGGCTCGCTGAAGGCGGCCTCGATGTGGCGGGCGAATTCGTGTTCCGGCACGCCGTGTTCCAGGCAGTGCTGGGGCGTGATGCCGGTGATCAGGCAGGACTGCGGATCGGGCAGGAAGTCCGGCGCCGGCTGGCAGTACAGCATGATCGGTTCGCCGATCTCGTTCAGTTCGGCGTCGGTGCGGATGGCTGCGAACTGGGCCGGGCGGTCGCGGCGGGGGACTGCGCCGAAGGTTTCATAGTCGTGCCAGAGGAAGGTATGCGTGCTCATGAATTGTTGTGCTGTAGCGGGCAGGCGCCATGGTGGCACAGAATGGGCGCGGCGTCAGCCGTCGCGATCAGCGCTCGAGACCGAACTAAATGCTGACGCGGTCGCGACCGGCCTGCTTGGCGCGGTACAGGGCGGCGTCGGCCGCCGCCACCAGCTCGTGCTCGGTGCCGCCGAGCGGCAGGCTGGCCACGCCGAACGAGCCGGTAATGTGGGGCAGCGGCAGGCGCATGTCGGGGAACACGATGGCCGTGCGCAGGCGTTCGGCCAGGCGCTGCGCCACCATCTCGGCCAGGCCGGTCTGGGTATCGGGCAGCACCGCCATCAGTTCTTCGCCGCCGTAGCGTACGGCAAAGTCGGAGGGACGCAGCGACTCGCGGATGATGTTCGCGGCGGCGGACAGGGCGGCGTCGCCGGCGATGTGGCCGTGGGTATCGTTGAAGCGCTTGAAGTGGTCGAGGTCGATCATGATGACCGAGAGCGGGCTGCCGTCCTGGCCCGCCCGTGCAGCCAGCTTGGGCAGCATTTCGTTGAGCCAGGCGCGGTTGTACAGGCCCGTCAGGCCGTCGTTGAGCGAGAGCTGGCGGTAGAACTCGCCCAGCTTCTGGCGCCGCCTGAGCTGGGCGTTGGCGGCGCGCACGCGGAAGGACAGCAGGCGCAGCAGGTTACGCGCCAGCACGTTGGAGCGGTCGATCAGCTGCCACACCAGTTCCGGTTCGATCACCAGCAGTTCGCAGTCTTCCAGCGCCGTCATTGCCGCCAGGTTGACCGCGTCGTCCAGCACCGCCTGCTCGCCCACGCTTTCGCCGGGCAGCACGTGGGTGACGCCCGTATCCTCATTGCCGCTGTGGGCGTCCGGCGCCACCTCCAGCGTGCCGGACAGCACGATGTAGAGGCGCGCGCGCAGGCCGTCCTCGACCCGCTGGCCGGCCGCCACGCGCAGCACCGTGCAAGGGGCGAGCGCGGCCGTGACGGCCGGGTCGTCGGCGTCGCGGAACAGCTGCAGGTCGCGCACGGCGTAGGGGGATGCACCGAAGGTGCCGATCGGGTCCAAGGGGATTCTCTAATGAAAGCGTCATTACGACATGGAATGATAACCCATTGCAACTCATGCGGATGGGGTGGCGTTCCAGAAACAACAGTGGTCAAATGGCGGCCATGACGAATTCCTCCCATTACATCGACGCGCTCGGCCATTCCCACCCTCCGGCGCAGGGCGCCCGCATCGTCTCGCTGGTGCCCTCGATCACCGAACTGCTGTGCGAGCTCGGCCTGGCGCAGCAACTGGTCGGCCGCACCGGCTTCTGCATCCATCCGAAGGACATCGTCGAGCGTATCTCGAAAGTGGGTGGCACCAAGGACGTCAACATCGAAAAGATTCGCAAGCTGGCGCCGACCCACCTGGTGGTGAACATCGACGAGAACGAAAAGCCGACCGTCGAGCGGCTGGCGGAGTTCGTGCCGAACATCGTCGTCACCCACCCGCTGGTCCCAACGGACAACCTGGCGCTGGCGCGCCTGATGGGAGGAATCTTCGGCGTGGAAGGGGCGGCCGAACGCTGGTGCACTGCCTTCGAACAGGAATACGCGACCCTGCAGGCCATGCCACGGGCGCCGCAACGCACCGTCCTGTACTGCATCTGGCAAGACCCGTGGATGAGCGTATCGAAAGACACCTACATCGCCGCCATGCTGGCCGAACTGGGCTGGCGCGTGCCGGACCTGGGCCAGGCGCGCTATCCGCGCTTCGAGTGGTCGGAAGGGCTGGTCGACCAGCTCGATGCGGTGCTGCTGTCGACCGAACCCTACCGCTTTACGGAAGCGCATGCGGACGCGCTCGAGAAGCAGCTCGGCATCCCGGTGTTCCTGGTCGACGGAGAGATGATGTCGTGGTACGGCAGCCGCGCACTGGCCGGCCTGCGCTACCTGCGCGAGCTGCGGGCGATGGTGGAAGGCGCTGCCTGATACACGCGCACGCCCAGGAGCAGGGCGTGCGCGAGTGGATCACGAATCGGTCAGGTGCTTGTCCGACAGCGGATCGTCGATGGCCGGGGAGGTATGCTTGTTCTTGTCCTGCAGGCGGCCGAGGGCGCTGTCGAGGGCGCGCGCCAGCTTGCCGCCGGCGTTCTTGATCGACTGGCGCAGGTCGTCGGAGTGCTCATGGACGACGATCGGCTGGTAGCCGCTGACGCGTGCTTCCATCATGCAATAGTTGCCGCCGTCGGCGCCTTTTTCCCTGTTCTCATTGCTCAGATGCACGTCCACACGGGTAATGTGCTCGCCAAAGCGATCGATCGAGCTGCGGACAACCGTTTCCACGTGTTCGTCCAGGCCCTGGTGGTTGGTGATGGTGCGGTCGGTATTGACGTTGATCTGCATGTGATTGCTCCTGTTGTCATAACGCTTACATCTTACCTGCGGCGCGATTTTGGCCGCGTCCCGTTATGACAGGTGGGGTCGGCCCCGCAAGTTGCAAGGCCGACCATATTCAGGAGTCGCCTCAGCGGCGGTGCCGCTGGAAGAACTGCCACATCAGCTCGTTGGCATCGACGTCGCGCGTGGTCTTTCCGATCGGCAGGCCCACATTGAAGGCATCGGCGCCCGGCCAGGTGTGGCCCCCCTCCTTGACCGTTACCAGGGCCACCCGCGTGTCGGCATCGCCCTGTTCCAGGTAGTGGACCTCGGTGCCGTCGGCTTTGTCGGTGTCGAGCACGCGCGACTGCTCGGCGCTGGCCAGCAGCCCGTTGTGCTTGAGCCAGTAGCGGTGGCTGTCGACGGCGGACAGGTATCCAGTGGCCTTGCCGTCGTAGGCGACCACCTGGTCGGCGCTGCCGTGGACCAGCATCACGCCTACCTTGCCCGGCTTGCCGTGGTGTTGGACCACCGGCTCCGGCGTGGGTCCGCCCACCGAGGCCACGGCGGCGAAGGTCTGCGGCAGCTCGGCCGCCAGGCGCAGCGCGAAGAAGCCGCCGCGCGACAGGCCGGTGGCGTATACGCGGCTGGCATCGATGCGGTAGTCCTTCCTGAGTTTGGCGAGCAGCGCCTCGGTGAAGCCGACGTCGTCGCTGCCGCCCAGGTAGGGCTGGCCGAAGCCGACGTTCCAGTCTTCCTTGATGCCTTTCGGGTAGACCACGATGAAGCGGTGCCGGTCCGCGGCCCGGTTCATGCCGGTGTACAGCATTTGCTCGGCCATGCTCATGCCGCTGCCGTGGAAGTTGAAGACGACCGGGTAGGGCCGGGTGTCGCTCGCGTACGAAGGCGGGGTATAGACGATGTAGCGGCGTTTTTCTTCCTTGTGGACCAGGCTGCTCACCTGGGCGAGCGCGCTGCCGCACCCGGCGGCGAGGACGAGGAAGGCGATCAGGATGTGTTTCATGGCGACTCCGTAGTGATGGAGCCACCAGCGTACGGATCCTCAGGTGAAATCGCGGTGAAATCCGCCCGCTTTTTCAGGCCGCGTGGCGCGGCGTGATCTCGACCCGGTAGTCCTTGACGCCCGGATGAAAGGCGATGTCCCAGCCCATGGCCTGCGCCGCGCGCAGCAACAGCAGCTGTCCGTGCGCGAAGCCCTGGACCTGGCCGCGCCGCTCTCCATCCACGCTGTTGGCGATGCACAGCCGCCCGTTTTCCCACGCGATCGCGAGCACGACCTGCGGCCCGCCATGGAACAGGGCATTGCCGATGCAGTTGTTGAGCAGGATGCCGGCCAGCTGGCGGTTGCCGAGCACCGGCAGCCGCTCCGGCAAGGACAGGCTGAAGCGCTCCTCGTGCCAATCCTCTGCGCCGGGCAGGCGCAGCAGGCAGGTCTCGATGACGGCGCACAGGTCGACGTTTTCCTGGCCGAGCTGCTGGCTGCGCGCCAGCGCGAACAGGACGTCGATGGTGGCGCCGATGTCGTGCAGGCCGCTGCGCAGCTGCGCCAGTTCCTCGGGGCCGAGCGCACGGCCTTCGCTCAGGACCAGCGTGTTGCGCATGACCGTCAGGGGCGTGCGCAGTTCATGGCCGACGTCGCGCGTGAAATCGTGCTCGCGGCTCAGCGCGGCCTGCAGCGCGCCGAAGCTGGTGTCGAGGCGCTCGGCCAGCACGCCGATCTCGTCAAGCCGCCCGCGCGCGCTGAAGGCGGGCGTGGCGCCGGGCGCCAGGGCCTGCGCTTCGCGCGCGAGCACCTGCAGCGGCAGCACCAGGCGCCGCGCCAGCAGCCAGGCCAGCAGCAGGGCCAGCGCGATCAGCAGCAGCGCGACGAAGATCAGCACCCCACCCACGTCCTGCACCACTTTCGACACCACCAGCACCGGCGCGACATCGGCCAGCAGGTAGACGCGGCCTTGGCCCGGCAGCTCGCGCGCCAGGAGGTGGTAGTGCTGGCCGGTGTCGGTAAAGATTTCGGCGCGTTCCTGCAGGGGAGTGGTGGCGGCGAGTACCGCCGCGGGGAGGCTCGCGTGGCTGGCGTGGATGGCGACCAGGTCGCTGGACGGGCGCGGCAGCGCGCCGTGGCGGGCGGCGTGCTGCTCGATGGCCCGGGCCTCGCGTTCCAGCAGGCGCCCGACCAGCATGTCTTCGGTGACGTAGGCGATCACCACCGCCAGGCCCGTATAACCCAGGCAGATCAGGACCGTGAAGCCGGCCAGCGCGGCGAACAGGCTGCGGCGGATCGATCTAAGCATCGCCGGGCGGATCCAGGTCGAGGCGGTAGCCGAGCTGCAGGATGGTGGCCAGGATCTTGCGGCCGGCGGCCGCTTCCAGCGTCTTGCGCAGCGTGTAGATGTGCGACTTCAGCGCATCGCTGTCGGGCGGGGTCGCACCCCACAAGTGCTGGACCAGCGCCGAGCGCGGCACCGGATGCGGGTGCTCGCGGCACAGCATAAGCAGGATGGCGAAGCCGGTCTGGGTCAGCGCCAGCGGTGCGTCGCCGTAGAGTGCGCGCCGTTCGCGCGGCATCAGCGTGAATGGCCCGACCCGCAGCTCCTGCGGCTGGTAGAGGGCGCCGCGCCGGGCCAAGGCCTCGCAGCGCAGGGCGACTTCGCGCAGGTCGAAAGGCTTGGGCACATAGTCGTCGGCGCCTTCGCGAAAGCCCTGCGCCTTGTCTTCGAACGCGTCGCGCGCCGTCAGCATCAGCACCGGCACGTTGCGCGGCGCCCCGGCCTTGATTGCGCGGCATACCTGCAGGCCGTCGATGTCGGGCAGGTTCAGGTCGAGCAGCACCACGTCGTAGGGCTGCGTGGTAGCGAGCCGGATGGCCAGCTCTCCGGTGCCCGCGTGGTCCGGCTGCCAGCCGAGCCCCTCGAGAAAGCCGACCAGCTGGCGGGCGATGGTCGGGTGGTCCTCCACCACCAGCACGCTCAGCACGGGGCGCTTCATGCCCTGGCCCGCTCCTGTTCTTTCTCGTGGTGAGGGAAGCGGTCCATGCGCGACAGCACCGGGAACAGCAGCGCCCACAGGCCGGTCACGGCGAGCGTGGCGGCGCCGCCGAGCAGGATGGCGCGCACCAGGCCGAGCCAGCCGGCGGTGACGCCGGATTCGAATTCGCCCAGCTCGTTGGAGGCGCCGATGAACACCGAATTGACCGCGCTGACGCGGCCGCGGATGTCGTCCGGCGTTTCGTACTGCACCAGCAGGTGGCGGATGTAGACGCTCACCATGTCGCCCGCGCCGAGCAGGAACAGGGCGCCGAGGGCCACCGGGAAGCTGTCGGTCATGCCCATGACGAGGGTGCACAGGCCGAACACGGCGACGCCGCCGAACATCCACAGGCCGACCCGGCGCGTGATTGGGAAGAAGGCCAGCAGGATCGAGCACAGGGCCGCACCCAGGCCCGGTGCGGTGCGCAGCAGGCCGAGCGCTTCTGGGCCGGCGTGCAGCACGTCGTGGGCGTAGGCCGGCAGCAGGGCGGTGGCGCCGCCGAACAGCACCGCGAACAGGTCGAGCGAGATCGCACCCAGCACGATCGGGCGCGACCACACGAAGCGCAGGCCTTCCAGCAGCGACGCCAGGCTCACCGGCCCCTGGCTGCGCGCCTGCGGCGCGGCGCGGGTGCCGGCCATGCACAGCACCGCGACCGTGAGCAGACTGGCGGCCACCATGTGCACCGTCATCGGGCCGAAGGCGTACAGCAGGCCGCCGATGATCGGGCCGGCGATGACGGCCACGTGGAAGGTCGAGGAACTCAGGGCCACGGCCTGGCTGAAGTCGCGGTCCGGCACCAGGTTCTTCAGCACCGCCTGCGAGGCCGGCATCATGAAAGCGCGCGCGGAGCCGAACAGCACCAGGATCGCGAACACCGGCCACACCACGCTGCTGCCGCTGGCCGTGAAGCCCACCAGCAGCAGGCTGCACAGCAGTTGCGTGGCCATGCACAGCAGGACGATGTTGCGGCGGTTATAGCGGTCGGCCACGTGGCCGGCCCACAGGATCAGCACCAGGAAGGGCGCGAACTGGGCCAGGCCGATCAGGCCGAGGTCGAACAGGCTGCGCGTGATCTGGTAGACCTGCCAGCCGATGGCCACGCTCTGCATCTGCACCGCGAGGGTGCCGAGAAAGCGCGCCGAGAGGTAGAACGAGAGGTTGCGGTTACGCAGAACGGCCAGGCCGCTGGACGAGGACAGCAGGGACATGAAGGGCTTTCGGGACAATGCTAGGGATCGCTATGCATTGTGCCCGAAATTTGGACTTTCGTAGGGTGGGCGGCTCGTGCATCGTGCCACCGGCACGATGCACCCCACGCGGTGATCGGTCCTAGCTCCTGTTTCGCGCCGGATGATCTCGCCGCTAACTATCACCGCGTGGGCGGGAGACCCGCCCACGCTACGCGAGGTCCGCCTCGGACGTAAATGCATCCGCAAAGAACTCGTCTTCCGGCAGTCCGCACTGCGCCACGTAGTCACGCCGCGCCGATTCCACCATGATGGGCGCACCGCATGCGTATACCTGGTAGCCCGAGAGGTCCGGGATGTCCTGCATCACGGCCGCGTGCACGTAGCCGGCGCGGCCCTGCCAGGCGTCTTCAGGCAGCGCGTCCGAGATCACCGGCACGTACTGGAAGTCCGGCAGCGTGGTTTCCCAGGCGCGGCACAGCTCGTCCATGTACAGGTCCTGGGGACGGCGGCCGCCCCAGTACAGGCGCACGGGGCGGGTCGATTTCAGGTGCATCAGGTGCTCGACCAGGGCCTTGACCGGGGCGAAGCCGGTGCCCGATGCCAGCAGCACGATCGGCTTGTCGGACTCTTCGCGCAGGAAGAAGGTGCCGAGCGGGCCTTCGAAGCGCAGGATGTCGCGCTCCTTCATGGCGCCGAACACGTGGTCGGTGAACAGGCCGCCCGCCAGGTGGCGGATGTGCAGTTCGAGCGGGCCGCTGAACGAGGGCGCGCAGGCGATGCTGTAGGCGCGGCGCTTGCCGTCCTTGAGCAGGAATTCGATGTACTGGCCGGCGCGGTAGGCCAGCGCCTCGTTGGCCGGCAGCTGCAGCGTGACGATGGCCACGTCGGGCGCGGCCTTGCGAATGCCGGCGACCCGGGTCGGCATCTTGCGCACCGGGTAATCCGAGCTGCCGCCCACTTCGCGCGCCTCGATCACCAGGTCCTGTTGCGGCACGGCGCAGCAGAACAGCGACATGCCCTGGGTCTTCTCGATGTCGCTCAGGGCGCGCTGCTGGTGCGGCTTGTGGGTCAGTTCGCCCTCGAGGACCTTGCCCTTGCAGGAACCGCAGGCGCCGTTCTTGCAGCCGTAAGGCAGGCCGATGCCGGCGCGGATCGCGGCGGAGAGGACGGTTTCGTCGGCTTCGCAGCTGAACTGGTGGCCGCTGGGCTGGACGGTGATCTGGAACGTCATAAATGGATGCTCTGATGTTGCTATTGGAATGTCTTGGCTATTTTACACGGAGCAGGGCGGGGGCCGCAGACGCTACCCGGGCTGGGATACAATCCTGCGGCACCGAACCGACCCTTTGAAGGAAGCGCCATGCAAGCCAGCGATACCCCGACCCTGACGATCCACCAGGCGCCCCACGGCCGGGGACTGGCCTGGCTGGCTGCCGGCTGGTCCATGTTCCAGCGCCGCTGGCAGCCCTTGGCGGTGCTCAGCGCCGGCCTGCTGATCCTCCTGTGGCTGTTCATCCCGCGGGCCAGCATCCTGGTGCCTGTCCTCGCCACCGTCTACCTCGGCATTGTCGCGGCCTGGTGCCGCATGGCGCGCGGAGGCGAAGTCTTCCTGGCCGGCAGCGGCGTCTGGAAGAATCCGGCGCTGTGGGCGCTCGCCATCGTGGTCGGCCTTGCCTCGCTGGCGCAGCTCATGCTCGTCGGCGCGATCGGGGCCGGCGCCGCGATGCAGGGGATGTACAGCGCTGCGCATATCGGCAAGGGCCTGTTCTATGCGTTCGCCGCCGCCCAGCTGCTGGTGTGGCTGGCCTTGTCGACGCTGTGGCTGGCGCCGGCGCTGGTGGTGGAACGGAGAATCGGCGTGGCGCGCGCGCTGGGCCTGAGCGTGGCCGCTTCGCTGCGCAATCCGCTGCCCTTCCTGACGGTGGCGGTGCTGGGCACACTGATGCTGCTGTTGTCGATGCTGCTGCTGGGGCTGGGCCTGATCGTGGCCATGCCGGTGCTGGCCTGCGCCGCGGCCAGCGCCGCCGACGAGCTGCTGGCCTGAGCCCATGAAGAACCAATCGACGCCATTTGGACGCCCGCGCCTGCTCGTCGTCGGCTGCGGCGACGTGGGCATGCGCCTGCTGCCCCTGCTCGCGGGACGCTTCCGCGTGTTCGCCCTGACCAGCCAGCGCGAGCGCTGCGCCGAGCTGCGCGCCGCCGGCGCGGTGCCGGTGGTGGCCGACCTCGACCGGCCTGCGAGCCTGCAGCGCCTGCGCGGACTGGCCGACTGGGTGCTGCACTTGGCGCCGCCGCAGCCCGAGGGCGGCATCGACCGGCGCACGCGCCACCTGGTCGCCGTCCTCGGCCAGGCCCGGCGCCTGGTCTACGTGAGCACCAGCGGCGTGTATGGCGACTGCGGCGGCGAACTGGTACGCGAGACGCGCCCGGTGGCGCCGCGCAATGCGCGCGCGCAGCGCCGCGTCGACGCCGAACAGGTGCTGCGCGCCTGGGCCGTGGCGAATGGCGCGCGCCTGGCGATCCTGCGCGTGCCGGGTATCTACGCCGCCGACCGCCTGCCGCTCAAGCGCCTGGAACAGGGCACGCCGGCGCTGCGGCCGGAAGACGACGTCTACACCAACCACATCCACGCCGACGACCTGGCGCGCATCGTCGCGCTGGCGCTGCTGCGTGGCCTGCCGGGCCGCGTGGTGCATGCGGTGGACGACACCCGCATGAAGATGGGCGAGTATTTCGACGCCGTGGCCGATGCATATGGCCTGGCGCGGCCGCCGCGCCTGCCGCGCAGCGAACTGCAGGCGGTGGTCACGCCGATGCTGCTGTCCTTCATGTCGGAGTCGCGGCGCCTCGACAATACGCGCCTGAAGCGCGAGCTGCGCGTGCGCCTGCGCTATCCCGACGTGGCCGCGGCGCTGGCGCGCGGAGTACAATCGGGCTCCCAATGAAAGAGGCCAGCATGACCTACGAAGAATACCTCGACGAAGTGACCACCCTGATCGTCGAAAAATACGGCATCCCGGACGCCGCCGCGATCAAGATCGTCGTCGATGCGCAGGACAAGGAATACTTCGTGGCGCACGACGACAAGCCCGAGATGCGCACCCTCGACCGCGCCCATACGGACGCGCGCAACCTGTACCAGGCCAGCCTCGCCAAGTCCGGCAAGAAGAAGTAAGCCTTTGCCGTCCCCGGTCGGGACGGCCTCTCCAATCTTCCATCCATCCGGCCTGCCTCGGAGGCCTGCGCACGTCTGGAGCATGCCTTCAAAAACAGCAGCATCTTGTGCAAATAACATGCTGAATGTGTATCATTTCGCCCTTGACGAGAAAAGCCATACAAATGATGCCATTGCGGCCTTGTATGCAAATAAATCGCGATAGATCACGGAAAGTGACAAATATTTAACAATCCTGAAAGAGTCCCATGCCCATCAGACGCCTTCCGCCCGGCGCGGAATACGACCCCAACCGTCTCCTCGACGCCATCATCGCCAGGCTGCGCCTGAAGAACGACGCCGCCCTGTCGCGCGTGCTCGAAGTGGCGCCGCCGGTGATCAGCAAGATCCGCCACAACATCCTGCCGATCGGCGCCACGCTGCTGCTGCGCATGCATGAGGAGAGCGAGTTCAGCATTCGTGAACTGCGTGCGCTGATGGTCAAGCCTACGGACGCGCTGCAGCCGCTCGCGGCCTGAAAAAAGAAGGCGCTGTCAGCGTTGGATGTGGAAAATGCCGATTGCTGCTCGCAGCAGATGCTCAGGCTCGGTAATACGCTCTTCATCGAGCGCCCAGCGCCAGCCAAGGTAGTTTGGCAAGTAGCGTGAGGCCACGCCATGGAAACGCGAAAGCCAGCTGCGCAGACGCTGGTGATAGGAATTGACGTTCTGCACATGAACGGCGCCGCGCATGCGCTCACCGGCCCGCAGGTTCACAAACGCATGCGCAATGCCGGCCTCGCGCGCGAAAGTGCGGTACGCAACATGCCCATCGGTCACCAACAGGACGTCGGGGTCGAGCACGGGCAGCAGGTGCCGGTGCAGCTGCCTGGCCGTGACCGCAGCCCGTCCGGTCACGCAGGAGCAGGTCTGACCGTTGCGGTCACGGGCCACCAGGATGCAGTCGTGCTCGTGGCTGATGCCCCGGCTGTGTGCGCTGCCACCGCGCTTGCGGGCAGGCCGGTCCAGGCAGCGCGAACCCTTTTGCGATTCGAGGATGAACATCTCGTCCGCCTCAGCAATGCCCGCGAGGCGCTCGGGCTGGTCCAGCCGCGCCCCGTCAAGGAATCGATGACGCCAGCGAAAGCTGGTGTTGCGATGCACTCCGATACGCTTGGCTGCCGCGCGCACGCTGCGAGAGTCGAGCATGTCCCTGAGGTAGTCGATCCATTTCGCGCGGTGGCGCAGCCTGGCGAGAGGCGTGCCGGTCAAGGCGCTGAAGGTGCGGCCGCAAGCGCGGCAGCGGTAGCGCTGCAGCCCACGATCGAGGCCGTGACAATAATGCCGAGTGCCGCTACAGCCGGGACAACACAGGGGAACAGGCCGGGCCCCATCGATGGCTTCGCACACCTGATCCAGGCCAAGCGCCGGGCGCAGGAATTCGATCAGCAGTGATCGTTGCTGGCGGCTGAGCAAGCCTGCCTGCTGCAGCAAACGACGAAAGCCGGCGGCATTCATGGTCCCTCCTGATCATCGACCCAGGTTGGACATCCATGCGGCTCAGCAGTTCAATTTCTACACGTAGCGGTGACAGCGCCAAAAAGAACGGCCGGGGGGACGCAAACGTCGCCACCCGGCCGTGAGGGGAAGGGTTCAGGCGGCGTGTGCCAGTTCCTTGCCTGCTGCGGCGTCACGCTGTACCTGCGTGGGCTTGCCCGGCGAGGCGCAGTAGGCATACGCAGCGTTGGCGGCTTCGCGCGGGGTACCCGGCGACGCGCAGTACGCGTAGGTCGCCCTGGCAGCCTGGCGCGGCTGGCCCGGCGCGGCGCAGTATGCGTAGGCAGCGTTGGCGGCTTCGCGCGGCTGGCCTGGCGAGGCGCAGTATGCATAGGCAGTGTTGGCGGCTTCGCGCGGCTGGCCCGGCGAGGCGCAGTATGCATAGGCAGTATTGGCGGCTTCACGCGGCTGGCCCGGCGAGGCGCAGTAGGCGTAGGCGGCGGCGTTGGCGGCTTCGCGCGGCTTGCCCGGCGCGGCGCAATATGCGTGGGCAGCGTTGGCAGCTTCGCGCGGCGTGCCTGGCGAGGCGCAGTATGCGAACGCGGCGTCGCTAGCCTGGCGCAGTTTGCCCGGTCCGGCGCAGTATGCGTAAGCGGCGATGGCAGCTTCGCGCGGCATGCCCGGCCCGGCGCAGTATGCGTGCGCGCTGTTGGCCGCAGCCCCGGTGCCGAATTCCGCTTCGTAGATGCTGCGCATGCGCTCTCCGCCGGCGGCGTGGTCGTCATCGTTCGCACTGGCGCCCATGCCGACATAGGGATAGTGGTGCAGGAAGTAGCCGAACACGGCTTCGCAGTCGCGGGCGTACTTCAGCGTGTCGAGGATGTGGTAGTGCCAGAAGATATCCACGTCAACCGTTGGCGATGCCTCTGCATTGGGGTACTTCTTCATCAGGAAGAGGAAACGGCGGTATTCCGTCTCCACGGCATCGGCGCGCAGCGCGGTCCAGCCTTCGCCGGAGTGCACATGCATCAGTTTCATTTTGATCGGATCGAGATCCAGCGTTTCGAAAGCTGCGAATTCATTGGTCAACATAGTTATCACCTTTTGTTGTAGATCTGTTGGTTGAGGCACTCTTTTTTATCCCTAGTTGAAGCGGTACTGCAGAGGGTCCTCCTGGATGAGGGTGGGCGTTAATCGGAAGCCAGGCACCCTGTGTTGAGCGGTGCCAGTGAGAAAAATTGTCCTGCGTACGGTCAGTTCCAATGTTGACCTCTGTCAACCAAGAAACTGCTGTGTAGAAACACGACAACACAGGAAAAAAAGCGCCAGGGACCTAGGCAATCAGCGGAAACGTGACCTCATTGTCCTGCGAGGAGAGGGAGGGCGAGTCGGATGCATGTGCCGCCAAGGGAATGCTGACGACGATGGTGGTGCCCGTGTCGGGACCACTGCTGATCGAGAAGCTGCCGCCAAGGATATTGACGCGTTCTTCGATGCCTACCAGGCCGAAGGACCCGCTGCGGTTGCGGCTGCCAGGCTGCATGCCGATACCGTTGTCGCGGATGGTCATGGTCAGCATGTCGGCGTGCTGGTGCAGGTCGATGCGTACGCGGCTCGCGCGCGCGTGCCGCGCCACGTTGTTGAGCGACTCCTGCAGGATGCGGAACAGCGCGGTGGCGCACTGGTCATCGAGATGGTGTTCGGTCTCGTCTTCGACCAGTTCGCATTCGATGCCGGTGCGGCGCGCGAAGTCGGCGACCTGCCAGTCGACTGCGGCGGCCAGGCCGAGGTCGAGGACGTTCGGGCGAAGGTCGTTGATGATCTGGCGCACGCTGCGGATGGTGAGGTCGATCTGGCGCACCGTCGCGCTGGCGCGCTCGTGCAGGCGGCCATGGCGGCTGCGCGTGCGGTTGGCCAGGATCTCGGCCTCGATCTTCAGCGCCAGCAGGTTCTGCGCGAGTTCGTCGTGGATCTCGCGCGCGATGCGCTTGCGTTCGCCTTCCTTGATCTGTTCGGCATGCGCGGCCAGCTGGCGTAGTTTCTCGTTGGTGGCCTGCAGCTTGGACTGGCTGGCGCGCAGCTCGCGCGTCATGTCCTCGGCCATGCGCAGGGCGCTGCGGCGCGACGAGGCCATGGTCTGGAACAGCGCGTAGAGCAAGGCGGTGCTGAGCGTGCCGGCAAGGGCGGCCAGCCAGGGGTAATAGAAGTCGAAACGCGTGTACATCGCGTAACGGGGGATGCTGAAATCGGCGCGCCACTGGCGCTTCTTGAACTCGATCCGGAGGCTGGCCCGCAGCAGGTCGGCTTCGCGCGGCAGTGGCGCAATGCGCGCGGTCCAGTCGCTGTCGTAGAGGACCGCGCTGGGCTGCGCCTCGCCAGGCTCCAAAGGGACATCGTCGAGGTCGGTGAGCACCAGGCGCACGCCGTCGACCGGGAAGCCCTCGAGTGCGCCGTTGACCATCGTGCTGAGCCCGAAACCGATGCCGACGGTGCCAATGTAGGCGGCGCGGCGCTGCAGGACGGTATCGATCGGCACGCCGCTGCGGTACACGGGCAGGCGCATCGCGAGGATGTTCTGGCGCGGACCGGAGTCGGGCATCACATTGACGCGCAGGCCCGAGGAGGTAAAGGAATTGTTGTCGCGCGCCGACTCCACCGTACTGCGGATGTAGCTGCGCGCTTCCAGGTCGAGGCCGAGCTTGTCGAGCGTTTCCGGGTTGGCCGGTTCCATGTAGACGATGATCGTATAGCTGTCGCGTCCCGGCACGGGATGTAGCTTCCTGGCAGGCTCGGGCATGCCGTACTGGCGCAGGCGGCGGCGCACGTCCGCGTCCACGGCCGCCAGTTCAGACGGGCCGACGGCGCGCGCGTAGTTCATGGCATGGATGCCGGGGAAGTTGCGCGGCGTGTCGAGCTGCTCGACATAGTGGCGGAAATCGTCGGCGCTGGCCTTGGGATTGGCGTGGAACAGGCCGGCCATGCCGCGCAGGACGTCGGTATAGCTCTTGATGCGGGCGTCGATCGCGAACTGGGCGGTGCGCGCCATGCCGCGAAAGCGCGTTTCGGCATCGCTTTCGATGGCATGGGCTGTGGCCAGATAGAGCGCGGTGCCGACCGTCACGGACAGCAAGGCCCCGGTCAGCATCACAGTCGGTATGGCGACAAGATGGTTGTGGGGACGGCGGGAAGACATGATCCGTAAACTCGCTTGCTAGGTGAACTCGTCGCGTTAATGCGACAAACATTCATACGCTAAGCTTGTTTAGGAAACGAAGAACCTATCAGGTTTGATAGGTTTAGCGGCAATGCAACGAAGTAGACAAAATGGAAACGTTTCGCAATGAAAAGGGCCGCGCATGCGCGGCCCTTTTCAGTCGACAGCGGCTTTGAGCGTCTAACAAAACCCCCAGGGCAAGGCGGATCGCCGCAGTGGCGGACCACGAAGACAGTACGCTAGTACGGCGAGACGATCCAACGCTGCCATGGGGGGAATTGTTAGGCGCTCTTATTTGCCCCAGCTGTCTTTCAGTGTGGTGACGCGATTGAACACCGGCTTGCCGGGTTGGGAATCGACGCGGTCGGCCACGAAGTAGCCGTGGCGCTCGAACTGGAAGCGCTGCTCGCGCACCGCATCCTTCATGCCCGGCTCCAGGTAGGCGGTCACGGTTTCCAGCGCGTTCGGGTTGAGCGCGGCCTTGAAATCCTTGCCGCCGGCGTCCGGCTGGGGTTCCGTGAACAGGCGGTCGTACAGGCGCACCTCGGCCTCGAGCGCGGTGGCGGCGCTGACCCAAGTGATGTTGCCCTTGACCTTGTAGTTGTCGGCGCCCGGGGTGCCGGACTTCGAATCCTCGAAGTACTTCACGTGCACGGCAGTGACCTTGCCGCTCTCGTCCTTGTCGAAGCCGGTGCACTCGACCACGAAACCGTACTTCAGGCGCACGCGCGAACCGGGCTGGTCGCCAACGGGCGGGGTGAAGCGGTGGTAGCCCTTGGTCGGGGTTTCCATGAAGTCTTCCTGCTCGATCCACAGCTCGCGCGTGAACGGGAAGCTGCGCACGCCCATTTCCGGATGGTGCGGGTGGACCGGCGAGGAGCACTCGACCGATTCGCCCTCCGGGAAGTTGTCGACGATGAGCTTCAGCGGACGCAGCACGGCGATCGCGCGCGGCGCCTTCGGATCGAGGTCGTCGCGCAGCGCGCCTTCCAGCGTGCTCATGTCGATCCAGCCGTCGGCCTTGGAGACGCCGATGCGCTCGCAGAACAGCTGGATCGATTCCGGGGTATAGCCGCGGCGGCGCAGGCCGACGATGGTCGGCATGCGCGGGTCGTCCCAGCCGGTCACCACACCTTCGTCCACCAGTTGACGGAGCTTACGCTTGGAGGTGACGACGTAGGTCAGGTTCAGGCGCGCCATCTCGTACTGGCGCGGCACCGGGCGCGGGAAGAAGCCGCCGTCGGCCAGGGTGTCGACCAGCCAGTCGTACATCGGGCGGTGGTCCTGGAATTCCAGCGTGCAGATCGAATGGGTGATCGACTCCAGCGCATCCGAGATCGGGTGCGTGTAGTCGTACATCGGGTAGATGCACCAGTCGTCGCCGGTACGGTGATGGTGCGCATGGCGGATGCGGTACAGTGCCGGATCGCGGTTGGTCATGTTCGGCGAGGACATCGCGTCTTCCGACATCTTGGCACGCAGGATGTGCTCGCCATCCTTGTACTTGCCGGCCTTCATGTCGCGGAACAGCTGCAGCGACTCTTCCACCGGACGGTTGCGGAAAGGCGAGTTGGTGCCGGGCGTGCTGAAGTTGCCGCGGTTCTTGGCCATCTCTTCCGGAGACTGGCTGTCCACATAGGCCTTGCCTTCGCGGATCAGGTATTCCGCCATCTCGTACAGCTTGTCGAAATAGTCGCTGGCGTAGTGCAGGTATTCACCGTCGCCCTGTTCCCAGGTAAAGCCGAGCCACTTCACCGAATCCATGATGGTGTCGACGTATTCCTGGTCTTCCTTCTCCGGATTGGTGTCGTCGAAACGCAGGTGGCAGCGGCCGTTATAGTCGCGTGCCAGGCCGAAGTTCAGGCAGATCGATTTTGCGTGGCCCACGTGCAGGTAGCCGTTCGGCTCCGGCGGGAAGCGGGTGATGACGGGCGGCATGCCCTCGCGCGCATGGGTGCCCGCTGCCAGGTCGTGCTCGATAATGGCACGCAGAAAATTCGACGACGGGGGATTGCCCGCAGCCGCCGGGGTGTTCTTTTCGTTGCTCATGAAAAAAAGTTTTGGATAGGTAAGTTACGGACATTTTACCGTAACGCAGGAGGCAGCCGCCCCAGTATGTGGTGGAGCGCACGGTCAGCCCGATTATATGAATACATACTGGGGACAACTAGGTCTATTCGCAAGGCTCAACATGAAAACCCTCGCCACCCATCCGGAACTGGTGCGTGCCTGGCTGCTGGCCCAGGCCGGCATGCCGCTGCCGCCCCTGACGACAGCCCGTTCGCAAGCCCCCGACCAGAAGCCGCAATCCCCACAAGCGCCGGTTCGCCACTGAGCGCCTGCCTTCTGGGCAAGTTGCCGTTTTCTATAGGATAATCTCGTTTTTGCCGTTTTGCGGCGCTGCCTGACGGCTTTGCCGGGAGAGTTTCTTTGGAAAATTTATATGCGATCCTCGGCGTCGCGCCGAATGCCAGCGACGACGAGATCAAGAAGGTCTATCGCTCGCTGGCGATGCGCTACCACCCGGACCGCAACCAGGCCCCGGGCGCCGAAGCACGCTTCAAGGCCGTCACCAAGGCCTACGAGGTGCTGTCCGACCCGGCCAAGCGCGCCGAATACAACCAGAGCGTCAACCACCGCATCGTGCTGGATGCCGAGGCCGAAGCCTTCGAGCTGTGGCGCTCGCTATTCGCGCTGAACGGCGTGAACCTGCAGGCCTGACCGCCCGGCGCAGCCGCGCCCCACGAATCAACAGGACACAACAATGAAGAACGTACATCCCGAATTCTCGTTCCAGTCGCGCGAACTGGAAGGGCAGATCGAGGGCACGCTGGGCGATCCGCCCAACCGCAAGAACTACGACATGATGGTCAGCGCGCTGGTCTCGGAATATGCCGGCGGCTCGGGCCTGGACGACGTCAACCTGATGGCCTTCGCGCTCGTTGATTGCATCAAGTTCAAGGATCCGAAAGGCCTCATGCGCGAGGCTGCCGACTACGAAGGCACCGACCCGGCGCGCGTGTTCGCGATGGCCGAGTGCGACGGCGAACAGGGCCGCGCCATGTACGAAGCCATGACGGCGAATTACCCGGAACTGGCGCGCCAGGCGATCATCACGGCCTTCCTGTACAAGAACCAGGCTAGGTGGGAAGACGAAGACCGCGATCTCGCCCGCCTCGGCGAGGGCGATGAGGGCGATGAGGACGACGACATGGACGGCACCGCCGCCAGCGACGACTTCACCCAGCTGTTCGATCCGGAAGGAGGAGAACGCGAATGAGCGACGAGTCCAACAAAGCTAACCTGCCGGCATTGACGAAGCAGGTCAGCGAACTGGTGCTGGCCGGCTCGCTCGAGCACGCCGAAGAGGCCTTCTCGCAGGCCGCCGACGAGCATGGCGACTACGCGGTCGTCGAAGTGCTGTCGACCCTGCCGCCGCAAGTCACCGCACTGCACCTTTCCGGCTTCGACGGCGCCAAGACCTCGGTCGCGACCCTGCTGGTGCCGCCCAAGGCCTGGGCCGAGAGCCTGGCCTATATCGCGGCCACCTGGCCGGACAACCTGATCGAGGACGATCCGGAACGCATCGCCGAGAACCTGTTCAACCACGTGCACGGCATCGTCTACGCCAACGACGACGAAGACCGCCGCCACGAGCTGCTGCAGGAAGCTTCCGCCACCGACCACGGCGCCACCGTGTTCGCCATCCTGTGGTCGCTGGCGCCGAAGGAAATCCTGGAAGTGGCCGGCGAGATCCTGTCCAAGGGCCGCTACGTCACCGCCCAGACCAGCGGTGACAGCGATATCGCGCCGCTGGCGGTCGACCTGGCCAAGGCCAGTGAAGACGGCTGGGAGCGCTCGCTGCTCGAGCTGTTCCCGGAATTCCGCCACAGCGCCGAGATGGCCGACGTCGAGTTGCCGGACGACCCGGACGAGGAATCGCCCTTCATGCAGCGCACGACGCGCGAACTTCTGTACCGCCTGCGCAAGCAGGTGCCGTCGGTGCGCAGCATGCCGCGCCGCGGTACCCGCCGCAGCATGGGCACGGACATCTTCTCGTGAGCGGAGCGCCAGGATCCATGTTGCCTGCAATCGTCATCGAGAAGCCGCCGCGCCTGGTGCGGGTGATCAAGCTGTTGCCCGGCGAAGCAACCCCGGACGAAGCCGTGGTGCTGGCCGACGAGCTGGCCGGCATCACGGCGATGGTGGCCGAGAAGTTCACCAACGACCGCACCGCCGAAGGCATCCAGCGTGCACAGCTCCTGACCGTGGGCGGAGTCTCGCTCGGCCTGGAGCACTTGTGCGACAGTGATGACGACCTCGACGCGCTCGATATCCTGATCGAGGAGGGCGCCGAGCTCGTGTTCCAGCAGGGCTTCCGCCTGGTGAAGGAACTGTCCGCACTGCCCGAAGACACGCTGGTGGGCGAGTATGACGTCGATCCTGTGTATGCGCAGCGGCGCCTGAAGGAACTGTTCGTCGACCTGTGCACGGCCGATCCTGGCGAGAGCTGGAGCGGCTACGAGCGCTACCTCGGCCAGCTCAAGCAGCGGCAGGGGGTGCAGGCGATCGTGCGCGCGGCGCAGTGGATCCGCCGCCATCATTACGAAGGGCCGATCAATGACCCGGACCTGAACGCCGAAGGCGTGATCGCGCTGGCGATCATCTTCGCGGTCGAGGGCGGCGGGCGCGTCACGGCGCGCACCGGGCAGAAGGAGTTCGAACGCCTCGTGAAATCGGTGCGCAAGAACAAGCCGGACTTTGAAAGCGGATGGGCCGAGCTGATGGCGCAGGTCCCGGCGGCGCACCAGCCGATCATCGCCGAGCGCATCGCGACCTACCGCGAGCACTGCACGGTGCTGCAGCACATCGGCACCAAGGCCACCATGAAGCAGCTTTTCACCGAGCTGGAAAACTACGCCGGTTCCGAGCTCGACCCGGACCTGCCGTAAGGCCCCATGAACGGCGCGGCGCAGGGGCGGATCGCGGCGGGAAGCCCTGAATTCCGCCGCATCAACCGCGCCATGGCCTTCGGCGGCTTTTCCGTCTTTGCTCTGCTGTACTGCGTCCAGCCGCTGATGCCGCTGCTGGCGCGCGACTTTTCCCTCACGCCCGCCCAATCGAGCCTGGCGCTGTCGGTGTCCACCGCCACGCTGGCCGTGGCGCTGCTGGCCTCCGGCAGCGTGGCCGACCGCATTGGCCGCAAGCAGCTGATGGTGGCCTCGATGGTTGGCGGCGCGCTGCTGACTTTGCTGTCGAGCTTCGCTGTCGACTACACCCAGCTGGTCGGCGTGCGGGTCCTGCTCGGCTTCGTGCTGGGCGGCCTGCCGGCAGTGGCAATGGCCTACCTCAGCGACGAGATCGAAGGCGGCTCGCTCGGCCTGTCGATGGGCATGTACATCAGCGGCAGCGCCTTCGGGGGCATGAGCGGGCGCGTGCTGTCCTCGGTGATCAGCGATTTCGTTTCCTGGCGCGTCGCCGTCGGCCTGCTGGGGGCGGCCGGGCTGTACGCGGCCTGGGAATTCTCGCGCAGCCTGCCACCCTCGCGCCATGGCGCAACGAAGCGGGTGCACGGGCCGGGCTTCCTCGACGGCCTGCGCATCCATCTGCGTGATCAAGGACTGCCCTGGCTGTTCGTGCTGCCTTTCCTGCTGATGGGCTGTTTCGTCAGCCTGTACAACTACATCAGCTACCGGATGCTGGCGCCGCCGTTCAACCTGAGCCAGAGCGCGGTGGGCGCGGTGTCGCTGCTCTACCTGCTCGGCATGTTCAGTTCGATGTGGGCGGGGAAGCTGGCGGACCGGCTCGGGCGGCGCAATGTGCTGTGGCTGTTCATGGCGGTCATGATTGCGGGCTTGCTGGTGACGCTGCACGAGTCGGTGTTCGCCATTGTGCTCGGCGTCGGGCTCGCGACCTTCGGCTTCTTTGCAGCGCACTCGGTGGCCAGCAGCTGGGTGGGCCGGCGCGCGCGGCCGCCACAGGCGCTGGCCTCGGGCATCTATCTGTTCTGCTATTACGTCGGCTCGAGCGTGGTCGGGTGGTTCACGGGCTACGTGTGGGAGCACTGGGGATGGAGCGGCGTGGTGGCCGTGCTCGGCGCACTGCTGGGCGTGGCGCTGGCGATCGCGCTGCGGCTGCGGTCCTTGGCGCCAGCGTCGAGCGTCACGGATAGCCGTGATCCTGGACATCTTCGATAGCACATCACCGGCGATATTCCATGATCCGCTTGAGCTCCGCAAGGCGCTGCCTGGTCAGCGCAAGCTGGATCGCCTCCGGCGCCGGTCCGGACGGCAGCCTGGCGCGGAAGGTGACAAAGCTGTCGCGGTAGGCGATCCATGCACGCTCCGCCTGGCGCACGTCGGCGCGGGTGATGGTCGAGTCACCGACCCGGTCCGGCCGTTCGCGCTCGGCCGGCGTCGGCGCCATCAAGGCGCGGTAAGCGGTGTTGAGTTCCTTGTCGGCCCGTGCCAGATCTTGCGGCGAAGCGGCGGGCAGGCGCTTGCCGAGGACATCAAACAGTAATTCGTCGAATTGCGCCAGCAGTTTGCCTTCGCGCTCAATCGCCAGGCCGGGGGCGGCGGTTCCCTGCATGTTGGTCTCGGCAGTGCCGGCATAGCGCTCGGCCGCCTGGCGCAGCTTCCCGAGCGCGTCGCGGGCAGGACCCGGCAGCGCCGCCACCGTGCGCTCGAGGCGCGCCTTGCGCACACGGTCCGCCTGGCCTTCGCGAATGCCCGCGCATACGGCACCCATGTAGCCGCTGGTGATGTGGTCGCACTGGTCGAACACGGCGCCGGCGCCCTGCGGTCCCGCCAGATGGGCGATACGTGCTTCCATCTCTGCCTTGGCGATGAACTCCAGCTTGCAGGCATAGTGGATCGCGATATCGGGATCGCGCGCGACGCCGAAGCCGTTCGCGTACAGCATCATGAGGACCGCATCGTCCTCCTGCGCCAGCGCGCATTCGCGCACCTGCCGCCACTCCGCAGGCGAGGTAAGGGCCTGGCTGCGCTTGACGTAATACAGGTCGCCCGCATTGCAGCGCGGCGCCGGCTCCTTTACCCTGCCGAGATCCGGCGCGCTGCGCTGCGCCACGCGCATGCACTGGCGGTACCAGGATTCATCTTCGGAAAACGGGACGCCGAAGTTGCTGGTATTGGGGTAGGGCGCGGCGGACGACAGGCCGCAGGCGGAGAACATAAGGCTCGCCAGTAGCGCGTTCAGATATGGTCGGAACATGGACATCGCAACTCCAGGTAATTGCCGCTTGCGTGAACAGGCTGGCAGGATAACTGACAACCTCGACATCATGCGTAGCCGTGGTAGGTGAAATAGCTGAGACGCTTTTCCACCGGATCGTATTCGGCGTCAAAAAAGCACTGCCCGCCATCGTCCACGTGCATGAACTGCGCCGACAGTTCCCATGCGGGGGTGTCGAAGACCTGGCAGGCGCCCGCAAGCCGTACCACACGACGATCTTCCCGTGTTTCGCCGCGAAACTGGATGGCGTACTTTGCGATGCGTGCCTTGTCGCCAAACAGCTTGTTCGAGACGAGCCGGGCATCGATCAGGGACACCATGTGCGCGACGGTCTCCAGGGGTACTTGCCAGGTACCGAGGCGGACTTCGTACCAGTTGGGAACCGGACTGATGGGAGGATCGTGGAGCGCCGATCGCGCGCTCTTCGCGCTGGTCCAATCCGGAAACGGGGTATGGAACTGGGCTTGCGCCGGCAGGCAGAGCAGCGTTGATACGGCGGCAAACGGGACGACGAGTCGAAGGCGCATGGCAGGCTGGGCTTGGTCATCATGGACACCGTATAGCTTACCCAAGCGGCACCACGGTAGAGCATTTATGCCAAATAAATTGTTTTAGCAAAAGTAACAGTAGAGCAAGCGGAGTAGGGCACAATGCCCGTCCCCACATGTCTTTTGGCTGTACTCCCATGCTTCGCCCCTCGCTCATTGCCCTCTGTATTTCCGCGCTCCCAGCCTACGCCCAGACCAGTGCCACTTCCGTTACCAGCGCGCCGGCCACGACGAAGAAAGCCGCGACGCCGGACAAGATCCAGCAGGTTGAAATCAAGGGCAATGCCAACACCTACGACCCGCGCCGCGACGACACGGCCAGCAAGATCGTGGTGACGAGCGAAGAGATCAAGCGCTACGGCGACACCTCGGTACTCGACGTGTTCAAGCGCCTGCCGGGCATCACCGTGAGCGGCGCGTCCGGGCGTGGCGGCGAGATCCGCATGCGCGGCCTGGGCAGTGGCTATACGCAGATCCTGATCAACGGCGAGCGCGCGCCGGCCGGCTTTTCGATCGACCAGCTCTCGCCCGACGTGATCGAACGCATCGAGATCCTGCGCGCGGCCAGCGCCGAATTCTCGACCCAGTCGATCGCCGGCACCATCAACATCGTGCTCAAGAAGTCGGTGCAGAAGGCGCAGCGCGAGCTGCGTGCCGGCGTCGGCAGGAGCCGCGATGCGAGCAACCCGAGCGCGAGCCTGCAGATGTCCGACCGGGTCGAGGGCATGTCGTATTCGGTGAGCGCCAACGCCATGATGGTTGACTACGACCGCCAGTCCCCGGTCGAGGAATCCGCGCTCACCCCGGACGGCCGGCTGGCCATGCTGCGCCGCACCCGCGCCCACGACCAGGGCACGCCCTACAGCATCAGCCTGGCGCCGCGCATCAACTGGACCGGCAAGAAGGGCGGCACGCTTACCTGGCAGTCGCTGGTGGCCGCCAACCGCAACGATTACCACGGCTACGCCGTCACCGACACCCTGCTCGGCCAGGCGCCCTTGTACGACGTGCGCGACACCGACAGCAAGGGGACCAACGCGATCCTGCGCTCGGACCTGAACTGGGTGCGCGAGCTGGGAGAAGGCGCGAAAATCGACCTCAAGCTGGGCGTGAACGGCATGCGCAACCGCGGCACCTGGCGCGAGCACGACGACAGCATGGGCCTGCGCGGCCGCGACGCCCTGGTGCTCAGCCGCACCTCGGAGCGCGGCCTCACGTCGACCGGCAAGTATGCGACGTCCTGGAAGAAGGACCATGCGCTGTCGATGGGCTGGGACGGCGGCTACACCCTGCGCGACGACGCCCGCATCGAGGACGAGGCTTTCCCGCAGGGCGGCCGCAGCGCATACTCGGACGAGCGCTACGAAGCGAAGCTCGGCCGCCTGGCCCTGTTCGTGCAGGACGAGTGGAACCTCACGCCGCGCTGGTCGATGTACCTTGGGCTGCGCTGGGAAGGCCTGGAGACGACCAGCGAGGGCAATACCTTCGCCACCACGACCAACCGCAGCAGCGTCTGGAGCCCGCTGGCCCAGACCCTGTACAAGCTGCCGGACAGCCGCGACCAGCTGCGCCTGGCCCTGACGCGCACCTACAAGGCGCCGGCCGCCAGCAGCCTGATCCCGCGCCGCTTCACCACGCCCAACAACAGCCAGACCGACCCGGACTACCGCGGCAACCCGGACCTCAAGCCGGAGCTGGCGACCGGCATCGACGCCTCCTACGAGCATTACTGGGCCGAGAAGGCCCTGCTGAGCGCCAGCGTGTCGGTGCGGCGCATCCAGGACTTCACGCGCCAGGGACTGATTCTCGAGAATGGCCGCTGGATCCAGACGCCCGTCAACGACGGCGACGCGGTGACGCGCAGCCTCGAACTGGAGGCCAAGTTCCCGCTGTCGGCAGTGCGCAAGGGCGGCCCCGACCTCGACCTGCGCGCCAGCATCTCGCGCAACTGGTCGCGTGTGGAAGAGGTACCGGGGCCGCACAACCGGCTCGACCAGCAGACACCCCTGTCCGCCACGCTGGGCGTCGACTGGCGCGCACCTGGCGGCAAGCTGTCGGCCGGTTCCAGCTTCGCCTTCAAGAGCGGCGGACCGGTACGCATCAACCTCAACCAGTCCGGCTACCAGAGCGTGCGGCGCGACCTCGACATGTACGCGCTGTACAAATTCAATCCCAAGTACCAGCTGCGCTTCGCCGTGTCGAATATCCTGCGCCAGGACTTCCTGGACGATTCGGTCTACACCGACGCCAGCGGCACGCAATGCCGGACCAGGGTGTTTCCGGGCTATGCGATGGCGCGCCTGACCCTCGAAGCGCGATATTGACATGCCTTGCTCCGTCCTTGCGACCTATGCCCTGTATGCCTCGATCGCGGCATCCATCGCCTGTTCGGTGCTCGCGAACGCCCATCTGCGTCCCGGGAAACAGGACCCGTTGCGGGTGTTCTTCTGGCGCGAGAAGAGTGACTTTACGGAGAAGGGATGGAAGTTCCGGCAGGCCTCGCTCTGCTTCATGGCGCTTGCTGTCGTCTTGATCCCGGTGTCGAAGCTGCTCCAGTACATCGAGGCCCGCTAAGCTCTACAATGCATGGACTCACCACCACGAGGAGCCATTCATGTTACGAGGAAGCTGCCTGTGCGGCGCCGTCGTCTATAGCGCCGCCGGTCCCGTCGAAAGCGCCAGCCACTGCTACTGCACGATGTGCCAGAAGCAGCACGGCGCCGGCGCCGGGACCTATGCCAACCTTGCCCGCGCCGGCTTGACGATCGAACAGGGCGATGCCTTCATCACGGAGTACGCGTCGTCGAGCCACGGCCGGCGCGCCTTCTGCCGCCAATGCGGCTCCACGCTGTTCTGGCGCAGCGAAGAGTCGCCCCAGCGGATCGCCGTCACCCTCGGCACCCTGGATGCGCCCTATACCGGTCCGGTCGAGCGGGAGCTGTACCTTGATACGAAACCGGCCTGGCTGCCAGTGGCGGATCCGGACTGAATCCTCAGGCTGCGGTCAGCAGGGCGATCATCGCCCGCGTTGCCGCGGACTGGCGCCGGTGCGGCGCGTACAACACCGAGAAGGGCCGGCTGCGGCCGCGCAGCTGCGGCAGCACTTCGACCAGGCGGCCGCTCGCCAGGTGCTCGCGCACGATGAAATCGTAGCTTTGCGCGATCCCGATGCCGGCTACCGCCAGCGACACGACCCCCAGCACGTCATCGGAGACGGCGATTGTCGCCGGCGCGCTCCATTCGACATCGGCGCCGCCGTCGCGGAACACCCATGGCGCGATACGGCCGGTGCGCGGCAGGATGAAGGGCAGGCAGGCATGGCCGGCGAGGTCGGCCAGCGCGCGCGGGGTGCCGGCGTGGGCGAGATAAGTGGGCGCTGCGACCAGGCATAGCGCCTCGTCGGCCAGCTTGCGCGCGACCAGGCCGCTGTCCTTGAATTCCCCCAGCCTGACCGCCAGGTCGAAACCTTCCGCGGTAAGGTCGACGCTGCGGTTGGTGATGTTGAGCTCCACCTTCACTTGCGGGTAGTCGCTTGCGAACCGGGCCAGCACGGCAGGCAGGCGGAAGTGGCCATAGGTGGTCGGAACACTCATCCGCACCCGTCCCCGCAGCGCGTCCCCCTGGCCGCCAGCCTCGCGTTCGGCGTCGCCCAGCAGCGTGAACGCGGCGCGCGCCTGCTCCATATACTGGCGGCCGGTGTCGGTCAGGGTCACCCGGCGCGTGGTCCGGCGCAGCAGTTGCGCACCGAGCCGGTTTTCAAGGCGCATGACGGCGCGGCTGAGCACCGACGCCGTGGTCGACAAGGCCACCGCGCCGGCCGTGAACGATCCATGCTCTGCCACTGCCAGGAAGCCTTCCAGGTCATCCAGGTAATCGAACTGTCGGCTGATCTTGTCCTCCCGAGAACAAATAATTTGTTTTCAAGCCAGTTTATCTCTTCCTGTGCAAAGAATACAGTCGGGCTTCATTTTCAAGGAAAGGAAGCACATGGACTTGCAACTGGAGGACAAACGCGCGCTGGTCACCGGCGCCACCGCTGGCATTGGTCTGGCGATCGCCCGCACGCTGGCGAAGGAGGGCGCCGCGGTCGCCATTACCGGGCGCAGCGAAGACAAGCTGGCGGCAGCCGCAGCCAGCATCCGCGAGGCCGCAGCGGGCGCGCGCGTCACGACCGTGCTGGCCGACCTGGCGCTGCCCGGCGGCGCCGCCAGCGTGGCCGAGCAGGCCGGGGACATCGACATCCTCGTCAACAATCTCGGCTACTACGAAGGCAAGCCATTCGCCGAGATCACGGACGAGGACTGGCTGCGCATGTTCGACCTGAACGTGATGTCAGGCGTACGCCTGGCGCGCGAGTACTTCCCGCGCATGCTGGCGCGCGCCACCGGACGGGTCATCTTCGTGTCCAGTGAAGTGGCAGCCTTTACCCCGCCCGACATGATCCACTACGGTGTGAGCAAGTCGGCGCAACTGGCGGTAGCGCGCGGGCTGGCCGAGCTGACCCGCGGCACCGCCGTGACGGTGAACAGCGTGCTGCCTGCCGCCACCCGCTCCGAAGGCATTGTCGACTACCTGCGCCAGACTGCCCCGCGTCCGGGGATGACCGATGCCGAGATCGAAGCCCATTTCTTCGCGTCCTATCGTCCAAGCTCGCTGATCGCCCGCATGATCGAGGCCGACGAAGTGGCCGCGATGGTGGCCCTGCTGGCAAGCCCGCTCGGCGCCGCGACCAATGGCGCGGCCGTGCGGGTCGAAGGCGGCAGCTATCGTTCGATCCTGTGATGGCGGAGGCGAGCATGAACAAGCGAATCCTTGGCCTGTTGGCAGCCACGATGCTGGCCGGCTCCGCCGTGGCCGACGACGGGCTCGTACTCGAACGCTGGCGCAGTTATGCGGGCGTCAGCTGGGACGCTCCGCGTGCGGGCAAGGTGCCGGCGCCGTTCGCGAACTCGGTAAATGCGCCGATCGCCGGCATCCACTTCGACGGCGCCGGGCGCGCCTTCGTCAGCACGCCGCGCCTGGTGGCGGCCGATGCGCCGGCCACACTGAGCATCCTCGACACGACCAGTACCGAAGGCCCGGCGCGCCTGCGTGCCTTCCCGTCGCTGGCCGCGAATGCGACCGGGGCCGCTCCCGCAACCCACCTGCGTAACGTGCTGGGCTTTCATATCGACCGGCGCAACGGTTGGCTGTGGGCGCTCGACCAGGGCTTCGTTGCTGGCGAAGCGGAGGCGCCGGCGGGTGCGCAGAAGATCGTCGTGCTCGACCTGCGCAGCGGCAGGACGGTCAAGCGGATTCCGCTCGACGGCGTGGCGGATCGAAAGGGCAGCTTCCTCAACGATATCGTGGTAGACGAGCGGCGCCGGGTGGCCTACGTTTCCGACAGCGGCTTGCGCAGCGCGCCAGCCAACCAGGCCGCGCTCATTGTCGTGGACTTCGCATCAGGCCGCGCGCGCAGGGTGCTCGACCGCCATCCTGCCGTGCTGCCCCAGCCCGGGCTGAGCGTGAAGTCGCATGGCGAGGAAGTCTGGCCAGGCAAGCCGCTGGTCCTGGGGGTGAACGGCATTGCCCTGTCCTCCGACGGGGACACCCTGTACTGGGCCGTCACCAGCGGGACCCGGGCCTACGCCATGCCTACGGGGCTGCTGCGCGATGCGCGCGTGGACGAGCAGGGCCTGGGCGCGGCGCTGCGCGACCTGGGCGAGGTCGGGGGCAATACCGATGGCATCGTGGTGGCCGGGGACGGTAAGCTCTACCTGACCGATGTCACCCGCAACGGCATCGTCCAGTTCGATCCGGGAACGGGGCGCATGGCACTGGTGGCCTCCAGCGACGGAGTGTACTGGCCCGATACGCTCACGCTTGGGCCGGACGGTGCGCTGGTCTTCACCGCGAGCGCGCTGAACCGGCACTTCTCCGGCCAGGTCGCACCCGGGGCGGAACGCTATGAACTGTGGCGCCTGGAGCGCAAGCGCCCCTTGCCCCAGGGTTGACACGGGCACGGCTGAAATGTGTGCTTGATATCCCCGGCAGGAAGACTAAAGTGATTGATTCCAGCGGATTCGCCGCACTACTTTCAGGAGGTCAATCATGTTGCAACCTGCCGAAATTCAACAGCGTTTCAGCCAGATCCAGCAAACCGTCAACCAGGCCGAAGAGGTCACGAGGAACGACCAGGGCGCACCCAGCGAGATCCGCGACTGCATCCAGAAGATCGCCCACGAAATGCCGCAGGCCCAGCGCGTGATGCAGTCGAACGACCAGTCCGACATCATTGAATGCATCGACCGGCTGGAAGAGATGGGCGACGAAGCGAAACGGATGTGCCGTAGCGCCCAGCCGTCGCCCCAGGTCGCCTCGGTGGTGACGCGGGTGCATGACGTCCTGTCGGACCTCAAGCACCAGCTGCATTGAATCGTAGGGTGGGCGGGTCTTCCCGCCCACGCGGTCATTGTTATCGGCTCCGCTTTCGCGCCCCGATGATCTTGCGACAAGCGATCACCGCGTGGGGTGATCTGGTCCAGTGGACCAGATCACGAGCCGCCCACCCTACGATAATCAGAGGACCCCTTTGCCGCGCAAGGCGGCAATCTCCGCCTCGCCGAGGCCCAGCACTTCGTGCAGTACTTCGTCGGTGTGCTGGCCCAGCAGGGGCGGGGCCTTGTCGCTGGTTGCGGGCGTGGCAGACATCCTGATCGGGTTCCTCACCAGCTTGACGGTGCCCGCTGCCGGATGCGGCAGCTCGATCGCGACCCCACGCGCCTGTACCTGCTCGTTGGCGAAGACCTCGCCGATGTCGTTGATCGGCCCGCAGGGAACACCCACGGACTCCAGTACCGCGATCCATTCGTCGCGCTTCTTTTCCTTGACCATCCCGGCCAGGATCGGCACCAGCACATCGCGGTTCTGCACGCGCAGCGGATTGGTCGCGAAGCGCGGATCCAGGCCCAGCTCCGGCCGGCCGCCGGCTTCCACGAACTTCTGGTACTGCCCGTCGTTGCCGGTGGCGACGATGATGTGGCCGTCGACACAGGCGAAGGTCTGGTAGGGCACGATGTTGGCGTGCGCATTGCCCCAGCGCTTGGGCGGCTTGCCGCTGTTGAGGAAGTTGCTGCCCATGTTGGCCAGCATTGCCACCTGGGTGTCGAGCAGGGCCATGTCGATGTGCTGGCCTTCGCCGCTGCGGTCGCGGTGGGTCAGCGCCGCCAGCACGGCCACGGTCGCGTACATGCCGGTCATCAGGTCGGTCAGCGCCACGCCTGCTTTCTGCGGGCCGCCGCCCGGCAGGTCGTCGCGTTCGCCGGTGACCGACATCAGGCCACCCATGCCCTGGATCAGGAAGTCATAGCCGGCGCGGTGCGCATACGGGCCGTCCTGGCCAAAGCCGGTGATCGAGCAGTACACCAGGTCGGGCTTGATGGCTTTCAGGCTGTCGTAATCGAGGCCGTAGCGCTTCAGGTGGCCTACCTTGAAGTTTTCCAGCACGACGTCGCAATGCTTGACCAGTTCGCGCAGCAGGGCTTGGCCTTCGCTGCTGGCGATGTCCACCGTGACGGAGCGCTTGCCGCGGTTGGCCGACAGGTAATACGCCGCTTCGCTGGTGTCGCGTCCCTGCGCATCCCTGGCGTAGGGTGGGCCCCAGGCGCGGGTGTCGTCGCCGTTGCCGGGGCGTTCGATCTTGATCACGTCGGCGCCGAGGTCGGCCAGGTTCTGCGAACACCACGGGCCGGCGAGCACGCGCGACAGGTCGAGCACGCGGATATGGCCGAGCGCCTTCGGCAGCGCGCTGGAAGGAGTACCGGATTGCGTCATCTTGTTCCTGCTGGGTTGTATAGGCGAGCGAAGCCGGATTATAGCTGTCCGCGCGGGATCGTCCGCACCGAACGGTGGGCGGGCCTGAGCGCCGCGTCGATGACGGCCAGTGCGCGTTCCGGCTGCGCGGCGCCGCACATGAAGATGTCGGCCGCGGCGAAGCCGTGCTCGGGCCAGGTGTGGATCGAGATGTGCGATTCGGCCAGCAGCAGCACCCCGGTCACGCCCTGTTCCGGTCCGAAGGCGTGGAAGTGGCTGTGCAGGATGTGGGCGCCGGCCGCCAGCGCCGCGTCGCGCAGCAGGGTGTCGATGGCGGCAGGGTCGGCCAGTAGGCCGCCGTCGATGCCGGCCAGGTCGGCCAGCAGATGGATGCCCGCAGGGCGATGTTCAATCGTCACTTGTGACCGCCGCCCGAGTAGCCGCCGCTGCCGCTGCCGTAGCTGTGGCTGCGCCAGCTGTTGCCGCCGCTGCTGCGGGCGGAAGACGCCATGCTGACCCAGCAGATGATGGTGGTGATGACGGTTACCACGATGGCGTAGAGGATGAATTTAGTTCTCATGCAGGCACATTCATTTTTTTTCGGGCGTCAGCAGCAGCGGCAGGAACAGGGCGATCATCCCGACCAGCATCCAGGCCAGCGTGGTGCCGAAGTTGGCGACCAGCGGGATGAAGTTCAGGCCGAACATCCACAGCAGCGCCTTCCACGCGATGTCGCTGCCGCTCAAGGCAGCCTTTGCCTCTTTCGCCGCGACCGGAAGCTTGAACCAGGCGCGCACCTGGTCTTCCGCGACCGGCGTCGAACGCGACCAGGTCAGTTCTTCGTTGGTGTGCTCGGCCGCGAGACCATTCTGGCCATGCTCGTACTCGGCCACGTGGACCACGTCGCCGGCCGCGACCCGCCAGTTGAAGGCGCCGGCCGCATACAGCACGCGCGCCTGGTAGACCCAGGTGCGCTTGTATTCGATGTGATCGACCTGCACCGTGTTCATGGCCGGCAGGGGCGGCGTGGGCCAGTCGTCCATCACGTCCGAACGCGACCAGCCTTCGTTCGTTTCGATCAGCCAGAAGAAAGGGCCCTGGGTCGAGTACAGCAGGTATTCGTTCCAGGCCTCGCCCTCGTTGTCCTCGCGCCGCATCACGCCCAGCACGCGGTAGTCGTAGCCGCCGATCTTCGCGATCGCGCCCAGGGTCAGGGTAAACGGCACGCGTTCATTCTGCTCGCCCTTGAGCAGCACCTCGACCTTGGGCGTCGAGGCATCGAGCCGCGCCGTGCAGGAGGGGCAGACGCAGTTCGCCGCCAGGCCGGGGACGTAGCGGATCGAGGAACCGCAGGACGGGCACTGCAATATGTCGACCTTGCCGCGGTACTTGCCGGCGCTCGCCTTGATCTGCTCGTCGTCGCGCAGCAGCTGGCATTTCATGCTTTCCAGCGTGACGGCAGTGCCGGCGTAGAGGAGAGGGGGTGTGCCATCCGAATAGTCGAGCGTGGCGAAGCTCGGGCCGCGGCGGAAGTCGGCCACGCGCGCTTCCCAGCCTTCGCCGACGCGGAAGGGCAGCTCGCCCTGGCCGCCGGTGCATTTCGCTACCCGCTTGTCCGAGGCGACGTAAGGGCCGAAGCCGATGTCGTACTGGCGGGTGACCTGGATAGCGTCAAACGCCGGCCAGCCGGGCGCCAGCTCGCGCCTGGTGGTCATCACGTACTGGCCCGAGCTGTCGCCCAGCCAGCCATCAAGGCCGTCGTCGAACAGCACATACCACTCGTTCCACATGCCGGCGGCGTAACGCTGCTGGATGCGGCCCACCACCGTGAAGCTGCGTCCCGCCAGGATGCCCGACGTGCCGATCTGGATGCGCGAATAGTCTTCCAGCACCTCGGACATTTTGCCGAGGTCGCGTACCGCACCCGCTTCCTTCAGTACGGTCGCGCGGCAGTACTCGCACACCGCCAGGACGGAGGCGTGCGAGCGGAATTCAACCGGTGCGCCGCAGGAAGGACAGGAAACGGTCTGCATCAGCCAATCAGTTTCTTGAGCAGCTCGGCCTTGGTGCTGTCATAGTCGCCCTGTGAGATCAGGCCCTTGTCCAGCAGGCCCTTCAGCTTGGCCAGGCGGTCTTCGATCGATTCCGAACCGGCCGGAACGCTGGCCGGCTGCGGCTGCGTAGCGACGCCCGGGGCAAACGCTCCCTGCATGCCCTGGGCCATGGCCTGGCCGATGGCGATGCCCGCGCCGGCGCCGGCGCCGATGCCGGCAATGCCGCCTTCGTTCTGGGCCGCCAGCGGGATGCTGCTCGCCACCTGGAACTGGGTGAAGCCGCCCATCTTGTCGGCGCCCAGACTGGCCTTCATGCCGGCCGAGATGCGTTCGTCCAGGGCCGCCTGCAGCTCTTCCGGCAGGCTGACGCTGGCGACGTTGAATTCGTCCAGGCCAATGCCGTAGCGGCCAAAGGCAGTAGCCAGGTCGCCGCGGATCTGCTGCGCCATCAGGGTCTGATTGGCAGCCATGTCGAGGAAAGCGATCTTCGACGCGCCCAGCGAGTTGGCCATGGTGGCCAGCATCAGGCCACGCAGCTGGTCTTCGACTTCCTCGCGGGTGTAGACGGCGCGGGTGCCGCTGATCTCAGTGAAGAACAGGCGCGGATCGGCGATACGGTACGAGTACATGCCAAAGGCGCGCACGCGGATCATGTCGAAATCCTTGTCGCGGATCGTCACCGGCTGCGGCGTGCCCCACTTGCGGCCGGTCTGCACACGCGTGCTGAAGAAGTACACGTCCGACTTGAAGGGCGAAGCGAACAGCTTGTCCCAGTTCTTCAGGTTGGTCAGCACTGGCAGGGTGGATGTCGTCAGGCGGTGCGTGCCCGGGCCGAACACGTCGGCCACGCGGCCTTCGTCCACGAACACGGCGACCTGCGACTCGCGCACGACGAGGGTGGCGCCGTTCTGGATTTCGAAGTCTTCCATCGGGTAGCGCCAGGCGAGAACCCCTTCGCCTTCCTCGTTCCATTGCAGGACGTCGAGAAACTGCTTCTTGATGAATGAGCCGAGAGACATGATGGTTCCTCTTTATGCGCGTGGGATGAAATCAGGAGATGCTGCCGGCGTTGATCAGGCCGATCGACAGCGAGATGGACCCGAGCAGGGTGCCGAAGCCCAGGTTGTTGTGCTCGATCTGGTCCTTCGACATGCGCAAGAGGCGCGTAGCGATCACGAACACCAGCACCTGGATGAGCATGGCCAGTGCGGCCCAGCCGCAGAATTCGTAGTAGTCGTCGGTGTGCATCAGCGCCGAGGCGATCGTCACCGAAAAGCCGAGCAGGGTGCCGCCCAGCGAGACCGCGGCAGCGCAATTACCTTGGCGGATGAGCAGCACTTCGTCGTAAGGCGTGACCCGCGTGTACACCACAAAAAATGCCAGAACCAGCGCGATTGCCGTCGCAAGATGCAGCACATAGTTTAGGATGGCGGGCACAACATTCTCCAAAGAAAATAATCGGGATTGCAGCAGCGATCTTAGAACAAAAGTTGTTCAATGACCAAAAAAATTCTGATCCTGTCGGTATTCGTTGTCGCTTCCTGCGGACTGGCCTACGAACTTATTGCTGGTGCATTGTCCAGCTACCTGCTGGGCGACTCCGTGCTCCAGTTTTCCACCATCATCGGCTGCTATCTGTTCGCCATGGGCGTCGGTGCGCACTTCTCGAAATACGTGCGCGACGAAGACGTGCTGTCGCGCTTCATCGACATCGAGCTGGCGGTCGGCCTGATCGGCGGGGTGTCCGCCGCCATGCTGTTCATGACCTTCACCTGGATGGGCGCCCCCTTCCGCACGGTGTTGTACCTGACCGTCTTCATGATCGGCGCGATGGTCGGCATGGAGGTACCGCTGGTGATGCGCGCGCTGAACGAGCGCCGCACCGAGTTCGCCGAGATCGTCAGCCGCGTGCTGACCTTCGACTACCTGGGCGCACTGGCCGTGTCGCTGCTGTTCCCGCTGGTGCTGGCACCTACCCTGGGCCTGGTGCGCACCGGCTTCCTGTTCGGGATGCTCAACGTCGGCGTGGCGATGTGGACCCTGTACGTGTTCCGCGCCGAGCTGACCCACTTGCGCGGCAAGGCGATCCGCGCCTGCGTGGTGCTGTTCACGCTGGTGCTGGGTTTTGGCTTTTCGGACCGCATGGTGGAGTGGGGCGAGCATGGCCTGTTCGGCGACGACGTCGTGTACTCGACCACCACGCCCTACCAGCGCCTGGTGATCACCCGCTGGAAGGATGACCTGCGCCTCTACATCAACGGCAACCTGCAATTCTCTTCGCGCGACGAATACCGCTACCACGAAGCGCTGGTGCATCCGGCGATGCAGTCGCTGCCCTGGGCCAAGCGGGTGCTGGTGATGGGCGGCGGCGACGGCCTGGCGCTGCGCGAGATCCTGCGCTATCCGCAGGTGGAAGAAGTCACCCTGGTCGACCTTGATCCGGCTATGACGGGCGCATTCGCCACCCGGCCCGAACTGGTAAAACTGAATAAGGGCGCGCTCAAGGACAAGCGGGTCAAGATCATCAACGCCGACGCCGGCATCTGGCTGCAGAAAGAAGCCGGCATGTACGACGTGGCCATCGTCGACTTCCCGGACCCGTCAAGCTTTGCCCTCGGCAAGCTGTACTCGGTGCCCTTCTACGGCATGCTGCGCAAGCACGTGGCGGCCAATGGCCTGATCGCGGTGCAGTCGACGTCCCCGTTCTTTGCGCCGAACGCCTACTGGACCATCGAAGCGACCCTGCGCGAAGTCGGCCTGCAGACCTGGCCTTATCACCTGTATGTTCCGTCCTTCGGCGAATGGGGCTTCATCATGGCTTCGCCCCAGGGCCGCTTCGTACCGCCCACCAGCTACCGTCTGCCGATGCGTTATCTGAATGGCGACACCACGCGCGCGATGTTCGACTGGCCGCCCGACATGCCGCGCCGCCCAATGGTGCCGAACCGCCTCGACACCCAGTCGCTGGTGCGCGAGTTCGAGGAAGACTGGCGCCAGGTGATCCGCTGATGGATCGCCGTTCCTTCCTGATGACGGCGCTTGGTGCCGGCGCGGCGGGCCTCGCGACCGCGGCCGGCTTCTACCGCTGGCAAGAGGTGGCGCCCTCGGTGCATTACCCCGGGCGGGCGGAAGGGCACTACCTGCGCGACCGCGGTCAGCTGCCGCCGCCATCGCAAATGATCGAGACCGATGTCGTCATCCTCGGTTCCGGCATCGCCGGGCTGAGTGCGGCATGGAAGCTGGGGAAGCTGGGCCATGGGGACTTCCTCCTGCTCGACGGCCCCGAAGCCTTCGGCAACGCCGCCGGCAGCCGCTACGGCGACCTGGCCTGCCCGACGGGCGCACACTACCTGCCGCTGCCGGGACCGGAATCGACCCACGTGCGCGAGATGCTGGCGGACCTCGGCATCCTGCTGCGCGACGCCGACAAGGACAAGCCCTACTACGACGAACGCTTCATCCTGCACGGTCCGGAAGAACGCCTGCTGCGCGACGGCGTCTGGCACGAGGGCCTGGTGCCGACGGATGCGAGCGATGCCGCCGAACACAAGCAGTTCTTCGACGAGATGGCCCGCTACCGCCATGCGCGCGGTAGCGATGGCCGGCGCGCCTTCGTGTTCCCGCTGGTGCTGTCCTCCAGCGATCCGCAATTTGCCGCGCTCGATCGCTTCAGCTTTGCCCAGTGGCTGGGCGACAAGGGCTACCGCTCCGCGACCCTGCGCTGGTACCTGGATTACTGCTGCCGTGACGACTACGGCGCCGGCATCGATCGCGTCTCGGCCTGGGCCGGCATCCATTATTTTGCCGGCCGCTGCGGCCAGGCCGCCAACGCCGACGAGAATGCGCTCCTCACCTGGCCCGGCGGGCTGGCGCCGCTGGCCGAGGCCTTGGCCGCAAGAGCGGGGCCGCGCCGCCGTGCGGGAACGGCGGCTTCGGTCCGCGAAGTGGACGGCAAGGTCGAGGCGCTGTGCTTCGTGCTGGAGAAGGGACAGCCGCGCAGCTTCCTCGTCAAGGCGCGGCGCGCGATTTGCGCGATGCCGCTGTTCGTCGCCAGCCGCGTGGTCGAGGACATCGGGCGCTACGGTTTCGATCCAAGGGAGCACCTGCCGGACAACGCGCCCTGGATGGTGTCAAACTTCCTGATGCGCGACTTCCCGCGCGAGCTGCCCGATGCCCAGCTGGCCTGGGACAACGTCGTCTACCAGGGCAGGGGGCTCGGCTACGTCGTTTCTACCCACCAGGACATCCGCTCGCGCCCACCCGAAAAGACCGTGTTCACGGCCTACACGGCCCTATCGGCACGCACGCCGGTGGAAGCGCGGCGCTGGCTGCAGTCTGCCAGTCCGGGCGAACTGCTTGAGCTGGCCAGCAGTGACCTGAAGGAAGCCTATGACTGGGCGTTTGCGCCCTGCGTGGAACGGGTGGACATCACCTTGCGTGCGCATGCGATGGCGGTGCCGCGGCCGGGCTTTCGCTCCAATGCTGGACTGGAAGCCCTGCGTGACGCGCGCGGACCTATTCAGTTCGCGCATGCCGATCTGTCCGGCCTTTCCGTGTTTGAAGAGGCAGCATGGTGGGGCGCACGCGCAGCGGAGCGGTCGCTGCATGAGAAGGCGTAAGCACCTACGCCAGGCCATGCGGGCCAAGCGAAGTCAGGCCGTGCGCTCGGGCTCCAGCAGCTTGGCCGTGACCAGATCGCGCTCGTGGTCGACGATCCCGTCCACGGTGCGCTCGTCCAGCCCCATTGCCTCCAGCACGAAGGCCGACAGCTGCAGGCTTGCTTCCAGCGTCTCCGGTACCACCACGCTGGCCCCTGCCTGGCGCAGGGCGCGCGCGTGCTTTTCGTCGCGCGAGCGCACGAACAGGCGCGCGTGCGGGAATTCGCGGCGGATGCCGCGTACCGCCTGCATCGCGGACGCCGGATGGTCCATCGTCAGCACGATGGCGGGCGATTCGTCGGCGTGCACGCGGCGCAGCAGTTCCGGGCGCGAGGCATTGCCGAAGTAGACCGGCTTGCCTTCGGCGTGCAGTTTCGAGACCAGCTTGGCGTCGCACTCGAAGGCGACGAAGGGGATGTTCTGTTCGCCCAGCAGCTTGGCCAGCTGCTGGCCCACGCGGCCGAAGCCGGCGATGATGATGCGGCCACGTGCCGAGGCCAGTTCCCCGTCGTCGGCCGCAGCGTCCTGTTCGTGCTGCGCGTGTTCGTGGCGGTCGCCGATGCCGCGGCCGATACGGGCCAGCAGCGGCGTAATGAACAGCGTGAGGCCGACCACCAGCATCACCTGCGCGCCCAGGCCTGGCTCGAGCACCTTGGAGGTGATGGCGTAGCCGATCGCCACGAAGGCGAATTCGCCGCCCTGGCCCAGTAGCAGGCCGCCCTCCACAGCGCGGCCCCAGGGCAGGCCTCCAATGCGGCCCAAGAGCGCCACCACCAGCGCCTTGAGCAGCACCAGGCCGGCCACCGCGCCGGCCAGCAGCAGCGGCGCGTCCAGGATCTGGCGGGTGTCGATGCTCATCCCGACCGTCATGAAGAACAGGCCCATGAGCAGGCCTTTGAATGGTTCGACCATCAGCTCGACTTCGTGCTTGAACTCGGTCTCGGCCAGCAGCAGGCCGGCGATCATCGCACCTAGCGCCATCGACAGGCCGGCGGCCGCGGACAGTCCCGCGATGCCGAAGGTGCTGAGCAGGATCAGGGCCATGAAGACGTCGGGCTGGCGGTGCTCGGCGAATGCGCGGAACAGCTTGTGGACGACACGCCCGCCGACCAGGTAGATCAGGGCGATCGCGATCGCCGCCTTGGCCAGCGTGGTCAGGGCGAGCATGGCGACGCCGTCGCCGGCACCGCGCCCGAGCGCGCCGATCAGGAGCAGGATCGGGACCACGGCCAGGTCCTGCAGCATCAGGATGGCGAAAGCGGCCTGGCCCAGGCGGCTGCCGGTGGTTTGCTGCTGGGCCAGCAGCTGCATCACCACGGCGGTGGAGGAGAGCGACAGCACCAGGCCGAGGATGATCGATGCCTGCGCATCCAGGCCGTAGAGCACCAGCGCGCCGCCGATCAGCGCAGCGCTGGCCAGCACCTGCGCGGTGCCGGCGCCGAACACCCAGCGCCGCATGGCCCACAGGCGCGCGGCCGAGAGCTCGAGGCCGATCATGAACATCAGGAACAGCACGCCGATCTCGGCCAGCATCGAGATGCCTTCGTCGCGCGGGAAGGTGAGGAAGGCGAGCCAAGGCAGGTCGTCCGCCAGCAGGCCCAGGCCGAAGGGGCCTACCAGGGTGCCGACGGCGAGGAAGCCGATCACCTGGTTGATGCGCAGGCGCTGCAGGATGGGGATCAGGATGCCGGAGAGGATCAGGAAAAGCAGGATCTCCCGCAGGAAGGGGAAGGCGTGTTGCTCTTGCACGGTGGGGGCGGCCAAAGGTTGTTGTTGGCCGGATTGTAACGTGGGAGCGGGGCTGGGAGGCTAGGGGCTGCGGTACAAACTTGGATCCCGGCCTTCGCCGGGATGACGGTCTTTAGGTTGCGTACTGACGGCATTGCTATCGACATGCGACTGCGAAACCGTCGTCCCGGCGCAGGCCGGGACCCAAGTTGACTTTAACTACGCTATCAGCAGTTCCCCGCCTGCACCGCCTCCGGCGGCGTTTCTTCCTGCTGCCGGTGCCCGCTGGCCACCGGCTGGCGGCTTTCGGCGGTGTGCTGGAGTTCCTCGATTTCCGGATCCTCCACATTGCGCAGTTCGAGGTAGCGGTCCAGTGCCTGGTCCAGGCGCGGCAGCAGGATGCCGCGCTCGCTCGTCAAGGCGCAGTAGGCTGGACGCGCCGCAGGGTAGGCAATCGACCGCGCCTCCAGCCGGCTCGCATCCAAGCCGGCCCGCTCTGCCGCTTTCAGTGCCAGTTCAGCCCAGGTCAGCTCCCCGCCGTTGGACAGGTGCCAGATGCCGGCCTCGCGGTCGATCGCCAGGTCCAGGCAAGCATGCACCAGGTCCGGCACATAGGTTGCCGTGATGGTGAGGTCGTTCGAGGCGACGAAGGGTTCACCGCGCTCGAGGGCATTCAGCGCCAGGGTGACGAAGTTGTACTGGTCCCACGGCCCAAAGAAGGCGCTGGTGCGCACCACCAGGGCGTCCGGGTTCTCGTCCAGCACCGCGACTTCGGCTTCGGCCTTGCTGCGGCCATAGGCGTTGAGCGGCGCCACCGGATCGGACTCCACATACGGGCGGTCCTTGCTGCCGTCGAACACCAGGTCGCTGGAGAAGGTAGTCAGGTGCACGCCATGGCGCGCGCAGGCGGCGGCCAGGATCGCCGGGCCGGCGGTGTTCTCGCGGAAGCAGCGCTCGGCGTCGTTCTCGGCATCGTCCACGCGCACGTAGCCGCAGGTGTTGATCACGGCCCAGGGCTGGTACTGCGCCAGGGCCCGTTCGACCGAGGCGGCGTCGGCGATGTCCATGTCCTTGCGCGACAGCAGGCGGTAGGACAGGTTGCGCTTGCGGCAGACGCGGGCGAAGGCACGGCCCAGAGTGCCGGTCGCGCCCAGGATCAGGATCGGCGCGGCGCTCGTGCCTACCAGGCGGTGGCCGTCGGCCGAGATCGAGGTGAGGGCCGCGGGCGTGGCCACCGGCGGGTGGCACAGGAAGCGGCCCTGGCGGCGCCACCAGCCCTGGCCGCGCAGCACCGGGTGCGACAGCGGAGAGCCCGACGACAGTTCCTTCATCATCTTGGCCAGCGCGGTCGGGCGCGGCTTAGGGGAGCGCACGTCGAAGGGACCCGGCTCGTAGTAGCCCTTGTTTTGCGTGACCAGGCTGTTCCAGTCGAAGGAGCCAAGCAGCGACCACACGGTGACGGCGCGCACGTCGACGCCGTTCTGCTGCGACTGCTGGGCCGCTTCCCAGATCTCGAGCAGCCAGCGCAGCTGGTCTTCGCGGTTGGCGTCGATGTGGGCTTCGGTGATGGCCAGCGGGATGCCGTAGCGGTCCCAGGTCTCGCTGAGCAGCGGGGCGATGCCCGGGGTCGGCGTGGCCAGCACGCGCGAGGCCTCGATGTCGGCGCAGGGAATACCGTCGGCCACGCCGCGGTGGTGTTCCGGGAAGCGTTCCGGACGGTGATCCAGCCAGCGCTCGGAAGTGACGTAGTAGTTGACGCCGATGATGTCGGGCGGGCAGGGGTTATCGCGGAACCACAGGAATTCTTCGGCCGGGATGCCGGTCTTGGTCAGGTACTTCCACAGCTTGTGGTGTTCATCGACCATGCCGCACAGCAGGTCCCAGGCCAGCCAGCGGCGCTCGTTGTAGAACTCGGCGACATGCGCCAGCTCCGGCGTGCCGTAGGTCTTGCCGAGGTCGTCGGTCTGCACCAGCTTGGCGTTCGGGTTGACGGCGCGGATCGCGCGCATCGACAGCACCACGGCGCGGCACTGCACCAGCAGGGCTTCGATGAAGGTACGGTCGTCGCGGCCGTGCGGGTACCAGACACCGTACAGGCCGGCGAAGCGGGCGGTGGTGCAGGGTTCGTTGACCGGGGTGTAGTACTCGATCCACGGATAGCGCGCCGCCACAGCGCCGGCGTATTCGGCCAGCTGCTCGGGGAAGGCCGGGTCGACCAGGCTGGTGTGACGCGGACCGCTGCCGTGGTGGATCAGGCCGGCGATCGGCGTCACGCCGGCGTCGCGCAGCGCGCCCAGGCGTTCGTCGGCCCAGCTCCAGTCGGCCTTGTCGATGCCGTCAGGCGCGGTGCGTTCCCATAGCACGGGATAGCGGATTGCGCGGATGCCGGTGGACGCGAAACGCTGGATGTCGCAGGCGCGGCCGTGGTGGCCATTGCGCTCCAGCTGGCTGAAGTACTCGTCGCGGACACGGTTGACCGTGCATTCGAGGCCGCCCCACAGTTCCAGTGGGGGGATTTGGCTGTTCGTGCTCTTTTGTGGATTCATCAGTTTCACCAAATATTAGTTTTCTAACAACAAATTCCCTACAGTTCGGCGTCCCAGGAAATAAAGTGTCGAAAGGGGAGCCGGCCCGCAGGCCATGGGACCCGAAGCGGTTGACATCCTCGCGCCAACCTGCAACCATGCGGTCCATGAATTTTCCGAAAGCACATCATCTTTTGTTGACCTGGTGGCGCCGCTCCTAACGCGCGGCCACAGGAATGATCTGCATTTCGACTAACGCCGCCTCGATCCGGGTGGCGTTTTCACATCTAGCGCGGCAGGGATCGGGGCACTAACAAGGAAACCCGATGAGCTCCACGACCCCAAACAACACCGCACCCATCATCCTCACCGGCGACCGTCCGACCGGTCCCCTGCACCTCGGCCACTTCGTGGGCAGCCTGCGCAACCGCGTCGCTTACCAGGACAGCTACCGCCAGTTCGTCATGCTGGCAGACGCCCAGGCGCTGACCGACAACATGGATGACATCGGTAAGGTACACCGGAACGTGGTGGAAGTGGCGCTCGATTACCTCGCAGTGGGCATCGATCCGGCCCGTACGACCATCCTGATCCAGTCGCAGATCCCGGAACTGACCGAGCTGACCTTCTACTACCTGAACCTGGTCACCGTGGCGCGCCTGGAGCGCAACCCGACCGTGAAGCAGGAGATCATCCAGCGTGGTTTCGAACGCGACATCCCGGCCGGCTTCCTGACCTACCCGGCCAGCCAGGCCGCCGACATCACCGCCTTCAAGGCCAGCGTGGTGCCGGTGGGCGAAGACCAGATCCCGATGATCGAGCAGTGCAACGAGATCGTGCGCCGCTTCAACCGTACCTACAGCCCGGACAAGGACATCCTGGTCGAGTGCAAGGCGATCGTGCCGGAAGTCGGCCGCTTGCCGGGCATCGACGGCCGCGCCAAGATGAGCAAGTCGCTCGGCAATACCATCAACCTGGGCGCCAGCGCCGACGAGATCCGCGCCGCGGTCAAGCAGGTCTACACCGACCCGCTGCACCTGAAGGTGTCGGACCCGGGCCACCTGGAAGGCAACGTCGCCTTCATCTACCTCGACGCCTTCGATACCGACAAGGCGGGCCTGGAAGAGATGAAGGCCCACTACACCCGCGGCGGCCTGGGCGACAGCGTGGTCAAGAAGCGCCTGGAAGGCATCCTGCAGGACATGCTGGCGCCGATCCGCGCCCGCCGCGAAGAGTTCGCCAAGGACCGTGGCCAGGTGCTGCAGATCCTGAAGGAAGGCACCATGAAGGCGCGCGAAGTGGCGGCGCAGACCACCGATGAGGTGAAAAAAGCGCTGGGCCTGTCGTACTTCTAAGCGTCCGACTTTGGCTCGCAATTCGACTGCGCGTGCACATGTTGAACGCGCGGTCGTTCGTAATTCCGGGCACTGCCCGGAATTACCCCGTCCACCCTACGGGTATCGCTTCCTGATACCAAACGTCGTACCGCGTGCCGCTCTTGCCTTTGATGCTGGAGCGCACGTTCTTTCGGTGGCAAGCTAGGACCTTCATCGTCATCGGAGGAATCCCATGAGCAAAGGCCTGCGCCTCACCGAGAAATGGATGCAGCGCGCCCTGTGGCTGGTCGCGTTCGCATTCGCCGCCTTCCTGATCGGCCTCGGCGGCAAGATTGTCGGCAACCTGTGGGACGTCGAACAGCCCCTGACACTGGAGCAGTTCATGGACCCGGCCCGGGTAGCGGAACTGCGCGCCGGGCAAGCGTCAGCGCGGGCGCGGCGCGAGGCGGCCCAGCTCGACCTGGAGCAGGCGACCCAGCAGCACGAGGTGGCGCGCGCCAACACCCGTTCGGCGCGCGAGACCTTCGACAACTGGCTGGCCACGCGCCGCGCCACCGCCCGTCCCGACCAGGATCCCGAGCTGATCGAACGTACCCGTGGGCTCGATAAACTCGAAGCCGACGAGCGCAGCGCGCTGTCGCTTGTGCAGGCCCAGCAGCAGCGCATGCTCGACGCCGAGCAGGCCCTGCAGCGTGCGCAAGCCAGCTGGGAACGCATGGAAACACCGGCGCGCGCCGCCTATGCGAAAGCGGAAACGGCCAAGGAACTGCGGGTGTTCCTGTATCGCCTGGCAGTGACCTTGCCGCTGCTGGTGCTGGCCGGCTGGCTGTTCGCGCGCAAGCGCCAGAGCCAGTACTGGCCCTTCGTGTGGGGATTCATCTTCTTCGCACTGTTCGCCTTCTTCTTCGAACTCGTGCCTTACCTGCCGAGCTACGGCGGCTATGTGCGCTACCTGGTCGGCATTGCGGTAACGGTGCTGGTGGGTCGCTACGCGATTCAAGCGCTGCAGCATTACCTGGCGCGGCAGAGGGAAGCGGAAGCGCTGCCGGACGTGCAACGCCGCCAGACGCTGCGCTACGACAACGCCCTGGCCCGACTGGGCAAGGGCGTGTGTCCGGGCTGCGAGCGGCCGGTCGACCTGAAGGACACGAGCGTCGACTTCTGCCCGCACTGCGGCATCGGCCTGTTCGACCGCTGCGGCCGCTGCAGCAGCCGCAAGAACGCATTCGCCCGCTTTTGCTTTTCGTGCGGGACGCCGGCCAATACGTCCTTGGCCGACTAGCCCGGTTTAGTCACGCAAATCAGCGGGAACCTTGCCGCCGTTCGCCGCCAGCTTGTTCATGACCTGGCGGTGCAGCCAGATGTTCATCGAGGCCGAGTCGCTGGTGTCGCCGGTGTAGTGCAGCTCGGCGGCCAGCTCCTTGCGCGCCTGCAGGCTGCTGTCCAGGCCGAGCAGCTTCATCAGGTCGACGATCGAGGTGCGCCAGTTCAGCTGTTGTCCCGAGGACTTCTGCATCGTGGTCAGGATTTCCTCGACGTCCACCTGGTCCATCATGGCCGGCGCGGCCTGCGGCTGGGCTTGCGGGGCAGCCTGTGGAGCCGCCTGTGGCGCTGCCTGGGGCGCGGCCTGCGGTGCAGCCGGCGCCTGGGCCTGCGGCTGTGCTGCCGGGCCCTTGTTGGCGGCGTGCGATTTCGGGAAGATCTTGCTGAAGATATTGCTCAGGATGCCCATACAGTCCTCTCGTGTTGGTGGATGAATTATTGGCGGCGCATGTTCTGCGCCATGTGGCCGAGCGCGATGGCGAGCGCGGCGCCGCCGATGGCCTTGACCAGGGTCGGGTTCTGGGCATAGAAGTCGCCCATCCGGTCGACGATGCTCGGGTTCTGCTGTTCGGCCTTCTCGGCCAGTTCGCGCACCTGTTCGGGCGAAACCTGCGAAGCCTGTTCCGGCGTCACCTGGGTTGGCGTACGGCCGCCGAACAGGTTGCCGAGGCCGCCATTGCCCAGCTGGGCCAGCACGGCCGGGCCGAGCGTGGCGAGCAGCTGGTTCAGCATGCCGGCGCGCTGGTTCGGGTTACTCTGGCCGAACATCTGGCTGACCATCTGCGGGAAGGGCGGGGTCTGGTCGGAGCGCAGCGCGCCCGACAGGCCGCGCGCCAACGCGTCCTGGGGCGCGTTTTGCGCCACCCGGTCGAAGTCGTCGTGGGCCTGCTGCTGGTTGGCGTTGGCGCCACCCAGGTACTGATTCAGTAAATTGCCGAGATCAAATGCCATGTCGTACTCCTTGCTTGACTGGTTCGAAGGTCGAGCGTAGGGTTTTGACCTCGCATTCTCTGTTCGGTATCGAACGCCCGCCGAGGGAAAGAAGTATTTTGTTTCCATGTGGACATCAACCTGGAAAGCGGGTTAAGCTCGTCGCATGCCCTACCTGCCGCTCCTGCTGTTCGCCGTCCTCTACGCTGCCGCGACCGCCGCGTGGGACTTGCCGCTGGCGGTCGGCGGCGCCTACCTGGCGATCAGCCTGGGTTGCTTCGTGGCCTATGCGATCGACAAGTCGGCGGCCCGGCGCGGAGAATGGCGCACGCCGGAATCGACCCTGCTGCTGCTCGGCCTGTGCGGCGGTTGGCCGGGCGGCCTGCTGGCCCAGCAGTGGTTGCGGCACAAGACGTCGAAAACGTCGTTCCAGTGGAAGTTCTACCTGACGGTTGTGCTGAACGTGGTGCTGTTCCTGGTCATGGGGCGGCAGATCGGCAGCTACCCGCTTACCTGACCTGGCGGAGGTGTGAGCATGTGGCGATATCCCCGGATCCTGGCCCATCGCGGCGGCGGCACGCTGGCTCCCGAAAACACCTTTGCGGGCCTGAAGCGCGGCATGGAGTTCGGCTTTCGCGCGGTGGAATTCGACGTCATGCTGGCGCGCGACGGCGTGCCGGTGGTCATGCACGATCCCTATCTCGGGCGCACCGTGAGCGGCGCCGGCCATGTGTTCGACTACGACGCCCTGGAGCTGGCGCGGATGGATGCCGGCAGCTGGTTCGGCGCAGACTATCGGGGCGAGCCGGTGCCGCTGTTCGTCGAATTCGCCCAGTACTGCAAGGCCAATGGCATCTGGATGAACATCGAGCTCAAGCCGGCGCGCGGCTTCGACCGCGAGACCGGCGAGACAGTGGCGCGCATCACGCGCGCCATGTTCGCCGACCAGATCGCGGCCGGTGAGCTGGACCGGGTGCCGCTGCTGTCCTCGTTCAGCCTGGCCTCGCTCGAGGCCGCGGTCAATGCCGCCCCCGAGCTGCCGCGCGCCTTCCTGATGAGCGAGCTGCCGCCCGGCTGGGAACCGCTGGCGCGCTCCATCGACGCAGTCGCGATCCACACCAACCACCGCCACCTGACCTTGGCCCTGGCCCGGGCCGTGCGCGACGCCGGCTTCGGGCTGTTCTGCTACACGGTCAACGAGCCGGCACGGGCGCGCGAGCTGCTGGACTGGGGCGTCGAAGCCTTCTGCACGGACCGCATCGATTTGATCGGGCCCAACATGGCCTGAAGTGGCCATGTAAATATTTTAAGAACGCCCTTCAGAAAATTGACCGGTTGTCGATAAGTTGTGACAACTGCCAAAACGGGATGACTGTCATGTCATTGTCAATCAATAACAACTCGCTGTCGCTCAGCGCCCAGCGCAGCCTGGGCAAGCACGTCGCCGCCCAGGAATCGCTGATCAACCGCCTGACGGCGGGCACGCGCATCAACAAGGCCTCGGACGACGCGGCAGGGCAGGCCATTGCCGCGCGCATGGACGCCGGCTTGCGCGGCAACACCCAGGCGATGCGCGCCATCAGCGACGGCAGTTCGATGCTGCAGGTGGCGGACGGCGCGCTGGCCAACATCGGCGACAGCCTGCAGCGCCTGCGCGAGCTGGCGGTCGCGTCCGGCAACGGCAGTTACGGCGACAAGGACCGCACCACGCTGCAGAACGAGGCGAACGAGATCCTGAACCACATCAACCAGGTGGCGGCGCAGACCGAGTTCAATGGCGAAACCATTTTTTCGCAGGACCGGCTCAGCATCGGCGGGCAGGACGAAAAGAAGCGGGCAGTGATCGACGGACTCAAGACGGGCTGGCTGAGCTCATCGGAAAAGATGCTGAAGGACTTGTTCGGCCTGGAGGCGGACGGCGTCAAACTCACCGTCAACCTCGAAGACAGCGACGGCGCCTCCAACACACTCGCTTCGGTATCGGGCACGATCTCCGGCGGCAAGTTCACCAATGTCCACCTGAACATCGACATGGCCGACTTCGGCACCGGCACCACCGCCGACGGCGGCGGCGCGCCCTTCTACAGCGACCGCATCATCGCGCATGAGATGGCGCACGCCATCATGTCGCGCTCGATGAACTTCAATGCGCTGCCGCAGTGGTTCATCGAAGGCACGGCGGAACTCATCCATGGCGCCGACGAGCGGGTGAATCCTGCCGCCGCGGCCGGTATCGTCAGCACCATCGCAGGGGGCGGCTTCAGTTACGAGGGTGGATACGTCGCCTCGCGCTACCTGCACGACAAGCTCAAGGGCCTGGGCGTGGAGGGTGGCATCAAGGGCGTCATGCAGTACCTGACCCAGAACCAGAGCGCCGACCTGAGCACCGCGCTGAACGCCGTGACAGGTGGCCGGATCGCCAGCACGGGGGCCTTCCTTACCGACTTCGGCAACAACGGAGTCGCCTACATCGGTTCCCGCATCAATGTGACCAATGCCGACACGGGCGCCATCGGCGGCTTCGACGCCGACGGCAAGGCCGTCAAGACCGCGCGCAGCGTGGTTGCCGATACCGGCGACAACAATGCCAGCGATGGCCTGAGCGGCTTCGACGTGGTGTATCCGGAGCTGGGCGGGGTGACCGGCACGCGCCGGGTGCAGGTACAGGTGGGCGACAACGCGGGCGACCTGATCGACCTGCAGTTCGGCGCCATCAACGCTTCCGCGCTCGGCCTGGCGAACCTGGACATGAAACGCGGCGCGGTGGCGCTGCTGCACGTGGACCAGGCACTGGAATACGTCAACCAGCAGCGCGTGGTGGCGGGGGCGTCCGGCAACCGGCTGGACATGGCGGCGGACTCGCTGCAGGCCGGCTCCACCAATATGGCGGCGGCCAAGGAGCGGATCGAGGGCATCGACTACGCCGGCTCTGCGGCGGGGCTGACCCGGGCGCAGATCCTGCAGCAGGCGGCGTCGGCGATGCTGGCGCAGGCGAATAGTCAGCCGCGGGCGGTGCTGTCGCTGCTTCGTTAAACTGCAAAAGTCAAATTGGGTCCCGGCCTACGCCGGGACGACGTGCTATGGCGACAGTTGAAATAATCGCAGCACTATTCTTCCATTAGCCTCAAGACCGTCGTTCCCGCGCAGGCGGGAACCCAAGTTTCGACGCACCCCCGCCGCGGCACCTTTCCCCATACCCCGTAAATATCACCCGGACTAATATTCCCGCAAGCAGCTACGCTATAATCGTTTTTTTATAGCGCACGCTCCCTCATTCCGCCCCTACGACATGAAATCCTCCGAAATCCGCGAAAAGTTCCTCAAGTTCTTCGAGTCCAAAGGCCACACCATCGTCCGTTCCAGCCCGCTGGTGCCGGGCAACGACCCGACCATGCTGCTGACCAACAGCGGAATGGTGCAGTTCAAGGATGTGTTCCTGGGCCTGGATACGCGCCCGTACTCGCGCGCCACCACCGTGCAGCGCTGCGTGCGCGCCGGCGGCAAGCACAATGACCTGGAAAACGTCGGCTACACCGCGCGTCACCACACCTTCTTCGAAATGCTGGGTAACTTCAGCTTCGGCGATTACTTCAAGCGCGACGCGATCAACTACTGCTGGGAGCTGCTGACCAAGGTGTACATGCTGCCTGCCGAGAAGCTGACCGTCACCGTCTACTTCGAGGACGACGAGGCCTACGACATCTGGGCCAACGAGATCGGCGTGCCGAAAGAGCGCATCATCCGCATCGGCGACAACAAGGGCGCGCGCTACGCATCGGACAACTTCTGGCAGATGGCCGACACCGGTCCCTGCGGTCCGTGCACCGAAGTGTTCTACGACCACGGCGCCGACATCTGGGGCGGTCCTCCGGGCTCGCCGGAAGAAGACGGCGACCGTTTCATCGAGATCTGGAACCTGGTGTTCATGCAGTTCAACCGCGACGAGTCGGGCACCCTGACCCCGCTGCCGAAGCCGTCGATCGACACCGGCATGGGCATGGAACGCCTGGCCGCCGTGCTGCAGCACGTGCACAGCAACTACGAGATCGACCTGTTCCAGGCACTGATCAAGGCCGCCGCCCGCGAAACCGGCGCCACTGACCTGAACAACAACTCGCTGAAGGTCATCGCCGACCACATCCGCGCCGCGTCCTTCCTGATCGTCGACGGCATCATCCCGAGCAGCGAAGGCCACGGCTACGTCCTGCGCCGCATCATCCGCCGCGCGCTGCGCCACGGCCACAAGCTGGGCCAGACGAAGCCGTTCTTCCACAAGCTGGTCGCAGACCTCGACATCGAGATGGGCACCGCCTATCCGGAACTGCACGAAGCGGCAGCGCGCGTGGCGCAGGTGCTGAAGGCCGAGGAAGAGCGTTTCGGCGAGACGCTGGAAAACGGCATGAAGATCCTGGAAGCGCAACTCTCCAAGGATGCCAAGAACCTGGACGGCGCCACCGCCTTCACCCTGTACGACACCTACGGCTTCCCGCTGGACCTCACCGCCGACATCTGCCGCGAGCGCGGCGTGACCCTGGACGAAGAGGGCTTCACGGCCGCCATGGAGCAGCAGAAGAAGACCGCGCGTGCCGCCGGCAAGTTCAAGATGGCCGCCAAGGTCGAGTACGCGGGCGAGAAGACCAAGTTCGTCGGCTACGAATCGCTGGCCCACAACACTCACGTGCTGGCCCTGTACTCGGAAGGCGTGTCGGTGCAGGAACTGAAGGCCGGCCAGGAAGGCATCGTGGTGCTCGACACCACCCCGTTCTACGCGGAGTCGGGCGGCCAGGTGGGCGACCAGGGCGAAATCCGCTCGGGTGGCAACGTGTTCGAAGTCGAAGACACCCTGAAGATCCAGGCGGAAGTCTTCGGTCACCACGGCGTGCTGCGCGAAGGTACGCTGAAGGTCGGCGACACCGTCGACGCGCAGGTCGACACCGGCAAGCGTGCGCGCACCATCCGCAACCACTCGGCGACCCACCTGATGCACAAGGCCCTGCGCGAAGTGCTGGGCCCGCACGTGCAGCAGAAAGGCTCGCTGGTCGATCCGGACAAGACCCGCTTCGACTTCAGCCACGGCGCGCCTTTGACCGCGGAAGAGATTGCCAAGGTCGAGATGATCGTCAACCGCGAGATCCTCGAGAACCACGCCACCCAGGCGCAGCACATGACGTTTGACGACGCCGTGAAGCACGGCGCGATGGCGCTGTTCGGCGAGAAGTACGGCGACACCGTGCGCGTGCTGGACATCGGCTCCTCGAAAGAGCTGTGCGGCGGCGTGCACGTCACCCGCACTGGCGACATCGGCCTGTTCAAGATCGTGTCGGAAGGCGGCGTCGCTGCCGGCATCCGCCGCGTCGAAGCCGTCACCGGCGAGGGCGCGCTGGCGCTGGTGCAGTCGATCAACCGCAAGCTGCAGGAAGCCGCCGGCGCCCTGAAGACCAGCCCGGACGAACTGCCGTCGCGTATCGCGCAGGTGCAGGACCAGGTCAAGTCGCTCGAGAAGGAAGTGGCGACCCTGAAGTCGAAGCTGGCCGCAGGGCAGGGCGACGAGCTGCTGACCAAGGCGGTGGACGTGAACGGCATCAAGGTGCTGGCCGCGACCATGGAAGGCGCCGACGTCACCGCGCTGCGCGAAACCATGGACAAGCTGAAGGACAAGCTGAAGACCGCCGCCATCGTGCTGGCCAGCGTCGCCGACGGCAAGGTCAGCCTGATCGCGGGCGTGACCAAGGACGCGACCGGCAAAGTGAAAGCCGGCGAGCTGGTGAACTTCGTCGCCCAGCAGGTGGGCGGCAAGGGCGGCGGCCGTCCGGACATGGCGCAGGCCGGCGGTACCGATCCGGCGGGTCTGCCGCAAGCGCTGGCTGGCGTGGCCGGCTGGGTGGGTGAGCGCGCTTAAGCGGCGCTCCATGCCAAGTGAAACGCCGCCCTCGGGCGGCGTTTTGTATTTGTAGGGTGGGCGGCTTCGCAGCCCACGCGTTCAAACCAAGCAAGATCAGCCTGCTCGGCACATCGAGCATCAACTATCACCGCGTGGGCGTTCGTATTTCAGGCCACTGGCCTGAAATACCCCGCCCACCCTACGGATCAGCGGCGCGAGCGTCGACGGACGAGCGCTGCTGCACCGATGACAAACAAGGCGATCGAACCCGGCTCCGGCACCGCCGCTGCATCCGTGGCATCGAGCCGGAACGCCGCCACCACGAAGTTCTGCACCTCCGGCCCCATTGCCCCATCCAGGCCGATGAACGCGCCCTGGTTCCACTGCACATTCTCGTTGTTGTAGTAGAAGTTGCTGTTGGCCTCCCCGGCAAACGCGAACTCCAGCAGGTACAGCCGGCCCGTCTCGAGCACGACGCCGCCCAGCGCGTAGTCGATCCAGTCGCGCCCATTGGTGCTGACGGTGGAGCCGCCGCTGGCGAGCGTATTCAGCTTGTTCAGCGTGATGCCGTTGGTCGAGATCTCGTACAGGCCGTATGTCACATCCATGTTGCTCAGGTCGTGCCGGAAGCCGATGCTGGTGAGCGACTGGCGCGTGTCGACGCCGAAGGTGATGCCGCGACCCATCCACCAGCTGTCGTTGGCGGCAGCGTAGTCGGTGCCGGTGGCGTCATTCGGCGGGACGAATTCGATCGGCGCGGCGACGCTGGCGCCGCTCAGGAAGAACGCAGTGCACAGCAGGGTAGTGCGAAGCAGGTTTGCAAACATGGTGGTCTCCTTGTTGTGGAGTTACCAGAAGTGCAAAACCTGTGCCAACTAAGCGGTTCCTTGCTGAATCAAGGACTTAGCGAAACGGGATTGGTAACGTTTCCATTTTGTGTAATCTTTTCCGACATGGAAGTTCGATGCCGTGCTCGCTTGCAATTGCGGTGCTGAACCGCATTTACGGGGTGTCGCACCAGGGCAGTGCCATCCATGAATGCTTGTGTCGCGTCATGGTGCGCAAGCATAGATAATTTTACAATCGGTTGCAGTCATGCAACAATATGTGACTATTTTGGTGCGCTGCGTCATACTGCCGGAAAAGGAGTAGTATTCGACTTCCGAGCACCTCCTACTGAGCAGGCAAGCGATGAGCGACATCACTATCGACATTGATACCATGGAATTCCAGAGAGACCTGGATGCGCGCGGGCTGAACTGCCCGCTGCCGATCCTCAAAGCCAAGAAGGCACTCGCCGAGATGGAGAGCGGGCAGGTGTTGCGTATCGTGGCAACCGATACCGGTTCCGTGCGCGACTTCCAGGCGTTTGCCAAGCAGACCGGCAACGCCCTGCTGGCCCACACCGTCGAGAACGGTGAGTTCACCTTCCTGATGCGCCGCAAATAATCCTCCACAGCGCATCGCAACGGCGGGGCAGGCCTGCGCCAGCCCCGTTTTCAGTTTCCCGATTCCGGCATGATGACGATTTAGTCGGAATCCTCTAACTAAAAATCGCACGATCGTGCTTTAATTTCGACCTGAAGCCGAATTTCTCTTATAATCTAGGCCATTTTCGTCTGTCACCCATTCCATTTTCTAAAGGCACCCTATGAAAGTCCTGGTACCCGTCAAACGCGTGGTCGACTACAACGTCAAGGTCCGCGTCAAATCCGACGGCAGCGGCGTGGATATCGCCAACGTCAAAATGTCGATGAACCCGTTCGACGAGATCGCGCTGGAAGAAGCCACGCGCCTGAAGGAAGCCGGCAAGGTCACCGAAGTGGTCGCCGTGTCGGTGGGCGTGGCCCAGTGCCAGGAAACCCTGCGTACCGGTATGGCGATCGGCGCCGACCGCGGCATCCTGGTCGAGACCAGTGTCGAGACCGAGCCGCTGGCCGTGGCCAAGATCATGAAGGCGCTGGCCGACAAGGAGCAGCCGCAGCTGATCATCCTTGGCAAGCAGGCAATCGACGACGATTCGAACCAGACCGGCCAGATGCTGGCGTCGCTGCTGGGCTGGCCGCAGGCCACCTTCGCATCGAAAGTGGTGCTGGAAGACGGTAAAGTGACCGTGACCCGCGAAGTCGACGGCGGCCTGGAAACCGTCGCCCTGTCGCTGCCGGCCATCGTGACCACCGACCTGCGCCTGAACGAGCCGCGCTACGTGACGCTGCCGAACATCATGAAGGCCAAGAAGAAGCCGCTGGAAACCATCAAGCCGGAAGACCTGGGCGTCGACGTGACCCCGCGCCTGAAGACCCTGAAAGTCACCGAGCCGGCCAAGCGCTCGGCCGGCGTCAAGGTCCCGGACGTGGCGACCCTGGTGCAGAAGCTGCGCACCGAAGCCAAAGTCATCTGATCGCAGCGTCCCTCATACATAGGAAAGAACATGGTCGCACTCGTCATTGCTGAACACGACAACGGCTCCCTCAAGGGCGCTACCCACCACACCGTGACCGCGGCCGCCCAGTGCGGCGGCGAAGTCCACATCCTGGTCGCCGGCTCCGGCTGCGGTGCGGCTGCAGAAGCAGCCGCCCAGATCGCCGGCGTCGCGAAAGTGCTGGTCGCCGATGCGCCGCACTTCGCCGATGGCCTGGCCGAGAACGTCGCCGAGCAGATCCTGGCGATCGCCGGCAGCTACTCGCACATCCTGGCTCCGGCCACCGCCTACGGCAAGAACATCCTGCCGCGCGTAGCCGCCAAGCTGGACGTGGCCCAGATCTCGGAAATCACCAAGGTCGACTCCCCGGACACCTTCGAGCGCCCGATCTACGCCGGTAACGCCATCGCCACCGTGCAGTCGAGCGACAGCGTGAAGGTCATCACCGTGCGCGGCACCGCGTTCGACGCCGCCGCAAGCGGTGGCTCGGCCGCCGTCGAGCAGGTAGCAGCCGTCGGCGACGTCGGCAAGTCTTCCTTCGTCGGCCGCGAGCTGGCCAAGTCGGACCGTCCGGAACTGACCGCCGCCAAGATCATCGTGTCCGGCGGCCGCGGCATCGGCTCGGCCGAGAACTTCAAGCTGCTCGAGCCGCTGGCCGACAAGCTGGGCGCCGCCATGGGCGCCTCGCGCGCTGCGGTGGACGCGGGCTTCGTGCCGAACGACTGGCAGGTCGGCCAGACCGGCAAGATCGTCGCCCCGACCCTGTACATCGCAGTCGGCATCTCGGGCGCGATCCAGCACCTGGCCGGCATGAAGGACTCGAAGACCATCGTCGCCATCAACAAGGATCCGGAAGCGCCGATCTTCTCGGTGGCTGACTACGGCCTGGTGGGCGACCTGTTCGAAGTCGTGCCGCAGCTGGTCAAGGAACTGGGTTAATTCTCAGCCCCTGTCCGTAAAACCGTCGTACGCGCCACCGGCGCCTCCGACTTCCCGCGCAGGCGGGAACCCAATTTCGATGCGATGTGATTGCGTTTGACGTGATCGGAAACGCGAACAAACTTGGGTTCCCGCCTGCGCGGGAACGACGTTGTACTTTATAGCGTACGTATCCTGTGGCGTTCGACGTCGCAGGTCTAAATCAGGAGACAAAGGTGAGCTATCAAGCCCCGCTGAAAGACATGCAGTTCGTGCTGAACGAGCTGGCAAACCTGGCCGAGATCAACCAGCTGCCCGGCTGCGAAGATGCGACCCCGGACACCGTGGACGCCGTGCTGGAAGAGAGCGCGAAGTTCTGCGGCGAAGTCATCGCGCCGCTGAACCACGCCGGCGACAAGGAGCCGAGCTATTGGCGCGACGGCAGCGTCACCACCTCGAAGGGCTTCCGCGATGCCTTCCGCGCCTTTGCGGACGGCGGTTGGCAGGGCATCCAGCACCCAAGCGAATTCGGCGGCCAGGGCCTGCCGAAGCTGGTCGCCACGCCGTGCATGGAAATGCTGCACGCCGCGAACCTGTCCTTCGCGCTGGCGCCGCTGCTGACCGACGGCGCCATCGAGGCGCTGCTCACCGCCGGCTCCGACGAACAGAAGAAGCTGTTCCTCGAGCCGCTCATCAGCGGCAAGTGGACCGGCACCATGAACCTGACCGAGCCGCAGGCCGGCTCCGACCTGGCCGCCGTGCGCACCCGCGCCGAGCCGCAGGGCGACGGTACCTTCAAGATCTTCGGCACCAAGATCTTCATCACCTACGGCGAGCACGACATGGCGGAGAACATCATCCACCTCGTGCTGGCGCGCACCCCCGATGCGCCGCCGGGCGTGAAGGGCATTTCGCTGTTCATCGTGCCGAAGTTCCTGGTGAACGCAGACGGCTCGCTGGGCGCGCGCAACGATGCGCACTGCGTCTCGATCGAACACAAGCTGGGCATCAAGGCCTCGCCCACCGCCGTGCTGCAGTTCGGCGACCACGGCGGCGCCATCGGCACCCTGGTGGGCGAAGAGAACCGCGGCCTCGAATACATGTTCATCATGATGAACGCGGCCCGCTTCGGCGTCGGCATGCAGGGTGTCGGCCTGGCCGAACGCGCCTACCAGCAGGCCGTGGCGTTCGCCAAGGACCGCATCCAGTCGCGCGAAGTGGCCGGCTCGCCTGGTCCGGTCGCCATCATCAACCACCCGGATGTGCGCCGCATGCTGATGTCGATGCGTTCGCAGACCGAGGCGGCGCGCGCGCTGGCCTACGTCGGCGCCGCTTTGTCCGACCTGGCGCACAACCACGCGGACGAGGCAACGCGCAAGGCCAACCTGTCGGTGTACGAATACCTGGTCCCGATCATCAAGGGCTGGTCGACCGAGATGAGCGAGAACGTGGCGCGCGACGGCGTGCAGGTCCATGGCGGCATGGGCTTCATCGAAGAGACCGGCGCGGCCCAGCACTACCGCGACGCCAAGATCCTGACCATCTACGAAGGCACCACCGCGATCCAGGCCAACGACCTGGTCGGCCGCAAGACCGTGCGTGACGGCGGCGCCGTGGCCAAGTCGCTGATCGAACAGGTGCGCGCAACCGAGGCGCAGCTGGGCGAACTGCAGGGTGACGAGTTTGCGGCCATCCGCCGCCAGCTGGCGCTCGGTTCCGCCGCGCTGGAGCAAGTGGTGGACTTCGTCGTGGCCAACGCCAAGTCGGACGTGCGCGCCGTGTTCGCGGGCAGCGTGCTGTACCTGAAGCTGGCCGGCATCGTGCTGGGCGGCTGGCAGATGGCGCGTGCGGCCGTGGTCGCTCAGAAGAAGCTGGCGGCGGGTGAGGGCGACGCGTCCTTCCTGCGCGCCAAGATCGCGACTGCGCGCTTCTTCGCCGACCACGTGCTGTCCTCGGCCCCTGGCCTGCGTACCGCGATCGTCGAAGGCGCGCCGGGTGTGCTGGCGCTGGAGGTGGAGCAGTTCTAAGAGCGTCCTGCGCTCTTCCGGAAGCGGCCTGCGGGCCGCTTTTTTATTGTCTGTCGCTTTGCGTTGAGGCTGTTTCCAAACAGCTAGGTGTCTGCAAATAATCTTTGCACCAAATCCATTATGTGCAAAGGAAATGTGCCTATAAACATGTATCGCAATACTTAGTTTGGCTCAAGGCGATCTCATCCTTATGGAACTACCTTGTCATCAAGCCGCACATGAGCCGTGCGGCCCTCCATCACACCGGCTCGACGAGGAGATCATCATGGGTATCGAGAAATACGGCGACAACCACGATCACGACGACGACAAAGATTGCGGCCACGACCGCGACCGGGACAGGGATGACGGCAAGGACGACGACAAGGAGCGCGACTACTGCAAGTGCAAGAAGGAGCGGGCCGAGTTCAAGAAGGAGCGCGACGAATACCGCAAGGAGCGCGACGAGTACAAGAAGGAGCGCGAGGAGTGGAAGAAGAAGGCCTGGAAGTACAAGAAGGAACTGTACGAACACAAGGCCTTCATCAAGAGCGCGCTGGAACGCCTCGGCATCTTCGCGCGCAAGCTCGACCACCTGCAGCACGACCTGGTCGACGAAGCCGGCAAGCTGGGCAAGCATCATGATCACGACAAGGATCATGACAAGGACGACGACAAGGAGCACGACTAGTCGGGTGTCGGCGGCCTGTTTAACAGCTAGTGGTCCGCTTATAAACTTGGGGGGAATAGTGCCAGTGGCACTGTTCCCGCGTAGGCGGGAACTCAAGTTCTGCATGAACGTCGTCAGCCGTACGACCCACCCGTATAAAGCAGATCGAACACCCGCGCGATCGTCCCGATCAGCACGATTGCTCCCACTCCCAGGATCAGCACGAGTAGCAGCGCCAGCATCCAGTTCGAGCGCGACGTCTTGCCGCTGCCCTGGTTGTACTGCGCATCCCATGCCTCGTCCGGCGTCAGGCCGATGATCAGGCCTTCCACGAAGCCCGCGATATACGACACCAGCAATGGCAGCACCACATAGAACGGATGCGGCTTCACCGCGCCGTACAGGATGCCCACGAGCGGCAGGCTGCACAGGTGCAGCAAGCCGAGCCGGTCGGTGCCGCCCTTCAGGTAGAAGCGGTGGACACCGAAGCCCCCCAGCAGCAGGGCGAGCAGGGTGGCGAAGGTCTTGTTCTTGTGCGCGACAGCCATGAGCATTGCCAAAAGTTCAGGAAGACAGCAGTATCGTGCAAAATGACAAGGAAGGCACGCATTGCGTGAACCCGCCAAAGCTCATCGGTCCTAAACCATGTTCAAGACACGCTCTTACCTGGCGGAAGTCCAGCTCAAGCCGACCGCCCCGGTCGACCCGCCGCTGTTCCCGTTCACGCTGCCGGCCATCCGCTCGCTCGAGCGCCTGGCGCTGCATCCGAACGTAACCTTCCTCGTCGGCGAAAATGGCTCCGGCAAGTCGACCCTGCTGGAAGCCATCGCCGTGGGCATGGGCTTCAACGCCGAGGGCGGCAGCCGCAACTTCAATTTCGCCACCCGTGCCTCGCATTCCGACCTGCACGAGTATCTGCGCTTCGTACGCGGCTTCGAGCGCCCGCGTGACGGCTTCTTCCTGCGCGCCGAAAGCTTCTACAACGTCAGCAGCGAGATCGAGCGCCTCGACCAGGGGCCCGGTGGTCCGCCGAGCATCGACTCCTTTGGCGGGAAGTCCCTGCACGCGCAGTCGCATGGCGAATCCTTCCTCACCCTGTTCATGGAGCGCTTCGGCGGCCAGAGCTTCTACATGCTGGACGAGCCCGAGGCGGCCCTGTCGCCCCAGCGCCAGCTCGCGCTGCTGAGCCGCATGCACGACCTGGTGGGGCAACGCTGCCAGTTCGTAATCGCCACCCATTCGCCCATCCTGATGGCCTACCCGAACGCCACCATCTACGCCTTCAGCGAAGAGGGCATCCGCGAAGTCGCCTACGAAGATACGGAACACTACCGCGTCACCCGCGACTTCCTTGCCAATCCGGCACGGATGTTGCGCGTGCTGATGGGCGAGGAGTAGGGCGGAGCGCCCGGCGGTGGTCATGTGGCGAAAAATAAGCGATAATGCTCAATTCGCCGAACCTCACGCTGCGTGTCCGCCGTGTTGCTATAAACGCTTGCCCCTATCTAGGCTTACGCGCTATAATCGTCGGCTTTCTCCGTCCAATACAACTTTTTGGAAATATTATGGTCGTTATCCGTTTGGCTCGTGGCGGCGCAAAAAAGCGCCCGTTCTACAACATCGTTGCAACCGATTCGCGTAACCGTCGCGATGGCCGTTTCATCGAGCGCATCGGTTTCTACAACCCGATGGCTTCGGGCGCTGAAGTTGGTCTGCGTATCGCTGCTGACCGTCTGGCTCACTGGCAAGGCGTTGGCGCACAACTGTCGCCGACCGTCGCTCGCCTGGTTGCCAACCAGACCCCGGCTGCTTAATTAAGCATCAGGTTCAAGGTTTGACCGATTCAGCAGCAAGCGGGGCAGTGCCCGACGACCTGGTCCAGGTCGGCTATGTGTCCGGCGCATTCGGGATCGTGGGTGGCCTGCGCGTCACTCCGTTCTCGGTGGACGCCGACGCGCTGCTGAAGGTCAAAACCTGGTGGCTCGACAAGCCGGCCCTGCGTTCCGTCTCGGTACGTACGGCAAAGATGCATGGCGGCGACGTGGTCGCCACCCTGGTCGGCATGCGCGACCGCAACGACGCCGAAGCGCTCAAGGGCGCAGCGGTGCACGTGTCGCGTAGCGAGTTCCCGAAACTCGAAGAAGACGAATACTACTGGTCCGATCTCATCGGGCTGGATGCGGTCAACCTGGAGGGCGAAGCCCTCGGCAAGGTGACCGACATGATGCACAACGGCGCGCAGTCGATCCTCCGGATCACGCCCGTGGCATCAGAAGATGCTGGTGCTCCGGATGCGAAAGTGTCGGAGCGCCTCGTGCCGTTTGTCGACGCCTTCGTCAAGAAGGTCGATCTCGGCGCAAAGCTGATTACCCTGGACTGGGGTCTGGATTATTGACCTGTCTAATGTGAAGCGAGGTCCCGATGCAGTTTGACGTCGTGAGCTTGTTTCCAGAGATGTTTGCTGCCTTGACGCAGTCGGGCGTGACCCGGCGCGGCATCGAGCAGGGGCGCTGGGGCCTGGCGATCTGGAATCCGCGCGATTTCACGCAGGACCGCCACCGTACCGTGGATGACCGCCCCTACGGCGGCGGCCCCGGGATGGTGATGCTGGCCAAGCCGCTCGAAGCCGCGATCGCTGCCGCCAAGGCGCGCCAGGTCGAGATGGGCCTGCCGGCGCCGCGCGTGGTGTTCATGTCGCCCCAGGGCAAACCGCTGACGCACGAACGTGTCGTGGCGCTGAAGGACGAGCCCGGACTGGTCGTGCTGTGCGGCCGCTACGAAGGGGTGGACCAGCGTTTGCTGGACCGCTGCGTTGACGAGGAAATCTCGCTCGGCGACTTCGTGCTGTCGGGTGGCGAATTGCCGGCGATGGCGCTGATGGATGCGGTAGTCAGGCTGCTGCCCGGCGTGCTGGGCGACGAAGCCTCGGCGGTCGAAGACAGCTTCGTCAATGGCCTGCTCGATTCGCCGCACTACACGCGCCCGGAAGTGTACGAAGGCGAGCCGGTGCCGCCCGTGCTGATGGGCGGCAACCACGCCGAGATCATGAAATGGCGCCGCCAGCGCATGCTGGAGGCGACATTGAAGAAACGGCCGGACCAGCTGGAGCGTGCGCGTGCCGCCGGCCAGCTGACGAAGCTGGACGAAAAGTTTCTGGCAGAGCTGAACAAGCCTGCCGAGTAAGAATATGCCGCAAGGCGTATGCGACGGCGGGCATGTTGCCCGCATGTTCAACCCCATCCTCTACTGGGCATCCACACAGCGCCAGCAAGATGGTTTTTGGAGTGATAAAAATGGATCTGATCCAACAACTCGAGCAAGAAGAAATTGCGCGCCTCGGCCGCAGCATCCCTGACTTCGCACCGGGCGACACCGTGGTCGTCAGCGTCAACGTCGTCGAAGGCAACCGCAAGCGCGCCCAGGCATACGAAGGCGTCGTCATCTCGCGTCGTAACCGCGGCCTGAACTCGAACTTCATCGTTCGCAAGATCTCGTCGGGCGAAGGCGTCGAGCGTACCTTCCAGCTGTACTCGCCGCTGATCGCTTCGATCGAAGTGAAGCGTCGTGGTGACGTGCGTCGTGCGAAGCTGTACTACCTGCGCGAACGTTCGGGCAAATCGGCACGTATCAAGGAAAAGCTGCCGCAGCGTAAAGCAGCTACCGTTGCTGCTGCTGAGTAATAGCGTCTGTGTTCTGAAAAAGGCATCCGCAAGGATGCCTTTTTCTTTATGTGCTAGAGGAATGTGTTTTGGTTAAGTCCGTGTTCGATCCCACCCAGATGCCGGTCGAAGGCCTTGCGGGCGAGGCCGCGCTGGCGCCTGCCCAGCTGAGCGTGGAAGCCGTACGCGCCCGCTTTGCGCGCACGCTGCCCTGGGATCCGGAAGCCTCGGATGAAGCCCTGGCCGCACCCGCCCTGCGCCTGCGCCGCGCCGCCGTCCTGGTGCCGCTGGTCGAACGACCCGATGGCCTGCACGTGCTGCTGACGAAGCGCACCGATCACTTATCGAGCCATGCCGGCCAGATCAGCTTCCCAGGCGGCCGCGCCGAAGAGCTGGACTCCTCGCCGATCGAAACCGCCCTGCGCGAGGCGGAGGAAGAGATCGGCCTGCACCGTCGCCACGTCGAGATCATCGGCGTGCTGCCGGAACACGTCACCATCAGCGCCTACCGCGTCACGCCGGTGGTGGCCATCGTCACCCCGCCGTTCGCGCTGAGCGCCGATCCGGGCGAGGTGGCCGAGATCTTCGAAGTCCCCCTGAGCTTCCTGATGTCCGGCGCCAACCACGAGCGCCGCTCGGTAATGCTGCCGGAGGGGCAGGGCAGGCGCACGTTTTATGCGATGCCTTACCAGGATTACTTCATCTGGGGGGCGACGGCGGCCATGCTGCGCAACCTGTACCACTTCCTGCGGGCGTGAAGCTATCGCCCTCGGGCTAGGGTGACCACGAACGACCTTGGTTAATCAGAGAACGGGCAAGGGCGGTGGCGGATCTGCTCAAAATGGTGGATTTTGCAGAATACGCTGTATCGAATTCGGCCGCGTTCACAGTCCTGCATTCTGCAGACAGCGTCAGTGAGTTCCGGACCGAGCTGGTCATAAAATGCGCGATCGGAGGCGAGCAGGCTTTCGTTTGCCTTGACTGTTCGCTCATCAATTTCTTGCTGACTGATCGGCCGCGACCCTGGGATCCACTTAAGAGCGGAGACCGCGTTTGGGCCGTCTTTGGCCAGACATAACCATAGCTCTAAAGCCTGCGCTGCAGAGACGTTCGCCATGTGGCCGATTATTTCGCATTCTTCATTCTCGAAGTAGGCGAAATGGTCTTCGTCTAAGCGAATACTCCATCCTGAACTATTGTGCGTCAGCCATGTATCCGGATGTTCCTCATCCTTGACGTCGAGTTCCGCAATGAGTTCGCGCATACGCTCCACAGGCGGAATATCTTCGCTTCCACCCCAACGTGATTCGACGAAATAGCTCATTGCTTGCCTTTATGAGTGTTCACTTGGCACCGCCAGTCTTTGAAGGCATCGACGTCTGGTTTGTCAGAACACGATAAGGATGAGTGTAACAAGTATGTTGTGAACACAGCAAGATGCGGTATATACCCACGCTGCTAACCGAAACTTTCCTCCACCTCGTCATTTGATTCCGGCAGGCTTCTCCGCTATCGTAGCGGGCAGCACAGTATTGCCAGAACAAAAAAGGATTCCTGAATGACATTTTTCTCCATCCTCGTCGCGCTGATCATCGAGCAGCTCAAGCCGCTGCGCGCCGACAACCAGGTCTACGCTGGCATCAAGGGATTCGCGATGCGCATCGAAGGCTGGTTCAATGCGGGCGAGCAGAAGAATGGCCGCATGGGCTGGATCCTGATGATGCTGGCGCTGATCCTCCCGACCTGGCTGGTGTACTGGGTCCTGATCCATTACAACTGGTTGCTGCTGGCCTTTGCCTGGAACGTCCTGATCGTCTACCTGACCCTGGGTTTCCGCCACTACAGCCACTATTTCACCTCGATCCAGCTGGCCCTGAACCAGGGCGACGAAGCCGGCGCGCGCCAGCTGCTGGCCGAATGGACCCGCAGCGACACGGTCGGCATGGACGCCACCGAGATCTGCCGCGTGGCCGTCGAAAAATCCCTGATCACCACCCACCGCAACGTATTCGGCGTATTCTTCTGGTTCCTGATGCCGCTCGGGCCGGCGGGTGCCGTGCTGTACCGCGTGTCCGAATACCTGGCGCGCGCCTGGAACGAACCCGACCACATGCGCAACGAAGCCTTCGGCTTGTTCGCCGCCAAGGCCTTTTACTGGATCGACTGGATCCCGGTGCGCCTGACGGCGGTGGCCTTTGCCGTGGTCGGCAACTTCGAGGACGCCATCTATGCCTGGCGTAATTTCGCCCGGCGCTGGGCCGACGAATCGAAGGGCATCATCCTGGCTGCGGGCGGCGGGGCGATGGGCGTGCGCCTGGGTACGCCCAACGAGAACGCGCCGCAGCTGCTGCCGGCGGATGCGGCCACGGTCGACCTGGGCGACAGCGAGGCCGACGTTTTGCCGGGCGAGGAACCGAACCTGCGCGCGCTGCAGAGCACGGTAGGGCTGGTGTGGCGGGCGCTGATCCTGTGGATGATCCTGCTGCTCCTGCTGTCGAGCGTGGTGTGGCTTGGATGACGACGGCCCGGCCGAATTCGCGCGCCGGGTCTCGTCCGCCAGTCTTCTATAAGATATAATACTGAGCTGAGGTTGTTCATCCACGCAGTATTCTTGTTTCAGCAAGCAGCACTATGGCCGACTTACCCCAGACCACGGAGAAGAAACTCAAGGACGAGTTTTTTATCCTGGGCATCACGAGCAACGGCAGGCAGTTCCGTCCCAGCGACTGGGCCGAGCGCCTGTGCGGGGTCATGTCGTGCTTCGCACCCGGCGTCGCCGGTCGTAACTCCCACCTGCAATTCTCCCCCTGGGTCCACCCGACCTTGGTCAACGGCGTGAAAGCCGTGGTGGTCAGCCGCGAGTTGCAGAAGGTCGAGCCGCTGGCTTACCACTTCGTGCTGAACTTCGCCAAGGACAACGACCTGCAGGTGGCCGACGCCTGTTTCGTGCCGCCGCCGGACGAGAAGAAGCCGGCTGCATAAGACCTTTCGGATTCGGGAACTGGCGCTATGATGAAAGTCGTAGCGCCAGTTTTGTTTTGGGGTGGGGAGGACCACACCATGCACATCCGCGACATCTGTACCAGCGAAGCCGCCCACTGCACCCGTGACGAAACCGTGCAGGGCGCGGCCCTCATGATGCGCCGCCTGCACGTGGGCGACGTCATCGTCGTCGACCAGTTCGACGGCGCCAGGGTCCCGGTCGGCATCCTGACCGACCGCGACATCGTGGTCTCGGTCATCGCCCCCGGCCTGGACCCGGCCAGCCTGCAGGTTGGCGACATCATGACCGACGACCTGCTCACCGCGCGCGAGACCGACGATGTCTACGAGACCATCGAGCGCATGCGCCTGCGCGGCATCCGCCGCGTGCCCGTGATCGACAATAACGGCAGCCTGGCCGGCATCGTCAGCGCCGACGACCTGCTCGAATTCCTGGCCGAAGAGATGGGAGAACTCTCCCGTATTAGTCCATATCAACAAGCGCACGAACGCCGCGCCCGCCAATAGCAGATCGCTCTGTTACCATCCTGCATTGTTCAAGAACATGCAGGACGGAATTGTCCTGCCAACATGACAGGACACCATGAACCGCATGACGATCAAGCGTGGCATCGCCGCGCCCCTGGTGGCGGGCAGCCTCTGCTTCGTGATGGCTGGCGCCGCCTGGGCGGCGCCGCAGCCGAAAAGCGCGCCTCTGCCCAAGGGCGTAAGCCTGGGCCCGTCGGCCGAGGGCATTACGGAATACCGCCTGGCCAACGGCCTGAAGGTGCTGCTGTTCCCGGACGCCTCGCGCCCGACCGTGACGGTGAACGTCACCTACCTGGTCGGCTCGCGCCACGAGAACTACGGCGAGACCGGCATGGCCCACCTGCTCGAGCACCTGCTGTTCAAGGGCACCAAAAAGAATCCGGACATCACCGGCCAGTTCGCGCGCCGCGGCATGGATTTCAACGGCACCACCTCGCTCGACCGCACCAACTACTACGAAGTGTTCCAGGCCTCCCCGGATAACCTGAACTGGGCGCTGCAGATGGAAGCGGACCGCATGGTGAACTCTCCGGTGGCGCAGAAGGACCTCGCTTCCGAGATGACCGTGGTGCGCAACGAGTTCGAGAGCGGCGAGAATTCGCCGGCCCAGGTGCTGTTCAAGCGCATGCAGAGCATCGCCTACGACTGGCACAGCTACGGCCGCTCGACCATCGGCAACCGCAGCGACATCGAGAACGTCAAGATCGCCAACCTGCAGGCCTTTTATCGCACCTATTACCAGCCCGACAACGCGGTGCTGCTGGTAGCCGGCAAGTTCGAGCCGAATGCGACCCTGGCCACGATCAGCCGCCTGTTCGGCGCGATCCCGAAGCCGACCCGCACGCTGCCGCAGTTCTGGACCGTCGAGCCGACCCAGGACGGCGAGCGCAGCTTCGCCGTGCGGCGCCAGGGCGACATCCAGATCGTCGCGGCCGGCTACAAGATCCCGTCCGACCTGCAGGCCGATTCGGAATCCCTCGGCTTCGCCTCCGAGATCCTGGGCGACGCGCCCAACGGCCGCCTGCACAAGCTGCTGGTCGAAACCGGCAAGGCCAGCCAGGTCTTCAGCTTCGGCCAGACCGGCTACGCCCCCGGCCTGCAGTTCTACGGCGCCGTCGTGAAGAAGGGCGAGCCGATCGAGCCGGTGCGCGAAGCGCTGACCGAGGCGGTCGAGGGTCTGGCCAAGCAGCCGCCCACGGTAGAGGAGATGGAGCGCGTGCGCCGTTCCTGGCTCAACAGCCTGGAACGCAGCATCAACGACGCCCAGGGCTTCGGCGTCGCCCTGTCCGAGGCGATCGCGCTGGGCGACTGGCGCCTGTACTTCCTGGGCCGCGAGCGCATCAAGAACGTCAAGGCGGAGGAGGTGGCTGCCAGCGCCGGCCGCTACTTCGTGCGCAGCAACCGCGTCACCGGCAGCTTCCTGCCCGAGGACGCGCCGGTGCGCGCCGTGATCCCGGCCGCGCCGCCGGTCGAAACCGTGATGAAGGACTACAAGCCGTCCGCCTCCAGCCTGGTGTCGGAAGACTTCGACCCCAGCCAGGCCAACATCATGAAGCGCACCACGCTTACGACCGCAGGCGGCGTGAAGCTGGCGCTGCTCCCCAAGAAGAACCGGGGCGAGACCGTGACCGTGCGCCTGAGCCAGCACATGGGCGATGAGAAGAACCTGTTCGGCAAGAGCATGATCTCGGGGATGACGTCGGCGATGCTGATGCGCGGGACCAGCAAGTACAGCCGCGCCCAGCTGGCCGACGCATTCGACAAGCTCAAGATGACGGGCAGCCCGAACGGCTTCCAGACCACGCGCGAGAACCTGGTCGAGGCGCTCAAGCTGGCCGCCCACGTCTTGAAGGAACCGGCCTTCCCGGCGAGCGAATTCGAGCAGATGCGCAAGCAGATGCTGGTCGGCCTGGAAGCCAGCCGCGCCGAGCCGCAGGCGGTGGCGGCGCGTGCGCTGTCGACCCACTTCAACCAGTATCCGCGCGGCGACATCCGCCATGCCAACACGCTGGAAGAGGACATCGAAGACGTGAAAGCGGTGCATCTGGAAGACCTGCCGGCCTTCCACCGCGAGTTCTACAATGCCAACCCGGCCGAGATGGCCATCGTCGGCGACTTCGACCCGAAAGAGATCGTGCCGCTGGTCGACACGCTGTTCGGCAATTGGAAGGCGCCCGCCAACGTGGCGCCGGTGCTGCGCCGCCATGCCGAGGTCGCGCCCCTGGCGAAGACCCTGGACACGCCGGACAAGGAAAACGGCTTCTACATGGCGAACATGAACCTCGACCTGAATATCGAGGACGCCGATTATCCGGCGCTGATGCTGGCCAACTACATCTTCGGGGAGGGGGGCCTGAAGTCGCGCCTGATGGACCGCATCCGCCAGAAGGAAGGCCTGTCCTATGGCGGCGGCTCCGACCTGGCGGCGGGTGATCTCGACCGCGCCGGCGGCTTTTCGATCAGCGCCATCGCCGCGCCGCAGAATCTGCGCAAGCTGGACGCCGCCGTGCGCGACGAACTGGGGCGCGCGGTGAAGAGCGGCTTCACGGCGCAAGAGCTGGCGGACGCCAAGTCCGGCCTGATGCAGCAGCGCCAGCAGACCCGCGCCACCGACGCAGCCCTGGCCTCGGGCTGGACCGCCTACCTGTACCGCGGCCGTACGTTCGAGTGGTCGGCCGAGTTCGAGCGCAAGCTGATGGCAGTCACGCTGCCCCAGCTGAATGCGGCCTTCCGCAAGGCGATCGATCCGGCCAAGCTGTCGGTCGTCATGGCGGGCGATCTGGGCAAGGCAGGAAAATAGCCGACTGCACCTAGAAGCAACAGTCTACGAACCGTTTGTGACAAGGGCCACGATGCTGCGTTAAAATGTTTCCCTTGGGAAGCATTAGTTGCGAAGCATCAGGAGCATCATGAAAGGCATATCAAAAGCGCAAGCCCCGAACGAGGCCCCGTTCGCCGGCAAGGTAGCCATTGTGACCGGCGCCGCCAGCGGCATCGGCCGCGCGACGGCGCTGGCATTCGGGCGCGCGGGCGCGCACGTGGTGGTGGCCGACACCGCCATCGACGGCGGCCATGCGACGGCGGCGATGATCGTCGAATCGGGCGGCAAGGCGCTGTTCGTGCGCAGCGACATCACCAAGTCGAACGAGGTCGAAGCGCTGGTCGAGAAGACCATCAACTACTATGGCCGCCTCGACATCGCGGTGAACAACGCCGCGATCGACGAAGAGTGCGCACCGCTGGCCGAGGGCGACGAAGAGCAGTTCGAGCGCATCATGGGCGCCAACGTCAAGGGCGTGTGGCTGTGCATGAAGTACCAGCTGCGCCACATGCTCAAGCAGGGCAGCGGCGCGATCGTCAACGTGGCCTCGGTCTCGGGCCTGGTGGGGGCGCCGAACCGCGCCATCTATGCAGCCAGCAAGCACGCCGTGGTCGGCCTGACCCGCAGCGCCGCAGCCGAGTACGCGCGCGAAGGCATCCGCATCAACGCCCTGTGCCCGGCAGCCGTCAAGACGCCAATGCTGACGCGCGCGGTCGAGCGCGATCCGTCCAGCGAAAAGAAGCTCAAGGCTTCGCATCCGATGGGGCGCTTTGCCGAAACGGTGGAAGTGGCCAATGCGGCGCTGTGGCTGGCGTCGGAGCAGGCGTCGTATGTGAATGGGCACGAGCTGGTCGTGGATGGCGGCTTTACCGCTGTCTAATCGTGCGTAGGGTGGGCGGCTTTGCCGCCCACGCGGTCAACGGACGCCGGAGCTTTCGCGACGATTCGAGCACCAACCATCACCGCGTGGGCGGGAGACCGTAATCTGGTCCACTGGACCAGATTACCCCTACGATGCGTTTAACTCCGCCACGAAGTCGTACATATCGCCCCTGAAGTAAGACCGGCAAAACTCCACCGCCCGCCCATCCCGGGCAAACCCCAGCCTTTCCACGCACAGCCCCGCATCGCCTTCGCGCGTCTGCAGCAGCCGTGCCTGTTCGCTATTCAACAGCAGCGCCGACAACCGCTGCAGGGCCCGCACCGGGCGGTTGCCGGTCGAGCCCAATGCTTCGTACATCGAATCGCCCACGGCATCGAGCGAGCCGAGGGCGAACGCGGCGATGGTGGCGTATTCGAGGCACATCGGCACCTCGTCGGCATAGCGGATGCGGTTGAAGCGGTACACCGGCGTGCCGGGCGACAGGCGCAGGCGCAGTGCTTCCTCGGGCGTCACCAGGCCTTCCGAACGCTTGAGCCACTCGTTGCGGGGAACACGGCCGCGCGCCCGCATGTCTTCGGAAAACGAGGTGAGCTTGGCGAAGTTCTTTTCGATGCGGGTGTTGATGAAGTTGCCTGCGCCGGCGCGGCGCACCAGCAGGCCTTCCTCGACCAGCGCGTCGATCGCCTTCCTCACCGTGATGCGCGAGATGCCGAGTTCCTGGGCCAGCTGGCGCTCCGCCGGCAGGGCCGAGGCCGAACCCCAGGCGCCTTGGTCGATGGCGCGCCGCAGCGCGTGCTGCAGCTGCTGGTAGAGGGGTAGCTTGCCGCCGCCGGCGGCCGATTGCATCAGTTCCGAGAGTGCGTTCATGCGCGCATTTTACGCGCTACTTCGGACGCGGGTCCCGCAGCCGGTGCTGCGACACGGCCACGCGGCCGGCGCGGATCTCGCGCACCGCTTCGGCCACCGCGCGCGCCACGTTGCGCACCTCTTCCTGCACCGCCGTGTCGCGGTCGAAGGTGGCGTGGCTGTCGGCATACGATTCGTAGTAGCCGATGTAGCGGTCGAGCTGGGCGAAGCTGCCGGCGTCGACGAAGTCCATCCACGCGAACCAGTCGGCCAGCGAGCGGCGCGTGCCCTCGATGCCGGCGACGTCGCCGTGCACCACCAGGCCGTAGGCACGGCCGGCCAGGTGCTTGGGGTAGTCCCAGCCCTGCAGTTCGAGGGCCTTGGCCTGTTCCGCCTTCTTGCCGTGGGTGGAGGAGGGGTCGGGGTTGCCGCCGTCGGCGCACACCAGGCGGTCGATCATGAGCTTGAGCACGGCGGGCGCCTGGTACCAGTAGACCGGCGTGACGATGATGACGCCGTGCGCCAGCACCCAGCGCTCGTAGATCTCGTTCATCCAGTCGTTGACCTGGCGCTCGGCATGGTTCGGGTAGCAGCTGCACGGCCAGTGACACAGCGGCATGGCGGTCGAGACGCAGCCCTTGCAGGGGTGGATGTGGCGGTCGTAGTCGGAATTGAGCAGGCTGAGGTCGAGCACGTCGACCTCGAAACCTTCAGCGGCCAGGATCTCGCGCGCCAGCTCCGTCATGCGCCAGCTCTTCGAGACCTCGCCGGGGCAGGTGCCGTCGTTGCGCGCCGAGCCGTTGATCAGGAGGATGCGGTTGCGCGAATCCGGGTCTTTCTGGTGGCGCTCGGCCGCCAGCAGGCGCTCGTGCGCTTCCTTCCATTCGACCGACAGGTCGTAGCCCGGGTCGGCAAAGCCGGGACCGGCCTTGACGGTGCGCGGCGCCTTGCGGCCCTCGTGGTACGCCTCCCAGGCGACCTGCTCGATGGCCTCGAGCTCGCGTTCGAGCGGCTCGTAAGCGGGGTCCTGGAAGGCCTTGCGAAAGCGGAGGTGGAATTCGTTGCGCCCCAGCTTGGCTGGAGCCTGTCCTTTGCGTACTTCAGGTACCTGTGTCATGCCGCCTCCGTGAATTGCCGAAATTATCGAGCCGCCACGGCGGTACCGATGTTCGCACGCGCACATAAATCCAAGAAAGTCTGGACAAAGCAGGGACGAAAAAAAACCGGACCAAGGTCCGGTTTTTTCGAAGTGCGCCAGCTTACTGGGCAGCGACCGCGTTGCCGCCCTGCTGCTGCAGCAGCAGGACCCAGTACTTGGCCAGGTCGGCCGCGCCGCCCTTGCCGTTGATGCCCTGGAAGGTCTGGATCGCTTCGGCCTTCTTGCCGGCGCGGGCTTGTGCCATGCCGAGGCGCAGCTTGGCTTCGTCCGGGGCTTTCAGGCCGCCCTTGGCGATACCCTGCTGGATGAAGCCGATGCCCTTGTCGGCCTGGCCCATGGTGGCGTAGGCCCAGCCCAGGTTGACGAGGCCGGCGCCGGTCTTGGCTTTCTGGGCGTTCGCTTCGCCGGCGGCGATGGTCTTGACGTCGTCCGCGGCCTGCTTGGTCGCCTTGGTGCGCAGGGCGTTGTGGGTCTTGGCATCGCTGCCCTTGCCCAGCACGCCGGCGGCAAAGCCGGCATCCAGCACGTCCTTGGCTTCGGCCGGGAAGCCGTCGCGCAGGGCCACTTCGGCCAGGTAGGTGTAGTGCTCAGGCGGCACGGCTTCCTTCTTCACGGCGGCCATTTCCAGGCGCAGCATGGTGGTGCCGTAGGTCGGCTCGTCGAAGCCCGGCTTGCGGGTCACTCCGCGGCTCAGCAGGTCCAGCCAGAAGTCGTCGGTCGGGTAGTACTGCACCAGGTTCTCGAGCGCGAACAGGTAGGTGGCGCTGTCCTTGGCCTTGTTGGCTTCCTGGCCCAGCAGGCGCAGGTCGTTCTCGGACGGCTTCTGGCCCGCCTGCTTGGCAGTGTTGATGTTGTTCATCAACATGTCCTTGGCGCCGGCGAAGTTGCCGCTGTTGACCTGTGCACGCGACAGCGCGCCGCGCACCTTGGCCGGGTCGCCGCCTTCCTTCTCGAAGCGGGTGTACCACTCGATCGCCTTGGGGTAGTTCTTCGAGTTGTAGTTGGCGTCGCCCAGGGCCTGGTAGTAGTTCAGCTGGTCGGCCTTTTCCAGGCGGCCCGAGTTCAGCACCGCTTCCATGGTCGGGATCGCGATGGCGTTGTTCTCGGTCGCCAGGGCCCACGACAGCTTCATGCGGTTGATGACGTAGTCTTCGTACGGGGTACGGTTCGGCATGGCTTCGGCCTGGGTGATGCGGGTCTGCACCTCGGTGTAGTTCTTCGCATCCATCAGGGCCTTGATGGCAGCCGGGTCGAGCAACTTGAACATGTCGGGACGGACGGTGTCCTTCGCCGCTGCCTGTGCGGCAGCAGCCGCATCGCTCTTCTGCTGTGCGTGGGCGCTGGACACCAGTGCCGGGGCGGAAACGCCGATCGCGGCGAGCATCAGGCAGAGGCGGGCAAGACGGAATTGGGCCATGGATAATCCTTCTATCAAGTCGATAATGTGAGTAATAAACTCTGGGACATGCATACTCGTCAATATAGCGAGAATGCTATCCCGGACAAAGTGTGCATTGTCCCATAAAAGTGCCATTTTCAGGCCCGGCAATTGTGACGTACCGTGCGCTACTTTGCGCGCGCCGTTACATAGCGTTACCTGATGTATTCGGGAAAGAAAAAGGGGGCATCGCCCCCTTTGTGTTTCAGCGCGCGGCGCGCTCGCCGAAGCCCGGCACCGGGCAGTGGCCGGGGGCCTCGATCTCGCCCGCCAGCCAGGCGACCACCGCATCCACGGCCGGCGCCGCGAAGCCATAGGTCAGCAGGGCAGGGGCGTCGAAGTCGAGCGCCTGGTAGGGGTTCCACAGCGCCACGTGCAGGTCCGGACGCCAGGTGGCGCGCGCATGCGGGCCGTAGCGGCGGCGCGAGGTCGAGGCCAGGATCGTGAAGCAGCCGTCCTGCGGCAGCGCATTCCAGTCGAAGTTCTCGGCGTCGGCAAAGGTCACCAGGTCGACCTCGTACAGGCGGCCCAGCGCGGCTGCCACGCTTGCCGCCGGCACGCCGGCTTCGGACACGCCGTCGCTCACCACGTCGGCGCGCGCCACCAGGCGAAGCTTGCTGCCCCTGGCAGGACGCTGCGGCTGGCCGAGCGCGGTGAGCCCCGCGCGCCAGGCGCGCGCCATCAGGGCGCGGTCGTCGGGCTCGGCCAGATACGCCACCGGCCCTGCCGGGTGCGCGTCCGCCAGCTTCGCCAGGCGCGCCAGGCGCGCTTCGACCTCAAGCAGCGGCAGCACGCCGTCGCGAATCGCCTGGGCGATCGCGTGCACTGTCTCGACCTGGGTCTCGCGCGCACCGATCGCCATCACCATGTCGGCGCCCGCCACAAGGGCGTTCACCGCCGCTTCGCCCGCGCCGTAACGGTGCGCGATCGCGTGCATGTCCATGCCGTCGGTGATGATCACGCCCTCGTAGCTGAAGCGCTCGCGCAGGATGCCGGTCAGGATCGGGCGCGACATCGTGGCCGGGAATTGCGGATCCAGCGCCGGATACACGATGTGGGCGGTCATCACGGCCGAGGCCTTGGGAGCCGCGATGCGGAAGGGGGCGAACTCGAAGCGCTCCAGTTCCTCGAGCGGCTTGTCCACAGTCGGTAGGTCGCGGTGCGAATCGACGTGGGTGTCGCCGTGGCCGGGGAAGTGCTTGACGCAGCAGGCCACGCCTTCGCTTTCCGAACCTTCCATCCAGGCCATGGCGATGCGAGTCGCGGTCTCGGGATCGGCGCCGAAGGAGCGCTCGGCGATCACCGGGTTGTGCGGGTTGTTGTTCAGGTCCAGCACCGGCGCGAAGTTCCAGTTGAAGCCGAGTGCGCGCACCGCACGCGCCACCGCGGCGCCGACCTCGCGCGCCAGGCCCGGGTCGTTGGCGGCGCCCAGCGCCATGCCGCTCGGCGGCGCCGGCACCCAGGTTGAGCGCACCACAGCGCCGCCTTCCTGGTCGAGGGCGATCAGGGCCTGCGGCCCCATCGCTTCGCGCAGGGCGCCGGTCAGGCGCGTCAGCTGGCTTGCGTCCACCATGTTCTGGCGGAACAGGCAGGCGCCGCGCACCTTGTACTGGCGCAGGAAGGCGTCGGTCTCGGCATCGAGTTCGGTGCCGAACAGCCGCACCATGATCAGCTGGCCGGCGAGAGCGAGGTAGTCGGTCATGGTCAATTGGTCTTGGTGACTTTGCTCAGGTGGCGCGGCTTGTCCGGATCGAGCCCGCGCGCTTCCGACAGGCGCGCCGCCATCATGTAGAAGGCCTGGACCGCGGCGATCGGGTCGAGGTCGGGGGTGGCGGCGGTCGGCAGCAGCAGGTCGCGGCTGGCGACGTCCTCGGGGGCAGCCAGCAGCACGCGCGCGCCGCGGCCGCGCATTTCCTCGGCCAGCGCCACCAGGCCTGCCTGGGCCGGACCACGGGTCGCGAAGATCAGCAGCGGATAACCTTCCTCGATCAGCGCCATCGGGCCGTGCTTGATCTCGGCGCCCGAGAAGGCTTCGGCCTGCAGGGCCGAGGTTTCCTTGAACTTCAGCGCCGACTCCAGCGCCACCGGGAAGCTGATGCCGCGGCCGACCACCATGATGTTGCGGGCCGGGGCCAGCACCTCGAGCGCCGGCGACCAGTCCACTTGCGCGGCCGCGCGCAGGGCGTCGGGCAGGGCGGCAATGCCGTCCTTCAGTTCCGGATCGTTCTGCCATTCGGCCACCAGGCGCGCGCCGGCGACCATGCTGGCGATGAAGCTCTTGGTGGCGGCCACGCTCTGCTCCTTGCCGGCGTGCAGGGGCATGGTCCATTCGGCGGCCTGGGCCAGCGGCGAAGCCGCGTCGTTCACCAGTGCGACAGTCGTGGCGCCGCCGTCGCGGAAGTACTTGATCGGTTCCACCACGTCCGGGCTCTGGCCCGACTGCGAGATCGACACCGCCAGGGTGTCGCGCGTCACCAGGGGCGATTTGTACAGCGTGATCAGGGACATCGGCAGCGAGGTCACGAGGCGCCCCATGCGCGCCATGATCAGGTAGGCCAGGTAATTCGAGGCGTGGTCGGAGCTGCCGCGCGCGACCGTCACCGCGCTGTGGAAGTTGGTCGAACGCAGGGCGCGGCCCAGGTCCGCGTAGCGTTCGGCATCCTGCGCCAGCTGCTGCGCCACGCAGTCCCCTGCGGACAGGGCTTCCTGGTACATGAGGGACGTTGGGGTGGGGGCGGTCACTGCGCTTCTCCTTCGATATAAACGGTTTTGATGTTCAGCTCGCGGTCGAGGACCACGAAGTCGGCGTGGCACCCCGGCGCCAGGCGGCCGCGCTGGGCTTCGCCGAGGTAGTCGGCGGCATTCAGGGACACGCGGCGGCTGGCCTCCGCGAGGGGCAGGCCGATCTTGACCAGGTTGCGCAGCGCCTGGTCCATGGTGAGCGTGCTGCCGGCCAGGGTGCCGTCGGCCAGGCGCACGCCGCCCATGCATTTATGAACGGTCTGGCGGCCCAGCATGTATTCGCCGTCCGGCATGCCGGCGGCGGCAGTCGAATCGGTCACGCAGAACAGCTTCGGGATGCAGCGCAGCGCGGTCTTGATCGCGCCCGGATGCACGTGCAGCAGGTCGGGAATGATCTCGGCGTATTCGGCGTGCGCCAGCGCGGCGCCGACCATGCCGGGATCGCGGTGGTGCAGGCCGGGCATGGCGTTGAACAGGTGGGTGAAGCCCGCCGCGCCATGTTCGAGCGCCTGCACGCCGACTTCGTAGGAGCCGTTGGTGTGGCCGATCTGCACGCGGATGCCGGCGTCGGCGATCGCGCGCACCAGCTCCATGTGGCCGTCGATCTCCGGCGCCACCGTGATCAGGCGCATCGGCGCCATCGCATGGAAGCGCATCACCTCGTCGAGCGTGGCTTCGCGCGCAAACGGCGGCTGGGCGCCCAGCTTGCCCGAGTTGATGTAGGGGCCTTCCAGGTGCACGCCCAGGATCCGCGCTTCGCCCTTGCCGCGCGCCTTGCATGCGGCGCCGATGGCGCCCAGGGCCCGGTCGATGTCGTCCACCGGCGCGGTCATGGTGGTGGCCAGCAGGGAGGTGGTGCCATGCTTGGCGTGCAGGGCGGCGATCACGTGCGGGGCGTCGCCGCCTTCCATCATGTCGCGGCCCGCACCGCCGTGCACGTGCACGTCGATGAAGCCGGGCAGGATGTAGTCGTCGCCGTTGGCCGAGGGGTCGACTTCGTGGCCCTCGACGGATTCGATGAAGGCGCCGTGGCGCAGTTCGCCGTGGATCCAGCCGCCCGGAGTAAGAATGTTGCCCTTCATTGTGCTGCTCCTTCCAGTTGGCGGGCGATCATGCGCAGCGCGCCGGCGGCGGAATCGCCTTGTGCGGGTACGCAGCGCGCCAGCGTATCGGCCGGCAGCCAGGCGCGCAGGGCCTCGCCCAGGCCGCCGCACAGGGCCAGCGGCAGGGTGTGGCGGCGGTCGAGCGCGTCCGCAATGCTGGCCACTTCGCGTCCGGCGTGTTCGAGGATGGCGCGCGCCACCGGATCGGTGTCGCCATGCGCGACCACGAAGCGCGCCAGGCCGGCGTAGGCGGTCTGGTTGGCGCGCCCTAACCAGACCTGCACCGCATCGCGCGAGCCGCCGCAGAATGCGATGACTTCGCGTGCAAAGGCGCGGCCTTCGACGCGGCCGTCCAGCACCTGTTCGATATGGTTCAGTGCGCGCAGGCCCATCCAGGCGCCGCTCGCTTCGTCTCCGGCCGGGAAGCCCCAGCCGCCGACTTCCACCTTGGTGCCGTCTGCCAGCATGGCTTCGCCGACGCTGCCGGTGCCGATCGCGACGATGGCGCCGGGGCGGCCAGCGTGGGCGCCCATCAGGGTGGTGAAGCCGTCGGTGTCGAGGGCGAGGGCGGCATAGCCGGGATTGGTAGCGACGAACTGGGCCGCCCATTCCTTGTTGTGCACGCCCGCGAGGCCAAGGCCGATGGCGCAGGACTGCATGGGAATGGTGTCGATGCCGAGGGAAGCGAATGCTTCGGCGACGACGCCGTTGATGGTAGTCCAGGCATTGTCGATGCCGCGTGACAGGGCCGAGGGGCCACCGCTTGCCTGCGCGATTTCAGTGCCGTCGGGACGAGCCAGGCGCACGCGGGTACCGGTGCCGCCGCCGTCGACGCCGATGAGATAGTCGGTCATGGTGTGAATGTTGAGCCGGGAGGTCAGCGCACTATAGGCAGGCGCCGAGGCGGTGTCAACAGGTATTTAACTGGTATGCAAATTTCCTGTGCGCGGCGCGCTGAAAATGCCTACAAAATTTGCGTAAGTCTTTGAATTTGAAAATATTTTTATTGGTATGAAAACTGGTATTGTCGAGCGAGGGAAAAATGGCTGGTATTGCTTCTGGCAGAGGTGGCCTCCTTCTCCTTGTCATTGACGCTCCAGCTCTTGGCGAATTTATATTAATCTGTTCCGTTACAAGAAGATCGATGGAGAACCGTTGAAGACAATTATCCCGGCAATGCTCGCCGCAGCGCTACTCGCGACCCCTTGCCAGGCCGCGGCACAAGCGGCCGCCGATGCGAAACCAGGCGCACGCTGGTCGCGCGCGGCTGACGCCTCCGTGGCCCGCCAGGAAATCTACCCGGTCGTCCTCGGCGACAGGATCATCGTGGCAGGCGGCGTGCTCTCGCAGCCACCCGGCTTCACCGACCACGTCGAAGCCTTCGACGTGACAGCCGGCCGCTGGACTACGCTCGCCTCGCTGCCCGAAGGCCGCCATCACATCGCCCTGGCCGAGGCCGGTGGCAAGATCTATGGCATCGGCGGTTTCTCCGGCGCGATCCCCGACTGGCGCGCCCATGCGACGGTGTTCGTCTACGACCCGCGGGCAAACCGCTGGACCGCCGGTCCATCCTTGCCGCAGCCGCGGGCCGAAGGCGTGGTCGCGACGGTCAAGGGAAAGATCTACTTCATCGGCGGCCGGGTGCCGAGCAGCCCGGACGCGATGCACATCAATGCCCACGCAGATACCGCGAGAAGCGAGGCGCTGGACCTCAGTTCCGGCCGCTGGGAGCGCATCGCGGACGCCCCCACCGCGCGCAACAGCGCGGCCGCGGCCGTCATCGACGGCAGGATCTACGTGGTCGGTGGCCGCCAGATGGTGGAGCAGGCCGATGGCAGGCGGCGCCCGGTCAACCTGGCGACGCTGGAGGTCTACGATCCCGCCACCAATCGCTGGGAAACGAAGGCGCCGATGCCCCAGGCGCAGGGCGGCTTGGCCGCTGTCGCTGTCGACGGCAAGCTGATTGCATTCGGCGGAGAGCAGTTCGTGCCAAGCACCAAGGTGTTCGCGGAGGCCTGGATCTACGATCCGAAGGCGGACCGCTGGTCGCCGCTGCCCGACATGCCGCTGCCGCGCCACGGCCATGGCGCAGTGGTCGTCGGCAAGCGCATCTATGCCATCGGCGGCGGCGAAAAGGTGGGCGTCGGCGCCAGCCGGGTGCTGCAGGTACTCGAGCTCCCGGCCAACTAGCTTCTTACGGCGCGTTGTGGCGGCTGCCGTTGCGGTCGACCAGTAGCAGCGCCGCCTGGCGCTCGCCGCGCGAGGCCTTGCGGCGCTCATTCTCGCCATGGACGTTGACCGCCGCGCTGGCCGGGCCGGTGACGGCGATGTCGGCGCGGCCGGCCGTCAGGCGGCGGCCGTCGAGTCCGCCGGAACCGCTGAGCCGCGCCTTGACCAGCTCGACGCTGCCGCCGATGTGGGCGGCGCCCGGGCCGGTGATCTTGAGCAGCAGGCGCTTGCCTTCGATGCGCGCGTCCAGGCCGCCGGAGCCGTGCAGCTCGGCGTCCAGGGTGTCGGACACCTTGGCCAGCTCGATGCCGCCCGGGCCGCTGGCCTTGACGGCCGCCCGCCTGACTGTCAGGCCGCCGGCCTCCAGGTCGCCCGAACCGCTGATGTCGGCCGTCAGTTCGCCGATGCTGCCGTCCAGTTTGGCGCTGCCGGGGCCGCTCAGGCGGACGATGGCGCTGGCCGCCTGCAGGCCGCTAACCTGCAGCTCGCCCGATCCTTCTACGACCGCGTCGAACTTCTTGATGTTGCCGGACACGCAGGCGCTGCCCGGGCCCTGCTGGACCGTGGTCGCCGCCTCGACAGCCAGGCCGCAGGCTTCGAAGTCGCCCGATCCGCTGGCTTCAAGGCGCAGCTCGCGCGCGCTGCCCGCCAGTTTCATGCCGCCGGGGCCGCTCATGCGCGCAGTCAGGCGCGCCAGGCGCAGGCCGTCGGCTTCGAGGTCTCCGGGACCGCTGAGGGTGGCCGCCAGCTCGTTGCCGACGCCGGACAGGCGCACGTCGCCCGGCCCCGACATGTCGAGGTCGACATTGGCCGACTTCACGCGGTGCAGGTCGACGTCGCCGCTGCCGCTGGCGCGCAGCGTCAGCTCGCGTACCGCGCCGGACGCCTGCAGGTCGCCCGGGCCGTCGACGCTGAGGCTGAAGCGGTCGCCGGAGAGCTGCAGCAGTTCGACGTCGCCGCTGCCGTTCATCCTGAGGCTCTTGAGCTGGCCGGCGGTGATGCTGATGGTGGGCGTCTCGCGCTTGCCCCAGCTGAAGTGAAAACCGTTGCGCTGCACCGGGCGCACCACCAGGGTGTCGCCACGCACGGAGGTCTCGATCTCGTCGAGCTCCTTGCGCTCGCCCCGCAGTTCGAGCGCCTGGCGGCCCTGGGCGCGCACGACCACCTTGTACGGGCCCGACAGCTCGATGGCGCTGAAGGGCTGGACGCTGCGCTGCTGCGCCACCGGGGCGGCCGGCGACTCGGCACGGCTGGCCTGGGCGGCGAGGAAACCGGCCGAGATGGCGGCGGCAAGGAGGACGGGCTTGAGGACGGTTTTCATGTTCTTGTCGTCGATCGAAACAGGGGAGCCTGAACATTAAGGCAAGCCGCCGGCGGCCGCATGCGAAAACCGACGGACGCGCAAAATCGGGGACCAGAATGCATATCGAACGGATGAGCCGTGCCGTCGGCCTCGTCGTTCCCAGCGGAAGCCTGTTGGCATGGGCCGCCATTTTGGCATAGGCTTTTTCGTCCCGACATTGACTCGCATCGACAGCTGATGAGTTACAACGCCCCGCCGCAGGCTGTGGCCGAGATCGACGACCTGGTTGTGACACACGAACTGGCCACCCGGCCGGCTCGCGTGCCCGATCATGCCGCCGAAAACCGGGCCCTCGCCGCGCTGGCGCAGGACCTGGCGCAGAAGCCGGACCGGATGCCCGAACGGCTGGAGGAAGTGCTGCGCGCGCTGTGCGGCGTCGAGGCATGCGGCGTCGGCCTGCCGGCGGAAACGGACGGCGGCTTCGACTGGCACGCGGCGGGGGCGGACGGCGTCGTGCTGCTGCGCCGGCCGGCACGCGTGTTCCCCTTCCTGGAGGGCGCCGCGGCGCCGGCCGAACTGCTGCTGGCCACCTGCAGGTGCGAGGATGGCGGCATTGGCGTCATCTGGGTCGCCAGCCGCGGCGACGAACGCCGCCTCGACGCCGAGGATGCGCGTCTGCTGCGCAGCCTGGCGCCGTTTGCCGCCGCCGCCCAGCGCCTGGCGGGTTCGCATGGCCATGCGGGCCAGGCGCGGCGCGAGATGGAACGCGACTTTGTCCGCCGCACCGACGAATTGCAGGCCACCCAGGCGCGCCTGGCCGACGAGGCGGCCCAGCGCCTGGCCGCCGAGCGCGAGCTGCGCGAAAGCCATGCGATCCTGGAGGCGGCCATGCACACCGAAGCGGTCGGCCTGGCCTTCTATGCGCTCGACGGCAGCATCATCGACTGCAACAGCGCGCTCGAACGGATGAGCGGCTACGGCCGCGAGGAACTGCGCAGCGCGGTGCGCTGGAGCGATCTGGCCACGCCCGAGTTCACCGACACCACGCTGCGCGCGCTGGCCGAACTGCGCAGCGGCGGCCGCACGGCCCCGTACATCAAGCAGCTCGCACGCAAGGACGGCAGCCGCTGGTGGGCCATGGTGGCGCCGACCTGCCTGCCCGGCGAAGGCGATGAGCGCAAGTGCATCGCCTTTGTCATCGACATCACCGAAACGCGCCGCGCCGAAGTGGCGCTGCAGGCCAGCGAAGAACGCTTCCAGGCCCTGATGAAAGGCCTGGCCCAGGCCACTTGGGAAACCGATGCCGACGGCGCGGTGCGCACCGATTCGCCCGGCTGGCGCCGGATGACGGGCCAGAGCGTGGAAGAATCGGCGGGCCTGGGCTGGGTCAACGCGGTGCATCCCGACGATCGCCATTTCGTCATGCGCCATTGGCACGAAGCCGTGGCCCAGGGCTCGCCCGTCAACGCCGAATTCCGGGTGCGCCAGGCCGGCGGCGGCTGGCGCTGGACCAATGCGCGCGCCGCGCCGCTGCGCAATCCCGACGGCAGCATTGCGCGCTGGATCGGCATGAACATCGACGTCGATGCGCGCCGCCAGGCCGAGGCCGCCCTGCGCGAAAGCGACGGCCGCTTCCGGGTGCTGGCCGAAGCCTCGCCGGCCCTGATCTTCCAGCTCGACGAGCAGGGCCAGGTGAGCTACGCCAACCGGCGCAGCCTGGAAGTGGTCGGCATGCGCGCCGGGACCGGGCCGGCCGACGGCTGGGGCTCGCTGCTGCATCCGGACGACGGCCCGCGCTACATCGAGCGCGTGCGGACGGCGATCGCGGAACGCGCACCCTTCCAGCAGCGGGTGCGGGCGCGCGCCGCAGACGGCGGCTGGCACTGGTTCGAAAGCCATGGCGCGCCCCTGTTCGGGGCCGGCAACGCCTACCGCGGCCACGTCGGCATCTCGATCGACGTCACCGAAGCGGTGCAGGCGGAAGAGGCGCTGCGCAACGCCGACCGCCGCAAGGACGAGTTCCTGGCGACCCTGGCGCACGAGCTGCGCAACCCGCTGGCGCCGATCAGCAACGCGGTGCACCTGCTGCGCCGGCCGGACGGGCGCCGCACCGCCGACCGCATGGTCGAGATGGTGGGGCGTCAGGTGCGCCAGATGGTGCGCCTGGTGGACGACCTGATGGACGTCTCGCGCATCACCCAGGGCAAGCTGGAGCTGCGCCGCGAACCGCTGTCGCTGGCCGAGATCCTGTCGATGGCCGTCGAGACCAGCATGCCGGCGATCGAGGCCGGGCGGCATGAACTGACGGTGTCGCTGCCGGAAGAGACCCTGGTGCTGGAAGCGGACAAGGTCAGGCTGACCCAGGTCTTCGGCAACATGCTCAACAACGCCGCCAAGTACACCGACCGCGGTGGCCATATCTGGGCGAGCGCATGGCGCGAGGACGACAAGGTAGTGGTCTCGGTGCGCGACAGCGGCATCGGCATCCCGGCGGCCAAGCTGCCGCACGTGTTCGAGATGTTCTCGCAGGCCCACCGCGACAGCGTGCGCGGCCAGGCCGGGCTGGGCATCGGACTGACCATGGTGCGCAGCCTGGTCGAACTGCATGGCGGCAGCGTCGAGGCGCGCAGCGAAGGGCCGGGGCAGGGCAGCGAATTCCTGGTGCGCCTGCCGCTGGCGCCGGTGGCGGCGCCCGTCGCCCACGACGGCCTTGATGAGGGCGCGGCGCCGCTCGAGGGCCGGCGCGTGCTGGTGGTCGACGACAACGGCGACGCGGCCGAGTCGCTGGCCCTGCTGCTGCAGGCCGCCGGGGCCGAGGTGCGCACCGCGCGCGATGGGCCGGCCGGGCTGGAGGCGGTGCGCCAGATGACGCCGCATGCGGTGCTGCTCGACCTCGGCATGCCGGGCATGGACGGCTTCGAGGTGGCGCGCCGCCTGCGCGCCGATCCGGGCAATGCCGCGCTGGTGCTGGTGGCCCTCACCGGCTGGGGCCAGGCCGAGGACCGGCGCCGCACCCAGGCCAGCGGCTTCGATCATCACCTCACCAAGCCGGTGGATGTCGACCTGCTGCTGGATATCCTGGGGCGTATCCGGGCGTAGGGTGGGCGGGTTCCCCGCCCACGCGGTGACAGTTTGCTGCAAGATCATCCTGCACGAAATTGGAGCCAGCAACGATCACCGCGTGGGCAGGAGACCTGCCCACCCTACAATGCTGCGCATATAGTGGCTGAACGCGCGGTCGGCAGAGCCGACCACCCTACAGTGCTATAGTTATTCCTCACCTGAGGAGCCCGCATGTCTTCGCTTACCGTCCGCCAGCTCGACGTCGACCTGTCGCGCGGCTTCGGCCGCCGCTGGCTGGGCGGCGATGCCTATCGCACCCAGCTGTTCAACGCGCTGTCGATGACCTTCCCGATCGGGGAGCAGATGTTCATCGACAGCCTGCGCGCCATCCCGCAAGACCAGCTCACCGATCCGCTCCTGCGCGCCGAGGTCAAGGATTTCATTGGCCAGGAAGCGACCCACCGCCACATGCACGTCCAGTACAACGCCGAGCTGGAACGGCAGGGCCTCTCCTTTGTCACCGGCGAACGCCTCGCGCGCCGGATACGCCGCGTGACCGGTTTCAGCGTGCGAAGCCGGGTGGCGATCACCTGCGCGCTGGAGCACTACACGGCGATGCTGGCCGACGGCGTGCTACGCCATCCCGAATGGATCACGGATGCCGAGCCCCAGCTGCGCCGCCTGTGGGAGTGGCATGCGGTGGAGGAGCTGGAGCACAAGGCGGTGGCGTTTGACGCCTACCGCGCCGCCGGCGGCGGCTACTGGCGCCGGGTACTGTGGTTCCTGCACGTGAGCCTGGTGTTCTGGTTCGATAACTTCGTGCAGACCGCCCACAACCTGCGGCGCGACGGCGCGCTGTGGAAGCTGTCGACCTGGGCGAGCGCCGCGCGCATGTGGTTCGGGCGGCGCGGGCTGGCCTGGCACATGGCCGGACCCGTGCTGCACTATTTCTCGCCACGCTTCCATCCTTGGCAACATGACAATCGCAGCCTGGTCCAGATGTGGCTCGACCGCAACAGCAGCGCCTACCGGGCAGTGCGCACGACCACGCCTTGACCGCTGCCGGGCCTGCCGCGTGGCGGGGGAGGGGTGGGCGGTGTCATAATGCGGGCATGGAAGGAGAACTCCCGTGATTCGCTATATGGGCACCCGCAAGAACGACGAAGGGGCGGCCGTCTACGTCTTCATTGTCAACGGCATGCACAAGGAAGTGCGTGAGCATGCGCTCAAGCAGCATCCTGGCTGCTTCGAGGCCCTGCCGGCGTCGGTCAAGGCCAAGATCGCGGCCAACCGCGCCTGGCTGTCCAAGCTGTAAGCCGCCGTGCGAGCCCCCCGACTGGCGCTTGCCGCCGCACTCTTTACTTCTTCCCTGGCCGCCCAGGCCATGCCCTCGACCTTCGGCCAGGTAGTCGGCAATGCCTTGCTGTGCCGCAGCGCCCTCGACAACCGGTACTTCCACGACTACCTGACGACGTCCTTCGGCCCGGCCTATAAGCGCGAGGGCGGCGCGTGGTGGTTCAAGGTCGAGGCGACCCTGTGGGGCGCCGAGGTAAAGGAAGTCATGGTCAGCGACGATACCAGCGAGCTGGTCTTTATCGCCGCGCTCACCGACAGCACGCCGCAGGAGCTGGAAGGGGCGATCAAGGCCGCTTCCGGCACCGCCTTCCGGGCGGTCGACGCCTCGCCCTTTCCTTTGCGTGTATCAAATCCGGGCAGCACGATCGCTTACATGAATGACAAAAGCAAGATATATTGCGCGAAGTTCAAATCGCTGCCGGTCCGCTAGACGCGCCTGCATCACAGCATGTACAACCACTATTTCCACCTGAAGGGCGCGCCGTTTTCGATCGCCCCTGACCCGCGCTACCTGTTCATGAGCGAGCGCCACCGCGAGGCGCTGGCGCACCTGCTGTATGGCATCGGCAGCGGCGGCGGTTTCGTCCTGCTGACCGGCGAGATCGGGGCCGGAAAGACCACGGTGTGCCGCTGCTTCATCGAGCAGATCCCCGAGAACTGCCGCCTGGCCTATATCTTCAATCCGCGCCTGAGCGTGGAGGAACTGCTGCTGAGCGTGTGCGACGAGTTCCGCATCGAACTGCCGCCGGCCGGCACGGCCATTGGCCTCAAGGGTTACGTCGATGCGATCAACCGCTACCTGCTGGAATCGCACGCCCAGGGCCTGAACAACGTGCTGGTCATCGACGAGGCGCAGAACCTGTCGGCCGAGGTGCTGGAGCAGCTGCGTCTGCTGACCAACCTCGAGACCAGCGAACGCAAACTCCTGCAGATCATCCTGATCGGCCAGCCCGAACTGCGCAGCATGCTGGCGCGCCCCGAGCTGGAACAGCTGGCCCAGCGCGTGATCGCGCGCTACCACCTGGGACCGCTCTCGGAAGCGGAAACCGGCGCCTACGTCGCGCACCGGCTGGCGGTGGCGGGGGCGGGCGGCACGCCGTTTCCGCCCACGCTCACGCCCCTGATCCATGCGCTGACCCACGGCGTGCCGCGCCGGATCAACCTGCTGTGCGACCGCGCGCTGCTCGGCGCCTATGTCGAGAACAGCCCGCAGGTGACGCGCGCGATCCTCAGGAAAGCGGCAAGCGAAGTCTTCGCCGGCGAACCGGCGCCGCGCCGCCTCCGGATGCCGCTGGTGGCGGGCGGTGTGCTGGCGCTGGCGGCGGTCAGCGCGGCGGCGTGGCAGGCGCTGCCCGCGCGGGCGCCGGCGTCGGCGCCGCCGGCACTGGCAAGCAAGCCGGCCAGGGCGGCGCCGGCTTCGTCCACCGTGCCGCCGGTGCAGGCCGAGGAAACCAATGCGCTGCGCGAGCTCGCCGTGCTGTGGGGCCAGCCGCTGGCAGGGGACAAGCCCTGCGAAGCGGCGCTGCGCCTTGACCTGCGCTGCCACCAGGGCCGCGGCGGCCTGTACGAACTGCGCCTGCTGGACCGTCCGGCCGTGGTCACCCTGCACGACGGCCCGCGCACCGGCTACGCGGTGCTGTCCGCCATGGACGCCGACAGCGTCACCCTCAGCGCCGGCGCCCGGCGCGAGCGGGTCGACCTGGCCACCTTCGTGGCCCGTTTCGGCGGCGAGTTCACCACCTTCTGGCGCATGCCGCGCAATTTCCGCGAGGAGCTGGCCGAGGGCGCGCGTGGGCCGGACGTCGACTGGCTGGCCGGGCGCCTGGCCCAGCTGAACAAGGCCCCGGTCCCGAAGGCCGATCGCCCGCTCGACGCCGATACGCGCGAACTGCTGCGGCGCTTCCAGGCGGCCCAGAACCTGAAGGCGGACGGCCTGGCCGGCCCGCGCACCTACATGCGCCTGAACCAGCTGTCCGGCGTGCCGGAACCGCGCCTGCTGGCGCACGCGACGGGAAAATAACGAATGTCGTACATCCTCGAAGCCCTCAAGAAGGCCCAGGCCGAACGCCAGCTCGGCAACGCCCCGACCATCCACGCGCCCGCGCCGAGCTATACGGCGCCGGTGACGCGCAGCAGCCGCAATCCGCTGATCGTCGGCCTTGTGGCCGGCACGCTGGTGGTGGCGCTGGGCGCGCTGTTCCTGCTGCGCCAGCCCGCTTCGGCGCCGGCGCCGGCTGCCGTCGTCGCACAGGCGGCTCCTGCTCCTGCTCCCGTCCAGGCGCCGGCGCCGCTTGCTGCGCCACCGGCGCCCGCACCGATGCCGGCACCCGTCGCGCCCGCCAAGCCCGTGGAGGCGGTGAAACCGAAGCCAGCGCCGCCTCCCGTCAAGCCGGCGCCGCGCCCGGAGCCGGTGGAAGCCGTGCCGGAGGCGCCGTCGCGTCCCGTGCTGGTGGCGGCCGCTCCCGCGCCGGAAGACAACGTCGGCACGCTGCAGTCCCTGCCGGACGCGGTGCAGCGCGAGATCCCGAAAGTGAGCTTCGGCGGCTATATCTATTCGCCGAACCCGGCCGAGCGCCTGCTGCTGGTCGACAAGATGCTGCGCCGCGAAGGCGAAGAAGTCGCGCCCGGGCTCGTACTCGAGCGCCTGCTGCCGAAGGCGGCGATCATGAATTTCCGTGGCTACCGCTACCGTGTCGGGTACTGAGCGCGGCCCGGGTCCCGTATTGGGCGTAGTGGGCTGGTCCGGCAGCGGCAAGACCTCGCTGCTGGAACACCTGATCCTGCGGCTGGCGGGGCAGGGGCTGCGGGTAAACGTCGTCAAGCACAGCCACCACGACGTCGAACTGGAGCCGCCGCGCAAGGACAGCGCGCGCCTGCGCATGGCCGGGGCGGCCGAGGTGATGCTGGCCTCACCCTACCGCGTCGCCATCCTGCGCGAACTGCGCGGCGCGCCCGAACCTTCGCTGGCCGAGCACCTGGCGCGGCTCGCGCCGGCCGACCTGACCCTGGTCGAAGGCTACAAATGGGAGCGCCTGCCCAAGCTGGAAGTGTTCCGGCCCAGCCTGGGGCGGCCGGCGCTGTATCCCGACGATGCGGACATCGTGGCCGTGGCGTCGGATGGTCCGCGGCCTGCCGGGGCGGGTGGGCTGGACTGGCTGGACCTGAACGATCCGGACGGGGTGCTGGCGTGGTTGCAACACTGGATGCGCTGAAGAGCTAAAGTTCTGTTGCGGGGAGCCGTTAATGGTGGATACGCCTCAATGGGAGAACGACATGGATGTGTCCAGTATTGCCAAGCTGTCCACCAGCATCGCCGAAACCGGCACCCGCCAGGAAGTGAGCCTCGCCGTTTTCAAGAAGGCACAGCAGATCCAGGAAGCGACCGCCACCCAGCTGCTCGAAGCGCTGCCGGCGGTGCAGTCCTCGAATCTGCCGTCGCATTTAGGCAATAAAATCAATACGACGGCTTGACCGTCGCGTTCCGGCTGTTCGGTGAAGGGAGAACCATGCCACTGGCATCGTTCTCCTCAAGTTCGTTGAGCTGCCGCAACCCAGCAACACCCCACCTTGCATCTTTCCCCCACCTGATAAATACTGGCGCCTTTCCCCTGCCAGGAGTACCCGCATGACCCACCGCCACGCCCTGATCGCCGCTGCCCTTGCCAGCGTCTGCGCCCATGCCGCCGCCCAGGACCAGATGGGCACGCCGAAGGCCGACCAGGAAACCTGCTACGGCGTCGCCAAGGCCGGCCAGAACGACTGCGGCACCGCTACCCACGGCTGCGCCGGCGTCGCCAAGGTCGACAACGATCCGAACGAGTGGAAGTTCGTGGCCAAGGGCACCTGCACCAAGCTGGGCGGTTCGCTGGAGGCCGGCAAGGCTGGCAAGGCCGACGCCGACAAGACCGAAGCCAAGAAGTAATCCATGCATGTCCCCGGTGCGGCAGGGGTGGGGCTGCGTGCCCCGCACTACCGCGCCTTCCTCGAACAGCGTCCGCCGGTCGGCTTCATCGAAGTCCATAGCGAGAACTACCTCGCGCGCGCCGGCTGGGACTGGCACGTGCTCGGCACCCTGCGCCGCGACTATCCCGTCAGCCTGCACGGCGTCGGCCTGGGCCTGGGTTCCGCCCGCGGCTTTTCCGAGGCCCACCTGGAGCGCATCCGCGCCCTGGTCGACGCCGTCGATCCCTTCCTCGTTTCCGAACACCTGAGCTGGGGCGCACTGGCCGACCGCCAGCTCAACGACCTGCTGCCGCTCGCGCTGGACGAGGCCGCGCTGGCGCTGCTGTGCGAGCGCGTCGACCGGGTACAGACACGCCTCAAGCGCCGCCTGCTGGTGGAAAACGTCTCGACCTACGTGCGCTTTCGCGCCGACACCATGAGCGAGGCCGAATTCCTGGCCGAGCTGGCGCGGCGCACCGGCTGCGGCATCCTGCTCGACGTGAACAACCTCTACGTCAACCAGCACAACCACGGCGAGGATGCGCGCGCCGCCATCGCCGCGCTGCCCGTGGGCTGCGTGGGCGAGATCCACCTCGCGGGCCACCTGCACACGCCGCTGGCCCTGGTCGACCACCACGGCGCCGCGGTGGCCGAGCCGGTCTGGGACCTGTACCGCGCCGCGCTGCAACGCTTCGGCCGGGTGCCGGCGCTGGTCGAATGGGATGCCGATCTGCCTGAGCTCGCCGTCCTGGTGGCGCAGGCGGCGCAGGCCGACGCCATCGCGCGCGATGCGCCGCCTGCCGCCGCGGCGCCGGCGGTCCTGGCTGCGCCGCAGCCGGCGCCCGTGGACGGCCGGCTCGCCACGCTCCAGCAGCGCTTCGGCGAAGCGCTGTTCGACCGCTGGCGCGAAGCCGACCTGGAGCCTTTGCTGAGCGAGGGCAGGGTGGACCGGCTGGCGCTGTATCGCGGCAACCTGAGCGCCGGCTGGGAACGCGCCCTGGGCGAGGCCTATCCGGTGCTGCGCCAGCTGGTGGGAGAGGAATTCTTCGCCGGCCTGGCGCGCGTCTATGGGAAGGCGCTACCTTCGCAAGACCCGGACCTGGCCGGTTTCGGCGCCCGTTTCGCGGAATTTCTTGCCGGCTTTGCCCCGGCCGCCGCGTATCCCTACCTGCCGGACGTGGCCAGGGTCGAGTGGGCGGTGCACCGGGCCTATCTGGCGCCGGATGTGGTATCGCCTGGCGTCGAGGCGCTGGCTGGGCTGGCGCCGGACGCCGTCGAGGCCGCCCGTTTCACCCTGCACCCGTCCGTGGCGCTCGTGCGCAGCCGCTGGGCGGTCGCGGCGCTGTGGCAGGCGCACCAGCCGGGCGGTCCGGCGCTGCCGGCGCGCATGGACCAGCGCTGCGCCGCCTTGGTGGTCCGGCGCGGCTGGCAGGTACAGGTGGTGGAACTGATGGGTGCGGAAGCGGCCGCCCTGGAGTGCCTGGCGGCGGGCGCCAGCTTCGGCGAGGCGATCGATGCCTTGCTGGGCGCTACAGTGGAAGGGCGGGCGCCGGACATCGGCGCCATGCTGCAGGGCTGGTTCAGACTGGGCGTGGTGGCCGCGATTGCGGCCTAAAGCCGGAAAGGCCGCTGGAACTCAGTGGAAAGCGCGCAGGATGCGGTCTTCGCCGGTGCGGTCGCAGAAGCGTTCGTTGGCGGCGCGGGTGGCGGCCATCATGCGCTCCAGCTGGGCGTCTTCGAAACGCGCAAGCTCCTCGTTGGCCGCTTCCAGCGCCAGCGCCAGCTTGGCGCGCGCGTTCTGGTACAGGGCGCTGGTGTAGTGATCGGTGTTTTTCAGCAGCTCTTCCGCGTTCTCGATGACGAGACGCAGGTCGCCAATGAGCTGTTCCTGAGACTGGGCGCGGTTTGGGGTTTCCATGGCTCCACCTATGGCCGGTTGATATAAGTCGTGTCCTGATGACTTAAAATATAAACAAGGAAGCCCCGCTCTGTTTGTTAGGGCGCAAACATAAGCCCGCCGTTTTTTGCCCCTTTTTACTGAACGCGGATCTGCAGGTCGCCCACGCTGACCGTCTGTCCACTGCGGATTTTCGCGGTCTTGCGCAGTTCCTGCTTGCCGTCGACCGACACCACGCCGCTGGCGACCATGTTCTTGCCGGCGCCGCCGCTGTCGACCAGGCCGACCAGCTTCAGCAGCTGGTTGACCTCGACGAATTCTGATGTCAAATCGAAAACTATTTTTTGCATTCTATCCTCGGGGTGGTGGGTTTATTCGACTTGGTCCGGCCGGGTCATGTCGATCGGCACGATCCACTGGTCGAACTGCGCGTCGGTGACGAAACCGGACTGCAGCGCGGCCTGGCGCAGGGTCAGGCCCTCGTGCGACGCGGTCTTGGCGATCTGGGCGGCGCGATCATACCCGATATGCGGGGCCAGCGCAGTCACCAGCATCAGCGATTTTTCCATCAGCTCGGCGATGCGCGCGTGGTTCGGCTCGATGCCCTGGGCGCAATGTTCGTCGAAGGAACGCATGCCGTCGGCCAGCAGACGGGCGCTCTGCAGGAAGTTGTGCGCGATCATGGGCTTGAACACGTTCAGCTCGAAGTTGCCCTGCGAACCGCCGATCGTGATCGCCACGTCGTTGCCGAACACCTGGCAGCACAGCATCGTCAGCGCTTCGGCCTGGGTCGGATTGACCTTGCCCGGCATGATCGAGCTGCCCGGCTCGTTTTCCGGAATCGTGATCTCGCCCAGGCCCGAGCGCGGACCGGAGGCCATCCAGCGGATGTCGTTGGCGATCTTCATCAGGGCCGTGGCCAGGGTTTTCATGGCGCCGTGGGCGGCGACCATGGCGTCGTGGCCGGCCAGGGCCATGAACTTGTTGGGGGCGCTCTTGAAGCTGAGGCCCGTGCGCGAGGCGAGCTCGGCCGCGATGCGCGGGGCGAAATCCGGGTGCGCGTTGAGGCCGGTGCCGACCGCGGTGCCGCCGGCCGCCAGCGCCAGCAGGCCGGGCAGGGTGGCGCGGATCGCGCTTTCGGCGAATTCCAGCTGGGCGACGTAGCCCGAGAACTCCTGGCCCAGCGTCAAGGGCGTCGCATCCTGCAGGTGGGTGCGGCCGATCTTGACGATGTCTTCGAAGTCGCGCGACTTGCGCAGCAGGGTCGCGCGCAGCTGGGCGAGGGCCGGCAGCAGGTTCTGCGCCACCGCGCCTGCGGCCGCCACGTGCATGGCGGTCGGGAAGATGTCGTTCGAGGACTGGCCCATGTTGACGTGGTCGTTGGGGTGCAGCAGGCGCTTCTCGCCGCGTTCCCCTTTCAAGAGTTCGGAACCGCGGTTGGCCAGCACCTCGTTCATGTTCATGTTGCTCTGGGTGCCGGACCCGGTCTGCCACACGGCCAGCGGGAATTCATGCGGGTGGCGGCCTTCGAGCACTTCGTCGGCGGCGCGGATGATGGCCTCGGCCTTGTCCGCCGGGAGCTTGCCGAGCGAGCGGTTGACCGCGGCGGCGGCGCGCTTGACCTGGGCCAGGGCGGCGACCAGTTCCGGCGCCATGCGCTCGGTCGAGATGTGGAAATGGTGGAGCGAACGCTGGGTCTGGGCGCCCCAGAGGTGGTCGGCCGGCACTTCGATCGGGCCGAAGCTGTCCTTTTCAATCCTGTTTTCCATGGCTTTCCTGTCGAATGAGGGCTGTTATTAAAGAGTTTAGCCGATTGTCCGTTAACTACGCTCTGGCTTCATTTTCTTGCTCCTATGGCTAGCCGCCTTCCACTGTTACTTATTTGCGCCTTGCTGGCCGGCGCCGTCCAGGCGGCCGAACTCGGCGAAGCGCGTGTCAGCTCCTTCATCGGCCAGCCGCTGGTGGCCGACATCGAGCTGACCATGCTGGAAGACGCCGCCACCCCGGTCCAGGTGCGCCTGGCGCATCCGAACGTCTACCGCGGCGCCAACATCGGCATGCCGGCCGTGCTGTCGACCTTGCGCATGTCGGTGATGCGGCGCGACGGCCGCCAGTTCCTGCATGTGACCTCGCTGGGGACGGTGGACACCGAACACCTGCACCTCTACCTGGAACTGGCCGACGGCTCGCAGCGCAGCGTGCGCCTGGCCACCCTGTGGCTGACGCCGGATCCGAATCCGGCGCCGCCGCCGGTACCGGTCCCGGTCGCGCCGCCGGTCGCCGCCAAGGCGGAGCCTGCGCCAAAACCGGCGCCAAAGCCAGCGCCTGTGCCGAAACCAGCGCCTGCGCCCAAGCCGGTCGCTGTGGCGCCCAAGCCGGCTGAAGTCGTGCCAGCGAAGCCTGCAGCAGCACCGGAAGGCGCCAGCTGCGCCCCCGTGGTGCGGAAGGATGTCGACGCCTGCGTCATGCTGGGGGCGAAGAACGCCATGCTGCGCGAGCAACTGGGCCAGCTGGAAGACAAGTTAAAGGTGCTGCAGGTGGCGGCGGGCGCCTCACCGGCGTCCGTTGTGCCGCCGGTCAAGGTGCACAAGCCGAAGAAGAAAAAGCCGGAGCCTGCGCCTGATCCGGACATGTCCTGGCTGCCGCTGGCTGGAGCCGGCGCCGCCGTGCTGGCCCTGCTGGCGGTCTTGGCAATCGTCCTGCGCCGCCGCAAGGCGAAGGGGCGCGCGGTCGAGCCCCGGGTCGGCCTGGTGGCGCGCCTGAAGGCCCGCTTCAAGCGCAAGCCGGCGCCCAAAACAACGGTCGAGCCGACCCTGGAAGAGGGCGCGCACGAGTCGTCTACACAAGTCTGATAATTGCGCTATACTGGTTTCGTGGTCGCGAGATCACAAACGGCACAGAGACCTGGCGCAGCCACCACCGATAGCGTGGCGCGGAAAGCAGGTGACGCTGAAGAAGCGCCTGTGTCCGGAAGCGGTTTGTCTGCCAACTGCGGCAGCAAACGCCGGATGCAACCGGCAAGAGGCGACGCCAGGAGATACCTGGAGGTCGCTCTCCCCCAATTTCGTAGCCGAGCCTTCCGCTCGGGTACATCGACAAAAGCGCCCGCGGGCGCTTTTTTCTTTTCCGGCTCCTGTTTCGCGGCGCGCCTTGTCATGTGGCGTGCATATCCGGCCTGCCGCCAGTCGGCCGGACAGGCTACAATCCCTATGCGGGACAGACCCGGGCCTACTATGAAAAATTGGATCAATCGTTTATTGAGCGGCGAGCAGGCGCAGACGGCGACGCCGCAAGCCGGTGCTGCCCAGCCCGGCGTGCAGGAGGGCGGGGCGGACAGCGGCCGCACCGACGCCCTGTATTACCGCTGGCTGGCCGGTCCGGCCATGTTCGACGCGCCGGCCGACACCGAACGCCAGATCCTCGAGCAGATAAGCGCGCTGGCGCAGAACCCCGCCGTGGCGGCGGAACTGGTGCCGCGCGTGCCCGAACTGATCCCCCGGCTGCTGCGCAGCCTGCGTGACGAAAGCGTGTCCACCGGCGAACTGGCCAGCCAGTTGGCCGAGGACGTGGTGCTGGTCGCGGAAGTGCTGCGCGAAGCGAACAGCGCCTATTACCGGCCCGCCACCCCCATCAAGACGCTGGACGCGGCCATCATGCTGATGGGCCAGAACGGCCTGCGCATGCTGCTGGCGCGGGTCGCCTTCCGTCCCGTCATCAAGCTGCACGAAGCCGGCTTTGCACGGCGCGCGGCGCCGCTGGTGTGGAACCATTCCGAGAAATGCGCCGTCGCGGCCAGCCTGATGGCGTCGGCCGTGGCGGCCGATATCTTCGAAGCCTGCCTGGCCGGGCTGATGCAGGACGTGGGGCTGGTGGTCGCCTTCCGCCTGGCCGACCGGATCTGCCAGAACGGCAAGGTGCCACGCTCGGAGGAATTCGGCATCGAACTGCTGGCGCGCAGCCGGGCGTTGTCGGCGGTGATCGCGGCGCACTGGGATTTCCCGCCAGCCGTAGGCGATGCGATCGTGGAAGCGGGAGAGGGGATTGGCTCGAGCCTGTCACAGGCGCTGGCCCAGGGCGACCAGATCGCCAAGCTGCGGCTGCTGATCGACGCCGGCCTGATCGACGAGGACGATGCGCTGGTCAGCCAGGGCTTGAATGGCTACCAGCGGCGTTGCCTCGGGAAGCTGAGCAATCTGGACTCGTAGGGTGGGCGGGGTAATTCTGGGCAGTGCCCGGAATTACAAACGCCCACGCGGAAATGGGTGTGGTTGATTACGTCGCGACAGTGCTGGCGAACGCTGACCGCGTGGGGGGCTCTGGTCCGGTGGACCAGAGCACGAGCCGCCCAACCTACGGCAAACAAAAAAGGCACCCGCAGGTGCCTTCGATGCTCGATCCGTCCGGATCAGTGTGCGCACATCGCGCGGTCCAGCTGCCCCATCCACGGCTCGGTCACGTCACGAATCGCGCGGTCATTGGCCATCAGCTGCTTGAGCAGGTCGATCTTACGCTGGCGCATGCTGCCTTCCAGTGCCGGCACGCCGCCGATTGCCGCGCCTGCAGCCACCGACGCCTGCACGTTCAGCTTGTCGAAACCGGTCCAGTCGCCAGCCTCGGCGGCGCCCTTCATCTGACCGCTCAGGCCAGCGAGGTTTTCGTACATCGAGAGGACGTCGTTCGAGGTCATGTTAGCACCAAGGCAATTCACGCCGGCCGGATTGCCGGGTATCTAAGGCATTTACGGTTGGGGTTTTGGGAACTTTAGGGTTTTTCGAAAATATTTTTAAAAATTTTTCGGCTGCCACGAATGTTGTCAGTCATACATGTTCAATCCCTCCGGCGTGGTCCAGAATGCCCCCGCCATTCCCCGGTTTGCGCAGTCTGGCCCCGTTTTTTGCAGTCTGTCGCAATTCGCGCGCAGTGCATGCCCGGCTTTCATAGAGTGCATGCTGGGTTCTTGCGCCATGGAGCGCAACAGCCGCGCCAATAAAAACAGATTCGAGAGAGAGACTTTTATGAGAGACATGCCAGTCGCGCGTAGCGTCGCCGCGGCAGCGTTCGCGCTGACCGCCGCCACGGCGCAGGCCGAGGCGCCGTTTTCCTTCGCAGCCACGCCGGGCAAGCTGCCGAAGGACGTGATTCCGCTGCAGTACGCGGCCCACATCATGCCCGACGTCGCCGGCAATACCTTCCGTGGCACGCAGACGGTGGAGATCGAAGTCCTGAGCCCGACCTCGACCATCATGCTGAATGCCGACAACCTGCAGATCGACGAGGCCAGCCTGGGCGGCAAGGGCATCGGCAAGCTGAAACTCGAGCCCATCCTCGACAAGGAGCAGCAGACGCTGCGTTTCAAGCTGCCACAACCGCTGGCGCCCGGTAAATACGAACTGGCGCTGGCCTTCCGCGGCCAGATCAACCGCGAAGGACGCGGCCTGTTCTACGTGAACTACAAGGCCGGCAGCCAGGAAAAGAAACTGATCGCCACCACCATGGCGCCGACCGACGCGCGCCGCATGCTCCCGACCTGGGATGAGCCGGCCTTCCGCGCCCGCTTCAAGCTGACGGTGGACGTCCCAGGGAACTTCAAGGCCTATTCCACCACCCCGATCGAGAAACGCGAAGAGCTCGCCGGCGGCATGCAGCGCATCAGCTTCGGCAATACGCCGAAGATGCCGAGTTACCTGGTGGTGCTGGTGGCGGGCGAACTGGAGCGCCTCGCCAGCAAGCAGGACGGCGTCGACATCGGCATCGTCACCACCGAAGGCAAGCTGGGCTCGGCCACCTTCCCGCTGGCCGCCACGCGCGACCTGCTGCGCTACTACAATAATTACTTCGGCATTCCGTACCCGCTGCCGAAACTCGACCAGATCGCCATTCCCGGCGGCTTCAACGGCGCCATGGAAAACTGGGGTGCGGTGGTCTACAACGAGCCGACCCTGCTCTACGACCCGAAGAAGAGCCCGGAAAAGGTCAAGAAGTTCACCTTCAACATCAACGCCCACGAAGTGGCGCACCAGTGGTTCGGCAACCTGGTCACCATGGCCTGGTGGGACAACCTCTGGCTCAACGAAGGCTTCGCTTCGTGGATGGCGGCCAAGGCCACGCACCACTTCCATCCCGAGTGGCGCCCCTACCTGGAAGCCATGGCCGAGCGCGAATACGTGATGAACCTGGACGCGCGCAAGACCACCCACCCGATCCAGACCCGGATCGATACCGAGGAACAGGCCGCCGCCGCGTTTGACGCGATCACCTACATGAAGGGCCAGGCCTTCCTGCGCATGCTGGAGGCCTACCTGGGCGAAGAACCCTTCCGCAAGGGCATGCGCGCCTACATGGCGAAGCACCAGTACTCCAATACCACTTCCGCCGACCTGTGGGCGGCGCTGGAAAAAGCGTCCGGCAAGCCGGTCGAGAAGCTCGCTTCGGACTGGACCCTCCAGCCGGGCTTCCCCCTGATCAAGGTCGAGCAGGCCTGCGAGGAGGGCAAGCGCAAGGTCACGCTGTCGCAGGAACAATACCGCCTCGACGAGCCGCCCAAGCAGCAGCGCCTGTGGAACGTGCCGCTGCAGGTCGGCACCGTCAACGGCAAGGCCTGGTACACGCTGCTGTCCGGCCCAAGCACCACGATCACCCAGGCCGGCTGCGAAGGTGCTCTGGTGGTCGATCCGTACAGCGTCGGCTACTTCCGCGTCCAGTACGACCCGGCCAGTTTCCGGGCCCTGGCCGAGCAGGCGCCGCGCCTGCCGGACAGCACCCGCCTGAAGCTCCTCACCGATACCTGGAGCTTCGCTTCAAACGGACGCATGGGGCTGGACGGCTACCTGAAGCTGGTGCGCAGCTACGGCGACGAGCCGCGCATGGCGGTCTGGGACTCGATCCTGTCCAACCTGCGCACCCTGGACTCGCTGGCGCGCGGCGAGCCGGAGCAGGCCCTGATCCGCCGCTTCCTGGTCGAGTTCGTGGGCCCGAAAATGGACAAGCTTGGCTGGGACGAAAAGCCGGGCGAAACGGCCGAGGACAGCCAGCTGCGCGGCACGCTGGCAACCGCCCTGGCACGTGCCGGCGACCCGCGCGCGATCGAGGAGGGCAAGGCCCGCTTTGCGCGCTATTTGCAGGACCCATCCTCGGTGCCGCCATCGATGATCGACTTCGTCACCGGCACCGCCGGCCGCTATGCCGACGCCGCCACCTACGAAGCCCTGGCCGCACGCGCCGCCAACGCCCCGACCAGCGAGGAGCGCAACCGCTTCGGCCGCGCACTCACCAGCGTGCAGGACCCGGTGCTGGCGGCGCGCACCCTGGGCCTGCTGCTGTCGCCGCAGACCCCGCCCGACCTGACCCCCTACATCCTGGGCGGCGTCGCCAATGAGCACCTCGACCAGACCTGGAACTTTGCCGTCGCCAACCGCGAAGCGCTGCTGAACAACATGGAAGCGCTCGGGCGCAACAGCATGTTCGCCGGCATCGTCGCCTCGTCCGCCAACCCGGCGCATGCCGAGATGATGGAAGCCTATATGCGCAAGAACTTCGGCCCCGATGGCGTTGTCGAAGCCGAGCGCGTCGGCAATGGCGTGCGCATCCGCGCCGACCAGAAGGCCCGCCTGCTGCCGCAGGTGCGGGCAGCCCTGCAATAAAACAAAACCGATTCACGAGACACACCACAGAGAAGGGAATCTATGAAAACCAGCTGGACTCCGATCAAGACCGCCGTCACCCTGGCGCTGTGCGGCGCCGCGTTCACCTTTGCCCCGCTGCACGCGGCCGAACAAAGCGCCGCCGGCACCGCCCAGACCAAGCCGGCCGCCGCCACCATGCTGCCGGGCGACGACTTCTACGCCTGGGCCAACGGCGAGTGGATGGCCAAGACCGAGATCCCGGCCGACCGCGGCGCCTGGGGTTCGATGTATGCGCTGGCCGAGGAGACCAATGCCCGCATCGTCAAGCTGATCGAGGAAGCAGGCAGCAGCAAGTCCGCCAATGCCGAGGCGCGCAAGGTGGCCGATTTCTACAAGGCCTACATGAACGAGGCGGCGATCGAGTCTGCCGGCCTGAACGCGCTCAAGCCGCGCCTGGCGAAGATCGAAGCAATCAAGGATCGCGCGGCCCTGTCGCGCGTGCTGGGTGAATTCCTGCGCGCCGATGTCGACCCGCTCAACGCCACCAACTTCAACACCCCGAACCTGTTCGGTGTGTGGATCAACCAGGGCCTGACCGAGCCGTCGCGTAATGTGCCCTACATCCTGCAGGGCGGCATCGGCCTGCCTGACCGTGCCTACTACCTCGACAACAGCCCGAAGATGGCCGAGCTGCGCACCAAGTACCAGCAGTACATCGGCGCGATGCTGAAACTGGCCGGCTACGACAACGCCGAAGCGCGCGCCGCCAAGATCTTCGCGCTCGAGTCGGAACTGGCCCAGAGCCACGCCAGCCGCGAAGAGTCGGCCGATATCCAGAAAGCCAACAACCCGTGGACCATGAAGGACTTCGCCGCCAAGGCGCCCGGCATGGACTGGAACGCCTTCATGCAGGGCGCGCGCCTGTCCGGCCAGGACCGCTTCATTGCCTACCACCCGGGCGCCATCAAGGGCGCGGCCCAGCAGGTGGCAAGCACCGACCTCGCTACCTGGAAGGACTACCTGGCCTTCCACAGCATGAACCAGTTCGCCAGCACCCTGCCCAAGGCCTACGGCGACCTGCGCTTCGAGTTCTATGGCAAGGGCCTGACCGGCTCGCCGCAGCAGTCGGCGCGCTGGAAGCGTGCGCTGTCGGCCACCAATACCGCGATGGACGAAGCGGTCGGCAAGATGTACGTCGCGAAGTACTTCCCGGCGCAGGACAAGGCGCGCATCCTCAAAATGGTCGGCGACATCACGACCGCTTTCGAACGCCGCATCGACAAGCTCGAATGGATGGCGCCGTCGACCCGCGCCCAGGCCAAGGAAAAGGTCCGCACCATGTACGTGGGCGTGGGCTATCCGGATGAGTGGAAGTCGTATGGCGCCCTGCAGGTCTCGCCGACCGACGCGCTGGGCAACGTGCTGCGTGCGCAAGAGTTCAATTACACCCAGCAGCTCGCCAAGCTCAAGCAGAAGCCGAAGAAGACCGACTGGGCCATGCCGCCGCAGCTGGTCAACGCCGTCAACCTGCCGCTGCAGAACGCGCTGAACTTCCCGGCCGCGATCCTGCAGCCGCCGTTCTACGATCCGAAGGCCTCGGACGCGCACAACTATGGCGCGATCGGCTCGGTGATCGGGCACGAGATCAGCCACAGCTTCGACGACATGGGCGCCCAGTTCGACGCCCAGGGCCGCCTGCGCGACTGGTGGACCAAGGAAGACCTGGCCCACTTCAAGACCGCGTCGCAGAAGCTGGTGGAGCAGTACAACGCCTACAAGCCTTTCGACGACCTGGCCGTCAATGGCCAGCTGACGCTGAGCGAGAACCTGTCCGACCTGGCCGGCCTGGCCGCGGCCTACGACGCCTTCAAGTCCTCGCCGAACGGCAAGGGCACCGGCGTGGAGGCGGACCGCCAGTTCTACACCGGCTTCGCACAGAGCTGGCGCACCAAGATGCGCGAAGCCTCGATGCGCCGCGCCGTCCTGACCGACGGCCACGCCCCGGGCCAGTACCGCACCTACACCGTGCGCAACCTGGACTCCTGGTACAAGGCCTTCGATGTGCAGCCGGGGCAGAAGCTGTACCTGGCGCCGGAGCAGCGCGTGCGGGTGTGGTGATGGGGTAGGGCGAGATCATCGTCATCGTTCACGCCAGATCTCGCCCTTAGCCTCAAGACCGTCGTACGCGCCACTGGCGCCTACGACTTCCGGCGAAGGCCGGAACCCAATTTTCTGTAAGCCGTCGAACCGCATGCGTTCGCCGTAACGCACGCAAACTTGGGCCCCGGCCTCCGCAGGGGCGACGTGCTCACGCAGCGGACTAACGGTGCCGCACACACTACACCAATTCCGCCGATAATGCCGTCATGACCCCCGACGACATCTCCCGCCGCACGCTCGCGCACTACGAGCAAACCGCCGACGCCTTCTTCGCCGGCACCATCGACCACGACGTCAGCCAGAACATCGACGCCCTGCTCGGCGCCATCGAAGCCCCCGCCCCGTACACCATCCTCGACCTCGGCTGCGGCCCCGGCCGCGACCTGAAGAATTTTACGCAGCTCGGCCACAAGGCCATTGGCCTGGATGGCAGCAGCCGCTTCGTCGACATGGCGCGTGCCTACAGCGGCTGCGAGGTCTGGCACCAGGACTTCCTGCACCTTCAACTCCCGCCCGAGACCTTCGACGGCGTCTTCGCCAACGCGTCGCTGTTCCACGTCCCGAGCGCCGAACTGCCGGGCGTGCTCGACAAGCTTTTCAATACCCTGAAACCCGGCGGCGTCCTGTTCAGTTCCAACCCGCGCGGCGACAACCGCGAAGGCTGGAATGGCCCGCGCTACGGCAGCTACCACGACTACGACACCTGGGAGCGCTACCTCACGGCTGCAGGTTTTGCTCCGCTGCATCATTACTACCGCCCAGCCGGCCTGCCGCGCGAGCAGCAGCCCTGGCTCGCCAGCGTCTGGCGCAAGCCCGTGTGTTAATCAGCGAACAGAGTTGCAGCTCCATCAGGCCTATGGTGGGACCTCGTTCCACGAACAGACGAGGTGACTGAAATGAACGACGATCAAATCAAGGGCAAGGCCAAGGACATCGGCGGCAAGATCCAGGAGAAGGTGGGCGAAGCTGTCGGCAACCGCCAGGCCCAGCGCGAAGGCGTGTCGAACCAGGCCGAAGGCAAGGTGCAGGAAAAGGTCGGCGACGTGAAGGACATCTTCAAGGGCAACAACTAATTGCTCTCGCCATAGCAAGAAGCCGCGCTGTGCGCGGCTTTTTTATTGCTGGTCGGCTAGCCCGAACTGGATGTGTGCGCCGGTCTGTCCCCGAGGACATCCTCGATGTAGAGCATCTTGACCAGCACCGACAGCCCGGCCGCCAGCGGCGTGGCAAGGGCCACCCCGGCAAAGCCGAACAGTGTGCCGAAAATGAGTTGCATGACGATCACCAGCGCCGGCGGCATGTCCACCGCCTTGGCCTCGATCAGCGGCTGCAGCAGGTAGCCCTCGACCAGCTGGATGCCCACGAACAGCAGCACGGTGTACAGCGCCAGGTCGGGGCTGATCGACAGCGCCAGCAGCACCGCCGGGATGCCTGCCATGATCGGACCCAGGTAGGGGATGAAGTCGAGCAGGCCAGCAATAATGCCGAGGATCAGCGCAAGCGGCACGCCGAGCAGGCTCAGGCCGATCGACGTGGCGACACCGACGATCAGCATCGATGCCCCCTTGCCGAGCAGCCAGCTGGCCAGGGTGTTGCCCAATTCCTGCTGCACTTCACGCGCGCGGCTGCGGCGTGGTTTCGGAATCAGGCGGATCACGCCGGTCGTGTAGGTGTGGGGACTGGCGGCAAAATAAATCCCGACGAACAGGATGATGACCACGTTCCCAAGCGCGCCGATGACGCCGCCAAAGAACAGTCCAGCATTCGGCACCATATTGCCCATCTGCTTGACGACCTGCTCGGGCGGCGGCAGTTCCGCCACGATGCGTTTCATCAGCGGATGCTGCTCAACGCTCGTCTTCAGACGCTCGACGGCAGCCGGCACTTCCTTGGCAAGCTTGGTGGACTGTTCGGAGATCTGCGGCGCCATGGCCCAGCTGCCGAGCCCGATGATGGCGAGCAGCGCGACCACGACAATGGTGAGCGCCAGCTTGCGGTTCATGTGCAGGCGCCGCGCCATGATCTCGCTCAGCTTGTAGAGCAGGATGGCGCACAGGATGCAGGCGAAGATCAGCAGCAGTGCATCGGCAGCCAGTACCACGGCGGCGGCGAGGGCGATAAAGAGGATGGCGATCCCGCTGATCATCGTGACCCGCTTGGCGACGCGGCGTTGCGAGGGCGGCGAGTCGGCGGCGTGTTCTTGAGCTTGTTCTTTCATGGCATCACCTTCGTGCGCTATTGTCGAGTTGACGAAATGTTAGCACTGTCGACGTCTTGACGTCGCGCAAATGCTGACATTTGTGCAATGTGCGGGCACGAACAGAAGAGCTCCGCCGACAGTCGTATTCTGTACCCATGCATGGCCATCCGGACATGTACTTCTAAGGAGAAGACCATGATTAACGAAAATCAAGTTAAAGGTAAACTGAAAGAAATCGGTGGCAAGATCCAAGAAGAATTCGGTGACGCGATCGACAGCCCGACCCAGGAAGCCAAGGGCAAGGCGACCAAAGTTGAAGGCAAGACCCAGAAGACGCTGGGCGATGCGCAGGAAAAAGTGGAAGAAAAGCTGGACGACGCCGCGCGCCGCTCGCACTGATTCGCTTTTTACGCTTCGAGAACAGCCGCCTGAGGGCGGCTGTTGTTGTTTACGGGCTGCGGTGCGAACTTAGATCCTGGCCTGCGCCGGGAGTCATGGGCGCCAGTGGCGCGCATGACGTTTTTAAAGCTGGTGGTACTGTCCGCTACGTTTCAATTCATCGTTAGCAGTAGCACGTCGTCCCGGCGGAGGCCGGGACCCAATTCCGTAGAGCAGCTACTACCAAAAGCAAACAGCCGCCCAAAGGCGGCTGTTTCCACTAAGCAGACAGCAAGCTTACTTCGCCGCCGTCCCACCCAGGTTCTTCTTGAAGAAGGCCTCGATCAGTCCATACACGTGACGCTGATTGACCTTGCCCGAGATGCCGTGCTTGGCGCCCGGATAGGTCATCAGGTCGAACTGTACGTTGCGCTTCACCAGCTCGTCGATCAGGCGCGTGGTGTTGGTGAACAGCACGTTGTCGTCGGCCATGCCGTGGATCAGCAGCAGCGGCGACTTCAGGCCGTCCAGGTGCGCGAACACGCCGCTGCGCTTGTAGGCTTCCGGATCGGACTTCGGGGTGCCGCCCACGAACTGCTCGGTGTAGTGGGTGTCGTACAGGGCCCAGTCGGTCACCGGGGCCACCGACACGCCCATGGCGATCTTGTCCGAGGCTGCCGACAGCAGGCGCAGGGTCATGAAGCCGCCGTAGCTCCAGCCAAACACGCCAATGCGCTTCGGATCGACGAAGCTCTGCTGGGCCAGCCAGTCGATGCCGGTAACCTGGTCTTCCACTTCGACCTTGCCCAGGTTGTTGTAGAGGGCGTCGGTGAAGACGCGCTCGCGGCGGCTCGAGCCGCGGTTATCCAGGCGGAACACCACGAAGCCCTGCTGGGCCATGTACTGGTCAAAATAATTGCCCCAGGTGCGGGTCACGCGCTGCGAGTGCGGGCCGCCGTAGGTGAACAGGAACACCGGGTAGCGCTTGCTCGCGTCGAAGTTGGCCGGCTTGATGATGGAATAGTGCAGCGTCTGCCCATCCTTGGCCTTCATCGTGCCGAATTCGGTCGGCAGGTGGTCCGGCATGTACTTGGCGTACGGGTGGTTCGCGTTCAGCTCATTTTTCTCGAGCCATTCGACCATGCTGCCGTCGGCGCGGCGGATCGACACCTGCGGCGGGGTCTTCGGGTTCGAGTAGGTGTCCACGAAGATCTTGCCGTTGCGTGCGAACACGGCGTCGTGCCAGCCGTCGCCGGCGGTGACGCGCAGCGGCGCGCCGGCATTGCTGCCGTCGAGCTTGACCGCATAGGTCTGCTTGTCGATCACGGCATCCTTGTTCGACGAGACATAGACCTTGCCGTCGGTTTCGTCGATCGCCAGGATGTTGTCCACGCCCCATTCACCCTTGGTCAGCGGGTGCATCAGCTTGCCGTCCAGGCCGTACAGGTACAGGTGGTTGCGGCCGCTGCGCTCGGAGGCCCAGATGAAGGCTTTCTTGCTGCGCAGGAAGCGCAGGTCGTTGTGGATGCTGACCCAGGTCTTCGAGGTCTCGGTGAGCAGCGGGCGCTGGGCCAGCGTGTTCACGTCCACGGCCACCAGGTCGAGGCGCTTCTGGTCGCGGGTCTGGCGCTGGTAGACCAGGGTCTTGGCGTCGTCGCTGAAGTCAGCGCGCACCAGGTAGATGTCCTTCTCGGCGCCCAGGTCAACCTTGCGCTGCTGGCCGGTGGCCGGGTTGACGATCATCAGCTCGATCAGCACGTTCGGATCGCCCGCGGCCGGGTAATGCTGGTCGATCACTTCGGTGCGGTCGGCGAAGATCTCGAAGCGGCGCACGACCGGGACGGGTTTTTCATCATAGCGGCGGTAGGCGATCGCGGAATCGTCCGGCGCCCAGTAGTAGCCGGTGTGCTGGTCCATCTCTTCCTGCGCGACGAATTCCGCCTCGCCGTTGTGGATGGTGCCCTTGCCATCGGTCGTCAGCTGGCGCTCAGCGCCGGTCTGCAGGTCGATCACGACCAGATTCTGGTTACGCACGAAGGAAACGTAGCGGCCCTTCGGCGAAATCTTCGGGTCGATCACGTTGCCCGAGGCGACCTTGCGCGGCGCATCCGGCTTGGCGGCATCGACCAGGTAGAGGTCGCCACCGATCGGCACCAAGAGCTGCTTGCCATCCGGCGACCAGAAATAGTTCAGGATGCCCGACAGGCCGGCGGTACGGGCGCGCTCGCGGCGCGCTTTTTCTTCCAGCGACAGTTCCTCGTTCGGCACCAGGCGCTTGGAATCGACCAGGCGCTGGGTGCTCTTGGTCTTCATGTTGTATTCCCACAGGTCCAGCTGGTACTGGTTGTCGGCGCGGCCGCGCAGGAAGGTGACGCGCTCGCCGTCGGGCGACACGCGCAGGTTCTTGACACTGGCGCCGGCCAGGGCTGGGTCGCCGTAGATACGGTCCAGCGTCAGGCGTTCGGCCGAAGCGGGAGCGGCCGCGAGGGCGGCCAGAAGAAGCAGGGTAGGGCGCATGAAATGTCTCTGGTGTAAGTTAATTTGCTACAACTGCGGAACGATACCAGAGTCAGCACCCGAGCGCTGTAATTACGTATGCATTTCCTTCGCCAGAGTCGCCTCGCCGGCCACCCCTTCGCGGATGCGCTGGCGCGCCAGCTTCTCGAAGGACCAGGTCAGCAGCACCGCCGCCACCGTCAGCGCGATCACCAGGCCGATCCAGAAGCCGGTGGTCGACATCGGCGCGCCGGGCCGCCATGGGAACCATTCCGGCGCCAGCCCCAGGATGCAGCCGAGCGGCAGCGAGATGCCCCAGAAGGCGACCAGCTGGATGATCATCGGCGCGCGCGTCACCTGGTAGCCGCGGATGGCCGAGGCTGTCGCCACCTGGGTGGCGTCGGACAGCTGGAACAGCGCCGCGAGCAGCAGCAGGTTGGCGCAGGCCGCCTGCACCGCAGGATCGGAGGTGTACATGGCGGCGATCTGCCAGCGGAACAGGGCGATGAAAATCGCCGACAGCGCGCCAAAAGCGACCGAGGTGCCGACGCCGACCCAGCCCACGAAGCGGGCGCGCACCGGGTTGCCTTCGCCCATGGCCTGGCCGACGCGGGTCATCATGCCGATCGAGAAGCTGAGCGGCACCATGAACACCAGCGAGGCGAAATTCAGCGCCACCTGGTGCGAAGAGACTGCCACCACGCCGAAGCGCGCCACCAGCAGGCCGATCAGGCCGAAGGCGCTGACCTCGGCAAAATAAGTGACGCCGATCGGCAGGCCGAGGCGCAGCATCGAACCAATCTCTTTCCAGTCCGGGCCTTCCCAGCCGGTGAACGGGTAGGTCATGCGGTAGGCCGGCGCATACTTGATCCAGACGATCATGGCGCCCAGCATCAGCCACATGCCCACCGCGGTCGACACCGCGCAGCCGACCGCACCCAGCTGCGGAAAGCCCCAGTTACCGTAGACCAGCAGCCAGTTCGAGATCACGTTGAAGACCAGGCCGAAGATCGCGATCCACATAATCGGCTTGGTCTGGTTGATGCTGGTGGTGTAGCCGTACAGGGCGCGGTAGCAGGCAAAGGCCGGCATGCCGAGGCTGATCACGTGCAGGAACAGCGAGGCGCGGTCGGCCACGTGCTGCTCCAGCCCGACATGGTCGAACAGCAGGGTGCACAGGTTGGCGAACAGGCAGGCCACCAGGCCCACGATCAGGCCCTTCCACAGCGACTGCCGCACCGAATGCGGGATCTGGTCGTAGCGGGCGGCGCCGATCTCGTGCGCGACCACGGTATTGATCGCCATCATGGTGCCCATCACGGTGACCAGCACGATCGACCACACCGAAGTGCCGAGCGAGACCGCAGCCAGCTCTTCGGCGCTGACGTGGCCGGTCATCGCCACGTCGGCCACGCCCATGCCGACAGTCGCCAGCTGGCCCACCAGCATCGGCCAGGACAGGCGCCACAGGGTAGCGACCTCGTGGCGGACGGGCGTAGCGGATGGGGAAATGGCGGCAGTGGTCATGTTGTTCTAGGGGCGATGCAGGAAAGCCCTCCATTTTACTGATTAATCGCCAACATCGCGGGACCCTTGGGACGGCTGGCCTTGCCTTGACGGGGGGGCGGACTTGGAGCGCCTCAAGCAGGCCCATACGCCGGCGACCAGCAGGACCGGCAGCACGAATTTCAGCAGCATGCCCAGGTTCCCATGCGCCTTCAACCGTGCGGCGCCGTTGGCGGCTACCAGCACGGCAGCGCCGAGCGGTCCGGCCGAGAACAGCATGTTGGTAACGAGATTCCAGCCGAGATGCAGGCCGAGCGGCAAAGCCAGCGAACCGGTCCGCGTGAACGCAAGGGCGAACATCCAGCCGTACATCCCGGTCCATGCCAGCACGAATACCATCGCCACCGGGTTGCCCAGGACGCCGTAGCTGAACCAGTGATAGACGCCGAAGGCCAGGGCGTCGAACAGGACCGCGCGGCGCTCGCCGAGCAGGCGTACCGCCTGGTAGAGCAGATAGCCGCGAAACAGCAGCTCTTCGAACAGTACGGAATTGAGTTCCCAGCGCAAGCCGCCGACCAGCCGGGACGTCGTGAATGCAGGGTTCACTGTCCATGTCGTCCCGAGCGCATGGGCGTAGCCGAGCTGCTGGATGCCCGCTGCCAGCGCCGCCACCGCCAGGCCAGCGCCGAACTGCCGCAGGCGCAGGCGCGGCGCATCGAATCCGAGCGCATCGAGGCGCTTGCCTTCGCAGCGCAGCAGCAGCCATGAGACCAGGAGCAGCAGGGGGCCAATCATTCCATCTCCACCGGGAGTGCGCGCAGGCGACAGCGAATCTTACTAGAAGCAAGCTCTTGAGTCTGCGCAAGATCGACTGAGCAAAACTGCACGACCTTAAGGTATTCCAAGGAGGTGTCATGGAAGAACTATTGCCGTACTATGAGCGCGAGCTGGTCTACCTGAACACGGTCGGGCGCGAGCTGGCGCACCAGTACCCGCGCCTGGCGAGCGAACTGGGCCTTGGCGCCGAAGGATTGGAAGACCCGCACATCCGGCGCCTGATCCAGGCCTGCGCGCTGCTCAACGCGCGCACGGCGCGCAAGCTCGACGACGACTATCCGGAATTCACCGAAGCCCTGCTGGGCAGCTTGTATCCCTACTTCCTGCAGGGCATCCCATCGTGTTCGATCGCCCGCATCGGCGGCGCGCCGGGGCCGCAAGCGAGCGGCCGGCCGGAACGGGTGGAGACGATCCCGCGCGGCACCGAGATGAGCGCGCTGCACCACAAGGGCACGGCCTGCCGCTTCCGCACCACCAGCCCCCTGACCCTGGCCCCGGTCGGCGTGGCCAAGGCGCGCTACGAACCGGTGGTGCATGCGCCGGCCCACGTGCGGCTGCCGGCGCGCGCTACCGGGCAGGTGGCCATCACCATCGACAGCGCGGCGCCGGCGCGCCTGCTGCGCCAGCTCGGCATGCCGCGCCTGCGCCTGTATGTGGATGCCGATCCGCTGCTGGCGGCAGCCCTGATCGACACCCTGTTCATGCACGTCGGCGCAAGCTACCTGGAGATCGGCGACGGCGGCCCGTGGCGCCAGCTCGAGCGCATGCCCTTGTCCCTGGGCGGCTTCGGCGACGACGACGCGCTGGTGCCGCTGCGCCCCAGCGAACACGCGGCCTACCGGCTGCTGAGCGAATACTTCGCCTTCCCGGACAAATTCCACTTCATCGACATCGACCTGGGCAAGCTGGCGCCGATGCTGCCGGCCGCGGCGCACCGCTTCACGCTGCACCTGATCGTCAACGGCCTGCACGGCGACAGCGGCGCCGCGCGCCTGCTCGGCACCCTGCAGGCGTCGCACCTGCTCGCCGGCTGCGCGGCAGTGGTCAACCTGTTCCACCAGGCCGCGATGCCGGTCCGGATCACCCATCGCACCGCGATGTACGACGTGCTGCCGGGACGGCACGAAGAAGACGTGGAGGTCTACAGCATCGACAGCGTCAACGTGCTGCGCACGGCGGAGGGCAGGGTGCAGTCGATCGCCTACCGGCCCTATTACGGACTGCGTCACGGCGAAGGGGGCGAGCTGCGCGAGCGCTACTGGTTCGCCCGCCGCGACGACCGCGGCGTGCAGCGCCAGCGCACCAAGATCGGTTTTACCGACGCCGGCTTCTCGCTGGCCGCCGACGAGCAGTGCGTGGCCTCGATCGACCTGACCTGCACCAATGGCGCGCACGCCACCAGTACCGGCTTCGGCGCGCCGGGCGGCGACATGACCAGCGAGACCGCCGCTGGCGGCCTGCCGATCCACCTGCTGCGCCGTCCCACACTGCCGCACCGCTTCCCTTCGTCCGGCGGCGCCCACTGGCGCCTGGTGGCCCAGCTGGCGCTGAACCACCGCTCGCTGGGCGACCTCGACGCCTTCCGCGAAGTGCTGACCCTGTACGACGTCTCGCGCTCGGCCGCGACCCAGCGCCAGATCGCCGGCATCACGGCGATGGAAACCCTGTCGTCCACAGCCTGGATGCGCACCCGCATCGGCGCCACGATGGTGCACGGCCTTGATGTGCGCATGACGGTCGACGAAGACGCCTTCGCCGGCAGCAGCGTCTACGTGTTCGCGGAAGTGGTGAACCGCTTCTTCGGCCTGTACGTGCACATCAACAGTTTCACGCGGCTGGTGGTGCGCTCGGCGCAGACCGACAGGGAGCTCCTGCGATGCGAGCCACGCAACGGCAACCTGACACTGGTGTGATCGACCAGCTGCTGGCCGAGCCCTGGCGCTACGAACTGTTCCAGGCGGTGCGCCTGCTGTCGCGCTGGCTACGCCGCTACGGCCTGTCGCCGGACACCGCGATCCGCTTCGAGAACAGCCTCTCGCTCGCCTTCCCGACCAGCGACATCGAAGCGCTGCGCCTCGACGGCGACCCGGCCGACGATGGCGCCATGCGGCTGCGGATACGCACAGCGGTGATGGGCCTGCTCGGTGCGCACGGCGCGCTGCCCCTGCATTACACCGAGCGCATCGCATCCTGGCAACACGCGGCCCATGACGACGGCCCGCGCGCCTTCTACGATGCCTTCTCCAGCCGCCAGGTGGCGCTGTTCTACCGCGCCTGGCGCAAATACCGGGTGCGCGGCGGGCCGGACGAGCATAACCGCGACCGCTTCCTGGCCCAGCTGGCGGCACTTGGGGGCGCGGGGTGGACACACCCCGAGGCAGGACAGCTGGATGCCGGTCTGCCCTTCGAGAGCCTCGCCTATTTCGCGGCACAGCTGCGCAGCCGGGTGGTGCCGGCGGAGCTGATCGCGGGCGTGCTGCGCGACTACCTGCAGGTGCCGGTCACGGTCGAGCAGTTCGCGGGACGCTGGGATCCGCTCGGCACGGCCGACCGCAGCCGGCTGGGCGAGAACAACTGCGACGTCGGGTTCGGTGCGACCCTGGGCGAACGGCTGCTGCGGCCGGAGCTCGGCATCCGCATCCGCGTCGGGCCGCTGTCCTCTAGCATGTTCGAACAGTTCCTGCCTGGCACTGCCGGGGCGCGTGCGCTAGCGGCGCTGCTGGGGCGCTTTGCGATCGAAGTTCCGTACCGCGAGCTACAGGTGGTTTTGCGTGGCGACGAGGTCGACGGCGCCAGCCTGGACGGCACGGTCCGGCTCGGGCTGGACGGCTTTCTGTCCACGCAGCCTGACAAGCGCGACCGCGAAGACGTCTGCTACTTGCTCGCTTAGTTCCTCTACCCGCGGGCATCATCCGCGCGACGCCTGCCGAAGCCGCGACCTACAATCGACCCGACGACTGAATGAACCAGACAGGAGGGCATATGGAAAATATTGTGAATGCAGGCGACCACTTGGACCTGGTGAGCGAGAAGGACCTGGTGGGCCGGCGCGTGGCGGTCCTGATGACCGATGGCGTCGAGCAGGTCGAATACACGGGGCCGCGGACTTTCCTCGAAGGGAAGGGTGTGCGGGTGACCCTGATTTCGCCGAAGGCCGCGGGCGAGGAAGTGCAAGGCATGAACCATGACCAGCCGGGGGATAAGTTCAAGGTGGAGCTAAGCCTGTCGCAGGCTCAGGTCAACGATTACGATGCGCTGCTGCTGCCGGGTGGTGAAGAGAATCCGAAGAAACTGCGCCAGATTCCGGAGGCGATTGCCTTCATCAAGGCGTTTGACGATGCCGACAAGCCCATTGCTGCAATCTGCCATGGACCGTGGCCGCTGATCGAGGCGGGGATTGCGGAGTCCAAGCACCTGACCAGCTATCCAGCGATTCAGGATGACCTGAAGGCGGCTGGCGCAGAGTGGACGGATGATGAGGTGGTGGTGGACGGCAAGTTGGTCACGAGCCGCAAGCCGGAGGATATTCCGGCGTTCAATGACGCGCTGATGAAGGAATTGATGGTGATTCAGAAGGCGGGGACGGATCCGGGGCCGACCTCGTAATGGCAAACATTGGAAAAGGCCGTTGACGACTCAGCGGCTTTTCGTTGCCATGTGCTTTGGCAGGAATGTAGAGGAAATATAGTCCGCTTAAGCCAAGCGAGCTGGCTTGCAAGGTCTCAAATAGGCCTTAGGGCTTCGCCAATGCCTCGCGCCTGCCTGGCCGCCGGCGCCGGGATCTTTGGTAAAGATCACTAGCAGTGTTATAACGAGTGCTTTATCGTCTCGTGGGTTTCGAAATCCGAACAGCGACGCTTACACTCCATAGGTTAGAACTTACGTTTTGCTTTCAATGACGCTTTCACGAATGATCATCGTGCGGCAAGTCACTCTGCACTCCTGCGTAGTGCTGGCTCAACCTTCTTAATCCACCCTCGTCGCAGCGCCCAGCGTACCTCAGTTTGCCAGGTGACACGCCGGCCGGTCGAGCTGGTGAGTACCTCCTTCGGCGCCCGCTTCTCTAGTTGCTCGAAAGAGGTGCATTCCCAGATGAGCTTCCACAGTCCCCACTTCGCTGGGTCAGTCTCTTCGCTAGCCTTCAAACGATTCTTGACCAGAACGGTGTAGCCGCCTTCCAGCACTTCAGGTTTAGCTCTGCTCATAATCGTCATCCTGCGGCAGATCGAATCACATGACGTCTCCCATTAGCCAGACCGCCATGTATGCTAGATCCCTGCCTCTACTTCCAGGCGGTTCCAGATCTCATCGTACTTCGCCTCGCTAGCTGCTTGGCGGCGCTCGTAGTCGATCCTTAGTTCATCAGAACGAGGGGGCACAGCCTCAAATGCGGTTAGCCAAGCGGCGTAATAGTCCTTGATGAGCTTAGTAGCAGATGGGTTCTTTGATACGTTCTTAAGGGCAGCCGGGTAGAATTTTTTCACTTCCGCCTTGCCATCTTTAATGCACTTCGCAGGATCATCTTCAGCTGTTGCAGTGCCGAGGGTGGACTTCGAAGCGAACAGCTTAACTTTAAGGCTGCACATCATTATTTGGTACTGCGTTTGGCCGCGGAACGCATCGGTTGGCGTTTGCTTCTCGGTGGCCTGTGCAGACAGAGCGGCGGAGAAAAAAAGTGCAGGCAATACAAAAAAAAGTTTGCTCATCATTTTCCTTTCATTGCCGGCATCTCGGCGTGCCGTTTCGCTTGATACTGCTGTCAAGCAAGCGAATACTCTTTAAATCTAACTATCGAACCCACTTGTACAGCCATTGAGACTCTTCTTTCCCTGCTTCTCGGTTCTGCAGCAGTCTTTCCCTAGGAAGTTGTACCGTCGTCCGCTCCGGGGGATTGTCGCCAATCGCGGCGTAATACGAGAACTGATCGGTATGCCAACCGCTATCGCTAAAAAGGTACTTCCCGCTATAGAAGTAAGTAACCTTCAAATCGGATAAGGTGGTTGACTGCGCTGCCTCTTCTTCAGTTGCGTAAAAATCAGATAGTTTTACCTCCACAGGAAAGTTGACGAGACCCATTGCTGGGTTCAACAACGAGTCTGTTTTCTTGATGTCAAACTTTACTTGCCCAAGGAAGTAGTATTGCTTAACCCACTTTCCATTGCGAGGATGCAAGAAGACTCGCGTCCAAGTTTTGGGTTCTGAGGCAGTCGCAACAAGGGCTTTGAAATCGGCAACCTGCTCCTGCACCGCCGCTTGGCTAGTCGTGGAGGGGGCTGCTGCCACCTTTTTTACTGGGGCTGCTGGTGCGACGGCTGCGGTCAGGAGAAAAGCTAATGCGAGGAAAGTGTTCTTCATGTCTTAACAGTTTTTTTGGCACCCGGGCGTGCGTAGCGTCTTAAGCATCATCCTCGGCTGATCGAGGCGTACCATCACGCTCTTCCTGTAACCTCGTGCTGTGATTTCGGTTGATGTGGTTAGCAGCCGACGTTGAGATGCTTCTTCGCCGCACTACAGTTCAACGCTAGCTCTAGGGTGCGACCTTCTTTCGGGTTGAACACCGTAAAGACTAAGAAGTTGGCGCCATCGCATTGAGCGCTGATCGAACCATCCGGCCGACGTTTGGCGCCCGAGACTTTCTTGCATGTTGGATGGTTGTCTTTGATGATCTTGGACGCTACGAATTGCGCCTCACCTTTAGGCGCCGCTCCAACGCTAATACCGGCAGCATCCGCAGTGGCTATAGCTACGAGCGACATTGCGGTGCCTACTAAAACGGCAAATCGAATTTTCATTTTGGCCTCGGCTTCGGCATCAATGGTGTGCCGACTCGCTCAACAATAATACCGTTAAGGAGTTGGCAAAAAATCACGAATTGTATCGCTTGTGTATGAATTTATTGGCCTTCACAGCAACCCAAACATTTCCGTCAGCGTCGGACGAGCGAGGTACGCACCATAGACATGTTCACAATCCTGTGGGTACCAAAGACCTAACCTGGCGCCAGAAAAGAAAAAGCCGCTGACGAATCAGCGGCTTTTTGGAAGAGGTTGGTGGAGGCGGCGGGAATTGAACCCGCGTCCGCAAGCACTCTACAGACAGTTCTACATACTTAGCACTATCAATTAATTTAACCTGGACAACGGGGATGTGCACCCTTTGGACAGGCGAGTCACCTATTATTTAACAGTCGACCAAGTAACCCGGCCTACTGCGAGCCCCTGTAAATGAGTCCACGAACCTTGCGGTACACCCCAGGGGCGAGGTGGTGTGGACCTAGCAGCAATTAAGCTGCGAGTGCGTACGAGTTATCGTTTGCAGTTATTGATTTCTGGATGTATTTACGAGGTAACCAGTCCTCGGTATGCCCTGCGCTGCTTTGCAACCCACGTCGAAACCAGGTCGCCCCCAACGAGAGAACCTTCATTGTACTCCAATCTGTCGGTACGTGCAGTCTGCCTGCTTAGAACCAGCTTAAGCTCAAACAGGTCTAAAAGATATGCTCCAAGCATGACGAAACTGCAATATGATTTCCTGGCTACGCCGTCTGCCTCACGTCTTTTTGACAAGGAATGGGAATGGTTTGTATCGTCTGCGGTAACACTCAAACGGCCGGGCTCGCATCGTGGCATGCGACCTGTCCCGCATGTCACTATGAAAGCGCGGCCCTGTCCGTCGCCATCAACAAGCACACCGGCCCTGAGGTCAACGAAGCCGAGCGCGAAGCCGGCCTGAAGGCCCTGCGGCTCGAGAATTTCCGTGCCATCGTCCAGTACGCCAAGCGGCATGTCCGGCCCGGCGCGCGCAGCCTGCTCGACGTCGGCAGCGCCCATGGCTGGTTCCTGGAAACGGCGCGCGAGGATTTCGATGTGCTCGGCGTCGAGCCGGATGCCGTGGTCGGTTCGCGCGCCGCCGCGCGTGGCCTGCCGGTGCGGGCCGGCTTCTTCCCCGACGTGCTGAAAGATGGCGAGCGCTTCGATGTGATCGTCTTCAACGACGTCATCGAACATATCCCGGACATCCGCAGCGCCCTCGACGCCTGCCAGCAGCGCCTGAATCCCGATGGCATCCTGATCCTCAACCTGCCGAACAGCCGCGGCTTCTTCTACCGCCTGTCGAAAGTCATCGCCCGCCTGGGCTGGCGCACGCCTTTCGAGCGGCTGTGGCAGAAAGACCTGCCGTCGCCGCACGTGCATTATTTCAGCAGCGACAACCTGGCCAGGCTGGTGGCAGGGCGGGGCTTCGAGATGGTCGACAGCGCCGAGTTGCCGGCCCTGCGCGCCAAGGGGCTGCGCGAGCGGCTGAGCTGTGCGGGCAACGTGCCGCTGTTGTCGCTGTGGGCGCAGTACATCGCGATCATGTGCGCGATTCCCGTGCTGCGGATTTTCCCGAGCGACATCATCGTCTGCATCTTCCGAAAAAAAACCGCAGGCTGACAGCGCCTGCGGTTTTTTCGGGAAGGAAGAAGGCTTAGCGGTTGCGGTTGGCGATCTCGTTGCCAATCATGCCGCCGCCGATGATGCCGGCCACGGTGGCCAGCTTCTTGCCGTTGCCGCCGCCGATCTGGTTGCCGATCAGGCCGCCGATGACGGCGCCGGTGCCGATGCCGACGTAGTTCGGCTGAGCCTGCGCCGGGGCAGGTGCGTGCTGCGGGTAGTAGCGCGGCTCGCTGGCCTTCGCGTGCACCACGCGGGTCTTTTCAACCACCTTAACCACCGGCTTTTCGCGGATCACTTCCTTGATCACGACCGGCGCCGGCTGCGGCGCGGGCTGGGCATAGGCGATCGGCTGGGCGGCGGCCACCGGCATCATCTGCGGTGCGGTGCCGGCTGCCAGCTGGGTGGCCAGCTGCGGCGTCACCGGGGTGGCCGACAGCGGAGCAGCGACCGGAACCTGGCCCTGCAGGGCAGCGGCCGGCACCATCACGACCTGGCCTTGCGCATTCGTCATCGGGACCATGCCCGGCTGTTGCGTTGCGTACGGCGAGGCGGCTGCCAGCGGCATGGCCGGGACGTCGGAGGAGCTCTTCGAGCTCGGCAGCAGGCCGGTGATCGCGGCGGCGCCGGTGAGGCTGACAATGACAACCGACGCAGCGGCTGCGGCCATCAGGGGATGAATGCGGTTAAAGCGTGCGGTGGTTTCCATGTTCTAGCTCCGTATGAAACGTTGTGTTGTCGTATGGGAGTAGATTACCGGCGAGCCTTTTCCAGAACTAGCCCTGAGGCTGTATCAGTCGTAATGAGATGTAAGCGGAGGGAGAGGCGGGCCACAGGGTTGCGGCCCGCTCGAGGGAGGCGATTCAGGCCGCGGACGCGGTTGCGCGGGCGGCTTCCACTACCTGGCGCAGGGTCTGCAGCAGGTCGGTCGGGGTGTCGAGCAGGTACTCGGCGCCCCAGGTCGACGGTTCGATGGCGCCGCAGTAGCCCCAGTTGCAGGCGACCGTCACCATGCCGGCGGCGTGGCCGGCCTCGATGTCGCGCTTGTCGTCACCGACGTACCAGCACTGTTCCGGCGCCACGCCGAGGCGGCGTGCACCTTCGAGCAGCGGGGCAGGGTGGGGTTTCGGGAAACCGGTGGTGTCGCCCGAAATAACGCAGCCGGCGTGCGACAGGCCGATCTGCGGGATCAGCGGATCGGTGAAGCGGGCCGGCTTGTTGGTGACGATGCCCCAGGCCATGCCGGCCTGCTCGATCCCGTGCAGCAGTTCCGTGATACCGCCGAACAGCGAGCTGTGCACCGCCATGGTTTCCTGGTAACGGTCGAACCACTGCATGCGCAGCTCTTCGTAACCCTCGTCGCCCGGTCCCAGGCCGAAGGCCGCGCCGATCATGCCGCGCGCGCCGGCGGACGCGGTCGGACGCAGCACCGAATACGGCGTCGGCGGCAGGCCGCGCTCGGTACGCAGCCAGTTGACAGCGGCCGCGAGGTCGGGCGCGGTGTCGGCCAGCGTGCCATCGAGGTCGAACAGAACGGCACGCGGTGCCGGCAGGACGGTCGGAAGAGTCATGGGAAAGGTAAGTTAAAGCGGCTTGCTGCACGCCACCATGTAGTTCACATCGGTGTCGTTGTTGAGCGAGTAGATCTTGGTCAGCGGATTGTAAGTCAGGCCTTTCAGGCCGTCGACCTGCAATCCAGCGAGACGCGCAAATTGCGACAGTTCGGCCGGCGTGATGAATTTGCCATAGTCATGCGTCCCGCGCGGCAGCATGCGCAGGATGTATTCGGCACCGATGACGGCGAACAGATAGGACTTCGGATTGCGGTTGAGCGTCGAGAAGAACACGTGGCCGCCTGGCTTCACCAGGTTGGCCGCGGCTTGCACGATCGAGGCCGGATCCGGCACGTGCTCGAGCATCTCCATGCAGGTGACCACGTCGAACTGGCCCGGTTCCGCAGCCGCCATTTCTTCAGCGGCGATGTGCTTGTAGCGCACTTCCACGCCGGATTCCAGGCTGTGCAGGTCAGCAACCTTCAGCGCCTTCTTCGACAGGTCGATGCCTGTCACCTTGGCGCCCTTGCGCGCCATGGCTTCGGACAGCACGCCGCCGCCGCAGCCGATGTCGATCACGTTCTTGCCCAGCAGCGGGGCGCGGGCGTTGATCCACTCGAGGCGCAGTGGGTTGATTTCGTGCAGGGGGCGGAATTCGGACGTCGGGTCCCACCAGCGGTGGGCCAGCTCGCTGAATTTCTGGATCTCTAACGGGTCTGCATTCGTATTCATACTCGGGATCATACTGGAAATGGTGAAGCTCACGGCATGCCGCACGGAAAATATGCAAGCACTTGTCGCCGTAAGCGTACGGGAAAACGAAAAAAAACCCCGCCGTAGCGGGGTTCATTAAGCAATCAGCAAGGATTACTTGTTGACGGTACGGGTACCGACGACTTCGATTTCCACGCGGCGGTTCTTAGCGCGGCCTGCCGAGCTCTTGTTGTCGGCTTCCGGCTGCTTCTCGCCCTTGCCTTCGGTGTAGATGCGGTTTTCTTCCACGCCCTTGCCCTTCAGGTAAGTCTTGACGGCTTCAGCGCGGCGGATCGACAGCTTCTGGTTGTAGGCATCGGTACCGATCGAGTCGGTGTGGCCGACGGCGATGATGACTTCCAGGTTCATGTCGCCCAGCTTCGAGACCAGCTCGTCGAGCGAGGCCTTGCCGGCCGGCTTCAGGACAGCCTTGTCGAAATCGAAGAAGGCGTCAGCCGAGTACGACACTTTTTCCGAGGTCGGGACCGGAGCCGGAGCCGGAGCAGGGGCTGGAGCCGGTTCGGCGACTGGCGGCGGCGGAGGCGGCGGCGGAGCGACGCACTTGCCGTTTTCCAGCTTCTCAGGCGGGACGCACAGCGGCGCGTCGCAGCCCGGGACCGCGTCGGCCGGGGTCCAGTAGCCGGTGCGCCAGCACAGGCCGAAAGGATTGCGGGCGATCACGCCGCGGCTGTCCTGCACGTAGGCGCTGTACGGCGTGCGCGCCTTGATGTCGGTGGTCAGCGGTGCATACGGTGCATCGCTCTGGGCAAAAGCGTTGCCCGCGATCGCAGCCGAAGCAGCGAGCATGAGGGTTGCCAGTTTATTCATGTTCTTTTTTCCTTTCGGGTAAATGCCTTGCGAAACTCAACGTGGGCGTTATGGTCAAGATACTAACACGTCCAGGGAAGGGCTTAGTTTCGCATTGTGAAACAAACAATTAATTTCCTGTCCATTTTGCCACATGCACCAAAAACGCACGACTGCACCTAAATCAAACTTCATGCATATTCTCGATGCGTTGTTTTGTTGCAACATTTGGGCAAGCGGACGGGGCTGACATCGACAACGCTGGAAGGGTCTGGCCCCCTGAACGGTTTTGTGCTGGTGCTAACTAGGGCATGGTAGAATCATCCGTTGCAGTCAATAACCATTAGCCTGAAAGCAGTCGACCCGCCCAATGGATCAATTCGCAAAAGAAACAGTTCCCATTTCCCTAGAAGAAGAAATGCGCAAGAGCTACCTCGATTACGCGATGAGCGTGATCGTGGGACGTGCTCTGCCGGACGTGCGCGACGGCCTCAAGCCGGTGCACCGTCGCGTGCTGTACTCCATGCACGAGAGTAACTACGCGCACAACCGTCCGTACGTGAAGTGCGCGCGCGTGGTCGGCGACACCATGGGTAAGTACCACCCGCACGGCGATGCGTCGATCTACGACACGCTGGTCCGCATGGCGCAGGACTTCTCGCTGCGCTACACCCTGGTCGATGGCCAGGGTAACTTCGGCTCGATCGACGGCGACTCCGCCGCTGCGATGCGTTACACCGAGTGCCGCCTGGACAAGATCGCCAGCGAGCTGCTGGCCGACATCGACAAGGACACGGTCGACTACCAGCCGAACTACGACGGCAAGGAAAAGGAACCGACCGTCCTGCCGACCAAGATCCCGAACCTGCTGATCAACGGTTCCTCGGGCATCGCGGTGGGCATGGCCACCAACATCCCGCCGCACAACCTGTCGGAAGTCATCAACGGCGCCCAGCACCTGCTGAAGAACCCGGACTGCAGCATCGATGAACTGATCGAGCTGATCCCGGCGCCGGACTTCCCGACTGCCGGCATCATCTACGGCGTCTCGGGTGTGCGCGACGGTTATCGCACCGGCCGCGGCCGCGTGGTGATGCGCGCCAAGACCCACTTCGAGGAATACGGCAAGGACGGCGGCCGCGTCGCGATCATCATCGACGAGCTGCCGTACCAGGTGAACAAGAAGTCGCTGCTCGAGCGTATCGCCGAGAACGTGCGCGACAAGAAGCTGGAAGGCATCAGCGACATCCGCGACGAGTCCGACAAGTCGGGCATGCGCGTGGTCATCGAACTGAAGCGCGGCGAAGTGCCGGAAGTGGTGCTGAACAACCTGTACAAGCAGACCCAGCTCCAGGATACCTTCGGCATGAACATGGTGGCGCTGGTCAACGGCCAGCCGAAGCTGCTGAACCTCAAGCAGATGCTCGAGTGCTTCCTGTCGCACCGCCGCGAAGTGGTCACCCGCCGCACCGTGTTCGAGCTGCGCAAGGCACGCGAGCGCGGCCACATGCTGGAAGGCCTGGCTGTCGCACTGGCGAATATCGACGACTTCATCGCGATCATCAAGGCCGCGCCGACGCCGCCGATCGCGAAGACCGAACTGATGCAGCGCGCCTGGGATTCTTCCCTGGTGCGCGAAATGCTCAACCGCACCGAGACCGGCGCGGCCGGCGGCATCGAAGCCTTCCGTCCGGAGCACCTGCCGAAGCACTACGGCATGCAGCAGGACGGCCTGTACAAGCTGTCGGACGAGCAGGCCCAGGAAATCCTGCAGATGCGCCTGCAGCGCCTGACCGGCCTGGAGCAGGACAAGATCGTCAACGAGTACAAGGAAGTGATGGCCCACATCGCCGACCTGCTCGACATCCTGGCTCGCCCGGAGCGCGTCACGACCATCATCAGCGACGAGATGGCGCAGATCAAGGCCGACTACACCGAGAACGGCAAGGACGCACGCCGCTCGGCCATCGAGCACAATGCCAGCGACCTCGAAACCGAAGACCTGATCACTCCGCAGGACATGGTGGTCACGCTGTCGCACTCGGGCTACATGAAGTCGCAGCCGATCTCCGAATACCGCGCCCAGAAGCGCGGCGGCCGCGGCAAGCAGGCGGCGGCAACGAAGGACGAAGACTGGATCGACCAGCTGTTCATCGCCAACACCCACGACTACATCCTGTGCTTCTCGAACCGCGGCCGGATGTACTGGCTGAAGGTGTGGGAAGTGCCGCAGGGCTCGCGCAACTCGCGCGGCAAGCCGATCGTCAACATGTTCCCGCTGCAGGACGGCGAGAAGATCACCGTGATCCTGCCGCTGTCGGGCGAGAACCGGACCTTCCCGGAAGACCACTACGTGTTCATGGCGACCTCGCTCGGCACCGTCAAGAAGACGCCGCTGAAGGACTTCAGCAATCCGCGCAAGGCCGGCATCATCGCGGTCGACCTCGACGAGGGCGACGTGCTGGTGGGCGCCGCGCTGACCGATGGCCAGCACGACGTGATGCTGTTCTCGGACGGCGGCAAGGCGGTGCGCTTCGACGAGAACGACGTGCGTCCGATGGGCCGTACCGCGCGCGGCGTGCGCGGCATGAACCTGGAAGAGGGGCAGAACGTCATCGCCCTGCTGGTGGCCGAAAACGAGCAGCAGTCGGTGCTCACGGCAACCGAGAACGGCTTCGGCAAGCGTACCCCGATCACGGAATACACCCGCCACGGCCGCGGCACCAAGGGCATGATCGCGATTCAGCAGTCCGAACGCAACGGTAAAGTCGTGGCCGCGACCCTGGTCGACGCCAACGACGAGATCATGCTGATCACCACCGGCGGCGTCCTGATCCGCACCCGCGTGGCCGAGATCCGCGAGATGGGCCGTGCGACCCAGGGCGTGACCCTGATCGCAGTGGAAGACGGCACCAAGCTGTCCGGCCTGCAGCGCATCGTCGAGACCGACCTCGAAGAGGTCGAGCTCGAACAGGCGCCGGAGTAACAGCACCCGACGGGCCGCTTTGATGCGGCCCGTTTTTTTCACATAATCAGGGCCTTGGGCCCAGCATAATTACATGAAAAAATTTGTACTCGCCCTGACCGCAGCCGCCGCCTTCGCGGCCTTCCCGTCCTTTGCATCGGCTGCCGACGCACAATCCACCGCGGCCGTGAAAACCATGTTCGACGCCATGGAGATGCGCAAGAACATGACCGCCATGTATGCCGAGATGCAGAAGGCCATGCCGGCCATGATGCGCCAGCAGGTGCTGGCCATGATCCAGGCGGACCCGCAGCTGAACGCCGAGCAGAAGAAGGAAGCAATCGCCAAGGCCGAGCAGATGCTGCCGGGCGTGGCGCAGGCCGTCAACAAGGTCTTCAACGACCCGGCCCTGATCGATGAAATGCTCAACGAGATGGTGCCGCTGTACGCCAACAACTACACGGTCGACGAGATCAAGCAGCTGACCACCTTCTACAAGAGCCCGGTGGGCCGCAAGATGATGACCCTCACGCCCAAGCTGTCGGCCGAAGGCATGGCCATCGGCCAGCGCATCATGACGCCGCGCCTCGGCAAGCTGATGCAGGATGTGATGCAGGAAGTGCAGAAAAAGTAAGCGAGAAAGGACCGCATGACGCAGGTATTCAACTTCTCGGCCGGCCCGGCCGTCCTCCCGAAGGAAGTGCTGCAGCAGGCAGCGAGCGAGATGCTCGACTGGCACGGCAGCGGCATGTCGGTCATGGAGATGAGCCACCGCGGTCCGGAATTCATCTCGATCTATCAGCAAGCCGAGGCCGACCTGCGCGAGCTGCTGGCCGTCCCGGCCAACTACAAGATCCTATTCATGCAGGGCGGGGGACTCGGCCAGAACGCCATCATCCCGCTCAACATGGTCGGCTGCTGCCCGCAGCCGGCGACCATCGACTTTGTGCACACCGGCTCCTGGTCGGGCAAGTCGATCAAGGAAGCCAAGCGCTACGCCCACGTCAACATTGCAGCGTCGAGCGAGGCGAACGGCTTCACCGGCGTGCCGCCGCAGGACAGCTGGAACCTGACCCCGCACGCGGCCTACCTGCACATCTGCACCAACGAGACCATCGACGGTGTCGAGTACAACTTCGTGCCCGAATCGAAGCCCAAGGTGCCGATCGTGGCCGACATGTCCTCGCACATCCTGTCGCGCGAAATCGACGTGTCGAAGTACGGCGTGATCTTCGCCGGCGCCCAGAAGAATATCGGGCCGGCCGGCCTGACCCTGGTGATCGTGCGCGACGACCTGCTGGAGGATGCGCTGCCGATCTGCCCCTCGGCCTTCCACTGGAAGACCGTGGCCGAGCACGAATCCATGTTCAACACCCCGCCGACCTACGCGATCTACATCGCCGGGCTGGTGTTCGCCCATCTCAAGAAGCTGGGCGGGGTGGCGGCCATGGAGAAAATGAATATTGAAAAAGCGCGCCTGCTGTACGAGGCGCTGGATGCCGACGACTTCTACCAGAACCGCGTCGCGCCAGACAACCGCTCGCGCATGAACGTACCGTTCTTCCTGCGCGACGAATCCCTGAACGACAAATTCCTGGCCGGCGCAAAGGCGCGCGGGCTGCTGCAACTGAAGGGCCACAAGTCCGTCGGCGGCATGCGGGCATCGATCTACAACGCGATGCCGCTCGAGGGTGTGCAAGCCCTCGTCGATTATTTGAACGAATTCGCTGGCCGCTAGGCCTGCGATCGTAGGGTGGGCGGCTTGTCCGCCCACGCGGTCAACGCATGCGGACCGAAACCGCGTGGGCAGAGAATCCGCCCACCCTACGGAATAATACGAGCTTACGATGAACGATAAACTCCTTCCCCTGCGCGAGCAGATCGATGCGATCGACGCGCAAATCCTGGACCTCCTGAGCCGGCGCGGCCAGATCGCCCAGCAGGTCGGCCACGTCAAGGCCGAAACCAATGCCCCGGTGTTCCGTCCGGAACGCGAGGCGCAGGTGCTGCGCGGCGTGGCCGAGCGCAACCCGGGTCCGCTCAAGGATCGCGACGTCCAGACCATCTTCCGCGAGATCATGTCCTCGTGCCGCGCGCTGGAAAAGCGCGTCACGGTGGCCTACCTCGGCCCGTCCGGCACCTTCAGCGAGCAGGCCGTGTACCAGCAGTTCGGCACTGCCATCGAGACGCTGCCCTGCGTCTCGATCGACGAAGTGTTCCGCGCCACCGAGGCCGGCACCGCCGACTTCGGCGTGGTCCCGGTCGAGAACTCGTCCGAAGGCGCGATCAACCGCACCCTCGACCTGATGCTGGCCACCACCACCGTGATCAGCGGCGAGATCTCGATCCCGGTCCACCACAGCCTGATGACGAAGACCGGCAGCATGGATGGCGTCACCGTCGTGTGCGCCCACTCGCAGGCACTGGCCCAGTGCCAGGTGTGGCTCAACCTGCATCATCCGGGCATCGAGCGCCGCGCCGTGGCATCCAACGCGGAAGCCGCGATCATGGCAAGCCAGGACCCGACCGTGGCTGCGATCGCGAGCGAGATGGCGGGCGAGCAGTACCAGCTGGGCGTGGTCCAGGCCCACATCCAGGATGACCCGCACAACCGCACCCGCTTCGCCGTGATCGGCAGCCTGGAAACCGGGCCGTCGGGACGCGACCACACCTCAATCGTGCTGGCGGTGCCGAACAAGGCGGGCGCCGTCTACAACCTGCTGGCGCCGCTGGCCAAGCACGGCGTGTCGATGACGCGCTTCGAGTCGCGCCCGGCGCGCATCGGCACCTGGGAGTACTACTTCTACGTCGACATCGAGGGCCACGTGCGCGACGCAGCCGTTGCCCGCGCCCTCGACGAGCTGAAGGACAACGCAGCCTTCTTCAAGGTGCTGGGCTCCTACCCGCAAAGCCTCTGATTTCCATTTTTATTCGAGAACATTTATGTCGCAATTCGGTCCAGATTACGTCCGCGCCATCGCCCCTTACCAGGCCGGCAAACCCATCGCTGAAGTCGCCCGCGAGTTCGGTCTCGACGAAGCCAAGATCGTCAAGCTGGCGTCTAACGAAAACCCGTTCGGCGTGCCGGAATCGAGCCGCGCCGCGATGGCGCAGGCCGCTGCGGACCTTGGCCGCTATCCGGACGCCAATGGCTTCGAACTGAAGGCCGCACTGTCCAAGCGCTACGACGTCCCGGCCGACTGGATCACCTTGGGCAACGGCAGCAACGACATCCTCGAAATCGCCGCGCATGCCTTCGTGCAGAAGGGTGAATCCGTGGTGTACTCGCAGTACTCGTTCGCCGTCTATGCGCTGGCAACCCAGGGTGTGGGCGGACGCGCCATCGTGGTGCCTGCCAAGGAATACGGCCATGACCTCGACGCCATGGCTGCGGCGATTGAAAGCGACACCCGCCTGGTCTATGTCGCCAATCCAAACAACCCGACCGGCACCTTCATCCCTGCCGCGCAGATCGAAGCCTTCCTGCAGAAAGTGCCGTCCAACGTCGTGGTGGTGCTCGACGAGGCCTACAACGAATACCTGGCGCCCGAGCACCAGTTCGAATCGAGCCAGTGGGTGCGCAAGTACCCGAACCTGATCGTCTCGCGCACCTTCTCCAAGGCCTATGGCCTGGCCGGCCTGCGCGTGGGCTTCGCCATCGCCCAGCCGGCGGTGACCGACCTGATGAACCGCATCCGCCAGCCCTTCAACGTCAACTCGCTGGCCCAGGCGGCCGCGATCGCCGCGCTGAACGACACGGCCTTCCTGGACAAGGGCGCGCAGAACAACGCGGCAGGCTACCAGCAGCTGACCGCCGCCTTCGACGAACTGGGCCTGGAATATGTGCCCTCGTTCGGCAACTTCGTGCTGGTGAAGGTGGGGAGCGACGAGCAGGCCGGCGCACGTGTCAACCTGGCGCTGCTGAAGCAGGGCGTGATCGTGCGCCCGGTCGGCAACTACGGCCTGCACCAGTGGCTGCGCATCTCGATCGGCCTGCCGGAAGAGAATGCGGCCTTCATCGCGGCGCTCAAGAAGGTGTTGAGCTGAATGATTGAACGCCTCGTCGTCATCGGCGTCGGCTTGATCGGCGGTTCCTTTGCGCTGGCCTTGAAAGCAGCCGGCGCGGTCCGCCACGTGGCCGGCCTCGGTCGCGATCCGCAGGCGATGGCGCGCGCGCTGGAGCTGGGCATCGTCGACGAGGTCTGCGACATGCCTGAGCAGGCGATGCGCGGCGCCGACCTGGTGCTCCTGGCGGCGCCCGTAGGGCAGACCGGGCCGATCCTGGCCTCGCTGTTGCCATTCCTCGAGCCGCAGACCATCATCACCGACGCCGGCAGCACCAAGTGCGACGTGGTTCTTGCAGCGCGCGGGGTGCTAGGCGAGCGCATCGGGCAATTCGTTCCTGGCCACCCGATCGCCGGCAGCGAATCGAACGGTCCGGACGCGGCGCGCGCGGAGCTCTACCGCGGCAAGAAGACCGTGCTGACGCCGCTGCCGGAAAACGACCCGGCGCTGGTGGAACGCGTGGCAAGCGCCTGGCGTGCCTGTGGCTCGCTCATCCATACCCTGAGTCCGCAAGACCACGACCGCGTGTTCGCCGCGGTCAGCCACCTGCCGCACCTGCTGGCCTATGCGCTGGTGGACGACATCGCCGCCAAGCCGCATGCCGACATGCTGTTCCAGTACGCCGCCAGCGGCTTTCGCGATTTCACGCGCATCGCCGGCTCGTCGCCGGAAATGTGGCGCGACATCAGCCTGGCCAACCGTGATGCGCTGCTCACCGAGCTGGATGCATATCTGGCACAATTGACTACATTGCGGGCGACGCTCGCAGCCGCCGACGGTCGCGGCCTCGAATCCGTGTTCGCCAACGCGCAGCGTGCGCGACGCGAATGGATCGAGGCGATCGAAGCCGGCTCGCCGCCACCGCAACACCGGGATACAGAATGACGCAGTCTAAACACTACCCCCAGCACATCGACCTCGAACCCGTGATCCACGTCGAGGGCACGGTGCGCCTGCCAGGCTCCAAGAGCATCTCGAACCGCACGCTGCTGCTGGCCGCGCTGTCCGAAGGCACCACCACCATCCACGACCTGCTGGCCTCGGACGACACCATGGTGATGCTGGGCGCGCTGCGCTCGCTCGGCATCCAGTGGGATGAAGTCGACGAGCGCACCGTGGTCGTGCATGGCAACGGCGGCGTGCTGCCGAAGCATGAGGCCGACCTCTTCATGGGCAATGCCGGCACCGCGATCCGTCCGTTGACCGCCGCGCTGGCCGTGATCGGCGGCGACTACACGCTGCACGGTGTCTCGCGCATGCACGAGCGCCCGATCGGCGACCTGGTCGACGCGCTGAACGAAGTCGGCGCCCAGATCGAATACACGGGAGAGCAGGGCTTCCCGCCGCTGCGCATCCGCCGTGGCCACATCCACGCCAACCGCATCGCCGTGCGCGGCAATGTGTCGAGCCAGTTCCTGACCGCGCTCCTCATGGCGGCGCCGCTGATGGCCACCACCCACGCGGTATCGATCGACGTGGTCGGCGAGCTGATTTCCAAGCCCTACATCGAGATCACCCTGAACCTGATGCGCCGTTTCGGCGTGACGGTCGAGCAGAACGGCTGGGCCTCGTTCACGGTCCACCCGGGCCAGCGCTACACCTCGCCGGGCAGCATCCACGTCGAGGGCGATGCCTCGTCGGCGTCCTACTTCCTGGCGGCCGGCGCGATTGCCGGCGGTCCGGTGCGGGTCGAAGGCGTGGGCGAGCACAGCATCCAGGGCGACGTGCGCTTTGCCGATGCGCTGGAGCGCATGGGCGCTATCGTGACGCGCGGGGACAACTGGATCGAGGCGCGTTCGAACGGCGTGCTGAAGGCGATCGATGCCGACTTCAACCACATCCCGGACGCCGCCATGACCATCGCCGTGGCCGCGCTGTACGCCGACGGCCCGAGCACGCTGCGCAACATCGCCAGCTGGCGCGTGAAGGAAACCGACCGCCTGGCTGCCATGGCGACCGAACTGCGCAAGGTCGGCGCCGAGGTGGAGGAGGGCCCGGACTACATCCGTATCACGCCGCCCGAACAGTTGAAACCGGCTACCATCGACACTTACGACGACCACCGGATGGCGATGTGCTTCTCGCTCGCCTCGCTGGACGGCAAGGCGCGACGCGGCAACGCGATGCGCATCAACGATCCGAAGTGCGTCGCCAAGACCTTCCCTGAATACTTCGAGGCCTTCGCGGGCATCGCCAAGAACGAACTGTTTTGAACAATGACACCGCGTGGGCGGCACAGCCGCCCACCCTACACTATGCCGAATAATCCAATACCTGTGATTGCCATCGACGGCCCGACCGCTTCCGGCAAGGGCACCGTCGCCGCCAGGGTCGCCGAGCGCCTGGGCTTTCACCTGCTCGACTCGGGCGCCCTGTACCGCCTGACTGCGCTGCAGGCCCTGCGCCGCGGCGTCGAACTGCGCGACGAACACGGGATCGCCAAGCTGGCCGAGCACCTGCCGGCGCGCTTCGTGGGCGGGGATATTTTCCTGAACAACGAGAACGTCACCGGGGCCATCCGCGCGGAAGAGGTCGGCAACATGGCATCGAAGATCGCCGCACTGCCGAGCGTACGCCAGGCCCTGTATGCCCTGCAGCTGGGCTTTCGCGAGACCCCCGGCCTGGTGGCCGACGGGCGCGATATGGGGACGGTGATCTTTCCCGGAGCGAAATTAAAAGTTTTCTTGACCGCAAGCGTCGAGGCGCGGGCGCAACGCCGGTATAAGCAATTGATTGACAAAGGATTTTCTGCTAATATGGACGATCTGCTGAAGGATTTGAAGGAACGAGACGAGCGCGACACCAAGCGCGCGATTGCTCCCCTGGTCCCGGCAGAGGATGCGCATCTGCTCGATACCTCGAACATGACGGCTGCGGAAGCGGTTGAGCAGGTACTTGCCTGGTATGCGCATGCGTGAGGTTTAAAAGTTTGAAATGACGGGAATAGGGCTGGATTAGCCAGCCCAAAGACCGGCATTCCGGCGCAGGCCGGAATCCAATTTTCCTTGCGTCTAGTTGGCTTGAGTCATCGCCGCGAACATGCAAACAAACTTGGGTCCCGGCCTTCGCCGGGACGACGTTCTGAGGCAAGTGGCCAAAACGGTCTTTGCAACAGAACATCGTCCTTGTAGGGTGCCTGCGACGGCAATTCCGCCATCGCAGGTGTGTTTCAACCTAACCCCAGTTCAGTCCGCACTATCGCCGGCCTGCTGGGCTAACTCGAGTAATAACCTTTATGTCTACTGCAACCAATCAAGATACCGGCATGGAAAGCTTCGCCGCCCTTTTCGAAGAATCGCTGTCGCGTCAAGACATGCGTTCGGGCGAAGTCATCTCGGCTGAAGTCGTGCGCCTGGATCACAATTTCGTGATCGTCAACGCCGGCCTGAAGTCGGAAGCCTTCATTCCGGTCGAAGAATTCAAGAATGACCAGGGCGAACTGGAAGTCCAGATCGGTGACTTCGTTTCCGTGGCCATCGAATCGCTGGAAAACGGTTTCGGCGATACCATCCTGTCGCGCGACAAGGCCAAGCGCCTGGCATCGTGGCTGGCTCTGGAAAAAGCAATGGAGTCGGGCGAGATCGTCACCGGCACCGTGAACGGCAAAGTCAAGGGCGGCCTGACCGTCCTGACCAACGGCATCCGCGCATTCCTGCCGGGTTCGCTGGTCGACACCCGTCCGGTCAAGGACACCACCCCGTTCGAAGGCAAGACCCTGGAATTCAAGGTCATCAAGCTGGACCGCAAGCGTAACAACGTCGTCCTGTCGCGTCGCGCCGTCATCGAAGCATCGATGGGCGAAGAGCGCGCCAAGCTGATGGAAACCCTGAAAGAAGGCACCGTGGTTACCGGCGTCGTCAAGAACATCACCGACTACGGTGCGTTCGTTGACCTGGGCGGCATCGACGGCCTGCTGCACATCACCGACCTGGCATGGCGTCGCGTGCGTCACCCGTCGGAAGTTCTGTCGGTTGGCCAAGAGATCACCGCTAAGGTCCTCAAGTACGATCAGGAAAAGAACCGCGTCTCGCTGGGCGTCAAGCAGCTGGGCGACGATCCTTGGACCGGTCTGTCGCGTCGTTACCCGCAAGGCACCCGCCTGTTCGGTAAAGTCACCAACCTGACCGACTACGGCGCGTTCGTCGAAGTGGAACAAGGCATCGAAGGCCTGGTCCACGTGTCGGAAATGGACTGGACCAACAAGAACGTGGCCCCGAACAAAGTCGTGCAGCTGGGCGACGAAGTCGAAGTCATGGTCCTGGAAATCGACGAAGAGCGTCGCCGTATCTCGCTGGGCATGAAGCAGTGCAAGGCGAACCCATGGGACGACTTCGGCATGACCCACAAGAAGGGCGACAAGGTCAAGGGTTCGATCAAGTCGATCACCGACTTCGGCGTGTTCATCGGCCTGCCGGGCAACATCGACGGCCTGGTGCACCTGTCGGACCTGTCCTGGACCGAAGCCGGCGAAGAAGCCGTGCGTCGCTTCAAGAAGGGCGACGAGCTGGAAGCCGTCGTGCTGGCAATCGACGTCGAGCGCGAGCGTGTCTCGCTGGGCGTCAAGCAGCTGGAAGGCGACCCGTTCAACAACTTCGCTTCGCTGAACGACAAGGGCACTCTGGTCACCGGCACCGTGAAATCGGTTGAGCCGAAAGGCGCCGTGATCGCGCTGAACGAAGAAGTCGAAGGCTACCTGCGCGCTTCGGAAATCTCGCGTGACCGCGTGGAAGACGCTGGCACCCACCTGAAAGTGGGCGACAAGGTCGAAGCTCTGGTCATCAACATCGATCGCAAGGCTCGCAGCATCCAGCTGTCGATCAAGGCGAAAGACAGCGCCGACACCCAGGAAGCAATGAGCAAACTGGCTTCGGACAACAGCGCAGCTTCGGGCACCACCAGCCTGGGCGCACTGCTGAAGGCCAAGTTCGACAACAAGGGCTAAGACCTCCTGAGGCGACCAGATGACCAAGTCCGAGCTGATCAACCGCCTGGCTGAGCGTTATTCCCAGCTGGTGGCGAAAGATGCCGAGTTCGCTGTCAAGACCATCCTGGATGCGATGACGAATGCCCTGGCAACGGGGCAGCGCATCGAAATCCGCGGTTTCGGCAGCTTCGCGCTGAACAGCCGGCCACCCCGCATCGGCCGCAACCCGAAGTCCGGCGACAAGGTGATGGTGCCCGAAAAACGGGTGCCTCACTTCAAGCCAGGCAAGCAGTTGCGCGAGCGGGTGGACGCGATGGTCGGGCAACCGATCATTGAAGACTGAAGTCGTCTGCCGCGTGCAGACCAAAACGGCGTCCCTTCGGGGATGCCGTTTTTTTTCGTGGGTCGGGCGTAGCCCTCCACCGTGTTATGTTGCATCTCAGCACCCACGCGCCTTTTGAAATATCATGTTGGATATGCGACACTGCGCCTTTGTGCACTTATTTGCCACTCCTTCCAGCGGGCACTGCTGATGAAATTTGTCTCGACCCTCGTCGGAATCGTCCTGTTCGTCCTGTTCTTCGGCTTCGCCCTGAAGAACACCCAGGAAGTCGACCTGCGTTTCTTCCTGAACTATGAACTGCGCGGCCCGCTCGTGCTGATGCTGCTGGCCTTCTTCATCGCCGGCGCCGCACTCGGCATCCTGGCCCTGGCGCCGACCGTGTTCCGCCAGCGCCGCCAGACTTCGCAGCACAAGAACACCATCCAGGCCCTGCAGAGCGCCGCCGGTACCGGCAGCGCCCAGCCGACCCCGGATGCCGTGAACCCGGCGCAAAAACTGGCCCAATAAGCTCTTCTGAGCGCCTCAAACAACAAGAACACATGGAATTCGAAATCTGGATGCTGCTCGGCATCCCATTCTTTTTCGGCCTCGGCTGGATCGCCGCCCGCGTCGACATCAACGAACTGGTCTCCGAATCGCGCACCCTGCCGCGCGGCTACTTCAAGGGGCTGAACCACCTGCTCAACGACCAGCCGGACAAGGCCATCGATTCCTTCATCGAGATCGTCAAGCTCGATCCGGAATCGGCCGACATGCACTTCGCTCTCGGTAACCTGTTCCGCCGCCGCGGCGAGACCGAGCGCGCCATCCGCGTCCACCAGAACCTGCTGGCGCGCCCGGACCTGCCGCTTGAGCAAAAGGCCCACGCCCAGTACGAACTCGGCATGGACTACTTGAAGGCCGGCCTGCTCGACCGCGCCGAGGAAACCTTCAACCTGCTGGTCGATACGCCGTTCGAGGTACAGGCCCGGCGCGCGCTGCTCGAGATCTACCAGCGCGAAAAAGAATGGCGCCGCGCGATCGACGTGGCCGTCGGCCTGCAGGAGTCCGGCGCCGGTGCGCGCCAGAAGGAAATCGCCCAGTTCTATTGCGAGCTGGCGCAGGACGCCCTGGTGCACCTGCAGCCGAGCGACGCCATGCAGCTGCTGGACAAGGCCCTGCAGGCCGACCGCTCCAGCGTGCGCGCCACCATCCTGATTGGCGACGCCCAGCTGGCCCAGGGCGACACCGAGGCGGCCATCATGACCTGGCGCCGCGTCGAGCACCAGAGCGTGCCGCACGTGGCCCTGGTGGCCGGACGCCTGATGGACGGCTACCGCAAGGTCGGTAGACCACAGGAAGGCGTCAACCTGCTGCGCTCCTACCTGGCCGAAGCTTCGTCCATTGACCTGATCGAGGTGGTGTTCAAGGCCGTGATCGAACTCGACGGCGTGGAAGCTGCCAAACAGCTGGTGGTCGAGGAACTGCGCCGCAATCCGACCCTGCTGGGCCTGGACAAGCTGCTCGAGGCGCGCCTGATGGACGCCCCGGCCCATGTCTGGGAAGAACTGTCGATGGTGAAGAACCTGGTGCAGCGCTACACCCAGAAGCTGGCGCGCTACCAGTGCAGCCAGTGCGGCTTCAAGGCGCGCCAGTTCTACTGGCAGTGCCCGGGCTGCAGTCGCTGGGAGACCTACCCGCCGCGCCGTACCGAAGAACTGAACGTGATGAATTAATGAACGACATGACCCCAAGCCGCCTGCTGGCGGCAGACAGCTTCCGCCTGCAGGCGGCCCCCGACCTTTCCAGCGTGCGCCTGCTCGTGGTGGGCGACGTCATGCTCGACCGCTACTGGTTCGGCGAGGTCTCGCGCATCTCGCCGGAAGCCCCGGTGCCGGTGGTGCGCATCGAGCGCCGCGAAGAACGCCTGGGCGGCGCCGCCAACGTGGCGCGCAACGCCGCCGCGCTGGGCGCCCACACCGGCCTGCTGGGCGTGACCGGCCAGGACGAAGCCGGCGAGGAAGTGGAAAAGCTGCTGCGCGAATCGCGCATTCACAGTTACCTCAAGCGCGACGATGCGATCTCGACCATCATCAAGCTGCGCGTCATCGGCCGCCAGCAGCAGATGGTGCGCATCGACTTCGAAGATGCGCCGACCGAGACCGTCCTGGTCGAGAAGCTCGACCAGTTCCGCGCGCTGCTGCCAAGCTATGACGTGGTGATCCTGTCCGACTACAACAAGGGCGCGCTGGCGAACGTGGCCGAGATGGTCAAGGAGGCGCGCGCGGCCGGCAAGATCGTGCTGGTCGACCCCAAGGGCGACGATTTCACGCCCTACCGCGGCGCCAGCATCCTGACCCCGAACCGTTCGGAGTTGCAGCGCGTCGTGGGCGGCTGGAAAACCGAGGCGCAGCTGACCGAAAAGGCGCAGCGCCTGCGCGCCGAGCTGGGCCTGACGGCCCTGCTGGTGACACGCTCGGAAGAGGGCATGAGCCTGTACAGCGAGAACGAGGTGCTGCACGTGCACGCCGACGCGCGCGAAGTGTTCGACGTCTCGGGCGCGGGCGATACCGTGATCGCCACCCTGGCCGCGATGCTGGGCGCCGGCGCCCCGCTGGATGCGGCCCTGGCCACCGCCAACCGCGCGGGCGGCATCGTGGTCGGCAAGCTGGGTACGGCGACCGTCACCCGCGAGGAACTGTTCCCCGCTTGATCTTGATCAAACCGAGCTCGTCAACGACAGCCGGTGGGCCCCGTTAGTGCTGGATGGATGGCGCCGCCGTCCATTTAGCGAACCTACGGAGAACAATCAATGATCAAGAAACTGATGCTTGCCCTTGCCGCACTGGTCGCCTCGACCGGTATCGCCTTTGCCCAGGTCGACGTCAACAAGGCCGACGCGGCCGCGCTGGACGGCGTCAAGGGCGTCGGCCCGAGCATGTCGAAGATGATCCTCGACGAACGCGCCAAGGGCGAGTTCAAGGACTGGGCCGACTTCCAGGACCGCATCAAGGGCGTCAAGGGCAAGAAGGCCATGAAGCTGTCGGAGGCCGGGCTGACCGTGAATGGCAAGCCGATGGAAGCGGCGGCTGCCAAGCCGGCGAAGGACAAGACGGCGGCCAAGACGGACAAGAAGGCGGCGCCGGCCGAACAGAAGGCGGCGATGTAAGGCGAAAAAAACCCGCGGCGACGCGGGTTTTTCATTCAGGCTCAACGCCGCAGGCCTCGTTCAGGCTGGAGATTGACGCAGGATCTTGTCCATGGCCTTTCCTTTCGCCAGCTCGTCGACCAGCTTGTCCAGGTAGCGCAGTTTCTGCATCAGGGGATCCTCGATGTCCTCGACGCGGATGCCGCACACGACACCCTTGATCAGCGCTGCATTCGGGTGGAAGGCCGGCGCCCCGTCGAAGAAGTCCCGGAAGGTGGCGTTCAGTTCGATCTGCTGCTGCAGTCCGGCCTGGTCGTATCCCGTCAGCCAGCAGATGATCCGGTCCAACTCTTTCTTCGTCCGACCCTTCGTTTCCACTTTTTTGATATACATCGGATACACCCTGGCGAACGGTGTCCCGAAGATGCGGTGTTCGGACATGGATGCACTTTCATCAAGGGATGGGTGGCGATACCTTACACCATGTATTGACTGACACCAAGCAATCCGCATGAGAAGATGTGCATGTCATTTCGCACACCACGACTAGAAAGGTACTCATGCCTCACGCCCGCATTTCTTCCTCCCTGCTGGCCGCGCTGCTGGCCGCCGCCGCTGGTTCCGCTGCCGCCGCACCAAGCGCCAAGGCCACCCCGGCCAGCCCGGACCTGAAGCGCCAGCAAGCCCAGATCAGCAAGATCGTCGCCGAGGTCTCGCCCAAGCGCATCCAGGCCTATGTCGACAAGCTGGTCAGCTTCGGCACCCGCCACACGATGTCGGAAACTGAATCCGAGACCCGCGGCATCGGCGCCGCGCGCCGCTGGATCAAGAGCGAACTGGAACGCTGCGGCGCCGGTACCCCGCTGCAGGTCGCGTTCGACAGCCACATCGCGCCGGTGTCGGCACGCATCTCGCGCCCGACCGAAATCGTCAACGTGGTCGCCACGCTGCCGGGCACCCAGGACGCCTCGAAGGACCGCCTGTACGTGGTCAGCGGCCACTACGATTCGCGCGTCAGCGACGTAATGAACTACACCGCCGATGCTCCGGGCGCCAATGACGACGCCTCCGGCACCGCGGCCGTGATGGAACTGGCCTGCGTCATGGCCAAGTACAAGTTCGACGCGACGCTGGTGTTCATGACCGTGGCCGCGGAAGAGCAGGGCCTGCTGGGCGCGCGTCACTGGGCCGAGCAGGCGCGCAAGAACAACCTGAACGTGGCCGGCATGTTCACCAACGACATCATCGGCAGCTCGCGTTCGGACAAGGGCACGGTCGACAACAAGCAGGTGCGCCTGTTTGCGCAGAGCATTCCGGCCACCAAGGAAATGAGCGAGACCGTGCGCCAGCTGGTGTCCACCGGCGGCGACAGCGATTCGCTCTCGCGCCAGCTGGCTCGCCACACCAAGGAGCAGGGCGAGCGCTACGTGAAGGGCTTCAAGGTGTCGGTGATCCACCGCGCCGACCGCTACCTGCGCGGCGGCGACCACATGCCCTTCCTGGAGCAGGGCTACGCCGCGCTGCGCTTCACCGAGCCGGCCGAGGACTTCGCGCACCAGCACCAGGACCTGCGTACCGAAAACGGCAAGGTGTACGGCGACCTGGTGGATTTTAATGACTACGACTACATCGCCAAGGTGGCGCGCGTGAACGGCGCGACGCTGGCCTCGCTGGCGCTGGCCCCCGCTGCGCCGCAGAACGTCAAGCTGCGCACCGACAAGCTGACCAACGATTCGACCCTGGTGTGGCAGGCGAATCCGGAACCGGACGTCGCCGGCTACCGCATCGTCTGGCGCGATACCACCGCGTCCGACTGGCAGGGTGCCAAGTGGGTCGGCAAGGTCCTTGAAGCCACGGTCGACCTGTCGAAGGACAATGTGTTCTTCGGCGTGCAGGCGGTCGACAAGGACGGCAACGTCAGCGTCGCGACCTATCCGCTGCCGCAGCGCTGATTTTTGTAGGGTGCTGCGGCTACACCGCGCGCGTCGATTCATCGTCGACGTGAAGGCCGCCCACGCGTTCAGGCACGATTCGAGCAGCGGAAGCGTCTGCTCGAACGGGCGTTGAACGCGTGGGCGGCGTCAGCGCTGATGGCTGTTCATGCTGCCGGGTAGAGCCGCACCACCCTACAAGCGGCCCCGACAAATACGCCACCTTGCGGACCGGATTAGAATAGCGGTTTGAGAAATCGCGAAAGAGCAAGGAATGGCTTACAAGACCATTGAAGACACGATCGGCAATACCCCGCTGGTGCAGCTTGTGCGCCTGCCCGGCGCGGATGCTGCCGCCCGCAACAACATCATCCTCGGCAAGCTCGAAGGCAACAACCCGGCTGGCTCGGTGAAAGACCGCGCCGCCATGTCGATGCTGCGCGGCGCCGAAGAGCGCGGCCAGATCAAGCCGGGCGACACCCTGATCGAAGCCACCAGCGGCAACACCGGCATCGCGCTGGCGATGGCCGCCGCCATCCGCGGCTACAAGATGGTGCTGCTGATGCCCGACAACCTGTCGATCGAGCGCCGCCAAAGCATGGCGGCCTACGGCGCCCAGATCATCCTGACGCCGAAGTCGGGCGGCATGGAATACGCGCGCGACATGGCCGAGCAGATGCAAAAGAACGGCGAGGGCATCATCCTCGACCAGTTCGCCAACGGCGACAACCCGCGCGCCCACTACGAGAGCACCGGGCCGGAAATCTGGCGCGACACCGAAGGCCGCATCACCCATTTCGTCAGCGCCATGGGCACCACCGGCACCATCATGGGCGTGTCGCGCTACCTGAAGGAACAGAACGAGGCGGTCCGCATCATCGGCGCCCAGCCGGAAGAGGGCTCCTCGATCCCCGGCATCCGCAAGTGGCCGGAAGCCTACCTGCCGAAGATCTACGACAAGGCGCGTGTCGACCAGGTCGAACCGGTGAGCCAGGCCGCGGCCGAGCAGATGGCGCGCCGCCTGGCGGCCGAAGAGGGCATCTTCTGCGGCATCTCAGCGGCCGGCGCCTGCGAAGTGGCGCTGCGCATCTCGCAGACGGTGGAAAACGCGACCATCGTGTTCATCGTGTGCGACCGGGGCGACCGCTATCTGTCGACGGGCGTGTTCCCCGCCTGAGCTAGGGATCCGCGCAAAAAAAAGCCATCCTGACGGATGGCTTTTTACTTTCTGCAACTGTCGGGACGCAGCCTCGAAACGCGCATCAGCGCGAAGGAGAAATCAGCGCCTGCGCGGCGCCAGCGTCCACTGGGGCGCGCGGCCCCGGCAGATCACGCCTCTTTCGGGGCGGCGCCTTCTTTCGGCTTGAACTGCTTGTCGCTGATGCGGAACTTGGCGCGACGGTCGCCCATGAGGTAGCGCAGGTCGCGAATCGACAGGTCGCTGACCTCGTGCATGCGGATCAACAGCGATGCGCCGACCGGCAGGCGGTGGTGTCGGATCTTCGAAATCACCGGCGGCGCCACTTCCAGGGCGCGCGACAGGGCTGCGTCGTTCTTCAGGCGCAGGTTCTCGATCAGGGTGTCGAGCAGGCGATTCGGGTTGTACTGCAGGAGTTCATCGGACTCCGAATCGCTGTTCATATCAATGCCGACTTGGTTGGTCATGATTCAATATCCTATTTTGGGTTGGACGGAGCCCCATGCGGCGCTCGGCTCCAAGGTTCGGTATTTCGTAATTTTCTATTCAATTGTACAACTAATTTCTAATCTGATACTCGATAGCAATAAAAATCAGATTAACTTCATCAGTATTGTTGTCTCATCGCAACAATAGCTGCAATGCAATTCTCTCACAAACTCACGGAAATAATAATTGTTTTTTGGTTAAGCGCCAGTGTAAGCCCAAGCAGGCTTTGATGCCGCACGGTATGAAAAACGCTGACAGAATGCCAAGAAAAGTGGGGGTATGGCAGCAGGACGGATGTTTCTGCAGAGAATCTGCGAGAAAGCGAAGGATACCCCGGGGGAGTATCAGGAGTGGAACAGGGCTCCGCAGAGCCCTAAACGCGGGAAACTCGTTACAACTCGATACAAAATTTCCCGCCCGGCAATGCTCAACCGCCGCGCGAGGCCCGCACGGCCTTGCCCAGCTCAATCACCGACATGGCATAGAAATAACTGCGGTTGTACTTGGTGATGGCAAAGAAGTTATCGTTGGCGACCCAGTACTCGGTCGCCTCGGCGCCGTTCTGCAGGTCGACCAGGCCGTACAGGCGCTCGGCCGGCAGCGCGGCAGTGGGTTCCACGCCCGCGGCGCGCAGTTCTTCCGGACGCAAGGTCGCCGCCAGGCCGCGCTCGAGCAGGGGTTCCCAGGCACGGTTGGGTGAGACGTCCGCCGGGATGGCCGGGCTGCCGCGGTGTTCCGGCTTCCAGCCGTGCTGGATCAGGAAATTGGCCACGCTGCCGATCGCATCTTCCGGCGAAGTGCGCAGGTCGATCTGGCCGTCGTTATTGAAGTCCACGCCATATTTCAGGATATTGCCCGGCATGAATTGCGGCATGCCCACGGCGCCCGCGAAGGAGCCCAGCAGCGAGAACGGCTCCACCTTGTGCTCGCGTGCGAAGATCAGGGTGTTCGACAGTTCGCTGCGGAAGAAGGCCATGCGGCTGTCGCGGTTCGGCGTTTCCGGATAGGCGAAAGCGAGCGTCGCCAGGGTGTCGAGCACGCGGAACTTGCCGGTATCGCGGCCATAGATGGTCTCGACGCCGATGATGCCGACGATGATCTCGGCCGGCACGCCATAGGCCGCTTCGGCGCGCGCCAGCGCTTCGGCATTCTCGTTCCAGAAGCGCACGCCGGCGGCGATGCGGATCGGCTCGATGAAGCGCTCGCGGTAGGCCTGCCAGTTCTTCGGCTTGCCCGGCGGGGCCGGCTTGACCAGCTGCACCGCCGAATCGATGAAGCGCGCCTGGCCGAACAGGCCTTCGAGATAGCTGCGCTCGAAACCCTGCCGCGCCACCATCTCGTCGATAAAGGAGCGCACGCCCTGCCATTCGAGGAAGTTGTGGTGCTCGCCGTCGTAGTCAATGACGGCGGCGGCAGGGGCGGCCTTCAGCACGCGCGTCGACTTGATCGACACGCGCTTGCCGTTCTTCTCTTTCTTGGCTTTGGCTTTGGCCTTGGCTTTGGTGGTGGTGCGGGCGTGGGGATCTTTCGCGGCGGCTCCGGCGTACCCGATCGGGGCAGCAGCGAGGGCCAGCGCGGCAAACAAAGAAACGATAGCTTTCATCTAACTTGCGACAGTAATCTCTTCAAGGTAGCGGCCAGCTGGCGGCCATGCGGGGCCGACGCGGGCTGGGGCGGCGCATAGCGCCAGGCGCTGTAGCGGCGCAAGATCTCGGCGGCGGCTTCGCGTGATGGCGGCGCCAGCTGCTGCGTGGCCGCGATCCGGGCCGCATAGGCGGTGGGCCCTTCGTCCGCTGCGCGTGCCAGGCCCAGGTGGGCAAGGCGCTTGCATAGGGAGGAGTATACCGCCTCGATAGGATCAATTTCCCTGCGGAGATACAAAATTCTCGCCAGCAGCAACACTGCCGCGCCCGCCATGAGCAAGGCGACAACACGCCAGTTGGCGAAGCCCGATTGCAGGCTTTGCATGAAGCCGCGCTGGCGTTCCGGCGTGTAGTTGAGTATCCACTGGTTCCAGCCATTGTTGACGGCGCCGATCGCGTCGCGCAGGCGTCCCAGCAGCGCGTTGCCGCCGCCATCGAACAGCGGCATGCCGCGCAGCGCGTCGATGCCGAAGGGCGCCGGCGGATCGACCGCGGCCGAGAGGTTGCGCTGCACCCGCTCCGGCGCCACCGCCGCGGTCGGGTCGACCCGCACCCAGCCGCGGCCGCGCAGCCAGACTTCGGCCCAGGCGTGGGCGTCGGACTGGCGCACCGTCACGTAGCCATCGATGGGATTCAGTTCGCCGCCCTGGTAGCCGGTGATCACGCGCGCCGGAATGCCGGCAGCGCGCATCAGGAACACAAAGGCGCCGGAATAGTGCTCGCAAAAGCCGGCGCGGGTCCCGTACAGGAATTCGTCGATCGAGTGCCGGCCCAGCAGCGGCGGCTCGAGCGTGTAGCGGTAGGGCTGTTCGCGGAACTGGCGCAGCACCTGCTCGATGCGGCGCGCGGGCAGCGGTTCGCGGCGCAACGCGAGGCCGGCGGCCAGCGCCTTCGGGTTGTAGCCGTAGGGGAGCAGCAGCCACTGGCTCGGGTCGTCCAGCGCCGTGCGGCCATCCAGCGCGTAGTCGGGATACGAGATCATCGAATAGCGCACCCGCTGCGTCAGCGGCTGCACGGTGCTCAGTTCGAGCTGGTGCGAGGCGCGCACGCGGTAGCCCGCCACCTCCGGCATGTGGCCGGGCATCTCCAGCGTGAACAGCCAGCGCGTTTCCGACGGCTCCAGCGTGATCTCGTAGCGCTGCGCCTGGCCGCGCACGCTCAGCGAGTTGCCAGACTTGGTGGGAATCGAGCCGCCGCGGGTCCAGGCCAGGCCGTCGAACGCGTCCAGCACCAGCCCGCGCCAGTAGAGCTGCTCCTTGGGCGGCACCTGGCCCTCGAAACGCACCCGGAAGGCCGGTTCGTCCGACATCGCCAGGTTCGACATCTGGCCCGGCGCCATGCGGTCCGACAGGCCCGACTTGCCGCCGCTGTTGCCGCCCGCGCCAGGCATGCCCCACAGCGGGCTGCCGAGACGCGGGAACACGAAGAACAGCGCCACCGCGAGCGGCGCGGCGAACAGCAGCATCTTCGCCGCCATGCCCGCGCGCGCCCTCAGCTGCGGCACCGCGCCCGTGAACTGGAACGAGAGCTGGGTGGTCAACAGGGCCAGCACCGCCACCACCATCAGCAGCGCGGTGCCGATGCCCTGCGCGTAGAAGAAGTTGGTCAGCACCAGGAAGAAGCACAGGAAGATCACGACATACAGGTCGCGCCGTGCGTGCATCTCCAGCATCTTGAAGGCGACCAGCAGCACCAGCATGGCCACGCCCGCGTCGCGCCCGAGCAGGGTCTGGTAGCTGACCTGGATGCCGGCCATCGCGCCGGCTGCGATCGGCAGCAGCACCATGGTCGAAGGCATGCGCTTGCCGCGCAGGGTGATCACGGCGCGCCAGAGCAGGGTGGCGGCGCACAGCAGCGTCACCCACAGCGGCAGGTGGCTCACGTGCGGCGCCAGCACCAGCAGTGCGCTGCCCAGCAGGAGCAGGGTGTCGGCCTTATCTCTTGGCAGGGAACGCAGGGCGCTTCGCAATGCGCTCATGCCGCCTCCTCGATACCGTACAGCGCCAGCGCGCGCAGGCAGGCCGCCTGGTGCGCCGCGCCGTTGCCGGCGTCATGCCGGATGCCGCCCAGGCGGAAGGCATAGGGCAGGGCGCGCTGCTCGGCATCGAGCACCCAGCGCGTCATGCGCGACAGGCGCAGCTCGAGGTCGAGATGCGCGGGCAGCTGGGCGAAGTCGAGCACCAGTTCGTCGCCCACGCCGCCTTCGAAATGCTTGGTGACGAGCTGGCCGCCGAGCGCCGGGTCGAGCCGGGCGATCTGGCGCCAGGCCAGCTGGCGCGGCGAGTCGCCCGCCTGGTAGCTGCGCACGCCGGCGAAATCGTCGTTGCCGGCAGCGCGGCCGCTGCCGACGGCGTTGCCCGACACCGGCAGCGGTGGCGCGCCTTCTTCCGGGCGCGGATAGACCAGCGCCCGGGTGGCGGGACGCCAGTAGCTCCATGCGCGGAACAGGCCAAGCGGAAAGCGGGTGGAGAGCACCACGCGCTCGAGCTGCAGCCAGCCGCGCGCAGTGGTTGCGACGCCGAGCAGCACGCTGGCGCTGCCGTGGGCGGCGATGTCGGTGGCGTGGCGCGGCTCCTTGATGTCGGCGAAGTCGATCCAGACGCCGTAGCGCGCCAGCGCGCTGCGGTTGGCAACGTGCAGCTCGAACTGCGCCTCCTGGCCGGCGAACACGGTCGGCACCCGGCCCTGCTGCAGGGCCAGGTGGGCCAGGTTACGGTAGGTGAAGACCATGTCCACCAGCGCGCAGGACAGCGCGAGGAAGGTCAGCGCGAAGCCCAGGCCGAGGCTGTAGTTGATGGAGCCGATCAAGAGCACCAGCAGCAGCAGGGCAAAGCCGATCCCGGCGCGGGTGGGCAGGATGAACACGCGGCGCTGGCTCAGCACCACTTCGCCGGCATCAAGCGTGCCGCGGCGCGGCAGCCAGTTGCCGGTGGTGCGCCTGACCCAACCGCGGAATCCCATCGAGCTCAGACCGGGACCGATTTCTGCAACTGCAGCACCAGGTCGCGGCTGGCCAGCGCCGCGCCGTGCGCCGCCTTGAGCGGGCGCAGGCGGTGCGCGCAGACCGGCACCAGCACTGCCTGGATGTCTTCGGGGATCACGTGGTCGCGTCCCTCCAGCGCGGCCCAGGCGCGGCCGGCCTGGAGCAGGGCGATCGCGGCGCGCGGCGACAGGCCTTCGGCGAACATGCCGTTCTGGCGCGAGGCCTGGGCCAGCGCCTGCACGTAGGTGACCAGGGCCGGCGAGGCGTGGATCTCCTTCAGCGCGCGCTGGGCCTGGGCCAGCTGCTCCGGCTGCATCGCAGGCTGCAGGGCGCGCAGCATGGCGCGCCGGTCTTCGCCCATCAGGAGGGCGCGCTCGGCAGCGGCGTCCGGGTAGCCCAGCGAGAGGCACATCAGGAAGCGGTCGAGCTGGGACTCGGGCAGCGGGAAGGTGCCGACCTGGTTGGCCGGGTTCTGGGTCGCGATCACGAAAAAGGGTTCCGGCAGGGGGCGGGTGACGCCGTCGGCGCTCACCTGGCGCTCTTCCATCGCCTCCAGCAGGCCGGACTGGGTCTTGGGCGTGGCGCGGTTGATCTCGTCGGCCAGCAGCACCTGGGTGAAGATCGGGCCCGGGTGGAACACGAAGTCGTTCTTTTCGCGCTCGTACACCGAAATGCCGGCCACGTCGGCCGGCAGCAGGTCGCTGGTGAACTGGACGCGGTTGAATTTCAGGCCGAGCGAGATCGCCAGCGCGTGCGCCAGCGTGGTCTTGCCCACGCCGGGCAGGTCTTCCAGCAGCAGGTGGCCGCCGGCCAGCAGGCAGGTGATGGCGAGGCGGACCTGCTGGTCCTTGCCGACCACGACTTGGCTGACCTGGCGTGCGGCGGCATGCAATTGATTGAACATGGTTGGGGTTCCGGTGAACTGTTCGGTGCGACTAAGTAGGCTCCCATGGTAGATTAGCGCCATTGGCAAGCTTCATACTCCGTCGGCAACAAACCATGGGATCGATTCTATGCGAGAACGGCCCCGAAGGTGTGCGATGGATGAGCAGGGACACAAGCGAGAACGATGAGTACAGCAATCTACAGCCACGCCGACTGCCTGCGGCACGAGATGGGCGACTGGCACCCGGAGTCGCCGGCGCGTCTGCAGGCGATCGACGACCAGTTGATCCTGGCACGCCTGGATGGCTTGCTCGAGCAGCGCAGCGCGCCCCTGGCCGACCTGGCAGACGTCCTGCGCAACCACAGTCCGGGCGCGGTGGCGCTGGTGCGCGACAACGTGCCGGCCGCCGGCGACTACTATCCGCTCGACGGCGACACCATCCTGTGCCACCACAGCTACCAGGCGGCGCTGCGCGCGGCCGGCGCCGCGGTGGCGGCCACCGACGCCGTGATCGCGGGCGAGGTCGACAACGCGTTCTGCTCGGTACGCCCGCCCGGCCACCACGCCACGCCGACCGAACCGATGGGCTTTTGCTTTTTCAATAACGTCGCCATCGCCGCGCGCCATGCGCTGGACGTGCACGGGCTGGAGCGCGTGGCCATCGTCGACTTCGACGTCCACCACGGCAACGGCACCGCCGACGCCTTCCGCCACGACCCGCGGGTGCTGATGGTGAGCCTGTTCCAGCATCCTTTCTATCCTTACTGCGACCCGGAGCCGATCACCGCCACCAGTGTCAACGTGCCGGTGCCCGCCCTCGCGGACGGCGAGGCCGTTCGCAAGCTGGTGCAGGACCTGTGGCTGCCCGCGCTGCACGCGCACCGGCCGCAGATGATCTTCGTGTCGGCCGGCTTCGACGGCCACCGCGAGGACGACATGGGCGGCATCGGCCTGGTCGAGGCCGACTACGCCTGGATCACGCGCCAGATCGTGGCCGTGGCCCGCCAGTACGCCGGAGGGCGCATCGTCAGCTGCCTGGAGGGCGGCTACGCGCTGTCGGCGCTGGGGCGCAGCGTGGTGGCCCACCTGAAGGTGCTGGCCGACCTGGAATAGGCGCGCTGCGGCAGGGAACGCGGCGCGTCCGCGCGCATCTAAGGTCTCATTACTCATCCATCGAGGAGACGACCGTGAGACCCTTCCGCACCCTGCTTGCGCTGTGTCTGTTCCTGGTGTCGGGCATGTCAGCCGCCGCCAACTACACGCTCTGGATCAACGGCCGCGCGGGCAGCGGCCCCGACGGCACGCCCGGCAACTACCGCGACTTCAGCTACTGGGGCCCATCCTCGGTGCCGGCCGGGGTCAACAAGCAGGCCGTCAACTGGGATGGGCGCAGCAGCATCGCCTCGCAGAGCGGCAGGGTACGCGACGCGCTCGACTGCTTCTGCACCGGTGACAACTGGTGCTACCTCGTCACCTACAGCGCCGGCGATCTCCTGACGGGATATACGCTGGCCAACTACGGCGGCACCATCCGCCAGAAGAAGAACGCCAGCCCGAACGCGGCCGGCGTATGCGGCAACAGCCCCACCAACGGCAGCGGCACCCAGGCCGGCTGGAACATCAAGTGGGTGCGCGCCGCAGCGGGTGCGGCCGGCGGCAGCGAGCTGTCGGACATCGGCTCCTGGACCACCTCCGAGCCGCTGGTGCAGGACCTGAAGACCTCGACCGCGCGCGCCATGTACAACCACAACGTCACCCGCAATATCTGGTTTTACATGTACGCGGGCGCCAGGGGCACGCTGTATTCCTTCGCGCTGCCCGGGCAGGACGACGAAGTGGTGGCCTACCACAGCGCCGGCGGCGTGGCCGGCAGTTCCGGCCGCTCGCTGTGCAATCCGGGGGACTGGTTCTGCAATGACCTGCGGCTTGGCATCGAGCCCAACCAGGGCGGCAGCGTCAAGTGGAACTACCACGCGGTGGCCTTCCGCGACGATGGCGAAGACTACGACCACTACGCCCGCGGCAACTGGGCCGGCATCGTCGGCGTGGTCCGGAACGCGGTGGTGAATACGGCCCAGTAAACCGGGGGCGGGCGGCTTCGCAACACTCCTGAAGTGTGTGGTTTGACACGCCCCCATGTCGGGCGTAGTGTCGAACTCAGCCGTATATGCATACGGTACACAATGAGATAGGAGACGACAGTGAAAGCAATCCGCATTCTGTGTGCGCTGTGCCTGCTTTTGTCGACGGGCTGGGCGTCCGCCGCCAACTACACCCTCTGGATCAACGGCCGCACCGGCGGCGGGGCGATCGGCAACTACAATGACTTCACCTACTGGGGCCCGTCCACGACGGCGGCCGGCGTCAACAAGAAGGCCGTCAACTGGGACGGCCGCAGCAGCATCGCTTCGCAGAGCGGCCGGGTGCGCGACGCCCTCGACTGCTTCTGCACCGGCAGCAACTGGTGCTATGTCGTCACCCACAGCGCGGGTGACCTGATGATGGGCTACACGCTTGCCAACTACGGCGGCTCGGCCCGCCTCAAGAAGAACGCCAGCCCGGGCAGTACCGGCGTATGCGGCAACAGCGACGGCAGCTCGCAGACCGGCTGGAACATCAAGTGGGTGCGCGCCGCGTCCGGCGCGGGCGGCGGCTCGGAACTGTCGGACGCCGGCTCCTGGACCACCTCCGAACCGCTGGTGCAGGACCTGAAGACGAGTACCGCGCGCGCCATGTACAACCACAACACCACCCGCAACGTCTGGTTCTACATGTACGCCGCCGCCAAGGGCACGGCCTATTCCGGCATCCTGCCCGGCCAGGACGACGAAGCCGTCGCCTACCACAGCACCGGCGGCGTGGCGGGCAGCTCCGGCGGGTCCTACTGCAACCCGAGCGACTGGTTCTGCAACGACCTGACGCTCGGCACCGCGGCCAACGAGGGCGGCAGCACCAAGTGGAGCTACCACTCGGTGGTCTTCCGTGACGACAGCGAAGCCTACAACCACTACGCCAACGGCAACTGGGGCGGCATCGTGGGCGTCGTGCGCAGCGCCGTGGTGAACAGTGCCCTCTAGGTACACAAAACCACTGATCGGTGTGGGCGTGGCGCTCTGCGTCGCGCTCGCCCTGTGGTTCGGGCGCGGCGAGGACGCCGCGCCGCCCGGGGCCACCGCCAGACAAGCGCCCGCCGGACCGCAGTTCTTCGGCCAGGTGCCGGCCGCCAGCGCGCTGGCGATTCCCGATGAACGCGCCGAGCGCCGCCGCCAGCTGCTCGAGAACGTCCAGCTCACCGACCACACCTATTGCAGCTACCGCGAAGGCAGCAAGTACCCGGTGGAGTCGCGTCCGGCCGCGCAGAACCCGGACCAGATGCAGCCGAACCAGCCGGTCACCGAGATGAACCCGATGCGGGTCGAAGGAGGCGGCAGCAACACCAATGTCTTCCTGCAGACCTCGCAGTCGCGCGTCTACCTGGCCGCCGGCGAGTCGGCCGCCTTCTCGCTGCGCGCGGTGACACCGCAGGGCGAAACCGTGCCGCTGGTGGTCACGCGCGCGGTGGCGCAGGGCATGACCTACGGCGGCAGCCGGCCCACGCCGCAGGTGGCCCTGTCCTTTGCGGATGATGGCGGCGGGGCCGACCCGGTGGCCGGCGACCAGGCCTACGCCGGCGTGCTGGCGCCCGCCCAGACCGGCCTGGCCGGCTTTCACGGCACCATCCGCACCGAGGTGCGCTACACGGCCGGCGGGCGCAGCGGCTTCGTCCTGTTCGACGTGATCCACACGCCGGTATTGCCGGCCAGCTGGACCGGCCAGGTGCGCGAAGCAATGGAAAACGGCTCGCTCCAGTTCTACCTCGGCCTCGAAGTGCGCCAGCCGGGCCGTTATGTGGTGACGGGCCGGGTCGACGATGCGGCCGGCCGGCCTTTCGCGCTGGCGAGCTTCAACGACGTCCTCGCGGTAGGCACGCGCGAGGTGAAACTGACCGTGTTCGGCAAGCTGCTGACCGACGAAAAGCCCGCATTGCCCCTGCGGCTGCGCGACGTCGACGGCTACCTGCTGCGCGAGAACGTGGACCCGGACCGCCTGCTGCTGCCGCGCCTGGAAGGACGGGTGTTCGCCAGCCGCATGCAGGGATTGACGCGGGTGTCGGACGCCGAGTGGGAAAGCGAGGAGCGGGCGCGCTACCTCACCGAGTACGAGAAAGACCGCAATGCCGCGCGCGCCCAGCTGTCCGCTTTCGATCCCGGCCAGCCGCTGCCGGCCAGCGCCTGTACGCCAGCCCCGCAGTAAGCGATTTCAGCCTTGGAGCAGCGGGAAGCGTTCGACCAGGCAGGCGGCGCCGACCATGGCGCACAGCATGCCGAACGCGACCCAGCGTCCCAGCGATGTCTTCGGTAGCTGATGCATGTGATTCTCCGGGCGAAAATTTCAGTGTGCCGCGGCGCCACGCAAATGCGTTGCACTGCATCAACAGGCCGGTCGATCCGGGCGGTCTGTTTCTTCGCGCGCCCGCCAGCAGCGTAAAATAGCGCCCTGATCGAAGATAAAGAGAGCACAAGCATGTCCATTCAATGGTTCCCGGGGCACATGAACGCGGCCAAGAAGGAAGCCGCCGAGCAGATGGAGAACACCGACCTGGTGATCGAAGTCCTCGACGCCCGCCTGCCCGAGGCCAGCTGCAACCCGCTGGTGGAGGAGCTGCGCAAGTTCCGCCAGCGTCCCTGCCTGAAAATCCTGAACAAGATCGACCTGGCCGACCCAGCGGCCACGGCGGCCTGGAAGGCCTTCTACGACGCCCAGGAAGGCGTCACCGCCTACCCGATGACGACCAAGAAGCCGGCGGACGTGGCGCGCATCCCCGACATTTGCCAGTCGCTGGCGCCGCACCGCGGCGTGCCGACCAAGCCGCTGCGCATCATGATCATGGGGATCCCGAACGTCGGCAAATCGACCCTGATGAACGCGCTGCTGAAAAAGCGCGTGGCCAAGGTGGGCGACGAGCCGGCCGTGACCAAGACCCAGCAGAAGCTCTATCTCGGCAAGCACATCGTGCTGGTCGACACCCCCGGCATGCTGTGGCCGAAGATCGCGATGGCGAGCGACGGCCTGATGCTGGCCGCCAGCCACGCGGTCGGCTCGAACGCGCTGATCGAAGAAGAAGTGGCGGAATTCCTCGCCAACCTGCTGCTCGAGCGCTACCCGCAGCTCCTGAGCGCGCGCTATGGCTTCAAGACCGAGGGCCTGGACGGCATCGCCGTGATCGAGCACGTGGCCCAGCGCCGCGGTTTCCGCGTGCGCGGCGGCGAATTCGACTACGAAAAGGCGGCGCACGTGCTGCTGCACGACTACCGCACCGGCGCACTGGGACGGATCAGCCTCGAGACGCCGGAAACGCGTACTGCGGCGCTGGCGCGTCATGCCGCCGAGATGGCGGAAAAGGCGCGCATCGCCGAAGAAAAGGCGGCGCTGAAGGCGGAAGAGGCGATGCGCGGCAAGCGCGGGACCTGAACCCGACCACACCACGAAACCTGAACGCTGTTGTAGGGTGGGCGGATTCTCCGCCCACGCGGTGATCGTTAGCGACTGAATTGCCGCGCGGGGGACAGCACCTTCAGTTGACCGCGTGGGCGGGAAAACCCGCCCACCCTACGAACCCCCGAAGCGGAAACTCGAAACGGTCAAGGACCCGAAAAAATCCTCCTCGTGATACACGCACGCCGCCGGCTCCTGTTCGGCGGCGCCCATCGCCACCATCAGCGGCAGCAGGTGCTCTTCGCGCGGATGCGCGGCGCGTGCCATGGGCGCGGTTTCCCAGCGCAGCAGCCCCGCCGTACGTTCGGGCGGCGCCAGCGTCATCGCCTGCTGCAGCCAGCCGTCAAAGGCCTTGGAGGCGGCCGCGCCGCTTGGGCCGAACTGGCGCAGGTTGTGAAAGGAGAGGCCGCTGCCCAGGATCAGCACCCCTTCGTCACGCAGCGGCGCCAGCGCACGGCCGGCCTCGATGTGGGCCTGCGGGTCGAGGTCGCGCCGCAGCGACAGCTGCACCACCGGCATGCGCGCTTTCGGATACACCGGGTACAGCATCGAGAAGGTCCCGTGGTCGAAGCCGCGCTCCGCATCGAGCCCGGCCGGATGGCCGCCAGCCCCGAGCAGGGCGGCGACGCGCTGCGCCAGCGCCGGGTTGCCGGGCGCCGGGTACTGCACCTGGTAGGTATGCGGCGGGAAGCCACCGTAGTCGTAGATCATGCCGGGCGCGCCGCCGGATGACACCATGAAGCCCGGCGTCTCCCAGTGGCTGGTCACGACCAGCACCGCGCGCACGGCCTCGCCATGCGCCTGGCGGATCGCTACCAGCGAGGCTTCCAGCTCGGCATAGGCAGGCCCATACTGGTCCTTCATCCAGGGCCAGGGGCCGCCGCCGTGCGATACGAAATAGGTAGGAAGGCGCATGGGTGCTCCGTCGATACGTGGAAGCACCCATGGTAGCCGATGGCGCGATTCAGCGTGCGGCGCCGCTTCTCGCCACTTCCATCAGGGCGAACAGGCGCGCGCAGCGCATCCAGGCCAGCGCCAGCACGGCCAGCTGGGTCAGCAGCAGGCCGCCCAGGAAGCTGCCCGCGCCCAGCGCTGGCACGTTCAGGCGCGCTACCGCCAGCGCCGCGGCCAGCGCCAGCCCGCCCAGGGTGATGCCGAACCAGAGGCCGAAGGCGGGCAGCGGACGGCGCGCCAGCACTCCCAGGCCGTCGCACCAGGCCAGCACCGCCGACTTGCGGCGGCGGTCGAGCGCCAGCACGGCGCGGCCGGCGTCCAGCGTGGCGTGGGCCAGCAGCAGGAGCAGGCCGGTCACCAGGACTGCGCCCAGCGCGGCATCGCCTGCCGACGATGCAAGCACGCTGCTGGCCGCGTGTTCGTCGGCGGCGCCGCCCGCGATCGCGCCCAGGAAGCCGGCCACGCCGAGCGGCACGACGGCCCACAGCAACATGCGCAGCAGGCGCCCGTATTCGTGCACGCCGCCGGCCGCCAGGGCCGCGAAGCCGGGCGGCGCCGGAGCGCGCGCCGCGGTGATGGCGGCGCCAGTGAGCAGCGGCGACAGCAGCAGCGTCAAGACCAGCGCCACGGTGCCGCCGCCGGCCAGCGCCGAGGCGTGCTGGCTGTGCAGGCTCATGATGTCGGTGATGGCCACCAGGTCGAGGCGCCGCGCCAGCGCGCGGGCGCCGACTGTGCGATCGAGCGCATCGCCCAGCATCACCCAGACCGGCAGCGCGGCCGCGAGCGTCGGCAGCAGCAGGGCCACCAGCCAGAGCAGCATCAGGCGCCATTGCAGGGCAGGGCGCAGTGCCCGCAGGAGGCTGCCGCGGGTGGCGGCAGGGGAAACGGACGCCGCCTGCGGCGCCAGGGGAGCGGTAGTGGTCGTCATACGGTGGCCAGGAAAGACAGGATCAGTTGGATGAACGCGGCCGCGTCGCTGCTCCAGCGGGTGGATGCGCCGCGGTCGGGGGTGATGCTGCGGCTGTCGTCGAGCTTGTTGACGTCGAGGTAGTGGCTGCGGCGCGGGTCGATCTCGGCCGACACGGCGCGCGCCGGCTTGACCCAGCTGAAGCTGCGCCATTTTTCCGCGGGCGAAGCCGCGCGCCACTCGACCGTTTCGCTGCTGCCGTCGGCGAAGCGCACCACCAGCGTCTGCGGCACGCTGGCGCCGTCGCGGCGCACGGTGACTTCGGTGCGCCAGGGGAAGGGGCCGCTGCCTTCCTTTGCTCCCGGATTGGCCTTCTTCCAGTCTTCACGCAGCTTCGCCACGCGCCTGTCGACCGCCGCCTGCGTCTCCTCCAGTCGCCGGCCGCCCTCAAGCCGGGTGCCTGCCGGCGGCAGTTCTTCTTCGCTGGTCAGCTTAAAGACCTTGTCGTCGATCCGGGCCGTCGCATAGACCTGCTGGGCAAAGACTTCTTCGACGGCGGCGCGTTCGCCGCTGCCGTCGGCCAGGGCTTCGCGCAGGTCGGCGATGCTCGGATGGCGGAACTTCCAGCGGCGGTAGTATTCCTTGAAGCCGCGCTCCATCGCCTCGCTGCCGATCCGCTGTTCCAGGTCGCGCATGACGAGGGCGCTGCGGTTGTAGACCGGGCCGATACCCTGCAGGCGCTGCCAGGCGTTGGCGCCGGGCGCATCGGCAGGCCGGTCGCGCGGCGAAGCGAGGCGGACGAAGTCGAAAGGAGCGAAGGTCGGATCGACCCCGATGCGCTTCAGCCAGCCCGGGGCCGGATGGATCATCTGGCCGCGCCCGCGCAGCATCCGGTTGCTCCAGAATTCGTTCAGGCCCTCGTCGAGCATCGGTTCTTCGAACTCGTTGCTGGCCAGGATGCCGTAGAAGTAGCCATGCCCGAATTCATGGACGGTCACGGCGTCGAGCTCAAATGCGGACAGCGACTTCGGCGCCACCTCGGCATAACCGGAGGCGGTAACAAAGGTGGGGTATTCCATGCCGCCGGCTTCTTCCGCGTTGAAGGGGGGGATCACGACGGTGAGCGTGCGGTAGGGGTAGGGGCCGAGCGTGCGCGAAAAATAGGCCAGCGAATCCTTGGCCGCCTTCATCGCCGGCCTGGCGCTGGCTTCGTATTCGGGCGGATAAATCACCTCGACCCTGACGGTCGGGCTGCCCGGGCCGGTCCAGGTTTCCACCAGCGGCTTGGCGCTGCGGCGGTCCGCGGTCCAGGCGAAATCGTGCACGTCGTGTTGCACGTAGCGATGCGTCAGCATGCCGTTCTTCTCGACGGGCGGCCCCTGCAGCTCGCCGGTGGCGCCCACCGTATAGCCCTTGGGGACGGTGAGGCTCACGTCGTAGCTGCCGAAGTCGGCGTAGAACTCGGACTCCATGTGGAATTCGTGCGCGTTCCAGCGCGGCGCGGTCGCCCCGCGTTCACCCGGCAGTTCCAGCACCGCGATCTTGGGGAACCATTGCGCCACCAGGTGGAAGCTGTCGAAGTAGCCGGTGCGCGCGATCACGCGCGGCAGCTGGGTGCTGAAGGCCATGTCGAGCGTGGTGGAGGCGCCGGGCGCCACCGCCGCCGGCAGGTCCAGGCGCACCACCGTGTGGTCGGTGGCCGGCCCCTTGTCGGGCTGGACGAATCGCCACGGCACGCTGCTCCCGCCCTGGCTCACGCTGCGCAGGGCGATGTGGCCCCATTCGCCATCGCCGGTGCCGACGCCGCTCCGGAATCCCTCGCCGCGCCGACGCTGCTCGGTGAAGAAGGTGCTGCCTTCGCCTTCGAAGGCGTTCATGTAGAGGTGCAGGTAGACGCTGCGCACCGGGACCGCGCTGCGGTTGCGCCAGGTGAGCGCTTGCCGTCCGGTGACGACGTGCTTGTCCGGGTCGAGCGTCGCGGCGATGCGGTAGCTCACCACCCGGTCCGACAGCGTCGGCTGGTCGCCGCCGCGGATGCCGCCCCATGCTCCCGGGCTGCTGGGGACGCTGACAGCGGCGGCGTCGGGTGCGGCCAGTGCGATGCCGTCGAGTGGAGGTGCGGCCACGTCGAGCGGTGCGTCCGCCTGGGCGAACCAGGCCGCCGTGCCGCCGGCGACCAGCAATGCCGCGACAAGCAGCCCGCGCAAGCGGTGCCGGCTTCCTTGTATCCTCATGCAAGACTCCCTGTCGATGTCGTTTTGGTATGAGCGCGACTATATCGAGAAGCTTGGCTCATTTCCAAGCGATTAGGATAGAAGCCCGGATTTGGCGACGAAATGCCCGAAAAGCTTGTCAGGTTATAATCTCGGGGTTCTGGTGCCCGCGCATGCTTCTGCTCATGCGCAGTTAAACGGGAAACACGAGGCAAGGTCGCTACGCGCCCGCGCCGAGGTGTGCTGCCCCCGCAACGGTCAACAAGCGTCATCGTCCTCATGACGATGACAGGTCGCTCCGAAAACCACTGTGCCAACGCATAGGAAGGTGGAGCGGTTCGTCTTGCAAGCCCGGATACCGGCCAGACAGGTGGGAGTGCCAAGGCGCTTCCGTTGAACTCCGGCCTGCGGGGACGCAGGCCGGCGCCATTACCGAGAACATCCAACATGAATTTTGCTGCCGTTCCACGCAGTGCGCCGGCCATCAAGCCGCTCGCGCTGGCCTGCGCTCTGTCGCTGTCCGTCCTTGCCGCCAACGCTCTCGCCCAGGAAGCGCTGCCCTCGATCGTCGTCACCGGCGCGCGTTTCCCGGCGCAGGCCGCCACCGCGCCGATCGGCGCCACCGTCATCACCGCCGAGGATATCCGCCGCGCCGGCGCCACCGACGTGAATGCCGCGATCCGCAAGATCGGCGGCGTCTACGGGCGCCAGAGCCTGGACGCCTCGCCCGACTTCGCGCTCGACCTGCGCGGCTTCGGCTCGAACAGCGCCCAGAACCTGGTGATCCTGGTCGACGGCGTGCGCCTGAACGAGAATGAACTGGCGAACGCGGTCCTGTCGAGCATTCCGGTGGATACCGTCGAGCGCATCGAGATCCAGCGTGGCGGCAGCAGCGTGCTGTACGGCGAAGGCGCGACCGGCGGCGTGATCAACATCATCACGCGCCGCGGCGCCCAGGACGGCACCCACGGTTCGCTGTTTGCCGAAGCAGGGCGCTTCAGCGCGCGCGACCTGCGTGCTTCGCTCAGCCACGGCGCCGGCCCGCTGTCCGTGGACATCGCCGTGGCCGACCGCCGCACCGACAACTACCGCAAGAACAGCGACTTCAAGCAGCACACCGCCAGCGGCGGCGTGCAGTACAACTATGGCGCCGGCCGCGCCGGCCTGCGCTTCGAACGCTCGGAACAGGACGCGCGCTTCCCTGGTTCGCTTAGCGAAGCCCAGTTCCTCTCGATCCCGCGCCAGACCCTGACCCCGGACGATTTCGGCACCCTCGACACCGACCGCATCACCGCTTTCGTCGAGCACCGCATCGGCGGCCTCGAGCTGGCCGCCGAGCTGTCGCGCCGCGAGCGCGAAGTCGAGGCCAACTACTTCTACATGATGGGCGGCACGAAGGTGGCGTCGCGTTCGGCCTATGACGCGCGCCAGACCCAGTTCTCGCCGCGCCTGCGCCACACCGCCAGCTTCGGCGACAAGCGCAACGAACTGGTCGCGGGCATCGATCTGGTGCGCTGGGAGCGCCAGACCAGCTCCGATTTTTCGCTGGGCGACGCCGAGCAGGACGCGAAGGCGGTCTACCTGCGCAATGAAATCCTGTGGAACGCCCCGCACAATGCGCGCCTGGCCATCGGCGGCCGCCACGAGCGCTTCACCAAGGACTACTCGGACCCGCTGGCCTTCCCGCCGGTGGTGAACGAGCACCGCAAGCAGTCGATCAACGCCTGGTCGGTCGAGGGCAGCTTCGATGTGCTGCCCGGAGTCACGACCTTCGCCAGGGCAGGCCGCAGCTATCGCATCGCCAACGTCGACGAGAACAGCCTGCGTGCCGGTCCCGAAGTGCTGGCGCCGCAGACCTCGCGCGACCTCGAACTGGGCGTGACCGCGGGCCCGGCCGGCCGCCAGTTGAGCGCGCGCCTGTTCCGCCACCGCCTGGAAAACGAGATGTTCTACGACCCGACCATCGGCTGGGGCGCCAACACCAACCTCGACCCGACCCGGCGCCAGGGCGTCGAGGTGGAAGGCCAGTACGCCCTGAGCCAGGACCTGCGCCTCACGGCCCAGTGGCAGCGCGTGGACGCCGAATTCACCGCCGGTCCGAACGCCGGCCGCGAGATGGTACTGGTGCCAAAGAACGTCGTTACCGCGCGCCTGGGCTGGACCCGCGGCGGCCACAACGCCGACCTCGGCGCCCAGTGGGTCGACAGCCAGCGCTACGGCAGCGACTTCACCAACAGCTGCGGCGCGCGCATCCCGTCCTACACGACGCTCGACGCCCGCTACGCGTATCGCGTGGGCGGCTGGGAAGCGGCCTTCAGCGCGCTCAACCTGGCCGACCGCCAGTACTACAGTAACGCTTTCGGCTGCCGCTCGGGCATCTACCCGAGCGATGGCCGCCAGCTGAAGCTGTCGCTGCGCTACGACTTCTGATGCGCGCGCGACTGGCTTACGCAGCAGCACTGCTGGCCCTGGCGGCCGGCAGTGTGCAGGCCGCGGTGACCGTGGTCGACGACGCCGGCCGCCGCGTCACGGTGCAGCAGCCGGCGCGCCGCGTCATCTCGATGGCGCCCCACGCCACCGAGCTGCTGTTCGCCGCCGGCGGTGGGAAGCAGGTGGTCGGCGCCATGAATTACAGCGACTACCCGGAAGCGGCGAAGAAAATCCCGCTGGTGGGCAGCAACAGCGTGATCGACATGGAGCGGGTGCTGGCCCTGAAGCCCGACCTGATCGTGGTCTGGCACAGCGGGAACACGGCGCGCCAGATCGCCCAGCTCGAAACGTTGGGCGTGCCGGTCTTCCACAGCGAGCCGCGCCGGCTGGCCCAGGTGGCCGACAACGTCGAGCGCCTCGGCCAGCTGCTGGGCACGGGGCCTACCGCCACCGGGGCAGCCACGGCGCTGCGCACCAGGCTGGCCGCGCTGGAAGGGCGTTACGCAGGCCGCGCCCCTGTGACGGTGTTCTACCAGATCTGGGATCAGCCGCTGTACACCCTCAACGACGCCCAGATCGCCAGCGATGCGATCCGCGTCTGCGGCGGACGCAACGTGTTCGGCGCGCTGAAAGTGGTGGCGCCGGAAGTCAGCCTGGAAGCGGTGCTGGCGGCCGACCCGGAAGCGATCATGGCGGGCAAGCGCATTGATCCCGCCAACCCGGGCCTGAAGCTGTGGGAGCCGTACAAGACGATGACGGCCGTCAAGCGCGGCAATCTGCTGACGGTAAACGGCGAACTGCTGACCCGTCCGGGGCCGCGCACCATCGAGGGAGCTGCGCAGTTGTGCGAGATGCTGGAAGGGGTGCGGCAGCGCAGGCCGAAGTGACTTCGGCAGGGAAATTGGGTTCCGGCCTGCGCCGGAACGACGTTCTGCTTGCTGTGTTAGCTTTAAAACCGTCATCCCGGCGCAGGCCGGGATCCAAGTTTGCAGCTTAGCCACCAACTTAACAATTCCCCGTATCGCCCTCGTTAAACCCGTAAGCAAATGCAAAATTCCCGCCTTCCCCCGTAAGGGGACCCAAAAAAGTGGTAATCTCCCGGCGTTTGCTCAATCTATTCTGGAAGGATACCTATGCGTTCTCTGCGTTTCGCCCTCATCGCCGCCACCATGGTCGCCAGCACCGCGTTCGCGTCGCCTGCCGACCCGAAGAACGGCGTCGATTACCAGACCCTGAGTGCGCCGCAGCCGGTGCAGGCGACGGGCAAGAAGGTCGAGGTCATCGAATTCTTCGCTTACCACTGCCCGGCATGTAACGCGCTGGAGCCGACGCTGAACCAGTGGATCAAGAAGCAGGGCGACAACATCGTCATGCGCCGCATCCACCTGCCGTTCCAGGGCCCGGCCGATCCGGAAGCGCACCTGTTCCTGACCCTGGAGGCGATGGGCAAGCTGGAGGAATACCACCCGCGCGTGTTCCAGGCCGTGCACGTCCAGCGCCAGCGCCTGATGAAGGATGACGCGATCATCGAGTGGGCCGCCAAGAATGGCCTGGACCGCGCCAAGTTCATGGAAACCTGGAACTCGTTCGGCGTGACCACCAAGCTGCGCCGCCTCGAGGCGATCTCGAAGAACTACAAGGTCAGCAGCACCCCGACCATCATCATCGATGGCAAGTACGTGGTGTCGCCGGGCCAGGTCTCGGAATCGAACAAGATCCAGGGCCTGGAGCCGACCATGCAGGCAACCACCCAAGTCATGGACGCACTGGTCAAGAAAGCAGCCGCCTCGAAATGAGCAATGACGTCGAACGCGAAGTCCTCAAGATGTACGATGGGTCCCGGCCCAACGAGGACGACCTGTTTGAGACCAGCTACGTGAACCACGTGGCGTGGGGGCTGGCGATCTTCTTTGCGGGGATCGCCATCTGGCTGGCGATCGCCCTCGTCAATGCCGAGAACCAGCGCTACGCCCTGATGACCAACCAGTGCGTCGACCCGCTGTTCAAGGGCGGCGTCGACAAGACCTGCCTGAAAACCGTGCGCTCGCGCGAACACTGGTGGGAACACCTGTGGGTCGGGGTCACGCACGTGCGCGGAGAATACGAATACGTCTCGCGTTATCCCGCCCGGCGCGAGGCCGAACGCTGAGCTCTACGGGGTCAGCGCCTTGCGCTCTTCCAGCGACAATACCTGCACCTCCTTCACCGGTTCGCCAGCGGCGGACCGGAAGAAGGGGTTCTCCCGATAGCCGCCTCCCAGGCGCGCCTTTACGAGCATCACTCCCACCTTGAACACCACGCCAGCCGTGCTCAGGCCGCCTGACTTCACGGGCGCCGTGGCCGATTGCGTCTCGACCCGGCAGCGCAAGGGGCCCAGCTCGCGCGCGAGCTGTTCGTCGGACTCCGCCAGGCAAGCTCGCACCAACCCTACATAAGACGTCTTCGGGTCGCGCGGCGTGTTGCCGATCGGGGTGCGGCAGCAGCTGGCGTACCAGCGGTACAGGCCCTTGGGACCCAGCGACATGCAGGCCAGGTGTTCGAGGCCGGCCTCGAAGCGCACCGCCGCCGGCAGGGTGGCGGCCACTTCGGTGCCGCCCGCGGCGTCCAGCACGCCGGTGCCGAGGAAGTGGCCATAGGCCTGGCAGTCCTTGCAATAGCAGACCGCGCGCGCGGCCACGCGCCGGCTGTCGACCTGGCCGCGCAGCTGGCCGCAGCGGCAACGCAATGTGATTGTCATAGTGGGCCTCCATCCAGGATCATCGAATAATGCTCGACCGTCGGGAACGGATCGTAGAAATGGTGCAGCAGCGCCTTCCACTCCTGGTAGCCGGGCGAACCACGAAAGCCCACCGTGTGGTCTTCCAGCGTCCGCCAGTTCACCAGCAGCACGTAGCGGCTGCGCCGTTCCAGGCAGCGCTGCAGCTGGTGCGACACGTAGCCCGGCATGCCCGCGATGATGCCTGAAGCCTGGCGAAAAGCGGCTTCGAATGCTTCTTCCTGGCCGGGACGCACGTCGAGGGTGGCGACTTCGAGGATCATGGTTTCTCCGTGGTGGCGACGGCGGCTGCCGGCGGTTTGCGTTTGGGCTGCAGGATGATGGTGCCGCGGCTGCCTGGAGCGAGCGGGCGGATGTCGATCATTTCCGTGCGCAGGTTGTAGATGATGGCGTCCCCCTGGATCTCGTCGCCTGCCGTGCCGTCGACGACGCGGCGCACCCGGCCCTCGTCGAACAGCTTGACCATGCCGCTGCGCTCGTCGTATTCGACGCGACTGGCTTCGCCTTCCATCCACACTTCTCCCGGACCGTCGCTCTTCTGGCGGAAGCGCACCTTGCGGCCCGGATCGGCTTGCACGGCGGCGCTCTGGTAGCCCTCGGGCGAGCGCAGCGCCTCGCCACGGTCGGCCTCGATACGCAGGGTGCCGCGCGTGATGATGATATTGCCGGCCATGTTCGCCTTGCCGGTGACGCTGTCGAAGCGGCATTCATCGCATTTGATGGTGGTCTGCCTGTAGACGTCGGCCTTCTCGGCCGCTGCCGGGAGGGTTGCGGCGAGAAGCAGGGCCGGCAGGAATCGTTTCATGGGCGGTGTCGGGTTCCTGTCAGGTGGGAAGGTGGATCACGAAGCGCGCGCCGCCCAGCGGCGAGCTGTCGGCGCGCAGGCTGCCGCCGTGCAGGGCCACCGCCTTGCGCGCGATCGACAGGCCGAGGCCGAAGCCGCCGGTGGCGCGGTCGCGGCTGCGGTCGAGGCGGTAGAACGGCTCGAACACCTTTTCGCGCTCTTCTTCCGGGATGCCGGGGCCGTCGTCGTCCACCGTGATCTCCACGCCTCCCTCGGTGCGGGTGGCCGCCAGCAGGATGCGGCCGCTGGCGTACTTCTGGGCATTGCGCAGCAGGTTGCAGACGGCACGCGCGAGCAGGCGCCGGTCCAGTTCCAGTTCGCCGAGTTCCTCGTCCAGCCTGCACTCGAGCGTGTGCTCCGCGGGCGGCAGCATCTGGGTGCATTCCTGCAGCACCTCGGCCAGCATGACCGGCTCGGCCTGCAGGTTGCGGGCGCTATCCAGCTTGCTCATGTCGAGCAGTTCGTTGACCAGCGAATTCAGTTCGCGCAGGTCGCCTTCCATGGCCCGCACGCGCTTGCTCAGGTCAGGGTCCTTGGCGCGGGCGTCCAGCAGCTCGAGGCCGAACTCCAGCCGCGCGATCGGGGTGCGCAGCTCGTGCGACACCGAGTGCAGCAGGCTTTTCTGCGCTTCCAGCAGGTCTTCGATGCGCTCGGCCATGTGGTTGATGCGTTCGGCCAGCGGATAGACCGCGGCCGAGGGCTTCATGAGCGCGCGTGCGGTCAGCTTGCCGCTGCCGAATTCGTCGGCCACGCGCGACAGCGACTGCAATCCCTGCCAGTGCGTGCGCGACCACAGCGCGATCGGCACCAGCAGGGCCACCGCCACGATCACGTAGCGCAATGCTTCCATCTTGAGCGCCTGGTCGATGTCGACCGGCAGGTTCTGCGCGCGCAGCACTTCTTCGTGGCTGCCGATGTAGCGCTCGCCCTCCAGGTCGACGCGCCGGTAGAAGCTGCGGCTGGCCGCGTCGAGCACGATCTCGCCGTTGTCCAGCTGGACCCGGCGCCCGCCCGGCAAGGCATTGCGGGCCTCCGCCAGGGGAATCAGGTCGTAGCGCACGTCGGAGACGATCCGGACATTGTTCAGGCGGGCCAGCCACTCGTCGGGCGGGGCCTGGTCGACATATTGTTCGAGCAGGAAAATCTGCGCAGCCGCCTGGCGGCGTGCGATGTCCTCGAGCGGATCCCCGAACAGCCGGCTGAAAGCGAAGTAGATCACGAAGGTGGCCGCCGTGATCGACAGCATGACCAGCACGAAGAAGCGGAAGAAGATCCGGTTCACGTGCCCATCCTGCATGACTGGCGGTTACGGATTGCTGCGCAATACATAGTTTCTCCTTGGCTGCATTGTATAGGAGCAATCAGCAATGTTGTACCTCTTTGATACCACTTTGGATAGCTTTCCACTGCCTTACAAATTGATGACAATTCCTCGACAGATCGAGGGGGAATGAAATCCGGGGAATTCTTACTATGCTCATACATCAGGTTTTGGTTTATCTGGTTTTCCGTTTGCCCGCCTGATATGCGAGTGTCGGCGGGTTTTTTTATTCCCAAGGAAACGATCGGTGCGCAGCCAGCACCGGCTAGTCTGGAGAAGAACAAGATGAGCATGGTTGGACGCACTGTTGTCACTGCCGCCGTGGTCGGCATGACCCTGGCAGCCTGCGGTGGCGGTGGCGATGACACCGCCGTCATGAAGAACCAGCAGGCAGGGCAGGGGATCGCCGTCGGCGAACCGAATGGCGGCGTTCCGGTCGTTTCCGAGTACATCAAGATGGCGCAGGAAGCAGACTGCGCATCGACCCGCAACAATCTGTATGTCGTCGACAGCAAGTATGTCGTGTCGGACCGCGCCGACTACGGCTGCTACGACGCTTCCTGGAGCGTGAGCCTGATGGGGCCGACGCCGCAGGCCGTCCTGTGCACGTCGAGCGACAGCTTCGCCGGCCCGCGCACCAGCTGCAGCGACGAAAGCCTGCGTCCGCTGTTCGACACCATCTCGAAGAACCTGGACAAGGCCGACCTCGGCCTCGGCGCCGCTCACAAGGTCGAGCGCGTCAGCTTCCTGCCGAAGTCGGGCAGCCCGGTCGCCTTCAAGACCGTGGTGAGCGACGCCTTCTCGAACATCGAGACCCCGCGCGAAGTCGTGATCAAGGACGCGGCCGCCTGGAGCGCCCTGTGGGCCGAACACAGCAAGACCCGGATCGCGGCGCCGCAATTCGATTTCACGAACAATATGCTGGTGGCCGTGTTCGCGGGCAACGGCAAGATCGACTGCGGTACCTTCGACGTCGTGTATGTCGGTGCGAAGGACGGCAAGCTGCTGGTCGAGTACGAATACCGCGACATGTCGCCGGTGGCAACCTGCCTGGCGGTCGTCACCCAGCCGATGCGCGTCGTCGCCGTGCCGAAAGTCGATGTCCCGGTCGAGTTCCGCAGGATCAACTCGCCGTACTTCAACCTTGAAACGATCGGCAGGGAAGTCCGCACCAATCTCCACACCCAGCGCAACGTCGTGGTTCGCGACGAGGCGGCTTGGGCCGCCCTGTGGGCCGAGCATGCCGGCGCCGGCGTGGCCCTGCCGAAGGTCGATTTCAGCCAGAAGATGGTGATCGGGGTGTTCCGCGGTCCCAAGCCGAACCTCTGCTACGGTGGCGGGATCGCCAGCGTGGGCTTCCAGGACGGCAAGCTGAAGGTCGGTATTACCGATATCGAGCCGGGCTCGGGCGCCGTCTGCGGCCAGGCGATCGTCTACCCGGCCCACCTGGTAGTCGTGAACCGCAGCGAGGCGCCGGTAGAATTCGTGTCGGAAATTCGATCCCGATAGTAACAATGCGTGAGAGTTCGGCTTGCTCGACGTAAAATATTCGATCGCCGAACTCTCGAGCCTTGAACACATGAAAAAGCTTTTCGCCCTGGTCCTGGCAGTCTCGGGCAGCGCCGCAAGCGCGCAGACGCCGACCACCAACCCGATGCCCGACGGCAGCCGCGATATGTATGCGGGGCTGGGCGTCGTGTCGGCGCCGCGGTACGAGGGGGCGGACAGCAGGAAGACGTCGGTACTGCCGGTGCTCCAGGTCCAGTGGAGCAATGGCGTGTTCATTTCGGGCATGAGCGCAGGGATGCACCTGTCCTCCAGCCCCACGGTCGAATACGGCCCGCTGCTGGCCGTTCATCCGCGCCGCACCGAATCGGGCACCGGCGGCCGCGTTGGCGGCGTCGAGGCGGGGCCCAGCTCGACCCTTGCGCCCACCAAGGTCCTCGAAACTTTCCGGTCTGACAATCCACTGGCCGGCATGGACGAGATCAAGGCGCGTCCCGAGGCCGGCGCCTTCTTCAACTATTACCTGGCCCCCGAATGGCGCCTGACCAGCAGCGTGCTGGCCGGCGCCGGCAACGACCGCAACGGCGTGCGCGGCGAGATCGGCGTCCAGCGCCTGGCGATGCAGCTGGCCCCGCACCATACGGTGTCGGTGTCGGCCGGCGTCAGTTTCGCCAACCGCGCCTACCAGCAGAGCTATTTCGGCGTCAGTGCGCGCGAGGCCGCCACCACCGGCCACCGCAGCTACCGTCCGGACGGCGGCGTGAAGGACGTGCGCATCGGCGCGCGCTGGAACTGGGCGCTGTCGCCTTCGTGGATGCTGACCTCCAGCGTGCAAGCCACCCGCCTGGCGGGTGACGCGCGCCGCAGCCCGCTCGTCGAGCGGCCCACCAATGTGACGGTTTCGACCGCCTTCGCTTACCGGTTCTGATGATGCGACTCGCACACGCCACCGCATGCGTAATGCTCCTGAGCTCGGCCAGTCTGGCCGTGGCGCAGGCGCTCGCGCCCGCGTCGGAGTGGGCGAGCTACCGCGACGCCTACCGCGCGGTGGTGGTGTTCGAAAAATATGGCGGCGCCAAGAGCCTGCTGCAGAACCACCTGCAGCTGGTGCCGCGCGAGAAGGGCGCACTGGGCGAGGGCGTGCAGCTGGTCCTGACAGGGAAGACGGTCCAGACCAGCCTCGCGCTCGACGCGCTGGGGCGGGGTGTGCTGCCGCTGGTGAAGGCGGCCTACGATGAAAACGCGGTGCTGGCGCCGAACCGCCGGATCGGCCCGTTCGGCCTGCGCTCCCGGGTGACGATCGCGCCCCAGGCCGACAACATCTACGACACCGCCGAGCTGCGCACGGCCTGCGAACAGGCGCTCGCCTACGCCCGCTACGTGGATGCCGGCGCGCGTTCGCGCCAGTGCGTCGGGGTGCGCATGGTGTTCCCGCGCAAAGGCGTCGAGACCTCGGTCAAGCTGCGCCGCGCGGAAGGCGAGCAGGCCCTGGGCGTCAGCCTGGCGCCGGCCTTCGCAGGCGATGTCGACGCCGACCTGCCTTCCGTGAACTACCGCTTCGGGCCCGATCAGGCGCAGCTGATCACCTACAGCGCGCCGCTGGCCATCGTGCCCCTGTTCGAATAGCCGCTTTCGTTGACCGCGCGGGGTGATCTGGTCCTGTGGACCAGATCACGATCCGCCCACCTTACGGACCACCAATCAGTTTTGTAGGGTGGGCGGGTTCCCCCGCCCACGCGGTGGTAGCTGTTGCACGAACCGCCGCAGACGTGCTGGCGATCGTTGACCGCGTGGGCGGGAGACCCGCCCACCCTACCGACCTACCAGCTAATTCCACGCCGAAGGCGAGAACAGGTAGCCTTCGCCCCACACCGTCTTGATCTTTTCCGACTCCGCATCCTCGAACTTGCGGCGCAGCTTCGAGATGCAGTTGTCGATACTGCGGTCCAGGCCATCGAACTCGATCCCGCGCATCTTCTTGAGCAGGGCGTCGCGCGACAGCACGCGGCCGGCGGCTTCGGCCAGCACCAGCAGCAGCTTGTATTCCGTATTCGACAGCACGCAGGGCTCGCCGCGCCACACGACGCTGCGGTCGGTGGTGACGATGCGCAGCGCGCCGAACTGCAGCACGCGGGTGTCGAGGCCGCCCTTGGCCTGGGCCGTGCGCCGCATCAGCGCGCGCAGGCGCGCCAGCAGCACGCGCGGCTGCACCGGCTTGTTGACGAAATCGTCGGCGCCCTGTTCCAGACCCGATACTTCATCGTAGGAATCCTCGCGCGCGGTCAGGATCAGGATCGGCACCTCGGACATCTCGCGGATCTGGCGGCACACCACCATGCCGTCCAGGCCCGGCAGCATCAGGTCGAGCACGACCACGTCGGGCGAGAGCGCCTTGAATCGTTCCAGCGCCTGGTCGCCGCGGGTGACGAGGTCCACCGCGAATTCATAGCCGGACAGGTATTCGGTGACGAGCTCCGCCAAACGCGCATCGTCTTCCACCAACATCACTCGGTACATGCTTGTTTCTCCTTAGTCCGAGATTGTATAAGACTCGTTGCTCGTAAGCACAGCCCCTACAAAGGGGGGACATTTGCGTACAGTTTGATGACAATGCTGGATGAATACTCGGCCGGAATATCTTACTCCTTGTTCGTCGCACTCTGCCGGAGTAGAGTTGATTTGCTGTCCCAAGCACAAACCCAAGCCATTGGAGATTACTGGATGAGACCTGTACGCTGCCCGCTCGGGCTGACCCTGTTCGCTTCGATCTTCTTCGCCGCCGGCGCCGCCATGGCCCAGGAAGCCACCGTCGCGCCGCCGGCCGCGATGGTGCTGGAAAACGTTCCGCCGATACGCGCCAGCCTGGCTGCCCAGGTGGCGAAGTACAACGAGTTCAAGCCGACTTCGTACGCGGCCTGGCACCCGACGAAGCTCGAAATGATCGTCTCGCGCCGCCACAACAACACGCCCCAGCTGTTCCGCGTGGCGAAGCCCGGCGCCCCGCTGGAGCTGATGACCGACTATGCCGAGCCGGTGCGCAGCGCCCAGTACGAGCCGCGCCAGGGCAAGTTCTACGTGTTCGGGCGCGACAGCGGCGGCAACGAGGTGTTCCGCGCCTACCGACGCGACGTCGGCATGAAGGCGTCCAGCCAGGAGGCGATCCCGATCACGCCCGACAACCGGCGCGTGCAGGACACCGCCTGGGCGAAAAAATCAGGCCGGCTGCTGTACGTGACGGTGCCGGTGGGCCGCCAGGGCTCGAACGACCAGATCAACTCGACCATCAGCATCGTCGACCCGGCGCAGCCCGAGCAAGCGCGTGTGCTGGCCGAACTGCCCGGCGGCGGCTGGGGCTCGTTCTCGTTCTCGCAGGACGACAAGCAGCTGGCCTACCTCGAGTACGTGTCGGCCAACGAGACCTACCTGTGGCTGATGGATGTCGCGAGCGGCAAGAGCCGGCTGCTGACACAAAAGGGCGGCGAGAAGGTGGCCTACAGCGACCCGGTGTTCTCGCGCGACGGCAAAGGTGTCTACACGACCAGCGACCGCGGTTCCGAATTCCGCCGCCTGGTCTACCTCGACCTGGCGAGCGGCAAGGAGACCGTGCTGACGCCCGACATCAACTGGGACATCGACGAGATCGACCTGTCCGACGACGGCAGGCTGCTGGCCTTCGTGGCCAACGAAGACGGCAGCAGCGTGCTGCGCATGATGAGCACGCGCGACCACAAGCAGCTGGCGCAGCCGAAGCTGCCGATGGGCGTCATCGGCCGCATCGAATGGCACCGCAACAGCCGCAACCTGGCGCTGTCGCTGTCCTCGGCGCGCAGTCCGTCCGAGGTGTACAGCGTCGATGCGAAGACGGGCGCCGTCACGCGCTGGACCCAGCACGAGAAGATGGATGTCGACATGAACCGCTTCGTCGAACCGTCCCTGGTGCGCTGGAAGTCTTTTGATAACCGCAGCATCTCGGGCTTCGTCTACCGTCCCGATGCCGCGAAATTCCCGGGCAAGCGGCCGGTGATGATCAACATCCACGGCGGGCCGGAAGGGCAGTCGACGCCTGGCTTCCTGGGCCGGAACAACTACTACACGGACGAGATGGGCCTGATCGTCATCTACCCGAACGTGCGCGGCTCGACCGGCTACGGCAAGAGCTTCCTGAAGCTGGACAACGGCAAACTGCGGGAAGACTCGGTGAAGGACATCGGCGCGCTGCTCGACTGGATCGCCACCCAGCCCGACATGGACGCCGCACGCGTGGCGGTGGCGGGCGGCTCCTACGGCGGCTACATGACCCTCGCCGTATCGACCATGTACGCGGACCGCATTGCGGCGGCGGTCGACATCGTCGGCATCTCGAACTTCGTCACCTTCCTCGAGCGCACCGAAAGCTACCGGCGCGACCTGCGTCGGGTGGAGTACGGCGACGAGCGCGATCCCGACATGCGCAAGTGGATGGAGGCGACGGCGCCGGCCAACAACGCGGCGAAGATCAAGAAGCCGCTGTTCGTCGTGCAGGGCAAGAACGACCCGCGCGTGCCCTGGCAGGAAGCGGACCAGATCGTGGCCACGGTGAAGAAGAACGGCACGCCGGTGTGGTACATGACGGCCAACGATGAAGGGCACGGCTTTGGCAAGAAGGCGAATGCCGATTATCTGTTTTATTCGACGATCGACTTCTTTAACACCTATCTGCTGAAATAACACTGCGGCGTCCGTCGCTGTAGGGTGGGCGGCTATGCCGCCCACGCGGTGATGTGCGACCGGGTGGGCGTTCGTAATTCCGGGCATTGCCCGAAATCACCCCGCCCACCCTACGAAACTCAGGCGCTTTCCAGGTATCCGGCGATCGCTTTCCCCACGTCGGTCGTATTCGCCGTCCCACCCATATCTGGCGTACGCGGCCCGTTCACCAGGCAATGCTCCATCGCCCTCACGACCGCATCGTGCGCATCCTTGTAGCCCAGGAACTCCAGCATCATCGCCCCGGACCAGATCATGGCGATCGGGTTCGCGATGTTCTTGCCGTAGATGTCCGGCGCCGAGCCGTGCACCGGTTCGAACAGCGAAGGGAAGCTGCGCTCCGGATTCAGGTTGGCCGAGGGCGCAATGCCGATCGTGCCGGTGCAGGCCGGCCCGAGGTCGGACAGGATGTCGCCGAACAGGTTCGAGGCCACCACCACGTCGAAGCGTTCCGGCGACAGCACGAAGCGCGCGGCCAGGATATCGACGTGGTACTTGTCCCAGCGGACCTCGGGATAGGCTTCTCCCATCGCGGCTACGCGCTCGTCCCAGTAGGGCATCGAGATCGCGATGCCGTTCGACTTGGTGGCGGCGGTCAGGTGCTTCTTGGGGCGACGCTGGGCCAGCTCGAAGGCATATTTCAGGATGCGGTCGGTCCCGTGGCGGGTGAAGACCGCTTCCTGCAGCACCAGCTCGCGCTCGGTGCCTTCGAACATGCGCCCGCCGACCGCCGAGTATTCGCCTTCGGTGTTCTCGCGCACCACGTAGAAGTCGATATCGCCCGGCTGCTTGTTCGCGAGCGGGCAGGGAACGCCGGGCATCAGGCGCACCGGACGCAGGTTCACGTACTGGTCGAACTCGCGGCGGAATTTCAGCAGCGATCCCCACAGCGAGATATGGTCGGGCACCGTGTCCGGCCAGCCGACGGCGCCAAAGAAAATCGCCTCGCAACCGTCGAGCTGCCGCTTCCAGTCGTCCGGCATCATCTTGCCGTGCTGGAGGTAGTAGTCGCAGCTGGCCCATTCGAAGTGGACGAACTCCAGCCCAATGCCGAAGCGCTTGCTCGCCGCCTCAAGGGCGCGCAAGCCTTCCGGCATGACTTCCTTGCCGATGCCGTCTCCGGCGATGACGGCGATCTTGTGTGTCTTCATGGTGCTTCTCCGATAATCGACTTGCATCAGCTTATCAAGAAAACACTCCGTTTATAATCGTCCGCACCGTAGCTTCATTAAACACGAATCGTGAACAATATTGAGAACGCCGATTTGCGGGTGCTGGTGGCCGTGGTCCGCAAGGGCAGCTTTTCCGGGGCAGCCGACGAGCTGGGGATGTCGCCCGCGTTCGTCAGCAAGCGCATCGGGGTGCTGGAAGACGGATTGCGCGTGCGCCTGTTCGAACGCAGCACGCGCCGCGTGGTGATCACCGAGGACGGCGAGCAGGTCTATGGCCGCGCCCTGCGCATCTTGGAGCAGCTCGACGACATGCTCGATGCGCTGTCGGACCGGCGCAGCGAGCCTGCCGGCCAGCTGCGCATCTGCAGCAGCTTCGGCTTCGGGCGCATCGCGGTGGCGCCGGTGATCGCGCAGCTGGCGGCCAGCTACCCGAAGCTGCAGATCCGCTTCGAGGTGTTCGACCGCCTGGTTGACACGGTGGCCGAGGGCTTCGACCTGGACGTGCGCATCGGCGACACCATCCCGCCGCAATTGGTGGCGCGCAAGCTGATGGACAACCACCGCATCCTGTGCGCGGCGCCAGCCTACATCGCCCGCCACGGCATGCCCAAGACCTTGAAGGAACTGGCCGGCCACCAGTGCCTGCCGATCAAGGAACGCGACCACCCGCTCGGCAGCTGGCGCCTGCACGGGAAAAACGGCGAGGAGACCGTACGGGTCTCGGGCGCGCTGTCGACCAACCACGGCGAGATCGCACTGCGCTGGGCGGTCGAAGGCGCCGGCATCGTACTCCGTTCGCTGTGGGATGCGCAGGGCTACCTGGACGATGGCAGGCTGCTGCAGGTGCTGCCCGAGTACACGCAGCCGGCCAGCGTGTGGGCCGTGTATCCGCAGCGCCTGGCCGGTTCCAGCAGGGTGGGGGCATGCGTGGACTTCCTGCGCCGGCACCTGGCGCAGGGGTGAGGGTGTGCTTCACTTACTTCATCATCTCATCCAGCAGCGGCTGCATGGCATCCGCCCATATCTGATAGCCAGCGGCGCCCGGATGCAGCTGGTCGGGCATGATGGAGAAAGGGATCTTGCCGTCCTGGCCGAGAAACGCCCTGGAGATGTCCAGGTAGCGCACGGTCTTGCCGTCGTCCATCTTCGCCAGCTCGCTATTCAATGCGTCGATCGTGGCCATCCGCGTGGCCGCTTCCGCCACCAGCGCAGGCGTGACCGGTCCGCCGAAACGGTCGCGCGGCCCGCGCGGGAATACGCCGAGCAGCAGCACCTTGGTGTGCGGCAGGCGGGTGCGGATCATGCCGATGATCTTGCGGTTCGCCGCCGCGATCTCGGCTGCGCTGTTATGCAGGCTGTTGTTCGTGCCCAGCATCAGGACCGTGACTTTCGGCGCGATCCCGTCCAGCTCACCGTGCTCGATGCGCCAGATGACATGCTGGGTGCGGTCGCCGCCGATGCCGAAGTTGGCGGCCTGGTACTTGCCGTAGTACGCGTCCCAGATGTGCGGCGCCTTGCGCCAGTTGTCGGTGATCGAGTCGCCGATGAACAGCAGCCCGACCGGTCCGCTTTTGGCACGCGCCAGGTTGACCCCGTGCTTCCTGAGGAACTTGCCGTCGTCCTGTTTTGCGTACGGCAGCGACGGGTTCTCGTCGGGGTATCCCTGGGCGAATACCTGGCAGCTTGCCAGGCACAGGATAAAGGCAAGGCGGCGCAATGTGGTGACACTCATCTCATGGGTTCCTTGTTTAAAACGCTTCAGAAATTCACGTCCAGCCGGGCAGTGTAATAGCGGAACGCGTCACGCGCCGGTTGCCAGCCATACGAGCGGATGTCCGGCCCCGACACCTGCCGGAAGTTCAGGAAGGAGCCGACATTACCGGCCGCGTAATGATGGTCGAACAGGTTCTTGACCCCGACCGAAAACTTGTATTTTCCGCGGCTGTCGGCGATCGACGCGCCCAGGTCGACGATGCCGTGGCCGGGCCGTTGCAGGCTCGGGTCCTGGCTGATCGCGCCCTGCACCTTGGACTGGGCGCGCCAGTTGGCGTTGATGGCCATCCTGTAGGGCATCGCCAGCGGCAGCGTGTATTCGCCGCCCAGGTTCATCTTCCACTTCGGCGAATTCGGCATCATGCCGCCGCTGGCGTCGCGCAGGAAGGCGCCCGGCACCAGCTGGTTCGGCACGGTGCAGTCGGTGGCGCCGCTATAGCAGGGACCTTGCGTCCATTCCTCCACCGTGGCGCGGGTGAAGGCCAGGTTCGCCGTCAGCAGGAAGGAGCGCGCCAGCAGCGCCGTGGCGTCCAGCTCGAAGCCCTGGGTCTGCACCTTCGGGATGCTGTACAGGACACTGGCCTGGCTGCCGTCCGAGAAGCGCTCGGTGGCCGAGGTCTGGTAGTCGCGGAAGCTGGTCTTGAACAGCGCCACGTTCAACGTGGCCCGGTTGTTCCAGAGGTTGGCCTTGAAGCCGGCCTCGAAGCTGGTGGCTTCCTCGGGCGCCAGCGGCAGGCGCTTGAACACGTTGACGTTGTTGGCGCCGCTCGTCATGTCGTAGGCCACGCCCTTGGTGCCGGTCGACGCGGTGCCGTACACCATCGTCTCCGGCGTGAGCTTGTAGCCATAACCGAGCTTGCCGGTGACGTAGTTCTCGTGATGGCGTGGGGCGGTGTAGAGGTGCGAGCCGGTGTGGACATTGTTGGGCGCGCTCGAGGACAGGCTGTCGATCGTGTGGAACATGTAATCGTTCGACTCGCGCGTGAAGCGCAGGCCCGCCGTGAGGGTGTGGCGCGGCATGAAGTCCCAGCTGCCGTTGGCGTAGATCGCGCGGTTCAGGCTGGCCGAGGTGGTGTGGTAGTTGGTCCAGTTGGTCTCCTTGACGAAGGGATTGCCGCGCAGGTAGTAGCGGTCGACGCTGGTGCGCGCCAGCCACAGGCCGACCAGGTAGCGCAGCGCGCCGCTGTCGGGTGAGGTCAGGCGCAGTTCCTGGCTCGACATCTTGGTGTCCAGGGTCCCGTTGATCATCGGCGGCTCGGCGATGCCGGACGGCTTGCCCGAATGGTCCACCTGGTAGAAGGTGGAGATCAGGTCGATGTTGTCGTTGTCGCGGAAATCGTTCGAGCGGTTCTTGTCGATCGAAGTGATCGAGGTGAGCGCATGGCCGGCCAGCGGCGAGGCTTCCGGGAACTGGTAGTTGATACGCACGCCGACGCCGCGGTCGGAGGCATCCAGACCGGTCGGGGAGTCGTTGCGGATGGTCGTGTTGAACGGGGTGACGGCGATCCCGCGCAGTACCTGGATGTTCGACAGCGCCGTGTAGTTCCTGTTGTACAGGTAGCCGACACCCGGTCCGATCGAGGTGATCGCGGCCGTGTTGCCGGTCCTGAGCGAATGGTCGTAGCGCGGCGAGATCTGCACGTCCAGGTCCGGGGTGAGCTGCCATTGCAGCTTGGCGAAGAAGGTCTTGCCGCCCGAGCCGTTCTGCATGCTGTCGGTAGTGAGGTTATGCAACAGGCCCGGGAAATTGGTCTTGCTGGCGAACACGCGCAAGCCGAGCTTCTCGGACACCCGCCCGCTGACGGAGGTGGCGACCCGGTATTCGTCGTCGCTGCTCTTGAACAGCGACAGCTTGCCTTTCATCGGACCGGCGCCGATCGGCTTGGTGGTAATGACCACGGCCCCGGCAATCGCGCTCTTGCCGAACATCGTGCTCTGCGGGCCCTTGAGGATCTCGATGCGCGCCACGTCGGCCTGGTCGCGAAACGCCTGCTGTGCCTGGGCATAGGGCATGTCGTCGACGATGATCGCGACATCGCCTTCGATGCCGATGTTGTTCGAGGTGGTGCCGATGCCGCGCATGTTGATGCTGTTGGTGCCCACCTGGGTGCCGTGCGAGATCGTCAGGGCAGGCGACAGGTTGACGATATCGTCGAACTCGCGGACGTTGTTGCGCGTGAGCGCCTCTTCAGTCAACACGGAAATCGACATCGGCACGTCTTCGAGCTTCTCGATGCGCCGGTTGGCCGAGACGACCACCGTTTCGAGTTGCGGCGCATCGGCGGGGGCGGGCGCTTCCTGGGCGTGCACGGGTGTGGCGAACTGCAGGATCGCCAGGGCGGCGGCGATCGGTGTGAGGGAGGTGCGGAGTTGCGGATATCGCTGCTGGACTGCCATGGTTGTCTCCATTATTTGGTTTTGTGACGACAGCAGAATGCAAATAAGCCTATAAAACGTTGTACTGCAACGTTTTAGTAAATAGGGAAAATTTTTTGCATGTGATATGCATGCGGGTGACTTCACGAACGAGGCGCATACAGCACCTCAGCCAACACGCTTACTAAAACGATTTACTGCAACGTTTTAGCGAGGATCGTACGAACTGCTTTTCTTGTCAACAAGTTTCGTACTAGCGTGTGGACCTGGAATTCGTCCGATTCTTGTTGAGGCTGGATGGGTGCCGGGCTAAGCTGGCGCCATCGAAGCACAAGAAAGAGACCACGGATGAAATCGACACTCCTGGGCCTGGTGGCCGCCTTTACCCTGGCTGCAAGTCCCGCTCACGCGGTTGACGCCAGCGGCCATTGGAAGGGCAGCATCGCGAATTCCCTGCGCTTGTTCCTCCAGTTCGGCAAGACGGCGGACGGCAAGTGGGAAGGCACGCTCAAGGTGCCGCAGCAGGGTTTCACGACGAAAGTGGATCAGCTCGAGGTCGGCGCAGAGCAGCTCGGCTTCAAGCTGCTGCCGCTGAACGCCGGCTTCACGGCGCGCTGGAGCGAGCAGGACAAGGCCTGGATCGGTAGCTGGAGCCAGAACGGCCAGACCGTGCCCCTGCGCCTGGAGCGCAGCGAGGCCACCGCGGGCCAGCTGCGCCGTCCGCAGCTGGAAGCGATCGCCGCGCGCCAGGCGAGCTACACCAGCCTCGATGTCGGCTTCGCCAATCCGGCAGGCGGTGGCCATGCGCTGGCCGGCAGCTTCACGGTCCCGCGCGGCAAGGGCCCGTTTCCGGCGGTGGTGCTGGTGCACGGCTCCGGCCCCATCGACCGCGACGAGACGATCCTCGGGCACAAGCCGTTCCTGGTGCTGGCCGACCACCTGAGCAGCCGCGGCATCGCGGTACTACGCTACGACAAGCGCGGCGTCGGCAAATCGGGTGGCGTATACCAGAGCGCGACGACCGACGATTTCGCCAGCGATGCCGAGGCGGCGGTCGCCTTCCTGCGCGCCCGTCCCGAAGTCGACGCAACACGGATCGGCATGGTCGGTCACTCGGAAGGGGGCATGATCGCACCGATGGTGGCGGCGCGCGATCCGAAGCTGGCGTTTGTCGTGATGCTGGCGGGCCCCGGCGTGCGCGGCGAGCTGCTGATGGTCGAGCAGCTCGCCCTGGCGGCCAGTGCTGCCGGCGCATCCGCCGAGGCAGTGGACCGGGAGCGTGCGCTGAACCGCGCGGTGTTCGCGGCGATTGTGGCCGAGGCGCGGCCAGAGGTGGCCGGCGACAAGGCGCGCCAGGTCATGGAGGAGGGCGAACGCAAGGGCATCCTGCCGCCAGGTACGGCCGCGGTCCGCGCCAGGGCATTCACCACGCCCTGGTTCCACAATTTCTTGCGTCATGAACCCGGCCCCGTCCTGCAGTCCGTGCGCCAGCCGATCCTGGCCCTGAACGGCGAGCGCGACCTGCAGGTGCCGGCCGAGCTGGACTTGTCCGCGATCCGCGCCGCGCTGGCGCACAACCCGCGCGCCGTCGTGGAAGAATTGCCGGCCCTGAACCACCTGTTCCAGACCGCACGCACCGGCGCCGCATCGGAATACGCGGAGATCGAAGAGAGCATCGCACCGCTTGCGCTGAACACGGTCAGCGCCTGGATCCTGGCGACGGTCGGGCAAGGCGGCAGCATGAAATAGCGTCAGTCCGATGGGTCCGCTGCCGACCACACCGCGAGCTCATAGCCGTCCGGATCGATGAAATGGAAGCGTCGTCCGCCGGGGAATGAAAAGACCTCGCGGCTAATGTGGCCTCCTGCGTTCCTGATCCTGGTTTCAGCCTGTGTTAAATCCTCACAGTGGAGGATGATCAAGGGGCCGCCTGGCCGGACAGGCTCTCCCGTCGTGAAGCCGCCTGTCAGCCGCTTGTCTGTGAATTCGGTATAGGCAGGGCCATAATCGACGAAAGTCCAGCCGAATACCTCGCCATAGAACTTCTTGCTCCGAGCAATATCGAGGACGTTGAACTCGATATTGTCGATTTGATTGTCTGCGCCCCGAATGCCCATTGCTTCTCCCAGGAAGTAGTCTGCTTATATGACTGCGCCGCAATACCTCATGATTGCGCCCTGCAGAAATGTACCAGAGCTGGGAACAAGGCCTTGTAAACGGACAACAGCCCGCTGGGCGGGCTGTTGGCAGAGCTACGCGCTGAGGATGGCTCAGGCCAGGTTCTGGTTCACGAAGTCCCAGTTGGCGACGTTCCAGAACGCTTCCAGGAACTTGGCGCGGGCGTTGCGGTAGTCGATGTAGTAGGCGTGCTCCCAGACGTCGGCGGTCAGCAGCGGCTTGTCCGAGGTGGTCAGCGGGGTGCCGGCGTTCGAGGTGTTGACGATGTCGACGCTGCCGTCGGCCTTCTGCACCAGCCAGGTCCAGCCGGAACCGAAGTTGCCCAGTGCCGACTTGTTGAACTCTTCCTTGAACTTGTCGAACGAGCCCCACTTGGCGTTGATGGCTTCAGCCACCTTGCCGGTCGGCGCGCCGCCGCCGTTCGGCGACATGCAGTTCCAGAAGAAGGTGTGGTTCCACACTTGGGCCGAGTTGTTGAACACACCGCCGGTCGACTTCTTGATGATCTCTTCCAGGGACAGGTTTTCGTACTCCGTGCCCTTGATCATGTTGTTCAGGTTGGTGACATAGGTCTGGTGGTGCTTGCCGTGGTGGTATTCCAGGGTCTCGGCCGAGATGTGCGGCTGCAGGGCATCCTTAGCATACGGCAGTGGCGGCAGGGTATGTTCCATGTTCTATTCCTTGTGCGTTGGTTGGACGGGTTTTGTTCCAAAACCGCGCTATTCTAAACCGGATGGCGCGATGTTGCATGCTTGGCCAGTTACTCAGGTGCGTCACCCGGCGCACCCTGCACGGAGGACACGCCGATCACGGCGGTACCACCGGCCAGGCGCACGCTCAGCTTGTTGCGCGCCTTGATCTGGCCCGGGTCGCGCAGCACCTCGCCCTTGGCGTTACTGACGATGGCATAACCGCGTTCGAGCGTGCGCTGCGGGTTCAGCAGTTCCAGCTGGGCCGACAGCGCCTCCAGTGCGTCGCGCCGCCGTTTGACAGCGTTGCACAGGCTGGCGTTCAGGTGGCGGCCGTCGGCCAGCAACTGCGCGCGCATCGCCCGCATGTCGGGGCGGTGGCGCATCCAGCGCTGCTGCAGTTGGGCCAGCACCAGGCTCTGGCGGTTCACAGGCGTGCGCACCGCGTGCGTCAGCGCGGCCGCCATCGACAGCAGCTTCACGCGCTGGTGACGGATCTGGGCCGATGGGCTCAACAGGCGCCGGCTGTAGCCGTCCAGGCCCTGGCTGGCCTCAGACAGCGTGCGGCGCATGGCGCGGCGCAGGTCCTGGGCGTCGCTCTCGAGCGAGGCGAGCCAGTCGGCGCGCGGCGTGGCCGCCAGTTCGGCGGCGGCGGTCGGGGTAGCGGCGCGCACGTCGGCGGCGAAGTCGGCAATGGTGACGTCAGTCTCGTGGCCCACGCCCGACACCACGGGAATGGCGCAGGCATCGATGGCGCGCGCCACGCACTCTTCATTGAAACTCCACAGGTCCTCGATCGAACCGCCGCCGCGGCAGACCAGCAGCACGTCGGCTTCCTGCCGGCGGGAGGCGGTCATGATGGCTTCGGCGATCTTGTCGGCGGCGAACTGGCCCTGGACCGGGGCAGGGTAGAGGATCACCCGCACGTGCGGTGCGCGGCGGCGCAGGGCGGTGAGCACGTCGCGCAGGGCTGCGGCCTGCGGGCTGGTGACGATGCCGATGGTGCGCGGGAACAGCGGCAGCGGCCGCTTGCGCTCGGCGTCGAACAAGCCCTGTGCCGAGAGCTTGTCCTTGAGGCGCAGGAAGGCTTCATACAGCTGGCCGACGCCGGCGCGACGGATGGTCTCGACATTGATCTGGTAGTCGCCGCGCGCGCCGTACAGGGTCACCAGGGCGCGCACCTCGACCTTGTCGCCTTCGCGCGGATTGAAGCCGGCGTACTGGGCGCGGCTGCGGAACATGACGGCGCGCACCTGGGCGGCATCGTCCTTCAGCGTGAAATACCAGTGGCCGGAACTGGCGCGCGTGAAATTCGAGATCTCGCCGCTGATCCACACCAGTGGAAAACTCCGTTCCAGCAGGCGCGCGACCTGCTGGTTCAGGGCTGTCACGCTCAGGACGGCTGGGGCGGCATAGGCGGGATCGGCGTCGCTTCGGTATTCCATGGCTGCTTCGTTGTCGGGCAAAGCTGATGCTTATGTCATATCTTGACGAAATCGACAAGCCTGGCGTGCCAAACGTGCGCAGTTTCCACTGTCGATGCAAAGTTGCCGTTTTTCAATGCATTCTATTGAAAAGGCTTATGGATCAAGGTCTTACGGATGGGGCATCACGTCCTGGGCTGGGCTTATCCACAAAAACTGTGGGCAACTCATCCATAAGACCGGAGACTGCCCAAGAAACTTGCTCCCCCTACCCATCCCTTACGCATCAAGGACTTAGCATGCATATGCGTGGCTTGGGCACATTCTTGTCCACAAAAAATGTGAGTAGTGCTGGATAAGAGGCAGGGTACTCAGGACTGGACGCGAATGAAGAAAGTGCACGAGCTCAGGTGCTTAAAAATGACGCGTGGAAAGTTTACACTTACAAATCAATGGCTTAGTGTTGGCTTGCCCTCCTTGCGCACAATTTTGTCCACAAAAAGTGTGAACAAGGCTGCGGTCCAGAAGTATTGGAACACGAATCTGACTGTGGAAAGCACGCTCGGGCCGCCAGTAACCTAGGACAAGCCCATGGTGCATGTTTTGGTAGCAGCGGCGTCTAAAGCTTGTGAAATCAATGGCTTAAGAGAACCCGTACAGGCTTCATCACATCTTTATCCACAAAAAATGTGCAGATGTGAATTTTCTTTGCCTCCATGCTCTCGAGGCAAAATAAGTAGTGCATGCAAGCGCAGAGTTGCGCACAACACCTTGTTTTATTGCTGAGTGATTAAATTTTGTGCAGTAGTGGTTTTTTGTTTTGGATCAATCACTTAGCATCTGAAATGCGCCCTTGCTCACACTTTTGTCCACAAAAAATGTGAGAAACCGCACATAACCCCATTGCTGAGTACAGCTTGCAACACTGCCTGTTTTTTACGCCTTAGAACTTTCCCTATGTAAATCAGATACTTAAGCCTCGCTTAAGGCCATTGCACACAATTTTGTCCACAGAATTTGTTCGTAACTGCGAACCCTTGAGCTGGATCAATACGGAGAACTAAAGTCGAGCCCGGCTGCCATCCTCGCTGCCATTTTCTTGCGCACGCGGAAAATCTCCTTTGTAATCAACGACCTTGCTTTCAACCAGGGCGCTTGCGCACATTTTTATCCACAGAACTTGTGCAGAACAGTTCCGGACTGCACTTGCCGCACTGCTGGCAACTTGTTACATTGCTGAATTGATTTCTTTACCTCAGGAGTTTCTCTTGCTCGCCATTTTCCAAGCTGCAGGCTGGCCCATCTGGCTCTTGCTGATCGCCTCGATCGTCGCTGTCGCCTTGATCGTGGAACGCCTGATCTACCTGCGGCGCGAGAAGATCCTCCCCAAGCAGCTGCTCGATGAAGTGATCCGTGTCCACCGCGCGGGCAAGGTCACTCCGGACGTGATCGACAAGCTCGAAACCAACTCGCCGCTCGGCACCGTGCTGGCCGCCGCGCTGCGCAACGTCGACGCGCCGCGTGACGTCATGAAAGAATCCATCGAAGAAGCCGGCCGCGGCGTCGCCCACGGCCTCGAGCGCTTCCTGACCACCCTCGGCACCATCGCCTCGCTGGCCCCGCTGATGGGCCTGTTCGGCACCGTGGTCGGCATGATCGAGATCTTTGGCGCCCAGAACCCGACCGGCGGCAACAATCCGGCCCAGCTGGCGCATGGTATTTCGGTGGCCCTGTATAACACCGGCTTCGGCCTGGCCATCGCGATGCCGGCCCTGGTGTTCTACCGCCACTTCCGCGCCCTGGTCGACAGCTTCATCGTCGAGATGGAACTGCAGGCCGTGAAATTCGTCGACGTCGTGCACGGGACCCGCAAATGATGAACTTCCGCCGCGGCCGCCAGCGCGAGGAACCGGAGATCAACCTGATTCCGTTCATCGACGTGCTGCTGGTCGTCCTCATCTTCCTGATGGTCTCGACCACCTACAGCAAGTTCACCGAACTGCAGATCACCCTGCCCACGGCCGACGCCGAGAAGGTGCAGGAGCGCCCGTTCGAGATCAACGTCACGATCGACGCCAAGGGCAACTACACGGTGAACAATGTGCCGGTGTCCTTCCACAGCGTCGCCGGCCTGGCTGAAGACCTGAAGAACGCGGCCCGCAGCGGCGGTCCGAACGGCCAGGCCGCCAACGACCCGGTGGTGATCGTCAACGCCGACCAGTTCGCGATGCACCAGATGGTGATCAACGTGCTGGAAGCGGCGCGCGTGGCGGGCTACGACAAGCTGACCTTCGCCGCCCAGACCGGCGCCAAAAAATAACACCAGCGGACGCGCAAGCGTCCGCCCCCGCATGTCTTCCAAGCTCGAATCGACCCTCACACGCGCCTGGCTGCGCCGCGGCCCGCTGGCGCTGGCGCTGCTGCCGCTCGCCTTGATCTTCCGGCTGCTGGCCGCCGTCCGCGTGCTGCTCTACCGCCTCGGCATCAAGAAGAGCGAGCGCCTGCCGGTGCCCGTGATCGTGGTCGGCAATATCTTTATCGGCGGCACCGGCAAGACCCCGCTGACGATCTGGCTGGCGGAAAGCCTGCGCGGGGCCGGCATGCGTCCCGGCGTGATCTCGCGCGGCCATGGCGGTGCGGAAAGCGCAGCGCGTGAAGTCACGCCGCAGTCCGATGCGCGCGAGGTGGGCGACGAGCCGCTCCTGATTGCTGCGCGCGCCGGCTGTCCGGTCGTGGTGGGACGCAAGCGCGCGGAGGCGGGCAGGGCGCTGCTGGCCGCGCACCCCGAGGTCGACGTGCTGATCACCGACGACGGCCTGCAGCACTACGCCCTGGGGCGCGACCTTGAGATCGTCCTGTTCGACGGCCGCGGCGTCGGCAACGGCTGGCTGCTGCCGGCCGGCCCGCTGCGTGAGCCGCCTTCGCGCCGGCGCGATTTCACCGTCGTGAACGCGCCCGAGATCACGCCGCAGCTAGCGCGCTCGGTGGGCGGCCAAGCTTTCCGCATGCAACTGGCGGGCGATTTCGCCGAACCCCTGAACCGTCCGGAAGCCTGCCTGCCGCTGGCGCGCCTGCAGGGCCGGCGCATCGTGGCCGCAGCCGGGATCGGCAATCCGGGGCGTTTCTTCGCAATGCTGCGCGGCGCCGGCCTGAGCTTTCGTGAACTGCCGCTGCCCGACCACCACGACTTCCTCGACCGCCCATTTGACGGCGTCGACGCCGATGTCATCCTGATCACGGAGAAGGATGCAGTAAAATGTCGGCAACTTAATAACCTGAAGGACGACCCGCGGCTGTGGGTCGTGCCGGTGACGGCGCGGATCGATCCCGCGCTGGCCGAACAAATCGTGGAGAAATGTCGTGGACGCTCGACTGCTTGATATCCTGGTCTGCCCGCTGTGCAAGGGCCCCCTCCAGTACGACAAGAAGGCGCAGGAACTGACCTGCAGCCCGGACCGCCTTGCCTACCCAGTTCGCGACGGGATCCCGATCATGTGGGCTGACCAGGCGCGCAAGATCGAACCGGTGTAACTCGATGGGCTTTACCGTCATCATCCCGGCGCGCCTTGCCTCGACCCGCCTGCCGAACAAGCCGCTGGCCGACCTCGGCGGCAAGCCAATGGTCGTGCGCGTCGCCGAGCGTGCGCGCGAATCGGGCGCCTCGCGCATCATCGTTGCTACCGATCACCCGGATATCCTGGCTGCCTGCCAGGCGCACGGCATCGAAGCCTGCATGACGCGCGCCGACCACCCCTCGGGCACCGACCGCATCGCGGAAGTCGCCCAACAGCTGGGCCTGGCGCCTGAGGAAGTCGTGGTCAACCTGCAGGGCGACGAGCCGCTGATTGACCCAAGCCTGCTGGCCGCCTGCGCCGCGCGCATCCGCGACGGCGTGCCGATGGCCACCGTTGCCCATCCGATCCACGACGTCGCGGACGTGTTCAACCCGAACGTGGTCAAGGTCGTGCTCGACAAGGCGGGCAGGGCCCTGTACTTCTCGCGCGCCACGATTCCCTGGAACCGCGACGCCTTCGCCGCGTCAAAGGAATCGCTGCCGGCAGGGTATGCGCCGTTGCGCCACGTTGGTCTCTATGCTTACAGCAACGCCTTCCTCCAGGCCTATCCGGCGCTGGAAAGCTCGCCCCTCGAAACCATCGAGGCGCTGGAACAGTTGCGTGTGCTCTGGCATGGCTACCCGATCGCCGTCCACATCACGGACAGCGCGCCGCCAGCCGGCGTCGACACCCCTGATGACCTGGAGCGCGTGCGCCGCCACTACGCTTCCTGAAAGGCGGATCGCAGCTAGTTTATTGTTGTCTGCGCTACATCAAAACCTACTGGCGGAAGGCCCCGGAATTGGCGTTAAAGCTGACTTTTGTGGTAACTTTCGTATCAAGTAAGCAGATATGCATCAAGCGCGCGCATCTCCAACATTGCTCGCCTACATAAAAATTATCAACATCCTCTAAGAATCTAGGAAACTCATGCGTCTCATTTTGTTAGGAGCACCCGGCGCCGGCAAAGGCACCCAGGCCAACTTCATCAAGGAAAAGTTCAACATTCCCCAGATTTCGACCGGCGATATGCTGCGTGCCGCAATCAAGGCTGGAAGCGAACTGGGCCTGGCTGCGAAGAAGGTGATGGATGCGGGCCAGCTGGTGTCCGACGACATCATCATCGGCCTGGTGAAAGAGCGCCTGAAAGAGACCGATTGCGCCAACGGCTACCTGTTCGACGGCTTCCCGCGCACCATCGCGCAGGCCGACGCCATGAAGGACAGCGGCGTGACGATCGACTACGTGCTGGAAATCGACGTGCCGGACGAACTGATCGTCGAGCGCATGTCGGGCCGCCGCACCCACCAGGCATCGGGCCGCGTGTACCACACCAAGTTCAATCCGCCGAAGGCCGAGGGTATCGACGACGTCACCGGCGAGCCGCTGGTGCAGCGCGACGACGACAAGGAAGAGACCGTGCAGAAGCGCCTGGCCGTGTACCACAACCAGACCGAAGTGCTGCTGGGCTACTACAACAAGTGGGCCCAGTCGGGCCTGCCGGGCGCGCCGAAGTACCGCAAGATCTCGGGTGTCGGCCCGGTCGAGCAGGTACGCGACGCAGCCTTCGCCGCGCTGTCGGAATAAACCGTCAGCGCATGTGTGAAAACGGCCCCGCGGGGCCGTTTTTCATTGGTGCTTACAAATATTTCTCGACGGCCGCGGTCAGCTCGTAGGGTGGTCCGCCCTGCCGACCGCGCGTTCGACTCCGGCACGCATGACGACTGCTCATTGAGGAGTTGAACGCGCGCACGGACGAGCCGTGCACCCTACAGGTACTTCTCGACGGCGGCTGTTAGCGACTCGCGGTCCGAATCCCCGTGGTAGCGCTCGCCGTTGATGAAGAAGCTCGGCGTCCCGCTGGCGCCAAGCGCCTTGCCTTCGTCGGCCTGGGCGCGGATCTGCTCGCGGTAGCGGCGCGCCGCCAGGTCTTCCTGGAAACGGCCGTTCTCGATGCCGAGCTGCTGGGCCACCAGTGGCAGCTGGGCTGGCGACATCTGCGCCTGGTGCTCGAACAGTGCGTCATGCATCTGCCAGAACTTGCCCTGGGCGCCGGCCGCCTCGGCCGCCTCGGCGGCGCCTTCCGCGAACGGGTGCATGCCGAGCGGCAGGTGGCGGTAGACCAGGGCCAGGCGCTCGCCGTAGCGCTGCTGCAGCTCGACCAGGGTAGGGTGGGCACGCGCGCAATAGGGGCACTGGAAGTCGCCGTACTCGACGATGACGATGTCGGCGTCCGGGCGTCCGCGCACGTGGTCGTTTTCCGTGATCTGCAACTGGCTCATGCCTTCTCCTGTCGATATGTGTTGGCCCGATCTTCGCATGCCGTCCCGGGGCTATGCCGCCCGTTACCGCCCAACAATCATGTGAGGAATTGTTTCGCGTGCGCCGACGCCGCTTGCAGGGGCAGATAATGAGCTGTCCACATTTCAAACTCACGAGGTGCACCATGCGTCCCACCAAGTCCATGATTGCCCTGTTGCTCGCGCTGGGATCCAGCTGCGCGCTGGCCCAGAACGGGGCGTCGCCGCAACCGCCGACCGGCAAGCCGGTGTCCGACAGCGCCAGCTACGGTCCGGTACTGAACCCGCAGACGCCGCCGGCGACCACGCAGCAGCCTACCCAGGCCGCCGGTGAAGCCCGGCCCCAGGCGCAGGAAGAGCGGGCCGGCCAGCCGCCCGTTACCAGCAAGCAGGTCGAGGTCGATCCGTCGGCCCGCCCGGCCCCAGGCAGCAATCCGCCGCAAGGGCAGGCGCAGCCGCAGACCCGGCAGCAGAACCAGCAGCCCATGACCGAGCAGGAAAAGCGCGGGCAGCCCGAGCGCCAGCAGCAGACCAAGAAGCAGGCCCAGCGCCGTCCGGGCGCGGTGCAGCAGATCACGAGCACGCCGCGCATCGTCGCGCCTGCGCCGACCCTAACGCCGCGCGCCCCGGCGCCTGGCGTGTCCGCGCCGGTGGGACCGCAAACCAGCCAGGTAATCGGCTGCGCCGGCAGCGGCTGCACCGACGTCAACGGCGGCAGCTACAACGCCAGCGGCCCGGGCAATACCACCGTGAGCAGCAGCGGCCGCCTGTGCACCCGCAACGGCGCCAACATGCAGTGCATTTGACGGGGCTGCGGGCCCCCGATGGTTTTTCTTGCCAAAAGTTCGCTACAATGCCGCTGTTTGACGTTTACGTTAACGTAAAAGCGCACAAGAATTTTTAAAAAGGGAAAACCATGCAAATTCAGAACAATGTGTTCATCGTGACCGGTGGCGCGTCGGGGCTTGGAGCAGCCACCGCGCGCATGATCACCGAAGCGGGCGGCAAGGTCGTCATTGCCGACGTGCAGGCTGAGGCCGGCGCGGCCCTGGCGGCAGAACTGGGTGGCCAGTTCGTCAAGTGCGACGTGACCTCGGAAGCGGACGGCCTGGCCGTGGTCGAGGCGGCCTCGAAGCTGGGCACCCTGCGTGGCCTGGTCAACTGCGCCGGCGTCGCGCCGGCCGTCAAGACCGTCGGCAAGGACGGCCCACACCCGCTGGACGCCTTCCAGCGCGCGGTGAACATCAACCTGGTCGGTACCTTCAATATGTGCCGCCTGGCGGCCGACGCCATGGGCAAAACCGAAGCATCGGAGTACGGCGAGCGCGGCATCATCATCAATACCGCCTCGGTCGCGGCCTTCGACGGCCAGATCGGCCAGGCAGCCTACGGCTCCTCGAAAGCGGCGGTGGCCGGCATGACCCTGCCGATGGCGCGCGACCTGGCGCGCAGCGGCATCCGCGTGATGACCATCGCCCCGGGCATTTTCGAAACCCCGATGCTGATGGGCATGCCGCAGGAAGTGCGCGACTCGCTCGGCAAGATGGTCCCGTTCCCACCGCGCCTCGGCATGCCGAAGGAATACGCGCACCTGGCCAAGGCCATCATCGAAAACGTGATGCTCAACGGCGAAACGATCCGCCTCGACGGCGCGATCCGCATGCAACCGAAATAAGTACATACATATCGCTTCCTGAAGCGTGATGCCAATTGTTGTAGGATTGGCAGATGTCGGGCGCGTGGCGCAAGCCGCGTGCCCGTTTTGCTTTTGGAGAAACGATTTGAATAACACGAAGTTGCGCAGCACCGTCCTGGCCCTGGCACTGGCCTTTACTGTTCACCCCCTGTTGGCGCAGGACGTCCGCCAGGCGGCGCCCGAAGCCGCCACCGGCTACCAGGAAAAAGCCGGCTGGCCGGCGAAAAAATACATGGTGGCCGCGGCCAACCCGCTGGCAGTGCAAGCGGGCTACCAGATACTGAAACAAGGCGGCAGCGCGATCGACGCGGCGATCGCCACCCAGCTGGTCCTGACCCTGGTCGAGCCGCAGTCCTCGGGCATCGGCGGCGGCGCCTTCCTCGTTCACTACAACGGCCGCAAGACCCAGGCGTTCGATGGCCGCGAGACCGCCCCTGGTAAGGCCGACGAGCGCCTGTTCCAGCGCCCCGACGGCACGCCGCTGTCGCGCACTGAAGGCATTGTCGGCGGCCGCTCGACCGGCGCGCCGGGCGTGCTGCGCATGCTCGAGCTGGCGCACAAGGAGCACGGCAAGCTGCCGTGGAAGGCATTGTTCGCGCCGGCCATCAAGCTGTCGGAAGAAGGCTTCGCAGTCAGCCCGCGCCTGCACGCGCTGCTCTCCGGCGACCAGCACCTGCGCAAGGACCCGGAGGCCGCGCGCTACTTCTACGGCAATGGCGGCCAGCCCTGGCCGGTCGGCCACATCCTGAAGAACCCCGCGCTGGCCAAGACCCTGCGCGAGATCGCCGAAGGCGGCGCCGACGCCTTCTACAAGGGCCACATCGCACGCGACATCGCGGCCAAGGTGCAGGGCCACCCGACCAACCCGGGCCTCTTGAGCGCCGCCGACATCGCCGCCTACCAGCCGAAAGTACGCACGCCGGTGTGCAGCGACTACCGCGCCTATACCGTGTGCGGCATGCCGCCGCCGTCTTCCGGCGGCATCGCCGTGGCCCAGATGCTGGGCATGTTCGAGACCATGGACATGAAGGCGCTGGCGCCAGCGAAGGGCGTGCCGGGACCGGACGCGCTGCACGTGTTCAGCGAAGTCGGGCGCCTGGCCTATGCGGACCGCAACCGCTACGCGGCCGACACCGACTTCGTGCCGCTGCCTGGCCGCGGCCTGCCTGGCCTGATCGACAAGGGCTACCTGGCCGCGCGCGCCAAGCTCGTCGGATCGCGCTCGATGGGCGAGGCGCCGGCCGGCAAGCCGCCCGGCATGGACCTGGCCTGGCACTGGGGCAAGGACAACGCCATCGAAACCCCGTCCACCTCGCACGTGGCCGTCGTCGATGGTTATGGCATGGGCCTGGCGATGACCACCACCATCGAAGACGCCTTCGGCTCGCGCCAGATGGTCGACGGCTTCATCCTCAATAACCAGCTGACCGATTTTTCCTTCGCATCGCGGGATGCCGACGGCCCGATCGCCAACCGCGTGGAAGCGCTCAAGCGCCCGCGCAGCGCGATGTCGCCGACGATCGTGTTCGACCGCAAGACGGGCAAGCTGGTGCTGACCGTCGGTTCGCCCGGCGGCCCGGCCATCATCAACTACGTGGCCAAGGTGCTGGTCGGCACGCTCGACTGGGGCCTGAACGTGCAGGAAGCGATCTCGCTGCCGAACTTCGGCAGCCGCAACGGCCCCACCGAGCTGGAAGTGGGGCGCTTCCCGTCCACCACGATCGAAGCGCTGAACGCGCGCGGCCACAAGGTGCGACTTGGCGAGCAGACCTCGGGCCTGCACGGCATCCAGCGCATCGAGGTGCATGGCGTGCCGCTGTGGTACGGCGGCGCCGACCCGCGCCGCGAAGGCGTGGCAAAGGGGGACTGAACCCGGTCGCTACAAACCGGTGAAAAAGCCGGACAACTGGTGACCAATTCGGGAAGCCTGTCCGACAAACTTGCGACAGATGGGTGACGGCGCCTGCCTACGATGACGGTATTGACACCGACATCGAGATTGCCATGCGCCCCACCACCGCCCGCCCCATCCTGCTCGCCGCCAGCCTGCTGGCCCTGCTCAGCGCCTGCGGCGGCGGAGGAGGGGACGCCGGTGGCGGCGCCGGCGGCGGCAAGGACAATCCTCCACCGCCGGTGCAGACGAGCGTCGAGCACCGCGTGACCGGCGAAGCCGTCGTCAAGGTGCGCGGCGCCGGGGCCGGCTGGGTTGTGCTGGTCGACCAGCTGCAGCCCTCGTTCGCCTCGTTCCTGCGCCCGGCGCGGCGGCTGGTGATCGCCGAAGGCGCCGCCGCCTCCAGTACCTATGCGCCGCCCGAAGGCTGGTCGCTGCTCGATTTCGCCGTGCACCCGAGCCGCGAGATCAGCGTCGTCATCGCCACCGACAGCGAAGTGCGACTGCTGCGCCTGGACCGGCGCGGCGCGGTACTGGCGCAGCACGCCTTCCAGGACGCCGCCATCGCCGACGACCCTCTCTTCAGCGACCCCGCCATCCCCAATCACAAGGCCCTGCTGCCGAAGGCGACCCGCGACGGCGTGCGCCTGGCGCCGCTCGGCGAGCACTTGGCCATGGCGCTGCACACCGCCCGCAATTCAATCCTGGCCTATCGCTACGCCTACGGCGCCGGCGGCTTTGCCCGCAACTGGCGCACCCTGGTGGAGCCGGGCGTGTTCGTGAGCGGCCGCAGCGTCATCAGCGGCACCTACGATCCCTATGGCAGCCTGGGCGAGCAATGGCAGGTCTTGCTGGACGCCGATGCCAACGGACGCATCGCCGTTGGCGTCAACCTGAACCCGACGGACTATGCCGAGGCCCACGCCGAGCATTTCAAGGAGGCCTTGCCGGCCAGCTTCTACGCCGGGGCCCTGATCACCGAACTGGCGCCCGACGGCCGCCGCGTCGGCACCAGCTACATCGAACCGCGCACGCCCTTCGAACTGAAGGCCGTGAAATGGCACGGCAACGCCATCGCCGCGGTCGGCCGCGTGCTGCCGGTCCGCCGTCCCGATGGCTACGGCTGGGACGGCGTGCTGAGCCTGATCCCGGCCGGCAGCAAGGGCCGGGCGGATTACCGCACGGTCGACATCGACCGCGGCGACGTGCTGCTCGACGTCGCGTCGCTGCCGGACGGGCGCCTGCTGGCCTCGGGCAGCACCGGCTACTTCCAGAACCCGAACGGCGCCAGCATCTCCGAGGACGCCAAGCCCCTGCTGCTGGTGCTCGAGGCCGACGGCCGCGTGCGCGAACAGCTGCCGGCGGGCGTCGGGCCGCGCCACAACCAGCTGCGTTCGGTGGCGCCCTGGAATGGCGGCTGGCTGGCCGCCGGCATGGAGAACGGACCCGGCACCCATTCGGCCGATGCCGACCCCGCGCTGCTGCGCGCGGACGGCCATGTGCGCAGCATCCGGATCCCATGAACGGCATCCATGCGCACCAGGCCGGCCGCCATCCCCGCCCGCTGTTACTCGGCATGCTGGCCTTTGCCGTGTGCGGCCTGGCGCTGTGGTTTGCACCCGCTCACCTGGGCGCCGCGGTCCTGTTCGCGATGGCGCTGGCCGTGCTGGCCGGGCGGGCGAGGGCGCTTGCCGACGACTTCTTCGCCGGCCTGGCGCTGGCCCTGGCCGGCTGGGGCGGCGCCGGGCTGGTGCTCGGCAGCCCGGCGCAGCGTTTCAGTACGCTGATGCTGTTGCCGGAAGTCTTCCTGCTCACCTTCATCCTCGGCAGCATGGGCTTCTCCCTCGGCGTCTGCCTGCGCCGCCGCCCGTGACAATGTGAGATTTTTTCGCGAGTCCGGCGGGGCTACACTGGGCCATGGACAAAAAACTGCTGGTACATGCGCAGCCGCCAGCCTGCACGCGGGAGCGGCGCGCATGAATATTCTCGATTTCATGGCCGGGACCTTCTCCGTCCGGCTTCCGGACGGCCGCTTCGTGTATCGGCCCCTGGGAGCCCGCGGCGCCTGCTACGTGATGACGCTGGCCCAGCGCCGCACCCGCGCCTGGGCCCAGCTGGCCTTCTACGGCGCGCTGATTGCGCTCGTCGCGCACTACCCGCCCGTACCGATCACCAAGGGCGTGGTCATCGGCGGCGCCGGCATCCTTGCCTTGAACTACCTGCTGCTCTGGCTGTACACCTTCGGCCTGGACAAGACCGAGCCGCCTGCGCCCATGACACGTGAGCAGCGCCACAGCGCCGTGGCGGACCAGGGCCGCGCGCTCGGCCGGCCGCTGCTATGGATCATGGTCATCGTCAGCTGGCTGTTCGCGCTCGGAGGACTGTCGATGGTCCTGCTGCTCGGGAAATGGCTGAGCGGCCTGCTGTGCATGCTGTTCTTCGGCGCCTGCGCCGCCGTCTTCACCTGGCAGCTCCGGCTGACCCGCGCGGAACGTCGGTGAAAACCAACTAACAGGCTATTTATTTCCCAAGAGATAGTCGATTTTTGCTACCCTTGGGAGGTGGACAGCAACGAGAAAACAGGCCTGGTCCTCACAGGCGGTGGAGCGCGCGCCGCCTATCAGGCCGGCGTGATGCATGCGATCGCGCGCATCCTGGCCGACGCCGGCCGCCCGGCCCTGCGCTCTCCCTTCGACATCATCTGCGGCACCTCGGCCGGGGCGCTCAACGCCACCGCGCTGGCCTGCCGCGCCGACGACTTCACGAGTGCCGTGCGCGGCCTGCTGGGCGTGTGGGAAAGCGTGGCCGCCCACCAGGTCTACCGCGCCGATTCGCTGGCCGTGCTGCGCTCCGGCGCGCGCTGGCTTTCGCTGCTCTCGTTCGGCTGGCTGCTGCGCAAGTGGCGAGCGGCGCCGCCCCAGTCCCTGCTCGACAACACCCCGCTGGCCGGCCTGCTGCACCGCGTGCTCGACCTGCCGCGGCTGGACGCGGCGCTGGCCGATGGCGTGCTGCATGCGCTGGCGATCACCGCCTCGTCGTACAGCAGCGGCCACCACATCACCTTCTACCAGGCGGCGCGCGAGATCACGCCCTGGCAGCGCCACCAGCGCCTGGCGCTGTCGACCCAGATCGGGGTCGAGCACCTGCTGGCTTCCAGCGCCATCCCCTTCATCTTCCCGGCGGTGCCGCTGTACCTGGCCGGACGGCGCGAATACTGCGGCGACGGCTCGATGCGCCAGCTGGCGCCGATCGCGCCGGCCATCCACCTGGGCGCGACCCGGGTGCTGGTGGTGGGGGCGGGACGCATGGCGGAGCCGGCGGTCGACCCTGTGCCCACCAGCGGCTATCCGAGCCTGGCGCAGATCGCCGGCCATGCGCTGTCCTCGATCTTCCTCGACAGCCTGGCGGCCGACATCGAGCGCCTGCAGCGGGTGAACCAGACCCTCGAGCGGGTGCCGCTGGAGGCACGCGCGGCGCTGCCGCTGCGGCGCATGGAACTGCTGGTGATCGCCCCCTCGGAGCGGCTGGACGACATCGCGCTGCGCCACGTGCATAGCCTGCCGGCGCCGGTGCGCACCCTGCTGGGCGGGATCGGGGCGCTGGAAACGCGCGGCGCGGCGCTCGCGTCCTACCTGCTGTTCGAGGGCAGCTACACGCGCGAACTGATCCGCCTCGGCGAACACGACACCCTGGCACGGCGCGACGACGTGCTGGCCTTTTTCCCGCAATGAAGGCCTGGTTTAGACTCCTGGCGAGCATGCTGCTGCTGGCCGTGTGCGCGGGCGCGCTGGCCGGCCCGCCACGCCCGACCCTGCGCTTCGAGCACCTGTCGGTGGGCCAGGGCCTGCCCCAGGAAACCGTGCTGGCCGTGCTGCAGGACCGCGACGGCTTCATGTGGTTCGGCACCCAGAACGGCCTGTCGCGCTTCGACGGCTACCGCGTCATCAACTACCGCAGCGTACCGGGCAAGCCCAATTCGCTGTCGAACAGCTGGGTGCGGGTCCTGCACCTGGACCGCCACGGGCGCCTGTGGCTCGGCACCGACGGGGGCCTCAACCTGTACGACCCGGCGACCCAGTCCTTTACCCTGTTCGTGCCGGAAGAGACGGCCAGGCGCGGGAATGGCAACCGCCACATCAACGCCATCGTCGGCGACGGCGGCGACGGGCTGTGGATCGGCACTAACGACGGCCTGCAGTACTTCGACACGGCGCTGCGCCGCTTCACCACCTGGCACCACGAACGCGGTGACGAACGCAGCCTGAGCGACGACAACGTCAACGCCCTGGTGCTGGATACGACCGGGCGCCTGTGGATCGGCACCGGCGGGGGACTGGACAGCCTCGGCCCGAAACGCGAACGGATCGAGCACCATCCTTCCGGCCTGGGGCCGCGCAGCAACCCGGTGCATGCCCTGATGATCGACGGCGAGCAGCGCCTGTGGGTGGGGCGCCTGGGCGGGCTGGAACGGCATGCACTGGCCGGCCCGGACGCCGGCAAGGTCAAGCGCTTCGATGCACAGGACGGCGTCGGTCCGTGGTGGATCACGACCCTGTACCGCGACGCCGGCAACGAGATCTGGGTCGGCACCCACGACGACGGCCTGCTGCGCTGGCGCGGCCGCGAGGACCGCTTCGACAACCACCGCCACGCCGTCACCGACCGCCACAGCCTGGGCGACAACCAGGTCTCGGCGCTGTACCGCGACCGCCTCGGCACCTTCTGGGTCGGCACCTGGTATGCGGGCGTGTCGCGGGTCGACCTGGGCAGCGGCGGCTTCGCCCGCATCGTGCGCCGCGACGACGTGCCCAACACCCTGGCGGACAACAAGGCGCGCGCGCTGCTCATGGACACGCGCGGCGACAACGAGCGCCTGTGGGTCGGCACCGGCAGCGCCCTCAACCACATCGACCCGGCCACCGGCTACACCACCGTGTACCGGCCCGACCCCGCCAAGCCCAACAGCCTGGCCGGCCTGCCGGCATCCGCACTGGCGCGCGACCGCGCCGGCATGCTGTGGATCGGCAGCCGCACCGGCCTGACTTCCTTCGATCCGGCCCTTGGACGCTTCGTGCGCCGCAGGCTGCCGGGCGATGCCGACGCCAACAACGTGCGCGCCCTGTACGCCACGCCGGACGACAGCATCTGGATCGCGACCCGCGGCGGCCTGCACCGCCTTGCGCCAGGCACGCGCGCGGTCGAGAGCTGGCGCCACGACCCCGCGCGCTCGACCAGCCTCGCCGACGACATCGTGCGCCCGATGCTGCAGGACCGGCGCGGGCGCATGTGGATCGGCACCTTCGACGGCCTCGACCTGATGGATCCCGCCAGCGGGCGCTTCCGCCACTTCCGCCACGACCCCTACGATGCGGCCAGCCTGAGCCACGACGAAGTGCATGACCTGTTCGAGGACAGCCGCGGCGACGTCTGGGTCGGCACGGCGGTTGGGCTGAACCGCATGGTGACCGCCGCCGACGGCTCGGTGAGCTTCGTGCGCTACACCACGCGCGACGGCCTGGTGGACGACGCCGTGGCCGCGATCCTGGAAGACGGCGACGGCCGCCTGTGGATCAGCACCACCAGCGGACTTTCCTGCTTCGATCCGGTCAACAAGCGCTGGCGCAACTACACGGCGGCGGACGGCCTGACCGAGGGCGCCTTCTTCGACGCCGCGGCGGTGCGCGGCGCCGACGGCACCCTGTACTTCGGCGGCTTCAACGGCATCACCGCCTTCGACCCGCGCGCGATCCGCGACAACCGCATGGCGCCGCGACCCGTCATCACCGGCCTGACGATCTTCAACCGGCCGGCCGAGGAAGTGCTGCCGGGCGTGCTCAAGGGCCCGGTCGAGCATGCCGAGACGGTGACGCTGCCGGCTGGCGCCTCGGTGTTCTCGCTCGAATTCTCGGCGCTGCACTTCGCCGCGCCGGAACGCAACCGCTTCGCCTACCGCCTCGACGGCTTCGACCAGGACTGGGTGCAAGGCGACGCCGCCAAGCGCTTCGCCACCTACACCAACCTCGACCCCGGCACCTACGTGTTCCGCCTGCGCGCGGCCAACAAGGACGGGGTCTGGAGCGACCAGGTGGCGGCGCTCGCGATCACCATCGAGCCGCCGCCCTGGGGCACGCCCTGGTTCCGCGCGATCGTCCTGTTCCTCGCGCTGGCGCTGCTGTACGCGGCCAACCGCATGCGCATGTCCGGCCTGCGCCGCCAGAAGGAGCAGCTGGCGCGCCAGGTCAGCCTGCGCACCGAACAGGTGGAAGAACAGAACCGCACGCTGGAGCGCCAGACCGAAGAGCTGCGCGACCAGGAGCAGCGCGTGCGCCAGCAGTCCAACGAGCTGGCGCGCGCCTACCGCGCGCTGCAGGAGAACGAGGAATTCCTGCGCCAGGCCAAGCAGCGCGCCGAGGACGCGACGCGCCAGAAGTCCGAATTCCTGGCCAACATGAGCCACGAGATGCGCACCCCGCTGGCCGGCGTGATCGGCATGCTCGGCTTCGCGCTGCGCGACGGCAGCCTGCGCGAGACCACGCGCGAGCAGATCGAGCGCGGCCAGGGCAATGCCCAGGCCCTGCTGGCGATCATCAACGACCTGCTCGACTTCTCCAAGATCGAGGCGGGCAAGCTGAGCATCGAGAACATCGACTTCGACCTGCATGCCATGATCCGCAACGTGGCCAGCCTGTTCGAGGAGCAGGCGGCCGGAAAGAGCGTCGGCTTCGAGGTGGTGGTGGACGAGGTGCTGCCGCGCTTCGTGGTGGGCGATCCGACCCGCCTGCGCCAGGTGCTGGTCAACCTGGTCGGCAATGCCTTCAAGTTCACCCGCTCCGGTTCGATCACGCTCGGGGTCGAGCTGCGGGGCGATGACCAGGTGCGCGGCGATGGCTGGAACATGGTGCGCTTCACGGTGCGCGACACCGGCATCGGCATCCCGGCCGACGCGCTGCCGCGCCTGTTCCAGAAATTCGAGCAGGCCGACACCACCACCACGCGCCGCTACGGCGGCACCGGCCTGGGCCTGGCGATCTGCCGCCAGCTGGTGGCCCTGATGGGCGGTTCCATCGGCGTCAACAGCCTCGAGGGCAAGGGCAGCACCTTCAGCGTGCTGCTGCCGCTGGCCGACGGCGTCGAGCCGGCCCACGTGGAAAGCGCGCAGCGCGCGCCGCACACCCATCGCCTGCGCATCCTGTGCGCCGAGGACTTCCCGACCAACCAGATCATCGCCCGCACCATGGTCGAGGAGATGGGCCACCAGATCGACATCGCCGACAACGGCGTCCAGGCGGTGGCGGCCTGCGCCCGCACCCGCTACGACCTGGTGCTGATGGACGGGCGCATGCCGGAGATGGATGGCGCCAGCGCCACCCGCATCATCCGCGCCGGGGGCACGTTCGAGGCGCGGGTGCTGGATCCGCACCTGATGATCGTGGCCCTGACCGCCAACGCCAGCGGCGAAGACCGGGCGCGCTACCTGGCCTGCGGCATGGATGCCTTCCTGACCAAGCCGATCGACGAGGACGCGCTGCACCAGCAGATCTCGCGCGCCATCGAGCGCCAGCTGGCGCGCGGCATCACGCTGCCGCCGATGCCTGCGCCGACACCGGCGCCGACGGTGGCGGTGCTGGACGCGATGTTCGGCGTCACCACCGCGCCTGCGCCGGCGCCGAAGGAAGCGGCCGATGCGCTGGCCGGCCGCCTGCGCGCCGCCTTCGCCGCCGACCTGCCGCGCCGCCGCGCCGAACTGGATGCGGCGCTGGCCAGCGGCGACCTGGATGCGGCCGGCCGGGTGCTGCACGGCCTGCGCGGCAGCGCCGCCTACCTCGGCGAAACCACGCTGGGCGCGCTGTGCGCCGAACTGGAAGCAGCCGCCGACGCCGGCCACCTGCCGCGCGTGCTGGCCGGCCTGGCGAGGCTCCAGCCCCAGCTCGACGCTTTCGAGCAGTCCTGAGCGCAGCTGTGCCTATAATGGCAACTACAGGAAACGGCATGGGAGCACGGACTGGATGAAGGTGCTGGTGGTGGATGACGACGTGGTGGCGCGCATGATGCTGATGCATCAGATCGACAACTGCGGGCAATTCGAGATCGTGGAGGCGGAGGACGGCGAGCATGCCTGGCGCATGCTGGCGGACGGCCTGCGCCCCGGCATCATGTTCTGCGACCTGCGCATGCCGAACCTGGACGGCATGGGCCTGCTGGCGCGGGTGCGCGCCGATCCGGTGCTGGCGGCGCTGCCGGTGGTGCTGGTCTCCGCCGCTTCGGACGGCGACACCCTGTCCGAAGCCGGGCGCCTGGGCGCCGACGGCTACATCGTGAAACCCTTCGCGGCGGGGCAGGTACGGGCCCAGCTCGCGCGCCTGGTGCAGCCCGATGCCGACCCGGCCGAGGTCGCGCAGCGCCTCGGGGTCAGCCTGGACCGCCTGCTGCTCTACCTGGGCGGCCTGCAGCGCCAGCTGGAAGAGGCGGGACCGGCCATCGCGTCCCTCCCGAGCCTGGCGCGCTCGGCGCAGTTGGAGCGCCTGGCCGAAGGCTGCGCCACGCTCGGGCTGGCGGATGGCGCCGCGCGGCTGCGCAGCGCCGGCGTGCAGGACGATGCGCAGCTCGCCCAGACCGCGCTGGCCCAGGCCCTGGGCGGTGTTCTGCGCCAACAGGCGCGCGCGCAAGCACAGCCCTGATTTCGCTTGCCGGCCAATTACTTTAGATTTAAAGTAATCCGCGACCTTGCTGCACCACTGCCGGACTTTCACAGGGACCCGACATGACCGATGCCTCCGCAGCACTTGCGCCGTCCGGCTATGCCGACGGCTTCGCCCGCGCCATGCTGCCACCGCTGGACGAGTGGCCGGAATTGCGCTTCGACCTGCCCGAGCTCCAGTACCCGCCGCGCCTCAACTGCGTGGCCGAGCTGTTTGACGCCGCCACCCTGCGCGGCTGGGACGAACGCACGGCCCTGATCGGCGCCCGCGAACGGCTGACGTATGCCGAATTGCGCGCGCGGGTCGACCGCATCGCCCATGTGCTGCACCACGACCTCGAGCTCGCGACCGGCAGCCGGGTGCTGCTGCGCGGCGCCAACTGCCCGATGATGGCGGCCTGCATCCTGGCCGTGATCAAGGCCGGCTGCATCGCGGTGCCCACCATGCCGCTGCTGCGTGCCCGCGAGCTGGGTACCATCGCGTCGCGCGCCCGGGTCGACGCGGTCCTGTGCGCGGCCGCGCTGCGCGCCGAGGTCGATGCGATGGAGCCGGGTGGACTTCCCTTGGTCCTGTTCGACGATCCCGACGCGCCGGATGCACTGGAGCGGCGCATGGCGGCCCACGACGCCCCCTTCGCCGCGCTAGACACGGCCGCCGACGATGTCTGCCTGATCAGCTTCACCTCCGGCACCACCGGCGTTCCGAAGGGGACCATGCACTTCCACCGCGACCTGCTGGCGATCTGCGACTGCTTCCCGCGCTACACCCTGGAGTCGCGCATCGAGGACGTCTTCATCGGCACGCCGCCGCTGGCCTTTACCTTCGGCCTGGGCGGGCTGCTGCTGTTTCCGATGCGGGTGGGCGCCAGCGCGGTCCTGATCGAAAAACTGAATCCGGAAGGCCTGCTGGCCGCGATCCAGGAACGGCGCGCCACGGTGTGCTTCACCGCGCCCACCTTCTACCGCCAGATGGCCCAGCTGGCGCCGCGCTTTGACTTGAGCAGCCTGACGCGCAGCGTGTCGGCCGGCGAAGCGCTGCCGGTAGCGACGCGCGAAGCGTGGAAGGCTGCGACCGGCCTCGAGATGATCGACGGGATCGGCGCCACCGAGATGCTGCACATCTTCATCTCCGCCGCCGGCAGCGACGTGCGCCCTGGCGCCACCGGCAAGCCGGTGCCGGGCTACCTCGCCTGCATCCTCGACGAGGACGGACAGCCGGCAGCGCCGGGCGTGGTGGGGCGCCTGGCCGTGAAAGGGCCGACCGGCTGCCGCTATCTTAGCGACCCGCGCCAGCGCAACTACGTGCAGGGTGGCTGGAACATCACCGGCGACGCCTACGAGATGGATGCCGACGGCTACTTCTACTACCGTTCGCGGCTGGACGACATGATCATCTCGGCCGGCTACAACATCGCCGGCGCCGAAGTCGAGGAAGCGCTGCTGCACCATCCGGCGGTGGCCGAATGCGGCGTGGTGGGGCGGGCGGACGAGGAGCGCGGGCAGGTGGTCGAGGCCCATGTGGTGCTGAAACCGGGCGTCGCGCCGAGCAGCGAGACGGCGCTGGCCCTGCAGGAATTCGTCAAGGCCCAGATCGCGCCCTACAAGTACCCGCGCGTGGTGCGCTTCCGCGAACAACTGCCGCGGACCGAAACCGGTAAACTGCAACGGTTTAAATTACGCTTGGATGCGGTCTGAGGAAAACATGTCGGATCTCGAGGATGGCGGGCAGGGCAGGGAAGACGAGTTCGACCTGGCAAGCCGCTTGCGGCAGGAACACCACCAGTCGCTCAAGCTGTGGCTGCGCATGCTGTCGTGCACGGTGCGCATCGAAAACGAGATCCGGGCCCGGCTGCGCGCCAGTTTCGGCATCACGCTGCCGCGCTTCGACCTGATGGCCCAGCTCGAGCGTCATCCCGAGGGCCTGCGCATGGGCGAGCTGTCCAAGCGCATGATGGTCACGGGAGGCAACGTCACCGGCATCACCGACCAGCTCGAGCGCGAGAAGCTGGTGGAGCGGATGCCCGACCCGCACGACCGGCGCGCCTGGGCGGTGCGCCTGACGCCGGCCGGCCGCAAGGCCTTTGCCGACATGGCGGCGGTCCACGAGCGCTGGATCGAAGAGATGCTGGCCGATATCCCGGCCGAGGACAAGGCCAGCCTGATCGGGCTGCTGGCCTCGATGAAGGGCCGGCTCAGGATTGCCGACCCGAAGTAGCCATCAGCCGCGACGGCGGCGTACACCCGTTGCCGCGAGCAGGCCCAGGCCGAGCAGGACGATGCCGCCCGGTTCCGGCAGCTCGACCTGGTCGTAGGACACGCCCATGGTGGTCGTGTAGTGGCTCAGGCGGCCGATATTGCACTTGCTCTGGTTGTTCGCGCAGGCGCCGCCAGTGAGGAACTGCACCTGGTCGTCGGTCCAGACGAGCTGGCTCAGGTTGCCGGTGTTGCGGAAGAAGAAGGTGGTCGCGGTGGCATTGGTGCCGCCGGTGCCGAACTTCAATGCGAAGTAACCCGGTTGGGTCAGGTCGGTCAAGAACCAGGCGCCGGGCATGCCGGGCACCGCGCTGGCGCTGATGAGGTCCGCATCAGCCTTGCCGCTCAGGAACAGGGTCTTGTCGCCAGACAGTTTGCGCAGCATGTCGAGCTCGGCTGCGTCACTCGAATTGTTCATCTTTGCTTCGCCAATCTTGACGTCGACCGCGAAAATTGGCGCCGCTTGCGCAGCGGGAGTAGTCAGCGCTGCCAGCAAGTACAGCACAGCAAAAGCGATTCGGCGGGTTGCATTCATTGTCATATTATTTCTAATGGAGAAACTATGCTATCTATAAAGCAAGTTTTATGCCATAGTAGAAATATTTATGGAAATCAATGAGTTGCCAAGGATGCCTCTGTTGATAGGAGATGTTCTGTAAGATTTTTCGACAGTGGGCCATGCTTCGGGAGGACGGCAGTTCTGCTTTGGCAAGACGACTGGTACAATAGCGGTCTGCGCGTGTCGCCATAGTACAATGGATAGTACAAGGTCCTCCTAAGACTTAGATGCAGGTTCGATTCCTGCTGGCGACACCATTCTCCGCCCATCCGGGCAAGCGCTTTTCCGCCCGGCTATACTTGCCGCTCCGCTGGCCCGTCCGGGCGGCGCCCGTCATTCAATCGGACCCGCTCGATGTTCCTCACCGCTCCCACGCCCGCCGGCAAGTCCGATACCGTCGAGACGCTGATGGCCGCCCATGACTGGCGCGCCACGCCTTGCGGCGAGCCGTCCGGGTGGGAACCGGCGCTGCAGTATGCGCTCCGCCAGATGCTCGATGCGGCGGTGCCGATGTTCATGGTCTGGGGCGAGGCCGAAACCTTCCTCTATAACGACGCCTACGTGCCGATCCTGGGGCTGCGCCATCCGCATGCGCTGGGACAGTCGTTCGAGCACGTCTGGCCGGAGGCCTATCCGGCCGTGGCGCCTGCCGTGGCAAATGCGATGGCGGGCCAGCCGACCAGTTTCTCGCATGCTCCTTTTGTCGTGACCCGCAACGGGGTCGACGAGCAGGTCTCGTTCTCCTTTACGTATTCGCCGCTGCGGCGCCTGGACGGCACGGTGCTGGGCTTCAGCTGCGTGGTGCTGGAGACGACCGATATCGACGCCTGGCGCCGCAGCGAGGCGGCGCTGCACGACGCCCAGCTGCGCCTGGAAGCCGCGCTCGGCGCTGCCCAGGTCGCGACCTGGAACTGGGACATTCGCGCCAACCGCGTGTATGCGGACGCCAACCTGGCGCGCATGTACAGCGTCTCGGACCGGGATGCCGACGGCGGACCTATCGAGGCCTACCTGACCGCGATCCACCCCGACGACGTGGCCAAGGTAGGGGCGCACATCGAGCATGCCCTGAGCACCGGCGACGCTTTCAGCGAAAACTACCGGCTGCGCGCCGCGGACGGCAGCTGGCGCCACGTCGAGGCGCGCGGCAAGGTGACGTTTGGGGCCGACGGGCTTCCCGAATGGCTGCCTGGCATCGCGCTCGATGTCACTGCCCAGAAAGAGGCCGAGGCGCGCCTGCAGCGCAGCGAGGCGCGCTTCCGGCGCCTGGCCGAATCGAACGTGCTCGGCATCGTGCAGTACCGCGCCGACGGCGCGCTGCTCGATCCGAACGATGCCTTCCTCGACATCCTGGGTGTCACGCGCGCCGAGTTCGAGCGCGCGGGCCTGTCGTGGCGGGCATTGACGCCGCCCGAGTGGCGCGAGGCGGACGAGCGCGGCTGGGCCCAGCTGCGCGCCACCGGCGTGATGGAACCCTACGAGAAGGAGTACCTGCGCAGCGACGGCAGCCGCGCCGCCGTCTACCTCGGCGCCGCGAACGTCGAGGGCAATCCGGACGAAGGCATCAGCTACGTGCTCGACATTTCCGGCATCCGCGCCGCCGAGCGCGCCCTCAAGGAAAGCGAAGCGCGCTTCCGGGTGATCGCCAATGCCATGCCGCAGGCGGTGTGGTCGACCCGTCCCGACGGCTTCCACGACTACTACAACGACCAGTGGTATGCCTTCACCGGCATGCCCTACGGTTCGACCGACGGCGACGCCTGGAACGGTCTGTTCCATCCGGACGACCAGGCGGCAGCCTGGGACAAGTGGCGCCATTCGCTGCGCACCGGCGAACCCTACGAGATCGAATACCGCCTGCGCCACCACTCGGGCCACTACCGCTGGGCGCTCGGGCGCGCGCTGCCGGTACGCGCCGAGGACGGCAGCATCGTGCGCTGGATGGGCACCTGCACCGATATCCACGAACAGAAACTGACCCAGCAGGCGCTGCAGGAAAACGACCGGCGCAAGGACGAATTCCTGGCGATGCTGGCGCACGAACTGCGCAATCCCCTGGCGCCGATCGCCACCGCGGCTTCACTGCTGACGATGGCGGCGCAGGACCCGGCGCGCGTGCGCCAGGTAGGCGCCGTGATCTCGCGCCAGACCGCCCACATGACGGGCCTGATCGACGACCTGATGGACGTCTCGCGCGTCACCCGCGGACTCGTGACCCTGGAGCGCGAAGACCTCACCCTGGCGCAGGTAATCGACGACGCCGTCGAGCAGGTGCGCCCGCTGGTCGAGGGCAGGACGCACCGGCTCGAGCTGCAGGCGGCCGGCGCCGCCGGTATCCGGGTGCGCGGCGATCGCAAGCGCCTGGTGCAGGTGCTGGCCAACATCCTCGGCAATGCGGCCCGCTATACGCCGGCGGGCGGACACATCGTGCTCAAGGCCGGCATCGACGAGGGCCGCGCCGTGCTGTCCGTGCGCGACAACGGCATCGGCATGTCGCCCGAGCTGGTCGCCAGCGCCTTCGAGCTGTTTCACCAGGGGACGCGCAGCTCCGACCGCGCGCAGGGCGGGCTCGGTATCGGCCTGGCGCTGGTGCGCAGCCTGGTCGAGCTGCACGGCGGCACGGTGCGCGCTGCCAGCCAGGGAGAAGGGCGCGGCAGCACCTTTACCGTCAGCCTGCCGCTGCCTGAACAGGGCGGCGCCACGCAGGCGCAGGCGGACGGCGTAGAGCCGCAGGCCGCTCCCGCCGCGCTGCGCGTGCTGGTGGTCGACGACAATACCGATGCCGCGGAACTGGTGGCGATGTTCCTGGGCCTGCTCGGCTACGACGTCTGTGTCGAGTTCAGCGCGGCCGCGGCGCTGGAGCGGGCGCGCCAGGTCATGCCCCAGGTCTGCCTGCTCGACATCGGCCTGCCGGGCATGGACGGCAAGGAACTGGCGCGCCGCCTGCGCCAGATGCCCGGCCTGGAAGACGTACGCCTGGCGGCGATGACCGGCTACGGCCAGCCGCACGACCGGCGCGAGACCGAAGCGGCGGGTTTCGATGCGCACTTCGTCAAGCCGGTCGAGACCGATGCGCTGGCGGCGTGGCTGGCGACGGCGGAAGGGCGAGGCGCGGCGGACTGACGAATTCCAGTGCGTCCACGGAACCGGGGTCAGGTCTGACATCCGGACACGAACTCGGCTTTAGGCTTGTTGGATACTATCAGCTAAGTCCGGTATGCAAGAACATCCGCACGCAGCTCGTGGATAAGCGCTGAGCTTGTGTCTGAATGTCAGACTTGACCCTGTAATGACGGCTCTGCGTACCAGGCTGTTGCCCGCAGAGCAGCTATGGATTGTTGGGCCTTTTTAATTGCACCATTGTTGCTCACACGGGATTCCGTCGCCGTCGCCGTCCATGTCAGGAACCTTGCATCGTTCATGGTGAAACAGTGCTTCAGCACACGATCCCATTTTTGAACACGAGTTCTTCTCTGGTGTGCACTGAAACTCTGGATGCGGCCTAAGTGCGTCTCTAGCCGAAACGATCTTGTATACGCTCGCGGGGATTGTGCTGTCTTGGTTTGAGTGCCGAACATAACCGACATATCCAAGCATGAGCAGAAGCACCAAGCCGAATATCGCAGAAGATAAGCCGCCTGAAGAACTTTGCCTGGATGGCTTGCTTCCAATGAGCTCAGCAGCAATTGCCTGGGGTCGGCCTTTTTCATCTCGCCGAATCTCATAGGTTACCAAGCTTCCCAGACGTGGACGACCTTTTTTCGTCCTGCCAAGTGCAGATATATGCAGGAAGGTTCGCTCATTTGCCCCGTGTTGGATTACGAAACCAAAACCACGCTCATCGTTCCACTCTATAACTTTTCCTTGAAGGCGCATGTCTTCGTTCTTCCTAACTGGAGGATTCGCATTTATTTTGAACGAGTAACTGTCCGCTGTTTGCCGGTTGCGGACGCATTGTAGGGGCCGCTTCCGACCCATTGCGGACCTACGAAGGCAGGTATCCCCGCGGCAGCTTCTCCATGACGATTACATCTTCCAGTCGAGCCAAACGAAACCTACGAACGCAACGAATGCAAATGCCAGAGAAGGCGCTAGCGTAGATGCAGCGGCAGTACGAAGCAACCTCGCAAGTCGAGGTGAAGAATCGGTAACGGTCATTGCATACGTCAGAGCACAGAGTGCGATAGGGACCCAAACAAAAAGCGCATGACCCAGCAGCTTAGACAGCATATTCACGCTTGATGGAAGCAACACAAGCGTGCAGCAGAAGTACAAGCTTGCAAGAAGCAGAGTAAGCACAAACGCACCGACAGGGCGGAACTGTGGTCTACGCAGGATCATGTTTGCAATCCCAGTGAATGCAAATGTCCGCTTCCGATAGCGGACGCTCGACAGATCCGGCCGGGAAGATCAGACGTTCCGGCCGGCGAACATCAGTTATGAATGTACTTGGTGAACACGTCACTGAAGTCGCGCTTGGTATGCGTCTCCAGCATCGCCGTGTTCAGCGCGCTCAGTAGCTGCCCGTACGAGGCAACCAGACCACCTTCGCCCGGCGCCAGGTTCAGCTTGTGCACCGAGGCCGTCGCATCCAGCGTGCGCAGCGCATTGTCGCGGCACACGGCGTCGCGGTGCTGCTGCTTGCCGATCGTGATCAGGGCCTTGTAGATGTCCTTCAGCTGTTCGATGTAGGTCTTCTTGATGTCGATCGAGAAGCGGATGTTGTCGATGTCAAACTTGAGTTCGACGTCCATGTCCAGCGTGCCGGCGGTCTCGATGCTGACCTTCGAGACCTGGTGCGAGGCGTAGTCGTAGCGCTTGATCGATCGCTTCGAGGACACCGCCGAATCGCCGTCGACATGGATCAGCGCCAGGTTGGTGAAGCAGTATTCGTCCTTCTTGCTCTTGATGAGGAAGAAGATCTGCTCGCCGTCTTCGCTGAACAGGTAATCGTCGGCGTCGACCTTGTTGTAGTCCGCAGGCCCGACGATGACGCCGATATCGCTGATGCCCAGTGCTTCCGCTGCCAGTTTCTTGAACATGATCGCCCTCGCGTGGTGAAAGCAGTCACATTAGCATTATTTTTCTGCAGGAAAAACGTTTCCGTGGACAGATATCGCGTTGTGTAGTGCTTCAGCCGCGCCTCGGGCGCGCCAGTCGGTACAATGCACGCTTCTTTCAACATTTTGCGTCTGTCGCCCCTGGTGGCGGACGGGTTCACGGATCATGGCTGTCATTTCCCTCACTTCCGCGCAATTGGCCTTTGGTCACGTCGCGCTGCTCGACCACGCTGACTTTTCCCTCGAGACCGGCGAACGCGTCGGCCTGATCGGCCGTAACGGCACCGGCAAGTCCTCGCTGCTGAAGATCATCTCGGGCCGCTCAAAACTCGACGATGGCCTCCTGGTCATGCAGCAGGGCGTCAAGATCGCCTACGTCGAGCAGGAGCCCGTGTTCGATCCCGAGTCCAGCGTGTTCGACGCCGTGGCGGCCGGCATGGGTGACCAGCAGGCCATGCTGGCCGAGTACGAGTCGCTGACCGGCCAGTTCGGCGGCGACAACGACGAGGCGCTGATGGAGCGCATGCACGAGATCCAGCTCAAGCTCGATGCCATCGATGGTTGGAACCTGGCGCACAAGGTCGACACCACGCTCGACCGTCTCGGACTGAACCGGGAAGCGAAGATGGGCACGCTGTCGGGCGGGATGCAGAAGCGCGTGGCGCTGGCCGTGGCCCTGGTGTCCGCACCCGACGTGCTGCTGCTCGACGAACCGACCAACCACCTCGACTTCACCTCCATCAAATGGCTGGAGGGTCTGCTGCGCGAATTCCGCGGCTCGGTGCTGTTCATCACCCACGACCGCAGCTTCCTCGACAATGTCGCCACGCGCATCATCGAACTCGATCGCGGCCGCCTGCTGTCCTTCCCGGGCAATTTCTCGACTTACCAGGAACGCAAGCGCGAACTGCTGGCGAACGAAGAAGTCGAGAATGCCAAGTTCGACAAGTTCCTCGCGCAGGAAGAAGTATGGATCCGCAAGGGCGTGCAGGCACGCCGTACGCGCGACGAGGGCAGGGTACGGCGCCTGGAGGCGCTGCGCCTGCAGCGCGCGGCACGCCGTGAGCAGCAGGGCACGGTACGCCTCGACGTTGGCACCGGCGAGCGCTCGGGCAAGATCGTCGCCGAGCTGGAAAACATTTCCAAGTCGTACGGCGAGAAAGTCATCATCAGCAACTTCACCGGCACCATCATGCGTGGCGACAAGGTTGGCCTGATCGGACCGAACGGCGCCGGCAAGACCACGCTGCTGAAGATCATCCTGGGCGACGAGACCGCAGACAGCGGTACGGCCAAGCTGGGCACCAAGCTGAACGTGGCCTATTTCGACCAGATGCGCGCCCAGCTCAACGAAGAGGCGAGCCTGGCCGACACCATCTCGCCGGGCAGCGACTGGGTCGAAATCAATGGCCAGAAGAAGCACGTGATGACTTACCTGAACGACTTCCTGTTCGCGCCGGAACGCGCGCGCTCGCCGGTGAAGTCGCTCTCCGGTGGCGAGCGCAACCGACTGCTGTTGGCGCGCCTGTTTGCCAAGCCGGCCAACTGCCTGGTGCTGGACGAACCGACCAACGACCTCGACATCGAAACCCTCGAACTGCTCGAGGAATTGCTTGAGGAATATTCGGGCACCGTCTTCCTCGTCAGCCACGACCGCACCTTCCTCGATAACGTCGTGACCCAGGTAATCGTGGCCGAAGGAAACGGTCTGTGGCGTGAATACGTCGGTGGCTACACGGACTGGGAGCGTGCGCGTGCGAGCGAGCCGGCCAAGCCCGCGTCCGTGGTACAAAAGGCCGTACAAGCCGCATCCGCCAGCCCCACGCAGCCCGCGGCCAAAGCTGGTGAAATGTCATCTACCGCACAGAGCGGGACTGGTAAAAAGGTAAAGTTGAGCTACAAGGAACAGCGCGAACTGGAGGAACTTCCCCAGCTGATCGCCACTCTTGAAGATGAGCAGTCCGCCATTACAGCCCAGCTGAACTCGGCGGATTTCTACAAGCAGAATCCCGGTGACGCGCGCCGTCTGAGCGAGCGTCATGCCGAGATCGACGACCTGCTGCTCGACGCTCTCAATCGCTGGGAGCGCATCGAAGCCCGCGCAAGGGGCGAGTAGCGTAACGAACGGGGCAGGCCAGGCGCCTGCAAGGAAAGGACCAGACCGGGACATGACCGAGCATAACGATCCACGTACCGCTCCAACTGCACCTCCCGCGTTCCCGGTCGACGCACCCCTCTTCAGCCGCGCCGCCTGGGCGCGCATCCTGCCATTCGGCGCCTATATCTTCTTCATCATCCTCGGTGACATGCTCGAACGCACGGGCATGTCCCGTGCCGACCTGCGCTGGCTGTACCCGGTGCAGATCGCCGTCGTCGCGCTGCTGCTGGGCGTCAACTGGCGCAGCTACCACGAGCTGCGCGCGCCGCTCCCTGGTCTGAAGCAGCTGCTGCTTGCGCTGCTGGTCGGCGTGCTGGTGCTGGTGCTGTGGGTGAATCTCGACGCGCCCTGGATGACGGTCGGCTCGAGCCCGGGCTACGACCCGCGCACCAACGGCGAACTCGACTGGCTCCTGATCCTCATCCGCATCGCCGGCGCAGCGCTGGTGGTGCCTGTCATGGAAGAACTGTTCTGGCGCTCTTTCGTCATGCGCTGGGTCGATGCCGCCGACTTCGAAGCTTTGGCCCCGGCGCGCGTGGGCATCAAGGGTTTCCTGGTCTCGGTCGTCCTGTTCGGCTTCGAGCACAACCTCTGGCTGGCCGGCATTGTCGCCGGCGTCGCCTACAGCCTCCTGTACATGCGTCACCGCAACCTCTGGTCCGCGGTAATCGCCCACGCTGTCACCAATGGCCTGCTCGGGGTCTGGGTGGTCGCGACCGGCAGCTGGGCGTTCTGGTAAGCACAGGCTTGATATTCCACGCGCAATGACTCTTGATAAGACGAACAACATGATGCATTCACGCCCTTACACACTGCGCCCGCTGGCAGCCCTGCTCGGCGCACTGTTCATCCTCCCGCTCCAGCACGCTGCAGCGCAGAATACGGCCCAGCAGGAAGAAGGCCTCAAGCTCTACGGTGGCATCGGCTGGGGCTATGACGACAACCTGTTGCGGGTGCCGGATAACCGCCCCGCCTTCCAGGGCAAGCGCAGCGACCGCTGGCGCCAGACCGAGGTAGGCGTCGTCTACAACAAGCGCATCAGCCGCCAGCGCGTGGCGGTGGTGGCCAAGGCCTCGAAGGTCGACTTCGACTTCTTCAAGCAGCTCGACTACAACGGGCGCGACATGCAGGCCACCTGGTTCTGGGAACTGGGCAACAAGTTCGAAGGGCAGGCCGGTACCCTGTACGACCGCTCGCTGTCCTCGTACACCGACTTCTTCAGCGAGGAACGCAACGTGCGCGAGCGCCGTCGCCAGTGGTTCGATGCCGGCTGGAAGATGCACCCGAGCTGGAAGCTGCGCACCGGCTTCACCCGCGAGCGCTACGAATACGAGCTGCTGACCCAGCGCTGGAACAACCGCACTGAACGCGCCGCGGAACTGGAACTGCTGTACACGCCGCGCACGCGCAACTCGGTGGGCCTGGTGGCGCGCCGGGTCAAGGGCGAATACCCGTTCCGCCGCCCATCCAGCCCGGGCGGCCTCACCGACGACTTCACCCAGGACGAACTGAAGGTGCGCGTCAACTGGTACGCCACCGGCTCTACCACGCTGCAGGCCCTTGGTGGCTACGTGCGGCGCGAGCAGCCCTCGTTCGGCGAAGGCAAGACCAGCGGCTTCAACGGTCGCCTGAACGGCTTCTACCAGCCGCGCGGCAAGGTGACCTACAACGCCTCGGTATGGCGCGAATTCGCCCCGATCGAGAGCAGCATCGTCAGCTATACGCTGAACCGCGGCGCCAGCGTCGGCGCCAGCTGGCAGGCCACCGGCAAGATCAAGGTCGACGCCAACGCCGCCTACGAGCAGCGCGCCTTCGAGCCGCGGCGCGCCTTTGCCGGCTCGGACTCGCTGGAAGACTCGCTCCGGACCGCCAGCCTGCGCGCCACCTGGCAGGTCAAGCGCAAGATCGCCGTGTCGGCCGGCTGGCAGCACCAGTCGCGCAGCGGTTCGCAGACCCTGAACCTGGGCAAGTTTGACGCCAACACCGTGATGGTGAACGCGAACGTGCTGTTCTGAAGCAGGTTTCACGAAGCGACTTATGACGGTCAACGATATCCCGATCATTTCCTTTTTTCAGCGCGTGCTCGATCCCCTGATCATCATGGGGACCCTGTATCTCGCGACGCTGTACTACGGTGAGCCGTTCTCCGGATACTCGCTGGTGCTGATGATCCTGGCCTTCTTCATCTCCACCTCGGTCTACCAGCACGTCGATCCCTACCGCACCTGGCGCAGCGGCCGCATGCTGGCCTATGCGCGGGATACCGTGTTCGGCTGGTGCCTGACCATCGCCGTGCTGTATTTCCTGGGCTCGGCCAGCGGCCTGAAATATTTCTACGACGAGCGGGTGCTGCTGGCTTGGTTCATCGCCACGCCGGTGACCATCCTGGTCAGCCACCTGGCGGTGCGCAAGGCCACCGGCAGCCGCGACCGTTCGCGCGAAGTGCGCTCGATCGTGGTGGTCGGTATCAACGACGTCGGCATCAAGTTTGCCAAGGTCTGCGAGCGCCACCCGAACCTGTTCATGGAAGTCTGCGGCTTTTTCGAAGACCGCAACGACGAGCGCCGCCCGAGCGGAGTCGGCCACCCGGTGCTGGGCGGCATGGCCGACGTCTGCCACTACGTGCGCCAGCACAACATCAAGATGATCTTCATCAGCCAGCCGATCTCGGCCCAGCCGCGCATCCGCAAGCTGATCGACGAGCTGAAGGACACCACCGCCTCGGTCTACTTCCTGCCGGACGTCTATGTGTTCGACCTGATGCAGGCGCGCTTCGACACCGTGGGCGGCATGCCGGTGATCGCGATCAGCGAAACGCCGTTCATGGGCTTCAACAGCGTGATCAAGCGCGGCAGCGATATCCTGATCGGCAGCATCATCCTGCTGCTGCTGGCGCCGCTGATGGTGGCGATCGCCATCGCGGTCAAGCTGACCTCACCTGGTCCCATCATCTTCCGCCAGCGCCGCTACGGCCTGTATGGCGAAGAGATCTACGTCTACAAGTTCCGCTCGATGACCGTCACCGAGGATGGCCCGAACGTGGTGCAGGCGCAAAAGAACGACCAGCGCGTGACCCGAATCGGCGGCTTCCTGCGCCGCACCTCGCTCGACGAACTGCCGCAGTTCATCAACGTGCTGCAGGGACGCATGAGCCTTGTCGGACCGCGACCGCATGCCGTGGCACACAACGAGCAGTACCGCAAGCTGATCAAGGGCTACATGCTGCGCCACAAGGTCAGGCCGGGGATCACCGGCTGGGCCCAGGTGAACGGCCTGCGCGGCGAGACCGCCACCCTCGACAAGATGGAAGCGCGCATCCAGTACGACCTTGATTACCTGCGCAACTGGTCGCTGTGGCTCGATCTGTGGATCATCGTGAAGACAGTGAAGGTAGTGCTGACGCGGGAGAACGCACACTGAGCGTGCACTCTGCGCGCATTGAACCCGGCCATGCATTCCGGTGTCGGACAGCTGGAAAGTCGAGGGTATTCGGCTGCATCGAAAAGTAATTAACTGCTCGCAATATGCAGTTATTTACCAGTGAAAACACTTTAAGTTCGAGTTGGAAACAATTCGCTTAGAGCCGACTTAAAAGCAACGCGCACGATTGCTATCTTGCTTGCGTGACCATGCCAGCTGCGTAGAATCGTTGATGAGTTTGCAACTGCCGGGACGGGATTCGTCTGTTCCGCACGGGAAAAGAATATGAAGAAAGCACTGATTACCGGCGTGACCGGCCAGGATGGTTCCTACCTGGCGGAGCTGCTGCTGGAGAAGGGCTACGAGGTTCACGGCATCAAGCGGCGCGCCTCGCTGTTCAACACCGGGCGCATCGACCATATCTACGAAGACCCGCACGCCGACAATCCGCGCTTCATCCTCCATTACGGCGACCTCACCGACACTTCCAACCTGACCCGCATCCTGCAGCAGGTGCAGCCCGACGAAGTCTATAACCTGGGCGCGATGAGCCACGTGGCGGTGTCCTTCGAATCGCCCGAATACACGGCCGACGTCGACGGCATCGGCACCCTGCGTCTGCTGGAAGCGATCCGCCTGCTGGGGCTGGAAAAGAAGACCCGCTTCTACCAGGCCTCGACCTCCGAACTGTATGGCCTGGTGCAGGAAACGCCGCAGCGCGAGACGACCCCGTTCTATCCGCGCAGCCCCTACGCCGTGGCCAAGCTGTATGCCTACTGGATCACCGTGAACTACCGCGAGGCCTACGGCATGTATGCCTGCAACGGCATCCTGTTCAACCACGAATCCCCGCGCCGCGGCGAGACCTTCGTCACCCGCAAGATCACGCGTGCGCTGGCCAATATCGCCCAGGGGCTCGAGCCCCAGCTCTTCCTCGGCAACCTCGACGCGCTGCGCGACTGGGGCCATGCGCGCGACTACGTGCAGATGCAATGGCTGATGCTGCAGCAGGACAAGGCCGAAGACTTCGTGATCGCCACCGGGCGCCAGTATTCGGTGCGCGACTTCGTCGAGGTGGCGGCGCGCGAGCTCGGCATCGAGATCGCGTGGCAGGGGCAGGGCGTCGAGGAGCGGGGCCTGGTGGCCGCCGTGCACGGCGAACACGCCCCCGGCGTCGCGGTCGGCCAGCCGATCGTGGCGGTGGATCCGCAATATTTTCGTCCGACCGAGGTCGAGACCCTGCTGGGCGACCCGGGCCGTGCGCGCGAGCGCCTCGGCTGGGAACCGACAACCAGTTTCGAAGCGATGGTGAAGGAGATGGTGGCGCACGACCTCGACACGGCGCGCCGCCACAAACTGCTCGCCTCGCATGGCTACAACGTCGCACTTTCACTGGAGTAAATGTGTTGAATAATCAGCCTCGCATCTATGTCGCCGGCCATCGTGGCCTGGTCGGCTCGGCCATCGTGCGCGTCCTGCGCGCCCAGGGCTACACCAACATCGTCACCCGCACCCATGCCGAACTGGAACTGACCGACCAGGCCCAGGTGCGGGAGTTCTTCCGCACCGAACACATCGACCAGGTCTACCTGGCGGCGGCCAAGGTGGGCGGCATCCATGCCAACAACACCTATCCGGCCGAGTTCATCTACGACAACATGATGGTGCAGGCCAACGTGGTCCACGAGGCCTGGCGTGCCGGCGTGAACAAGCTGCTGTTCCTCGGTTCTTCCTGCATCTACCCGCGCCTGGCGGCCCAGCCGATCCGCGAGGAATACCTGATGAACGGCATCCTCGAGCCGACCAACGAGCCGTATGCGATGGCCAAGATCGCCGGCATCAAGCTGTGCGAGAGCTATAACCGCCAGTACGGCACCGATTACCGCAGCGTGATGCCGACCAACCTGTACGGCCCGGGCGATAACTACCACCCGGAAAACAGCCACGTGATCCCGGCCCTGCTGCGCCGCTTCCACGAAGCGCGCGTCAACGATGCGCCGGAAGTGGTGATCTGGGGCAGCGGCAAGCCGATGCGCGAGTTCCTGTACGTGGACGACATGGCGGCCGCCAGCGTCTACGTGATGAACCTGCCTTGCGAGGTGTATGCGGCGAATACCGACCCCATGCATTCGCACATCAACGTCGGCACCGGCCAGGACGTCACCATCGCAGAACTGGCGCGCCTGGTAGGCGAGACCGTGGGCTACCGCGGCAACATCGTCTTCGATGCTTCCAAGCCGGATGGCACGCCGCGCAAGCTGCTCGACGTATCCAAGCTGGCCGCGCTCGGCTGGCGCGCCAGCACGCCACTGCAGGACGGCCTGCGCCGCGCCTACGAAGCCTTCGTCGCCCAGCAGGACGAAGAAGCGGAAGCAGGGCCGGAGGCCGTCCCCGCCGAATTGCTGGGACGTGCGCCGGGCGGCGCGGCGCGTGTTGCCGCCTGAGCGTGACGATGGCGCGCCGATTGTTTCGGCGCGCTAGTAAAGTGTTAATTGACGAACAGAGAACGAATCGTGTGGAACCCAGAATGGTTGAGTCCCGATCCAGCTCCGGGTCACGAATGAAATGCGGAATAACAAGAGGAACAAAAAAGCGGATTTCCCGCTCACCAACGTCGAGGAAACTATCTTGAAAACCTTCCATTTGGCAGCCAACCAAACTTCCTTCCCCAGCCCCCGGCGCCTGCTGTCCGCGGCGGCGCTGGTGCTGTGCGCGGCAAGCCTGGCCGCTTGCAGCAAGGATGAAGCACCCAAGGAATCGAAGCCGGGCCAGGCCCTGGCCAGCGTCAACGGCGAAGAAATCACCGTGCTGCAACTGAACGAAGAACTGCAGCGCCTCGGCGTGTCGGGCCAGCAGCAGCAGGCGGCCGGCAAGCAGGTCCTGCAGGCGCTGGTCGACCGCGAGCTGCTGGAAAGCGAGGCTGCCAAGGAAAAACTCGACCGTGATCCGAAGGTGATGCAGGCCATCGAGCGGGCCCGATCCCTGATCATCGCCCAGGCCTACATGCAGAAGCGCCTGGGCGAGCCGGTGCGTCCGTCGCCGGCCGAAGTGGAAGACTACTTCAACAAGAACCCGCAGTTCTTCGCCAACCGCAAGCAGTTCGCCATGAACGAACTGATCCTGGCGGCGAGCGACCTGACCCCGGAAGTGCGCGCCGCCGCCGACAAGGCCAAGTCGCTGGAAGAAGTCGCCGTCTTCCTCGACGCCCGCAACATCAAGTACGGCCGCGCCCAGGTCACCCGCAGCACCGCCGACCTGAATCCCCAGCTGTCGAGCAAGCTGCTGTCGATGGACAAGGGCCAGCTGTTCGCCGTCAAGGAAGGCGACCGCGCGATGCTGATCTCGATCGCCGAAGTGCGCGATGCGCCCGTCACCCTGGCGATTGCCGGCCCGCAGATCGGCCAGTACCTGATGAACAAGAAGCAGAAGGAAGCGGCCGCCGCCGAAATCCAGCGCCTGCGCGGCACCGCCAAGATTGCCTACCTGAACAAGGACTACGCTCCGAACCCGAACGCCCCGGCAACTGCGCCGGCAGCCGTGCCGGCAGCGGGCGCAGCGGACCCGGCCGCAACAGCCGTCGCCGGCGCCGATGCCGCCGGCGTGGCCCCGGCCGCGCAGAACTCGGTCGCGCCGGCCGCTGACACCGGCGCGCCAGCCGACAAGGCGGCGCTCGACCGCGGCGTCGCAGGCCTGAAGTAAGCGATGTCCCCGACCAATTCGAACAACAGGAGTGAAGGAGCAATCATGAAACGATTCGTCAAGTGGATGATGGCCGCTGCGCTGGTGCTGAGCATGGGCGTCGCAGGCGCCGCCGAAGTGCTGCTGGGACCGGGCGACGTGGTCAAGCTGTCGGTCTACGGCAGCCCCGACCTGTCGCTGGAAACCCGGGTCAGCGAAAGCGGCAACATCACCTTCCCGCTGCTGGGCCAGGTGGCGGTGGGCGGCCTGTCGGTGGCCGCCGCGGAAAAGAAGATCGGTGACATGCTGGAGAAGGGCGGCTACCTCAAGAAAGCCCAGGTCAACATGCTGGTGACCACGCTGGCCAGCCAGCAGGTCTCGGTGCTGGGCTATGTGAACCGTCCGGGCCGCTACGCGGTGGAAGGGCGCCGCAAGGTGCTCGACCTGCTGGCGATGGCGGGCGGCATCCATGGCGATGGCGGCGACATCATCAGCCTGGTGCGCACCCGCAACGGCAACACCACGCGCGAAACCATCGACGTGGTCGACATGGTCCGCAAAGGCGAGCTGAACAAGGACTACGAAGTGGCCGGCGGCGACATCATCTACGTCGAGCGCGCCCCGCGTGCCTATGTCACCGGCGAAGTCCAGCGCCCGGGTCCGTTCCGCCTCGAGCGCGGCATGACCGTCCAGCAGGCCGTCTCGGCCGGCGGCGGCTTGAGCCTGCGCGGCAGCAACAAGGGCATGAAGATCACCCGCAAGGATGCCAGCGGCAACCCGGTGACGATGGATGTCAAGGCCAGCGATCCGGTCCAGGTCGACGACGTCATCGTGGTGCGTGAATCGTGGTTCTGAGGTTTTTCGTTTTACGTAGGGTGGGCGGATTCCGCCCACGCGGTGATCGTCGGATGACGAATAGCCGCGCAGGCTGCAGTACCGTGATTTGACCGCGTGGGCGGAGATTCGCCCACCCTACGGTACTGCCGCAGCCGCGCCTCGTTTTCCGTTTTTGTAGCAAGGTAGTACCCGTCGTGTTTCTGTCCACCCCGCTGTCAAGGCATCTGATGCAAAGGTAAGGCCATGAACGTTCATCAATTCCTGCTGATTCTTCTTGCCAGGAAGAAGATCATCCTGTCGACCCTGCTGGTCACAGTCCTGCTCGCTTTGGGCTGGAGCCTGGTCCAGCAGAAGACCTACAAGGCAACCGCATCCGTGCTGTTGAACTACAAGGGCGTGGACCCGGTGAGCGGTCTGACCATGCCGGGCAACCTGATGCCGGGCTATATGGCGACCCAGATCGACATCATCAGCAGCAAGAACGTGGCCCTGCGCGTGGTCGATTCGCTGCGCCTAGCCTCCAGCCCGGCCGTGCAGGCCCAGTGGCGCGAAGCGAGCGAAGGCAAGGGCTCGGTACGCGACTGGCTGGCCGACCTGCTGCTGAAGAAACTCGAGATCATGCCTTCGCGTGAATCGAGCGTGGTCGAGATCAGCTTCAAGGGCGCCGACCCGGCCTTTGCAGCGGCGGTCGCCAACGCCTTCGCCGACGAATACCAGAAGATCGCCGTCCAGCTCAAGACCGAGCCGGCCAAGAAGGCCTCGGCCTACTTCAACGAACAGACCAAGCAGCTGCGCGACAACCTGGAAGCGGCCCAGGCGCGCCTGTCGAAATACCAGCAGGAGAAGGGCATCGTCAGCCTCGACAACAACCGCGTCGATGTCGAGCTGTCGCGCCTGAACGACCTGTCGGCCCAGCTGGTGGCGGCCCAGACCCAGGCCATGGAGGCGAGCTCGCGCGCCAGCATGGCCAACGGCGTCGGTTCGCCCGACGTCGCCAACAATGCCCTGGTCCAGAGCCTGCGCGTGAGTCTGGCCAGCGGCGAAGCCAAGCTGGCCGAGGCGGCCTCGCGCTACGGCCGCAACCACCCGGCCTACCAGTCGGCCTCGGCCGAAGTGGGCAAGATGCGCGCCGAACTGAACGCCGCCCTGGGCAGCGTGTCGAAGAGTGTCGGTTCCAACGCCCAGATCTACCGCCAGCGCGAGTCCGAGCTGCGCGCCGAGCTGGCCGCCCAGAAGACCCGCGTGCTCGAGCTGAACCGCACCCGCGACGAGCTCGGCGTACTGCTGAAGGACCTCGACAGCGCACAGCGCGCCTTCGATTCCGCCAGCCAGCGCTTCTCGCAGACCCGCATCGAGGCCCAGTCCGAGCAGTCCGATATCTCGATCCTGAACCCGGCGGTGCCGCCGACCGAGCCGGCAGGCCCGCGCGTGCTGCTCAACACCCTGGTCTCGATCCTGCTGGGCACCATCCTCGGCGTCGGCCTGGCCCTGCTGCTGGAACTCCTGAACCGTCCGGTGCGCTCCGTCGGCGACGTCAAGGACATGCTGGGCATCCCGGTGCTCGGCACCATCGAGTGGCGCATGAAGCGCCCGCGCTCCGCCGGCATCCGCGCGCTGATGACCCCGCGCCGCCTGCTGCGGCTGAACTGAGGCACGCCCCCGGCGCGCCCACGAGGTGCGCCGGGGGCGGCGCTTCCGAACCAAAAGAATAGGACCAGACCATGAATTCATCCGTGCTATCCGCATTGCCCACCGGCGCACCGCATGAGGGCGCGATCCACAACGGTGCCCCGCTCGACTCGAGCATGGGCGCGCTGCTGCTTGATTCCGGTAAGCTCACGCCCGAGAGCGCGGAACGCGTGCTGCGCATGCAGAAGGATCTCGGGATCCGCTTCGGCGAAGCGGCCGTGCGCCTGGGGCTGGTCAGCGAGGACGATATCCAGCAGGTGCTGGCGCGCCAGTTCTCCTATCCGTATTTGCAGAAAGGGCAGGCCAACCTGTCGCCCAAGCTGGTGGCCGCCTACGACCCGTTCTCGCCGCAGGTCGAAGCCCTGCGCGCGATCCGCAGCCAGCTGATGCTGCGCTGGTTCGCACGCGGCCGGCGCGCCCTGGCGATCGCCGGCGTCACCCCGGAAGACGGTTCCAGCCTGTTCGCGGCGAATCTCGCGGTGGTGTTCTCGCAGCTGGGCGAACAGACCCTGCTGGTGGACGCCAACCTGCGCAGCCCGCGCCAGCAGGAAATGTTCGGCGTCAAGCCGCGCCAGGGCCTGTCCGACCTGCTGGCCGGCCGCGCCGACCTCGACGTCATCCAGCGCGTGCCGGCCTTTGTCGACCTGTCCCTGATGCCCGCCGGGACCCTGCCGCCGAACCCGCAGGAACTGCTGGCGCGTGAAGGCTTCCGCAACCTGAATACCCAGCTCGAGTCGCGCTACGACGTGGTGCTGTACGACCTGCCGCCCTTCGCAAGCGGGGCCGACGCGCTGGCCGTGGCCGGACGCGCCGGCGGCGTGCTGCTGGTGGCCTGCAAGCACCGCACGCGCATCGCCAACGTCAGCCGCATGGCCGAACAGATGGCCGAATCCGGCGCCGAGGTGGTCGGCTCGGTGGTGGTGGAGTTCTGAGATGGCGACGGCGGCACAGAACCAGGCGGCAATGCCGGAATACAGCGCGCCGACCCTGGCCGGTACCCTCGACGCCCTGCGGCGTTCGCTGCCCGAATGGTGGCCGGTCTATGCCGGCCTGGCAATCCTGCTCGGCCCCACCTTCTACGACCTGTTCACCGGCGCCTGGATCGGCGAAGAGCAGGGGCACGGTCCGATCATCTTCTTCCTGGCCCTGTGGCTGATCTGGCGCAAGTGGCCGGAGCTCAATGCCGCCGTCGGACCGACGCCCGCGGGAAGCTGGGCCGGCTGGCCGGTGCTGGCCATCGGTCTGATGTTCCACCTGTTGGGCCGCTCGCAAAAGATCCTGATGTTCGAAGTCGCCTCGATCGTGGTGGTAATGGCGGCCGTGATCCTGCTCAAGTTCGGCAGCCGCGCACTGCGCGTCCTGTGGTTCCCCTTCTTTTTCATGCTGTTCCTGATCCCGCTGCCGAGCGAGCTGGTGGCGGCGGTGACGATGCCGATGAAGATGGCGGTCTCCTGGGTGACCGAGCACATCCTGTTTGCGCTGGGCTACCCGATCTCGCGCTCGGGCGTGGTGCTGCAGATGGGCCAGTACCAGCTGCTGGTGGCCGATGCCTGCGCCGGCCTGCAGACCCTGCTCACACTGGAAGCGCTCGGCCTGTTCTACCTGAACCTGATGCGCCACCCGTCGGCCTTCCGCAACATCACGCTGGCGATCCTGATCATCCCGATCTCGTTCACTGCCAACGTGATCCGCGTGATCGCGCTGACCCTGATCACCTATTACTTCGGCGACGCCGCCGGCCAGGGCTTCCTGCACGGCTTCGCCGGCATGGTGCTGTTCATCACCGCGCTGCTGCTGATCCTCGCGGTCGACAACGGCCTGCAATGGTGGATCAAGCGCCGCGAAGGCGGCGGCAGCGGTCCGGGCACGGGCGGCGGCCGCCGCAGCGCGCCAGGTCGCGGCACCCTGAAGGAGGCAACATGAACCGCCGTTTCGCCATCAGCGTGGTGCTGGGCCTGGCCATGGCCGGCACCTCGGCCCTGACCGGCGCCCTGACGCCCAAGGCACGGGTACCGCAGGCCCACGAACAGTTCAGCCTCGAGCAAATGATCCCCCAGCGCTTCGGCGACTGGCGCATCGACCCCTCGGTGGTGCCGCTCCAGCCCGATCCCGAACAGCAGAGCGTGCTGGAAAAGATCTATGACCAGACCCTGTCGCGCACCTACATCAACGAGGCAGGGCAGCGCGTAATGCTCTCGATCGCCTATGGCGGCGACCAGAGCAAGTCGCTGCAGTTGCACTTGCCCGAGGTCTGCTACGTGGCGCAGGGTTTCCAGATGGAGAAGGAAGCGGAAGACAATCTTCCGACCCGCTTCGGCGAACTGCCGGTCAAGCGCCTGGTGGCGCGCCTGCACGAGCGCAACGAGCCGATCACCTACTGGATCACGATCGGCGAACACGCCGCGCGCGCCGGCATCCAGCAGAAGCTGCGCCGCCTGGCCTATGGCCTGTCGGGCGAGATCCCGGATGGCATGCTGGTGCGGGTCTCGACCATCCAGGCCAGCGACACCCAGGCCTACGGAGTGCAGGACCGCTTCGTCACCGACATGCTGACTGTGATGGCGCCGCGCGACCGCGCGCGCCTGCTCGGCGCCGGGCTGGCCGGGACGGCCCCGGTCCAGGCGCATGCGCAGCCCCGAGGTGGGTCACAGCTGCCGGCGCGCGGCTGAGGACGCAGGCAAGGACGCTCGATGAACCTGAACGCCATCATCCCTTACGTCTATTACTCGCTGCCCTGGGCCTTCATCATCGGCCTGTCGATCGCGGCCGTCGCGGGGATCGGCGTCGGCCTGGTGTGGCCGCGCTTCCTGGTCTATCCCTACCTGGCGGTCTACTTCTGCATGAACTCCACCAGCTACGGCAACATGGCGATCTTCGCCAGCCGCAGCATCTACAGCCGCGGCTCGGGCGTGCTGCTGTTCGGCCTGGTGCTGTGGTACGTGCTGGGCGCCTGGGCCTGCGCCAGAGTCGCCGCCACCTTCCAGCGCTACCCGACCCCGGCCTGCAACCTGCGGCCCTGGTTCTGGTGCTGGGCGGTGCTGCTGGCCGCGCACGTCGGCGTCGGCCTGGTGAACGAGGTCAGCGTCGCCGAATCGCTGACCCCACAGGGCTTTTCCAACATCGTCTGGATGGCGCCGCTGATCTCGCTGATGCTGCTGTCCTTCCGCACTCGCGAGCACGTGCTGGAATTGACTCACTTCATCCTGATCGTCGGCCTGTGCCGCTCGCTATTCGGGCTGGTACGCTGGGCCGCCTTCGGGGGCGACCCGAACAATGTGTACGCGAACCTGAACGCGATCAAGATCCGCCTGACCTTCTTCGACATCAACGACAGCCTGGTCTGCACCATCGCCTTCGCGATTGCCGCCGTCCACCTGTTCCAGACCGTCAAGACGGACCGCCCGAAGTTCTGGCGCACCATCGAGTGGATGACCCTGATATCGACGGCGATGTGCATCCTGCTGTCCTACCGCCGCAGCGCCTGGATCGGCTTCATGCTGGCCTTCCTGGTGATCATGATGCGCTTCCCGCTCAAGCGCCGCATGCAGCTGATGACGGCCGGCCTGCCGGTGGTCGGCGCCGCCCTGGCCTACGTGGCGGTGCAGCGCCTGTCCCAGACCAAGGGCGCGGGAGGAGGGCTGGGAAGCCTGGTCTACGACATGCAGTCCAAGCGCTTCGGGCCCGAGAGCGAACGGGTGCTCGAACTGAAGTTCGCCCTGGGCGACTTCCTGGCCAACCCCATCACCGGTATCGGCAGCTGGGGCCGCTACACCGGCTACCAGTACATCTCCTGGCAGCAGAACCCGGACGGCGGCCTGTTCCTGCACAGCGGGGTGCTGCACATCGCGCTCAAGAGCGGCCTGGTCGGCACCTTCCTGCTGTTCGGCACCCTGGCCACCTTCATCCTGTTCGCGCGCCGCGCGCTGAAGCAATTGCCGCCTGAACTGCTCGGCCTGGCCACGGCCGGGGTGGCGGGGCTGGCCTTCATGATTCCCGACTTCCTGATCGGCACGCCGTTCCCGCAGGTACGCACCAGCCAGATGCTGGCGGTCTGCATCGCCCTGCCTTACCTGGCGATGGCGGTGGCCAAGGCGGCGCCCGTGACGAAACCAGTGGTGAAGCCCTTCATGCCACCGCGTCCCCACCTGGTGCCCGCCTGATGAACCTGCGTCTTGCCCGTAACGCCTGGTCGAACCTGCTGGGCGCCGCCATTCCCGCGCTGGTGATGCTCGGCACCGTACCGCTGGTCGTCAAGGGACTGGGCGACGCCGGCTATGGCGTGTATTCGCTGGTGACGGCCATCGTCGGCTATTTCGCCGTCATCGACATCAACGTCACCGCCGGCTCGGTGAAGTACATCGCCGAGCACAATGCGCGCAAGGACGAGAACCGGATCTTCGAGACCATCTCCTTCGGCCTGGCCACCTACGCCGGCATCGGGGTGCTGGGCGCGCTTGGCCTGTACTTCAGTGCGCCGGCGCTGGTGGGCGGCGTGTTCGCCGTGCCCTCGGGGCTCGTGCCGGAAGCCACCGCCACGCTGCGGCTGGCGGCGCTCGGCTTCCTGGCCGGGCAGCTGCAGAGCTACCTGAACAGCGTGCCGCAGTCGCTGATGCGCTACGACATCTCGGCGCGCCTGGAGATGGTGTTCGGCACCCTGGTGCCGCTCGCCACCGTCGGCGTGCTGCTGCTCGGCTACGGCCTGTTCGAAGTGATCCTGCTGCGGGTGGCGGCTTCCACCATCCATTGCAGCATCCTGTGGGGCGCGATCCGGCGCCTGCTGCCCGGCATGCGCTGGCGCTGGCCGGGGGCGAGCTTTCGCAATGCGCTGCTGGGCTTTTCCGCCTATTCCTTCCTGTCGCGCTTTGCCACCCTGTCGTATGCCCATGCCGACAAGCTGATCATCGGCGCCCTGGTCGGGGTCACCGGCCTGGCCTACTTCACGGTGGCGGCCACGCTCGCCAACCGCGTGCTGAGCCTGACCTTCCGCCTGTCCGGCGTGTTCTTCCCGGCCGCCAGCGCGCTGGCCGCCAGCGGCGAGTATGCCCGCCTGGACCGCGTCTACCTGAAGGCAACCCGCTACGTGGTGTTCCTGAATGCCGCGATCCTGGTGCTGGTGGCGGTGTTCGCGCACCAGATTCTCGGCTACTGGATGAACGATGCCTTTGCCCGCAACGGCGCGCTGGTGCTGGCCGTGATGGCGCTGTCGCAGTTCGTCGATTCGCTCACCAGCCTGCCGTCGCTCGTGAACGACGGCATGGGCCACCCGCGCGTGTCCGGCCTGTTCGCCGTCACCCGCGCCCTGGCCGGTCTCGCCATCGTCTACGTCGGCGTGGCGGGGTGGGGGATCGACGGCGCAGCCTGGGGCCACCTGGTCGCCTCGATTGTCTTCACCACGATCTTCCTGGTCTACGTCCACGGGCGTACCGTGCCCACCACGCTCGCGCGCCTGGTAGGCCAGGGCTATGCGCCGGGCCTGTTCGGCGTCGCCCTGGTGGCGGTCGCCGCCACCGCGGCCGAGCAGCTGTTCGACCGCGGGGCCTGGGATTTCCTGTTCATTCTGAGCGTGACCGTGCTGCTGCTGGGCGTACACGGCGCGCTGTTCGTCGTCGAGCGCGACGACCGCTTGATGGCGTGGACGCGCCTGAAGTCGGGCTGGTCGCGCTGGCAGGCGAAGGGAGCTTGAGTTTGCGGATATTGATGGTTTCGGAAGATTTGCCTGGCGCCCAGCTCGGCGGCCTGGCCAAGCATGTCGTCACCCTGTCGAACGCCCTGATGGAAGAGGGCCACCACGTCGACATCATGGGCCGTTCCGACCGCGCCCACCCCAAGAGCGCCGAGGAGATCGGCTTCCAGGGGCGCTTCGTTCCGGGTTTCGATTTTCGCCGGGTGGGCTGGAAGGAAGCCCAGCTCGGCTTCTTCAATCCGGCCAAGCGGCCCTGGTTCGCGGCGAAGGTGGCGCGCGCGCTGTCCGAGCATGCCCTTGCCATCGGCAACTACGACGTGGTGCACTACCACGGCCACCTGCCCATGGCCGGGCTGTACGTCGACCCGGCGCTGAACTTCGTGCAGACCCGCCACGACCAGGGCAGCGAATGCGTGACCCACCTGCGCTTCAAGGGCGACGCCGTGTGTACCGAGACTTCACCGCGTGCCTGCGCCGCCTGCGCCCATGCGGCGCCCGGACCGGTACGCAGCCTTCTGTCGGGCCATGCGGTGGCGCGCTACCGCGACGAGACCGAGCGCACTTTCGCCCGCCACAAGACCATCTTCGTGTCGGACTTCCTGCGCCGCCAGTTCCTGCGCGCGCTGCCGCACGCCGACCTGTCGCGCTCGCGCGTGATCCACAACTTCATTAACTACCGCAAGCTGGCGCGCCTGGCGGAAAACGGCGGCACGCCCAAGGCGGGCCAGGTGCTGCTGGCCGGCCGCATCGATACCGGCAAGGGCTTCGCCGAATTCCTCGCAAGCGCGCGCGGCCGCCTGCCGCCGCAGGCGCAGGTGCTGGTGGTCGGCGACGGCCCGCTGCGCGCGCGCCTCGAAGCCGAGTATGCGAGCGAGCAGGTGCGCTTCCTCGGCTGGCAGCCAAACACGGAAGTGGCGGCGCTCACGGCCGCCAGCCATGTCTGCGTCGTGCCCTCGGTGTGGGAAGAACCCTGCGGCACCACCATCCTCGAAGCACTGGCGCTGGGCCGGCCCTGCCTGGCGCTGGCGCGCGGCGGCAATCCCGAGCTTGCCGTCTACGAGTCCTATCCCGGCCAGCTGCGCCTGGCCACGTCGATGCCGGAGCTGGTCACGCACCTAGTCGACGAACTGGCGCGGCCGGCACAAGCGCGTCCCTTGCCGGCGTCCGCCGGGATGGACGTTTACCAGGCTATTCCCAAGATCGTGGACTTTTATGAACAATAATCCTTCGACCCTCTCCACCGCCAAGCCGACGTTTTCCATCGTCACCTGCACCTGGAACAGCGCCGCCACCCTGGCCGACACCCTGGCCTCGGTCCAGGCCCAGACCTGCCAGGACTACGAACACATCTTCGTCGACGGCGGCTCCACCGACGGCACCCTGGAAATGATCGCGGCCTACCTGCAGGACAGGCCCGGCAACAAGCGGGTGCTGCGCGACGTGGGCGGCGGCATCAGCCGCGCCATGAACCAGGGGATCGAAGCGGCGCGCGGCGAATACATCGCGCACCTGCATTCGGACGACTACTACAATGGCCCCGACGTGCTGGCCACCGTCAAGCGCACTTTCGAGGAGGCGCAGGCGCAGGGGCGTCCCGTTGACTGGGTCTACGGCAATATCCAGGTCCTGAAGAACGGCAAGATGGTGCCGCCTTATGCGATGCCGGCTTTTTCCTATCGCTCCTTCGTGGCCGGGCGCAGCTCGATCCCGCACCCGGCCGTGTTCATCCGCAAGGCCGCCTTCGAGCGGGTCGGCAGCTTCGACGAAAAGCTCAAGTACGCGATGGACATCGACCTGTGGCTGCGCCTGGGTGCGGTATCGCGCCCGGCCATGATCGACCAGCCGCTGACGGTGTTCCGCGACCACGAGGGCAGCGTGTCCTCGGCCAACCGCATCAAGGCGCGCCAGGAAGAGTTCAACGTGCGCCGGCGCCACATGGACAAGGCGCCGCTGGCCTTCGGTATTTACTGCCTGCGCTACCTGAAACGCATGCGCGCGCTGCAGGCCGAGGCGCGCGCAGTGCCGGTTGCATGAAACGATAGCAATCCGACAGCTTTGCCGTTTTGTCTTTTCAGCCCGTTTACGACCGTTAAAAGCCTGAAAATATTGGCCTGTAAAAGTTGAAATTCTGTCGTGGGATTTCTGCAAAGCAAGCAAAAAATCGGTGATTTCTTTGGGGAATTTGCCTGCGTTCAACTTACTTTGGGGTAGGATTAGTCCTGTCAAGTAAGTCGCTTTTCAAGCGCAGCAAACCTTTCTCGAGCCGCGGGCACAGCCCGGAACGGCGCACGGAATTTCAGTTTTTTTCTTGGAGCACCCACATGCAATTTCAACGGAAGAGCCTGTTCCTGGCCGCTGCCTTCGCCTCGCTGTTCGCGAGCGCAGGCGCACGTGCCGACTGGGTCCAGTCGACCGATCCCCTGGTCGTCCAGGCCAAGCCTGAAATGAACCAGGTGCAGGCGCAGAACCCACCCGCATTCACCTGGGCCCGCCACGCCACCGGTCCGGCCAGCTACGAGATCGAGATCACCCCGGTGGGCGGAAGCCCGACCAAGGTCGTTGTCGACCGCAACTGGTACCTGCCGACCAAGGCCATGGCCCTCGGCAACTACACCTGGCGCGTACGCCCGGCCGGCAGCAGCGAATGGTCGAGCCCGCGCACCTTCTCGATCACCAGCCGCTCGACCGTGTTCGAAGTGCCCGACAACGCGACCCTGCGCAACCGCATCCTCTCGAAGGCCCGTCCGCGCTCGCTGCCCTCGTCGGTCACCCCGTTCTCGACCTGGAACTATGCCAAGCGCACCACCCTCGAGCCCTACCTGAGCCGCCTGGCCAACGAAGTCAAGGCCCAGACCACGGCCGTGCCGTCCCTGAGCGACTCGCGCTGGTCGATCGTCATCACCTCGCCGCTGACCGCCGCCATGGCCAGCCAGCAGACCGACGTGCGCCAGCGCATCAACGAAGCGACCCGCCAGATGGAAGCGGCGGCGCTGACCTGGCGCCTGCGCGGCGACGCGGCCTTCCTGACCGAAGCGCTGCGCCGCGGCGACGAGCTGGCCGCGCTCAACCCATACGGCCCGACCAGCTACGAGAACCAGGACCAGGCCACCCGCCAGATCGCCTGGGGCCTGGCCAAGACCATCGACCTGCTGGGCAGCTCGCTGGACGGCACCCGCAAGGCGCGCTGGCTGGCCTCGATCAAGGCCCGCACCACGGTCATCTACAACAACCTGGCCGGCGACAACGGCCGCCTCGACCAGTACCCGTTCGACTCGCACGGCAATACCAGCCTGGTGTTCCTGGTCCTGATCTCGACCCTGACCCTGGGCGACATCCCGGAAGCCCAGACCTGGTTCGACTTCTCGTTCCGCGCCTATGCGCTGAGCCCGAACCCCTGGGGCGGCCCGGAAGGCGGCTACGCCAACGGCACCGCCTACGCCGAATACGCGGCCGGCTACCTGCTGGCGCTGTGGGATCCGCTCACCAACGCCAGCGGCGTGAACTTCTTCGGCAAGCCCTGGACCCTGGGCTTCCTCGACTTCGCGATGGAATTCACCCCGCCGGGCGCACGCACGCACGCCTTCGGCGACGCCTCCGAGACCAAGCCGGACCCGCGCGTGTTCCGCGCCTTCGCCTCGCGCATGTGGTCGCCGCGCGCCGCCTGGTACGTGAAGAACACCACCGGCATGGAAGACGCCATGTCGCTGCTGCAGGCCGAATACCCGCTGCCGGTGACCTACACGACTTACCAGGAAGCGCCGCAGAACTCGGCCTACTACCCGACCGTCGGCTGGGTGGCGATGCACAGCAACCTCGGTTCGACCGCGCGCACCTCGACCTACTTCAAGTCCAGCCCCTATGGCTCGTTCAACCACAGCCACGGCGACCAGAACGGCCTGCTGCTGTCGATCGCCGGCCAGCCGCTGCTGATCAAGGCCGGCTGGTACGACTGGTACGGTTCGCCATACTGGACCGACTGGTACCACCAGACCCGTTCGCAGAACGCGATCACCTTCGACGGCGGCAAGGGCCAGATGGTGAACGGCTACCGCGAGCAGCTGCAGCGTAACGGCAAGATCACCGCCTTTACCGCACAGCCGAGCTACGACTATGCCGAAGGCGACGCGACGCCGTCGTATGGCGGCCAGCTGACCATGGCCAAGCGCCAGGTCTGGCATCTGCGCAACGCCGGCAACGCCGTCCTGGTGCGCGACCGCCTGGCCAGCACGGTGGCCCGCACCTATGAGTGGAACATGCACACCCCGGCCATCATGAGCGTCGAGAACGGCCAGAACGTGAAGGTCGAGGCCGGCGGCCAGTCGCTGTGCGTGCGTTCGCTGAACACCAACGCCAGCTTCGCCAAGTGGATCGGCCCGGGCGCCAAGACCAACGTGGTGGAAGACCACGGCGCCTTCTACCTGAAGGCCAACGCCAACACCACCGCCGAGTACCTGGTGCTGCTCGACGTCGGCTGCAAGAAGCCGACCGTGAACATCTCGACTTCGGGCTCGGTGCGTACCGTGACCGTGGGCGGCCAGACGGTGAGCATCAACTAAGCGGGCGCTGTCCCCGAGGCGTGCCATGCTAGACTCGGCGCGCAGCAAAAGTCCTCCGCGGCCAGGCGCTGCGGGGGACTTTTCTTTTGGGGGAGGGCGATGAAGCAGGTATTCCTGATCTGTGCGCACAAGGACATCGACCAGTTGAACAGCCTGGTCGAAGCGCTGCGCGATCCCGACTTCATCGTCTACGTCCACCTCGACCGCAAGAGCGCGCTCGATCCCGCCGCGCTGCATCCCTCCGCCATTCGAGTTGCGCCGCGCATCGACGTGCGCTGGGGCGGCTTCTCGCAAGTTCAGGCCACTCTCGTTTCGCTGCGCCAGATCCTGCGCGAGCAGCCTGACTTCGACAAGGTGATCTTCCTGTCCGCCCAGGACTATCCGCTGCTGCCCAATGAGCTTCTCAAGCGCGAGCTCATGCGCTTGCAAGCCCATGAGCTGCTGGAGACGGCGCCGATCCGGCCCGATGGCTGGAACGTGGGCTTTCGCTACCAATTCTTCCACCGCGAGGGGGGAGGGAAGCTGGAGCGCCTGGCCTGCGGCCTGGCCAACCGCATGCTGCGCCTCACGGGACAGCGGCGCCGGATGCCGGACGGCTTCGCGCCGCACGGCGGGGCATCCTGGTGGGCCCTGTCGCGCGATTGCCTGCTTGAAGCGCTGCGCCTGGCGGACAGCCATCCGCGCCTGCTGCGCTTCATGCGCACCGTCCAGTGCCCTGACGAGATGCTGTTCCAGACCCTGGTCATGCACTCGCGCTTCGCCGTTCGCGTCCTGTCCGATAACTTTCGCTACGTGCAGTGGCCGGAGCAGGGCGCACGCAATCCGAAGGTGCTGGACGCCGCCGACTTCGAGCGCATCCGCGCCTCCAACGCCCACTTCTGCCGCAAGCTCGACAGCCAGGCCAGTGCCGGGCTGCTGCCGCGCCTGCGGCAGTGGAAGGAAAGCCGCGCCGCGGCTTGAACCATCCGGCGCGCGTGCGCACCCGCACAGACGGTCTCTCCCGGCTGCATCAGGCTGGCCTTCCTATCCGGAGGAATCATGAAGGACGCCATGCCCGACAGTAAAACGGTGGATGCCACGGTCCGCGAAGCCGACGTGAGCGCCGAGGCGACCTCGCGCAGCGGCTCGCAGAAAGTCATCTACGCCGCCATCGTGGCCAACCTCGGCATCGCCACGGCCAAGTTCATCGTTGCCGGCATCACCGGCAGCGCGGCGATGGTGGCCGAAGGCATCCACTCGGCAGTCGACACCGGCAACGAATTCCTGCTCCTGCTGGGCGAGCGCCGCAGCACGCGCCCGGCTGACCGCAAGCATCCCTTCGGCTACGGCAAGTCGCTGTACTTCTGGGCCCTGATCGTGGCCCTGTCCGTGTTTTCGCTGGGCGGCGGACTGTCGATCTACCACGGCATCGATGCGCTGGAAAACCCGCCGCCGCTAGAAGACCCGACCTGGAACTATGTCGTGCTCGGGGTCGCGGCCCTGTTCGAAGGCTATAGCTGGAACGTCTCGCGCAAGGCCCTGAACGCGGTGCGCAAGCCGGGCGCCTCGCTCTGGCAGACCGTGCGCGCCAGCAAGGATGCCTCGGTGTTCACGGTCTTCATCGAAGACTCGGCGGCGCTGCTGGGCCTTGGCATCGCCGCGCTGGGCATCGCGCTCGGCCAGTACTTCGGCAACCCGTACGCCGACCCGATCGCCTCGATCCTGATCGGCCTGCTGCTGATCGCGGCTGCCTTCATGCTGGCGCGCGAGACCGGCGGCCTGCTGGTCGGCGAAAGCATCGACCGCGACCAGCTCGCTGCCCTGTACACGCTGTTCAGGCGCGAGCCGGCGCTGGACAGCGTCACCAGCCTGCGCACCATGCAGATGGGGCCGGAGGAAGTGCTGCTGGCGGCCTCGGTCCAGTTTCGGCGCGGCATGCCGATCGACGAGGTGGAGCAGGCGATCGCGCGGATCGAGGCGGCGGTGGCCGCCGAGCATCCGGTGATCCGCCAGATCTATTTCGAGGCTTCGGCGCTGCGGACCTCGCTGTGCTGACGCGGGGCCGGCAAGGTATTCTTTTTAAGCCTGGATGTGTTGCAGCGCACATTAGCGCCATGCCGCTGAAGCGTGCGCGGAAAACGCTGGGCTAGAATCGCTTGCCCATGATTGAACCGAACAGTATGCGCAAGCCCCTGTCCATTGCTTTCATCGTCCGAGATCCGCTGCCGCCGCTGCGCGCCGACGTGCTGACCCTGTTCGGCGCCGAGATGCCGCGCTATGGCGTCAACACCGAACTGGTGGGGCAGTCCGGCAGCGAAGCCGATGCCCCGTGGCCGGCCGGCGGCATGCACACGGTGGGCAGCCTGAAGTCGCGCTTTGCCGCCATCCTGTCGCCCCTGTGGGACCTGCGCGGCCTGCTGCAGGCCCGGCGCCGCCGCCGGCCCGACTGCATCCAGGTGCGCGACAAGATCGCCTCCGGCCTGCTGGGCCGGATGGCCGCCGCCGTGCTGCGCGTCCCCTTCATCTACTGGATGTCCTTTCCGATCGTCGAAGGCTTCGAGGTGCGGCGCGACGAGATCGGCAGCCGCGGCAAGGGCCTGACATGGCTCGCCCACGCCCTGCGCGCTGCCGCCTCCCGTTTCGTCATCTACCACCTGGTGCTGCCCGGCGCGCGCCACATCTTCGTCCAGAGCGAAGCCATGGCGGACTGGCTCGCAAGCAAGGGCTTCGAGCGCAGCCGCATGACGGCCGTGCCGATGGGCGTGGACGCCAGCCTGTTCGACCGCGGCAGGGTAGCGCCGGTCGAGGATGCACGCCTGGACGGCCGCCGCGTGATCCTCTACCTCGGCCGCATCGCCCAGGCGCGCCGTTCCGACTTCCTGCTGGACGTGGCGGAGGTCCTGAAACAGGACCTGCCCGACGTGCTCCTGGTGATTGCCGGCGACGCCGCCTCGAACGACGAAATGGACTGGATGCGCGCCGAGATCGCCCGCCGCGGCATTGGGCAGCACGTGCTGCTGACCGGCTGGCTGCCCCAGCATGTGGCCCTGGGCTATGCGGTGCGGGCCGAGGTCGGGTTGTCGCCGATCCCGCGCGGCACCCTGTTCGACGTGTCCTCGCCGACCAAGCTGGTGGAATACCTGGCGCTGGGCATCCCCAGCGTGGCGAATGACATCCCGGACCAGCAATTGGTGATCGAGGAAAGCCGGGCAGGGCTGTGCGCGCCGATGGAGGCGGGGCCGTTTGCCGCCTCCATCAAACGCCTGCTGGACGATCCCGGGCTCGCCGCCGAGTTTGCGCAACGTGGCCCAGCGTACGTTAACAGCCACCGCACCTATGCTATTCTGGGTCGGATTGTTGCAGAAACGTACACAAAAATCCTGCCGCAATCGAGTTGAAAAAGCAACACTGGAGTCTGTCAGGCATCGTATCGTGCGCATGCTGGGGAAAACTGTGTTGTACCATCCAAGAGAATTTCTATTTTGCAAACTTGATTGCAGGCAGATGAAGGAAAGGCACATGGCATGAACCGGGCATCGGCACCAGCAGCGCCAGCGGCGACGCACGCGTCGCCACGGGTGCTCATGCTGGGGACCGAGCCTGGCGGACGCGGCGGTGTAGCCACCGTGGTCTCGCTGCTGCGCCAGAACGGCCTGTTCGAGCGCGAAGGGGTGTGTTACATCCCGACCCACGCCGAAGGCACGCGCATGGCCAAGATCGGCGCCGCCCTCAAGGGCCTGGCGCGCACTGTCGCCTGCCTGCTGCGCCGCCCGGAAGTCGTCCATGCGCACGCGGCCTCGAACGGCAGCTTCGTGCGCAAGTCGGTACTGCTTGCCCTTGCCCGCGCCAGCGGCGCCAGGACCGTGTTCCACCTGCATGGCGCCTGCTTCGACAGTTTCATCGAGCGTTCCAGCCCCCTGATGCGGCGCTGGATCCGCCATACCCTGGAACAGAGTTCGGTCGTCATCGCCCTGTCCACGCGCTGGGCCGACTTCCTGCACGGCTTCGCGCCGCAGGCCAGGGTGGTGGTGATCCCGAACTCGGTGCCGCTGCCGCCGCTTGCGGCGGACCGTTCCGAGGCGGGGCGCATCCTGTTCCTGGGCCAGGTCGAGCCGCGCAAGGGCATCTATGAACTGGTGGACGCGCTGGCCCTGCTGAAGGACCGCTTTCCGCAGATGCGCCTTGCGATCGGCGGGCAGGGCGAACTGATTGAGGTGAAGCGCCGGGCGCGTGACGCCGGCGTGCTGGACCGGATCGAGGAACTGGGCTGGGTCACGGCACAGCGCAAGGCCGACGAGCTGGCGCGCGCGTCGATCTTCTGCCTGCCTTCGCATGCGGAAGGCTTGCCGATGGCGCTGCTGGAAGCGATGGCAGCGGGCAAGGCGGTGGTCAGCACCGGCGTGGGAGGTATTCCGGATGCGCTGCGTGACGGCGACAATGGGCTGATGATCGAGCCGGGAAAGGTCGAGCAACTGGCGCAGGCCCTGAGCAAATTACTCGGTGACGACGAAGAACGTCGCCGCCTCGGCGCGCGTGCGCGCGCCACGATCGAGCAAGAATTCGAGTCCGGCGTCGTGATCGGACAAATTTCAGCGGTGTATCGGCAACTGCGCGACAGCATCGCGGCAACTTCGCAAAGCGGGGGGAAGAGATGAACGCAACAGTAAGGATAGGTTGGCTGGTGAACCGGCTCAGATGCATGTCGGTGGCGGAAGTGGGCTACCGGATGCGCCAGGCGGCCGCGACCAGGATGGGACGCCGCATGGCCGGCCGTACGGCGCCCGCGCCCCTGCCGCGTGCCCGCACGCTGGCGGTGCAGGGTGCGCCTGCGCTCGACCAGGCCGAAATCGACGCCTTGCTGCTCGACGCCGACCGCATCTGCGCCGGTCACGTGGTGCTGTTCGCCGAACGCCGCTTCGACGTCGGCGTGCCCACCGCCTGGAACCGCGACCCTGAAACCGGCGTCACCGGACCGTCCATCTACGCCGGCGACATCGCCATCACGAATCGCGAACTGGTCGGCGACATCAAGCACGTGTGGGAGCTGAACCGCCACCTGCACCTGGTGCGCCTGGCCCAGGCCTGGACCCTGAGCGGCGAGGTGCGCTGGCTGCATGCGCTGGAACAGCAGCTGCGCAGCTGGCTCGACCAATGCCCGCCGCTGACCGGCCCCAACTGGACCAGCTCGCTCGAACTCGGCATCCGCCTGATCAACTGGAGCCTGGTGTGGCAGCTGGTCGGCGGCGAGAACAGCGCGCTGTTCGCCGGCGAATCCGGCCAGAAGCTGCGCGCCGACTGGCTCGACAGCATCCACGCCCATTGCCGCACCATCGCGCGCCACCTGTCGCGCCATTCCTCGGCCAACAACCACCTGATCGGCGAACTGTCCGGCCTGTACGTGGGCGCCAGCACCTGGCCGTGCTGGAAGGAGTCGGCCGACTGGATGGAGCAGGCGCGCCGCGAGCTCGAGCACGAAGCCGTGGCGCAGTACTCGCGCGACGGCGTCAACCGCGAGCAGGCCTTTGCCTACCACATCTTCTCCAGTGAATTCCTGTTCGTCGCCGGCCTGATGGGCCAGGCCTGCGGCCAGCCTTTCCCGCGCCACTACTGGGCCTCGCTGCAGCGCGCGCTGCGCTTCCTGCGCTCGGTGCGCGACGTCGGCGGCAACGTGCCGGCGGTGGGCGACGCCGACGACGGCAGCGTGTTCCGCCTCGACGCCGGCGGCCTCGATCGCGCCGCCCAGTTGCTGGCGCTGGGCGACACCGTGTTCGGCGCCGCTGTCGACAATCATCCGGGCGTGCGCTGGCTGCTGCATGCGCTGCCGGGCGCGCGTCCCGACTGCGATCCGCACGAGGTCGATACCGGCTGGGCCTTCCCGGATGGCGGCTACTTCCTGTTTGGGAACCACTTCGGCGAGCACAGCGAGATCAAGGGCATGCTCGACTGCGGCCCGCTGGGCTACCTCGGCATCGCCGCCCATGGCCATGCCGACGCGCTGGCATTGAATCTCTCGGTGGCGGGCGAGGAATGCCTGATCGACCCCGGCACCTATTCCTACTGGCAGGACCAGAAGTGGCGCGACTACTTCCGCGGCACCTCGGCCCACAACACCGTGCGCATCGACGGCCTCGACCAGTCCACCAGCGGCGGCCGCTTCATGTGGCTGCGCAAGGCCGAGGCGCGCATCGAGCGCATGCCCAGCAGCCCGAACGACTTCGATTTTCGCGGCTCGCACGACGGCTATACCCGCCTGTCGGACCCGGTGCGCCACATGCGCAGCGTGCGCTTCGACAGCGCCAGCAACACGCTGACCGTGCGCGACGAAGTGTCGGCGCGCAAGCAGCACAAGGTCGAACTGTTCTGGCACTTCGCGCCGGAACTCGACGTGCGCCTGACCAGCCACGGGTTGTCCGTGCGCGGCAAGCGCTTCGTGCTGCAAATGCAGGCCAGCGGGGCCGATTTGCAGCTGGAACTGGTACGCGGCGCGGAAAACCCGCCGCTCGGCTGGTGCTCGCGCACCTATGAATCGAAGCGGCCGTGCGAAGTGCTGCGGATCACGACCGTATCGTCCGCCGTTCCGGTCGAATGCAGGTTTACAATAACGTTCCTGCATTAGCAAAAAATTTACCAAATTCAACAATAAAACTAGTTAAAAAAAGGGAAATGTCCAAAATGCTGATTTACCTCGTTGCCGGCGCCCGTCCGAATTTCATGAAGATCGCGCCCATCGTGCGCGCCCTTCAGGCCCAGGATGTGTTGACGTTCAAGATCATCCACACCGGACAGCACTATGACCGCGAGATGAACGACGTGTTCTTCGAGGAACTCGGCATTCCGCAGCCGGACGTGTTCATGGCGGCCGGCGGCGGCAGCCACGCCCAGCAGACCGCCAAGATCATGGTGGCCTTCGAGGAACTGTGCATGGCCGAGCGCCCGGCCGCCGTGCTGGTGGTGGGCGACGTCAACTCGACCCTGGCCTGCTCGATCGTGGCCAAGAAACTGGTCATTCCGGTGGCCCACGTCGAAGCCGGCCTGCGTAGCGGCGACATCAGCATGCCCGAGGAAATCAACCGACTCGTCACCGACAGCATCTCGGACTGGTTCTTCGCCACCGAGCCGGCTGCCGTCGAGCACCTGCGCCGCGAAGGCAAGCCGGATTCCGCCGTGCACTACGTCGGCCACGTGATGGTGGACAACGTGCTGTACCAGGCCGACAAGCTGTCGCGCGCCGATACCTCGGCTTTCGAGACCAGCGGCTTCAAGGCAGAGCAGCAGCAGAAGGGTGGACGCTACGGCGTGGTGACCCTGCACCGCCCGAGCAACGTCGACGAGCCGGCCACCTTTGCCCGCATCGCCGGCGCGCTGAAGGAAATCGCCCAGGAACTGCCGCTGATCTTCCCGGTGCACCCGCGCACCCGCGCCAACATCGAGAAATTCGGCATCGACCTCGGCCCCAACGTCACGCTGGCCGGCCCGCAGGCCTATATGGCCTTCCTCAACCTGTGGAAGGACGCGGCCGTGGTGCTGACCGACAGCGGCGGCCTGCAGGAAGAAACCACGGCGCTGGGCGTGCCCTGCGTCACGATCCGCGAAAACACCGAACGTCCGGTGACGGTCGAAGAGGGCTCCAATGTCCTGGCCGGCACCGATCCCGAAGCCATCGTGCGCGAAGCCAGGAAGGTCTTGCGCGGCGAAGGCAAGCAGGGCCGCCGCCCGCAGCTGTGGGACGGCAAGGCGGCCGAACGCATCGTCGCGATCCTCGCCAGGGAGATCGCGGGAGCGGCAGAGCCGGAAGGCCTCGCCGCCTAACCGATTAAAGGAATCACATGGATGACCGGATCACGTTGATGGGCTGTCAGGTGGATAACCTGACCATGGAAGAAACACTGGGCAAGGTCGAAGGATTCATCCAGTCCGGCTTGCCCCATCAGCACGTGGTGGTCAACGTGGACAAGCTGGTGAAAGCCAGCCGTGACGCCGAGCTGCGCAGAATCATCAACGACTGCGCGCTCATCAACGTCGACGGCATGCCGGTGGTGTGGGCCTCGCGCCTGCTCGGCAAGCCGCTCAAGGAACGGGTCGCCGGGGTCGACCTGTTCGAAGCGCTGATGCGGCGCGCCGGCGAGAAGGGTTGGCGCGTGTTCCTGCTCGGCGCACGCGAGGAAGTCGTCAGCAAGGTGGCCGAGACCTATACCCGCAAGTACCCACGCCTGGTGCTGGCGGGCTACCGCAACGGCTACTGGAAGGGCGAGGAAGAAGAGCAGGCCGTGGCCGAGCAGATCCGGGCCAGCAATGCCGACCTGCTGTTCGTGGCGATCAGCTCGCCCAAGAAGGAGCAGTTCCTCGGCAAGTACCAGGCCCACATGCGGATTCCCTTCGCGATGGGCGTCGGCGGCACTTTCGATGTCGCCATCGGCAAGGTGAAGCGGGCCCCGCTGTGGATGCAGAAATCCGGGCTCGAATGGTTTTACCGCTTCCTGCAGGAGCCGCGCCGCATGTTCCGGCGCTACTTCATTGAAGACATGGCCTTCATCGGCCTGCTGTTCAAGGAAGCCCTGAAAGGCAGGCAGGTAAAACAGGGATAGGGCGGCCGCAGAAGCCGCCCACCAGCAGGACACACAAGAACACGAGACGCCGCCCCCTGGCCCTTGCGGCCCCCGCGCCTTCGCCCAGCGACCGGCGCCGGGTGAACGCATGGCTGCGAGCGTGGCGGTGATATGCCGTGCGACTGAAAGTTGCATATTTAATATAATTTACATATCACAGAGAGCGAAACGACATGAAGATCCTGGTTACCGGCGGCATGGGCTACATCGGCTCGCATACCGTCGTCGAACTGCAGAACGCCGGCCATGAAGTGGTCGTGGTGGACAACCTGTCCAACGCGGTCTCCTCGGTGCACGAGCGGGTGCAGCGCATCACCGACAAGACCTTTGTCTTCGAAGAGGCCGACATCCGCGACCGCGCGGCCATGGAGCGCGTCTTCGGCGCGCACAAGGTCGACGCCGTGATCCACTTCGCCGGCCTGAAGGCGGTCGGCGAATCGGTGGCGCAGCCGCTGCGCTACTACGACAACAACGTCAACGGCAGCGTCATCCTGTTCGAGACGATGGCCAAGTTCGGCGTCAAGACCATCGTGTTCTCGTCCTCGGCGACGGTCTACGGCGACCCGGCCTCGGTGCCGATCCGCGAAGACTTCCCGCTGTCGGCCACCAATCCCTACGGCCGCAGCAAGCTGATGATCGAAGACATCCTGCGCGACCTGGCCAAGGCCGAGCCGGAGTGGCGCATCGCGCTGCTGCGCTACTTCAACCCGGTCGGCGCCCACGAAAGCGGCCTGATCGGCGAAGAGCCGAACGGCATCCCGAACAACCTGGTTCCCTACATCGCCCAGGTCGCCAACGGCCAGCGCGACAAGCTGTCCGTGTTCGGCGGCGACTACCCGACGCCGGACGGCACCGGCCTGCGCGATTACATCCACGTGGTCGACCTCGCGATCGGCCACGTGAAGACCCTCGACCGCCTGGCCAAGGGGCCGGGCATCGTCACCTACAACCTCGGTACCGGCCGCGGCAACAGCGTTCTCGAGATGGTGCGCGCTTTCGAGCAGGCCAGTGGCCGCAAGATCGCCTTCCAGATCGTCGACCGCCGCCCCGGCGACGTGGCCAAGTGCTACGCCGACCCGGCCAAGGCCCGAGAAGAACTGGGCTGGACCGCCGAGCGTGACGTCGCTCAAATGTGCGCCGACGTGTGGCGCTACCAAACCACTGCCAAATAATCTAATGTAAAGGACGGTCCGATGAAAGCCATGATCCTAGCTGCAGGCAAGGGCACCCGTGTACGCCCGCTGACCTATGACCTGCCTAAACCCATGATTCCCCTGCTGGGCAAACCCGTGATGGCCTACCTGGTCGAACACCTCAAGAAGCACGGCGTGACCGAAATCATGGTCAACGTCAGTTGGCTCCACGAGAAGATCGAGGAGTACTTCGGCGAGGGCGAGCAGTTCGGTGTCCAGATCGGCTACTCCTTCGAGGGCTACATCAAGGATGACGGCGAAGTCGTCCCCGAACCGATCGGCTCGGCCGGCGGCATGAAGAAGATCCAGGAATTCGGCGGCTTCTTCGACGACACCACCATCGTGCTGTGCGGCGACGCCCTGATCGACCTCGACCTGAAGGCCGCGCTGCTCGAGCACCGCCGCAAGGGTGCGATGGCCACCGTCATCACCAAGGAAGTCCCGTGGGACAAGGTCTCGTCGTATGGCGTGGTGGTCACCGACGCCGAAGGGCGCATCACCGAGTTCCAGGAAAAGCCGTCCGAAGCCGAAGCCAAGTCCAACTTCATCTCAACCGGCATCTACATCTTCGAGCCGGAAGTCATCGACCTGATCCCAAGTGGGGTGCCTTTCGACATCGGTTCCGAACTCTTCCCCCTTCTGGCAGAGCGCGGCCTGCCGTTCTACGCCCAGGGCCGCCCGTTCAACTGGCTCGACATCGGCACCATGAGCGACTACTGGGAAGTGCTGCAGACGGTCCTCACCGGCGAGGTCAACCACATGGACGTGCCGGGCATCCAGATCGAGCCGGGCGTCTGGACCGGCCTGAACACCAGCATCGACTGGGAAGGCACCACGATTGAAGGTCCGGTCTACATCGGCTCCAACGTCAAGATCGAAGCGGGTGCGCGCATCGTCGGCCCGACCTGGATCGGCCACGGCAGCCACATCTGCGAAGGCGCCGAGATCGTGCGCAGCGTGTTGTTCGAATACACACGGGTGTTGCATGATGTAACATTGCATGAAATGATCGTTTTCAAGGATTACAGTGTCGACCGCAAGGGCGAGATGAAGCACGCTTCGGAGTACTCGTCGCAAGAATGGCTGAACGCGCGTGACCGCCGCCGTTCGGTTCGCAAGGACATCGAGGGTACGGCCCAGAACGCCATACAGAAAATCAAAGAGAAAGCAAGCGCATGAAAATTTACCCAGTCATCCTCTCCGGCGGCGCCGGCACCCGCCTGTGGCCGCTCTCGCGCGCCGTGCTGCCCAAGCAGCTGCTGCCGCTGGTAGCCGACAGGACCATGCTGCAGGAAACTGCGCTACGGGTAGCCGGCTGGCCGGGAGTGATGGCGCCGCTGGTCGTCTGCGGCAACGACCACCGCTTCATGGTGGCCGAACAGCTGCGCGAGATCGGCATCACCCCGCTCGGCATCCTGCTCGAGCCGGTCGGCCGCAACACCGCTCCGGCGGTGGCGGCGGCGGCCCACTACCTGAAAGCGATCGACCCGGAAGCCATCATGCTGGTGCTGCCGGCTGATCATGTGATCGAAAACGGCGCCGCCTTCCGCGACGCGGTCGAACGCGCCGTGACCCTGGTGGGGCAGGGCGCCCTGGCCACCTTCGGCATCGTGCCCAAGACGCCGGAAACCGGCTACGGCTACATCCGCCGCGGCGACGCGGTGGCCAACTGCGGCGACTGCTACAAGGTGGCGCGCTTCGTCGAGAAGCCGGACGCCGCCACGGCCCAGGGCTTCCTCGACGAAGGCGGCTACTACTGGAACAGCGGCATGTTCATGTTCCATGCCGAGCGCTTCTTGAAGGAGCTGGAAGAGCACGCGCCGGCCATCGCGCTTGCTGCCGACAAGGCGGTCAGCACGGGCTACCGCGACCTCGACTTCTGCCGCCTGGAAGAAAAGGCCTTCTCGGACAGCCCGTCCGACTCGATCGACTACGCGGTGATGGAAAAGACGGTTGATGCCGCCGTGGTCCCGGCCGACATCGGCTGGAACGACGTCGGCTCCTGGTCGGCCCTGTGGGAAGTGCAGCCGAAGGACGCCAAGGGCAATGCCCAGCGCGGCGACGTTTACCTGGACAATGTCACGAACTCGCTGGTGCGCGCCGAATCGCGCATCGTGGCCGTGGTCGGGGTCGACAACCTGGTCGTGGTCGAGACCCAGGACGCGGTGCTGGTCACCCACAAGGATCAAGTGCAGCGCGTCAAGCAGGTGGTCGACCACCTCAAGAGCAAGGCCCGTACCGAGCACCTGCACCACACCCGCGTGTACCGCCCCTGGGGCCACTACGAGGGCATCGATGCGGGCGACCGCTTCCAGGTCAAGCGCATCACGGTCAAGCCGGGCGAAAAGCTCTCGCTGCAGATGCACCACCACCGCGCCGAGCACTGGGTCGTGGTGTCGGGCACCGCGCGCGTGACCTGCGGCGACAAGGTCTGCCTGCTGTCGGAAAACGAGTCGACCTACATCCCGATCGGCGTCACCCACCGCCTGGAAAACCCGGGCAAGCTGCCGCTCGACCTCATCGAAGTGCAGTCCGGCAGCTACCTCGGCGAGGACGACATCGTCCGCTTCGAGGACATCTACCAGCGCGCCTGACACGGCGCACTGCGACGCTCACCGCACGGCTGACGCTGCTTGCGCAGCGGAACCGTGCGGACCCCCGTGGTAACGCGGGCATACAATGCCCCCAACTGAACCGAACGAGGGGGCATCATGAAATCGATCGTTGCGGCGTCCACCCTGGGTGTCATGCTGAGCGCGCTGGCCGCACCAGCCGCACATGCCCAGAACGGCACACCCCTGCTGGACCTGACCCTGTATGGCCAGCTTGAACGCTGGCTCGGCGCCGGCCCGCTGGACCTGCGCAACATCTACACGCGCCAGCTTGGCCACAACTCGCGCGATTTCCATGAGGCCGCCGACGGCGCCGGCATGACCTTCACCCTGCTGCAGGTGACCAATGACTTCGGCCAGAGCTGGGTCGTGGGCGGCTACAATCCGCAGAGCTGGTCGTCCACCGATGGCTGGCACCAGACGCCGCGCGACTGGCAGCGCACCGCCTTCATCTTCAACTACACCGACGCCCAGCTATGGCGCCAGGTGCTGTCGAACGACATCCTGCCCAACCGCGGCCTGCGCCAGACCTTCAACGAACCCAACCACGGTCCGACCTTCGGCGCCGGTCCCGACCTGTTCGTCAATGATCGCCTGAACGCCGCCCTGTCCTGGCAGGTGAGCTATGGCGACGGCCTGTCCGAGGGCACCAGCATCATCGACGGCAGCACCGGCGGCCAGCTGTTCCGGGTCGACGCGCTCGAGGTCTACTCGATCTCGCTGGTGCCGGAACCGGGTACGACGGCGATGTACATCGGCGGCATTGGCCTGCTGGGCTGGACCGCATGGCGGCGCCGCGCCAAACCGGCGCTCAAGCGTAGGCACTGAACCCGGCCCGGCAGGCAGCCGTCAGCTGACAAAACGGCAAGCTGTGGCATGATGGCGGCGGAGCCCGGCTCCGCCATCCGTTCATCCTGCGACCGATCCATGCGACCGACCCTGTCAGCCAGCCTGCGCGTAGTCCTGTTCTCCCTCCTCGGCGCCATCTGCGCCATCCACGCTCCGGCCGCCGCCGCACCGCTCAAGCCAGCCGAACTGGCCATCGTCATCAATGACGAAGACCCGTCCAGCGTCGCGGTTGGCGAGTACTATCGCAAGCGCCGGGCTATTCCCGCGGCTAACGTGGTGCACGTGCGCATCCCCGGCAAGCCGCGCAGCCTCAGTCCGGCCCAGTTCCGCCTGCTGAAGGAAGACATCGACAGCCAGCTCAAGCCGGGCGTGCAGGGGGTGCTGATGGTCTGGACCGCGCCCTATGCGGTCGACTGCAATTCGATTACCGGCGCCTACACCCTGGGCTTCGACGGCGGCCAGTGCGCCAAGACCTGCGCGGCCGGCCAGCCCAGCGCCTACTTCAACAGCAAGTCCGCGCGACCCTTCAGCGAGCACGGGATGCGCATCTCGATGCTGCTGCCGACCGAGTCGGTGGAGAAGGCGAAAGCGCTGATCGACCGCGGCGTGTCGGCGGGCTTTCGCACCGTGCCCGCCACCGCCTATTACCTGGCCACCTCGGAAAAGGCGCGCAACACCCGCGCCGGTTTCTTCCCGCGCCCGGGGCGCATTCCCGGTCGCCGCGTCACCACCAAGGTGATGCAGGCCGACGTGCTGGAAAACGTCCAGGACATCCTGGTCTACCAGACCGGCATGGCCCAGGTCGCCAAGCTGGAGACGCTTGGTTTCGTGCCCGGCGCGCTGGCCGACCACCTGACCTCGCTCGGCGGCGACCTGCTCGGCGGCAGCCAGATGAGCAGCCTGCGCTGGCTGGAGGCGGGCGCCACCGCCAGCTACGGCACCGTCAGTGAACCCTGCAACCACTGGCAGAAATTCCCGAACCCCTCCGTCCTGCTGCGCCATTACCTGAGCGGCAATAGCGCCATCGAAGCCTACTGGAAGAGTGTTGCGTGGCCGTCACAAGGCCTCTTCATTGGCGAACCCCTGGCCGCGCCCTACCGCGGACGCTAATCCGCTCGCTCTCTCCTATGGCAGAGCTGTTTGCGAACGCATACGCGCCACGCATGAGTTTCCTTGTGGAATGCTAATGAGAAATACTGTCACACGGATGTAAATTTCTCCATTTACTATGCTTTTTGCTAATGGTAAATTGCATTCTGCTAACGTTTTTCCTAATAACATTCGTTCGGCTTATCTTCCAGGAAACCATGAACAAGCTTGCCGCTTCCATCCATTCACCGGGCCGCCTGACCGTGCTGGCCGCCTTGCTCGCCGGCCTGGCGTCACCGGTGCTGGCCGCCTCGCCCAATGTCGTCATCAGCCAGGTCTACGGCGCCGGCGGCAACGGCAGCGGCGCCACCGGCGCGACCTATAAACACGACTTCATCGAGCTGTTCAATCGCGGCAACACCAGCATCGACATCGGCGGCTGGAGCGTGCAATACGCCAGCAGCACCGGCAATTCCTGGAGCAACAGGACCGCCATCCCGGCCAACACCATCCTGGCCCCGGGCCAGTATTACCTGATCCGTGAAGCGGCAGGCGCGGGCGGGGCGCCCGGCGTGGTGGATACGCCGGCCGACCTGATCCCGGCGACCACGATCCCAATGGGTGGATCCTCCGGCAAGGTGGCCCTGGTGAGCAATACCACGCCGCTGACCGGCAGCACGCCGAGCGGCGGCGCCCTGGTCGACCTGGTCGGCTATGGCAACGGTTCGAATGCCGAGGGCGGCAGCCCGACTGGCAACATCGGCAACCAGACGTCGGCCCAGCGCCGCGGCAACGGCTGCACGGACACCGACGTCAACGGGGACGACTTTGAGGTGCTGGCGGTGGCCCCGCGCACCAGCGGCACCCCGCTGAACGTGTGCGGCGGCGCGAATGACGCGCCAATCGTCACCAGCTGCCCGGCAAGCCTGGTGCGTCCGCACGGCGAACTCGTGTCCGCTATCCTGAACGCCAGCGACAAGGACAACCGCGTTACCAGTGCCGCCATCACCTCCAGCCTGGTCGCCGGCATCCGCCTGGAAGAATTCAGCGCCTCGCCGGACCGTGACGCCGCCGCCGGCGTCAAGCTGGTGGTCGATTCGTCCACCGCGGCCGGCAACCATGCGGTGGTGGTGAGCTTCACCAACGACGCCGGCAAGAGCCTGGCCTGCACGGTCACCGTGCGTTCGGCCGGCAACCAGAGCATCCCCGCGATCCAGGGCCCGGGCGCAGCCAGCCCCTTCCAGGGCACGGCGCAGACCACCGAGGGCGTCATCACCGCCAAGGTCGGCAGCGGCTACTTCGTGCAGGACCCGGATGGCGACAACGATCCCGCGACCTCCGACGCGATCTTCGTGTACGGCGCGACCGACGGCGTGGCGGGCGAGCGCGTGCGCGTGACCGGCCTCGTGACCGAATACCTGCCTTCGGGCAGCAACTCCTACACCGAGCTGACCGAGAGCGTGTCGACGGTGCTGGGCGCCGGCCAGACCGTGCATGCCACCAACATCAGCTTCCCGGGCGGCGACCTCGAGCGCTATGAAGGCATGCTGGTGCGCATCACAAACCCCTTGACCGTCAACCAGAACAAGTACCTTGGCACCCGCGGCGAGCTGACCCTCTCCAACGGCCGCCTGGAAGTACCGACCAACCGCTACCGTCCGGGCACGCCGGAAGCGATCGCGATGGCGGCGGCCAATGCGGCCAATGTGATCACGCTCGACGACGGCATCTTCACTGCACCGCCCGTAATCCCTTACATCGGCGTGGACGGCACCGTGCGCGCCGGCGACACCGTCACCGGCCTGGAAGGCGTGCTCGACTTCGGCGCGCTGGGCGCCGGCGGCGCCGGCTTCAAGCTGCAGCCGACCGTGGCGCCGGAGTTCTCGCGCACCAACCCGCGCCTGGGCGTGCCGAGCCTGCCGGCCGGCGTCAAGGTCGCCAGCGCCAATGTGCTGAACTTCTTCACCACCTTCACCGACCTGACCGACGTCGAGGGCAAGACGACGCTCGGCTGCACCATCGGCAGCGGCGCCCCGAGCGCCGGCAACTGCCGCGGCGCCGACAACCTGCAGGAGTTCGTGCGCCAGCGCGACAAGATCGTCAAGTCGCTGGTCGCGCTGAACGCCGACGTGGTGGGCCTGATGGAGATCCAGAACAACGGCGACGTCGCGGTCCAGTACCTGGTCGACAGCATCAACGCCGTCCTGGGCAGCGCGGTGTATGCGGTGGTGCCGAAACCGGCATCGACCGGCACCGACGCGATCCGCGTCGCCATGATCTACAAGCCGGCCGCGCTGACGCTCGTGGGCACGGCGCTGTCCGACGGCGACCGCGTCAACAACCGTCCGCCGATGGCCCAGACCTTCAAGGCCGCCAACGGCGCGAAGTTCTCGGTGATCGTCAACCACCTCAAGGCCAAGGCCGGCTGCCCGTCGGGCAGTGGCGTGGACACCGACCGCGGCGACGGCCAGGGCTGCTTCAATGCCACCCGCGTGCTGCAGGCCAAGCGCCTGGCGGAATACTTCATCCCGCTGGTCAAGTCGACCGCAGGCGACGACGACGTGCTGGTGATCGGCGACATGAACGCGCACGGCTTCGAGGATCCGATCGCCGCCCTGACGGACGCCGGCCTGGTCAACGAACTGGAACGCTTCGTGCGCCCACAGGGCCTGGTGTATTCCTATGTGTTCGACGGCGAAAGCGGCTACCTCGACCACGCCCTCACCACGCCTTCGCTAAGCGCGCAGGTGGCCGGCGCAGCCGAGTGGCACAACAACGCGGACGAGCCGGAAACCATCGACTACAACTTCGACACCGGCAACGGCAACACGCCGAAGACCCAGGACCTGTTCGCCAACGATGCCTTCCGCGCCTCGGACCACGACCCGGTGCTGGTGAGCCTGAACCTGACGCCGACCTGGATCGACGCCAGCGCCAGCTTCTCGGTGGTGCGCTCCGCCCTGGCCCTGAACCGCGCCACCGGCCAGTACGGCGGCAGCTTCCAGTTCACCAACAAGACCGGTGCGGCCATCACCGGCCCGTTCCACGTCAAGATCGGCGGCCTGCCGGCGGACGTGACGCTGGCCAACGCCAGCGGCAGCCACAACGGCCTGCCTTACATCACGGCCGGCACCGGCTCGATCGCGCCGGGCGCAACCGTCACGGTCAATCTCCTGTTCAACAACCCGAAACGCGTCGCCTTCAACTACAGCGCCGCCATCATCGCCGGTACCTTCTAAGGAATAAGAATATGTTCAACGCCAAGACTTTCCTGCGCCAGGCAGCCCTGGCCCTGCTTCTTGCCACCAGCTCGCTGGCGGCGCTGGCCGGCCCGATCAGCTACCACGTCAATGTCGACACCACGGGCCGCACGGGCGCCGGCGCCCTCGACCTGATGTTCCACACCTTCTCGAGCACGCAAGTGAGCGCGACCCTGAGCAACTTCAGCGGCGCGTTCGGCGCGGCCAGCGTGGCCGAGCAGGTGACCTTCAATCCGGACGGCAGCATCGTGCTGGCCAACCTGCCGGATTTCGGCAGCTATCTGAAGTTCGACCTGAGCCTGGGCGGCGCCTTCGGCTTCGATATCCTGTTCAGCGACGACCAGAGCCTGGACACCGGTGCGGATAGCAGCCTGCTGTCGATCGGCCTGTACGACGCCGCCGGCGTGCTGGGCGATCCCTACGGCATCGTGCAGTTCGAACTGACGCCGGGGCAGGGCATCGGCACGCCCTATGCGGACGCCGCCTTCGCCCAGGTGAGCGAGGCAGCGGCGGCGGTGCCGGAACCTGCGGACTGGCTACTGATGGCCACCGGCCTGGCCCTGCTCGGCGCAAGCCTGCGCCGTCGGAACACCATCGGACGCTGAACCGCCTCAGGCGAAAAAAAAAGACACACCAGGCGGTGTGTCTTTTTATTGGAAAGAAGGGAGAATCAGGTCTGGTCGGCGGCGGCGCGGCGCATCGCGTCCACGCGGTAGGCTTCGGCATTGCCGTCGATGATGCGCAGGCTGTTGCAGCCTTCCGGTGCGCAGTCCGGTACCGGGTTGTGCGGGCCGCTGGCGGCAGCAACGGCCGGGCCGGTCGAAGCGGCAGCCGGGGCTGCGGCGACACCGGTGACGGCGGCAACGTTCACGTCGCTCTGCACGGCCGAGCCGAGCGTCATGGCCGACTGGCTGTCCTGCTGGCCTGCGCCGCAGGCGGTCAGGAGGGTGGTCAGGGCGATGGCAGCGATAGTGCGGAAGGAGATGTTCATGATCGGTCTGGTGAAGCAAGCTCGTCGGTAACAGGCACTATTGTAGACAGTAAATTTTTCCGATGCTCAATTTTTTTTCGTTAGCGAACGGCAAACATTAAGATTTAGAAAGAAAATTGACCGAGATTGGCTGCTGTTGCGCGCAATTGCCGCATCTGTTTTCACGGAAATAAAACATTCTCTGTGGAAATTAATGTTCTACGGCAAGGTCGGTGTTGCATGCCGACGACGTTGAAAGCGGGGATGCATCCATACCGTGATTCGCTTGACCACACCCGGGCAAGCAGGGAAGATGGATGCATGCGCAAACTCATGCTTATCCTCCTGCTGGGCTGTGCCGCTTGCAGCACCCAGGCCCACGACCCCGCTCGCAAGGACGCACCGGTGGCGTCCGCACCGGCAGCTGCATCGGCGCCAGGCGGCGATATCGGCCAGCCGCACCTCCTGGCCCGCATCCGCGCCGTGATCGGCGAAGCCAGTTGCACCCATTCCGGCCAGTGCCGTACCCTGCCGATCGGGGCCATGGCCTGCGGCGGCCCGGAGAGCTACCTGCCGTATTCGGAGTCGCGCACCGACGAAAAGACCCTGCGCGCACTGGGCGAGCAGTACAAGGCCGAGCGCCTGGCCCAGAACAAGGCAAGCGGCCTGATGTCCATCTGCCGCTACATGACCGATCCGGGCGCGGTGTGCACCAGCGGCAGTTGCCAGCTGGGCGGCTCGTCGCCATCGGCGCCTTCGTCCCCGGTCGCACGCTGATCGCCGGCGCCGCTGGCGCCGCGATTGCAAAAAATAAAGAACTATTGTCTTGGTGTTGAGCGGCGTGGTAGCCTTCAACGCTGAGCTTTTCGTGTGTGCACTTAGGAGTCGGTCGATGTATTCAGTATTGAAACAACGCGTTCCGTCGCGCCCCGCTGCGTCAGGATTCACCCTGCTCGAACTGCTGGTGGTGATCGTGATCATCGGCCTGCTCGCGGCCTACGTCGGCCCCAAGTATTTCTCGCAGCTGGGCAAGTCGGAAGTGACCGTGGCCAAGGCCCAGATCGAAGCCTTCGATAAATCGCTCGACACCTACCGTCTCGACACCGGCCGCTACCCGAGCGCCGAGGAAGGCCTGAACGCCCTGATGGCGGCCCCGCCGAGCGCCGGCGCCAAGTGGAACGGCCCCTACCTGAAGAAGGGCGTGCCCCAGGACCCATGGGGCCGTCCTTACCAGTACCGTTCGCCGGGCACCAAGGGCGAGTACGAAATCCTCTCGCTCGGCAAGGATGGCCAGCCGGGCGGCACCGGCGACAACGCCGACATTTCGTCGAACTGAAGGCCCTAGCAGCCGCCGTTCCAGACTTAGCAGATTCCTTTTCGCCGGGCCCCGCCTTCATGCAGTTCGCCGTTCGTACCCTTGCGCCCGACATGTCGATCTCGAACCTCGTCGTCGACGCCGCCGACGCGCTCGACGCGCGCCGCCAGGTCGAGGCGCGCGGCCTGTTCGTCAGCGCCGTCGAACCGGCGCGTTCGTCGCCCTTCGCCGGCCTCGGCCGCAAGGGTGGGGCGCGGCTCTCGCTGGTCCTGTTCAGCCAGGAGCTGCTGGCCCTGCTCAACGCGGGCCTGGGTATCGTCGAGGGCCTGGAAGCCCTCCTTGAAAAAGAGGCTAGTCCCGGCGCGCGCGGCGTGCTGGAACGCCTGCTGGGCGGCCTGCGCGAGGGCAAGCGCTTCTCCGCCGTGCTGGCCGCGCAGCCCGATCTGTTCCCGCCGCTCTACGTCGGCATCGTGCGCGCCGCCGAGGGCACCAGCGACCTGCCGCGCGCACTGTCGCGCTACATCGATTACCAGCAGCGCATCGACCTGGTCCGCGCCAAGATCGTCAGCGCCTCGATCTATCCCGTGATCCTGCTGCTGGTGGGCGGCGGCGTCAGCGCCTTCCTGATCGGCTACGTGGTACCGAAGTTCGCCGAGGTTTATCAGGGAGCAGGGCGCACGCTGCCCTGGATGTCGCAGCTGCTGCTCGACTGGGGCCAGTTCGCATCCAGCCATGGCACCGCGATCGCCATCAGCGCGCTGCTGCTGGTGGTGGGCGCGGTGGCGGGCGTGCGCCATTTATTGCGCAGCGGCGGCATCAACCGCCTGCTGGTGCGCCTGCCGGGCATCGGCGAACGCGCCCGCATCTATGAACTGTCGCGCCTCTACCTGACGCTGGGCATGCTGACCGAGGGCGGCATCACCATCGTCGGCGCCATCGAGACCGTGCAGCCGATGGTTTCGGGGAACGTGCGCAAGGGCCTGCTGCAGGCGCGCGCCGCGATCGAGGCGGGGCAGCCGCTGTCCAACGCTTTTGAATCCAATGGCCTGACGACACCGATCTCGCTGCGCATGCTGCGCGTGGGCGAGCGCACCGGCGACATGGGCCCGATGCTGACCCAGTCGGCCGCCTTCTATGACGGCGAAATCACGCGCTGGATCGACCGCTTCACCCGCACCTTCGAGCCGCTGCTGATGGCGGCCATCGGCCTGGTGGTGGGCGCCATCGTGGTGCTGCTCTACATGCCGATCTTCGACCTGGCTGGAGACATGTCATGAACGGCGTGCTCGATCCAGGCCTGCTCGCGCGCGCGCGTGCCCAGGCCCGCCAGTCGCGGCGCGGCCTGGTGGCCGAGCTGGAAGGCCTGACCGGCGAAGAGCCGCGCAAGATCGTGCGCGAACTGGCTGCGCCCTTCGGGCTGCCGGTGATGGAAACCGCCGCCATGCTGGCGCAGGCGCCGGCCTTCGACCTGCTGCCGCTGGCCGCCGCCATGTCGCGCCACTGCGTGCTGCTGCGCGACGCGGGCGGCCACCTGACGGGTGTGCTGTCCGACCCCTTCGACCTCGACCTGCAGACCTGGCTCGGGGCGCAGGCGCGCGCCACCGTCCGGCAGCCGCTCGACCTGTGCCTGGCGCTGCAGTCCGACATCCAGGCCTACCTCTCCAAGCAGGAAGAATCGGCGCGCGCCGTCGACAGCCTGGTGGGCGCCGATGGCGAAGCCCGGCGCGACGGCAAGACCGCCCAGGTGCTGTCCTTTGCTTCGGTGTCGGAAAGCGGCAGCCCGGCCGTCAAGCTGGTCAACTCGACCCTGTACGACGCGCTCAAGGCAGGCGCCTCGGACATCCACCTCGAGAGCACGGCCACCGGCCTGTCGGTGAAATACCGGGTCGACGGAGTGCTCGACCATGCGGCCAGCGTGGGCGGCATCGAGCTGGCCGAACACATCATCTCGCGCCTGAAGGTGCTGGCCGAACTCGACATCGCCGAACGGCGCATCCCGCAGGACGGCAGCTTCCGGGTCGAATCCGGCGGGCGCGACATCGACCTGCGGGTGTCGATCATGCCCAGCATCCACGGCGAGGACGCGGTGATCCGTATCCTCGACAAGCGCGCCATGATCGAAGCCTACGGCTCGCTGACCCTGGAAGCGCTGGGCTTCGATGCGCCTTCGCTGGCCACCCTGCGCACCCTGGCCCAGGAAGCCTACGGCATGCTGCTGGTGACCGGACCAACCGGCTCGGGCAAGACCACGACCCTGTACGCGGCGCTCACCGAGATCCACAACGGGCGCGAAAAGATCATCACCATCGAAGACCCGGTCGAGTACCAGCTGCCCGGCATCCTGCAGATCCCGGTCAACGAAAAGAAGGGCCTGACCTTTGCCAAGGGCCTGCGCTCGATCCTGCGCCACGACCCCGACAAGATCATGGTCGGCGAGATCCGCGACCGCGAGACCGCCGAGATCGCGGTGCAGTCGGCCCTGACCGGCCACCTGGTTCTGACCACGGTTCACGCCAACAACGTGTTCGACGTGTTCGGGCGCTTCACCCACATGGGCATCGACCCGTATGCGTTTGTCTCGGCCCTGAACGGCATCTGGGCCCAGCGCCTGATCCGCATGAACTGCCCGCACTGCGCGGTGCGCTACGAGCCGGATCATGCCGAGCTGGCCTCGGTGCACCTGGCGCGCGAGGACGCGCTTGACTACGTCTTCATGCGCGGCAAGGGCTGCGGCGACTGCCGCGGCACCGGCTACCGCGGACGCCGCTCGATCGCCGAAATCCTGACCCTGAACGACGAGATCCGCGAGCTGATCGTGGACAAGCAGCCGATCCGCCGCATCAAGGCCGCCGCCCACGCCAACGGCACCCGCAGCCTGCGCCTGGCCGCGCTTGACCTGGTCAAGCGCGGCGCCACCACCATCGACGAGATCAAGCGGGTGACGCTCCATGCTTAGTTCTCGCACCTTGCGTTTTGGGCAGTCGCTGCGCCTCGGCGTCGCCGCCGACGGCCTTGCCCTGCTGCGCGTGAGCGGCTGGCCGCGTGCCGGCGTCGACGTGCTGGCCGAGCGGGCCGTGGAAGCGGGCGCGCCCGACGCGCTGGCCAATGGCCTGCGCGCCCTGTTGACGGAAGTCGCCCCGCGCGGCTGGCCTGTGAGCGTGGTGCTGGCCGACGAACTGGTGCGCCTGTGGCAGGTGCCGCCGCCGCAGGGCGCGACGCGCCTGGCCGACCTGCAGGCCGCCGCCGCGCTGCGCTACCAGGCCCTGTTCGGCGCCATGCCGCAAGAGTGGCGTATCAGCGCCGACTGGGACACCGCCCATCCCTTCCTGGCCGCGGCCGCGCCGCAAGGCCTGCTGGCGCTGCTGGAGACCCTGGCGCGCGAGGGGCGCTTCCACCTGGTCGAGGTCAGCCCGCAATTCGTCGCCGCCATGAACGCCTGGCGCCGCGCACGCCGTCCTGGCGCCTGGTTCGGCCTGGTGCACGCAAACGTGCTGTCGCTTGCCGCCTATGAGGGCAGGGCCCTGGCCGCGGTGCGCACCGCCGTGATTCCGCCTGGTGCGGATCGCGACTGGCTGGAAGCCCACGTGGCGCGCGAAGCGCTGCGCGTGGGCGTCGGGCGCCCGGAGCGCCTGCAGCTGTGCGGCGCCGCGCCCGCCGGCTGGGCCAGTTCGGCCGGACGCCTGAAGTTCGCCTGCACCCTGCTGGAAGACGACAGCGCCGACTGGCCGCTGCACGTGCGCCTGGCGCGCACGGGAATGGACACATAAGGTGGAGACGTGAAACGCACCCACATCGATTTCGCCCCGCGCACGCTGCGCCGCGCCCTGTTCCGGGTGCCGTCGCGCTTCGGCGTGTTCCTGGTCGCGACCGCCATGCTGTGCCTGGTGCTGGCCTCGCAGCTGGCCAGCTACCGCGAAGAGCGCGAGCAGCTCGATGCCCTGCAGGCCGCGATCGCGGCGCGTTCCCAGGCCGCCCGTCCGCTGCCGGTGGCGGCGATGCCCAGGTTCACGATTCCCGAGGCGCAGGCGCAGGCCGTCAACGAGGCCGTCATGCAGCTCAACCTGCCGTGGCGCGACCTGGTCGAGGCGGTGCGCGCGGCCACGCCTGCCAGTGTGGCCCTGCTGGCGCTGGAGCCGGACGCCAAGCGCCGCAGCCTGCGCATCACGGCCGAGACAAAGAACAGCGACGACATGCTGGCCTATGTCGCCCAGATGCAGGAGCAGGGCTGGTTCGCCAGCGTCAACCTGGTGCGCCACGAAATCGCCGAGCAGGAGCCGAACCGGCCGCTGCGCTTCCAGCTGAACGCACAGTGGAGCGGCGGCCAATGAAGAACCTGAACCTGTCCGCCGCCTGGCTGCGCCTGATGCTGGCGCTGCGCCGCCTGAACCCGGTCATTGCCGGCACCGTCGTGCTGGCGCTCGGCATCGTGGCGGCGATCGGCCTGGTGTTCAAATCGCTGGTCGAGCTCGACGCCGAATACGCAGCCGCGCGCCGCCAGGCGGCGCTGCCGCCGCCGGTACGAAGCGCGGTGGCGCCGCCGCCGAGCGCCGACCAGAACCTCGCGCAGTTCTACGGCGTGCTGGGCGAGCGCGCCAGGGTCGACCGCCAGCTCAAGACCGTGTTCGGGCTGGCCCAGAAGAACGGCCTGGCGCTGCGCCAGGGCGAGTACCGCGCAGCCCAGGACCGCGCCGGGCGCTTCTACACCTACCAGATCACGCTGCCGGTGACGGGACGCTATGCGGCGATCTGGCAGTTCGCCTTCGACACGCTGCGCGCGCTGCCACATGCCTCGCTCGACGACGTGGCGTTCCGCCGCGACGCCATCGGCAGCGAGACGGTCGAGGCGCGCCTGCGCCTGACGCTCTACCTGTCCGCGACCCCGGGAGTGCCGCAATGAAGCCGCGTCACCTCGCGATGGGTGCGGCCCTGGTGCTGGCGGCCGGCCTGGTGGTCTTCGGCGACAATACGCCCGAGGACGTGGTGGCCGAGCCGGTCGAGCGCGCGGCCGCGCCGGCTGCTGCAGCGGCGCCGGCGCCGGATAGCCGACCTTCCAGCGGCAAGGACAAGGACAAGAACGTGGCCATCCTGGGCCTGGTCCCACGCGAAGCGCTGATCGGCGACAGCGGCGACCGCTTCAACCAGGGCCAGGGCGATGGGGGCGTGTTCGCGCGCCAGGACTGGACCCCGCCACCGCCGCC
>NZ_JAJFEQ010000020.1 GCF_020707265.1 Massilia sp. IC2-477
GACTACATCCACTATTACAATAACGACCGCATCAAGCTCAAATTAAAAGGCCTGAGCCCCGTTCAGTACAGGACTCAGGCCTTGGCCGCTTAGCAAACTAACCGTCCAACTTTACGGGGTCAGTTCAGAAGGTGTCCCTTTTCATGTGCGGCGCAAGCTTTAGTTACCGCAGCCCAGCGAAGCGATGCGGTCGCGCGCGGCCTTGGCCTGGACCAGGCCGAAGCCGTACTTGGTGTCGCGGCCGGCGGTACCCAGGTCGAGCGCGCTCTTGGTGAGCGAAGCGCGCATCTGGGCCGCGGTACAGGTCGGGAAGTAGCTCCACACCAGGGCGGCGACCGCGGACACGTGCGGGGTCGCCATCGAGGTGCCGTCGAAGTAGGCGTAGTTGCTGGCCTTGATGCCGACCGTCGCGCTCTGGCCCAGCTGGCCCTTCATCGCGGCGCCTTCCACATCGGTGGCGGTGACCGACGGGATGCTGGTCACGGTGGTGCCGAGCGTGCCGCCGAAGGAGCCGGCCACGTTGTTGTACACGACCGCGCCGACGCCGCCGCTGTTCTGGCAGTTGCTGACCTTGACCGCGAAGTCCACGGTGCCGCGCTGGATCAGGCAGACCTTGCCCGACACGGCGGTGTTGACCTTGTCGCCGATGCCGAAGTCGGCCAGCGGGGCGGTGGCAACCTTGACCGGCGAGCCTTCCATCGCACCCGGGGCATAGGTGGAGCTGCCCACCGTCAGGACGGCTTCCTGGCCGCCGCCCATCGGGACGGTCGACAGGACGCCCACGCCGGGGCCGGCAAGTTCGACCTTGCTGTTGTACTGCGAGAAGGTGGCCCAGGCCTTGTTCTCGTCGACCGCGCCGACCATCACCACGCTGGTGTAGCCGGCCGGGTAGGAGACCACGGTGTTGCCGTCGTTGCCGGCGGCGGCGATGTTCAGCACGCCGTTTACATACAGGGTATCGAAGGCCTTCTGCTCGGTCACGCTCTTGCGGCCGCCGCCCAGCGACATGCTGACCACATTCGCGCCTGCAGCGCCACACTTGTTGGCGGCCGAGGCCAGGGTGGAGGAGTAGGCCCAGCCGTCCTTGCCGAACACCTTCACGATGTGCAGCTTGAGGGTCTTGTTCGCGTTGACGCCGACCACGCCGGTGCCGCTGTTGTTGATGGCGGCGATGGTGCCGGCCACGTGGGTGCCGTGGTGGTTCTCGTCGGTGTACCACCAGCCGGTGCCGGCATCGTATTCGCCGGTCACGTTGTTGGCGGACAGGTCTTCGTGGTTGCGGTCGTAGCCCGAGTCGATGATGCAGACCTTGCGGTTGCCGGCGGCGCTGTCCGACAGCAGGTCGGCCTGCACCTGCTTGATGCCATACGGGACCAGCTGGCCCGACAGGTAAGGGGTGCCGGTTGACGGGGAGGTGAGGGCGAAGGGCTTGCGGATGACATCCTCTTCGATGTATTCGACGTTCGGATTGTTCTCCAGCCCCTTCAGCGCGACCGCCGGGACCTCGATGGCCATGGCGTTCATGCCGAAGATGTCATGCTTCACCGCGCCCTTCGAGGAGGCGACCAGCGACTTGACCTTGGCGGCGGTGCCCGGTTTGAAGGCGACGATGACGCGGGTAGTGTCCGGCGCCGCAGCCTGGGCGTTGCCGAACACGCCGGCTGCGACCAGGGCTGCCAGGCCGATTCGAAGGGAGGATGCGCGAGTGTTTTTGTCTACCATTACTATTCTCCGTGTGAAAACTAGTTATTGCGCCTCGGCTCTGTAGGCCTTGTGCGCTTATGGCCCGCCTTGTAGGCGGTAAATTTAGTGTATTTCAAACGCATCAATATATGCACGTCGAATTCAACTGTACGTGGGAAATTTTTTTCAAGCTGGGTTTGCTAACGTGTTCTTAACGCCGCGGCTCTGGCGGCGTGATATGTTTTGAACCAAACGTCCACCGTCGGCGTCATGAGATTCCTGCTTCTCTTCCCAAATGCAGACGCGCGCAACGCGCGAGCGCACTCCTTGTTATCATTCCAGACTTGACGGCGTTGCAAGCACTGCAGCGCCGCGCGCCATTCTGGAAGGGAGAACATGAAGACCAAGGCTGCAGTTGCATGGAAGGCGGGCCATCCGCTCACGATCGAGGAAGTCGAGCTCGAAGGCCCGAAGGCGGGCGAGGTGCTCGTCGAGGTGAAGGCAACCGGCATTTGCCACACCGATTACTACACCTTGTCCGGCGCCGATCCGGAAGGCCTGTTCCCCGCCATCCTCGGGCATGAAGGCGCGGGCGTGGTGGTCGACGTCGGTCCGGGCGTAACGAGCCTGCGCAAGGACGACCACGTAATCCCGCTCTACACGCCGGAGTGCCGCCAGTGCAAGTTCTGCCTGTCGCAGAAAACCAATCTGTGCCAGGCGATCCGCTCGACGCAGGGCCGCGGCCTGATGCCCGACGCGACCTCGCGCTTCTCGCTGGACGGCAAGCCGCTCTACCACTACATGGGCACCTCGACCTTCTCGAACTACATCGTGGTGCCGGAGATCGCGCTGGCCAAGGTGCGTTCGGACGCGCCCTTCGACAAGATCTGCTACATCGGCTGCGGCGTCACCACCGGCATCGGCGCCGTGATCTTTACCGCCAAGGTGGAGGCGGGCGCCAACGTGGTCGTGTTCGGCCTGGGCGGCATCGGCCTGAACGTGATCCAGGCCGCCAGGATGGTGGGCGCCGACAAGATCATCGGCGTCGACCTGAACCCGGAACGCGAAGCGATGGCGCGCAAGTTCGGCATGACCCACTTCATCAACCCGACCAAGGTGGAAAACGTGGTCGACAGCATCGTCCAGCTGACCGACGGCGGCGCCGACTACAGCTTCGAATGCGTCGGCAACGTCACCACCATGCGCCAGGCGCTGGAGTGCTGCCACAAGGGTTGGGGCCAGTCGATCATCATCGGCGTGGCGGCGGCCGGCCAGGAAATCTCGACCCGTCCGTTCCAGCTGGTGACGGGCCGCGTATGGAAGGGCTCCGCTTTCGGCGGCGCGCGCGGACGCACCGACGTGCCGAAGATCGTCGACTGGTACATGGAAAACAAGATCAACATCGACGACCTGATCACCCACCACCTGCCGCTCGAGCGCATCAACGAAGGCTTCGACCTGATGAAGTCGGGCGAGTCGATCCGCTCGGTCGTCGTCTTCTGATTTGCCAGGCGGGCCGCCACGGTCCGCCCGATGGATTCCTCCACGCGGCCTCCGGGCCGCGTTTTTCATTCTGTACCGCCGATCGTGCCGCCTGTCGCACCGGGCTGGCCTGGCGCGCCACGCGCGCCTACAGTGCTCCCATCGCCAGCCCCGTTCGCCGCAAAGTAGAAAAAAAGTTCTAGACAAAATTATCTAGAACTTTTAATCTAGTTGCCAACGGTGGAGCTGGAGCACACCAAATGGAGACCCGATGAACGCGCTGCTGGACACTGCTGCACCGGCCCTGGCCTGGGCCCTGATCGACTTCCTGTGGCAGGGGCTGCTGGTCGGCTGGGCCGCGGCGCTGCTGCTGGCGCTGATGCGCAAGGCGAGTCCGCAGGCGCGCTACCTGGTGGCCTGCGCCGCGCTGCTCCTGTGCGCGGCCCTGCCCGTGGCCGGCACCGTGCAGCGCGTACTGGATGCAAATGCCGGCGCCGTGACGACCATGCTGCCCGTGACCGTGACGGGGCAGGTAAGCGGCACCCTCCCTGCGCTGCCGGCGATGACGATCGACGCCGGCCGCTTCGCCGGCTGGGAGACGGCGCTGGAGCAGCGCCTGCCCCTGGTGGTGCTGTGCTGGTCGCTCGGCGCCGGGATGCTGGCGCTGCGCATGGTGCTCGGTCTGGCCTGGGTGCGCCGGCGCAGCCGTCCCGGCCAGTACCGGGTGGACCCGGTGTGGCAGGCGCGGCTGGATGCGCTGGCGCGCGGCATGGGCATCGCCCGCCGCGTCACGCTGGGCCTGGTCGACGATTTGACGAGCCCCGTGACGGCCGGCTGGTGGCGTCCGGTGGTGCTGGTGCCGGCGGCGCTCGTGTCGGGCATGCCGCCCCAGCTGCTGGAAGCGCTGCTGGCGCACGAGCTGGCCCATGTGCGCCGTTGCGATTACGTAGTGAATTTGATCCAGAGCGCGATCGAGATCCTGCTGTTCTACCACCCGGCCGTGTGGTGGCTGTCGAACCGGATCCGCGAAGAGCGCGAACAGATTGCAGATGATGTAGCCGCAAGCAAGCTCGGCGAACCGCGGCGCCTGGCACTTGCATTGTCCGAACTGGACCTGTTCCAGTTCACCCCGCAACTTGCCCAAGCAGCACATGGAGGAAAGCTTATGTCCCGCATCAAACGCCTGGTTCGTCCGGAAGCCGAACCGCTGAACTGGAAACTCGCCCTGCCGATCCTGGGCCTGGCCACCGCCGCCGCCTTCTATTCCTGGTCGGCCCCGGTGCAGGCCGCCGCGGAGCAGCCGGCCCCCGCGCACCAGGCCACGCCGAACGCCCGTCCCGATCCGGCGCCGGCGCCACGCCGCGTGGTCCGCAAGGAGGGCAGGGAAGATCCCTACGCCGTCGTCCGCGCCAACGACAAGAACACGACCATGAGCGGCAGCAGCGACGACTGGGACGATATCAAGGACGCCAGGCGCCGCATTGGCGGCGACTTCCTGTGGTTCCGCGAAGGCGGCCAGGCGTACTACATCCAGGATCCCGCTGTGCTGGCCAAGGTCGATGCAGCCTGGGCGCCGATGAACAAGCTGGGCGCACAGATGGACGTGCTCGGCAAGGAAATGGACGTGCACGGCAAGAAGATGGATGCGCTGGGCAAGGAAATGGACACCGCGGCAAGCGGCTTCAAGCCGGACGAGACAAAGTTGCGCGCCATCGAAGGCCGCATGAAGGCCCTGGGCGACGAGATGGGCAAGCTGGGCGAGCAGATGGCGGCGACCGACAGCATCAAGGAGCGTGAGCGCATCCAGCGCCGCATGAGCGAGCTCGGCCAGCAGATGTCGGTAGCGGGCAGCGAGATGGGTGCCCTGCACGACGAGCCGGGCATGCGCCAGGCGCAGAAGTCGATGGACCAGATCGGCCGCCGGATGGGCGAGGCAGGCAAGCCGATGGATGCGCTCGGCAAGAAGATGGGTGTGCTCGGCAAGGAGATGGAGCGCGAGAGCAAGACGGCCGACCAGACCGTCCGCGCCCTGATCCGCGAGGCGCGCGAAAAGGGACTGGCGAAGCCGGTGCCGCAGGCGGGCTGATCCCCGCCTGCGGGGCAGCCAGCTCGAGGCAAAAAAAGGCCTGCCGGTTGTCGCGGCAGGCCTTTTTTACCGGATGGTCAAACTCCGGGGCGTTAGAGCGTGTGAAAAAACCTCCAGGGCAAGGCGCATTGTCGAAGACAGTACGTTAGTACGGCGAGACGATGCAACGCAGCCATGGAGGGATTTTTCACAGGCTCTTAATGTTGCTTGATCTGGCCGCGCCATGCGCCGGTTTCCGAGCCACGCTTCTCGAGCAGTTCCTTGAAGTTCTGCAGGTTGCCGCGCAGTTCCATGCGCACGGCGCCCATGGCGTCGCCGATGGCTTCGAGGGCGCCGTCCGGCGTATAGTCCATCTGGACCGTGACGCGGCAGCAGGTGTCCGAGATCTTGTGGAAGTCAGCAACGCCGCCGTTCTTCACGCCGGTGATGCTGCGCCATGCGATGCGCTTGTCCGGGATCTGTTCAGTAATTTCGACATCCCACTCTTTCTCTTCGCCCGCCACGTTGGCGCGCCAGTGCAGGTGCTTGTCGTCGAGCTGGCGGATTTCCTTCACGCTCTTCATGAACTGAGGGAAGTCCTCGAACTGCGTCCACTGGTTGTACGCGGTCTTGACCGGGACGTTGATCTCGATCGTTTCCGTCACGGACGAGCTGGCGCCAAAGCCCTGGCGGTTCGATTTGAGTTTTTTGGACAGCATCATGCCGCCGACGGCAAGCGCGGCAACGGTAACTACGCGGTTCAGCATAAGAATTCTCCTTTGGTCTGGTAAGCCCTTGCACATGCCCACACAGTCTGGCCCGAGACATGGCACGCGCAAACGATGGCTTCGAACGGAACGGTCCTGCGGGCCACGCGATCTGTCGCGAATCTCCAAATAAAATAAGCGAAAAGACAATCGGGCGGCGCGCGAAAGGATGGGCCGCTTATACTGTTGAGTCAGTTGTTGGTTGCCAGAAAGGAGACCAAGATGAACCTACAGGGAGGCTGTTTCTGCGGTGCAGTTCGCTACACCGTTACAGGAGAAATTTTCAACAGTACGCTGTGCCATTGCACCGATTGCCGCAGGATCTCCGGCGCGCCCGCGCTGGCCTGGTTCAGTGCGCGCCGCGCCGATTTCCGCTACACAAAAGGAGATCCACAGCGCTTCGCATCCAGCGAGCACGTACTGCGCGGCTTTTGCCCACAATGCGGCACCACGCTCACCTTCGAGGACGCGCGCTGGCCGGAAGAGCTCGACATCACAAGTGCCAGCCTCGACGACCCGAACACGGTCCCGCCGGGCGACCACACCTTCGTGCGCAGCCGCCTGCGCTGGATGGACTTGCACGACGGCCTGCCGGAATACCCGAGCACCAGGTCGGCAGGCCGCTGACGCCGCGTTAGGCGGCCGGGGACTCAGCGCCGCATCCTTCCCTGGTCGCTCATCTGGGCCTGCGTGTGCACCATGTTGGCCTCAAACGACTGCATCTCCAGCCCGACCGACGTCATGTCCACGCCGGAGCCTTCGATGCGCGGGAACAGCTGGTTTTCCTCTTCCTGGATGTGCGCCGTCACCGCGCTGATCAGTTCGCGCATCAGGGCGTCGCTGTGGGCATCCGCGAGCGACATGCCGTCCAGCGTCGCCAGCAGGTTGTCGACCTTGTCGTGGTCCCGCTCGAAACCCCTGACCAGCGCCTCGTCGATGCAGCGCACCGCCGGGTAGAACACGGATTCCTCGATCCGCGAATGCATGTGCAGGGCCTGCAGGATCTGCTTGCCGGCCTGGACCTTGACTTCCTGGCTGTCGCCGTTCAGGTACCTGTCGCTCAGCGCGCGCACCATGTCGTGGTCGCGTTTCAGGGCCTCGGTCGGTCGGTCGACCGGGAACGCACCCTTGCCGGGATCTTTATCAATAGCCATCTCACCCTCCGATTCGTCGTTGTCGATGTGGCGACGGCGTCCTGCCGCCACCCTGGTCTTCCAGCCTAGCGCGGATGCGGCGAAGGTCAATGGCCAATGTGGGACTGTCGCGACTGTTGCACAGCTGGATGGGCATACAGTAATCGCGGCGTTATAATGGCCGGATGCAGAATCTCCTCCATAACCTCAATCCTGAACAGCTCGCCGCCGTCACCCTGCCGTCGCAGAGCGCGCTGATCCTGGCCGGCGCCGGTTCCGGCAAGACGCGCGTGCTGACGACCCGCATCGCCTGGCTGATCCAGACGGGGCAGGTGTCGCCTGCCGGCATCATGGCCGTGACCTTCACGAACAAGGCGGCAAAGGAGATGCTGACCCGCCTGTCCTCCATGCTCCCGATTAATACGCGCGGCATGTGGATCGGCACCTTCCACGGCCTGTGCAACCGCTTGCTGCGCACCCACTACAAGGATGCCGCGCTGCCGCAAGCCTTCCAGATCCTCGATTCGCAAGACCAGCTGTCGCTCATCAAGCGCATGCTGAAGGCGCACAATGTGGACGACGAAAAATACCCGGCCAAGGCGCTGATGTACTTCATCAACAACGCCAAGGAGCAGGGCCTGCGCGCCAACCGGCTCGAGCCGAACGACCCGATCGAGCGCCGCATGATCGAGCTCTACGAGCTGTACGAGGGCCAGTGCCAGCGCGAGGGTGTGGTCGATTTCGCCGAGCTGCTGCTGCGCTCGTACGAACTGCTGGCCCGTAATGGCCCGCTGCGCCACCACTACCAGATGCGCTTCCGCCACATCCTGGTCGACGAATTCCAGGACACCAATGATCTGCAGTACAACCTGCTGAAGCTCCTGGCCGGCCACGACGAGGACGGCGGCGGCGCCATCTTCGCGGTCGGCGACGACGACCAGAGCATCTACGCCTTCCGCGGCGCCAACGTCGGCAACATGCAGGCCTTCGAGCGCGAATTCCGCGTCAAGAACCTGATCAAGCTGGAGCAGAACTACCGCTCCTTCGGCCACATCCTCGACTCGGCCAACTACCTCATCGCCAACAACACCAAGCGCCTGGGCAAGAACCTGCGGACCGACGCGGGGCAGGGCGAGCAGGTGCGCGTGTACGAGGCGGCGAGCGACCTGGAAGAGGCGCAGTGGATCATCGAGGAAGCCAAGAGCCTGATGAAGGACGGCCTGTCGCGCAGCGAGATCGCGATCCTGTACCGCTCCAACGCGCAGAGCCGCGTGATCGAACACGCGCTGTTCGCAGCCGGCCTGCCCTACACCGTGTACGGCGGCCTGCGCTACTTCCAGCGCGCCGAGGTCAAGCACGCCATCGCTTATCTGCAACTGATGGACAACCCGCACAACGATTCGGCCTTCCTGCGCGTGGTGAACTTCCCGACGCGCGGCATCGGCGCGCGCTCGATCGAGCAGCTGCAGATGGCGGCCGATTCATACGGCATCTCGCTGTACGCGGCGGTGCCCTACATGACCGGCAAGGCCGGCAGCTCGCTGGGCGCTTTTGTGAAGCTGATCGAATCGGTGCGCTTCGAGACCCAGCAGCTGCCGCTGCCGGAACTGGTGCGCGTGGTGCTCGAGCGCAGCACCCTGCTGCAGCACTACCAGAACGAAAAAGAAGGCGCCGACCGCATCGAGAACCTGGAGCAGATGGTCAACGCCGCCACCCAGTTCGTGCAGGAAGAAGGCTTCGGCCAGGGCGCCCCGGCCCACCTCGGGCCGCAAGCCTTGCCGCAAGCGGGCGAGGCGATCGTCAACCAGGACGGCATCGAGATCCTCGACTCGGATGCGCCGCTGGCGAGCGTGATGTCGCCGCTGTCGGCCTTCCTCACCCATGCTTCGCTGGAAGCGGGCGACGCCCAGGCACAGGCCGGGCAGGATGCCCTGCAGCTGATGACGGTGCACTCGGCCAAGGGCCTGGAATTCGACGCGGTCTTCATCACCGGCCTGGAAGAAGGCCTGTTCCCGCACGAGAGCAGCGCGCGCGAGCTCGATGGCGTCGACGAAGAACGGCGCCTGATGTACGTGGCGATCACGCGCGCCCGCAAGCGTCTATATATGAGTTTTACCCAGCAGCGCATGCTGCACGGCCAGACGCGCTTCAACATGAAGTCGCGCTTCTTCGACGAACTGCCCGACGAGTCGATCAAGTGGCTGTCGCCGCGCGTGCAGACCAACTGGTTCGCCGGCCGCAAGCAGACCACGGCCTGGGATGACGCCAACTTCCGCGAGGGTTCGGACAACCGCATCGCCCAGCAGATCACCCAGAAGTCCGGCAACGGCTCCGGCTGGCGCGTGGGCGAAACGGTGGCGCACGCCAAGTTCGGCGAGGGCGTGATCGTGAATATCGAGGGTGGGGCAGGGGCGGCGCGCGCCCAGATCAACTTCGGCGCGGCGGGGATGAAGGTGCTGGATTTGTCGGTGGCGAAGCTCGAACGCGTCGGCCGCTGAGCCGCTAATTCGTTATTCTCTGCGTTAGCCTGTAAACCGTCATCCCGGCGAAGGCCGGGATCCAATTTTGCTCGCGTTACCGAAACGCCAGCAAACTTGGAGGGAATCATGCCAGTGGCATGATTCCCGCCTTCGCGGGAATGACGTTTTGAAGCCAACAAAATAACGGGCTCGTGCTACTTGCTGAGGTTGACCGTCCCAGCCGGCGCACTATCCACCGGCTTCCCGAAAATCTGCCGGTACCCCGCATACATCGCGCACTGCAGCAGCAGCACGAACAGGAAGATCAGCCACATCAAGACCACGCGCGTCATGCTCGATGGGCCCAGCAGCATGGTGATCACGCTGGTGATGCCGATGAAGATCGCGAACCAGGCCAGCAGCAGCACGATGAACACGCGCGCGCTGCGCACCACGGCGAAGAAGCTGTAGAAGGTCGCCTTCCCCGCGCTCATCTTCTGCCAGTAGGTCAGCGGCGCGGCGAAGCACAGCGACATCAGGATGATCACGTCCAGCCCGAACACCGCCATCACGCCCAGCACGTCGCCCGGGGCCACCTGCGGCTGGCCGCCTTCGCGGCCCTGGCGCGCCATCTGTTCCCAGAATCCCGGATCGACCACGAAGCGCATCAGGAGCGCCATCAGCAGCGACACGCCCAGGTAGATCAGGCCGACCTTGCACAGGTCCGGCAGCACCGGCTTGCGAAAACCGGTCAGCAGGACCGGGGGCGTGACGCGCTCGCCGTTCTCGATCATCAGGCAAGCCTTCATGAAGGCCATCGAGAACGAAGGAATCAAGATCACCGCGATCATTGGCCCGAGCAGGGGTACGGCGCTGATGCCGATGCTGATCAGGATGTTCGCGAACAGCAGCGTGGTCAGCGCGGCCGGTTGTTTGCGGAACAGGCCGGCGCCTTGCTTGAGCCAGTGCCAGCCGGTGATTGCAGGGATAGAGTTCATGTGGGGAGGTCAGGGGCGCCGCGCTCGATGCGCGCGCGCAGGATGCGTTCGAAGTGGGTCGGGTCGTGGGGCGTGAGCAGTTCTGCCGCACGCGGGATATGCAGATCGTACAGGCGCGACAGCCAGAAGCGCAGGGCGCCGGCGCGTAGCATCGGCAGCCAGGCGCCCTGTTCTTCCGCCGTGAACGGGCGCACGGCGTGGTAGGCGGCGAGCAGGGCGCGCACGCGGGCTTCATCCAGTTCGCCGGTGGCCAGGTCCACGCACCAGTCGTTGACCGTGACGGCGACGTCGAACAGCCAGGTATCGACGCCGGCAAAGTAAAAGTCGAAGCAGCCGGTCAGGCGTTCGCCCTCGAACATCACGTTGTTGCGGAACAGGTCGGCGTGCACCGGGCCGCGCTGCAAGGCGGCATAGGTGGCGCCGGCAGCGAACTCGCCCTGGTAGGCCACCTCGCTGCGCAGCAGCGCGGCTTCGGGTTCCGAGATGAGCGGCAGCACCGTGGGCGCGGTGGCGCGGATCCAGTCGAGGCCGCGCAGGTTGGGCTGCACCAGCGGAAAGGCCTGCCCGGCCAGGTGCATGCGCGCCAGCATGGTGCCGACTTCGGCGCAGTGGACAGGTTGCGGATCGAGCTGGGAAGCGCCGGAGAGGCGGCTGACGATGATGGCCGGCTTGCCGTGCAGTGCGACCACCAGTTCGCCTTCGATGGTCGGTACCGGCGCCGGCACGGGTATGCCGCGCCCGGCCAGGTGGCGCATCAGCTGCACGTAAAAGGGCAGCTGCTCGAAACCGAGGTTTTCGAAGATGGTGAGCACGAATTCCCCACGCTCTGTTGTGAGGAAGAAATTGCTGTTGTCGATGCCGGAAGAAATGCCGTCAAGCGCGAGCGCGCGGCCGAGGGGGAACTGCTTGATCCACTGGGAAAGGTCGTCCAGCGAGACCGCGGTGAAAACTGCCATGTGCTAGCAACAAAGGTGAGGGTCGGCTGCCGTGGCCATCGCGACGGCAGCGCCAGGATTATTTTTTCTCGACAGGTTCCAGCCGTGGCGGAGGCGGCGCATCGGCGCGCGCAGGCACGCCCGCCTTGGCGGGAGCCGGCGAAGGGGCCGCGGTAGCCGGATCGGCCGCCTGCTTTTTCGGGTTGCCGAAGTCGAATTCCATGACCTGCCATTGTGGGGCGCGGATCGAGTTGCTCTGGGCGTCGCCGGGTTGGGCGTTACCAGGTGCAACATTGGGTTTCATGATGTAGCGGCTCTTGCCGCTTTGCACTTCCACTTCGGTAACCGAGCCATCGTTGCCGCGCTTTTCGGTGATGCGGGTGCGCTCGCGTGGCGGGATGGTGGTGGTCGGCACGTCGCTACCCGGCTCGATACGCTCGAGCTGCGGCGGCGCCTGGCTGGGGCGCGCCTGCTGGGCCGGCGCCTGCTGTTGGGTCTGCGCCGCGGCCAGGCCGGCGTGCGCGAGCAGGCACAACGTCAGAAGTTTCAGGCGGGAAGATGTGCGCAACATGATGGTCACCTTGTGTCGTTTAGTTCATTGTAACAAACAGACACGCTTCCCTGTGAAAAGTGTGCAGAGTTTGAACCGCCGCGCCTGCCGTCCCCTGGTACCGAATCTGCGATAATGCTGGACACTTTGTCTGCCTTGTTTGCTTCTGCGCCCCCTATGGAAAATACCCTGCTGCTCGTTGACGGTTCCAGCTATCTCTACCGCGCCTACCACGCGCTGCCCGACCTGCGCAGCGCGGACGGTTTCCCGACCGGCGCCATGCACGGGATGGTCAATATGCTGCGCCGCCTGCGCGCCGACTACCCGGCGGCCTACATCGCCTGCGTGTTCGACGCCAAGGGCAAGACCTTCCGCGACGACCTCTACCCGGAATACAAGGCCACCCGCGCCTCCATGCCGGAAGACCTGGGCAAGCAGATCGAACCGATCCACGAAGTGGTGCGCCACCTCGGCTGGCCGATCCTGATGGTCGACGGCGTCGAGGCCGACGACGTGATCGGCACCCTCGCGGTGCAGGCGGCCGCGCGCGGCATGAAAACCGTGATCTCGACCGGCGACAAGGACCTGGCCCAGCTGGTCAACGACAAGGTCATGCTCATCAATACCATGAGCAACGAGAAGCTCGACGAAGCCGGCGTGATTGCCAAGTTCGGCGTGCCGCCGAACCGCATCATCGATTACCTGACCCTGATCGGCGACACCGTCGACAACGTCCCCGGCGTGAACAAGTGCGGCCCCAAGACCGCCGTCAAGTGGCTGACCCTGCACGGTTCGCTCGACGGCGTGGTCGAGAACGCCCACGCGATCACCGGCGCGGTCGGCGAGAACCTGCGCGCGGCGCTCGAGTGGCTGCCCAAGGGCCGCGAACTGATCACCGTGAAAACCGACTGCGACCTGGTCAACCACGTGGTCTCGTTCGAGGAAACCCTGGTCGGCCGTCCAGAAGACGCCGAAGCCCTGCGCGAGTTCTTCCAGCGCTACGGCTTCAAGACCATGCTGCGCGACCTGGGCGGTGGCGGCCGTGCCGATGGCGCAGTGGCACCAGCGCGCGGCGCCGGCCCTGGCGGCGCGCCGCTCAACTCCCCCGAAGGCGCGTCCGGCACCCTGCCGGGCATGCCCATCATCAAAGGCGAGTACGAGACCGTGCTCACCGAGGAGCAGCTCGACAAGTGGCTGGCGCTGGTCGATGCGGCCGAGCTGACTTCGGTCGATACCGAAACCACCTCGCTCGACCCGATGACGGCGGAGATGGTCGGCATCTCGCTGTCGGTCGAAGCAGGCAAGGGCGCCTACATCCCGCTGGCGCACCGCTACGCCGGCGCGCCCGACCAGCTCGGGCGCGAGCACGTGCTCGAGCGCATGCGTTCCTGGCTGGAGAATCCGGCCAAGCCCAAGCTGGGCCAGAACCTGAAGTACGACATGCACATCTTCGAGAACCACGGGGTGAAGCTGGCCGGGATCGTGCACGACACCCTGCTGCAGTCCTACGTGTTCGAGTCGCACAAGCCGCACGACATGGACACCATGGCGATGCGCCATCTCGGCTACACCACGATTCCCTTTGTCGACGTGTGCGGCAAGGGCGCCAGCATGATCTGCTTCGACCAGGTCGAATTGAACCGCGCCACCGAGTACGCGGCCGAGGATTCCGACATCACCCTGCGCCTGCACCAGACCATGCTGCCGCACGTCGAAACCGACAAGGGCCTGACCTACATCTACCGCAACATCGAGATGCCGACCATGGAAGTGCTGCAGAAGATCGAGCGCAACGGCGTCCTGATCGACGCGGCGCTGCTCGAGGTGCAGTCGTCCGAGCTGGGTGCGCGCATGCTGGAGCTGGAGCAGCAGGCCTATGAACTGGCCGGCGGTCCCTTCAACCTGGGTTCGCCCAAGCAGATCGGCGAAATCTTCTTTGGCAAACTCGGTCTCCCGGTGATCAAGAAGACCGCCACCGGCGCGCCCTCGACCGACGAAGAGGTGCTGCAAAAGTTGGCCGAAGACTATCCGCTGCCGAAGATCCTGCTCGAATACCGCGGCATGTCCAAGCTGAAGTCGACCTACACCGACAAGCTGCCGAAGATGGTCAACCCGAAGACCGGCCGCGTGCACACCAACTATGCGCAGGCGGTGGCGATCACCGGCCGCCTGTCCTCGAACGAACCGAACCTGCAGAACATCCCGGTGCGCACCGCCGAAGGACGCCGCATCCGCGAAGCCTTCATTGCGCCGCCGGGCAGCGTGATCGTCTCGGCCGACTATTCGCAGATCGAGCTGCGCATCATGGCGCATATCTCGGGCGACCCGGCGATGCTCAAGGCCTTTGCGGAAGGCGAGGACATCCACCGCGCTACCGCCGCCGAGATCTTCGGCATCGCGCCGGAAGAAGTGCAGAGCGAGCAGCGCCGCTATGCGAAGGTGATCAACTTCGGCCTGATCTACGGCATGAGCGCCTTCGGCCTGGCCCAGAACCTGGGCATCGAGCGTTCTGCGGCCTCGAGCTACATCGACCGCTATTTCGCCCGCTTCGCCGGCGTCAAGCAGTACATGGACGAGACCCGCCTGCAGGCCAAGGCGCGCGGCTACGTGGAGACCGTGTTCGGCCGCCGCCTGTGGCTCCCCGAGATCAACTCCCCGAACGGCCCGCGCCGCGCCGGCGCCGAACGCGCGGCGATCAATGCGCCGATGCAGGGCACGGCGGCTGACCTGATCAAGCTGGCCATGATCGCCGTGCAGGAGTGGCTGGAGACCGACAAGCTGGCGACCCGCATGATCATGCAGGTGCACGACGAACTGGTGCTGGAAGTGCCGGAAGCCGAGCTGGAACTGGTGCGCGTCAAGCTGCCCGAGCTGATGGCGGGCGTTGCGAAGCTGAACGTGCCGTTGGTGGCGGAGACGGGCGTTGGACCGAACTGGGAGCGGGCGCATTGAGTATGCGCAGCGAGTAAATCGCCGGGCGCGGCTTGAAAATTTGCAATCTTTCCTTAGATTGAGTCGGTGGCAGGACCGCCTGTCAGCCCTCACTAAGGAAAACATGAAAGCATTGCGCGTCCTGGCGGGTCTCCTTCTTGCCGCCAACCTGCTCAGCCTGCCGGCGTCGGCCGAAGTCCGCATGACCCCCGCCAGCCGCCAGCAGCTGGTGGACACCCTGGCAAAAGAGGTCGACCAGCGCTACGTCTTCCCCGACGTGGCCGGCAAGGTCGCTGCGGCGCTGCGCGCGCAGCAGCAGCGGGGCGCCTACGACGGCGCCGCCGATGCGCGGCAGCTGTCGGAAGCCTTGAGCCGCGAGATGCAGGCCGCGTCCGGCGACCGGCACCTGCGCGTGAGCTACAGCGACGACCCGCTCCCCACACAGCAAAGTCATGTCGCGCCGTCGCCGGAAGACAGTGCGCGACGCCTGGCCTGGATGCGCTCGAATAACTTCGGTGTGCAGAAGATCGAGCGCCTGCCCCTGAACATCGGTGTGCTGGAGCTGGACGGCTTCATGTCCGCCGCTCACGCGGCCGACACCCTGGCCGCCGCCATGACGGCGCTTGCTTATACCGACGCCCTGATCATCGACCTGCGCAACAACGGCGGGGGTGACGCCGCCACCTCGACCCTGCTGGCGAGCTACCTGCTGGACGGGCGCACCCATCTGAGCGACTTCTACCTCCGCGAAGGCAATCGCCTCGAGCAGCGCTGGAGCCTGGACGTGGTGCCCGGGCTGCGCTACGGCCAGAAGAAGGAGGTATTCATCCTCACCAGCAAGGACAGCTTTTCGGCGGCGGAAGATTTTGCCTATGCCCTCAAGAACCTGAAGCGCGCCACCATCGTGGGCGAGACCACGGGCGGCGGCGCCAATGCCGGCAAGGACATCCCCTTGATGCCGCACTTCGTCGCATTCATTCCGCTGAGCCGCCTGAGCAGCCCGATCACCAAGGCGAATTGGGAAGGCGTCGGCGTCACGCCTGACGTCAAGGTGTGTGCTGCGGACGCCTTGCGAACGGCGCAGCTGGCGATCCTGAGCAAATGGGCCGCATCCGAACAGGACAGCGAGAGGCTCCGCCAGCTGACGCAGCGCATTGCAGAGCTGGGCCATGTGAACGCGACCGCAGCATGCCGATGAGCTGATTTTCACAACGATGCTTGGCGAAAGCCCGGGAATTGCGATGGCAAGACCCGGGCTTTTTTCTGATCGGAAACTAATTGTCTCGTGCCATCCACGGTTTACCAATCCATATATTTCGGCCAGACCAAATATGCAAATGGACAGACCAAATGTGATGCATCCGTGCTAACCTTTCAGCACCACTGACGAGTTCGGCAGCTGGCACTTCCTTCTCAACACCGATCAGGACCAAGAAATGAAAACAAAAATCATATTGGAGACACTGGTATTGGCTGCGGCACTCACGGCAACCCAGGCGGGCGCGGCGCCGATTTCCCTGCAAGGCGGCACGGTTACCGCGACCTATAACGGCTCGGCCGACGGCGTGCTGGGACTCGATCACCTGTTCCAGCCTGAGCCGGGCAGCAACACCTCCGCAATCGATCCCGCCGGCTATCCCGACCTCGAATTCCTGACGGCTGACGGGCTGTTCGGCTTCGATTTCACACCCGGCGGACGGCTGGACGTCTACCTCAACCAGCCGAGCGTGGAGGCGGGCCAGTATCGCCTGGTCTTCGACTTCGGCGCCAGCCTGGCACAGGAAATCGGCAGCTTCACGCTGCTGGACGCCGGCGCCATCGGCGGCCTGCCGACGCTGTCGGTGCTGAGCGGGACCAGCATTGCGATCGATCTGTCTTCAGTCACCTGGAACGACACCTACGCCATGTTCTCGGCGCAGATCGGCACTGCCGCGGCGGTGCCGGAGCCGGGCAGCGTCGGCCTGGCCCTGGCCGGCCTCACCGGCCTGGCCCTGGCCCGGCGCCGCAAGAGCAGGGCACAACGCTAATCCCATTCCATCCTGTTCCAGGAGGTTCACATGAAACATCCAGGTTTCAAGGCATCGGCATGCGCCGCTGCCTTGCTGGCGGCCGTGTTCGGCCTGCCGGCCAGCGCCGCCACCGCCACCATTGACCCAGCGCGCCAGGTCGCGCCACTAGACGGCTGGGCCAGCCAGGCCGGCGGCACCAATGGCGGTGCGGCCGCCACCACCGACAACATCTACACCGTCACCAAGCGCTCGGAGCTGCTGGCCGCACTCGCCAACGGCGCCGACAACCCGAAGATCATCAAGCTGGTCGGCACCATCGACATGACCGAGGGGAAGCCCTATACGAGCACCGCGGACCAGTCGGCGCGCGGGTCGATCCGATTGAGGAGCAACACCACCCTGATCGGCGCCGACGCCAATGCCGGCATCATCAACGGCACCGTGCTGGTGTCGAACGTCTCGCAAGTCATCATCCGCAACCTCAAGATCGTGGCGCCCTGCGACGTCGAACCGGTCTGGGACCCTACCGACGGCTCGACCGGCAACTGGAATTCAGCCTTCGATGCAATCGGCGTCTCCGGCTCGCACCACGTGTGGGTCGACCACGTCACCTTCACCGATGTGCCGCTGACCGACAACTTCCTGCCGATCGAGAACGGCAAGAAGAAGCAGTGCCACGACGGCGCGCTCGACATCACCAATGCATCCGACTACGTGACCGTGTCGTACAACGTCTTCGGCCAGCACGACAAGAACACCCTGGTCGGCGGCAGCGATTCGGCCACCGCCGACGAAGGCAAGCTGCGGGTCACCTTCAGCAACAACGTGTACCGCGACATCGTCCAGCGCGCGCCGCGCGTGCGCTTTGGCCAGGTCCACGTCTTCAATAACTACTTCGTCGGCAGCAAGACCGCCTCGCCCTACGCGCACAGCGTCAGCGTCGCCGCGGGCAAGGCGGCCAAGATCCTGTCCGCCAATAACGTGTTCGAGATCGCCGGCGCGCAGCGATGCGACCAGGTGGTGACCAACATGAGCAGCACCAATCCCGGCTTCTTCAAGGACGCCGGTTCGCTGCTCAACGGCGCCCCACTTGGCGCCTGCTCGGTATCGAACGATGTCACCTGGACCCCGCCGTATGCCTTCACCCCGCGTCCGGCGGCGCTGGTGAAATCCAATGCGCTGACCCAGGCCGGGGCCGGCAAGATCGGCACGGCGATCAGCGGCACCGGCAAGGTCACCATCGACCAGAGCCCGACCCTGGTGTGCCCGGCGACCGGCCTGTACTTCTGCGACGACTTCCAGGACGGCAGCAGCGCCAAGTGGGACCTGCTCCCGGTGACGGGCCCGAACGGCAGCTTCAGCGTGAAATCGGAAGTGGTCGGCGGCGACAACAAGGTGCTGCAGTACACGGCCGCCAGCACCGGTGGCGTGCTCGCCCTGGTCAAGCCAGGCGCCTTCGGTGGTGTGCCATCCGGCGACTACTACGTCGAAGCGCGCATCCGTCCAATGACCAACGGCACCACGGGCAACAAGCTGCTCTACCTCGTCACGCGCTACGTCAACGCGTCCAACTGGTACGGCGCCGGTCTGAACGTGCAGAGCAGCACCGCCAGCACCCAGGTGGAAATCGCCAAGATGCTGAACAACTCGCTGAGCCGGCCGCGCCAGGTGCGCACCCCGATCGAGATGGATGCCGCCTTCTATACCGTGCGCTTCGAGATGATCGGCAGCACCCTGACGGTCTATCTCGACGGCCGCAACCTCGGCTCGGTCACGGACACGGCGTTTACACAGCGTGGACTGATCGGCCTGTACACGGCCAACAAGACCTTCATGATCGACGACGTGCGCGTGGGCGACCCGCGCATGAAACCGGTGCAGCTGAACATCGATCCTGCCGGCCAGGCCTACTCGGCGGAGGTCGGCGACGCACCCTACCAGGTGAAGGTGACGGCGATTACCAGCGACAACCAGCCGGATAGCTTCAGCGTCACATCGAGCAATCCGGCGGTGGTGGCAGTGACGACCGAAGGCAATACCGTGAGCCTGAATGCGGTCGGTGCGGGCAAGGCCGACATCGTGTTCCGCAGCGCGTCCGAACCTGCGGTCACGCGCACGATCACGGCGACCATCGCACCGCAGTTCGTGCAGCCGACGCAGACCTATGCGATGCAGGGCGCCAGCTTCCCGGCGCCGCTGGAGGCATCCGCGCACGTCGACACCTCGCTCAAGCTGGTGTTCGACAAGCCGCCGACCCTGGGCACGAGCGGCAGCATCCGCATCTTCCGCAAGGTCGATGATGCGCTGGTCGACGTCATCCGCGTGCGGGACGAAACCGACGCCCTCGGCTACGAAGGCCAGGCGCTGGTGCGCAAGGTGAACACGGCCCCGATCAGGATCGTCGGTAACACCGTGACCATCAAGCCGCACAGTAACAGGCTGGCCTACGGCACCGAGTACTACGTGGCGATCGCCGATGGCGTGTTCACGAATACGAGCCTGGGCGGCACGCCTTTCGTGGGCCTCGGCAAGGCAGCCGGCTGGACCTTCAGCACAAAAGCCAGTGCACCGACGGGCGGTACGCTGATGGTGGACGACGATGGCGAAGCCGACTTCCGCACCGTGCAGGGCGCGCTCAACCATGCCATGCAGCGCTTCGCGAAAGCAGATCCGGTCACCATCAACATTCGCAATGGCCGCTACGAGGAGCTGCTCTACCTGAACGGCAAGGACAACCTCAGCATCAAGGGGGAAAGCCGCGACGGCGTGATGATCTCGTATACCAACAACGAGACCCTGAATCCGGGCACGGGCAGCAGCCAGTCCGGTAGCGCGGCCGGTTCGCCCTCGGGCGGACGCGCCGTGATGCTGGTGGAAGCCTCGGACATGCTCAGCCTCGACACCCTGAGCCTGAAGAACACGACCATCCGCTCGAGCAGCATCTCGGGCCAGGCCGAGACCATCTACTTCAACAGCGACGGCCGCCTGGTGGCGAAGAACGCCAGCTTCTACAGCGAGCAGGACACGCTCAACCTGAAGGGCTGGTCCTGGTTCTACCGCACCCTGGTCGAGGGCAACGTGGACTTCATCTGGGGCAGCAGCCGCGCCGCCCTGTTCGAGGAAAGCGAGATCCGCTCGGTGGGCGACAGCGCCAACGCCAGCAGCGGCGGCTACGTGCTGCAGGCGCGGGTGCCGGCCGCCGCCGACATCGGCTACGTGTTCCTCAACAGCGCACTGACCCACGGCCCCGGCCCGGGACCGCTGCGCGGCGACGTGCCGAACGGCGCCACCTACCTGGCGCGCAGCCCGGGCGGCACCGCCACCTGGGACAACATCGCCTTCATCAACACCAGGATGGATACCCATGTGGCGCCAAGCGGCTGGGCAGGGCAGGGCGTGAACGGCCAGCCGGCGCCGAACCCGACAGTCGCACGCGCGGATGCGGGCTGGCGCGAGTACGGCAGCACCGACATGGCCGGCAATCCGCTCAACCTGGCGGCGCGGGTCGGCGGCTACATCCTGAGCGAGACCGATGTGGCGAACCGCTTCGCCACGCGCGAGAAGGTGTTTGCGGGGTATGGCAACGGAGCGGGGTGGAATCCGCAGCCGTAATGTAAGGATGCGATAGCATCGACGTGATCAAGCACCGGTGTCTCTTCTCAGGGACACCGGTGCGTTGATGTACTAATTCACAAGTTCAATCGTGCATGCATCCCGTCCGCTACGCTTTGTTTTGTAGAGAGCAGCATCTGCGCTTTGCATCATGAAATCGACGGGAGGGATGGGGAAACGGGCGACAGCAACACCAATACTTGTCGTGACATGCAATGTGCCTTGATTCGATTCGAAAGGTTCCCGTATCCGCTCAAGAATGCGCATAGCAAACTGCCTGGCCCTCTCGGTGGAGCTCATGCCCTCTGAAACGATAACGAACTCGTCCCCAGCGTAGCGATAAACCCGATCGGTAGGCCGAACTGCCGAGAGCAAACGGCGAGCAAATTCCGCAAGTACCATGTCACCCGTAGCGTGTCCGTACACGTCGTTAATTTCCTTGAATTTGTCCACATCTAGAAAGATAACGCTCAGCCCCTGACAGCACAGGCCTGCGCGCTCGACAATTGCGTCAACCTGTTGAGTAAATTGACGGCGGTTTCCCAGTCCCGTTAAGACATCAGTTTGGCTGATTCTCTCCAGTTTCTTCTCCGCCTCGAGTCGTTTGACAGACAGCGAATGAAAAGCCCGTCCCAGCGCACCGATCTCGTCTTTCCGGCTAATGTCGAGGACTTCGATGTCAGCTCCATTACGTTCTACAGCGATCACATGCCTGCGCAGCGTTCTAAGGGGCTTGAGCAACACGATCATCATGGCCCATCCGATCAGGCCAGCGAGAAGGGCGACCGCCAGAGCGCACGCCCACGCATATCTGCGAGCCTTCTCAATCCCAGCAAACGCCTCTTCTCCAGGAAACGAGGAACCCAAGATCCATTGAGGCCCCCTGACCTGCTTAAATGTGAGTATTGTCGATTTTTCAGTGTCATCTTCTGCCAGGGTCCAGCCTTCCCATCCATAGAAGGGGTGCTTCTTTCTGTCAATGTCTAATGGATATTGATTACCAATATTACGGGCCAATAATTGGCGATTGGGGTGATTCAATATCATGCCTTTTCGAGTCAAGGCGAAAATGTATCCCGTGGCGTTCGGGCGCAGGCGCGCAATATGTCCGAAAAAGTCCGGATCTTCCATGTCGATTCCTCCTGCTAATACGAGGACAATTTTTCCTTTTGAATCGCGGACTGGATGGGTAATCAACACGATCGCTCTACCAGTCAAGCTGCTAATAATCGGCTCGGATAATATGCCTCGCTGCTTCTGGAGAGTAGCCTCTAAATAATTCTTTTCTGTAAACTGGGACCGGACAACATCGCTTGTCTCCTTCAAATCGCCAGTGATTTGGCCGGATCCATTTAATGCGATGACATCGAGGAACGCTGTAGCAAGCCGTGGGTGCTGACTTAACAGCTTTTGCAGGCTCAAAGGGTCCTGGATCTGTTGCGCCGAAATCTCTTCTGCAATCGTTTCCAGTAAAGCACGTTTTGCGTCGAGTTCTGATTCAAGATGCAGCGCTGCACTCGTCAGGAGGGCGTATTGCTGACGCCCGGTAGACTGCTGCATTTCCTGATACGCGATTTCGAGAGCAATAGCTGTCGTCACAAGGCAAGCCAGTGCCACCAAGGATATAACTGTGGCGATCAACCGCCCCTTCAAAGTCCGTGGCAATATTTTAATTAACTGCATTCACTTCCTATCAGTTGTACTTGCGCTTCTTATTGAGGACCTCCACGACATGTAGAGACTTAATATGCACCATTCCGCTAAAAGTATGGTCCAGGCTAACAGGCCATCAACACCAGCTATAAGTTTTTGGAATCGGTTCCAAAACTTTGGTTATTCGTTTGTTTTCGGAGCGTAATTCTACCGCTCAATTTGTACATATTTAATGCAAATTTGTATCTACCCCCATGCGTGGGGGGAGTACATATCATTACATCGACATACATAATCGCTACATCTCATCCAGCGTTTTCAATCAGAATCTCGGCTGTAAATATTTATGGTTCAGGGCGCTGCGCACTCCTTTCGTCGCCGTCATTCTGTCTATAACTCCCCTATTGACTGCGCCAGTTCCGTTCATTGACGTGAGCCTTCGCATTTCCATCTAAAAAGAATTCATGGGTAACCTTAAAATCCGTTCGCGGCTGGCGCTGGTTTTTTTCATTTTGATCGCACTTATCCTGGTCATTGCAACCACAAGCATTTACGAATTGAAGGAACTTGAATCCAAGTTGCGTGAGGTTGTTGTTTCGAATAACCAGAAAACCAGGCTGGTAACGCAGATGTCTGAATCCATCCATATCCAGTCCCGAGTGATGCGAACCATTACCCTCCTGGATGATCCCGAGCTGATATCGGTGGAAAGCAGGAAGCTCGAGGAAGCGCGCGCTCGATACGATGAGGCGGCGGCAATGCTGTACTCGCTTCCAACAAGTAATTTGGGCCAGGAGATTCGCACCCGGATCAAGACAGCCCTCGCCCTGGCACGAGTGCAAAACGATCGGGTGCTCGCGATGGCGAGGTCGAATGAAGACGAAGCGGCGGTGGTCCATTTGCTGCGCGTGGCCGGGCCGGCTACCCAGGCTCTGCAAGACGTGCTGCACGAAAACTCGGCGCTGCAGGAGAAGCTCACGTCGGAATCCTTCAAGGCTGCCGAAGCTGCTTACGCTAACGATCTATGGATCCTCGGTACGCTGACGTCTGTAGCGGTGACGTTCGGCATTATTACGGCAGTAGTAATTTCACGATCGATCACGAAGCCAATCACCGCTGCGGTGGATGTGGCGCGGACTGTCGCGGCCAAGGATCTGACCAGCTGCATCACGTCCACAACACGTGATGAGACTGGCGAGTTGCTGGCCGCACTCGGACAAATGAACAATGGCCTTCGAGAGATTGTCAGCAAAGTCCGCGTTGGCGCCGAAAATGTGAGCGTAGCGGCCATTGAGATCTCGAATGGAAATACGGATCTGTCTAGCCGAACTGAACAGCAAGCATGTGCACTCGAACAGACAGCTGCCAGTACTGATCAGCTAGCTAGCACCATTAAAGACAATGCCAGGAGCGCCCAGCTCGCTGATGATCTGGCTTCGTCTGCGACCGATTCCGCAGCGCATGGCAGCACGATCGTGGATCAGGTTGTCACAACCATGGTCAAGATTTCAGGGGCGGCTCGAAAGATCGAGGAAATCATCGGTGTCATTGAGGGGATCGCGTTTCAAACAAATATCCTTGCTCTGAATGCTGCCGTCGAGGCAGCGCGGGCTGGCGAGCAAGGACGAGGCTTCGCTGTCGTTGCCGATGAGGTCAGGAACTTGGCGAAGGGAGCAGCGTCAGCTGCAAAAGAAATCAAGGTTCTGATCGACAGCTCTGTTCATACCATTAATGAAGGCACCGAACTGGCGCAGGATGCAGGTGAGGCAATACGCCAGGTAGTCGACAATATCCTGAGGGTCTCGTCAACCGTAAAAGCGATTGCAGTTGCCAGCGCCGAGCAGGCATCCGGTATTGAACAGGTAAATATTGCTGTCTCGAGCCTTGAACAGGTCACCCAACAGAACGCGGCCCAAGTCGAAGAGGCTGCCGCCGCGGCCGAGTCTCTGCGTAAAGAGGCGGCCACGTTGGCAGAGACGGTAAGCACGTTCAAGCTGCATCAGACGTCGGGGCTGCATGGCAAGCCGTCACACCTTGCCTTGGCGCTCGGCGACTCCACGCAGCCTGCATATCCGGCACGATGAAAAAACTGCCAAGCGACGGTTCCGCTTCGTTCCGGGTATATCAGCTTCAGCAAGTATCGACGAGCGTTCAAGCTCAAATGTGGCGACTGCGAAAGCGGGCAATTTGGGGCAGCTGGACTCCCCATTATCCTGTACACGCACTTGCAGCATGGGCGACGCCCTCATCCACACGCTTTGCAGGTCTGATGACCAAAGGAGGCGCTGTCATTGCGGAGCAGGATGGCGTTCTGTGGGGGTATGCAATGCTGGACATGAGCAACGGCGAAATCGAGTCACTTTTTGTCGAACCGCTATATCAAGGCAGAGGCGTCGGCCAGGCGTTGATGCGTTCCCTTGACGAGATGGCAGCCTCACACGGCGTTCAATATCTCTTCGCGTATGCCTCGCTTAACGCGCGCAGGTTTTTTCAAAGAGCAGGGTTCACGTTCGAACGCGAACAAGACCATGAGCATCATAGCGGGGCCACCTTGCGAGTTGCGTTCATGGCCAAAGCCTTGCGCTAGATGGCTGTCATCCACACGCAAGTCCTACGAAAACCGCGTTAACGTAATCAGGCGATCAGAATTGTCACACCCTACAAACAAAATGCTGCTCATTGCTGGGCCTGTCGAGAGCGAGACCTTGCCGCAGCTCCCGTTCGAACTCCAGCCGGTCATGCGGTTTTCAACCATGGAAGTCGAGCGTTACGAAATGCTCTACCGCGGCAAAATGCCCACATCCTGGCAGGCGGTGGACGAGGCGGTGATCTTCTTCCTTAGTACTGAACGCCCGCATCTTCCTCCACTCTTCGTCAATGTGTCCAACGAAGCGCTGTTGACAGTTGCGGATGACATTTTCACGAAGGCATCCTCAAGTAACGATGTGGTGTTCGAGCTGAGTGAAGCCTTTGCTGGATACGCGGACTGCCGCTCGATCAGCGTCAAGGCAAACCTGCTGATCACGAATGGTGCGCGACTTGCACTCGACGATTTCGGTGCGGGACGAGACGGGCTGGACAGGTTCTATTCGCTTGAAGGTATTTCGACCGTCAAGATTGACAGGAATTTCATAGCGACTTGTATGGCGCGTCCCGACGCCGCCGAGACCTTGAAGCATTTGATCACTCAGTGGAAAGCGCAAGCCGTCAGTTCCGTGGCAGAAGGACTGGAAACCGAATCCATGTTCGACTTCGCGCACGAGATCGGGATCGAAATGGCCCAGGGATGGTATGTGGATGCGCTCGCCCAGAATGCCCTCAAATCTCGGATGGAAGAAACGGAGTCATGACTCTTCATGCGCTTGGCGTGGCAATCATCGTGAAAGAATCGCACCGTTGAACAACATCTCTTCAACTCGATCGCTTAACAATCCCCCAGAGAGCACGCTGCAATTTGTCGAGGGGACTCTCGAGTGCATTCAGGCCGAGCTTGAGAGACCGGAAAAGCTGGCTAGCCTCCTTGGTGCCAGGGTGCCAGCAAGCTGGCCGCCAGGGCAGTTTGACCGTGACGCCTTGCTGTACTTCAGGGACCTTATTCAGGAAGACGCGCAGCTTTACTCTGGATGGCTGGTTTGGTATGGGATCATAGAAGAGGCGTCAGGAAGAAAATGGTTGGCTGGGGTTGGTGGATATTTCGGCCCTCCACTCCGTGGTGAAGTCGAGATCGGCTACTCGGTAGCCCCGGAGTTCGAAGGGCGCGGATTTGCGCAGCAAATGACGCAGTTTCTTGTGCGACGCGCGTTTGACAACCCTGCGGTTTCGGTTGTACGGGCTCGTGTCGACACTGGCAATACGCGATCCATCAACGTTTTAATGAGATCCGGTTTCGAGCTCGCGCCCTTCGACGAAGCTACTGAGCAGCTGGATTTCTCGATTCGACGAAGCCAGGTGCCGTGACCGTCGACACGTGGACGTGAAGGATTACCGGACAGGGGAACAGTAAGGCGGATGTCATTTCGTCGGCCTGCTTGAGGGCTGCTGGAGGTCGGCCGCAGCGGCTGATGTACGAGGTCGCGTTCGACGGCGCAGGGGGGGCGACATACGGCGACTGGCCGGATAAGTGACAGCCGAGGGCCTCAGTCCTGACCTGCGCTGCGCCCTTTCGATACGCGCAGGCGCCCGATGGTGTCGATCAGCTCATCCACCCGGACCGGCTTGACCAGGTGGGCCGCGAATCCGGCCTCGCGTGACATCCGGCGATCCTGTTCCTGGCCGTAGCCGCTGACGGCGACGAAGGTGGCGCCGTTGGAGCAGGGCAGCTGGCGGAGCGCCTTGGCCAGCGCGTGTCCGCTCATGTCCGGCAGGCCGATATCGAGCAGGATGAAGTCGAATGCTTCTTCCGTCGCCGCAGCCAGCGCGGCCTGGGCCGAATGTTCGGCCCTGACCCCGTGTCCGGCTGCCTCGAGCAGCATGGCCAGGGTGTTCGCGGCGTCGACGTTGTCGTCCACGACCAGGATGCGGCTGGTGGCCGCGCCGGCTGTATTCGCTGTTAGTTCCGATGCGAAGCCCGCGCTGGATTCGCTGCCCACGGCCGGCAGCAGCGGCAGGCGCACCGTGAAAGTGCTGCCCTGGCCCGGCCCCTTGCTGTCGGCGTCGACGGCGCCGTCGTGCAGCTCGACCAGTTTTTTCACGAGGGCCAGGCCGAGCCCGAGCCCGCCCTGGGCGCGGCCGGGCGTGCGTTCGCCCTGGGTGAACAGGTCGAACACCTCCGGCAGCAGGTCCGGATCGATGCCGATGCCGTTATCCTGCACCTGCAGCACGGCGCGATCACCCTGCTGCTGCAGGCTGACGCGCAGCTCGCCGCCATCCGGCGTGTATTTCGCGGCATTGCCCAGCAGGTTAGCCACCACCTGGATCAACCTGGTCCGGTCGCCGTTCACCGGCATCGGATAGCTCGCGATGTCCAGCGTGAGGCGGTGCCGGCGGGTTTCGATCAGGGGCACGATCTGCTCGACGGCTTCGCGCACCACGGCGCCGAGTTCCACTTGCGTCCTGTTGATGGTGGCCAGGCCGCGCGTGACGCGCGACACGTCCAGCAAGTCGTCGACCAGGTGCGTCATGTGCGCCACCTGGCGCGAAATGACCTCGCTGGTCTGCTTGATCCGCGGCTCGTTCGCAAACAGCATGCGCAGGAGCTGGGCGGCGCTGCTGATCGGCGCCAGCGGATTGCGCAGTTCGTGCGCCAGCATTGCCAGGAACTCGTCCTTGCGCTGGTGTTCCCGCTGCAGGTGGTCCTGCTGCCGGTGCAGGCGATCGAGCATTTGGTTGATGGAGCGGGCCAGGGTGACTGTTTCACTGCTGCCCGCCAGTTCGGCGCGGTGCTCGCTGATGCCTTCTTCGCCAAGCCGGCTGGCGAACTGCTCGAGCTTGCGCAGGTCCTGGGTCAGGCCGAGCGACAGGCGCGACCCCAGCAGGAACACGATCACGGCCAGCAGGGCTGCGATGCCGCCGATCAGGCTGTACTGCGACCAGGGTGTCTCCAGAATGTGAGCGAGTCCACTGGTGTCGACGCGCAGGACCAGGCCCAGGTGCGCGAAGCGGGCGGGCGCCTTCACCGGCATGTCCAGGTGGGTTCCCTCGGCCGCTGGGCGCGGCTGCGCCTTCCAGGCCAGCTGTGCGGAAGGGACGGGGGCGAGGTCGCGCATCCTGACTTTGTAGACCAGGGCGCCTTCCGGAGTATTGGTGCGCGAATAGCGCAACAGCGAAACGCCGACGAGTTCCGCGCCCTCGGGCCGGTCGAAGATGGCGGCGCTTTCCACGCCATCGTCGAGACGCGCGCGCAGCCAGGCCAGTTGCGTCTCGTCGAAGCGCTCGAGGCCATTGCCGGCGACCGGCTTGCCTTCGAAATCGGTGAACAGGACCTGGACCGGGATGCCGTTGATCTGCCGCAGGCCGCCGAGGAAGGGGGCCAGGTAGGTTTCCCTGCCCGCGCTGTCGACCAGGCCGGTCGCCAGGATGGGGCTGGCCGCCACTTCGTCCATGCGCGTGGCGAGCGTCGCCAGCGTATTGCCCACGGTGCGCGCATTGAACGCGGCCTCGCGCTGCTGCAGCAGCTCCACGGCGGATGCATGCTGGCGGTTGACCAGCCAGAACGAGGCGGCCGCCGCCAGCAGCACGGCGCAGGCGGCCAGGATGGCCGACGCCAGCGCGAAGCGCTGCGTCAGGCTCGCAGACCTGAGCATCGACCACATCGCCATGCTCAGTCGTCCGTCGGCACGAGCACGCCGTCCGCGCGGTAGCGGGCGATCAGCAGTTCTTTGCTGCTGAGTGCTTCGTGACGCGTGGCCGTGAACGGCGGCGCATAGGTCTTGACCAGCCCGCGATGCTGGCGCAGCTTCTCCAGCGCGTCGCGTACCGCCTTGCGGTCGGTGCTGCCGGCCAGGTCGATGGCCTTGGCCAGGATGTGCATCAGGTCATAGGCATGGGCCACCCCCACTGGACCCCGGATGTCTTCGATCCTGCGCACCGGCGAAATCGCGGCGGCGCTGGCCATGAAGCGCGCGACGGCCTTCTGGTCCGCCCTGAAGAAGGAAAAGGTCTGGATCACGGAAAAGTCGACCTGGTTCAGGGCCGGCCCTGCCTGCCTGACGAACTCGCCGCCGGTGACGCCCCAGTGGCTCAGGATCGGTACCCGTTCGTTCTTCGGCAGCGCAGCCACTTCGCGCACCAGCACCGCCGCTTCATCGTCGTTGGCCACCAGGATGACGGCCTGCGCGCCGGCCCTGCGCAGCGCCTGGTACCTGGCAACCAGAGTCTGGTCGCGCCAGTTGTACCAGGCGGTCTGCACGATGCTGAGCTCCTTGTGGGTAGCCGCGAACTTCTCCGCCGCGGCCAGGTTGCTGCGGCCCCAGGAGGTATTCGTCAGCAGCAGCCCGACCCGTCCCAGGCCCCGCTTGTGCGCCGTCTGCAGCAGCTTGGGCATGGCCAGGCTGTCGCGCAGCGACAGGCGGAAGACGTAATTCGGATGCATGTCGTTGTCGATGATGCCGTCGGCCGAGGACCATGGCGCCATGAACAGGGTCCGGGTTGCCTTGAGGGTTGGCAGCTCTTCGATGATCACGGGACTGAAGCGTCCCCCGAACACCGCAACGAGATCCGGCATGCGCGCGAATTCTTCGATGTTGCGGATGCCGCGCGCCGGGATCGAACGGTGGTCGCGGGTAATGAGTTCGACGGGCCGGCCGCCCAGTACACCACCGGCGCGGTTGATCTCGGCGATGGCCGTGCGGATGCCCAGTTCGACCGCCTGGGCAGAGGTGCTGTTGTCCAGTCCGAACTCGGCATCCAGGCCGACGCGTACCGGCATGGGCTGAGCCTTTGCCCCGGTACAAACGGCGCACAGGACAAGGAGCGCGGCAAGGGAATTGCTCAAACGGGAGAGAATCGGATTCAGCATGGAGAGGTCAACAACATAGTTGGGCGTTCTGATTTTCTATAGAACGCTGCGCGCGCGAAACACGGGAGTATGACAGTATTCAAACCAGCTGGACCACCCTTGTGGCGGCGCAGGCGCGTTAACATTCAACACATCTGTAAAGACTGTAAGCAACTGTTTCAGAATGCCGAAGCGCGTTTAATAATTGCATTTTGGAATGCTAGATACCTCATCTGTTTCTTTTGGCAGAACAAGAAAGGTATTCATAACATGTCCCAGGCCACATCCCGCTTCGCCCTGCTCGGCGCCACTGTCCTCAGTGCAGCCGTCCTGTCCTCCTGCGGCGGCGGCGGCGGTGGCGATACCGCCCCGGCCACTCCGCTCAGCACCCTCGGCACCCTGGCGGTCTCGATGACCGACGCCCCGGCCTGCGGCTTCGACGCTGTCAATGTGACCGTGTCCAAGGTGCGCGTGCACCGCAGCGAAGCTGCGGCGGAGACGGACAGCGGCTGGACGGACATCACCCTGAACCCGGCGAAGAAGATCAACCTCCTGAACCTGACCAACGGCGCGCTCGAAGCGCTGGGCCAGACCACGCTCGAAGCAGGGCGCTATTCCCAGCTGCGTCTCGTGCTGGACGCGAATGCCAACGGCAGCGCCAACACCGTGGTGCCAACCGTGGGCAAGGCCGAGCAGCCGCTCAACACCCCGAGCGGGGCCCAGAGCGGCATCAAGCTGGTGGGCAGCTTCGACGTGAGCGCCGGCCAGAAGACCGACGTGGTGCTCGACTTCGACGCCTGTAAATCGGTGGTCACCCGGGGCCGCGGCGGTTACGCGCTCAAACCGGTGGTGAAAGTGGTGCCGGCGGCCCTGAACGGCATCTCCGGTTTCGTCAGCACGGCGCTGCTGGGCCGCAGCGTGCAGGTAACGGCACAGCAGAACGGCCAGATCGTCAGCGCCACCGCGCCGAATCCGACCACGGGCGAATTCGTCCTCTCGCGCCTCGCGCCGGGCAACTACGACGTGGTGATCACGGCTGGCGACAGCGCCGCCAGCGTGGTCGCCGGCGTGCCGGTGGCCACGACCACCAGCACCACGGTACTGAGCACCTCGGCCGCCCCGATCCTGCTCGCGCCGGGCAACACCGGTTCGATCGGCGGCACCGTGACCATGAACCCGGCCAATACCGAGGCAGCCTACGTGTCGGCCAAGCAGAGCTTCGTGGCCGGACCGACTGTCACCATCAGGTACCAGGGCGCGGACCTGGTCTCGGGCGCCTACAGCATCGCCAGCCTGCCGGTGGGGGCGCCGCAGTTCGCTGCGTACAGCAGCACGCTGCCGCTGGTGTTCAATGCCAGCACCGCGGCCCCTGCCGGCAAATACCGCGTCGAGGCGGCGGCGGCCGGCTACGTGACGAAAGCGGTGGATGGCGTGGACATCAGCGTCGCCAACCGGTCGAACGTGAACTTCGCACTGACCCGCTGACGTCCTCGGTCCGGGGTCATGCTCCGGGGGGCAGGTCTGACAATTGGACACGGGCTCGGCGCTAGTTGTTTGTCCAAGGCAGAGACCGTGTCCGAAAGTCAGACTGACCCTCGTTTTGTGGGAAAGCGCGCGATCACGGTGTCTGACGCCGCAGCGTGATGCGCGTCAACTCGGCAGGCACGCCAAGCCGAAGCGCGAAGCCCGGCCACAGAGCCGTGCCATTGTTCAGGTACAGCGTCATGCCGTCGACCTCGTAGCGGCCCGAAACGAAGCCATTGTTCGCCCGTGCCACCACGCGATCGAGCCCGATGATCATGCCGCCATGTGTGTGGCCGGACAATTGCAGCGCGACGCCGCGGCTGGCTGAGAAGCGGGCATTCCTGGGCTGGTGATCGAGCAGCACGACCGGCACGCCGGCCGGCGCGCCGCGGAGTGCCGCATCGAGGTCGGGCGCGGGGGCGCCGGTGCGCGGGGCGGTCACGTCGTTGACGCCGGCGAGCACCAGTTGCCCGGTACCTCGACTGATGATGGTGTGACTATTGTCCAGAGGCCTCATGTTGAGCCCCGCAAAGTACGCCATCCATGCGCGGTGGCCGAAAAAGTACTCGTGATTACCGGGAATGACCCAGACCCCATCCGGAGCGCGCAGGTCGCGCAGCGCGGCCACGTCGGCTTCGCGCTGCGCGACATTGCCATCGATGAGGTCACCGGTGATGACGATCAGGTCCGCCCCGAGCGCATTGGCATCATCGACGACCTTGCGTGTCCATGCTGCGTCGAACAGGCGACTGATGTGCAGGTCGGTCAGGTGCAGCACCCGGTAGCCGTCGAACTCACGCGGCAAGTCCTTTACTGAAATCTGTATGTCCTTCAGCGGAGGCGGCTTGATCGCCTGCATGACGCCGAACGCGGCCAGCAGCATGGCAGCGACGCCGATCGCACCGCGCAGGCGCGCGGCGATTGGCACGCGGCGACGCTGAACCAGTGCGACGAGCAGAGCGCCAACATCGAGCAATAGCTGGAACACAGCCAGCAGCAACATGGCGCCAAACGCCCAGTTGAACAGGATGATGAGGGATTTCGGAAACTCCGGCGAAAACACGCTGCCGGAAGAAAAGCGCGACCAGAGGTGATATTGCGAGGCCAGCGCCAACAGGACGGCGCCAGCCAGCTTTGTGCGCCCGGACAAGGGTAGCGGCAATAGCCAACGTACCAGCACAACGACGCAGGGCAAACTGAACATCAGATGGAACATCAGGTGCGCTCCATTTGCTTCCAGTCGCGGCCGGAATCGGCAGGATTGCAGTGTGGGGGTGTGGTGGCGCCGGAAGAAAATAAGAGGAAAATACGCATCATGTCCTGAGTTCGAACTGTCGACCGGTAAGCATAGCGTAGATTGTGTGAAGGCACTGGCGGCGATGCGATCCGGCGCTGCACATGCAGGGCGTATCTGCGCTGAGGGCTTCCGAAACACGATCGCTTGCTGTCCCGCTGATCGCTCGACAGCAAGCGTGCGCCCTCCCGGACTTTGCTAATATAGCAAGCCTGTCCAACACAACCGGAGGGGTGCAATGAAAGATCACATCAGCGACGCCGAAAACCTGCTGTCCGCCAGTGCGTTCAAGGACGGCGTCGACCGTCGCGTCTTCCTGAAAGCTGCCATGGGCAGCGGATTTGCCGTCGCGGCCCTGCCGGTGGTGGCCCAGAACATGATCCAGACCTCGGCCGAAGGCCTGGACGCCGCCGACCACATCGTCGTAATCAACGGCCAGGACGTGCCGGTCTACCGCGCCCAGCCCAAGGACCGCACCAACCTGCCGGTCATCCTCGTCATCTCCGAGATCTTCGGCGTCCATGAACACATCAAGGACGTGGTGCGCCGCTTTGCCAAGGCCGGCTACCTGGCCGTGGCGCCCGACCTTTTCGTGCGCCAGGGCGATGCGACCAAGGCGCCGGATACCGCCACGCTGATCAAGACCATCGTCTCCAAGGTGCCGGACGCCCAGGTGATGTCCGACCTCGATACCATCGTCAAGTGGACCAAGCAGCGCGGCGGGAATACCGACAAGCTGGGCATCACCGGCTTCTGCTGGGGCGGGCGCATCACCTGGCTGTACGCGGCCCACAATCCGGACGTGAAGGCCGGCGTGGCCTGGTACGGCCGCCTGGTGGGCGAATCGAACCCGCTGCAGCCGAAGCACCCGATCGACGTGGCCCAGAGCCTGAAGGTGCCGGTGCTCGGCCTGTACGGCGCCAAGGACCAGGGCATCCCGCTCGACACCGTGGAGCGCATGCGTACCGCGCTCAATGCCGGCAACAGCAAGTCGCAGATCCACGTCTACCCGAATTCGGGCCACGCCTTCCATGCCGACTACCGCAAGGATTTCAATGCCGCGGACGCGAAAGACGGCTGGAGCAAGGCGCTGAACTGGTTCGGCACGCACGGCGTCGCCTGATCTTGCACGGCTATAAACCGGGCAGGTTACAATGCCCGGTTTGCAGCCCGCACTGGGGCTGTCAGGCTCCAGAACAAGAGGCTTTCAAATCGACCCCGTCCTTTCTTCCATCCTGCTGGCGACCGTGATCGCCGGCGTCGTCAGCATTACCGGCGCTGCCGTATTCTCGTTCGCGCTGCTGTCGAAAGTGGTGGAGCGGATGGTCAGCCTGTCGGTCGGCATCATGCTGGCCACCTCGCTGCTGCACGCGCTGCCGGAAGCCTTCGAGTCGAACGCCGATCCGCGCAGCCTGTTCGCCACGCTGCTGGGCGGCCTGCTGGCCTTCTTCGTGCTGGAAAAACTGGCGATCCTGCGCCATTCGCACCACCACGAAGGCGACGGCCACCACCACGCGCATGGCCATGACGCCCATCAGGCCGGCAAGTCGGGCTGGATGATTCTGCTGGGCGACGCGATGCACAACTTCACCGACGGCATCCTGATCGCCGCGGCCTTCCTCGCCAACCCGGAACTGGGCATCGTCACCGCGCTGGCCATCGTCGCGCACGAGATCCCGCAGGAGATCGGCGACTTCATCGTGCTGCTCAACGCCGGCTTCTCGCGCCTGCGCGCCTACGTCTTCAACCTGCTGTGCAGCCTGATGGCGGTGGTGGGCGGCCTGCTCGGCTACTTCACCCTGGACCAGGCCAGCGGCCTGATTCCCTACGTGCTGGTGTTCGCGTCCTCCGGCTTCATCTACATCGCCGTCAGCGACCTGATGCCGCAGATGCAGCGCCGCGCCACCGTGCGCGAATCGGTGCCCCAGGTGGCGCTGATCGCGCTCGGCGTGGCCATCGTGGTGGCGCTGAACCACGCGTACTGACGCGGTTTTCCCTTTTTACTTTTCCGATGCCCGGCAGGGCAGGGCTGCGCACGCTTCTTGTCTTGTTATTGATAATGACTTATCATTACCGTCAGAACTCAACAACAAGGAAGCCCCGCCATGCCATCTCCGACCCTGCAACGCACGCCGCTCGCGCTGGCGATCCTGTTCGCCTTTGCCGCGCCGCTCGCCCATGCCCAGACCGACAGCCGCCTGAAGGCCGACCCCGACAGCGTTCCGACCGTGGTGGTGTCCGCCAGCGCGCTCGGCGTGCTGGAAGACGACATGATCACGCCCGTCACCTCGCTGTCCGGCGGCGCCCTGGTGCGCGCCCGCGAATCGACACTGGGCGAGACCCTGGCCAACCAGCCGGGCATCAGCTCGAGCCACTTCGGCGCCGGCGCCAGCCGCCCGGTCATCCGCGGCATGGATGGCCCGCGCGTGAAGATCCTGTCCGACGGTGCGGAAGTGCAGGACGCGTCCACCATCAGCCCGGACCACGCGGTCGGCTTCGAGCCGGTGCTGGCCGAACGCATCGAAGTGCTGCGCGGCCCGTCGGCGCTGGCCTATGGCGGCGGCGCGGTGGGCGGCGTGGTCAACATCCTGGACCGCAAGATTCCAACCCGGATGCCGGACAAGCCGATCGAAGGCAGCGCCGAGGTGCGCGGCAATTCCGTGGCGCGCGAAAAGACCGGTGCCTTCGAACTCACCGGCGGGGCGGGCAACATCGCCGTGCACGCCGAAGGCGTCAAGCGCGACGCCGGCGACTACCGTGTCGGCAAGGGCTGGGAAGACGGCAAGCGCGTGAACGGCAGCTACAAGGAAACCGAAACCGGCACCGTCGGCCTGTCCTGGGTGGGCGAGCGCGGCTACCTGGGCGCGGCCTACACCAGGGAGCGCACGGAATACGGCATCCCCGGCCACAATCACGAATTCGAGAGCTGCCACCCGCACGGCGACCACCTGCATTGCGGCGGCCATGGCCACGAGGAGGGCGAAGAGCACGACCACGAGCACGAGCACGGCGCCGAGGAAGTGCCGGTCGTGAAGCTGAATAGTGACCGCTGGGACCTGCGCGGCGAATACCGCAATCCGGTGGCCGGCATCGAAAAAGTGCGCCTGCGCGCCGCCTTCACCGACTATCGCCACGACGAGCTCGAAGAGAACGTGGTCGCTACCAGCTTCCTGAACAAGGGGCACGACGTGCGTCTTGAAGCGGAACATGCGCCGCTGGGCGGCTGGCGCGGCGTGATCGGCCTGCAGACCACGCGCCGCGACTTCCGCACGGTTGGCGAAGAGGCCTACGTGCCGCCGACCGTGACGAAGAAACACGCCGTGTTCGTCACCGAGGAATACAAGCTGGACAACTGGCGCTTCGAGGCCGGCGCGCGCCACGAGTGGCAGGACATCGCGGTCGACAGCGCGACGCAGAACGATACCGATGCGCGCGGCACCTCGGTGGCGCTGGGCGCGGTGTGGAAGTTCCAGCCGCAGTATTCGCTGCGCGCCGGCCTGTCGCGCAGCCACCGCCTGCCCACCGCGGAAGAGCTGTACGCCGGTGGCGTGCACCTGGCCACAGCCACCTATGAGATCGGCAACCAGGACCTTGGCAAGGAAACCTCGAACAACATCGACATCACCCTGCGCAAGTTCGAAGGCGACACCACCTTCTCGCTGAGCGCCTTCCACAACCGCGTCGACAACTACATCTACGCGCACACGCTGGACAACCACGATGGCTTCCAGCTGGTGGAATACGCGCAGCGCGACGCCACCTTCACCGGCTTCGAAGGAGAGCTGCGCCACAAGTTCTCAAAGGTGGTGGAGGGCACGCTGTTCGGCGACCTCGTGCGCGCCCGGTTCGAAGGCGGGGAGGGCAGCCGCAACATCCCGCGCATCCCGGCGCACCGCATCGGCGTGCGCCTGAACGCCGACTGGCAGGCCTGGCACGGCATGCTGGAACTGGTCCGTGTCGGCAAACAGGACCGGGTGGCGGAGTTCGAGGGCCGTACCGGCGGATACAATATGCTGAACCTCGGCACACACTATACGACGCGCATTGGCGGCGTGCCGGCCCAGCTCTACGCCCGCATCAACAACCTCACAAATGAACTGGCGTTCAGCCACACGTCCTTCATCAAGGAAGCGGCGCCGCTGCCGGGCCGTAACATCACCGCGGGCCTGCGCTTCGTCTTCTGATGAAACAACTGATCAGGTTTGCCGACTACGCGGGCATCGCGGCGTCGGCCCTGTGCCTGGTACATTGCCTGGCGATGCCGCTGCTGCTGGCGGCATTTCCGCTGCTGGGATTGGGGAACGACCATCATGCGCTGCATGACGCCTTGCTGGTGGGCGTGAGCCTGCCGGTGCTGCTGGCGCTGGTGCCCGGCTATGTAAAGCACCGGGATCCGGCGGCGCTGGGGCTCGGACTGGCCGGGCTGAGCGCCTTCCTGGTGGCGGTGTTCGTGGTCGGTCCGCGCTTCGGGGAG
>NZ_JAJFEQ010000021.1 GCF_020707265.1 Massilia sp. IC2-477
GACTACATCCACTATTACAATAACGACCGCATCAAGCTCAAATTAAAAGGCCTGAGCCCCGTTCAGTACAGGACTCAGGCCTTGGCCGCTTAGCAAACTAACCGTCCAACTTTACGGGGTCAGTTCATCAATGCGCCGTTTTTGTTTTGGAACGCCCAACAGGATCAAGGCCATGGCGGAAATGCAGTCAAATGCGACTCAGGAAGGACGTCAGCTCTGGGCCGAATCCGGTCGCTCGTGACAGTTCGCGATCTTTGCGTCTTGCCAACCTGCTATGCTGAGCTCAATGCCCCCGCCAGCTAAGAGCAGAACCGATGAATAGAGAACCAAATAAAAAATTTCTAGGCGTCTTACTCATTGCCTACTGGGCAGCGGTCGGGTATTTTCCGTTCGTTCTAATATCTTATTATCAGGGGTATCGTGCAGCGATCGGCTGCCCACAGCGCGGTGATTGCTATGTTCCCGGCTCGGAGCATTTGCTCGATCTAGAACTAATGATTGCCACCGCAGCCATTCTTCTTTGGCCGCTTGCATGCATCAAGCTGTACACAGCTGTTCGAATAGTGTTTGTACACCGGTAGTGTATTGCATCGGTGGCAGAGATTCTGTTAGGTCTGCTTTGGGTCGGGAGCTGTCGTACATTGAGCGGCAACTACCTGCCACAAGCAGACGTTAGTACAGATGTGAAATCGAAACGCTTACGACCTGATGGGGAAAACGATGAATTGTGCCTTGCTCCTCGCAATGTTACTTGTACCAGCAAGCGCACTTGCAGAGTGCAAGGCGCGTACACCGGAACCATTCGAAAAGTTCGTAGAGTCGTTTGGTACCAACAAGAGTTTCGCTCTGACGCGCACAGAGTATCCACTGGCCTTTATCAAGCATGAAGACCTTAACTCAAAGCAGCAAGGTCGCAGCGCCGTCAAAAGGCTGATCCAACAGCGCGACGACGCAACGATACCTGCGATTGCTGTGTTTGCTCGCGATAACGGCGTCGAGCTCAGTACTACACTGCTAAGAAGTGCCGAGGCAACCGTACGCATGGGCAAGCCTGGTACCGACTCGCTCATAGTGGACTACCATTTTGTACGAAAAGGCACATGTTGGTACCTGCGCCGCATGGAAGACCATACTCTCTAGTCGATCAGTGTTCCAGTAGCTGCCGTCGTCCTGACTGGGTCCGCTTCGGCCCGCTAACGGACATAGCCGAAATTCTGCAACCTGCAACAGTAATCAGAGCTTGGCAATCAAGCCCTTGTGAGCGTCTACATGGTCTACGTTCCCTGACATAGGTGATCGAGCGAGGCAGCGGCATGGCGCGCTACCTGATCGACCTCTTTGGGGAACTTGTATCAGCGCCACTGCTGCGGCGGCTTGTACTCCGGGAACATTTCCTTGAACAGGAAGGTCATCAGCTCGTCGGTATCCTCCGCCCGCGCGCTCAGTTTGACGATCCGCCCCAGGCGGTGCGAATCCCATTCGAAGTCGCCCTTCTTTTCCCGGCGGATCAGCTCGATCATCTTCTTGACCACCGCGATCTCGATGTCCGGCTCGCTGCCCTGCTCCACCGTCACCTGCGTCAGCCAGCGGCGCTGGAAGTTCGGGTTCCAGCCGCGGAACTTCAGGTCCATGCTGTGGAAGGTCTTGTTCGATACCGAGAACACGCCGCCGCTTTCGTTGCGGTCTTCGCGGCCGCGGCCGTTGATGGCGGCGATGTTGGCCAGCGCGTTGCGCGTGCCCTTGGCCGCTTCGCTTTCCTCGGATGGCTGCTCGCTGCCGGTGGCGGCGCCGCGCTGGCGGCGACGCGCTGCAATGAAGTCCTGCATGTCGACCGGCTTGGATTCGTCGAACTTCTGCGTCGGTTTGGTTTCCTTGACCGGCTGCTCTGGCGGGGTCGTGATCGTGTCCGGCAGGCGCGCGATCTCGATGCGTTCCTGCTGCGGGACCGTGATGGAGGGCAGCGGGATCGGTTTCGGCGCCATCTCGCGCGGCGCCTCCGATGGCTTCTGTTGCATCGGTGCGACGTAGACTACCTGCCCGTCGTCTCCCGAGGCCGGCTTGGCCTGTTGCGCGTCCTTGTCGGGAGAAAACAGCCAGATCGCGACCAGCAAGACGTGCAGCAGGACCGTGCCGACCAGCGCCGGCCGGTTCGGCCCCTGGCGGCCGTACGCGGGCATGCTGCTGCGCCCCTGCACCGGCAGGGGCTGGCCGCAGTGCGCGCACACATCGCTGTGCTCGTCGTAGGTGTGGGAATGGTCACGCAAGGTCAAACAGGTTCCTGGATCGGCGTCTATCAATACTGCACGAGAGCCGCAGTCTAACCGTTTTGCGGCGCTGGCGCACTTTGGCTGGACTTAAAGGCAACAAAGATTACCTTTACAGCGCCTTGAGGGATGTTACGAGATGTTTCAGGCAGGCGGGATTTGCTCCCGCCTGCCTGCAGCCTCAGTGTGCCGGCTGTGTCGGCTGCTCCTCCAGCTTGGCCAGCTGCTTGTCGGTCATCGGGCCGGTGCCGCTGTACTTGTCCAGGTAGAGGTAGATCACCGGGGTGATGTACAGCGTGATCACCTGCGAGAAGATCAGGCCGCCCACCACGGCCAGGCCGAGCGGCTGGCGCAGCTCGGCGCCGGCGCCGATGCCCAGCGCGATCGGCAGTGCGCCCATCATGGCGGCCAGGGTGGTCATCAGGATCGGACGGAAGCGCAGGATGCAGGCCTCGCGGATCGCTTCCTGGGGCTTCATGCCCTGGGTGCGCTGGGCGTCGAGCGCGAAGTCGATCATCATGATCGCGTTCTTCTTGACGATACCGATCAGCATCAGGATACCGATCATCGCGATCAGGGTCAGGTCCATGTCGAAGATCCACAGCGTCAGCAAGGCGCCCACCGCCGCGGACGGCAGGCCGGCCAGGATGGTCAGCGGGTGGATGTAGCTCTCGTACAGCACGCCCAGCAGCACGTAGATCACGCCGATGGCGGCGATGATCAGGATCAGCTGGCTCGACTGGGTGTCCTGGAACACGGCCGCGTCGCCGCCGTAGTTGGCGATGATCGAGGCCGGCAGCTTCATGTCGCGGCCCATCTGCTCGATGGCGGCGGTGGCGTCGCCCAGCGGCACGTTCGGCGCCAGGTTGAAGGACAGCGTGATCGCCTGCAGCTGGCCCTGGTGGTTGACCGCCAGCGGGCCGACCGTGCGGCGCACGGTGGCGAAACTGGACAGCTTGACCAGGTCGCCGTTTTTGCTGCGCACCGACACCCGCGACAGCGCTTCGTCGTAGTAGCGGTCGCTCGGGGCCGCTTCCAGGATCACGTAGTAGCTGGCCGCGGTCGAGTAGATGGTCGAGACCTGGCGCTCACCAAAAGAAGCGTACAGCACGGTGCGGATGTCGGCCATCTCCACGCCCAGCAGCGCGGCCTTGTCGCGGTCGATGTCGATGGTGGCCTGCAGCGCCTTGTTCTGGGAGTCGCTGGTGACGTCGCGGAAGCGCTGGTCCTGGCGCATGCGCTCGAGGAACTGGTCGGCCCAGCCGCCGATCTCGCCGCCCGACACGCTCTGCAGCGTGTACTGGTAGCGGCTCTTGGACTGGCGGCCGCCCAGCTGCAGGTTCTGTACCGGCGACAGGAAGACCTGCACGCCCGCCACCGCACGGGTGGCCTTGCGCAGCTCGTCGACCACCTGCGGCATGGCGGGGCGCTCGCTGCGCGGTTTCAGGACCAGGAACATGCGGCCGGTATTGCCGCCGCCGCTGAACGAAGTGACGTCCTTCACGTGGGGATTGGCGCGCACGATGTCCACGACCTGCGCCTGCAATTGCATCAGCTTGAACGAGGACGTGTCTTCGGAGGCCTCAACCATCACGCGCAGCTGGCCGATGTCTTCTTCCGGGAAGAAACCTTTCGGCATGGTCGAGTACAGCACGCCGGTCAGCACCACGGTGCCGACCGCCATCATCAGCACCAGGAAGCGGTGGCGTAGCGCCATGTCGAGGGTGCGGGCATAGCCGTCGCGCACGTTGGTGAACATGGCTTCGAAGCGGCGGCCGACCCAGGACATTTCTTTCGGATCGACGTGGCCGCCATGCTTGATCAGGCGCGAGCACATCATCGGCACCAGGGTCAGCGACACGATGGCGGACACCAGCACCGCCAGACCCACGATCACGGCGAATTCGCGGAACAGCAGGCCGATCACGCCCGGCATGAAGAAGATCGGGATGAACACGGCCACCAGCGAAATCGAGATCGAGATGATGGTAAAGCCCATCTCGCGCGAACCGACCAGGGCGGCCTGCATCGGCTTCTTGCCCATCTCCATGTGGCGCACGATGTTTTCCAGCACCACGATGGCGTCGTCGACCACCAGGCCGACCGCCAGCGTAATACCGAGCAGCGAGATGTTGTCGAGGCTGTAGCCGAAGGCGTACAGCAGCGAGAGCGCGCCCAGCAGCGAGATCGGCACGGTGACGGCCGGGATCAGGGTCGCGGTCAGGCGGTGCAGGAACAGGAAGATCACCAGGATCACCAGGACGACGGTGCCGGCCAGGGTCAGGTTGACGTCGTGGATCGCCTCGCGGATCGAGTCCGAACGGTCGTTGACCAGGTGAATCTTGATCGACTGCGGCAGCTGGGTCTCGAAACGCGGCATCAGCGCGCGCACGGCGTCGACGACCTGCACGGTGTTGGCGTTCGGCTGGCGCTGCACCATCAGCACGATCGAGCGCTCGCCGTTCAGGCTGCCGGTGGCCTTGACCGACTGGTAGCTGTCCTCGACTTCGGCGATGTCGCGCAGGCGCACCGGCAGGCCATCGCGGGTGGCGACAATCAGGCCGGCGAAGTCCTGGGCACGCATCAGCTGGCCACCACCCTGGATGGTCAGGCTCTGGCTCGGGCCGTCCAGGATGCCGAGCGGGGTAATCGAGTTGGCCGAACGCAGCGCGGTGGCCAGCTCGGACATCGAAATATTGCGTGCGGCCATCAGGTCGTGTTTCGCACGCACCCGCACCGCGAAGCGCTTGCCGCCGTTGACCGTCACCTGGGCGATGCCGGGCAGGGTCGAGATCGCCGGCGAGACCAGGTTTTCCGCGTAGTCGTTCAGCTCCGACAAGTCCATCGACGGCGAGGTCATGTGCATGAACAGGATCGGGGAGTCGGCCGGATTGATCTTGCGGTAGGACGGCAGGTCGGTCATTTCCTGCGGCAGCTGGCGCTGGACCTGCAGCAGCGCGGCCTGCACGTCCACGGCCGCTTCGTTGACGTCGATCGATTCATCGAACTCGAGCGTCAGCGAGGTGTTGCCCTGGGTGTTGGTCGAGCTGATGGTCTTGATGCCGGCGATGGTCGCAAACTGTTTTTCCAGCGGCAGCGCGACCGACGAGGCCATGTTCTCGGGGCTGGCGCCCGCGAGGTTGGCATTGACGTTGATGACCGGCGTGTTATAGCTCGGCAGCGCCGCGACCGGGATGTGCATGTAGGCGAGCACGCCGACCAGGATCATGGCCAGCGATAGCAGCACCACCATCACGGGACGGCGGATACACAGTTCCGACAGGTTCATGCCTTGTCACCCTTCTTACCCTGCATCGCTGCGCTCGATGCTGCCGGGTCTTGGGGTTTGGCACCAGCCAAGCGGACTTTGCCGCCCGGACGCAGGTTCTGCTTGCCTTCGGTAATGACCTTCTCGGTCCCTTGCAGGCCGGTCACGGCAGCATACTCGCCAAAGCCGTGCAGGCGCGCCACCTTGACCTGTTTTGCCTCGTTGCCCTCGCCCACCACGTACACGAAGGTGCCATTGGTGGCGGTGATGATCGCGTTCTGCGGAATCACGACGGCATCGCGGATGGTTTGCACGGTAACGCTGGTGTTCACGTACTGGCCCGGCCACAGCATGCTCTGCGGATTGGCGAACTGGGCCTTGACACGGATGGTGCCGGCGGCCGGGTCGACCGCGTTGTCCACGAACTTCAGTTCGCCCATGACCGGCTTGGCATCAAGGCCGGTGCCGGCGCTTGCCTGCACCCCGACCTTGCCTGCGCGCTGGGCCGCCAGCAGGGCGCCGAGGCTCGACTCCGGCAGGTTGAAGGAGACGTCGATCGGGTCGAGCTGGGTGATGGTCGTCAAGGACGTGGTCGGCTGCACCAGCGCGCCCGGGTGGATGTCGATGGCGCCCACGCGGCCCGACATCGGGGCGCGGATCGTGGTGTAGCTGGCGCTCACCTGGCTGGCGCGGGCGGCCGCGGCATTGCTCTGGACCAGCGCGCGCGCCGCCTCGACCTGGCTCTTCAGGGAGTCGACCGCGCTCTGGGACAGGAAGCCCTGGGCCGACAGTTCCTGGCTGCGCTTGTACTGGCGCTCGAGGTCGGCCAGGGTGGCGCGGTTCTGGGCCACCTGCGCTTCGGCGCGGGCGACGTTGGCGCGGTCGGCGCGATCGTCCAGCGAAAACATGACCTGGCCTTCCTTGACGAACTGGCCTTCGCGGATATGCACCTGGCGGATGGTGGCGGTGGTCTGCGGGTGCAGGTCGACGGTGCGCACCGGGGTCACGGTGCCGTTCGCGGACAGCTCGACGCCGACGTCCTGGCGTTGCGGCGCCACCACGTTGACCGTGGTCGGCGGCATTCCGCCCTTGCCGCCGGGACCGCCCTTGCCGCCCGGGCCATTGTCGGCGTGCGCGCCATCACCCTTGTTCAGGTACCAGGCGCCGGCCACGGCCAGCGCCACGACACCCACGATGAATCCCGCGTTCTTCTTTTTCATGTTCGTCCCTTGCCGCCAGTACCGGCGGTTCTTTCTCTCGTGTTGTCCGGCCTGGAATGCCGCCCCGCGCAGTATCGGAATACGCGGCGCTTCATTCTCGCACGGCCATGTTTCAAGATTGTGTATTCGCTATCTTGCGCTTTTATTTGTTCGGATAGTACTCCGGCAGCACCAGCGTCACTTCCAGGCCGCCTTCCGGGTGGTTGGCCAGTGCGATGCTGCCGCCATGCTGTTCGGCGATGTTGCGGGCGATGGTCAGGCCCAGGCCGGTGCCGCCCGATTCGCGCGAGCGCGAGGTTTCGACGCGGTAGAACGGATCGAACACCCGGCCCAGCTCGCCCACCGGGATGCCGGGGCCGTTGTCGCGGATGCGCACGCGCGCCGCGCCGTTGATGCGGTCGACGCAGACGCGCGCTTCGCGCCCGTACTTGACCGCGTTGTCGATCAGGTTGCCCAGGCAGCGGCGCAGGTCGAGCGGCCGTCCCAGCAGCGCCATGCCGGCGTGGCCCTTGAGCGCCACCTGCTGGCCGGCGTCGACGGCGTCGGCGCACACGGCTTCCAGCAGCGAGTCGAGGTCCAGCATCTGCATGTTCTCGGTGGTGTCCATGCTGCGCGCCAGCACCAGGCCTTCACGCACCATTTCCTGCATGGCCGACAGGTCGCCGATCAGGCGTTCCTGCAGCTCGGCGTCCGACACTTTCTCGAGGCGCAGGCGCATGCGGGTGAGCGGCGTCTGCAGGTCATGCGTGATCGCCGCCAGCATCTGGGTGCGCTGGAAGATGTACTGGCGGATCCGCGCCTGCATCGCGTTGAAGGCGGCGCTGGCCTGGCGGATCTCGCTGGCGCCGTTCAAGGCCAGGGGAGCACGGTTGATGTCCTGCCCCAGGTCCTGGGCGGCGCGCGCCAGCACCTTCAGCGGGCGGGTGGTCATGCGCGCCACCACGTAGGCCAGCGCGGCAATGCTGAACAGGAACAGGCCGATGGTCATGCGGTAATCGGTCTCGGGCCCGGTGAAGGCCGAGCGCGGCGGCAGCACCGACAGGCGCATCTCTTCGCCGTCGCGCAGGCGCACGTTCAGGGTTTCGCAGGCGCCCTTCCATTGGGTGCGGATCAGGCCGTAGAGCACGGCCTGCTGGTGCGGCATGTCGCACGAGGCCGGGCGGCTGGCGGCCGAATTGATGCCGTAGCCGTCGCCCAGGCGCGCCGCCAGCGAGCGGGCGAACCAGGTCGGGCTGCCTGCCAGCGGCTGGGGCGCGCCGACTTCCAGGCGCAGGCCGGGGCGGTTGGCCACCGACAGGTAGACCGAGCGCGCCGAGGTCGGCACGATCTCGGTCGCCATCACCAGTTGTTCGGCGCGTTCCAGCAGGTGCTGGTCGCGCTGCTGTTCGATGACGCGCTGGCGTTCCAGGTCGGCGGCCAGCTGGGTCAGTGTTGCCGAGATCAGGATGCCGAGCAGCAGGGTGACGAACACGCGTCCCGTCATCGATCCGAGGAAGGCTTTCACGCAGGCGGCTCCACGGTCACCTGGCCGGCCAGCACGTAGCCGCCATTACGCACAGTCTTGATAATCTGCGGCATGCGCGCGTCTTCGCCCAGCTTCTGGCGCAGGCGCGAGATCTGGATGTCGATCGAGCGGTCGAACGGATCGGCGTCGCGCCCCTGGGTCAGGTTCAGCAGCTGGTCGCGGTTGAGCACGCGGTTCGGGTGTTCCAGGAACACGCGCAGCAGGCGGAACTCGGCGCCCGACAGCATGATCACCACGCCCTGCGGGTTGACCAGGTGGCGCGCGGTGAGGTCCAGGGTCCAGCCGGAGAAGCGCATCTGCTGCACGTTCTCGGACGGTGCGTTGGAGGGCATGGCGTGCGAGCGGCGCAGCACGCTGCGGATGCGCGCCAGCAGCTCGCGCGGCTCGAAGGGTTTCGGCAGGTAGTCGTCGGCGCCCATCTCGAGGCCGAGAATGCGGTCGAGCGGCTCGTTGCGGGCGGTCAGCATGATGACGGGCAGGCTCGAGGTGGCGCGCAGCTTGCGGCACAGGGTCAGGCCATCGTCGCCCGGCATGTTCAGGTCGAGCACGATCAGGTCGGGCCTAGCATCGTCGAGCGCCTTCCACATGCCGGTGCCGTCGGCCGCCGCGATGGTGCGGTAGCCGTTCGATTCGAGGTAGTCGGCGAGCAGGGTGCGGATGTCGCGGTCGTCGTCGACGATCAAAATCGTAGAGAGATTGTCCATAGCCTCAATTATCCGCATCTGAAGGCGACATGGACACCGTTTTTGTATCGGCTTGTATATGCCGATAGGCGCGAAACATATTGATACAAAGTATCGGACAGGGGAAATCCCACGGTTACAGTTTGTGGCGATGATGGGAACCGTGCAGCGAGCAGTCCGGATGCAAACCGCACACCAACCTGACTCTCACTAAGGAAAAACACAATGAACACCGTCCGCAAGAACATCGTGATCGTCCTGGCCGCTTTCGGCATCGCCGGCGCCTCGCTCGGCGTCCAGGCCCAGACCGGCGCCCCGGCTGAAGGCCGCCACGGCTACGCCGTGAGCAAGGAGCAGCGCGAAGCCAAGCGCGCCGAGTTCCGTAACATGACGCCGGAGCAGCGCCAGGCGAAAATGGCGGAATTCCGCGCCAAGCGCCTGGAGCAGCGCGCCGCACGCCAGGCCAAGCTGGCCGAAACGCTGAAGCTGACCCCGGCCCAGCAGCCGGTGTGGCAGGCTTTCGTGGCCAGCTCGGCGCCGCTGCAAAAGGGTGAGCGCGCCGGCCAGCGCCTGAGCAAGGAACAGCGCGCCGCCCTCACCGCCCCGCAGCGCATGGAGCGCCACATCGCGCTGCAGAAGGCACGCACCGCCCGCATGGAAGCCCGCCTGTCGGCCCTGAACAGCCTGTACGCGGCCCTCACGCCGGAACAGCGCAAGATCTTCGACGAGCAGGCGCAGCACCGCCGCGGCGGCCGCCACCATGGTGGCCATGGTCAGATGATGCGCGGCTGATCTACGGCTGCCTGAACGCGTGGGCAAGAAACTTGCCCACCCTACCGTAGGGTGCTCGGCTTCGCCGAGCGCGCGTTCAACTCACGGCAGCTTTGCCAGTGAGTTCAAAAACTTCTTCGGGTCCTGGTAACCAATCACACGGCTGTCTTCGATCTCTTTGCCGTCCGGCCCGAACAGGATGATTCCCGGCGGGCCAAACAAGGTAAATCGTTTCAGCATCGCCTTGTCCTCGAGATCGTTGGCGGTGACGTCCACCTGCAACAGGATGGTATTGGCGAGCTTCGCCTGCACCGCCGGGTCGACGAAGGTGAGCTTTTCCATTTCCTTGCAGGACACGCACCAGTCGGCATAGAAGTCGAGCATCACGGTCTTGCCGCCGGCGTTCACCAGTTCGCGGTCCAGGTCCTGCACCGTTTTGATGCGCTTGAAGCTCAAACCCTGGTGGGCGCTGCCGGTGAGATGGGCCAGCGGTGCCAGCGCGTCGCGGCCGCCGGTGGCGGCGCCGACCAGCTGCACCCCGCCCAGCAGGGCAAAAGCGGCCCCGAGGGCCATCGCCAGCCAGTGCCTGTGGCGGCGCAGCAGGTAGAAGCCATAGCCGAACAGCAGCGCCGCCCAGCCCAGCATCTGCACCACCGGCGGCAGCACCGGCGACACCAGCCACAGGGCCATTGCCAGCATCAGCACGCCGAACAGGCGCTTGACCGATTCCATCCAGGCGCCCGCGCGCGGCAGCAGCGAGCCGGCCGAGACCCCGACCAGCAGCAGCGGGATGCTCATGCCGGCCGCCATCGCGAACAGCGCGGCGCCGCCGATGACGACGTCGCGGGTCTGGCTGATGTAGACCAGGGCGCCAGCCAGCGGCGCAGCCACGCAGGGGCCGACGATCAGGGCCGAGATCGCGCCCATGGCGAACACCCCGAGCAGCTTGCCGCCCGACTGGCGGTTGGAAGCATTCGCCAGGCGGGTCTGAAGCGCGGCCGGCAGCTGCAGTTCATAAAAGCCGAACATCGACAGGGCCATCGCCACGATCAGGAGGCCGAATGCGCCGAGCACCCAGGGGTTCTGCAGCGCCGCTGCCAGCCCCTCCCCGGCCAGGCCGGCGGCCACGCCGAGAGCGGTGTAGACGATCGCCATGCCCAGCGAATAGGTCGCCGACAGGATGAAGCCGCGCATGCGGCCGGCCTGCCTGCCCTCGCCGATGATGATCGAGGACAGGATCGGGAGCATCGGCAGCACGCAGGGCGTGAAGGCCAGGCCCAGGCCGAGCAGGACGAAGGCGGGGACGATCGCCAGCAGGCGGCCGCCCGCGAGGATGCCCGCGATGCCGGCCATGTCGGAAGGCGGCGCAGCGGCGGCTACCGGCGCGGCCGCGGAGGGCGTCGCCGCCTGTGCCGGAGCGGGCGGCGTATCCATCTGTGGCGTGGAGCTCAGCGGCGTCGACATCTGCGGCGCATTGGCGCCGATCGGCAGCGGCGGCGCAGTGCCGCCGGCGCCTGCGGACAGTTGGGCGCTGTGCTCCTGCGGCGGATAGCACAGGCCGGCGTCGGCGCAGCCCTGGCTGGTCGCGCTCAGGGTAAACGGTCCGCCGCCCTCCACCGGGATGCGGATCACCAGCTCGCCCTTGTAGGTTTCAACATCCTTTTCGAAGGTGGCGTCGTACTTCACCTTGCCCGGCGGGATCTCGGGCGTGCCAAGCTTGGCCCCCGTGGCGCGGAAGGCGAAGCGCTCGCGGTACATGTAGTAGCCCTCGGCGATCTGGTAGCGCACTTCCACAGTCTGTGGATCGGCCATGCGGGCGTCGAAGCGGAAGGCAATGGCGGGATCGAGGAAGTCGTCGGCGGCGCGGGCGCTGCCCGTGCCCAGCAACAGGTACAGCGCAAACAGGAGCATGCAGCCCTGCAGGAGCCAGCGCGAAAGACGGTAGAGCATCGAGAGCATGGTGTCAGATGAGTGTTGGTGCCGGCGGAATGGTACACCGGCACGTCCATCCCTGTCTGTGGCAATGCTTATTTACTCGCCGCGAAGCGGACGCGCTGCAGTTCGAGGTAGACACTGTCCGCAATCCCGGTGTGCGTATGCCAGGTGCCGGCGGCATAGCCGGTGCGCACGAAGCCGTGGCGTTCCAGCATGGCCAGCGAGCGCAGGTTGCGCGGGTCGACGTCGGCGGTGATGCGGTCGACGTCCGGGCGCGAGAACACATGCGGCAGGAAGGCGCGCAGGGCTTCGGAGGCCAGTCCGCGGCCCCAGTAGGCCGGCGCGATGATGTAGCCGATCTCCGGCAGGCGCCAGGTTCCCAGCTTGCCGATGACGGTGCCGGCGTACTCGATGACGAAGTCGTCGCTCTCCTCCAGCCTGGATGCGACCATGGCGTCGATCCAGGCGACCGTCTCGTCGCGGCTGGCATGCGGACCCGAGGACCAGTAGTCCAGGGCCGCTGGATCGCTCAGCACGCGGTGCATATCGTCGACATCGGCGCTGCGGGCGCGGCGCAGGATCAGGCGTGGCGTCTTCAGGATGGTCATGGGCGGCATCGTACATGGCCACGCCGCACAGTGGAATCGGCAAAAAGACGGACGAAAAAAAACCAGGCACGGGGCCTGGTTTTTTCAGTCGTCGCAAAAAGCGATTACTCGGCGGTCGGAGCTTCTTCAGCCGAGGTGACTTCCGGACGGTCCAGCAGTTCGACGTAGGCCATCGGCGCATTGTCGCCCACGCGGAAACCCATTTTCAGGATGCGCAGGTAGCCGCCGTTACGGTTGGCGTAACGCGGGCCGAGTTCGGCGAACAGCTTTTGCACCATTTCGCGGTCGCGCAGGCGAGCGAATGCCAGGCGCTTGTTGGCCAGGGTGTCGGTTTTGCCCAGGGTCAGGATCGGTTCGATGACGCGACGCAGTTCCTTGGCTTTCGGCACGGTGGTCTTGATGGCTTCATGACGCAGCAGCGAGACGGTCATGTTGCGCAGCATTGCCAGGCGGTGGGACGAGGTACGGTTCAGTTTACGGAGGCCGTGACGGTGACGCATGGTACTTCCTTTCGAGTGTTTACATTCCAGTTCTTCGATCGTTCATGCTTGCGCATGACCGCGGACCGGTTTTAGTGGTTAAAGACTGCCCGGACAGACATTGTCCGGGCAGGTACTGCAATTACTTTTCCAGACCAGCCGGCGGCCAGTTCTCGAGCTTCATGCCCAGGGTCAGGCCGCGCGAAGCAAGGACTTCCTTGATTTCGTTGAGCGACTTGCGGCCCAGGTTCGGCGTCTTCAGCAGTTCGTTTTCCGAACGCTGGATCAGGTCGCCGATGTAGTAGATGTTTTCGGCCTTCAGGCAGTTTGCCGAGCGGACGGTCAGTTCCAGGTCGTCCACCGGACGCAGCAGGATCGGATCGACCAGCGGAGCACGCGACGGTGCTTCAGCGGCGGCTTCGGTGCCTTCCAGGGCGGCAAACACGTTCAGCTGGTCCACCAGGACGCGGGCCGACTGGCGGATCGCTTCTTCCGGAGTGATGACGCCGTTGGTTTCGATGTTGATGATCAGCTTGTCCAGGTCGGTACGCTGTTCGACACGGGCCGATTCCACGGCGTAGGACACGCGACGGACCGGCGAGAACGAGGCGTCCAGGATGATGCGGCCGATGGTCTTGTTAGTGTCTTCCGACAGGCGGCGCACGTTACCAGGAACGTAGCCGCGGCCCTTCTCGACCTTGATCTGCATGTCCAGCTTGCCGCCGGCGGTCAGGTGAGCGATCACGTGATCCGGGTTGATCAGTTCCACGTCATGCGGCAGGTCGATGTCCGAAGCCAGGACGGCGCCTTCGCCTTCCTTCTTCAGGGTCAGGGTGACGGAGTCACGGTTGTGGACCTTGAACACGACGCCCTTCAGGTTCAGCAGCAGGTCGACGACGTCTTCCTGCACGCCGTCCAGCGACGAGTACTCGTGCACCACACCGGCGATCGTCACTTCGGTCGGCGCGTAGCCGACCATCGACGACAGCAGCACGCGACGCAGCGCGTTGCCCAGGGTGTGACCATAACCACGTTCGAACGGCTCCATCACGACTTTTGCGTGGCCGGCGCCGAGTGCTTCGACATCGATGATACGTGGCTTCAACAGACTGTTTTGCATGAAATGTCCTTTTCAATACCCTCGGCTCGTTACACCGATAAGGCTGATGGCATTAATAAAAGCGCCTGTTCGGGGAACAGGCGGTGATACGAATCTGGATGAACGACGGAAGATGAGATTCTGATCCTGGTGCGGCGCCGACCTGTGGTCGCTGCAGCCGCACATCGCCGTCGTTCCGGCGTAGGCCGGAACCCAAGTTTTCCGATATGCCGACAAACTTGGGCCCCGGCCTGCGCCGGGGTGACTTTTCGGACGACTGTCGTCGTCCAAAAAGTCAATTAACGCGAGTACAGTTCGACGATCAGCGCTTCGTTGACGTCAGCAGCGATCTCGTTACGTTCCGGGAACGAACGGAAGGTGCCTTCGAACTTCTTGGCGTCGACCGAGACCCAGCTCGGGAAGCCGACTTGCTCGGCCAGCGACAGGGCTTCAGCGATACGCACTTGCTTCTTGGCCTTTTCGCGGACAGCGATCACGTCGCCGGTCTTGACCTGGTACGAAGCGATGTTCACGACGTTGCCGTTGACGGTGAAGGCCTTGTGGCTCACCAGCTGACGCGCTTCAGCGCGGGTCGAGCCGAAGCCCATGCGGTAAGCGACGTTGTCGAGACGGGCTTCCAGCAGCTTCAGCAGGGTTTCGCCGGTGTTGCCCTTCTTGCGCGATGCTTCGGCGAAGTAGCGGCGGAACTGACGCTCGAGGACGCCGTACATGCGCTTGACCTTCTGCTTTTCACGCAGCTGGTTGCCGTAGTCCGAGGTGCGGGCACCCGACTTGACGCCGTGCTGGCCTGGCTTGATGTCCAGTTTGCACTTCGAATCGAGCGAGCGGCGTGCGCTCTTCAGGAACAGGTCAGTGCCTTCACGGCGCGACAGTTTTGCTTTTGGTCCGATATAACGTGCCACGTTGAATACCTTTATAAATTAATCACGCCCCAGAGGCATCGCAAGCGATGCGGCAGGCGCTAGTCCACTTCTACTTGAGAGCGGACGTGGCTTGAAAAAACGCCCACCGTACGAACGGCGGACGACAAGAGCCGGGCAGTATAACCCATTTTGGGCCTACTGCGCCGGTCAATCTGGTAAAACACAACGGGGCGCAAGGCCCCGTCGTTGGCTTTTCGCGACGCAGAGGAGGGTTTGCACCCGCCCCCACTGCCGGAACGCTGTCGTATTAGATACGACGACGCTTCGGCGGACGGCAGCCGTTGTGCGGAACCGGGGTGACGTCCTGGATCTCAGTGATCTTGATGCCCAGGTTGTTCAGTGCACGCACAGCCGATTCACGGCCCGGGCCTGGGCCCTTGATGCGCACTTCCAGGTTCTTCACGCCCGATTCCTGAGCGACCTTGCCAGCGGCTTCGGCAGCAACCTGCGCTGCGAACGGGGTCGATTTGCGCGAGCCTTTGAAGCCGGCGCCGCCCGAGGTTGCCCACGACAGAGCGTTGCCCTGACGGTCGGTGATCGTGATGATGGTGTTGTTGAAGGACGCGTGGACGTGAGCGATGCCCTCGGCGACGTTCTTCTTGACTTTCTTGCGCACGCGGGCTGCTGCTGCGCTGCTCTGTTGCTTGGCCATGGTCGGTTCCTAGATTATTTCTTGAGCGATTGAGCTGCCTTGCGCGGGCCCTTGCGGGTACGAGCATTGGTGCGGGTACGCTGACCGCGCACTGGCAGGCCCTTGCGGTGACGCATGCCGCGGTAGCAGCCCAGGTCCATCAGACGCTTGATGTTCATGGACAGTTCGCGGCGCAGGTCGCCTTCCACGACAAACTTCGCAACTTCGTCGCGCAGCTTCTCGAGTTCGTTATCGTCCAGGTCCTTGACCTTTTTGTTGGTCGCGATACCGGTTGCGTCGCAGATCTTCTGCGAACGCGGACGGCCAATACCGTAGATCGCCGTCAGGCCGATAACAGTGTGCTGATGATTTGGGATGTTAACCCCTGCAATACGTGCCATTCGTTATTCCTCGAAATTAACCTTGACGCTGCTTGTGACGCGGCTCGACGCAGATCACACGGACCACGCCCTTGCGCTTGATGATCTTGCAGTTGCGGCAGATCCGCTTGACTGAAGCGTTAACTTTCATTTTGCACTCTCTTCGGTTCGTTTACTTGATGATTTTTTACTTGGTGCGGAACACAATGCGGGCCCGGGACAGGTCGTACGGGGTCAGTTCCACCGTTACCTTGTCACCCGGGAGAATGCGGATGTAATTCATCCGCATTTTACCCGAGATATGTCCCAGAACCACGTGCCCGTTTTCCAGCTTCACGCGAAATGTTGCGTTTGGAAGATTCTCCAGAATCTCCCCTTGCATTTGGATGACGTCGTCTTTTGCCATTCGGTCTATGCCTTCCCCGCTTAACGCGACGGAATACCGCCCTTGAAGTTTGCCTTGCGCAGCAGCGACTCATATTGCTGCGACATGACGTAGTTCTGCACTTGTGCCATGAAGTCCATCGTTACCACCACAACGATGAGGAGCGACGTGCCACCGAAGTAGAAAGGAACTTTCCACTGCGAGGTCATGAACTCCGGCACCAGGCACACCAGGGTGATGTAGACCGCACCGGCCAGGGTCAGGCGCATCAGGATCTTGTCGATGTAGCGTGCAGTCTGCTCGCCCGGACGGATGCCCGGAACAAACGCGCCGCTCTTCTTCAAGTTGTCCGCCGTTTCCTTGCTGTTAAATACCAGCGCCGTGTAGAAGAAGCAGAAGAACACAATCGCCACCGCATACAGCAACGCGTGGATCGGCTCGCCTGGTGCCATCGACGCGGCCAGGTCCTTCAGGAACCCGATGATCGGGCTCGTGCTGTCCTTGCCACGGGTGAACCAGTCGACGATCGTCGCTGGGAACAGGATGATCGACGAGGCGAAGATCGGCGGGATCACGCCGGCCATGTTCAGCTTCAAGGGCAGGTGGCTGGTTTGGCCACCGTAGATCTTGTTGCCGACCTGGCGTTTAGCGTAATTGACCAGGATCTTGCGCTGTCCACGTTCCACGAACACGACGGCATACGTCACCGCCGCCACCAGGATCACGATGAGGATCGCGGAGATGCTGCCGATCGAACCGTTCGATACCAGGGTGAACAGGCCACCCATGGCCGACGGCAGACCTGCTGCGATACCGGCAAAAATGATGATCGAAATACCGTTGCCAAGACCACGCTCGGTGATCTGCTCGCCCAGCCACATGAGGAACATGGTGCCGGTCAGCAGCGTCGTCACCGTGACGAAGCGGAAGCCCATGCCCGGATCGAGCACGAGGCCTGGCTGCGCTTCGAGCGCGACCGAGATGCCGAACGCCTGGAACAGAGCCAGCGCAACCGTGAAGTAACGGGTGTACTGGGTGATCTTGCGGCGGCCGGCTTCGCCCTCTTTCTTCAGCGCCTCGAGTTGCGGCGAGACGATCGATGCAAGCTGCATGATGATCGAAGCCGAAATGTAAGGCATGATGCCGAGGGCGAACACGGTAAAGCGGGACAGGGCGCCACCCGAGAACATGTTGAACATGCCCAGGATGCCGCCTTCGTTCTGCTTGAACAGCGCTGCCAGCTGCACCGGGTCAATCCCGGGGACCGGGATGTGAGCACCGATGCGGTACACGACCAATGCGCCAAGCAAAAACCACAACCGGCCCCAGGGGAAACCGGATGCAGCGCTTTTACCAAGTTGTGAATTAGTCGCCAATTTTTGCTCCGATCAGGCAGGGTCGCAATTAAGCGACCGAACCGCCAGCTGCTTCGATCGCGGCGCGTGCGCCGGCAGTTGCCTTCAGGCCCTTGAGGGTCACCGCTTTGGTGATCTCGCCCGACAGGATGACGCGCACGTCGCGTGCCACCACCGGCAGGATGCCTGCTGCTTTGAGCACCAGGATGTCGATTTCGCCGACAGCCAGGTTGTTCAGGTCCGACAGGCGCACTTCAGCTTTGAAGGTCGCGTTCAGCGACTTGAAGCCACGCTTCGGCAGACGACGCTGCAGAGGCATCTGACCGCCTTCGAAGCCGACTTTGTGGAAGCCGCCCGAACGCGATTTCTGACCCTTGTGACCGCGGCCGGCAGTCTTGCCCAGGCCCGAGCCGATACCGCGGCCAACGCGACGCTTCGCGTGCTTGGCGCCGTCAGCTGGTTGAATGGTATTGAGTTCCATTGATTTCTCCGTACGTAAGCCGCGGCTTACGAAACAACTTTAACGAGGTACGCGACTTTGTTGATCATGCCACGCACGGACGGGGTGTCCTGCAGCTCGGAGACCGAGTTGACACGACGCAGACCCAGGCCGCGGACGGTAGCACGGTGATCCTGACGGGTACCGATCAGGCCCTTGACGAGCTTGACTTTGACAGTGTTTGCCATGTTTGTTCCCCTTAACCCAGGATGTCTTCGACCGACTTGCCGCGCTTGGCAGCGATATCGGAAGCAGTGCTCATTTTCGACAGGCCGTCGAGCGTTGCGCGAACCAGGTTGTACGGGTTCGACGAACCGGTCGACTTGGCGACCACGTCGGTCACGCCCATCACCTCGAAGATAGCGCGCATTGCGCCACCAGCGATCACGCCGGTACCCGGCTTGGCCGGCATCATCATGACGCGCGAGGCGCCGTGACGACCGGTCACCATGTGGTGCAGCGTACCGTTCTTGAGGGGCACCTTGATCAGGTTGCGGCGGGCTTCTTCCATCGCTTTTTGCACGCCGACAGGAACTTCCTTCGACTTGCCCTTGCCCATGCCGATGCGGCCATCGCCGTCACCGACAACGGTCAGCGCTGCAAAACCCATGATACGACCACCCTTGACCACTTTGGTCACGCGGTTGATCGCGATCATTTTCTCGCGCATGCCATCATCCGGCTTGTCGCTTGCCATTTTCGCTTGCATTTTTGCCATGACGATTCTTCCTTAGAACTTCAGACCGGCTTCACGCGCGGCTTCTGCCAGCGCCTTCACACGGCCGTGGTAACGGAAACCCGAACGGTCGAATGCGACTTCGGTGATTCCTGCTTTCAGTGCTTTCTCAGCGACGCGCTTGCCGACCAGGGCAGCAGCGGCAGCGTTGCCGCCGGCGCCAGTCTTGCCAGCCAGTTCAGCACGCACTTCAGCTTCCAGCGTCGAGGCCGACACCAGCACCTTAGCGTCCGGGCTGATCAGGTTCGCATAGATGTGCAGGTTGGTGCGGTGAACCGACAGACGGTTCACGCCCAGCTGGGCGATCTTGATGCGGGTTTGACGTCCGCGACGCAGACGCGATTGTTTCTTGTCCATGTCAGCTCCGATTATTTCTTCTTGGTTTCTTTAAGCTTCACCACTTCGTCCGAATAACGGACACCCTTGCCTTTGTAAGGCTCAGGCGAGCGGTAAGCGCGCACTTCAGCGGCAACCTGGCCGACCTTCTGGCGATCGATACCCTTGATCACGATTTCGGTCGGGGTCGGGGTTGCTGCGGTGACGCCTTCCGGCATCGCGTGCAGCACCGGGTGCGAGAAGCCCAGCGACAGGTTCAGGGCGTTGCCCTGCACAGCTGCCTTGTAGCCCACGCCCACCAGGTTCAGCTTCTTCTCGAAGCCCTTGGTGACGCCGGTAACCATGTTGTTGACCAGGGCGCGCAGGGTGCCCGACATGGCGTTCGATTCACGCGAATCGTCCACCACGTCGAAAGTCAGCGTGCCGTTGTTGTTTTCCACTTTGACCATGCCGTTCAGGGCCTGGGTCAGGGTGCCGAGCGGGCCCTTGACGGTGATCGACGACGCGTTGATCGCGACATCGGTACCGGCCGGGACGGCGATTGGCATCTTAGCTACTCGAGACATGTTTACTCCTTAAGCCACGTAGCACAGCACTTCGCCACCGACGCCGGTAGCACGTGCTTTGCGGTCGGTCATCACGCCTTGCGGGGTCGAGACGATTGCCACGCCCAGGCCGTTCATGACGGTCGGGATCTCGTTCTTGCCCTTGTAGACGCGCAGGCCAGGACGGGACACGCGCTCGATGCGCTCGATGACCGGACGGCCGGTGTAATACTTCAGACCGATTTTCAGTTCAGCCTTGCCACCTTCGGTGGTCACGGCGAAATCTTCGATGTAACCCTCGTCCTTCAGGACGTTGGCAATGGCAACCTTGACTTTCGACGACGGCATGTTGACCGTGGTCTTCGAAACAGTTTGTGCGTTGCGAATGCGGGTCAGCATATCGGCGATAGGATCGCTCATACTCATTGCTTATTCTCCTATTACCAGCTGGCTTTGGTCATACCCGGGATTTCGCCTTTCATGGCGAATTCACGGACTTTGGTACGGGCCAGACCGAATTTACGGAAAGTGCCACGTGGGCGGCCGGTCATGGCGCAGCGGTTACGCTGGCGGGTCGGGGCCGAGTTACGCGGCAGTGCCTGGAGTTTCAGGCGCGCTTCGTAACGCTCTTCTTCCGACTTCGACTGGTCGTTGATGATCGCTTTCAGAGCGGCACGCTTTGCGGCGAATTTCTCCACCAGGTCTGCACGCTTCTGTTCGCGGTTAATCAGTGCAAGTTTTGCCATGCTCTTAGTTCCTGAACGGGAATTTGAAGGCGGCGAGCAGCGCTTTGGCTTCTTCGTCGGTCTTAGCGGTGGTGGTGATCGAGATGTTCATGCCACGCAGCGCATCGATCTTGTCGTAGTCGATTTCAGGGAAGATGATCTGTTCCTTGACACCGATGTTGTAGTTGCCACGACCGTCGAACGATTTGCCATTCACACCGCGGAAGTCACGCACGCGCGGCAGGGCCACGGTGATGAAGCGGTCCAGGAATTCGTACATGCGGTTGCCACGCAGGGTAACCATGGTACCGATCGGGTAGCCTTCGCGGATCTTGAAACCTGCGATTGCCTTGCGCGCCTTGGTGACGACCGGCTTCTGGCCGGCGATCTTGGTCAGGTCGCCAGTAGCGTGCTCGATGATCTTCTTGTCAGCGACTGCTTCCGACAGACCCATGTTCAGGGTGATCTTGGTCAGGCGCGGGACTTCCATGATCGACTTGTAACCGAATTTCTCGGTCAGCTCGGCGACGACTTTGTCTTTGTAAATTTGTTGGAGACGGGCCATTTATCTTACCCCTTCACTACTTCGCCGTTCGACTTGAAGACGCGGACTTTCTTGCCGTCCTGGTCTTTGAAGCCAACGCGATCTGCCTTGCCGGTCGCAGCGTTGAACAGCGCGACGTTCGACACGTGAATCGGCATAGTCTTGTCGACGATACCACCAGTAACACCGGTCATCGGGTTTGGCTTGGTCGCTTTCTTAGCGACGTTGACGCCTTCAACGATGACGTGCTCAGCGTCTACACGCTTCTGAACGACGCCACGCTTGCCCTTGTCCTTACCGGCCAAGACGATGACTTCGTCGTTTTTACGAATCTTATCCATGTCGACTCCTTACAGAACTTCAGGTGCCAGCGACACGATCTTCATGAACTTCTCGGTACGCAGTTCGCGCGTGACCGGTCCGAAGATACGGGTGCCGATCGGCTCCAGCTTGGCGTTCAGAAGGACAGCGGCATTGCCGTCGAACTTGACCAGGGAACCGTCCTGGCGGCGCACACCTTTAGCGGTACGCACAACCACGGCGTTGTAAATTTCGCCCTTCTTGACGCGACCACGCGGCGCAGCCACCTTGACGGTGACCTTGATGATGTCGCCAATGCTCGCATAACGGCGCTTCGAGCCGCCCAACACTTTGATGCACAGAACTTCCTTGGCACCGGTGTTGTCGGCTACTTCGAGCCGGCTTTCGGTTTGAATCATGATATTTTCTTTCCCAACTTAAGCCGTAGAAAACCCCACGGAAACCGTGGGCCTGCGGTCAGTCTTGGTCCCGCCATGACGCCCCTGCTGGAGCCCCATGTTTGGGTGATGGACTTTCCATTCGTTACAGGCCGCAGAACCGCGGAGGCAAACTGCGGCAACACATGAACGAAGCCCGCTAGTATCACAGATACCAGCGGGCCACGCAAGACAAATTTTTAGGCTTTAGATGACCTGTGCTTGCTGCACAACACGGGTCACGGTCCATGCCTTCGTCTTCGAGATCGGGCGACCTTCCGTGATCTCGACCGTGTCGCCGGCCTTGACCTGGTTGGTTTCGTCGTGCGCATGATACTTGTTCGAACGCACGATGATCTTGCCGTACAGCGGGTGCTTCACGTGACGCTCGATCAGGACGGTCACCGTCTTGTCCATCTTGTCGGACACGACCTTGCCGACCAGCGTACGCTTCAGCGCCGTTTTAGTGGTGTCGTTCATTTGGCTTCCTTCGAGTTCATCACAGTCTTCACACGCGCGATGTCGCGACGTACCTTCTTGAGCTGCGCGGTGTTGCCCAGCTGCTGGGTAGCGATTTGCATGCGCAGGCCGAACTGGGCCTTCAGCAGCTCACTCAGCTCCTTTTGCAGCGCTTCCTGGTCCTTGCCGCGGAGTTCCGATGCTTTCATATTCAACTCCTGTTATTGGCCGACTTGACGGACCACGAAGGTGGTCGCCAGCGGCAGTTTGGCAGCGGCCAGGCGGAACGCTTCGCGCGCCAGTTCTTCTGCGACGCCATCCATCTCGTACAGGACTTTGCCTGGCTGGATTTCAGCGACGTAGTACTCCGGGTTACCCTTACCGTTACCCATACGGACTTCGGCCGGCTTGTTCGAAATCGGCTTGTCCGGGAAGATACGGATCCAGATACGGCCGCCACGCTTGATGTGACGGGTCATGGCGCGACGCGCCGCTTCGATCTGGCGTGCGGTGATACGGCCGCGGGCAACTGCCTTCAGGCCGAACTCGCCGAACGAGACCGCGGTGCCGCGGGTGTGCGAAATGCCGGTGTTACGGCCTTTCTGCTCTTTACGATACTTCCTGCGCGATGGTTGCAGCATGCTTATTCTCCTGCTTTCTCAGCTGGCGCAGCGGCGGCCGAGGCGGCAGGCTTCACAGCCGGACGTGCACGGACGGTAGGTGCTGCATTGCCAGGACGGCCGGCGCCGGCCGGGCGTGGGCCGCGCGACGGCTTGCCGTCGTCGCGACGCGGGCCGCGTGGCTTCTTCTCATCCGGCGGGGTGTCGATGACTGGTGCTTCGCCGGTGACCGAACGGTCGCCCTTGTAGACCCAGACCTTGACGCCGATGATGCCGTAGGTGGTCGATGCTTCGCTGGTGCCGTAGTCGATATCGGCGCGCAGGGTGTGCAGAGGCACACGGCCTTCGCGGTACCATTCGGTACGTGCGATTTCGATGCCGTTCAGGCGGCCCGACGACATGATCTTGATGCCGACAGCGCCCAGGCGCATGGCGTTCTGCATCGCGCGCTTCATGGCGCGACGGAACATGATGCGCTTTTCGAGCTGCTGCGAGATCGAGTCGGCGATCAGCTGCGAATCGATTTCCGGCTTGCGGATCTCTTCGATATTGACGTGCACAGGCACGCCCATGATCTTCGCCAGCGAAGTCTTCAGGACTTCGATGTCTTCGCCTTTCTTGCCGATCACGACGCCCGGACGCGACGAGTAGATCGTGAAGCGTGCGTTCTTGGCAGGACGCTCGATGACGATGCGGCCGACCGAAGCGTTCTTCAGCTTCTTCTTCAGGAAAGCGCGTGCTTCCAGGTCTTCCTTCAGCATGTCGGCGAAGTTGCCGTTGCCAGCGTACCAGCGCGACGCCCAGTTACGGGTGACCGCCAGGCGGAAGCCGGTTGGGTGGATTTTCTGACCCATCGTGTGACCCCTTAGTTACCGACAGTCACGTAGATGTGACAGGATTGTTTCGAAATACGATCGCCGCGGCCCTTCGCACGTGCGGTGAAGCGCTTCAGGATCGGGCCCTTTTCAACGTAGATCTGCACAACCTTCAGCTCGTCGATATCGGCGCCATCGTTGTGTTCCGCGTTGGCGATTGCCGACTCGAGAACCTTCTTGATGATGGTCGCGCCCTTCTTCGGGCTGAACTGCAGAATGTTGAGTGCTGCGTCAACTTTCTTGCCGCGGATCAGGTCAGCAACGAGGCGACCCTTCTGTTCCGACAGGCGAACGCCTTTGAGGATTGCTTTAGTTTCCATTATCGTTTCGCCTTCTTGTCAGCAGCGTGGCCCTTGAACGTACGGGTCAGCGCGAATTCGCCGAGCTTGTGGCCGACCATGTTCTCCGACACATACACCGGCACGTGGACCTTGCCGTTGTGCACGGCGATGGTCAGACCGATGAAGTCAGGAGAGATCGTCGAGCGGCGCGACCAGGTTTTGACTGGCTTCTTGTCTTTGCTCGCTTGCGCGGCTTCGACTTTTTTCACCAGGTGGGCGTCAATGAACGGCCCTTTTTTCAATGAACGAGTCATGTTTTATCCCTTATTTCTTGCCGCGGCGCGAGACGATCATCGACGAAGTGCGCTTGTTCGAACGCGTCTTCTTGCCCTTGGTCTGCTGGCCCCATGGCGACACCGGATGGCGACCTGCTGCCGTACGGCCTTCACCACCACCGTGCGGGTGGTCGATCGGGTTCATGACGACACCGCGGACGGTCGGACGCACACCGCGCCAACGCATCGCACCGGCTTTACCGATCTTGCGCAGGCTGTGTTCGGCATTGCCGACTTCACCCACGGTTGCACGGCACTCGATGTGCACGCGGCGGACTTCACCCGAGCGCAGGCGAACCTGGGCGTAGGTGCCTTCGCGGGCCATCAGGACGACAGCGGCGCCGGCGGTGCGGGCCATCTGTGCGCCTTTGCCAGGCAGCATTTCGACGCAGTGCATCACGGTACCAACCGGGATGTTGCGGATCGGCAGGCAGTTACCGGCCTTGATCGGTGCTTCCGAACCGTTCATCAGGGTATCGCCGACAGCGACGCCCTTCGGAGCGATGATGTACGCACGGGCGCCGTCCGCGTAGCACAGCAGTGCGATGTGCGCGGTACGGTTCGGGTCGTATTCGATACGCTCGACCTTGGCAGGGATACCATCCTTCTGGCGCTTGAAGTCGACCAGACGATAGTGCTGCTTGTGGCCACCGCCGATGTGGCGGGTGGTGATGTGACCGTTGTTGTTACGGCCAGCAGTCTTCGATTTCTTCTCAACCAGGGCTGCGAGCGGACGGCCTTTGTACAGGCCTTCGGTCACAACTTTCACCATGCCGCGACGGCCTGGGGAGGTTGGCTTCATCTTAACGAGTGCCATTATTTAGCCTCCTCGACAAAATTGATTTCCTGACCCGGCTTGAGGGCCACGAAAGCGCGCTTGGTGTGGTTGCGGCGACCGGTGAAACGGCCCGAACGCTTGACCTTGCCTTCGCGGTTGACGGTTTGCACCGATTCCACTTCGACCTTGAACAGCAGTTCGACGGCAGCCTTGATTTCCGGCTTGGTTGCATCCGGCAGAACCTTGAACACGATCTGTTCGTTCTTTTCAGCGACGAAGGTCGCCTTTTCGGAAATCACCGGAGCCAGCAGCACCTTCATCAGGCGCTCTTCGCTGAATTTGATAGCGGTGCTCATGCGTACATCTCCTCGATCTTGGCCAGAGCAGCTTTGGTGACCAGGACTTTCTTGTAGAACACCAGCGACATCGGGTCAGCTGCTTTCGGCTCGACGACGAGCACGTGCGGCAGGTTACGCGACGCCAGTTCCAGGTTTTCATCGATGGTGTCGGTGATCACCAGGACCGATTCCAGGCCCATGCCCTGCAGCTTTTGCGACAGCAGCTTGGTCTTCGGAGCTTCGATCGACAGGTTTTCGACAACGTTCAGACGGCCTTCGCGGGCCAGCTGCGAGAAGATCGAGCAGATACCTGCGCGGAACATCTTCTTGTTGACCTTGTGCGAGAAGTTCTCGTCCGGGGTGTTCGGGAAGATACGACCACCGCCGCGCCACAGAGGCGACGACGACATACCAGCACGAGCGCGGCCGGTGCCTTTCTGGCGCCATGGCTTCTTGGTGGTGTGGCTGACTTCTTCACGGTCTTTCTGCTTGCGGTTACCGCTGCGCGCGTTGGCGGCATAGGCGACCACGACCTGGTGGATCAGGGCTTCGTTGTATTCGCGGCCGAACACGGTGTCGGCAGCTGCAACGCCGGCGCCAGCTTGACCTTGCTCATTCAGGAGCTGGAGTTCCATACTTAGGCTCCTTTCTTGGCTTTGGTTTTGACAGCCGGCTTGACGATCACCTGGCCGTTCTTGGCGCCAGGAACGGCACCTTTCACGAGCAGCAGTTGACGGTCAGCGTCGATGCGGGCGATTTCCAGGTTCTGGGTGGTGACGGTAACGTCGCCCATGTGACCGGTCATGCGCTTGCCTGGGAACACGCGGCCCGGATCCTGCGCCATACCGATGGAGCCAGGAACATTGTGCGAACGCGAGTTACCGTGGGTCTGACGACCCGAGGCGAAGTTGTGACGCTTGATGGTACCGGCGTAGCCCTTACCGATCGAGGTGCCTTGCACGTCGATCTTCTGGCCCACTTCGAACATCGAAGCATTGATGGTGTCGCCGGCTTTGAGTTCAGCGGCTTTTGCGGAATCGATGATGAATTCGCGCAGCATCGTGCCAGCTTCCACGCCAGCTTTGGCGTAGTGACCAGCAGCAGCCTTGTTCACGCGGGAAGCGCGACGCTGGCCGAAGACGACTTGCACAGCAGTGTAGCCGTCAGTTTCAGGGGTTTTGACTTGCGCAACACGGTTGTTGGACACGTCCAGCACGGTGACAGGGATCGAATCGCCGTCATCCGTGAAGATACGCATCATGCCAACCTTGCGACCGAGGAGGCCCAGGCTCATTTTTTCTCCATTCCCACCTACGATTGGGCGGGGCTAATTAGTACTACTAAAAAAGCATGGGCTAAAAAAGACGTGCCCATACCGAAGCCGGCTAGTATAGCGCGCAAACGGCGACGGCGCAACAGGATAAATCGGGGTTGAAACCGGCCTGTTGCGTTTTCCGCAGTGTCATGGAGAGAGCGAGGAATCCGACCTGGCTGGTCGGCACAGAAAAGCTGCACCTCTGCATCTTTTCTCTGCAAGCTTAGGGAGCTTGCGATCTGGAAGTCTGGTGGGCGGTGCAGGATTCGAACCTGCGACCCCTTGGATGTCGACCAAGTATTCTAACCAGCTGAACTAACCGCCCGGGGAGCCGCATTATACGTGTGGGTCTGTGGATTTTGCAATAGCTGTGTTGTGCAATCGTGCAATGTCGTGTTCGGCAGGAATCGGCAGCGCCGGCGCGGGGGCCGTCGACTGCCGCGCCACCAGCCGGCCCGCCAGGCGTTCATGTCGGCGCGCACCGCCCTCGCCGCGCACGCGCGCGATCAGGAGCGCGGTCAGGCGGCGTCCCATTGCATAGGTCGGCTGCGCCACCGAACTCAGGCGCGGAGTGGTGTAGGCCGCCATCCCCAGGTCGTCTCCGCCGAGCACCGACAAGTCCTGCGGTACGGCGACGCCCGCTTCCCTGGCAGCGCACAGGCCGCCCAGCGCCATCAGGTCGTTGCAGGCGAAGATCGCGGTCGGCGGCACGCCAAGGGCCAGCAGGCCGCGCACCGCGTCGTGCCCGCCTGCGCAATCCGGTGCGCCATGCACCAGGTAATGCGGCGCCAGCCCGATGCCCGCCTCGTCCAGGGCGCGGCGCAGGCCGGCGATACGCTCCAGGCTGTGCGGCTCGGCGCGCGGGCCGGCGACGCAGGCGATGCGGCGGTGTCCCAGTTCGATCAGGTGGCGCGCGGCGGCATGGCCGGTCGCCTCGTGGTCGAGGCCGATAAAGTCCGCCTCCACCGACGGCACCTCGTGGTCGGCCAGCACGATCGGTAAGCGCTGGCTTGCCAGCAGCGGCGCCAGTTCGTCGCGGCCGGCGCCCGCCACCAGGATCAGGCCGTCGATGCGCTTCTCGATCAGGCTGCGCAGGTGGGCCGCCTGGCGGCGCGCATCCTGGTAGCCGTTGCACAGCATGATGGTATAGCCGACCTCGAAGGCCGCATCCTCGATGCCGCGCAGCAGTTCGGCCAGGCAGGGATCGGTGTTGTCGGGAATGGAGACGCCGATGGTATGGCTCTTGTCGTTCTTGAGGCTGCGCGCCATCGCGTTCGGGATATAGCCCATCTCGTCGATGGTCGCCAGCACCCGCACCCGCACGTCTTCGCTCACCGCCCGTGTCGCGTTGATCACGTGCGAGACGGTCGAGGTCGATACGCCGGCCCGTTCCGCCACCTGCTTCATTGTTGCCATTCAGCCTCCTTCGGTCCGCAATTATGACCGGAATGTTACGAAGCGGGCAATGCTGTATGGACATCGCACGAGAGAGGGAATGTGAAATGAAGCGTGTACAATCGGATAATTAACGCTGACACCCACCCCAGGAAAGGAGTTCGTATGGCAATCAGTCTGCAGAAAGGCGGTAACGTCAACCTGAGCAAGGAAGCCCCGGGTCTGACCAAGGTGATCATCGGGCTGGGCTGGGACCCGCGCGCCACCGACGGCGCTGCGTTCGACCTCGACGGCAGCGCTTTCCTGCTCAAGGCCGACACCAAGGTCCGCGCCGACACCGACTTCATCTTCTACAACAATCTCAAGTCCAGCGACGGCTCGGTGGTCCACGCCGGCGACAACACCACAGGCATGGGCGCCGGCGACGACGAGAAGATCGCGGTCGACCTGTCGCGCGTGCCGGCCGACATCGAGAAGATCTCCTTCTGCGTCACCATCCACGAAGCCGACGCGCGCGGCCAGAACTTCGGCCAGGTCGGCAAGGCCTACATCCGCTGCCTGAACGCCAGCGGCGAGGCCGAGATCGCGCGCTACGACCTGTCCGAGGACAGCTCGACCGAGACGGCCATGATCTTCGGCGAACTGTACCGTCACAGCGGCGAATGGAAGTTCCGCGCCGTCGGCCAGGGCTTCAAGGGCGGCCTCGGTCCGCTCGCGCGTTCGTTCGGCGTCAACGTATAAACAAGCGCGCTTCATAAAAGCGCCATCCGGCGCGCCCGCCACCGGGCGCGCCTGTCCTCTGCCTGGGAAGAATGCATGCGTGTCTGGTTCAACAGGACGTTTTCGTCCGTCTACACCGCCATCGGGCTGATCCGCGAGGCCGACAGCAGCCAGCGTTTCACCATCATCCACAGCAACGCCAACCGCCATACCCCGGCAGCGCGCCTGGCCCACGAGTTCCACGGCGAGCCGACCGGACTCGAAGCAGCCGCCTACGTCGACTGGTGCGTCGGCTTCTGCCGCGAGCACGGCATCGACATCTTCGTGCCCGGCCGCGAAGCCACCGTGCTGGCCGGCCAGCATGCGCGCTTCGAGACGGTCGGCACGCGCGTGCTGAGCGCGGCCTCCCCTGCGAAGCTGCAGCTTATCCACGACAAGGCCGGCTTCTATGCCGAAACCGATTTGCCGCAGGCCCCGGTGGCCGAGTTCCGCCGCTTTGGCAACATCGAGGAGTTCGACGCCGCCTGGGCCGAACTGCGCCCGCGCCACGCGAAGCTGTGCATCAAGCCTTCGCGCGGCATCTACGGCATCGGCTTTGCCGTGGTCGACGAGGAGCGCAGCAGCGCCGCCCTGCTGCTGGCCGGCGTCGAGTACCACATCGGCTACCAGGACCTGCGCCGCGGCCTGGCCGAACTTGGCGAATTCCGCACCATGCTCCTGATGGAATACCTGGAGGGCCACGAATACAGCGTCGATTGCGTGGGCGACCGCGGCCGCCTGGTGGCCGCCGTGGCGCGACGCAAGCTGCCCCAGGCCGGCAGCGGCCAGCTGATCGACATGCGGCCCGAGATCGTCGAGGCGACCACGAAGCTGGCCGCCGACCATGGCCTGAACGGCGTGTTCAACGTGCAGTTCCGCGAAGCCGGCGGCAAGCCGCGCCTGCTGGAAATCAACCCGCGCATGTCGGGCGGCATCGCGATGGCCTGCGCGGCCGGTCCGAACCTGCCGTGGATCGCACTGAAGGGGTTTGCGGACGGCTTCGACACGGTCGAAGTCGCGCCTGTGCGCAACGGCATGCGCGTGGCCGAGGTGTCCGAAGCCGTGGAGCTGGCATGAACGCCACATCCGACCTGGATCTGCTGGCGCGCCGCAGCGTGGCGCTGCCGACCGGGACGCTCGAGCTCACGCTTAGCGAGGGCGCCGAGGAAGCGGACGACCTGCTCGGCTTTGCCGCACGCGCCAATGCCAAGCGCGGCTTCCTGTTCCTGAGCAAGGTGCTGGGCAAGCACTGGCCGGTGCGGCCTTCGACCATGATCGGGATCCACGAGCGCCTCGCTGCGACCGTTCCCTCGCCCGACGGACCGGTCGTCTTCATCGCCATGGCGGAAACCGCGATCGGCCTGGGCCAGGGCGTGTTCGAAGCCTGGCTGCGCGCCAATCCCGGCCGCGAGGCGCTGTTCATCCACACCACGCGCTACCGCGTCGGCGCCGGGCCGCTGATCGAATTCGAGGAAGCACATAGCCACGCGCCGCGCCAGTTCCTGCACCTGCCGCAAGACCCGCCCCTGCATGCCCTGCTGCTGGCGGCGCGCACGCTGGTGCTGGTGGACGACGAGGCCAGCACCGGCAACACCTTCCTCAACCTGACCGATGCCTGCCGCCGCCTCAACCCGGGCATCGAACGCGTGCATCTGGCGACCATCACCAACTTCATGGGAGCGCAGGCGACCGCCGGGCTGTCTGCGCGTTTTGGGCTGCCGGTGACCATGGGCGCGCTGGTCAGCGGCGAATACCGCTTCACGCCGGGCGACTACGTGGCCCCAAGCAGCCCGGCCCAGCGCTTCGACCCGGATGCGGACCGTGGCGCCAGCGCGCGCTTCGGCCGCCTGGGGCTG
>NZ_JAJFEQ010000022.1 GCF_020707265.1 Massilia sp. IC2-477
TCAAAGCCTGATGACCATAGCAAGTCGGTCCCACCCCTTCCCATCCCGAACAGGACCGTGAAACGACTTTGCGCCGATGATAGTGCTGCAACCAGTGTGAAAGTAGGTTATCGTCAGGCTAGTTATAAAGCAGAGCCCGCTCAGTTAAGTCTGAGCGGGCTTTTTGCTTTTCTGCGCTCACCGGCGTGAGCTATACGTCACGCATGTAATGACATCTCGGCGCCGTCTTCCGATCGCTGAGCGCTCTTGCTGAGCTACACTGATTGTTTCCTTGGCTAAGCAAAAGAAGCAATGAAGAAGACCCGTGTTTATCTGGTTCGCGGCCTCGTGCTTAGCCTTTCCGCATTCGTGATCGCCATCGGTGTCGCACTCGCCAACGCGGACGTCGAGCTGACCGAGTCCGGCGCCCACAAGCATCTGCTTGTTCCCATCGGTCCCGCGACGGCCAAATTCAATACCTTTGCCGGCACCGGCGACAAGGTGCGCATGCCCGGCTTCCTCGACGGTCCGGTTGTGCGCAGGATTGCTGACGGCAGTTGGGCGGCGACCTGGTTTTGCGAAGACAAAGTCCAGAACCGGACGGGTACGGACGCCGAGCTGATCATCGATTGTGCCGGCAAGCGCCACATGTTTCCCGTGTCGCGGGCGCCGCGGGTACCCGACGCCGTGTTCGACACTCAGGGAGACACTCTGATCCTCAGCGACATCGAAGGCAATGTCCGCTTCCTCGACGCCGCCCTCAAGTCACTCGCTGTCACCGACGCCGACGGCAACTGGAAGTACGGCAGCAATCACCTCGTCATTGCCGGCGATGCGGTCGACCGTGGCCGCGACGTCTTTGCAGTGCTATGGCGGCTCTACGCACTGAGCCAGCAGGCCCAGGACGCGGGCGGCGCCGTGCATCTCGTACTCGGCAACCACGAGCAGTATCTGCTGCGCGGGAATACCTCGCGCGCCAACCGCGATCACCTGTATGCCTTGACCAGGATGGGCGGCCAGGCACAGGCCTTCGGCGCCGACACCGTGATTGGCCGTTGGCTGCGTCTGCAGCCGGTCATCATCAAGACCGGCCGCACCGTCATCACGCACGGCGGCGTCAACCCGCTGGTCGCCGACGCCGGCTTCACCGTGAATAACCTGAACAGCGCGATGCGACGCTACTGGATGGGCGACATGCCCGGCAAGGGGGAACTGGATGCGATCGTTGGTCCCGCCGGCGTCACCCAGTACCGTGGCTATCTCGAGGATGGCGAAGAGCGCTTCCCGCGCGCGACCGCTGCGCAGATCGACGATGTGCTTGCGCATTTCGGCGCGAAGACCATCGTTGTCGGGCATACCCTGGTGGACCGAGTGAAAACGCTGCACGACGGACGGGTCTGGGCGATCGACGTCAACAGCGACGAGGCCCGACCGGAAGCGCTCCTGATACGTAAGGGTGAACCAATGGTGGTGTCGACCGGCGTGGCGCGCCGGCTCAAGGAAGACGCTGCGCCGCGCATCACCCGTCCATTCAGCCTGTTCGCCGCCTCCGACCTGGCCATGCTCAAGGGCCTGATCGCGTCGAACTATGCGTTGTCGCAGATTCCCGTGCCTTACTGAGCGGCAGCCCTAGGCTGCATGACCGATAGCAGGCGCTCGAGCACCGGCGCGCTCGCATCGGCAATGCGGTCGATGCTCGCTTCGCGCAGCGCGGCCGTATCGACCACGTGATCGCTGCGCAGGCCGGCCCAGGCCAGCAGCGCCGCGCCGGCCTCCGGATGATCGAATACGCCATGCAGATAGGTGCCCAGCACCAGCCCGTCCTGCGAGCATGCGCCTTCGCCGCGCCCATCGATGACGAACGCAGGCTGCTCCATCGCCGTACCGCGCGAGACACCCATGTGGATCTCGTAGCCTCGTAATGCGAACGATGCGCCGCCGGCCATGCTTGCTTGTGCGCTGACCAGCGCCAGCCGCTTCTCCCGCGCAAGCTCGGTCTCGATGTCGAGCAGTCCCAGGCCTTCCGACACGCCGGCCGAGGCTTCGACGCCATGCGGATCCGCCACGCGACGGCCGAGCATCTGGAAGCCACCGCAGATCCCGATTACCTTGCCACCATAGCGCAGGTGCCGCGCCAGATGCGCGGGCCAGCCCTGTGCCTGCAACCAGGCGAGGTCGCCGCGCGTGTTCTTGCTGCCCGGGAGGATGATGAGGTCCGCCGCGGGAATCGCTTCGCCCGCGCGCACGAAACGCAGGTCGACGTCCGGATGCGCGCGCAGCGCATCGAAATCGGTATGGTTGCTCATGCGCGGCAGACTCGGCACCACGATGCGGAAGCGCCCGCGGCTCGACTGCGCCGGCTGCACCGCGTCTTCCGCGTCCAGGTACATCCCGTGCAGATAAGGCAGTACGCCCAGCACCGGCTTGCCAGTTTGCTGCTCGAGCCAGTCGAGTCCTGGTTCCAGCAGCTTGATGTCGCCCCGGAAGCGGTTGATCACGAAACCGACGATGCGCGCGCGCTCCGAATCGGACAGGCAGGCCAGCGTGCCGACGATGTGGGCAAACACCCCGCCGCGGTCGATGTCGGCAACCAGGATCACCGGGCAGTCGACCGCCTCGGCGAATCCCATGTTGGCGATGTCGCGGTCGCGCAAATTGATCTCGGCCGGACTGCCGGCGCCCTCGACCACCACCGCTTCGTATTGCGCCAGCAGTCGCGCATGCGACTCCAGCACCGCCCCCATCGCTACCGTCTTGTACTGGTGGTAGTCGCGCGCATTCATCTCGGCGCGCACCCGGCCGTGGATGATCACCTGGGCGCCGGTGTCGCTGGACGGCTTGAGCAGGACCGGATTCATGTCGGTATGCGGCTCGAGCCCGGCGGCGATCGCCTGCAGCGCCTGGGCGCGCCCGATCTCGCCGCCGTCGGGCGTGACCGCGCTGTTGAGCGCCATGTTCTGCGGCTTGAACGGCGCGACACGCACACCCTGGCGCCGCAACAGCCGGCACAGGGCCGCGACCAGGGTGCTCTTGCCGGCATCCGAGGTCGTGCCCTGCACCATCAGGGTACGGAAGGGCAGGGCGCTCATTTATTGCGGTGCTGGCGCGCCAGCTCGAGCTTCTCGCACAGCACGGCGGTCCCTGCGATCATGCGCGGTCCGGCGCGGTTGAGCAGGTTGCCGTCGACCGTGAACAGGTTGTCATTGCGCGTCGCTGTCAGGGTGGAATAGGGCTTCCACAGGGAGACGCCACCATAGTTCTTCTCGGCCGTGCCGAACACCGCTTCCGGGTCGGCCTGCAGGACGCTCTCGATCGACACGATCGGCGCGGTAACGCTCAGCGCGTCGAAGATGTTTTCGCCACCGCACAGACGCAGAGCATCCGTGATGATGTGCTTGCCGCTGAGCGTGTACAGCGGCTTGTCCCACACCTGGTAGAAGGTGCGTACCGGCGGGCGGCCGGCGTAGCGGGTACGCAAGCTGGCCAGCTGCTTGCGCAGCTCTGCCGCGGCGGGACCGGCGACCGCGTCGGTGCCCATCAGGTGGCCAAGCCGTACCACGTTTTCCGGGATGCCTTCCAGCTTCTGCGGATCGCTCAGGAATACCGGGATGCCGAGCTTGCGCACCATCTCGATCTGCCGCTCGGAGCTATTGTGCATCCAGGCGACGATGAGGTCGGGTTTCAGGCTGATGATGCGTTCCAGGTCGACTTCGCGGTTCGAGCCGATGCGCGGGATGCTTTTCGCGGCTTCCGGATAGTCGCTGTAGTTCACGGCGCCGACGATGCGGCTGCCGCCGCCGGCGGCGAACAGCACTTCCGTCACGTGCGGCGCCATCGAGATGACGCGCAGTGCCGGTTTGTCGAGCGTGACCGCATTCCCCGCGTCGTCGCGCACGGTGACTGCGCTTGCCAGCGGCGCCGCCAGCGCCGCCGCCCATACCCACATCCGTTTCATCGATTGCTCCATGCCTGAAGTGCCGTTTCCAGCCGTTGCCATTCCGTTTCGTTTGCGGGCAGCCCGAGCCGGATGCCGCGGCCGGCCTCGCGGAACAGGCGGCACCAGATCCCGTGGCGCGCCATGAAGCCGTGGAAGGCTTCCGGCTGCTCCTGCGCCCACCAGTGAAACAGTGGTGTCCCCGTCGCTGCGATCCCATGCGTCGCGAGCAGGCTGCGCATGCGTCCGCCCGCGGCCTGCAGCCGGGCGAAGGTCTCCCGCTGCCAGGCCGTGTCGCGCAGCGCCGCAAGTGCCACGCTTTGCGCCGGACCGCTGACGGCCCATGGCCCCAGCACATCGGCCAGCGCCTGCAGTGTGACTGCATCGGCGCCCACGAATCCCAGCCGCAGCCCCGCCAGCCCGAAGAACTTGCCGACCGAGCGCAGCACGATCAGGCCGGGCCGTTCCGTATGGGCGGCCACGCTCAGCCTTGGGGCGGTATCGCCGAATGCCTCGTCCACCACCAGCCAGCCGCCGCGCTTGCCCAGGCGGTCGGCCCAGGCGAGCAAGCGCTCGGGGGCGATCGTTTCGCCAGTCGGGTTGTTCGGATTGACCACGACGAGCACATCGCTTGTATCGACCGCAGCGTCCAGGTCCGCATAGGTGGCCAGGGTCCGCAGGTGCCCGTGCTGTCCCCATGCATGTGCATGCTCCGCATACGAGGGGGCCGACACCGTGACCCGCGAGGGCGCGCGCAGCCGCGGCAGCGCCTGGATCGCGGCCTGGGTGCCGGCGACCGGCAGCAGGGCAGGGGCGCCGTAATACGCGCAGGCTGCCGCGACCAACTCCGGGTTTGCCTCCGGCAGGCGATGCCACGCATCCGGTGCAAGCATGGGCGCCGGATAGCCGTGCGGGTTGATGCCGGTCGACAGGTCGATCCAGTCCTCGCGCCCATACCGGTGCGCGGCCTCGCGCAGGTTGCCGCCGTGTTCAAGCATGCAGCACCCACAGGATGGCCGTTGCAGCGATCACGCTTAGCCACAGCAGGGCCGTTCGCCACACCAGGCGCCAGGCGCGCACGATATCCGCCGCAACGGCTTCCGGACCCGCGCCCAGCGGAGGACGCTGTTCGAGCTGTCCGTCGTAGACGGCCGCGCCGCCCAGCGATATGCCGAGCGCACCGGCGCCGCTTGCCATCACCGGCCCTGCATTCGGGCTGCTCCAGGCCGGGGCCTGGATGCGCCAGCATTGCCAGGCGCGTGCGCGGCCCGATCCGGCCAGGAGCACATACGACAGCGCGGTCAGCCGCGCAGGCACATAGTTGAGCACATCGTCAATACGGGCAGCGGCGCGGCCGAAGAGATTGAAGCGCTCGTTGCGGTAGCCCCACATCGCGTCGAGCGTGTTGGCAAGCCTGAACAGGACGGCCCCGGCGCCGCCGGCCACCAGGAACCAGAACAGCGTGCCGAACACGGCGTCATTGCCGTTCTCGAGCAGCGACTCGGCGCCCGCTTTGGCCAGATCCGCTTCCTGGGCGTCGTGGGTGTCGCGGCTGACGATCCAGGAGGTGCGCGTGCGCGCTGTCGGCAGGTCGCCCGCGCGCAGGGCCTCGACGATCGGCAGGGTATGGTCGCGCAGGCTGCGCAGGCCGATGCAGGCATACAGCAGCAGCGCATGCAGCCACAGTCCGGCGTGCGCCGCTGTCAGCCAGGCGAGCAGGGTGAGCGGCAGCACCGCCAACATCCAGGCCAGCAGGCCGCGCGGTAAGCGCAGGGCGCCGCGGTTCAGGCGGTGCTCGATGGCCGACGCCAGCCTGCCGAAGCCGACCAGCGGGTGCCAGCGGCGTGGTTCGCCCAGCAGCAGGTCGAGCACGACACCGGCCACCAGCAGGATGGCCAGTTCGGGCAGCGACAGGCCGCTCAGCATGTGGAGCCTTTGAGCACCAGCGGCAGTCCGGCGGCAACGAAGACGGCCCGGTCGGCGCGTGCGGCCACCGTCTGGTTCAGGCGGCCCGCCTCGTCGGCAAAGCAGCGCGACACCGCACCCCAGGGCACGATGCCCATGCCGACCTCGTTCGAGACGAACACGAGATCGCCCTCGACACCGCCCTCGAGCAGGTCGAGCAGCGCGGCATGCTCGCTGTGGAAGCGCTCCGGCAGCGTCACTTCGCCGACATCCGGCCATTCGCGGCCGTCGCAGAACATCAGGTTGCTCAGCCAGAGCGTCAGGCAGTCGACCAGCACCAGCCGGCCGGGCGCGCACTCCGTGCGCAGCACGGCGGCCAGCGCCAGTTCCTCCTCGACCGTCCGCCAGCCGGCCGGGCGGCGTTCACGATGATGCGCAATGCGGGCCGCCATCTCGGCGTCGCCCGCGCGCGAGGTGGCGACATACACGATCTCCTTGCCGGAGGCATCGGCAAGCCGTTCGGCATAGCCGCTCTTGCCCGAGCGCGCCCCGCCCAATACCAGGGTCACGCTCAAGGCGCACCTCCGCCGAACAGCGCGGCGATTGCCGGCGGGTTCGAAGGAAAGTAGGCGTGGAAGTAGGACGCGGTGAGCGAGCCGATGCGGTAGACCGCTTCGCCCTGCGCGCCGTTGCCGGTCTTGACGGTGTACGACTGGGCCGGCACCGGCGTCTCCAGCAGCGAGTAGTGGAAGGTATGGCCGCGCACCGGGCCCTGGTCGGTGGGCCGGGCATGGGCGCCGAGGCCCGCCAGGCGCGCCTGCATCCGCACTTCGCCCGGCAGCAGCCCGGCCATGGGCCAGCGCCGGCCTTCCTTGTCGGTCAGGCCGTCGGCCAGCACCATCATGCCGCCGCATTCGGCCAGGATCGGCACGCCGCGGACGTGGGCCGCATGGATCGAGGATTGCCACTGGCCGGCGCGGCTCAGCGTTTCGCAGTGCAGTTCCGGATAGCCGCCCGGCAGGAACACCGCGTCCGCGTCAGGGGGAACCGGCTCGTCCGCCAGCGGGGAAAAATAGCGCAGCTGCGCCCCCATCGACTGCAGCAGGTCGAGGTTGGCCGGATACAGAAAGCAGAAGGCGGCGTCGCGCGCGATGGCGATGGTGTGTCCGTCGAGCGGACGCCCGACGTCTTGCCACTCGGGCGCCGACGGCGCCAGCAGGGGCAGCGCGTTCCAGGCGTCTTCGTTGAAGTGCAGCCCATCCGCCAGGCGGTCGAGCATTGCGTCCAGGCCCTCGACTTCGCCGGGCAGGACCAGGCCCAGATGGCGTTCCGGCAGCGGCGTGTCCTGGCGCGCCAGCCATCCGACCAGGGGGATCTCGCGCAGTGAAGACGCCACCATGTTGGCGTGGCCTTGGCTGGCGATGCGGTTGGCGACCACGCCCGCCAGCTCCACCGGCCCATAGTCGCGCAGCCCGCGCGCTACCGCACCCACGGTCTGCGCCATCGCAGAGGCGTCGATCACCGCCAGCACCGGCACGCCGAATTCGCGCGCCAGGTCGGCCGCCGAGGGGGCGCCATCGTACAGGCCCATGACGCCCTCGATCAGGATCGCATCGCTTTCGCGCGCCGCGTCGTGCAGGCGACGCCGGCATTCCTCGACCCCGACCATCCACAGGTCGAGCGTATGCACCGGCGCCCCGGATGCGCGTTCGAGCAGCATCGGGTCGATGAAATCCGGCCCGCATTTGAAGACCCGCACGCGCAGGCCCTGGCGCAGCAGTTTGCGCGCCAGCGCGGCGGTGACGCTGGTCTTGCCCTGGCCGGAGGCCATGGCCGCCACCAGCACGGCGCGTGCGCCCTTGTCCATCACCACTCCGTTCCGGCCTGGGCCACGATGCCCGCCTTGAAGGCGTGCTTCACCACGTTCATCTCGGTGACCGTATCGGCCACCGCCACCAGTTCCGGCGGCGCGGCGCGTCCGGTCACCACCACGTGCTGCATCACGGGACGGTCGAGCAGGTCGGCGATCACCGTGTGCACGTCGAGGTAGCGGTATTTCAGGGCGATGTTCAGTTCGTCCAGCACCACCATGCCGTAGGCCGGGTCGCTCAGGAAGCGCCTGGCCTGCTCCCAGGCCTCGGTCGCCTTGGCGATGTCGCGCTCGCGGTCCTGGGTCTCCCAGGTATAGCCTTCGCCCATCGCATGGAAGCTGACTTCATCCGGGAAACGGCGCAGGAATTTTTCCTCGCCGGTGGACATGGCGCCCTTGATGAACTGGACCACGCCCACCTTCATGCCGTGGCCCAGGGCGCGCATCACCATGCCGAAGGCGCTCGAACTCTTGCCCTTGCCGTTGCCGGTATTGACGATGATGATGCCGATTTCCTTGTCGGCGGCGGCGATCTTGGCGTCGATGACGGCTTTTTTCCGCTCCATGCGCTGGCGGTGGCGTTCGTTCAGTGCATCGATGTCGTCCGGATTCATGGCGTGGCCTCGAAAGGTAGGAAAATGCGGCGGCCGCCGTGCTCGATCATGTCGATCGGGTGGCCGAGGTAGTCGCCCAGCAGCACCGGCTGCATGGTGTCGTCGACGGGACCGGCCTGCCAGCGGCCGTCGCCATTGAGTAGCAGCGCGTGGGTCGAGATGCGGTAGGCCAGATTCAGGTCGTGGCCGATCATGACCACGGTCTTGCCCTGTTCGCGGCACAGCCTGGCCAGCAGGGCCATGACGCTGACCTGGTGCGCCAGGTCGAGCGCGTTGGCCGGTTCGTCCAGCAGCAGCAGCTGGGTGTCCTGGGCCAGCAGCGCCGCGATGGCGACGCGCTGGCGCTCGCCGCCCGACAGCGTGCGCACGTCGCGCCCCGCCAGGTCCGCCACTTCCATCTGTTCGAGCGCGCGCATGGCGAGCTGGTGGTCGTCGCTGCCTTCCCAGTAGCGGTCGGCGTGATAGGGGTGACGCGCCGACAGCACGGTTTCGATCACGCTGTACGAGAACGCGTCGTGGCGCGACTGCGCCAGGAAGGCGCGGATGCGCGCCAGTTGTTCCGGCGCCCAGGCGTCCAGGCGGCGGCCGCCGACCAGCACGGCGCCGGCGTCGGGACGGTGCAGGCCTGCCAGGGTGCGCAGCAGCGTGCTCTTGCCGGCGCCGTTGCGGCCAATGATGCTCCAGCATTCGCCGGGCCGCGCGGCCCAGTCGAGCTGGCGGATCAGCGTGCGGTTACCGACCTTCAGGTCGAGGTGTTCGGTCCGGATCATGGTCATTTCCTCAGGCGGTGCAGCTGGTAGAGGAAGACCGGGGCGCCGATGATCGCGGTGATCGCGCCCACCGGCAGCTGTTGCGGCGCGATGATGGTGCGTGCCAGGGTATCGCACAGCACCAGGAAGCTGCCGCCGGCCAGCACTGCCGCCGGGATCAGGACCCGGTGGTCGGGACCGAAGGCGAAGCGGCAGGCATGCGGGACGATCAGGCCGACAAAGCCGACCGAGCCGGCGCTGGTCACGGCGCTGGCCGTCAGTACGCCCGATACGAAGAACAGGCCCTTGCGCAGCCGGCCGACGCGGATGCCGAGCGTAGCGGCGGCTTCGGCGTGCAGCGCGACCACGTTCATGGCGCGCGCGCTGCGCAGGGCATACAGCAGGGCGCCGCCGAGCACCAGCCAGGGGGCCAGGCGCAGCGGGGCGCCGGCCAGGTCGCCGATCATCCAGAAGATCATGCTGCGCAGCCGGCCTTCCGGCGCGATCGACAGCATCAGGGTGACCAGGGCCATGCAGGCCGAGGACAGGATCACGCCGGTGAGCAGCAGCATCGAGGTGCCGCCTTCGAGCGCGAGTCCGCCGCGCAGGTCGCGCCGCGCCAACAGGTAGAGCAGCATCGACACCCCTACCGCGCCGGCCAGCGCGGCCAGGTCGACCACCAGGGCGGTGGCCATCAGGAGCAGGGCGAGGAGGGCGCCGACCGAAGCGCCCGCCGAAATGCCGAGCACATATGGGTCGGCCAGCGGGTTGCGCAGCAGCGCCTGCATCATCACGCCAGCCAGTGCCAGCGCGCCGCCGGTGACGAAGGCGGTCAGCGCCCGGCTGGCGCGCAGCTCGAGCAGCGAGGCCGCCAGGCTGTTTGCTTCGCCGTTCGTTAGCTGGCGCAGCGCGTCCGGCACCTCGGCCAGCGGCACGGCGACCGAGCCCGTCATGCCGGCGAACAGCAGGCTGGCAAGGGCGCACAGCAGCAGCACGCCGATGACGAGCGTGGCGCGCTGGCGCTGCGAGTTGGCTGGGTGATGCATGCGTCTCCTCTTGGTACGTCAGCGGATGCCGTAGCGCAGGCCGGCGAACCAGGTACGGCCGCTGGTGCCGTAGTTCCGGGCCAGCTCGTAGCGCTTGTCGGCGACGTTGTCGACGCGCAGCAGCAGCGACACATCAGGCGTGAACTGCCAGGTAGTGTACAGGTTGAGCAGGCCGTAGCCGCCCAGGCGATTGCGGTTGGCCGCGTCGTCGAAGCGCTCGCCCGAGAGCTGCAGTTCGGCGCCGGCCTTGAGCGCACCCCAGCTGCTGTCGGCCATGAAGGAAGCGTGCTTCTTCGCGCGGCGCGCCAGCTGCTTGCCGGTGGTCTCGTCGGTCGGGTCCTGCCAATCCAGGCTGCCGCGCAGCGTGACGCCGGCGACAAGTGCCTCGGCCGCCAGCGTCACGCCTTCCAGTTTGGCTTCGTTGACGTTGTAGGCGCAGCTGCCGGCACGGCCCGGGCAGGGCGTTGCGGAGACGATCATGTCGGTCAGGCGGTTGCGGAACCAGGTGGCGTCGAACTGCAGCCTGCCGGCATCGTAGCGCAGGCCGGCTTCAAGGTTGCGGCCCTTCTCTGGACGGTTGGTCGGCAGGCCGTATCCCGGGTAGTACAGCTCGTTGAAGGTCGGCGCCCGGAAGCTCGAGCCGACGCTGGCCGTGGCGCGCAGGCCCTTGCCGAAGTTGTAGCCATAGCCGGCGGCGCCGGTGTTCTTGTTGCCGTAGACCGAGCGGTCGTGGCGGGCGCTGGCATCGAACAGGTGGCTGCCGCGCTTGGCCGAGTAAGCCGCCGCGTACGAATTGGTCGTGCGGCTGCGTGACAGGTCGGCGGTGGAGCTGGACTCGACTTCTTCCTTGCGGTGGCTGTACAGCAGCTGCAGGGTGTCGGGGCCGAGGGCGATGGTGTTCTGCCAGGTCAGCTCGTCCTGCTGGGTGTCGATCTGGCTGGCGCCGGATGCGGCGGCGCTGGTGAAGCTGCCCAGTTTGTCGTCCGAGCGGGCGAACTGCAGGGTGCTGCGCCAGTTGGCCGTGAACTGGCTGGCGACGTACACCGCCGCGGTGTTCAGGTCCTGCTTGTTGTTGACGTCGTAGGGGCCGGCGCCGCTGTCGTACTGCGCGCGCAGGTCGCTGTGCAGGAATTGCGCGCCAATCTCATGTCCGGGAGCCAGCGTATACGACAGCTGGCCGTTGGCGTTGCGGCGGCGGTAGCCGTCTTCGTCCGGGTTGAAGCCAAAGGCGCCGGGACGGGTGGCCGAGAAGCCGTCCGAGTCTTCGTAACCGGCGCTGAAGGCATAGCGCAGCGCATCGCCGGCGCCATGCAGGCTGGCGTCCGCCTTGCGCGTGGCATTGCTGCCGGCGCCGACCGCAGCGCTGACGGTGGGGCTGCCATCGCCCTTGCGAGTAAAGATCTGGATCACGCCGCCGATCGCGTCGGCGCCGTACAGGGTGCTGAGCGGACCGTAGACGACTTCGATACGCTCGATGGCGCCGAGCGGCACTGCGTTCCAGGAGGCGACGCCACTGGTGGACGAGCCGATGCGCACGCCGTCGAGCAGGACCACGACCTGGTTGCTGTTGGCGCCACGCAGGAACACGCTGGTGGATGCGCCGGCGCTGCCGTTGCGGGTGATTTCGATGCCGCGCTGGCGCCGCAGCACGTCGGCCACTGAGCCGGCGCCGGAACGGGCGATCTCGTCGGCATGGATGACGGTGGTATCGGCGATCACGTCGACCGCGCGTTGCGGCATGCGGTTGGCGGTGACGACCACGGAGTCCAGGGTCTGGGCGAAGGAGGGCGAAGCGAAGGCGAGTGCGAGCGCGGATGCGAGCGAACGCGCGGCCGCTTGCCGTGTTACAGGAAAGTTCATGAATAGTTCACATCAAAGACAACCAGCCGACGTCCCCGTAGGCCAGATTGAACAGAAACGCACCGTTGGCGCGCTTCCACCTTTTGGCCGGTATCCGGGCTGGCAAGTCTGGCCGTCCGACCTTCCCATGCGTTCGCACAGTGGTCATGGAAGACGGTTTGCCGCGCTGCTGATTCAGCATGCGCGGTACTTGCTTACCGTTGCGGGGGCAGCACACGTTGGCCTTGTTGAAGGGCTTCGTGTTTCCCGTTTAACTGCGGTCGTGGACACGACCGCGAGCACCAAAACGCCGCCATTATAAAGGAGAAACTGCGGCACGGTGGTGGAGCGTTGTCAGTCTTTCAGCACGATGACTTCGCCGTAGGCGATGCGGTGGGCAGTGTTTGCGGCGCGCAGCGCAGCTTCTTCGAGCGTGCCGCCGGCATGCAGTGCCGACAGCAGGCGGATGGTGCCGGCGTGGCAGATGACGAGGGCAGGGTGCTGCAGCTCCTTCCGAAACGCAGCGACGCGGCGGGCTACGTCCAGCACGTTCTCGCCGCCGCCGGGACGGTAGTGGAGGAGGTCGGCGGTCCAGGCATCGACCTCGGCGCGCGGGATCGCATCCCATCCCTGCATCTCCCAGGCGCCGAAGTCCATCTCGGCCAGGCGCGCATCGAACGTAACGGGAACGCCGAGTGAATTGGCGAGCATGCTGCAACGTGCGAGCGGGCTGGCGTAGATGGGCAAGGCGCCGGGGAGGCCGGCGGCGCGCAGGCTGGCAACGACCCGGGTGGTCGCTTCGATAGATGTCGAAACGTTGGCCCTGCCGTAGCAGATCCCGGGCGCGATCTCCGGCTGCGGGTGGCGGACCAGGACCAGTTCCATCGATCAGGCCAGGGCGCCGTGACCCAGGGTGGCCAGCACGGCGAGATAGATCACGACTTCCGCCAGCTGCTGCACGGCGCCGAGGCAGTCGCCCGTATAGCCGCCGATGCGGCGCGCGAATTTGCGGGCGAGCCACCAAGTGGCAAGCGCGCTGGCGATGCATGCCGCGAGCACTGCGCGTAGATCGAGCGCCGCCGTTGCCACCAGGAGGGCGGTGGCCAGGGCGACCGTTACCGAGGCGATGATAAACTCCGGCGTCGTCATGCGTTCGGCCAGCGGCTTGGCCTTGCCTTCGGCGCGCGCATATTCCATGCGCCAGATGAGCGAGGTCGCGGCCAGGCGCGATAGCGGATGCGCGAGCAGCAGCGCGCCGATGGCGCTGGCCGGCGGCAGCATCGCCAGCGCAGTGCACTTCGCGCCGAGCATGCACACGACGCCGATCGCGCCATAAGCGCCGACCCGGGAGTCCTTCATGATCTCGAGCACGCGCTCGCGCGTCATGCCTCCGCCGAGGCCATCGCAGGTGTCGGCGAAGCCGTCTTCGTGAAAGGCGCCGGTGGCGTAGATCGTCGCCGCGGTCGAGAGCACGGCCGCAACGGGCGCCGGGAAGAGATACGCCGCTGCGGCATACACGCCGGCGCCGATCGCGCCGACCACCAGGCCGACCAGCGGGAAGTAGCGTGAGGCGTGGTGCAACCACTCCTGCTCGAAGCCGACCCAGCGCGGAATCGGCAGGCGGGTGAAGAACTGGACAGCGATGAAGAACAGGCGCAGCTGCTGCATGTTTTTATTCACTCACTGCGAGCTGGTGCTGACCTGGGCCGAAGCGAAGGTCGCCATCTCGCCCAGGAAGTTGGCGGCTGCATGCAGCAGGGGCAGGGCAAGGGCGCTGCCGGTGCCTTCGCCGAGGCGCAGGTCGAGCTGCAGCAGCGGCTGGGCGCCGAGCGATTCGAGCATCAGGCGATGGCCGTTTTCGTTTGAGCAGTGGGCGAACACGCAGTAGTCCAGGATCGCGGGCTGCACGCGGGCGGCGACCAGCAATGCGCTGGTGACGATGAAACCGTCGATCAGCAGTACCTTGCGCAGTTCGGCGGCCTTCAGCATGGCGCCGGCCATCATGGCGATCTCGAAACCGCCGAAGGTGGCCAGTACGTCGAACGCATCGTTCACGCCGGTATGGCGGGCGACGGCGGCTTCGATGACCTGCTGCTTGCGCTGGACGCCCTCAAGCGACAGCCCAGTGCCGGCGCCGACGCATTGCGACAGCGGCAGCCCGGTGAGCTTGTGCATGATGGCCGCAGCCGCGGTGGTGTTACCGATCCCCATTTCGCCAAAACCCACGACAGTGCCGGGCAGGTCCCGCACCAGGGCCATGCCGTGTTCCAGCGCGGTCTCGAGCTGCGGACGCGACATCGCGGGTTCGACTGCAAAGTTGCGGGTGCCTGGCGCTACCTTGCGGTCGAGCAGTCCCGGACGCTCGCCAAAGTCGTGGTTGACGCCCGCATCGACGACATGCAGCGCGCAGCCATTCTGGCGGGCGAACACGTTGATGGCCGCGCCATTGGCCAGGAAGTTTTCTACCATCTGCCAGGTCACGTCCTGCGGATAGGCCGAGACCCCTTCCGCTACCACACCATGGTCACCTGCGAACACCAGGATGGCTGGATTCGCAATACGCACAGTCGTCGAGCGCTGGATCAGTCCCAGCTGCGCCGCCAGGGTCTCGAGGCGGCCAAGGCTTCCCAGCGGCTTGGTCTTGTTATTGATGGCGTCGAGCAGGGCTTGCTCCAGGGCCGCGTCTGCGGTCGGCGCGATGTGTGGGAGGTGCATTTCCGGAACAATAAGGTGGAAAAAACGCGACGATAGCATAGTCGCAAGCGTTGTAAGCGCCGTCGGGCTTTGTTATAGTCTCGTTCCTCCGACGCACAACGCAGCCTTTTTGGCAGCGAACGCGAAAGAGACAAGGGGTTGACGAGTTACGCGAAACACTGCATAATCTCACTTCTCTGCTGCTGACGAACACAACGCTTCGCACGGTGCAGCAAGGTAGTACAGAACAACGGTTCTTTAACAATCAACAGTCGATAAGTGTGGGCGTTTGATGAAGGTGCCAGCTGACTTGTTCAGCTGCATACTTAAATTATCAAATGTTCACAAAAG
>NZ_JAJFEQ010000023.1 GCF_020707265.1 Massilia sp. IC2-477
AAAAAAGCGAGCACGGCGCCGACCGCCGCCGAAGTATCGACAGCGCAAGGGATAGCCCCGGTAACGGAGGGCACAACTGGCGACACACCCAAAGCCGCATAATGACGAAGTGCGCGAACAGCTGCCGTGGCCCTGCAGGTAGGGCCAAAGCAGAGTCACTAAGGTCGCAGTTAGCAATCTTGATTCGTCAGTCCAACCATTGATTTACTATTGATAAAATAGGTTATCAAGAGTAAAGTGATTCGGCGAAGGCCGACTGATCTTTGCGTCGCAAAAATCAGTCCGAGCCGGGTTAGTTGCTTGGACGACAAGAGGACGAGTTAGAAGAGCGGCAGGACCTTGACCAGGGCGAGCACGGCCAGACCGAACTTGATGACGACTGTCAGCAAAGCCAGGATGGCGGTCACAATGGCGATCTTGTCTTTGTTCATCTAAAACTCCGGGCGTAAAAAAACCCGCGCGAGGCGGGCAACAAAAAAGCCGCACAAGGGCGGCTTGGGTTGACGCAGGTTTTGCATCTAACACATCAATACTACAGGAACTTGCTGTTAAACCGTAGGAAACAAAAAAGCCAGCGGTTCGTTGAACGGCTGGCTTGACATTCCCTAGAACGCCGCGGGCTCCCATCAGGGAACCATTACGCGTCAGTCGACGGGAGCAAATTGTTGAGTAAACGATCTGGACACAAAAATCGAGTGTATAAAAAATTGTAGTCTACCGTACAGTTTTGTACAAGGGCCTGCGAAGCATGATGAATGACAAGATGAACATGGCGCCAGGGCTGACAGTCGTTACGGTGACCTCGCCCAATAGACTGACGATGCGCGACTTCCAGCAGCTGGCCGAGGTGCCGCCGGCGTTAACCTGGTTCGCCAACATCGACACCCCGGAAACGCGGCGCGCCTACCAGGCCGACGTCCAGGAATTTATGACGTTCGCCGGCATCGATGATCCGTACGCGTTTCACCAGGTCGGGCGCGCCCACGTCCTTGCCTGGCGCAAGGACCTCGAGCACCGCAGCCTGGCCGCGGCTTCGATCCGGCGCAAGCTGGCAGCGCTGTCGTCGCTGTTCGATGCGCTGTGCGAGGCCAATGCCGTCCAGGGCAATCCGGTCGATGGCGTAAAGCGGCCGCGCCTCGATAGTCAGGAGGGTAAGACGCCGGCAATCGCTGATCACCAGGCGCGCGCGCTGTTGGAGGCACCCGACGCCTCGACGCTGGCCGGCCTGCGCGACCGCGCGATGTTGGCCACCTTGCTGTATCACGGCCTGCGTCGTGCCGAGTTGTGCGCGTTGCGCCTAGTCGACCTTCAGGACCGGCGTGGTGTACGTCACCTGCAGGTGCACGGCAAAGGCCGCAAGATCCGCTACGTCCCGCTGCATCCAGCGGCGTCCAGCGCGATTGCCGCCTATTTGGATGCGGCGGAACATGGGAACGATAAGGCTGCGCCACTGTTCCGCCCCGTGAGCAACAACGCGCGGGGCGTTCGGGCAATTACGCCCGATGGTGTCTACAAAGTCCTCGCGAAATATGCGGCTGCTGTTGGCATTGAAGTGGACGGCTTCGGGCCGCATGCGCTGCGCGCTACGGCCGCCACCAACGCGCTCGAACACGACGCCGACATCGCCAAGGTACAGCAGTGGCTGGGGCACGCGAACATCTCCACCACGCGGGTGTACGACCGGCGCCAGGAGCGGGCCGAGGACAGCCCGACATTTAAGGTCACGTATTGAAATCTCATATTTACATATATTGTCAAACCATTGATGGCAATATAATCCTTTGTGTATGTTTATTTTGATGCTCAACAAGCATTTGAGCACGATAGATTTTAGCTCCAGACATAAGAAAAATATATGCGTATGGCGCAAAGACAGCCAAACTAATAATGAATGCTATTAATGCACCTTTAAGATCCATGTGGAAGTAAGATGAAAAGAGCAAAGGCGAGAATGCAGCAAAAGCAAATGCAATGTAAAGAAGCAGATATGCATACATTCGCCACCGCCGTGACCATTTACTCTTATATTTTTCTTTGAATTTTATTTGAAGATTTCCGTGATTAGGGAGATGTTCAATATATTTTTTACCCATCACATAATCTTTGAGTGCACGTTCCGGGCGCGTGAGAGAAAGTAAATATTCAACTTCTTCGCCAGTTATTGCGTTATCTCCTGCAATTGCTTGGTAACCTTTATCTCTTAAATAGGGATGAATATTTTTATTTTCATTACTAAATTCAAGAAATTCTTTTGCAAATTTATACTCTTCTCGTGATTTACTACGTCGTCCTATTGACAGGTCATACAGACCTTTTGCAGCACCGACGAGACCAATACACACAGTAGCAATCTTAACAACCAAATCATAATCCATATTTAATTTATCGTGCCTAGTTGAAAATATATTCATATTAACATTTCTACAGGGAAACTATCAAGTACTTTGATGCTGTTGGCCTCAAGTTTGCCGTGCGTGACCATGTGCTCCACTCTTTAAGGGCATTAGTAGAGGTAAAATTTCTGGTATACAGGTTTTTCCCTTTATTTTCAAAAGCTTAAGGTATCCTTGTATTACAAGAAAAATCCTTGTATACAATGAAACCCAGCAACCATGAGGGTTGCAAGCACATTTGTAATGTGCGTATGGTGTGTAGGGGTTAAGAACGACTATTTCAGCAGTGCATCACATTGAATATTTAGCAACAAAACCACCTGAGAGCGTCTCAAAAGAGTGTATCCCTCATCGGTTCGGATCTGACTGAGAACAGTTACTGTTTATTTCACAATATTTCGGGTAATTGCACAAAATTGCAAAAAATTTCATCTTTTTTCACATAATTTCAGCTTATTGCAAAATATTTCATTCGGAACTTTATGAACGCAGAAATTATAGAGCTCAGTGAACAACGCGAGCGCCGTCGCTACATTGCACTGGCCCACGCTTCCGGCGACTGGCAGGAGACCAAAGCTTCGTTTGCGTTATCGGGGATTATTCTCGACGAAAGTAACGCCGAGATCGCTGGGCGCATGATCGCAGGCGAGATGACACTAAAGGAAGCGCAGAGGGTAATCCTGTGTCGACTCAATGTTATAGAGAAGCCAATGTGATAGACATGGAGTCTCGATTGCCGAAGTCATATTCCGCGAACCTTCTGCTCAGAACGTTTACGCGGCTGATGTCGATTCCATCTATAAACGCGACTACACAAGAAAAAAGCGACTGACTAAAGGTTTCGGTGTGCGGTACTGCTGAGGTACACTGCCCGATGAACTTCCACTATCGGCCAATAGCAGTCATCGCGTAACTACACGGCATGCCCTATGGCTTCGTGCTCATTTTATTTCGGACAGAACTATGACGAATGGTCGAGTACCAAACAAACGAAAGTTGGCTGAATTTCTAAACGCGGCACATCGAAACGAGCAGCAGATCATAGAGCAGCATCCGCAAATCTATGCATTGATGGACAGGCTTCAACAGAGCTTTGAAAACATACTAGGAGGCTTGTATGAAGGTCCGCCGACTCCTGCTCTCCTTGTACTTACTGCGCACGGTTACTTCTTGGCGGGGGTAAGAATTGCCCTTGCTGGGCAAATGCCGCCTGTTTTTCCTGTGTTACGCGCAGGACTGGAGAGTGTTTTATTCGGTTTGATAATGACAGCGGACCCAAGTAAGGAACAAATTTGGGCGAAGAGGGCAACGAGTAAGTCAGCCGACGAGAAGTGCCGTAAAACCTTTACGGCGTCGAATGGACTACGGGAGTTAGTGAAGTTCGATCCTGAACTCCACAAAGGGGTGGAGACGTACTATTCTATGGCGATAAATTCTGGTGCGCACCCTAATGTTGGGGCAGTTTTTCCACACATGAACATTGAGGATGGCGGGACATATTGGCTAGCGCAGATACGATGCATTCATCCAGCGGACTCTCTCGCTGTGTTCGACACCATCAGATACGCAGTTACGGTAGGGGCGTATATGTTAGCAATGATGTCTTATGTAATGGATGGGCACGCGCCGGCAAAGGAAGCATACGATGACGCGCACACGATCATTGGGGAGCTAAATAAAATGCTCGGCTCCGACAACACAAACCAATAGCTTGACCCGGAAGTCTTATTATTTCTTGGGCCAGTGAATAAGAATTCCAAGCTTGTCGTTTGTGGGGCCAGGAGGTATGCGACTCAGCGGTCTCGATAGCCTGCTTTGGGTCGGAAGTAGCCTCTCATACAGTGGCATCCAACCGTGACCAGAGGGTTGCGGCCACCCCAGCCAAATCAGGCGCGCTTTTTGATGATTCCCAGACCTGGTCGCGGCGTTTCGTGGAGGCAGTCGCGCAACTTCGTGTAGCTCCGTCCTTGAAGACCACTTGCTAGTCGCGTTAATAGATGGAAGTGGCAGCTGGCGGCACTCCCTGCCGCCAGCCCTTCCTCGATCTACCCTAGAACACTCATCCCTCAAATTTCGATACAGCCAAGGCGATGAATGCAGGCCGGCTAAGCCCACCCAGTTCGGCCCGCTTACGGTCCATCGCTTCAATGACCTGATCTGGCAACGTTAAGCTGATAGCTGTCTTGCGGCTGCGGCCCTGGCCCTTTGCCAGTTCCTGGGAAACTGGTGTTGGCGCCACTGGTGCGTCGACTGGCGACGACGCACGCGCATCCGGTGCACTGTTAATGAATCGTTCAATAGCAGCCTCGTTTCCCTGTTGAGCTGGTATGGACGGCTTTGCGATGATTCGGCTATTTCTACTCATTTTGATATCTCGTTTAAATTAACTTGATTTCATCTTGATATTAAGTGAATATCAAGATGACGCGATATTAGGCTGTAGTGATGAACTCCAAGAGCGCTGCGACTTCGCGCCGCAGCACTGGATCGGCGCTCTTGAATTCGCTGACATGCTGCCCAGCTGCACTCGCATGGGCTAAGGACTTGCGATCGCCGATCGACACAGGTGAGATCTGGTAGCCATATCGGCCAATATCCTCGATTGCCTGCTTGTTGTCCGCGTCCTGGTTGGCTGGGTCAGCCTTGTTTAAGAAGGCCAGGACTTTGAAGTCGCGCATGGCCTGCACCTCGCGCACCAGGGCTGCCATATTCTCGAAAGCCCACACATCGAAAGTCCGCGGCGCGAATGGAATCACTAGGACGTCGGCTACCGATAACGCGGCGCGCAGCGCGCCGGAATCCTTCGCACCTACATCGATTACAACGTCATCGTACATATCAGCCTGGAGCTTGACCTGCTGGCGCAGGGTTTGCCCTTCCGATAGTTCACAAGCAGCGATGCCTGGTAACCCACTGTTGGCCCGTACAGTGAGAGCCAACAGCATGGATGTCTGATCCCCATCTCCATCAACCGCCCAAACGCGACGGCCCTTGAGCGAAAGGCCAGTTACCAGCTGCACAGCTGTAGTCGATTTGCCAATTCCGCCTTTTTTGTTCGCCACTACATAAATCGCCATGTGTCCTCCAATGAGTTAAACGATATCGTTATGATTGTATGTAGATATCGAGTTGATATCAACTAAATAGCAAGATGATGTATTAACGTGGTTGGCGGCTGTTGCAGCTGGGCCCACCAGGTTCGGCACTGGCGATCATTTACCGCCTCATGCAAGGCATCAACCAAATGTGGCGCCAGCGCGGTTGGCACGAGGCTGGCTAGCGGCGCTGATCGCGCGCTGCAGTTCGAGCTGTGGATCCTGGCCGCATGCGCATCTGGTCGCTGCAGTGCGCTGACGACGGCCACTTCAGCTGTTAACCAGCTTGTCACTTCTCGGCTGCGATAGAGGGTCATAGAGGCGTTTTTTCGATACCAGATGAAGCAAGACTAAGGGACGCTGACAAAAACTTAACCCTGGGCCTCCTATCGCGTCCCAAGCCTCCTCCTATGTTGTCCTGGCCTCTCATTTTGCTTCGATTGCAGCTCGATAACCTTTATTCGACTACGTAGCCTAAGCCCTCCACATACTGGAAGACCATTCATCCGGTGCATATTAGCTGCGCATCATCACGTCATGTTGCGGGCCGCCGGTTTGCCGGCGGTGAGGCGGTAGGAGCCGGCCCGGTAGGGCTTGGCCTCTTGCGGCCAACTCCGTAGCCCGCCGAAAGCATGGTGTGATTCAGCGGTGGTTGCGTTTTGTGTTTTGCCTACACGCCTGTGGCGCGTTCTAGCCCGTTTGCGGGCTGTCGATAGCCAGGAGGGGAGCCGGCTTGACCGGGGAACCTCGCGCAGCGGGGTGCCCGGCCGTAGGCCGCTTTACTGAGTTTCTGAGGGAGTTGAAGTCAAATTTTCGCGTACGCGGTTTCTTGTTTTTTGTTTCTCTGTTTCATTGTTTACAAAGATTCGGACATTTTCCGGGCTAGCTCGGACATTTTCCGGGTGAGCCGGACATTTCCCGGGTCTTATCCACATTCGGACAGTTGACAAACAATGTCCGCAATACCATAATCGGACACCGTTATTTGAAAGCCCGGATAACCCGGACCATGTCCGAAAAAGGGAGCAAGGTGAAGCTACAACACGTTCATAAACTCGACGCCGAACAGCCAATGGTAGAGCTGCAGGTGAACATGAGCAATGCCTTGACGCGCAGCGCTCACGGCCTTTCCTTGGCAGAGAAGCGCATCGTGGCGGCGTGTATTGCCAAGACAGATCAAATGCCGAACATGACCCAAGTACGCGAGCGCGGCGCCTGGTCGGTCCGGCTTTCTGCTGCTGACTATGCCGATACCTTCAACGTGGATATGAACACGGCCTACGAACAGCTTCAGGATGCATCAGAGAACCTGTTCAATCGCTATATCCGTACCACGCGCAAGACGCGTAAGGGCGTTGAGGAATACAAGTTCCGATGGATCGGCAGTGCGCGGTATCACAAGGGGGAAGGCTGGGTCGAGCTGGATTGGTGGCATGAAGTGGTGCCGCACCTGTTCGGCCTGCGCCGCGAGTTCACTAGTTACAAGCTCAAGCAGGCGTCAGCCCTTCGCTCCTCCTATTCCTGGCGGCTTTTTGAAGTCTTTCAGTCGTGGCAGAACACTGGCAAGTATCAGCCGACTATCGAAGAGTTTTGCACCGCCATGGATGTGCCCGAGAGCTATAGGAAGGACTTCAAGTCCATCCGCACTAGGGTAATCGAGCCGGCAGTGGACGAACTGATCCAGAAAAACAACATGCTCATCAAATGGGACACGGTTCGCGCCGGCCGCAAGGTCATCGGCTTGGAATTCAAATTCAGCAGTAACCCGCAGCAGCGTCTGGCAGTCGATCCAGAGTAAGTACAAACACGTCTATTCGGACATTTCCCGGGTTGATGCAGCCGGAATTGATAGCAAGTTGATGTATTTATACATCAACTTGCTATCACGTTGATAGGATGTTGATATCTTTTATGCTCTTCTATGTTCATACATTCGGACATTTTCCGGGTTATTGAGGTTTTATTAGTTTCTTTTGGCTAACATTTGGCTGCTGTTTCCTTAGCATCCTAAGGCCTAGGCTCGTAGATAAGCGGCGTAGACGTTGGCCCCGGTGCCCAATCCTTCAAACTGTTGCATCCACCGGGCCTGTTCTGCCTTGTCTAATGCGTTCCACCAAGAGATGCCTGCCGCTTCCTCGACCACCACAAGGAATAAACCTCCCCCACTTCTGCAGGCTTGTCCAACAGTCGCCGCCCGAAGCGGCTGGACGTGGATTGATCTCGTAGGCTTACGCCATGACTATTCGTCCTCGACGTCGATTTCGCGCAAGCGCCGACCGAGGCCCAGCTCGGCGACCATATGCGCCCGTTGGCGGTTTAGCTCGAGCGCGTCCTCGGGCTGCAGCAGGCTGACGCTTTCCATGCTTGTGTAATTTCCAAAACGCAAAGTGCTCGGCACCTTATAGCAAAGTGTTAATCACTCCTATAGTAGGTGTAGGAGGCGATTAGACATAAAGCCCGACCAGGCGCACACTATTCCAGTACCTGCATTACTTTTTTACATCTCGTACACTATCTCTGCCTACTGGCAATCACTAACCTAGATGGAGTTGATAATGAGCAATGTTCTTCGATTCAAGCGCTCTGTTCCACCAGCAGCACAGCCGCGGAAAAAAGATCCCTGGTGTGCGAAGCTAGTAATGGAAGATGGGCGCCAGATTGCTGGCGGCGCTGCCCGCGAAGCACGACTGAAAGCGGCTGGGGGAGTTGAAACGGTGATGCGCGAAGTGTTCGACCGAGCAAGCGCACTGGCATCAGCACGCAAAACCGGCTGATGCGATGGTTCACCTAGACAGAGAGTCATCAAGCGCCGCATAAGTGCGGCGCTTTTTTTTCGTCCGTTACCACCGTTGATCAGTAAAGCTCATGTTCACTTGGTGAGGCTACAGCACACATGGCGTCAAAAAGACAAAAGCCCGAATCTTACGATCCGGGCTTTTGCGGTCCCCTAAGGGAAAAAATTCTACTACGGGCCACAAGGGCGAATGACAGCATTGTGCCAAACAAAGCGAAGCTTAACAACATGGGGAGTCATGTAGGTCTAGGGGAAGTTTAGCCTATATGTCTACGCTACTTATCCGCTTTGCACTTAGTAGTACTTAGGGCGACGTTTCCGACTCCCCACCCCAAGTCATTGATGTCCACTCCCCCCTAGACAAAAAATGACGTGAAATAACTTGTTTGACAGCGCGACTAAGCGTATCGTGGTCATCCATAATTTGCAAGAGCCCGTTATGACAAGTCCAGAAGAAGCAGTAGATAGTACAGAGCGCCCAAAAAAGGAAGGGCAACAAACGTCCGCTAAAAAATGGGGCAAGCCGGTTTTGGGCTTGGGGTTTTGCGTTGTCCCATCACTGTTGCTACGCGCCCAGGCGAGGCTGGGCATCAGTCCCGTCCAGTTGGCGATCCTCCTGCACATCATTGACCACTGGTGGTACGCAGAACTGTTGCCGTTTCCCAGCAAAGCAACAATTGCCGCTCGCTGCAACTTGAGCCCTCGACAGGTTCAGCGTTACTTGGCTGAACTTGAGACCCGTGGCTACCTCAAGCGAATCGATCGATTTGTCGACCACCGGGGACAACTCAGCAACTACTACGATCTGTCGGGCTTGGTGGCACAACTGAAAAAGCTGGAGCCGGAATTTACCTCTGTCGAAGAGGTACGTAGACAAGTTGCGAAAAAAGGGGGCCTATCCGCAGTACAGCGCAGTCTGACAAGACCTGGAGAGAGTGGTTCCACTCCTAATACGTAAAAGAAGAAAGATTATAGTTATGCCAATTAATTACTATCCAAAAACAGGGGAAATTCTTGAATGCAACTTCGGCCCTGATTACCCCCGTACGGCCACCGGCGAGGTGGACAGGTCTGCCGCATTGACAACTAGCGGTAACCTACCACCTGAAATGGTCAAGAACCGCCTGGTAGTGGTGTTGAATGGCAAATTGAGCGAAGGCTGCATGGTAGTGCCGTTGTCGAAGACCGCAGCCCAAGGCAAGGTGGCCGATGGGTTGCACGTCCTGGTTGCTGCGAACCTTATCCCCGGCCATTCCTATTTCGCGGTATGCGATCGTTGGGCATGTGGCGAACAAGTGCAGCAGGTCAGCAAGCTGCGGCTGCAAACCTTCCACCCGAATCGTGCTCAACGTCCTGTACTGCCGCTTGAAGCGATGAATGCAATCAAGCGGGCAGTGGTGAAAGCCATCAGGGCAGGGGATCTCTTGGCGCCAGTAATCGAGGAGCCAGCCGCGCCAGTGCCTGAACATGCCGCACCTGTCAATAGCATGGTGGCCGCATTCGAAGCTGCGCAGGCAAAAAAAGCGAGCACGGCGCCGACCGCCGCCGAAGTATCGACAGCGCAAGGGATAGCCCCGGTAACGGAGGGCACAACTGGCGACACACCCAAAGCCGCATAATGACGAAGTGCGCGAACAGCTGCCG
>NZ_JAJFEQ010000024.1 GCF_020707265.1 Massilia sp. IC2-477
AAAGCCTGATGACCATAGCAAGTCGGTCCCACCCCTTCCCATCCCGAACAGGACCGTGAAACGACTTTGCGCCGATGATAGTGCTGCAACCAGTGTGAAAGTAGGTTATCGTCAGGCTAGTTATATGCAGAGCCCGCTCAGTTAAGACTGAGCGGGCTTTTTGCTTTTCTGCTTTGCCAAACGCAGCGCACATCATGCGTGTATTGGATATGCAACGTGGCTCCCGCGATTAGATATTACTTTGCTAATTCCTTGCGAGTGTAGATAATGACTGGGTAACCATGTACGTCTACTTCTACGCCTTAAAACTGTTCATGAATAATCATCTTGCCACTCCTGAACGTCATCGCGCAGCGTCGCGAGGCGCCACCAGCGGCTCTTCCGTCGATCTGGTGATCGAGTGCGCACGGGGATTGGCAGCATTATGGGTATTCCTTTTCCATATCTCGGCTGCCATCAAACAGGCGATTCCTGCGCTGTATCCCCTGGCGTTGGAGGGCTACCGTGGTGTGCCGGTGTTCTTTGCCATTTCCGGATATTGCATCTATGCAGCCGCGGAGAACGCCATGGCCAGGAACGCGGGTGCGAAGACGTTTCTTGCACGTCGACTCAAGCGCATCTATCCGACGTTCTGGGCGTCGATCGCTGTCGTCATGTGCATGCCATTCGTGCTCGAGGGCCTGTCCGCAGTCAAATCGGGCCATTTCGTCTTCCCTCAGCTTGCATGGTTAAGCTATTCGCCTCTCGACTGGTTCGGCCTGCTAACGCTGAGTAAAGAACTGGTCGATGCCCAGGTAGGTGCCAATGATGGCTACACACGCATTAATACCGTCTACTGGAGTCTGGCCATCGAGGTCCAGTTTTACCTCGTCGTCTTCCTGGCAATACTCATGCGACGCTACGCGGCCGCGTTTCTCGGCATGGTTTCGATCCTCAGTGCGTATGCGATCGTATCTGACACCTTCAATGTCCCGGGCCTTTTCATCAATCTTTGGCCGGGCTTCCTGTTCGGTGTCCTCGTCCGTGTTGCTCACACAAAGGGCATGACGCCATTTTCGTTCTTCGGCAGATACCAGTTTGCAGCTTCGATTCTCCTGTTAGGCGCGCTTGCACTGGCGACAGCGATACTTGCGCAACTCATGGACCTTGGGTTCATTGCATCCGCAGTTATCGCATCGATTGCGATCTGGTGCCTGGGCGGACTCGAACATGCCGTGCTGACCCAATTCACGCTGTCAAAGAAGACCCTGAAGGTGTGCGGCATGCTGCTATTTCCTGCCGTGTTGCTAGGGCAGTCGAGCTACTCACTGTATCTATTGCACGGCAAGGTGTACCAGCTTCCGGAGATGATCGCTAGAAACCTGTTTCCAACGACAAGTCCGCTCTATGTGATCGCAACGGTCTTGCTGACCTGTGCGATATGCTATGGCTTCTACTTCTTCATTGAGCGCCGTTTCCACAACCGCCGGCTCCCGGATCCCACGCCGGAGGCGATCCCAGCCGCTGCGACCCTGGCGCAGACCGCCAGGTAGCCGAGCCTCACGTAATATCTTCGCCCGTCAGCAGCTGTTTTATCCTGCGAGTCATTTCCTCAAGACGGTAGGGTTTACGTAGCAGATAGGTGTGATCGAGAACGGGATGCTCGATGTCCGCTCCAGGATAACCTGATGCGAAGAGCAGCTTTGCAGATGGCAGGTATTTCGCCGTTGCCACCGCAAGGTCCTGTCCGGTAACTCCCCCCGGCATGACCAAGTCGGTGAACACGAGGTCGATCGGCAACCCCTGCCGGATCATGTCGAGCGCCGTGTCGCCGTCGGCCGCCTCCAGCACGCACAGTCCCTGCTTGCGCAGCACTTCCACGCTCACCTGGCGCACCGGCGCCTCGTCTTCGACCACCAGCACGGTGCGCACCGGCTCCGCTGACGACGCCGGCGCCGACTCCACAGGCGCCTCAGGCAACAGGGGGAAGTAGATGGTCACCGTCGTTCCCGTCCCCGGCTTGCTGGTCAGCTCGATCTGGCCGCCACTCTGTCTCACGAAACCGAAGGCCAGGCTCAACCCCAGGCCGGCGCCGCGGTGGACGGTCTTGGTCGAGAAGAAGGGCTCGAATGCGCGCCGCTGCACCTCCTCAGGCATGCCCGCGCCATTGTCGGCCACGCGCACCCGCAGGTAGCCTGGGGCCTCGACGCTGTCGCCGCCCGGCAGCTGCGCAGCGTCCGCCGCGATTTCGAGCCAGCCGTCCGTCCCCATCGCTTCGGCTGCGTTCTGCACCAGGTGCAGCATGGTCTTCTCGAACTGCGCCGGGTCGAGGCAGGCGTGCAGGCTCTCGTCCACCGACAGGCACAGGGCGTGATGGCCGAGGGTCTGGCGGATCGTTGCTTCCATGCTGTGCAGGTGCTTTGCCACGTTCAGGGGGACCGGTGCGAGCGACTGCCTGCGCGCGAATGCCAGCATCTGCGATGCCAGCTGTGCCCCGCGGCGCACGCCTTCCGACGCTGCCTCCAGCCGTTTCACCGTCCGCTCGTCGGCGCGGTGCGCCACCCGCAGCAGCTGCAGGTGGCCGTTGATCAGCTGGAGCACGTTGTTGAAGTCGTGCGCCACGCCGCTGGTGAGCTGGCCGATCGCTTCCATCTTTTCCGCTTCGTGCAGCGAGGCCTGGGCATTGGCCAGCTCGCGCGTCTTCTCGAACAGCGCGGCCTGGCTCGCCCGCAGCGCCTGCGTCATGTGGTAGGCGCGCGAATGCGCCTGCAGCCGCGCCGTCAGTTCGACCTTGTCCGGCCACTTGACCAGGTAATCGATCGCCCCCGCTTCGAACCCGCTCGCCTTGACCTGCGGGCTGGTATTCGACGACAGCATGATGACCGGGACTTCCGCCACGCGCGGATCCTGTTTCAGGATCTTGATGACGTCGAGGCCGTCGATCATCGGCATGTGCAGGTCGACCATGATCACGGAAGGCGCGAACGCCGCCGCCGTTTCCAGCGCGCGCGCCGGATCCTGCTGGTACTCGAGGATAAGGCCCGGCTCGTCCTCCAGCATGCCGCGGACGAGCTCCGCATTGATCAGGTGGTCGTCGATCAGCAGCACGCGCATATCGATTGTCTTGGTGAGCATCGCGTGGGCCTCAATGTGTCATCAAAGGGTTTCGCCTGCCTCGGCCGCTGCCTGCGCGATGCTGAGTTCCAGCTGCAGGAGGTCGTAGGGTTTCGGCAGTACGATGATCCCGCTGTCCGGCGGGACCTGGATGTTGTTGCCTTCGCCGGAGGTCAGGATCACCTGCAGCGCGGGACGCAGCGCAATGGCACGCGACGCCAGCTCGGTGCCGGACAGGCGCGGCAGGTTCAGGTCGGTGAACAGGATGTCGACCTCGTGCTCCTGCAGGAGTGTCAGTGCATGTTCGGCCGAGCCGCTGCCGCTGGCCGCATGCCCCAGCGCCGCCAGCAGCTCGCAGGCCAGTTCGCGGGTGTCGGGATCGTCTTCCACCACCAGGATGCGGCGTGCCCCGTCCGCCGCGACCGGCGTGCGCACCACCTCGTCCACCACCGTCGGCGCCGCCATCGGCACCGACAGGCGCGTCGCGCCGAGCTGGCCGCGCACGGCCTGTGCCAGCTGCTCGCGGCTGTAGGGCTTGGGCAGCAGCTCGATGCCTGCGTCGATGGAGCCGTCGGGCACCTGGCCCGAGGTGAGGAGGATGCGGGTGTGCGGCGCGAGCTGGCGGCACTGCGCCACCAGGGAGGCGCAGTCGACCGCACCGGGCATCGACAGGTCGCTGAACAGCAGGTCGACCGGTATCCCGGTGCGCAGGATCGCGACCGCCTCCTGCCCGCTCCCGGCGCTCAGCACCTGGTAACCGAGTCCCGCCAACAGCTCGGTGGTGGTCGCCACCACGGCGGCATCGTCATCGACCACCAAAATGGTTTCATCGCCGCCCGGCACCTCGGCGTGGCCCGCCGGCCGCGCATGCAGGGCGTCGCCCTCGGCGCGCGGCAGCTGGATCACGATGCGCGTCCCGTTCCCGGGGCTGCTCTCGATGCGGATCTCGCCGCCGCTCTGCTTCACGAAGCCGTACACCATGCTCATGCCCAGGCCCGTTCCCTTGCCGGGCGCCTTGGTCGTGTAGAACGGATCGAAGACCTTGTCGAGTACCTCGGGCGTCATGCCGCAGCCGGTATCCATGATCGACAGCAGGACGTGGCCTGCCGCTGCGCTGCCCGGTTCGGCGTTGCCGACGCTGATGGTCAGGCGTCCGCTCCCGCCCATGGCATCGCGCGCATTGATCGCCATGTTGAGGATGGCGTTCTCCAGCTGGTTGCGGTCGACCCGGGCGTTCCAGAGCCCGGGCGCGCGGCGCAGGTCGAGCACGACACGGTCGCCCAGTGCGCGCAGCAGGAGCGACTCCATGTCGGACAGCAGGCGGCCCAGGTCGGTCGCCACCGGCTGTAGCGGCTGGCGGCGCGCGAAAGCGAGCAGCTGCGAGGACAGTTTCGATCCGCGCTCGACGGCGGCAACCGCGCTTGCCACGCGCGCGCCCAGCACGCTGCCTATCCCGTCCAGTTCCATCAGCTGCAAGTTGCTCGAGATGATCTGCAGGACGTTGTTGAAATCGTGGGCCACGCCGCTGGCCAACTGGCCCACGGCTTCCATCTTGTGCGCCTGGCGCAGCGCGTCCTCGGCCTTGAAGCGTTCCGTTTCTTCGAGCACGACCTGGCGTTCCAGCGCTTCGTTCAGTTCGCGCAGCGCGGCCTGCGCCCGCTGCAGGTTTTCCTCGGTGCGTTTGCGCTCCGTGATATCAAAGGCCACGCCGAGGTAGCGGCGCTCGCCGGCGATCGTGCTCGGCACGGCTTGGCCGCGGCGGGCGATCCAGCGCCGCTCGCCAGTGTCGGCGCGCGTGATGACGAATTCCGAAAAGCCGAGCGGATTCGATTCGTTCCCGAGCCGGTTGGGGCCAGCCAAGTGCAGGTGCGACGGCTCAACACGGCTGACCAGCAGGTCCGCAGTAATCTCGATGTCCGGCGCGAAGCCCCAGATGCGCCGGTAGGCGTCCGACACCACCACCTTGCCCGTGCTCGGATACCACTCGAAGGTACCGATCTCGCCCGCCTCCTGGGCGACCCGCAGGCGCTCCTCCGTCAGCGCGTGGTCGGTGACATCGACGCCTTCGACGAAGATGCCCTGCGTGCGGCCGGCCGCATCCTTCAGCGGCTGGTAGACGAAGTCCAGGATGCGCCGCTCCATGCCTTCGCCGTTGCCGCGGTCCAGCTGCACTTCGATATTGCGTCCGTGGTAAGCGTCGCCGCCGTGATAGACACTGTCGAGCAGCTCGTAGAAGCCTTGTCCGGCAAGTTCGGGCAGCGCGAGCCGTACCGGCTTGCCGAGGACCGGGCGGTGCTGGACCAGCTTCAGGTAAGCGTCATTGGCCAGCTCGAACACGTGCTCCGGCCCCGTCAGCACCGCCATGAAGCTCGGCGCCTGGCGGAACAGGGTGTTAAGGAATTCCATGTCGCCGGAAAGGCGGCGGTTGGCCTGCTCGAGCGTGACGCGCAGGGCATCGAGGTCGCTGTTGACCTGCTCGAGGTGGGCCTCGTGAAGCTGGCGTTGCTGTTCTGCGCGCACGCGGTCGGTGGTTTCGAGCACCGTGCAGAGGACACCGCGCACTGTGCCGGCATCGTCGGTGGCCGGGCCGTAGTACAGGTCGAACCAGACGTCCTGCGGCGCGCCGTTACGCTCGAGGACGAAATGGGCGTCGCGGAACACCCGGTCCTCGCCCTGGAAGCAGGCGTCGAAGACTTCCTGGTTGAAGTCCCAGGCCTCGGGCCAGGCGTCACGCACCCGCGTGCCGAGGACATCGGGGTGGCGGGCGCCGCACACACGCGCGTAGCCGTCGTTATAGAGAAGGATCCGGTCGTCGCCCCAGACCAGGGCCATGCTGGCGGGGGAGCGCAGGATGACGTCGACCAGCGTCCGCAGGAGGGGCGGCCAATTGTCGATAGGGCCGAGCGACGTGCTGCTCCAGTCCCGCTTTCTTATCAGCTCAGCTGCTTCGGAACGCGAGGCGGGCCAAACGATCTTGCTCATCACTGCCTCATCTGGTCGACCGTTGCGGACAACGCGTCCGCACCAGCGTGACAGTGTAACACTGGAAACTGAACGTTTAGTGTCCTATCTGCATGTGCCAGTCAAGCCTGGGCGGTGCGCACGTTGCCGTTCAGGCGCAGCTCCAGCTTGTCCCAGAAGCGGTCGTGGATTGGAAGAAGCAGGACATTGCACACCGGTTCAAGCACCGCAGCCATACCGCCGAACGCCAGCGAGCCGGTCGCGAAGTACATCACCGCGAAGGCAACGCCCATATGGAGCGTGGTCTGGCTGAGCTTTTCCGCGGCGATACGCACATAACGCTCGCGCTCGGTCTTCCCGTTCGCACGGATTGCCGCCCAGGTCCGTTCGTGCAGCGGAAGCAGGAGCACATTGATCACCGGCTCGATAATGATTGCCAGTCCGCCAAAGACGACGGAGCCGGTCACGGCATAGGCAATCGCGAATGCGATGGCCATGTGGGCGACGACCTGGCTGGTTTTCTTGGCGGCGATGACCATGATGCTTGTTCCTATGTTTCGTTAACACTGCTGTAGGATGAATGATAGCGATTCTCATTCATAGCCTAAAGTGAATTAAACAAAACAAGTTGATAGCTTCAGGCTATCGACTCTGGAACACCTACTTCAAGGGCAAAATCAAGGCATCCAGCTCCCCGGGATAATGCTCGAGCAGCCAGCGCGCCTTCTCGGCGAACACGGAATCGCCCTTGTAAGCGCGCGCCGCCGTCAACATGTTCTGCATCGCATGCTTGTTGAAGCCATCCGGCGAGCCTTCCTTTGGATTGATTTCCGGGTAGGGCCACTTCTCGCCATTCACATAGCGCGCGACGAAGCGATAAGCTTGAGCGATGCTGTGGGCGTCTTCGCCGTGTTCCCAGACCCTCTGGCCGGTCAGCTCGCCATAGCGCCCCAGGTAACCGAAAGCCTCCAGCGCAAAATTCGTGTAGCCGCCAGGCCGCGTGCGCTCCAGCTCGGCGATCAGTTTGCCCTCGCGATCGATCTGGCCGGCGATGCGGCGGATTTTCGTGATGTCGAGCTCGCGCCTGGCGACGTCCTGGCGGTTGGTATACAAGGCATACGCGACCACCTGCGCCGAATAGAATGTGCCGTGGTTGTTGTGCGCGTTACCCTCTTCGAAACCATGACGGCTGGTAAGCAGCCAGTTCAGGTACTCGCCATACCAGCCGCGCACCGCCTCGTTCTCGGCGTCGCTCAAGGCGTCGGTCGGCTGGATCAAGGCCAGGCTGTCCATCACGTCGATCAGGGCGCGGCTGGTGATGATGCCGATGCCGCGACCGTCCACGCGGCCTGGAATCGCCTGCCCGTATTCGAGATGCGGATTCATGCGGGTGTCAGGCGTGAGGAACCAGGCGCGTGCCAGCTCGCCCGCCTTCACCGCGTATTTGCGCTCGCCGGTGAAGTACCAGGCCAGTGCCAGCACCTTGACGTCGTGCGCGAACCTGCCCATGCGCCCGCTGTCGGTGGCGTCGGTCGACGCAGCCGGGTTGTGCAGGCCGTCCTTGCGGATATAGGGCAGGCCGTCCTTCTTTGCCGGGTCGGGCCACCAATAGGGGCCGAAGCTGAAGAAGTCGTGCTTGTTGCCGCTGGCCGGCGCCAGGGATTTGTCGACGACGCTATAGCGACGCCGCGTCAGCGCCGCATCGGCGTCCTTGAGCAGGGCGTCGTACGACGGCTGGTAGAGCGGATCGCGCGCTGCCAGCTTCTGTTTCGCCAGTGCCAGGCCGGCCGGATCGTAGGTGTAGAACTGGGATGGCGAGGCTGCCAGCGCAGGACCGCACAACACCGCGGCCAGCACGGTGGCGCGCCACAAGGACCGGATCATGGGGGCGCCTCGCCTCAGTACCTGTTTGGTCTGTTTGTTCAAATCTTGTCTCCCTTGTTATCGTGGTATTACCAGAGCACGGGCTGGCGGATGAAGAAGTTGCGGGTGACTTCCTCCACCGATGAGTCGGCGGGCAGGGTCGCCCACAGGGCCAGGTAGTCCGGCCGGCCCAGCGCCTGCCCGGCGAACAGCAGGCTCGTTTGGCGCATGGGCCACTCCTTGAAATACATGACGTCCGGTGGCAGGGGCCAGCCTGCCTTGTCGCGGATATAGGGCGCCATCCAGGCCATCGCACGGGCCATGCCGCGGCCGTCGGGCGTGGTATACGTCCAGAGATTGTCCTGCGGCGTCGACAGGATCCGGCACAGCGTGGCCAGCGCTTCCAGGTTGAACAGGGCGTAGCCGTAGGGCTTGGTCCGTTTCAGCTCCAACGGCTGGCTGCCGTCGGCGGCCAGTTGGGTCGGCAGCAGTACCGTCTTGAAACGCTCGCGCGCATACGCCAGCAACTGGCGGTCGCCGGTGAGGTGGGCGAACGCGGCCACCTGCAGCAGCCAGCAGGAACCATGGTTGTTCTTCGCTTCACGTTCCTCGATGCCGTTCTTGCTGGTCGTCAGCCATTGGAGGTAGTCGCGGAACCAGCCGACGATCTGTTCGCGTTCTTCGTCGGACAAGGCTTCTCCGTCGCGCAGGACTTCGATGGCGCGCGCTACTTCGACCAGGTGGACAGTGTCGATGATGCCGATCCCGCGCCCGATCGATTTGCCGAAGATGGCCTGGGCGTACTGCAGGTTCGGATTGAGCCGGGTGCGCGGATCGACAAACCAGGCGCGCAGGTGGGCCACCGCATGTCGGGCGTAGTGCTGTTTGCCGGTGGTCTTCCACGCCGCCACCAATGCCGGCACCTGCACCGACAGGCGTACCAGCGCGCGCCGATGCGCAACGAAGTTGTCGGGGTTGGTCAGGCCGTCGCGCTGGATGTAGGGACCGCCGGGATTGGCCGGGTTCGGCCACCAGTAATCGCCCTCCGAATAGAAGTCGTGCAGGCCACCGCTGCTGCGGGGGCTGGGGAAAGAGGTGATCGTGACCGGCGCCTCGGACAGGGCGGCATCGGCCGCGCGCAGGATGCGGGGCTGGTCCAGGCGCATGACGTCGAGCGGCTGGGCTCGGGTGGGGATCGACAGACAGGTCAATAACAGTAGAGTGAGGAGCGGTCTGTAGAAGGACATCTTGACGTCGCTGCAGTTCTTTGAGGGAAGTTAATCGTTTAACTTAGTGTATATCCTATTTTTATCTCTGTCTATTCACGATCCAGCCCGCAGAATGAGAAATCGTTTTCCTTGGGAAGATGTGCTGAGCCGTTTCTGTCTGGCGAGGTCTTGCATCCTCGAGGCGGCTTTGCTATAGTCTCGTTCCTCCGACGCGAACCGTAGCCTTACAGGTAGCGAACGCGAAAGAGACGAGGGGTTGACGAGTTACGCGAAACACTGCATAATCTCACTTCTCTGCTGCTGACGAACACAACGCTTCGTACGGTGCAGCAAGGTAGTACAGAACAACGGTTCTTTAACAATCAACAGTCGATAAGT
>NZ_JAJFEQ010000025.1 GCF_020707265.1 Massilia sp. IC2-477
GTTCGTCAGCAGCAGAGGAATGAGATTATGCAGTGTTTCGCGATGCTCGTCAATCCTGTTTTTGCTTCAGCGCAGAATTTTTCTGCGGACATTGCTAACGTAACCACTTGATTCCGTTAACGTTTTTTCGGTCGCGCCTTGCAGCGCTCCTGAAGCGGACGCGCACTATAGCAAACGTTCGTTGGACATCGCAAGGGGGTTTGATCGGAGACCTCGAAAAAAGTTCGGCCCCACGGGACGGCGTCGTCTCACCCGAACGCTTGCTTGCAATTAGCTTGTGTGCGACCTATATTCTTCCTATGAAGTCCTCCGATCCAGCCAACAAAGCGGCGCCGGCGCTGAACGACCAGCTCTGCTTCGCTCTTTATTCGACCTCGCTCGCGATGATGCGGGTCTACCGCGGCCTGCTGCCCAGGCTGGGACTCACCTACCCGCAATACCTCGTCATGATGGTGTTGTGGGAACAGGACCAGCTCACCGTGTCGGATATCGGTGAACGCCTGTTCCTCGACTCGGCGACCCTGACCCCACTGCTCAAGCGCATGGAAGCGCAAGGCCTGCTGCAGCGTGCCCGCGCGCGCAACGATGAACGCCAGGTGATCATCAGCTTGACCGAACAGGGCAACGCCCTGCGCCAGGAAGCGGCGTCGATGATGCCGGAAGTGCTATGCGCAACCCAATGCTCGGTCGAGGAAGTCACCAGGCTGCGCGACCAGCTGGTCGACCTTCGCAAGAACCTCAACGACAGCGCCACCTAAGCCACGCCGCCTCGCGGCGCCACTTTACCTGCCTCGCATAGCAAACACCGCTCTTGCCGGCGAAGGGGCAAGGTATAGTGACGCATCCCTTATCGATGGGTTTGCGCGTGACGCTCACCTCGGACCAAATCCTTTCGCTGGCCCCCGACGCTGCCTCGGCAAAAGCCGGCAGCCAGCTGGCCACGCCCGCCAAGTGGAGCGGCATCGGTCGTGACGAACGTGCGCTCTGGGGCGAATGCCAGGGCAGCGGCAAGACGCCCTACCGTACCCAGATCGACACCGGCGAACCCGCCTTCAAATGCACCTGCCCCAGCCGCAAGTTCCCGTGCAAGCACGGCCTGGGCCTGTACCTTCTGCTGAGTTCCCAGCCCGGCCTCTTTGCCGAAGCGGCGCCGCCGCAATGGGTGAGCGACTGGCTGGACAGCCGCCAGCAACGTCAGGAGAAGAAGGCCGAGAAGGCCGTGCAAACACCGGCCCAGGCCGAAGCGTCGGCAGCACAGGCGCGCAAGCGTGAAGAAAAGCGCGAGCAGAACGTCAGCCGCGGCCTGGCCGACCTGCAGACCTGGCTGCACGACCTGGCGCGCGAAGGACTGGCCGGCGTACGCGAGCGCGGACCGGCATTCTGGGACGGCATGGCCGCGCGCCTGGTCGACGCGCAGGCGGGAGGCCTTGCGCCGCGCCTGCGGCGTGCCGGCGCGCTGTGCTTCCAGGCCAACGTGCCCGACTGGGAGCGGCGCGTCGCCGACCAACTCGCATCCCTGTACCTCTTGAGCTCGGCCTGGCAAGGCCTCGAGCGCCTGCCCGAAGGACTGCAGCGCGACTTGCGTGCGCTCGTCGGTATCAGCATGGCGAAGGAAGACGTCCTGGCCGAGCCGCCCATCACGGATCGCTGGCTGATCCTGGCCCAGCGCAGCGGCGAAGAAGAGCGCATGCGCAGCCGCGCCACCTGGCTGTATGGCGCCGCTACGGGACGCTGGGCCCTGCTGCTGCAGTTCGCCGTCGGCGCCCAGGGTTTCGAACAGGCCCTTCCGGTCGGGACGCAGTTCGACGGCGAGTTATGCTTTTATCCGGGCGCGCTCCCACTGCGTGCGCTCATCAGGCAGCAGGCGCCGGCCATGCCGATCGAAGATGGCATCCCGGCCGCAGGAGGCGTGTCCGCCCTGCTCGACGCCTATGCCGCCGCAGTGGCCAGCCAGCCTTTCCTCGACAGCTGGCCGGCCGTCCTGCCCAATGTGGTCCCCGATATCGCCGCGCGCACCCTGCACGCCAGCGACGGCAGCGTGCTTCCGCTGGACGCGGGCTTTCGCCATCCGATGCACCTGGCCGCCCTCAGCGGCGGCCATCCGCTCACACTCGCGGGCGAATGGGACGGCCACGCCTTCCTGCCGCTAAGTGGCTGGCACGGGGGCCGCCTCCTGAATTTCGAGACGGAGTTCCTCGCATGAGCGACCCCGGCAAACTGTATGGGCTGCTACAGGTGGGCACCTCGCGCGCGGCCGGCGTTCAGCTGCCCGAGCTGCCGGCCGAACTCGCGGACTTGATGCCTCCTGCCGACACCTCGGACGCAGGCGCAGCATCGCGCCTGTGGCTGTCGCTCGGCGCCTGGTCGCTGTGGGCACGCGCCGGCCTGCGTCCGACCACCGTGGACCTGGCAGCAGCGCCGGCGCCCAGCGGCGCGGAGCAGCTGCGCACCTGTCCAGCGGGCGCGGAAAGCCTGCTGGCCCGCCTGCTGCAGGGCGGCCAGAAGCCGGTACTGCTGCGCGAATGGCTGCGTGAACTGAAGCGCTACGGCGGCTGCCTGCCGGCGCGTTTTCTGCCCAACCTGCTGGCCCTGGCCACGCGGCACGCCGAACTGCAGGCCGATGTGGCCGACGTGCTGGGCGAACGTGGACGCTGGCTGTCGCGCTTCGATCCGGCCTGGTCCTGGGCCGCGCCGGCAGTCGCCCGGGAAGACCGGCTCACAGTGTGGGAAACCGGTAGCGCCGAACAGCGGCATGCCGCCCTGGCGCAGTGGCGGTACGAAGATCCGGACGCCGCCCGCGAGGCGCTCGCGCAGGCCTGGGCGAGCGAGCCGCCGGACCGGCGCGCGCAGCTGCTCGGCTGCCTGCTGGTCGGGCTCGGGCCGGCCGACGAAGCCTTCCTGGAAAGTGCCCTCGACGACCGCCGCAAGGAGGTGCGCGTGGCGGCGCAGGCCGTGCTGGTGCAACTGCCCGGCTCCGCGCTGCGCCGGCGCATGCAGGCCAGGAGCGAGCCGCTGCTGCAGCCGAAACGCTCGCTGTTGGGCCGCAGCGGCATCGAGGTCACCCTGCCAGAAGCACTCGACAAGGCCATGGCGCGCGACGGTGTCGGTGCCGCGGCGCATCCGGGACTGGGCGAAAAAGCAGGCTGGCTGGTCGACCTGCTCGCCGCCACCGACCCGCGTGTCTGGACGGCGCGCTTCGGCGCCAGTCCGGCAGATCTGCTGGCGATGGCCGCGCGCAGCGATTTCGCCCATGCCCTGGTGCGCGGCTGGTCGAGCGCCGTCGTGCGCGGTGTCGCCGCGCCGGGCGAGCTGTCCGGCTGGGTGCACGCGCTGCTGCTGTTCTGGATGTCGGCCGACGCGCAGCTGCGGCAGCAGTATCCGAAAGACTTCTTCGACATGTACGCGCGCATGCCTGCCGCCGACGTGCACGCGCACCTGTCCGAACTCGTGAAGGCCAGTCCCCGCAGCTGGGGCAAGCGTGAGCTGGTCCTCATCGACCTGCTCGGCCAGGCCGCCAGGCGCAGCGCCGGCGTCCTGCCCGCGGCCCTGTCGCGCGAGATCGTGACGCGGCTGCTGGGCGCCCTTCCCGACATGCCGGAAGCCCAGTGGGAGCTCCGGGTGGCCCTCGAGAGCTTGGCCGGCGTCGTCGAGCCGCAATCGCTCGCCGGCCTGGAAGCCGGCTGGGGCGCGGGAGCGCCCGAGGGCGGAATCAACCACCACATTGCCAGTTTCTTCGACATCGTGCGCTTGCGTCACGAGATGTCGCTTTCTTTCCAGGAGCCCGCATGACCGCATCGACCACCACCGTCCTCCGCCAGCATGCGGAAGCGCAGTACGCCAGGGAGATCGACGCCCTGATCGCGGGCGACGACCGCCAGCGGCCGCCGCGCTGGCGGATGTCGCCCTGGGCCGTGGCTACCTACCTGATGGGAGGCCGGCTGGAGAACGGCGTGGAGATCAGTCCGAAGTACATCGGCAATGCGCGCGTGATCGAGATCGCTGTCGCCACCCTCGCGACCGACCGCGCCCTGCTGCTGCTCGGGGTGCCCGGGACGGCCAAGTCCTGGGTCTCGGAACACCTGGCGGCGGCGATCAGCGGCGACTCCACCCTGGTGGTGCAGGGCACGGCCGGCACCGGCGAGGAAGCCTTGCGCTACGGCTGGAACTACGCGCAGTTGCTGGCGAAAGGCCCGTCGATGGACGCGCTGGTGCCGAGCCCCGTGATGCGCGCCATGCGCGACGGGAAGATCGCCCGCATCGAGGAGCTCACCCGCATTCCGGGCGAAGTCCAGGATAGCCTGATCAGCACCCTGTCGGAGAAAGTGCTGCCGATCGCCGAACTGGATGACGAGATCCAGGCCCAGAAGGGCTTCAATATCATCGCCACGGCAAATGACCGCGACCGCGGCGTCAACGAACTCTCGAGCGCGCTCAAGCGCCGTTTCAATACCGTCGTGCTGCCGCCGCCGCGCACGGCCGACGAGGAGGTGCGCATCGTCCAGACCCGGGTCGCCAGCATGGGCCGCGCGCTCGAACTGCCGGGCGAAGTGCCGGCGCTGGAAGAGATCCGGCGCATCGTCACGGTCTTCCGCGAGCTGCGCGACGGCACCACCGAAGACGGCAAGGTCAAGCTGAAGGCGCCGACCTCCAGCATGAGCACGGCCGAGGCAATCTCGGTCATCACGCACGGCATGTCGCTCGCCGCCCACTTCGGCGACGGCGTGCTGCGCGGCGCCGACCTGGCGGCCGGCATGGTCGGCGCGATCGTCAAGGACCCGGTACAGGACCGCGTCGCCATGCTCGAGTACCTCGAGACGGTGGTCAAGGAACGCAGCGGCTGGAAAGACCTGTACCGCGCCTGCCGCGAAGTGATGGACTGAGGGCGGCATGAGCGTCCACCTGTTCGGGGTTCGCCACCACGGTCCGGGCTGCGCACGCAGCCTGCTGCAGGCCTTGCGCGAACTGCAGCCCGACTGCGTGCTGGTGGAGGGTCCGCCCGAAGCGGACGGCCTGGTCGCGTTTGCAGGCAGGCCGGAACTGGCGCCGCCGGTGGCCCTGCTGCTGTATGCGGCAGCCGCGCCGCAGCGCGCCGTGTTCTACCCTTTCGCCACCTATTCGCCCGAATGGCAAGCCATGCGCTACGCGAACGAGCACGGCGTGCCGCTGCGCTTTTGCGACCTGCCGCAGAGCCATCGCCTGGCGGAGGAACAGCAAGACGCGCCGGACGAAGTCCGGGACGATCCGCTGCGCTGGCTGGCGCAGGCCGCGGGCTATGGCGACACCGAGACCTGGTGGGATCACCTGGTCGAGCAGCGGCGCGACAGTCTCGACCTGTTCGCGGCCGTGGCAGAAATGATGACTGCCGTACGCGAGGTGGCGCGGGTGCCGGAACCGCTGCGCGAACAGCGCCGTGAAGCATGGATGCGCAACGCCATCCGCGCTGCGGAGAAGGAAGGATTCGCGCGGATTGCTGTCGTCTGTGGCGCCTGGCATGTACCGGCGCTGGCGGCTCAGGCGAGTGCCAAAGGCGACGCCACGCTACTCAAGGGCCTGCCGAAAGAGAAGGTGCTGGCCACCTGGATCCCGTGGAGCTACGGTCGCCTGAGTTTCGCCAGCGGCTACGGTGCGGGCGTGGCCTCGCCTGGCTGGTATCACCACGTCTGGGAGCATGGCGACGAGGCCGGCCTGTTCTGGCTGACCGACGTCGCCGCCCTGCTGCGCCGGCACGACCTCGATGCCTCTTCGGCCCAGGTGATCGAAGCCCTGCGCCTGGCCGAAGGGCTGGCGGCGCTGCGCCACCGGCCGCGCACCGGGCTCGACGAACTGCTGGAAGCCGTGCGCGTCGTGTTCTGCCAGGATAACGCCGTCACACTGCGCCTGATCGAGCGCGAACTCTTGGTCAAGGACCGGTTGGGCGACGTGCCCGCCGACGTGCCGACGGTGCCGCTGGTGCAGGACGTGCAGGCGCTGCAAAAGCGCCTGCGGCTGCCGGTGCGGGCCGATACGACCGACCTCGATCTCGATTTGCGCCAGGGCGCGCACCTGGAGAAAAGCGTGCTGCTGCATCGGCTGGCGATGATCGGGGTGCAGTGGGGACGCCGACAGCAGGCGCAGGGCAAGACCGGCACCTTCCACGAGCTGTGGCGCCTGGCGTGGGAGCCCGAATTTTCCATCCAGTTGATCGAAGCCAGCGTCTGGGGCGCGACGCTCGAGCAGGCTGCCACCGCGCGGGCGATCGAGCGCGGCGCGCGGGCCGAAAGCCTGCCGGAACTGACGGCGCTGATGGAAGAGATCCTGCTCGCCGACCTGCAGGGGGCGGTGGAAGCGGTCATGGCGCGTATTCAGGAAAGCGGGGCGGCGACGGCCGATGCCGGCTTCCTGCTGGAGGCCATCGGGCCGCTGGTCGACGCCATCCGCTACGGGACGGTGCGCGGTACGGACACGCGCGCACTAGCGGGTGTCGCGGGTGGGCTGATGACAAGGGCTTGCATCGCCCTGCCCTTCGGTGCGCGGGCGCTGGCCGACGATGCCGCAGGCATCCTCCTGCGGCAGCTCGTCGCAGGCGACGCGGCGATCCGCCGCTTCCAGGACGATGCCTTGCTGGCCGCGTGGTTCGACACACTGGAAAAGCTGGCCCGTTCAGACCAGGTCCATTCGCTGATCGCCGGACGCGCCACGCGCATCCTTAGCGAGCAGCAGCACTGGTCCCTCGACGAGGCGGCGCGCCAGCTGTCGTTGCGCTCCTCGCGCGCCATGCAGCCGCTCGTGACGGCCCAGTGGCTGGAGGGATTCCTCGGCGGTGGCGGTACCCTGCTGGCGCAGAGCGATGCGCTGTGGGATCTGGTCAATGCCTGGTTGATGGCGCAGCCGGAACAAGGCTTCATCGAGCTGCTGCCGCTGCTACGGCGTACTTTTGGCAGCTTCACGGCGCCCGAGCGCCGCCAGCTGGCCGAGCGCAGCCTGGCCGGCAAGCGTGGCCAGCGCCTGGCGGCGACGAGACCGGCCGACCTCGACCTCGAGCGCGCCAGGCGCGTGCTGCCGGTACTGCGCAGCATCCTCGGAAACGCGACGACCGCTGCTGCGGCGCAGGGTGAATGACATGGATGACAAAGAAGCGATGCGGCGCTGGCGCCTGGTGCTGGGAGGCGGGACCGATGACACGATCAAGCTGGACGCCGGCGACCTTGCGCTGGACAGTGCGCTAACTGCGCTCTACAACGAGCCCGGCCGCCGCGGCGGGCTTGGTGGATCGGCGCCGAGCGTGGCGCGCTGGCTGGGCGACATCCGCCAGTATTTCCCCTCCTCGGTGGTGCAGGTGATGCAGAAGGATGCGCTCGAGCGGCTCGGACTGCAGCAGATGCTGTGCGAACCCGAGATGCTGATGGCGGTGGAGCCGGACGTGCACCTGGTCGCGACCCTGCTCAGCCTGAACCGCGTCATGCCCAACAAGACACGCGCGACCGCGCGGCAAGTTGTGGAACGGGTGGTGCGCGAGCTGGAGAACAAGCTGGCGAGCCCGATGCGCCAGGCGGTCAGCGGCGCGCTGCATCGCGCGGTGCGCAACCGCCGGCCGCGGCATAACGAGATCGACTGGCTGCGCACCATCCGCGCCAACCTCAAGCATTACCAGCCCGAGTACAACACCGTGATCCCGGAAACGCGCATCGGCTTCGGGCGCAAGGGGCAGACCCTGCGCGATATCGTGCTGTGCATTGACCAGTCGGGATCGATGGCGCCTTCGGTCGTGTATGCGAGCGTGTTCGCGGCGGTGCTGGCGACCATCAAGTCGGTCAGCACCTCGGTCGTGGTGTTCGACACGGCGGTGGTGGACCTGACGCCGATGCTCTACGACCCGGTGGAAGTCCTGTTCGGCACCCAACTCGGCGGCGGCACCGACATCAACCGCGCGCTTGGCTATTGCCAGGGCCTGGTGACGCGGCCGAAAGACACGATCTTCGTGCTCATCAGCGATTTGTATGAAGGCGGGAAGAACGATGAGATGCTCAGGCGTGCGGCTGCACTGGTCGGGAGCGGCGTGCAGCTGATCGTGCTGCTGGCGCTCGATGACCGCGGAGCGCCTTCCTACGACCGGGACAACGCCGCCAAGCTCGCCGCCATGGGCGCACCGGTGTTTGCCTGCACACCGGATCTGTTCCCCGACATGATGGCGGCGGCGATCAAGCGCAGCAGCCTGGACCAGTGGGCTGCGCAGGCAGGCATCGTTCACGCGTGAACGGAAAGCACAAAGCAAAAAGCCCGCTCAGTCTTAACTGAGCGGGCTTTGCATATAACTAGCCTGACGATAACCTACTTTCACACTGGTTGCAGCACTATCATCGGCGCAAAGTCGTTTCACGGTCCTGTTCGGGATGGGAAGGGGTGGGACCGACTTGCTATGGTCATCAGGCT
>NZ_JAJFEQ010000026.1 GCF_020707265.1 Massilia sp. IC2-477
CTGATGACCATAGCAAGTCGGTCCCACCCCTTCCCATCCCGAACAGGACCGTGAAACGACTTTGCGCCGATGATAGTGCTGCAACCAGTGTGAAAGTAGGTTATCGTCAGGCTAGTTATATGAAAAACCCCGCAGAGTGATCTCTGCGGGGTTTTTTACTTTGTATTCCGCCTATTTGCTCGAGAGTTCCACCAGGTAGGCCGCAGCCAGCCGTGCAAACTTCAATGCGTGGACCGCTTGCCCACCAGAGTTGGCCAGGGTGTCCTTCGCCGTGTGGATATGCGGATTATCACGCGCCATCGATGACTCGAAAGGCATCGATACGGGATAGCCCTGCGCATCCCAGCTGGCGTGGTCCGAACAGGCATAGCCGCACTTGTCATACGCCACCTTCAGCCCCGGCAGATAGGCGCCTGCCAGCTGGGCCAGGAAAGCATTCTGCTGGCTGTTCGTATAATCGCTGATCAGGTAAATGTCGTTCGCCGCTCCCTGGTAATTGGTCATGTCGAGCTGCAGCACGCCCGCAACCTTCTTGCCCGCCTGTTTGAATTGCCGGGCAATCTCCTGCGAGCCACGCAATCCCACTTCTTCCGCCGCGTAGGCAATCGCATGGATGGTCCGCCGCGGCCGGTAACCGCTCGCGATGAGGGCACGCAGCGCCTCGGTCATGCTCGCCACGCCGGAAGCATCGTCGTCCGCTCCCGGTGCGCGCGCCGTTTCGCCCATGCGAAAGCTCAGGATCGAATCGAGGTGGGCGCCGATCACGATGCTCTCGTCGGCCAAGTCGCTGCCCACAATGGTGAGCATGACCGAGGCTTGCGGATAGCCTTTGTGGGTGAGTTGGGCGACGCTGATGTCATCCCGCCTGGTGGCGAGTTCGCGCCATGCCGACAACAGCCAGTTCGATGCATCGACGCCGGTCTGACTCGTGTAATAGCGGTTGGTGAAGGCACTCAGGGCCGTGATCGTCGACGCGATCCGCTGTTCCTGCATGCCCGCCAGCATCGGTTCCACCACCTGATGCTGGTCGATAGCATAAGCAGGCGCCGCCGAGAGCACGCGCCGCAGGGTGAGCGCTGCCCGTGCCTGCGCTTCGCTGCCGTGGTACATGAATCCACCGCAACGCCCCAGCTTCTCGTGGATCGCGCCGGCGGCTGCGGCAAGCCGGTTTTCGTCCATCACGACCGCATGGACTTTTTCGGACATCCCGGCCTTGCCCATTTCTCGGCTGGCGATCGACACCATATCGGGTGCGACCGACTGCATCTGCTGGAAGGCCGCCTCACCCACGGTGATCCAGGCCCTGCGCTTCAAGGGCGAAGCGTCCGCCACCGCAAGGCTGAGGCAGAGTGCCGAACACAGGCAAACTTTGAGGGCGGCGGATCTCATCACTTTTCCTCTTGGCATCATCAACACGATGCTAGTCCCCATACCCCGGCAGCACTTGCAGCACGTCAATCTTTAAGAACTACATGAGGGCTAATCGTGCGGCGATTCCTACGATTGCTCGGACTCTTCTCCTATACAGCCCTACTGGTTCGGCGCGCATGATCGATCCATCGGTTCAGCAATGCAAAGGAGGCATCATGAAATCGAAGGAAAAGAACCTGGGTGGAGACAACCGTTCGCGCGGTATCCACAAACCGAAAGGCGTGACGGTGGCAGAGGGCAGCATGCAGACGCGTGCGCCCGGCGCCGTGATGCCGGGCGGTCCGGAATCGCCTTTCCCCATGGCCCACACCGGCTCGCAGCAATCGGACACCAGCGGCCGCGGCCAGCGCGGCGGCGCCGGCGCCGTCCACCAGGGCTGGAGCGCCCGCCAGCGCGGCGCGCGCATGCAGGCGCAGGCCGAGCAGGACCGCTTGGGTGAGCCGCAGCAGTCGGGCCAGGGCGGCATCGAGCAATACCAGCATGCCGGTTCCCAGCAATCGGATTCCGGCCAGGGCGGTGGCAAGGGACTGCAGGGACGCCCCGACCTGCCGGCGTCCGACTTCGGCAGCAAGCCGAACAAGAAGAATCCCGGCTGAACACCCGCCAGGACAGCGCAACCCGGGTCTCCCGGGTTTTTTTACGCCCGGCGCCGACCCGAGCAAGCGCCGGAACGGTCTCCCATCCCAAACTGGGGCACAATGCACCTGTCAGCCTTGCCATTTCAACCATGACAGGAGAAGCATGAACGAACAGGTCGCACGCAATGTCGTGCTAGTGCGCGCAATCGAGTCCGCCGACGCCAATCATGAGGTGCTGAGCGACGACGACCGCAAGTACGCGAGCCGCAGCGCGAAAGAACTGGCGGCCTGGCAGGCCGCAGACAGCAAGACCGCCGTCACCCAGCATCACTTCCTGCAGCAGCGCTCAGAGCAGATCTTGAAACGTCTGGGCGAGCGCTCGCCCGCCTTTGCCGCCTTCCACAAGCGCAGGCTGGGCCTGGGCGGCGTCTGGCTGGCCCTGCCATTCCTTGCCTTGATCGCAGGCGCCGTCATCGACCGCATCGCCGACCCGCACCGCGTCGACCTGCTGTCCGCCCCCTTCCTGTTGATCATCGGCTGGAACCTGCTGGTGTACCTGGGCATGCTGGTGTGGGCACTGGTTCCGGGCAAGCGCCAGGGCTGGGCCGGACCGAACCTGCTGCGCCGCCTGAGTGTCGGCAAGGCCGCGCTGCCGCGCAAGCTGCCGGCGCCGATGGCCGCCGGACTCACCGCCTTCATGAGCGAGTGGGCCGCGCTGAGCGAGCCGCTCACCCGGGCGCGCCTGAGCCGCACCATTCACCTGGCTGCCGCCTGCTTCGCGCTCGGCGCCATCGCCTCGCTGTACGCGCGCGGCCTGCTGAACCAGTACGTGGTCGGCTGGGAGAGCACCTTCCTCGACGGGCGCCAGGTCCACACCCTGCTGTCCTGGCTGTTCATGCCGGCGATGAACGCCTTCCCCTTCCTGCAGGGCTTTTCGCTGGCGGAGGTCGAACTGCTGCGCCACGGTCGCACCCTTACCGCCGCTAGCGGCGCACGCTGGGTCCACCTGTACGGCGCGACGCTGCTGTTGCTCGTCGTGCTGCCGCGCCTCGTGCTCGCGGGCTTCGCCGCCTGGCGCGCACGCCGCCTGGCGCGCAACTTCCCGCTCGATCTCGACCAGCCCTACTACCGCAAGCTGGCCGACAGCATCGGCGCCGGCACGCCCGCGCTGCTGCGCGTGCTCCCCTACAGCTACACGCTGGACGAAGCGCGCGACCGCGGCCTGTGGGCGATCGCGGCCAGCGCGCTCGGCGCCCAGGCACGGGTCCAGCTGCGCCCCGCCAGCGCCTATGGCGTCGAACCGAAGGAAGCGCTGCAGGACGCCGCGCTCGACGAGCCGGACGTGACCGTCACCGCGGTCCTGTTCAGCCTTGCCGCGACACCCGAGAAGGAGAACCACGGCGCCTTCCTCGACTACCTGAGCAAGCGCGTGAAGCGCGGCGTCGCGGTACTGGTCGACGAATCGCCTCTGGTCGAACGCATCGGCGATCAGGGCAACGCCGCGCGCGTGGCGGAACGCAGCGCGCTGTGGCGCCAGTTCTGCAGCTTCCATGGCACCTCAGCCACCTTCGTCAACCTGCTCCAGCCCGACAAGTATCCGATCGAACTCGGTGCGGGCCTCAGCCTGCCGGAGCTGCGATGAACGCGCCGGTCAAGATCCAGTTCGCGCTCGTCTCGCACACCAACAACGGCAAGACGACGCTGGCCCGCACCCTGGTCGGCATGGACGTGGGCGAGGTGCGCGACGCCGCACACGTGACGCAGTTTGCCGAGGCGCACCTGCTGCAGACCAGCGAGGCGGGCGACACCCTGCTGCTGTGGGATACGCCGGGCTTCGGCGATTCGGTGCGCCTGCTCAAGCGCCTGGCGATGGCGGGCAACCCGATCGGCTGGTTCCTGCGCGAGGTGTTCGACCGCTACCGCGACAAGCCCTTCTGGCTCAGCCAGCAGGCGCTGCGCGCGGCGAAGGAAGAAGCCGACGTCGTGCTCTACCTGGTCAACTCGTCCGAGTCGCCGCAGGATGCCGGCTACCTGCCGTCCGAGATGAAGATCCTAGAGTGGCTCGGGAAACCGGTGGTCGTGCTGCTCAACCAGATGGGGCCACCGCGCCCGGGCGGGGAGGAAGCGAACGAGCAGGCGCGCTGGCGCCAGCACCTGGACGGGTTCCCGGTGGTGAAGGACGTGCTGCCGCTGGACGCCTTTGCCCGCTGCTGGGTACACGAACACGTGTTCTACGAAGCGATCGGCCGCCTGGTCGAAGAGGACAAACAGCCCGGCTATGCGCGCCTGCTCGCGTCCTGGTCTGCCGCCAACCGCCAGCGTTATACCAGTGCCCTGCGCGTCACGGCCGAACAGCTGGCGGCGGCCGCGCGCGACGAGGAAGCCATTCCGGAAGAAGGGCGCAACATGCTGCGCAGCGCGCTCAAGGCGGTGGGCCTGGGCAAGGACGAGCAGCGGCGGCAGGAGCTGGCGATGGCGGCACTGGTCGAGCGCCTGAACGCCCGCATCAATGGCGCGACCGCCCGCATGCTGGCCCTGTACCGCGTCGATCCGGGCGAAGCGCTCAAGATCAATGCGCGCGTGCGCGACAACTTCGCGGTGCGCGCGCCGGTGGACAAGGCCCAGGCCGGCCTGCTCGGCGCGGTGGTGTCGGGCGCGGCGACCGGACTGTCGGCAGACATGATGGCCGGCGGCCTGACCATGGGGGCGGGCGCGCTGCTGGGCGCGATCGTGGGCGGCCTGACGATGGCCGGCGCGGCCTGGGGCTTCAACCAGAGGCTGGACCGCGCCAAACCGGGCGTCCAGTTCGCCGATCCCTTCCTGGATACGCTCCTGAGCAGCGCGGTGCTGCGCTACCTGGCGGTGGCCCACTTCGGCCGCGGGCGCGGCAACTGGGTGGAGGGGGAGGCCCCCGCCTTCTGGCAGGAGGAAGTCGAGCGCGCCCTGAGCGGGCAGGAAGGCAAACGCGCCGACCTGTGGCAGGCGGTGCGCGCCGCGCCGGATGATGCGGCGGCGGCAAACCTGGTGGAGGCGGTGCTGGTCCCCGCGACCGACGCCACGCTGGCCAGGCTGTATCCCGGCGTTGCGCTGCCCGCGCGGCTCGAGGCCAACACCGCCTAGAACTGGTACTGCGCGCTCACGCCCATGATCCAGTTGCGTCCCGGCGCGGCTTCGTAGTACCGGCGGTTGGTGTCGCCCACGATGACGGAGCCGACATAGGTCCGGTCGAGCAGGTTGTTCAGGCGCGCGTACTGCTTGAACCGCCAGCCGCCCAGCTGCTGGCTGGCCTGCACGCGGGCGTTGACGATGGCGTAGCCCGGCGCCGGCGTGGCGGTATTGGTGTCTTCCGCGTAGACCCGGCCGTTGGCGATCGTCTCGAGCGCAGCGCCGAAGCGGCCGGCCTGCTCGGTCCAGCCCAGCTCTCCATACAGGCTGGTTTTCGGGATGCCCGGCAGGCGGCTGCCTTCCGGCACTGCGCCGAAGGCTTCGTCGTAGATGGCGCGCAGCGCACTGAGGGCCAGGCGCGCATTCCAGCCGCCGCCCAGTTCCGCATCGAGCGACAGTTCGCCGCCCTGGCGCAGCGTGGCGCTGGCGTTGCGGTAGCTGGTGCGGCCCCCGGCGGAGCTGTCGACTACCAGCTCGCCCTTTGTCCTGACCTGAAACACGGCGGCGTTGACGCGCACCCCAGGTGCCAGCATCGCCTTTACCCCTGCCTCCAGGTGCTTGCCGATGGCGGGTGCGAGACGGAAGTTGAAGCCGGCGCCCGTCCCAGAATAAAACAGTTCGTTCAGGGTCGGGGTTTCGAAACCGCGGGCGGCGCTGGCGTAGACGTTGAGCATTGGTGAGACCTTGTACAGGACGCCGACGACCGGCGCCGTGTGGCTGTACTCGACGCTGCCGCTATCGTTGCCGTTGGCGAGGAAGCGATCCGTGACGTCGAAGCTCACGCGGCTGCGGCGCACGCCCCCGGTCAGAACCCAGGAGCCGCGTTCCCATTCCAATTGCGCGTAGGGGTCGGTGCTCCTCACTTCGTTCTGCTCGTCGCGGCGCAGATTGCCCTTCACGCCGAAGGTATTGCCGATGAAGTTCTCGAAGCCCTGGCGCGTATCGGTCGAACGCGCTACTTCGATGCCGACGGTGGCGCGCAGCGTGCCGCCTGCCACGTCACGCACCGCGCGCCAGTTGGCGTCGATACCGTGGAAGTCGCGGTCGAAGTCGATCACGCCGCCCGAGTGAGTAGGCGGCGCCTGGAAGCCGCGCGAGAAGGACTGGTACTGCACCACGCGGCGGTTGCCGCCGTAGGCCGTGACCTGCAGGCGGTCGGGCCCGAAACGCTGTTCCCAGGTGAGGCCGAACTGCTGGTGGTCGATGCTCTTGCGCGTGTTGTAGCGTTCGGCCAGGGTGCGCTGCGGCGACTGGGTGTCGGTGGTGTCGATCTCGCCGGCGCGCGGATCGCGCTGGTAGGTCGCCCAGGTGACGCCCAGCGGGTCCTGGGTATCGTCCTGGCGCAGGCCGCTCGCGGTGATGACCAGACGGCTGGTATCGGATGGTTCGACCACCAGTTTGGCGTAGGCCTGGTCGCGGGTGGCAGCGCTGTGCGCGCGGTAGCCATCGGTCTCGAAACGCGAGGCGTCCAGGAGGTAGCCCAGCTTGCCGCTGCTGCCCTGCGCGTTGACGTCGAGCTTGCGCAGTCCGTCGCTACCGGCGGAGAAGCTGCTTTCGATAGCGGGCGCGCCCTTCGGGTCGCGTGTGAAGAGCTGGATCACGCCGCCGGAATGGTTGCCGTACAGGGCGGAGAAGGGCCCGCGCAGGACTTCGATGCGTTCAGCCATGTCGAGGTTGAAGGTCGCGGCCTGGCCCTGGCCGTCGGGCATGGTGGCCGGGATGCCGTCGGCGACCAGGCGAACGCCGCGCACGCCGAAGGCGGAGCGGGCGCCGAAGCCGCGCGAGGAGATCTGCAGGTCCTGCGCATAGTTCTGGCGGTCGCGCGCGACCAGGCCAGGCACGGCCGCCAGGGCTTCGGAGGCGTTCACGCGCGGCTGGGTGTCGCGGATATGGCCGGCGTCGACAATGTCGATCGCAGCAGGCAGGTCGAAACTGGTGTGCGCGGAGCGGGTGGCGCTGACTACCACCACATTGATCGGGACGCCGACCTCATCGGCGATGGCGATCAGTGGCGCGGACATGCATGCCGCGGCGATGGCGGTGCGACGGAACAGGGGGGAATTCATTCGATCTCCGGTTGCTGGGGCGCCCGGTGGCCGGGCGCTGGTACGGCTGGCAATATACCCGGCATTGCAAGAACGTACACGCACCGCACCGCAACACGCTTTTTTCGAGGAGCTCTTGCGGACGCCGAAAACGTTTGCTATAGTGCGCGTCCGCTTCAGGAACGCTGCAAGGCGCGATCGAAAAACGTTAACGGAATCAAGTGGTTACGTTAGCAATGTCCGCAGAAAAATTCTGCGCTGAAGCAAAAACAGGATTGACGAGCATCGCGAAACACTGCATAATCTCATTCCTCTGCTGCTGACGAACACAACGCTTCGCACAGTGCAGCAAGGTAGAACAGAACAACGGTTCTTTAACAATCAACAGTCGATAAGTGTGGGCGTTTGATGAAGGTGCCAGCTGACTTGTTCAGCTGCATACTTAAATTATCAAATGTTCACAAAAGTATTAAGCGTTGTCTCAG
>NZ_JAJFEQ010000027.1 GCF_020707265.1 Massilia sp. IC2-477
GCTGGCCGCCCGCCTGGCGCGCGCGTTCGCGCCAGGTGCGAAGGTCGCGGTGCTCGGCACCGGCGAATTCATGCACGCGGCCATGCTGCTGGGTGCAGAGCTGGAGCGCCTGGACGTCGACGTGCGGGTGCAGTCGACCACCCGCTCGCCGATCCTGCACTGGGGCGCAGTCGGCCACGTGCTGGACTTCCCCGACAACTATGGCGAAGGCATCGCCAACTTCATCTACAACATCGCGCCTGGCCAGTACGACCACGTACTGGTCTGCCACGAAACCACGGCCAACGCGGCCCTGCGCGAGCTCGCCGGGCAGCTGGACGCGCGCCTGCTCCATTTCCAGTCCGAGGACCACATTGAAGAAGTTCCTGTTCGCTGACCTGGACGACACGCTGTTCCAGACCTTCGAGAAGTGCGCGGCGCGCGACGGCCTCGAGCCGGCCGCGTATTACAAGGATGGCAGCATCTGCTCGTACACCACGCGGGCCCAGCGCGCATTCCTCAGCTTCGTGCAGGACGGGATGACGGTGATCCCGACTACGGCGCGCGACCAGGACGGCCTGCGCCGCGTGCAGCTGCCCTTCAATAGCTACGCCATCATCAACTACGGCGGCGTGGTGCTGACCCCGGACGGAGAGCCGGACCGCGCCTGGCTGGACGGCATGCGCAGCGCCATGCACGCCGCCCTGCCCGGCCTGCAGGAGCTGGCGCGCCACGTCGATGCTTATGGCGCAGCCACCGGCTACGGCGGGCGTGCGCGCATGATCGAGGACTTCGCCACGCCCTTCTTCCTGGTCGTGAAGGACCCGGACAAGCGCCACGAACGCCTGGCCCCGATCGAGGCGGAGGTGGTGCGGCCCTGGATCGCCGACGGCGACAAGGACTATGTCGTCCACCGCAACGGCAACAACCTGGCGATCCTGCCGAAGGCGCTCGACAAGGCGAACGCGGTGGCCCACGTCACCGCGCTGCTGGCGGCCGAACACGGCGACATCGTCACCTTCGGCATGGGCGACAGCCGCTCGGACGCGCGCTTCATGGCCGCCTGCGACTACGCCATCGTCCCGCGCGCCACCCAGCTGGCGCGCCTCACGGTGGAGGCGCTGTGAGCTTCTCGGGCAGCTACCGCAGCGGCGAGGTGACTTTCCTGCTCAAGCGTTTGCAGGCGCAGGAATTCACCAGCGTGCCCGAGAAGGAGCGCCTGATCCAGTCTGGCCAGCGCCACTACAGCCAGATGCTGTCGCCCGAGTCGCTCCCGTCGGCGCGCTACATGGCCGTATTCGAGGATGCCTGCCGCACCAACAATGCGCGCATGGCGGCGGATTGCCTGCGCCTGGCCGGCATGGTCGCGGCGCGGCGCACGGGCGCCATCACGGTCGTGTCGCTGGCGCGCGCCGGCACGCCGGTAGGCGTGGTGGTGGCGCGCCTGCTGCGCGAGCGTCTCCAGCGCGAAGCCGTGCACTACTCGGTGTCGATCGTGCGCGACCGCGGCATCGACTGGGCGGCCCTGCGCCACATCCTCGCCCAGGGACACGCGCCCTCCTCGATCGTGTTCGTGGATGGCTGGACCGGCAAGGGCGTGATCGCGCGCGAACTGGCGCTGTCGGTGTCCGCTTTCAATGCGGCGCACGGGACCGGTATGGACAACGGCCTGTACGTGCTGTCGGACCTGGCCGGCGTGGCCGCCTGTGCAGCGTCCGGCGACGATTACCTGATCCCGTCGAGCATCCTGAACGCCACCGTGTCGGGCCTGGTGAGCCGCACCGTGCTGGACGAGCGCATCGGCCCGGACGACTTCCATGGCTGCGTGGTCTACGACGCCTTCGCGCCGCACGACCAGTCGCAGGGCTTCGTCGATGCGCTGGTGGCGCTGGCGCCGGCAGGCGAACTGCCCTCCGGTGCGCCGCTCGACGCAAGAGCTGCCGCCGAACGCTCGCGCACCTACCTTGGGGCTGCCATGGCGCGTTACGGCATCGAAGACGTCAACCTCATCAAGCCCGGCATCGGCGAGGCGACCCGCGTGCTGCTGCGCCGCGTGCCGCGCCTGCTGGTGCTGCGCCAGGCCGGCACCCCGGCTACCCGGCACCTCGAGGTGCTGGCCGAAGAAAAACAGGTCCCGATCGCGATCGACCCGGACCTGCCCTACCACGCAGTCTCGCTGATCAGGAGTGCATCCGATGGCTAACAAGTCCCTTGGCGCGTCGCTCTACGTGCCGGCCAACCACAAGGACCTGGCGAAAATCGCCAACGGCGACAAGCTGCCGCAGGCGCGCTCGCTCATCTTCTGCCTGGAAGACGCTATCGCCGACCGGGAGCTGAGCTGGTCGCTGTTCAACCTGTCGGTGGTGCTGGCCAATATGCGCGCCGACATCGCGGCGGAGCGCTTCGTCCGGGTGAGAAATCCCGAGGTGCTGGAACGGGTGCTGGCCATGGCGGGCAGCGAAAAGCTCAGCGGCTTCGTGCTGCCCAAGGTAACGCGCCACAATTTCGACAGCTACTTCCGCCTGGTGCGCGATACCGACCACGTCCTGATGCCGACGCTGGAGACGGCCGAGGTGTTCAGCGACAGCGAGATGCAGCAGCTGCGCGCGGTGTTCGATGCGCCCGGCGTGCGCCACCGCATCCTGTGCCTGCGCATCGGCGGCAACGATTTGCTGGCCCTGCTCGGCCTGCGCCGGCCGCGCGGCATGACGATCTACCGCACCCCGCTTGGCCCCGTCATCGCGCGTCTGGTGACCACCTTCCGGCCCTGGGGCTTCGCCCTTACCGCGCCGGTGTTCGAGTATCTCGACCTGCCCGAGCTGCTCGACCAGGAGGTGCTGGAAGACCTGGCGTACGGAATGGTTGGCAAGACCGCGATCCACCCGAGCCAGATCGCGCCGATCGAGCAGCACTACAAGGTGCGTCCGCAAGACCTGGCGGTGGCGCGCGCCATCCTCGACGATGCCAGCCCGGCCGTATTCCGGATGGACGATGCGATGTGCGAGGTGGCGACGCACCGCGCCTGGGCAGAACGCCTGGTCGCGCAGTCGGACCGCTTCGGTCCGCGTTCGATGGAGGGGGAGCCGGGCTAAGGGGCTGCCGCTCACCCGGCGACGCGGCGGCTCAGGAGTTCCGGGCGGTCCACGTACAGCAGCACGTAGCGCGGCGCGGGGCGGCGCACCTGCCAGTGCAGCAGGGTGAGGTCGGCGTCCGGTTTCAGGACCAGCACGCAGTTCGGCTTGTCGAAAGGGGTCACGAGGATAGTGTCGGCGCTGTGGATGTTGTGACGGCGGCGCCAGCGCTCCGGTGCCTCCTTCACCGTCTCGATGCGTTCGATGGCCGCGAACGGGATGCTGCCCTGAGTGCGCACGCCGACGCGCAGGTGCAGTACATCATCCGCCAGCACGTGCGCGCCGTCGGCCACGTGCCAGCGGTCGCCCAGCACCCAGATGAATGATGTGGAGACTCCTACGGCGGCGACCGCGTGGATGACCAGCCGCGTGTCGGGATCGTCGATCATCAGGTTGACGAGCAGGATATCGATCGGCACTTCGAGCAAAAGCGAGACCATGGCGATGCCGATGGCGCTGCCGTAGGCGCCGCGCTGCAGGTAGGTCAGCGCGAGGCCCTCGGGCCGGGCAGCGGGCGGGCTGCGGCGCAGCCATTGCAGGAAGCCGATGCGCATCAGGCGGTCGAGACGCAGCATGCCGACCAGTTCCGGCGGCAGCAGCGCGGTGATGCGGCTGCCCCATCCCTGCGCTGCACGCAGGCGCCCCAGCGCATCCGGCCAGTGCGACAGGTCTTTCGCCGCCAGCAGAAGCAGCGGCAGTACCAATGCCAGCTTGTGCAGTGCAGGCGCCAGTGCGTCCGGCGCCGCGCGCTTTGCGAGGCCCAGCACGAAGAAAGCAAGGACGGCGTAGCCCGCGAGTGCGGTCCAGGAAGTACGGCGCAGATGGAAGGCGGCGGTATGAAGACTGGGAGCGGCAGGCATGCGTTGGGTGGCGTCGTGGTGATCGCTGTCGATTACAACACGGCGGACTTGCCCGGGCAATTTCTTGGGCATAAAGCGCTTGCGGGAATGGTTTGCGCCAGCACAAAGTGCGATAGAAATGCGCGCTCGACAATGGGCTTTTGCACGGAGGCCCCATGTCGAACCTCGATCCTCTTCCAGATGATGCCACGCGCCTGAGCGCCGCCAGCCTGCGCTCCCACTTCACGGGCCATCCGACCCTGGTCGGCTGGATCGGCCGCTGGACGCTGCTGGTGATGCTGCTCGGCGCCGGCGCGGTTGCCGGCAGCCTGCTGGGTCCCGGCGTCTACGCGCTGATGAACTGATGCACTGAAAATGACAAGGGCCGGGAGTCCCTGCGGACTACCCGGCCCTTGCTATCGCAGCGGAAGAATCCGCCGGCGATGGAAGCGATTACTGCAGCTTGATTTCGACGTCGACGCCAGCCGGCAGGTCCAGCTTCATCAGTGCGTCAACGGTCTTGTCGGTCGGATCATGATGTCCGTCGGACGCTGGTGACTGCGGCTTCTATACTAGCCATTAACGATTAACCGTTGAAAGCCTGAAGGCGCCGCCATAGGATGTGCTGATTGTTCACGGCTTTGCGTAGTACACAGCATCATAGATATTTGGCGAATTGATAATTCTAACCAAAATGAAACCCTCAACCGAGTTATTCTCACGAATCATTCCGGAAACAACCAAGTTTGCAGCGTTGCGCATTTCAGCACCCGAGACTCCCTCTCCAAAACAAATTACTGCGAAAGAAAAAGAATCAAGGAGAGGCGTTACGTGTGTACACATGATTGGCCACTCTTCGTAAGGAATACTTTTCCTCGCAAGCTCGGCATTCATCTTTTGTTCGAAGCGCAATTGTTCTTGGAACGGCACGTCAAATAGAATCAACGAAATGTGCCAGAGCGCAGGACTTTTCTTCGTATGCATCGCAGTCAAAACGCTTTCGAAGTACGGCGAGTTTCTTAAACAGCTATCGTCTGGCGGCGAGTATTTTCCGTCTTCGTCTTGCATCGCCGGAAGTTGAAAGGATGCGCCTAAGAGCATTAACAATGCCTCCTCTTTTGGCAGCCCTGTGAAACCGAACTGCAAATAGGTCGCAAAAAGATCGAGCTCATCCCCAATGAAGTCGCGAATAACCGAAATTTCCCCTCGGCGCACCAAGTAATGAAGCCTACTCATTTCACTTCTCAAATTATGAAGCACAATCGCGAGCTCAGACAGAATGATGCAGGGAGCTGCTACTACGTCTTCGTCCAATACCTCCTCACTCTTCAAAAGCGATGGCGCGTTCATGAATATTCCGATCTGTTCTATCGATATACTGAAACGTGTTATCGATACGATCTCGCTCGGCAACAAGGTAATTTGCACATCGCCTGACTCATCGGATATTTCAATAGGATTGCCTGAATCGAAAATCCTATCGCGCAATTTAATTCCTTGAAGCGTAGACTTCCCCCAAATTCGTCTTAAATAGTGTTTGATCGCGTCTTTCTTGCCAGAGCGTGCTCTATCAGGGATTAGCGCCCCTTTAGCTTCGAATATAAGTAGACGCCCTGCTAGGTACACAATTAAGTCTGTCTCAACTCTGTTACCATCTTCACGCTTCCAGTATCCGCTACGAACTATTGAGGCTGAAGGCAGGCTCTGGCTCAAAAGATCATATAACCTTTGCTCGACGAATAAGCCTCTGATTTTCTCAAGCTTCAGCTTTTCTTCTGCCCCCTCTCCCAGAAGGACGAGCAAAATTGAGAACGGGAAACTCATTAGCGTCACTAAGCTGAATAACGCAAATCCATTAGATACTTTGACCGCCGGCCTTGCCCAAACAGGATTCGCCTTTAGGACAGTTGCGAGATCGAGCTTTTCAGGGCTTGCGTCACTGCATAGCTTTTGCAATATTGCGCGTGCAGGATAACCCTTTTTCTCATACTCAGATATCCACTCTTCGTCAAAAATAAAAAGTGTATCGGACGCGATCTCTTCCAGGACATTGTACAATTCAATAGACAGCTGTCGGTCTTCGTACCCTTCAAGAGCTGGGCCAAGGACCATTCCGTAATATCCCTCGACGGCACTGAGTTTTTCGCTGGCGTCTCCGTTCAATACTACAGTCAGACGTTCCAAATAGTCTCTAACACGGGCCATCAACTCTGAGCGAAGAAGAGCTACGAATTCTCCGATTAGTTTGACAGATCCATCTCTTACGTATCGCGCATCATATTCAGCGGTTATGTGTCGGACCATTGAATCGAAAAAATCGTCTCCGTATTGGTTCCTATAGTATGCGTGATGAGTCTGCGCTAGCTCTTCGAGAGGTGATAAATTATTCCGATCTGATTGATGGCTTAGAACAAATACTTGCTCTCTTAGTTCCTGCCAAAAACCATAAAGCCGGCCTCTCGGTATCCGAGATTTCGACTTTTCCTCGTTTGTTAGGGTGATCGCCTGCAAAAACTCAACATCAACGGTTTCGGGATACGGATTATCCGACCCCGGAGAGAATATCCCTCCTTGTATGCTGTATAGCCCGGTTATAGTGAGTAAATCATCCCGGTCATAGGATTGTGCCTCAGCGATAAACGTTTTCGTCTTTGCCAGAATGCGGTTCTTTTCGTCTGGATCTAATAATTTATAAGCCCACGGGAGAGAATGCTTTTTATAAGATTCACCATCCACAAACACGAAGCCAGCTTTATCGTTATATGCGTCCGTCATAGGGATACTCGCATTCTGTTCAGTAAGTGCGGAACACGCGCGAAAAAAAAGCCAGCGTTACGCTGGCTTTTCTGAGTGCTTAAAGTTACTGCAGCTTGATTTCGACGTCGACGCCAGCCGGCAGGTCCAGCTTCATCAGTGCGTCAACGGTCTTGTCGGTCGGATCAACGATGTCCATCAGGCGCTGGTGGGTGCGGATTTCGAACTGGTCGCGCGAGGTCTTGTTGACGTGCGGCGAACGCAGGATGTCGAAACGCTGGATGCGGGTCGGCAGCGGGACCGGGCCCTTGACCACAGCGCCGGTACGCTTGGCGGTGTCGACGATTTCCAGAGCGGACTGGTCGATCAGCTTGTAGTCGAAGGCTTTCAGGCGGATGCGGATTTTCTGGTTCGGAGCGGACATGCTATTTCCTTTAAAAGAACGTTCCGGCACGTAGCCGGCAATGTGTGAAAGGTGTTACGGCACTACTCAAGAGGCGGGAGTATAACATCGTTCCCTCTCATAAAGATGGGGACAGGTCGAAAAACCTGTCCCCATCGTTGGTTGGAAGAGACGCTCTTGATGAGCGCCCTTCCGATCTCGCTAACCGAAATTAGGCGATGATCTTGGCAACCACGCCGGCGCCGACGGTACGGCCGCCTTCGCGGATTGCGAAGCGCAGACCTTCTTCCATCGCGATCGGAGCGATCAGCTTGACGGTGATCGACACGTTGTCGCC
>NZ_JAJFEQ010000028.1 GCF_020707265.1 Massilia sp. IC2-477
TAGCAAGTCGGTCCCACCCCTTCCCATCCCGAACAGGACCGTGAAACGACTTTGCGCCGATGATAGTGCTGCAACCAGTGTGAAAGTAGGTTATCGTCAGGCTAGTTATATGCAAAGCCCGCTCAGTATCGACTGAGCGGGCTTTTTGCTTTTCTGCGGCCGTCATGACAAAACATATGCACGTAGCTTAATTCGCTGGAGCCGGTAGCTGGGCTCAGCTTTGAAGGCATGAATTGTTTATATTCATGTCTTTACACTTCGAGCTACTCAACATGAAACGGCTGATCGCGTGCCTGCTGATGCTCTTCCTGAGCTCTTCGGCGGTGTCTGACGAGACTGGGAAGCTGACGATCGACGAGTTGGTGGACCCAAGCGGCATGAAAGCCGCCACCCTTTCCCCCGACGGCAAGCATATTGCCGCGATCATCTACAACGGAACGAATTACGGCCTGGTACTCATCGACACGTCCACTTTCGCATCGAAGAAGCTCAGCGAAGGGCGTTATGCCACTGCCGGCTTCTACCAATATCACCGGGCGCCACGCGGGGTGCGATGGTCGGGAAGTGATCTGCTCATTGTCGACTACGGTCTTGAGGTCGAGTCTATGGACCTGTCTGGAAAGCGAGTCGCTTCCCTTGGCGAACGGACGATCGGCGTGCTCGATTCCGGACCGAATGCTGGACACGTGCTCGTACGCGACGAAGGTCTGTTCAGCGATCTTGCCTTGTGTGACCCGCGAAAAGGCAAAAGCAAGTGCAAGCGCTTCGACCAGCCTTCCGGCAAGGCGATCAAGTGGGCCTTCGACAGCAAGGGTGAACTGCGGGCAGCCACCTTGGTCAACTCGAAACTGTTCAGGGACGCGTCGACCATCTCAAACTGGTACAAACCTTCCGGTGGCGAGTGGACGAGGCTCGCCGAGTTCAAGGTGACCGACGATTTTTGGTTGCCCGTGTATGTTCCCGATGAGCCCCACACTCTGGTCATCGCTTCGCGTATCGGCAGGAATACCACTGCCTTGTTTAATTACGACGTCGTCGAGCGGCGCCAGGGTGAAATGCTTGTTGGCCACCCAAGTCAGGACATTCTGTCGACACAGGGGATCGATCAGGAGGCAATGCACTACGTTGCAACTGCGGGCATGCGTCCGCAACAAATCTGGTTTTCGCGTCCTTGGATCCAGATGCAGCGTCAGGTTGACGCCGTGCTGCCGAACCGTATCAACGTCCTGACAGGCGACCCCGAGAAATTCGTGCTGATCAGGTCGTATGCTGACGTAGACCCGGGAACCTGGTATCTGTTCGACCTCCCCAACAAGAAAATGAATATGATCGGCAAGGTCAACCAGTCACTCGATCCGGCAAAGCTCCGCCCGGTCGAGATTACGAGTTATCAGGCGCCCGATGGTCTGACAATTCCGGCTTACCTGACGCGCCCTCATGAACGCAAGGAACCCGCGCCGATGGTGGTACTCATCCATGGGGGGCCGATTGCTCGTGACGAGTGGGAGTTCAATGCCGAAGTCCAACTGCTGGCCGAGCGAGGTTACTTGGTATTCCAGCCGCAATTTCGCGGCTCGGCCGGCTTCGGTCGGGAATTCGAACGTGCCGGCTATCGCGAGTGGGGGCGCGCCATGCAGGACGATATCACCGCAGGCGTCGAGCACCTGGTCAAGCGAGGACTCGCTGATGGGCAACGCATCTGTATTGTCGGGGCGAGCTACGGCGGCTATGCCGCTCTATGGGGACTGGTAAAAACGCCGGACTTGTATCGCTGCGGTGCCAGTTTCGCTGGCGTCAGCGATATCAGCCGCATGTACTCTGACTGGTCCGACACGTCCTTCGACAAGGTCAGCCGCCAGTTGATGATGGACCGGATTGGTGACAAGGAAAAAAGCGCCGAACTATTCGACCCCGTTTCGCCGCTCGTGCATGCCGCTAAGATTAAAGCCCCCGTGCTGCTGATGCACGGCGAAGAGGACGAACGGGTACCGATCTCGCACGGGAAGAAAATGCGCGATGCACTCGCAGCAAACAAGAAGGACGTGACGTGGAAGAGCTTTGAAAGAGAAGGGCATGGCTTGCATTACATTGCAAGCCAAGTTGGTTATTTCGATGCACTTCTCGAGTTTCTCGACAAGCATCTGGCCGCGGCGCCGGCGCGTGCTGCCGAAAGGGACAAATAGCGGATCCATCCAGGCAAAAAAAAGCCCCGGTCATAAACCGAGGCTTTCTGCCCGACCAGTTTCCCGGACGGGTTCCCAGCTGTGCGACACCGCGACCCGGCAGGGTGGCGTGCTAACGAGCCCGCCCTTGCCTGATGTGCCGTAGTCGCCGGTACTTTGCACGGCTGGGCCAACATTCACCGCCGTAGCGCTCCCCCCGATATCGGAACTTTCGGGACGATGAATGCAGCCCAGTTCAACATCCTTGCCGCGTCATGCAGCTGACGTGCTTCGACCATAGTGCCAGGGCACGGTTCAATCCGAATGCCGATTGATGTCGCACGACGCATTATCCGGCTGCAAGAAAACTCATCTGTTCGACAACTCACACAAGACGCGGGACTCAGCGCAGCTTCTGCGTGCGACGCATGGAGCGTTCCCTGCGCGGCACGTAGAACCAGAGCCCCGACAGCAGAACCAGCGTGCCCAGTGCTGCGCCGATGCTGAGCATCATGCGTTCCGACATGCCTGCACTCACGACATGGAACACCGTGAACATATCGAGTGCGAGGCCAAGTGCGAGCGGGAAGAGGGCGCCGCGGATCAGCCGCGACGAGAGCCTGGTCATCGACGCTGTAGCATGCCCGCCGGCTGTCCGGTAATGGATCGCCGGGGCCATTACCATCGCCACCGATATGATCACCATGATCAGGCCGGCCGCATGACAGGCTTTCGCGTAGTTGGCCAGTTCCTCGAAACGGTCATTGAAGACCGCGATTATCTGGAAGCCGAACAGGGCCTGGATCCCGGGTAGGACGACGCGCGCTTCCTCGATAATGTTGCGCATCTCCGTGTCATATTGTTCGTTCGCCTGGTCATGCTTTTCCATAGCTGAACAGTACGCGGAAATCCTCCTCCATTCAATGCGCGCACGCTTGGACACACTATGTGACGCTGCTCCGTGTACGCCAAGCGGAACCGCCACGCAGCGCTTGTCCAGTGGCGTCCCTCCAACGTGGGCTTGCTGTCACAAACCAGGTTTGCTATAGTCTCGTTCCTCTGACGCACAACGCAGCCTTTCAGGCAGCAAACGCGAAAGAGACGAGGGGTTGACGAGTTACGCGAAACACTGCATAATCTCACTTCTCTGCTGCTGACGAACACAACGCTTCGTCGACAAGTAGCAAGACAGATTTCGAAGTTCTTTAACAATCAACAGTCGATAAGTGTGGGCGTTTGATGAAGGTGCCGCTGACTTCGGTCAGTGCATACTTAAATTATCAAATGTTCACAAAAGTATTAAGCGTTGTCTCAGCAATGAGATGACGGTCAGTATCTTGAGTGAGCGACTCCTGAGAAATCAGGATGGCAGCAATGCCAACAAACAGAGAT
>NZ_JAJFEQ010000029.1 GCF_020707265.1 Massilia sp. IC2-477
CGGCCCAGACTCCTACGGGAGGCAGCAGTGGGGAATTTTGGACAATGGGCGCAAGCCTGATCCAGCAATGCCGCGTGAGTGAAGAAGGCCTTCGGGTTGTAAAGCTCTTTTGTCAGGGAAGAAACGGCCTAGGCTAATATCCTGGGCTAATGACGGTACCTGAAGAATAAGCACCGGCTAACTACGTGCCAGCAGCCGCGGTAATACGTAGGGTGCAAGCGTTAATCGGAATTACTGGGCGTAAAGCGTGCGCAGGCGGTTTTGTAAGTCTGTCGTGAAAGCCCCGGGCTCAACCTGGGAATTGCGATGGAGACTGCAAGGCTTGAATCTGGCAGAGGGGGGTAGAATTCCACGTGTAGCAGTGAAATGCGTAGAGATGTGGAGGAACACCGATGGCGAAGGCAGCCCCCTGGGTCAAGATTGACGCTCATGCACGAAAGCGTGGGGAGCAAACAGGATTAGATACCCTGGTAGTCCACGCCCTAAACGATGTCTACTAGTTGTCGGGTTTTAATTAACTTGGTAACGCAGCTAACGCGTGAAGTAGACCGCCTGGGGAGTACGGTCGCAAGATTAAAACTCAAAGGAATTGACGGGGACCCGCACAAGCGGTGGATGATGTGGATTAATTCGATGCAACGCGAAAAACCTTACCTACCCTTGACATGGAAGGAATCCCGGAGAGATCCGGGAGTGCCCGAAAGGGAACCTTCACACAGGTGCTGCATGGCTGTCGTCAGCTCGTGTCGTGAGATGTTGGGTTAAGTCCCGCAACGAGCGCAACCCTTGTCATTAGTTGCTACGCAAGAGCACTCTAATGAGACTGCCGGTGACAAACCGGAGGAAGGTGGGGATGACGTCAAGTCCTCATGGCCCTTATGGGTAGGGCTTCACACGTCATACAATGGTACATACAGAGGGCCGCCAACCCGCGAGGGGGAGCTAATCCCAGAAAGTGTATCGTAGTCCGGATTGTAGTCTGCAACTCGACTACATGAAGTTGGAATCGCTAGTAATCGCGGATCAGCATGCCGCGGTGAATACGTTCCCGGGTCTTGTACACACCGCCCGTCACACCATGGGAGCGGGTTTTACCAGAAGTAGGTAGCTTAACCGCAAGGAGGGCGCTTACCACGGTAGGATTCGTGACTGGGGTGAAGTCGTAACAAGGTAGCCGTATCGGAAGGTGCGGCTGGATCACCTCCTTTCTAGAGTAGCACCAGGAGCTAATGCTCCATCATCAAGCGTCCACGCTTATCGGCTGTTGTAGCAAGTAACGAGAACAGTTCGGGTCTGTAGCTCAGTCGGTTAGAGCACCGTGTTGATAACGCGGGGGTCGTTGGTTCGAATCCAACCAGACCCACCACGTAACATCGGGGGATTAGCTCAGCTGGGAGAGCACCTGCTTTGCAAGCAGGGGGTCGTCGGTTCGATCCCGTCATCCTCCACCACCTATCTCGAAAGTCCAAACGTAAATCAGCCGTGAATGAATGGTTGAGATTTAGGTTTGATCTTTTAGAGATCACTGTTTTTTCGTTCTTTAACAATCTGGAAGAAGTAAAGTTTTTTTAAGCGTGCAAACGAATCAGAAATGATGAGTAGCACACTTAGGGTAGTAATCAAGTATCAACAAACATGCAATGAGCTGTACTCTTGATTTCTATGACGATCCCTTAACTCATGAGGGGCCAACGTTATAGGGACAAGCGAATAAGTGCACATGGTGGATGCCTTGGCGATTACAGGCGATGAAGGACGTAGTAGCTTGCGATAAGCTGCGGGGAGTGAGCAAACACACTTTGATCCGCAGATTTCCGAATGGGGAAACCCGGCCTTTTAGGTCATTGCATACTGAATACATAGGTATGCAAAGCGAACGCGGCGAACTGAAACATCTAAGTAGCTGCAGGAAAAGAAATCAACCGAGATTCCCAAAGTAGTGGCGAGCGAAATGGGATGAGCCTGTACGTGATAGTCGAATTGATAGTGGAAGCTTCTGGAAATAGGCGCCATAGCGGGTGATAGCCCCGTACACGAAATCTCTTCGGTGGTACTAAGCGTACGACAAGTAGGGCGGGACACGAGAAATCCTGTCTGAACATGGGGGGACCATCCTCCAAGGCTAAATACTCGTA
>NZ_JAJFEQ010000002.1 GCF_020707265.1 Massilia sp. IC2-477
CATCTCATTGCTGAGACAACGCTTAATACTTTTGTGAACATTTGATAATTTAAGTATGCAGCTGAACAAGTCAGCTGGCACCTTCATCAAACGCCCACACTTATCGACTGTTGATTGTTAAAGAACCAGTGTTCTGTACTACCTTGCTGCACCGTGCGAAGCGTTGTGTTCGTCAGCAGCAGAGGAACGAGATTATGCAGTGTTTCGCGATGCTCGTCAAGTCCCTCATTTCTTTCGCTGTCGCTCTTTTGCAGAGCAGAAGCAGCGGCGGAAGACCAGAACTATAGCAAACGCCAATGCAGGCGCACAAGTGGGGAAAGTGAGATTTTGTGAGATTTCAGCCTCACTTAAGCCAACAAAATGGGCCGCCCTGGCCAGCGTGGTTGCTGGCACCCGGGCAGCCCGTCTTTTCTTTCTATTACTCGCGGAGGGTCGTAGCCTTGTAGTTCGGATCAGACTTGATCTTCTCCTGGGTGAACGGCAGCACCGCCCACTCCTTGCGGGAGTACATCTTCGTTTGGTCCGCATACCACGGCGACTTCGGATCGACCGACTGGCCATAGGTCAGCAGCGCATGCGCGACCGGACCTTGCGGCTCGAAGCTGACGGTCTGGATGTAGCTCTGGCCCCAGTACACGCCCATGTAGCCGCCTGGCGTCAGGCCGGTCGCCATGGTCAGCGAACTGTAGCTGCCGTCCTCGTCGCCGATCCCGCCATGCAGGGGGATGCGCACGCCGTTGCGCGGCTCGACCTGGTAGTCGCCGAGGCGGCCGTCGAGCGGGATGCCGAGCGACTGCAGCTTGGCGGCTGCGGTCTTCAGCGCGGCCAGCATGTCCGGCTTGGCCGCAGCGGCGACGCCATTCGGGGTATGTACCGGGTCGGCCGGATCGAAGGGCGTGGTCCACTTGTTCGGGATCCGGGAGGCGATGCTCCAGAATTCGCGGAACAGGACTGCGCCGCGGCTGTCGACGTCGGCGCGGCGGTCCCAGGCCTGCAGGGTCGTGCATGCCTGGCGCACCTGTGCGTCGGCGGACCCTGCGCAGGCCGGCAGCAGTTCCGGGAGCACCAGCTCGGCCGCGTGCACGCGGTTCGAGAAGGCCAGCGCCTGCATGTCGGTCAGGCCGATCCGGCGCTTTTGCGCCAGCAGTTCTTCGAGCTGGCGGAAGCCGACGCGGGTGCGCAGGCTCTGCTCGATGCCGACGCTGCCATACAGCGGCGAGTAGCCGTAGGGAGCCGGGCCGTTCAGCAGCGACTTCGGATTGGTCAGCCAGTAGCTGTCGTTCGAGTTGCCGACGTAGTCGGTGCGCATCATCCACGGCGCGTTGGCCGGTGAGAAGACGCCGTTTGGTGCGCCGCGGTCCTGGCCTGCGCCGCAGCCGCTGCTCGAACCGTCGAACATGAGCGCTTCCTGCAGCAGCAGGCAGCCGTTGATGAACTTGTCGGTATACATATGTGGCACCACGCTGGCATCCGCATACAGGGTATTGCCGTCGCGGTCAGCCGCGACCGTGTTCACCCAGGGCAGGCCCACCACCTTGTCGAGCGATGCCTTCAGCTCGCGCACGCTGCCCGATTTGCCGATGCCCAGCCACTGCTCGATCATGCGGGTGTTGTGGCGGTTCGGGTCGGCCAGCACGAAGGCTGCCTGCGAAGACCAGGTCATGCCTGCCTCCGGACGCACGATGATCGCGCCCTGGTGGCTGAAGTAGAAGGTCTTGCTGGTCCGGGCCAGCGATCCGTTCGCCTGCAGGGCCTCGACGGTGACGGTCTTGGACGTCATCTTGCGGCGCTGGCCGTCGTACAGGTAGGTGGTGCCGGTCGGGTCGGTAGCGTCCAGCGCCAGGCGGAAGGTGTTGAAGTGGTAGGCGGTGGTGACCGTATGGCTCCAGGCCACGTCCTTGTTGAAGCCGATGACGACCGCCGGCACGCCGCCGATGATCACGCCCATGGCGTCATAGCGGCCCGGGACCGTCAGGTGCGCCTGGTAGAAGCGGTCCGAGGTGGTCCACGGGAAGTGCGGGTTCCCCAGCAGCAGGCCGCGGCCATTGCTGGAATGGTCCTTGCCGACTGCCAGCGCATTGCTGCCGATGCCCTGCTCGCGCAGCTTGTCGAGCTGGGCCACCAGGGTGCTGGTGTCGAGCTTGCGCGGCGCCAGCTTGGCCAGCTGTACCGGTGCACCCGGCACGCGGCCGCCCGCGACGAAATCGGCGGCGAAGACCTGGCCGGAGGCGTGCAGCGCCTTTTCGGCCACCACCAGCGCCATGTCGTCGAAGTCGATCGGCTTGACCCACTTCGCGCCGGCGCAGGCCGCCGGCAGCTTGCCGGCGTAGTCCTTGAGGTAGCGGTTGTAGCCCTCCACAAAACCTTCGAGCAGCTGGCGCGGCTCGGACGCGCCGGACGCATAACCGGCGCGCAGCTGGCCGATGTCGAGGTAACCCTTGAAGAAGAAGTCGCTGTCGCCGTTCTTCAGGTCCATGAAGCCGCTGCCGCCGCCGTACTCGTCGCCGGTGCGCTGGCGCGGGCGCGCCTCGGCGCCGAAGTAGCGCGAGCGCTCGCCGCGCACGGTCAGCACCGAGTCGGCGAACATGCAGACGTTGTCCTGGGCGTAGGCATAGGCCAGACCGTAGGCCAGGCTGCGGAAATCGGTGGCGCGCACGTGCGGGATGCCGTGACTGGTGCGGGCGACGTCGACCTTGATGCGTGCCGAGGACACGATGTGGCCGGCGGTCGACGACATGGTCGCCGACTGGACTTCTTCCTCGCTGCGGCCGCATGCGGCCAGCGCCAGTGCGATCGTTGTTGCGAACAGAAGCTTGTAGGGATGCTGGAATGCGCTGGTGCGACCTTGCATGAACGGCCTTTCTGCGGTTGGGCGCGAAGATTGTAAATTTGGAACAGCGCGTCACTGTAACGCTGAACAATACGCGCACGATATGCAGAGCGAATAAATTGTTGCGTTTGTAAGTACGATTCGCACTTTAGCCACACCCTGCCTCCGCCTCCATCTCTCGCTTGGCAGGATGCCAGCGCTTTCTGCGACGCCAGCGCTTAAAATGGCGGCTTTTCCGTACCAGGCGCCCGCCATGACCATCCTGCTTTCCACTCTCAACGCCCGCTACACGCACGCCTCGCTCGGCTTGCGCTATCTGCTGGCGAACATGGGACAGCTAGAGGCGCAGACCCGGATCCAGGAATTCGTCATCGGCGCCAAGACGAGCGACCTGGTCGAACGCATCCTGGCGCACGGGCCGCGCATCGTCGGCCTGGGGGTCTATATCTGGAACGTGGAAGAGACGACCCGGCTGGTGGCGATGCTCAAGCGCGTCGCGCCCCAGGTCACGATCGTGCTGGGCGGCCCGGAGGTCTCGCACGAGACGGGCGAACAGGAGATCGTGCGTCTGGCCGACTACGTGGTCACCGGCTGGGGCGACGTCACCTTTCCCAAGCTGTGCGGCGAGATCCTGAACGGGCCCAAGCCCCTGATGAAGGTGCACGCCGGGGTGCAGCCGCCGATGGCGGAGATCGCCCTGCCCTATTCTTTATATAGTGACGAAGACATCGCCCACCGCACCTTGTATGTGGAAGCCTCGCGCGGCTGTCCGTTCAAGTGCGAGTTCTGCCTGTCTTCGCTGGACAAGACCGCCTGGCCCTTCCCGCTGGATGCCTTCCTGGCCGAGATGGAATCGCTGTACGCACGCGGCGCGCGCCTGTTCAAGTTCGTCGACCGCACCTTCAACCTGAACGTCAAGACCAGCCTGCGCATCATGCAGTTCTTCCTCGACAAGCTGGCAGCGAATCCGGACGACCCGGTCTACGCCCACTTCGAGCTGGTTCCCGACCACCTGCCCGAAGCGCTGAAGGAAACCATCGCCAAATTCCCGCCGGGCGCGCTGCAGTTCGAGATCGGCATCCAGAGCTTCAACCCGGAGGTGCAGGCCCTGGTGAGCCGGCGCCAGGACAATGCCAAGGCGGCCGACAACATCCGCTGGCTGACCGAACACTCGACTACCCACCTGCACGTGGACCTGATCGCCGGCCTGCCGGGCGAGGACGTGGCCAGCTTCGCGCGCGGATTTGACCAGTTGGTCAAACTTGGGGCCCAGGAGATCCAGTTCGGCATCCTCAAGCGCCTGCGCGGCACGCCGATCATCCGCCACACCGAGCCCTTCGGCATGGTCTACGATCCCTACCCGCCCTACACCGTGCTGGCCACGAAGCAGGTCGACTTCCCGACCATGCAGCGCCTGGTGCGCTTTGCCCGCTACTGGGACCTGGTCGCCAATTCGGGCCGCTTCGCCAACACCACCCGCGTGCTGCTGGGCGAGACACCGTTCGACAACTTCATGGCCTTTTCCGACTGGATCTATACCAGGACGGATGCCACCCACCGCATCGCACTCGAGAAACTGGCCAAGCTGGTGCAGGAATGGCTGCAGCTGCGCGGCATGGCGCGCGCGGATGCGGCGGCGCTGCTGGCCTCGGACTACGCGGGCAAGGTGGACACCGTCCACCTGCCCAAGCCGGCGGCGGCGGCGCCGGAACGCCAGGTTCGCCACCTGGCTGCCTAGCTATGTTAGATACCGTGTAGCAGCGATAACGATTCTCTTTTACACTGGCGCAATGCAGATTGAAAATGCGCCAATATTAACCATCCAGCATCCCGGGTCCGCCGACAGCGCGGGCCAGTCTGTCATGGCGAGCGGCGTATGGCAGGTGCACACCCTGTCGCACAAAGGCGTGCTCAAGGCGATCAACCGCACGCTGCGCGGCCTGAAGCACAAGCACACCCTGGCATGGGACCTGTCCGGCATCGAGCGCCTCGACCACGTGGGCGCCCAGATGTTCTGGAACGCCTGGGGCAAGCAGCGTCCCGCGCAGCTCAAACTCGACCCCAACCACGAAGAGCTGTTCGGCCGCATCGAGAAGGCCAGCGCCATCAAGCTGCCGCGCCAGCGCGTCAGTCCGCTGAACTGGCTGATCGTGCTGGGCGGTGGCGTGCTCACGTTCTTCGAGCACCTGCGGGCCTTCGTGGGCCTGATCGGCCAGCTGATCATCGACATCGGCCGCTTCATCCGGCGTCCGATGGCCGGCCCCTGGCGCGAGATCTCGGCCAATATCTACCACTCCGGTTTCCAGGCGCTCGGCATCACGGCCATGGTCGGCTTCCTGATCGGGATCGTTCTCTCCTTCCTGTCGTCGCAGCAGCTGCGCATGTTCGGCGGCGACATCTATATTGTTAACATCCTGGGCATGGCGGTGATCCGCGAGCTCGGCCCGCTGCTGGCGGCGATCCTGGTGGCGGGCCGCTCCGGTTCGTCCATCACGGCGCAGCTGGGCGTGATGCGGGTGACCGAGGAACTCGACGCCATGCTGGTGATGGGCATTTCGCACGGCCAGCGTCTGATCATGCCGAAGGTGATCGCGCTGGCCATCTCGATGCCGCTGCTGGTGGTGTGGACCGACGCCATGGCCCTGATCGGCGGCATGGTCTCGGCCAAGATCGAGCTGGGCCTGTCGTTCCGTTATTTCATCCAGAAGCTGCCGGACGCGGTGCCGGTGGTGAACTACACCATCGGCCTGCTCAAGGGCTGCGCCTTCGGCATGCTGATCGCGCTGGTGTCCTGCCACTTCGGCCTGCGCATCCAGCCGAACACGGAAAGCCTGGGCCGCGGCACCACCACCGCCGTCGTTACCGCGATCACCGTGGTGATCCTGGCCGACGCCGTGTTCGCCATCATCTTCAACGACGTGGGGTTCTGATGGCCGATACCAAACCACGCCAGCCGCAGCAACTGAACAAGCGCCCCGACGAGGATGTGGGGCCACCGGTGGTCGAGATCCGCAACCTGTGGACGCGTTTCGGCCGCACGGTGGTGCACCAGGACCTGAACCTCGACATCTACGCCGGCGAGATCCTCACCATCGTGGGCGGCTCCGGCACCGGCAAGACCGTGCTGCTGCGCCAGATGCTGGGCCTGGAGCGGCCGAGCCAGGGCTGCGTGAAGGTGTTCGGCCAGGACATCACCGAGGCCGACGCCCAGCAGCTGCAGCGCATGCGCAACCACTGGGGCATGCTGTTCCAGCAGGGCGCGCTGTACTCGGCCCTGACTGTGTTCGACAACATTGCCTTCCCCATGCGCGAGCTGCGCGCGCTGCCCGAGGACGTGATCCGCGACGCCGTGCTGCTCAAGATGGACATGGTGGGCCTGGGCCCCGAGCACGCCAACAAGATGCCGTCCGACCTGTCGGGCGGGATGATCAAGCGCGTGGCCCTGGCGCGCGCCCTGGCGCTCGAACCGCAGTTATTGTTCCTGGACGAACCCACGGCGGGCCTCGACCCCGACCTGTCGGACTCCTTCGTGGCGCTGATCCAGACCCTGCACAGTGAACTGAAGCTGACCGTGGTGATGGTCACCCACGACCTCGACACGCTGTTCGCCCTCTCGTCGCGCATCGCCGTGCTGGCGGAAAAGCACGTGCTCGCGGTCGGGCCGGCCTGTGACGTGCTGCGGGTCCAGCATCCGTTCATCAAACACTTTTTCCTGGGCCCGCGCGGCCAGCGGGCGCTGGAAGTGCTCGAAGAGCGCCACGCCCAGAACGATTTGGAGGACTGAATATGGAAAACAGGTCGTATGCCCTGATGACAGGCGTCTTTACGATCGCCCTGGTGATCGCCGCCGTATTGGCCGGTCTGTGGTTCAACCGCGACCGCACCGAACTGCTGCCCTACGAGATCGTCACCACGCAGTCGATCCCGGGCCTGAACCCGCAGGCCACGGTGCGCTACCGCGGCCTGGAAGTGGGCCGCGTCGACGAGATCGTGTTCGACCCGCGCGTGACGGGACAGATCCTGATCCGCCTGTCGGTCAAGCAGGATTCGCCGATCACCACCACCACCTTCGCCTCGCTCGGCTACCAGGGCGTGACCGGGATCGCCTTCATCCAGCTCGACGACGACCGTACCGGCTCGCCGCGCCTGGCCGCCAGCGAAGACCGTCCGGCGCGCATCCCGCTGCGTCCGGGCCTGCTCGACCAGCTGGAAAAGCGCGGCCTGGCCATCCTCGAGCGCGCCGAGAAGATCACCGCGAGCCTGGACCAGATGCTGGGGCCGGAGAACCAGAAGACCATCGTCGGCGCGTTCGACAGCATCGGCAAGGCCGCCGACGCCTATGCTGCCATCCCGCAAAAGCTGGAGCCGACCATCGACCGCATGCCGGCGCTGACCGCCAAGCTGGAACGCAGCCTGACGTCCTTCGACGCCGCGGCCGGCAGCATCACCGCCACCGCCAACAACTACAACCAGCTGGCGACCCGCCTGCAGGCGCCGGACGGCCCGCTAGAGCGCCTGAACGGCGCGGTCGGCTCGCTGCAGTCGGCCACCAGCGAACTCGAACTCGAAACCCTGCCGCACGTCGTCGAGATGACCGACGAGGCGCGCGGCGCCCTGCGCGCCGTGAAGCGCACCGCGACTTCGCTGTCCGACCGCCCGCAGAGCATCCTGTTCGGCGCCCCGAGCGCCCAGCCGGGCCCGGGCGAACCCGGCTTCGTGCCCCCGACCAAATGAGGACCACCGTGACCGCATACCGCTCCTTTACCGCCCTCGCCCTGGCCCTCGTGCTGGCCGGCTGCGCCAGCAAGAAGGCCCAGGAAAGCACGACCTACGATTTCGGTCCGGCGACCATGACCCAGCAGGCCGGCGCCCCGGCCACGATGGCGGCCATCGTCGTGATGGACGCCACCGGCCCGGAAGCCCTCGAGAACGAGCGCATGTTCTACCGCCTGAACTACGCCGACGCGCTGCAGGCCCGCACCTATGCCCACAGCCGCTGGGCCGGCAACCCGCTGCAGATGCTGACCCAGCGCGTCAAGACGCGCCTGGCGCAGTCGGGCATGAAGGTGCTGACCGCCACCGACGCCTCCACCGGCGTGCCGCTGCTGCGGGTTGAAGTGGACGACTTCGTCCACGCCTTTACCGGCGTGGCCCAGAGCGAAGGCCAGGTCACCCTGCGCGCCTCGCTGTTCAGCGACCACCGCCTGCTCGACCAGCGCACCTTCACCCGCACCACCCCGGCCCCGAGCGCCGATGCGCCGGGCGGCGCGCGCGCCCTCGCCGCCAGCACCGACGCCATCGCAGCCGACATCCTGGCCTGGCTGGCGACGGTCGACACCCGCAAGCGATGACCAAGCCGACCGCCGTCGTCGATCAGCGCGAACGCCCGCGTGAAGGACGCGGCTCGCCGATCGCACGGGCGGCGCTGCTGGCCTACCTGCTCCTGATCGTCTACGCCAGCTGGTACCCGTTCACCGGCTGGCGCGACAGCGGCCTGCCGCTGTTCACCTTCCTGAACCTGGTCAAGCAGCGCTACTGGACCGGCTTCGACGTCGGCGTCAACGTGTTCGGCTACGTGCCGCTGGGCGTGCTGCTGGTGCTGTCGATCTACCCGCGCATCCGCGGCATCTGGGCGGTATTGGTGGCCGCAATTGGCGGCGTGCTGGTGACGATCGCGATGGAAACGGTGCAGAACTTCCTGCCCAGCCGCGTGCCCTCCAACCTCGACCTGATGACGAATGCCGGCGGCTGCCTGGTGGGCGCCATCCTGGGCGCCTGGTGGGCGCCCGGCCTGCTCGACCGCAGCCGCCTGTTCCAGCTGCGCCGGCGCTGGTTCGCGCCCTATGCCAGCCAGGGCCTGGTGCTGGTCGCCCTGTGGCCGCTGGCGCAGATCTACCCGCAGAGCTACCTGTTCGGGCACGGCCAGGTGCTGCCGATCATCTCCGGCTGGCTGTCACGCCTGTTCGATACCGAGATCGACCTGGTCGCCATGCTGCGCCCGGACGCGGTGATGACGGTGGAGCAGTACTGGCTGTCCGAAACCATCATCACGGCCTGCGGCATGACCGGCGCCGTGCTGACCCTGATGTGCCTGGTGCGCCGCAGCGCCCCGCGTTTCCTGCTGATGGTGGGCTTCCTCGCGATCGCGCTGCTGGTCAAGACCCTGGCCAGTTCGTTGCTGTTCCGGCCCGATAACGCTTTCGTGTGGGTGACGCCGGGCGCCGAGGGCGGCTTCATCATCGGCATGCTCATGCTGGCCGGGCTGGTGTTCGCGCCCCAGGTGGCGCAGCGGCGCCTGGCCGTGGTGACCCTGGTGCTGAGCCTCATCGTGGTCAACACGGTGCCGGTGAACCCGTATTTCGTCTCCACCCTGCAGGGCTGGGTGCAGGGGAAGTTCCTGAACTTTAACGGGGCGGCCCAGTTCCTGTCCCTGATGTGGCCTTTCTTTGCGCTCTGGTTCCTGCTGCTGCCTTCGCACCAGCTGAACCGCCAGGAGCCGCGTCCCGGCGCGCCGGACCAGGCTTGATGCCGTATCATTGCGCCTTGCGCCCGCCCTCCCTATGACGAGACCGACATGAACGACGACGCCAAACCCTATTACCAGCACCACGTTTTCTTCTGCATGAACGAGCGCGAAGGCAAGGATGCGCGCCAGAGCTGCGGCAAGTGCGGCGCCGAGAAGGCCCAGAAGCACGCCAAGAAGCGCATCAAGGAACTCGGCCTGAACGGCGAAGGCAAGGTGCGCATCAACCAGTCCGGCTGCCTGGACCGCTGCGAAGAAGGCCCGGTGCTCGTGGTCTACCCGGAAGGCACCTGGTACACCTACGTGGACAACGCCGACATCGACGACATCATCGACACCCACCTCATCGGCGGCAAGGTCGTGGAACGCCTGAAAATCTGATAACGCACCAAGCATGAACAAGTATTCGCACAAGTTTACCCTCGACGGCCACGCCGGCAAGATGCAGTGCATCCTCGACCTGCCGGAAGACCCACCGCGCGGCATCGCCCTGGTGGCGCACCCGCACCCGCTGTACGGCGGCACCATGGAAAACAAGGTGGCGCAGACGCTGGCGCGCACCTTCGTCAACCTGGGCTATGCCACCGCGCGCTTCAACTTCCGCGGCGTGGGCGAGTCCGAAGGCGTGCACGACGACGGCCGCGGCGAAGTGGACGACATGGACATCATGTACAGGCACATGACCGAACAGTACCCGGGCCTGCCGGTCGCGCTGTCCGGTTTCTCCTTCGGCACCTTCGTGCAGGCCCAGTTCCAGCAGCGCCTCATTGCGGAAGGCCGCCCGGCCGAGCGCCTGGTGCTGGTCGGCACCGCGGCCGGCAAGTGGCCGATGCCGCCGGTACCGGCAGACACCATCCTGATCCACGGCGAACTTGACGATACGATCACGCTGCAGGAAGTCTTCGACTGGGCGCGCCCGCTCGACATCCCGGTGACGGTGATCCCGGGCGCCGACCACTTCTTCCACCGCAAGCTCGGCCACATTAAAAATCTTGTCGTAGAAATGTGGCGGCGTGACATTTGACGCCAACGCTGTGCAATAATTAGGCTCTTCTCCTAAGGCAATATCTTGAGATATTGCCTTGCGCGCTTCTGCATTAGCTTTTTTTACAGACGAACACTCCCATGAAAAAACTGTTAGCGGCCGTGGCCGCCAGCCTGCTGATGGCCTCGGCCAGCGCACAGACCGTGCCGGCACCGTCCATCGCAGCCAAGTCGTGGCTGCTGCTCGATGCAACGAGTGGCCAGGTCATCGCAGCCCAAGACCCGAACGCCCGCATCGAACCGGCCTCGCTCACCAAGGTGATGACGGCCTACGTGACTTTCCGCGCGATCCACGACAAGCGCCTGACGCTGGACACGATGGTGAACGTCTCGACCCGCGCCTGGAAGGTCGACGGCAGCAGCTCCAAGATGTTCATCGACCCGGCTACGCCGGTGTCGGTCAACGACCTGCTGCACGGCCTGATGATCCAGTCGGGTAACGATGCGGCGGTGGCGCTGGCAGAAGCGGTGGCGGGCGACGAAGGCACCTTCGTGACCCTGATGAACCGGGAAGCGGAGCGCATGGGCCTGAAGGGCACCCGCTGGGCCAACCCGCACGGCCTGCCGGATGCGAACAACTACTCGACCGCGCGCGACCTGTCGGTGCTGGCGGCGAATGTGATCAAGGACTTCCCGGAGTTCTACAAGATCGACTCGATCAAGCAGTACACCTACAACAAGATCACCCAGCAGAACCGCAACCGCCTGCTGTGGCTGGACCCGACCGTGGACGGCATGAAGACCGGCCACACCGACTCCTCGGGCTATAGCATGATCGCCTCGGCGCGCCGCCCGAACGGCAACGCCGGCCAGCGCCGCCTGATCTCGGTGGTGCTGGGCACCGCCTCGGACGCGGTGCGCACCCAGGAAAGCCAGAAGCTGCTGAATTGGGGCTTCCAGAACTTCGACACCGTGCGCCTGTACTCGAAGGGCCAGGCGGTGGCGACCGTGCCGGTGTGGAAGGGCTCGGAGTCGGAAGTGAAGCTCGGCTTCAACCGCGACGTGCTGGTGACCGTGCCGAAGGGCGTGGCCGGCAAGCTCAAGCCGGTCCTCGAACGCAAGGACCCGCTGGTCGCCCCGCTGGCGCGCAACGCGCAGGTCGGCACCGTGAAGATGATGGTCGACGGCAAGCCGCTGATCGCGCTGCCGCTGGTGACGCTGGCCGAGGTGCCGGAAGCGAGCATCTTCGGCCGCGCATGGGATTCGATGCGCCTGTGGATGCAGTGATCGGCTGATCGTTTTGTCAAAAGCCCGTCCGTGCGAAAGCCGGGCGGGCTTTTTGTTTTCCGGCGCAAGGATGCGTTGGTGGCTTGTTCCGAACTTAGGTTCCGGCCTTCGCCGGAACGACGGCTCAACCCTTAGTGGTTAGCCCAAAGACCGTCGTTCCGGCGAAGGCCGGAACCCAATTTTGCGTGCACCCAGATAGCCCTCGCTTGCACCGCTATAATCGTGCCATTCCGTCACAAGAAAGCGCCCGATGACCCTCCCGCTCCCTTCCGACCTGCACTGCCCCCGCATCGCCACCCGCGACGGCGGCCTCGAACTCTCGCGCATCGTGGCCGGCATGTGGCGCATGAACGATTGGGGCATGTCGGTCGCGCAGCGCGTGGCCTTCATCGAGCAGTGCATCGAACTCGGGGTCACCTCTTTCGACCACGCCGACATCTACGGCAACTACGGCGTCGAGGGCGTGTTCGGCGAAGCCCTGCGCGCCCAGCCTCTGCTGCGCGACCGCATCGAACTGGTGAGCAAGTGCGGCATCAAGCTGGTCTCGCCGAAGCGCCCGCAGCACGGCATCCAGCACTACGACACCAGCGCTGGCCACATCATTGCATCGGCCGAGGAATCGCTGCGCCAGCTGGGCACCGATCACCTCGACCTGCTGCTGATCCACCGCCCCGACCCGCTGATGGACTTCGACGAGATCGCGCAAGCCTTCGCCCGCCTGCAGCAGGACGGCAAGGTGCGCCATGTGGGCGTGTCGAACTTCACGCGCCACCAGTTCGAATGCCTGAACCGCCGCGTGCCGCTCGCCACTAACCAGGTCGAATTCTCGCCGATGGTCACCACGCCGATGTTCGACGAGACCTTCGACGGCATGCAGGACCTGCGCATCGCGCCGATGGTCTGGTCGCCGCTGGGCGGCGGGCGCCTGTTCACCTCGAACGACGCGCGCGCGCTGGACGTGCGCACCGTCATCCAGGAAATCGCCGGGCGCATGGAAAAGCCGTTCGCCAGCGTGCTGTTCGCCTGGATCATGCAGCTGCCGAGCCGCCCGATCCCGCTCACCGGCACCGGACGCTTCGAGGCGATCCGCGAAGCGGTGGCGGGAACGCAGTTCCAGCTCGAACGCGGCGACTGGTTCCGCATCCTGCGCGCGGCGCGCGGGCACGAAGTGGCATAAGGCGATCGGTCATGGCCGACACCCCGCTCAAGATCGTCGAGGGCAGCGCCCTCACTGCCCAGCAGAAGAAGGACCTGCTGAACCGGCTGGCGCGCATCGAAGGCCAGCTGCGCGGGGTGCAGAAGCTGGTGGCGCTGGCGGCCGAACCGTCGGATGTCGACGCCGTGGCCCAACAGATGGCGGCGGCGCGCAAGGCGCTCGACCGCTCCTTCGTGCAGCTGCTTGCGGGCGCGGTCCAGACCCAGACCGGCAATGCCGCCGACCTGCCCGAAGCCCAGGCACGCGCCGCCCACCTGGCGGCGATGCTCGACAAGTTCGTGTAAGCCAGCCCGGCTTGCTCAGCGCGCCGCGGTGGTCAGGCTCTCCGTCGCCGCCAGCACCTGCCGTACCGCCGCCGTCACGACCTCCGGCGAGGTGAGCGCCATCTGGTGGCTGGAGTCGACCACTACCTTCCTTGCCTTCGGATAGAGCGCGCGCACCTGCCTGCGCGTCTGTTCATCCATCCGGAACGCGCCGAAATCGACCGCGATCGCGGTGCTGGAGACCGGCTGGTTCACCAGGCGCACGATCGGCTTGTCGTCGATGCCGCCCAGCGCCAGCACCATCTCGCCGGTATCGTCGATCTTTTCGATCTCGCGCCAGACCGTGCCGGAAAAGGCCAGCCTGCCGGCCAGGCGCGTCATGAAGGGAAAATCGTCCGTCTTCTTGACCATGCCCGGATACAGCGCGTCCACCAGCACCAGGCCTTTCACCTCGCTTGGGTAGGCGCGGGCGAACAGCTGCATGTACAGGCCGCCCAGCGAATGCCCGACCAACACGTAGGGCGGCTTGAGGCCCTTGTGGCGCAGGACGGCGCGCAGCTCCTCGACGATGGTGCGGCCGTCGCGCGGCGTCGTGGCCTCGCCGCTGTTGCCGTATCCCGGGCGGTTATAGGCGAACACCGTAGCCTCGTGTGCGAGCTGCTCGGGCACCCGCCCCCATTTCTCGATCGTGTTGCGCGAGCCGCCCTCGAACACCACCACGTCCTTCGACGTCGGATGGCGGATCGTCAGCGATTCGACCTGGCGCCCACCGATGGTGTCGATGACGGGGGCAGGAGGAGCCGCAATGGCGGCGGCGCTCAGGCAAAGGGCGGACAGGGTCAGTGCAGGCTTGAACATGGCGTCTCCATGGTGGAAAACGCCAGCATCGCCGCGAACCCAGGGCCGGCGCACCCGCTTTGCGACGGATCGACAGCGTGGGCGACGAATGGCGAGCCGGACGGACGGGCTACATGGCCCTGAACAGGTGCACGAAGGCGCGGCTGACCGGCAGCTCGGCATCGTGGCCGCGCATGCGCAGGAACAGGCGGCTGGCGTCGTCGCGGCGCGTGCCATCGAGCCAGGCCAGGTTGATCACGGTGGAGCGGTGCACCTGCCAGAACTGTTCCGGATCGAGCTGTGCGGCCAGGTCGGTGATCGTGGTCCGGATCAGGTATTCGCCGTGGACGCTGGCGACGACCGTGTACTTGTCGTCGGCCTGGAAGAAGCGGATGTCGGCCACGTCCAGGTGGCGCGTGCGCTCGCCCTGGCCGGCAAGGATGTAGCGCAGCCTGGGGCGGGCGGGCGCGGCGGTCAGCTGCTGCAATGCCTGCGCCAGCGCCGGCCCTGCCGGCAGGGTGGCGGGAGCGGCGCGCAGGCGCGCCACGGTACGGGCCAGCCGTGCCGTGTCCACCGGCTTGAGGATGTAGTCGAGCGCCGCATGCTCGAATGCCTGCAGGGCAAATTCGTCGAAGGCGGTGACGAAGACGACGCGGGTGCTGCCCTCGATGCCCTGCGCCACCTCGAGGCCGGACAGGCCCGGCATCTGGATATCGAGAAAGGCCAGGTCCGGCTCCAGCTCGGCGATCCGGGCCGCAGCCTCGACGCCGTTGCGGGCGAGATGGACGATTTCCAGGCCAGGCCACAGCGCCAGCAGCTGGTCGCGCAGGTAGAGCGCGAGGTGCGGTTCGTCGTCCGCGATCAGGGCGCGCGTCATGCCGCGATCCGCTGCGACACGGCGCCGGCGACAAAGGGAAGCTCGAGCACGACCTCGGCGCCGTCGCCCGTTGCTTGCAGGGTCAGGCTGGCGTCGGCGCCGAACTGCGTGTGCAGGCGCGAGCGCAGGTTGGCCAGCGCCATCCCCGCCCCGGGACGCAGGCGTCGCCGCGGCGCGTCCAGGCCGACGCCGTCGTCGGCGATGCGTACGATGAGGCGGCCGGCATCCACCCTGGCGCTGACGCTCACGCGGCCGCCTTCGAGCTTCGGTTCGAGGCCGTGGTGGATGGCGTTCTCCACCAGCGGCTGCAGCATCAGCGTCGGCATGCGCGCCGAGCGTGCTTCGTCATCGGCATCGATGTGGAAGGACAGCCGCTCCTCCATGCGGATCTTGAGCAGGGACAGGTAGCTGTGCACCATCTCGAGCTCGGCCTGCAGCGTGCTGTCGGTCTGGCGCAACTGCGACAGCCCGGCGCGCAGGTAGCCGGAGAAGGTCTCGAGCATGCGCTTGGCCCGCGGCGGGTCGTAATCCATCAGGCTCTGGATGTTGGCCAGGGTGTTGAACAGCAGGTGCGGCTCGATCTGCCCCTGCAGCAGGCGCAGGCGCGCATCGAGCGCTTCCGCCTGCAGCTGCTGCCGGCGCAGGCGCGAACGCCACCACGCCCAGTTGAGCGCCATGACGAACAGCAGGAAGACCGCGAATTTGGTCAGGGGCGCGGGCAGCGAAATGAACATGCGCCGCATGTCGAAGCCGACCAGGATCGGCACGATGGTAAAGCCGACGGCCAGGCCGAGGATGATGCCGCCCAGGGCCAGGGCGCTGAGCGCCATGCCGGCGCGGATGTCGCGTACACCGGACATGCGCCTGACGAGCGGCGCCGGCAGCCAGCGCGCCCCCAGGCGCAGCACGCCGAACAGGGTATGCACGATGCACAGGCAGATGCCGATGTTGGGCAGCATGGAGGCCCACCACCAGTTCGGCCACTCGACCGTGCCGAACACCTCGACAAAGCTCATCAGCCCCAGGGCGAGGGCCACTGCCATCCCGGACGCGACCAGCAGGCGTGCGCCGAGCGGCGCCTCGGGGTCCGGCCGGAACTCCCACAGTGAGCGCCAGCCCCGGCCCAGATAGGACCCTGTCAATTCAGTCCTCGTACACCTGCGGCGGCGCGATGCCGCGCCAGCCGGTGCGCCAGGCGATGTTGAGCAGCAGGGTCGCGCACACGTAGACCAGGAAGAACAGCACGAAGAAGCGCGTCTGCAGGATCGCCAGCAGCACCGCGCACACGGCCAGCAACGCCAGCATCACCTTGCCGCGCGGGTGCTTCGAACTGGGGAAGCGCACCGTCGATACCATCAGCGTGCCCACCGCCAGCATCAGCGCGACGATGGCGAAGCACTGGGCCATGGTGGTGGCCGGATCGGGCCAGGCCACCACCACCGAGGCCACGCAGGCCGCGCCCGCGGTGATCGGCATGCCGACGAAGTAGCGCGGGTCGGTGCGGCCGACCATCACGTTGAAGCGCGCCAGGCGCAAGGCGCCGCAGGCCACGAACACGAAGCAGGCCAGGCCGCCCATGCGCACCAGGGTCGGATGCGCGGCGCTCATCTGCGCGAAGCCATAGCAATACAACAGCAGGCCGGGAGCGCAGCCGAAGTTCATCACGTCGGCGATCGAGTCGAGCTGCACGCCGAAGCTGGACTGGGTCTTGGTCACGCGCGCCACGAAGCCGTCGAGGGCGTCGAAGACGCCGGCCAGCACCAGCAGGATCGCCGCCAGGCGGTAGTCGGCGGGGGCGCCGACGTGCGCATTGTCCACCGAGATCACGATGCTGCCGAAGCCGCAGGCAATCGACAGCAGCGTCACGAGACTGGGCAGGGCGAACTTGGCACGCGCAAGGCGTTCGCGGCTGGTGGGCTTGGATGGCGACAATTGACGACTCGACAATAAGGGTGATGCCATATTCTACAGGCACCTAAATAAGCTGGCGTCGCACAACACCGTCGCGGGCATGGACCGGTGTTTTGCTCTAGAATGTCGCTTCATTTAAAGTGTTGACAGGAGTTGCTAAATGAGCTATATGCCGCACTGGCGTTCCCTCATCGCCGCATTGGTGGCCGCATCGACCCTGGCCGCCTGCGGTGGCGGTGGCGGCGACAGTTCGAGCGGCATGACCGCCGTCCCATCGGGCAACACCCCGCCCGCTAGCACCCCGGCTACCCCGAGCGCGGTGCCAGGCGCGAACGCGCCTGTCTCGGTGGGCAACGTCGCCATCGATGGCCGCAACTGGATCAACTACCGCCGCACCCAGCTCGGCGTGCCGACGGTGACCGAGAACGCGATGATCAACAATGCGGCGCTGGGCCACTCCGAGTACCTGCGCACCAATAACATCATGAGCCACGACCAGCAGGCCGGCAGGCCGGGCTTCACCGGCACGACCCTGAAGGACCGCCTGAACGCGGCCGGCTACACCATTCCGGCCAACGGTTATGCCTATGGCGAGGTGATCTCGGGCACCACCAACGGCAACGGCTTCTACATGGCGGAGGAACTGATCACCGCGATCTATCACCGCTTCGTGATGTTCGAGCCGAAGTTCCGCGAGATCGGCACCGGCGCGGCGTTTTCCTCGGGCGGCTATCACTACTTCACCGCCGACTTCGCGACCCGCAACGGCTTCGGCCCCGGCATCGCCGCGGGCAGCGTCGTGATCTGGCCCTTCAGCGGCCAGACCGGCGTGACGCCGAATTTCATGAGCGACAGCGAAGATCCGGATCCGGTGCAAGGCATTAACGAGGTCGGCTACCCGATCAGCGTGCACGCCAACATCGACGCTCCAATGACGATGCAGACCTTCACCGTGCGTCCGCGTGGTGGCGCCAACCTGCAGGTGCAGGTGGTGAACTCGTCGGCGACCGCCAGCCAGCGCACCGCCATCGCGATCGTCCCGCTGGCGCCGCTCAAGGCCGCCACCACCTACGACGTCAGCTTCGCCGGCACGGTGAACGGCGCCCCCGTCACCCGCGACTGGTCGTTCACGACGCGGTGAGCGCGGACCTCGTGGCCGCCGCCGACGCCCCGGCGCTCGACATCGCCGCCGGCGTCGAGCGGATGATGGGCGACGCTGCTATGTACCTGCGCATCCTGGCGCGCTTCCGTTCCGACTACACCGGCTACGTGGCGCGCCTGCGCACAGCCCTTGCCGGTGGCGACCTCACGCTGGCGCACCGCGTCGTCCACACCCTCAAGGGTGCGGCGGCGATGATCGAAGCGCGCGGCCTGCGCGCAGCGGCGGTGGAGGTGGAGCAGCAGCTGCGCGGCGGCGCCCACGCCAATGCTCACCTGGTCGACCGGATGGAAGCGGAACTGGCGCGCGTGATGGCGCAGGTGGACAGCCTGATGGCGGCGCAATCCGCAGGCGACACCGCCGGTGCGCAGGCGATGCTGGCCGAGCGCGACCTACGGCGCCTGCGCGCCCTGCTCGACGTCGGCGACAGCGGCGCCCAGAATGTCATCGCGGAGAACCGCAGCGCACTGCGCACCCGGCTGGGTGCGGCGCGCATGGCGGAACTGGAGAAGGCGGTGGCCGCGTTCGATTACGAACGGGCGCTGGGTGTGCTCGACGCCCAGTGAATTGCCGGGCGCCGGCCTAGCGCGTAAATTCCGCTTCTTCGTCGAACGAATCGGCGCAGGTCTTGCCGCAGAAACGGCGCACGCTGTCGAGCGGCTTCTCGCAGTACCAGCACGATCCTTTCGCGGGCAGGCTCGCACGCGATGGCATGACAGGAGACACCGTTCCTACGGCGGCAAGCACCGGCTCGGTGGCTAGTCCGTTGTCCGGAAAACTTTCCTGTGTCGTTTCCAAGATCCACCCCCTACACGACAGACTGAAGTCCAACCAAGATTACTTCAGCGGAACATCGTGCCCATGAGAAACCTCAAGCGCGGACCGCGGCGGGTTCGCGCCACGGCAGTTCACTGCAATTCAATCCGCTTCAGTGTGCGCCGAATGGACTGGCTCTGCAATCCTGAACTGCTTATTCGTCCTGCGAACAACAATTCCTGCAAGGACTTCCACCGCATCCCGCCAGGACGCGCGAAAATAATAGCGGATTGCCAAGCTTCTGCACGCACGCAAACGCGTGCGTGGTGGGAATACTACTAGATATTATTTCGCGGGTTCCAGCGTCACCAGCAAACCAGAACGTGTGGTTTCGATCCGGGTCGGAATGTACTGGACGCCGGCATAACGCAGGTCGTCGGGGTCGAAACTGTAGACCGGGGTGTCGCGCACCACCGTGTCGATGAGCGTACTGGCCACGCGCGCGAGCTGGCGCTCGGTTTCGGGATTGGCGCCGATGGCGATGCGGTCGACCCGCGGTTCCGCCATCATGACGGCCGGGCGGCCCGGATCGACGTACAGGCGGCCGGAGAAGGCCACGCTGCCGCTCCAGGTGTCGCGCGCGAAGGGCGGCGCAACCGAGGCGTCGAGCGCCAATGCCACCCGGTCCAGTTCCGGCTGGAGCGCCAGCATCGGCCGCGACAGGCGGATGTCGAAGATCTGCATCAGGCGGTGATTCACCGGAAAGCGGCGCTCGAGGCCGGCCTGCAGCTTGTGCAGCGGGATCTCGACCTTGCGCGGGCCGATCAGGCTGGCGCAGGAAGAGAGCAGGCCACAGGCGGCCAGCAACAGCCCTCCCTGCATCATCCGGCGCCGGTTACAACTGCGGGTGTGCGTCATCTTGTCCTCCAGGTAGGGTGGGCACATTCTCCGCCCACCGGTGATAGGTAAAGGTTCTGTTGTCGAGCAAGTGATCTTGCTGTTAACTATAAGCGCGTGGGCGGCATAGCTGCCCACCCTACAGGCTGGAGCGTGACGATACGCGTACCGGCCTTATTTACCGATACAGAATCGGCTGAAGATCACGCCCAGCAGGTCGTCCGGCGTGAACTGCCCGGTAATGCTGGAGAGCTGGTCCTGCGCCAGGCGCAGCTCCTCGGCGAACAGGTCGAGCGACTGGTCGTCCTGCATCGCATGCCGGCGCGCCAGCTCCAGGTGTTCGCGTGCGGCGCGCAGCGCGATCAGGTGGCGTTCGCGCGCCAGGTAGAGCGATTCGCCAGTCTGCTGCCAGCCCGCGATGCGCAGCAGTTCGGCGCGCAGCAGGTCGATGCCGAGCTTCTCGTTCGCCGACAGGTACAGGTGGGTGGCATCGGGCGACACGTCCATCGAGGGCTTGTGGCCCGACAGGTCGATCTTGTTCCAGATGCGCAGCACCGGCACGCCTTGCGGGAAGGCCGCCACGATCTTTTCATCTTCCGCGCTCGGTCCCAGGTTGGCGTCCATCAGGTGCAGGATCACATCCGCCTTGCCGACTTCGCCCCAGGTGCGCTCGATGCCGATGCGCTCCACCACGTCGATCCCTTCATCCGTGCGGATGCCGGCGGTGTCGATGATGTTGAGTGGGATGCCTTCGATCTGGATGGTCTCGGTCACCTTGTCGCGCGTGGTGCCGGCGATCGGCGTGACGATCGCCACGTCCGCCCCGGCCAGCGCGTTCAGGAGCGAGGACTTGCCGACGTTCGGCTGGCCGACCAGCACCACGTTCAGGCCTTCGCGCAGCAGCGCGCCTTGCGCCGCCTGGCGGAACACGTTTTCCAGTGCGTCGATGATGCCGGCCAGCTGGCCGCGCGCGTTCGATTTCTCGAGGAAGTCGATCTCTTCTTCCGGGAAGTCGAGCGTGGCTTCGACCAGCATGCGCAGGTTGATGGTCTGGTCGACCAGCGTATGCACGACCTGCGAAAAGGCGCCGGACAGCGACTGCGAGGCCGACTTCGCGGCAGCCTCGGTGGACGCGTCGATCAGGTCGGCCACCGCCTCGGCCTGGGCCAGGTCGAGCTTGTCGTTCAGGAAGGCGCGGCGGGTGAATTCGCCCGGTTCGGCCAGGCGCACACCGAGCGGGCCGCCAGCTTCGAGCACGCGAGAGAGCAGCATCTGCAGCACGACCGGGCCGCCGTGGCCGTGCAGCTCCAGCACGTCCTCGCCGGTGTAGGAATGCGGGCCGGGGAAGTACATGGCCAGGCCCTGGTCGATCACGTCGCCGTTGGCGGCCTTGAAGGGAATGTAGGTGGCGTGGCGCGGGGCCAGCTTCGTGCCGGGGAACAGGGCATCGATCAGCGCGCCGAGCGCCTTGCCCGAAGCGCGCACGACGCCGATGCCGCCGCGGCCGGGGGCGGTGGCGATGGCGGCAATGGGGGAGGTGTCGAGTTTCATGGGGGGATTGTAAGGGATGTGGTGCAAGGAGGCGGTGGCGGTGCGCGACGAAATTGGGTTCCGGCCTTCGCCGGAACGACGGTCTTTAGGCCTGCGACCTTTGCACGTCGTCCCGGCGAAGGCCGGGACCCAAGTTCGCAGCACATCCACGAAAAGAAAAAGCCCGCGCATCGCGCGGGCTTCCGAAGACAAACGCCAACAGCTTACTTCGCCGGAGCCGCCGTCTCGAACTTCTTGGTGATCACCCACTGCTGCGCGATCGACAGGATGTTGTTGACCACCCAGTACAGCACCAGGCCCGACGGGAAGAAGAAGAAGATGACCGAGAACGCCAGCGGCATGAACAGCATCATCTTCGCCTGCACCGGATCGGTCGGTTGCGGGTTCAGCTTGGTGGTGATGTACATCGAGACCGCGTAGATGATCGGCAGGATGTAGAACGGGTCAGGCTGGGTCAGGTCGGTGATCCAGCCGATCCACGGCGCGCCGCGCATCTCGACCGAGGACTGCAGCACCCAGTACAGCGCGAAGAACACCGGCATCTGCACCAGGATCGGCAGGCAGCCGCCCAGCGGGTTGATCTTCTCGGTCTTGTACAGCTCCATGGTGGCCTGCTGCATCTTCTGCGGGTCGTTCTTGTAGCGCTCGCGGATCGCCTGCATCTTCGGGGTCACCACGCGCATCTTGGCCATGCTGCGGTAGCCGGCTGCCGACAGCGGGAAGAAGGCCAGCTTGATCAGGATGGTCAGGGCGACGATGGTCCAGCCCCAGTTACCCAGCAGCGAGTGCAGGTGGTCCATCACCCAGAAGATCGGCTTGGCGATGATGGTCAGCACGCCGTAGTCCTTCACCAGCTCCAGGCCCGGGGTGATGGTTTCCAGGGTCTTCTCGTCCTGCGGGCCCGAGTACAGGCGGGCGTCGCTCGAGACGGTCGCGCCAGGCGCCACGGTGCCCAGCGGCAGCACAGTGCCGATCGCATACAGGTTGGTGGCGATCTTCCTGGTGTAGATGTCGCGCTGCGCCTTGTCGGCCGGGATGAAGGCCGAGACGAAGAAGTGCTGCGAGATCGCGACCCAGCCGTTGTTGGCCTTGGCCGAGTGCTCCGCCTTGCCCTTCTCGATGTCTTCGAAGGTCAGCTTCTGGTACTTGTCTTCCGCGGTGTACAGGGTCGGGCCGGTGTAGCTCGACATGAACCACGAGTCGTTGGCCGGCTTGTTGCCGTCGTGCTGCAGCTGCAGGTAGAGCGATGGCTGCACCGGGGCCTGCGAAACGTTGGTCACGTCATGGCGCACGCCGATGGTGTAGTCGTTCTTACGGAAGGTGAAGGTCTTGGTCAGGCGCACGCCGCCCTGCTCCGCGTCCAGCACCAGCTGCACGTTGCCGTTGGCGTCGCGGGTGGGTGCGCCGCCGCGGACGGTGAACGGGGTCTGGTGGTTCGGCAGCACGCCGGCCGGGGTCGAGCCGATCAGGCCGGTCTGGCCCAGATAGGTGTTCGGGCCGCCGACGGTGAACAGCACCTGGTTCTTGGTCTTGTCGAAGTGGTCCGGGAACTTCAGCAGTTCGAGGCGCTTGATGACGCCGCCGAGGGTGTCGATGTCGACCTTCACCAGGTCGGTGGTGACGGTGACGCGCTGGCTTGCCGGCGCGGCTGCGGCGGGTGCAGCTGCACCAGGCGTGCCCGGCACGGCGGCGGCGCCCGGCTGGGCGGCTGCCGGCACGTCGTTCGGCTTGGGCTGCTGCTGCGCCACCTGGGCGGCTGGCGGCGCCGGCGAGAACAGCGACTGCTTACCGTTGGCCACCATCCAGTTGTTCCAGAGAACAATCAGGGAAATGGCGAACACGATCCACAGGACGGTACGTTTATTGAGTTCCATTGGAGTCTAGTCAGGAGTGGTTACAACCGCGAGCGGCTGGTGGGGGTTGCTTGTGCTGGTCCGCAGGCGGGACGAAGTCGACGCCGCCCGGATTCCACGGATGGCAGCGGCACACGCGGCGCGCGGCCAGCAGCGAACCGCGTGCGGCGCCATGGACGCGCAGCGCTTCGATCGCATAATTGGAGCAGGTCGGGTAGAAACGGCATTTCTGCCCGAGCAGCGGGGACAGCAGCAGCTGGTAGCCGCGAAGGAACCAGACCAGCAGCGTCTTCATGGTGAAGGCGGGGCCTTGCGCGGACGCTGCGAGGCGAACAGGCGGGTGAGCTCGGCGCGCAGCTCTTTCTTGAGGGCGCGCGTGGTGGCCGGCCCGTCCTTGGCGTTCACCGGGCGCGACAGGCGCACGATGCAGTCGACCGCCAGCAACTGGCTGGTGCGGAACAGTTCGCGCGTGACGCGCTTGATCGTGTTGCGGGTGACGGCGCGCGGCGCGAAGCGCTTGGCCGCGACGACGCCCAGCCGCGCGTGCGGCAAGGTCGATGGTCGGGTGTAGAGCACGAAATGCGCGGATTTTTGCGCCGGCCGCAAACGAAAAACGGATGAAAACTCATCCGTTTTAACGATACGCCGAACGCGCGCGAAGTCGTGCGAACCTTCGCCTGTCATGGCCGACCGCGTCGATCTGCTGGTCTAAGGAACTTAGACAGCCAGGCGCTTGCGGCCCTTGGCGCGGCGAGCGTTCAGGACTTGACGGCCACCACGGGTAGCCATACGTGCGCGGAAGCCGTGCGTGCGCTTGCGACGGACGACGGAAGGTTGGTAAGTACGTTTCATGGTGGTCTCGCTTAAAGCAAAAGTAAGTGCAAAATCGGGTCTGACGTCGTGTCAGGATTCGTCGCCAATGACAGTTCGCAGATGTTAAGCCAGCGTCACGCCACAGCAGATACTCGTTTCGCCCGGGACGCGACCTGCCGACATTGTCAGCTTGATATGGCGCACGGACGGGGAACCCTGAATTAGACATGATTTCCAGTCCAGCTGTCAAGGAAGCTGTTGTATCCCGACGAGTTCGCGTTCTGCGTTTTCGGTTGAAAATAGTGGGTCCAACCTGTGGATAACTTCGGCCGAGACAGGTAAAATAGCGTGTTACGTATCAACTAGCGAAGTATGGAAAACTTTTGGCAGACCTGTTCCGCGCAGCTGGAACTCGAGCTGACGCCGCAGCAATATAGTGCGTGGATCAAATCGCTCGTCGTCCTCGACTACGAGGACGGCAAGCTGCGCATTGCGGCGCCGAACCGCTTCAAGCTCGACTGGGTCAAGACGCAGTTCGCCACCCGCATCACCGAGCTCGCCTGCCAGTACTGGGAAGCCCCGGTGGAGGTGCAGTTCGTGCTCGACCCGAAGAACAGCCCGGCCAAGAAGCCGGCGGGTCCCGCCTCGTCCGGCGCCGACGGCAACGCGGCGCCCAACCTGAATGCGCCCCGCCCTGCCGACCCGGCCCCGAGCCAGGGCAATGTGAACATCGCCAACTCGCCCAAGCGCGAGCAGAGCCGCATCAACACCGACCTGACCTTCGACAGCTTCGTCACCGGTAAGGCCAACCAGCTGGCGCGCGCCGCCGCGATCCAGGTCGCCAACAACCCGGGCGTGTCGTACAACCCGCTGTTCTTCTACGGCGGCGTCGGCCTCGGTAAGACCCACCTGATCCACGCGATCGGCAACCAGGTCATGGCCGACAACCCGAACGCGCGCATCCGCTACATCCACGCCGAGCAGTACGTGCGCGACGTCGTCACCGCCTACCAGCGCAAGGGCTTCGACGACTTCAAGCACTATTACCACTCGCTCGACATGCTGCTCATCGACGATATTCAGTTCTTCGGTGGGAAGAGCCGCACGCAGGAAGAGTTCTTCTATGCCTTCGAGGCGCTGATCGCGGCCAAGAAGCAGATCATCATCACTTCGGATACCTATCCGAAGGAAATCACCGGCATGGACGACCGCCTGATCTCGCGCTTCGACTCCGGCCTGACGGTGGCGATCGAGCCGCCGGAGCTGGAAATGCGCGTGGCGATCCTGCTGAAGAAGGCGCAGTCCGAAGGCGTGGGCCTGTCGGACGACGTGGCCTTCTTCGTGGCCAAGCACCTGCGCTCGAACGTGCGCGAGCTGGAAGGCGCGCTGCGCAAGATCCTGGCCTACTCGCGCTTCCACGGCAAGGACATCACCATCGACGTGGTGAAGGAAGCCCTGAAGGACCTGCTGTCGGTGCAGAACCGCCAGATCTCGGTGGAGAACATCCAGAAGACGGTCGCGGACTTCTTCAACATCAAGGTGGCGGACATGTATTCCAAGCGCCGCCCGGCGAACATTGCGCGGCCGCGCCAGATCGCGATGTACCTGGCCAAGGAGCTGACCCAGAAGAGCCTGCCGGAGATCGGCGAGCTGTTCGGCGGCCGCGACCACACCACCGTGCTGCACGCGGTGCGCAAGATCGCCCAGGACCGCCAGAAGAATGCCGAATGCAACCACGAGCTGCACGTGCTGGAACAAACCTTGAAAGGTTGATACGTAGGGTGGGCGGATTTTCCGCCCACGCGGTGATCGCTGCAGGGCGATACGTTGCGACAGAGCCGGTGATGTTGACCGCGTGGGCGGCAAGCCGCCCACCCTACGAAAAACGGTCAACGGCCCAATATTCGGGAGGGTTTGTGTTAATTCCCGGCAATTGGCAAAATAGAGCGATAGCAATAAATAAATTAATACTTAACTGAGGATACCTATGCAACTGGTCAAAACCACCCGAGACACGCTTCTCCGGCCACTGCAGATCGTGAGCGGTATTGTCGAGCGTCGGCACACTATGCCGATTCTGGCCAATATCCTCATTCGCAAGGACGGCGAAAGCGTCTCGTTCCTCTCGACCGACACCGAAGTCCAGATCACGACGCACGCGAACATCGGTTCGGGCGACGACGTGACCGGCACCACGGTGGCGGCGCGCAAGCTGCTGGACATCCTGCGTGCGCTGCCGGAATCGGGCGACGTCACCATGACCCTGCAGAACAAGCGCCTGGCCGTCCAGAGCGGGAAGTCGCGCTTCGCCCTGCAGACCCTGGCCGCGGAAGAGTTCCCGACCGTGTCGGTGGCCGACAGCTACAACGCCACCGTCACCCTGCCGCAGAAGACGCTGAAGCACCTGTTCAACATGGTGCACTTCGCCATGGCCCAGCAGGACATCCGCTACTACCTGAACGGCCTGCTGCTGGTGCTGGACGGCCAGAACATCATCGCCGTGGCGACTGACGGCCACCGCCTGGCCTTCTGCCAGGTGGCCTCCGAGCAGTCCTTCGAGCGCCAGGAAGTGATCATCCCGCGCAAGACCATCATCGAACTGCAGCGCCTGCTGGAAGAAAGCGATGAGGAAGTGCGCCTGGATATCGCCGCCTCACAGGTGAAGCTGACCTTCGCCGACATCGAGCTGGTCTCGAAGCTGGTCGAGGGCAAGTTCCCTGACTACACCCGCGTGATCCCGAAGGGTTACAAGAACGAGTTCACGATCGGCCGCGACGAGCTGCTGCGTTCGCTGCAGCGTGCTGCGATCATGACCAGTGACAAGTTCAAGGGCGTGCGCTGCATCATCGAGCCGGGCGTCATGAAGATCAGCTCGACCAACGCCGACCAGGAAGAGGCGGTGGAAGAACTCGAGATCGACTACGGCGGCGACACCATCGACATCGGCTTCAACGTGACCTACCTGCTCGACGTGCTGAACAACCTCAAGTGCGACCAGGTGAACATCGCGCTGGGCGATTCGAACTCGTCGGCGCTGATTTCGATTCCTGACAATGGCGACTTCAAGTATGTCGTCATGCCGATGCGGATTTGATCCTTGTTTGAATAGTTGAGCAGCCGGCACCATCTACATTAAGAGTCAGCCTCAACCCGTCATTCCCGCGCAGGCGGGAATCCAAGTTCGTCGATGTTCACGCAAACTTGGATCCCGGCCTGCGCCGGGATGACGACTCAAGCGCTGCAGGTGAACGCCAAAGCAGCCTTGAATCACCCGTTATATAGAAAGCAGTCCATGTCCGAGAATACCCAACCAGAAATGACTCCCGCCCCGAAGGCGGACGAATACGGCGCGTCTTCGATCCAGATCCTGGAAGGCCTGGAAGCGGTGCGCAAGCGCCCGGGCATGTACATTGGCGACACCTCGGACGGCACCGGCCTGCACCACCTGGTGTTCGAGGTGCTCGACAACTCGATCGACGAAGCCCTGGCAGGCTTCTGCTCCGAGATCCACGTCACCATCCACAGCGACAACTCGATCTCGATCACCGACAACGGCCGCGGCATCCCGACCGGCATCAAGATGGACGACAAGCACGAGCCGAAGCGCTCGGCGACCGAGATCGCCCTGACCGAACTGCACGCCGGCGGCAAGTTCAACCAGAACGCCTATAAAGTCTCCGGCGGCCTGCACGGCGTCGGCGTCTCGTGCGTGAATGCGCTGTCGAAACTGCTGCGCGTGACCGTGCGCCAGAACGGCAAGGTCCACCAGCTCGAGTTCTCGCGCGGCGTCCCGATGGACCGCCTGATCGAGGTGCGCGACGGCGTCGAAGTCTCGCCGATGAAAGTCCTGGGCGACACCGACAAGCGCGGCACCGAAGTGCACTTCTGGGCCGACGAGGAAATCTTCACCACCGTCGAGTACCACTACGAGATCCTGAGCAAGCGTATCCGCGAACTCTCGTTCCTGAACAACGGCGTCAACATCAAGCTTTCCGACCAGCGCACCGGCAAGGAAGAAGTGTTCGCCTTCGAGGGCGGCACCCGCGGCTTCGTCGAGTACATCAACAAGGCCAAGACCGTCCTGCACCCGACCGTGTTCCAGGCCACCGGCGAGCGCGTCTCCGAGCAGGGTACCAACATTTCGGTGGACGTGTCGATGCAGTGGAACGACGCCTACAACGAGCAGGTGCTGTGCTTCACCAACAACATCCCGCAGCGCGACGGCGGCACCCACCTGACCGGCCTGCGCGCGGCGATGACGCGCGTGATCAACAAGTACATCGACGAGAACGACTTCGCCAAGAAGGCCAAGGTCGAGATCTCGGGCGACGACATGCGCGAGGGCCTCACCTGCGTGCTGTCGGTGAAGGTACCGGAGCCGAAGTTCTCGTCGCAGACCAAGGATAAACTCGTGTCGTCGGAAGTGCGCGGCCCGGTCGAAGAGATCGTGGCCAAGACCCTGACCGACTTCCTGATGGAGAAGCCGAACGACGCCAAGATCATCTGCGGCAAGATCGTGGAAGCCGCGCGTGCCCGCGAGGCCGCCCGCAAGGCGCGCGACCTGACCCGGCGCAAGGGCGTGATGGACGGCCTGGGCCTGTCCTCGAAGCTGGCCGACTGCCAGGAACGCGACCCGGCGCTGGCCGAGCTGTACATCGTCGAGGGTGACTCGGCAGGCGGCTCCGCCAAGCAGGGCCGCGACCGCAAGTTCCAGGCCATCCTGCCGCTGCGCGGCAAGGTGCTGAACGTGGAAAAGGCGCGCTTCGAAAAGATGCTGTCGTCGGAGCAGATCACCACCCTGATCGCGACCCTCGGCACCTCGATCGGCCCGGACGAATTCAACGTCGACAAGCTGCGCTACCACCGCATCATCATCATGACCGACGCGGACGTCGACGGCGCCCACATCCGCACCCTGCTGCTGACGCTGTTCTACCGCCAGATGCCGCAGCTGGTGGAGCGCGGCCACATCTACATCGCCCAGCCGCCGCTGTACAAGGTGAAGGCCGGCCGCGACGAGCGCTACCTGAAGGACGACGTCGAGGAAGCCAGCTACATGATGACCTTCGCGCTGAACGCGGCTTCCTTGATCCCGCGCGATGGCGCCGAGCCGATCACCGGCGAAGGCCTGAGCGAACTGGTGCGCCAGTACAACCTGGCCAACGCCATCATGATGCGCCTGACCCGCGTGATCGACCGCGCGGCGCTGACCGCGATCATGAGCGGCGTCACGCTGGACATGAGCACGCTGGAAAACGCGGAAGCCTCGGCCAAGGCAATGGAAGCGGCGATCAACGACCGTGCCGTCAAGGTGATCGTGCGTTCTGACGAATTGAGCGAGAAGCACGCGCTGCGCATCGAGCGCATGCATCACGGTAACGTGAACGTCACCTCGATCGACGCCGACTTCGTGCTGAGCAACGACTACGCCGTGCTGGCCAACGCAGCCGCCACCTTCCAGGGCCTGATCGGCGAAGGCGCCATCATCCGCCGCGGCGAAGGCGACAAGATGAAGGAATTCGCGGTGCGTGGCTTCCACGAAGCCATGATCTGGCTGCGCGAAGAAGCGGAACGCGGCGTGAGCAAGCAGCGCTACAAGGGTCTGGGCGAGATGAACCCGGAACAGCTGTGGGAAACCACGATGGACCCGACCGTGCGCCGCCTGCTGAAGGTGCAGATCGAGGACGCGATTGCGGCGGACCAGATCTTCACTACGCTGATGGGTGACGAAGTTGAACCGCGTCGTAACTTCATTGAGACGAATGCGCTGCAGGCGGGGAACATCGACGTCTGATCAGGCTGCGTCTTGATGTAAAAATGGCCTCTTCGTGAGGCCATTTTTTATTTCTACGACTACTCGATCTTCTCTTCGAACTCGCTCAATCGCTGCATGACTACCGGGTTGTTTGCATACTTGCGCTTCAGCTGCGCGAGCTTCTTGTCGGTGCCGGTACACAGCTTGCGGATCTCCTGATTCACTTCCCTCATGCGCTGCTTGTCGGGCGGGTCGGGCATCTCTCCCCGAAAATGATCGCATCCCTCCCGCTTCGCGACAAACTTGGCGACATCGGTGGGTAGCTTCTCTTCCGCGGCAATTGCTGAACTAGCGCCCAAACACACCAACACGAATACCACGCTCACCATCAGACGCATTTCGCTCTCCCATGTGATCGTTTCTACGTTGACGCTTACTCCTGCTCGGAGATCGGCCGCATGACCAGGAACTGATACGACATCGCACCGAGGAACGCGATGCCAGCCCCAGTCAGCAAGGCCGGCACGAACGACCAGCTTTGCGCGATATACCCGGTAAAGATCGGCGCCAATGCGCCGCCAATGAAGCCACCAAAGTTCTGGATCGCACCGAGCGAGGCAACGCGGCTATGCGGCGCCACTGCGGTGGCGAGCGACCACGAACAGGCCGATGCCGCGTTGGCCAGGAAGATGACGATCGAGATGCAGGCGATGGCTGCGGTGTTGCTCTCGACCAGCGCTGCGGGAATCGTGAACGCCACCATACCCAGCATGGCCAGCACCACCGCGGTTCGACGTCCCGCCACGGCAGAGCTTGCACGTCGGGTGATGCGGTCGGACGCCCAGCCCGCCACAAGGGCACCGGCGAATCCGCAGACGAAAGGAATCGAAGCGGCCACGCCGACGTAGGCCACATCCATATGGCGCTCGGTGCGCAGGTAGCCGGGGAGCCAGGTGAGGAAGACCCAGTTCAGGTAGACCGAACCGAAGAAGCCGAGCAGCATGCCCCAGGTGGCGCGATGCCGGAACAGGGCGCGCCACGATTCAAAACCTGCTTTTGGCCCCTCTTCGACAACTTGGCCTTCGTCGAGATAAGAACGCTCGGCTTCGGACAGTTCCTCGCGCACCGGATCCCGATAGAGGATGACCCAGACCACGGCCGCGACGATGCCCAATGCGCCCGTCACGAAGAAGGCCCAATGCCAGCTGGTCGCGGCGATCAGGGGAGAGAGGCAGAGAGGCGCCAGCGCGAAGCCCAGTGGAGAAGCTGAATTGAAGATGCCGGTCGGCGTTCCGCGTGCGCGCAGCGGGAACCAATTGCTCACCACCCGTGCCGCCGCTGGGAATTGCGGCGCCTCGCCGATGCCGAGCACGATCCGTGCAAGCACGAACCAGCCGAAGCTGGACACGAGTCCGCCCGCAGCCTGGGCCAGCGACCACAGGACCAGGCCGGCGCCGAGCAGCCAGCGCGGCCCGATCTTGTCGACCAATACACCGACTGGGAGCTGGCACAGGGCATAGCTCCATGAGAACGCTGACAGCAAGATCCCCATCTGGCCCATCGAAAGGCCAAGGTCTGCACGGATGAATTCGTTAGCTACGGCCAAGGTAGCCCGGTCGAGGTAGTTAATGACACCGGTAACTACCAGCAACGTAAGCGCTATGGTTTGACGACGTCGGATACGAAAAGGGATAGTTCGGTTGCGAGAGATATCGATCATTTTATGATCGTATCAAATTGATGTCGATTTAGGAAAAGATATTTTTACCATGAAAGGTTTTCATACCACCACCTTCACCGACATGTGCTGATTTGAGGTTGTTGACAGCACAAGTTTATAAGGAATAAGTCCGCCACATCAATCCTCAATCACTGCCGTCCCGGCATAAAAGCGTAAGAAATCGTTAGATCCAATCTGCAAATCGTGCTTTTGCAGCTGCTCTTTCCGTTGTCTAAAAAGTGTCATTAGTAGTGATTTTCGTTCGTTGTCAGCACCATAATGCAGCAAACGATGGCACGTAGCACACAATGAGACAATGTTAGCGACAACATCAAGCGAAGCTTGGAAATGTGACTGTTGACTGATTGGAATCAGATGGTGAGCCTCCACATATCGTTTTTTTCTTGCCCTGGACAAAAACGTCCAGTGGGTTGCGTCGATCTCGCACGAAAACTGCGCAGCTTGAATCGCAGCAGCAGCAACAACAGGTGAGCGGACATACTTATTAGATAAAGGATTGACAAATAGCGGCGCACTAACAATATTCTTCACATGTTCAGAGGTAGTCAATTGGGCCGCCTTCTCCAATACGACATTTTGGAACTCTTCTTCGCTGACAGAGAATAAAGAGTGTAGGTTTTTCCCAAATAAAGAGAATAAACGCTCATAGTGCTTAAGGAGATATGTCAAATTTTCAAAAAAAACTGCATCACTAGGTGGATCAGTACGCAAATATTCGTAGCTTGCGATAGCCGCCGCTTCATATGCACGTCCTAAATCCCCGGTAGAGGCAAGTGGAATTTTCCCCTTCCAAACATCTGGTGCCACCTCGAGGTAACTTAAAGCTCGAGTTGCTGCCTCCTCCATCTTTTTCCAAGCAAAACTTTTGGTATAGCGTTTTTCAACTGCTGTAATGCCTTGATTTAAACTCAAAAAGCACTTACTCATATCTTCCGAGAACAATAGCACCACGTAATAACCATTCTCAGCGTTCTCGGTAACTTCCTTTCTAAAAATCCCAACCCACGGAACACGCGCGATGTTCCCATTGCCGATTGAACCTTTAACCTTGTAAAGGTGAGCTATCTTACGATCTTTTAAAAAGGTTTCTATTCGATGCGGAATTTCGTTAAGAAGTGAGACTTGATCCGGAGTTCCGACAAGCTTAGCTACACCGCCTAACTTAGCGCGAGTTGTTGAGTAATTATCAAAAACGTCAGTGAAGAGATTCCGCATGTCGCACCATTGCTCAAAAGATATTGAACAAGGTTAGCATCGATGTCTTCAAATGGCGAGCGATCCTCACATAGAGCGTAGAAATGTGGCTGGCATACAATGCTTGGAATTTCTATCTGTACTGCTAGCTAAGCATTGACGCTTGCAGGCATGTGTATTGGCAGCTAACTAAAACCACTTAACGAACAGCTGCAACGCCGCATGCTGCAACAGCATGATCGTCTTGCCGTCGACAATCTCTCCCCGTCCGATCATCTCCATCGCCTCGTAAAACGGCAGCTCCAGCACCTCGATATCCTCCCCCTCCACCACGACACCACCTCCATCGCTGACGCGCTGGCTGTCCTCGTATTCCGCCACGAAGAAGTGCAGCTTCTCCGTTACCGACCCGGGGCTCATGTAAGCCTCGAACACCTTCTCCACCCGCTCGATGCGATAGCCGGTTTCCTCCTCGGCCTCCATGCGGATGCGCTCGGCCGGCGCCATGTCGTCCAGCAGGCCGGCGGCCGCTTCGATTAGCATCCCGTCCGCCAGTCCGTTCAGGTAGGCCGGCAGCCGGAACTGCCTGGTCAGCACGACGCTGCGCCGCGCACGGTTGTACAGCAGGATCGCCGCGCCATTGCCGCGGTCGTAGACCTCGCGCACTTGGCGCTGGCTGCTGCCGCCCTTGCGCAGGTAGTCGAAGGTGTACTTCTTGAGCACATACCACTGGTCCGACAGGACGGCGACATCGATGAGTTCGACAGGAGCAGACATCGGATTCCTTGACGTTTCGATGCCGCCAGCCTAACATGCAATTTCGTGCAACTTCAAGAAATTTCGTGCAATGCTGACCAGTCAACGAAAAAGCGAGATCCTCGCCCTGCTGAAGCGCCAGGGCCAAGTTGAGGCCAAGGCGCTCGCAACCCATTACGCGGTGTCGGAAGATACGATCCGCCGGGATTTGCGCGAAATGGCGGCCGAGGGTCTGCTTCAGCGGGTGCATGGTGGCGCATTGCTGGCCTCCCCCGCCGAGGCCGGCCTGGCCGAGCGTCAGCGGATTGCCATCCCGTCGAAAGCCCAGGTGGCAGCCGCCGCGACGCGCCTCATCGCGCCCGGCCAGATCGTCATCCTCGACGGCGGCACCACCTGCGCGGAACTGGCCCGCTCCCTGCCGCGCGACATGCCGCTCACGGTGGTCACCCACAGCCCGACCATCGCCGTCGCCCTGGCCGAGCACGAGAAGATCGAGGTCGTCCTGATCGGCGGCCGCCTGTTCCGGCATTCGATGGTCGCCGTCGGCGCCGCCGCGCTCGAGGCGCTCAGCCACGTGCGGGCCGACCTCTACTTCATGGGCGTGACCGGCGTGCACGCCGAAGCCGGTTTCAGCACCGGCGATTACGAGGAGGCCTACATCAAGCGCGCCCTGTCCGCCCGGGCCGCCGAAACGGTGGTCCTCGCTTCAAACGAAAAACTCGGCGTGGCATCCGCCTACAAGATCGGGGACCTCGGCATGGCCGCGAGCCTGGTCGTCGACGGTGCGCCCTCGCCCGAACTCGGCGCGGCACTGGCCAGCGCCGGTGTCAGCGTCGTGAGCCAATAAACGAAAGGAACACACCATGCAGGCCAAGACCATCCTGATCGCCGGCCCCTACCGCAGCGGGACCGGCGACGACCCGGTGCTCATCGAACGCAACCTGAAGGCGCTCGAGCAGGCCGCGCTGGCGGTGTACGACAAGGGGCACTTCCCGCTGATTGGCGAATGGGCCGCGCTGCCGCTGGCGCATGCCACCGGCGCCACGGCGCCGGGCGCGATTCCGCAGTCCTTCCTGTACGAAGTGGCCCAGCGCATGCTGCGCCAGTGCCATGCGGTCTACCGCATCGCCGGCGAGTCGCGCGGCGCCGACATGGATGTGCAAACGGCGAAGGAGCTCGGCCTGCCGGTCTATGTCGATCTCGCCGACATCCCACCGGTCACGTAGCGCCCTGCTCCCTCCCGCGTACGTTTGCCTGAGGCAAGCCCGGATTCCAGAGCTGAGTTGCTATAGTAAGACTCACCAGTTACCAGCCGGAGCACGACCTCATGCGTCTTCTTCAACGAGCCGCCACCACACTCGGAGGGATTTTGGTTTCCACCATCGCTATCGCCGCGCCCGAACAGCAGGCCGCGGCCTTCATGAACATCTATTCCTCGCACTGCCTGAAGTATCTGCACGACTTCGACGGCCTGCGCAACCAGCTGAAGGCCTTCCCGCAGCTGCCGCCGGAAGCGGCGGCGATGTTCCTGCAGGGCGCCAAGGGCGCCGCCTGGTCGGTGCCGAGCCAGCACGGCCAGTTCATCATGGTCGTCCATTCGGACAAGAACGTGTGTGCGCTCTACGCCAAAACAGTGCCGGCCGCGACAGCCCAGGCGATGTTCGAGAAGACCGTGGGCAAGGCGCCCGCGCCCTTCCGCGCCGAACGCAAGCGCAATACCTCGGACAAGGGGCCGGATGGCGTCAAGAGCACCATCGCCTACGAGTGGAGCACCGAAAAATCCCCACGCAAGCCGCTGTTTGCGCTCACCACCACGACCAGCAAGAATAGCGTGGCGCAGGGCGTGGCCACCGCGGCCATCGGCCACTGAACGGCGCCCTGGCGCCGCCCTGCCGTGCCTGGCTATTGCGGCAGCCTGATCTTGATGACGGCGTTGCCTGAGGTGGCGTACAGGTTGCCCTTGCCGTCGGTCGTGATGCCGCGGATGGCCGCCAGGCTGCCCGGCAGGTTCCCGGGCTGCAGCGTGCCGGCGCGCGCGGTGCCGGCCACCGTGGTCACGACGCCGGCCGGGGTGATCCTGCGCACCAGGTTGTTGACGGCATCGGCTGCGTAGACATTGCCCTGCGGGTCCACCGTCAGGGCCACCACTTCCTCGAAGCTGGCCGCGGTTCCGGTGCCGTTGACTGCGCCGCGCCCATTCGCCGCACCGGCCAGCAGGTTCAGGACATTGACGGCGCCGATCTGCGCATTGTTGGTGCGGCTGATCCGGCGCTGCAGGTCGAACACGTAGACGTTGTTGTTGGCATCCGCCGCCACGCCGCGCGCTTCCGGGTTGCGCGTGCCCATCAGGTCCTGGGCCACTTCCGGGCCTTCCAGCATGGAGGTAAAGCCGGCCGCGATGCGGCGCGTGCTCAGGCCGTTCGTCACCAGCACGTGGTCGCGCGCGTCGACCGCGATGCCTTTCGGAGTGATCGCCGGCATGCTTGTCGCGGCGACATTGCTGCCCACGGGGATGGTCGCAAACGTGGCCACCTGGCCGGTGCTACTCGCCACGCTGCGGATGCGCATGCCGTCCGTGACGTACAGGGTGCCGCCCGCGTTGATGGCCAGCGCCAGCGGTTCGGTGAAGCGCGCGCGGTCGCCGGCGCCGTCGATGTACTGGCTCGAGCCCGCGGCGCCGGCCAGCGTGGTGACCGCGCCTGCCGGCGTGATCTTGCGAATTGAATCGTTGCCGGTGTCGGCCACGTACAGGTTGCCGGCGGCATCGATGGCGATGCCGGTAGGGGTGTCGAAGCGCGCCGCCGTGCCGCTGCCGTTGGTGCTGCCCGCGTCCGTGGCGCTGCCGGCGACGATGCTGATGGCCTGCTGCGGTTGCGGCGCCGGGTCGTCGTCCTCGTCTTCCTTGGGCGGATGGTCCCCGCAGGCTGCCACCAGCAGCATCAGTGCCGATGCGGCGAGTACCTTCAGGCGCGGGCGTGCGGGCTTGCCAGTGGGCGCTTGTTTCATTGGGTTCTCCAGGATCCGATTCACAAAATGCTAACACGGGACGCTGGAGGCGGCGGCGTGGATTCCCATGTCCTGCGCATGAATCAAGCCTGGCGATGCATCCTGCATGTTCGTGCTGGTTTTCGTCCGCTGGGGAAAGTGGTGTGGTTCAATGCTGCCACCTTCATCAGCAAAGGACCGTCGATGCCCGACGATGCAATCCCGAGCGGCGGCACAGGGCCCGCCCTCGTGCCAACGGCGGCCACGCTCGCACGTCCGGAAGGCGCGCGCCGCTACCTGGTCGCGACGCCGGCAGGAAGAAGCCCTGCTGGACGGCCCTTGGTGCTGGTGCTGCACGGCGCCGGTGCGTCGGCGCAGCAGGTGCTGGGCCAGGCCCATCCCCCTTCGCCGCTGTCCGTTTTTCTCGAGATCGCAGCGCGCGACGGCCTGGTGGTGATCGCGCCGGATGCCGGCAAGGGCGGCTGGAGCGACTGTTTTGCCTCCAGCGCGCGCGTGGCCCGCAAGGACGACGTCGGCTTCATCGCAGCGTTGATCGACCATGCGATCGCCCATCATGATGTCGACCCGGGCCGCGTCTACCTGATCGGCGTGTCGCGCGGCGGCTGGATGGCTTACCGCGCAGCCGTCGAGATCCCGCAGCGGCTGGCGGCGTTCTCGGTGGTGCTGGCAGGGATGCCGCTGCCTGGCCGCAGCCCGGCCCCCGGCATGCCGCTGCCGGCGCTGGTGTTCGGCTGCACGGCCGACCCCTTGATCCCCTACCACGGCGGCAAGCACTGGTATGCACCCTGGTTCATCGAGCCGGTGCGCGGCATCAAGGACTCCGTGCACGCCTGGCGCGAACTGGCGGGCCTGCCGGATACGCCCGAAGTCGTGCGCCTTGCGGCGAGCGACCCGCGCGGCAGGACAAGCGTCACCCGTTATCTGTGGGGAGGAGCGCCCGGTGGGATGCAGGTCGGCCTGTACCGGATCGACGGCGCCGGCCACGCGGAGCCGAGCCGCCTGAAGCGCTACCCCCGCTTCATCAACTGGCTGACCGGCCTCCAGAACGCCGACCTGGAGGTGGCGGAAGCGGCCTGGGCGTTCTTCCGCGATAAACGCGCCGGGGCACAGCTCACAGCTTGATGTCGCCGCCCCCGCTCATGCGGTCGAGGAACTGCACCGAGGCGCGCTCGCTCATCACCAGCACCAGCTTCAGGCGCGCCCGCGTCATGCCCACGAACAGCTTGCGCAGCGTGAGCTCGTCCATCTCCTCGAAGTCGATCTCGGTGAAGATCAGCGCCGGCGCCGACTGGCCCTTGAAGCGGTAGACGGATTCGGCCAGCAGTCCGCCCTCGCGGAACACCGGATTCCCGAACAGGTCGTAGGCACCGGTGAAGGAGCGCAGCGTGTGGGCGTCGCTCAGCTTATCCAGCTTGAGGATGGCCGATTTTTCCCGTCCGCGGAAGGAGCAGATCGCGATGTCCTGGCGCCCGAAGCCGGCGGCAAGGCACAGCGTCACGGCGCGCCGGGTCTGCGACAGCATGGCCTCCACGTTGCCTTCCGGGTAGGTCAGCTCCTCGATGTCGGCGCCCTTGAACGGGCTGCCCGCCTCCACCGGCTGGCTGACGGCGCCGATCGAACCCAGCATCTGCACCACCTCGCGCGGGCTGCGGTAGTTGGTGTTCGAGTGCAGCACCACCCAGCCGGGCAGCGGCACCGACTCCTTGCCGTACAGGTTCTGGTCCGGGTCTTCCAGCCAGATGGCGCGCCCGCCGTCCTTCAGCATGCGCAGCACGATATCGCGCCAGGTGGTCGAGAAGTCCTGGCCCTCGTCGATGATGACGACGTCGTACTGCCAGGTCTCGGGCAGGTCGGCCGAGGCCAGCGCGCTCTCGATGTCGGACCAGACGTTCGGCGAGCCATAGTCGGGCGTCTTGCCCTGGGCGCGCAGCCAGGCGTCGCACAGCTCGTGAAAGTTGGCGACGCGCCCGCCGGCGGGCACCAGGCGCTCGATGTGGTCGGCCAGCGGGCGGTTGAAGCAGACGTAGAGCGGGCGCAGGCCGGCGTCGATGGCGGCCGTGTATTCGGCCAGCGCCAGCTGGGTCTTGCCGCTGCCGGCGGTGCCCATCACGCGCAGGCGGTAAGGCGTGAACTCGAGCCGGCGCGCCCAGGTGGCCAGGCCGCCGGACAGGCGCGTCACCATCTGGGTGGCGCAGCCGATCATCGAGCTCGGGTCAGGGCGCAGGCTGAGGGTGTCGCCGAGGTAGCGCGTGACGCGGTCGAACTCCTCGGTGCGCGGCGTCAGCGGCAGGATCTCGCGGATCTTCGCGCCCAGGCGCCCCTTGGTGGTGGCGTCGATGATGTGGCTGGGGTCAATGCCCGCCTGCTGCGGGTCCTTGACGATGTAGTCGGGGCAGTACAGCAGGTAGTCGATCGACAGCTCGCCCTGGTAGCGCTTGGCGAAGCCTTCGATGGTGTGCAGGATCTGGTGGCGGATCTTGCGCGGCTTGCCCTGGTAGTTCTTGACCAGGCCGTCCCTGCTCTCGTTCAGGAAGCCGGCAATCTGCTCGATCAGCAGCAGGCGGCCGTTGGGCGCCACGATGATGAAGTCGATGTCGCCATAGGCCGAAAAGCCGTGCTCGACGTTGGTCCAGTGGACCCCGTGGTAGATCTCGTAGGGCGTGTCCGAGAGGCGCTTCTCGAGCAGCGCCAGGGTCTCGATTTCACGTGCGGCGGCGCCGGTGACGGACATCTCGCGCCAGCCGGCAGGATGGATATGGGCCATGGATCGTCGCTCACCTGTTTTTTATATAACAATATTGTAAAGCCGATCACAGTTATGAACAGCACTGTAGGGTGGGCGGGGTAATTTCGGGCAATGCCTGGAATTACGAACACCCACGCGGTCAACAGGCGCCAGCACCGGCACGACGTATCAGCATGTGGTGATCACCGCGTGGGCGGCATAGCCGCCCACCCTACGCGTATCCGCGTAATTCCGTGGCAAACGCACGCACCCGCGCGCACTTGTCCTCCGCCGCACGGGCGCACCAGGCGCTGAGCGCCTCCAGCAGCTGCTCCTCGCTGGCCAGCGAGCGCTGCCACAGCTGCGCCAGCTGCTCGCGCAGGCCCTGCACCCGGCGCAGGTAGTCGCTGGACGCCAGCAGCCCGCCGAGCCGGCCCTGCTCCTCGCCGTCGAGGTAACCCGGATCGCGGCTGAGCAGGCGCAGCGCCGCCCTGCGATCGACACCTTTATCCAGCGCGAGGCTGCGCAGCTCTCTCCGCCACACGGGTTTCAGGCGCGCATTGAGCGCCGCCATCACCCGCGCGCGGTTGCCCAGCACGGCGCGCAGGGTGGCCGTGTCGACCTGGGCGTGGCGGTAGCGGATGTCCGGCGCAGCCGGCAGCGGGCGCGCCCGGGCCAGCCCCAGCCACTGCATGAGCCGGATGTACATCCAGCCGATATCGAACTCATACCATTTGACGGACAGCTTGGCCGAGGTGGCGAAGGTATGGTGGTTGTTGTGCAGCTCTTCGCCGCCGATCAGGAGGCCCAGCGGCACGATGTTGGTCGCGGCTTCCTGGCAGTCGAAGTTGCGATAGCCGATCGCGTGCCCGGCGCCATTGATGACTCCCGCCGCCAGCACCGGGATCCACAGCATTTGCACGCCCCAGACCGTCAGGCCGATGATGCCGAACAAGGCGACGTCGACGATCAAGAGCAGGCCCACGCCCTGCCAGGTGAAGCGGCTGTACAGGCGGCGCTCGATCCAGTCGTCGGGGCAGCCGGTGGCATAGCGGCTGATTGCTTCATGGTCGCGGCTGGCGGTGCGGTAGAGCTCGGCGCCGCGCAGCAGCACGGTGGACAGGCCCGCCTGGCGCGGACTGTGCGGGTCGCCTGGGCGTTCGCAGTGCGCGTGGTGCTTGCGGTGGATGGCGACCCATTCGCGCGTCACCATGCCGGTGGTCAGCCACAGCCAGAATCGGAAGAAATGGGTCACCACAGGGTGCAGCGAGAGCGCGCGGTGCGCCTGGTGGCGGTGCAGGTAGACGGTGACGGCGACGATGGTCACATGCGTCGCCACCAGGGTGTAGATCAGGATGCTGAAAGCCGATGCGCCAGTAAGCCCATCGGCCAGGAAACGCAAGACGATTTCCATCAGTTGCCTCCCTAGCCAGAACAGCTAGTATGCGCGCTTCCCCGCGGAGAAGCGCGCGCCTGCCTTGCACAGGCTGGAGGCGCGCACGCCCTGAGGCTTAGCGGCGGCGCGGAGCCGGACGCGGACCGGTGGGACCGCGGTTTTCGATGTGGCGGAAGGTAATACGGCCCTTGTTCAGGTCGTACGGCGACATTTCCAGGGTGACGCGGTCGCCCGCCAGGATACGGATGTGGTTCTTCTTCATGCGGCCCGAGGTGTAGGCAATCAACTGGTGACCGTTGTCGAGGTTCACGCGAAAACGCAGCTCCGGCAGGATTTCCGCAACCAGTCCATTCATTTCGATCAGTTCTTCTTTGGCCATGCTCATTTCTCCTAATTCGTTAATGAAACGTCGGTCGCACCGCTGGCGAAGCCTGGCGGCGTTGTGCTGATGTTGATGCTGGCCCGACCGAGACCAGGTGGAGAGAGGGAAGCGCACAACCCGCAGCAATTGGAAGGCGGGTGTGGAGGCTTGGGCGGCGGCGTAGCGCGTTCTGCATCTACGGGGCCGGGGGAAAGTCGGAAGCGCTGCTTCGACGACAGGCCTCCAGTATACCAGTGTTGGCGATGCGCTGCAGAAAGGGGCCGGTTTTGGCTCCTTGAGCCGGTTGCTATACTGCACGTTTTGATGGAGGCCCGATGCACCTGAAACCCCTGATCATGCTGGCGCTGGTGGCCGGCGCCGCGCTTCCCGCAGCCGCCCAGGGCGCGATCCGCTGCACCCTGCTGGTCGATGCCGACAGCGGCAAGACGCTGGTGCGCGACGGCCAGTGCGAGCAGCGCGTCACGCCCGCCTCGACCTTCAAGGTCGCGATCAGCCTGATGGGCTACGACAGCGGCATCCTGGTCGACGAGAAGACGCCACTGCTGCCTTTTCGCGAGGGTTATGTGGACTGGCTGCCGGAATGGCGCACGGCGACCGACCCGGCAGCCTGGATGAAACAGTCGGTGGTCTGGTATTCGCAGCAGGTGACGACCCGCCTTGGCGCCGGGCGTTTCCAGTCCTATATCGACCGCTTCGACTACGGCAACCGCGATGCGTCCGGCAACCCCGGCAAGCACGACGGCCTGACCGAGGCCTGGCTGAGCAGTTCGCTGAAGATCTCGCCCGACGAGCAGGCCGTATTCCTGCGCAAGCTGGTGAACCGTACGCTGCCGGTGTCGCGCAAAGCCGTCGAGATGACGGCGTCCATCATGCGCTACCCCATGCTGCGCAACGGCTGGGAGCTGTACGCCAAGACCGGCAGCGGATCGGAACCGGGCGCGCTGCCGCACGGCTGGCTGGTCGGTTGGGCCACCAACGGCACACGCACGGTGGTCTTCGCGCGCCTGGTGCAGGACGACAAGCGCGAGAACGGACGCGCCGGGTTGCGCGTGCGCGACGCCTTCATCAGGGAGCTGCCGAAGCTGCTCGAAAAAATGTAGGGTGGGCGGCTTGTCCGCCCACGCGGTCGACGGGCGCCAGCAATGCCGCGTGGGGTGAATCGTGCCAGTGGCACGATTCACAAGCCGCCCACCCTACGATGCGGTAACGCACCCATTGCGCATCGCACCAATTTTCGCTTGACATGCCGTCCGCACTTCTTTTAGAGTGGATCGCATGTCTTTCCACCTGCATCTGTCGATTTCCCTACCTGCCACCGGCGCGCTAGCGCTGGGTCTGCTACTACGCGCGTAATCCCCGCCGTACGCCCGGCCACAAGCCGGCTCCCACAAGCAGTCTCGCAGCCCAGGAAGTGACACGATGTTCCAGTTTCCCACCCAAGCACCATCCAGCAAGTCCTCCGGCATTACCCTGCCGTCCGGTTCGCGCGCGTTTGTCCGCCTGCTGCTAAAGCTAGCGATCGGTTGCCGGGCCTAGCGTTCCCGCGGCCCGTCCGGCAACCCTCGCCGCACTAGTGCCCCCGTTCGGGGCCTTCGTGTCACGTTTCAATGCAACCAGGAGCCAATGATCATGCTGAAGAACCCCGCCGCCAAATACCGTCCCTTCCCCGCCGTCCCGCTCGCCGATCGCCAGTGGCCAAGCCGCAGCATCACCCGCCCGCCGGTCTGGATGAGCACCGACCTGCGCGACGGTAACCAGGCCCTGATCGAGCCGATGAGCCCGGAGAAGAAGCTGCGCTTCTTCGAGATGCTGGTCAAAATCGGCATCAAGGAAATCGAGGTCGGCTTCCCGTCGGCCTCGCAGACCGACTTCGACTTCGTGCGCATGCTGGTCGACGAAGGACGCATCCCGGACGACGTGACCATCATCGTGCTGACCCAGGCGCGCGACGAGCTGATCCGCCGCACGGTGGAGTCCGCGGCCGGGGCAAAGAAAGCCATCGTGCACGTCTACAACTCGGTGGCGCCGGTGTTCCGCCGCGTGGTGTTCGGCATGGAGCGCGAAGAGATCGTGCAGATCGCGGTCAAGGGCACCCAATTGATCAAGGAACTGGTGGCGCAGCACCCGCAGACCCAGTGGGGCCTGGAATATTCGCCGGAATCCTTCTCCACCACCGAGCTGGACTTCTCGAAGCAGATCGTGGATGCGGTCAGCAGCGTGTGGCAGCCGACCGTCGACAACAAGATGATCGTCAACCTGCCTTCCACCGTGGAAGCCAGCACCCCCAATGTCTACGCCGACCAGATCGAGTGGATGTGCCGCCACCTCGAGCGCCGTGATGCGCTCGTCATCAGCGTGCACCCGCACAACGACCGCGGCACCGCGGTGGCGGCGGCCGAGCTGGCCGTGATGGCGGGCGCCGACCGCGTCGAAGGCTGCCTGTTCGGCAACGGCGAGCGCACCGGCAACGTCGACCTGGTGACCCTGGCGATGAACCTCTACACCCAGGGCATCGATCCGGGGCTGGACTTCTCGGACATCGACGCGGTGCGCCAGCTGGTGGAGGAATGCAACCAGCTGCCGGTCCATCCGCGCCACCCGTACGCGGGCGACCTGGTGTTCACCGCCTTCTCCGGCTCGCACCAGGACGCCATCAAGAAGGGCTTCGCGGTGCAAAAGCCCGACGCGATCTGGGAAGTGCCCTACCTGCCGATCGACCCGGCCGACCTGGGCCGCAGCTACGACGCCGTCATCCGCGTCAACAGCCAGTCCGGCAAGGGCGGCATGGCCTACCTGCTGGCGCAGGAATACGGCCTGGAGCTGCCGCGCCGCCTGCAGATCGAGTTCTCGCGCGCGGTGCAGCAGATGGCCGACGCCACCGGCCGCGAAATCGCCGCCGCCGACATCCACGCCCTGTTCTCGCGCGAATACCTGGAGCAGGACAGCCCGTACAACTATGTCGCGCACCGCATGACGGAAGACAGCGCGCACGGCGTGCAGATCTCCCTGAACCTGGCGCGCCATCAGGTGCAGCAGGCCCTCGAGGGCAAGGGCAACGGCCCGATCGACGCATTCGTGAACGCGCTCGGCCTGGACGTGCGCGTGATGGACTACCACGAGCATGCGATCGGCCGCGGCGCCGATGCGCGCGCCGCCTGCTACGTCGAGCTGCGCGTGGGCAGTGGCCAGACCATGTTCGGCGTCGGCATCGACAGCAACATCCTGACCGCCTCGTTCCGCGCGGTGCTGTCGGCGGTGAACCGTCACCTGGCGGTGGCCGGCACGGGAGAAACGGCGATCGCCGCCTGAGAGTGTTGCAGCGTTGTAATATAAGTGTTGCTTTAGCGAAAAATTCGTTGTTGCAATCCTCTATCTGATGCACACTTCGGACATCGATGCTTTGACGCAGGCAGAGCCGTGTCCTTTCCGCCCTTGTTCGCCCTCTTCTTCGCTGGCGGCGCTATGCGCCGCCGCCGCGCATTGGGACGCTGGCTACCAGTGCTGGCCATGCTGGTGTGGCTGCTGGGGCCCGGTCTGGCGCAGGCAACGGTCTACGAGTTCTCCGGCAAGGATGTCTACACCTGCACCCTGGCGGAAAAGGAAAAGGTCTACACCTGTCCGTACCCGGCCTACCTGGAATGGAACGATTCGGTCATCATCGGCAACAACTACACCCTGAAGGTCACGAACAACGTCACCGTCACCTATAACCAGGGTCTCACGATGGGCAATAACGCCAAACTCATCGTGACGGGCAACCTGGACATCAAGGGCGTCAATCCGGCCAACCTGAAGGTGTCCGGCGGTGACATCGAGGTGGGCGGCACCTTCTCAATGGGCGCCCTGGCCCAGACCATCACCGGCAACATCTCCGCCGGCGCCGTCCAGCTGGGCACCGACCGCGTCACCATCACGGGCAATGTGACGTCCAAGGGTGTGGTCAACATCAGCTCTTCCTCGCGCATTACCGGCAACGTCAGCGGTACGGTCGTGACCACCGACTCATCGGTGACGATCACCGGCGACGTCAAGGCGACCAGCAAGTTCACGCTGGCCTCCGGCGGCTCGGTGACGGGCGACGTCATCGCGCCGGTGTTCGACATGCTGGCCTCGAACAGCAAGGTGACCGGCGACATTACAGCCACGACCTCGCTGACCATGGGGACGGGCAGCACCGTCACCGGCAGCATCAACACCGCCGTCCTCGACATGCAGGCCTCGGGCATCAAGGTGACGGGCCCGGTGACCGCCACCAAGAGCATGAGCATCGGTTCGGGCAATAGCGTCACGGGCAACGTCGATACCGGCGACCTGGTGCTGCAGAGTTCCAACGCCATCATCACCGGCAACGCGCGGGTCAACTGGGCGACGCTGGAATCGCAGGGGCGGGTCACCGGCATCATCTACTGCAAGAACGGCACGGCCGTGGGCAAGTGTGACTGCGTGACCAACAACAGCGGCTACGCGGTGAACACCGCGAACGGGCCGCGCTGCGAGGGCCCTGCGCCCAAGGCGCCGCACCACTTCCTGATCACCCACGACGGCGCAGGCGACACCTGCGTGCCGGAGAAGGTCACGATCACCGCCTGCGCCAACGCGACCTGCACCGCGCCGCATTACGCCGGCACCGTAACGGGTTCGCTGTTCGGCGACGGTTTCACCATCGGCGCCAATACCGGCTCGGTCGTCGTCAATGCCACCCGTTTCGTCGCCGGCTCGGTGGACCTTGTTGTCGGCAACACCACCCTGCCCACCGCCTGCTACCGCCCCAACAACAACACGAACAGCTGCAGCATGAATTTCAGCGGCGGCACCAAGCTGAAGCTGACGGTTCCCGCGCATGCGGCGGGCACGAACGGCATCAAGGCGCTGATCGAGGCAGTCAAGCCGAACGACGAGAAGACCGCGTGCGTTGCCGCGCTCCAGAACACCACCCACGACGTGCAGTACCGCTGCAACTACAGCAAGCCGAAGACCGGCACGCTGGCGCTGGCCCTCGGCGACAAGTCCTTGTCCTGCGAGGCCTCCGGCGTCACTGCGGATCCGAAGACGGTCAGCACGGCCTTCGGGGCGAACGGCAGCGCGGAGCTGGCAATCAAGTACCTCGATGCCGGAGAAGTCCAGCTGAACGCCACCTTGACCACCGAGAAAGGCACGGTCAACGGCACAGGCTCGCTCGTCACCGCCCCCGCCTCCTTCCTGATCGAGCCGGCCGGCGGGATCATCCGCGCGGGCGCCGACTTTGCCCTGAAGCTCACGGCGCGCAACGTCGCCGGCGCGACCACGCAGAACTTCGACACCGCCGGCCTGCTCGGTGCGGGGGCGCAGAATCATGTCGTGGCGCTCGGCGTCGACTGCCACCTGCAGGGCGGCAACCTGGGCACCCTGGCGTCCGCCCCGCCCACCTTTGCCAAGGGGGTCGCCTCCTTCAGCGCGGCCTGGTCCGACGTCGGCAACATCGACATGAAGGCCAGCCTGTCGAATTTCCTTGGCTCCGGGCTGAACGTCGCCAGCAGCACGGCGGAAGTCGGACAATGCAGCGGCAAGGCAGGCCCCTTCATTCCGGCCTATTTCCAGGTCGAGCTGGCCGATGCCCGTAGCTTCTATTATTCGGGCGAGCCCTTCCCCTTGCGGGTCAGCGCCATGAACAAGGCCGGCGCAGTGACATCCAACTATGCGACAGCGCTGAAGCTGAGCGAAGAAGTCACCCTCACGGCGAACGACAAGGACGGCAACGCCTTCGCGACCGCTCCGGGCGGGCTGGCCAATGCGAAGATCGCGGCGGACAAGTTCGAGAACGGCGTCGCCCCGCACAAGCCGGCATACACCTTCAGCACCTGGCCGAGCGCTCCCACCCGGATCCGCCTGCGCGCCAGCAACGGCAAGACCGACGGGGCTGACGTATCTTCCTCCGTCCCCGCGTCGGCCGAAGCCGCGATCCCCCTGATCCGCACCGGCCGCCTGCGCATCGGCAGCCGCTTCGGCGGCCTGAAGACGAGCCTGACGATCCCCCTGACCGCGGAATACTGGACCGGCAAGAGCTGGCTGCTCAACAGCGATGACGTGTACACCCTCATCCCGCAGTCCACCATTGCCCTCAAGCCGACCGTGTCGGGCATGGCGATCTTGCCAAGCTATCCGATCGAGCCCGGCCATCCCGGCAAGCTCAAGCTGGCGAACGGCGCGACCGCTTTCGATCTGCGCGTCACGGCGGGCGGCCCGGGCCCGGTCGAGATCGCGGTCAACCTCGGCAACTCGATGATGGACAACAGCTGCATCGGCGCCACCGTCGGCACCGGACTGAATACGGCCCCGGGCGCAGGCATCCCCTGGCTGCGCCCCGTCGTCACCGGCTGCGGCACCACCATGGCGCGCGATCCGTCCGGGCGCGCCACCTTCGGCGTCTACACGCCGGAGAACCGCCGCATCATCCACGTGCGCGAGGTGTTCAATTGAAGGCAGCGCGCGGCTTCACGATGGTCGAGCTGGTGATGGTGATGGTGCTGATCGGCGTGGTCGCCGCGATCGGGGTGCCGAAACTCATGGGCGAGAACAGCTTTGCCGCTGCCGCCTTCGGCGACGAGGTCGTGAGCGCCCTGCGCACCGCGCAGAAGACCGCGGTCGCGCGCCGCCGCCTGGTGTGCGTGGACGTGGCGGCGACCGCGGTCACCTTGACGCAGGCGCGCGAGCCGAACGAGGGCGCCTGCCCCATCGCGCTCGGCGACAGCTACGCCACGGACGCCGGCGGCGTGGCGGCATCGACCCACACCCTGTTCTTCCAGCCGAACGGCCTGATCACCAGCGACACGGCGGGCCGCAACCCGGTGCGCGGCAATGTCGTGGTCAGCCTGAACGGCAATGCGCGCCGCACCATCGTGTTCGAGGGGAGCACCGGCTATGTTCAGTAGGCGCATGGCCGGGGTCACCCTGGTCGAGCTGATCATTGCGATCGTCATCGTCAGCGCCGCGCTGGGCGGCCTGGTGGCAGCCTTCACGCGCGCCAACCGGGCCAGCGTCGATCCAGTGATCACGCAGCAGATGCTGGCCATCGGCGAGAGCATGATGGAAGAAGTCCTGCTCAAACCCTACGATAACGTCGCCGATGAGGTAGCGACGCCGACCCGGGCCCAGTTCAACGACCTGCGCGACTTCGACAACATCGACGACGCCAGTCCCGGCTACGCCAGCACCGGCATCCGCGACGTCGAGGGTGTGGCCATCGCCGGCCTGGAGCGCTACAGCGTGAGCGTGCGCGTGAACGAAGTGGCCCTGACCGGCGTGGCGGCCGGCGACGCCTTGCGCGTGACCGTCACCGTCACCAACGGGACACAGCAGCTGACGCTGACCGGATGGAGGACCAGGCCATGGACATGAGGCGGCAACGCGGCTTCACCCTGGTGGAGCTGATCATCGTGATCGTACTGGTGGGCGTCATCGGCGGGATCTTCGCGATGCAGCTGCGCCCGACGATCCTGGGTTACCTGGCGGTGGGCAAGCGCGCCGCGCTGACCGACCAGGCCAATACGGCGCTGCGCCGCATCGTTACCGAAGTGCGCGCCGCGGTGCCGAACTCGCTGCGCCTGGCCAATGCCCAATGCCTGGAGCTGGTGCCGACCATCGACGGCGGGCGCTTCCGCGCCGGGCCGGACGTCACCAAAACCGGCGGCGAGGCCTCGCTCGACTACGACACCGCCGTGACCGAGTTCGACGTGATGACGCCCTTCACCACGCGCCCGGCGCCGAACGACCTGGTGGTGATCGGCAACCAGAATCCGGGCGACGTGTACGGCAGGACCAACGTCTCCACCATCACCGAGGTCCTCGACCACACCGGCGCCGACACCTGGCGGGGCGTGCACCGCCTGAGGGTGACGGCAACCCGCATCCCCTTCGGCTACGAGGACGGGCGCTTCGTCGTGGTGCCGGGCGGCGAGCAGGCAGTGAGCTATGTGTGCACTGGCGCGGGACTGGTGGGCGGCCGCGGCCAGGGCACGCTGCACCGGGTCACCCGCCCCATCGCCGCGGTCCAGAGCTGCGCCGTGCCGGCGGATTCTCCGCTGCTGGCCTCGAACGTAGCCAGCTGCGAATTCATCTATTCGCCCAACCAGGGCGCGACCCAGCAGAGCGGCTTCGTGCAGCTGCAGCTGACCCTGGCCGACGGCGGCGAATCGGTGCCGCTGACGCTGGGCGCCCACGTGAGCAACGTGCCATGATGCGCATCCGTCAATCCGGCTTTGCCTACATTGCCGCGGTGGTGCTGCTGATCGTGGTGGCCCTCGTGTGCGTCGCCCTGCTGCGCCTGTCGGGCACCCAGCAGAACACCGTCAACAGCGCCCTGCTCGGCGCGCGCGCCGGCCTGGCGGCGCGCGGCGGCATCGAATGGGGCTTCTTCCAGCTGCGCAACGGCGCCTGCAATGGCGAGACCACGCTGAACGACTTCGTCGCCGACAGCGGCTTCCGGGTCACCGTGACCTGCACTTCGAATAGCTTCAATGAAGGCGAGGACAGCGCCGGCAACCGGTTGGAGAAGCGCATGGTGCAACTGGAAGCGGTCGCCTGCAACGGCGGCGGCCCCTGCCCCGACCGGACTGCGGCGAACGTCACCCGCCCCGACTACGTCGAGCGGCGGCGCGTGGCCACCACCTGCGTGATGGGGACCGCGGGTCTGTGCTGAGCCCTCAATGGCGGCTGCTCAGTTCATGCCGAAGCGCTGGCGGTACTGCGCCGTCGTCATCCCGGTGAGTTCCTTGAACATGCGGCGCATGCTGGCATCGCTGGCGAAGCCCAGGTCGGCGCTGATGGAGCTGGCCGGCGCCGCCGTGTGGATCAGGCGCTCGCTGACCTGGTTCAGCTTGATGCGCCGCACCCAGCTCGCCGCCGGCATCGCGGCCGCCAGGCCCACCTTGCGCGCCAGCGTGCGTTCAGTGGTGCCGAGTTCCGCCGCGAGTCGTGCCAGCGTCGCCTCGGTCGCCGGCATCCGTTCCGCCACCTGGTACAGGCGCTGCATCAGCCTTCCCTGCTGCCCGATCATGCTCACGCCCTGAAACGCCTGGTGCGTCCGTCCGGGGCGCGGCAGCACCATCAGGCGGGTCAGGTCGCGGTAGGCATCGATGCTCAGGCGCTCCTCGATAAAAGCCTGGGCGATCGGCAGGTAGCCGTTCACGCCGGAGGCGCTCGCGCTGCGGGCATTGAACACGCTGGCGCGTTCGATTTGCCAGTCAACGCGCGGAAAGCGTTCGCGCACGGCGTCGCCCAGCCACCAGGTCACGGTCGCGGGCTGCCTGTCCAGGCGGCGCGCGGCGGCCGCGAGCACCACGCCGGTACAGTAACTCCAGACCATGACCGCCTTGCCGAGGCGCGCGATGACCTCGACCAGGCCCGGATTGTCGGCCAGCGCGGCATCGACCCGGGCTGCGGACTCCGCCCAGAAGCCGGGCACCAGTAGCGCGTCCAGGCCGGCGGCGGCAAGCGGCGCCTGCGCTTCCAGGCGCAGGCCATGGGCGCAGTCCACATGGCCTGCGTCGACGCCCACGAACAGCGTCTCGAACTGGGCGCGGCCGGCGAGGATATTCGCCGCGTGCAGCAGGTCCGCGAAGGCAAGCAGGCCTGCCGGCATGCAGCCCGGGTAGAGCAGCAGGCCGATACGAAGGGATGGCGGTTTCATGGCAAGAAATGGATTGTTGTTGTCATTTCCCGCCATTTAATCAGCCCGCGCCGCCGTTGACAATAGCGCATCATTGTTCAAGGGATCTCCATGAAAATCACCCAGCTGCGCAACGCCACTGTCATCGTCGAACTCGGTCCCTACCGCATCCTGGTCGATCCGATGCTGGCGCCCGAGGGGGCCCTGCCGCCACTGCGTCTGGGCGGCGGCTGTGAACACAACCCTGTGGTCGGGCTGCCTGCCGGTGCGGACGCGCTACTGGAGACGGTCACGCACTGCCTGATCACGCACTGCCAGAAGGGTCACTTCGACCACCTCGACCGCGCCGCCACGCGCTGGCTGCGCGAGCGCGACATCCCGGTGATCTGCACGCCGCACGATGCGGACTACCTGCGCCGGCGCGGCCTGAACGTGCAGCCTTTGAGCCGCGACGACCACGTGGCCCAGCCCTTCCTGGACGGGCGCGTGACGACGGTGCCCTGCCGCCATGGACGCGGCGTGGTGGGACTGCTGATGGAGCATGGCGTCGGCTACGTCATCGAGATGCCGGGCGAGCCCACGCTCTACCTGACCGGCGACACCATTCTGACCAGCCAGGTACTCGATGCGCTGGCACGCCACCAGCCCGAGGTGTGCGTGGCCCCGGCAGGGGGCGCACGCTTCGACCTCGGGCACGAGATCATCATGGGGGTTCGTGACCTGATCCGCCTGCTGCAAGCGACGCGCGGAGCGGTGGTGGCGAACCACCTGGAAGCGCTGAGCCACTGCCCCGTCACGCGCTGGGAACTGTTCGCTGCAGCGGTACAGGAAGGGGTGAGCGAACGCCTGCTGGTGCCGGAGGATGGTGAAACACTGTCGTTCGCGACAAACATTGTTAAACAAAGATGAATAATCTTGCCGCCCAGCAGCTAATTATCTTTTTCAGATAATGGTTCATCATGCAGCCATCCATTCACCACACAGGAGGAAGCATGAACCAGGACCAACGGCCGGTTGCGATCGTCACCGGCGCCTCGCGCGGCATCGGCGCCGCCCTTGCCCAGCGCCTGGCCGAAGACGGCTACCAGGTGGTCGTCAACTACGCCAGCAACGAAGCCGAGGCCCGGCGCGTGGTGGCGACCCTGCACGCCACCGGCCACTCGGCCATCGCGGTCAAGGCCGACGTCGCCAATGCCGACGAAGTGCGCGCGATGTTCGATACGGCCGAGCGCGAGCTGGGCAAGGTCGATGTGCTCGTCAACAATGCCGGCGTGCTGAAGACCATGCCGCTGGCCGAGACCTCGGACGAGCTGTTCGCCCAGACCTTCGCCATCAACGTGCAGGGCACCTTCAACACCCTGCGCGAAGCGGCGCAACGCCTGAACGACGGCGGGCGCATCGTCAACTTCTCGACCACGGTGCTGGCCATGAAACTGCCCGGCTATGCCATCTACAGCGCCAGCAAGGCGGCGGTGGAAGCGATGACGGGCGTGTTCGCCAAGGAGCTGCGCGGGCGCCGCATCCGTGTGAACACGGTGGCGCCGGGGCCGGTGGCGACCGAGCTGTTCTTTTCAGGTAAAACCCAGGAACAGATCGACGGCTTCGCCAAGATGCCGCCGCTCGAGCGCCTGGGCGAGCCGGGCGACATCGCACGCATCGTGTCCTTCCTGGTGAGCGAGGAATCGGGCTGGATCAACGGCCAGGTGCTGCGCGCCAACGGCGGCACGATCTGAACGGTTGGGGCCAGGGCTGGTCTTATAATGACCGGCCCTATCCAAGCGCAAGCTCCTGCCCTATGTCCTACCGCCTCGCCATCTTCGACTTCGACGGCACGCTGGCCGACTCCTTCCCCTTCTTCATCAGCGTGTTCAACCAGATCGCGGACGAGCACGGCTTCCGGCGCGTCGGCGCGGACGAGGCCCAGCACCTGCGTCACCACGACACCCGCGCCATCATGCGCCATGTCGGCATGCCGGCCTGGAAGCTGCCGCTGGCCTCGCGCAGCTTCATCGGCCTGATGCGCGAGAACGCGGCGCACATCCCGCTGTTCGAAGGCGTGGGCGAGGCGCTGCGCGAGCTCGACCGCGAGGGGGTGCGGCTGGCCATCGTGTCGTCCAACTCGGAGCAGAACGTGCGGCTGGTGCTGGGCCCGCAGCTCAGCAGCCTGTTCGGGCACTACGAATGCGGGATGTCGATCTTCGGCAAGGCCGGACGCATCCGCAAGGTGGTGAAACGGGCAGAGGTCGCGCCCGGCCACGCCCTGTACGTGGGCGACCAGGCGATGGACGCCGAGGCTGCGCGCAAGGCCGGCGTGGCCTTCGGCGCGGTGAGCTGGGGCTATGCGCCGATCGAGGCGCTGCGACGCAGCGGCCCGGAGCGCGAGTTCGGCACGCCGGCTGAATTGCTGCACATTCTCAGCCCTTTACGCACACCACCTGCTTGAGCGTGTGCACCACCTCTACCAGGTCGCGCTGCGCACGCATGACGGCGTCGATGTCCTTGTAGGCCATCGGGATCTCGTCGATCACGCCTTCGTCCTTGCGCGATTCCACGCCCTGCGTGGCGCGCTCCATGTCCGCCCTGGTGAAACGGCGCTTGGCCTCGGTGCGGCTCATGATGCGTCCGGCGCCGTGGCTGCAGCTGTTGAAACTTTCCGGGTTGCCCTTGCCACGCACGATAAAACTCTTTGCGCCCATCGATCCCGGGATGATGCCGAGCTCGCCTTCGCGGGCCGACACCGCGCCCTTGCGCGTGACAAATACGTCCTTGCCGAAGTGCTTCTCCTTCTGCACATAGTTGTGGTGGCAATTGACTGCCTCCACGTGCGTCTCGAAGGGTTTGGGGATCACTTCGCGCATGGCGCGGATCACGTTGTGCATCATCACCTCGCGGTTGATGCGCGCGAACTTTTGCGCCCAGCCGACCGCTTCCACGTAATCGTCGTAGTGCTGGGTGCCTTCTTTCAGGTAGGCCAGGTCCTGGTCCGGCAGGTTGACCTGGTGGCGCCGCATGTCCTGGCGCGCCAGCTCGATGAAGTGGGTGCCGATGGCATTGCCGACGCCGCGCGAGCCGGAATGCAGCATCACCCAGACCGCGCCTTCCTCATCCAGGCAGACCTCGACGAAGTGGTTGCCGCTGCCGAGCGTTCCCAAGTGCTTGTAGTGGTTGGAGCCGCGCAGCTTCGGGTACTTGCGGCAGATGGCATCGAACTCGTCCTTGAGCTTGGCCCAGCCGGCATCGACGGGCGGCGGCGGGTTGTTCCAGGAACCGACATCGCGGCTGCCCTTGTTGTTGCGGATCTTGGGCGACATGCCGTGCGGCACCGCCTGCTCGATGGCGCTGCGCAGACCGGACAGGTTGTCGGGCAGGTCGGATGCGCGCAGCGTGGTCTTGGCCGCCATCATGCCGCAGCCGATGTCGACGCCGACCGCGGCCGGGATCACGGCGCCCAGGGTCGGGATCACGCTGCCGATGGTCGAGCCCTTGCCGACGTGGACGTCGGGCATGACGGCGACGTGGTGGAACACGAAAGGCAATTGCGCCAGCTTTTGCAGCTGCTCCTTCGCCTCAAGCTCGACCGGAACGCCCTGCGTCCACATCTTGACCGGCTTGCCGCCCTCGGGCGAGAGCAGTTCGAACTCTGTTTCAGTGCGGTGCTGTTTCATGGACCCATCTTCGCGCAAATCGGGAAAGCATGCTGTCCTGCTGCAGATCAAGGAGCGCTTTAACGCAGGTACAAGACTGGAGGATATTTTGAACAAGAAAGGACGGCCATGCGCGCCATCGGCAGCCTCCTGACACTCCTCGGACTCCTGCTCCTCCTCCCCGCCATGCGCTGCCAGGCCCAGACGGCCAACTTCGCCACGTGGGAAAACGACACCTGGTTCAAGACCGACCGCTATTACACCAACGCCGTCCAGTTCTCCGCACGCAGCCGTGAGGACACGCGCGGCGAGGGGGTGCGGCGCTGGACCGACGGTGCCTGCCGCCTGTTCGGCTGCGGCGACGCGCGCTTCCTGTTCACCCAGCACAGCATCGGCCAGCTGATGTACACCCCGGCCGACATCACGCTGCGCACGTCCCAGCTCTTCGACCGCCCCTGGGCCGGGCTGCTGTATGCCGAGCGCCAGTGGCTGTTCCTGGCGCCCGACGAGGCCTCGATCACCACCCTGGCGGCCCAGGCCGGCGTGACCGGCAGGCTGTCGCTGGCCGAGCCGGCCCAGAAGATGTTCCACCGCCTGTTCGACCGCCCCACGCCACAGGGCTGGGATCACCAGGTCGGCAATACCCTGGCGCTGCTGGTGTCGGCGGAGCGGCGCTCGGCCTGGCCGATGCTGTCCGGCGCGCTGGCGGGCGACCTGCGCCTGCACACGGCCGGGCATTGGCGCCTGGCCGCCGGCAACCTCATGAGCTATGCGGCCCTGGGCCTGAGTGTCACGATCGGCAAGCACCTGCCCCTGGTGGCACCGGCCCCGCCCGGCATCGTCAACCGGGTCGGACCACTGGACACGGCCTGCAGGCTGCGCTGGGTGCAGTGCACCCTGGTGCTGGGCGCGGAGGGGCGTTTCATGGCCTACAACCTGTTCCTCCAAGGCCGGCCATGGCGCGACGATCCGGGCGTGAAGCCGCACCGCTGGGTGGGCGAGCTGAGCGCCGGGCTGCGGCTGGACTTCCCCGGCACCCGCAGCCGCGCGCACGGTCCCTGGTTCGCCCAGCTGCGCGCGATCCGCCGCTCGGCCGAGTTCCGCGGACAGGCGGAGGATCAGCCACACACCGTCAGCTCGCTGACCCTGGGCGTCGATTTCTGAGGCGCGCACGTTCCGCGGCGCGGTTGCGCCTGTCGGGTGGCGCTTCTATACTCCGTCAGACAATGCCTTCACGCATCATTTGACCACGGAACCCCCATGCGCAAGCCCTTCTCCCTGCCCGTCCCCACCTTTGCGGCCCTGCTGGCGCCGCTGCTGCTGGCCGGCTGCGTCAACGACACGGCCAGCTACCAGATCGAGGGCAAGGACCATTCGCTCACCCTGCGCGTGGTGCAGGAATATTTCTGGAGCAAGAATGCGAGCATGCGCCTGACCGCTACCCGCATGCCTGACTGCATGCGCCAGATGGAGCTGGGCGAAGTATCGCTGTCGGGCCTGGAAGTCGAACTGTTCGCCAGCGGCCCCAACGTGTACACGCTGCGCGCGGGCGAGGATGTGTGGCAGGTCGACGCCCAGGCCTGCACCGAACTGGAAGCTCCGGAAGCGAACGCCGTCACCGGCCAGGCGCTGGGCAGCTTCCACATCGACGAGCACGACAAGCTGGTGTTCGAGGCGGCGGGATCGGCTGCCGCGGAATAAGGAGTCGCAGGAAAACGGCAGGAGAGCGCGGCCGGCACGGAAACCCGCCCACGCGTCCTGCGTGCCTTGGATCCCCTCGCGCCGACGCAGGTGGCGACCGGTACATTGCCGGCCGCGCTGCCCTACCGACTTGTCATGGACGCAGCCAGCCGCGTCCGATCGGTACCGCCAGCACCCGGCGATACACGCTTTCCATCAACGGCAACACCTTGGCACAGGCCGCACGCAGGCCCGGCGTGCTGACCAGCCATGCCATCGCTGCCGACACCACCAGCGCGCCGGCCATGTCCTTCGGCCAGTGCACACCCAGGTAGACGCGCGACCAGGCCACCACCAGCGCCAGCGGCAACAACACCCAGCCGATGCGGCGCGCTTCCTGTACCCGGCTGAAGGCCAGCACCAGCGCCACCGAGAAGATGCTGGTGGCATGGTCACTCGGGAACGAGCTGTCCGGATCATGCAGCAGGAAGGTGTGGCCCACGTCGAGCACGAAAGGGCGCGGGCTGTACCAGAAATGGCCGATCAACCCATTCAGCGTGAGAGCGCAGACGGCGGCGAACAGGGCGCGCAGGGCCACCTCGCGGGCCGGCCCGGTGCCACCCATCCACAGCATGACGAGCGATAGCGGCATCACGAAGATCAGCCACTCGGCGGCAAATATCGCGCTCAGCAATTGCCAGCCAGTGAGGCCGGCCTGGGCGTTAAGAAAGGAGAACAGCAGGAGGTTGAGGTGCTCGATCATGGTGCCGGCCCAAGATAAAATATTGATAATTTTTTCTTAGCTTAGCCGAGCACGTCCGGCGCACATTTCGATAAATGCAACAGAATGTGACAATGTGGTCACAATGTAACGCACGACTGTGGCAGCTCAATGACGGTTGAGCAGGCGGTGCAACTGGGCCAGCTCTACGTCGCGTCCGGATTTCTCCAATACGCTTTCCAGCAGGGTGCGGTCGCCATCGCGCAGCATGGTCCACTGGGTGAAGTATTCGTGCACCGTACGCCAGGGCGGAAAGCCGGGCGGCATGCTGCGCCAGGTGGCCCCGGTATGGAGGAAGTACAGGACGGCGCAGAAGACGTCGTACAGGTCGTGCTTGCGGGGGCGGGTCTTGCGGCGCGCCGCTTCCAGCATGCCGCGTACGGGCTCGAACTGTTCGCGAGAAATATCGCTGGGAAAGGCCGGACGATCCATGGCGCGCCCCTCGTAAAATCACTTGGAGGGTAGCGATCCGGAACAGGTTCCAAGGCAAGCCCGGCCATCTGCTGACGGCCGGGCCGGTAAAACCTTCTTTGAGAGCGCCTAACAAAACCCCGAGGGCAAGGCGCATCGTCGAAGACAGTACGTTAGTACGGCGAGACGATGCAACGCAGCCATCGGGGGAATTGTTGGGCGCTCTTAGTCACGGGCCAGCGCGAGGAATTCAGTGCGCAGCGCCAGGTTCGGCTGCAATTCGCCCAGCAGGGCCGAGGTGATGGTTTCCTCGCCGATGGCGCGGATGCCGCGGCTTTCCATGCACATGTGGCGGCACTTGACGACCACGCCGACCGCCTTCGGTTCCAGCACTTCCATCAGCGCGTTGGCGATCTGGATCGTCATGCGCTCCTGCACCTGCAGGCGCTTGGAGAAGATGTCGACCAGGCGGGTCAGCTTCGACAGGCCGACGATCTTCCCGTTCGGCAGGTAACCGACGGTGGCCTTGCCGAAGAAGGGCGCCAGGTGATGCTCGCAGTGGCTGTAGACCGGGATGCCGCGCACCACGATCAGTTCGTTGTACTCCTCGGCGCCGTCCTCGAAGGCCTTGAGCACTTCGACGGGATCCTGGTCATAGCCCGAGGTCCAGTGTTTCCAGGCCTTCGCCACGCGGTGCGGCGTTTCCTGCAGGCCCGGACGGTTGGGATCTTCGCCCAGGCTCGTCAACAGGCGACGCCAGTCGTGTTCGGTGAAAGCTTCTTTGTCGGACATGGTGAACCTTAAAAAATCGATTGCCGCAAGTATATAGAAAATGCGCAGAAGGCATCGGGCGCTGCCGGTTTATTGAGCAAAGTTAATGTGCCCACGCCAAGCGCCGGTAGCGTGGAAGGTGGTTTTTTGACCTGGGAGATCGCCATGTTCGGCAGCACCGTCCTCGAAGTCGCCATCGGTCTGACCTTTTGCTACGGCACCCTGGCGCTGGTCGTCAGCACCCTGCAGGAAGCGCTGGCCGCGGCCTTCAGCCTGCGCGCCAACATGCTGCTGGCCGCCATCAAGCGCATGCTCGACGACCCGCGCTGCGAAGCGCTGGCGCAGAGCCTGTACGACCATCCGCTCGTCAACCCGCACGGCAGCACGACCGGACGGCGTCCGCTGTCGGTGCGCCCATCCTACATCGAACCGGCGCACTTCGCGATCGCCCTGCTCGATTCGCTGCGCAGCAATCCGGCGATCCCACTGCAGGCCGCGATCGAAGCCCTGCCCGACGAACAGGTCAAGCGCTTGCTGCTGGCGCTGTACCGCCAGTCGAGCGGCGACCTGCAGCGCTTCCAGGAAGGCATCGCCGGCTGGTTCAACAGCGCGATGGAGCGCCTCTCCGGCGTGTATAAACGGCGCCAGCTCCTGATTTCCTTCCTGCTGGCCCTGCTGCTCACCATCCTACTCAACATCGACAGCGTGCACCTGTTCCAGACCCTGTGGCAGAACCCGACGCTGGCCGCGCAGATCAAGGCCGCGCCGACGGCGCTCGACGCCGAAGCGCTGCGCCAGCTGTGGGCCATGCCGATCGGCTGGAGCAGCTTCCCGCCGCGCCTGGACTCGGCCTTTGCGCTACAGGTGGCGGGCTGGCTGATCACCGCCGGCACCACTCTGTTCGGCGCGCCCTTCTGGTTCGACCTGCTGCAGCGCGCGGTCCAGCTGCGCAGCACCGGGGCCAAGCCGCAGCCGCAGCCGGCCGTGCGTACCGGCGCGGAGAGCGTGCCGGTCCAGCCCTGAAATCTTAACGGCCTGGTGGGCGGTGCGCGTCCACCAGCACGCTGGATACTGAAATGTGCGGCACCCGTTCGGGCCATTCGTCATCCGGCCCGAACCAGCGCGCCTCCGAGAGCTCGGTCGTGTCGACGCGGATCTCGCCGTCCAGGTAGTCGGCGGTAAACGCCAGCATCAGCGAATGCGGGAAGGGCCAGGACTGGCTGGCGAAGTAGCGCAGGTTCTGGACCCGCAGCCCCACCTCTTCATACACCTCGCGGTGGATCGCCTCTTCCACCGATTCCCCCGCCTCCAGGAAACCGGCCAGCGGAACGAAGCGCTTGGTCGGCGAGGCCAGGTGCATCGCCAGCAGCACGCTGTCGCCCTTGCGGATCAGGACCATCATCGCCGGCGAAATGCGCGGGTAGGCCATGTGCCCGCACTCGACGCACTTATAACAGCGCTCGCCCGCCGCCAGCACGGTGCCGCTGCCGCAGGCGCCGCAGAAGCGGTGGGTGCGCGCCCATTCCGCCACCTGGGCCGCACGCGCGGCCAGCCCCACCAGCGCCTCGTCCATGTCGGCGAACAGCGAGCGCAGGCCGCGCAGGGCATAGCCCGGCGGCAGCGCCGGTTCGCTGTCGAACCAGCCGGTCTCGCAATAGCGCTCGCCGTACAGGCCGAGCGGCTGCAGGCGCGCGCGGTCGACTTCCAGGCGGTCGAGCGTGGCGGCGTCGGGCAGGGCCAGGTCGTGCTCGCGCACCAGCAGGCGCCCGCCGTGGAACAGGAAGCTCAGGGGCGAGGGGTCGGGACGGGGCGCGAACAGCGGCGTGAAGCCGGAAGGGGTCTGGAGCATGGTCGTCAATCGGCAAGCGGGACAAGGTGCCGATCATACCGCCTTTCCCGGCGCGCTACCGGCGCCCCGCTTCGGCCGGCCGCGGCGGCCTTCTTCTTTTCAAAAACGGAGTGAACTAAACAGCGCTCATCAGGCTCAAAGATTGGCTGTTCAGAATCGCACCGGACACCAGGAGAAGACGATGGACGACACCCCAGTTGTGCTCGGCATTAACCGGACCCAGGACGCCAGCATCTGCCTCATGCAGGGCTCGCACCTGGCCTGGGCCATCCAGAAAGAACGCCTCACGCGCCGCAAGCACCACTGGGGCAAGCCCGGCGACCTGCGCGAACACTATGCTCCGCGCCTGCCCGGGCTCGAGCACCCGGTCGACATCGTGGTCGAATGCTTTTCGTCCGACGAAGAGATCCGCAGCCTGCCCCTGTACGAAGAAGAACTGGCCGCCGCGCTGACGCTGTCCCAGGGCCACCGGCGCGCGCGCATATCGCACCACCTGGCCCACCTGTACAGCGTGTTCCACCCATCCCCTTTCGATAGCGCCGCGGTGATGGTGATCGACGGCCAGGGCAGCCCGGTGTCCGACTTCACCGAGGCCTGGTCCGGCGCCGCCGGCACGCCCGGCGACTGGCGCGAGGTGTCGTCCTTCTACACCGCTACCCGCAGCGAGATCCGCTGCATCGGCAAGCAGGTGTGGGATCGCGACGACGGCCGCCTCGTCGGCCTCGGCATGTTCTACTACCTGCTCACCCAGGCCATCTTCCCGGGCGAGGGCGACGAGGGCAAGGTGATGGGCCTGGCTCCCTACGGCGACCCGGCGGCGCTCGGCCTGCCCGCGCTCGAGGTCGAGGGCATGGCGGTCGGCATCCCGTCGGCCTGGCGTTCGCTGCTGCGCGAGCGCAGCCGCTTCCGCTTCGGCAGCGCGGAAGCCCGCTTCACCGATTGCGCCAACCTGGCCGCGGCCGGCCAGCGCGCCTTCGAAGACGCGCTGTTGGCGCTGGCGCACTGGCTGTACCGCCAGACCGGGGCCGAGCACCTGTGCTTTGCCGGCGGCACCGCCCTCAACTGCTCGGCCAACGAACGGCTGCTGCGCGAGACCCCGTTCCGGCGTGTGTTCCTGCCGCCGGCGCCGAGCGACGCCGGCACCGCGCTGGGCTGCGCCATCTACGGTCTCACCGAACTGGCGGGCCGCCCCTGCGACTTCCGCTGGAGCGCCGACTACCTCGGCCCGCCGCCCCAGCTGGCCGACATCGAAGCGGCCCTGGACGGCGCCACCGACCTCGTGATCGAGCGCCCGCGCGGACGCGACGCCCTGTGCGCGCGCATGCTCGACCTGCTGTGCTCGGGCCGGGTGATCGGGCTGTACCAGGGGCGCAGCGAATTCGGCCCGCGCGCGCTGGGCCACCGCAGCATCCTGGCCGATCCGCGCCGAGACCGCATCCGCGACTGGATCAATGCACGCGTCAAGCAGCGCGAATGGTTCCGCCCACTCGCGCCAGTGGTGCCGGAAGAACGCGCGGCCGCCTATTTCGACCTGGCCGGCGCTTCGCCCTTCATGCAGTTCGCCGCACCGGTGCGGCCGGAAGTCGCGCCGATGCTGCCGGCCATCACCCACGTGGACGGCACCGCGCGCCTGCAGACCGTCGGTCCGGCCGACGACCCGCTGCTGCGCGCGCTGCTGGCCGGCTTCGAGGTGCGCACCGGGGTGCCGGTGCTGCTCAACACCTCGTTCAACGGCAAGGACGAACCCATCGTCGAGACGCCCTTCGAGGCGGTGGCCGCGTTCCGCCAGATGCCGCTGCACGCACTGGTGATGCCGCCCTTCCTCGTCACCAAGCGCAGCGAGCCGGAGCTGCCCGTATGATCCGTGCCTACCCCGGCCGCCCGAGCGTGCAGGCAGGCGACACCCTGAGCCTGCACGTCTCGGGCGACGCACCGCGCTTCCGCATCGCCGTCTACCGCTGGGCGGATGGCCTCGTGCCTGTATCGCGCAGCGCCTGGCTGGGCGCCGAGTACCTGCCCGACGGCCGGCCCGACGAAGACTGGCAATGGCCCGCTTACCCGGTGCAGACCGGCGATGACTGGCCCTCGGGGGTCTACCTGGCCCACCTCGAGCTGCCCGGCGGCGGCGAACTGCGCCTGTCCGCCGACTCCGCCGCCGCGCTGTTCGTGGTGCGCGCCCGGGCCAGCCGGCCGATCCTGTACAAGCTGCCGGTCGCCACCTGGCATGCCTATAACTGTTCCGGCGGCGGCTGCTTCTACACCAACCCACCCCGCTCGCAGCAGCCGCCCGGCGCCCGCGTCTCGCTGCGCCGGCCCGGCGGCGGCATCGGCGGCGCCACCTGGGGAGCACCCGATTATTACGACTGGCGCTCGCCGCGCCAGACCTTCGCCCACTGGGACGCGCGCTTCATCCGCTGGCTGGCGCGCTGCGGCTACGCCGCCGACTTCTGCACCGACCTCGACATCCACACGCAACCGGGGCTGCTACAGGACTACCGCCTCCTGGTCAGCGTTGGCCACGACGAATACTGGAGCGAGGACACGCGCGACGCGGTGGAAGACTTCGTGGCGGACGGCGGCAACCTCGCCCTGTTCGGCGCCAACCTGTGCTGGTGGCGCATCCACCTGGTCAACGACGCCACTGCCATGGTGTGCCACCAGGGCAGCAAGCACGGCGCCTGGGACCACTGGTGGCCCGCCAGCGGCGCCGGACGGCCGGAAGACTCCCTCAGTGGCGCCAGCTACCGCCATGGCGGCGGCTGGTGGGACGGGCCGCGCGAGACCCGCGGCTTCATCGTCCAGCAGTCCGGGCACTGGATCTTCGCCGGTACCGGCCTGGCGCGCGGCGATGCGCTCGGCGCCGACACCTGGCCGCCGCTGCCGGGATACGAATGCGATGGCGTGCCGGTCGACCACCTGGGGCCGGACGGCATCGCCACCCTGTCGGCCTGGCGCGACGAGGCAGGCACGCCTGACGGCTACCAGCTGCTGGCCGCCTGCCCGCTCGACCGGCGCTGGCAGGAACTTCCCCCGCGCGAGCGCCACGGCGCGGCAGAAGGCATCCATGTCGCGGCGATGGGCACGTTCCGGCGCGGCGGCACCGTGTTTTCCGCCGGGACCACCGACTGGGCGCAGGTGCTCGGCGACGCACGCGACCGCAGGGTCGAACGCATCACCCGCAATGTCCTCGACCGCCTGTCCCAGGCCTGAGCCGGCCGGCGCAGTCACCACAATCTCCCTGTTCGAACCCTTGCTTCACTTCCTGGAGAGCACATGAACCGGCGTTCCTTCCTGAACCGTCACGAGATCCGCAAGGTCATCGTATTCCGCGCCCTCCAGCTGGGGGACATGCTGTGTGCGGTGCCGGCCCTGCGCGCCCTGCGCGCGGCCCTGCCGGACGCGCGCATCGTGCTGACCGGATTGCCGTGGGCGGCGCAGTTCGCGCAGCGCTTCGATGCCTACGTCGATGAATTCCTGTCCTTCCCCGGGCATCCGCTGCTGCCGGAACAGCCCGTGCGCCACGAGGAACTCACCGCCTTCTATGCCTCCATCTGCGAGCGCGGCTTCGACCTCGCGCTGCAGCTGCACGGCAGCGGCGACGTGACCAACCATATCGTCGGCGGCTTTGGCGCCCGCTCCATGGCCGGATTCACCCGCGGCGAAGCGAGCCAGAGCGAGCGGACCCTGCTGGTGCCTTACCCGGAGGCGGGCGCCGAACCCGAACGGCTCTTGCACCTGCTGGACCGGCTGGGCGCCCCGATCGCAGGCAGCAAACTCGAATTCCCCCTGCGGCACGAAGACATCGAGGAACTCGAAGCCAGCCAGCTTGCCCCCGACCTCGAGCCCGGCAACTACATCTGCATCCACCCGGGCGCGCGCAAGCGCGACAAATGCTGGCCACCGGCCTGCTTCGCCGAGGTGGCGGACCAGCTCAGGCATGAATTCGGCTTCGACACCGTGCTCACCGGTTCCGCCGACGAAGCCCTGCTGGCGCGCGCCGTAGCCGAGCGCATGCGCACGCCGGCGATCGAAGCGGCGGCCCCCATCTCGATCGGCGCGATGGCGGCGCTGATGAGCAGGTCGCGGCTGCTGATCTGCAACGACACCGGCGTCTCGCACATCGCCGCCGGTCTGGGCCTGAACAGCGTGGTGGTGTTCAGCAAGGCCGACATCGCCCGCTGGGCCCCGACCGACCGGCTGCGCCACCGCTGCATCTGGGATCCCGCCGCCGAACGCGCCGCCGTCGTCCTCGAGCACGCCCGCGCCCTGCTGACCGGGACCGAGCCGAGCGGGCAGCGGGCGACCGGGATGTGGCCTTATTGGTAAGGGCCCGGTATCCAGTGCCAGCGGCATTGATTGCGACGAACCCAGTGTCCAGTGCCGCCTGTATTGATCTCGAAGAGAACAGCGTGGTGGTGTTTGCAAGGCCGGCATCGCGCGCCGATCGACGGCCGCGCCATCTCCGCATCCGGGACCCTGCGGTCGAGCGTATCGCTGTCGTCCTCGCGTGCGCACACGCCTTGCTCCCGGAGACCGAGCCCAGTAGCCGGCGCGCGATGAAGACGCGGCCGTATTGCTTAGGGCCGTGTCCAGTGTCGGCGACCTTGATCGGAACAAAGCCGAACAATCATGTCGGCGACCTTGATCGCAAAGAAGCCGGAACAATCATGCCGGCGCCTTGATCGCAAAGAGGGGGAGCAATCATGTCGGCGCCCTTGACCGCAAATACGCCGGAACAAGCAGCGTGTTCAAACTGCGGATGCGGCTCGATCAGGATGCATTTTCTCCGACGCGCGGTTGGCACAACATGATCCGGTCAAGGGGACCGGATCGGCTCACGACCAGTCTGCCCGATATCCGAGGCGGTCTCCAGGCGCATCACGCATGCGCGCGCATGCCGCCTCGAAAGATTCAGTCGGCCCCACCTGGGCTTCGGGTGCGTAGATGCGCCCGCGCATGCCGAAGCACTTCGTCGACACAAATCTCGTCCACGAAGCTGGGCTGATGCTGACAGCGCACCGCGCGGTTATCGAGGCCGCAGGTCCTGCAGCGCACCTGCGCCGACACGGCCGCCCGCAACAGCCCGGGCCGCAAGGGCGCGCCGTCGACCAAGTTGGTATGCCAGAAGATGCCGACTGCCGGGGTGCCGATCGCCAGCGCCAGGTGCAGCGGCCCGGTGTCGTTGGATACCACCAGGGCCGCACGTTCGATGAGGCCGCACAGGCCACCGAGGCCGAGCCTGCCCGTAAGCTCGATGCAGGGATGACGCATGCATGCCGCTACTTGCCGCACCAGTGCGGCTTCCCCATCCGTTCCGTTGACGGCGACCAGCATGCCCTCGGCAGCGAGCGCATCACCGACGGTGGCGAAGCGCTCCGGCGCCCAGCAGCGCCGTGGATCGGACGAGCCTGGCTGGAGCAGTACCAGTGGCCGGCCGCTATCCGGCGGCAGCAGCTGCGCCGCGGCTGTACGGTCGGCCGGCGTAAGCTCCAGTTCGCATGGAAGCCAGGGCAGCGTGCCGCCAACCAGTGCGGCGATTTCCAACAGCGCCAGCCGCCGGTTCGCCGGTTCGACATAGGGCACCCAGCGATCCAGCGGTGCGGCACCGTCTGCGCGCGCGCCGATTGTCAGGCGCGCGCCGAGGCGCCTGGCGAAAGGATTCGAGTGGCTCCCGCCGCCATACATCTGGGCCAGTATGTCGAAACCTTCATCCCGCATGCGCGCGGTAAACCGCTCGACTGCGCCCTCGTCGGCCGGACCGTCCGGCGGCGTACCCACGCCTGGAACCGGCGGCATGACCACCACCCGGTCCACCGGTCCGGGCCGTCCTGCGAGGAAGTCGGCATGCCAGGCCTTGCCGAGGTAGACCAGCTCGGCTTCGGGATAGGCGTGCCTGAGCGCATGCAGGGCAGGAAGGGCGAAGACGAAATCGCCCACGGCGTTCGGCCGCAGCACGGCGATTTTCCTTACCCCCTGCACGAGCGGGCGGGACGCGCTCATGGCTTCACCTCCGTCGCTGCGGTCCGCACAGGGATTTGCCCAGTGTGCGACCGGTCGGGGTACGATGCCTGCGCCGCCGCGCCGCACGACGCACTGCCGCCATCGACCGGCAGGACCCGGGGTGCATCGACCTCGCGCTCCCTGAGCGTGGTGGGCAGTTCCATGTGGTAGGCGCCGGACGGCAGCATGCCGCAGCCACCGAAGCGCGCCATCACGCGCAACTGGGCGAGCACGTCTTCGCCGCAGTGCTCGGGCGGCAAGGCCGGCCAGAAGTCGAAACCGCCGGCGGCGCGCAGCCTGGCGGTATCGAACAGCACGCAGCCGCCCACCCAGGCTACCCGGTAAGCGCGCGGCCGATCGGGCGGTACGCCCAGACGCCGCTGCAGATGGAACAGGTTGGCGGCGCTATGCAGGTGGTGGCGTGCCCATGCGTTCCCACCCGGCAGAACGGTTTCCGGCTCCACCCGGTCTTCCCAGAAACTGACCTGCTCCTGCGCCGGCCGCTCCTGTCCCAGGTAGCTCAGGCCGTGGACCGCGCTGCCGGCAAAGCCGCAGCCCTGGCGCACCAGGAGGCCGTGAAGGCGGCTGACGAGATCCGGCTCGAGGATGACGTCGTCGTCGACGAACAGGCAGTAGGGCGCATGCGCCTGCGACAGCAGGAAGGCGCGCTGCTCCGCCATGCCGCGCCGGGGCAGGTGGCGCCAGGTCTCGACCTGCCGGCCGCGCGCCCGCAGGTAGCGCAGCACCGCTACCACCTCGGGTGCTCCCAGGGCGCTCGCCCCGACGGTCTGGTCGGACACGACGATGCGCAGCTCGGGATAATCCTGGGCGGCGATCGCGGTGAGGGTCACCGCCAGTGCCGCCGGCCGGCCGCAGGTGGGCACGAGGACGTCGATGCGCGGCGTTTCCATTCAGCCTCCCAGCTGCGCTGCGCTGCCGGCCTGCCCGTACAGGTAGGGATTGAGCGCGGGATCGTTGTACATCTTGAACTGGCGGTAGACCTTGAAGTAGGCCTGACCGGTGGCGGCATCGCGCAGCAGGGCGTCGAGGCAGGCGGCGAGGTCGTGGCGCTGGGTGATCAGGCGTTGCAGCCGGGCACTGCATGCCTGCACGTGGGCCTGTCCCGCGTCGCCCCGTTCGGTCTGCAGGCGCATGTGGTGGATCTTGAGCGACAGGATCGACAGCCGGTCGATCATGGCGCCGGGCGTTTCGCTCGACAGGCGTGCCTCGGCGCCGGGCTCGACGCCGTCCAGGCCGGCCAGCAGGGCTTCGTCGACGGCTTCGACGGCATCGTTGCGCTGCTGGTTGTATCGGTCGATCAGGCGCTTGCTGGTGGCGATCGCGGCGGCGGGCACGTCGACCCGGCGTGCGCGGTCTTCTTCTTTCCACAGCAGACAGTTGAAGCGGTGGTTGGCGCCAATGGCCGTCCAGGCCCCGGAGGGCTCGACCGCGCCGTGCAGGCCCGGCCAGTCAGGGCGGGCGAGCTCGCCATCGTGGAATTGCGTGACCGCGGCCGCATCGACAGTACCCGGCATGGCATCTCCATTGTCAGTATCGTTGACTGATTGGAGGGATCGCCGCCGGCGAAGTTCGGCCAGGCTAGCCGCCGGTTTGGGCTGGCGCAAACGCGCTCATGGCCGGGCGAAAAAAAACGCAGACGGCGCGTGGCGCGGTCTGCGTTGGAAGCCCGGCTTGCGCCGTGCGAGGATCGGGTGCCGGCCGGGGCCGGCGAAAACATTACTTCAGCAGCTTGGTACGGCTTGCAACGAAGGCGATGCCCAGCGACAGGACGCCGACGTAGGTGATGGCGGCCTTCATGCCGACGAAGTGGGCGACGGCGCCGATCACCGGCGGGCCCATCAGGCTACCGCTGTAGGCCATGCTGGCCACGGCTGCCAGGGCCATCGGGCCTTGGGCGCCGGCTGCGCTGAACACGAAGGGGAACAGCAGCGACAGACCGAGGCCGGCGATGGCGAAGCCCACCAGGGCGACGTAGGCGTTCGGGGCCATCACGGCGAAGAACAGGCCGCATGCCGACACCAGCGAGCCGATGGTGACCAGGCGCTGGGCGCCGAAGCGCACCTTCATCTTGTCGCCGACCATGCGCGACAGCAGCATCATCACCGAGAACGCGGACAGGGCCAGCGGCGCCAGGCCGTCCGACGCGCCGAAGTGCTCTTTCAGGAACACGCCGCTCCAGTCGGCGATGCTGCCTTCCGACATCGAGCCCAGGAAGCCCAGCAAGCCCAGCAGCGCCAGCGGACCGCGCGGCAGCGAGAACGACTTCTTCTCGACCTTCTCGACGCTGTCGTCGGCGTCCATCATGCTGAACGCAGCCCACAGCACCAGGGCCAGCGGACCGGCCAGCATCAGGAAGTGGGTGGCCGGGGCGATCTTCAGGCTGGCCATCAGGCTGCCCAGGGTGGCGCCCGCCAGGCCGCCGGCGCAGCCGAGGCCGTGCAGCATCGACAGTTCCGACTTGCCGGTCAGCTTTTCACGCTTGGTGGCGGCCGAGTTGATGGCGACGTCGAAGGTGGAAGCGGTAATGCCCAGCATCAAGACCGACAGCATCAGGCGCGGCACGGTCGGCGCCATGCCGATCGACACCAGCACGGCCAGCAGGGCCATGCCCGAGAGCAGGAGCGACTTGCGTGCGCCGAAACGGCCCATCAGGAAGGACGAGATCGGGTAGGACAGGACAGCGCCCAGGCCGCCGCACAGCAGGACCATCGACAGCGCCGAGTGGGACACCTGGACGCGCTCGGCCAGCGCCGGGATGCGGCCGGCCCACGACCCCATGATCAGGCCGAACAGGACGAACAGGACAGGCAGTGCGTATTGCTGGGTTTGCGCGAGAGAAAAGGAGCGCGGAGTGGAAACAGAAACAGGGGTATGCATCGGCTTGGATTGTTAAATTTTTCGGGGGATTTTTCAGAACTGCAGCCAATCCTGATCGGCGGAATTATTTACGTCAGGAAGCTGATGGGAGGCAATTCTATACTCAAGGAAAATTTTTTGTTTGCCGTGCGGAAAAAAATTTTAGGACGTTGTTTTGTGTCGACGAAAGGATGACAACTTCATTAGCGAACCATTACAAAAGCCTGCAAAAGTAAGGATGAAACGGCTAGAACGCTGCTAAATGTAAGCAAATGCTTCTGAGCGGTGATCGATACAGTCAACGCCGGACAGGTCGAAAAAGGTGATGGATAGATAACTTTATAAGGCCAAACAACGTAATCCAACAAGCATTGGTGCAAATGGATCTAATGAATAAGAGATAGGCGCTGCTTCTTCATTTTGATTATCTATTTCCGTTATTCAGCCGGTGAATTGTTAAATGGCTGAGCCAGGTTTTCGAATGCTACTTATAAGCAGTCATAAACAAAATCGTTGTCAGAAAAACAGAAAGCCAGCCTTGCCGGACCTGGATTGGTCCGGCAAGGCTGGCTTTTCTGCACGAAATCGGGACGGCGTCAGACGAGCTGCAGGGTCACGTCGATATTGCCGCGCGTCGCGTTCGAGTACGGGCACACGATGTGGGCGCGCTCGACCAGGGTGCGCGCTTCTTCTTCCGGCACGCCCGGCAGGCTGATCTGCAGGGTGACTTCGATGCCGAAACCGGTCGGGATCGGGCCGATGCCGACACTGCCCTGCACCGACACATCCGGCGAGATCTTCAGCTTGTCGCGGGCAGCCACGAATTTCATCGCGCCGAGGAAGCACGCCGAATAGCCGGCCGCGAACAGCTGCTCGGGATTGGTGCCCTCGCCGCCCGCGCCGCCCAGCTCCTTCGGAGTCGACAGCTTGACGTCCAGCGCATTGTCGGACGAGACGGCGCGGCCGTCGCGGCCGCCGGTGGCCTTGGCGCTTGCACGGTAGAGGACTTTTTCGATTGCCATGGTGATGCTCCTTTGCTGGTTGACGGGCCGAGACCCTGTTATGTTTTGCTCGATTAAATAGCGCGCTACTTATATGCTGCTCATGTTACTGCTGTGGCAGCGCCCGGATATTTCCCGATCAGCGTTGCCATGAAAGCGATAATACATAGCGCGCTATTTAATTGCAAGCGATTTTTATCGGCGGCGGTGCGGAACGCCATCCGCCCCACGCCGGCTCAGATGCGCCGCACGGATTCGCGCACGATCAGGCTCAGCGCCGGCATGTCCGACAGAGGCTGTTCGTGGCCGAGCATACCCAGCATCATGCGGCCGATGTTGTTGCCGACTTCGTAGAGGGGCTGGCGCACCGTGGTGAGGGGCGGCGTCGTATACATCGAGCTGTGCAGATCGTCGAAGCCGACGATCGAGATATCGTCCGGCACCCGGATGCTGCGGCGGTACAGCGCCAGCCGTGCACCGTAGGCGGTCAGGTCATTGCCCGCGAAGATCGCGGTAAAGCGCTGGTTCGAGGCCAGCAGCTGGTTCACCGCCAGCAGGCCGCCGGACTCCTGGAAGTCGCCCGGTACGATCAGCCCGCGCTCGACCTCGATCTTGTGCTTCGCCAGCGTGTCGCAATAGCCGGCCAGGCGCGCGCGTGCATCCTCGTGGTCGGCCGGGCCGGTGATCATCGCGATCCGGCGGTGCCCCTGCTCGACCAGGAACTCCACCGCTTCGCAGGCGCCGCGGTAGTTGTCCAGCCCGAAGCTCAGCACCCGCTCGCCCGCCACCTTGCGGCCGAAGGCGACGATCGGCACGCGCCGCGAGAAATCGAGGATCTGGCTGTCGCTCATGTTCCCGGTGAGGATGGCCACGCCGTCGACGCGGCGCGCGATCAGGAGTTCGACCCGCTCGGCCTCCTCGTCGGCATGCCAGTGACCGCTCATGATCAGGAGCGCGTAGCCGGAGGCCTTGACCGCATCCTCGATGCCGACCATGGCGCGGTTGAAGTAGCCGCTTTCCAGCGACTGGGTCAGTACGCCGATGGTGCGCGTACTGCCCATCTTGAGGCTCTGGGCCAGGCGGTTCGGCTTGTAGTTGAGCTCCTCGATGACGCGTTCGATGGTCCGGCGCTTGTCGTCGGACACCTTGGCGGTCCCGTTCAGGAAACGCGAGACCGTGGCGGGAGAGACACCAGCCGCCTGGGCAACGTGGTTCAGGGTGGTGGTGGTGCTCTCGGCGATTCTCATGAATGCATTCGTGGGTGGAGGTGGCTGTCCTACTCAGCTTAACATGTCATGAAAGTCTTTCACACATCCTTTCACAGCGACTTCAGAACAGGCGTTCGTTAACTTTATCGACATTTTGTTTGACAGCTGTCCCTACACAGCCATAGCATGAAATCGTTTTCATCAATGTTGAAACCGGTTTCTCAACGTACTTGCACGCTACGACCGCAGTCCTGCAAGCGAGCCTGCGATTTTTCTGAACAAACGACACGTCTCATGAACAAGCGATCCTCACTCGACTCCGAGTTCGACTACCAAATCGGCTCATCCCGCGATTTCCCTGCCGATTTCACCTGGGGCGTCGCCACCAGCGCTTTCCAGATCGAGGGTGCCTCCAGCGCAGACGGCAAGGGCCCGTCGATCTGGGACACCTTCTGCCTGGACCGGGCCAACATCAAGGACGGCAACGACGGCACGGTCGCCTGCGACCACTACCACCGCTACCGCGAAGACGTGGCCCTGATGGCCGGCCTGGGCGTGGACGCCTACCGCTTCTCGATGGCCTGGTCGCGCGTGCAGCCGGACGGCAAGGGCGCCTGGAACGAACAGGGCTTCGATTTCTACGAGCGCCTGCTCGACGCGCTGGCCGAACAGGACATCAAGGCCCACCTGACCCTCTACCACTGGGACCTGCCGCAGGGCCTGCAGGACGACGGCGGCTGGCTCAACTGCGACACCGCGCACCGCTTTGCCGACTACGCACACGAAGTGACGCGCCGCTTCGGCAAGCGCATCGACACCATCGCCACCCACAACGAACCCTGGTGCACGGCCAACCTCGGCTACGGCAACGCCCAGTTCGCACCGGGCGTGCGCGACCTGAAGCAGTCGGTCCAGGTCTCGCACCACCTGCTGCTGTCGCACGGCCTGGCGATGCGCGCCATGCGCTCCCTGCAGCCCAGCGCCAAGTTGGGCATCGTCCTGAACCAGTGGACCGCCGACCCGGCCACCGATTCGCAGGCCGACCGCGACGCCGCCGCCTTCGAATACGCGCGCTCGACCCAGTGGTTCATGGACCCGATCTTCAAGGGCCGCTACCCGGAACTGGCACTGCGCGGCTACGGCGCCAATGCGCCGACGGTGCAGGAGGGCGACTTCGACATCATCCGCCAGCCGATCGACTTCCTCGGCTGTAACTACTACTTCCGCGCCTGGTGCAGCACCGACAATCCGCCCAAGCCGATGCCGGGCGCGCTCGGCTTCACCGACATGGGCTGGGAGATCTACCCGCAGGGCCTGCCCGAGCTGCTGCTCAAGCTCAAGGCCGAGTACGACCTGCCCCCGATCTACATCACCGAGAACGGCATGGCGCACCCGGACGAGGTGGTCGGCGGCCAGGTGCACGACCAGGAACGCATCGCCTTCGTGCGCAGCCACCTGAACGCCCTGCGCGAGGCCATGCAGCAGGGTGTCGACGTCAAGGGCTACTTCCTGTGGAGCCTGTTGGATAATTTCGAGTGGAACTCCGGCTACAGCAAGCGTTTCGGCATCGTGCACGTCGACTATGCCACCCAGCAGCGCACCCTGAAGGACAGCGCGCTGTGGTACCGCGAGTTCCTGGCCGCACGGCGCCGATAGGCTGGAACACCAGCGCCGGCAGCACATAAAAAATAGGAGGAGACATGCACGAATATATTGATGGGCGACGCCTGGTGGCCGACATCGGCGGCACCAACGCCCGCTTTGCGCTCGAAACGGGCCCAGGGAAGATCGAGGCCATGCTGACCCTGGCCTGCGCCGACTACCCGCGCTTCGAGGACGCCGTCCACGCCTACCTGGCGCACTGCGGGGCGGACGTGGTCCACGCGGTGATCGCGATCGCCAATCCGGTCGATGGCGACGCCATCCGCATGACCAACCACCACTGGGCCTTTTCGATCGAGGCCGCGCGCGCCGAGCTGAAACTGTCGACCCTGCTGGTGGCGAACGACTTCACCGCACTGGCGATGGCCCTGCCCGCACTTGGCCCGGCCGACCTGATGACGGTGGGCGGCGGCGCCGCCCGTGCGGGCAGCGCCATCGGCCTGGTCGGCGCCGGCACCGGCCTGGGCGTATCCGGACTGCTTCCCACGGACGGCCGCTGGGTGCCGCTGCACAGCGAAGGCGGCCACGTTGCCTTTTCGCCCATGGACGAGCGCGAAGTCGAGGTGCTGCGCTACTGCTGGCAGCGTTACGACCACGTGTCGGCCGAGCGCTTCGTCTCCGGTCCCGGCATCGCCCTGATCCGCGAGGCGCTGGCCGCCAGCCGCGGCGCCGCGGCGGACGCCACGCTGTCGCCGGCCGAGATCGTGACGCGCGCCCTGGCCGGAGGCGATGCCCTGAGCCGAGAGGCGCTCGACTGCTTCTGCGGCATGCTCGGCACCGTGGCCGCCAACCTGGCGGTGACGCTGGGCGCGCAGGGCGGCATCTACATCGGCGGCGGCGTGGTGCCGCGCCTGGGCAGCTATTTCCTCGACTCGCCCTTCCGCAGCCGCTTCGAGAAGAAGGGCCGCTTCAGCGCCTTCACCGCGCAGATCCCGACCTGGGTCATCACCGCGCCCTACCCGGCCCTGACGGGCGCCGCCGGCATCCTTGCCGACCACCTGGCGCGCCATCCGGTCGCGCCGTCGCGCCGGCGCATCCGCTCGGGTGCGGCGCCGATGCCTGTCCACGCGGAGGCCGACCATGCAGCCCGCTAAGCCCGCGGCATCGCCGCTGCTGTGGGTACCCACCGGCTACTTCACGATGGCGCTCGGCTACGTGATGCTCACCAGCGTCACCGCCATCATGTTCAAGAACCTGGGCATGGACAACGGCCGCGCGGCGCAGTATTCGAGCCTGCTGATCCTGGCCTACACGATCAAGCCGCTGTTCGCGCCCTTCGTGGAGATGTACCGCACCAAGAAGTTCTTCGTGCTGTGCGCGCAAATCCTGATCGGGCTGGGCTTCGCCGGCGTCGGCCTGTCCCTGGGACTGCCCGGCTACATGGGTTTCCTGATGGTGGTCTTCTTCGCCCTGTCCTTCATCGGCGCCACCCAGGACATCGCCAGCGACGGTGTCTACGTCACCTCGCTCGACAGCCGCGCCCAGTCGCTCTATTGCGGCATCCAGAGCCTGTCCTGGAACATCGGCCCGATCGTCGCCGCGGGCGGCATGGTGTACCTGAGCGGCTACCTGCACACCAGCGTGTTCGGGCACGACCCGAAGCTGTTCGGGCCGGACTGGATCGACGCCTGGCGCATCATCTTCTTCCTGGTGGGCGGCCTGACCCTGCTGATGGCGCTGTGGCACCTGCGCTTCATGCCGCAAGGGGCGCGCGCAGCCGACATGCCCTCCAGCGTGCGGGATGCCGGCCGCATCCTGCTGGATGCCTTCGTCACCCTGTTCCAGAAGCGCGACATCTGGCGCATGATCGCCTTCGCCTTCCTGTTCCGCCTCAGTATCGGCTTCCTGGAGAAGATCGGCCCCTTCTTCATGGTCGACCCGGCCTCGAAAGGCGGCCTGGGACTATCGAATGAAATGCTGGGCCTTATTTACGGCACCTACGGCCTGGCGGCCGTGCTGCTCGGCTCCCTGCTGGGCGGCTGGTACGTGGCCAAACGCGGCCTGAAGTCGACCCTGTTCGTGCTGTGCTGCGCGGTGAACATCCCGAACGTGACCTTCCTCCTGATGAGCATCTACCTGCCCAGCAGCCTGCTCGCCATCACGCTGGGCGTCGTGATCGAGAAGTTCTTCTTCGGTTTCGGCGCGGTCGGCTTCATGATCTATCTGATGCAGCAACTCGCGCCAGGCAAGTACACCACCACCCACTACGCCTTCGGCACCGGCCTGATGGCCCTGAGCGGCATGGTGACGGGCGTGATCAGCGGCCACCTGCAGGAGATGCTGGGCTACGTCAGCTATTTCGTGTTCGTGATGGTCGCTACCATTCCGTCTTTTCTCGCCACCTGGTTCGCACCCTTCCACATTGATGACGGCAGCACGCCGGCGCCGGATGCGCAGGCGAAGGCGGTGCCGGCATGAAGCGCCTTGTCCTGCTGCTGGCCCTGTTCGCGGCCGGCAGCGTGGCGGCTGCGCAGTCCGAACTCCCACCAAGGACCAAACAAATGAGTGAACAGGGCAATGCGCTGGACATCCTGCGCCGCCAGGAACAGCTGCTGCAATTCGACAGCTTCAGCAACGACACGGCACTGGACATCGGCTTGCGCCTGGTCGAGCAGGCGCGCGCCAACAAACAGGTGGTCAGCGTCGAGATCGCGCGCAACCGCCAGGTGCTGTTCGCGCACAGCATGAGCGGCGCGCCGCCCGACCATGCGGACTGGATCCGCCGCAAGAGCAATCTCGTCAACCGCACCGGCCACAGTTCCTTCTACGTCCACACCGAGGTGGTGCAAAGGGGCGGCGACATCGACGCGATGCCCACCTTCGACGTAAAAGAGTATGCTGCACATGGCGGTTCCTTCCCGGTCGTGGTGAAGGGGACCGGCCAGGTCGGCACCATTACCGTCTCCGGCCTGCCGGGGCCAAGCGACCACCAGCTGGTGGTGGACGTGCTGAAGGACTACCTCAAGCTGAAGGAGGATATCTGATGGGTGAAACAGTAAGGTGGGGCATCCTCGGCACCGGCGGCATCGCGCGCGCCTTCGCACTCGGGCTGAAGCACGCGCCGGGCGCGGTGCTGGCGGCGGTCGGCTCGCGTACGCTGGACAGCGCGCAGACCTTCGCACGCGAACTCGGCACCGAGCAGGCCTACGGTTCCTACGAGGAGCTGGCCGCGGCAGAGGGCGTCGACATCATCTACATCGGCACGCCGCACCCGATGCATGCCGCGAATTCCCTGCTGGCCCTTCAGGGCGGCAAGGCAGTCCTGTGCGAAAAGCCCTTCACCATGAACCGCCGCGAAGCGGCCGAGGTGGTGGCGCTGGCGCGCGCCAAGGACTTGTTCCTGATGGAAGCGATGTGGACCCGCTTCATGCCGGCCCTGGCCGAAGTGAAGCGCATCATGGCTTCCGGCGAGATCGGCACCGTGACGCAGGTGCACGCCGACTTCGGCTTCTCGGCCACGCTCGACCCCGAGCACCGCATCAACAAACGCGACCTGGGCGGCGGCGCCCTGCTCGACCTCGGCATCTACCCGCTGTCGATCGCCTGCGCCCTGCTGGGCAAGGTGGAAACCGTGCAGGCCCAGGCCATCATGAGCGAGACCGGTGTCGATGCGAGCACCGCCTTCACCATGAAGCATGCGAACGGCACGCTGTCGGTCTGCAGCTGCTCGATGCGCGCCCGCTCGGCTTCGGAGCTCATCGTTTCCGGCACCGGCGGCAGCATCCGCATGCACCGCATGTTCCACCTGGCCGAGCGCATCACGGTCGATCTGCAGGACGGCTCTTCGCGCACCATCCCGACGCCCTACCTCGGCAATGGCTATACCCATGAGGCGATCGAAGCGGGACGCTGCCTGCGCGAAGGGCTGATCGAGCATCCCCTGATGACGCATGCGGACACGCTCACCCTCATGACCTTGCTGGACCAAATCCGGTCCCAGATCGGGCTGCGCTATCCATCCGACGCTTGAGGCGCGCCGGGCGGCACCGGCCGCTCGCCGATCTGCTGGCGCCACATCGCGTAGTACAGCCCCTTGAGCGCCACCAGCGCATCGTGCGAACCGGTTTCCACGATGCTTCCCTTCTCCAGCACGTAGATGGTGTCCGCGTGCATGACGGTGGACAGCCGGTGCGCGATCAGGATCGTGATCTGGCTGGCACGCGCCGAGATGCTGCGCACGGTGTTGGTAATCTGCTCTTCGGTGAGCGAATCGAGCGCCGACGTTGCCTCGTCGAAGATCAGGAGGCGCGGCTCGCGCACCAGGGCGCGCGCGATCGACAGGCGCTGCTTTTCACCGCCCGACAGCTTCATGCCGCGCTCGCCGATCACGGTGTCCAGCCCTTCCGGTGACTTTGCCAGGAGGTTCAGGCACGAGGCCTGTTTCATCGCCGCCATGATCTGGGCGTCACTGGCATCGGGTTTCACGAACAGCAGGTTGTCGCGGATGGTGCCCGCGAACAGGTGGGTCTCCTGGGTGACGAAGCCGATCTGGCGGCGCGCCTCGTTGTAGCGCAGGTCTTCGGTCGAGGTCTCGTTGTAGTACACCTTGCCGCGCGCCGGCGTGTACAGGCCGACCAGCAGCTTGACCAGGGTCGACTTGCCGGAGCCCGACGGGCCCACGAAGGCGACCGTCTGGCCGAGCGCCGCGCCGAAGGAGATGTCCACCAATGAATCTTCCTGCGCGCCCTTGTGGCGAAAGCCGACGTCGGCGAAACGGATCTGCTCGAGCGGCCCGATCTCGACGAAGTCCTGCGGGCGGCGCTCGATCGGCTTGTCCATCAGGGCGCGGAAGTTCAGCAGCGAGGCCTCGACTTCGCGGTGGGCCAGGATGATGTTCCCGAGCTCCTGCAGCGGCGCGAAGATCGCCACCGAGATGAACTGCATCGCGATCAGTTCACCGGTAGAGAGCACGTCGCGGAAGATCAGCCACAGCAGCGCGAACAGGATCGCCAGCTTCAGCAGGCTGAGTGTGCTGCCCTGCAGGAAGGAGAGCAGCCGGATGCGCTTCACCTTTTCCATCTCGAGCGCGAAAATGCTGTCGGTCTGGGCACGCAGACGCCGGATCTCGGTGAAGGTCAGGCCCAGGCTCTTGATCAGCTCGATGTTGCGCAGCGACTCCGTGATGAAGCCGGAGTTGCGGTTGGTCTCGCGCACGATCGAGCGCTGCTGGGTCTTGATCTCGCGCGAGAGCAGGCCGGTGAGCCCGCCCAGCACCAGCACCCCGACCAGGAAGACCGGCACCAGCAGCCAGTGCTTGGTCACCGCATACCAGACCAGGAAGCTCACGCCGACGATCGAGGTGAAGACCGTGTTGATGAAGGTATTGATGAAGCGCTCGCTGTCGGCGCGCACTTTCTGCAGCAGCGACAGGGTCTCGCCGCTGCGCAAGTCTTCGAATTCCTGGTATTTCAAACGCAGCACGTGGCGCAGGCCGTCGTTGAAGATGGCCACGCCGAGCTTCTGCACGGTCAGGCGCGTCACGTATTCCTGCAGCGCCTTGGCCAGGCGCGCCAGCAGCGCCACCAGTACGGCAAGGCCGAGCAGGCGCAGCACGCCCGAGACCAGTTCGTCGTCGCTCCTGTTCCCGGGATGCAGGGCATAGTCGTCGATGATCCTGCCGAAGATGATCGGGTCGACCAGGTTCAGCACCTGCGCCGCGCCGGCTAGCAGCAGGGCGAGAAAGGCCAGGCGCCAGTGCGGGCGCAGATAGCTCCAGAGGATGTGCATGACGGAATGGTAACAACTCGTCCTGCGGGGGCGCGCACGGCCTGAACTTTACCTCGCTTTACATTTCCCGCCCTGCGCCCCGCGGCCATGACGCCGTAAACAACGTGACGACATTCACGCAAGGATTGATATGCTTACGAGTATCGGCAGCGCCGCCCTGGCGCAGACCTCTGTAACACAAGCAGGAAAGACCCGGTCCGAAGAAGCTCCAGCTGCGGTCGGGCCGGCCGCCACATCCGTTTCCGCCACTGACAGCGCCGCAACGGAGGCCAGCGTCGAGACGCAGAGCACCCTCTCGAGCGCCACCGCGCGTGTCGGCGACCAGCTACAGGCGCAAGCGGACGCAGCGCGCGTGCGGCACGCCGTGGACGAGACCACGACGCCAGCCGAGGAATCGGTGGGCACCGAAGAATCGGACGGCGCCACGGAAAGCACGACAGCGGCTCCTGCCGGCGTCGCACGGGGTGCTGCACCCGCAGGTGGCAGCACTTCGGCGTCGAGCGAGACCGAATCGGCCGACTACATTGCCGAAGCGGACACGAACTCGGACAAGAAGGTCAGCGACGAGGAACGCGCCGCCTACGAGAAGAAGCTCGAGCAGCAGGCTGAGGCCAGGGCACGGTCGAAGCACCAGGCCGGGCCCACCCAGGACCGTTCGCAGGAAGTCCGTGCGGCGTATTCATCTGCCGCTGAAGCCGAACCAGCCGTGGCGGTCACGGCCTGAACCGGTCCTGTCGTGACGCACTGAGGAACACAGGCGGCGCGCACGCACGGGTACGTTGACTCAGAAGAAACGCGTTGCCGCATTCCATGTAAAAACGCTAAAGTGGACCTATTTGCCACTTCGTTGCCACATGGAGATCTGCGTGAACGACAGCACCGGCCGCGCCCTGCCGCCCAGATGCCTGCTGCCGGCGACCAGCCCGGGAGTCCGCTGCGATACCCTGCCGGCGCGCGACGAAGGCGGTGGCGATGGCTGATTCACCGGCGCGGAGCTGAGCACCATGCTGCTGCTACTGCTCCTGCTTCCGTTCGCCGCGTCCTTCATCGCAGCCTGCATGCCCGTCGGCTCGCGCGACCGCCCGGCGGCCGTCGCCGGCATCGCCACCCTGGCAGCGCTGGCGCTGGCCATCGGCCAGTTCGACCCGATCGCGGACGGCACAGTGCCGGAGGAACGCTACGGCTGGCTGCCCGCCTACGGTCTCGACATCAGCCTGCGCATGGACGGCCTGGCCTGGGTGTTTACCGTCATGGTGCTCGGCATCGGCGTGCTGGTGCTGCTGTACGCGCGCTACTACATGTCGCGCCGCGATCCGGTGGCCCGCTTCTACGCCTACATGATGGCCTTCATGGGCGCGATGCTGGGCGTGGTCCTGTCGGGGAACCTGATCCAGCTGGTGGTGTTCTGGGAGCTGACCAGCGTCACCTCCTTCCTCCTGATCGGCTACTGGCAGGAGCGCAACGATGCCCGCCGAGGCGCGCGCATGGCCTTCACCGTCACCACCATCGGCGGCCTGTGCCTGCTGGCGGGGGTGCTCCTGCTCGGCCACATCGCGGGCAGCTACGAGCTGGAGACCGTGCTGGCCGCCGGCAACCGCATCCGCGCCCACGACTGGTACCTGCCGGCCCTGGTGCTGGTGCTGCTCGGGGCGCTGACCAAGAGCGCGCAGTTCCCCTTCCACTTCTGGCTGCCGCACGCGATGGCGGCCCCGACCCCGGTCTCCGCCTTCCTGCATTCGGCCACCATGGTCAAGGCCGGCGTGTTCCTCCTGATCCGCCTGTGGCCGGCCCTGGCCGGCACCGAGGAGTGGACCTGGATCCTCGGCAGCGCCGGCGTGGCCACCCTGCTGCTCGGCTCCTTCTTTGCGATCTTCCAGGTCGACATGAAAGGCCTGCTGGCCTATTCCACCATCAGCCACCTCGGCCTGATCGTGGTCCTGCTGAGCATCGGCACGCCGCTGTCGGTAGTGGCGGCGATCTTCCACACCATGAACCACGCGGTCTTCAAGGCCTCGCTGTTCATGGCGGTCGGCATCGTCGACCACGAAAGCGGCACGCGCGACATGCGCCAGCTGCGCGGCCTGAAGCGCGCCATGCCGCATACGGCGGCCTTGGCGATCGTGGCCAGCGCCGCGATGGCCGGCGTGCCGCTGATGAATGGCTTCCTGTCCAAGGAGATGTTCTTCGCCGAGACCATGATCGTGGGCGGCACGGAGAACTGGTGGATGTCGGTGGCTGCCGGGCTGATGGGCCTGTTCAGCGTGATCTACTCGCTGCGCTTCATCAGCGTCTTCTTCGGGCCGCTGGCGCACGACCTGCCGGAAGACCCGCACGAGCCGCCGCGCTGGATGCGGGTGCCGATCGAGTGCCTGGTCCTGCTGTGCATCGCGGTGGGCGTGCTGCCCGAGCGCGTGGTGGGCGACGTGCTGGCCGTGGCCGCGCATGCGGTGCTCGGCCCCACCATGCCCGAGTACAGCCTGGCGATCTGGCACGGCGTGAACCTGCCGCTCCTGATGAGCGTGATCGCGCTGGCGGGCGGCGTAATCGCCTACCTGGTCTTGCGCAACTGGTTCGAGCTGGCCCAGCGCGACCGGGTGCCGGTGCTGCACCGCCTGAAGGGCGCGCAGCTGTACGAAAACATCATGCTCGGCCTGGCGCAGGGCGCGGCCTGGCTGCTGCGCTGGACCGGCACCCGGCGCCTGCAGCCGCAGCTGCTGGTGCTGGTGGCGGCGATGGTGGCCGTGCCGCTGCTGCTGGCGCAGCCGGTGCGCGACTTCGCCGCGCCGCAGCTGGCCAATGCCGATCCCCTGTTCGCGCTGCTGTGGCTGATCGGCGCCGGCTGCGCCGTGGCCGCGGCCTGGAAAGCCAAGTACCACCGGCTGGCGGCGCTGGCGCTGGTCGGCGGCACCGGCCTGGCCACCAGCGCCACCTTCCTGTGGCTGTCGGCGCCGGACCTGGCGCTGACCCAGCTGATGGTCGAGACGGTGACCACGGTGCTGATCCTGCTCGGCCTGCGCTGGCTGCCGCCGCGCTTCCCGCCGAAGAACCTGGGACCGCGCATCCCGCCGAGCGCCTGGCTGCGCCGCTCGCGCGACGCGCTGGTGGCTGTCGCCGGCGGCCTCGGGCTGGCCGCGGCCAGCTACGCCGTCCTCACCTCGCCGCAGGAAGGCGCGAGTGCCGGCCTGCGCGACTTCTTCGTGCAGCGCGCCCTGCCCGAGGGCGGCGGCGCGAACGTCGTCAACGTGCTGCTGGTCGACTTCCGCGGCTTCGACACCATGGGCGAGATCACCGTGCTGTCGGCGGTGGCGCTCACGGTCTACGCCCTGCTGCGGCGCTTCCGCCCGGCGCCGGAAAGCATCGCGATTCCGGTCCAGCAGGCCAGCGACGTCGACCCGGCGGTGGGCCAGAAGCCGGGGCAGCAGGCGCGCGACGGCTACCTGATGGTGCAGGCGGTCTACCTGCGCTTCCTGCTACCGGTGATGGGCGTCATCGCCGTCTATTTCTTCATGCGCGGGCACAACCTGCCGGGCGGCGGCTTCGTGGCCGGCCTGATCTTCGCCACCGCCCTGATCGTGCAGTACATGGTGGCCGGCACCGACTGGGTCGAGTCGCACCTGCGCCTGCGCCCGCACCGCTGGATCGGCTGGGGCCTGGCCATCGCCTGCGCCACCGGCATCGGCGCCTGGCTGCTCGGCTACCCCTTCCTGACCAGCCACACGGCCCACGTCACGCTGCCGCTGCTGGGCGAGCTGCACCTGCCCTCGGCCTTCGTGTTCGACCTCGGCGTGTTCCTGGTGGTGGTCGGCACCACCATGCTGATCCTGGTGGCGCTGGCGCACCAGTCGCTGCGCAGCCGGCGCACGCCGCCCACCGCTACCCGCGCCGCCGCACTGGCCGCCATGCCCCCGCCCAAGGAGATCCAGTAATGGAAACCGTGCTGTCGCTCGCCATCGGCATCGTGTTCGGCTCCGGCATCTGGCTGGTGCTGCGCCCGCGCAGCTTCCAGGTGCTGACCGGGCTGATGCTGATGTCGTATGCCGTCAACCTCTTCATCTTCGCGATGGGACGCCTGAGCATCGACCAGCCGCCGCTGACGCCGCCCGGCACCGTGCCCGACCCGGTGCTTCTCGCCGACCCGGTGCCGCAGGCGCTGGTGCTGACCGCCATCGTGATTGGCTTCGCCACCACCGCCCTGTACCTGGTGGTGATGATCGGCGCGCGCGGCCTGAGCGGCACCGACCACGTGGACGGGGAGGAACCCGAGGCATGACGCTCGACTGGACCGGCCACCTGGTGATCGTCCCGGTGCTGCTGCCGCTGCTGTGCGGGGCGCTGCTGGTGCCGCTGACGGAAGGGCGGCACCGGCTGAAGTTCGCGGCCGGCTACCTGTCCGTGCTCGGCCTGCTGGCCAATGCGCTGGCGCTGGTGCTGCTCACCGACAATCGTTGGCCCGGCGGCGTTCAGCCCTATTTCGCCGCCAACTGGGCCGCGCCCTTCGGCATCTCGCTGGTGGCCGACCGCTTATCAAGCCTGATGCTGGTGCTCACCGCGCTGCTGGCCCTGGCCGCCCTGCACTACGCCCAGCCGCGCTGGAGCCGCATCGGCGTGCATTTCCATTCGCTGTTCCAGTTCCTGCTCATGGGGATCAATGGCGCCTTCCTGACCCACGACCTGTTCAACCTGTTCGTGTTCTTCGAAGTGATGCTGGCGGCCTCCTACGGCCTGGTCCTGCACGGCTACAACGTGGCGCGCCTGCGCGCCAGCATGCAGTACATCGCGGTGAACCTGCTCGCGGCCCTGCTGTTCCTGATCGGGGTGGCGCTGATCTACGCCACCACCGGCACCCTCAACATGGCCGACCTGGCCGGGCGCATTCCGCACCTGGCGCCGGAGGCCCTGGGCCTGCTGAAGGCCGGGGTGGCGGTGCTGGCACTGGCCTTCCTGGGCAAGGGCGCGATGTGGCCGCTCGGCTTCTGGCTGCCGACCACCTACGACGCCGCCTCGCCGCCGGTGGCGGCGATGCTGGTCCTGATGACCAAGGTCGGCGCCTACGTGGTGCTGCGCATCTGGCTGTTGGTGTTCTCGGACAGTGCCGGCGAGGCCGCGCGCTTCGGCTACGACGCCCTGCTGTGGGGCGGCATGGCGACCATCGTCTTTGGCGCGGCGGGCATGCTGGCCACCGACGGCGTCGGGCGCATGGCCGGCTACGCCGCCATCGTCTCCTCGGGCACGCTGCTGGCCGTGATCGGCTATGGCCAGCAGCCGCTGGTCGCCGCTGGCCTGTACTACTTCATCGCCTCCACCATCGCGATCGCCGCCTTCGTGCTCCTGATCGAGCTGGTCGACCGCATCCGCACGCCCGGCGCCGCGATGCTGGCGCTGACCATGGAAGCCTATGCGGTCGAAGACATGCCCGCCGAGCCGAAAGGACGCGGGCTGCCGGCCGCGATGGCCTTCCTGTCGCTCGCCTTTGCCGCCTGCGCCCTGATGATCGCCGGCCTGCCGCCGCTGTCGGGCTTTGTCGCCAAGTTCGGGATGTTCCATGCGCTGGTCAACCCGGGGCCCGGACTGCCCCCGATCGGCGCGCGCGGCTGGGCCTTGATGGCGCTGGTGATCGCTTCCGGCCTGGTCGCCATCGTGTCGCTGATGCGCTTCGGCGTGCGCACCTTCTGGGCGGCGGAGACGATCGGCCCGCCGCGCCTGCACGCCGCCGAGGCGCTGCCGGTGGCGGCGCTGCTGCTGGTCTCGGTGCTGCTGACGGTGCAGGCGCAGCCGGTGATCGCGTATCTGGCGCGCGCCAGCGCCGACCTGCACCAGCCCGGACTGTACATCGAGCGCGTGCTCGGCACGGCGCCGGTGCCGGGGCCGGCGGGAGGCAGGCCATGACGCCCTGGCTGCCCTATCCCATCGTGTCGCTGTCGCTGTGCGCGCTGTGGCTGCTGCTGAACCAGACCCTGGACCCGGCCAACCTGCTGTTCGGCGCCCTGCTCGGCATCGCCGTGCCGCTGCTGACGCGCCGGCTGCAACCCTTCGGCTACCCGCGCCTGCGCGCGCCGCTCACCTTCCTGCGCCTGATGGGCATGGCCTTCGTCGAGATCGTGCGCTCATGCTTCAACGTGTCGCGCATCATCCTGCTGCGCGACTACCGGACCGTGAATGCCCAGTTCATCCGCGTGCCGCTCACGATCCGCGATCCCTACGGCCTGGCGATGCTGTCCTGCCTGATCAACATGACGCCGGGGACGGTGTGGGTCGAGATACTGCCGGAGACATACGAACTGTCGCTGCACGTGTTCGACCTGCACGACCAGCAGTGGTGGATCGACACCATCAAGGGACGCTACGAGCGCCCGCTGATCGAGATCTTTGAATCGGAGACGAATGATGCAAACCCTGCTTGAACTGGCGATCGGCTACGCCCTGGTGTGCGTACTGGTGGCGATGGGCCTGTGCGCCTTGCGGCTGCTGGTGGGCCCGTCGGCGCACGACCGGGTGCTGGCGCTCGACACGCTGTGGATGTCCGGCATGCTGCTGGCCCTTGTGCTGGGCGTGCGCTTCGGCACCCAGGTGTATTTCGAGGTGGCGATCCTGATCGCGCTGGTCGGCTTCGTGTCAACCGTGGCGATGGCGAAGTTCCTGATGCGCGGGGAGATCATCGAATGAGCGGCATCGAGCACATCCCCGCCTGGGCGGCGCTGCCGGTGGCCGTGCTGCTGGTGCTGGGCGCCAGCATCGTCCTGGTCGGCGCCCTCGGGCTGCTGCGCCTGCCGACCTTCTACCAGCGCATCCATGGCCCCGCGCTCACGGTGACGCTCGGCGCCGGCTGCCTGCTGCTGGCCTCGATGGTCTACTTCACGGCGGCGCAGTCGCGCCCGGTCATCCACGAGATCATCATCGCCGTGTTCATCCTGATGACGGCGCCGGTGGTGTCGATGACGATCATGCGCGCGGCCGTGTACCGCGACCTGCGGGCACGCAAGCATGAAGCCGGGGCCACGGCGGGCGATGTGTATGTCATTCCCGAAGAGTCCGACAAGGGTATTCCGGGTCAGTAGCGCCACCGGGGCATCGTCCTGTTCGATGTGCAATGCGATTCTTGCGGGCAGTATTGCCGCCGTGCAGCCGGGGATGCGTCAATATTGATCGGGACTTTGGTTCCGCTGTCGGCTTGAGCTGAGCCCATGCCGGCGTCGGGAGCCGCGCCTACAGTGAGGTCTGGCGCTTTCCAACCTCCTGACCAAGGCTCCCATGACATCCATTCCCAGCATCAAGGCCCGCCTGCAGTGGGCCAGCCTGTTCGTGCCTGCCGCCATCGCCTTCCACGCCGGCGCCGCTCCCGCCCCAGGCGCGCCGGCAGAGGCGGCGCATTATGCGCGTCCACTCGAATACAGCGTCATCAATCTCGGCCGCGATGCCGGCTCGGCGGTCCTGAACGGGCGCGGCCAGGCCGCCTTTACCAGCGTGCTGCTCGACGACCGGCAGCACGGGTTTTTCGACGGCAGGCGAATCCATGCGGTAGGGCTGGCGGGCGGATCGTACAGCTACGTCAACGCCCTGAACGACCACGGGGTCGTCGTGGGCGAACTCCAGACCGCGACTGGGGACTACCGCGCGTTCGCCTGGACCGCCGCGCGCGGCCTTCGCGTCCTGCCGCGCAACAACGCCGTGTCCGGTCCCGCCAGCGGCGCCGCGCTTGCCATCAACAACCGCAACCAGATCGTAGGCAGGATCCGCTCGGCGGTGGGGATCTACCCGCTTGCCGCGCGCTGGAATCCCGATGGCAGCCTTGCCCACCTGGCGCCGCAGACGGCCCGGACCGCGCGCGCGGTCGCCATCAACGACAGCGGCATGGCGGTCGGCGAAGCCGAGGTCACCTGGCACGACAACCACGCCATCGTGTGGAACCCGGACGGCACGGCGATCGACCTGGGCACCTTCGGCGGCGACTTCTCGACCGCTACGCAAGTCAATGCCGGCGGCCAGGTGCTCGGCCACTACTACAAGGGCGGCAACAAGTTCGGCTTCCTGTGGAGCCGCAGATACGGCATGGTGCCGGTCGGCCCGACCACCGGCTTCGTCAACTTCACCGCGCTCAACGACGCGGGCGAGGTCGCGGGAAGCAACATGACAATCCTCGACAGCGCGCCGAGCCTGCAGCGGCCCTTCATCTGGTCGTGGCGCGCCGGCGTGCGCTCCCTGCCCATGGGCGGTGCGCCGCACGGCGAAGTGCTGGCCCTGAACAACCAGCGTGAAATGGTCGGTCTCATCGACCCTACGCCCAACGACGGCGACAGCGGCAGCCGGCGCGCCACCTACTGGAACGGCGTAGCCAGCCCGATCGACCTGAACACCCGGCTCTATCGGGCGCCGGCCGGCCTGGTGCTGTACGTGGCGCGGGCGATCAACGACGGCGGCACCATCCTGGCCGACTCCAACGCCGGGCTGGTCATGTTGCGCCCGGGGCGGGAAGGAACGCCCGCGCCGGTGCTGGGGCCGATATTCGGCGGGGCCGCCGACGGCGTGGTCGCGCTGGGCGCCACGGTCGACTTCACGGTCCCGTTTGTCGACAGCGCTGTCGCCGAGTCGCACCTGGCCTCAGCAAGCGTCAGCGACGGCTGCCCGCAACCGGTTCCCAGCCTGCGCGAGCGGCGCGGCCAGGGCGACGTCAGCGTGCGCCATACCTTCTGCCGACCGGGTTACGCCTCGCTCAAGATCAGGGTGACGGACCGGGCCGGCAATGCCACGCAGGTGGAGCGCCTGCTGCTGGTTGCCGATCCGTCGGCGAAACGCTGAGCTCGATAGATATGTCAAAAACCCATTCTGACGAATGGGTTTTTTATTCGACCTGTTGCCGAACCGTCAGTCGAATGATCGTCGCGGCAGCGGTAATTTCATTACGGTTTGCAGGCGAACCGGCGCGGCTCATATTTTCCTAGTCGGGCGGGTGGAATGCCAGAACCGACAGGTGAGGCTGGAGGATCTTTCCGATATAGTAGCGCTGAAAATGACAGCGTCAGTCCGATGTCCCTCGCTGTTGCGCATCGCAGCAGATCGACTACGTCGTGGTGCGCTCCGAGAAGGGAAGGGCGTGACGGATAGCAGAACAAACATCGTCTCCTGACGTGCGGTGCTGGCCGCAAGCGCCGGCTGGAATCTGCAACAAATCCTGATGGCCCTCGCTATTGAGAAGAGAATGATGGTATGGGAATAACATTATGGTAACGCCAACCCGGCTCTTTCTTCATTACCTTGACAGATTAAGAGATCTTCTGAAGCGGATCGAAGTATTTGGGACCGATATTTCTGGCAAGCGCTTGCACCCGGATATGCTCCCGCTACTGCAGCAGGCAAAGACCGCGATCGGATTTGCCCTGCGCACCAGCTGTCCGCTGGCCGGGCGGGAAATCGTTTCGTTCAGCAACGACGAGTACACGCTGCAGAGCGTATTCGTGGAACTCGATTTGACGACGCGGTATCTGTCGACTATTCCGGATACTGATTTCGGCGATTTCGACGCGTTGAAGGTTGGCACAGCTGCGGGCTTCGCCGACCTGAATATGCCGGCTTGGGACTACTATCTGATGTATGCCGTTCCTAACTTTTTCTTTCACTACTCGATGGTTTACGCGATTGCCCGTCAAGCCGGTGTTCCTATCGGAAAAGCGGATTTCGACGGATACCACAAATATCCGCCAGGATTTTCCTTCACCGAGGAATGCGATCCGAGCGAGGCGTAATAGCGACCGGCCGGGTTAATCCCACAGCCGTTCAGGCGGACTTGCGCTGTCCACAGCGCCTCATTTGGTCGACCTGAAGGACATTGGGCGCACTATCAACTTTCATTTGACCTCGCGACCAAGAAACTCGGCGCGTCCAAGCGCCAGCATGCGCTTGCCAAAGCGGTCATGTACGGGCTGGTAACATCCTTCGCATAAAGTGCAATGTCTTCGTCAACACGGCAGGACGTCCCCCTCCTGGGACATCAACCCAACAAATAAAAAAGCGGAGCTACATCGATAGCTCCGCTTTAGTTGTCGACGTTTTTTCGAACTTAGAACGGGATGTCGTCATCCATGTCCGAGAAGTTCGGCGCCGGACGCTGCGGCTGCGGACGGGCTGCCGGTGCAGGCGGAGCCTGGCGCGGGGCCGGGCGCTGCTGCGGCTCGTAGCCGCCGTCATCCATGCCGCCGCCCATGCTGTCGCCACCACCCATGCCCTGGCGGCCGCCCAGCATCTGCATGTTCTCGGCGATGATGTCGGTCGCGTAGCGCTCGATGCCGTCCTTGTCGGTGTACTTGCGGGTCTGCAGGCGGCCTTCGACGTAGACCGAGGAGCCCTTCTTGAGGTACTGGCCCACGATCTCGGCCAGGCGGCCGAAGAACGAAATGCGGTGCCATTCGGTCAGCTCTTTCTGTTCGCCGGTCTGGCGGTCCTTCGACTTGTACGAGGTAGCGACCGCGATGTTCGCGATCGCGTCGCCGCTCGGCATGTAGCGGATTTCCGGGTCGCGGCCCAGGTTGCCGACGATGATGACCTTGTTGACTGATGCCATGTTGATACTCCAGTGAGTTTTGTAGAGCCCTGACTCTGCGTAGATACTCAACGTCAGGGAACGTATGCTGCAGCCAACTATTATGGGGCCGAAAGGCAGAGAAAAAAAGCACATTTTGCGTTCCTGCCCACGCGTCCGTTTGCGCCAGATGGAGCCGGAAAATCCTGGGTTTGACCCGCCGTTCTTCAAAAATTCCGGGTATCTGAACGCTTTGTCATTGAACTGCGGCGGAAACGGCCCACATACGGCACACCTCGCTGCGTTCCTGCCATGTACACGGTTCTAGATTGCTATCGAAACGTGTCCTTGCGGCACAAAAGTGCTGGATGCATGTACAGCACTTCGAAAAACCAGCTACACTACTAGGTTCTCCCCCATTGGCCCGCTCACCGCGACAGTCCCTTCGTGCGCCGGCCCTGCAAACTTTTACTGAAAGCCTGCAAAAAGACTAATGGAAGAAATTCGAATCCGCGGCGCACGCACGCACAACCTGAAGAACATCAACCTCGACCTTCCGCGCAACAAGCTGATTGTCATCACGGGCCTCTCGGGTTCGGGCAAGTCCTCGCTCGCCTTCGATACCCTCTACGCCGAAGGCCAGCGCCGCTACGTCGAATCGCTGTCGGCCTATGCGCGCCAGTTCCTGCAGCTGATGGAAAAGCCGGACGTCGACCTGATCGAAGGCCTGTCGCCGGCGATCTCGATTGAGCAGAAAGCCACGTCGCACAACCCGCGTTCGACCGTCGGCACCGTCACCGAGATCCACGACTACCTGCGCCTGCTGTACGCGCGCGTCGGCACGCCCTACTGCCCGCAGCACCCGCATGAGCCGCTGGCCGCGCAGACCGTGTCGCAGATGGTCGACGCCGTCCTCGCCATGCCGGAAGGTACCAAGCTGATGATCCTGGCGCCGGTGGTGGCCAACCGCAAGGGCGAGCACACCGACCTGTTCCAGGCCATGCAGGCCCAGGGCTTCGTGCGCTTTCGCGTCGCCAGCGGCGTGAATGCGGCGAAGATCCACGAGATCGACGAGCTGCCCAAGCTGAAGAAGACCGAGAAGCACACGATCGACGTCGTGATCGACCGCGTCAAGGTGAACCCGGAGATCAAGCAGCGCCTGGCCGAAAGCTTCGAGACCGCGCTGCGCCTGGCCGACGGCCGCGCCGTGGCCTACGAGATGGACACCGAAAAGGAAACCGTCTTCTCGAACAAGTTCGCCTGCAATGTCTGCGGCTACTCGCTGCAGGAGCTCGAGCCGCGCCTGTTCTCGTTCAATAACCCGATGGGCGCCTGCCAGGAATGCGATGGCCTGGGCCACATCGAGTTCTTCGACCCGAAGCGCATCGTCGCCTTCCCGCACCTGTCGCTGGCCTCCGGCGCCGTGAAGGGCTGGGACCGCCGCAACCAGTTCTACTACCAGATGCTGCAAAGCCTGGCGGCCTACTACGACTTCGACCTCGACAAGCCCTTCGAGACCCTGCCGAAGTCGGCCCAGGACGCCGTGCTGCACGGTTCGGGCAAGACCGCGATCCCGTTCAGCTACGTCAACGAGCGTGGCCGCACCGTGATCCGCGAGCACACTTTCGAAGGCGTAGTGAACAACCTGCAGCGGCGCTACCGCGAGACCGACTCGATGGCGGTCAAGGAAGAACTGGCCAAGTTCATCAACGAGAAGAAGTGCCCGGTGTGCGACGGCGCGCGCCTGCGCACGGAAGCACGCTTCGTCAAGATCGGACAGGGAGCGCAGCAGCGCGCCATCTATGAAGTCTCGGACAAGCCCCTGCGCGACACCCTGGCCTTCTTCGAGACGCTGGAACTGACGGGCGCCAAGCGCGACATCGCCGAGCGCGTGATCAAGGAAATCACGGCGCGCCTGAAGTTCCTGAACAACGTCGGCCTGGACTACCTGTCGCTCGACCGCAGCGCCGATACCCTGTCCGGCGGCGAAGCCCAGCGCATCCGCCTGGCCTCGCAGATCGGTTCCGGCCTGACCGGCGTGATGTACGTGCTGGACGAGCCCTCGATTGGCCTGCACCAGCGCGACAACGACCGCCTGATCGCGACGCTCAAACATTTGCGTGACATCGGTAACTCCGTGCTGGTGGTGGAGCACGACGAGGATGCGATCCGCACCGCCGACTACATCGTCGACATGGGTCCGGGCGCCGGCGTGCACGGCGGCGCGGTGATCGCGGCCGGCTCGCTGCCGGAGATCATGCAGAGCGAGCATTCGCTGACCGCCCAGTACCTCGACGGCCGCCGCAAGATCCAGGTGCCGAAAAAGCGTACCAAGGCCGATCCTGCGCGCCAGCTGGTGATCACCGGCGCGCGCGGCAACAACCTGAAGAACGTGTCGCTCACGCTGCCGGTGGGCCTGCTGACCTGCGTCACCGGCGTCTCGGGCTCCGGCAAGTCGACGCTGATCAACGACACCCTGTACCCGGCCCTGTCGCGCCACCTGTACGGTTCGCAGACCGAGCCGGCCGACCACGATGCGATCCACGGCCTGGAGCACTTCGACAAGGTGATCTCGGTCGACCAGGCGCCGATTGGCCGCACCCCGCGTTCGAACCCGGCGACCTATACCGGCGTGTTCACCCCGATCCGGGACCTGTTCGCGACCGTGCCGACCGCGAAGGAACGCGGCTACTCGGCGGGCCGCTTCTCGTTCAACGTCAAGGGCGGACGCTGCGAAGCCTGCCAGGGCGACGGCGTGATCAAGGTCGAGATGCACTTCCTGCCGGACGTGTACGTGCCTTGCGACGTCTGCCACGGCAAGCGCTACAACCGCGAGACGCTCGAGGTGCAGTACAAGGGCAAGAACATCACCGAAGTACTGGAGATGACGGTCGAGGACGCGCACGAGTTCTTCAAGCCGGTGCCGGTCATCGCGCGCAAGCTCCAGACCCTGCTGGATGTCGGCCTCGGCTACATCAAGCTGGGCCAGAGCGCGACCACGCTGTCGGGCGGCGAGGCGCAGCGCGTGAAGCTGTCGCTGGAACTGTCCAAGCGCGATACCGGACGTACCCTGTACATCCTGGACGAACCGACCACCGGCCTGCACTTCGCCGACATCGACCTGCTGCTGAAGGTGATCCACCGCCTGCGCGACCAGGGCAACACCCTGGCGATCATCGAGCACAACCTGGATGTGATCAAGACCGCGGACTGGATCGTCGACCTGGGGCCGGAAGGCGGCGCGGGCGGCGGCACCATCGTTGCGAGCGGTACGCCGGAAGAGGTGGCGAAGAACAAGGCGAGCGTGACGGGCAAGTATCTCAAGCCCTTGTTGAAGGCTTGAGCAGTTGGTATCGTTTGACCGTGACCACCAGCCCGAAATCCGTCGTACCGGCGAAGGCCGGTACCCAATTTGCGCGCAGTCCACTAGCAATTGATGCTGGTGGAACGCGACGAACTTGGGCTCCGGCCTTCGCCGGAGGTCATGGGCGCCAGTGGCGCGCATGACGCTTCGAGGCCGGAGGTACTAAAGACAAAAGGGGCAGCGCCGCAAGGTTCTGCCCCTTTCTTTATTACTCCACGGTGTAGAGCGGCTGCTGCATTTTCACCGGCCGCACATCCATCCTGATCCGGTAGATCGACCACGCATCCTCGCGGTTGGTCACAAACTCCTTGCTGTCCGGTGCACGCGAGAAGCTGAACTCGAACCCGCGCTCCGGTGAGCGGCTGGTCGGCCCTTCGAAGGCCAGCCCGGTGGCGCGTTCCAGGTTGCTGTCGACAAGCTTCTCGAGCAGGTTGACCACCGAGGTATTCCCCAGGATGTCGGTGTAGAACAGCGCCTCGCGGTACTCGCGCATGTTGCGGTCGACCGGCTCCTTGCCCGGCCCCGGCACGTAGGTCCGGTTCACCAGGTGGAAGCGGTCGCCGTTGTCGACGTAGCTGATGCGGGCGTTCGACAGGTTGAAGACCGGCTGGGTCTTGTTGGTCGTCGCTTCGAACAGGTCCAGCACCAGCGCGCCGGTGTAGCCGATCACCGTCACTTCGCGGTTCGGTCCGACCACGGCGGCCGTGTTCTCGTCGATTCCCAGCCCCAGCTTGTAACCCTTGCTCAGCATGGCCGGCAGCATGCGCGCGAAGCGTCCACGCACCAGCAGGTGCTGGTCGATGAACACGTCGTCGCCGATGAAACCGAGGCCCGGCGCGATGTCCTTGCCGTCCACCACGCCGTGCTTGAGGATCGGGATCACGTCCAGCGGCGGATCGTAGAACATGGTGCTGCTCATGATGGCGGCGCCGGCGCTGGTGCCGGCGATCACGCCGCCGCGCCGGTACATGGCCCACAGGGCGTCCAGCACCGCGCTGTTGCTGCCGTCCGGCCGCCGCAGCGAGCCCGTGATGCGGGCCTGGTCGCCGCCGGTAAAGAAAGCGCCGCCGGCGCCGCGCACCACGTCCACGATTGCCGGGTCGTCGGCCGCCCTGCGCACGTCGCTACCCGCCAGGCGCGGCGCCAGCGGCACCAGGAAGGCCTGGGCGCCGTGGCGGTTCAGGTTGGCCACCGCCATGCCCCCTTCGCGCGTGGGGTTCTCGGCGGCCGTGGCGAACACCGCGATGCGCGCGCCCCTGCCGCCGGCCAGGGCCACGATCTTCTCCCACACCGCAGCGTTCTCGGCGCGCAGGCCGCCGCCGATGATGACCAGCGATCCCTTCGGCACCTCGGCGGCCGCGGCGCCGGTGATGCCGGCGCCAGCCAGCGCCAGTGCCAGGCACAGGCTCTTCAGCATATGCTCTCTCCTAGCGGAACGAGTAATTCACGCTGACGAAGGCGTTGCGGCCGCGCGGGTCCGTGTAGCTCGGGTCGTACCCGGCCAGGAAGAACCAGGCCTGGTTCGAGAACGGCGGATCCTTGTCGAGCAGGTTCAGCACGCCGGCGCGCAGCTTGAGCTGCTTCGTGATGGCCCAGCTGCCGGTCAGGTCCCACAGCGAATAGGCCTTCACGTGGTTCGGCGCCAGCAGGGTGTCGGTAAACGGATCGTAGGTCGTGTTCTGGTCCGTGTAGCTGGACGAATACTGGTTCGCCAGCGTCAGGGTGACCGGCCCGTTGTCCCACTCGAAGTTGATCCGGTGGCGCCACTTCTGGATCGCCTGGTCGTTCAGGAACACGCCCAGGTTGCTGCGGAAGGGCTCGGACGGGCCGAACTGGCGGTCGTACTTCAGGATGCGGGTGCCGGACAGGTTCACGCCGAACCGGCCCCATGCGCCACGTTCGCTGCGCCAGTCGGCTGCGATGTCGATGCCCGAGGTCTTCAGGCGCCCCTGGTTTTCCTTCATCAGGAGGATGTTCGAGATGAAGCCATCCTCGTCGCGCTCGATGTAGCTGCCGTTGTAGGCGGCCGGGTTCTCGATGATGACCTGCTCGCCCAGGGTGCTGATCACATCCTTCTTCTCGATGTTCCAGTAGTCGACCGAGAAGTTGGCGCGCTTGTTCATCTCGAACACGGCGCCGAGCGTGAACTGGCGCGACTTTTCCGGCTTGAGGTCGGGGTTCGAACGGCGCTCGACGTTCCACTGGTCGGTACACAGATCGATACTGCCTTCCTGCGCCACGCACTGCGGGTCGGTCAAGATGCCGGCCGAGGTGCCGAAGATGGTGGGGCGCTTCAGGTCGGACAGCGACGGCGCGCGAAAACCCGTGCCGGCCGAGGCGCGCAGCAGGACGGCCGCATTCGGCTGCCAGCGCAGGCCGATCTTCGGATTGGTCGTGGAGCCGACTTCGCTGTAGTGGTCGTAGCGCAGCGCGAACTGCATCTCCAGCTCTTTGGTGAACGGCGCGCTGATCTCGGTGAAGACCGAGCCCACTTTGCGCGTGTTGTCGGCGGTTTCGACTTCGAGCAGTTCGCCGGCCGGCACGGTGCTGTCACGGTCGCCGGCGATGTTGTTCGACTTGAGCAGCTCGGACGGCGTGAACATCTGGTGCTCGCGCCGGAATTCGCCGCCCACGGCGATGGCCAGGTCGCCACCGCCCAGCGTGGCCAGGGCGCGCGACATCTTGCCGTCGATCGAGGTCGATACGCCCTTGGCCTTGCGCGCCTCGTCGTCGATCTTGATCGAGTTGATCAGGTCCAGGCCGGCCTGGGACGAAGGCGCGAACGGGTTGACGGTGCCGTTGCGCACGGCGGCATCGAACTTGTCGAACAGGACGTAGCCGTCGAAGTAGCGGTCCACCGCGCGGTTCTCGGCGCGCGCCACGGCCAGGTCGTAGTCCCAGCCGGCCAGGTTACCGGTGGCGCCCAGCACCAGGCGCTGGCCTTCGCTGGTCACCTCGTTGCTGCGGTTGCCCGCTTCCTTCATGCGGTAGCGGATGCCGCTGAAGGTATCGGGCAGGCCGGGACCGGTAAGCGCCCGGCGATAGGCCTCGGGCAGGATGTTCACCGGCAGGTTGCGGATGCGGACCGGGTTCGGCGACAGCACGTACTTGGTCTTGGCCTCGGTCTGCACCAGTTCGGCGAACAGCTGGTTGTTCGCATCCAGCTGGAAAGTGGCGCGGCCGATGAAACCGAGCTTGCGCGAATCCGGATAGATTTCGGTGTCTTCCATGTAGTCGTAGCTGCAGCCGGCCACGCCGCCCGGGCCCTGGGCCGCATACACGGTGGCAGGGGGATTGCAGTTGGGCGCGCTCGGGTTGACCCGGCTCACCCGGCTGTTCGCAGGCAGCAGGCCGGCGGCGATCAGGGCGCTGCGCTGTGCGGCGGAGATGTCGACGTTGGCCGGGAAGGTATTGCTCGACATCTGGGCCGGCAGCGTGGTGGCCAGCTGGCGGTCGTGGATGAAGCTGCGCTGTCCGGAACGCAGGGCGTCGAGCTGCTGCACGTCGAGCACGCCCCAGACGTTGAAGCGGTCGGTTTGCAGGTCGCCGTAGCCGCCGCTGATGCTGGCGGTGCGCTTGCCGGCGCCGCCGTGCTGGGTACCGGCAGCCGACGCCGCCAGGTCGATTCCGGTGTAGTCCTTGCGCGTGATGAAGTTGATCACGCCGCCGATCGCGTCGGTGCCGTAGATCGCCGAGGCGCCGTCCTTGAGCACCTCGACGCGCTGGATGGCGCCGGCCGGGATGTTGTTCAGGTCGACGCCGGCGTTGTCGCCGGGAGAAGCGAAGTTGGCCAGGCGGCGGCCGTTCAGCAGGATCAGGGTGGACGAGACGCCGAGGCCGCGCATGTTGGCGCCGTTGAAGCCGCGCTGTCCCGAGGTCGAGTCCGAGATGCTGGGGCCGTCCGTCAGCGGCGCCGTGTTGGCGCTGATGTTCTTCACCAGTTCTGCTGCAGTGGTCACGCCCATCTTGTCGATGGTCTCGCGCGAGATCACCTCCACCGGCAGCGCCGCTTCGGTATCGAGACGCTTGATCGACGAGCCCGTGATTTCCACACGGTGGACCTTGGGCGCGTCAGGCTGCGGCGTGGCCTGGGCCCAGGCCTGCTGCGCCATCAGTCCCAGCGCCGCCACGATACTCGAGGCCAGGATGGTCGGCCGCAAACCAATCGACATGTGCTTCCTCATGCAATGCTCCTCTCGAAGATGATTCAGGATTGCTTCACGTTGCGGCGCCTGGATGCGCCCTCTTTTTTCTGGGTGCTGCTGGATCGGATCTGGTGTTCGCCATACAGGTAGGCGGCGATCGCCTCGGTGTGGCGCGCCGCCTTGGCGACGTTGGCCTTGTTGGAGGTCATCAGGGACACCGCCAGCGCTTCGATGATGGCCAGCGCCGCGCTCGCGCTGCTTGGCAGCACCGGATGGGTGCCGTGCGCGTACAGCACCTGGTGCCCCAGTTCGGCCAGCGGCGAAGCGGGAGAATCGGTGATCGAAACCACGGTAGCGCCGCTGTCGCGCGCGAAGCGGGCGAGCGAGACCGCCGCCAGCGTATAGCGCGGCAGCGAGATCACCACCAGCACGTCCTTGTCGGTGATGGTCGCCAGCTGGCTGGCCGCGACCTCGGTGCCGCCGGCCGCCGCGACTTCGACCACGTGGCGGCAGAAGGGCTGCAGGTGCATCGCCAGCGTACCGGCCAGGAAGGTGGACAGGCCGAAGCCGAGCACGTAGACGGTGCGCGCGCGGGTGAGCATGGCGCCGATGCGGTCGAGCTCCGTGCCGGACAGGGCGCGGCTGGTGGCGGTGATGCTGGCCTCGGCATAGCCCAGGCTCTCGAGCGCCGGCGAAGCGTTACGGCGCGCGATGGTGCTGCGCAGCTTCTCGACCGGCTGCAGCACCGACTGCAGGGTCTCGGCCACCGCGCTCTTCATTGCCGCGTAGTTCCTGAAACCGAGGTCGCGCGCGAAGCGGCTGATGGTCGCCGTCGACACCTCGCAGGCTTCGGCCAGCTCCTCGATCCCGAGGGCGGTCACGCGCACCTGGTTGCGCAGCAGGTAGTCGGCGATCGCCCGGTTCGAGGCCGAGCCCTCGGCCAGCATGCGCAGCAGCGACTGGCCGAGCGAAGACTCGGCGAAACCGATGTCGGGAGAGGCGTTGCGCGGCTTCGAAGGGCTCATCAAGGCGTTTTATGAGAGGTGGATGCTTTTCTTTATGACATGCAAATTTCGAAATATTTTCCAAATGTAATGCAGGTTCTATGGCAAACTCAACAGGAATCTGAAAATATTCTTTCACCGATTCACGCTGTGTAAAAAAACCGACATACCCGCCGGCCCCTCATGCAGCCCGCATGCCGGCGGATGGAGACTTGCGCATGCATATACAGACTCATCCGATCGCCAGCGAGCCCGGCCTGGCCAGTTACCAGCTCACGTCCTGCCATTACGGCAGGCCCGGCAGCGGCAGGAAGGCGTATATCCAGGCTTCCCTGCATGCGGACGAAGTGCCGGCGATGCTGGTCGCGCAGTTCGTGCGCCGCCAGCTTGACCGGCTCGAGGCCGAAGGACGCGTGCAGGGCGAGATCGTGCTGGTACCGGCCGCCAATCCGGTCGGCCTGTCGCAGCTGGTGCAGGGCACGCCCTTCGGCCGCTACGACCTCGGCACCGGCGTCAACTTCAACCGCGCCTTTCGCCACGTCGCGGAAGAACTGAAGGAGAAGCTGGCCGGGCGCCTGGGTGCGGATGCCCCCGCCAACGTCGCCCTGGTCCGCGCCGGCGCATGCGCCGCGGTGGCGCGCTGGGAGCCGCAAGACCACACCGAGGCGCTCAAGAAAACCCTCCTGTCAATGGCGATCGACGCCGACATCGTGCTCGACCTGCACTGCGACAACCAGGGTCTGCTGCACGTGTATGCCGGCACGCCGTTGGCGGACCAGGCCGCGCAGCTGTCCGCCCTTCTGGGCGCGCGCGCCCTGCTGCTGTCGAACGATTCGGGCGGCGCGCCCTTTGATGAAGCCTGCAGCCGCCTGTGGTGGGAGCTGGCCGAGCACTTCGGTCCCGATACCCCGATCCCGCCCGCCTGCGCCGCGGTCACAGTCGAACTGCGCGGCGAAATGGACGTGCGCTACGACCTGACCGAACAGGACGCCCAGGCGCTGCTGCAGTTCCTGGCGCGCGAAAGCCTGCTCGACATTCCCTTGTGCGAACTGCCGGCGCCGCAGTGCGATCCCACCCCGCTGGCCGGCGTCGAGCCGCTGCACGCGCCGCAATCGGGCGTGCTCGTGTTCCTGAAAGCGCTCGGGGACCGGGTAGCAGCGGGCGAGGCGGTGGCCGACATCGTCAATCCGGTCAGCGGCGCCACTGCTACCCTGCGCGCCGGCCAGGACGGGCTGCTGTTCGCGAGTACCGCCCACCGCCACCTGTTGCGCGGCATGCAGGTCTGCAAAATCGCGGGCGCCACGCCCTTCCGTTCCGGTTCTCTCCTGAGTCAATGAGGAATCAATGAGCATGCGCCTTCGAATGCCCAACACCTTTGTACTGCTGTTCGCCATCCTGGCGCTGATCGCGCTGGCGACCTGGTTCGTCCCCGGCGGGAAGTACGATACCCACCTGGTCGACGGCCGCCAGCTGGTCGACCCGGCGTCCTTCCACTACGTCGACAGCAATCCACAGGGCTTGGTGGCGCTGCTGAAAGCGCCGATTCGCGGCTTCGTGGAATCGGCCCAGATCATCGGCTTCGTGCTGTTCGTCGGCGGCGCTTTCGCGGTGCTGCAGCGGACCGAGGCGATCGATACCGCGATCCGCTCGATCGCGCGCGCCCATACGCGCTCGCAGCTGGTGCGCACGCTCCTGATCCCCGTGTTCGTCACCCTGTTCTCGCTGGGCGGCGCCACCTTCGGCATGAACGAGGAGGTGATTCCCTTCATCCTGATCTTCGTGCCGCTGGCGCTGGCGCTGGGCTACGACACCGTGACCGGCGTCTCGATCCCTTTCCTGGGCTCGCAGGTCGGCTTCGGCGCGGCCTTCCTGAACCCCTTCAACGTCGGCATCGCCCAGGGCATCGCGGGCGTGCCGGTGTTCTCGGGGATGGGTTACCGCCTGGTGGTGTGGGCCTCGGCCACCCTGGTGACGGTGCTGTTCCTGATGTGGTACGCGGCGCGGGTCAAGCGCAATCCGGCGCTCAGCCCGACCTATGTGCTGGACCAGACCAGGCGCCAGGAACTGCCGGACCTGTCCGCCCACGAGCACGAGCGCATGACGGGCCGCCACGGGGCAGTGCTGGCGATCTTCGCGCTGACGCTGGGCGCGATGGTGGTGGGCGTGGTGCAGTACGGCTGGTTCATCGACGAGATCGCGGCCCTGTTCCTGGCGATGGCGATCGTGGTCGGCTTGGTCGGGCGCCTGGGCGCCGACGACTGGGTGGCTTCCTTCATGCAAGGCGTCAAAGACCTGGCGCCGACGGCGCTGGTGATCGCGATCGCGCGCGCCACCATGGTGATCGCACGCGACGCCCACATCATCGACACCATGCTGCACGAACTCATGCCGCTGGTGCAGTCCAGCCATCCGGTGTTCGCGGCCCAGAAGATGTACCTGATCCAGTCGGTGATCAACTTCTTCATCCACTCGGGCAGCGGCCAGGCCGCGCTGACGATGCCGATCATGGCGCCGTTGGCCGACCTGGTGGGCGTGTCGCGCCAGACCGCCATCCTCGCCTTCCAGCTGGGCGAGCTGTCGACGCCGATGATCCCGACCTCCGGCATCACCGTAGGCGTTCTGGCGCTGGCGCGCATTCCCTGGCTGACCTGGGCCAAGTGGATGATCCCGCTGCAGCTGATCTACCTGGTGCTGTCCCTGCTGCTCCTGGTGCCGCCCTGCCTGATGAACTGGCAGTGAGCGTTGTCTTGACAGCGCGGCGCGGACGCGACACATTGGAGACCCGCAACTCGTCCATTGCGCAGCCATGATCGATTTCTTTGTCGCGAGCGTCCACCACCTGATCGTGTTCGGCATCGCGGCCGTGCTGGCCGCCGAACTGGCGCTGATGCGTCCCGCGGCGATGTCGCCGCACACGGTGCGGCTGCTGGGCCGCTTCGATGCCGCCTATGGCCTGCTGGCGATTGCCATCCTGGTCGTCGGCTTCGGCCGCGTCTGGCACGGCGCCAAGGGGGCGGATTATTATATGGACAATCCGATGTTCTGGGCCAAGATCGCCGCCTTCGGCGTGGTGGGCATCCTGTCGATCCGCCCGACCCTGCGCATCGCGGCCTGGCAGAAGCTGCTCAAGGCCGATGCCGCCTTCGTGCCGTCACTGGAAGACATCAACGGGCTGCGCCGCATCCTGCTGCTCGAGATCCACGTGTTCGCGCTAATCCCGATCTTTGCAGCGGCCATGGCGCGCGGCATCGGCTACTAGCCGACCGTAGGGTGGGCGGCTCCACCGCATGGTTCGAATAATCAAAAAAGGGACAAGCCGATGACCTGTCCCTCCTTTTGTGAGGCGGCCTGCGCCGCCATCATTTTCCTTACGCGCCCAGGCGCTGCTCGAGCTTCTGCTTGGTGTCCACCAGCTCTTGCGGCAGGCGGTAGGCCAGCTTGTCGAACAGTTCGCTGTGCAGCTTCAGTTCCTCGTTCCAGGCATCCTTGTCGATCGAGGTGATCTGGGTGAACTGCTGCTCGGTGAACTCCACGCCTTCCCAGTTCAAGTCGCCGTAGTTCGGCGAGGTGCCGAACATGTGCTGCTGGCCTGCCGGCGCGCTGCCGTCGGCGCGGTCCAGCACCCACTTCAGCACGCGCATGTTGTCGCCGTAGCCCGGCCACACGAAGCCGCCGTCTTCGCCGGTACGGAACCAGTTGACGCAGAAGATTTTCGGCGCGGTGCCCTGGGCTTCCACTTTCTTGCCCAGGTTCAGCCAGTGCTGGAAGTAGTCGCTCATGTTGTAGCCGATGAAGGGCAGCATCGCGAACGGGTCGCGGCGCACGATGCCCATCTGGCCGGCGGCGGCGGCGGTGGTTTCCGAGCCCATGGTGGCGGCCATGTACACGCCTTCCACCCAGTTGTTGGCTTCGGTGACCAGCGGCACGGTGGTCGAACGGCGGCCGCCGAAGATGAAGGCCGAGATCGGCACGCCGGCGGGATCGTCCCAGGCGGCGTCGATCACCGGGTTCTGGGTCGCGGCGACGGTGAAGCGCGCGTTCGGGTGGGCGGCCTTGGTGCCGGACGCCGGGGTCCAGTCCTTGCCCTGCCAGTCGATCAGGTGATCAGGCGCCTGCTTGGTCATGCCTTCCCACCACACGTCGCCATCGTCGGTCAGCGCCACGTTGGTGAAGATGACGTTCTCGCGCAGCGAAGCCATGCAGTTCGGGTTGGTCTTGTCGTTGGTGCCCGGGGCCACGCCGAAGTAGCCGGCTTCCGGGTTGATGGCGTACAGCTTGCCGTCGGCGCCCGGCTTGATCCAGGCGATGTCGTCGCCGATGGTGGTCACTTTCCAGCCGTCGAAGGCCTTCGGCGGGATCAGCATCGCGAAGTTGGTCTTGCCGCAGGCCGACGGGAAGGCGGCGGCCACGTATTTCTTGTCACCCTTGGGCGATTCGACGCCCAGGATCAGCATGTGTTCGGCCAGCCAGCCGGTGCCGCCCTGCTGCGCTTCCTGGTAGCCCATGTTGGAAGCGATGCGCAGCGCGAAGCACTTCTTGCCCAGCAGCGCGTTGCCGCCGTAGCCCGAACCGAAGGACCAGATCTCGCGGGTTTCCGGGTAGTGGACGATGTACTTGGTGGGGTTGCACGGCCACGGCACGTCCTTCTGGCCCGAGGACAGCGGCATGCCGACGGTGTGCACGCAGGGCACGAAGTCGCCGTCGGTACCGAGCACGTCGAACACGGCCTTGCCCATGCGCGTCATGATGCGCATGTTGACGGCGACGTAGGGCGAGTCGGACAGCTCGACGCCGATGTGGGCAATCGGCGAGCCCAGCGGACCCATCGAGAACGGCACCACGTACAGGACGCGGCCGGCCATGCAGCCGTCGAACAGGCCGTTCAGGGTGCGGCGCATTTCGGCCGGGTCCATCCAGTTGTTGGTGGGGCCGGCCTGCTCCTTGGTTTCCGAGCAGATATAGGTGCGGTCTTCGACACGGGCGACGTCCGACGGATCGGACCAGGCCAGATAGGAATTCGGACGTTTTGCCGGGTTCAGCTTCTTCATCGTACCGGCTTCGACCATCTGCGCGCACAGGCGGTCGTACTCTTCTTCGGAACCGTCGCACCAATAGATGCTGTCAGGCTTCGTCAGGGCGGCGATCTCCGCGACCCAATTGATGAGCTTCTGGTGTTTGACGTGAGCTGGAACGTTCAGTGCGGCGACGCCGCCCATCACGGGCTGGTTCATAGATACCTCCAATGCCAATTAAGAATACTGTCTGTCCCGGCACGGCAGGATCCATCCGTCTGGCCGTGCCTTAGAATGGCGTGTCGCCCCAGCGGGACGCGGCGTTTACGGCGATCATGTCGACAGTCTCTTAAGAGAGACCTGGAACGGTGCTGCTGGGTCCGATAGAAGCGTGTCAAACCCTTAATAATTGGCCGATTGTACACCCGGAAAACCGCGATTCGTGCTCAGCTACTACAAAAAAGTAGCAGAAAATGCCCGAGTAATGTAGTAGGCTATTCGGCGTCTTTTTGGAACCTGTTATTTCGCTACGCGATCAACGTTTATTGGTAGAAACTCTTATGCGAATAGCTGTTTTGGACGATTACCAGGACGCCGTACGCGGCCTTTCCTGCTTCCGTTTGCTCGACGGTCACGAAGTCAAGGTGTTTACCCATTCCGCACGTGGGATGGGCCAGCTGGCTGCGCGGCTGGCGCCGTTCGACGCGCTGGTGCTGATCCGCGAACGCACCGCCTTCCCCGCCGCCCTGCTCGCGCGCCTGCCCAACCTGAAGCTGATTTCGCAGACCGGCAAGGTCAGCGGCCACATCGATGTCGAGGCGGCCACCGAACACGGCATCGCCATCGCCGAAGGTATCGGTTCGCCGGTGGCGCCCTCGGAACTGACCTGGGCCCTGATCATGGCCGCCAGCCGCAAGATCGTGCCGTATGCGAACAACCTGAAGGATGGCTTGTGGCAGACCGCTTCGTCTAATCCAGTGCTCAACGGCCTCGGCCGTTCGCTGCGCGGACGCACGCTGGCGATCTGGGGCTACGGCAAGATCGGGCGCCTGGTGGCCGGCTATGCGCGGGCCTTCGGCATGCGTATGCTGGTATGGGGCAGCGAAGGCAGCCGCCAGGCTGCAATCGCCGATGGCTTCGAGGCGGCGGCCTCGCGCGAAGCGCTGTTCGCGCAGGCGGACGTGCTCACGCTGCACCTGCGCCTGGCGGAAGAGACGCGCGGCATCGTGAAGGCGGACGATTTTGCGCGCATGAAGCCGGATGCGCTGTTCGTGAATACAAGCCGGGCCGAACTGGTGGACGAAGGCGCGCTGGAGCAGGCCCTGCGCGCGGGACGGCCGGGTTATGCGGCGCTGGATGTGTTCACCAATGAACCGCTCCGGCCCGATTCACCGCTGCTGCGCATCCCGACGGTGCTGGCGACGCCGCACCTGGGCTATGTGGAGCAGGACAGCTACGAGATTTATTTCCAGACGGCGTTCGAGAACGTGGTGCGCTTCGCGGCGGGAACGCCGGACAACATCCTGAACCCGGAAGCGCTCGGAAAGCGCTAGCTTTCCTGCTTCAGCTCGGGCAGGCCGCTGAAGCTGGGCTTACGCACCGGCATCACATGGGTGCCGGTCCACAGCCCCGCCCAGCCCGGCGGCCAGCCGATCGCCGGCCCGGAATACGGCTGCAATCCTGCCCGCACCGGCACTACCGGCACCGGCGGCGCCTCGACCAGGCCGCCGCCCGTCGGACGCTCCATGTTGAGGCTGTACATATAGCCCGGCAACAGCAGATCGCAGACCTGGGCAAACCAGGCCGTGTGGTCTTCGTCGCGGCCCAGCGCCTGCGCCAGGCCCTGCGGGTCGAACTTCGCCAGCGCGTGGATCAGCTCGTCCGTGCTCGCGCCCGGCGTATCGCCCCAGCCCATCACGGGATTGTTGTTGTAGTCCGCGCCCGAGCCATACCAGCCTTCGCGCCAGGTGCGCTGCATCCAGGTGCGCGGACCAGTGAACAGGTGCCAGCGCCAGTGCAGGCCGGAGGGTTTGGGCCAGGAATACAGGTAGAGCTTCTGGTAGCCCGCCTTGTGCAGCTCGCGCACCACGGCCATCAGGCGCGCGTGCGGCATGCGGTCCGGTGGCGTGCGGCGGAACAGGATCGGCTCGCCATCGGCGTGCTGCACCTCGTCGCTCGACAGGTTGAGGTCGAGGGTGCGCTGCTCGTTGCCGAAGCGCGCCGAGATCCACCCGGTCAGCAGGTTGACGTGGGTGATCACGCCATAGCCTCGATGGCGGTGGAAGATGACGGTGCCTGGTGCGACGGCTTTCATGGGAACAAGTGAAGAAGAGAAAGGGAGTAGTCTACTCATCCGATCCGAACGATTCTAGCGCAGTCACATACAGATACACTACCGTTTGCGGCTATCATTACCCACCTTTTTTCTGCACGTGGACAAACCAACATGACTTTGCGAATCATCGCTACCGGCGGCACTTTCGACAAACACTACAATGAACTCAATGGCGTACTCGGCTTTGCGGAAAGCCACCTGCCGGCCGTGATCGCGCGCTCGCGCATGACGATTCCCGTCGAGCTCGAAGTGCTGCCGCTGCTCGACTCGCTCGACATGCAGGACCCGGACCGCCAGCGCGTACTCGCTTCCTGCCAGGCAGCAAAAGAGAAGGCCATCGTCATCATCCACGGCACCGACACCATGCGCGAAACCGCGGCCGTGCTGGGGGCAGCAGAGCTCGGCCAGACCATCGTGCTGACCGGCGCCATGATCCCCTACGAGATCGCCAACTCGGACGCGCTGTTCAACCTGGGCTTTGCCTGCGGCGTCGCGCAAACGCTGCCGGCGGGCGTCTACGTCGCCATGAATGGGCAGGTGTTCCCGTGGGATAACGTCACCAAGAACCGCAGCGCCGGCGTGTTCCAGCAGCTGTAATTTCTCGCGGGCAGGCGCGCGCTGCCCGTGTGCTCGCCTCCCTATACTGCCCTCTCAATCGAATCCGTATGAGGAGAGAGCAATGAACGAGCAGCGTCCCTTCCTGACCACGCGCCAGGGCCACCCGGTCCGCGACAACCAGTCGCTGCGCTCGGTGGGCGAGCGTGGTCCGGCCACGCTCGAGAATTACCAGTTCATCGAAAAGATCACCCACTTCGACCGCGAGCGCATCCCGGAACGGGTGGTGCACGCGCGCGGCACCGGCGCCCATGGCTACTTCGAGCCCTACGGCACCATCGGCGGCGAACCGGCCAGCAAATACACCCGCGCCCGCGTGCTCAACGAGGTGGGAGTACAGACCCCGATCTTCGTGCGCTTCTCGACCGTGATCGGCGCCAAGGAGTCGCCCGAGACCGCGCGTGACCCGCGCGGCTTCGCGATCAAGTTCAAGACCGTCGACGGCAACTGGGACCTGGTGGGCAACAATCTGAAAGTCTTCTTCATCCGCGACGCGATCAAGTTCCCGGACATGATCCACGCCTTCAAGCCGGACCCGGTGACGAACCAGCAGGAACCCTGGCGCTTCTACGACTTCATCTGCAGCCATCCGGAAGCCCTGCACATGGTCACCTGGGTCAAGAGCCCGTGGGGCATCCCGGCCACCTACCGCGAGATGGAAGGCTCGGGTGTGAACACCTATAAACTGGTCAACGACCAGGGCGTGGCCCATCTGGTGAAATTCCACTTCGAGCCGAAACAGGGCGTGCGCAACCTCACCAGCCAGCAGGCTGCCGAGATCCAGGCCCAGGACACCAGCCACGCCACGCGCGACCTGTATGAGGCGATCGAACGCGGCGAGTTCCCGGAATGGGAATTCTGCGTGCAGATCATGAGCGACGGCGAGCATCCGGAACTCGACTTCGACCCGCTGGACGACACCAAGCGCTGGCCGGAAGACCAGTTCCCGCTGCTGCCGGTGGGCCGCATCGTGCTCAACAAGAACCCGGACAACGTGTTTGCAGAAACCGAGCAGTCCGCCTTCGGCACCGGGGTGCTGGTGGACGGCATCGACTTCTCGGACGACAAGATGCTGCAGGGCCGCACCCTCTCCTATTCCGACACCCAGCGCTACCGCGTAGGCCCGAACTACCTGCAGCTGCCGATCAACCAGCCGCAGCAGGGCGCCACGGCGCGCACCAACCAGCGTGACGGCCAGATGACCTTCTACGTAGACGGCCGCGGCGAGGACAAGCACATCAACTACGAGCCGAGCCTGATGGGCGGCTACAGCGAAGCGCCGAAGCCGGAAAAGGAATACAACCAGTGGGTCGAGGGCCACCTGGGCCGCTACCAGACCACCCGCACGATGGACGACTACGCCCAGGCCGGCACCCGCTACCGGACCTTCGAGGACTGGGAGCGCGACGACCTGGTGAACAACGTAGGCGGCGACCTGAAGAAATGCCCGGAACCGATCCAGCTGCGCATGGTGTGGCACCTGTGGCACTGCGACGAGGACTACGGCCGCCGTGTGGCGGAAGTAGCCGGCATCGACCTGGAAAAGGCAAAGGCCCTGGATCCGCTACCGGGCAAGCCGGCGCCGCATCAGAACCGGCAGGGGCCGACTTACTCGAGCGGCAAGCCGGAACAGGGGGATGAGCCGTCGACCAGCGAGGAGATGGCGGGGGCGAAGTGAGTTGACCGCGTGGGCGGAGAATCCGCCCACCCTACGGGCAATGATGTTCGTAGGGTGGGCGACTCTCTCGCCCACGCGGTGATAGTTGGCGCTTAAGCCTTCGCTTCGCCGCCCAGCGCCTCGACGACGTCCGCCAGCAGCTTGGCCAGCTCGCCCGTCATCAGCGTGATGTCGTTGTCGAAACGCTCGTCGTCGCTGTAGGTGACTGCTTCGCCTTCCTTGATCACGTCCAGCGGCTTGATGCTCTTGATCGCCAGCGACTCGGTCAGCACGAAGCTGATGCGCTCGTTCCAGGTCATGGCCAGGCGGGTGCACTGCTTGCCGGCCGCGATGTGGCGGCGGATGTCGTCCGGTTCCAGGGTGTGCTTCACGTAGCGCACGGCGGCGCGGCTTTCGCCGGTGGCGCGCAGTTCGGTGTCCTGGTCGATGGTGAAGCCATACGGCGCCTCATCGGCTTCCAGCCAGCCGGTCATCACGGCCACCGGCGATTTTTGCACGCGCAGCGATTCCAGCGGCATGCGGTCCACGGCCTTGAGCAGCATCTTGATGACGTCGTCCGCCTTGGCCGGGCTGGCGGCATCGACCACCAGCCAGCCGTTGACCGGGTCGATCCAGACCCAGACGTTGCTGCGGATCGAGAAGGCGCGCGGCAGCAGTTCGTCGGCCACGCGTTCCTTCAGGTCTTTCATCGCCTTCTTGCCCGGCGGGAAGCCCTGCTGTTCTTCCAGCTCGGCGGCCTTGGCCTTGGCGACCTGGTTGATGACCGAGCTCGGCAGCAACTTCTTCTCGTTGCCCAGCATCATCAGCATCTGCTTGTTGACGACGTGTACCAGCTTGCCGTTGCCGCGTGGCGAATCCCAGCCCTGGCGCAGCAGTTCATTGCTGCTGGCGGGCGTGAAGGCCTGCGACTGCAGTGCTTCTTCCATTTGTTCCGGGTTGAATGCCCAGGGAGCGGGCAGGCGATAAATCTGGAGATTCTTGAACCACATACGCTTGTTATCCGATTGTTTTCAAAATTCTGGGGAACGACATTCTACGCTGCCGCATGGAAATTTCGACCGGCAGATGGGGGAAAAAGTTAACTTGTTGTCGAGTCGCCAACGACCTCGACGATCGCCGGCGGCATCGTGTCGTCGAACAGGCGCAGCTGTTCCACGGTCTCGGTATCGCCCAGGCGCACGCCCACGCCCAGCAGGCGCACCGGGCGGCTGTGGCGCGCCCAGCCGGTCTCCATCAGGCGCGCATAGGTCGGAATATGTGGCGCATAGCCAACACACTCGACTGTCGTCTGCTGGAAGTTCGAGAACTTGATCTTCACGAAGAGCTTGTGGATGAACTTTTCGGCGCCGTTGCGCTTGATGCGGCCGAGCAGGTGCTCAACCAGGTCGGGCAGCAGCCGCAGGCAGGCGTCCAGGTCCGGCACGTCCGGCGTATAGGTTTCTTCCGTGCTGATCGACTTGCGCTCGCGCGAGGTATTCACTTCGCGTTCGTCGATGCCGCGGCACAGCTTGTACAGGCGGTAGCCGAAGCTGCCGAAGTGTTCCGTCAGCCGCTCGATGCTCCAGTTGCGCATGTCGCCACAGGTCTGCAGGCCGAGCCGGTGCATCTTCTCGGCCGTCACCTTGCCCACGCCATACAGCTTCTTCACCGGCAGCGCGGCAACGAAGGCGTCCACCTCCTCCGGGCGCACCAGGAACAGGCCGTCCGGCTTGTTCCAGTCGCTGGCGATCTTGGCCACGAACTTGTTGGGCGCCACGCCGGCCGAGGCGGTGATGCCGACGGTGTCGAAGATGCGCTGCCGGATCTCCTGGGCGATCAGGGTGGCGCTGCCTTTGCAGTGCGGCGAATCGGTGACGTCGAGATAGGCTTCGTCGAGCGAGAGCGGCTCTACCAGCTCGGTGTAATCCTGGTAGATGTCCATGATCTGGCGTGAAGCGATGCGGTATTTCTCCATCGCCGGCGGGATCACCAGCAGCTGCGGGCACAGCTTCATGGCCTGGGCGGTGGCCATGGCCGAATGGATGCCGTAGCGGCGCGCCTCGTAGTTGCAGGTGGCAATTACGCCGCGCTGGTCGGGACGGCCGCCGACCGCGAGCGGACGCCCGCGCAGCGAGGGATCGTCGCGCATTTCGACCGACGCATAGAAGCAGTCGCAATCGCAGTGGATGATTTTACGAAGGGGGGCGTTCACGTAACGGCGGAGCCGACTACTGTCATTCCATACAGTATCCGTTTTTTCTTGCGAGACGTCAAAAAAGAACGCGCGGACATGCCGCGCGTTCCCGGATGAAGGCGACGCAGGGGAGGCGCGCCGCTTCGTCCTGAGCCTTACCAGCTCAGCTTCACGTTGTAGCTGCCTGCGCTACCGGTGCTGCCGCTGTAGTACACGACGCGCACGTAACGGCTGGCGGTCGTGGTGCCGGTGTTGGCCGAGCTCACGCTGTCGACCGAACCGGTACCGTTTTCGCTACGGCTGAGCAGCGTGCCCGAGCTGTTGTAGACGTACAGGTCGTAGTCCGAGCTCGAGTTCGGCGTCATCGTCGCGCTCAGGGTCCTGCCGGCCGGCAGATCGACACGGAAGTAATCCGTATCGGTCGAGCTCGACATGGTGCCGTTCACGGTGGTGCCGCTGGTCGAGACCAGGTTGGCGGCGGCCAGCGAGTTGTTCGACTCGGTTTCGTTGATGGTCGTGGTCGGCGGCGTAGTGGTGCCGCCGATCGCGGCGTTCACCGCGGCGGTCGCGTCCACGATGCCGGTGCCGCAGCCCGAGCAGGTCGCCGGGAAGGCGCGCGCGGTGGACTTCAGCATGCTTTCCACCTGGTCCGGGGTCAGGGTCGACTTGGCCGCGAACATCAGGGCCGCGACGCCGGCCACGTGCGGGGTGGCCATCGAGGTGCCCTGGTAGCCGGCGTAGTTGTCCGAGCCCGGCGTCGAGCTGCCCGAGTTCAGGGTCGAGATCACGCTGTAGCTGCCGTCGCCGCCCGGGGCTGCGACGTCGACCAGGGTGCCGTAGTTCGAGTAGGAGGCACGGCCGCCGGTCTTGCCGGTCGCGGCAACGGCGATGACGCCGGAGCAGTTCGCCGGGCTGGCGTTGCTGACGTTCATGTTGTCGTTGCCGGCGGCGACCACGACCACGGAACCGCGCGAACGGGCGCCATTGATCGCGTTCTGGGTGGTGGCGTCGCAGGCGCCGGTACCGCCCAGCGACAGGTTCAGCACCTTGGCCTTGTTGGCATTGGCCGGCGCGCCGCTCACGGTGCCGCCCGACGACCAGGTGATGGCGTCGGCGATGTCCGAGGTATAGCCGCCGCACTTGCCGAGCACGCGCACCGGCACGATCTTGGCGTTGTAGGCGACGCCGGCCACGCCCAGGCTGTTGTTGGTGCGGGCGGCAACGGTGCCGGCCACGTGGGTGCCGTGCCAGCTCGAGCCCGATGCCGGCGAACCTGCGCCGCATTCATTGGCGGCCACCCAGTCGCCCGGGTCGCTTGCGTCGCTGTCGCGGCCGTTGCCGTCGTTGCCGATGGCGGCGGTGCTGATGAAGTCATAGCCCTGCAGGATCTGGCCGCTCAGGTCGGCGTGCGGGCGGTAGCCGGTATCGATCACGGCCACGACCACGCCGGTCCCGGTCGACTTGTCCCAGGCGGTCGGCAGGCGCAGGCCGCCAGTGGTATCGGTGTAGTGCCACTGCTGGGCGTAGTACGGGTCGTTCGCGGTCGCCATGTGGGTCATGATGCGGTCCGGCTCGGCGTACTCGATGCTCGGGTCGCGCGCCATCATTTCGGCGGCCAGCTTCTTGACCTCGTCGAGGTGCTTGCGGCCGTTCAGCTTGAACACGTGGGCGCCGGTCGAGATGGTGTGGCTCTGGCTGACCAGCATGCCGAATTCCTGGCCGGCGCGGTCCAGCTTGGCCTTGCGGTCGGCGGTCACGACGGCAGCACGGGCCAGGCCCTTGGCGGCCGGCGCCGAATCCTTGTACTTCACGATGATACGGTCAGTATCGATGACAAATTTCTGCTCGGCCGCACCGGCCGTAACGGCCACGAATGCGAGCGAGATTGCAGCGCACATCTTCAACATTGCAGGATGAATCGAATGCGTTTGCTTCATGTTTCTTCCTTAGTGTGATGTTTTCCGTCAAGTGAAATGTTCCTCACCTGTGTCGTTGATTTCCGGTCATTGCCGGTGCCGTCTGGATGCGGCGAAAAGCAGCGTAATATGAAAGGAAGAGCGTGTGCGTGACAATTGGAGACAATTTCAGCGTATTAACAACACTCAAGATAACCAATAGGTCAAAAACATGTTTTCTTCGGCGAAACGTTAATTTTGGCAAATAACGTATGCCACAATTGTGTTGACATACCTCAAACTGCTTTCCCGATGGTTAATGTAGAGCTCGCTTGAAATCGCGCCATGAGGCATAAAAAAAGGCCGCGCAAGCGCGGCCTTCGTCATCGTGTTGCGGCAGCTCAGAAGTTGCCCTTGAACTGCACACCCCACTGGCGCGGCTCGTTGGTAAAGCCGGTCAGGTTGTTGAAGTCGATGGCGCCAGTGATGCGGCGCTGGTCGAGCACGTTGCGGCCGAAGGCGGCCACTTCGTACTTGCCGTTACCGAAGATGTAGCCCAGACGCACGCCGCCTTCCGTCAGCGGGGCGCCGGTGAACTCGGTCGCCTCGTACAGGAAGAAGTTGATCTTGCTGCGGTAGGCCCAGTCGGTGAAGAAGTACAGCTCGCCATCCGCGACCGGAATGCCGTAGCGGGCGGTGGCGTTGACGGTCCAGCGCGGCGCCTGCGGCAGCGCGTTGCCGTTGATGACGACACGGCCGGCGGCGTTCAGCGGATCGGTCACGGTGCACTGGGCGCACTTGTTCACCGACAGGCTGGCGTCGCGGATCTGGGTGTAGTTGTAGCTCGCGCCGGCGCTCACGCGCAGGGCGGTGCTGAGGGCCGCTTCGAAGTCGAATTCGGCGCCCTTGCCCTTGGTGCGGTCGGCGTTGATCAGGCGGTTGACGTTCGAATTGCCGCCCACCACGGTCAGCTGCTGGTCCTTGACGGTGTAGTCGTAGACCGAGAACGAGGTGCGCGCGCGGCGCTCGAACAGGTCGGCCTTCAGGCCCAGCTCATACGAGGTGATGGTTTCCGAACCGGCGACCGTGATCGGCACCGCGGCCGAGGCGGCGGCAATGCTCGGGGCGCGGAAGCCGGTGGCGACGCGGCCGTACACGTTGACATTCGGGCTCAGCTTGTAGCTGGCCGACAGGTCCCAGTTGACCTTGTCCTGGCTGGTTTCCACCGAGCGCGGGCCGATCTGGGCCACGTTCTCGTTCACCAGGGTGCGGAATTCCTTCTCGTCCTTGGTGTAGCGCAGGCCGCCGCGGACGGTCCAGTCCGGGGTGATGGTGTAGTTGACCGAGGCGAATGCCGCCCAGGCTTCGTTCTTCTGATTGCTGACCAGGCGCGAAGTGCGCGCGCCGGCATCGTTGAAGTTGTCGCTGCCGCCGGTGGCGTCTTCGTCGAAGAAGTACAGGCCGGCCTGCCAGTTCAGCGGACCGGCGCTCTTCGATTCGACGCGGAATTCCTGGGTGTACTGGTCGAGGTCGGTGATGTAGCCGCCGGTCTGGACCTGGAAGGGAATGAAGCCCGGGCCGGCCGGGGTGCCGCCGTCGATGTCGCCGCGGCTGTAGTAGTCGCTGACGTGTTCGTAGCCGGTGATCGAGAACAGGCGGAAATTGCCGAAGTCCCAGGACAGGCGCAGGTTGGCGCCGTTGGTCTTCAGGCTCTGGAAGTTCTCGGCGTTGGTGACGATCCGGTCGAGGTCGTAGCCCGGGACGATCTTGTTCGTGCCCTTCTGGATCAGGTTGGCGCGGAACAGACGGGCGCTGCCGTTGGTATTGCGCTGGTGCAGGTTCAGCAGTGCATTGAAGTTGCTGTCCGGCTGGTACAGGAACTGGATGCGCTCGGCGTGCTCGTTGTAGCCGTCGAGTTCATTGCGCTTCTGCGTCATCGCCACGTCGGCGAAGTTCTCGACGTAGTCGTCGCGGTGCTGGCCGACGGCCGACACGCGCATTGCCCACTTGTCCGACAGCGGCACGTTGACCGCGCCTTCCAGGTTGGCGGTCTCGTGGGTCGCGATCGAGGCGTTGACATAGCCTTCGGTCTTGCCCAGCTTCGGACGCTCGGATTCGAACTTGACCACGCCGGCCGGGGTGTTGCGGCCGAACAGGGTGCCCTGCGGGCCGCGCAGCACTTCGACGCTGGCCAGGTCGAAGATCGGGAAGCCTTTCAGGATCGGGTTTTCCTGCACCACCTCGTCGTACACCAGCGAGACCGGCTGCGAGGCGAAGGTATTGAAATCGGTATTGCCGTAGCCGCGGATGTAGAAGCGCGGGAAAGTACGGCCATTGGAGGATTCGACGTTCAGGCTCGGCACCTTGCCGGCCAGCAGGCGAATGTCTTCGCCGCCGGAGATCAGGACGTCCAGCTTGTCGCCCTTGAGCGCGGTGACGGACACCGGTACTTCGCGGATGTTTTCGGTGCGGCGCTGCGCGGTCACGGTGACGCTCTGCAGTTCCGGTGCATCGTTGGCGACGGTTTGCGCCTGGGCAGGCATGACTGCTGCCAGCGCCAGGGTGCCGAGCACGGCCTGGTGCAGCTTGGACATCTTGATCATGGAAGTCTTTCCTAATGATTGATAAAAGAACCGATGTCCCCGTTCTCTCTTATCTCCGCTGCGGCGATGGCGGCCGGGCAGCGCGGCGGTATGTTCCGCCTGCCGGCAGTGCATCTTGGCGATGTCTTAAGCTTGCCGGTTTAGCAAAGCGCGTATTGTCAGTGATGAATACATGCACTTGCAAGCAGAAACGGAACAGTTGAGTCTTTTTACAACACCTTTACAGGATTTCCACTTCGCAGCCATCATCGCCTTTAACAGGTGCAGCAGCAGGGGGTGGGCAGCACTTGAAAACAGGCCTTTTCAAATTTTTTTCAAAAACCCTTGCACACCTCGAATTCCAGCCTCTATAATTCGGGCCTCTTCGGACGCAATGACAAGCGTCAGACAGAAACCTCTGATGAAAGTATCGGGCGCTTAGCTCAGTTGGTAGAGCGGATCCCTTACAAGGATTAGGTCGGGAGTTCGAGCCTCTCAGCGCCCACCAAAGCACATCGGATGGTTGATCGAAGTAATGATCAGAGTAAACGGAGCGGTAGTTCAGTTGGTTAGAATACCGGCCTGTCACGCCGGGGGTCGCGGGTTCGAGCCCCGTCCGCTCCGCCAATATAAGAGGAAGGGTCCGATTCGTCGGACCCTTTTTTCGTTCAGCGGTCAGAGTGTCTGTCCCTGCGGACAGACACGGGCCACGGGCTCGAAGGGATTGCCTTGCAAGGCAATCCGCGGCCGGCGGAACGTCGGCGAGCCCCGACCGCTTTGAACACCTCAAATAAAAATGGTCCGCACAAGCGGACCATTTTTATTTGCACTTCAGTCTTTGCAGGTTTGCCCGTCTGTTCAAACACAAGCCGACCACCCTACGCACGGCGTTGTTGTGGGTGCCCCACCTCCACCCGATCCCTCCCCCCACTCTTCGCCGCATACAGCGCGTGATCCGCCCGCGCCAACGCCATCCCCAGCGTCTCGTTCGGATCCAGCACCACCACCCCGACACTGACCGTCATCGTGTACGCCGCACCGCTGGTGATCACCGTCGCTTCGCGCACCGCCAGCCGCAGCCGCTCCGCCGCCTGCTGGGCCCCGGACAAGTCCGTCCCCGGCAGCACCATCGCAAACTCTTCCCCGCCCAGCCGTCCCACGGTCTCATGCGCACGCAGGGTCGCGCGCAGGGTGTGCGCGAACACGGCCAGCGCTTCGTCGCCGGTGGCATGCCCGAAGCGGTCGTTGATCTGCTTGAAATGGTCGATGTCCATCATGGCCAGCGCCAGCGGCTGGCGCTGGCGCAGCGCGGCCTGGCGCGCATGCTCGGCGCGTTCGAGGAACGCGTGGCGGTTCGGCAGACCGGTCAGGCTGTCGGTGGTGGCCAGGCGCGCCATCTCGGCGTCGTCCTTCTCCTTGCACAGCAAGAGGAAGCCGAAGCCGTTGACGATCATGAGCAGGTAGCCGGCCAGGTAGGCCGTCTCCTGGGCGGTGCGCTGGCCGAGCGGGACATCGCTGCTCAGGCAGCTCGCCGCCCACAGCGCTACCGAGACCGCGAACAGGGCGTCGTTCAGGCCGATGATCCGCTGCAGCAGCGAGGCGCGACGGCGCGGGCGCAGCAGGATCCAGGCCATCGCCGCCGCGAACAGGGCGACCATGGCCGCCACCAGCGCCGTCAGGTAAGGCACCGGCGCGCCGGCGCTGCCGGCAGCCAGCACGATGGCCAGCGCCAGCGCCGCCATCGGCAGCAGCACGCGGCGCCAGCGCTCGAAGCCGAAGAAAATGCAGTAGGCCGCGACCTCCAGCGAGACGGCGAGCACCCAGCCCGCGCCCTCGATGCCGTTCAGCACCGGCACATCGAGGAAGGGACGGCACCAGCCCAGCAGCTGGCACATGCCGATGCCGAAGCGCGCCCACATCCACAGGCGCAGCCCCGGGCTGGGCGCGGCGCCGTGCGTATAACCCGCCATCAGCACGGCAAACGCAATATTGCCGATGCCAAGCGCCAGCAGAAAAGAATGGATATCGATCACTACCTGTCCCTATGGATGCAGCCACATAAAAGAAGCACAACCATGTTATATTATTAATATATATTGCCGTAGAGAATTATAGTACACGTTTTTTTAGAAGGAAGTCCGCACAATTGAACAGACAAGTCGGCAACATGCGCAAAGCGCAACACTTCTCGTCGAGACACTTCTCTGACACAGTTTTTGATGCACAGCAGCACCTGATAGCGGATAATCATCCGACAACATACCAACGCACCATTCTGGAGCAATCGTGATTTTCGGTTTCCTCAAGCCGCCCAAGATGTCGCCGCGCCTGCACCGGCTGAAGAACACCTCGCTGTTTTCGGCGCTGACACCCCTGGAACTGAAAATCGTCGACGGCCTGCTGCACGAGCGCCGCTACCTGACCGATGAGATCGTGTTCGACGAGGGCGAGGAAGGCCAGGCGCTGTACCTGATCATGAGCGGCCGGGTGGTGATCAACAAGCTGCACCAGGGCAGCAACCAGGTCGTGGCCGAGCTCGAACCCGGCAGCTTCTTCGGCGACCTGGCCCTGCTCGACAACTCGCCGCGCAATGCCCAGGCGCGCGCCGTCGAGCCCTGCGAGATGGCGGTGTTCTTCCGCGCCGACTTCCTCGGCCTGCTGGAAACCGATGCCGTGATCGGCTACAAGATTTCGCTGGCGCTGGCGCGCCACATCGGCCTGCGCCTGCGCGAATGGATGGGCACCGGCCGTCCCCAGCTGGAAGCCCTATGAACCGCAGCGAGCGCGCCGGGCCGGTCGTCTGGACCGGCATCATCGCCGCTACCTGCCTGCTGCTGCTGGTCGTGCAGCAGATGCTGTGGCTGGCCCTGCCCTTCATCTTCGGCGGCGTGCTGCACTACATCCTGGTCGGGCCGATGCAGCGCCTGGTACGCGCCGGCTATGGCAGGAACAGCGCCGCGATGCTGGTCTGCCTGCTGTTCTTTGCCTTCCTCACGCTGGCCCTGACCGCGGCCTTCTCCTGGAGCCGCGGGCCGGAGGAAGAGTCGTGGGAACAGACGATCGGCCTGTACCTCGACGGCGGGATCGCCTTCGTGCACAACACGACGGCCCTGCTGGAAAAGAAGTTCCCGCTGCTGGCCGAGATGCACCTGACCTCGACCGTGAACACGGTGTTCCGCAATCTCACCGACAACTTCGCCGAAAAGCACCTGGGCGAGATCCTGGTGGCGCTGGCGACCTGGGTACCTTCGCTGCTGCTGGCGCCCTTCCTTACCTTCTTCTTCCTGCGCGACGGCCTGCGCTTCAAGAAGTTCCTGGCGCGCGCCGTGCCCAACGCCTATTTCGAACGGGCGCTCTACCTGCTGCACGAAGTGGACCAGACCGCGCGCCGCTACTTCGAAGGCCTGCTGAAACTCACCGTGCTCGACACCGCGGTGCTGGCGCTGGGCCTGTGGACGATCGGCGTGTCCTCGCCGCTGCTGCTCGGGCTGATGTCGGCGGTGCTGGCTTGGGTGCCTTTCGTGGGCTCGGTGGTTGGCTGTGTGCTGGTGGTGATCGTGGCCTCCACCGACGCCCCCAACAACCCCTTCATCGCCTATGGTGCGATCGGTGTGTTCGTGCTGGTGCGCCTGCTGGACGACTTCGTGTTCATGCCGCTGACGCTGGGCCGCAGCATCCGCGTGCATCCCCTGGTGACGGTCCTGATGATCTTCGTGGGCGGCGCGTTGGCCGGGGTGGTGGGGCTGATGCTGGTGTTGCCGCTGCTGGGCGTGGTGATGGTGGTGGGCGAGACCCTGGGGCGGCTGGTGACCAACCCGCGCCTGCGTGCGCGCCACCGCTATGCGCGGGCGCTGCGCACGCGCCAGGCCAGTGTGGACCTCGATATCGCACGCGAACGGCGCGGGGCGCCGACGCCCAACGCAGGGCTCTGACGAAAAAACCGGCGCATGCGCGCCGGTTCGTTTAACGCTTGGTGCTGCCCGCCTTGGGCTTGGTTTTGATGGTCGACAGGATCGACGGCTTCACCTTGGAAGGCGGCGCCACGAACGGCGTCTTGGCGGGAGCCCGGTCGTTGCCGCGCGCGGCACGCTTCGGCGCCACCTCGATCGTGCGGCCCTTCGGCACACCGCCCGGCACGCGCCGGTCTTCCCGTACCATCGAAGCACCCTCGTCGGATGCCGGCACCAAGTGGCGCTCGCCGTTGCCGATCAGGTCACCCCGGCCCATGCGGCGCAGGCCCTCGCGGATGACCGGCCAGTTCTCCGGATCGTAATAGCGCAGGAAGGCCTTGTGCAGCTTGCGCGTCTTGCCGCTCTTGGCGGTCTCGACGACTTCCGAATCCTCGGTCACCTTCGCCAGCGGGTTCTTGCCCGAGTGGTACATGGTGGTCGCCATCGCCATCGGGGTCGGCGTGAAGGTCTGGACCTGGTCGAGCTTGAAGTTGTTCTTCTTCAGCCACAGCGCCAGGTTCAGCATGTCCTCGTCGGTCGAACCCGGGTGGGCCGCGATGAAGTACGGGATCAGGTACTGCTTCTTGCCGGCCTCGATCGAGTACTTGTCGAACAGGCGCTTGAACTCGTCGTAGGCGCCGATACCCGGCTTCATCATCTTCGAGAGCGTCCCCTGCTCGGTGTGCTCCGGCGCGATCTTCAGAAGGCCGCCCACGTGGTGGGTCACCAGTTCCTTCACGTACTCGGGCGAGCGCACGGCCAGGTCGTAGCGCAGGCCGGAACCGATCAGGATCTTCTTGATGCCGGGGATGGCGCGCGCCTTGCGGTACAGCGAAATCAGCTTGCTGTGGTCGGTGCCCAGGTTGCTGCAGATGGTTGGGTACACGCAAGACAGGCGGCGGCAGGATTCCTCGATCTTCTTGTCCTTGCAGGCCAGCCGGTACATGTTGGCCGTCGGACCACCCAGGTCGGTGATGGTCCCTGCAAAATTCTTGGTCGTGTCGCGGATCAGTTCAATCTCGCGCAGGATCGAGGGCTCCGAGCGGCTCTGGATGATGCGGCCTTCGTGCTCGGTGATCGAGCAGAAGGTGCAGCCGCCGAAGCAGCCGCGCATGATGTTGACCGAATAACGGATCATTTCCCAGGCCGGGATGTGGGCCTTGCCGTAGCTCGGGTGCGGCGCGCGCGCGTACGGCAGGTCGTAGACGTTGTCCATCTCGTCCATGGCCAGCGGCAGCGGCGGGGCATTCAGCCAGACGTCGCGGTCGCCGTGCTGCTGCACCAGCGCGCGTGCGTTGCCCGGGTTCGACTCGAGGTGGAACACGCGCGAGGCGTGCGCGTACATCACCGGGTCTTCGCTCACGGTTTCAAAACTCGGCAGGCGCACCACGGTCTTGCGCGCCTTTTCACGCGCCGCGGCCTGGCGCTCTTCGCGCGTCATGATGACGATCGGCTTGACCTCGGGTTCCGGCTTGGCGTTCTCCGTGGCGCAGGCGGTGGTGTCTTCCTGCGCCATCGCGTAGGGGTTCGGATGCGGATCGACGCGGCCCGGCACGTCGACGCGGGTCGAGTTGTGCACGCTCCACTCTGCGTCCGGCAGCCAGCCGTGCGGCACCAGGAAGGCGGTGCCGCGCAGGTCGCGGATGGTCTTGATGTTCTCGCCGGCGGCGATGCGGCGGGTGACGTCCACCAGCGCCCGTTCGGCGTTGCCGAAGATGACCAGGTCGGCCTTCGACTCGAACAGCACCGAGCGGCGCACCTTGTCCGACCAGTAGTCGTAGTGGGCGATGCGGCGCAGCGAAGCCTCGATGCTGCCGGCGATCACCGGCACGCCCGGGAAGGCTTCGCGGGCGCGCTGGCAGTAGACCGTGACGGCACGGTCCGGGCGCTTGTTCGGCTCGGCGTTGGGGGTGTAGGCGTCGTCGGAACGGATCTTGCGGTCGGCCGTGTAGCGGTTGACCATCGAGTCCATGTTGCCGGCGGTAATGCCCCAGTACAAATTCGGCTTGCCGAGCGCGCGGAAGGGCTCGACCGAGGTCCAGTCCGGCTGGCTGATGATGCCGACGCGATAACCCTGCGCTTCCAGCAGACGGCCGACCAGGGCCATCCCGAAGCTCGGGTGGTCGATGTAGGCGTCGCCAGTGACCAGGATGATGTCGCACGAATCCCACCCGAGCTTGTCCATTTCGGCGCGGGTCATCGGGAGGAAAGGCGCGGCGGCAGCGCGGCTGGAGCGCTTCGGGACGCTCGCGAAAAGGTTCTGGGGGGAGTTCATTGGCCGGTATTGTACCGGAAAACCATTTTCGGGTCTCCCTCCCCTCCCAAAAATGGCTTAGTTATCAATGACTTGCTGATGAGCAGCGCTCTAGATTCCCATATTGGAGAGCATGTTGCCAAGCTGACGCAGGCCGGCCGAGACGGTCGGGTGGTTCACGTTGAAGCGGGCCGCCAGCTCCTGGGTGCGCGAGGACAGGCCGTAGGTGTTCTCGTCGCGCTGGTTTTCTTCGCGAAGCGCCAGGGCGCGGTCGATGTCGCCGTCGAGCTGGCGCAACAGGGTCTCCAGTTCCGGGTCAACGTCCCTGGTTTCCTGCAACTGGCGGTGCAGGGCTTTCAGGTGCGCTTTCAGGTTTGTATCATTCTCGTTCTGCATAGTCGTTCTCGCTAGTTGGTGAAGCGGGTCTCGAGATACAGCTTCTCGACCTGATCGCGCGCCCACGGGGTACGGCGCAAAAACTTCAGGCTCGACTTGATGCTGGGGTCTTTCTGGAAGCAGTTGATGTCGATCCGGCGGCCGAGTCCATCCCAGCCGTAGTGATCGACGAGACGGGTTAACAGGGATTCTAAGGTAATACCGTGGAGAGACTGAACACTCATCGCTTGCTGTGCCATGCATAAAAAAAGGGAACCATGCCAAAGGCATCGTTCCCCGATTTTACGTGAAGCCGGCCGGCCGCATGGCACGGCCGGCTTCGCGTGATCACTCGCCAGTCAGGCCGCGGCGTTCCAGCAGCGGACGCACCTGCGCATCGCGGCCGCTGAAGTTGCGGTACATCTGCATCGCATCCAGCGTACCGCCGCGCGACAGCAGGGTCTTGCGGAAGTGGTCGCCGTTCTTGCGGGTCAGGCCACCGTTCTCCTTGAACCAATTCACCGTATCGGCGTCCAGCTTCTCCGCCCACAGGTAACCGTAGTAGCCGGCCGAGTAGCCGCCCGAGAAGGTGTGCGAGAAGTAGGTGGTGCGGTAGCGCGGCGGCACCAGGTTGAAGTCGACGCCGGCCTTTTTCAAGGCATCAGCCTCGAAGGACAGTACGTCGGTCGGGATCTGGTTCGGCGACAGCTGGTGCCAGGCCTGGTCCAGCAGCGAAGCCGCCAGGTACTCGGTGGTGCGGAAGCCTTCGTTGAACTGCTGCGAAGCCTGCACCTTGTCCAGCAGTTCCTTCGGCATCGGGGCGCCGGTCTGGTAATGCTTGGCGTAGTTGGCCAGCACTTCCGGCCAGGCCATCCACATCTCGTTCACCTGCGACGGGAACTCGACGTAGTCGCGCGGCACGCGCGAGCCCGAGAAGCGCGGGTATTTCACGTCCGAGAACATGCCGTGCAGCGCATGGCCGAACTCGTGGAAGGTGGTGCGCACTTCGTCGTAGGTCAGGAGCGTCGGCTCGCCGGCGGCCGGCTTGGCGATGTTCAGGTTGTTGGCGATCACCGGCTTGGTGCCCAGCAGCTTGGATTGCGGGACCCAGGCATTGGCCCAGGCGCCGCCGCGCTTGGTCGAACGCGCATACGGGTCGAAGGTGAAGATCGCGAGCTGCTTGCCGTCGTGGTCGAACACGTCGAACACGCGCACATCCGGGTCGTAGACCGGCAGGTCCTTGCGCTCCTTGAAGCTGATGCCGAATTCCTTGTTCGCCGCGAAGAACACGCCGTCCTGCAGCACGCGGTTCAGTTCGAAGTAAGGCTTGAGCTGGTTGGCATCGAAAGCGTACTTGGCGGCGCGCACCTTGTCGCTGTAATAGCCCCAGTCCTGCGGGCCGGCCTTGAAGCCGCCGCCTTCGGCGTCGATCACCTTCTGGATCTCCGCGGCTTCCTTCTTCGCATTGTTCACGGCCGGCTTGGCGAATTCCGCCAGCAGCTGGTTGACGGCGCCTGTGGTCTTGGCGGTCTGGTCTTCCAGGTTGTAGGCGGCGTGGTTCGGGTAGCCCAGCAGCGCGGCGCGTTCGGCGCGCAGCTTGGCGATCTTCAGCACCACGTCGCGGTTATCGAATTCACCGCCGCGCGAACCGCGCGCCAGCGACGCGGCCAGCAGCTTTTCGCGGGTGGCGCGGTTGGTCAGGACCGACAGGCCGGCCTGCTGGGTGGTGTTCACCACCGGGATCACGAACTTGCCGTCCATGCCGCGCTTCTTGCCTTCCGCGGCGGCGGCGTCGATCTGCTTGTCCGACATGCCGGCCAGTTCGGCGCGGGTGTCGACCACCAGGGCCGAGGCGTTGGCTTCCTTCAGGACGTTCTGCGCGAATTGGGTCGACAGCGCGGCCAGCTGTCCGTTCATTTCCTTCAGCTTCTGCTTGTCGGCATCCGACAGCTTGGCGCCGGCGCGCACGAAATCGGTGTGGTAGCGCTCGATCAGGTACTGCGATTCCGCGTCCAGGCCCAGCTTGGTGCGGCGGTCGTACAGCGACTTGATGCGCGCGTACAGCTTCGGGTTCAAGCGGATCGCATCGTTGTGGGCCGACAGCTTCGGTGCGTTTTCCTTGGCGAGGGCGATCAGGGTGTCGTTGGTGTAGGAGCCGCTCAGGGTGCCGAAAGCGGCGCCGACACGGTTCATCAGCTGGCCCGAACGCTCCATCGCCACGATGGTGTTCTCGAACGTCGGGGTGGCCTTGCTGTTGGCGATCTTCTCGATCTCCGCCGCTTCCTGGCGCATCGCTTCGGCAAAGGCCGGCGCGAAGTGTTCGTTCCTGATCTTGTCCCAGGCCGGGTATTGGAACGGCAGGATGCTCGGCTTGGCGAAGGGGTTAGAGGCTTCGAGCATGGAGGCCGGAGCAGTGGGTGCAGCAACTGCGGCCAGGCTCGAGACGGCGCTGGCGGCGGCAACCAGGAAGATGTGTGGACGGTGCATATTGCCCTCGTTTTGGTTATGGAAAGTTATACGGGAGCCGCCTGGGCGACTCCCGGGACTACGCTCAGTTCAAACCGCGGCGTTCCAGCAGCGGCTCGATCACCGGATCGCGACCGCGGAAGTCGCGGTACATCTGCACCGCATCCATGGTGCCGCCTTTCGACAGCACCATGGTGCGGAAGCGGTCGCCGTTCTTGCGCTGCAGGCCGCCGTTTTCCTTGAACCATTCGCCGGCGTCGGCGTCCAGGCGCTCGGCCCACAGGTAGCTGTAGTAGCCGGCCGAGTAGCCGCCCGAGAAGGCGTGCGAGAAGTAGGTCGAGCTGTAGCGCGGCGGGACCGGCGCGAAGTCCAGGCCCGCCTCCTTCAGGGCCTGCTCTTCGAAGCTCTTCACGTCAGCCGGGATGGCCTTCGAGCCGAGCTGGTGCCAGCGCTGGTCGATCACGGCCGCGGCCAGGTACTCGGTGGTGCGGTAGCCTTCATTGAAGCGCTGCGAGGCGCGCAGCTTGTCCAGCAGCTCTTTCGGCATCGCTTCGCCGGTCTGGTAGTGCTTCGCATAATTGGCCAGCACTTCCGGCCAGGCCATCCACATCTCGTACACCTGCGAAGGCAGCTCGACATAGTCGCGCGGCACGCTGGTACCCGAGAAGCGCGGGTACTTCACTTTCGAGAACCAGCCATGGGTGCCGTGGCCGAATTCGTGGAAGGTGGTGCGCACCTCGTCCCAGCTGAGCAGGGTCGGCTCGCCCGGCGCCGGCTTGGCCAGGTTCAGGTTGTTGGTGATGACCGGCTTGTCGCCCAGCAGGGTGCTCTGGCTGACCAGGGCGCTCATCCAGGCGCCGCCGCGCTTGTTCGGGCGCGCGTACGGGTCGAGCACGAAGATCGCCAGGTGGGCGCCGTTCTCTTCGAAGACGTCGTACACGCGCACGTCGGCGTCGTACACCGGCAGGTCCTTGCGCTGCTTGAAGGTGATGCCCCACAGCTTGTTGGCGGCGAAGAAGGCGCCGTCGTTCAGCACGCGGTCGAGTTCGAAATACGGCTTCAACTGGTTGGCGTCGAAGGCGTACTTGGCGGCGCGCACCTTGTCGCTGTAGAAGTTCCAGTCATACGCGGCGACCTTGAAATTGCCCTTCTCCGCGTCGATCACTCCCTGGATCTCGGCAGCTTCCTTCTTCGCGTTTCGCACCGCGGGCGCGGCCAGGTCGGACAGCAGCTTGTTGACGGCGGTGGTGTCCTTGGCGGTCTGGTCTTCCAGCGAGTAGGCGGCGTGGCTGCTGTAGCCCAGCAGCTCGGCGCGCTCGGCGCGCAGCTTGGCCAGCTGCAGCACGATGTCGCGGTTGTCGAATTCACCGCCGCGCGAACCGCGCACCGTCGAGATCGACAGCAGCTTCTCGCGGGTGCCGCGATTGCTCAGCTGCGACAGCGGACCCTGTTGGGTCGTGTTCACCACCGGGATCACGAACTTGCCGTCCAGGCCGCGCTTCTTCGCTTCGGCGGCGGCGGCCACGATGGCCTTCTCCGGCAGGCCGGCCAGCTCTTCGCGGGTGTCGACCACGAAGGCCGAGGCGTTCACTTCCTTCAGCACGTTCTGGCTGAACTGGGTCTGCAGCGCCGCCAGCTTGCTGTTGTACGCGCGCAGCTTGTCCTTGTCGGCGCTGGAGAGCTTGGCGCCGGCGCGCACGAAGTCCTTGTGGTAGCGCTCGATCAGGTAGGTCGATTCGGCGTCCAGGCCCAGCTTGGCGCGCTTGGCGTACAGGGTCTGGATGCGCTGGAACAGCTTCGGATTCAGGCGGATCGCGTCGCCGTGGGCGGCGAGCTTGGGCGCCAGTTCCTTGTCCAGGGCCTGCAGGGTGTCGTTGGTGTAGGAACCGACCAGGGCCGAAAACACCGAGGAAACGCGGTTCAGCAGGCGCCCCGAACGCTCCATTGCGACAATGGTGTTCTCGAAGGTCGGCGCAGCCTTGTTGTTGGCGATGGCGTCGATTTCGCGCGCCTGCTCGCGCATGCCTTCGTCGAAAGCGGGCGCGAAGTGCTCGTCCCTGATCTTGTCGAAGGCCGGGTAGCCGTACTGGAGGGTGCTCGGCTTGGCGAAGGGGTTGGACGCGTCGAGCGGTGCGGCATAGGCCAGGTTGGCCATCGCGACGCTGGCCGCGATCAGGAGCATACGGGGACGATTCATGGTGTCTCGGATAATGATTGGACTACGTTGATACACGCCCGTCCTGTGCTGCCAGGCTTGTGGCCCGGCAGCACAGGACGCGGCGCAGGAAAGCCGGGTGAGCGGCTCAGTTTCCGGTGAGGCCGCGGCGTTCCAGCAGCGGCTCGATGACCGGGTCGCGGCCGCGGAAGTCGCGGAACAGGTCCATCGCATCGGCGCTGCCGCCGCGCGACAGCAGGGTCTTGCGGAAGTGGTCGCCGTTCTTGCGCGACAGGCCGCCGCTCTGCGTGAACCACTGCACCGTATCGGCGTCGAGCTTTTCGCTCCACAGGTAGGCGTAGTAGCCGGCCGAGTAGCCGCCGTTCATCGAGTGCGAGAAGTAGGTCGTGCGGTAGCGCGGCGGCACCGGGGCAAAGTCGACGCCCGCGTCCTTCAGCGCCTTGGCCTCGAAGGCCAGCACGTCGCTCGGGATCTGCGACGGCTTGAGCTGGTGCCAGCGCTGGTCGAGCAGCGAGGCGGCCAGGTACTCGGTGGTCATGTAGCCCTGGTTGAACTTCTTGGAAGCGACCACCTTGTCCAGCAGCTCTTTCGGCATCGGCGCGCCGGTCTGGTGGTGCTTCGCGTAATTGGCCAGCACTTCCGGCCAGATCGCCCACATCTCGTTGACCTGCGACGGATACTCGACGAAGTCGCGCGGCACGTTGGTGCCCGAGAAGTGCGGGTACTTCACGTTCGAGAACATGCCGTGCAGCGCGTGGCCGAACTCGTGGAAGGCGGTGCGCACTTCGTCGTAGGTCAGCAGCGTCGGCTCGCCCTGGGGCGGCTTCGGAATGTTCAGGTGGTTGCCGACCACCGGGCGCTTGGCCAGCAGGTGAGACTGCGACACGTATTCGTTCATCCAGGCGCCGCCCTGCTTGTTGCCGCGGGCGTAGGGGTCGAAGATGAAGATCGCCAGCTGTTTGCCGTCGTGATCGAATACATCGAAGGTGCGCACGTCCGGATCGTACACCGGCAGGTCCTTGCGCTCCTTGAAGGTGATGCCGTATTCCTTGGTGGCGGCAAAGAACACGCCGTCCACCAGCACGCGGTTCAGTTCAAAGTAGGGGCGCAGCTGGTTCTCGTCGAAGTTGTACTTCGCGGCGCGCACCTTGTCCTGGTAGATCGGCCAGTCGTACGCGGCGACCTGGAAGCCGCCCCGCTCCTTGTCGATGATCTTCTGGATTTCGAGCGCTTCCTTCTTCGCGTTGTTCACCGCGGGCTTGGCCAGCTCGGCCAGCAGCTTGTTGACGGCGGCCGGATTCTTGGCGGTTTCCAGTTCCTGCGAATAGGCGGCGTAGCTCGGGTAGCCCAGCAGCGCCGCGCGTTCGGCGCGCAGCCTGACCAGCTTGAGCACCAGGTCGCGCGAATCATACTGGCCGCCGCGGCTGCCGCGGTTCAGGGACGCGGCCATCAGGCGCTCGCGGGTCTTGCGGTCGGTGAGGCTGGACAGCGCCGGCTGGCTGCTGGTGTTGACGATCGCAATCGCGAACTTGCCTTTCTGGCCGCGCTTTTCCGCTTCCGCGGCGGCGGCATTGATCTCGGCATCCGAGAAGCCGGCCAGTTCGGCGCGGGTATCGACGATCAGCGCCGAGGCATTGGCTTCCTTCAGCACGCGCTGCGAGAAGTCCGACTGCAGCGAGGCGATCTCGGCGTTGTATTTCTTGAGCTTGTCCTTGTTGGCGGCGGACAGGTTGGCGCCGGCGCGCACGAATTCCTTGTACACGCGCTCGAGCAGGTGCTTCGACTCGGCGTCCAGTGTCAAGCCGGCGCGCTTGTCGTGCAGGGTCTTCACGCGCTGGAACAGCGCCGGGTTCAGGTAGATCGCATCGCTGTGGGCAGCCAGCTTGGGCGACATCTCGCGGTCGACCGCGTCCAGGGTGTCGTTGGTATTGGCGGTCTGCAGGTTCGAGAAGGTCATGGCCACGCGCGTGAGCAGCTGGCCGGCGCGCTCCATCTCGACGATGGTGTTGTCGAACGTCGGCGCCGCCTTGTTGGTGGCGATCGCATCGATCTCGCGCAGGTGCTCGGCCATCCCGGCCGCGTAGGCGGGCAGGAAGTGTTCGTTCTTGATCTTGTCGAAGGCCGGATAGTTCAGCGGCAGGCTGCTGGGCTGGGCGAAGGGATTGGAGGCGTCGAGGGCGGGTGCCGCAGGTGCTGCGATTGCCGATGCATGGATGAATGCGAGGCTGGCGGCAACGATGAGCGGGTAGGGTCGGTTCATGAGATCTTTCACGGACTCTTGGGAAGGAGCTGCCGCGTGTACTCGACAGCCGTTGCGCGAAGATCATAGCAGGCTTATACACACATCGTCACAACAATAAAGGTATGTATATGGCATGTAACCGACATGTATCTTCATGTATCAAAACGCCGTGCTAGCATGCGCCGTTACGCATGAATACCTTCACCGACCCCTCCTTTGACGCGATCGTCGTCGGCACCGGCCCCGGCGGCGCCAGCACCGCGCGCGAGCTGGCGCAGTCTGGCGCGCGCGTGCTCGTGCTGGAACAGGGCAGCGCCGCGCCGCTCGCCGGCACCATGGGGCAGATGGCCACCATGGCGCTGCCGGGACGCGGCGCCTGGCTGCACCGCGATGCCTCGCTGCTGGTATCGGGCACCACCCTGGGCGGCAGCTCGGCGCTGAATTTCGCCACCGCCAGCGCCCCGCCGGCCGCCATGTTCGCGGCCCACGGCATCGACCTGGCCCCCAGCCTGGCGGCCCTGCGCGCCGAGCTGCCGCTCGCGCCCCTGCCCGACAGCCTGGTCGGCCCGATGGCGGCGCGCATCATGACTGCTGCGCGCGCGGCCGGCTTCGCCTGGCACAAACTCGACAAGATGATCCGGCCGCAGGCCTGCCGCAGCGGCTGCTGGCGCTGCGTCTACGGTTGCCCCTACGGCGCCAAGTGGAGCGCGCGCGACTTCGTCGACGAGGCCTGCCGCCACGGCGCCGTACTGTTGGACCGCAGCCGGGTACTGCGCGTGCTGATGCAGGACGGCCGTGCGGCCGGGGTGGAATTCAAACGCGATGGCGCCATCCGGACGGCACGCGCGCCGCTCGTGGTGCTGGCTGGCGGCGGCATTGGCAGCCCGCGCCTGCTGCATGCGTCGGGGCTGGGGCCGCGCCACGCGCCCTTCTTCAGCGATCCGGTGGTGGCGGTGATGGGCAGCGTCGATGACCTCGAAGGCGGCGCCGAAGTGCCGATGGCGGCCGGCGCCAGCTTTCCCGAGGAAGGCATCGCACTGGCCGACCTGACGCTCCCGAACGCGATGTACACGGCCTTTGCGCTGCAGGCGGGCCGGGTCGACCGCGTGGGCGCGCACCGGCGGACCTTGAGCATCATGGTGAAGATCCGTGACGACATCGGCGGCGCCGTCGGGCCGCGCTGGGTCGACAAGCGCCTGAGCCCGGGCGACCGCGCGCGTCTCGACCAGGGCGTCAAGATGGCGCGCGCCATCCTGGCGCAGGCGGATGCGAAGCAGGTGTTCGTCACCCACCACTTCGCCGCCCATCCGGGCGGCAGCATCCGCATCGGCGCCGGCGTGGACAGCGAACTGCGCGCCGCGCCCGGCCTGCACGTATGCGATGCCTCGGTGATTCCCCAGCCCTGGGGACTGCCGCCGACCCTGACACTGCTGTGCCTGGGCAAGCGGCTGGGGATGATGCTCAGTAGTGGGGCGGCTTCTCGTTGACCGGCCCCTGGCGGGTGGACTGCAGGGTGCGGACGTGGTCGGCCAGCGCGGCGACCATGGCTTCGAGCTGGTCGATGCGGCGCTCCTGGCGGTAGATGGTCTGGTTCAGCGTCTCGACCAGGTCTTCCTGGTGCGAGAGCTTGATCTCGATATCGACGAAGCGATCGTTGATCGGGTCTTCATGGCTCATTGGCTGCCTCCCGGCGCAAAGCCGGCATTATGCCATTTCGGTACGCAGCCAATGAGCGGCCCTGGATCACGCCCAGGGCGAGTAGTCCATGCCGTCCTGGATCGCGGCGATGACCTGGGCCTTGTTCTCCGGGCTTTCGCTGAAGTCGACCAGGATCTGTTCGCGGCTGCCGGTGGCAATGCGGCCTTCCCAGTAGACGTAGCCGCCGGCGTCCGGTTCACGGTCCAGGATGTTCAGGTACATCTGGCGGATGAACTGGGCATCGGTCGGGTTGGCGCCATAGATGCCCGCGAATTCCGTCGTCTTCATGAAGTCGGACGCCACCTGCTGGATGGTGGAGCCGTTTTCCATGCGCCAGATCCAGTAGCTCAGGCCCGCCTTTTCCGGCGCACGGCCGAGGGCCGCTTCGTACATGCGATAGGCCTGGCCCGCGATGCCGTCGACGTCGAGCGCCTTCCAGGTATCGTTGAACTGGATGCGCTCGACGTTGATCAGGTTGTCGGTCCCCAGGTTGCCGAGCGTGTCGGTCACGGTGACGCCGTAGACGCCGCGCTTGAGCGTGAAGTGCTCGCTCAGGCCCGCGTACACGACGGTATCCCTGCCGCCTGCGCCGTCGACCGCGTTGTTGCCGACGCCCAGGTTGGTGATGCGGTCGTTCTGGGCGGTGCCGGTCTGGCTGAGCGTGCTGTCGATGGTGAAATTCAGGTAGTCGCTGGCGCTGGTGGCGTTGCCGGCGATGTCCTCGGACGCGGCAATCGCTTTGTACACGCCGTTCGGCAGCGCTGCCGAGTCGAGCTTCCAGCTGCCGTCGCCCTTGGTGACGGTGCGGCCGATTTCGATGGCGCGATCGCCGTCGACGCGGTACAGCTTGATCGTCGAATTGGCTTCGGCGGTGCCGCTGAACACCGGCTGGTTGCTGCTCGTGGCCAGGGTCATCGTCGAAGTCGGCTTGACCGGCGCCGTGGCGTCGACATTGAAGCCGACCGCTTCGCTGAAGGCCGACACGTTGCCGGCGGCGTCGGTCGCGGTGGCGCGCACCGAATAGTTCAGGCCATCGTTGAACACGGTGGTGGCAACGACCGAATACAGGCCCTTGGCGTCGGCCTGGGTTTCCGCGACCATGCGCTCGCCCACGTAGATGCGGACCGTGGCGTTCGCTTCGGCCTGGCCGGTGAACAGCGGTTTGCTGAACGAGGTGAAGTTGGCCGCGTTCTTGGTCACCGACAGGCTCGGTACGGCCGGCGGCGTGCTGTCGCTCAGCACCTGCGCACGCTGGTATTTGCCGTCCACGAAGGAGAACTGCTCGACGTTGCTGATGGTGACCGTGCCCAGGCTGGCGTGGCTGGCCAGCACGTTGCCGCTGGCGTCCTGGCTGAAGGTGTATTCGCCGCGCACGCGGCCGAAGGAGACCGTATCAACGCCGGCGCCGCCATCGATGATGTCGTTGCCGCCCGCACCCGCGAGCACGTCGTCGAAGGCGGTGCCGGTCAGGCGGTCCACCGCGCTTGTGCCGGTGATGTAACGGCCGCCGGTGGTCGAGTTGATGCCGAGCGCGCCGCGCAGGCCGTCGCCGCCGTACAGCCAGTTCAGGGCTGCGATGTCGTAGGGGCTGAAGGTGCTGTAGGGTCCGCCGCTATCGGTGTAGGACATCAAGGTATTACGAGTATTGTCCTGGCTGACCGGCAGGTGGACATCGTCCTCGAACGGGTGCTTCAGGCCGAGCGCATGGCCCAGTTCGTGCAGCAGGGTCTGGTAACCCACGCCGCCCGGTTCCAGGTCGCGGTTCTGGAAACGCCATTCGAAATTGTCGAGGTAGACATAGGCCTGCGGCTTGTAGTCGATCAGCGTGTTCCCAACACCATAGGTGTATGGAGCGTTCCAGCTGCACAGCCCTGTGGTATTGCTGCCTTCGATGTCCAGGTTGGCCAGGTGAAGCTGGGCGCTGGCGCCGTTCGCGGTCTCGACGAACTGGATGCCGGTCAGCTGCTGGAGGTAGTCGAACGCGCCGCGCGTGGCGATCTGCTGCGCCTGGGTAAACGCTTCCTGGCCAGTCACATCCTTTTCATTGCCCGAAGAAATCGAGAAAGTGTAGTAGATCGTGTTGGCGGGGCCCGTGGTCAGGAAATTCCAGTCAGGGCCCTTGTCGAGCAGCGCGTCAATGTGGTTCAGCCCGGAACGGGGCGTATTTTCGAGGTCGGAAACGTTTGCCATGGGCGAAATCTAAGTAAAGTGGGACGTGAGCATCCATGATGAGCTCGCTTTCCGGAAAGTATTTCCTGCTATTAAGACGAAGTCAAATAAGAATTTCAATCGTGCGCGACCGTTAGCAGGGTTTCAAGGCTTATGCGCAACGCATTCCTGGTAGGTTTATGCTTTCGGCATGGCCAGCAGGGCTTTCAGGCTGGCCAGGCGCTCCTTCGGGCTCAGCACTTCGCTTTCCTTGGGCGGGGCGTCGCCAACGTCCAGCGCCATCTCCTTGATGAAGCGCGAGGGCTCGCAATGCACCAGTTCGCCCGCACGCTTGCGTTTCTTGCACCAGGTCAGGCGCAGGGTGCGCTGGGCGCGCGTGATCCCCACGTACATCAGGCGCCGCTCTTCCTGGATGCGGGCCGCGATCACCTCGACCGGCGCGTCCGGGTCGCCCTTGTGCGGCAAGATGCCCTCTTCCACCCCGACCAGGAACACGTGCGGGTATTCCAGGCCCTTGGACGCGTGCAGGGTCGACATGCGCACCGCGTCCTGCTCCTCGTCCTGGCCTTCGAGCATCGACATCAGGGCCACCATCTGGGTCAGTTCGAGCAGGTTCTTTTCCTCGCCGTCGCGGTCGCGCCCACCGCGGCCGCGTTCCTTCAGCCAGTTGGTGAACTCGAGCACGTTCTGCCACTTGCCCTGGGCCGCGCGGTCGTCGAAATTCTCGTACAAGTAGTGCTCGTAGTTCATCTCCTTCATCATGTCGTCCAGCACCTCGGCCGCGTTGTCGCCGCTGCCCGACGGGCCCGGGCGGGTGGCGCGGTCTTCGAGCTCGAGCATGAAGCGGCAGAAGTCGCGTAGCGGCGCCAGCTGGCGCTCGGCCAGCTTGGCCTCCAACCCGCCCTTGCGCGCCGCCTCGAACAGCGAGCAGTTCCACTGCTTGGAGAATTCGCCCAGGGTCTCGAGCGTGGCCATGCCGACCCCGCGCTTGGGGGTGGTGACGGCGCGGATGAAGGCGGGGTCGTCGTCCTGGTTCGCGATCAGGCGCAGGTAGGCGATGATGTCCTTGATCTCGGCCTTGTCAAAGAAGCTCTGGCCGCCCGACATGGTGTAGGGGATGCGCTCCTTGCGCAGGGCCTGCTCGATCACGCGCGCCTGGTGGTTGCCGCGGTACAGGATGGCATAGTCGGTCCACTTGTTCTTGCGCTGGAAGTGGTCGGCCGAGATCATGATGGCAACCTGCTCGGCTTCCTGCTCGTCGCTCTGCATGCCCAGCACCTCGATCGGCTCGCCCAGGCCGTGCTCGGACCAGAGCGACTTCTCGAACAGCTTCGGGTTGTTGCCGATGACCGCGTTGGCCGCCTGCAGGATGCGGGTGGTGGAGCGGTAGTTCTGTTCCAGCTTGATGACGCGCAGGTCGGGGAAGTCGGTCTGCAGGGTCTTCAGGTTTTCCACCGAGGCGCCGCGCCAGGCGTAGATCGCCTGGTCGTCGTCGCCCACGGCGGTGAACATCGGCTTCTTGCCGATGCCCGTCACCAGCAGCTTCACCAGCTCGTACTGGCAGGTGTTGGTGTCCTGGTACTCGTCCATGAGCAGGTAGCGCAGGCGGCGCTGCCAGCGGTCGCGGATCGATTCGTTGTTGCGGAACAGTTCCACCGGCAGGCGGATCAGGTCGTCGAAGTCGACCGCCTGGTAGGCCTGCAGGGTGGCCAGGTAGCTGCGGTAGACGCGTCCGGCCATGGCTTCGTCCTCGTCCTTCGCCGCTTGAATAGCGTCGTCCGGGTCGACCAGGCCGTTCTTCCACAACGAGATGGCGTTCTGGATGCGGCGGATTTCCTGCTTGTCCGTGGTGAGGGCGAGGTCGGACACGACGGTATAGCAATCGTCGCTGTCCATGATCGAGAACTTGTCCTTCAGGCCGACGCCGGCCGCTTCCTGGCGCAGGATCTTGACGCCCAGCGAGTGGAAGGTGGAGACAGTCAGCTGCTTGGCCTGCTTGGGCTGCTTGAGCAGCTTGCCGATGCGTTCCTGCATCTCGAGCGCGGCCTTGTTGGTGAAGGTGAGCGCGGCGATGGTGCGTGGATCGTAGCCGCAATGCTCGATCATGTAGGCGATCTTCTGCGTGATGACGCGCGTCTTGCCCGAGCCGGCGCCGGCCAGCACCAGGCATGGGCCGTCGAGATAGAGCACGGCTTCGCTTTGCGGCCCGTTGAGGCCGAATTTTGGTGCGTTGGACATGGGAAAGATTTCTGCAGAATGGCCGGATATTGTAACGATGAGTTCGGCAACGCGCAGGCAAAAATGCGGAATGGACGTGTTTGCAACACCGCCCCGGCGCGGCGCGGAAAGACACAATCGGGTACCATCGCACCCTTGCGGCGCCGTGCGCCGAGGCTTTTTGGACACCGCACATGAAATTTGAACATCTCATCCAGATCAACGATCCGATGAACCCGCTGATCGACACCATTTCGATCGAGCAGCTGTGGCGCGGGCTGGTGCTGCGCGCCGAATCGCCGACCCTGTTCGTGCCCCACCTGGACGAATGCACCATCGGCGAACGCAGCAGCGGCAGCTTCAGCCGCCGCCTGCGCTACGGGGACCTGGTGATCGACGACGTCGTGCACCTGACGCCGCTGAAGGAAGTGCGCTACGAGGTGCCGGCCCAGGGCGAGATCGCCGCTTCCAGCCTGGTCATGAAGATCGAGGCGCCGACCAGCGCCGTGCTACTGGTGCGCTTCTGCTACGACGACGGCCTCGGCGAGCACAGCGACCCGGCCAACGAAATGTACGACGACTTCAAGCGCTCGGCCTACCAGGAAGCCGACATCGACACGGTGCGCATCCTGCGTCAGCTGGCCGGCGAGGGCAAGCTGGATGCGAGCTACCTGAATTAAGTTTTTCTGATCTTTTCCGGGTTCAGTTAAGCCCAGCTAATCTTCTATGTACCCGGCTCGGTATCGGCCGGGTCGATCTCGCTCTCGCCACGGGTCAGGCACTGGGCCAGGTCGCGCAGGGCGGTGCGCACGCCCTCCTCGATCACCGGGTGGTAGAAGGGCATGTCCAGCATCTGGTCCACCGTCATGCGCATCTGGCAGGCCCAGGACAGCGTATGCGCCAGGTGCTCGGCGCGCGGCGCGATCATCTCGGCCCCCAGGAAGCGGCGCGAGCCGAATTCCGCATACACCCGCAGCATCCCCTTGTTCTGCAACATGACCCGGCTGCGGCCCTGGTTCTCGAACGAGACCGCGCCCACCGCAAACTTGCGCTTGCCCCCTTCGCACAGGCTGCGGTAGCTGGCGCCCAGGGTGGCGATGTTCGGCTCGGTAAAGGCGACCGCGATCGCGGTGCGGCGCAGGCCGGGACGCACGTCCGGGTAGCGGCCCGCATTGTCGCCGGCGATCTTGCCGTGGTCGGCCGCGTCGTGCAGCAGCGGACGCTCGTTGTTGGCGTCGCCGGCGATGAAGATGTGGCTGTTCCCACATTGCATGGTGCGGGCATCGAAATACGGGATGCCGTCCTCCCCGCGCTCCAGGCCTGTGTGCTCCAGTCCGATATCGTGCACGTTGGGCGTGCGGCCGGCCGCCATCAAGACGTACTGGAAGCGCTCTGTCTTCTCTTCGCCCAGGGCGTCGCTGACGGTGAGCGCCACTTCCTCGCCTTCCTGCACCGCGCCCACCACCTTCGACTGGAACTGGATGTCGAGTTCCTCGGTCAATACCCGAGTGGCGCTGCGCAGCACTTCCGGGTCGCTCAGGTGGGCGATGCTGCCGCCGCGCGCGAACAGCTTCACGCGCACGCCGAGCCGGTGCAGGGCCTGGCCCAGTTCCAGGCCGATCACGCCGGTGCCGATCACGGCCACCGACTTCGGCAGGTCGTCCCAGTAGAACACGTCGTCGCTGGTAGCGATGCCGGGGCCGACATTTTCCAGTGCCGGCAGGCGCAGCGGGGTGGAGCCGGTGGCGATCACGATGCGGGCGGCGGTGATCTCGGTGTGGTCGTCGACGACCAGCGTATGCGGCCCGGTGAAGCGCGCGTGGCCGCGCAAGCGGTCTTCCTCGGGGAAGGATTCGACGCTTTCCAGCACGAAGCCGACGAAGCGGTCGCGCTCGCGGCGCACGCGTTCCATCACGGCGCGGCCGTCGATGCGCACCTCGCCGGCATGCACGCCGAAGGGCGCGCTGTGCTGCATCGCATGCGCGCTTTCCGCGGCTGCGATCAGGAGCTTGCTCGGCATGCAGCCGACGCGCGCGCAGGTGGTGCCGTAATGGCTGCTTTCGATGACCACGGTGCGCGCGCCCTGCGCCCGGGCCGCGCGGTAGGCCGTCATGCCGGCGGTGCCGGTGCCGATGATGGCGACGTCCACGTCGAGTTGTTTCATCGCGTTCTCCTGCTTCCTTTGTCGGATAACCAAGACGATACGCGATTTTCCCGAACCCGGCAGGCGACTGGCCGCCGCGCCTAGTAGTTGTGCAAGGTGTAGCCGAAGGTGTAGGTGGTCTGGATCAGGGTGTCTTCCGGGATCCCCTTCGGATGCGGGTAGCGCCGCAGGGCCCGGTCGGCCACTTCGCCCACCACTTTTTCGAAGCCGCCGGTGACGGCCTTGCGCTTGCGGTCGCGCAGGCGGTCGACTGCGAAGTAGCCGACCAGGTCGTATTCGCGCGAACCGGTCTGCTTCAGCTCGAAGCGCGGCGTGGCCGGATAGAAGCGCAGCGACACGTCGCCGCCGACCGCGAAGCCGCGCGCCAGGTCGGGGAAGCGCATCTCGGCGGAGATGGTCGACATCACGCCCGCCACGTAAGTGCAGTAGGCCAGCCGTTCCGGCTTCCACTTGCCCATCTCGGCCACCAGGCGCTCCGGGTCGGCCGGCGCCTTGCCGTCGACCCCGCATTCGGACTGGTCGAAGCCGCGCCCGCGCCAGGCCCACCAGATGGCGGCGGCCGCGTCCGGACCATTGACCGGATCGGCGAAGCCCGCCGCCAGCCGTTCGGCGCCTTCCGGCTGCCCGCCCTCGACGGCGCGCGCATACAGCGGAATGGCGCGCTGCCAGTCGCGCTTGACGCAGACACCATGCTCGTACATGGAGCCGCCCATCAGCGCCGCCTCGGGCTCGTTCTTCGCCAGGGCCTGTTTCAGCCGCTCGACCGCGCCGCTGCAGTCGCGGTTCTCGATGCGGCGCCGGATTTCCGCGGCCGACAGCTCGCCGTCGGTCGGCAGGGTCGCCAGCGCGGCCGGCGCGGCCAGCAGCGCCGCGAGAAGAACGGCCAGCCGGCCATGGGTGCCACCTTGGTATGCCATTGCCACGCTCCTTGGAAAAGTCGAAGGTTTGCTCATTCGAGGGAGAACACGTACTTGACCGAGACCGAGGTATCGGTCGGGATGCCTGGAGGCTGCGGGTAACGGCGCAAGGCGCGGTCGGCGACTTCGCGCATCAATTTCTCGAAGCCGTCCCGCGCTGGAATGGACTCGCGGTCGCGCAGGACATCGCCGTCGATCAAGCCGTATAACTGATAGGCCCCGGTCTCGCCTTTCTTGACTTCGATGCGCGGCACCCCTGGGAGAAAGCGCAGCGTCACATCGCCATGCAGCCCCCAGGCCTGGGCTTGTGCCGGATACTTCACTTCCGCCGCGATGGTCCAGAGCACGCCGATGATGTAGTTGCAGATCGCAAGCCTGGCAGGTTCCCAGGTCTTGAGTTCGGCGACAAAGCGCTCGGGGTCCTGTTCCACGCCTTGTGGGACGGCGCAGGATCCGCTACGCGCTCCGCTTCGGTCGCGCAGGCTCCACCACAGGGCCGCCGCGGCATCCGGGCCGCGCGCCGGGTCGGCATAGCCGGCCGCCAGGCGCGCGGCAGCTCCCGGCAGGCCGCCCTGGTGTGCCTGCACGTAGAAGGTGACCGCATTGTCCCAGCTGGCCTTGACGCAAACGCCGTGTTCGTACATCGAGCCAGCCAGCAGCGCGACCTCGGGATGGCCGGCCTTCAGGCCGGCCTTGAGCTGTTCCACGGCCGCGCCGCAATTGCGGGCGTCGATCCAGATGCGGACGTCGTGGACCGCCTCGAGCGCGGCGCGCGACGCGGCCTGCCCCTGCGTCAGGGGCAGGGCAAGCAGCGCGGGCAGCAGGCGGCGTGCGATCGGCAGGGGCAAGGCGGGGCTCCGGAACGGTTGAGCTGCCACTCTAGCAAAAATCCGTGCGCCGAAACTCACGGATGACCACGATGTCTAGATATCGAGCGGATCGACTTCCAGCGACCAGCGCACGCGCGACTTCATGGCGCGCAGGATCTCGACCCATTCGCGGAGAAAAGCCTGCAGCGCCGGGCGCGAGGCCGACTCCACCAGCAGCTGGGCGCGGTCGACGTTGTGCACGCGCGTCATCGTCATCGGGATCGGATCGTTGATCATCACCGCATCGAAGACCAGGCTGTCGCGCGCCGCCTCCAGGAAGGCGATTGCCGTGGCCAGCTCGGGCGCCTCGGCGCGCAGCAGCGCCTGGTACATGAAGGGCGGCAGGCCGGCCTGGCGGCGTTCTTCCAGCAGGCTGGCGGCGAAGCGGTCGTAGTCGTGGCGCACCACGGCGCCGTACAGCGGGTGGCTGGCGTAGCGGGTCTGGACCAGCACTTCCGAAGCCGCGCCGGCGCGCCCTGCCCTGCCCGCCACCTGCATCAGCTGGGCGAACAGGCGCTCGCTGGCGCGGTAGTCCTGCGAGAACAGCGCGGTGTCGGGGTTCAGGATGCCCACCAGCGTGAGCTTCTTGAAGTCGTGGCCCTTGGCGACCATCTGGGTGCCGACCAGGATGTCCACTTCGCCCCGGTGCACGCTGTCGAAGGCTTCCTGGGCGCTGCCCTTCAGGCGGGTGGAATCGGCGTCGATGCGCAGGATGCGCGCTTCCGGGAACATCGCCGCCAGGCCTTCCTCGATGCGCTGGGTGCCGCGCCCGAGCGGCTGCAGGTCGACGTTGCCGCAGGTCGGGCAGTGGCGCGGGATGCGCAGCTCCAGGCTGCAGTGGTGGCAGCGCAGCCGGTGCTCGGGACGGTGCAGCACCATGAAGGCGGTGCAGCGGGTGCAGTTGCTGATCCAGCCGCAGGCGTCGCAGCAGATCACCGGGGCATAGCCGCGCCGGTTCAGGAACAGGAGCGACTGTTCGCCGCGGTCGAGGCGCCCGCGCAGCGCCGCGATCAGGGAGCCGGTCAGGCCGTCCTTGGGCCGGTCGCGTTCCATGTCGACCAGCTTCACGGTGGGCAGCACGGCGTCGCGCACGGCGCGCTCGCGCAGCTCCAGCTTGCGGTAGCGGCCGGATTGCGCGTGGTGCCAGGTCTCGAGCGAAGGTGTGGCCGAACCGAGCACGATCGGGATGCCCAGCTGGTGCGCGCGCCACACCGCCAGGTCGCGCGCCGAGTAGCGCAGGCCTTCCTGCTGCTTGTACGAGGGGTCGTGCTCCTCGTCGATGACGATCAGCTTGAGGTTCGGCAGCGAGGACAGGATCGCCAGCCGGGTGCCCAGCACGATGCGCGCCCGGCCCTCGTGCGCGGCCAGCCAGTGCAGCATGCGCTCGCCCTCGGACAGGCTGCTGTGCAGGGTGGCCAGCATCACGCCGGGAAAACGCGCGCGGATATTCCCTTCCAGCTGGGGCGTCAGGTTGATCTCGGGGACCAGGATCAGGATCTGGGCGTCCCGGTCGCGCCCCAGTACCTGGGCGCAGGCCTGCAGGTAGACCTCGGTCTTGCCGCTGCCGGTGACGCCGTACAGCAGCAGCGGAGTGAAGCCCTGGGCGCCGCCGATGCTGTTGGCGGCTTCCTGCTGCGCCGGGTTCAGCACCGGCATGCTTGACGGCGTCGGATCGTGCGCGCTGTCGTCCTTTGCCAGTTTTTTGAGCGCGCGGTCCAGCGCCACGGTCTTGGGCACGCGCAGGTTCTTTGGCAGGCCGGGCAGCGCCACCTCGCCCAGCGGGCGCTGGTAATAGTCGGCGGCGAACTGCGCCAGTGCGATCCAGCGCTCGGGCAGCGGCGCAAGCTGGCTGCGCACGGCGATCGCGTCCTTCAGTTTATCGAGCGGGACCTCGGTGTCCTGTTTGACCGCGACGATCAGGCCGACCACTTCGCGCCGCGCGAAGGGCACCAGCACCAGCTGGCCGACAAGCGGCTCCTGGCCCGGTTCGCAGGACCAGCGGTAGTCGAAGCAGCTGTTGAGCGGTGTGTCGAGCGCAACCTGTAGGAAGCAGTGTGCCAAGTCCAACCTTCTTGAGTGACGGAGCCGAGAACCAGAAGCCTGTGGAAAACTTTGTGAATAGCGCTGTACTTGACCGTGATCGAGGTTTACGTTAGATCAACTCGAAACGCGCGATTCGCTGGGACAACAAAAAATTATTCAATAAAATCAGTGTCTTACAAACCAAGAGTTATCCCTGTTAACAACCCGGGCTGGAATCGCCTTGCTGTGCATAACTGCACATGTGTAAGGGGAAAACTCGTTGCGGTGCACCAGAAACTTCAGACCTTACTTGAAGAGTTGAGCTAAGTCCGCGTAAACCAAGCACTTTTCCCAGCTCATCAGTCACAGTGTGGATAACTTTGTGAACAATGGACAGGAAGCCTGGACAATTTACCTCTTAAGGTCCGGACCTACTGTGTAAATCCACAGTCCCTCATGAAAAAAACGTTTAAGAATCATTGATTTACGTCTTCTCATGCCCGGCAAAGATGTCCACAGGAATAATTTTGAAGTTTTACGAACTTGTGAACAAGTGTGATTTTGCTGCGGCAACGCCTGCCGCAGCAATGACCCGGGTTACACCGCGCGCTGTTTGCGGCTGAAGTCGTGCACGGCTTCTACCATTGCCGTCACCGATTCCGGCGGGGTGAACTGCGAAATGCCGTGGCCAAGGTTGAAGACGTGGCCGTGGCCTGCCGAGGGTTGTCCATAGGCGCTCAGGGAGCGCTCCACTTCGGCCCGGATCTGCTCCGGCGCGGCGAACAGGATCGCCGGGTCGAGATTGCCCTGCAGGGCCACGCGGTCGCCCACCAGGGCGCGCGCCTTGCCCAGGTTGACGGTCCAGTCCAGGCCCAGCGCGTCGGCGCCGATGTCGGCCATTTCGTCCAGCCACAGGCCGCCGCCCTTGGTGAACACGATCGCCGGGATGCGCACGCCATCCTTCTCGCGTTGCAGCTGGCTCACCACCTGCCGCATGTAGTTCAGCGAGAATTCCTGGTAGGCGCCGTCGGCCAACGCCCCGCCCCAGGAGTCGAAGATCATCACGGCCTGGGCGCCGGCGTCGATCTGGGCGTTCAGGTACTGGCTGACTGCGCGCGCGTTGGTGTCCAGGATGTGGTGCATCAGGTCGGGACGCGCGTACATCATCTTCTTGATGGTGTGGAATTCTTTCGAGCCGCCGCCTTCGACCATGTAGCAGGCCAGCGTCCACGGGCTGCCCGAGAAGCCGATCAGGGGCACGCGGCCGTTGATCGCGGTGCGGATCTGGGTCACTGCCTTGAAGACATAGTCGAGCGACGCCATATCCGGTACCTGGAGGGCGCGCACTTCCGCTTCCGTGCGCAGCGGGCGCTCGAACTTCGGGCCTTCGCCGTCGGCGAAATACAGGCCCAGGCCCATCGCGTCCGGCACGGTCAGGATGTCCGAGAACAGGATCGACGCGTCCAGCGGATAGCGATCGAGCGGCTGCAGCGTGACCTCGGTGGCGAAATCCGGATTCTTTGCCAGGCCCAGGAAGGAACCGGCCTGCTGGCGCGTGGCGCGGTATTCCGGCAGGTAGCGTCCCGCCTGGCGCATCAGCCACACCGGGGTGTAGTCAGTCGGCTGGCGCAGCAGCGCACGCAGGAAGGTGTCGTTCTGAAGCGGGGCAAATTGTGGCATGGCTGACAATCGGATTCGGAGGGAAAACCTCCATTATCGCATCTTTGGGGGTGCACTTATAATGCGTTTCTTGCCCAATTGAGAGAACCTGCCATGAGCAAACAGCAAGCCCCGTGCGGCACCTGGACGTCCCCGATCACCGCATCCGTTGTCGCGGCCGGCGCCACGCCGCTGGCCTCGCTCATGCTCGATGGCGCCGCTGTGTACTGGCTGGAAGGCCGGGCCAGCGAGGCGGGACGCTCGACCCTGGTCTCCACTGGCGGCGAACTGACGCCCGCGCCCTTCAACGTGCGCAGCAAGGTGCACGAGTACGGCGGCGGCGCCTATGTCGTTGCCGGTGGCAGCGCATGGTTCTCCAACCATGCCGACAGCCGTCTTTACCGCGTCGACGCCGGCGCCCAGCCGGTCGCGGTCACGGCGGAAGACAACAAGCGGCGCTATGCCGACTTCGTGGTCGACGCACCGCGCCGGCGTTTGATCAGCGTTCGCGAAGACCACTCCGCCGGCGGCCACTATCCCGAGAACACCATCGCCGCCATCGGTTTCGACGGCCTGGAAACCGTGCTGGTGGACGGCAATGACTTCTACGCCGCGCCGCGCATCTCGCCGGACGGGCGCCATCTGGCATGGCTGTGCTGGGACCATCCGCGCATGCCCTGGGAAGGCAGCGAGCTGTGGCTGGCCGACATCCAGGACGACGGCACGCTGGCCAATGGCCGGCTGGTGGCGGGCGGCCCGCAGGAATCCATCTGCCAGCCGGAATGGTCGCCGGGCGGCGTGCTGCACTTCGTGTCCGACCGCAGCGGCTGGTGGAATTTGTACCGGTACGAAGGCGGCGTGGTGGGGGCGCTGTGCCCGCGCGACGCCGAATTCGGTGGACCGCAGTGGACCTTCGGCGGTTCGCTCTACGGCTTCCGCGCGGAGGATGAGATCGTTTGCGCCTATATCGAGGGCGGCGTCAGCAAGCTGGGGCGCCTCCGCGGCGGCGAACTGACCGAGATCGCCACGCCCTATGAAGAAATCCGCGAACTGCGCGTGAACGCGCACACGGTCGCGCTGCTGGGCGGCGCACCGACGGTGGCGCTCGAACTGGCGCGCATCGACCTGGATAGCGGCCAGCACGAGGTACTGGCGCGCTCGATCGCGCAGTTGCCGGACGTCGGCTACCTCTCGGTTCCCCGTTCGATCAGCTACCCAAGCGCGAACGGCCGCACTGCCTACGCCTTCCACTATCCGCCGACGAATGCCGATTTTGCGCCGCAAGACGGCGAACTGCCGCCCCTGATCGTCATTGGCCACGGCGGCCCCACCGGCATGGCGGCCAGCACCCTGAAGCTGGCCACCCAGTTCTGGACCAGCCGCGGCTTCGCAGTGCTGGACGTGAACTACGGCGGCAGCACCGGCTTCGGGCGCGCCTACCGCGACCTGCTCAAGGGCCAGTGGGGCGTGGTCGATGTCGAGGACTGCGTGGCGGGCGCGCGCCACCTTGCCAGCCAGGGCCTGGCCGATCCGCGCCGCCTGCTGGTGCGCGGCAGCAGCGCCGGCGGCCTGACGACGCTCTCCGCCCTCGCCTTCCACGACCTGTTCCAGGCTGGCGCCTGTTACTACGGCGTGTCCGACCTGGCCGGCCTGGACGCCGACTCGCACAAGTTCGAATCGCACTACAACCAGTACCTGATCGCGCCGCCCGAACGCGCCGAGCAGGTCTACCGCGAACGCTCGCCGATCCACCACACCGAGAAGCTGACGCGCCCGATGATCTTCTTCCAGGGCCTGGACGACATGGTGGTGCCGCCGCAGCAGTCCGAAACCATGGTCGAGGCGCTGCGTGCGCGCCAGGTGCCGGTGGCCTACATCACACTGGAAGGCGAAGGCCATGGCTTCCGCAAGGCCGAGAGCGTAGTGCAGACGCTGGAAGCGGAGCTGGTGTTCTACCTGCGCGTGTTCGGCATGCCCGTCCCCGCCGGACTGCCAGCGGTGGAGATCGAGAACCTGCCCGCTGCATGACCTTGAACGACCTGAACGCGGGCGAGCAGGCCATCCTGTCCCTGCTGGCATTGAGCGGCGAGCCGATGGGCCGCCAGCGCATCCTCGAACACCTGATGGCTGCCGGCCTGCCGCTGCCGGAGGGGCAGTGGGCGGCCGAACTGGAACGCCTGCGTGAGCTCGCGCTCGTGACGGAAGTCGTGGGGCGCGGCTTTGCGATCGCCCCGGCGGCCACCTGGCCGGCGCTGGAACATGCGCTGGACACGGGGCTGTTCGGGGCGCTGCAGGCCGCCTACGAACGCGTCACGCCGCTGCGCCGCGACTGGCAGGGCACGCCGATCCTGCGCAGCTACCGCCAGGGCCTGGCGCTGCTGCGCATGGCCCTGCTCGCCGGCGAGAACGCCACGGTCGTGATGCCGCTGCTGGACGCCTGCCTGCGCTGCCACGAAGCGGCCTACCTGCATCCGCTGGTCGACGTCTGCGCCCGCCCTTTTGCACCCGCGCTCATCGAACGCATCCATCCCTACCTGCGCGACAGCGTGCTGGCCGAACTGGTGAAGCATGCGCAGCGCGAACCGGCGCTGGCGCCCGCCGTCCGCGCGGTGGCCGAAGCGCATGCGGCGCAGGGAGACGCCTCGGTCGGCCTGCGCATCGCGCTGGCCGAGCACTTCATCCTGTGCGGCCGTCTCGACGAGGCCCTGGCCCAGCTGGCCGACGTGCTTGACGCGCCCGGGCTGTTCCTGCGCAGTGTGGTCGCCCTGCTGCGCGACGACCCGGACGCCGCCCTGCCCGACATCGACAAGTCGCTGAAGCTGCTCCGCCGCGAGACCGGCAAGCGCAAGGCCATTTTCGATGGCATCGGCGCCCACCTGTACCTTGCCGCCCTCCTGCGCGGCAATGGGCCGGCGCAGCTGAAACTGGCCGACGCCTGGCTCGACATCGCCACGCGCGCCGTGCAGCGCCCGGAGACGGCCGTGGTCTTCCAGCTCAGCATGCTGCAAGAGATCCGGCGCGGTACCGTGGATGCCGAGGTACTGGCCTCGCGCAGCTGGGAGATGGCGCTCGAGCCCTTCACCTTCCGCGCCCTGATGCACCACTGGCTCGGACTGCCGCAACTAAGGGCTAAGCGCCAGGACATCGAAGACATGCTGGCGCAATCCGAACGGGCCGGCTTCGACCTGCTGTCGGCCCAGCTGGCCGCGCTGCTGGGCCAGATCGGCGGTCCGGGCGCCGTCGCCCATGAAGCGCGCGCGAGCGAACTGCGGCGGGTGCACCGCTTCACCGACCTCACCCACTGGTTCGAGCGCGAAGAAGCCTGGGAGCGCCAGCTCAACGCCCTGATCAACCTGCAGCCGGCCCTGAATGCCGAAGTGGTGCGCGAGTCGCGCCTGGTGTGGATGATCCGCTACGACGAGCACATGGGCGTGCGCGAGCTGGAGCCACGCGAGCAGAAGCGCGACGCGCAAGGCGGCTGGAGCCGCGGCCGCGCCATCGGCCTGAAGCGCCTGGCCGAAGATGCGCAGGAGCTGGACTTCCTTACCGCCCAGGACGTGCAGGCCGTGTCCAGCATCGCCGGCCGCCGCTACTACGGCAGCACCGGCATCCGCTTCGAGTTCGAACTGGACAAGGCGTTGGCCGCCCTGGTGGGCCACCCGCTGCTGTTCTGGATGGATTCGCCCGGCACCCGGGTCGAGCTGCTGCCGGGCGAGCCCGAGCTGCACGTGAAGGCGCGTGGCGGCAAGGTGACCATCTCGCTGCATCCCGCGCCGAACGACCAGGACGGCGACGTGATCATCACCCGCGAGACCCCGACCCGCCTGCGCCTGGTGCGCGTGGGCGAGGAGCACCGCCGCATCGCGGCGATCGTCGGCGAGGGCCTGGAAGTGCCGGTGGAAGCCGAACGCCGCGTGCTGCGCGCGATCAGCGCGATCTCCTCGATCGTCACGGTGCAGTCGGACATCGGCGCCAGCCCCGGCGACATCGAGCAGGTCGCAAGCGACCCGCGCCTGCACCTGCACCTGCGTCCCTATCAACAGGGCATGAGCATGCAGGTGCTGGTGCGCCCGCTGGACAATGGCGCCTATTACTCGCCCGGCGCCGGCGCGGAAAGCGTGATCGCCGACGTGAACGGCATCCGTACCGAAGCCAGGCGCGACCTGAAAGCGGAGCGCGAGGCCGAGCGCCAGTTGATCGGCGCCTGCCACGCGCTCGAACACGGAGAGCTGGAACATGGCGAATGGCTGCTGGGCCAGCCCCTGCAATGCCTGGAACTGGTGGACGAGCTGCGCAGCCTGGATCCGGCCAAGGTGGTGGTGGCCTGGCCGGAAGGCGAGAAGTTCCGCGTGTCCAAGCGCGCGAATTCGAAATCGGTGCGCATCCAGATCCGGCGCGACCGCGACTGGTTCGCGGCCAACGGCGACATCGTGGTCGACGAGCAGCGTGTAATGAGCCTGCGCGCGCTGCTCGAGCGCGTGCGCGAAGGCAAGAGCCGCTTCGTGGCCCTGGGCGACAACGAATACCTGGCCCTGAGCGACGAACTGCACCGCCGCCTGATGGAGCTGGCCGACTACGGCACCATGAATGGCGACGAGCTGCGCATGCATCCGCTGGCCAGCTTCTCGCTGGCGGAACTCGCGCGCGATGCGGGAGAGGTGAGCAGCGACGACGCCTGGCGCAAGCACCTGAAACGCATCGCCGACAGCGAAGCCTTTACGCCGGCGCTGCCTTCTACCCTGCAGGCCGATTTGCGCGACTACCAGCGCGAAGGCTTCGAGTGGCTGGGACGCCTGGCCCACTGGGGCGTGGGCGCCTGCCTGGCCGACGATATGGGACTGGGCAAGACCCTGCAGGCGCTGGCCCTGTTGCTCACCCGCGCCAAGGACGGCCCGGCCCTGGTGGTGGCGCCGACCTCGGTGTGCCTGAACTGGATCGCCGAAGCCCAGCGCTTCGCACCGACCCTGAATCTGAAGCTGTTCGGGCCCGGCGACCGGGCCACGATGCTGGACGAAGCCGGCCCCTTCGACGTGGTGGTGGCGAGCTACGGCCTGCTGCAACAGGAAGCGCCGCTGTTTGCGAAGAAGCCCTGGCACAGCATCGTGCTCGACGAAGCCCAGGCCATCAAGAACATGCACACCAAGCGTTCGCAGGCCGTGATGGCGCTGCAGGGGAACTTCCGCATGGCGGCCACCGGTACGCCGCTGGAGAACCACCTGGGCGAGCTGTGGAACCTGTTCAGGTTCATCAATCCGGGCCTGCTGGGCAGCGCAGACCAGTTCCAGCTGCGCTTCGCCGGACCGATCGAAAAGGCCCAGGACAAGCGCGCTGAAGCGGGGGCGCGGGCGCGCCTGCGCCGCCTGACGCAGCCCTTCATCCTGCGCCGCACCAAGGCCCAGGTGCTCACCGAACTGCCGCCGCGCATTGAGATCGTGGTGCCGGTCGAACTGACCCAGGAAGAGACAGCGCTGTACGAGTCGCTGCGCCGTGAAGCGCTCGACAAGCTGGCCGCGTTGGAAGCGCCGGAAAGCCAGAAGTCGATCGAGATCCTGGCCGAGATGATGCGGCTGCGCCGCGCGGTCTGCAATCCGGAGCTGGTGGCGCCGGGCGCCGGCATCGCCAGCAGCAAGCTGATTGCGTTTGCGCGCCTGGTCGACGGCCTGCTCGAGAACCGCCACAAGGTGCTGGTGTTCAGCCAGTTCGTCGACCACCTGACCCTGATCCGCAAGTACCTCGACGGCAAGCAGATCCCCTACCAGTACCTGGATGGCGCTACGCCCATGCAGGAACGCAAGCGCCGCGTCGATGCCTTCCAGGCCGGCGAGGGCGAGCTGTTCCTCATCAGCCTGAAGGCGGGCGGCGTCGGCATCAACCTGACGGCGGCCGACTACGTGATCCACATGGACCCGTGGTGGAATCCGGCGGTGGAAGACCAGGCCTCGGACCGCGCCCACCGCATGGGCCAGCAGCGTCCCGTGACCATCTACCGCCTGGTGGCGCGCGGCACCATCGAGGAAGGCATCGTCGAACTGCACGGCCGCAAGCGCGACCTGGCCGACAGCCTGCTCGAAGGCACCGAGATGGCGGCGCGCATGTCGCCCGGCGACATGCTGATGATGCTGAAGCAGGGCCTAAGCCTGTCCTGAACTTGATTCCGGCACGGGCTCCATGTGATGATGCCGCTTTATTGAAGAGATAACACACATGGAACTGGACAAAGCGGCAAGGCCGGCGCAAGCCCGTGTCATCGGTGTCAAATCCTGGCTTGCCTACGCCGGCGTGCTTGCGCTGGCCGTGCTGCTGTTCTTCGTCGCGCTGCCGCTGGCCTTCCACTGGAACGAGATGGCGGCCGCCGGTGTGCTGGGTGCTTCGGCCCTGGTCGTCGGCTACCAGTTTCTTCAGGTGCGCAGCGTGCAGCTGTACTACGACGACGTCGGCGTCTGGGTCGTGTCGGGCGTGCTGCCGTGGGCGAAGGGCGTGCAAGGGGTGAAGTGGCGCGACATGGATGACGCCACCTACGTCAACGGTTTCGTCAGCTGGGCGACGCGCTCCTACACCGTGCGCATCGGGCACCGCTTTACCAAAGAGAGCGAGATCGTCCTGCACCACATCGCGCGCGGGCGCCAGGCTGTCGAAACGATCAATGCCATCCACCAGCAGATGATCCGCTCCGGCGCCGTCGATTAAGCAAACACTAAGTGTCGGAATGTTTCAGCGCCCCGCAAGCGGCCTGAATGGTGCTACTCTTCCGTGGCTCCGACCTTTTAATCCCTAGGGTTCGAACAGGATGATGAAAACGAAGATTGCGCTGGCCGTGCTGCTGGCGAGTTTCGCGCTGGCCCCCGCCAGCGCCAAGACCACCAAGCCCGCCAAGGGCAAGGCGAAAGCCGCCAAGGTGGTCAAATCGAAAACGAACAAGGCAAAGGCGCCGGTCAAGAAGTCCGGCAAGAAGACTGCGGTCGCCGCTGCCGCCGCGGCCACCGCAGTGGCCGCAGCACCGGTCGCCGCCGCACCTGTCGTTAACGCGAACGAGAAGCGCCTCGATCGCCGCTTCGATTCGATGAGCATGCAGTACCTGACCGCGCTGTGGCGCGTCGATCCGGAAGGCGGCATCTACGTCGGCAAGTTCGACCAGGCCGCCAACCTGACCATCCCCGACGCCGCGACGCGTGCGAAGAAGCTCGCCTTCGCCAACGAATGGCTCGACAAGTTCAACAAGCTCGACACCCGCCAGCTGTCGCCGCGCCAGCGCACCGACCTGGCCCTGCTGGTGAACAAGCTGGAAAAGGACCGCTGGAACCTGACGACCTGGCGCGAGTACGAGTGGAATCCCTCGCTGTACAACATCGCCCAGCCGCTCGACCTGATCCTCAGCACCGAGTACGCGGCCAAGCCGCAGCGCCTGCGCACCATCCTCAAGCGCCTGGCCAACGTGCCGGCCTACTACGAGGCGGCCCAGGCTTCGATCGTCAACCCGACCCGCGAGCACACCCAGCTCGCGATCGCGCAGGCGCCGGGCACCATTGCAGTGCTGGCCGACCTCGGCAAGGCGGCCCAGGAATCGATCCTGAACCAGCAGGAAAAGGCGATTTTCGCGCAGCGCATCGCCAACGCGGGCAGCGCGGTGCTGGCCTATGTCGACCACCTAACGGCGCTGGAAAAGAACGCCCAGGATGGGGCAGGCAAGCCGCGCCCCTTCCGCGCCGGGAAGGCACTGTACGAGCAGAAGTTCGCGCTCGAGATCCAGTCGTCCAGCAGCGCCGAACAGACCTTCCGCAAGGCGCTGGCCACGCGCGAAGAGCTGCTGGCCCGCATGGACAGCATCTCGGACGAGCTGTGGCCGCGCTACATGGCGGGCGTGAACAAGCCCCGCGACCGCTTCCAGAAGATCGGCATGATGATCAACAAGCTCTCCGAGCGCCACGTCGCGCGCGAGAACTTCCTGCCCGAGATCCGCCGCCAGATTCCGGCGCTGCACAAATTCGTCACCGAGAAGAATCTGCTCACGCTGGACGCCGACAAGCCGCTCGAGGTGCGCGAGACCCCGATGTACCAGCGCGGCGTGGCCGGCGCCAGCATCGACGCGCCCGGCCCCTACCGCCCGAAGGACAAGACTTATTACAACGTCACCCCGCTGGACGGCCTGAGCCCGGAACAGGCCGAGAGCAGCCTGCGCGAGTACAACGAGTGGATCCTGCAGATCCTGAACATCCACGAAGCGATCCCTGGCCACTACGCGCAGCTGGTGTACGCGAACCGTTCGCCCTCGCTGGTGAAGTCGCTGTTCGGGAACGGCGCCATGGTCGAGGGCTGGGCCGTCTACGGCGAACGCATGATGCTGGAGAACGGTTACGGCGACAACGCGCCCGAGATGTGGCTGATGTACTCGAAGTGGAACCTGCGCAGCGTCACCAACACCATCCTCGACTACAGCGTCCACGTGCTCGGCATGGGCCAGGCGGGTGCCATCGACCTGCTGACGCGCCAGGCCTTCCAGACCCGCCAGGAAGCCGACGAGAAGTGGCGCCGCGTGCAGCTCACTTCGGTGCAGCTGACCAGCTACTACAGCGGCTACGAGCAGATCATGGAGCTGCGCGAGCGCCGCCGCCAGCAGCTGGGCGATCGCTTCAACCTGAAGGAATTCCACGACCAGTTCCTCAGCTATGGCAATGCGCCGGTGAAGATGATTGCTGAACTGATGAATCAGTAAGCCAAGCACCAGCGCAAAAAAATGCCGGGACACGTGTCCCGGCTTTTTTTTGGCCGCTTGTTCTCTTGACGATCAGGCTTCGGGCTTGAGCACCATCTCCACGTAGCGTTCCCTGTCGAGGAAGCGTCTGGCCGCCGCCTGGACCTGCGCCGGAGTCACCGCGTCGAGGCGCCGTTCCACGGTCAGGATGTCGCGCGGATCGTCTCCCTCCAGCTCCGCACTTTCCAGGCGCTGCCTCCAGTAGCTGTTTTCCTTGACCGATTTGCGATAGGTCTGCAGCATCGCCTGTTTGGCCTTGTCCAGGTCGGCAGGCGCCGGCCCATTGTCCTGCAGCTCCGCGATCTCGGCCCACAGGGTGGATTCCAGCTTCTCGACGTTCTGCGGCGCGGTCGGCAGGCCGATCGAGACCGAGTAGGACGGACGCGGAATCCGCCCGTACTTGCCGACCGCCTCGCCGGCGTAGATCAACTGGTGGCGGTCGCGCAAGGCGGCTTTGATACGGATGTTCAGGACATCGATCATCGCCAGGAAGGCCATCGATTCGTCTTTCGAGTACGCGACGTCGCCGCCGAAATCGAAGGACACCACGCTCTTCTGTTCGGTGCCGGCACGGAATTCGCGCCTGGTCACGCCCGCCACCTGGCGGATGCCCGGGTCGCGGTACTGCAGCGGCAGCTCGCCCACCGGCAAGGTGGCGACCCAGGTCGCCAGCAAGGGCTTGATGGTGTCGACCTCGAAGTCGCCGACGAAGAAGAAGGTCATGCCCTTGGCACTGTCCATGCGCGAACGGAACAGGTCGAGCGTGCGGTCCATGTCCAGGCCGCGATAGTCTTCGGGACGGGCCCGCAGTTCGACGCGCGGGTGGCCGCCGTACACGGCCTGGTTGCGCGCATCGCCAAAGCGCGCCTCGGGCATGCTCGCCCGGGTCAGCGCCAGCTCCGCATTGGTATTCACGAAGCTGCGGAATGTCGCCTTGTCGCGGCGCGGCGCCGTCATCGCCAGATAGTTCAGCTGCAGCAGCGTCTCCAGGTCGGCGCCGTTGACGCCTCCGTGCACATGATCGGCATAGCCGCTCATGCCAGTGTTGAAGCTGAGGTTCTTCCCGGCGAGGATGCGGCGCAGGTCGGACTGGCTGTGCGGACCGGCGCCCATGACGCTGTTCAGTGCGCCGGCGAAGCGCAGCGCATGCCTGTCGGCGTCGGCAAACAGCATTTGTCCCCCCGGGCGGGCAGCCGACATCTGCACGCTGTCCTTGCTGAACGGCGTCGGCTTGAGCACCACCTTCACGCCGTTCGACAGCACCAGGCGGGTGACGCCGAGCTCCTTGTCCTCGACTTGCGCGACGATGGCGCCGGGCTCGGGTTTCTTTACCGCCAGCTGGGTGGGCACGGCCTTGTCCACGCTCATCCGCCTGGTGGCCGTCAGGGCCGTTTGCACCGTGGCGAGCAGTTGCGCGCCGGTCGGCGCCGGCTGGGCCGTGCCGGTGGTGTAGAGCAGCATACGCGGACCTTCTGCCGGGATGATCGTCCTGGCGTAGGCATTGACTTCATCCAGCGTCACGCCGGGCACCCAGGTGCGGACGTATCCGATCTCCTGTTCGATGCCGAGCAGGGGTTCGCCGGCCAGGAAGTGGCGCTGGTAGTCCTCCACCACGGCCCTGGAGCTGCGCGTGTCGCGCGCCAGGTACTGGTGTTCGTACCTGGCCATGAAGCTGCGCTTGGCCAGGTCGAGCTCGGACTCGGAAAAGCCGAACTGCCGCACGCGCTGGTTTTCGCCCACCAGGACATCGATGGCCTGGTGCACCCCCGCCGGGCCGATCGCGGCGGTGGCGGCATACATGCGCTGGTTGGCCCCGAAGGGCATCGGCATCTCGCCGGCGAAGCCGTTCTGCACGGGCTGGCGCGCCATGCGCGCGCCCATCAGTTGCGCGAACAGGCGGCGCACCAGCCCGTCGCGGTATTCCCCGGCGGTGGCCGACGGCGCGCGCCGGTAGGTGGCGTAGACAAGCTGCAGATTACTGCCCGGAGCCTCCCGGTCGGCGTAGACCAGCGCATTGGGTTCGCCGAGCGGCGGCAAGGGGAACTGCGGACGCGGACGCGGCGACGCGGGCATCTTCAACTGGCCGAAGCGCTGGCGCACCATCCGCTCGGTCGCGTCCGGGTCGATGTCGCCGACCACGATCACCGCCATCAGGTCGGGCCGGTACCAGTCGCGGTAGAAGCGCCGCAGCGCCTCTGGACGGTTGGTGGCGATCGATTCCTCGGTGCCGATCGCCAGGCGATCTTTGTACCGGGAACCGTTGGCCAGCGTCGGCAGGGTCGCATCGCGGGTCCGATTGACGTAGCCGTAGCGCAGCCGCTTTTCCTCGAGAATGATCTTGCGCTCGTCTTCGATGGCCTCGTCGGTCATGGTCACGCCATGCGCCCAGTCTTCCAGGATCAGCAGCCCTTTGCCGAGGTTCTCCGGCTTGTCGGTTGGAAGCGGCAATATGTAGTAGGTCGAATCGAAGCCGGTGAAGGCGTTCAGGTCGGCGCCGGCACGCATCCCGATCGACTGCAGGTAGGCCTTCAGTTCCTGCTTCCTGAAATGGGTGCTGCCGTTGAAGGCCAGGTGTTCGACGAAGTGGGCGGCGCCGCGCTGGTCGTCGTCCTCCAGGATCGAACCGGCATTCAGGACCAGGCGCAGCTCGACGCGTTGCGCCGGCGTCGCGTTTTTCTGGATGTAGTAGCTCAGGCCGTTGGCCAGCTTGCCCATCCGGAGTTGCGGATCGACCGGCAAGGGATCGCCGGGCGCGGGGGCGGCGGACAGGGAAACGACGCAGGCGGCGCAGGCCAGCAGCGCCCTGCCGAGCTTGAAGAAAATGGCGAAGGACTGGGAGGATGAGAACAGTGGCGTCGACATGTGATTGATCCAGTATGTATGCGGATGCTGCACATCCCAACTAGTACAGCGATGCAATCTTCACATGATTGTTACTTTACTTCCAGCAATGATGTCGAGGAAGCGCCAAACGATCCCGGCGGCATAGCATGACGCGACCGGACGCGCTGTGACGTTGTGAACAGGCGACAGCAGCTCAGGCGTTCAGTCGGCGCGGCCGACCGCGATGCTCACGCTGCCGCCCTGCCTGGTCGCGGTGGAGACGACGCCGTTCTCGTGCAGCCGCACGCGCGCACCGGGCGCAATGCCGGGATAGCGCGGCATCGCCTGGTAGTCACTGTAGTAGGCGATCCAGCGCACGGTGGGATACAGGTGGTGATGCTGGCGTTCCGCCTCCTGCAGCAGCTGCGAGGCCAGGCTGACGAGGGCGAGCGCGCCGGTCATGTGGCCGGCGGCCATGGCCACGGCGCGCAGCGGCTTGCGCAGCAGGCTGCGGGCGAAGAACAGGAGCTGGAACACGAGCGCGGCGATGCCGGTCGCGACGGTGGCGGCGAGCGCCATGGCGGGCAGGTAGCAGGCCAGGGCCACGAAGCCCACGGTCAGGTCGAAATCCTGGGGCGGCAGGCCGGTTGCGGCCGCGACGACGTGGCGTGCGATCGCCAGCGACACCAGCAGGAGAAAGGCGTGGATGACGGCCAGCGCGAGCTTGCCGGGCCGCCGTTGCAGAAAGCCGAGCACGACGGGTTGCAGCCACAGGGCGAAGCCGGCGGCGAAGCCCGCCGTCGCAATGGTGGAGCACAGCTCGCGCGCCGTTTCCTGGCCGGGAGCGGCAAGCATCAGCAGGACCGCGAAGGCGAGCGGCAGGCTGAAGACCAGATAGCATTGGGCCGTGCGGTCCAGCGCCTGGAAGGAGTGCAGTAGCCGGCGCGCGCCGTTCATGCCTTCAGCATGGGCGCGGGCCGGCATCTCAGGCCGTTTCTTCCGGCGCCCGGGTCATGCGCGCGAACATCGGCGCAACGATCAATCCCAGTTCGTAGAGCAGGCACATCGGAATGGCCAGCGCTAGCTGGCTGACCACGTCCGGCGGCGTGACGATGGCGGCAATGACGAAGGCGCCGACGATCACATAGGAGCGCACTTCGCGCAGCTTCTCGATGCTGACGATCCCCATGCGCACCAGGATCACCACCACCACCGGCACTTCAAACGTCGCGCCGAAGGCCAGGCACATCGACATGACGAAGTCGAGGTAGTTCTCGATGTCCGGCGTGACCGCGATCGAGGCCGGGGCAAATTCGCCGATGAAGTGGAACACACGCCCGAACACGAAGAAGTAGCAGAAGGCCACGCCGCCAATGAACAGCAGCGATGACGAGATCACCAGCGGCAGCACCAGGCGCTTCTCGTGCGCATACAGGCCGGGCGCGACGAAGGCCCACAGCTGGTAGAACACCCAGGGCAGCGACAGGATGAAGGCCAGCAGCAGCGTGACTTTCATCGGCACCAGGAAGGGCGAGACGACGCCGGTGGCGATCATCTTGGCGCCGGGCGGCAGCGAAGCGATCATCGGCGCGGCCAACAGGTCGTAGACCTGCGCGGGTCCTGGCCAGATGAACAGGGCTGCGCAGGCAATGGCGATCCCGATCGACGCCTTGACCAGGCGGTCACGCAGTTCGACGAGGTGGGAAATGAAGGTTTCTTCGCCTGCGGCTTCTTCGGTCATTTAGAAAAACGAACTCTTTGATTTGCTGGAGCCGGGGCGAAACTTGCGCACGCGCGCGGCGCCCGACAGCACATGGGTCTTGCCGCCGTGGCGATGCTTGTACCAGCTCGGGACGGCGGAGGTGCGCACCAGTTTCTTGCGGCGGAAGTCGCGCGCCTTGCGCTCGATGTCGGTGGTGCTGACGTAGGAATGGGTCGACGACGTGGTGGAAGAAGACGCGTGTTCCCTGCCGTCCCACAGCGCCTCGACCTCGTCGACGTGGCTGGACATGGACTGCTCGACATCGGCCTTGAACGAAGCTGCGCTCTCGTGCACTTCCTTGTGCAGGTTGCGCAGTTCGTCGAGCTCGATTTCGCGGCTGACCTCGGACTTGACGTCGTGCAGGTAGCGCTGGGCGCGCCCGTACAGGGTGCCTGCCATGCGCGCCACCTTCGGCAGCTTTTCAGGGCCGATCACGATCAGCGCGACAACGCCGATGATCGCCAGTTTCGACAGTCCGAGATCGATCATGCCCGGATATTATTGACGGGTTTTGTCGCGGGCTTCCACGTCGATGGTGGACTTGTCGGCAACTTGCTGCGGTGGCTGGGTGCTCGAGGCGTTCGGATGCGCCTTGTCTTCCTCGCCCTTCACGCCATCCTTGAAACCCTTGACGGCTTTACCGAGGTCGCCACCGATATTGCTGATTTTCTTGGTGCCAAAAATCAGCATCACGACGACCAGGACAATCACCCAGTGCCAAATACTCATCGAACCCATGTTTATCTCCTAGCGAGGCGCTGCGCGCCTGTATATCGGGAAAGCGTACGTTTCAGTATACGCCATGCGGGGCATCTTGCCCCGATTAAAAGTTAAGGGCAGCCCCGGTAACGCATCAGGTGCCGAGACCGCGCCACGGGCGCTTGCCGCCGTACACGTGCAGATGCAGGTGATAGACCTCCTGCCCGCCGTCCGGTCCGCTGTTGATCAGGGTCTTGAAGCCACCGCTGCGGCCGCCATTGCCATCGGACTCCACTGCAACACCGTGCTCTTGCGCCAGCTTGGGCGCCAGCGCCAGCATCTTGCCCAGCACCGCGGCGTGCTCCATGCCGCAGTCCGAAAGCGTGTCCACGTGCTGCTTCGGGATCACCAGGAGGTGCACCGGGGCAGCCGGGTTGATGTCCTTGAAGGCCAGCACGTCATCGTCTTCGTAGACGACGCTGGCCGGGATCTGCTTCACGACGATCTTGCAAAAAATGCAGTTGTCCATCTTGTCTCCGGATGTTCCCTTACAGCCTTGTGATTCGAAAGCCCGTGCATGCTACCGGCGCCGCATGACATCGGTATGACGGCGACAGCCCGATTATGACACCGTCCGCCCACACCGCAAGCATGAGTGGGCACTTACTCTTTGCGCGATGCCTTCTCGGCGATCCCCGACAGGCCCTCGCGCCGCGCCAGTTCGTCGATCACCTGCTGCGGGCTGAGGCCGAATTGGGACAGCAGCACCATGGTGTGGAACCACAGGTCGGCCGTCTCATAGAGCACCTTGGAAGCGTCGCCCGAGACGCGCGCGTCCTTGGCGGCCATCACGGTTTCGGTGGCTTCCTCGCCGATCTTCTTCAGGATCGCATCGTCGCCCTTGCTGAACAGCTTGGCGACGTAGGAAGTTGCAGGGTCGCCGCCCTGTTCGGGCTTGCGCGACTCGATCACGGCCGCGACGCGGGCCAGGATTTCGCTCATGGGTGTTTCTTGTTGGAAGAGTAGATGGTGTCGGGGTCTTGCAGCACGGGTTCCACCGCCTGCCAGTCCTCGCCGTCGAGCTTTTGGAAGAAGCAGGAGTGGCGCCCGGTGTGGCAGGCGATCCCGCCCTTCTGCTCGATCTTGAGCAGCACGACGTCTTCGTCGCAGTCGAGGCGGATCTCCAGCACCTTCTGGGTATGGCCGGACTCTTCGCCCTTGTGCCACAGCTTCTTGCGCGAACGGCTCCAGTAGACGGCTTCGCCCAGCTCCACCGTCTTCGCCAGCGCTTCGCGGTTCATCCAGGCGAACATCAGGATGTCGCCGCTCGACGCTTCCTGGGCGATCACCGGCACCAGGCCGTGTTCGTCCCAGCGCACCTTGTTCAGCCACTTTGCACTGGTCGGCATGTTCACTCCAGGCGCATCGGGATGCCGCGTTCGCGCATGAAGCGCTTGGCCTCACCGACCGTGTGCTGTCCGTAATGGAAGATGCTGGCGGCCAGCACCGCGTCGGCGTGGCCCTCGAGGATGCCGTCGGCCAGGTCCTGCAAGCCGCCCACGCCGCCGGAAGCGATCACGGGGATGCCGACCGCGTCGGATACGGCGCGGGTGAGGCCCAGGTCGAAGCCGGACTTGGTGCCGTCGCGGTCCATCGAGGTGAGCAGCAGCTCGCCGGCGCCCAGGCGTTCCATGTTCTGCGCCCATTCGACGGCATCCAGGCCGGTGGCATTGCGCCCGCCATGGGTGAAGACTTCCCATTTTCCGGGTGCGACCTGCTTGGCGTCGATCGCCACCACGATGCACTGCGAACCGTGCTTCTGGGAGGCGTCGAACACCAGCTGCGGGTTGGTGACGGCCGAGGTGTTCATGGACACCTTGTCGGCGCCGGCATTGAGCAGGCGCCGCACGTCCTCGACCTTGCGCACGCCGCCACCGACGGTGAGCGGAATGAACACGGTGGACGCCACGGCTTCGATGATTGGCAGGATCAGGTCGCGGCCGTCGCTGGAAGCGGTGATGTCGAGGAAGGTGATCTCGTCGGCGCCTTGTCCGTCATAGCGGCGCGCGATTTCCACCGGGTCGCCGGCATCGCGCAGCTCGGTGAAGTTGACGCCCTTGACCACACGGCCGCCGGTGACGTCGAGGCAGGGGATGATGCGTTTTGCGAGCATAGAATTCTAGCGTTGGCTTATGCACGTCATCCCGGCGAAGGCCGGGATCCAATTTGCTTGAGCAGTCGAACCGCACGCAGAACTTGGGTCCCGGCCAAGGGGGACGCCTAGTCCCGGGACGACGGTCTTAGGGCTGGTGGCCGTGACCACCCTTGCCTTTACGCTTGCGCTCCCTCAGTGAGTTCATCCGCACGTTCCTGCGCCGAGGTCAGGTCGAGCGTGCCTTCGTAGATCGAACGGCCGCAGATGACGCCCTCGATGCCTTCGTCCTGCACGGCGCACAGCGCTTCGACGTCGGCCAGGTTGTGCACGCCGCCCGAGGCGATGACCGGGATTTTCACGGCTTGCGCCAGCTTGACGGTCGCTTCGATGTTCACGCCGGCCATCATGCCGTCGCGGCCGATGTCGGTGTAGACGATCGACTCGACGCCGTAGCCTTCGAACTTCTTGGCCAGGTCGATGACTTCGTGGCCCGACATCTTGCTCCAGCCGTCGGTCGCGACCTTGCCGTCCTTGGCGTCCAGGCCGACGATGATCGCGCCCGGGAAGGCGCCGCAGGCGTCGTGCAGGAAGCCCGGGTTCTTCACGGCGGCGGTGCCGACGATGATGTAGGTGATGCCGTCATCCAGGTAGCGCTCGATGGTGTCGAGGTCGCGGATGCCGCCGCCCAGCTGGACCGGGATCTCGTCGATGCCCATCTCTTCGGCGTAGTCCTGCACGGTTTTCAGGATCGACTTGATCGCTTCCTCGTTCTTCGGCTTGCCCGCGAACGCGCCGTTCAGGTCGACCAGGTGCAGCCGGCGCGCGCCCTTCTTCAGCCAGTGCAGCGCCATTTCGGCGGGGTCTTCGGAAAACACGGTGGCGAGGTCCATGTCGCCCTGTTTCAGGCGAACGCAGTGACCGTCTTTCAGGTCGATGGCAGGGATCAGCAGCATGGTCGTTGTCGGTTGGTTGACGGCGGGTTAAAAGTAAAACTCACGGGTTCCAGTGGATGAAATTGCGGTACAGGCGCAGCCCGGCGGCGGCGCTCTTCTCGGGGTGGAACTGGGTGGCGACCAGGTTGTCGCGGGCGACGGCGCAGGTGTACATGCCGCCGTAGTCGGCTTCGCCGATGGTGTCGTCACGGTTTTCGGGCGCGGCGTAGTAGCTGTGCACGAAGTAGAAATACGCGCCGTCCTCGACGCCATCCCACAGCGGATGGGCACGGGTCTGGCGTACGCGGTTCCAGCCCATCTGCGGCACCTTGAAGCGCGAGCCGTCGCTCTGCAGTTTTCCATCCAGCTGGAAGCGCACGACGCGGCCCGGCAACAGGCCCAGGCCCGGCGTGCCCTCGTTCTCTTCGCTCGCGTCGAACAGCATCTGCTCGCCGACGCACACGCCCATCACCGGGCGCGTCTTCACGGCGCGCAGCAGGGCGTCTTCGGCGCCGGATTCGCGCAGGCTGCGCATGCAGTCGCGCATGGCGCCCTGTCCCGGCAGCACGATGCGGTCGGCCGCATCGATGTCTTCGGCCCGGTTCGACACCAGGATGTCGGCCTCGGGCGCGGCAGCGCGCAGCGCCTGCGCCACCGAGCGCAGGTTCCCCAGGCCATCGACCACCACAATCTTGTTCGTCATGGTCTGCTTACAGGCTGCCTTTGGTCGAAGGGATGATGCCGGCGGCGCGCTCGTCCAGCGCGGTCGCCATGCGCAGGGCGCGGCCAAAGGCCTTGAACACGGTTTCGCACTGGTGGTGGGCGTTCACGCCGCGCAGGTTGTCGATGTGCAGGGTCACGCCGGCGTGGTTCACGAAGCCGCGGAAGAATTCGCCCGTCAGGTCGACATCGAAAGTACCGATCATGGCGCGCGTCCATGGGATATGCATCTCCAGGCCGGGACGGCCCGAGAAATCGATGACCACGCGCGACAGCGCTTCGTCCAGCGGCACGTAGGAGTGTCCGTAGCGCACCATGCCCTTCTTGTCGCCCACCGCCTTGGCCACCGCCATGCCGAGGGTGATGCCGGTGTCCTCGACCGTATGGTGGGCGTCGATGTGCAAGTCGCCGACGGCTTCGACTTCGAGGTCGATCATGCCGTGACGCGCGATCTGGTCGAGCATGTGGTCGAGGAAGGGCACGCCGGTATTGAGCTTCTGGCGGCCGGTGCCGTCGAGGTTGATCGAGACGCGGATCTGCGTCTCGTTGGTGTTGCGCGTGATGTCGGCGGTGCGGGTCATTGCTGGTACTCGTCGGTGCGGCCTCTCCCGGGAGAGGGAGATGCGGCCGCAGCTATTTATAGGGACGCTTTCAGGGCATTCAGGAATGCGGTGTTTTCTTCTGGAGTACTGACCGTGACGCGGATGCAGTTGGCCAGCATCTTGTCCATTTTACCCAAATTCTTGATCAGCACCTTTCCGTCGCGCAGATCGGCACACGCCTTGTCGGCATCCGGTACGCGCAGCGCGATGAAATTCGCAGCCGATGGAAACACTTCGACTCCCGGCAGCGCCGCCAGTTCGGTCGCCAGGCGCGACCGCTCGGCATTGAGCAGCTCTGCCTGGCGGTCGAGCACGTCGAGGTGGTCGAGTGCGAACTCGGCCGCCACCTGGGTCAGCACGTTGACGTTGTAGGGCGGACGCACCTTCTCGAACTGCTCCAGCAGTTTGGGGTCGCCCGACAGGTAGCCGAGGCGGATGCCGGCCAGGCCCAGCTTGGACAGGGTGCGCATCACGACCAGGTTCGGGAATTCCGGCAGGCGGCCCATGAAGCTCTTCTTGGCGAAGGGCTGGTAGGCCTCGTCCACCACCGCGATGCCGGTCTCGCCCAGGGCACGGATGATGGCCGTCATGTCGTTCTCATCGAACAGGTTGCCGGTCGGGTTGTTCGGATAGGCCAGGAACACCAGCGAGGGCTGGTGCGTTTGAATCGCGGCCAGCATGGCGGGCAGGTCGAGCGAGAAGTCGGATTTCACCGGCACGCCGACGAAGTCGGCGCCCGCGAACTGGGCCGAGCGCGCGAACATCACGAAGGCCGGGGTCGGCGCCATCACCACGGCGCGCTTGCCATCCTGGCGTGCGATGGCGGTCGCCATGATCGAGATGAGCTCGTCCGAGCCGTTGCCGAGCAGCACGTCATAGCCGGCGGGAACGCCAAGGCCTTTGCAGATCTTCCCCTTGAGGGTGGCGTAGGACGCGACCGGGTAGCGGTTCAGCGCGGCATCAGCCAGGCGCTGGCCCAGTTCGGCGCGCAGTTCGCTTGGTAATTGGTAGGGGTTTTCCATCGCGTCGAGCTTGATGTAGCCGCTCGCATCCGGCACGAAATAGCTGGCGATGTTGCGGACGTCTTCGCGGATGGTGTTGTCGATCAGCGTGTCGATCATGCTCATGCGGTTTCCTCGTTCAGGGGGCTGCTCTTTGCGGCGGCCTTGCGTTTTTTTCCGGCCACCGGGACCTCGGGCGCGGCCAGGCGCTCGCGGATGATGTCGCAGTAGGCGGGGTTCAGTTCGAAGCCGGTGAAGTGGCGCCCGGCCTGGCGCGCGGCGATGGCCGTGGTGCCGCTGCCCATGAAGGGGTCGAGCACGATGCCGCCCGGCGGGCAGGAGGCTTTCACCATGCGCTCGATGATCTCGAGCGGCTTCTGGGTCGGATGGTCGGCCCGTTCCGGATGTTCGCGGTGCAGGCGCGAGACGCTCCACACGTCCTTCGGGTTGTAGCCCACCTCTAACCACTTGGCGCCGATGAAGATCGAGCGCGAACGCGCCTTTTTCGTTTCGGCGTCATACGGGATGCGCACGGCGTCGAGGTCGAAGAAGTAATCCTTGCGGTTCACGAAAAAACCGATGGTGTCGTGCACCGACGAGAAGCTGCGCACGCTGCCGCCCATCGAGGGCACGCGGCGGTCCCAGATGATCTCGTTCATCATCGTCATGCGCTTCTTGAGCATGACGAAGATCTCGGGCGCGAAGCGCCAGGTGAGGAAGATGTACAGGCTGCCGTTGGGCTTGAGCTTGGGCAGCACGGCGTCGATCCACTCCTCGGTCCAGGCAAGGTAGGCCTCGACGCTCTGCTGGTCGGACGCGTTGCCGTAGTCCTTGCCCAGGTTGTAGGGCGGGTCGGTGAGGATCAGGTCGATGGAAGCGTCCGGGATGCGCGCCAAACCCGTCAGCGCATCCTCGCAGAACACCTGGTCGACCCAGGTACTCATGATTTGATACGAAGCTCTGCGCTGCGGGCGTGCGCCTGCAGGCCTTCGCCGTAGGCCAGTTCGGCCGCCACCTTGCCGAGCGTCTGGGCGCCCTGCTCGCTCACCTGGATCACGGACGAGCGCTTCTGGAAATCATAGACGCCCAGCGGCGACGAGAAGCGCGCGGTGCGCGAGGTCGGCAGCACGTGGTTCGGGCCGCAGCAGTAGTCGCCCAGCGATTCGGACGAGAAGCGGCCCAGGAACATGGCGCCGGCGTGGCGAATCCTGTCCGCCCACTTCAGCGGGTCCTCGGCCGAGATTTCCAGGTGCTCGGCCGCGATGGCGTTGGCGATCTCGCAAGCCTCTTCCATGTCGCGCACCTTCACCAGGGCGCCGCGGTCGCTGAGCGAAGTCGTGATCGTCGCGGCGCGCGGCATGGTGGGCAGCAGCTTGTGGATGCTCTGTTCCACGCGCGCGATGTAGTCGGCATCGGGGCACAGCAGGATGGCCTGGGCCAGCTCGTCGTGTTCGGCCTGCGAGAACAGGTCCATCGCCACCCAGTCCGGATTGGTCGTGCCGTCGCACAGCACCAGGATCTCGGACGGGCCGGCGATCATGTCGATGCCGACCACGCCGAACACGCGGCGCTTGGCCGCGGCCACATAGGCGTTGCCCGGGCCGACGATCTTGTCGACGGGCGGGATGGTCTCGGTGCCGTAGGCCAGCGCGCCGACGGCCTGGGCGCCGCCGATGGTGATCACGCGGGTCACGCCGGCGATGGCGGCGGCGGCCAGCACCATCTGGTTCTTCACGCCATCGGGAGTCGGCACTACCATCACGATTTCCTGCACGCCGGCCACCTTGGCGGGAATCGCGTTCATCAAGACGGAGGACGGATAGGTCGCCTTGCCGCCCGGGACGTAGATGCCGACGCGGTCGAGCGGCGTCACGCGCTGGCCCAGCACGGTGCCGTCAGGCTCGGTAAAAGTAAAACCGTTCAGTTCCTGCTTCTGGCGTTCGTGGAAGACGCGGATGCGCTCGGCCGCGGTGCGCAACGCAGTGCGCTGGGCGTCCGGGATCGAGGCCAATGCGGCGTCCAGTTCTTCCTGTTTCACGTCGAAGGCCGCCATCGAGCTGGCGCCGCCGTTCGGGATGCGATCAAAACGGTTCGTGTATTCGAGCACGGCAGCATCACCGCGATGCTTCACGTCCGCCAGGATCTTCGCGACGCTCGATTCGATGGCGTCGTCGGTCTCCGCTTCGAACGCCAGCAGGGCGTCGAGGGTCGGTTTGAAATCCGGTGCGGTGGAATCGAGCTTGCGGATCTGTACTGCCATGATGTGCTTCAGCCTTTTGCTAGCGACGCCTGCTGGAAGGCGTCGAGGATCGGTTGCAGGCGCTCGCGCTTGAGCTTGAGCGCGGCCTGGTTGACCACCAGGCGCGAGGAAATGTCCATGATCTTTTCGACTTCGACCAGGTTGTTGGCGCGCAGGGTGCCGCCGGTCGAGACCACGTCGACGATGGCGTCGGACAGCCCGACCAGGGGCGCCAGTTCCATCGAGCCGTACAGCTTGATCAGGTCGACGTGCACGCCCTTGCTGGCGAAGTGCTCGCGCGCGGTGTTGACGAACTTGGTCGCCACGCGCAGGCGCGCACCCTGGCGCACCGCGTTCTCGTAGTCGAAGCCGGCATTCACCGCCACCGACATGCGGCAGCAGGCGATGCGCAGGTCGATCGGCTGGTACAGGCCTTCGCCGCCATGCTCGAGCAGCACGTCCTTGCCGGCCACGCCGAAGTCGGCCGCGCCGTGCTGGACATAGGTCGGCACGTCGCTGGCGCGCACGATCAGCACGCGCACGCCCGGGTCGTTGGTCGGCAGGATCAGCTTGCGGGAGGTTTCCGGATTCTCGGTGACGGTGATGCCTGCCGCCGCGAGCAGCGGCAGGGTGTCCTCGAAAATGCGGCCCTTGGAGAGGGCCAGGATCAGGCCCGGCTCTCCGGATGTACTGGGAATAGTCATTACTTGATGCGCACGATGTCGGCACCGACGGCCGAAAGTTTCACTTCCATGCGGTCGTAGCCGCGGTCGAGGTGGTAGATGCGGTCGACCAGGGTCGTGCCTTCGGCCGCCATGCCGGCGATGACCAGCGAGGCCGAGGCGCGCAGGTCGGTCGCCATCACCGGCGCGCCGACCAGGCGGTCCACACCCTTGATGAAGGCGGTATTGCCCTCGGTCGAGATCTGGGCGCCCAGGCGGTTCATCTCCTGCACGTGCATGAAGCGGTTTTCAAAAATGGTCTCGGTGACGCGGCTCGGGCCGTCGGCCAGGATGTTCACGGCCATGAACTGGGCCTGCATGTCGGTCGGGAAGCCCGGGTATTCCGTGGTGCGGAAGGACACCGGGTGCGGGCGGCCGTCCATGCGGGCGCGGATGGTGTCCGTGCCGACGTCGAGCTGCAGGCCGATCTCGCGCAGCTTGTCGAGCGCCACGTCGAAGATGTCGGTGCGGGTGTTGCGCAGCACGATGTCGCCGCCGGTGGCCGCCACGGCGCACAGGAAAGTCGCCGCTTCGATACGGTCCGAGATCACTGCGTGGCTGGCGCCGTGCAGCGACTCCACGCCCTGGATCACCAGGCGGTCGGTGCCGATGCCCTCGATCTTCGCGCCCATCGACGCCAAGAGGTTGGCCAGGTCGGTCACTTCCGGCTCGCGCGCGGCGTTTTCCAGCACGGTCTCGCCTTCCGCCAGCGTCGCCGCCATCAGCAGGTTCTCGGTGCCGGTCACGGTGATCATGTCGGTATGGATGCGCGCGCCCTTCAGCTTGCCGTTGGTCTTGGCATAGATGTAGCCACCTTCGATCGTGATCTCGGCGCCCATCTGGCGCAGGCCCTTGATGTGCTGGTCGACGGGACGCGAGCCGATTGCGCAGCCGCCCGGCAGCGACACCTTGGCCTGGCCGAAGCGGGCCAGCAGCGGTCCCAGTACCAGGATCGAGGCGCGCATGGTCTTCACCAGCTCATAGGGCGCTTCGAGCGAGGTGATGTTCGAACCGTTCAGGGTGACGCGTTCGTCGTCCTGAGTCACCTTGAGGCCGGTCTGCTCGAGCAGCTTGAGGATGGTGCGCACGTCGTGCAGGCGCGGCACGTTCGACAGTTCGAGGTCGCCGCCGGTCAACAGGCCGGCGCACAGGATGGGCAGGGCCGCGTTCTTGGCGCCGGAAACCGGGATCTCGCCGTTCAGGCGCTTGCCGCCGACAATCTGGAGCTTATCCATAGATTAACCTTGGTACTCGTCAGGGGTGAGGGTTTTCATCGACAGCGCGTGGATTTCCTCGCGCATGCGGTCGCCGAGCGCGGCGTACACCAGCTGGTGGCGCTGGATCGGGCGCTTGCCGGCGAAGGCTGGCGAGACGATGACGGCGGTGAAATGCTGGCCGTCGCCTTCCACCTCGAGGTGGGTGCATTCGAGGCCGGCGCTGATGTAGCCGTGGATCAGTTCGGGGGTTGTCGACACGAGGGACTCCAGTGAATTCTTTAGTGGCGTAGCTTGTAGCCGCGCTTGAGCATATTGACCGCGATGGCCGCCAGCACCACCAGGAACACCGACACGATGGCCAGGCTGGTCCAGGGCGAGACGTCGGACTTGCCGAAGAACCCATAGCGGAACCCGTCAATCATATAAAAGAACGGGTTGAAATGCGAGACCGCGAGCCAGAACGGCGGCAGTTTTTGGATGGAATAGAACACCCCGGCCAGGAAGGTGGCCGGCATGATCAGGAAGTTCTGGAAAGCGGCCAGCTGGTCGAACTTCTCGGCCCAGATGCCGGCGATGACGCCCATGGTGCCGAGAATGGCCGCGCCCAGGAAGGCGAACACCACGATCCACAGCGGCGCCACGAAGCTCAGGTGGGCAAACCAGGCGGTGATCACGAACACGCCGAAGCCGACCGCCAGCCCGCGCAGGATCGACGCGGCGATGTAGGCCGACAGGATTTCGGCATGCGATAGCGGCGGCAGCAGGATGAACACCAGGTTGCCGGTGATCTTGGACTGGATCAGCGACGACGACGAGTTGGCGAAGGCGTTCTGCAGCACGCTCATCATCACCAGGCCGGGAATCAGGAAGGAGGTATAGCTGACGCCTTCCAGCATCTCGACCCGGCCGTCCAGCACGTGGCCGAAGATCAGCAGGTAGAGCATGGCGGTGACGACCGGCGCCGCGATGGTCTGGGTTGCCACCTTCCAGAAGCGCAGCGACTCCTTGTAGAACAGGGTGCGGAAACCCACGGAGAACAGGTTCATTGCGGGCCTCCCGGTTGTTTGTCGCCCACGACCTGCAGGAAGATGTCTTCCAGGTCGGCCTGCTCCAGCTGCATCTCGTCGATCACGGCGCCGTGCACGCGCAGGCTGGCCAGGATCGGCTCGACCTCGTTGACGTCGTTCACGCGCAGGGTATAGCGGTTGCCGTTCACGTGCTCATCGTGCGAGACCAGGTGGCGCAGGCCTTCGGGCAGGTCGCCGCTCTTCAGGTTCACCACCAGCTGCGAGCCTGACACGCGGCGCAGCAGGGCCGACATGGTATCCAGCGCCACCACCTCGCCGAGCTTCAGCATGGCGACGCGCTGGCACATGGCCTGGGCTTCTTCCAGGTAGTGGGTGGTCAGCACCACGGTGTGGCCTTCGCGGTTCAGGCGCGAGATGAACTTCCACAGGGTCTGGCGCAGTTCGACGTCGACGCCGGCGGTCGGCTCGTCCAGCACGATCACCGGCGGCTTGTGCACCAGCGCCTGGGCCACCAGCACGCGCCGCTTCATGCCGCCCGACAGGGCGCGCATGTTGACGTCGGCCTTGTTGGTGAGATCGAGGTTGTGCATCACCTCGTCGATCCAGGCGTCGTTGTTCCTGATCCCGAAGTAGCCCGACTGCAGGCGCAGGGTTTCGCGCACGGTGAAGAAGGGATCGAACACCAGTTCCTGCGGCACCACGCCAAGGCGCTTGCGCGCTTCGCGGAAGTCGGTGACCACGTCGTGGCCATGGATGGTGATGTTGCCGACGTCCGGGCGGATCAGGCCGGCCACGGTGGAGATCAGGGTGGTCTTGCCGGCGCCGTTGGGGCCGAGAAGGCCGAAGAACTCGCCTTCCTCGATGGTCAGGGAAACGCCCTTCAGGGCCTTGAAGCCCTTGTAGCTTTTCTCGACGCTGTTAATCTGGATCGCTGTCATTCTTGTTCGGAAGGGATGGCGCGGGCGCGCCAGGCCGTGCGGGTGAAACGGCCCATTATAGGTGAAATCAAGAATGCAAGAGGCTGGCGGAAAAAAACCAGCGCGTGAGAGAGACGCGCGGCCGGACCGATATGGTCCGGCCGGGGGAACAGCATCAGGATTGCGACAGCAGGCCGTCCACGCCGTACAGCGCGGCCAGCTTTTGCACGTTCTCGGGAACGTTGATAAAACTGAGGCGCTGGCCGGCGGCGCGCGCACGGCGCTGCCAGGCCAGCAGTACCGCCACGCCGGACGAGTCGGCGGCGCTGACGCCGCCGAGGTCGAACACGGTTTCGCCGGCGGCGATCGCAGCAATGCCCTGCTCCAGCGCGCCGCTGGCGCTCTGGAAGGTCAAGGCATCGAGCGAGAGCATCGTATTGGCTTCGGCCATTATTTCGGGGCCTTCAGCGGCTTGGATGCCAGCTGGGCGTTACGCTCGGCCAGGCTCTTGATCAGGCCATCGATGCCGCTCTTGCCGATCTGGCTGGCGAAGGTGCCCTTGTAGGTCTCGACCAGCCAGGCGCCCAGCACGTTGATGTCGTAGATCTTCCAGCCCTGCGGGCCATTGGCCAGGCGGTAGTTCAGGGTGATCGGCTCGCCGCGGGCGACGTTCACCTGCGAACGCACCTCGACGTCGGTGGCGCCGGCTTCAGCACGCATCGGCTTGAACTCGACGGTTTCGTTCTTGATGGTCGACAGCGCGCCCGAGTAGGTGTAGACCAGCAGGGTGGTGAATTCCTTGGTCAGGGCCTTCTGCTGCTCCGGAGTGGCCTGGCGCCAGAAGCGGCCGGCTGCCTGCTGGGTCATCTTTTCGGTATCGACGTGCGGCAGGATCTTGGAGTTCACGAGATCCATGATCTTGTTGCGGTTGCCGGCCTGGATGTCCTTGTCGGCCTTCACGGTGTCGATGACGTCGGCGCTGATGCGCTTGACCAGCGCGTCAGGGGCTTCCGCGGCGATGGCCGAGGTGGCAAAGGCGATGGTGGCGGTAGCGGCTGCGATCAGTTGAATGACTGGTTTCATGTGTCGTTTTCCTTTGTCGGTGGGGCTGCGCCGTACTATTGCCGGCGCGGCATATCCCCGGTTAACTCTTCTTAAGGCTTCTCGGATGACACCGGTTGTGTAACCGTTTGTGAACCGGCCGGCTTGTCGGCGGACGCTTTGCCGGCCGGGTCTGCCGCGGGTTCGGCGTTGCTGGTGGCCGCATCGGCCGGTGCATCGGCCTCATCCGCTTGGCGCGGCACATTGCCGTCGTAGACCTGGCTCTGGCGGCGCTGCATGTAGCCGTCGCGGATGAACTCGTAGCGGTCCAGCGCGGCGTCCTCCAGCAGGCCCGAGGCATCCAGCAGCTGGGCGCGCTTGTCGACGACGCGCACGCCGGCGCCGATGTTGCGCCAGTTGGCCGGTTCCTTGTACTTCCAGATGTCGCCGCCGATGTCGGCCGGCAGCGCCGCGGTGTCACGCACCGTAGATGGGCCCAGGATCGGCAACATCAAGAAGGGACCGCTCGGGACGCCCCAGGTACCCAGGGTCTGGCCGAAATCCTCGTTATGCTTCGGGATGCCGGCTTCCGAGGCGATGTCGAGCAGGCCGAAGATGCCGAAGGTCGAGTTGACGGCGACACGGGTGACGTCGCCCATGCCGGCCTGGCCCTTGCCTTGCAGCAGGTTGTTGACCGCGCTCCAGGCATCGGACAGGTTGCCGAAGAAGTTGCCTACACCAGTTTGCACGAAGCTCGGCGTCACGTTCTTGTAGGCGGTGGCGGTCGGCTTCAGCACGGTACGGTCGACCGCATCGTTGAAGCGGAACACGGTACGGTTATAGCCTTCCAGCGGATCCTGCGGATTGGTGGTGGCGCAGCCGGTCAGCAGCAGCGCGGCGGCGAGTGCCGCCAGGCCGTGTACACGGGGATATGGCATGTGTTTCATTCACTACCTTCCTTTCCTTCAGCGGCCTTGCTATAGATAAATTGATTAATCAAGTCTTCCAGCACCGTCGCCGACTGGGTACGGGCGATGCGGTCGCCATCCACCAGGTTCTTGGTGTCGCCGCCCGGTTCGATGCCGATGTACTGCTCACCCAACAAGCCGGCAGTCAAGATCTTGAGCGAACTGTCTTTGGGGAATTTATAGCCTGGCTCCATATCGAGGCGCACGAGCGCCTGGTAAGTCTTGTCGTCGAAGGTAATTTCCCCCACGCGGCCGACCACCACGCCGGCGCTCTTCACCGGTGCCTGCGGCTTGAGGCCGCCGATGTTGTCGAACTTGCCGGTCACGGCGTAGGTCTTGCTGAACGAAATCGTGCTCATGTTGCCTGCCTGCAGGGCCAGGAACAGCAGCGAGGCCATGCCCAGCAGGACAAACAGGCCAACCCAGACGTCGATAGTTTTGCGATGCATACGAATACCCTATTACTTATTAAACATCAAAGCGGTCATGATGAAGTCCAGGCCCCAGACCAGCAGCGACGCGATGACGACGGTGCGCGTGGTAGCGCGCGACACGTCTTCCGGCGTTGGCTTGGTCTGGTAACCCTGGAACAGCGCCGTGAACGTGACCGCGACACCGAAGATAAAGCTTTTGAGCACACCGTTCAGTACGTCAGCGCGCACATCCACACCGGCCTGCATCTGCGACCAGAACGCGCCTTCGTCGACGCCGATCAGCTGGACGCCGACCAGGTAGCCGCCGAACACGCCCACGGCCGAGAAGATGGCCGCCAGGATCGGCATGGCAATGACGCCGCCCCAGAAACGCGGGGCCAGCACACGTTGGACCGGATTAATTGCCATCATTTCCATGGCGGACAGCTGCTCGCCCGCTTTCATCAGGCCGATCTGGGCCGTTAGCGAGGTGCCGGCACGGCCGGCGAACAGCAGCGCGGTCACGACCGGGCCCAGCTCGCGCACCAGCGCCAGCGCCACCACCTGCCCCAGCGCCTGCTCGGCGCCGTACTGGTTCAGGGTGTAATAGCCCTGCAGCCCGAGCACCATGCCGACAAACAGGCCGGAGACGATGATGATCACCAGCGAATAATTGCCGATGAAGTGGACCTGCTCCGAGATCAGGGCCGGACGCTTGAACGAGCCGGGCGAAACGCTGAGCAGGTTGAAGAAGGCACGGGTAGCGAAGCCGACGCTGGCAATGGCCTCGCGCACGTTGCGCCCGATGGTTTCCAGGAGGCGGGTAATCATTTGCGCGCTCCCAGCCCGAGGTCGTCGGCCAGCGACTTGCCCGGATAGTGGAAGGGCACGGGGCCGTCCGGCGCGGCGTTCACGAACTGCTTCACGTAGGGGTCTTCCGAGACGCGCAGCTCGGCCGGCGTGCCTTCCGCAACGATTTTGCCTGCCGACATGAAGTACACGTAGTCGGCGATGGCGAAGCATTCGTGCACGTCGTGCGACACGAGGATCGAGGTCGAGCCGAGGGCATCGTTCAGGTTGCGGATCAGGTTGGCGGTAACGCCCATCGAGATCGGATCGAGGCCGGCGAAAGGCTCGTCGTACATGATCAGTTCCGGATCGAGCGCGACGGCGCGCGCCACCGCCACCCTGCGCGCCATGCCGCCGGAGATCTCGGCAGGCTTGAGCTTGTGCGCATTGCGCAGGCCGACGGCGTTCAGCTTCATGAGGACCAGGTCGCGAATCAGCTCTTCCGGCAGGTCGGTGTGCTCGCGCAGCGGAAAGGCGACGTTGTCGAATACGGACAGGTCGGTAAACAGGGCGCCGAACTGGAACAGCATGCCCATGCGGCGGCGCAGGCGGTACAGGCCTTCGGTATTGAGCTTGTGCACGACTTCGCCATTCACGCGCACTTCACCGCGCTGGGGGCGGATCTGGCCGCCGATCAGGCGCAGGACGGTCGTCTTGCCACAGCCCGAGCCGCCCATGACGGCGACGAGCTTGCCGCGTGGAAAATCCATGCGGAGGTTCGACAGGATGGAACGCTCTCCGTACGCAAAGTGCAGATCGCGGATTTCGACTAGGTTCGACACAGCGTGATTGGTATTTGGGTAATCCGTTATTGTAGTGCAGAAAGCTCAACCCTCGCTTGCGCTGCCCCATTTTGGCCCGCTTTCACGAGGTACTATTACAACAAAACTAACCCATGGGTCAGATATTTGTGCGTGTAAGCTCTTGTTTTTTCAGAGATATGTATGTCTAGCAATGTTGCTCTTTATTGAATTCTATCAATAAATGCTGATGAGCAATAATTTGTGACTGATGTTCATGCAGCGCTCACCTGCATGTCATGTGATGCGCTGCAATAAACCCTAGGCTAAAGAAATCAGCCCCCGAATGGTCGTGCGGGCACGCACATAAGTGTGTCGGTAAGTGTCAAAAAGCCGCTGCTTGTTGGTCCATATCCACAGCCGGACCGGCGAGCCAAAAGAAAAGGCGGCCGCAGCCGCCTTTGTCCCGGGTTTGCCGCGTCAGCGCGGCAGTACCGAACTTCCCATCAGGAATTCATCGACCGCACGGGCACACTGTCGCCCTTCGCGGATTGCCCATACGACCAGCGACTGGCCGCGGCGCATGTCGCCGGCGGCGAACACGTTCGGCTTCGAGGTCTGGTAGGAACGCTCCCCCTCGGTCGCGGCGCGGGCATTGCCGCGGGCATCCTTTTGCACGCCGAAGGCGTCCAGCACGTTCTGCACCGGCGACACGAAGCCCATGGCCAGGAACACCAGGTCGGCTTTCATCTCGAATTCCGAGTCCGGGACTTCGATCATCTTGCCGTCCTTCCACTCGACGCGGCAGGCGACCAGCTTTTCCAGCTTGCCACCCTTGCCTTCCAGGCGCTTGGTGGCCACCGCCCAGTCGCGCTGGCAGCCTTCCTCATGGGAGGACGAGGTGCGCAGGCGGGTCGGCCAGTAGGGCCAGACCAGCGGCTTGTTCTCGTGCTCCGGCGGCATCGGCATCAGCTCGAACTGGGTCACGGACGCGGCGCCGTGGCGGTTCGAGGTGCCGACGCAGTCGGAACCGGTGTCGCCGCCGCCGATCACGACCACGTGTTTGCCGGTGGCCTTGATCTGGTCCTTCAGCTTGTCGCCGGCGTTCACCCGGTTCTGCTGCGGCAGGAAATCCATTGCGAAGTGCACGCCCTTCAGTTCGCGGCCCGGGACCGGCAGGTCGCGCGGCTGCTCGGCGCCGCCGGCCAGCACGACGGCGTCGAAGTCCTTTTCCAGGTCTTCCGGGAAGATGGTGTCGCGCGCCATGTTGCTGACGGTAGCCGGGAAATCCTTGCCGATCAGGACACTGGTGCGGAACACCACGCCCTCGGCCTGCATCTGCTCCACGCGGCGGTCGATCAGGCCCTTCTCCATCTTGAAGTCGGGGATCCCGTAGCGCAGCAGGCCGCCGATGCGGTCGCTCTTCTCGAACACGGTCACGTCGTGGCCCACGCGCGCAAGCTGCTGGGCGGCGGCCAGGCCCGCGGGGCCGGAGCCGACCACGGCGACCTTCTTCCCGGTCTTGCTTGCCGCCGGCTGCGGCACGATCCAGCCGTGCTCCCAGCCTGCGTCCGCAATCTTGCGCTCGATCGACTTGATGCCGACCGGGTCGTCGTTGATGCCCAGGGTGCAGGCCGATTCGCAGGGCGCCGGGCAGATGCGGCCGGTGAACTCGGGGAAGTTGTTGGTCGAATGGAGGTTCTCGACGGCCGCACGGTAGTTGCCGTGGTAGACCAGGTCATTCCAGTCCGGGATCATGTTGTTGACCGGGCAGCCCGTGTTACAGAAGGGGATGCCGCAATCCATGCAGCGCGCCCCCTGCACCTTGGCCTGGCCGTCGGTCAGGGTCAGCACGAATTCCTTGTAGTTCTTGACGCGATCGGTGGGTTCGAGGTGACCCTCTTCCTGCCGTTCGAATTCCATGAAGCCGGTAATTTTGCCCACGTTGTTTTCCTTATTTCCGATTAAGAGCGTCTAACAAAACCACCAGGGCAAGGCGCATCGTCGAAGACAGTACGATAGTACGGCGAGACGATGCAACGCAGCCATGGGGGGAATTGTTAGGCGCTAAGCTGCGAGCTCGATCTTGTCGTTCGCCTCTTCCATGCTCGAGTTGTGCATCTCTTCGAGCGCCCGCTTGTAGTCGGTCGGGAAGACCTTGACGAACTTGCCGCGGCTGTTGGCCCAGTCGTCCAGCAGGTTGCGCGCGCGGGTCGAGCCGGTGTGCTTGAAGTGGCGCTCGATCAGGCGGCGCAGGATGACCTCATCCGATTCGCGCTCGCCATCGCGGGTCTGGCTGTGCCAGCCTGCCTTGTCGCCCTGCTGCTTGGTCGTCAAGACCGGCTCCAGGTTGACCATCGACGTATTGCACTTCGCCTCGAACTCGCCCTTCGGGTCGTACACGTAGGCGACGCCGCCCGACATGCCCGCCGCGAAGTTGCGGCCGGTCTCGCCCAGCACCACGACGGTACCGCCGGTCATGTATTCGCAACCGTGGTCGCCGCAGCCCTCGACCACTGCCGTGGCGCCCGAGTTACGCACCGCGAAGCGTTCGCCGGCCACGCCGTTGAAGAAGGCTTCGCCGGCAATCGCGCCATACAGCACCGTGTTCCCGACGATGATGTTGTCCACTGCCCAGCCACGGAACTCGGTGTTCGGACGCACGATGATGCGGCCGCCCGACAGGCCCTTGCCGACGTAGTCGTTGCCCTCGCCCACCAGGTCGATCGTGATGCCGGCCGCCAGGAAGGCCGCGGCCGACTGGCCGGCGGTGCCCTGCAGCTGGATGTGGATGGTGTCGTCCGGCAGGCCGGCATGGCCGTAGCGCTTGGCCACTTCGCCCGACAGCATGGTGCCCACGGTGCGGTTCAGGTTCTTCACCGGCGAGATGAAGGACACGCGTTCGCCCTTCTCCAGCGCGGCCTTGGCCTGGGCGATCAGCTTGTGGTCCAGCGCGCGGTCGAGGCCGTGGTCCTGGCCATCGGTGTGGAACAGGGCACGCGGCGAATCCGTCTTCGGCTGGTAGAAGATGTTCGAGAAGTCCAGGCCCTGTGCCTTCCAGTGTCCAACGGCCTTGGCCTTGTCCAGCAGGTCGGTACGGCCGATCAGTTCGTCGTAGCTGCGGATGCCCAGCTGCGCCATGATCTGGCGTGCTTCTTCGGCGACGAAGAAGAAGTAGTTCACCACGTGCTCGGGCTTGCCCTGGAACTTGGCGCGCAGGACCGGGTCCTGGGTCGCCACGCCCACCGGGCAGGTATTCAGGTGGCACTTGCGCATCATGATGCAGCCTTCCACCACCAGCGGTGCGGTCGCAAAACCGATTTCGTCGGCGCCCAGCATCGCGGCCACCACGACGTCGCGGCCGGTACGCATCTGGCCATCGGCCTGGACGCGGATACGGCTGCGCAGGCCGTTGAGCACCAGCGTCTGCTGGGTCTCGGCCAGGCCCAGTTCCCACGGAGTGCCGGCATGCTTGACCGAGGACAGCGGCGACGCGCCGGTGCCGCCGTCGTGGCCGGCGACCACCACATGGTCGGCCTTGGCCTTGGAGACGCCCGCGGCCACGGTGCCGATGCCGACTTCCGACACCAGCTTCACCGAGATCGAGGCGTTCGGGTTGGCGTTCTTCAGGTCGTGGATCAGCTGGGCCAGGTCTTCGATCGAATAGATGTCATGGTGCGGCGGCGGCGAGATCAGGCCCACGCCCGGCACCGACACGCGCAAGCTGGCGATGTATTCGGTCACCTTGTGGCCCGGCAGCTGGCCGCCTTCGCCCGGCTTGGCGCCTTGCGCCATCTTGATCTGGATTTGATCGGCCGATGCCAGGTACTCGGCGGAGACGCCGAAGCGACCCGAGGCCACCTGCTTGATCTTCGAGCGCAGCGAGTCGCCTTCTTCCAGCGGGATGTCGGCCACGACGCGGTCCGAGCCCAGGATCGAGGCCAGGGTTTCGCCCTTGGCGATCTTGATGCCCTTGAACTCGCCCATGTAGCGGCGCGGGTCTTCACCGCCTTCGCCGGTGTTCGATTTGCCGCCGATGCGGTTCATCGCGATCGCCAGCGTGGCGTGGGCTTCGGTGCTGATCGAACCGAGCGACATCGCGCCGGTAGCAAAACGCTTGACGATGTCCTTGGCCGGTTCGACTTCCTCCAGCGGGATGGCTTTCGACGGATCGATCCTGAACTCGAACAGGCCGCGCAGGGTCAGGTGGCGGCGGCTCTGGTCGTTGATGATCTGCGCGTACTCTTTATAGGTGCTGTAGTTGTTGGCGCGGGTCGAGTGCTGCAGCTTGGCGATGGCGTCCGGGGTCCACAGGTGGTCTTCGCCGCGCACGCGGAAGGCATATTCGCCGCCGGTGTCGAGAGCGTTGGCGAGGATCGGGTCGTTGCCGAAGGCGAGCGAATGCAGGCGCAGCGCTTCTTCCGCCACTTCGAACAGGCCGATGCCCTCCACCGTCGACGAGGTGCCGCGGAAGTATTTGTCGACCAGCGACTTGTTCAGGCCCACGGCCTCGAAGATCTGGGCGCCGCAGTAGGACATGTAGGTCGAGATGCCCATCTTGGACATCACCTTCATCAGGCCCTTGCCGACCGCCTTGGTGTAGTTGTAGATCGCCTTGTCGGCGTCCATCTCGTGCGGCAGGTTGTGCGCCAGGTCGGCCAGGGTTTCGAGCGCCAGGTAAGGGTGCACGGCTTCCGCGCCGTAGCCGGCCAGCAGGGCGAAGTGATGGGTCTCGCGCGCCGAGCCGGTTTCCACCACCAGGCCGGTGGAGGCGCGCAGGCCGCGGCCCACCAGGTGCTGGTGGATGGTGGAAGTCGCGAGCAGCGCCGGGATCGCCACCTGCTCGCTCGACATGTTGCGGTCCGAGACGATCAGGATGTTGTGGCCCGACTTGACCGCGTCCACGGCTTCCGCGCACAGCGAGGCGAGCGAGGCTTCGATGCCTTCCTTGCCCCAGGCGACCGGATAGCAGATGTTCAGCTCATAGGACTTGAACTTGCCGCCGGTGTGCGAGCTGATGCCGCGCAGGCGCGCCATGTCGTCGAAGCCGAGGATCGGCTGCGAGACTTCCAGGCGCATCGGCGGGTTGACGTTATTGGTATCCAGCAGGTTGGGCTTGGGTCCGATGAAGGACACCAGCGACATCACCATGCTTTCGCGGATCGGGTCGATCGGCGGATTGGTCACCTGGGCGAACAGCTGCTTGAAGTAGTGATATAGGGGTTTCAGCTTGTTCGACATCACCGCCAGCGGCGAGTCGTTGCCCATCGAGCCGGTGGCTTCCTCGGCCAGCACCGCCATCGGCGCCATCAGGAACTTCAGGTCTTCCTGGGTGTAGCCAAAGGCCTGCTGGCGATCCAGCAGCGCGATCGGGGCCTTCTCGCCCTGCGCATCCTTGGCGCGGTGCTGCAGCAGCTGCGATTCGGACAGCTTGATTTCGTTGAGCTTGATGCGCACCGACTTGATCCAGGCCTTATAGGGCTTGGCGTTCGAGTAGGTGTCCTTCAGTTCCTTGTCGTCGATGATGCGGCCGGCTTCCAGGTCGATCAGGAACATCTTGCCCGGCTGGAGGCGCCACTTCTTGACGATGCGCGATTCGGGAATCGGCAGCACGCCCGATTCGGAAGCCATCACCACCAGGTCGTCCTCGGTGATCACATAGCGCGCCGGGCGCAGGCCGTTGCGGTCGAGGGTGCCGCCGATGTGGCGGCCGTCGGTGAAGGCCATGGCGGCGGGGCCGTCCCAGGGTTCCATCATCGCGGCGTGGTATTCGTAGAAGGCACGGCGGTTGTCGTCCATCGACGTGTGGTTTTCCCAGGCTTCCGGGATCATCATCATCATCGCCTGGGCCACCGGATAGCCGGCCATCACCAGGAGTTCGAGCGCGTTGTCGAAGCAGGCGGTGTCGGACTGGCCTTCGTAAATCAGCGGAAAGAGTTTACCCAGGTCTTCGCCCAGCACGGCTGACTTGAGCATGCCTTCGCGGGCGCGGGTCCAGTTGAAGTTGCCCTTCACGGTGTTGATCTCGCCGTTGTGCGCGATCAGGCGGTAGGGGTGGGCCAGCGGCCATTCCGGGAAGGTGTTGGTCGAGAAGCGCTGGTGCACCAGCGCCAGGGCCGAGATGCAGCGCGGATCCTGCAGGTCCCTGTAGTAGACGCCGACCTGGTCGGCCAGCAGCAGGCCCTTGTAGACGATGGTGCGGGCCGACATCGAGGGCACGAAGAACTCCTTGCCGTGCAGGAGCTTCAGGGCCTGGATCGCGTGGCCGGACGATTTGCGGATGACGTAGAGCTTGCGCTCGAGCGCGTCGGTGACCATGATGTCCGGGCCGCGGCCGATGAAGATCTGGCGGATCACCGGTTCCTTCTTCTTCACGAAGGGCGACATCGGCATGGTCTCGTCGACCGGCACGTTGCGCCAGCCGAGCACGACCTGGCCTTCGATGCGCACGGCGCGCTCGATTTCCTGTTCGCAGGCGATGCGCGAAGCGTGTTCCTTCGGCAGGAACACCATGCCGACGCCGTACTCGCCGGGCGGCGGCAGTTCGACGCCCTGCTTGGCCATCTCGTCGCGGAAGTACTGGTCCGGAATCTGGATCAGGATGCCGGCGCCGTCGCCCATCAGCGGGTCGGCGCCGACCGCACCGCGGTGGTCCAGGTTCTTCAGGATCTGCAGGCCCTGCTCGATGATCGAGTGGCTCTTGTTGCCCTTGATATGGGCGATGAAACCGACGCCGCAGGCATCGTGCTCATTGGCGGGATCGTACAAACCTTGGGCAATCATGAGGCAATCTCCACAACTTTATCGGGGGTCGAGGACCGAGAATAGTGCAACGCAGCAGAGACAGCAACAAGAATAATTAGGGTCGGAGTCGAATTGTTTGACAACTTTTGGAACTTCAATTTAATTAGGGACAGAGTGAATCAAGAGACGGACAAGTCCCGTGACTCGCCTATAAGTCCTTGATTCTTATGAATCAGCTGTTCGATGAACGAATAAAAAAAAACGGCACGAAACATCGTGCCGTAGACCGGATGGGCAGGCCCTTAGGGCTCGGGACGTGGCGGGATCGGTTCCCTGAACGGTCGTCCGCGCTTGGCCGGCAGGATCTGGCGCCTGGTCTTGCGCTCCAACTCGGCCTTGAAGGCGTCGGAACCCAGGGGCTGGTTCTTCAGGACGGAAGCAGTGATGAAGTCGACTTCGTCCTGAGGAATGCCCTGCATGACCAGCTCGGTGTACGCCGCCTCGCGCTGGAAGGGGGTGTTGCCCAAGCCCCAGTAAAGCAGATGGTCGGTGACCAGGGCATCGGTGCGCACGCCCGTGTGGTGGGCGTAGCTCGACCAGGGGTAGTCGAGGGGGCCCGTCGTAAGGCCATTGCGCACCGGGTTGAGCTCGATATACCGGCTGCAAGCCAGGAAATAGTGTTCGGTGTCCACCAGCGAAGTGCGGAAACGCCCTTCGAAGAGGCCGCCGCTGCGCGCGTACTTGTTATTGAACCAGGGGACGTAGAAGCGGCCCACCTTCTGCATCATCAGCGCCAGTCCGACATTGTCCGAGGGCGTGGCCAGCAAGTGGATGTGGTTCGGCATCAGCACATAGGCATGGACCGCCACCTGGTAGAAGCGCGCTGCTTCCTTCAGCCAGGCGAGGAAGCGCTGGTAATCTTCCTCTTCATGGAAGATCGGCTGGCGGTTGTTGCCGCGCTGGATCAGGTGCTGCGGTTGGTTCGGGATGATGAGTCGGGGAAGGCGTGCCATGGCGTGCTCAAAAGTCGAGCAGGCATTTTATCCGAGAAATTCGACTCTGTCCCCAATTAATCTCATGGCCGCCAAAAATATGGCTGACTCTGTCCCCAATTAGACTGCGGAGGGCTTTGCAGCTCAGGCGAGGGTGAAGCCAGCCGAGAGGCTGTAGCCTTCACCGTAGGCACTGCGCAGCGGCAGGTCCTGGCCGAGGCCGGAGCGCGCTTTCTTGCGCAGGCGGTAGACCAGCATGTCGACCCGGCGGCTGGCGTCCGGGTCTTCGCCGCCCATGCCGGCCACGATCACGTGGCGCGGGACCGGACGGGTGTTGATGGTCAGGAGGTGCAGGAAATTGCACTCCTTTTCGGTCAGGTCGATCACCTTGCCGCCCAGCTCGAGCTGGCGCGCGCTCACGCGCAGGGTCCACTTGCTCGGCGCCGGGGCCGGATCGGCCGGGCGCACCCGGCGGTCGAGGGCTTCGATATGGGCCGCCAGTTCGGGGAACTTGATCGGCTTGGTGAGGTAGTGGTCGGCGCCCAGGCGCAGGCCGAGGATGCGGTGGTCAAAAGCGACGCGGCCGGTCAGCACCAGCAGGCCGATCTCGGGATACAACTGGCGCATGCGCGGAATGACGTTGAAACCGTCCTCGTCGGGCAGGCCGAGGTCGAGGACGACGACCGCGGCCGGGGTGCGCGTCAGCGCCGCCCACATCTCGCTCGCGGTCCTGGCGATCGCGACATCATGGTCGAGTTCCCGCAGGAATTCGGCCATGTCGTCCGCGTATTCGCCATTGTCTTCAACAATCAGTATCTGCGTCATGGATTGGCCATGTTAATGATCGTTCCGATTATCACTGTTGGAACTGCTTGAAGCAAGTTGTTGTTGTCCGCTTATATGCAGGGCGGGTAGCCATAGCCTGAATTCGGCGCCGCCCTCGCCCTCGCCTGCATTTCCCAGGCGTAGCATCCCGCCGTGGACGTCGACGATCGAGCGCGCCATATAGAGACCGAGGCCGTTGCCCGGCAGGCCGGCGGCGTTGCTGCCGCGGTAGCCCTTGTCGAAGATGCGCTCGGCATCCTGCGGCGGCACGCCGGCGCCTTCGTCGCGCACCGTGAACTCGACCCCGCTGCCGCTGCGCCGCGCCGACAGCGCCACGCCGCTGCCGGCCGGCGAAAACAGCAGGGCATTGTCGACCAGGACCTTGAGCGCCAGGCGCAAGCCCTCGGGCTCGCCGCGCAATCCCAGTTCCATGTCCTCTGTCTCGACCCGGGCATCGCGCCCGGCCGCGCGCACCTGTTGCACGCCGGCCTCCAGCAGTTCGCGCGCGGCGATCGTGTTCGGCTGGCGCACCTTGCCGATCGCGGCCATGCGGTCCGGCGACAGGTACTCGTCCAGCATCTCGATCAGGCGGTCCACCGCGGTCGCGATCTTGCGGTAGCGCTGGCGTACCGCGTCGTCGGCACCGTGGGACGTCGCTTCCAGGCGCTGGATCGCGCCGTCGATGGTCGCCAGCGGGGTGCGGAATTCGTGGTTCAGCATGCTGGCGAAGCGGCGCTGGTCGGCCAGGTGGGCGCGCTGCGGCGACAGGTCGCGCAGCAAACCGACCAGCGAACTGCTGCCGTCGGAATTGCGCACCACCGTCGTGATCACCTCCAGTCCGATCGGATGGCCGTCGGCATTGCGCGCGTCGACTTCCTGCACATGCCGCTCGCCGGGCTGGCCGTCGCCACTCTGGGCCAGATGCATGCCGAGCGCGCCCAGCGCCTGGCGTACGCCGCCGCCCGCGATGGCCGCCTGCAGCGCGCCGGCGTCGTGGCCCAGCAGGGCGGTAAAGGCCGGGCTCAGGTAGCGCAGCGTGCGTGCGGGGAGGTCGATGCTGAACGGGATGTCGCCGCCAAGCTCGGCGATCGTGCGAAAGTGCGCATCGAGGCCGGCCGCGCCGGGGCTGGACTGCTCCGGGCTGTGCGGCGCAGGAGGGACGGCGGGCGTACTTCTGGCCATGGGCACTTTCTTATGGATGGGACAATGAACGTTGTCAGCGAGTATATCGTTGCTTTTGCCTCTTTGTATAGAAGCGGGCACCGCGATATCCTGCGGCCCTTCCTGTGCGCGGATATTGAAAAATGCGCCACGCCGCCCGCAGTTGGTGGATAATTCGCGTCTATGAACGATACCGCTACCCTCCCCCCACTCCCGGACCGGCTCTCGATCGACCCGAGCAGCCCTTTTCATAACCGCGACGTTTTCCAGCGCGAGATCGGCATCCGCTTCAACGACAAGGATCGCCACGACGTGGAAGAGTATTGCATCAGCGAAGGCTGGATCAAGGTCGCCGCCGGCCGCACGCTCGACCGCAAAGGCAAGCCGATGCTGATCAAGCTGAAGGGCAAGGTCGAGGCTTTCTACAAGTAAGCCCAAGCCCCTGAACGACAAAAGGGCGACCGGCATGCCGGTCGCCCTTTTTGTTTTCGGCTCCGTAGGGTGGGCGGCTTAGCCGCCCACGCGGTCACCGATCGCCGCGTGGGCGGGACTTTAGTCCACTGGACTAAAGTCCCGCCCACCCTACGGAACAACTCAGTCTTCCAGCGGTGCGAAGATCGCCTGCAGGTCTTCCTGCGTCAGCGCCATCTTCTGCGATTCGCCTTCGGACAGGATCGACTGCGCCAGCTCCGACTTCTTCATCTGCAGCTGCTGGATCTTTTCTTCCAGCGTACCTTTGGCGATCAGCTTGTATACGAACACGGGCTTATCCTGGCCGATGCGCCAGGCGCGGTCGGTGGCCTGGTTCTCGGCCGCCGGGTTCCACCACGGGTCGTAGTGGATCACGGTGTCGGCCGCGGTCAGGTTCAGGCCCACGCCGCCGGCCTTCAGGCTGATCAGGAAGATCGGCACCGCGCCCTGCTGGAAGGCGGCCACCTGGGCCGAGCGGTCGCGCGTCTCGCCGGTGAGCAGGGCGTAGTGGATGCCGCGCGCCGCGAGTTCTTCCTCGATCAGGAACAGCATGCTGGTGAACTGCGAGAAGACCAGGATCTTGCGGCCTTCCTGCAGCAGGTCTTCGACCATCTGCATCAGGTCGGCCAGCTTGGCCGACACCGGCGCCGCATTCTTCTTGGCCGGCATGGCCTTGACCAGGCGCGGATCGCAGCAGACCTGGCGCAGTTTCAGCAGTGCTTCCAGGATGACGATCTGGCTGCGCGCCACGCCCTTGCGGTCGATCTCGTCGCGCACCTTCTTGTCCATCGCCAGGCGCACCGTCTCGTAGAGGTCGCGCTGAGGACCGGAGAGCTCGATCCGGCGCACCATCTCGGTCTTTTCCGGCAGTTCCTTGGCCACGTGGTCTTTGGTACGGCGCAGCAGGAAGGGCTTGATGCGGCGGCTCAGCAGGATGCGGCGCACCGTGTCGTCCTGGCGTTCGATCGGGTGGCGGAACTGGTTGTTGAAGGTCTTCTCGTCGCCCAGCAGGCCCGGCAGCAGGAAGTGGAACTGCGACCACAGCTCGCCCAGGTGGTTTTCCAGCGGGGTGCCGGACAGGCACAGGCGGTGGTTGGCGTTCAGCGAGCCGGCCGTCTGCGCCGCCTTGGAACGGGTGTTCTTGATGTAGTGCGATTCGTCCAGGATCACCAGGTGGTAGTGGTGCTCGCGCAGCTTTTCTTCGTCGCGCGGCAGCAGCGCGTAGGTGGTCAGGACGATATCGGCGCTGTCGATCTGGTCGAACAGGTCCATGCGCTCCTTGCCCTGCAGGAGCAGCACCTTCAGGTCCGGGGCGAAGCGCGCGGCTTCGTCCTGCCAGTTGGCCATCAGGCTGGTCGGGGCGATCACCAGGGCCGGGCTGGTCAGGCGGCCCGCTTCCTTCTCGGTGAGGATGTGCGCCAGGGTCTGCACGGTCTTGCCGAGGCCCATGTCGTCGGCCAGGATGCCGCCGAGGTCATACTCGCGCAGGAACTGCATCCACGACAGGCCGTCCAGCTGGTAGTCGCGCAGCGTGGCCTGCAGGCCTTTCGGCGGTTCGACCTTCTTGACCGCGCCGAACTGGCTCAGCTTGCGGCCGGTTTCGCGCAGGCGCTCACCGCCGGTCCAGCGCAGCTCGAGGCCGCGCGCCAGTTCTTCCAGGCGCGCCGCGTCGAGCGTCGACATGCGCATGCGCGCCTTGATCTTGTCGTTGAAGTACAGCTCGCCCAGGGTCGCCAGGATGGGCTTGAGGCGGCCCCACGGCAGCGCCACGCGCAGGCCGTCCGGCAGGGTGGCCAGCATCTCGTCGGCGTCGGCGTGCGCGGCCAGAACCGCGGGATCGAAGTCCGCGGGCGCGTTGCGGATCAGCTGCACCAGCACCGGCAGCAGCGGCACGCGCTTGCGCGCCACCACGATGCCGAGTTCCAGCTCGAACCAGGCATTGCCTGCTTCTTCAGGTTCGTCGATGTCGGCATACCAGTCTTCGACCGGCACCACGTCATAGCGGTACTTGGCCGACTTCTGCAGGTGCCAGCCGGCGTCGGACAGGGCGTCGAGATCGTTCTCGGCGAAGCGCAGCCAGTGCGCCTGGCTGTCCAGCACCAGCGCGCCGGCCATCGCGTTGAAAGGCGCGGTGGCCGGCTTGCGGAAACCGATCTCGTTCAGCCGGTTGAGGGCCGCGGCTTCGGCTTTCGGGTCGCGCTCGATGACCTCGGTGACGTCGCCGATCTGGCGCACCACGCGCTGGGCCGGGTCGAAGGAGACGCGCTGGCCGTCGTAGTCGTAGGCCAGCACCGCGAAGTCGTGCCAGCGCGGGCTGCCGCCGTCGGCCAGCTGCACCGAATCGAGCAGCAGGTGCGGGATGGGTTTGACGTCGTTGCGCAGGCGCTGGGTCAGCGGCTGCGGCAGCGGCATCAGCTGCTGCAGGCCGTGCGCCAGCAGCAGTTGCGAGACGCGCTTCTTGTCGGTGCCGGTGAGGGTCGGGGCCTGGGCTACCAGCGCCTGCAGTTCGGCCAGCGAGATGTCGATACCGCCGCGGTTCAGTTCGAGCGGCCCGATCGACAGGTTGTCGATATACCACGGCGGGTCGGTCGGCAGCATGTAGTCGATCAGGTCGGCGCCGCTGTGGGTCGCGCCCTTGGCCGGTTCCACCGACCATCCGAGCTTGGCGACGCGGCCTTCGTCACGCCAGGCCAGGCTGGCCAGGCGGGTCGGGCCGGCCTGCAGCGGATACACGAGGCCATTGGCCATGTCGGACCACGAGTTCGCCCACAACAGCTTGCCCTGCTCGAGCAGCATCTGCAGCAGGATGGCGCCGACCTTGCCCTTCGGTTCGGTGGCGCTGGTGCCCTGGGCCGAGCCGCTGCGCATCGCGATGAAGAAGCGCACCAGGTCGACATCGTCGCCTTCCAGGTAGCTTGGTGGCGCCGACAGCAGCGAGAACACTTCGCTCACCGGGCTGGCGGCGGCCACCTCGCCGTTCGGGCGCAGGCGCGCCTTGCACAGGCAGACGGCGACATGGCGTCCGCCGCTGGTGGGGGCCATCACGTAGACAAACTTGTACTGCACGGCCTTCGGATCGGCGACCTCGTCGGTCAGCTTGGGCTGCGGATGCGCAGCCGCTTCGACCCTTTGCAGCCAGCTCACCACCGGTGCGGGCAGGGCGGGAGCGCGTGCGGGTGCGCGGGCGACGGCGGGTGCTGCTGCGGGTGCGTCGCTGGCGTTCTCGCGATGATCATCGACTGTGTGCATGGGCCTCGGGTGTCTGTATTAAAAGCGACAATAACGAACATTATCCTTCATACGAACGCTTCCGTTTTGTTCGGAATCGCACGTAGCGGACAAAACTTGCCCGCACCAAGCGCGTGCACGCATCTTCACTTCATGTCGTGCGCACAGCCGTCTGTTCTCGCATGTTCGCGCGCGGCTGTCAAGACTGGTGTATCCACCGCGTTTGCGTATCATTGTTCGCTTGACCTTTTTTGAATCGCCAGGTTCACGCACCATGCTGCCCTCCATCGAACAACGCCTCGCCCTCGAACTGTCCGCCAAACCCGCCCAGGTAGCAGCCGCCGTCGCCCTGCTCGACGAAGGCGCCACCGTCCCCTTCATCGCGCGCTACCGCAAGGAAGCCACCGGTGGCCTCGACGACACCCAGCTGCGCCTGCTGGAAGAGCGCCTGCGCTACCTGCGCGAACTCGAAGACCGGCGCGCTGCGATCATCGCGTCGATCACGGAACAGAACAAGATGACGCCGGAGCTGCTGGCGTCGATCGCGCTGGCCGAAGACAAGACCCGCCTCGAGGACCTGTACCTGCCCTACAAGCAGAAGCGCCGCACCAAGGCGCAGATCGCGATCGAAGCGGGCCTGGCGCCGCTGGCCGACGCCCTGCTCGGCGACCCGAACCTGAACCCGGACGAGGCGGCCGCAGGCTACCTGCGTGAAGCCTTCACCAATGCGGACGGCGGCGCCAACCCGGGCGTGCTTGACGCCAAAGCGGCCCTCGACGGCGCGCGCCAGATCCTGATGGAGCGCTTCGCCGAAGACGCGGCCCTGCTGCAGTCGCTGCGCGAATATGTGCAGGAGCACGGCGTGGTCGAATCGAAGGTCGTGGCCGGAAAAGAGGACGAAGGCGAGAAGTTCGCCGATTACTTCGACTATTCCGAGACCTTGTCCACCATCCCCTCGCACCGCGCGCTGGCATTGATGCGCGGGCGCCGCGAGGGCGTGCTGGACGTGACCCTGCGCCTCGATTCGGAACCGGAAAAACCGAAGTGGGACGCCCCGCACAACCCCTGCGAGAGCCGCATCTGCGCCGCCTTCGGCATCAAGGCGGCCGGCCGTCCGGCCGACAAGTGGCTGCTCGACACCGCACGCTGGACCTGGCGCGTGAAGAGCTTCATGTACATCGAGACCGAGCTGATGGGTCTGCTGCGCGAAAAGGCCGAACTCGATGCGATCGGGGTATTTGCCCGTAATTTGAAGGCGCTGCTGCTGGCCGCACCGGCCGGCCCGCGCGCCACCATGGGCCTGGACCCTGGCCTGCGCACCGGCGTGAAGGTGGCGGTGGTGGACCCGACCGGCAAGGTGGTCGATACCGCCACGGTCTACCCGCACCAGCCGCGCAACGACTGGGACGGCGCCCTGCACGTGCTCGGCCAGCTGGCGGCGAAGCACAAGGTGTCCCTGATCTCGATCGGTAACGGCACCGCCTCGCGCGAGACCGACAAGCTGGCCCAGGATCTCATCAAACAGCGTCCCGAGCTCAAGCTGACCAAGATCGTCGTGTCGGAAGCCGGCGCCTCGGTCTACTCGGCCTCGGAATTCGCATCGCGCGAACTGCCGGAGCTCGACGTCTCGCTGCGCGGCGCGGTATCGATCGCGCGCCGCCTGCAGGACCCGCTGGCGGAACTGGTCAAGATCGACCCGAAGAGCATCGGCGTCGGCCAGTACCAGCACGACGTGTCGCAGACCCAGCTCGCGCGCTCGCTCGACGCCGTGGTCGAGGACTGCGTGAACGCGGTGGGCGTGGACGTGAACACCGCATCAAGCGCGCTGCTGGCGCGCGTCTCCGGCCTGTCGAGCAGCGTGGCGCAGAGCATCGTGTCCTACCGCGACATGAAGGGCGCCTTCACCTCGCGCGCGGCCTTGAGAAGCGTGCCGCGCCTGGGCGACAAGACCTTCGAACAGGCCGCGGGTTTTCTCCGCGTGATGAACGGCGAGAACCCGCTCGACGCGTCGGCGGTGCACCCGGAATCCTATCCGGTGGTCGAGCGCATCCTGCTTGATATCAAGCGCGACATGAAGGCGGTGATCGGCGACAGTGCCCTCATCAAATCGCTGAACCCGGCGAAGTATGCTGATGAAAAATTCGGCGTGCCGACCGTGAGCGACATCTTGAAGGAACTGGAAAAGCCAGGGCGCGACCCGCGTCCGGAGTTCACCACCGCGACGTTTAAAGAAGGCGTGGAAGAGATCTCGGACCTGCGCCCGGACATGATCCTGGAAGGCGTGGTGACCAACGTCGCCGCCTTCGGGGCCTTTGTCGACATCGGCGTGCACCAGGATGGCCTGGTGCACATCTCGGCGCTGTCGAACACCTTCGTGAAGGATCCGCACACCGTGGTCAAGGCCGGCCAGGTGGTGAAGGTGAAAGTGCTGGAAGTGGACGCCAAGCGCAAGCGTATCGCGCTGACCATGCGCCTGTCGGACAGTGCGCCGCAGCCCGGCGCGCGTCCGGAACAGCGCGGCGACCGCAATGACAGCAAGCGCCTGGCCCAGCACCAGCGCCAGGAACGTCCGGCGCCGAGTGCCGGCGGCGCGATGGCGGCCGCTTTTGCCAAAATGAAGAAGTGAACATCGCGCCTGCCGACCCGGCCAGCCCGGACGCGCGGGCCTTGATCGCGGAACTCGACGCGGCCCTGGGGGCGATCACAGGCGACAGCGGCGCCTCGTCCTTCGACCCCGAGGATGTACGCGGCCCGCAGGCGGTGTTCATGATTGCCCGCGACGGGCAAGGCCAGCCGCTCGGTTGCGGCGCGCTGCGTCCGCTGCTGCCGGGCGTGGCGGAACTCAAACGCATGTATGCGCGTCCGGGCAGCGGCGCCGGCGCACCCTTGCTGGCGGCGCTCGAGGAAGGAGCCCGCAAGCTGGGATATCGCGAAATCCGGCTGTCCACGCGCCGCATCAACGCACGTGCCGTGGACTTCTATCGGCGCCATGGCTATGCGGACGCACCGGCCTGGGGCAAATACCTGGGCAGCGAAGTCTCCGTCTGCCTCGGCCGTTCCCTCCTCAGCCAGCGTGCTTGAGGTAGAGCCCCACCATATAGATACTGAGGAAGACGAAGCCGAGCACCAGCATGCGCGATTGCGGCATGGCTGGACGGCCCGTTTTCTTGATCGCGAATCCGTCGCGCGCCAGCAACAGTCCATAAGCGAGAGCGGCGATGCCGCAGATGAGCCGGCCGATGCCGTGGCCAAGGAGGCCCTCGACCAGGTTGATCAGGCCGGGCACCCCGAGCAGGGCCGCGATGACGAAATTGGCGTTGGCCGAGGGCGTGCGGGGAGTCGGTTTTTGTTCCATGGATGTGCGGGGACGAGGTTGATCCGCGCGATCATACCAGTCCGGCCCATTGGGGGCGAGGAAGCGTATGTGGCTGATGCAGCGCTCAGGCGAAGACGCGCACCGCGGTCGCCCCTGCCTTCAGCATGAAGCACAGGCAGAACAGCCCGAAGCAGGCGTAGCCGACCATGGTCGTGCGGTTCGACGCCAGCTCGCTACGGCGGTCGCGCCAGGCCTGCACGGCGCAGTACAGCAGGAAGGCGCCGGCCAGCAGCTGGGTGACGTTCAGCAGGATGTCTTCCAGCGTATCGTGGAACATCCCCGTGATGACGTCGTACAGGCCGGGAATCACGAAAAACGCGGCCATGATCCACAACAGGGGGGAAGGCATGGAGGCGAAGCCTCGGTAAGCGGTCATGATGACTCCCGTTCGAGTGGCACGGAACCATCATAACGAGGATTTGTTGGCAAAAATGCGTCGATTGTCACAGTCCGAAGGGAAGCGAACCTGCCCTGCCGAATTCTTATAAAATGTCGGCATCTTATCCATTCTCACCGAAGGCAAACACATGAGCGACGTTCAAACCTGGATCAAAGACACCGTGACCAACACCCCGGTCGTGCTGTTCATGAAAGGAACCGCCCAGTTCCCGCAATGCGGCTTCTCGGGCCGCGCCATCCAGATCCTGAAAGCCTGCGGCGTCGACAACATCGCCACCGTCAACGTGCTGGAAGACGCCGAAGTCCGCCAGGGCATCAAGGATTACTCGAACTGGCCGACCATCCCGCAGCTGTACGTGCGCGGCGAATTCATCGGCGGCTCGGACATCATGAACGAGATGTACGAATCGGGCGAACTGCAGACCCTGCTGAAGAACGGCCAGTAATGGCCGGGCGTCCGCGTCGAATCGTCGTCGCCATCACCGGCGCGACCGGCGCGGTCTATGGCGTGCAGCTGCTGCGGCGCCTGCACGCGACTCCCGGCGTCGAGACCCACCTGGTCATTTCCGACGCCGCCTCCCTCACCCTGCACCAGGAACTCGGCCTGCAGCGGCGCGACGCCGAAGCGCTGGCCGACGTCGTCCACCGCAACCGCGACATCGGCGCCTCGATCGCCAGCGGTTCGTTCCAGACCGACGGCATGATCATCGCTCCCTGTTCGATGAAAACGCTGGCGGCCGTCGCCCACGGGCTGTCGGACAACCTCGTCACGCGCGCGGCGGATGTGATGCTGAAGGAAAGGCGCAGGCTGGTGCTGATGGTGCGCGAAACGCCGTTCAACCTGGCGCACCTGCGCAATATGACGGCCGTGACGGAAATGGGCGGCATCGTGTTCCCGCCCCTGCCGAGCTTTTATCATCGTCCGGCGACGATCGACGAGATGGTCGAGCACACGGTCGACCGCGCGGTCGACCTGCTCGGGCTCGACAATGCCAACGCCCCGAGATGGGGCGGCATGAAAACTACGCCGGACACCTGAGTCCGGCTCAGTCGGCTTAAACTAGCGCTTATCGCCGTCGAAGGGGTCGTCGGCCTTCTTCGCCTCGCGCGCTTCCTCAATCATCCGCCGCTTGGCGTTGCGTTGTCGCATCACTTCAGCATGGCGCGCCGCCGTCATCGGCGGTGCGGTCATCAGTTCCTTGAGCTGGGCGGTGTTGGCGTAGTTGTTTCGCATACGGCAGCTGCTCCTTGACGTGACCGTGTGGCGGCGGATCCGCTCGCCACAAGTTGATTATGAACCAGCTCCGGCCATTTGTGCGTTCCGGAGGTCACGAAAAATGCAAATGCGAAACTATTTTTGCTCTGGTTTCTGGTGATTCATGCGCACCAGCATGCGGATGAACTCGCGTGCCAGCTGGCGATGATGCTCATCCAGGCGTTGCAAATCTGCAATCAACTTCACGTCGGCTGACTCGAAACGGGCGCCGCCGCCATTCGCCTCGGCGCCGGCGGCCGCGTTCTCGGCGCCGCCGAAACGCAGCCAGTCGGCGGGCACGCCCAGCCACTGCGCGATCATGCGCAGCTTTTCCTGGGTCGGGATGGCTTCACCTACCAGCCACTTGCGCGCGGCATGGACGGTGATCGGGCGGCCTTCGAAACGGATGTTGAATTCCCTGGCGAGGCGGGTCGGGCTATCGGGCGAGTAGTGGGCATTCTTCAGCGCCTGTTGCAGGCGCTCACTGAAGCTCTCCCGTTCATTGGTTGAATTCATTGTGATGCTATCGATTCATGTGGGCGGCTTCTTACTGCAGAGAAGCCTCAACGGACAATCATACCCTGAAAAAAGTAACAAAGATGTGATTATCTAATAGAATTTGCATGTTTTACAAATTCGAAAACGATGCGCCATACCCCATTTGGGAGATGAAAATATATCCTATCGGAAAAAGTATGACATTGCTGCACGATTGAATGCAACAATTATGCGTGGCCAATAAACATGGCTACGCGTGCAGGAACCTTCAGGCGAGCTGGAAGCGGATGATGCCGTCGCTGCCACGGCTGCGGCGCAGCATGCCGTCGCGCCACAGCTTGTGCAGGTGGGCCAGGGCCTCGCCCAGAGCGAAACTGAGCTGGTGGGCGTCCAGTTGGCGGCGGAACATCAGGGGGACGATGTCGACCGCGGAGCGCGGTTCGACGCAGGCGGCAAGGACCTCGGCCAGGCGCGCTGCGTGGTGATCATGCAGCTGCGCAATGCGGGTATGCAGCCCGCGGAAGGGTTTACCGTGCGATGGGAGAACAAGAGTGTCTTCAGGCAAGTTTGTGAACTTTTTCAGCGAGTCGAGGTAGAGCGCGAGCGGATTTCCTTCCGGCTCGACCGCGAACACCGAGACATTGGTCGAGATGCGCGGCAGCACCATATCGCCCGACATCAGGACCTTCAGTTCTTCCGAGTATAAAGATGCGTGTTCGGGCGAATGACCGAAACCGGTGATCACGCGCCAGCCGATATTACCGACCTGGACAGTGTCGCCATCCTGCAGGCGGGTATAGGCTTCCGGCACGGCCGGCACCAGCGACGGATAGTAATTCTTGCGGCTGCGCATCTGGTCGAGCATGGCCGGATCGACTAGGCCATGGCGCTCGAAGTGCGGAATGGCCGAGGGGCCGTCCACGCCCGGCAGCGCCGCCGCCATCATGCGCGCAAAGGCGAATTCACCCGCGGTGGTCCAGAACGGGGCTTCGAAGCGATCGCTGAGCCAGCCCGACAGCCCGACGTGGTCCGGATGGCAATGGGTGGCGAACACGCGCAGCAGAGGCGCGCCCTGCAGGCCCTCTGCCAGCACCTGCTCCCAGGCGGCGCGGGTGGCCTCGGTACCGGCGCCGCAGTCGATCACGCTCCAGCCCGTCCGTCCTTCGACCTCGTCCTTCAGCAGCCACAGGTTGATGTGGTCGAGCGCAAAGGGCAGCGGCATGCGGATCCACAGCAGGCCCGGCGCCAGCTCATGGACCATACCCGGCGCCGGGATGGTGTCGCCAAATGGATAGTGCAGCTGGGCTTCGAGCGGGTTCATGGAAAACTTTCGTATTCGTCGGCAAGCGGTCGCGCTACAATGCCGTTAACGTTAACGTAAACGGAAATGCGCAGGCATCGATTGTAAGCGATGTCGCGTTTTGCTTCCTTTGCCCAGGCTTTTTTACCCGTAGCTTCCATGGTCACCTACACCATCGCCGAACTGGCCCGCGAATTCGACATCACCGCCCGCGCCATCCGTTTCTATGAAGACCAGGGACTGCTCAGCCCCAAGCGCGAAGGCGTGGGCGGCCGCAACCGCGTCTACACACCGCGCGACCGTACCCGGCTCAAGCTGACCCTGCGCGGCAAGCGCCTCGGCCTGACCCTGTCGGAAATCAAGAGCATCGTCGACATGTACGAGTCGCCGCGCGATACCGCGGCCCAGATCGAACGCTTCCTGGGCGTGCTGGCCCACCAGCGCGTGACCCTGGAACAGCAGCGCGCCGACATCGAGATGGCGCTGGAAGAAATCTCCGCGCACGAAGAAGAATGCCGGCGCCTGCTGGCGGAAAGCACCGAACGCAAGGACGCCGCCTGACTGGTGTCATGGGGCTGACGCCCGGTTTTTTCGCCCCTTAGTTGACGTTTACGTTAACGTAAGAGGCGAGTATCATGCACCCTATTCTGCTCAACCACCGTTCACCGTGAGGACGACATGCTGCATCTCCCAGGCCTGACCTTTGACCATGGCGAAGACATCGCCGCGCTGCGCGAAGCCGTACAACAGTTCGCGGCAGCTGAAATCGCACCGCGCGCCGCGGAGATCGACCGCAGCGACCAGTTCCCGATGGACCTGTGGAAGAAGATGGGAGAACTGGGCCTGCTGGGCATCACCGTCGGCGAGGAATACGGCGGCGCCAACATGGGCTACCTGGCGCACATCGTCGCCATGGAAGAAATCTCGCGCGCCTCGGCCTCGGTCGGCCTGTCCTACGGCGCCCACTCGAACCTGTGCGTCAACCAGATCAAGCGCAACGGCAGCGAAGAGCAGAAGCGCAAGTACCTGCCGAAGCTGATCTCGGGCGAGCACGTGGGCGCGCTGGCCATGTCCGAGCCGAACGCCGGCTCCGACGTCGTCAGCATGAAGCTCAAGGCCGAGCTGAAGGGCGACCGCTACGTCCTGAACGGCACCAAGATGTGGATCACCAACGGCCCGGACGCCGACACCCTGGTGGTGTACGCCAAGACCGACCTGGAAGCCGGCCCGCGCGGCATGACCGCCTTCCTGATCGAAAAAGGTTTTAAGGGCTTCTCGATCGCCCAGAAGCTCGACAAGCTGGGCATGCGCGGCTCGCACACGGGCGAGCTGGTGTTCCAGGATTGCGAAGTGCCGGTCGAGAACGTGCTGGGCGGCGTCGGCAAAGGCGTGAACGTGCTGATGTCTGGCCTGGACTTCGAACGCACCGTGCTGTCCGGCGGTCCGCTGGGCATCATGTCGGCCTGCATGGACGTGGTCGTCCCCTACATCCACGAGCGCAAGCAGTTCGGCCAGGCGATCGGCGAGTTCCAGCTCATGCAGGGCAAGATCGCCGACATGTACTCGACCATGATGGCTTGCCGCGCCTACGTCTACGCCGTCGGCCAGGCTTGCGACCGCGCCACCAGCCCGGAACAGGTGCGCGCGCTGCGCAAGGACGCCGCCGGCGCCATCCTGTACAGCGCCGAAAAGGCGACCTGGATGGCCGGCGAAGCGATCCAGACCCTGGGCGGCAACGGCTACATCAACGAATACCCGGTCGGCCGCCTGTGGCGCGACGCCAAGCTGTACGAAATCGGCGCGGGCACCAGCGAGATCCGCCGCATGCTGATCGGCCGCGAGCTGTTCGGCGAAACGATGTAAGCACGGTGAATGGGCGGTGAAGCCGCCCATCCTACATAGCGCGCGAGACGAACGATGACCCAGGGAGCGTTCCCCAAACTGCTGTCTTCCCAGATCGCATTCGACATCGCGCGCACCATCCTGGACGGCTTCGACAAGCACTACCGCCTGTTCCGCCAGGCCAGCCAGGAAGCGCGGCGCCATTTCGAGGGCGCCGACTGGGCCACCGCGCAGGCCGCGGCGCGCGAGCGCATCGATTACTACGACAAGCGGGTGCAGGAATGCGTCCACGTGCTGCAGGACGAGTACGACCCGGAAGAACTCACGGACCGCGTCTGGCGCGAAACCAAGCTGCATTACATTGGGCAGCTAGCGGGCCACAAGCAGCCGGAACTGGCCGAGACCTTCTTCAACTCGGTCAGCTGCATCATCCTGCACCGCAGCTACTACCATAACGATTACATCTTCGTGCGCCCGGTGATCTCCACCGAGTACATCGAGACCGAGGAACCGGCGCCGACCTACCGCGTCTATTACCCGGCCGCCGACGGCCTGCGCCCTGCCCTGCGCCGGGTGGTGACCAACTTCCAGTTCGCCCTGCCCTTCGCCGACCTCGATCGCGACGTGGCGCTGGTCGAGGCGCGACTGAGCGAGGCCTTCGGTTTACAGCGTGCGGAACCGAACCTGCAGCTGCAAGTGCTGTCCAGCCCCTTCTTCCGCAACAAGGGCGCCTACATCGTGGGCCGCGCCATCAACGGCCCGCGCGACTACCCCTTCGTGATCCCGGTGCTGCACGACGGCACCGGCAAGCTGGCATTGGACACGGTGCTGACTGAGGTGTACCACATCACCTTACTGTTCAGCTTCACGCGCGCCTACTTTTTGGTGGACATGGAAGTGCCATCCGCCTATGTGCAGTTCCTGCGCAGCCTGATGCCGCGCAAGCCGCGCAGCGAGATCTACACGGTGCTGGGTCTGCAGAAGCAGGGCAAGACCCTGTTCTACCGCGACTTCCTGCAGCACCTGAAGCATAGTTCCGACCTGTTCCGCATCGCGCCCGGCATCCGCGGCCTGGTGATGCTGGTGTTCGAGCTGCCTTCCTTCCCCTATGTGTTCAAGGTGATCAAGGATTTCTATCCGCCGCCCAAGGACACCACCCGCGCCCAGGTCAAGGAAAAATACCTGCTGGTGAAGCACCACGACCGCGTCGGGCGCATGGCCGATACGCTCGAGTATTCTGACGTTGCCTTCCCGCTGGCGCGCTTCTCGGAAGAGCTGCTGGCCGAGCTGAAGGAATTTGCTCCTTCCCTGGTCGAGATCGAAGGCGAGCGCATCATCGTGCGCCACCTCTACATCGAGCGCCGCATGGTGCCGCTGAATATCTACCTGGCGGACGCCCAAGCCGCGGGCGACGAGGAACGCATCGAGCACGGCGTGATCGAATATGGCAATGCGATCAAGGACCTGGTCGCGGCCAACATCTTCCCGGGCGACATGCTGTACAAGAATTTTGGCGTCACCCGCCACGGCCGCGTCGTGTTCTATGATTACGACGAGATCGAATACCTCACCGACTGCCAGTTCCGCGACATTCCGGAAGCGCGCAACGAAGAGGACGAGATGGCTTCGGAACCCTGGTACCCAATCGGCAGGCACGACGTTTTTCCGGAACAGTTCGGCCGTTTCCTACTTGGAAATCGAACGATCCGGCACTACTTTATGAAACACCACGCGGAGCTGTTGACCCGCGCGTATTGGCAATCCCACAAGGACCGCATTCTGGAAGGCGTCGTCGACGACGTGTTCCCCTACCCCCAGCAGATTCGCTTCTGCCACCACGCACATCCCTCTACTTTGGAGAACCTGAACAATGAATGATCCAGTCGTTATCGTTGGCGCCGCCCGTACCCCGATGGGCGCCTTCCAGGGCGATTTTTCGTCGAAGTCGGCGAGCGACCTCGGCGCGGTGGCGATCAAGGCCGCGGTGGAGCGCGCCGGCGTCGACGCCAACAGCGTCGAGCACGTCTACTTCGGCAACTGCCTGATGGCCGGCCAGGGCCAGGCCCCGGCGCGCCAGGCGCTGATCAAGGCCGGCCTGCCGCTGTCGACCGGCGCCGTGACCCTGTCGAAGATGTGCGGCTCGGCCATGCAGGCCGCGATCTTCGCGCATGACCAGCTGGTGGCCGGCAGCGCCGACATCGTCGTCGCAGGCGGCATGGAATCGATGACCAACGCGCCCTACCTGATTCCGAAGGCGCGCGGCGGCTACCGCATCGGCCATGCGCCGATGTTCGACCACATGATGCTCGACGGCCTGGAAGACGCCTACTCGCGCAACGAGAAGACCGGCGAAGGCCGCTCGATGGGCACCTTCGCCGAAGAGTGCGTGGCCACCTACCAGTTCTCGCGCGAAGAGCAGGACAACTTCGCGATCGAGTCCGTCAAGCGCGCGCAAAGCGCCAACAACGAAGGCTGGTTCAACTGGGAAGTGGCGCCGGTCTCGGTCGCCACCCGCACCGGCGAACTGCTGGTCGAGAAGGATGAAGGCCCGATGAAGGCCAAGGTCGACAAGATCCCGTCCCTGAAGCCCGCCTTCAAGAAGGACGGCACCGTGACCGCCGCCTCGTCCTCGTCGATCAACGACGGCGCCGCGGCCCTGGTGATGATGCGCGAATCGAAAGCCAAGGAACTCGGCCTGACCCCGATCGCCCGCGTCCTCGGCCACGCTACCCACGCCCAGGAACCGAACCTGTTCACCACCGCTCCGATCGGCGCAATGCAGAAGCTGTTCAAGAAGACCGGCTGGAAGGCAGGCGACGTCGACCTGTTCGAGATCAACGAAGCCTTCGCCGCAGTGCCGATGGCCGCCATGCGCGATCTCGACATCCCGCACAGCAAGGTCAACATCCACGGCGGCGCCTGCGCCCTGGGCCACCCGATCGGCGCCTCGGGCGCGCGTATCATCGTCACCCTGCTGGGCGCGCTGAAGCGCACCGGCGGCAAGCGCGGCGTGGCCTCGCTGTGCATCGGCGGTGGCGAAGCGACCGCGATGGCGATCGAACTGGTCTAAGCCGATCGGCGGCGTTATGCCGTCGTAGGGTGGGCGGGTCTCCCGCCCACGCGTTCAAACAGTGCATACTGAGTGGCCAAGCATCTTTGCGTTGACCGCGCGGTCGGCGAAGCCGACCACCCTACGAAACCCGACCAAGCCAACAATTTTTAAAGGAGCCTGTCATGCCTACCGCTTTGATCCTCGGCGCCTCGCGCGGCATCGGCCACGAGATGGTGCGCCAGTACCGCGCCGAGGGCTGGCGCGTGATCGCCACCGCGCGCAAGCAGGACGATTGCACCGCACTGTCGCAGATGGGCGCGGTTGCGCACCAGCTCGACGTCACCAGCGCCGACTCGATCGCCGCGCTGGCTTGGCGGCTCGACGACGAACAGGTCGATGTGGCCTGGCTGGTGGCCGGCGTCTACGGCCCCTCGGGCTCGAGTTTCCCGACCGGTCCCGAGTTCGACACGGTCATGCACACCAACGTGCTGTCCGCGATGCGCCTGATTCCCATCGTCGGCCCGCTGGTAGCCAACACGCGCGGCAAGCTGGCCGTGCTGTCTTCCAAAATGGGTTCGATCGGCGCGCGCAACAGTACCGAGGGCACGCTGTACCGCGCCAGCAAGGCCGCGCTCAATTCGGTGCTGGCCGATGCCGCCATCACCTACGGCGCGCAAGGCGTGACCTGCGTGGCCTTCCACCCGGGCTGGGTGCAAACCGACATGGGCGGTTCCGGCGCGACTCTCACGCCCGAGCAGAGCGTGCGCGACCTGCGCGCCACCCTGGCGAAGCTGGACGCGTCCAGCAACGGCGCCTTCCTCGACCACGACGGCACGCCGATCCCGTGGTAACCCTATAACGCATCGCGCATAACAAACACGAGACACCATGATTCTGAGCGAAGAACACCAGATGATCCGCGACGCCCTGCGCAGCTACGCGCAGGAGCGCCTGGCCCCGAACGCCGCACGCTGGGACCGCGAGCACTACTTCCCCAAGGACGAGCTGAAGGAACTCGCCGGGCTGGGCGTCTTCGGCGTCGCGGTGCCGGAACAGTACGGCGGCGCGGGCCTCGACTACGTGTCGCTGGCGCTGGTGCTGGAAGAAATCGCGGCCGGCGACGGCGGCACCTCGACCATCATCTCGGTCAACAACTGCCCGGTGTGCTCGATCGCCATGATGTACGCGAACGAAGAGCAGAAGGAACGCTTCCTGCGCCCGCTGGCGCAAGGGGAGATGCTGGGTGCCTTCGCCCTCACCGAACCGCATACCGGCAGCGATGCCTCGGCCCTGCGCACCACCGCCACCCGCGACGGCGACCACTACGTCATCAACGGCAGCAAGCAGTTCATCACCAGCGGCAAGTACGGCGACGTCGCCATCGTCCTGGCCGTCACCGACAAGGCCGCCGGCAAGAAGGGCATCAGCGCCTTCTGGGTGGAGACGAACACACCCGGCTACATCGTCGCCGGCCTGGAACAGAAGATGGGCCAGCATTCATCGGACACGGCGCAGATCGTGTTCGACAACTGTCGCATCCCAGCCGCCAACCTGATCGGCGAAGAAGGCATGGGCTACAAGATCGCCCTGTCGGGCCTGGAGGGCGGCCGCATCGGCATCGCTTCGCAGTCGGTCGGCATGGCGCGCGCAGCCCATGAAGCGGCCCTCGCCTATGCCAAGGAACGCGAGAGCTTCGGCAAGCCGATCTTCGAGCACCAGTCGGTGCAGTTCCGCCTGGCCGAGATGGCGATGCAGATCGAGGCCGCGCGCCAGCTGATCCTGCATGCGGCCGCGATGAAGGATGCGGGCCTGCCCTGCCTGAAGGAAGCCGCGATGGCCAAGCTGTTCGCCTCCGAGATGGCCGAGCGCGTGGTTTCGAACGCCATGCAGGTGTTCGGCGGCTACGGCTACGTGGCCGACTTCCCGGTCGAGCGCATCTACCGCGACGTGCGCGTGTGCCAGATCTACGAAGGCACCAGCGACATCCAGAAGATCCTGATCGCGCGCGCGCTGTGATCCTCATCCGTCCCGCCACGACCAGCGACCTGCCGGCGCTGTTCGCCTACCTGGGTGACCAGCTGGCCGAGAACGGCCGCGAGGGCGTGCTGTTCCAGCCGCTGGCGCCGACCCTGGACGGCGTGCCGCCGGCGATGCGCGAGCGCTTCGCCACGGGCATGGCGACCCCGGTCGGCCAACCGGGCTGGCGTCACGTCTGGATCGCAATCGACGCTGCAGGCGCCATCGCCGGCCACATCGACCTGCGCGCCCGCCCGGAACCGGCCTGCAGCCACCGCACCCTGCTCGGCATGGGCGTACGCCACGACGTGCGCCGCGTCGGCCTCGGTACGCGCCTGGTGCAGGAAGCGCTGGCCTGGGCCCGCGCCAGGGGCTTTGCCTGGGTCGACCTCGAGGTGCTGTCGCAGAACCACAAGGCGCGCGCGCTCTACGTGCGCAGCGGTTTCGTCGAAACCGGCGAAGTGCCGGACCTGTACCGCATCGGCGGCGTATCGGTCGGTGAAGTCTCGATGAGCGTGCGGCTGGGCTGAGCTGCCGCTTCATGCCGCCTGCATTGACCGGCAGGCGCTCGGCCTTATACTGGCCCGATGACCACTTTCGCCCGCTCCCTCTTCCTTCCCTTGCTCGTACTGAGTGCTTCGGCAAACGCCGGCGACCTCGGCAAGGCCGACTGCCGCATCGCGCCGCTTTACCCGCCTCCGGTCGACGATGCCGTGTCGTGGTCGGGCGGCTGCAAGGATGGTTTCGCCGACGGCAAGGGCGTGCTCGAATGGCGCACGCAAACCGCGGGCAATCGCCGGCTGGAAGCGACGCTGGTGCAGGGCGAGGTCACGGGCGAAGCGATCCTGACCTACGACGCCGGCAAGTACCTCGGCTGGGTCGGGCGCGGCATGCCACATGGCCTCGGCGCGCATCTTGCGCAAGACGGCTCGACCTACGAAGGCCAGTGGCAGGGGGGCCGACGCCATGGCGTCGGCAAGGCGACGTTCGCGCTGGGCGGCAGCTACGATGGCGAGTGGCGCGGCGGCCAGATGCACGGCCAGGGCAAGATCGTCTATAACGGCGGCCGCACCTACGCCGGGGAATTCGTCAACGGACGCGCCCTCGGCGCGGCGCCGAGATCTTCCGGCGACGCCGAACGCTTCGGGCTAAAGGAAGAGCATCCCCGCACCGGCACGAACGTGCTGCGCGACCGCGCCACCGGTTTCGCGCCCATGGATGCGTCGTGGCAGGAACTGACGCCGCCCCAGCAGAGCCTGGTCCGCAACGCCTATCCCGCCCTCGACGATGGCGACGAACCGCCGTACCCGCTCAAGGGCACGCGCGCTTTCTTTGACGACGTGGCCAAGCTGTACCGGCGCTTCCACGACTACCGCGGCGACGCGCTGGTCTATGTCACGGTGGGCCCGGAGGGCAAGCCGACCAGCGCCAGCACCTTTGGCGTGCCGCACCAGGAGTTCGCGCGCTACCTGGCGATGGTCACCATGATCCAGCGCTTCAAGCCGGCGCTGTGCGCCGGTACGCCGTGCGAAATGATCTACCCGATGAAGTTCCGCTTCAAGGTGAACTGAGAGCGGCTCAGGACACCGCGGCCTCGAGCAGGGTCACGGTCTGCGCCGCCGTATCGAGCCGCGCACGCACGCCGATCGGCACCGTGAACTGGTGGCGGATATGGCCGATCGAGTAGCCGGTCACCGCCGGGATGGTCAAGGGCTGCAGGTGCTGGTCGAAAGTCTGGTCCAGGCTCAATGAGCGCCGCCCTTCCTGCGGAGCGCAGTCTTCGCACACCCCGACGATGACGCCGGCCGCGTTCGCAAACCCGGTCGACAGGTCGAGCTGGGTCATCCAGCGGTCCAGGCGATAGGGCGCCTCGTCCACCTCTTCCAGGAACAGCAGGCTGTCGCGGAAGTCGGCCGCGTAAGGCGTGCCGGCCAGTGCAGCCACGATCGACAGGTTTCCCCCCAGGAGCGGGCCGGTGGCCACGCCTGCCGTCACGGTGCGGATGCCGAAATGCGGCATGGTGTGCGCCTTCACCACGTTCTCCGGCGCCATCGGGATCGTGTAGCTGGCCCGCGGGTCGGTGAGCACCGCCATCATGTGCTCGCGCGGATAGCTTTCCAGCGTCGACGAGGCCACCGGGCCGTGGAAAGTCACCAGCCCTACCTTGTTGTAAATCGCCAGGTGCAGCGCCGTGATGTCCGAGTAGCCGAGCAGGATCTTCGGGTTGCGGCGAATGAGTCCGTAGTCGAGCCCGGACAGCAGCGAGATGCAGCCGGAGCCGCCGCGGATCGGCCAGATCATCTTCACCTCGGGGTCGGCGAACATGGCGTGCAGGTCGGCCAGACGCTGCTGCACCGAACCTGCGTAGTTGCCGAAGGCGGCGCCAAGGTAAGCACCCACTTTCACGCGTAGGCCGAGGGCTTCGATGTTCTTGACCGACTTCTGGATCAGGCGATCGTCGACCACGCCGCCGGGGGCGATCAGGCCGACCAGGTCGCCGGGGCGCAGGCGCGGTGGTTTGATGAGGCGTTTCGACGAGCGCCGGGGAGCGGCGGCGGCCAGGGCGGGGGCGGAGATGGCGGCTGCGACGGAAGCGCCGAAGCCGCGTCGGCTGATTTTCATAGGCGACAACAAAGAAAAACGGCCCGCGCCGTGGAGGCTTGCGCCTCCCCCGACAGCGGGCCTTCCACGCCGGTCAACTTAGAAGAACTTGTAGGTCACCTGCAGGCTGAACGAGCGGCCACGCGGGTCGGCCACACGCGGTTCCCAGCTGCTGCCCGCACCGGTGTTGCTGTCGTAGGTGATCGCGAACGGAGGATCTTCGTCGAAGATGTTCTTCACGCCTGCGGTCAGCGTCAGGTTCTTGAAGCCGGTGTAGCTGGCCGTCAGGTTGTAGATCGAATACGCATCCACCTTCGGGTTGTAGTTGGTCGGCTTCACCAGGCCGTTGGCCACGCCCGGCAGCACCTGGTCGTCGTAGCCCGAACGGTAGATGTTCTGGAACAGGCCGCTCCAGTCGCCGTACTTGTAGGTCACGTAGGCGGTGTGCTTCCACTTCAGGCCCAGGTCACCGGTGAAGGTGAAGCGGCCCACTTCGCTTGGACCGAACTCCGCATTGGTGGTGGCGCGCGACTTCTTCTCCAGCAGGCGCGAACCGTCGATGCCGGCAGTCCAGATGGCGCCGGTGCTGAACTTGCCGTTGAAGCGGGCGCCCAGCTCGAGGCCGCGGGTGGTGCGCTCGCCGGCGTTGACCCAGCGCTGGTCGATACCGAAGATGTTGCCCGACGCGTCACGCCCGAAGCGCTCCGAGAACAGGTTGTAGTTCGCCACCATGGTCGCCGTGCTGAACGAGTCGATGGTGTTCTGCTTGCGGATCTCCCAGATGTCGGCATTGGCCGAGAACCAGGTGAACGGCTCGATCACGATACCGACGGTGCCCTGCTTCGCGGTCTCCGGCCCCAGGTCCGATTTACCGCCAGTGAAGATAGTCGGGGTGATCGATTCGCAGCCAGGCTTGGTTGCATCGACCAGGCCAGTCGGGCACTTGGCCGGATCGACCAGGTCCTTGCCGGCATACGGCGATTCGGTAACGCCGTTGTACAGCTGGTTGAACGACGGGGCGCGGAAGCCTTCGTTGTACGAACCGCGGAACAGCAGCTGCGGGATCGGCTGGTAGCGGAACGAGACCTTCGGGTTGGTGGTGGCGCCGATGCCGCTGTAGTGGTCGCGGCGGATCGCCAGCGTCACGTCCAGGTTCTTGATCACCGGGATCAGCAGCTCGGCATAGACCGCCTTGATGTCGCGATGCACGCCGTCCAGCGCGTTCGGATCGTCGAACGGCGCGTTCAGGATCACGGGACGGGCGCTTGCTGCGCGCCTGTCGCCGTTGAACTCGTAGCCTTCGCGGCGCAGGTCGAAGCCGACGGCACCCATCACGGTACCGGCCGGCAGGTTGAACAGCTCGCCCGACAGCGCGCCGTCGACTTGGGTCAGGGTAGTCCTGCCGCCGTACATGACGACGCCTTCGGCCGAGGTGCTCTTGATCAGGTCGAGCGCTTCCTGCGACTGGGTCTGACCCGGCAGCAGGAAGGGGTTGATCTTGCCGGTGCCGAGGGCATTGGCCAGGGCGACGGTGTAGTTGTAGCCGGTGCCCAGGGTCGATTCCGACTCGCTGAAGGCGCGCGAGGCGCCGACGCGGTAGTCGAAGGTACGGCCGAACAGGTTGACCGGGCCGTCGGCGCCGACCAGCAGGCGGGCGGCTTTGGACTCGGTCACGATCTCGCGGTTGCCGCACTCCATGCAGCGCCAGCGGTAGGCGATTGGCAGGCCGTAGTTGGCCGAGATGCTCGGGAACACCTTGACCAGCGCGTTATACACGTTGTTGTAGGCGGCGCCGGTACTCGGGTACCACGAGCTGACCGGGAAGGTGGTGGCGCCCGGCGAAATCTGGTTCGGCGAGAAGCGCTTGGCCACTTCGACGTTCGAGCCCACGGCTTCGACGAAGAACTGGTGGTCGCCGCGCTGGAAGGTGGCGCGCGCCAGCGCATTGCTGCTCTTGACCGGCTGCTGCAGCACGGCCGCGCGGCCGGTGTCCCAGGCGCAGCCATAGGCGGCGCCGGCACTGTTCCACAACTTTTCATCGTAGGGGCCCTGGCCGTCGATGCTGTTGCAGCCAGCGCCGCCCGGCAGGTCGAGGATGCTGATGCCGTTATAGGTGGTGGTGCCGCCGCCCGGGATGGTTGGGCCGGTGCCGGTGCGCGACAGCAGCGACGGACCCACGGTGGTGGCGAACACGTTGGCGTGCGGCGAACCGCGGGTGTCGACCGAGACGCCGCGGTCCGGCTGGAAGGTGTTCACGAAGTCGCGCTGGTCGCCGCGCAGGGCCTTGTTCTCGCGGTGCGAGAAGGTAGCCAGCACGTTCCAGCCGTCGGTCTGCAGGTCGCCCCAGCCGCCGGTGAGGGAGGCGCGGCCGATCTCGCTGCCGCCCGCTTCGGTGACGTCGACGAAGCCCTGGGCTTCCAGACCCTTGTAGTTCTTCTTCAGGATGAAGTTGATCACGCCGCCGATCGCGTCGGTGCCGTAGATCGCGGAAGCGCCGTCCTTCAGCACTTCGACGCGGTCGACCGCCGCCATCGGGATCGAGTTCAGGTCGACCGCCGAACCCTTCATGCCGTGGGTCGCGATGCGGCGGCCGTTCAGCAGCACCAGGGTCGAGTCGGCGCCCTGGCCACGCAGGTTGGCCGAGGAGGCGCCATTGTTGCCGCGCTGGGCGCCCGAGGTGACGTCCGCGTTCGAGGCCAGGTTGTCGGAGCCGTTGCCGTTGATGTTCAGGGTCGCGATCAGCTGCTCGGCGCTGACAATGCCCTGTGCTTCGATCTGCTTGGCGCTGATGATCTCGAGCGGCAGTGCGCCTTCCTTGGCGATGCGCTTGATGCTACTACCGGTGATCTCCACACGCTGGATCGGGCCGCTGGTCTGGATGTTCTGTGCCAGTGCCGGGCTGACCGCTCCCATCAGGGCGATCAAATGGGCGAGCTTCTTTAACTTCACGCGTTTCTCCTAACGTTTTCCCTTGGCGACCGAGGAAAGCCTGGCCGTTTTGTATTGTCGTAATGTCTAGCCATTACCTTATTCTGCGAATTCAGGATAGGCCGAGTGATTTCCGGCTATCCAATGAATTATCCGGCGGCCAGTATAACTAACAGGAATGTTTTATTTAGGAAAAACTGTATGCATCTAGGGCGACGCTCTACCAGAGCGTGCCCTTTGCGCAACATCGACATCCAGATAACGCCATTGGGTGAATTCCACCGGGTGGCGTTTGTAGTTTTTCAACCACGGATGGCGCAAATCGCCCGATAAAACGTGGGTCAGGGGTACCCATGGGTTATAGGCGTGGATCAGCTGGTTCATCTCGAAATACAGCTTTTGGCGCTCGGGGCCGTCGGTGAGCCGGCGTGCCTGCTCGTAGCGTACGTTGTATGCGGGCAGGTTGAAGCGCGAATAATTGGCGCGCCCGGCATTCGGGCCGTAGAGCAGCTGGTAGAAGTTGTCGCCGTCGGGGAAGTCGGCAATCCAGTTACTTTCGAACATCTGGACCGTGCCCAGGCGCGAGGCCTTGATGATCTCGGTCTTCTTGTCCGACTTGAAGACTACGCGCAGGCCGATCGCGTTCAGGCACTTGCGCCACAGCTCGTCGCGCAGGCGGCCACCGACCGTGGCTTCGCTGTGCATCGTCAAGGTCAGGGGCTTGTTGTCCGGAGTACGCCGGAACCCGTCCTCGTCGCGCCGGGTGTAGCCGTGGCGGTCCAGCAGCGCATTGGCCAGGGCCGGATCGTAGGGCACCGGGCTGCGGTAGTTCGGGTCGTAGCCCAGCACATTCGGCGGCAGCGGCGACTCGGCCTTGATCGCAAAGCCTTTCTTGAGCAGCGCGATGTCTTCGGCATTGTTGTACGACAGCGAGATCGCCCGGCGTAGCGCCACCTTGTCCTTGCCGTAGCCGCCGACCACCGGGTCGTTCATGTTCATCCACATGTAATAGGTCTGCAGCACCGGGAAGCGCGACAAGACGATGCCGCGCGCGGCCAGCTCGGGTTTGAGCTGCCCGTCGCGCACCACCATGTCGGTCATCGATTCGGGGATCTGCTCGAGGTAGTCGTACTCGGCGTTCAGGAAGCCCAGCATGCGGCCCTGGAATTCCTCGGCGATGCGCACCTCCACCCGGTCCACGCGCGGCAGGCGCTTGCCTTCCAATGCGCCGGCGATGGCCCGGTCCTCGGCACTGTTACTGGGCGTGGCGTGGAACACGGCGGTCGAATAGGGATTGGCCAGCAGGACGATGCGGTCGCTGCGCTTCCACTCGCCCACCATGAAGGGACCTGTGCCGACCGGGTGGTTGCCGGCCTGGCCCGGGTAGGCCTCGATGACTTCGCGCGCCACCACGCCCGTGGCCGGGGTCGCGAGGTAGAACAGGAAGTTGTTGTCCGGCGCCTTGAGGCGGATGCGCAGCGTGTACCTGTCGGGCGCCTGCAGGCCGGCGACCTGCTTGTCGACGTCGTACTCCTTTTTCAGCACCTCGTCGCCCAGGATCTTCCCGTCGAACATATAGGCCCAGGGCGACTTCAGGGCCGGATTGTACAGGCGCTTGATGCTGTAGACGTAGTCCTGGGCCGTCATCTCCCGTTTCACCCCCTTGAATGCCGGGTCGGGGGTGAAATGGATGCCGGGGCGGATGCGGAAGGTGTAGGTGAGGCCGTCCGCGCTCACCTCGGGCATGGCGGTGGCCGTGTTCGGACGCAATCTGGCCGGGCGCGCCAGGTAGTCGTAGCGCAGCAGCGGGTCAAACAGGTTTTCCAGCAGCGACAAGGTAGCGTTGTCCGAAGCGGCGGCCGGGTCGAGCCCGGTCTCGCTGGTGGACAGGAACATGCGCAGCACCTTTTCCTGGGCGGGCGCCTGCGCGCCCGCGTTACCAAGGCACAGCAGGGGGAACAGGAGGGCGGCAGCGAGGCGACGTGTCATGACGAGGGCTTGAAAGCGGCGGGGAAAACGATGCGTATCATAGCCGCCGCCGCGGGAAAGCGGTGGCTTCCTTATTGCTTCACCGGCGTCAGCTCGATTTCCTGCACCTTGGGCTCGCGTTCCGGGGTGAGGGTGAATTTGACATCTACCCTCCCGCGCTCGCCGACCAGCGGGAAGCTGCCGCGCAGGCCGTTTTCGGCCTTGATCGGGCCGACCGAGGTGATGCGTCCGATCGGTTCCAGCTTTTCGCGCGCATACGCGATCCAGTCTTCACGCGAGCGGTCGAGGAACAGGTTCTCGGCCGCGATCGCACCCGCCAGGGACGCATCCCAGGACTGCACCAGTTGCGCCACCTGGGTATGGCGGGTGGCCAGGATCGGCGACACGGGAACCGGGCGCGGACCCAGGTCGGCGCGCTCGACCAGCATGGCCAGCGCCTTGGCGGTCGGTCCGTACACCGGCCCGTAGCGCAGGTTGGTGAAGGCGAACACCCCGACCCCATGGTCCGGTGCGAAACGGTACTGGCTGCCGAAGCCCGGCAGCCCGCCCGAATGGCCGGCGCTCATCACGCTACGGCTGTCGCGCTGCCACACCAGGCCGTAGCCGTAGAAGCTGACGTTCGGGTTCGGCGTTTTCATGTCGCTCAGGGTCGCCCGGGTGGACAGGCCGGCAAATGCGTGCGGCAGCTGCATCTCGCGTACCGAGGCGCGTTTCACTGGTCCGCGCTCCGGCTCGTTGCGGGCCGGCCAGGCATCGAGGTGGAAGGCGACGTAGCGCGCAAAGTCGTCCATGGTCGTGATCAAGCCGCCCATCGCGGCGCCGTCGCCATCGGGCAGGATCGGCTCGCGTTCCCAGTGGTCGCGGTCCCAGCGGTAGCCCAGGGCCAGCTTGCCAGGTGCGGCCTGCGTGTATTCCCAGCGCGTATTGTGCATGCCGAGCGGGCGCAGGATCTGGCGCGTGACGTAGTCCTGGAAGCGCATGCCGGACGCCTTGCTCACCACCTTGCCCAGCAGGATATAACCGAGGTTGCTGTACTCGAAAGTCTGTCCGGGAGCGTTGGAGAACGAGAGGCCGGCGCCGACCAGTTGCTCGATTTTTGCGTTGGGCAGGGCCATCTGGCGGTCGCCCCAGGGATTGTCCTCGGGCAGTCCGGTGGTCATCGTCATCAGCTGGCGCACCGTCAGGGCGGGCGAATCAAGGGTCGGCAGCTGGACGCGGCGCAGTTCGGGCAGGAGATTGGCGACCGGGTCGTCGAGCCGCAGCTTGCCCTCGTCACGCAGCTTGAGCGCCGCCATCGCCACGAAGCTTTTCGTCATCGAGGCGATACGGAATTCGGTCGAGCTCGTTGCCGGAATCTTGCGCTCCACATCGGCCAGGCCGAGCGCACGGGCATGCACCAGCTTGCCGTCGAGGACCACGCCGTACACCAGTCCAGGCAGGTGCTCCTTGCCGGCGAGGTCCGTGTACATCTTGTCTATTTCGGGAAGGATCGCTGCCACCCGTTCGGCCCGGCCCGTGGTGGGCTCCTGCGCAGATGCATGGGGGAAGGCGATGCTGCCGAGGACGAACACGAAGCTGCACAGGCTGGGGCGAAATGGGCGCTGCATCTGGTCTCTTCTCCGGTCAACGTGGATGACGAAAGATTATGCCCTGATTCTCCTGCCATCGAGCAAACAAAGACCCCTCATAACTTTTTCGCATGGACCAAACGCATTCTTTCATCTGCGCAGCTTGTTCCCGGCCTATACTCTCGCTGCACAATCGTACGACCTCAGCGGCGGCATCTACATGGCACTCAATTACATCTGGACCGGTTTCTTCCTCGTGGGCTTCCTGGCGGCGCTGGCCCAGTGGCTCTTCATGGGCGACACCGAGATCTTCAAGCGCATCATCGACGGCACCTTCGACTCGGCCAAGATGGCGGTGATGGACATCGCCCTGCCGCTGGCCGGCGTCATGACCTTCTGGCTCGGCATCATGAACGTCGGCGAGAAGGCCGGCGCCATCCAGCGCTTCGCCCACGTCATCGGGCCCTTCTTCGCGCGCATCTTCCCCGGCGTACCACGCGAGCACCCGGCCAACGGCCACATGGTCATGAACTTTTCGGCCAACATGCTCGGCCTGGACAACGCTGCCACGCCCTTCGGCCTGAAGGCGATGGAAAGCCTGCAGTCGCTGAACCCCAACAAGGACGAGGCCAGCGATGCCCAGCTGATGTTCCTGGTGATCCAGACCTCGGGCCTCACCATCATCCCGCTGGCCGTGATGGCGCAGCGCGCGGTGCTGGGCGCGGCCAATCCGGCCGACATCTTCATCCCGACCCTGATCGCGACCTATACCGCGACGATCTGCAGCATCATCGCGGTCGGCCTGCGCCAGCGCATCAACCTGCTCGATCCGGTGATCTTCGCCTGGATCGGCGGCACCGCGGCGCTGATCGGCTCCGTCGTGGTCGGCTTCACCTACTTCCTCGACAAGTCGCAGATCCAGCTGGTGTCGACGGTGGTTGCCAACCTGGTGCTGTTCTCGGTGATCGCCATCTTCATGACCGGGGCCCTGCTCAAGAAGGTCAATGTGTTCGAGACCTTCATCGAAGGCGCCAAGGCCGGCGTCGAGACCTCGATCAAGATCATCCCCTACCTGGTCGGCATGATCGTCGCGATCAGCGTGGTGCGCAATTCGGGCATCCTGGGCCTGATCGTCAACGGCTTCGCCTGGATCTTCGGCGCGCTCGGCCTGCAGACCGATTTCGTCGGCGCGCTGCCTACCGCCCTCATGAAGTCCCTGTCCGGCAGCGGCGCGCGCGCCATGATGATCGACGCGATCAAGACCTACGGCGTCGATTCCTTCGTGGGCCGCCTGGCCAGCATCCTGCAGGGCGCTTCGGACACCACCTTCTACATCATCGCCCTGTACTTCGGCTCGGTCGGCATCCGCAAGACCCGCTACGCAGTCAGCTATGGTCTGCTGGCGGACCTGATCGGCATCATCGCCGCCATCTTCGTCGCTTACCTGTTCTTCGGTTAAGGAATACCCATGCTGCGCCGCCTTGTCCTCGCCACCCTGCTCTGTGCCTCGTTCAGCGTCCACGCCCAGCTGCCCGCCCCGGTAGCCCAGGCGCTGGCGCAGCAGGGTCTGCCGGAAGACGCCCTCGGGGTGCTGGTGCTGAAAGGGGACACGACGGTGCTGTCGCACCAGGCCGACCGGCCGATGCAGCCGGCGTCCACCATGAAGCTGGTGACGACCATGGTCAGCCTGGAGCGCCTCGGTCCCGCCTTCCGCGGCCGTACCGAGCTGCGCACCACGGGCGAGATCGACAAGGGCGTCCTGCGCGGGAACCTGATCCTGAAGGGCGGCGCCGATGCCGACCTGTCCGGCCAGGACCTCGAGAACATGCTGCGCGCCCTGTACTACCAAGGCATCCGCCGCATCGAGGGGGACCTGGTGCTGGACCGCAGCCTGTGGCAGCCGGCGCGCATGGAAGTCGGCCTGCCGCCGTTCGACGAGTCGCCCGAGGCCTACTACAACGTCATCCCCGATGCGCTCATGGTCAACAAGAACATGCTGCAGATCGACATGCGCTCCACCACCAAGCGCCTGAAGCTGGAGATGCAGCCGGAACTCGACCGGGTGTCGATCGGCTCCGATATGACGCTGATCGACGCCGACTGCTCGAAATGGGAAGACGGCTGGAAGCTGCCGGAAGCGGTGCGCCAGAAGAGCGGCCGCATCAAGGTGATCCTGCACGGGACCTTCCCGAAGGACTGCGCGCGCAGCTACAGCATCAACGTGTTGGACCGCAATGACTACATCGAGCGCCTGTTCCGCCAGAAGTGGAAGGAACTGGACGGTAAGTTCAGCGGCAAGGTGGTGGAAGGCACGGCGCCGCCTGAATCGCGCGTGCTGGCCGAGCACACTTCGCGCATGCTGCCGGAACTGGTACGCGACACCAACAAACCTTCCGACAACCTGCTGGCGCGCACCCTGTTCCTGAGCCTGGGCAGCCTGCAGCCGGATCCGGCGGCGGGCAGCTTCGCGCTTCCGCCCACTGGCGAACCGACCTTCGTGCGCGCCGACGCCGCCGTGCGCGAATGGATGCGCGCGCACCGCATCGACGACACCGGCCTGGTGATGGAAAACGGCTCCGGCCTGTCGCGTACGGAACGCATCACCGCGCAGCAGATGGCCTACTTGCTGCAGGCCGGCCTGCGCAGCAACTGGATGCCCGAGTTCCAGGCCAGCATGCCGATCGCCGGCATCGACGGCACCCTGCGCCGGCGCCTGCAGGGCACGCCGGCCGCGGGCCGTGCGCGCCTCAAGACCGGCACGCTGCGCAACGTGGTGGCGCTGGCCGGCTATGTGCCGGATGCGAACGGGGTGCAGAACGTGTTCGTGGCGATCGTGAACAGCGAGCAGGCGGGCAACGGGCGCGGGCGCGCCGTGCTCGATGCGCTGGTCGACTGGGTCGCGCGTTCCGGCGCTGTTCAACAGCAGCCCGCCGCGCCTGCGGCTCCTTAAACCTGCGCCATCCCGCCATCCACGAACAACTCGGTCCCGTTCACGAAGCTGGCATCGCTTGATGCCAGGAACAGCACCGCCTTTGCGATCTCTTCCGGCTCGGCCACCCGTCCCAAGGGCACCTGGCTGGCCAGTGCATCGAGCAGTCCCTGCTGCGCGGCCGCATCGTCGCCGGCCAGTTCCACCAGGCCTGGTGTGCGCACCGGGCCCGGGCTCACCACGTTGACGCGGATCTGGCGATCTTTCAGGTCGAGGATCCAGCTGCGGGCAAAGGCGCGCACCGCGGCCTTGCTGGCGCTGTAGACGCTGAACGCGGCGTTGCCGGTGCTGCCGGTGATCGAGCTGGTCAGCACCACCGATGCGCCTGTGGAGAGCAGCGGGATGGCTTTCTGCACCGTGAACAGCAGCGCCTTGACGTTGCGGTCGAAGGTGGCGTCGTAGTGCTCCTCGGTGATGCTGCCCAGCGCCTGCATGTCGCCGCCGCCCGCGTTCACGTACAGCACGTCCAGGCGCCCGCTTTGCTCGCGGATGCGGGAAAACAGGCGGTCGAGGTCGGCCGGGTTGGTCGAATCGGCCTGGATCGCGGTCACGTTGGGGCCGATGGCCTCGGCGGCGGCATCCAGCTCGGCCTGGCGGCGGCCGGTGATGAAAACGTGGGCGCCTTCCAGGGCGAACTGCTGGGCGGTAGCCAGGCCGATGCCGGTCGAGCCGCCGGTGACGAGTGCGATCTTGTTTGCGAGCTTGGTCATGATTTCCTCCATTGGGTTGGTTGACGGAGACCAGTGTAGTTTGTACACCCGCAGGGATAAATCCGGTTATGATGGAATCATCTTCCATGTACATGCACAATCGGATGGATCACCTGCTCGCGCTGCGCACCTTTGTCCGGATCGCCGAAGCCGGCAATTTCACCAGGGCGGCCGACCAGCTCGGCCTGCCCCGCTCCACCGCCAGCAAGATCATCCAGGACCTGGAAGACCACCTCGGCACCCGGCTGATCCATCGCACCACGCGCCGCATCACGGTCACGCCCGAAGGCGCGCAATACCACGGGCGTGCGCTGCGCCTGCTGGCCGAACTGGAAGACATGGATGCCGAAGCGCGCCGCACGCGCGCCATGCCGAAAGGGCGGCTGCGCGTCGACGTCGGTTCCTCGATCGCGAACCTGATCCTGATCCCGGCGCTCCCCGGCTTCCAGGCCGCCTACCCCGACATCGAGCTGCGCCTGGGCGTGAGCGACCGCCCGGCCGACATGGTGGGTGAAGGAATCGATTGCGTCATCCGCGGGGGTGAGCTGGCCGAGACCTCGCTCATCGCGCGCAAGCTCTGCGAACTGGACTTCATCACCTGCGCCCACCGCGACTATGTCGTGCGGCATGGCCTGCCTACCCATCCCCGTGAACTCGCACAGGACCACCGCCTGCTCGGCTATTTTTCCTCACTGAGCGGCAGGACAATCCCGCTGCGTTTCGAGCGGGATGGGGAACGCATCGAGATCGGCGCCGATGGCGGCACGGCAGTGAACGAAAGCACGGCCCACGTCACCGCCCTGCTGGCGGGCCTGGGAGTGGCGCAGAGCTTCCGCTTTGCGCTGCAACGCCACCTCGACAGCGGCGAACTGGTGCAGGTGCTGCCGGAATGGTCGCAGCCGGCGCACCCGCTGTACGTGATGTATCCGCCCAACCGCAACCTGAACGCCAAGGCGCGCGTGTTCGTGGACTGGGCGGTGAAGGTGTTCGCGGCGGTGGATACGCGCAGGATTTAAAGGCCCTGCTGCTTCAATGCCTCGATCTCGAAGTCGCCGTCGTCCATCAGGCGCAGGCCGAGGTCCTGGGTACTCAGGCCCAGGCTGCGCCCCATCGACAGCAGCAGGCTCTGGCCCGGCGCCGCACGGTCCGGCATCAGCTGGTAGACCGGATCGGCATAGGCCTGGGCCGGGGTCGTGATGGTCCAGCCCATGTCCTTGAACTGCTGGACGACGTCGTCCAGCCACAGCGCATTGATCAGGTTATGGTGCAGCAGGAGCACTTGCGGGATGTCCCTCCCTTGCAGGCGCTGGGCCAGGGCGCGGTAGGCCAGCGCGCGCTGGCGAATGTGCGCCAGGTAGGCCTGGCGGACCGGCTCGACGTTCGCGTTCGGATCCGCGTCCAGCATCTGGACCAGCTTGTCGTTCAGCCGCCAGTCGCTGGTGTCGAGGCTGACGTAGCCGTTGCGGTAGCCCTGCTGGCGCAGGAAGGCGCGCATGCCGTTGCGCTTCTCGAGCGTATTCCCCTCGCGCAGGTAGGTGAAGCGGAACCATTTCTGGTAGCCCGGCAGCGCAGCGACGACGCGGTCGCAATCGAGCACTTCCTGCTGGTACTGCGCCAGCGTGACCTTGGCGCTGTCCAGGTCCGGATGCGTCACCGTGTGATTGCCGAGGGCATGGCCGCCCTGGCCCCAGGCGTGCGCCAGCGCCAGCCCTTCGGGCCGGTCGGCGCCGAAGCCGCAGGTCACGAACAGCGCAGCCTTGACCTTGTGCTTTGCCAGCGCCGCCAGCATTGCTGCATTGCGGGCCTGCGGCGACAGGCGCGGAGTAGCGGCGAGGTTCGGGCCGTCGTCAAAGGTGAACGCGACAGACTGGGCATGCAGCTGCGGAGCGAGAACCAGGCTGATGGCGGCAAGCGCCGCGCGCAGCGCGCGTGCAGGAGGGACAGGCATGAACGGCTCCGTTCGGTGAAGGAACCGGCATTCTGGCCGCGCCGGCGGCAGGTGTCCAGCCGGCGCGCATGAACGGCGATCAGGCTTTGCGGCGGCGCCTGATTGCCAGGCCGCCCAGGCCGAGGCCCAAGAGGGCAAGCGAGCCGGGTTCCGGCACTGCCGTGATCTTGGTGGTGAAGTAGGCGGCATCGTTGCTGTTCGCGTTGCCTGCCCAGATCCACTGGGCGTTCGAGGCGATGTTCGGACGCGTGTTCCAGGGCGTGACGCCATTCGCGCCCTGGCCGATCAGGCTGCCGTAGACGCCATTGAAGCCGACATTGTTGCCCTTCCAGTTCACGGTATTGGTGACCAGCGATTGCGTGCCGTTGGCGAAATAGTGCCGTTTGTCGCTGATGGCGAACTGGCCCAGCATGCCTGCCAGGCCGCCCTGGTCATAAGCGTAAATGTGCAGATAATAGTCACGGCCGGCTTCCAGCACGACTTGGCCAGTGAAGCTCGTTTCCCAGAAATTGCCATTGCTGAAGGCAAGGCCAGTCTGGTTGTCGCTGGTCGACAGGTAGGCGATGTAGCCGTTATCGACGCTGAGCGTGGTCGTCAGGGTGCCTGCGGAAACGCCGGCACTCGCAAGCAGCGCAGCCAGGGCAAGTGGATAGAGTGAAGTACGCATTATTTCCCTTAGTAAATATTTGATTCTTTTAGTTAAGCAATTTAAATGCCAGCATAAAGAAACCAATTAATTCAGTTACTTAGGGAAAGCAAATTTTCCAACTGTAAATATTATCGACAGTAAACAAGCTGGTGGAACCAAGTAGAGCTGATTACAACACGCGGCGGTAGGTGGCGCGCACCAGTTCGCGGTCGCCGCAATCGAAGTGCCACCATTCGGTATTGATGCCGAAGAAGCCGGCGGCAAGCATGCCTTCGCGCAGCAGGCGGCGGTTAGCCAGCTGCTGGTCCGTGAGCTCGCCAGTGTGTAAGAAGCCTTCTTCCAGCGCCGGATGCGACAGCTCGGTCATGTCGTCGAAACCGGTGCCCATGTCGAGTTCGCAGCCCTGCTCGTCGAGCAGGGTGATGTCGAGCGCCATGCCGTAGGAGTGGATCGAGCCGCGCGCCGGGTTGGCCAGGTACATCTGCAGGCCGGTGCCCTCCAACGCATCCCACAGCTGCTGCTGCACGCGCTGCGGACGCAGGGCGTCCAGCACCAGGGGGGTGTGGCCGGGTCGGCGTTCCTTGAGCCAGGCGACGAAGCGTTCCAGCGCCGCGGCGGCGTCAACGTGCAGCCAGGCGCAGTCGTAGGGCGAATACAGGTCGCGTCCCACGAAGTTGTTGGGGCTCGCGTAGCGCAGGTCGATCGCGATCCCGTCGATGCTGGTGAGGTGGCGGAATTCAGGGCTGCCGGCGATGTCTTCGCTGGCGACGGTCAGGGTCATGAAGAAGCTTTTTCGAGACAGGCGCGCGCGGTCGCGCCGATACAGTTGGCCAGCTCGCGCGCCCCGTGCGACAAGGGGGAATGGCTGGCGCTCAGCAGATACAGGTGGACCGGCATCGCCGGCGACCACTGGCGGCACTGCACCTTGGCCGGGTCGGCCGAGGCGGCGGTAAATGGATCGAGCACGGCCACGCCGGCCCCGGCTTCGACCAGCGAACGGGCGATCTGGTAGGTCTGCACCACCGTGTGGTAGACCGGTTGCACGCCCTGTGCCTCGCAGGCGGCGACCACGATCTCGCCCAGCGGATCGCCGTCGGTCAGGCCGATCAGTTCGCCCGTCAGGCCGTCGGCAGTGAAAGGCTTGGCCAGTTCGTCCGCGCTCCAGGTGCCGGCGGGCGCCATCACGGTGAGGTTGCCGTGCGCGATCGGCTCGGCCACGATGCCGGGGTGGCGCGGGTCCTGCAGCGACAGGGCCAGGTCGGCTTCGCCCAGACGCAGCGCGTTCACGATCTCGCTGGTGTGGTGGGTAGCCAGTTCGCAGCGCGCCTGCGGGAAGTCGCGGCGCCACACCGTCATCGCCTGCGGCAGCACGCTGATCGCAATGGTCGGCGTCGACACCAGGCGCACGGTTTCAACCGCGCGGCCCTTCAGGCTGGCGGCCAGGCGGCGGATGCCCTGCAGGTCGCGGTTCAGCTTCTCGGTCTCGGCGAACAGGCGGTGCGCTTCCGGCTTCGGATACAGCTTGCCGCGCACGCGCTCGAACAGCGGCATGCCCAGCTGGAGCTCGGCGTGCTGCAGGACTTTCGTCACCGCCGGCTGCGAGATGTGGAGAACCTGGGCGGCACCGCTGATGGTGCCGACCTGCATGATGGCGTGGAAAACTTCGATATGGCGCAGGCGCATCGCTTCATCCTTCAGTCAAGACGTCCGCGCGCACGGCGCGGATTTTGCGAAGGATACAGGGAAAACCCGGCTGCGGCGACCATCACGGCGTGTTCACCACAGGACCCGCCGGCGCCACGGGCGGCGTGGCCGGAGTCGGCACCGGCGTCGGCACGGCCGGCGTCGGAACCGGCACCGGAGCCGCAGGCGCGGGCGCTGTTTCCGGCACCACCGGCGCCGGCGGAGTGGCGGGCGGCAGCGGCGGCACGGGCGTGGTGATCATCGGCGTCGTCACGACGGGCAGCGGTGCATTCGCCGGCGTGGTCAATACCTCGAGCAGGCTTGCCGTTTCGGCATCCGGGTTGCCGGCGAAATCGGCCGGGCGGTATTTCATCTGGAAGGCCTGCAGCACGGTGCGGGTCTGCTGGTCCAGTACACCGGTTTGCTGGATGCCGTAGCCGTGGGTGGCCAGCTTGCGCTGGAACCAGGCGACGTCCGGCAGGGTCGCGTCGAAAATCGGACGCACCAGGGCGACGCGGTTCGCGTCCGGCCACAGCACCAGGCCTTCCTGGGCCAGGCGCGCCCACGGGAACAGCGGACCCGGGTCCTGCTTGCGCTGCGGCGCGATGTCGCTGTGGCCAAGGACGTTCTCGGGCGCGATGCCGTGACGCTGGACGATGTCCTTCAGCAGCGGCAGCAGGGCATCCATCTGGGCCTGCGGGAAGGGGTAGAACAGGCGGCTGCCGTCCGGGTTGACGGTAAAGCCCGGGTTGACGATCTCGATGCCGATCGAGCTGTTGTTCAGCTGCGTGAAATTCTTCCAGCTCGAGACGCCGGCATGGTAGGCGGCCCGGTTCTCGTCCACCAGGCGGTAGATGACCGGCTGCGTGTGGTTCGTGACGAGATAGTGAGCGCTCACCTGCTGCTCGGTCAGGATCTTGATCGAGGTCGGGTTATCGGACACCGTGTAGTGCAGCACCAGGAAGCGCGCACGGCTCGACTGGCCCTTGGCATTGTAGGTAGTATCGATCTTCGGTCCGATCGGACCGGTGGCGCAGCCGGCCAGCAGGGCCAGGATGACGGGGACGAGCAGGTTTTTCATCGGTGTAGCAATCATTATGGAGGTGAAGGATTGGGGTGCTGGGCGTCCGCTGCCGCCAGCCGCGCGGCGGCGTAATGGGCGCGCACACCGGTCTGGCTCAGGATGGTATCCGGCGGCAGGGCCGCGCGCATGGTTTCGACGATCACCGGGTGCAGCTCGGCGGCGCGGCCGGCCAGCGCCACCGGGCGCGGACCGAAGCGGCTGACCAGGGCCTGGGCCAGGCGCGCCAGTTCGTGGCCCGCCTCGCGCAGGATGGCGGCGGCGGCCGGATCGCGCTCGGCGGTGGCGGCGACCGCGATCGCCAGCTTGCCGACTTCGCCGCGTTCGCGGCCATAGATGAACTGGCGCGAGAACGACCAGTCCGAGCCGCCCACGTGCTGGAACACGGCATGCGCCATCGGCGAGCTTTCCCAGGCGCCAGGGGCTTCGTCCTCGCGGCGCCAGATGTGGCGCAGGGCTTCGCGCGCGATCCAGAAGCCGCCGCCGCCGTCGTCCAGCACCACCCCGCGCCCGCCGGCGCGATGAAAACCATGGTGCTCGTCGATGAAGGCGCCGATCGAACCGGTGCCCGAGTACACCAGGTAGCCCTCGCCAGGCCGGAAGCTGGCGAGGTAGGCGATCTCGATGTCGTTGCTCAGCACGATGGCTTTCGGGGCCAGTCCGAGCAACGCGCCCAGGCTTTGCTGCAGCGGGCCGCCATCGCCCCCGTAGCCGGTCACGCCGGCGCGCACCGCCAGCGGACGCCCGTGCGCCAGCACGTCGCGCGTGATCGCTTCAAACGTCGCCTGCACCGTTTCGCGCCCTTCGGCGCTGCCCATCTGCAGGGCGGACAGGCCGCCCACCGTGCCTTCGGCAACGATACGGCCCCCGGCCGCCGCGAGGGCCCAGCGGGTCTGGGTACCGCCGGCGTCGATGCCGAGGCCGAGGTGTTGGTCTTGCAGTTCGGGAGTATACATGGCCCGTGTGTGTAATGAATAAAGCGGATGAAGCTAGGATATCAAGGCTTGCGCCATGCCTGCACGCGCGCACCTTCGATGCCGAGGCGATCGACCGCGCTGACCACCACCAGGTCGGCGGCGCCCAGCTTCGCGTCGTCCGGCACGGTATGGTCCACGCGCGCGGCCGGCACGGTCGAGAAGCGCCATTCGCCGCCATGGCGCGCCCACACCGCGTACTGCGTGGTGGCCTTGCCCGCCTTGAGCGACAGCTGCACGCCGTCCTTGCCGCGCTTCGCGGCAACCTGCGGCCGGCCCGGACCCGCGCTGCCCAGCCAGGGCGTGGCCGGTACCAGCACCTGGCCCTGGTAGGTGGTGGCGCGCAGCTGGTCGCTGATGCCCTTGCGGTTCTGGGTGAGCGCGGCCATGCTGAAGTGGACGTGGCCGGTCGACAGCGGGCGCGCACGCGTCAGCGCGATCTGGTCCAGGATCTCCTTCGGCTCGTAGTTCAGGGTCGGCGGCGCCGCGCCGATGCGGCTGGTGAACAGGCCCGGCCACATGTGGCGGCCCTGCGGGTTCTGCGAAATCCAGTAATCGAGCAGCACCGGGTAGGACTGGGCGGTCTGGGCGATCGGCCAGTACAGCTGCGGCACGAAGTAGTCGACCCAGCCCTTTTCCAGCCACAGCTCGGCGTCCGCATACAGTTTGTCGTACTGCGAGAAGCCCGAGATGCCCGGCGGGCGGCGATCCGGACGGCCCATGCCGAAGGGGCTGATGCCCACGCGCACCCAGCTCTTCTCGCGGTGCACGCCCTTGTACATGGCTTCGATCAGACGGTTGACGTTGTCGCGGCGCCAGGAGGCGCGATCGAGCTTGCCGCCGCCCGCCAGGTAGCGTTCCCAGGCCGGGCCGTCGGGGAAATCGAGTTCCTTGGCGACCGGCTTGCCGTTGCCGTCCAGCGCCTGCGCATTGCCGGCGACTTCCGGCGCGGCGATCGGGTACGGATAGAAGTAGTCGTCGATGTGCACGCCGTCGATGTCGTAGCGGCGCACCACGTCGAGGATCACGTCCATGGTCTGCTTCGAGGCCGCTTCCTCGGCCGGGTCCATCCACAGGAACTTCCCGTAGCGCTTGACCGCGTGCGGCAGGGTGTTGGTGATGTGGTTCGGGGCCGCCGGCGAACGCGCATTGTCGTGGCGCGCACGGTAGGGGTTGAACCAGGCATGCAGTTCGAGGCCGCGCGCATGCGCTTCCTTGACCCAGAACGCGAGCGGGTCGTACATCGGCGAAGGCGCCTTGCCCTGGGCGCCGGTCAGGTACTCGGTCCAGGGTTCGATCGGCGACGGGTAGATGGCGTCGGCCGCCGGACGCACCTGCAGCACGATGGCGTTCAGGTTCAGGCTGACGGCGCGGTCGAGGATGGCGATGGCCTCCGCCTGCTGCTGCGCGGCAGGCAGGCCCGGCTTGGTCGGCCAGTCGATGTTGGCCACGGTCGAGACCCAGGCGGCGCGGAATTCGCGCGGCGCCGGTGGCGGGGTGTCGGCGCCGCCCATGCTGCCACCAGGGGCGGTCGGCTGCGTGCCGCAGGCGGTGAGCAGGCCGGCCATGGCCAGGGCGCCACTCATCGCGCCCAGGGCGCCGAGCGTGAACGCGCGTTTTTTCAGGTTGGGTTTCAAATCCGCTCCTTGATTGTTGTTCTAGACTTTGACGAACCACCGCTTGCGCCACATGCCGTACGCGATCGCGAACATGCAGGCGTTGAAGAGGATGGCGTATAACAGCGAGGTGTTGGCAGGGCCGATCGGCAGCGCCTTGATCGGCGCGTACAGCATGCCTCCGAGCGCGAGCTGGCTGCCGTCCGGCTGGTCCAGCTTGATAAAGCCGAGCATCTTGGCGATGAAGCCGGAGAACGCAAAAATGAACAGCGCGTTCATGCCGTAGATGATGAAGGGCCTGGCCCAGACCGCGGCGCGCTCGCGCACGAAGGCATGCGGGTTGGCGTCGAGCAGCCAGTAGAACATGCCGAAGGCGAGCAGCGCCCAGCCGGTCATCCACAGGCAGTAGGACGCCGTCCACAGGCTTTTATTGATCGGCATGAGCACGGCGTCCAGGCTGGCACCGAGGCCCAGGAACACCAGGCCGGCGAACAGCATCCACACGGTCTGCTCGATGCGCGGCAGCGTCGATGCCAGTACGCGTCCGGCCAGCACGCCGAACAGCTGGCTGCACAGGGCCGGGATGGTGCTGACCAGGCCTTCCGGATCCCAGGTCTTCGCCTGCACCCACAGGTGGCCATCCAGCAGCATGCGGTCGACATAGGCGCCGAAGTCCTTGCCCGGTTCGAGCACGCCGGCCCCGATGCCGGGCACCGGCACCCACAGCATCAGCACCGAATACAGCGCCAGCAGCAGCGCGATCACGGCCAGCTGCGCGCGCCAGCGCAGGTAGACCACCACCGGCGCGGCCAGCAGCGTGCACAGGGCGATGCGCTGCAGGACGCCCGGGATGCGCACGTGCTCGAAGTCGAAGCGCGGGATCAGGTTGAGCAGGAAGCCGATCAGGAAGATCAGCGCGGCGCGTCTGGCCAGCTTGAGCAGCAGGCGCGGTTTGTCGGCGCCGGCTTGCGCCAGGCGGCCCAGCGACAGCGTCATCGCGACGCCGCCGATGAACAGGAAGAAGGGGAAGATGCAGTCCGTGAAGGTCCAGCCGTTCCACTTGGCGTGGGCCAGCTGGGCATGCAGGTTGCCCCAGTCACCGGGATTATTCACGAGCACCATGGCGGCGATGGTGAATCCGCGGAAGGCGTCGAGCGAGGTCAGGCGCACCGGTGCATCGCGCATTGCTGCGTTGTCTCCATTTTCATTGTTATCGCTGGCGTGTCCGCCGTCTTCGTAGGGTGGGCGGCTATGCCGCCCACGCGGTGATCGTTAGCGGCTGAATGACGCACTGATGCCGTCACTGCCAGCTGGTGGGCGGGAAACCCGCCCACCCTACTTCTTGCCAAACTCGGGGTCGATCTTCACCAGGGCCGCCATGATGAAGGCGGGAACCGTGGACAGGCAGGCCCAGATGAAGAAGTGCTTGTAGCCCAGGTATTCCTGCAGGTCGCCGCTCCACATGCCCGGTACCATCATCCCCAGGGCCATGAAGCCGGTGCAGATCGCGTAGTGGGCGGTCTTGTGCTCGCCCTCGCAGACCATGATCATGTACAGCAGCATCGCCGTGAAGCCGAAGCCATAGCCGAACTGCTCGATCGCCAGCGCGGTGCAGACCACGGCGAAGCTGGTCGGCTGGGTCTGCGACAGGTAGACGAACACCAGGTCCGGCAGGTGGATTGCGAACACCATCACCCACAGGCAGCGCTTCAGGCCGAGGCGCGAGATCAGGTAGCCGCCGGCCAGGCCGCCCATGGTGAGGAAGGCGATGCCGATGGTGCCGTAGGCGATGCCGTACTGCTCGGTGGTGAGGCCCAGGCCACCCGCGGCCAGCGGGTCCTTGAGGAAGGGCGCCACCAGCTTCAGGAGCTGGGCTTCGCCCAGGCGGAAGGTCAGGATGAAGCCGAGGATCAGCCAGATGTCGCGCTTGCGGAAGAACAGGGCAAAGGTGACGAAGAAGTCGCGCAGCGGGTTGCTGCTGCCGGCCACCTTGTGGTCGCTGTCCGGCTTGGGCAGGATCGTCCCGTGCCACAGGAAAGCCACGAAGAACAGGGCGGCGAGCACGTAGAACACGATCGCCCAGGCCTGGTTGACGTCACCCAGCTGGTGCGCCAGGTAACCGGCCAGCACTACCAGCGGACCTTGCACCGACAGCGTCGCCAAGCGGTAGAAGGTCGAGCGCACGCCGACGAAAGCCGCCTGCTGCTGCTGGCGCAGGCCGAGCATGTAGAAGCCGTCGGCCGAGATGTCGTGGGTGGCGGAAGCGAAGGCCATCACCCACATCACGGCGAGGCTGGCGATGAAGAAGTTCGGCAGGTGCAGGGTCATGCCCACCGCGACCAGCGAAGCGGCCACGCCCAGCTGCAGCAGCACGGTCCAGCGGCGCTTGGTGCCGAACATGTCGACGATGGGCGACCACAGGGGCTTGATCACCCAGGGGAGGTACAGCAGGCTGGTATAGAAGGCGATGTCGGAGTTCGACACGCCCATGTCCTTGTACATGATGACCGACAGGCTCATCACCACCACATAAGGGATGGCCTGGGAAAAATACAGGGAAGGTATCCACGTCCAGGGACTTGACTGCGACGGGCCGGCCTGCTGCGGGCCGGAAGTTGACGGACGTTTGTCGAGCGAAGTCTGCATAAGTCTTTCGTGGTCGGCAGCTGCGGCGCGCATCGGATGCGCGCCGGGCGCGGATTACGCGATGGCGTCGCGCACGCTGCCGTGCGCCGCTTCCAGGAGCGCCTGCGCCTGCTCGACACTGATTTGTTTGGTCAAGGCCACCACCGCGGTCTTGACGTGGTAGCCGCACTGCTCCAGCACCGCCTGCGCGGCCGCTTCGTCGGCGCCGGTGGCGAACACGGTCAGGCGGATGGCGCGTCGCACCAGCTTGGCGTTGGTAGCGCGGAAGTCTACCATCAGGTTACCGTACACCTTGTTCAAACGCACCATCAGGCCGCTGGAAAAGGTGTTCAGCGCGATCTTCTGCGAGGTGCCGGCCTTCAGGCGGGTGGAACCGGAGATCATTTCCGGTCCGGTGTCGAGCACGATGCCGATCTCCGCTTCGCTGGCCACCGGCGCGTCGGCGTTGTTCGAAAATCCGATGGTCAGGGCGCCCGCCGCCCGCGCGGCGCGCAACGCGCCCAGTACATACGGGGTGAAGCCCGAGGCGGCCAGCAGCAGCACGACGTCGCCCGCTTCGACCTTGACGCTCGCGAGGTCGGCGGCGCCCTGCTCGACATCGTCCTCGGCGCCTTCGACCGCGACGAACATCGCACTCTCGCCGCCGGCCAGCAGGGCGACGGCGCGCCCGTGTGGCCAGGAAAAGGTCGGATTCAGTTCGACGCTGTCGAGCACGCCAAGGCGGCCCGAGGTGCCGGCGCCGACGTAGATCAGGCGTCCACCCGCTTCGATGCGCGGCAGCGCCGCGGTGATGGCGGCGGCGATGCGGGGACCGGCGGCGCGGACCGCGTCGACGGCCTTGACCTGGTCGTCGACCAGGACGTTGACCAGGTCCTCGGTTGGATACTGGTCGAGGTTTGCGTGGTCCTGGGCCGGGGTTTCGGTTTTCAGCATTGCCGTATCTTCTAGGTGCGGAGTGATCGATGAAACCAGTGTAATACCAATCGATCCGGGTGGCTTATGAAAGCTGCACCCTTCATCATGCCGAAAAGTTATGCTGGTCTGCGCAACTCGGCGACGAAATCATAGTGGTCGCTCAGGCAGTAGGAATGCGTCAGCTCCACCGGCTCACCCGACTCCAGGTAGCCCACACGCGTGATGAACAGCACCGCGCGCCCTTCCGGCACGTCCAGGCGCGCCGCCAGTTCCTGCGGGGCGTTCATCGCGCGCAGGTGCTGCAGCGCGCGCACCGGCATGTGTCCGGTCTTGGCCAGGTGGGCGTACAGCGAACCGCCCACGTTCTCGGGACGCGGCAGCACGGTGGCCGGGATCACGCTCACTTCGTAGGCCATCACCACCCCGTCGGCCAGGCGCAGGCGCTCCAGGCGCGCCACCCGCGTGTTCGGCGACAGGCCCAGCGACAGCTGCTCGTCGGCGTCGGCCTGCACCACCTCGCGCCGCAGCCAGTGGCTGCTCGGGGTGTAGCCGCGCTGCTGCAGCTGTTCGGAAAAGCTCGACAAGTCCGACAGCGGCTGTTCGATGCGCGGCGCAATGTAATTACCCGATCCGCGCCGCCGCACCACCAGGCCCTGGTCCACCAGCTGGTCGATCGCCTTGCGCGCCGTGACCCGAGAGACGTCGAGCTGCTCGGACAGCGTACGCTCCGAAGGCAGGGCCTGGTCGGCCTGGTAGCGGCCCTCGCGCACGTCCTGTGCGAGCTTGCGCGCCAGCTGCATGTAGAGTGGCGAATTGTCGTTCAGGTCGACCTGGAAGGCAGGGGGGCTTGTCGTCATCGGTTCGGATCAGGGTGTCGCACAAAGTGTAATGGCAACATTGGCCCGCGACACAGAGTGGTCCATGAAAAAGCTTTGTATATGCATTCTTATTGCTTATAAGCATACCACTTGATACCAATATAAAAGGGTTATGCCAAGGCCACGGCTATTCATTTGGCAATCCTTCCTGCCACTCCGTATGCTCATCCGACCACCTTACATGCTTCACAAATAACAAGCCCCGAGGGCGAAGAGGAGACCGGATGAACGAGCGCAGGCGAACCTTGCTGGGCATGGCCCTGCTGGGCGCGGTCGAGCCCCTGTTCGCGGCCCCGCCCTCGTCCACCCGGCCGCACGGGGAGCTCGACGCCGAACTGGCGGCGGTGGCGAACGATCCCGCGCTGCAGCTGGCCAGCCTGTCGGTGCTGGCGATCCGCGACGGCCAGCCGGTGTACGAAGCGGCTTTCGGCCGCCGCTTCATTGGTAATGGGGTCCTGCCCGACAAGCCGGCCACGCCCGCAACCCTGTACCGCATCGCCTCGATCTCCAAGATGATGACCACGCTGGGCCTGATGCGCCTGGTGGAAGCGGGCAAAGTCGATCTCGACGCCGACGTCTCCGACTACCTGGGCTTCAACCTGCGCAACCCGCACTTCCCCAGCCAAGCGATCACGCTGCGCACCCTGCTCACCCATACCTCTTCGCTGCGCGACGAAGGCGGCTATTCCTGGCCCTTCGCCACCGCGCTGAAGGATGTGCTGGTGCCGGGCGCACCCTTGTACGGCGAAGGAAAAATGTGGTCGACCCGCGCCGGCCCGGGCGCCTACTTCACTTACTGTAACCTCGGCTGGGGCGTGATCGGCACCCTGATGGAGCGCGTGACCGGCGAGCGCTTCGACCTGCTGATGCAGCGCCTGCTGCTGCAGCCGCTCGGGGTTAATGCCGGCTACAACGTCTCGATGCTGCCGTCGGCGGCGCTCGACAACCTGGCCACGCTGTACCGCAAGCGCAGGACGGATACCGAAATCTGGAATGCCGACGGCCCCTGGATCGCCCAGGTCGACGACTATTCGATGAAACCGCCAGCGGCGCCCGCCGGCATCGCCAGCTACGTCCCCGGCACCAACGCCACGCCCTTCAGCCCGACCGGCGGCCTGCGCATCTCGGCGCGCGACATGGGCGTGGTCATGCGCATGCTGATGAATGGCGGCGTGCATGGCGACGGCCGTTACGGGATGCGCCTGTTCCAGGCCGCGACCCTGGAGCGCATGTTCGCGCGCCACTGGACCATCGATGCCACCGGCAGCAACGGCGATTCGCTGGGAGGCTTCTTCCCGGCCTGGGGCCTGGGCAACGCCCACTTCCCGGACCGTCCCGGCAGCTGCCTGGTCGAAGGCGGCGGTTTCGATGCGGTCGGCCACTCGGGCGACGCCTATGGCCTGCGCTCCGTGTTCGCAGCAAGCCTGGCGCGCGGCGACGGCATGATCATGCTGGTGGGCGGTCCTTCGTCCGACCCGGAACTGCAGAAGGGCCGCTATTCGGCGCGGGCGCGCTTCGAAGAACGGATTCTCACGGCCTTGTACCGCCATGCCATCCTCGGCCAACAGGCAGCAACGTGACCCAAATGCGCACATATATTCCGGTTATGGCGCTCGGCGCGACTTTCATTGGCCGTGTTGCGGCCGAGCGCCTAAGCTCAACCCTCAAATTCAATAAAAAGAGTGCAGGATGCAGCAGCAAGTAATTGTCATCGGTGGCGGCGTGGTCGGCCTGACCTCGGCCTGGTGGCTGGCCGAAGCCGGCTACCGCGTCACCGTCCTCGAACGCGCGGAAGTCGGCAACGGCTCCAGCTACGGCAACGGCGGGCAGCTCAGCTACCGCTACGTCTCGCCCCTGGCCGACGAAGGGGTGCCGCTGAAGGCGCTGCAGTGGATGTTCCAGGACACCGGCCCGCTGCACTTCCGCCCCGAGGCCGACCTGCGCCAGTACCGCTGGCTGGCCAGCTTCCTCGCCCACTGCCGCGCCGACGTCAACCGCAAGACCACGGCCAAGCTGCTCGAACTGGGCGAACTGTCGCGCCAGGGCATGAAGCAGCTCGAACTCATCATCCCGCTCGAGGAATTCGAATGGCGCGACGCCGGCAAGCTGGTGGTCTACCGTTCGCGCGACGTGTTTGAACGAGCGGCGGGCAAGGCCGGCGCCGGCGAGATCCTGTCGGCCGCCGACTGCGCCGCGCGCGAACCCTCGCTCGCCGCGGCCGAACCGCTGCTGGCCGGCGGTATCTACAACAGCGGCGAAGCCGTGGCCGACTGCCACGCCTTCTGCCTGGCGCTGGCCTCGCGCCTGCGCGCCCACCAGAACTTCCAGGGCTTCGTCAACGCCGAGGCGCGCCGCCTGCTGGCCGACAATGGCCGCATTACGGGCATCGAGACGGATACCGGCACCATCGCCGCCGACAGCTACGTGCTGGCGGCCGGCATCCAGAGCCGCACCCTGTCCGATACGGTCGGCGTTACGCTGCCGCTGTACCCGCTCAAGGGCTACAGCCTGACCGCGCCGATCCGCGAGGACGACGTGGCGCCGGAAATCAGCGTTACCGACTTCGAACGCAAGGTGCTGTACGCCCGCATCGGCAACAAGCTGCGCGTGGCCGCCATGGTCGACATGGTCGGCGAAGACCTGAGCCACAACGCCAAGCGGGTGGATGGGCTGACCCGCCAGGTGAAGGAAACCATGCCGCGCGCGGCCGACTATTCGAAGATCTCGGTGTGGGCCGGGCTGCGCCCCGCCACCCCGAGCAGCGCCCCGATCATCGGCGCCACCCCCTACGGCAACCTGTGGCTGAACGTGGGCCACGGCCCGCTCGGCTTCACCTTTGCCTGCGGCAGCGCCAGCCTGCTGGCGGGGGCGATGAAGGGCGAGGCGCCACCGTTCGCACTCGACGGACTGACCCTGCGCGGCTGATGGCCGCAGCCGTCTCCGCCTCCAAAATGGCGGAATTATCCGCCATACCGAAATGGCGGATAATGACGGCCATGTCCAAAACGACCACGCTCGACGCCTGCCCCTGCGGCGGGCCGTCCCTGGCCGCCTGCTGCGGTCCCTTCATTCTCGGTGAAGCCCTGCCGCCCACGGCGGAGGCGCTGATGCGCTCGCGCTATACGGCCTACACCCAGAAAAACGAGCCATACCTGCTTGCTACCTGGCACGCTTCTACCCGTCCGATCGAACCGATCATTGATGAGAAAGAGCCAATCCGCTGGCTCGGACTTGAGGTAAAATCTGCTTTACGTTTACGTCAACGTAAAGTAGATTTGCCGGACGATCCAGATAGCGATACCGTCGAATTCGTCGCCCGTTTCAAGGTGGGCGGACGGGCGCACCGGCTGCACGAAGTGAGCCGATTCCTGCGCGAACCGGACCCCGAGTCCGGGGTGAAGCGCTGGTATTACGTGGACGGCAGTTTCCCAAAATAAATACCGAACAAGAGACATAGAGGACGGCAATGCCCCAGATCGAGAGCAAACTGAACCCGCGCGGCGAGGACTTCAAGGCCAATGCCGCGGCCATGCAAGCCGTCGTCGATGACCTGCGCGCCAAAGTGGCCCAGATGGCCCAGGGCGGCGGTGAAGCGGCGAGCGCCAAGCATGTCGCACGTGGCAAGCTGCTGCCGCGCGACCGCGTGCAGATGCTGCTCGACCCGGGCACGCCCTTCCTCGAATTCTCCCAGCTGGCTGCCTACGAGATGTACGACGGCGCCGCGCCAAGCGCCGGCATCATCACCGGCATCGGCCGCATCAAAGGCCAGGAATGCGTGATCGTCTGTAACGACGCCACCGTCAAGGGCGGCACCTACTACCCGATGACGGTGAAAAAACACCTGCGCGCCCAGGAGATCGCCGAGCAGAACCACCTGCCCTGCATCTACCTGGTCGACTCGGGCGGCGCCAACCTGCCGAACCAGGACGACGTGTTCCCGGACCGCGACCACTTCGGCCGCATCTTCTACAACCAGGCGAACCTGTCCGCCAAGGGCATCCCGCAGATCGCGGTGGTGATGGGTTCCTGCACCGCGGGCGGCGCCTACGTGCCGGCAATGAGCGACGAATCGATCATCGTCAAGGAACAGGGCACCATCTTCCTGGGCGGCCCACCGCTGGTGAAGGCGGCGACCGGCGAAGTCGTGACCGCCGAAGACCTGGGCGGCGGCGACGTCCATACCCGCTTGTCGGGCGTGGCCGACCACCTGGCGCAGAACGACCTGCACGCCCTGTCGCTGGCGCGCACCATCGTGTCGAACCTGAACCGCGTCAAGCCGGTCCAGGGTGCTCTTCGTGAAAGCGTGGAACCCAAGTACGCGCCGGAAGAACTGTACGGCGTGATCCCGGTCGACACCCGCAAGCCCTTCGACGTGCGCGAAGTGATCGCGCGCGTGGTCGATGGCAGCGAGTTCGACGAGTTCAAGGCGCGCTACGGCACCACGCTGGTGTGCGGCTTCGCCCACATCTACGGCATAAAGGTCGGCATCATCGCCAACAACGGCATCCTGTTCTCGGAGTCGGCGCTGAAGGGCACCCACTTCATCGAGCTGTGCTGCCAGCGCAAGATCCCGCTGGTGTTCCTGCAAAATATCACGGGCTTCATGGTCGGCCGCAAGTACGAAAACGAGGGCATCGCCCGCAACGGCGCCAAGATGGTCACGGCCGTGGCCACCGCCTCGGTGCCGAAGTTCACCGTGATCATCGGCGGCTCCTTCGGCGCCGGCAACTACGGCATGTGCGGCCGCGCCTTCTCGCCGCGCTTCCTGTGGATGTGGCCGAACGCGCGCATCTCGGTGATGGGCGGCGACCAGGCGGCGTCGGTGCTGGCCACGGTCAAGCGCGACGGCATCGAAGGCAAGGGCGGCCAGTGGAGTGCGGAAGAAGAAGCCGCCTTCAAGCAGCCGATCAAGGAGCAGTACGAGCACCAGGGCCACCCCTACTACGCCAGTGCGCGCCTGTGGGACGACGGCGTGATCGACCCGGCCGATACCCGCACCGTGCTGGGCCTGGGTCTGTCGGCTGCGCTCAACGCGCCGATCGAAGAGACGAAGTTCGGCGTGTTCCGCATGTAAGGAGACAGACATGGAATTCCAGACCCTGACCGTCTCGATCGACGACAAGGTGGCCGCCGTCACCCTGAACCGCCCCGACCTGCGCAATGCCTTCAACGAGCACGCCATCGCCGAGCTGGCGCTGGCCTTTGACGAACTGGGACGCAACGAGCAGGTGCGCGCCATCGTATTGGCGGCGAACGGCCCGGCCTTCTGCGCCGGCGCCGACCTGAACTGGATGAAGAAGATGGCCGGCTACTCGCACAGCGAGAACCAGCAGGATGCGGCGCGCCTGGCCGACATGCTGCGCACCATCTACCTGTGCCCGAAGCCCACCGTCGCCAAGGTGCAGGGCGACTGCTACGCCGGCGGCATGGGCCTCGTCGCGGCCTGCGACATCGTGGTCGCCAGCGAGGTGGCGCACTTCTGCCTGTCCGAGGTGAAGCTGGGCCTGATCCCGGCCACCATCTCGCCCTATGTCATCAAGGCCATGGGCGAGCAGGCATCGCGCCGCTACTTCCTCACGGCCGAGCGCTTCGATGCACATGAAGCGCGCCGCATCGGCTTCGCCCATGAAGTCGTGGCAGCCGAAGAACTGGACGCCACCGTGGCCGGCATCGTGAAATCGCTGGTGACCAACAGCCCCAATGCCGTGCGCGAGGCCAAGAAGCTGGTGCGCGACGTGGTGAACCAGCCCGTCACCGACGCGCTGCTGGCGGACACCGCCAACCGCATCGCGGAAATCCGCGCTTCGCTGGAGGGCCGCGAAGGCGTCGCCTCCTTCCTCGAGAAGCGCAAGCCGACCTGGCTGAATTAAGTAACGAATATTGGATCGATTGTGAAGCAGCAAACCTCTTCCGACTGGATCGCACGCAGCCTGCGCAGCGTGTGGCACCCCTGCACCCAGATGCAGCACCACGAAGAGGTGCCGCTGATCGCGGTCAGCCATGGCAAGGGACCCTGGCTGTACGACCACGAGGGAAAGCGCTACCTGGACGGCATCAGCTCCTGGTGGGTCAACCTGTTCGGCCACGCCAACCCGCGCATCAATGCGGCGCTGAAGGACCAGCTGGACAAGCTGGAACACGCGATGCTGGCCGGCTTCACCCATGAGCCGGTAATCGAGCTGTCGGAAAAGCTGGCCGCGCTCACCGGCCACAACCTCGGCCACGCCTTCTACGCCTCGGACGGCGCCTCGGCGGTCGAGATCGCGATGAAGATGAGCTTCCACGCCTGGCGCAACGCCGGCTACCCGAGCAAGCAGGAATTCGTCTGCCTGCAGGGCAGCTACCACGGCGAGACCATCGGCGCCCTTGCCGTTACCGACGTCCCGCTGTTCAAGGACGCTTACGGCCCGCTGCTGCGCGCTTCCCACGTGGTGCCGGCGCCGGATGCGCGCAATGCCACCGAAGGAGAATCGGCCCAGGACGTGGCGAAACGCGCGATCGCGGACGTGCGCACCCTGTTCGAGGAACGCGGCGACAAGATCGCTGCCATCATCGTCGAGCCACTGGTGCAGTGCGCCACCGGCATGGCCATGTACGACCCGCTCTACCTGGAGCTGCTGCGCGAACTGTGCGACCAGCACCACGTGCACCTGATCGCCGACGAGATCGCGGTCGGCTGCGGCCGCACCGGCACCTTCTTCGCCTGCGAGCAGGCCGCCATCTGGCCGGACTTCCTGTGCCTTTCCAAGGGCATCAGCGGCGGCTACCTGCCGCTGTCGCTGGTGCTCACCAGCGACGCGATCTACCAGGCCTTCTACAGCGAAGACATTACCCGCGGCTTCCTGCACTCGCACTCCTACACCGGCAACCCGCTGGCCTGCCGCGCGGCGCTGGCCACGCTGGCGATTTTCGAGGAAGACGATGTCCTGAACCGCAACCGCGAGCTGGCGACGAAACTGACCATCGCGCTGGCGCCGCTGGCCGAGCATGAGCGCACCCACCACTTCCGCCAGCGCGGCATGATCTTCGCGGTCGATGCGGTGGAGCCCGACCCGGCACGGGCCTCGACCTTCGCGCGCCGTTTCTTCACGACGGCCGTCGAGAACGAACTGCTGCTGCGCCCGATCGGCCGCACGGTCTATCTGATGCCGCCCTACGTGCTGGACGACGAGGAAGTCGCCGGCCTGGCCGCACGCACGCAGAAGGTCTTCGAATCGGTGATCGCGGGCTGACCATGAATCTGATCGAAGGCATCGACCGCAAGCTGGACCAGCTGGCCGAGCAAAGCCTCACGCGCCGCCTGCGCGTGGCCGACAGCCCCTGCGCGCCGCGCCAGGTCGTCGATGGTCGCCCCATGCTGGCCTTCTGCAGCAACGACTACCTGGGCCTGGCCTCGCACCCGGCCGTGATCGCCGCCCTGCAGGAGGGAGCGGAACGTTACGGCGCCGGCAGCGGAGCCTCGCACCTCGTCAGTGGCCACAGCCGCGCCCATGCGTTGCTGGAAGAACGCTTCGCCGAGTGGCTGTCCCCTTACATCGACAAGGCGCGCGCCCTCTACCTGTGCACCGGCTACATGGCCAACCTGGCGGTCCTGACCGCGCTGGGCCAGGATGCCGACGCCATGATCTTCTCGGAAGCGCTGAACCACGCCTCCCTGATCGACGGTGCCCGCCTGGCCCGGGCCGGCGTGAGCGTCTACCCGCACGGCGACGTCGCCGCGCTGGAACAGCAGCTGATAAGCAGCAGCGCGGCCACGAAGATCGTCGTCACCGACAGCGTGTTCAGCATGGATGGCAACCTGGCGCCGCTCCCCGAATTGCTGGCCCTGTGCGAGCGCCACGGCGCCTGGCTGGTGGTGGACGATGCCCACGGCTTCGGCGTGCTTGGCGAGACCGGCCGCGGCGCCCTCGAGCATTTCGGCTTGCGTTCGCAGAACCTGGTCTATGTCGGCACCCTCGGCAAGGCCGCCGGCGTGGGCGGCGCCTTCATCGCGGCGCACGCCAGCGTGATCGAATTGCTTACCCAGCGCGCCCGCCCCTACATCTACACCACCGCCGCGCCGCCGGCGCTGGCGCACGCGCTGCAGGCCAGCCTTGATATCATCGGCGGCAAGGAAGGCGAAGAGCGCCGCGCCCACCTGGCTGCGCTGGTCGGGCACCTGCAGGATGCGCTGCGTCCGCAGTGCTGGCAGCTGCTGGCCTCGAACACTGCGATCCAGCCGCTGATCATCGGCAGCAACGCCGATGCGCTGCGCGTGGCCGCCGCCCTGCACGAGCAGGGACTGTGGGTGCCGGCGATCCGTCCGCCCACCGTGGCGGCGGGCACGGCGCGCCTGCGCATCACGCTGTCGGCGGCGCACACCCATGACGACGTGGCGCAACTGGCGCGTGCGCTGAACGAACTGGAGAGGGCCATCGCATGAACAACCTGAACGAACCGGACCAGCCGCTGGCATTGACGCCCATCGTCACCGCCCCAGCACCTGCCACAGCCGGCGCCGCGGTGGAGGAGCCGAAGCCGGAAGCGCTCGCGGTGGAGAGCGTACCCTCGCGCTTCTGCTGCTTCGTCACCGGCACCGACACCGAGATCGGCAAGACCCTGGTGTCCGCCGCCATCCTGCACAAGCTGGCCGCAAGCGGCCGCCGCGCCTGCGGCATGAAGCCGGTGGCGGCCGGCGCGGAACTCATCGACGGCGAATTGCACAACGAGGACGCCGACATGCTGCGCGCCGCCGGCAACGTGCACCTGCCAGTCAACATCACCACGCCCTTCCTGCTGAAGGAGCCGGCCGCGCCGCACATCGCCGCCGCCCTCGAAGGCGTGACCATCGAAGCGGTGCCGATCCTGGCCGCCTATACCGAAATCCACGCGGCCTCGGATGCCGTCGTGGTCGAGGGCGTGGGCGGATTCCGCGTGCCCTTCAACGACGACTTCGACAGCGCCGACCTGGCCACGCAGCTCAACCTGCCGGTGATCCTGGTGGTGGGCCTGCGCCTGGGCTGCATCAGCCACGCCCTGCTCACGGTGGAAGCCATCGTGGCACGCGGCCTGGTGCTGGCCGGCTGGGTCGCCAACACGGTCGACCCGAACATGCGCTTCATGCGCGAGAACATCGAAGCGCTGGAACAACGCATTCCGGCGCCGCTGCTGGGCCACGTGCCTCGCCTGGAAAACCCGACGGCACAAGCCGCCGCCGAATATATCGATCTTGCGGGACTGCCAGGCTGGCATTCCCCGCGCGTCCAGACCTAAGGAAAACCAAGATGTCCCAACCGAATACCATTGCGCTGCACCGTCCCGTCGCCATCAAGCAGCCGGACAACGTCACCTGGCCGCTGGCCGACGTGCTGGCCCTGTTCGAGCTGCCTTTCAATGACCTGATGTTCCGTGCACAGCAGGCGCATCGCGCCAACTTCCCGGACGGCGACGTCGAGCTGGCCACCCTGCTGTCGATCAAGACCGGCGGCTGCGAGGAAGACTGCGGCTACTGCCCGCAGGCCGCGCGCTACGACACCGGCGTCGAAGCCAAGAAGATCCTCGACCTCGACACCGTGCTGGATGCGGCGCGCCAGGCGAAAGCCAGCGGCGCCACCCGCTTCTGCATGGGCGCGGCATGGCGCAGCCCGAAGGAGCGCGACATGGAGAAGGTCGAAACCATGGTGCGCGAAGTGAAGGCGCTCGGCATGGAAACCTGCGCCACCCTCGGCATGCTCGAAGAAGGACAGGCGGAACAGCTCAAGCGCGCCGGCCTGGACTACTACAACCACAACATCGACACCGCCCCGGACTTCTACAACAACGTGATCTCGACCCGCGAATACCAGGACCGCCTGGATACGCTGGGCCGCGTGCGCAGCGCCGGCCTGAAGGTCTGCTGCGGCGGCATCGTGGGCATGGGCGAGACGCGCGAACAGCGCGCCGGCCTGATCGCCCAGCTGGCCAACCTGAACCCGTATCCGGAGTCGGTCCCGGTCAACCACCTGGTGCAGGTCGAGGGCACCCCGCTGCACGGCGTCGAGAAACTCGATCCGGTCGAGTTCGTGCGCACCATCGCCGTGGCCCGCATCACCATGCCCCAGGCGCGCGTGCGCCTGTCGGCCGGCCGCCGCGAACTGGGCGAAGCGGTGCAAGCCATGTGCTTCATGGCCGGCGCCAACTCGATCTTCTACGGCGACAAGCTGCTCACCACCGGCAACCCGGAGGCGGACGACGACCGCGTGCTGCTCGAGAAGCTGGGCCTCAAGACGCGCGCCGCGACGCTGGATTCCGCGCCGAAGGCTGCCTGCGGCTGCTAATTATGCGAATACGGCCGGGGAGACACGACCGTTGATTGAACTGACAACCAAAAGCGAAAGACAAACGCATGTTCACCAAGATCCTCATCGCCAACCGTGGCGAAATCGCCTGCCGTGTCGCCGCCACCGCGCGCCGCATGGGTATCCGCACCGTCGCCGTCTACTCGGAAGCCGATGCGGGTGCAAAACACGTGGCGGTCTGCGATGAGGCGGTCCTGATCGGCCCTAGCGCCGCCAAGGACAGCTACCTGCGCGGCCAGAAGATCATCGAGGTGGCCAAGGCCCTAGGGGCCCAGGCGATCCACCCGGGCTACGGCTTCCTGTCCGAGAACGCGGAATTCGCAGAAAGCGTGCAGGCCGCCGGCCTGGTGTTCATCGGCCCGCCGGGCTCCTCGATGCGCGCGATGGGCTCGAAGTCGGCCGCCAAGCAGCTGATGGAAGGCGCCAACGTGCCGCTGGTGCCGGGCTACCATGGCGACAACCAGGACCCAGGTTTTCTCCGCGACCAGGCCGACCGCATCGGCTATCCGGTGCTGCTCAAGGCCAGCGCCGGCGGCGGTGGCAAGGGCATGCGCGTGGTCGAGCGCTCGGAAGATTTCGAGGCCGCGCTGGCCTCGTGCAAGCGCGAGGCGATCAGTTCCTTCGGCGACGACAAGGTGCTGGTCGAGAAATACCTGATCCGTCCGCGCCACATCGAGATCCAGGTGTTCGCCGATACCCATGGCAACTGCGTCTACCTGCACGAACGCGACTGCTCGGTGCAGCGCCGCCACCAGAAGGTGCTGGAAGAAGCGCCGGCCCCGGGCATGAGCCAGGACCGCCGCGCCGCCATGGGCGAAGCGGCCGTGAACGCCGCGCGCGCGGTCGGCTACGTCGGCGCCGGCACGGTGGAATTCATCGCCAACCAGGACGGTTCCTTCTACTTCATGGAGATGAACACCCGCCTGCAGGTGGAGCACCCGGTCACCGAAATGATCACCGGCACCGACCTGGTCGAGTGGCAGCTGCGCGTGGCTGCCGGCCAGCCGCTGCCGAAGAAGCAGCACGAGCTGGCCATCCACGGCCATGCGATCGAAGCGCGCGTGTACGCCGAGAATCCGGAGAAGGGCTTCCTGCCGTCGATCGGCACGCTGCGCCACATGGATACCCCGCTTGCCGTCGAATTCCAGCTAGGCGCTGATGGGACCAACCCGGCCGCTGTACGCGTCGACTCGGGCGTGCGCGAAGGCGATGCGATTTCGCCCTTCTACGACCCGATGATCGCCAAACTGATCGTCTGGGGCGCCGACCGTACCCAGGCCCTGGCGCGCCTGTCGCAGGCCCTGGCGGAGTTCCAGATCGTCGGCCTGGCGACCAACATCGCCTTCCTGAAACGCCTGGTCGAAGGCGAAGCCTTCTCCACGGCCGACCTGGACACCGGCCTGATCGAGCGCCACGGCGCCACCCTGTTCCCGGCAGCGACTGCCGCGCCGCTGGGCGCCCTGGCCCTGGCCGCACTGGCGCTCAGCAGCGGCGAAACCGTGCGCGGCGCGACCAATCCGGCCGATCCGTGGGCCCAGGCGCGTAGCTGGCGCATGAACAGCGCCTACCGCCGCGTGCTCTCGTTCGGCGACGAGTTCAGCGGCGAAGCCGGCTACCAGGTCGGCCTGACCTATGGCCAGCACGGCTGGGAAATCGACGCCAACGGCGAGCGCCAGCCTCTCGAGCTGGTGCGCCACGAGGGCGCGGAGCTGAGCATTCGCCTGGGCGACACCTCGCTGCACGGCAGCGTGCGCCGCGACAGCGATATGTTCCACGTGTTCACGGGTGGCCGCCATTACACGCTGGCGTACAATGACCCGATGGCGCATGTGGGAGAAGCGGAGACCGCGGGCGGACGCCTCACGGCGCCGATGCCGGGTAAAGTAGTGGCTGTACTGGCCTCGTCTGGCAAGGAAGTCAAGAAGGGCGAGCCGCTGGTGATCATGGAAGCGATGAAGATGGAGCACACGATTTCCGCGCCGAGCGACGGCCTGGTGGAAGAAGTGCTGTACCAGGTGGGCGACCAGGTGGCGGATGGAGCGCCGCTGCTGGCTTTCAAGGCGGCTTGATACAACGATAAAAAAACCAAGGAGGGGACATGCGGATACTCCTGTACCGGGGAGACGGCGTGATCGAGCCGTGGGCGCGCGAGTTCGCGTCCGTCATGCCGCAGGTGGAGACCGTCGCATGGAAGGAGGGCGTGGCCCTGCCGCCCTGCGACTACGCGGTACTGTGGAGCCCCACCCCGGCCCTGCTGGACCAGCTTGCGCACGTGCGCGCGATCTTCCTGATGGGCGCGGGCGTCGACGCCCTGCTCAAGCTGGGCGAGGCGCTGCCGCCGGTGCCGATCGTGCGCCTGGGCGACGCCGGCATGGGCGTGCAGATGGCGGAATACGTGGCGCACGCCGTGCTGCGCTATTACCGCCACTTCGACGATTATGAACAGCAGGCGCGCCACGGCGTCTGGGATCCGCTGCCGCTCACGCCCAAGAACGAATTCGCGGTCGGGATCATGGGGCTCGGCAGACTCGGCCTGCCGGTGGTCGAGGCGATGCGCCTGTTCGGCTTCCCGGTGCGCGGCTGGAGCCGCACGCCCAAGGACATCCCGGGCGTCGAATGCTTCCATGGCAGCGACGGCCTGGATGCCTTCCTGCGCGGCACCCGCGTGCTGGTCTGCATGCTGCCGCTCACGCCGGAGACGGCCAACCTGCTCGACCGCCACAACATGGGCAAGCTGCAGCAGGGCGCGTATCTGATCAACGTCTCGCGCGGCGCCATCCTGGCCGAGCCCGACCTGATGACGCTGATCCGTTCCGGCCACATCGCCGGCGCCACGCTCGACGTGTTCCGCCACGAGCCGCTGCCAGCGCCGCACCCGTTCTGGAACGAGCCGCGCATCAGCATCACCCCGCATATCTCGGCGCTTACCGTGCGCCATGACGCCGTGCTCCAGATCGCAGACAAAATCGCGAAACTGGAGAGCGGCCAACCCGTCGGCGACATCGTCGACCGCGATCTAGGATATTGATAGAAATGAACGAGCAAGCCAGCCTGCCGAAGAAGGTCAAGATCGTCGAAGTGGGGCCGCGCGACGGCCTGCAGAACGAGAAGGAGGCGCTGTCCGCCGCGGTGAAGATCGAACTGGTGAACCGGCTCGCGCGCGCGGGTTTTCCGAATGTCGAAGCAGCCTCCTTCGTCTCGCCCAAGTGGGTGCCGCAGATGGCTACCAGTGCGGAGGTCATGGCCGGCATCGAACGCCTGCCGGGCACCATCTATTCGGCGCTAACGCCCAACATGCAGGGTTTCGAAGCGGCGCTGGCCGCCAGGGCGGATGAAGTCGTGGTCTTCGGCTCGGCCTCGGAAGCCTTCTCGCAGAAGAACATCAACTGCTCGATCGCCGAATCGATTGCGCGCTTCGAGCCGGTCGCCAAGGCGGCCAAGGCCAACGGCCTGCGCCTGCGCGGCTCGATCAGCACGGCCTTCGGCTGCCCCTACCAGGGCGAAGTGCCCTTGGAGAGCGTGGCCGACGTGGTGCGCCGCATGCGCGACCTCGGTTGCGACGAAATCGACATCGCCGACACCATCGGCGTCTCGACGGCACGCAAGACCCAGGCGGTGATGCTGGCGGCAAGCCGCGAATTCCCGCTGCAGCAGCTGTCGGGCCACTTCCACGATACCTATGGCCAGGCGCTCGCGAACATCTACGCGGCGATGGAAGTCGGCGTGGCGATTTTCCACTCGTCCGTTTCGGGCCTGGGCGGCTGCCCGTATGCGAAGGGCGCCACCGGCAACGTCGCGACCGAGGACGTGCTTTACCTGATGAATGGACTGGGCATCGAGACCGGCATCGACCTCGACCAGGTGGTGGATGCGGGACAATTCATTTCGCAGGCGCTGGGCCGCAAGGGTGCGAGCCGGGCAGGGAATGCACTGCTCGCCAAGCGCGCGGGTTGATCCACATGCGGCCGGCAATGCCGGTCGTCCAGAACGAAAAAAGCCGACAGTTTTCACTGTCGGCTTTTTCCTTAATGCTGGTCGGAGTACAAGGATTCGAACCTTGGACCCTCTGGTCCCAAACCAGATGCGCTACCGGGCTGCGCTACACTCCGAGAAGAAGAATCATACCGCTCCCGGCTGATCTGGTCAAGGTTTAAGGGGAAAATAAGCCAGCGTGTGGCATTCTTCGACAATGATCAAGCAGGAAACATTGTGAGTTTCGCAGCAGCGTATGGCGACAACGCCGTCGGGAGTCGGGGGAACAGGCGCTTCCTCGTGGGCGTCGGCATATCCGTCGTGTTGCACGTGATGCTGATGCTGGCCTACCGCGGCCATGTCCCGGCCCTGCCAGCGCTGGAACCCGAACCGTCCGCGCCGATTGCCGTGCGCATCCTGCCCCCGCCTCCAGCGCCGGCGCCACCGCGCGTGGAGCCAAAGCCGCAGCCGCGCGCCGAGCCCGCCGCACCACGCCCTGCCCGCCCATCGACGCCGAAACCGGTCATCGCCGTTCCTGCCTCGCCGCAACAGGAGGCATCACCGGATAGCTTCAGCGTGCAGCAAGCCGAGGAACCTGCACCGAGCGAGGCGCCCCAGTTCGACATCAATGCCGCCAGGCAAACGGCACGGCAACTGGCAAGTCAGACCAAGCTTGGCCGTGAAGGAAATGCGAACGCGCAATTCCCCGATCCGCCGCTGGAAACCGAAACGAAGGCCGCACGCGCCATCAGCAAGGCCAAGCGCCGCGACTGCAAGGACGGCGTACCGGGCGGCCTGCTGGCGCCGCTATTCCTCATGATGGACAAGAAGGACCACGGCTGCAAATGGTAAGCCTCACACCCCCTGTTTTCGCTTCAGGTAGCCGTGCATGTCGAGCCAGCGTGCGAAGTCCTCGAACCAGCCGGTGCTGGTGGTCGGCTTCCGGTACATGCCGAAGCCGTGGCCGCCCTGCTCGTAGAGGTGGAACTCCACCGGACGCCTGGCGGCGCGCCAGCTGTCGACCAGGCCATACCCGGTATTGCCGAACAAGGGATCGTCTGCGGCAAGCGCGATGAACAGCGGCGGCGCGTCAGGCGATGCCTTCATCGGCGCCAGCGGACCGTAGATATTGGCGATGAAGGCAGGTCTGGCGTCCTGCCCATGCAGCGTGGTTGCCATCGTCAGCATCGCGCCGGCGGAGAAGCCGACCATGCCGATACGGTCGGGATCCACCCGCCACTCCACGGCGCGCGAACGCACGAGTGCGAAGGCGGCGCGCGCGTCGGCGATCTGGGGCGCCAGGGTCACGGCCGGATCCTGCTGCGAAGCCCGGCGGGCTCCTTCCGCGCCGGCCGAGAACATCTGCGCCATCGAGCGCGCGAATGCGCCCATGTCCTGTGGTGTCTGGTTGAGACGGTACTTCAGCACGAAGGCCGCCACGCCCTTGTCGGCAAGGGCCCGGGCCACGTCCCATCCCTCGTTGTTCATCGACAGCGTACGGAAGCCGCCGCCCGGTGCAACGATCACCGCGGCGCCGGTCGCCTTCCCTGGGGCCGGCAAGAAGGGCGTCAGCGTGGCCAGGGTGACGTTGCGGGCGAACACGCTGCCATACTGGCTGTGCCAGCTCTCCTGTACGCTCGCACCCGGCAGCGCGCCGGTCCCCAGCACGATCGCGTTCGGCTGCGCTGGAATCGCGATCGGCGTCATCCTGTCGTCCTGCGCCATTGCCGGCGCAGCCAGGGCGCAGCCCAAGCCGATTATGCCGGCAGCAAGGCCCATGCGGATTGTTCTCATCATGTATGTCCCCTCTCCAAGTGATTACTGCTCCAGCGCTGCGTCAGCACAATGGTTGCGCTAACATTCTACGGCAGGAACTTGTCAAGGGGCTAATAAATTGAAGAAACCGCGAAAGAGGCTCGCCTGAGGGCTTGATTACTCACCCTTGATCTGCAGGGCGCGCTCATACAGGGCGTTCTTTTTGCGTCCGGTGATCTGCGCAGCCAGGTTGGCCGCCTGCTTGACCGAACATTCGGTCAGCAGGATCTGCAAGATGCGCTCCGCTTCCGCATCCTGCGCGTCCGTCTCCAGGGTCGCGCCTTCCACCAGCACCACGAACTCACCGCGCTCGCGGTGCTGGTCGGCCGTGACCCAGGCCCTTGCCTCGCTCAGCAGGCAGCGGTGCACTTCTTCGAACATCTTGCTCAGCTCGCGCGCGAACACCACCTGGCGGGTCGGCTCAAACACGCTCATCAAGCCTTCGACGCAATCGACGATGCGATGCGGCGCTTCGTAGATGACGAGGGTCGAGGTTTCGCGCGCGAGCTCGGCCAGTGCGCTTTCGCGCTGCTTGGATTTTGCCGGCAGGAAGCCGACGAAATGGAAGCGGTCATTCACCAGTCCGCTTGCCGACAGGGCCGCGATCGCCGCCGACGGTCCCGGCAGCGGCACCACGTTCAGGCCTGCCTCACGCACGGCATCGACGATGCGCGCGCCCGGGTCGGATACGGCAGGCGTGCCGGCATCCGACACCAGGGCCACGCGCTGGCCGCCCTGCAGGCGCTCGACGATCTTGTCCGCGACTTCACGTTCGTTGTGCATGTGGGCGGCGATGGTCTGCTTCGACAGGCCGAAGCGCTGCAGCAGGGCGCCGGTCTTGCGCGTGTCCTCGCAGGCCACGACATCGGCGAGCGCCAGCAGGTGCAATGCGCGCAGCGTGATGTCGGTGACGTTGCCGATCGGTGTAGCCACGACATACAGCGTTGCGGTAGGATAGGACTGCTGGGCCGCTTCGCCCATGACGGGAAGCCGGGCGATGTCGATGGTCTGCTGTTCTGTCATAAGGGGTTCCGATGCTGAAGAAAAAGAATATCCGGGCGCTGCTGCCAACTGCCGCATTCGGCCTGCTTGCGGCCGCATTGTCTGCTTGCAGTAGCACACCTTTGCCGCCCGACACCGGCTGCGGCGTACCGGGCGGATTGTGCGCGCCCGCCGCGACGAGTGCAAGTCCGCCGCCTGCCGAACCCAGCTATACACCCCCGCCGCCGGCCGCTCCCGTCCAGACCAATCCCATCGAGATCCTGCCGCCAACCGGTAGCCGTCCCCTCGCCGCCGACCTCAATCCTTCCGGCGCCCGCATCGCCCTGCTGCTGCCCCTGCAATCCGACGCGCTCGCGCAACCGGCCGAAGCAGTGCGCGCCGGCTTCATGGCCGGCTACGAACGCGACCGCGGCGGCGTGACGGTCAACGTCATTCCCACCGGCGACTCCTCCCAGGCCACGCTCGACGCCTACGCACGCGCGGCCGAGCAGCACGATATCGTGGTCGGCCCGCTCGCGCGTCCGGCCGTGGCCGCACTGGCCACCAGCGGCGCCGTCACCCGGCCGACCATCGCCCTGAACCACCCGCAAACCAATGGACCGCTGCCGCGCCAGATGCTGGTGGTCGGCCTGTCGCTCGAAGACGAAGCACGCCAGGTGGCCGACTGGGCCGCCGCGGAACAGCCGGGCGCCCGCGCCCTGGTGCTGACCGGCAAAGCCGCATGGCAGCAGCGCCTGTCGGGCGCCTTCACGGCGCGCTGGGCCCAGCTGGGCCTGAACAACATGGTCGTCGAGCTGCCCAGCAGCGACGGCTACGTCGATGCCAATGCCTTGGCCGAGCTGCGGTCGCGCATGCAGGTCGACCAGCCGCAGCTGGTGTTCGCCGCCCTCGACGCAGTGCAGCTGCGCCAGGTGCGCAGCGCCATCGGCACCTCGCTGCCGACCTACGGCACCGCCTCGATCAATCCGGGCCGCGATCCCGGGAGCGCCGCGCCGGAACTGGCCGGCGTGCGCATCCTCGACCTGCCCTGGGCCGTGCAGCCGGAACATCCGCTGGTGGCGAGCTATCCGCGCTGGGGCGATACCAGCAATGGCTACGATATGCAGCGCCTGTACGCGCTCGGCATCGACGCCTTCCGCATCGCACGCCAGCTGGCCCTGCGTCCCGACGGCGCCTTCGAGCTGGATGGCGTGACTGGGCGCCTGTCGGTGGACATGGGCGCCGGCGCGGGCGCCTTCCGCCGCGTCGAGACCGGCACCGTCTACCGCGACGGCGCTTTCGAAGCGGTCGCTTTCGGGCGCTGACATGTGGCACCTGCGCCTGTCACCGCGGCAGGCCCAGGGCCGCGACTGGGAGCGGGCAGCCCTGCTCCACCTGAAACGCCACGGCCTGAAGCCGGTCGAAGAAAATTTCCGCTGCAAGGGCGGGGAAATCGACCTGGTCATGCGCGATGGCGATATCCTGGTGTTCGTCGAGGTGCGCCAGCGCGCCGGCAATGACTGCGGCGGCGCGGCCGCCAGCATCACCCCCGCCAAGATCCGCCGCCTGGTGCGTGCGGCGCAGGTGTACCTGTTGCGTTTTCCCGTCACCCCACCCTGCCGCTTCGACGTCGTCGCCATCGATGGCGACCGTCTCGAATGGCTCAAGGATGTGATTAACTGATCAATTTGCCAAGCAGCCTCGCCGGCCGCCCTCAGCGGCCCCTTGAAATGTAAGCAATTTTTACGGTGGTTGCCCGAGCTGGGTTGCCACTGCACTATAATTCCCGGCTATGAATACTCAACGCATCCTCGCTCACTTCCAGGAGAGCGCCGATCTCAAGATGAAGTCGGCAGCTGCCCTGGCACAACCCATTTCGCAGGCCGTGGAACTGATGTTCCATGCCCTGTCCAACGGCAACAAGATCCTGGCTTGCGGCAATGGCGGTTCTGCCGCCGACTGCCAGCACTTTGCTGCCGAGCTCGTCGGGCGCTTCGAGCGCGAGCGCTTCCCGCTGCCGGCGATCGCCCTGACCACCGACACCTCGATCATGACGGCGGTCGGCAACGACTACAGCTTCAAGGAGATCTTCTCGAAGCAGGTGCAGGCCTTCGGCCAGGCAGGCGACATCCTGCTGGCGATCTCGACTTCCGGCAATTCGGCCAACGTGCTGGCTGCGGTCGAGGCGGCGCTCGAGCGCGAGATGCGCATCGTCGCCTTCACCGGCAAGGACGGCGGCGCGCTGGCCAAGCTGCTGACCGACGCCGACATCCACATCAACGTGCCCCACGCACGCACCGCGCGCATCCAGGAAGTCCACCTGTGCGCGATTCACTGCATCTGCGACGGCATCGACGTCGCACTGTTCGGAGGAGAAGAGGAATGACCAACATGCGCCCGCTGGCCGGCCTGCTGTCGAAAATCGTACTGGGTACCGCACTGGCGGCTTCGCTGTCGGGCTGCGTCGCCATGGCCGTGGGTGGCGTCGCCACCGCCGCCCTGTCGGCGAATGACCGCCGCACCATCGGCATGCAGACCGAGGACAAGGCGATCAACGTCAAGGCCGAGATCAAGATGCAGCAGCTCACCGGCGAGAACGGCCACATCAACGTCACCAGCTACAACCGCAAGGTGCTGCTGACCGGCGAAGTGCGCGACGAAGCCATGAAGCAGGCGGCCGAGCGCGAAGTGCGCGCGATCGACAACGTGGTCTCGGTGATCAACGAACTGGAAATCGCCGGTCCGTCGAGCTACACCTCGCGTTCCAGCGACGCCCTGATCACCACCAAGGTCAAGGCCAGCCTGGTCGACAAGAAAACCATTTCGGCAACCTCGGTGAAAGTCACCACCGAGCGCGGCGTGGTCTACCTGCAGGGTCTCGTCACCCCGCGCGAAGGCAATATCGCCGCCGATGTCGCCAAGGGCGTGGCGGGCGTGACCCGCGTCGTCAAGATCTTCGAGTACATCGCCGAGGAAGACCCGCGCGCCAACCAGGCTGCGCCAAGCCAGAGCTAAGCCTCAACGGCAGGACTGCGGTCCTGCCGTTTTTTTATCCGCATCCGCCATGACCTCTTCCAAACCCTCCCGTCCCTGGATCAAGCCGGCCGCCGCCTGTGCGCTGGTACTGGCGCTGGGCGGCATCGGCTACACCGCCTTCAACAAGGGCACGCCGGCGCCGAACGTCACCTTCATCAGCATCAGCGGCGACAAGATCAGTACCGAGTCCCTGCGCGGCAAGGTGGTGATGGTGAACTTCTGGGCGACCTCCTGCGTCACCTGCGTCAAGGAGATGCCGCAGATGGTCGAGACCTACAACAAGTACAAGGGACAGGGCCTGGAGTTCGTGGCGGTGGCAATGCAGTACGACCCGCCCAACTACGTGCTGAACTTCACCGAGACGCGCAAGCTGCCGTTCAAGGTGGCGATCGACTCGGCCGGCGACATCGCCAAACAGTTCGGCGACGTCAGCCTGACCCCGACCACCTTCGTGATCGACAAGAACGGCAAGATCATCAAGCAGTACGTCGGCGAGCCGGATTTCCCGACCCTGCACAAGCTGCTCGAGAAAGAGCTGGCCTCTTAAGCCTTCGCTTATTTGGGATAGAGAATCATTTGCGTGCAGCGGAACAGGGCGATGGTCTTGCCGCTGTCCTTGTCCGTGACCGTCGCATCCCAGACCTGGGTGGTGCGGCCCAGGTGCGCGGCGGTCGCCACCACGGCGATGGTGCCCTGGCGTGCGGTGCCCAGGTGGTTCGATTTCAGTTCGATTGTCGTGAAGTTCTGCGCGCCTTCCGGCAGGTGGGCAACGCAGGCGTAACCGGCCGCGGTATCGGCCAGCGTGACCACGCTGCCGGCATGCAGGTAGCCGTTCGGGGCCAGCAGCTGGGGCGTGATCGGCAGCTCCGCGCAGACGCGGCCTTCAGCCACTTCGGTGATCTGGATGCCGAGGTGGCCGGGGAGGAAGGACTTGCCGAATTCGTTGAAGGATTCTGGGGTGTATTTCGGGTTCACGGTGTTGTCGCTTTGATGGCAAAAGCGGGATCGTACACTGTGCGTCAATATCGTGCAGGCTTGGGTTAGTGGCTGAGCGACGGAATTGGGTTCCGGCCTTCGCCGGAACGACGTGCTTAGGCGAGTGGCCACAACAGTCGGACTTGACCTCTAGCCTCAAGACCGTCATCCCGGCGCAGGCGGGAATAATGCCACTGGCATTATTCCCTCCAATTTCGCACCGCAACCTTTAACGCCTGCGCTTGCCCCCACCCGAGGACCCACCCCGCTGCCGCGCCGCCGCATTCTGCTGCTGCAGCATCGAATCGACCCGTTCCGACGCCTCGCGCGCCAGTTGCTGCGCCAGTTCGATGCTCGGAAAGTGTTCCGGCTCCCGGTAGCCCAGCCAGGCGTAGGCCGAGTACATGCGGCAGGTGTCCTCGACCTCCTGCAGGTTCATGTAATAGAGCTCCTGGGTCGGCGGCGCCAGCTTGCAGACCTTTTTCTTGGCCAGCGACAGCGCCCAATGCTCCCAGGCGCTTTGCAGCACCGGCACCCGGGTCGAGATCGGCACCAGGGACAGCATGAACTTCTCCGCCACCGACAAGGGCAGCGTGTCGAGCCACTCGGCGCGCTCGTTCTGTTCTTCGGTGATGCGCGGGTAGAAGAAGCCGTCCGGCACGTCGATGTTGTGCACGAAGCGGCGCAGCAGTTTCACCAAGGAGGTCTCGCCCGTCACCGACGAGATGCGGTGCAGCTGCTCGAGCGAAGGCGCGACCGCGAAGCCGGTAGCGGCCACCGGCGGAATCTTTTCCTTCATGAGCGCGCGCATCACCTCGTGGGTGTCGTCGTCGTAGCCGGCGACGAAGCCTTCCTCGTGCACGCCATAGCGCCCGGCACGGCCGGCGATCTGCTTGGCCAGCGCGGCCGAGATCTCTTCTTCCTCGACCCCGTTGTACTTGACCGTGGTCGTCATCACGATGCGTGCGATCGGCATGTTCAGGCCCATCGCCAGCGCGTCGGTGCCGACCACGATGTCGGCCTGCCCTTCGCGGAAGCGCTCGGCCTGGGCGCGCCGCACTTCCGGCGACAGGTTGCCGTACACGGTGGCCACCGACAGGCCCTTCTCGGTGATCATGTCGCGCCACATCAGCACATCGCGGCGCGAGAAAGCGATGACGGCGTCGCCGCGCCGTAGGTTGCCGAGTTTGCGCACGGGCGACGGCTCCATCGCCAGCGGCGCCATGCGTTTCAGTACATGGACTTCCAGCGACACCTCCAGGCGCTCGGCCAGGGCCTCGATCGCGCGCCGTGCTTCCGGCGCCCCGACCAAGAACACGGTGGCGGCCGGCGCGCCGCACACGGCGGCGGTCCAGGCGGCGCCGCGGTCGCGGTCGGCCAGCATCTGGATCTCGTCAATCACCGCCACCTCGACCGGCTTCTTCGTATCGAGCATCTCGACGGTGCTGGCGACGTGGGTCGCGCCTTCGGCGACACGGCGCTCTTCGCCGGTGATCAGGCTGACCTTGATCTCCTTGCCATGCGGGCGCGCCTCCTGCAGGCGCTCGTAGTTTTCCAGCGCCAGCAGGCGCAGCGGCGCGAGGTAGACGCCGCTCGCGGCCTTGGCCAGCGCTTCCATCGCGCGGTGGGTCTTGCCCGAATTGGTGGGACCGAGCAGGGCGACGAACTTGCGCTGCATCTTGCTGGCCACCTCGAAGGATTCCGGGTACTCGGCCAGGTTGATGCTTTCCTTGGTGCGCGCGGCGTGACGCTCTTCCTGCTCGCGCTCGACCGCGTGGGTCAGGCGCTGCGAGATGCGCTGGAAGACGTATTCGGCCGGTTCCGAGGTTTCCAGTTCGTCGAGCACGTGCAGGAACAGCATCGGGTCCCAGCCGAATTCGTCGGCTTCTTCGGCGATGTCGCGCACGAAGTCCTCGGCCTCGGTCTGCAGCTGCTCGATGGCGTCGGGGGTCGCGCGCTCTTCGAGCAGGTCGCGGCGCGCCAGCATGTCCATCTTGCGCCACTTGCTCGGCTTGGCCAGCACGCCGCGCGACGGCACCAGGCGGTAGGGCACGCGCAGGCCTTCGTAGCGCACCTCGCCCGAGAAACGCAGGAAGACGCGGCCTTCCATCTTGACCAGTTCGATGCCGCGTTCGGGGAAGTCGAGCTCGCGCTCGAGGAAGGCGTCGTCGCCGGTATCGCTGTCGGTGTCGGATGGGTCGTTGCGGGGCTGGCTCATTGGCGGAAAGCTTGTCCTGTTGTTGTCACGGTTACCACTATAGCGCGGCGTGGCGCGGGCGCGCGCCCGCGAACGCCGCTGCCCCTGGCGCGGGGCCCCTGGTCTTTCCTTGGACAAAAACCAACAGTCATTCAGGGCTTGCGAATGTTACTTGCCCGTAAGAAATTATTAAACTATAGTCTGTAGCTCACAAGCGAGCCGCTGTCGTGGGCTAACCGGATTATCACAATGAAAAACAACCGGATCGGCATCATTCTCGTCGTCTCCTCGCTGGCGGTGATCGCCCTGATCGTCGCCATGCTGCTGCAGCGCCAGCAGGCCGATGCGGCGGCGCAGATGCGGGTGCAGGGCCTGGCCACCATCCGTTCGCTGTCGGCCCTGCCGGCGCCGGTACTGGTCCCGCGCGCAGGCCAGTACGGCGTGCTCGATTCGGTCCTGGCCAACGGCGGCCGCCGCGATTTCGCCTATGCCGCCGTCACCGATGCCAACGGGCGCAACCTGGCTGAAGTGGCCGGTCCCGGCGTGATCCTTCCCCCCGCTGTCCCGATGGCCGTCTCCGGCTTTGCCGAGCGCGCGCTTCTTGGCGCACCCGGCATGCCGGCCGTCCGCGAATTCCACGGACCCGTGGCCGATCCCGAAGGCGGACGCCTGCAGATCCGCGTCGGCTACTACGAGCCACGCATCGCCGACGGCCTCAAGGACCTGCCTTTCTACGGCCTGGTGGCGCTGGCGGTGTTCCTGCTGGTGCCCCTGATCTACCTGGTCATCAAGCGCGAGATGGCGCCGCTGGCGAAACTTGGCGAGCAGCTGCACACCCTTGCCGGCGCCCAGGGCGCGGCTGCGGCGCCGGTGCCCGCTACGCGTGAACAGGACGTGCGCGGCCTGGCGCTGGAACTGAACACCTACCTCGACCAGGCCGGCCGCCGCATCCGCGAGCTGGAAGAGTCGAGCGTGGCCAACCTGGCCAGCGGCCGCCTGCTCGAGTACACGACCAACAAGATGCAGGCCATGCTGCACTGCCAGCCAGACGGCCTGCTGGCCCTCGATCCGGGCGGCGACATCACCTTCGCCACCGCCAAGCTCGAGCCGCTGCTGGGCGTGCCGGTGACCGCCGTGCTGACCCAGCCGGTCGACACCTGGTGCGAGGACGCCGAGCTGCGCGCGGTGCTGCAACGCCTGCGCAGCGGCGCGGCCGATACCCGGCGCCCGCTGAACTTCGAGTTCGAACCGGTACGCGTGCCAGGCAAGCGCCTGCACGCCAGCGTCTCGCCGCTGCAGGCGGCCGGCGGCGCCGTCTCCTTCGGCAGCCTGGTGGTGCTGCGCGACGTCACCGCCGAACACCTCGCGCGCGCCGCCGGCAACGACTTCGTCGCCCACGTCTCGCATGAACTGAAGTCGCCCCTGAACGTGCTGGCCATGTACGGCGAGCTGCTGGCCGATCCGGGAACCGCCCCGGACGAGCGCATCGAGGCGGTCAACGTGGTGCAGGACCAGATCGAGCGCATGACGTCCCTGGTGAACAACCTGCTCAACGTGAGCAAGCTCGAAATGGGCACGGTGCGCCCCGAGCGCCACCGCGTCAAGCTGCACGAACTGCTGCACGACACCTGGCAGCAGGCGCAGCCGCGCGCCCACCAGAAGCACGTCAAGCTCGAGCTGCAGGTGCCGCACGATATCCCGGCGGTCTCGATCGACAAGGACCTGTTCCGCATCGCGCTCAACAACCTGGTCGGCAATGCGATCAAGTACAACGATGCCGGCGGCAGTGTGGTGCTGTCGGCCGAAGAAGGCGACAGCGACGTGGTCATCACGGTGCGCGACACCGGCATCGGCATGGCGCTTGACGACCAGGCGCGCGTCACCGAGAAGTTCTACCGCGTGCCCGAGACCGGCCCGAACCAGCGCGGCGGCCATGGCCTGGGCCTGTACCTGGCCAACCAGATCGTCGAACTGCACCATGGCCGCCTGAGCCTGGAAAGCCAGCCGGGCCAGGGCAGCACCTTCTCCATCCACCTCAAGAAGATGCCTTCGCTCGCCGAAAGCGCCAACGTCCTATGAGCAAGCGCAGCATCCTGATCGTCGACGACGAAGCGCACGTCATCCGCGTACTGCGCCTGATGCTCGAGCGCGAAGGCTATCGCGTCCTGTGCGCCGGCGATGGCGCCGAGGCGCTGGCGCTGATGGCGGATGCGCGCCCCGATGCCCTGATCAGCGATATTCAGATGGCAGGCATGAACGGACGCGAGCTGTGCACTGCGGTGCGCGAACGCTGGCCCGACGAGCACTTCCCGATCCTGGTCATGACCTCGATGACCGCGGCCGACGAACGCGCCTGGGTGCGCGCACTGCCGAAGGTCGAATTCCTGGAAAAGCCCCTGAGCCCGCGCCAGCTGGTGGCGCGCCTGGCCGATCACTTCAATGCCCGCGAAGGCGGGCCGGAGACCCAGCATGCAAGCTGATACCCTGAGCGAGCTTGATTACAGCCGTTACGCACGCTGGCTGCGCCGCGTCAGCGGTACCGACTACGACCTGGCCGTGGTCGGCAGCGGCGGCGCCGTCGCCTGGACCAGCCTGTCGGGCTCAAACATGGCCGACTGGCTGGCGGCATTGGCTGCAAGCGGCTTCGCCTGGTCCTGCGTCGGCGAGGGCATGCAGCGCCACGATGCGCTTGAGGCCACCCTGCTCTACCTGCCGGTACGCGCGCACGGCTTCCTGGCGGTGCGGGTCGCGGCCGGCGAACCGGATGCCGGCTGGGACCTGCTGGCCGAAACGCTCGAAGACATCGCCGCCGGCATCGCCGACGACCTGGCGTCCAAGACCGAACTCGATGCGATGGCGCTCGAGCTGTCGGAGCGCTACGAAGAGCTGCACCTGGTGTACGCGATCGACAAGCAGGTGCAGCAGCTGGAGCCGGGCATCGACCTGTTCCAGCGCCTGCTGGAGAGCTGGGCCGTGCACATGGACTGCGACGTCGCCGCTTTTGTGAAGCCGGGCGAGAACCTGTGCGTGCATGCAACCAACCTGTCGGCCCCGATCCACAACCTGGACCTGGTGCTGGTCGAGATGCGCGGCGACCTGTACCGCTTCGCACATTCCTCGCGCGCCTCGATCGTGATCAACGACACCAACGATCCGCGCCGCGCCTACATCTTCACCGACCTGCCCTACAAGTTGCTGTGCTGCCCGGTGATCCACAACCGCAGCGTGGTGGCGATCCTGGTGCTGGCCAACCACCTGGCCAAGCCCGATTTCTCGAACAGCGACCGCAAGCTGGGCGAGCTGCTCGCTAACCAGCTCTCCAGCCTGTCGCGCATGTACGGCATGCTGACCGAGACCAGCCGCTTCAACGAGCAGATGGCCAATGCCCTGATCGAGGCGGTGGAAGCGAAGGACCCGTACACCCGCGGCCACTCCGAGCGGGTGCACTACATCTCGATGCAGATCGGCGCCGCCATGGGCCTCTCCAGCCGCGATACCGACGACCTGTTCTGGGGTTCGCTCCTGCACGATGTCGGCAAGATCGGCATTCCCGATGCGGTGCTGTGCAAACCGGGCCGTCTCACCCAGGACGAGTACACCTTCATCATGGTGCACCCGGAGCGCAGCTACGAGATCCTGCGCCACATCGACCGCCTCAAGGGGGCGGTGCCGGGCGCGCGCCACCACCAGGAAAAATGGGACGGCACCGGCTACCCGCACGGTCTGCAGGGCACCGAGATTCCGCTGCTGGCGCGCATCATCGCAGTGGCCGACACCTACGACTCGATCACCAGCTCGCGCGCCTACCGCGCCGGGCGCAGCCACGAGGTGGCGATGGCCGAGATCGCGCGCGTGTCCGGCAAACAGCTCGACCCGAACGTCGTGCGCGTGCTGGAGGAAATCTGCGCGCTCGAACCGGAGTGGATCGCACGCTTCAACATCCAGCGCGAGCGCGCGGCCGCGGTGGCCTGAGATGCGCGACGAGGCCGTGGACAACGCCGTCACCCGCAGCCGCATCGGCTCGATGACCTACCTGGCGCCGACCATGGCGCTGGTGTCGGTCGAGGCGGTCGCCGCGCTCGAGGCGGCGCTGGCGGCCTGCATCGCGCAGCACCAGGTCACGATCGTGATCGACCTGGGCAAGGTGGCGCTGCTGTCCGGCCGCGCACTGGAACTGGTCCAGGGCAGCGCCGAACGCCTGGCCGGGCTCGGCGGCTGGTTGAAGCTGGCCTATCCCAGCGCGCTGCTGCAGGACGTGCTCGACGTGACCGGCCTGACCGACCAGGTGGCCCTGTACGATGCGCCGCCGGCCAGGGTGGTCCTGCGCCAGGGCCAGGCCAAGCTGGGCGACATCCTGGTCGAACGCGGCCTGGTGAGCGCGGCCCAGGTGGACGAGGCCAAGCGCTTGCAGGAGCAGACCGGCAAGCGCATGGGCCTGATCATGGTCGAGAAGAAGTGGCTGCCCGAGGCGGCGCTGTTCCAGGCGCTAGCCGAGCAGCTGGGCGTGCCTTTCGTCGGCCTGCGCGCCGGCCTGTACGACCCGGCCGCGGTATCGGTGCTGGAACGCGACGTGGCGCGCCGCCTCGGCGTGCTGCCGCTGTTCCTGGTGTCGAATACGCTCACCATCGCGACTGCCGACCCGCAGGCGGTGCACAGCATCGACGAGATCCGCGCCCGCACCGGCTGCCGCGTGCGGGTCGCGATGGCGGCGCCGGCCGACATTGAACGCGTGCGCAACGACGCCTATGGCGGCGCCTCCCTGCCCGACTTCGTGCACAGCTCCGCCGACGACCTGGAGCTGGTGGAAAACCACGTCCCGGACGACTACACGGCGATCGACGAGATGGCCGGCGCCAGCCCGGTGATCAACCTGGTCAACGCCGTGATCCAGCGCGCCATCCACGACCACGCCAGCGACATCCACATCGAAATCTCGCGCAACAAGGCGCGCGTGCGCCTGCGCATCGATGGCGTGCTGTACGAGGTGATGTCGCCGCGCCTCGAGCTGCACCCGGCCATCGTGTCGCGCCTGAAGGTGATGGCCAACCTCGACATCGCCGAGCGGCGCCTGCCGCAGGACGGCCGCATCCAGGTGGTGACCCAGGGCCGCACCGTCGACCTACGCTTCTCCTCGCTGCCCGGCATCTATGGCGAGAAGGTGGTGCTGCGGGTGCTGGACAAGAACCAGTCGATCCTCGACGTCGACAAGCTGGGCATGAACGACAGCGCCGTCGGCGCCTTCAAGCGCCTGCTCGGGCGCAGCCACGGCCTGATCCTGGTCACCGGCCCGACCGGCAGCGGCAAGACCACCAGCCTGTACGCGGCGATTAGCTACCTCAAGAGCATCGAAAAGAACATCGTCACCATCGAGGACCCGGTCGAATACCAGCTCGACATCATCAACCAGAACCAGGTCAACGATGCGATCGGGCTCACCTTCCCGAAGATCCTCAAGCACGTGCTGCGCCAGGACCCGGACATCATCATGGTGGGCGAGATCCGCGACCGCCAGACCGCCGAGATCGCGGTGCAGGCGGCGCTGACCGGCCACCTGGTGCTCACCACCCTGCACACCAACGACACCCTGGGCGCGGTGGCGCGCCTGGTCGAGATGGGCGTCGAGCCCTACCTGCTGTCGTCGGCGCTGATCGGTGTCATGGCGCAGCGCCTGGTGCGCCGCGTGTGCCCGGCCTGCAAGACCAGTTCCCTGGTGCCGCCGGCCACGGCCGCCGCCTATGGCTGGAAGGGCGAAGGCAACCTGAAACTGATGCGCGGGCGCGGCTGTCCGTCCTGCTACGACTCCGGCTTCAAGGGGCGGCTCGGCATCTACGAGCTGCTGGAAGTGGGAACCGACCTGCAGCGCATGATCGTCGCCAACGCCGGCAAGGACGAGATGGCGCGCCATGTCGCCGCCCAGGGTCACCACGACCTGTACGCCGACGGCATGCAGCGCGCCTTTGCCGGACTCACCACGCCCGAGGAAATCGCGCGCGCGGTGCACGCGAGCTAAGGGGAAGGCAGGATGGCGCTCGACTGGGACGAACTGGAGCCGGTAGCGAAAACCGCGGCGATGGGAACGGCGCCGCGCCGGCGCAGTGCGCCGGCTTTCGGCCAGGCCCGGGTCGGCAGCGCCGATCGCATCCTGTTCACCGAACGCCTGGCGCTGCTGCTGGAGACCGGTGTGCCGCTGCACGCGGCGCTGCGCTCCTTGCAGGAGCAGGCGGCCAGGCCGGCAGTCGCCGCCATCATCGGCGACATGGCCGAGGCCATCGTCGGCGGCCAGAGATTTTCGGAAGCGCTGGCGCGCCATCCGCAGCTGTTCCCCCTCACCTACGTCAACCTGGTGGGCGCCAGCGAGGCGGGTGGCTTCCTGCCTGAGGTGCTGGCGCAACTGGTCGAGATGGACGAGAAGCAGGAGCGGCTGCGCGCCACCATCGTCTCGGCCCTGTCGTATCCCGGCTTCCTGCTGGTGTTCTCGGTCGTGGTGGTGATTTTCATCCTGATGTACGTGTTCCCGAAGTTCGCGCCGATGTTCTCGGGGATCTATCACAAGCTGCCGGCCACGACGAAAGTGCTGATGGTGGTCAGCGAAGTGCTGCTGGCGCATGGCGGCAAGCTGCTGGCCGGCGCGGCGCTGCTGCTGGTGCTGGCTGTGGCGGCCGCGAGGCAACCGGCCGGGCAAGCCTGGCTCGACCGCCTGAAGCTGCGCCTTCCCTTCGTGAAGGACATCTTCACCAAGATCTACCTGGAGCGCCTGATGCGGGTGATGGGCGCCTCGCTCGAGCGCGGCGTGACCATCATGGCCACGCTGGCGGCCTGCCGCAATGTGGTGCCGAACCAGGAGTTCCATCGATTCATCGGCGACCTCGAGATCCAGGTCACGGAAGGCCGCGGCATTGCCGCCGGGTTCGTCGACAGTCCCCTGGTTCCCGTCAATGTAAAGCAGATGGTCGCTACCGGTGAACAGACCGGATCGCTCGGACGCGTCATGGGTCGGGTGGCCGACTTTTACGAGCGCGACCTGACGCGCCAGCTGAACCGTCTGGCCAAACTTGCCGAACCAGTAATGTTATTAGTTATGGGCCTATTAGTTGGCACTATCGTTAGTTCAATTATCTTGCCCATATTCAAGATGAGTACGCGGTGAATTTGCCACACTTGTATCAGGATGGCTTTCAGAAATATACATTGCTGAAAGTTCATGCTAACCTCAAATGACTTTCTAATAGGCAATTGCCTTTCCTTCTAATCTGTGATCATCATGAAAACAACTATCCGCCAATACGCAGTTAAAGGTTTTACCCTGATCGAGCTGTTGATTGTGGTGATCATTATTGCCATCATGGCGGCGATTGCGATTCCGCAGTTCGGTAACAGCACGGACGAAGCCGCTGATGCCGCACTGGACGCCAACCTGAACACCGTACGCTCGGCGATCGAGCTGTATCGGGTGCAGCACGACAATACCTATCCCAGCGCCGTTGCTGCTACGGGTGCCGGTGCCGCTTGCGTAGGCGGCGATCCGGGCACGGGTGCAATCAATACCGAGCAAGCCTTCCGCGATCAGTTAACGATGCACTCGAATCGCGCCGGGCAAACCTGCAGCGTGCAGGCACCCGGTTTCATTTACGGGCCCTATCTGCGTGCAATTCCACGCGACCCCGTCACTGCCCCCGCCGTGGGCGCAGCAGTGGACACTGGCGATGACGTTGTTGTCGTTAATACGCCACTCGCTCCCCTGACCGCAGCCACCGACGCCCCTGGCTGGCGCTACAGCAACACGAACGGCCGCTTCGAGATGAACAGTGTTGAACTGGATCGTAACCAGCGGGCGTTCAACACCCACTGAGCATCAGCCCATGGCCACGCCGCGGGCATGCTCCCATCGCCCTGCCGGTTTCACACTGGCAGAAATGCTGGTAACGGTGGCCGTGCTGGCGTTGGCAGCAGCGATTGCCGTGCCTAATGCGGCGCCGGCCGGCGCTTTCGCTGCCGATGCCGCGGCCTCGGAAGTCGCACGCGCGATCCGCTTCGCCCAGCGCGAAGCGATCCGCACCGGCACCTGGCATGCGGTCCGGTTCGAAGTCGCTTCACAATCGCTGCTGGTGTATCGCCTGACTGCCACAGGGGCGCAGGACCCCGACTACAAAGTACTCCATCCGGTCGGCAAGGCCGAGTATGACATCAGCTTGCGCCCCATCGGCCAGCTGGCAAGCGCCCAATTCAAATACAAAAAGCGTCCAGTGAACAGCTACATCTCCTTCCGACCCGATGGGACCCCGGCGAGCTTCGATCCCGGAGCTCCCGCCGGTGATCTGCTCGAACAGGACGGCAAGGTGGTGCTGACGCACGGTGACATCCAGCGCAGCGTATCCGTCGCACGCGTCACTGGCCGGGTGACATTCTGACCATGCGCGCGCCAGCTGCCGGTCTGTCCTATATCGAGGTGATGGTGGCGCTGGTGCTGCTTGCGATCTGCGCAGTGCCGGCCGCCGAGGCAATCCGCAGTGGTTTGCGCGCCGCGGCCGCGGGCACCGAGCACGCTCGGGAGCTGCGCTGCGTAAAGAGCAGAATGGAGGTCGTGCTGGCCGAATCCTTCGAAGACCTCTGGAAGGAGGTCAAGGGTAAAAATGATCCGTCAAGCTACTCACTGCCCGCCGACGCAGGCCCGGATGGCGAATGCGGGGTGCGCAACGTCTATATTTCCAAGTACGTGCATCCTTACGGCGCCGCCGTCGGTACCGTGCTGGAACCAAACGACGAAGCCGAGAACACGCTGTTGATGGTCACCGTCTCCGGCACTGACGGCATGTATCCGCTCACGACCCTGGTGGACCGATGACGCGGCGAACCCGCCGGCGCCAGGACGGCATCACCCTGGTGGAACTGCTGATGGCACTCGTGATTTGCGCGCTGGTCATCGGACCGCTGACGTCGATGCTCAGCACCAGCATGCAGGCCGGCATGCAGAATAGCAGCAAGGCGGTGCTCCAGCAGGACCTGCGCTTCGCGCTCGCGCGTATCTCGAGCGCCGCGACCGACACTCCCCGCAAGGCGCTGGCGCCGCAGAACACGGTGCTGTCCGATTCCGGCGGCTGGTTCGACAAGTCGCGCTTTCGCGTCAATGCGGGCAAGCAGCTGATCGAGGTGCGCGACGGGGTCGACAATGTTCTGGCCGAGTCGGTCGCCGCCTTCGGCGTCAGTGCCCGTACTGTCAATGCCAGTGCAACGATCGTCGAGGCGAGCCTCAGACTCGAACGCGATGCGCAATCCGCACAGGGCAGCATCGCCGTGCGCATGGGGGGGCCGCGTCCATGAAGCGCGAGCGGGGACTGCTGCTCCTGCCGGTCGCGCTCGCGCTGTCGGTCATGGGTATGCTGGCCTATGCCATGGCGCGCGGTAGCGCAGATGAGGTCGCAGCCATCGACGCCGAGTACGACGTGGAGGCGACACGCTATTTGGCCGAGGCGGGACTGCGCCTGGCGAAATGGCAGAACGAGAGAGTCGGCTGCGGAAATCCAAAGGCCTTCGGTACCGTGCGCCTGAAAGGTGTCCCGGGCGAGTTACGCGCTATCGACGTCGAGCTCGACAAAGGCGAATTCGAAGCCACTGTGAGGGCTGAGTCTCCACGGGGCACCGTCAGTACGGTCACACTTGACAAGATGCCCTTCTACGACCGTACGCAACAGTACGACACGGTACTGCCGAACAGTGCGTTCAGGGACACCACAATCAGTAGCGTGTCCCCGAACGCCCCAGATAACACTCCTGAATCACTGGAAGCGACCGACGCCAAGGCCCACTTCCTGCTCAGCGTTGCGCTGGAGAGCTTCCCTACCAAGGCGCGGGTGACGAAAGCAACGTTGTGGCTGTACCTGGACAGTTCGAATTCCGTCCAGACAGTGCGTGAACTGGCAGCCCATGCGGTCACGCGCGCCTGGACTGAGGGCACCGCCACCTGGAACTCGCCGTGGAACACGAGCCCCGGCGGTAGTTACGAGGCCCGGCCGGAAGCGGTAACGGCCATCGCCGGCACCAACCGTTTTTACCGTTGGGACATTGGTCCACTGGTGCGGCGCTGGCACGGCGGCGCGCTCGCGAATTTCGGGATGCTGTTCAAGCCCTCGGGACTGAACAGGGCGATTTTCCGCAGCAGGGAAGCCGGCAACAACCGTCCCCGCATGGATGTCTCCTACAACCTGCGCTGCGATTGAGCTTTTGAACAAACCGAAAACGATGAGAAAGCATACCGAAACGATTGTCGGCGAACTGTCCACCGTGTGGTCCTGCACCAGCTTCGGCGCGCCCGAGCTGTCGGCCTATGCCGCACCCGTCATCGCCGGCGAAACCCGGCGCGGCGTGGCCCTGCTGAGCGTCGTGGCGCTGCTGTTCCTGCTGCTGGCGGCGGTCGTGTCGGCGGTGTTCAACCTGGGCGCCGGCTACACCTACACCTACTCCTTGCTGAGCGCCCTGGCGCTGCACATCTACGTCTCCAGCGCCCGCGTGGAACAGCTGCGCGCCCTGTACCTGCTGGCGATGCTGCTCCTGGTCGTGTGCGGCTCGGCGCTGGTGCTGCTGGCCCAGCGCGTCGGCCAGCTGCACACCATCCTGCTGCTGAGCGTGGCGGTGCTGATCATGCTGGTGCCGGTGGTGCCCTGGGGCGTGCGAGAAGCCGCCATGACGCTGGGGGCGATCTACCTGATGTTCACCGCGTCGACCTGGCTCAGCCGCTTCCGCTTCGCCGCGCTCGACCTGTGGGTGCTGCAGTGCCTGATGCTGACGGCCGCCATGATCTCGCTGGCGCTGGTAGGACGCGCACTCAGCCTGCGCAAGCACGACCTGAGCCTGCGCTTCGAGCTGGAACGGACGCAGCGCGAGCTGACCGACCTGGCCAACCGCGACCACCTGACCGGTTCCTGGAACCGGCGCCACATGGAGGCCGACTTCACCGCCGTGGTGGCGCGCCACCAGGCCTCGAACCTGCCCAGCTGGTTCGGCCTGTTCGACATCGACCGCTTCAAGTCGATCAACGACAGCTGCGGCCACGCCACCGGCGACGAGGTGCTGCGTGCGGTACATGCGGCGTTCGGCCAGCTGTCGGGCGACGAATACCTGGCGCGCCTCGGCGGCGACGAATTCGCCCTGCTGATGTGCGGCGACGACGTGCCGGAACGGGTGGCGCGCATGCTGGCCTCTGTAGAAGAGCGGATGCGGGCGCCGCTGCCGGCGGGTGCGCGGGTTACGGTCAGCCTCGGCCTGCTGCGCCTGCCCACTCGCGGCTGCCCTGCCTTTGACGCCGCCTATCGCCGCGCCGACGAGCTGCTGTATGAGACGAAGCGTGCCGGCGGCAACGGCATGCGCATCGGCGCCAGCGCGGAGGAAGCGGCATGAACGCACGCATCGACATGGCCGCAGTCCGCGGATTGTTCTCGCGCCTGGCGGCGCGTGGCGCGCCGGGCCTGCCGATCGGCGTCGACTTCGCCGCTGAAAGCCTGAACATGATGCAGGTCGACGCCGTCCCGGGCGGCGCCCGGGTGCGCGCGGCGGTGTCGCTGCCCTACCCGATCGAACGCAGCCGCCTGCTGGCCGACCCGCGCGCGCTGCGCGCCTTCGTGCGCGGCGCGCTGGCCGCGGCCCCATTCTCCGGGCGCCGCATGGTGGGGGCGCTGGCGCCCAGCGAGGTGCGCATCCTGCCGCTCACCGTCAACGTGCCGGCCGGGCAGAACGAGCAGCAGGCGGTGGGGCGCGCGGTACGCGAGCAGCTCGGCGCGGCTGCAGCGGAATCGGTAGTCGATTACTACCAGGTGCGCAGCGCCGACGCTGCGGGATCCGAAAAACAGGTGCTGGCGGCGGTGGCGCCCACTGCGACCGTCGTGAACTACCTGGAGGCGCTGCGCGGCGCCGGCCTCGATCCGGTGGCACTGGACATTGGGCCGGCCGCCATCGCGCGCCTGCTGGCGGCCATGCACCGCGAAGACTACGGCCAGTCCGTCCTCCTGATCAACTTCGGCAGCACACGCAGTTATCTCACGGTGATCTGGGGCCGGCGCCTGATGCTCGACCGCGAGATCGAGCTGGGCGAAACAACGCTGGTGAGCAAGGTGGCCACTACGCTGGGGCTGGACGCACGCACGGCGCTCGCCCTGCTGCGCCAGCACGGCACCGGCGCCGTCGCGGGCCACGAGCCGGGTAGTGCAACCCCCGACATGGGGCGCACCATTCGCGAGATCCTGCATTCGGAATTCGCTGCCCTGGCCGAGGAACTGGTGCGCACCCAGGTGTACGTGGCTTCGCGCACGCGCGGCAGCACGGTCAGCAAGGTCTACCTGAACGGCAGCGTGGCGCGCTACGCCAACATCCCGCAGCGCATCGCCCAGCTGGTCCACCTGCCGGTCGAGGTGCTCGATCCGTTCACGGCCTTTGCCGACATGGACAAGGATCGCGGCGCACAGCAGATGCACGGCATCGCGCTGGCGGCCGGGCTGGCATTACGGGGAGTAGAACATGGCTGACGTGGACATGATCCCGCGTAGTTATCGAGAAGGCTTGCGGGCGCGGCGTACGCTGTTCGCTTATGGATGCGCACTGGCCTTCGTGCTGGGCCTCGGCGGCGGCACTGCCGCCTGGGTGCGCTGGCGGCTGGCGGTGGAGACGCCGCGCCTGGAACAGCTGCGCGCCGCCACCGCGCTGGCCGAGGCGACGCGCAATCAGCTGGCGGCCGCGCAGGCGCGCAAGGAAGCCTTGCAGCAGGCCAGCAATGCGCTCGAAGCGCTGCGCGGCAGCGGGGCCGTGGCGCGGCTGGCCGGATCGATCGACGGCGCGGTCAACGATGGCGTCTGGTTCGACGGCCTGCAGTTCTCGCGCACCCAGGAACTGCTGCGCGATCCCCTGCCCCAGCCGCTGCCCGTGGGCACCCTGCAGGTGCAGGGCGCAGCCGGTGGCAGCGTCGAGCACTGGCATCTGGCGAACCGCCTCGAGATCGCAGGCCAGGCCCAGGACAACGAAGCCATGTCGCGCTTCCTCGACGCCCTGTCGGGCGACCCGCTGCTGACGGACGTACGCTTCCTCAACAGCTCGGCCAGCAAGACCGATACCGGCGTGTCGCTCGCCTTCAGCGTGGCCGGCGCCCTGCGTCCGAACGGGAGCACGCCATGAACGGACGCTGGACGGTAAGGGCGGCGGCGCTGCCGCTGCGCCAGCTGCACCTGGCGGGCGCCGGACTGCTCCTGATCTTCGGCTCGGCGCTGTGGTTCTATGCACTGCGCGCGCCGCTGACCCAGTTGCGCACCGTGCGTACCGAACATGCGCGTCTGGCGCAGGCCGGTAGCGACCCGCGCCTGCTGCAGGCCCAGCTGGCCGCGCTCGGCATCGAGAGCGAGGCGCTGGCACGCAAGCTGGGCGGTGCGCAGCTGGGCGCGTCGGGACCGATCGCGCCGCTGGTGGTGCAGCTGATCGGCGACGTCAACCGGCTGGCGCGCCAGCACCGCGTAGCGCTGCGCGGCAGCACGCCCGCCACCGAGCAGAAGACCATGGTGTTCACGCAGTACGGCATCGATGCCGAGGCGACCGGCAGCTACGCCGACCTGCTGGCCTGGATGGAAGCGATCGAGCGCTCCCGCCCCAACCTGGCCATCGACCGTTTCGAGATGAGCCCGGACGAAGCCTCCGGCGCCATCCACATCCGCCTGCGCATCGCCGCCTACCGGCCGCTGGAGCCCAACTCATGAAGCCACTTCACGTCCTCCTCGCACTGGCGCTCGCCTGCCCGGCCCTTGCCGCCCAGGCCGCGCCGCTGCGCGATCCCTTCGCACGGCCGCCGGCCCAGCCGGCGCCGCCGCCGTCAAGCGACGCGCTCGATACCGACACCTTGCCGGTACTGCGCGCCATCATGGTCGACGCAAGGCAATCGATGGCGAACATCGGCGGGCACATCGTGAGCGTAGGCGACCAGGTCGGCCCATACCATGTGCTGCGGATCGACGAGCGCAGCGTCACGCTCCTGCGTGGCAAAACCAAGAACGTACTGGCAATCGACAGGACACCCGATCGGGGAAGCAACAGGGAAAGCAGCGAATGATGAAGCAGACCATCCTATCCACGGTGCTGGCCGCGATGCTGGCCGGTCAGGTAGCGGCCGCCGATGGCGGTGCAGGCGGAGCCGGCGTCCCGGCCAGCGCCGGCACCAACCTCACTTCGCTGGTGTTCCGCGACGCCCCCATCGCCGAACTGTTCGAGATGATCTCGCGCCGCGAGCGCATCAACATCACGCTCGGCAAGGGCGTCACCGGCAACGTGGCGATCAGCCTGTACGACGTCAGCGCGCGCCAGGCGATCCAGGCGATCGCCGAGGCAGGCGGCTATCAGGTACTGGAACGCGAGCGCGGCTACATGATCGTCAATCCGGCCCAGGCGGCTCAGGGTGCGCAAAGCGCACCGGCTGCTTCCGGCGACCGCCGCCTCGATGTCAGGGCGCTCAAGGTGCAGTATTCGGAGCCGCAGGTGATCGCCGAGATCCTGGGCAAGCATGTCGGGATGGGCGGCAGGGTCACCGCCCTGCCGCTGCGGCGCCAGGTCATCGTCGAGGACAGCGCCGCCGGCATTGCCCGCATCGAAGCGCTGATGCGCGAGATCGACCGCCAGCCGCGCCAGATCATGATCGAAGCGAAGATCCTCGAGATCACGCTCGACGACAACCAGCAGTTCGGGGTGGACTGGCAAAAGGTGTTCAGCGCGGACGGGGTTAACCGCTTCGGCACCAGCGGGCTGGCGCAGCGCGGCGCCGGCTTCGTGTTCAACTTCGTCAACGACAACGTCAACTTCTACCTGAACGCACTGAGCAACAAGGGCAAGGTGCGCACCCTCGCCACGCCCAAGCTGCTGACGCTGGAGAACCAGGAAGCCAGCACCAACATCGGCGACAAGCTTGGTTACCGCCTGACCACGACGATCAACAACGTCACGAGCGAGACCATCGAATTCCTCGAGACCGGCGTCATCCTGCGCGTGACCTCGGCCGTCGACACCGACGGCAAGATCGCCATGCGTGTGAAGCCCGAAGTGAGCTCCGGCACGGTGCTGGGCGGGATCCCGTCGAAGAAGACCACCGAGGTGAGCACGCAACTGGTGGCGGAGGACGGCCAATCGATCCTGATCGGGGGCCTGATCAAGGCCAGCTCGGGCAACCGGCGCACCGGCGTGCCGCTGCTGGCCGACGTGCCGGTGCTGGGCAACCTGTTCGCGAACAACGAGCAGACCGGCAACCTGACCGAGACCATCGTCGTGATCACGCCGCGCATCGTGCCGACCCATGCGGAAGGCGCCGACGTGCATGAGATCGAGCGCGTGCAGCGCAACGCCCTGGAGATCCAGCAGGCCCTGGCGAAACCGGCGGCCGCGCTCGAGCGGCGCTAGGTCGCCAGCGTATAGCCCTCGTCCAGCCAGCCGGTGACGCCGCCGATCATCAGCTTGACCGGGCGCCCCAGCCTGGCCAGGCGCTCGGCGCCGCGGTGCGCGCCGTTGCAGTGCGGTCCGGCGCAGTACACCACGAACAGGGTGTCCATCGGATACTCGCGCAGCTTCGCTTCGACGATCTTCCCCTGCGGCAGATTGAGCGCGCCCGGCACGTGGCCGCGCGCGTAGAGCTCGGGGCTGCGCACGTCGAGCAGCACGAAATCGGGCTGGCCGCCGGCAAAGGCCTGGTGCACATCGGCGCAATCGGTCTCGTAGCTGAAGGCGGAACTGAAATGGGCAAGCGCGCGGTCGCTGGGCGCGGCGGGTACGGCGGATACGGCTGAAGTCATGTGGTCCTCCTGTTGAAGAGCCTCCAGTGTGGCAGCGGGCCGGAGGACCGGCGAGTGGCCGCCCTGACAGAAACTGGTAACATCGCGCCATGCCGCACCATGTCGCCATCCTCGCCTACGACGGCCTGTGCACCTTCGAATTCGGCTGCGCCGTCGAACTGTTCGCCCTCGAGCGGCCGGAGCTTGGCGTGCCCTGGTACAGCTACGCCGTCTGTGCGGAAGAAAGCGGGCTGCTGCGCGCCGCGGGAGGCCTCTACGTGCAGGTGCCGCACGGACTGGACGCTTTTGAGGTGGCCGACACCATCGTCATCCCCGGCTGGCGCGACGCCGGCGAAGTCCCCTCCCCCGCCCTGCTCGCATCCTTGCGGCGCGCCCATGCACGCGGCGCGCGCCTGTGCACCATCTGTTCCGGCGCCTTCGTGCTCGCGCACGCCGGGCTGCTGGACGGTAAAAAAGCGACAACGCACTGGCGCTACCTCGAGCGCCTGGCGCAGGACTTCCCCGACATCGACGTGCAGCAGGGCGTGCTCTACGCCGAGGACGGGCGCATCGTCACTTCGGCCGGCTCGGCGGCGGGCCTGGACATGCTGCTGCACCTGGTGCGCCAGGATTTCGGCCTCGACGTGGCCAACCGCGTCGCCCAGCGCCTGGTGCTTCCCGCCCACCGCGACGGCGACCAGGCGCAGCTGGTGGCGCGGCCCCTACCAGCGCCAGGGGAAGACGGCGTGGCGCAGCTGATGGACTGGGTGCGCGAGAACCTGCGCGCGCAGCACACGGTGGACTCGATGGCGGCGCAGGCCCGGCTTGGCGCCCGTACCTTCCAGCGGCGCTTCAAGGAAGCCACCTCGCTCACGCCGCTGGCCTGGCTGGTGCGCGAGCGCGTCGCGCTGGCGGCGCGCATCCTGGAGACACGCCCGCAGCTGGCGATCGAGGCAGTGGCCGACCTGTCCGGGCTGGGCTCGGCGGAGTCGCTGCGCCATCACTTCCGCAAGCACGGTCTGCCGCCGCCGGCGCGTTACCGCAATCAGGGGCGCGCGGCCTCGCGTACCGGATAATAGGGACTTTCCGGCGGGCCCAGGTAGCTCGGCTGCAGGCCGCCCGCGTCGATCACGAGGCGCTGCAGCACCAGACCGGGATCGAGCGCCCAGAACTTGACGGTATGGCGGCCCGGCCGCTCGATGCGATGCGTGGTGGTGAACTTCGCCACGCCGTCCGACACCATCCGGTTCCAGTACTGTTCCGATTCGTCAGCGTGCACATTGACTTCCTGGACCGGGCCGTCGTCGATCGAGACCGCAAAGCGGAAGCCTTTACCAGGCTGGAACTTGAGCGCCGGCCCCAGCACCGCATGCAGCTTGAGTTCGCCGCCGCGGAACAGGTGCACGTCGTACTCGAGCCGCATGCCGTCCGCCGGCGTCAAAGCGGGTGCGGCGCCTGGCGTCGTCGTCATGCCGGACAGGGTCTGGCCGTAGCCGGGAATCCTGAGCCATCCGCGCCCGCCAGGCGCATGCTCACGGCTGAAATTTTCGGCCTCGATCGCGACCACGCCGCGGCTTTCGACGTGGCCCTGCGCGGACTGCGGCGACAGGTCGGCAGGCTTGTGCACCGGGACCTTGATGGTCACCCGGTCTCCATCCGGTCCGCTGACGGTCAGCTCCGCCTCGCTGCGCCCTGCCGGGACGGCGTCCCAGTCGACGTCCACCAGGATGCGCTGCTCCTTGTCGATCCGTCCCATCGCGTGGCTGAGGCGGATCCACGGGTGGCTCGCCTTGACCGCATACTCGAAGGGCTCCCTGCTGCGGTTGAACAGCTCGAGGTAGCGCGGCTGCCGCTCGAATACGTCCAGCGCCGGCAGGGTCATGTGCTGCAGGCCGTAGGCCGGCCAGACGGCCTGGCTGCCCTGCACCACCACGCCCATGCGGTCGGCCGCGCCGATGCCGCCAGGAGAGGCCGGATCGGGCAGGCGCAGCTCGGCCACCGCCGGCATCACGTCACGGTAGGGCTGGGCCCAGTTGGTGTAGCCGAAGCGCGTCTGCGACATCATGTGCTTCCACTTGCCGCCCCTGGCGCCGTGGTAGGCGCGCGTCAGCTCCGCATCGTGCGCGAACAGGCGGCGTACGCGCGCAGCCATGTCATTGGTACTGGCGCGGCCCTGGCGCGCATACTGGGCATTGCGGCCGGCCGATACCCACATCTCGAGCGCATTGGCCGAGGCGCGCACCGGATATTCGACCAGCTGGAAGTACGCATCCTGCACCGCCTTCGGCAGGGCCTTGCCGACCTGCTGCGCTTCCAGGACAAGCGCGTTGTAATCGTTCACCACCCGTTCCGCCTCGTCGTAGGCAGTCAGGCTGTAGGTGTCGGGCGCCAGCTGCTCCGGGCGCCGGCGCGCGTTGTAGCGGGTGTAGCGTTCGACGATCGCTGCGATGCGCCCGGCGTGCTGCGTGCCGAATTCGCGTGCGGCCCAGGCCTCCAGGTAGGCCGGCAGCTTGTCCGCCGGCCAGGCCGACGGGTTCCAGGCGTAGGCCAGGAAGAACTCGGTCGGCACCTCCATCGGCTTTAGGTCGCCCACGTTGACGATCCAGAGCCGGTTGGCGCCGTACTCGTTGGCCAGGTTCATCTGTTCCCAGACCTTGGCGATCTGGGTCACGTTCAGCCATTTGTAGGAGCGTGGTCCGCCCACGTAGTCGAAGTGGTAGTAGACGCCGGCCCCGCCGCTGCGCTTGCGTTCTTCAGGCGTCGGCAGGCGCCTGATATTGCCCCAGTTGTCGTCGCACCAGAGCAGCAGCATGTCGTCCGGCACGCGCATGCCCTTTTCGTAGTAGTCCTGGACTTCCTTGTACAGCGCCCACAGCTGCGGCACACTGGCCGGATCGCGGCCCAGCTCCTGCTGGATGAGCGCGCGCTGGTCGCGCACGATCCGCTCGAGCAGGTCGACGTTGGCGCTTTCCGACATCGGCTCGTCGCCGTCGCCGCGCATCGCCATCGTGATCACCTTTTCATAATCGCGCGTATTGCGCAGGCCTCCGGCCCAGAAGTCGCGCAGGGTATCGGCATTGCGGCTGTAGTCCCACGGACCCTTGCCATGGCGCGCCCATTCCTGCTGGGCGCGCATCATCGGTTCGTGGTGCGAGGTTCCCATCACGATGCCCATGCTGTCGGCCAGCTCGCCATTGCTCTTGTCGTCATCGTAAAAAGCCGAGCCCCACATGGCCGGCCACAGGTAGTTGGCGCGCAGGCGCAGCATCAGCTCGAAGATGCGCTCGTAGAACTTGCGGTTGAAGCCGCCGAAGCGTTCCTTGGCCCAGTTGGTGAGCGCCGGCGCTTCGTCGTTCAGGAAGATGCCGCGGTACTGGACGGCCGGCTTGTCCATCAGGCGGGTATCCAGCGGGACGCTGAGCGCGGCGTGGCGCGCCACCGGCACGTCGGCCCACCAGTGCCAGGGCGAGACGCCGATCTGCTCCGACAGCGTATAGATGCCGTAGATGGTGCCGCGCTTGTCGCTGCCGGCGATGACCAGCGCCCGCTTCACACCGGGCACGGGGTCGGTGACGGCCTGGATCAGGAAGCCTTCCCATTGGCCCGCGAGGCTGCGCGTATCGATTTTCCCCTGGCGCGCCAGCGCATCGATCAGGGCGTGCCGGCCAAGGGTGCCGACGATGATGGCGTCGCTGCCTGCGGCGGCGCCGGTTTGCCACTGCGGCGTCCTGCCCGTGACTGCCTGGAGGTCGCGCTGCAAGTCGCGCGCCGCGCGCAGCACGCCGGGGAAGTCGTCCTTGTCCACCACGATCGGGGCGGCCCGGGCGCCTGCCACGAGCCGGACGCCTTCCTTGCCCTGCAGGTCGACGAAGCGCGGAGTGCCGAGTGCGTGGACTTTGGCCGGCAGCGCCAGGCACAGGCCAAGCGCGAGAGAACACAGCAAGCGCTGCAAAATGCATCGTCCAAACCCGGTGCCAGGTAATGCCTGTCCTGCCATGTCGACTCCATTCTGATCGTCGCCAACCAGAATGTTAGCGCAACCATTAAAGTCTATTATCGAATGGGCAAGGAGTCAAACGTGGCCGGAAAAAGAAAAAGGCCGGCCCGCGTGTGCGGAACCGGCCTCGTTTTCAGTGCAGAGGAAAGCTTAAGCGGCGACGCCCGCCTCGTGCGCCTGCTGGTCGGCGTGGTAGGAGGAACGCACCATCGCGCCCACGGCGGCGTGCACGAAGCCCATCTCGTAGGCCTTCTCTTCGAACATCTTGAAGGTGTCCGGGTGCACGTAGCGGCGCACCGGCAGGTGCGAGTTCGACGGCGCCAGGTACTGGCCGATGGTCAGCATGTCGATGTCGTGCTCGCGCATGTCGCGCATCACTTCCAAAATCTCTTCGTCGGTCTCGCCCAGGCCCACCATCAGGCCGGATTTGGTGACCGCGTTCGGGTACATCTTCTTGAAGTCGCGCAGCAGCACCAGCGAGTGCTTGTAGTCGGCGCCCGGGCGCGCTTCCTTGTACAGGCGCGGCACGGTTTCCAGATTGTGGTTCATCACGTCCGGCAGGCCGTCGGCGAAGATGTTCAGTGCCTTTTCCAGGCGACCGCGGAAGTCCGGCACCAGCACTTCGATCTTGGTGTTCGGCGACAGGGCGCGGGTCTTGGTGATGCACTCGACGAAGTGGCCGGCGCCGCCGTCACGCAGGTCGTCGCGGTCGACCGAGGTGATCACCACGTAGGACAGGCGCAGGTCGGCGATGGTCTTGGCCAGGTTGCCCGGCTCGTTCACGTCGAGCGGATCCGGACGGCCGTGGCCGACGTCGCAGAACGGGCAGCGGCGGGTGCACTTGTCGCCCATGATCATGAAGGTCGCAGTGCCCTTGCCGAAGCATTCGCCGATGTTCGGGCAGCTGGCTTCTTCGCACACCGTCACCAGATTGTTCGCGCGCAGGATGTCCTTGATCTCGTAGAAGCGCGAGGAGGCGGTGGCGGCCTTCACGCGGATCCAGTCCGGCTTTTTCAGGCGCTCGGCGTCGGCGATCGGGACGATCTTGATCGGGATGCGCGAGGTCTTGCTGGCGCCCTTCTGCTTTTCGGTGGCGTCGTAAGTAGCAGGGGCAGTACCGGTGTTGGTATCTAGGGTCATTTGGCTCGAGCCCTGGCGGGCTTCCATTCAGAGGTTGTTCGTTGCTGGACGGCCAGTCAGGCCTCGGTTGCTTCAACCGTAACCAGTTGGCGCACCAATTCCTGCGCCAGCGCCTGCTGGACATCCGCCAGCGGGGCGTCCACGCCCATCGTGCGCATGTCGACCGTGGCCAGCCCGGAGTATCCGCACGGGTTGATCCACGTGAACGGGGCCAGGTCCATCGCCACGTTCAGCGAAACGCCATGGTAGGTGCAGCCGTTGCCGCGCACCTTCAGGCCGAGGGCGGCGATCTTCGCGCCCTTGCGCGGTCCGTCCGCCATGTAGATGCCGGGCGCCCCGGCAACGCGCTCGCCCGCAAGATTATACGCCGCCAGCACCTCGATGACCGCCTGTTCGATTTTTGCCACAAACTGACGGGCGTACAGCTTGCCGCCCGGCTTGTTACGGCGCAGGTCCATCAGCAGGTAGATCACGACCTGGCCGGGACCGTGGTAAGTCACCTCGCCGCCGCGGTCGGTCTGGATCACGGGAATATCGTGGGGCGCGAGCACGTGAGCGCGATCGGCGCCCAGGCCCAGCGTATAGACAGGGGGATGTTCGACGATCCACAGCTCGTCCCGCGTCTCGGGCGTACGCGCGTCGGTAAAGGCGCGCATCGCGGCGAAAGTCGGTTCGTAGTCGGCGCGGCCAAGCTCGCGGATCAGCGGCGGGGCGGGACGGTTAGCGGACATGAGGGTATAGGGCGGGAATATGGACAGCCCTGGCATTATAAGCCAGCGTGAGGCCTTGTGCCCGCCGGCTGTCGGTTTTCCGCCGGCCTCAGAGGACCATTTTCACCATGGGGTGCGAGGACAGGGCGCGATAGACGTCGTCCAGCATCTCGCGGCTGGTGGCGCGGATGGTGACGGTCAGGCCGGTGTAGTTGCCCTTTGCGGATGGGCGGCTTTGCACCTTGCCAGCATGGAAAGTCGGATCCAGCTTCATGATGACCTCGACGATCGTCGGCGCGAAGTCGACGTGCGTGGCGCCCATCACCTTGATCGGGAAGTCGCTCGGGTATTCGATGAGGGATTCTTTGGGGTCCATGGTATTTGTCCTGTGCAAAGCGGCATTGTAGCCAATCCAATATGGTGCTGCACTGACGAAAAAAAAGGCCGGCGCTGTGGCCGGCCTGAACTATCTCTTTTTTTGAGAAATAGCGGGACATTCGGGCCGCTCGGAGCAGCCGTGCTGCCTGCGAGCGAGTAATGCCACTTTATCCAGCCGCCGTCCACAGTGCGAGCGGAATGTGACGAACTGCAGTTTGCGCCGACAGGCGACGCAAACGGCGGTGTAGTCAGCGAATCATCTCGCGTGGACGGGCGCCGCCATCCACGTTGTCCCCGCGGTGTTCCATCCGGCCACGTCCCGGCGGCGGGCCGGAGGGCGCCGGAGCGGGAGCCGGGGCGGCCATCGGCGCCGGCGCAGCCATCGGGCGCGGCGGCGGCGCGAAGGATTGCGGCGGCGGGGCGCTTGGTGCTGGCGGCGGCGCCTGCACGGCCGGCTGCGGCATTGCCGCCATCGGCTGCGGACGCTCGCGGCGGCCCTCGAAGCGCTCGCCACGCTCGAGACCGCGGCTGCTGCGATCCCAGCGGTCGGCCCGGTCGGCGCGTTCCTCATCGCGTCCGGGGCGCGACCAGGGCTGCGGACGGACCGGCTGCTGGACCACGGCCGGCGCCGGCGGCGGCGAGCTCGTGATGGCGCCCGGCTGGAACGGCACCTGGCCCGGCGTCGGGGTGGTCGTCAGCACCGGCGGGCGCTGGCCGCGGTTGTTGCGGTCGAAGCGATCGCCGCGGCGGCTGTCACGCGGTCCGTCGTAACGATCAACGCGGTTCGGAATGCCGTCGCCGTCACGATCCCCGTCGACACGATTCGCAATGCCGTCGCCGTCGCGGTCCCGGTCGAAGCGATCCGGGATACCGTCGCGGTCGGTGTCGCGGCGCACGGTCGACCGATCGCGCCAGCCCTGCGGCGGGGGCGGGGCGGCACCCGGCGTGGTCGGCAGCGCTTGCGGCGGCGTCGCGCGTGGCGCGTTCGGCACCACGATCGGGCCACGCTGGCCGAAATTCGCGTGCGGCACCACGGTCAGGCCGTCGCGGCGGCGGTAATCAGGCTTACCGTCATGATTACGGTCGCGGCGGTCACGCCAGGTCCAGCTGTTCAGGCGACGCAAACGATCGTCCGACAAGCGGTAATGCGGCACGTAATGATCGCGCGGTCCCAGCGGATACCAGCCGGTGGCCGGACGCGAGCCGTGATGGTTGAAATTCAGGTTCCAGCCGCTGCCGCCGACCCAGCCCACCAGCGCCGGCGACCACACCGGGCGGCGATCGATCCGGCCCGGCGCCCAGGCCCAGCGGTTGCGCACCTGCACCCAGCGGCCGTAGTGGAAGGGCGCATAGCCCCAGGGCGCGTTGTCGACCCAGGTCCAGCCCCAGGGGGCGATCCAGGTCCAGCGGCCGTCGCGGTAGGGCACCCAGCTGGTGGATACGGAGGGAATCCACAGCGGGCCGTATTCGAGGTCTTCCTGCCAGGTGCCGTGGCGGTCCAGTTCTTCGTAGCCGGTCATGTCGGTGGTGACGTAGCGCGCCGAGCGCGAGCCGTCGATCTGGCGGTCGCGATCGAGCGCCCAGTCATCGAAGGCGTCGCGGCGCGCCTGCAGCGTGCGCACATCGTCGTCGCGCAGTTCGGCGCTGCGGCCGGCGCGAATGGTCAGGCTGGCGCCGCCGCCGTCGACCTGGGCTTCGCCGTCGAACACGCTGACCACGCTGGTGTCGCGCACGCGCTCGGCGTCCACGCGCAGGCGGCCGGGACGCAGCATGCGTACGCGGCCCTGGGGCGTGGTCAGCTCGAACTCGGGCAGCACGTCCTCGCTCAGGATGCGGATGCTGGCGCTGCCGTAGTGCAGGCGCAGGCGCACGCTGTCGTCATCGAGTTCCGTTACTTCCAGCGAGCTGTCGCCGTCGATGCGGATCGCGGTCGAGCCGATGCGCACCTCGGTGCGGCCGTTCGGCTCGGTGGTGATCAGGTTGCGCGTGGTGACCGGCCAGTTGACCAGGGCCTCGCTGGCGGTGTCGCCGACGTCGCCGGTGATGCTGACCTTGCCCTGGGTGAGCGACACGCGGCCGACGCGCCCCGGGGGCTCCGTCTCAAGCCGATCTTGCAACTCAGCCTGTGCCAGGGCGGCAGTGGATAAAGCCGTGAGCGCGAGCATCACGGCGGTCTGGGCGAATCGCTTGTTCATGGAAGGCTCCGCAAATGGGGACGAAGGACGGCTACCTGATTACAACGCACGAGTGCCTGCAGGGAATACTCAACTTACAGAAAGTTGCAAAGCTGTGTTAACGGACACAGCAGGATACATGACTCAGGCGCGGTGGCTTGGCTGCACCAGGAACAGAAGCGAGCCCATCAGCACCAGCACGGCGCCGAAGATGCGGTTCTGGAGCTTCACGGCGCGCACGTCGCGGAAAAAGCGCTGCATCGACGAGGCCAGGGCCGCGTAGCCGTGCATGACGGTCGAATCGATCACCACCATGGTCACACCCAGGATGGCCAGCTGCGGCAGCAGCGGCGCTTTCTGGTTGATGAAACTCGGCAGAACCGCAACCATGAAGATGATGCCCTTGGGATTGGTGGCGTTCGTCAGGAAGCCGGTCATCACGCGCTTGCGGAAGCTCGGGTGGGCGGCCAGGCCGGCCGTATCCACGGGGCCGACTTCGGCCTTGGCGCGCCATTGGCCGATGCCGAGATAAATCAGGTACAGCGCGCCGACGACCTTCACGATGGTGAAGGCCAGCGAAGAGGCGAGCAGCAGCGAACCGACGCCGGCGCCGGCGATGATCAGGACCAGGATCAGGCCGATCTGCAGGCCCAGCACGGTGGCGCTGGCTTTCTTCAACCCGTAGGCGAGGCCGTGCGACATCGACAGGACGGCGCCGGAACCGGGCGAAATGGCGATCAGCGTACCGGCGATGACGAAGGCGATCCAGGTAGAGAAGAGCATGCTGCCGCGGGAATGGGGGAAGAGGGGAAAGGAGCGTAACGCAAAATGGGCCAGCGCGCGCGTCCGGGCGGGCCGGAGCGCGGCGCGGGGCCTGGGTACTGCTTACTTCTTCTTCGGGTTGACGGCTGCTTTCAGCGTCGCACCGGCAGCGAAGCGCGGGGTCTTCGATGCAGCGATCTTGATGACATCGCCGGTTGCCGGGTTGCGGCCCTTGCGTGCAGCGCGCTTGGTGACCGAGAAGGTGCCGAAGCCGGTGATACCGACGGTGTCACCTTTCTTCAGGCGTTCGGTGATGATCTCGATGATCGTGTTGACGGCGGTGTTGGCAGCCGCGCCCGACAGTTCGGTACGCTTCGCGAATTCCGCGATCAGTTCGCCTTTTTTCATAAGTCCCTCCGGGGTTAAAAGAGCGGGAAGATTAGCATAAATATTGCTGTATGTAATCTCGCCCCGGAGGCGAAGCGAAGCGCAGGGTCAGGCGAGGCTGCTTTCGACGCTCGGCGCGGCCAGGCGATGGCGCAGCGCGGCGTTGATCAGGGTCTGGTAACCGGTGCCGCAGCGCTCCGACAGATTGCGGAATTCGTTCAGGACTTCGTCGTCGAGGTAGATCGTGATGCGGGTCTTGCGCTTCGGCGGGCGGGCACGGCGTGCAGGTGCTGCGGCGATCGGTGCTGCTTGCATGGTCGATTCGGTGTTCATGGCGTCTCCTTCGGTGGCGAGGCTGCAGTACCGCAGCCAACAGCCTTGCACTATACGTACGCGAGGGACAGGATGCCCGGCAAAAGCGACGAGATGCAGATTTGCGCGACTGGAATGCAAAAAGCCGCGCTGAACCGTGTGACTGGCCCCTGTGGCTCAGGTAAGATGTGGCGAACTTGACATGATTGGAGTATGACCAATGGCTGCAGGCAGTTTGCTGGCATTACTGGACGATATTGCAACGATCCTCGACGACGTTGCGGCGATGAGCAAGGTGGCGGCGAAGAAGACCGCCGGCGTGCTCGGCGACGATCTGGCGCTCAATGCCCAGCAGGTGACCGGGGTGAACGCCGACCGCGAGCTGCCGGTGGTGTGGGCGGTGGCCAAGGGCTCGTTCAAGAACAAGGCGATCCTGGTGCCGGCGGCGTTGGCGATCTCGGCCTTCGTACCCTGGCTGATCACCCCGCTGCTGGTGATCGGCGGCGCCTTCCTGTGCTACGAGGGTTTCGAGAAGCTCGCCCACAAATTCCTGCACAGCAAGGAAGAAGACGCGCAGCACCACGCCGAGCTGACGGCCGCACTGGCCAACCCGGCGGTCGACATGTGTGCGATGGAGAAGGAAAAGATCAAGGGCGCCGTGCGCACCGACTTCATCCTGTCCGCGGAAATCATCGTCATCGCCCTCGGCACTGTCGAGAACGCGCCGTTCAGCCAGCAGGTGCTGGTGCTGGTGTCGATCGCGCTCCTGATGACAATCGGCGTGTATGGCCTGGTGGCCGCCATCGTCAAGATGGACGACGCCGGCCTGGCGCTGAGCCAGAAGGCCAGCGGCCTGGCGCGCGGCACCGGCAAGCTGCTGCTGGCCACCGCGCCGAAGCTGATGAAATTCCTGTCGGTGGTCGGCACCGCCGCCATGTTCATGGTCGGCGGCGGCATCATCGCCCACGCCTGGGAGCCGCTGCATCACTTTTCGGAAGGAGCGGCGCACACGATGGCCGGCGTGCCGGGTGTCGGCGGCGTGCTGGCGGCGATCACCCCGACCGTGGTCGATGCCTTGGCCGGCGTGCTCGTCGGCGCCATCGTGCTGGCGGTGGTCACTGTCGTGCAGCGCCTGCGCGGTAAAAAAGCTCACTGATCGGTAGGGTGGGCAGGTTTCCTGCCCACGCGGTCAACAGACGGCACGATCATCGAGCGCGGGTTTCAAGCACCAAGCATCACCGCGTGGGCGGAAATCCGCCACCCTACGCCGCGGCCGCGTGCCTCAAGCGCACGGCGGCCAGGCCATCGCGCACCGCCCATCCCAGCGCTCCCAGCGCCATCGCACTCAAGAGCCAGCTCGCCCAGCCATGATCGACCGGCGCCAACCCGGTCGGCAGCGCATGCCAGGCCAGCAGCGCCTGGCCGGTCAGCGTGTACAGGATGCCCAGGTTCATGAACAGGAACAGGTGCAGGAAGCGCTCGCTGGCGGGGAGCTGCCGCACATCGCCCTCGACCACCACGTCACGCACCGACACCAGCAGTTCTGCCCCGAACAGCGCCACGATCCACCACACGGCCGCCCCATGCCACTCGAACCAGGCGAGCGAGGCGAACAGCGCGGCGAACAGGAATTCGCGCGCACTGTGCAGGCGCTCCTCGGAAACGCATTCAGGCCGCGCCGGCAGTTTCGACAGCCATTCGTGGTTGATGAGCACGTCCAGGAAGCCGATCACGCCATGCAAAATTAACGCATAGACATAGGGCGGCACGTTTTTTCTGCCTGCTCTAGACTAGCTGCGACGGATTAGCGCGGCGCCCGCTGCCAGCCCGAGCGCAAAGCCGGCGTACACGATTGCCAGCGAGGGCTTGGACAGGTGCTTCTCGTAGCCCGGGTGCAGGCGCTTGGGCGTCAGCTTGTAGTCGGCGAAGCAGGCAAAGGCCGAGGTGGCCGCGGCCGCCGTCAGGTAGCCGACCGGGGTCTTGCGATCGAGATACTTGCCGGCGAAGCGCTCGAACAGGATCGACCAGAAGGTTGCGCTGGCGTGGTGGATCAGGTAGCCCGGAACGGTGTAGCGCATGGACGGACCGCTGTGGCGCGCCGCCTTGTCGCCGTAGATCCAGTGGCTGACCGCATTGGTGGGCGCGTAGGCGCTGCCGACTTCCTTCTTGCCGAGCGCCGCCAGCGCCACCGTCGACAGGATGCTGGATGCGGCGCCAGAGACGAGGCCGCGCTGTAGTGCCGTGTTCCAGGTTTGCATGACGAGTCCTTTTGATTAACTGTAGATGCATGGAAGGAAGCATGGATGCGGATCTTGCTGACGGGAGCCAGCGGTTTCATCGGACAACACCTGCTGCAGGCACTGCTGGCCGAAGGCCACCATGTCGTGTGCGCGGTGCGCCGGCCCAGAACCAGCCCGGAACCGCGCCTCACCTACATCCATGCGGACTTCGCCAACGATACCGATAAATCGGTCTGGCTGGCGCGCATGAACGAGATCGGCGGAGTCGATGTCGTCATCAACACGGTGGGCATCTTCCGCGAATCCGGCAGCCAGACCTTCGCGCGCCTGCACGTCGAGACGCCGCGCGCGCTGTTCGCCGCCTGCGCCGAATCGCACGAGGTGCAGATGGTGATCCAGCTGTCGGCGCTGGGCGCGGACCGCGAGGCCGATACCGCCTACCACCTGTCCAAGCGCGCGGCCGACGACTACCTGGCTTCGCTCCCGCTGCGCGCCTACATCGTGCAGCCTTCGCTGGTCTATGGCAGCGAGGGCGCAAGCAGCACGGTGTTCCGCACCCTGGCCAGCATGCCGCTGACCGTACGCTTCGGCAACGCGCCGCAGCTGGTGCAGCCGATCCACATCGATGACCTGGTCGCTGCGATGGTGGGCCTGTTGAAGCACCGCCTGGCGCTCACGCCCGGCAGCACCGCGCTGCGCGTGCCCCTGGTCGGGCCGCAGGCGATGCCGTTTACCGATTACCTGCAGGCACTGCGCACGGCCATGGGCATGGGGCGCCAGCCGGTACTGCAGCTTCCCGGCGCGCTGGCGCGCCTGATGGCCAAGTTCGGACGGGTGCTGCCGGGCGGCCTGCTGGACGAAGACGCGCTGCGCATGCTCGACCGCGGCAACGCCGGCGACCCGTCCATGACGACCCGGCTGCTCGGCCACGCGCCGCGACCGGTCCAGGACTTCATCCGCGCGCCCGGCGCCGAGCGCAGTCGCGCGAAACTCGGCTGGCTCCTGCCCATCCTGCGCCTGTCCATCGTGGCGGTGTGGATCATCACCGCGATCGTGTCATACGGCCTGTATCCCGTCGAGGCCAGCTACGAGCTCTTGGGGCGCACCGGCATTCCCGCCGGGCTGCAGCCCCTGATGCTGTATGGCGCCGCCACCTTCGACCTGGCGCTTGGCCTGGGGATCCTGTTCCTGAAGAAGCGGCGCTGGCTGTGGCTGGCGCAGCTCGGGCTGATCGGCTTCTACACTGTCGTCATCGCGATCAAGCTGCCGGAATTCCTGCTGCATCCCTATGGGCCGCTCACCAAGAACCTGCCCATGCTGGCAGCCATCTGGCTGCTCTACGAACTGGAGAAAGAATAGATGGAATACGTCGTCATCAAGTGGCTCCACATCCTGTCCTCGACCTTCCTGTTCGGCACCGGCATCGGGTCGGCCTGGTACATGCTGTTCGCGAACGTCAGCCGCGACGTGCGGGCGATCGCCGTGGTGGCGAAGTACGTGGTGGTGGCCGACTGGCTGTTCACGGCCACCACCGCCATCCTGCAGCCGGCCACCGGCTTCTACATGATCCACCTGGCGGGCTACCCGCTGCACAGCAAGTGGATCATGTGGTCGATCGCGCTGTACGTGCTGGCCGGCGCCTGCTGGCTGCCGGTAGTGTGGCTGCAGATCCGCATGCGCGACATCGCCCAGGAGGCGGCGCGCACCAATACCGAATTGACGCCGCAGTACTGGCGCTACTTCCGCATCTGGGTCACGCTCGGCGTGCCGGCCTTTATCGCCTTCGTGGTGATCTTCTGGCTGATGGTGGCCAAGCCGATGTGACCCGGATCCACTCATTGACTCAAGGAGCACCCATGAAGGCTTACCAGATTCTCCCCGGCGCGAACATCGACGGACTGCAATGCATCGACTACCCCGACCGCAAGCTGGGACACGGCGAAGTGCGCATCCGCGTGCACGCCGTGTCGCTGAACTACCGCGACCTGATGGTCGCCAGCGGCAACTACCTCGTCACGGTGGACGACCCCATCATCCCGTGCTCGGACGGCGCCGGCGAGGTGCTGGAGCTCGGCCCGGGCGTCACCCGCGTGCAGGTCGGCGACCGCGTGGCCGGCTCCTTCTTCCCGTTCTGGCAGGACGGCATGACCTCGCCCGAAAAGATCCGCCACGCGCTGGGCGGCGACATCGACGGCATGCTGGCCGAAGAGGTGGTGCTGCACGAGGATGCGCTGGCGAAGATCCCGGCTTCCCTGAGCTTCGTCGAGGCCTCGACCATGCCCTGCGCCGGCGTCACCGCCTGGAATGCGATCTTCGTGTCCAGCAATGGAGTCAAGCCGGGCGACACCGTGCTGCTGCTCGGGACCGGCGGCGTGTCGGTGTTGGGCATGCAGCTGGCCAAGGCCGCCGGCCTGCGCACCATCATCACCTCATCGAGCGACGAGAAGCTGCAGCGCGCGCGCGAGCTGGGCGCCCACCACACCATCAATTACGGAGCGATCCCCGAGTGGCACGAAGAAGTGCTGGCCATGACCCAGGGCAGGGGCGCGAACGTGGTGCTGGAAGTGGGCGGCAAAGGGACCGTCAACCGCTCGGTGTCGGCGGCGGCAATGGGCGGCACGGTGGCGATCATCGGCGGCGTCAGCGGCTTCGGCGGCGAAGTGAACCCGGCGGCGCTGCTGGCCACCGCCAAGCGCATGGTCGGCATTTTCGTCGGTAGCCGCGGCATGCTGGAAGACGTGATGCGCTTCGCCGACACCACCGGCCTGAAGCCCGTGATCGACCGCGTGTTCCCGTTCGCCCAGGCCCAGGACGCCTACCGCTACATGGAATCGGGCTCGCACTTCGGCAAGGTCGTGATCGACGTCACCGCCCAGGCTTGATCAGCGCTTCTGCGGCACCAGTTCGATCTCGTACAGCTTGGGCCACAGCTTGCCGGTGACGAAGAGGCGCTTGCCCTTGCTGTCCCAGGCGATGCCGTTCAGGACCGCGTCCTGGTCGAGGGTGCCGCGCTGCGCAGGGGGCAGCAGGCCCTCGAGGTTGATCACGCCTTTCACGCTGCCGTCCTGCGGGTCGATGCGGACGATCAGGTCGGTGCCCCAGATGTTGGAGAACAGCTCGCCACCCACCATCTCGAGCTCGTTCAGCTGGGCGATCGGTTTGCCCTGGTGCGTCACCTGGATGCGGCGCACTTCCTTCAGGGTCTTGGGTTCGAGGATGCGGATGAAGGAACTGCCGTCGCTCATATAGACCTGCTTCGCATCGCTGGCCAGGCCCCAGCCCTCGCCGACGTACTTGAAGCTGCGTTTCAGCTTGAAGGTCTTGATGTCGTAGACGTAGCCCACCTGCGAGGTCCAGGTGAGGGCGACGATCTCGTTGCCCACCGGGGTCGAACCTTCGCCGAAGACGTCCGCCGGCAGGTCCATCTGCTGCAGCACCTTGCCGCTGGCCAGCTCCACCCGGCGCAGCCAGGAACTGCCGTTGCGGCCCGTGGTTTCGTACAGGTGGCCGTCGCGGAAGGACAGGCCCTGGGTGAAGGCCTTCGGGTCGTGCGGGTAGGTGTTCTTCACGACGAAGCCGTAGATCGGGACTGCCGCCTGGGCGGTACTGGCGATGACGGCGGTGGCGGCGAAGGTGGCGAGTGGTTTCAGCATGCAGAAACTGTAGCACGATCACCGCGTGGGCGGGAAACCGTAATCTGGTCCACTGGACCAGATTACCCCTACTAGAACAGCGACAAATTCGGCGACGGTTCGGGCGCCTTCTTCACCGTCTGCGGCGCCGCCCAGGTCTTCATCCGGTCCGCCGGATAGTGGCGCAGGAAGCTGCGCGCCGTCTCCACGTCGCGGCAGGCCAGCCAGTCCTCGAGTTCATCCGGCCCAATCACCACCAGCGAGCGCTTCTCGTCGTCCGGCTTGTGCATGCGCGACATCAGCGGATGCGTGTCCGCGTTGATCGTGATCTGGGTGAACGAGGACTCGACCCGGCCATCGGCCTCGGTCCATTCGCGCCACAGGCCGGCGACGAAAAAGGGGCTGTCGTCGTGCATGCCGATCGCGTGCCGCAGCGCGCGGCCGCTTTCGTAGCAGGGCTCGTAGAACCAGGTCATCGGCACCGCACACAGCTGCAGGCGGCGCCAGGCCGGTGCGAACGAGCGCCGCTCGCCCAGCGATTCGGCGCGCGCGTTCATGGTGTCGAAGGGCTTCACGCCGGGCGGGATGTGCCGGCGCGGCACCATGCCGTAGCTGGCCAGGCAGACCGAGGGGCTGCCGTCGCGGCCGCGGCGGACGATGGGCGCGCTGTAGTCCTTCCAGACCTCATCGGGCCAGCGCCAGTCGGCCGGCAGCTCGCTGAAGGCGCCAAGGGTGCCGAACTGCTCGCGGGTGGGGGAATGGTAGTTGACGCACATGGTCCGACAAGGATAGTGCAAGCGCTAGAAGTATGCCAGCAGGCGCCCGCAGGCGATCACGGCGATCCACAGGCCGAGCGACAGCAGGGCGTGCAGCATGGCCCTGGCGGGCGCACGCGGCGGCCAGCCGTCGGCCTGGCGGTAGGGCCCCGCATGGAAGGCCAGCGCGTTCAGGCCGGCCACGGCGACCAGGCCCAGCTTGAGCAGGAACACCCGGTTGGCCAGCAGCGCCAGCGGATCGGCCACGAACAGCAGCAGCCCGGTAGGAACGACCAGCAGCATGCTGCCGACCGACCAGGGCAGCAGGTGGCGCGCCAGCGCCTTGACCGGGAGCTGGCGGCCGAAGCCGAGCACGCGCAGGTCGAACATGGCGACGGCCCCCACCAGCACGGCAAAACCGACGATGTGCAGCGTCTCGACGGCCGGGTACAGCCAGGCATGCTCGCGCATGGCCTGGGCCAGGGGCAGGGACGCGGCCAGCTTCGCCGCGTCGCCAAGCACTGGCGTCAACGCAGCTCCGTGGTCTTGTCCTTGATGGTGATGCGTTCGGCGCGCAGCTCGGTCGCGTTGCTGCGGTGTGGATAACCAACAACCGTCGCCTGGCCGCCCACCGCCAGGTTTTCCTTCGGCAGGCCGCGGTTTTCCATGCGGCTCGGCGGCGCCAGCACCACCATCCAGGTCTTGTCCGCCGTCTTCAGGCGCACGAAGCCGTGCGGCTGCAGGTAGCCGGACTCCTCGATGGTGCCGGACAGGGTGAGCGGCTTGTCGGCGTTGTATTCGCTCCAGCCGTGGTGGGCGGAAGCCGTCGTGGCCACCAGGGCGGCCAGCATAAACCAGCGTTTCATGGACACCTCCTGTTGAGGAAAAGGCAAATCATTCTACCCCTGTTTTTCAGGCGCGCAGCCGCCCGACGACTTCCAGGCGGTTCGACCCAGGCCGCGCCACCACGATCTCGCCCTGCGCCACCAGCTCGCCCACCAGGGCGCGGATGTTGACGTCGTGGGTCACCAGCACCAGGTTGGTCTTGCCGGCTTCGCTGCCGAAGGCATTCACGCGGCCCAGTACTTCGCGTAGCTTGGCGCGTTTGGCGGCCTCGCCATCGTTGAACATGGAATCGAGCATCGGTGCTTCTTCCACCCGGCCGAAGGCCAGGCGGGCCGTGTCCAGGCAGCGGCACCAGCGGCTCGACAGCACCGCTCCCAGCGGAATGCCGCGGTCGCGGAAGGCGGCGCCGATCGCGTGTGCGTCGCGCCGGCCCTGTTCCGACAGGTTGCGCTGGGTGCTGCAGACGCCGAGGCGAAAACCGGGCGGATCGCCGATGCCGGGAATGGTGGCGGCATGGCGGATCAGGAGCACGTAGCCTCCCGACTGCAGGCGCTGCCACAGGTCGGCATCGAAAGCGAGCAGCGGCGCGCTCGCCAATGCTGCGGTCACTGCCAGAAAGCGTCGTCGAAGCATGCTCGCGTCTCCTTGGATCGGGCTGCAGGGATTATCCCGCCAGCGAGGCATGGACGAGCGCACGGATGAACGCTAAGCTTGCAGCATGACTACCCAGCGCCAGGCCCTCGTTGCCGACATTCCAGCCTTGTGGGAGCTGCGTACCCGCGCCATCCGGGTCAGCTGCGCTTCCCACTATTCCCAGGACATCATCGACACCTGGTGCGCCGCCGCGCCGCCCGAGAAGATGGCAGCGCTACTGGCGGCGGGTGGCGGGCTGCTGATGGAAGAAGGGGGGCAGCCGCTCGGCTTTGCCATCCTGAACCTGGAAACGGGCGAACTCGACGCGGCTTTCGTCGAGCCGGCGCAGCAGGGGCGCGGCATCGCACGCCAACTCCTGGCGGCGCTGGACGCGATGGCGATCGAACGCGGTTTCGACCGGCTGTTCCTGTCCGCCTCGCTCAACGCGGCGCCCTTCTACGAGCGCGCCGGCTACGTGGAACTGCGGCGCGAGATCTACCCGCACCGCAGCGGTATCCAGCTGGAGTCGGTGTTGATGGAAAAGACATTCCCATGTGTGCGACAGGAGGAAAGATGCAGCACATGATGTTCGGCACCGCCCTGCTGGCAGCAAGCCTGGTCACTCCACTGGCCGCGGCTACGGAAGCCTGCCCGGACTACGTCGCCCAGCTGGCCGCCATGGTCGACGCGGAGCAGGGCCTGCGCAAGCGCATCGACTACCTCGATCCGGACAACCCGGCGCAACAGAAGCTGGACAGCCACACGCGCCTGGTCGAACGCGTCAATGACGAACGCTTCCAGGCGCTCCTGGCGCGCTGCGGCTGGCCGGCCCGCGTGGCGCATGGCGACACGGCCTTGAAGCACGCCTGGCTGCTGGTCGAACGTGGCGAACATCACCTCGCCTTGCAGAAGCAGGCGCTGGCGCTGGTCGAACAGGCGGCAGCAGCCGGCGGCGATGCCCCGGACGGACGCTTCGCCCAGCTGTACGACCGGGTGGCTGTGGCGGAAGGGCGTCCGCAGCATTACGGCACCCAGCTGGACACACCGCGTGACCAACCATGCACCATTTTCTTCAAGCCCTTCGACAAGCTCGCGCTGGTCGAGGCGCGCCGGGCCCGGCTGGGCATGGGCAAACTGTACGACTACCTGGACAGTGTGAAGGAGATGCGCCGCTGCACCAGGGAGCCGCACTACGCGCCACGGCCGGACACGCTTACACGAAAGTAAAGGTCAGCTCTTCCGGCAGGCGCGATTTCGGCAGGCCGGCATTGAAGTCGGCGTCGGAGTGGTAGCCGAAGCTCGCCAGCACCACGCTGGCCAGGCCCTGCTCGTGCAGGCCGAATTCCTCGTCGAGGATCTTCTGGTCGAAGCCTTCCATCGGCGTCGCGTCGATGCCGAGCGAGGCTGCGCCCAGCAGGGCGGTGCCGAGCGCCAGATAAACCTGCTTTTCCAGCCACTGCGGCATGTCGCGCGTGGTGTAGCGGTGCGTGCGCACGTAGCCGCGGCGGCCGGCGTCCTGGCCGGCCTTGGCGGCATCGTCGCGGAAGCGGCCGTCGCGCGCTTCCTGCGCCAGCAGGCGCTCCAGGTGGGCGTCGTCCATGTCGGTGCGCGAGCAGAACACGATCACGTGCGAGGCGTCCAGGATCTTGGCCGAGTTGTAGCCGTAGCCGCCCTGCGCCGCTTTCGCGACGCGCGCCTTGCCTTCCGGGGTGCTGGCGACGATGAAGTGCCAGGGCTGCGAGTTTACCGACGAGGGGCTGTGACGCAGCAGGCTGTAGACCTGCTGCATGAGTTCTTCGGGCACGCGGCGTGCGCTGTCGTAGGCCTTGGTGGTGTGGCGCTTGCGGGCTGTTGCGAGAATATCCATCCGTGTTGCTTCCTTGTTTGACTTAGAAATTTTCGAGAACGATTTTGCCGACCGCGCGGCCGCTTTCGATCAGGGCGTGCGCGCGGCGCAGGTTTTCCGCGTTGATGCGACCAAAGTGCTGGCCCAGCGTGGTGCGCAGGCTGCCTTCGTCGATCATCTGCGAGACGCGGTTCAGGAGCGCGTGCTGCGCGATCATGTCCGGGGTCTCGAACATCGGGCGCGTGAACATCAGCTCCCAGTGCAGCGAGATCGACTTGCGCTTGAGCGGCACCGCATCCAGCGTGGCCGGGTCGTCGATCAGCGCGAACTGGCCCTGGGGCGCCAGCACGTCGATGATGGCGGCGTAGTGCTTGTCGGTGTGCGTCAGGCTGATGACGATGTCGACCGCCGGGATGCCGAGCGCTTCCAGCTGCGGGCGCAGCGGCTGCGCATGGTCGACCACGTGGTGGGCGCCGAGTTCCTGCACCCAGTTCCGGGTCTCTTCACGCGAGGCGGTGCCGATCACGGTAAGACCAGTCAGCTTGCGCGCCAGCTGCACCAGGATCGAGCCGACGCCGCCGGCCGCGCCGATCACAAGCAGCGACTTGCCTTCTCCGCCGCCCTCCGCCACCTTGAGGCGGTCGAACAGCAGTTCCCAGGCGGTGATCGAGGTCAGGGGCAGGGCGGCCGACTGCGCGAAGTCGAGCGTAGCCGGCTTGCGGCCGACGATGCGCTCGTCCACGGTATGAAACTCGCTGTTCGAGCCGGGACGCACCAGCGAGCCGGCGTAGAAGACTTCATCGCCTTCCTTGAACAGGGTGACGCTGCTGCCGACGCCGCGCACGATGCCGCTCGCGTCCCAGCCCAGCACGCGCGGCTCGCTGACCGGTGCACCGTTGCGAATCTTGGTGTCCACCGGGTTCACCGACACGGCGCGCACCTCGACCAGCAGGTCGTGCGGGCCGGCCAGGGGCATCGGCAGCTCGGTCTCCTGCAGGGATCGCGGGTCGGCGATGGGGAGGCCGTGCTGGGTATACACTAGCGCTTTCATGTTGAATCTCCAGTAAGTTTTTCGCTTGACGTGGATTCTATGTAGCAGCGCCATCGGGAAAAACCCGGCTGGAGCGATTTCACTTTCACAGTTGGAGAGAAAATGATCAGGCTCGATGACCTGGCCCTGTTTGTCCGCACCGCCGCCCTGGGCAGCTTTTCAAAGGCCGCGCGCGAGGTCAACCTGCTGCCCGGCCAGGCCAGCGCTGCGATCGGGCGCCTCGAGCGCGAACTCGACATCCGCCTGTTTGCACGCTCCACCCGCAGCCTGCGCCTGACCGAGGAGGGCAGGCGCTACCTGCCCTTCGCGCAGGATGCCCTGCAGGCCCTGCGCGATGGTGTCGACGGCATCCGCGGCGACGTGAACTGCCTGACCGGCACCCTGCAGATCGCAGCACCGTCGGACTTCGGGCGCAACCTGCTGCTGCCATGGATCTCGGAGTTCCGCCGCGACCACCCGGGGCTCGACATCCAACTGTCGGTGTCGGACCAGCTTACGGACGTGTTCCGCGATCCCGTCGACATCGCCCTGCGCTACGGCCAGATCGACGACGCCAGCTACGTCGCCCTGCCGGTGGCGCCCGCCAACCGGCGCGTGCTGGTGGCCTCCAGCGACTACATCGCGCGGCACGGACGCCCGGCCACGCTCGATGCGCTGCAGGACCACAACTGCCTGCAATACCGGCTGCGCGGCCGCACCTACGACCGCTGGTCCTTTACGCTGGCGGAAGGCCCGCGCCTGGTGCAGGTGTCGGGACGCCTGGTGAGCGACGACGCCGAAGTGGTACGGCGTTGGGCCGTGGCGGGAGAAGGCATCGCCTATAAATCCTGGCTCGACGTCAGCGCCGACGTGGCGGAACAGCGCCTGGAGGTACTGCTGCCCGAGATCGCGGGCGAACCCACGCCGCTCAACCTGGTCTGCCCGCACCGCCGCCAGTTCTCGCCGGCGGTGAAGCTGCTGCACGCCCTGGTCGAGGAGCGCTGCCGGCCGCTGGAACGCCCTGTCTAGGCGGGCTCAATCATTTCGGCCGCCAGGGTGGCGACCAGTCCTCCCGCAGGCATGGCGCGCGCCTGGGCGAAGTTGGTGCCGCCCCAGTTGACCGAGTAATCCTGGCTGCCATTGCCCGAGGCTGCCGCGTGCAGGGCCTTGGCGGCGTCGTAGGTGATCGGGTAGTCGGGCAGCGGCGGATGGCCTGCGGCCCCCACCTCAGTGAACAGCTTGTTGACGATGCCGCGCGCCGGCCTGCCGGAAATGACGGCGCTCATGGCCGTTTCCAGCGCGGCGCCATTGGCGATCAGGGCGCGGTGGTGCGGCGGCGCCGAGGATTCCGGACAGGCGATGAAGGCGCTGCCCATCTGGACCGCGCTGGCGCCGTGGTAGAAGGCTGTGCGGATCTGCTTGCCGTCCATGATGCCGCCGGCGGCCACCAGCGGCAGCGCCACCTTGCCAGAGAGCTGCTCGAGCAGCTCGAAGGTCGGCAGCGCCGGGTCGGGCTGCGTCGGATCGAAGATGCCGCGGTGTCCGCCCGCCTCGATGCCCTGGGCGACGATCACGTCGATGCCGGCCTGCTCGATGCGCAGCGCCTCCTCGAGCGAGGTGGCGGTGGTGAACAGCACGATGCCGGCCGCCTTGAGCTGGTCGATCCAATCCTGCGGCGGCAGGCCGAAATGGAAACTGACCACGGCGGGACGCTGTTCCAGCAGCAGCGCGAGCATGGCCTCGTCGGCCAGGAAGCTGCGGTAGATCTCATTCAGGCGGGCGGGCGGTTCGGCGCCGAAGCGGGCGAAGTGCGGGCGCAGCCAATCCAGCCAGGCCGCTTCGCGCGCCGGGTCGGCCTGGGCCGGTGCATGGGTGAACACATTGACGTTGAAGGGACGCTGCGTCTTTTCGCGCACCGCCGCGATCGCGGCGCGCGCCCCTTCCGCATTCACGGTGCCGACGGCGATCGAGCCCAGCCCGCCCGCCTCCGAGACGGCGGCCGCCAGCGCCGGGGTCGAGATGCCGGCCATCGGGGCCTGGATGATGGGATAGCGGATGTCCAGCTTCGACAGTAGGTCGTGGCGCATGATGCGGCTCCGGTTCGAGGTCCAGCCATGAGTATAGCCAGGCCGGCGGGCTTATGCTCCGCGGACCAGGAGATACGCCAGCACCAGCATCAGCGAGCCGGTGCAGGCTTCGATCACGCGCCACACCGAGGGCCGGCCGAGCACGGACGCGAAGCGCTGTGCGCCCAGGCCAAGCGCCGAGAACCACAGCACCGAGGCCGTCATCGCGCCCAGGGCAAACGAGGTGCGCGCCTCGCCCGCCAGGCTGCTGCCGACCGCACCCAGCAGCACCACGGTGTCGAGGTAGACATGGGGATTCAGCAGCGACAGCGCCAGCACGGTGGCCAGCGCACGCCCGAGCGTCATGCTCTTGTCCTGCGCCGACAGTGCGAGCGAGGCGCCTCCCTGCAGGCTGCTTTTCCAGCAGCGCCAGCCATACCAGACGAGGAACAGGGCGCCGCCATAGCGCGCCACCGACATCAGGGTGGGCGATGCCTCCACCAGCGCACCCAGGCCGGAGATGCCGAGCGCGATCAGCACCACATCGACGACGATGCAGGTGGCCACCGTCGCCAGCACGTGCTGGCCGCGCACGCCGGTGCGGATCACGTGCGCGTTCTGTGCGCCGATAGCCATGATCAGGCTGGCGCCCAGGCCCAGCCCCTGCAGAAAAACCTGTTGCGAAAACATGATGCTCCTCACGAAAGTCACCATGCTCGTTCAACTCGCCCGTAAATTCAAATATATTCATGATTTCTCAACTTAGGTAAGAGAAACTGATGCAGATCGATCCCCGCCGCAGCGCCGCCTTCCTTGCCGCCGTCGATACCGGCAGCCTGGAGCTGGCCGCTGCCCAGCTTGCGCTCAGTCCCTCCGCCGTCTCGCAGCGCATCTCGGCGCTGGAGCAGGACTTCGGCACGCCGCTGCTGGTGCGCAGCCGGCCCTGCCGCCCGACCGGTCCCGGCACCCGCCTGCTGCAGTACCTGCGCCGCACCAGCCTGCTGGAGTCCGAATTCCTGGCCGAGATGGGCATGGACGAGGGGTCGGTGCGGGTCGCGATCGCCGTCAACAACGACACCCTGGCCACCTGGCTGCTGCCGGTGCTGGCGCCGATCCTGGCGGCGGAAGAACTGCTGGTGGAATGCGTGCTCGACAACCAGGGCCACACCTTCGCGCTGCTGGAGCAGGGCCGGGTGGTGGCCTGCGTCGCCGGCGAAGCCACGTCCATGCACGGCTGTACCGTGAGTCCGCTGGGCCTGATGCGCTACCGGATGGTCGCGTCCAGGGACTTCGCCGCCCGCTGGTTCGCCGACGGCTTCAATCGCGAGACCGCGAGGCGCGCGCCGGTCGTCGTATTCGACCGCAAGGATTCGCTGCAGTCGGCCTTCCTGTTGCGGTACTTCGGCCTGCCTGAGGGGGCCTACCCCTTCCACTACGTGCCGGCCAGCGACCCCTTCGTGGATGCGATCCGCATCGGCATGGGCTACGGCATGCTGCCGATGGAGCAGTGCGGCGCCATGCTGGGCGACGGCAGCCTGGTCGACCTGGCGCCCAATCTGTACGTGGATGTGCCGCTGTACTGGCACGCCTGGCGCGTGCAGCCGCCGCGGCTGGAGCGCATGGGTGCGGCCCTGGTGAACGCGGCGCGCGACGTTCTTCTACAGGCCGAAGTACTCGCCCCGAAATAAATGTGTTTTTGGCTGCCATAACCGGCGCGCTGCTGCGTTGGCTCCTGCTTGCAGTGCTAGCACTGCGGCGCACTCGCCGCCTTGCATCACATCCGGTTCTGTTTGCCAAAACTCACATTTATTTCTTGTCGAGTACTTAGGAGCGCACCAGCTTCAGGCCAGGCCGGTTGCTGCGCCGAGCCGCGCGCGCCGGCGCCACCGGCCACCACTGGGCAACGCCCCACAGCAGTTCCGCGACCAGGAATAGCCAGACCACCGGCAGCCCGCCCTGGACCAGCGCCCATACCATCCAGGTCGCGAACAGGAAGCGCCCGGCGCCGTCGTAGCGCCCGAGCGCCAGGCTCGGTTCCAGCAGGCGCCGCACGGACCACAGCAGCACCAGGTTGCCCATCAGGCAGGTTATCAGGATGTGGATATGGGCGAAGGGCGGCAGCGCCGCGCCGCCCAGCCACATGTTCAATCGGGACAGCTGCAGGTAGAACAAGGCGAAGGTCCAGGGCGTGGCGAAAGGCGCGACGACCAGGATGTCGAACAGGGCGCTGGTGCGCGTGATGCGCAGATAGGTGGGGAGGGTGACGGTCGGCATGGCGTGCTCCTGCGGCGTGAATGCGCATGCATGATGCTGGCACGGCTTGCCTGCAGGCTTCTTGCGATGGACGAAAAAAAGGGCCGGACGCCTGCACGTCCAGCCCCAAAGATGGAGAAGTTACGGTACGACTGGCTTAGCTGCCGATCCGGCCGCCGTCGTTCTTGGTGATCACGATGGTCGCCGAGCGCGGACGCTTGCCGGCGCCGTAGCCGGCGTTCGAAGGCCACTGGCTGGTGTACTTGGTCGGATCCGCGATGTTGGCGGACGACGTGGTTTCACCCGGGTGCTGGATGTTCACGAACAGCGCCTTGCCGTCCGGCGTCTCGGTGATGCCGGTCAGCTCGCAGCCGACCGGGCCCACCAGGAAGCGCTTGAGTGTATCCGCCGTGGCGGCCTTGCCGACGTAGGTGTCCACCGCCAGCGTCGTGCCGTTGGCACGGGCGTGGTTCAGGGTCGTCTTCTTGCCGTCGCCCACCTGGCCCGGCAGGCCGGCCAGCATCATGCAGTTGGTGACGTCGGTGTAGGCGCCGTCGTCGGTCTGGATCCAGCAGATGCCGGTCGAGGTGCTGAAGGCCAGGCCGTCCGGGCTCGAGAAGTCCTGGTCGGCGGTGAGGCCGGACAGGTTCACGGTGGCGGCAGCTGCGCCGGATTCGGCGCCGAACAGGTAGACGTCCCAGCTGAAGCTGCTGGAGCTCGAACCGGCGCTACCTTCCTTGACGCGGATGATGTGGCCGTTCGGGTTGCCGACTTGCGCGGTCGTCCCCTTCATGTCGGTGTAGACGCGCGGGTTGGCGGCATCCGGGGCGGCCTGGCTCGAACCGCTCGGCTCGACGCGGCGGTTACTGTTGTTCGTCAGCGTGAAGTAGATCTCGCCGGTGGTCGGGTGCACCGAGCACCATTCCGGACGGTCCATCTTGGTTGCGCCCACGGCGTCGCCGGCCAGGCGGGCGTTGACCAGCACGTCGGCCTGGTCGGCGAACTTGTAGCCGGCGTAGGCAGCGATGGCCGGGTTGGAGATCGACAGCTCGATCCACTGGCCTGTGCCGTCGGCGTTGAACTTGGCCACATACAGCTTGCCGCTGTCGAGGTACTTGTCGCCGGTGGCGATACGGTCGGCCGGCGTGGCGTCGGCGGCGGCCCAGACGGCGCTGGAGACGAACTTGTAGATGTACTCGTTGCGCGAATCATCGCCCATGTACACGGCCAGCGGCTGGCCCACGACCGGTTTGCCGAACACGGCGCTCTCGTGGGCGTAGCGGCCCAGCGCGGTGCGCTTCTTGATCGACTTGCTCTTGTCGTAGGCGTCCATCTCGACGATGTAGCCCATGCCGTTCATCTCGTTGCGGTAGTCGTCGCTGCCGTCGATCGAGGCGCCCTTGCGGCTGATGTTCCAGCGCTGGTATTTATCGTCAAGACCGCCGGTTTCCCAGCCGTGGCGCGAGGCCGCGCCCTGGTCGCGGCCATAGCGCTTGAGCGAGACCACGCTCTTGTCGTTGCCGCGCGCCGCGTCATCGGTGGCGGCGCGGGTGAAGTAGCCGGACCAGTTCTCTTCGCCCGACAGGTAGGTGTTCCACGGGGTGCGGCCGGTACCGCAGTTGTTCAGGGTGCCGCGGATCCTGGTGCCGTTGGTCGAATACCTGGTCACCACCAGCGCGTTGCCGCGCACCGGGCCCGAGAGCTCGATATCGGTCTGCTGGTGCACGCGGCGGTTGAAGCTGGAATCCTTCTGGTAGGCCCACTTGCCGCCGCTCTGGCGCACTTCGACCACGGACAGGCCGTGCAGCGCCATCTCCTTGTCGACCTCGAGCGCCGGGCGCGGCAGGCTCTGGGTGCCGCCGTTGGCGTGCACGAAGTGCGAGGACAGCTTTTCGTCGGTGGTGGCTTCATGGTTCATCGCCAGCAGGCCGCGGTCGACCGCGCTGGTGGACGCAGTGCCGGTGCTCGAGAGCGGGAAGAATTCCATGCCGTCGTGGTGGTCGCCGGCGCGGTTTTCGAAATCGGTATCGGTGCCGTCGTTCTTGTAGGCGGCGGTATTCGCGCTCAGCGGATCGCCCAGCGCGTACAGGACAGTGGCGGTGTAGCCGGCCGGGACAACTACGGTGTCGGCCAGGCTCTTGGACACGGCGCTGAAGCCGAGCAGCTTCTCGGCCGGCGGCGGCGGAGTGGTATTCACCGGCGGCGGCGAGGTAACGGTATCGTTGTCCGAACCACCGCAGCCGCTCAGGCCGACAACGCCCAGCAGGGCGGAAGCAGCCGTCGCCGCGCCGCCGCGCAGCAGGCTGCGGCGGCTCAGGCGGGCTTCGAGGACGGTGCTGAAATGTTCGTTCGACGAAACATTCGTATCGGTGTCATGGTCGACAGGGATGCGGAAGAGGTCGGTCGGCTTGTTCACAAGTAATCCTGTTGGTAGTGAGGAAAAGTCCGTGCATGGTAGGCAGCGAACATGACTTCCTTGTGACCATTCGATAACAGTTGTGTGACATCCACAATCCTGCGCCGTGTAACCAGCTGTACAGATATACTGCTAGAACCCAACAAGGAACCCACATGCAGGACCACCGCGGCGCCGTCCAGGCGCTCGACCCGGCCACCCTCGGCCACCAGTTGTTCGAAGCCAGTCCCGACTGCGTCAAGCTGCTCGATATCGATGGCCGCATTCTTGCCATGAACGGCAACGGCCTGCGCGTCATGGAGCTCGCCGGTATTGACACCGTACGCGGCCAGCCCTGGAGCGCCCTGTGGCCGGAAGAATCCCGCGCCGGCGTCGAGGCGGCGCTGGCGGAGGCGCACAGCAGCGGCGTCGGGCGCCTGCGCGCGCCCTGTCCAACCGCGGGCGGTACCGTCAAATGGTGGGACGTCAGCGTCAGCCGTGTCGGCGACCAGGGCTTCCTGGCGAGCTCGCGCGACATCACCGAGCAGGTCCTGAGCGAACAGGAACGCACGGGCCTGATGCGCGAGCTGCGCGCGGCCAACCAGATGATGAAGGACGTGTTCCGCCAGGCGCCGGCCTTCATGTGCGTATTTACGGGGCCGGATCATGTGTTCGCGCTGGTCAACGACCGCTACATGCAGCTGGTCGGCGGGCGCACCTCGGTCGGCTTGCCGCTGCGGGTGGCGCTGCCGGAAATCGCCGGCCAGGGCTTCATCGAACTGCTCGATGGCGTGTACCGCAGCGGCGAAGCGGTATCCGGCACCGACGTTCCCGTGATGCTGCAGCGCCAGCCGGGTGGACCGCTCGAGCGCCGCTTCGTCGACCAGGTCTACATGCCGCTGCGCGACCCGGACGGCCGGGTCACCGGCATCCTGGTGCACGGCATCGACATCACCGACCGCAAGCTGGCCGAGATCGAGCTGTTCGAGAGCCGCGAGCGCTTCCAGAAGATCGTCAGCCAGGCCGCCACCGGCGTGGTGCAAATGGACACCGAGGGCCGCATCACCCTGGTCAACCAGAAGTACTGCGAGATGGTGGGACGGCTTGAGTCCGAACTGCTGGGCACCAGTGTGCTCGACGTGACCGCGCCGGAATCGGTGCCGGTGACGCTGGACGCGGTGCGCCTGCTGCGCGGTGGCGAGACGGGGGTGGTCATCGACAAGGAATACCTGCGGCCCGACGGTACGGTGATGCCGGCCACCAGCAGCGTGAATGCGCTGCGCGGCCCGGACGGCGAATTCCAGGGGCTGGTGGCGATCGTGGTCGACACCACCGAAAGCCGGCGCGCCGCCGAGAAGCTGCGCGCCAGCGAGGAACGCTACCGCACCCTGTTCGAATCGGTCGACCAGGGCTTCTGCATCTTCGAGATGATCTTCGACGAACAGGAGCGGCCGGTCGATTACCGCTTCCTGGAAATGAACAAGATGTTCGAGACCCATACCGGCCTGCGCGATGCAGTCGGCAAGACGGCGAAGGAGCTGATCCCGAACCTGGACGGCTACTGGTTCGACACCTATGGCAGGGTCGCCCAGACCGGGGAGCCGGTGCGTTTCGAGAACGAAGCGCCCTCGATGGGACGCTGGTTCGACGTCTACGCCACCCGTCTCGGGGGCCCGGACAGCCGCAGGGTGGCGCTGCTGTTCAGCGACATTACGGCACGCAAGCAGTCGGAAGCGACCCTGGTCAAGCTGGCCAAGGACCTGGCCGAAGCCGACCAGCGCAAGACCGAATTCCTGGCCACGCTGGCGCACGAGCTGCGCAATCCGCTGGCGCCGATCCGCAGCGGCCTGTCGGTGATGCGCCTGAAGGGCGACAACGCCGCCTCGGTGGCGCGGGTGCGCGAGATGATGGAGCGCCAGGTCAGCCACATGGTGCACCTGATCGACGACCTGCTCGACATCGCCCGCATCAGCGGCGGCAAGCTCGAACTCAAGAAGGAGCGCGCCGACCTGCGCGGCGTGCTCTCGAGCGCTGTCGAAACCAGCCTGCCGCTGATCGAAACCGGCCGGCACGAACTGTCGGTGGACATGCCGGAGAATGAGGTGCCGGCCGAGGTCGACGTTACCCGCATTGCCCAGGTGGTGGCCAACCTGCTCAACAACGCGGCCAAGTACACGCCGGCGGGCGGACGCGTCAAGCTGTCGCTGCGCATCGAGGAGCAGCAAGCCGTGATCAAGGTGACCGACAACGGCATCGGCATCCCCGAGGAAGAACTGTTATCGGTGTTCGAGATGTTCAGCCAGGTCGGGCACCACCTGGAGCGCGCGCAGGGCGGACTCGGGATCGGCCTGTCGCTGGTGCGCAGGCTGGTGGACATGCATGGCGGGACGGTATCGGCCGCCAGCGGCGGCGCCGGCGCTGGCAGCGTGTTCACCGTGCGCCTGCCGCTGGCCACGAGCGCCGGCGACGCCCAGCCGCAGGCCAGCGCGGACGCCGCCGGCAGCGCCCTCGAAGGCACCCGCATCCTGGTGGTGGACGACAATGTCGACGCCGCGACCACCCTGGCGATGATCCTGGAAGCCTGCGGCTACACGACGCAGGTGGCGCACGACGGCATGCAGGCGCTGGCGGCGGCCCGGGAATTCCGGCCGCAGGTGGCCTTCCTCGACATCGGCATGCCCGGCATGGACGGCTACGACACCGCGCGCGCGATGCGCCGGCTGGACGGCTTGGAAGAGATGACCCTGGTGGCGCTGACCGGCTGGGGCGCGGAGAGCGACCGCCGCAAGTCGAACGAAGCCGGCTTCAACCACCACCTGACTAAGCCGGTGCAGCTGGACGTGGTGCAGGAACTGCTGGCCGGGCTGGCGCCCTGAACCGCGTTCAGGCCTGGCGCTGCCCCAGCGCGATGCAGGCCGCGCCGGCCAGCGCCAGCGCCACGCCGAGGTAGTCGCTCCACACCGGCTTGATGCCGTCCACGATCCACAGCCAGGCCAGCGCGGTGGCGATGTACACCGCGCCGTAACTGGCGTAGACACGCCCGCTGGCCGCCGGATGCAGGGTCAGGAGCCAGACGAAAGCCGCCAGGCTGAGGGCTGCCGGCAGCAGCAGCCAGGCGGAACCCTTCCCGGTCAGCCACAACAGGGGCAAGTAGCAGCCGAGCAGCTCTGCGATCGCGGTGAGGAAGAACAGGCCGGCCATGCGGCTTAAGGAGAGAAGCTCGAAGGACATCGCGGCAGGCGGCTGTGGAAAACGCCTATCTTATCCTCAGGCGCTGGAAGCGGCGGCCTGCGCTTCGAACCACTGGCGGCTGATCGCATCGGCCGGGAAGAAGGATTCCAGGCGCAGCTCGTGCACCGTGACGTCGTGCGGCGTGCCCAGCGTGGTAATCGTCGTGAACAGGTTCAGCGTCACCCCATCCTTGTGCAGCTGTACCGGCAGGAAGGGCAGGGCGCGGCGGTCGAGGTTGGGCTGACTGGCCGCTTCGGCGATGCCGGGCAGCGCCATCAGCTCGTCCAGCAGCCTGGTGGCTTCGCTGCCGGGACCGTCGCCCATGGCTTCGCGCTGCACCCACTGCAGCAGGTCGGTGCAGACCTCTTCCCAGTTCAGCAGGTGGCGGCGCAGGCCGTCCGGGTCGAGGGTGAGCTTGATGACGTTGACCGAGCCGTCGCGCGGGATCGGCGCATGGGCGGGCATGCCGAGGAACCAGCGCATCATCTTCGCCGCCGGTTCGTTCGCCATCACCAGGTTCCACAGGCGGTCGACCACCAGCGCCGGATAGGGCGCCTGCTGGGCCAGCATGAAGTCGAGCGCCTGCATCACCGCCGCCAGCTCGGGGTCGGACAGGCTGCGCTCGCGGTAGGCCGGCGCGAAGCCGGCCGCCAGCAGCATGGCGTTCCTCTGGCGCAGCGGGATGTCGAGCACCAGGCCGAGCTTGAGGATCAGGTCGCGGCTGGGCGCCGCCCTGCCCGTCTCGAGGAAGCTCAGGTGGCGCTGCGAGATGCCGGCATCCACCGACAATTTCAACTGGCTGACCCCGCGCTTGCCGCGCCAGTAGCGCAGCGCTGCGGCGAAATCGCTGAAGTACTGGTTTTCCACTGCAAGCGTATCCATGCTGCCTCCCTGTCAGGACTGCGGCCGATTGTGGCCCAGCTCGAGCGTGAACTCAAGCAGATGAAGGCCATTCTCCACAGCCAGACGGGGGCTGGCGATTACCTCCCAGGTAATCGAACAGCGACGCTGCGCCACCGATTTGCGATCCGGCGTATCCTCAACGGGTAGCCAATCAATTCGGGTGTGACAAGGTGAGCGAGCAGACACTATCGGCAATCAAGCTCGGCGCGCAGCAGCTGGCCGACGTGGTCACCATGCCGGTGCAGCAGCGCTATGCGCGCTTCGTCGAGCAGGTGGCGCAAACGGGCGAGGTATGGGGGCTGTACCGCGACGGCTGGGCGCTGGCCAAGACCGACGACGGCACCCTGGTGTTCGCGATGTGGCCGGCCAGCGAATTCGCCGACCTGTGCGCGGAATACGAATGGGACGGCTACGAGCCGCATGCCTTTCCGCTGGACGAGCTGATGAGCGACCTGCTGCCGCAGCTGGAAGAAGACGGCGTGCTGCCGGGGATTTTCTATACGCCGGGCGACCGCGGGCTGACACCGACGCCCTTCATGCTGCGGCTGGACCTGGAGCGCAAACTCAGCAAGCGGTAGGGTGGTCGGCTTCGCCGACCGCGCGTTCGACTAACGCATGCTCTGCCGCGACGCAAAGTCCTGTTGAACGCGCTGTCGGGCGAGCCGACCACCCTACAAATTCAGCTCGTAGCGCACGTCGCGCCGGTCCTCGGTCTGCAAGCCCTCGACCAAGTAGGCATCCCAGCCCAGCCGCCCCTCCTCGCCCTCCAAGCGCACGTTGCGCACGTCTGCCGCCAGCAGCACCAGCTCGACTTCGTACTCGAGCGACAGTCCCGTGAACATCGCCAGCATGCTGCGCAGGGCGCGCGCCGCCAGCCCGCCCGGCAGGAAGCCGTTGAAGCCGTCCCGGTCGAGCGGCCCCACCACCAGCCGCAAGCGCAGGTCGCGCTGCCACACGCGTGCGCCGGCGATGGTACCGACGCCCAGCACCGCATTGTCGCTGCCAAGGGTGGTCTGCTGGGCCGGCGGCACGTCGTACCAGCGGCCGACGAACTGTTCGGCGACGATGTGCTGGCCGAAGTATTCCGACAGCACCCGCGCCAGCTGCACGCTCGATGCCGGGCGCTGGCGCACCGAGGCGGCGAAATAGGCGATCGACTCGTCCAGCACCGCGCCTTCGTCGGACCCGGAAAGACGGCGGCGCAACGCACCGTCACCCAGCCCGGCCAGGCTCAGGAGCAGCGGCAGGAAGGCATCCTGGCCGTCGAGCTGGTATTGCAGCGCCAGCCGGTACTTGCGCCAGGCCTGGTAGAACAGCGCCAGCGAACGGTTCGAGAAGCTGTCCAGGAAAGCACGGGCGCCTTCCGCCTCCACATCTCCCTTTTCCTGATACTGGTGCTCGGCGATGCGCTCGGTGTAGTGCAGCGGCAGCACGCCTTGCCCGCCCAGCAGTCCCATGAAGGCGGGCGTCAGGCGCACGTACTTGAGAGATCCCTCCTGCAGCGCAGCGGCAAGCACGCCTGCTTCGGCATCGATATCGCGCGGCTCGGCCTGCACGGCCTCGAGCTGGCTGGCCGGGAAACCGAGCGACACCGAGTTCTGGAAGCGCAGGAAGCGCGCCACCAGGTCTTTCGAGGGCTGGCCGCGGCGGCGCAGCCACAGCTCGAGCATGCGCACCGCCTGCACGAACTCGAAGCGGTAGGGCTCGCGGAACAGGCGGTCGATTACAGCAGGCTCAAATCGCCGCTGCGGGGCTGGCATGTGAATAAGTCCTCTCCGGTTTTGCTGGACACGATCACCAGCTGGGTGAAGCTGTTGGCGTGCACGTACAGGGCGAGAAAACGTTCGATGACCTGGGCAAAGGCGTGGATGCCGCTGCCCACGAAAGCTTCCTCATCGATGGTCAGGCGCACTTCGACGCCGCGCACCAGGCAGGTAAAGGGGTTCCCGGCCAGCCAGGCGGTCGTGGGGCGCTGGGCGATGGCGTTGATGCCGCCGATCTGGCGCTGCGAGGAGGGCGAGTGGGGCAGGTCGTACAGCGCCAGCATCTCGCGGAAGGCGTCGACGCCGCCGTCGGCCAGCGACAGGTGGTTCAGCGCCAGGTGCGATATCAGGCGCCAGTGCGCGCCCTGGCCGCGCCCGAAGCGGTAGGAAGGCGTGGGTTTGCGCAGGAAGGCAATCGCGCGCACGCTCGAGCCGCCTTCCAGGAACAGGTCGCCGCCCGGCTGGCCGTAGCTCAGGCTGGCCGGCAGGTCGCGGTTGGTGCAGGTCAGCTCGATGTTGAGGGTGTCGGTTTCCACGTCGGCCGGGTCGAAATCGATGTCGACGATCGCGACCTGGGTCTCGAAGCCCGGACTCTTGTCGGCCAGCGATTCGTCGCGCCGGATCGCGTAGTAGTGGCCGGCGTCGCCTGGGGTCTGCGCGTGCTTCAGCGCGTAGTAGGGGCGGAACTGCACCAGCGTTTCGCCCTGGGGGGTCTGGCGGATCAGGTTCAGCGACTCTATCGCATAGACCTCGTAGGCAAAGGCGCGCCGCGCGTCGGCCAGCACCGGGTAGCTGGCGGTGGTGTGGGTCACGCGGATCGGTTCGCCGCGCTGGCGGAACAGGTTGATCACCGGCGTGCAGCCCAGCAGCACGTTGTTGGTGGACAGGGTGCCGAGCATGCGCGCCAGGTTCGAGTCCGAGCGCAGTCCGGTGAGCGCCAGGTGCAGGGTGATTGTACGCGCGTCGGGGACTTGCGCGGCAAGAAGCCGCAGGTCGATGTCGAAGAAGTTGAACTTCTCGGGGAAGCAGAAGTATTCGGTCAGCAGGCGGTAAGCCGCATGCGAGCGCGCCGGGAAGTCGATCAGGGCTTCGTCCTCGTCGAAGCCGGCGGGCCGCACGGGAATCGCGGGAAGCTGGACCCAGCGCCCGCTGTTGTCTGCTTCGACATAGGCGGCAACGCTGCGCATGAACAGGGCGTCGCGCAGGGCGGCGCAGAACGAGGGCTCGCCGTCGATGAAGACGCGTAGCAGAGACAGGTCGAGCTGGGCGATGGCGCCCTGCTCGGCGGTACAGGACAGGCTCAGGCTGATGCTGGACGAGGCATTGCCCGGCAGGCGCACGGCTTCCGGGGCATCGATGATGGCGGAAAAGGCGGCGCGGCTCAAGACCAGCGGGGCAACAGCGACCGGATACACGGTGCGGAAGGTACAGGCCGCGCCGCGCACCGGACGGGTGTTGAGCTGGGTGCCGCGCGCGATCACGCCCGTGCCGGCCTGCTTGGCGGCGCCGCCGACATCCATGCGCGCGATCGAGCACGAGGGAAACGGGCGCAGGTAGTGCGGATACAGCACTTCGAACAAGGCTTCGGTGAATTCGGGATAGTCGTCGTCGAGGCGCTTGGCGATGCGTGCATTGAGCAGCGCGAAAGATTCGATCATGCGCTCGGTATGCGGGTCTTCGCACACTTCTCCGCTGATCAGGAGGCGCCCGGCGATGCGCGGATAGCGCTCGGCGAATTCGCGCAGGTCGCGCCGCAAGTAGGCGAGTTCGCTTTCGTAGTACGGCAGCATCTGGTCCATGCTCAGGCTCCCGGCGCCACGCGTGCAGGCTTGGCGGCCTTGCTCGCCTTGCTGATGCTGTACTGGAGAGTGGAGGGCGTCAGCACCGCGTCGAAGTTGACCGGCTCCTGCGACACGCTTGCCACCAGCACCGCCGTGATCGAGAAATTCAGGCGGTTCACCGATTCTCCCCCCAGGTCGAGGTTGGCGCGCACGTTGCGCAGGCGCGGCTCGTGGCAGGCGATGGTCTTTTCGATGCTGGCGCAGATGGCGGCGCGGTCGGAGGGACTGGACAGGCAGCGGTCGGCGAAGTCGCCCAGGCCATAGGTGACCATCGAGCGGCTGCATTCGGGGTAGGCCTTCAGTGCGCCCTCGGGAATGCTGGAGCGGGTATTGAGCAGGGCTTCGAGGTCGCGCGCCACGGTGTCTTTCAGCTCGTCGATGCTCAAGCGCTGCGCTGCGTGGTTGCCCGGCCCGCGCTGCGGCAGTCCGAGGAGGCGGTCGAACAAGCCTGGTGTGTATCCCTTCATCTGCGTCCCCTCGAAAACGAAATCCGATGTTGCCACGCACACCAGCACCAACCTTTGATCAAGTTCACATGGGCAATCCTTTCCCGTTGTTATGGTTTCCGGAGTCGTTTTACCAAAACTTGAGCGAAGGCAGAGAGATGACCAGCAAAGTTCTCTGGGGCGAAGGCCTGTTATTGCGTCCACAGCACTTCCAGCGGCAAGACCACTACCACGAGCAGTGTCTCCATAAAAGCATCAAGGCCGTGCATCCCTATGCCTGGGGGGTCGAGGCCCTGCAGGTCGACCGCGAAGCGCTGGCCAACAGCGTGCTGCGCCTGCTGGCGCTGTCGGTGCGCTTCCAGGACGGGGAACTGGTCGATGCGCCGGAGATCGACGCCCTGCCCGAGACGGTGGACCTGAGCCTGCTGCCGCCATCGACGCAGAGCATCACGTATTACATCGCCCTGCCCGGCATGAAGCCCTTCAGCGGCAACTTTGCGCCGCCGGGACAGGCCAGCAACACGGCGCGCTTCGTGCAGGCCAACCAGGACACGGCCGACCTCTACACCCAGGCCGCGCCGGTGCAACTGGCCTATCTGAAGAAGGCGCTGCGGCTGGTCTCGGAAGCCGAGCCGCGCGACTCCTACGTCCACTTCCCGCTGCTGCGGCTGCGCCGCGCTGCCACCGGCGGCTTCGAGATGGACGAGAGCTTCGTGCCGCCTACGCTCTCGGTCGGCGCCGCACCGGCGCTGTTCCAGGGGCTGCGCCGCCTGTTGGATGCGCTGCAGGCCAAGACCTCGGCGCTGTACGGCCACCAGCGCGAGCCGAGCCGCAACGTGGTCGAGTTCCGCTCGGGCGACATGTCTTCGTTCTGGCTACTGCACACGGCAAGTTCCGCGTATGCGACGCTGAGCCACCACTTCCATCATCCGGCCCTGCATCCGGAGCGCCTGTACGAACAGCTGCTCGACCTCGCGGGTGGCCTGATGACCTTTTCGAAGAGCTGGCTGCTGTCCGACCTGCCACCTTACCAGCACCACGATCCGGGCCCCTCGTTCGCCAAGCTGCACGTGATCATCCGCGAACTTCTCGACACGGTGATCTCGTCCAAGTACTTCGCGATCGCGCTGAGCGAAGTGCGACCTTCGTACCACATCGGTGCGCTCGACTCGGGCAAGATCGACGAGAAGACCACCTTCTACATCGCGGTGTCGGCGGCGATTCCCGCGGTGGAGCTGGTCGACGTGGTGCCGCTGCGCTTCAAGGTCGGCGCACCAGACGACGTCGAGAAATTCGTGCTGTCGGCGCTGCCCGGCGTGCGCCTGCAGTATGCGCCACAGCTGCCGGCCGCGGTGCCGGTACGGCCCGAAACCTGCTACTTCGTACTGGAGGCGAAGGGGCCGATGTACGAGCGCATGCTCAAGGCGCAATCGATTTCGATCTACGTCCCGGCCGGCATGAAGGAACTGCGGCTGGAGCTGCTGGCCGTCGCCGCATGAAGGCGGAGCTTGCGGCACTGGGCGCAGCCCTGGGCGTGTTCGGCACGGGCCTGAGCCAGCATGCGCGCCTCATCACCCTGGCCAGCGCCCAGGACAGCGCCCTGCCGGAATCGCTGGCGGTGGAGGGCTTCAGCGGACGCGAAGCCGTCAACGAACTGTTCGGCTTCGACATCACGGCGCTCAGCACCTCGACCGATCTCGATCTGGCGCTGTTCATCGGCGAAGAACTCACCATCGGGCTGCTGCAGCCGGACGGCTCGCGGCGCATGTGGCATGGACTATGTACTTCGGCCTCCTGGCTGGGCGCCGACGGCGGCGTGGCGCGCTATCGCCTGCGCCTGGAGCCGGCCCTGAGCATGCTGGCGCTGCGCCGCGACAGCTACCTCTTCCAGGACAAGACCGTCCGCGACATCGTCTGTGAATTACTCGCGGATTATCCACAGGTGCGCTTCGACTTCGACCTCACGCAGGAACTGCTGCCGCGTGCAGTCTGCACCCAGTATCGCGAGAGCGACCTCGATTTCTTTACTCGCCTGCTTGCCTCTGAGGGCCTGAACTGGCGCTTCGAGCATGACCAGGCCGACGAGCTTGAGGACGGCGCGCACGGCCAGGCAAAGCACCGCTTGATCGTGTTCGACAGCAGGGCAGCAGCACCTTTGGTGCCCGGCGGTGAGCTCCTTCGCTTCCATGGTGTGCGGGCGACGGAACAGGACGACGCGATCGACGGCTTCCGTGCGCGCCGCAGCGTGCGCGCGAATGCCGTGGCGATCAGCAGCTGGGATCCGGCGGCCCTGCTGGCGCCCGGGTACGAGCATGCATCCGTGCTCGATGCGGGAAAGCTGCCTTCATTACAGGTCTACGATGGCGCCGGCGAACGCATCGCCACCGAACGCGGCGCCGCCGACACCCACAGCGAGTTGATGCTGCAGGCGCTGGAACTGGAGAACAAGCTGTTCGAAGGCAGCGGGGCGGTGCGCAGGCTGGCAGCCGGCCATGCGTTTCAATTGACGCAGCACGACCGCTATCCGGATGGCGCGAACAGCTTCAAGGTGCTGTCGGTGCAGCATGAGGCGCGCAATAACTTTCAGACCGGGATCGCCGGAGCCGCTCCTGGGGTGGAGAACGGCGTCTACCGGAATGTGTTTGCCTGTGTGCGCGATGTCGTGCCGCTCGTGCCTTTTCTGACTGCGGCGCGGCAGCGGTCCACGGCGCCCGGGCCGCAGTGCGCGCTCGTGGTCGGACTGGCCGATGCCGTATCGACCACCAACCGCGATCACCAGGTGCGGGTCCAGTTCGCATGGCAGCGCGGCGCCCGTCCCAATAGCGGCGGCATGGCGCACAATACGGACGACAAAGGGTGCGCGCCGGGGAACGAGACGTCCGGCACCTGGGTGCGTGTGGCCGAAGCGCTGGCCGGACCAAATTGGGGAACCGTGTTCACGCCGCGCATCGGGACCGAGGTGCTGGTCGATTTCATCGAAGGCGATATCGATCGGCCGGTCATCGTGGCGCACCTGTACAACGGGGCGGACCTGCCGCCTTTTTCAGCAGGCGTAGATTCGGGCGCCAACCATCCGGGCGCGCTGTCGGGGATCCACACCCGTAACTTCGACGGCAGCGGCTACAACCAGTGGCAGATCGACGACACCACCGGGCAACTTCGCATGCGTTTAGCTACGAGTGTCGGGGCGACGCAGCTCAATCTCGGTTACCTGATCCACCAGGAGCCCGGTACCTCCCAACGCGGCGGATATCGCGGCAGCGGATTCGAACTGCGCACAGATGCCTGGGCGGTGATTCGTGGCGGAGAAGGTGTGCTGCTCTCGACCCGCGCCCGGCCGGCGATAGGGAGCAGCGTTACTTCGACACAGATGGATGTGGCGGAAGCCGTGGCGCAGTTCAAGAGTGCGCAGGAGTTGACGGCCAAGCTGGGTGAAGCAGCGGCGGTACAGCAGGCCTTGTTCAGCAAGGACGCGGCCAATGCGCAGGAAGAGTTCATCGCGCAGATCGATCCGCAGGCCAAGGGCAAGTATGAAGGGCCAGTGAATGGGCAACCCGCGTTCAAGGCCAAGCAGGGGTCGCGCGAACTAGATAGCTCACAGCCTGTGGAAAAGTTCGGCTCGCCGATCGTGCTGATGGATTCGGCGGCCAGCATCAACTGGGCCACGCAGGCATCGACCGTGCTGTATGCGGGGCAGCACCTTCACTGGACGACGCAGGCGGACATGCACATGACGGCGGGGCATACCTTTTCCTCCGTGTCTGGTGGGCCGACCAGCCTGTTCACGCATTCCGGAGGTATCCAGGCGATTGCGGCGAACGGGCCGGTGTCGCTGCAGGCGCATACGGATCAGCTGGAGATTATGGCGGACAAGGAGATCACCGTGATCTCGGTAAATGACTGCATCGAGATCAAGGCCAAGGAAAAGATCGTGCTGCAGGCGGGGGAGTCGTTGATCACGCTGGAGGGTGGGGATATTACGTTTGCTTGTCCGGGGACGTTTTCGGTGAAGGGGGGCCAGCATTTCTTCGATAAGGGTGAGCGCGGCAATGTAACGCTAAATCCCTTGCCAGATTCTCGTGCGAAGCTCTATGACGAAGGATTCGTTATTAAAAACGATGATGGCCTTCCAGTAGTTGGCCTGCGTTACCGAATCGAACTCCCTGACGGAACTTTTGAGGAGGGAAGCACTGACGAAAAAGGTCAGACTCACGTCGTTACAGGCGCTGATGCGAAGGAACTCAAGTTATACCTGATTTGATTGCACATTTGGAAAAATCAAATGACCAAAAACAAATTCAAGCTCGCTGGAAGCTCGCACATGACTCCGATCGAAAATATGAACCGGAAGGAAATCAGGATAAAGTCCGACGCCGCTCGAATCAAGGAAATTGTTTTTCTCAACGGTCAGGACGGAGAAAAAGCGAACAGCGTCCAGCAATATGTGAACTTGGAGCGGTCGAAAACCTTTGTTGATGGCTCGACTATTAGCAACCTTGATCGTCTTGGAAATAGGCCAAGACTCAAAGTGTCCTTTAGCAAGCCTGGAACTCACCAATTCATAGTTAAATGTCGTCCACATGCTGATAACGCTGATTACTCTGACGGAGAGTTAGCCCGCAATCCCCGCTTCAAGTATCAGAAGGAACAGAAGTCGTACACAACCGAAAGCGACGGAAGTTTGATCCTGCCACTTGATGACTTCTTTACCAGTCTAGCGGGGAAAGATAAATATGTATTTGACGCAACCGACACGGGTGGCCAAACGGTATCCACCGGAAATTTAGAAGTGCACCGTCTGATTTATCTTGTTGAGATTAAAATGCGTTCGCTTAAATCGTGCGCAAATAGCTTGTCCATTGTAGAAAAAGAGTTTGCCAAACATAACATCAGGTTAGTCAATCTGCCCACTGTCGAGACGGATTACCTTTCAAACATCGGTCATGAAGAGAAACAAACTTTTCTAAAAAACTTGGAAAAAGCATATTCGACTTCAAAAGCCAAAAGCGTGGAGCCTTACAGCATAGCAGTCACGTACACAGGTCATCTTGCCATAAAGAAGTCTAAACACAGAATCCTGCAGCCCTCAGTTAAAGTTGGTCCTGGCTGCCCGAAAGAGTTAGTTGAAATTGTCGGAGACACTCCATCCTCAGATTCGCCAATATATTTTTATCTATGGCAAAACCTTGATAGTGAAGACTGGTTTGTATCCGCAAGATTTATTAAGGATAGTGGAACGCGTGCAGACATAGTTAATATCCCACGGAACAAATGCACGGCCGTGTCGGAGAAACCAAACTCACCGAAAGCGGCAAAGGTAAGTATCGATGTTAGCGCTTTACCAGCAGCGACTGGAACAATCGAGCTAATTGTGCATACCGTGGATTACATGCGGGCTGGAATGGCCTTTTCAGGTGTGAATGTGATTTGTGTCGGCACTCAAGCATGGTGGGAGACCATTGATGAGCATGAGCAGAACCTAACTATCATTCACGAATTAGGGCATAAAATTGGTATGGTGCCTGACGGGACAGGAAAGTGGCCAGACAAACCGCCCACTTGGTACGACAACGCAAAAGGGCATGTCGGAAACCATTGTTTTAACGGGCTCCCTCCGAACTTGACACGTTACGATGGCGATGTTGATGGGCGGCGAACTAAGTGTGTCATGTTCGGTGCCAGCAACGGAAAAACTGAATTCTGTACAAATTGTGCGCCGATTGTTCGCAAAGTGGACATGAGCGATGGCTGGGAACCTCTATGAACGCACTGAACCGTGTTTTAGTAGCCCTCTTTTACGCCGCTTTGCTGTTACCGCTCAATGTGAGCTCTTCGAAAGACCTAGCTAGCTCAACTGGGACCAATACTATGGCAGATGAAAAACTATTCCAACAAGTCCCCTTGGATACGAACGAGCAAACCCCCTGTTCGCCTGAAGATCCGGGTTTCAATTGGCGTGGCGTCGTAATACGTGCTCCTTCAACCATTATCTTACCGAAGAGAACCGCGCAGCTCGCCACAGTGACTATTCCAATTTGCGGCCTTTATCTTGTGGATGTCGCTAATAAGTTCCGCTATCCCGGACCGAAAATTCTGATCTTCTCTGATGACAGCTCGGGACAAACGTACAAAGGTGCGCTTGTTAAGCGTAATATCGAGCCGACAATACCCCCTCCGCCATCGCAGCCAATTAATCCTTCATCAAAAGCCGCCTTCAGTGAGTACTTCAACGTGAATGCAGCAGCTTATTTGGCACTTCCTATACAACCAGCGCGATATCGTGTCAGCATAGAATATGCGGGTTATCGATCTAACGAAGTAATGATCTCTGTTGTTGAGCACCCTTAATTGTCCAAACTCGCACTCCATCTGGACAGCTACAATCAAATAAGCGGTGGGTTCTCGGAGGATTTATGGCAGGTCCATTGATTAAGCTCGGCGACAAAACGTCTCACGGCGGTTCGGTCATTGAAGCGTCTCCACATAGCGATACAGGTGGAGTTGGCATTGCCCGTATGGGCGATAAGACCACATGTCCAACACATGGCTCCAATCCGATCATCAGCGGCGACTCGACGTTAATCATCGATGGCAAACCCGCCGCACGTCACGGAGACAAAACAGCCTGTGGTGCCACCCTGATCGCCGGACAGCAGGCAACGATCGACAACATCTGAGCGACTGACATGATAACAACTACAACAACACCCGCACGCTTTCCTGCCGATTGGTTCAAACTGGGCGCCGTCATTATCACGGCCTTTATCGTCAGCTGGGCGATCGCGCTGTGGTATTGGCACCAGACTGGGCGAGATCCTGGAACAGGCGAGTTGGCGCTGGGCCTGCTTGTTCTGCCCATGGGCATATTGTTTGGCCTGTGGGCAAGTCAGAAAGCGGTCTTGGGTCGTGCAGCACCCATTCCTTCCGTTACCGCAAAGCCGGCGTCGCCCACAGCGCGAGTTGATGCTGCACCTGCTTCACCAGTGCTGGCACTTGTCGCAAGCGCACTGCGCTCCCCGCACGGTACGTCGGCTGAAGAGCTCGCAAGCGCCATTGCCGATAACGAAGCACGCGCCGACCTGGACAAGGAACTTGTCGACGACAACGGTTTTCCGGTGATGACCGCGCGGAGCGACGACGCGCAGGATGACACGTTGCAGGATGAGATTGCGGATTGGCTGACGAGCCAGGGCCTGCAGGTACGGTTATCGGACGAAGAATGGCGCGCCCTGACGCTGGCGACCGGCGTGGCCGCTGAACTCGGCAGCCAGGCGGCCGGTGATCTACTGCCCTCCGACGGCAACCCACCAATGCTCCAGCTCAGCCTGATGTTGCCGCATGAATGGACTATCGAGGTTCGACGTGCAGCCACGATGTGGCTCAAGCATACGGTGAGTCGGTATGGCTGGCCGGAGGCGAATATCACTACCTCAGAAGCCGCTGAGCAGGACCAGGCGACGCCCACCACACTGCTTGCGCAACTGATGCCCGTCGCGTCATCAAATAGCCGATCGCAGGTAGCAATCGTCCTTGCCTGCGCCTCCCTGATCGGACAGGAAAGTGTCGACCGCCTGGCTGCACAATCGGCCCTCTTCACGTCATCACAATCGCGTGGCCAGATCCCGGGCGAGGGCGCAGCTGGATTGCTGTTGACGGACCTGCAGCTTGCGCACTCCTGCGGCGCCGAATTCGCACTGCTGGGCCCGGTTATCGAGCGACGCCGTGACAGCTCCGCCGACGAGGCGCGCCGGGTCGATTCAACCCTGTTGCTGGACATGGTCGACCAGGTCCACAAGGCCGCCGCTGTGGATATCTCGCAGATCAGCATGATCGTGGCAGACACCGCCCACCGTCCCAACCGCGTGCTCGAGCTGATGGGACTGAGCGCCCCGGCCATCCCGCAGGTCGACGCGGCCGACGACATCGTCCGCATCGGCCTGGGCAGTGGCAGCTGCGGCGCCGTGCCCTTCATGACGGTGCTGGCGCTGGCGCGGCACTATGCGCTTGAGCGCGGCGCGCCCATCCTCTGCATCGGCAACGAAGATCCGATCCTGCGCAGCGCGGCGCTGGTACGTCCTCCGGCATAAGCCGCCGGGGGAACCAGACTCAGGTTTCGAGCGAATTGACCACCAGCTTGCGCTTGCCGTTCGGTGCCAGCGGGATGTCGTTCTCTTCCTGCAGCGAGATGTCGAAGAAGCCACCCCAGCGGCGCTGCTGGGCGTCCAGCACGAATGCCCGCTGTTCGTCGTTCAGGCTGCCATGGCGCGGCACCACGGCCAGCGTGATCTCGCCCGCCTTCTTTTGCCGCACCTGGTACAGCCGGACGAAATCCCAGGTCACTTCGTCGATCACGATCGACAAGCCCGGAATCCGCTTGCCGGACCGGTCAACCAGGTATTCGTGCCCGCGGCCATCGATGCCCGGGCAGCGGCCCTCCGCATCGATCAAACCATAGTCGTTGGTCCGGTAGCGGATCAGCGGCATCACATCGTTCCACAGCGAGGTGCCGACGATTTCGGGACGCTCGCCATCCATGCGGTTTTCATTCCAGCCATAGAGCGGCTGGAATTGGTAATCCGAGGTGCCGCTATCGTCCACCTTCAGGAATGCCAGGTTCGTTCGTTCCGACAAACCATAGTTCAGCGATACCGGCGCGCGGAACAGCCGGCGGATCGCCGCAAGCTGCGCTGGCGTCGCAGGTTCCGAAGCCAGCAGCACCGCCTTGACCTGCACGTCGAGTTCCCTGGATTCGACCAACTCGGCCAGCGCCGTCACCGAGCTCGGGTAGCCATGCACGTACTCGGGCCGGAAGCGCTTGATGGCCTCGATGATGGCCGCCTTGTGCTGTCCGTGCACGTGGTAGGGCGACAGCATCAGGCGGTTGCCGACCACGCGCGCCGGTTCCTCGTGCGCCAGGCGGCGGGCGTCCGCGCCGATGCGCAGGATGCGCGACTTGTCGAAGGAGAAGCCGAGCTTGCCCCACTCATGGATAAAGAACGCCTTCTCGATGTCAGCCAGGCGCTTGGTGCGCCACAGGCCGATGCCCTGGCCGGACGAGCCGCCGCTGGTGGCGTACATCAGCTTGTCCGGATCGAGCCGGCGGTCGAGGAAGTCGCGCTGCTGCGACATCACTTCTTCCTTGGACAGGTAGGGGAAGGCGGCCAGCACCTCGTGCACCGGCTCGTTCTTCGCCTCATCGACGCTCAGCTTCACGGTCCGCTGGTAATGCGGCACGTGTTCGAGGGCGTGCACAAGGATCTTGCGCAGGCGCTGCTGGGCCTGCGCCGCAATGGCAGCCTTGTCCTGCGACAGCATGTCCAGCACGCTGAAGAAGTCCGGGTGGTAAAGGACGCGGCTCGGAATGTAGCGGCGCCAGGCGTAATACGGTTTGGCGAGCAGGTCGTGGATGGTCACATCGTCACCCGTTCAGGATGCGGTTGAACTCGGCAGGCGACTTGTCGCCCAGCCCCAGCCGTTCCAGCGTGCGCGCCTCAAGCAGGAAGTCGCGGTCGAGCAGGCCGCTGGCGATGACGATCAGGGCGTCGGCAGTCGGCGTGGGCACACCCATCAGGCGGCCGATCGAGGACAGCAGCGCCAGGCCCATCGGCACGTCTTCGGTGATGAAACGGGTCTGCAGGGTCGCTGGTCCCTTGGGGCCACCCTCGCGCGCATAGCGGCGGAATACGGAAATCGAAGGTTGCGACAAGTCTTCTTCGTTGCGGAACTTGCATTCGTCAAAGTAAGGCGAAGGTTTGCCGCCGGTTGCCGCGATGACGGCATTCTTTTCGGCGTCGAGTTTATACAGCAGGTTGAGCACGGACGGCGTGAAGGCTTCGCGGTACATCCAGAATTCGCCTTCGGAGTGTTCGATGCGGCTGGCCGACAGCAGGGTGCCGATCGTGTGCACGATCAGGTTCGGGTTGTGCATGGCCGACTCGACCACATTGCTGCGCGTCGCGACATAGGTCGGGAACAGGCGCGCGGCGCGTTCCAGCCCTTCGGCGGCGCGCTCGCGTGGCAGGAAGGCCAGCGCATTACGGGTGTTGCGGAACAGGACGTTGACGACGCCCGGCTCGACGATGCGCGCGTCGTAGGGCAGGCTTTCACCTTCCGCCAGCAGGAAGGCTTCCTTCTTCTGGTAGGGCAGGAAGTAACAGGAACCCATGTAGCCCGGCGCCAGCAGCACCAGCTGGTGGGCCTTGAGGTAAGGGCCGATCAGCTCGGCGATCTCGGCATGGCATTGCGTCTGGGTGGTGATGATGATGGCATCAGGCGTGATGGCGAAGGCTTCGCCGACGTCACGGGTGGCCAGGGCGATGGTCGCGGTGCTGGTCTCGCCGCCTTTTGGATTGCTGATGAGCTTGATCGCGCGGGTCTCGCGCACGGTATCGAAATTCTGGTCATGCAGCGAGCGGGAAGTTTTCAGCAAGGCGACCCGGTGCCCGTCCTGGGCCAGGATCGCGCCAAGCGCGCATCCTGCATTGCCAGCGCCTACCATTAACACATTCATGCGTCCTCCATTCGACCGGCCGGACGGCACGACGCGGCGAGCGTCAGTGCCAGGCTTCGCTAAGAACGCGGCGGCCCGGTCATTGGGTTCATCAAAGGCGGCAACAGGACCTCATGGAATGGCGCGCAAACGCTTCCCTGGAGAGCACACAGTGCCTCTCCACGTCACCGCACGAATCAAAAATGATCAAACGAGTACCCGTTTTGGATGCTCATCGATGAAATTAAGATAAGTTTGTTCAATTGGGAAGTCAAACCAATTCCGCCCCGAAAGAAGCTGGAAATTACGCACTTTTTAGAGGGAGAAATGGCTGTTTTTGCGGAGGAACTGCTGTGTTAGTGGTGCTGATGAGGCATGCGTAAAGACCACATGCGCGCATACATCTTGTAACAACTCTAACAATTTACGGGGTTTCTGTTACTGCGTGCTCCGACGTCGATGCATACTGCGTGAGCATTATTGAGCCGACAGCCAACTAGGTATCCAGTCAATTGCCAGCAAGGGCTTTGCGTACTTGTAGGCGATGTTTCCCCATTTGATCTTTTTCGCTAATCCTCTCTCGGCATCCTCGTCCTTGCCCGTGAGCCGGCGTTCGAAGCTGGCGATCGCATTGGGGAAGTGACGATTCGAATACTCAATCTTCTTCGAGTGAATCGGCGTCCCTTTAGGAGCATTTCCGATATGTTCCGTAATCGTCATGGTCATGTGATTCGGCTCCCCCGTGAGCTCGTTACCGCGATGCACACGGCCACCCATAAAGAATGCTATCCGATGAGGCCCCCAGTCCGGTTTCGACGAAGCAAGTCCAGGATCAGCCAAGACTGCGTCTTGCCAGTGCCTGGAGTTGATGGTCCGCCCATCGAGGCAGAAGTGCCTGGATTTCGTAATGGCGTCCTGCATCTCCGTATCTGTCACAGTCTGCCGAATCAGCGACTGGCTTTCGTTCCAGTACATCAACGCGAATGGGAGATTGGATGGGAGAACGCCCTTGCATTCGTATCGCGCTTGCTCGATGAAGTTTTTCAGCATCTTCTCGTACAGCCCAGCGCCGGGCCGAATCCCGAACTTGGCCGCGATGACTTCATGAACAACTGCAGCGTTCTCTACGAGAAGCCGAAGGATCTCTGCATTGAATTCCTTATTCTTGCGAGGCTCGGATGAGCTCAAACTGACTTTGCCGCGCAGTGAGCAGTTGTCGTAAGCATCCTGATTGTAGGTGATCCGCAAGCCTGGGACGTCATGCTTGTAGTGTTTGCCGAAGGGCGCAGTCGGGTCACGATCATTCTCGCCGCGTATCCGATCCAGTTCGCGGATCTCGATCGCGTTTTTACATTCCGGACAAGTGGCAAGGTAAAGCGGTCTCTTGGGCAAGCTCCTGGTCTCGGTCGCCCAAGGCTGACGCCGCTGTGTCGAACTGAAATAGGCTTCTTCCGTGATGAATGCGTATCCCGGGCGGTCTGGCCACAATGCAAATATATCCATAGGTATGATTTCCACAAGGAAAGTTAATCATACCTGATGGTGCTCACACATCGGCCGCGGGCTGATGCACAAAGGCCGGTATTGAACCGGCCCTTCCAATGCATTCACGGTCTCGACGGGACCCGTCTGATTATTCCACAGTGACCGACTTGGCCAGGTTGCGCGGCTTGTCCACATCGGTGCCGCGTGCGAGCGCGGTGTGATAAGCCAGCAGCTGCAGCGCGGCCACGTGCAGGATCGGCGACAGGTCGCCATAGTGCTCCGGCAGGCGAATCACGTGCAGGCCTTCGCCCGAGGTGATGCGCGAGTCGACGTCGGCGAAGACGTAGAGCTGGCCGCCGCGGGCGCGGACTTCCTGCATGTTCGACTTCAGCTTTTCCAGCAGCGCATCGTTCGGGGCGATCGTGACCACCGGCATCTCTTCGGTCACCAGGGCCAGCGGGCCGTGCTTCAGCTCGCCTGCAGGATAGGCTTCGGCGTGGATGTACGAGATTTCCTTGAGTTTCAATGCACCTTCGAGGGCGATCGGGTAGTGCATGCCGCGGCCCAGGAACAGGGCGTTTTCCTTGCGTGCGAACTCTTCTGCCCAAGCCATGATCTGCGGCTCCAGCGCCAGTACCGAGGACAGGGCGACCGGCAGGTGGCGCATCATCTTCAGGTGCTCGGCTTCTTCCGCGTCCGTCAGGCGGCCGTTCACTTGCGCCAGGGTCAGCGTCAGGAGGAACAGCGCGGCCAGCTGGGTGGTGAAGGCCTTGGTCGAGGCCACGCCCACTTCGACGCCGGCGCGGGTGATGTAGGCCAGCTTGCACTCGCGCACCATGGCACTGGTGGCGACGTTGCAGATGGTCAGCGTGTGCGGCATGCCGAGGCTGCGCGCATGCTTCAGCGCAGCCAGGGTGTCGGCCGTCTCGCCGCTCTGCGAGATGGTGACGACCAGGGTCTGCGGGTGCGGGACGCTGTCGCGGTAGCGGTATTCGCTGGCGATCTCGACGTTGACCGGGACCTTGGCAATGCACTCGATCCAGTACTTCGCGGTCAGACCGGCGTAGTAGCTGGTGCCGCAAGCCAGGATCAGCACACGATCGATTTCCTTGAACACGCCATAGGCACCGTCGCCGAACAGTTCCGGCATGATGCCGGTTACACCTTCCAGGGTGTCGCCGATGACGCGCGGCTGCTCGAAGATTTCCTTCTGCATGTAGTGGCGGTACGGACCGAGCTCGGCGGCGCCGGTGTGGGCGTGCACGGTTTTCACTTCACGCTCGACCGGGCGGCCTTCGGCGTCGACGATCCAGTAGCGCGCCAGTTGCAGGTCGACCACGTCGCCTTCTTCCAGGTAAATGATCTGGTTGGTGGTGCCGGCCAGCGCCATGGCGTCGGAAGCAACGAAATTCTCGTTCTCGCCCACGCCGACGATCAGCGGCGAGCCCTGGCGGGCGGCGACCACGCGGTGCGGTTCTTCACGCGAGAACACGGCGATCGCGTAGGCGCCGTGCAGGCGCTTGACGGCCTGCTGGACGGTGTCGAACAGGTCGCCGTTGTACATGTGGTCGACCAGGTGGGCGATCACCTCCGTATCGGTCTGGCTGGTGAATTCGTAGCCGAGGCCCTTCAGTTCGGTGCGCAGCTCGTCGTGGTTCTCGATGATGCCGTTGTGGACAAGTGCGATGCGGGCATTGCCTTCGCTTGGAGAGAAGTGCGGGTGGGCGTTGTGCGATGCCGGCGCGCCGTGGGTGGCCCAGCGGGTGTGGGCAATGCCGGTGAAGCCGTCGAGGCGGGCTTCGCGCACTTGCGTTTCCAGGTCGGCCACGCGCGAGGTGCTGCGCGAGCGGGTCAGCTTGCCGTCGAGGTGGACGGCAACGCCGCAGGAATCATACCCACGGTACTCCAGGCGTTTCAGGCCCTCGATCAGGACTGGGGTGATGTTGCGCTTGGCGACTGCACCGACGATACCGCACATGTTTGACCTCGTTTAAAGATTTGCAATAATACCTATCGTAGAGCAACTAGGTTGAAATAAGCTTTCAGAATTCACGATCTTTTGATAGATTATTTCATCAGTCAAAAGCCATGAAATATTCTTTCATTCAGAGCAGAATTTTTGTTATTTATTTCAATTGATGTCAGATCAACTACCTTTAGACGAGCTCGATCGTCGCATCCTGAACGCATTGCAGACTGATGCATCGCATACGAATGCCGAATTGGCTGAACTTGTGCACGTGTCACCGCCCACTTGTTTGCGCCGGGTAAAGCAGCTCACCGATGCCGGTGTCATCGAACGCCAGGTCGCGATCGTCGATCCGACCAAGGTCGGTGCCCGCTTGAGCGCCATCGTCGAGATTACGCTCGACGTGCAGGCTGCCGAACGCATGGACGAGTTCGAAAGCCTGGTGGCGCAGGAAGGCGCAGTGCTGCAGTGCTACCGCGTGTCCCCGGGCCCGGATTTCGTGCTGGTGGTGCAGGTGGCGGACATGCCCGCCTACCACGCGCTGGCGCACCGCCTGTTCACGGCGCATGCCAACGTGCGCAACGTGAAAGCTTATTTTTCGACCCACCGCGCCAAGTTCGACACCCGGATCGCGGTCTGAGCCATACAGCAATCTGTGGATAAGTTTGTGGACTAGCACCCGGAAAACCACAGGATAAGCATGTGTTTTTCCTGTGTTTTTCCTGTGTTTTTCCTGTGTCCTTCCTGTTGTTAGCCTGTAGATTGCCGGTGGATTACTTCTTGGTTTTCACTGGGCGCGACCATCCTTCGATGGTCATTTGCTTCGGACGCGAGATGGTCAGCTTGCCGGCCGGCGCATCCTTGGTGAGGGTGGTGCCCGCACCCAGGGTTGCGCCCTTGCCGACGGTCACTGGCGCCACCAGTTGGCTGTCGCTGCCGATGAAGGCGTCGTCCTCGATCACGGTGCGGAACTTGTTGGCGCCGTCGTAATTGCAGGTGATGGTCCCGGCGCCGATGTTCACGCGCGAGCCGACGGTGGCGTCGCCCACGTAGGCCAGGTGATTGGCCTTGCTGTGCGCGGCGACCTGGCTGTTCTTGATCTCGACGAAGTTACCCACATGGACGTCTTCGCCCAGCTCGGTGCCGGGGCGCAGGCGCGCATAGGGGCCGATCTGCGACTTGTCGCCGACCACCGCGTCCTCAATGTGGCAGAAGGGCTTGATCTGAGCCCCGGCGCCGACTTTTGCATTGACCAGCACGCAGTGCGGGCCGACCGTGACGCCATCAAGCAGCTCGACGCGGCCTTCGAACACGCAGCCGACGTCGATCACGACATCGCGTCCGCAGATGAGTTCACCGCGCACGTCGATGCGGGCCGGATCCATCAGGGTGACGCCTTTTTCCAGCAGGGCATTGGCGATGTTCAGCTGGTGACGACGCTCGAGCTCGGCCAGTTGGACCTTGCTGTTGACGCCTGCCACTTCCCATTCGGCCGAAGGCTGGGCCGACACCACTGGCACGCCGTCTTGAACAGCCTGGGCCACGATATCGGTCAGGTAGTACTCGCCCTGCGCATTGTTGTTCGACAGCGCCGCCAACCATTTCTTAAGGTGCACGGTCGGGATGCACATGATGCCGCTGTTGATCTCGCGGATCGCGCGCTCGGCTTCAGTGGCGTCCTTTTCCTCGACGATGCGCACGATATTCCCGTTCTCGCGCACGATGCGGCCCAGGCCGAAGGGATTGGCCTGCTCCACGGTCAGGATGGCGAGCTTGTCCTTGCCGGCGGCCTCGACCAGGCGGCCGAGCGAGGCGGCGGTGGTCAGGGGCACGTCGCCGTACAGCACCAGGGTCGGCACGCTTTCGTCCAGCTGCGGCACGGCCTGCATCACCGCATGGCCTGTACCCAGCTGGGGCTGCTGGAGCGCGGTCTCGATGTTGGCGCCGGTCTCCTGCGCCAGCTTGCCAACCATCTCGGGCACCGCTGCGCCCCCGTGCCCGTAAATCACGCATAATTTACTCGGCGATAAGCTGCGGGCGGTATCGATTACATGGCGCAACAGCGGCTTCCCTGCCAATGGATGCAAGACTTTTGGCAGTGCGGACTGCATGCGTTTTCCCATGCCGGCGGCGAGGATCACAACGTTCATATGCCGTTCTCAAAAAGTTGAAAATATGAAAAAGTTTAACACGCAAGAGTCCTTGTTCCAGCGCACTATTGCGCTATGCATGGTGGCGCTGTTCGCGCTCCTCGCAGCTTGCAGTTCGGTGCGTTTCACCTATAACCAAGGCGATACCTTACTGTATTGGTGGTTGGATTCCTATGCCGATCTGGAAGGCAACCAGGCCGACATTGCCAAGCGCGACATCGACAATCTGTTCAAATGGCATCGCCAGACCCAGCTGCGCGACTACGCGGCATTGCTGGGCAATATGCAGCGCCAGCTCGCCGGCAACCCGACCCAGGCCGACCTGATCAACCTGTACAAGGAAATCCGCGTCCGAGGCGAACGTCTGGCCGGCCATGCCGTGCCGGAAATGACCACTCTGGCACTGTCGCTCAAACCAGACCAGATTGCCGATATCGAGCGCAAATTTATTTCGAAAAACGCGGAATATCGGAAGAAATTTATTGAAGGCAGTACCGAAAAGCGCCAGCGCGCCCGCTTCAAGAAGGCCATGGACCAGCTGGAACTCTGGTTCGGCAACTTCAGCAGCGAACAGCAGGAGACCCTGCGCAAGACCATGGACGCACGCCCGCTCGACAACGAGATCTGGCTGGAGGAACGGGTTTGGCGCCAGCGCCGCATCCTCAGTCTGCTGCGCAAGTTCCAGCAGGAGAAACCGAACCGCGAGCAGGCCGCCGCCCAGATCACGGCGATGCAGCGCGAACTGTTCAGCCGCATGGATTCGCCCGAGCGCAAGCCCTTCTATGACACCAGCGTCGACCAGACCACGAAGTTCATCCTGACTGCGATCCGCATTGCCACCCCGGCGCAAAAGAAACACGCCCAGGAGCGCATGCAGGGCTGGATCAATGATTTCAACGCCCTCGCGGCCGGGAAGTAGCCAAGAATAGGCGGCACTATGCCCATGCTATAGTGCCGCCCATGCAAAAGAAGTCCTCCAAACCCCACAGTTCCCATAGCCACGGGGCGCCGCGTCTCGCCCCGCGCCAAGTGCGCATCATCGGCGGCGCCTGGAAACGCGCGCTGCTGCCGGTCCTCGATGCCGAAGGCCTGCGTCCCACCCCTGACCGCGTGCGCGAGACCGTGTTCAACTGGATCCGCCACCAGCTCGGCGGCGATCTGGAGGGCGCCAGCTTCCTCGACCTGTTCGCCGGCTCGGGCGCACTCGGCTTCGAAGCGGCCAGCCGCGGCGCGGTGATGGTGACGATGGTGGACAACCATGGCCCGGCGGCACGCCAGCTGGAAGCCAACCGCGACAAGCTGAAAGCGGACAACGTGAAAGTGCTGCGCGCCGACGCGCTGGCGCTGGTCAAAGACCTGGCGGCACGCGGCCAGCGTTTCGACGTGATCTTCCTCGATCCGCCCTACCAGCTGGGCCTGCTCAGCCAGATCCTGCCGCTGTGCCCGGCCATCCTGAACGAGGGCGGCATGGTCTATGCCGAGACCGGCGCCGCCCTGCCTTTCGAAGACACGGAATTGCCCGACTGGCTGGCCGGCTGGGATGCAATCCGGGACGACAAGGCCGGCATGGTCTATTACTACCTGCTGAAATTGCACACAGACGAGGCTTAGTCCTTAAAAACTGCACAAGAATTGGGCAAAACCAGCCCCTTGCTGGGGCGACTGCCGGATTTTCAGGCATAATGCGCGTTCTGACAGGGTGATTTCTCCAAGGGAGCCGCAATGGTTGTAGCCGTTTATCCAGGTACTTTCGATCCGCTCACGCGGGGGCACGAAGACTTAGTGCGCCGTGCGTCGGGCCTGTTCGACCGCCTGGTGGTTGGCGTGGCCGACAGCAAGAACAAGCGACCCTTCTTTTCGCTCGACGAGCGCCTGGAGATCGCCAATGAGGTGCTCGGCCATTATCCGAACGTGCAGGTGGAGAGCTTCTCCGGCCTGCTGAAGGATTTCGTGCGCCAGCATGACGCGCGCGTGATCGTGCGCGGCCTGCGCGCAGTGTCCGACTTCGAGTATGAATTCCAGATGGCGGGCATGAACCGCTACCTGCTGCCCGACGTCGAGACCCTGTTCCTGACGCCGTCCGACCAGTATCAGTTCATTTCGGGCACCATCGTGCGCGAGATCGCGATGCTGGGCGGCGACGTATCGAAATTCGTCTTCCCGTCGGTGGACCGCTGGCTGCAAAAGAAAATCGCAGCGATGAAAGCGGCCACCGCGCCCTGAGCAGCAAGGAACGAGCAATACCATGGCACTGATGATTACCGACGATTGCATCAACTGCGACGTCTGCGAACCCGAATGCCCGAACGACGCCATCTCCATGGGCGCCGAGTTCTACCAGATCGACCCGGGCAAATGCACCGAATGCGTCGGTCATTTCGAACAGCCGACCTGCGCGGAACTGTGCCCGGTCGCATGCATTCCCATTAACCCCGAATGGCGCGAAACGCGCGAGCAGCTGCAGGCGAAATACGAACGCCTGACTGCCGAGAAGGCAAGCGCCTGATCCCGAGCCGGCTTCCATGCCGGCTTTTCTTTTTCCATTGTCACTGACGCGCCAATGCCCCGCCGGCGCACGCGCACGAACAGGGTGTGCGCAGGCCAAGTGCTATCCTGATTGGCATGGATGCGCCACACGATCATGAGGAAGCAATTCCCTCCACCGTGCACGAACATGTCGGCACGGTGTCGGAATTCTATGCGCGCCATGAAGAGCAAACCACGCCGGCGCAGCGCATCGTCGAGAAGATCAGTATCTTCCTCGGCAGTCCGGCCTATGTCGCCGGCAACCTGGTCTTCGTCGTCCTGTGGATCATCTGGAACCTGGCGGCGCCCGAACTCGGGTTCGACCAATGGGATGAGCCGCCCTTCTTCTGGCTGCAGGGCTTGATTGCCCTGAATGCCTTCATCATCTCCACCACCGTGCTGATTCGCCAGAATCGCATGTCCGCCCTCGCCAACCAGCACGCCCACCTCGACCTGCAGGTCAATTTGCTGGCCGACGAAAAGACTAGCAAGATCATCGAGATGCTGGACGAGCTCCGGCGCGACCTGCCCAACGTCCGGGACAAGGTCGACCGCAAGGCCGAAGAACTCGCCAAACCGACCGATACCGGCGCTGTCATCTCGATCATTGAGGAAGCGTCCGAACAGCTCAACTGCAAACACAAGTAATTCACTGTGCACGGCACGAACATGCCTTGAGGACCGGGGCAGGCAGGCGTTCGCCTTCGTTTTAACCAATATTCACCATAAACGCTGAATAGAACGTGAAATCTGTTTAACATCAGCCATTACACATCCATATTCTTTTTTCTTTGCGCTAACGGAAGATAAAAGCGATTATTTGCTTCGGCTTCCTTACCGATCGAACACCTGCGCTATGTTCCGCCTTCCCCCAACATTCCGCAGGCAAGATAGGGCCATTTGCTCCGATTTATCCGCTCTGCATGAACGTCGAGAGGACTTGGCCATCGATCACTTTTTAACTCTTCGTGAATTTTGTTAAATCGCCGAGGCCTGAAAACCCGGGTGACGAAGAGTCACCGCAGGCTCAACGCCGAATGGTCGACAAACGAGAGGGAAAGGCCGAAACCGGAGAGAACGGACGAAAAAAAACGCGGCGTCCGAATCGGAGGCCGCGTTTAAACGGAGGAATGGGGATCAGCGCTTGGCCAGGTGGGCCTTGGGCGGGCGCGGGCGCACGGCCAGGACGGCGGCGCGGCCGATGCCGACCAGCAGCGGGCGGAAGAACATGGCGACGCCACCCAGCAGCGCCACACCGGTGGCGGTACGAACGACCTGGCCGACTGGAACGGCGGCAACTGCGGTCTGGATGAGGGTGAGCGAGGCAGACATGGTGTTGATAATTGTTGAGTTGTGCACAGCATAGTGCGATGCAACATATAAATCTAATTTTGTTCACTGATGACGCTTATGCATTCTGTGAATACTTGAGGTACACTGGGAGCATCTGTATTGCCATCGATAAGTTCCCATGAGCTTTCTGACGCTTGACCTGAACCTGCTGCGCGTCTTCGACGCAGTGATGACCGAGCAAAACCTCACCCGCGCCGCCGGGCACCTCGCGATGACCCAGCCGGCCGTTTCCAACGCCATCAAGCGGCTGCGCGAAAGTCTGGGGGACGAACTCCTGATCCGCACCGCCTATGGCGTCAAGCCGACGCCGCGCGCCGAAGCGCTATGGCCGGCCGTGCGCCAGGCCCTGGCTGCGCTGGAAGCGGCCGTGATGCCGGAAACCTTCGACGTTTCCAAGGCCCAGGCCACCTTCCGCATGGCGATGGCCGACGCTACCGCCGCCCTGTGGCTGCCGTCACTGATGCGCTCGATCGAACGCGAAGCGCCGGGCGTGAACATCCGCATGGTGCCCCTCACCACGCGCGAACCGCGGCCGATGCTGCTGCGTGGCGACATCGACCTCGCGGTCGGCTTCTTCCCGGGGGTGGCGGCCCAGCTGTCCTACGAAACGGGTTCGCCGATCCGCCACGAGCGCCTGTACTCGGGCGTCTACGTGTGCGTGATGCGCAAGGACCACCCGCTGGCCAAGGAAAAGCTCGACCTCGACACCTATTGCAAGGCGAATCACCTCCTGGTGAGCTTCTCGGGCCGCGCCCACGGCCTGGTGGACGAAGCGCTGGCCCAGATCGGGCGCGAGCGCCGCATCCTGCTGACCGTAAACCAGTTCTTCACGGCAGGGCGCGTGGTGGCGAATTCGGACCTGATCACGGTACTGCCGAAGCACCTGATGGTGTCCACCGGCATGACCGACGCGCTGGTCTGGCGCGAACTGCCCTTCCAGCTGCCGGCCGTGCACCTCGACATGCTCTGGCACGAGCGCGACGGCCGCAGCCCGGCGCACCGCTGGCTGCGCAAGAACCTGGAAAGCATGGCAGAAAGCGCCTCACCCAAAACCGGCGCCAGGAAAGTGGTCTAGAACACTGCATGCCGGCATCGTTGCCGGCATCGTTTTTTCCGCCTGCAAGATCCGCCTCCGGAACCGCTTTCGAGCCCTGTCCGGCTTTGTGATACCTCGTCCCGGCTCGTCCCGCTGCACCCTACATTGAGAGAGGCGCATGCACGGTGCATGCGCCTACCAATGGGAGGTAAGCATGCGAAACTTTTCGACAGGACGGATCGCGCTCGCGGCCGGCGTGATGGCGTTTGGCGGCGCACTATGGCAGGCGCAGGCTGCCGCGCCGGAGGAGCTGGAGGCTGCAACAGCTACCTACGCCGGCAAGGACGTCTACGGGATCGTGAACCTGGTGCCGTCCCCGGTGCTGCGCACCTACATCAATGCGCGTGGCCAGGTGGCCCTGGAATACATCGCGCTCGACGACCGGCTGCATGCCGGCGTCTTCAACGGCGAGCGCCTGCTCGACATCAGCCCGCCGGGCCACGATACCTCTTCGGTCAGCGGCATCAACGACTGGGGTGAGGTAGCCCTGCAGATCCGCTTCCCCAGGACCGATCCGTCGACCGCCGTGTTCCAGCCCTATCGCTGGTCCGCGGCGCGCGGCTTGGTGCCGCTGCCATCGCCCAACCCGGACACCAACACCTTCCTGCAGACCCTCAACAACCGCGGCGAGATCGTCGGTGGCTCCGACACCACTGGAGACAGCAACTACCGGGCGGTACGCTGGACCGCGGCCAATCGCCTGTTGCCCCTGCCATCCCCGACCGGTCTCACCAATACCTTCGCCACCGACATCAACGAGAACAACATCACCCTGGGCGACGGCCAGAGCGCCGGCGGCGCCTCGCACCTGATCGTCTGGAATGCAGCCGGCCGCGCGACCGACCTCGGCACGCTGGGCGCGAGCAGCGTTGTCAGCCGCTTCCTCAACAACCGCGGCGACATCGTCGGCCTGTTCGATTTCACCACCCCGAACTTCACGTCCTTCCTGCTAAGCCCGGGCAAAGGCGCGGCACGCATCGGCCTGAACACGGTTCCGACCGATCTCAACGAAGCGGGCGAGGTGGTCGGCCGGGTCCAGCGCAGCAACAACGAGAACCGCGCCTTCGTGTTTTCGCGTGCGCGCGGACTGGTCAACCTTAACCCTTCATCCTTCTGGGCGTCCGAAGCGAATGGCCTCAACGACAGTGGGGTGGTGGTGGGCCTGGCCTGGCCAGAGCAGTACGCCCAGAGCCGCGCCTGGCGCTGGCTGCGCTCTGGCGCCGGCGTCGACCTGAATAGGCGCCTGCTGAACGCTCCTGGCGGACTGGTGCTGACCAACGCACTCACCGTGTCCGCCAATGGCGATATCGTGGCCGAATCGAATGCCGGGCTGGTCCTGCTACGCCCGAACGGCGGCGGGACCGATGCGCCGGTGCTGGGGCCGATCCAGCTGACCCAGCTCCAGGTAAACCGTCCGGTCCAGCTCACGCTGTCGCTGCGCGACCGCAACCCGGCGGACACGCATAGCGCCACGGTCGACTGGGGCGACGGCAGGGGGCCGCAAGCGGCGGCGCTGCGCGAATACAGGGGCAAGGGCGAGGTGCGCGCCAGCCATACCTACACGGCGCAGGGCGACTACAGCATCGTGGTACGCGTGACCGACTCGAGCCGCAGGAGCACCACGCTGTACGAGCGCATCAACTTGCTCGAGCTCGGTACGCCGGGACAGGTCGCTAAAAAGCGCCCGCAGGCGCATCCGCAGGCGCCGGGGCGTTGAGGAGGCTTAGCGGATCGGCAGCTTGGTGGTGTTCTTGACCTCTTCCATCACTGCATAGGTGTGCGTTTCGCGCACACCTTTTTGCAGCAGGGTCTTGCCGAGGAATTCGCGGTAGGCGGCCATGTCCTTCACACGCGCCTTGACCAGGTAGTCGAAGCCGCCTGCCACCATGTGGCATTCGAGCACTTCCGGAATCATCTGGACGCTCTGTTTGAATGCATCGAAGACCTCGGGAGTGGTACGATCGAGCACCACCTCGATGAACACCAGCAGCGACACGTCCAGCAGCTGGGGGTTGAGCTGGGCCGTATAGCCCATGATGTAGCCGGATTCGTGCAGCTTGCGCACGCGCTCCAGGCAGGCGGCGGGAGAGAGGTTGACCCGTGCCGCCAGCTCGACGTTGCTGATTCGTCCGTCGTTCTGCAGTTCTGCCAGAATCTTCTTACTGATCTTGTCGAGCATGGTCCGCCTCCTGCCATGTAAATATTATTCGGTCAGATTGTCTCACCAAAAACTATCTTTTGCTAGTCTGTCGTAAAAACAGAATTAATCCAGAAGATTTCCTTCTACAATCGAATCATTCCATTGTGTTCCGGAGCACGCCGGCCGCCCCTAGGGTGGTGCGGCGTGTTTTGCTGCATGAGCACGAAGTCCGTTTCCTTTTTAGAAAAATCACTATGCAGATTGCTGCCATCCCGGCGTCCACCTTCGTCCCCTTCGATGCACTCCAGGCTGAGGTCAAGCACGACCAGACCCCGCTGCGCGAAGCCATCACCAATGCCTACCGCCGCGACGAGACCGAAGCGGTCCAGTGGCTGCTCGCGCAAGGCGCCAGCGCCAACGGCGACGCCTACATGCTGGCCCACCGCCTGGTCTCGAGCGTGCGCGACAAACGCACCCGTTCCTCGGGCGTGGACGCCCTGATGCACGAGTTCTCGCTGTCTTCGGAAGAAGGCGTGGCGCTGATGTGCCTGGCCGAAGCGCTGCTGCGCATTCCGGACAGCGAAACCGCCGACCGTCTCATCGCCGACAAGATCAGCAAGGGCGACTGGAAGAAGCACCTGGGCGAATCGCCTTCGCTGTTCGTCAACGCGGCCACCTGGGGCCTGCTGATCACCGGCAAACTGGTCTCGACCAATAGCGAGAAGAACCTGGGCTCGGCGCTGACCCGCCTGATCGCCAAGGGTGGCGAACCGCTGATCCGCAAGGGCGTGGACATGGCGATGCGCATGCTGGGCAACCAGTTCGTCACCGGCCAGACCATCGACGAAGCGTTGAAGAACAGCCGTGAGAACGAAAGCCGCGGCTATCGCTACTCTTACGACATGCTGGGCGAAGCCGCCCTGACCGAGCAGGACGCCAAGAACTACTACGCCTCGTACGAGACCGCGATCCATGCGATCGGCAAGGCCTCGAACGGCCGCGGCATCAAGGACGGCCCGGGCATCTCGATCAAGCTGTCGGCCCTGCACCCGCGCTACAGCCGCGCCCAGTACTGGCGCGTGATGAACGAGCTGCTGCCGCGCGTGCGCAGCCTGGTGCTGCTGGCCAAGCAGTACAACATCGGCATCAACATCGACGCCGAAGAAGCGGACCGCCTCGAGATCTCGCTCGACATGCTCGAATCGCTCGCTTTCGATCCGGAACTCAGCGGCTTCGAAGGCATCGGCCTGGTGGTGCAGGCGTACCAGAAGCGCTGCCCCTTCGTGATCGACTTCGTGGTCGACCTGGCCAAACGCAGCGGCCGCAAGTTCATGGTGCGCCTGGTGAAGGGCGCCTATTGGGACGCCGAGATCAAGCGCGCCCAGGTCGAGGGCATGCCGGGCTATCCGGTCTACACGCGCAAGGTCTACACCGACGTGTCGTATCTGACCTGCGCGCGCAAGCTGCTGGCGGCCAGCGACATGATCTACCCGCAGTTTGCGACCCATAACGCGCACTCGCTGTCGGTGATCTACACCTGGGCCAAGGCCGACGGCATCACCAACTACGAATTCCAGTGCCTGCACGGCATGGGCGAGACCCTGTACGACCAGGTGGTCGGCCCCCGCAAGCTGGACAAGGCCTGCCGCATCTACGCGCCGGTCGGCTCGCACGAGACCCTGCTGGCCTACCTGGTGCGCCGTCTGCTGGAAAACGGCGCCAACTCCTCGTTCGTGAATCAGATCGTGGACGAGAACGTGGCGATCGACACCCTGCTGGCCGATCCTTTCGAACAGGCGCGCGCCGCCGGCGGCAAGCCGCACCCGGCGATCGCCCTGCCGCTGCAGCTGTTCGGCGCCGAGCGCAAGAATTCGGCGGGCCTGGACCTGGTCAATGAACACATCCTGAGCTCGACCGCCGAAGGCCTGGCCAAGCAGCGCCAGTACAATGCGGCGCCGCTGATCGCCGGTCCGGTAGAAGCTAGCGAGCCGGCGAAGGTGATCAATCCCGCCATGTCGAGCGACGTCGTCGGCCAGGTGGTTGAAGCGTCCCGCACGGACGTCGAAACCGCACTGTCCGCCGCTGCCGCTTTCGCCGGCGAATGGGAAGCGACTCCGGTCGAAACCCGCGCCGCCATTCTGGAGCGCACCGCCGACCTGTTCGAGCAGAACGGCACCGAGCTGATGGCCCTGGCCGTGCGCGAGGCAGGCAAGTCGCTGCCGAACGCGATCGCCGAGCTGCGCGAAGCGGTCGATTTCCTGCGCTACTACGCGGTGCAGGTGCGCGAATCGAAAGCCGACGGCGCGCTGGGTCCGGTCACCTGCATCAGCCCATGGAACTTCCCGCTGGCGATCTTCACCGGCCAGGTGGCCGCCGCCCTGGTGGCCGGCAACGTGGTTTTGGCCAAGCCGGCCGAGCAAACTCCCTTGATCGCCCATCGCGCCGTCGAGCTGTTCATCGAAGCGGGCACCCCGCGTGCGGCGCTGCAGCTGCTGCCGGGCCGCGGCGAAGTGGTGGGCGCCGCCCTGACTTCGGACACGCGCGTCAAAGGCGTGATCTTCACCGGGTCCACTGAAGTGGCCCAGCTGATCAACCGCACCCTGGCTACGCGTGCCGAAAAAGAAGGCATCGACATCCCGCTGGTGGCGGAAACGGGCGGCCAGAACGCGCTGATCGTCGATTCCTCGGCACTACCGGAGCAGGTGGTGCAGGACGTGCTGTCCTCGGCCTTCGACTCGGCCGGCCAGCGCTGCTCGGCGCTGCGCGTGCTGTTCCTGCAGGAAGACATCGCCGACAAGACCATCAAGATGCTGCGCGGCGCGATGCTGGAACTGCGCGTGGGCGCCCCGGACCGCCTGGCGACCGACATCGGCCCGGTGATCGACGCGGAAGCCCAGCGCAACCTGCTGGCCCACATCGAACGCATGCGCGCCACCGCGCGCAGCCACTTCGCGCTCGAGCTGCCCGAGAGCGTCAATGCCCAGGGTACCTTCGTGCCGCCGACCGTGCTGGAAATCGGCTCGATGGCGGAACTCAAGCACGAAGTCTTCGGCCCGGTGCTGCACATCGTGCGCTACCGCCGCGCGGACCTGCCGAAGGTAATCGACACCATCAACGCCACCGGCTACGGCCTGACGCTGGGCGTGCATTCGCGCATCGACGAGACCATCGACTTCATCGTCTCGCGTGCCCACGTCGGTAACATCTACGTCAACCGCAACATCGTCGGTGCGGTCGTGGGCGTGCAGCCTTTCGGCGGCGAAGGCAAGTCGGGCACCGGCCCGAAGGCCGGCGGTCCGTTGTACTTGAAGCGCCTGCAGCGCAATGCCGCGCCCCTCATGGAGCACAGCCGCGTGTTCGACGCCGGCCTGGATGCGCTGCTCGGCTGGCTGCGCGCTAACGACCATGCAGAGCTGGCAACGCTGGCGCAAGCCTATGGCCGCACCGCGCTGACCAACGTCGAGATCGCCCTGCCGGGTCCCACCGGCGAGCGCAATACCCTGGCCTTCACCAAGCGCGGCACCGTGCTGTGCGCACCGAAGACGGCAACTGGCCTGCTCAACCAGATGGCTGCAAGCCTGGCCACCGGCAACCGCACCCTAGTGCTGGCGACGCCGGACCTGATCCCGGCCAACCTGCCGGCCCTGGTGAAGGAACGCGTGCGCTTCATCGGTGACGATGAACTCGATGCGGACGAGTTCCAGATCGCGCTGCTGGAAGCCGGTCTTGCCGGCTCGCTGCGCGCGAAACTGGCAGCGCGCCCGGGGGCCATCGTCGGCATTGTCGACACCACGGCCACGGCGCCGGTCGCCCTGTGGCGGCTGGTGGCCGAACGGGCCGTCTGTGTCAACACGACGGCGGCTGGCGGCAACGCAAGCCTCATGACGCTGGGAGTGTAATCATCTGGGGGAGCGCGAGCTCCCCTTTTTTTTGACCCAAATCAAAGCAGCAGGAGTAGCGTAGGAGCGTAGGGTGGGCGGGTCTTCCGCCCACGCGGTGATAGTTGGCAGCCGAGTCATTACAAAAATTGGAGGTAGACATGCTTGTTGGCGTACCAAAGGAGATCAAGAACCACGAGTACCGCGTCGGCCTGACGCCGCCCTCGGTGCGTGAGCTGACGTCGCGCGGTCACGAAGTCATCGTGCAGCAGGGCGCCGGTGAACAGATCGGGCTGTCGGACGAGCAGTACGTGGCGGCCGGCGCCACCATCGTGGGCACGGCGAAGGACATCTTTGCCCGCGCCGACATGATCGTGAAGGTCAAGGAACCGCAGCCGCTCGAATGCGCAATGCTGCGCGAAGGCCAGGTGCTCTACACCTACCTGCACCTGGCTCCCGATCCCGAGCAGACCGCGGCCCTGGTCAAATCCGGCGCGGTCTGCATTGCCTACGAAACCATCACGGGCCCGGGAGGCGGCCTGCCGCTGCTGGCGCCGATGAGCGAGGTGGCCGGGCGCATGTCGATCCAGGCCGGTGCGGCGCACCTGGAAAAGTCGCGCGGCGGCATGGGCCTGCTGCTGGGCGGCGTGCCGGGTGTCGCTAGCGGCCATGTGGTCATCATCGGCGCCGGCGTGGTCGGCACCAATGCGCTGCAGATGGCGGTCGGCACCGGCGCCCGCGTAACGGTGCTCGACAAGAACGTCGACCGCCTGCGCCAGCTGGATCTCGTCTACGGCAACCGCATATCCACGCTCTACTCCAACGCCCACTCGATCGAGGAAGCGGTGCTGGATGCGGACCTGGTGATCGGCGGCGTGCTGGTGCCGGGCGCCGCAGCGCCCAAGCTGGTCACCCGCGACATGATCTCACGCATGAAGAAGGGCGCTGTGGTGGTGGACGTGGCGATCGACCAGGGCGGCTGCTTCGAGACCTCGCATGCGACCACCCACGCCGATCCGACCTTCGTCGTCGACGGCGTGATCCACTACTGCGTGGCGAACATGCCGGGCGCAGTGGCGCGCACGTCCACGTTTGCCCTTAACAACGCCACCATCGGCCATGCCGTGGCACTGGCGAGCAAGGGCTGGCGACGCGCCTTATCGGATGATGCCCACCTGCGCAACGGCCTGAATGTCTGCCAGGGCAAGGTCACCTACGAGGCGGTAGCAAAAGACCTGAACTACGACTATGTGCCGGCGGAGACCCTGCTGGGCTGAAGCGGATATTTAAGCAGATCCCGGCAGACGCGCCGGGTGATATGGAAGGCATACTGCGCGGCGACCGATTTCACGAAACGCATGAAATCGGTGGCCGCGTTTTCATTGGCGTTATCCGACACGGTGCGGATCACGGCGCATGGCACGCCCAGCTCGTAGCACACCTGCGCCACCGCGGCGCCTTCCATTTCGACCGCCACCAGGCCCGGCAAAGCGGCATTCAGAGCTTCCAGACGCACACGGTCGTTCATGAACTGGTCGCCGCTCGCCACCAGGCCGCGGTGTACTCGCGGCTGCGCCAGGCGGAATGCCTGCCGTTCTCCTTCACTGATCGCGTCCAGGAAGTCACGTTCCAGGAATTCATGGGCAGCGCGCGACAGGCGCAGCGACAGCTGCTGGTCGGGCTGGAAATGGGTCAAGCCGGTGAGCGGCACCTCGAAGCGCGGAAACAGGGGACTGGCATCCATGTCGTGCTGGACCAAGGCTTCGGCGACCACGATATCGCCCACCTGGACCGTTTTATCCCCCGCGCCAGCCACGCCGGTGAAGAGGATGTGGGTAACTCCGAACTTCTCCACAAGCGTTGTCGCTGTCATGGCAGCCGCAACCTTGCCAATTCGCGATAGAACGCACACAGCGTCGATTTCCCACAGTGTTCCTGCCCAGTAGTCACGCATGCCATGGATGAGCTTGGAGGGCCCTCTCATGGCTTCCACGAGCCCCAGCTGTTCTTCGGCCAGCGCGCTGATGATCCCCAATCGCATGTTTTTCCTGTTTTTTGTTGTCAAAGTGACTTGCGAAAGTACACCACGCGCTCGGTTTCCTCGAATCCGAGTGCCTCGTGCATGGCGTGGCTCGCCGTGTTGTCGATGGCAGCGTCGGACGCCATCTCGCTACACCCCTGTTCCCTGGCCCATTGCTCGGCGATTTTGACGAGCAGGGCAGCAATTCCCTGGTGCCTGGAGGCGGGATCGACGTACAAACCTTCCAGGAAGCCGACAGGAGACGACTCCGTGCCGTTGACGTAATCGCTGCGCAGCGCGACTTCAACCAGTCCCTGGGCCTCGTCGTCGCTTGAATACGCGATGAACTGTGCATAACGGCCGGGTTGTTCACATAGCTCCTGCATTTCAAGTAGGTGTTCAGTCGGATCTTCTGGCCACAGCGCCATGCGCAGCTGCAGCCAGCCGGCTTGTTCAGGACTTGTACAGGGTTTGATCGAGCTCATTCGTTAACTTTTTCGCACGGATGAGTGTGCATTTTGCTTGTCTTACGGGTGAGAGGCCAGAAAAACCGCGTTCTCCTGGCCTTTCCAGGGCGCTTGCGCTTCCAGGTTCTTAGTTAACTAAGTTGTATATAAAGACTGGTAGTAGATAGTAAACGCGGCTTCTTCTGTTGATAACTCGCGTTTACTCCACAGTATCAAACACTTGCGTTCGCGTTTACCGGCTGCACAAACCTTGCGTGGAGCTTGCACGAATCTTGGACAGTTTTGGAGGTGAAGAGAAATCGACGTGTTCTGCACATCCGATCCTGTGGATATACCTCGGCTTTTCCACAGACGCATCGACAAAACAGGTCTGCAGGACGGGTTTTGGGCTGGTCTGATGCTCTTCCGGGATGCGAACAGGGGTGTTGAGCCAAGCAGTACGCGTCAGCGGTCGATACTGCGAACGGGTCTGGCAGGGTTCTCGGCCAGGCAGTGAAAGCGGCTCGGACGCGTTGTTGGTTTTGTTGTTGTAGTAAACAAGTTTGTATACAAACTGGTAGTAATAGTAAACGAGCATGTAGTTGTGGATAAGAAGGATTTTCTCCACAAGCTCAATGGTTTACGGTCGCGTTAACGTGCTGAACAAGGCTTGTGTTTGAACTGTAGGAAAGTTGGACAGAATTTTGGCTGACCTGGTTAAGGAGCGCTTCTACACATTCGTTCCTGTGGATATCCAAGAGGTTTTCCACAGATGCTGGCAAAAATAGGCATATTGCTGCCGGCAGTGCTGAGCAGTGAAGGTCGATGCAGGAAAGCTGTCTTCAGGTCTGGGCGGCCAACTGTTGGCGGTGATCGCGGTCCAGGTCCGAAACCGAAGCTGTAGCGAACTGAAGCATCCAGGTGCTGGCAGTTGCTGATCCATGGCTCGAGAGCCTGTCTGCCGTGTGCGACGAAGGGCGAAAAAAAAATTTCGAAAAAGTTTCCTCGGTTTACAAACAAAGTTTGTATACAAGGATAGTAGTAGTGGTTAACGGCAGCCTGAGTCTGTGGAAAAGACGGTAAACGCCTCACGAATCATCAACTTACTGTCCGGATAAATCAGTGCAGCAGTTGCGCGTGAAGACGTTCGAAAAACTGGACAAGATTTTGACGGCCGTAAAATGCCCCGGTTCTGCACAAAACAGACCTGTGGATATCAAGAGGCTTATCCACAGAGGGGCTCTAGACTTCCGTTTACGATCTGGTAAGCTTGCCTCAACGAATGACGAACGGAGGCCTTGTGGATCTCGACGCGCTGTCTCGTAAGCCCATGCCTGGCCAGCCGGAGGGGACCGGTTTGCCTGTGTTCGCAGGTGGCGTACACGGCGTTCGCGGCATCGTTCGGGAAGCCTGAGCTTGGAATCGGCCGGCGAGTACGACTACATCATCGTCGGCGGCGGCACGTCCGGCTGTGTGCTGGCGAATCGGCTCTCGGGGCGGCCGGACATCGAAGTCTTGTTGATCGAAGCGGGTGGACGCGACGATTACATGTGGATCCACATCCCGGTCGGCTACCTGCACTGCATCGGCAATCCGCGCACGGACTGGCTGTTTCGCACCGAAGCCGATCCAGGCCTGAACGGGCGGGCGCTGATCTACCCGCGCGGCAAGGTGCTGGGAGGCAGCTCGTCGATCAACGGAATGATCTACATGCGCGGCCAGCCCGCGGATTACGAGCGCTGGGCCGAGGTATCCGGCGACGATTCCTGGCGCTGGGAAAGAGTGCTGCCGCTCTTCAAGCGCAGCGAAGACCACTACCTGGGCGCCAGTGAACTGCATGGCGCCGGCGGCGAATGGCGGGTGGAAAAACAGCGGCTGTCGTGGAAGATCCTGGATGCCTTCCGTGAGGCGGCAGCCCAGACCGGCATCCCGAAAATCGAGGACCTGAATGCCGGCCTTGGTGAAGGCTCCGCCTATTTCGAGGTCAACCAGCGGCGGGGCATCCGGTTGAATACCGCGAAAGCTTTCCTGAAACCGGCGGCGAAACGGCCGAACCTGACGATCATGACCGGCTGCCACGTCGAACGCCTGCTGTTCGAGGACGGTCAGCAGGGAAAAGCCTGTAGCGGCGTGCAGTTCAGCGGGGATGGACGCATGTTCACGGCGACGGCAAGGCGCGAAACCCTGCTGGCGGCGGGGGCGGTGGGTTCGCCCCAGATCCTGCAGCTGTCCGGCATCGGCGATGCGGGTGAACTCCAGCGTCATGGCATCGCTCCGGTTGCCGACTTGCCGGGCGTGGGCGCCAACCTGCAGGACCACCTGCAGCTGCGCATGATCTTCAAGGTGGAAGGCGTGCCGACCCTGAACACGCGCGCTACCAACTGGTTCGGCAAGGCCCTGATCGGGCTCGAATATGCGTTCTTCCAGAGCGGACCGATGTCGATGGCGCCGTCCCAGCTGGGTGCCTTTGCCCGCTCGTCGCCCGACTTGGCGGCCCCGAACCTGCAGTACCACGTCCAGCCCCTCTCGCTGGACAAGTTCGGCGATCCGCTGCACCGCTTTCCGGCCTTTACGGCCAGCGTGTGCAACCTGCAGCCGACCGCGCGCGGCCACGTGCGCATCGCCTCCAGCGACAGTTATGCGCCGCCGAAGATCACGCCGAATTACCTGAGCACCGAGGCCGACCGCAAGACTGCCGCGGCGGCGCTGGCGCTGACGCGCCGCATCGTGGCCGCGCCGGCCCTCAAATCCTACCGCCCGGAAGAATTCATGCCGGGCCCGCAGTACCAGAGCGAGGAAGAACTCGCCCATGCGGCCGGCCTGGTCGGCACGACGATCTTCCACCCGGTCGGCACCTGCCGCATGGGCCGCGAAGACGATCCACAGGCGGTGGTCGACAGCCGCCTGCGCGTGTGGGGCGTCGAGAAGTTGCGGGTGGTGGACGCCTCGATCATGCCCTTCATCACCTCGGGCAATACCAATTCTCCAACCATCATGATCGCGGAAAAAGCTGCCGCCGACATCCTGGCCCAGCACAAGGCAACAGCCTAGACGTGCAAAAACGCACAAGCGGCTTGCACCAATAGGGCGCATCCGCACCGCGCACGCCAGCTCGGCCGTATTGTGAGGGCCAAAGCTTGTATGTATCATCAGGCAAGCAGTCCTCGCAGTTTCTGTCACTTGCAGCAGCACGTGTGGAGAACCAATGGCGGATGTCATCCTGGAGACGAGAAAGCTCACCAAGGAATTCAAGGGATTCACGGCGGTCAGCGAGGTCAGTCTTCAGGTCGAGCGCGGCCACATCCACGCCCTGATCGGCCCGAACGGCGCCGGCAAGACCACCTGCTTCAACCTGCTCACCAAATTCCTGGCCCCGAGCTCCGGCCAGATCCTGTTCAAGAGCCGCGACATCACCCATGCCCGGCCGGCCCAGATCGCCCGCATGGGCATCATTCGCTCCTTCCAGATTTCCGCCGTCTTCCCGCACATGACGGTGCTCGAGAACGTGCGCATCGGCCTGCAGCGCCGGCTCGGCACCAGCTTCCAGTTCTGGCGCAGCAGCCGCTCCTTAACACAGCTGGACGAGCAGGCACTGGCCCTGCTGGGCGAGGTCGGCCTGGACGGCTTCGCCGGCAGCCTGACGGCCGACCTGCCCTACGGCCGCAAGCGCGCGCTGGAGATCGCCACCACCCTGGCGATGGAGCCGGAACTGATGCTGCTGGACGAGCCGACCCAGGGCATGGGCCATGAAGATGTCCACAGGGTGACCGAGCTCATCAAGAAGGTATCCGCCGGCCGCACCATCCTGATGGTCGAGCACAACATGAACGTCGTCGCCGGCATCTGCGACCGCATCTCGGTCCTGCAGCGCGGTGCGGTGCTGGCCGAAGGCAGCTACGCCGAGGTGTCGCGCAATCCGCAGGTGATGGAAGCCTATATGGGCACGACCGCCGGCGAGCTCGCGGGAGCGCGGCATTGAACCCGGCGCTCCAGATCGCCGGCTTGCACGCCTGGTACGGCGAATCGCACATCCTGCACGGCATCGACCTGAGCGTGGCGCCGGGCGAAGTAGTGACGCTGCTCGGCCGCAACGGCGCCGGCCGGACCACGCTGCTGCGCGCGATCATGGGCCTGACCGGACGCCGCAGCGGTTCCATCAAGGTGGGTGGCGTTGAGTCGATCGATCTGCCGACCTACCGCATCGCCCACCTCGGCATCGGCTACTGCCCGGAAGAGCGCGGCATCTTTTCTTCGCTGTCGGCAGAGGAAAACCTGCTGCTGCCGCCGCAGCTCAGGGGCATAGCGGGGGCAGGGAAGGGACTCGGCCTGGACGAGATCTACGCGATGTTCCCCAACCTCTACGAGCGCCGCCACAGCCAGGGCACGCGCCTATCCGGCGGCGAGCAGCAGATGCTGGCCGTGGCCCGCATCCTGCGCACCGGCGCGCGCCTGCTGCTGCTCGATGAGATTTCCGAAGGCCTGGCGCCGGTCATCGTGCAAAGCCTGGCGCGCACCATCACGACGCTCAGGGCCCGGGGCTACACGATCCTGATGGTCGAACAGAACTTCCGCTTCGCCGCGCCGCTGGCGGACCGCTTCTACGTGGTCGAGCACGGCCAGGTGGTGGAGACCATCGCGGCGCCGGAACTGGACAGCAGGATGCCGCTGCTCACCGAGCTGCTCGGCGTTTGAACAATACATAACCCGCCAACAAGAATGGAGACCACATGAAACCTACCGTCATTGCCCTTGCGCTCGCCTCCAGCCTAGGCCTGTCGCTGCCGGCTCAGGCCCAGATCTCGGGCGACGTCATCAAGATCGGCTTCATCACCGACCTGTCCGGCGTGTATTCCGATGTCGACGGCAATGGCGGCGCGGAGGCGATCCGCATGGCGATTGCCGACATGGGCGGGGCGATCAACGGCAAGAAGATCCAGCTGGTCGTCGCCGACCACCAGAACAAGCCCGACATCGCCGCTTCCAGGGCGCGCGAATGGTTCGACCAGCAGGGCGTCGACCTGCTGATCGGCGGCACCAATTCCGGCGCCAGCCTGGCGATGGCCAAGGTAGCCGCGGAAAAGAAAAAAGTCTTCATCGCCATCGGTTCCGGCACGGCGCAGCTGACCAACGAACAGTGCACGCCCTACACGGTCCACTACGCCTACGACACCGTGGCGCTGGCGCGCGGCACCGGCGCCACCATGCTCAAGCAGGGCGGCAAGTCCTGGTACTTCCTGACTGCCGACTATGCCTTCGGCCAGTCGCTCGAGAAGGACACGGCGGACGTCATCAAGGCCAATGGCGGCACGGTGGTGGGCAGCGTCAAGCATCCGCTGTCGGCCTCGGACTTCTCGTCCTTCCTGCTGCAGGCGCAATCCTCAAAGGCGCAGGTGCTGGGCATGGCGAACGCGGGCGGCGACCTGATCAACGCGGTGAAGGCGGCCAACGAATTCGGCCTGACGAAGAAGATGAAGGTGGCCGGCCTGCTAGTGTTCATCAACGATATCCACACCCTGGGCCTGAACACGACCCAGGGCATGTACCTGACCGACGGCTGGTACTGGGACCAGACGCCTGACTCCCGCGCCTGGGCCAAGCGCTATTTCGCCAAGATGAAGAAGCAGCCTTCGATGCTGCAGGCAGGGGATTACTCGGCCACGATGCAGTACCTGGGCGCCGTCAAGGCGCTAGGAACCGACAACGCCGACAAGGTGATGGCGCACCTGAAAGCCACGCCGATCAAGGACATGTTCGCCACCAACGGCACGATCCGCCCGGACGGCCGCATGGTCCACGACATGTACCTGATGCAGGTGAAGTCGCCCAAGGAATCGAAGGGGGCGTGGGACTACTACAAGGTGGTGGCGACGATCCCGGGGGACCAGGCTTATACGAAGAAGTCGGAGACTAAGTGCGCGCTGTGGAAGTGAGCATCATCGCTACCTCCTTTTCCATAGCTAGCCCCAAGACCGTCATCCCGGCGCAGGCCGGGATCCAATTTTGTAGAGCAGTCGATAAGCACGCAAAAATTGGGTTCCGGCCTTCGCCGGAACGACGTGCTGAAGCAGCGGACTGACGTATTCGCTAGCGCGTCGCTCCTTCCACAACCAGGCACCCATGGACATCTTCGGCATCCCCCACCAAGCCCTGCTGAGCCAGCTCCTGCTCGGCCTGGTCAACGGCTCCTTCTACGCCATGCTCTCGCTGGGCCTGGCCGTCATCTTCGGCCTGCTCAACGTCACCAACTTCTCCCATGGCGCGCTATACATGATGGGCGCCTTTGCCGCCTATATCGGTGTCACCAGCTTCGGCCTGAACTACTGGATGATGCTCCTGCTGGCCCCGCTGCTGGTCGGCCTGTTCGGCATCCTGGTCGAGCGTTCGATGCTGCGCTGGCTGTACCAGCTCGACCACTTGTATGGACTGCTCCTGACCTTCGGCATCACGCTGCTGCTGGAAGGGGTGTTCCGCTCCTTCTTCGGCGTCTCCGGCCAGACCCTGGACGTGCCTGAGCAGCTGGCCGGGGCCACCGACCTTGGCTTCATGATCCTGCCGAACTACCGTGCCTGGGTGGTGGCCGCCTCGCTCGCCGTCTGCCTGTCGACCTGGTTCGTGATCGAAAAGACCCGCCTCGGGGCCTACCTGCGCGCCGGCACCGAGAATCCGAAGCTGGTGGAAGCCTTCGGCATCAATGTACCGCTGATGGTCACGCTTACCTATGGCTTCGGAGTGGCGCTGGCCGGCCTGGCGGGCGTGCTGGCGGCGCCCGTCATCAATGTCACGCCGCTGATGGGCTCGAATCTGATCATCGTCGTGTTCGCGGTGGTGGTGATCGGCGGCATGGGCTCGATCCTCGGCTCCATCCTCACCGGCCTGGCCCTGGGCGTGATCGAGGGCCTGACCCGGGTGTTCTATCCGGAAGGCTCGGAAGTGGTGGTGTTCGTGGTGATGGTGATTGTCCTGCTGCTGCGTCCGGCCGGGCTGTTTGGCAAGGAGCGCTAGACCATGAATCGTAAAACCCTCTCCCTGCTGGGCCTGCTGCTGTTCCTTGCGGCGCCCTTCTTCGCCTATCCCGTGTTTCTGATGAAGCTGCTGTGCTTCGCCCTGTTCGCCTGTGCCTTCAATCTGCTGATCGGTTTTACCGGACTGCTCTCTTTCGGACATGCCGCTTTTTTCGGCAGCGCCGGCTATGTGACGGGGCATCTGCTGGCGGTGGTGGGGCTGCCGACCGAACTGGGCATTGCAGCGGGCGTGGCCGCGGCCGGGCTGCTGGGCCTGGCGATCGGCCTGCTGGCGATCCGCCGCCAGGGCATCTACTTTTCGATGATCACGCTGGCGCTGGCCCAGATGGTGTATTTCGCGGCGCTGCGCGCGCCCTTCACGCATGGCGAGGATGGGCTGCAGGGCGTGCCGCGCGGCCGGCTGTTGGGGCTGCTGGACCTGTCGAACGACCTGACCATGTACTACGTGGTGCTGGCGATCGCCGCCGCGGGTTTCGCGCTGATCTATCGCACCGTCCATTCGCCCTTCGGCCAGGTGCTCAAGGCCATCAAGGAGAACGAAGCGCGGGCGGTGTCGCTCGGTTATGAAGTCGACCGCTACAAGCTGCTGGCCTTCGTGCTGTCGGCCAGCCTGGCGGGGCTCGCAGGAGCCACCAAGACGGTCGTGCTGGGCTTTGAGACGCTGACCGACGTGCACTGGACCATGTCCGGCCTGGTCGTCCTGATGACGCTGGTAGGGGGCATGGGAACGATAGCCGGGCCCATCGTTGGCGCCTTCCTCATCATCGCCCTCGAGAACAAGCTGGGCGACTGGGGGACCTGGCTTTCCGAACGGCTCGGCATCGCGTGGTTCGCGAGCCTCGGCGAGTCAGTGGGCATGGTCACAGGCCTGATTTTCATTGTCTGCGTTCTATTGTTCCGACGTGGTATCGTGGGGGAGATGGGTGCGCTGCTCGAGTCCGGCAAGCGCACGGCGCCTGCGGAGCGAACATGAACCTGGAATCCCACTACGTCGACGTACACGGCCTGCGCAAGTTCTACGTCAGCGCAGGCAATGGCCCGGCCGTCATCCTGATGCACGGCTTTCCGGATACCCACGAGATCTGGCGCTACCAGATCCCGGTGCTGGCAGCCAATGGCTACCGCGTCATCGCGCCCGACATGCGCGGCTACGGCAGGACCGATGCGCCGCCCGGCACCGGCGCCTATGCCATCGAATTCCTGTGTGCGGACATCCTCGGCCTGATGGACCAGCTGGGCCTGGCGCGGGCGTCGATCGTGGGCCACGACTGGGGCGGGCTGGTCGGCTGGCAGTTGTGCATGAATGCGCCCCAGCGCTTCGAGCGTTTCGTCGCCCTGTCTACTGGCCACCCGGCGGCCATCGCCAGTGCCGGCGTCGCCCAGCAGATGCGCTTCTGGTACATCCTGGGCTTTCTGATGCCGGTCGTGGCCGAGCATGCGATCCGCGCCAACGACTGGTTCTTCCTGCGCCAGATGACGCGCCGCCCCGAGCAGCTGGCGATCTGGCGCGCCGCGCTGGAACCGGAAGGGCGCCTGACCGCGGCGCTGAACTATTACCGGGCCAACCTGAAGCTGGGCCGGCCGCACCATTGGCGTCCGGTCGAGGTGCCGGTGATGGGTGTCTGGAGCGACCGCGACCCGGCCCTCGGCGAAAAGCAGATGCTGGATTCGCTGCATCACTGCCGCGCGGGCTTTCGCTACGAGCGCCTGAGCGGGGCGGGGCACTGGATGCAGTTGTCGGCCAGGGACCGCCTCAACGCCCTGCTGCTGGACTTCCTGCGCGCCTCATAAAGCTGCCGCGTAGATCGCGCGTGCATCCGCACGGGTGAGCTCGCGCGGGTTGTTGCCGAGCAGGCGGGTCTGGAGCATGGCGTCGTCCGCCAGCCGGTCGAGGTCACCCTCGTCAATGCCGACCTGGCGCAAGGTCGTTTCAATCCCGGTCATCTTGGCTGTTTGTTGCATCGCAACAATGAGCGCCTGCGCCCGCGCTTCTTCGCTGCCGCTGGCATGCGGCACCACAACCGCCGCCAGTTCGGCGTACAAGTGGGTAGCCTCCGGCAGGTTGAAATGCAGGACGTGCGGGAGCACCAGCGAGTTCGACAGACCGTGCGGCACGTGAAAGATGCCGCCGATGGGGTAAGCCAGCGCGTGTACGGCGGCCACCGGTGCATTCGAGAATGCTTGGCCGGCAAAGCAGGCGCCGAGCAGCATGGCCTGCCGGACTTCCAGATTGTCGCCCTGCTCACAGGCCCGGATCAGGCTGCGCGACAGCAGCGCCAGGGCCTCCCGCGCCAATGCATCCGACAGCGGATTCTTCTTGTGCCGGCTGGTATAGGCTTCGATCGCATGGACCATGGCGTCGATGCCGGTTGCCGCCGTCACAAGCGGCGGCAGGCCGAGCGTCAGGCTCGCATCGAGCACGGCCAGGTCGGCGTACAGTTGGGGCGCGACGACACCGGTCTTGGTCGTCTCGCCCGTGGTGACGATGGCGATGTTGGTCACCTCCGAGCCGGTGCCGGCCGTCGTCGGTACCTGGACCAGCGGTAGGCGCTTGCCGCGCACCTTGCCGATCCCGTAGATCTCTCCGATGGCCTGGGCCGATCCTGCCAGCACCGCGACCAGCTTGGCGACGTCCATCGAGCTGCCGCCGCCGAAACCGATGACGAGGTCGGCTTCGTGCCGGCGCGCAGCCTGCACCGCATCGAGGACCACGGCTTCCGGCGGATCGGCGACGACGCCGGCGAACACCATCGGCGCCAGGCCTGCCTGTTCCAGGCTGAGCCTGGGAAGCTCGAGCAGGCCGGTGCGCACGAAGCCCGGGTCGGTAACGATGAAGGGACGACGGGTGCCGGGGAAGCGCTCGGCGATGAGTTCGCCGAGGCGCTGGGTCACGCCGGGCTCGGACAGGATGTTGGGAACCGTGCTGAAGGCAAAGGCGGTCATGGTGTCTCCGTGGTCGTTATTGGACAAGCTTAACCCATCCCGTACAATGCAGCCTCTGCGTTCCTCCCACGTTCTTTCCCATGATTGATTTTGCTTGGCTCGGCGCTGCTGCCTTCACGGCCGGCCTGGTCGATGCCGTCGTTGGCGGTGGCGGCTTGATCCAGATTCCCGCGATCTTTTCCGTGTTGCCGAAAGAGGTGCCAGCCACCCTGCTGGGCACCAACAAGTTTGCCAGCATCTTTGGTACCAGTGCGGCTGCGGTGAATTACGCGCGCCGGGTGAGGGTAGCGTGGAGCACCGCAGCGCCGGCAGCCGTCGCGGCTTTCATCTTGTCTTTCGCGGGCGCGTGGACCGTGACGCGGGTGCCAGCCGACTTTGTACGTACACTGCTGCCAATCATCCTCGTCGCGGTCGCGGTATACACCTTCAAGAAGAAGGATCTCGGTGCGGTTCATGCACCGGTCCACAGCGGACGTGCGGAGCGTTACTGGGCGATCGGCATCGGTGCTGCGATCGGCTTTTACGATGGCTTCTTTGGCCCGGGTACGGGCAGCTTCCTGATCTTCCTGTTCGTTCGCTTCTTCGGCTTCGATTTTCTCGGTGCGTCGGCGGCGGCCAAGATCGTCAACGTGGCCTGCAATTTCTCGGCGCTGCTGTGGTTCGGCTACAGCGGGCACATATTGTGGCAGCTGGGCCTGATGATGGCAGGGTGCCAGGTCGCGGGTTCATTGGTCGGTACCAGATTGGCGCTGAAGCATGGTAGCGCGTTCGTGCGGAAGCTCTTCCTTGTGGTCGTATCCGGACTGATCCTGAAAACCGCCTACGATGCGTTCACGAAGATAGGTTGGTGATTGTTCCACGTGAAACAGCAAAGCCGGGTTCGCCCGGCTTTTTTGCTTTTGTTTCACGTGGAACATCTTAGCGACGGTCGCGTTAACTGTTCCACGTGGAACAAAATCTGTCGTTTTAAGCCCCCCTTAGAGTCCGGCAAGAAAAAAGAATCTATAATCGCGCATTAGAATCCTCGCCTCACTCTCCATCATGCTATTTCCAACTGAATTCGACGTCGTCGTCGTCGGCGGCGGCCATGCCGGTACCGAGGCCGCACTCGCGTCGGCACGCACGGGTCAGAAGACCCTGCTGCTCACGCATAACATCGAAACCCTCGGCGCAATGTCGTGCAATCCATCGATTGGCGGCATTGGGAAGGGTCACCTCGTCAAGGAAGTCGACGCGCTCGGCGGCGCCATGGCGATCGCCACTGACGAAGCGGGCATCCAGTTTCGTATCCTGAATTCGTCCAAAGGCCCGGCCGTGCGCGCCACCCGGGCCCAGGCCGACCGCGTCCTGTACAAGCAGGCGATCCGCTCGCGCCTGGAGAACCAGCCCAACCTGTGGCTGTTCCAGCAGGCCGTCGAAGACCTGATGCTAGAAGGTGACCGCGTCGTCGGCGCCGTCACCCAGGTCGGCCTGAAGTTCCGCGCCCGCGCCGTGGTGCTCACCGCCGGTACTTTCCTGGACGGGAAGATCCACGTCGGCCTGCAAAACTATTCGGGTGGCCGCGCCGGCGACCCACCGGCCGTATCGCTGTCGAGCCGCCTAAAGGAACTCAAGCTGCCGCAGGGCCGCCTGAAGACCGGCACGCCGCCGCGCATCGATGGCCGCAGCATCGACTTTTCGGTACTCGCCGAACAGCCGGGCGACCTCGATCCGGTGCCAGTGTTTTCCGTGATGGGCAACACCGCCATGCACCCGCGCCAGGTGCCGTGCTGGGTCACGCATACCAATGAAAGAACCCACGAGATCATCCGCAACGGCCTGGATCGCAGCCCGATGTACACCGGCGTGATCGAGGGTGTCGGCCCGCGCTACTGCCCGTCGATCGAAGACAAGATCCATCGCTTCGCCTCGAAAGAATCGCACCAGATCTTCCTGGAACCGGAAGGCCTGACCACGAACGAGTTCTATCCGAACGGGATCTCGACCAGCCTGCCGTTCGATGTGCAGCTGGAATTGGTGCGCTCGATGCGCGGCATGGAGAACGCCTTCATCCTGCGTCCCGGCTATGCGATCGAGTACGACTACTACGATCCGCGTGGCCTGAAGGCGTCGCTGGAGACCAAGGCGATCAAGGGCCTGTTCTTCGCCGGCCAGATCAACGGCACCACCGGCTACGAAGAAGCGGCGGCCCAGGGCCTGCTTGCCGGCCTGAACGCCGCGCTGCAGACCCAGGGCAGGGACGCCTGGACGCCGGGACGTTCGGAAGCCTACCTGGGCGTGCTGGTCGACGATCTCACTACCCAGGGTGTGGCCGAGCCTTACCGCATGTTCACTAGCCGCGCCGAGTACCGCCTGTCGCTGCGTGAAGATAATGCCGACATGCGCCTGACCGAAATCGGCCGCAAGCTCGGTATCGTGGGCGACGCCCAGTGGGCCGCGTTCGAGACCAAGCGTGAAGCCGTCGCCCGCGAACTCGAGCGCCTGCGTTCGACCTGGGTGAACCCGCGCATCCTGGCCGCCGCCGAATCCGAGCGCGTGGTGGGGCAGGCGATCGAACGTGAGTACAACCTGGCGGACCTGCTGCGCCGTCCGGGTGTGCAGTACGACACCCTGATGAGCATGACTGGCGCCGAAGGCCAGGCATTGGCTGGCCCGGGTGTGGAAGACCCGGCGGTGAAGGAACAGATCGAGATCCAGCTGAAGTACGCCGGCTACATCGACCGCCAGGCGCGCGAAGTGGAGCGTCACGACCACTACGAGAACCTCAAGCTGCCCGAGAACCTGAACTACCTGGAGATCGCGGCACTGTCGATCGAGGTGCGTCAGAAGCTCGATAAACAGCGCCCGGAAACCCTGGGCCAGGCTTCGCGTATCTCGGGCGTGACCCCGGCGGCGATCTCGCTGCTGCTGGTGCACCTGAAAAAGCGCGGCGCCAAGGGCTTCACCAATGCTCCGGCGGAGGCGGCCGAATGAAGTATTTCGACCGCGCCGCCCTGGCGCAGGTGCTGGGTGAGGGCATCAAGGAAATGCAGCTGGACGTGTCGGCGCAGCAGCAGGAACAGCTGCTGGATTACCTGGCCCTGATGAACAAGTGGAACAGCGTCTACAACCTGACGTCGCTGCGCGACCCGATGCAGATGGTGACCCACCACCTGCTCGATTCGCTCGCCGCGGTGCCCGCTTTTGCCGGCGCGCGCAATGTGCTGGACGTCGGGGCAGGGGGCGGATTGCCCGGTGTCGTGCTGGCGATCTGCCGCCCCGACATGAACGTCTCGATGATCGACACCGTCCACAAGAAAACCGCCTTCCTCAAGCAGGTGAAGGCGGAGCTGGAATTGACCAAGGTCACGGTGCACACGATGAAGGTGCAGGAACTCGAAGTGAGCGACAAATTCGACGTGATTACTTCGCGCGCCTTTGCCGACCTGTCGGATTTCCTGAACTGGTCCGGGCACCTTCTGGCGGAGGGTGGGAAATTCATCGCCCTCAAGGGCACGGCGCCGGCCGAAGAGCAGGAGCGGATACCGGCGGAATGGAAAATCAGCGGTTTGCAGCCATTGCAGGTTCCGAGGCTAGGCGCGGAGCGGCACCTGATCTTTGTCGAGCGATCGGCATAAACAAAATAAACCGTATAAATAGTTTATACCGTTTATAAAGTACGAACCATTAAAATGGTTTGTACCGTATGAACGGTATAGCGTCTTGGCTCACACTCGGATAAGAATAGATGGCGAAGATTTTTTGCGTAGCGAACCAGAAGGGCGGGGTCGGCAAGACCACCACCACCGTCAACCTGTCGGCAGGCCTGGCCAAGCTGGAGCAGCGCGTGCTGCTGGTGGACCTCGACCCGCAGGGCAATGCGACCATGGGCGCGGGCATCAACAAGGCCGAGCTCGAGGGCTCGATCTACCAGGTGCTGCTCGGGGAGCTTGACGTCGCCGCTGCCCGCATGCGCTCGGAGGCAGGGCGCTTCGACGTCCTGCCCGCCAATCGCGAGCTGGCCGGCGCCGAAGTCGAAATGGTCTCGCTGGAAAACCGCGAACGCCGCCTGAAGGATGCGCTGGCCGCCGTGGACAAGGACTACGACTTCATCCTGATCGACTGTCCGCCGGCCTTGTCGCTGCTGACGCTGAACGGCCTATGCTCGGCGCACGGCGTGATCATCCCGATGCAGTGCGAGTACTACGCGCTCGAAGGCCTGTCCGACCTGGTCAACACCATCAAGAAGGTGCACGCCAACCTGAACACCGACCTGCGCATCATCGGTCTGCTGCGCGTGATGTTCGATCCGCGCATGACCCTCTCGCAGCAGGTCTCGAGCCAGCTCGAGCAGCACTTCGGCGACAAGGTGTTCAAGACCATCATCCCGCGCAACGTGCGCCTGGCAGAAGCGCCCTCGTACGGCATCCCGGGCGTGGTGTTCGATCCGTCCTCGAAGGGCGCCCAGGCGTACATCGCCTTCGGCGCCGAGATGGTCGAGCGCATCAAGACCATGTAATTCCAAAACCCGTATCGAAAGCTGACATAGAAATGGCAACCAAAAAACTCAAGGGCCTCGGCCGCGGCCTCGACGCGCTGCTCGGCGGCGACAGCCAACCTGCCCCCGTGAAGGCGCCGTCCGCGCTGCCGGTCGACCAGATCCAGGCCGGCAAGTACCAGCCGCGTACCCGGATGGACGAAACCTCGCTCAGCGAGCTGGCCGCCTCGATCAAGACCCAGGGCATCATGCAGCCGGTGCTGGTGCGTCCGCTGGGCGAGGGCGCCCTTTCCGACGGCTCCGCCGTCGCGTACGAGATCATCGCCGGCGAGCGGCGCTTCCGCGCGGCGCAGATGGCGGGCCTGGAAGAGATCCCGGTGCTGGTGCGCGACGTGGACGACCAGTCCGCCGCGGCCATGGCCCTGATCGAGAACATCCAGCGCGAAGACCTGAATCCGCTGGAAGAGGCGCAGGGCATCCAGCGCCTCATCAGCGATTTTCAATTCACCCATGAGCAGGCCGCAGCGGCGGTCGGCCGTTCGCGCAGCGCCGTGTCGAACCTGCTGCGCCTGATCAACCTGGCCCAGCCGGTGCAGACCATGCTGATGGCCGGCGACATCGACATGGGCCACGCCCGTGCCCTGCTGGCGGTCGACAGTGCCAGCCAAATCACGCTGGCCAACCAGGTGATCGCCAAGCGCCTGTCCGTGCGCGAGACCGAGAAAATGGTCGCCCGCGCGCTGGAAGAGCAGAACAGCCCGGCGACGCCGGCCCGCGCCAAGGACAAGCCCGGCGACATCGTGCGCCTGGAAGAGGAACTGTCCGACCGCCTCGCGACCCCGGTGATGTTCAAGATGGGGGCGAAGGGCAAAGGACAGCTGATCATCGACTTCGCCGACCTCGACATCCTCGACGGCGTACTGGCCCGCCTGCGCGCCTGAATTGTGTCTTCGGTAGGGTGGGCAGGTCCTCCTACCCACGCGGACAGTGCTCGTATGCATATATCCACACCGCAGTCATTCCACCACGGAATCCGCGCGGGCGGAACCCGCCCACCCTACAGTTAAGTAACTGAAAATATGAGGCTTTTGTCTATCCTCATGTTGCTTCCATCACATCTTTACAGCCCAGTTATAAGCTCGGAATCGTTTGACTCGCGTCCGTATAACCACTTATAATCCCGCTGATTCATGTAATTACCACATCGTAAACCGTCCTAGTGCGCCAGCGCGAAACTATAAAAATATGCTGCGCATCGTCTCCCTGCAACTGATGGCCACGGTAGTCGCAGGCGTCATCGCCGCACTATTGGGGGGATGGTCTGCGATGTTTTCGGCAGTACTGGGCGGTTTGTGTTGTGTTGTGCCCAACGGCATCATGGCAGTACGACTGTTCGCCAACGCGCACCGCGCGGGCGGCGCAAGTCCTGCAACATTCTTCATCTGGGAATTTGTAAAGATCGTATTGACGGTCGCGCTCCTGTTCGCGACCGCCAGGCTGTACCACGATCTGAACTGGCTGGCACTGGTCGGCGGTTTCATCGTGGCACTGAAAAGTTACATCATCTTATTATTTAGGCACTGACATGACGAGTCCAACCGTAGAAGGCGCAGCAGCAGCAGGATCGCACGCGTCCCCGACCGCATCGGAGTACATCACCCACCACCTCGGCCACCTGTCGAACAAGCACCAGGACTTCGTGGTCGATTTCAGCGTCTTCAACATGGACACGATCTTCTGGTCGATCACGACCGGTATCATCGGCTGCCTGTTCATGTGGATGGCTGCACGCAAGGCCACGTCCGGCGTGCCGGGCCGCTTCCAGGCTGCCGTCGAGATGCTGGTCGAGATGGTCGAAGACCAGTCGAAGTCGATCGTGCACGGCGACCGCAGCTTCATCGCTCCGCTGGCGCTGACCGTGTTCGTCTGGGTCGCCCTGATGAACTCGCTGGACTTCCTGCCGGTCGACATGTTCTCGGCACTGTTCGGCTTCCTCGGCGTCGAGCACCTGTTCCCGTATCACCGCGTGGTCCCGACCGCCGACCTGAACGGCACCCTGGGCATCTCCCTCGGCGTGCTGGCCCTGATGCTGTACTACAGCGTCAAGATCAAGGGCCTGGGCGGCTGGATCCACGAACTGTTCGCAGCTCCGTTCGGCATCTGGATGGCGCCGTTCAACCTGCTCCTGAACATCATCGAATATGCAGCAAAAACCGTGTCGCTGGGTATGCGACTGTTCGGCAACATGTACGCCGGTGAGCTGCTGTTCCTCTTGATTGCTCTGCTCGGCTCCATGGCCACCGCATTTGGTGTGATCGGTCACATCATCGCGGGTTCGATCTGGGCGATCTTCCACATCCTGATCGTGTTCCTGCAGGCATTCATCTTCATGATGCTGACGCTGGTGTACCTCGGTCAGGCCCATGAAGGCCACTGATCGGCGCCGCAAGCATCGAACAGATAGTGGTTGTAAAGAAGTTGTAGTTTTTAATCTAGTTTTTAAATTAACTTTTGGAGTTACACATGACTGACCTTTCTTTTGTTGCACTGGCTTGCGGTTTGATCATCGGCCTGGGCGCTATCGGTGCTTGCATCGGTATCGCAATCATGGGCGGTAAGTACCTGGAAGCTTCTGCACGTCAGCCAGAACTGATGAACACCCTGCAGACCAAGATGTTCCTGCTGGCTGGTCTGATCGACGCGGCATTCCTGATCGGCGTCGGTATCGCCATGCTGTTCGTCTTCGCACGTCCGTTCAGCTAATCAAGCACGACCTTGATCTGAAGAGCCGAACCTTCCCTGGTTCGGCATCCGTTTTTGTGAGAAGGAATTTACCGTGAACTTGAACTCAACGTTGTTTGTCCAGTTCGTGGTCTTCTTCATCCTGGCGGGCTTCACGATGAAATTCGTGTGGCCGCCACTGATGAAAGCGCTCGACGAGCGCGCCGAGAGGATCGCGAATGGCCTGGCCGCTGCAGACCGCGGCAAGGCTGACCTGGCCGCCGCCGAAAAGCGCGTCCAGACCGAGCTGGCCGGCGCCCGTGACGAAGTCCAGAAGCGCATCGCCGACGCAGAAAAGCGTGCTGCCCAGATCATCGACGCAGCCAAGGCAACCGCTGCCGAAGAAGCCGCCCGTATCGTCGCCGCAGCACAGGCCGACGCCGAGCAGCAAGTGACCCGTGCCCGCGAAGAACTGCGTGGCCAAGTGGCAGCACTGGCAGTGCAGGGCGCCGAGCAGATCCTGAAGCGTGAAGTGAACCCAGCGGTCCACGCCGACCTGCTGTCGAAACTGTCGACCGAGCTCTGATCATGGCTGAACTCGCAACCGTCGCCCGCCCTTACGCCGAAGCGCTGTACCGTGTCGCCCAGTCGGGCGACGTGGCCGCCTGGTCGGCCGTCACGACCGAACTGGGCCAGATTGGCGCCAATCCGGACGTGCAGGCCTTCGCCAGCAACCCGAACGTGACGCACGCCCAGCTGGCCGACACGATTGCGTCCCTGGTCAAGTCGCCGCTGAACGCTGAAGCGAAGAACTTTATCGCGATGCTGGCCGAAAACGGCCGCGTCAACCTGCTGCCCGAAATCGCCGCCCAGTTCGCGGCACTGAAGAACGCCAACGAAGGCGCCGCCGATGCGACGATCTTCAGCGCCTTCGAGATCTCGGGTGACCAGCTGGCCCAGCTGGTCGCTACGCTGGAAAAGAAATTTGGCCGCAAGCTGAACCCAACGGTAACAGTGGATGCATCGCTGATCGGTGGTGTGCGCGTGGTCGTCGGCGACGAAGTGCTCGATACCTCGGTACGCGCCAAGCTGCAACAGATGCATGTTGCGCTGGCTTCGTAAGAGAAGCATCTAGCAGCACGCGCCGGCCTCGCGCCCTTGCCCTACGCATCAAAAACATTTGGAGTTAGCACTCATGCAACTTAATTCTTCTGAAATCAGCGAACTGATCAAGAGCCGCATCCAGGGTCTGGAAGGTTCGGCTGAAGTTCGCAATCAAGGCACGGTGATCTCCGTCGCCGACGGTATCTGCCGCATCCATGGTCTGTCGGACGTGATGCAGGGCGAGATGCTGGAATTCCCTGGCAACACCTTCGGCCTGGCGATGAACCTCGAGCGCGACTCCGTCGGCGCCGTCATCCTGGGTGCCTACGAGCACATCTCGGAAGGCGACACCGTCAAGACCACCGGCCGCATCCTGGAAGTGCCGATCGGTCCGGAACTGCGTGGCCGCGTGGTCAACGCACTGGGCCAGCCGATCGACGGCAAGGGTCCGATCAACACTGCCCTGACCGCACCGATCGAAAAGATCGCTCCGGGCGTGATCGCCCGTGAATCCGTCTCGCAGCCGATGCAGACCGGCATCAAGTCGATCGACGCGATGGTGCCGATCGGCCGTGGCCAGCGTGAGCTGATCATTGGCGACCGCCAGACCGGTAAATCGGCTGTTGCTGTCGACGCGATCATCAACCAGAAGGGCCAGGGCGTCACCTGCGTGTACGTCGCAATCGGCCAGAAGGCATCGACCATCAAGAACATCGTGCGTTCGCTGGAACAGCACGGCGCGATGGAGTACACCATCGTTGTTGCCGCTTCCGCTTCGGAATCGGCTGCAATGCAGTACATCTCGGCCTACTCGGGCTGCGCGATGGGCGAATACTTCCGCGACCGCGGCGAAGACGCGCTGATCGTGTACGACGACCTGTCGAAGCAGGCAGTCGCCTACCGCCAGATCTCCCTGCTGCTGCGCCGTCCGCCGGGCCGCGAAGCTTACCCGGGTGACGTGTTCTACCTGCACAGCCGTCTGCTCGAGCGCGCAGCCCGCGTGAACGCCGACTACGTCGAGAAGTTCACCAACGGCGCCGTCACCGGCAAGACCGGTTCGCTGACCGCACTGCCGATCATCGAAACCCAGGCAGGCGACGTCTCGGCATTCGTGCCGACCAACGTGATCTCGATTACCGACGGCCAGATCTTCCTGGAGACCTCGCTGTTCAACGCCGGTATCCGTCCTGCGATCAACGCCGGTATCTCGGTGTCGCGCGTCGGTGGTGCAGCCCAGACCAAGGTCATCAAGGGCCTGTCGGGCGGTATCCGTACCGACCTGGCGCAGTACCGTGAACTGGCTGCGTTCGCGCAGTTCGCATCGGACCTGGACGAGTCGACCCGCAAGCAGCTGGACCGCGGCGCCCGCGTGACCGAACTGCTGAAGCAGCCGCAGTTCTCGCCGCTGTCGACCTCGCTGATGGCCGCATCGCTGTTCGCCGTCAACAAGGGCTTCCTGGACGACATCGAAGTCAAGAAAGTGCTGCCGTTCGAGCACGGTCTGCACAACTTCCTGAAGTCGAGCCACGCATCCCTGCTGTCGAAGATTGACGAAACCAAGCAACTGGACAAGGACGGCGAAGCTGCGCTGGCCGCCGCCATTGCTGATTTCAAAAAATCCGGCGCATATTAATCGTCGAGCCGGCGCCGTGTGAACACGGCGCCGGTGCGCGGAAGGAGTAAGAACTCATGGCAGTAGGCAAAGAGATTCGTGGCAAGATCAAGAGCGTAGAGAATACGAAGAAGATCACCAAGGCGATGGAAATGGTCGCCGCATCGAAAATGCGCAAGGCGCAGGACCGCATGCGCGCCGCCCGTCCCTACAGTGACAAGGTTCGTAACATCACCGCCAATCTTGCCGGCGCAAATCCGGAGTACACCCACCCGTTCATGGCGCAAGCCAAGGACGTGCAGGCGAACGCCGTCGGCTTCATCGTCGTCACGACCGACAAGGGTCTGTGCGGCGGCATGAACACCAACGTGCTGCGCCAGGTGACCATGAAGGCGCGCGAAATGGAACAGGCAGGCAAGCGTGTCGAGGCAGTCGCCATCGGCAACAAGGGCCTGGGTTTCCTGAACCGCATGGGCATGAAGCTGGTCTCGCAAGCGACCCAGCTCGGCGATACCCCGCACCTGGACAAGCTGATCGGCCCGGTCAAAGTGATGCTGGACGCGTACCAGGAAGGCAAGCTCGACGCTGTCTACCTGTGCTACACCAAGTTCATCAACACGATGAAGCAGGAACCGATGGTCGAGCAACTGCTGCCGCTGCCCGCAAAGCACATGGAAGCAGAAGCAGGCGGACATAGCTGGGACTACATCTACGAACCGGAAGCGGCCGTCGTCATCGACGAACTGCTGGTGCGTTACGTGGAAGCGCTGGTGTATCAGGCGGTTGCAGAAAACCTGGCGTCCGAGCAATCGGCACGCATGGTCGCGATGAAGGCCGCAAGCGATAACGCCGGCAGTGTCATCAGCGACCTGAAGCTGGTCTATAACAAGACCCGCCAGGCGGCGATTACCAAAGAACTCTCCGAGATCGTGTCCGGTGCGGCCGCGGTTTAAGTAAAAGAATTTAACTATATATCTGAAGGAACGAACATGGCTGATGGCAAAATCGTTCAGTGTATCGGCGCCGTGGTTGACGTGGAATTCCCGCGTAACGCCATGCCGAAGGTTTTCGACGCACTGAAAATGGAAGGTTCGGAACTGACCCTGGAAGTCCAGCAGCAGCTGGGCGACGGCGTGGTCCGTACCATTGCACTGGGCAGCTCGGAAGGCCTGCGTCGCGGCATGACCATCCAGAACACCGGCAACCCGATCATGGTCCCGGTTGGCACCGCCACCCTGGGTCGCATCATGGACGTGCTGGGTAACCCGATCGACGAATGCGGTCCGGTCAGCCATGAGCGCATGGCCTCGATCCACCGTTCGGCACCGGTCTACGACGAACTGTCGCCGTCGACCGACCTGCTGGAAACCGGCATCAAGGTGATTGACCTGGTCTGCCCGTTCGCAAAAGGCGGTAAGGTCGGCCTGTTCGGCGGCGCCGGCGTCGGCAAGACCGTCAACATGATGGAACTGATCAACAACATCGCGAAGGCGCACTCGGGTCTGTCCGTGTTCGCCGGCGTGGGTGAGCGTACCCGTGAAGGTAACGACTTCTACCACGAGATGGCGGACGCCAAGGTCGTCGACCTGGAAAACCCGACCAACTCGAAAGTGGCGATGGTCTACGGCCAGATGAACGAACCGCCGGGCAACCGTCTGCGCGTCGCGCTGACCGGCCTGACGATGGCGGAAGCCTTCCGTGACGAAGGCAAGGACGTTCTGTTCTTCGTCGACAACATCTACCGTTACACCCTGGCCGGTACCGAAGTGTCGGCACTGCTGGGCCGTATGCCGTCGGCAGTGGGCTACCAGCCGACCCTGGCCGAAGAAATGGGCCGCCTGCAAGAGCGCATTACCTCGACCAAGACCGGTTCGATCACCTCGATCCAGGCCGTGTACGTCCCTGCGGATGACTTGACCGACCCGTCGCCGGCAACCACCTTCGCCCACCTGGACTCGACCGTCGTTCTGTCGCGTGACATCGCTTCGCTGGGTATCTACCCGGCAGTGGATCCGCTCGACTCGACCTCGCGCCAGCTGGACCCGCTGGTCGTCGGTGAAGAGCACTACAACACCGCACGCGCCGTGCAGGGCACCCTGCAGCGCTACAAGGAACTGCGCGACATCATCGCGATTCTGGGCATGGACGAACTGGCGCCGGAAGACAAGCTGGTCGTCGCACGCGCTCGTAAGATGCAGCGTTTCCTGTCGCAGCCGTTCCACGTCGCTGAAGTGTTCACCGGCTCGCCGGGCAAGTACGTTTCGCTGAAAGACACGATCAAGGGCTTCAAGATGATCGCATCGGGCGAACTGGACCACCTGCCGGAGCAGGCCTTCTACATGGTCGGCACCATCGAGGAAGCAATCGAGAAAGCCAAGAAGCTGGCTGCCTAAGCCACTTCTCACCTGAAGGACAGACATGGCAAACACGATTCAAGTGGACGTGGTCTCGGCCGAAGAGCAGATCTTCTCCGGCCAGGCCGAATTCGTCGCGCTGCCGGGTGAAGCGGGTGAGCTGGGTATCTACCCACGCCACACCCCCCTCATCACGCGCATCAGGCCAGGTGCTGTACGGATCCAGGTAGCCGGCGGCGGCGAAGAGTTCGTCTTCGTCGCAGGCGGTATCCTCGAAGTGCAGCCGAACGGCGTGACCGTGCTGGCCGACACCGCAATCCGCGGTGGCGACCTGGACGAAGCGAAGGCACTGGAAGCAAAGAAGCAGGCCGAAGAGCTGATGCTGAACAAGGAATCGAAGATCGACTACGCGAAAGCCCAGGCCGAAATGGCGGCGGCAATCGCGCAGCTGGCAGCGATTCAGAAGCTGCGTTCGAAAGGACGCTAAGCATTCGCTACTGCGGAATAAAGAGGCAGCCTTCGGGCTGCCTTTTTTATTGTCGCCTCGCGTCAGTGAGTACTTGCTAATTCGCAAGCCTTGACGGGATGAATGCAGCGGACGGTTAGTCAGCGCACGGGTGTGTGCGCTTTTCCGGCTTAGTATCGATTCTCCAGTATGAGAATCCTCGGGCCGGACCATGGCAATCCCTCCAGAACCTCGACAGCAGCAAGCCCTGCCAGCGGAAGCGCCGTTCGGCCAGACTCTGTACCGTTTCCTCTTCTTCGACTGGCTGTTCCGCGACGTCAGCGCGGCCCGCAATCTCTACGAGCGCCACGCCGCGCGCGAGCACAATCGCCGCATGAGCCGCTACCTGCCGGTCTACATGCGGCGCTGGTCGGTGCTGGCAGGCTTCGACTTCGCGCTCGGCTTCCTGTTCGAGCGGGTGTTGTCCGCCACGGCGCTGTCGGCGCTGTTCTTCACCGGCTCCTGCGTGACGCTCACTGGCATCGTCGTGATGACGGTGACCTGGCTGTTCCTGACCTACGCCAAGCTGTCCTGAAGATGGCGGGCACCGTCCCGTTCGCCCCCGGATAGCAACCACTCGACCTATCCGAACGACCACTGATCGGCAACCGATTGCGGAAGGGTTCGTCACGTACGTACAGTCGCGGCACTCCATAACAAGAAAGGAATGCCGACCATGTTCATCCGCACCGCCATCTGCAGCGCCGCGCTGCTGCTGTGCCTGCCGCACGCCGCCTTCGCCCAGGAAAAAGCATCTGCCACCCGCAGCGCCCAAGACCTGGCCACCCGCCTCGACGCCACCATCGCTCCCTACTTCCAGCCCGATGCCCCGGGCGCCACCGTCATCGTGGTCAAGGACGGCAAGACCGTTTTGCGCAAGGCCTACGGCATGGCCGACACTTCGAAGAACATCAAAATGACGCCGGAGATGGCGCTGCGCATCGGTTCGATGACCAAGCAGTTCACCGCCACCGCCATCCTGCTGCTGGCGGACGAGGGTAAGCTGTCGCTCCAGGACGAGATCACCAAGTTCCTGCCGGACTACCCGACCCAGGGCAAGAAGATCACCATCGAGCACCTGCTGACCCACACCTCGGGCATCGTCAGCTATACCGGCAAGCCGGGTTATCCACAGCGCGCGCCGCAGGACACCACGGTGGCCGCACAGATCGACTCGTTCAAGAACGAGCCGATGCAGTTCGAACCGGGCAGCGCCTGGCGCTACAACAACTCGGGTTACTACCTGCTCGGCGCCATCATCGAAAAGGTCTCGGGCCAGCCGTACCACCAGTTCGTGGAGCAGCGCATCTTCGTTCCGCTCGGGATGAACCACACCGCCTACGAGGGCTACGAGCGCGGCGCCTGGCCAACCGCAGCCGGCCATAGTCTGGGCGAGAAGGGCTTCGGGCCAGCCCGTACGCTCGGCAAGAACCAGTCTTATGCCGCCGGCGAACTGGTGTCGACCGTGGACGACCTGGCAAAGTGGGATGCGGCCATCGCGGGCAACAAGCTGCTTCAACCCGCCACCTGGCAGCGCGCCTTCACGTCTTACCGCCTCAGTGACGGCAAGGACAGCAACTACGGCTATGGCTGGGAGCTGACCCTGATCCAGGGCGAGCCAACCATTGGCCATAGCGGTTCGACCCGGGGCTTCCGTTCCTACGGCCTGCGCCTGCCCGCCAAAGGCGTCTACGTGGCCGTGCTGACCAACGGCGACAGCGGCACCGTGGTCCCCGATGTGGTGGCGCGCCGCGCGGCCGCCGTCGCCATCGGCAAGCCGCTCCCCGAGTTCAAGGAGGTGGCGCTGGATGCGGCCAGCCTGGATGCCGTGGCGGGCGTCTACACGCAGGACAAGGACACCCAGCGCGTACTGCGGCGCGACGGCGAGTTCCTGGCGCTGCAGCGCGCGGGCCGTGGGCCGCTGGTGCTGAAGGCGATGTCGCCCAACGAATTCTTCATCCCCGATACCGCCGACTGGATCGCCTTCCAGCGCGACGGCAGCGGCAAGGCGACCGGCATGACCTACTACCAGGACGGCAGGACGCTGGTCCACAAGCGCTCCGGCGAAGCGCCGCCGCCGCGCATCGTGGCGAAGATCGCGGACGCCGCTTTTGACGCTCACGTAGGCCGCTACGAGATCCAGCCGGGCATGGTGTTCGAGGTCCAGCGCGAGGGCAGCCGCTATTTCGTGCAGCCGAGCGGCCAGCGCCGCGTCGAAATCTTCCCCTTGAGCGAGACCCGCTTCTTCGCACGCGACGTCGACGCGGAGATCGGTTTCGAAGCCCAAGGCCTGATGTTCAAACAGGGCAGCCGCAGCTTCACCGGGCGCAAGCTGTAAGGAGCCGACGCCCCCTCCAAGGTGATAGTTGCCATGGGAGGCGGGGCGGATAGTATGGACGATACCCATAATGACAAAGGGATCTCCGCCATGCTGCTTCGCTCCGCCATCTGCGCCGCCGCGCTGCTGCTGTGCCACCCGTATGCCGCATTCGCTCAGGACGCGGCGAAGTCCGCGCTCGGCGAGCAGGACCTGGCCGGCCGCATCGATGCAGCCATTGCACCCTATTTCAAGGCCGACGCCCCGGGCGCCACCGTCATCGTGGTCAAGGATGGCAAGACCGTCCTGCGCCGCGCCTACGGCATGGCCGACACGTCCCGGACCATCAGGATGACGCCGGACATGGCGCTGCGCCTCGGTTCCCTCACCAAGCAGTTCACCTCGACCGCGATCCTGATGCTGGGGGAGGAGGGCAAGCTGTCGCTCGACGACGACATCACGAAGCACCTGCCGGACTATCCAACCAGGGGCAAGAAGATCACGATCGAGCACCTGCTGACCCACACCTCGGGCATCGCCAGCTTTACCAGCAAGCCCGGTTACACCACCGGCATGACGCAGGACCTGACGGTGGCGCAGATGATCGACTCCTTCAAGAACGATCCGCTCGACTTCGAGCCGGGGAGCCAGTACCGCTACAACAACTCGGGCTACTTCCTGCTGGGCGCCATCATCGAGAAGATCTCGGGCCAGAGCTATGCGTCCTTCCTCGAGCAGCGCATCTTCAAGCCGCTCGGCATGCTGGACACCTATTACGAGGGCATCAAGCCTGGCAAGGCCCCGGTAGCGGCCGGTCATACCCGCAGCGCCAGCGGCTTCGGTCCCGCCAAACCGCTCAGCATGACCCAGCCATATGCGGCCGGCGCCCTGGTATCGACCGTGGACGACCTGGCGCGCTGGGACGCCGCGGTCAGCGCCGGCAAGCTGCTCAAGCCGGCCAGCTGGCAGCGCGCCTTCACGCCCTACCGGCTCAGCGACGGCAAGCCGACCACTTACGGCTATGGCTGGGGAATCAGCCAGGTACAGGGTGAGACCGCCATTGGCCACAGCGGCGGCATCAACGGCTTCTCCACCTACGCGCTGCGCGTGCCTGGCAAGGGCGTCTACGTTGCGGTGCTGACCAACAGCGACGCCGGCCCGGCCAGTCCGGGATTGGTGGCGCGCAAGGCGGCGGGCGTCGCTATCGGCAAGCCCTACCGCGAGTTCAGGGAAGCGAAGCTGGACGAGGCCGCGTTTGACGCCGTCGCCGGTACCTACGAGGTCGAGAAGGGCGTGCAGCGCGTGTTCCGCCGCACCGGCGATGGCTTGAGCATGCAGCGCACCGGCATGCCGCAGGTAGCGGTCAAGGCTGCATCCAGCACGGAGTTCTTCCTGCCCGGGACGCTCGAGTGGTTCGAGTTCCAGCGTGAGGGGAACAAAAGCGACGGCAAGGTGGTGGCGGTCACGCACCACCAGGATGGCGTACCGGTCGTGCACCCGCGTATTGGCGACGCACCGCCGGCGCGCCGCGCGATCAAGATCGCCAACGCGTCCTTCGACACCCGCGTCGGCCGCTACGAACTGAGGCCCGGCTTCGTGCTGGAACTGACGCGCGAGGGCGACCGCTACTTTGCCCAGGCCACCGGCCAGGGCAAGCTCGAGATCTTCCCGATGAGCGAGACCAGGTTCTTCTCGGACCGCGTCGACGCCGAGATCAGCTTCGAAGGGCAGACCCTGGTGCTGAAACAGGGCGGCCGCGACACGCCCGGCCGCAAGCTGTGAACGTTAACGCGTATTGGCCTGCTCGCCGGCCAGGCGCAGCGCCACCTTGTGGCGGAAGTAATCCTCCTTCACGTAGCGGTACAGGTTCGCGCCCGGGCACACGGTTTTATCTGAGTGGTCGCGGTGGCTCTTGATGTCGTCCAGCGAGACCTTGTACTTCCGGGCCAGTAGCGCCATCAGGTCGACCACCGCGTCGAGCTGCTGCTGGTTCGGTTCAACCTCTTCGAAATTGCCCACCACTTCGATCAGGGCGTGGCCGGTGGGGTCGTATTCGGTGTTGGTGTCGCCCGCGAAGTCGATTCTGCGCGCCTCGTAGATGCGGCCGTCGAGGTCAATCACGTAGTGGTAGGGGATGTCGAGCCAACCCTTGGTGGTGCGCGACCAGGACTGCAGGCGGCGCAGATAGGCCTGCGGGTCGGTGCCCGGCTTGAAGGGCTCGCCCTGGTGGTGCAGGGTGATCTGGCTGATGGCGTGGCGTTTGGCCTTGCCGGCGTCGGCCGGGGTGCCGCCCCAGCTTGCGACGGGAACGATGCCGCGTTCGACCGCAGCCAGCGGTTCGGCTGCGTGGGCTGACAGGGACAGGACAAGGGCGGCGATGCAGGAGAGGGCGGTGGGGCGCATGACATAAGGGATCAGGGACGAGACCGCATCTTTCCACGTTTGCGCGGCCTGCGCCAGTGCAGGCGCGCCAGATGATGCAAATCTGATAAGCTAGGGATCGAACCCTAAATCTACTGTACCCATCATGAGAAGCATTGCCCAGATCCTCAGCGACAGCAAGACCATCGCCATCGTCGGCCTGTCCAACAAGCCCGAGCGCGCCAGCTACGGCGTGGCCGAATATCTGCAGGGAGCCGGTTACCGCGTGGTGCCGGTGAACCCGAGCCTCGCCGGCCAGACCGTGCTGGGCGAAAAGGCTTACGCCACGCTGCAGGAGGCGGCCGACGCCCTCGCTGCCAGCGGCCAGCCGATCGACATCGTCGACTGCTTCCGCAAGTCCGAAGACATTCCGCCGATCGCGCGCGACGCCATTGCCGTACGCGCCGGCTGCCTGTGGATGCAGCTCGACATCGAGAACCAGGCCGCAGCCGACCTGGCGCGCGCCGCCGGGCTGGATGTGGTCATGAACCACTGCATTAAGATCGAACACCGCAGTCTGAACGGCTAAGGTCCCGGCTCCCGGCGTAGACCGCGATTCTTGTGGCTGCCGCTGCGTTACAATCGTGGCATCACACTCCAGGGATGCCACCCATGTTCAAGACCACCGCCCTGCTCGCAGCCCTTGTTAGCGCGAGCCTCTCCCAGCCGGCCGCCGCCCAGGCGACCAACGCGGCCAGCGCCAAGCCGACTGCCGCCAAGGCCAGCTGCCCGGCCATCCTGCACCAGAACTTCAAGCGCCTGCAGGACGACGCGCCGCAGGACCTGTGCCAGTACGCCGGCAAGGTGGTGCTGGTGGTGAACACGGCCAGCTACTGCGGCTTCACCAAGCAGTACGAAGGGCTGGAAAAGCTCTACGCCAAATACAACGGCCGCGGCCTGGTGGTGCTGGGCTTCCCCTCGAACGACTTCGGCAAGCAGGAGCCGGGCAGCGCGAAGGAGATCGCCGACTTCTGCTTCAACACCTACGGGGTGAAATTCCCGATGTTCGCCAAGACCGCGGTCACCGGTCCTGAGGCCAATCCGCTGCACGCCAGCCTGACCAAGGCCACCGGCCAGGCGCCGAAGTGGAACTTCACCAAGTACCTGATCGGCCGCGACGGCAAGATCCTGGAGCATTTCCCGAGCAAGGTAACGCCGGAAGATCCGGCCCTGGTCGGCAAGATCGAACAGGCGCTGGCCATGTAAGCAGCGTGGATCGAATAACCATCCTATGATTATGGTTATTTGATCCACATCAACGATTTTTTTGCGCTGCATCAATAACCTTACCTTCGTCACTGATGACATGACGAAAGGTAAAAACAATGAAAACGATGTTGCAGCATGTGCTGGCGATCGCTCTCGCGCTCGCCGGCAGCCAAGCCCTGGCGCAGGAAACCAACTGGATGGTGCGTGCCCGCGCCGTTCATATCGACCCGGCGAATGAATCCGCGCCGCTGGCCGGTACCGGCGCGGTGGACCGCATCCACGTGTCCAGCAAGACCATCCCGGAAGTCGACGTCTCCTACTTCTTCACGCCCAATCTGGCGGCGGAACTGATCCTGACTTATCCACAGAAGCACGACGTCACCCTCGACGGGGCGCGCATCGGCAGCTTCCGTCACCTGCCGCCGACCCTGACAGCGCAGTACCACTTCACGCCGCGGGAGAGCTTCAGTCCCTATGTCGGCGCAGGCGTCAACTACACCCGCATCTCGCGTGTGAAGCTCCTGAACGGCGCGGGCGAACTCGAGAACGACAGCTGGGGCCTGGCGCTGCAAGCCGGCGTCGACATCCGCCTGGATGCGCGCTGGTCGCTGAACCTCGATGTGAAGAAGGTGAACATCCGCAGCGACGTGATCGTCGGCGGCGCCAGGGTCAGCGCGGTGAAGGTGGACCCGGTGCTGTTTGGCGTCGGTGTCGGCTACCGCTTCTAAGCCGCTAAGCCTGCGGGTCGTCCAGCAGGACTGCCCGCAGCGGGCCACGCAGGGCGTTGCAGACCACCAGGTCGTCCGCATCTTCCAGCATCTCGCGCGTGATCACACGCTCGCGCGCATTCCAGGCCGGCGCCTGCAACAGCACGCTGCGCATCACACCCGGCAGCACTCCACAGGATAGCGGCGGCGTGTACCAGGCCGTGCCGAAGCGCACGAACACATTGCTGCGTCCACCTTCGGTCAGTTCGTCCCGCTCGTTGAAGAACAGCGCGTCGAAGCCGCCTTGCGCTTCGGCCGCGCGCCAGGCTGCGTCGTAGCGGCTGCGCACGCTCGTTTTGTGGCGCAGGAAGACGTCGCCCGAGTGCGTGTTATCCTTTGCCAGCACCAGCAGCACCGGCTCGCTCGAGGGCGCCAGCAGGCCTGACCCCACGGCCAGCTGGCCGAAGGGATCGACCGACAGGCGCAGGCGGTGCAGCTGGCCGGGCGGCAGGGCCAGGCAGGCCTCGTTCAGGGCCGCGCGTGCGCTACCGAAGTCGAACGGATGCCCGAAGAAGCGGCAGGAGGCGGCCAGGCGGTCGAGGTGCTGCTCGGGGTGGCGGCAGCCGTCGTCGCGGCTGGCGCGCAGGGTTTCGAAGATCTCCAGCTCGTTGGACAGGCCGGTGAGGAAGCGCGCCTTGAGCTGGCATTCGGCGAATTCGGAGGCAGCATCGCTGTCATAGACGATGCCGGCGCCCACGCCCAGTTCGCCCTGGCGGGTGCCGCCCTTGGAGGGACCCAGGGCCAGGGTGCGGATCGGGACCGACAGGCAGAAGTTACCAAAGGCCTGGCCGGCGGACGGCGGATCGAACCAGCCGATCGCGCCCGTGTAGATGCCGCGCGCCGCGGGTTCCAGTTCGTGGATGATTTCCATCGTGCGGCGCTTGGGTGCGCCCGTGATCGAGCCGCAGGGGTAGAGCGCGGCAAAGATGTCTTCCAGGGTCGCGTCAAGGCGCAGGCGCGCCTGCACGGTCGATGTCATCTGCAGCACGCTGCCGTAGCGCTGCACGTCGAACAGCGCCGGCACCTCGACGCTGCCGGTTTGCGCCACGCGACCCAGGTCGTTGCGCAGCAGGTCGACGATCATCAGGTTCTCGGCGCGGTTCTTGGTATCCGCGGCGAGTGCCTGCGAGCGCTGGGCGTCGGTCGCATCGTCGCCGCTGGCCGGCGCCGTGCCTTTCATTGGCCGCGCCAGCAGCACGCCGCTTTCAAAGCGCATGAAGAGTTCGGGCGAGAAGGACAGCACCGCGCTGCCGTCGGGCAGGGCGACCAGAGCACCATAGGGCACGCGCTGGCGCGCACGCAGCCGCGCATACAGCGCGATCAGGGGGCCGTAGGCGGCAAAGCGCAGGCGGTAGGTGTAGTTGACCTGGTAGGTGTCGCCGGCCGCGATGTAGTCGCGGATGCGGCCGATCGCTGTGCTGAAGGCGGCTTCGTCGACGTTGGGCGTGATCCCCGCCACGCCCGCCAATTCGCCAGCCGGCGCGCGGGTGGCGATCCAGGCCTCGACCTGGGTCGCATCGAGGTGCTCGCACTGTTCGAACAGCAGCACCTGGGCCAGCGGACCGTTGAGCGGATGGGCGGGCAAACCCTGCAAGTGCGCGCCCAGTTCGTAAGTCAGCAAGGGCACTGCGTACAGGCCGCGACCCAGGGCCTCCTGCATCGCCCCCAGCAACTGCGGCCAGTCCTGGGCAGCGTCGCAGCGCAGCGTGCCGGCGTGGCGGCTGTACAGGCGCGAGCGCGCTTCGCCCTGCGCGCCGGCGTCGTCCAGCAGTGCGAAGACTTCCTGGGTGTCCATGATGCCTCTGGCGCTAGCTTATGCCGCCAGCAGCAGCGACAGCTGCAGGGCCGTGCCTTCGGCCGGGTTCTGCTTGAAGCCGCTCTTGGCAAAGCGGTGCCAGCGTCCGGTCACGTAGCTCACCAGGAGGCCGGCGCGCGCCGCGACGTCGGCTTCCTGGCCGTGGCCCTGGGTGGCGGCCACCCGCAGGGCGCCCTTGAACGCCATCTCGACCTTGTCGTAGAAGCCGTTCATGCGCAGCTGCAGGCGCTCGTCCTCGCCCACCAGCGCGTCGCCGATCAGGACCCGGGTCATGCCCGGGTTGTTGCTGGCGAAGGAGAGCAGCATCTGCAGCATCGCATAGGCCTGGTTCACGCCACCTTCCTCGCGCTCGGTGATCTGGTTGATCAGGCCGAACACGCTGGACTCGATGAACTCGATCAGGCCCTCGTACATCTGGGCCTTGCTGGCGAAGTGGCGGTACAGCGCCGCTTCCGACACCGACAGGCGCGCCGCCAGCGCCGCCGTGGTGATCTTCTCGCCCTTGGGCTGCTCGAGCATCGAGGCCAGGGCCTGGAGGATTTGCAGCTTGCGCTGCCCCGGCTTAGTTGCCATGTGATCCCTAGTTCGTTGGGAGACCTCGCAAACCTACTACGCGTTGTAATCTCGACCTGCGATGCTCGCTGTACTCCCGTACAGCTGCGCTTCTCGGTCAAGCTTACCGCCGCTCGCTACGGTTTTCGAGGCCCCCTTGTTTTTGGATTAGCGCAGCCGGTGTAAACGCGCCGGTAGCTGTCGCACGGATTTTACTTTGACATCGACGTAACCGGGGCGTTTCAGGGTCCGCGGCAGTGGCGCTTTGCCGATCGGGTCGCTCATGCGCAGGTATTGTGTGACCCACACCGTGCGTAGCCCGAGGCGGCTCGCGCTTTTCAAATTGGCCAGCGTGTCTTCGACCAGGATGCAGCGGCGCGCCGCCACGCCGTGCTTGCGCAGCAGGCGGCGCAGCATCAGGCTCGATGGCTTGGGGCGCAGCTGGCGGTGCACGTGCATGTGTTCGATCGCGACGTGGTGCGCAAAGTGGCGGCCCAGGCCCAGGTGGCGCATCACGTCCGTGGAGTAGCGCGTCGGCGCGTTGGTGAGCAGGATCTTGCGGCCCGGGAGGCGCCGCAGCAGGGCGCCCAGGCCCTTCTCGGCGCGCACCAGCTTGTCGAGAGCGCCGATGTCGTGGGTGACGTGCAGGAAGTCGGCGGCCGACACGCCATGGTGGCGGATCATGCCGAGCAGGGTGGCGCCGTAGCGCTTCCAGTAGCCGAGGCGGGCGGCGTCCACCTGCGCCTGGGTGGCGGGGCTGTCGCCGTCGCCCAGCACGCGCGCGATATACGTGTTCATGTTGGCGCTGATGGCCGGGAAGATCGCATGCGAGGCGTCGTGCAGGGTGTTGTCGAGGTCGAACAGCCAGACGGGAGAGGGAAGGGTATGATTTGGCACGGTGCAGACACAACGGAGAATTGAATGCGACGTCCGATTATAGTGGTGTTCTTCAGCTTGTTCCTGCTGGCCTTCCAGGCACTGGCGGCAGAACGCGGCGCGCTGTTCAAGGTCAGCGGCAGCGGGCACTCACTTTACCTGTACGGCACCATCCATGCCGGGCGTCCCGACTTCTATCCGCTCGAGCCGCGCATCCGCCAGGCCCTGGAGGCCGCGCCCACGCTGGCGCTGGAAATCGATACCGCGCGCGATCCGGCCGCGATGGCGGCGGCCCTCCAGCAGCACGGCATGTATGCGAACCCGCGTCTCGGGCTGGCCGGCCTGGCGCCCGAACGGCGCCAGCGCATCGAAACCGCGCTCAAGCGCCAGGGCGTCGACCCGGCCGCACTGAAGCAGCTGAAACCCTGGATGATCGTGATGACGCTGGCCGTGATCGACGCGGCGAAGATGGGCTACGACCCGCGCCTGGGCGTGGACAGCCATCTGGCGGAGCAGGCGCGCAGCAAGGGCAAGACCCGCATCGCCGAACTCGAGTCGATCGGCTACCAGGCCGCGCTGCTTGACCGCCTCAAGGACGAGGACCAGTGGAAGCTGCTGGAAGAAACGCTGGAGAACATGGCGTCCGGGCGCCAGCTGCGCGAATCGCGCGAACTGTTCGATGCCTACGAGCGCGCCGACCAGGCGGCGCTGGAACGCATCGCGCAGCGCATGGAAGAAGACGACAGCATCAGCGGCAAGTTCATGCGCGAACTGCTGATGGACGAACGCAACGGGCCGATGGCGGACAAGATCGTTTCGCTCCTGGAGCGCGAAAACAATGCGGTGGTGGCAGTGGGATTGCTGCACCTGGTGGGCAAACGGGGCGTGCCCGAGCTGCTGCGCAAGCGCGGCATCAAGGTGGAGCGGATCTACTGAGGGAAGTGCTGCAGGAGGGGGGTGGTGCCCTTGACGTGGATTGAACACGTGGCCTCTCCCTTACCAAGGGAGTGCTCTACCACTGAGCTACAAGGGCATTCAGGTCGTCTTCTGTGGCAGAAACTCTGCCACAAAAAATTTAGTGAGACCGGATCATAGTGCCAAAAGCCTGTTCGGTCAAGACTTCCAGCAACAAACTGTGTTCGATGCGCCCATCGATGATGTGGACCGTATTGACGCCCGACTTCGCGGCGTCCAGCGCCGACGAGATTTTCGGCAGCATGCCGCCCGAAATCGTACCGTCTTCGAACATCTCGTCGATCTCGCGCGCCGACAGGTCGGTGACCAGGTTGCCCTGCTTGTCCTGCACGCCGGCGATGTTGGTCATCATGATCAGCTTTTCGGCTTTCAGGATTTCGGCGATCTTGCCGGCCACGACGTCGGCATTGATGTTGTAGGCCTGGCCATCCTGGCCGAAGCCGATCGGCGAAATGATCGGGATGAAGGCGTCGTCCTGCAGCGCCTTGACGACCGCCGGGTTGATCGCTTCGATCTCGCCGACGAAACCGATGTCGAGGAATTCGCCCGGCTTTTCCTTGTCCGGCATGGACATGCGGCGCGCGCGGATCAGGCCACCGTCCTTGCCGGTCAGGCCCACGGCCTGGCCGCCGTAGTGGTTGATCAGCATGACGATGTCCTGCTGGACTTCGCCGCCCAGCACCCACTCGACCACTTCCATGGTTTCTTCGTCGGTGATGCGCATGCCCTGCACGAAGGTGCCCTGCTTGCCGATCTTCTTGAGTGCGTTGTCGATCTGCGGACCGCCGCCGTGCACCACCACCGGGTTCATGCCCACCAGCTTGAGCAGGATGACGTCGCGCGCGAAGCCGTGCTTCAGGCGCTCGTCGGTCATGGCATTGCCGCCGTACTTGATGACGATGGTCTTGCCGTGGAAATTACGGATGTAGGGAAGCGCCTCGGCCAGGATCTGTGCCTTGATCTGTGGCGAAACCTTGGTCAGATCGTTGGGCTGGTCGTCGGGATTCAGGCTGCTCAAGGTTGCGTTCATGGAAGGTCCAAAATAAATGTCGCGAGATTTTAAGGCAACAGCCTAGTACTTGTGCTGATTATATGGCGTCTTGTTGTATTTTATGGGCTGAATCGCCACCGTACAGAACCATGACCCCTTTTTCATGCGGGAATGCCCCGTGAGCACCTGCACCCGCTGCGGCGCCGAATTCGGCTGCGCCATGGCCGATGGCAGCCCTGAACCCTGCTGGTGCACGGCCCTGCCGCCCGCCGTTCTGGTACCGCAGGAAGCGGCAGGCTGCTGGTGCCCGGCCTGCCTGCGCGCCCACATCGAGGCTGAACTATTGCGGCAAGATCAGCCGACGCGACAGTTGAACCGCTAACTATCACCGCGTGGGCGGAGAATCCGCCCACCCTACCGCTGCGTGCGGAAAAACCGCATCATCTCACGACTCGCATCCGGCCCCTTGCCATCGGTATAACTGCCGCGCGCATTGCCGCCCGACCAGGCGTGGCCGGCGCCATGGATCAGCCAGTGCTCGGCGTGCACGCTGCCGTCGTCGTGGTGGTGCACCGTGCGCGTGTAGGCATGGCCGTCCGGCACCTGGCCCGGCTCGGCGGTGTGGCGCACCCCGCGCGCGCGGCCCTGGCTGACCAGGGCGTCGCCATTGGCGGGATGGACCGTGGTGTCGCGGTCGCCGTGGAACACGATGATCGGCAGCTGGCGCCCGGGCGCCTGGCTGCGCCGGAAATCGCCCTTCATCGCCGCCAGCGCCGAGGGCAGGTCTTTGGCCGCCGCGAAGGGCAGGCCCGAATGCACGCCGACGGCGGCGTACAGGTCAGGATACAGGGTGCCCATGATGGTCGCCATCGCGCCGCCCGCGGACAGGCCGGCAACGAAGACCTGGCGCGCATCGACCGCGTGGCGCGCCATCACGTCGCGCGTGATGCCGGCGATGATCGAGGGTTCGCCGCGGTCGCGCTGCTGGTCCGACTCGTTGAACCAGTTCCAGCAGCGCGACGGGTTGGCCGACTGCGACTGCGCCGGATAGACGACCAGGCAGCCCAGTTCTTCCGCCAGCGCATTCATTTGCGTGCCGTGGGCGAAGTCATCGGGGTTCTGGGTGCAGCCGTGCAGCATGACGACCAGCGCGGCCGGGGCGTCGCCCAGGGTGCTCGGCACGTACAGCTTGTAGTCGCGGGTACCGGCCTCGTTGCTGTAGCTGCCGCTGCTGAAGCTGCCCGGCCAGGCGTCATTGGCCGGGACCTCGAACTGTCCGCGCAAGGATTCCATGTTGCGCTGCAGGTCGGCCAGCACGTCGGTGGAGGGCGCGCTGCGCTGGAAGGCGTTCGCGTGCTTCATCGCTTCCTGCACGATGGCCGCGGTATCGAGCGGATTTTTCTTGAGCAGGGCGCGGGTGGCCTTGCGCATCTGCGCGAGCAGGTGCATGTTCATTTTCATGGTCTTCCCCTGGCCGGAGCGCTTACTGGATGCGTCCGGCTAGTGCCGCCTTCACCGCGCTGCTGGCATGCAGCGCGCCGAGGACGACGATTGATTCGATGGTGTCGCGCGCCAGTTCGGGCGTGACGTCGTCTGCGATGCTGGCCAGGCCGAGCACCTGGATCTGCAGGCGTTCGCCGGCGGCGCGCGCCCGTTCCAGGTCGGCCCGCGTGTAATGGTGGATGCCGAGTACCAGGCTGCGCCGCGCCACGGTCTGGCGCAGCACGTCGGCATGCGCCTGCAGCTGGTTGCGGATCGCCGTGCGGATCAGGTCGGAGCGATTGGAATAGAAACCTTCGCTCACCAACAGATCGATCTGCCCGAGGTCGATCGGCCCGAGGTTGATCGTGATCTTTTCCGAGTCCGCCGGCCGTACCGGCTCCTTCGCTACCACTTTCACTAGTTCTCTGGTCATGATGCCTTTCGCTTCCTTACGCCACGCTTGCACCATCCAGCTGGATGGTGTCTGGAGTGTACGCCCCTGACGCTGCGGGTCAAGGAGGATTTACCCAAATGCGACCGGCTGCGTTAATCTGCGTACATGCGTGCAGAAATACAACTCGGCCATAGCTTCGAATGGCGCTATACCATCCCGGCGCGGGCCAGCGTGCCCGCGCTCTATCACGACACGCCCTTCTGCCTGGACATGCCGGAAGTGCTGGCCACCGGCTACCTGGTCGGCATGATGGAGCTGGCCTGCCTGCACGGCCTGATGCCATTCATGGACTGGCCGCGCGAGCAGAGCCTGGGCACGATGGTCAGTTTCCAGCACCTGGCGCCGACCCCGCCGGGCATGACCTTGACCATCCGCGGCAGGGTCGTGGACGTGGACGGCCGCCGGGTGCGCTTCCAGGTCGAAGCCTGGGACGAGCTGGACAAGGTGTGCGAGGGCATCCACGAACGCCACCTGATCGATCCCGCGCGCTTCAATGACCGGGTGGCGAAGAAGCTGGCGCAATGGGCCTCGCCCCATGCAGTACCGGCCGAGCCGCCGCGCGATGAGCGATAATGCGCGATGGCTTTGCAATTCTTGAACTGAATCGTGATCACTTCGCTTGACACTTCCATGCTGGATTCCCAACAGGCACAGCGTTCGACCACCGTCCCGCTCGTGGTCGACCTCGACGGCACCCTGACCCCGACCGATACCCTGGTCGAGTCGGTGCTGCTGCTGGCGAAGCATTCCGCCCCCGACCTGCTCAAGCTGCCGTTCTGGCTGCTGCGCGGACGCGAGCACCTGAAATCCGAGATCGCGCGCCGCGTCACCATCTCGCCCGACGCGCTGCCCTACCGCGAAGACCTGCTCGACTACCTGCGCGCGGAAAAAGCCGGCGGGCGCGAACTGGTGCTGGCCACGGCCGCGCACCGCTCGATCGCCGAGCCGGTGGCCGCCCACCTGGCCCTGTTCGACCGCGTGCTGGCCACCGACGAAACCCGTAACCTCAAGGGCAGCAACAAGCTGGCCGCGATCCGCGCAGAAGTCGGGCCGGAGTTCGCCTATGCCGGCGACAGCGCGGCCGACCTGGCGGTGTGGGAAGGCGCCCAGGCCGCCGTGCTGGTGGGGGCATCACACGCCGTGACGCGCACCGTGCGCGCCAGGCACGCCGTCGAAAAGGAATTTCCGAAGCCCGCGGCCGGCCTGGCCACCTGGCGCAAGGCGCTGCGCGTGCACCAGTGGGCCAAGAACGTCCTGCTGTTCGTGCCGCTGCTGACCGCTTTCTCCTTCGCGCCCGAACACGTGGCCACCATGCTGCTGGCCTTCCTGTGCTTTTCCGGCGCGGCCTCAGCGACCTATATCGCGAACGACCTGTGGGACCTCGGCAACGACCGCCGCCACCCGCGCAAGAAGCTGCGGCCGTTTGCCAGCGGTGCGCTGCCGATCACCTCGGGCGTGCTGGCTGCGCTGCTGCTGCTGGCCGGTTCCTTCGCCCTGGCCTCCACCATCAACAAGGGCTTCGTGGCGATGCTACTGTCCTACGTGGTGCTCACCACTGCCTACAGCTGGTGGCTCAAGGAGCGCGTGCTGCTCGACGTGCTGATGCTGTCGACGCTGTACACGATGCGCATCGTGACCGGCTCGGTGGCGGTGGGCATCCACACCACCTCCTGGCTGCTGGCCTTCTCGCTGTTCGTGTTCCTCAGCCTGGCGTTGGTGAAGCGCTGCTCCGAGCTGCAGCTGATGCAGCAGCGCGGCCAGGCCAGCGCGCACGGGCGCGACTACCACGTGGTCGACCTGGCCGTGCTGTGGCCGATGGGCCTGGCCTCGGCGCTGGCGGCAGTGGTGGTGCTGGGCCTGTTCATCAATGCGGCCGAGACCGAGGCGCGCTACGCCAGCCCGGTGCTGCTGTGGGGCCTGGCCGCGCTGATGATCTACTGGCTCGGCCGCCTGTGGATCAAGACCGCGCGCGGCGAGATGGACGACGACCCTGTGCTGTATGCGCTGAAGGACCGCGGCAGCCGCGTGGCACTGGCCCTGATGGTCGTGGTGGCCGTCTGCGCCCATTACCTCGACGTGAAGGCGCTGTTCGCATGAATCCTGAATTGAGCAGCCCCGTCCCTTCGCCCTGTATCAACGTGTGCCAGATGGACCCTGTCAGCGGCCTGTGCAAGGGCTGCCTGCGTACCATCGACGAGATCGTCGCCTGGGGCAAGGCCAGCGACGAATACAAGCGCAGCGTGTGGACCGAGATCCGGCGCCGCGAAGCCGAGATCGACTGGGGCTGACATGGACCTGCGCCTGCCCCCGTCGCTGCACGTGTTCGAGCGGGGCTGGCTGTCGTCCAACAACATCCTGTTCACCGGCCGCCATGACACGGCGCTGGTGGACAGCGGCTACGTCACGCACGCGCCGCAGACCCTGGCGCTGGTGCGCCAGGGTCTGAACGGCCGCCCGCTCGGGCGCCTGCTCAACACCCACCTGCATTCGGACCACTGCGGCGGCAATGCGCTGCTGCAGGCCACTTATGCCTGCCACACGGCCATCCCGGCGCTGGACGCGGACAAAGTCGCAGCCTGGGACGAGGAGGCGCTCAGCTACCGCGCCACCGGCCAGCAGTGCGCGCGTTTCGGCTTCGATGCGGTGCTGGCGCCGGGCGATATCCTGGAGCTGGGCGACCTGTCCTGGCGCGTACTGGCCGCTCCTGGCCACGACCCACATGCGCTGCTGTTCTTCTGCGAATCCGAAGGCATCCTGATCTCCGGCGACGCCCTGTGGGAAAACGGCTTCGGCGTGATCTTCCCCGAACTGGCGGGCGAACCGGGTTTCGCTGAAGTGGGGGCCACGCTGGCGCTGATCGCCTCCTTGGCGCCGCGCGTGGTCATCCCCGGCCATGGCCCGGTGTTCGCGGACGTCGCCGATGCCGTGGCGCGGGCCCGGGCCCGGCTCGACTACCTGAGTGCCGACCCGGTGCGCAATGCGCAGAACGCGGTCAAGGTGCTGCTCAAGTTCCTGCTGCTGGAGCGGCGCGCGCTGGCGCTGGAGGGGCTGCCCGGGCTGTTAAGCGCTATCCCCTTGGTGGAACGGGTGCGTACCGGGCTGCTGGCGATGTCGCAGGACGAGCTGGCCGGGTGGGCGGTGGCCGCCCTGGTGCGCGCCCGGGCCGCGCGGATCGCAGGAGGGCAGCTGCTCGACGTTTAGAGTCAAAAATCTAGCACGATCGTTCTTTTTTCACGGCATAATGCCCTCCACCGTGTTCCATCAACCGACAACCGAGAGCCTTCCATGACGCTGCCACCCGTGTTGCAAGACCTGTCCCTTCCCGTGATCGCCTCGCCGATGTTCATCGCCAGCGGCCCCGCGCTGGTGGCGGCCCAGTGCAAGGCCGGCATCGTCGGTTCCTTCCCTGCCCTGAACGCGCGCCCGGCCGAGCTGCTCGACACCTGGCTGACCGACCTGCAGCGCGAACTGGCCGACTACGCGGCCGCCAATCCGGGCAAGAAGGTGGGGCCGATCGCCGTGAACCAGATCGTGCATGCCTCGAACGACCGGCTGGCGCACGACATCGAGGTGTGCGTGAAGCACCAGGTGCCGATCATCATTTCCTCGCTGCGCGCGCCGCCGAAGGAGATGCTCGACGCCGTGCACGCCTACGGCGGCATCGTGCTGCACGACGTGGTCTCGATCCGCCACGCGCAAAAGGCGCTGGAGGCGGGCGTGGACGGCCTGATTCTGGTGGCGGCCGGCGCCGGCGGCCATGCGGGCGCGCTGTCGCCCTTCGCGCTGGTGGGCGAGGTGCGCAAGTTCTTCAAGGGTCCGGTCGCGCTGTCCGGCTCGATCGCCACGGGCGACGCGATTCTCGCGGCCCAGGCCATGGGCGCCGATTTCGCCTACATCGGCTCGCGCTGGCTGGCGACCAAGGAATCGAACGTCACCGACGCCTACCGCGATGCGATCGTCGAATCGAGCGCGGCCGACGTGGTGTACACCAACCTGTTCACCGGCGTGCATGGCAACTACCTGAAGAAGTCGATCGTCGCGGCAGGACTGGATCCGGACAACCTGCCGGAATCGGACAAGAGCAAGATGAGCTTCGGCGGCGGCAGCGCCAAGGCCTGGCGCGACATCTGGGGCGCGGGCCAGGGCGTGGGCCTGATGGACGACGTGCCGACCGTGGCCGAGATGGTGGAGCGGCTCAAGGCCGAATACGCCGCGGCGCGCGAACGCCTGGCAATTCGCTGAACCGTAGGGTGGGCGGCTCTGCCGCCCACGCGGTGATAGTTAGAGGGTGAAACACCGTGCTCGACGATCTTGCAGCCGGTTGACCGCGTGGGCAGGAAACCTGCCCACCCTACAGATTAATCCAGGCGTTTGGCGTCCGGCACCGGAAACTCCGGCTCCGGCTCCGCCGCGCTCAGGTCATCCTGGTTGATCGACCACAGCCCCGGCAGGTTGCGCCAGTAGTTGTACACGTCCATGCCGAAGCCGACCACGAATTCGTTCGGCAGCGTCAGGCCCACCAGGTCGGCCTTGATCGGCTTGGCGCGCTTGAGGTCCTTGTCGGCGAAGACCGCGACGATCACTTCGGCCGCGCCCATGTCGAGCAGGCGCTGCTTGACGTGGGCCAGGGTCTCGCCTTCGTCGAGGATGTCATCGACCACCACGATGGTGCGGCCGGTGACGTCCTGGCGCGGGATGACCTTCCACACGATCTGGCCGCCGCGGTCGGCGTCGCCGTAGCGGCTGACGTGGATGTAGTCGAATTCGAGCGGGAAGTTCAGCTGCGGCAGCAGGTTGCCGGTGAAGACCACGGCGCCGCCCATCACGCCCAGCACCAGCGGGAAGGCCTTGTTGTCGGGGGCGCCGAAACGCGCGTTCAGTTCGTCGGCGACGCGCTTCACCGCGGCCTGCACTTGTTCCGGGGTGACGATCTGGGTAGCGTTGGCGAGCAGCGCGCGGGCGCGGTCATGGTGGTAGTCTTGCATGTCGTTCTGTCTTCTGGTGTAAAGATGGCGGTGCAGATTATGCGCCAATCGGGTCGGCGGGCGCGTTTCTGTTGGGATCAGCCGGCTATGTCGCGTTGCAGCTTGCGGGTCAGCCCGGCGAACACGAGTTCGTAGGAACGGCGCAGCAGCCCGGCGAATTCAGCGTCGTCCAGTTGGGCCTCCGGCGTTACGAACACCCACTTGGCGCGCGCCAGATAAGGCGCCGGCACAATGCCGGGCCGGTCGGTCAGTTCCAGGAAGCGTTCGTCGTCCGCCTTCAGGCTGAAGCCCTGCGAAGGCCCGTCCTTGTTGGTCACCGCGAACATCTTGGCCCCGACCGAAAACACGGTGTCGTGGTCCCACTTGGTGTCCTCGGTACAGCCGGGGAAGCTGCGGCACAGCCGCTTGGCCGCTTCGAAATCCATGTCCGTCTCCTGCGCCGGCTAGGTGCCGGTCAACTTGTTCGTGTTGATGACATTGTAGCGGATGATGTCATAACGCAATAAGTCGACGCGCCACGTCATGGCATTGCGGCGTATCATACGTGGCTTGGATAACAACCTGAATGACCAAGCCATGTCCACTCCCGAATTCGAACAAGCCCGTGCCGACAAGCTTGCCCGGCTGCGCAGCGCGATGGCGCGCGCCGGCATCGACGCTTACCTCGTGCCGTCGAGCGACCCGCACCTGTCGGAATACCTGCCCGGCCACTGGAAGGGCAGGGAGTGGATTTCAAGCTTCACCGGTTCGGTCGGCACCTTCATCGCCACCCGCGACTTCGCCGGCGTCTGGACCGATGGCCGCTACTGGACCCAGGCGGAGAGCGAGCTGGCCGGCAGCGAGATTGCCCTGATGAAGATTCCGGGCGCCGCCAGCCAGATGCACGTGGACTGGCTGGCTGCGAACCTGTCTGCAGGACAGACCGTCGCCGTCGATGCGCGGGTGCTCGGCCTGGCCGGTGCGCGCCTGCTGGCCGATGCGCTGAGTGCAAAAGGCATCCAGCTGCGCACTGATGTCGACCTGCTCGACGAAGTCTGGCAGGACCGCCCGGCGCTGCCGTCCGACCCGGTGTTCGAGCACCTGCCGCCGTATGCGACCATGAGCCGTGCCGACAAGCTGGCCGCTACCCGCGCCGCCATGGAGCAGCACGGCGCCGGCTACCACTTCATTTCGACGCTCGACGATATCGCCTATCTGTTCAACCTGCGCGGCGCCGACGTCAGCTTCAATCCGGTGTTCCTGGCGCACGCGCTGATCGGCCGCGCCGACGCCACCCTGTTCGTGGGCGAGGGCAAGGTGCCGGCTGACGTGCGCGCGCGCCTGGAATCCGACGGCGTCCACCTGGCGCCGTATGCGAACGCCGCTACCGCACTGGCCGCGCTGCCGGACGGCGCCACGCTGCTGCTGGATCCGCGCCGCGTCACCGCCGGCATGCGCGCGGCCGTCGCCCAGGGCGTGAACGTGGCCGAAGCGATCAACCCGACCACTTTCGCCAAGTCGCGCAAGCTGGACAGCGAAGCCGTCAACGTACGCGCCGCGATGGAACAGGACGGTGCGGCCCTGTGCGAATTCTTTGCGATGCTCGAGCCGCTGCTGGAAGATGCGGGCCGTGCACCACTCGACGAAGTGGCGATCGACACCCACATCACGGCCGCACGCGCACGCCGACCGAACTTCATCAGCCCGAGCTTCTCGACCATCGCCGGCTTCAACAGCAACGGCGCGATCATGCACTACCGCGCCTCGCAAGAAAGCTGCGCGGTCATCGAGGGTGACGGCCTGCTGCTGATCGACTCGGGCGGCCAATACCTGGGCGGCACCACCGACATCACGCGCGTGATCCCGGTCGGCACCCCTTCCGATGCGCAGAAGCGCGACTACACGCTGGTGCTCAAGGGCCTGATCAACCTGTCCTCGACCCGCTTCCCGCGCGGCACCCGCGCGCCGCTGCTGGACGCAATCGCGCGCGCACCGATCTGGGCCGCCGGCATCGACTACGGCCATGGCACCGGCCACGGCGTCGGCTACTTCCTGAACGTGCACGAAGGCCCGCAGACGATTTCGCCCGCCGTGCCGCCGGACCCGCACACCGCGATGGAGCCGGGCATGATCACCTCGATCGAGCCGGGCATCTACCGTCCGGGACGCTGGGGCATCCGCATCGAGAACCTGGTGCTGAACCAGGTGGTCGACACCACCGAGTTCGGCGAGTACCTGGGCTTCGAAACCCTGACCCTGTGCCCGATCGATACCCGCCCGATCGATCGCGCGCTGCTGCGCGAAGACGAGATCGCGTGGCTGAACGCCTACCACGCGATGGTGCGCGCGCGTCTCGAACCGCATGTGCAGGGCGCGGCGCGCGACTGGCTGATCAAGCGCACGGAGGCCTTCTAACATGGCGAGCTCCCGATCGACCCGCGCCAGCGCCGCCGTCGAGCGCCTGAAAAAGCGTACCGGTAATGTCGCATATTCGATGGCGCGCACCGGCGACGGCCTGTTCTACCTGGCGGAAGCGCCGGGCGCCCCGGCCCTGAACGCGCCCATGGAGCTGGACGAATTCGTCGCCTTCGTGAATGGCCTCGGTCCGCAGGAGGTCAAGCGCATCAGCAAGCACGACGAGGCCTTCGAAAAGCAGCTGGTTCGCAAGAAGCCGGGAGCGTAACAGCCTCTTATGCCTTCCAACCAACTCCTCGGGGCGTACTGGTCCGAATCCAGCATCTTCACCAATGGCCTGATCCTGCTGCACCTGGCCGGCGCGCTGGCGCTCGGCCTGCTGGTCGGCTATGAACGGGCCTACCACGGCCGTGCGGCCGGCATGCGCACCTATGGCCTGGTGTGCATGGCTTCGGCCGCGCTGACCATCCTGGCCGGCTACCCGGACTTCTGGTACGGCGGCCATGGCGGCGTGCTGGCGCCGGTCGACCCGACCCGCATCATCCAGGGCGTGGTGACCGGCATCGGCTTCCTCGGCGCCGGCGTCATCATGCGCGAAGGCTTCAACATCAGCGGCCTGACGACGGCAGCCTCGATCTGGGCTTCGTCCGCGATCGGCATCCTGGTCGGCGTCGGCTTCTACCTGGCGGCGATGGGCCTGGCCTTCTTCTCGGGCATGATCATGATCTACCTGAACCGGTTAGAAACCATCCTGCCGTCGCGTCACGCGGTGGCGGTGCGCATGCGCTTCAAGCCGCAGGTCTTCCCGCGCGAAGACGTGCTGCGCACGGCGGCGCTCGAGCGCGGCTACGAGATCGCCGGCAGCTCGCTGACCATCAGCAGCGACGAAGGGCGCCAGGAATGGCGCTTCGTGGCGCTGGCCCTGTCGAGGAAAAGCGGGGCCTCGCTGTCCGAGCTGGCCGACGAGCTGGCCGCCTTCGAAGGCCTGGAAGCCTTCCAGCTCTCGCACGCCCGCAATTAAGCAAAAAACAACAATAATAACTATCGCTATTCATTACTGGGGTTCATCAATGCAAGCACAAGACGTTCTCGATTTCTGGTTCCTTCCTGAGGGCGCTGAAGGCCACGGGAAGCAGCGGGTCGAATGGTTCCGCAAGGACGAAGCCTTCGATGCCGCCCTGCGCGAGCGCTTCGGCGCCTTGATCAGCCAGGCGCTGGCGGGCGGGCTGCGCGAGTGGGACGAGCTGGGACCGCGCGGCACGCTGGCGCGCATCATCGTGCTCGACCAGTTCACCCGCAATGCCTTCCGCGGCAAGCCGGAATCCTTTGCTGGGGACACGCTGGCACTGGCCAGCGCGCGCCAGCTGGTGGATTCCAGCGAACACCTGGCGCTGGCACCCGTCGAGCGCCAGTTCGTCTACATGCCCTTCGAGCACGCGGAAGACGCGCACATGCAGGAGCAGTGCGTGAGCCTGTTCACCGAACTGGCTGGCCAGCACGAAGGCTTCGGTGAAGCGCTCGACTATGCGCACCGTCACCGCGGCGTGATCGCCCGCTTCGGCCGCTTCCCGCACCGTAACGCCATCCTCGGCCGCGCCTCCACGCCGGAAGAACTGGCCTTCCTCGAGCTGCCCGGCTCCAGCTTCTGACGTGAGTCCGACGCTGAACCTGGTCGGCGCCGGCCACGTCGGCCGCGCGCTGGGGCGCCTGTTCGCCGCCACCGGCACGTTCGCCGTGCAGGACGTGCTGACCCGCAGCCCGGACGGTGCGCGTGAGGCCGTCGCTTTCATCGGCGCCGGCAGCGCCTGCGACACCTTGGTGCGGATGCGTCCCGCGCAGGTGTGGATGCTGGCGGTGGGCGACGACGCCATCGTGCCTGCCTGTGAAGCGCTGGCGCGAGCCGGCCACTTGGCAAGCGCCGTGGTGTTCCACTGCAGCGGCGCCAAGGCCTCCAGCGAACTGCAGGCGGCGCGCGAGGCCGGCGCCTTTGTCGCCAGCGTGCACCCGATCCGCAGCTTTGCCGACCCGGCAGCGGTCGCAGGGAGCTTCGCCGGCACCTTTTGCGGCATCGAGGGCGACTCGCAGGCCCTGGCCGTGCTGGAGCCGGCCTTCGCCGCGATCGGCGCGCGCATCGTGCGCATCGATCCCGCCGCCAAGACGGTCTACCACGCGGCCGCCGTGTTCGCGTCGAATTACCTGGTGACGGTGCTTGACGCCGCGCTGCGCGCCTACCAGGCTGCCGGCGTGCCGCCGGAGGTCGCGCGCGAACTAGCGCGGCCGCTGGCCAGCGAAACCCTGGCCAATGTGTTCCGCCTCGGCCCTGAAGCAGCCCTCAGCGGCCCGGTCGCGCGCGGCGACTTCGCCACCGTGGCGCGCCAGCAGGAGGCTGTCACGCGCTGGGACCCCTTCACCGGCCAGTTGTACGAAGCCCTGGTGGCGCCGACCGCCGACCTGGCGCGCCGCAAGCGCGGCGCAGGCTGACTTATCCCGTTTTATCCCTGTCTTATCCCGGCTTTATCCCCACTTTATTCACAGGATTTTCGATGTTCTTGACTGCCTGGGCCACCCTGGCCGCACTCGGCGTGTATTTCTGGACCGGCGTGAACGCCGGCCGCGCCCGCATCCGCCACGACATTCCGGCGCCCATCATGGATGGCCCGGAAGAGTTCCAGCGCTGCCAGCGGGTGCAAGCCAATACGCTCGAGCAGTTGCCCCTGTTGCTGGTGCCGTTGTGGATGTGTGCCTATTATTTGGGCGACGTTTGGGCGGCGCTTGGGGGCATGCTGTGGTGCCTGGGCCGGATTGCCTACGCGCTGGGCTATTACCGTGATCCGGCAAAGCGGGAAGTTGGCTTTATTACAGGGATGTTGGCTTGTGCGTTGTTAATTGGCGGCACTGTTTGGGGGCTATTGCTGCGCTAAACCCAAAAAAGTGCAGACAAAGATCGACAAAGTTCCCAGAGAGCAATAAGCTAGGCTGCTGATCAATACAAACCGATCCACCTGCGTTCGAAGCAGGTAAGAGGATAAGGAGAGAACATGCTGTTCCTGAAGAGCACCAGCGTCACCAAGGCCCCGGGTATTTACGATATCGATGTCGCCGCAAAACCGCCCGGCAAGACCTTCGGTGTTTTCCTGGCCACCGATCCGGACAATCCGCCGCAGTCCGTGCTGGCGGGTCTGGCCGAACTCGGCTTCAAGAATATCCACCAGCAGAGCTATGTCCACAAGGACAAGGGCAAGGTGCTGGACCTGCACTTCCAGAAGGATGGCACCGATCTGTTCAACGGTTGGAAGGCCGAGGAATGCCAGGCCAACCTGGCCGCGATCGAAACGCTGTTCGGTAACGTCGGCATCACCGTGACCCCGCGCGTCATGAGCCTGGCCGAAGCCTACGCCTGAAAGCGCCCGGCAATTCCCCCGATGGCTGCGTCGCATCGTCTCGCCGTACTGGCGTACTGTCTTCGAAGATGCGCCTTGCCCTCGGAGTTTTGCCAAGCGCTTTAAGGCTGTACCTCGATGTGGTACAGCGCCCAGGGGCAGGCTCCGAAGCGTTCCGTGACCTTCCGCGCCGCCATTTCCGGCACGCGGTCGGCGTCGTATACCGCCCATAAGGGTCCCAGCCCGCCGAGCGCCATCGGCTGGCCGTCCAGGTGCGTCGCCACGATGAAGCCCCAGGCCCGCAGCTGGCCCATGGGGACCGCCGCCGCATAGCCATCCACCGCCCGCAGCAAAACCTTGGCCTGGTCCGCCGGCCGCGCGCCGCCCAGTGCCAGCACGTCCGCCAACAGCGGCCCGCGCAAGGCATGCGGCTTGCCGTCGTATTCAAGGGTCGGCCGGATCGTGCGCGCCGGCAGGGCGGCGATGGCCGCGAAGTCCAGCGCCAGCGCGCGCGTGAACGCCAGCTTTTGCTTGAACATCATCTGGTCGCGCACCGGGTCGAGCGCACCGCGGTTGCTGCGTTCGATGGCCCCGGTGATCGTGAGCAGGGTAGGGCCGCTCGCTGTCTTTCGGGTGGCCGCCAGCGCGGGCAGGGCGCTTGACGCCAGTGCCGCGCCCAGGAAATGACGTTTGTCCATGCGAAAATGATGGGGTGAGGGGAAAGCCTCATCATAGCCATAAACATTGCACAATGGACTTATTCGCCCCAGCTGCCGATCTGAAGCCGATCCCGATCCCGATCCGCGACGGCGAACTCGCCTTTCTCCCCCAGCTGCCGCTGCCCTGGCCGAACGAGGAGGTGCTAGCGCGTCTGATTACCGAAACCGACTGGCGCGAGGAAAGCGTGGTCGTCTACGGCAAGCGTCACCTGCAACCGCGCCTCAGCGCCTGGCATGGCGAGAAGGGCTACCGCTATTCGGGCCTGAGCCTGGCGCCGCTGCCGTTCACGCCGCTGCTCGACACCATCCGCCGGGCCGCCGAAGAGGCGACTGGCCGGCGCTACAACAGCGTGCTGCTGAACTATTACCGGGACGGCCGGGACAGCATGGGCATGCACAGCGACGACGAGCCCGAGCTGGGCCTTGAGCCGGCGATCGCCTCGGTCAGCTTCGGCGCGACCCGGCCTTTCATCCTGCGCCACAAGCTCACGAAAGAGACCCTGAAGCTGCCGCTGACCGATGGCAGCCTGCTGTTCATGGCGGGGCAGATGCAGGCCAATTGGATGCACGGAATCAACAAAACTGCCAAACCCACTGGCCCTCGTCTTAATCTAACTTTCAGGAACATCGTGTAAGCAGCATCGATTTTTCATGATCTTTTTATAAAATATCTAACTCTTCGGTCATTAAGTTACATCTGCTTACAGTTTTTACGGGTTCTGGGCCTTTAATTAAGAAACCTGAATGCTATCTTGGCTACATCGCGATTCGATGGGAATCGCGAACCAGTCATGTAAAGGATTCGCGTAATGAAGAAGCTTGTCGCTGTATTGATCGCATCCGCAGCCGCCATGTCGGCTGCCCAGGCCCAGACCACCACTGCCCCGCGCGCCTATGTCGGCGCCGGTATTGCCAGCGCCGACCATGACTTCAAGACGTCCGGCGCCACCAATGTCGACACCGAAGGCTACAAGGCTTCCGGCAAGCTCTTCGGCGGCTACGAGTTCAACCAGACCTGGGGTGTCGAGGCGGGCTATACGGACTTCCGCAAGTCGGACGTCAACTATTCGATCGGCGGCGTGAACAACCGTGGCGAGACCGAAGGCCATGCCTTCTACCTGGCCGCCAAGGCAAGCATGCCGGTGAACGAGCAGTTCTCGGTGTACGGCAAGCTGGGCGCTACCCGCGTCAAGAACGAACTCGAGCTCGTCAACGCCAGCATGAGCCGCAGCAAGACCGAAGCCTATGGCGCAGTCGGCGCGGAGTACAAGATCAACGAGAACGTGTCGCTGGTCGGCGAATACGAGCGCTATGGCAAGAGCAAGGATTTCGGCGCCAAGGCCGACGTGTTCACCATCGGTGCCAAGTACGCTTTCTAAGCGATTCTGTCACCCAGAACAAAAGGCCCTGCGGGGCCTTTTGTTTTTGTAGGGTGGTCGGCTCGGCCGACCGCGCGTCCAGATCAAGCATGCATTGCAGCGACGTATCCGCTAGTTGAACGCGCGGTCGGCGGAGCCGACCACCGTTTACAGCCGGGCGAAGCCATTTGGCTGTGGCCGGTGTATCCACGGCGGCACGATCAGCTCCGGCGCCGGCGCCTCGTGTCCGGCACTGATGAAGCGGTGCAGCGAGGACCAGGGCCATTCGCGCGGATGGCTGCAGAAGCCATGGCGTACCGCATCGGTGTGGGTATAGTCGACCAGCGCCGCGTATTCGTGGTCGTCGCCGACGCGGTAGTGCTGGTAATGGCGCTCCCAGATCGCGCCCTCGTTGACATCCGGCATGGCGGATTTGCGCAAGGCCTTGGAAAAGGCAATCTTGACTGCGCGCCAACGGCTGGAACAGTCGTGGTCGCCTGGTGGCAGCGTCCACATTGCATGCGCATGGTCCGGCAGGACCGTCCAGGCATCGACGTGGAAGGGCTTGCGCACGCGCGCCAGGCGCATGGCTTCGCCGAAGGCGGAGATATGGTCTGTTAGCAGGGTGCTTCCCCGTTCGAGCAGGCGCACCGTGAAGAAGAAGGTCCCGCCCGGGACGCGGTTGTTGCGGTAATCAATCATAAGCACTGTCAGCGCAGGCCGCAGAACGGCAGCGCAGATCCCTGGCCTACAGGCCTAAACGCGACGATTCTACACACGACTTTTGCAAACCTGCGTTCCGTTTCCGCGAATAAAAAAAAGCCCCGCAATGCGGGGCTTTCCATTACGAAACAAGGGCTTAGGTCGTGAGCGGCTTGTAGCGGATGCGCTTCGGTTTCGCGCCTTCTTCGCCGAGGCGCTTCTTCTTGTCAGCTTCGTATTCCTGGTAGTTACCGTCGAAGAAGGTCACCTGCGAATTGCCTTCGAAGGCCAGGATGTGGGTCGCGATACGGTCCAGGAACCAGCGATCGTGCGAGATCACCATCACGCTGCCGGCGAACTCGAGCAGGGCGTCTTCCAGGGCGCGCAAGGTTTCCACGTCCAGGTCGTTTGACGGTTCGTCTAGCAGCAGGACGTTGCCGCCCTGCAGCAGGGTCTTGGCCAGGTGCAGGCGGCCGCGTTCACCGCCCGACAGGTTGCCGACCACCTTCTGCTGGTCCGAACCCTTGAAGTTGAAGCGGCCAAGATAGGCGCGCGAGGGCATTTCGAAGCGGCCCACGCTCAGCATGTCGGCGCCGCCGGAGACGTCGTCGAACACGGTCTTGTTGTTGGCCAGTTCGTCGCGGCTCTGGTCGACCAGCGAGACCTTGGCGGTCTTGCCGATCACGACTTCGCCGCTGTCCGGCTGCTCTTTGCCCGCGATCATCTTGAACAGGGTCGACTTACCGGCGCCGTTCGGGCCGATGATGCCGACGATCGCACCCGGCGGCACGGTGAAGGACAGGTTGTCGATCAGCAGGCGGTCGCCGAAGGCTTTCGAGACGTTCTTGAACTCGATGACTTCATTGCCTAGGCGCTCGGCCACAGGAATAAAGATCTCCTGGGTCTCGTTGCGCTTCTGGTATTCGTATTCGCTCAGTTCATTGAAGCGGGCCAACCTGGCCTTGGACTTGGCCTGGCGTGCCTTCGGATTCTGGCGCGCCCATTCCAGTTCCTTGGCCAGCGCCTTCTGGCGTGCCGATTCGGTCGCTTCTTCCTGCTTCAGGCGTGCCTGCTTCTGGTCCAGCCACGACGAGTAATTGCCCTTCCATGGGATGCCCGAACCGCGGTCCAGTTCCAGGATCCATTCGGCGGCGTTGTCGAGGAAGTAGCGATCGTGGGTGATGCCCACCACGGTGCCCGGGAAGCGCAGCAGGAACTGTTCCAGCCACTCGACCGATTCGGCGTCCAGGTGGTTGGTCGGTTCGTCCAGCAGCAGCATGTCGGGCTTGCTCAGCAGCAGCTTGCACAGCGCCACGCGGCGCTTCTCGCCGCCGGACAGCACGCCGATCTTCTGGTCCCACGGCGGCAGGCGCAGCGCGTCGGCGGCCATTTCCATCTGCAGGTTCAGGTTGCCGCCATCGGCTGCGGCGATGATCGATTCCAGGCGTTCCTGCTCTTTCGCCAGCGCGTCGAAGTCCGCGTCTTCTTCCGCATAGGCGGCGTACACGGCTTCCAGCTTGGCTTGTGCTTCAAACGCTTCGCCCAGGCCGCTTTCGACTTCCTGGCGCACGGTCTTTTCCGGATCGAGCTGCGGTTCCTGCGGCAGGTAGCCGATGTTCAGGCCCGGCATCGGGCGCGCTTCGCCCTGGATGTCGGTGTCGATGCCGGCCATGATCTTCAGCAGGGTCGACTTGCCCGAGCCGTTCAGGCCCAGCACGCCGATCTTCGCACCGGGGAAGAAGGACAGGGAAATATCTTTCAGGATTTGACGTTTTGGCGGGACGATTTTGCCCACGCGGTTCATGGTATAGACGTAATTGGCCATGCTTTGACTCTGGTGTTGTTTAAGGTGCACAGGATACCCGGAACCCGTCCCGCGGGACACTGGTTTTTGTGTCCCGCGCGGTCCCGGATCAGGTTTTGGCGCTGGCGGTCCTGTTGCGCCACAGGCCTTCGCCGGCGAACAGCGCCAGTGCGGCCCAGATCATCGCGAAGCCGACCAGGCGGTCGCTGCTGAAGTGTTCCTGGAACAGCCACACGCCCAGCAGGAACTGGATGGTCGGCGACAGGTACTGCAGCAGGCCGAGGATCGAGAGCGGAATCTTGCGCGCGCCGGTGGCGAACAGCAGCAGCGGGATGGCCGTGATCGGGCCGGCCGCGACCAGCAGCACGCGGGTGGTATCCGAGTCCACCTCGAGGAAGACATTGCCTCCGTTAACAGTCAGCCAGGCCACATAGGCGGCCGCGAACGGGAACAGCACCATGGTCTCGAACGAGAGGCCTTCCAGCGCACCCAGCGCCGCGGTCTTGCGCAGCAGGCCGTAGCCGCTGAAGGAAGCCGCCAGGAACAGCGCGATCCAGGGCACCGAGCCCGCCTGCCAGGTCAGCCAGGCGACGCCCAGCGCAGCGATCGCGATCGCGCCCCATTGCGCCGGACGCATGCGCTCCTTCAGTACTAGGAACCCGAACATGATGTTCACCAGTGGATTGATGAAGTAGCCGAGGCTTGCTTCGATCACATGGCCGTTGTTCACCGCCCAGATGTAGGCCAGCCAATTGGCCGACAGCAGGAAGGCGGAGGCCACGAAGCTCCAGAACACGCGCGGCTGGCGCACCTGCGCCAGCCATTTCCACTGGCGCCGGAAGGCCAGCACGATCAGGAGGAAGCCGAGGGACCACAGCACCCGGTGCGCCAGGATCTGGGCCGGCGGCACTTCGCCGATCGCATGGAAATAGATAGGGAAGAGACCCCAGCACAGGAAGGCGAGGGCGGCGGACAGGATACCGGAACGCATGGGAGGAGAGAGACGATTGCTGGGATGACATTATCCCTGATGCGCAATATCTCTGCTGGCGCGGGGCCTTTTTGCGTAGGTGTATGATGCGTAAGAACCTATCTCGGCAGGTATGAGTCGTTGCTGCCGCGCCTGGAAAGCGGGGGCCGCGTTGCTCGTCGTTGCATGGCCAGCCATGCGGCCTCCTCGCGCCTTGCCCGCGCTTCCCATGCATCGGCATCCACTTCCTCATACCTACCGACATAGGTTCTAAGAAATCTTCTTGCAATTTTCTTGTCGTTATTTTATGGTGCGGCGCACCAGAACAGAACAATGGTGCAACCTTGAGTTCCGAAAACAAGAAGAGCAGCATCGCGGCGCTGACGCTGGCTGCCATTGGCATCGTCTACGGCGATATCGGCACCAGCCCGCTGTACACCCTGCGCGCGATCTTCGACGCCGAACACGGCCTTCCCCTTACCACCCCCAACATCCTCGGCATCATTTCCCTGATCTTCTGGGCGCTGACGGTCATCGTCTCGCTCAAGTACGTCACGCTGGTGCTGCGCGCCGACAACCGCGGCGAAGGCGGCATCATGGCGCTGATGGCGCTGGCCACCAACTCGGTCACGAAACACTCGCGCTGGCACTTCCCGCTGCTGGTGATCGGCGTGCTGGGCGCCACCATGTTCTATGGCGACAGCGTGATCACGCCGGCGATCTCGGTGCTGGGCGCGATCGAGGGCCTGGAAGTGGCGGCCCCCGGCATGTCGCACTACGTGGTGCCGCTGGCAGTGGTGGTGCTGGTGATCCTGTACAGCGTGCAGCGCCACGGCACGGCCGGCATCGGCCGCTTCTTCGGCCCGATCATGCTGATCTGGTTCCTCACCCTGGCCGTGATGGGCATCATCAACATCATCGAAGCGCCAGTGATCCTGAACGCCCTGAATCCATGGCATGCGCTGCGCTTCATGATGGAAAACAAGCTGCTTGCCTTCGTGGCCCTGGGCGCCGTGGTGCTGGCGATCACGGGCGCCGAAGCGCTGTACGCCGACATGGGGCACTTCGGCCGCAGGCCGATCCGCATGGCCTGGTTCATGATCGCCTTCCCTGCGCTGGTGCTGAACTATCTTGGCCAGGGTGGCCTCTTGATCATGCAGCCGGACGCGGTCGAGAATCCCTTCTTCCACCAGCTCGGCACCTGGAGCGTGATCCCGCTGGTGATCCTGTCGACCATGGCGGCGGTGATTGCCTCGCAGGCGACGATTTCCGGCACGTATTCGATGACCAAGCAGGCGATCGCGCTCGGCCTGCTGCCGCGCATGCGCATCATGCACACCTCGGAAAGCGAGATCGGCCAGATCTACATCCCGGCCGTCAACTGGGTGCAGTTGGCCGTCGTGCTGATCGCGGTGATCGGCTTCGGTTCCTCGGACGAACTGGCCGGCGCCTACGGCATCGCGGTGACCGCCACCATGATGGCGACCACCATCCTGACCTTCTTCGTGACGCGCTACCGCTGGCGCCTGCCCTTGGCCGTGTGCCTGGGGGCGACCGGTTTCTTCCTGGTGATCGACGTGATGCTGTTCTCGTCGACCACGCTCAAGCTGTTCCATGGCGGCTGGTTCCCGCTGCTGCTCGGCACTGTCCTGCTGACCCTGATGCTGACCTGGAAGCGCGGCCGCGAGCTGGTGTTCGAGAACCTGGAAAAGCATGCGATTCCGCTGGAAGCCTTCATGGAATCGCTGTTCGTGGCGCCGCCCGCGCGCGTGCCCGGGACCGCCCTGTTCCTGCGCGGCGAGAGCGACGGTGTGCCGCATGCCCTGCTGCACAACCTGTCGCACAACAAGGTCTTGCATGAACGCGTTGTGTTCCTGACTGTGCACATGCGCGAGGTGCCGTGGGTGCCGAGCGAGGAACAGGTCGAGGTGGTGGAGCTCGGCCACAACTGCTTCCAGCTCAACGTCCAGTACGGCTTCAAGGACGAACCGGACATCCCGGGGATCCTGCGCCAGTGCGGCGGCCTCGGCCTGAACTTCGAGATGATGGAGACTTCGTTCTTCATCGCCCGCCAGACCGTGATCTCGGCGCCGGGCGGCGGCATGGCGCCATGGCGCGAGCACCTGTACGTGATGATGTCGCGTAATGCGCGTGCCGCTGCCGACTACTATCAGATCCCGCCGAACCGGGTCATCGAGCTCGGCACCCAGGTCGAGATCTGATGCTGCCACCCCATTACAAATAAGGACAGATCGATACAAAAGACGGACAGTCGGGGGACAGACGCCCGGAGACGGCTCCGGTAAGGTGCGAAATTACGTTGCATTAACTTTTCGCACTTTACTTTCCACCCCAAGGATCCGTCTCATGAAGCTGAAGTTCCTCCTCGCCGCCGCCTTCGCCGCCATTCTCAGCCTGACCGCCTGCGGCGGCGGCGGTGGCGATTCCGGTACGCCCAACCCGAACAATCCGGCCCAGCTGGTGAAGAAGGACGACACCGTCGGTACCGGAGCCGAAGCCGTCTCCGGCAAGACCGCCACCGTGACCTACATCCTGTGGCTGTACAGCGCGTCGGCCGCCGACCACAAGGGCACCCGCGTCGAATCGAACAGCTTCTCGTTCAAGCTCGGCACCAATGCCGTGATCCCGGGCTTCGAGCAGGGCGTCACCGGCATGAAGGTGGGCGGCAAGCGCACCATCGAAGTGCCGGCAAGCCTGGGCTACGGCGACCGCGGTTCGGGTAGCGTCCCGCCAGGCAATGGCCTGGTGTTCGAGATCACGCTGACCAAGGTCGAGTAAGACATTGCTGGCAAATGAACCGGGGCGCTGCCCCGGTTTTTTTTGCGTGCACGCCTGCGCTTGCGCAGGGGGCGGGCGTGCTGGATGCCCGATGCTGCGAGTCCCGACGACTCCGCCAGCCTCCGCCCATGCGCTTTCCCTTCCTGCTGTTCTTCCTCGCTCTCCCTTCCGTGTCCGCCACCGCGCCTGTGGCGCCCGTTGCCGCCTGCCTGCCGCTGCGCGCCGCGCAAGGCGAGCCCGACGGCTGGCTATTGCTCGCAACCGTGATTGTCTGCGTGGCAGGCCGGCTGGCGGCGCAACCGCGTCGCCGAAAGAAGTCCAGATGAGATTTTGGACATTGATATATCTCAAACCTGCTGGGTTGGCTATCCGAGATGCTGCAAGTCCCCTTCACTCAAGCATCAAAGGTTCGTCATGCGCTATTCCTTGCCTGCCCTCCTGCTGTCCTCTTCACTCCTCGCGCCGCTCGCTGCGCACAGCCAGTCCGTCTACACGATGAGCTTCCTGCCGTCCAACACCACGCCGCACGCCATCGACGCCAGCGGGCGCATCGTGGGTATCGGGCCGGACGGGCGCGGCTTCCTGTGGTCGCAGGGCAGCATGAGCAGCCTGGGCACGCTTGGCGGCAATGGCAGCGTGGCGGCGGCCATCAGCCCGACCGGCCAGGTCGCCGGTTCCTCGGAGACGAAGAACGGCGTGTCCCATGCCGTCGTGTACCAGGGCGGCGCGGCGCGCGACCTCGGCATGCTGAACGGCCGCCCGACCTTCGGCACCGCCATCAATACGAGCGGCCAGGTCGCCGGGTATGCGCTGGACCGCGCCGGCAATGACCGCGCCTTTCTCCATTCGGGCGGCAAGATGACCGCCATCGGCAGCCTCGGCAGCGGCGTGGCACGCGCGACCGGCATCAACAAGGCCGGCGCGGTCGTTGGCGTGTCCTTCCTGCGCGGCTTCACGGCCCAGCGCGCCTTCCTGTATGCGAAGGGCGTCATGAAAGACCTCGGCACCCTGGGAGGCCCGTCGAGCGCGGCCGCGGCCATCAACGAGCGCGGCGAAGTGGCCGGCACGAGCTTCGTGAATGCCGACGTCCAGCACGCCTTCCTGTACCGCGGCGGCGCCATGACCGACCTCGGCTCCTTCGGCGGCGCCACCACCGAGGCGCGCGCCCTGAACAATGCCGGCATGGTGGTCGGCTACTCGACCCGCGCCGGCGATGTGCCGGGCGAGAGCTTTTCGCATGCCTTCCTTTACCGCGACGGCGTGATGCACGACCTGAACGACCTGGTCGCCAAACGCGGGATCTGGACAGTGCTGGACGCCGTCGGCATCAACGACGCCCGCCAGATCGCCGCCTACGCCTGCACCGAGGAGGGCGACTGCCGCGCCGTGCTGCTGGCGCCGGCGCGCTAGCGCAGCATGTCGATGTGCATGATCCCGTCTTCGTCGTAGGGTGCGGAGACGGTTTCGAAGCCGAAGCTCTGGTAGAACTGTTCCAGGTATTGCTGGGCGCCGATGCGGATGCGATGGCCCGGGTAGAGCGCCTCGGCGCGCGCGATGCCTTCATTCAGCAGCGCGCGCCCGGCGCCGCTGCCGCGTGCGGCCTTGGTGGTGATGACGCGGCCGAGCGACATCTCGGTGTACTTCACGCCCGGACCCAGCACGCGCAGGTAGGCCGCCAGCCGGCGCTGGCCGTCGACCGTGCGCCAGCCGAGCAGGTGGTGGGCCTGCGGGTCGAGGCCGTCGATGTCGGGGTAGAGACAGGTCTGCTCGAGGATGAACACGTCCTGGCGCTGGGCCAGCACTTCGTACAGCTCGGCGGGAGTCAGGTCGTTGAAATGGGTGAACTGCCAGTCGATCATGGGAATGAAATAGGTTGGGAGCCGCGCGTATCACGCTCACGCGGCGGTTTCGAAGCCTTCGAGGATGTGCACGGCGCCGTGGCCGCCCTCGAACATGAAGACCGTGGGCAGGTCGAGGTGGGCGATGCGCTCGCCGATGCGCAGCAGGTCGCCGCCCTGCAGGCCGAAGCACTGCGCCAGTCCGCCCAGCGGAACCACCAGTGCTTCGGGCCGGAACATGGCCAGCTTGACGCAGGCCGTCTCCAGCGCGGCCAGCCACTGGGCGCTGCCGCAATCGCGTCCCAAGGGCAGGTTCATGGTGTAGCCCAGCCCCGCCCCCGCACCCTGTTCACCGGCATGCCCGCTGTAGAACGGGTAGGCCTGGCGCGGGTCGAGGTGGAGCGACACGGCCAGCACATCGCTGCGCGCATAAAAGATGTCCTGGGCGCCGCCGCCATGGTGGCGCGCGATGTCGAGGATGGCCACGCGTCCCAGGCCGTCGTCCAGCAGGTGCTGGGCCGCCAGCGCCGCCGTGTTCAGGAAGCAGCCGCCGCCGAAGCCTTCGGCGCGCGCATGCTGGCCGGGCCGGGTCAGCGCGAAGCTGGCCCGTTCGCCCACCCGCAGCGCGTGGGCGGCATTGATGGCGCAGTCGGCGCCGGTCCTGGCGGCGAGCCAGGTGCCGGCGCCGATCGGCGTGCCGCTGTCGGAGGCGAACAGGCCGAGGCGCGCGAAGAAGTCGTCCGGCTCCGGCGCGCTTGGCACGCCGTGGGCCGGCCAGAGCGTGGGCAGCAAATTGCGCTGCGCGTTGGCGGGATCGAGCGCCGTCCACGCGCTCCAGGCGCTGCGCAGGAAGTGCAGGTAGCGCGGCGTGTGCACGCGCTCGAGCGAGACCAGGGGCACGCCCTGCGGCGTCACGATGCGGCCCAGGCCGCGCCGCTCGAACTCCGCCAGCGTCAGCGCGAGCGCATCTGGATGCTCGTCCCATGGCCCGGAGCAGGGGGCCTGCTGGGCATGGTGTTCGTTGTAGAACGTGAGCATCCCTGGAGGACCAGGTTCAGTGGTTGCCGCACAGCGTGCTGCTGTTGTAGGCCGCGACGAAGTCGTCGAAGCTGCCGGTATTCGTCTTTTCGATCGCCGCCTGCTCGGCCAGCGAACTGCGCGCCATCTCGTCGAACAGCGCTTCCTCGGCCGGCATCAACGGGCTGTCGCGGAACGCTGCCGCATGCAGTTCGCTCTGGCGCAGGCCGAAAGCGGTGGCCGAGCCGAGGCTGCGGATCTCTGCCAGCACGCGCGCCGACGGTGTCAGGTCCGGGTTGATGATCTTGGCCTTCTGCAGGTTGAGCGAGGATTCGTGCACGTTGCCGTCGTTGTGCTGGTCGTCCAGCAGCTGGGCCACCGGGCGGATACGTTCGACCAGTTCCAGCGCCCAGTCCTTGAGCGGCACATCAAGGCCGTCGCGGGTGAGCGTGAGGGCCGGGTCGCGCCCTTCCTTGACGGTGCGGGCGAAGTTGCGCGCGTGGACCTGGCCCTCGTGGGCGCTGATCAGGGGACTCTCTTCGAAGGCGCAGAACAGCAGGAAGGCGTCGAGGAAGCGGCCCGTTTCCAGGCTGATGCCGACCGGCTCGAACGGATCGACGTCGAGGCAGCGCACCTCGATGTACTGCACCCCGCGGTTGCACAGCGCCTGCACCGGGCGCTCGCCGGTGCGGATCACGCGCTTCGGGCGGATCGTCGAGTAGTACTCGTTCTCGATCTGCAAAACGTTGGTCGACAGCTGGATCCACTCGCCGTCCCTCTTGGTGCCCAGCGCCTGATAAGGCTCGTAGGGCGTGTTCACGGCCGCCATCAGGCTGGTGACGTAGCTTTCCAGGCTGTTCTCGTGCGGGCGCAGGCCTGCCTGGGCATCGTTCTGGTAACCGAGGTCGCTCATGCGCAGGCTGGTCGCGTAGGGCAGGTAGAGCGTGTCCTCGGACAGCGTCTGCAGCCCGTGCGGGCGGCCGCGCAGGAAGCTGGTGGTCAGGGCCGGGGTGGCGCCGAACAGGTACATCAGCAGCCAGCTGTAGCGGCGGAAGTTGCGGATCATCGCGATGTAGCTCTCGGACTGGAAGTCGCGCAGCGCATGGCGGCGTTCTTCCATGATGCCTTCGCTGGCGGCCACCAGCGTCCACAGCTTTTCCGGCAGCGAGTAGTTGTAGTGGATGCCCGAGATGCACTGCATCGCCTTCCCGTAGCGCAGCGCCAGGCCGCGGCGGTAGACGTGCTTGAGCATGCCGATGTTCGACTTGCCGTACCAGCCGATCTCGATCTCTTCCTCGGAAGGCAGTTCGCCGGGCATCGACACGCTCCACAGCATCTCGCCATCGAGGCGCGCATGGGCGAAGCGGTGGATCGCGTCCAGGTGGTTCAGCACCACGGAGATGTCGTGCTCGGCCGGGGTGATGAATTCCAGCAGGGCTTCGGCATAGTCGGTGGTGATCTGCGGATGGGTCAGTGCCGAACCGAGCTGGACCGGGTGCGGGGTGCGCGCCAGGTGGCCTTGCCGGTCTACGCGCAGGGTTTCGCGTTCGATGCCACGCAGGCCCTGGCCGAGCAGGGCGCGGTGGTCGTCGTCGTCGAGCAGGGCGAGGCGGCGTTGGAGTTGATTCGACACGGGTGTTTCCTTTCTTATACTGCCAATGCGGATTGGAGCAGAGAGTAACCGAAAAACGCGCGGCGCGCCGGGAGGCCCCTCATTCCTGGCCGGCAGTCCCTTTGGCACGCGGCGCAGCCGGGCGGCCTGCCTCTTTTTCGCTCAGGATCCAGGCCTCGACCTGGCGCTGCAGCAGGTCGGCCGGCAGCGCGCCGTTCCCGAGTACCGCATCGTGGAAACGGCGCAGGTCGAAGCGTCCGCCCAGCGCCGCGCGGGCGCGGTCGCGCAGCAGGGCGATGCGCAGCTGGCCGATCTTGTAGCCGAGCGCCTGGGCCGGGCGCGCGATGTAGCGGTCGACTTCGGCCTCGTTGTCCTGCGGCGGGTTGGCGGTGTGCGCGTTCAGGTAGTCGATCGCCTCCTTGCGCGACCATCCCTGGGCATGGATGCCGGTATCCACCACCAGCCGCGCCGCGCGCAGCATCTCTTCATTGAGCTGGCCGAAGCGCGAGAACGGATCGTCGAAGAAGCCGAGCTGCGCGCCCAGGCCTTCGGCATAGGTGGCCCAGCCCTCGCCGAAGGCGTCGAACCATGCGTGGCGGCGGAAGGCGGGCAGCGCAGTTTCGGACAGGATCTGCGCGCGCGCCACCTGCAGGTGGTGGCCCGGCAGGCCTTCGTGCAGGGCCACGCTGTCGACCTGCCAGATCGAGCGCGTGCCCAGTTGCGTGAGGTTGACCACCAGCGCGGCGCTGCGCTCGTCGCTGCCGGCTTCGTAATAGGCCACCGGCTGCGCGATCCCATCCTGCATCGGCTTGACCGTGATCTCCGCGGTCGGCACGGTGCCGACGATCTTCGGCAGCCTGGCCTTGGCCCGCGCCAGCGCCTTGCGGTAGCGCCCCAGGAGCGCGTCGGGCTGGGCGAAGAACAGGCGCCGGTCGCTGCGCGCGAACACGAGGAAGCGATCGAGGCCGCCCCTGAAGCCGGTGCGCGGCACCAGCGCCGCCATCTCGGCGCGGATGCGCGCCACTTCCTTCAGGCCGATCGCGTGCACCTCGGCCGGGGACAGCCCGGTCGTGGTGCTGCTCTGCACCAGGAAGGCGTACCAGGCCGCGCCGCCGGGCAGGCTGGCCGCGCCGATGGTGTCGCGCGCAGCGGGCAGGTACTCGGCCCGCAGGAAGTCTTCCAGCCGGTACAGCGCGACCGCGGCATTGGCCAGCGCGCTGATGCCGCCGTCGACCAGGTCTTCGCGCACCTCCGCTTCGATCGCTGCGGGGATGCGCTGGAGCGGCGCGAACAGCGGCCCGGCAGCGATGTCTTCGCGCAGGCGGCGCAAGGCTTCCGGCACTGGAGTGAGGACGACTTTCGGTACGGTCCAGCCGGCGCGCATCCCGGCGCGCATCTGCTCGATGAGGCCATCGACGTGGGCCGGCAGCGCGTTCAGGCGTCCAAGATAGTTGCGGTAATCCTGCTCGGTGGCGAAGGGCATCTGCGCGACCAGGCGCGGCAGGCGCAGGTGCAGGCCGTCCCAGCTGCTGATCGGTTGCGGATCGAAGGCGGTGAAAGCGGCCGCCGCCAGTTCGCGTTCGCGCGCAGCCAAGAACAGGTCGTAGGAAATGCGGTCCTGCCCCTGCAGTTCGCTGCGCTCGAGCCGGCGCGCTTCGTCCAGCACCTTGCGCGCGTGTTCGACCGCCGCGGCGCGCGCCTCCAGCGAGGTGTCGGACAGCAGACCACCGTGGCGATGCTCGCCGATGCCGGTCGCGTATTCGGGCTGCTGGCGCAGCTGCCACTGCCATTCGCGCTCGAACAGCCGGCGCGCGGACTCGGTCGTCGTGTCGGCGGCGCCGCACACGAAGGGAGCGAGCAGGATGATCGAAGCGAACAGTTTGCGCATGCGTTGCCCGTCGGGGCTGGCAGTCAAGGAATGGTCATTGTAGCAACGCCGCGGCCGGCGTCGCGCAAGCTAGGGCAGGCGGCCGCCGCTGACCCGTTCGATGCCGGGCAGGTCGCGCCAGCTCTGCACGTCGCTGAAGCCGCGTGCCTGCAACAAGTCGCGCACGGCATGGGCCTGGTCGTAGCCATGTTCGAGCAGCAGCCAACCGCCGGACACCAGGTGGCCGGGGGCACCCGCGATGATGCTGCGCAGGGCCGACAGGCCGTCGGCATGGTCGGTGAGGGCCCCGACCGGCTCGAAGCGCAGGTCGCCCTGCGCCAGGTGGGCGTCGCCGGCCGCGATGTAGGGCGGATTGGAGGCGATGAGCTCAAAGCGCTCCTCACCCACGGCCGCGAACCAGTCGCTGCGTAGGAAGCGCACGCTGGCGCCGTTGGCTGCCGCGTTGGCGCGCGCGATGGCCAGGGCCTCGTCGCTGAGGTCGAGCGCGGTCACAACGGCGTCCCGGCGGGTGTGGGCGCAGGCCACGGCGATGGCGCCGCTGCCGGTGCCCATGTCGAGCAGGCGGCCCCCTTGCGGCAGGCGCTCCAGCGCCAGTTCGACGATCAGTTCGGTGTCGGGACGGGGAATCAGCACGCCGGGTGCGACCCGGAACGGCAGCCCGAAGAATTCGCGCTCGCCGACGATGTAGGCGATCGGTTCGCCGTCGAGGCGGCGCTGCACCAGGCTTGCCAGGCGCGCCGCTTCGTCGGCAGTGAGGGCGCGCTCGGACTGGGTGATCAGGGCCACGCGCGGCAAAGCCAGCGCATGGCACAGCAGGATGCGGTTTTCCAGTGGGTCGAGCCCTAGCCCCGCCTGCAGCTGGCGCAGGGTGGCGCCGGCTTCTACCTGCGTGGTCATCGCGCCGGTTTGCGCAGCAGGACGAAGGCCAGCAGCAGGGTCAGGACCACGAACCAGACCGCCGACCATTGCGGGATCGCGAGACCCATCAGCGAATCGGTGGCGCCTTCGCACAGGCCGTCTGCGCGGAACAGCCAGGGCAGGTATTCGGCGGTGGGGATCTTGTTGAGGAAGGTCTCCATCGGGTCGATGCCGCAGGTGAAGCCCGGATGGGCGATCACCCACAGGTGCTTGCCGACCGTGTACAGGCCGCCCAGCGCCGCCAGCAGGGCCAGCACGGTGCCTTCGCGGACCTTGCCGCTGATGGCCGACACCAGGCTGGCCACGCCGATCGCCAGGAACATGTAGCGCTGGATCACGCACAGCGGACAGGGCAGCATCTGCTGGATGTGCTGCAGGTAGAGGGCGACCGCGATCAGCGCGAAGCAGATCGACGAGATGGCGTACAGGATCTGGCGGTTGGAAGGCAGCATCATGGTGTTGTTATCGGTGTGGTTCGGACGGGGGCCATTCTCGCATGAAGCCTGCGTTACCACTTAATCTTTGCTTAACGTAGGGTGGGCGGGTCTCCCGCCCACGCGGTGGTCGCGACAGGATGATATTCGCGATAGTGCTAATGGTAGTTGAACGCGTGGGCGGGAGACCCGCCCACCCTACAAAATCAATCCCCGAGCGCCGCCAGCAGTTCCGCCTGGTGCTCCGCCGCTAGCGCATTGGTCAGCTCCGCCAGGTCGCCGTCCATGATCATGTCCAGCTTGTACAGCGTCAGGTTGATGCGGTGGTCGGTCAGGCGCCCCTGCGGGAAGTTGTAGGTGCGGATCCGTTCGCTGCGGTCGCCCGAGCCGATCAGGCTCTTGCGGGTGGCCGCTTCCTTCGACTGCTGTTCGCGGATCTGCACGTCCTTGATGCGCGCCGCCAGTACCTTCATCGCCTGCGCCTTGTTCTTGTGCTGGCTGCGGTCGTCCTGGCACTCGACCACGATGCCGGTCGGCAGGTGGGTGATGCGCACCGCCGAATCGGTCTTGTTGATGTGCTGCCCGCCGGCGCCGGAAGCGCGGTAGGTGTCGATGCGCAGGTCGGCCGGGTTGATGTTCACGTCCTCGACCTCGTCCGCTTCAGGCATCACGGCCACCGTGCAGGCCGAGGTGTGGATGCGGCCCTGGGTCTCGGTGGCGGGCACCCGCTGCACGCGGTGGCCGCCCGATTCGAATTTCAGCTTCGAGTACACGCCGTTGCCGATGATGCGCACGATGACTTCGCGGTAGCCGCCCAGGTCCGACGCCGACTCCGACACCACTTCGACCTGCCAGCGCTGGCGTTCGGCGAAGCGGGTGTACATGCGCAGCAAGTCGCCGGCGAACAGCGCCGATTCGTCGCCGCCGGTGCCGGCGCGGATCTCGAGGAAGATGTTGCGCTCGTCGTTGGCGTCCTTCGGCAGCAGCATCTTCTGCAGCTCGAGATTCAGGGCCGCCAGGCGCGCTTTGGCGTCTTCGGTCTCCTGCTGGGCGAATTCCTTCATCTCCGGATCCTGCGCCATCTCCTGGGCGGCGGCGATGTCGTCCTGGGCCGCGCCGTACTGCTTGTACAGGGCCACCAAAGGCGACAGCTCGGCATGCTCGCGGGTCATCTTGCGGTAGCTGTCCATGTTGGCGGTGGCGCCTTCGGACATCAGGAGTTCGTCCAGTTCGACGAGTCGGTTGGCCAGTTGGTCCAGCTTGGCCAGCATGGATGGTTTCATGGGGTTCGAATAGAGTCTTGGTAGCCGCAGGGCGGCCGGGACGCGTCCACGGCAGGACGCACGACGGATCGGTAGAGGGCCGCTAACGGCGGCCGCGGAACAGCTGGGGCAGCAGGCTGGCCAGGCGGGCGCGCTCGTCGCCCTGGGCGTGGTGCAGCGCCTGCTGGGGACCGTGCAGGAACTTGGCGGTCAGGCCCTTCGACAGCGCTTCCAGCACCGCCTCGGGATCGTCGCCGCGCGCCAGCAGCTTGCGGGCGCGATCGAGTTCGGCCAGGCGCAGCGCCTCGCTCGACTCGTGCAGGTCGCGGATCACCGGCACCATGGCGCGGTCGCCGATCCAGTTCATGAAGGACTGCACGCGCGTTTCGATAATGGCTTCGGCCTGGGCCACGGCGGCCTGGCGGCTCTCGATGCCGGTCTGGACCACTTGCGCCAGGTCGTCCACGGTATACAGGAAGACGTCGTCCAGGCGCGCGACTTCCGGCTCGATATCGCGCGGCACGGCCAGGTCGACCATGAACACGGGACGGTGGCGGCGCGCCTTGACTGCGCGCTCGACCATGCCGAGGCCGATCAGGGGCAGGGTCGAGGCGGTGCACGAGATCACGATGTCGAAGCTGTGCAGGCGTTCGGGCAGGTCGGCCAGGCGGATCGCCTCGCCGTTGTAGCGGGCGGCGAGAAGCTGACCGCGTTCCATGCTGCGGTTGGCGATGGTGACCGACTTCGGGTTCTGGGCCGCGAAGTGGGCGGCGCACAGCTCGATCATCTCGCCGGCGCCGATGAACAGCACGTGCTGGTCGGCGATGCGGTCGAAAATGCGCTGCGATAAACGAACCGCGGCCGCTGCCATCGACACGCTGTGGGCGCCGATCTCGGTGGTGGTGCGCACTTCCTTGGCCACCGCGAAGCTGCGCTGGAACAGCTGGTGCAGGTAGGTGCCGAGGCCGCCGGCTTCCTCGGCGCTGCGCACCGCATCCTTCATCTGGCCCAGGATCTGCGGCTCGCCCAGCACCATCGAATCGAGCCCGGAGGCGACGCGGAAGGCGTGGCGCACCGCGCTGTCCTGCGGCAGCATATATAAGTGGGGGCGCAGCTCGGCGAAATTCAGGGCGTGGTAGTGGGCCAGGAACTGGGCCGAGGCGTCGAGCGGATTGGCGATGTCGCTGGCCGCGTACATCTCGGTGCGGTTGCAGGTGGAGAGGATCGCCGCTTCGTCGCCGGAGACCCCCGAACCTTGGCGCGCGAACCAGCTGCGCGCCGCCTGCACCGCCTTGCCGAGCTGGTCAGGCGCGAGCGCCAGCTGCTCGCGCAGCGAGACCGGTGCGGTGGTATGGTTCAGGCCAACGGCAAGCAGTTGCATGGTGGGACGGGGTCGACAGGGTTACAGCCATTATACCCTTGTGCGAGCAGGGTTTCAGGGACCGGCCGGGGCCGGCCGCCCTGGTGCATTTACGATAATGCAGGCAAGCGCATCAAGCGCCGAGTTTTTCCAGGCGGTAGCCGTAGCTGTAGACCGGCACCAGGCGGAAGCCGTTCTCCGGACGCAGGCTCAGCTTGTTGCGCACGCGCGAGACATGGGTGTCCATGGTGCGCGAAGGCACGTCGGTATCGCGCACCCACACCGATTCGTGGATGTAGGCGCGCGACAGCGGGCGGCCGATGTTACGGAAGAACAGCAGCGCCAGCGAGAATTCCTTCTGGGTGACGTCGATGATCGAGCCATCCTTGAGCAGGCGTCCCGGGCGGGTTTCGAAAGTGAAGGGGCCGAACTGCAGCTGCTCGGCGCTGTTCTGCGAAGGGTAGGCGCGGCGCAGCAGGGCCGAGACGCGCGCCACCAGTTCGCCACGGCGCAGCGGCTTGACCAGGTAGTCGTCGGCGCCGGCGGTGACGCCGGCAATGATGTCGTCCTCGGCATTGTTGCCGACCAGGAAGATCGTCGGTGCGTTCGAGGCCATTTTTTCCTTGGCCCGGCGCAGTATCTCGGCGCCTTCCATGTCTGGCACGTTCCAATCCATGACCAGCATGTCCGCGTTTTCCTTGCGCAGCTGGGCGAGGCATTCCTTGGCGCTGTCGTAGGCGTGGCAGGTATGCCCGGCGGCGGTCAGCACCTGGCAAATCAGTTCGGCCTGGCTGCGGTCTTGCTCAAGAACGGCGATCTTCATAGGACATCTACTGGTAAGGTTACCCTTGTAGGAAGGGTCCTACAAGGGTTAAACCGAATATAGCAGACTTTCACAAAATAGCGCTACGGAAAAATAACGAATTTGCGTTATGAAACTTGCTTCTGTTGTGTTAAGGCGAAACGCCAGAGGGCGTTACACTTGTCCCGACGATGGTAATCCGGAGGCGATATGTTGTTTCGACGCAAAAAGAAAGACGTGGCGGCAACTAGCGAGGCGCCCAAACTGGAGCCGGTGACCGGCGCCGACATCGAGCTGGCGCGTGAGCGCTGCCGCGAGATGGTGCGCAAGCGCGCCCTGGTATCGGCCGGGGTGGCGGCGGTGCCGCTGCCGGGCGTGGACGTGCTGTCCGACCTGACCACCTTCACCGTGCTGGTCGAGGAAGTGAACAAGGAGTTCGGCCTGAGCCAGCAGCAGATCGAGCGCCTCCATCCCCGTATGCGGGTGCTGGCCTACCAGGCGGCGGCTTCGGTGGGCGGCATGCTGGTCGGCAAGCTTGTGACCAAGACCCTGGTGCTGCAGCTGTTCAAGCGCGCCGGCATCAAGATCGCGGCCAAGACCGTGACCAAGGTGGTACCGATTGCCGGGCAGGTGGCCTCGGCGGCGATCGGCTTCGCACTGTTCCGCAAGATGGGATACGAGCACGTGGAAGCCTGCGCCAAGGTGGCGCGCGAGCTGCAGAAGGCGCGCGTGATCGACATGGGAACGGCCCAGGTGCCAGTCTAGAAGCTGCAAACCGGAAATTTCCTAGCATTAGATCCATTCGGAAACTTTGATCCAGCACAGCCCGGACAGCGATTCGCTGACAGGGCTGGCGCCGGGTCGCGCCATCTCAAGCCCCGCCGGGACCGGCCCGGTATCGTCGAATCGACCAATCGACCAGACGAGGCTGACGATGACACAGGCAAGACCAGGCAGGCGGGCGTTCCTAGAGCGCTCCGCGCTCGCACTCGGCGCGGCGAGCCTGCCGCTCGAGGTGCTGGCCCAGACCACCCTGAAGATCCGCCCCGAGTGGCAGGCCTTCAAGACCACGCCGCGCTACGACTCGCTGCTCAAGGCGGTCCGGCTCATGAAGGCGAATACCAATGCGGCCGACCCGAACAGCTGGGCGTACTGGACCAGCATCCACCTGAACAAGTGCCCGCACAGCATTCCGTATTTCCTGGCCTGGCACCGCGGCTACCTGTATCACTTCGAGCGCCGCCTGCGCACGGTGTCCGGCGACAGCCTGCTGGTCCTGCCTTACTGGGATTACTACAGCTACCCGAACCTGCCGGCCGAGTTCACCAACCCGAACAATGCCAATCCACTGTTCGTGGCGCGCATCAACACCAATGTGCGGCCGGTGCTCACCATGGCGCCCTTCGCGCCGACGGTGCTCAACTTCCAGCGTGGCACCAGCAATGCCTTCGAGACCCTGTGCGAAGACGCGCCGCACAACCCGGTCCATGACCTGATCGGCGGAGTGATGGCCACCATGGAGTCGCCCATCGATCCCATCTTCTGGCTGCACCATGCGAACATCGACCGGCTCTGGGTGGCCTGGGTGAGCGCGGGCGGCGGACGCAAGATGCCGGCCACCACCAACGCCTACTGGTCCGGCACCCACGTCTACAACAGCAGCCTGAGCCTGTCCCGCCTGTCGACCTACAGCAATCGCAGCAGCCTGGGCTACCGCTACGCGAACGAAGCGCTGCCGACCCGGCTGCCGCTGGCGCGCCTCGCCGACCCGAACATCCGGCGGGCGCAGGCGGGAGCGCGCGAACTGGCCTCGTCCCTGCCGCCGGTCGGGTCCTTCCGCATCCCGTCGCCGCGCGAGACCGGCAAGGGCAGGTTCGCGCTGAGCGGTGCCGAGAAGGTCGGCCTAGACGAGAACTCGCTCAGCGTCCAGCTGCCGATCAGTGCCGAGCATGCGCGCACGCTGGCCGCGATCGGGGGCAACAAGGCGGGCCGCATCCCGGGCCGCGCCGACACTTACCGTTCGGTGCACATCACGCTCGACAGCGTCGAACTGGCCGAGCTGGCCAAACAGGGCGGCTTCTATTACGAGCTGTACCTGAACATTCCTTCGCGCCGCACGGCGCTGGGACGGCCGCTGAACCTGTACATCGGCAACCTGGGTGCCTTCAAGATCAACAGCGCCGCCCATCACGGGGGTGGGGCCGTGCAGCTGCGTTACCCGATCCGGCGTCATCTGGCCGGCGCCCTGGCCGATGAACTGAGTGCGCTGTCGCTCTCGTTCGTGCGCATCAACGGCGACCACAGCCCCAGGGGCGGCGTGATTGGGGTCGGCGAGCTCAGGCTGGAAGTCTCGACCGAAGACGACGAGTGATAAAAAAAATGCCAGTCAGCTGCACTGACTGGCATCGGTTCGCGGCGGGCAGGCGAATCAGGCGTCCGGCAGCACCACGTTCACGTCCAGCACTTCCAGGTTGCCCTGGCGGTCGAGCGAGATCTTGATGTCGTCGGCGCTGACCTTGGTGTACTTCGAGATCACTTCGATCAGCTCGCGGTGCAGGGCCGGCAGGAAGTCCGGGCCGGCGCGGTTGGTGCGCTCGCGGGCGATGATGATCTGCAGGCGCTCCTTGGCCGCTGTCGCGCTCTTCTCTTTTTTGGGAAAGAGGAAGTTCAGGATAGGCATATCACTTGGCTCCAAAGATGCGCTGGAACAGGCCCGGCTTTTCGTAGTTGGTGAAACGCAGCGGACGGTCTTCGCCCAGGAAACGGGCCACCACGTCTTCGTAGGCGTCGGCCACGTCGGTGCCCTTGAAGTGGATCGCCGGATTGCCCTGGTTCGAGGCGTGCAGCACCGACTCCGATTCCGGGATGATGCCGATCAGCGGGATGCGCAGGATTTCCTGCACGTCCTGATAGGACAGCATTTCGTCGGCGTCCACGCGCTTCGGCGAGTAGCGGGTGATCAAGAGGTGTTCCTTGACCGGCTCCGAGCCGCTCTGGGCGCGGCGTGACTTGGCCTGGAGGATGCCGAGGATGCGGTCCGAGTCGCGCACCGAGGACACTTCCGGGTTGGTGACGATGATCGCTTCGTCGGCGAAGGTCAGCGCCATCAGCGCGCCGTGCTCGATGCCGGCCGGCGAATCGCAGATGATGAACTCGAAGCCCATCTGGACCAGGTCGTTGAGCACGCGCTCGACGCCGTCTTCGCTCAGCGCATCCTTGTCGCGGGTCTGCGAGGCCGGCAGGATGAACAGGTTGTCGGTGTGCTTGTCCTTGATCAGGGCCTGGTTCAGGGTCGCTTCGCCATTGATCACGTTGATCAGGTCGTAGACCACGCGGCGTTCGCAGCCCATGATCAGGTCGAGGTTGCGCAGGCCGACGTCGAAGTCGATGACGGCGGTCTTGTGGCCGCGCAGGGCCAGGCCGCTCGAAAAGCTTGCGCTCGAAGTGGTTTTGCCCACACCGCCCTTGCCGGACGTCACAACAATAATTCGTGCCACAAAAAGGTCCTTTACAGTTCTAGCAGGTATCTGCGGTCTATGGGGGATTATGCACGCGAGGCCGGCGCCAGCGACGAAATGTCGAGCCGGTCGCCGACCAGGCGGATCTGGGCCGGCTGGCGCGTCAGGTCGTTCGGGAACCCGTCGTCGAAGGTGCGGTACACGCCTGCAATCGACACCAGTTCCGGCTGCATGGCCAGGGCGAAGATGCGCGCTTCGGGGTTGCCCGATGCGCCTGCCAGGGCCCGGCCGTTCAGCGGCGCATACACGTGGATGCTGCCGTCGGCAATGATTTCCGCGCCATTGTTCACGACCGCGGTAATGATCAGGTCGCTGCCGCGCGCATAGATGCGCTGGCCGGCCCGCACCGGGGTATCGATGATCATGGCCGATACCGGGGCCGGAGCCGGCGCGGCGGTCGGGGCGGGCGTCGGCGCCGGGGTCGGCTCGGGCGCCGGCGCCGGCGCCGCTGCGCTTGCTTCCTGCACATCCTTGTGCTCGGGCGCGCGCACGCCGCTGCTGCCGTCGTCCAGCGACAGGCCATGGGCGCGGATCGTGTCCGCCAGTCCCGGGCCGGCGCCGCGCACGGCGACGGCGTTCAGCCGGTATTTCTTGAGCAGCGCCACCAGGGCCGGCCAGTCGATCGCCTCTCCCTCATGGGCGATGGCGGCGATGTCGATCACCGCGAACTCGTCCTCGAAGAAATCCGACACCCCGCCCGTCATCTGGCGCAGGGCTGCATCGATCACGACCGGGTCGGCCGAATGCAGGATCGTCGAGATGGCGACGACCGTGGAGATCTTGATTTCGATGGGCAGCGAGCTTGGGTTTTTCGGCATAAAACAGTCTGGTTGGCGTTGCGCTCGTGCATTCTACTGTGAAATTTGACCGAAAGGACAGTTACGTACGCATGATTCCTAGTAGAAATGGGTGTTCCATTGCTGTTCAAAAAACGCGCAACATCCCAGCGCAAGCCAGTCGTCGCGCGGTTGTATTCGGTGAGTAAACTGATAAGATTGATTTTGCTCAAACATCAGCACCCCACCCACCGTAACATGCATGGTTTCGCAACCCTGCTGTCTGAACAATCGCCCGGCGGCGCCGGGAATTAGGGAGATCAACATGGAAGACGTCGTCATCGTGGCCGCTGGCCGCACGCCGGTCGGCAAGTTCGGCGGCACACTGGCCAAGATCCCTGCTGCCGAACTCGGCGCGCACGTGATCCGCCAACTGCTGGCCAGGACCGGCATCGACCCCGCCTCGGTCAGCGAGGTGATCATGGGGCAGGTCCTCACCGCCGGCGCCGGCCAGAATCCGGCACGCCAGGCCGTCATCAAGGGCGGCCTGCCCGACATGGTGCCGGGCCAGACCATCAACATGGTGTGCGGCAGCGGCCTGAAGGCTACCCACCTGGCGGCCCAGGCCATCAAGTGCGGCGACGCCCAGATCGTCATCGCCGGCGGCCAGGAAAACATGAGCGCTTCGCCGCACGTGCTGAACGGCTCGCGCGACGGCTTCCGCATGGGTGACGCCAAGCTGGTCGACACCATGATCGTGGACGGCCTGTGGGACGTCTACAACCAGTACCACATGGGCGTGACCGCCGAGAACGTCGCGCGCAAGTACGAGGTCTCGCGCGCCGAACAGGACGAATTCGCGCTGCAATCCCAGCTCAAGGCCGAAGCTGCCCAAAAAGCAGGCAAGTTCAAGGACGAGATCATCCCCGTCGAGATTCCTTCCAAGAAGGGCCCGACCATCTTCGACACCGACGAATACCCGAAGCACGGCTCCACGCTGGAAGCCCTGAGCGGGCTGCGCCCCGCCTTCAATAAAGAGGGCACCGTCACCGCCGGCAACGCTTCCGGCATCAACGACGGCGCCGCCGCCGTGATCATGATGAGCGCCTCCAAGGCCAAGGAGCTGGGCCTGACCCCGCTGGCGCGCATCAAGGCCTACGCCTCGGCCGGCCTGGATCCGTCGATCATGGGCATGGGCCCGGTCTCGGCGACCCAGCTGTGCCTGAAAAAGGCCGGCTGGACCCACGAAGACATCGACCTGATGGAAATCAACGAGGCCTTCGCCGCCCAGGCCATCGCGGTCAACAAGGAAATGGGCTGGGATACCTCGAAGATCAACGTGAATGGCGGCGCGATTGCCCTCGGCCACCCGATCGGCGCCTCCGGCTGCCGCGTGCTGGTGACCCTGCTGCACGAAATGGTGCGCCGCGACGCCAAGCGCGGGCTGGCCAGCCTGTGCATCGGCGGCGGCATGGGCGTGGCGCTGGCGGTCGAACGCGACTGACCGCCTGGAGTAAATGCGGTAGCAGTGACTGACAACTAAAACTGGAGAAGACAATGGCACGAGTAGCATTGGTGACGGGCGGCATGGGCGGCCTGGGCGAGGCGGTGTGCATCAAGCTGGCCGCTTTGGGATACAAGGTCGTCACGACGTATTCGCCGGGTAACAAGAAGGCCGACGGCTGGCTGGCCCAGATGAAAGAGCAGGGCTTTGACTTCCGGGCCTATCCCTGCGACGTGTCCGACTACGATTCGGCCCAGGCCTGCGTGCGCCAGGTCGAGCAGGAAGTCGGCCCGGTCGACGTGCTGGTCAACAACGCCGGCATCACCCGCGACATGACCTTCAAGAAGATGGACAAGCCGAACTGGGACGCGGTGATGAAGACCAACCTCGACTCCGTGTTCAACATGACCAAGCCGGTCTGCGACGGCATGGTCGAGCGCGGCTGGGGCCGGATCATCAACATTTCCTCGGTCAACGGCCAGAAGGGCGCCTTCGGCCAGACCAACTACTCGGCGGCCAAGGCCGGCATGCACGGCTTCACCAAGGCGCTGGCCTATGAAGTGGCACGCAAGGGCGTGACCGTCAACACCATCTCGCCAGGCTATATCGGCACCAAGATGGTGATGGACATCCCGAGCGAAGTGCTGGAAACCAAGATCATCCCGCAAATCCCGATGGGCCGCCTGGGCAAACCGGAAGAAGTCGCCGGCCTGGTCGCTTACCTGTCGTCCGAAGAAGCGGCGTTCGTGACCGGCGCGAATATCGCGATCAATGGCGGCCAGCACATGCAGTAATGCCGAGGTCGTGACGCAAGGGAAGGCACCGCTGCGGCGGTGCTTTTTTTTCGCCTCGCCCAGCCTCGGTACAATAGCCGCAACGACTTTTAACCAGTGACCGCCATGCACACTCTGCCCCGCGACGGCCTCGCCCTGTCCAGCCTCGACGAACACCTGCTCCTGCCCGGCACCAAGGGCTTGCCGATCACCGAAGCGCTGCGCCAGGGCGCGGTCGGCCTGCAGGGCTGGAATGTGCTGCGCGGCGACACCTCCTTCCCGGTGGCTGTGCTGAAGACGTCGGCACTGCAGCACAATCTGGCCTGGATGAAGGCTTTCTGCGAGCGCCACGGCGCCACCCTGGCGCCGCACGGCAAGACCACCATGAGTCCGCAGCTGTTCGCGGCCCAGCTGGCCAATGGCGCCTGGGGCATCACCCTGGCCAGCGCCACCCAGGTCCAGGTGGCCTACCGCTTCAACGTGCGCCGCGTGCTGCTGGCGAACCAGCTGGTGGCACGCGCCGACATTGCCGCCGTGCTGGCGCTGCTGCACGAGGATCCGGATTTCGAGTGCTTCGTGCTGGCCGACTCCCTGGCCGGTGTCGCGCGACTGTCGGAAGCGGCGGGCGCACGCGGCCTGGCGCGTCCGTTGCCGGTGCTGGTGGAACTCGGCCTGGCCGGCAAGCGCGCCGGCTGCCGCACCGCCAGGGAAGCGCTCGACGTGGCGCGCGCCATCGCCGGGGCAGACGGCCTGGTGCTGGCCGGGTTCGAAGGCTACGAAGGTCTGCTCGTCAGCCAGGACCGCGAGGCCGACCTGCGCGCGGTGCGCGCCTTCCTGGCCGAGCTGGTGGACCTGGTCGAAACGGCCGACGGCGAAGGCCTGTTCGGCAGCGCCGAGATCCTGCTGTCGGCCGGGGGTTCCTCGTACTTCGATCTGGTGGCGCGCGGCTTTGCCGGCGTGGACGGCCTGTCGCGCCCGGTGCGCGCCGTGCTGCGCAGCGGCTGCTATCTGACCAGCGACCACGGCTCATATAAGCGCCTGCTGGCCCAGCTGGACGCCCGCGAAGCCCACGGCGAGGGCCTGCGCCCGGCGCTGGAGGTGTGGAGCACGGTGCAGTCGCGCCCCGAACCGGGCCTCGCCATCCTCACCATGGGCAAGCGCGACGCATCCTATGACGAAGCGCTGCCGACGCCGCTGTTCACCCACCGTCCGGGCGAGGCAGGGGCGCCGAGCGCGCTGCCGCCCGGCTGCGAGATCGTCAAGATGAACGACCAGCATGCCTACCTGTCGCTGCCCGAGGGCGGGATGCGCGACGCGCTGCGCGTGGGCGACCTGGTCGGCTGCGGCATCTCGCATCCCTGCACCACCTTCGACAAGTGGCAGGTCCTGCTGGCGGTGGACGACGCCTACAACGTGCGCGAGGCGCTCAACACCTTCTTCTGAAACGCCGTGGCGGTAGGCTACAATCGGCTGTCACCCGCCGAAAGAGAACCATGCCTGCCACGCCGCCGTCCCTGTTCCCGCCGATCCAGCCCATCCGCCACGGCATGCTCGCCGTCGACGAGCTGCACACGATCTACTGGGAAGAAGTCGGCAACCCCAACGGCATTCCGGTGCTGTTCCTGCACGGCGGGCCGGGCGCCGGCCTGTCGCCCCAGCACCGGCGCTTCTTCGACCCCAGCGCCTACCGCGTGATCCTGTTCGACCAGCGCGGCGCCGGCAAGTCCACGCCGCTGGGCGAGTGGCGCAACAACACCACGCAGCTCCTCATCGACGACATCGAGCGCCTGCGCCAGATGTTCGGCATCCGGCAATGGCTGGTGTTCGGCGGTTCCTGGGGCTCGACGCTGGCGCTGGCCTACGGCCAGTCCCACCCCGAACGCTGCCTCGGCTTCGTGCTGCGCGGGATCTTTCTGTGCACGAAGGCGGAAGTCGACTGGTTCATCAACGGCGTGAAGTGGTTCTACCCCGAGCTGTACGAAGACTTCGTGGCCCCGATTCCGCAGGAAGAGCGCGGCGACCTGCTGAAGGCCTATGCAGAGCGCCTGCTGTGCGGCGATCCCGAGGTCTACTGGCCAGCCGCGCGCGCCTGGAGCCGCTTCGAAGGCCGCCGCGTGTTTCTGCTGCCGCAGCCGGAGGAAGCCTCGTCCGACGCGCTCGACCTGGGCGTGGGCCGCCTCGAGTCGCACTACATGCTGCACGGCGCCTTCCTGGAAGAGGACCAGCTGGTGCGCGACATCGGACGCATCGCCCACCTGCCGGCGGTCATCGTGCAGGGCCGCTACGATGTGATCTGCCCGCCGCTGTCGGCCTGGCGCCTGCACCAGGCCTGGCCGGGGGCGAAGCTGCACATGATTCCGGACGGCGGCCACGGCGCCCTCGAGACCGGTATCGCCCGCGCGCTGGTGAACGCCACCGAGCAGTTCAAGCGCCACGGCCGCTTTGATTGACAGGCGCGGGGTGCCAGTCGCGCGCCGCGGCTGCTACACTATGCTCAAACCTACAACAACATTGCGCTTCCCATGAATATCCAGATCAGCGACATCGGCCACGTCATCCAGCTGGCGATCGCGCCGGTCTTCCTGCTGACTGGCGTGGCGACCAAGCTGACCGTGCTGACCAACCGGCTGGCGCGCATCATCGACCGCACCCGGGTGCTCGAAGACCGCCTCAAGGTCCGCCCCAGCAACGAGGAATCGGCCGAACTCGAAACCCTCTACACCCGCTCGCACCTGATCAACACCGCGATCACTTCCAGCACCGGCTGCGGCCTGATGGTCTGCCTGGTGATTGCGATGCTGTTCCTGGGTGATACCACCAACCTGCCGCTGGACCAGTACATCGCCGGACTCTTCGTGTTCGCGATGGTCGGCCTGATCAGCAGCTTCGTCTACTTCCTGCGCGAGATCTTCATCGCCTCGCGCTTCATGCGCATGCAGCACACGCTGTCCCTGCAACAGCCACGCCAGAGCGCACCCACCGAATGATCGAGTACAGCATGCACGACTATCAACGCCCCCCGACCCTCCACCGCTACGCGCCGCATGCCGAACTGGAAGCCGCGCTGCGCGGCCAGTTCCGCCTGGTGCCCGCCGGCTTCTTCCTGACCGTGTCGTTTTCGACCGTATGGGACAAGCGCCTGTTCGACGTGCTCGGCCCGGCCGACAGCTGCCTGGTGATCCATAACACCGAACTGTTCGGCGAACGCCTGCACCGCGCGGTGCAGCGTACCCTGCCTGACTGGGCCGGCATCGACGGTCCGGTGGAATACGGCGTGCGCTCGCGCCTGGGCGCGGCCTTTACCAAGGGCGCCGGCCAGGCCCAGGAAAAGGAATGGCAGTTCGCCTGGCGGTCGATGTCGCCGGATGCGATCCTGCGCCCGGTCACGGTCAACATCGGCAGCATCGAAGCTTTCGCCGAACTGCGCGACCGCGAAAGCCACCTGGCCTGAGGTCGAATTGGAAGTTTAGAAACACGCCTCCACGAAATCACGGTGTAATGCCGTGATGACGTCCACCACTTATCCCCATCTCCTCGCCCCGCTCGACCTCGGTTTCACCACGCTGAAGAACCGCGTGATCATGGGCTCGATGCACACCGGTCTCGAAGACCGCTTCTACAACTACGGCAAGCTGGCCGCGTTCTACCGCGAACGCGCGCGGGGCGGCGCCGGCCTGATCGTCACCGGCGGCATCTCGCCCAACCGCCAGGGCTGGCTGCTGCCCTTCGGTGGCACCCTGAATGTCATCGGCGACGTACCCAACCACCGGCGCGTCACCCGTGCCGTGCACGAAGAGGGCGGCAAGATCCTGCTGCAGATCCTGCACGCTGGGCGTTACGGCTACCAGCCTTTCGTGGTCTCCGCCTCCGCGCTGAAGTCGCCGATCTCGAAGTTCAAGCCGAAGGCGCTGGACGCCGCCGGTATCGAGGCCACCATCGCCGCTTATGCGCGCTGCGCGAAGCTGGCGAAGATGGCCGGCTACGACGGCGTTGAAATCATGGGCAGCGAAGGCTATTTGCTGAACCAGTTCCTGTGCGCGCGCACCAACAAGCGCCTTGATGACTGGGGCGGCCCGATCGAGAACCGCATGCGCCTGGCGCTCGAGGTGGTGCGCCGCATCCGTGCCGCGGTTGGCCCCGACTTCATCCTGATGTACCGCCATTCGGTGCTCGACCTGGTCGAAGGCGGCAATACGTGGAACGAAGTGGTGGCGGTGGCCAGGGCCCTCGAGGCCGCCGGCGTCACGATCCTGAACACCGGCTACGGCTGGCACGAGGCGCGCGTGCCCACCATCGTTACCTCGGTGCCGCGCGCCGCCTTTGCGCAGGTGGCGGCGCGCCTGCGCAGCGAAGTCCGCATCCCCGTGGTCGCCTCGAACCGCATCAACATGCCGCAGGACGCCGAAGCGCTGCTGGCGCAGGGCAGCGCCGACCTGGTGTCGATGGCGCGGCCCTTCCTGGCCGATCCCGACTGGGTCGCCAAGGTGGCCGAAGGCCGCGTCGACGAAATCAACACCTGCATCGCCTGCAACCAGGCCTGCCTCGACCACACCTTCTCCAACAAACGGGCCAGCTGCCTGGTCAACCCGCGCGCCTGCCACGAGACCGAACTGGTGTACCGCAAGACGGCCGGGGCGCGCCGCGTGGCCGTGGTCGGCGCCGGCCCGGCCGGGCTGTCGGCGGCCACCGTGGCAGCCGAGTGCGGCCACCAGGTGACGCTGTTCGATGCCCTGGACCGCATCGGCGGCCAGTTCAACGTGGCCATGCGCGTGCCGGGCAAGGAGGAATTCGCGGAGACCATCCGTTACTTCGGCCGCAAGCTGGCGCTTACCGGGGTGGACCTGCGCCTGGGCCGCCGGGTGAGCCGCGACGAGCTGCTCGCCGGCGGCTACGACGACGTGATCGTCGCCACTGGCATCAAGGTGCGCAAGCCAGGCATTCCCGGCATCGAGCACCCGAAGGTGCTGAGCTACCTCGACGTACTGCGCGAAGGGAAACCCGTGGGCCGCCGCGTGGCCATCATCGGCGCCGGCGGGATCGGCTTCGACATGGGCGAATTCCTGGTGCACGACCCGGCCGTGCCGCTGCCGGTGCCGGCCGCGCACTGGATGGCGGAGTGGGGCGTCGATCCTGCGTCAAGCACGCCGGGCGGCCTGGTGGCGCCGGCAAGGCCCCATCCGCCGCGCGAAGTCTGGCTCCTGCAGCGCAAGAGCACGCGTCCGGGCGCGGGCCTGGGCAAGACCTCGGGCTGGGTGCACCGCGCGACCCTGGTGCGCAACGGTGTGCAGATGCTGGCGGGCGTTCAGTACGAGCGCATCGACGACGCGGGGCTGCACATCACCGTCGGCGGCGAGGCGCGCGTGCTGGAGGTGGACAACGTGGTGATCTGCGCGGGGCAGGAGAGCCTGGCGGAGCTGATGCCGGCGGAAGGCACGACCGGCGGGCCGCGTTTCCACAAGATCGGCGGGGCGGCGCTGGCGGCGGAGCTGGATGCGAAGCGGGCGATCCGGGAGGGCGCCGAATTGGCTGCGCGCTTGTGATCGACACTCTGCTGCGTGGGCAGCGCTGCCGCCCACGCAGTCAAGCTTACTTCTTGCGAACGACCACGCAGCCGATCGAGTAACCGGCGCCGAAGGAGCAGATCACCCCGTTCGCGCCGCTCGGCAGGTCATCCTGGTACTTGTGGAACGCAATGATCGACCCTGCCGACGAGGTGTTGGCGTAGGTGTCGAGAATCACCGGCGCCTCGCTCGGCTCCGCGTCGCGGCCCAGCAGGGTGCGGGCGATCAGCTGGTTCATGTTCAGGTTGGCCTGGTGCAGCCAGTAGCGCGACACGTCCTTGATCTCCAGGCCCGCGTTCTTCACGGTGTCGGCGATCGTCTCGGCCGCCATCGGGCACACCTCCTTGAACACCTTGCGGCCCTGCTGGCGGAACAGCTTGTCCGGCGCGCCGATGCCGGCTTCGTCGAAGCGGTTCATGAAGCCGAAGTTGTTGCGGATGTTGTTCGAGAACTTCGTCTTGAGCTTGCTGTCCAGGATTTCCCACTGGTGGCGGCTGGTCGCAGTATCCGCTGCTTCCACGATCACGGCGGTGCAGGCGTCGCCGAAGATGAAGTGGCTGTCGCGGTCGCGGAAGTTCAGGTGGCCGCTGGTGATTTCCGGGTTCAGCATCAGGACCGCACGGGCGCGGCCGCTGCGCACCGCGTCGACCGCCGTCTGGATGCCGAAGGTGGCCGAGGAGCAGGCCACGTTCATGTCGAAGCCGAAGCCTTCGATGCCCAGCGCATCCTGCACCTCGACCGCCATCGCCGGGTAAGGGCGCTGCATGTTCGAGCAGGCCACCAGCACCATGTCGATATCCGACGCCTGCTTGCCGGCGCGGTCCAGTGCTTCGCGCGCGGCGGCCACGCACATCTCGGCCTGCAGCGACACCTGTTCGTCGGCGCGTTCCGGGATGCGGGCCGTCATGTGGGTCGGGTCGAGCACGCCTTCCTTTTCCATCACGTAGCGCGACTTGATGCCGGAGGCTTTTTCGATAAAGGCGCTGCTCGAGTGCTCCAGCGCGGTGGTTTCGCCGGCGGCGATCGCGGCGCCGTGCTCCTGGTTGTACAGGTCGACGTAGGCGTTGTAAGCCGTTACCAGCTCATCGTTGGAGATGGAATACGGCGGCGTAAACAGGCCAGTGCCGCTGATCACGACAGGTTTCATATTGGGGACTTTCAAAGACATTAACCGGGGTTTCCCGAGAGATGCGGCGATTCTACACGCTCATGCCGGGGCTGGGAATTGGCGGAAATGACAAGCTTGACCTGCGTGCAAGGAGCTCAGTGCTCCTGCTGCGCCAGCGTCGTCGCGGTGGGGACGGCGCGCCTGGACAGCTGCACCTTCTCGCCCTTCAGGTGGCGCAGGGCCTGGGCCAGCTGGAAGTCGTCGGCGCTGCCGTAATCGACTGGTTTACGCGCGCGCGCGTCGGCCCACAGGCGCATCTGCTCCTCGATGTCTTCCTGGCGCGTGGCGGCTTCCTTCTCGCGGTCGTTGGACAGGTGCCGATCGAGGTCGGCTTCGCGCATACGTAAAGCGTTGAAGCCGTCGCCGTCGGCCGTTTCGTCGACCGGGAAGTCGGGCAGGATGCCGCGCGCCTGGATCGAGCGCCCGGCCGGGGTGTAGTAGCGCGCGGTGGTCAGCTTGACCGCGGCGTCGTGGCCGATCGGGCGGATGGTCTGCACCGAGCCCTTGCCGAAGGTCTGGCTGCCCAGGATGGCGGCGCGCCTGTAATCCTGCAGGGCGCCGGCCACGATCTCGGAAGCCGAGGCCGAGCCGGTGTTCACCAGCACCACCATCGGCAGCTTCTTGAAGGCCGGCGGCAGGCTGGCCAGCGGATCGGCGCCGCTGCGCAGCATGTAGAACTCGGGACGGGCGTAGAAGCGCTGGCGCGAGTCCGGCAGCTGGCCGTTGGTCGAGACGATCTCGGCATCCTTGGGCAGGAAGGCCGCGGCCACACCGATCGCGCCCTGCAGCAGGCCGCCCGGGTCGTTGCGCAGGTCGAGCACCAGGCCCTTCATGTCCGGGTTGTCGCGGTACAGGGCCTGCAGCCTGGCCGCCATGTCGTCCACGGTCGGCTCCTGGAACTGGGCGATGCGCAGCCAGGCATAGCCCGGCTCCACCATCTTCGCCTTGACGCTTTTCTGGACGATTTCGCCCCGCGCGATGGTAAAGCGCAGCGGTTCGGGGCTGTCCTTGCGCGCGATGGTGAGGGTGACTTTGCTGCCCGGCTCGCCGCGCATGCGCTTGATCGCTTCGTCGATCGGCAGGCCCTGCACCGGGTGGCCGTCGATCCGGGTGATCAGGTCGCCTTCCTTGATGCCGGCATGCCAGGCCGGGGAATCCTCGATCGGGGCGACGATCTCCACGTAGCCCTCTTCGCTCTCGGAGATCTCGATGCCGAGGCCGACGAAGCGTCCCTCGGTGCCTTCGCGCAGCTCGCGGTAAGCGCGCGGGTCGAGGTAGGCCGAATGCGGGTCGAGCGAGGCCACCATGCCGGAAATTGCTTCCGACAGCAGGGCCTTGTCTTCGACCGGTTCGACGTAGGTGGACTTGATGACGCCATAGACATCGGCCAGCTGGCGCAGCTCAGCAAGCGGCATGCCCGCCTCGACCGGTTTCTGGGCCAGCGCCGAAAACTGCATGGTGGCGGCAACCCCGGCAACGACGCCCAGGCCGACGAGACAGGAATTCTTGAAAGTGGAGCCCATGGTTCACCCGATGTGAGCGCTGGCCTCGGTGCCGTGCAGCACGCATGAGGTAGCGCAAGTCCAGTATAAACCCGAACACGGAGGGCTGCTCCGAAGCAGGCCAAACCATGCGCTTATGCATACATGACAGCGGGTTTGTGTAAGCGCCCTGTTACGGATATGCCGGCTTGGTAAGCAATTGTAAGAGTCGAAGCGAACGCGAGGGTGGGAACCTATAGTGAATTCCAGTTTTTCTCTCTCCACTTTTTGAAGTGGTCTTTGCCCGCGGCCCCCTCCGCGGGCTTTTTTATTCCCGTCGATTCTACATTCCCAGTAGCAATACCGCCTCCCGCAGGCCGTCTTGTTGTGACGTACCAACACATGCATACCTGATATCGCCCTGTCTGCATGTATCGAAAAGTAAAAAAGCCCCCCAGGCCGTTGCTGCCCCTTGCGCACCCGCTAGAATGGGTGCAGCCCTATCGTCGAGGACGGTGGGCGGGATGTCAGGCAGAACATTATAAGAATGAAGAAATCGACTCTCTCGTCCGCGCGGCGCTGCCGGGCCGGACACCCGCGTTTTCCCGCCAACATGCAGCTGCGCGTGTTCGGCAATCACCTGCTGGCGCAGAACCACGACACGGCGCGTTTTATCACCGTGCCTGGGGTCTACACGGCAAGCCAGGCGCGTTATCACGCGCACTTCCTGAAGACCGGCCACAAGCCGGCCGCTTTTTCCCAACCCCAGCACCCCTAGCAATCGAGGACTATTTTCGTGAAGCGAATCCTTTTGAGCACCCTGACGCTGTCCCTGATGGCAGCCTTTGCGAATGCGGCCGACAAGGCGCCGACCCAGCCGGCCGGCGCGCCGGTGTCGGGCATCGACACCCAATACATCGACACCAGCGTGCGCCCGCAGGACGATTTCTTCACCTACCTGAACGGCAAGTGGCTGAAAGAGACCGAGATCCCGAGCGACAAGGCAAGCTGGGGCACCTTCATGAAACTGCGCGACGACACCACGCCGCAGATCAAGTCCATCATCGAAGCCGCGCAGGCCGACAAGTCGGCCAAGACTGGCTCCGAAACCCAGAAGATCGGCGACCTGTACGCCAGCTACATGGACGAAGCGCGCCGCGAAGCCCTGGGCACCAAGCCGCTGTCCGGCGAGCTGCAGAAGATCCGCACCCTGAAGGACAAGAAGGGCCTGCCGAACCTGGTCGCGCACCTAGCGAAGATCGGCGTGTCGACCCCGTACGGCATCTACGTCAGCCAGGACATGCGCAACTCGACCGAGCACGTCGTGTACATCTCGCAGAGCGGCCTGGGTCTGCCGGACCGCGACTACTACCTGAAGCAGGACGACGCCAAGCTGGCCGAAGTCCGCACCAAGTACCTGGCGCACGTCGAAAAGACCCTGGCGCTGGCGGGCGAGAAGGATGCCGCGGCCCAGGCCAAGGCCATCGTCGACTTCGAGACCGAACTGGCCAAGGTGCAGTGGACCCGCGTGGAAAACCGCGACCCGGTCAAGCGCTACAACAAGATGAGCGTGGCGGACCTGGGCAAGCTGGCTCCCGGCTACGACTGGAAGGCGGCGCTGGGCGCGGCCGGCATCGGCAACAAGGTCGACACCATCATCGTCAACCAGCCTAGCTACTTCAAGGGCCTGAACGAAGTGCTGGCCAAGACCGAGCTGTCGACCCTGAAGTCCTACTTCGAGTGGCAGCTGCTGCGCGAGTACTCGCCGCTGCTGTCGAAGGCATTCGTGGACCAGAGCTTCTCGTTCTATGGCACTGCGCTGTCGGGCGTGTCGGAGCAGGCCCCGCTGTGGAAGCGCGGCGTCGGCACGGTCGAGAGCGCGCTGGGCGAAGCGGTCGGCAAGCTGTACGTGAAGGAGCACTTCCCGGCCGAGCGCAAGGCGCGCATGGAAGAACTGGTGAAGAACCTGATTGTTGCGTATGGACAGTCGATCGACAACCTGGAGTGGATGAGCCCGACCACCAAGAAGGAAGCCCGCGCCAAGCTGGCCAAGTTCACCCCGAAGATCGGCTATCCGGACAAGTGGCGCGACTACGCGAAGCTGTCCATCAAGCGTGACGACCTGGTCGGCAACGCGATGCGTACCGCGACCTTCAAGTACAACTACCAGCTGAACAAGCTGGGCAAGCCGGTCGACCGCACCGAATGGGGCATGACGCCGCAGACCGTGAACGCCTACTACCGCAGCACGACCAACGAGATCGTGTTCCCGGCCGCGATCCTGCAGCCGCCGTTCTTTGACATGCGCGCCGACGACGCGGTCAACTACGGCGCGATCGGCGCCGTGATCGGCCACGAAATCGGCCACGGCTTCGACGACAAGGGCAGCCAGTCGGACGGCGACGGCAACCTGCGCGACTGGTGGACCGACGCCGACCGCAGCGCCTTCAAGGCCCGCACCGACAAGCTGGTCAAGCAGTTCAACGGCTTCTCGCCGCTGCCTGGCTATAACGTCAACGGCGAACTGACCCTGGGCGAGAACATCGGCGACAACGCCGGCCTGTCGATCGCGTATAAAGCCTACAAGCTGTCGCTGCACGGCCAACCGGCCCCGGTGATCGACGGCCTGACCGGCGACCAGCGCTTCTTCATGGGCTTCGGCCAGGTGTGGCGTTCGAAGATGCGCGAAGCGCAGCAGATCAACCAGGTCAAGACCGACCCGCACTCGCCGGGCCAGTTCCGCGCCAACGGCACCGTGATGAACATGCCGGAGTTCTACGAGGCCTTCGGCGTGAAACCAGGCGACAAGATGTACCTGGCGCCGCAGGACCGCGTGCTGATCTGGTAATCAGGCCTTGAAACGACGGGCCGGCGCTTCGCAGCGTCGGCCCGCTGCGCATATAACGACAATAACGACACTTAGAGAGAACCGCATGAAACGACGTCTAGTGAGCGCCGCGGCGCTGATCCTGGTCGCCTCGATGGCCCAGGCCGAATCCACCAAGAGCGCCACCGGCGCCGCCAAGGGCAAGGCCCTGTCCGCCGGCATCGCCCTCGAATACGTCGAGCCGGGCGTGCGCGCCCAGGACGACTTCTTCGAATACCTGAACGGCAAGTGGCTGAAGACCGTCGAGATCCCGGCCGACAAGTCGAGCTGGGGCGCCTTCCACAAGCTGCACGACGACACCCAGCCGCAGCTGCGCGCCATCATCGAGAAGTCGGCCGCCACGAAGAACCCGCGCGCCGGCTCGGAAGAGCAGCTGATCGGTGACTTCTTCGCCAGCTACATGGACGAAGCGCGCCTCGAGAAGCTGGGCATCAGCCCGCTGAAAGGCGAACTGGCCGGCATCGCCGCCATCAAGGACAAGGCCGAGCTGCCGGCCGCCTTTGCCCGCCTGGGCCGCCTGGGCGTGACCACGCCCTTCGGCTTCTACATCCACCAGGACGCCAAGGACTCGACCAAGTACGTGGCCGACCTGTACCAGGGCGGCCTGGGCATGCCGGACCGCGACTACTACCTGAAGCTGGACGACGCCAAGATGGCCGACATCCGCGCCAAGTACCAGCAGCACGTCGAGAAGATGCTGGCGCTGTCGGGCGACGCCAATGCCGCCGCCAACGCGAAAGCCGTCGTCGACCTGGAAACCGAACTGGCCAAGGTCCAGTGGACCAAGGTCGAGAACCGCGACCCGATCAAGACCTACAACAAGGTGGAAGTGGCCAAGCTGGCCGAGCTGGCGCCAGGCTACGCCTGGGACGCCTGGCTGAAGGAAGCCGGCATCGCCGGCAAGACCGACTACGTCATCGTCAGCCAGCCGAGCTACCTGAAGGGCATGGCCGAGATCGTGAACCGCGTGCCGCTCGAGACCTGGAAGGTCTATCTGCAGCTGCACACCGTGAACGGCTACGCCTCCTACCTGTCGAAGGCCTTCGTCGACCAGCGCTTCGCCTTCCACGGCACCACGCTGTCGGGCGCGCCGAAGCTGGAACCGCGCTGGAAGCGCGGCGTGTCGACCATCGAGGGCGCCATGGGCGACGCGGTGGGCAAGCTGTACGTGAAGGAACACTTCCCGGCCGAGCGCAAGGCGCGCATGGAAGTCCTGGTGAAGAACCTGCTCGAGGCCTACCGCTCCTCGATCGACACCCTGGACTGGATGAGCCCCGCGACCAAGAAGGAAGCCCAGGCCAAGCTGGCCAAGTTCACCCCGAAGATCGGCTATCCGAACAAGTGGAAGGACTATTCCTCGCTGACCGTCAAGCGTGACGACCTGGTGGGCAACGTGATGCGTTCGCGCGTGGTCGAATACAACCGCGAGCTGAACAAGCTGGGCAAGCCGATCGACCGCGACGAATGGGGCATGACGCCGCAGACCGTCAACGCCTACTACAACCCGGAACTGAACGAGATCGTGTTCCCGGCCGCGATCCTGCAGCCGCCGTTCTTCGATGCGAAGGCCGACGACGCGGTCAACTACGGCGGCATCGGCGCCGTGATCGGCCACGAGATCAGCCACGGCTTCGACGACCAGGGTTCGCAGTACGACGGCGACGGCAACATGCGCAACTGGTGGACCGAGGAAGACGGCAAGCGCTTCGCCGAGAAGACCAAGGTGCTGATCAAGCAGTACGCCGGCTACAGCCCGCTGCCGGGCTATAACGTCAACGGCGAACTGACCCTGGGCGAGAACATCGGCGACAACTCGGGCCTGGCGATCGCCTACAAGGCCTACAAGCTGTCCCTGAATGGCAAGCCGGCGCCGGTGATCAAGGGCCTCACGGGCGACCAGCGCTTCTACATGGGCTGGGGCCAGGTGTGGCGCGCGAAGATGCGCGAGCCGGCCCAGATCAACCAGGTCAAGACCGACCCGCACTCGCCGGCCCAGTTCCGCGCCAACGGCACCCTGAAGAACCAGCCGGGCTTCTACGAAGCCTTCGGCGTGAAGCAGGGCGACAAGATGTATCTGGCGCCGCAGGACCGCGTGATCATCTGGTAATCCCGCATCGCCTGGGGCGATAAAAAACGGCCGCGATGCGAATCGCGGCCGTTTTTCTTTGTGCACCCCCGCGCGCAGCGCGGGAATCAGCGTGCGACGCTGGAGTAGCTGCAGGATTTGGCCACGCCCGGCTTCGGGTCGCCGAAGACGGCGTCGGAGCACTTGACCGAATTGGTGACGATCATGGTGGCGTAGCTGCCGGCGGCGCCGTAGCGCACTTCGCGCGTGCCGGGCACGGTGCAGATGCCGTACTGGCTGGCGCAGGCGGTCCAGCTCACGTCGGCCGGCGCCGCACCGGTGGTGGCCGCCACGGCGTAGCTGCAGGACTTGGCGGCACCCGGGGCCGGGTCGCCGAAGACCGAGTTGGCGCAACGCACCGGACCGCTCACGGTCTTGGTGACGAAGGCGGTGGCGGTGCCGTAGCGCACTTCGCGGCTGCCGCTGAAGCTGCAGGTGCCCCATTCGGTGGCGCAGGTGACCCAGCTGGTCGGCGCCGGCGCCGTGGTCACGGACGCCGCCTCGTAGGCGCCGATGTCGAGCAGGCCTGCAGGGCGGGCTTCGCCGCCAGCCACGTGCTTGTACTGCGCGCCTGGTGCCAGCGCCACGCCGGCTGCCGACACGCCAGGGGCGGAACCGGCATCGATCACGAGCGCGTTCGCGGTCGGGCGCAGGTCGTAGGCGGCGCGGTTGACGAAGCCCGGCGCGGCAGCGCGGTAATTGGTCTTCTCGATGGCGCCGACCTGGTTGCTCAGGGTGCCAGTGCCACCGAAGATATTGTTCTGCAACAGGATTGGCTTGGTGACGCCGCTGCCGACCAGCACGAAGTTGCCGCGCGAGGTGTCGTCGTTCAGGAAGGTGTTGTTGACGACGTAGAGGTCGTGCCCGGGATTGCTCGCGCCTTCTTCGCCGTAGGCGATCAGGTTCGGGTTGTTGTGCGCGGCCGGCTGCTGGATCACGTTGCCGATGATGTAGCTGGTGCCCGCGTTTGGCAGGTTGATCTCGTAGCTCGGCTTGCCGCTGCCGGCCTGGCCTTCCGGCAGGCTCGAGAAGCGGTTGTAGGCGATGGTATTGATGCGGGCGCGCGACTTCAGGTTGTGGCCGACGTTGGCGTCGTGCGAGTAGTTGTAGCGGAAGGTCAGGCTGCCGACGTTGCCGATGTACAGGTTGTGGGTGTAGCCGGTGCCGTAGCCGTTGCGCCCGAACTCGCTGTTCTCGATGAGGATGTTGCTGTTCAGGTTGACGCCGGTCAGGATGCCGTTCTCGTTGTCGTGCAGGTAAGACGAGCGCAGGGTGAAATTGGTGCCTTCCAGGCGCAGGGCGGCGCCGTTCTGGTCGGGCACTTTCGCGCCGAACATTTCGACGTTTTCGATGACCACATTGTCACCAACCACCACCCAGATGGCCTTGCCCATCGAATTTTGGCCAGCCGCATCGATCTTCGGACGGCCATTCACGCCGCGGATGGTCAGGTTGCTGGCATAGATGCCGCAGACGTCGCCGCTATAGGTGGCGTTGCCCGCGATTTCGACAATGTCGCCGGCCTTGGCGGCAGCGAAAGCCTGGCAGGGGCGGGCGTAGGTCTTGCCGGCGCCGACCGACAGGGTTGCGGCCGAGGCCGGCGCCAGGATGGTAGCGCACGCGAGTGCGAGCACGGTGCGGGTCAGGATAAGGCGGGATGGACGCATCTGGTTCCTCGTATCATTTCGACTAGTAATTGTGTCTAAAATAAATTTCCGTGAGACACATTTCCACAGAGTATAGGATGCGAACAGGAAAATACGTAACCAATTGTAAGAAAATCGGGTAATCCGCAACATTTGCCTATGAAGATTATTTTTTGAGGAGGGCGGCAATATGCGTGCTTTGGTGCCGAACCTGCTGCGATTGGTGTCCAAGTCGCAAAAATGAGAAAGGTGGGCTGCGCTTTGGAAGGATTGTCTGATCGACTACTTGTTACACGGCGCGCATGCGTCGGGACGAAAAAAAAGGCCGCACGAGGCGGCCTTTTGTTCATCCGGCTTGAATCAGCGCGGCTTGATCGCGAACTGCGGAGCGTACGCGTAGTTGGGTTTAAAGTTACGCTGTTCAAACAGTGCCCAGGCTTTCTGGCCTTCGGTGCCGCCGTAGCTCGCCGCGTAAGCGAGGGCAGGCTGCATGTTGGCCGGGTAGCCGGTCGCTTCCGGCGCGTAGCCGAACATTTCGCCGACACGCAGACCCAGGACCTTGGCCATCGCGTCGCTGGCACATGCGGTGCTTGTGTAGTCGGGGCTGCTCTTTTTGTAGACTTGCGCGATCGTGGAATAGATCGGCGAAGTGTAGCTGTCGCGTACCTTCATCGAGTAGTTTGCGGCCCCGATCCAGCATGCGCCTTGACCAACCATTCGGGCGATAGGGAACTTCACTTTCCAGCGCAGCAGGGTTTCAGCCTTGACGAAGCCCAGTTCCGCCGCATGGCCGACGGCCGAGGTGAAGAAGTCGTCCTGCCATGGTGCCAAGCCGGTGCCGTCTTCGTAGACAATCGCATAGCCGTTGGTGATCACGCCCAATGCATTGCTGGTTGCTGCACCCGTCGTGTAGGTATTGTTATACCAGTCCAGGTTGTTGTCGATGAAACCGAGGAACTGGCTCTTCAGCGGGTGGCTATCCGGGGTGATATAGGCAGCCTCGGCGAGCGTGCGCAGCGACCAGGCCTGACCACGCACCTGGTCCGGACTCACGATGCCTTTTTCGAAACCGCGATAGTATGGATTGTCGACTAAGGTGCTGTACATGCCCCAGAACTGCAACTCCTCTAGATAGTAATAGTCGCCAGTAACCAGATAAGGAACGTACGCCAGGTTCGGCTGGTGCGACGTATCATGGTCGTTTGGTACCCCGCAGCCGCCAGCGACGGCGCAAGCCGGGAACTTTTCGTCACGGGCAAGTTTCCAGTTAAACGTATCACTCCCCCGGCCAAGCACGGACATATACGGATAATCGTTGACGCTCACCGGCAAGTCGGTTTGCTTGTCACGGATGTGCGACGACCAGCTTCCCGACAAATCGGCGGTACCGAGGGTCACTTCACGCGCCCGCTTGTCCATGCTCAGGAGGTACATGACGGTCCAACTGGGAAGCAGGCCAATGTCGCGGCGTCCACCGGTGGTGGGCATGCTTGGAATGGCCAGGCCAGTTGCCATTGGCTGGGTGATCGCACCGGTCCACTCTGCCTTTAGTGCATTCAGCGACGCTTCCGGAACGCTGATGGCCTGGTCATAATTCGGCACAGCCTTGGTAGCGATCAGGTAGCCAGTATTGTGCTTGACGTTAACTTCCGGCGTGGCACTACCCCACCATGCCAGCTGACGCCAGCGTGCGTGGTGGTAATGGGTCATGCTGGGATTGCTGTAGACGGTCTTGCCGCCAACTACCACCTCGGCATTATAAGTATAGTTGTTTGGATTGGCTTCGAATGCCCAAGTGTTCTCTACAACGGTATCAACGCGCGCTTTCTTCACCGTTGGATACCAGCGGATTGCGAAACGTGCAGTCAGGTAGGGGTGCTGTATGCCACTACTGGTGGTCAGTGGCGCCATCACATGCCATTCGTTGGCGGCGCCGCCGGTCAGCCAGACCTTGGCTTTGCCGCTGCGCATAAGCTGGTCGGCCGACGCGCTGTAGCGCACGCCGTTCAGGGTGGCGCTGACTGACGCGGTGAAGCCCGCATCGAGCGGAGCGGTGATTGCGGCCGGGGTGGCGGCAGCGGCCGTGCCGCGGATGAGCGACATGGAACGGACTTCGCTGACATTCAGGGTCGGCAGCACCGTCGAGATGATGGCATGGCGCACCGAGCCGTCGGCGTGCTTGGCCTTGACGTCGACCTGCAGCGGAAGGCTGCTGCCGTCCTCCAGGCGGCCGACCAGGCCGGAATTGGCAGGCAGGTCGCCGGCCACGAACACCTGGCCGAAGGTCACGGGAACGTTGGTTTGGGCGGCCGACGAGGTGCCCTCGAAGCGCACGGTGGTGATGGTGCCGGCCGGGTTGGTTGCGCCGGTATTGGTATTGGTGCCGGTCGTGGTGCCACGGCTTTGCGGTACATACGTACCGAGGGACATCGAGCGCGTGCCGTCCATACTGGACGACAGGACATTGTTTTGATCGGTTGTGCTGCCGCCACTACCGCAGGCGGTAAGGGTCGCGCCGAACAGAACAGTATAAGCAGCGCGCTTGGTCAGCGGATGTGTCAGGAATTTCATGTGGAGATCTCGTTCAGGATGCGGGACGCTTGATTACGCCACTGGCAGAGAACAAGGTTACGCCAAAGAAAAACACATTCCCAGAGGAATCACAAATTCTGTTCAAAATTTTGGGCGTTTTTTGCCCTAGAGCAACACAATATTACCCAGTATTTAACGAATATTATTCGGCAGCAACCGTTTTTAGCAATATATATACTGTCGTTTTGACATTGGCGGAAAAAAACCCGCCGGTATGGGCGGGTCGGAGCCAAGCCGTTTGCTTTTACTTCGAAGCAAGCACCATGTAGTCAACTGCAGCCTTCACGTCGGCATCAGGCGCTGTCGAGCCGCCTTTGGGCGGCATCATGCCGGCCTTGCCCTGGAAGCCCTTGATGGCGTGTTCGTACAATACGGCATTACCCTGGCCGATACGGGCGGCCCAGGCTGCCTTGTCGCCGACTTTCGGTGCGCCCGCGATGCCTGCGCCATGGCAGGCGATGCACGCGCTGTTATACAAGGCCTTGCCGGTGTCTGCGGAGGCAAGCGCCGGGGCGGCGGCAGGCGCGGCGGCCGGAACAGGGGCGGCCGCGGCCGGTGCCGCGGCGGCTGCCGCAGTTGCCGGCGCAGCCTCTGCGGCCACCGGGGCGGCATTCGCCGCGGCCGGGGCCGGCACGGCCGGCTCCTTGAACGAAGCACCGCTCTTGTTGGCCAGGTAGACCACGGCGCGCGCCACTTCCACGTTGTCGAGGTCGGGATTGCCGCCCTTGGCCGGCATCGCGCGGATGCCTTCGATCGCGTGCTTGACCAGGGTGTCGTAGCCTTGCGCCAGGCGGGCGCCCCAGGCGCCGTTGTCGCCCAGCTTCGGGGCCCCGGCAGCGCCGCTGTCATGGCAGGCGGCGCACACGGCCGCGTACACCGCATTGCCTGCTTGCAGGACTTTAGGCGCATTCGCGTCGACCAGGGTGAAACCTTCTTCGGCAACGGGGCGCAGGCGCGCCGCCACGGCTTCGGCGCTCTGGCTGCTGGTGCCGGCGCCGGTCAGGCGGTTATTGGTAGCGAAGATCACGAGCAGGATGATGCCGATGACGATGACCAGGAAGAACCCCGCTACGGCCGCAATGAGTTGCTTTGGGGTTCGGATCAGGGATTGGTGTTCGTTGTGTGCGTCGCTCATGATTTCCTTAATTCGATTAAAAAAACCTGCCACTCCCGGCGCTTGCGATCACATGCTTTCTTGCAAATGCCGTCAAACGGCCGATTATAGTCGTAAAGCTTCCATAGTGTAATGAAATTCATTTGGAGCAAGAGTGCCCATGGACGTAAGTTGCGAAAGACTGTATCCTTCGCATCACTTCCTTCCCCCTACGCGGCTGTAGCTCAGTGGATAGAGTATTGGCCTCCGAAGCCAAGGGTCGTGGGTTCGATCCCCGCCAGCCGCGCCACCAGTTCCCCTTCCGACATCCAAGCCCGGTTTGCAGCGTGCAAACGTGCGCCCTCATCCAATTCCTCGTGGCAATATTGCTTAACCGCTTGCTATCAAATGGCCGCGCACGATTCATGCTTTCTTGGAACTTGTGTTTCAGAAAATGCTAATATTGCATGGTCGATACGGATGAGTTGGCACTGCTTTGCCTCCGCTGTCATGACATCGTCATGACATTCCGATATCGTTCTTCGGACATTGTTGTTACCGTTAGACAAACACAGACGGTAAAGTTGAGTGTACTTATGCATTCATGCTAAACTGAAAGTTAGCATTATTGCAAAACTAAATTCTTGAACGGAATGCGATATGAAAGCTGATGAGGTCGTCGCTGTAGTAGGGCTGGGTTATGTGGGCTTGCCCCTGGCAGTGGAATTCGGCAAAAAGGGGCGCACCATCGGTTTCGACCTGTCGAGCGCGAAAATCGAGAACTACAAGCGCTTTGTCGACCCGACCGGCGAGGTATCGTCGGAACAGCTGCAGGCCGCACGCCACCTCGAAGTCAGCACCGATCCGGCGCTGCTTGCCCAGGCTGACTATATTGTTGTTGCCGTCCCGACCCCGGTCGACATCGCGCACAATCCGGACTTCACGCCGCTGATCGGCGCCAGCAAGTCGGTCGGCGCCAATATGAAGCGCGGCGCCATCGTCGTCTACGAGTCGACCGTCTATCCCGGCGCGACCGAGGAAGTCTGCATCCCGATCCTGGAGCGCGAATCGGGCCTGAAGTGGAAGCAGGACTTCCACGTCGGCTTCTCGCCGGAGCGCATCAACCCGGGCGACAAGGAACACACCCTGACCACCATCCTGAAGGTGGTGTCGGGCGACGACGATGCCTCGCTCGAGCGCATCGCCGCCCTGTACGAATCGGTCGTGACCGCCGGCGTCTACCGCGCTTCCAGCATCAAGGTGGCCGAGGCCGCGAAAGTCATCGAGAACACCCAGCGCGACCTGAACATCGCCCTGATGAACGAGCTGGCGATCATCTTCGACAAGGTCGGCATCGACACGCTCGAAGTCCTGAAGGCGGCCGGCACCAAGTGGAACTTCCTGCCCTTCCGTCCGGGCCTGGTCGGCGGCCATTGCATCGGCGTCGATCCGTACTACCTGACCCACAAGGCCGAGATGGTTGGCTACCATCCGCAGGTGATCCTGGCAGGCCGCCGGATCAACGACGGCATGGCCAAGTTCGTGGCCGAGAAGACGGTGAAGTCGATGATTTCGTCGGGCTTCCACGTCAAGGGCTCGAAGGTCAACGTGATCGGCCTGACCTTCAAGGAAAACTGCCCCGACCTGCGCAATTCCAAGGTGGCAGACATCGTCCACGAACTCGAAAGCTACGGGGTCGAGGTGCATGTGTTCGACCCGCAGGCGGATGCCGAGGAAGCGCAGCACGAATACGGCATCAAGCTGGAAAGCTGGGACAGCCTGCCGAAAGCGGATGCGCTGGTGGTTGCGGTGCCACACAAAGAGGTGTTGGCGCTGTCTTTGGCTGACTTCCAGTCCAAGCTGAACGAAAATGGCTGTTTCATCGACGTGAAATCGCAGTTCGATCCGAAAGCTCTGCAGGAAGCCGGCTACTGCGTCTGGCGCCTGTAATAACCGCAAGTCCTGCATCGGCCGCGGCATGTGCCGCGGCAGCGCCAGTCGGCCCGGCGTGACCAAGAGAGTGTTCGAAAGTGAATAAGTTTCAAGACGCCCAGCAACACCTGCAGCAGCATCGCTACCACTGGCTCGTGACCGGTGCGGCCGGGTTCATCGGTTCGAACCTGGTCGAGGCGCTGCTGCGCCTCGGCCAGCGAGTGACCGGCCTGGACAACTTTGCCACCGGCCACAGGCACAACCTCGAACTCGTGCGCGAAGCGGTCGGCGCCGCCGCCTGGGACAGCTTCGCCTTCATCGAAGGCGATATCCGCAAGGCGGACGACTGCGCACGCGCCTGCGAGGGCGCCGATTTCGTCCTGCACCAGGCCGCCCTTGGCTCGGTGTCGCGCTCGATCGACGACCCGGTGACCACCAACGACACCAACGTCGGCGGCTTCCTCAACATGCTGGTGGCGGCGCGCGACGCCCGGGTGCGGCGCTTCGTCTACGCGGCGTCGAGCTCCACCTACGGCGACCATCCGGACCTGCCCAAGGTCGAGGACCGCATCGGCAACCCGCTGTCGCCGTATGCGGTGACCAAGTACGTGAACGAGCTGTATGCGAACGTGTTCGGCCGTACCTATGGCATGGAATCGGTCGGCCTGCGTTACTTCAACGTGTTCGGTCCGCGCCAGGACCCGAACGGCGCCTACGCCGCCGTGATCCCGCAGTGGGTCGCGGCCCTGATCCGCAACCAGGAACTGCGCATCAACGGCGACGGCGAGACCAGCCGCGATTTCTGCTACATCGACAACGTGGTGCAGGCCAACCTGCTGTCGGCCCTGGCCGGCCCGGAGGCGGCGAACCAGGTCTTCAACATCGCCGTCAACGAACGCACCAGCCTGAACCAGTTGTACGGCATGATGCGCGACCTGCTGCGGGAGCAGTTCCCGCACCTGGACGCGCACCGGCCGCAGTACGCGGACTTCCGCCGCGGCGACGTGCGTCATTCCCAGGCGGACATCGGCAAGGCGGCAAGCCTGCTGGGCTACCAGCCCACCCACCGCATCGGCGAAGGGCTGCGCCAGGCGATGGACTGGTATGTACGGAACCTGGCGCCGGCCTCAGCGCAAGACAGATAAGAAATACCAACAAGCCATATGAATAGCAATAAGAATCGGGGAGGCTACCGTGTTTCGGATCTCTAACCACTACGTATCGAAGATCGTCTTTCTCCTGCTGTTCGTCGAAGTGCTGGTGCTGCTGGGCGCAGCCTACATCGGCGCCGCGGTGCGAATGCTTGAATTCGAGGATGCCGCGGCGGCGGCCCACCTCGACCACTTCTTCACCTCGGCGGTGGCGTTCACCGTGGCGATCATCTTCAGCATGAGCGCGATGGGCATGTACCAGCTCGACTTCGACGAAGGCCTGCGCCATCCCTTCTTCATGAAGCTGATGCCGTCCTTCCTGATGGGCTTCGCGATCCTGGCACTGGTGTTCTACATGGCGCCGGAACTGTCCTTCGGGCGCGGCACCATGGCCCTGGTGTTTCTTCTGGCCGGCACCGGCATTTTCCTGGCGCGCATGGCCTTCTTCAAGTCGTCCGAGGCGCGATTCCTCCAGTCGCGCATCATGTTCCTCGGCAGCGGCCCCCTGGCCAAGGAATGCAGTGAATTGGCGAGCAAGAACTCGAGCTACCACAAGTACGACATCGCCGGCTACATCCAGATCCCGAGCGAAGAACTGTGCGTGCCGTCCACCAGCCTGCTGAAGGTGCGCGACGGCGATTCGCTGGTCTCGCTGGTACGCCAGCACAACGTGTCGGAGATCGTGGTGTCGGTGCAGAACCGCCGCGGCGGCTTCCCGATCAAGGAGCTGCTCGACTGCAAACTGCAGGGCATCCGCGTCACCGACGCCGCCACCTTCTTCGAGCGCGAGACCTGCCAGATCCGGGTCGACTCGCTGCAGCCGTCCTGGCTGGTGTTTGGCGGCGGCTTCGACCAGAGTTTCGTGCGTACCTTCATGAAGCGCAGCTTCGACCTCGTGTGCAGCATGATCATCCTGGTACTGGCCTTCCCGCTGATGCTGCTGGCGGCCATCTTCGTCAAGCTGGAAGACGGCGGTCCGGTGTTCTACTCGCAGGAACGGGTCGGCAAGGACGGCAAGACCTTCCGCGTGCACAAGTTCCGCAGCATGCGCGTCGATGCCGAAAAGGCCGGCAAGCCACAATGGGCGGCGCAGAACGACCCGCGCGTCACCCGCTTCGGTAACTTCATGCGCAAGACCCGCATCGACGAGCTGCCCCAGATCCTCAACGTGTTCAAGGGCGAGATGTCCTTCGTCGGCCCGCGGCCGGAGCGTCCGTACTTCGTCGAGCAGCTGATCGAGGTGGTGCCGTATTACAATGTGCGCCACAGCGTCAAGCCCGGCATCACCGGCTGGGCCCAGGTGCGCTACGGCTACGGCTCCTCGGCCGAGGACGCGCTGCAAAAGCTCCAGTACGACCTGTACTACGTGAAGAACAACAGCCTGTTCCTGGATGTGCTCATCCTGATCAATACGCTCAAGGTCGTGCTGTTCCGCAGCGGGCGTTGATGGCGCCGGGGCCGGCCGGTCCCGTCCATCCAGCCCGCCCACTCACGTTCGAGCCACCGTCGACCCCATGGAAGTTTCCCTGACCAGCATCGCGGCCTACAGCTACGTGCTGGTGGCCGTCTGTTTCCTCGTGCTGGGCGCCCCGCTGGCGGTGCGCCAGCGGCGCCGCCACGACATCGCGCTCGGCCTGGCCTGCCTCTCGAGCGTCCTGTGGGGCGCGACCCTGGCCTGGGAAGCGAGCGTCGGCACGCCCGTCTCGGCGCTGGCCGACAGCGCCGAGCTGCTGCGCAACGCCTCCTGGTCGGCGTTCCTGCTGGTGCTGCGCGGCCACTTCACCGATCCCGCCAGCCGCTTGCCGCTGCGCCTGCAGCCGGCGCTGGTGCTGGGCGCGCTGGCCTACCTGGGCTGCCTGCTCGGGACCGTGGGCGACTGGTGGAGCCTGGCGCCCACGGCCGACGCCGGCGCGCTGCCGATCGCGGCGCGGGTGGCGATGGCGGTGTCGGGCATGCTGCTGGTCGAACTGGTCTACCGCAACCGCACCCTGCACGAGCGCTGGGCGGTGAAGTTCGCCTGCCTCGGCATCGGCACCATGTTCGCCTACGACTTCTACCTGTACAGCCACGCACTGCTGTTCCGCAGCGTCGACACCGACATCTGGGCCGCGCGCGGCCTGGTCAACGCCCTGAGCGTGCCGCTGATCGCGGTGTCGCTCGGCCGCAGCAAGCTGTGGTCTTCGCCGCTGTCGGTGTCGCGCCGCGCGATGTTCCACTCGGCGACCCTGTTCGGCTCCGCGCTCTACCTGCTGGCGATGGGCTCGGCCGGCTACTACCTGCGCTATTTCGGCGGCAGCTGGGGCACGGTGATGCAGGTGACCTTTCTGTTCGCCGCCATCATCCTGCTGGCCGGGGTGCTGTTCTCGGGCAGCTTCCGGGCGCGCCTGAAGGTCTTCATCAGCAAGCACTTCTACCGCTACAACTACGACTACCGCGAAGAGTGGATGCGCTTCACCCGCACCCTGTCGAAACCCGGTCCCGACCTGGGCCAGCGCGCCATCGAAGCGGTCGCCAACCTGGTCGAGAGCCCGGGCGGGGCTCTGTGGCAGCGCGTCGAAGGCGGACGCTTCGAACCGGTGGCCAGCTGGCAGGTCCCGGCGCCGGCGGCTTCCGAGCCGGCCGGCTCGGCCTTCTGCCAGTTCCTCGAAACCAGCCAGTGGGTGGTCGACCTGCACGAATACGCGCATAGCCCGGACAAGTACGACGCCCTGGTGCTGCCGGCGTGGCTGGCGGACTATCCGCGCGCCTGGCTGGTGGTGCCGCTGATCCTGCACGCGCGCCTGTTCGGCTTCGTGCTGCTGCAGAACCCGCGCAGCCCGGTCAAGCTGAACTGGGAAGTGATCGACGTGCTCGAGATCGCGGGCAGCCAGGCCGCCAGCCAGCTGGCCCAGCAGGACACCGCCAATGCGCTGATGGTCGCGCGCCAGTTCGAGTCCTTCAACCGCATGTCGACCTTCGTGGTGCACGACCTGAAGAACCTGGTGCTGCAGCTGTCCCTGATGAACGCGAATGCGGCCAAGCACAAGGACAATCCAGAATTCCAGGCCGACATGCTCGAGACCGTCGACTACTCGGTGCAGAAGATGAAGATCATGCTGCAAAAGCTCAGCCGCCTCGACAATGCCGAGCAGCCGCTGGCGCTGGCGCTGGACGAGGTGGTGGCGCAGGCGGTGGCGCTGAAGGCCGCGTTCGAGCCGCGCCCCGAGCTGGTGGTGGAAGACCCGCAGCTGCGCGTGCTGGCCGACCGCGAGCGCCTCGAGCGCGTGGTGGGCCACCTGATCCAGAACGCGATCGAAGCAACCCCGCGCACCGGCCGCGTCACGATCCGCCTGCTGCGCCGGGACGGCCAGGCCTTGATCGAGATCGTCGACACCGGCGAAGGCATGAGCGAAGAGTTCATCCGCGAGCGCCTGTTCAAGCCTTTCGACTCGACCAAGTCGGCCGGCATGGGCATCGGCGTGTTCGAGAGCCGTGAATACATCCATGAACTGGGCGGCAGCCTGGAGGTGAGCAGCACGCCTGGTGCGGGCACCACCTTCCGGGTCCTGCTGCCGCACCACCAACAGGAAACGCCGGCGGAGCAGGGCGCCCGCCGTGCCGCCTGAAACGAGGAACAACGTGACCCAGACAAAACCCAAACTCTTGATCATCGAGGACGATCCCGGGGTGCAGAAACAGCTGCGCTGGAGCCTGGACGCCTACGACGTGGTGGTGGCCGGCGACCGCGAGGCTGCACTGGCCCAGATCCGGCGCCACGAGCCGGCCGTGTGCACCATGGACCTGGGCCTGCCGCCCGATCCGGACGGCTCGACCGAAGGCCTGGCCACCCTGCAGCAGATCCTGGCGCTGGCGCCGGACACCCGCGTCATCGTCCTGACCGGCAACCAGGACCACGCCAACGCCGTCAAGGCGATCGGCATGGGCGCCTACGACTTCCACCACAAGCCCTGCGACCCGGAAGTGCTGAACCTGGTGATCCAGCGCGCCTTCTTCCTGCACAACCTGCAGAAGGAAAACCGCCGCATGCAGCAGGCCCAGGCCGATTCGCCGCTGGCCGGCGTGATCTCGCGCGACCCCGGCATGCTCAAGGTCTGCCGCAACATCGAGAAAGTGGCCCCGACCTCGGCCTCGGTGATGCTGCTGGGCGAATCGGGCACGGGCAAGGAAGTGCTGGCGCGCGCCCTGCACCAGCTGTCGCCACGCGCCAAGGAGCGCTTCATGGCGATCAACTGCGCGGCGATCCCCGAGAACCTGCTCGAATCCGAACTGTTCGGCTACGAAAAGGGCGCCTTCACGGGCGCGGCGAAGCAGACCAAGGGCAAGGTCGAACTGGCGCACGGCGGCACCTTCTTCCTCGACGAGGTGGGTGACCTGCCGATGGCGCTGCAGGCCAAGCTGCTGCGCTTCCTGCAGGAGCGCGTGATCGAGCGCATCGGCGGCCACGAGGAGATCCCGGTGGACGTGCGCATCGTCTGCGCTACCCACCAGAAGCTCAAGGAACTGTGCGCCCAGGGGCGCTTCCGCGAAGACCTGTATTACCGCCTGTCCGAGATCGTGGTGACCATCCCGCCGCTGCGTACACGCGAAGGCGACGCGGCGCTGCTGGCGCACCACTTCAAGAACAAGTTCTGCGCCGCCGAAGGGCGCGCCTCGCTGCACTTCGCGCCGGACGCGATCGCCGCGATCGAGGGCTACAACTGGCCCGGTAACGTACGCGAGATGGAGAACTACATCAAGCGCGCCGTCATCATGGCCGACGGGAACACCATCGTCGCCGAGGACCTCGGGCTGCCCGGCGAAGGCGCGACCGAAGAACCGATCAACCTGCGCCAGGTGCGCGACGAGGCCGAGTACAAGGCCATCGTCAAGGTGCTGGCACGGGTCGACGGCAACATCGTCAAGGCTTCCGAGATCCTCGGGGTCAGCCGCCCAACCCTGTACGATCTGATGTCCCGCCACGGCATCAAGTCCGCTCCATGACGCCTGGCCCGCGTGCGGCGCGGCGGCGCCTGCCGGCCGCCCTGCTGGCGCTGGCGCTGCTGCTGGCGCTCATGGCGGCGGGCGCCGCTGCCTTCGTGCTGGACCGGGTGAACGTCGCTCCGCGCCAGCTTGGACCCTACATCGAGCGCCGCGCCGACGGCCACAACGCCGCCATCGAAAGCGTCGGGCACTGGCTTGGCTCCGGGCTCGTCGCGCTCGACCGGGACAGCGGGCCGCTCCTGACCGAGGCAGCGCTGCGGCTCGGCGCCCAGGACGCTCCCGCATCCGGTCGCGTCGCGCGCGAGGTGGAGGTCGCCAGCGTGGGCGCCCTGTACGCCGCGGTCGGACAGGCGCAGCCGGGCGACGCCATCACCCTCCAGCCGGGCAGCTACCGCATCGGCGCCACGCTGGCGGCCTTCCAGCCCGGCAGCGAAGCGGCGCCAATCACCCTGCGTGCACGCCGTCCCGGCAGCGTCACGCTGCTGGTGGAGACCGTCGAGGCAATTCGCATCGGCGCGCCGTGGTGGCGCATCGAAAACCTGGAAATGCGAGGCGTGTGCGGCGACGATTCGAGCTGCGAGCATGCGCTGCACATCGTGGGCGCCGCCCATCATGTCGCCATCGTCAACAATACCCTGGTCGACTTCAATGCGCACATCAAGATAAACGGCGAGAACGGGCGTTTCCCCGACCATGGGCTGATCGAGTCGAACACCCTGCACAACACGAAGGCGCGCATGACGACCAATCCGGTGACGCCGATCGATCTGGTGGCCGCCAGCGACTGGAACATCCGGCGCAACCTGATCAGCGACTTCGTCAAGGGCTTCGGCGACGGCATCAGCTATGGCGCCTTCGCCAAGGGGGCGGGGGAACGCAACCTGTTCGAGCAGAACCTGGTCTGGTGCGAGCGCCGCCTGCGCGGGCTGGGCGGAAAGCGTGTCGGGCTCTCGCTGGGCGGCGGCGCCACCGGCAAGCCCTACTGCCGCGACCGCGCCTGCGTGGTCGAGCAGCAGGACGCCAGCCTGCAGAGTAACCTGATCGCCTCGTGTTCCGACGTCGGCATCTATCTCAACAACGCTGCGGGCAGCCGTCTGGTCCACAACAGCGTCATCGACACCGCGGGTGTGGATGTGCGTTTCGCCGGAAGCAGCGCCGACCTCGAAGGCAACCTGGTCGATGGCGTTATCCGCAGCCGCGACGGCGGTGTCGTGCGCGAACGCGACAACCGTAGCACGCCTCCACTGTATGCCTATCTCGGCTACTCCCCGGTACGCGCGCTGTTCGCTGGCCGCGAATTCGCCTGGCGCGATGAAGTACCGCGCCGCGAGGGCGCGACGTCCGGCGCGCCGCACGACCTGTGCGGGCGGGCGCGCAGCGCGGCGCCCGCATACGGAGCCTTCGACGACTTCGCTCCCTGCCTGGCCTCTGCCGCTAGTGCGGCCGGGCCCCAGAGGTAAGCGCGCCCGGGCCCCAGGCAGCGCGCTGCCTCAGGTCCCAGCGCGCCGGGACCGGGCCTCGGATGCGACGTCTGCCAGCAGGCTGGCCAGTTGCCGGGCGCGGGCGCTCCTCGCCTGCGCCCGCACGAACTCCGGCGCCGCGCACGGCGCACTGCCTCTGCGCGCCAATTCCAGCAGGCGGGTCAGCGCCTGCGCGATCGCTTCCCTGTCGTCGAGCGGCGCCATGGTATCGATGCCGGCCGCGCGCACGAGGGCCGCGGTGTCGCCTGCGGGATCGGTCAGCGCGAGCAGCGGGCGTCCCGCGCGCAGGTATTCGTAGAGCTTGGCCGGCACCTGGTTGTTGCAGTTTGCCGCCTGCAGGACCAACAGGCCGTCGGCTGCCAGCATTTCCGCCAGCGCGGCGCGGTAGGGCAGGGGCGGAGCGATCTCCACCAGCGCGTCGATGCCATGCTCGCGCGCCAGTTCCTTCAGCAGCGCATCGTGCACCGGCGCACGCAGCCGCAGCCGGAAGCGCGCCGGATCGAGAACGCCGGCGCGGGCCAGCCCGGCCAGTGCCGCGAACAGCGGACCCGGATCGCGCTCCGACGGGTAGACGATTCCGCTGTGCAGCAGCACGAAGGGGCGGTCGGGCGCCGCAACGGGCCGCGGCACGTCCGCTGTGGCGGCCGTGAATTCCGCTTCGTCGTAACCGTTCTCGATCAGGCAGAAGCGTTCCGGCGGCAGTTCCGGATAACGCTGGCGGTAGCTGCGCACCATGCCCGACGTGGCGCACACGGCGCGCGCGCAGTGGCGCAGCGTCCGGCGCTCGACCCAGGCGGCGGCGCGCCGCATCCAGGGATCCTGCGGCCAGCTGGCGTCGATCATCGGATCGCGCAGGTCCGCCACCCAGGGCAGCCCGGTGAGGCGGTGCAGCACCAGGCCGATCAAATGCGCGGTGGCGATCGGATAGGTGGACCAGATGACGGCGGGACGCTCGCGCCGCACCAGCCGCAAGCCGGCCCGGACGGCGCCCGGCAGCCAGCCGATCCAGCGGTCGGGCAGGGCCAGCATGCGGGTATAGCGTCCCTTGATCGCCAGGTGGCGCGCGCTGTCGAGCGCGAACGCGCGCGTCACCTGCGCCGGTCCGTCGTAGGGCGCGCCGCCGGCGTCCGCATAGGCGCGCGGATGGGCGCTGAGCACCAGGGGACGCCAGCCGAGCTCGGGCAGGTAGCGGGCAAAGGAGACGGTGCGCTGGATGCCGCTGCTGCCGCGCTGGGGCGGGAAGTGGAAGGCCACCATCAGGACCGTGTCTACCACGCGGCCATCCAGTCGCAGGTCCAGTCGACGACCTGCTCGTGCCAGTCACGCCGCGAGCAGGTATGGTCGGCGCCCGGCAGGCGGCGCAGCGTGACGCGGCGCTCGCCGAGCAGGCGGCGCCATGCGGGATCGGTCTCGGCCACGCCCGCGAATTCCTGGGCGGTCAGGTCGGCGCCGCTGAGCATCACCAGCAGGCGTCCGTCGAAGCGCGCCAAGCCGTCGGCCATGCGCTGCGGCAGCGTGGCCACGGGCCCCGGCGCCGGCTTCGCGCCCAGCGCGCTGCGCGCCACTGCCAGCGCCGAGGCGGCCGCCGAGCGCAGGTCGAAGCGCCCGGCCAGGATCTTGCTCCATAGCTCGCCCTCGAACAGGCGCCTGCGGTAGTAATGCCGGATGGTCGCGCGCGCCGCGCCGGCCTCGGTGCGCACCCAGGGATTGAGCAGGGCCAGGCCGCCCACGCGCGCGTCGCCGGCGCCGTAGAATGCGATCGCCGAGGCGCCGTCGCACAGGCCCCAGAGGGCGATGTCGCGCAGCTGCGGCGCGGCCGCGGTGAAGGCGTCGAGCGCCGCCCGGATGTCGGCACCGACTTCCTCGAAGCCGCGCGCGCGGCCCTCGCTGTCGCCCATGCCGCGATAGTCGAAGCGCATGGCGGCGATGCCGCGCGCGGCCAGGCTGCGCGCCAGCAGCGTGAACTGGCGGTGGCTGCCGGCGCGGTACTGGGGGCCGCCGACCACGATCAGCACCCCGCGCACGGGCGCGGCCGGGCCGGCCGGCAGGCTGACGATGCCGTACAGGCGGTCGCCCTCGCAGTCGAAGGAGATGGCGCGTTCGTCGATCATGGCTGCCCTCCCTGCGTCGCCGGCGCGGCCAGCGCGGCCAGCGTGGCCGCACGCAGCTGCGGACACTCGGCCGTTTCCGCCATGCTCCAGCAGGCCTCGTCGTGCACGGCCTGCAGTTCCACGGTCGCACCCTGGGCGCGCCAGATCCAGGCCTGCTGCTGCGCCGGCTGGGGAACCGGGCGCCCGGCCGCCGGCACCACTTCCAGCCAGTGCAGCGGCGCCGCCGGCGTCGCGAAGGCGCCCGCGTCGGCCGCTTCGATCGCATCCGCCAGCGCCGGGGCCAGCATGTAGCCGCCGATCTCCTGGGCTTCCACGCGCAGCGACTCGCGCAGGCGCCGGCTGTCGCGTCCGCCTTCGCCGGCCAGCATTTCGCTTGCCATGCGCATGCGCAGCAGCTGGTTCAGGTAGACCGCGCCGCGCAGCACCGGCTGCCACAGGACGAAGCGCTCGACCGGCACGGCGGCGGCGCGCGCGTAGTCCAGCGCCAGCAGCGCGCCCAGGCGCACGCCCCACAGGCCGGGGGTGCACTGCGTCCGCTCTGCCAGCCAGGCGTGGCCGAGGGCGAGGTCGGCCTTCCAGGTGTCCCAGCGCGCCTCGCCGAACTCGCCGTCGCTGTCGCCGCTGCCGTGCAGGTCCAGCTGCAGCACCGCGCAGCCCTGCGCGGCCAGCGCGCGCGCGGCCACGCTGGCCGCGCGCCGGCTGCGGTTCATCTCCTCGCCGAAGGGCGGCACGTACAGCAGCGCCGCACGCGCGCCGCCCTGGGCCGGATGGTAGACGCAATAGCGCCGTCCGGCGGCGGCAGGCAGGAAGAAATGTTCGGCAGGCGCGGGACGCATCATTGTCCGGTTTTCTGTTCCACGAAGCGCGCCAGGCTGCCCACCGTCTCGAAGGTGCTGGCGCTGATGTCGTCGTCGTCGATCATGACGCCGAACCGGTCTTCGATGGCGGCGATCACGCTGACGACCGCCATCGAGTCGAGTTCGGGAATGGCGCCCAGCAGGGGCGAGTCGGCCGTCAGCGCCTGGGCGCCGGGGCCGAGGTTCAGCACGTCGGCCAGCAGGGTTTTCACTTCGTCGAGATACATGTCATGCTCCGTTCTGTAGGTGGGCGGCGCCCCGTTCGCGCAGCATCGCATGCAGGCGCGCCAGGGCCGGCCACCGGTAATGGTTGAGATGGTAAAGAGTGCGCACCTGGTCCGTCCAGCGCGTGTGCCACTCCATCACCCTTCCGTAGAATTCGATGCGCGCGAACCGTTCTTCGTCGAACAGCGCGCGGCAGGCTTCCTCGCGCATCAGGAGCGCCGGCGACAGCCCGTCCGCCGCGCCTTCATCGTACGCGGTCTTCAGGATGACGATGGTATCGCGTTCCAGGATGCACAGGTCCATGGCGACCAGCCGCTCGCCGAACCAGTAGCGGTAGGCGCGCGCGCCGCCATCGCGGGCGAAGGCTTCCAGCATGCGGGCATAGAACCGCCCCTGCGCGTTGCCGGCGTCGACGGCGGTGCCGCCGCGCGCCTTCCAGCCGGCGCCTTCCAGCCGGCCGTAGTCGGCCACCGTGGCAGCCATCATGCCGGGCTGATCGACCACGTCGAGGCGGGTGGCGGTGCCGTCGGCGGCAAGGCGCTTGCGCTGCTTCTTGAGGTTGGCGCGCAGGTTCTTGCCGCGGCCGTTCCAGTAGTCCTCGAAGCCGCCGGTGACATCGATGCGCGCGGTCGCGATGTAGTCCAGGGTACGCATATTGTCGCCGGCGCCGGGAGCGGGACGCGGCAGCAGCAGCGGGTCGCACTGGGTCAGGCCGAGCTGCAGGGCGAAGCCGGGCAGGGCCTGGGCCAGGCCGGCGAGCAGGGACGCGGCCGGGATGCCGGGCCGCTGCAGCCACAGCCCGAGCGGCGCCTGGGCCGGCTGGAAGGTGGCCCAGCGCCCCGGGCCCTGCGGCGCCAGCACGGCCGCCGCGCACGGGCCCGCCTCGTCTTCGCACAGGGCCAGCAGCTCAGGTCCGCTGCCGAACGCTTCCAGCAGCGCGTCCACGAAGGCGGGCGCGAACATCGGCGCGGCCGGCAGGCCGGCGCGCAGCGCATCCCAGTGGGCGGCGGCGGCGCCGAAGCGCGCGGCCGGAAGCAGTCGCCACTTCATGGGGCCAGGGCCGCGCGTGCGCGTTCGCACAGCCAGGCAAGCTCGTCTTCACGCAGTTCCTGGTGCAGCGGGAAGGCCAGCACCCGGCGCGACAGCGCCGCGCTCTCGGCGCCGGCAGCCGCGTCCACGCCGGGCCACAGGGTCGAGGCGAAGCGGGTGACCGGCACGCCCCATGCGTCCAGGCGCGCGCAGACCGGCTCCGGATCGTCCACCAGCAGCGGGAACAGCCAGGGACAGGCGCCCGCCGGCAACTGCGCGAACAGGGGGCGGCAACCGGGCAGGCCGCCGAGCGCGCGCTCCAGCCGCGCATAGTTGGCGCGGCGCCGCGTCACGATACGCCCGGCGTCGGCGCGGCGCAGCAGGCGCCGCGCGATCCAGGAGGCGCGCTTGTCGACCCAGGCAGGGTCGAACTCCACGCCGCTGTCGGACGAGGCGGGGGCGAGCGCCGCGGCCTGCGCCGCCTCGCCGCGGCGGCCTTTCAGCGCGTTCCACAACAGTCCCTTGGCCGCCAGCGGGGCGGCCAGCAGGGCGTGCAGCAGCGGCAGGCGGCCGTAGGCAAAGCCGCGTTCCAGGGTGTTGAGCAGGGCCTTGATCTCGAAGGCGGCGCCGGCCGGGCGCAGCCTGGACGCCAGCGGCCGGGTGCGCGACACCAGCACGCCGCCATCGTAGGCCGGGAAGAATTTCATGCTGCTGGCGATGGCGTAGTCGCCGAATGCGCCGACCGGGCGTCCCGCGTGCTTGCCGAAGAAGCAGTGGGCGCAGTCCTCCACCAGGGCCAGGCCGTGCGCATCGCAAAACGCGCGCAGCCGCACCAGGTCCTGCGGGAAGCCGAAGTAATGGGTGACCACCAGCACTTTCACCCGCGACCCGAGCCGCGCGGCGACATCGTCCAGGTCGACCGCCGTGTCCATGCCGACGCGGTAGAACAGGGGTGTCGCGCCGCGCCACAGCACCGGCGGCACCATCGACAGGCTGTGATAGGCCGGCAGCAGCACCGCGTCGCCCGCTTCCACGCCGAGGGCGCGCAGCGCCAGCGCCAGCGCCACCCGGCCGCTGGTGACGAAGCGGGCTTCCCCGGCCTCGAGCACGCTCGGCAGGCTGGCGCGTCCGCGGCCGAACGAGGCGCGCGACAGCACCGGCGCCAGCGGCACGCGGGGATGCGCCGGCGGCGCGAGGGAAAGGGGGGCGGGAAGCGGCATGGTCGGCTGTGGTATCTGGGTCGTATTGTGCCTTGTTTCGCAGGCGAAATGGTAACATTGCGCTCTATTTGCACCGCAACACGACATGCCGCGCATGCTTCGTCTTCTTTTATGAGCGAGTTGGTCCACGACTTCATTTTCGCCTCGGCCGCGCGCACGCCGCAGGCCCCGGCCCTGGCCCATGGCGACATCCGCCTCGACTACGCCGCGCTAGCCGGCGCCGTGCGCGCCGCCGCCGCGGCGCTGGGCGCCCATCTGCGCGCGCCCGGCGAACGGGTGGCCGTGTTCCTGGAAAAGCGCGTCGAGAACGTGGCGGCGCTGTTCGGCGCCGCCGCCGCCGGCGCCGTCTTCGTCCCGGTCAATCCACTGCTCAAGCCGGAACAGGTGGCGCACATCCTGCGCGACTGCAACGTGCGGGTGCTGGTCACCTCGAGCGAGCGCCTGGCCGCGCTGGCGCCGGTGCTGGCGGCCTGCCCCGACCTGCGCGCCGTGCTGGCCACCGGGCTGAAGTCCGGAGCGGAGACGCCCGCCGCCGGCGCGCCGGAAGTGCGCGCCTGGGAAGCGGCGCTGGCCGCCGCGCCCGCATCCACGCCGGCGCGCCGGATCGACGCCGACGTCGCCGCCATCCTGTACACCTCCGGCTCCACCGGCAAGCCCAAGGGCGTGGTGCTGTCGCACCGTAACCTGGTGGCCGGCGCGCGCAGCGTCGCCGATTACCTCGCGATCGGGCCGGACGATCGCATCCTGTCGGTGCTGCCGCTCAGCTTCGACTATGGCCTGAGCCAGCTGACCTGCGCTTTCCTGGCCGGCGCCTCGGCGGTGCTGCTCAACCACCTGTTTGCGCGCGATGTCGTGGCGGCGGTCGCGGCCGAGCGCATCACCGGCCTGGCCGCCGTGCCGCCGCTGTGGAGCCAGCTGGCGCGGCTGCCGTGGCCGGCCGACTGCAGCCTGCGCTACCTCACCAATTCCGGCGGCGCCATGCCGGGCGCCACGCTGGCGCAGCTACGCGCCGCGCTGCCGCGGGCACAGGTGTTCCTGATGTACGGCCTGACCGAAGCCTTCCGCTCGACCTACCTGCCGCCGGAACAGCTGGACCGCCGTCCGGATTCGATCGGGCGCGCGATCCCGAACGCCGAGGTGATGGTGGTGCGGCCCGACGGCAGCGCCTGTGCGCCCGGCGAGCCGGGCGAACTGGTGCACCGCGGCGCCCTGGTCGCGCTCGGCTACTGGAACGACCCGGCCAAGACCGCCGAGCGCTTCCGCCCGGCGCCGGGACAGGATCCGGCCCTGCCCCTGGTCGAAATGGCGGTCTGGTCGGGCGACACCGTGCGCCGCGACGAAGAGGGTTTCCTGTACTTCGTCGGCCGTACCGATGACCTGATCAAGGTCTCCGGCTACCGCATCAGCCCGACCGAGGTCGAAGAGCTGGCCTATGCCAGCGGCCTGGTGGAAGAGGCGGTCGCGTTCGGCGTGCCGCACCCGGAACTGGGACAGGCGGTGGTGCTGCTGGCCAGCGTGCCCTGCGCCGACGAGGCCACCCGCGGCGCGCTGCTGAAGGAATGCCAGCGCCGCATGCCGGCCTACATGGTGCCGCAGCACCTGGCCCTGCGCGCCGAAGCGTTTCCGCGCAACCCGAACGGCAAGATCGACCGTCCGGCGCTGCGCGCGGCCTTCCTCGATACCTTCGAAAGCAGCATCGCATGAACAAACCTGTCCACGCCCCGCAGAACCAGTTCGCCGTCAGCGGCGGCGAACTGCAGATCGGCGGCATGCCCCTGTCGCGCCTGGCCGAACGGGTCGGCGCCACGCCCTTCTACGCCTACGACCGGGCCCTGGTCAAGGCGCGCATGGCGCAGCTGCGCGCCGCCCTGCCGGACGGGCTGAAGCTGCATTATTCGATCAAGGCCAATCCGATGCCGGCCCTGGTGCAGCTGATGGCAGGCCTGGCCGACGGCCTCGACGTGGCGTCAGGCGGCGAGCTGTCCACCGCCCTCGACACCGGCTTCGACCCGGCCGATATCAGTTTCGCCGGCCCCGGCAAGAGCATGGCCGAGATCCGGCGCGCGATCGCCGCCGGGGTATGCATCAATGCCGAATCGGCGGCCGAGGTCGAGCGTATCGCGCGCCAGGCCAAGGAGCTCGGCCTGGCCCCGCGCGTGGTGCTGCGCGTGAATCCGGACTTCGAGCTGAAGGCCTCGGGCATGCGCATGGGCGGGGGCGCCAAGCCCTTCGGCATCGACGCCGAACGCGTGCCGGACGTGGTGGCGCAACTGCGCCGGCATGGTATCGAGCCGCTCGGCCTGCACATCTTCGCCGGCTCGCAAAGCCTGAAGGCGGAGGCGGTGGTCGAGGCGCACGCGAGCGGCTTCGCGCTGGCCCTGCGCCTGGCCGAGGACTGCGCCTTCCTTCCCCGGATGCTGAACCTGGGAGCGGGCTTCGGCATTCCGTATTTCCCGGGCGAGGCGGCGCTCGACCTGGCTCCGGTGGCGGCCGGGCTGGCCGCGTGGCTGCCGCGCGTCCGCGAACGCTTGGGCGATGTGCGGGTGTCGCTGGAGTCCGGCCGCTACCTGGTGGGCGAAGCGGGCGTCTACGTGGCGCGCGTGCTCGAGCGGAAGGAATCGCGCGGCCAGGTGTTCCTGGTCACCGACGGCGGCCTGCACCACCACCTGGCGGCCTCGGGGAACTTCGGGCAGGTGATCCGCAAGAACTACCCGGTGGCGATCGGCAACCGCATGGACGCACAGGCGCGCGAGAGCGTCACCGTCGTCGGTCCCCTCTGCACGCCGCTCGACATGCTGGCCGAACGCATGGAACTGCCGCAGGCGGACAGCGGCGACCTGGTGGTGGTGTTCCAGTCCGGCGCCTACGGCCTGTCGGCCAGCCCTACCGCCTTCCTCGGACATCCGGCGCCGGCCGAGGTGCTGGTGTGACGCGGTCATGCCACAAGCAGTGCGCACGATTGGTTTAATTGCCTCAGCGAACGAAAATTGATCTAGAATAATTGTCGTTAATTTAATTGCCGTAGTGCCGAGGTAGACATGTCCAAGCCAGCTCCGGGTTCCCGGCGCATCCTGATCAGTGTTCTCAACTGGAACTGCTCGGACGAGACCGCCGCCTGCGTACGTTCGCTGGCGGCGCTCGAGAACCGCGCCGGCCACCTGCTCGACATCGTGGTGATCGACAACGGTTCGCGTGCCGAGGAATGGACCCGCCTGCAGCAGAGCCTGGCCGGCGCCGACCTGAGCCTGCTGCGCAACGAGCAGAACCTCGGTTTCGCGGGTGGCCACAATATCGCGCTGCGCCGTGCGCTCGACAGCGGCGCCGACTACGCCTGGCTGGTCAACAGCGACGCCGTGGTCAAGCCGGATGCGCTCGACCGCCTGGTCGAACTGATCGACGCCGATCCGCGCTGCGGCGCCACCTCGCCGCTGATCCTGGCGCGCGACGACGAAAGCGTGATCGATTTCTGCGGCGCCCGCCATGACTGGCCGGCGATGGCCTCGGTCAGCTCGACCTCGGTGGAAGAAACACGCCAAATGGAAGCGCAGTATCCGCGCGACATGTGGCTGATGGGCGCCGCCCTGATGCTGCGCGTGGAGGCCCTGCGTGAAGTCGGCCTGCTCAACGATTCCTATTTTGCCTATTGGGAAGACAACGACATCAGCGCGCGCCTGTCCGCCAAGGGCTGGCTGTGCCGCATGGCCTTCGACGCGGTGGTGCTGCATTGCCATCCGCGCCTGCGGATGAGCGAGAAAGGGCCGTATTATTTTTATCTGATGGCGCGCAACTCGTTCAAGTTCTGGTACCAGCATACCCCCGCCCCCTACCGCCGCATGATCCGCCTGAAGCTGATCGACCGCGCCCTGCTGGTGGCCAACCGCCTGCGCAACGGCGGCTATGACGAGAAGTGCGCGGCCTGCATGCTCGGCGTGTATGACAGCCAGACCGGCAAGTCGGGGAAGTGGAATCTCGAACGCAAGGTGCCGTGGGTGGTCGAGGCCCTGCGCCGTGCGCTGTGGCGCAACCATGCCCGCCACTTCCGCCCGGGTGACGCCTGAGCCACATGCGGCCCGTTCCCTGCCTGCCATGAACCATCCTGACATCACGTTTTCGGTCGTCATACCGAATTTCAACAACGGCGCGACGCTGGCGCGCGCGATCGACTCGGTGCTGGCCCAGACCTGGCCGGCGCACGAGATCATCGTCATCGACGACGGTTCCACCGACGATTCGGCGGCGGTGGCGGCGCGTTATGGCGACCGGGTGCGCTACGTGCCACAGCAGAATGCCGGCGTGTCAGCGGCCCGCAACAACGGGGCACGCCTGGCCACCGGCACCTGGCTGGCCTTCCTGGACGCCGACGATACCTACATGCCGGAACGCCTGGCCGCCCACGCACGCTGGATCGCGCGCGAACCGGACATCGATTTCCTGTTCGCCGACCAGGACTTCCGCGAGCCCGACGATACCCATCTGCAGTTCTCGATCGACGCCTGCGCCGCCGGCCGCAGCCTGGTGGCGCGCCATCCGGGCCAGGTCGAGATCCCGATCGCCCAGGACGATTTCGAGGCCTGCATCGCCGATGGTTTCGCCGAGATCCGCACCCTGTCGCTGCCGCGCGTGACCTTCCTCAAGCTGGGAGGCTTCCCGCTCGAGCACAAGATTGGCGAAGACATGTATTTCTTCATCCGCCTGTATGCCGCCAGCCGGCGCGGCGGCGTGGTCAACCTGCCGCTGTCGGTGTATTACATCTACCCGGGCAGCGCCCTGCGCAAGGATCCGGTGGCGGCGCAGCGCAAGTACGTCGCCACGATCGCGGCCCTGGACGAGGAATTGCGCGACGCGCCGGCCGGGATCCGGCGCGGCTGGCGCACCAGGCTGCGTTATGGCAGGCTGAGCCTGGCATACATGCACCTGCGCGCCGGCCAGCGCCGGGCGGCGGTCGCCGCCGTCGCACCGCTCATGTGGAGCAATCCTTCGCTGCGCTCGCTGCGCGACATGGCGTCGGTCATGCGAGGATAGGCGGACCGGGCTGGTGCAGTCCTGTCCTGAACCCGGCGAGCCGCTTCGCCATCGTCAAGGTCCTTGGTAGTGCCGCGAATAGGCAGTTGCCGGAAAGTATATGAAGCATGGCCAACCTGCGCCGCTCACTAGTCATTAATTTCTTCTCGTCGTCGAGCGCCGCCCTGGTGCAGTTCCTCGTCAGCGTGCTGCTCGCGCGCATGCTCAGCCCGAGCGAGATCGGCGTGTTCTCGATGACGGTGGTGTTCGTCACCATCGCCCACATGTTCCGCGACTTCGGCGTCGCCACCTATATCCAGCGCGAGCCCGAGCTCACCCCCGAAAAGATCCGTTCGGCACTGGGGATCCTGTACGCCACCTCGTGGTCGCTGGCGGTCGGCCTGTTCGCCCTCAGCGCGCCGCTGGGCGACTTCTTCAACGAGCCCGGCATCGTCCCGGTCATGCGGGTGCTGGCCCTGGGCTTCATCGTCATCCCGTTCGGCTCGCTGACGCACTCGATGCTGCTGCGTGAACTGGCGGCGGACAAGCAGGCCGTGGTGACGGCGGCCGGCACCATCGCTTACTGCGCCAGCTGCCTCATCCTCGCGGCCCTGGATTTCGGCACCATGAGCCTGGCCTGGGCCAACCTGATCAACATCTGCACCTGCGCCCTGGCCTACATCCCTTTCCGCCCGAAAGGCATGCCCTGGATCCCCTCGCGCCGTGGCTGGGGGCGGGTGATCAACTTCGGCGTGGGCCAGCTGTTGACCAACTGTATCGATGCCGCCAACGGCTCGATCGCTGAACTCGTGCTGGGCAAACTGGGCAGTGCACGCCATGTCGGCCTGTTCAGCCGGGCCAACTCGACGGTGTCGATTTTCAGCTACCTGGCAGGTACCACCGTCACCTATGGCGCCCTGACCTATCTGTCGCAGGCGCATCACCGCGGCGAATCGCTGGTGCCGACCCTGCGCCGCGCCGTCACCCTCCTGACCGGCATCGGCTGGCCGGCGCTGGCCCTGACGGCGGTATTCGGGCGCGACCTGGTGCTGGCGCTGTACGGTCCTACCTGGCTGGACAGCGTCCCGGCGATCCTGCCGCTTTGTATCGCAGCGTGCTTCTACCTGCTGTTCCAGTACACGCCGAGCGCGCTCGCCTCGATCGGACGTCCCTACCTGGGCGCGATTCCGCAAAGCGCCACCCTGGTGATGCGCATTACGCTGGGCGTGCTGCTGTTCGACGGGACCCTGGTCAGTTTTGGCTGGGCAGTCTGCCTGGCGACGATGTGCGTCGTGCCGGTCATGCTCTACCTGCAGTACCACTACCTGCAGTTCAAGCCTTCGACCCTGTTCGCCAGCGTCATGCCGAGCCTGGCGGTGGCGGTGTGCTGTACGGTGATCGGCGAAGCGCTGCACCTGGTGTTGCCGGAGTCGCTGCCGGCAATGGCGCGGCTGCTGCTCGCGTTTCCTTTCGTGCTCGGCACCTGGTACGGGGCCTTGCGCCTGATTTCCCACCCGCTCGTCAACGAACTGCACCTGCTGGCGGGCAGCGCCAGGCTGCGCCTGTCGCGCTTCGGTCGCGCTTCCTGAAAGAAGCCGGCCGCGCCGCGGCCGGTCCGCGCTTCAGGCAAAGCGCTCGAGTACCGCCGTGATCGCCTTCGTATGGGACTGGATCGAATAGCGCTGCGCCGTGGCGGCGGCCGCGCTTTCCATCTGCGCGGCCCAGGCCGGGTTGTCCAGGATGCGCAGGATGGCGCCAGCCAGGACGGCGGGATCGCGCGGCGCGATCAGGAGCCCGTCGACTTCATGGGTGATGACGTCGAGCGGTCCGCCTTCGTTGGATGCGATCACCGGGCGCCCGACCGCCATGCCTTCCAGGAAGGTGCGGCCGAAGGGCTCGGGCTGGGTCGACGCGTGCACCACGACCGAACTGATGGACAGGATCTCGGGAATGTCCTTGCGTCCCCCCAGCAGGTGGACGCGGCCGGCCACGCCGGGCGCCTGCACCAGCTCCCCGACCTTGCGCGCGAACACGTCGTCGCGGCCGTAGGCGGCGCCCACCAGCAGGATGTGCGCGTTCGGGTAGCGCGCGAAGACCGCCGGGGCCGCCTCGAGCAGCACATCCTGCCCCTTCCATTCGATCAGGCCGCCCACCAGGGTGATGACCGGCGCATCCGCCGGCAGGCCCAGCTCGCCGCGCAGGCGTGCTGCCGGGCTGCGCGGACGGTAGACCCCGAGATCGAGGCCCTCGGGCACCACGGTGCATTTGTCTTCCGGCACGCCGAGACCGACCAGCTGCTGCTTGACGGCTTGTGACACCGGGATGCAATGATCCAGCCATGACAGGACCAGCCGGTTGCTGCGCGTGTCGGCGTGGAAGCCGCGCGCGTGCAATACCAGGGGCAGGCCCGCCATGCGCGCCGCCATGGCGGCGGCGACGTTGCAGCTGGCGTCATTGTTCAGATAGACGATGCGCGCGCCCTGGCGACGGAAGGCCCGGTAATACTTGAACGCATAGGGCAGCAGGTTGCACACGTTGTCGATCATCGACGCGAAGGGCACGCGGCGGTCGTACAGCCAGCCCCGTCTCACGATGTCGACCGGCGCCAGGTGCCGCCAGGACGTCTGCGCCGCCAGTTGCCGGTACTGTTCGGTGCCCAGGCTGGTGTACAGGAGCGGGGTATAGCGCGGATCGAGCTGTTCGAGCATCGCCATCAGCGAAATGACGGCGCCACCGAAGCCTGCGCCGTTCTCGCAGAATGCGACAGGTACCGGTGCAGTCATTGTTCTTCTCCGAGCCAGCGCAGCAGGCGCAAGGCAAACATCAGGGGCCTGGCGTCCCAGGGACGGCTGCGCGGCAGCTGGTAGGGGTGGTCGCGGCCGGAGGCGGCGCCGACCGCCGTGGTGAAGGCCGCGCGGTAGCCGGCCGACTTGACCATCTCCACGTGGCGCTGGTCGAAATCGACGCCCTGCTTGCCGTTCGGGTAGGCGAACAGTTCGACGGGGCGTCCGGTGACGCGCTCGAGGTGGTGCTTGCCGTCGGCGATCTCGCGGAACGCCCGGTCGTCGTCGAGCCTGGCGAGGATCGGATGGGTGACCGTATGGCCGCCGATCTCGATCCGGTACTGCATCAGTTCACGGATCATGTCCGCCGTCAGCATCAGGTGCTGGGTCAGATCCTCCCTGGCCAGCTGCTGGAGCCGGCGCAGCATGGTGTCGCGCGCTTCCGGCGTCAGGTACTTGCAGCGTTCGGTCATGGCCGCCGCGCTCGCCTTGCACTGGGCAGTGTCGGCGAGCGGGTAGACATCCATGCCGATGTCGCGCAGGTCGATCGCGCTGTCGTGCGAGCGGCGGACCGCTTCCAGGATCACGTCGTTCCACATGCTGCTTTCGTCTTCGATGTGCCCGCTGGTGACGAATACGGTCGCCGGCAGCCCACGTTCGCGCAGGATCGGCAGGGCCAGCTCGTGCACCGTGCGGTAGCCGTCGTCGAAAGTAATGGCGACCGCGCGCGGCGGCAGGCTGCCGTTGCCGAGGCGCGTGATCGCTTCGCCGAGCGGCAGCACATTGAAGCACGAGGCCAGCAGGTCCATCTGCCAGCGGAAGGTGTCGACCGTCGGCTCCGAGTCGAGCAAGGGGTCCGGCTTGTGCAGGATCCGGTGGTAGTTGACGATGCACAGGCGCCGCTTGCCGGCTTCGGCGGGAGCAAGCGCATTGCCGGCGGTGCGGATCAGCGGCGCCGCGCAACGCATGCTGAGGGGAAGTGAGTTCACTATCGAGCGACTTTCTCTGGCAGGCCCACCGGCGGCGCGACCGGCGCCGTCCTGTGCAGCGGTACGGCTTTGCCCGCACCCGCGACCTGTGCCAGGGCCGCCGGAAGCAGCCGTCGTTCCAGCACGATCACGAGTGCGAACAGGGTGAAGATGAGATCGAAGTAGGCGAAGCTGAGGGCGGCGCCGCCCAGTGCGAAGGCGAAGATGCTCAGCTGGATCATCGATGCCGCCGTGCCCACCCAATGGTTGCCGAGCTGGCGCCTGGCGATGCGCGCCACCTTGGCCGCCTTGAAGAAGGCCATCGCCAGCATGGTGACATAGATGAACAGGCCGCCGAAGCCCTGGTCGCCCAGCACCTGGAAGTACACGCTGTGGGCGGCGCGCGCGAATTCGACCGGCACCGCGTCGCCGGTGTAGAACCACGAGTAGGCGTCGAAGTCCTTGATCAGGGCACGCCAGATGGCGAAGTTTTCCAGCGCCTTGAAGCCGCCGCCGAAGATGGGATTCTGGGTCGCCAGGATGAAACTGAGCTTCCAGGCCACCACGCGGCCCATGAAGGAATCGTCCTGGTTCGCCGTTTCGATGGTGTTGATGCGGTCGGTCCATTCGGAAGTGACGACGAAGGACGCGGCGACGACCAGGACGGCCGCCAGGCTGCCGAACAAGAACTTGCGCTTGCTCTTGACGAACAGGTAGCCCGCCACCGCCAGCATCGAGATGAAGCCGCCGCGCGACTGGGTGCCGATCACCGCGAACACCAGCAGCGCCATGCTGCCCAGCAGGCCGAGCTGGATGATGCGCGAGCGCTGGCCGTATTCGCCCAGCAGGTAGGCGCAGATCGGGAGCGTCATGACGAAGGCGACTGCAAGCTCGTTGCGGTCGCCCAGCACGTGCCCGCTCATGCCGGCGATCGCATGGCCGCCGCCACTGGCGATGAATTTCAGCGCTTCGAGATTGCCGTAGAAGCCGACCGACAGGACCACGCCCCAGAGCAGCATATCCAGGTGCAGCTTTTTCTCGACGATGAGCAGGACGAAGATGAACAGGGCGATCACTTTCCAGAAGCGGTTCCAGTAATCCCAGGCGACTTCCTGGTTACCGATCGCCATGATCGTGCTGATCGTGGTCCAGACGAAAAACAGCAGCACCATGGCGCCCAGCCCGCTCAGCTGGAACTTCGGCTTGTGCTTGCTGAAGATATAGGTCAGGATCGTCACGCCGGCGATCAAGAGGTTGTAGCGGATGCTGCTGGCGGCGCCGTACACCCAGCCGTTCGGGAAGAACAGCGCGGTCCACGGCCACATGCCCAGCGCGATGAAGGGGCGCTTGAACATGAAATACAGCAGTGCCGGCAGGATCGCCAGCAGGAAGAGATCGCGCATCGCCTAGCCTTTCCCGTGGCGCGCAGGGGTGTCGGCGTCGGGCTTCGCGTTTTCCTTCTGGTCTTCACGCAGCGCCCAGAAGCACAGGTAGGCGACGGCAAGAAGGTCCAGCATCCACAACAAGGATTCCATGGTATTTCCGGTTCAGTTCAATACGGGGTCGAGGAAAGCGCCGCGCGACGGGGCAGCGCGCGTCCGGCGAGCACGTCCGCGAACAGGCGCAGCTGGCCGGCGCTGGTGTCGTCCCAGCTGAAGCCTTCGGCATAGCGGCGCGTCGCGGCGCGGTCGGGGTAGTTGGCGCGCAGCGCATTGACGGCGTCGGCCACGCCCTGCGGGCTGCGCTCGCGCATCAGGACGCCTGCTTCGGGCGCCGCCACCACTTCCGGGGTGCCGTAGACGCGGCTGGCCACCACCGGGGTGCCGCAGGCCATCGATTCGAGCAGCACGTTGGCCCAGCCTTCGCGCGAGGAGGCCAGCACCAGCGCGTCGGCCGCGCCGTAGTGCGCGCGCAGCTGGGCCTGGGGCACGGCGCCGAGGAATTCCACGCGCTCGGCCACGTTGTGGGTGCGCGCGAGCGCTTCCAGCATTGCGCGGTTCGGGCCGTCGCCGGCCACCACCAGGCGCACGCCGGGCAGCAGCGGCAGGGCGGCGATGATCAGTTCCTGGGCCTTGACCGGCACCAGGTGGCCGACCGTGAGCAGGGTGAACATGCTATTCGCCTGGCGCTCGGTGGGGCGGAACAGCTGCAGGTCGACGCCGTTGCGCAGCGAAGTCACACGGTTCGCGGGCACGCCCAGCGCCACGACTTCGTCGCGCAGCGCATTGCACACCGTGATCACGGCGTCGGCCCGGTTGGCGGCCCACTTGATCATGCGGCGCGGCAGCGTGTATTGCGGCAGCAGCGTGATGTCGGAGCCGCGCGCGGTGATCACCAGCGGCTTGTTGAACCAGCGCGCCAGCAGGGCCGCGGCCACGCCGTCCGGGTAGAAATAGTGGGCGTCGATCAGGTCGAAGTCGAAGCCTTCGTCGATCAGGCGCGCAATCGCCGGGCGCGCGGCCTGCGCCAGCAGGAAGGGCGCCACGTTCATGCCGAGCTTCGGGATCGCGGCATAGCGCGGGTGCTCCACCTGCAGGCCGTGGCGCACTTCGGCGCGCGGGACTTTCGCCATCTTCGCGTAGTTGCCGAAGCGTGGGTGCGTCGAAGGGAACCAGGCCACCGGCGCCACCACGCGCGCCTCCACCTGCCCGGTTGCGACCAGATGGCGCAGGCGGGTTTCGACGAAGATGCCGTGGCCCGGCTTCTCCGTGTTCGGGAACAGCGTACTGAAAGTCAGGATCTTCATGCAGCCTGCGATTCGGCCGAGCGGGTGGCTGGACGCTTGGCCAGGCGTCCGTAGATGTTCTGGTAGCGCGCCACGCTGACCGGCCAGTTGCGTTCGGTCTCGACGTAGTGGCGGCCGGCCGCGCGCAGGGCCGGCCACAGGGTGTCGGCGTGCAGCAGGGCGGCGACCTTGTCGGCCAGCGAGCGCGGATCGTTGGCCTTGAACAGCACGCCGGTCTTGCCGTCGGCGATCAGCTCGAGGTGGCCGCCCACGTCCGACGCGGCCAGGATGCGGCCCTGGGCCATCGCTTCCAGCGGCTTGAGCGGGGTGACCAGGTCGGTCAGGCGCATCGACAGGCGCGGGTAGACCAGCACGTCGAGCAGATCGTAGTACTTCTGCACCTGCTCGTGCGGTACGCGGCCGGTGAACACCACCTTGTCCGTGATGCCCAGGTCCTGGGCCAGCTGGCGCAGCTGGGCGTCCTGCGGCCCGCCGCCGACCAGCAGCACGCGCAGGTCCGGGATGTCGGTGGAGAGGCGCGGCACCGCGCGCAGCAGCACGTCCAGGCCTTCGTAGGCATAGAAGGAACCGATGAAACCGATCAGGCGCGATCCCTGCAGGCCGAGTTTGCTCTTGAGTTCCTGGTCGGCGCTGCCGCCCACCGAGAACTTGTCGATGTCGACCGCGTTCGGGATCACCGTGACCTTGTCGGCCGGGATGCCGCGCGCAACGATGTCTTTACGCAGGCCTTCGCAGATGGTGGTGACGGCGTCGGCGCGCTTCAGGGCCCAGGTTTCCAGCGCCCGGGTGGCGCGGTAGCGCAGGCCGTTCTCGCTGCTGGTGCCATGGTCGACCGCGGCGTCTTCCCAGAAGGCGCGCACCTCGTACACCACCGGGATGCCGAACTTCTTGCCGGCGCGCAGGGCGGCGACCGCGTTCAGGCTGGGCGAATGGGCGTGCAGCACGTCCGGTTTCACTTGCGGGATGATTTCCTCGAGGCGCCGGGTGAGGCCGTCGATGACTTCCTTCTGGTTCAGCACCGGCAGTTTGGCCAGCGCGCTTTTTGACGTCGGGGTGCGGTAGAAGTGCAGGCCGTCCACGGTCTCCTCGAGCTGTTCGCCCGAGTTCTGCTTGGAGCCGGTGACGTGGAAGGTTTCCCAGCCGAGCGCGCGCTGTTCGCGCAGGATCGAGCGGGTACGGAAGGTGTAGCCGCTGTGCAGGGGGATCGAGTGATCGAGGACGTGGAGGACTCGCATGTTCTTGTGGTTCCGGTTGCGCTTGTTGCGTTGGTCGTTCTTGTTTTATGCGGCGACGGCGATGGCCGGCGCGGGTTCGGTCGCCGCAGCGGCGCCGTTCTTGCGCAGGAAGGCGTCGAACATCAGCACCGACCACAGGGTCGTGCTGTGGTCCTTGGCTGCGGACTGGTGCTCGTCCACCATCTGCTTCAGGAAGGCCGGGTTGAAGATGCCGGTGTCGAGCAGGGCCGGGTTAAGCACGGCGCGGCGCATGGCGTCCGCCAGCGGGCCGCGCAGCCAGGCCGCCAGCGGAATCGAGAAGCCCTGCTTCTTGCGGTACAGGATGTCGTCCGAGAGGAAGGGCTGGAGCGCCTTCTTGAACACGTGCTTGCCTTCGCCGTTGCGCAGCTTGGAGCCGGACGGCAGGCCGGAGACCCATTCCACGAACTGGTGGTCGAGCAGGGGCACGCGCACTTCCAGCGCATGGGCCATGCTGGCGCGGTCGACCTTGGTCAGGATGTCGCCCGGCAGGTAGGTCTTCATGTCCAGGTACTGGATCAGCGACAGCGGATCGTCGGTCGGGGCGTTCTTCGCATAGCTGCGCATCACCTCGACCGCGCGGTAGCCCTGCAGCTTCTGCTTGAAGCCGCTGGAGAACAGCTGGCTGCGGATGCGGTCGTTGTTGATCGACACGCCGTGGAAGTAACCCTCGGTGAGGTCGCGCGCCAGCGCTTCGAAGGTGGTCTTGGCGCGGAACACGCGCGGCGCCCAGTCGGCCTTTGGATAGACGGCGCCCAGCACGCCGAAGATGGGCTTGCGCACGGCCAGCGGCAGCATCGAGCGCACGCGGTTCTCGCCCATGGCCATGCGGTGGCGGCGGTAGCCGGCGAAGTTCTCGTCGCCGCCGTCGCCCGACAGGGCCACGGTGACGCGCTTCCTCGCCAGCTGGCACACGCGGTAGGTCGGGATCGCCGAGCTGTCGGCATACGGTTCGTCGTACAGCGCCGCCAGGGTGTCGAGCAGGCCGTAGTCGTCCTTGTCGACGGTTTCGCACTGGTGCGTGGTCTTGTACTGCACGGCCACCTGGCGCGCGTAGTCGGATTCGTCGAAGGCCGGGTCGTTGAAGGCGATCGAGCAGGTATTCACCGGGCCGTCGCTCACGCCAGCCATCATCGCCACCACGGCGCTGGAATCGACGCCGCCCGACAGGAAGGCGCCCAGCGGCACGTCCGAGATCAGGTGGCTCTGCACCGCTTCGCGCAGGCGCGCGACCAGCTCTTCTTCCATGGCGTTTTCGCTCATGGGCGCGTGGGCGGTGAAGGGCACGTCCCAGTACTGCTTCGATTCCGGCACCGGTTGGCCGACGCGCAGGGTCAGGGTGTGGCCCGGCAGCAGCTTCTTGGCACCGCTGAAGATGGTACGCGGCTCGGGTACGTAACCATAGGCGAAATATTCCTCGACCGCCAGCGGGTCGATCTCGCGTTTCAGACCGGGCAGGGTCAGCAGCGACTTCAGTTCCGAACCGAAGGCGAACATGCCGTCGTCCAGCAGCGCGTAGTGCATCGGCTTGATGCCGATGCGGTCGCGCGCCAGGAACAGGGTCTGATTCGGGCGATCCCAGATCGCGAAGGCGAACATGCCGCGCAGGTGGCCCACGCAGGCTTCGCCCCACTGTTCGTAGGCGTGGACAATGGTCTCGCTGTCCGAGGGCGTGCGGAACACGTGGCCCAGACCCTGCAGCTCGGCGCGCAGCTCGCGGAAGTTGTAGATCTCGCCGTTGAACACCAGGGCGAGGGTCTCGTCCTCGTTGAACAGCGGCTGCAGGCCGGCTTCGAGCGCGATGATCGACAGGCGCCGGTGGCCGAAGCCGAGGCCCGGTTCCAGGTGCAGGTCGCCTTCCACCGGACCGCGGTGGAACTGGGTTTCGTTCATCCGGTGCAGCAGGTCGCGGTCGATGGCGCGGCTGCCCTGCGTGTCAAAAATTCCAACTATTCCGCACATGGGGTGATCGCCTTATTCGGTGTTTTTGGTGTTGTCTTGGTCTGGCACAGTTCGTCGTACAGGGCGACGTAGGCGGCCAGCATGGCCTGCATGCTGTATTGCTGTTCGATCCGGGCGCGCCCGGCGGCGCCGTGGCGCTGCGCCAGGGCGCGATCCCTGACATAGGGGGCGATGGCGGCGGCCAGCGCCTGCGGGTCGCGCGCCGGCGCAAGCGTGCCGCTCACGCCCTGCTCGACCAGGTCGGGAATGCCGCCGACCGCGGTGGCGACCACCGGCAGGCCGCTTGCCATCGCTTCCAGCAGGGTGACCGGGGTGCCTTCGGCGATCGAGGACAGGGCGAACAGCGAGAAGCTGCGCATCACCGGCGCCACGTCGCTGCGCGCGCCGGCAAAGCAGACGCTGGCCTCCAGGGCGCGCTCGCGTACCTGCGCTTCGAGCTGGCCGCGCAGCGGGCCGTCGCCGACCAGCACCAGGCGCAGCTTCGCCTGCGGCAGCAGGGCGCGCAGCTGGACGAAGGCCTCGACCAGGGTCGCGTGGTCCTTCACGTCCTGCAGGCGGCCGACGGTGCCGATCACGAAGGCGTCGGGGTCGCTCTGCCAGGCCTCCAGGGGACCGGCGACGCCCGGACGGAAGCGTTCGGTATCGACGCCATTGTCGATCAGCTGGATCTTGCGCGCCGGGATGCGTACCACGCGCTCGAGCCAGCCGCGCAGCTCGTGCGAGACCGGCACGTAGCGGTCGATGAAGGGCAGTACCAGGCGGCGCAGCAGATTGTGCTTCGGGTTGACGCCCTGCGGGTCGCGCGCGTCGCGGCCATGCTCGGCATGCACCCGCACCGGCACCCCGGCGGCCCAGGCGGTGGCGGCGTACTCGATGGTGCCGAGGTTATAGGTGTGCAGGATGTCCGGGCGCAGCCGGCGCAGCAGGCGGAACAGGTCCGTATGCGTGCCCAGCGCCAGCCCGGCCGGCTTGTGCAGCGCGAACAGCTCGACATCGGGGCGCGTGATGCGCTCGGCGAAATCGGTGTAGTCGGTGAGGCAGATCACCGCGTGCCGGTAGCGTCCGGCCGGCATGCGGTTGATGGTGTCGACCAGCAGCGTCTCCAGCCCGCCGATGTCGAGGCGGTAGATCAGGTGCGCCACCAGCGGCGGCTGCGGGAGGGTCGATACAACGTTCATGCTTCAGCGTCCCCGGGCCGCCACCAGCGCGGCGTCGACCGCGTTGAAGTTCTGCGCCAGGAAGACGCGCAGCGCGGCGCGCGCCGCTTCCTCGCCGTCCGCGGCCGGGGCGGCGATCGCCACCAGGGCGCCGTCGTCGCCGTGGAACATCAGCTTGGCCTGGGCCTGGCGCAGCTTGCCGGCCACGTTGCTGGCGGTGTACTGGCCGTCGATCCACATCAGGTGCCAGACCACCAGCGGGCTGTCGCCGCCGTCCAGCACGGTTTCGCGCAGCGCCAGCGTGCGTGCGCCGGCGCTTTCGGTGCGGACGCTGGAAGCAGTCTCGTGCCAGACGTCCTTTTCGCCCGCCAAGCGGTTGACGGAACTGATCAGGCCCTTCTGCTTGCTCTGGTTGCGGTAGTACAGCAGCTGCAGCTTGACCGGACGGCCGTCCGGCGCACTGTAGGCGCGCGCCAGGCGCGCATCCGGTTCCATGTAGCGCACTTCCCAGTCGGCGAAGCCGGCGGCGTAGGGCCAGCCCAGCTTCGGTTCGGGCAGGGCCACTTCCTGCGCATTGTGGTTGGCGCGTTCGTTGAAGGCGGCAAACGCCGGCCACACGGCGCACAAGGCGACGACGGCCAGCGCCATCGGCATCAGCGGGCGGGCGGCGCCCTGCACCCGGCCGGCGGCGGCCGGCGCGGCAGCGATGGGCTGCTCATCCTCGCGCCAGTAGCTGCCGATCCAGAACATGATGAACATGATCACGCCGAAGAACAGCCAGCCGTAGACCAGGTGGTCGACGCCGGTGGCCAGTTCCATGCCGCTCATGTGGCCGATCATCACGATGCCGTAGGCGCGCAGCCAGTTGGCGACGATCGGGACCACGATCGACAGGCCGATGAAGACGGCGCGCCGCACATTCGAGCGGTAGGTCAGGTAGGCGTACAGGCAGCCCAGGGTGATCGAGGAGATCAGGTAGCGGATACCGCTGCAGGCCTCGACCACCGACCAGCTGCCGCTCGGCAGTTCGAAGCGGGTGCCGTTGCGCAGGACCGGGATGCCGGTGGCTTGCACCGCCCACACGGTGAAGTCGGCGGTGTAGTTGATCAGGGGCCCGACGAAGATCTCGCCGAAGGGCACCGCGAACAGCAGGAACAGCAGGGGAAAGGTGAATTTCGCGGCCAGGCGCGGACCCAGCAGGGCGAGAAACGCCAGCGGGAACATCGAGACGAAGGCGTACTGCATCACCACCTGCACGTCGGCGATGCGGCCGGCCAGCCAGGCGGCGCCGGCGCCGGCCAGCAGGACCAGGGCCGGGCGCCAGGGCTGGGCCGGCAGTTGGCCGAACCAGGCGCGCTGGCGCCAGATCAGGGCCAGGCTGATCGGCAGGATCACATAGCCGTGGGCGAAGGTTTCCGAGCTGTTCCAGGTGTCCACCATCGAGCGCACGGTGCCCAGGTAGAGCAGGAAGGGCGCCAGCAGCGCCAGCGCCAGCGGAAGGTAGTTGGCGCGCGCCGGCTGCGCGGGCGCGTCGATGCCGGCCTTGATCACGCCGGGTGGAGGTGTCAGATGCATTCGAGTCGCTCCCCGATGCAGGCCAGGTTGCTCGGCCAGCTGTACTTGCGTTCGACCCTGGCGCGTGCGGCCAGGCCAATGTCATTGCCGCTGCGCGCCAGCAACGCGGCGACCGCGTCGGCGAAGCCGGCGGCGTCCTGCGCCAGCACCAGCTCCTTGCCCGGTTCGGCCTCGATGCCCTCGAGCGCCTGCGGCGACACCACCACCGGGGTGGCCATCGCCATCGCTTCCAACACCTTGTTCTGGATGCCGCGCGCGATGCGCAGCGGCGCCACCGCGGCGCGCGCGTGCGCGATGTAGGGCCGCACGTCGGGGACGGTGCCGGTCACCACGATGTTGGGCTGCCTGGCCAGTTCCAGCACGGCCGGGGTCGGGCGCGCGCCGACGATGTAGAACACCAGGTCGGGGAAGCGCGCGCGCAGCAGCGGCATCACGTCCGCGGCGAACCACTGCACCGCGTCGACGTTGGGCCAGTAATCCATGGCGCCGGTAAAGGCGATGGCGCGTTCGCCTTCCTTGAAGGGGGAGGGGCCGGCGGCCGCGGGCGAGAAGTAGTCGGTGTCGACGCCGTTGCTGAAGAAGCCGATGCGCGCATCGCTCTCGGGCGCCAGCTGGCGGAACAAGGCTGCCTCGGGCTCGGACACGAACAGCGAGGCGTCGTAGTCGCGCGCCACCTGGCGCTCGTAGGACAGCAGCTGGCGCGCCTCGTGGCGGTACAGCCAGCTCATCGGCCAGGACTTCTTCTCGGCGTACTGCCGCCATTTGTCCGAGTCGACGTCGCAGAAATCGACCACGCGGCGCGCGTTCGGGTACTTGTCGGCGTACTGCGCCATGGCGGAAGAGAACACCAGCACGCGCTCGATCCTGTGCGCGCTGACGGTCTGGTCGACCCAGCGCTGCATGGTGGCGTCGCGGTAGTAGTCGAGCGAGAGCGAGCGGTTCTTGACCAGCGCGCCAAGGCTGCGCACCCGCGAAAGCAGGGGGTTCAGGCTGGCGAAATGGCTGCTGGCGCACATCTTCTCCACGGTCGGCACGTGCTGCCAGTCGTCGGCGTCGTCCACAAACGTAGCCAGGTGCACCCGGTAGTCGCGCGCCAGGTGCTTGAGCAGGTGGTAGGAGCGGATCTTGTCGCCCTTGTTGGGCGGGTAGGGGATCCGGTGGATCAGGAGCAGCAGGTCTTCCACGTCTTATCCCAGGTTGCGCACGATGTAGGGGCCGAGGAAGTTCGCCACCGGCAGCGGCAGTTTCTTCCACATCTTGATGAACAGCTGGTACTTCGGGTTCAGCGGATTGTTATCCGGCAGCTTGTCGGACGCATACAGCTTGTATTCATACGGCAGCGGCTCGGCGGTGAAGCCCCAGTTCTTCTTGAAGTCGTAGGCGCCGGTGCCCAGCTTGCTGCGGCCGTAGTCGAAGATGCGGCAACCGCGCGCGGCCGCTGCCTGCATCAGGTTCCAGTACATGAAGTCGTTGCCGGCCACTTCGCGCGCCAGGTCCATGCCGCCGCCGTAGTAGGGCACCACTTCGTCGCGCCAGTAGAAGGAGAGCACCGAGGCCACCAGGCGGTCGTCGCCCGTGTAGATGCTGCGCACCTCGCATTCGTCCCCGAAGGTCTGCTGCAGCAGGGCGAAGTATTTTTTCGGGAACACCGGGGTGCCCAGGCGCAGCACGCTGTTGGCATAGGCTTCGAACATGCGGTCGACGTTGTTTTCGACCACGCCCTTCAGGCCCAGCTTGATCCCCTTGCGCACCATGGCGCGCTGCTTGCGCGGGATGGCGTTCAGGTTGGCTTCGTCATCAAGGCTGATCTCCTTGCGGAAGGTGACGTACAGCTCCTTGGTATGCCAGCTTGGATCGTCCGGATGGATGCGCTGCATGCAGCGGTATTCCAGGTGGCCGACGCCCAGTTCGCGCGCCAGCTTGTCGGCGGCCTCGTCGAGCAGGCGGCGCGCGCCCTCGTCCAGCGTGGCCGGCCCGCCGTAGACGCAGAAGGGCATCGCGCCCAGCGAGTGGCCGAACAGGCGGCTCTTGATCTCGGCGAGGGGCAGCACGCCCTGGATCTGGCCGTCCTGCTGGACGTAGTAAAACCAGGTCTTGATGCCGAAGGATTGCTCGATCACCTTCTGCCAGCCGGACAGGTGGAAGAAGGTGGCGTCCGGGCAGGCGCGCACGAAAGCGTCCCAGCGGCCGTATTCGTGCGGCTGCAGGAGGTGGAGCGTTTGCGGTCCGGTGGCCAGCACCGGGGCGGCGCGCTTGGCCTGGGCGGCTTCGATGATCGAGTTCATGGCTGAGGCTTATTTTTGTTCGAGGAAGATGCGGTCCATGCGGTCCCACGCGAAATCGCGCGCCAGCTGCTCGAGGCGGCTCTCCATGCGCTCGATGTTCACGTAGTGGCGGAAGCGCGACTTGGCGTCCAGGCCCTGCGGGCGCGGTTGGCCCGGGTCGAGTTCCCAGGGATGGAAATAGAACAGGGCCGGCTGGCGGTCTTCCCGGTTCACCTTCTGCATCATCCAGCGCGACAGGGCGTAGGGCAGCAGGCGGAAGTAGCCGCCGCCGCCGGCCGGCAGGTTCCGGCCCAGCATGTTGACGGTGGTGACCGGGACTTCCAGCAGGCCGTCCGGCCCGTGCGGGTAAAACGCGAAGCGCGGCGCATCCGGCATGCCGTAGTGGTCGTGCGCGATCGGGTAGATGCTCGAGCTGTAGCGGTAGCCGGCTTCCTGCAGGGCCTCCAGGGCCCACAGGTTGGCGTGGCCGATCGAGAAGCTCGGTGCGCGGTAGCCCAGCACGGCCTGGCCGCCGATGTCTTCCAGCAGCGCCTTGCTCGACCGGATGTCGTTGTCGAACTGGGCGCGCGTCTGGTCGGACGCGCGCAGGTGGCCGTAGCCGTGGCTGGCCAGCTCGTGGCCGGCGGCCACGATGCGCTTCACCATGGCGGGGTAGCGCTCGGCGATCCAGCCCAGGGTGAAGAAGGTGGCTTTCACGCCGTGCCGCTCGTAGATCGCCAGGATGCGTTCCATGTTGGCCTCGACCCGGCATTCGCGCGACGGCCAGGAGTCGCGGTCGATGTAGGGGGCAAAGGCCGAGACCTGGAAGTAGTCTTCGACGTCGCAGGTCATCGCATTCTTGATGCGCTCTCCGGGAGCCGGCAGGGGACGCGGAGCGGGGGCGTAGAGTTTCATTCCTGGTTGTCCATGTGCTGGGCCGCCGCGCCCTGGGGCGTGGCGACGATTTTCTTCAGGATCGACAGTACCGAGACGATCGACTTTTCGAGGCGCATCATGCGTTCGTCCAGCACCTCGACGCTGGCGGCGCGGCGGTCGCCGGTGCGCTGGTCCATGCTGCGCAGCCCGTCCTGGGGCAGGGCGCCGGCGTCCGGCGTGCCGACCGCGTCGGGCAGCTGGTATTCCTCGGAGATGTCGCGCACCACCTCAGTGATGTCGGCTTCGGTGAAGGCGTGCATCTCTTCCAGGTAGCCCATCAGGAGCACCCGGTCCATCAGCGTATTGGTCTTGCGCGGGATGCCGCCGCTGTAGGCGTAGATCGCGGCGTGCGCGCCCTCGTCGAAGGCGGGATCGCCTTTCCAGCCGACCGTGGCCAGGCGGTGCTCGACATAGGCGCGGGTTTCCTGCGCATCCATCGGGCCCAGGTGGTAGCTGGCGATCACGCGCTGGCGCAGCTGCTGCATGCCGGGGCTGTGCAGGGTGGCGCGGAATTCCGGCTGGCCGAGCAGAAAAGTCTGCAGCAGCGAACGGTCGTCGGTCTGGAAGTTCGACAGCATGCGCAGTTCTTCCACCGTGCGCGCGTTCAGGTTCTGGGCTTCGTCGATGACGAGCAGGGCGCGCTTGCCCTGGCGGTCGACGCCGCGCAGGAACTGTTCCAGGCGGTTCAGCAGCTCGGCCTTGCTGGCGCCCTCGTAGGGCAGGCCGAAGCTGGAGACCACCATGCGCAGCGTGTCTTCCGGATCGAGGCTGGTGTTGACGATGTGGGCGGCCACGATCTGGTCCGTCGGGATCTTGTTGAGCAGGTTGCGTACCAGGGTCGTCTTGCCGGCGCCGACTTCACCGGTGATGACGATGAAGCCCTCGCCCTGCGACAGGCCGTACTCGAGGTAGGCCATGGCGCGCTTGTGGCCCTTGCTGCCGAAGAAGAAGTGGGGGTCCGGCCGCAGCTGGAAGGGTTTGGCGGACAGTCCGTAATAGGTTTCGTACATGCTTGCTGGCTCCTAGAGCTGTGCGGAAATGCCGGCGCTGATCGCGTTCTCGCGATAGCTGCTGTCATTGAAGCCGTAAGTGCCGCGCTGGTGGCGCAATTCGACCACGCCGCGCAGCGACTTGCCGAGTTCGCGGGTATAGCCGATGCGGAAGTAGCTCCGCTCGTCTTCGATGCCGGTGGTGATCGAACGGCTGCGCGAATACGAAGTCGCCGCGTTCAGGTTCGAACGAGGATTCAGCTTGTAGGCGTAGTTCAGGTTCACCCCTTGCTCGCGCACGTTGTCGTTCAGGTTCGCCAGCTGGTTGCCCAGCAGCGGACTGTCGCTCTGCTGGCTCGACAGGGCGATGCGTTCGGTCCTGAACAGGGTCGCGGCGGCGGTGCTGCGCCCCTTGGTGTAGACACTCACGGCCTGCAGCTGGCGCTGGCGGATGTAGCGGTTGCTGAGGTAGTTGATGTCGTTGGCCAGGCTCGGCGGCAGGCCGGCATTGCGGATGTAATTGGCGACTGCCTGCTGGCGCAGCAGCGGATCGCTGATGCTGGCCGCGAACAGGCTGTCGAGCAGGGCTGCCGTGTCGATGGTCGAGGGCAGCAGCAACTGCTGGCGGCTGGTCGTGATGCCGTCGCCGTAGATGATCTTCCAGACCGTATGGCGGCTACGATGACTGGCGTCGAGCCTGCCGGTCTGGCCGTAGAAATGGCGGCCGATGGAGGCATTCACGCGGGTACGTTGCGAGGGCGACCAGTCGAATCCGACCGACCAGTTGCGGCCCGCGTTGCGTTCGCGCAGGGTCGGGAAATCATAGCTGTCGTAGCCGGCGCTGGCGGTCAGTGCCAGGCGCCGGGTCAGTGCGTACTGCAGCGAGGCAGAGGCCATCTCGGTCGAGGTATCGCCGCCGAAGTCGCTATCGAGCTCCTGGCGCATGAGGTTCAGGCTCCATCCCAGCGAGCGCTGCGATGGGCCGCTGCTCAGGTTGGCGGACACGGTGTCGCCGATGGTATTGCTGAAGGGGTCGAACTCGCCCGCGTCGACGCCGTCGCGCGAGTAACTCATGTCCAGCTGCGCGACATTGCCGAAACGGTGGCGCAGGCTGGGCGTGATGCGCCAGGTGCGCACGTCGACGCGGTTGTCGCCGAGGTAGGGCGTGCCCTCCACCTGTGGTCCGAAGGCCAGCACGCTGCGCGGTGTCTGGGTCGCGGCGACGTCGACGAACAGGAAGTCGTCGAGCAGCTCGCCGCGGCCATTGAGCGCAAAGTCGAAGGTATGGTCGAGCGTATTGTCCAGCCGGTCGTTGCTGTAGGCGAAATGGTGCCACTGCGCCACCGTGTTGAACTGGAAACGGCGCCCGGTGCCGGTGATGATCAGTCCCGGATTGAGCTCGGAAATGAGTTGCGCCTTCTCGTTCGCTTTGTCGTTGAGCGCAATATTGTCCGTGTAGCTTTCGTTCAGGTTCAGTGTCGGCTGGATACGCCAGTCGGCATGGCTGGGCGCCGAGGCCAGCATCGCCGCGATCGCCAGCGGAGCCAGGCGCGGCCGAAAGACGGCGCGCAGGCGTCCGTCTTTAGCCATAGTGATAGTCATACGTTTCTTCGATGCCGGGAATGTCCCTGGTCTTGTTATAGATGAGGTTGACGTTGTCGTAGCCTTCCAGCTGGTGCAGCGCTTCCTTGAGCGCGTGCTGGGTCGTGCCCTGGGCTTCGACCACCACCACGATCTGGCCCATGTGCGAGGCCAGCGCGCGTGCTTCGCTGGTGAGCAGCAGCGGCGGCGAATCGAAGATCACGATCCGGTCCGGATAGCGGTTGGCGATCTCGTTGACCAGGTTGGCCATAGTCGAGCTGGCCAGCAGTTCGGTGGCGCGCGGCGTGCTGGTGCCGGCCGCCAGGATGCTCAGGGTGTCGACATTGGTGCGCAGCAGGACGTCGGAGACGTCGAGCTTGTCGTCCACCAGCAAGTCCATCAGGCCGCGCTCGGCCGGCAGGCCAAGGGTGCGCAGCACCGAAGGACGCGCCACGTCGGCATCCACCAGCAGCACGGTGTGGTCGAGTTCCATCGCGATGCTCATCGCCAGGTTGATCGCGCAATAGGTCTTGCCTTCGCCCGGCAGCGAGCTGGTCAGCATGATCAGGTTACCCGGATTGCCCTTGGCCGCCTGCTCCTCGAAAGCGCGCTTGAGCAGCGGACGCTTGATGATGCGGAAGTCTTCGAGCAGGCTGGTGCGGCCGCCGGCGGCGGTGACCATGCCCATCTCGCGCATCTTCGCCAGATCGAGCTCGACCTTGCGGGTGTTGTGGCGCACGGGCGCCGCGCGGGGGGCGTCGAGCGCCGGCAGGACCGGTGCCGCCGGGGCCGTATCCACGGCAGCGCTCGCCACGGGGGGCAGGGCCGGTGGGGTGCTCGGCGCAGGCTCCAGGATCTCGATGCCGCTGTCCAGTGCCGGCGCAGCCGTCGGGACCGGCGCCTGGCCGCGCTCGAGGTCGATGCGGCGCGCCGCTTTTTCGATAATGCTCACGTCTGCTCCTTGTATTCGTTACAGGCCGGTCGGGCGCACCAGGATGGCGGCGACGCCGGCGCCATACAGGCCGAACAGCACCAGCATCGCGGTGCCGAGTGCATACAGGCGGCGCTTGCGGCGGATGGTCTGTGCGCCCGTCCAGTTCATGCTGATCGAACCGAGGATCGGCAGGCCGGTGGCGTCGCGCAGGGTGGCCTGGCTGAGGAAGGTCGGGCGCAGCTGGCTCATCAGGAAAGCGGCAGCCAGGCCGGCGCCGAGGGCGAACACGAACACCAGCGAGAACAGGCGCAGACGGTTCGGGCCGGTTGGCGTGGTGGGCACAGTCGGCGGATCGATCACGCGGAAGCTCAGCACGTCGGTGACCGAGGACAGGTCGCCGGACAGCTTGGCCGACTCGCGGCGTTCGACCAGTTTCTGGTAGTTCTCGCGGTTGACTTGATAGTCGCGGTTGAGCTGGGCAAGCTGGGCCTCGACCTCCGGCGCCTGGCTGCTGCGCGAGCGCAGCTGGGCCACACGGTTCGAGAACTCGGCGACGCGCGCCTGCAGCGAGGCGACACGCGCCTCGGCGTCCGCCAGCGATACGTTCAGCTGCTGGTACATCGGGCTGTAGCCGGCGCCCGGGTCAGCGCTCGGCTTGCGGTTCTTCGCCTCATCCTTCTTGCGTGCGATCAACTGGTCGAGCAGGCGCGCATTGGCGACGATGTCGGGGTGGGCTTCGGTGTACTGGGTGCGCAGGCTGTCCAGGGTCTTGGTGACGGCGGCGATGCGCTCGTCCAGTTCCGGATTGGCAAGCGGCGCCACGGTCTCGCCCGGCGCAGTTTCGCCCGCGACGCGGCGGCGCAAGGCATTACGCGCCTGCTCGGCCTCGGCCAGCTCCAGGCGCGCACTGTTGAGCGCCTCGCTGGCAGCCACCATGCGTGCGCCGTAGTCGCCGCCGCCTTCCGACGGCAGCATGCCGACGTTGCGAATCTTGAATTCCTTCAGGCTGTTCTCGGCCGCGGCCAACTTTTCCTCATAGTTGCGGATCTGGTCATCGATGAACTGGACCGCCTTGTCGGAATCCTGTTTCTTGCCGGTCGAACCGCCTTCGACGAAGATCTGCAGGAAGGCCTGTACCACGTCCTTGCCCAGTTTCGGGTCAGGTCCGGTATAGGTAATGGTGTAGATGTCGTCGCGCTCGGTGCCGCCGAGCCTGATCCTCGACATCAGCTCATCGACCAGCTTGTCGTGCTGCTTGCTGTCGGTGGCCTTGACATCGAGGTCGACCATGCGCATGACTTTTTCGACGTTCGGGCGGCTGAACAGGGTGCCGCGCATGAACATCACCTGCTGCTCGACGGCAGGCAGTGTGGTCATGCCCGACAGCAGCGGCTTGAGGATGCTCTGGGTGTCCACGTAGACGCGGGCCGAGGCCTCGTACTGGTTAGGCAGTTTCAGTACCACTGCCCAGCCGACGACGGCAACGACCCAGGTAATGAAGACCGCATGCCAGCGGTATTTCCCAATTGCTTTCAGGAAGGTAAGGATTGCGGCTGTGATATCTGCCATGTCATGAATCTCGCCTTAACGACTTGCGCGCGCGCAGGTCTACCAATCAATAAACAAACTGCATGATCGCTTGTTGACTGAGCAATTGCAATTGCGGGCCGGAAAAATGTACAGATCAGGCGACGAAAAAGCCGTCACATGCAACACAAATTCCCAAGATCAACGATTTTGGCGCACAATTTGCTTCAATTATCAGGAATTCGTTCCAATATGGCAACGTTACAGCTGATAAAATGTTTTCTACAGTCAAGCTAAGCGTGCCGGGCAACGTGCCCGCATGCGGCCCTTAATAACAACAATTGCTCTGTATCAAATGCCTATTTTAATGTCGAGAATGCAAAAGTGGCCACACAATTGATTTCTATTAGGAAGTGTTTGCGGCGCTGCAGCAGCACGCTTCTACTGAGTTTCGCAGGGCTTGGCGCGGCGGCTCTGCCGGCTTCGGCCGCATCTGCGGCGGACGCATTGCCGGCGACCGTGGCCCGGATCAAGCCATCGGTAGTCGGTATCGGCACCCAGCTCAAGACGCGCCAGCCGGCGGTTATCTTTACGGGTACCGGCTTCGTCGTCGGAGATGGATTAAGCATCATCACCAACGCGCACGTGATTCCCGAGCGTATGGACTCGGCACGTATGGAAGAGCTCGGTATCGTTGTGGGGAATGGTGTGGAAACGATCGGCTTCCGGGCTGCGCGCCTGGTCGGCCTGGACCGCGAGCACGACCTCGCCCATCTGCGCTTGTCCGGCGCGGCGCTGCCGGCGATGGTGCTGGACGGCGACGATACCGTGTCCGAAGGTCAGTTGCTGGCGTTTACCGGCTATCCGCTGGGCATGCGCCTCGGCCTGCATGCGGCCACCCACCGCGCCACATTGGCGGCGATCACGCCGGCGGTGCGGCCTTCGCTCAATTCGCGCCAACTCGATGCGCGCGCTATTTCCCAGCTCCAGCGCAATCCTTTCGGGATCTTTCAGCTGGACGGCACTGCGTATCCTGGGAACAGCGGCAGTCCCCTCTATGATCCGGACAAGGGCGCAGTAGTCGGCGTCATCAACATGGTGTACCTGAAAGGTCTAAAGGAAAGCGCGGTGTCGGACCCGAGCGGGATCACCTATGCGATTCCGGTGCGTTATGTACGCGAACTGTTGCAAAGAAGCCCTTAGTATTTCAGGCGTGCACGAGGTTGCCTAAGTGCTATGGTATAAAATAGGGCTCGACATAAAGAGCGCCCGCCAGCGGCCCCGGAACGGATGGCTGCGGCCCACGCAAACCAGGGGATTTCTTGACGTGAGCACGAAAATGACGCACCAGATCAAGCGCGCAGCCCAGGCTGTTGCCATTACTTGCCTGTTGGTAGTGGGCGGCTGCACCAGTACGCCAACAGTCGTGGACAACACGCCGGCCATCAACCCGGAATACCTGATCGGCCCGGGTGACAATATCAACATCATCGTCTGGCGCAATCCGGAAGTCTCGATGTCGGTGCCGGTGCGTCCGGACGGCAAGATCACCACGCCGCTGGTGGAAGACCTGCCGGCGGCGGGCAAGACCTCGACCCAGCTGGCGCGCGACATCGAAGGCGCGCTTGCCAAGTTCATCCAGCAGCCGGTGGTGACCGTGGTCGTGACCAATTTCGTCGGCAACTACAACGACCAGATCCGCGTGATCGGCCAGGCGACCCGTCCCCAAGCGCTGCCATATCGCAAAGACATGTCGCTGATGGATGTCCTGATCGCCGTCGGCGGCGTCACTGAATTCGCCGCAGGCAACCGCGCCACGATCATCCGCACGATCGACGGCAAGCAGCAGAAAATGCAAGTCCGTCTCGATGACCTGATCAAGGACGGCGATATCTCGGCCAACATGACGATGCGTCCCGGCGACATTCTGGTCGTGCCCGAAAGCTTTTTCTGATAACTGTCGAAACTTTTTACACAGTAGCTGCGCGAGTCGTTAGACTGCCGGAATAGGCTTGCTGCTGATCGCCGTAGGTCCCTGTTTTTGAAAGGCTTTTCAAACAGCGATAGCGGGAAGGCATATTTCTTGCTTAAGTGAAATGCAGCTATCCCTGCGTAACCAACCAAGAGGATCGAACCCGTGTCGACCGAAGACCAACAAACGCGTGCTTCCGAGGCGCCGACCCTGACTTCGCGTGGCAGCGCGCGGCGCCGCTTGACCAAGGCCGGCCTGGGCGCGGCCAGCGTCTTGTGGTCCGTGGACAGCCGGGCCACTATGAAAACCATGGTGTGCGTCTCGCCTTCCGGTGCGCTTTCCGGCGGCCTCAACAGCAATTACGCCAAGTCGCCGCCCAAGTGCGTCGGCAAGTCGCCAGGTTTCTGGAAGAATCACACCGGCGCCTGGCCCTGCTCGATCGGCAAGGATTTCGATGACGTATTCGGCTGCAGCTCGAAGTACGCCAAGACCTACGCGACCAAGACCCTGTACGAAATCGTGCGCGGCTGCGACTTCGACAAGTACAACTTCGGCATGCAACTGGTCGCTACTTACCTGAACGTGCTGTCGGGTCGCATCGGCTTCCTGTCGGTACCGACCCTGCAGCAGATGTGGAACCAGATCCAGAACCAGGGCTACTACCAGCCGGCCAAGGGCGTGTTCTGGAGCGCCGAGCAGACCAAGCGCTACCTGGAAGCCACGCACGATTGAGACGGCCCTGGCCGATGTGGCGTGTCATTCCGGGACAGTCCCTGCGCTGGCGCGAGTGGGACGACGAAGCGGTCCTGTTCAATGAGCTGTCCGGCGCCACCCATCACCTGGGAACGGCGGCGCTGTGCGTGCTGGAGGTCCTGCGCGATGGACCCGCGGGCCAGGATGCGCTGGCCGACAGCCTGCGCGCCGCCTTCGATGTCGACGAGACTGAACTGCCCGACCAGCTGGCCGAACTGCTCGACAGCCTGGTGCGCCTCGACCTGGTCGAAGCATGCTGAGCCTTTCCTCGCTGTCGCCAGGCGAGCTGCGCCGGCGCTTTGACGGCCCCGGCCTGGTGTTGCGCACCGGCCCGTTTCGCAGCCGCATCCGCACCGACATCCACGCGCTGGTCGACACCATCTCCCTCTTGTATGCCGACTATCCGGTCGACGAGGAGGGCTTCGCCGACTTTCAGCTGCATTTCGCGTCTACCCACGGCTGGCGCCGCTGGCTGCGGCCCCAGGTGCGCTTCGACCAGGACGGCCTGCGGCCCTTCAAGCCGCTGCCCCTTAGCCAGGCCCATCCAATGTTCGAATGGGTGATGAACTGGTGCGTGTCGAACAAGGCGCACAGCTACCTGGTCATCCACGCCGCCGTGCTCGAGCGCAACGGACGCGCCTTCATCCTCCCGGCGCCGCCCGGCTCCGGCAAGAGTACCCTGTGCGCTGCGCTGGTGTGCCGCGGCTGGCGCCTGTTGTCCGACGAACTGACCCTGGTACGCCCGCATGACCTGGCCCTGGTGCCGCTGCCGCGCCCGGTCAGCCTGAAGAATGCCTCGATCGGCGTGATCCAGGCCTGGGATCCGCAAGCCGTGTTCGGTCCAGCGGTGCCGGAAACCAGCAAGGGCACCATCGCCCACATGCGCGCGCCGCGGGCCAGCGTCGCCGCGGCGGAGACGACGGCGCAGGCCAGCCATATCGTGTTTCCGCGCTACGAGGCCGGCGCGCCGGTCCGGATCGAGGGGGTAGCGAAGGCGCGGCTGTTCACCCGGGTGGCGGACAATGCCTTCAACTACACGGTGCTGGGCGCGACCGGCTTCGACGCGCTGGCGCGCCTGGTCGACGCCTGCGCCGGCTTCGATTTCTGCTACAGCGAGCTGGACGAGGCGATCGCCTTGTTCGAGCGCCTGGCGGGGGAGTCATGAGCGCTCTGCCGGTGCTGGTCGAGGTGCTGCGCGCGCCGCAACGGGTGCGCAGCCTGGATGCCGGCGGCTGGGACCTGCTGCTGCGCCAGGCCGGGCACGGCGACCTGGTCGCGACCCTGGGCCTGCTGCTCGAGGACGCCGGCCTGGCACAGGCGGTGCCGGCGGCGGCGCGCGAACACTTCGCCTGGGGCCGGGTGCTGCTGGAGCGCCACCGGCGTGCGCTGCGTTTCGAGGTCGACCGGATCGGACACGCCCTCGACGGCCTCGCCTTGCCGCTGCTGCTGCTCAAGGGGAGCGCCTATGTCATGGCCGGCTTGCCGCCCGCAGCAGGGCGCATGTTTTCCGACGTCGACATCCTGGTGCCGAAGGAGCGCCTGGCCGAGGTAGAAGCGGCGCTCCTGATGCACGGCTGGGCCGGCACCCACCAGGATGCCTACGACCAGCGCTACTACCGCGAATGGATGCATGAACTGCCGCCGATGGAGCATATCCGGCGCGGCAATACCATCGACGTGCACCATGCGATCCTGCCGGAGACGGCGCGGGTGCGCCCGGATCCGGCGCTGCTGCGCGCGGCCGCGCTGCCGATCCCGGGCCGCCCGGGACTGCACACGCTGGCCCCGCACGACATGCTGCTGCACAGCGCCACCCACCTGTTCTCGGAAGGCGAGTGGCACCACGGCCTGCGCGACCTGCTCGACCTGCACCGGCTGCTGCTGCATTTCGGCGCCGCGCCCGGCTTCTGGGATGGCCTGGTGGCGCGCGCCGTGCAGCTGCAGCTGGCGCGCCCGCTGTTCTACGCGCTGCGCTATTGCGGCCGCCTGCTCGGCACCCCGGTGCCGGCCGGGGTGCTGGCCGATGCGGCTGCGGCCGGCCGCCCCACGGCGCCGCTGCTGGCCCTGATGGACGCGCTGTTCCTGCGCGCCCTGTTGCCGCCCCATCCCAGCTGCGCCGACCGTTTGAGCCCGCTTGCCCTGGGCGTGCTCTACCTGCGCGGCAACTGGCTGCGCATGCCACCGCTGATGCTGGCGCGCCACCTGTTCCACAAGGCCGTCCTGTCACCGCGCACGCAGGATGAGCCGGCGCAGGCGATCTGACTTGTTGCAAGGATTGAATTAACCTATCATCAACAGGCGGCTTCTGCCGGCAGCGCGTTGACCCTGGAAAGGCGATCCATGAACAATGATGCGAAGCACCTGTTGCGCTTGCAGGATGTGCAGGACTTGCTGGCCAGCGGCTCCCTCGACGACAACCTCGTCAGCCATGCCGAGCTGGCGCGGCGCCTGGTCGGCGCGACCAGCTGCTCGGTCATGCTGCTCAGCAGCGACGCGCCGGACGACCTGCGCATGCGGGTCTGCGCCAGCGCCGGCGACATGCCGCCGGATGCCGCCGACGCCCTGGTCGGCAGCGGCGAGGGGATCTGCGGCCGGGTACTGGCCAGCGGCCGCGCGCTGCTGGTGGAAGACATCGCCCGCTCCGAATTCGCCAGCCTGGCCCGGCGCCGGCGCGCCGCGGTGCCGGCCCTGATGTCGGCGCCGGTGCGCATCGACGGGCGCATCGTGGGCGTACTGAACGTCACCGGGGTTGCCTTCAGCGAGACCGAACTCCAGCTGCTCGAGGTGACCGCGCTGTTCATCGGCAAATCGGTGCAGACCATCCAGCTGCAGGGCCTGCTGGCCTCGCGCTTTGCCCAGATGGCGCTGGTGCGCGAAGCGCAGCAAAGCGGCGCCGACGCCACCGCCTACCAGAATCCGGAAGACGTGGCGCGTATCCTGGCGCGTTCCTTCTATAAAGAGATGACCCGCGCCGGCTTTGCCGCGCCGCAGATCGTCAGTGCCGCGACCGAGCTGATCGGCCAGCTGGGCGGCGCCATCCAGGAATCCGGGCGCACCGCCTGAATCATGATGCGACAAAGGGCGGAACCCATGCGGGTTCCGCCCTTTGTCTTTGCTTTGGCATCCCGCCGCGAGGCGGGAATGCTGCAGCTGAATTACTTGGCTGCCTTGCGGCGGCGCAGGCCAGCCAGACCGGCGAAGCCCAGGCCCAGCAGAGCCAGCGAACCTGGTTCCGGAACCTTGTTGGCGCGGATCGGGTCGTTGATCAGGCCGGTGAAGCAGGTGTTGTTGGCCACTTCTGCCGGCGAGCAGGTGCCCGAACCAAAGTTCGCGCCGTTGGTGCTCAGGGTGAACTTGCCGTCCAGGTCGTGACCGAACTGGCCGTTGGTATCCCATTGGGCTGCAGCGGTGCCGCCCACGACGTCGCCGAAGAACTGGCCTTCGCCGGCTGCCGGCAGGGTTGCCGAGGTAGCGGTCTGGGTCAGGGTAGCCAGGCGTTCGTCGGCGTTCGGGTTGGTGCCGCCTTCGACGTCAACCAGCTGCTTGCCGGTGCCGAACACGACTTCCAGGTATTTTTCCATGCCGGCGAACAGCGAGAAGCTGTCGAAACCGGTACGCTGGCTCGGCGAAGCGTTGTAGTTCGAGGTCAGTTCCAGCAGGTTGACGTTCGAACGGTAGATGTCCAGGTGGATCTGGCCGTCAGCTGCACCACCGGTCGCGCCGATGTTGTAAATGCTGAACTTGCCGGTGGTCGAATCGAACACGATGTTCTGGTCGGAGATACCGTAGATCATGTAGTACAGGTAGGAACCATCCGATGCGCCTGCGTACCACTGCTGGCCGCCGGTACCGCTGATCGAGGTGATGTTACCGACGCCCCAGGTGCTTTCGTTGCTGCCGGCGCTACGGTTCGATTCGGTGGTCAGGCCGGTCAGTTTGATGTTCAGGTTGCCGGTCAGTGCGTCCAGCGGAGTTGCCGATGCCGAGATTGCAGCGAAACCCAGGGCCAGCGACGTAATCAGGTGTTTCAGTTTCATTCTAATCTCCAGAGTGTTGGTGTATTGCTTCGGGGAGCGACAATGGATATTAAGCAAGGGGTGTGCCAGCCATCAAAAATCATCGGTAAGTACTTGATTCTTAAGGATATCTACCGGATCAGCTAAATATGCATGTCCCCACGTGAAGCGCGCTGTAAAGTAAACCGACAGGCTCAAGAGGGTTAGTTAACAAAAGGAAACGATATAGTAAAAAAAGATTGCCTTGGAAGAAATATTCGGCCCTGCTTCCGGTCTTTTGTTTATTTGCTGTGCATATTCCGCGGCCGCCTCGCATGCCGTTGTAAGTAATGCCGACAGAACGGCCGGGAGCGCCGGAAAAGCTGGCTGCTGTGCCCGAAAAATGGCAAGATGCCTAGCGTTAATAGCAAACCGGCGGCGCGCGTAGCACCCCGGCATTCTCTACAGGGGCTTCCATGACCAATGCTTTCGACTACGATACTTTTACCACCCGTAACAATGGCTATGTCTCGAGCGAGACCCAGGCAAAGATCCGCAGCACGCGCCTTCTGATTGCCGGTTGCGGCCTGGGTGCATCGACCGCCATCTGCGCGGCGCGCATGGGTTTTTCCGAGTTCATCCTGATCGATGGCGATACCGTCGACGCGCATAACCTGAACCGCCAGTTCTATGACTTCGACGATATCGGCAGCCCGAAGGTACAGGCGCTGAAGAAGCACATCCTGCGCATCAATCCGGAAGCGAAAGTGGAAGCGGTGCAGGCCAACCTCGACGCCACCAACGCCCAGCAGCTGGTCGGCAGCGTCGACATCATCTTCGACACCATCGACTTCCTCGACCTGGAAGCCATCCTGGCCCTGCATACCAATGCGCGCGAGCAGAAGAAGGCGGTGTTCACCGCGCTGTCGATTGGCTTCGGCGCCGGCGTGCTGTATTTCCCGGCCGGCACCAGCGCTTCGCTGGCCGACGTCATCGCGCACGACGTCCAGCACGCCCAGGGCGAGGGCGATGCCAGCTATGCGAACGTGTTCGGCAAGATCATGGGCCGCATCGGCGCCCACCTCGACCGCCAGGTGGTGGAGCAGGTGGCCAAGGCCCTGACCATCATGGAAGACGGCCGTCCCTGCCCGGCATCGCAGATCGCGGTGGGCAGCTTCACGGTAGCGGCGCTGGCGGTGGCGATGATGCACGACATGCTGGCGGGAATGGATGTGCCGGCCTCGCCGAACATGGTGGTGCACAGCTTCCGCAACCACACCACCAAGCTAGTTAATATCGCTGCCTAATTCCGCTTTGCGCACCACGTGCACGCGCGTCGGGTGCGCGTGTTCGACCACGGGCGGCTTCTCGCTGAACCAGGCCGCCAGCGTGGGATTGGTCATGACCAGCTTGCGGCGCAGGTCGTGCAGGTCGAGCACATAAGGCGTGACCGAGCCGTAATAATTCGCTTCGGGGCCGATGGCCATGAAGCGGAATCCCATCTTCTTCAGCGCATGGGCGAGCGAACGCTCCATTGCCGCGAACCAGTAGCGGATGCCGGCTTCCTCGCTGTGGCGGAACATTTCGCGGTACATCCCCAGGAGTAACATCGGCGAGGTGCGGTCGCGCCGGTCGACCGCCGGATCGAATTCGATGGCCGGCTCGTTGCTTGGCATGAAACCCGGTACCCCCAGCACGCTGTCGGCGCGACGCCGCCGGTGGCTTTTCTTGACGACCAGGCGCGAGATCTCGGCCGCCTGCTCGCGGTCCGGCATCTCGAAATCGGTAAACACCTCGCAGTGCAGCTCGAAAGGATAGGGTTTCGGCTCCTGCGGCTGGACCAGGCGCACGGCGCCGACCAGCTTTTCGTCCATCGTATAGGCGGCAAAATGGGTCGAGGAATCGTCGTAGTCGTCGAGTTCCATGCCGTCGACATACTGGTCGGGCTGGAGGAAGGCGCATTCCAGGCAGTACACCTGGTGCCGCAACCGGAAAATATCGCCCGGGACGTTGTTGGCGCTATGGCCGGGCCGGAAGGCGCGGAAAATCTTGCGATTGTCGTGGTCGATTGTTTCTTGATGTGCCCCGAATTCAACACGGGACAGGAAGGCGTCTGGATCGACGCGGGCTTTTCCGTTGTCCATCTTTTGGTAATCGTCCAGTCTTGGACCCTAGTTATTTTTTCTTGGCTCGTTCCTCCCAGAAATTTCCGATCAAGGTTTTCACCAGGATCCATAGGGGGATCGGTTCATCGTTGAACCACGCTGCCAGGAATTTGTTTTCCCTCTTCAAGCGCTCGTTCAGGTCATTCAAGTCGACCATGTGAGGGGTGACCGGGCCGTAATAATCGACCTGCGGACCAATCGGCACAAACTTGAACCCCATTTTTTCCAGCGAGCGCGCCAGTGACCTTTCCATCGCCGCATACCAGTAACGAATGCCGTTCTGGCGGCTATGGCGGTACATCTCTCGGTACATTCCGAGCAATAATAGCGGACTATTGCCACGCTTGTCGCGCCGCACGGTTGACTTCGGCTTAATCGTCTTCGTGCTGCCTTTTTCCATGAAATCCTGCGAAATACCCTCCATCGAGTCGCCACGGCGCCGGCGGTGCGTCTTCTTGACGACCAGGCGCGAGATCTCGGCTGCATTTTCGCGTGGCGGATAGGAAAATTCCGGAAACGGGCTGCAATGCGTCTCGAAGGGGTAGGGCTGGCCATCATGTGGCTGGACCAGTCGCACCGTGCCGACAATGTCCTGGTTCAGCGTGTACGCCGCGAAGTGGGTCGAGCAGTCGTCGTACTCGTCAGTTTCCTGGCCGTTATCGAAATCGCCCGCTTCGAGGTAATGCCGTTCCAGGCAATAGACCTCGTAGCGGAGCTTGTAGATCTCCTTGAGCACATAGGATTCCATATTCCCTTTCATGACCCTCTGAAAAGAAAAGTAGGGAATCAGGATGTCACGCTTGCCGACCAGATGGTCGACGAGGCGGCTGACAAAGCCGCTCCGGACTGGTTCGCACTCTTCTTGTTCTTGGGTAATGGAAGTCATGGTCAGGCTTCAGGATTGAGACGGAACGGGAGGGCGGCGGCCTTGGCCGCCGCCCCGGGCTTACAGTTGGCGCATCAGGGTCTTGGCGTCGTCCATCGATGCGAACGGCTTGCCGGATGCGAGAGTCTTTTCGAGTTCCTTGCGGGCGCCGGCCTTGTCGCCGGCCTTGGCCAGGCCGGCCGCCAGGTGGTAGCGCAGGTCCGGTGCGTCCGGCACCGCGGCGACCGCCTTGCGCAGCAGGTCGACACCGCGCGCCGTATCGCCTTTTTCAACCAGGATCCAGCCCAGCGTATCCATGATTGCCGGGTTCTGGCCTGCCAGCTTGTAGGCCTGTTCGGCGGTCGGCAGGGCGCGCGCATCCTTTTCCTGCTGATAGGCATAGGCCAGGTTGTTGAGCGCGGCGGCGTTCGACGGATTGGCCTTCAGTACGCTCTCGAGGCTGGCGATCGCCTGCTTGTACTCGCGCTTGGCCAGGTAGCTGTCGGCCACCACCAGCCCGACAATCTGGTCCTTCGGATTGGCGGCGTGGTATTTCACCAGGCGGGCCTGGGCTTCGCCCTCCTTGCCGCTGCGCTTGAGCATTTCGCTGATCTTGATCAGGTCGGCCGGCGCCTTGCTCAAGGCGTAGGCCTTTTCATAGGCCGCCAGGGCCGGGGCCAGCTTCTGCTGTGCCAACAGCAGGTCGCCTTCCAGCTGGAAACCAAGTGCGGCCTTCGGCTCATCCTTCTGGACCTGGCGGGCGACCGCCAGCGCCTCTTCCGGTTTGTTGTTACGCATGGCCAGTTCCACCTGGGCCACGCGTGCCTGCATGAACTTCGGCTCCAGCGACAGCGCGCGCTTGAGGTTGTCGGAAGCCGCCGTATCGTTTTTCATCAGCATGTTCACCGCAGCCAGGCGCATCTGCGCCGCCGGCGACTTCGGCGTGGCTGCCGCCAGCTTGCTGAAGGTCTCGAGCGCTGCCGGATAGTCCTTGGTCGCGATCTGCGCCTGGCCCAGCAGGTCCAGCAGTTCCGGATTGGACGGCTCTACTGCTAGCATCTTACGTGCCAGCGCCAGCGCCTTGTCGGCCTGCTTGTTGCGCAGGTAGTGGGCGCCAAGGTTGACTGCCGGCGCGATCGCCTGCGGATTTTCCGACTGCGCCTTCTCGAGCCAGGTGCCGGCTTCCGCGCTACGGCCCTGCTGCAGTTCCATTGCGGCCAGGGCGCTCAGCGCATCGATGTTCTTCTTGTCCTTGACCAGCATGGCTTCGAAGCGCTTGCGGGCGCCGGCCGGGTTGTTCTCGGCGATGTCGAGGCGCGCCAGGTTGGACACGGCCGGGAAATAGGTCGGGTTCAGCGCTACCGCTTTTTCAAAGGCGGCGCGGGCGCTCTTCATGTCCTGCTTGCCCAGGTAGACGCCGCCCTTCATGTTGTGGACCAGCGGGTTGTCCGGCTGGGCCTTTTCCAGCGCCTGCACGGCCGCCAGGGCCTTGTCGTACTGGCCGCGGCGCAGCTCGGCCTGGACCAGGGCGACGCCGGCATCGGTGGATTTCGGGTCGAGGGTGGCGGCGCGTTCCAGCTCTCCAATCGCCTTGTCCCAGTCGCCCTGGCCCAGCTTGGACAGGCCGAGCGAAGTACGGATGCTGGCCGCGCCCGGGGCCAGCGCGCTGGCCTGCTCCAGGTAGGCCGAGGCCTTGGCGAAATCGCGCGACTGCAGGTAGGACTGGCCGGTCAGCGCCAGCAGCTGGGCATCCTGGCCGCCTTCCTTCAAGGCTGGCGAGAGCACCGCGGCGGCTTCGGTCGGCTGGTTCGATTTCAGCAGGACCTGGGCCAGCAGCTTGCGGGCGTAGACATTGTTCGAATTCGATTCCAGGTATTTGCGCAGGTGCTGTTCGGCCAGCTGGTTGCCGCCCAGGTTCAGCTCGACGGCGCCGGACAGCAGAATGCTTGGCATGTGCTCGGGGGCGACTTTCAGGATCTTTTGCAGGGAATCTTTTGCTTCGGCATTCTTGCCGCCCGTGTAGTCGAGCAGGGCCTGGGCATAGGTGATGTTCAGGTCGCTGCCAATCTCCTTGCGGGCAGCGTCGAGGTCGGCCTTGGCCGCGGCCAGGTCGTTGGTGCCGATGTGGACATAGGCTTTCTCGACGTAGGCGCTGCGATGCACCGGGTTGATCTCCAGCACCTTGTCATATGCGGCCAGGGCTTCCTTGGACTTGCCGGTGCTGCGCAGCAGGTTGCCCTTCATCATCCAGGCTTCGGCATTGCGCGCGTCGCGGGTGGTGGCTTCGTCGACCAGGCGCTCGGTAGTCTGCAGGTCATTGTTCATCACCGCCAGGCGCGCCATGCCGATCAGGGCGTCGCCCGAATTCGGGTTGACGGCCAGGGCGGCGTCATAGGCTTCCTTGGCCTTGTCGCGCTCGCCCAGCCCGAGGTGGGCGTCGCCGCGGCGGGCCAGCAGCTCGGCCGAGCCCTTGGCCTTCTCCGGCGTCACTTCGTCGAGGATGTCCTTGTATTTGCCCTGGAAGAAGAGAATGCGCGCCAGTTGCGGCAGGGTCTTCTCGGGCGCAGCACCCAGGCTGGCCGCCTTGCGGAATTCTTTTTCTGCCGACGCCATGTCGCCGGTTTCCAGCGACAGGTTGCCGAGGCGCAGGCGCGCTTCGACGTTTTCCGGGCTCTGCGCCACTGCGTTCTTAAGCTGGATCAGCGCCGCCTTGCGGTCGCCTTTCTGGACATAATTCTGTGCTTCCGTCAGCAGCTCTTCCGTCGTCTGCGTACGGCTGCAGCCGACCATGCCTGCGCTCAGCAGGATGGCGCCAGAAACGACGGCAACGGCAAGTTGTTTCTTGGAGAGAGTACCCGGCATTGTGTTTCCCTTTGATGAAGGCGCTTGCGTAAACATTGGATTGGGGGCAAGCGAAGTTTCCCGACTGTTAATAATACCCCAAGGAATACGCCAGAAACGCCGTCAACTCATCCGTACGCGCAAATAGCCTTCGTCTGTTGCTATTGTGCGAGCTTGAGCGGGGATGACTGTTGATTTGCAGAAAGATAGCAGCAGTTCGCTGCGATTTGCAGCCCCACGCGAGGGGGTAAGGCCCTACACGAAGGGCCTTACGGCTCTAGCCGAGGAGGGCTTCAGGGCTTGCGCAGGCGACTCAGCAGGGCTTCGACATTCTCGCCCACCGGCAGGCCGTGGCGGCGCAACAACTGTACGTGCAGGACCAGGTTTTCGAGCACCAGCTTGGCCGATACGGCGAGCAGCGTCATCAGGCGGTCTTCGGTGGAGAAGTTCTCCATCGCGCCGGCCATTTCGCACAGGTGATTCGCCACCAGCTCGCGCAGTTCGTCTTCGGGAAAGGGGAGATCGGCGAAATCGATCGGGTCTTCCTGTTCGACTTCGCGCATCAGGGCTGCGAGCTGCTCGGGCTGGATCGGCATGCGTGGACTCCGCTGTTGGTGGCAAGTCCATTCTAGGCCAGCGGCGCGGTCGGCGGCCACGGAATTGGACAAAACGACAGCGGCAGCGTGGTGGCGCTGGCCACGACGCTGCCGCGGGAGGATGCCGCTAGAAACTTACATATTGCGGCGGTACTGGCCGCCAACCTCGAACAGCGCGGTCGTGATCTGGCCCAGCGAGCAGACGCGCACCGCGTCCATCAGCCTGGCAAACACGTTCTCGTTGTCGATCGCGGCCTGCTGCAGCGCGGCCAGGGCGGCCGGGGCCTTGTCTGCGTTACGCGTATGGAAGGCTTCCAGGCGGGTCAGCTGCGACTGCTTCTCGTCGTCCGTGGAACGGGCCAGTTCGATGGTCGCAGGGGCGCCCGCGCCGTTCGGATTGCGGAAGGTGTTCACGCCGATGATCGGCAGGGTGCCGTCGTGCTTCTGGTGCTCGTAGAGCATCGACTCTTCCTGGATCTTGCCGCGCTGGTAGCCGGTCTCCATCGCGCCGAGCACGCCGCCGCGTTCGGCGATGCGCTCGAATTCCTGCATCACCTGTTCTTCGACCAGGTCGGTCAGTTCGTCGATGATGAAGGCGCCCTGGTTCGGGTTCTCGTTCTTCGCCAGGCCCCATTCGCGGTTGATGATCAGCTGGATCGCCAAAGCGCGGCGCACCGATTCGTCGGTCGGCGTGGTGATCGCTTCGTCGTAGGCGTTGGTGTGCAGCGAGTTGCAGTTGTCGTAGATCGCGATCAGCGCCTGCAGCGTGGTGCGGATGTCGTTGAAGTCGATCTCCTGCGCGTGCAGCGAGCGGCCCGAGGTCTGGATGTGGTACTTCAGCTTCTGGCTGCGCTCGTTGGCGCCGTACTTGTCGCGCATCGCCACTGCCCAGATGCGGCGCGCCACGCGGCCCAGCACCGTGTATTCCGGGTCCATCCCGTTCGAGAAGAAGAAGGACAGGTTCGGGGCGAAGTCGTCGATGTGCATGCCGCGCGCCAGGTAGGCTTCGACAAAGGTGAAACCGTTCGACAGCGTGAAGGCGAGCTGCGAGATCGGGTTCGCGCCCGCTTCGGCGATGTGGTAGCCCGAGATCGACACCGAGTAGAAGTTGCGCACCTGGTGATGGACAAAGTATTCCTGGATGTCGCCCATCACCTTGAGCGAGAACTCGGTCGAGAAGATGCAGGTGTTCTGGCCCTGGTCTTCCTTCAGGATGTCGGCCTGCACGGTGCCGCGCACGTTCATCAGGACCCAATCCTTGATCTTGGCCGCTTCGTCGTCGGTCGGCTGGCGATGGTTGTCCGCCACGAACTTGTCGATCTGCTGGTCGATGGCAGTGTTCATGAACATCGCCAGGATGGTCGGGGCCGGGCCATTGATGGTCATCGAGACGGACGTACTCGGGCTGCACAGGTCGAAGCCGTCGTACAGCACCTTCATGTCGTCGAGCGTTGCGATCGACACGCCGGAGTTGCCGACCTTGCCGTAGATGTCCGGACGCAGGGCCGGGTCGGCGCCGTACAGGGTCACCGAATCGAAGGCGGTGGACAGGCGCTTGGCGTCCATGCCGGTCGACACCAGCTTGAACCGGCGGTTGGTGCGGAAAGCATCGCCTTCGCCCGCGAACATGCGGGTTGGGTCTTCGCCTTCGCGCTTGAAGGCGAACACGCCGGCCGTGTAAGGGAAGGAGCCCGGCACGTTTTCCAGCATCAGGAAGCGCAGGACTTCGCCATGGTCTTCGAACTTCGGCAGGGCGACCTTGCGGATCGGGTTGCCCGACAGGGTCTTCTGGACCAGGCGGGTACGGATTTCCTTGTCGCGGATCTTCACCACGTAATCGTCGCCGGCATAGGCGGCCTGCATGTCCGGCCACATGGCCAGCAGCTTCTTGGCGCCGCCTTCCATGGCGTTGTCACGCTCGGTAATCAGGTCGTCCAGCACCACGTCGCGATTGGCGGCGGCCAGCATGCGCTTGGTTTCGCTCAGCTGCTGGCGCTCGCGCGCCAGTTGTACCTGCTTCTTGACGTTGCGGTGGTAGCCGCGCACGGTGTCGGCGATCTCGGCGAGGTAGCGCGCGCGTGCGGGCGGCACGATCACGTTCTTGCCGCTCGAGTACTTCTGGGTCGGCGGCGCCAGCTTGCTCGCTTCCACCTTCAGGCCCAGTTCCGCCAGCTTCGGCAGCAGGCCGTGGTAGAGGGCGGTCACGCCGTCGTCGTTGAAGCGCGAGGCCTGGGTGCCGAACACCGGCATCTCGTCCGGCTGGCGGCTCCACAGTTCGCGGTTGCGCTGGTACTGCTTGGCGACGTCGCGCAGTGCGTCCTGGGCGCCCTTGCGGTCGAATTTGTTGATCGCGATGAAGTCGGCGAAGTCCAGCATGTCGATCTTCTCGAGCTGGGAAGCGGCGCCGAATTCCGGGGTCATCACGTACATCGAGGTGTCGACGTGCGGCACGATGGCGGCGTCGCCCTGGCCGATGCCCGAGGTCTCGACGATGACGAGGTCGAAGCCCGCCACCTTGCAGGCGGCGATCACATCCGGCAGCGCCTGCGAGATCTCAGACCCGGCTTCGCGGGTCGCGAGCGAGCGCATGAACACGCGCGCCTGCCCGTTCCAGGGATTGATCGCGTTCATGCGGATGCGGTCGCCCAGCAGGGCGCCGCCCGACTTGCGGCGTGACGGGTCGATCGAGATGACGGCGATGTTGAGGCGGTCGCCCTGGTCCAGGCGAATGCGGCGGATCAGTTCATCGGTCAGCGAGGACTTGCCGGCGCCGCCGGTGCCGGTGATGCCCAGCACGGGCGCCTTGATGGTGTCGGCCGCTCCCACGATCTGCTTGCGCAGGCCGGCGTCCGCCTTGCCGTTTTCCAGTGCAGTGATCAGCTGGGCCAGCGGGCGGTGACGCTCGGCGATGTCGCCCTGTTTCAGCGCCTCGATCGAGCTCGGGGCGTAGGACGAAAGGTCGACGTCGCAGCTTTCCAGCATCGAGCGGATCATGCCGACCAGGCCCATGCGCTGGCCGTCTTCCGGGCTGAAGATGCGGGTGACGCCGTAGGCGTGCAGTTCTTCGATCTCGCTCGGGACGATGACACCGCCGCCGCCGCCGAACACCTTGATGTGGGCGCCGCCGCGCTGGCGCAGCAGGTCGATCATGTACTTGAAGTATTCGACGTGGCCGCCCTGGTAGCTCGAGATGGCGATGCCCTGCACGTCTTCGCTGAGTGCCGCAGTGACGACTTCGTCGACCGAGCGGTTGTGGCCGAGGTGGATCACTTCGGCGCCGTTCGACTGCAGGATGCGGCGCATGATGTTGATCGAGGCGTCATGGCCGTCGAACAGGGAGGCGGCGGTGACGAAGCGCACCTTGTTGGCCAGCTTCGGCTGCTCCGGCAGGTCGAGTTTCGCGGCGGGAGTGATGTCGTTCATGGGTGTGGGTCCTTGGGAATCGGGAGGACAGGAGTAGCTTGCTACGGTATATGACGTTAACGTTAACGTCAAGCCGAGTACGGGATGTGCCGGGGTGGGTCATAACCCACCCCGGCAGGAATTACGCGGCGCGGCGCTTGATGTTTCCGGACAGCAGCTCAGCCTTGCGTGCTCGGAATTCAGCCACGGCCTTTTCCTTCACGTGGCCGAAGCCGCGGATCTGTTCCGGCAGCGACGCCAGCTCGACCGCGTCGGCATGGTTGGCCGCATCCAGCCTGGAGATCAGGCTTTCCACCATCTCGCGGTACTCCGTGATCAGGGCGCGCTCCATCTTGCGCTCGGCGGTCTTGCCGAAGATGTCGAAGGCGCCGCCGCGCAGACCTTTCATCCTGGCCAGCAGCCTGAAGGCGCCGAACATCCAGGAGCCGTACTGCGCCTTGACCATGTGTCCCTTGGCGTCCTTCTTTGCGAACAGCGGCGGCGCCAGGTTGAATTTCAGGGAGAAGTCGCCTTCGAACTGGGTCTTGAGCTGCTCGACGAAGCGGCCGTCGGTGTACAGGCGCGCCACTTCGTATTCGTCCTTGTAGGCCATCAGCTTGGCGTAGTTCTTCGCCACGGCCATCGACAGCTTGTTGCCCAGGCCTTTGCGCGATTCGGCAGCGCGCACGCGCGAGACCAGGTCTTCATACACGGCCGCATAGGCGGCGTCCTGGTAGCCGGTCAGGTGCTCGACGCGCTTCCTGATCACGCTGTCCAGGCTTTGCGGCATCTGCACGACCACGGTTTGCGCCGGGATGGCCTGCTTCTCGACGCGCTGGAAGTCCACGGCGGCGCGGCGGCCCCACAGGAAGCTCATCTTGTTGGAGGCAACGGCCACGCCATTGAGTTCGATCGCGCGCAGCAGGGCGGCTTCCGACAGCGGGATGCGGCCCTTCTGCCAGGCGTAACCCATCAGGAACAGGTTGGTGGCGATCGAGTCGCCCATCAGCGCGGTCGCCAGCTTGGTCGCATCGACGAAGTCGACACCGGACTCGCCGCCCACCGCTTCCAGGATCAGGGAGCGCACATCGCCAGACGGGAATTCCCAGTCGCGCTGCTGGGCAAAGGTGCCGGTCGGCTGCTCGTGCAGGTTGACGATGGCGAGCGTGCGGCCCGGACGCATCTTGGAGACCGCGTCGGCGGCGCCGGTGGTGAGGATGTCGCAGCCGAGGATCAGGTCCGCTTCGCCGGTGGCGATGCGCTGGGCGCGCAGGCGATCAGGCGTCGCGGCGATCTTCACGTGCGAGGTGACGGAACCGTTCTTCTGGCTCATGCCGGTCATGTCCAGCACCGACGCACCCTTGCCTTCGAGGTGGGCGGCCATGCCCATCAGCGCGCCGACGGTGATCACGCCGGTGCCGCCGATACCGTTGATCAGGATGTTGTAGGGATGCTCGACGCTCGGCAGGCTCGGTTCCGGAAGCAGGCCCCAGCCGTCATCCGCGCCGTTCTTCGACACGCCCGACTTGCTCTTCTTCAGCGCGCCGCCTTCGACGGTGACGAAACTCGGGCAGAAGCCCTTCGCGCAGGAGTAGTCCTTGTTGCAGGAAGACTGGTCGATCTGGCGCTTGCGGCCGAATTCCGTCTCCTTCGGCAGGATCGAGACGCAGTTCGACTGGATCCCGCAGTCGCCGCAGCCTTCGCACACGGCTTCGTTGATCACCATGCGCTGGTTCGGGTCCGGGAATTCCTTTTCGGCACGGGCTCCGTGCGCCCCTGCCTTGCGGCGGCGGCGCTTTTCGGCGGCGCAGGTCTGGTCATAGATGATGACGGTGACGCCCGGCAGTTCGCGCAGCTCGCGCTGGATGTCGTCCATGTGCTTGCGGTCGTGCAGGGTGACGATCGCCGGCAGGTTCGAGCGGTCCGCGTAGCGCGACAGGTCTTCGGTCACCAGCGCGATGCGCTTGACGCCTTCGGCCGCCATCTGCTGGGCGATCATCGGCACCGAGGTCTGGCCGTCGACCGGCTGGCCGCCGGTCATCGCGACCGCATCGTTGTACAGGATCTTGTAGGTGATGTTGACCTTGGCCGAGACGGCCGCGCGGATCGCCAGGTAGCCCGAGTGGAAGTAGGTGCCGTCGCCCAGGTTCTGGAACACGTGCGGCACTTGCGAGAACGCGGCCTGGCCGATCCAGGGCGCGCCTTCGCCGCCCATGTGGGTGGTCAGCTTGTTCATCTCCGGGTAGATCGAGGTCGCCATCACGTGGCAGCCGATGCCGGCCAGCGCGAAGGAACCGTCCGGCACCTTGGTCGAGGTGTTGTGCGGGCAGCCGGAGCAATAGAAGGCGGGGCGGAAGGGCGTGGTGATCGCCTTCTGCAGGACCGCGTCCTTCGCTTCCAGGAAGGCCAGGCGTGCGCGGATCAGGTCGCGGGTGCTATCGTCGGTGATGAGGCGCGCGATGCGGCCCGCGATCACGCGCGCCACTTGCGCCACCGAGAAGTCTGCCTTCGGGGGCAGCAGCCAGTCGCCGCGCGGGGCGACCCATTCGCCCTTGTCGTCGAACTTGCCGACGATGTGCGGGCGCACGTCGTCGCGCCAGTTGTACAGCTGTTCCTTGAGCTGGTACTCGACCACCTGGCGCTTTTCTTCGACCACCAGGATTTCTTCCAGGCCTTGTGCGAATTCGCGCACGCCTTCCGGTTCCAGCGGCCAGATCATCGCGACCTTGTACAGGCGCAGGCCGACCTTCGCCGCCATGGCTTCGTCGATGCCCAGTTCTTCCAGCGCTTCCAGCACGTCGAGGTAGGACTTGCCGGAGGCGATGATGCCCAGCTTCGCGTCCGGGCTGTCGATGGTGGTGCGATTCAGCTTGTTTTCACGCGCATAGGCCAGGGCCGCGTAGATCTTATAGTCCTGCATCAGCGCTTCCTGGGCGCGCGCCTGCTGGCCCAGCGGCACCGAGGACAGCTTGGTATTCAGCCCGCCTTCCGGCATCGCGAAGTCCTTCGGGTACTTCACTTCGACGCGGAAGGGATTGGCGTCCACCGAGGCGCTCGACTCGACGGTATCGGCCAGGGCCTTGAAGGCCACCGCGCAGCCCGAGTAGCGCGACATGGCCCAGCCATGCACGCCCAGGTCCAGGTATTCCTGGACGTTGCAGGGGTAGAGCACCGGGATCATGCAGGCCGAGAAGATATGGTCGGACTGGTGCGGCAGGGTCGAGGAATAGGCGCCGTGGTCGTCGCCGGCCACCAGCAGCACGCCACCGTGTTGCGCGGTGCCGGCGTGGTTCATGTGCTTGAAGACGTCGCCGCAGCGGTCCACGCCCGGGCCTTTCCCGTACCACATGGCGAACACGCCGTCGTATTTGGCCGGGCCGATCAGGTCCACGGTCTGGGTGCCCCAGACGGCGGTGGCGGCCAGGTCTTCGTTCACGCCCGGGACGAACTGCACGTGGTTCGCTTCCAGGTGGCCCTTCGCCTTCCACAGGGTCTCGTCCAGGCCGCCCAGCGGCGAGCCGCGGTAGCCGGATACGAAGCCGGCCGTGCTCAGGCCGGCGGCAGCGTCGCGCTCGCGCTGGATCATCGGCAGGCGCACCAGGGCCTGGATACCGGACAGGAAGATGTTGCCGGTGCGTGCGGTGTATTTGTCGTCGAGGGTGACAGTGTTCAGGCGGGACGAATAGTCCGGCGTCGCCGCTTGTGGCGTGACGGTATCAGGCATGGGGTGTCTCCATTGTGTGGTTCGGTGCTGCACCTGGCGCCGGGTAGGCGGGGGCATTTTGACCGCGTGGAGTGTAGGGACTTCGCCCGCCCAGGGCCAATAGGGAATGCGGATGGGGGTATAAGAAAATCTGATGACCGTTATGCGCTCAAGCGGAGATCAGGCGGGCGCCGGGCCAAGCGCCGCGTGCACACAGGTCTTCGGTCACTTCGCGCACCAGCTTCGCGATCGCCGCGGAAGCATTCGTCAGCGGGATGTTACGCGAGGCGCACAGGGTCACGTGGCGGGTCAGCGCCGGCTCGGCGACCGGCCAGGCCGTCATCGCGCCGCGCTCGATGTCGGCCAGCAGCGGTGCGACCGGGAGCAGGGTGGCGCCCAGGTCGGCCAGCAGGGCCGAGCGCAGGATTGCCAGCGAATTGATCTCGAGGATGGTGCCGGGCGCCAGGCCCGCGCTGGCCGCCGCCCCTTCGACCAGGGGACGCACGCCGTGCTGACGCGCCGGCAGGATCAGGGTACTGGCCAGCGCCTGTTCCAGCGTGAGGCTGTCCGCACCCGGTGCGAAGCCGGAGCCGCTGCGGCAGATGAACATCAGGTCTTCCTGCACCAGCGGGGTAGCGGTGAAGTGACCGGCCGGGACCTCGTCGAACAGCACGGCCAGGTTCAGGCGCCCGGATTTCAGCTGCTCGGTGAGGCTGCCCGTGATCTCTTCGGTCAGCTGCAGCGTGATTTCCGGGTAGCGGGTGCGGGTGGCGGTGAGCAGCGGCAGCGCCAGCGCCCCCGATATGCTGTGCGGCAGGCCGAGCGAGACGCTGCCCGAGGGCCGTGTGGTCGACTGCACCACCGCCGAGCGCGCATCGGCCACCTGCTTCAGGATCGCCTGCGCATGCTCGTAGAAAATCTTGCCGGCGTCGGTGCTGAGCACGCCGTGCGCCGAACGGTGCAGCAGCTGCGCGCCCAGCTCTTCCTCCAGCTGGCGCAGCTGCTGCGTCAATGCCGGCTGCGCCACGTGCAGGACCAGCGCGGCGCGCGACAGCGAGCCGTGGTCGACGATGGCGACAAAATACCGGAGTTGACGAAATTCCATCTTTTGGAGGTGTATCTGGTAAGCAACAAAAGATGAGTACGTGTAACAAAATTGTTATACTGCATCTTGGCCGACGGGCGCCGACATTATTACAGAGCAGAGTAGCGACATGTTGAAAAAGGTGGATGCATCACAGTTGAAGATCGGGATGTATATCCACGACCTCGATTGCAGCTGGATGGATCATCCGTTCGTGCGTGCGCGCTTCCTGCTGACGACCGACGAAGAGATTCACAAGATCCGCACCGCCAAGATCCGCGCCGTGGTCATCGACTGCAGCAAGGGCATGGACGTGGACGACGCGCCGACCCTGGCGCAGGCCGAAGCCGCCACCGAGGCGGAAGTGACGGCGATCGCGGCCAAGCCGATCGTGATCACCCGCGTCTCGCTGGGCGAAGAGCTAGCGCGTGCCGCCAACATCCGCAAGCAGGCCGCCGGCCTGGTGCGCACCGTGATGGCCGACGCGCGCCTGGGCAAGGCGGTCGAGCTGGAGAAGGTGGGACCGGTGGTCGAGAGCGTGACCGAATCGATCCTGCGCAATTCCGGCGCCCTGCTGGGCCTCCTGCGCATCAAGAACAAGGACGACTACACCTTCCTGCATTCGGTCAGCGTGTGCGCGCTGCTGGTGGCCTTCTGCCGCTCGCGCAACATGGACGAGGACACGATCTACCAGGCCGGCCTGGGCGGCCTGCTGCACGACACCGGCAAGGCGCTGGTGCCGGACGCCATCCTGAACAAGCAGGGGCGCCTGACCGACGAAGAATTCGACATCATCAAGCGCCATCCGAAGGACGGCTACGACATCCTGGTCAAGACCCCCGAGATCGGCCCGATCCCGCTCGACATCACGCTGCACCACCACGAGCGGCGCGACGGCAGCGGCTATCCGGACAAGCAGGGCGAGAGCACGATCAGCGAACTGGCGCAGATGGCGGCGATCGTCGACGTCTACGACGCCATCACCTCGGACCGCTGCTACCACAAGGGCATGCCGGCGGCCGAAGCGCTACGCAAGATCTACGAGTGGAGCAAGTTCCACTTCAATCCGACCCTGGCCCAGGAATTCATGCGCTGCGTCGGCATCTACCCGGTCGGCACTCTGGTGCTGCTCGAATCCGGCCGCCTGGGCGTGGTGGTCGAGCCGCACGAGACCAGCCTGCTCACGCCGAAGGTCAACGTCTTCTTCAGCACCAAGAACCAGACCTACATCAAGCCGCAGACCCTGGACCTGTCCAAGGCGCTCGGCTTTGGCGGCGGCGACAAGATCCTGCGCCACGAGTCGGCCGAGAAGTGGAACGTCAACCCGCTGCAGTTCATGCACATCGCCTGATTGTCTAGAGACCGCCGGCGCAGCGCAGCGTCGTGCCGGTCACGTAGGAAGCCGCGGGCGACAGCATCCACATGACGGCTTCGGCGATCTCGTCGGGCGTGGCCAGGCGTCCCATGGGAATGGCCGGCGCCACCCGTGCCGGCCGGCCAGGCTCTCCCGCCGCTGCATGGATGCCGGTCAGCGTCGATCCCGGCGCCACCGCGCATACCCGGATGCCCTCCGGCGCCAGCTCGCGCGCCAGCCCCAGTGTGAACGTCTCGACAGCCGCCTTGCTGGCGGCGTAATGCACGTATTCGCGCGGGCTGCCGGTGGCAGCTGCGACCGAGGACAGGTTCACGATCACGCCGCGCGCACCGCTCCTGCGGAAGGCGTCGATGGCGGCGCGGCAGCAGTGCATGGTGCCGTACACATTGGTGCGAAACACCGCCTCGATGGTAGCCGGGTCGGTCTCCGTGAAGCGCGCGATGCGGCCGGTGATGCCGGCATTGTTGACGAGGGCCGTCACCGGGCCCAGTTCCTCCTCGGCGCGGGCGAACAGCTGCGCGACCTCCGCTTCCAGCGCGACGTCGGCCTGGATCGCGGCCGCCCGTCCGCCACTGCCGCGGATTGCCGCGACCAGCGCCTCGGCCGCCGCTTCGTCGCTGCGGTAGTTGACCGCCACCGCATACCCGCCCGCCGCCGCCTGCCTGGCGATGGCGGCGCCGATGCCGCGCCCGGCGCCCGTCACGATCACGACCTTCTCCATACGATCCTCCTGTCATACTGCGTCACACTATACCCAAGGAGCGGGGCCAGCATGCATCCACCCATCGATTTCTGGTTCGAGTTCGGCAGCAACTACAGCTATCTCTCGGTCATGCGCATCGAGGCCCTTGCGAGTCGGGCGCAGGTGGCGCTGCGCTGGAAGCCCTTTTTGCTCGGGCCGATCTTCCGCGAACTGGGCTGGCAAAACTCGCCTTTCAACGAGCAGAAAGAAAAGGGCGAGTACGTGTGGCGCGACATGGCGCGGCGCGCGGCGAAATACGGCGTCCCCTTCACCCGGCCATCGAATTTCCCGCGCCGCGCCCTGCTGCCGCTGCGGGTCGCGCTGTTCGGCGCCGAACAGCCCTGGATGGGGGAGTACTGCCGCCGCATCATGCTGCGCAACTGGTCGCAGGATGCCGAGATCGACAACGATGAAACGGTGCTGGCGGCCCTGGGCGGGCTGGTGCTTGATCCGGCCGCCGTCCTGCATGCGGCGCAGGGAGAGGACAACAAGGCGGCCCTGCGCGCGCAGACCGAGGAGGCGCGCCGCCTGGGAATCTTCGGAGCGCCCAGCTTCATGGTGCAGGGCGAACTGTTCTGGGGCGACGACCGCCTGGAAGACGCGCTGGAATACGCGCAGTCCCTCGCTTAGAAGAACTCGGCGGTGTCGTTGGTGGCGATGGTCTGGAGCAGGCCGTTCGCCACCAGTTCCTCGTAATGGCAGGCGCGGTTGCGGCCATTGGCCTTGGCAAAATACAGCGCCTGGTCGGCATGGCCCAAGGTCACCACCGGCGAATCGGCGGCGCTGATGCTGGTGAAGCCGACGCTCACCGTGACCTGTCCGACCTGCGGGAACACGTGGCTTTCCACATTGGTGCGGAAGCGGTCGATGATCTTGCGCGCATTCTCCAGCGTGGTCGAGCGCAGCAGCACCACGAATTCCTCGCCGCCGAAGCGGAACACCCGGTCCTGCGAGCGGAACGAGGTCTGCAGCAGGTTGGCGACCAGGATCAGCACTTCGTCGCCGTACAGGTGGCCGAAGCGGTCGTTCACCGTCTTGAAATGGTCGACGTCGACCACCGCCAGCCACTGCTTTTCCTCGGCCACGTGCTGGCGCCGCTCGAGCCGTCCCGGCAGCAGGGTCTCGGCGTCGGCGCCATGCAGCATGCGCGCCAGCTGGTCGTCGAAGGTCTTGCGGTTGAGCAGGCCCGTGAGCGAGTCGCGCTCGCTGTAGTCCAGCAAATTCTGGAAGTTGCGGTAGACGCTGACGATGCCGCTGATCGTGTGCACCGAGTCGGCCGTGAAGCCATGCTCGTGGGTGATCTCGAGGCAGGTGTCGGCCTTGTCGCCGAACCAGATCGGCAGCCATAGTCGGCGCAGGCCGTCCGGGCCCATGCCTTGTGCACGCGAATCGTGGTTTTCCAGGCAGTGCGCCAGTTCCGGAAAGGACGTGATCGGCTCGCCGGGGCCGGCGCCGTCCTGCTCTTCCGGACAGGCCACGCCGCCGGCACGAATGCAGGCGCGCGAACGCACGAACTTCTGGCCCGCGACCGTGGCAATGGCCAGCACCCGGGTCTGGACCGCACCAGCCAGCTCCTGCACCGCCGAAATCACGGAGATGTCGAGCATCGTGTGATCGCGGTGGCCAGTCATGTCCACCATGTGTCGCAGCAGGGAATCCATGTCGTCTACAGGAACAGTGTCAGGAAATGCACAGCGTGTCGGTGCCGCACAGGTGCGGGCGGAGTGGCGGCCAAGGAAACAGGATAAGGCTTTTTTGTATTCCAGGCAACTATTCTTAACAAGATTTATCGATGTTTGCGCGTCGTTCGGCAGAAGCTTGGCGAAGACAAAGACGTCATGCCCATCAGCCGTTCTTTTTAATTTCCACATGGAAAACTTGCCCAACGTCAACTTGCCACGCGGCACCATTCGTTACAGTGAACTCACTGACTGACGCAGCAAAGGCAGCACAAGACGGGGCCCCGTCCGTCAGTGAGTCTTCAACCTGTTTATCAACTATTACAAGGAGTTGTCATGAGCACGATTACCTCCGCCGCCAAGGCCTTTCTCGCCGACGAAGGCGGCGTGACGGCCATCGAGTACGGCCTGATCGCTGCACTGGTCGGGGTCGCCATCGCCGCTGCGGCGACCGCGATGAGTACGGACCTCAAGGCCCTGTTCACCTACGTCGGTACCAAGCTTGCGGAGCGGCCCGCTCCATGATGGGCGCCGCTGCCCTGGCGCCAGCCGGGACCAGGGCAGCGGCCCTGCCGGGAATGCCGTGAAGTGTGTTGTGCAGTACGTCGTGTAGTACGTCGTGAAGCAAGTCCAGTAGTTCCAGCAGTACGTCTTTCAACCACCATAAGGAGTTTTTCATGAACACCATTACCTCTGCCATCAAAGCTTTTGTCGCTGATGAAGGCGGTGTGACGGCCATCGAATACGGCCTGATCGCTGCACTGGTCGGCGTCGCGATTGCAGGCGCAGCCACTGCGATGAGCACCGAGCTCAAAGGTATCTTCAACTACATCGGCACCGAGCTCAAGAAACGTCCTTGATCGTTGCGCAAGCCCCCGGAGCCGTCCGGCCCCGGGGGCTTTTTTTTTGGGGAGCGAACCATGCTTGTCGCACCTTATCTCGATACGCTGCTGTTGCTGCTGGTCGCCGCTGCGGCGATCAATGACCTGGTCAGCCGGCGCATCCCGAATCTGCTTCTACTGGCCGGCCTGGTCGGCGCACTGGTCCTGCACGCGATCTCGCCGGATCCTGCCGGCGCCCTGCTGGCCTGTCTCGGCGGCGCCCTGCTGGGTTTGCTGTTGTTCCTGCCCTTCTACCTGCTGCGCAGCATGGCCGCCGGCGACGTCAAGATGATGGCCACGGTGGGCGCATTCACGGGCCCGGCCGTCGCCTTCCACATTGCAATCATCGCCTGGTGCGCCGGCGGCGTCATGGCCCTCGCCATCATCGTTTTCCGGGGGCGGCTGCGGCTGGCGCTGGCGAACCTGGGGGGCATCGTGCGGCGCGCCGTCTGGCGCTTGCCTAGAGGCGACGCGGCGGCGGAAAGCGTCGGGTCGATGCCGTATGGCGTGGCGATCGCGGCCGGCACGATCTACGTTTTGCTGAGCAGCCAGGCTTGACATTTTCTCCATGTCTTCTTCCTTGCTGACCGTCAAATGGCGCAAGGAAGCTGATGGCTAGAATCAATTTAACAAGTGTAAGAAATATCCGCACCCCCGCAGGAGGTTTCCCTATGGAAGTGTTATCAGCGTGCTCGCCGCCGGCCGTCCCCGAAGGACGGCTTGCGAACGGCGGCGGGCCCGACAGCGAGCCGGGGCCCATCCTGCCGCGCCAGCCGCGCACCGTGCGCGACACCGGCCTCGAACCCCGTTTCGTCATCGCCCTGGTGGTCAAGACTTTGCACGCAAGCGGCAAGACCCCGCTCTCGCTGCTGACCGGCCGCCTGCGCCTGTCGATCAGCGTAGTGCGCGAAGTGCTGCAGCAGCTGGTCGCGGAGCAGCAGGCCGAAGTGGCCTGGTGCGGCGATTCCGACATCGACGTGCATTACCAGCTGACCGCCTTCGGCCAGCGCGCCGCCGCCGAGTACCTGGCCGAATCGCGCTACGTCGGTCCGGCGCCGGTGGCGCTGACAATCTACCGCACGATGGTCGAACGCCAGTCGCTGCGCCATCCGGATGCCCCGCGCGTCACGCCCGCCGGCCTGAAGGCCGTGCTGGCGGAGGACGGGATCGAACCCGCGGTGCGCGAGCTGATCGGCGCGGCGCTGCATTCGAACCGTCCGCTGATGCTGTATGGCCCGTCCGGCAGCGGCAAGACCACCCTGGCCCACCGCTTCGCGCGGCTGCGCCCGGACCCGGTCGCGGTTCCCTATGCGGTGCTGGTCAATCACGAGATCGTGCAGGTGTATGACCCGACCCTGCATGCGGCGCCGCTGCAGCCGCGCCTGGCGGAAGAGCGGCGCAGCTGCGACGCGCGCTGGGCCCTGTGCCAGCGTCCGCTGGTGCACGTCGGCGCCGAGCTGGCGCGCGACATGCTCGAGCTGCGCAGCGACGCCCCCAGCGGCGTGCTGTGCGCACCGCCGCACCTGCTGGCCAACAACGGCCTGCTGGTGCTCGACGACCTCGGCCGCCAGCGCGTGCCGGCCGCGGAGGTGGTGCAGCGCTGGCTGGGAGCGCTCGAGCGCGGCGTCGACCATGTCGCGGTTCCCGGCGGCGCCAGCCACGCGCTGCCGTTCGACGTCGCGCTGGTGCTGGCCACCAGCCTGGCGCCCGAATCGGTCCTCGACGAATCCTGCCTGCGCCGCATCGGCTACCGGATCGCGCTCGGTCCGTTGTCGGAAGCGGCCTACCGCGCCCTGGTGTGGCGCCAGTGCCGGCTGCGCGGCATCGAGCCCGACGAACACACGATCGACTACCTGATCAACGAACTGCACCGCCGCACCCGGCGTCCACTGCTCGCAGCCTGGCCTCATGAGCTGCTGTCGCGGATCGCCGATTTCGCCGGCTTTGCCGGCCGCGAGCCGCGTTTCGACGCGGACAGCGTGGCCCAGGCCTGGAGCAGCCTGTTCGGCCCCAGGGCGGCACTGGAGCCAAGCAACCTGGGAGAGATGCGATGAAAAACAAGCGTGCCGTGATCGTGATGACTCTCGCGATCCTGTTCGGACTGGCAGCCGTGGTGATGGCCTCGAAATGGCTGCTGACGCAACCCGCGGCCACTGCCAGCAAGATCGTGGTGGCGGCTTCCGACATCAGCCTCGGGCAGCGCCTGACGCCCGAGATGCTCAAGCTGGTCGAGTGGCCGGCCCACAGCGTGCCGAAAGGCGCGTTCGACGATCCGCAGAAGCTGAGCGGCCGGGTGATCAAGACCAGCATCCTGATGGGCGACCCCGTGAGCGAAGCCAAGCTGGCGCCGGCCGGCACCCTGGGCGGGCTGTCGGCCCTGATCACCGAAGGCAAGCGGGCCATCACGGTCCGCGTCAACGATGTGATCGGCGTGGCCGGCTTCGCACTGCCGGGCAACTACGTGGACATCATCGTCAGCACCGAGACCGAGCCGCCGCCCCAGGCCCAGGGCCAGGCCGCCGGCCCGCGCCAGCAGAGCATCTCGAAGATCGTGCTGGAACGGATCCTGGTGCTGGCCGTGGCGCAGGAAGTCAACCGCGACGATTCCAAGCCGAAGGTGGTGAACGCCGTCACGCTCGAGGTCACGCCCGAGCAGGCCGAGCAGCTCGACCTGGCCCGCAGCGTCGGCACCCTGTCGCTGGCGCTGCGCAACCAGGTCGACCCGGCCGCGGCGCAGACCGCCGGCGCCACCAAGCAGAACCTGCTGCCGGCCGCCACGCCGCTGCGGCCGGTGGCGATGCCGGTGCCGGCTCCGCGGCCGCGCCTGCAGACCCCGCGTCCGGCGCCGGCGCCGCAACGCGAGTGCGTCAAGGTCATCAATGGCCTGCACGCTTCCCAGGAATGCTTCTGACCCCTCTTGAACCGGGATGGACGCCATGAACAGTCGCTTCAATTTCGCACAGCTCGCCGCTGGCCTGGCGCTGGCCGCCAGTACGCCCGCCCACGCCGCCCCTGCCGCTCCCGCCGCCATGACGCTCAACCTGGGTAAATCGACCATGCTGCGCCTGCCCGAGAAGGTCGCCCACCGCAGCGTCGGCAATCCCGACATCGTGCAGGCGATGCTCGTGGCGCCGGACACGCTCTACATCGCCGGCATCGACGTCGGCAGCACCAACATGATCGTGCAGGGCAGGAGCGGCTTGTGCAGCGTGATCGACATCGTCGTCGCGATGGATCCGGCCGGCCTCCAGGCCACCCTGGCCGCCGTCATGCCCGACGAGAAGAACATCCGAGTGTCCGCCGCCGCCGATTCGCTGGTGCTGAGCGGTAGCGTCAGCGACAGCGCGGTGATTGCCCGCGCCGTGGAACTGGCCGGCGCCTACGTGCAGCGCCCGCTGCGCCAGCTGACGGCGGCCGGAGGCAAGGACAACGAGGGGGTGCTCGCTCCCGGCGGCAATGCCGGCGGCGGGGCTTCCGCCGCCACTGCCCGCGTGATCAACCTGCTGAGCGTGAGCGCGCCGCAGCAGGTGCAGCTCGAAGTCAAGATCGCCGAGGTGTCCAAGACCCTGCTCGAGCGCTTGGAGGCGAAGACCCGCTTCAGCTTCGGCGGCGGCAGCTGGACCACCACGCTGGTGTCGAACTTCCTGAGCGGCCGCACGCTGCCGGGCGAGGAGACGCTGTCGACCAGGGGCGGGCGGCTGGTGGGCGACGCCAACAAGCAGGACAGCGTGGTGCGCGTGCTGGCCGAGCCGAACGTGCTGGCGATCAGCGGCCAGGAAGGCACCTTCCTGGCGGGCGGCAAGTTCTACATCCCGGTGGCCCAGGACGACAGGAAGATCACGCTCGAGGAAAAGGAATTTGGCGTCGGCCTGCGCTTCACCCCGACCGTGCTGGCGGGCGGGCGCATCAACCTGAAAGTGGCGCCCGAGGTGTCGGAGCTGTCGCGCGAAGGGATCGGCATCTCGGCCGGCGGCCTCACCGGCAGCGCCATCCTGCCGGTCGTGACCACGCGCCGCGCCAGCACCACCGTGCAGCTGTACGACGGCCAGAGCTTCGCCATCGGGGGACTGGTCAGGAACAACCTGGTGGCCAACCTGGAAGGCCTGCCGATGCTGGGCGAAGTGCCGATCCTGGGCGCGCTGTTCCGCAGCACCGACTACCAGCAGGACCGCACCGAACTGGTGTTCGTGATCACGGCGCGCCTGGTCAAGCCGATCCCGGGCGCCGGCTACTCGCTGCCGACCGACAAGATGGGTGTCCCCACGCGGGCCGAGATGCTGCTCGGCGGCCGGCTCGAAGGGACGGCGCCCGCCGCCACCACAGCGGCGGCGTCCACCCCGCAGCCGGCGGCGCCTGTCGCGCAGACTAGCGCCGGCTTCGAACTCAAATAGGAGACTACCGTGAAGACGATCCGCTTGATGTCGCTGGCGCTCACGCTGGCCTCCCTTGGCGCCGGGCTGCAGGGCTGCGCGCAGACGACGCCGCAGTGGGACCGGCAGTTCGGCACGGCCACCCGCGACAACCTGGCCGCCCAGGTGCTCGACCCCGCCGCCGCGGCCAACAGGAATCCGGCCACCGGCATCGACGGCCGCGCGGCGAAGGGTGCGCACGACCGCTACCAGCAGAGTTTCGCACAGCCGGAAAGCGCGCCGCCGGCACTCATCATCAGCTCCAGCAGCGCGCGCTGAACGCGCCGCTGTCCTTCCGAACCGTCGGAGTTCCCACGAGGCTCGCCCATGAAAGCGCTACTCATCAGCCGTGACAGCCAGCTCTACGCGGAAATCGCGTCGCAGGGCGCTGCGCGCGTCCCGCCGCTGAACCTTGGCGCCGTCCGCGCCAGCCTGCGCGAAGCGCTCGACCGGCCGGAATCCGACAGTCCGCAACTGGTCATCGTCGACGCCACCGACACCGGTCCTTCCGAGGTGGCGCTGCTCGAGCGCCTCGGGCGCCAGTATCCCGAAGCCCACCTGATGCTGCTGACCGACCAGCACCAGCCGGATCTCCTGATCCACGCCATGCGCGCCGGGGTGCGCGAAGTGCTGCAGCTGCCGCTGGTGCACCGGGCCTTCCACGAGTCGATGGACCGGATCTCGGCCGCGGCCGGGGTGTCGGGCATGCGCGACGGGAAGATCCTGGCCTTCATCGCCTGCAAGGGCGGCAGCGGGGCCACCTTCATCTCGACCAACTTCGGCTATGCGCTGGCGACGCTGGCCGCCAAGAAGGTCCTCTTGATCGACCTGCACGGGCAGTTCGGCGACGCGGCGCTGTACGTGTCCGACCAGAAGCCGACCATGACCCTGTCGGACGTCTGCGCCCAGATCTCGCGCGTGGACGGCCCCTTTCTCGAATCCTGCCTGGTGCACGTCACCCCGGGTTTCGGGGTGCTGGCGGCGGCCGACGACGCCGGCCACGCCAGGGAGGCCAAGCCGGAGCACATCGACACCATCCTGCGTGTCGCGCGCCAGCACTACGACTACGTGCTGCTCGACGTCGGCCGCCAGATCGACGCGGTGTCGCTGCGTGCGCTGGACATCACCGACACCATCTATCCGGTACTGCAGCTGGCCTTGCCCGACATCCGCGACGCGCGCCGCCTGCTCGACATCTTCCGCTCGCTCGGCTACGTGCTCGACCACATCCGCCTGATCGTGAACCGCTACGAGAAGGGCGGCAAGCTGCGCCTGCAGGACCTGCATGCGGCGCTCGGCTGCGAGGTGATGCATACCTTCCCCAATGATTATGTCGCCGTCACCGACTCGGTCAACCAGGGCGTGCCGGTGCTGCAGCTGTCGCGCTCGAGCGCGGCCGCGCGCAGCCTGGCCGACATGGTCGAACTGGTGACCACCCGCCGCGTCCAGGAGAGCAGGGGACTGCTCGACCGCCTGTTCGGACGCGGCGAATCCGAGGCCTGAGCCGGCGGCCAACCACACGATCGAATGCACTAGCGGGAGCCAACCATGTCACTACGCGAACGCCTTGTCAGCTCCGGCCAGGAGCGCGAACCGAGCGTGCTGCCGGTCGAAGCCGGCAACCAGGCCTACCAGGAACTGAAGAAACTGATGCACCAGATGATCCTGGACCGCATCGACCTGGAGCGCCTGAAACGCCTCACCGCGGAGCAGTTCAAGCACGAACTGGCGCTGCTGATCCAGCGCATCATCGAGGAAGAGCGCATCGTCCTGAACCAGCACGAGCGCCACCACCTGGTGCTCGACATCCAGCACGAGATGCTCGGCTTCGGCCCGCTCGAACCGCTGCTGAACGACCCGAGCGTGTCCGACATCCTGGTCAATACTGCCAGCAAGGTCTATGTCGAACGGCGCGGCAAGCTCGAGCTCACCGACATCACCTTCCACGACAATGCCCACCTGATGAAGATCATCGAGAAGATCGTCTCGCGCGTGGGCCGCCGCGTGGACGAGTCGAGCCCGATGGTCGACGCGCGCCTGCCGGACGGCTCGCGCGTGAATGCGATCATCCCGCCGCTGGCGGTGGACGGGCCGCTGCTGTCGATCCGGCGCTTCGGCACCAGCCCGCTGACGGTGCAGAACCTGCTCGACTACAAGAGCCTGACGCCGCCGATGGTGCGGGTGCTGGAAAGCCTGGGCGTGGCCAAGGTGAACATCCTGATTTCCGGCGGCACCGGCAGCGGCAAGACCACGCTGCTCAACCTGATTTCCGGCTTCATCCCGTCCAACGAGCGGGTGGTGACGATCGAGGACGCGGCCGAGCTGCAGCTGCGCCAGCCGCACGTGGTGCGCCTCGAGACCCGGCCGCCCAACATCGAAGGCAAGGGCGAGGTGACCCAGCGCGCCCTGGTGCGCAATGCGCTGCGCATGCGCCCCGACCGCATCATCCTGGGCGAGGTGCGCGGCGCCGAAGCGCTCGACATGCTGCAGGCGATGAACACCGGCCACGAAGGCTCGCTCGCGACGATCCACTCGAACACCCCGCGCGATGCGCTGGCGCGGCTGGAGAACATGGTCAGCATGGCCGGCGTGAGCCTGACCGCGCGCGCGATCCGCCAGCAGATCGTGTCGGCGGTGACGGTGGTGGTGCAGGCCACGCGCCTGACCGACGGCACCCGCAAGCTGGTCAGCCTGCAGGAAATCACCGGCATGGAAGGCGACGTCATCTCGATGCAGGAGATCTTCCGCTTCGAGCAGAGCGGCGTCGATACGGACGGCAAGGTGCAGGGCCGCTTCAGCGCCACCGGGGTGCGCCCGCGCTTTGCCGACCGCCTGAAGATGTATGGCGTGCCGGTGCCCGAAGACACCTTCGATCCCGACCGGGTCTTCTAGGACAGGAGGGAGCATGGACGCACTGTTCTACGCTTTTGTCGTGTTTCTGTTTGCGGCGGTGATCCTCGCGATCGAGGGCACCTATCTGTGGTGGGTCGGAACCCACGGCAAGGCGGCGCGGCGGGTGGCGCGGCGCCTGCAGACCATGTCCGGTTCGCCCGGCCGCAGCGGCGAACGGATCTCGATCCTCAAGCAGCGGCCCTACAGCCGCAACGCGGTGTTCGACCGGCTGCTGCACCGGCTGGGACTGGCGAACCGGATCGATGCGCTGCTGGTGCAGGCCGGGGTCGCGATCTCGGTGGCGCAGTTCCTGGCCTGGTCGGTCGGCTGCATGGCGGCGGTCTCGCTGCTGGCGCTGTCCTGGCCGCTGCCGCTGGCGGCGCGGGTGCTGCTGGCCGTCCTCGGACTGGCGGCCCCGTGGATGCTGGTGCGGCGGGCACGCACGCGCCGCCTGATCCACATCGAACGCCAGCTGCCCGAAGCCGCCGACTTCATCGCGCGCGCCCTGCGCGCCGGCCATTCGTTCAGCAATGTGCTGCAAATCGTCGGCAACGAGCTGCCGGAGCCGCTCAGCGGCGAATTCCGCATCGCGCGCGAGGAGATCAACTACGGCGTGCCGATCAACGAGGCCCTGCATGCCATGGCCGCGCGCATCCCGCTGACCGACCTGCGCTACCTGATCATCGCGGTGCTGATCCAGCGCGACTCCGGCGGCAACCTGGCCGAAATCCTGGGCAACATCAGCCAGATCATCCGCGCGCGCCTGAAGCTGGTCGCGCACGTGCGCGTGCTGTCGGCGGAAGGGCGGATGTCGGCCTGGATCCTCGGGCTGCTGCCGTTCGCCGTGGCCGGCATGATGCTGCTGACGAACCCGCAGTACCTCAGCCTGCTCTGGACCGACCCGCTCGGCGTGCGCATGCTGTGGTACGCGGCCGCCATGCTGGTGTTCGGCTTCGTCTGGCTGCGCAAGATCATCCGTATCCGGATCTGAGGCCATCATGACTTCTTCCCAACTCCTGTTCCTGCTCGTCGTCCTGTGCGTCGTCTTCGCCATCGCGGGGCTCGGCCTGGCGCTGTTCGCACCGCTGGCGCTGCGCGGTCGCCTGCGCCACTTCCTCGGCAGCGCCGAACCGAGCCAGCTCGAGGCCGGCGGCTGGACCGAGCGCGTGGCGGCCATCGCCAAGCCCCTGAGCAAACTCTCGGTTCCCGAAGAGGGCTGGGAAAAGTCGAACCTGCGCACGCGCTTCATGAACGCCGGCTGGCGCAACCCGTCCGCCCCCACGCTCTACTTCGCATCGAAGACCGGGCTGGCGCTGCTGCTGCCGGCGCTGGTGGCGCCAGTGTCCCTGGTCTATCCCGCCGCGCTCGGCGGCACCCGCCTGATGGCGCTGCTGCTGTTCACGGCGGCGTTCGGCTACTACCTGCCGAACATCGTCCTCGAGCGCCTCGTGCAGCGGCGCCGGCGCGAGATCTTCGAGACCATCCCCGATGCCCTCGACCTGCTGACGGTCTGCGTCGAAGCGGGCCTGAGCCTGGAGCGCGCGATGGTCAAGGTGGCCGCCGAAATCCATATCAAGAGCCTGGCGCTGGCGCAGGAACTGCAGATCGTGCTGATGGAGATGCGCGCCGGCTTCACCAAGGAAAAAGCGCTGCGCAATTTCGCGCTGCGTTCCGGGGTCGAGGACGTGGACACCCTGGTGGCGATGCTGATCCAGTCCGAGCGCTTCGGCACCAGCGTCGGCGATTCCCTGCGCGTGCATTCCGAAAACCTGCGCTACAAGCGGCGCATGATGGCCGAGGAATGCGCCGCCAAGATCGGACTGAAACTGCTGTTCCCCCTGATCTTCTGCATTTTCCCGACGCTGATGATGGTGCTGCTCGGCCCCGCGGCCATCCAGCTGATGCAGACCCTGCCCAACCTGCCCGGCATGCAATGAAGCCGATGGAGCCTGTCATGCGAACCACGACCCTGTTCACCCGCCTGGCGCTGCTGTGCGCCGGCGCCGGCCTGCTGGCCTGCGCCCCGATCGGCGGGCAGGCCACCTTCGAGGCCGCGATGCCGAGCGCGGACGACGCCTACTTCGCCGGCCGCAACCACCACCTGGCGCGCCGCTACGACGAAGCGCGCGCCGCCTATGAGCTGGCCCTGCAGGCGGCGCCCGGCCACGTGAACGCCCGCAACGGCATGGCCACCCTGTACGCGGAACAGCGCCAGTTCGGCGCCGCGATCGCACTCTGGCGTGGGCTGACCGAATCGCTGACGCTCGCTTCCGGTCCCGGCAAGGCCTACCTGTTCAGCAACCTCGGGCATGCCTATTTCCTCAGCGAGGACTACGGCCAGGCCCTGGTGGCCCTGGAAAAGGCCTGCCTGCTCGATCCGCTCAGCCCCCGTTCCTGGCAACTGCTGGGCGAAACCCTGCGCATGCTGGGACAGGAGGGGCGCGCGCAGCAGATGCTGAGCCAGGCGGAGGCGCTGCGCAGGCATGACGTACGGGCCGATTATGCCGCCGCCGGCGGCCAGACCGCGGTCGCCGCGATCGACCGCGCGCTCAAGGCGCCGGCGGGCGCCGAACCCGGCTGGAGCCAGGTGCAGCTGCATGCCGGAGCCGACGGCATGCTCGAATTGCGGCGCGGCCCGGCGCCGGCAAGCCCATCCGCGCCGGCACCGGCCCCGGCGGCGCCGGGCGCCGCGCCGGTTCCCGTGCTGGTTGAACTGCGCAACGGCAACGGGGTGACGGGCATGGCGCGCATGCTGGCGCGCCAGGTCGGGGTCAAGGAGTGGAAGGTGATGCGCCTGTCGAACCAGCCAGGCTTCGGCGTGCGCCACACCCGGATCGAATTCGAGGCCGCCTACCGTGAGGCGGCCGAACGCCTGGCCGGCCGTTTCGGCGCGGTCCAGCTGCAGGAAGTGGCCAGCTGTGCGCCGGCCAGGCTGCGCGTGGTGATCGGGCGCGACATCGCGCAGCGCGGCTTCACGCTCAAGCCGGCGCTGCCGGCGGCCGATGCCCCGGTGCTGGCGGCGAACAACCCGGACTGAAAAAAGGTCCGTTTGCACGTTTGGCCGGCATCAAGCCTTGAACAAAGGCTGCCGGGAGAATGGGCTGGTCTGCCTTCTCTCGGGAGCCTCCCATGAACCTCTCCTATCGCATCCACCTGATCCTGCTCGGCCTGGTGCTGGCGATCCTCAGCGCCTGCGCGCCTTCGGGCGTCCACCGCGGCACCGGCCAGGTCATCGACGATGCCGCCATCACCACGCGCGTCAAGGCGGCCTTCGCGGCCGACCCGGAAGTCAAGGCCACCCAGGTCCAGGTGGAAACCTACAAGGGAACGGTCCAGCTCAGCGGCTTCGTCGATTCGCCCGACAGCGCCGCGCGTGCAGCCAGGCTGGCCCGCGAGGTGCCCGGGGTGAAGGAAGTGCGCAACAGCATGTCGGTGAAGCAGTGAGGCCGCCCCTGGGGCGCAAGCCCGTGGCGGCCTTGTCCTCGGGCGTTGCCTGGCAGTTTATCTCCAGGCGACCCTGCCCATGCCGTTGGCGCTGACATTGCGGGTGACCGGCTTGCCATACACGGTGGCCGAGCCCATGCCGTTCAGGTCGACGTCAGCCGCGCGGGTGGCGTGCACCGTGGCGCCGCCAAGTCCGCTCATGTCCAGGTCGACCGACTCGGCACGCAGGCCCTGGGCTTCCAGGCTGCCGACGCCGGCCAGCCTGGCGCGCAGCAGCTTGCTCTCGCCGTTGACGCTGATGCGGCCGGCACCGCGCAGGTTCAGGTCCACGCGCTCGGCCCTTACGCCGTTCAGGGCCATGCCGCCGACGCCGCCCAGGCGCGCGTCGATGTTGCGGTAGCTGCTATTCAGCGTGACCGAGCCGGCGCCGTCGAGGGCGACCTGGATCGACTCGCCCGAGAAGCCGGTGACGGTCGAGGCGCCCACGCCCTGCGAGGTGAATTCAGCCAGGTTGGGCACGGTCAGCTCGGCGCGCAGCTTCTCGTGCACGTCGCCGTTGCGCATGTTGAAGGATTCGGTACCGATTTCCAGCGTGTCGCCGCGCTGGGAGGTGGTGATTTTTTGCACGTAGCGGCGGTCGCCCGAAACCACGAGCGAAGGCGTGTTGCCTTGGCGCACGACCAGGTCGACGATGCCATCGAGCCTGACCTTGGTGACCTTGGCGTCGACGCTGCGGTTTTCGCGAACGAGCTCATCGGCAAACGATGGGCTGGCAACCAGTGCGAGCGTGGCCGCGACGGCAGCGGTACTCAACAGTTTTTTCATGCTTGTTCTCCGGTAGGTGGCGATGGAACCACTATAGAGAAGAGCCGCTACCTACCGGAGGCGATTGCGATGAACTGCGCAAACCGCGCTCTGGACTGCAGAAAAGCCCGACTGGCGGAGCCGGGCCCGCGCGGGTCTCGCCCTTGCCGCACTAGCCTGCAGACGGTGCGCGCTTGTACACGCGTACATAGTCCACCAGCATCTGCTGGGGCAGGACCGTCGTGCTGTCCGGATTGCCGGGCCACAAACCGCCGACGGCCAGGTTCAGCAGCACGAAGAAGGGATGCTCGAACACCCAGTCGCCCTTCACCATGTCCGGGCGTGCCGTGTGGAACAGGATGCCGTCGCGGTACCAGCGGATTTCGCCGCGCTCCCATTCCACCGCGAACACGTGGAAGTCGTCGGCAAAGATGCCGCTCGTCAAAGAGGTCGACTTGCTGAAGGCTTTGTCGCCCGAATAACCGGGTCCGTGCAGGGTGCCATACAGATTGCTCGGCTCCTTGCCGATGATTTCCATGATGTCGATCTCGCCGCTGCGCGGCCAGCCGACCTGCCCGATGTCCGCCCCCAGCATCCAGAACGCCGGCCAGATGCCCTGGCCCTTCGGCACCTTGATGCGCGCCTCGAAGCGCCCATGCATCTGCTCCATCAGGCCGGCCGTCTTGAGGCGTGCCGAAGTGTAGTCGCGCTCGCCATAGCGCTCGCGGCGTGCTTCGATGACCAGCATCCCGCCGGACACGCGCACGTTTTCCGGCCGGCCGGTGTAGAACTGCAGCTCCTGGTTGCCCCAGCCATTGCCGCCGGTTTCGGCGACCCATTTGCTGCGGTCGAGTTCCGTGCCCTCGAATTCGTCGCTCCAGGCCAGGGTCCAGCCGGCAGGAGTGCCGGCGGCGGTGGGTGTGGAGGCAGGGGAGGTGGCACAGCCGGCCAGCGCCAGCAGCGACAGGATCGGAGCCAGCAGGGCCGGCAGGAAGCGGATCGGTTTCATGGGTCTCCTTGTGGTCACGGCGTCGCGGGTTTACCCGCCTGCTGCCGCCGGACGTGTTTCATGATGGTGATGAAGCTGTCGGTCCAGACCAGCCGGCGGTTCGCCGCCAGGAAGCGCAGCAATTCCTCGTGGGCCTGGGCGGACACGCTGAGGTAGTCGCCGCCGATGCCGTGAAAGGTGAAGTTGACCATGGTCCCGCGTTCGATCGCCCGCTTGACGATGGCGATCAGTTCCGCGCCACTGGTGCCGCTGGGCGCCGCCACCGGCACCGCGAGCGGATCGAGGCTGTGCATCGCATCGATGACGCCGTTGCCGCCGGTGACCTTGATGGCGACAAACGCGTCGCGCACCGCGCCCAGGTAGTCGCCTCCAGCGGCCACGGTGTCGCCGCAGGGCACCGTGTAGGTACGCTCCTGGCGGCCGTCGAGCGCCGCCAGCATGGTGTTGGCCAGCAGGACCTGGTCGCGCATCTGTTCCACGCTGGTGGTGTCGAGGTTGCGGTGCGCCGCCACCCAGTCGCGTCCGGCCTCCTTGCGCGAGCACTGGTGGAACAGGCTGTGGTTGCCGAGCTCGTGCCCGCGCCGGGCCGCCGCACGCCAGTCTTCCATGCGCCGCGCCACCGATGGACTCGACAGCTGCAGGTAGAAGCTGCCCCGCAGGCCGTGCCGGTCGAGGGCAGGGATGGCATGGTCGAGCTGCGAATCGAGGGCGTCGTCGTAGGCCAGGCTGACCGCGGCGCGCGCACCCTGGGGCCAGGCGAAGGCCGGCGCCGGCGCGGACGCTGACTCCGCAGCGCCGGCCGCAGCCGCGCCAGGGGGCAGGGCCGCATGCAGTCCAAGGGCCAGCGCGAGCGCCAGCCAGCCTCGTCTCCCGACACGCGCGCCGCGTGCCCGCACCCCGCCGTGGTCCTTCGGACCTGCCTCTTTCGCCCGCGCCATCCGCCCCCCTTTTGCCCCGCAATTTGGAAACGTTACCAGAATGTCAACCCGACTATAGCACCCGGAATTTTTGAGTGTCAATCGCGTTCCGGTCTGCTCTGCAGGCGCGGTAACTGCCGGTTTCTCCTCTGGCACACCGGAGGTGTTGCAAATTCGCCGCATTTCGATTCATACCTGTATGGAATATTCCGTTGACAATTTTTTTTGCTAACCCTAATATTCAGACAACTGACGTGGAAACGTTTCCATGTTCGGATGAATTGCTTGAAAACGAAGCATCGCAAGATGCGAGCCTGAGCGATTACAGATGAACGAGCGCGACGCGCAAGCTTTTACCCGCACCCTGGCAGCGAGGACATCGGCACCGGCCGCATGTCCTCGCTGCGTCGCCTGCGGCCGGGCTGCGTCGCGCACTGGCCGGCGCCGGCCGGCTCCGCGGCGGGGAGGTGCGCAGGCGCATTGAGGCAGCGGGAGCAGCGAAAACAGCAGCAAACGACAGCAGCAGCGCCGGCAGCGTGCAGCCTGGGTTCAGCCGGCACAGGTAGTGGAGACACCGTTGGATTGGGTGACGGTCATATTTAAAAAAACAGGAGAGCACCATGTATTACCCCAAGGCTAAACAGACATTGATGAGCCTGGCAGTAGCCAGCGCATGCGCGGCGTTCATGCCAGCCCACGCCCAGGAAGTTGCTTCGACCCCGGGCGCCGCGGCGACCACCGACCAGGCCGCACAGGAAGCGACCAGCCCATCCTCGCCGGTTCAGACCGTCGTCGTGAGCGGTCTGCGCGCCAGCCTGGAATCGTCGATGAACCTCAAGCGCAACGCGCAGGGCTTTGTTGACGGCATCGTCGCCGAAGACATCGGCAAGTTCCCGGATACCAACCTGGCCGAATCGCTGCAGCGCATCAGCGGCGTCTCGATCGACCGCAGCATCGGCGAAGGCTCGAAAGTCACCGTGCGCGGCGTCGGCCCCGACTTCAACCTGGTGCTGCTGAACGGCCGCCAGATGCCGACCTCGAGCCTGAACGACCGTCCGGGCCGCGCCTACGACTTCGCCAATATCGCGTCCGAAGGCATCTCCCAGCTGCAGGTCTACAAGTCGGCGCGCGCCGAAACCCCGACCGGCGGCATCGGCGCCACCATCAACGTGATCACCGCGCGTCCGCTGTCGCGTCCGGGCCTGCAGGCCACCGTCGGCATCAAGGGCGTGCACGATGCATCGGCCGAGAACCTGCCGGGCGACGTCTCGCGCGGCGGCAAGATCACCCCGGAACTGTCCGGCCTCTACAGCAACACCTCGGCCGACGGCCGCTTCGGTATCGCCCTGTCGGCCAGCTACCAGGAACGCAACCTGGGCTACAACGTGGCCTCGGTCGGCAACGGCTGGAAGGGTCCGTTCCGCGGCGACGAGAACAACTGGGGCACCATCCCGCAGCCGGGCACCCCGGGTTCGGAAAACATCACCAACCGTCCGAAGCCGGGTGATATTTACCAGGTGCCGCAGAACATGAACTACGCCATGAACGGCATCCAGCGCCAGCGCACCAATGGCCAGCTGACCCTGCAGTACGCGCCGAGCAAGGCCCTGACCACGACCCTCGACTACACCTATTCGGAAAACAAGATCCAGACCCGCCGCCAGGACCTGTCAGCCTGGTTCAACTTCGGCCCGTCGTCGAGCACCTGGACCAACGGCCCGGTCGCCGCGCCGCTGGTGTACACCGAGATCATTAACCCGGCCAACAGCGACATCGCGATGGGCGGCGCCGACTTCGCCACCAAGACCGAGAACAACTCGCTCGGCTTCAATGCGGCATGGCGCGTCAACAGCGACATCCGCCTCGAGCTCGACGCGCACCACTCGACCGCCGAATCGCTGCCGGACAGCCCGTTCGGCTCGTCCAACACCCTGGGCACCGCCAGCTTCAGCCGCGGCACCACCAGCGTCGATTTCTCGAAAGACCTTCCGGTGCTGAGCATCCAGGGCGCCGACTTCCAGCGCGCCCCGCAGCAGGTGACCGGTTCGGTGTTCGAGAACGGCTACGTCAAGAGCGAAATCAACCAGGTGCAGACCCACGGCAGCTGGAAGATGCTGGAAGCATCCGAGCTGAAGTTCGGCCTGGCCACGACCGACGTCAAGAACCGCTCGGCATTCTCGGTGCAGCAGCGCGACGACACCTGGGGCGGCGCGACCAAGGCGTCGGACTACCCGGCCAGCATGTTCCACCAGGAGAGCCTGCGCCAGTACTTCGACAACATCGACGGCCACGAGAATCCGAACCTGTTCAACACCTTCTACACCTTCGACTTCGCCGCGCTGCGCGCGCTGGCCGCCAACGTGACCGGCAAGCCGGAGCTGTACATGCCGCGCAAGGACTACACCACCGACCAGCGCACCCGCGAAAAGTCGAAGAGCCTGTACCTGCAGTTCAACACCGACTGGGATTTTGCGATGCCGGTGCACACCTCGATCGGCGTGCGCTACGAAAAGACCGACGTCACCTCGACCGCGCTGGTGCCGATCGCCACCTCCTATACCTGGCTGTCGCAGAACGAGTTCGCGGTGGGCTTCGGCGCACCGTCCTTCACCACGCTCACCGGCAAGTACAGCCACGTGCTGCCGAGCTTCGACGTCGACGTCGACCTGCGTTCCGACATGAAGGCCCGCTTCAGCTATGGCGAAACCATCGGCCGCGCGCGCTATGACATGCTGACCGGCGGCCAGGTGCTCGAGACCCAGGGCCGTATCGAGGGCGGCCGCGGCAGCCAGGGCAACCCGGGCCTGCTGCCGGTCGAGTCGAAGAACTTCGACCTGGCCTGGGAGTGGTATTACAACAAGCAGAGCTTCGTCTCGATCGGCCACTTCCGCAAGAACCTGGAGAACTACGCCGGCCAGTCGCAGATCATCGCCCAGCCCTTCGGCCTGCGCACGCCGGTGGGCGGCGCCTACTGGAATGCCGCGATCGGCGCCGGTTGCGCCAGTACGGATACGACCTGCATCCGCAACTACATCTTCCGTAACTTCGCCGGCCGTCCGGGCGTGACCGTCGGCCCGAACGACGTCAACGGCAACGCCACCGGTTCCATCGCCGGCCAGCCGAACGATCCGATCGCCAACTTCCAGATCACGAGCTACTCGAACCAGAAGGAAGCACGCGTGCGCGGCCTCGAGTTCAACGTGCAGCACATGTTCGGCAACTCGGGCTTCGGCTTCCAGGCCAACTACACCAAGGTGGATTCCGGCCTGCAGTACGACAATGCCAGCGCCGCCGAGCAGTTTGCGATGGTGGGCCTGAGCGACTCGGCCAACCTGGTGGGTATCTTCGAGAACGAGAAGTGGAATGTGCGCGCGGCCTACAACTGGCGTGACAAGTTCCTGTCCGCGACCCGCGACGGCGCCGGCCCGAACCCGCAGTATGTCGAAGCCTACGGCCAGCTTGACCTGAGCATCGGCTACAACATCAACAAGAACCTGAGCATCCAGTTCGAAGGCATCAACCTGACGGACGAGATCCGCCGCCTGCACGGCCGTAACGAGCGCCAGGCCCTGTACGTGGAGCAGTCCGGTCCGCGCTATATGCTGGCAGCCCGCTACAAGTTCTGACCGACGCCACCCGCCGGGGTGCAAGCCCTGGCGGACGGCAGAAAAGCAGCGGGCCGCGGACTCCGTCACGGCCCGCTGCGGTTTTTTTTGGGTTAGACTTGTTGAGTCAGGTTTTTGGAATAGAACGGTGAATACCACCATCAGGCATGTCGTGATCGTGGGCGGAGGCTCGGCCGGCTGGCTGAGCGCCGCCGTCCTTGCGTCGAGCTACCAGCAGGAAGCTCACGGCGGCCTGCGCATTACCCTGGTCGAATCGCCCGACGTGCCGACCATCGGCGTGGGCGAGGGCACCTGGCCCACCATGCGCGACACCCTGCGCGCGGCCGGCCTGTCCGAAACCGCCTTCTTCCGCGAATGCGACGCCGCCTTCAAGCAGGGCTCGCGCTTCAACGGCTGGGTCACCGGCATGGAAGGCGACTACTACTTCCACCCCTTCGTGCTGCCCCAGGGCTGGGGCGACGCCGACCTGGCAGGACGCTGGCTGGAACGTCATTCCTCCGTCCCGTTCGCCGATCTCACCACCTACCAGCCGCACCTGTGCGTGCACGGGCGCGCACCGAAGCAGGCGATGACCCCCGAATTCGCGGCGGTGGCCAACTACGGCTACCACCTCGACGCCGGCAAGTTCGGCCTGTTCCTGAAGAAGCACTGCCTGGAAAACCTCGGCGTGCAATTCGTGCCGGACCACATCACCGGCATCCGCTCCCACGAGAATGGCGACATCGCCGCCCTGCAGACCAGGGAACACGGCGAGCTGGCGGGCGACCTGTTCGTGGACTGCAGCGGCATGCAGTCGCTCCTGCTCGGCAAGCACTACGGCGTGCCCTTCGTGCCGCAGCGCGGCGTCCTGTTCAACGACCGCGCGCTGGCGGTGCAGGTGCCGTACGCGAATGAAAACGACCCGATCGCCTCGCAGACCACCTCCACCGCGCAGGGGGCCGGCTGGATCTGGGACATCGGCCTGCCGACCCGGCGCGGCATCGGCCACGTGTATTCGAGCGCGCACACGAGCGACGAGGACGCGGAGAGTGCGCTGCGCGCCTATATTCGCGCCAGCGGCGGCCCGGACGACATCCCGGCGCCGCGCAAGCTGTCCTTCGAGCCCGGTTACCGCGAACGCTTCTGGCACCGCAACTGCGTCGCCATCGGACTGTCCGCCGGCTTCATCGAGCCGCTGGAAGCATCCGCCCTGGCGATGGTCGAACTGTCGGCCGAGATGCTGGCCGACGAGATGCCCGTCACGCGCGAACAGATGGACGTCTGCGCCCGGCGTTTCAACGAGACCTTCACTTACCGCTGGGAGCGGGTGATCGACTTCCTCAAGCTGCACTATGTCCTGAGCCGCCGCGAGGGCGCGCAGGACCCGTTCGGCTACTGGCGCGACAACCGCCGCAGCGAGACCATTCCGGAACGCCTTGCCGGCATGCTGTCGCTGTGGCGCCACCGTCCGCCCTCGCGCTACGACTTCAATCGCATCCAGGAGGTGTTCCCGGCGGCGAGTTACCAGTATATTTTGTACGGGATGGGCTTTTGCCCCGAACCCGGCCTCGCCCGGCGCCAGCGCGTCGGCGAGGGTGATGGCGAGACGGCGGACGGATTCTTCCGCCAGGCCGCCGACCTGACGCGCAGGATGCTGCCTGCGCTGCCGGACAACCGCACGCTCATCGCGCACATCGTGCGCCATGGCTTGCCCAAATAGCAGCACCACAGCAGCACCACGTGAACGCAAGACGCGCACACCATACCAACGAAAACTGAAAGAGACACACGATGGCCAACCCCGTACTGCTGAATAACGTCGAACACAAGGACCTGCGCATCATCACCCGCCACGGCAGCGACATGGACGAGAGCCATCCCTTCGTGCCGACCTTCGCCGACGAATTCCGCCTGCTGCAGGCCCATTACCCGATCATCTTCCGCAAGGAGAGCGAAGCCCACCCGTTCGAGCCGATCGTCCTGTTCGGCTTCGAGGCCGACGAAAACCTGTTCCTGAACGAGAAGGGCTGGGACGCCTCCACCGTGCCGCTGCTGGTCGACCGCCTGCCCTTCCTGATCGGCCGCAATGGCGACGAGCTGATGATCCACATCGACCTGGACAGCCCGCGCATCAGCAAGACCGAGGGCGAGCCGATCTTCCTGGAGCACGGCGGCATGAGCCCCTACCTCGAGAACGTCAACTCGATGCTGGTCGCGGTCCACCAGGGCATGGACTCGAACTCCCACTTCATCGAGGCCCTGACCAAACACGACCTGATCGAAGGTTTCGCGCTCGACGTGACGCTCGACGACGGTTCCCAGAACCGCCTGTCCGGCTTCTACACCATCAACGAAGAGCGCCTGGCCGCGCTGGACGACGCGGCGATCGCCAGCCTGCACAAGGCCGGCTGGCTGAGCGCGATCTACTACCAGATGGCCTCGCTGTCGAACTTCCGCGCGCTGATCGACCGCAAGAATGCCCGCCGTGCCGCTGCCCGCGCCTGAACCCATCCGCGAGCTTGCCGGCCTGACGCCGCGCGACCTCGGCCCAGGCATTCTCGAGGCGACCGAGCCGGTGGTCCTGCGCGGGCTGGTGGCCGGGTGGCCGATGGTGCGCGCCGCGCGCGAATCCGGCGCGGCGGCGAGCAGCTACTTGCGCCGCTTCTACCGCGACGCCAGCGTCACCGCCATGCTGGGAGCGCCCGAGATCGAAGGGCGCTTCTTCTACAACGACGCGATGGACGGCTTCAATTTCGCACCGGTGCGGGTACGCCTCGACCAGGTGCTGGCCGAGCTCGACCGCTACCACGGCGTCGCCGTCCAGCCGGCGATCTACGTCGGCTCGACCACGATCGACACCTGCCTGCCGGGCTTCCACGAGGAGAACCAGATCGACCTGGGCGGACGCGACGCCCTGGGCTCGATCTGGATCGGCAACCGCACCCGCATCGCCGCCCACTACGACCTGCCGGACAACCTGGCCTGCGTGGTGGCCGGGCGCCGCCGCTTCACCCTGTTCCCGCCAGAGCAGGTCGAGAACCTGTATATCGGCCCGCTCGACCTGACGCCGGCCGGACAGGCCATCAGCCTGGTCGACTTCCTGAAGCCCGACCTGGCGCGCTTCCCGCGCTTCGCCCAGGCGATGGAACATGCGTTCAGCGTCGACATGGAGCCGGGTGACGCCCTGTTCATCCCGAGCATGTGGTGGCACCACATCGAGGCGCTGGAAGACTTCAACGTGCTGGTGAATTACTGGTGGCGCCAGTCGCCGGACTTCATGGACACGCCGATGAACGCCTTCATGCATGCCTTGATGAGCGTGCGCGACCTGCCGCTTGAACAGCGCAAGGCCTGGGCCAATCTGTTCCGCCATTACGTATTCGAGGCCGATGGGGAAACCGCGGCGCACATCCCTGCGGCCGCACGCGGCGCGCTGGCGCCGATGGACGCCGACGGCGTGCGCAGCATCCGCGCCCAACTACTGAAAAGAATGAACCGCTGAGGAGACAACATGGAAAAGGCAGCGAACGGAATCGGCAAACCCATACGCCGCGTCGTCATTGCGGGCGGCGGCACCGCCGGCTGGATGGCGGCGGCCTGCATCTCGAAGGTGCTGGGCAAGCGCCTCGACATCAAGCTGGTCGAGTCCGACGAGATCGGCACCGTCGGCGTGGGCGAGGCGACCATCCCGACTCTGCTGAACTTCCATAATCTCCTTGAGATCAACGAGCAGGAGTTCATGGCCGAGACCAAGGCCACTTTCAAGCTCGGCATCAGCTTCGAGAACTGGCGCAACGTGAACGAGGACTACATCCACTCGTTTGGGCTGACCGGCACCGACCACTGGACCGCCGGCTTCCAGCACTTCTGGCACAAGGGCCGCGAGCGCGGCCTGGCCGGCGAGTACGGCGACTACTGCCTGGAGCTGCGCGCTTCGCAGGAGAACAAGTTCGCCCACCTGCCGCGCCAGGGCATGAACTACGCCTACCACCTGGACGCCAGCGCCTATGCGCGCTACCTGCGCAAGTTCAGCGAGCGCTTCGGAGTACAGCGCATCGAGGGCAAGATCGTCGACGTCACCACCAGCGCGCTCACCGGCCAGGTGCGATCGATCACCCTCGATTCCGGCGCGGACATCGAGGGCGACCTGTTCATCGATTGCACGGGTTTCCGGGGCCTCTTGATCGGTCAGGCCATGGGCGTCGAGTACGAGAACTGGTCCGAGTGGCTGTTCAACGACAGCGCCGCCGCCCTGCAGACGGCGTCCGTCGGCGACGCCATACCGCTGACGCGCTCGATCGCCCATCCCTTCGGCTGGCAGTGGCGCATCCCGCTGCAGCACCGGGTCGGCAACGGCATCGTGTTCTCCAGCCGCTACGTGGAAGAGGGCGCGGCCATTGAAACGCTGCTCGGGAATATTCAAGGCGAAGCCCTGATGAAGCCGCGCGTGATCAAGTTCACGCCGGGCCAGCGCCGCCAGGTCTGGAAGGGCAACGTGGTCGCGGTGGGCCTGTCGAGCGGCTTCCTGGAGCCGATCGAATCGACCAGCATCCACCTGATCCAGCGCAGCATCATCCGCCTGATGCAGATCTTCCCGACGAGCGGCATCGTGCAGAGCGACGTGGACGAATTCAACCGCCAGGCCTGGAACGAGGTCGAGCACATCCGCGACTTCATCATCCTGCACTACAAGGTCAACAACCGGATCGACGCGCCCTACTGGACGGATGCGCGCAACATGGCGGTGCCGAAGTCACTGCAGCACCGTATCGACCTGTTCCGCGAAACCGGCCGCGTGTTCCGCGAGCCGACCGAACTGTTCGCCGAGAACTCCTGGATCCAGGTGATGCTGGGGCAGGGCATCATCCCTTATCGCCATCACCAGACGGCCGACCTGATGGGCGACGAAGAACTGTCGCAGTTCCTCGGCGGGATCAAGGGGCAGATCGACCGCACGGTCGCCGGCCTGCCTTCGCACCAGTCCTACGTCGAGCGCTACTGCTCGGCGCCGAAGTAAGCGAGGAACATCGACACCGCCGCCTCGATCACCAGCTCCTGCTGCGCGGGACCGAGCGGGGCGGCGCCCATCGCCACCTGGGGCCAGAAGGCGAAGGCTTTCACCTGGCCCTGCAGCATCGTCGCCGCGAACACCGGGTCGCCCGGCTTCAGGCGCCCATCCAGCTGGGCCGCGCGGATCCATGCCGTGACCCCTTCTTCGCGCTCGTTCAGGCGCGCAAACACCGGCAGCGCGCGCTCGGGCGCGTGGATTGCCTCCGAGATGGCCACCCGCGCCAGGTCGAGGAAATCACGGTCTTCCAGGCTGCGCATCTTCAGGCGCAGCAGTTCGCCGAGCTGCTCGCGCAAGCCCACATCGCTGCGGTAGGCCAGATCGTGCGCGGCCGCGCTGCGCTCGAACAGCTGCACGATGGTTTCCGCGAACAGCTCTTCCTTGCTGGGGAAATGGTTGTACACCGTGCGCTTGGAGACTTCCGCGGCGGCGGCGATCTTGTCCATGCTGGTCGCTTCGAAACCATGGGCGCGGAACTGGGCGGCGGCAGCTTCGATGATGGCGTTGCGTTTGCGGTCGGTCAGGCGGGGTGCGTTCATGCGATTAATTTTACACCGGGTAGTTTACTTTTCCAAAAAGTGAAACTACACTGTGTAGTGTACATTTTATCGATTGCTAACGATGCGCATCCTGTTCGCCACCCTCATCCTTGGAGTTGCCGCCATCATGACCTACTGCAGCCTTGCCAGCGCCGCCCCGGCGTATTCCCCGTCCGCCCACTACGCGGACGGAAAATTCCGCAACGCCATCAAGATGCGCGAATACAGCCTCGGCGAAATGGTGGGGCTGTGGTGGAACGCCATGCTCAACAAGCCGGCCGGCACCATGCCGCTAGGTGCCATCCCCGTGCGCCCCCTGAGCCGGGCCGCCCTGCTGGCCGCACCCGACCGCAGCCTGTTCCGCCTCGGGCACTCGACCATGCTGTTCAAGCTGGGCGGCGAGTTCTATCTCACCGATCCGGTGTTCTCCGAGCGCGCCTCGCCGGTGCAGTGGGCCGGCCCCAAGCGCTTCCACGCGCCGCCGATCGGCATCGCCGAACTTCCGCCGATCAAGGCCGTGATCCTGTCGCACGACCATTACGACCACCTCGACCATGCCGCCATCATGGCGCTGGCCGCCAAGACCGAGCACTTCCTGGCGCCGCTGGGCGTGGGTGACCGCCTCATCGACTGGGGCGTCGACGCCGGCAAGGTGCGCCAGCTCGACTGGTGGCAAGAGGCAAAGGTGGGCGGCGTGCGCTTCGTCGCCACCCCGGCCCAGCACTTCTCGGGCCGGTCGCTGCGCGACCGCGATACGACCCTATGGGCTTCCTGGGTGATCCTGCACGACGAGCTGCGCCTGTTCTTCAGCGGCGACAGCGGCTACTTCAAGGGTTTCAAAGAGATCGGCGAGCGCTTCGGACCGTTCGATGTGGCGATGGTGGAAACCGGCGCCTACGACAAGCAGTGGCCGGACGTGCACATGCAGCCGGAAGAGACGCTGCAGGCCTTCCTCGACCTGAAGGGCAAGTGGCTGCTGCCGGTGCATAACGGCACCTTCGACCTGGCGCTGCACCGCTGGCAGGATCCGCTCGAGCGCATCGCGGCGCTGGCCGCGGAGAAGGGCGTCCAGCTGACGACGCCGGAGATGGGCGAGCCGCTGGCGCTGGCGCAGCCGCACGCCGGCCAAGCCTGGTGGCGTACCGTGGAATGAAAATGGGCCTGCAGATGCAGGCCCATTTTTTACCGGATGGTCAAACTCAGGCAGCTGCCACCGGCTGCTTGTGCAGGTTCGCGTACTTCATGCCGAAGTACATGATGAACAGGTAGCACACGGCCGGCACCAGGAAGGACGGCTGCAGGCCGATGGTGTCGGCGAACATGCCCTGGATGAAGGGCACGATGGCGCCGCCGACGATGGCCATGCACAGGATGCCCGAGCCCTGGCCGGTGAACTTGCCCAGGCCGTGCAGCGCGAGGCTGAAGATGGTCGGGAACATGATCGAGTTGCACAGGCCGACCGCGATGATCGCCCACATCGCCAGCGAGCCCTCGCCGAAGGTCGCGGTGAGCACCAGCAGGATCGAGCCGAGCGCGGTGACGGCCAGCGACTTGCCCGGACTGACGTAGCGCATCACGGCGAAGCCCACGAAGCGGCCGACCAGGGCGCCGCCCCAGTACAGGCTGACGTACTGCGCCGCGTCCGCGTGGCTCAGGCCCGCGATATTGCCCTCGCCGAGAAAGTTGATGAGGAAGCTGCCGATGCTGACTTCCGCGCCCACGTACAGGAAAATCGCGACCGCGCCCAGCACCAGGTGGCGGTAGGCCATGGCGCCGCCCTTGCCGTCGACGGCCGGCTTGCCGTCAACGGCGTGGTTGATCTTCGGCAGCTTGGCCAGCGCGAACAGCACCGCCAGGATCGCCAGCGCCGCGGCCAGGCCCAGGTAAGGACCCTGCACCGCGGCCGCTTCCGCCGCTTTATGCGCGGCCTGTTCCGCCGCCGGCAGCGCCGCCAGCTGGTCGGCGCTCAGGGCCACCGTGGACAGGATCAGGATGCCGCCCAGCGAAGGCGCCACCGTGGTGCCGAGCGAGTTGAAGGCCTGGGTCAGGGTCAGGCGGCTGGACGCGGTGCGCGCCGGCCCCAGGACGGTGACGTAAGGGTTGGCCGCCACCTGCAGGATGGTGATGCCGCTTGCCAGCACGAAGAAGGCAAACAGGAACAGGCCATAGCCGCCTTTTGAAGCCGGATAGAACAGGGCGCAGCCGGCGGCCGCGATCATCAGGCCGGTGACGGCGCCGTTCTGGTAGCCGATGCGGCGGATCAGGGCGCCGGCCGGCAGCGACACGATGAAGTAGGCGCCGAAGAAGCAGAACTGCACCAGCATCGCCTGCAGGTAGGTGAGGGTGTAGATCGACTTCAGGTGCGGGATCAGGACGTCGTTGAGCGACGTGAGCAGGCCCCACATGAAGAACAGGATGGTGACGATGATCAGCGCGCCGGTGTGCGGGTTGTGTTCCGCTTCGGTGGCTGGCGCCAGTACAGGATTGGGTGCGGCGTTTTGCATGATGTCTCCGTATTGTTATGCCGTTGCTGCGATGTGATCCGAGAGCATGGCGGACACGCCGCGCAGCGCCGGGTACTGCTCGGTAATGAGGTAGGTCGGGATGCGCGCCAGGTAGGGACTGAGGCGCCCCTTGTCCTCGAAGCGCGCGCGGAACGCGGACTCGGTGAACAGTTTACCAAGACGCGGCACGATGCCGCCACCGATGTACATGCCGCCGGTCGCGCCCAGGGTCAGCGCGACGTTGCCCGCCACGCTGCCGAGCACTCCGCAGAAGACCTCGACGGTCTTCGCGCAGTCGGCGGAGCTGCCGTCGATCGCCGCGCCGGTGATGCCCGGTGCGTCGATGCGCTTGCCGGTCAAGGCCCAGTGGATCAGTTCCAGCCCCATGCCCGACAGCAGGCGCTCGGCCGACACGTGGCCGTATTCGCCCCACAGGGCTTCCAGGATCGCGACTTCCTCGCGTGTGGACGGAGCAAACGTCACGTGGCCGCCTTCGCCCGCCAGCGCGATCCAGCGCTTGCCGGCCGGGATCACGCCCGAGACACCGAGGCCGGTACCCGGGCCGATCAGGCCGATGGGACGATTCGGCAGTTCGAGCCCGCCGCCGATGCGCTCGCGGCCACTGGCTTCCAGGTGCGGCAGCGACATCGCCAGCGCGGCGAAGTCGTTCACCACCAGCAGCGTCTCCAGGCCTTGCTGCTTGCGCAGTTCCTCGATCGAGAAGCTCCAGTGGTGGTTGGTCATGCTGACCCGATCGTCCTCGACCGGATTGGCGATCGCAATGGCCGCGTGGCGCAGGCCGGCTACGTCGAAGCCGCGGCCGGCGGCCTTGCCGAGATAGGCCTGCATCGCTTCGCCCAGGGTGGCATGGTCGGCGCAGGCCAGCACCTCGATGTCGTCGAAACCATCGAGGCCGGACTGCAGGGCGAAGCGGGCGTTGGTGCCGCCGATGTCGGCCAACAGCTTCATTGCAGTTCCTCGCAGCGCACGGCATCCGGTTCGCCGGCGGCGCCGCCGGCGATCTCGATGTTGGCGAAGGCGGCGGCAAAGGCTGCATTGCTGGTGACGCTGAAGGGCGTGTCCACCTTGGCCAGGTCCGTGCCCTTGGCCTGGAAGCAGCTCAGCGGAATCTTGACGGTCTGCTTGCCCTTGCCGGCCAGGCGCTTGAACAGGGCCGTGGTGTCCAGCACGCCGTCACCCATGGCCATGCTCACCTTGCCGGCGGGTGCGCTCGAGACGATGGTATCGAAGCGCAGCGCCGCGTTGGCGCTGGCGGCGGCCGGCAGCACCATCGCACGGGCGCCGCGCGCCTCGACGGTGGCCGGACCGGTCCAGGTCACGAGTTTCGCGTCCTGCTGGGTGTTGACCTGCGAAGTCTGCACCGTCACGCCAGGCAGGGTGAAGGTGGAATTCAGGTCGGCGCCCAGCACCAGCTGCTGGCTGCCGCTGCGGATGGTGAGCGGGAAGCTGGCGCGGTCGGCCTGGCTGAACACCGGGAAGCTGTTGCTCATGCCGCAGCCCCCTAGCGGGTAGGTCGCATCCAGCTTGCCGACTTTCGAGCGGGTCGCGCTCTTCAAGCCGTAGCCGTAGGCGAACAGCGGCGCATAGTTCTTGTCGCCCACGTTCAAATCCGTCTGGCAGGCCGACTTCGGCCACGAGAAAGGCAGCTTGCCGGTGAAGTCGTAGCGTTTCGAGCCCGCGACCAGCAGGTCGGACACGCCCTTGCCCTCGGTGCCCGGCAGCCAGGCGGCCACGAATACGTCCGACAGGTTGAGCAGGTCGTTGACGTAGAGCGGGCGGCCGGACACGAACACGGTCACCACCGGCTTGCCCTTGCCTGCGACTGCCTGCAGCACGGCCAGGTCTTCCGGATAGCGGCTGGAGTGGCGCAGGGTGCCGTTGGGGCCGATGTCGCCGTCGCCTTCCGCATACGGGCGCTCGCCGATCACGGCCACCACCACGTCGAACTTCGACACATCCACGCCCTTGGCATCAAGGCTGAACGTCACATTGTCCTTGCCGGCGGCATCGCGAATGCCGGCCAGGATCGTGTCGGCGTTCGGGAAGTCGGCATTGGTATTGGCCGTGCCCTGCCAGGTGATCGACCAGCCACCGGTCTGGTTCGACAGGTCGTCGGCGGTCTTGCCGACTACGAGGATCTTCTTGCCGCGCGCGATCGGGAGCACCGGCTGCTCGTTCTTGATCAGCACCAGCGACTCGCGCACCGCACGGCGCGCCAGGTCGCGCGCCTGCATGGCGTCGTCCTTGCCGGCATGGGCGTTCTGCGCCGGGCTCTTGTCGAACAGGCCGGCGCGCAGCTTGACGCGGATGATGCGGCTGACCGCATCGTCGATGCGCGCCATCGGGATCTCGCCGCTCTCGACCTGTTTGATGGTGTTGGCGATAAAAGCTTTCCAGTCGTCCGGCACCATGATCATGTCGTTGCCGGCATTGATGGCCTGGGCGCAGCTGTCGTTGCGGCAGCCCGGCACTTCGCCGATGCCGTTCCAGTCGGTGACCACGAAGCCGTCGAAGCCCATTTTCGTCTTCAGCACGTCGGTCAGCATGGCGCGGCTGCCGTGCATCTTGCCGTAGTTGGTACCGCCCGCAACGTCGTTCCACGAGTTGAACGAAGACATGACGGTCTGGGCGCCCGCCTGCAGGGCAGGGTAGTAGCCGGCGCCGTGGATGTTGATCATCTGCGCGGTGGTCGACTTGTTGACGCCGCGGTCCTTGCCGTGTTCGGTGCCGCCGTCGCCGATGAAGTGCTTGGCGGTGGCGATCGTGTTGGCGTCATCCTTCAGCGAACCCTGCATGCCGCGCACGTAGGCGCCGGCATAGCTGCTCACCACTTCCGGGTTCTCGGCATAGCTCTCGTAGGTGCGGCCCCAGCGGTCGTCGCGCACCACGGCCAGGGTCGGGCCGAATACCCAGGCGATGCCGCTGGCGCGCGTGGCTTTGGCGGTGGCCGCGCCGATTTCTTCCAGCAGCTTCGGATTGCGCGCCGCGCCCAGGCCGATATTGTGCGGGAAGAGGGTGGCGCCAAACACGTTGTTGTGGCCGTGGACCGCGTCCGTGCCCCACACCACCGGCACCTTGATCGCCATGTCGGTGGCCATCGAGGCTTCGTGGTAGCGCTGCGCCAGCGCCAGCCATTCGGCCGCCTTGGCGTGCTTGTTCCCGTTCGGCCAACTGCCGCCGCCATTCAGGACCGAGCCGAGGTAGTAGCGTTTTACATCTTCCGGGCTGGCGCTCTTGATCTCCGGCTGGGTCATCTGGCCGACCTTCTGCGCCAGCGTCATCTTACCGACGATCTCGCGCACGCGCTGCTCGAGCGCGGCGTCCTTGGCGATGGCGCTGCGGACCTGGGGCCAGTCGGTCAGGGGAGCAGTGGGCGCCACGGTGGCCGGCAGGGCCGGCGCGATGGCCAGCGCCATGGCCAGCGCAAGTACGGGGTTGCGAAGCTTGGGTGTCATGGTTTGTCTCGCTGTATGGTTATTGTGTGTTGTCGTTATTCGCCGTGCAGGAAGGCACGGTACCACTTGCCGCTGCCCTTCAGGCGGCGCTGCTGGGTGGTGTAGTCGATGTGGGTGAGCCCGAAGCGCTTCAGGTAACCCTCGGCCCATTCGAAGTTGTCGAGCAGGCTCCAGGCGAAATAGCCTTTCACCGGCACGCCGTCCTTGATGGCGGCGCGCAAGGAAGCCAGGTGGCGCATCAGGTAGTGGCGACGTTCCACGTCGTCGATCTCGCCGTCGCCATTTACTTCGTCCGCAAAGCAGGAGCCGTTCTCAGTGATGTACATCGGGCCCGGGTGGTAATCCTTCTCGATGCGCAGCAGCAGTTCGGCCAGGCCCTGCGGTGCGACTTCCCAGCCCATGTAGGTGGTCTCGGCGCCGTCGGCGGGCGGAAGCACGCGCGCATCCAGGGGCGCGTGGCCGGGGGCATGCTGGACGGTTTCGGGGAAGTAGTAGTTCACGCCGAGGAAGTCGGTCGGCACCGCGATCGCTTCCATGTCGCCCGGATGCACCACCGGGGCTGCGTCGCCGAAGGCTTTCAGGGTCGCCTTCGGGTAGCCGCGGCCGTAGAGCGGGTCGAGGAACCAGCGGTAGCGCAGGCCGTCGTGACGTTCGGTAGCGGCGATGTCGTCCGGGTGGCTGGAAGCCGGGCGCACCGGATGCAGGCTGAGGGCGATGCCGGCCCTGGCGTTGCGGACGTTGGCGCGGATCAGCGGCACCGCCTTGCCGTGCGAGAGCAGCACGTGGTGGGCCACCTGCAGCGCTGTCTTGATGTCGGTATTGCCCGGCGCATGCCAGCCTTCGAAGTTGCCGATGATGGCGGTGCACCAGGGTTCGTTGTGGGTGATCCAGTGCTGCACGCGGTCGCCCAGGCGGCGCGTCATCGCATCCACGAAGGCCAGGTAGGCGTCGACGGTGGCGCGGTTGTTCCAGCCGCCGCGGTCTTCCAGGTACTGCGGCAGGTCCCAGTGATAGAGCGTGGCCCAGGGCTGCATGCCGCGCTCCAGCATGCCGTCCACCAGGCGCGAGTAGAAGTCCAGGCCCTTTTCGTTCGGCTTGCCGCCGACTTCCGAGAAGATGCGCGGCCAGGCGATCGAGAAGCGGTAGGCGTTCAGGCCCATGTCGCGGCCGATGTCGAAGTCTTCCGGCCAGCGGTGGTAGTGGTCGCAGGCGACCGAGCCGTTGGAGCCGTCCTTGATCTTGCCGGGCGTGGCGGCGAAGCGGTCCCAGATCGATTCGACCCGGCCGTCTTCCTGACCGGCGCCTTCGATCTGGTACGAGGAGGTGGCGCAGCCCCACAAGAAGTCGGGGGCGAAATCGGCGCGCGATGGGGCGCTCGGCTCGGGACGCTTGGTTGTTGTCATGGTCGGGTCTGTATAAATCGTTACGCTAGGATATTTGGAAAGCTTTCCAATTGCAATCTAAAAAAAAGGCCGGCGAGCGGCCAGCCCTTATTTTTTCTTCCCTTTCGCTGCAGCCGGCACTTTGGCCAGGGAGGCGCGCAGGGTCACGCTGACCGGGAAGGTACGGGTGACCGGGCGGTGCAGGTCGTAGCAGCGGTTGAGCAGGGCATTCAGTCCGTTGAGCGTCATTTCGCGCCACGGCATGTGGACCGAGGTGAGGCGCGGCGCCGAGAAGGCTGCGCTGGGCGTGTCGTCGTAGCCGATCACCGACAGGTCACGCGGCACGCTGATGCCGGCTTCCTGGAAGTAGGCCAGGGCGCCGACCGCCATCTCGTCGTTGGCGCAGAACAGGGCGCTGCACTTCGTGCCCGAGTCGATCAGCGCCTTGGCCGCCGACCAGCCACCCTGGGGCGAGAAATCGCTCTCCGCCATCCAGACCTTGCTGGCGTCGATGCCGTCGGCCTGCAGCTCGCGCATGAAGCCGTCCACGCGCGCCACGTTGTCGGCCAGCGCCGCCGGACCGGAGATGACGGCGATGTCGCGGTGCTTGTAGTCGAGCAGGGTGCGCGCCGCCAGGCGTCCGCCCAGCGCATGGTCGACCGTGAAGCACTGATCCGGGATCTGGCTGAACTCGTGGTTCAGCGCCACGATCTGCTTCTGCTTGCCTTTCATCGCGGCCAGGTCGTCGTCGGTGAGGGCGCTGGTCATCATGACGATGCCGTCGCAACCGCGCTCGATCAGGAATTCGATGCCCTCGATGGCCTGGCGCCGTGCGTCGCCCAGGCCGACGCCGAAGGCCACCACCATGTGCAGGCCGGCGGCGCGCAGCTCGGTATCGATGATCTGCAGGATCGGGGTGTAGAAGGTGCCGGAGAGGACCGGGATGTAGACGCCCACCATCTGGCTGGTGCCCGACAGCAGGGCGCGCGCCGCGTGCGAGGGGCGGAATCCCAGCTCGTCGATCGCCTTGCGCACGCGTTCCAGCGTGGCCGGGGAGACCGAGCCCTTGCCGCTCACCACGCGCGATGCGGTGCCGAGGCCGACGCCGGCGAGACGCGCTACGTCCTTGATGGTTGCCACTGACGATCCCTGTCCTGTTTAGTTATCGATAAACACTGAAGCATACTGCATTCAACTGACACTGGCACCTGTCTTTATAGGCGCTTGCCGTCCTTCGGGTCGAACAGGGACACGCGCGCGGCGTCGATGTCGAAGCGCACCGCCTGGCCACTGGCCAGCGGGCGCGGGTCGTGCACGATGCTGGAAAGCTGGTGGCCGCCGCAGTCCAGCCAGACGACCTGGTGGTTGCCCATTGGTTCGACCAGGGTCACGGCCGCCTGCAAGGGACCATCCGGCGCGATGTGGATGTCTTCCGGCCGCACGGCCAGGGTCACCGCGCCCGGCGGCGCCACGCAGCTGGAGGCCAGGTCCAGCGCCAGCCCGCCCGCGCTGAAGCGCCTGCGCACATCGAGTTCGCCTTCCAGGTGGCCGTCGACGAAGTTCATCGAGGGCGAACCGAGGAAGCCGGCCACGAAGCGGTTGGCGGGACGCTCGTAGACTTCGGCCGGGGTGCCGATCTGCTGGATGCGGCCGCCCTGCATCACCACGATGCGGGTCGCCAGGGTCATTGCTTCAGCCTGGTCGTGGGTCACGTAGACCATGGTCGAACCGAGGTTCTGGTGCAGCAGCTTGAGTTCGCGCCGCAGCTCCGCGCGCAGCTTGGCGTCCAGGTTCGAGAGCGGCTCGTCGAACAGGTAGACCCCGGCTTCGCGCACCAGGGCGCGGCCGATCGCCACGCGCTGGCGCTGGCCGCCGGAGAGCTGGGCCGGCTTGCGATCCAGCAGCGCGTCGAGCTGCAGCATCTCGGCGGCGCGCTGCACGCGGCGCTGGATCTCGGCCTTGGGCGCGCCCGAGATGCGCAGGCCAAAGGACATGTTCTTTTCGACCGTCATGGTCGGGTACAGCGCATACGACTGGAACACCATGCCGATGCCCCGTTCGCTGGGGTCGGCATAGCTCATGTCGCGCCCGCCGATCTCGATCGAGCCGTCGGCCAGGTCGATCAGGCCGGCGATGCTGTGCAGCAGGGTCGACTTGCCGCAGCCCGAAGGCCCGAGCAGGACCAGGAATTCGCCCGGTTCGATGTACAGGTCGAGGTCGCGGATGACCTGGTTGCTGCCGCGGGTGATGCACAGTTTGCGCAGGTGGACGTTCGCCATGGTGAACCCATTAACCTTTCACGGCGCCGGCGGCGATACCACGCACGAACCAGCGTCCCGAGATGAAGTAGATCGCCAGCGGCACCGCGGCCGTCAGCATGGTCGCGGCCATGTTGACGTTGTACAGGCGGGTGCCGGTGGTGGTGTTGATCACGTTATTCAGCTGCACCGTCATCGGCGCATTGTCGCGGCCCGCGAACACGAGGCCGAGGATGTAGTCGTTCCACACGCCGGTGACCTGCATGATGGCCGCCACCACCACGATCGGCAGCGACATCGGCAGCATCACCTGCAGGAAGATGCGCCAGAAACCGCCGCCGTCGATGCGCGCGGCCTGGAACAGCTCGTGCGGCACCGAGGCATAGTAATTCCGGAACAGCAGGGTCATGATCGGCATGCCGAAGATGACGTGGACCAGCACGATGGCCGGGAGCGAACCGAACACGCCGGCGCGCGCCATCATCCACACCAGCGGATAGATCATCACCTGCACCGGGATGAAGGCGCCGGCCAGCAGCACGCCGAACAGCAGATTGGCGCCGCGCGGCTTCCAGAACGACAGCGCGTAGCCGTTGATGGCGCCCAACAGGATCGGGATGATGGTGCTCGGCACCGTGATCGCCACCGAGTTCCAGAAGCCGCCGCTGACCTGGTTCCAGGCATTCGTCCAGGGTTCGATCGTGGCCAGCAGGGGCAGGGCGAACACATTGCCGTTCCTGATCTCGTCCATCGACTTGAAGGACGTGATGATCATGACGTACAGCGGCAGCAGGAAGTACAGCGCAGCGCTGAACAGGAAGGCGTAGACGCCGATGCGGGCAGGGCTGAAGCGCTTGCGGCGCACGCTGGGGGCGGCAAAGCTCATCACGGGAACGGGGGCCTCAAGGACAGTGTCGCTCATGCGCGTTTCCTCCGGCTGCGAGCGTAGGCATAGGGCGCCAGCAGGGCCAGCACCGGGATCAAGAGGGTCACGGCGCCGGCCGAGGCCAGCCCGATGTTCGAACGCAGGAACAGGTGGTCCATGATGAACTTGGCCGGCACCTCGCTGGCCGTGCCTGGTCCGCCGCCGGTCATCGCGACCACCGCGTCATACAGTTTCACGACGGCGGTGCACAGCAGCAGGAACACGGTGGCGACCGTCGGGCCCAGCATCGGCAGCACGATCTGCAGGTAGACGCGCCAGGCCGGGATGCCGTCCAGGCGCGCCGCCTTGTAGATTTCCGGATCGACGCCGCGCAGGCCGGCCAGCATCATGGCCATCACCAGGCCCGAGGCCTGCCAGACGGCGGCGATGACGATGGTGTAGATGACCATCTCCTGGTCGATGATCCAGTCGAAGCTGAAGTTCGACAACCCGAGCTGGCGCACCGCGCCCTCGATGCCGGCGCCCGGCGCCAGCATCCATTGCCACACCAGGCCGGTGGCGATGAAGGACATCGCGTAGGGGTAGAGGAAGACGGTGCGGAGAAAGCCTTCGCCGTTGACGTTCTGGTCGATGAAGGCGGCCAGCAGGAAGCCCAGCACCATGCAGGCGAGGATGAACAGCGCGCCGTACATGGCCAGGTTGTTCAGCGAGATCAGCCAGCGCTCGTTGTCGAACAGGCGCACGTACTGGGCGGCGCCGATGAAGTTATCCGAGGCGAAGGTGCGCGAGGCGGTGAACGAGGTGCGGAAGGTCCACAGCGCGGCGCCGATGTAGGCGACGAGCACGGTCAGCGCCATCGGCAGCAGGGCGACGTGAGGAGAGAGCTTGTGGGCGCGTAGGGAGAGCATGTCAGTATTTGAGTGCGTTGGCGATGCTCTTCTGGGCGCGTTCGACCGGCATGCTGGTGTTCCAGTAGGCGGTCAGGACGTCCTGCATGGCGCCGTTCTGGTCCGGCGTCAGGTAGACCTCGGTCACGCCGGCCTGGCGCGCGCGGTCTTTCATGATCTCGATGCCCTTGCGGGCGCACAGGTCCAGGCTCGTCGCGTCGACGTCGGTGCGCACCGGGATCGAGCCTTTCAGCTTGCTGAAGTTTACCTGCAGGTTCGGCTGCGACACCACCTTGGCCAGCAGCTGCTGGGCGCGCACCGCTTGGGCCTTGTCGGTACGGGGGAAGACGAACACGTCGCCCTGGATCAGGTAGGGCGTCGATGCGGTAAAGCCGGCCATGCAGCCATAGTGCTGGCCGGCGGTTTGCCCCGCATTGGTGAATTCGCCCTTGGCCCAGTCGCCCATCACCTGGAAGCCCGCCCGGCCGCTGATGACGAGGGCGGTGGCGTCGTTCCAGTTGCGGCCCGGGGAGCCGGCATCGACATAGGACTTCAGGCGCTTGAAGGCCAGCAGCACCTTGCGGAATTCGGGCCCCAGCAGGGTGGCCTGGTCGCGGTCGCGCATCGCTTTCAGGTACAGCTCCTTGCCGCCCATGTTGGCCAGGATGGCCGAGAACAGCACGGTCTCCTGCCACGACTGGCCGCCGTGGGCGAGCGGGATGATGCCGGCCGCCTTGAGCTTGTCCAGCGCGGCGAAGAATTCGTCCATGCTGGCCGGTTCCCTGGCGATGCCGGCCTTCTGGAAGGCGGCCTTCGAATACCAGAACCAGGTCTGCATGTGGATGTTCAGCGGCACCGCGTAATAGTGGCCCTGCACCTTGATCACGTCGATGATCGGCGCGGGCAGCATCTGGTCCCAGTTCTGGGCGCGCGCCACGGCATCGACGTTGTTGAGCATCCCCGCTTCGATCACGTCGAGGAACTGCTTGGAGGTGTTGAACTGGGCCGCGGTGGGCGGGTTGCCGCCGACGATGCGGTTGATGGTGACGGCGCGCGACTGATCGCCGCCGGCGATCGCGGTGTCGATCCAGACGCCGCCCGCGCTGCGGTAGGCCTGGGCCACCTGCTTGACCGCGACCGATTCGCCGCCGGATGTCCACCAGTGGATGACTTCCGCTCGAGGGGCGGCGGACGTCGACGTGGCTGATGTCGACGCAGCCTGCGCCGACGCCACGGCGCACAGCCATGCGCAGGCCGTCGCCAGGGTGCGTACTGTGAACATCGTGTCTCCGTTCTGCGCCGTTATTCTTGGTAAGTTGGAAACGTTACCAGTGGCTTTGCCCGACTATAGCACCGGGTAAAATCAGGGTCAAACAAAATATTGCAATCAGGATTCTGGCACATTTTTCGTGTCCATAAGTCAAGTTTTCAATGGTGTGCGGCTGAAATAAAAAACTGTGCAACAGGCTGTGTACTGACGGTAAATACCTGTGGTATCGTTTCCAATCATAAAAATGACAGGACCGGGAGACGCCGTGAATACCACAGAGATTTTTCTCATCGCCATGTTGCTGATCTTCGTCGCACCTTATCTGGTGTGGCGGCTCTGCAAGACCGATTACTTTGCACCGTTGGTCGTGGTCCAGATCATCATGGGCATCCTGCTGGGGCCGGGCATCCTGGGCGCGGTCTATCCCGAGTACCACCGCTTCGTGTTCAACCCGGACGTCGTGAAGACCCTGAACGGCATCGCCTGGTGGGGCGTGATGCTGTTCGTGATGCTTGCCGGGATCGAGCTCGACCTCAAGAAGGTGTGGCAGTACCGGCGCGAGAGCGTGACCACGGCCGGCCTGTCGCTCGGCATGCCGCTGCTGTTCGGCTGCGGCGCGGCCCTGCTGCTGCTCGGTTACGATGGCTGGATCGGCGTCAAGGGGGCGGACTGGCAGTTCATGCTGGGCATCGGCATGGCTTGCGCGGTGACCGCGCTGCCGGTGCTGGTGCTGCTGCTGGAAAAGCTCGATATCCTGCGCCAGCCGATGGGGCAGCGCATCCTGCGCTACGCCAGCCTCGACGACGTCGCCATCTGGGGCGTGTTGGCGCTGATCATGCTGGACTGGGAACGCGTCGGTCGCCAGCTGGGTTTCCTCGTCGCCTTCGGCGTGCTGACCATCCTGTTCCGCCGCCTGATGGTGCGTCTGCCGCAGAAGGACCGCTGGTACGTGGCCCTGATCTGGCTGATCGCCTGCAGCTTCGGCGCCGACTGGGCCGGCCTGCACTACATGGTCGGCGCTTTCCTGGCCGGCGTGGTGATGGATGCGGACTGGTTCGATCAGGAACAGCTGGACGCGCTGTTCAAGAACGTGCTGCTGGTGCTGATGCCGGTGTTCTTCCTCAGCACCGGGCTGCGCACCAAGTGGGATGTGGGCAGCTATCCGGTGTTCTTCGTGGCGGGCTTGTTGCTGCTGGCGTCGGTGGGTGGCAAGCTGGTCGGTGCCCGTATCGCGGGCAGGGTGCTGGGCTGGAAAAAGGGCGAGGCCTCGATCATCGGTTGGCTGCTGCAGACCAAGGGGCTGATCGAGATCATCTTCGCCAACATCTTGCTGGACAAGCAGATCATCACCAGCGAGACCTTTACCGCGCTGCTGCTGATGGCGGTGGCCAGCACCATGCTGACGATCCCGATTGTGCATCCGAAGCTGAACCGGGCGCAGCACCGGCAACTGGTGGAGCAGGCGAGTTCCTGATTTCCTTCCAGACTTTTGTACTCGGCTGCAAGTTGTTTGCGCAAAGAATCTGAACGCAGCCGACATCCTCTCTGCGCCCGCGCAACCGCCGGGCGCGCTCCCTTCCTAAGATGAGTTCAGGAGCCGGTGCCATGGCGGCGCCGGCACCGGCCAGCATCGTTGGGAGGAATCATGTCCGACGCAACACGCACGGCTTCGCCGGAGCCTTCAGTCCGGCCATCATCGCGCAGCGCAGCGCTGCTGGAGGAAAACGCCAGGCACCTGGCCCATCCGAATGTTGCCGCTTTCCTGAAAGCGATCGCCGAAGCCGAGGGCGGCGGCTACGATTTCAAGTATGGTGCGCTGAAGGGACGCAGTAATGATCGTTGGCGCTTTCGCGATACCTCGACCCACCCGGGCCCCGGCATCGACGGCAAGACGACCGCGGCCGGGATGTACCAGATCACGCGGCCGACCTGGGAACACCATGGCGGCAAGTTAGGCTTGAAGGATTTTTCGCCGCGCACCCAGGACCTGATCGCGGTGGAGATCCTGCGCAGCCTTGGCGTCATCGACGCCATCAAGGACGGGCGGCTCGGCGAGGTCATGCCCAAGGTCGCGAGGATCTGGGCTGCGCTGCCCAAGGGGCCGGGGCAATCCAACCATTATCCGCCGCAACGCTATGTGAAGTTCGAGGACTTCCTGACTGCGTATCTCGCGGGCGGTGGGCAGACGGCATGAGGACAGCTACAAAAGAAAAAGCCCAGACACGGTGCTGGGCTTTTGCTGTGGAATCTGGTGCCGACTGCAGGACTCGAACCCGCCACCTGATGATTACAAATCAACTGCTCTACCTGATGAGCTAAGTCGGCTTAACTTTGAAGCAACGATTATACGCTATTTGATGCGGGTCAAGGTCGGACGTCCGCCCTTCTTCGGCGGCTCGTCATCGTCCTTGGGCGCCGCAACTGGCTCGGCAGCCGGCACCTCGTGCTTGCCAGGCACTGCCGACAGCGACGGCACCGATGCCTCTTCCGCAGCCGGCGGTGCCATCTCGGCCGCCGTCACATTGACCTCGAACGCCATCCCCTGGCCATTCTCATTGGCATAAATCGCCAGCACGTTCTGCACCGGAATGTACAGCTCGCGCGAAACGCCATTGAAACGCGCCCGGAAGTGGATCGCGTCGTTGTCCATCTTCAGGCCCGAGGTGGCGCCGTAGCTGATGTTCAGGATGATCTCGCCCTTGCGCACGTATTCCATCGGCACCGTCGTGGCGGCGTCGACCTTGACGGCAAGGTAGGGCGTGTAGCCGCTGTCTGTGCACCATTCGTAGATGGCGCGCAGCAGGTAGGGCTTGGTGGAGATCTCTGACATGGATGTGATTAAAAAAGCAAATCTGTACGCGCCAGTTTAACGGATTCGCCGGGACGGCGTCCGAAAACCGGCACATACCGAATCGTGAGACACAGCATGCGGGCGCAGGAACGCGCCCGCAAACGGCATCAGCGGCGCATCACCTTCTCGGACGGGGTCAGCGCTTCGATGTAGGCCGGACGCGAGAAGATGCGCTCGGCGTACTTCATCAGCGGGGCCGCGGTCTTCGACAGTTCGATGCCGTAGTGGTCCAGGCGCCAGAGCAGCGGGGCGATCGCCACGTCCAGCATCGAGAACTCGTCGCCCAGCATGTACTTGTTCTTCAGGAACAGCGGAGCCAGGGTGGTCAGGCGGTCGCGGATTTCCGAGCGGGCCTTGTCGTGGCTCTTGTCGTTCGTCTTGTTGCGCTCGCTTTCCAGCACGTGCACGTGGACGAACAGTTCTTTTTCGAAGTTGAACAGCATCAGGCGGGCACGGGCGCGCATCAGCGGGTCGGCCGGCATCAGCTGCGGGTGCGGGAAGCGCTCGTCGATGTACTCGTTGATGATGTTCGACTCGTACAGGATCAGTTCGCGCTCGACCAGGATCGGCACCTGGCCATACGGGTTCATGGTCGAGATGTCTTCCGGCTTGTTGAACAGGTCGACGTCGCGCACCTCGAAGTCCATGCCCTTTTCGAACAGGACGAGGCGGCAGCGTTGGGAGAACGGGCACGTGGTGCCGGAGTAGAGAACCATCATGGTTTGTAGTTCCTCAAGAAACAATGGGGTGAAGCGCCTAGCGATTCACCCCGAAAAATGATTGCCCGTATTATAGCCAACCGGGCAATGAAAGCGAATTTACTTCACTTCTTTCCAATACGCTTTGTTCAGAAGCCAAGCCAGGAAGGCAAAAGCAGTCATGAAGAGCAACACAATTACGCCCAATTTCCTGCGGGTATCTTGCGCTGGCTCAGCCATCCACACCATGTAGGCAACCAGGTCAGCGGTTGCGGTGTCGAATTCCTGCTGGCTCATGGTGCCCGGCGTTACCTGCTCGAAGCCGACGAACTTGTGGATCGTCTTGCCCTGCTCGTGCGGATCAGGCACGTTGCTGAACTTGGCCTGGCGCACGCCCTGCTGCTGCCACAGCACGTGCGGCATCGCCACGTTCGGCACCACCATGTTGTTCCAGCCGGTCGGGCGGGTATCGTCCTTGTAGAAGGTGCGCAGGTAGGTGTACAGGTAGTCCGCACCGGTGCCCGACGGGGTCGCCTTGGCGCGCGCGATCACCGACAGGTCCGGCGGCACGGCGCCGAACCACGCCTTGGCGTCGTCCGGGCGCATGGCCGTCGTCATCATGCCGCCAACCTTGTCTTGCGAAAACAACAGGTTGTTCTTGATCTGCTCTTCGGTCAGGCCGATGTCGCGCAGGCGGTTGTAGCGCATGCTCGAGGCCGAGTGGCAGTTCAGGCAGTGGTTGACGAACAGCTTGGCGCCGTTCTGCAGCGACGACAGGTCGGTGCGCTCCGGCGCGTTCTCGAGCGGGAAGCCGCCTTCCGCGGCGAATGCCAGTCCCGGCACCAGGGCCAGGACGGCGATCAGTTTCTTCGCAAATTTCATGTGGTTGTCCTTGTGCTCTGGTCCGCGATTAGTGTGGCGTGAAGGTCAGGCGCGTCGGGACCGGCTTGAACCGGCCCATCGTGCTCCACCACGGCATCAACAGGAAGAACGCAAAGTACAGCAGGGTCGCCACTTGCGAGATGATGGTGTAGGCCGGCGTCGGCAGCTGGGTGCCCAGGTAGCCCAGGGCCACGAAGCAGATCGCGAACAGGATGTACACGTACTTGTGCCAGTCCGGGCGGTAGCGGATCGAACGCGCCGGCGAGTGGTCGAGCCACGGCAGGAAGGCGATGATCACCACCGACGAACCGAACAGCACCACGCCCCAGAACTTCGCATCCAGCACCTGCGGCAGCATGCCGATGATCAGGACCAGGCCGATCACGGCCACGGCGATCTTGGCCTTGTGCGACAGGCGCGACTTGAGCCAGATGAACACGACGTAGGCGGCAACCGCAGCCATCAGCACGTACATGAAGTCGGCCGTGGTCGCGCGCAGCACCGAGTAGAACGGGGTGAAGTACCAGGTCGGCGCGATGTGCGGCGGGGTCTTCATCGAGTCGGCCGGCAGGAAGTTGTTGTACTCCAGGAAGTAGCCGCCCATCTCAGGCGCGAAGAACACGATCGCCGAGAAGATGGTCAGGAACACGGCCACGCCGAAGAAGTCCTTGGTCGAGTAGTAGGGGTGCGACGGGATGCCGTCGACCGGGTGGCCATCCGGACCCAGGTTGTCCTTGATCTCGATGCCGTCCGGGTTGTTCGAGCCGACTTCGTGCAGCGCGATCAGGTGCGCCGCCACCAGGCCCAGGATCACCAGCGGCAGGGCGATGACGTGGAAGGCGAAGAAGCGGTTCAGGGTCGCGTCCGAGACCACGTAGTCACCGCGGATCCACAGCGACAGGTCCGGGCCGATGACCGGGATCGCGCCGAACAGGTTGACGATCACCTGGGCGCCCCAGTAGGACATCTGGCCCCACGGCAGAAGGTAGCCGAAGAAGGCTTCGGCCATCAGGCACAGGAAGATCGCGAAGCCGAACAGCCAGATCAGCTCGCGCGGCTTGCGGTAGGAACCGTACATCAGGCCGCGCGCCATGTGCAGGTAGACCACGATGAAGAACATCGAGGCGCCGGTCGAGTGCATGTAGCGCACCAGCCAGCCCCACGGCACTTCGCGCATGATGTATTCGACCGAACCGAAGGCCAGGTTGGCGTCCGGCTTGTAGTGCATGGTCAGGAAGATGCCGGTGACGATCTGCAGCACCAGCACCAGCATGGCGAGCGAGCCGAACAGGTACCAGACGTTGAAGTTCTTGGGAGCGTAGTACTTGCCCCACTGGTCGTTCCACAGCTTCGACAGCGGGAAGCGGTCGTCGACCCAGGCCAGGGCCTTGGTGCCGGCGCCGGCATTGGCCGGAACCTGGGTTTCTTTGAATGGGCCGCCCATGTTATGCCTCGCCTTTCTCGTCTTTGCCGATCACCAGCTTGTTATCGGACAGGTACATGTAAGGGGGAACATCCATGTTGGTCGGCGCCGGCTTGTTCTTGAACACGCGCGCCGACAGGTCGAAAGTCGATCCGTGGCAAGGGCACAGGAAGCCGCCCGGCCAGTTGTCAGGCAGGTTCGGCTGCGGTCCCGACGCCAGGCGCGAGGACGGCGAGCAGCCGAGGTGGGAACAGATGCCGACCGCCACCAGCACGTCCTTGTGCTCCTGGCGGGCGCGGAAGGGGTTGCGGGCGTATTCCGGGGTGGGCAGCTGGTACTCTTTTTCGGAGTTCGGATCGGCCAGCTCGGCCGTGTCCTTCTCGAGGGTGGCCAGCATCTCGGGCGTGCGGCGCAGGATCCACACCGGCTTGCCGCGCCATTCGACCACTTTCATTTCGCCTGGCTTGACGTCGGAGATGTCGACCTCGACCGGGGCGCCGGCGGCTTTCGCGCGCTCCGACGGCTGGAAGGTACTGACAAGAACTCCCGCCGTGGATACCCCGACCACGCCGCCTGCAGCGCATGTCGCGACGAGCAGTCCGCGTCGGCCTGAATCGACCTGCTTTTCATTACTCATACCAACCCCACTCCGTGAAAATACGAATCTTAAGAATTAATAAAGAGCTTCCAGCAACACAAAATTATATGTGAAGGGCAATACCGATTGGAAAAAAATTATCAAGCGGACACATCCAGACGGAATATCTGTGCCACTTTGGACCACAAACGCGCGTGTGCATCCGCAGCATTCGGGCTTGCGGTATCATGAATCAGCTTGACTCAATAACAATGAAAGGATAGCCATGTCCATGCTGGGAGAGTTCAAAACGTTCGCAATGCGCGGCAACGTCGTCGATCTTGCGGTCGGCGTGATCATCGGCGGCGCTTTCGGGCGCATCGTCGATTCGCTGGTCAAGGACGTCATCATGCCACCCATCGGGATGTTGTTCGGCGGCCTCGATTTCGCCAATTACTACCTTCCCCTGAACGGCCAGAGCACCGGATTGCCGCTGGCGGAGGCCCAGAAAGCCGGCGCCGTGCTCGCCTACGGGAATTTTTTGACCATCCTGCTGAACTTCATCCTGCTGGCGTTTGTCATCTTCCAGATGGTGCGCCTGGTGAACCGCCTGCGCGGCCTGGTCGAGGCGCCGACCCCGGTCGAGAAGGAAGAAATCCTGCTGCTGCGCGAGATCCGCGACTCCTTGAGAAAGTAATCCGTGAACGACAGCGTCCATGAACTCAGGCCGCCGGGCACCCGTCCGCGGCGCCAGCCCGGCGGGTTTAGACGCCTGTGGCTGCTGTTCGCGCAGGCCGTCACGGTCCTGCTGGCGCTGTATTTCGTGATTTCCGCCATGCGCCCCGAGTGGCTGCAGCGCGCGCCGACCCAGGTCGCACTCGGCCCCAGCGCGGTGCCGGTGCTGCAGGCGCCCAGCCTGCCGGCGAGCGGCAGCTACCGCGATGCGGCCGGGCGTGCGATGCCGGCGGTGGTCAACATCCTCACCAGCAAGGCCTCGCGCGAAACCCACCCGCTGCTCAAGGACCCGTTCTTCCGCCGCTTTTTTGGGGACCGCATGCCGCCCGACGAGCAGCTGGCCAGCCTCGGCTCGGGCGTGATCGTCAGCGGCGACGGCTACATCCTGACCAACAACCACGTGGTCGAAGGCGCCGACATCATCGAAGTCGGCCTGGCCGACGGGCGCAAGACGGCGGCGCGCATCGTCGGCACCGACCCGGAAACCGACCTGGCCGTGATCCGCATCGCGGCGCGCAACCTGCCGGTGATGGTGTTGGGCGACCCCGACCGCGCGCGCGTGGGCGACGTGGTGCTGGCCATCGGCAACCCCTTCGGCGTGGGCCAGACCGTCACCCTCGGCATCATTTCCGCGCTGGGACGCAATAACCTGCACATCAACCACTTCGAGAATTTCATCCAGACCGATGCCGCGATCAACTTCGGCAACTCCGGCGGCGCGCTGGTCGACACCAATGGGCATCTGTTGGGGATCAACTCGGCCATCTATTCGCAGACCGGCGGCTCGGTCGGTATCGGCTTCGCCATCCCCGTCAGCACCGCCAAGACCGTGCTCGACTCGATCGTCAAGCACGGCCAGGTGGTGCGCGGCTGGATCGGCATCGAATCGCAGGACATCACGCCCGAGCTGGCGGAAAGCTTCGGCCTGGGCCGCTCCAGCGGCGCCATCATCGCCGGCGTGGTGCGCGGCGGCCCGGCCGACCGCGCCGGCATGCGCCCGGGCGATATCCTGGTCGCCGTCGGCGGCAAGACGGTCGCCAATACCAGCGAGATGCTCAAGCTGATCGCCGCGCTCGAGCCGGGCGCCAAGTCCCCGATGCGCATCCTGCGCAAGAACCGCGAGTCCACAGTCGACGTCACCGTCGGCAAGCGGCCGCGCCAGCCCCAGTAACCCTTTACCTCCGGACGATGCATGCACCTGCGTGACCTGACGCAATTTTTAAGCGAGCTCAGCGAGAACAACAACCGCCCCTGGTTCCTGTGGAACAAACCACGCTACGACATCCTGCGCGCCGAATTCCTGCAGGTCGTCACCGAACTCATCCAGGAGCTCGGCAGCTTCGACAAGCAGGTGGCGGGTTGCGATCCGAAGAAAGCCTTGTTCCGCATCCACCGCGACGTGCGCTTTGCGAAGGACAAGCGGCCCTACAAGACCCATTTCTCGGCGGGGATTGCGCCGCTGAATAAACGGCGCCCCAGTGCGGCGGGCGGGCCGACCTATTACTTCCACATCGAGGCCGACGGCAAGCTGCTGTTCGGCGCCGGTGAATACCTGCCGCCGGCGCACCGCCTCAAGGCGATCCGCCAGCACGTGGTCAACGATGCGACAGGCTTCAGCAAAATGTTGAAGAATAAGCATCTCCGCGCGACCTACGGCGACCTGCAGTTCGAAGACGTGCTGCAACGGCCGCCCAAGGGCGTCGACCCGAACCACCCGCTGGTGGAATACCTGAAGCTCAAAAGCTATTTCGTGTGGGTCGAGGTGCCGCTGCTGCTGAATGCACCGCAACTGCTGGTGCCGCAGCTGGCCAGTGGCATGAAGGATGCGTTCGCGCTGGTCACCTGGCTGCGCAGCGTGCCCGAGGTGCACGAAGAAAACGAATCAACCGAATAAGGAGGGCGACATGGCCTTGCAACACGCAGTTTCGGGCGAGCGCATCGCATTACAGCGCGGCGACGACGACATCGCCCATTTCACGTCGATTGCGCTCGTCAAGACCGAGCACATGGAATTGATCCGGCTGGTGGTCCCCAAGGAAAAGCCGATGCCCGAGCACCGGGTCGAGGGCGAGATGACCCTCGTGTGCCTGGAAGGGGAGATTGCGTTTGATGCGCACGGACGCACGACCGTGTTGCGGCCGAACGAGATGGTGTATCTGGCGGGTGGGGAGCCGCATGCGATCCGGGCCAACAAGGATGCGGTGGCGCTCATGACCATTCTGCTTGGACCGGTCAGGACGGGTGGGCCGACGAATGATCCGCGTGGGTCGGGGAACTAAAGCGAAGAGCGAACTTGGGTTCCGGCCTTCGCCGGAACGACGTTGTTTGAGTGTGTGATGACGACAGCGTCAACAAAACCTGTAGCTTAAAGACCGTCGTACCGGCGAAGGCCGGTACCCAATTTTGCCTGAACAGCCCTTAGGCCAACTCATCCCTCGGATCCCGCGCCAGCAACCTCTGCGCCATCTCCGTCGCCGCCACCCCATCGAACAGCACCGCCGCCACCGCCTCGGTGATCGGCATCTCCACGCCCAGCCTGCGCGCCAGCGCGCGCACCGATTTCGCACACGGTACGCCTTCCGCCACGTGCCCGAGTTCGGCCACGATGGTTTCCAGCTGCTTGCCCTGGGCCAGCGCCAGTCCCACGCGGCGGTTGCGCGACAGGTCGCCGGTGCAGGTCAGGATCAAATCGCCCATCCCAGTCAGGCCCATGAAAGTGCCGGCCTGCGCGCCCAGGTGCACACCGAGGCGGGTGATCTCGGCCAGACCGCGCGTGATCAGGGCCGCGCGTGCATTCAGGCCCAGGCCGAGGCCATCGGCCGCGCCGGTGGCGATCGCCATCACGTTCTTCACTGCGCCGCCCACTTCCACGCCGACCATGTCGTCGCAGGCATAGACGCGCAGGTTGTTGCCGTGCGCCGCGGCGACCACGCGTTCGCGCAGGAGCGCCGAGGTCGATGCCACGGTCAGCGCGCAGGGCAGGGCGCGCGCCACTTCCTGGGCAAAGGAAGGACCGGACAGGGCCGCGCCGGGGACGCTGTCGCCCAGCACCTCGGCCACCACCTGGTGCGGCAGCAGGCCGGTGCCGGCTTCAAAACCTTTGCACAGCCAGACCACGTTGGGAATCGCGCGGCCCTTGAGTTGTCCGAGCAGCGGGCGCAGGCCGGCCACCGGGCAGGCCAGGATCAGCAGCGGCGCTTCGTCGGCGTCCGCATCGATCACGTGCGCCAGGGCCGCCTCGAAGTCGGCGCTCACCTTCAGGGATGGCGGCAGCGGATGGCCCGGCAGGTAGTGCAGGTTCTCGCGCGCGTTCTGCGTGTCGGCCATCTGTTCGGGATTGCGGCCCCACAGCAGCACGTCGTGGCGATGGGCCAGGGCGATGGCCACGGCCGTGCCCCAGGCGCCGGCGCCCAGGACGGTGATCTTGGATGGTGTTTTTTGTTCTTGCATGGCGTTGAGCTGGGAGCGGCCTGGCATCAGAGGCCCCAGACGTCGTTGGCGCGCACGTAGCCGTCGATGCCGTCGCGGTGGCGCACGCGGATCCAGGTGAGCGCGGTCGGGTCGACCAGTTCCAGTATCACGCCCTTATCGGCCGTCATCAGGACCTGCGAACTCTCGTCGGGACCGGCGAAGACCTTGGCGCCGGGCGTGCGCACCACCAGGTTGCGGCGCGCGCTCAGGCCCTTGGCCGGGGTCCATGCCAGGTCGCCGTTGGCATCGCGCACCTTGACCCAGTCGGCGTAGCTGGACAGCACCTGCAGCGGCATGCCCTGGGGCGCGACGTACATGCGGGCGCCCTTGCTTGACGGCGTGTCGTACAGGATCGCGGGGGCGGCGCCGACGCTGCGGAAGTCGAAGGCGAACGCGGCCGGTGCTGCCAGCAGGAGCACACTTGCGAGGAGTCGGATTGGAAGCATGGCGGGCCGAAGGACAGGGTAAAACCGGGTCGCCGGGGGCACGAACGCCGCTTGCTTGCGGCGTTCGTGAATCGGTAAAGCTTACTGTGCCGGAGCAGTAGCAGCCTGGGCCATTGCCTGCTGGCGCTGCTGGTAGAAGGCTTCGAAGTTGATCTCGGCCAGGTGCACCGGCGGGAAGCCGGCACGGCTGATCACGTCAGCGATGTTGGCGCGCAGGTACGGGTAGACGATGTTCGGGCAGCCGATGCCCAGCAGCGGATCCATCTGTTCGGCCGGGATGTTGCGGGCTTCGAAGATGCCTGCCTGCTTGCCTTCGACCAGGAACGCAACCTTGTCCTTCAGCTTGGCGGTGACGGTGATGGTCACGGTCGACTCGTAGATGCCTTCGGCGATGCTTTCGGCGCCGACGTCCAGCGACACTTCGATGGTCGGGGCTTCCTGCTCGAGGAAGATGCCCGGCGAATTCGGTTGCTCCAGCGACATGTCTTTCAGGTAGACGCGTTGGATTTGGAATACTGGTTGCAGGTTTTCGTCAGACATGGAACGCTTTCTAAATTGTGGGTGGACGGGCGCGCCGTCCCGGAACTTTGGTCAAACGCGACGGCAATTGTATCAAAATCAACTGGCGCGCAATACCCCCGCCGGCGCGGACGCGAAGCCCGCCAAATGGGGCCTTATTGGCCGTTCAGCAGCGGGTCCAGGCGCCCGGCCTGGTCCAGCGCGTACAGGTCGTCGAAGCCGCCCACGTGGGTCTCGCCCACGTAGATCTGCGGCACGGTACGGCGGCCGGTGCGCTGCATCATGATCTGGCGCTGTTCCGGGTCGAGGTCGACGCGGATGCGTTCGATGTCGGTCACGCCCTTGGCTTCGAGCAGGCGCTCGGCGCGCACGCAATAGGGGCAGCTGGCGGTGTGGTAGAGAACGACGTGTGCAGACATGGGTACTTCCTCCTGAATATTTACTTGGTCACCGGCAGGCCGGCCGCGACCCAGGCAGCCTGGCCGCCGTCGAGCGCGTGGGCGTCCTCGAAGCCGGCGGCCTGGAGCTGGCGCACGGCCTTGTCGGCGCGGGCGCCGGTCTGGCAGACGACGATCACGCTGCGGTTCTTCGATTTTTCCAGCTCGCCGATTCGGTTGCCCAAGTCTGCCAGCGGGATGTTTTTCGCGTCGCGCAGGTGGCCGGCGTTGAATTCCTCGGCCGAACGCACGTCCAGCACGAGGGTCTTGCCGCGGTTGATCATCTGCGTGGCCTGCAGCGGGGTAGCGCGCTTGCCGCGCGGGGCCAGGGCCGGCCAGAGCAGGGCGCCGCCCGAAATTACGGCAATCGCCACCACGAAGATATTATCGAGAATGAAATTCACAAGGGTTCCGTTGGTTGTACTGAATCGGCGCATTATAAAATAAGATGCTGGACCGGATTTCAATCGCAGTTTTTCATCCTTTCTAAGAAGAGCTTATGTACAAAATCGTATTCATGCGCCATGGCGAATCCACCTGGAACCTGGAAAACCGCTTCACCGGCTGGACCGACGTCGACCTGACCGAGAAAGGCATCAACGAGGCGAAGACGGCCGGCCGCGTGCTCAAGGAAGCCGGTTTCACCTTCGACGTGGCCTATACCTCGATGCTCAAGCGTGCGATCCGCACCCTGTGGCTGGCGCTGGACGAGATGGACATGATGTACCTGCCGGTCAAGAATGACTGGCGCCTGAACGAGCGCCACTACGGCGCCCTGCAGGGCCTGGACAAGGGCGAGACCGCCGCCAAGTTCGGCGACGAGCAGGTGCTGGTCTGGCGCCGCAGCTACGACACTCCGCCACCGGCGCTGGAAGCGAACGACCCGCGCACCTCCTTCAACGACCCGCGCTACGCCAGCCTGGCAAAGGAACAGATCCCGCTGACCGAATGCCTGAAGGACACCGTGGCCCGCGTGATGCCGGCCTGGGACGAAGAAATCGCCCCGGCCATCCGCGCCGGCAAGAAGATCCTGATCTCGGCCCATGGCAACAGCCTGCGCGCCATCATCAAGATGCTGGACAACATCAGCGACAGCGACATCGTCGGCCTGAACATCCCGAACGGCCAGCCGCTCGTGTATGAACTGGACGCCGACCTGAAGCCGATCAAGCACTACTACCTGGGCGACCAGGAAGCGATCGCCGCCGCCATGGCGGCCGTGGCCAACCAAGGGAAGGCGAAGTAAGTCTTGCGTTTGCCATTCACGAAGTCGGCCGGCAGCCTGCTCCTGTGCACGCTGCTGGCCGCCGCGCTGTCCAATCCCGCCTTTGCCCAACGCCAGACCGACCGCAGCCGCCAGAAGGCGACCGTGGAGAAGCAGCGTGCCGGCATCCAGCAAAAGCTGGAGGCGATCAAGCGCGACATCGCCCGCACCGAGGATGCCCGGGACGACGCCGCCGACGAGCTGGCCGAGTCCGAGGCTGCCATTTCCGACGCCAACCGCGCGCTGCGCGACCTGGCCGAGGAACAGGACCAGACCAGCACCCGCCTGCACGCGCTGTCGACGGAAGGTGAAAGGCTGCAGGCGACAATTGTTTCTCAAAAGAAACAATTGTCGCAACTGCTGCGCGAACACTACGTGGCCGGCAACGAAGACCGCATCAAGCTCCTGCTGTCCGGCGACAATCCGAACCGCATCAACCGCGACCTGCAGATGATGGCCTATGTCTCGCAGGCCCAGGCGAAACTCCTGAGCTCGCTGCGCGCCAACCTGGCCGAGGTCGAGGCCAACCGCGACAAGGTCGAGAACGCCCAGCAGGAACTGCAGGAAATCGCCTCCGAGCAGCAGGAGCAGAAGAGCCTGCTGGAAAAGGAAAAGTCCAAGCGCAGCGCGCTGCTGCAGAACCTGTCGACCCGGCTGGCCGACCAGCGCAAGCAGGCCGACCGCCTGCAGCGCGACGAACAGCGCATGTCGGGCCTGGTGGACCGCCTGACGCGCCTGATCCGCGAGCAGGCCGAAGCCGAGCAGCGCCGCCAGGCCGCGCTGGCCGCCGCCAAGGCCAAAGCCGAGGCGGAAGAAAAGGCGCGCGCCCTGGCCCGCGCCAAGCTGGCCGCCGAAAAGGCCGAACGCGAGCGCATCGCGCGCCAGAACGCCAAGCCGGGCAGCAAACCGGTGCCGGAGCCGGAACCGCCGAAGGTGGCCGAGCAGCCGAAACCGGTCGAAAGCAAGCCGAGCGCACCGCCGCCACCGGAAGTGGCGCTGGCGCCGCCCGCGCCGGCCGGCGCCTTTGCCAGTCTCAAGGGCCGCATGAATGCCCCGGTGAACGGCACCATCGCGGCCCGCTTCGGCAGCCGCCGCGGCCAGGGGCCGACCTGGAAGGGCACCTTCATCAAGGCCCCCGAAGGAACCGAGGTGCGCGCGGTCGGACCGGGCCGCGTGGTGCACGCCGACTGGCTGCGCGGCTGGGGCAACCTGATCATCATCGACCACGGCGGCGAGTACCTGACGACCTACGGAAACAACTCGGCCCTGCTCAAGCGCGCGGGCGACATGGTCAAGGCGGGCGAGGTGATCGCGAGCGCGGGCAATACCGGCGGCAACGAGGAATCAGGGCTATACTTTGAGCTCAGGCATCGCGGCCAGCCCTTGGATCCGGCAGGCTGGATCAAATTCTAGGAACAGCACACATGGGCAAGGCAAAGAATATCGGACTGATCGGACTGGGCATGGTGGCCGGCGTGGCCTCTTCCTTCCAGTTCTCGGCGCACGCGCAGAAGGAAACCGGCGCGCCGCTGCCGCTGGACGAACTGCGCCAGCTGGCCGACGTCTATGGCCTGATCAAGACCGACTACGTCGAACCGGTCTCGGACAAGAAGCTGCTGTCCGAAGCGATCGGCGGCATGGTGGCCTCGCTCGACCCGCACTCCGTCTACCTGGACCAGAAGGCCTACAAGGAGATGAAGGAAGCGGTGCAGGGCAAGTTCGTCGGCGTCGGCATCGAAGTGGCCAGCGAAGACGGCTACGTCAAGATCGTCGCCCCGATCGAGGATTCGCCCGCGCACAAGGCCGGCATCAAGTCCGGCGACCTGATCACCCGCATCGACAACGTCCCTGTACGCAACATGTCGCTCGACGAAGCGATCAAGCGCATGCGCGGCAAGGCCGGCAGCAAGGTCACGCTCACCATCGCCCGCCGCGGCGAGGACCGTCCGTGGGTGCTGCCGGTGCAGCGCCAGGAAATCACGGTCGCCAGCGTCAAGGCCAAGATGATCGAGCCGGGCTATGCCTGGTTGCGCGTCAGCCAGTTCCAGGAAAACACGCTCGAAGAACTGGCCAAGAAGGCCAAGGCCCTGTATGCCGAAGACCCGCAGATCAAGGGCCTGGTGCTCGACCTGCGCAACGACCCGGGCGGCCTGCTGCCGGGTGCGGTCGGCGTCTCGGCCGCCTTCCTGCCGCAGCAGGACCAGCTGATCGTCTCGACCAAGGGCCAGCTGCCCGATTCGAACCACCAGTTTTACGGCCGCCGCGAGTTCTACGCCCAGCGCGGCGCCGATCCGCTGGCCGGCCTGCCCGCAGGCCTGAAGACGGTGCCGATGGTGGTGCTGGTCAACGGCGGCTCGGCCTCGGCCTCCGAGATCGTGGCCGGGGCCCTGCAGGACTACAAGCGCGCCATCATCATGGGCAGCCAGACTTTCGGCAAGGGCTCGGTGCAGACCCTGCGCCAGCTCTCGCCCGACACCGCGGTCAAGCTCACCACCGCGCGCTACTACACCCCGAAGGGCCGCCCGATCCAGGCCACCGGCATCGTGCCCGACATGCGCGTCGACGAAACGGCGGAAGGCGACGCCCTTGCCGTGCTGCGCGTGCGCGAAGCCGACCTGCAGCGCCACCTGGCGGGCGAGGGCGAAAAGACGCCGGCCGCCAAGGACCAGAAAGAAGCGCTCGAGGCCCAGCAGCGCGCGCTCGCCCAGCTGAAAGACCGCAAGCCGCTGGATTACGGCAGCAAGGACGACTTCCAGCTGGCGCAGGCGATCAATCACTTCAAGGGGCAGAAGGTCGAGCTGGCCAAGTCGGAGCCGGAAGCCTTGAAGCCGGCGGCGCCGAAGGCCTTGCCGGGGGCGGAGCAGAAGCCGGCGGAGATCAAGGCGCCTAAGAAGTAGGGTGGGCGGCTATGCCGCCCACGCGGTCAACCCACGGTGATGTTGCTCGTGCGGCTGTTCGTACCTCAACTATCACCGCGTGGGCGGGGAACCCGCCCACCCTACAAAAGCACGTCCGCGGCATGAACGACACCCAACTCCTGCGCTACTCCCGCCACATCCTCCTAGACGACATCGGCATCGACGGCCAACAGCGCCTGCTCGACGCCCACGCCCTGGTCATCGGCGCTGGCGGCCTCGGTTCGCCGGCGGCCCTGTACCTGGCCTCAGGCGGCATCGGCCACATCACCCTGGTCGACGACGACGAGGTCGACCTCACCAACCTGCAGCGCCAGGTCATGCACACCACGCAGCGCATCGGCCAGCCGAAAGTCGACTCCGGCCGCGAAGCCCTGCTCGCTATTAACCCCGACATCAAGGTCACGGCCTTGCAGGAACGCGCCGCCGGCGAACGCCTGCGCGAGCTGGTCCGCGCCGCGACGGTCGTGCTCGACTGCAGCGACAACTTCGCCACCCGCCACGCTGTCAACCGCGCCTGCGTGCAGGAAGGAAAACCGCTGGTCTCCGGCGCCGTGATCCGCTTCGACGGCCAGCTGTCCGTGTTCGACACGCGCAGCCCGGACGCTCCCTGCTATGCCTGCCTGTTCCCTGAAGACAGCAATTTTGAAGATGTTGCCTGCAGCACTATGGGCGTGTTCGCTCCCCTGGTCGGGGTAGTGGGCGCCATGCAGGCCGCGGAGGCCATGAAGCTGGTGGCCGGCATTGGCGAGCCGCTGGCCGGACGCCTGCTGCTGCTCGATGGCCGCGCCATGGAGTGGAGCGGCGTCAAAGTCGCGCGCAATCCCGCCTGTCCAGTGTGTGCGAAACGGGCCAACCCGGCGCACAATGAGTACAAAAACAAGACCTCTTTAAGACAGAATTAAACCGGGCCGCTGGGTAGAATTTCTCCGGTGCACGTGGTAGCCCGTGCAGACAGGGTGGCTTATACTGTCAGTCTCCCACCGACCTATTTTACGAAGAGCATCCATGCACATTGATTCGCAAAGCAAGCAGCGCCGCGCCGGCGGTTTCACCCTGGTCGAGATCATGGTCGTCGTGGTCATCATCGGCATCCTGGGCGCCCTGGTCGTGCCGAAACTGCTGGGTCGTACCGGTGAAGCGCGCGTGACCGCTGCCAAGACCGACATCGCCACCATGATGCAGGCGCTCAAGCTCTACAAGCTCGACAACCAGCGCTACCCGAGCACCGAGCAGGGCCTGCAGGCCCTGATCACCAAACCTACCGCGGGCCCGGCCGCCAACGGCTGGAAGGCCGGCGGCTACATGGAAAAGCTGCCGAAAGACCCATGGGGCAATGCCTACCAGTACCTGTCGCCAGGCATCCATGGCGAAGTGGACATCATGTCGCTGGGCGCCGACGGCCAGCCTGGCGGCACCGGCGAGGATGCCGACGTCGGTTCCTGGGAATAAACCTGATGCGGGCCCTGGGCGCCCCTGCACGCAGTGCCGGCTTCACCCTGGTGGAGCTGCTGGTCGTGATGGTCATCATCGGCATCACGCTGGGCCTCGCTTCGCTCAACGCCATCCCCTCGCCGCGCCAGGACCTGCAGCAGGAAGCCCAGCGCCTGGCCCTGCTGCTACAGCTGGCGCGCGACGAAGCCATCGTGCGCAACCGCCAGGTGGCCTTCGAGGCCAACGGCGAGCGCTACCGCTTCGTGGTGCGCAACGACACCGGCTGGGAGCCGGTCACGCGCGACGACCTGCTGCGCGAACGCACTTTCCGCGGCGCTCCGCTGCAGCTGGTGCTGCAGCCGACCGCCAGCAGCGATCCTAGTACCGTGCGCATCACCTTCGGACGCGAACCGGTCGACAAGCCCTTCGTGCTGACCCTGGCCACCGGCGGCAACGCGGTCGCGATCCGCGCCGACGGCGTCGGTCACTTCACGGTCGAATAGGAAGCCCACCATGCGCCCATGCCCCCAACGCGGATTCACCCTGCTCGAAGTGCTGGTCGCCCTCGTCATCGTCGGCACCGCGCTCGGCGCCGGCCTGCGCGCGGTCGGCAGCCTGACCGCCAACAGCGACGGCCTGCGCGCCTCCATGATGGCCACCTGGTCGGCCGAGAACCGCCTGGTGCAAATCCGCCTGGGCAAGGAATTCCCCGAAGTCGGCAAGCGCAGTTTTCCCTGTGCGCAGGGCGAGCTGAACCTGGTCTGCGAGGAGGAAGTGCTGACCAGCCCGAACCCGCAATTGCGCCGGATCGAAGTCTCGGTGTTCGACGCCGAACGTCCGGAGCGCCGCATCGTCAAACTGGTTCAGCTTGTGTTGAGGCCATCTCGCACATGAAGCACATGACCCCGTCCATTCATATCCGCCGCCGCGGCTTTACGCTGGTCGAGCTGCTGGTGGCGATCAGCATCCTCGCCATCCTGGCCGTGCTCGGCTGGCGCGGCCTGGACGGCATCGTGCGCGCCCGCATCGCCCTGACCGAACAGATGGAAGTCACGCGCGGCATGCAGCTGGCCTTTGCCCAGATGCAGAGCGACTGCGAACACCTGGCCGGACGCGAGATCATCGGCCGCCGGCCCAACCTGCAATGGGCTGACGACCGGCTGGTGCTGGTGCGCAAGACCTATAACGAAAACGAACCCTCGCAACTGGTGGTGGTGTCCTACCGCGTTGCCGGCGGCACCCTGGTGCGGCGCGAATCGCGCGGCACGCGCGACCTGACCCAGCTCGAAGGCCTGTGGCAGGCGGCCGCGAGCGATGCGCCGTCCGACGTTGCGCCGCCGGTGGCCTTGCAGACCGGCGTGGCCGCCATGCAGATCCAGGCCTGGCAGAACAATGCCTGGCGCAAGGAAGCCCAGGCCGTCACCGACGGCACCGCGGCGCCCGACCCCGAAGGCATCCAGGTCGGCCTGACCGCCGCCGGCCTGGCCCAGCCGATGGTCAAGTCCTTCCTGCTGGGAGGCACCTGATGCGCCGCTACAACCTGACTCGCCAGCGCGGCGTCGCGGTCGTCACCGCGCTGCTGCTCACCACGCTGGCCATCTCGATCGTCGCCAGCCTGTTCTGGCAGCAGCAGGTGCAGGTGCGCTCCATGGAAAACCAGCGCCTGCACCTGCAGACCAAGTGGATCCTGCGCGGCGCCCTCGACTGGGCCAGCCTGGTGCTGCGCCAGGACGCCTATACCTCGCAGTACACCTCGCTCGACCAGGTCTGGGCCACGCCCCTGGCCGAAACCCGCCTCGACCAGTACATCGAACGCGAACGGGTCCAAGGTGAAAATTTTGACGCGACATTGTCCGGTAACATTATTGACGCCACGTCGCGTTACAATCTGGCCAACCTCGCGCGCGACCGTGTCAAGGACGAGGCACAGGTGCGCATCTTCGAACGGCTGCTGGACAACCTGCGCCTGGACGCGCGCCTGGGCAACCGGGTCGCCAACTTCGTCGCCCAGGGGCAGCAGGTGGCGGCGCCGGCGGATCCGAACAACCCGGGAACGCCGCCTCCGCCGCCGCCGGCAACGACCCTGCCGCCGGTACCGCCCGTGAACGGCGTGCCGATCCCGCTGCTGCAGGTGGACGACCTGCTGGTGGTGCAGGGGGTGACGCCGCAGATCCTGGCGCAGCTGCGGCCCTTCCTGATCGTGCTGCCGTCGGGTGCAGAGGCGACGAGGCTGAACGTGAATACCGTGCCGGCCGAGCTGTTGGCGGCGATCGTGCCGGGGATGTCGCTGTCCCAGGCCAACAGCCTGGTGGCGCGGCGCAAGACGGCGGCATGGCGTACGCCGGCGGAATTTGCAAGCCAGGCCAACACGGGCCAGGACTTGCCCGAAACGACATGGGACATCAAGAGCAGTTGGTTTATCGTACAGAGCCGTATCCGGCTCGACCGCGCGGCGCTGAACGCGGAGTCGCTGATCCAGCGTACTCCCGTACCCACCGTCGGCGGCGGCACCCGAGTGATCTGGACCCGCCAGAACTAGAAGAAAGCGAGACAGTTTGACTACTCTTTATATTCGGCACCCGGCTCGCGCGGAAGGCGAGGGCGCGTTGTGCCGCTTTGCGGTGGTGCTCGACAACGGCAGCATCGCGCAGCAGGGCGAAGGCCTGCTGCGCAACCTGGGCGACGCGGTCGCCGCCAGCCGCCGCGTGGTGCTGCTGCTGGCCGGCGCCGACGTCACCTTGCTGCCGGTCCAGGCCCCGCCGCTCTCCGGCGCGCGCCTGCGCGCGGCGCTGCCGGCCCTGGTCGAAGAACATATCCTGGGCGACCCGCTCGACTGCGTGCTGGTGGCCGGTCCCGCCCTGCCGGACGGGCGCCGTCCGGTCGGCGTGGTCCAGCGCGACTGGCTCGAGCCGCTGGTGCGGGCACTGCTCGGCATGGGCGCGCGCGCTGTCGCGGCCATGCCTGCGCAGCTGTGCCTGCCATTGATGCCGGGCAGCGTCAGCGCCGCCATCGGCAGCAACGAACTGCTGCTGCGCCAGGGACAATACGAAGGCCTGGGCCTGGCCCTGGACGGCAACCCGACGCTCACGCTGCAGACAGCGCGCGCGCTGGCCGGCGACGCGCCCCTGATCCTGTTCGTGCCGCCGGAACAGCGGGGCGAATACCAGGTGCTGCTGGCGGAAGCCGGCCCCGGCATCACGCTGGAAAGCGATGCATGGGAACATTGGATCGCAGGTAGCAAGAGCAGCACCCTCGACCTGGTGCCGGGCCTGGGCACCGCCGGCGTGGCCCAGCGCGACTGGAGCCGCTGGCGCTGGCCGATCCGCCTGGCCATCGCCGCCATCGTGGTCAACATCATCGGCATCAACATCGAATGGCTGCGCCTGAAACGCGAAGCCGACGCGGTGCGCCAAAGCATGGACCAGACCTTCCGCAGCGCCTACCCGAACCAGCCGGTGATCGATCCGGTGGCCCAGATGCGCCAGAACATCGCGCGCGCCAAGGCCGCCAGCGGCCAGGTCGGCCAGGAGGAGTTCGGCTGGATCGCGGGCACCTTTGGCGAGACCGTGCGCAACCTCGGCCGCCCGCCGGCCATCGCCTCGATGGAGTTCCGCGACCGCGCCCTCACGGTGCGCGTGCGGCCCGAATCGGTCGATCCCGCTTCTACCGGCCAGCTGCGCGCCGCCCTCGGCGCACGCAACCTGAGTCTGGAAGAAACGCCACCCGCCACCTGGGTCATCCGCAGCACCGGCGCCGCGCCGGCGCCTGCGCCGGGATCGAATGCAGCAGCAGGAGCCGCACCATGAACGCCGTCACCAATTTCCGCGCCAAGACCGGCGCCCTGCGCGAGCGTGCGCTCGCCTGGTGGCTCGGGCGCACCGACCAGGAGCGCAAGTTCCTCACCGTCGGCGGGGCCGTGGTCCTGGTCGCGCTCGTCTACGGGCTGCTGCTGGCGCCCGCCCTCGAAGGGCGGGACAACCTGCGCCGCTCGCTGCCGGCGCTGCGCCAGCAGGCCGCCCAGCTGCAGAGCATGGCAGCCGAGGCGCAGTCCCTGGCCGCCAGCCCGGCGCCCCAGGTGCCGCCCATGACGGCCGAGCTTTTGAATGCCAGCATGGCCCAGCGCGGCCTGAAGGCGGGCTCGCTCACCATGACGGGCGAATACGCCAAGCTCCAGTTCAATGCGGTGTCCTTCGCCAACCTGGTGTCCTGGCTCGACGCCCAGCGGCGCGAGAACCGGGTGCAGGTGCAGGACGCCACCTTCACCGCCCTGGCTGCGGAAGGACAGGTCGACGCCACCCTGACGCTGCGCCAGGCCAGCGCGACGGCTCAATGAAGCGCCTGCTCCTGTGGCTGCTGCCGATCATCCTGGCCGTCCTCGTCACGGTACTGGCATTCCTGCCGGCTACCTGGCTCGGACCGATGGTCGAGAAGCAGACCGGCGGTCGTTTGACTCTGGGGGATGCGCAGGGTACGCTCTGGAACGGCTCAGCGTTCATCGGCGGCGCGCCGGGCGAGGGCGGCGCCGTGACGCCGCTGCTGCCGGGACGCTTTGCCTGGCGCCTGTCGCCACTGGTGCTCCTGGGCCAAGTCCACGTGGAATTGGAAAACCCGCAAGCGCTGGCGCGCCCGGTCCGTATCGACGGCAGCTGGTCGCAATGGCAGGTGAGCAGCGGCGAACTGCTGCTGCCGGCCGAAGGCCTGGCCGGCCTGGGCGCCCCGCTCAACACGCTCGCGCCGAGCGGCACCATCCGTCTGGTCTGGAATACGCTCGACCTGCTGCGCCAGCCCAATACGGTGACGGTGCAAGGCCGTACGGTATTGACCATGACCGACATGGGTTCGCGCATGTCGCCCGTGCGGCCGCTGGGCAGCTATGAAATGGCATTCGACTGGCGCGGCAGCCAGGCCGACCTCAATTTGCGTACCGTGCGCGGTGCGCTTGTATTGACGGGCTCGGGTATGCTGCAGAACGGACGCCTGCGCTTTTCCGGCCAGGCCTCGGCCGCCGAGGGATACGAACAGACGCTGGGCAACATGCTCAACCTGCTGGGCCAGCGCCGCATGGTGAACGGCAAAAACATAATCGCACTCGAGTTCAGATAATGACCAACAATTCCCGTACCACCGTCGTCCGCAACAACTCCCGCCTGCCGGCGCTGCGCCGCCTGGCCGCTGGCGCCATGCTGTGCTGCTTCGCCGCGACCACGGTGCCCGTGGCGCCCGTACTGGCGCAGGAAACGGCGAACGCCGCGGCGCTCAGCTTCGTCAACGCCGACATCGAATCGGTGATCAAGGCGATCGGCCACTACACCGGCATGACCTTCATCATCGATCCGCGCGTAAAGGGCACGATCACCCTGGTGTCGGAAAAATCGCTGAGCAAGACCCAGGCCTTCGCCCTGCTCACCTCGACCCTGCGCCTGCAGGGCTACGCGGTGGTCACCAGCGGCGACGGCTATGCCAAGGTGGTGCCGGAAGCCGAAGCCAAGGCCCAGTCCTCGCCGACCCAGGTCGGCGGCGTGCGCGCCAGCCGCGCCACCGGCGACCAGATCGCGACGCAGGTGTTCTACCTGTCGTATGAATCGGCGGCCAACCTCACCGCCGTGCTGCGTCCGCTGATTTCGCCGAACAATTCCATCATGGCGAACCCGGGCAACAACACCCTGGTCATCACCGACTACGCCGACAACCTGCGTCGCCTGGCCAAGATCATCGGAGCGCTCGATACGCCGGTGGCGGCCGACCTCGACGTGGTCCCGATCCGCAACGCGATCGCCTCCGACGTCGCCACCCTCGTCACCCGCCTGATGGAACCAGCGGCCGGCGGCGACTCCGGCCGCGTCACCGTGCTGGCCGACCCGCGCACCAATTCGGTGGTGATCCGCGCCCCCTCGCAGGCGCGCGCCAACCTGGCCAAGTCGCTGATCGCGCGTCTCGACCAGCAGACCTCGAGCCAGGGCAACATCCACGTCGTTTACCTGAAGAACGCCGACGCCAGCCGCGTGGCCCAGACCCTGCGCGCCGTGGTCTCGCAGGACGCCTCCGCCGTGCCGGTGCAGCAGCAGGGCACCTCGGGCGGCTCGATCCAGGCCGGCTCGACCGGAGGGCAGGGCGGCCAGGGCGGACTCGGCGGCCAGCAGGGCCAGCAGAGCAGCGTTGGCATGGCCGGCACCGGCAATACCTACGGCCAGCAGAGCCAGCTGACGGCCGGCGGCGCCGGCGGCGGCCAGGGTTCGGGCTTCATCCAGGCCGACGCCTCGACCAACAGCCTGATCATCACCGCACCGGACGCGGTCTACCGCAACCTGCGCAACGTCATCGACCAGCTCGACGTACGCCGCGCCCAGGTCTACATCGAGGCGCTCGTGGTCGAGGTGAATGCCAACAAGGCCTCCGAATTCGGGGTGCAATGGATTGGCGCCTCGGGCGACAGCGACAGCAAGTACCGCGTCGGCGGCGTCCAGTCCTTCACCGGCGGCGCCCAGGGCAGCAACATCGTCAACCTGGCCGCGGCCGCGCGCCAGGGTCTGTCGGGCACTTCCGTGCCGACCATACCGGGCGGCCTGACCTTCGGCCTGTTCCGCCAGGTGGGAGGCGAGCTCGGCCTCGGCGCGGTGGCGCGCGCCCTTGAAAACGACGGCAACAGCAACATCTTGTCGACACCGAATATGATCACGCTGGACAACGAGCTGGCGACGATCAAGGTCGGCCAGAACGTGCCGATCATTACCGGTTCGTACACGACCACGGCCGCGACCGGCGGCGGCAACCCCTTCCAGACCGTGGACCGCCGCGACGTCGGCCTGCTGCTCAAGGTGCGCCCGCAAATCTCGGAAGGCGGTACGATCAAGATGGCGATCTACCACGAAAATTCGAGCGTCGACCCGGCAACCCGGAATGCCCCCTCGGGCCTGACCACCAACGTGCGCGCGATCGAAAGCAATGTGCTGGCCGACGACGGCCAGATCATCGTCCTTGGCGGCCTCATCGAGGACACCGAAGGCGATGGCGAAGAGAAAGTACGCGGCCTGGGCGACATTCCGGTGCTGGGCAACCTGTTCAAGTACCGCAACCGCACCCGGACCAAGACCAACCTGATGGTGTTCCTGCGCCCCGTCGTGGTGCGCAGCAAGGAAGCCTCGAGTTCGCTCGCCATGGACCGCTACGAATACATGCGCGCCGCCGGCGCCGCGGGCCAGGCATCGCAGGACGAGACGATCCTGATGCGCAACCTCGGTGCTCCGTCGCTGCCGCCGCTGACCAATGGCCAGCCGCCCGTCGGCGGCACCATGGCGACCGCGCCGGCCCAGACCGCCCCGGCCGCCGGCAGTGCGCCGGGCGCCGCCAGCGGCCAGTCTGTTCCGCAGGGACAGCAGGGCAAACAGCCCGCGTCGCAATTTCGGCCAGTGACGCCATCGAACCAGAAATAAGCTGACCATGAACAATTTGTTGCCTTTCGCCTTTGCCCGTGACCACGGCGTGCTGGCGCGCGGTGGAGACGAACCGGGCCAGGCGATCGAAGTCCTCGTCTCCGGCGCCACGGCCCCGGCCGCGATCGCGGAAGTCTCGCGCCGTTTCGGCCGCATCACCCTGCGCCGCCTCGACCGCGGCGAGCTCGACGACGCCATCGCCAAGGCCTATGCCGGCACCGGCGGCGACGCTTCGCAGGTGGTCGACGAATTCGACGCCGACCTCGACCTTACGCGCCTGCTGCAGGACGTGCCGGCCATCGAAGACCTGCTGGAATCCTCGGACGACGCTCCGGTCATCCGCATGATCAACGCGCTGCTGACGCAATCGCTGCGCGAAGGCGCGTCCGATATCCACATCGAGCCTTTCGAACAGACCTCGGTGGTGCGCTTCCGCGTCGACGGCGCGCTGCGCGACATCGTGCGGCCCAAGAAGGCCATCCACGCTTCCCTGATCTCGCGTATCAAGATCATGTCGCAGCTCGACATCGCCGAGAAGCGCCTGCCGCAGGACGGCCGCATCACCCTGCGCATCGGCGGCAAGCCGGTCGACGTGCGCGTCTCGACCCTGCCGACCGGGCATGGCGAACGCGCCGTGCTGCGTCTGCTCGACAAGGAAGCGGGGCGCCTGGACTTGAGCCACCTGGGCATGAGCCCGGCGCTGCTGCCACAGTTCGACCGCCTGATCAACCAGCCGCACGGCATCGTGCTGGTCACGGGCCCGACCGGTTCCGGTAAGACGACCACGCTGTACGCGGCGCTGTCGCGCCTGAACGCGGCCACCACCAACATCATGACGGTGGAAGACCCGATCGAATACGACCTCAACGGCGTCGGCCAGACCCAGGTCAACGCCCGTATCGACATGACCTTCGCCAAGGCCCTGCGCGCCATCCTGCGCCAGGACCCGGACGTGATCATGATCGGCGAGATCCGCGACCTGGAAACGGCGCAGATCGCGGTGCAGGCCTCGCTCACCGGCCACCTGGTGCTGGCGACCCTGCACACCAATGACGCGGCCTCGGCCGTGACCCGCCTGCTGGACATGGGCATCGAACCGTTCCTGCTATCGTCATCTTTGCTGGGCGTGATGGCGCAGCGCCTGGTGCGCAAACTCTGCGTGCACTGCAAGGTCAGCGATGCCAGCGGCTGGCACGCGGTGGGCTGCGAACGCTGCGGCCACACCGGCTACCACGGCCGCGTCGGCGTCTACGAGCTGCTCGAGACCACCGAGGAAATCCGGGCCCAGATCCACAACCAGGCCTCGGAAGCCGAGATCCGCGACACGGCGCAACAAGCCGGCATGAAGACCATGCGCGAGGACGGCGAGCGCTGGCTGCAGGACGGCACCACCACGCGCGCCGAGCTGGTGCGTGTGACCAAGGATTAAGGGAAGCCCATGCCGGCATTTCGCTACGAAGCCGTCGACGCCGGCGGCGCGACCAAGAAGGGCGTGCTCAACGCCGACAGCCCGCGCTCGGCGCGCGCCGACCTGCGCGTGCAGGGCCTGACGCCGCTGTCGGTCGAACAGATCGCGGCCCAGGTCGACGAAGCGGGCGTGGCCCGTTCGCGCGGCCTGGGCGAGCGCCTGTCCCAGGTCGAGCTGGCCCTGTTCACGCGCCAGCTGGCCAGCCTGCTGGAAGCGGGCCTGCCGCTGGAGCAGGCGTTCACCGCCCTGCTGGAACAGGCCGAGCGTCCCTACGTGCGCGACCTGATCGCCTCGATCCGTTCCGAAGTGATGGGCGGCGTGTCGTTCTCGAGCGCGCTGTCGCGCCACCCGCGCGACTTCGCCGAGATCTACCGCGCCCTGGTCTCCTCGGGCGAGCAGATCGGCCAGCTGGCGCGCGTGCTGTCGCGCCTGGCCGACTACATCGAACGCCGCAACGCCCTGGTGCAGAAGGTGCGCCTGGCGTTTACCTATCCGGCCATCGTCACCGTGGTCGCCTTTGCCATCGTCATCTTCCTGCTCACCTACGTGGTGCCGCAGATCGTCTCGGTGTTCGCCAACACCAAGCAGAAGCTGCCTTTCCTCACCGTGATGATGCTGGCGATCTCCGACTTCGTGCGCGCCTACGGCATCTACGTCGCGATCCTGCTCATCGGCGCGTTCTGGCTGTGGCGGCGCGCGTTGCGCAACCCGGACCTGAAGCGCCGCTGGCATACCTGGCTGCTGAATGCCCCCGTGTACGGCAAGTTCGAGCGCAGCCTGAACACGGCGCGCTTTGCCAGCACGCTGGCGATCACCACCGGTTCCGGTGTGCCCATCCTGCGCGCGCTCGACACCAGCCGCGACACCCTGTCGAACGTGGCGATGCGCGAACTGGTCGAACAGGCCACCGCCAGCGTGCGCGAAGGCGTGAGCCTGGCGCGCGCGCTGTCGGCGCAGAAGCACTTCCCGCCGATGCTGGTGCACATGATCCGCGCCGGCGAGATCACCGGCGAACTGCCCGCCATGCTCGAGCGCGCCGCCAATTCGCAGCAGGCCGACCTCGAGCGCCGCACGCTGACCATCGCGGGCCTGCTCGAGCCGGTGCTGATCCTGGCCATGGGCCTGGTCGTGCTGCTGATCGTGCTGGCGGTGCTGATGCCGATCATCGAGATCAACCAGCTGGTGCGCTGAGAAAAAAATAACAAGGAAACCATGAACAAGCGTTTGCCTCTCCTCTTCACCCTGCTCGCGCTGGTCCTGCTGGTGGCCTCGATCGCCTACTGGTTCCTGCAGCTGTACAAGCCCGAGCAGCGCCCGCTGGCGCCACCGCCCGCCGTGGCCCAGGCCGAACCGAGTCCGGAAGCGGCTGCCTACCTGTTCGGCGGCCAGCCGACCGCGGTGGCGATCTCGAACTACCAGCTGACCGGCGTCATCGCGGCCGGCGCCAACAGCGCCGTGATCCTGGTAGCCGAGGGATCGCCGCCAAAGGCGGTGCGCATCGGCCGCGAGATCGTGCCGGGCGTGACCGTGGCAGAAGTGCACGCACGCTACGTGATGCTGTCCGAGGGCGGCGTCATGAAACGGGTCGATCTGGCGCCGGATACCGGCACGGCAGGTAGCCCGGGCGGCATGGCGGCTCCGCCGGTCGTGGGACCGGCGCCAGTGGCCGCGGCGCCGGCGCCCGGCGTCGAGCCGCAGACCTCGCCGGGCGTGGTGGCTGCGCCGCCGACCATGCAATCGGTGCCGCCGCCGGGCGGCGCGCCAAGCGGCACCCCGACTACCCCGGAAAATGCGGTACCGGCGGGCTACGTGCCGGAGCCAAACGCGGACGGGACCCTGCCTGCCCAGCCCAACCAGCAGCAGGGCCAGAACCCGCCGCCGCCGAACCAGGTGCAGATGCCGCCGCCAACGCGCTCGGTGGGCAGCCCGGTCGGCCCGCCGCCCCAAGTCCAGTAAGGCCGCAGCGATGCGGCATTTTTTTTATGGCGCATCGCGTGCTGGACGGTCCATGCATATCCCGGTATAAAGTTGCTAGCTGTTAAATCTACAACGCACCGGAGGTAGCTCTTGAATCGCACCCATGTCCTGTCCCGTCTTGCCCTCGCTTGCCTGGCCGCCCTGAGCTGGTCCGCCGCCCAGGCCGCCGAGGTCACCATCACCGCCGACCGCCTGCTCGACGTGCGCACCGGACGCCTGGTGCAGAACCCGGAAATCCTGGTGCGCGACGGCCGCATCGTCAGCGTCAAGCCGAACAGCAGTGCTCCCGCCGGTGGCGGCGCCGACCGCATCGCCCTGCCGGGCATGACCCTGGTGCCGGGACTGATCGACATGCACGTCCACCTGGATTCCGACCCCACCTACGGCGGCTACAGCAACCTCGAATACAACGACCGCTTCTGGTCGGCACTCGCCGTCACCCATGCCGGCAAGACCCTGGACGCAGGCTTCACCACAGTGCGCAACGTCGGCGCCTCGGACTGGAACGACGTCGGCCTGGGCCAGGCGATCGCCGCCGGCAAGGTGCGCGGCCCGCGCATCGTTCCGGCCGCCTGGTCCTTCGGGGCGACCGGCGGCCACTGCGACAGCACCTACTTCCCGCCCTCGATGCAAGAGAAGAACCCGTACAACGCCGACGGCCCCGAGGAAGTGCGCAAGTCGGTGCGCGCGCTGCGCAAGTATGGCGCCCAGGTGATCAAGGTCTGCGCCACCGGCGGCGTGTTCTCGCGTAACACCGAACCGGGCCAGCAGCAGATGAACCTGGCCGAGCTGCGCGCCGCGGTCGAGGAGGCTGCGCAATGGGGCCTGAAGGTGGCGGCCCATGCGCACGGCGCGGCCGGCATCAAGGACGCGATCCGCGCCGGCGTCACCACCATCGAGCATGCCAGCCTGATCGACGACGAAGGCATCGCCCTGGCGAAGAAGCACGGCGCCTGGCTGTCGATGGACATCTACAACGGCGACTACACGGCGGCGGAAGGCAAGAAGAACGGCGTGCTGGAAGACAACCTGCGCAAGGACCGCGAGGTGACGGAAATCCAGCGCCAGAATTTCAGGAAGGCGCACGCGGCCGGCGTCAAGATGGTGTTCGGCACCGACGCCGGCGTGCACCCGCACGGCGGCAACGGCAAGCAGTTCGCGGTGATGGTGAAGTACGGCATGACGCCGGTGCAGGCCATCCAGGCCGCGACCATCAATGCCTCCGAGGCGCTGGGCCGCAGCGATGTCGGCATCGTCGAGGCCGGCCGCTTCGCCGACATGGTGGCGGTGCAGGGCGACCCGACCGTGAATGTGCAGCTGCTGGAAGCTCCGGCGGTGGTGATCCTGGGCGGTAACGTGGTCAAGCGCAACGTCCCCTGATCCACGCAGATCGACTGAACTTACGGGCGCCTCTGGCGCCCGTTTTCTTTTCACGTTCGTTAACTTGTTTTAACTTGCTTCCCTTGCATCCCCGTCGCAGCATACGGCAAGGATGCAATCGCATCCCGAGCGGCCGTCCGGCCCGCGCCCCTGCACGAGAACATTCGAAAATTTCGATTGTATAGCTGCAAATTATCCGTTTTTCATTTCAGTTTTAGCCACGCATAATGACTCCATCGCATCGACAAAACGAGCGATAAGGAGCAGGGAATCACTGTTCCTGGAGCATCGAAACCTTCGATGGTATTCACATAGAACAAGGAGCTGATCATGTACCTGATTTCTCTCGGCGCCGGCATCCTCGCAGGAATCCTGTATGGACTGATCAACGTCCGCTCGCCGGCGCCACCGGCCATCGCCCTGGTCGGACTGCTCGGCATGCTGATCGGCGAACAGGTGGTCCCGGTCGCCAAGCGCGTGATCGAAGGCGTACCGATTACCAAAGCCTGGTTCGCCAGCGAATGCCAGCCCCGTATCACCGGCGTGTCGAACGCCAAAGACGATAGCAAGAACTGAAGTCCAACCGCAGTCCAACATTTACTGAAGGAGAACATCATGAGCAACGCTAAACTGGAAGTCCTGACCCCGGAAAACTCGCAGCTGATCATCATCGACCACCAGCCGCAAATGGCCTTCGGCGTGCAGTCGATCGACCGCCAGACCCTGAAGAACAACGTGGTCGGCCTGGCCAAGGCAGCCAAGGCCTTCAATATCCCGACCATCATCACCACCGTCGAGACCGAGTCCTTCTCCGGCAAGACCTACCCGGAAATCCTGGACGTGTTCCCGGACCACCCGATCCTCGAGCGCACCTCGATGAATTCCTGGGACGACCAGAAGGTGCGCGACGCGCTGGCCCGCAACGGCAAGAAGAAGGTCATCGTGGCCGGCCTGTGGACCGAAGTCTGCAACACCACCTTCGCCCTGTGCGCCATGCTGGAAGGCGAGTACGAGATCTACATGGTGGCCGACGCCTCGGGCGGCACCTCGAAGGACGCCCATGACTTCGCGATGCAGCGCATGGTGCAGGCCGGTGTGGTCCCGGTCACCTGGCAGCAGGTGCTGCTGGAGTGGCAGCGCGACTGGGCGCACCGCGACACCTACGACGCCGTCATCAAGATCGTCACCGAACACTCGGGCGCCTATGGCATGGGCGTGGACTATGCCTACACCATGGTCCACAAGGCAGCGGCACGCAACCAGGGCACAAACGAAGTGCTGGCGCCGGTGCCGGCCCCGGTCCGCTAAGTACAACGAGTTCCGGTCCGCCCCAGGGCGGACCGCCGCCATCCAGCCAGGAGCAGACAGCATGCAAGCACAGTCCACCCCGAGCGCCGCGCCGCTCATCCTCGTCAACGGCAAGTTCGCCACCCTCGACCGCGCCCGCCCGCAGGCCAGCGCCGTCGCCATCCAGGACGGCCGCTTCCTCGCCGTGGGCGACCGTGAACACGTGATGCGCTTCGCACAGGCGGGCAGCCAGGTGATCGACCTGAACGGCCGCACCGTCATCCCCGGCCTGAACGATTCGCACCTGCACCTGATCCGCGGTGGCCTGAACTACAACCTGGAACTGCGCTGGGAAGGCGTGCCCTCCCTGGCAGATGCGCTGCGCATGCTGAAGGACCAGGCTGACCGTACCCCGAACCCGCAGTGGGTGCGCGTGGTGGGCGGCTGGAACGAATTCCAGTTCGCGGAAAAGCGCATGCCGACCCTGGAAGAGATCAACGCCGCCGCGCCCGACACCCCGGTGTTCATCCTGCACCTGTACGACCGCGCGCTGCTCAACCGCGCCGCCCTGCGCGCCGTCGGCTACACCAGGGACACGCCGAACCCGCCCGGCGGCGAGATCCAGCGCGACGCCAGCGGTAACCCTACCGGCATGCTGATCGCCCGTCCCAACGCGATGATCCTGTACGCGACCCTGGCCAAGGGCCCCAAGCTGCCCTACGACCTGCAGGTGAACTCCACCCGCCAGTTCATGCGCGAGCTGAACCGCCTCGGCATCACCAGCGCGATCGATGCCGGTGGCGGCTTCCAGAACTACCCCGAAGACTACAACGTGATCGAGGAACTCGACCGCGCCGAGCAGCTCACCATCCGCATCGCCTACAACCTGTTCACCCAGAACAAGGGCCAGGAGCTGGAAGACTTCCAGCGCTGGACCGGCATGGTGACGCCGGGGCAGGGCAGTGACTACTACCGCCACAACGGCGCCGGCGAGATGCTGGTGTTCTCGGCCGCCGACTTCGAGGACTTCCTGGAGCCACGTCCGGAGCTGGCAGAAGGCATGGAAGGCGAACTGGAAAGGGTGGTGCGCCACCTGGTGAGCGAGCGCTGGCCGTTCCGCCTGCACGCCACCTACGACGAATCGATCAGCCGCATGCTCGACGTGTTCGAGAAGATCAACCGCGAGATCCCCTTCGACGGCCTGCACTGGATGTTCGACCACTGCGAAACCATCAGCCCGGCCAACATCGAGCGCGTGAAAGCGCTGGGCGGCGGCATCGCGATCCAGCACCGCATGGCCTTCCAGGGCGAATACTTCGTCGACCGCTACGGCGCCGAAGCTGCAAAAGCCACCCCACCAGTGAAGACCATGCTGGAGATGGGTGTGCCGGTGGGCGCCGGCACCGACGCCACCCGCGTGGCCAGCTACAACCCGTGGACCGCCTTGTACTGGCTGGTCACCGGCCGCACTGTCGGGGGCCTGCCGCTGTACGGCGAGAACGGCCTGCTCGACCGCGGCGTCGCACTCGAACTGTGGACCGCGGGCAGTGCCTGGTTCTCGAACGAACAGGGGCGCAAGGGCCGCATCCAGGAAGGCATGCTGGCCGACCTGGTGGCGTTATCAAGCGATTTCTTCACCGTGGATGCGGAGGACATCAAGGCGATCGAATCGGTCTTGACTATCGTGGGCGGCAAGGTGGTCTATGGCGCCGCCGAATTCAGCGACCTGGGGCCGGCGCCAATCCCGGTGCTGCCGGAATGGTCGCCGGTGCAGAAGGTGCCGGGCCACTGGCGCAAGACCGCCCCGCAAGCACAGTCGCACATGGCCCTGCCGCACCAGTGCAGCGGCCCCTGTGGCGTGCACGCCCACAGCCACGACCGCGCGCGCAAGTCGAACGTGCCCGTGTCGGACTTCGGCGGCTTCTGGGGCGCCTTCGGCTGCAGCTGCTTCGCGTTCTGAACATGAAGACCGCTTCCTTCCAACGCCTGCAGGGCATAGGCATGGGCTTCTTGGCCGGCTATGTCGACACCCTCGGCTTCATCGCCCTGTTCGGCCTGTTCACGGCCCACGTCACCGGCAACTTCGTGCTGATCGCGGTGTCCCTGGCCGACCCGGCGCAGACACCTTCGCTGCTCAAGCTGCTGGCCTTCCCGGCCTTTATCCTGGGCGTGGCGGCCGCGCGGCTGCTGGTGGCGCGCTGCGAGCGGCGCGGTAGCTCCGCGGTCAAGCCATCCTATGCGCTGCAGCTGGTGCTGCTGCTGGGCTTCATGGTGTGCGGCATGCTGGCCGAGCCGGTGGGTGATCACGTCGGCGCGCTGGCGATGGCTGCCGGCCTGCTGGGCGCCGCGGCAATGGGCGCGCACAGCGCGGCCAGCAAGCTGCTGCTCACCCACCTGGCGCCGACCTCGATGATGACGGGGAACGTGACCCAGCTCGTGATCGACACGGTCGACCGCCTGCGCGGCGCCGCCGACGCGGCGACAAAAGCCCGCTGCGCCAAGTTCTTCTGGCCAGTGCTGGCCTTCGCCCTCGGCTGCGCGCTGGCTGCCTTTGCCTACCTCGCCGTCGGTTTCGTGGCCTTGATCGTGCCGGTCGCGATCCTGTGCCTGCACCTGGTGCTGCCGGAACCGGAGGCGGCGTGAATCTCGCGATGAGCAAGAACCGCCTGGAGGCCTTCAGCGACGGCGTCATCGCCATCATCATCACGATCATGGTGCTGGAGCTGCAGCCGCCGCACGGCACCGAAGTCGCCGACCTGCTGGAGACGCTGCCAGGCTGGCTGCGCTATGCGCTCAGCTTCGTCTACGTCGGCATCTACTGGGTCAACCACCATGCGCTGCTGGACCGGGTGGCGAAGGTGGACGGCGCCGCCCTGTGGGCCAACCTGCACCTGCTGTTCTGGATGTCGCTGATTCCCTGGGTGACCGCCTGGGCCGGCGAGCACCCGATGGCGCCTGTGCCGGTGGCGCTGTACGGCGTGGTGCTGCTGCTGTGCTCGATCTCTTTCATGCTGCTGTCCTGGCGCCTGGACGTCGACGCCAGGCACGCGATGGCCTGGGGCAGCCGCAAGAACCGGATCTCGATCCTCCTATACGCCCTGGCCGTCGTGCTGTCGCTGTGGTATCCGCCGCTGGGCGCGCTGATCCACGTGCTGCTGGCAATCCTGTGGCTGATGCCGGAAGGGCGCGTATTGTCATGAAGGCATCCACGCTGTATGCTCCAGCGGCAATCACGCAACCACGAAAGAACCCATGAACAAGCTGATTTCCTCCTGCCTCCTCGGCCTGGCATTGACCATGAGCGTCACCGCCTGCAAGCGTAACGAAGCCCCGCAGGCACCGCAGGCGGGCGCCGCCGCCCTGCAGAAGATCGACACCGTCACCGGCACCGGCAAGGAAGCCGTGGCCGGCAGCACCGCCGTCGTGAACTACACCGGCTGGCTGTACGACCCGAAGGCCGAGGCCCAGCACGGCGCCCAGTTCGATTCCTCGGTGGGCCGCGAGCCCTTCAGCTTCCAGGTCGCCGGCGGCCAGGTGATCCCGGGCTGGGACGAAGGCGTGCAGGGCATGAAGGTGGGCGGCAAGCGCACCCTGATCGTGCCGGCCGACAAAGGCTACGGCGCCTCCGGCGTCGGTCCGATTCCGCCGAACGCCACCCTGATCTTCGATATCGAACTGCTGGACGTGCGCTAAGCGCTTCCTAGCTCCGCCGCAAGGCGGTGAAGGCGGCAAACTCCCAGGACCGGAAGCCCAGCAGCAGGGTATAGCCGTCGCGCTCCGGCGGTGGCAGCCGGCGGTCGTTGCGGTGCAGGCGCGCCAGTTCGCCGGCCAGACCCTCGATCTTCTGGGCCAGTTCCTGGGCGCTGGCGCTGGACAGGCGCGCGGGCAGGCACATCAGGGTCTCGCCCGGGCGGTCGAAGCCGCCCGCGAAATAGTCGGCCACCACGTGCTCGCGGAAGTAACGCTGCACCGGGCCGCCCGGCAGCCAGCGGAATGCGTTCGACACGCGCAGGCTGTAGCGGTTCAGGGGTTTGAGTTCGATCAGCCCCAGCCGGTCGAGTTCGGCCAGCAGGGTGATGCATTCCGGTTCCGTCAGACGATAGGTCTCGATCACCTGTTCCAGCGACCAGTGTCCGAGGCAGCAGATCGCCATGAGGAGCAGGCGCGGATTGGCCACCAGCGAGGTTTCCTGCGGCAGCGTCAGGGCGTCGGCCTGGGGCCGGGCGTCCGCGGCGCGGCGCAGCACGTCTTCCAGGGCGATGCCGGTCACCTGGCAGATCTGGGCCAGGCGCGACAGGGCCATGTCCTTCTGTCCAAACATGCGCTTCACGCTCGATTCGCTCACGCCGATGCGGTCCGCGAGGCTTTTGTAGGTGATGCCTGCCGCCCGCAGTTCGGCGCGCAGCACGTCGAGTACCAGCTCCGGTGAGCTCATGGTTTTCCTGAATGTGTAATGTCGAGTGAATTTACCTGTGAACAGTGCTCCAGGCAATATCCACGCTGAGTCAGACGCAAAAAAGGCGGGCACGCTTGCGCGGCCCGCCAAGGGGAAAATCTGGGGAGGTGAAAGGTTTACTCTTCGTCGTCCGCGACCAGCTTGACCTTCTTCAGCATGCGCTTGGCCTCCTGCCGCTCGTTCGAGAGCGGCTTGGCGTGTGCCCCGGCGGACCTGGCCTTGGCCAGGGCTGCGATCGGGTTGCGCGGCTTGCCGAAATTCTGGGACGGCTCCACCCGCAGCCGCATCTTTTGCCGCGTCGCCAGTGCCTTGTTTGCCATCGCCAGTCCTCCTTCAACAATGATTACAGCACGTACCTGGACAGGTCTTCGTTGACCGCCAGCGCATCCAGCCGTGCGTTGACATAGGCGCCGTCGATCGTGACCGTCTGGTCTTTTTCGGCGCCGGCCGTGAACGAGACTTCCTCGAGCAGCTTTTCCATCACCGTGTACAAGCGGCGCGCGCCGATGTTCTCGGTGCGCTCGTTGACGGAGAACGCGATCTCGGCCAGGCGGTGGATGCCTTCCTCCGTGAAGTCGACCTTCACGCCTTCGGTCGCGAGCAGCGCTTCATACTGCTTGGTCAGGCTGGCATCGGTCGAGGTCAGGATGCTCTTGAAGTCCTCGATCGACAGCGATTCCAGTTCGACGCGGATCGGGAAGCGGCCCTGCAGCTCCGGGATCAGGTCCGACGGTTTCGACAGGTGGAACGCGCCCGAGGCGATGAACAGGATGTGGTCGGTCTTGATCATGCCGTACTTGGTGTTCACCGTGGTGCCCTCGACCAGCGGCAGCAGGTCGCGCTGCACGCCGGCGCGCGAGACGTCGGCGCCGCCGTGTTCGGAGCGGGTCGCGATCTTGTCGATCTCGTCCAGGAACACGATGCCGTTCTGCTCGACGTTGGCGATCGCCTTCTGCTTGAGTTCGTCCTCGTTGACGAGCTTGGCGGCTTCCTCGTCGACCAGCAGCTTCATCGCGTCCTTGATCTTCAGCTTGCGCGGCTTCTTGCGCGCGTTGCCGACGCCGGCGAACATCGACTTGATCTGCTCGGTCATTTCTTCCATGCCCGGCGGCGCCATGATTTCCATCTGCGGGCTCGGCTCGGCCACGTCGATCTCGATCTCGCGCTCGTCCAGCGAGCCTTCGCGCAGGCGCTTCCTGAAGGTCTGGCGGGTGGCGTCGCCTTCCTTGCTGTCGCCGTTGCTCACGTTGAAGCCGAAGTCGCGCGCCGGCGGCACCAGGATGTCGATGATGCGGTCTTCGGCCGCGTCCTCGGCGCGCTGGCGCACCTTCTTCTGCTCACTGAGACGGGTCTGCTTGACGCCGATGTCGATCAGGTCGCGGATGATGGTGTCGACGTCGCGGCCGACATAGCCGACCTCGGTGAACTTGGTCGCTTCGATCTTGATGAAGGGCGCGTCGGCCAGCTTGGCCAGGCGGCGCGCGATTTCGGTCTTGCCGACGCCGGTCGGGCCGATCATCAGGATGTTCTTGGGGGTGATCTCGTGGCGCAGCGGTTCCTGTACCTGTTGGCGGCGCCAGCGGTTGCGCAGCGCGATCGCGACCGCGCGCTTGGCCTTGCCCTGGCCGACCACGTGCTTGTCCAGCTCCGAGACGATCTCGGGGGGCGTCATGTTCATGATGGGGGACTGGTTCATTCCAGGGTCTCGATGATGTGGTTCAGGTTGGTGTAGATGCACAGCTCGCCCGCGATGGTGAGCGATTTCTTGACGACCTCCGCGGGCGCCATGTCGGTGTTCTCGTACAGGGCCTTGGCAGCCGACTGCGCGTACACGCCGCCCGAGCCGATCGCGCCGATGCCGTCGGTCGGCTCGAGCACGTCGCCGTTGCCGGTGATGATCAGGGTCACTTCCTTGTCGGCGACCAGCAGCATGGCCTCGAGCTTGCTCAGCATGCGGTCGGTGCGCCAGTCCTTGGCCAGTTCGACCGAGGCGCGCATCAGGTTGCCCTGGTGCTTTTCCAGCTTGGCTTCAAAGCGGTCGAGCAGGGTGAAGGCATCGGCGGTGGCGCCGGCGAATCCGCACAGGACCTTGCCCTGGTACAGCTTGCGCACCTTGCGCGCCGAGCCCTTCATGACGACGTTGCCCAGCGTGACCTGGCCATCGCCGCCCAGCGCGACCTGACTGCCGCGCCTCACACTGACGATGGTGGTGCCGTGAAATTGTTCCATTTTTAGCCTCGTGGTTGTCTAGCCACCCGCAGATGGGGTGAGTGCATTAAATTGCAAGACAAGCGCGGCTAAAAACTGTCGCGCAGGAAAAACGGTCGATGTTCAGTAACGGTGCGGGTAGAGCCGCAGGCTGTCCCGCAGTTTCCCGGTCTCCTGTCCGTATCCGAGCAGGCGCAGCAGCGCTGCCGCCAGGTGGTTCAGCTCGCGCAGCTCGACGCGGCGTCCTTGCTCCGTATGCACGCGCAAGCGGCCCTGCAGGGCGGTGGCGCAGGCATAGTCCATGCGCGCCAGGCGCGAGCAGTCCAGCACCAGCAGATCGCGCCCGGCGGCATAGGCATCGATGGCGTCGAGCAGGGCCGCGCAGTCGCCGGTTGCCAGCGCCGGCAGCAGGAAGCGGTCGCCGCTGCCCGTCGCCGGCGCCGCGGTCGACACGCGCTTTGGCGCTTCGAAGGAGGGCGGCGAGACCTCGAAGGTGACGCAGTAATCCATCGCCGACTCTTCGAAATCCTTTTCGCGGTTCGACAGTAGCAGCAGCTCGAGCAGCAGCAGCCAGGGCGCCTCGCCGGAAGCGCGATCGCCCACCGCCAGCATGGGCCGCAGGGTCGTCATCAGGGTGTCGGCGCCGGCCAGCACCAGCTCGCGTCCTTCCTTGCGCAGCGTCTGCAGGGCCTGCAGCAGCTGGGCGCAGCCCGCGGCGTCGGCGCTGCGTACCGCGCCCAGCTCGATGCGCACCAGCGGCGCGTTCGATGCCAGCAGGCGCGCCAGGCGCGGGGCGATGGACTCGTCGAGCACGGGGCAGAGGCTTTCGGTGGCGGCCACGCCGGCCGATTGCGGCGTGCCGGGGCCGGGCAGGAGCGGCTGCCAGGCCGGCGGCGAGGTTTCGAAGTGGCTGGCGTAGTCGATCGCGATGCTCTCGAAGGCCGCTTCCTGGCCGGTGGCCTGGTACAGGTCGAACAGCATCCACCATGGCAGGCGTTCGTGGCGGCCGAAGTCCTGCAGGCTGTCGCGCAGCAGGCTTTCGGCGGCCGCGGCCTGGCCGTTGGCGTACAGGATGGCGCTTTCCTCGACGGCCGGCGCGCTGGCGGGCAGGGCGGCGGCGTCGGGCAGTTCCTCGGCGGGCACTGCCTGCGGGGCCGCAGGGGCAGCCGCGGCCGGGTGGCGCGCCGCGCTGCCCCAGGCCGGCTCGTCATCGAAAATGTCGGAGGCCATCGCCAGCTCGATCTCGTCGATCTTGGCGGCGGTGGCGCGGGCGATGGCGCGCTGGCGCTCCCGTTCAGCCTCGCTGTCCAGGCGCGAAGGCTCGCCCGCGCGCAGGCGCGTGTCCAGCACGACGAGCTCCGCGTCTGCCGGATCGCTTTTTTTCTTCAGGAAGGAGAACAGCCCCATGGTCCCCGCGAATCAATAGTTACCTACACACCTGCTCGGCACGAACAGGACGGTAGCACGGCTGCGCGCGGCACGTGCTGCGCACACGCGCTTCACGCACGCCGTCCGCTAGTGTATCCGATGGGAAACAAAAGATATGCACGCCAGGTATTGGCGCGCATAAAAAAAGCATGCGCCTTGCGGTGCATGCTTTTCTTGTGGAGGAGGGAAGAATCAGTCGCCGTACAGCTTCTGCTTCAGTTCGCGGCGCTGCTGGGCTTCCAGCGACAGGGTCGCGGTCGGGCGGGCGATCAGGCGCGCAACGCCGATCGGTTCGCCGGTTTCGTCGCACCAGCCGTACTCGCCGTTCTCGATGGCCTGCAGCGATTGCTGGACCTTCTTGAGCAGCTTGCGTTCACGGTCGCGGGTACGCAGTTCCAGCGCGTGTTCTTCTTCGATGGTCGCGCGGTCGGCCGGGTCCGGCACCAGCACGGTCTCGCGCAGGTGTTCCGTGGTCTCGCCGGCATTTTTCAGCAGCTCTTTCTCGAGCTCTTGCAGGCGGTTACGGAAGAACGCCAGCTGTGCCGGATTCATGTAGTCGTCGTCGCTCATCGCCCGAATTTCTTCTTCCGTCAGAAGGCGTTCTTCGAGCTGCGCGGCGGTATTCGGTTTCGTTGTTTTAGTCATGATGCCTTCGATACGACAGAGGTTTTCATTTTAGCAGCAACTCAGCATTAGCACATTTGCAACTCATGCATATGTGAGCGCTGCCCGGACGGCGACCGCCGTCCTTCACTGCCTGTCCCGACACGCCGGCTGGCGGCAGGACGATGTGCGCGGTAGCGCCGCTGCCCGCCAACCCTGTGGCAGGGCGTCAGGCGGGCCATGGCGCGCCCGCAAAACTGATGTAGTTTATACCAAACACTGTTCCAGTCCGCGGATAAATACGTCTTTTGGTAAATTTTTACCAATAAACACCATTTTACTGCCACGGGTTTCGTCTTCGCCCCACTTTGCTCCCAGGTCGCTGCCCATGATTTGATGCACGCCCTGGAACACGACCTTGCGGTCGGCGCCCGCCATCGAGAGCACGCCCTTGTAACGCAGCATCTGCGGGCCAAAGACCTGCACCATGCTGCCCAGGAACTGGTCGAGGCGCTCCGGATCGAAGGCGCGCTCGCTCTTGAAGACGAAGGCGGCGATGTCGTCGGTGTGGTGGCTGTGGTGGTGATCCTGGTGATTGCAGGCTTCGCCGTGGGCGTGGTCATGATCGTGGCCGCAATGCTCGCCGTGCTCATGCTCGTGATCGTGCGCATGCTCTTCGGCGCGCAGGAAGTCCGGATCCAGCTCCAGCTTGTCGTTCAGGTTGAAGCCGCGCAGGTCCAGCACTTCCGAGATCGGCGCACGGCCGAAGTCGCTGGTCGAGATCGGGGCGCGCGGGTTGATGCGGTGCAGACGCGATTTCAAGGCGTCGACCGCGGCCGCATCCACCAGGTCCGTTTTCGAGAGCAGGATCTTGTCGGCAAAGCCGACCTGGCGCTGGGCTTCTTCGTGCGTGTCCAGTTGCATCATGGCGTGGCGCGCGTCAACCACGGTCACCACGGCATCCAACATGTAGTTGGCGCCCACTTCTTCGTCGACGAAGAAGGTCTGGGCCACCGGACCCGGGTTGGCCAGGCCGGTGGTTTCGATGACCACGCGATCGAAACTGATTTCGCCGGCGGCGCGCTTCTGCGCCAGGCTGGTCAGGGCGACGATCAGGTCGCCGCGCACGGTGCAGCAGATGCAGCCATTGTTCATCTCGACGATCTGCTCGCCGGTGTCGCGCACCAGGATCTCGTTGTCGATGTTTTCCTGGCCAAATTCGTTCTCGATGACCGCGATGCGCAGGCCGTGCTCCTCGTGCAGGATGCGGTTGAGGAGGGTGGTCTTGCCTGCGCCGAGAAAGCCGGTCAGGATGGTGCTTGGGATTGGTTCCATGTTCGCCTTGCTGTCGCTTGGGCCCGCTGTCTGCGCGGGAGAATCGGGCGATTATGCCGGATTTCGTGTTACATCACCATGAACTGTGCAGCGTCTTGACGTTGCTCAAGCTTCACATTGCGTCCGCCTATGTCGCGCTTACTTCGTTTTTGCGCGCGGATGGGCCTTGTCGTACACCGCGGCCAGGTGCTGGAAATCGAGCGCCGTATAGATCTGGGTCGACGTGATGCTCGCATGTCCGAGCAGCTCTTGCACCGCGCGCAGGTCGCCCGAGGATTGCAGCACGTGCGACGCGAACGAATGCCGCAATACGTGTGGGTGGACGTGCACCGGCGTGCCGGCGCGCAGCGCGTGCGCCTTCAGCCGGGTCTGCACGACGCGCGGCGTCATGCGGGTGCCGCGGCTTGACAGGAACAGCGCGGCGCTGCCGTCGCGGGCCACGGGGCGCACGGCCAGCCAGGCGGACAAGGCGGCGCGCGCCGGTGCGCCGACGGGCACGCGGCGCATGCGCCGGCCCTTGCCAGTGACGACCACTTCGCCGGCCTGCAGGTCCAGCCAACCAAGCGAGGCAGGTAGGCCATTGCCGCCCTCGGTATAGACCATGTCGAGCGAAACGAGTTCCGACACGCGCAGGCCGCTCGAATACAGCAGCTCGAACATGGCGCGGTCGCACAGCTCGGCCGGTTCCGGGTGCCCGTGCGCATTCGCTTCCATCAGTTGCACCGCATCGTCCACCGACAGGGCTTTCGGCAGGGTTTTCGGACGGCGCGGCGCGCGTACGCCCTCGACCGGATTGGCGCTAAGCACAAGCTGGTGCGCCAGCCAGTCGAAGAAGCCGCGCCAGCCGGACAGCTTGCGCGCGATCGAGCGCGGCGACTGGCCGCCGGCGTGCAGTTTGGCGGCGAAGCGGCGGATGTCGTGGTGGCTCAGTTTCTGCCAGTCCTCGTGGCCGGCCAGGATAGAGAGTTCCTGCAGGTCGCGCCGGTAGGCCGCGATCGTATGGGGCGAGAGCTGGCGCTGGGTGGCCAGCTCGCCCAGGTAGCGTGCGGCAAGGTCCGTCGGCGCCGCCGTCATGGGTTCAGGCGCGCAGCGGAGCCAGCGCGGTGCTGGCGGTGGCCGCGATGTGGACCAGGAAGTCGGTCGCCATGGTGGCCGTGAAGCGGTCGTCGTTCGGCGCGCCCAGCACCAGCATGCCGAAGGTCTTGCCCTCCATGCTCAGCGGCATCAGGACGGTCGAGCGCACCGTGGCCGGGTCGTCGAGCCAGCGTACGGCTTCGAAGTCGTTGTTCAGGCCGCAGTAAGGCGCGCGCAGGCTGGCTGCGAACAGGCGGGCGTCGTCCGACACGCCGCTGGCGAACCAGGTGTCGGCATGTTCCGGCGCCAGGTTCCACAGGCGCAGCGTGACCTGCGGCACCATGAATTCGGTGCGCAGCGCATCGACCAGGTCGCGCGGCATGGCAGCGCCGCCCCTGGAGGCGAGCAGGGCCTGGTTCCAGGCATGGAAACGGTTGGCGATCGCGTGGTTTTCCTCGGCGCGGCGGGTCAGTTCGGCCAGGCGCAGTTCCAGCACGCGGTACTTGTCGCGCATGACTTCCATCTGGCGCTCCTGCAGCGACACGGCGCGGCCGGTCAGCGGGCTCGACAGCTTCACTTGGCCCAGCAGTCCGGCGTGCTCTTCGAAGAATTGCGGGTGGTCGATGAGGTATTGGGCAACGGCGTTGGCGTCGAGTGTCTCGATGGTCATGGGAGTAGGCAGGTGAAAAAATCTATCCGTCATTTTACCTGACGGGTCAGATATCGACGGACATAAAAAAAGACGCCCCGGTGGGGCGTCTCTTGGGGCCGGCAGCGCCTTAGAAGCGGTGGCGGATGCCGATCTGCAGCGAACGGCCGTCCGCGCCTGGGGTCTCGGTGAAGCCGCCCGGGTTGCCCGAGGTACCCGGCGAGTACTGCGCCAGGCCCTTGTTCTTGATGAAGGCTGCAACGGTGTAGACGTCGGTGCGCTTCGACAGGAAGTGGTCGTAGCCCAGCGCGTACAGGTTGGCGTCGCTGTTGGTGACGGTACGGTCGTTCTGGTGCGCGTACTGCGCCATGATGCGGCCGCTGCCCAGCTTGTAGTGTGCGCCGACCTGGTAGCTGTTGGCGTCCTGCTGGGTGTTGGCGGAGATCGCGCGGGTGAAGATGCCGCGCAGCTGAGCCTGGGTGGTCGCGGGGATGCCCTGCTGGGTCAGGACCGGGGTCACGCCCTGGTCCCAGCCGGCGGTGTAGTCGGCGATCAGGACCGAGTTGCTGTTGCGCTGGCTGTGGAAGCCGGCGAACAGTTTCCAGGTCTCGTTCAGCTGGTAGGAGCCGCCCACGGTGGTGGTGCGCAGGCTTGGACGGTTCTGCTGGTCGTAGCCGTGGTTGTAGCCGATGCCGACGTCGAAGCCATTGGCGGTGTAGGTGACGGCGCCGGCGCGGAACTTGTTGTAGCGGCCCAGGTAGCCCGAACCCTTCGGACCGTACATGAGCGAAGCGCCGATGCCGTTCGGCAGGGCGATGCGGTACTGGATGGCTTCCTGCGAGCGGATGTCCGCGCCCAGCGCGGTGAAGCCGGCGGTGCCGCCGGTCACGTGGCCCCAGGTGCCGCCGGTGCCCGATTCAAAGGTATCGGCCTTGTTGAACACTTCGTAGCCCGGGGTGTACATGCGGCCCAGCAGGACGGCGCCTACCGGCGTGATCAGGCCGACCATCGCGGTGCGGTCGAATAGCGCGCGTTCCTGGTTGACGGCCGGGCCGCCCGGCGGCTGGATCAGGGACTGCAGGCGCGACAGGATCGCAGGGGGGATGCCGGTCATGCCGCGCAGCAGGTAGGTGCCCGGATTGTCGTTCATCAGGGTCGGCTGCTGGGTGCCGGTGTCGAGCTCGACGCGCGCTTCCAGGTTGAAGATTGCCTTGTAGCCGTTGCCCAGGTCTTCGGTACCCTTGAAACCGATACGCGAGCCGTCGGCGCCGCCGCTGTAGATCTTGGTCGGGCCGCCCTTCTGCCACATCACGCCGGCATCGGCGATACCGTAGATCTGCACGCTGGTCTGCGCGAAGGCCGAAGTTGCGAAACAGGTGCCGAGCAGTGCGGCCAAGATACTTTTCTTCATTGCGTCTCCATGTAATTTGCGAACGAGCGTTTTCTTACTCGCATGCCAATATGCCATTGCTTCGGTGCACTGTACAGACTCCCAATGCAGGAGCGATAGCTGTGTGTAGTATCGTTGCTTAAATACTACAAAATGACTTGAAATGATAAGGGCGGGCATGGTTGCCCATGTCCGCCCTTGTTCGCGTAGGGCCCGCAGGCCCGTACCCGGCTGTATCAGCTTAGAACGAGTGGTTCACGCCGACGTCGTAGTGGTTCACGGTCGACGGCAGGGCGGTCATGCCCTTCTTGCGCGATGCGTCCACGTACAGGTAGGTACGCTTCGACAGGCTGTACTCGTAGCCCAGCGAGAACTGCTTGACCTTCTGCAGGCCGTCGGTGTCCTTCTGGCCGTAACCAGCCAGGAACTTGCCCGGGCCCATGGTGTAGTTCGCGCCCAGCACCCATGCGTTGGTGTTGGCGTTGGCGAAACGGTTTTCTTCCTGGTCCTGCTTCGAGTACAGGCCCATCAGCTTCAGTTCCGGGGTGGCGGCGAACGATGCGCCGATCGACCAGACTTTCGATTCGATGGCGTTGCGCTCGTAGCCGGCCATGAAGGCTGCCGGACCGTTGTTGTAGGTGCCGGTGATCGAGAACGGGTTCGACGAAGCTTGTGCGCCGACCGGGAACTGCGGGTTGGCTGCGGTGCCGCGGCCGATCACGGCCGGGCCGCCACCGTTTTCCTTGGTGGCGACAGCAGCGTTCAGCTGGAAGCCGCTGGTGGTCGGCGAGTTGTACCAGACCGCGTTCGAGAAGCGGTTGTTCGAGTAGCCAGCCACGTCCAGCGGCTGCGAGGTGTAGCCTGCGACGGCGAGGTCGGTCCAGAAGCCGGCCGGGCTCGGCGAAGCGTGGAAGGGCTCGAAGGCGCCGACGGTTTCGTGGTACGGGGTCAGGCCGCGACCGATGCGGACCATACCGAAGTCGCCCTGCAGGCCGACGCGGCTCTGGCCCTGGAACAGCGGACGCTGGGTGCCATTGCCGCCGATTTCATTGGTGCCGGTGTCCGGCTCGTAACGCATTTCCAGTTGGAACAGTGCCTTGAGGCCGTTGCCCAGTTCTTCGGTGCCCTTGAAACCCAGGGTGTTCGAAGCGCGCTTGCCGATGTTCAGGGTCTGGCCGCTGCGCTTGATGACGCCGGCGTCGATGGTGCCGTAGATCTGGACCGAGGTCTGTGCTTGCGCGGTGCCGGCAGCGAATGCGCCAAGCAGTGCGATAGCCATGAGGGATTGTTTCATTATTCGTGTTCCTTTTCTTAAGTGAATCTCAGCTATCCCTGGCATTGAGGGTCAACACCGAATGCCGGGATAGCTGCACCTTAAATGCTTGAGTCGTCAAGATTGTCGGTTTTGTCAATTATGACGGGCCGAGTTGGTCGAAAGCCAATAAATCGAATCGTGCTGTTGTATTTTTGAAACGCGTGTCAAAAAGCATGTAACAAATCCACCATGAATAAGGATGTGTCCGCCAGACGAAACCGTTTGCGCGGCCTCAAGGAAGAATGGGATTGAACCGGAGCGCCGGCGACGACGCCGTAGACTCAGCGTCAAACCAAGGTGCACGGCAACGGCATTCCGGGATTTCTTGTATATTGGCAACATTTTGACGGGCGATGCATCCTGTTGCCCGATGCGCTGCCATTAGGTCCGCTCGATGTCCGCCATATTCCGTCGCCGCTGCACCGGCCGATCCACACCATGACAAGCTCCAATGGCTAACCGCGAAGAACTGGCGATCATCCGCAACGCCCGCGCCGGGCAGGCCGCTGCCCAGCTCGAGCTGGGCAAGCTCTACCTGTTTGGCAGCGCCGGCTTGCCGCAGAGCCTGCCGACGGCCCTGCACTGGCTCGAGCGCGCCGCGCGCCAGGATTGCCGGCAGGCCTGGCAGCTGATCGGCAACCATATTCCCCTGGCGCTGGCCCAGCCCAGCGCCACGGCGCTCGCGCCCTGGTACGAGCGCGCCTGGGAGGACGGCAGCGTGCACGCCGGACTGGTGTTCGCCCAGCTGGTGCTGGGCGACGGCACCGCCCCGCCTGCCACGCCGCTGTCGGCCAAGGCCCTGCGCGCGCTCGACGATGCGGCCCGTGCCGGATTCCCCGAAGCCCAGTGGCTGCTGGCGCGCCGCCGCGACGCCGCGCCGGTGTCGCCGGCGGCCAGCGGTCCGGCCCCGGTGTCGGCCCAGGGCTGGCTGCGGCGTGCCGCCGACAACGGCGTGGCCGAGGCCCAGTCCGCCGTGCTCGACCAGGCCTGGAAAGACGGGCACTGGATCGATTACCTGATACGCGCGCTGCCCCTGGCGCGGGCGCTGGTGAGCACCACGGCCAGCCAGGAAGGCGTGCACCGGCTGGCCCCGGGCGACATCGCGCTGCTGTCGCGCGTGGCGCGCCTGCTCGACGGGGGCAGTCACGCCGACGAGCTCGCCAAGAACGGCCTGGCCGTCGCGCCGGACGAACCGCTGTGCTTCTGGGAACTCGCCTCAGCCGAACACGACCGCCACGCCCAGCTGGCCATGGGGCTGCGCTGCGCCCGCATGGGCGTCGACGGCCGCCGCATCGCCGGCGCGGGGGGCGCCGCCAACTTCAAGAAGGCGATCCGCTGGCTGACGCTGGCGGGCGAGCAGGGCCTGGCCCAGGCCTGGTATGCCCTGTCGCGCATCTATATCAAACCCGAGTTCTCGCAGCGCAACGTGGCGGACGCCCAGCGCTACCTCGAGCGCGCGGCCGAGATGGGCTACCGCGCCGCCCAGCTCGAATGCGGCCACAACGCCTGGCGCGCGCGCCGCGAGAACGAGAACAACGACGTCCGCGCCGTCTACTGGCTGCAGAAGGCTTCGGCGCAGGGCTGCGCCGAAGCGGTGGCGCTGCTGCGCAAGATCGCTCCGCGCCTGTCCGCGCCGGCCTATGTCGAGACCGGCGCCTTGCTGGCCGGGCACGAAGGGGCGCTGGCGCCGCATCCGCTGCTGCACGCCCGGCTCGAACTGGCTGCACTGTTCGGCCTGTCGCGCGCGGAAGCGCTGCTGCTCGACGTTCCCGCCGCCGACCACGGCCACTGCCTCGTGATCGACATCCGCGCCAGCTACGGACGCAGCAAGCGCCGCCTGGTGCTGGTCGACACGGCCCAGGAACGCCACGCGCTGGACCGCATCGCGCGGCTGTTCGAAGGGATCGATTGCGGGCCGTCGGGGCCGGAAGGGAATTACCGGCAGCGGCTGTACCGGCTGCGTACCTTGGTTGGCGCGGGCGCCAAGGGTGACGACGAAGGTGATGGGTCTACCGATATTGGTCTGGCGGCTTGACTGATCAATCCGAGCTGCCTGGAGAAGTGGAGTCCCCGGCTTTCGAAGATCCATTACTGTTTAACGAATTCGTCGGGAGAGCATAGGGCGCGAAGCCTTTGCCGGTCCAGCGTTCCAGGAATGGCTGCGCCGCGGCTTCTTCGCCTTCGATGTGCACATCGCTCTCGTGACACAAGGTAAGCTGCAGCCCGCCTGAATCGACAAAAACGTCGGACTTGCCGATAACGAGCGTTCCCGCTCGCTCTGCCGCAAGGACAAAGTCCACCACAGCGTCGAGCGACATGGGGATGTCCTGCCACATCTCCTCAATGTTCAAATTGCAGTCCCAGCCGAGCATCACGATGGCGGCCCCGTTTCCTTCAACGGCAGTGGCCTGGCAAAAGAAAGCCAACTCTTCCAGGAGCACAGCAGGCTCAAGCGCTTGAGTACGGTATTCGATCTTCATGACCGGCTAGCTCCGAAACATCTCTTTCGCCATATCGACAAAGGCCCGCGTCTGGGCCGGCAGCCACGGCGCGCCCGAAAACACCAGGTTCACCTCCATCGGCGCCGGCCGATGCGCGTACAGCACTTCCACCAGCTGGCCGGCATCGATCTCGGCCTGCACCAGCAGCAGCGGCGCCTGGATCAAGCCAAAGCCGGCCAGCGCTGCCTGGACCAGCGCCTGGCCGTCGTTGATGATCGCCCCGGCCTGCCATGAGGCGGACTCGGGCGCCAGCTCCACCGGGCGCGGCCGGCCGATGTCCGGCCGGCGAAAGAACACGCCTTGATGGTCCGCCAGGTCGGCCGGCACGCGCGGCGTCCCGGCCTGCGCCAGGTAGCCGGGCGACGCGCACACGACGAGCGGCGACTCGGTAAGCTTCAGCGCGCGCAAATTGCTGTCCTTGAGCTGGCCGAAGCGCAGCGCCAGGTCATTCCGGTCGCGCACCAGGTCGCTACGGCCGTCGGCGATGTTCAGACACAGCTGGACGCGCGGCCAGGCGGCACGGTAGCGGTGCAGCAGGGGTGCGAGCCAGGACAGGCAGCCGCTGGGGATCGACAGCGCCAGCTGGCCGGCCAGCCCGTCCGGCGCCGCCAGTTCCTGCTGCACCTGGTCCAGCCGCAGGATCAGTTCGCTCCACGCCTCGAAGGCCTGCTGGCCGCGCGCGGTCGGGGCGAGGTTGCGGTTGTCGCGGGAGAGCAGGCTGGTGCCGAGCTCCGCCTCCAGGCGCGCGATGTTCTTGCTCACGGCCGAAGGCGTCAGCCCGAGCAGGCGCGCGGCGCTGCTGATGCCGCCGGTGCGCACCACCTGGACGAAGCAGCGCTGCTTGACCAGTTCCTGCGCGCCTTCGCCGGCATTGACTTTGTGTCCATCTGGTTTGGACATGCTGTGCGGTTTTCCCTGTGGTTGGACGCGGCGATAATGCGCGCATCGAAGCCTGTCAATACGGAGCTCATCATGCTAGTGCGCCACCTGAACACCATCCCGGCCATCGAACTGCCGGGCCTGAAACACCAGACGCTTGCCTCGCGAGAGGGCCGGATCGGGTCCTTCGAGGTATGGCAGCAGTCGCTGGCGCCGGGCGCGGTCACGCCCCTGCATCGTCACGATTGCGAGGAAGCTATCATATTTACGGGCGGTAACGGCATCATGCGCCATGATGGGGTCGACACTCCCTGCCATGCCGGTACGGTGCTGCTGTGCCAGCCGAACGAGCTGCACCAGATCGTCAACAATGGCAGCGAAGACCTGCGCCTGTACGGCATCCTGGCGGTGTCGCCGGTCCCGGTCGTCGACGAGCACGGCGAAGCGATTCCGCTACCTTGGTGAACTGGATGAGGTCGCCGCACAGCGTTCCGGCCCGCCGCTTCCCCGCTTGAGCTCGATCACAGCGACCTGCGGCGCCGGGAGGAAGGCGACGCCATCGCCATCGGTCCTGGCGTCGAACGTGGCGACAGCAGGCGTGAAGTGCTCGTACCCTCAGGCGAACGAGCAGGCCTGCGCGAGCAAGGCGCAAGCGGAGGAGCTTCTTCATGAAGTAGAGCCTCGCCGCGAATGCGCCGGCAGTCAAGCACAGCAAGAGGGCGAAAGAAGAGGATCGATGCTGGGAACGATACGGGAACTGATGCAGCCGCCTCCGGGCATGGCCTTCGACTTCAGCCAGCCCGCGGGAGAGCCGGCGCTGGCGCCGCAGGGCGGCGTGGCCTGGGAAGTGTTCGCCAACCCGGTGGCCCTGTTCGTCGGCGGCGTGACGGCGGTGCTGCTGGAACTGGCCGAACCGGCGGTGCGCGCCGGCGTGTGGGAGCACAGCAGCTTCAGGCGCGACCCGGTGATGCGCCTGCGACGCACCGGCGCCGCCGCCATGATGACCGTCTACGGTCCGCGTACCGAAGCCGAGAAGCTGATCGCACGCGTGGTGCGCATGCACGGCAGGGTGGAAGGCAGCACCGCGGACGGTCTGGCCTACCGCGCCAACGATCCACAACTGCTCGACTGGGTGCACGCGACCGCCGGCTTCGGCTTCACCGAGGCCTATCACCGCTATGTCCGGCACCTGTCGGCGGCCGAGCGGGATGCCGCGTTCGCCGAAGGCCGGCCGGCCGCCCTGCTGTACGGTGCGACCGGCGCGCCCCGCAGCTGGCCGGAGTGGGAAGCGTTGCTGGCCGCGACCGCGCCGCGCCTGGAAGGATCGGACACGCTGGACGAGTTCCTGCAGACCATGACGGCAGCGCCGATCGCGCCGGCGCCGCTGCGGCGCCTGCAATCGCTGCTGGTGCGTGCGGCGGTGGAGATCGTGCCGGAACCGGTGCGCGCATTGCCGCAGTTGCGCAGCCGCGGACTGCGGCCCGGGGAGGCAGTACTGGTACGTGCGCTGGCACGGACGGCAACGCTGCTGCCCCTGGGCGATACGCCGCCAGTGCAGGCTGCGCGGCGGCTGGCGGCGCTGGGCTAACTCACTTGATTTGCTCCCGCCAGCGCTTTCACCGCTTTCTCCAGCGCACGGATTTGCTCGCGCATGCTGGACAGCTTGCGCACGAGTACAGCGACGCGTTCCCAGTCGGCATTCCTGGCGACGGGGAAGTAGCCCGTGTAGCGGCCAGGTTCGGTAATGGAGTTCGGCACCATCGTGGCGGCCGTGATGTGCACGTTGTCGACGATCTCGATGTGGCCGTTGATCATGGCCGCGCCGCCGAAGGTGCAATGGCGGCCGATCCTGGCGCTGCCGGCGACGCCGACGCAACCGGCCATGGCCGTGTGGGCGCCGATGTGGCAGTTGTGGCCGATCTGGATCTGGTTGTCGAGCTTGACCCCGTCTTCGATCACGGTATCGTCGAGCGCGCCGCGATCGACCGTCGTATTCGAACCGATGTCGACGTCGTCGCCGATGACGACGCGGCCGGTCTGCGGAATCTTGATGTACACGCCGTCTTCCACGGCGAAGCCGAAACCGTCGCCACCGATGACCGCCCCCGAATGGATGATGCCGCGCGCGCCGATGATGCAGCGGGCATGGAAGGTGACGTTGGCGAACAGGTGGGTGCCTTCACCGATGACCGCATCGACCCCGATGTAGCAGCCGGCATCGACGGCTGCCCCGGCCTTGATGGCAGCACCTGCCTCGACCGTGACGTGGGGGCCGATATGGGCCGTGGGATCGACCTGCGCGGTGGGGTGTACCGTCGCCGTCGGGTGGATGCCCGGTTCGGGCGGCGGCAAACGTGCAGAAACGAAGTGCTGGGCGGCCCGGGCGAACCAGGCATAGGGATTGGCGGTGACGATGCGCGCGCCTGCAAAGGTGGCGGCCACCTCGGCTTCGTCCGCAGGCGCGAGGATCAGCGCCGCGGCGTGGCTGTGCGCGGCCAGCGCGCGCAGCTTGCTGTTGCTGAGAAAACTGAGGTCCGAGGCGCCGGCGCGGTCGAGCGGGGTGATTGCCGTGACTTCGATGTCGGCATCGCCCTCCAGTCGTCCGCCGAAACGCTCAACCAGCTCGCCTAATCGGGTTCCCATGCTGTCCGCCTCACGTGGCACTGTTCGGGTTTTCGACAGGTTCCCGGATGGGCGGTTCCAGCGCTACCAAGGCTCCCTAAGCTGGATCAAGCAGCGAAGGATCAGATCTCGACTTCGCCTTCGAACACGGTCACCGCCGGACCGCTCAGGTAGACCGGCTGGCCGACGCCATCCCATGCGATGCTGAGCTCGCCACCACGGGCCGATACGCGCACCGGTGAATCGAGCAGGCCGCGGCGGATGCCGGCCACCACGGCGGCGCAGGAGCCGGTGCCGCAGGCCAGGGTCTCGCCGGCGCCGCGCTCGAACACGCGCAGCTTCACGTGGTGACGGTCCACCACCTGCATGAAGCCGGCATTCACTTTCTGCGGGAAGCGCGGATGGGTTTCGATCGCCGGGCCCATGCTTTCCACCGGCGCGGTATCGACATTCTCGACCACCTGCACCGCATGCGGATTGCCCATCGAGACCACCGACACCATGACCGTCTTGCCGCCCACCGTCAGCGGCCAGGTCGTGTCTTCGCCTTCCGGCAAGCCGTCCAGGCCGGCGGCGTCGAAGGGCACCTCGGCAGGATCGAGGCGCGGCGCACCCATGTCGACCGTCACGCTGCCGTCGTCCTCGAGGCGCGGGGCGATAACGCCCTTCATGGTTTCGACGCGGATGCTGCGTTCGCCCGATAAACCCTTGTCGCTGACGAAGCGGGCAAAGGCGCGCGCGCCATTGCCGCACTGCTCGACTTCGCCGCCGTCGCTGTTGAAGATGCGGTAGCGGAAGTCGACACCTTCCGTCACGGGGCGTTCGACCACCAGGATCTGGTCGGCGCCGATGCCGAAGCGGCGGTCGGCCAGCTGGCGCCATTGCTGCGGGCTCAGGTTCACGTCCTGGTTGATCGCATCGACAACGATGAAGTCGTTGCCGGCGCCGTGCATCTTGGTGAATGTCAGTTTCATGTTTCAGTCCAGCTTAATCAAATCCAGAAAGGATTAGCCTAGCTTAATTATTCGTAGAACGAAGGCTCGCCCGGCGGCCGCGTCTTGAAGCGTTTGTGGGTCCAGAAGTATTCCGCCGGTGCTTCGCGCACACGTTCTTCAATGAAGGCGTTCATGCGGCGGGTCGCCTCGACCATGTCGTCGCCCGGGTAATTCTCCCACGCCGGATAGAAACGCACACGCCAGCCCTGGTAGTTCGGCAGGTAGGTGGCGATCACCGGGATCACCTTGGCGCCGGTGGTGGCCGCGATGCGGCCCAGTGCCGTCAGGGTGGCGGCCGGGATGCCGAAGAAGGGCACGAATTCCGCGTCCTTTTCGCCGAAGTCCATATCCGGCAGCATGAAGTAGGGCAGGCCGTCGCGCAGCGCGCGCAGGATCGGCTTGATGCCTTCCTTGCGCGTCACCAGGCGCACCGGGCCGTAGCGCTCGCGGCCGTGGCGCAGCAGCTTGTCAAAGGCTTCGTTCTTCTGCGGCACATACATGCTGCACACCGGGATCACGCGCGAGGCGACGCCGGCCACGTCCAGGCACACGAAGTGCGGGCACAGCAGGATGGTCGGGCCGGCTTCCATCTCGGCCTTGGGCACGCCTGGCTCGACATGGATATAGCTGCGCACGCGTTCCTCAGGCGCCCACCACAGGATCGAACGCTCGAAGATGCTGCGCGCGTAGGCACGGAAGTGCTGCTTCGCGATCGCATGGCGTTCGGCATCAAGCTTTTCCGGCATGCACAGGCGCAGATTGGTCAGGGTGATGCGGCGGCGCTTGCCCATGATCAGGAACATCAGGCTGCCGATCGCTTCGCCGAGGCGGCCGAGGATGGGCAGCGGCAGGAAGTGCAGCAGCCACAGGATACCGAGCAGGAGCCTCATGCCGCCACCTGGCTTTCCGGCCCGGCCACGCCTTCCGGCTGCTTGTAGCGGTTGTAGCTCCAGAAGTACTGGGCCGGACAGCGCGCAATCAATTGCTCCATGGCGCGGTTGATGGACGCGGCCTGGTCGGCGGCGCTGCCCTCCAGGCTGCCCTCGAAGGGCACGAAGCGCACCACGTAGCCGCGGCCGCGCGCCAAGCGCTCGGCGTAGACCAGCAGGATGTCGGCCTTGCCCAGCTGGGCCAGCTTGGCGGGCAGGGTCATCGTATAGGCGGTGCGGCCGAACCACGGCGCCCACACGCCTTCGCCTTCCTGCGGCACCTGGTCGGGCAGCAGGCCGATCGGCTCGCCGCTCTTCAGGGTCTTGGCCAGGATGCGCACGCCGGACAGGGTGGCCGGGGCGAGTTTCAGGTTGTGGCGGGCGCGCGCGCCTTCGACCAGGGGTTTCAGGGCGTTCTTCTTCGGCGGGCGGTACATGACGGTCAGCGCCGTCTGCAGGGCGATCTGCTGGGCGGTCATCTCGAAGCAGCCCAGGTGTGGCGTCAGGAACACGATCCCGCGGCCGGTGTCCAGGCGCTGCTGCACCAGTTCCCAGTTCTCGACGCTGGCGTGGCGCGCCACGCGTTTGGGGTCGGCGCACCAGACGAAGGCGAGTTCGATGATGGCCTTGCCAGCTTCGGCCACGGCCGCGTTCAGGTGGGCTTCGTAACCGGCCTGGGCCAGGTTGGCGCGCAGGCGGCGGCGGTAGGAGTTGGATAGTAAATACACGAGCCAGCCGAGGGCCGCGCCAAGGGCATGCAAAAACGGCAATGGAAATACCGATAGTGCCCGGAATAAAGAAACTAACATGCGATTGACTAAGGTTGAAAGACGGAGGCGTGGTAGAGCAAAATTCTCGAAGGAAGCGTAAAATACCACTTTATGCAGGATCCGCCGAGTTAATAGACAACTTGCGAAGCGGAATATAAATGTCGCTAAAGCGTCGCAGGCAACCCTTGCTGCGGCATGTATACATAACACAGCAGTAATGGAGCCTCCATGTCCAACGACTACCTCTTTACGTCCGAATCCGTCTCCGAAGGCCATCCCGACAAGGTCGCCGACCAGATTTCCGACGCCATCCTCGACGCCATCCTGGAACAGGATCCGCGCGCGCGCGTCGCCGCCGAGACCCTGTGCAATACCGGCCTGGTAGTGCTGGCGGGTGAAATCACCACCCACGCCAACGTCGACTACATCGGCGTCGCACGCAACACCATCAAGCGCATCGGCTACGACAACACCGACTACGGCATCGACTACAAGGGTTGCGCCGTGCTGGTCGCCTACGACAAGCAGTCGCCGGACATCGCCCAGGGCGTGGACGAAGGCGCGGGCCTGGATCTCGACCAGGGCGCGGGGGACCAGGGCCTGATGTTCGGCTATGCCTGCGACGAGACCCCGGAACTGATGCCGGCCGCTATCTATTACTCGCACCGCCTGGTCGAGCGCCAGTCGCAGCTGCGCAAGGACGGCCGCCTGCCATGGCTGCGCCCGGACGCCAAGTCGCAGGTGACCCTGCGCTACGTCGACGGTCGCCCGGTCTCGGTCGACACCGTCGTGCTGTCCACCCAGCACCATCCGGACGTGTCGCACTCGCAGATCGAAGAAGCCGTCATCGAAGAGATCATCAAGCCGACCCTGCCGCGCGAGTGGCTGCAGAACACCAAGTTCCTGGTCAACCCGACCGGCCGCTTCGTCATCGGCGGCCCGCAGGGCGACTGCGGCCTGACCGGCCGCAAGATCATCGTCGACACCTACGGCGGCGCAGCTCCGCACGGCGGCGGCGCCTTCTCCGGCAAGGACCCGTCCAAGGTGGACCGCTCGGCTGCCTACGCCGCCCGCTACGTGGCCAAGAACATCGTCGCCGCCGGCCTGGCGCGCCAGTGCCAGGTGCAGGTCAGCTACGCCATCGGCGTGGCCCGCCCGATCAACATCACCGTGTACACCGAAGGCACCGGCGTGGTGTCGGATGAGAAGATCGCCCAGCTGGTGATGGAACACTTCGACCTGCGCCCGAAAGGCATCGTGCAGATGCTCGACCTGCTGCGCCCGATCTACGCCAAGACCGCCGCCTACGGCCACTTCGGCCGCGAAGAGCCGGAGTTCACCTGGGAGCGCACCGACAAGGCGGCGCTGCTGCGTGCTGAGGCGGGGCTGTCGTAATCGAAGGTGTTAACTTGGGTCCCGGCCTGCGCCGGGACGACGTGCTGAGAGTACCACTTAACGATGAGCCGTCATCCCGGCGAAGGCCGGGATCCAATTTCGTAGCGTACCAACACAACACCGTTGCACCACAACACCTGCGGTTTCCACACACCGCCCTTCGTGTTAAACTAGCCCATTCCGAGGAGCGTTGCGACGAAGATTCCCATCTTCGCCAGGCTCGGATAATCAACACCGCGCTCACGTTACTTTTTTCAACCATTGAAAGGAGGGCGTGATGAGCGCCGTACTCAAAGACACTTCCCCGGATTACCTCGTTGCCGACATCGGCCTTGCCTCGTGGGGCGAGAAGGAAATCCGCATTGCAGAAACCGAAATGCCGGGCCTGATGGCGATCCGCGAGGAATACGCCGCCGCCCAGCCCCTGAAGGGCGCGCGCATCGCCGGTTCGCTGCACATGACCATCCAGACCGCGGTCCTGATCCGCACCCTGGAAGCCCTCGGCGCCCAAGTGCGCTGGGCGTCGTGCAACATCTACTCGACCCAGGACCACGCTGCCGCCGCCATCGCTCAAGTCGGCACCCCGGTGTTCGCCGTCAAGGGCGAGACCCTGGACGAGTACTGGGAATACACCCACCGCATTTTCGAATGGCCGGGCGACAACCACGCCAACATGATCCTGGACGACGGCGGCGACGCCACGCTGCTGCTGCACCTGGGCGTGCGCGCGGAAAAGGACATCTCGGTGCTGGACAAGCCGGGCTCGGAAGAAGAAATCTGCCTGTTCAACTCGATCAAGGGCCGCCTGGCGCGTGATCCGTCGTGGTACTCCAAGCGCTTGCCTTGCATCAAGGGCGTGACCGAAGAAACCACCACCGGCGTGCACCGCCTGTACCAGATGCACCAGGAAGGCAAGCTGGCCTTCCCGGCAATCAACGTCAACGACTCCGTCACCAAGTCGAAGTTCGACAACCTGTACGGCTGCCGCGAATCGCTGGTGGACGGCATCAAGCGCGCGACCGACGTCATGGTCGCCGGCAAGATCGCCGTGATCGCCGGCTACGGCGACGTGGGCAAGGGCTCGGCCCAGGCCATGCGCGCGCTGTCGGCGCAAGTGTGGGTTACCGAGATCGATCCGATCTGCGCCCTGCAGGCCGCGATGGAAGGCTATCGCGTCGTGACCATGGACTACGCTGCCGAACACGGCGACATTTTTGTTACCTGCACCGGCAACTACCACGTCATCACCGAAGCGCACATGCAGCGCATGAAGGACCAGGCGATCGTCTGCAACATCGGCCACTTCGACAACGAGATCGAAGTCGCCGCGCTCAAGAAGTATGAGTGGGAAAACATCAAGCCGCAGGTCGATCACGTGATCTTCCCGGATGGCAAGCGCATCATCCTGCTGGCCGAAGGCCGCCTGGTGAACCTCGGCTGCGGTACCGGCCACCCGTCGTACGTGATGAGCTCGTCGTTCGCGAACCAGACCATCGCCCAGATCGAGCTGTACGCCAACACCGACAAGTACCCGGTCGGCGTCTACACGCTGCCGAAGCACCTGGACGAAAAGGTCGCCCGCCTGCAGCTCAAGAAGCTCAACGCCCAGCTGACCACGCTGACCGACGAGCAGGCCGCCTACATCTCGGTGCAGAAGGAAGGTCCGTACAAGCCGGACCACTACCGTTACTAATCCTTAGGTAGCTGATGCGGGCGCTGAGTTTAACCAAAACCAGCGCCCTTTTTTCAACAGCCGGGCGTCCTTTCACGATCCTGTGAAGGCACGCCCGCGTACCACGAAAGTCGATGCAATGCGCCTGCTGCTTACCTGGCTGATCAATGCCGTGGCCCTGATGGCCCTGCCGTTCCTGATGTCGTCCGTTCACGTCACCAATTTCACGACCGCGCTGATTGCCGCGCTCGTGCTGGGGCTGGTCAACACCCTGATCCGTCCCGTGCTGGTGATCCTGACCCTGCCGGTCACCGTCGTCTCGCTGGGCCTGTTCATCCTCGTCATCAACGCCCTCCTGTTCTGGATGGTGTCGCACTGGATCGAGGGCTTCGACGTCAGGGGATTCGGCTCCGCCTTCCTGGCAGCCATCCTGTACAGCATCATTTCGTGGGCGCTTTCTACCTTGCTCCTCAAAGACAACGATGGAAACTCCTAATTTCAGTATCGAGTTCTTCCCGCCGAAGACCGACGAAGGCGCGCAGAAACTGCGCGTCGTGCGCCAGAAGCTGGCCGAGTTGCAGCCGAAGTATTTCTCGGTGACTTTCGGCGCCGGCGGCACCACCCAGCAGGGCACGCTGCAGACCGTGCTCGAGATCAAATCCGAAGGCCACCAGGCCGCGCCGCACCTGTCCTGCGTGGGCGGCAGCCGCGAATCGATCCGCGCCATCCTGCAGCAGTTCCGGGACAACGGCATCCGCCGCCTGGTCGCGCTGCGCGGCGATCTGCCGAGCGGCTACGGCGCCGGCGGCGAATTCCGCTACGCCAACGAGCTGGTTGAATTCATCCGCAAGGAAACCGGCGACTGGTTCCACATCGAAGTGGCGGCCTATCCGGAAATGCATCCGCAAGCGCGTTCGCCCCAGGACGACCTGCAGGCCTTCGCGCGCAAGGTGCAGGCCGGCGCGAATGCCGCCATCACCCAGTATTTCTACAACGCCGATGCCTATTTCGACTTCGTCGACAATGCGCGCAGGCTGGGCGTGGACGTGCCGATCGTGGCAGGCATCATGCCGATCACCAATTACACCCAGCTGATGCGCTTCTCGGACATGTGCGGCGCCGAGATCCCGCGCTGGGTGCGCAACAAGCTGGCCAGCTTCGGCGACGATTCGGCCTCGATCAAGGCTTTTGGTCTCGACGTGGTCACCAGCCTGTGCGAACGCCTGCTCGCGGGCGGGGCGCCGGGGCTGCATTTCTACAGCATGAACCAGGCGGCGGCGACGACCGCGATCTGGCAACGTCTCGTCAAGTGATGTGTAGGGTGGGCGGGTTTCCGCCCACGCGGTGATCGCTGCAATAGGATCTGTCGCGCATGCGCTGGCGACCGTTGACCGCGTGGGCAGGAAACCTGCCCACCCTACAGTTCCGTAATGATCTGATCGAGGGGAATGTCATATTCCCCAATCTCGAACTCCGCCTGCTGGCACGCGTACGCAATCCCCAGCGTCCTGGGCCGTGGCTCGGTAGCCAGCGTCCTGTCATAAAACCCACCCCCATACCCCAGCCGGTAGCCGCGCGCATCGAATCCCAGGCAGGGGACCAGCAGCACATCCGGCCTGTCTACCATGCGCAGTTCCGCCGGCACCCCCACGCCCAGGCTATCCGCCACGGTCGGCTCTCCCGGCACCCATTCGGCAAAGCCGAGCGCTGCATCACGTTCCAGCACAACAGGCAGGGCCAGCCGTACGCCTGCCTCTGCCAATTCCGCGTAGGCTGGACGCAGGTCCGGTTCGCCGGCCAGTGGCCAGTACACGCCCAGCACGGCGCCGGGATGCTCGCGCCACCATGCCAGCACGCGGGCGCCGATGCGGTCGTCCCAGCTGCGCCGGGTGGCATGGTCGATGGCGCGGCGCCGTTCCTTCAGCATCCGGCGCAACTGTGGTTTCTCGACCATGGCGCTTGCGCCAGTGGCTGGCAGGAGCCCGGGGGCACATGGTATTCTTGATTCGCCGGTCATGGTATGAATGCAGCGTACATTGAGAGTTGTGGATGTTTCAATCGAGTTTGACAACCGGCTCCCTGCCGGCCGCCCTTGCCATTGTGTTTGCATCGTGGACGCTGTACCCAGGCACGGTCCACGCCGAGTCTGCGCCTGAGGCCCCGCCGGCCGCCCAGGCCGTGCCGCCGGTGCCTGCCGGCGCCCCCACCGTTCCCGGTGCGCCCGCAGTCGACAACCGCGCCGACGACGATACCTTCATGCTGCTGCGCGAGGCCGCGCGCCAGAACGATGCCGTGCGCGTCAACGCGCTCGCATCGCGCCTGCCGCCGTCCTATCCGCTGGCGTCCTACGTCGACTATTATCGTCTGAAAACCCGGATGCGCGACGCCACGGCCGACGAGATCCGCGAGGTCCTGCGCCGCCACGAGGGCACGGCGGTGGCCGAGCAGCTGCGTACCGAATGGCTGCTCGACCTGGGCCGGCGCCGCGACTTCGCCGGCTTCGAGCGCGAAGCGGGCCAGCTGGCGCGCGGCGACAACCTGCAGATCCGCTGCTACGCCCTGCTGGCGCGCGCCAGCCGCGGCGAACAGGTGGGGCAGGAAGCGCGGGCCTTGCTCGTCAATCCGGCCGGCTACGGCGAAGCCTGCACGGCCCTGATGGCCCAGCTGATCCAGACCGGCCAGTTCAACGAGGACGACCTGGTGTGGCAGCTGCGCCTGGCCGGCGAAGCCGACGCCACCGGTCCGGCACGCCGTATCGCGCTGCTGCTGGGCGCATCCGACACCCGCGCCGCCCAGGCGGTCGACGTGCCGGCCGTGGCCATGGCGCGCGGCATCGGCAACACCCGCGCCGAACGCACCATCTACCTGGTCGCGGTCGGCCGCATGGCGCGCACCAGCCTGAAGCTGGCGACGGTGGCGCTGGACAAGAACAGCCCGAAACTGAGCAGCGAGGAACGCGCCATCGGCTGGGCCAGCATCGCGCATGCGGCCTCGATCGCGCTCTCGCCCGAGGCCTACAACTATTGGCAGCGCACAAATGGGGCGCGCCTGACCAACGAGCAGCTGCAGTGGAAGACCCGCATCGCCCTGCGCCGCGGCGACTGGAAAACCGTTCGTGCGACCATCGAGTCGATGCCGTCAAATTTGCGCGCCGAAAACGTCTGGGTCTACTGGCTGGCGCGCGCCGACCGGCAGGAGGGCAGGCAGGCCGAAGCGACGGCGGCACTCGAGCGCGTCGCCAGCCAGCACCATTTCTATGGCCAGCTGGCGCTGGACGACCTCGGCCGCCAGGTGGTGGCGCCGCCGCCCATCATGCCGCTCAGCACGGAAGAGCTGGCATCGGTGAACGCCAACCCGAGCCTGCAGCGCGCATTGAAGTTCTATGCCTTGCGCCTGCGCGCGGAAGGCAACCGCGAATGGAACTGGGCGCTGCGCGGCATGTCTGACCGTCAGTTGCTGGCTGCCGGCGAAATCGCTCGCCGCAACGACCTGCTCGACCGCACGGTCGAGACCTCGCTGCGCACCCGCACCGAACTCGACTACTCGCAGCGTTTCCCGGCGCCGCACCTGGACGTCCTGCACCCGACCGCGCAGGGCCTGGGCCTGGATAAAGCCTGGGTCTATGGCCTGATTCGCCAGGAGTCGCGCTTCATCAGCGATGCGCGCTCCGGCGTCGGCGCCTCCGGCCTGATGCAGGTGATGCCGGCCACCGGCAAGTGGGTGGCGGCCAAGATCGGGATGGATAACTTCGTGCACGGCATGCTGAACGATTTGCGGACCAATATCACGCTCGGCGCCAATTACATGAACATGGTGCTGGAAAACTTCGACGGCGACGAAATCCTCGCCACCGCCGCCTACAACGCCGGGCCTTCGCGTGCCCGCGCCTGGCGCGGCCTGCTCGACCAGCCGATGGAAGGCGCGGTCTTCGTCGAATCGATCCCGTTCTCGGAAACACGCAACTACGTGCGCAACGTGCTGGCCAACGCCACCAACTACGCCGCCGTGTTCGAGAACAAGCCGCAGTCGATCCGCACCCGGGTGCGCCCGGTACAGCCGCGCGAGCGTTCCGCCATGCTGCCCTGAGTGTTGTAACAGCACAGCAAGGAGAAGACCATGCGCGCACAGAACGTGGTGGTCATCGGAGGGACCGGTTTCATCGGCGGCCACCTGCTGGCGCGCCTGGCGGAGGAGGGCGTCGGCACCGTCGTCCCGGCGCGCCACTACGAAGCGGCCAAGGGCTTGACCACCTTGCCCTATCTCGACCTGGAAGTGGCCGACATCCACGACGACGCCACGCTGCGGCGCCTGGTGGCCGGGCGCGACGCCGTGATCAACCTGGTCGGGGTGCTGAACGGAGGCCATGGCGAGCCCTATGGTCCCGGCTTCCGGCGCCTGCACGTGGAGTTGCCGCGCCGCTTAGTGCAGGCCTGTGCGGAGCTGGGCGTGCCGCGCTACCTGCACATGAGCGCGCTCGGCGCCAGCCCCACGGGGGCGTCGATGTACCAGCGCTCGAAAGCCGACGGCGAACGCGCCGCGCGCAGCGACCCGCGCGTGGCCGCCACCATCTTCCGTCCCTCGATCGTGTTCGGGCCGGGCGACCACTTCCTGACCGTCTTCGCCAGGTTGCAGCGCCACCTCCCGGTGCTGCCGCTGGCCTGCGCGCAGGCGCGCATCCAGCCGGTGTACGTCGAGGACGTCGCCGCCGCCTTTGCCCTGGCCCTGCGTGAACCGCGCACGCGCGGCCTTGAGATCGAGCTGGGCGGGCCGCAGGTCTACACCCTGGCCGAGCTGGTGCAGCTGGCCGGCCGCTATGCCGGCCACGAACGCCACGTGCTGCCCTTGCCCGACTGGGCCGCGCGGCTGGAGGCCCGGCTGTTCGAGCTGCTGCCGGGCGACCCGCTCATCTCGCGCGACAACCTCGCCACCATGAAGACCGATAATGTGGTCGATCCGCAAACACAAGCCTTGACAGCCGAGGCGCTGGGAATCAAGCTCACAGCGCTCGAGGCCGCGGCGCCGCACTACCTGGCGACGCCCAAGGGCCTGGACGATTACCGTGAGCACGCCGGCCGCTAACCACTATTACAGGACACCATGCAGACCATCGAACTCGACCCGACCCTGTCTTCCACCCTCGAGGCGGCCCGCCAGCCGGGCCTGACCCTCGTCATCGGCAACAAGAATGTGTCGTCGTGGTCGATGCGGCCGTGGGTGGCCGCAGTCGCGTTCGGCATCCCCTTCACCGAGATCCGCGTCCTGCTGGACAAGCCCGATACCGCCGCCAACATCGCGCGCTATTCGCACGCGGGCAGGGTGCCGGTGCTGCTGGCCGGCGAGATGACGATCTGGGACAGCCTGGCCATCGTCGAATACCTGGCCGAGCAGTTCCCGGACAAGCACATGTGGCCGCAGGACGTCGCCGCACGCGCGCTGGCGCGCTCGGTGGTGGCCGAGATGCACTCGGGCTTTTCCGAACTGCGCAGCGCGATGTCGATGAACATCCAGGCGCGCCTGCCGGGACGCGGCCGCACGCCGGGCGCCCAGGCCGACATCGGCCGCATCTGCGAGATCTGGGAAGACTGCCTGTCGCGCTTCGGCCACCACAGCTTCCTGTTCGGCGACTTCTCGATCGCCGACGCCTTCTACGCCCCGGTGGTGTGCCGCTTCAAGACCTATGGCGTGGCGCTGGCGCCGGCGCTGCAGGCCTATTGCGAGCGCGTGCTGGCCCACCCGGCGGTGGCGCGCTGGGTCGATGAAGCGATGCGTGAGGACGACCCGACCCCGGCGCACGACCTCGACCTGCCGCAGGAGTAAGGATGAGTAACAGCGTGCGCAGCTACGTGGTCGGCGGCGCCGTGCGCGACGAGCTGCTGGGACGCCCGGTAACAGACCGCGACCACGTGGTGGTCGGCGCCACGCCAAGCGAGATGCTGGCGCAGGGCTTTCGCCCGGTCGGCAAGGATTTCCCGGTCTTCCTGCATCCCGACACGCAGGAGGAATACGCACTGGCCCGCACCGAGCGCAAGACCGCGCCCGGCTACCACGGCTTCGTGTTCCACACCTCGCCCGAGGTCACGCTCGAGGACGATCTGGTGCGGCGCGACCTCACCATCAACGCCATGGCGCGCGCGGAAGACGGCAGCATCGTCGACCCGTACCATGGCCAGGAAGACCTCAAGAACCGCATCTTCCGCCACGTCTCCAAGGCCTTCGCCGAAGACCCGGTGCGCATCCTGCGCCTGGCGCGGTTTGCCGCGCGCTTCCCGGATTTCCGGGTGCACGAGACCACCCTCGCGCTGATGCAGGGCATGGTGGCGGCAGGGGAAGTCGATGCGCTGGTGCCGGAGCGCGTGTGGCAGGAGCTGTCGCGTGGCCTGATGGAAGAACGGCCTTCGCGCATGTTCGCCGTGCTGCGCGACTGCGGCGCATTGGCCCGCATCCTGCCCGAACTCGACGCCCTGTGGGGCGTGCCGCAGCCGCCGCTGCACCACCCGGAAGTCGACACCGGCGTGCACATCATGCTGGTGATCGACTACGCCGCGTCACAGGGTCTGCCGCTCGAGGTGCGCTTTGCCGCCCTGGTGCACGACCTGGGCAAGGGCGCCACCCCGAGCGAGACCTGGCCGGCCCACCATGGCCACGAATTCCTCGGCATGAAGCTGGTGACAGCGGTATGCAAGCGCCTGAAGGTGCCCAACGAATGCCGCGACCTGGCCCAGATGACGGCGCGCGAGCACGGCAACGTCAGCCGCGCCCAGGAGATGCGGCCGAATACCATCGTCACCCTGTTCGAGCGCTGCGACGCCTTCCGCAAACCGGAGCGCTTCGCCCAGATGCTGCTGGCCTCCGAGTGCGACGCGCGCGGACGCGGGCACGAGGAACACCCGATGCGTCACCAGGACTATCCACAGCGGGCTTACCTACTGCGCGCCCTCGCGGCGGCGCGCGCCGTGAATGCCGGCGAGGTGGCGGCGCGCTATGCGGACGCCAAAGAAAAGATCCCGGAAGCCGTGCACGCGGCGCGCGTCTCGGCGGTCAAGGCGGCGCTAAGAGAACCGTAGGGTGGTCGGGTTTCCCGACCGCGCGTCCAGCAAGTGCGCGCGCATCGGCAAAGCATCCGTGAGCCGAACACCCAACAACGGCCGGGTTTTGCTATGCTTCTCCGGATAACAACGTAAAGATGTAACGGAGGTTGGATGGTTGCCGTGCTGGCGCAGCGCGTAGCGAGCTTGAAACCGCGTCGCCGCCTGCAACTCGCTGGCCTGGCGGTGCTGGTGCTGGCATTGCTGCTCGCCTTTTTCTATATTCGTTCGGAAGGAACCGATCCCGGCGTCCGCAACGACGTGATGCTCAACCTGCGCGAGCTGGAAAAGCTCGATGCCGAATGGGATGCCAACATCCTGCGCTCCCACATCGGCCGCGCTCCCGCCACCGCGCAGCTGACCACCCAGCTGCCGCGCATGCAAGACCTGATGGTGCGCATCGGCGAAGCGGTACCGGAAGCGTCCAGCCCGGCCGTGGAAAGCGCCTACAGCCAGCTGCGCGACGCCATGCAGCGCAAGGAGCTGCTCACCGCCCAGTTCGCGCGCCACAACCCGCCGCTGCGCGAGGCGCTGACCTACCTGCCGCCGGCCGTGGCCGACCTCAAGACCGAGCTGGGCGGCATCGAAGGCGCACTGGCGCCGGCACGCCTGGTGATCCGGCTGGACGCCTCGCTCAACGCCCTCCTGACCGAGATCCTGCGCTACAACGTCGTACCAGGCGCGCCGCTGGCGGCGCGCATCGACGAGATCCTGGGCGACATCGCGGCCCAGGAGATCGCCTTCTCGCCAGCCGTGATCGAGAAGATGGACGCCATCATCAAGTCCTCGCGCGTGATTCTGGAGAAGCGCCCGCTGGAAAACCGGCTGGAAGCGCAGATCGCCGCCACCGCCACCGGCGCCGCGCTCGACCGGCTGGGGCGCGAGTTCGACCGTTCATTCGACGCCGCACAGGCGGTGCGCGAGCGCTACCGCGGCTACCTGTTCGCCTACTCGGCCTTCCTGCTGCTCCTGCTGGCCTATGCCGGCATGCGGCTGCGGCGCAGCTACCGCATCATCGGGGTGGTCAACCAGCAGCTGACGGCGGCCAACGAAAACCTCGAGCACCGCGTTGCCGAGCGCACCGCCGAGCTGGAAGCGCAGTCGAAGCAGCTCGAACGCCTGGCCCAGCACGACAGCCTGACGGGCCTGATCAATTACCGCCAGCTGACCCGCCTGCTCGAGCGCGCGCTGGCCCGCGCCACCCGCCGCGATTCGGTGGTGGTGATCATGTTCATCGACCTGGACGGCTTCAAGGCCGTGAACGACACCTATGGCCACGCCACCGGCGACCTGGTGCTGCAGATGGTGGCGCGCCGGGTGCAGGAAAAGCTGCGCGCCGAAGATGCGCTGGCGCGCCTGGGCGGCGACGAGTTCGTGATCATGCTGGAAGACGTCGCCTCGCGCGAAGGCGCGTTGCGGGTGGCCCAGCTGGCGCTCGACCAGATCAAGTCGGTGACCGAGGCGGACGGCAATCCCGTCTCGATCTCGGCCAGTATCGGCATCTCCAGCGCCCGAGGCCACGCTGGCGCCGCGCGTGGCTCGGCGGCGCTGCTGGCCGAAGCCGACAAGGCCATGTACGAGGCCAAGCAGGCGGGCAAGGGCGTGTTCGTGGTCAGCCCGGAAGCGCAATGGACCGGGCCGGCAAAGGACGGCGCGCAATAGCGGAATCCGCTACAATGGGCGTTATGTTGCACTGCACAAAAGGATCGCACGCATGGACAATCCGCTGACACGGTGGCTGCAAGGCCTGCGTGGCAAACCCGGCCGTCCCACCGTGCTCGTCAAGGAACTGGGCGAGCGCGATCGCCGCCGCATCCTGCGCCACTTCCTGGCGCTGGACGATAGCGATCGCCTGCTGCGCTTCGGCAGCGTCATTCCCGATGACGCGATCGCCAACTACGTCGCCAAGATCGACTTCAGGCATGACATCGTGTTTGGCGTGGTGAACCGCGTGTTCCAGCTGGTCGGCGTGGGGCACCTGGCTTTTGCCAAGGCGGACAAGGGCAAGCCGACCGCGAAGGAGCGGGTGGCCGAGTTCGGGGTGTCGGTCTCGCAGTCCGCACGCGGGCAGGGCGTCGGCTCGCGCCTGTTCCAGCGCGCGGCGATTCACTGCCGCAATGCCGACGTCGACACGCTCTACATGCAGTGCCTGACCTCGAACCAGACCATGATGCATATCGCCAAGAAGGCGGGGATGGAGATCAAGCGCGAATATGGTGAGGCGGATGCCTACCTGCAACTGCCGCCACCGAGCCCGGCGAGCGTGATGGCGGAGGCGCTGGAGGAGCAGTGGGCGGTGATCGATTACACCGTCAAGGCGAATGCGCGGGCGGCGGTGAAGTGGCTGACGCCGAAGAAGTAATCCCGAATAAAACGCGGCCCTAATCAACGTCGTTCCGGCGAAGGCCGGAACCCAAGTTCGTAGGGTGGGCGGGGGAATTTAGTCCAGTGGACTAAATTCCTGCCCACGCGGTCAATGAACAGGATTTAAGCCTCGGCGCGTCAATTCACACGTGATTTGACCGCGTGGGCGGGATACCCGCCCACCCTACCCGGCTACCGGCAACGCTGTGGTCTCCTTAATCCTCTGCAAGGCAAAACTCGACTTCACATCCAGCACCGCCGGATGCTTGAGCAGCGTCCCCATCATGAAGCGCGAGAAGTGGTCCATGTCTTCCACGTGCACGCGCAGCAGGAAATCCATCTCTCCGGTCATCGCATAGCAGGCCACCACTTCCGGCCAGGTGCCGACCGACACTGCGAAGTCGTTGCGCGGAGAAGTTGCCGGCAAGCCCGGCGTGCCACGCGCGCCACCCGCCACTTCACTGTGCTTTTCCAGGCGCACGTTCACATAGGCAAGCAGCCCGAGCCCGATCTTGTCCGGGTCCACCAGCGCCACATACTGGCGGATCACGCCCGCTTCTTCCAGGCGCTTGATGCGGCGCAGGCAGGGGGAAGGGGACAGGTTGACGCGCTCGGCCACGTCCTGGTTCGACAGCCGGCCGTCCGTCTGCAGGACAGCCAGGATCTTGCGGTCGGTCTTGTCCAGCTCGATTTTTGACATGGTTTCCTCGGTAGATTCGCAAACACGGCAATTTTATTGCGCAAATTGACTGGGCGGGGGAATTGTTTGGAATTTAATGCTTTGGGGGCAGGACTATACTGTGCGGCTGATCGGATGGGCTGGCCAGCCCATCCTGCGCGCACCAAGAGCCATCAAGAGCCAGCGCCCTGCACAAGTTGACGGAGACACCGCATGAACGCACCCCTCGAGCGCGCCAATCTCGCGCTGCCCCAGCACGACATCACCCTCGACGACAAGTGGACGCTCGAACGCGGCCGCGCGTTCATGACCGGCACCCAGGCCCTGGTGCGCCTGCCCATGCTCCAGCGCGAGCGCGACCTCAAGGCTGGCCTGAACACCGCCGGCTACATCACCGGCTACCGCGGCTCGCCGGTCACCGCCGTCGACCAGACCGCGATGAAGGCGAAGAAGCACCTGGACGCCCACCACGTCAAGTTCCACCCGGGCATGAACGAAGACCTGGCGGCGACCGCCGTCTGGGGCACCCAGCAGACCAATCTGTACAAGGACGCCAAATACGACGGCGTGTTTGCCATGTGGTACGGCAAGGGCCCGGGCGTGGACCGCTGCGGCGACGTCTTCAAGCACGGTAACAATGCCGGCTCCTCGAAGCACGGCGGCGTGCTGGTGCTGGCCGGCGACGACCATGCGGCCAAGTCCTCCTCGACCGCGCACCAGTCCGACCACATCCTGACCCACTGCGGCATTCCGGTCCTGTACCCCTCGTCCGTGCAGGAATACCTGGACTTCGGCCTGCACGCCTGGGCCATGAGCCGCTATACCGGCCTGTGGGTGTCGATGAAGTGCGTTACCGACATCATCGAGTCGGGCGCCGTGGTCGACCTCGATCCGGACCGCGTGCAAATCGCCATGCCGAGCGACTTCGAACTGCCGCCGGGTGGCCTGAATATCCGCTGGCCAGACGCCGTGCTGGACCAGGAAGTCCGCATGAGCAACTTCAAGTGGTATGCCGCCCTGGCCTATGCCCGTGCCAACAAGCTCAATCGCATCATCTGGGACAGCAAGAAGCCAAAGATCGGCATCATCACCGCCGGCAAGAGCTATGTCGACACGCGCCAGGCCCTGGCCGACCTCGGCATCGACGAACAGGCGGCGGCGGACATCGGCCTGCGCCTGTACAAGGTCGGCATGACCTGGCCGCTCGAGTCGGAAGGCGTGCACGAGTTCGCGCGCGGCCTGGACGAGATCCTGGTGGTCGAAGAAAAACGCCAGGTGATGGAATACGCGCTCAAGGAAGCGCTGTACAACCTGCCGGACAGCGAGCGTCCGCGCGTGGTCGGCAAGTTCGACGACACCGGCGAATGGAGCAACAAGGACCGCATGGGCCACGGCGACTGGCTGCTGCCGGCCACCTATGAGCTGAACCCGGCCCAGATCGCGCGCGCCATCGCGTCGCGCATCTCGCACTACTGCGCCGGCCATCCGGTCGAGCAGCGCGTGAAACAGCGCATCGCCTACCTGGAGCAGAAAGAGCTGGTGCTGAAGTCGATCCCGGCGAAGGCGAATCCGGAAACCGACCGCATCCCGTACTTCTGCTCGGGCTGCCCACACAACAGCTCGACCAAGGTGCCGGAAGGCTCGCGCGCCATGGCCGGCATCGGTTGCCACTACATGGTCCTGTGGATGGACCGCGAGACCTCGACCTTCACCCACATGGGCGCGGAAGGCACCACCTGGATCGGCCAATCGCCGTTCACCGACGAGAAGCACGTGTTCGTGAACCTTGGCGACGGCACCTACTTCCACTCGGGCATCCTGGCGATCCGCGCCGCGGTGGCCGCGAAGGTCAACATCACCTACAAGATTCTCTATAACGATGCGGTCGCCATGACCGGCGGCCAGAACGTGGACGGTCCGCTCGATCCGGGCATGATCACGCGCCAGATCGCCGCCGAAGGCGTGCGCCCGATCATCGTCGTCACCGACGAACCGGAAAAATACCCGGACGATTACGCCTGGGCCGAAGGCGTCACCGTGCGCCACCGCTCCGAGCTGATGGACGTGCAGAAGGAACTGCGCGAAATGCCGGGCGTCTCCGCCGTGATCTACGACCAGACCTGCGCCTCCGAGAAGCGCCGCCGCCGCAAGAAGGGCGAGTTCCCCGACCCAGCCAAGCGCGCCGTCATCAACGAAGCCGTGTGCGAAGGCTGCGGCGACTGCTCGGTGCAGTCGAACTGCCTGTCGGTCGAGCCGCTGGAAACGGAACTGGGCCGCAAGCGCCAGATCAACCAGTCCTCGTGCAACAAGGACTTCTCTTGCGTCTCCGGCTTCTGCCCAAGCTTCGTCACCGTCGAAGGCGGTGGCCTGAAGAAGCCCAAGAAAGCGGCGACGGCGGATACCACGCCGCCAGAGCTGCCGATGCCAAGCATTCCGTCGGTCGCCGATCCGTTCGGCATCCTGATCGCCGGCGTCGGCGGCACCGGTGTCGTCACCGTCGGCCAGATCCTGGCAATGGCAGCCCACGTGGAAGGCAAGGGCGCGGTCGTGCTCGACCAGTCGGGCCTCGCGCAAAAGGGCGGCCCTGTGATGTCGCACGTGCGCCTGGCCGAGCACCAGGCCGACCTGCACTCGACCCGCGTCGGCACCGGCAGCGCCGACCTGGTGATCGGCTGCGACCAGATCGTCACCGCCAGCCGCGATGCCCTGAGCCGCATGGGCGAAGGCCGCACCTGGGCCGCCGTGAATTCGACCGGCGCCACTACCGCCGCTTTCGTGAAGAACCCGGACTGGCAGTTCCCGGCCGAAGGTTCGCGCGGCGCCATCCTGCAGGCCTGCGGTGCCGACAAGGTCGACTTCGTGGACGCCGGCAAGATTGCGACCGCCCTGATGGGCGACGCGATCGCGACCAATATGTTCATGCTCGGCTACGCCTTCCAGAAGGGCCACGTGCCCCTTACGGAAGCCTCGCTCCTGAAAGCGATCGAATTGAATGGCGTGTCGGTCGCCTTCAACAAGGCGGCCTTCCACTGGGGCCGCACGGCCGCCCACGACCTGGCTTCCGTGAAGAAGCTGGCCACGCCCGCCCAGGTGATCGAGTTCAAGCGCAGCGAGAGCCTGGACGACATCATCAACCGCCGCGTCGAACTGCTCACCGCCTACCAGAACGCCGCCTACGCCTCGCAGTACAAGGCCTTCGTGGACCGGGTGCGCGCCGAGGAAGCGAAGCTCGAGGGTGGCAAACGCGGCACCCGCCTGACCGAAGCCGTGGCGCGCTACTTCTACAAGCTGATGGCCTACAAGGACGAGTACGAAGTCGCCCGCCTGCACACCGACCCGATGTTCCGCGCCAAGATCGCCAACATGTTTGAAGGCGACATCAAGCTCAAGTTCCACCTGGCGCCGCCGCTGCTGGCCAAGCACGACAAGGAAGGCCGCGCGCTGAAGCAGGAATATGGTTCGTGGATGTTGAAAGCGTTTGGCGTGTTGGCGAAACTGAAAGGCCTGCGCGGCACACCGTTCGACGTGTTCGGCTACACCGCCGAGCGCCGCACCGAGCGTGCGCTGATTGGGGAATACCGCCAGACCGTGGAAGCGCTGCTGCCGAAGCTGACGCCTGAAAACGTGGCGCAGGCGGTGGCCATCGCCAGCATTCCCGAAGACATCCGCGGCTACGGCCACGTGAAGGAGCGCCACCTGAAGGCGGCCAAGCAGAAGGAAGCGGCGCTGGTGGCGGCCTTCCACCAGCCTTCCGCATCGGCTCCGCGCGCTGCTTGATTGACAGCTTGATATGGCCGGTTGCGCCGGCCATATCTTCCTAGCATTTCTTGTTGTTCCTCAGACCCAACTGTTACAGTTGGTTGCACTCCGGCCCGATGGCGACGTCTATAATCAGGCGCATGAGATCGTCATATGCACATGGTCGTTCGTCGACCGCTCCCCGCCTGATCGCTGCGCTGCTGGCCGCAGCTGCCATCCTCGCCGGTTGCGGCGGTGGCGGCGGTTCGCCAGGTATCGGCACCCGTCCGGACCAGACCGGCCAGCAGCCGGCTCCCCCGGTCAATCCGAATCCGCCGGCCAATCCGAATCCGCCGGTCGGCACGCCGTCCCCGGAAGACCTCAATCCGAACCTGCTGGCAGCGTCGACCACCTACGCCAACATGTGCGCCAAGCCGCGCACTGGCGTCGACCTGTTCGGCCGGCCCTTCCCGGACAGGCAGGGCACCCTGCTCGACGAGCTGAAGTTCCTGCGCGCCTGGGCCAACGAAAATTATCTCTGGTACAACGAGATCCCGAACACCTACCGGATGGCGGAGTTCACCAACGCCCTCGACTACTTCGAGGTGCTCAAGTCGCCGGCCCTGACCGAATCCGGCCAGCCGAAGGACAAGTACCACTTCACCTATACCACCGAAGAGTGGGACAAGCTGCAGAACTCGGGCATCGACCTGGGCTACGGCGTCACCTGGAAGCGCAACAGCGCCACCGCGCCGCGCACCTGGCTGGTGACGCTGGTGGAACCGGGCTCACCCGCGGCGGCGGCCGGCCTGCAGCGCGGCGATAAGCTGATCAAGGTGGACGGCGTCGATTTCATCAACGGCACCGATGCCGCCACGGTGGAGAAGATCAATGCCGGCCTGTTCCCGGAAACCGCGGGCACCCCGCACAGCTTCACCCTGCAGCGCGGCAGCACCACCTATGACGTGACGATGACCGGCGCCGACGTCGTGGTCGATCCGGTCAAGCTGGTGCAGGTGTTCGACACCCCGACCGGCAAGGTGGGCTACCTGAGCTTCGAGACCCACAATGCAGTCTCGGAAAAGGAACTGGTCGATGCCTTCGCCACCTTCCGCGCAGCCGGCGTGGTCGACCTGGTGCTCGACATGCGCTACAACGGTGGCGGCCTGCTGTATGTGGCCAGCGAACTGTCCTACATGATCGCCGGCCCGGCCCAGACCACCGGCAAGACCTTCGAGCGCCTCCAGTACAACGACAAGACGCCGCAACAGGCTCCAATTCCCTTCCTGAGCAGCGCCTACGGCTTCAGCTCACCGAACCCGGTACGTTCGGGCACGCCGCTGCCTTACCTGGGCCTGAAGCGTGTGAGCATCCTGACGACCCCGGGCACCTGCTCGGCCAGCGAAGCGGTGATCAACGGCCTGCGCGGCGCCGACGTCCAGGTCGACGTGATCGGCAGCCAGACCTGCGGCAAGCCCTATGGCTTCACGCCGACGGCGAACTGCGGCACCACCTACTTCTCGATCGAGTTCAAGGGCGTGAACCACAAGGGCTTCGGCGACTTCCCGGACGGCCTGGCCGCCACCTGCCAGGTGGCCGACGACCTGTCGAAGCCGCTGGGCGACCGCAGCGAAGGCCTGCTGGCCGCGGCCCTGAGCTACCGCGAGACCGGCACCTGCCCGCCGGCCACCCGCGCACGTCAGGTGCCGATGGAGCTCGTGCGCCATCCGGCCAAGGAAATCTCGATCTACACCAGGCCGCGTAATTAAGGTTCGCAGGATACAAAACGGCCCGCCAGTGCGGGCCGTTTTCATTCTGGAAACAGGTCTATAATCCTTCGCTTTGCCACCCGATCGATTGCTGGAGTTTTCCGATGATCCGTTCCGCCCTGCTGCTGGCCATGCTGGCCGCCGTTCCCCTGGCCCATGCGGCCCCTGAGCTCACCACCATTTCCGAACGCTCGGGCTTCCAGGCCACCGGCCGCTACGACGAAGTCATCAAGCTGTGCGCCGACTTCCAGAAAGCCTATCCGAAGCAGGTGAAGTGCATCGAGTTCGGCCGCACGCCGGAGAACCGTCCGATGATGGCGCTGGTCGTCTCGAACACCGGCGCCTTCACGCCGCAGGCGGCGCGCAAGCAGGGCCTGCCGGTGACCCTGATCCAGGGCGGCATCCACGCCGGCGAGATCGACGGCAAGGACGCCGGCTTCCTGGCCCTGCGCGAGACCCTGAACGGCAAGCTGGCCAAGGGCGCCCTCGACAAGCAGGTACTGCTGTTCGTCCCGGTGTTCAACGTCGACGGCCATGAGCGCTTCGGCAAGTGGAACCGCCCGAACCAGCGCGGCCCGGTCGAGATGGGCTGGCGCACCACCGCCCAGAACTTCAACCTGAACCGCGACTATGTGAAGGCCGATTCGCCCGAGATGGCGGCCATGCTGAAACTGGTGAACGCCTGGGATCCGCTGACCTACGTCGACCTGCATGTCACCGACGGCGCCAAGTTCCAGCACGACGTCTCGATCCAGGTCGAGCCGGTGTATTCGGGCGACCCGGAATTCCGCCAGGCCGGCCTGGCCCTGCGCACCAACGTCATCAAGGACATCGCGAAGCAGGGGTCGACCCCGCAGTCCTACTACATGTCCTTCGCCAAGACCGACGATCCGCAGTCGGGCTTCGTGGACAGCGTCTCCGACCCGCGCTTCTCGACCGGTTACTTCCCGCTGCGTAACCGCATGGCCCTGCTGGTCGAGACCCATTCTTGGAAGGACTATCCGACCCGCGTGCGCGTCACCCACAACACGGTGATCTCGATCCTCGAGCAGGTCGCCGCTAACGGCAAGGCCTGGCAGCAGGCCGCGCTGGCCGCCGATGCGCGCGCCAGCAAGCTGGCCGGCCAGGAGGTGGCGCTGAGCTACCGCACCACCGACAAGACCCAGATGGTCGACTTCCAGGGCTACGAATACACCCGCACTCCGTCCGATGTCTCCGGCATCCTGATGACCCGCTACGACGAAAGCAAGCCGCAGGTCTGGCGCGTGCCGCTGCGCGAAGAAGTCGTGGCGGAGCGCGTGGTTGCCGCACCGCGCGCCGGCTACATCGTGCCGGCCGCCTGGGCCGATATCGTGTCCAGTAAGCTCACGCTGCACGGCATCGCCTTCCGCAAGCTGGACAAGGCAATCGCCCAGGCCCGGGTCGAGACCTTCCGTGCCGACAAGGCGAGCTTCAGCGCCACCTCCTTCGAATCGCACCAGCGCCTGACGGTGGACGGGGCCTGGAAAGCGGAGGCGCGGCAGCTGGGCGCGGGCGCGCTGTTCGTGCCGGTCAACCAGCCCAAGGCGCGCCTGGTGGTGGCGATGCTGGAACCGCAGGCGCCGGACTCGCTGCTGGCCTGGGGATTCTTCAATAACGCCTACGAGCGCAAGGAGTACATGGAAGAATATGTGGCCGAGGACGTGGCGCGCGAGCAGATGGCCGCCGACCCGGCGCTGGCCGCGGAATTCAAGCGCCGCGTCGAGACGGATCCAGCCTTCGCCAGGAACCCGCATGCGCGCCTGGAGTTCTTCGCACGCCGCCACGCCTCCTGGGACGAGCGCTTCAACCTGTATCCGGTGTACCGCGCCAACGTCGCGCCCTGACCACATCCCGCCATACAAGCTACGGCGCATCCCATGGTGCGCCGTATTTTTTTCTTTCCCTCGCGATATTGTCATTACGTTCCCCAATTGGGGAATTGATGTTGTAAATAAATTCACTTAGTCTCGCAGCAACTGCGCACCGGTTACAAAAAAAGACATACCGCGCAGGTGAGAGGGAAAACACCGACCTGAAAGAGATCCATGCCGCCGTAGGGGCGGCATGGCGCCGTTCGCCATGCGTTCTGCATGGCGGCGCATGGTCGCGCGCGCCCTCGCACCTGGTCGGCATGTCGCCGGGGTGCCGATGAATTCGCGCCGAGAGACCAGACCATGTCCAAACCAAGCCTGCCCCAACGTTCCACCCTTGCCCTGACCATCGCCCTTGCCCTGAGCGGCTGCGGCGGGGGAGGCGGCGATTCCCCGCCGCCGTCCAACCCGGGCCCGATCGTCCAGCCGCCCCCACCCAGCACCGCGCTGACGGGCATCGTCATCGACGGCTACCTGAGCGGCGCCACCGTCTGGCTCGACCAGAACAGCAACGGACAGCGCGACACTGGCGAGCCGTCCGCCACCACCGACAGCGGCGGCAAGTTCAACCTGACAGTGGCTGCCAGCGTGGCCCAGATCAACGGCCAGCGCCTGCGCGTCACCGGCGGCACCGATACCTCGACCGGGCTGGGCTTCGGCTACACCATGAGCGCCATGGTCGAAGACGCGGCCAGCAAGCCGGCGCTCGTGGTCACGCCGCTCACCACCATCGCCGAAGCCATGGTCGCTTCCGGTGCGGCCACCTCGATCACACAGGCGCGCCAGACCGTGGTGCGGGTGGTCGGCCTGACCTCGGCCTTCGTGCTCGACGCCGACCCGCTCACCCTGGCCGTGACCGAGCCGGCCCTGGTGCAGAAGATGGTCGCGCTGCAGAAGGCCATGGAAGTGATGGCGCGCACCGAGAAGACCGCCCAGGAAGCCGACCCGAACGCCGCCTACGGCCGCGTGGCCCAGGCCATGGCCGCCGAATTCGCGCGTGTCGGCGCCACCGGCGGCGCGACCATGGTCAGCAGCCTGGTACAGGGCGCCGTCGCCAACCAGGACCGCTTCCTGACCAACCGTGCCGCCGCGCGTGGCACGGTGGCGCTGGCGGCCGACGTCGCCAACCTGGTCGAAGCCAGCCTGTCGATCGCCGTCGGCCGCGTGATGCAGGCCGCCCCGGGCGCCACCGGCGCCGCCCTGCAGCAGCCGCTGGCGCTGTACGTCGACCCGGTGATCAAGATCGTCGACGATGTCCAGAACCGCGCCGAGCAGGTGGCCGCCACCATCACCCAGGCCCCGACCGGCCAGCCGCTGCGCCTGGCCGCGGTGGCCCAGAGCGCCGGCCTGTCGCCCGCCGTGCTGGCGCTGGTGAACGCCACCAGTTCGCTGGCCAACGTGCCGCCGGCCAGCCCGGTGCCCTCGCCCCTGATGTCGGCCGTGCTGCAGGCGGTCCAGGGCCTGCCGGTGACGCAGCCGACGCCGGCGCCGACCCAGGCGCCGACCCAGGCGCCGACGCAGGCGCCAACACAGGCCCCGACGCAGGCACCGACAACGGCGCCGACCCAGGCGCCAACGCAGGCCCCGACGCAGGCGCCAACACAGGCTCCAACGCAGGCTCCAACGCAGGCGCCGACCCAGGCCCCGACGGCAGCGCCGACCCAGGCGCCGACTTCGGCCCCGACCCCAGCGCCGACCCAGCCGCCATCGCCGGCGCCGACCCAGGCGCCGACCGCGCCACCGACCGCGCCGCCGACCCTGGCGCCGACCCCCGCGCCGACCCAGGCGCCGACTGCCGCCCCGACGCAGGCCCCGACCCAGGCCCCGACGCCGGCGCCGACCCAGGCGCCGACGGCTGCGCCAACGTCCGCGCCGACTGTGCCGCCGACCACCTTCCCTGGCGGCTAAGAGCGCCTAACAATTCCCCCCATGGCTGCGTTGCATCGTCTCGCCGTACTGGCGTACTGCCTTCAACGATGCGCCTTGCCCTGGGGGTTTTGTTAGCCGCTTGAAGGCCCGCACCCGACAAACCGACACGGACGCATCAAGGACAACACAATGGCCACTTCCAACACCGTCAACAAGAATGAGATTCCGGTCGATTCGACCGACCCGACCAAGACCGCATGGGGCTCGCTCCTGGCGACCCAGTATTTCTTCGTGCTGGTGAACGGCACCGGCGCCGACGAAACCTTCGACGCCGCCGATATCAGCACCGCCACCCAGACCCGCATGGCGGCCTACGGGCGCGGCATCTCGGTCGTGATGGGCGGCGGTAACGACACCGTCATCGGCTCCGGCTTCGGCGACACCATCAATGCCGGCGCCGGCACCAACTTCATCGACGGCGGGGCGAACGCCGGCGCCACGCCCGACGGCAGCAAGGCGCGCGACGTGCTCAACGTCTTCGCTGCCGACGCCGCCGCGGCCGCCGCACTGCAGGTGATCGAGCTCACCGCCGCTGCAACCGGCGCCGACGGCGAGGCCTATGCCGCCGGCTACCGCATCAAGGTCAGCAACGGCGCCGAGACCGACTACCTGAAGAACGTCGAGCAGATCAACGTGTTCCGTGCCGACGACAACAACGCCTACGTGCGCACCATCCTGCTGGCGGTCGACGTGCGCGAGATCGCCTCCGCCGACGTGGCCGGCGCGATGCACTTCGCCTGGGCCCAGGGCACCGACCGCGCCGACAGCTTCGATGCGCAGGCCGACGTCACGAGCGCGACGCGCGACCTGATGGCGACGCATGGCCGGGGCGTCTACGTCGACATGGGCGCCGGCAACGACACCGTGGTCGGCTCCGGCTTCGGCGACGACATCACCCTGGGCAGCGGCACCAACTACGCGGACGGCGGCGCCAACGCAGGCACCACGCCCTGGGGCGGCAAGCCGCAGGACGTGCTGCACGTGATCGTCGCCAATGCGGGCGCTGCAGCGGCCGTACAGGTGGTCCAGCTGGGCACCGGGCTGACGGGTGTCGACGCCCAGGCTTTCGCCAACGGCTACACGCACAAGGTGGTCGCCGGCAGCGAGATCGACTACATCAAGGGCATCGAGCGCGTCACCGTGCAGGTGGCCGACGGCAGCGGCGGCAGCACCTGGGCGCGCGACATTGCGCTCGAGACGGTGGTGCACGAAGCCGACCTGGGCGACCCGAACCTGGCCGACTACATGCACCTGGCCTGGGTCAGCGGCACCGCGAACGATGACAGCATCAACGCCGCCGACCTGCTCTCGAACGGCGTGAAGGCCAAGATGGCCGAGGGCCAGCAGGGCGTGTGGATCGATGGCGGCAGCGGCAACGACACCATCACCGGCACCGCCTACGGCGACAATATCCGCAACGGCAGCGGCAACGCGAAGATCGACGGCGGCGCGAATGCCGGCGGCATGGACGTGTTCGAGATCTCGGTGGACTCGACCGCCGCCATGAACGCGGTGCAGGTGACGGCATCGGACGATCCGGCCTACACCTGGATGGTCAGCTACGGCGCCGGCACCCAGAAGGACTATTTGAAAAACATCGAAGCGATCGTGGTCAGCGTTGCTAGCGGCGGCGCCGGCAAGTGGATTCCGCTCGCCGTGCAGCTGCACGAGATCTCGGCCGACGGCGACCCGGCCACCTCGATGCACCATGCCTGGGCCCAGGGCACCGACCGTGACGACAGCTTCGACGCGGCCGCGGTCTCGAACGCGACCAAGGCATTGATGGGTACCCACGGCCGCGGCGTCTACGCCGATATGGGCGCGGGCAACGACACCGTGGTCGGTTCCGGCTACGGCGACGACATCACGCTCGGCAGCGGCACCAACTACGCGGACGGTGGCGCCAACGCCGGCACCACGCCCTGGGGCGGCAAGCCGCAGGACGTGCTGCACGTGATCGTCGCCAACGCGGGCGCGGCGGCAGCCGTGCAGGTGATCCAGCTGGATTCGGGAGCGAGCGGCGTCGACGCCCAGGCCTTCGCCAATGGCTACACGCACAAGGTGGTGGCCGGCAACGAGATCGACTACATCAAGGGCATCGAGCGCGTCAGCGTGCAGGTCGCCACCGGCAACGGCGGCAGCACCTGGGCGCGCGACATTCCGCTCGAAACCGCGGTGCACGAGGCCGACCTCTCCGGCAGCCTGAGCAACTACATGCACCTGGCCTGGGTCAACGGCACCGCCGGGGGCGACATCATCAACGCCACCGACCTGCTTTCAAACGGCGCGAAAGCCAAGATGGCCGAGCTGCAGAAGGGCGTCTGGATCGACGGCGGCAGCGGCAACGACACCATCACCGGCACCGCCTACGGCGACAACATCCGCAACGGCAGCGGCAATGCGAAGATCGATGGCGGCGCGAATGCCGGCGGCAAGGACGTGTTCGAGATCTCGGTCGACTCCATCGCCGCGATGGATGCGGTACAGGTGGTGGCGTCGGACGACCCGGCCTACAGCCTCATGGTCACCTATGGCAACGGCCAGAAGGACTACCTGAAGAATATCGAAGCGATCGCCATCAACGTCAGCGGCAGCAGCGCCGGCAAGTGGATCCCGCTGGTCGTGGAAACGAGCGAGATCTCCGCCGGCGCCAACCTCGCGAATGCCTCGCACTTCGCCTGGGCCCAGGGCACCGGCGGCGCCGACAGCTTCGACGCGGCCTCGGTCTCCAACGCGACCAAGGCGCTGATGGCCCAGCACGGCCGCGGCGTCTACGCCAACATGGGCGCGGGCGACGACAGCGTGACTGGCTCCGGCTACGGCGATCACGTCATCCTCGGCAGCGGCACCAACTACTTCGACGGCGGCGCGAACGCCGGCAGCACGACCTGGGGCGGCCAGCCCGCCGACGTGCTGCAGGTGAGCGTGGCCAGCCAGGCCGCGGCGAATGCCGTGCAGGTGACTTCGCTCACCGCCGGCATGGGCGGCGCGGACGCGCAGGCCTTCGCCGACGGTTATACCCACAAGGTGGTCGCCGGCAGCGAGATCGACTACCTCAAGAACGTCGAACGCGTCTCCATCGTGTTGAACGGCAGCACCTGGGTGCGCGACGTCGCGCTGGCGGTGCAGGTGCAGGAAGCGGCGGCCACCGACCCGAACATCGGCGGCTACCAGCACCTGGCCTGGGTGACCGGTACCGCCGGCGCCGACAGCATCGACCTCGGCGGCCTGCTGTCGACCGCGGTCACGCAGCAGATGGCGACACGCGGCAAGGGTGCGTGGATCGACGGCGGCGCCGGCAACGACACCATCGTCGCCAGCGCCTGGGGCGACAACATCGTCGGCGGCGGCGGGGTCAACTACATCGACGGCGGCGCCAACCTGGGCGCCACCGCAAGCGGCAGCGCGGCGCGCGACGTGCTCGAGATGTTCGTCGCCTCGCAGGCGGAAGCCGATGCGATCGCGGTCACGGTCCTGAGCGCGGCGTCGACCGGCGCCGACCTGGCCGCCTTCAACGCCGGCTACAAGTTCAGGGTGGCCAACGCCACGGCCGAGGTCAACTACCTGAAGAACGTCGAACACGTCAACGTGATGCTGTGGAACGACAAGGACGGCGACGGCCAGCGCGACGGCCTGCCGGCCAGCGATCCGGCCAACGAGCTCACGCTTGCGCGCGGCATCGCGCTGGAGGCCAACACGGCGCCCAGTTTCGCGGGCGCCCCGGCCGGCGTGGCGATCGAAGGCGTCGGCGCCCATTACATCCAGACGGGCGCCACCGTGCTGGCCAACGGCAAGCTGCTGTCGATGCGCCAGCTCGTGCAGGGCGACGGCAGCCCGTCGCAGACGATCCTGGCGCGCCACAATGCCGACGGCAGCGTCGACACCAGTTTCGGCGGCGGCACTGGCCGCGTGGTCCTGCCGACCAGCGGCGTCGTCTCGAACGTGGCGCCGGTCGAACTGGCCGGCGGCAAGGTCATGCTGGCGATCTCGACCCCGGGCAGCAACTTCGATTTCCGTGTCATGCGCGTGAATGCCGACGGCAGCCTGGACGCCAGCTTCGGCGACGGCGGTTCGACCACCGTGAATATCCATTCCGGCTCCGACCTGCCCACCGAGATCCTCGTCCAGCCGGACGGCAAGGTGGTCGTCGCCGGCTGGGGCAACGCCAGCGTCGCCCCCTTCTTCATGGTCGCGACCCGCCTGAATACCGACGGTTCGCTCGACACCAGCTTCGGCACCGGCGGCAAGCTGCAGTACGGTTTCGCGAACGTCGCCTCGACCATGGCGAGCATGGCCCTGCAGGGCGACAAGCTGCTCGTGTCGGGCTACGTGGGCGGTGCTGACGGCACGCTCGATGCGGCCGTGCTGCGCTTTAACAGCAACGGCAGCCTCGATACGAGTTTTGGCGACAACGGCGTATTCCTGCGCGCGATCGGCATCGGCACCGACAATGCGCGTTCGATGGTGGTGCTCCCGGACGGCAAGATCCTGCTGGGCGGCACCATGCGCTCGCCCGCCAACGACGTCGACGGCTTCCTGCTGCGCCTGAACGCCAACGGCAGCATCGATACCGGCTTCGGCAGCGGCGGCGTGGTCAAGGCCCACCTGACCGACGGCCACGACGTATTCGCCCATATCGCCGTGCAGCCGGATGGCAAGATCATCGCCTACGGCACCGTCGGCGCCACCCAGTCCAGCGCAGGCGTGGGCGGCGAACTGATGGTCATGCGCTACCTGGCGAACGGCCAGCTCGACACCAGCTTCGGCACCAATGGCACTACCCGCGTGCCGGGCCACGGGATCGGCGTCGGCGCCGACCCGGGCAGCCTGGTGCTCGTCGATGGCAAGATCGTCATCTTCGGCACCACCATGACCAATGCCGGGAGCAATGCCTACCAACCGCTGATCGCGCGCCTGAACGGCGACGGCAGCCTCGACACCAGTTTCTATCCGTCCCCGCTTCCTTCAATCGGCGGCAGCGTGCAGGCCAACGGCATTCTGCCGGTCGCGCTCGATACCAATGGCGCGATCTACGACGCCGAACTGCATGCCCGCGGTAACTACGGCGGCGCATCGCTCAAGCTGGCGCGCCAGGGTGGCGCATCCGGCGACGACCAGTTCTGGGCCGTGGGCGATCTCAGCTTCGCAGGTGGCATCCTCAGCGTCGGCGGAACCGCGATCGGTACCGTCACCCAGAACGGCGGCACCCTCACACTGTCCTTCAACACCGCCGCGACCCAGGGCCTGGTGAACCGCGCGCTGCACGGCATCGCCTACAGCAACGGCAACGCCAACCCGCCGGCCTCGGTGTCGATCGACTGGAGCTTCAGCGACGGCAACAGCGGCAGCCAGGGCTTCGGCGGCGCGCTGTCGGCCACCGCCACCAGCCAGGTGCTGATCGGCACCACGGTGCGCGAGATCGCGCGGAGCCTGAGTACGCCGGACAATTCGACCGACGGCGCTGCGCTGTCGAGCTACCCCTTCCTTGCCTACATCAGCGGCAGCGCGCGCAGCGAAAGCTTCGACAGCGGCACCCAGCTGTCGGCGTCGGTGCGGACCCTGATGGCCGAACTCGGACGTGGGGCCCGCTTCAACCTGGGCGCCGGCGACGATACGCTGATCGCGACCGCATTCAGCGACGATATCTTTGCCGGCAGCGGCATCAACCGTATCGACGGCGGCGACCACGCCGGCACCGACCCGTTCAGCAGTAGCCCGGGCCGCGACACCCTGCACGTGGTGGTGGCCGACCAGGCGGCTGCGAACGCGGTCAGCGTTACCCGGCTCACGGCCGGCATGAGCGGCGCCGATGCCGACGCCTTCGCCGCCGGCTACGAGGTGAAGGTGGTCGCTGGCAGCGAGATCGACTACGTCAAGAACGTGGAGATGATCAAGATCTTCCGCTGGACCGACACCAACGGCAACAACACGCAAGAGGGCAGTGAACTCACCTGGGTGCGCGAGATCCCCGTCGCCTTGCGCGTCTACGAAAGCGCGGTCAGCCCGACCGATCCGACCAAGGCCACCGACGGCCGCGCCCTGAAAGACATCTGGCACCTGGCGACGGCCGAGGGCTGGGAGCGCAATGACAGTTTCGACGCCCTGACCAACGTGTCGAGTGCAACCCAGCAGCTGATGGCCCAGCAGGGCCGCGGCATCTGGGTCGATGGCGGCGCCGGCGACGACACCCTGGCTGGTTCCGCCTATGGCGACAACTTCATCGGCGGTTCAGGCACCAACTACATCGACGGCCGCGCCAACGGCGGCAGCACCCCGAATGGCCAGCGTCCGGAAGATGTGCTCGAGATTTACGTCGACAGCCAGGCCCGCGCCAATGCGGTGCAGGCAACCGTGCTCGACGCTGCCTCCACCGGCGCCGATGCACAGGCATTCGCGAACGGCTACACCTGGAAGGTGGTCGACGGCGCCGCCGTCAATTACGTCAAGAACGTCGAGGCGGTCAACATCTTCATCTGGACGGACACCGACGGCGACCACATGCGGGATGCGGGCGAGGCGCCACATGCGCGTCACATCCGCCTGTCCGCCAGCGTCAACGAGATCGGCCGCCACCCGACCGACCCGACCAAGGACGCCGCCGGCAACCCGCTGTCCGGCGCGATGCACATGGCCTGGGTCAACGGCAGCGCCGGCGCCGACAGCTTCACTGCCGCCACCGACATTTCGAGCGCGACCCGCGGCCTGATGGACCAGTACCAGCGCGGCGTCTTCGTCGAGACGCATGCCGGCAACGACACCGTGACCGGCTCGGCCTACGGCGACAATTTCATCACCGGCGCCGGCATCAACCGCATCGATGGCGGCGACAACCGCGGCACCCACCCGGCCGGCGGCGGCGCCTTCGACATGCTGGAGATCTACGTTGCCAGTCAGGCCGAGGCAGAGGCAGTGGCCATCACCGCGCTGACCAGCAGCATGACGGGGGCCGATGCCGCCGCCTGGAACGACGGCTACCGCTACAAGGTGGTCAACGGCGCGGTGTCGACCGACTACATCAAGAACATCGAGCAGCTCAACGTCATGGTCTGGACCGACAAGGACGGCGACGGCCAGCGCGACTGGGGTTCGAGCGACACCGATCCGGCGCGTGAAATCAGCTACACGCGCAGCGTCGGCCTGGTGTCCAACACGGCCCCGAGCTTCGCCGGCGCGCCGCAAGGCGCCATGGTGCGCGACGGCGGCGCCGACTACGGCTATGTTGGCGGTGTGGTGCTGGGCGACGGCAAACTGATGGCGCTCGGCTACCTGGCCGACGCCAACAACAACTACCGCCTGGTGTTCGAGCGCAGCAATGCGGACGGCAGCATCGACACCAGCTTCGGCAACGGCAGCGGCCGCGTCTTCCTCGACACCGCCTATGGCCCGGCGATCCAGCCGGTGTTGCTGGCCAGCGGCAAGCTGCTAGTGGCCCACCAGACCGTACCCGGCAACGTGGTCGAAGTGCTGCGCGTAAACCAGGACGGCAGTATCGACACCAGCTTCGGCACCAACGGCGCGACCCTGATGAACTTCGGCAGCACGCGCGCCGCGGCCTACCAGGTGATCGAGGCGGGCGACAAGCTGTGGGTGGTCGGCTATGCCGGCAGCACCCTGCAGACCGTGGTCGGACGCCTGAACGCTGACGGCAGCCTCGACACCAGCTTCAGCGGCGACGGCATGCTGACGCTGACGGTCGGTACCGGCAATGCCGAGGTGCCGCGTGCCGCCGCCGTCCAGCCGGACGGCAAGCTGGTCATCGTCGGCTACGCCCAGGGCAGCTTCAACCAGGATGCGGTCGCGCTGCGGCTGAATCCGGACGGAAGCTACGACACCAGCTTCGGCACCGGCGGCAAGGTGTTCCTGCGCGCCGCGGTCGGCGTCGATGCGGTGGACACCGGCACCAGCATGGCGCTGCTGCCGAATGGGAAGATTCTGGTGGGCGGCTACGTCAACAGCACCGCCACCAGCCCGGGCAGCACCTACGACGGCATGCTGATGCGCCTGAATGCGAACGGCAGCCTGGACACCGGCTTCGGCACCAACGGCGTGGTGCGCGTGCCGGGCACGCCGAACCAGGACTACGTGTTCCGCGTCGTCGCCCAGGATGACGGCTCGGTGCTGACCCTCGGCATTACCGGCGGCGTCACCTCCACCAACGGCGACGTCACCATCACCCGCTTCCGTCCCGACGGCAGCCTCGATGCCGCCTTCGGCAACGGCGGCCAGGTGCGCTTCCTGGGCCGCGGCATGGGCTCGGACTACGCCTCGCTGGTGGTCAAGGATGGCAAGATCCTGGTGTTTGGCGCCGTCAACGACACGACGCAGGGGATGGCGAGCGCACTGGTGCTGCGCCTGAATGCCGACGGCAGCTTCGACACCAGCTTCGGCGCCGGCCACTCCTCGCTTGGCGGCGTGACCCGCCTGGACGGCAACAACTGGACCGCCCTCGACACCACTGCGGCCATCTACGACGCCGAGCTGGCCGCGCGCGGCAACTACGGCGGCGCGACGCTGACGATCGAGCGCAGCGGCGGCGCCAACGCCGACGACCTGTACGCGGGCGTTGGCGAAGTCAGCTTCGCCAACGGCCAGCTGGCGGTCGCCGGCACCGTGGTTGGAACGGTCGGCCAGCAGGGCGGCCGCCTGTCGATCGTGTTCAACAACAGCGCCACCCAGGAACTGGTCAACCGCGCACTGCACGGCATCGGTTATGCCAACGACAATCCGGCGGCCACTGGAGCGACCCTGAACTGGCAGTTCAGCGACGGCAATGCCGGTGGCCAGGGCCTGGGCGGTGTGCTCGGCGCCAGCGGCACGACGACCGTGGAAATCGGCCTGGTGACGTGGCAGGCATTGCCCTCGGCCGCCAATCCGGCCGTGACCACTCTCAACCAGCCCATCGCCCAGCTGGCCTACCTGGCCAACGTGGACGGTAGCGGCGCCGCCGAGACCTTCGATGGCGCGAGCGCCTTCCTGCCGCAGACCGCGGCCCTGATGGCGACCCAGCAGCGTGGCGCCTTCTTCGAGATGGGCGGCGGCGGCGACACCGTCACCGGCACCGCTTACAGCGATGAGTTCGTGATGGGTACGGGCGTCAACCGCATCGATGGCGGCGCCAATGCCGGCAACCACCCGCAAGGCGGCGCCGGCAAGGACCAGCTGCTGGTCTGGGTGGCGAACGAGGCGGAGGCGGCCGCCGTCAAGATGGTCAAGCTGGTTGCCGGCATGAGCGGGGACGATGCCACGGCCTTCACCGCTGGCTACGAAGCCAAGGTCGTCAACGGCGCCGAAATCGACTACATCAAGAATATCGAGCGGGTGGTCGTTTCGAAGTGGAACGACGCCGACGGCGATCGCATCCGCGACGTCAGCGAAACTGCCTACCAGCGCGACATTGCACTGCAGCCGCGAGTATTCACGATCGCTCCGAACCAGGCGCCGCTGCCCGGCTCTTACCACTTCGCATGGATCGACTCCTGGGCCCGCAATGACAGCGTTAACGTCGCCACCGATGTGCCGGAAGCGACCAGGGCCCTAATGGACCAGTACCAGCGTGGCGTGTTCATCGACACCGGCGCCGGCGACGACACCATCGTCGGTTCGGCCTACGGCGACAACATCACAGCCGGCCCCGGCGCCAACCGCGTCGACGGCGGCGCCAACCTCGGCACCCACCCGCAAGGCGGCAAGACCGAGGACATCCTCGACGTCTACGTGCGCACCAGCCAGGAGGCGGGCGCCGTGGTGGCCACCGCGCTCACCTCCGCCATGACCGGGGACGACGGCGCCGCCTATACTGCGGGCTACCGCTGGAAGCTGGTATCGGCGCAGGAAACCGACTACCTGAAGAACATCGAGGCGGTCAACATCACGGTGTGGAACGACGCCAACGGCAACGGCGTGCGCGACAGCGGCGAGACGGCGTATGCGCGTCAGATTGCGCTCGAGAGCCGCATCGACGAAGTCCGGGTCAATCCCGCCAACGCCGCGCAGGACATCGACGGCAGGCCGCTGGCGGATTCCTATCATTTCGCGTGGGCGCGCGGCACCGCCGGCGACGACGTGATCGACGCCGCCAGCATCTCTCAGCCGACCCGCAACCTGATGGACCAGTACGATCGCGGCATGTGGGGCCAGCTCGGCGACGGCAACGACCGCGTCACCGGCTCCGCCTACGGCGACAACATCGATCTCGGCAAAGGCGTCAACCGCTTCGACGGCGGCGCCGACATCGGCACCGGCCCCAATGGTTCGCCGAACTTCGACGTACTGGAGATTCACGTGCGCAGCCAGGCCGAGGCTGATGCGGTCGCGGTCGTCAAGCTGACTTCCGCCATGACCGGCGAGGACGGCGCCGCCTTCGGCCAGGGTTACCAGTACAAGGTGAACGGCCCGGACCAGGTGAACTACATCCGTAACGTCGAGCAGGTCTACGTCGGCATCTGGAACGACGCCGATGGCGACGGCAACATCGACCATGGCGCCGAGGTGACCCCTGCGCGCTTGATCGACGTGGAGCAGAACAGCGCGCCGCGCTTCGCCCCGCCGCAAGGCTTCTCCGTGGTCGACTACGGGTGGGATTTCACGCCGGCGGATATGGAGTTCGGTCCCGACGGCAAGCTGTATTTCATGGGTTCCTACGACCCGGAAGCGAACGACGATTACTACATCCCCTTCCTGGCGCGTCACAACGCCGACGGGACGGTCGACACCAGCTTCGGCAATGGCGCAGGCTTCGTGCCGCTGGCGGCCGACCCCAACGGCGGCTTCGGCCTCACGATGAAGGTGCTGCCGGACGGGAAGCTGATCGTCGTTACCGGCACGCAGGGACAAGGAAGCATGGGCCTCAAGGCGATGCGCTACCACGCGGACGGCAGCCTCGACACCAGCTTCGGCACCGGCGGCGCCAGCGTGGTCGGCTTCACCAGCATGTTCGTCCCGAACACTGTGCTGGTCGGACCGGACGGCGCGCTGATCATCGCCGGCAACACCGGGCTTGCCGGAAGTTCTCAGGATTTCGGGGTGGTGCGCATGAACGCGAACGGCAGCCTGGACACCGGTTTCAACGACAGCGGCAAGCTGGTCATCACACTGTCGCCCTACGCCGACTCGGTGCTCGGCGCCCAGCTGCAGGCGGACGGCAAGCTGGTGCTGGCCGGTGCCACCCGCAGCGGCAGCTCCAGCAGCACCAACGACTTTGCCGTGGTGCGGGTGAACGCGAATGGTTCGCTCGATACCAGCTTCGGCAACGGCGGCAAGGTCGTGGTTCCGCTGACCACCAGCGGCGATATCGTCACGGCAGTCAACCTCCTGCCGGGCGGCGCCATCCTGCTGACGGGGCATAGCAACAACGGAAACGCCGACGCCAACGGCATCCCGCACGTGGCCCTGGTCAAGCTCGATGCCAGCGGCAATCTGGCCAGCGGTTTCGGCAACAACGGCAAGGTGTTCGCGCCGGACACCATCCCCGACAGCGCGCGCGCAACGGTGATCCAGCCCGACGGGAAAATCGTGGTGGTCGGACAATCGGGACATGACCAACAGCTGGCGGTCACCCGCTACAATGCCGACGGCTCCCTGGATACCGGTTTCGCCGAGGGCGGCCGCTTCCACATGCCGATCCGGGGCATGCGCGACTACGCAACCGCGGTTGCGCTCGACGGCGACAAGATCGTCCTGATGATCCCGTCCTTCTTCAACACCAATGCCGACAGCAGCCTGATGCTGGCCCGCCTGAATGCGGACGGCAGCCTGGACACCAGCTTCGCGCCCGGCCAGTTCGACACCCTGGGCGGCACGCTCAAGGCCAACGGAACGATCCCGACAGTCCTCGACCACAACGCGATGATCTACGATGCCGAGCTGGCCGAGCGCGGCAACTACGGCGGCGCTTCCTTGACCGTCGAGCGCCAAGGTGGCCGCAACACCGACGACGTGTTCTCGCTGGTGGACGAAGTCAGCGCCAGCGGCGGCCAGCTGTCGGTTGGCGGCGTCGTGATCGGCACTGTGCTCGTCGAGCCCGGCAAGCTGCGCATGGAATTCAACGAGAGCGCCACACAGGGACTCGTCAACCGCGCCCTGCACGGCATCGCCTACGCCAACAAGGCCGCCAATCCGTCGTCGTCCGTAACGATCGGCTGGCGCTTCGAAGACGGCAACCAGCACAATGAACAGGGCGGCGGCGGCATCGGCGTCGTCAATGGCCACACCACGGTCCAGTTCGCAGCAGTTGCCAGCGAGGTCCAGCGCAGTTGGCAGGACCCGGCGCTCAGCAGCGACAACCGTCCGCTGTCGGGCATCGACTTCTTCGCCAGCGTGACCGGCTCCCGGACCGCCGACGATGTCGGCACCGGCGACCTGTCGTCGCGGGTGAAGGCGCTAATGGCGGAATTCAGCCGCGGCGCCACCTATCAGATGCTGGGCGGAGGCGACAAGGTGCTTGGTACCGGCTTCAGCGACGAGTTCATCATGGGCGACGGCGTCAACCACGTGGACGGCGGCCCGCATGCCGGCAGCTCGCCTTACGGCAGCGGTCCCGGCGAAGACACCCTGATCGTCTACGTGCCGAACCAGGCCGCGGCCGACGCGGTGACGGCGAACATGCTGACGCCGCTGTCTACCGGAGCCGATGCCGATGCGTATGCGGCCGGGTATGAAGCGAAGATCGTCAGCGGCAGCCAGGTCGACTACATCCGCAACGTCGAACAGGTATCGGTGCATCTGTGGACGGACACCAACGGCAACGGCATCGTGGATGGCGTCGAAGGGACTTACCTGCACAACATCCAGTTCCGCACCCACGTCTCGGGCAGGCAGGTCAGCGCTCCGGGGGCGCCAACGGACGTCAACGGCCAGGTGCTGGCGGACCAGTGGCACTTCGCCTGGGCCAGCGGCTTCAAGGGCGACGACTGGGTCATCGTCGAGCATCGCTTGAGCAGCAGCGAGCTGCAGCTGATGAACCAGTACGGGCGCGGCGCCTGGGTCAGCCTCGGCGACGGCAACGACGTGGTCGCCGCTACCATCTATGGCGACAACATCAATGTCGGCAAGGGGCTGAACTGGGTGGACGGCGGCACCAACCTCGGAACGACGCCGGACGGTTTTCCGGCCGGCGACGTCCTCGAGATCAATGTCGCCACCCTGGCCCAGCGCAATGCCGTTACCTACCAGGTGCTCACCGCCGGCATGAGCGGCGAGGATGCCCATGCCTATGCCGAGGGCTTCAAGTTCAAGGTGGTGGCCCAGGACCAGATCGACTACCTGGTCAATGTCGAGCAGCTGGCGCTCAACGTCTGGAACGACGCCAACGGCAACGGCCAGCGCGAAGCGAGCGAGATCACGGACCAGGTCTGGGTCACGCTGGATCCGAACGCCCAGGGCATCGTGGTGGTGGGCACACCGCAGGGTTGAGTCGGCGCGGCGCCATGCAAAACGGCGCTGCAGCGAAAGCTGCAGCGCCGTTTTTTCATGCGTGCGGCGGAGATGCGGTCAGCAGAGCTGTCCGCCGAAGGGGTCGCTGATGGTCTGGTTGGCGTAGTCGATCCCGCTCAGCTCGCGATACTGCGCCATGGTGCGCGCGCTGCCCAGGCCATAGGCGCCGGGCAGGCCGTCGCCCATCAGGAGCCGGTTCAGGCGCTGCTTGGCGCGCTCGGTCAGGTAGGCCGACTGGAAGGCGCGTTTCGCATCCGCCTCGCCGTGCCAATGGTGGCTCTCGTAGGGCGTGCCCTCGGTCTTGTACAGGTGGTAGACCGGGGTGGTGAGCGGATGGAAGATGTCCCAGCCGCGGGTAAAGGCGCGCACCGCCAGGCTCTGCTCCTCGCCGTGGAAGTACAGGTAGGGGTCGTAGGGCACTTCCTCGACAAAGCTGCCGGCCGCGAACAGAAAGCCGGCCGAGATGTGGCAGCCCATCACCGGCTCGGTGGTGAACAGGTGGCGCGCCATGAAGCGCAGCACGGCGTCATCAGGCGCCAGGTTCTTTTCCGGGTGCGGGCGCAGCACCAGCGCGGTGCGGCCCTCGCTTGGGGTGTACTGCGGGACGCCATCGACCATGTCGAAGCGGTAGGGATAGGTGCTGACGATCGGCTTGGCCGAGCGTTCCCGGAGTTGCGCATGCAGCTTTCGCAGCTGCTCGTCCCAGCCCGGCTCGAACAGGGTATGCGAATCGACCTGCAGCAGGAAGGCTTCGCCGTCGTACAGCGAGAAGGCGGTGCTGCGCGCCCAGCTCACGCCCAGCGTGTCCTGCGGGTGCAGGTGCACGTAGCGCACCTGGCGCGCGAAGGGCAGGGCGGCGATTGCGCCGCGCTGGTCCTCGACGTGCTGGTCGACCACGCCGAGCGAGATCAGCTCCGGCCGGGTGGCCTTGGCCACCGCGTCGTTCAGGGTGAAGAACAGCATCGGGTCCAGGTAGGAGGCGATGCTGAGGAAGATGGTCGGCGGCGCGGTAGGGGACATTATCGTGGTGGAGCGCTGAGGTTTCCGAAGGGGGTGCCGTCGGCCTTCAGCGCGCGCTGCACGGCCGATGCGGGGAGGTTCATCAACAGGCGCACCAGTTCCGGCTGGCGGTTGGTGGAGGTCTTCTGGTAGATCGACATCAGCTGCTTGCGCACCGTGTCGTACTGCACGCCCAGGGTGTCGGCGATGTTCTTGAGCGGCATGCCGTCGGCCAGCAGCGAAGCGACGCGGCCTTCGGCATGCGACAGGCCGAAGGCCGCCGTGAGCAGCGCCGAGTCGATTTCCTGGGCCGAGGTCGGGTGGTAGAAGAACAGCATGACCAGCGGGCGCAGGCCGAAGCTGCCCATGGTGCGCTCCGGTACCAGCATCGTGAAGAAGCCGTACAGCACGTCGGGCGCCGCGCCCGGGCTGCTCGCCATGTGCAGGGAGCGGAAGGCCTTGCCGTTGGCTTCGGCGGAACCGACGCCGCTGCGCACCTGGTGTTCGAGTTCTGCACATTGTTCGAGAAAGGCGCGCCGGTAGGCCTGGGGCAGCACGACGCGGTTGTCGACCACCTGCACCAGGCTGGTCGAGCCGAGCAGGCAGCGCGCCGCTTCGTTGGCCAGCACCAGCTCGCCGCCCGTGGTCAGCAGCATCACCGGCTGGCGCAGCCTGTCGACCAGCGCGTGACCGACCAGGGCCTGGGCCGAATACACGAACTGGGTCAGGCCCATGCGCGCCGCACGCTGGAGGTGCGGGCGCAGGCGGTCCAGGAAGGCCAGGGCGTCAGGCGGCATCGGCCCATCGTCGGGCCGGCGCAGGCAGGCCAGCAGAACGATCGCCTCCTTGTTCTCGACCAGCTTGCAGGCCGTCAGGTAGCGCGCGCCATGCGGGATCAGGAACTCCTGGTAGAACGGGTCGTTGGCGACGAAATCTTCGGCGAAGTGCTCGTGGCAATGCAGCCATTCGTCGTCCCATCGAGTGCGCAGCAGCCCGACGCGCGGATCGATGAACTGGAATTTCTGAATGTACTCCAGGTCGATCTGCGGCGCCATGTCGGCGCCTTCGCTGTACGACAACGCGCCATGCTCGCCGTCGTAGGCGAGCAGGTGGATGGCGCGTCCACCCACAGCTTCGTGCACGCATTCGAGCACGTTGCGCCATGCCGCCCGGTTGTCGAGCGTGTCGTAGATCAGGTTGACGGCGCGGTCGAACTGCGCTTGCGAGAGATTCAAAATGGACTCCGTTCAATAATTCCTATGCATCGTAACTGATGAGCAGTTGCATTGGAACTACTGGTTGTCGCCTCGCCACGACAATATTTCAACGTGGCAATACTGGCAAGTCCGAAGTAGCGTGTTACGGAGCCGAAGGCGTACTGAACAGGACCGTCCGTACCCCGCCGCCAGACATGGGGGTGAGCTGGTACAGGCGGTCGTATTCCTCGTCGCCGATGTCGCTGCCGGGCGCGCCGCCGAACAGGCGCACCAGTTCCGGCAGGGTGTTCGAGTGCCCGACCACTAGCACCGGCCCGGACAGGCCCTTCACCTTCTCGACCAGGGCCTTGGGCGCGCGCGGGTCGTACAGCTGCACGTCCAAGCCAAGGCGCTGGGCCAGCGGCTGGGCGGTCTGGCGGGTGCGCTGGGTCGGCGTGCTATGGATGCTCGTGATACCGGTGCGCGCCAGGATGGTGGCGATCGCCTGCGCCCGCGCCTGGCCCTGCGGAGTCAGTTCCGGATCCTGTCCCACGGCCGCCTTTTCGCCATGGCGCACCAGGTAGATGGCGCTGGGCTCGGCCAGGGCCACGCCGGGTGCAAGGATGGCCAGGCTGAGGGACAGGCAGCGGAACAGGCGGGCGGGCAGGCTCATGGGATCCTCTTTGGTAGGGACGAAAAAAAGGCAGGGTAGCATGCCCCTGCCTTTCTGTTAACGCTGCCGTTGTAAGGTGGTCGGCGAAGCCGAACACCCTACAGTTGGGTGAGCGAGATGGTATTCGCCGCCGGCGTCGAGCATGGCTCTTCATCGAAGGCGATGTCGCCCAGCGGGTTCGGCACGCCATCCGTCTTGAGGTCGACGAAGCCGAACAGATTCCGGTCCTGCAGGTGCGACGGCACCACGGTGGACAGCGAGGAGAACACGTTCTCCACGCGCCCCGGATGTTTCTTTTCCCAGTCGCGCAGCATGGCCTTGATCTGCTTGCGCTGCAGGTTTTCCTGCGAGCCGCACAGGTCGCACGGGATGATCGGGAAGCCCTTTACTTCCGCATAGCGCTCGGTATCGGCTTCCTTTACGTAGGCCAGCGGGCGGATCACCATGTGCTTGCCGTCGTCCGACACCAGCTTGGCCGGCATGCCCTTCAGCTTCCCGCCGAAGAACATATTCAGGAAGAAGGTCTCGAGGATGTCGTCGCGGTGGTGGCCGAGGGCGATCTTGTTGCAGCCCAGTTCATCGGCCACGCGGTACAGGATGCCGCGGCGCAGGCGCGAGCACAGCGAGCAGGTGGTTTTACCCTCCGGGACCAGGCGCTTGACGATGCTGTAGGTGTCCTGGTTCTCGATGTGGAAGGGCACGCCCAGCTTCTCGAGGTAGGCCGGGAGCACCTCGGCCGGGAAGTTCGGCTGCTTCTGGTCGAGGTTGACCGCGACGATGTCGAAGTGGATCGGCGCACGCTCGCGCAGGGTCATCAGGATGTCGAGCAGGGCGTAGCTGTCCTTGCCGCCGGACAGGCAGACCATCACCTTGTCGCCGTCCTCGATCATGTTGAAGTCGCCGATGGCCTGGCCCACCAGGCGGCACAGGCGCTTGTGCAGCTTGTTGTTCTCGTACGCGATTTTCTCGAGTTTCTTGGCGTTCGCGTCCGGGTTCAGTTGGTCGAGATCCGCTTCGCTCATGCTTCTTCCTTCACTTGGAACACTTCGACGCCCACGCCTTCGCAATCGGGGTAGACGTCCGGCTTCATGGTCGACACGCGCGCGGCGCGCACGCGCGGGTGGGTCAGCATCGCCTTGACCACGTCGTCGCACAGGGTTTCCTGCAGGTGGATGTGGCCCTTCGAGATGCGCTTGGCGATGGTCTCGCGCATGAAGTCGTAGTCGACCACTTCCGACAGCTGGTCGGCCTTCGGGGTGGACTGCTCGAGCGGGATGTACAAGTCGACGTTGATCAGGACACGCTGTTCCGCCTTCTTCTCGAAGTCATGCACGCCGATGTTGATCATCACTTCGTAATTGCGCAGGAACAGCCGGCGGCAGTCGCGCAAGCTCGGGTGAATCAGGGCGGATAACATGGGTAAGGCCTTATGAATGGTTAGTAGGTTCGGTCAGGAACATCACGTCGCGGTTGGATGGCGCCAAATGCTGGCCGCCATCGACCAGCAGGGTGGTGCCGGTCAGGGCGCGGGCGCCGGCGGCATACACCACCGCGTCGGCGATGTCCTGCGGGGTCGAGGAACGGCCCAGCGGCGTCATGCGGTGCGCCTGGGCGAAGCCTTCCTCGCTCTGCTCGCCCGACACCATCGTGATGCCGGGCGCCACGCCGACCACGCGGACCAGGGGCGCCAGCGCCTGGGCCAGCATCGTGGTGGCCGCGTGCAGCGCCGCTTTCGACAGCGTGTACGACAGAAAATCCGGGTTGAGATTGTACAGTTTCTGGTCCAGCAGGTTGATGACCACCGACTGCGATCCCGCCGGCGTGGCGGCATGCAGGGCTTGCGCCAGCAGCAGCGGCGCGGTCACATTGGCGCCCATGTGGGTGGCCAGCAGGTCCGGCGAAAACGTGGTCGCACTGTCGTATTCAAACAACGACGCATTGTTGACCACGCAGTTGATCAGGCCCAGTTCCGCCGCCACGCGACCTGGCAGGGCGCGCACCGCATCCTGGTCCAGCAGCTCGCACTGGAACAGCGCGGCGCGCCGGCCGAGGGCGTGGATGGCCTCGACGGTCTCTTGCGCTTCGCGCTCCGAATGGCGGTAATGCACGGCGACGTCCCAGCCGGTGGATGCCAGGCCGAGCGCGATCGCGCGGCCCAGGCGGCGGCCTGCGCCGGTGACCAGCGCCAGCCTGTGTACAGTCGTGGAAGCGGTCATATCGTTAAACACATTCGTGTTGGCTCCGTTTCGCTACAATGCGGGCATGTCACTGCCTCTACCTGCTCCCGACGCCCTTGCCGCGTCCCAATCCCTGCAACAACTGATCGCCACCGAGATCGAACAGCTCGGCGGAGCGATGGCGTTTTCACGGTTCATGGAACTGGCGCTGTATGCGCCGCGGCTCGGGTATTACAGCGGCGGCGCCTCCAAGCTCGGGGCGAGCGGCGATTTCACCACCGCGCCCGAAATCTCGCCCCTGTTCGGGGCCAGCGTGGCGCGCGCGGCAGCCGCTATTATCGCCCAAAGCGCGCCCGACATCATCGAATTCGGCGCCGGCACCGGCAAGCTGGCGCGCGACGTGCTCAGCGCGCTGGACGGGCTGGGCGTGGGGGTGAACTCGTACACCATCATCGAACTCTCGGGCGAGCTGCGCGCGCGCCAGCAGGAAGCGCTGAAGGATTTGCCGCAGGTCCGCTGGCTGGACGGCATGCCGGAGCGCTTCAGCGGCGTGGTGCTGGCCAACGAGGTGCTCGATGCGATGCCGGTCGAACTGGTGATCCGCAAGGACGGGCGCTGGATGCGCCAGATGGTCACCGTGGAGAACGGCGCCTTTGCTTTCGTGCAGCAGCCCTTGCCCGACGCGCTGGCGGCGCAGGTGACGCGCCAGATCCCGGACGCCGACTCCCTGCCGGACGGCTACCTCACCGAGATCCACCCGGTGGCCGAAGGCTTCATGGCCTCGCTCGCGCGCATGATGGAGGGCGGACGCGGCGCGGCTTTCCTGTTCGACTACGGTTTTCCGGCGCACGAGTACTACCTCGACCAGCGCATGGGCGGCACCCTGATGTGCCACTACCGCCACCACGCGCACCCGGATCCCTTCTACCTGCCGGGCCTGCAGGACATCACCGCCCACGTCGACTTCACCGCAATGGCGCTGGCTTCGCAGGAAGCGGGGCTGCCAGTGCTGGCGTACATGAACCAGTCCTCCTTCCTGCTGGCCTGCGGCATTGGCGAACTCCTGATGGAAACCGACCCCGAGGACACGCTGCGCTTCCTGCCGCAATCGAAGGCGGTGCAGAAGCTGGTATCGCCGGCCGAGATGGGCGAACTGTTCAAGGTGCTGGTGGTCGGCAGGGATGTAGACTTGCCGGAAGCAATCGTGCGGGCGGACAAGACCCACCGCCTGTAGAATTTTTGACATCTTGCGCTAGAGACACAAATCCGGCTAAGCTGTACCACCGGTTTGTTCCCATGGCGGAACAGGCGCATTCTCGAGAACATGGCCAGAATCCACACCCACTATGACAACCTGAAGGTCGCGCGCGGCGCGCCGGCGGAAGTCATTCGTGCGGCGTACAAGGCCCTCAGCCAGAAATACCATCCTGACAAAAACCCGGGCGATGAAAAGGCCGCCCGGATCATGGCGATCGTCAATACCGCGTACAACACCCTGTCCGACCCGGTGCGCCGCAAGGAGCACGACGAGTGGATCGCCTCGGAAGAGTGGGAAGTGGAGTGGCTGGAAAGCACCGGCGCCGAAGACAATCCGGCGGCGGGCAACCGTTCCCGCCCCGACAACTGGGAACCGCGCGTCCCGGAAACCACGGCCCGTCCCCGGCCGCGCCTGATGCGCGACCCGCGCTGGTGGCTGGGTCTGGCGACCTGCTTCGTGGCCGGCGCGGCTGCGGCCTGGTACCTGGGCGAGCAGCCGCGCGCGAAACTGCCGGCGGCGCTGGCCTGGGTCGGCAAGGCGGATCCGGCCCCGGCCCACGTGCCGGCAACCGACCGCCCCGACGAGCTGGGCGCCGACGCCAGCACCGAAGGCTGGGCGCGCCGCTCCGGCGGCGAGGGCAAGGAGCCTCCTCAGATCAAGGCCCTGGGCGTGACCCAGCTGGTCGTGCCGGCCTCCGCGCCCGACTGCGGCACCGACCTGCAGACCCTGGTCGCCCCCAGCGGCGACCCATGGCCGGAAAGCTCCGGCTACCTGCCGGGTTACCCGGTCGGCAATACCGGCAACGAGATGCAGGTCCTGGTCGACAACAGCGCCAATGCCTCGCCGGTATTCGTCAAGCTCTACGACCTCGACCGCCGCTCGAACGTGCGCCACGCCTACGTGCAGCCGCGCGCGAGTTTCCTGATCGATAAGCTCAGCGTTGGAAAATACGAGGTGCGCTACCAGAACATCGTCGTCAACGACGGCAAGACCGAGTGCCTGAACGGGCGCCGCGTCCCGCTGCGCCAGGCCGCCGCCTTCAGCTCCAGTCCTTGAATTGTGGTTTTTTCCGCGTAACGACCAATCTTTGCGCTGAGACTTTACCCAATTCAACTATTTTAGTTCCCTGCCGTAATATACTGGACCGTGCATACGGCCGCCCATGCAGCGGCCGCCCCCACGCCCAACGCAGGCTTACGGAACTTCATGAACGAACTGGAAGGCCTCACGGCCCTGATCATCGAGCCCCACGCGGGCATGCGCGCCAATGTCCACAGCATGCTCAACATGTGTGGCCTGACGCGTATCGAACACGCCAGTTCCTCCAACCTGGCGGTCAAGCACCTCGGCCTGCGCAGCTTCGACATGGTGCTGTGCGAATACGACCTCGAGGGTGGCCAGGATGGCCAGCAGCTGCTCGAGGACCTGCGCCACCACAAGCTGATGTCGCTGTCGACCATGTTCTTCATGGTCACCGCGGAGGGCAACCACAGCAAGGTGGTCAGCGCCGCCGAGCTGGCGCCTACCGACTACATCCTGAAACCCTTCACCGCCGACCGCCTGCTGGACCGCATCGCGCGCGCCCTCGACAAGCGCAGCGCCTTCATGCCGGTCTACACCCTGATGGAGGCGGGCGACCAGCGCGAAGCGGTCGACGCCTGCATCGAGGGCGAGCGCCTGCACCCGCGCTACGCGGTCGACTTCCTGCGCCTGCGCGCCGAGCTGCACGTGTTCCTGGGCGAGCCCGACCAGGCCGAACCGATCTACCGCCAGCTCATCGAGGCCAAGACCATCGCCTGGGCGCGCCTGGGCCTGGCCAAGACCCTGTTCCTGCGCAAGCAGTACGAGGATGCGAAAGGGATGCTGGAAGAGCTGGTCGACGACAACCGCAACTTCGTCGACGCCTACGACTGGCTGGCGCGCACCCATGCGGCGGTGGGCGACCTGGGAAAGTCGCAGGCGGTGCTCACGGAGGCGGTGGCGGTGTCGCCGCATGCCGTGCGGCGCCTGCGCACCCTGGGCGAGACCGCCTTCGAGGCGGGCGACACGGAAGCCGCCGAAAAGGCGCTCAAGCAGGTGGTGGCCAAGGCCAAGTATTCGGAATTCCGCGACCCCGAAGACCACGTCAAGCTGGTGCGCACCCTGGTCAAGAAGGGCGATCCGGTGGCGGCCGCGTCGGTCATCCGCGACCTCGACCGCTCGATGGGCGGGCGTCCCGCCACCGCCCTGTGCAGCGCGATCTCCTCGGCCCTGCTGCATGAATACACGGGCAACGAAACCCGGCTCAACGAATCGCTCGCCACTGCGCTGGAAGCCTGCCAGGACATGCCCTCGCTCTCGAGCGACCTGAAGCTCGAGCTGGCGCGCAGCTGCCTGGAAAACAACATGGAAGAGGGCGGTGCCGAGCTGGTGCGCGAGGTGATGCGCAACGTCTCGAACGACGCCGGCATGGCTAGGGCCATGGGTGTGCTGGAACAGGCGGGCTTCCCCGACCTGGCGCGCACGCTGGCGCAGGAAAGCCGCCAGCACGTGGTCGACCTGGTGGCCGACGGCGCCGCCCGCGCCAAGAGCGGCGACTACAAGGGCGCCGTCAGCCTGATGCAGGAAGCGGCGGTCAAGCTGCCGAACAACCCGTCGGTGGCCTTCAATGCCGCGCTGGCGACCCTGCGCTGCCTCGAGCACGACGGCTGGGACGACAAGCTCGGCCTGCAAGTGGTGGGCCTGATCGGCAATGTGCGCAAGCTCGATCCGGGCAACCCGAAGCTGGGCGCGCTGTCGGCGCTGCACCACCAGATCCTGAAGAAATACGAACGCAACGCGCAGGGGCGCCAGCTCAAGCCGGCCCGGAAGACCGCATAAGAAAGACACAAGGCCATGGCCGCAATGCTTGACGCAGTGACAAATTCGTTTCCGCCGGAAACCGCGACCCGCCGCGTGCGCGCGGCCCTGATGCACAAGGTCTGCGGCGACGAAGAGATGTTCGCCCTGGGCGCCTCGATTGCCCGCGTGGTCGAGATGGCCTCGAGCGACGACCAGGGCACCCACGACCTGGCCTATTACGTGGTCTCCGACCCCGCGCTCACCCAGCGCATCCTGCGCCTGTCGAACACCATCCAGTACCGCCCCGTGGCGAGCACGCCGGTGACCACGATCTCGCGCGCGATCTCGCTGCTCGGCTTCGACAACGTGAAGACCACCGCGCTGGCGATGCTGCTGGTCGACGCCCTCGCCAGCAGCGAGCATGCCGCCAGCGTGCGCGTCGAACTGGAAGCCTCCCTGTGCGCCAGCCTGGTCGGCCGCGAGATGGCGCGCCACAGCTTTTTCCAGGGCGCCGAGGAAGCCGCGATCTGCGCGCTGTTCAAGAACGTGGCGCCGCTGCTGGTGGCCAGCCACGAGCACGACCGCTACCGCGAGATCAGCGCCCTGGTCGCCGGCGGCAAGCACACGGTGGGGCAGGCCTCGCAGATGATCCTGGGCTGCAGCTATGACGCGCTGTCGCAGGCGGTGCTGGGCGAATGGAAGATCCCGGACCTGATCGTGCGCGCCCAGGCCGCGCTGCCGCCAGGCGGCGTGCGGGTGGCCGCCAACCGCGGCGAATGGATGCGCCAGGTGGCCTCCTTCGGCCTGGACGTGGCGCGCCTCCTGGGCCGGACCCACGAGCCCGCCAATTCGCTGGAAGCGCAGGCGCTGCTGGCGCGCTACGGCGAAGCGCTCGACCTCGACCGGGAGCGCATGCTGGACCTGATGTCCTCGGTGCAGGAAGGCATGCGCGGCCTGCTCGAGAGCATGAACATGCAGCCGACGCCCAAGAGTGAGCCGAAGGATGAGGGCAGCGGCCTGCCGAACGTCTTGCTGCTGGCCACCTTGGATGCCGGCGAGGAAGAGCAGGAGGGCAGCCACCCGAGCGGCAAGCCGAAGAACGCGCGCGACCTGCTGCTGGCCGGCGTGCAGGACGTGACCCTGCTGCGCGCCTCCGGCCAGGGCAAGGTCAACGACGTGGTGCTGGCCGTGCTCGAGACCCTGTACAGCGCGCTTGGGTTCCGCTTCGCGACCGTGTGCCTGAAGGACGCGAAGAGCGGTCAGTACCGGGCGCGCGTGGCGCTGGGCGAAGACAGCGCCCGCCTGCAGGCCGGCTTCGCCTTCCCGCTGGCCCCACACCGCGACCTGTTCCACCTGGCGATGGAGAACGACGCCGACCTGATGATCTCGGACGCCGGCAGCCCCAAGATCCGTGACCTGCTGCCCGAGTGGCACCGCAAGCTGCTGCCGGACGCGAAGAGCTTCATCGTGCTGCCGCTGGTGGTGGGGAAGGTGCAGCTGGGGCTGTTCTATGCGGACCGCAGCGCGACCGCGGAAGAGGGCGTCCCGCCAGATGAAACCGCCCTCATCAAGGCCCTCAAGGGTCAGGTATTGGCAGCGCTTGCCCCGTAGGGTGGGCGGGTTCCCCGCCCACGCGGTGATAGGCGAAATTTGAGTGTTCGTGGCATTGCCGGCAACCGTCGACCGCGTGGGCGGGCGACCCGCCCACCCTACGAAAAACAGATCTCCATAAATCCCAGCAAATCACCCTTGTGGTTTTGCATCCCGCCCGTTACAATCACGCCCCGAAGCAACGCTGCTATGCGAAGCGGACAAAGTCTGCCGAAACTTAGTTGACAGTACGTTGAGCTTGCTTCATACTCTGCGGTTCTTCGCGGTGGGGTGGCCGAGTGGTTAAAGGCAGCAGACTGTAAATCTGCCCTCTCTGAGTACGCTGGTTCGAATCCAGCCCCCACCACCAAAAAGAAGAGTCGAAGGAATTGAATTTGTACCTCGCGGGTGTAGCTCAATGGTAGAGCAGAAGCCTTCCAAGCTTACGACGAGGGTTCGATTCCCTTCACCCGCTCCAGTTAAGTGCGGTGTAGTTTTCAACCGCAAAAATAAGCCCTTGTAGCTCAGTGGTAGAGCACTCCCTTGGTAAGGGAGAGGCCACGTGTTCAATCCACGTCAAGGGCACCAGAATTTTGTACGGCAGTCGCGTAGCACTCGTCCGTCAGGTGTGCCTGGTAATTCTCAAAAAAATCGTTAGATCTTAGGAGTCTGAAATGGCAAAGGAAAAATTCGAACGGACCAAGCCGCACGTCAACGTCGGCACCATCGGTCACGTTGACCACGGCAAAACCACCCTGACGGCTGCAATCGCAACCGTTCTGTCGAAGAAGTTCGGCGGCGAAGCCAAGGCCTACGACCAGATCGACGCGGCTCCGGAAGAAAAAGCACGCGGCATCACCATCAACACCGCGCACGTCGAGTACGAAACCGCGAACCGTCACTACGCGCACGTTGACTGCCCAGGCCACGCCGACTACATCAAGAACATGATTACCGGTGCTGCGCAGATGGACGGCGCGATCCTGGTGT
>NZ_JAJFEQ010000030.1 GCF_020707265.1 Massilia sp. IC2-477
CCCCCAAAAGTTGGACACAACTTTTGGGGTTTTTTCATGACCAAGTACAGCGAGCAATTCAAGCTCGCGGTTGTCCAAGACTATCTAGCCGACAGCTCTATTGGGTATCGTGGGATCGCGAAGCGGCACGGGTTGACGACCCATGCCATGTTGGAGAGGTGGGTAATGGCCTACCGCGCCCATGGGAACGCGGGACTGAGCAAGAAGTTCAGCAAGTACAGTGCCGAGTTCAAACTGTCGGTGCTACGGCACATGTGGGACAATCAGCTCTCCATGCTCCAGACTGCCGCCAAGTTCGACATTCGTCACCATGCAATGGTTGGTATCTGGGAGCGAGCATATCGAGATGGGGGCATCGAGGCATTGATGCCGCGCCCACGAGGAAGATCCAAAGAAATGCCGACGCCAGAACCAGCGCCAGAAAGTCCACCCGACGATGACAAGCTCAGCCACGAGCAATTGCTGGCCGAGGTGAAGCAGCTGCGCATGGAGCTCGCTTACACAAAAAAATTGCAAGCCTTAGTTCAGGCCCGGCAGAAGCAAGTGCCGCAGAAAAAGCGCAAGTAGTGCATGAACTAAGGCAGCTGTTTCCGATGGCGGACTTACTGAAACTGGCCAATCTGGCGCGCAGCACTTTTTACTATCAGCGGAAATCTCTTCAGGCTGTCGACAAGTACGAGCAACTCAAGGAACAGATTCGGACGATCTTCAACAGCCACAAGGGCCGCTACGGTTACAGGCGCATCACGGCCGGGCTGCGCCAGTTGGGACGCCAGGTGAATCACAAGACGGTCCAGCGTCTGATGGGCACGCTGGGCTTGAAATCGCTGGTACGACCGAAGAAGTACCACTCGTTCAAGGGCGAGGTGGGCCACGCTGCGTCCAATGCGTTGCAGCGTCGGTTCAACGCAAAAACCGCAAATCAGAAGTGGGTGACGGACGTAACGGAATTCCACGTGGCTGGAGAAAAGCTCTACCTGTCACCGGTCTTGGACCTGTACAACGGGGAGATCGTCGCTTTTGAGACGAGCAAACGTCCTGCCTTTGAGCTGGTCAATTCGATGCTCAAGAAAGCGCTAGCCAAGCTCGGACCAAATGAGAGGCCAATGCTGCACTCCGACCAGGGATGGCAGTACAGGATGCCCGCCTATCAACGTCAGCTCCAGGAGCGTCAACTCGTGCAGAGCATGTCTCGCAAGGGCAACTGCCTCGACAATGCGGCGATGGAAAGCTTCTTCGCTGTGCTCAAGTCCGAGTACTTCTACCTGAACAGGTTCGAAAGCATCGATGAGTTACGCGACGGCCTGGCTGACTACATCCACTATTACAATAACGACCGCATCAAGCTCAAATTAAAAGGCCTGAGCCCCGTTCAGTACAGGACTCAGGCCTTGGCCGCTTAGCAAACTAACCGTCCAACTTTACGGGGTCAGTTCA
>NZ_JAJFEQ010000031.1 GCF_020707265.1 Massilia sp. IC2-477
CTGCACGTTGCTCGGGGCGAGCCGAATGCGGTGCGCTACGAGCATGGGTTCCTAGTGGTAGCCGCGGTCGTCATACTAAATGAGACCGTGTAGAGTTAAACAAGTTCTGGGCGAACTGCTAAAACCCTATGATCGATCCCTCTTCCCTGCCGCCGCGTATCAGCGACGTCGTCCGCGCGGGCGCCGCGCGCACTCCCACCGCACCGGCCCTGGTCGACAACGCGCGCGCCTGGTCCTACGGGGAGCTGCAATGCGACGTCGAACGCCAGGCACGACAGCTGCGCGAGCTGGGCGTGCGTGGCGGCGACCGCGTCATGATCGTCAGCGAAAACTGCGCCGCCCAGGTCGCGCTGCTGTTCGCCGTCGCGCGCCTGGACGCCTGGAGCGTCAACGTCAATGCGCGCCTGAGCCAGGGCGAGCTGGCCGCGATCCGCGCGCACTGCACGCCGCGCCGGGTGCTCACCATCACGGCGCATGGCGAGGTGATGGCAGGTCCGCTCGATCCGGACACCGTGCCGGAACCGGTGCGGCGCGACGCGGGCCAGGTCGCCGCACTGGTCTACACCACCGGCACCACCGGCCAGCCAAAGGGCGTGATGCTGACCCACGCGAACCTGCTGTTCGTGGCCGCCACGTCGAGCACCTTGCGCGGCCTGCAGCCATCCGACGTGGCATGCGGCGTGCTGCCGATCACCCACGTCTACGGCTTCAGCTCGGTCATGCTCGGCACCCTGTATGCGGGCGCCTGCCTGCACCTGATGCCGCGTTTTTCCGCCGAGGCGCTGCTGGAACAGATCCGCTCGAACGTCCTGACGATCGTGCAGGGCGTGCCGGCCATGTATGCGCGCCTGCTGGCCGTGGCAGGCAGCGAACCGGTCCCGTCTCGGCTGCGCTTCTGCTATGCCGGCGGCTCGCCGCTCGACCCGGTCCTCAAGCGCGAGGTGGAACGCGTGTTCGGGCTGCCCCTGCACAACGGCTACGGGCTCACCGAGAGCGGCCCGACCGTGTCCCAGACGCGCCTGGACGCGCCGCGCGCCGATACCTCGGTGGGCCACCCGATTCCGGGCGTCGAGGTGCGCATCGTCGAGGGGACGGGCGAATTGTGGGTGCGCGGGCCGAACGTGATGGCGGGCTACTACCGGGATCCAGAGCAGACCCGCGCCGCACTGCAGCCGGGCGGCTGGCTCGCCACCGGCGACGTCGCGACGGTGGGTCCGGACGGCGCGCTGTTCATCGCCGGCCGGCTGAAAGAACTCATCATCCGCTCCGGCTTCAATGTCTATCCGCTGGAAGTCGAGACGGCGCTCAACAGCCATCCTGCGGTGCTGCAGTC
>NZ_JAJFEQ010000032.1 GCF_020707265.1 Massilia sp. IC2-477
GAAAGGGTTGCAATAAACTGGTGGCTGCGACTGTTTAATAAAAACACAGCACTCTGCAAACACGAAAGTGGACGTATAGGGTGTGACGCCTGCCCGGTGCTGGAAGATTAAATGATGGGGTGCAAGCTCTTGATTGAAGTCCCAGTAAACGGCGGCCGTAACTATAACGGTCCTAAGGTAGCGAAATTCCTTGTCGGGTAAGTTCCGACCTGCACGAATGGCGTAACGATGGCCACACTGTCTCCTCCCGAGACTCAGCGAAGTTGAAATGTTTGTGATGATGCAATCTACCCGCGGCTAGACGGAAAGACCCCATGAACCTTTACTGTAGCTTTGCATTGGACTTTGAACCAATCTGTGTAGGATAGGTGGGAGGCTTTGAAGCGGGGACGCCAGTTCTCGTGGAGCCATCCTTGAAATACCACCCTGGTTTGTTTGAGGTTCTAACCTTGGTCCGTTATCCGGATCGGGGACAGTGCATGGTAGGCAGTTTGACTGGGGCGGTCTCCTCCTAAAGTGTAACGGAGGAGTTCGAAGGTACGCTAGGTACGGTCGGACATCGTGCTAATAGTGCAATGGCATAAGCGTGCTTAACTGCGAGACCGACAAGTCGAGCAGGTACGAAAGTAGGACATAGTGATCCGGTGGTTCTGTATGGAAGGGCCATCGCTCAACGGATAAAAGGTACTCTGGGGATAACAGGCTGATTCCTCCCAAGAGTTCATATCGACGGGGGAGTTTGGCACCTCGATGTCGGCTCATCACATCCTGGGGCTGTAGCCGGTCCCAAGGGTATGGCTGTTCGCCATTTAAAGTGGTACGTGAGCTGGGTTTAAAACGTCGTGAGACAGTTTGGTCCCTATCTGCCGTGGGCGTTGGAAATTTGAAGGGGGCTGCTCCTAGTACGAGAGGACCGGAGTGGACGAACCTCTGGTGTACCGGTTGTCACGCCAGTGGCATTGCCGGGTAGCTAAGTTCGGAAGAGATAACCGCTGAAAGCATCTAAGCGGGAAACTTGCCTTGAGATGAGATTTCCCGGAGCCTTGAGCTCCTTGAAGGGTCGTTCGAGACCAGGACGTTGATAGGCTGGGTGTGGAAGTGCAGTAATGCATTAAGCTAACCAGTACTAATTGCCCGTACGGCTTGTCCCTATAACCTTGGTAGGCTATAGAC
>NZ_JAJFEQ010000033.1 GCF_020707265.1 Massilia sp. IC2-477
AACACCGCGCACGTCGAGTACGAAACCGCGAACCGTCACTACGCGCACGTTGACTGCCCAGGCCACGCCGACTACATCAAGAACATGATTACCGGTGCTGCGCAGATGGACGGCGCGATCCTGGTGTGCTCGGCCGCTGACGGCCCGATGCCGCAGACCCGCGAGCACATCCTGCTGGCGCGTCAGGTTGGCGTTCCGTACATCATCGTGTTCCTGAACAAGTGCGACCTGGTCGACGACGCAGAACTGCTGGAACTGGTCGAAATGGAAGTCCGCGAACTTCTGTCGAAGTACGAGTTCCCAGGCGACGACCTGCCAATCATCAAAGGTTCGGCACGTATGGCCCTGGAAGGCCAGGCTGGCGAACTGGGCGAAGACGCGATCATGAAGCTGGCTGATGCACTGGACAGCTACATCCCGACCCCGGAACGTGCTGTTGACGGCGCCTTCCTGATGCCGGTGGAAGACGTGTTCTCGATCTCGGGCCGCGGTACCGTGGTGACCGGTCGTGTCGAGCGCGGCATCATCAAGGTCGGCGAAGAAATCGAAATCGTCGGTATCGTTGACACCGTCAAGACCACCTGCACCGGCGTGGAAATGTTCCGCAAGCTGCTGGACCAGGGTCAAGCTGGCGACAACGTCGGCCTGCTGCTGCGCGGTACCAAGCGTGAAGACGTCCAGCGTGGCCAGGTTCTGGCCAAGCCGGGCTCGATCAAGCCGCACACCGACTTCACCGGCGAAGTGTACGTCCTGTCGAAAGACGAAGGCGGCCGTCACACCCCGTTCTTCAACAACTACCGTCCGCAGTTCTACTTCCGTACGACTGACGTGACCGGTTCGATCGTGCTGCCGGCCGACAAAGAAATGGTCATGCCAGGCGACAACGTGTCGATCACCGTCAAGCTGATCGCTCCGATCGCGATGGAAGAAGGTCTGCGCTTCGCAATCCGCGAAGGCGGCCGTACCGTCGGCGCCGGCGTGGTTGCCAAGATCATCGCCTAAT
>NZ_JAJFEQ010000003.1 GCF_020707265.1 Massilia sp. IC2-477
TTTCCATCGATTATTTAATTGATGAGCTAACCGGAACCGCGCCGCGCCGGGGGCGGGGAATAAAAGGGAGGGGGAATAAAAAACGCGCCGTCGATGCGGCGCGTGTGGAGGGGCGGATACCGGCCTGGCCGGCGGCGGGTTCAGGCTGCAGGCCGGCCCGGGCGCGGCTGCGGCGCCATCGGCGGCACCGTGATCTGTTCGTTCAGGCGCAGGAACTTGAAGCCGGCCAGCACCTGGCCCGGCTTGCCTTCGCGAGCGTTGCGCGCTTCGCGCTCCGCGGCGCGCGCGATGAAGGACGCAAACGTCTCTTCGCGCACCTGCGGCGCCTGCGAATGCAGCAGGCGGCGTTCGCCATTGGGGCCCAGTACCACCAGGCCGACGTGCGAGGCCCAGTATTCGCCGTTGCGGGTCGAGATCACGTTCACGAAATCGCCTTCCTGCAGCTGGCCGGCGATCGCCGCCACCGCGTCCTTGGCCACGTAGGCCTGGCGGCTGTTCTCGACCGGGATGTCGCGCACGGTATGGTGGCGGGTGCGCAGGAAGCGGGCGCGGTCCACCGTCATGGCATACGACGGTCCGTTCGGCCCGGCCAGTTCGGCGCTGACGTCGGTGACCAGCCAGCGGTTGGCCACGTTCCAGTCCATCTCGGTGTAGTGGTTGCGGGTAGCCACGCCGATCACGCCGTCGCGGTAGCGGATGCGCTGCAGCATCCAGAAGAATTCCTCCCAGGACTGCGACAGCGCCATCGCATAGGTGTGTTCCGCAAACACCACGCAGTCGCTTTCCTTCAGGCTGAACAGCGGCAGGTTGTCGTGCACTTCATACGGGAATTCACCCAGCAGGTGCAGGGAATAGGGCTGGCCAAGGTTCTTGCGCCCGATCGCAGCGATGCGCTTGCGCAGGTCTGGTTCGCTCGTCTGCATGTGGGCGATGTAGCGGCCCGCTTCCTGCGGCGTCATCTGGTACAGCGGCTTGTTCAGCACGGTGGCGAGCGGGATGTCGGCCGGCTGCGTGACGGGGGCGGGAGGCTGTGGGGACGTGGTGGCGCAGCCGGCAAGGGCGGCGCCGGCCAGCAGCAGGCTGACGAGACGGAGGGTGCTAGGCACGGCGGTAGGCATGGTCGGAATGGCACTCGTGACGGTGGAAGATAGCCCTCACGCTACTGCCGCGTGCGCGCGATAGGCCAATGAAATTATGTTTATTCCGTATAACTTTTGCAACAGCTGCATATGTACATTCCTGGAAGTTATATAGGCGCGAACACAAGTGATTATTCAGCAAGCCTGCATTTAATCAATACTCCGAGAATGGCAGCGATGGCGCCTGCCATCCCCAAGCTGCACATTAAAAGCTATAAAACACCAGGAGAGACTCTATGTTCAAGCAGAAGCCGCTCGCAGCGGCCGTTTCAATGGCGGTGTGGAGCCTCGCGGCCATGCCTGCGATGGCGCAGGATGCACCGTCCGGCCAGGTCCAGACCGTCGAAGTGACTGGTATCCGCGCCTCGATGGCGAAATCGCTGGCCGTCAAGCGCGACTCGTCCGCCAACGTTGAGGTGATCACCGCGGAAGACGTGGGCAAGATGCCGGACAAGAACCTGGCCGATTCGCTGCAGCGCCTCGCCGGCGTGGCCGTGCGTACCGACTACGACGAAGCCGAAAAAGTCGCCATGCGCGGCACCAACCCGGACCACACCCTGATTCTGTTCAACGGCCACACCGTTTCGGGCGGCGACTGGTACGTCGCCGACCAGCTGTCGAGCAGCCGTTCGACCAGCCTGTCGCTGATGCCGTCCTCCGTCCTGAATCAGGCCGTGGTTTACAAGACCTCGCAGGCCAACATCGTCGACGGCGGCATGGCCGGCACCATCAACGTCAGCACCCGCAAGCCGCTGGCCCAGAAAGAGCGCCTCACCGGCGTCGTCAACATCGGCGGCGTGTACTCGGAACTGCCTGGCAAGGCGGCGCACGACACCAATGCCTCGATGAACTGGAAGAACGAATCGAACACCTTCGGTTTCATCCTGCAGGGCTTCGCCGAAAAGCGCCACGTTCGCCGCGACTCGGCCTCGCGCTTCGCCTACGCGGGCGGTAGCGGCTGGGACGTGATCAACACCTCCACCATGCTGGGCATCACCGACGCGTCGCTGGCCGGCACCGGCTACAAGGCCTCGGATCTGAACGGCGTGCGCATTCCGGGTTCGATGAGCACGGAATTCGTTGAAGGCGTGCGTGACCGCAAGGGCGGTATGTTCTCGGCCCAGTTCAAGCCAAATGCGGATCTCGACATGACCCTGACGGGCTTCCATTCGGAGATGAAGGCGAATAACTTCGGCCGTCTGAATGCCGGCGCCATGTTCAGCATGCTTCGGGGCCAGGGCGGCGTGCAGGGCGCCGCCACGCCGACCGATTCGAACGGCCAGCGCGTCTATGCCCAAATCAAGAATCCGGTGATCGTGACCGAGCGCACCCTGTACGGCCACGAGCTGAAGGTGCTGAAGGCGGCTGACATCGTCTATCCGACGGGCACCACCCCACAGTACATCGGCGAGACCGAGGGCGCCTACCGCGACGGCGCCAAGGCTACCTCCGCCTTCCTCGACCTCGACGTCAAGTACCGCGTGAGCCAGGACCTGACCGTCAAGGGCCTGCTGTCGAGCACCAAGGGCGTCGGCCAGACCGCGCTCGACCAGGGCTTGACCTACACCCGCTATGGTACCGGTGTGCGCTACGCCCTGGGCGGCCTGCACGATGCGCCTTTCGTCCAGTATCTGGGCACCGGCCCCAACGTCCCGGGCCGTAACGCCGACGGCAGCGGCTTCGTGCTGACCGGGCGCGCCGCGTCGGGCGTGAAGACCACCGACAAGGAAAACAGCATCAACATCGATGCCGAGTACCGCCTCGATAACGCCTTGGTCAGGTCGCTCGAATTCGGTGCACGCCATGCCGATCACCGCCGCGACAGTGCGCGCCGCTTCCCGCAACTGCGCACCGCTAATCTGAACGACAATGCGCCGACTTCGGCGTCGAGCTTCATTCCCTATCCGTCGGACTTTGGCGCGGACCTGGACGGCCCGGCGGGCTGGGACAACACCAGCTGGACCCTGACGCCGGAAGCGATGAAGGCCTACTTCGCGGCCAACTACAAGCCGACGAACGCCGACTGGGAACGTCGCGTGTCGACCGAGCTCGATATGCGCGAGCGGCAGAGCGCCGCCTACATCATGGGTAACCTGGAAGGCGAACGCTGGTCCGGTAACCTCGGCCTGCGCTACGTGCGCACCAAGGTCAACGCTGCGGTGCCGTCGCCGATCCCGGTGGGCCTGTGCCCGCGTACCGAACCGGGCAAGCCAGCCACCACCTGCGCAGCGGTGCCGGGCGCGATCACCACCACCAGCGATGGCGTGCAGTACTACGACGGCGTGCCCTTCAACCCGCTGGCCGGCGTGATGTACTACAAGGAAGCGAAGGAAAGCACCTACGGCAATCTGCTGCCGAGCCTGAACATCCGCTACGAACTGGACAAGGACCAGATCCTGCGCTTCGGCGCCAGCAAGACCCTGTCGCGCCAGAACTACAACCTGCTCGGCGCCGGCTACGGCTCGCCGACCTGCACCGACGGTTTCTGCCAGGTCACAGGCCCGAATCCGAACCTGGATGCGCTGGTGTCGAAGAACCTGGACCTGTCCTACGCCTGGTACTTCGCACGCCGCTCGATGGTGGGCGTGAACCTGTTCGCGTCGAACATCGAAGGCTACGCCAAGACGGGTATCGCCGGCCAGGACGTGGTGCAGCTGCTCGACCCGCGCGACAACACCATCAAGAACTTCGCGGTCAACTCGGCCTCGACGCAGGATGCCCGCATCCGCGGCATCGAGCTGATCTACGAACAACCGTTCGGCAGCAGCCCGTTCGGCTTCACCTCGAACTTCAGCAAGTCGAAGACCAAAGTCGCGGATGGCCGTCCGATGGTGGGCGCGTCGGAATACGCTGCTAACCTGGGCGTGTACTTCGAGAACGACAAGCTGTCGGCACGCGTGGTCGCCAACTACCGCAGCGAGTACATCAACACCTCGACCGCGCCGGCGCCGAACGCGAACAGCCAGGGCCTGTCGACCATCAACGGCATCCTGATGCCGGTCGCACCGACCATGGCCGCACCGGTGACCACGCTGGCGTTCAACATGAGCTACAACCTCATGCCGAACCTGGTGCTGTCCTTTGATGCGACCAACTTGACCAACGTGAAGCGCGCCTACTATCGCTACAGCGAAGAAGAGCAGCAGAAGCTGGACGTCACCGGCCGCATCTTCTACCTGAACCTGAAGTACCGCTTCTAATTCCCGTGTAGATCCGTGTAAGGGGAGCTTCGGCTCCCCTTTTTCATGTTTGCTCGAGGCTGTTTTCCATGAGCGCCCGTTCCCTTGTAGGAGACGGCCTATCGAAAAATGTGCGGCACCTAACGGTGGCTATTGGACCCCATCGATAAGATGGAGTCGTCCGAGTGAGGCACCTGTGCGATAAACGCACGGCGCCAACAGCTCGACAGGTTAGCCGGTCGCCTCGAGGACCGGCACCAATTCCGGGCCGCTGCTCCGTGCAGAGGCCCCCAACGGTAGCGGAGGCCGCCATGTCCGAGATCAAGCATCCCCCCAAGCACCTGGTACGCGAATACCTCGAGCGCCGCGCGCGCGACAGTGCGCCGCCACCGACGCCGGAGGAAATCCGCCGCCAGCTCGGCTGGGGCATGCTGATGCCGTCCGATCTCAAGATGGGCAGCAACCGCTCCTAATCCCTCCGCGCCAGGACGGCGCGGCCACCACACAGGAGACGTTCATGACCAAGAGCATCGGCAACAAACACGAAGCACAACACCGCGGCAAGAAAGAGCGACTCGAGATCCGCCGCACCAACATCGCGCGCGAAGCCGTGAAGATGGCCGAGGCCCGCGCCAAATACCGCAACCAGGTCAAGGGCCGTCCGCAGATGGACCTGTCGGCATCGGCCTGATACGCGACCGCAGTCTGCCCAGCTGGCCCGCCTCCATGGCGGGCTTTTTTTTGCGCCGTCCGCCGAATTCTTCTCCATTCGCCGCTTCCCCGCCGCCATTCGCCGAAAGGCGCTTTCCCCGCAGCTTGCCCATCCGCTATCGTGTGTCCATACCAACCACACACGAGGAGTCACGCAATGCATACCGAAGACGCATACAGCGGGCGCAAACAGGCAGTCTGGGGCATCCTGATGATCGCCTTCGGCACGTTCTTCCTGCTCGACCGCATGGATTTCCTTGACGCCGAGACCTACTGGCATTACTGGCCGCTGGCGCTGGTCATCGTCGGCCTCACCCAGCTTGCCGGTTTTCCGAAGCCGCGCGACATCGGCAACGGCCTGTGGTCGATCTTCATCGGCCTGTGGCTGTACGCCTGCCTCGGACACGTGTACGGCCTGACTTTCCGCAACAGCTGGCCGCTGTTCATCCTGGCCTGGGGCGTCAAGCTGGTGTGCCAGCCCTTCATCGAACGCCGCCTGGCAGCCAATACCCCGGAGAGCAAGCAATGAGCAAGGAATTCCAGACCAAGGACGCTTATCCGTCCAAACCGCCGGTTCCAAAAAAACCGGTCAGCAGCCAGGTCGTGCTCGGCCTGCTGGTGATCCTGGCCGGGGTCCTGTTCCTGCTCGATAACCTGCACATCCTCGACCTGCACCGTGCGGTGTCGTTCTGGCCCGTGGTGTTCATCATCGTGGGCACGGTCAAGCTGCTGGACACCCAGACCCGCGGCGGCCAGATCCTGGGCGGCGTCTTCATCGCCGTGGGCGTCCTGATGATCCTGGACCGCCTGGACATCATCGACTTCAACGTGCACACCCTGTGGCCGCTGTTCTTCATCGGCTTCGGCCTCTACACGCTGTACAAGGCGCGCACCGGGCAGCGCCTGATCCAGATCGACGGCGTCAAGGACGAAAAGGACCTGGGCGGCAGCGGCGTGTTGAACGTCAACGCGATCCTGGGCGGCATCGAGCGGCGCGTGTTCACCCCGGATTTTCGCGGCGGCGAAGTCAGCGCGGTGATGGGCGGCTGCGACCTCGACCTGCGCAACTCCTCGATCCAGGGCGAAGCCGTGGTCACCGTGTTCGCCTTCTGGGGCGGCGTCACGCTGAAGGTGCCGCCCGACTGGACGGTGGTCCTGAACGGCACGCCGATCATGGGCGGCTTCGAGGAAAAGACCGCCATTCCGCCGGACGACAGCAAGCGCCTGATCGTGCGCGGCTACGCGATCATGGGTGGCGTCGAGGTGCGCAACTGATGGGGCGCACACGGTGAGCGGCGGGTTCTGGGCGCGGCGCAGCGTCGCGCTTTACCTGCTGGCCTGGCTGATGCTGGGCGTGCTGCTGGCGGGGCTGATCGTCGCCACCAGCGCGGCGTCCACAGCTGCCAGCCTGCTGTTCGCGCTGCCGCTCGCCCTGTTCTACGCCTGTGCCTGCGGCTTTTCCGCCTACTACCTGTGCCGTGCCTACCCGCTGGCGCAGCGCAGGCTGCGTGCGGTCCTGACAGTGTTCCTGTTCAGCGGCTTGAGCGCAGCGCTGCTGTGGTGCGCGGCGGGCAGCGCCTGGGCCGCCCTGTGCCGGCTGCTGCTGGGACAGGAGGGCGCCGTCATCTTCAACCGTCCGTTCGCGGCGGTGATGCTCGGGATCGGGGTGCTGCTGTACTGGATGACCGCGGTGGCGCACTACCTGGCGCTCGAATTCGAGCGGGCGCGCCGCGCCGAGACCCGCGAACTGGAATCGCGCCTGCTGGCCCAGGACGCCGAACTGCGCATGCTGCGCACCCAGATCGATCCGCACTTCCTGTTCAACAGCCTGAATTCGATCAGCGCCCTGACCGCGATCGACGCCGGCCGGGCCCGCGACATGACCTTGCAGCTGGCCGGTTTCTTTCGCCAGACCCTGGGTCTGGAAGCGCACCGCAAGGTGAGCCTGGGCGAGGAGCTCGCCCTGGTCGAATGCTTCCTGGCGATCGAACAGGTGCGCTTTGGGCCGCGCCTGGCCTTCGCCCGCGAGGTGGGCGAGGACGCCAGGGAGTGCCTGCTGCCGCCGATGATCCTGCAGCCGCTCGTGGAGAACGCGGTCAAGCACGGGATTGGCCAGCTGCTCGATGGCGGTATGATTCGTATTGACGCCGAGCGTACCGGTTCGCTGCTGCGTATCCGGGTCGGGAACGACGCCGATCCGGACGGGGCGGGCGCGCAGGGCGAAGGCCGGGGCATCGGCCTGGTGAACGTACGCCAGCGCCTGGCGGCGGCCTACGGCAGGGAAGCCAGCGTGCACTGGGCACGCGAGAACAACACATTCTGGGTGCAGCTGGTGCTGCCCGCGGAGACGGAAAGAGACCTGAGATGCGAGTACTGATCGTCGACGACGAACACCTGGCGCGCGCGCTGCTGCGCGAATACCTGGCCGCCCATGCCGACATCGAGATCGTGGGCGAATGCGCCAACGGTTTCGAGGCGGTCAAGGCGATCGGCGAACTCGATCCCGAGCTGGTCTTCCTCGACATCCAGATGCCCAAGCTCGACGGCTTCGAGGTGGTCGAACTGGCGGGCGCCAAGCCGCACTATGTCTTCGCCACCGCCTACGACCAGTACGCCCTCAAGGCCTTCGAGGTGCATGCGATCGACTACCTGCTCAAGCCCTTCAGCCGCGAACGGCTGGCCCAGGCGCTCGATCATGCCAGGGCCCGCCGGCCGCAGGAAGGGCAGGTGGAAGCACTGGTGAGCGAGGCGGCGCAGCGGCGTGGCTACCTCGAACGCGTCCTGATCAAGGATGGCGCGCGTGTGCACGTGGTGCCGGCATCGACCATCGATTACATCGAGGCGCAGGACGACTACGTGCAGGTGACGGCGGCGGGCAAGGCTCATCTGAAGCACCAGCGCATGGCGGAACTGGAAAGCCAGCTCGACCCGCAGGTGTTCATCCGCATCCACCGTTCCTACATCGTCAACGTGGGCGCGATCGCCCGCATCGAGCCAAGCAGCAAGGACAACTACTGCGCCGTGCTGAAGGACGGAACCAAACTGCCGATCAGCCGCAGCGGTTACCAGAAGGTGCGCGAGCTGATGCGCTAGGCCGTGGCTGCGTCCACCTTCCACCAGGCCGGCAACAGGGCCCGCACGTCCGGGCGGCTGAAACGGTCATCGATCAGCCACACCACGCCACGGTCGGTTTCGGTGCGGATCACGCGGCCGGCCGCCTGCACCACCTTCTGCATACCGGGATACAGGTAGGTGTAGTCGTAGCCGGCCCCGAACATGGCTCCCATGCGCTCGCGCAGCTGCTCGTTGACCGGATTCACCTGCGGCAGTCCGAGCGTGGCGACGAAAGCGCCGATCAGGCGCTCGCCCGGCAGGTCGATGCCTTCGCCGAAGGAGCCGCCCAGCACCGCGAAGCCCACACCCTGGCCCCCTGGCGTGAAGCGATCGAGGAAGGCGTTGCGCTCCGCCTCGCTCATGCGCCGTTCCTGGCGCCAGGCCGGCACGTCCGGGTGACGCGCCTCCAGCTGGGCCAGCACCTGTTCCATGTAGTCGAAGCTGCTGAAGAAGGCCAGGTAGTTGCCGGGACGCTTGCGGTACTGGCTTGCTACCAGGTCGGCGATCGGCGCCAGCGAAGCAGCGCGGTGCTGGTAGCGGGTCGAGATGCCACCCGCGATGTGCACTTCCAGCTGGCTGGCACTGAAGGGCGAGGCGACGTCGGCCCAGGCGGTGTCCGGCGGCATGCCGAGCAGGTCGCAGAAATAGTGCCAGGGGCTGAGCGTGGCCGAGAACAGGGTGACCGAGCGCGCCAGCGCGAAGCGCGGCGCCAGGAAAGGCGCCGGCACCACGTTGCGGATGCTGATGATGGAATCCCTTACCCCGGCGCGCGTCAGGTCGCACAGCGAATGCTCGCCAAAGGATTCGGCCAGGCGCAGGAAGGCCAGGGCATCGAAGTGAAAGCGCTGCAGTTCGGGGTCGAGCGGTCCCGGGAATTCGGCCAGGAAGTCGTTGACGGTGCTGGTGGCGTTCTGCAACGCGTCGAGCAGCTTGCCCGGCACTTCCGGCAGCACCTGGTAGGGCGCGGGCGCCTCCTTGTCGACGCCGGTCCAGGCGCGCCCGACCCGCTCCAGCGCCTTCTTCACGATTTCCGGCGCCTCGGCGCGCGCGGCGCGAAGAAGCGTGCGGTCCAGCTCCACGCTGTACATCGAACGGGCACGCGAGACCATGTTGTGGGCTTCGTCGACCAGCACGCTGGCGCGCCAGCCGTTGGCCAGCGCCAGCGCGTACAGCATGGCGCCGCCGTCGAAATAATAGTTGTAGTCGCCGACCACCACGTCGGCCCAGCGCGCCATCTCGCTGCCCAGGTAATAGGGGCAGACATCGTGGGCCAGGCCCACCTCGCGCAGGGCTTCGCGGTCGAGCAGCGCCACCTGCGCTGCGGCGGCGCGTGCTGCGGGGAGGCGGTCGTAGAAACCTTTCGCGAGCGGGCAGGCGTCGCCCTGGCAGGCCTTGTCGGGATGTTCGCAGGCCTTGTCGCGCGCGGTCAGTTCCAGCACACGCATCGGGATCGTGGTGCCGGCGCCCAGGCTGGTGCAGGCGTTCAGCGCCAGGCGCCGCCCAGGCGTCTTGGCGGCCAGGAAGAAGACCTTGTCGAGCTGCGCCGAGGGCATGGCCTTCAGGACCGGGAACAGGCTGCCGACGGTCTTGCCGATGCCGGTCGGCGCCTGGGCCAGCAGGCAGCGCCCGCGGGTAGCGGCGCGGTAGATGTTTTCCGCCAGCTGGCGCTGGCCGGGTCGGAACTCGGCATGCGGGAAGCGCAGGTTGGCGAGGGCGCCGTCGCGCGTCGCGCGGTGCGCTGCTTCCTGGGCGGCCCAGGCCGAGAAGCGCTCGCACAAGCCGACGAACAGCGCGGCCAGCGCTGCCGCATCCTGCGTCTCGCGCAGCACGGTTTCCTGGCCGCTGCCGATCTCGTAATAGACCAGGGCCAGGTTGACGCTTTCCAGCCCGAGCTGGCGGCACAGCAGGTGGCCGTAGACCCGCACCTGCGCCCAGTGCAGGTGGCGGTGGTTGTCGGGAATGGTGCTGAACTTGCCGCGGTAGGTCTTGATCTCTTCGATCAGGTTGTCGTCCGGATCGTAGCCGTCGGCGCGCCCGCGCACGTGCAAGTCTCCCCAGCTGCCTTCGAGCGCCACCTCGGCGCGGTAGTTCTCGCCGCGCCGCCCCTGCACGACGGCATGCCCGGCAATGCCTTCCTGAGCGGTGGGCGAGGGCGTGAAGCGCAGGTCGAGGTCGCCCTGCTTGGCGGTGAACTCGCACAGCGCGCGCACCGCGACGCTATAGGTCAAGCCGCCTGCTCCCACTGGAGGTAGCACACCGCCACCGGCATGCCGTGGGCGGCGCAGTAATCGATCCAGCGCAGCTGGTTGTCCTGCAGGCGGTCGCCCGGACCCTTCACCTCGATCATGGTGTAGCGGCCCTCGTTCGGCCAGAACTGGATCAGGTCTGGGAAGCCCGTGTGGTTGGCCTTCACGTCGGCCAGGATGCGCTCGCACCACTTGCGCAGGTGGGCGGCCGGGATGCAGGCCAGCGCCAGCTCCAGCAGTTCTTCGGTGAGGGCGCCCCAGTACACGAAGGGCGAGGAAATGCCGGCCTTTTCCTGGTAATTGCGGCGGATGGTGTCACGATAGCGGCCGTCGTCCAGCTCGGCCAGGCAGGCCGCGAATTCGGCCGTGCGGCGCTGGTGGAAGTCCGGGCTGTTCAGGTCGGCCGGGCCGCGGTGGAAGGGGTGGAAGAACGCGCCCGGGATGGCCGCGAACACGGCGCGCCAGCACAGCAGGCCGAACAGGGAATTGGCCAGCGCATTCTCGACGTAGAACACGGGGGCGTCCTCGCGCGCCAGGTGCTCGCGCACCACGCCTTCGACCCACCAGTCGCCGCCCGGCATCGGCAGGCACAGGTCGAGGCGCTCGACGGCGGCGGCGCGCCGCGCCGGCAGCCGCGCGTGGCCCAGGCGGCGCGCCAGGCGTGGCCCGATGCGCGACAGGTGCTGGCGCTCGGCTTCGCTCTCGGGCGCGGCCTGGGCCAGCTGGTACAGGGCGTAGGCGTCGTCGAAGCGCTCGTGCTTTTCCAGTACCCTGATCGCCCGTCCGCGCGCACCGGGGAAGCGGCAGCCGGTGTACACGGCGTGCGCATTGTCCCAGTCCTTCAGTTTTTCAAAACCCTGGCCGATCTGGAACAGCAGCTTTTCGCGCCGGCTGACCAGCCAGTCGTTGTCGAAGACATGCGAGGGCAGGTCGCGCAGCACCTCGTCGAGGGCTTCGCCGGCGTAGAAGCGTTCCTTGCAGTCGTGCAGGCGCAGGTAGTGTTCGACGTCGGCGCGCGAGCGGAAGCCGCGCGAGGCTTGGGAGAGTTCGACCTGCTCGAAGCGGAACATGCCGAGGTCGGACAGCACGAACTCGGTCCAGTCCTGGTGCAGGTTGCCGAAGAAGATCAGGCGCAGCCGGTCGCACAGCGGCTTGACCAGGATGCGCAAGGCGAGGTCGCCGCACTTGGGGTGCCACTGCGAGAACGGCTGGCCGTCAAGGCACGCGGGGCGCAGGGCTTCCAGCTGGTCGCCCTTGCGTGCGTTCTTTTGCTGCAGCGTGGCCAGCTGTGGACCGAAGGCCTCGGCGATCTCGGGCTTGGACAGCAGCTCGAACAGTTCGTCGAGCGAAACCACGGGATCGGCCTCGACCCAGCCGGTGCCTAGCAGGTGGCTGGAGGCCTCGACCGGGCAGCCGATTTCCGCATAAATGAGTTTGCTGGCCCGGAACAGGTGCCCCTTGCGCATGACCATCCGGACGAACAGCGCGCGTGCATTCTGCGGTAGCGCGGGGAAGGCTTCGATGAAAGCAAGCTCCTCGTCGACCAGCAGGTCGCGGTAACGCTCGCCGATCCAGTCGAGGACGCGCTGGAAGTTATCCAGATAATAAAACTCGTTTTCCAGTACCCTGATCATGTCGTGACGCTACCTGTGCTTATGTACAGTATAGCGCCACCGAGCATTTGCAACCCAGCAGTATCGCGATTTTTACGGGCCTTGCGGACTTTTCGCCACTACTGGCGTGGCGGACGGGCCTGGCAGTTGTCATTCGGGCACAGCAGCTCAGTCATCTGCGAGTTCTGCGGCGCATGCCCGTTGGCATGCACGATGACGGCCGAGATCAGCGCGACGTCGGCATCCACCGCCGGCTCGCCGGGTTTGGCCGGGGGCGCGCTGCGCGGGGCTTTTGGCGCCGCGGGCCTGGGGGCGCTTTTGGCGGCCAGCACAGGCTTGGGTCTGGGCGCCGGCGCGGCCTTCGCTTCGACCGGGGCGACGACAGCCGGGCGCGGAGCGGGCGCGCTACGGGCCGCCGCTTGCGGCGATGTCGCGGCCGGGACGGGCACGCGCACCGGCGCGGCCTTGTCCTGTGCGGACTTGAGCAGGCGCAGCGGCGGCACGGCGTCGGAAGCCGGCGCCTGGTCGACGATGACGGCCGCTTGCGGTGATCGCACCTCGGGAGGGGCCATGGCGACCTGCAGCAGGGCCGGTGTGTTTGGCGTCGGCAGGTCGGAAGATTTGACGGCCTCGGCCAGCACCGCGTCCTGCACGTCCGGCCGGCGGTCGTCGTTGTTGGCGGCCAGCCACACCAGCGCCCCGGTCAGGCTGAGCGCCAGCAGGGCACTGGCGCCATACCACACCAGCCGTGGGCCGGATGATGTGCGGGCGCCACGCTTGCGCGCCGGCTCGCGTTCGAGCATCGCCAGGATGCTGTCCTCGCCGGACGTGCTGCGTCGCGGCGACATCAGGTTCGGACGCATGGACGGGGATTGATTTTCGTCTGTAGGCCGCACGGCATTACTCCTAAGATTGGTTCTCTTAATTCTGATTAGAAACAATCTTGGGGGAAGCGATGCTGATTTTTCTCGCCCTTCTGTACTTTTGTCTGGCGACTGCTGCAATCTGGCTGGCGCTGTTCCCGTCCGGCCGCGCCGTACTGGCGCGCGCGCTGTTCCTGCTGCGCCAGCGCTTTGCCCAGCGCGCGCTCGGCTGGCAGATCGCCGGCACGCGCTATGCGGGCGCGGTGCGCGGCGAGATCCCGCGCGACATCCGCGGCAGCATCCTGCGCTTCGTCGGGCGCCACCGCATCGCCTGTGCGATCGGCGTGCCGGCCATCCTGATTCCCTCGCTGCTGGCGCTGGCCCTGAGCAGCCCGGCCATGCTGCCCGTGTACGAGAGCGAAACCACGGTTCCGGACGCCCAGGTGGCGGCCCTGCTGCAGGGCGAGCGCCTGGTGCCGCCGGTGGCGCTGCCGCCGATGGCCTTTACCACGGCGGAAGTCGAACTGGTGCGACCGATGCTGGTGAGCGCCAGCCGCAACTGGGGCCTGCTGCATCCGGACTTCAGCCAGCGCCTGCTGCTCGCCTTCAAAATCATGAAAGAAAAGCACGGCTACGAAATGGCGCTGCTGGAAGGCTACCGCAGCCCGGCGCGCCAGGACGAGCTGGCCAAGGCCGGCAGCCACGTCACCAATGCGCGCGCCTTCCAGAGCTGGCACCAGTATGGCCTGGCCGCCGACTGCGCGTTCTGGCGCGACGGCAAGCTGGTAATCTCGGAAAAAGACCCCTGGGCCATGCGCGGCTACCAGCTGTACGGCGAAGTGGCTGAATCGCTCGGCCTGACCTGGGGCGGGCGCTGGAAGATGATGGATTTTGGCCACACTGAACTCCGCCTGCGCGGCGTCATGCGGCGCTGAGCTCGGTCCAAGGCTTGCGCCGTCGCAAATGTTGCCCAGCGGCCCCGTGCGAGCATTTCCTTTAGAACATTCCCATAAACTAAACTCCGCTCCCGCCATGGCACGAATCTGGCAGTTACTGACCGACAGCCGCGTGCTGGTCGCGATCGGCATCGCCGCGCTTGCGGCTTGCCTCTTCATTGGCGCCGACATCCTCGGCATCGACCCCGTCTGGGTCCCCATCGTCGGCCTGCTCCTGCTTGCCTGTTGGGGCGTGTGGTGGGCGGTGCGGCGCCACATCCGCGGACGCATGGCCAGGCAGCTGGGCGAGGCCATCATCCCGGGCGAAGACCAGACCGCCGGCGGCGAGATGGCGGTCCTGCGCAAGAACATGCTGGAGGCGGTCGCCACCATCAAGACGTCCAAGCTGGGCCTGACGCGGGGCGCGGCGGCGCTCTACGAACTGCCCTGGTACATGATCATCGGGAACCCGGCGGCGGGCAAGAGCAGCGCCATCGCCCGCTCCGGGCTGACCTTCCCGATCCCCGGCAACAAGGCGCTGCAGGGCGTGGGCGGCACCCGGAACTGCGACTGGTTCTTCACCACCGACGGCATCCTGCTCGATACGGCCGGCCGCTATTCGGTGCAGGACGACGACCGCGCCGAGTGGTTCAGCTTCCTCGACCTGCTGAAAAAACACCGGAGCAAGGCGCCCATCAACGGCATCCTGATCGCGGTCAGCGTGGCCGAACTGGTGGCCGGGCCGACCAGCGCCTCGCACGAGCTGGCCAAGAGCCTGCGCACCCGGGTGCAGGAACTGACCGAGCGCCTCGGCGTGCATGCGCCGGTCTATGTGGTCTTCACCAAGGCCGACCTGGTGGCCGGCTTCACCGACTTCTTCGCCGACACCGAGCGTACGGAGCGCGACCGCATCTGGGGCGCCACGCTGCGCTACAACCGCCGCAGCGCGCCGCAGGACGTGCTGGGCTTCTTCGACGAGCATTTCGACGAACTGTACGACGGCCTGAAGGAGATGAGCCTGGCGAGCATGGGCGCCAACCGCAGCACCCACATGCGGCCCGGCGTGTTCACCTTCCCGCTGGAGTTTGCGGCCATCAAGACGCCGCTGCGTGCTTTTCTGTCGACCCTGTTCGAAGAAAACACTTACCAGTTCAAGCCCGTGTTCCGCGGCTTCTACTTCACCAGCGCGCTGCAGGAAGGCAGCGTGCAGGACCTGTCGAGCAAGCGCGTGGCAAGCCGTTTCGACCTGGCGCTGCGCGAGCAGAAGGGTGGCGAGGTGGCCGAGCAGTCCGGCTACTTCCTGCTCGACCTGTTCCGCAAGGTGATCTTCGCCGACAAGGAACTGGTCAAGCGCTATACCAATCCGAGCACGGCGCGATGGAAGGTGGCGGCCTTCTTCGGGGCCACCATCCTGTTAGGCGCCGCGCTGGGCGGCTGGAGCTGGTCCTACATGGGCAACCGCCAGCTGGTGGCCAACGTGCAGACGGACCTGGACAAGGTGGCCAGGCTGCAGGCCGGACGCGGCGACCTGCAGTCGCGCCTGGAAGCGCTGGACATCCTGCAGGACCGCATCGAGCAGCTCGACAAGTACCACCAGGAGACGCCGTGGGCGCTGGGCTTCGGCCTGTACCAGGGCGAGGCGCTGGAGCGCAAGCTGCGCGACGAGTATTTTGCCGGCGTGCGTGCGGTGATGGTGGAACCGGTCACTGCCGCGCTGGAAACCATGCTGGCTGAAGTCAACGCCAACGCGGCCCAGCTCACGCCAGCAGGTGGGCCGATCTCCGCGCCCGATTCGGCCGCGGCGCAGGCAACGGCGCCTTCCCAGACGAGTGGCCAGTACCAGAGCGTCTCTGCCACCAGCGTGGCCGACGCCTACAACGCCCTCAAGACCTACCTCATGTTAGGCGACAAGACCCGCGCCGAGCCCGGCCACCTGAACGACCAGCTGACCCGCTACTGGCGCACCTGGCTGGAAGCGAACCGCGGCAACATGCCGCGCGAGCAGATGATCCGCAGCGCGGAGCGCCTCTTGACCTTCCACCTGTCGCAGGTTCAGGACCCGGCCTGGCCCCAGATGACGCTCAAACTCAGCCTGCTGGACAGCACCCGTGAGCACCTGCGCCGCGTGGTGCGCGGCACCGCGGCGCGCGAACGCGTCTACAACGACATCAAGACCCGCGCCGCGACCCGCTTCCCGGCGGTGACGGTGGCGCGCATCGTGGGCGAAGGCGATAGCGGCCTGGTGGCGGGCAGCCATGCGGTTTCCGGCGCCTTCACCCGCCAGGCCTGGAAGGACTACGTGCTGGGCGCCATCCGCGACGCCTCCAGCAGCGAAACCCAGAGCGACGACTGGGTGCTGAAGACCGCGTCGAAGAACGACCTGACCCTGGAAGGCAGCCCGGAACAGATCCAGAAGGCGCTGATCGACTTGTACAAGGCCGAGTATGCGCGCGAGTGGCTGAAGTTCGTGCAGGGTGTGTCGATCGCCGACCTGAAGGGCTTCGACGGCAGCGTGCAGGCCATGAACCGCCTGGGCGACCCGCAATCCTCTCCGATCGCCAAGCTGCTGCGCATGATCCACGACGAGACCGTGTGGGACAACCCGGGCGCGGCCGGCGCGGGCCTGTCCAAGACCGAGCGGACCTTCGCCGAGTGGTTCAAGGAAGTCATCCTGCGCCGCGCGCCGTCGGATGCGCGCACGCTGGCCAATGCGGTCGATCCCGCGACCCTGCTCGGCGCCCAGGGGGCGGGCCCGATCGGGCGCGAGTTCGCCGGCGTGGCGCGCCTGGTTGGGGTCAAGGAAAAGGACGCGTCCCTGATGACCGGCTACCTGGATGCGCTCTCCAGACTGCGCACCCGCCTGAACGCCCTGAAGAACCAGGGCGACCCGGGCCCCGGCGCCAAGCAGTTCATGCAGCAGACCCTGGAAGGCAATGGCTCCGAACTGGCCGACGCGCTGCGCTACGTGGACGAGCAGATGCTGACCGGGATGAGCGACAGCCAGAAGGCGGCCCTGCGCCCGTTGCTGGTGCGCCCCTTGACCCAGACCTTCGCGATGATCGTGCTGCCCTCGGAGGCCGAGATCAACAAGACCTGGCAGGTGCAGGTGGTCGAACCCTTCCAGCGCACCCTGGCTGGCAAGTACCCGTTCGCTGCCGCCAGCGTCGAAGCCACGCCTGGCGAGATCGGCCAGATCTTCGGGCCGGACGGCGAGGTCGCCAAGTTCGTCAATACCGCCATGGGCCCGCTGGTGGTGCGCCGTGGCGACGTGCTGTCGGCGCGCACCTGGGCCGACATCGGCATCACGCTCGCGCCCCAGGCGGTGAGCGGCTTCCCGGGCTGGATCGCCCCGCTGTCGTCGAAAGGCGTGGCTTCCGGCAGCGGCCCGCAGACCGTGTTCCAGATCCTGCCGCAGGCCGCGCCTGGCACCCTCGAGTACACGCTCGACATCGACGGCCAGCAGCTGCGCTACAAGAACACGGCCGCCAGCTGGACCAACATGGTGCATCCGGGACCGCAGGGCATGGCCGGCGTGCGCATCAGCGCCGTCACCTTCGACGGCCGCAGCGTCGAACTGCTCAACGAACCGGGGCAGGCCGGCCTGAAACGCATGATCGATGCGGCCCAGAAAAAGAAAAAGGATGGCGGCGTGTTCGAGCTGCGCTGGAGCTCAGGCAACGTCGTGGTGACGGTGGACCTGAAGATCGTCAGCAGCGCGTCGGCTAACGGCAGCGGCGAGCAAAGCCAGGGCTTCCGCGGCCTGCGCCTGCCGACCACCATCGTCGGCCGCGCCCCCGACAGCCCGCCCGGCCAGCCCGCCCTGGCCAGCGTGAACGGAGGCCAGTGATGCGCGGCCCCGCTTCGGAACGGATCGGCTACTTCGGCAAGGTCCCGGCGCGCGCCGATTTCGTCAAGCTGGCCGATGACCCGGCCGCCATCGCGATGCTTGACCGCTGGCTGGCCCAGGTCATGACCCAGCTGGCCGAGGACGCGCGCTGGCGCATCAACTACGACGCCATGCCGCCGGTCAGCTTCGCCCTGGTCGGCCCGGCGCGCCGCCACGCGATCGCCGGCCACCTGCTGGCCAGCCACGACCAGTCCGGGCGGCGCTTCCCCTTTCTCGCCGCGCGCACCCATGCGGTGGCGGACCCGGTCGCGTTCGTGACGCGCTGCCCGCTCGCCTTTGCGCCGCTGTGGACTTTTTTGGAGTCGCGCTGCCCGCGCGTGCTGTGCGAGGCCGATCCAACGCCACACCTGGCGGCGATCGCCGACGCCACCGTGGCGCTGGGCGAAGCCGAGCCGACCCTGTCGCAGCTGCTGGCCAACGGCACCGTCGGTTCGCTCGGGACGCTGCTGGGAGAGCGCCAGTTCGCGCGCATGGTGCTGGCGCTCGGCCTGCTGCTGCAGCCGGTGATGCACTCCCAGCCGGCCGAACTGCATAAAAGCCTGGTGCTGCCGCTGCCGAACGACGCCGCCGCGCGCTACGCGGTGGCCGCGTTCTGGCTGCAGCTGGTCGCGCCCTTCCTGCGCCGTGCGAGCTTCGACCTGGCGATCTTCATCACGCGCCAGGAGGGCCGCCCGGTACTGGTGGTGGGCTTCTGCGCGGCGCTGGCCGAGACCCTGCGCGCCCTGGTCGACCCCCTGGTCGGCGCCGAGCAACAGGTGCGCCTCACCGACACCGGCTGGATCGACGAGCAGCTCTACATCGACCTCGATGTGCGCTCGCTGGCCAGCTACCTGGCCCAGTCCGACCTGCCGCTCGGCCTGGCGCGCGACATGTTCATGAAGACCTTCATCGGAGCCCAGACGTGAAACCTTCCGCCTTCATCGCCCTGGTCCTGCTGGCAGGCGCCGCCCATGCCCAGCAGGAGCCGCCGGTCGTCGTCAGCGGCACCGTCGCCGACGAAGCCACCCGGGTCGCGCTGCTGGACCGCCTGCGCAACGTCTACGGCGCCGGACGCGTGGTCGACCAGCTCGCCGTCGGCACCGTGGCGGCGCCGGCCAACTGGAACGACTATGTGGCCCGGCTCATCAACCCGAACCTGAAGCTCATCAAGGGCGGCCAGCTCAAGGTCGACGGCAACAACGTCAGCCTGCGCGGCGACGTCGCCAACGAAGAACAGCGCCAGAAAATCGCCGGCGACATCGCGGCCGGCCTGAATCCGACCTATACCGTCAACAACGGTCTGCGGGTCACGGTGTCGCAGCAGGGCGTGCTGGACGCGGCGCTGGCCAACCGGATCATTGAGTTCGAGTCGGGCAAGGCGACCCTGACCGAGGCCGGCATGGCGGTGCTTAACCAGATGAGCGAGGCGATGCAGAAGATCAAGGGCGTGAAGGTCGAGGTGATCGGGCATACCGACAACGCGGGTTCGCGCGCGGGCAACCTGTCGCTGAGCCAGGCGCGGGCGGAGGCGGTGAAGACCTACATCGTCGGGAAAGGGATCGCGCCCGAGACGATCGCGGTCTCGGGGGAAGGGCCGGATCGGCCGGTTGCCGACAACCGCACGCCGGAGGGGAAGGCGCGGAACCGGCGGATCGAGTTCAAGGTGATTCAGTAGGTCTGCTTGCAAAATTGGATCCCGGCCTGCGCCGGGATGACGGTCTTACGGCCAACAATGCCAGATGCGTCGTCCCGGCGCAGGCCGGGACCCAAGTTCTAAGGAAGCGTAATCGTCACATGCGCCGCCTTCGGCGGCAGCTTCACCAGGTCGTTGTACGCGGCCAGCTGCGTCTCCGTCTCTTTGGATAACGCCGTCCGGAATCCCAGGTAAGCCCCCAGCCCCGCCACCATGAACACGGCGCCCAGCACCCACAGCGACAAATCGCTCTGCAACCGGTTGACCACCTGGTCCGGGCGATCGGCGTGCGGGGCGAAGCCGCGGGTGCGGCCGCGCATGCGGGCGATCTCGTCGCCCAGGCGCGCTACCAGGTAATCGAGCTTGTCGCGGCCGTCGAGGGCGTAGCGGCCCTGGAAGCCAAGCAGCAGGCACATATGGAAGACTTCCAGCGCCTCGACGTGCATCTGGCCCTTGGCGCGCAGGTCTTCTAAGCGGTGGAAGAAGTGCTCGCCCGCCAGCTGGTCGCCGAACACGCGCAGCTGCAGCGGGCGTGTCTCCCAGGCTTCGCGCACTTCAAACGTCGAACGCAGGATGATCTCGTCCACCGCCGAGCAGAATGCGTACTTGGCGGCGGTCACGTCCTCGGCAGAGATGCCGAGCGCCTTGGCGTTGCGGTCGACGTCGGCCAGGAAGCCCGTCATGTTGTCGGAGAAGGCCACCTTGTCCTGCGGTCCGCAGCCGTTCTTCAGCAGGAACAGCGCATAGAAGCCTTCGTACATGATGTCCACCAGGCGCTGCGGCGGACGTTCGACCTTCTGGCCGGGCTGGGGCGCGACGCGCCGTTCGACGAAGGCGCTCATGCGGCCACCGCAATCAGTTCGAGGCGCAGGTCGCGGATCCCGTTCGGGACGTAGATCGAGATCGCCTGCGATTTCAGCATCGTTTCATACAGCATGCCACGGTTCTCCAGGATGAAGTAATAGGTATCGGGCCGCACCGGCACCGCCGCCGGCACCTGCGGGGCGTGCACTAGCTTCACGCCGGGCAGGGCCGACAGCACGAACTTGTCGACGTCTTCCGGCGCGCCCACCTTGAACTGCAGCGGCACCACGTCCACCAGCTGCAGCGCCGGCATGTCGGCCGACACCGCGAGGTAGAGCGTGGTCTGCAGATTGATGCGGCCCGAGTCGAGGGCGCCCAGGTAGTAGGAGGGGCGCTCGCGGTTCAGGACGATCGTGAAGTAACGCGACGAGATCACGGTGTCGAGCAGGTCGCGGATGATGCCGTCCAGGCGCGCGAACTGCGGGCCCGGATCGGCGTGCACGTAGGACGGCAGGTCTTCCAGCCGGTAGCTGCGCGAATAGGTCATCAGGCCGCCGGCCAGGGCCAGCAGCTCGCCGAACAGGCGCTCCGGATGCAGGTCGCGGTGGCCCAGGTAGTGCGACAGGGCGGCGTAGCCGGTGCTGGCCGTGTGCAGCAGCCAGAAGGCCGAGACGTCGCCGCCACGGATCTCGATCACGTTCTTGCTCGGCTCGCGCATGTGGCCGTACAGGGCGTTGACCTTGGCCAGCAGCTTTTCCATCAGCCGCGCCAGGTTCAGGTGCAGGCCGGGCGCGGCGTCGATCGACAGGCTGGGAGGAACGAATGCGGGATCCGCCTCGAAGCCTCCGGTGGGCACGCGCCGCAGCCGCACCAGCGGAAAGCTGTCGTAGGCTTCCAGCGGCTCGGTGTCGGCCACCAGCCGCAGCGCCTTGCGCAGGTAGGTGATCGGGGCCTCGGCCGCGCGCGTGTACAGGTCCTGGGTCTCGCGCTCGTGACTGGAAAAGCGCGCGTCCGGCGGCGTATCGCTTTCCGGCGCATGGTTCTCGCCCCAGGCCTTCAGGGCGGGGAGGGCGGCGTGGAAGGTAACAGTTTGAAGGCCGGCCGGCAGTTCGCCCAGGCGCACCTGCAGCGGCAGCGGGTCGCCGTCCGGGGCGCGATAGACGTCGCCGTCGGGGAACAGCACCGACAGTTCCTCGATGCGCAGCACGTCGTGGCGCAGGGCGTCGAAGTCGACCACCAGCTTGCGCACGCCCCAGGCATAGGGGTGCAGCGCCAGAGCGGTCTGGTTCAGGCGCGCCTCGTGGTAGCGGTCCTGCTGCTGGAAATGCTGGGGTCGCAGGAACAGTCCCTCGCCCCACAATAGCTTCGCTGGCATGCTCATCGACTTGGCTCCGGCTCCAGAAATTCCTAGCTTGGCGGAAACAACGACGGGTTCATTGACAGCGCACAGAAGAAAGCATCGATGTCCCGGAACTGCCGCCCGCGGTGAGTGCACACGCGTGCAGGCCCAGCGTCAAGCCCTTGCTTTCCGCATCTGCGGCGGCCACCACCATGCGCCATCGCTGTTCGGCCGGGCGCTGAAACAGCGCGACCACGGCCAGGTGGCTGGCTTCGCGGCTGACCTTTTCGACCACTTCGTAGCGCTGGCCCGGCACCAGCATGATTTCGCGTACCTCGACCAGGTCCGCCCCCAGGCTGTCGCGTTCTGCCTGCGGGTTCAGGAAAGCGGAGTAGGGCGCCTGTTCGAAGGCTTCGACGCGGCGCAGCTTGTACAGGCGCACCGCCAGCGCGATCGGCTGGCCGCGCTTGTCGAGATTGAGCTTGTGCGAGGCGTGCAGGCGGAGGGCCACCGTGCGCGGCGGCTTCTGGGCGTCCGGCAGTTCGGACGGCTTGCGCAAACCGGTCGCCTCCAGGGCTTTGCCGGCGATGCCGTTACTGCCGCAGCCGGCTGCCAGACAGGCGACAGCGAGCGCCGCCAGGCACGAAATTGTTCTCATCGCCATTTCCTTTACTCATCGTTTGCCAGCACAAGCACGGATTGAAACCCAGCGGCGTGCGCCTGCTGTGATCCCGCGCAAGCGCAAGGCGTCAACGTGGCAAAGAAAGCGAACTCGGCTTTGATTGACAGTGCGCAACTTCCGCAAAAGGCGCTTGCGAATAATGGTGGCTGGTTTAACTGTCGTGGAGAGCCACATGTACAAACGCTTGATGCCGTTGATCGTGGGAGTCGTCGCCCTGGCCGGGTGCGCCAGCGGCCCACAAAGCGGGGCGGGCAGGTCGACCGCCGCCGCGGGGGAGCAAGTCTTTACCGAAGCCGATAAGGCGATCGCTTCGAAACAGGAAGAGAAGGCCTACGCCATGCTCAAGGCCGCGGGCGAGGCGCACCCGGTCGACAAGCGGCCCTGGGTGAAGATGGCGCAGATCCGCTTCAATGCCGGCGTCTACGGCGAGGCAATCACCAATGCCCAGGAGGCCCTGGAGCGTGACCCGGACGACGCCGTGGCGCACAGCATCGTCGCCGTCAGCGGCCTGCGCGTGGCCAGCAAGTCGCTGTCCGACCTGACCCGCAAGAACAACCTGAATGGCGACGTGAAGAGCGAGGCGCAGGATCTGGCCAAGCTGCTACGCACCAGCCTGGGTGAGGACAGGCTGTTCAAGGCGAATGACACGCCGAAGGCCCAGCCACGGCCGAGACCCGCGTCCACCGCGTCTGCTGCCCCAGCGGCTCCTTCAAAGCCCGCTAGCAGCGACAAGGATCCTTTCGCAGGCCTGAAATAAACCGCGCGGCCGGCGCCGCCGGCTGTTCCCATCCCCCGCAACCTGGAGTCGACATGGCCAAGAGTGAAAGCGTGCAGAAACGCTTGCAAAAGGTGCGCGCGCCGCGCGTGCAGATGACGTACGACGTCGAGATCGGCGACGCCATCGAAAACAAGGAGCTGCCCTTCGTGGTCGGCGTGGTGGGCGACTTCGGGAACGACCCGTCGCAGGAAAAGAAGCGCCTGAAGGACAAGAAGTTCGTCAACGTCGACGCCGCCAACTTCGACGAGGTGCTGGGCGCGGTGGCGCCGACCGTCAACTTCCGGGTCGACAACCACCTGTCGCCGGAAGGCGGCCAGTTCGCGGTGCAGCTGCAGTTCAAGGAGATGGATGACTTCCGTCCCGAGTCGGTGGTGCGCCAGGTGGCGCCGCTGAGCGGCCTGCTGGAGGCGCGCACCAAGCTGGCCGACCTGCGCAACAAGCTGGCCGGGAACGACAAGCTGGAAGACATCCTCAGCGAAGTGCTGGGCAATACCGAAAAGCTGGCGAGCCTGAAGAAGCAGGGCAAACCGGAAGGGGAGGCATGAGATGGCGGCAGTCCTCGATACCGCAAGCAAGGCCGCACCGGCAGTCGAACTCGATGCTTCGCTGCTCGACCAGATCGTCGAGCAGAGCCGCGTCGCCAAGTCCACCAGCGAACACGAACGCGCACGCGACATCATCTCGGAACTCGTGACCCAGGTGATGCAGGGCACGATGGTCATGTCGAACAACCTCTCAGCCATGATCGATGCGCGCCTGGCGGAGCTGGACAGGATGATTTCGGACCAGCTGTCTGCCGTGATGCACGCCCCCGAATTCCAGAAGCTCGAGCGCAGCTGGACCGGCCTGAATTACCTGGTCAAGAACAGCGCGACCAGTGCCAACCTGCAGATCCGCATGCTCAACGCCAGCAAGCGCGAGCTGGTGAAGGACTTCCAGTCTGCGCTGGAATTCGACCAGAGCAGCATGTTCAAGAAGGTCTATGAAGAAGAATTCGGCACCTTCGGCGGCGCCCCCTACGGCACCCTGATCGGCGACTTCGAGATCTCGCGCCAGCCCGAAGACATCTATTTTCTGGAGCAGATGTCGCACGTGGCGGCAGCCAGCCACGCTCCCTTCATTACCTCGGCCGGTCCGGAGCTGTTCGGCATCGAGAGCTTCGGCGACCTGGGCAAGCCACGCGACCTGGCCAAGGTCTTCGACACCGTCGAATACGCCAAGTGGAAAGCCTTCCGCGAATCCGAAGACGCGCGCTACGTCGGCCTGACCCTGCCGCGCTTCCTCGGCCGCCTGCCCTACCACCCGGCCGACGGCATGAGCACCGAGGGCTTCAATTTTGTCGAGGACGTGGACGGCAGCGACCACCAGAAGTACCTGTGGTGCAACGCCGCCTATGCCTTCGGTTCCAAGCTGACCAAGGCCTTCGAGGACTACGGCTGGTGTGCGGCGATCCGCGGCGTCGAGGGCGGGGGCCTGGTGGAGAACCTGCCGGCCCACACCTTCAAGACCGACGAGGGCGAGGTGGCGCTCAAGTGCCCGACCGAGCTGGCCATCACCGACCGCCGCGAGAAGGAATTGTCGGACCTCGGCTTCATCTCCCTGGTGCACTGCAAGAACACCTCGTACGCGGCCTTCTTCGGCGCCCAGTCGGCCCAGAAGGCCAAGAAGTACGCCAACGAGGCCGCCAACGCAAATGCCGTGCTGTCCTCGCAGCTGCAGTACATCTTCGCGGTGTCGCGCATCGCCCATTACATGAAGGCCATGATGCGCGACAAGATCGGCAGCTTCGCGGCGGCGTCCAATGTGGAGGACTACCTGAACCGCTGGCTGACCCAGTACGTGCTCCTCGACGACAACGCGAGCCAGGACCAGAAGGCCCAGTTCCCGCTGCGCGAGGCCAGCGTGCAGGTGTCCGAAGTGCCGGGCCGTCCGGGCGTCTACCGCGCGGTGTCCTTCCTGCGTCCGCATTTCCAGCTCGACGAGCTGTCCGTTTCGCTCCGACTGGTCGCGGAGCTGCCGCAGTCGACCAATGGCTAATCAGCTTTCTCAACCTGAATGGAGTAGAACATGGCAATTGACGTTTACCTGCAGATCGACGGGATCAAGGGCGAATCGATGGACGACAAGCACAAGGACTGGATCGAGTGCGTCTCCGTGGAGTGGGGCGTGAAGCAGCCGCGTTCCGCCACCGCCTCGACCAGCGGCGGCCACACCGCCGAGCGTTGCGAGCACGAAGAGATCAAGCTCAAGAAACTGGCCGACCTGTCCTCGCCGATCCTGCTGCAGACCTGCTCGGCCGGCAAGACGATCCCGAAGGCCAAGCTGGAATTCATGCGCGCCGACGGCCAGGGCGATCGGGTGAAGTACTTCGAGATCGAACTGGAAAACGTCCTGATCGGCGCCGTCGAGCCGAGCGTGAAGGAAGGCAGCATCATCCAGGAAGAAGTGGGCCTGAAGTTCTCGAAGATCAAGTGGAAGTACACCCAGCAGAAGATCGGCGGCGGCACGGGTGGCAACACTTCGGGCGGCTGGGACCTGGCCGCCAACAAGATCGTCTGAACATCGCCTGACAGACAGCTTGCGCCTTCGCGCGGCGCACGCGGCCATGCCGCGGCGTCGCGCGTTTTTTCTTCCATTCCCTGCAACCGGCGGAGGCAACATGAAGGGCATCAAGCCCGGCCTGCTGGACCGTCTGATGGACGAACGCCCGGAGGCCAGTGCCGGCAGCGCCTGCACCAGCGAGCAGCTCAAGGACAGCGTGGCGCGCGACCTGGAAGCGCTGCTCAACACGCGCCTGGCCTTCGATCCGGCCATCCTGAACGCCTACCCGGAAGCGCGCGGCTCGCTCCTGCACTATGGTCTGGCGGATTTCGCCGGCTACTGCCTCACCAGCAGCATCGACCGCGCCGCCGTCTGCGCCAGCATCCAGGACGCGATCGAAGCCCACGAACCACGCCTGCGCGAGGTCAGCGCCACGCTCGACCTCGCGCCGGGCAGCGTCAACCGCCTCAGTTTCATCATCCACGCCCGGCTGGCCCTGCCTGACTGCGCCGAGCCGGTCCACTTCAACGCGGTGCTGCAGCCTTCGTCGCTGCACTACGCCGTCAAGCGCAATGTCCGCCAGCGCAGCTAGCCGCTGGCGGCCGACCCTCTTCTTCAAGGACGCGACACGATGGACATCAATCTCAAGACCCTGATCGGCAAACTGAACGACACCACCCGTGCCGCCGCCACCCGGGCGGCCTCGATCTGCGTCGGGCTGGGACAGTACGAGGTCGAGATCGAACACCTGTTCCTGGGCCTGATCGAGCAGCCGGGCAGCGACCTGTGCGTGATCGCCCAGCACTGCGACATCAGCCTGACGGGCCTCGAGACCGATTTGCGCAACGAGATCGCACGTTTTGCCAGCGGCAGCGCGCGCACGCCCGTGTTCTCGCGCCATCTGCCGGTGCTGTTCGAGCATGCGTGGCTGATCGCATCCCTCGCGGCGCCAACTGCGGGGCAGCCGAACCAGATCCGCAGTGGGCACCTGCTGCTGGCGCTGCTCGCCGAACCCTCGCTGTCGCAGCTGGCCGTGCGCGCCTCGCCCCTGTTCCGCAAGTTCCCGATCGACCGCCTGAAGCACGACTTCCAGAAAATCACGCGCGGCTCGCAGGAAACGCAGCCGATGGCCGCCGAGCAGCTCGACATGCCGGGCGACGCCGCCGAGGAGATTGCGGCCGGGCCGGCGCGAAGCACGCCCGCGCTGGACCAGTACACCACCTGCCTGACCCAGCGTGCGCGCGACGGCAAGGTCGACCCGGTGATCGGGCGCGACCCCGAGATCCGCCAGGCGATCGACATCCTGATGCGCCGGCGCCAGAACAACCCGATCCTGACCGGCGAGGCCGGCGTCGGCAAGACCGCCGTGGTCGAGGGCCTGGCACTGCGCATCGCCCAGGGCGACGTGCCCGACGTGTTGAAGGGCGTCGAGATCCACACCCTCGACATGGGCCTGCTGCAGGCCGGTGCCTCTGTAAAAGGCGAGTTCGAGAACCGCCTCAAGAACGTGATCGACGAAGTGAAAAAGAGCCCGCACGCGATCATCCTGTTCATCGACGAGGCCCATACCATGATCGGCGCCGGCGGCACGGCCGGCCAGAACGACGCGGCCAATCTCCTCAAGCCTGCCCTGGCAAGGGGCGAACTGCGCACCATCGCCGCGACCACCTGGAGCGAGTACAAGAAGTATTTCGAGAAGGACGCGGCGCTGGCGCGGCGCTTCCAGGTGATCAAGGTCGAGGAGCCGGACGAGCCGACCGCCTGCGCCATGCTGCGCGCCATGGCGCCGCTGATGGAAAGCCACTTCAAGGTGCGCATCTACGACGACGCCATCGTGGAAGCCGTGCGCCTGTCGCACCGCTACATTAGCGGGCGCCAGCTGCCGGACAAGGCGATCAGCGTGCTCGATACCGCCTGCGCCAAGGTAGCGCTCGGCCAGAGCGCCACGCCGGCGGCGCTGGAAGACTGCAGCCGCCGGATCGAGCGCATCGACGCGCAAATGGCATCGCTCCAGCGCGAAGCCAGCGCCGGCGCCAGCCACGAAGAGAAGCTGGTCGAGCTGCGCCGGCAGCGCGGCGCGCTGGATGATGAGCGCATTGGCCTGCAGCAGCGCTGGGACGAGGAACAGAAGATCGCCGCCGAAATCGGCGAGATGCGCACCGCGCTCGAGGAGGGCCGGACGCAGGACGCCAGCGCCCTGCGCGCTCGTACCGACAAGCTGCGCAGCCTGCAGGGCGAGTCGCCGCTGGTGCCGGTGCAGGTGGACGGCCACACCGTGGCGGAAATCGTCGCCAGCTGGACCGGCATTCCGCTCGGCCGCATGGTCAAGGACGAACTGCGTACGGTGGTGAACCTGCAGTCGCTGCTGGACGAACGCATTCTTGGCCAGTCGCACGCCAGCCAGGCCGTGGCCCAGCGCGTGCGCACCGCGCGCGCCAACCTGGACGATCCGAACAAGCCCAAGGGCGTGTTCCTGTTCGTCGGCACCTCGGGAGTAGGCAAGACCGAGACCGCGCTGGCGCTGGCCGACATCCTGTACGGCGGCGAAAAGAAGCTCGTCACCATCAACATGAGCGAATACCAGGAAGCGCACAGTGTATCGGGCCTGAAAGGCTCGCCGCCGGGCTATGTCGGCTATGGCGAGGGCGGGGTGCTGACCGAGGCGGTGCGGCGCAATCCCTACAGCGTGGTGCTGCTCGACGAGGTCGAGAAGGCGCATGCCGACGTGCTGGAGCTGTTCTTCCAGGTCTTCGACAAGGGCGTGCTGGACGATGCCGAGGGGCGCCAGATCGATTTTCGCAACACCATCATCATCCTGACCTCGAACGTCGGGTCGAGCCAGATGATGGGGGCCTGCCTGAACAAGCCGGCGAACGAGGTGCCGGCCCCGGACCAGCTGGCGGAACTGATCCGTCCCGCATTGATGAAGCACTTCAAGCCTGCCTTCCTGGGGCGCCTGACGGTGGTGCCGTTCTACCCGATCCGCGACGAGGTTTTGAGTAACATCATTCGCCTGAAGCTGGACCGCATCAAGGCGCGCGTGATGGACAACCACCGGGCCCGCTTCGAGTACGACGACGCGCTGGTGGCGGCGGTGTTAAACCGCTGCACCGAAGTCGATTCCGGCGCGCGCAACGTCGACAACATCCTGAACGGCACGCTGCTGCCCGAAATCGCCGACAGCGTGCTGGCGCGGATGGCCGAAGGCGGAACGATCGGCCGGGTGAAGGTCGGCGCCACCAAGGCCGGCAAGTTCAAGTACGCGATCGAATGAGGCGCCACCATGCTCAATCTGGATAAACTCCTGGTCCCGCTCACAGCAAGCCAGCCCTGCGGCGAAGACCTCGCGTTCTCGCCCGAGTTCGACGCCATCAACCGCGCGCGCCAGGCCGACGATCCGTCGATCGAGCAGGGCGCCTGGGTAACGACGCTGAAGGAAGCCGACTGGAAGTTCGTATCCAGGCGCTGCACCGAACTGCTGGAAACCCGCAGCAAGGACCTGCAGCTGGCAGTCTGGCTGGCCGAAGCGGCCACGAAAACCGACCGCCTTGCCGGCATGGCCGCCAGCCTGCGCCTCCTGGGGGCGCTGTGCGAACGCTATTGGGAGCACGTGCATCCGCTCCCCGACGAAGACGGCTACGAGCGCCGCATCGGCAACCTGGCCTGGATCGCGGCGCGCATTGCCCCGCTGGTGAAGGAAGTGCCGGTGGCCGAAGGCGTGAGCATGATGGCCTGGGAAGCGGCGCGGACGCGTGGGCCAGACGCGGTGGCCGAGCTGGAGGCAGCGCGCGCCAAGGCGCCGGCCTCCGCGCGTCAGGCTCTGGCAGCGGGCGCGCAGGAGTGCCTGGATGCGCTGGCCGAGCTGGAACGCGTGGTGGACGAGCGCCTCGGCGCCGATGGTCCCAGCTTCGGTGCGGCGCGTGCGGCCCTGCGCGATTTTGCCGACATGGCGGCGCCGGCGACTGCGCAACCGGTAGCCGTGGCGCCGATGCAGGGAGCGGCTGCCGCAATGCCGGTGGTGGTGGCGTCCGGCGCAGCGCTACGAGTGGTGGAGGGGCCGCTGCAAAGCCGCGAGCAGGCCCTGGCCCAGCTGCGCAGCGTCGCCGAGTTCTTCCGCCGCACCGAGCCGCACAGCCCGGTCGCCTACCTGGCCGAGAAGGCGGCGCGCTGGGGCGAGCAGCCGCTGCACGCGTGGCTGCGCTCGGTCATCAAGGACGACGCCTCGCTGGCGCGGCTGGAGGACTTGCTGGGAATCGAAGCGGAAGGGTTCTAGCAGTTCGCCCAGAACTTGTTGAACTCTACACGGTCTCATTTAGTATGACGACCTCGGCTACCATCAGGAACCCATGCTCGTAGCGCACCGCATTCGGCTCGCCCCGAACAACGTGCAGGCGGCCTACCTGGCGCGCGCCGCTGGTGTGGCCCGGTTCGCCTACAACTGGGCGCTGGTCGAGTGGAAGCGGCAGTACGAAGCTGGCAAGCTCGACCAAGCGTTGCCGAAGCCGAGCGAAGCGGCCCTGCGCCGCCAGCTCAATGCCATCAAGCGTGAGCAGTTCCCCTGGATGCTCGAGGTGACCAAGAACGCGCCGCAGATGGCGATCATGCAGCTGGGTGAGGCTTTCAAGAATTTCTTCGAACGGCGGGCGCGCTACCCGGCCTTCCGCAAGAAGGGCCGGCGCGACCGTTTCAGCTTGACCAACGACCAGTTCCGCCTCGAGGGCAAGAAGCTCCGGATTCCCAAGCTGGGGTGGGTGCGTATGCGCGAAGCCCTGCGTTTCGCGGGCCGGATCGTCGCGGCGACCATCTCCCGCACCGCCGGCCACTGGTACGCCAGCATCACTGTCGATACAGAGCACCCATCCTTGTCGCCTGCCGAGAACCAAGGCCCGGTGGGGGTGGACCTGGGCATCGCGGCGCTGGCCACCCTGTCGACCGGGGAGAAGTGGGCAGGACCGAAGGCGCTGCGCTTCCTGCTGGGGCGCCTGCGCCGCCTGTCTCGGGCGCTGTCGCGCAAGGTCAAGGGCTCGCGTAACCGGGCCCGGGCCAGGCTGAAGCTGGCCAGACTGCATGAGCGGATCGCCAACATGCGCCGTGACAGCCTGCATCAACTCAGCACCAGCATCGCGCGGCGCTTTCACACGATCGGTATCGAAGATCTCAACGTGAAAGGGATGATGGCCAATTCCCGCCTGGCGCGCGCCATCGCCGACATGGGCTTTCGCGAACTGCGTCGCCAACTCGAGTACAAGTCGGCATGGCGGGGTGGGCACTTGGTCGTCGCCGACAGGTGGTTCGCGAGCAGCCGCTTGTGCTCTTGCTGTGGCTCCAAGCATGAAGCGCTCGATCTGGGAACAAGGCAATGGACCTGCCCGGGCTGCAAGACGCAACACGACCGCGACATCAATGCGGCCATCAACCTGAAGAACATGGCGGTGAGTTCCACCGTCGCTGCCTGTGGAGGGGAAGGCGCTGGCCTTGGGCGTGAGCACAAGGCGAAACCGGCCCCGGTGAAGCAGGAATCCAACGGCAAAGCCTGCTCTGCATAACTTTGCGTAAGTTTGGAGGAACGGTGAAAGAAAATTTCACCTGGGGCCCAGGATGAAATTTTCTTTCGTGATTAAACCGGCTGCTGAGTTGCTCACTCACTCGGCCGGTTTTTGCATACCCGGCTGCACCATCGAGCTGGCCTTGGCGATCTGCTCCTCGACCGTCTGCACTGCCTGGCGCGTGGCCTGGGTCACCTGCTCATAGCCCTTGAAGGCATTGTCGATCGCGGTCTTGATGATCTCGACCGCGTTCTCCGAGCCCGGCTTGACGTTCTGCGTCACGTCGTAGATCAGCGCCGACAGCGTGCTCTTGGCTTCGGCCACGTGGGTGTCGGCAGCCTGGCGGAATTCCTGGTGCATCTCGTCGATGATGGCCTTGAGGTTCTCGCGGTATTCCGCGGCGCCGGCAGCGCCCGGCTGCATGCGCGCATGCAGGGCGGCGATCGCGGCCTTGGGGTCGCCGGAAGCGGCAAACCCCGCGGCCATCTGTTGGCTGGCGGCGATCGAACCTTCCATCGAGTTCTTCGCTGCATTCATGTTCAGGGCCACCACTTGCTCCACGCCCTTCACCGTCTTGTCGGCGAGGGTATTGAAAGTCTGCATCTGCAGGTCGAACAGGGTCTTGGTTGCGTTGGCGAACTGCTCCGGACTCGTGAACATCGGTGTCTCCTCAGTATTGGAATAAATCGGATGAGCCTTGCTATCCCATTATTTAGCAACAATGAGTTTTTCGCAACGCGCGTCCCGGTACGGGCCGGCGAATTTTTCCCAGCCTTCGCCCAGAGGTGTCTGCGAGCAGGCCAGGGCGCCGTTGAGCTTGCTGCGCCATTGGTAATAGGGCGCGGGAGCCGCCGATGCGAATTGAACAAGGAGGCCGAGGGCGAGGAGGAGAGTGAGGCGTTTCATGTCCTGTCGAGCTTAGCGCGGTGCCGTGCCAAGTCAAGCGTTCCCTTGACCTTCCTATCGTGGGAAGGTGTATTCTGCCCTTGGATACAACAGGAGATGACAATGGAACAAGCCGCAACGCAGCTCAACATCGGCGACGCCGCCAAGGCTTCCGGCGTGTCGGCCAAGATGATCCGCCATTACGAATCGATCGGGCTGGTCAGGGAGCCCAGGCGCACCGGGGCCGGCTACCGCGTGTATTCCGGGGAGGACGTGCGGGTGCTGCAGTTCGTGCACCGCGCCCGCGCACTCGGCTTCTCGCTCGAGCAGATTCGGAAATTACTGAGCCTGTGGCAGGACCAGGGCCGCGCCAGCGCCGACGTGCGCGCCCTCGCACGCGCCCACATCGACGAATTGAACAAGAAGATCGCCGAGATGGAGGCGATGCGCCGCACCCTGGAAGCGCTGGCCGCCTCCTGCCATGGCGATGCGCGGTCAAACTGCCCGATCCTCGACGACCTGGCCGCGCACTAATCTCTGGGCAGGGCCAGCGGGCGCACCCGCGCCAGGTCGGGGAAGGCGGTGACGCGGTAGCGTTCGGGATAGGCATCCGGCACCGGTACCATCAGTTCCGCGCAGGCCGCGTGCAGCGCATCCCAGGGCAGCATCAAGAGCTCCTGCATCTCATCGCCCTCGTACACCACCAGTGCCACGCGCTCGGTGCGCGGCAGCAGGCTGTCGACACCGTTGGTCCAGCTGCACAGGCTGTATTCGATGCCCTGCGTCTCGTCGCGCATCACCTTGTAGCTGGCTACGAAGATATCGGTGCCGCTCTTTTCGTGCAGTTCGTCCAGCGTCTCCTTCTGCGCCGCGTAGTCACCGAAGAGGTACTGGCGCTTCAGGTTTTCCAGCGCGCTGCGCGCCACTTCGTCTTCCGGCACATAGTCGACCGGTCGGCCATCCTGGTAGCGATACATCAGCGCGGACACCGGGCGGGGCTCGCTGTCGGCGATGCGCTGGGACAGCGCCACCATCGCGCGCACACCCTCGACATTGTTGCCGGATGCGAGCAAGAGCGTGCCGCGCGCCGGCGCCATCGCCACCGGCTTGGCGCCGGCGATGCGGTGCGCCAGGTCGGCCAGCAGCAGGCGCGAGGAGTCGTAGGCATCGCCCCAGTCGCCGGCAAACAGGCCAGGCTCGATCTGCACGAAGCGGTCGACGCTGGCGTCGCGCAGCGTGTCCATGGCGGCGGCCAGGGCCTGGTCCGCCGTCACACCCCATTGCTCCAGCTGCGCCGCACCAAACGACTGCATCATGTGCTCGCCATCGTGCACCAGCATCAGGGCGGTATCGCTACTGAAGGGGAAGGCCAGGCTGCCGGAGGACGCGGACGGTTCCTTGCCGAGTTCCATCAGCCGCAGGTATTCCATCATGCCGCGGCCGCGCAGCACCGGCATCAGGTGCGTGCGCGCTTCCGCGAAGGTGGCGGGCAGGCCGGGCGGGCGCATGATCGCGATCGCGCGCTCCAGCTGCAGCACACGTTCGTGTTTGTCGGCGGCGCAGTATTCCGGGTACAGGTTGTGCAGGTTGATGACCTGGCTGCCATCGCTGCCGACCAGCAGACGAAAACCCGCTTCGTCGAAGCGCACCGGTTCGTCCGGATGGTGGATGGCCAGCTTTTTCATCAACAGCTGGGCGTACTTGCGTGGCGTTGGTGGCCGGCGGAAGAAATCGAAGAGTGACATGGGCGCAGTCTAAGCAGAATGCAGGCGCATGTCCAAGTCGGAGGCATAAATGGAGCAAATAAACGCAAAACGCCGTAAGCCTTTTTCAAAGCTTACGGCGTTTTGCGGGACGTCTGTCCTAGGTAGAGTTTGGTGCCCACGGAGGGACTCGAACCCCCACACCTCGCGGCACATGGACCTGAACCATGCGCGTCTACCAATTCCGCCACGTGGGCACTGAACCTGCTACTTCAAAACTTTACTGCTTGCGGATTTACATCCGGTAGTTGGTGCCCACGGAGGGACTCGAACCCCCACACCTCGCGGCACATGGACCTGAACCATGCGCGTCTACCAATTCCGCCACGTGGGCATATTTGCTTCGACTACTGCTACTACTGTGCTGCCTTCCGCGTGGGCGGAAATCCGCCCACCCTACGATACTGCATACTGCTGCGGAGTACTACCGGTAGCTGGTGCCCACGGAGGGACTCGAACCCCCACACCTCGCGGCACATGGACCTGAACCATGCGCGTCTACCAATTCCGCCACGTGGGCACTGAACTGCTAACTCTGCTACAATATCAGGCTTTGTCATTTTTCGCTAGATCAACTTTCGTCGGTCATCGCGCTGAACGCTCTTCCTGCTACTGCATTCTCTCCTGCTGCAGCTTGCTGCGTTGCTGAAGAGACCGAGATTATAGCGGAAGGATTTCAAAAGTCAAAGTCCCCGCGCTGGGGTTTGCAAGCAAGTTCCCCGAGCACGCTTCGCTGCATACGTTAGGCGAATCGCACGCCTCTCCGTTACACTACGCCTGTCAAGGTGTCAATGAATCCAGGCCCTGCATTGGCAGTGTCCATCCATTAAGAGAAATAAGAAAACGATTTGAAGCAACCTACTCATACCATTCCTAGCCGCGAGGAAATCCTCGCCGTCTTCCGCAGTGCCAAGGGCCCGCTCGGCGCGAGCGACCTGGCGCGCGTCCTCAAGGTCAAGCCTACCGCGCAGGAAGTGCTCGGCCGCCGGCTGAACGCGATGGAACGCGACGGCCAGATCCGCGCCGACGTCAGCGGCACCTATATGCTTGCAGACCAGTCCGGCTTCATCACCGGCAAGGTCAGCGCGCACCGTGACGGCTACGGCTTCGTCATTCCGGACGAGGGCGGCGACGACCTGTTCCTGAACGATAAGGAAATGAACAAGGTGCTCAACGGCGACCGCGTGCGCGCACGCGTCACCGGCACCGATCGCCGTGGCCGTCCGGAAGGCACCATCGTCGAGGTGGTCGAACGCGCCAACACCCACATCATCGGTCGCCTCATGAATGAAGGCGGCGTCTGGATCGTCTCGCCGGAAGACAACCGCATCAGCCAGGACGTGCTGGTGGCGGGCGGACCGGGCAAGGCCAAGGCCGGGCAGGTCGTCAGCGTCGAGCTGATCGAACAGCCTTCGCGCTTCCAGCAGCCCACCGGCCGCATCGCCGAAGTGCTCGGCGAGCTGGACGACCCGGGCATGGAAATCGAAATCGCGGTGCGCAAGTTCGGCGTGCCGCACGTATTTTCGCCGGCCGCGCTGAAGCAGGCCAACCGCCTGCCGAACGAAGTGGTGGATGCCGACCTGCGCGACCGCGTCGATCTGCGCGACGTGCCCCTGGTGACGATCGACGGCGAAGACGCACGCGATTTCGACGACGCGGTCTATTGCGAGCCGGTGAAGATCGGCCGTACCAAGGGCTATCGCCTCTTGGTCGCGATCGCCGACGTCAGCCACTACGTCAAGCCGAACGATGCGCTGGACGCGGATGCGATCGAGCGCAGCACCTCGGTCTACTTCCCGCGCCGCGTGATCCCGATGCTGCCCGAGAAGCTGTCCAACGGCCTGTGTTCGCTGAACCCGGCGGTGGACCGCTGCACCCTGGTGTGCGACATGGTCGTGACAACGGACGGCGAAGTCACGGCCTACCAGTTCTACCCGGCCGTGATGCACTCGGCCGCGCGCCTGACCTATAACGAAGTAGCCGAGATCCTCGGCAACACGAATGGTCCGGAAGCCCAGCGCCGCCCTGGCATTGTGCCGCACCTGCTGAACCTGAACGAAGTGTTCCGCGCGCTGCTCAAGGCGCGCCAGGAGCGCGGTGCGATCGACTTCGAGACCACCGAGACCTACATCGTCTGCAATGCCGTCGGCAAGATCGAAAAGATCATCCCGCGCACCCGCAACGATGCGCACCGCCTGATCGAAGAGTGCATGCTGGCGGCGAACGTGTGCGCGGCGGATCTGCTGATCCGCCACAAGCACCCTGGCACCTTCCGCATCCACGCGGTGCCGACCGAAGAAAAGCTGAACCAGCTGCGCACCTTCCTGAAGCTCGTCGGCCTGAACCTGGGCGGCGGCACCAAGCCGACCGCGCGCGACTACGCCGAGGTGATGCAGAAGATCAAGGAGCGCCCGGACGCTGCGCTGCTACAGACCATGCTGCTGCGCTCGATGCAGCAGGCGGTCTACAGCCCGGACAACGTCGGCCACTTCGGCCTGGCGTATGAAGCCTACGCCCACTTCACCAGCCCGATCCGCCGCTATCCGGACCTGCTGACCCACCGCGCGATCAAGGCCATCCTGCAAGGGAAGAAGTACGAGCCGAAGGGCATCGAGCTGGGCAAGCTGAATACGACCCTGTCGAATTCCGCGCGCAAGCAGGCGGCCAAGGACAAGGCCGCGGGCACCCAGAAGAACGAGAAGGACCTGACGATCTGGGACGCGCTGGGCGTGCACTGCTCGGCCAACGAGCGCCGCGCCGACGAAGCCTCGCGCGACGTCGAGAACTGGCTGAAGTGCTACTTCATGCAGGACAAGCTGGGCGAGGACTTCACCGGCACCGTGTCCGGCGTGACCCCGTTCGGCATCTTCGTCACGCTTGACCAGCTGTACGTCGAGGGCCTGGTGCACATCAGCGGCTTGGGTACCGACTACTTCCAGTACGACGAAGCGCGCCACGAACTGCGCGGCGAACGCGGCGGCGCAACCTACCGCCTGACCGACAAGGTCAACGTCAAGGTGGCGCGCGTGGACCTCGAGTCGCGCAAGATCGACCTGGTGCTCGCTGAAGCGCAGGCAGCAATCCCGGCGCCGATGGAACGCGCACGCCAGGCCGCCATCGAGGCGCTCGAGCCGAAGCCACCGCGCAAGCGCAAGGCCAAGGGCGAAGCTGCGCCCGTCGAGCCGTCGCGCTATACCAGTGCCGCAGACGAGGAAGATGAGGACGAAGACGTCGTCTTCGTGCCGCCGCCGCGGGTGCCGCGCAGCGCGCGCAAGCCGGCCGCCCAGGCCGCAAGCAAGACCACGGCGTCCAAGACGCCAACCAAGCGTGCCGCCAGCAAGAGCGCACCGAAAACCAAGGCGGAGGCCAAGACCCCCGCTGCTAAAACTAGCAGGAAGAAGAAGTAATACATGAAAAACAAAATGCTTTTCGGTTTCCACGCGGTGACCTCGCGGCTGCGCCACGAGGCCCAATCGGTGGAAGAGATCTTCGTCGACGCCGAGCGCAACGACGCCCGCATGAAGGCCCTGATCGCCAGCGCGAAAGAGGCCGGCGTGCGCGTCATGCCGGTCGAAGCCGCGCGCCTCGACAAGATCACCGGCACCCGCCGCCACCAGGGCGTGATCGCCTTTGCCAGCCAGCTGGCGCTGGCGCGTAACCTGGACGAGCTGCTCGATGCGATCGAAGGCCCGCCGCTGCTGCTCATCCTCGACGGCATCACCGACCCGCACAACCTGGGCGCCTGCCTGCGCGTGGCAGACGGCGCCGGCGCACATGCCGTCATCGTGCCGAAGGACCGTGCGGTCGGCCTGAACGCCACCGCCGCCAAGGTCGCCAGCGGCGCCGCCGAGAGCGTCCCCTACATCACGGTCACCAACCTGGCGCGCACCATGCGCGACCTGAAGGACCGCGGCATCTGGCTGATCGGCACCTCCGACGACGCCGACAAGGGCCTGTACGAAGCCGATTTCTTCGGCCCTGCCGCACTGGTGATGGGCTCGGAAGGCGAGGGCATGCGCCGCCTGACGCGCGAGACCTGCGACCTCCTGGTCAGCATTCCGATGTTCGGTTCGGTCGAGAGCTTGAACGTGTCCGTGGCCTCGGGCGTGTGCCTGTATGAGGCGCGCCGGCAGCGGATTGGGCGCGAGGGTTAACGCAGCTCTACGTAAATTGGATCCCGGCCTTCGCCGGGATGACGGTCTCCAGTTAGCGGTACTGTCAGAAGTAGTAGTTCGCTAGCGTTTGAGAACGGCCCTTAGCGTTTGCACGTCGTTCCGGCGAAGGCCGGAACCCAATTCCGTCCCGCCGCCTACAGCTTCACCATCCCCCGCAGTCCCCAAGCAAACCGCAGCGACATGCGCTACCATCATTTCTTGGTTTGCGATCATCCTTATTATGTTTTCCAACTTACGCGACGATATCCATAGCATCATCCAGCGCGACCCCGCCGCCCGCAATGGCTGGGAAGTCCTGACCTGCTACCCCGGCCTGCATGCGCTGATCATGCACCGCTGGGCGCATGCCTGCTGGAAGCTCAACCTGAAGTGGATCGGCCGCTTCATCTCCTACGTCGCCCGCATCATCACCGGCATCGAGATCCACCCGGGCGCCACCATCGGCCGCCGGGTCTTCATCGACCACGGCTTCGGCGTGGTCATCGGCGAGACGGCCGTGGTCGGCGACGACTGCACCATCTACCAGGGCGTCACCCTGGGCGGCACCACGCTGGTGGCCGGCACCAAGCGCCACCCGACGCTCGAGCGTGGCGTGATCGTCGGCGCCGGCGCCCAGGTGCTGGGCGCTTTCACCGTCGGCGAATACGCCAAGATCGGTTCCAACGCCGTCGTCATCAAGCCGGTCCCGAGCGGCGCCACCGCGGTCGGCAATCCGGCCCACATCATTCGCAAGGAAGACCAGTCGCGCAGCGCCCACCTGTTCGCCGCCTATGGCGTCACGCCCAACGGCGACGACCCGTTGTCGAAAGCCCTGCGCGGCCTGATCGACCACGTGGCGCGCCAGGACGAGCAGATCGAACGCCTCACCAACACCATGCGTGAAGCCGGCCTCTGCTGCCCGAAGGTGACCGAGGGTGATAAACTCGATTCCGAACAACTGAACCGACTGGTCGACTGAGGAATCGCATGACGAATGAAGTGACGGGCACTGCCGAGCTGGATCCGATGGAAATCCGCGTACTCGCGGTGCTGGCCGAAAAAGAGGCGCTGACGCCCGATAACTACCCGATGTCGGTGAACGCGATCGTCAACGGCTGCAACCAGCTGTCGAGCCGCGACCCGATCATGCAGCTGACCGACGAGGTGGTGCAGGATACCCTGCAGCGCCTGATCGAGAAGAAGCTGGTCAGCGCGATCTCCCAGGCCGGGGCGCGCGTGGTGAAATACGAGCACCGCATGCGCATCAAGTGGACGCTCGAGCAGGACAAGGTGGCGGTGCTGGCGATCCTGATGCTGCGCGGCCTGCAGACCGCCGGCGAGATCCGCACCCGCACCGGGCGCCTGTTCGAGTTCAAGAGCGTGCCGGAAGTGGAAAGCGTGCTGCAGTTCCTGATCGATAAATACCCGCCGCTGGTGGCGCGCCTGGACCGCGCTCCGGGCACCAAGGAGGCGCGTTACGGCCACCTGCTGGGCGGCGAACTCGCCGCCTACGAGCCGCCCGCGGCCGGCGCCGGCCTCGGTGGCGGCGGCGCCAGCCGTGTCGGCCAGCTCGAGCAGGAAGTCGCCGCCCTGCGCGGCGAACTCGAGGAACTCAAGGCGCAGTTCGAGGCGTTTCGCCAGCAGTTCCAGTAGGCGCGTCCGCCGCGGCGGCATAGGTCAGTTCGACCACCGCATCGTCGCTCCAGGTAGCGTTCCCGATCGGGACCTGGAACGATTCCTCCTTGACCTCCAGCTGGGCCGAGCGATTGCCCTCGACCAGGATTGCCCCGGCGAGCTTGCGTTCGGCGCGGAAGGGGAAATTCGCCTTCCTGCTCGCCCCCTCCCAGCGGAAATCGTCCTGGTCGCCGAAGAAGCCGCACCAGTCGGTCCGCAGCAGGAGGGTGTTGACGGTCATGACCCAGAAGGTGGGAATCTCTTCCTTGGCCATGGCGATCGTCACCTTGCACTCCAGCCGCAGGTCGCCCAGGCGCCGCTGGTTCACCGGCAGGCCCGGCGTGCGGATCTCGGGCTCGGTGCGGTACAGGCGGCGCTTGCGGTTCAGTTCCAGCTCGCTCTTCGCATCCGCGGCCGCCTCGCTGCGCGGCACCTCGAAACGTCCGCTGGCGTCGATCGCGATCGGCAGCTTGAAGCCGTCGTCCCCGACCAGGCGCGCCGCCAGTGGCTCGGGCGACTCGTCCTTCTTGCCGGTGCTCAGGCGGAAGCGCAGGCGATCGGCCGCAGGGGCCAAGGCGTGGTGGCGCTCAAAAGCATCCATGCCAGCCAGGATCACCTTGTACTTGCGCACGTCCGGGTTGCGCATGGCATTCACATGCACGGGATCGAGCTCGCGCACCGGCTTGTCCTCTGCGGCGCGGGTGATATCAATCGCGCCGCAGAGGAACAGCGCGCCGAGCGCCAGGGCGGGGAGGGCGCGCATCCGGATCAGCCCTCGTCGCGCCAGCGGCGCATGCGCATCGCAGCGTAGAGCATCCCGACGCCAACCAGGGCGGCGATCCAGACGCCTGGGGTGGCCAGGGTGCCGTAGGACATGCCCAGCAGGCCGGCCGGGTCGATGCCTTCCTGCTGGTTCATGACGGCGATGTGGTCCTGCGAGAACCAGATGCCCGGCACCAGGCCGGCCAGGCCGCGCGCTACCACTTCGCTCCAGAACCAGTCGACGTTGATCACGTTGTTCGACACGTGGCCGACCAGCACGTTGAACCACTTCAGCAGCAGGGCGACGACCAGCGGCGTGCCCACGGCCCACAGGAAGACCTTGGAACGGGCCCAGCTCGACACCAGCAGCAGCCAGCCGACGGTCGGCAGCGCCCACAGGATGTACACCGGCAGGAAGGCCAGCAGGTAGAGGGGGCTCAGGTACAGGTTCGGCTCCATCAGCACCGGGGCGAACAGGTTCATGCCCTTGCTGGCGGTGCCGACCAGGCCGAGCAGCAGCATGACGAGGGCGGCGGCGGTACCGATCGCGATGGTAATCAGGGGCACCACGCAGACGGCCGTGATCACTTTCGAGAGGACGGTATCGCGGTCCGACAGCGGGAGCGATTTCCAGAACAGGATGCTGCGGTCCTTGCGGTCATCGTGCAGGGCCGAGAGGCAGTAGAAGAACGCGACCACGGCCAGCACCATGAACACCGGCGCCGCCAGGCCCATGTAGCCCGAGGCCGCGATATGCGCCACCTTGTAGCGCAGCGCCGGCGGCACGCCGTTGATCTGCACGACATTGTGGCCGTTGAACTGGATGTTCTCGGGGGCGCTGATCGTCATGGCGTACAGGAAGCCGCCGCCCACCAGCAGGATCATGGCGGCCGCAACCGCGACCGGCGTCCACAGGAAAGCGCCCTTGTGCTCCCAGAACTCGCGCCGGAGCAGCCATTTCATCGTTTTCATGCGTAGGTTCCTTTCATCGTTGCCACGAACAGGTCGGCAACGCTGGGGTTGCGGGTCTCGCCGAGCTGGGCGAGCTGGGCGCGCGAGACGCCGTCGAACAGCATCACGGCCTTGCCGAACACGTTGCGCTGGTCGATCGGCGCCAGGGCGTTGGCGGCGCCGACCTTGTCGGCCGGGACCATCACCTCGGTATAGCGCTCGCCGATTTCTTCCATCGTCGCGGCCAGCACGATCTTGCCGTCGCGGATGAACATCAGGTCGGTCAGGATGTGCTCGACTTCTTCCACCTGGTGGGTGGTGATGACGATGGTCTTCTGCTCGTCGAAGTAGTCTTCCAGCAGGTTCTGGTAGAACTGCTTGCGGTACATGATGTCCAAGCCCAGGGTGGGTTCATCCAGCACCAGCAGCTTGGCGTCGATGGCCATCACCAGCGCCAGATGCAGCTGGACGATCATGCCCTTTGACATCTCCTTGACCTTCATGTTCGGCTTGAGCTTGGTGTTGGCGATGTACTTCTCGGCACGGGCGCGGTTGAAGCGCGGGTGCACGCCTTCCACGAAGTCGACCGCATCCTTCACGCGCAGCCAGCGCGGCAGGATGGCGACGTCGGCGATGAAGCAGACGTCCTTCATCAGGTCGTCGCGCTGGGTGCGCGGGTCGTAGCCCATCACCGACAGCTGGCCGTCGAAGTCGATCAGGCCGAGCGCCGCCTTCAGGGTGGTGGTCTTGCCCGAGCCGTTGGGGCCGATCAGGCCGACGATGCGGCCGGCGGGCACTTCGAAGTCGATGCCGTCGACGGCGGTACGCTTGCCGTAACGCTTGGTCAGGCCGCGTGCGGAGAGCACGGCGCTCATGCTGAACCTCCCGGTGCGTGGTTGCCGGAAGCGTTCAGCAGGGTTTCCACGTTCAGGCCGAGGCGGCGGATGCGTTCGACCATGGCGGGCCATTCCTCGCGGATGAAGCGCTCGCGTTCGGTGGCCAAGAGTTTTTCGCTTGCTCCTTCAGTGACGTACATGCCAATCCCCCTTCGTTTTTCTACTAAGTGCTCGTCGACCAGTTCCTGGTATGCCTTCGATACCGTGATCGGGTTGAGTTGGTATTCGGCCGCGATCTGGCGGACCGAGGGCAGGGCGTCGCCGGCTTTCAGAATACCGTCGAGCATCATGCCCACCACCCGCTCCTTGAGCTGGCGGTAGATGGGTGCGTTGTCATTCCAGCCGACTGTCATGTCCAGTCCTCCCTTGTGGTGGCGCTGCATTGTTCATGTTGTCTCCCCTTGGTGTCACATTGAAGTGGTGTTGTAGTGAAGTATAACAGTGGCTTGGTAAATGTAAACATACATATTGAACAAATTTTTGCGGGCGCGGCCTCGAGGCGGGCTTTGGTAGGATGGAGGACGACAAGACAGGAGGAAGCGATGTTGAAGTGCCCGAATTGCGGCGAATCGCCGCTGGCCCATGCGATCAGGGAAATGCACTACACCTACAAGGGGCAGAGCACGACGATTCCCGAAGTCGCGGTCGAGCATTGCGCCGGGTGCAAGGAGGTCATGTTCGCGCAAGGCGAGCATGACCACTACGGCGAGCTGGTGGCGGCCTTTCGCAAGCAGGTGGATGCCGAGGAGCTCAAGACGATCCGGGCGATGCGCAAGGCGCTGGGCCTGACCCGGCAGAAGGCGGACGAATTGTTCGGGGATGGGGCGGGGGACTTTGCGCGCTTCGAGTCGGGGGAGGCGCATGCGCCGGTGGCGCTGGTGAAGCTGTTGCGGCTGCTGGGGAAGCACCCAGAGTTACTGGATGAGGTGCGGTAGGGTGGGCAGGTTTCCTGCCCACGCGCTCAAGCAGCGGCAATATCGTTGTCGGCGAGATTCATCCGATAACAATCACCGCGTGGGCGGGGAACCCGCCCACCCTACAAATCGTGGCGCGTCAGCGTCCCATCATGGGACAGCTCGATCCATCCGCCACGCTTCGGCTCGACATCCAGCTCCCAGTCCGGCAGCACATAGCGCAGCCTGCCGCCGGTGTCATGCACCGCCGGCCGATGCGTATGCCCATGAATGATGACGGACGCATCCGTTGCGTCGAACAGCGCCTCCACACTTGATGCGGCCACATCCATGATCTCGTAGGACTTGCCCGCCTGCGCCTCGCGGCTGCCTTCACGCAGGCCGGCGATGATGGCCTTGCGCTGCGCCAGCGGCATGCCGAGGAACTGCTGCTGCCACTCGCGGTCTCGCACCTGGGCACGGAAAGCCATGTACTTGAGGTCGGCGGTACATTGGGCGTCGCCATGAACAAGGGCGATGCGTTTCCCGCCCGCTGTGATCACATGCGGTTCGGCCAAGAGACTCAGTCCCGCCGCTTCGGCAAAGCCCGGCCCCACAAGGAAATCGCGGTTGCCGGCGAGCCAGTACACGCTCGTGCCCGCAGCGCTGACGGCGCGGATCGCCTGGATGACTTGCTGGTGGAAAGGCTCGGCGAGATCGTCGTCGCCGGCCCAGTATTCGAAGATATCGCCGAGCAGGTAGAGCCGCTCGGCGTGGGTCGCGCGCTCGGCCAGGAAACCATAGAAGGCTTCGGCCGTGCGCGGATGTGCGGCCTGCAGATGCAGGTCCGAGATGAAGAGCGCAAAGGTGCGCTGGGGCGTCGTCATTGAACTGATGGGTACTTCAGACCCCGGCGCACTGCGAACATCAGATGACTTCGACCTTCTCGATGACGACCGGATCGACCGGCACGTCCGAGTGCATGCCGCTGCGGGTGGTCTTCACGGTGTTGATCTGGTCGACGATGTCCTGGCCTTCGGTAACCTTGCCGAACACGGCATAGCCCCAGCCGTCCTGGCCCGGGTAGTTCAGGAAGGCGTTGTCCTTGGTGTTGATGAAGAACTGGGCCGATGCCGAGTGCGGCGCCGAGGTACGGGCCATGGCGATGGTGTACTTGTCGTTCTTCAGGCCGTTCTTGGCTTCGTTCTCGACGGTCGCGTCGGTGGCTTTCTGCTTCATGCCCGGCTCGAAACCGCCGCCCTGGATCATGAAGTCCTTGATCACGCGGTGAAAGATGGTGTTGGTGAAATGACCCTTGTTGACGTAGTCAATGAAGTTGGCAACGGTCTTCGGCGCCTTGTCGGCGTCCAGTTCGACGGTGATGTTGCCCATGTTGGTGGTCATGCGAACGCTGGTCATGTGCTGTCCTGTGTAAGTTGGTATTGTTGATGATGCGACAATCGCAGCCGCTATTTTACAAGCTTGTCGCCCTTGAGCACGGTCACGGACTTAATGAAGATCGGCACCACCGGCACATTCTGCATGCCGCGCACGTCGTCCACGACCACGCCCTTGATCTTGTCCACCACGTCCTGGCCCTTCACAACCTTGCCGAACACGGTGTAACCGGAACCCTTGTAATTCGGATAGTCGATGCCGGAATTGTCGGCCACGTTGATGAAGAACTGGGAGGTGGCCGAATCCGGATGGTCTTCGCGCGCCATCGCCACGGTGTACGGCTGGTTCGACAGGCCGTTATTGGATTCGTTCTTGACCGGCTTGTTGGTCTTGCGGCCCTCGAACTTTTCATTCATGCCGCCGGCCTGGATCATGAAGCCGTCGATCACGCGGTGGAAGATCGTGCCCTTGTAAAAATCCTGTTTCACGTACTGCATGAAGTTGGCGACCGTCTTCGGTGCTTTCTCTTCGTCCAGCTGCAGGACGATCTCGCCCTTGGTGGTCTTCAGCGAAACCTGCGGACCTTTCACGACTGGCGCGGCCGGGGCTTCGGCAGGGGCCTCGGTCTGAGGCTCGGCCTGCTGCGCCAGGGCGGAGCCGGACAGAAGCAGGGCGCCGGCGCCCAGGGCGATGCCCTGAAGCAGCGAGCGGCGGAAGGCAGTGGTCATTGTCTTGGCTCTCCTCTGTGGACACCGCGCAAAACGGTGTCAAGTATTTTCCCGAAAAATAAAGCTGAACCATATTGCGGCCAGCCGGGATTTTAACAATGCTATACTTTGCGCAGAACGTCCCATTCTATCAAAGAAGAATAACACCCGAGGGTTCAGACGATCTCGACGCAATCCAGGCCGTGTCTCCACCGCGATTGTTGCTCCGATCCTCCCCCTCAGCAGACCACACCCATGAGCCAACTGAAGATTTACAACACGCTCGCGCGTGACAAGCAGGTATTTGTCCCGATGGAAGCCGGCAAGGTCGGCATGTACGTGTGCGGCATGACCGTCTACGACTTCTGCCACATCGGGCACGCGCGGATGATGATGGCTTTCGACGTGATTTACCGCTGGCTCATGGCCTCGGGCTATGAAGTCAAATACGTCCGCAACATCACCGACATCGACGACAAGATCATCCGCCGCGCCGTCGAGAACGGCGAAACCATCGGCCAGCTGGTTGCGCGCAACCTGAAATACCAGGACGAAGACATCTCCGCGCTCAAGATCCTGCCGCCGACCGTCGAGCCGCGCGCCACCGAATACGTGCCGCAGATGCTGTCGATCATCGAGCAGCTGGAAGCCAAGGGCCTGGCCTACCGCGGCGAGGACGGCGATGTCAATTACGCCGTGCGCGGCTTTGAAGGCTATGGCAAACTGTCTGGCAAGTCGCTCGACGACCTGCGCGCCGGCGAGCGCGTCGACGTCAACAGCGGCAAGCGCGACCCGCTCGACTTCGTGCTGTGGAAGGCCGCCAAGGAATCCGAGCCAAGCGAGGCCAAGTGGGACTCGAAATGGGGCAAGGGCCGTCCGGGCTGGCACATCGAATGCTCGGCCATGTCCTGCGCGACCCTGGGCGAGCACTTCGACATCCACGGCGGCGGCGCCGACCTGCAGTTCCCGCACCACGAGAACGAGATCGCGCAGTCCGAGGGCGCGTTCGGTGGCAACATGGTCAACTACTGGATCCACAATGGTTTCGTACGCGTGGACAACGAGAAGATGTCCAAGTCGCTGGGCAACTTCTTCACCGTCCGCGACGTGCTCAAGAAGTACGACGCCGAAGTCATCCGCTTCTTCATCCTGCGCGCCCATTACCGCAGCCCGCTGAACTATTCGGATGCGCACATCGACGACGCCAAGGGCGCACTGAACCGTCTGTACACCGCGCTATCGACCGTCGATATCGATAGCGAGACGCCGGCCGTGGACTGGAGCGAGGAACACGCCGTGCGCTTCCGCGAAGCGATGGACGACGATTTCAACACGCCGCTGGCGGTGGCCGAGCTGTTCGACCTGGCCGGCGAAGTCAACCGCAGCAAGTCCCTGGCAACCGCGCGCCAGCTGAAAGCCCTGGCCGGCGTGCTGGGCCTGCTCGAGCGCGCGCCGCAGGCCTACCTGCAGGGCGGCACGGGTGCAGGCGGCGACGCCGGCATCGATGACGCGATTGCCCGCCGCGCCGCCGCCAAGAAAGCCCGCAACTTTGCCGAAGCGGATGCGATCCGCGCCGAACTGACTGCCGCCGGGATCATCCTGGAAGACAAGCCGGACGGAACGACGACCTGGCGCCGCGCATAATGGCCGCCGAACAGGACAAGCCGGGCGTGGACGCCGGGCCGCAGGGAGAGCTGTCGGGAGAAGCGCAGGAGAACCTGCAAGTTCCCGTGTACTGGGCCGAGGCCAAGGCCGCGCTGATGCAGCGCGACCGCATCATGGCCAAGCTCATCCCGCAGATCGGCGACCTGCACCTGCGCGGCCATCCCGACCCGTTCACCACGCTGGCGCGCTCGATCGTGGGCCAGCAGGTGACGCCCAAGGCGGCCGACGCGGCCTGGGGCAAGCTGCTGGCAATCTGCCCCAAGCTGTCCCCGAGCCAGGTGATCAAGGCCGGCGCCGTCGCGCTGGCCGGCTGTGGTTTGTCCAAGCGCAAGACCGAATACATCCTCGACCTGGCCGACCATTTCAAGGCCAGGCGCGTCCACGCAGACCTGTGGTCGCAGATGGACGACGAGGCCGTCATCGCCGAACTGGTCCAGATCCGCGGCATCAGCCGCTGGACAGCGGAGATGTTTTTGATATTTAATCTGCTCCGGCCGAACGTGCTGCCGCTCGACGACCCCGGCCTGATCCAGGGCATCAGCCAGAATTACTTCTCCGGCGAACCGGTATCGCGCAGCGATGCGCGCGAGGTGGCAGCGAACTGGGAACCCTGGCGTACGGTAGCAACCTGGTATCTGTGGCGCAGCCTCGACCCCTTGCCCTGACCGATATCCGCTGCGGGTACGGTAGAATAGCGCCCAAACAGGGCCTGAGCGGTCGCGCAAGACGCCACAAGCGTTGCGGCCAAGAAACAATTCGGAGGTACAATGACTAAAACAACTTTCCTCAATTTTGAGCAGCCGATCGCCGAGCTGGATTCCAAGATTGAAGAGCTGCGCTTCGTGCAGGACGACTCCGCCGTCGACATCTCCGAAGAGATCGACCGCCTCGCCAAGAAAAGCCAGCAGCTCACCAAGGACATCTACGCCAAGCTGACCCCGTGGCAGGTCTCGCAGATCGCGCGCCACCCGCAGCGTCCGTACACGATGGACTACGTGAACGCGATCTTCACCGACTTCCACGAACTGCACGGCGACCGCAGCTTCGCCGACGACCAGTCGATCATCGGCGGCCTGGCCCGCTTCAACGGCCAGGCCTGCATGGTCATCGGCCACCAGAAGGGCCGCGACACCAAGGAGCGCGCGATGCGCAACTTCGGCATGCCGCGTCCGGAAGGCTATCGCAAGGCCATGCGCCTGATGAAGCTGGCGGAAAAATTCGGCCTGCCGATCTTCACCTTCGTGGACACCCCGGGCGCCTTCCCGGGCATCGACGCCGAAGAGCGCGGCCAGTCGGAAGCGATCGGCCACAACCTGTACGTCATGGCCGAACTCAAGGTGCCGCTGATCGCCACCATCATCGGTGAAGGCGGTTCGGGCGGCGCGCTGGCGATCGCCGTCGGCGACGCGGTGCTGATGCTGCAGTACTCGACCTATTCGGTGATCTCGCCGGAAGGCTGCGCCTCGATCCTGTGGAAGACCTCGGAGCGGGCAAGCGACGCCGCCGACGCGCTGGGCCTGACCGCGCACCGCCTGAAGGCCATCGGCCTGATCGACAAGATCGTCAACGAGCCGCTCGGCGGCGCGCACCGCGATCCGAAACAGATGGCGCAGCTGCTCAAGCGCGCACTGGCCGACACCCTGCGCCAGTTCCAGGGCATGAAGACCAAGGACCTGCTGGAAGCCCGTCACGCCAAGCTGATGGCCTACGGTAAGTTCAAGGAAACGCTGCCGCGCGAAGAGTGAGTTCCAGCAAGGCCGGATCCGTTCCGGCAGTCTTTGCGCAGGCATTGAAGGGCCTGCGCGAGTCGTATTCCCCCACCTCCCTGGCGATTGCCTGCAGCGGCGGTCTCGATTCGATGGCGCTGCTGCGGCTGGCGCACGCCTGGGCGCGCGAGAACGGCATCCTTTTGCACGCCTTCCACGTCCACCACGGACTGAGCCCGAACGCCGACGCCTGGCTGGCGCACTGCGCGCAAGCCTGCGCCGAACTCGGCATCGCTTTCGATCATCGCCGCGTCGAGGTCCTCAAGGGCAAGGATGGGACGGAAGCGGCTGCACGCAAGCTGCGCTACCGCGCGCTGGGCGACATGTGCGTGCAGCACGGCGTGCCGCTGCTGCTGACCGCCCACCACCTCGACGACCAGGCCGAGACCGTGCTGCTGCAACTGCTGCGCGGCTCCGGTCCGGCTGGGTTGTCGGGTATGGACGCGGCCAACCGCGCGCCCGCTTTGCTGGGTGACCCCGATCTGGTGATGGCGCGTCCCTTATTGCAGGTAGCGCGCCGGCAGCTGGAAGACTATGCGCGCGAAACAGGCCTGACCTGGGTCGAGGACGAATCGAACAGCGACCCGCGCTATGCGCGCAACGCCTTGCGCCATGGCGTGATGCCGGCGCTGGCCGCGAGCTTCCCCGGCTACCAGCAGCGCCTCGCGCGCGGCGCCGCCCACGTGCAGGCGGCCCAGCGCATCCTCGACGAAGTCGCCGCGCAAGACCTCGCGGCCTGCCTCGACGGTGACACGGTCGACCTGGCGCGCCTGCAGGGGCTCAGCCGCGACCGCGCCGACAACATGCTGCGCCACCTGTTTGCCGTGCGCGGCCTGGCGATGCCCTCGACCGCCTGGCTGGGCGAGATGGTGTCCCAGTTGTATTCGGCGCGCGAAGACGCCCAGCTCAAGCTGACGCACCCGGCCTGCCACATCCGCCGCCATCGCGGCAAGCTCCACATCACTCCCAAGCTGCCCGACCTGGTGGGCATGCGCGATCCGGACGATGAGGGCGTGCTGATCAAGGAAGGCGAAAGCTTCCATTGGCGCGGCGAAGCATCGCTGGCCTTCCCGGCCTATGGCGGCGTGCTGCATTTCGAGCGGGCGGAGCGGGGCTTCGATCCGGCCTGGCTGCGCAGTCAGCCGCTTACCATCGATTTCCGCAAGGGCGGCGAGCGCCTGAAGCCGGCCGCGAACCGCCCGACCCGCAGCCTCAAGGCGCATTACCAGGCGCTGGGCGTGCCGGCCTGGGAGCGCGAGCGCGCACCCGTGGTGTGGGCCGACCGCGAGCTCCTGTACGCCGCCGCCATCGGCATGGATTGCCGCCACGTGCGCGACGGGCAGGGCGAGCGCATCACACTGCGCTGGGAAGCGAGCTTGTCATAGTTTCTATACGAAAACGGTATTACTTTATTTTCTTTTCGTATAGCTTTTTCTCCCGCCAGTCTTGTGATACTGCGCTGCAGCATGGTATCGTAAGGGTCATCTTTTGATCTTTCAACAAGCTGGAACCCTCCTGATATGGCTTTAATTGTCCACAAATATGGCGGGACGTCGATGGGCTCGACGGACCGTATTAAGAATGTCGCGGCCCGTGTGGCGAAGTGGCATGATGCCGGCCACCAGATCGTGGTGGTGCCGTCCGCAATGTCGGGCGAAACCAATCGCCTGATCGGATTGGCCAAGGAAATCATGCCGCAGCCGGACCCGCGCGAACTGGACATGATTGCCTCCACCGGCGAGCAGGTCTCCGTTGGCCTGCTGGCGATGGCGCTGCTGGCGATCGGCAAGGACGCCGTCTCGTACACCGGCTGGCAGGCGGGCATCCGCACCGACTCCTCGTTCACCAAGGCGCGCATCCAGTCGATCGACGACACCCGCGTGCGTAACGATCTGAACCAGGGCAAGATCGTGATCATCACGGGCTTCCAGGGCATGGACGAAGATGGCAACATCTCGACGCTGGGCCGCGGCGGTTCGGATACCTCGGCAGTGGCGATCGCTGCCGCGCTGAAGGCCGACGAATGCCTGATCTACACCGACGTCGATGGGGTCTACACGACCGACCCGCGCGTGGTGCACGAGGCGCGCCGCCTGACCAAGATCACCTTCGAGGAAATGCTGGAACTCGCGTCGCTGGGCTCGAAGGTCCTGCAGACGCGTTCGGTCGAATTCGCAGGTAACTACCAGGTCCCGACGCGCGTGCTGTCGTCGCTGACCGATCCCCTGATGCCGCTGGACGAAGAAGCGAAGTCCGGCACCCTGATTTCGTTTGAGGAAGAAAGCAACATGGAACAAGCCGTCATCTCCGGTATCGCCTTTCATCGCGATGAAGCCAAGATCACCGTCCTGGGCGTGCCGGACAAACCCGGCGTCGCCTTCCACATTCTGGGCCCGATCGCCGAAGCCAACGTCGAAGTCGACATGATCATCCAGAACCAGTCGGTCGACGGCAAGACCGATTTCACCTTCACCGTCTCGCGCAACGACTACGTGAAGGCGATGAGCGTGCTGGAAGCGCAGCGCGAGTCGCTGGGCGCCGCCAAAATCATCGGGGACGCCAAAGTATCGAAGGTGTCGGCGGTCGGCGTCGGCATGCGCAGCCACGTCGGCGTGGCCTCGCAGATGTTCCGCACCCTGTCGGAAGAGGGCATCAACATCATGATGATTTCGACCTCCGAGATCAAGATTTCGGTCCTGATCGACGAGAAATACATGGAGCTCGCGGTCCGTGCCTTGCACAAAGCTTTTAACCTCGAGCAAGCTTAACAATTTTCAAAATTTTTGGGCGTGCGTCCTTGACGCAACGAACACCAGCCCTTAAGATGCGTGCACTCAGCGCTGACTGACAAGTTAGTTGGCACTGATTGGAGACGTGGCCGAGTGGCCGAAGGCACTTCCCTGCTAAGGAAGCATACGGCTTATACCCGTATCGTGGGTTCGAATCCCACCGTCTCCGCCAAGTTACAAAAGTGAAAGCCACCGCAAGGTGGCTTTTTCTTTTGTAACTTGGCGGAGACGAGGAAAGCCCCTGCGGGCTTTCCGTGTGGGATTCGAAGGGTTGCGCGTACTCGCGCAACCGCGGCCGGCGGAACGTCGGCGAATCCCCACTTTGCGCCCGCCCGCGGGCGCCCCGCGAGCACAGCTCGCGCCTCTCCACCACTTATGCAGTGAAGTGTCACGGACACGGACACGGCAACCCCCCCGGCACATACCCCAAGGACTCCGCCGTCACAATGGTCGTCGCCCGATGCAGCGGAATCCGCAAATCAATCAAGGGAATCAGCATCTGCGAAGTCGGCGCCTCGCAATCGCCCTCGACATCCGGCCGGCACACCTGCGCCTGGACAAACCGGATGCAATTGACCGCATACGGATTGGTCATGCAAATTTCCCGGTTGAGCAGCGCGCTGGCCGGCCGCGATCCGCTCGGAATCGCATTCAGATCATAATTCAGGTAGCTGAGCCGGATATGGCCGTCCGTGACAGGAGGCGCTAGTATCAGCCCCCCAGGCGAATCCCGGAACACGGCATACTGCCTGACGCGGGCAAGACCGTCGGCATCGTCCGGATACACGTGCGCCGCAGCTTCGGCCGCCCGGCGCGTAACTTCCTGCAAGGTGTTAAAGACGTACATCAGGCGCGCAAGCTCGATCACGCCGAAGACCAGGGTGAAGAAGACCGCGGCCAGCAGCGCGAACTCGATCGCGGACGTGCCGCCCTGGCGGCGCTTGCGCCGTGCCGGATCAGCTGCCCACATAATTCACCGTCACCGACGCGTTGATCGAAATCGGACCAAACAGTTCGATATTGAAGATCGGGTCCGCCATATAGAATCCGAACTCGACCGTCACCCGGGTCGGGAGCGAGCCGATCGGGATCATGCGGCCGCAGGTCGCGCCATTGCAATAGGCCGACGGCGAAATCATTTCGCCGCCGGGTGCAAGTTCGGCGATTTCCCTGGTGGCGATTTCCACCGCCCGGTTCGCGGCCGCCGCGCCCAGGGTCGTCGACAGCATCTCGGCCTTCGGCACCGAGGCCAGGTAGCGCGCCGCATCTTGCGCCGCCTTCTGGGCCACGGTGTAGTGCCACATGCAGCGCGCGTAGAAAAGCGGCAGGCTCAGGAACACGATCAGGATCGGCAGCAGCAGCGCCGCTTCGACGGCCGCCACGCCAAGCTGGCGCGTGGGCGAGGAACGCCGGGTGACGGGGATCTTCATGGATACAGCCTCACTTCGCCGGACAGCGACTGTTCCGACACCAGTCCGCTGAATTCGGCAATCAATGTGTCCTGGGTCGCAGGCACGGTCATGAAAAACTTCCCGATCGCAGCGACGCGTGCGCTCGCATTGGCGCCGGCCGGGTTGTCGGGCGAACACGACAGCAGCGGGATGTGCAGCACGCGCCGGTGGCGGGTTGCGACGGTTCCCGCCGGCACCGCCGGTGCCGCGAAAAAGCCGTTGGTGGCGGTGGTCGCCTGGTAGGGCGTCGACGTCGAGCCCGGATACGTGCCGAGCGTGGCCGGTCCACTCTTGTACAGGGTTGCCCACGAGGCCGTATCGAAGGAGGAATAGCCGCCGCTGGGCTCGGCGGTCACCGGCGTCGGCGCCCTGGCTGCCCTGGCATAGGACCAGAGCGGGCCGTAGTCGCCTTTCGAGCTCGGCAGGCTCGCGTGATCGTCAGGCAGGTCGGCGACCGTTTCCAGCTTGTTGCGCGCCGTCGTCGTCAAGGCCGCCGGCTTGCCCAGGGCAGGATCCATCCACTTCACGCCGTCCACCTGGTCATAGGCGTACTTCTTGATGTTGGCGTCTGGCGGGGACACGTTGGACTGGCAGCTGCTCCCGCCATACTCGTTGAAGCGGGAATTGAGCGCGGCATGCAGATCCACGAGCGGCGACGACGGCAGCGGCGAGACGCGGATATCGTCGCCCGAGAGGCGCGGCACCCACATCGTTCCATTGCACAGGAAAGGCGCGAGCCGCGAGATGGTAAACGCAGAGCCTGCCGCTCCCGGCGCCACGGTCGGGTTGACGGCATACCTGGCCGGGCTGGTGCCGTTCGGGTTGAGCTGCATCAGGTCGTAGCTGACACCGCGCCGAAAGCCGTATTGCACCAGTTCGGACAGTGCGGTGCCGCCGCCACCGGGCGTCGCGTTGCGCGCTTCGGCCCTTTCCGTGGACATGGCGCAGACGGCGATCGGCGTGACATTGATGGATGCACGGCCCGCCACTGCACTGTCCTGGACGTGGATATTGGCCAGGCTGCTGTAGAGGATCCTCATGAAGATGGTGTCGACGGTGCTGATTTCGGCGTCCAGGCCGTCGCTGTCCACTTTGGCGAAGTAGATCCGCGACACGTCGGCGGTCGAGCCGGCGCCGAAGTCCGAGGCCGGGGTCCAGGTCCCGGAGCGCGACGGGGAGATGCCGAAGCTGAGCGCCGCTTCGCTCCAGGTGACGGGAATGCCGCTGCCGTAGTACGAGTATCGCAGGCGCTCGGCCGTTTCGCGGGCTTTCAGCTTCGCCTGCTGGATGCCCTCGGGTGTCCCGTTGAGTTCGCGCGCGGCGGCCAGCGCCACGGCTTTCGACAGGCCGCTCAGGTCCACCTTCCGGTTGTACAGCCGGCCCATGTCCAGCGCCAGGCCGCAAAAGCCGATAATGACGATCAGGAGGGGAACGAACATGACCGCAAAGGCCCCGCGTTCCCGCGAGCGTAACTTGGGCCTGGATGCCATCGCTTTACCCATGGTTCGTGAACCCCAGCGTTGTCCCGCAAGAGAGATGTCCGGCGCGCCGCAGACGCAGCGTCCGGTTCAGCAGCGTCACGGATGCGCAGGCCCAGCAGATCCAGCCGGCGAGCGGCAGGAACATGGGATCCCTCGTGTCCAGTCCGAACGTGGCCAGCGCCATGCCGGCCCAGGTCCAGACGCCGGCAGGCAGCGGGAGCCGGCGGCACAGCGCCATGCGCGACCAGGGCAGGACATACAGGGCGCAGAGCAGGGTCAGCAGGAGCAGGCTTGCTGCGCGCATCGCCACTATGCCGAGCAGGCCGCCGATCGTCAGGAGCCACAGGGCGCACCACAAGTCGGCGCGCGAAATACGCTGGCGCCCGGCGAATGGGTGTTGTCCGATCGGGGCCAGGCGCTTGGCCGAGAAATAGGCGAAGCCCAGGCCCGCCGCGCTCGCCAGCAGATGCGCGCGCAGCCCGGCGTGCACCGCCAGCAGCCAGGCCTCGACCAGCGTCCAGCCTGCAAGCGACAGCAGCAGTGCAAGAAAGGAAGCGTTCAGGACGGCATCGGGAAGTTCAATGGGATGCTTGCTCATGCACTTCTCTCCCCCGGTCGTTGGCGACGCGCCGCGCAGCTCGATACTGCGGGGCGGTGATGGAGAGAGTGTGGGTTATCGTGCAAGCTGCGGCAATTAATCTCTCAAGAGAAATTGATTCGGATCACAGGCAACGCCGTGCATCGGCTGCTTCCCGGGCCGGGAGGCTTAGTGTGCCATCAGCACCGGCAGCGGGGCGCGGTCGAGCAGCACCCGGGTGACGCCGCCCAGCACGATCTCGCGGTAGCGGCTGTGGCCGAAGGCGCCGGTGACCAGCAGGCCGGCGCCGCTGTCGCGGGCGATGGCGATCAGGGCGTCGCCCACGCTGGCCTGGGCGCGCTCGCGCAGGACCTCCACCCGCACGCCGTGGCGGGCCAGGTAGAGCGCCATGTCGGCGCCCGGCTCGTCGCCGTGCAGGCCGGATTCGAGGTCCGCGTTGACCAGCGCCAGGCGTACGCTGCGGGCGCGCGCCAGCACCGGCATGGCGCCGGCGATGGCGCGGATCGCCTGGGCACTGCCGTCCCAGCCGACCACCACGCTGTCGGCGATCGGTGCGCCCTCGTAGCTGGGCGGCACCACCAGCACCGGGCGTACGCCGTGCATGGCCAGGTATTGCGGCAGGCCGCGCACGGTGGCGGCGTCGCCCGCGTCCTGGCCGGTGACCACTAGGTCGGCATAGCGCGCCTGCAGCAGCAGGGCGTCGCGGTTCTCGTCCTCGACCATACGCTGTTCCAGCGATTCCACGCCCAGCTGGCGGGCGCGCTCCATGAAGCGTTCCAGGCAAGCGCGCGCTGTGCTGCGCAGAACCTCGAATTCGTTGACAGGAGTGACCGCCATCGAGCCGGTCAGCATCGCATAGGCGGGCCAGGACATGCCGGTGGCGGCGCAGCCCACCAGGTGGGCTTCGTGGGTGGCGGCGAGTCCGGCAGCGGCGCGCACCCGGGCCTCGGTGAGCGGGCTCTCGTCGACATGGACAATGATGGTCTTGTACATGGCAGCTCCTTCTGGACGATGCGCCGGGCCGTACGGAAAGAAGGCGCCCGGCAGCGAAGACTCTACGCCCAGTAAAGGTGTGCGTCACATGTGCGGATGATGCAGATCAAACACCGTGCAAATTTTTAAGCTCAGGGCGTGCGATGGCGGATCGCCTCGATCACCAGGGCCAAGGGGCGCGAGGAATGGCGCCGGCTGGGATAAAAGGCGTGCAGGCCGGGAAAGCGCGGACACCAGTCGTCCATCACGCTGACCAGGCGTCCGCTGCGCAGGTGCTCGGCGACCAGCTCGTCGGGCAGGAAGGCCAGGCCGGCGCCGGCCAGGGCCGCCGCCAGCTGGTGCGCGGCCTCGTTGAAGACCAGCTGCCCGCGTACGCGCGCGTCGATCGCTTCGCCCTCGTGCTGCAGTTCCCAGGCGTAGATGCCGCCGCTGCTGGACAGGCGCAGGGCGATGCAGTTGTGCTTCATGAGTTCGGGCAGCGATGCCGGCTTCGGGCGCCGTTCGAAATAGGCGGGTGCGCCGACGATGTGCATGCGCACGTCCGGGGTGAGGCGCACCGCGACCATGTCCTTGTCGACCTGGTCGCCATGGCGCACGCCGATGTCGAAGCGCTCGGCGGCGATGTCGACGATGCGGTAGTCGGCGCTGAATTCCACGTGCAGGTCCGGGTATTGCGGCAGCAGCGGCGCGATGCGCGGCCACAGGATGCGTTCGATCACGTGGTCGATCGCGGTGATGCGCACCGTGCCCACCGGCTTGTCGCCCAGGTCGCTGATGTCGGCGATCTCGGCCTCGATCTCTTCCAGCTTTGGCGCCACGTTCTGGATCAGGCGTTCGCCCGCCTCGGTGGGCGAGACGCTGCGCGTGGTGCGGGTGAGCAGGCGCACCCCCAGGCGCTGTTCGAGCGAACGGACGATGTGGCTGAGCGCGGATTGGGTCATGCCGAGCCGGGCGGCGGCGCGGGTAAAGCTGCGCTCGCGCGCGACGGCGAGGAAGACCAGGATGTCGTTGATGTTGTCGCGGGCCATGGGAGCTCTCAGGAGATTATGCAAATTCTCGCACGAATTGGCCGCTTTATTCATGACGAGCATTCATAAGCCCATGCAAATCCGGCGCCGTTTTGGCAAGCATCCAGCCGCTACCATGCAGCCTTTGCAGAACATGGAAGGAAGCAGCATGACTGTCCACGCCTATGGCGCCCACGCGGGCGACCAGCCACTCGAACTACTCAGCATCACGCGCCGCGATCCCGGCGCGCACGACGTCCAGATCGACATCGCCTTTTGCGGCGTCTGCCATTCGGACCTGCACCAGGTACGCGGCGAATGGGCCGGCACCCTGTATCCCTGCGTGCCGGGCCACGAGATCGTCGGCCGCGTGTCCGCCGTCGGCGCGCACGTGACGCGTCACCAGGTGGGCGACCAGGTCGGCGTCGGCTGCATGGTCGACAGCTGCCGGCAATGCGCCGATTGCGAGGCGGGCCTGGAAAACTACTGCGACGGCATGGTCGGCACCTACAACGGGCCAACGCCGGACGCGCCCGGCCAAACGCTGGGCGGCTACGCGCAGAGCATCGTGGTCCACGAACGCTTCGTCCTGCGCGTCGGCCACGACGCCTCGCAGCTGGCGGCGGTGGCGCCGCTGCTGTGCGCCGGGATCACGACCTGGTCGCCGCTGCGCCACTGGAACGCCGGCCCCGGCAAGCGGGTCGGCATCGTCGGCATCGGCGGGTTGGGACACATGGGCATCAAGCTGGCGCGCGCGCTCGGCGCCCACGTGGTCGCGTTCACCACCTCCAAGTCGAAACGTGCCTACGCCGAGGCCCTCGGCGCGCACGAGGTGGTGGTCTCGCGCGATCCAAGCGCCATGGCGGCCCAGGCGCAAAGCCTGGACCTGATCGTCAACACGGTGGCGGCGCCGCACGACCTCGATGCCTATCTCACGCTCTTGAAGCGCGACGGCACCATGGTGCTGGTCGGCGCACCCTCGACGCCGCATCCGTCGCCGCAGGTGTTCAACCTGATCATGAAGCGCCGTGCGCTCGCTGGTTCGATGATCGGCGGGATCCCGGAAACCCAGGAAATGCTGGACTTCTGCGCCGAACACGGCATCGTCGCCGACATCGAGCTGATTCGCGCTGATGAGATCAACGCCGCTTACGAGCGCATGCTGGCGGGCGAGGTCAAGTACCGCTTCGTGATCGACAGCGCGACGCTGGGGGCGTAAGCATGGGCAGCATGCATCCCGAGCTCGCCGCCGCGGAGCTGGCGCGGCAAGAGCACCCGGCGGCCTGGGGCGCCGTGTGCGCGCTGGCCCTGGGCGCCTTTGCGCTGATCGCCTCCGAATTCATGCCGGTCAGCCTGCTGACGCCGATCGCGGCCGATCTCGGCATCAGCGAAGGGCAGGCGGGGCAGGCCATCGCGATTTCCGGCGCCTTTGCGCTGGTCACCAGCCTGCTGTTCCCGAGGCTGGCCGGCAGCATTGACCGCAAGCGCCTGCTGCTCGGGCTGACGCTCCTGATGATCGCGTCAGGCACCCTGGTGGCGCTGGCGCCGAACTATGGCGTGTTCATGGCGGGCCGGGCTCTGATCGGCGTGGCCATCGGCGGCTTCTGGTCGATGTCGGCCGCGATCGCGATGCGCCTCGTGCCCGCGCCCGATGTGCCGCGCGCGCTCGCCATCCTCAACGGCGGCAATGCGCTCGCCACGGTGGTGGCGGCGCCTGCGGGCAGCTACCTTGGCGCGCTGGTCGGTTGGCGCGGCGCCTTCTTTTGCGTGGTGCCGGTGGCGGCGCTGGCCCTGGTATGGAAGCTCGCCAGCCTGCCGCGGCTGGCGGCGCAGAACGGGGGCAAGCCTGCGCAGCTGCTGCAGCTGGGCCGGCAGCCCGCGGTCGCCGTCGGAATGGCGGCGGTGGGGGTGTTCTTCATGGGGCAGTTTGCACTGTTTACATATCTGCGGCCTTTCCTCGAGCGCGTGACCCAGGTCGACGTGTCGACGCTGTCCTTCATGCTGCTGCTGGTCGGCGTGGCCGGCTTCGTCGGCACCAGCGTGATCGGCGGCTTTCTCAAGCGCGGCCTGTACCGCGTGCTGGTCGGGATCCCGCTGCTGATGGCCGCGCTCGCGGCGGGCCTGATCGCCTTTGGCAGCTCGCAACCCGCCACCGCGGTCCTGCTGGCCGCCTGGGGCCTGGTCGCCACCGCCGCGCCGGTCGGCTGGTGGATGTGGCTCTCGACCACGCTGCCGAAGGATGCCGAAGCCGGCGGCGGCTTGATGGTGGCCGTGATCCAGCTGGCGATCATGCTCGGCGCCACGGTGGGCGGCCTGCTGTTCGACCTGAGCGGATACCGTGCGACCTTCGCGGCCAGCGCCGCGCTGCTGGTGGTGGCCAGCCTGCTCGCCGTGCAGGCGGCGCGACTGGCCCATTCATCGATTCACGAGGAGACGACATGAAGCACTTATGCATTGCGATTCTGGGCCTGGGCCTGGGCGCATCGGCCCTGGCGCAGGACATGGTGATCACGCGCGCCGGCAGCCAGGCTTCCAGCAAGGGACCGGCCGAGAACTTCAGCGGCAGCGTGCGCGTGGATCCGCTGTTCGCGCCGGCAGGGCCATCGCCGACCTCGGGCGCTTACGTGAGCTTCGAGCCGGAAGCGCGCTCGGCCTGGCACACGCACCCGGCCGGCCAGGTGCTGGTCGTCACCGCGGGCGTGGGGCGCATCCAGCAATGGGGCGGCCAGGTGGAAACCATCCGCGCCGGCGACGTGGTCTGGACGCCGCCGGGCGTCAAGCACTGGCACGGCGCCCAGCCGGGCACCGCGCTGACCCACATCGCGATCCAGAACGCGGTCGAGGGCAGGAACGTGGTGTGGATGGAGAAGGTCACGGACGCGCAGTACGGCAGGTAAGGGGAGGGCGGCGCGCCGCATGGCGCATCCGTGGCAGACTGCGTTTTTGCGCACCCCGGACACCGCATGAACGAGCACATCCAACCCGTACCGCTGGAGAAGGCCTACCGCCTGCTCAACCACGGCCCGACCGTGCTGGTCTCGGCGCGCCATGAGGGCATCGAGAACGTCATGGCCGCGGCCTGGGCCTGCGCCCTCGATTTCGCGCCGCCGAAACTGACCGTGGTCCTCGACAAGTCGACCCGCACGCGCGCCCTGGTCGAGGGCAGCGGCAGCTTCGTGATCCAGCTGCCGACCGTCGGCCAGCTGCGCCTGACGCACGAAGTCGGCAACCGCAGCCTGAACGCCGAGCCGGACAAGCTGGCGCGCGCGGGCGTGAACCTGATGCGCATGGATGGCGTGGAAGCGCCGCTGGTGCAAGGTTGCTCGGCCTGGCTGGCCTGCCGGCTGGTGCCGGAACCGCACAACCAGCAGGCCTACGACCTGTTCATCGGCGAGGTGACCGCCGCCTGGGCCGACGATCGCGTGTTCCGCAACGGCCACTGGCATTTCGAGAGCGCCGACCCGGTATTCCGCAGCATCCACCACATCGCCGGCGGCCAGTTCTACGCCATCGGCGAAGCGATGCGCGCCGCGGACTAGAGGCCTCGCATCCGCGCCGCCCTGGGTTGTCCCGTCATTGCAGTGCGCGCGGATCCCCGCCGGCCGAATAGCTGGCGGCGGGCCTGATCTCGGTGCCCTGGTGCAGGCTCATGCGCCAGCCCTCCGGCTGGCGGATCCAGACCCGCACGTAACGCCCGCGCAGCGGCTGGCCGCCGAGGTCGGCACGGGTGGCGCGGTAGGTGCCGGTGACGACCGCCACCCCGCCATCCTCGAGCAGCTCGATATCCATGTCCTCGACTTCGTAGTTGCGGATGCGGTATTCGTCGCGCGCCAGCGCCTGCAGGAATTCGGTCTTGGTGCGCAGCCTGCCATTGGTTTCGACATGCCGGTAGTTGCCGCTGATGAGGCGGCGCAGGAGCTCGATGTCGCGTCCATTGAGGGCGACGGTGCGCTGGCGCTCGGCCTCGCGCACGCTGCCGGCGGCGAGGCCGACCGGGGCGTCCGAAGCGGCGGCGGGAGCAGCCTGCCAGGACAGGGCTGCAAGACAAAAGGTCACGATGGAAAGAAGGCGCATGGTCGGGTTCGGAATCGGACTTACTTGATTATAAGCATCTTGCATGGCTTAAATGTCACGAAGTCTCGCGAACGCGACACATTGTTGGTACGTCTGACATGGTAATTTTGTGTCGGAAAGTCAATCTCTGGTAGAGTTCCGGCTGGACGGCAGCCAGGCCGTCACCCCACTCATACGGACGTGTATGCCAGCTGCCCCTTTGCCACCCGACGAACTTGACCGGCTGTCGATGCTCGACGCCCTCGATTTGCTCGATACTCCGCCGGAACCGGTCTTCGACCGCGTGACCCGCCTCGCCAGCCGCCTGCTCGATGTGCCGATGGCCCTGTTTTCGCTGGTCGATGCCGACCGCCAGTGGTTCAAGTCGCGGGTCGGGCTGGAACCCGAGCAGACGCCGCGCGAACACGCCTTCTGCGCCCATGCCATCGGCATGAGCGCGCCGCTGGTGGTGAACGACGCCCGCGAGGACGCGCGCTTCAGCGACAACCCGCTGGTCAACGGTCCGCCCGAGATCCGTTTCTATGCCGGGGTTCCGATCCGCACCACGGCCGGCCTGGCGATCGGCACCCTGTGCGCGCTCGACACCAAACCGCGCACCCTGAGCGAGGAAGAGGCGCAGGTGCTGGGCGACCTGGCGGCGATCCTGACCAAGGAGGTGCAGTACCGCGAGCGGATGGCGGTGGCGCGCGAGCAGCTGGCCCGGTCGAGCGAAGTGCTGGGCGCGAGCGAAGCGCGGTTCCGCACCATCTTCGACATTGCCAGCGTGGGCATCGCGCTGGTGGCGCCGGACGGCGGCTGGATCAGCGTCAACCAGGCCTTGTGCGACATCGTCGGCTACAGCGAAGAAGAGCTGTGGCGCCTGACCTTCCAGCAGATCACCCATCCGGACGACATCACGGCCGACGTCGATCTGCTCAAGGCGATGGAGCGGGGCGAACTCGACCAGTACCAGCTCGAGAAGCGCTACCTGCGCAAGGACGGCAGCCCGGTGTGGGTGAACCTGAACGTCTCGCCGAAGCGCAACGAGGCCGGCGCAGTGGAATACTACGTATCGGTGATCAAGGACATCGACGCCGAAAAGCACGCGCAGCAGCAGGTGGCGCAGCTCAATGCAGACCTCGAGCGCCGCGTCCAGGAACGCACCGCCGAGCTGCAGGATGCCAATGTCCGGCTCACCGAGGCGGTCGAGCGCCAACGGGCGACCGAAGCGGCGCTGCGGGCGCGCGAAGCGGAGATCCGCAGCGTGGTGGAAAACGCCAACGACGCCTACATCAGCCTGGACGAGACGGGCGCGATCACGGACTGGAACCGCCAGGCCGAGGAAACCTTCGGCTGGCCGCGCGAGGACGCGCTGGGCCGCAAGCTCGAAGCGTTGATCATGCCGGAAGAACGGCGTGGCCGCAGCCAGGGCGAGCAGGGCTTCCTGTCGACCCGGCTCGCCGGCGCCATCGACCAGCGCCTGGAACTGCCGGCCTTGCGGCGCGACGGCGCCAGCCTGACCGTGGAGGTGCGCATCCGTGCGCTCGCCTTCGACGGGCGCACCATGTACAGCGCCTTCCTGCACGACATCAGCGCGCGCAAACACGACGAGGCCCAGCGCGAATACGAGAACCGGCACGACCTGCTGACCGGCCTGCTGAACCGGCGCGCGCTGCTCGAATCGATCCCGATGGCCCAGGCGCGGGCGCGTCGCAGCGGGAAGGCGGTCGGCATGCTGTTCATCGACCTGGACGGCTTCAAGGCGGTCAACGATTCGCAGGGCCACGAGGCCGGCGACCTGCTGCTGGGCGTGATCGCCGAGCGCCTGCGCGCCGGGGTGCGCAAGACCGACAGCGTGTACCGCCTCGCTGGCGACGAATTCACCGTGCTGCTGGAAGACATGGCCGATACCTTCGACGATGCCCACATGGTGGCCGAGAAGCTGATCAACAGCATCTCGGAACCGGTGGAGCTGCCCGGCCGCGCGGTGCGCGTACGCGCCAGCATCGGCATCGCCCTCGACAGCGGCGGCATCGAGCGCTCCTCGGACGAGTTGCTGAAGGAGGCCGACCACTACATGTACCAGGCCAAGAAGGCGGGACGCGGGCGGGTGTGCTCGGCGCGCCGCCCGTACTAGCGGCCGGCGCGTCCGGCTAGCGCAGCTTCAGGTCGTTCCAGGCCAAGGGCTGGGCGATGAATACGGTGTCGCAGACATTGGTCGGGTAGGCGAAATCGAAGGCAATCTTGCCATGCGTGTCGACGCCGATCAGGCGGGCGCTGGTGCGCGCATTGGCAACCGAATAGGCCACCAGGTAGTTGCCTGGCGTGCCTTCGTAGACGCTCGAGCAGATGTCCGAATACAGGCGCGCGCGGCTGCGGTCGCCGTCGGCTTCCCAGGTCCAGACTTCACGCGCGGTGCCGGCCTTTTCGTCGATGGCGTAGCGCGAAGGCGTGCTGAAACTGCGGGTGGCGCCACGCGGCGCGCCCGGTGGCTGCGTCAGGCTGCCCAGGCCGTTATTGAAGAGCAGCAGCTGGCCGTCCGGCGTGACCGACAGCGAGTGCTGGCCGATCGGCGCCTTGCCTTCCACCAGCCTCAAGGCCAGCGCGCGAAGCGACAGAAAATTGACGTACCAGTGCTTGCTGGTGTCGCCGAACAGCCAGCGGATGGCGCCGGTGTCGTAGTCGAGCTTCACGACGAAATTTTCGCGGCTGGAAATCAGGAGCGAATTGTCGGGAGCATGGTAGATGGCCGAGTTCATGTGGAACCAGTCGGCGCCGTCGACCACGAAGCGGGACGGGTCGTCGCCCCTGGCGCGCATATGGGCGGCGAAGATCCGGCCCAGGTCCCACTCCTTGAGGACCTTGCCGCTGGCGTCGATCTCGGCCAGGATGGATTCGACGCGGTTCACGCCGCCCTCGACCGCATCGAGTTCGGCCAGCATGCCGGTCTTGCCGGGCGCCAGTTCGTGGTGGAAGTTGGTGTACTTGGGCACATCCAGCCGCACGCTGGTGAACGCGCCGCCGACGTCCATCCGGTACAGCACCGGCTCGCTCTGGCTGCCGATCGTGAAGTTGCCGTCGCCGAACATCGACGAGAACGAGTCGGCCAGCGGCGCGCCGGTCCAGCGCATGTGGCCGTCGGTATCGATCACCACCGGCGAGCTCAGGCCGTTCTTGACCAGCACGAAGTCCAGGCCGGGCGCCCGTTCGGCACTGCGCGCGGTACGGATGTCGGGCCTGGCATACAGCTCGGCCGGCCGGCGTAGGGCGCGGTGCTGACGGTGGCGCGGAAGTCGTGCTGCGAGCCGTCGCGGAAGCTGGCGCGCAGCTTCACCCCGTTCGCGTGGGCGGCGTAGAGGCCGAACACGGGCAGTTCCAGGCGCGCGCTGCCGGACTGGTAGGCGCCGCGCCGGTCGAGCCAGGACTTGTCGACGCTGACCGCCAGCGGCTTCGACCAGGTGCCGGCGCGCGGCTCGATGCTGTAGGCGATGGCGGTCAGGTCGCCGTAGTTGCGCAGGCTGAAGCTGAGGTTCGCAACGAACACCGTGGCGCCGGGCGCGGAGCGCAGCTCGCCGATTCCCGCCCGCTCGGCCTGTGAACGCCTGTCGGGCTTGTCCTCGTCGTCGCTGCCTCTGCATGCGGCCAGCAGCGTGGCCAGCAGCGCAGTCGACAGCCAGGCCAGCATGGTTCTCCAAAAAACAGGCATCACGGTCTCCTCCTGGTCGTGTCCGGGTTCGACGGGCAACTCGTCCATTAGTTCTGCCGCCAGGCCTGTGCCACCGAAGAGCTCAATCGAAGCGCGGACGATCCGCACAACATGCTTGACCTTCCCATCGTGGGAAGGAATATCCTTCGGGTATGGATAAAGGAAAGAACATGGATACGAGGACGGATTCCGGCAGCGCCGCCGTGCTGCGCATCACGGGGATGACCTGCGCGTCCTGCGTGGCGCGGGTCGAAAAGGCGCTGCAAAAAGTACCGGGCGTGACGGGTGCGACCGTCAACCTGGCGACCGAGAAGGCCACGGTGCACGGCGCTGCCACGCTCGACGAGCTGGTCGTTGCCGTGCACGAGGCCGGCTACGAAGCGAGCGCCGCGGCGCCGGACGCGCCGGCAGGGAAGGCGGCGCCCGCGGCCGGCAGCCTGCCGGCCTGGTGGCCGGTGGCCGCCGCCGCACTGCTCAGCCTGCCGCTGGTCGCGCCGATGCTAGCCCAGCCCTTCGGCATCGACTGGATGCTGCCGGGCTGGCTGCAACTGGCGCTGGCGACCCCGGTGCAGTTCTGGCTCGGCGCGCGCTTCTACCGGGCCGGCTGGAAGGCGGCGCGCGCCGGCAGCGGCAACATGGACCTGCTGGTCGCGCTCGGCACCAGCGCCGCCTACGGGCTCTCGCTCTGGCTGCTGCTGGCGCACCCTGGGGGCAGCCATGGCGCGCCGCACCTGTATTTCGAATCGGCGGCGGTGGTGATCACCCTGGTCCTGCTCGGCAAGTGGCTGGAAAGCCGCGCCAAGCGCCAGGCGCTGGCGGCGATCGGGGCGCTGGAAGCGCTGCGCAGCAACGAGGCCCTGGTGCGGCGCGACGGCGCGGATGTGCGCATCCCGCTTGGCGAGCTGCGCGTGGGCGAGCTGATGGTGGTGCGCCCCGGCGAGCGGGTGCCGGCTGACGGCCAGGTGGAAGAGGGCCGCAGCCATCTCGACGAATCGCTGCTGACCGGGGAAAGCCTGCCGGTGGCGAAAGGCCCGGGCGAGCGGGTGGCCGGCGGCGCCGTGAATGCCGACGGCCTGCTGCTGGTGCGCGCCACCGCGGTGGGCGCGGAAACCATGCTGTCGCGGATCATCCGCATGGTGGAGGACGCGCAGGCGGTCAAGGCGCCGATCCAGCGCCTGGTGGACCGGGTCAGCGCCGTGTTCGTGCCGGTAGTCTTGCTGATCTCGCTGGCGACCCTGCTGGGCTGGGGCCTGGCCACCGGGGACTGGCAGGCGGCGCTGCTCAATGCGGTGGCGGTGCAGGTGATCGCCTGTCCCTGCGCCCTGGGACTGGCCACGCCGGTCTCGATCATGGTCGGCACCGGCGCGGCCGCGCGCCACGGCATCCTGATCAAGGACGCCGAGGCGCTGGAAACCGCCCATGCGCTGGACGTGGTGGTGTTCGACAAGACCGGCACCTTGACCGCGGGCCGGCCGCAACTGGTCGCGGTCGAGGGCGCGGACCCGGCGCGGGTGCTGCAGCTGGCCGCCAGCGTGCAGCAGGCCAGCACCCATCCGCTGGCGCAGGCGGTGCTCGACGCGGCGGGTACGCGCGGCGCAGCGCCGCTGCCGGCGGCACATGCCCGGGTCCTGCCCGGACGCGGCGTGCAGGCCGAAGTCGGCGGCGCTACCGTCCTGCTCGGCAATGCCCGGCTGATGCAGGAGCAGGGCGCCAGCCTGGGAGCGCTCGCCGCCCAGGGCACCGTTCACGAAGCGCAGGGGCGCACCGTGTCCTGGCTGGCGCTGCAGACTGCGGGGGGAGTCGAGGTGGCCGGCCTGCTGGCCTTTGGCGACACCCTGAAGCCAGGTGCGGCCGCCGCGGTGGCGCGCCTGCAGCGCATGGGCATCGAGGCGCTCATGCTGACCGGCGACAGCGAAGGCGCGGCGCGCACCGTGGCTGCGCAGGCCGGGATCGCGCGCTACCATGCCGGCGTGCTGCCGGGCGACAAGGCGCGCGTGGTCGGCGAACTGAAGCAAGGCGGGCGCCGCGTCGCGATGGTCGGCGACGGCATCAACGACGCCCCCGCGCTGGCGGCGGCCGACGTCGGCATCGCGCTGGCCAGCGGCACCGACGTCGCCATGCAGACCGCCGGCATCACCCTGATGCGCGGCGACCCCGGCCTGGTGGCGGATGCGGTGACGATCTCGCAGCGCACCTATGCCAAGATCCGCCAGAACCTCGGCTGGGCCTTCGTCTACAACGTGGTCGGCATCCCGCTGGCGGCCTTCGGCCTGCTCAACCCCGTGCTGGCGGGAGCGGCCATGGCGCTCAGTTCCGTGAGCGTGGTGGCCAACGCGCTGCTGCTGCGCGGCTGGCGGCCCCAGCCTCCAATACAAGAAACCTCATCCACCAATCGGGCCGACGCGCCCATTCAACAAGGAGCACCCCACATGTATGAACTGACTGTAGAAGACATGAGCTGCGGACATTGCGTCGGACGCGTGACCAAAGCGGTACAGGGTATCGATGCCGATGCCAAGGTCAGCATCGACCTGCCGACCAAGCGCGTGCGCATCGATAGCGATGCCGGACTGGACGAGATTGCCGCCGCGATCGACACCGCCGGCTATCCGGTCAGCGCACGCTCTTGAGCACGACAGCTATCGCGCAGCTCGACATAGACTTTTAAGCTATATTTTTATGTAACTTGAATAAAGGCAGGAAGCACGGCGCAACACGAATCGGAACAGCATTCCACTGGGATGACCATGCGAAACGGTGTTTTAGCAGAACCGGCAGATCTGGCGAAACACCCCCCATCCGGGGCGCAGCTGCGCAGCGTCCTGGTCGTCCTCGGGGTGCTGGGCGTGCTGTTCGCGCTGCTGGCGCCGTTCGCCGCCACGCCCATGCCGGTGGCGCCGGAATTCGTGCCGATGGTGCAGTCGATCCTGATCGGCGCCAACCTGCTCACCGGCATCCTCCTGCTCGGCCACCTGCACACGGGCCGTTCCTGGTCGCTCGGGATTCTCACCCTGGGCTACCTGTTCACGGCGTTGATCGCGCTGGCCCACATGCTGACCTTTCCCGGCCTGTTCTCGGCCCACGGCGTGCTGGGCGGGAACAGCCAGACCACGCCCTGGCTGTTCATGATCTGGCACGCGCTGTTCCCGCTGTGCGTGATCGGCTATGCGCGCAGCTACCGGCGCCCGCTGCCCCCGCATTTCCTGCGCGCGGGTACCCTGCTGACGGCGCTGTTCGCGGCGGTGCTGGTGCTGATCTGCACCAGCGGCGCGCCCTTCCTGCCGCAGCTGATGGACGGGCACCGCTTCCTGCCGGCCTACCGCTGGCTCGGTGCAAGCCTACTGGCGCTGTCCATGTATGCATTGTGGCGCACTGCCAGCAAGCGTCCGCGTGCCGTGCTCGACGTCTGGCTGACGATCGCGATGGCGGCCTGGGTGTTCGAAGTGCTGCTGTCGTGCCTGCTCAACGGCGGGCGCTTCGACCTTGGCTTCTATGCCGGGCGCCTGTACGGGCTGGCGGCGTCGCTGTTCGTGCTCGGGGCGGTCGCGATCGACAACATCGCCCTGCATGAACGGCTGCGCATTACCTTCGAAGAGATGATCGAGACACGCGCCCGGGCCCAGTGGCAAAGCCTGCTGGGATCGGTGCTGCAACAGCTGCCGGACGGCGTCCTGATCGTCGACCGCGAGGGCCGCTGCGTGATGGCCAACGACCAGGCCGGGCAGATGGCGGCGCGCTTCGAGCATGCCGGGCAGGGTGCGGAGCCGGTGTCGGGGCCGGCCGCGATGCTGTCCCTGATCGGCGAGCCGGTGCGGCGCGCGATCCGCGGCGAAGCCTTCCGCGACGCCGTGCTCGAGAGCCAGAGCCCCGATGGCCGCCGTGTCTACACGGTCAGCGGGGCGCCGCTACGCGACGGCGCGGCCGACCTGGCGGCCGCCGTGATCGTCCTCGACGACGTGACCGAACGCACCGAGGCCAGCGCCGCGCTGGCGCGCGCCCTCGACCAGACGCGCTATCTCATCGAAAATACGCCGCTGGCCGTGATCGAGTGGGACCGCGACTTCGTGATCCGGCTGTGGAACAGGCGCGCCGAAGAACTGTTCGGCTGGAGCGCCCGGGAAGCGGTAGGCCGACGCATCGATGCGCTGCCCGTGATCCACGAGGAAGACGCACACAGGGTAGCCCTCGCGATGGGGCGTCTCCTGGACTCGGCCACGCGCTACGTCAAGTCCAGCAACCGCAACCGCACGCGCGACGGCCGCACCCTGTCCTGCGAGTGGTACAACTCGGTGCTGCACGACGAGGAGGGGAACATCGACCGGGTGTTCTCGCTGGTGCTCGATGTCAGCGAGCGCGAGGAAGCGATGGAGGGCCTGAAGGAAGCCGACCGCCGCAAGGACGTCTACATCGCGACCCTGGCGCACGAGCTGCGCAATCCGCTGGCCCCGATCGCGAACGCCGCCTCGCTCCTGCGCGGCAAGCACCTGCCGCAGGACCGGATCGAATGGATCGCGGCCATGGTCGGGCGCCAGACCGCGCAGATGGCGCGCCTGCTCGACGACCTGCTCGACGTGACCCGCATCAGCCGCGGCAAGATCGAACTGCATCGCGCGCCGGTGGAACTGGGACGCCTGCTGCGCGACACCCTGCAGACCAGCATGCCGCTGATCGAGGCCGGGCGCCACCAGGTGGCGCTCGATCTGTGCGACGAGCCGGTCTGGGTCGAGGCCGACGCGCTGCGCCTGACCCAGGTGCTGGCCAACCTGATCAACAACGCCGCCAAGTACACCCCGCCCGGCGGACGCATCGGCATCCTGCTGAAAGAGGAGGGAGGGGAGGCCAGGGTGGAGGTGAGCGACAACGGCATCGGCATCGAGCCGGACATGCTGGGGCGGGTGTTCGACGCCTTTGTCCAGGTGTCGAGCGCCAGCCACCTGGCCCAGGGTGGGCTGGGGATCGGCCTGTCGCTGGCCAAGGGCCTGGTCGAGCTGCACGGCGGCCGGCTGGAAGCCTGGAGCGCCGGGCCGGGACACGGATCGTCGTTCACCGTGCTGCTGCCGGCGATCCATCCCGGACCGGACTGCGAAGCGGCGGTGCTGGAGGTCGCCGGCGGCGCGCGCATCCGCAGGCAGGTGCTGGTGGCCGACGACAACGTGGACGCGGCCGAATCGCTGGCCTGGCTGCTGCGCTCGGAAGGGGCATTGGTGTCGGTGGCGCACGACGGTGCGGCGGCGCTGCGCCTGTTCAACGAGCGGCCGGCGGAGATCGTGGTGCTGGACCTGGGCATGCCGGAGATGGACGGGCTGGAAGTGGCGGCGGTCCTGTCCACGCGCAGGCCGCGGCCCTTCCTCGTCGCCGTCACGGGACGCGGGCGGCAGGAAGACCGGGCGGCCTCGCTGGCGGCCGGGTTCGACGAACACCTGACCAAGCCGGTGGCGCCGCAGCAGCTGATTGCGCTGCTCTCGAACTTGTAGGGAAGCGCTTGTCGCTTTTTACAACAGCGTCCACCCTAATATTGCAGAGCCGGCAAGCGACTGTTAGTATGCCTAGGGCATCGACTTGGAGGGGGCATGCACATGCTGTTTCGCCTGTTCGGCCCGCGCCGCAGGAAAAATCAGGAAGAGATTGCCAGCCGTGCAGCCGAGGTGATCGCACAGGTGCTGTTCGACGTCGGCCTCGACCGCTTCCTGGCCGGCACGGTGCTGCTCGACCGCCAGTTCCGCCTGCACTTCTACGCCGCCCCGCCGGTGTCAAGCCGCAGCGTGCTGGCCGCCATCGCCATGCACGAGCTGGACGAGGCGCGCGTGTTCCGCTCCCACGTGCTGGGCGCCGGGATCGACGCACCCACGCTGGCCTGCCATACCCGCATCATGGCCGACGGCATCATGCGCGAACTGCGCGCCCGTTCGCCCGCCCTGTGCGCGCTGCCGGCCACCCGGCGCGAACGCCGCCTCGGCGCCCGTCCCTTCAGCCGCCGCTCCTAGGGCTGTCGGGTATCCGGTGCGCGCTGCCTTGCGCAGCGTTGCTATCCTTTCCCTGATGGGCGCAGCGGCGCCCGCCCCATTCGCACGGAAAGGTCCAGGCATGAGCGTTCGCAACCTCGAGCACCTGTTCGCCCCAGGCTCGGTCGCGCTGGTCGGCGCCTCCGAAAGGCCGGGCAGCCTTGGAGCGACCTTGCTGCACAACCTGCTCGCCGGCGGTTTTAAGGGCGAGGTCTGGCCCGTCAATCCGAAGTACACCGAACTGTCCGGCCGGCGCTGCTATGCCAGCGTGGCGGAGCTGCCGCAGGCGCCCTCGCTGGCGGTGATCTGCACGCCGCCTGCCACGGTGCCCGCGATCGTGCGCCAGCTGGGCGAGCGCGGCACCCGCGCGGCGGTGGTCTTGAGCCAGGGCCTGGTCGATGCGCGCAGGGGCGGACGCAGCCTGCGCCAGGCCATGCTCGACGCCGCCCACCCCTATCTCCTGCGCCTGCTGGGACCGAACAGCGCCGGGCTGCTGACCCCTGGGCTCGGCCTGAACGCCAGCGTCGCCACCAGCGGCGCGCTGCCGGGACGGATCGCGTTCGTGTCGCAGTCGGGCGCCCTGATGGTCGGGGTGCTGGACTGGGCGCGCACGCGCGGCATCGGTTTTTCGCACTTCATCGCGCTGGGCGATGCGGCCGACGTCGACCTCGGCGACGTGCTCGACTACCTGGCCAGCGACGGCGCGACGGGCGCGATCCTGCTCTACCTGCAGGACCTGCGCTATGCGCGCAAGTTCATGTCGGCGGCGCGCGCGGCGGCGCGCAGCAAGCCGGTGCTGGTGCTGAAGGCCGGGCGCGAAGAGGACGACGCGCCGGCCGCGGCCAGCGAGAGCGGGGCGCTGGCGCACCACGACGACGTGTTCGACGCCGCGATCCGGCGCGCCGGCATGCTGCGCGTGTACACCACCGACCAGCTGTTCTCGGCCGCCGAGACCCTGGCCTACGCGCGCCCGCTGCACGGCGAGCGGCTCGCGATCGTCAGCAACGGCGCCGGTCCCGGCGTGCTGGCGCGCGACGCGCTGGCCTATGGCGGCGGGGTGGAAGCGCAGTTCGCAAGCAGCACCATCGACCGGCTGGACGCGCTGCTGGCGCCGCGCTGGCGGCGCGGGAACGTGGTCAACCTGCAGGGCGGCGCGCCGCCGGCACTGTATCGCGAGACGCTCGAGATCCTGCTGCAGGACCCGCAGGTCGATGCGGTGCTGGCGATCCAGTCGCCCACCGCCACCGTATCCAGCCGCGACGTCGCCGACGCCATCGCGCCGCTGGTGCGCAGCGCCTCCAAGACCCTGCTCTCGTGCTGGCTGGGCGGGGCCGCGGTCGCGGAGGCACGCGCGATTGCCTCCGGCGCGCGCCTGCCGGCCTTCCGTACGCCGGAAGACGCGGTGGCGGGCTTCCTGCAGCTGGTGCACTACCGGCGCAACCAGAACCTCCTGATGGAAGTGCCGCCCTCGATGGCCGGCACCGTGGCGCCGGACCGGGCGGCCGCGCGCGCGCTGGTGCGCGAAGCGATTGCAGCAGGGCGCTACCTGCTGTCCGATCCCGAGACCAAGGCCATCCTGCGCACCTACGGCATGGCAGTGGTCGAGACGCGCCAGGCCGCCACGGTCGACGAGGCGGTGCAGGCGGCCCAGAACATCGGTTACCCGGTGGCGGTCAAGATCCTCACGCCCGACGTGATGCACAAGTCGGACTTCGGCGGCGTGACCCTCGACATCGACAGCCCGGAAGGGGTGCGCGCGGCGGCGAAGCGCATGACGAAGCGCTTGGGCGAGCTGTTCCCGCAGGCGCGCTTCGAAGGCTATTCGGTGCAGGCCATGGCCCGTTCGAGCAATGCGCATGAACTGATCGTGGGCGCCGCCCTCGACCCGGTGTTCGGGCCGGTGATCGTGTTCGGGCAGGGCGGGGTGACGGTGGAAGTGACCGACGACCATGCGGTCGGCCTGCCGCCCCTGAACCTGGTGCTGGCGCGCGACCTGGTCGACCGCACCCGCGTGGCCAGGCTGCTGGCCGGCTACCGCAACCGCCCGGCGGTGAACATGGACGCGGTACTGGCCTCGCTGGTGCAGGTCTCGCGCATGGTGGCGGATATCCCCGAGATCGTGGAACTGGACCTGAACCCGCTGCTGGCCGACAGCCGCGGCACGACGGTGCTGGACGCGCGCATGCGCCTGGCGCTGGCCGACCGCTCCGGCAGCACGCTCGACCGGCTGGCGATCCGTCCCTATCCGCGCGAACTGGAAGAGACCATCGAGTGGAATGGCGGGACGCTGCTGCTGCGCCCGATCCGTCCGGAAGACGGCCCGGCGCACCTGGCCTTCTTTGATGCGCTCACCCCCGACGACGTGCGCTACCGGATGTTCGTGCGCATCCGCGAACTGCAGCCCTCGCAGCTGGCGCGCTTCACCCAGATCGACTACGACCGCGAAATGGCCTTCATCGCTACCCGCCCCAATGCGCAGGGCGTGGCCGAGACGCTGGCGGTGGGCAGGGTGGTGGCCGATCCGGACAACATCAGCGCCGAGTTCGCGGTGACGGTGCGCTCCGACCTGAAGGGCATGGGTCTGGGGAAGATCATGATGCAGAAGCTGATCGACTACTGCCGCTCGCGCGGTACACGCGAGATCGTGGGCGAGGCGCTGCCGCAGAATTCGCGCATCACGGGCCTGGCCAAGCGGATGGGCTTTACGGTGAAATCGACCGGGCTCGAAGGAATGCGCGAAATGCGCCTGGTACTGTAACTACCGCCGGTGTTGTAGGGTGGGCGGGTTTTCCCGCCCACGCGGTAATTGGCCGCCAGTCAGCGCCGGAAGCGCACGTCCTCCTGCACCACCTTGACCTCGCCCTTCGGCTTCTTGGGCTTTTTCGGCTTCTTCACGATCTGTCCGCCGGCCGTGGTCTCGGGCACCCGGTGATCCGGCTCGAACCCGCTTTCTTCCTCGCGCCGGATGGTCTGGCGCGTCAGGGCCTCGATCGCCGCCAGGTATTCCACCTCGTCGGCCGCCACCAGCGACACCGCTTCGCCCGAGGCGCCCGCGCGTCCGGTACGCCCGGTGCGGTGCACGTAGTCCTCGGCCACGATCGGCAGGTCGACATTGACCACCACCGGCAGGTCGTCGATGTCCAGGCCGCGCGCGGCGACGTCGGTTGCCACCAGCACCTTCACGTCGCCCGCCTTGAAACGCTCCAGCGCGCGCAGGCGCGCCGGCTGCGGCTTGTCGCCGTGGATGGCATCGGCCGGGATGCGCTTGGCGTCCAGCAGGCCGACCAGCTCGTCCACGCCCTTGCGGGTTTTGGCAAAGGCCAGCACCTGGGTCCAGCCGTGCTTCTTCAGCAGGTGCAGGAACAGCTCGGACTTGCGCTTCTTGTCGACCGGGACCAGCCATTGGGTGACCTTGGTCGCGGTGGTATTGCGCGGCGACGCCTCGATGCGCACCGGTTCGCGCAGCAGGCGGTTGGCCATGGCGCGGATCTGGTCGGAGAAGGTGGCCGAGACCAGCAGGGTCTGGCGCTTTTTCGGCAGGGCCGCGAACACCTGGTCGAGCTCTTTCGAGAAGCCGAGGTCGAGCATGCGGTCCGCTTCGTCCAGCACCAGGGTGATGACTTCGTTGAACTTCACCGCGTTCTGGCGGTACAAATCGAGCAGGCGGCCGGGGGTCGCCACCAGCACGTCCGCTCCCTTACGCAAATTCATCATCTGCGGATTGATGCTGACCCCGCCGTAGGCCACCATGGTGCGCAGGTTCAGCCCGGCGCCGTAGCTGCGGAAGCTTTCATGCACCTGCTCGGCCAGCTCGCGGGTCGGCACGAGGACCAGGGCGCGCACGGCATTGCTGCCGACCGGCTTGTCGCGCTTGAACAGGCGCTGCAGGATCGGCAGGGCAAAGCCGGCGGTCTTGCCGGTGCCGGTCTGGGCGGCAGCCATCACGTCCTTGCCGGACAGGACGGCAGGAATGGCCTGCTGCTGGACAGGGGTCGGGGTGGTGTAGTCGAGCGAAGCGAGGGTCTGGACGATCGGCTCGATCAGTCCAAGGGCGGCAAACGGCATGGGAACCTTACGGCGAATAAATAGACAGGCCGTAGTTTACCGTGCCCGGGGCAGTACGGGCAAAAGCCTGTTCAGATGGAGACGACGACGTCCGACAGGTCGACGATGGGCTTGGCCGGTTCGCGCTGGTCCTTGCATCCGCCCATGACGAGCGTGGCGACGATCAGCGCAAAGGGAAGGAAGCGGCGCGGTGGCATGATGGCTCCTTGATAAGAGTTTCCATCATACGCCTGTCCGCGCCGATGTACATATCTTCTTTTAGAAGTTGTACGAGATGCTGGCGCGCAGCACCGGGTAGACCTTGTAGTCCGAGGCTTCGTCCTGCAGGCGCAGTTCTTCCACCGCCACGTCGGTCGCCAGCTTGCCGCACACGGCGTTCGAGGTGGTGCAGCCGTAAGGAATCAGGTTGACCTTGGCCTTGCCCTGGTAAAAGGCGCCGATGTCGGCGCCGAAGTTCCAGCGCTTGTTCGGGGTGAGGGCATTGCCCCAGCCGATGCCGATGTAGGGCGCGGCGCGGCGGAAGCTGACGTCGCCTTTCAGGGTGCCGATGTCGGTGGTCTTGTAGGTATTGCCGTTGAAGGTGAAGCTGCCGTTGGCGGCAGGGACGCCGGTCGCCTTGAAACGGGTGCCGTTGTAGACCAGGCCGCTGGTCAGGCGGAAGCTGCTGCCCTCGATCACGTACCAGTCGAACAGCACGTCGAAGGTGGCCAGCTTGCCGTCCAGCTTGTAGTCGACCAGGCCGGAGCGCTTGTCGAGGTCGTGCTTGAAGTAGTTGGCGCCGAAACGGCCGTTCAGGGTGCGCTCCATCGGGACCACGAGGTGCAGGCCGGCGCCGGTGGTGCCGAGGTCGGCGGTGACGGCGGCGCCCAGCTGGGCGTGCGCGGAAGTGCCCAGCAGGAGGGCGGCGAATGCGAAGACGGTATGCTTGAATGCCATGCTGAAAAAAACCTTTCTTTGACGAACTGCGCAGCATTGTAAAGCAGTGTTCGCCAGGCAGCGAGAAAAGCCGGCTGCGGGTGAGGGCAATGCGCAACGGATTTTTTAGGGCGGGCAGGGCCGGTTTCGTCGCCGCTACCCCGTCTCCGTCGCATAATGTCACCGGGCAATGAAGACCAGGACTAATCTGGCGCTGTCCCACTACTGAAAGAACACCATGATCTCAAGCGCTTTTCACCTCGGACGACTGCTGGCGGCCTGGCTCGGCTGCTACCTCATCCTGTGCATCATCGTCGTCGAGTCGATCCACGATTACTTCGAACGCGACATCGGCGGCTATTTCGCGCTGCTGGCCCTGTTCCTCGGCCTGTGGGTGCTGTCCGGCGTGTTCTCGCACATGCGCCGGGTGCGCCTGATCGCCGGCACCCTGAACAGCAGCACCCTGTCGAACCGGCAGCGGCGCCAGATCGAAATCCCGTTCGAAGCCGGCGAGGCCTTCGACCTGATCGATGCCGCGATCCGCGAGCTGCCAGGCGCGATCCTGGTGGAAAGCGCGCGCGACAGCCTGCAGGTGCGCGCCAAGGTCAAGCGCATCAACCCCTATGCCATGCACCACGATGGCCAGCCGCCGGCGGCCAGCTGGGCATTCATTCCGTTCGGCGAACGCCGCAACCAGATCCTGGCCACGGTTACCCCGAACGGCGACGCCGCCGGCAGCGTGACGCTGATCTGCGAACCGGAAGACCCGGCCTGGACCGACACCTTCCTGGTCGACCATGGCACCAACCTGGAGAACGCCGAAGCGATCGTGCGCGCCATCACCCGCCGCGTCGCCGAGCGCCGCCGCGGCGAGCAGGCCCAGGTCCGCCAGACCGCTACCGAGAAGGAACTCACGGTGGCCAAGCTGAACCTGCTGCACGCCCAGGTCGAGCCACACTTCCTGTACAACACGCTGGCCAGTGCCCAGGTGCTGACCCGTACCGACCCGGCGCGTGCCGATGAGATGCTCGGCAACCTGATCCAGTACCTGCGCCACTCGCTGCCGCGCACCGAGGACGCGCCTTCGACCATCGGCGAGGAACTGGAGCGCGCCCGTGCCTACCTCGACATCCTCAAGATCCGCATGGGCCCGCGCCTGCAGCTGCAGGTCGACGTGCCCGATGCCCTGCGCGGCGTGCTGTTCCCGACCATGATGCTGCAGACCCTGGTCGAAAACGCGATCAAGCACGGCCTCGAACCCAAGCCGGGCGGCGGCACGGTGTGGATCCTGGCGCGCCAGGTCGACAACAGCGTGGCGGTGACGGTGGCCGACGACGGCCGCGGCTTCACGGCCGAGGGCGGCGGCACCGGCGTCGGCCTGCGCAACGTGCGCGAGCGCCTTCGCCTGGCCTACGGCAATGCGGCCTCGTTCTCGATCGTGGCCAACTTCCCGAGCGGCGTGGCGGCCACCATCACGGTGCCGAACGCCGTCAACAGCACCGTGGGAGCAGGAGGGCTGCATCATGCTTGAGAAGCGGATCACCGGCGTGATCGCCGAAGACGAAACCCTGCTGCGCGAATCGCTGGTCCAGTTGCTGGGGCAGGTGTGGCCGGAACTGGACATCGTGGCCAGCTGCGAAGACGGCGGCAGCGCGCTGGAAGCGATTGCCGCCCATCGCCCCGACGTGGCTTTCCTCGACATCCGCATGCCGGGCCTGTCCGGCCTGGAAGTCGCCTCCAGCCTGGTGGACACCGGGATCAAGACCGAGCTCGTGTTCGTCACCGCCTACGACCAGTACGCGATCGACGCCTTCGAGCGCGGCGCGGTCGACTACCTGCTTAAACCCGTGGCGCGCGAACGCCTGGCCGGCACCGTGGCAAGGGTGCACGCGCGCCTGCAGCGCGGCGGCCAGGACCTGGCGCAGCTGCAGGCCCTGCTGCTGCAGCTGTCGGCGGCGGCGCCGCCGCAGCCCAAGGCGCCGCCGCTGGTGTGGCTGACCGCCAGCCGCGGCCAGGAGACGCGCCTGATCCTGGTCGACGACGTGGCCTACTTCCAGGCCGACAGCAAGTACACGGTCGTGATGACCCAGGATGGCGAAGCGCTGCTGCGCAAACCCATCCGCGACCTGCTCGAGGTGCTGGACCCGACCATGTTCAAGCAGGTCCATCGTTCGACCATCGTCAACCTGCGCGCGGTGGCCGGGGTCTCGCGCGACGAGAGCGGACGCGGCACGCTGCGGCTGAAGAATCGCCCGGAAACTCTGGCGGTGAGCCAGCCCTTCATGGCGCTGTTCCGGAACATGTAAGCGTGAACCTGTAACGAGATGTGAAAGGGTGCACAGAGTGTAAAAGTGTGAAGTGCCGCACCTTCGGTTCGACATTTCCGGTGGTAAAGTTCGCCCGTCAAACACTGAGAGGCAACTATGAAAGCCCTGATCCTCTGCGCAGCCCTGGCGAGCGCTACCTTCCCAGCCCTGGCCCAGACCAATGTCAGCATCAGCGTCGGCCAGCCCGGCTTCTACGGCCGCATCGATATCGGCGATGGCGGCTACTACGGCCCGCCGCCGGTCTACATGGCGCAACCGGTCATCGTCGAACGCCATCATCGCGTGCGCGCCGAGCCGGTCTACCTGCGCGTGCCGCCGGGCCACCGCAAGAACTGGAACAAGCACTGCCGCAAATACGGCGCCTGCAGCCAGCCGGTGCTGTTCGTGCAGGATCGCTGGTATGCCGACGTGTATGCGCCGCGCTACCGCGAGCGTCACGGCGGCGGCCACCATGAGCGCTGGGATGACCGCGGCCATGGCCGTGATCGCCACGAAGACCGCGGCCATGGCAGGGGCCATGGCAACGGACACGGCAAGGGCCACGGTCACGGCCACGGCCGCGACTGATCCGATCCTTTACTGCGGCAGCGGCGCGTCCGGCGGCAGCAGCCCTTCGTGCACCAGTTCCTGCCAGAAGGCGGCAGGAATCTGCAGCGCCATCTGGACCGCATTGCGCCCGAGGTGCTGCGTGCTGCTGGCGCCGGGGATGGTCGCCGAGACCACCGGATGGGCCGCGCCGAACTGCAGCGCCGCGGCGGCCAGGTCGACGCCGTGGCGTCCCGCCACCTGCCGCAGGCGCTCGCGCCGTTCGTAGTGTTCCGGCTTGGCGGGCAGGTAGTCGTAGCGGTCGCCGCCGGCCAGGAAACCCGAGTTGTACGGGCCGCCCAGCACGACCGAGGCGCCGCGCTCCATGCACAGCGGGAACAGGGCTTCCAGCGGCGTGGTCTCCATCAGCGTGTAGCGTCCGGCCAGCAGGAAGATGTCGGGGTCGGACTGCTGCAGCGCGCGCATGCAGGACTCGACCGTGTTCACGCCCAGTCCCCAGGCCTTGATCAGGCCTTCCTCGCGCATGCGCACCAGCTCCTCAAAAGCACCGCCGGGGCCGGCCGCGATCCGGAAATAATGCTCGAAACTGTCGCCGAAGGCATCGACCGAGAGGTCGTGCACGTAGACGACATCGATGCTGCCCAGCGCCAGGCGCTGCAGGCTGTCCTCGACCGAGCGGCGCGCGCCTGCGGCCGTGAAGTCGATTACCCGCCGGAAGGGCAGGGCAGAGACGAAGGGTGGCGCCACCTCGCCGGCTACATCGGGCGCCAGCAGGCGGCCGACCTTGGTCGACAGCGTGTATTCCCCACGCGGCCGGGTGCGCAGGGCCTGGCCGAAGCGGTGCTCGGACAGGCCGGCGCCATAGTGCGGCGCGGTGTCGAAATAGCGGATGCCGGCGTCCCAGGCCGCGTCGACGGTGGCGCGGGCCGCCTCGTCGGACGTGGTGTGGTACATGTCGCCGAGCCCGGTGCCGCCCAGGCCCAGGCGCGTGATCGGTCGGTAGCGCTGGTTCATGTCGCATCCTTTCAAGCGTGTCGAGCGGCCATGCTACAGGACCGGCCCATCGCGCCACGCACGGATCGCTGAAGGCCCATCAAGGCGCCGGTGCGCGGATTTCGCTGGCATGCGCCGCCACCAAGCGCCAGGCGCCGTCCGGCGCGCGCCGCCACACGCGGCTGTAGCGCAGGTCGGCGCTGAAGGGTGAGCGGCCAAACTGGCCCGCCACCGCCACGCGCACCGAGACGATGGCGCAGTCGCCGTCGACGACCACACGCATCTCGGAGGGATCCATGCGGGCCAGTCGCAACAGGCCCGAGCGGTGCGTGTCGAGATCGTCGTGTTTGCCGAAGACCTGGCCGAGGTGGTTGGTGAAGATCAACCCATGGTCGATCAGCTCGTCCAGCACGGTCAGGTCGGAGGCGAGCATGGCCTCGTGCAGGCGGGCTTCGGCATCGGCAATCTCGGCGGGGACGTGGTTGGGCATGGCATCGTTCTCGAGGATGGAATGGCATGATCTTAACCCGGCGTGGGTACCAGGGTGGCGCGCCGCGCCCGCAACGAATGCGTAGTAAGATTGCCACATCGCCCATGTGCTGGCATTGCCGGACGGGCGCCATGAGAGGAGCTTACTTTGCGTAGCGAATTCGTGATCGTGGGTGGCGGTGCGGGCGGCCTGGAACTGGCCTGCAAACTGGGCCGCAAGCTGGGCCCGTCGAAGGTTACGCTGGTGGACAGCCGGCTGTACCACATCTGGAAGCCCTCCTTGCACGAGGTCGCGGCCGGCACCCTGGACATCCACCAGGAAGGCCTGTCCTACCAGATGCTGGCGCACGACAACGGCTTCAACTTCGTATTCGGACCGATGACCGCCCTGGATGCGGCTTCGAAGACCGTCACGGTCGGCGCGATCGTCGCCGCCACCGACAACGACGAGGTGCTCCCCGAGCGCCGCATCCGCTACGACGCGCTGATGCTGGCGATCGGCAGCACCTCGAATTACTTCGGCGTGCCGGGCGCGCAGGAAAACACCATCTCCCTGAACGCCACCGAGGACGCCGAGCGCTTCCGCCTGCGCATGCTGCGCCTGATGCTGGCGGCCGAGCAGGACCATGAAGAAGGCAAGGGCGGTGGCCTGGACGTGGTGATCATTGGCGGCGGCGCCACCGGCGTGGAGCTGGCGGCCGAACTGCGCGAGGCCTCCGGCGCCTATGTCACCTACGGGTTCGACCAGCTCGACGTCAAGCGCGACGTGCGCATCACCATCCTGGAAGGGGCGCCGCGCGTGCTGGCCCCGCTGCCGGAAAAGGTATCCGCCGCCGCCAACGAGCTGCTGGGCAAGCGCGGCATCCGGGTCGTGACCGACTGCCGCGTGACGCAGATCGAGCGCGACCGGGTGGTCGACAAGGACGGCAACGTGTACCCGGCCAATCTGTGCGTGTGGGCGGCGGGCATCAAGGCGCCCGACCTGCTGGCTTCACTGGGCCTGCCGACCGCGAAGGGCGGCCAGGTCGAGGTCGACCCGCACCTGCGCGTGAAGGGCATGGACGACATCTATGCCTTGGGCGACTGCGCCGCCTGCGTCGACGGCAATGGCAACGCCGTGCCGCCGCGCGCGCAGGCCGCGCACCAGCAGGCCGACTACCTGGTGACCACCTTCCTGCGCCGTTCCAAGGGCCATGCGCCGCAAGAGCGGCCCTACGAATACCGCGACTATGGCTCGCTGGTGTCGGTGGGGCGCTCGACCAGCGTCGGCAGCCTGATGGGCTCGCTACGCGGGGCCAGCTGGTTCGTGCAGGGGACGATGGCGCGGCTGATGTATACGAGTCTGCATCTGATGCACCACCGGGCGGTGCTCGGCACCATGCGCACCGGCGTGCTGGCGCTGGCGCGCTTCCTGGTGCGGCGGGCGACGCCGCTGGTCAAGCTGCATTGAGTAGGGTGGGCGGCTATGCCGCCCACGCAGTAGAGCGGCATCCGATCTGCTGGAACTTCTGTTCTTGCGCTAACTATCACCGCGTGGGCGTTCGTAGTGCAGGCCACTGGCCTGCACTACCCCGCCCACCCTACGATACTAATCGCGGGAATCAGGCGACCGGCACCTGCCTCGGCAGCGTCATGCGCAGCACGGCGCCGCCGCTCTCGCCGGCGCCGAGCTGCAAACTACCGCCCAGGAAACGGGCGCGTTCGCGCAACAGGCGCAGGCCGTGGCAGCTGGTCGACTCCAGCACCTTGTCGTCGTTCGGGAAGCCGGTGCCGTTGTCGCGGATGGTCAGCATCACCTGGTCGCCGTCATCGTCCAGGATCACGTCGACCTCGGTCGCCTGCGCATGGGCGGCGACGTTGCGCAGGCCCTCTTCGACGCAGCGCAGCAGCACCACGCCCTGGGTGCGGGTATAGCTGCCGTCTTCGTCCGGCAGGCTGGTGCGCGCCTTGATGTTGTTGGCGGCGGCAAAGCCCGGCACCAGCTCGGCCAGCGCGGCCTTCAGGCCGAGGAACTCGAGCTTGTCGTTCCACAGCTCGAGCTGCATCTTGCGGTTGGTCTCGATGATGTTGGCGAGCAGCCCCTTCATCTGCGCGCTGCGGTCGCGCATGGCCTGGTTCTCGGCCGGGATGTGCTGGGTCAGCAGCGCCAGGTGCATGGTCAGGGCCGTCATCGACGAGCCCAGGCTGTCATGGAGCTGGCGCGCCAGCAGGCGGCGCTCCTCGTCCCAGCAGGCGGCGAGGTAGCCCAGCATCTCGGTGAGTTCAGCGGTGCGGTCCGCGCCCGGCGCTGCAGAGGCGGCAGCGGCCGGGCCGGACTGCGGATGTGCCGGTTCGGTCATCGTAGGCTCGGTTAAATGTTTCCCAAATCATACAACAGTTGGCTCGCGGGCGGCGCGAGCGCAGTGCTGCATTGTACCGGGGGAGGGGACGGAAACAGCGTGCGGTGCCGTACAGTCGGCCCGGCTGTTTCGGGCGAAGCTTGGGGCGTGGCAGATGCCACTTTATTAATAGTTGGGCTCAACAACGGGGGTATTACAATGACGAACGCTACCAAACCGCAGGATGCCATCACGCTGCTGACCGCGCAGCACCGCGAAGTGCACGCGATGTTCGAGAAGTTCGAGAACATGACCGACCGCGCCAAGGTCAGCAAGAAGAAGCTTGCCGACGAAATCTGCCAGGCCCTGATCATGCACACCACGATCGAGGAAGAAATCCTGTATCCGGCGGTCCGCGAAGCAACCGAGGAAACCGAAGACATGGTCGACGAGGCTGTGGTCGAGCACGCTTCGGCCAAGGACCTGATCGCCCAGATCCAGGAAATGGACCCGGGCGACGACCTGTACGACGCCAAGGTCAAGGTCCTCGGCGAGCTGGTCGACCACCACGTCGAGGAAGAAGAAGAGGAAATGTTCCCGAAGATGAAGGAACTGAAGCTGGACCTGCAGGCGCTGGGTCAGGAAATGGCGGCGCGCGCCGCCGAACTGCAGTAATCCTGTTGGCGGCCGGTCAGGCCGCGTCCGCAGCCGGTTGCAGCGCGGCCGGCGCCAGCGCCTCCAGCAACTGGTCCATGCCGACCGGCTTGACCAGGTGCTGGTCGAAACCGGCTTCCAGCACGCGGCGCTGGTCTTCGGCGAGGCCATAGCCGGTCAGGGCGATCAGCCGGATGCCGTTGGTGGCCGGATCGCGCCGCAGGCGGCGCGCCACTTCGTAGCCATCGATGCCGGGCAGGCCGATGTCCACCAGCGCCGCCGCCGGACGGCCGGCCAGCGCCGCCGCCACGCCCTGCAGGCCGTCGGCCGCGGTCGATACCGGGAAGCCGTGGGCGGCCAGCATGGTCGCCATCATTTCGCGTCCATCTTCATTGTCTTCGATCAGGAGCACCGACGGCTTGCCGCTGTTGTCGCCCAGGCTCTGCTGCGGCGCCGTGCTGGCGCTGACCGCTTCGGTACGCGGCAGGCGGATCGTGAAGGTGCTGCCGTTGCCGCTGCCTTCGCTGGCTGCGCTGACGCTGCCGCCATGCAGCTCGACCAGGCGCCGCACCAGCGACAGGCCGATGCCGAGGCCACCCTGCGAGCGGTCGATCGAAATCGCGCCCTGCACGAACACATCGAACACGTGGGGCAGCAGCTCGGCCGGGATGCCGACCCCGCTGTCGCGCACCGTCAGCACCACGTCCTCGCCGGCTTGCGCCAGGTTGATGTCGATGCTGCCGCCGGCCGGCGTGTACTTGATCGCGTTGTCGAGCAGGTTGGAAGTGATCTGTTCCAGCCGGGTCGGGTCGCCGTCGACCCAGCCCGGGGCGAGGTCGACGCTGAAGCGGTAGCCGGCGGTGCGGCCGGTGGCGCGGAAGGTTTCCAGGCAGCCGGACACCAGGTTGGACAGGTCGGTCGGTTTGCGCGCCAGCAGGATTTTGCCGGACATGGCGCGCGACAGGTCGAGGAGGTCGTCGACAATGCGCGACAGGTGCTGGCTCTGGCGCTGGATGATCTGCTTGGCGCGCGTGACGGTCTCGGCGTTTGCGCCGGTCATGCCGATCAGCGAGGAGGCGCTGCTGATGGCCGACAGCGGATTGCGCAGCTCGTGGCCGAGCATGGCCAGGAATTCGTCCTTGGCGTGGCTCTTGCGTTCGGCGTCGCGCCGTTCTTCCATCTCGCGTACGAGACGGCGGTTGGTCGCGGTCAGTTCGGTGGTGCGCTGCGACAGCTTTTCGGCCTGGCGCTTGAGCTGTTCGTTCTTCATGGCCAGGGCCACGAACACCGACACCTTGGCGTGCAGGATCTGCGGGATCACCGGGGTGAACAGGAAATCCGCCGCGCCGCGCTGGTAAGCCTTGAGGCGATCGATTTCGTCCGCCAGGAAGGCGGTCACGAAGATGATCGGGATGTCGGCCGAGCGGGCGCGCTGGTGGATCGCCTCGGCAGTCTCGAAGCCGTCCATGCCCGGCATGTTCACGTCGAGCAGGATCACGGCGAAATCGTGGAGCAGGACCTGGCGCAGCGCTTCCTGGCCGGAGCGGGCCGAATGCACCGTGTAGTTGCTCTCATCTGCCCACTGGTCGAGAAGGCTCGTCAGCGCAAGCAGGCTGGCGGCGTCATCGTTGACGACCAGGATTTTGGGTTTGTCTGTGTGTTCCACGATCGTGTGTAGTGCTTTCGCTAAAAGGTTTTACCTTCAGGAAAGAATCATACCAAAGCAAAGTGTTACGTAAAAGGAACAGCTGTAATAACAAACAATGATATCACGAGCAACTAAAGTGCAAACCGGCAAATCTCAATCGTGCGCTATGACGGTGTACGTTGCCGCACATACGGGGAGCGCCGCTTGTGCGATAGTCAACCCGTCCAGTTTTCAACCGACTCGGATCGAGGACGGGGCTGCCTACATGAAAGGACACACAATGAATATCGACTCTATCGTAAATCAAGATTATCGCGGTAAATCGCTTACTGAGCTCGTCAATTCGCCGCTGAGCGCCCTGAATGGTGTGAGCGAACAACAGGCGAACGCCTTCGCCGCTGCCGGCGTGCGCACCATTGGCGACCTTGCCAATATGCAGATCGTCAACTACGCCATCGCCATCAAGGCCCTGTCCAGCTGCGAAAGCGCTTCCAGCAAGGAGCAGGCCGAAGAAGCGCTGATGGACGACGCCGTGGAAATGACTTTCCCGGCCAGCGACCCGGTCGCGGTCCAGTCCAGCATCACGCGCATCGAAGTGGCGCCGGACAAGGTCGACGCCAGCCGCGACCACCAGCATGCGCAGGCCATGGAAGCGCACAACGAAGAGCTGCTGCGCTCGGCCGAGCCGTCGACGCGCTACATGCAGAAGGACGAGGGCGGGAATCGCTGATCTCCGGCGCTTTTTAGCCTGAAGACGGGCCATCGGTGGCGGGAGCTGCCGGTGGCCTGTTTGTTTTGGCGGAGTAATTGGAATCTAGCGGGATGCGACGAAAATTAGGTTCCGGCCTTCGCCGGAACGACGTGCTGAGGCAGTGAGCTAGAGCCCCGCGATTGATTAGTTTGCTGAAAAACCGTCATGCGCGCCACTGGCGCCCATGACTCCCGGCGAAGGCCGAAATGATGCCACTGGCATCATTTCGTCCAAGTTCGTGTGAGCAGCCAAACAGACGCCGTTCACCGATGCGGCGCCATCTCCACCGCGGGCGCCGGAGTCGGCGCGGCCGGCATCTTGGCGCCCGACTGGCGGTTGGCTGCCGGCGAGCAGAAGCGGTTCTTGCCGGCGCGCTTGGCTTCGTACAGGGCGTAGTCGGCGATGCTGATCAGGGCGTCCACCGATTCGGCGTCGTCCGGGTAGATGCTGATGCCGATCGAGGTCGACAGGCGCAGGGTCAGGTCATTGATGAAGTAGGGCTCGGACAGCGCTTCGACCAGCTTGGCGGCCGGGCCCTGGGCGTCGGCCAGGCTGTGAATGTCGCCCAGCACCACCATGAATTCGTCGCCGCCGAGGCGCGCTACCGTGTCTTCCTTGCGCGAACTGGCCAGCAGGCGCTGCGACACCATCTTGAGGATGTCGTCGCCGTAGGCGTGGCCATAGGTGTCGTTGATCGCCTTGAAGCCATCCAGGTCGAGATACATGATCGCGGCCTTTGCGTGGCTGCGGTTGGCGTGCTGCAGGGCGGTCTCGATGCGGTCCTCCAGCAGGCGCCGGTTGGGCAGGCCGGTGAGGGCGTCGTGCAGGGCCAGTTCCTGCTGCGCGCGGCTGTACTGTGCCAGTTCCTTGTAGAGCAGGCGCACTTCCAGCATGTTGTGGATGCGCTTGTGCACTTCGAGCAGGTCGAAGGGCTTGCTGATGAAGTCGCGGGCGCCGGCTTCCAGCGCGGCGATCTTGAAGCTGGGCTGGGCCGTCAGGGCCAGCACTGGCAGGTAGCCGCCCTGTTCGATTTCCTTCAGGCCCTTCATGACCTGGAAGCCGTTCAGGCCGGGCATCTGCAGGTCGAGCAGGATCAGGTCATAGTTGTGCTCGCGATGCAGCGGGCATACCTGTTCCGGCAGCATCGTCGAACTGACGCAGGTGTAGCCTTCCTCGCGCAATATCTCTTCCATCAGCTCGATATTGTCGGGCGAGTCGTCGACCACCAGGATCTTTGCGTTCAAAATGTCTTGTCTGCTCGGCATGCTCGTTCTCTTCTATGCTGTCGGGTTATGTGTTCCATTTCCTTTTGGAATGGACTCATCCCATCACTTCATAGTCTAACAAACCTCATAAAATTTCTTGTAGGACAGCGCCGCGTGTCCGGGTAGGATCATTATCGACCATGGACGCGATTGCCGCCATTGACCAATTGTGCAGGCGGGGCGGCCACCGACGCCACCGCCGCAATCAGTTCGCCCGGCTCCACCGGCTTCGAAATATGGGTCGAAAATCCGGCCTCCAGCGCCTTCAACCGGTCTTCCGGGCGCGCGAACGCGGTCAGGGCGATGGCCGGCAGCTGGCCGCCCTGTTCGCGCGGCAGGGCGCGCACCCAGCCGATCAGTTCGAAGCCGTCGACCTCGGGCATGCCCAGGTCGCTGATCAGGACGTGCGGACGGTCGGCGCGCAGGGCGTCGAAGGCTTCGCGCGCGCTCGCCGCGATGCGCACGCGCGCATGGCAGTCGGTCAGGATACGCGCGATCAGCTCGCGGCCGTCGCGCGCGTCGTCCACCACCAGCACCGTCATCCCGGTCAGGTCGCCCGCCGCGGCATCCGGCGCCCCGGCTGCATCGTGCGTCGGCGCGGGCGCGGGCGCGCCGCTGCCCGGGCGGTTGGCGCTTGCCGGCGCCTCGACCGCCGGCAGCTCGATCGTGAAACTGGAGCCCAGGCCTTCGCCGGGACTCTCGGCGCGCACCGTGCCGCCGTGCTGCTCGACCAGGTGCTTGACGATCGACAGCCCCAGGCCCAGGCCGCCGTGGCGGCGCGTCATCGAGGCGTCTTCCTGGCGGAAGCGTTCGAACACGTGGGTGATGAATTCGGGGCGGATGCCGGCGCCGGTGTCGCGCACCGTGACCGCCACCACCTTGCCGCCCTCGGCCTCGCGCTCGCCCACTTCGACGGTCACGCTGCCGTCGCGCGGCGTGAACTTGATGGCGTTCGACAGCAGGTTCCAGATCACCTGCTGCAGGCGGCCGCTGTCGCCCGCCACCAGCGCGCCGGGTGCGCCATAGCGCTTCTCGATGGCGATGTGCTTGGCGTCGGCCGCCGGGCGCACGGTCTCGATGGCGGCGTCGATGAAGCTGGCTGGTGCGATCGTCTGCATGTCGAGCAGCACCTTGCCGGAGGTGATGCGGCTCATGTCGAGCAGGTCTTCGATCAGCTGGGCCTGGGCGCGCGCATTGCGCTCGATGGTCTGCAGGCCGCGCTGCAGGTCGGCGCCGTCGCGGCTGCCGCGGCGCAGCACCTGCGACCAGCCGAGGATGGCCGACAGCGGGGTGCGCAGCTCGTGCGACAGGGTGGCCAGGAACTCGTCCTTCATCTGGCTGCTGCGCTCGGCCTCGGCGCGCGCCTCGCGCTCGTTCTCGAGCAGCAGCTTGCGTTCCTCGGCGGCGCGGCGGGTAGCGTCGTACAGGCGCACGTTGTCGACCGCGATCGCGGCCTGGGCGGCGATGCCGCGCACGATGCGCTCGCTGCGCTCGGTGAACATGCCCGGCTCGGGATGGCCGAAGAACAGGGTGCCGAGCAGTTCGCCGGAGCGTGGCGCCACCGGCACCGCCATATAGCTGCGGATGCCGGCGGGGGCGGCGCCGAAATGCCAGGCTTCGCCTGACAGCTCGGCGTCGGCGGCGAGATCGTCCACCCGCACCAAGTCCTGGCGCCGCAGCGCCGGCGGGAACAGGGCGGAGGCAGTCGCCGGGTCCAGGCTTTCGCTGCCGGCGGCCATCGAGAACAGGGTCGCGGCGCCGTCCTGGCCGTAGTGGATGAAGGCGCCATGACGGGCGCCGCTGACGCCGGCCGCCGCTTCGGTCGCGGCGCGCAGCAGGGTCGGCAGGTCGCGGGTCGAGGCCAGCTCGCTGCCGGTATTGTTCAGCAGCTCCAGCACGTGCGACTCGTCGCGCAGCGCCTGCTCGACGCGCTTGACCTGGTCGACGTCGGTATTGGTGCCGAACCAGCGCACCACGCGACCCTCGGGATCGCGCACCGCGCTCACCCGGGTCAGGAACCAGCGGTAGCTGCCGTCGGCGCCGCGCAGCGGGAATTCCATCTCGAAGGCCGCGCCGTCGTGGATGGTGGCCTTCCAGCGCGCCATCACAGTGGACAGCACGCCAGGATCGATGACCTGCTGCCACCCCCAGCCGACGCTCTGCTCGGGCGTGCGTCCGGTGTACGCGTACCAGCGGTCGTTGAACCAGACGATGCCGCCGTCGGTGCCGGCCATCCAGGCCAGCTGGGGAATCGTGTTGGCCAGCGCGCGCAGCAGCTCCTCGCTTTGGCGCAAGGTCGCTTCCGCGCCCTTGCGGTCGCTGATGTCCTGCACCACGCCGGTCATCCCGACCAGGGTGTCGCTGCCCTTGCGCTCGGCGTAGTCGGGGCGCCCGACCAGCGCCACCCAGCGTGCGCCCGCATGGGGGCCGCTGTCGGGCGGGCAGACCCGGCATTCGATGTTCAGGTCGGCGCGCGCCTTGAAGGCCTTGAGCACCGCGCGCCGCACCTGGATGCGGTGTTCGGGATGCAGGCGCACGCGCAGCTGCGGCCAGGGCAGCGGGGTCTCGGCCGGCAGTCCGAAGATCCCGGCCGCGCGCGGGCCCAGGATCACGCGGTCGAGCGCGGCATCCCAGCGCCAGTCGCCCAGGCGTCCGGCGGCCAGCGCCACCTGCAGGCGGTTGTTGTTCTCGACCAGGGCCTGCTGGTCGAGCTTGCGCTGGGTGATGTCCTGGAAGTAGAGCGTGAGGCCGTCGGGCGAAGGGTGCAGGCGCATCTCGAGCCAGCACTGCAGGCGCACATAATAGAAGTCGCGCACCACGGTCTCGCGCAGCTCCATGGCGCGCCGGCAGTCGGCCGCCACCGAGGTGCCGTGCAGGTCCTCGAACTCTTCCCACAGATTCCTGCCGAGCAGGCCGGCGCGGCTCTTGTCGAGCGCGGCGATCATGTCGAGCGCGCGCCCGTTGATATAGGTGATGCGCCAGTCGCGGTCGACCGCGCAGAAGCCGTCGGACAGGCTTTCGAGCATGTTTTCCATGCGCTCGCTGGCGCGCCGCAGGGCGTCCTGGGCGGCCATCAGCTCTTCCTCGGCGCGCTGGCGCGCGGCCAGCACGCTCTGGGCGTTGCGCAGGGCGGCGGTACGCATCATCTCGAGCTCGTGTTCCTCGCTCATGCGGCCCCCTGCAGCAGTGCGGCGGCCAGGCGCGTGCCTTCCACCCGCGCGCGCACCTTGGCAAACGCGGTGGCGCGACTGAGGCTGTCGTCATCGAAGAAGGGCGCGAAACCGGCGTCGTCGGTGGTGCCGAGGCGTCCCGGCTCGAGGTAGCGCGAGGCCAGCAGCACCCGGTCGCGCACCTGCTGGGCGCTCTCCACGCGCGCATCGCGCGGGTCGGTGACGCCGACGAACACGCGCTGGCCGGGGCGCGCATAGTCGCGCGCGATGCGCAGCACGCGCTCGGGATCGGGCTGCCCGGCCATGGCGATATAGAAGCTGCCGGCGCGGATCTCGAACAGGGTCGGCAGCAGGTCCGCGTAGTCGACGTCGCCGCCGCCCACGCCGGCAGGCGACACGTGCAGGCCGATCAGCGCGCGCTCGGCATCGGAGAAGCGGCCCAGGGCCATGTTGTTGAGGTGGACGAAGCTGGCCAGCAGGGCGCCGCTGGGGTCGAGCCGCATCGCCAGCGGCCCTTCGGCAAAATCGACCTGCACCTTGTGCGCGCCCGCCTCCAGGCAGCGCCGGATCTCGGTCTCGTGTTCGCGCACCAGGTCTTCCAGGAACTGCTCGCGCGGGTAGCCGGGCAAGCCCTCGGGCGGATACATGAGCGACAGGGCGGAGGGCGAGATGACGGCCTGCTTGAGCGGCCGGGTGGCGTGCCGTTGCGCCGCGCGCAGGAAGCCGTCGGCATGGCGGGCGTAGCCGAAGGGCCCATGGGTCAGGCGCGGCATGCGGTGCTGGCGGCCGCCGGCGCCGACCGGCAGCGGAATGTGGAAACCGTCCGGCGCCGTGTTGGCGCAGCCGTGCACCGGGTAGCACCAGAAGTTATCGAGCTTGCCCTGTTCGCCGTCGCTGATGACGGGCGATCCACTGGCTTCGAAGGCGGCGATGGTGGCGCGCACCGCCGCGTCGAGCAGGGGCGCGAGCGCGTCCGGCCCGGCGCCGCCGCGGATCGCGGCGACCAGCTCGGGCGGACGGGGAATGCTGCCGATCGGTTCAGTCGGTATCATCAATGCTGGCATGGATGGGGACCGCAGGCGCACGACGGCCCCGGACCTGGTACGGCCCATTGTAGCCCAGCCGGAGCGCAACGGCACAGGGGCACCAGCCTCACCTGGCGGGCGCCGGCTGGCGCGCCACCTTGGCCAGGGCATCCTGGAGCTGGTCCAGCTCGTAGGGTTTCTGGAGCGACAGATAGGGGAACTCGAGGTGGCGCAGCAGCGAGTCGCCGTAGCCGGAGGCAAAGATCACCTTCAGGCCCGGGTTGCCGGCAAGCGCCTGGCGCGCCAGGTCGACGCCCGACATGCCGGGCAGGCTGACGTCCGAGAACAGCACGTGGTAGCGCCCCTTGGCCAGCAGTTCGAGGGCGTCGTCCGGATGCGCCACGCCGTCCGCTTCGTGGCCGAAGGCCTTGAGCATCTCGCACACCAGGTACTGGGAATCGAGGTTGTCCTCGACCACCAGGATGCGCATGGCGGCGTCGGGCGTGTCCGGTTCCGCGGCAGCCGCGACGCCCGCCGGCGGCGCCAGCAGGACATGCACGCCAGCCACGCCGCCGCCGCCGTCCGCCAGCGGCGTAAGAATCAGGTCGCAGCGGTGTTCCTGCGGGCCGTCCGCATGGCGGAAGGACAGCACGGCGCCTGCCACCACGCCCGGCTGGCCCGCCCATGCCGCCTGCAGCGCCGCACCCGCGTTCGACAGCGGCGGCGGCAGCACAGAAGGCACCGAGCCGCCCGGAACCCGGCCGCAGCCCAGGCCGGCCAGACCGGCATACGCTTCGTTGAAGACCAGGATCGTTTCACGTCCCCACACGAGCAGCGTCGGCAGGGGAGAATTGAGCAGCAGGTCGGCGGCCACCCGCAGGGGCAGGGGCCAGCGCGCCGGGTCGCCCAGGCTGCTTCCCGTCCAGTCGTAGGAAGCAGCGGTGCGCGGATCGTGTTCAGGCATGGGCAAAGTGTTGTAGGAACGAAAACATGGCGGCCATGCTACACCAAAAGCCGCCTTACCGCCGTCTCGATCCGTGCGCGATACCTTGCCGCGAAACGGGCAAAAAAAAAGCCCGCTTCAGGGAAGCGGGCTGAATCTATTTCCTTGGAGGAGAATAGAGGAGACAGGAAGGATGATGCTGCATTGCCGCAAATTAGTCCAATTTATATTTCTAATGACTGCCATCAAGAATATTGATGAGTTAGATTTGTCAACCCGAGCGTGGCGTGCGTGCGACGCCGCGCTGACGGGAATCGTGCACCCTTGGTGCGTGACAGAAAATGTTCTACGATGGCAACTATGTTAAAACCTTCCCAGCTTGCCTGCGCCTGTGCGGCACTATTGTTACTGCACGCGGGCAGCGGGCATGCGGCTGCGCAGGCGGCCAGCGAGGGCGGCTCGGCCGAGCAGCTGGCGGACTATTCCCTCGAGCAACTGGCCGATATCGTGGTCACCTCGGTCTCGCGCCAGCAGGGCCGTCTGAGCCAGGCCCCGGCCTCCGTGTACGTCATCAGCGGCGCCGACATCGCCCGTTCCGGCGCCACCAGCATTCCCGAAGCGCTGCGCCTGGCGCCGAATCTGCAGGTGGCGCTGACGGGCGCCCAGGAGTATGCGATCAGCGCGCGCGGTTTTTCCTCGCCCCTGGCCAACAAGCTGCTGGTGCTGGTCGATGGCCGCAGCGTGTACTCGCCGCTGTTTTCGGGCGTGTTCTGGGAAGCGCTGGACGTGGTGCTGGCCGACGTCGAGCGGATCGAGGTCATCAGCGGCCCCGGCGGCACCATCTGGGGCACCAATGCCGTCAACGGCGTCATCAACATCATCACGCGCAGCGCCGCCGATACCCAGGGCGTGCTGGCCGAGGTGCATGCGGGGTCGCGCTATGCCGGCGCGACCCTGCGCCAGGGCAAGCGCCTGGCCAACGGCGCCTTCGTGCGCGCCTACGCCAAGCGCGACGAGACCGATGCCGCCCCCGGCGAAGCGGGCGAGGGCGGCGGCGTGGGCCGGCGCCAGGCCGGTTTCCGGCTCGACTGGGAAGGCGGCAGCCAGTCCCTGAGCGTGAGCGGCGACCTGCACGCCGGCGCCCTGCGTGCCTACCGCTTCGAGCCGCGTACCGAGTTCTCGGGCGCCAACCTGGTCGCCCGTCTCGATACCCGCCTGGCGGGCATCACCGAACTGCGCCTGCAGGCCTGGGTCGACCAGGGCCGGCGCGAACAGCCCGGCGTCGGGAAGCACGCGCTCGATACCTTCGACATCGAAGCCCAGTACGCCACCCGGCTGGACGAGCGCCACGCGCTGACCTGGGGCGGCGGCTACCGCCATGCGCGCGACCGCTTCGAGAACGGCCCGGTGCTGCAGTTCGCGCCGACCCGGCGCCGCCTGCGCTGGGGCAACCTGTTCGTCCAGGACGAGTTCGCCCTCACGCCGGCGCTGCGCGCGACCGCGGGGCTGCGCCTGGAGCACAATGACTACACCGGCATGGAGCTGTTGCCGAATCTGCGCCTGGCCTGGGACCATGCGCCCGGCGCCATGCTGTGGACGGCAGCCTCGCGCACGGTGCGTGCCCCGGCGCGCATCGACCGCGACCTGCGCCTGGTCGACCCGGCCTCCGGCGGCGCGCGCTACCTGGTGGCGGGCGGCCCCGATATGGGGTCGGAGACGGCCAGGGTGCTGGAACTGGGTTACCGCGCCCAGCCCACCGCGGCGCTGTCGTTTGCGGCAACCCTGTTCTACAGCCACTACGAGCGCCTGCGCACCCTGGAACCAAGGCCAGGGGGCGCGGTGTTCGCCAACCTCGGCCATGGCCGGGCGCGCGGGCTGGAACTGTGGGGCAACTGGCAGGCGATGCGCGGCTGGCGCCTGGCGGCCGGTGCGGTACTGCAGGACGTCGACACCGCCGTGCTGCCGCAGAGCGCCGACGTCTCTGCCATGCTCGGCCTGGCGAGCAATGACCCGCGCGGCTACTGGCAGCTGCGCAGCTCGCACGACCTGGCCCGCGGCGTGACAGCCGACCTGCTGCTGCGGCGCGTCGCGCGCCTGCCGCAGCCGGCGCTGCCGGGCTATCATGAACTCGATGCAAGGATCGCGTGGCAGGCACGCCCCGGCGTCGAACTGGCCCTCGCGGGCCGTAACCTGCTGCATGCGCGCCACCCCGAGTTCGGAGCGGCGGGCATGCGTCAACTGGCCGAACGCAGTGTGTTCGCCAGCGCTTCGCTGCGTTTCTGAAGGCCCATGACTAGTATGAAGACACTTCCTCCCGACCGAATGCGACGCCGCCTGGCCTGCCGGGCGCTCGCACTGCCGCTGCTGCTGGCGGCCGCGGGAACCTCGCCGCGCGCGTTCGCCGATCGGTATGCCGAAGCGGGCGCGCCCGCACTCGAGCGCCGGGTCAAGGCTGCATTCCTGTACAAATTCCTCGGCTATGCCGAATTCCCGCCCCAGGCCTTTGGCGACCCGGCCGGTCCCTTGATGCTGGCGGTGGTGGGCTCGGACGACATGGCCGCCGAACTGGCGCGCATCGCCGCCGGCCGCGTGATCGCCGGGCGCCCGATCGCCGTGCGCCGGCTGGGCGAGCACGAGCCGATTCCCCCGGTGCACCTGCTGTTCGTGGCCGGCAGCGACAACGAACGGGCCGCCCGCGTGCTGCGCGCCGCGCCTGCCGCCTACCTGACCGTGACCGAGTGCGAAGGCGGGCTGCGCTTCGGCAGCGTGATCAACTTCCGCATCATCGACGAGCGGGTGCGCTTCGACGTGTCGCTCGACGCCGCCGACAGGAAAAACCTGAAGCTCAGTTCGCGCCTGCTGACGGTCGCGAACCGGGTGCAGAAGGGAGGTGCATGATGGGCATGCACGATTCCGGCTCGGTCCGCAGCAAACTGATTCTGATGGCGGTGGCCACCACCATCGTGGCCCTGCTGTCGGCCGCCGTCGCCATGCTGGTGGTCGACGTGCGCACCTTCCAGCGCGTCTGGGTCGACGACCTGACCACCCAGGCCGACTTCGTCGCCGACGTCGCCGCCCCGGCGGTGTCCTTCAACGACACCGCCGCCGCCACGCGCAGCCTGTCGGTGCTGCGGGTGCGCCCGCAGATCGAGGCCGGCGCCATCTATACCAACAGCGGCCAGCGCTTCGCCACCTACGCCAGGGCCGGCGTCGAGGCCTCGCTCCCGGCGCGCCCGGAAGCGGCGGGCTACCGCATCGAGCAGGGCGCGCTGGTGGTGTTCCGCCCGATCGTCGAGAACGGCGAGCCGCTCGGCACCGTCTACCTGCGCTCGCGCTACGGCCTGTTCGACCGCGTCCTGAGTTACGGCGCGATCCTGGGCGGCGTGATGCTGGCCGCGCTGGTGATCGCCGCCCTGGTGGCCTCGCGCCTGCAGGCCTCGATCACGCGTCCGCTGGAAGCGGTGACCAACGTCGCGCGCCAGGTGATGCTGCGGCGCGACTTCACGCTGCGCGTGCCCGGCAACGAGAAGGGCGAGATCGGGGTGCTGGTGGAAGCCTTCAACGACATGCTGGCCGAGATCGGACGCCGCTCGGACGCGCTGCAGGCCGCCAACCGCACCCTCGAACACGAGATGACGGTGCGCGAGCGCGCCGAGCAGGCCCTGATCGTGGCCGATCGCCGGAAGGACGAATTCCTGGCCACCCTGGCGCACGAACTGCGCAACCCGCTGGCGCCGATCCGTACTGGCCTGGACATCCTGCGCATCCGCAGCGGCGACGCCCAGGCGACCCAGCGCGCCACCGACATCATGGAACGCCAGCTGCGCCAGATGGTGCGCCTGGTCGACGACCTGCTGGACGTTTCACGCATCAACACCGGCAAGTTCACCATCAAGATGGGTCGGGTGGAACTGAAAGCGGTGGTCAACGACGCGCTCGAAGTGGTGCGCTCCTATATAGAACTGCACGGCCACGAACTGGTGATCGACCTGCCGGACCGCCCGGTGTTCCTGCATGGCGACGCGACCCGCCTGGCCCAGGTGCTGTCGAACCTGCTGAACAACGCCGCCAAGTACACCAACCGCGGCGGACGCGTGTCGCTCACGGCCGGCGTCGAGGACCGCACCCTGGTGCTGGAAGTGGCCGACACCGGTATCGGCCTCGCGCCCGACATGCTCGACACCGTGTTCGAAATGTTCGTGCAGGTCGATTCGACGCTGGAGCGCAGCAACGCGGGCCTGGGTGTCGGCCTGTCGCTGGCGCGCAAGCTGGTCGAACTGCACGGCGGCACGATCGAAGCGAAATCCGAGGGCCTCGGCCACGGCAGCCGCTTCGTAGTGCGCCTGCCGATCGTGGTCGATCCGGAACCGATCGCCAAGCCCACGCCGGCCGCCTTCATCAGCTCCGAGACCTACCGCATCCTGCTGGCGGACGACAACGTCGACTTCGTCAACAGCATCGGCGCGCTGCTCACGGCCATGGGCCACAGCGTGGTGATCACGCACAACGGCCCGGACGCGCTGGCGGCAGCGGCGCGTTTCTGCCCGGACTATGCCTTCCTCGACATCGGCCTGCCGCACATGTCGGGCTACGACCTGGCGCGCGGGATCCGCAAGCTGGCCTGCGGGTCGATGACGGTGCTGATCGCCGTTACCGGCTGGGGCCAGGAAAAGGACCGCCAGCTGGCCCTCGAAGCCGGCTTCGACCACCACATGGTCAAGCCGGTGCGCTTCGAGCAGATCGAGGAAATCCTGGGTAACCGCAGCATCATCAAGAAGCTGCGTACCTGAATCGGAGCGAATGGAGTCCGCTAGTCGTAGGGTGGTCGGCTCGTCCGACCGCGCGTTCAGCCAGTGCAAGCGATGTGGCGGTGCGCTTGACAGTTGGACGCGCGGTCGGCAGTCCTTCAGTCCAGTGGACTGAAGGACGACCACCCTACGGATGCAGGCGAAAAAAAAGACGGGAGCGCTTGCGCGCTCCCGTCCTTTTGCTATGTCAGGCTGGTATTAAGCCTGCTTTTGCTTGCGGCGGCGTGCCAGGAAGCCCAGGACGCCGAGGCCGCCCAGCATCATGCCGTAGGTTTCCGGTTCCGGAACCGGAGCCAGCATCACGGCGCCACCGAACGAGGCGCCGGCATCCGACACCAGGTTACCGCTGACGCGCAGGTAATAGTCGCCGGCGGCCAGGTTGTCGCTCGAGATGCTCCAGACATCCATTTCGCCGCTTTGCAGCATGGTGCCGTTGGTGATCAGGGTGTCGTCCTCGCCATACAGGGCCAGACCAGTGATGTCCAGGCCCACGTCGGCGCTACGGCTGATCGACGAGATGATCGCATCGAGGTTCATGCCCACGTCACCATCGACAGTGAAGGTGAAGCGGTCCGCGAAGGTGTTACCTTCGTTATCAGCTTCGAAGGTGTCGCCGAAGAAGGCGCTGTTGTCGATCAGCTCGAGCTCCTGGGGGGAGTTGCCGACGACTTCCTGGGCCATCACGGCCGACGAACCAAACGAAGCGGAAGCCAACACAATTGCAGCAATCAGAGATTTTTTCATTTCTTTCCTCGCATAGAATCAGCCGCGTCCTGCAGCCTGGGTTTCAAGTATCGGGGAACTTCATGCTATCAAAGCGACAAAAAAAAGCACGTGGAAGTGTGATTGAACGGTCAATATGTGCACTGTATTCCACGAATCAACATATTTCTGATGGGCTATGCTATAGGCCGGGTTCTCATAGGAGAAGCCGGTTTAATCGCGTTGTAGCGTAGAAAATTTTGATCGGCTTGCTGAAAATGCGTCAGCGCAGTCCTACAAAAAGAGGAGGATGTTTCCGGCGCTGAGCCCGTGCGATTTCAGCTCCGTTTAAATAATGAAGCGTAGAAGTTGGTGTGTTTTAGGTGTTTTTGCTGAGTTAGCCCAGCGCTGGAACTCTGAGGAGTGCGCGCGCGCGCATGCCGGGCTGGAGAATATACCTACCCGGACAGGAAAACTGAGAGAAGAGAACTGAAAAAGAAAAATGGCCCAGAATCGCTTCTGAGCCATTTAAGAAAAGTTGGCGCGGCTGGCAGGAATCGAACCCACGACCCCTTGGTTCGTAGCCAAGTACTCTATCCAGCTGAGCTACAGCCGCCCGAGGCACGCATTATAGCAGCACCTCCCGAATTGGCAAACCCCCTTTGGCACACCGGCCGCTTGCATGGGTCGCCAACGAAAAAAGGGACCAGATGTTTCCATCTGGTCCCTCATATTCTGGCGCGGCTGGCAGGAATCGAACCCACGACCCCTTGGTTCGTAGCCAAGTACTCTATCCAGCTGAGCTACAGCCGCCCGATGCACGCATTATAGCAGGCGAATGGATATTGGCAAAGCCTCATCGTAAGCCTGCGACAATTCACGCATTATTGCGCCAGCCAGACTGCCAGGATGGCGGCGCCCGCATCCTTGCGGCTATTCTGCGTCCGTAAGGAATAAGTACCACCACGAAACGGGGAACCATGAACTGGCACGACTTGCCCATCGCATGCTTTGCAGTGTCGACGCTTATCTCGCTGTGGAGGCGGCACTGGACCGACGCGAGCTGGTGCCCATGCGTTGCCGCCTTCCTGGCCTTCGATAAGGTTCCGCCGGCTGCGATACCTTGGCGGCTGCATTATCTGTTGCTGGTGGCGGGGGCAGCGCTCGTCGTTTCCCAAGTGCTCAAGGAGTACCGCGAACACAGGAAGAGTCTGGCCGCCCGCCCCGAGACCGGCGCTTGACCGGCCCGCCAACGAAAAAAGGGACCAGATGTTTCCATCTGGTCCCTCATATTCTGGCGCGGCTGGCAGGAATCGAACCCACGACCCCTTGGTTCGTAGCCAAGTACTCTATCCAGCTGAGCTACAGCCGCCCGATGCACGCATTATAGCAGGGGCTTGTCATTTCTGGAAGAGTCATTTTTTTCCACAGGCAAACAAGCTCTGGTAGATTAGCCGGGTTGGATCGTTTTGGGACTCGTATGCTTGCCTTGAAACCGGCACCGCGCCTCGCCCTGGTCGCCCTCTTGCTCATCTGGATCTGGAGCGGTGTCGCCGTGGCCGCACCGCGCAGCCTGCGCTTCGAGCGACTGTCGATCGAGCAGGGGCTGTCGCAGCAGTCGGTCCTCACCATCCTGCAGGACCGGCGCGGCTTCATGTGGTTCGGCACCCAAGCCGGCCTGAACCGCTACGACGGCTACCGGGTGACCGTCTACCGCAACGACCCGGACAATCCCGACAGCATTCCCGACAATTATGTCGTCGCCTCGCACGAAGACCAGCAGGGCCGCCTGTGGTTCGGCACCAAGGGCGGGCTGACCCGCTTCGACCACGCCAGCGGCAAGTTCGTGCGCTACCTCGAGCCCGAGGCGCTTGGCGCGCCCGCATCCAGGCGGCGCACGCCCGCTCCCTATACCGGCAACCGCGCCGTGCTGGCGATCCAGCCCGCGCGCGGCGGGCTGTGGCTGGCCACCGGCGACGGCCTGCAATTCCTCGATACGGCGAGCGGCGCGCTGCGCAGCTACCGCCACGATCCCGCTGACCCTGCATCGCTGCGCGACAACCGGGTGAATGCGCTCGCGCTGGATGGCGGCGGCAACCTGTGGATCGGCACCGCGGGCGGCATCGACCGCCTGGCGCCCGGCGCCGATCGCTTCGAGCACTTCGACGTCGACAAGAGCGATTTGCAGCGCAATACCGTGCTGGCGCTGTCGATGGGCCCGCGCGACACCCTGTGGGTCGGCACCGCCTCCGGCCTGGAAGCCTGGCGCCTGGGCGACGGCACGCCCTTCGCCCAGCCCCAGCGCCGGCGCCTGGGCAGCCAGGAGGGCATCGGCGAGCAGCGCATCAACGCCTTGTACCACGACGGTGGCGGCACCCTATGGGTCGGCACCGACATGGACGGCATGAAATGGCTCGATCCCGCCACCGGACGCTTCCTCAGCTACCGCAACGACCCGGCCGATCCGCACACGCTGTCCGACAACCAGGTCAGCTCGATGCTGGTGGACCGCACCGGCACCCTGTGGGCCGGCACCCAGTATGGCGGGGTGAGTCGTACCGACCTGGCCAGCGGCGGCTTCACGCGCCATGGCGGCAATGAAGGAATGGGTCGCGCCAAGGTGCGCGCCGTGCTCGAGGATCCGGATGGCCGGATATGGATCGGCACCACTGGCGACGGCCTGATGCGGCTTGGCCGTCCGGGCGGGCGGGTCGAACGGATCGGCCGCGAGGGCGAGCCTGGGGACCTGGTCACTGCGCTTGCCTTTGCGCGCGGGCGGCTGTGGATCGGCACTCCGACCGGCCTGGTCTGGCGCGATGCCGACGGACGCTACGGCCAGCTGGCCTTGGGCGGCAGCCCCGGCGCCAACTACGTGCAGGGGCTGCACGCGGGCCGTAGCGGCACGCTGTGGATCGTCACGCGCGGCGGCCTGGCGGCGCTCGCGCCGGGCGAAGACAGGGTACGGACCTGGCGCCACGATGCCGGCGACCCGCACAGCCTCGGGGAGAACTACGGTTTCACGGCGCTCGAAGACCGGAAGGGCATCGTCTGGATCGGCACCGAAGCCGGACTGGAACGCTACGACCCGGCATCCGGGCGTTTCACCCACTTCCGCCATGACCCGGACAACCAGAACGGTTTGCGCCACAGCCGCGTCCACCATCTGATGGAATCGGCGCGCGGCGAGCTGTGGGTGGGAACGGCGGGCGGCCTGCACCGCATGCAGCAGACCAGGGAAGGCACGCGCTTTCGCTTCTATCCATTCAGCAGCGGCCCCAAGGCGCTGCCGATCGGTGCATCCCTGGAGGACGAACATGGCTATATCTGGGCCAGCACCACCAACGGTATCACCCGCGTCGACCCCGGCAGCGGCGCCACCAAGAGCTATACCGCCAAGGATGGCCTGGTGGACGGCTCCTATTTCGTCGGCGCCGCCTTGCGCGCCAGCGACGGCCAGTTCTACTTCGGCGGGATGACCGGACTGACCTCCTTCATGCCGGACGCGGTGCGCGACAATCCATACGCGCCGGAAGTCGTGATCACCGACTTCCTGGTGCTGAACCGTTCGCGCGCCACGCCCAACTTCCACGAGCAGTCGGCGATCACGCTGTCGCACCGCGATACGGTATTCGCGCTCGAATTCGCCGCGCTGCATTACGCCGACCCGGACGGCAACCGCTACGCCTACCGGCTGGAAGGCTTCGACCAGGGCTGGGTCGACACCGATGCGCGGCGCCGCTACGCCAGCTATACCAACCTCGATCCGGGCACCTATGTGTTCCGTGTACGCGCCAGCAACAAGGACGGTGTGTGGAGCACGCTGCCCGCCACCCTGGCGATCACCATCACGCCGCCGTTCTGGAAGACCTGGTGGTTCCGCACCCTGGCCGTCCTGGGGACGCTGGCCCTGTTCACGGCCGGCTACCGGCTGCGCATCCGCGCGCTGGTGGCGCAGAAGGAGCTGCTCGAGCGCGAGGTCGGCGCCCGCACGGTCGAGCTGCGCAATCAGAAGGAGTCGGCCGAGCGCCGCAAGCAGGAGGTCGAGCAGCAGAAGGAAGTGGTGGAGCAGGCGCACCGCAACATCGCGCTGCTGTCGGACATCGGGCGCACCCTGACCGCCAACCTCGACCTGGAAGCGATCATGCGCACGCTCTATGAGCACGTGCATGCGCTGATGGACGCGAGCCTGTTCGCGGTACTGTTGCGGCACCCCGAACGCGACACTCTGGAGTACGTCTATACGGTGATGGACGGCGAACGCCGTGACGCTTTCGAGCTGCCGGAAGACCCGGAGTGCCAGCTGGCCGCCTGGGCCATGGTGCGCGGGCGCGAGCTCCTGCTGGCCGACGTTTCACATGAGCTGCACGACTACCTGCCGCAGCTGCCGCCGGCCCGTGCGCTGGAACTGGCCCTGCCTGGCGCCTGGCGCGCCGGCCTGCAGCCGGGTTCCCTCCTGATGGTGCCGGTGATGGTGGGCGAGCGGGTGCTGGGCGCCCTGACGGTGCAGAGCCCGGCCACGCGCGCCTATGGCCAAGTCCACCTCGACATGCTGGAAACCCTGGCGGCCTACGTCGGCGTCGCGATCGACAATGCCAGCGCCTACCACCAGCTGAAGGAAACCCAGGCCCAGCTCGCGGCCCAGGAAAAGCTGGCCTCGCTCGGCTCGCTGGTGGCGGGGGTAGCGCACGAACTGAATACGCCGATCGGCAACAGCCTCTTGATGGCCAGCACGCTGCAGGAACGCACCAGCGACATCGCGGCGCGCTTCGACGGCGCGACCCTGCGCCGCTCCGATCTGGCCGACTACGTCGCCGAATCGCGCGAGGCGGCCGGCCTGATCATGCGCAGCCTGCACAATGCGGCGGAACTGGTCAACAGCTTCCGCCAGGTCTCGGTGGACCAGGCGAGCGCCCAGCGGCGCCGCTTCGACCTGGCCCAGGCCTGCCAGGAAATCGCCGCCACCCTGATGAACACGGTGCGCCTGGCCGGGCACCGCCTGGAGCTGGACGTGCCGCCGGGGATCGTGATGGACAGCTTCCCCGGCCCGTTGGGGCAGGTCGTCATCAACTTCGTCAACAACGCGCTGCTGCACGCCTTCAGCGGACCGGGCGGCGCCATGCTGCTGAGCGCCAGCCAGCCGGACGGGGCTAGCGTGCGCATCGAGTTCCGCGACGACGGGCGCGGCATCCCGCCGGCCGACCAGTCGCGTATCTTCGATCCCTTCTTCACCACCCGCATGGGGCAGGGTGGCACCGGCCTGGGCCTGAACATCAGCTGGAACATCGTGACCACGCTGCTGGGCGGCACGGTGCGGGTGGAGAGCAGCCCGGGGCAGGGCGCCGCCTTTATCCTGGAGCTGCCGCTGCGTGCGCCGGACCCGCAGGGCCAGCCGAGCGAGCCGAGCCAGCCGAGCCTGCCGGAAGGGGCGGCGCTCAGCCAGTAAACATCAGGCCAGCACGTTCTGCGGCCGGCCGGCGGCCCAGGCGTCGATGTTATCGACCAGCATGTCGGCCAGGGTCTGCATCGCGCCCGCGCTGGCCCAGGCCACGTGCGGCGTCAGGATGAAGTTCGGCAGGCGCAGGCGCAGCAGGGGATTGGCGGGATCGGGCGGCTCCTTGCTCAGGACGTCGAAGCCGGCGCCGCCGATGCTGTTTGCCTGCAGGGCCGCGGCCAGCGCCGCCTCGTCCACCAGCCCGCCGCGTGCGGTGTTGATGAGCAGGGCCGACGGTTTCATGCGCGCCAGCTCGCGCGCGCCGATCAGGTGCCGGGTCTGTTCGGTGAGCGGCAGGTGCAGGCTGACGACGTCCGACGTGGCCAGCAGCTCGTCCAGCGGCAGCTGCAGCACGCCGGGTTCTTCCAGCGGCGCGCGCGCGGTGGCGGCGATCTCCATGCCGAAGGCGCGCCCGAGCTGGGCCACCTTGCGCCCCAGGGCGCCGTAGCCGACGATGCCGAGCCGGCTGCCGGCCAGGTCGCCGATCGGGTGGTCCAGCAGGCAGAAGCGGCTCGAACGCTCCCACAGGCCGGCTTCCACGTCGGCGGCATAGGCGCGCAGGTTGCGGCGCAGCGCCAGGATCAGGGCGAAGCAGTGCTCCGGCACCGAGACCTGTGAATAGTTGCGGATATTGACGACCACGATGCCGCGCTCGCGGCAGGCGGCGAGGTCGACGTTGTCGCTGCCGGTGGCGGCGATCGCGACCATCTTCAGGTCGGGAAGCTGCGCAATCGCGCCGGCGCGCAGCGGCACCTTGTTGGTGACGGCGACCGTGGCGTCCCCCAGGCGCGCGACCACATCGGCTTCATCCGTGCCGGGATAGTCCTGCCACGCGTGGGCAAAGGCGGGAGCGCGGACCCTGGCCTGCAGGCTGTCGCGGTCGAGGAAGACGATTCGGTGCATGGCGCGCTCGCGGCGAGGTAAAACCGCATTGTAGCGCCAGGAATGACAAAGGACAGGGGTACCCTGTCCTTTGATATATGGGGGCTTGGCGGCGTTTTATTTGGTGCTGCTGGTGCTCATCTTGTCCGCCTTGGCTTCGGCCTGGTCCGCAGCCTTTTCGGCCTTGGCTTCCGCCTTGTCGGCCTTCGCCTCGGCTTTCTTCTCGGCGGCCTTGCGGTCGGCCTTGGCCTTGTCTTTCTGGGCACTTGCCTTGGCCTTGGCGACATCCTCCTTGGCTTCGGCCGTGGCCTTCTTCACCTTGGCGTCCGCCTGGGCTTTTTCCGCCTTCGCCTCGGCATCCACCTTGGCATCAACGGTGGCGGTCTGGGCGAACGCGGAGCTCGCGAACAGGCCGGCGATCAGGACAGCAACAATCTTGCGCATCATGGCTTTTCCTCATTCAGGTTGTCAGGAAAGATCGCGTGTTTCTGAGCGATGAACGGCAGGCCGCGATGGCCCGTTGACTGTATTTACATCCGCTTACATTTGCAGGCCGCCACGGTCATGGTTAGCTGGCGTACAGTCGGGCCGGGCAGTGCGGCGCAATACTGGAGGCACGCCGATAGCCAGGAGGTGCCACATGCCAGACGCGCTCAAACTGTACAAGGCCAAGCGCAATTTCGACATCACGTCCGAGCCCGCCGAAGGGGGCGTGGCCGGCACGGACGCGCTGACCTTCGTGATCCAGAAGCACTGGGCAACCCGCCTGCACTACGATTTTCGCCTGGAACTCGACGGCACCATGAAGAGTTGGGCCGTGCCCAAGGGGCCCAGCTACGACACCCATGACAAGCGCATGGCCGTGCACGTCGAGGACCACCCGATTTCCTATTCCGACTTCGAAGGCACGATCCCGCCAAAACAATATGGGGCGGGCAAAGTCATCATCTGGGACAAGGGCACCTGGGAACCGATCGGCGACCCGCACGAAGGCTACCGCAAGGGCAACCTGAAGTTCGAGATCCACGGCCACAAGATGCACGGGCGCTGGGTGCTGGTGCGCATGAAGGGCCGCGGCGACGACAGGCAGGAACCCTGGCTCCTGATCAAGGAGAACGACGAGTACGCCCGCCCGGCCGAGGAGTTCTCGGTGGTGGACGAAATGCCCGACAGTGTCAAGGAGCTGCCGATGCCGAAACGAGCCCGTGGAAAGGTGGCCGCCCTGAAGGCGGAGGCCCACTCGGAGGCGCAGTCGGAAGACGTGCGCAAACCCGCGCGCAAATCTGCTGCGAAGAGCGCCACAAAAGCCGTTAGCAAAACCACGGCCAGCAAAGCCGCCGCCAAGCCGGCTGCAAAAGCAAGCCGTGCCAGGAAGGCCAGCGTGCCTGGCCTGCCGGAAGGCGTGAAGAAGGCGGCCCTGCCGGAGAAATTCACGCCGGAGCTGGCCACGCTGGTGGACGCCCCGCCGCCCGACCCCGAGAACTGGGTGTTCGAGGTCAAGTTCGACGGCTACCGCATGCTGGCGCGGGTCGAGAACGGCCAAGTGCGCCTGATCACCCGCAACGACAACGACTGGACCGACAAGCTGCAGCCGCTGCAGAAGGAACTCGAGCGCATCGGGCTGCCGGACGGCTGGTACGACGGCGAGATCGTGGTGCACGACGAGAACGGCAAGCCGAACTTCGGCCTGCTCCAGCTGGCCTTCGACGGCGTGCGCACGGCCGACATCGTGTACTTCCTGTTCGATGCCCCGTACTGCAACGGCTACGACCTGCGCGACGTCCCGCTGGTCGAGCGCCGCGCGGCGCTGGAACAGGTCCTCAAGAAGGCGAAGTCGGACAAGGTGCGCTTCTCCGCCGAGTTCGGGACCAACCCGGATGAGCTGGTGCTGGCCGCCTGCAAGATCGGCCTCGAAGGCGTGATCGGCAAGCGCCGCGATTCGCGCTATGTGGAGCGCCGCTCCCCCGAATGGATCAAGCTCAAGTGCGGCCTGCGCCAGGAATTCGTGATCGGCGGCTTCACCGACCCGAAGGGTTCGCGCAAGGGCGTCGGCTCGCTGCTGCTCGGCACCTACGACCGCGAAGGCGTGCTGCGCTACGCCGGCAACGTCGGTTCCGGCTTCAACCACGCCTCACTCATGGACATCAGCGAGCGCCTGGAAGCGCTGCGCACCGACGAGAGCCCGTTCCCGCCGCGCGCCGTGCCGGGACGCCAGCATCACTGGGTCAAGCCGGTGCTGGTGGCCGAGGTCAGCTTCTCGGAGTGGACCAATACCGGCTCGGTACGCCATCCAGTGTTCCAGGGCCTGCGCAACGACAAGCCAGCCAAGGGCATCACGCGCGAAGAGCCGCGCCATATCGAGGACATCGACGCATTGAAGCCGCACTCGGTGCCGACCGACGAACCGGTGAGCCCGCCGCCTCCAGGCCTGCACCGCAAGCTGCCCGAGACCCTGCGCGTGACCAATCCGGACCGGGTGGTCGACCCGTCCACCGGCATCACCAAGCTCGATGTGATCCGCTACTACGCCCTGGTGGGCGAACTGATGATGGAACACCTCAAGCGGCGCCCCCTGACGCTGGTGCGGGCGCCCAGCGGGATCGGCGCCGAGCTGGTGTTCCAGAAGCACGCCGACGTCAAGAAGCTGCCCGGCGTGAAGCAGATGGACCCGGCTCTCGATCCAGACAACCCGCCGATGCTGGAAATCGCCGGGGTCGAGGGCATCCTGTCGGTAGCGCAGTGGAACGCGATCGAACTGCACACGCAGAATGCGGTGGCGAAGAGCTACGAGACGCCCGACCGCATCGTGTTCGACCTCGACCCGGGCGAAGGCGTCGAGTGGCACCAGATGCAGGAGGCCGCGCAGATCATGCACGCCTTCCTCGACGAACTGGGACTGCCCGCCTTCCTGAAGACCAGCGGTGGCAAGGGCCTGCACGTGGTGGTGCCGATCAAGCCGGAGTACGGCTGGGACACGGTCAAGGCCTTCTCCCAGGCCATCGTGCGCCACCTGGCGGCCACGCTGCCGGACCGCTTCGCCTTCAAGAGCGGCGCCAAGAACCGGGTCGGCAAGATCTTCATCGACTACCTGCGCAACGGCCGCGGCGCCACCACCGTCAGCGCCTGGTCGGCGCGCGCCCGGCCGGGCATGGGCATTTCGGTGCCGCTCGAGTGGGATGAGCTGATGAAGCTCAAGTCGAGCACGCAGTGGACGGTGACCAACGTGCACACGCGGCTGGACCGGGGGAACGACCCGTGGACGGGGTATGCCAAGGCGGCCAAGGGGGTAACCAAGGCCATGAGGATATTGGGGTTTGATGAGTAAGCTTCGGGCTACTCATGGAAAATTGGGTTCCGGCCTTCGCCGGAACGACGGTCTTTAGGTTGGCAGCTTCGACACGTGCTTCTCTGAGCTGACTGAAAAACCGTCGTCCCGGCGCAGGCCGGGACCCAAGTTCGTTCCGAAGCTACCTGCGCATCAATCGACGTTGCGGCCCAGCGCCTTCAGCGAAGCCCTGACGCCACGTCCATACGCCGCATCCGCCTTGTCGAACTGCCTCAACTGCCGCACCAGGATCTCCTCATCCACCTGGCTGAGCGGTCCCGCCAGGTTGTCGCACAGGTTCTGGCGCGCTGAGGCCGTCATCAGGCGGAACAGATTGCCGGCCTGGGTGTAGTCGTCTTCCATCCCACGGAAGTCATAGCGCCCGGCGTCGCCCGTGATCGGTAGCTCCGGTTCGCCGTGGCCCATGCCCAGGGCGCCGCGGCCGACGCTGTCGATGGTGGCGTAGTTGCGCGCCGCGCCGCCGTTGGCGATCGCCATCGCGCCGTCGCGCTGCTGGTTGTGGAAAGGGCAGCGCGGGGCGTTCACCGGCAGGTGCTGGTGGTTGGTGCCGACCCGGTACAGCTGGGCGTCGTGGTAGGCGAACAGGCGGCCCTGCAGCATCTTGTCCGGCGAGTAGCCCATGCCCGGCACCACGTTGGCCGGGGAGAAGGCGGCCTGCTCGACTTCGGCATGGTAGTTGTCCGGGTTGCGGTTCAGCTCCAGTACCCCTACCGGCAGCATCGGGAAGTCGCCGTGCGGCCACACCTTGGTCAGGTCGAACGGGTTCCAGCCGGTGCGCTGCTCCCAGTCCGCCAGTTGCTGCGCGCTGGCCACCTGCACCTTCACGTCCCACTGCGGATAGTCGCCCCGGCCGATCGACGCGAACAGGTCGCGCTGGGCGTAGTCCGGGTCGCTGCCGGCGATGCGCACCGCGTCGCTGGCGCTGAGGTTCCGGATGCCCTGGCGCGTCTTGAAGTGCCACTTCACGTAGACCCGTTCGCCGGCTTCGTTGATCAGGCTATAGGTATGGCTGCCGAAACCGTCCATGTGGCGGTAGCCGTCCGGGGTGCCGCGATCGGAGAACAGGATCGTCACCTGGTGCAGGCTTTCCGGCGCGCGGCTCCAGAAATCGAACATCATGTTGGCCGACTTCAGGTTGGTCTGCGGATCGCGCTTCTGGGTGTGGATGAAGTCTGGGAACTTGATCGGATCCTTCAGGAAGAACACCGGGGTGTTGTTGCCCACCAGGTCCCAGTTGCCTTCCTCGGTATAGAAGCGCAGGGCGAAGCCGCGCGGATCGCGTTCGGTGTCGGCGCTGCCTTTTTCACCGCCGACGGTGGAAAAGCGCAGGAACACCGGGGTCTGCTTGCCGACCTCGGCGAACAGTTTCGCCTTGGTGAAGGGACGTAGGTCGTGGGTGACGGTGAAGGTGCCGTAGGCGCCCGAGCCCTTGGCATGCACGACGCGTTCCGGAATGCGCTCGCGGTTGAAGTGCTGCAGTTTTTCGATCAGGTGGAAATCCTGCAGCAGCAGCGGGCCGCGTGGGCCGGCGCTGAGCGAATTCTGGTTGTCGGCGACCGGGATGCCGGATGCGGTGGTCAGGCGGGGCTGGGTCATGCGTGAATCTCCTGGTGTTGTCAATCGATAGGAGGATTCTATGGCCCAGCAGTATATTAATAAATTTGATTAATATGATCGCACTGATAGGTTTTCATAATGTGGTGCCTGGTGGGGACGCCAGCTCATCGTCGCGCTTGTCGGTTCGGATCGATGCCAACCGGTCCACCGCGATCAGGCCTTCGGCCGCCGCATGCGAAGCGGCGAACACGCTGTCCGGCGACAGCACCAGCTGGGTGCCGACGGCGCTGACCTCGTCGATCAGGCGGTCGAGGGCGTCGATGCGCGACGGGTCGGGATTGACGTTGCGGATATAGATCATCTTTACCGCACCCGGATGACGGCGCACGACTTCGGTGTAGATTTCGGGATCCTGTTCGCCGCTGTCGCCGATCAGGATGAACTGCATGCCAGGATAGAAATCGATGATGCGTTCGATCTGCTCGAGCTTGTGGTTGCCGTGCTCGGTCAGCTTGAGCACCTGGCGCACGCTCAGTTCGCGCAGCAGCAGGGGGCCGAGCGGGATGTCCTGCAGTTTCAGGAAGTCGACCAGCGGACCGTACAGGTGCCAGGGGCTGCTCGACACATAGAACAGCGGATTGTCCTCGTTGCCGCTCACGCCATCGCGCAGTGCGCGGTAAAAGCCGGCGACCCCCTTGAAAGGCTTGCGCGTGTGGTGGTTGGTGCGGGCCAGCATCAGCGCCATGTTCAGCTTGTTGGTGACATTGGTCCACAGGACGGTGTCGTCGATGTCGCTGATGATGCCGAAGCGGGCGCCGGCGGCAGGGACCTTGATGTCGGCCTGGGCGCGCAGCGCCGCGCCGTCGGGCTGGACGTTGTCCGGAAACTCGAGCTCGACGGTGTGCCAGCCGGGGGACAAGGGTGCGTCGGGAGCGAAATCGAAGGAAAAATAGCCGCCGGCGTCGGTGCGGGTCTCGAAGGTCTGCGCCTGGAGGCGGGCCAGCACGCGCGCATCGGCGACTTCGTCGGACTCGAGGCGGCGGTACAGCGCGACCAGGTTCTGCCAGCCGCTGTCGGTGCCGCTCTGTTCGCGGAAGGCCGCTTCGTCCAGCAGGCGGCCTTTCAGCCAGATCCGGTGCGTGTTGCCGAAACCGAGGTAGGGCACTGCCAGCAGGCGCCGTCCGTGCTCGGGCGCGCGCAGCCGGCGCAGCGCGTCCAGGGCCAGTACGCCGGCGCTGCGGGCCAGGCGCCGTCCCAGTGGCGTGGCGGGGTTCTGCGCCGGGCTGGCCGGCTGCAGCCGTTCGGCCGCCTTGGCCACCGGCGTCGCGCGCGGCGCGCCGCGCTCCACCCACACGCTGCCGCCGGCGCTACGCGTCAGCAGCAGGGCCTGCTGCACCTCCTGGGGCTTGAGCGGATCGACCGCTGTGGCCATCACGTGGACCGCCGTGCCCGTTTCGCGCAGGCGCGCGATCTCGCTTTCGGTGAGCAGGCCGGGGTTGAGGTAGAGCGCGGCCCTGGCCAGGTCGACCCGGGCGGCGACGTCATCGAAACCGGCACGTGTCAACACGAGGAAGGGCATGGCGCTGTCTGGCATGGTGATCTGGTCGGCAATGGAGACAGCCCAAGTATCCCTCACCCGGGCGGAATCGAACGCACGGTTTCGGCTTGGCGGGAGCGTAGGAAGCGCGGGGGGCAGGGCAGCGTGACAATCGCGGTGCGCGCAGCCGTGCATGCCGCATTCCTCTGGCAAGCTAGACTGACTTCTTTGCTACCCGCCTGCCTGCCATGAATATCGTCTGTATCGCCTGGGGTTCCCTGCTGTGGAAGCCCGCACCCCTGAAGCTGGCCTCCGGCTGGCACCCCGGCGGTCCGCGCCTGCCGATCGAATTCGTGCGCAAGAGCGACGACAGCGCCGAGGTGGCCCTGGTGCTGTGCGAGGGCGCGCGGCCCATGCCGACCTACTGGGCCTACCTGGCCACCGCAGACCTGACGGAAGCGCGCGCCATGCTGGGCGCGCGCGAAAAGATCACGCCCGCGCGGCCGGACTGGATCGGCAGCATTCCGTCACGCGAGGGAGCGCACGAGGATGCCCGCATCGCCGCCTGGCTGCGCCGCATGCGCATCGACGCCGCGGTGTGGACCGCGCTGCCGGCCAAGTTCGAGGGAGAGTCGGGACGGGTGCCGACGCCGGACGAGGTGGTGCGCACGCTCGACAGCCTGCCCGAGAAGGAGAGAGCCGAGGCGGAACGCTACCTGCGCCACACGCCGGCGCATATCGACACCCGCTACCGCCGCATCATCGCGCAACGCCTGGGATGGCACGCGCAGCGTGATGCGCACGTGACCAGCATGCGCTAAAAGCCCAGACGATCCCGGTACTGTAGGGTGGGCGGGGTGTTACAGGCCAGTGGCCTGTAACACGAACGCCCACGCGGTGATACGCGGCCATGCGTGCAGCAAGTGCATGCGAAACCACGAAGCAGCAGTGAGTCGAACGCGCGGTCGGCAGAGCCGACCACCCTACGAAATGCGGTTGCCGCTCAGGCAGTCCTACGCCGACTCGTTCTTGAAGATCCCGCGGATGTTGGTCACCATCAGCGCCGTCTGCAGCGCAATCAGGGCCCAGGCCTCGTCGTGGATGCCCCAGATGATCCACAGCACGTTGCTGAGGATGAAGGTGCAGAAGCCGAACACGCGCCTTTCGGCGCGCTTGGAACCGATCAGGTAGGCCGCGACGAGGGTGACCAGCATCGCCGGCCACTGGAGGAAATCGATGAATTCATCCATCCGTCACGCCGCCTTCCTGCGGCGCGCGGGAGCCGTCGATGGAGCGCCGGTGGACTTGGCGGCAGTCTTCTTCGCAGCCGGTTTCGCCCCAGCCTTGGTCGCCGTCTTGCGCTTGGGCGCGGCGCCGCTGGCGGCCACGCGGTCGGTGCCGTGTGCAGCCGTCTTGCGGGCGCGTGGCGGCGGCGCTTCTTCCTCGTCCTCGTCATCGCGGGACGGGCGGCGCTTCTTCGGCGGCGGGTCGTCGTCATCGTCGTCATCGTCCGCGGCTTTCGACGGCTTCTTGCCCAGGCTGGCCTGCAGCAGCGAGACCAGGTCGATGACCTTGCCGGTTTCGCGCTTGGCTTCGCCTGGTTCGGGCATAGTAATGGTCTTGGTCTGGTGCGCCTTGACCTTCTTCTCGATCAGGGCCAGCACGTCCTCGCGGTAGGTGTCGTGGTACTGCTCGGGATCCCAGTCCTCGGCCATGCCCTGCACCAGGGCCATCGCCATCTTGAGTTCCTTGTCCGTGATCTGGGCTTTCTTGTCGTCGGCCTCGGGGATCTTGAGGTCGCCCGCGTCGCGGATCTCGTCGGCATAGCGCAGCGTGTTCATGACGATGGTGTCGCCCACGCAGACCAGCGCCGCCAGGTGCTGCTTGACGCGGATGACCACGCGCGCGATGCCGATCTTGCCGGCCTTGCGCAGTGTCTCGCGCAGCAGCGCGTAGACCTTGTCGCCGCCCTTGCCGGGTGCGAGGTAGTAGGGCTGCTCGAAGTACAGCAGCGAGACGTCCTCGGCATCGACGAAGGCAAGGATGTCGATGGTCTGGGTGGCTTCGGGATTGGCGCGCCGCAGGTCTTCGTCGGACAGCACGACGTATTCGCCGCTGGTGTACTCGTAGCCCTTGACGATGTCGTCCCAGGAGACTTCCTTGCCGTTGCCCTTGTTGTAGCGCTTGAAGCCGACCGGCGAGAAGTCGCGCCGGTCGAGCATGGTCAGGTCGAGCCCCTTGTTGTCGACCGCCGGATACATATCGACGGGGATGTGCACCAGTCCAAAGCTGATCGCACCCTTCCACATGCTGCGCGGCATACGCGTTCTCCTTATTGTTGACCTGGTGTCGGCCTCACTCGCCGACGGTGCCGGTGATCGGCAGGATCACGCCGGTGATGTAGCCCGAGCACACCGGCGACGCGAGGAACACGTAGGCCGGCGACAGTTCTTCCGGCTGGGCCGGACGCTTGAAGGTGGTGCTGGCGCCGAATTCCTTGATCTGCTCGGGCGACTGGTCGGCCGGGTTCAGCGGGGTCCAGACCGGGCCCGGGGCCACGCAGTTGACGCGGATGCCCTGGTCGATCACGCTGGCCGCGAGCGACATGGTGAAGGCGTGGATCGCGCCCTTGGTGGCCGAGTAGTCGAGCAGTTTCTTCGAGCCTTTCAGGCCGGTCACCGAACCGGTGTTGATGATCGACGAGCCTTCCTTCAGGTAGGGCAGGGCGGCGCGCGCCATGTGGAAGTAGCCGTAGATGTTGGTGCGGAAGGTCTCGTCCAGGCGGTCCTCGGTGATGTCCAGCAGCGAGCTGGCGTGCTCCTGGAAGGCGGCGTTGTTCACCAGGATATCGAGGCGCCCGAATTCGGCCACCACCTTCTCGACCGCGTCCTTGCAGAACTCGGCGTCCTTGACGTCGCCCGCGATGGTCACGCAGCGCTGGCCTTCGGCCTCGATGCAGCGCTTGGTTTCGGCGGCGTCCTCGTGTTCGTTCAGGTACATCACGGCGACGTCGGCGCCTTCGCGCGCGTACAGCACCGCGACCGCGCGGCCGATGCCGGAATCGGCCCCGGTCACGATCGCCGTCATGCCGGCCAGCTTGCCGCTGCCCTTGTACTGCTCGGCCATGAACTTCGGTTTCTGCTCCATCTGGGCCTCGATGCCCGGCTTGGCGAGGTGCTGCTCGGGCATCGGCGGGGCCGGCTGCTGGATCCCGGTCTGCACCGGCTCCTCGTTCTCGGCCTTCTGCATGCTGCCGTCGCGCTGGTCCTGGCGGCTCTGGATCGCCTTCTGCTTGTTTGCCACGTCATCCTGGTTTGCCATTGCAATACTCCTGATAGGTGCTGCGTTCGATCGACCGGGAGAGTATTCAATGGCGCGCCCATGTGCGACAGTGCGCTTCCACACACTCGGAGACAAATCTTCGCTATCGGTTCAAGGTGCTTTATGGCAAACTTTCCATCGTTTTGGTCTGGAACCGCTTGTCAGGAATGAAAATGGAAGAAGGGATGTCCCCGCACCACGGCGCACCTGCGCCGGCCAGCTGCCTGTTCGTCAATCCGGCCGCGCCGCGCCGCGCCGGCTTCCAGCGCGACTGCGGCGCCCTGTTCGCGCAGCTGCGCGTGGCCGATGGCGCCGAAAGCGCGAGCGAGCTGCTGGCGCAGCAGCCGGCGGACCTTTTGGTGCTCGACCTCGAACGCTTCGAAATCGGCATCGACCTGGCAGCCCTCGGCCAGCTGGTTGCGCAGCGCGCCGGCGCGCCGGTGCTGGTGCTGTGCCCCTTCACCAATGCGCGCTGGCTGCCGGCGCTGATGGCCCACGGCCCGCTGGACTATGCGATCGGTCCCTTCGGCCCGGGCGAGCCCCAGCCCCAGGTCGCCGCGCGCCTGGCGCAGGGCTTTACGGGAGCGCCGGCGCCAGGCCCGGTCGAGGTGGAGCTGGCTTCGCTGCTGGCGGTGCGCAGCGAGGCCCAGCAGGCGCTGGCCGAAGCCGACGACAGCATCCGCTTCGGCGAACGCCTGTGCGTGGCCTTGCAGGGCTGGCCCGGCGTGCTGCACGCGGCGATGTTCCAGCTTCACGAGGGTGGCGACCTGCGCCTGGAAGCGCAGCACGGCGCGGCGGGCCTCGACCTGGCTGCGATCCTGGGGCGGGCCGAGCGCCTGCTGCAGTCGCCGCTGCGCCATGCCTTCCCCGGCCTGCTGGCCGCGGCCAGCGGCGAACCGGCGCTGCTGGATGCCCTCGACAAGGCGGGCGAGCCGGAGCTGGCGCAAGCCCTGCACGCGCGCGGCGTGCAAATGGTGCTGGGTGTCCCGATTCCAGCTTCCGGCCCCGGCGCGCCGCGCGGCTCCCTGTGCCTGCTGTTCGGGCATGCGCGCCCGTTCTCGCGCGCCGAGCTGGGCGCCTTTGCCGACCTGGCCCAGCTGGCCGCGTTTGGTTTGCGCATGGCCGAGATGATGCGCGAAAGCGAAGAGCTGCTGGGCCGCGTGACCCAGCTGGCAACGCTGGATGCGCTCACCGGCGTGGCCAACCGGCGCCACGGCGAATACCTGCTGGAGCAGGAAATCAAGCGCGCGCGCCGCTACCGCCTGCCGCTGGCACTGATCGCCTTCGACATCGACCGCTTCCGCAACATCAACGACGCCTACGGCCACCCGGTCGGCGACGTGGCGCTGCGCACCGTGGCCGACACGGTCCGTGCGCTGCTGCGTTCGAGCGACGCGCTGGTGCGCTCGGGCGGCGAGGAATTCCAGGTGATCGCCCCGCACACCAGCGCGATCGATGGCCTCAAGCTGGCCGAGAAGCTGCGCGCCGCCATCGAGCAGGCCGAGATCCCGGGTTGCGACCACCTGACCGTGAGCCTGGGCGTGGCTCAGCTGGGCGAGCTGGAAAACGGCGATTCGCTGGCAGTGCGGGTCAACGCGGCCCTGGCGCGCGCCAAGCGGGCAGGGCGCAATTGCGTCGAACTCGCGATGCAATAAGCTCGTATCGCTGTGGTAGGCTAGCGGCTTTTCTGTAAGCAATACTCTTATGCTCCAGTGGATGCGGCACTACCGGCGTAGCATGCTGCCGGGCGACATCAGCGCCGGCATCGTGGTGGCGATGATGATGATCCCGCAGGGCATGGCCTACGCCCTGGTGGCCGGGCTGCCGCCGGTGGTCGGGATCTACGCCAGCATCGTGCCGCCGGTCCTGTACGCCTTGTTCGGCACCAGCAGCACCCAGTCGGTGGGGCCGATGGCGATCATCTCCCTCATGACGGCATCCATCCTGACGCCGCTGGCCGCCCCTGGCAGCGCCCTGTATGGCGTGCTGGCCGCGCAGCTGGCCCTGCTCTCGGGCGCGGTGCTGCTTGCCTGCGGCCTGCTACGCATCGGCTTTCTCGCCAACTTTTTCTCGCGTCCCGTGATGAGCGGCTTCACCATCGGTTCGGCGCTCCTGATCGCCTGGGGCCAGCTGCCGGCCCTGCTGGGCGCGGCGCCGCCGCAGCTGCATGCTGCCAGCGCGGCCCTGGGCCTGGGCGCGCTGGCGCTGCTGGTGTGGGCGCGCAGGTTTCTAGCGGGCGCCCTGCAGCGGCTCGGCATGGCGCCGGTCGCGGCCGACATCGGAGCGAAGCTGGCGCCCATGCTGGTCGTGGTCGGCGCCACCGCCCTGGTGGCGGGGCTCGGGCTCGACCGGCTGGGCGTGGCCACCACCGGGGCGGTCCCGGCCGGCTTGCCGGGACTGAACCTGGCCACCTCCGCCACGCACTGGCAGGCGCTGCTGCAGCCGGCACTCCTGGTCGGCTTCATGGTCTTCCTGATCAGCATGTCCGGCGCCCAGACCCTCGCCCTCAAGCGCGGCGAAAAGCTGGGCAGCAACCGCGAACTGGTGGGACTGGGCGTGGCCAATATCGGCAGCGCCCTGAGCGGCGGCTTCCCGGTGACCGGCAGCATCTCGCGTTCGGCCGTGAATTTCGCGACCGGCGCCAATTCGCAGCTGGCGAGCCTGATCACGGCGGCGCTGCTTGCGGCGGCCCTGGTCGCGCCCACCGGCTGGCTGGCGCTGCTGCCGCTGCCGGTGCTGGCGGCCACCATCATCGTCGCGGTGCTGGGCATGCTCGACCTGTCGACCCTGCGCACCGCCTGGCATTACGACCGCGCCGACGCCGCGGCCTTGCTGGCGACCGCGTGCGGGGTGCTGGTGCTGGGTGTGGAAGCGGGCGTGGTGGTGGGCGTGGCGCTGTCGATGGGAGCGCTGATCTGGCGCGCCAGCCGTCCGCACATTGCGGTGCTGGGACGCATCGCCGGCACCGAGCACTTCCGCAACGTGGATCGCTATTCCACAGAGACCGCACCGGGCCTGCTCCTGCTGCGCGTGGACGCCGGCCTGTTCTTCGGGAACGTCGAGGCGGTCAACGAACGCATCGAGGACGAGCTGGCCGCGCAGCCGGACACGCGCCACCTGGTGCTGGTGCTGTCGGCGGTGAATGCGATCGACACCTCGGCCCTGTTCGGGCTGGAGGAACTGAACACCTCGCTGCGCCAGCGCGGCGTCTTGCTGCACCTTGCCGAAGTCAAGGGGCCGGTGATGGACCGGCTGCGCCACAGCACGCTGCTGCAAGCGCTGAATGGCCGTCTGTTCCTGAGTGCGGCGATGGCCTGGGATGAACTGGCCGCCGACAAGGCTTAACCTTGCCCTAATAAACCGCTGCCAGACTGGCAAGATCCAAAACAACGATCTCTGGAGACACGATGCGCTACCACCTGCCGACCCTGGCGTTCTTCGCCGCTGCCGCCATCCTGTATTACTTCGGTCTGCGCGAGGACGCGGGGCTGATGCTCCTGGCGGGTGGTGTGGCGGAACTCCTGGCCTGGAAGCGCCTGTTCAAAAGGCGCGACGCTGTTCAGGCGCCAGGGCGTTAACCCTGATCACCTGCGCTTCCGGATCGTGCGGCGGCCGGAAGGAGGGCGGTGAGGCGAGTTCCGAGCCGGGTGGCCGCGCTTGACCACCCGGTGCATCGGCGCTCAGGCGCGGCGGCGCTGGGGTTCCGACGGGTCGCGCGGCGGCGCCAGTTTGATGGGCGCGGCCTGGTCCGGGTAGCGGCCCTGGCGGCCTGCGTAGACGGCGGCGATGGCCGCCATGTCCTTCTCGGTGTCGCCCGTCAGGGTCAGGGTGTCGGTCACGCTGAGCACCTTGGTGCCGTAGTCGATGTAGACCAGCAGCAGCGGCACGTTCGCGGTGGTGGCAAGGTGGTAGAAACCGCTTTTCCAGTGCGGACGGTAGCTGCGCGTACCTTCCGGCGTGATCGCGATCCAGCACCACGGGGCGGCCAGCATGTCTTCGGCCAGCTTGCGCGTCGCGCCCATCGAGGCCCGGCGGTCGACGGCGATACCGCCCCAGTAGCGCATGATCGTGCCCATCACGCCGCGGAACAGCGAATCCTTGGCCAGCCAGCGGAACTTCAGGCCGACCGCCCACTTGGCGAACAGGCCGACCAGGAAATCCCAGTTCGAGGTGTGCGGGTAAACCACGGCAATCCCGTGCGGCCCCGGCAGGGGTTTGTAATGCACGTTCCAGCCGGCCAGGTTGAGCAGGCGGAGCGCGGTGCGCTGGCCCCGGGTGGGAAGTGCTGCGGGCCGCAGCAGGTACTCGCTCATCGGTTCTCTTTCAAAGTGTTTTCCCGCCAGCATTTGTTGCCAACGGAAAAATAAGCGACGAATTCTATAGCGAGCCCGAGCGAGGAACAAGCAAAAAAGCTGGTGTCAGTGATGTGCTGTGGTTATGATGCCGCTAGTTTTTCGGCAATATTGATGAGAATTTAACAGATGGATATCACGATTTACCATAACCCGCGCTGCGGGACCTCGCGCAATACCCTGGTCGCCATCCGCGAGGCCGGCCATGAACCGCAGGTGATCGACTACCTGACGACGCCGCCGACGCGTGAACGCCTGCGCGAGATGATCGCTGCCGCCGGCCTGACGGTGCGCGATGCCGTGCGCAGTAAAGAAGCCCTGTTTGGGGAACTCGGGCTGGATGGCCCCGGCGTCGGCGACGAGGCTCTGCTCGACGCGATGCTCGCGCATCCGGTCCTGATCAACCGGCCGTTTGTGGTCACGCCGAAGGGCGTACGCCTGTGCCGACCGTTCGAGCTGGTGCGCGAGATCCTCTAAGAACGCATGGTAGTTCCCCACGGTTCTTGCTTCTTGCCGTGGGAGGTGCCAGACGCATTGAGTAGTAGCGGCCTACTGGGGCGGCCAATTCTATTGGGCCGCCGGCGAGGGCACGCCCGCCGGTTCCGCCTCGGTATAGGGCACGGCGCCGATGTCGATCTGGCGGCGCGGCCGCAGGGCCACGGCGTCGCCGGCGTCCGGCGCCAGGCCCTTGCCGATGGCGGGCGAGCCCGGCTGGAGCCGGAAGTCCGGCGTGGGCAGCGAGCGGCTGTAGTCGGCGAACAGCGGGGCCGCGGTGACGGTGCCGGAGTGCTGGCGGCCGGCCGACAGTCTCCAGTCGCCGCCCGAATTCTGGAACACCAGGTTGTTGCGGTAGCTGATGTTGGCGCCGGTCGCTCCCTGTTCGAGGATGCCGTGGCCGTTGTCGTAGACAATGTTGTTCGCGGTGTGGGTGTGGTCGTTCGGCCCCTTGCTGTGATAGAAGTCGCCGCCCCCGACCACGATGCCGGTGCCGCAGCCGACCACCGTGTTGCCGCGGATCGTGACGTTGCTGGCGTCGTGCCACAAGTGGATGCCGGCGCCGGACGCGCGGTAGATGATGTTGTCGCGCACGGTGGCCGTGGTGCTGACGTAGATGCCGTGCATGTAGCGGCACTCGGGCGGGCCGATGTCGTGCACGTGGTTGCCGACCACTTCGGCGTCGTTGCCCTTGTAGTAGCTGTCGATGCCGATGCCGGCCCCGCCCTTGGCTTCGCAGGGCACGTCGTTGCCGATGTGGTGGATGTGGTTGTGGTGGATGCCGTTGTGCGAGCCGCCGTTGTAGATGCCGCTCAGCCACTTCATGCCGCTCTGGTACTGGCCGCCGTCGATCTCGAAGCCGATGATGTCGAGGTAGTTGGCGCGGTTGTCCCAGGCCGCCGGCTGGCGCGAATCGAGTGGCGGCACCAGCCGCGCGCCGCCGCGTTCGGTGGACTCGAACACGATGCGCGCTTCCGCGGTGCCGTGGGTGTTGGTGCGCACACCGCCGAAATAGGTGCCGGGCGCGACATGCACCGTGGTGCCGGGCGTGACCGCCTGGGCGGCGCGCGTGAGCGTGCGGAAGGGCTCGTCGCGGGTGCCGGGATTGCTGTCCGAGCCGGACGGCGACACGTACAGGTGGGTGCGCACCAGTTCGGGAATCACGAGGTCTTCCTGACCCGTTTCGCGCAGGCGGCAGCCGGACAGCAGGGTGAGCGCGATGAGCGCGGCCAGCGCTGCGATCAGGGCGGTGAGGGAGGACGGCTTGGCGAACTGGGCGGTGGACAGGTAATGGCGCATCTTTCCCTCGTGGCAGCGGACGTGACCTGGCCAGTGTCGCCCGTCACAAGCGGAAAGGGGGCCGGTTGCCTCAATGTCTTCCTTGAGCACACTCAATGCGTGGTGCGCGTCAAGCTGCCTACACCGTCGGCGCCACCGCCGGCATGTAGGTATCGATGAACTCGGCCGGCATGCGGCGCGGCCGGCCGCTGCTGATCTCGATGCAGACCAGGTCCCAGCGTCCGCGCAGCACCGTCGCGCCGTCGCTGTCGCGCACCAGCTGGAAGCGCCGCTCCATCGCCAGCTTGCCGTCGCCTGCCACCAGCCAGGTGGCCAGGCGCAGGCGCTCGCCCAGCAGGGTCGGCAGCAGGTAATCGTATTCGCCGCGCCGGATCGCCATTGCGCGGTCCAGGCGCCGGTAATCGTCCAGCGTGAGGCCGAGCTGCTCCGAATGGGCCCAGCCGGCCTGTTCGCACCAGCGCACGTAGACGGCATTGTTCGTATGGTTCAGGCCGTCGATGTCGCCGGCTTCCGGCGTGACGGGCAGGATGAAGGGTTGCGGGTAATCCCAGTCCAATGTGGCCTCTTGAAACAGTGCGCGGCACGCGGCCGCCAAAGCGCCATTGTACGGCCTGCCCGGGCGCGCCGCCCCTTCAGCCCCAGTCGAGTTCCACCAGCAGGGCCTGGTGGTCGGAACCCTGTTCGCTCGCGTCCACCCGCACGCGCCGCACGCGCCCGGCCAGGTCGGCGCTGGCGAACACGTAGTCGAAGGTGAAGGGCGCACCGGCGCCGGGGCTGGCATCGTGCAGGCCCACCGTGGGCGCGTGGCGCCGGCCCGGCTGCACCAGCTGCCAGCAGTCGCGCCAGGGCTGCACGCCGTCGCCGAAGGGGGCCAGCAAGCGCTGGTGTTCGGGCGAGCCGGGCAGCATGTTGAAGTCGCCCGCCAGCAGGGCCGGCATGGCGCGCGGCGGCACGGCGAACGGGCCGCGGCCGGGCGCGGGCGGGTTGGCGGCGTGCAGGCTCGCCTCGCGGTGCAGTTCGCGCAGGCGCTCGACCTGGGCCATGCGCTGGCGCTGCGAGAAATACTCGAGGTGCACGGCATGCACGCGCAGGGGGCCGCCGGGCGCCGCCACCGTCAGTTCGAGCGTGCTGCGCGGCATGCTCATCACCTCGGGCGCGGACGGCCAGGGCAGGGAATGGCGGAACACCTGCAACACAGGGTGGCGCGCGAACACCATCATGCCGAAACGGCGACGCGCGCCTGGCCGGTCGCCTGGCTCGGCGGTGTCGCAGGCGAGGGCAGTAAAGCCGGTGTAGCCGGGCAGGCGTTCGCGCAGCATGGCGAACTGGTCTTCGCCAGCGGGGGTATAGCCGCTTGAAACTTCTTGAACACAAAGCATGTCAAAACTGCAAAAGCGGTCGAGGCATGCGATGATACGGTCGAGGTCGGTCTTGCCGTCCGGGCTGCGGCCGGACTGGATGTTCCAGGTGACGAGCTTGAACATGAAGGGTCCTTTCAGTGGACCCACAGGCTAGCCTGCGGGCCCGGGAGGACGTTTGAACAAGGTCAGGCGTGCGGGGAAGCGGCGCCAGTGAGGAAGCTGAATGTTTACGATGATCCTGCTGCTCTACCTGCAGCAGCACGGCGATGTGATGCTCGAGAGTACGAGCTTGCGCGGAACATACAAGACGAAGAAAGCCTGCGAGGCGGCCGCGGTGCGGGCGCGCGGGCCCTTGCCGACGCCGCAGGGCTATGCCGCGGCTTGGCACGACGCGCTCTGCATCCCGGTCAACCGCGGCGTGATCGTCAACGAGGGCAAGCCGGTCGACCTGGGCAAGCTGCTGCAGGGGCGCCCGCCGGTCGTGTGCGAAGGCACCGGCGCCTGGCGCCGGGTGGTGGAGCTGTGCGCGCCGACGGCCAAGGGCCCGGGGCCGCGCTAGGCGCTCAGTCCGAGGCGACGGTGTAGCCGGTCACGCGCCACTTGCCATCCTGGTCGAGCACGGTGGTGACGTTCTCGCGCACCTGCTTGTCCTTCTCGAATTGCGAGTCGAACTCGAACTTGACCCGCTTGCCGCCCGCTTCGGGCGCCGTGGTCACGAGTTTTCGTGCGCGCAGCTGGCCGAGCGGCAGGTGGACGGCGCTGAGCAGCATGTTCCAGGCGAACTTCGGGGTTTTGGCCCGCACCTCGTTCGCGCTTGCCTCGTAGGCGGCCGCATAGTTTTCGGCGTCCACCAGTTTCAGCCACTCCTGCGCCGCGCCGTGGGCGGCCGTGATGACCCGGCCCTCCTGGGCGTGGGCCGGGGCGGCGGACAGGCAGCAGACCGCGAGCACGGCGGCGATCATCGTTTTCACATCCATCTCCTTGTTCGTTGATGGCGGCATCTTAGCGTGCCGCGCCCCTGGCGAAAAAGGGGGCGCCGATGGAATGACGAAAACGAGGGGTCGCCGGCAGAAAACAAGGAATGGGCGCGCAGGCCGACAGTATCAGTCGCGCTTCCATTGGGCGTGGCTCGGGCACTGGATTTCACCGGCTCGCCCGCCGCCGCCCTGCACGTCGAACAGCACCTCGCCGCCGCCGACGGCGCCGCCGATCTTCGGCCCGACGCTGCCGCCGGTGCGGCACATGGTTCTTCCATTGCGGCGGAAGCGGTAGATGACCTGTCCGTCGGGCGCAGTATAGGTCTCGCTGCTCACTCCCATGCCCCGGTCGATGTGGGCGGCTTCCAGCGCGCTGCGAAAGCGTGCCCAGGGCGTGTCGGCGACTTCGGGTACGCCTGATTTACCTTTCCTGAGCTCGCGGTCGATCGCACGGGCGTCGCGTTTGGCGCGGCCAACCATGGCATCGAGCGCCGGTTCCGCCGCTGGCGCCGGCTCGCTGATGGCGAAGGGATCGGCGCTTGGTGCCGGTGCATCGACTGCCGGCGTGATCGGCTCGGGCTCGCTGATTGCAGCCCTCGGGGCGTTGCGCGTACCGGGTGCAACGGGCGTGGCGGTGCGGAGTGGGGGAGGCTTGGGACGTACTTCCGCTTGCCGCGGCGCGGGAGGCAGCACGGGAAGCAGTTCGAACACGCGCTCCCCCTGCAGGTCCCGGGCCGGCGGATGCGCAAGCCGCCAGCTCCAGGCCAGCAGCAGGTGAACGCCCAGCGTGGCCAGCAAAGGCCAGCCGGGCGTGCGGCGTGGGTAAGCCGCGTAGGTCAAATCACGACTTCGGTGCGGTCAATGCCTTCTTGATCGCCACGCAGCGCTGGTCTTCCTGCAGCGTGTCGAGCAGCGAGCGGCGGGTGCCGGCCGACAGCTCCTTCATGCTGTCGGCGGCGCGCTGCAGGCGCTGGACGCTCTGCGGCGTGCAGCTGGCCGGGATCATGGTGTTGGCATAGCTGCGCATGAACACCGGACCGGCCACCTTGTCGATCGCCGGCAGCTTCGCCAGGCGGTCATTGGCAGTCTGCTCGGCCAGCTTGTGCTGCTCGACCGGGTACATGGCGCCCATCGCCGTGCGCACGCGCGAGAACGGCAGCTTGGTCTTCAGGTCCTCCACGGTGGCCAGCCACTCGCCCTTGACCTTCGGATCCGGACGCACCACGGTGGCCGCGATGGCAGCGCCCTGGCCGGTGTCCGACTTGTCGCGCGCCTGCTCGGCTTCCACCAGCGCAGCCGCGCCCTGGTAATTGAAGCGGTTCAGGCGGTTGATGATGGCCCAGCGCTGGTCCTGGCTGATGTTCAGGCCTTCGGCGCCTTTACCCTCCAGCATGCCTGCCAGGCGCGCCAGTGCTTCCGGGCTGCTCGCCACGCTCATGTAGGCGCCGAACCAGCGGCGCTGGAAGTTGTCGTTGCCCTTGTAGGCGACCACGCCTTGCCAGGTCATGTCTTCCAGCGCCTTGGTGGTCTGGCGGCTGTAGGCATTGTTTAGGCCCATCGCATCGAGGTAGTACTTGGAGAACGTCACCTTGCCCAGCACGTCGCCCAGCAGGGTGTAATCCTTCTCCTGCGGCGCATTGGCGAGGGCGACCTGGATGAATTCGTTGAGCGGCAGCTTGGCGTCGCGCACGCCGTCCCACAGCGCCTGCCACAGCATGGCGCGCAGCAGCGGGTCGTCCACGCCGCCGAGGGTGGTACGGGCGGTGTCGAAACTGCGCTTGTCGAGGTTGACCTTCACGAAGCCCCAGTCCTGGTAGTTCGGATAGACCAAGTCCGGGCAGGCTGCGCCGACCATGCCTGGAACGGCGGTTTTGGCGCCCGAGTAGGTCACCGGTACGTTCTTGGCTAGTACCAGCTTGCCGTTCTCGAGCTTGAAGGCGCCGACCTGCACGCGCTGCTCGCGCAGGGTCGGCAGGGCCTTGCTCGGCGCGGTCTGCGCCAGCGAGAAGTCCTTGATCTTGCCGTTGGAGCAGCTGTAGCTGGCGGTGATGGTGTTCACGCCGGCCTGGTACAGCCAGTCCTGGGTCCATTTGCTCAGGTCGCGGCCGGCCGCTTCGCCGAGGCTGCCGATGAAGTCTTCCAGCTTCGCGTTCTGCCACGAGTACTTGACCAGGTAGTTGTGCACGCCCTTGCGGAACACTTCTTCGCCCAGCATGTGGCGCAGCTGCTTCAGGGTCGAGGCGCCCTTCGAGTAGGTAATGGCGTCGATGTTGTCGAAGGCGTTGGCCGAGGAGGGCACCGGCACTTCGATCGGGTGCGTCGACACCTTCTGGTCCATGTTGTACGCACCCTGCTTGTCTTCCTGGTAGAAGGCCTGCCAGGCGTCCTTGAACTCGGTCGATTCGGCCGTGGCCAGGGTCGCCATGAAGGACGCGAAGCTCTCGTTCAGCCACAGGCCGTTCCACCACTTCATGGTGACCAGGTCGCCGAACCACTGGTGCGCCATCTCGTGCAGGATGACTTCCGCCAGGCGCGCCTTCTGGGCGGCGGTCATCTCGGCCTTGTACAGGAAGCCGCCTTCGGCAAAGGTGATCGCCGCCGCGTTTTCCATGGCGCCGTACAGGAAGTCCGGCACCAGGAGCTGGTCATACTTCTCGAACTGGTAAGGGATGCCGAAGTAGTTCTCGAAGAAGGTGATGCCGCCCTTGGTGTAGCGGAACCAGTCCGCCGGGGTCACCTGCGCGGCGACGGACTGGCGCGCGAACAGGCGCATCGGGTACTTGCCGCTGTTGTCTTCCCAGACCCTATACGGACCCGCGTGCAGCGAGAAGTTGTAGGGGCTGAGCTTCTTGGTCTTCGGGAAGGTCCAGCGCTTGCCGCCGCTCGCATCCGCGATATTCGATTCGCGGGTGGTGGTGACCACGTGCCAGTCGGCCGGGGCATTGACGGTGACGGTGTAGGTGGCCTTCAGGTCGGGCTGGTCGAACACGGCGAACATCTGGTGCGCGGCGGCCGGCTCGAAGTGCGAGTAGGTATAGACGCGGCCATCGACCGGATCGACCATGCGGTGCAGGCCTTCGCCGTTGGTGCTGTGGGCGCGCTCGTAGCTGATGGTGACGGTGTTGCGGCCCTTGGCGAGGTCTTGCGGGGCCAGCGTGATGAACCAGTTGTTGTAGGCCGGGGTGACCTGCTTGCCGTTGACGGTGACCGATTTCACGGTCGCCTTGTCGAGGTCGATCGTCAGGGCCGAATCGGTGTCCTTGAGGTCGAAGGTGACGGTGGTCGTGCCCGCGAAGTTTTCCTTGCCGGTGAGCGTGAAGTCGAGCACGTAGTCCACGTTCGACACGCGCGCCGAACGGGCCATGGCGTCCGCCTGCGACAGATAGGCGTTCTCGGCGCGTGCCGGAGCTGGGGCGGCGTGCGCGGCGTTGAAGGCAAGGGCGGAAGCGATGGCGATCGCCATCACGCGGGGTGCGAAGTGTTTCACGGGGTCTCCTGGACAGCGCTATCGAGGCGCGTTAAAAATTAATCGCGCAAGAATAGCATGGGAGGGCTGTCATTTACACCACGTGCATATCGGTTTGCAGAGCGTATGTACGGTCTTGTGGTGCAAGGAGATTTTGGTGATTTGCTGAAGAACTTGGGTCCCGGCGAAGGCCGGGACCCAAGTTTGCTGCCTAGCGACTGCTCAAGCGAGAGCAGGGTAGTCAATATACCCCTCCGCCCCCGGCGCATAGAACAGTTCCGGACGCGGCGTGTTCAGCGGTGCGTCCTGCTTGAGGCGCTGCGGCAGGTCGGGGTTGGCGATGAACCACACGCCGAAGGCCACCGCATCCGCTTCGCCCGAGGCGATCAGCTGCTGTGCGCTTTCCTTGGTCAGCTTTTCGTTGGCGATGTAGACGCCGCCGAATTCCTTCTTGAGGTGGGCGCGCAGGCTGTCGTCGCCGATCGCTTCGCGGGCGCAGATGAAGGCGATGCCGCGTTTGCCCAGTTCGCGTGCGACGTAGCCAAAGGTCTCCGCCGGGGTCGAGTCGCCCATGTCATGCGAATCGCGGCGTGGCGCCAGGTGCATGCCAACGCGGTCGGCTCCCCACACCTCGATGCAGGCGTCGGTCACTTCCAGCATCAGGCGGGCGCGGTTTTCGATCGAGCCGCCGTACTGGTCATTGCGCTGGTTGGTGGAGTCCTGCAGGAACTGGTCGAGCAGGTAGCCGTTGGCGCCGTGGACTTCGACGCCGTCGAAGCCGGCCTTCTTGGCGTTCTCGGCGCCCTTGCGATATTCGGCCACGATGCGCGGGATCTCGGACAGCTCCAGCGCGCGCGGGGTGGTGTAGTCGCGCATCGGACGCACCAGGCTCACATGGCCCTTGGCGGCGATTGCCGACGGTGCTTCCGGCAGCTCGCCGTCGAGGAAGACCGGGTCCGAGATGCGGCCCACGTGCCACAGCTGCAGGAAGATGCGGCCGCCGGCCTTGTGCACCGCTTCGGTGACCTTCTTCCAGCCTTCGACCTGTTCATCCGACCAGATGCCCGGGGTGTCGGCATAGCCCACGCCGCGCGGCGTGACGGCGGTGGCTTCCGACAGGATCAGGCCTGCCGACGCGCGCTGCACGTAGTAATCCACCATCAGCGCGTTGGGCACGCGGCCCGCGCCGACGGCGCGTGCGCGGGTGAGCGGCGCCATGATGATACGGTTCGGCAGTTCCAGCGCTCCTACCTTGAGCGGGTCAAACATCGTCGTCATGCGTTCTACTCCTAAAGTCCGTCGTTCAGTTGATCGAGGAAGGCTTGAATAACCTCCTCGTTACGCTGGAAGAAGATGAACTGTCCGACGCGCCGTGTGCTCACCAGCCCCGCCTTGTGCAGGGTCGCCAGGTGGGCCGAGACCGTCGATTGCGACAGGCCGGTGCGCTGGTCGATCAGCTTGCAGCAGACGCCCAGGTCGAGCGGGTGTTCCTGCTCGGCGAAGTGCTGGTGCGGATCCTTCAGCCAGTGCAGGATCTGGCGCCGCACCGGGTTGGCCAGGGCCTTGTGGATCGCGTCGATGTCCATAGAATCTTCCTTGTATCGGGTTCTTTCGATCCGAATATCGCAATTTTACGATATGTCCGGAATCCCTGCTGAGGCCGCTGGAATTTGCGCTTTGCAGGGGCAGGAGGCCGAGACGACGCCGGCTTACTCGCGGCCGAAGGAGGGGTTCGGGCGGGTCAGGTAGTACCATTCCGAATTGGCGCCGGCCTTCGCGTCAGGGAACAGGATGCGGCCGCTGAATTCGGCGGTGACCCTGCTGCCGTCGGCGCGCACGCCGATCTCGTCGCCTTCGTTCACAGGATCGAAACTGGCCCACTGGCGCGAGAAGGCGTCGTCTGCATGCAGCTTGTCGTGCACCACGACCATCGACAGCGCTTCCATCTCCTCGAAAGGCACCGGCTGCGGGTCCGGCGCCTTGATCAGGCCCAGGTGCGCCAGGGTGTTCATGATGGCGCGGTAGGCGACTTCCGGTGCCTCCGGGTCCACGTGCTGGCCGCATTCGAGCGTCAGCGCATAGCCGCCGGTGGTGCGCATGTATTCGGTGGTGCCGACGCCGTAGCGCAGCACGGTTTCCAGTTCATCGGCATTGCGGCTGCGGCGCTTGACGCCGTCGCCGTAGGCCGCCAGCCAGCCATCCACGAAGCGCTTCACGCCCAGGCGGCGTGCCCATGCACGCTCTTTCTCCGCGTGCTTGAAGGGCTGCAGCGGACCGTCGTTGTTCAGCGGCCCGACCATCACGAAAGGCTGGCCGCCGACCGCATTGAAGGAGTGCAGGTCGAGCAGCACGTCATGCTGGGCCAGCAGGGGGCACAGCCAGTTGGCGATGTGGTCCTCGAAGTCCTGCGGGGCGTCCTTCGGGAACAGGTTGCGATTCAGGTTGCGGTCGCCGTTGCGGGTGTTCTGTTCAAAGGCCTTCGGGTTCACCACCGGCACGAAGGTCACGCTGCCGGCCGCGATCTGCAGCTTGCCACTGTCGATGTCCTCCATCACGCGGCGGATGGCGATGGTGCCGCAGACCTCGTTGCCGTGGGTCGCACCCATGATGATGACGCGCGGGCCCTTCGCGAGGCCGGTGTAGTTGACGGATTTGAACTGGTACTTGTTCGGGGAAGTCATTGCGGTGGTGATCCGGGATAGAGATGAGGTGCCGACATTTTATCGGCAAACCTTGGCGTGCGGTGCGGCAGCGTGGCATGATCCGCCATTCCCCAACGACGATGTACGGCATGCCTTCCACCACCACCCGCATCCACGGCCTCGATACGCTGCGCGCGCTCGCCGTCACGCTGGTGGTGCTGCATCACTACGTGCTGTTCGTGAGCGACGCGCCGACCTTCGGCTGGGTGGGAGAGGTCGGCTGGGTCGGCGTCGACCTGTTCTTCGCGTTGTCGGGCTACCTGATCGGTAATCAGATCTTCACGGCGATGAAGAGTCCCGGCGGCTTCTCCCTGAAGCATTTCTACGCGCGGCGCCTGCTGCGCACGCTGCCGAACTACTGGGTGGTGCTGGCCCTCTACTTCCTGTGGCCGGCCTTCCGCGGCGACGATCCGCTGCTGCCGCTGTGGGAGTATGCGAGCTTCATCCAGAACTTCGCGCTGGAGCCGGGCAGCGCGTTTTCCCATAGCTGGTCGCTGGCGATCGAGGAGCAGTTCTATCTGCTGCTGCCCGTCGTCGCGCTGCTCGGCGCGCTGTTCGGCGGCTCGCTGCGGCTGGGCTGGACGGCGATTGCCTTGGTCTTCGTGGCCGGCATGCTAGTCCGGGCCGAGCTATGGCAGGAGATGGCAGGGGAGAACCATAAGCTTTACTTCTATTTCAAGTACATTTATTACTCTAGCTTCTGCAGAGTGGACGAACTGGTGGCGGGCGTCGCCCTGGCGCTGCTGCGCAACCACCATCCCGGCGCGTGGACCCGCCTGACCCGCCACGGTAACCTGATGGGCGGCTTGGGACTGCTCGCCTGCGGGGTGGCGTTCTGGTTCTTCCTCGACGACCGCTACGGCTACGGCATCACCGTATTCGGCTTCCCGCTGATGGCGCTGGGCTTTTCCCTCCTGATCGTGGCGGCGGTGGCGGAGGATTCCGTGCTGCGCCGGCTCAAGGTGCCTGGTGCGGGCGCATTGGCGCTGTGGTCCTACGCGATATACCTGCTGCACAAGCCGCTGTGCGTCATGGCCGCGCAGTGGATGGCGTCCCATGGCTACGGGGCCGAACATCCAATGACCATTGCTGCGCTACTAGCCTTGTCGGTGCTGACCGGCTGGCTGCTGTATAAGCTAGTGGAGACCCCGTTCATGCTGCTGCGCGAGCGCTACGTGCCGAGCAACGCGGCACATCCCGCGCAGCTTACGGCCGCGCCTCGATGACACCGAAGGCCGCGGGCGCGTCCGCGAGGTAGGCAAGGATCGCATTGGCCTGCACGTGGGGCTCATAGCCGGAGGTATCGCGGATCGCCTGGCGCAGGCCAGGCACCGTCTCCACGGTGTGCGGGCTGCGGTAGGCTGCTACGAGCAGTTGCGCCAGGTCGTTCGGCGCGCCCTGGCCGCGGCGCAGGCGTGCCTCGATGATGCCCAGCAGGGTGCGCTGCATGCGCGGGGTCGGGTTCTGGATCTCGCCGAACAGCCCAGGGGTGTTGGCGATCGCCTCGCACATGCGCTGCTCGATCGCGTCGGGTTTCAGGTCCGAGGGAATGTCGAAGTAGGCCTTGTTCCAGCGCGTGCGCGCGTAGGCGTGGCCGGGCGGGAAGGAGTCCGCGGTCTCGAAACCGAGCGCGCGGCTGGCGCGCGAAAGAAGGTCGGCAACGGTGTCGATCAGAGGCATAAAAAAACGGGATGAACTTGCGTCATCCCGTCAGTGTAGCGCATCAGTGCTTCAAGCGAAGCGGCCGGCCCGGAAGTCGTCGAAGGCCTGGTACAGCTCTTCGGTGGTGTTCATCACGAAGGGGCCGTGCTGGGCGATCGGCTCGTTGAGCGGACGGCCGGCGAGCAGGATCAATCTGGTCGCCTCGACCGCCTTGATGCGCACGCCGTCGGCGCCCGCAGCGTTATCCAGCACCGCCATGCGCGTCTTGCCCACGCCCTTGCCCTCGACCACCGCGTCACCGCGGTACACATAGAGGAAGGCGTTGTGACCCTGCGGGATCGGCTGCTCGTAGGTGACGCCGGCCGGGATCGCGATATCGAGGTACAGCGGCTCGGTGTGCGCGCGCTGTACCGCGCCCTTCACGCCCTGCGTTTCGCCCGCGATCACCTGCACCGTCACGCCCTCGTCATTGGTAAAGCGCGGCACTTCCTCGGTCGGGATGTCGCGGTACCAGGGCGCCCCCATCTTGTCCCTGGCCGGCAGGTTGAGCCACAGCTGGAAGCCTTCCATCAGTCCCTCGTCCTGCTCCGGCATCTCGGAGTGGATCACGCCGCGGCCGGCCGTCATCCACTGCACGCCGCCATTGGTCACCAGGCCTTCGTTGCCGGCGCTGTCGCGGTGGCGCATGCGGCCGTTGAGCATATAGGTGACGGTCTCGAAGCCGCGGTGAGGGTGCTCCGGGAAGCCGGCGATGTAATCGCCCGCCTGGTCGCTGCCGAAGGCATCGAGCATCAGGAAGGGATCGAGGCGGCGCTGCAGCGAACCGGTCAGCACGCGGTTGATCTTCACGCCGGCGCCATCCATCACGAACTGGCCCTGGATCAGGCGTTCGACGCCGCGGCTCTTCGCAATAGCTGCGATCGTGTTGGTCACGTTTTGCTCGGTCATGCTGTTCTCCTTTGTGTGTTGGTCGCTTGCCCGCCGCTCCCTGAACGGCGAGATCTTACGCCAGCGCGGCTTCCACCGCTGCGTCGGCTTCCTGCTTGCCCTTGGTCGCTGCATCCGGACCCATGTTCAGGCCCGACGAATAGATGAAGGTGTGGTCGGTCAGGCCCAGGAAGTTCAGCAGCATGCGGATGTGCGGCACTTGCGGGTCGGCGTCCGCCGGATAGATGCCGCCGCGGGCGGTGGCCACGTACACCTTCTTGTTCTTCAGCAGACCTTCCGGGCCGGTCTCGGTATAACGGAAGGTCACGCCGGAACGGGCGATCGCGTCGAACCAGTTCTTCAGCTGCACCGGCATGCCGAAGTTGTACATTGGAGCGCCGATCACGATCACGTCGGCCGCCTGCGCTTCCGCGATCAGGGCGTCGTCCAGGGCCACGCGGGCCGCCTGCTCGGCGCTGCGCTGCTCGGCCGGGGTGAACAGGGCGCCGACGGCGGCGCCGTCCAGCAGCGGGTGCGGCTGGGCGCCGAAGTCGCGGCGCACGACTTTCGCGTCCGGATTGCTCGAGACCAGTTTGCCCACGATGAGGTTGGCAACGCGGCTCGATTCCGAATCGTTGCCACGTACGCTGGAAGTGATCTGCAGGATGTTCATGTCGTGTCCTTTGTGTTGGGAGTGTTGATGGACACACTGTAATGGTTCCAAAATCAATCCGGAAGCCAGTAGAATGGATAACATTATCCTACTGGTGGAACAATCATGGAAGTCGAACCGAATGACCTGCTGCTGTTCGCCCGCATCGTCGAGGCAGGCAGTTTCAGCCGCGCCGCCGAGCGCGTGCAGCTGCCCAAATCGACGGTCTCGCGCCGTATCGCCCTGCTGGAGCAGAAGCTGGGCGAACGCCTGTTGCAGCGGACCACGCGCAAGCTGGTGGTGACGGAATTCGGCGCCAGCTTGCTGGAACACGCGCGCAAGGTGGCAGAAGAAGTGGAGGCGGCCGGCGCCTTGGCCCAGCACCGGCAGGGGGAGCCGAGCGGCAAGCTGCGCATTTCGCTGCCGGGCGACTTCGCCAACCTCGGCCTGCACGAGGTGATTGCACGCTTCATCGACCGTTATCCCGGCGTGTCGCTGGAACTGGACCTGTCGCCGCGCCGGGTCGACCTGATCGCCGAGAATTTCGACATCGCGATCCGCATGGGCGAGCTGCCGGACGATGCGTCGCTCAACGCGCGGCCGATCAACCTCGAGTACTGGGGACTGTACGCGTCGCCCGCCTACCTGGCGCGCCACGGGATTCCCGAGCATCCCGACGATCTGCTCGAACACGACTTGCTGTGCATGCTGAGCCGCTACGGCAGCGCCGCGCCCTGGGTGCTCACCCGCGGCAAGCTGCGCTGGGAGCGGCAAATGCCGGCGCGCCTGACGGCGAATTCGCCCGAGCTGCTGGCTCGGCTGGCGGCGCGCGGCGCCGGCATCGCCGCGAGCGCGCTGACCTTTGCCAGCCCTTATCTGCAAACGGGAGAACTGGTACGGGTACTGCCGGAATGGGAACCGCCGACCACCCAGGGATGGGCGGTGTTCCCGGGACGCCGGCTGATGCCGGCCAAGACCCGGGCCTTCCTGGACCTGATGGAAGAAAAGTGCACGGAAGCGGGCCACCGGCCGCAGGCCGTGCTCAGCGCGGACGGTTCCCCATCGTCTCGCCCAGGCGCACCGGGCGTTCCGGCGCCCACTCCTGGTTGAAGGCGATCGCGCCCTTCTTGAACAGCATGACGACGGTGGAGCCGAGCAGGAAGCGGCCCATTTCTTCGCCTTTTTTCAGCACCACCGGGTGGGACTCGTAACTCCATTCGCAGATGCGTGGCATGCGCGGCGGGTTCACCACGCCATGCCAGGCGGTCGCCATGCTGCCGACGATGGTGGCGCCCACCAGGGTCATCACGAAGGGGCCGTGTTCTTCCGACTCGAACACGCAGACGACGCGCTCGTTGCGGGCGAACAGGCCCGGCACGCCGCGCGCCGTGGTCGGGTTCACCGAGAACAGCTTGCCCGGCACGTAGATCATCCGCGTCAGGCGTCCGTCGCAGGGCATGTGGATGCGGTGGTAGTCCTTGGGGCTCAGGTAGAGGTTGGCGAAGTGGCCGTGCTGGAAGTGCGCCGCCAGCGTCGCGTCGCCGCCCACCAGCTCCGCCGAGGTGAATTTATGGCCCTTGGCCTGGAAGATGTGGTGGTCGTCGATGTCGCCGAACTGGCTGATGGCGCCGTCCACCGGGCACACGAAATCGGCCGCCGCCAGCGGACGCGCGTCAACACGCAGCGGGCGCGTGAAGAATTCGTTGAAGCTGCTGTAGCTGGCGATGTCCGGGTTTGCCGCCTCGTCCATATTGACGCCGTACTTGCCGACGAACCAGCGGATCAGGCGCGTGGTCATGGCGCCGCCCTTGGCGCCGGCGACGCGGCCGGCGAAGTTGGTCAGCGCCGTTTTCGGCATCACATACTGGGGCAGGACTTTTAGACGGGACACTTTAATAGGCCTCTCGGTGTGGAAACGATCGCGCATTATAGCGGCCTTGTAGCACGGAAATGTGCAGAAAAGCATGAGTGCCGCTCCAGCCCGCAGTGTACTCCAGTGTTGTACGCGCGGGCGTCTGCATTAAAAAGTTGCCGCATGCATATTCGATTCTTGCAGACAGGCTGAGTTGCTTCTGGGACAATTGCTACTCCTATCACTTTTGACGTAGCCATGTCCTTCCAATCCAGCCCTTTCCGCATGACTGCGCTTGCTGCCGCGGTCAGCTTCTGCCTCCCGATCCTCGGCGCCTCCGCGCAGGAGGCCCAGGCCCCGGCCACCGTCAAAGCCGAGGCGCCGAAGGCGGAGCAGGGCAAGAAGATCCAGCAGGTGGAAGTGAAGGGCACGGCGGATACGTATGATCCGCGGCGCGACGATACCGCCGCCAAGGTGGTCGTCACCAGCGAGGAAATCACCAAGTACGGCGACACCAATGTGCTGGACGTGCTCAAGCGCGTGCCCGGCATCACGGTCAACAGCTCGAATGGCCGCGGCGGCGAGATCCGCATGCGCGGCCTGGGCGCCGGTTATACCCAGGTCCTGATCAACGGCGAGCGGGCGCCTAGTGGCTTCACCATGGACTCGCTGGCGCCGGACTCGATCGAGCGTATCGAGGTGCTGCGCGCCGCCAGCGCCGAGTTCTCGACCCAGTCGGTGGCCGGTACCATCAACATCATCCTGAAGCGCTCGGTGAAGAACCGCATGCGCGAACTGAAGCTGGCGGCCCAGGCCTCGAGCAACAGCTGGGGGCCGAACGCCAACCTGCAGCTGTCCGACCGCGACGGCAAGTTCTCGTACTCGCTGTCGGCCAACGCCTTCCACGACCGCTTCGAGTTCGAATCCTGGGGCACCGAGTTCGGCGTGGCGCCGAACGGGCAAACCAACCTGTACCGCACCAGCCGGCTGCCGCAGAAAGGACAGGTCACCGGCCTGAACATCAGCCCGCGCCTGAACTGGACCCTGGGCCAGGACCATACCCTGACTTCGCAGACCTTCCTGAACTCGCACCGCTTCCGCAACCGCTTCCATCAGCCGACCATCACCTACATTGGCGATGCGCTGCCCTATCCGGACCTGTTCAACGCCTTCAAGGGGGACAACGACTTCCTGCGTTCGGACCTGATGTGGTCGCGCAAGTTCGAATCTGGCGCCAAGCTCGACCTGAAGGTCGGCATCCAGGCCGGCAAGAACGACAGCGTGTCGCACCGCACCGCCAGCTCGACGTCCGGCGTGCCGCTGCTCGACGCCACCAGCGATCTGACGGGCCGCGACCGTGGCGTGAACAGCACCGGCAAATACAGCCGCACGATCGAGAAAGGCCATACCTTCGCCTTCGGCTGGGACGGCGGCATCGACACCCGCGACGACGAACGCCGCGACACCAACCTGGTGCGCGTGAGCGGCAATGTGCCCCAGTACGAAACCTCGGAAGCGCGCGTCAAGCGCCTGGCCGTGTTCGCGCAGGACGAATGGAACATCACCCCGGCCTGGTCGATGTACCTGGGCGCGCGCTGGGAAGGCATCCGCACCGACGTCACCGGCAATACCTTCCCGGACGGGAAAGCCAGCTCCAATGTCTGGAGCCCGATCATGCAGACGCTGTACAAGATCCCGGGCAAGAAGGGCGACCAGCTGCGCCTGGCGCTGACCCGCACCTACAAGGCGCCAAGCGTGGGCAGCCTGACGCCGCGCCGCCAGATCAGCGAGAACAACAGCTCGACCGAACCGGACTACCGCGGCAACCCGAACCTCAAGCCCGAACTGGCCTTCGGCATTGACGCCGCGTACGAGCACTACTGGGCCGAAGGCGCGCTGCTGTCGATCAGCGTCTCGTCGCGCAAGATCACCGACTTCACCCGCAACCTGACCTTCTTCGACGGCGAGCGCTGGATCACGACTCCGAGCAACCAGGACAGCGCCACTACGCGTTCGCTGGAGATCGAGACCAAGTTCCCGCTCAAGGCCGTGATGCAGGACGCGCCGGCGCTCGACCTGCGCGCCAGCGTCAACCGCAACTGGTCGCGCGTCGAATCGGTACCCGGCCCAAACAACCGACTCGACCAGCAAACCCCGCTCACCGTCAGCCTGGGCGCCGACTACAAGCGCGGCGCCCTGAGCACCGGCGGCAGCTTCGCCTTCCGCAAGGGCGGCCCGGTGCGGGTCTCGATCAACCAGCGCGCCTATGTCGCGCCGCGCCGCGAACTGGACTGGTACGCGCTGTGGAAGTTCGACGCCCAGCGCCAGCTGCGCTTTGCGATCAGTAACATCTTCCACCAGGACTTCGTCAACGAAAGCACCTACGAGGATGCGCGTATCGGATCGCAGACCCGGAACATGGTGTTCCCGCAGGGCGTCCGTTACCGGGCAACTTACGAACTCAAGTTCTGAGCGGAAGCCTGATCCGTCGAGCCCGGCCACTGTGCCGGGCTTTTTCTGTGGCGTGGCATTAAACATTGCTATGTCATAGCAATAATATGTTCCGTGCTACGTTTACACATTGCCACTCCGTGGAATATAGTTCTTCACATTATTTGAACAACTATTTCTGGAGAGTGGAGAATGACAATGCTGCGCCCCCGTAATCTGGCAATCCTCATGGCCGGGCTCTGTGCCCAGGCAGCCGCTCAGGAGTCCGCAAGCAGTGGCCTTGTCCAGCAGGTGGAAGTGAAGGGCGCCGGTTACGACGCCCGGCGCGACGACACGGCCGCCCGCATCGTCGTCAAGCGCGAGGAGGTGGTGCGCTATGGGGACAGCAATGTCGCCGACGTGCTCAAACGCATCCCGGGCGTGACGGTGACGACCGGCGCCGGCCGCAGTACGGAGATCCGGATGCGCGGCCTGGGCGGCGGCTATACCCAGATCCTGGTCAACGGCGAGCGCACCCCGGCCGGCTTCGCCCTCGACACGCTGTCTCCCGACATAATCGAGCGCATCGAGGTGCTGCGCGTGGCCACCGCCGAGTTCTCAAGCGAGTCGGTGGCCGGCACCATCAACATCGTGCTGCGAAAGAAAGCCAGCAAGCGCCAGCGCGAGGCCAAGCTGGGCTACCTGCTCTCGAGCGACTTCACGGGGCCGACCTTCAGCACCGAGGTCGGCGACACCGGCGAAAAATCGTCCTGGTCGTTCTCGGCCAGCGGCAACCACGACAGCCTGGATCGCGAGTGGGGTGGCTTCGAAGAAAACACGCGGCCCGACGGCAGGGTCGACCTGTACCGCACGACCCATGCGCCGGAGAAGGGGCACATGAACCGCCTGAACCTGAGCCCGCGCCTGAACTGGACGCTCGACAACGGCGATACCCTGGCTTGGGAAAGCATCTTCAACAGCGCCAGTTTCCGCAACGGCGCTCATCCCATCGTCACCACCTGGATCGGCCGGCCGCCGCAGACGCCGGACCTGCAGACCTTCGGCGAGTTCGACGACCGCATGCTCAAGTCCGACCTGTCCTGGACTCGCAGCCTGGATTCCAGCCTCAAGCTCGAGGCCAAGCTCGGCGCCGAGTGGTCCTCGAGCAAGCGCTTCTACCGGCGCAGCGGGCTGGATGCGCGCGGCTTGCCCGAGACCGAAGGCAGCGTGCTGTCCGACACCCACGCCCGGGGCCTGAATTCCACCGGCAAGGCGACCCGCACGATCGACGGCGGCCATCTGCTGGCGCTGGGATGGGACCTGCGCTACAACGAAAGCAGCGACATCCGCGCCGAACGCGATACCGTCCGTGTGTTCCCTGCCGGCTGGCTGCTGGACGAGAATTTTCGCGCGAACCTCAAGCGCGCCGCTTTCTACGGCCAGGACGAATGGACCATCACCCCGGCCTGGTCGGTCTACCTGGGCGCGCGCTGGGAAGGCGTGCGCACACGGGTGGCGGGCAATGCCGTCGAATCGACCAAGGTGCGCTCGAGCGTCCTGAGCCCGATCCTGCAGACCCTGTACAAATTCCTCGGCAAGGACGACAAACCGGCCGACCAGCTGCGTTTCGCGGTGAGCCGTACCTACAAGTCGCCCGAACTGAACGACATCGTGCCGCGCCGTTCGGCCTGGGAAAACAACAGCGCCACCGAAGCAGACTTCCAGGGCAACCCGGACCTGAAGCCGGAGCTGGCCTGGGGCCTCGATGCGGCCTGGGAGCACTACTGGGCCGAGGGAGCCATGCTGTCGGTCAGCGGCGCGCTGCGGCGGATCGACGACTACATCAGCAACGAGATCTATTTCGATGGCCTGCGCTGGATCTTCACCCCGGTGAACGACGACCGCGCCGTGATGCGCAGCCTCGAGATCGAAACGAAGTTCCCGCTCAAGTCGCTGTTTGCCGGCGCACCGGCCATCGACCTGCGCGCCAGCGTCAGCCGCTACTGGTCGCGAGTCGCATCGGTGCCGGGCCCGAACAACCGCATGGAGCAGCAGACGCCGCTCACCGCCAACCTGGGTGCCGACTACAAGTCCGGGGCGCTGGCGGCGGGCGCCAGCGTGGCCTACCGGCGCGGCGGCTACGTTCAGGTCGACCGGGAGCGCGGCTTCTACCGCGTCGGCCGCACCGACCTCGATGCCTACGCCGCCTGGACTTTCAATCCGAAGCTCACCCTGCGCGTGGCCCTGTCGAACCTGCTGGGAGAAGACAATTCCTTCGAGCCGAGTTACTTCGACCCGGTGCGCGGCCTGGAGAAGCGGCGCTGGGACTATCCGGACAGCGTCAAGCTGCGCACCACGCTGGAGATGAAGTTCTAAAGCGTCACGCCAGGCGCAGTACCGCTGCGCCGCCCGCGATCAGGACGGCGCCGGCGATGCGCGCCGGCCCGACCCGTTCGCGCAGCACCCAGGCGGCGATCGCCGCCGCGAACACGATCGAGGTCTCGCGCAGCGCCGCCACCACGGCGATCGGCGCCATCGTCATCGCCCACAGCGCGATGCCGTAGGAACCGACGGTGGCGATGCCGCCGCCCAGCACCAGCAGGGGCCGGGCGCGCACATAGGCGCCCAGTTCGCCGCGCAGCCGGCGTGGGCCGGTCAAGCTCACGCCCAAGCCCGTGAGCAGGAACAGCCAGGCCGTGTACGCCGCTGGCGCCCCCGAGCGGCGCACGCCCAACCCATCGACCAGGGTGCAGGCGGCAACTATCACGGCAGTCAAGAGGGCTAGTCCCAGGGTGCGGCGCGAGGCGCGCAGTCCGCCACCGCCCACGCAGACCACGGCGCCGCCGGCGAACACGAGGCCGAGCGCCAGCGCCTGCGCCGGGTGCAGCGCTTCGCTGCCGCTGTTGGCCAGCGCAGCCAGCACCGGCGCCGCGCCGCGCATCAGGGGATAGGCGTGGCTGAAGTCGGCGTCGCGGTAGGTGGCGGCCAGCAGCCGGTAGTAGATGAGGTGCAGCGCGGTCGAGCCGGCGATGTAGGGCCAGCTGGCGCCCAGCGGCGCTGCTAGGTATGGCAGGCTCGCCGCCCCCAGCAGGGCGGCGCCGAGCGTGACCGCGCCGGCCGCGCGCAGCTTGTCCGGCTCGGCCTTGATGGCCGCGTTCCAGGCGGCGTGCAGCAGGGCCGCGCACAGCACGGCCGCCAGGACCAGCCCCGGCATCAGGCGTTCACGCTGTGGTGCTCGTCGTGGCTGTCATGGACGCGGTGGGTGCGGAAGTAGAGCCAGGCCACCAGCACGGCGCACGCCTGCATGGCGGCGCACAGGAAGAAATGGCTGCCGAGGCGCCAGTCGCCGGACGGCAGATGGCTGACCCGGGCCAGGATCGCGGTGCCGATCAGCGGGGTGACGATCACGCCCAGGCTGCTGATCGACTGCAGCGAACCCATGAGCTCACCCTGCTGGTCGGCCGGGGTGGACTTGGAGACGATGGCCTGCAGCGCCGGCCCGGCGGCGAAGGACAGCACATTACACAGGATCAGGGCATACATCATCCAGCCTTGCGTGGCCAAACCGTAGCCAAGAAAGGCAAACGCGCCCGAGGTAATACCCAGCAGCGACAGCCGCACTTCGCCGAAGCGCCGGATCAGCACCGCCAGCAGCCCGGCCTGCACCACGGCGGACACCAGGCCCACGCAGAACAGGGCGATGCCGTTGTCGCGCGGGGTCCAGTCGAAGCGGAAGGTGGTGTACAGCACCCAGGTCGACTGCAGCATCATCTGGCCGAAGGTGACCAGGGTAATGGCAACGAGCAGGCCGCGGATGTCCTGGCGCCGGGCCAGGCGCAGCAGGGCGGCGAGCGGGTTCAGGCGCGACCAGGCGAAGGGCGGACGCTTGCCGGGAGCAAGCGACTCCGGCACCAGGAAGTAACCGTAGACCAGGTTGGCCGCGCCCAGGGCCGCCGCCACGTAGAAAGGCAGGTGCAGGTCGGTATTGCCCAGCAGGCCGCCCAGCACCGGGCCGCAGATGAAACCGAGGCCGAAGGCGGCGCCGATCTTGCCGAAGCTTTTCGCCCGGTTTTCCTTGGTCGAGATGTCCGAGGCATAGGCCGCGGCCACTGACATGCTGGCCGAGGACATGCCGCCGATGATGCGGCCGACGAACAGCCAGAACAGGGTCGGCGCCCAGGCCGTGACGAGGAAATTGAGGCACATGCCTGCCATCGAATACAGCAGCACCGGGCGCCGCCCAACGCGGTCGCTCAAGGCGCCCAGCGCCGGCATGAACAGGAACTGCAGCACGCCGAAGGTCGAGCCCAGAACGCCGAACCACAGGGCCTGGTCGTCGCGGCTGGGGACGAACTGCCCGACCAGCAGGGGCAGCACCGGGACGATCAGGCCGATGCCGAGCATGTCGATGAAGATGCAGACCAGGACGAAATTCAGCTTGCCAGGTGTGGATTTCGGTAACACGGTCGAGCTGGTCATGAATGCCTCGGACGGGAAGACTGGCTTTATCTTAACACTGGGAAAGTCATTTCAGACATCCTGCGCGCCGCTCTCGGCGGCGAATTCTTCGCGAAACGCCAGCAGCCGCGCCAGCCGTTCCTCGGCCAGTGCGCGGCCGCCGGCCGTTTGCATCATCCCCGGCAGCTTAGCCAGCTTGACCATGATGTGGTCGAGCGCGTAGCTGCGGTCGTCGAATTCGCGCTGCACACCCAGCGGATCCTCCGGGTGCGCCAGCCCGCTTCCCATGCGGCCGGCGATGTAGAACATGCGCGCCAGGCCGACTGCGCCGAGGCCATCCAGGCGGTCGGCGTCCTGCACGATCTTCGCTTCCAGCGACTCGGCCGGGATGTTGGCCGAAAAGCTGTGCGCCTCGATCGCGTGCGCCACCGCGTCCAGCTTCTCGGGCGGGAAGTTCATCCATGCGAGCTGGTGGAGCGCCAGCTTGGCGGATCGGCGCGATGCCTGGTCGCGTTCCGGGTCGTTCTTCGGCAGGTTGACCAGGTCGTGCAGGTAGCAGGCCGCCATCACGACCAGTGCGTCGGCTTCCGGGTGCTGTTCTAGCAGGGCCTGGGCATTGCGCCAGACGCGCTCCAGGTGGGCGCTGTCGTGGGCGCCGTCGCCGCCGCTGGCGCCTGCGGCCATCGCGGCCAGGCGTGGACGCCAGGTAGCCAGGTCAAGGTTCGGGGGATTCTTCGGGTCGTTCATGCGTGTCTTCGGTGATTGGCGGGACGGCGCGCTGCGACAGGGCGTCGGCGGCCGTGTTCTTGTGGCGCGGGATCCAGCGCAGCGTGGCGCCGGGCAGTTGGGCGAGCAGGGCACGCGCCCGCTCGCGGTAGGGGCGCAGCGCCGCGGCGCTCGCGCTGTCAGGGGCGTTCACATCATCGACCACCACCTGGCTATCGCCGTGGAAGCTTGGTGCCTCGGCGCCGTGGGCGACGGCTGCCTCCAGTGCGGCGATCAGGGCCTGGTACTCAGCTTCGCTGCTGTTTCCATAGCCTGCCGTGCGCGAGACTTCCACCCGCAAGCCGTCCGGGCCTATCAGGACGGCGCCGATGCCGCAACGGCCCGGATTGGGACGCGCCGAGCCGTCGAACCAGGCACGCCAGGCCGGCGCGCCAGACGGTGCACTGCGGCGCGCCAGGCTGGCGGCGGCCTGGGCGCGGCGCGCGCTGGCGCCCTGTTCGCTGCGCAGGCGCAGCGCCGCACGCTCGGCCAGCAGCTGGGCCAGTCCGGCAGCGCCGGCCTGCAGCGTGAGCGTGGCGTGCAGCGCCTCGGCTTCCGGCATCCCGGTGCGGGCGGCGAGCTTGCGGCTGGCGGCGAGTTCACCCTTGAAGGCGGCGGCGAGCAGGACGGCGTGGTCGATCATGGGCGCAGACTATAGCAAAAAAGGCAGCCGAAGCTGCCTTTCTGGTCCGTTCCTGGAATGCCGGTATCAGCGGCGATACGGATTTTCCGGACGATGGTCGTAGCGGTTCGGCACGCCGTCGCCGTCCATGTCGCGGTCGCGGCGGTTGCTCACGCCGTCGTTGTCGAGGTCACGGTCGTAGCGGTTCGGTACGCCGTCACGGTCGGTGTCGCGGCGGCCGCCACGCTCGTAGCGGTCGGGGATGCCGTCGCGGTCGCGGTCGTAGCGGCGGCCGTCGCGGTAGTAGTCGCGGCCATCGCGGTAGCCGCCCGCGTACACCGGGGCGTAGCCGCGGCGCTCGTAGCGGTCGGGGATGCCGTCGCGGTCACGGTCCCAGCGGCCCGGTTCCATGTACCAGCCACCCTGGCGCTGGTGCCAGCGCGGCGGTGCATACACGTAGCCCGGGCGGGCGGCGACCCAGTGGCCCGGCACCCAGTCGTGGCGGCGGCCGCGCCATTCCCAGTAGCCGGGCGCCCAGACATAGCCGTGGCGCGCGCGGGGGACGGCCTCATAGATGGGCGCCGGCGGGGCCGAGCCGATATACAGTTGGAAGTCGGTCTGCGCCATCGACGGCAGCGGCGCGAATGCGGCGCCAAGGGCGATCAGTGCAGCGAGGGTGTAGGCAGGTTTCATGTCGGGTCTCCAGATCCAGAAGCGGATGACCCACTATATCGCCGCAGGAGGGCGGAATGGAGCTTTAAAACAGATACTTACACTTGATACAGAAGGGCAGGCAAACGCTGCAGTAGCGTGATACAAATCGCGGCGCCAGGGGCCACCCGCTGTCGCGTTGACGCTACAGCGGGCAGGCCTGCGGCACTCATCCGCGCGCCCCGGCGATCTGCTTTTCCTCGGCCGACAGGCGCTTTGCGCTGACGGTCACGACGGCGACCTTGTCGCCACTGGCCACCATGGCGGCGTCGGCAGTGTAGTTGCGGGCCTGGGCTTCGGGGATGGCGTCCAGCAGGTAGCTGCCCGAGACCGCGAGGCTCATCGCGACGACGAAGACGGCTTCCATATGCTTCATGATGTTCATGGTATTGCTCCTTCAGGTGGGTGGTCGATGTGTGCACTGTAGGACAAGGCTTCCTTGACCGCGAACGGATTGCGACGAGACGCGGAAAACGCGGGATAAGCTGCAAAAATCCCGCGCCGATGCGTGCGTACCGCAGCGCGCACGGATGGGTTTCACCGGCCCTCCGCTAAGCGATTGCGAGGCGGCCGCATCCGGCCGCGCCAACCAGCGGACCACGATGACAGCCACGCTTGCCTCCTTGATGGACAGCCTTGCCGCCAGCCGGACGGCGCGGCGGCGCGCGCGCAACCTGCGCATCGGCAGCAAGACGGCAGTGGCGCCGCGCGTGTCCATCAACCTGTGGACGCTGCTGGCGATTGGCGCCGCTGCGCTCGGCGCCCTGGTGCTGGCACTGGCGGCCCGTTCGCTGCCAACCGCCGGCGAGCCCGAGCAAGGCGGCGCCGCCCTGGCCACGCTGCAGCCGCTGCTGGGCGGCGTGACCGTGCGCGTGCCGCGTGAGTCCGGCATCTCCGTGCACCAGCACGGCGCTGCGGCGCTGGTGGTGGCATCCAACATGCGCCTGGAAGCGCCGCTACGCGTCGACCTGTGTGCCGGGACGCTGCCGCTGCGGATCGGCTACCCGTTTGCAGAAGTGGCTGCACCGGCCCGCACCGCGCTGCTGGCCTTGCCCGGTTCGAACATGCCGCGCGTCGAACTGCGCGGCGATGCGCGGCGTCCGCTGCGCGTGCTGTGGGATGCCGGCGCCGGCAGGGCAAGCTGGATCGGCGACGCCGGCAATGGCGTGGCCGTGCGCGGCACCCGGGCCGAAGGCCTGCTGGGCAGCTCGGGCTGGCTGGTGTGGCAGGACGGGGCACTGCGTTTCATGCGCCGCGCCAGCAGCGCCTGTCCGCAGGCCGGCGAGCTTCTGGTGCAGCGCGCGGTAGCGGGCACGGACGGAACGGGCCTGGTCCAGGCCTTCGGCCAGGGCACCGTGCTACCGCCGCTGGCGCTCGCGCCGGGCGAATACCGGGTGCCGGCAACGCCCGCGCGCGGGCTGGAAGACGCCTTGTTGTTCGAACAACTGCAGGCACGCGGCCTCATTCGTCTGGGTCGCAACGGCCTGGCCGAGCTGGCGCCGCGCGACCTGGCTGCCTGGCAGGCGACTGCACCTGAGGATCGCGCGCCGCTGCCCGGCTGGGAGTCCGTGCCGCTGGACGATGCTGGGCGCCGGCTGCTCGAGCGCCTGTATTACCGTGCTGACGGGGCCTTCGTGCGCGAGCAGCTTCACGTCTTTAATAGCGAGCGCCGCCTGCTGGCCTGGCGCGTGCGTTCCGGCAGCCAAGGCCAGTGGCAGGCCAGCGTCGGCGGCGTGCCGGTGACGCAGGACGAAGGTTTGCCGGTGGCGGCGATGCGCCTGTTCGCGCGCCTGCCGGAAGGCTGGGCGCCGTGGCGGCGGGTCGGCGCCTGGGACCATGGCGGCCAGGGAGCTAGCGCCGTGCTCACGCTGGACGCCGTAGAAGCGGCCGAGCTGCTGTTGGCCGGACGCCTGCGCCGGGTCGAGGGCGCGACCGTCAATGTGAGCGGCGCCTGCGACGGGCGCGCCTGCCGCGATCGCGACGCGGTCCAGCGCGTGCAGCTGGCGCCGCTGCCGGGCGCGCGCCGCATCGTGCTCGAGGTCGAGCCGCTCGACCTGGCGCAACTGGCCGGCAGCGCGGATGCGGCCTATCGCCACCTGCGGCTCCAGGATGGCCGCCTGGCCTGGCAGGCGCTCCCCGTGACGCAATCCCTGGCGCGGCCGGCAACGGCCGAGGTGCAGCTTGCCGGCAGCCGCGGCGAAGTCCTGTGGACCGACGGCAGGGCCAGCGCGGCGGCCCAGGCGGCCGGACTCGGCCCACTGCTGGGCGTGCACCGCGACCATGCGTCGAGCATCGCGGGCATGCTGGCGCGCCTCCCAGGGGCCAGCCATACGGCGCGCCTGAGCCTGGACCTGCGCCTGCAGGCGGCAAGCCAGGCGGCGCTCGACTGCATCGGCCTGCGCCAGGGGCAATGGGACGGCAAGGCTTGCCACGGCGCGCAGCCGGTGCCGGCGGGCCGGCAGGCGGGCCTGGTGCTGCTCGACGCCGGCAATGGCGACATTCTGGCCGCAGCCGGGGGCGGCGTCGGCACGGCGGATGCGGCGCGCTGGCCGGAACTGCGCGACTTCGACCGCGCCGACCCGGCGCGTAGCCCGCTGCGGCTGCCGGCCTTCCAGCACGACGGCGCCGCCGCCCGCGCGCCCGGCTCCACCTTCAAGGTCGTCACCGCCCTGGGCCTGGAAGCGGCGGCGCGCGAGGATGCCCGCTTCGAGCGCCTGCTGCAGGGCTTGCCCCTGGCCGAGATCGACGCCATGGCAAATGATGCCGGCTACCGATTCCGTATCGGCGCACCTGCCTATCCGGTGGACGGCGCTGCACGCATCACGAACTTCCGCGAACAGCTGGCCGAAGCGCGCGCCGTCGAAGGCCGCTTCGGCCTGGCGCAGGCGATGAGCTATAGCGTGAACACCTGGTTTGCCTGGGCGGCTGAACTGGGCGACCGCAGCCTGGGTGGCAGTGCCCAAGGCGGACTTGCAGGCGTGCGCGAGCTCGAAGCAGGGGCGATCGACCCGCTGCGCCCGGTTGCCGGCATGGCGCGTCGGCTCGGTTTCGGCTCGCCGCTGCGGCTCGACGGCGGCCTGCTGCCGCAGGACTTCCGCTGGTCGGCCTGGGACGCGCTACAGGCCAGCCCGTCCATGCTGGATCCGATCGCCACCCGCCACGAAGTGCGGCAGATGGCCATCGGCCTGCGCATGCAGGCGACACCGCTGCAGATGGCGCTGGTCGCCGCCGCGGTCGGGCAGGGCAGGACCGTAACGCCGCGCCTGCTGCTCGAACTCGACGGCCGCGAAGCGGCGCCGCAGCCGGGCCGGGAACTGGGCGTGCGCCTGGACCGCATCCGCGCCGGCATGAAGGGCGTGGTCGACCACGGCACCGCCGCTTCGGCCTTCCGCGGCAAGGAGTTCCAGCGCCTGCGCCCTGGCCTGTTCGGCAAGACCGGCACTGCGCCGACCGGCGACGACGGCATGGCGACCGTGTGGTTCATGGGCTGGCTGGAGCCCGGCAGCCTGCCTGGGCAGACGCGCCGGCTCGCCTTTGCCGCCTTCGTCAGCGAGTCCAGCCTGACCGGCGGCGCCCATGCCGCGCCGGTGGTGGCTGCGCTGTTAAAATACATGCAACAGCAGTCTCCTGAACAGAAGGGGGAATGACCCTCATCTGCGCGCCTCGATTTTGTGTTTGTATGGCATCATCTGTTGACAATCCGCTCTTGTGCGGATGGCCATAGGATGAGGAAGGTATGCGTTTGCCGGGAACCCGGTACCAGGAGCACGGTTGGGAGCAGGTCCGCAAGTTGCTCGGGCAATGCTCGCTGCAGGCGCTCGCCCGCATTGATCCTGTCCGGCTGGCCGGGCCGGAGGGCGAAGCGCTGCTGCCGGAGTACGTCGACGCCGTGGCGCGCCTGCTGCGCGCGGACGGTGGCCGTGGCGAGGCGCCAGGCAACAGCTATGGCGACAGCGTGCGCGAACTGGCCCTGGGCCTGGTCTACGAACTGGGAGCGCGCCCGAATGACTGGGCGGCCCTGTGCACGGCGGTGGCCGGCGAACATGCGCGCATGGGGGCTTTCTGGAACCTGCCCGGCGGCGAAGCCCTGCTGCGCAAGAAGTTCAACGACCTGTACGCCGTCCTGCGCGACAAGGTCGATAGCGACAATTACCAGGCCGCCTGCGGCCGCCCTTGCAGCCCCAACCGCATGTACGCCTATCGGATGCTGGACACGGCCTACGGCGAGGTCGCGCGCCTGTTCAAGGCCTGGCGCGAGCACCGCGAGCAGGTCGGCGCCATCCTCGCGCGTTCAGTGGAGGCGGAACCGATCGAGGCGCGGCTGCTGACCGGCGTGGCCAGCTGCCGTCCTGAATGGATCCTGCGCTGGAGCGAATCGCTGGAGCGCTTCACCGGCGCACCAGGGCCGCTGCATACCCGCTCCAAGCGCTTTGCCGCCCTGAAGGACAGCCCGGACAAGATCGGCGCCATGCTGCGCGAGATCGGCGAATACGAGGCGCTGTCCGCAAACGGCGACCGCGACTGGCTGCAGGACGCGAACGACGCGACAGCCTGGATTGACGACTACTGGCGCGTGATCGGCGAATCTGAACAGGCCAGCACGCCGGGACCCGACCGCATTCTCGAAGCGCGGCAGGAAGAACTCGATCTTGCCGAGCCGGTGTACGACGAGCAGGCTGCCGAGCCGCTGCCCCTGCTGGCCGAGCAGGTGGCGCAGCAGGTTTCACTATCCCCCCGCTACCTTCAGATGGCAGCGGCGGCGCAGGAGCGCGGCAGCTGGGCACTGCGCATGATGGCGGACGATACGCTGCCGGTGCGGCTGGCGGTCTACCTGAAGCTGCTCGGACCTTTCGATGACAGTTATCCGTCCGAATGGCTGGACCCGGCCACCGGCGAACTGCCGACCATGCAGCAGCTCGCGATGCTGGACGGGGTGTCGCTGCCGACCTTGCGCAAACGGCGCGACGCGGCGATCGCCCGGCTCAGTAGCGCCGGCAATGAGGAGACAAGATGATGGGCATGACGGAACTGGACCGCAAGTTGCAGGCGCAGCTGCTCTCAGGGCGCCGGGTGGAGGGCGACCGCCTGATGCTGGACGACGCGGTGCTCCTGGGGGCGCTCGACGGCAGCCGTCCGCTGACGGCGGGCGAACGGACGGCGCTGCAGGCCTCGCCGCTGACGACTCGCCGCCTGCGCACGCTGGCCGATGGGCGCCGCGCGCAAACGGCGCCACACCGCTGGCAGGGCAGTGGCGGCATGCTGCGCGCCGCCGACAGCGGCACCGCGCTCGAGACCCTGGTTACCGACGACGGCGCCTGGCGCCTGCACTTCGTCGGCGCGCGCGTGATCCTGCAGCTCGACCCGCAGTCGCCGCTCGCGGCTACCTTGCTGCGCGAGGGGCAGCCCCTGCGCGTGCGCGATGGGGCGGGCAGCACGGTGCTCGAAGGGACCCTCGACACGGACGGCGAGTGCGAAGGCCCCTGGCCCTTTGCCGATGCACCCGCCGTCCACTTCCAGCGCCACGGCGCCCGTTTCACCGTGGAGCCGACCGGAACCAAGGCATGCTGAACCTGTTCACCCGGCCCTTCCGCCAGCCGCAGCCCGACCTTGCCGGGCTCGGTGCGGGCTTCATCGCGCTGCCCTTGACGAAGGGCTGCACGGTGCCGGCCGGGTGCTTTGCCGTGCTGGCCAATCGCGAAGGCCACACGCGGCGCCTGAGCGAAGGGGCGCGCGCCGCGATCCTCGAAGGGGAGAGCGCCTGGTGCGTGCATCCGGGACCGTACCAGTGCGAGCTGCTGCCCTTTGCGGCCGCGCCGGAGATCGGCCTGCGCGTCGCCTTTGCGATCGACACGCCCGACCCGCGCGAAACCCAGCAGCGCTTCGACCTGTACCTGGCCAGCGAAGGCGAAGCGCAGGTGGCCCTTGGCGGCTTTGTGGCGTCGCTGGAGGCGGCCCTGCAGCGCGAGCTGGCCCAGGGCAACCTGGAGCTGCCGCCCTGCACCACGTTCGAGGAGTGGAATGCCTTCCGCACCGGTTTCAACCAGTTGCTGTACACCCGCTTCGGCGTGATGGTGGACGATTGCGTGCCGGTCGACCTGGGCGCATCGCGCGACATGGCGGCGCTGTTGTCGGCCCGGCTGGCGCTGCAGCCGGTCCCCGCTGCGGCACTGTCGCCCAAACAGGAAGCGTTCGATGCGGCCCAGGAAGATGCGAAAGCGCTGCGACGCCTGTTCCTGGAACTGCCCGGCCTGATGTGCGGCTGGCGCCTGGCCATCCTGCCCGGCGACTGCGCCGCGTTTCGCCACCACCAGGAGCTGCTGCGCCGACTCGACCTGGTGAGCCTGTCGGTGGGCACGATGCCGGCGCTGGAACTGGCCGCACCGGGTCAGATGCTGCCAGGCGCCGAGCAGCTGCGCCGTGCACGCCACAGCCGCCGCGCCGCGGCCGCGCTGGACGAAGCCTGGGCGCTGCTGGCGCGCATGAAGCTGAGCGATGCGGCCATGGTGCCGCTGCTGCTGGAAGAGGCCGACCGCATCGTCGCCAACCTCGAATGCGACTGCGCGGCGCGGCGCGAGGTGGCGGCATGAACGCGCCTGCGATTACCGTGCGCAGCCTGGCGCCAGACGGTGCGCTGCTGACCGTGACCGCCACCGTGCGTCCGCGCGGCGGCCGGGCGGACGTGAAATGCAGCGTGCCGGACGCCCCGCACATCGCGCAGCGCATGCAGGAAGTGGTGCGCCTGGCGCGCCATACCGAAGCGCGCTTCGACAGCCGTGAGCAGGTGGTGCTGAGCCTGGATCGCGCGCCGATGCCCGGCGGCCGTGACTGGGAACTGGCCTGCGTGCTGGCCGACCGTATGGTGCGCGGACTCTGGCAGCCTAGCGCTCCGGTGGTGGCCAATGGCTGGTCCGACGCCTGGCAGCTCGGGCGCATCGACGGCCACGGCCTGCACCAGGCGCCGGTAGGCGTGCTGCTCGGCGGCGCGGACGGCTTGCCGCACCTGGGCGCCTTGAGCGGCCATCCCGATCCGGCCGCTGGCGTGTCCGCGGCGCGCGCCTGGTTCCCCCTGTACAGTGGCGGCGCCGGCGACAGCCTGTGCTGGGTGGAAGTGAGCGTGCGCCCGGCGCCGCATGAGGGCGAGGAAGAGGCGAGCATCGCCGCGCCTGGCGTCGACGTTGCGCTGCAGGCGCGGGTACGGGCGGTGCTGGCAGGGGCGCGCCATTTCGACGGCCGCGGCCTGGGGCAGTGGCGCACCACGGTGCGCTTTGGCGTCGAACACTTCCAGGGCGGCTCCTTCGAGCTGGCGCTGGTCATGGCCGACCGCATGGCGCGCGGACGCGAATTCCTGGCGCGCGGCCGGGTGCTGGCGACGGGGCAGTCATCGAGCTGGCACGCGGGACAGGTCGAGACGGTGGAGGGCGTGGCGCCGAAATGTGCGCTGCTTGCGCGTGAAGCCGCGCCGGGCGATCGGATCCTGGTGCCACGCGCCTGGGAAAGCCAGTTGCCCGAGGGCTGGCGCGAGTCCATCCGCTCGCGTGGCGCCAGTGTGGCGTGCGTGGACAGGATCGGGATCATTTGAATCTCGCTCAGCTGCGCTAGAATCGATCAGCAATGTGTTGTAACGAAACGGAGTCGGATATGTTCCAGATGTTCGGAGTGAAAGGCGCCAGCTGCCCGCGCTGCGAGCGCAAGAATGGCGGCGATGCGCGCTATTGCGCCGGCTGCGGCCTGATCCTGGGCGCGCCGCGCAATCCGCCGCTGCTCAAGGAAAACCGCTGGGTCGCCGGTCCCGACGAACTGGCCGTGTTCTTCGGTGTACGCGAGCTGTCCGGCGTGTTCGTCAAGACGTTGCGCGTGCCGGCCACCGCGCGCGCCTACATCCTGCAGGGCGACAAGGCGACCGAGGTGCCGCAGGGCGAGTACGAGATCGAAGGCTTCTTCACGCGCCTGAACCACCTGCTGCGCGACCAGCACGCCGAAATCCTGGTCACCCGCACCGGCGCGCTACCGGTCGACTTCCGCTTCGACGACGTGGCGACCAGCGAGCAGCTGGCAGTGAGCGCGCGCCTCACGGTCAGCGTGCGCATCGAGAACGTGCCGGCCTTTGCCCGCCATTTCATGACCACCCCTGGCACCATCGGCGTGAACGAGCTGCGCGAACTGTTAACTGCGCCAGTGCGCCAGCTGGCCGAGGAATTCGTCGGTGCACGCTCGATCCGCGAAATGGCAGGTCACCGCGAACTGCGCGAGCAGCTGGACGAGCGCCTGCAGGGCGGCCTGAAACTGCTTCTGGCCGAGTATGGGCTGGCGGTGGTGAAGGTCGATACCGTCGAACTGCGCCACGACAAATACGACGCCAACCGCGCCAAAGTGGGCAGCCTGTGGCTGGCGGCCGACGAGCGCCATGTGCGCGTCGAGCATGCGAAACACCTGGACGACCTCTACGATGCCGAGGAATGGCAGCGGCTTCGTCGTGCCGAGCAGGCGGCGCGCGTGCGCCAGCGCGAACGCGAGCTGCGCCAGGATGACGCGATCGCCCGCGCAGAACTGTCGCTGCAGGGCGCCGACCGTGCCCACGCCGTGCGTGCGCGCCAGATCGAGCTGTATGCGCGCATCCTCGACGCCAGTTCGCGCAAGCAGGCGCTGGAGCGCGGGGCGGGCGACGTGCTGGCGGAACTCGAACACGAACTGGCGAAGAAGGGCGCCCGCCGCGCCGACGAAGCCCAGGAATGGAAACACCTGCGGGCGCTGGCCCAGCTGCGCATGCGCAGCGAACTCGAAGTGGCGCAGCAGGATGCGCGCCAGGCCCAGGTGATCGCACGCCAGCGCTTCTCGCAGCAACTGTTGCAGCAGCAGATCCGCTACAAGATCGAGCAGGCCGCCCTGATCGAGGATGCCGACCGCCAGCGCGCCGAGCTGGCGCGGCTGCGCGAGAGCGAAGCCGATGCGGCGCGCCGCGCGCGTGAAATCGACGAGGAAGAACACGTCGGGCAGCACCAGAGCCTGGTGCTGGCGAATACCGCACGGCGCCGCGACGCCGAGCGCCTGCAGGAGTGGGAAGACGAGCAGGCGCGCCAGCGCATCGAATCCACCCGTACCACGGCCCAGCTGGACAAGCTTGCCCGCACCATTGAGCTCGATGCGCGCCAGGCGCGCGCCATGCAGGACGTCGGGCTTGAGGGCGAGGAGCGGCGCCATGCGCTCGAGCTGCGCCGCCTGGAAGCCTTTGCCACGATGGACGACACCGCCAAGCTGGCACTGAGTGCGGCGCCAAATGCGGCGCTGCTCAACGACTACATGAAGACGCGCGTGCACGCGGGCATGGATGCCGACCAGCTGGCCGCACTGGCCGGCCTGGCAGGCGAGGGCAAGCTGAGCTCCGCCGAGGCGCTGCAGCTGGTGCGCGACGAGCAGGCTCGGCGCGAGCTGGAGGTCGACAAGGACCGCCAGCACCAGGTCGTGTTGCTGGCGGCCCAGGCCCGTGCATTGAAGGACAAGTAAGCGAAGCAATGCAGACTGCCATCGACAAGATCCGCGAACTGCGCGCGCTGCACGAGGACGGGCTTTTGAGCCGGACCGAATTCGACCTGCGCAAGAACGCGATCCTGGACGCGGCCTATGTGCCGGCGCCGGAAGCGGCAGAAATGGATGACGCGCCGGCGCCGCGCACGCGCCCCGGTACCGAGATCGGCCTGATGGCGGGCCAGGAACTGGGGCCGCAGAACCGTCGCTACCGCCTGGAGCGCCTGATCGCGCATGGCGGCATGGGTCAGGTGTGGCAGGCGACCGACCTGGCCACCCACGCGGAGCTGGGCCACAGCGCCCAGGTGGCCCTGAAGATCCTGCCGCCGCAGCTGACCCAATCCGCGCCGCAAGCCAAGCTCCTGATCCAGGAGGCCACGCGCGCACGCCGCCTGGCCCACGAAAACATCGTGCGGGTCTACGAATGGGCCCAGGACCCGGCCACCGCCAGCTATTTCATCATCATGGAATGCCTGGAAGGCGAGGACCTCGACAGCCTGCTGGGACGCGAAGGCAGACTCCCGTTCGAGCGGGTGCTGGCCCTGATCGAACCGGTGGCCGCGGCCCTCGACTACGCATGGGACAAGCACGGCCTGGTCCACCGCGATATCAAGCCGGGCAACGTGTTCGTGACCAAACGTGGCGAAGTCAAACTGCTCGACTTCGGCATCGCAGCGCGCGCCCGTGGCAGCGGCAGCACGTCACCGCTGGATGCACCGAGTACGTCGGGCACCGCCGGCTACCGCGCGCCGGAAGCCGGCAGCCCGGACGGACAGCCGGCGCCGACGCTGGACGTGTACGCGGTCTCGATGATGATCTACCAGATGCTCGACGGCGCGCTGCCGCCGGCGCTAAGGGCATCTCCGGCCAGCCTGAAGCCGCACCAGTGGGATGCCCTGCGCGCCGGCTGCGCGCAGGATCCGGCGGCGCGTCCGCCGACCGTGCGGGCACTATTGGAAAATTTGAAAAACGCCGTCGGCCCGTCGCCGGAAGAAATCGCGGCATGCGAGGCCGCCGAGCGCGCGGCACAGGAGCGCCGCGCGCGCGAACTGGCCGCCCAGCGCGAGGCCGAGGAACAGGCAAAGGCGGCGGCGCGTGCGCTGCTGGCACAGCAGCGCCGGGAACAGCAGCGGCGCGAGCGCGCGGCCCAGGAAGAAGCGCGGGCAGCGCGCAAGGAAGCGCTGCGCCAGCAACTGCTGGCCAAGCGCGACGAGGAGCTTGCCAAGGCGCGGCTGGCCGAGGAAGAAGCGCTGCGCAAGGCGGCCCAGGCCAAGGCCGCCGCGGCCTATCTGCTTGAGCAGAAGCGTGCACGCGAATTGCAGGCGGCGCGCACGGCGAGCGAGCTGCAGCAGCTGATGCCGACGCCGGGCAGCCCGGTGGCCGACGGCGACGGCATGCTGAGCGACCCCTTCCTGATTGGTGCCGGCAGCGGGCCCTCGCTGGTCCTGATCCCGACCGGGCGCTTCCAGATGGGCTCCCACGAGCACGAGCGCAAGATCGCGATGGCGGCCGGCGCCCAGAAAAAATGGCTGGAGCGCGAGACCCCCCAGCGCTGGGTCGGCATCGAGCGTCCCTTCGCGATGGGGCGCTATCCCGTCACCGTCGGCGAGTGGCGTGTGTTCGTGCAGGCGACAAGCTGGGAGCCGCAGGGCGAAGTGAACTGGCAGGAGCCGGGCTTCCCGCAGACCGATGCGCACCCGGTGGTGGGCGTGACCTGGCACGACGCCCAGCGCTACGTCGAGTGGCTGACCAAAGCCACCGGCAAGCGCTACCGCCTGCCGAGCGAAGCGGAGTGGGAATACGCCTGCCGCGCCGGCACCCGCACGGCGTTCAGCTTTGGCGACACTATCAGCCCCGAACAGGCCAACTACGACGGCAGCTTCACGTATAACGGCGGCCCGCGCGGCGCCTACCGCGGCGGCACCACGCCGAGCGGCATGTTCCCGCCCAACCCCTGGGGCCTGTACGACATGCACGGCAACGTGTGGGAGTGGGTGCAGGATGTCGTGCACGACAACTACGAAGGCGCGCCGCTGGACGGCAGCGCCTGGGAGACCGGCGGCGACGGCGCGCGCCGCATCCTGCGCGGTGGCTCCTGGCTCTACAACCCGCGCTACCTGCGCTCGGCGCTGCGCAACGGCTTTTCCAGCGTGCTGTCGAACGACATCGTCGGCTTCCGCGTCGTGCGCGAGCTGATCTAGGGCCGCTGCCATAGCCGGTGGCGGATGGTGTACAGTAAGCGAATCACTCAAGCACGGAGGAATCGCCATGGCCATCGCCCACCTGTTCAAATCGCATGACAAGGACCTCGGCGGCGGCTTCACGGTCAGGCGCATCCTGCCGGCGGCCGCGCGCCAGTCGATCGGGCCCTTTCTGTTCTTCGATCACATGGGACCGGTGGAAGCCCAGCCCGGCGCCCGCCACGACGTCCGCCCGCATCCACACATCGGGCTGGCAACCGTCACTTACCTGTTCGAGGGCGCGATCATGCACCGCGACAGCCTCGGCACCGAGCAGCGCATCGAGCCGGGCGCCATCAACTGGATGACGGCCGGCAGCGGCATCGTCCATTCCGAGCGCACGCCCGACGACCTGCTCGACCGCGTGCGCCGCACCCACGGGCTGCAGTTGTGGGCCGCGCTGCCACGCGAGCACGAGGAAGCACCGGCCGCCTTTTCGCACACGCCGGCACAGGACATCCCCGAAGTCGAATTCGAAGGCGCTACCGTCCGCGTGCTGGTGGGCACGGCGTTTGGCCGCAGCTCGCCGGTGCCGACCTTCAGCACCACGCTCTACCTCGACGTGCAGCTGGCGCCGGGCGCCTCGATCGACCTGGGCGGGCTGCCCGAGGAAAGCGCCGTGTATGCGCCGATCGGCGCCATCGAGGTCGACGGCGAGGCCATTCCTGCGAATACCATGGCGATGGTCGAGCCGGGCATGCCTGTGCGGGTGTCGTCCGTTGCTGGCGCGCGCTTCGTGCTGATTGGTGGTGAGCCACTGGACGGTCGGCGCTACATCTTCTGGAACTTCGTGTCCTCGAGCCGCGAGCGCATCGAGCAGGCGGCGCGGGACTGGGAAGCGGATGCCTTTGTGCCGGTGCCCGGCGATAGCGAACGCATCCCGCTGCCGGCCTGGCCAGCGGCGTGGCGGCATGACTAGTGTTAGAGATGAGGCTTTGAAACGCTGTGTGCTCGTAAAACCGTGCGCGCACACTGACCTTGAGTCAATGCGTCTAATGGCCAAAAGCGTCAACCCAAGGTTAAAGTTTTGCACACGCATGTCAGGTATAAGATGCACTTAGAGGAACGCCACACACAGACGCAATCTCTGGTCAGAAAAAGTAGAGAGCATTGTGTTATATAAGATTTTCACTTGCCACGAAATATATAGCGTCGCAACCCGAGCTATGGTGTGCGATCTCTGTGCGCGCAAACAGTTTAACGCCAATTTTAATTAAAAAAAATGACTTCAACCGTTGAATTCTACAAGACGGACTTTAATTCTACGCTTTATCCTTTGCGTACTAATCAGTTAATGATTGAAATGCATGCAAAAGAAATCTCCGACTACATTTATCAAGAGATTCTCGATGAAACTAAGGCGGGTGAGAGTTTTCTATCCCAACAGCGAGTTTACGCAACGAAGCCAGAAGGGCATCTAAGAAGAACTGTTAAATTGGATCCCGTTGCAGAATATTTTATATATGACTTAGTCTATCGCAATCGAGCCATATTTCGCGGCCCGGTCAGTAACACTCGCCAAAGTTTTGGTTACAGATTCAAAGATGGCATCCAAATTCCGGTCCATACTGCTTACAAAGAGTATAAGGATGCGCTATCAAATGCCTCGAAAAAATTCAGATATAATATTCGGTTCGATATCGCGTCATATTTTAATAGTGTATATCACCACGATATTTGTCATTGGTTTTCTTCAAAAGATGCAGTTTCGCGCACTGATGGCGAAGCCATGGGAAAATTTTTTCGTGAAATTAATGCAGGGCGCAGTGTAGATTTTCTGCCTCACGGTATATATCCGTGCAAGATGATTGGCAATGAATACCTTAAATTCATTGACTTGACGGGAGTCTTGAAATCTCAAGAAATCATCCGTTTCATGGATGATTTTGTGCTATTCGACGATGATGAGCGAAAAATAAAGCACGATTTCCTTCGCATTCAACAGCTCCTTGGAAATTATGGATTAAACGTAAACCCAAGTAAGACTTTTTATAATCACGACTTTGGAGATGTGCAGAAGGCTTTATCAGATATCAAAAAATCATTAAAAGAGATTGTGCATGAAGAGATAGAAGTGTACGGTGCCTCCGGTGTGGAAGTTGCTGCGATTGAGATGGAGGTGGAAAGGGAATTAAACGTTGAGCAGATCAATTCATTAATTTTGCTACTCAAGCAAGAGCGACTCGAAGAATCGGACGCTGACCTTATTCTCGGATTCTTGAGATCTCACAGTGATTCAATACTGGAGTTTTTCCCGCTATTCCTCAATAGATTTCCCAACCTCGTTAAACATATTCATTCCATATGCGCTACAGTTGTTGATAAGGAGAAGCTTACACAAATTATTCTTGAATATGTAAAAGGTGACGCTCATTTTCTTGAGTATCAGTTGTTTTGGCTTGCAGTTATTGTTGAAGATTTCTTATTGGGACAGCGAGGTTATGGGGAAGTTCTGCTCCGCATCTACGAGTTGTCCGGGGACTACAAAATTGCGCGCGCTAAAGTTCTTGAAATTCCTGAGCAGGGCTTCGGCTTTAAGGAAATTCGTAACGAATATTTGAAAACCGGACAGTCTGATTGGCTCTCTTGGGCGTCAGCAGTCGGAACGCGGAGCTTAAAGGCAGGGGAGCGCAACTACGTCTTAGATTACTTTTCAAAAGCGTCAAAAATGAATTTTTTGATCGCTTCTTGTGTAAAGAAATTCTAATTCTTTATGGTCTCAGCCGGTTTCTCGTTTTATTTTTCACGTAGGCAGTGCCGACTGCATGAAAGTAATATTAAATAGCGGTTGGTATCTCAAGAGCAGCGTCATTTGTTTAAATATTTAAAAACTAACGCGTGATGAATAGACCAAAAGGGGCAAGTTCCTTTCTTGCCGGACAACAGTTCCATGGCTGGGTATTGGAAGTACCGTTGGGCTCAGGAGGGAATGGTGTTGTCTGGAAGGCCGCCAGAGTAGGGGAGACATCGGTCGCGATAAAAATACTAAAGTCGATTACTGATGAAACATATGAGAGGTTCAAGGTCGAGACCAGTATATTAGAATCGCTTGGAACTACCCGGGGAATCATACCGCTTCTACAAAAATTCATTCCCGCTGATAAGTCTGGGCCTGCGCCGTGGTTCGCGATGCCGATCGCACAACCGTTTGCGGAATATGTTCAAGGAAAAGTGTGGAAGGAAATTGTCGACGATTTTATTAAACTAGCCGGCGTCATTGAAGATCTTCACGCAAGAAAAATTGCACACAGAGACATTAAGCCTGCAAATTTCCTGTTCTATGATGGACAACTCTGTCTTTCTGACTTCGGATTAGTAAAGTATCCAAGCCGCACAAACATTACCCCGATGAAGCGCGATGTGGGCGCGAAATTCACAATGGCGCCTGAGATGCGGAGGAACGCGTCCGAAGCTGATGGCCTACCTGCCGATGTGTATTCTTTTGCAAAGTCCTTATGGATTGCTCTCACTGGAGAGCAATTAGGATTCGATGGACAGTATAATCCAGGGTCGACACTTGCCTTAACAAACTATCTTCCTGAGATTTACACCACCACGATCGATCGATTACTCGTGGAGTGCACTGAAACCGAACCAAACCTTCGGCCTAGTATTACGAGCGTGAAATTAAGGTTGCGTGAATGGCTTGAAATCTGCGAAGATTTTCATACGCGAAATTTAACCGAGTGGTCTGAACTAACCCACAAACTTTTTCCGATGGGTGCTCCAGCAAGAGCCTGTTGGACTGACATCGACTCCATTTGTGCGGTGCTCGATGAGATCTCGAAAGTAAAAGGCTTAAACCATATGTTCTACCCGACAGGCGGCGGCAACACCATTACTAGTGTGTCACGTGCTAAAGAGTCGGGATTAATCGCTCTCCACGTCGGTGAGAAGACTGCAGAGATACTCAAACCGGCAAAGCTAGCGTACGAGTCATTCGGGCGCGATACTAGTTGGAGCTATTTTCGATTGGAGGCTGCACCAATACAGCCGACCGGATTATCCGGCTCGGTGGGGTATCATGGAATCAGTGAAGAACTTACAGAAATTTCACCTGGTCACTACGAATCTTATGCTTGTTGGCAGTACGACGAGTTCAAAGGTAGAAAGTTGCCTGAGTCGGCAAGACCAGTAAGCCGATACCTCACTGGGGCTTTCGTTTTTTTTAGTACACGATCGATTTATAACCAAATTCCCGACACGTATGACGCGCGACACAATCAGATGACAGAGGACGATTTTAGGACTTATATAGAGAAAAATGTATAGTTTTATAAGGGTGCCCGCAACGCCTATTTATGTCTCCAGGGTTAGAAGAGGGTGCGCGGAGTCGGCTTGAAGCCGGCGATCCGTCGGGTGCAGACGATAGAGCTTATTCGTTAAGCCTAAGTATTGATTGCTTCTTCTGTATGTGTAGCCAAAGTTGAGAAATCATGAGCTCATCCCCCAAGATCCGCGTTTTCTATAGTTATTCTCACAAGGATGAAGTCTATCGTGAGCAACTAGAAGAGCATTTGGCAATTCTTCGACGTACCGGTCTGATACATGATTGGAGCGATCGAAAGATTGTCCCTGGACGTGACTGGAAAAATGATATTAACGAAAACTTGCTTGCAGCTGATCTAATTTTGCTGCTTGTTAGCAGCAGCTTCATTGCTTCTGACTATTGTATTGAACGAGAGCTTAGCACTGCAATGTCTCTCCATGAGTCCGGAAAAACTCGGGTTGTCCCGATTTTTATAAGGCCGACTGTGTATAGTGGAGCGCCATTTTCAGGGCTGCAGGGTTTGCCCAGTGACGGTGTTTCAATTTCCGAATGGAGCAACGTTGATCTCGGTTGGCAAGACGTCGCTATCGGGCTGGTGAAGGTCTTAGAGGAAATTAGCGAGCAAAAACAGCGCGCTCGGAATCCGGAGCGAATGAAGACAATTAGAGCTGCAATGGTTGAAGAGGTAGAGAGAATTGATTCGCTCTACGAGAAGGATGACTTACCTTTGGTAGGTGGTATACCCACTGGCTTGGCCGATCTAGATCGATTAATAAACGGCCTTGGGGCCGAAGACCTTATGGTTATAGCGTCGCGCCCGTCGATGGGGAAAACGAATTTGTCCCTGCAAATAGCTGCGGAAGTAGTATGCCAAGGCTTGCCCGCGGTAGTCTTCAGCTTGAAAGCAAAAGCTTCGGATATCTCTAGCCGAATGTTAGCCGCACGGGCAAAGATTGAGTTTTGGCAGATTGATTCAGGTCGTCTCGGCGCGGAAGATTGGCCACGCCTGACTGCCGCGATCGGGGATTTAATCGACCGGCCATTGCTGATTGACGATAGTCCAACGCTTACTTTTGAAGAATTACGGTCGAGGTGTATCAATGAAAAGACTGCGTTCGGGAGACTGGCGCTAGTAGTTATCGATTCTCTCGACTATGTGGAATTTGATGGCGGCTTACTTAGTCGAGGCCGTTCGCTGAAGTCTCTAGCGCGTGAGCTTGGAACTACGATATTGGTGACGGTGAATGTCCCACGAGCGATTGAACTACGGCCCAACAAGCGCCCTCTACTCGGCGACCTGCAATCACCATCTGATTTAGCGGACGAAGCGGACCATGTAGGTTTTCTCTACATGGACTCCCGGTACAACCCAGATTCGCCCGACATCGGCACTGTCGAACTAATTGTTGCGAAAAACAAACGTGGACCAGTTGGAGCTATAAGACTAACGCATATTGCTAAGTATGGCGCGTTCGGAAACTATACCGGTATAACACCCAAATATTTTGCGGATATGGACGAACTCTAGCTAGTAGCGATTACGCTCTTCAGCGTATATACCATCCTTCATCCCAATGTAGTGAGTCACATGCTTAGCTGCTCTGCCAGCGCCTTGCCTGCAGTAACGTTGAGCAACCCGCCGGTCAGCGATCATTCCTAGACGAGCAGTCCGCGTTCAAGCTATCGCCGTGAGTCGATAAGCGCACCGGCGCGCGCCCGCCAACTGATGTTCGACCCGCTCGACCTTCACATCCGGCCCCAGCACGCGCTGGAACACATCCAGCTCCGACCGGCAGAAATTCTGGCAGCTGCGCGCCGCCGCGCAGATCGGGCAGTGATTCTCGACCAGCATGACGCTGCCATCGTCACCGACCGTGGCCTCGGCCATGTAGCCTTCTGCGTCGCGCAGCACGGCCAGCGCGGCGGCGCGCTGGGGGAGCGGCGCTGCCGGATCGATCGCGGCGCGGTAAGTTGCCTCGCTGGCCGTTTCGCGCGCATCGATCAGGCGGTCGATGGCGGACTCCCCGAACAGGGTGCGCACCTGCTGCAGCAGATCGACGGTCAGCGCCGCATGGCGGTCGGGGTAGCGCGCGTGACCCAGTTCCGTCAGCTGCCACAGGCGCACCGGGCGGCCGACCTTGCCCGGCTTGTCGACGTGGGTCACCAGGCCTTTTTCTTCGGCCGCTTCGAGCTGGCGGCGCACCGCCATCGAGGTCAGGTGCAGGACCTCGCTCAGCGTCTGGGCCGTCTGCGGTCCGCGGGTTTTCAGCAGCAGTAAAGTCTGTTCAGCGGTGTTCATGCGAATTCCTGTTGGGTTGGCGTGGGCGTGCGGCTCCAGCGCCGCATCGATAGGGCCGCCCATGCGGCCAGCAGGCCGCCGACGATCAGCACCAGCCGGGTATCGAACATCGCCAGCAGGCCGCCGCCAAAGGCCATGATGATGTGCGCGACGCAGAAGGTGGTCGACAGCAGGCCCATGACGGCGCCCTGGCCGTGCTGCGCGAAGCGGTCGGCCGCCCAGGCCTGCAGCGTCGCATTATAGAAGGCATGCGGCAGGCCGAACAGGATGATGGCGGCCATGCCCACCCACAGGTTGCCGATGCCGACGCACAGGATCGCGAGCGCCACCGCGGCTGCCTGGCTGCTGACGCGGGCGCGCGGGTCGCGGGCGTGGGCACGGCCGGCGATGAGGGCGGTCAGGGTCATGACGCCACACATGGCCATGTTGACGAAGGCGATGCCGGCCGCGTCGTAGCCGCCCACTTCAACCAGCCAGAGTGGGAAGAATTCGTAGAAGCCGGCTACGCCGCAGGTGTAGGCGAGGTGAATCAGGAACAGTGTCTTCAAGGGGCTGTGGCGCAGCAGCGTAAAGGCGTGGCGCTCGCGCGCCAGCGACCACCAGCCGCCCTGGATGCCCGGCGCCGATTCCGCTTGCAGCACCAGCAGCGAGAGCACGGCGCCCAGCAACAGGCCGCCGGCGGCGATATAGAAGGGCAGCGTGATGCTAAAAGCCGCGCTCAGGCCCGACAGCAGCGGCCCGGCCAGCCAGCCGAGGTGGAAGGCGCCGTTCAGCCAGGAGAGAGCGTGGTTGCGCAGCGGACCCTCGAGGCGCTCGGCGAGCAGGGCGCGCAGGATCGCGCCATTCCCCTCCAATACGCCGGTGACGAAGCGGGCGGCGACCAGCAGTGGATAGGACTGGGTCAAGAGCGCGTAAGCCGTCAGCAGGTGGCCGCAAGCCGCGCCGATCGTCGTGAGCAGCAGGATGCGGCGCCGTCCGAGGGCATCCGATAGCGAACCGAGCACCGCGCTGCCGAGCAGCATGCCGATCGGATTGGCCATCAGCGCCATCCCGAACAGCAGTTTGGGCGGCAGCCCGAGGAAGCCATTCAGGGCACTTGGCTGAGCGTCGGCGAACAGCGGAGGCAGCAGGGGATAGGCGAGCGAGGCCCCGATGGTCGAAAGCAGGGCGAGCAGGCAGGCGCTACCGATAAGCAGACGATGTTGCATACGACTCCTGGCTTGGCAATGAAGCAATGCCAGGAGTGTAGGTCAGCTCAGCAGATAAGTAAACGAGTTTGTTTATTTATTCCCTTCGGCGCGCCGGGTCGGGCGCATGTCGCTGTCACCGCTGCGGGTCTTGCTGTCGCTGCTGCCGCCGAAGCCGGCGGACCCGGCGGCGGTGCCGGTATCGGCCAAGGCTGCGCGCAGCTCGACGGCGCGCGGATTGTTGACCCGGCCTGCGACGACGTCGCGCGCGTTCACCGGCTTGCGGTAGTAGGCGGCGGTCTCGGCGCCGTCGAAGCGGATGTCGGTGACAGCGATTGTCGCTCCGCCGAACAGGCCTTCGGTGTCGGACCAGGCCGTGATGTCGCCCCAGCCGAGCGAGCCTTCGCCTTTCTTCGACCAGTCGACTACGGTGAGCCCGGCATCGGCGTTCAGCGAGAATTTGTTAGCCTGCATGAAGCCGTTCAGCGCCTTCTGGTCGTTGAGGATGAAGGCGATCGCGCCGCCTTCGGCGCCCAGCTGTGCGCCCAGGGTCACGCCAGCCATGTTGTAGAACGAGGGCGTGCCCCAGCCGTCGGCGCGGCGCACCAGCAGCACCCCGGCGCCGCCGCGCGCGCCGACACCGACCGCGACCCGCACCGAGTCCGGCACCACGAAGACGCCCTTCGATTTGTAGAGCAGGGCGGCGAGTTTCTGATCGCGCTCCATCTGGTGGATCACCTGGATGGCGCGGTTCAGGTGGGTAGTGGCGTCGGCGGCGTCGCTGCCTTCCTGGGCGACACCGGCCTTGGCGCTGGTCGGGTTGGTGCGTTCCTGGACCGTGCTCGGCCCTACGCGTTCCTGGGGAGCCGGTTTCGCGGGCTGCTGGGCAGAGGCGCCGCCGGCGGCGACCAGCAGGGCAAGGGCGGTGGCATGAATAGGGGAAATTCGTTGGATCTTCATTGAGTCGCTCGCATGTGCATTGGATATGCTTAGCCTAAAGCGAAGCGGCGAGCGGCGGCGCGAGCTTGCGGAAGGGAGCGGTATGCATCCGGCGCCGGCAGGCGTAGACTCGTCATACGCACGGATTTTTATGGCACGCAAACGAAAGGAGGCGTCATGAAAATTCCAGAGCACCTCAGGATTCCGGTCATCGTGTTCGCGCTGCAGGCGGCGCTGCTGGCCGGCACGGCCCTGATCTTCCTGGTCCTGCGCCCGCCCGGCTATTGACGCTTCAAGCGTTGAGCCAGGCCGCGGCTTGAGCACGCCGGCGCTCGCCGGCGCGGAGGGTGTGCGCGCGCGTTTCCACCCGCGTTTCCGGATACGGTTCAAGGGCAAAGCGCAGTTGGCGTTCCATGCCGCGCAGGCGCTCCAGGCTCGCGCCCGGCGCCAGCGGCGTCTCGACGCCAGTGACCGGGTCCAGGTGCAAGAAGCCGCCGTCGCGGTGGAACAGCAGCGGCAGCCCCGCCGCGCGTGGCTGGGTGGCGCAGTCGGCATGGCCCGGGTGGGTTTCCGGCGCCAGGATGCAGAAGGCCTCGGCCCGCGCGCCGGCATCAAGCCGGTGCAGCACGACCCCGTGCGGCCACAGCGCGCTGACTTCCAGTTCGACCACGCCGCGGATGCTGGCCGTGAGCGCAATGCGCATGCCCAGGCGCAGCGGCACCGGCGTGTGCTTGCCGGGCCAGACGCCGTCGAGCAGCAGGCCGTAGCGCGACACGTCTTCGATCTCGAAGCCATGGCGGCCGGGACGAATGATGGCGTGGCGGCCGGACAGGCGCCGCGTCAGGCCGCCGCGCTCTTCCCCGTGCTCACCGTAATGCGTCAGCAGCAGGTCGGCTTCCGGTTCGATGTCTTCGAACCGGCCCAGCACGCACTCGTCCAGTGCGAACAGGCGCAGGTGGCGCTGGCTCGCCGAATCCGGCTCCGCGTGCACCAGGCAGGCCGTGGTGGCCGGGCAGGGATGGATGCTGGGCGCCACCGGCACGTCGATCTCGATCAGGTCTTCGTCCCAGGCGATGGTGGAATAGCCGAGATCAAGCTTGCCACCCCGTTCGTTCGGGTCACGCAGGTCGAGCTGGGCGATCGAGGCGTTGCGCGCCGTGACGTCGATGTCGACGCGGCCGCCGCCCGGCGCCTGCACCCGTGCGATGCCGGCGTCGTCGGCCGTCACGCGCACGTTCTTGTAGGTGGCGAGAAAAGTCTGGTGGATCTCGCCCAGGCTGGCGTCCAGCCTGGGGACCAGGATCACCGGCGAGCAGGTCCAGGTGCGCGACGCGGTCGTCTGCTGCGGGTGGCGGCTGTGCAGTTCGATGTCGATGCGGTACTGGCCGTGCTCCAGACCGCGCGAGGAGAATTCCAGGAATACCGGACGCCAGTCGCCGCGCGAGGTGCGCTGGAAGGCATAGCTGTCGCCGTCGCGCAGCCGCAGGCCGGAACGCGCCAGCATGCGCACCTCGGCGGCACAGTCCATTGGCATGCCGCGCAGCTCGAGCTTGATGGCTTGCCGTCCGCCGGCCGCACGCGGGTCGAAGCCGCTGATGTGCAATTGGGGACGCTGCAGTGCCGGCGCCGGGTTTGCTGGCTGCGCCGTCCGTTGCGCGCGCAGGGCGCTGATAGCTTCGAAGCTGGGCGGTAGCCCGGCGGGTGCAGCTACCGGCGCTGGATCGCTCTCCGGCTGGGCATGCCCGTGCGCGCACAGCTGCTCGCCGGGCATGACCCAGACGGTGCAGTGCGGATGCTCGGGATTGCGGCAGCGGTTCATGGCGCGAGGGTGCGTTCTATTGGTTTCGGCAACATTGCAAGCTTACGCTGAATTGCTGAACAGCGGCGCGCTCCATTCGTTGATTAGCAACATTATTTTCTGTTAGGAATTTTTCAACTATCGGGCAGCGCGGTCTCGTCCGCATGGCCGTTGAGCGGGCGCAGCAGCAGTGCGGTCAGGTTGTCAGCATGCAGGCCGTCTGGCGGCGCCGTTTCGATCTCCTCGAACAGGCGTGCGACCTTGGACGCCGCTTCCGGCGCCCCGGCCAGCAGTTCCGGCCAGCGGCCGACAAAACGGTCCGGGTGGGCGCAGGACCAGAAGCCGTCGCTGGCCAGCAGGTAGCTGGCGTCGTCGCGTAACTCCAGGGCGCGCCGGTCCGGCAGTGTGCACAGCCAGGACGGCAGGTTCAGGGGCGTCAGCTCGAACAGCGGATCCGACAGCTGGGCCGGATTGCTGAAGGCGTTGCCGAGTATGAAAGCCTGGGCGATCTGCGGCGAATGGGCGCCGTGGACCTGGCGCCACCAGGCGCTTTCGCCGATCCGCCCGCCCAGTGCCGCCGCGGTGGCGGGCACATGATCGACCGTGAGCGGGACGGCGCCGGCCGGTCCGATCTCGTACAGGCGCGAATCGCCCACGTGGTAGAGCAGGGGCGCGCGACCTTCCGGCAATTCGAGCATGGTGAGCGTGGTGCCGGGACGGGCGCCGGCCTCGAACGCGAAGTGGCGCTGCAGGTCGGCGTGCAGCCGGTCCAGGTGGCGCCCCAGTTCGGCCGCGGAATGGCAGGGCGGGATCGTGAGCAGCCCGGCGGCCACCGCCTCGGCCGCTTCCCGTCCATGGCCATGGCCGCCCATCCCATCCAGCACCGCCAGCCTGCCGTGGCCCGCCGGCCAGCCGGGCAGGCTGGTATGGCGCGGCACGCCGTCGACCAGATGGCAGGCATGGCCCGCGAAGTCGATGACGACGAAGTTGTCCTGGTTTTCGGGGCGCTGCAGGAGGCCGCTGCCACGGCGGCTGGCGACGGCGACGTCGTAGCGCGGTGCGAACTGGAAGGCGGACAGGATGTCGGACGGGTCGGGCATGTAGGGGATCGTCAATGCAATCCTGCTACTTTACACCTGAACAAGCCCGTTCGAAGGCGCGATTAGAGCGGTGTTTTCCGGTTTCCACCCACCAGCATGAGGGCGTTGAGCAGCACGCAGGCGCCGGCTGCGGCCAGCGCAGCGCGCACGCCCCAGCGGTCGGCCACCTGGCCCCAGAACACGCTGCCGCCCACATAACCGCCGGACATCACGAACAGGTAGATCGACAGGGTGCGCGCCCGCACCGCGGCCGGGAAGGACAGCTGGGCCGCCGCGTTCAGGGTCGACACGGTGGCCGACCAGGCCATGCCGCCGCACAGGATGAGCGGGGCCAGGACCAGCAGCGAGCGGCTGAAGGACATCGTCACCAGCATGAGGCCGTAGACGACCAGCGCGCCGGCCAGCACGCCGCTCTTGTCGATCCGGGCGCGCACCTGCGGCAGGAAGAAGGCGGCGATGACGGCGCCGCCGCCCAGGCAGCCCATCAGGGTGCCGTAGGTACTCGACTGCAGATGCAGCACGTCGCGCACGAACACCGGCAGGAGGCTGGCGAAGGCGATGGTTGCAAAGAAGACGGAGAAGACGTTGCGCAGGATGCGGCGGTAGCGCGCGCAGCCGAAGGCGGTCTTCAGGCCCAGCACGAAGCGTTCGCGGAAGCCTTCCCGCACGACCGGCTGCGGCGTGCGCTCCTGCCACCAGGCCCAGTACACCCCGAGCAGGCCGGCAAACGACAAGGCATTGGCCAGGAACAGCACGCTCGGCCCGAGCCAGCCGAACAGCACGCCGCCCAGCGCCGGGCCGATGATGGCGGACAGGTTGAAGGACAGGTTGTTCAGGGTCGCCGCCGCTTCCACTTCTTCCGGATCGACCAGGCCCGACATCGCCGCCTGCCAGGCCGGCCAGATGAAGGCGGTGCCAATGCCGATGCAGAAGGTCAGTATCAAGACAGGCGTGGCCGCCACCATGCCGGTAGTGACCAGCAAGGCCATCGTGGCCGCGCACAAGGCCATGTACAGGTTGCAGTAAAAGAGGAACTTGGGACGGTGCACGGCATCGGCGACCACGCCGGCCAGCAGCGCGAACAGGAAGATCGGGACGTAGGTCGCGGTCTGCACCAGCGAGGTGATCGAGGCCGATTTGGACAGCGAGGCCACCAGCCAGGCCGAGGCGAAGGTCTGGATCCAGGTGCCCATGTTCGACACCATGTTCGCGAGCCAGATGTTGCGGTAACGCGCGTGCCGCAGCGGCCGCGTCAGCGGCACCTTGCGGCGGGCAGGAGCGGGCTTGAGCGGGATGCTGGCGCTGGTGCTGAAAGACGCGCTGTTGCTGGATTCGGACATGGTCTGGACAGTGTAGGCGGCTTTGCTGCCCAGGGTCAATAAAATTGCCCTATGGAAAATATTTTCTGTGATATTGTGGCGTTCCCAAAACACGTTTGGCGTGAAAGACATGTTGATCCGACCGCTGGTGGCCACGGACATTCCAGCCGTGGCAGCGTTGCTGCGCGAGCTGGCGCGCGAATACATCGTGCACGAGTCGCCGCCGGAAGGCGCGTCGACCTTCCTCGCCGAGAACGATGAGATGGGCGTGCGCGGCTTTCTAGCGCGCGGTCATGTCTACCACGTGGCGGTGATCGACGGCGTGGTGGCGGGTTTTGTGGCGGTGCGTGACCGCAGCCATCTGTTCCACCTGTTTGTTGGCAAACGCTGGCACCGGCGCGGCGTGGCGCGCGCGCTGTGGGAAGCGGCGCGCATTGCTGCCATCGCCGCCGGCGGCGACGGCGCCTTCACGGTGAACTCCTCGAATTTTGCAGTGCCGGTCTACGAGAACTTCGGCTTCGTGCGGGTCGGCCCGACCCAGTGCGCCAAGGGCCTGTACTTCAACCCGATGCGGCTGGCGGTGTCAGAAGAGGCTTGAGCCGCGCTCGTCGGCCCGCCGCAGCCACAGGCTGCTGGCCCAGCCTTCACGCCTGCGTCCGTCCACCACGGCGCTGACCTGCCACCAGTCGCCCTGGTGCGCGCCCGTGACCGTCACCAGCGTCCCGGCGGGCACCACTGCCAGGCGGCGCGCATTCACCCCCACGTCGTCCCGCAGGTTCAAGTGGTCGCGCACCCGGTAGCTGGCGCCGGCCACCGGCATCGCGGCCTGCGCGAGCGGGAGCGCGGCCGCCTGCGGCGCAGGCCCGGGGCCGAGCAGCGCATGCAGCAGTCCCCCCAGTAGCACCGTGCCGCACGCCAGTACGGCGGCAGCGCGCGCATTGGCGCGGCGCCACCAGGCGCGCGGTGTCAGCCAGGCCGCCAGGCACAGGGTCAGCACCAGCCCGGCGGCATAGGCGAAGAGCGTGATCGCGGACGGCATCCCCGGCCTCAGGCGTCGAAGCGCAGCACGTAGTGGCCTGCCACCAGGTGGTGGCCGGGCGGGATCAGGTAAGGCTGCTCCTGGGTCGCGGTCTCGACCTGGGCCACCAGGCCCAGCTCGGCGTCCAGGTGGAACAGGGCCTGGGTCTCGGCCAGGCGCACGATGCGCAGGCCTTCTCCCGTCGCTTCCCAGCTGAAGGCATTGCGCGACAGGCCGAGGCGGTCGGCGCTGGCAGCCAGGCTGCCATCTAGGTGGCGCAGGAAGGCCGGCGCGTCGAGCACGCGCAGCGCGGCGAGCGCCGGCATGCCGCGGCCGAACACGAGCCGGGTGCCGGCCGCCGCCGGCTGCACCGGCCCATGCGGCACCGCCAGCAGGGCCGCGTAACGGTCCGCCATCTGCGGCGGCACCGCATGCAGCTGGATGCTGGCGCCGTCGACCGGGGCGAAACGCGAGGGTACGCTCACGCGCTGGCGGCCGGCCGCGGTGATCGCGTGGACCTCGTCGGCATCGTCGACGGCGAAGCGGATCAGGCTCTCTTTGTTCGGCGCGGCCGGCGCCAGGCTTGCTCCCAGACCGATTTCGAGTGCCTGGGCGCCGGTGTCGCGGTAGCGGCTCAGGCGCGGCAGCGCGAGTGCGGCCAGGGTGATGCGGTGGCGTGCGACCGGGGCGTAGGTGGCGTCGTTCTCGGTGACCGGGGGAGCGGCGGGGACGGCGGCCAGCGGCATGGCGGTCATCTCGCTGTCGTCAACCGCGGCACGCGGTTTCCATACCGCCGGCGTGCGGGATGGCGGCGCGCTCGGCGCCCTGGCAGGCGCAGGTCCAGGCCGGGCGGGCGCACCCATGCGGCTGACCTTCAGGAGCAGGCGCTGGCCGCCGGCCTCCCTGGCGCGCAGGACATAGTAGCCGTTGGCGGCGTCGTACTGGCAGTCGAGCAGGTCCTTGGGGCGCACCTGCACTTCGATCGGCGCATCGGGGCCGTCGTTGATCAACAGGATCCCACCTTCGCTGCCGAAGGACCAGCCGGGCACGGCGAAGGTGGCGCTGGCTTCGTCTTCGCCGACCAAAGTAAGACGCTGGTTCGGATACACCGCGCACACCGGTTGCCAGATGGCGCTGTCGGTTGATGCCGTGACCGCGTACAGCACCTGTTCGCCCGGCGCCGGCAGGTAGACGGCGTGGCCGAACTTGACCTTGACTTCGCCCGGCGCGACCGCATCGGTGCCAACCACGTGGTAGCGCACCTCGTCGCCCTTGAGCAGGTCGCCGAAATCCTTCTGGTGCAGGGCAGCCAGCGAAGTCGCCAGGTCGCGCACGCGCGCGCCGCGCGTCAGGTGGCGATCGTCGTCGACCTCGTCCTGCGGCAGCATCAGGGTCACGTGCGAAAAGCAGCGGGTGGCGGCGCGCCCGCGCTGTTCGCGCGGCGAGCGTTCCAGCAGGTCGCGCAGCAGCGGACGGCGCGAGAACAGCGACAGGCCAGGGGCCTGCCACAAGGCCTCGGCATTGAACACATCGCCTACCTTGGCCAGGATTTCGTGTTGGACGTAGACCGGCATGATTGATTCTCCTCGAAAGATTGAACGCTCGCCATGCCGAACGCTAGCAGGGGGCAGATGAAAAACAGCAGATGCGAGCCGCCGGCGGACAGGAAGCTCATCGGCTGGCCCATGATGGGGAACAGCGCCAGGTTAGTGCCCCAAGACAGCAGGAAGTGCCCGCCCAGGAAGGCGGCGCCGCCAGCCAGCAGGAAGCACTGGAAGCGTCCCAGCCAGGCGCGCCGGAAGTCGCCGGCGCCGCCGGCTACCCGCCAGGCCGCGGCGGCCGCATGGAGCAGGGCAGCCAGCAGCGCCGCCTGCAGGAACCACAGCAGCAGGGCGCCGGCCAGGCCGTGGCGGTTGATCAGGAAGGAGGGCGCGAAATCGTCCTGCACCGCCGGAATGCGCAGCGCGTCCCCGGCGGGGCCACCGAGCGAGGCGATACCGAGCAGCCCGTCGGCCCCGTGCCAACCACCCTCCTGCACCGCGCGCGCGCCCAGCAGCATCTGCTGGCCGGTGTGCGGATGCACGGTCGGATCGGCCCAGACCTGGAAGCGCTCCGCGTAGAAGCTGCCCGCCAGGCCAGGGCCGGCCGACTGCAGCGCGAGCGCGCCGGCCAGCAGCGCACAGCAGGCACCGCCGACCAGGCCCGCCCCCAGCCGGCGTCCGGTAGCGAGGCACCAGGCCAGCAGGGTCACGGCGCCCCACACCAGCAGCAGGATCAGCGGCGAATAATCGTCCACCTGCACCAGCGCCACCGCCAGCAGCAGTACGAACAGCAGCACCGGCACGAGAGGACGCAGCCAGTCGCGCCAGTGACGGCGCGCGTCCTTGCCGGCCACGCCACTGGTCGCCAGCGCCAGGCAGTGGGCGCTGAGGGCGGCCAGGGCCAGCTTGGCGAATTCCACCGGCTGGATCTCGAACACGCCAGTCTCGTCGCCGAAGGCCACCTGCAGCAGCAGGCCACCCAGCGCGGCAATGGCAAGCAAGACCAGCAGCCATTCGGTGACCGGGCGCGACAGGGCGCCACGGGCCAGGCCGCCAAGCAGCAGCAGGCCGAGCGGGAGCCCGACCGCCAGCAGCACGCAGCTGGTTTCGACATGGCGCAGCCAGGCGCTGTCGCGCGCGCCCAGGCCGAGTTCCAGTTGCACCAACAGGCCGGCGCCGAGCAGCAGCACCGACACCACGCCCAGCAGCGACAGGCGCCGAGGCCACAGCAGCGCGTGCCACAGCGCGCCCCAGGCCAGCAGCAGGGTCCAGCCGGCGCCCGGGCCAGCACCGCTTCGCTGCATCACGAGCAGCAGCACGGCGGCTGCCGGCAGGAGCGCGGAGGCGATGGCCGTACGTGCCGATCCTGCCAGCCGCAGCCCGGCCAGGCTTGCCAGCAGCATCGCCGCGAGCGCGCCGCACCAGGCGGTGGTGGAGGGCGGCGTAAAGCGCCACAGCGAGCGCTCCGACCAAGTCCAGTGCACTGCGCCCGGGAGCTCGGTCTTGGGCTGCGCGAACAGCGCCACCTGGGCGGCCGGCTGTAGGCGCAGGGTGCCGCCATCGACGGCGAGGGCAAAGCGGGTGCGCCCGACTGCGATTGCATCCATGCCTGCAAGGGAGTGCTCGCGCTGGGCGGTATCTTGCCAGCGTCCTGCGTCCTGCAGCAGGACCGGTTGACTCCCCCGCACCTGCAGCACCAGGTCGCCCAGCGGCGCGCGCGCGATCGACAGCCTGCCTGGATCGAGTCCGGGTACGGCCAGTCGGTTGCCGCAATACAGGTGGCCGCCGAAGGCGAGTGGGCGGCGAAAGGCGAGGGCGCCTGGTGCGACGCGGTTCCAGATGCTGCTCAGGCGCGCCGCCATGCCGGCATCCGGACAGGACACCTGCGCCTGGCCATCGCGCAGCAGCAGCGCGCCGTCGTATTCCCAAGCGTGGTTCGCATCGCGCAGCAGCACGCGGCCGTCGCCAGCGGCGCCGACCTCGAACACGGTCGCTCCCGCCTGCAGGCGCTGCCCGGTGGCCAAGACCGCGCTGCCGCTATGCAGGCGTTCGCCGCCGCGCACCAGCACCACCGCCTGGGCCGGGCTGGCATTGCGCAGCCACCAGCGCCCGGCGCCATCACGCCTTACCGTGAACTGCTGCGGCGCCGCGCCCGGCGCGGCCAGTTCGGCGCGGCCCAGGGTCTGCGTCGCACCCGGCGCCAGTTGCAGGGCGATTTCACGCGGCAGGTAGCGCGGGGACGCCAGCAGCATGGCCAGCAGTTGCAGGCCGCACAGCAGGCACAGGGCTGCGGCTGCGCCGACGAAGCGCGGATTCATGCCGCCCTCCGCAGCGGTGCGGCCATGGCGGCACGCACCGCATCGAGCAGGCGGCTGATCGCGAGTGCGTGGGCGGGACGCGCGGCGGGTTCCGGCGCGAGCAGGGCGCGCAGCAGCGCGCTGGCTTCCTGGCCGGCGGTGCCGAAGGCGGATGCGAAGGCAGCCGCTTCGTCCGGCTGCAGCGTCGGCGGAACGCCGCCTTGCTCGCGGCGCAGGATGGCGGCGCCTTCGCGGCCGTGCGCCGCGTAGGCATGCGCGCAGGCCGCGCCGTAGCGCAGCGCGCGGCCGCACGCGAGCCAGTAGAGCAGGGCGCCGAGCGCGAAATAATCGCTGCGCGGGTCGGTGACATACAGGCCGCGTGCCTGTGGAAAGAACTGTTCGGGCGCCTGCCAGCGCGCCGTGCCGGCATACGAATGGGTCGGCGCATCGAGCAGCGGGCGGCTGGTGCCGAAGTCGGCCAGCTTCAGGCTGCCCGTGCGGCGGTCGAGCAGCAGGTTGGCAGGCTTGAGGTCGAGATAGCGAAAACCGGCCGCGTGCACCTTGGCCAGGGCCTGGTTGACCTGGGCGGTCCAGTCGAGCGCCTGTAGCGGGCCTGGCGTGCCTGTCGTCTTGACGTGCGCAGCCAGGTCGCGGTCCAGGAGTTCGAGCGCCATGGCCGGGAGACCCTGATGGCTTCCGCTGTCGAGCAAGCGCACGATGTGGCGCGCGTCCCAGGGCGCGAGGCCGGACAGGAAGGCTTCCTCGGCGTGGGCGCTGTCGATCCAGTGGCGCTGGAGCAGGCTGGGGGCGAGCGCCATCTGGTCCGTGTTGACCAGCTTGATGGCGACGCTGCCGCCCGCGCTCTCGGCGCGCCACACGAGCCCGTAGGCGGATCCGCCGAGCGCTTCGCGCAGCCGGTACTGGCCGCGCGCGAGAGTGATGATTGTGCCTTGCTGGACCATGCTGCCTCCGCGACTGGCGCCGAGCGCCCTCGCGGAGGTCTAGCAGGGGGTGGGAGAAAGGGCGAAAAAAAAAGCCGCGCAGTGCGCGGCTTCCTGATTAGCGACCGTGGCGATCCCAGCGGTCACCGCGGTCCCAGTCGCGGCGATCATGGCGATCGTTGCGATCCCAGTCGCGGCGGTCGTGGCGGTCCCAGTCGCCGCGGCGCTCGACATAGACCGGGCGCGGTTGCACGTACACCGGACGCGGCTGCACATAGACCGGACGCGGCTGGACGTACACTGGGCGCGGCTGGACGTAGCCGTATCCGTAACCGCGGTTGTCGTAATGACGGTTGTCGTAGTAGCGGCGGTCGTCGCGGGTCGAGATCGAATTGCCCACGGCCGCACCCAGCACGCCGCCCACCAGGGCGCCACCCGAGCCGCCGGCGCTATGGCCGATCGCAGCACCGACAACGGCGCCAAGTGCAGTATTGACACCACGGTCGTCTGCCATTGCCGCTGGGGAGACGGCAACCGCGGCCAGGACCACCGCACCAACAATTTTAGATTTCCACATGGTTTTTCCTTTTTGCCTCAGCGGAGATCAGGATGATCAGGTCGACGCCAGGCATGGAATGAACTATAGACCTCTCCATGGTTGCTGCCATCCGTTAATACAGAAACTTACAAACGCCGATCCAGCGGTAACATGGAACGCGGCCCTTGCAGGGGGGCGAGGCCGCCCCATCTAACAATTGTTACTGTTTTCCGCACCAAACCCATCCGTGAACCGCTCTTTCGCTACCACCCTGTCCCTGCTGGTCCTGCTGCAAATCTACATCGGCATGCGCCTCTTGCCCGACCTCGATGCCGGGCTGCTCGTCAATATGGCGGGCGTGCTGGTGCTGGTGCTGCTCACCGTGCTGGTGCCGGTGGGCCTGATGTCGGCCTCGCTGCGGCGCCGGCGCTGGTCGGAGCTGGTGTCATGGCTGGGCCTGCTTTCGATGGGCCTGTTTTCTTCGCTGCTGGTGACGACCCTGCTGCGCGACCTGGTGCTCATCGTCCTGCGCATCACCGGCCTGATCAGCCCAGCGATCATCCATGGCTCGGCGATGGCGGTGCCGCTGGTGGCGCTGGGCGTGACTCTGCTCGGTTTCGTCAATGCGCGCCGGCTGGCGCGGGTGAAACAGGTCGACGTGCCGATTGCCGGCCTGCCGCCGTCCCTGAACGGCTACGCCATTGCCCAGGTGTCGGACATCCATGTCGGCCCCACCATCAAGCGGCCTTATCTGAATGCCATCGTGAACCGGGTCAACAAGCTGGGCGCGGACGCGATCGCCATTACCGGCGACCTGGTGGACGGCAGCGTTCACCGGCTCAGCCTGCACACCCAGCCGCTGGCGCGCCTGGCGGCACCGGACGGCGTCTTCTTTGTGACCGGCAACCATGAATACTATTCGGGCGCGGAAGAGTGGATCGCCGAAGTGCGTCGGCTGGGCGTCACCGTGCTGCTGAACCAGCACGTGCTACGCCGCCGCGACGACGCCACCGTCATGATCGCCGGCGTGGCCGACTATAGCGCCCACCATTTCAACCCCGGACACAAGAGCGACCCGCGCGCCGCCGCCGGCAGCGCGCGCAACGCGGCCGACGTGCGCATCCTGCTGGCGCATCAACCCCGCAGCGCGCCTGAGGCGGCCGAGGCCGGTTTCCATTTGCAACTGTCGGGCCACACGCACGGCGGCCAGTTCTTCCCATGGAACCTGTTCGTGCCCCTGCAGCAACCTTTCGTCGCCGGCCTGCACCGGGTACGCGACATGTGGGTGTACATCAGCCGCGGCACCGGTTACTGGGGACCGCCGAAGCGCTTCGGCGCGCCGTCCGAAATCACCTTGGTGCGGCTGGTCCCGGCATAGTGCTGTAAAGACGCCAACATTCCACAGCAAAAACTTTCCGGATGCGCTATCGTTGGAATCCCTTGAACTGAAGAAGGATCCGACGCATGAAGCGCAGCCGCCGCAGTCTCTCCGCCCTGACCGTCCTCGCCACCGCATTGCTCAGCAGTGCCGCCGCATTGCCTGCGCTGGCTGCGAGCCCCGGCAACGATCCCGCGGCGCTCGCCAAGATCCGTGACACCGCGATGGGGAGCGATTACGCCTGGGAGCGCATGGCGGACATGACCGACCTGATCGGTCCGCGCCTGTCCGGCTCGGCGGGCGCGGCCGCGGCCGTGACCCAGGTGGCGGAAGCGATGCGCAAGCTCGGCGCGAAAGTCACCCTGCAGCCGGTCAAGGTGCCGCACTGGGTGCGTGGCGTCGAGACCGGCGAGCTGGTCGACTACGCCGGCCGCCCGGCCGGCATCACCCAGCGTGTGATCCTGACCGCGCTCGGCGGTTCTGGCGCGACCCCGGCCGCTGGCCTGACTGCGCAAGTGATTGTGGTGAAGAGTTTCGAGGAACTGCAGGCGCGCAGCAGCGAGGTCAAGGGCAAGATCGTCCTGTTCGACGTCGCATTCGACCAGCATATGGCGGATCGCGGCCTGGCCGGCCAGGCCTATGGCCAGGCATCGGCCTTCCGCCGCGACGGCCCGCGCCGCTCGGCCGAGCTGGGTGCGGTGGCCGCGCTGGTGCGCTCGGTGGGTGGCGCCAATTACCGCATCGCCCATACCGGCAACACGGCGCTGCAGGACCACCCGCGCTTCCCGGCCGCGGCGGTGACGGCTGAAGACGCCATGCTGATGAGCCGCCTGGCCAAACGCGGACCGCTCAGCATGAAGCTGGTGCTGACCCCGCAGACCCTGCCGGACGCCGACAGCTACAACGTGATCGCCGACCTGCCGGGCACCGACAAGGCGGACGAGATCGTGATCGTCTCCGGCCACCTGGATTCCTGGGACCTGGCCACCGGCGCCCACGACGATGCAGCCGGCGTCGCCAGCGCGATGGCGGTGCTGGAAACGCTCAAGAAGCTCGACTACCGTCCGCGCCGCACCATCCGCATGATCGCCTGGATGAACGAAGAGAACGGTACCCGCGGCGCGCGCGGCTACCTGGCCGCCGAGCAGGCCAATGCCGAGAAACACGTCGGCGCCATCGAAAGCGACAACGGCGCCGGCCGTCCGTTCGGACTGCGCGCCAGTGTGCCGGCCACCTCGAGCAAGCTGTTCGCACCGCTGCAGGCGGCGCTGCACCCGATCGGGGCCGGCATCTTCCGCCGCGAGGATGCGCTCTCGACCGGGGACCTGTCCGGCCTGGAACGCGCCGGCGTGCCGAGCTTCGCGCCGCTGATCGACACCTCCAGCTATTTCGATTACCACCACACCCCGGCCGATACGCTGGACAAGGTCGACCCCGACCACCTGCGCCGCCACGTGGCGCTGATGGCCGCCACCAGCTGGTTCCTGGCGAACATCGAGCAGCCGATCGGCCGCGCGAACGTTCCCGACCGTTGAGCCTGATACTCGCTCAAAGACCGTCCTCTCTTGTCAGCCGTAGATTCGTCGCCCCGGCGCAGGCCGGGGCCCAATTCGCATGTGCTGTCACAAGGCATGCAAACCTGGGTTCCGGCCTTCGCCGGAACGACGTGACACGAGGCGACGAACGTATCGCTTGCTGGCTGTAGCGCTCAGGGCACCGCAATCCTTCGCACCGCCCGCGCATGCCCCCGGTAGGGCCGCCCGTAGATGGTCTGGATGCCGCTCGCGAAGTTCTGCCCCCAGACAAGCTGGGTGCGCGTTTCGTGCGGTTCGCTCGACCAGTACCAGTTGCGCTCGAAGGCTTCGCGCTGGTTGGCGAACAGCAGCGCCAGTTCGCGCCGTGTCGGCAATACTCCACCCCGTCCCATCGCCCACTCGGCTGCGGTGGGCCAGCTGACATCGACGGCCTCGCTTGGCAACAGCACCAGGTGATAGTCGGATTCTTCTCCCTTGCCCAGGATCAGTCCTGCGTAAGCCTCGCCTTCTTGCAGCATGGCACGCACTTGCATGTACTCGCCCATTTAACATTTCCTTTGGTTGGTAGCAGTCCATTAAGACTCTCCAAAAAGGGCTTTGGTTGCGTTCGGACGTTCGATCTAGCTCATGCAATTATTTGATTTCCATGAGGAAATCGATCTTGAAGAATTAATACTCCGGGAAAATTTTTTTCAAAAAAGTTGAACTTAGGAAGTTTCCTTCGCTCAAAGGGTTACATTCACTTGATGAGGCTTGTAACCTTGATGAAACGATTCAACGCTTTCGCTTCGACCCTCCGCATCAAAACCCTGCTGTGCTGCGGCGCCGCCATCCTGCTGACCGCCTGTGGCGGCAACGTCGACGGTGGCAGCGGGCAGCTGTCGGCCAGCGCCGCCAGCGTAGTCACCGATGCCGGCGCCGCAAGCACTGCGAGCACTGCCGCACCGGCTCCTGCAGTCGACACCATCGCTGAAGCAGCACCCGCAGTGAACAACGAAGCAGCGGCCCCGGCAAGCACCGAACCCGCACCCACCCCAGGCAACGCCGACGCCACCGCACAGGCGGCAGACCCGAACGCACACGCATTCGAACTGAGCGGCTACGATAGCACGGCCCCGCAAACGCAGGCCGGGCTGCAGGACGCCAGCGCAAGCGCCCTGGCCTCCACCCCGCAGTAAGGAGCAGTTCCATTCCGCACCGTCGCCCCTGCGACAGGTGCATCCATAGGCCCACAGACGTGCGTGCCTGATTCAGCAACCAGGACGATGCCACCGCTTTTTTACAGGTGGCCGGCTGCACCGGATTCCCGGCGCACCGGGGCCTTTTTTGCCCGCTGTTCCTCGCCCGCTCGGTCGGGCACTCAGGAAAACTACAAATGACCAAGACTTTCGCTTTCGCTTCGAACTTCCGCCACAAGGCCGCTCTCTGCGCAACCGCCGCCGCCCTGCTGGGCGCATTCGGCAGCGCCGCCGCCGCAACCCCGGCCACCACCTATAACTACTACGTGTCGCCGACCGGTTCGGATTCTGCGAACGGCAGCAAGGCCACGCCGTTCAAGACCCTGGCGCGCGCCGCCCAGGTCGCCAACAAGCCGAGCACCACCGTGTGGGTTGCGCCGGGCACCTACGCCGGCGGCTTCAAGACCACCGGTAGCGGCACCGCATCCAGCCGCATCTACTGGGTCTCGACCACCAAATGGGGCGCGAAGATCGTCCCTCCTAGCAACTCGACCAACAAGACTGCCTGGGACAACCGCGGCAACTACGTCAGCATCATCGGCTTCGAAGTCGATGGGAGCAAGATCGGTTCGGGCACCAAGTGGACCCTGGGTATCTACACCGGCGGTTCCTACAACGTGATCGAAGGCAATCACGTGCACCATACCGCGACCACCATCCCGTGCTCGAGCGCGGGCGGTTCCGCCATCGGCGTGGACAGCTACTACAAGGGCGTCAAGGGTGACGTGATCGGCAACGTCGTGCACGACATCGGCCCGGCCGGCTGCTCGTATGTCCAGGGGATCTATCACTCGACCTCGGGGACCATCAAGAACAACGTGGTCTACCGCGTCGGTTCGGCCGCGATCCACCTGTGGCACGACGCGACCGACCTCAAAATCGTCAACAACACCGTGAGCTCGTCGGTGTTCGGCATCATCGTCGGCGGCGGCGACTTCTACTTTACGTCGGCCGGCGCGAATAACGTCCACGTGCACAACAACATCGTGTTCGATAACAAGTACGGCATCTCGGAGCAGGGCCGCACCGGTACCGGCAACACCTACAAGAACAACCTGGTGTTCCAGAACCCGACCTACAACATTTCGCTGCGCAATGGTCTGAAGGCCACTAACACCATCAGCTCGAACCCGCTGTTCGTCGGCTACTCGCGCACCGCCGCCATGCCGAACTTCAAGCTGACCACCAGCTCGCCGGCCATCGGCCGCGGCCTGGCGACCTATGCGCCGACGACCGATATCGACGGCCGCGCACGAAACGCCACCACGGGTTATGACGTGGGCGCCTACCAGCACTAAGCAGCACTCAGCAGCACCAGGCAGTACCAAGCAGCAACAAGCTTTGCATCCCGTGCAGGCGGCTCCGCCGCCTGTGCACCCGAGGGCGCACGCATGCATGCGCCCGTCAAGCAACCAGGAAGGCGCCGCCGCTTTTTTACAGGCGGCCGTCGCACCGGATTTCCCGGAGCGCGGGGCAGGTTTTGCCCGTCATTCCAGCCCTGCCGGGCCCACAGGAAAAACACAGATGAACAAGACTTTCGCTTTCGCTTCGCACATCCGCCACCACGCCGTCCTCTGCGGCACCGCCGCCGCCCTGCTGGGCGCCTTCGGTGTCAGCACCGCCGCCACCGCGGCCACCGCCCCGACTTTCGCAGCCGCCACCACCGCGCAACAGAACCAGATCAACCAGCTGTACGTCCAGCTGCTGGGCCGTCCTGCGGATGCCGGTGGCCTGGCATTCTGGTCGGGTCTCCTGGACCGTGGTGTGAGCCTGGACTACATCGCTGCCCAACTGAAGGCCAGCGAAGAGTACGCGAAGCGCAATACGAACTCCGGCCCGACCGCCGGCGGCGGCCTGCCGACCATCCCGGCTACCACCTATAACTACTACGTGTCGCCAACCGGTTCGGACTCTGCCAACGGCAGCAAGGCCACCCCGTTCAAGACCCTGGCGCGCGCCGCCCAGGTCGCCAACAAGCCGAGCACGACCGTCTGGGTCGCCCCGGGCACCTATGCCGGCGGCTTCAAGACCACCGGCAGCGGCACCGCAGCGGGTCGCATCTACTGGGTCTCGACCACCAAGTGGGGCGCCAAGATCGTACCGCCGGCCAACTCGACCAACAAGACCGCCTGGGACAACCGCGGCAACTACGTCAGCATCATCGGCTTCGAAGTCGACGGCAGCAAGATCGGTTCGGGCACCAAGTGGACCCTGGGTATCTACACCGGCGGTTCCTACAATGTGATCCAGGGTAATCACGTGCACCACACCGCCACCACCATCCCGTGCAACAGCGCGGGCGGTTCGGCGATTGGCGTGGACAGCTACTACAAGGGCGTCAAGGGCGACGTGATCGGCAACGTCGTGCACGACATCGGCCCGGCCGGCTGCACCTACGTCCAGGGCATCTACCATTCGACCTCGGGCACCATCATGAACAACCTGGTGTACCGCGTCGGCTCGGCGGCGATCCACCTGTGGCACGATGCGACCGACCTGAAGATCATCAACAACACGGTGACTTCGTCGGTGTTCGGCATCATCGTCGGCGGCGGTGATTACTACTTCACCTCGGCTGGCGCGAACAACGTCCACGTGCACAACAACATCGTGTACGACAACAAGTATGGCATCTCGGAGCAGGGCAAGACCGGTACCGGCAACACCTACAAGAACAACCTGGTGTTCCAGAACCCGACCTATAACTTCCAGCTCCGTAATGGCCTGACCCACACCAACACGATCAGCTCGAACCCGATGTTCGTGGGCTACTCGCGTACCGCAGCGACGCCGAACTACGAACTAAGCGCCAGCTCGCCGGCCATCGGCCGCGCCATCTCGACCTACGCACCGTCGACCGATATCGACGGCGTGGCGCGCGGCGCGAGTGCTGACCTGGGCGCTTACCAGCACTAATCTGCTGAGCAGTTGATCGATTAGAACTCGCAGGCGCAAGCCTGCGGGTTTTTTTCGCCTGGCGAAGAGTTAGTCGGCCAGCGGCAGCGCCATCTGCGGATCCTGGACGCCCGGGCGGTTCACCGCGTTGGTCACCTTGTACCATTCGAAGGCATCACAGGGCAGGGCGGCGCGGCGCGCCAGGTCGAGCGCTTCCTCGGCCGAGAGCGCGGGATTGAGCCACAGCTCGGCATCGGCCGCTTCCAGCACCACCGGGCGGCGGTCGTGGATGTCGAGCATGCCCTCGTCGGCGGCGTCGGTGACCAGCACGAAGCCGGCCTCGGCCCGGTTCTCGGTAAAGCTGCCGAAGTTCGCCAGGGCCAGGAAGAACAGCGGCCCGCGGTCCTTGCGGTGGATGTGCCAGGGCTGCTTCTTGCCCTTTTCGCCGGTCCATTCGTACCAGCCCTCGGCCGGCACAATGGCGCGGCCGTTCTTGAGCAGCGGCTTCCAGTAGCGGTTGGTGAGCTTGTCCATGCGCGCATTGACCATGATCGGCACCTTGCCCTCGGCCCAGCGCGCGCGATAGCTCCAGAACACATCGTCGATGCGGCGCTCGCCGTCCTGCAGGTGCATGACCGGGCGGTAGCTGCCGGGCGAGACATTCCACGCGGGCGTCGACTCGCTGTCGTAGACCGCATCGGTCCAGCCGAATACGCTGGCGTAGTAGCGAGCCGTCTGGCTCTGGTCAAATCGTCCACACATGATTCCATGGTAACGCAGGCATGTAGAAGGCGCGGCACGCTAGCGTGCGGATGAGTTCGCATTGCCATGGCGCAGGGTGGTATGCTCGCGGCTAAACCGAATCGATAGGAGAACCCGAGATGGCAACTGGCTGGTGGAGCGTCCTCAAGACCGTGCCCTGGAGCGAAGTGATCAATGCGGCGCCGCAGGTAGCGAGCGGTGCACGCCGTCTGTGGGACACGGTGGCGCGCAAGTCCGGCGGCGCGGCCGGCATGCCGATGGGGCAGGCGATGGAGGCGGAGCCGGAAGAAGACCACTTCGGCACCCTGGTCATGCGTGTGGAAAGGAATGAAGCGACCCTGCTCGACCTGCGCACCCAGATGCTGCAGGCCTCCGAGATCATCGCCAACCTGGCCGACCAGAATGCCCAGCTGATCGCCAAGATGGACCTGGCGCGCACCCGCATGCTGTGGCTGGGCGTGGCGACGGGGGTGTCGTCGATCCTGGCGCTGGTATCGCTGGCCCTGATCCTGGCGCGCACCTAACCCATGAAGATCGTCCTGATCCTGGCGACGCTGTTCGTGTTCGTGTCGATGCTGCTGAACTCGGCCCGGCGTCGCGGCAAGCTCGACAACAAGGCAAACCGCGCCGTTGCCGAGCTGGCGACCTCGATGCGGATCTTCGTCTACGGCTTGCTGTTTTTCGTCGGGATGGTTTGCCTGGCAGTGGCTTGGGAGTCACTGCACTAAATACATTGCCACATGATTGTGCGATCACGCTGACAAACTCGCGGGAGAAAGCGGCGCTTGTAGGTCCCGATAGCGGGCCTATGTAGGTTACGTTCTCTGGTGGATAGTTCCCACCTCTCCGCGTGTCTCCAGCTCAGTGTTGACTGAGTATTCGGCCGCTGCCTCTGCAGGCAGCGGCATTTTTTTTGTGCGCCCCCTGCCGCCCAGTCCCTGAACCGTAAAAGTTTCCGACAATTATGACCCTTCGGGATGTGGATGATGCTCGACTACTAACACCCTGTCCCCTGCACGTAGTACAATCCCCGCCGGCGCGGGCATGGCGAAATTGGTAGCCGCAGCAGACTTAAAATCTGCCGACGCAAGTCTTGCCGGTTCGAGTCCGGCTGCCCGCACCAAACCTTTCCTCATCCGGCGTTCGCCGGGCTGGTTTCCTACTCATCCATTGGTCCTCCGGCAAGGATGGTGTAGCATGCCGGACGGCGGCCTGACCTTGTTGCCGCCGTAGCAAGAGGACACCAATTGAACATCACTATCAATGACGAGCTGCGTGCCTTCGTCGACCCGCTGACCGATATCGAATACGCCGCGCTCGAGCGCAGCCTCCTCGCCGAGGGCTGCCGCGACGCGCTGGTGCTGTGGCGCGACACCCTGATCGACGGCCACAATCGCTACGAGATCTGCCAGAAGCACGGCATTCCCTTCCGTACCGTCCACAACAACAACTTCGCGTCGATCGAGGACGTGATGCTGTGGATGATCGACAACCACCTGGCGCGCCGTAGCGTGTCGGACTTCCAGCGCGGCGTGCTGGCGCTCAAGAAGAAAGAAATTGTCACCGCCCGCATGGCCGAGAAGATGGCCGAGGCGCCGCCCGAGCCGGAAGCCGACGACATGGATTCGCGCCCGCCGCCGCCCTGGAACACCCGCGAGGAAGTGGCCAAGGCCGCGCGCGTGTCGGCCAATACCATCAGCCAGATCGAACGCATCCAGAAGGCGGCGACGCCGGAGCTGCGCGAAGCGGTGCGGACCGGCACCATCTCGATCAATGCCGCCGCCAACGTGGCCCAGCTGTCGGAAGAAGAGCAGAAGGCGGCCGTGGCCGGTGGACGCAAGGAATTGCAGCAGGCCGCGCGCCAGGTGCGCGAGCAAAAGATGGCGACCCGGCCGAAGAAAGAGACGGCGCCGGCCGACCCGGCGGACGAGCTGGCCGCTGCGCGCGCCGAGGTCGCTTCGCTGAAGGACCGCGTCGCGACCCTGCTCACCGAGAACGAAGTGCTGAAACAGCGCCTGATCCACGCCGGCATCACACAATAATTATCCGGAGACACGCATGACGACCACCCGCCTGATCCTGCCCACCATCCTGGCCTGCGCCTTGGGCGCCGCGCCCGTGCTCGCCGCGCCGACGACGGCAGCCCCGAGCGCGAAGCAGGGCGCCAGCGCGCTCGAGCTGGCGCGCTGGAAGAAGACGGCGGCGCGGGTGACCATCATGCGCGACAAGTGGGGCATTCCCCACGTGTTCGGCAAAACCGATGCAGACGCGGTGTTCGGCCTGCTGTATGCCCAGGCCGAGGACGATTTCAACCGCGTCGAGCTCAACTACATCAACGCGATGGGCCGCCTGGCCGAGGTCGAGGGCGAGAAGGAAGTCTGGCGCGACCTGCGCATGAAGATGTACATCACCCCAGCCGACATGCAGGCCAAGTACGCCGCCAGCCCGGCATGGCTCAAGGAGCTGATGATCGGATTTGCCGACGGCGTGAACTACTACCTGCATACCCATCCGGAAGTAAAGCCGAAGCTGATTACCCGCTTCGAACCCTGGATGGCGCTCAGCTTCAGCGAGGGCAGCATCGGCGGCGACATCGAGTCGATCGATCTGAAGGAACTGGAGCGCTTCTACGGCAAGCAGCCGCAGCAGGCCAGGGTGGCCATGCTGGACAAGGGCTTCGACGCCGAGCCGCGCGGCTCGAACGGCTTCGCGATCGCGCCCAAGCTGTCCAGCTCGGGCAATGCGCTGCTCCTGATCAACCCGCATACCTCGTTCTACTTCCGTCCGGAAGTGCACATGGTGAGCGAGCAGGGCCTGAATGCCTACGGCGCCGTAACCTGGGGCCAGTTCTTCATCTACCAGGGCTTCAATGACAAGGCCGGCTGGATGCATACCTCGGGCGGCGGCGACGTCATCGACGAATACCTCGAGACCGTGGTCGAGAAGGGCGGCAAATACTTCTATAAGTATGGAAATGAAGAGCGCCCGATGCAGGCGCGGACCATCACGCTGCCGTACAAGACCCCCTCCGGCGCGATGGCGAGCAAGACTGTCACGGCATACTTCACCCACCACGGCCCGGTGGTGCGCGCCCAGGACGGCAAATGGGTGGCCGTCAAGATGATGGACGAGCCGCTCAAGGCGCTCACCCAGTCGTACAGCCGCACCAAGGCGCGCGACTACGACGCCTTCTACAAGGCGATGGAGCTGCGCACCAATTCCTCCAACAACACTGTGTACGCGGATGCCAAGGGCAATATCGCCTACTTCCACGGCAACTTCATCCCGAAACGCGACCCGCGCTTCGACTGGAGCAAGCCGGTCGACGGCAGCACCCCCGCCACCGAATGGCAGGGCCTGCATGCCATCAAGGACACGATCACGCTGTTCAACCCGGCCAGCGGCTACATCTCGAACACCAACAACTGGCCGTTCAGCTCCTCGGGTGCGAGCAGCCCGAAACGCGAGAACTGGCCCGACTACATGTGGTCGCTGCCGGAAAACGCGCGCGGCCGCCATGCCGAGCGCGTGCTCAAGGACGCCAAGGGCTTCACCCTCGACAGCCTGATTGCCGCCGCCTACGACAGCCACCTGACCGCCTTCGAGCCCCTGCTGCCGCAACTGCTGAAGGACTACGACGCGCTGCCAGCGAGCGATCCGCGCAAGGCGGCGCTGGCTGCGCAGGTGGCAAGCCTGCGCGGCTGGGACCTGCGCTTCGGTGTCGCGTCCGTGCCGACCTCGCTGGCGATCTACTGGGGCCAGGACATGGTGGCCCAGCACGCCGCGCGCGCGCGTGCCCAGGGTACGCCGGTGGTCGACTTCATCACGAGCAGCCTGAATGCCGAGGAGCGCCTGGCGTCGCTGCAGCGGGCCAGCGACAAGCTCACTGCCGATTTCGGCACCTGGCAGACCCCGTGGGGCGAGATCAACCGCTTCCAGCGACTCAGCGGCGACATCGACCAGCAGTACGACGACAGCAAGCCCAGCTGGCCGGTGGGGTTTGCGTCGGCCAACTGGGGTTCGCTGGCTTCGTTCGGCATGGTGGCCAAGCAAAAGACCAAGCGCATCTACGGCGACCGCGGCAACAGCTTCGTCGCCGTGGTGGAATTCGGCAGGCGCCTGCGCGCCAAGAGTATCCTTGCAGGTGGCAACAGCAATAATCCGGCCTCGAAGCACTTCGCCGACCAGGCCGAGATGTACAGCCGCGGCGAGTTCAAGGACGTGCTGTTCTACAAGGAAGACATCGAGAAGCACCTGGAGCGCAAGTACCACCCTGGACAGTGAGGGCTTGATATGCGGATGAGCGAGCGGCACAAGATGCTGGCGGGCGAGCCCTACCATGCGAACGATCCGGAGCTGGTGGCCGAGCAGGGGCTGACGGCCGCCTGGCTGGCGCGTTACAACGCCGCGCTGGGCCAGCCGGTCTCGGTCTGGCGCACGCTCCTCGCCGAACGCCTGGGCGCGCTGGGGGAGGGCAGCATCGTCCGTCCACCTTTCCACTGCGACTACGGCTGGAACATCCGCCTCGGCAGCCGCGTCTTTGTGAACTTCAGCTGCGTGTTCCTCGACGTCGCGCAGGTAGGCATCGGCGACGACACCCGCATTGGGCCGAACGTGCAGATCTACACCGCTGAGCATCCGCTCGACCCGGTCTTGCGCCGCAGCGGCCAGGAATCGGGGCGGCCGGTCACCATCGGCAGCAACGTTTGGATCGGCGGCGGCGCCATCATCCTGCCGGGCGTGAGCATCGGCGACGATGCCGTGGTCGGCGCCGGCAGCGTGGTCACCCATGACGTGCCAGCGGGCGCCCGTGTCGCAGGCAATCCGGCGCATCCGCAGGGCGGTTGAGCTGGTCCGAACCCGTTTCCGCTTGTTATAATCCGGCAATTCTTTCGATCAGCTCGGCCGTGGCAAAACTCTATTTCAGGTATTCGGCGATGAACGCCGGCAAATCGACCTCCCTGCTGCAGGTCGCGCACAACTACGAAGAGCAGGGCCAGAAGGTCAAGCTGTACACGGCGGCGATCGACAACCGCTACGGCGTCGGCTTGATCACCTCGCGCCTCGGCCCGCAGCGCCAGGTCGACCTGTTCGACGGCGACACCGATTTCCTCGCCAGCGCGCCGGCGGTGGCTTGCATCCTGGTCGACGAAGCCCAGTTCCTCACCACCCTGCAAGTGCAGCAGCTGCACCAGGTGGCCCAGGTGCGCGGCATTCCCGTGATCTGCTACGGCCTGCGCAGCGACTTCCGCGGCGAGCCTTTCCCCGGTTCGGCCTACCTGCTGGCGCTGGCCGACGACATCGAGGAAATCAAGAACATCTGCACCTGCGGCAAGAAGGCGACCATGAATATCCGGGTCGATGCCGAAGGCCGCCGCATCCGCGAAGGCGAGCAGGTCAGCATCGGCGGCAACGAGAGCTACCGCCAGGCCTGCGGCCGCTGCTTCTATTCGGGCACCCATTGAGATGAGCCTGCAGGGCGGCGGCCTGCTCGACATGCTGCTCTACCTGGTCCCCTCGGCGGCGCTGGCGCTGCTGCTGTGGATCGGTTCTGGCGCCCATCCCTTCTTTTTCCTGTTCACCGCTGCCGGCACCCTGTGCCACGAGCTGGCCCATTTCTCGGTCGGGCTGCTGACCAATGCCGAGCCGGTCGGCCTGAGCGTGTTCCCGCGCCGCATCAAGAAGCCAGGTAAGGGACATAACTGGGAACTGGGCTCGGTCACCTTTGCCAACCTGCGCTGGTACAACGCGGCCCCCGCCGCGCTGGCGCCGCTCTTGGTGCTGGTGCTGCCGTTTGCGGTCGCCTGGTGGCGCACCCGGCAGGGCTGGGTGTTCGAGCCGCTCGACCTGGCGCTCACTTTCCTGCTGGCGCCGCAGTTCCTGTCCTTCTGGCCGTCGCCGGTGGACTGGCGCCTGGCGGCGCGCTCCTGGCCCTGGATTCCGGTGCTGCTCCTTGTCGCTCTGGCCACATTCTTTCGCACGGAACTCTTCCAGCTTGTCAAAGGATGAAGGCCTGGCTTATGACAGCCTTAATTGTCGGGCGCAAATGAACAAATGCCGGCTCTGCCTTCCTCCGGCTTCCTGTAGAATGGCCACGAAGGGCGTATTGACCGGCTTGCTTGTTTCCATCCATCTCCGGTCGCGCCGAGGCACAGTATTTTCGTTTCGGAGAGACGACGAATGAAGAAGCACCACCTGTTCATGGCCGCCATGGCCTTTGCGATGTCCGCCCACGTGGTGACCGCCCAGCCGGAAAAAGTCGCGGCTGTCGCGCCCGTCAAATCCCCTGCCGCCGGCGCCCCCGTGACCGCCGCCAGCCTGCAAATCAAGCCACTCGCCCAGCAGACCGAGGCGGCGCTGTGGGCGACCCGGGTGCTGGGGCGCTTGCACTACAAGGCGGTCCCGCTGGACGACGCCATGTCGGTCAAGATCTTCGACAATTTCTTCGAGGCTTGGGACAGCGAGAAGCTCTACTTCGTCCAGTCGGACATCGACAGCTTCGCGCCTCTGCGCAGCCGCATGGACGACGCCATCAACAACGAAGACCTGCGCGGTCCGTTCTCGATCTTCAACCTGTTCCAGCAGCGTTTCACGGAGCGCATGAACTACGCGCGCGAGCTGCTCAAGACCCGCCCCGACTTTACGATCGACGAGTCGATCGAGCTCGACCGTGAAAAATCGGCCTGGGCCAAAAATGAAGCCGAGATCCGCGAACTGTGGCGCAAGCGCGTCAAGCATGACTGGCTGCGCCTGAAGCTGGCCGGCAAGGACGAGAAGGCCATCCGCAGCACCCTCGACAAGCGCTACGAGAATTACATCGCCCGCATCCGCAAGCTGAACAACGAGGACGTGTTCCAGACCTTCATGAACGCGTACGCGACTGCGATCGAGCCGCACACCAACTACCTGGGCCCGCGCTCGGCGGACAACTTCGAGATCGCGATGCGACTGTCGCTGGAAGGCATCGGCGCCGTCCTGCAGTCGCGTGACGAATACACCGTCATCCGCGAAATCGTGCCGGGCAGCCCGGCCGCGCTGTCGGGCAAGCTGAAGGTGGGCGACCGCATCGTCGGCGTGGCGCAGGGCAACGGTCCGTTCACGGACGTGCTGGGCTGGCGCATCGACGACGTGGTCCAGCTGGTGCGCGGCGCCAAGGGCTCGACCGTGCGCCTCGACGTGCTGCCGGGCGACGCCGGTCTCGACGCCAAGCACGTGACCGTGTCGATGGTGCGCAAGAAGATCAGCATGGAAGAGCAGGCCGCCAAGAAGTCGATCATGGAAGTCAAGGACGGCGCCGTCAAGCGCCGCGTGGGCGTGATCTCGCTGCCGACCTTCTACCTCGACTTCGAAGCGCGCCGCCGCGGCGAGAAGGATTACCGCAGCGCCACCCGCGACGTGGCCCGCATCCTGACCGAACTCAAGAAAGAGAAGGTGGACAACGTCCTGATCGACCTGCGCAACAACGGCGGCGGCTCGCTGGACGAGGCGATCGAGCTGACCGGCCTGTTCATCGACAAGGGCCCGGTGGTGCAGCAGCGCGACGCCCAGGGCCGCGTCGAGGTGGGTGAGGACGTGCAGCCCGGCCTGGCCTGGGACGGTCCGATGGGCGTGCTGATCAACCGCGGCTCCGCTTCGGCCTCGGAGATCTTCGCCGCCGCGATCCAGGATTACGGCCGTGGCCTGGTCATTGGCGAGCCGAGCTTCGGCAAGGGCACCGTGCAGACCCTGTACAGCCTCGATCGCTTCGCGCCGGCAGAGAAGGTGCGCTACGGCGAGCTGAAGATGACCGTGGCCCAGTTCTTCCGCATCAACGGCGGCACCACCCAGCTGCGCGGCGTGACCCCGGACATCAAGCTGCCGGTGCTGTCCGACCTGGAAAGCTTCGGTGAATCGTCCTACGACAATGCACTGCCCTGGGTGGCCATCAAGCCGGCCAGCTATACGGCGGCAGGCGACCTCAAGGAGCTGATCGGCCCGCTGCAGAAGCGCCATGAAGCCCGTATCGCCAAGGACAAGGAGTTCCAGTTCCTGCAGGAAGACATCGCCGAAGTCCTGAAGGTCCGCAAGGAAAACGCGATCTCGCTGAACGAGGCGGTGCGCCGCAAGGAACGCGACGAGCAGGAAGCCAAGGCCAAGGTGCGCGAAGCCCGCCTGGCCGGCGCCAGCGGCACCAACAGCGACGAGCCGGCCGCCGGCCCGGCAGGCAAGGAAGCGCGCGGCAAGGTGCCGGCCCCGACCAAGCCAGCCAAGGCCGTGACTGCCGTGCGCGGCTCCCCGCGCCAGGACGACGGCCTGACCTACGACGAGCGCGACCTGGCGGCGGACCTGGCTGCCGAGAAGGCGGCCAAGGACGCCAAGGACATCCTGCTGCAGGAAGCAGCCAACATCCTGGCCGACGAGGTCGGCATGCTGCGCACCGACACCCGGATGGCCTCGCGTGCCATGCCTTATATGGCGGCGTCACGTACCGGTAACTGAGCACTGGGCGCGAGCGGCGCCCGAACAGAACGGCGGAAGGCCGGGCCTGCGACAGCGGGCCCGGCCTTTTTCTTTGCGGAACAAGATGTTTCTTAAGTCGCAACGAATCTGCCCCGATTCATTATGCAGATCACATTCTGGGTAGGATTGGTCCTACTGAAATTTAAGGCTTTTTCTTGCTTTCATACCCCGCGCACGGTTGAGCTTGGCCAGAACTCATCCGTTTTAAAGCTGTGGTAGCATAACTCTACGGTTGCAAAAACAACAATTGAACAATACCCAAGGAGTTATCGCCATGCTAATTCGCCGCCTCGTGATCGCAGCACTGTTCGCCGGTGCAGGTGCCGCCCACGCAGACACCATCCCGGCTCAATCGTCGAACGCCGGTTCCGGCTGGACCGCCGGTAACGGTACCGACGTCCTCGGCTCCGGTGTCATGAAGGACAATGTGAACCTGGTCGGCGGGATCGCGCACGGCGCCGATTCGAATGCCGCCGTGGACGCACTGCTCGGCAAGGTCGCCGGCACCGTGACCCAGGTCGACGGCCAGACCAAGCTGTACCTGCAGAGCGGCATCGAGGCGAACTACGTGCTTGCTGACAGCAACAGCATCCTGGCCGCGACCATCGGTCCAGGCAAGTCGGTGGTCTCGACTGCCGACGGCAAGATCATTTCCGACGGCCTGACCAAGGCGCCGGGCATGTCGGGCGGCGGCAACAACACCACCGGCTCCACGGGTGGCTCGGGCAGCGGCTCTTCGGGCAGCGGTTCGAGCGGCAGCGGTTCGAGCGGCTCGTCGGGCGGCAGCGGCAGCACCGGCAGCGGCTCGCAGTCGGGCGGCTCGACTGGCGGCGCCCAGACTGGCGAGTCGGTCGCCCCGGTGGTCAGCAACCCAGGCAGCATCGGCGCGAATCCGCAGCAGGTCAGCCCGGCAGCGACCGCGATTCCTGAACCGTCGAGCATCGCCCTGATGCTGGTCGGTATGGTTGGCGCGGGCGCCATGACCCGCCGCCGCGCACGCTGATCGTCGACAGCAGGGTGGCACCGCCCACCCTGTGCAAAAAACTCAACTAGGCAGCAAATCTGTCGGTTACAATCCTTGTGAACGACCGTGCTTTTTCAGGCGGCGATAACAAGGAGACGACATGGACCTGCACTACTCGGACGAGGACCTGGCCTTTCGCGACCAGGTCCGCGCCTTCCTCGATTCCCATCTTCCAAAAGACTTGCAAGCCAGGGTGCTTACGCACAAGCGGCTGAGCAAGGATGACTTCGTCCGCTGGCACAAGATCCTCGCCGCCCAAGGCTGGGTCGCACCCGGCTGGCCGGTCGAATTCGGCGGCCCGGGCTGGACCCCGGTGCAGCGCCACATCTTCGAGGAAGAGTGCGCCCGCGCCGGCACCCCGCGCGTCATGCCTTTCGGGATCGACATGGTCGCCCCCGTCATCATGGCCTTCGGCAGCCAGCAGCAGAAGGACCACTTCCTGCCGCGCATCCTGTCCTGCGAGGACTGGTGGTGCCAGGGCTATTCCGAGCCGGGTGCGGGCTCCGATCTGGCGTCCCTGAAAACCACGGCGGTCAGGGATGGCGACCATTACATCGTCAACGGCCAGAAAACCTGGACCACGCTGGCCCAGCATGCCGACATGATCTTCTGCCTGGTGCGCACCGACCCTTCCGTGCGCAAGCAGGAGGGCATTTCCTTCCTCCTGATCGACATGCACTCGCCGGGCGTGACGGTGCGTCCGATCATCATGCTCGACGAAGACCACGAAGTGAACGAAGTCTTCTTCGACAACGTGCGGGTGCCGGTGGCGAACCTGGTGGGCCAGGAAAACCGCGGCTGGACCTATGCCAAGTACCTGCTCGGCCACGAGCGCACGGGGATCGCCGCCGTCGGCCGCAGCAAGCGCGAACTGGCTTTCCTCAAGCGCCTGGCGCGGCGCGAGCAGAAGAACGGCCGCCCGCTGCTGGAAGACCCGCTGTTCGCCGCCAAGGTAGCCGACCTCGAGATCGAACTGATGGCGCTCGAGATGACGGTGCTGCGGGTGCTGGCCAAGGCGAACAAGGCCCCGGGACCGGAAGCCTCGGTGCTGAAGGTGCGCGGCACCGACATCCAACAGACCCTGACCGAGCTGATGCTGGAAGCGGCCGGGCCGATGGCGCTGCCTTTTGACGCGGCCTTCCTGGAAGGCGAGCGTGAACACAGCATCGCCGGCGACGACGACGCCGCGCCGCTCGCGTCCTACTACTTCAACTACCGCAAGACCTCCATCTATGGGGGCTCGAACGAAATCCAGCGCAACATCATCACCCAGATGATCCTGGGCCTGTGAGGAGAACCCGAATGCATGTCGATTTCAAGGAAGAGCAGCTCCAGTTCGCCGACGCACTCAAGCGCTGGATCGCCCGCGACTACAGCTTCGAACAGCGCCGCGCCATCATCGGTTCCGAAGCGGGCACCTCAAGCGAGGCCTGGTCCACGCTGGCCGAGCTGGGCATGACGGCCTTGCCGGTGCCGGAAGCGCAGGGCGGCTTCGACGGCACCGCGGTGGACCTGTTCGTGGTGATGCAGGAGCTGGGCCGCGGCCTGGTGGTGGAACCGTATTTCGCCACCGTGCTGGGGGCGCAGTTCCTCAAGCTGGGCGGCGCACATGCGGCGCTGTTGGAACGGGTCGCCACGGGCGAATTGAAACTTGCCTGTGCCCTGGGCGAGCGCCAGTCACGCCACGAGCTGCGCGACATCGCCACGCGCGCCGAGCAGTTGGGTTCCGGCTGGCGCCTGTCGGGCGCCAAGAGCGCCGTGGTGCATGGCGCCGAGGCGGGCGTGCTGGTGGTATCGGCGCGCAGCTGTGGTGGCCAGCGCGACGAGGCGGGCATCACCCTGTTCGCGGTGCCGCTGGACGCGCCGGGCGTGCAGGTGACGGGCTACCGCACCCTTGACGGCCAGCGCGCGGCCGAAGTGCGCTTCGATGGCGTCGAGCTGCCGCCGGATGCGGTCATCGGCCAGCCCGGCGCTGGCTGGGACATCCTCGATGCCTGCGCCGATTATGGCGCCGGCCTGCTGTGCGCGGAAGCGCTGGGCGCGATGGAAGCGCTGTTCGACGCCACGCTCGAGTACCTCAAGACGCGCCAGCAGTTCGGCGTCCCGATCGGCAAGTTCCAGGCGTTGCAGCACCGCATGGCCGACATGTATATCCACCTGGAGCAGGCGCGTTCGATGGCGCTGCTGGCGGCGGTGACGCTCGACGGCGGCGACATCGCCGAGCGGCGCCGGGTGGTGTCGGCGGCCAAATACCGGGTCGGCCAGGCCGCCCGCTTCATCGGCCAGCAGGCGGTGCAGCTGCATGGCGGCATGGGCGTGACCGACGAACTCGCAGCGGCGCATTACTTCAAGCGCTTGTCGATGATCGAGCTGACCCTGGGCGACCGCGACCACCACCTGGCGCGCTTCGTGGCGCAGCCGGGCTTCCAGCAGGCCGCATAAGGAGGCGCCATGACGCGTCAATGGTATTTCGAAGATTTTCACCCGGGTCAGGAGATCGACCTCGGCGAACGCCGTGTCACCGAGGAAGAGATCATTGCGTTTGCGCGCGAGTTCGATCCCCAGCCTTTTCATGTCGACCGCGAAGCGGCGGCAGCGTCGATCTACGGCGGGGTGATCGCCAGCGGCTGGCATACCTGCAGCATGATGATGCGGATGGTCGTGGATGGCCTGATGTGCAGCGCGTCCAGCATGGGCTCGCCGGGTCTGGACGGGGTGCGCTGGCTGCGCCCGCTGCGCGCCGGCGACACGCTCAGGGTGCGCTACCTGACCACCCAGGTCAAGGCGTCGAACTCCAGGCCCGACCGCGGCGTGGTGTGGTCGAAATGGGTCGCGACCAACCAGCATGGCGAGGAGATCTGCACGATCGAAGGCATGGGCATGTTCGGGAGGCGGCCATGAGCAGGACGATCGCCTTCGGCGAGCTGCCCACCCTGGTCGGGACTGAAGTCGCGGTCTCCCGTTGGTTCGACGTGGGGCAGGAGCGCATCAACCACTTTGCCGAGGCGACCGAGGACCGGCAGTGGATTCATGTGGACGCCGAGCGTTGCAAGCGCGAGTCGCCCTTCGGCGCGCCGGTGGCGCACGGCTTTCTGACGCTGTCGCTGCTGCCGGCGATGCTGGAGGATGCGATCACGATTGGCGGGATGCGCATGGGCCTCAACTACGGCTTGAACCGGGTACGCTTTCCGGCGCCGCTGCCGGCCGGTTCCCGGGTGCGCGGGCGCTGGCTGCTGGCCGCCTGCGAGGCGATCGAGGGCGGGGTGCAGCTGACCTGGAACGTGGCGATCGAGCCGGAGGGGGAGGGGGCGAAGCCGGTGTGCGTGGCCGAGTTCCTGATTCGGGCATACGCCTGATGCCGCAAGGCTGGTAGGGTGGGCGGCTACGCCGCCCACCCTCCGTTTATCTGGATGCGTACTTCGCCAGCTCCAGCTTCGCAATCGCATTCCGATGCACCTCGTCCGGTCCGTCCGCCAGGCGCAGGGTCCGGTTTCCCGCCCACTGGTAAGCCAGCGGGAACTCTTCCGACACTCCCGCTGCGCCGTGCGCCTGGATCGCCCAGTCCAGCACATCCTGCGCCACGTTCGGCGCCAGCACCTTGATCATCGCGATCTCTGCCTGCGCCCCCTTGTTGCCGACCGTGTCCATCATGTAGGCCGTCTTGAGTGTCAAGAGGCGCGCGGTGTCGATGCGGATACGGCTTTCCGCGATCCGTTCGCGCCACACGCCCTGTTCCGAGATCTTGCGTCCAAAGGCGACGCGGCCGTCCAGGCGCCGGCACATCAGTTCCAGCGCGCGCTCGGCCACGCCGATGGCGCGCATGCAGTGGTGGATCCGGCCCGGGCCCAGGCGCCCCTGGGCGATCTCGAAACCGCGGCCTTCGCCCAGCAGCATATTGGAGGCGGGCACGCGCACGTTCTCGAACAGGATCTCGCAATGGCCGTGCGGCGCGTCGTCGTAGCCGAACACCGGCAGCGGACGGACGATGGTGATGCCCGGGGTGTCGGCCGGCACCACGATCATCGACTGCTGCTGGTGGCGCGCCGCGTTCGGGTCGGTCTTGCCCATCACGATGAAGACCTTGCAGCGCGGGTCGCCGGCGCCGGAGATCCACCACTTGTGGCCGTTGATGACGTAATCGTCGCCGTCGCGCTCGATGCGGGTGGCGATGTTGGTCGCATCCGACGAGGCGACGTCCGGCTCGGTCATCGCGAAGGCCGAGCGGATCTCGCCGCGCAACAGCGGCTCCAGCCAGCCGCGCTTGATCTCTTCCGACGCATAGCGCTCCAGGGTTTCCATGTTGCCGGTGTCGGGCGCCGAGCAGTTGAAGACTTCCGGCGCCCAGGGCACGCGGCCCATGATCTCGCACAGCGGCGCATAGTCGAGGTTCGACAGGCCTTCCGGCGCGCGGGTCGAGCGCGGCAGGAACAGGTTCCACAGGCCGGCGTCGCGCGCCAGCGGCTTGAGGCGCTCGATCAGTTCCAGCGGCAGCCAGCGCGTGCCCTTGTCACGCGCGTTGGCCGCGATTTCTTCACTGAAGGCGCGCTCGTTGGGATAAATGTGATCAATCATGAAGGCGAGCAGGCGCGCTTGCAAATCCTTGCAGCGTTCCGAATAGGCGAAATCCATGGTGAGTCCTCGTCAGGTCAAAGGCTACGGGAGGCGAACTGCCAGGCCATCTCGGCCATCGGCCGGGCCGCCTTGCCGTTTTCCAGGGCCTGGGCGCTGGCGGCGGTGCCGTCCACGTAGCGCTTCATGATGCCCTGCATGATGCCGGCCAGGCGGAACATGTTGTAGGCCAGGTAGAAGTTGAAGTCGTCGAGCGAGATCGCCTTGCCCGTCCGTTCGCAGTAACGCGCGACATACTCCTCGAGAGATGGAATGCCAAGCGCCTTCAGGTCGAGTCCCCCGATGCCGCGGAAGCGCCCGGGCGGGATGTGCCAGCTCATGCAGTGGTACGAAAAGTCGGCCGCGGGATGACCCAGGGTCGACAGTTCCCAGTCCAGCACCGCCAGGATGCGCGGCTCGGTGGGATGGAAGATCATGTTGTCGAGGCGGTAGTCGCCGTGCACGATGCTGGTGTCGTCACCTGGCGGGATGTGCTGGGGCAGCCATTCGATCAGGCGGTCCATGGCCTCGATCGGTTCCGTCACGGAGGCCTGGTACTGCCTGGTCCAGCGCTCGATCTGGCGCGCGAAGTAGTTACCCGGCTTGCCGTAGTCGCCCAGCCCGATGGCCCCGTAATCGACCGTGTGCAGCTGCGCGATCACGCGGTTCTGTTCATCGTAGATGGCCGCGCGCTCGGCTTGCGACATGCCGGGCAGCGACTGGTCCCACAGCACCCGGCCTTCGACGCATTCCATCACGTAGAAGGCGCGCCCGATGATGGACTCGTCCACGCACAGCGCATACTGGCGCGGCACCGGGAAACCGGCGCCATGCAGCGCGCTCATCACGCGGAATTCCCGGTCGATCGCATGGGCCGAAGGCAGCAGCTTGGCCGCCGGGCCAGGTTTGGTGCGCAGCACATAGCGCTGGCCACCGCTGGTGAGGCGGAAGGTGGGATTCGACTGGCCGCCCTTGAACTGCTCTACGTCCAGCGCTCCACCAGGGTAGCCGTCGACGTTTGCCGCCAGCCAGGCGCCCAGAGCCTCGACGTCGAAGCGCTGTCGTTCGGACACGGGTTTGGTGCCCATCATTTCTTCGTACATCGCGTCTCCATTCTTGTGTTTGTTCTTTATTCTAGCCCGATCCGCCAGAAAAATGTACGGGCGTGCTATTTCTTTTCGTGCGAAAGGATCAGCGCCCTTTGCGGTACTGCTCGAACAGCTGTTCCATGGTGGTGCTGCGGGCCTCAGGCTGCAGCGGACCGGGCGGCACATAGTTGACGAAGCGGACCACCCAGTCGGTCGGATCATTCCCGACGTCGAGCGCATTGATGCAGCCGGCCGCTTGCGACAAGCCGCCCAGGAACAGGCGCTGGCCGGTGAGGGCAAGCGACAGGATCGCGCAGTTGACGCCGCCGTGCAGCACCAGCAGCACCGTATCCCAATCGGGCAGGGCGCGCAGGCGCGCGATGGCCGGGTGCACCCGGTCCATCATCTCGCCCACCGATTCCCCGCCCAGGAAGCGCTGGTCTTCCTCCACCACGCCCTCGAACGCCCCGGTGAAGGCGCGCCGCAGTTCCTGGGTCGGAATGGTGGACAGGCGCCCGCCGCGAATCTCGTGCAGGTCCGGCCAGGTATCCAGGGCGATCTCCTGGCCGCTGGCAGCCAGCACCCGGTTCGCCGTTTCCACGGTGCGCGGCAGTCCGGACACGATCACGCGGTCGAAACGCACGCCCGCTTCGCGGAAGGCGAGGCCGGCAGCATCGGCCTGGGCCTGGCCGGCAGGGTTCAGGGGCACGGTCTCGGGCAGGAATGGTTTGCCGCTGTCGTCGAAGTAGGTGACGCTGCCGTGCCGCATCAGGTAGACGCGGCGGCGAAGGCCAGGCTGGAGGCGCTGCTCGTTCATGGGCTTCCTTGTCGTTTTGTCTTGGCCATCTTACACGCGATGCCGTGTTATCGAGGCGAATGCGCGACAGCGGCTCATTCCAGTAGTCAATATTTGGTGGTTCTGGCATAAAATATTCGTTGCAACATATAAAAAAGGGATGTTCATGGCAAGGCCGGAAAAAATTCGCCTCGGCGAGGTGCTGATCCAGCAAAAGCTGCTCACCGAAGAGCAGCTGAACCAGGCGCTGGCGGCACAGAAGAGCACCGGGCGCAAGCTGGGGCGGGTGTTCGTCGAGAACGGCTATGTGACCGAAGAGCAGATCTCGGGCGCGCTGGCGCGCCAGCTCAACATCCCCTACATCAACCTCAAGTTCTACAACATCAACGCCGAGCTGGTGCGCCTGCTGCCGGAAACGGCCGCGCGCCGCTTCCGCGCGCTGGTGCTGGAAGACCGCCGCGAGACCCTGCTGGTGGGCGTGTCCGACCCGACTGACCTGTTCGCCTACGACGAGATCGCGCGCCTGCTGAAAAAGCCGGTCGAGCTGGCGGTGGTCAACGAGACCGAGGTGCTGGGCGCGATCGACCGCATCTACCGCCGCACCGGCGAGATCACCGGCCTGGCGCGCGAGGTCGAGCAGGACCTGGGCGACGCTTCGATCGACTTCGGCGCGCTGGCCGCCAATCCGGGCCTGGAAGAGGCGCCGATCGTCAAGCTGCTGCAGTCGGTGTTCGACGACGCGGCCCAGGTGCGCGCCTCGGACATCCACATCGAGCCGCAGGACGGCCGCCTGCAGATCCGCTTCCGCATCGACGGCGTGCTGCACCTGCAGACCGAAGCCGACATCAAGGTCGCCACCCCGCTGGCACTGCGCCTCAAGCTGATGGCCGACCTCGACATCTCGGAGAAGCGCCTGCCGCAAGACGGGCGCTTCGCGGTCAAGGTGCGCAACCAGCGCATCGACGTGCGTATCTCGACCATGCCGACGCAGTATGGCGAATCGGTGGTCATGCGTCTCTTGAACCAGGGCGGCACCACGCTGCGCCTGGACGCGATCGGCATGCCGACCCGGATCATGGAGCGCTTCCGCGCGCTGGTGCAGCGTCCCAACGGCCTGGTGCTGGTGACCGGCCCTACCGGCAGCGGCAAGACCACCACGCTGTACAGCGCCCTGTCCGAACTGAACTCGGTCGAAAAGAAGCTGATCACGGTCGAGGACCCGGTCGAATACCGCCTGAAGGGCATCAACCAGGTGCAGGTCAACGACAAGATCGAGCTCACTTTTGCGCGCGTGCTGCGCTCCGCGCTGCGCCAGGACCCGGACATCGTGCTGGTCGGCGAGATGCGCGACCAGGAAACCGCCCAGATCGGCCTGCGCGCCGCCATGACCGGCCACCTGGTGCTCTCGACCTTGCACACCAACGACGCCGCCTCGACTCCGCTGCGCCTGATGGACATGGGCGTGCCGCGCTACATGGTGGGCGGTTCGCTCCAGGCCGTGCTCGCCCAGCGCCTGGTGCGCGTGATCTGCGAGAGCTGCACCGAGCCCTATCGCCCGACCCCGGCGGAATTCACCTGGGTGCTGCAGGAACTGGGCGAGCACGCGGTGCAGACCCAGTTCTTCCACGGGCGCGGCTGCTCGCACTGCAACGGCACCGGGTTCCGCGGCCGTACCGGCGTGTATGAACTGCTCGAGATGACGCGCGCCGTCACCGACGCCGCCAACCATCCCGATCCGGCCCACTTCCTGAAAGTGGCGCAGGCCGAGATGGCGGGCGAGACGCTGCGCCGCCATGGCGTGAGCCTGGCAGTGCAGGGCAGGACCACCATCGCCGAGGCGATGCGCATCAGTAACCAGGTCGACTGATGCCGTATTTCGCGTACAAGGCGAGGAACGCCAGCGGCGAACTGCTGCAGGGGATCCTGGAAGCGGCCGATCCCGGCGCCGTGGCCGACCAGCTGTTCGGCAGCGGCGCCACGCCGATCGAGATCAACCCCAGCCGCAAGGGGCCGGCCTCGAAGGAGGGCAGCGATGGCCTGATGGCTCGTTTGACCGAAAAAAAGGTCACCTCGATGGACGTGCAGCTGTTCAGCCGCCAGATCTACACGCTGCTCAAGTCGGGCGTGCCGATCATGCGCGGGCTGGCTGGGCTGCAGGAGTCGGCCATCAACAAATCCTTCGGCAAGGTGATCAAGGACCTGCGCGAGTCGCTCGACTCCGGCCGCGAGCTGTCGAGCGCGATGGGGCGCCACCCGAAGATCTTCAATCCCTTCTATCTGTCGATGGTGCGGGTGGGGGAGATGACCGGCCGCCTGGAAGAAGTCTTCCTGCGCCTGTTCGACCACCTCGAGTTCGACCGCGACATGCGCGAACGGGTCAAGACGGCGCTGCGCTACCCGAGTTTCGTGGTGATCGCGATGATCATCGCCATGGTGATTGTGAACGTGTTCGTGATCCCGAGCTTTTCCAGCGTGTTCAAGCAGTTCGGCGCCGAGCTTCCCTTGATGACGCGCATCCTGCTGGGTACCTCGAACTTCACCGTCCAGTACTGGCCGCTGATGGCAGGCACGGCGGCCGGCGCGGTGGCGGGTTTCATCAAGTGGAGCAACACGGCCAGGGGCAGGCTGGCCTGGGACCAGTACAAGCTGCGCCTGCCGATCGCGGGCAAGATCATCCACAAGGCGACCATGGCGCGCTTCGCGCGCAGCTTCGCGCTGTCGCTGCGCAGCGGGGTGCCGATCGTGCAGGCCCTGACGGTGGTGTCGCAGACGGCGGACAACGCCTACCTCAGCATGCGCATCGAACAGATGCGCGACGGGGTCGAGCGCGGCGAAAGCATCCTGCGCACCTCGACCGCGGCCAACGTCTTCACCCCGATCGTGCTGCAGATGATCGCCGTCGGCGAGGAAACCGGCTCGCTCGACGAACTGATGGACGAGATCGCGCAGATGTACGAACGCGAAGTCGATTACGAGCTCAAGACCCTGTCGAGCCAGATCGAGCCGATCCTGATCACCTTCCTCGGCGTGATGGTGCTGATCCTGGCACTGGGTATCTTCCTGCCGATCTGGGACCTCGGCAAGGCGGCGCTGCACTCGGCGAAATGAAGCCGCGCCGCCGGGCTGCTGGCCTGGACATCGGCGATGGTCAACATGATAAAAGAATCAATTTTTTGTTGCGTAGCGACACTTTTTATTTCTATGACTCAAAATTGCCAAAGTTCAAGGTAGAATTGTTGCAGGAGCGCGATCCGACCGCTTTTGGGCGGAGAGAAGCTGCACAGGGCTGGTTTTCGATCAAGTTAATCGCCCCGCGTCCGATAACCACTAATAACCGAATTGCGGGACGTCCGCACCATTTCAAAACGGAGAGAGCTTCATGAACAAGAATTTCAAGGCGAGCAACCAGGGCGGCTTTACCCTGATCGAACTGATCGTCGTGATCGTCATCCTGGGTATCCTGGCCGCCACCGCGCTGCCGAAATTCGCGAACCTCGGCGGCGACGCCCGTGAAGCGAGCCTGCGCGCCGCCCGCGGCTCCCTGACCTCGACCGCTGCGATGGTGCACGCGGAAGCGCTGGTCAACAATATCAATACCGGTAACGTCTCGCTCGAAGGCACCAACGTCCCCCTGAACTTCGGCTACCCGTCGGTCACCTCGCTGGCCCAGGCACGCACCTTCGCTACCGCGGCCGGCCTGAACGCGAACGACTACACCATCACCTTCGCCAACGGCGGCCTGACCATCTCGCCGGCTGGCGTGCGCGACGCCACCACCTGCTCGGTGGTCTACGTGCCGTCGGCAGCGCAAGACCGTGCACCGACCTACGTGACGCAGCCAGCCAACGGCAACTTCGTCTGCGACTAAGCTGTCCGTCCCGCCCCATGGGGCGGGATCGATCGACCGCCCTGTATTTCACGGCACACTCCCGATTCCGGAGTCTGCCTGAAAGCAGGGCGGTGTCGTTTTTGGATCCCTGCTCATTGCGAGATGGTTCGACAACAGAAACTGTCGCAACGCCACAAGGCCCTCAAATTCCGTGGTTTTCAAGCATTTTTCTGGGCCCATCGTCTGAGTCTTGAATATAATCAAGACTTTGCCGCGTAATTATTTCTCTGCTGACAGGAACTTTGCCGCTCGATGCGTTTTTTCAAGAAAGCCAGGAAAAAGGATGGGTGGTTGACCATTGCCGTGCAGCGTGACGGCGTGGCGGCTGCCAGCATCAAGCCGGTCAGCGAGGGCGGCAAGCCCTTCGTGCGCTTCGCCCGCTTCCTGCCGGGCCAGCCGGACACCGTGCTGGAACAGGCCGGCCGCGAAGGCCAGGCCAATGCCTACCGCTGCGCGACCCTGCTGGGCGGCGGCGAATACCAGGTGATCAGCGTCGAAGCGCCCAACGTGCCGAAGGAAGAAATGCGCACCGCGATCCAGTGGCGCCTGAAGGATATGCTCGACTTCCCGGCAAGCGACGCCACGGTCGACGTGCTGGAAATTCCGCTCGACGGGGCAGCCCAGGGGCGGCCCCAATCGGTATTCGCCATCGCGGCGCGCAATAGCGTGATCCGGCCACGCCAGAAGCTGTTCCTGGACGCCAAGGTCGACCTGCGCGTCATCGATATCCCGGAGATGGCCCAGCGTAACATCTCGGCCCTGCTCGAGCCCGAGGGGCGCGGCGTGGCCATGCTGTCCTTCGGCGAGGATGGCGGCCTGTTGACCGTGTCCTACCGCGGCGAACTCTACCTGTCGCGGCGCTTCGACGTAACGCTCGAGCAGCTGCTGGAGCCGGACCATGAGCGCAAGCATGCCAGTTTCGACCGCATCACGCTGGAGCTGCAGCGCTCGCTCGACCACTTCGAGCGCCAGTTCTCCTTCATCAGCGTGTCCAAGCTGGTGCTGGCGCCCTCGAGCGTGACGGGACTCGACGAATACCTGTCGAGCAACCTGTACATGCCGGTCGAGACCCTCGACCTGGATACCGTGTTCGACCTGCAGCGTGTTCCCGAGCTGGCCGACAAGGCCGTGCAGCAGCGCTTTTTCCTGGCCCTGGGCGCAGCCCTGCGCGCGGTGGAGGCGGCATGACCCAGCGCGCCAGTGTGCAGCAGATCAACCTGTTCAACCCGGCCTTCCTGCCGCAGAAGAAGGTCGTGAGCGCGCCCATGATGGGCGTGTCGCTCCTCGTGCTCGTCGCCGGCATCGCCGTGATCGGCGCCGCCCTGCATGCGGCCACCGGACGCATGGAGCGCGAGCGCGACGCCGAAGCCGAGCGCCTCGTGCGCAAGCAGGCGCGCCTGGCGACGGTGAACGCGCAGTTCGCGCCGCGCACCAGGAGCGCCGGGCTGGAAACCCAGATCGCGCAGGCCGAAGCGCAGCTGGCCGCGCTGCGCCACGTCTCCAGCGTGCTCGAGCGGGGCGAACTGGGCGACACCAGGGGCTTTGCCGGCTACTTCCAGGCCTTCGCGCGCCAGAGCGTCCCCGGCCTGTGGCTGACCGGCGTCAGCGTGGCCGGCGCCAACATCGGCATCAAGGGCCGCACCCTCGACCCGACCCTGGTGCCGGGCTATATCAACCGCCTCACCCAGGAGCCGCTCCTGCAGGGCAAATCCTTCGCCAGCCTGCAGATCGGCCAGGCCGCGAAGATCGAAGCGCCGGGGCCGGACGGCAAGCAGGTAGCATCGCCCGCACCCTACGTCGAGTTCAGCCTGCAGTCCGTCGTGGAGGCGCCGCGTCCATGAAGCAAAGGCTGATCCAGCTGGCGGCGCGCATCGACGCGCTCACCCTGCGCGAGCGGGTGCTGGCCTTCGCCGCCGCGGTGGCGGTGGTCTCGTTCATCGGCTACCAGCTGGTGCTGGCGCCAATCTACAAGCAACAGGAAGCGCTGCTCGAACAGATCCTCCAGGCGCGCAACGACATGATGGGCATCGATGCCGAGATCGCGGCCCGGGTGACGGCCTACCAGGTCGACCCGGACGCGCCGGCACAGGCGCGGCTGGAAGCGGTCAAGCAGGAATCGGCCCGCATCGGCGACGCCCTGCTGGCGATGCAGAACGGCCTGGTGGCGCCGGAGCGCATGGCGCCGCTGGTCGACGCCATCCTGCGCGCCAACGGCCGCCTGCAGCTGGTGTCGATGCGGACGCTGCCGGTGGAGACGATTTCCGGCCGCGCCGCGACCACCGCGGCGACCCCAGCACCGGCTGCCGCGCCGGCCGTGGCCGCGATCACCGCGGCAGCCGGCCTAGCGCCCGCGGCCGCGCCGGCGCCTGCGTCCGAACCTGCGCCGGACGCCGGCAAGCCCGCCGAGGTGCTGTACCGCCACGGCGTCGAAGTGACCGTGCGCGGCAACTATCTCGACATGGTCGATTACATGAGCGCGCTCGAAGCGATGCCGACCCGCCTGTTCTGGGGCAAGGCGCAGCTCGACGTGGAGGAATATCCGGCCTCCCGCCTGACGCTCACGCTCTATACCCTGAGCCTGGACCGGAACTGGATGAAGCTGTGAAGACCCTGACTGCAACCACCCTGGCAGCCCTGATGCTGGCCTCCCTCGCTTCCCATGGCGCCGGCGCCCAGGCGCTGCTCGATCCGACCCGCCCCCCGGCTTCGCTGGGCGCGCGTCTGGATGGCGTCGCCGCCGGCGATGGCCAGCCGCGCCTGCAGTCGGTGCTGATCGGCCGCGGCGGACGTCAGGTCGCCGTGATCGACGGCGAGATGGTGCGCGTGGGCGACAGCTACAAGGGCGCGCGCGTGGCGCGCATGACCCAGACCGCGGTCGAGCTGGTGCGCGGCAGCGAGCGCCAGGTACTGCGCCTCGAGCCAGCGGCCGCCGAGTCGCCGGACCGCGGCATCACGCCTGCCAACTGAGCGGCCAACCGACGGAGACATGATGCGCACATCCTTCCTGATTCCCGCCGCGATCGCGTGCCTGCTGGCCGGCTGCCAGACCGGCGCGCGCCACGACGCCTACGACGCGGTCAAGCGCGAAATGGCCCGCGCCAACAGCCAGCCCGCCGCGGCGGCGCCGCTCGACGACGCCGTGGCCAACGCACTGCTGCCGCCCGCCAGCGCACTGGCGACCCAGCTGCCGAAGGCGCGTCCCGCGCTCGAGGAACGCTTTAATGTCAACTTCAACAACGTTCCGGCGCAGCAGTTCTTCCGCTCGATCGTGGCCGGCACCCGCTACAACATGCTGGTGCATCCGGACGTCAGCGGCAGCATCAGCGCCAACCTGAAGGACGTCACGCTGCAGGAAACCCTGGAAGCAGTGAAGGAGATGTACGGCTACGACTACCGCATCGACGGCGCCCGCATCACGATCCGGCCGCTGACGATGCAGACCCGGATGTTCCATGTGAACTACCTGACGGCGCTGCGCCGCGGCAGCTCGAACCTGCGGGTGAACTCGACCTCGGTGGGCGATGTCGGCAGCAACAACGGCAACAACCAGAACGGCGGCCAGAACGGGCAGAGCCCGCAAGGCAACGGCGGCAGCGACAGCAACCAGTTCGGCGGGGGCGGCGCCCAGATCCAGCGTACCGACGTGTCGACGACGTCGGTGAACGACTTCTGGGCCGACCTCAAGGCCGCGGTCGAGGCGATGGTCGGCTCGAAAGAGGGCGGCCGCAGCGTGGTGATCAGTCCGCAGTCGGGTGTGGTCGTGATCCGCGCCATGCCGGACGAGCTGCGCAACGTCGACATGTACCTGAAGGCGACCCAGCTGTCGGTGGACCGCCAGGTGATCCTGGAGGCCAAGATCCTCGAGGTCGAGCTGAACGACAGCTTCCAGAGCGGCATCAACTGGGCCTCGTTCGCCTCCTTCCGCGGTTCGCACGCCAACCGCGTCTCGGGCGGCTTGATCTCGCCGGGCGCCAACCTGGCGCCGCTGCCCTATAACGGCGGACAGCCGCCTGTCATCACCAACGGCAACGGCCTGAATGCGAGCACCGGCTTCTCGTTGTCGCAGGCGGCCAACGCGGCGGGATCGCTGTTCGGCTTCGCCTTCCAGACCAATAATTTCGCGGCGCTGATCTCCTTCCTGGAGTCGCAGGGCACCGTGCATGTCCTGTCCAGCCCGCGCGTAGCGGCAATGAACAACCAGAAGGCCGTGCTGAAGATCGGCACCGACGAGTTCTACGTCACCGGCGTCACCACCACGACCGACAGCACCGCGGCCGGCAGTTCGACCACGCCGAGCGTCACGCTGCAGCCCTTCTTCTCGGGCGTGGTGCTGGACGTGACGCCGCAGATCGACGACAAGGGCAACATCCTTCTGCATGTGCACCCCTCGGTCAGCCAGGTTACCACCGTCAACAAGGGCGTGAACCTGGGCAGCGCCGGTACCCTGAACCTGCCGCTCGCCGCCTCGTCGACGAGTGAACTGGACAGCATCGTGCGCGGCCAGAATGGCCGGGTGGTCGCCATCGGCGGCCTGATGCGCCAGGCCTCGACCGGGGACACCGACCAGCTGCCGGGCGCCGACAAGCTGCCGGTGCTGGGCGCGCTGTTCCGCAACAAGAACCGGGTCAACCAGAAGCGCGAGCTGGTGGTGCTGATCAAGCCGACCATTGTCGAAGGCGCCAACGACTGGAGCCAGGACCTGCTCGACACCCAGCGCCGCATCGACAACCTCGACCCCGCCCAGCAGGGTGTCACGCGGACGGGCGGCCGGTAATGTACGCCCCACACTTCGGCCTGCGCGAGCTGCCGTTCGGGATCACCCCGGACACCAGCTTCTTCTTCGGCAGCCCGGGCTCGCAGGAAGCGCTCAACACGCTGCTGGTGGCCGCGCGCAGCGGCGAAGGCTTCATCAAGATCACGGGCGAGGTCGGGACCGGCAAGACCCTGCTGTGCCGCAAGTTCATGGCCACGCTGGGCGAGGGCTTCGTCACCGCCTACATCCCGAACCCCTACCTGGAGCCGCGCACCCTGATGCTGGCGCTCGCGGACGAGCTGGAGATCGTGCTCGAACGCGACGTCGACCAGCACCAGCTGCTCAAGGCCATCAACCTGCGCCTGCTCGAGCTGGCGGGGCAGGGGCTGCAGGTGGTCCTGTGCCTGGACGAGGCGCAGGCCATTCCCGTGGAAAGCCTGGAGGCGCTGCGCCTGCTCACCAACCTCGAGACTGAGAAGAGAAAGCTGCTGCAGATCGTCCTGTTCGGCCAGCCGGAGCTGAACCGCAAACTGGAGCTGGAGCAGATCCGCCAGCTGGCCCAGCGCATCACCTTCCACTACCATCTCGGGCCGCTCTCGCGTGACGACCTAGATTATTATGTGGCGCACCGCCTGCGCGTGGCCGGCTTCACCGGCGCGCGCCTGTTCACGCGCCCTGCGATCCGGCGCCTGTACAAGGCCAGCGGCGGCGTGCCGCGCCTGGTGAACATCCTGTCGCACAAGGCGCTGATGCTGGCCTATGGCCAGGGCAAGCAGCAGGTCGGCAGCGCGCACGTGCTCACCGCGGCGCTCGACACCGTGGGCGCCAAACGCCGCTACTGGCCGGGCCTGGCCGTCGGCGGTGTTCTGGCCGGCGCCGTGGCCGGCATTGCATGGGCGTTGGTACGATGAGTTTGATTAACAAGATGCTGCAGGACCTGGACGCCCGCGGCGGCCAGCCCGGGCCGGCCGCGGTGTCGCCCGAGATCAGGCCGGTACAGGCGCCCGAGCGCAGCTTCCCCTGGTTGCGCGTGGCGCTGCTGGGCGGCCTGGCCGTGGTGCTGGGTGGGTCCGGCTACCTGGCCTGGCGCATCCAGCAGACCACCGCGGTCGAGGTGCCGGTGGCAGCGGCGCCCGTGAGTGCGCCTGCGCCTGCGGCGGCCCCCGTAGCGGTGCAGCCGGTACTGGCCGAAGCCGCACCGGCACCGGAGCCGATACAGGAGCCGGCGCAAGCGCAAGCCGAGCCTGCGCCGGCGCCGCCCATCCCGGTCGAACCGAAGAAGGCCGAGCCTCCTGTGAAGAAGGAAGCAGCGGCGCCGAAGCCGGTCGCAGCACGGCCGGAACCGGCGAAGCCAAAAGCCGCCACGCCGCCGAAAACCACACCCGCTGCTGCGGCAGGGCGCGTGGAGACGACGGCGCAGCGCGCCGAGAATGCCTACCGGCGCGGGCTCGCCAGCCTGGAAGACGGCCGCGTCACCGAAGCCATGGGACACCTTCAGTCGGCATTGCGCGCCGACCCGCGCCACGAGGCCGCGCGCCAGACCCTGGTGTCGCTGCTGATCGAGGCCAGGCGCCCGGACGAGGCGATCCGCCAGCTGGGCGCCGCCCTGGCGCTCGATCCGCGCCAGCCGGCGATGGCCATGCTGCTGGCACGCCTGCAGCTCGAGCGCGGCAGTCCGGGCATCGACACCCTGATGCGCACCTTGCCCTATGCATCGGGCAGCGGCGAATACCGCGCTTTCCTGGCCGGCGCACTGCAGCGCGAGCAGCGCCATCGCGAGGCGGTCGAGCATTACACGGCCGCGCTGCGCACCGCGCCGCAGAATGGCGTGTGGTGGATGGGGCTGGGGATTTCGCTGCAGGCGGAGAAGCGCCATGCCGAGGCGGCGGATGCCTACCAGAAGGCGCAGGCCAGCGGGACGCTGTCGGCGGAGCTGCAGGGGTTTGTCGAGCGTAAGCTCAAGCAGCTCGCCCGCTAACCGTAGGGTGGGCGGCTCGTAATTCGGGCCACGGGCCCGAATTACCCCACGCGGTCAGCCACAGCAAGATCTGTTGGTTCGTCCCTTCGTCGTCTAACTATCACCGCGTGGGCGGGAGACCCGCCCACCCTACGGATCACAGGCGGCTCAAGGTTTCAAGGGCCTTCTTCAGCGTCTCATCCTTCTTCGCAAAACAGAAGCGCACGATCCCCGATTCGGTCGGCTGGCTGTAGAACGCCGACACCGGAATCGCCGCCACCTTCGCTTCCACCGTCAACCACCTGGCGAATTCCGCTTCCGGCAAATCCGAAATGGCGCCGTAGCGCACGCACTGGAAATAGGTGCCGCTTGATTCCAGCAGTTCGAAGCGCGAAGCCGCCAGGCCGTCGCGGAACAGGTCGCGCTTCTTCTGGTAGAAAGCCGGCAGCTCCAGGTAGGGCGTCGGGTCCTGCATGTAGCCGGCGATCCCGTGCTGCATCGGGGTGTTCACGCTGAACACGTTGTACTGGTGGACCTTGCGGAACTCGACCATGAGCGGGGCTGGTGCGGCCACGTAGCCGACCTTCCAGCCGGTGACGTGGTAGGTCTTGCCGAAGCTCGAAACGACAAATGCGCGCTCGGCCAGCACTGGGTGGCGCGACACCGAGGCGTGCTGTTCGCCGTCGTACACCATGTGCTCGTACACCTCGTCGGACAGGATCAGGATGTCGCTGCCGGCGACGATCCCGGCCAGCGCTTCCAGGTCGGGCATGCGCAAGATCGAGCCGGTCGGGTTGTGCGGCGTGTTCACGACGATCATGCGGGTGCGCGGCGTCACCGCGCTGGCGACGCGATCCCAGGGCACGCTGTAGCCCTGCTGCTCGACCTGCATCGCCACCGGCACCGCGACGGCGCCGGCCAGCGCGATCGCGGGCAGGTAGCAGTCGTAGGCCGGCTCGATGACGATCACTTCATCGCCCGGATGCACGCTGCACAGGATGGCGGTCATGATGGCCTGCGAGGCGCCGGAGGTGACCGTGATCTCGCTGCCCGGGTGGTAGGCGCGGCCATACAGGGCCTCGACCTTGGCGGCAATCGCTTCGCGCAGGGCCGGCACGCCGGTCATGAAGGGGTACTGGTTGTGACCGGCGCGCATGGCCTCGTTGACGAGGTCGATGAGCTTCGGGTCGCAGCCGAAGTCGGGAAAGCCCTGGCCCAGGTTGACGGCCCCGTGTTCGAGGGCGAGCTGCGACATCTGGGTGAAGACGGTAGTGCCCACGGCGGGCAGGCGGGTGCGCAAAACGGGAACGGTCATAGTGGCAGGCTGTGGATGCAATGGGTTCATTCTAGCGCGGCGGCGAGTCTGGCCTTGAGCCAGGCCTCGGGCACCATGATTTTAAACAGGCCTTCGCGCGCAGTGCGGCGGGCCAGCTTGAGCAGGGCCTTGTCCTTGGTAATCAAGACCTCGGCCTCGGCGTCGCGTGCGATTTCGAGGAATTTCTGGTCGTCGCGGTCCGTGCACACCGGCAGGCGCACGTGTTTCGCGCTTGGCGCAATGACGCGCAGCAGGGCGTCGAAGCGGGCGATGGCCTGCTCGCGCGAACCCTCGTCGAGCGGCAGGTGCGGGTACTTCAGCACCGCCAGGTATTCGTCGCGGCAGTCGGCGCGGGTGACGGCCACCCGTTCGCCCGATTCCAGCGCTTCCAGCAGCGGCGCCCAGCGCGGGTCGTGGAAGACGAACAGGTCGAGGCAGACATTGGTGTCGATGACGATGGGTTTTTGTGGAACGAGTATCATGTGGGAAATTTTTTAATGCAAAGCTGTTTGAACCGATGCTGATTGTCCTGTCGCCCGCAAAATCCCTCGACCTCGAATCCCCAAGCACCACCAAGGAACATACCACGCCGGATTTCATCCCGCGTGCCGCCGAACTGATCGACGTACTGCGTACCTATTCTCCGGGCCAGGTCGCCGAGCTGATGGACCTGTCCGACAGCCTGGCCATGCTCAACGTCACGCGCTATGCGCACTGGAGCGAAGACCATGCGGAGGCGCGCCAGGCCATCATGTCCTTCAACGGCGATGTGTACGCCGGCCTCGACGCGCGCACGTTGAACGCGAAGGGAATCGACTACCTGCAGCGCCACCTGCGCATCCTGTCGGGCCTGTACGGCCTGCTGCGCCCGCTGGACCGCATGCATCCCTATCGCCTGGAGATGGGCACGCGCCTGAAAAACCCGCGCGGCAACAACCTGTATGCCTTCTGGGGCGACAGCGTCACCGAGGCGCTGAACCGCCAGCTCGCCCAGACGAAGAGCAAGGCCCTGGTCAACCTGGCGTCGGAAGAGTACTTCAAGTCGGTCAAGCCGAAGCTGCTGGACGTGCCGGTGATCACGCCGGTGTTCGAGGACTGGAAGAACGGCAAGTACAAGATCATTTCCTTCTTCGCCAAGCGCGCCCGCGGCATGATGGCGCGCTATGCGGCCGAGCACGGCGTCAAGAACCCGGAACGACTGAAGGACTTCGACGTCGACGGCTATGCCTTCGACGCCGCCGCGTCGAACGAGCAGGATTGGGTGTTCCGCCGCCGCCAGGAAGCCTGAGCGGGCAGGGCGGCCGATTTGCAGCTGCCGCCCCGGATCACTTCACCAGACTTACTTGATGGCGTCTGCCGGCGCCGGACGCGGACCCGACTTCGACCAGAAGCGCCACCATGGGGCGTCGCCCTTGGCGTTCGGGTTGAGGAAAGTGCTGTTCGGATAGTTCAGCACCAGCACGCGCTGGGTGTCGTCCCGCAGCGCCGGCATGCCGAGCTTGTCGTAGGAGCGCATCATGATGAACAGCGCTTCTTCGCGGGCCGGGGCGTCGGTGTATTCGCGCACGGCGGCCTGGGCACGGTTCAGCGCGGCCAGGAAGGCGCCGCGGCGGTAGTAGTAGTTCGCCACGTGCACTTCGTACTGGGCCATCGCATTGACCAGGTAGTTCATGCGCGCGATCGAATCCGGCGCATATTTACTGTTCGGGAACTTGTCGACCAGGACCTTGAAAGCGGCGAAGGCTTCGCGCGTGGCTTTCGGGTCGCGCTCGGTCGGATCCTGCGAATAGATGAAGCTCAGGAAGCCGAGCTGGTCGTTGAAGTTGATCAGGCCGCGCAGGTAATACATATAGTCGACCTGCGGATGGTTCGGGTGCAGCTTGATGAAACGCTCGACCGCGGCCAGGGCTTCGGCCTGGTCCTGGGCCTTGTAGTGGGCGTACGCAATTTCCATCTGCGCTTGCGCGGCATAGGTGCCGAATGGGTAGTTCGACTCGAGCCGTTCGAACAGCTTGATGGCCGCTTCATAGCTGCCGCTGTTCATCTCATCGCGTGCCTCAGCGTATAATTTCTCCGCTGACCAATTTTTGGTGTCGTCATCCCGCTTGGGCAAGATGCTGCAGGCGGACAAACCGAAGACGACAGCGACGACCAACACAGACAATTTTTTTTGCATAGCTCTTTGCAAGAAAGTTTTACCTAGATTCAACGAACGGCTGATTATAGCCGATGGGACTCACGTGATATTAACTCCTGCGCCGAATTCGGCGGAAATGCCTCTCGACTCCGATTTAGACGACGAGCTCGAGAGCGGGTTCGACCTGACTGCCGGTCCCGACCTGTCCCCGATCACCCTGCAGCTCGATTCCTCCGCCTGCGGCCAGCGCCTCGATAAAGTGATCGCCGGCCTGGTGCCGCAGTTCTCGCGCAGCCGCCTGCAGCTCTGGTTCGAAGACGGCTTCGTCAAGGTCGACGGCAAGCCGGCGCGCGGCAAGGATACCGCCTACGGCGACGAAACCATCGTCATCGAGCCGCAGGCCGCGCCGGAAGACACGGCCTTCGCGCCCGAGCCCATGCTGCTGCCTATCGTCCACGAGGACGACGACATCATCGTCATCAACAAGCCGGCCGGCCTGGTCGTGCACCCGGGCGCCGGCAACTGGACCGGCACGCTGCTCAATGGATTGCTGCACCATTGCCCGCAACTGGTGGGCGTGCCGCGCGCCGGCATCGTGCACCGACTCGACAAGGACACGAGCGGCCTGATGGTGGTCGGCAAGACCCTGGCGGCCCAGACCGACCTGGTGCGCCAGCTGCAGGCGCGCACCGTCAAGCGCGAGTACTTTGCGCTGGTGTGGGGCACCCCGCAACTGTCCGGCACCATCAATGCATCGATGGGCCGCCACCCGCGCGACCGCGTCAAGATGGCGGTGTCCACTGGCATGTTCGGCAAGCCGGCGATCACCCATTACAAGCGCGTCGCCGTCGGCAGCCTCGACCGCCGTCCGGTGAGCCTGGTGCGCTGCAGCCTGGAGACCGGCCGCACCCACCAGATCCGCGTGCACATGCAGCACCTGGGCTTTGCCCTGGTAGGCGACGCGGTCTACGGCAAGCAGCATCTGGTGCCGGTATTCCACCGCCAGGCCCTGCAGGCACGCCGCCTCGGCCTGGTCCACCCGGGCACGGGCGAACCCTGCGAGTGGACGGTGCCGCTGGCGGCCGACTTCGCCGAACTCATCGCCAAGGCCGGCATCGAAGAGCCTGGCGACGACGACAGCGAGGAATGATGGAGCGAGAAGCGCTGGTCTGGCCCGCGTGGCCCGACCTGCCGGCCAATGTCGGCGCGCTGGCGACCAGCCGCGACGGCGGTGTGAGCCAGGGACCGTATGACGACGGCAAGGGCGGCGGGGGACTGAACCTCGGCCTGCACTGCGGCGACGAACCCGAGGCCGTGCGCAGTAACCGGGCACGCCTGCAGGAGTACCTGCCGGGACGTCCGGCCTGGATCGCCCAGGTACACGGCGCCGACGTGGTCGACGCCTGCACCGTCGGGCCGGACCAGCCGGTACGCACCGGCGACGCCAGCATTGCCAGCACCCCAGGCCAGGTATGCGCGATCCTGACCGCCGACTGCCTGCCGGTGCTATTCTCCGACCTCGAGGGCAGGGTGGTGGGCGCGGCCCATGCCGGCTGGCGCGGGCTTGCGGGGGGAGTGCTGGGTGAGACCGTGCGCGCTATGCGGGCGGCCGGGGCCGGCGAGATCACGGCCTGGATGGGGCCTGCGATCGGGCCCGAGGCCTTCGAGGTGGGCGAAGACGTGCGCGACGCCTTCCTGGCCGCACTGCCGGGAGACGCGACGCTGGCGGCGTTCCGCCCAAAATCTGACCAACCGGTAAAATTTCTGGCCGACATGTTCACGCTGGCACGCCTGATGCTGGCGCGCGACGGCATCACGCGCGTGCACGGGGGCGGCGTGTGCACCTTCAGCGCGCCGGAGCGCTTCTATTCCTACCGGCGCGATCGTGTCACCGGCCGCCAGGCCAGTCTGATCTGGCTCAAATAGTTATTTGGGCGCGTTGTCGCGCGCCTGCGCTTCGCGCCGCGCACGCCTGCGTTTTGACCCTGTGAGATAAAAAACAATGGATAATGGCAGGGCGCAATAGAAGACGAAGGTCATCACGCCGTCCACCACGGTCGGTTCGGTTGCCGCCATCAGGGCAACGACATAAATCCAGGCTACGGCGACGATCCACATGCGCATTCTCCCAAGCAGTAACCGGATTTTAAACATTGGACGCTGACATGAACATGCCTGACCCCCAAGCTATTGCCGCCTCCTGGATGAGCCAGTTTGCCGACCCGAGCGTCTGGCAGGGCTGGATGACGATGCCGACCATGACGCCCCCAGGCGCCGGCGCCAATCCCCTGGCCGGTGTCCTGAAGGATTTCGGCGCCGGAATCGCCCCGGCCAAGTTGGAAAGCATCCGCGACGGCTACCTGAAGAAGGCTGGCCAGCTGTGGCAGGATTTTGTGAGCGGCAAGACACCCGAGATCCATGACAAGCGTTTTTCGTCCTCCGAATGGCGCGAGCATCCGCTGTCGGCCTTTTCGGCGGCCTCCTACTTGTTGAATTCCGAGTTCATGCTGGCCCTGGCCGACGCCGTCGAGGCCGGTCCGCGCGAGCGCCAGAAGATCCGCTTCGCGGTCCAGCAGATGGTCGACGCCATGTCACCGGCCAATTTCTTCGCCACCAATCCGGAAGCGCAGAAGAAGCTGATCGAGACCAAGGGCGAGAGCCTGACCAAGGGCTTGTCCAACATGCTGGCCGACCTGCAGAAGGGCCGCATCTCGCAGTCCGACGAATCGGCCTTCGAGGTCGGCCGCAACGTCGGCACCACGGCGGGCCAGGTGGTGTTCGAGAACGAACTGTTCCAGCTGATCCAGTACACGCCCACGACGCCGACCGTCAAGGCGGTGCCGCTCCTGATGATCCCGCCCTGCATCAACAAATTCTATATCCTCGACCTGCAGCCGGAGAACTCGCTGGTGCGCTACGTGGTCGAACAGGGCAATACGGTGTTCATGGTGTCGTGGCGCAACCCGGACGGCAAGCTCAAGCACCTGCGCTGGGACGACTATGTCGAGACGGGTGCGATCAAGGCCATCGACGTGGTGCGCGAGATCACCGGGCAGGAGAAGACCCATGTGTTCGGCTTCTGCGTGGGCGGCACCATTGCCGCCACCGCGCTGGCGGTGCTCGCCGCGCGCGGCCAGCAGCCGGCCGCCAGCCTGTCGCTGCTGACCACGCTGCTCGACTTCCAGGACACCGGCGTGCTCGAAGTCTTCGTCGACGAGGCCCAGGTGGCGCTGCGCGAGCAGACCCTGGGCAGCGGTGGCCTGATGCCGGGCCGCGACCTGGCCACCACCTTCTCGGCCCTGCGCCCGAACGACCTGGTGTGGAACTATGTGCAGCAGAACTACCTCAAGGGCAAGGAGCCGCCGGCCTTCGACCTGCTGTACTGGAATGCCGACAGCACCAATTTGCCGGGTCCGATGTTCTGCTGGTACCTGCGCAACACCTACCTGGAAAACAAGCTGAAGGTGCCGGGCGCCCTGAACGTGTGCGGCGTGCCGGTCGACCTGGGCAAGATCGATTGCCCGGTGTTCGTGTACGGTTCGAAAGAAGACCACATCGTCCCCTGGGAAGCGGCTTTCGCCTCGATGGACTTGCTCAACCCGAAGAACCCGAAGGCCAATCGCTACGTGCTGGGCGCCTCGGGCCATATCGCGGGCGTGATCAATCCCGCTTCCAAGAACAAGCGCAGCTACTGGGTCAACGACAAGAACGGCAAGTCGCGCCCGAAGACGGCCGAGGCATGGTTTGCCGGCGCGACCGAGCAGAAGGGCAGCTGGTGGCCGGAATGGGCCGGCTTCCTGGCGCAGAACGGCGGGGCCGACGTGGCGGCGCCGGCCACGCCGGGCAACGCGCAATATCGCCCGCTTGAGGCGGCGCCGGGGCGTTACGTCAAGGCGCGCGCGGATTGATCGCGTAATAACAAAAACACCACGGAAGTTTGTAGTCTAATAATTGCTGCACCTGCGCGCGGGTCGTGGTATGGTGTGGGCCTGTCCGTCCCGTCAGGCAATATTTTTGCAAGACGGAACGGCCCCGCAGCTGCAGCGCACAACGATGAGACAAGAGATGAGTAGTGCAAAAAAGAGTGCTGAACGCCTGATCAAGAAGTACCCGAACCGCCGTCTGTACGATACCCAGACCAGTTCCTACATCACCCTGACCGACGTGAAGCAGCTGGTGCTCGACGCCGACGAGTTCACCGTGGTCGACGCCAAGACCAACGAAGACCTGACCCGCAGCATCCTGCTCCAGATTATTCTGGAAGAGGAAGCCAACGGCGTCCCCATGTTCTCGAGCTCGGTGCTGGCCCAGATCATCCGCTACTACGGCCATGCCATGCAGGGCATGATGGGCTCCTACCTCGAGAAGAACGTGCAGGCCTTCACCGACATCCAGAACAAGTTCACCAGCAACGCCGCCGGCGCCCTGGAAGGCAAGCCCTTCAGCCCGGAAATGTGGACCCAGTTCATGAACGTCCAGGGCCCGATGATGCAGGGCATGATGAACAACTACATCGACCAGTCGAAGAACCTGTTCCTGCAGATGCAGGAACAGATGCAGAACCAGAGCAAGGCCATGTTCGGCGCCTTCCCGTTCCCGGGCATGACCCCGCCGACGGACAAGAAGTAACAAGCGAGCAAGAAGTCGCTGTATAGCGACAGCCGCCGGCCCGTTCTGGGCCGGCAAACACCCCCGCCGGTTCCACCGGCACACCCGCTTCGGGTACAATCGTGGATTGCCCAGATTCTTTGTCGTCCACCCATGACCGAACTCCGTCGTATTCCCGCATCCGCATCCGCCGCTGCCGTCGCTGAAGCTCCTGCGCCATCGCTCGTCATTCCGAGCCCGGCCCCGGGCATCGCCGCACCCAAGGTTGGCTTCGTGTCGCTCGGCTGCCCGAAGGCGCTGGTCGACTCCGAGCAGATCCTGACCCAGCTGCGCGCCGAAGGCTACCAGACCGCCAAGTCCTATGACGGCGCCGACCTGGTCATCGTGAACACCTGCGGCTTCATCGACGCCGCGGTGCAGGAGTCGCTCGACGCCATCGGCGAAGCGTTGGCCGAGAACGGCAAGGTGATCGTCACCGGCTGCCTGGGCGCGAAGAAGGACGCCGCCGGTGACGACATCATCACCAAGGTGCACCCGAAGGTGCTGGCTGTGACCGGCCCGCATGCAGTGGCCGAGGTGATGGAGTCGGTGCACATCCACCTGCCGAAACCGCACGACCCCTTCGTCGACCTGGTGCCGGACCACGGCGTCAAGCTGACCCCGAAGCACTACGCCTACCTGAAGATCTCGGAAGGCTGCAACCACCGCTGCAGCTTCTGCATCATCCCGTCGATGCGCGGCGACCTGGTCTCGCGCCCGATCCACGAAGTGCTGCAGGAAGCGGACAACCTGTTCAAGGCCGGCGTCAAGGAACTGCTGGTGATCTCGCAGGACACCAGCGCCTACGGCGTGGACGTCAAGTTCCGCACCGGCTTCTGGAACGGCCGCCCGGTCAAGACCCATCTGACCCAGCTCACCGAAGAACTGGGCAAGCTCGCGCGCCAGTACGGCGCCTGGGTGCGCATGCACTACGTCTATCCCTACCCGCACGTCGACCAGGTCATTCCGCTGATGGGCGACGGCCACGTGCTGCCTTACCTCGACATCCCGATGCAGCACGCGCACCCTGACGTCCTGAAGCGCATGAAGCGCCCGGCCAGCGGCGAGAAGAACCTCGACCGCATCCTGGCATGGCGCAGGATGAACCCGGACCTGACCATCCGCTCCACCTTCATCGCCGGTTTCCCGGGCGAGACCGAAGCGGAATTCGAATACCTGCTGGACTTCCTGCGCGAAGCGCAGATCGACCGCCTGGGCTGCTTCGCCTATTCGCCGGTCGAGGGCGCGACCGCCAACCTGCTGGACAATCCGGTGCCGGAAGCGGTGCGCGAAGAACGCCGCGCGCGCGTCATGCTGCTGCAGGAAGAGATTTCCCTCAAGCGCATGCAGGCCAAGGTCGGCAAGACCATGCGCGTGCTGGTCGACGAAGTCGGCGCCCGCGAGGCGATCGGCCGGACCGCCGCCGACGCGCCGGAAATCGACGGCGTCGTGCACATCAAGCGCGCTCTCCAGCCGGGCAAGGCCAAGCCGGCCGTGGGCGAGTTCATCGACGTGGTAATCACCAGGGCCGACGCGCACGACCTGTGGGCCACTGTGGCATGAGCGAGAAGTCGGTCCAGACTTCGCTGATCCATAGCGACTACCAGGCGCCCGGCGGCTTCGACGCTTTTCCGCCGGGCGTGCACCGCGCCTCGACCGTCCTGTTCGAGAACGTGGCGGCCATGCGCTCGGGCCAGTGGAAGGACAAGACCTCGTACACCTACGGCCTGCACGGCACGCCGACCACCTTCACGCTGGAAGCGCGCCTGGCCGCGATCGAAGGCGGCCAGCACTGCCTGCTGGCACCCTCGGGCCTGTCGGCGATCGCGATGATCAACTTCGCGCTCCTCAAAAGCGGCGACGACGTGCTGCTGCCCGAGAACGTGTACAACCCGAACCGCGAACTGGGCCGCTGGCTGGCGCAGGACTTCGGCGTGAGCGCGCGCTTCTACGAACCGATGATCGGCAGCGGCATCGCCGGGCTGATCCAGCCGAACACGAAACTGGTCTGGACCGAAGCCCCAGGCTCGGTGTCGATGGAAGTGCCGGACTTGCCGGCTATCTGCCGCGCCGCGAAGGAGCAGGGCGTGCCGGTCGCGCTCGACAACACCTGGTCGGCTGGCCTGGCCTTGCGCGGCTTCGATGTCGGCGCCGACATCGTCATGCACGCGCTGACCAAGTACCAGTCGGGCGGCGCCGACCTTCTGATGGGCGCCGTCATCACCCGCGATCGCGCGTTGAATGACCAGCTGGCGCAGGCCCACATGCGCCTCGGCCTGGGTGTGGGCGCGGACGACGCCTACCTGGTGATGCGCGGCCTGCCGAGCATGAAGCTGCGCTTCGAGGCCCACGATGCGGGCGCGCGCAAGGTGGCAAGCTGGCTCAAGGCGCGTCCTGAGATCGCCAGAGTGCTGCACCCGGCCTTCGCCGATTGCCCGGGCCACGCGAACTGGCAGCGTGATTTCAAGGGCGCCGGCGGCCTGTTCTCGGTGCTGTTCGATCCGCGCTATACGGAAGAACAGACCGACCGCTTCGTCGATTCCCTCGAGTTGTTTGGCCTCGGCTACAGCTGGGGCGGCCCGAACAGCCTGGTCATGCCTTACCGGATCCGCGCCATTCGCAGCCAGTGGCAGGAACAGGGCGTGCTGGTGCGCTTCAATATTGGTCTGGAAGACACGGATGACCTGATCGCCGATCTCAATCAGGCAATGACAAAGTTGTAAGGACGGGCCCTACCGTCGCTTTTGTGCGTCATCATTTCCACACGGCAACTTTCGTGATAGACTTTCTTTACAGTAAGTTTTATTGCGAATCGGAAAAACTTCCGGCCCCCACAAGGATAAATGATGACCACGACCACTTCGTCCGTTAGCACCACGCTCGATTCGATCACCGATGACCTCACCCTGACCGGTACCGCCGACATCAACGGCACCGGCAACTCCCGTAACAATGTCATCACCGGCAACGCCGGCGCGAACGTGCTGAATGGCATGGCGGGTGCGGATACCCTGATCGGCGGAGCAGGCAACGATACCTATGTGGTGGATAATGCCGGCGACGTCGTGGTCGAACGGGCAGGCGAGGGCGAGGACACCGTGCAGGCGAGCGCCGGCCATACGCTGTCCGAGAATGTCGAACACCTCACTCTCACGGGCGCCGGCAATATCGCGGGCACCGGTAACGCGCTCGACAATACCATCACCGGCAATGCCGGCAGCAATACGCTCAGCGGCGCAGCAGGCAACGATCTGCTGATCGGCAATGCCGGCAATGACCTGCTCGACGGCGGCGTCGGCGCCGACACCATGGTGGGCGGCGTGGGCGACGACACCTATGTGGTCGATGACGCAGGCGACGTCGTCACCGAAGCGGCGGGCGGCGGCACGGATACGGTCAGGTCCAGCATCAGCTACACCCTCAAGGACGAGTCCGAGAACCTGACCCTGCTGGGCGACGCCGCCATCGATGGCACCGGCAACAGCGCCAACAACCTCCTCACCGGCAACAACGGCAGCAACAGCCTCAGCGGCGGCGCCGGCAACGACACCCTCAACGGCGGACTCGGTGCGGACCGGATGGCGGGCGGCACCGGCAACGATACCTATGTCGTCGACAATGCGGGCGACATGGTGGAAGAAGTGGCGGGCGAGGGCGTCGATGTGGTCCAGTCCGGCATCAGCTACACGCTGACGGACAATGTCGAGAACCTGGTGTTGACCGGCAGCGCCGCCGCCGGCACGGGTAACGAGCTCGACAACAACATCCTCGGCACCACGGCCGCCAACACCCTGTCCGGCCTGGCGGGCAACGACACCCTCGACGGCGGCGCGGGCGCCGACCAGATGCTTGGCGGGACGGGCGACGACACCTATTACGTCGACAACGCCGGCGACCTCACCGTCGAGCTGGACGGCGAAGGCCGTGACAGGTTGTTCTCGAGCGTGAACCATGCGCTCGCCGCGGCGATCGAGGAACTTACCCTGACGGGCTCCGGCAACACCGTCGGCACCGGTAATGAGCTCGACAATACGATCACCGGCGGCGCCGGCAGCAATACGCTGAACGGCGGCGCAGGCAACGACACGCTGACCGACAACGTGGGCAATGACACCCTCGACGGCGGAAGCGGCGCCGACACCATGGCCGGCGGCGCCGGCAACGATCTCTACGTGGTCGACGATGCGGGCGACCTCGTCATCGAGGCCCTGGGTGCGGGCATCGACACGGTGCGCTCGAGCATCGACTACACCCTGACCGAGAACGCCGACAACCTGGAGCTCACCGGCGCCGATGACCTGAAGGGCACCGGCAACGCACTGAGCAACACGATCACCGGCAACGGCGCCAATAACACGCTCGACGGCGGCGCCGGCAACGACACCCTGAAAGCGGGCGCCGGCGACGACCTGGTCTACGGCGGCGACGGCAACGACCTGCTGCAGGGTGAAGCAGGCCGCGATACCCTCTACGGCGACGCCGGCGACGACCGTCTCGACGGCGGCCTCGGCGGCGACCGCATGCTGGGGGGCGCCGGCAAGGACGTGTATGTCGTCGAGGACGATGGCGACCTGGTGATCGAAGAAGCGGGCGCCGGCATCGACCTGGTCGAAGCCAGCATCACCTACACCCTGACGGCGCAGGTCGAGAACCTGACCCAGACCGGCATTGCCGCCATCAACGGCAGCGGCAACGAACTCGACAACATCATCATCGGCAATGCGGGCGCCAACACGCTGCAGGGCCTGGCCGGCAACGACACCCTGTACGGCAACGCCGGCAGCGATACCCTGCAGGGCGGCGAAGGCAACGACTATCTCGACGGCGGCCTGGACGGCGACAGCATGCAGGGCGGCACGGGCGACGACGTTTACATCGTCGACCAGGTCGGCGACCTGGTGGCGGAAAACGCCGGCGAAGGCCTGGACCATGTGCGCGCAAGCATCAACTACATCCTGACGGCCGACGTCGAGAACCTGACCCTGACCGGCAACGGCGCCATCAGCGGCACCGGTAACGAGCTCGACAACACGATCATCGGTAACGGCAGCAACAACACGCTGTCCGGCGGCGCCGGCAACGATACCCTGACCGATGGCAGCGGCGCCGACCGGCTCGACGGGGGCCTTGGGGCCGACACCATGGCCGGCGGCGTCCAGAACGACGTCTATGTGGTCGATAACGCGGGCGACGTCGTGATCGAGCTGGCCGGCTCCGGTGTCGACACGGTCGAATCCAGCGTCGACTATACCCTGGGCGTGAATGTGGAAAACCTCACCCTCACCGGTTCGGAAGACCTGGTGGGCAATGGCAACGCGGTGCAGAACACGATCATTGGCAACGCAGGCAACAACAGCACCGATGCCGGCGCGGGCAACGACACCGTCCGCGCCGGCGACGGCAACGACATCGTGCGCGGTGGCGACGGCGACGACCTGCTCTACGGCGAAGGTGGCGACGACCAGCTGTCTGGCGACGCGGGCAACGACCTGATCGACGGTGGCCTGGGCGGCGACCGCATGGCCGGCGGCCTCGGTAACGAAACTTTCGTCGTCGACAATGACGGCGACATCGTCGTCGAAGATGCCGCAGCGGGCACCGACATCGTGCAATCGAGCATTACCTACACCCTGACCGCGAACGTCGAGAACCTGACGCTGACCGGCTCGGCCAACATCAGCGGCGCGGGCAACGAGCTGAACAACATCATCATCGGCAACACCGGCAACAACGTACTGGATGGCCTGGCCGGCAACGACACCATCCACGCCGGCGCAGGCAACGACACCCTGGTCGGCGGCGAGGGCGACGACACGCTGAACGGCGACGCCGGCGACGACATCCTGCGCGGCGACGCCGGCAACGACATCCTGAACGGCGGCCTGGGCGCTGACAGCATGCGCGGCGGCAGCGGCAACGACACCTATATCGTCGATAACGCGGCCGACCTCACCTTCGAGGAAGCTGGCGAAGGCACGGACGTCGTGCAGGCCAGCGTCACCTACGCGCTGGCGGCGAACGTGGAGAACCTGACGCTGACCGGGTCGGCCGGCATCAGCGGCACCGGCAACGAGCTGGACAACGTCCTCACCGGCAACGAGGGCGCCAACACCCTCAGCGGCGACGCCGGCAACGACACCCTGATCGCGGGCGGCGGCAACGATATCCTGGACGGTGGCACGGGCGCCGACAGCATGCAGGGCGGTGCCGGCAACGACCGCTACCTGGTCGACCAGCTTGGCGACGTCGTGGTCGAACTCGCCAACGCGGGTACCGACACCGTCGAGTCCAGCATCGACTACGTGCTGGGCGCCAATGTCGAGAACCTGGTCCTGGCCGGCGCAGCCCTGAACGGCACCGGCAACGCGCTCGCCAACGCCATCACCGGCAACGCCGGCAACAACCTGATCGACGGCGGCGCAGGCATCGACACGATGAGCGGCGGAGCCGGCGACGACACCTATATCGTCGACGTGACCGGCGACCTCATCAATGAGGCGGCAGGCGCCGGCATCGATACCGCACGCGCCAGCGCCAGCTACACCCTGGCGGCCAACGTCGAGCACCTGGTGCTGACTGGCAGCGCGGCGATCAACGGCACCGGCAATGCGCTGGACAACGAGATCACCGGCAACGATGCCGCCAACGTTCTGGCCGGCGGCGCCGGCAAGGACAGCATCGTCGCCGGCGGCGGCAACGACAGCATCGACGGCGGCCTCGGGGCCGACACGATGAGCGGCGGCAGCGGCAATGACAGCTACGTAGTGGACGACGCCGCCGACGCTGTGCTGGAAAACGCAGGCGAGGGCGTGGACACGGTGCAGGCCGGCGTCAGCCACCGCCTGGCCGCCAACGTCGAGAACCTGACGCTGACGGGCAGCGGGGCGATCTCCGGCAGCGGCAACGAACTGGACAACGTCATCATCGGCAATGCGGGCAGCAATCAGCTCGACGGCGGGGCGGGCAACGATACGCTGCAAGGCGGCGCCGGCAGCGACCTGCTGCTGGGTGGCACGGGCGACGACACCTACCGTTTCAGCCGCGGCGACGGCGCCGACCGCATCGAGGACACCCAGGGCAGCGACACCCTGCGCCTGACCGGCGGCCTGACCCAGGCCGACCTGACGGCCGGGCTGTCGGGTGACGACCTGGTGATCTCGATCAAGGGCAGCGCCGACAGCGTGGTGCTGGCCGGCTGGCTCAGCGGCGCGGCCGCGGGCGTGAACCGCGTGCTTTTCGATAATGGCAGCACGCTCGACCGTGCGGGCATGATCGGCCTGCTCGGCGACAACCCGATCGCCGCCGCCGACAAGCTGGCGGCGCGCGAGGATGGCGGCATGGTGCAGATCGCGACCAGCGAACTGCTGGCCAACGACGTCAACGGCGCCACGGTCGTGGTGGCGGTCGGCGCGTCCAGCCTCGGTGCGCAGGTCGACCTGGCCGGCGACACGGTCCACTACGACGTCGGCAGCCGCTTCCAGGAACTGGCGCAGGGCGAGGTGCTCAAGGACAGCTTCAGCTACACCGTCCAGGATGGCGTCGGCCGTAGCGCCAACGGCGTCGTCAATGTCGAGATCACGGGCGTCAACGACGGCCCGGTCGCAATGCAGGACAGCGCCGCCTTCAAGGAGGGCGACGCGGCCGCCATGACCGGCAACGTGCTCGCCAACGACAGCGACATCGACCGCGGCACCGTGCTGCAGGTGGCGGCTCCGGGTAGCATCGCAGGCAGTTTCGGTACCCTCGACATCGACAAGGACGGCAACTACAGCTACGCCCTGAACGCCGCCGGCGCCTACGATGCCTCCAAGGCCGTGGACGGCGTGCTGACTGAGCGCTTCGACTACGCTGTCACCGACGGCATCGCCAGCGCCAGCTCGACCCTCGAGATCCGCGTGACCCTGTTGAACCAGGCGCCGCTGGCGTCCGACGACGTGGCGCAGCTGTCGGAAGACGGCGTGGCGGCCCTTGGCAACGTGCTGGCCAACGATCGTGCTCCGAACGCCGGCGCGGTCCTGAAGGTGACGGCGCCGGGCAGCTACACCGGTACTTACGGCAGCCTGGTGCTGGCGCAGGACGGCGGCTACACCTATACCCTGAACGAGGGCGATGCCCGCGTGCAGGCGCTTTCCCAGGGCCAGACCCTGCTCGAATCCTTCGCCTATGGCGTCACCGACGGCGTCGCCACGGCCGCATCGAAGCTGGCGATCACCATCACCGGCAGCAATGATGCCCCGGTAGTCAGCGCCGACGCAGGCGTGGCGGCCGAAGACGGCGCCGTGGAGGCCAGCGGCAACGTGCTGGCCAACGACCAGGACCTCGACGCCGGCGCCAAGCTCGCGGTGGCTGCGCCCGGCACCTACGCCGGCGCCTACGGCACCCTGGTGCTGGCGGCCGACGGCAGCTATACCTACCGCCTGAACAATGGCGACGCCAAGGTGCAGGCCCTGGCGGCAGGCCAGGCCGTGCTCGACAGCTTCGCCTACGACGCCACCGACGGTATTGCCGCTACCCGCAGCAGCCTGGTGTTCACGATCACCGGCGCCAACGACTCCCCGGTCGTCAGCGCCGACACGGCGGTCGCGCTTGAAGACAGCGCCGTGGCCGCAAGCGGCAACGTGCTGGCCAACGACCAGGACATCGATGCCGGCACCCTGCTGGCGGTGACCGCCCCCGGCACCTATGAAGGCGCCTACGGCACCCTGGTGCTGGCCGCCGACGGCAGCTACACCTACCGTCTCGACAACGACGCCAAGGCCGTGCAGTCGCTGGCGCAGGGCGCCACCGTGGTCGACAGCTTCAGCTACGCCGCGACCGACGGCACGGCGTCGGTGACCGGCAGCCTGGCCATCACCATCACCGGCACCAATGACGCTCCGCTTGTCGGCGCGGACACCGCCTCGGTGCTTGAGGACGGCGCCGCGAGTGCGAGCGGCAATGTGCTGGTCAACGACAGCGACCGCGACGCCGGCGCGCTGCTGGCGGTCGCCGCGCCGGGCACCTATGCCGGCGCGTACGGCAGCCTGGTGCTGGGCGCCGACGGCAGCTACACCTACCAGCTCGACAAGGACGCCGAGGCCGTACAGTCGCTGGCGCAAGGCGCCACCGTGGTCGACAGCTTCAGCTACCTCGTCACCGACGGCAATTCGACGACCGGATCCAGCCTGGCGATCACGATCACCGGCAGCAACGACGCTCCGGTGGTCAGCGCGGATGCCGGCGTGGTCGGCGAAGACGGCGTGATCGAGGCCAGCGGCAATGTGCTTGCCAACGACCAGGATATCGATGCCGGCGCCAAGCTCGCGGTGGCTGCCCCCGGCACCTACGCCGGCGCCTACGGCACCCTGGTGCTGGCGGCCGACGGCAGCTATACCTATCGCCTGAACAATGACGACGCCAAGGTGCAGGCGCTGGCGGCCGGCCAGACCGTGGTCGACAGCTTCACCTATGCGGCGACCGACGGCACGGCTTCGGTGCAAGGAAGCCTCGCGCTGACCATCACCGGCGCGAACGATGCTCCCGTCGTCAAGGGCGACGTGGTGCAGGCGAACGTGGCCGGCACCGGCCTGGTAAGCGGCAACGTCCTGGCCAACGACAGCGACCCGGACGCCGGCGCCGCCATGACGGTATCCGCTCCGGGAACCTATGCCGGCGCCTTCGGCAGCCTGGTCCTGGCTGCGGACGGCAGCTACACGTATCAGGTCGACCGCGACGCAAGCGCTGTGCGCGCCCTGGCTGCGGGCCAGTCCGCCGTGGACAGCTTCAGCTACACGGCAGGCGACGGACTCCTGAGCAGCAAAGGCGCGCTGGAAGTCAGGGTCACCGGCGCCAACGATGCTCCGGTGGCGGTGGCGGACGCGGCAAAGCTCGGTGCAGGCAGCAAGGTCCCGGTGACGGGCAATGTGCTCGCCAACGACCGCGACCCGGATGCCGGTACCCAGCTCAAGGTGGGCGCAGCCGGCAGCTTCGCAGGCAAGTACGGCACGCTCGTACTGTCGGCGGACGGCGCCTACAGCTATACGGTGAACACCGAGCACGCGGCGCTGCGGGCGCTGCAGCAGGGCCAGTCGGTGGTCGACAGCTTCACTTACGCCGCCACGGACGGCAGCGAAAGCGCCGTCGCGAACCTGGACATCACCATCAACGGAGAGAAAGCGCCGGCGCAGGCCGACACGGCGACGATCAGGGAAGACCAGTTCCTCATCAGCGGCAACGTGCTGGCCAACGACAGCGGCCAGGGACTCAGGGCCACCATCGATATCGATATCGGCAAGTATGGACTGCTTGCCCTGCTGCCAAACGGCTTCTTCGTCTATACCCTCGGCGTGGTCAACCCGGTGGTGCAGTCGCTCGGCAGGGGCGCGTCGGTGGTCGACAGGCTGGATTACACCGTGATCGACGCGGGCCGCAAGATCGCCGCCACGCTGGATGTGACGGTGCTGGGCGAGAACGACGCACCGATCCTGGTGAAGGCCCTGGGCGACCGCAGTATCGAAGCCAACAAGGCCTTCTCGTTCCAGCTGCCGGCCGACAGCTTCGTCGATATCGACAAGGGCGATACGCTGGTCTATTCGGCCAAGCTGGCAAACGGCTCGGCACTGCCGTCCTGGCTGAAGTTCGACGCGGCCACCGGGACCTTCTCGGGCACCGCGCCGAACAAGGGCCCGGCGATCGAGGTGCGGGTCACGGCCACCGACAAGGTCACGGCGACCGGAAGCATGGAAGGCAGCTTGTCGGTGTCGGACGTGTTCAAGCTTTCGTTCGGCAACGGCAACAGCAATGGCAGCGGTGTGCAGGTGGGCGGCGGCAAGATGGTGCTGACGGCGCCGGCAGCCGAGGCGGAAACGGCCTACCACGACGGCACGGTCGTGGAAGAGCTGGCCATGCTGGTCGGCGCCCAGGACTGGAATGGCCTCGACCATCTGATCGCCTGAGGCTGAGCAAAAAAAGGGACGTCCGCATCGCTGCGGACGTCCCTTTTTTTCGTATCGGGGCGGTCAGGCCGGCAGTGCGCGGTTGCTGTTCAGGTCGAGGAAGCCGCGGATGATGCGATAGGCGGCCCACAGCCAGCTGATGCCCCAGATCAGCAGCGCCACCGGGATGCCGATGAAGGTCACGGCGAACACCCAGGCGACGGCGGACCAGACCACGTACCACCAGAAGGTGCGGATCATCCAGCTGTGGTGGGAGTAGACGATCGTGCCTGCGGTTTCCGGACGCTTGACGTAGTTAACGATCAGTACCAGGATCGACAGCAGACCGGCCGAAAACAGGAAGGTCAGGGCGTGTGCGACATACAGGATGCGCGCGAACTGCTTGGCGTCCTCGGTTCCGCGATCCATTACCAGGTCTTGCGACATCAGTATTCTCCTCAGTGGTCGCCGGAAACGCCCGGCAGGCGATGGGATTGTAGCAGCCAGTGCTGCCGTTTTGCCAACATGAGGCCGGGATGCCTTTTTTTCAAGTCTGGCGCAGCTGGGATTCGACCCAGGCCACCAGCCGCCCCGCATCCATGGCGCCCGACTGGCGCGCGATTTCGCGCCCGCCGCGAAACAGCGCGAGCGTCGGAATGCTGCGGATCGCGAACTGCGCCGCCAGGTCCTGGCTGCGCTCGGTGTCGACTTTCAGGAGCCGCAGCGCCGGCTCCAGCCGCTGGGCCGCCTGGGCGTAATGGGGCGCCATCATCTTGCAGGGGCCGCACCACTCGGCCCAGAAGTCGACCAGTACCGGGATGTCGTTGCGCGTCACGTGCCTGGTGAAGCGGGCGCTGTCGACGTCCAGCGGCCGGCCGCTGAACAGGGCCTGCGAGCACTTGCCGCAGACCGGGGCGTCGCGCAGGCGCTCGGCCGCCAGGCGGTTCACCGCCTCGCACTGCGGACACACGACATGGATCGGGTCGCTCATCGGGTTCTCCCTCCGTTCAAGATTTGCTGGCGCTAATTGTAAGCCGATCATCCGCGCGCCGCAGGCATGCGCCGCCGCAGGCGGGCATTCCGTAGAATCGGCTTATTGCCATTTTTGCCAGAACAATGACCGATCGCACCGAGGACCTCACGCTTGAACCGGGCCGACTGCTGGTCGGCTGCGCCGGCTGGAGCCTGCCGAAGGCCGAGGCGGCAGCCTTTCCGGAAGAGGGCAGCCACCTGGAGCGCTACGCCGCCGTGTTCCCGGCGGTGGAGATCAACTCGTCCTTCTACCGTCCGCACCGCCCCGCCACCTACGCCAAGTGGGCCGCCTGCGTGCCCGACGACTTCCGCTTTGCCGTCAAGGTGCCGCGCGCGATCACCCACGACGCGCGCATGACGGACGTGGAACAGCAGCTGGTGCAGTTCGCCCTTGAGGCCGGCGAGCTGGGCGAGAAGCTCGGCTGCCTGCTGGTGCAGCTGCCGCCGAAGTTCGGCTTCATCGACGAGCCGGCGCGCATCTTCTTCCGCCAGCTGCACAATCTGTTCGGATGCACGGTAGCCTTCGAAGCCCGTCACCCGAGCTGGTTTTCGGAAGCAGCCACCGAGCTGCTGACGGAAAGCGGCGTCACACGCGTGATCGCCGACCCGGCCGCGGGCCAGCCCGGTCCGCACGTGCCCACCAGCACGGACAGCGTCTACGTGCGCCTGCACGGCACGCCGCGCATCTATTATTCGCGTTATTCGGCCGAATATGTCGAATCGGTGCGGCGCGCGCTGGCGCGTCAAACAGCGGCCGGTCGGACCTGCTGGTGCATCTTCGATAACACCGCGGCCTTCGAGGCGGTGCCGAATGCGCTCCAGCTCCTGCATGGACTGGACGGGCAGGCGCTGATTGAATCCGCGGTGCCGGATGCGCCATGGTGAGCGCCAGCTTCCGCTTCTACGACGGGCTCGGCGACTTCCTGCCGCGCGAGCGGCGCGGCCGCACCTTCAGCACACCCTGTGCGCGCGACGCCACCGCCAAGCACATGATCGAAGCCCTCGGCGTGCCGCACACCGAGGTCGAGCTGCTGCTGGTGAATGGCGAATCGGCCGGCTTCGACCACCTGCTGCGCGAGGGCGACCGGGTGGCGGTCTACCCGGACTTCGCCCGGCTCGACGTGCGCGAGCTGCAGCGCCTGCGCAGCTGGCCCGACGAACGCCCGCGCTTCGTCGCCGACGCCCACCTCGGCGGCCTGGCGCGCCTGCTGCGCATGGCCGGCTACGACACTCTCTACGACAACCATTACCACGACGACGAGATCGAACGCCTCGCACGCGAGCAGGGGCGGGTGATGCTCACGCGCGACCGCGAACTGCTCAAGCGCCGCAGCGTGGAATTCGGCTGCTACCTGCATGCCCTCGATCCGGCGCAGCAGCTGCGCGAGCTGTTCGCGCGCCTGCGCCTGGGCGGGGACATGCGTCCGTTCACGCTCTGCCTGCACTGCAACCTGCTGCTGCGCCAGGTGGACAAGGCGGAGGTGCGCGATCGCCTGCCGCCGCGCGTGGCCGAGCTGCACGACGACTTCACCACCTGCGACCATTGCGCACGGGTGTACTGGAAGGGTTCGCACCATGCGCGCATGTGCGCCTTGCTCGCTGATGTAGAATTGCCGCCGTCCCCTGACTCGCATCCATGACAGCGTGAACGATCCTGTTTCGCCGTTTCCTTTCCCTGTTCGCACGGAGTGCCCGCCCGGCGCCTGCGTGTGCGAGCGCGACCGTGTCATGGCCGATCCCGGGGCCGACCACCGGCCGCTCGCACTGACACGCCAGCAGGAGCAGAAACTGATCGAACGCATCGAGCGTGTCAGCAGCTACGAGGACCTGAAGCACGTCCAGCAACTCGTCAGGAACAACCTCGGCGCCGAGCTGCGCATCGAACCGGGCCCGAACGAGGTGCGCACCGTGCGCGGCATCATCGTCGTGCTGGAAGAAAAGCCGGGCTTGTGCAAGAAGGCGCGCCAGTCGGTGCCGGCGGCAGTGCGGCGCTGCCTGAGCGAGCGGCCCGAGATCGCCTACGCCCTGCTCGACGCCCACGACCTGTTCGGCTCACGCTGACAGAGGCCACTTCCGCACGCATTTGCCTTGGCTCTTATACAATATGGACGAGGCGGCAACGGCCGCCAGTGTGACGTTTTCAGGAGAACACCCCATGTCGGGCTACAGCATCAACATTGAAGAGAAAACCCTCAACGGCAACAATTTCCGTGAGGTGCTTTACACCACCGAGCGCAGCCAGCTCGTCATCATGACCCTGCAGCCGGGCGAGGAAATCGGCCTCGAGCACCACGAAGGCCATGATCAGTTCATCCGTGTTGAAGCGGGCGAGGGCGTCGCCATCCTGGACGGCGAAGAGCACAAGCTGGAAGACGGTGTCGCGGTTGTCATTCCCGCCGGCACCGAACACAACGTGATCAACACCTCCGAAAGCGAGCCGATGCGACTGTACACCCTGTACACCCCGCCGGAGCATCCGGACGGCATCGTCCACGCCACCAAGGCGGAAGCGGACGAGTACGAGGAGCAGCACCACGGTCATTGACCGGATTCCGGACGAAAAAAAGGCCGGCATTTCTGCCGGCCTCGTTGCTGGTGCCCGTCTCAACGACGCCAGTGGTAGGGGAAGCGCGTCCCGACGTGCCCGCCCCAGCCGCGGTGGTGCCCCCAGCCGCGGCCGAAATTGAAGCCGAGGCCGATCGAGACCGGCGGATAGTAGTAGCGCGGCTGGTACACCGGCTCCGGCACGTACACCGGTTGCGGTACGTACACGGGTTGCTGCTGCACGTACACCGGTTGCTGCTGCGTGTACACCGGGGAGCTGCTGTAGGTCGTGGTGCTGGTTCCGCCCGAGGCGGCGGCGCGCGCGCCGGTGCCGACCGGTACCGGGGTCACGGACACGACTTGCCACCCGCTCGGATCGCCCGAACGCGGATAGGCCTGGCTGCCGTAGTAGTTCGGGCTGGGCGCGGCGCAACCGGCCAGCACGGCCAGCGATGCGGTAACAATGATGAGTTTCTTCATGGCGGTCCTCCTGATTCAGCCATGATAAGAAGTTCCGGACCTCATGCCTCCGGGTATTACCGTTTGTTACACTCCCATAGGCCCGGAAACATACCCATTCAAGCAACCATGCTGGTGAGCTCGCCCAGCGGTACGGCATTCGCCAGCGCCCCGTAGCCGGCATCGTTCGGATGCAGCCAGTCGCGGCTGTTGTAGTCGGGGCGGATACGCGCCGGCGAGCTGGGGTCGCGCAGCACCCCGTCCCAGTCGATCAGCGCATCGAACTCGTTCGCCGAGCGCAGCCAGCTGTTGACCTGCTGGCGTACTGCCTCGCGCGCCGCCGTGTAGTACACGAAGCCCGCCATCGGTGGCAGGGTCGCGCCTAGGATGGCGATGCCGCGCGCATGGGCCCGTGCGATCAGCTGGCGGTAGCCGGCGACCAGGTCGTCGCGCATCTCACCCAGCGCCGTGCCGGATGCATACACGATGTCGTTGATGCCGATCGCCACGATCACAGCGCGGATTCCCGGTGTCGCCAGCACGTCGCGGTCGAAGCGTTCCAGCACGTCGCGTCCCGCCAGCAGGGCGTTCGGGTCGTCCAGCAGCAGGCGGTTACCGGCAATGCCGCGGTTGACGACGCCGATCCGTCCCGCCGTCCCCAGTTCCGACTGCAGCCTGCGCGCCAGGTAGTCCGGCCAGCGCCGGTTCTGGTTCGCCGTGCTGCCCTGGCCATCCGTGATCGAATCGCCGATGGCGACCACGCAGGGTGCGCCGCCGTCGACGTCCACTTCGGACAGGAAAGGCCAGGACGCGAAGCTGCGCGAGATGGTGAAGGTGCTGCTCGCAGCGAAATTGCCGGAAGTAGAGACGTAGTTGGTTTGCCAGGCGTCGCGGTGGATGGTGGTGCCCAACGCGGTGCCGGGGAAGTACAGGCTGATCGCCAGGTCGGCGAAGGGCGCGACCTGGAAATACACGGGGTCGGAGAGAAGCGGTGAGCCAGGCTGGATGGTGACCGAGGTCCGTCCGCCGAAGGTCAGTGGATGGTTGGAACCGGCCACCACCGCCTGGGCGCTGGCGCGCAGGCCGACCTGGGCGGCGCCGATCGTCAGGGGCGCGTTGCCCATCTCGTTGGTCAGGCGCACCCGGATCCTGTTGCCGCCAATGCTGGCACGCACGATCATGCGGACCGTTTGCCCGCTGAAACTCGTCGTGCTGGCCGCGGGCGGCGGCCCGGCCGGCGCGCAGCCCCAGGTCGCCGACCAGCCCTCGCCGCGCCATGATTGCGCGAACGCGGAACGCGGCGCCAGCCCGAGGGCGCCCGCGAGCGCCGGGACACCGAGCAGGAAACGCCTTCGGCCGCGGTCCGTGCTTGCAGCGCGGTACGGGATAGTGTGGGAGTTGGAAAGAGAGGGAAACGACGCACGGAAAGCCGGGATGGGCATGGCATGCTCCTGTCGATGAGGTGCAGCCGCGGCGCGGCCGCATCGTCAACATAGACCAGTAGCACAGCACATCCAATCGTGCGCGGCACATCTTTTGCGCTGGCTCGTGCTTGCTCAGCGAACTATCTGAACAGTGGAAACTTACTAGAAATGCGAGGGTTCACCTGGGCATGAAATTTCGCATTTCGCCCGTCAATCCAGGCACGATGCCGTGCTCACAATCGCCGAGCCGAGCCGGAAAGCTTTCAGCGCAGGATCGTCAGCAAGCCATCGAGTCCGGAGAAATTCAGTGCCACCGAAGCCTGCGCGCGCACCACCGGCTTGGCGCGGAAGGCCACCGACAGGCCGGCAATGCCCATCATCCTGAGATCGTTGGCGCCGTCGCCCATCACGATCGCCTGGCGCGGATCGATGCCGAGTTGCGCGCACACACGCTGGACGGTGCGCATCTTTTCTTCCGCGTCGACAATGCCGCCCAGCACGCGGCCAGTCAGCTTGCCGTCCGCCACTTCCAGCGTGTTGGCGTGGGTGAAGTCGAGCGACAGGCGCTCCTTGAGACGGTCGGTGAAGAAGGTGAAGCCGCCCGACACCAGGAGGGTTTTCAGGCCGGCCGCCTGCACCGCCTGCAGCATCGCTTCGCCGCCCATCGAGATGCGCAGGCGCTCCTCATAGACGCGCTGCAGCGCAGTGGCGTCGAGGCCTTCGAGCAGCGCGACGCGGCGCGTCAGGCTGGCCGCGAAATCGAGTTCGCCGCGCATGGCGGCTTCCGTGATCTCGGCCACCTGGGGCTTCAGGCCCTGCATGTCCGCGATCTCGTCGATGCACTCGATGGTGATCAGGGTCGAGTCCATGTCCATTGCGACCAGCCTGAAGTCGTCAAGGGAACGCCCGGCCTCGATGAAGCAGGCGTCGACCTGCGCCTCGTAGGCGGCCGCGTCGATACGCTCTTTCAGCTCCGTCGTGAACGGCACGTCCTCGCAGCGCAGCGCATGTTCGCCGAGGCACACCACGCGTGCGGCTCCGGCCAGCGCGGCCAGTTGGTCGAGCGATTCTTGCGAGGCCTGCGGCCCCTGCAGCACCAGGTTCATGGACATAAGTTAGGCGAGTAGCTGTTTGATGGTCTGTTTTACCTGCGTCACGCGGGCCGCCAGGTCCGGCATGCTGGCCGTGATGCGCAGCTTGTCCTGGCCGGCCAGCTTGATGTGGCGGTTCTTCTGGATCAGCGTGATGATCTTGATCGGGTCGATCGGCGGCTTTTCCATGAACTGCAGGTTGGCCGCTTCGCCGTGGGCGTCGATCTTGACGATGCCGACCGACTTCGCGGCGATGCGCAGGCGGTGGGTCTCGATCAAGGCCTTGACCTGGTCCGGCATCTTGCCGAAGCGATCGATCAGCTCTTCCTGCATGCCGTCGATCTTGTCCTGGGTCTCGCAGTTGGCCAGGCGCTTGTAGATCGACAGGCGTTCGTGGACGTCGCCGCAGTAGTCCGACGGCAGCAGGGCCGGCACGTGCAGGTTGATCTCAGTGGTCGAGGACAGCGGCGCCGCCAGGTCCGGCTCCTTGCCGGCCTTCAGCGACTTCACGGCTTCGTTGAGCATGTCCGAATACAGCTGGAAGCCGACTTCCAGCATCTCGCCCGACTGGTTCTCGCCCAGTACTTCGCCGGCGCCGCGGATCTCCAGGTCGTGCATGGCCAGGTAGAAGCCGCTGCCCAGTTCTTCCATCGCCTGGATCGCGTCCAGGCGGCGCTGCGCCTGCTTGGTGAGGCCGGAAACATCGCTGACCAGGAGGTAGGCATAGGCCTGGTGGTGCGAGCGTCCCACGCGCCCGCGCAGCTGGTGCAGCTGGGCCAGGCCGAAGCGGTCGGCGCGGTGCATGATGATGGTGTTCGCGGTCGGCACGTCGATGCCGGTCTCGATGATGGTGGTGCACAGCAGGATGTTGAAGCGCTGTGAGACGAAGTCGCGCATCACCTTTTCCAGGTCGCGCTCGTGCATCTGGCCGTGGGCCACGCCGATGCGCGCTTCCGGCAGGAGCTCCTGCAGCATGGCGCGCCGGTTCTCGATGGTCTCGACCTCGTTGTGCAGGAAGTAGATCTGGCCGCCGCGTTTCAGTTCGCGCAGGCAGGCTTCGCGGATGACGGAGCCGTCCTCGCTGCGCACGAAGGTCTTGATCGCCAGTCGCTTCTGCGGCGCAGTGGCGATGATCGAGAAGTCGCGCAGGCCTTCCAGCGCCATGCCCAGGGTGCGCGGGATCGGCGTCGCAGTCAGCGTCAGGACGTCGACCTCGGCGCGCAGGGCTTTCAGCGCCTCTTTCTGGCGCACGCCGAAGCGGTGTTCCTCGTCGATGATGACCAGGCCCAGGCGGGTGAACTTCACGTCCGGCGACAGCAGTTTATGGGTGCCGATCACGATGTCGAGGGTGCCGTCGGCCATGCCCTTGATCGCATTGTTGATCTCCTTGCCGGTGCGGAAGCGCGACAGCTCGGCGATTTTCACCGGCCAGTCGGCGAAGCGGTCGGCAAAGGTCTGCGCATGCTGCTCGGCCAGCAGGGTGGTCGGCGCCAGGATCGCGACCTGCTTGCCACCCATGACGGCGATGAAAGCCGCGCGCAAGGCCACCTCGGTCTTGCCGAAGCCGACGTCGCCGCACACCAGGCGGTCCATCGGGCGGCCCGAGGTCATGTCCTTGATCACGTTGTGGATCGCCTCGGCCTGGTCCGGCGTCTCATCGAAGCCGAAGCTTCCGGCGAAGTTCTCGTAGTCGATGGCGGAATACTCGAAGGCGTGGCCCTGGCGCGCGGCGCGGCGCGCGTACAGGTTGAGCAGTTCCGCGGCGGTGTCGCGCACCTGTTCGGCGGCTTTTCGCTTCGCCTTGTCCCACTGGCCGGAGCCGAGGGTGTGCAGCGGCGCGTCCTCGGGCGAGGTGCCGGAGTAGCGCGAGATCACGTGCAGCTGCGAGACCGGCACGTACAGCTTGGTCTCTTTCGCGTATTCCAGGTGCAGGAACTCGGTCTCGCCTTCGCCGAGATCCATGCTCATCAGGCCCATGTAGCGGCCGATGCCATGGTTGATGTGCACCACCGGGTCGCCCACCTTCAGCTCCGACAGGTCGCGCACCATCGACTCGACCTGGCTGGTCGCTTCCTGCTTTTTCTTGCCGGCGCGACGGCCCGAACCGGCATACAGCTCGGTCTCGGTGATGAAGACCAGGCGGCCGGCATGGTCCTCGGTCAGCTCGAAACCGGCCTGCAGGGGCGCCACGCCAAGCGCCAGTTTAGCGTCGGTGCTGCGGAAGCCCTCGAAGCCTTCAACGGGGGCCAGCTCGAGCTGGTATTCGTGGAAGTACTGCTGCAGGGTCTCGCGGCGGCCGGCCGAATCGGCGACGATCATCACGCGCGCATCCTGGCGCAGCAAATACGCACGCAGGTTGGTCAGTGGGTCGTCCAGGCGCCGGTTGACCGCGATGTCCGGGATCGGCGCCGACAGCTCGGAGGCAGGTGCGGACGGGTCCCTGGCGATGGTCCAGCGGCCGTGCGGCTTGGCGCAGGTGAAGAACTGTTCGGCGCCCAGGAACAGCTCGCGCGGCTCCAGGATCGGGCGTTCGCGGTCGCTCTTCAGGAACTTGTAGCGCGACTCGGTATCGAGCCAGAAGCGCTGGATTGCGGCTTCGATGTCGCCGACCAGCGCCAGGGTCGCATCCTGCGGCAGGTAGTCGAACAGGGTCGCCGTCTCTTCGAAAAAGAGCGGCAGGTAGTACTCGATGCCGGCCGAGGCGATGCCGTTGCCGATGTCGCGGTAGATCGGCGAGCGCGAAGGATCGCCCTCGAAGCGCTCGCGCCAGCGGCCGCGGAAGGCGGTGCGGGCCGCTTCGTCCATCGGGAACTCGCGGCCCGGCAGCAGGCGCACTTCCTTCACCGGATAGAGCGAGCGCTGGGTGTCGGCGTCGAAGGTGCGGATGGTCTCGATCTCGTCGCCGAACAGATCGAGACGATAGGGCAGGGCGGAACCCATCGGGAACAGGTCGATCAGGCCGCCGCGCACCGAGTATTCGCCGGGCGACATCACCTGCGACACGTGGGTGTAGCCGGCCAGCGTCAACTGCGCCTTGAGCCTGGCCTCGTCCAGGCGTTCGCCTTGCCGGAAGAAGAAGGTGTAGGCTGCAAGGAAGGATGGCGGGGCCAGCCGCACCAGTGCGGTGGTGGCCGGCACCACCAGCACGTCGCACTGGCCGTTGCGGATTTCGTGCAGCGTGGCGAGGCGCTCCGAGACCAGGTCCTGGTGCGGCGAAAACGCGTCGTAGGGCAGGGTTTCCCAGTCCGGCAGCAGGTGGCAGGAGAGCTTGCCGTCTGCAAACCAGGGAATCTCGTCGAGCAGGCGCTGGCCGTCGCTGGCATTGGCCACGATGACGGTCAGGATCTGGTCCTTGGCTTTCAGTGCCAGCGCGGCAAGGGCGAGCGCATAGGCATCGCTCGAACCGTGCAGGGTCGGCAGGGCAAAACGGGTTCCTGGCTTGGGAAGATTTTTCTTGAGATCGAAGGGCATTGAGCGCGCAGTGACGTTCGCAACAGTGGCTGACCATTATAGACGAATGGCAGTCCTGACGCCGGGCAGGAAGCCTGGCGGCGTGCAGTCCGCCGCTGGAAGAACGAGGTAAAGCATGAGAGCAGCATTGAGGCATTTTTCCGATCCGGGAGCGGTGGCCCATTACCATGCAGGTCCGCCACGGCTGGTGCCCGGGTTCTGCGACCTGCAGCGGCTGGCGCAGGTGCTGCTGGCCGAGCGGGCGCCGGCGGACGCGCGGATCCTGGTGCTGGGCGCCGGCGGCGGGCTCGAACTGAAGGCCTTTGCCGACGCCCAGCCGGGATGGACCTTCGACGGCGTCGACCCATCGCACGAGATGCTGGAACTGGCGCTGGATACGGTGGGCGAGCACGCTGGGCGCGTGCGGCTGCACGAGGGCTATGTCGACGTGGCGCCCGCCGGTCCCTTCGATGCGGCGACCTGCCTGATGACCATGCACTTCATGCCGCTGTGCGAACGCCGCCATGCCTTGCGGGTCCTGCGCCAGCGCTTGAAACGCGGCGCGCCCTTCGTGGTGGCGCACATGAGCTTTGCACAGGACGAGGACGAGCGCGCCCTGTGGCTGGCGCGCGACGAAGCCTACGCGGTGGCCTCCGGCGCGCCGCCCGAGGAAGCGCATCACCGGCGCGAGGTGATCGAGCGGGTGCTGCCGGTGCTGGCGCCGGAGCAGGAAGAGGCATTGTTGCGCGAAGAAGGCTTCAAGGATGTGAGCCTGTTCTACGCCGCCGGCGTATTCCGCGGATGGATCGGCTACGCGTAGATCGCTTACTCCTCGGCCGACTGCAGCTTGTCGAAGATGCGCTGCTGCGCGCCCGGCAGCGCGGCCGCTGCTCCCTCGGCGCCCTCGACGCCGGCGTCGAACAGCACGCGCAGCATGGCCAGCCGGTCGCCTTCTTGCAGCGCCTGTGCGAGTGGCGTTGCGTCGTGTTGACCCGCCTGCAGGATCGCCTGGCCGACCGGCGGCGGCAGCTCCCACAGCGTGGCGATACGCGCCGACAGGGTGCGTGCGCTGTCCAGCAGCGCGTGGGCAAAGACGTCCGACTGCGGCAGCGCGGCGGGTCCAAGTACCTGGTCGGCCAGGCGGAAGGCCACGATCAGGCCGACGTTGCGGGTCAGCCCGGCGAGGTAGGCTTCGAAGGGATCGGCGCCCAGGGACGGCGCCGCCATGCTGGCCGCCAGCGCGCATTTCTCCGACTGGCTCCAGACCAGGGGCGCCGCCTGGCGCGCCAGGCGCCCGCTCTGGGCGCCGATCACGGGACGGAAAGCCACGCGCGCCAGCAGCATGCGCAGGCCGTTCTGGCCCAGCAGCATCAGCGCGCCCTCGATATTGCCGATCTTCGTCCCGGCCCGGTAATACGGGCTGTTGACTTCGCGGATCACTTCAGCGACCAGGCTCACGTCCTGCCCGACCTGGCGCGCCAGCTCGGAAGCCGACATCCCCTCGTCGCGCAGGCTGCGCAGCAGCTGGGGAATCACGGCCGGCACGCGTGGCACCAGGCCGGCCGCGGCTTGCGGATCGCGCGCCAGCCGCGCCAGTTCATCGAGGATAGCGCCCTCGGGGGCTTCACCTGCATGCACGGTACCGCCCGCAAGCCAGCGATAAAACGCCAGGTCGAGCTCGAACAAGCGTGGTGAATCCGCCACGCCCGAGGGGGCGGAAACGTGCTGCGCGGAAGCCGCAGCGCCTTCCGGACGCGCCGGACCGCCGAACAGGCGTGCGAGCCAATTTTTCATGAAGGGAAGCCAAGGCCGGGGATGGGTCGATTCTAACCGACGCGCCTGTCATGCAGGCCGGCATGACAACAGCCCAGCGCGTTGGCCGGGCTGTGGGGCCGGGGATCCGGCCGGAGGACGCGGGTCGTCGCGATGGCTGTAGCGCCTGGCCCGCAAGGCTGGCTTAGCGACTGGTGCCGGAGCTCGACGAGTTGGTGACCGGCGGGGTCTGGGTAGCCGGGGTCGACGAGGTGCCGCTGTTGACGTCGTTGGTCGTGCCGGTGTTGGTGCCGCTCTGGCCCGAGGGGCTGGTGCCGGTGGCGCCCGTGCCCATCGACGAGCCGGTGCTCGAGCCGGAGCCCGAATCGGTGCCCGTGGTGCTGCAGGCAGCCAGGGACAGGGCCATGATGCCGCCCAGCAGGGCAGTGTGGAACTTGTTCATTCGAATTCTCCTCGGTGTGGATGGGTCAGACCATCATGCGAGGACGGCACGGCGCGTGAAATAGGAACAAAGCGTCACGCATTGTAGGATCGAGCGTACATACTGTGCGCAAGCTTTAATACAGAACAGCCCGGCGAACCGGGCTGGCAGAACGGGAACGCTCGAGCTCAGCGGCCAGGGTTGGTAGTGCTGGTGGCCGTGTTGTTGCTGGTGGTCGTGGTGTTCGAGTTGTTGGTGCCGGCCTGTCCTGCCGAGGACGGGACGCCGGTGCCGGTGGTGCTGTCGCGGGTTACGCCGTTGTTGGTGCCGCCCATGCCGGTGGCGGTGCTGGCGCCCGGGGTGGTCGAGCCCGAGGTGGTCGAGGTCGCGTCGGTGGCGGTCGAGCTGCAGGCTGCCAGCGACAGGGCCAGGACGCCGCCCAGCAGGGTGCTGTGGATCGCTTTCATGTGTGTACTCCTCGTTTGGTTGGGTTCGCCAATCATGCGAGCAGCCCGCTGCACGTGAAATAGGAACAGGGCGTTCATCAATGTAGGATCGGGCGCACAAACCCGACAATACGTCGGCCGTGCGCCCGCCGGGCCGGCTCAGGCGGCGAGCGCCTCGTGGCTGGCCAGCCAGGCCAGCAGGTCGCTGGACACCAGCGGGCGGCTGTAGAAGTAGCCCTGGCCCTTGGCGCAGGACTCGGCGCGCACCACCGCGGCCTGCGACTCGGTCTCGATGCCTTCCGCCACAGTCTTCATGCCCAGGCTCTGCGCCACCTTGACCGTGGCTTCGATCAGCACCCGATGATGGTGGCTGGTGTCGGCCTGGCTCACGAAGGAGCGGTCGATCTTGACCGTGTCGACCGGCAGCAGGTGCAGGCTGGAGAGCGACGAGTAGCCGGTGCCAAAGTCGTCGAGCGCGAGCTGGATGCCGAGCGCCTTGAGTTCGTGCAGGCGCTGGGCGATGCCCTGGTCCTGGGCCGCCAGGCTTTCGGTGACTTCGAGCTGCAGCTGGTCGGCCGGCATGCCGGTGACCTGCAGCACGCGGCGCACGCTGTCGATCCAGCCGGGCTGGCCCAGCTGGGCGCGCGACAGGTTCACGGCGATCAGGCGCGGGGCCGCTTCGCCCAGGCGCGCCTGCCAGTCCATGAAGTCGCGGCAGGAGCGCTCCAGCACGAAGTCGCCCACCGCGCCAATCAGGCCGCACTCCTCGGCCACGGTGATGAATTCGATCGGCGGCACGATGCCGCGCACCGGATGGCGCCAGCGCACCAGGGCTTCGACCCCGGCGGCGTAGTCGGTGCCGCCGTCCGGCAGCAGGCCGACCACCGGCTGGTAGACCACGAACAGCTGTTCTTCGGCGAGGGCCTGGCGCAGTTCGGCCTCGATGTCGGCGCGCCGTTCGGCCCGTTCGCGCATCGCGGTTTCGAACACCAGGTGGCGGGCGCCGCCGGCGCGCTTGGCTTCGACCATGGCGATGCCGGCGTCGCGCAGGATCTCGTCGGCGTCGCGCGCCGCGCCTTGTGCAACATCGGCACCCCAGGCCAGGCCCAGGCTGGTGCCGCACACGACCTCGTGGCCCTGCACCCGGTAAGGGCGCGCCAGCGCATCGAGGATGCGGCCGGCGACGCGCTCGGCATCTTCGCGCGAACGCATCCCGTCGAGCACCACGACGAATTCGTCGCCGCCCACGCGCGCGGCCAGCTGGCCGGTGCCGTTGATGGTCTCGATGCGGTCGCTCGGTGGACGCAGCGCGCCGCGGATGCGGTCGGCGATCTGCACCAGGAGTTCGTCGCCGGCGGCCTGGCCGAGGGTGTCATTGATCTGGCGGAAGCGGTCGCAGTTCATGAACAGCACCGCGAAGTTCGATTCGGACTGGGCCGCCGCCAGGGGGCGGTCGACCAGGTGCTGGAGCTGCTCGCGCACGGCTTCGCGGTTCGGCATGCGCGTCAGGGCGTCGGTGCGGGCGGCGTTGCGCAGGCGCCGTACCAGGGTGTCCTGCTCGCGTTGCACTTCGAGGGTGACGTCGTTGACGACCGCCATCAGCCGCTCGCTGTCGAGCTTCATCAGGCTGATCGCCAGCACCTGCGGGCTGCCGTGCGCCGTCCGTTCGAGCGGCAGCGGGGCGCGCAAGCCTTCGCAGATGACGCCCGACGGCTCGCCGAATTCGCTCGCCAGCTGGCGCAGCTGGGGCGCGATCGGCGCCAGCACGGCGTACAGGTTGTCCAGGCCCGTGTCGCGGGCGATCGGCATCAGGAGACTCGACGCCATCGGGTTGAGCATGTCCACCGTGCCGTCCGGCGCGATCTGGGCCAGGCCGATCGGCGCGCGGTACAGGAACTGCACCAGGGCTTCGTAGGCGGTGCTCGGGTCAGGCAGCATCGCGGTCTCCTTCAGGTTGGTGGCCCGGCGCGCAGGCCAGTTCGGCACGCCAGCGTTCGACCCGGTTGCGGCCCGCGCGCTTGGCCGCGTACAGGGCCTGGTCGGCGCGCTTGAGCAGCAGGTCGATGCCGCCGGCGCCGTCGTCCAGGCTGGCCACGCCGGCGCTGACAGTGTAGCGGATTCGCTGGCCTTCGAAGTGCACGACCTGCGAAGCGACGGCGGAGCGCAGGCGCTCGGCGACCACCGCCGCGCGCGGCAGATCGGTGGAGGGCAGCAGCACGGCAAATTCCTCGCCGCCGATACGCGCCACCACGTCGACCTCCCGGAAGGTCTCGCCAAGGATCGCGGCCAGGTGCTGCAGCACAGCGTCGCCGCCAGGGTGGCCGAAGCGGTCGTTGATGGTCTTGAAATGGTCGGCGTCGAACGCGATCACGGCCGTGGGGCGCGGCACCGTGTTGCTGCGCGTGAGCTCCTGCTCGGCCGCCTCGAAAAAGGCGCGGCGGTTCGCCAGGCCGGTGAGGTAGTCGCCGAAGGCTTCGCGGCGGCGCCGTTCGCTGGCGTCGCGCTTGTCGGTGATGTCGCGCAGGATCAGGCAGAAGGCCGGGCCTTCCGGCTCGGTCCCGCAGGGCGGCTCGCGCTCGGGCAGCGGCGCGATCAGGACGCTGCCCCAGAAGGCGCTGCCGTCGGCGCGCACGCGCTTGCCTTCGTCCAGGCTCCAGCCGTCGCGCTCGGCGTCGCGCAGGCGGTCGAGCAGGTGTTCCGGCGTCATCGCATCCGCCGGATAGAAGATCGAGTAGGCTTGGCCCACGGCGTCCTGGCCGAAGCCGGTAACGCGGCCGATGCTCGGGTTCCACTCAAGGATGGCGCCGTTCGCGTCGAGGCCGACCAGGGCGTAGTCGGTGATGCCGGTCAGGATGGCGTTGAGCCAGGCGTCGTTCTGGCGCAGCTGGCGGTCGCGCCGCACCTGCAGGGTGACGTCGTCGATCACCGCCATCAGGCGGCGCGCGTCGAGCTTGAGGAGGCTGATCGCCAGGATCTGCGGCAGCTTCTTGCCGGCGCCGCCAGCGTTCAGGTGCACGTGCAGGCCGTCGCAGATCTTGCCGGATGGGCGATCGTAGGCCGCGCACAGGTGGCGCAGCTCGGGTGCGACGCCTTCCAGCGCCGTGAACAGGTTATCGAGCCCGCCGTCGCGCGATAGCGGCATCAGGAGCTGGGCGGAGATCGGGTTCATCATGACGATACTGCCGTCGATGTCCGCCTGCACCAGGCCAACGGGGGCGAGGTACAGGAACTGGATCAGTGCCTCGTGCTCGGCACGGAGCTGGGCGATATCGTCCATGATGCGCCGATCCGATCAGCGCTGGCGCTGGACCAGCACGTAGCGGTTGCCGCTGGCCGGGCTGGCCAGCAGGCGCAAGGCCACCTTCACCGGGCGCATGCGCAGGGTCAGGACGTAGTCGATGGTATCGTCCAGGCTGCTGCCCTGTTCCATGGCATCCTCGAAGCGCTGGGCCACCATGAAGTTGTTCAGGCAGGGCGCGACATTGGTGAACAGCGGCTGTCCGATCACCCGCTGCGGCGACAGGCCGGCAGCCTGCGATTCGAAGGCGTTGTAACGCTGGACATTGGTGTCGGTGTCAAAACCGATCACGCCGAAATCGAGCTGGTCGAGCTGCTCCTCGGTAAACTTGTCGAGTTGCGAAGCCAGGTCGGTGGTCGAAAACGACAGCGGGGAAGCATTCATGGCGGGTGTGGTATCCGGTAGGAATTAATTGATTTGCGGAAATTGATGTTGGCATGTCGTCAGATGCTTGTCAATTGTGCGCACCCCTCGCTTGACAGTTAACGTTGTCAAATATCACTTTTAGCCGACATTCTTCGCTGGCTTGACAGCGCCTGGCCCGCTCGGCACCATCACCGCTTCCCATTTGCCCTGTTTCCCATGACCGTTATGACAGCTCCCGGACACCGCTGGTGGACCCACCGGCCGACCCTGCTGCGGGTGCTGTCCGACCTGCTGGCCGGCGAGCTGGCCTCCATGCGGCCGGGCGTCCAGCGCCGCCCCTTGCCCTGGCCGCCTGAACTCGACCTGACGGCCGAGCTTGGCGCCGATTCGCTCGAACTGCTGGGGCTGGCCACGGCAATGGAACAGGTGTTGGGCATCGGCTGCATCGGCGAGGAGCGGGTGCTGGCGGCGCCGCGCCTCGATGCCTGGCTGGAGGCGGCGGCCAGCGGGCTGGAGCAGGGGACGGGCGTCATGCGTTTTCGCACCTCCGGCAGTTCGGGCGCGCCCAAGACCTGCACCCACCTGCTGGCCGACCTGTGGCAGGAGAGCGGCGAGCTGGCCGCGCTGTTCCCGGGCACGCGCCGCATCGTCGGCCTCGTCCCTGCGCACCATATTTACGGTTTCCTGTTCACCGTGCTGCTGCCACGCGTGCTCGGGCTCGAAGCGGGCGCAGTGCTGGATCTGCGCGGGGCCTCGCCCGGCGCGGTGGCGCGCAGCCTGCAGGCGGGCGACCTGGTGGTCGGCTTCCCGGATTTCTGGCGCGCCTTCGCGCCGGTGGCGCAATCAAGCTTGCCGCAAGGTGTAACGGGAGTGAGTTCCACCGCGCCCTGTCCGGACGAGGTGGCGCGGGCGGTGACCGGTGCGGGTGTGGCGCGCCTGGTGCAGGTCTACGGCAGCTCGGAAACGGCCGGCGTCGGCTGGCGCGACGGGCCCGAGCGCGACTACCAGCTCTTCCCCTACTGGGAAGCCAGCGCCGACCCAAGCGTCCTCACGCGCCTGCGGCGCGATGGCAGCCGTGCGGATTTCCCGCTGCAGGACAAGCTGGCCTGGAGTGCGCCTGGCCGCTTCCGTCCGGCTGGCCGGATCGACCACGCGGTGCAGGTGGGCGGCGTTAACGTGTTCCCGGCTTACGTGGCCGACGTGCTGCGCATGCATCCGCACGTGAACGACGCCACCGTGCGCGCCATGCGTCCAGACGAAGGCCAGCGCCTGAAAGCCTTCGTCGTGCCGCGTCCCGGCGCGCAGGCAGCGAGCCTGCGCGCGGAACTGGACGCCTGGATAGCCGAGCGCTTGTCGACGCCGGAGCGGCCCGCGGCCTGGACGTTCGGTTCCGCGCTGCCGCGCCAGGCCAGCGGCAAGCTGGCCGACTGGATCATCGATACCGACGACTGAAGGCGGCTAGCGGTCGATGAACATCTCGAAGCCGCCCCAGAACATGCGCTTGCCGTCGAAGGGCAGGCCGTCCGGCGACATCATGTGCGCCAGGCGCGGGTCTTTCATGACCTTGTCGTTGACCTCGTCGCGCTTCGCGCGCGATTCGTAGACGATCCAGGCCAGCACCACGGTTTCGCCATCTTCCAGGTTGACGCTCTGCGGGAAGGACGTCAGCTTGCCCGGCTTGACGTCGTCGGCGATGCATTCGCGGTACTCGAGCGCCCCGTGTTCGCGCCACACGGTGGCCGACAGGTTGGCGAGCTCCTTGTATTGCTCCAGCTTTGCTCGGGGAAGGGGAAGGACGAAACCATCGACATAGGCCATGCTGTTCTCCTCAAGTGGTTGTGGATGCGCGCTGCCCAGTAACAGACCTGCGAACAGCGCGCATTGTTCCCACACGCGGCGGGAAGCACATCAGCATAGCATCAGAAAACCGTGGAAGGCGGTGGCGGCGGAGGCTGCGGCGTGGCCGGCGCCGCCGGCGCTGCGGGAGCCGCGGGTTGCGGCGGCGGCGTCAGCGGCTCTCCGGTGACCGGGTCGACTTCGACCGGCGGATTGTCCAGCCCCGGATCGATATCGATTGCGCGCAGGTCGGGACGCTCGACGAATTCCTCGAACACCCAGTCGTCGTTCTCGCGCACCACGCCTTCCGGCTCGATCTGTGCTTCCTGCGGCGGCACCTTGGCCAGGGCCGCGCGCATGTAGTCGATCCAGATCGGTAGCGCCAGGGTGGCGCCGAACTCGCGTCCGCCCAGCGAGCGCGGTTCGTCGTAGCCCATCCAGGCGACCGCCACCACCCTGCCTCCGTAGCCGGCGAACCAGCCGTCGATGGCGTCGCTGGTGGTGCCGGTCTTGCCGGCGATATCCGTACGTCCGAGCTGCTTCACCGATGCCGCGCCGGTGCCGTAGCGGGTCACGTCGCGCAGCATGCTGTCCGTGACGAAGGCGGTGCGGGCGTCGATCACGCGGTCGCTGTCCTGGCGCTGCTGCGGCTTGTTTTCCTGGAGGATGGTCCCGTTGCCGTCGCGGATCTGGGCGATCAGGTAGGGCTTGACGCGGTAGCCGCCGTTGGCGAACGCCGCGTAGGCGCCAGCCATCTGCAGCGGCGTCACCGCGCCGGTACCCAGCGCCAGGGTCAGGTTCTTCGGGTGGCGCGGCAGGTCGAAGCCGAAGCGGCCCAGGTACTCGTGGGTGTAGTCGACGCCGAGCGCGCGGATCAGGCGCACGGTGGTCACGTTCTTCGAATGCGCCAGCGAATAGCGCATGGTGATCGGCCCGTCGAACACGCCGTCGTCGTTCTGCGGCGACCAGGTCTCGCCGGCGTTCTCGCCCGGCATGTCGAGCGGTTCGTCGAGGATGCGCGTGCCCGGCGAGTAGCCCTTGTCCAGGCCCGCGGCGTACACGAAAGGCTTGATCGCGGAGCCGGGCTGGCGCCAGGCCTGGGTGACGTGATTGAACTTCTGCAGGTTGTAATCGAAGCCGCCCACCAGCGCGTGGTAGGCGCCGGTGTCGGCGTCGATCGCGACAAACGCGGCCGCCACCTGCGGCACCTGGACGATGGCCCAGCTGTCCTTGTCCTTTTCCTTGCGCTGGGTGACGCGCACCACCGCGCCCGGCGCAATGCGCAGGTTTTCCCTGGCATTCGCCGCCAGGCCGCGCGCGGCGAACTTCAGGCCGGCGCCCTCGATCCTCACTTCGTCGCCGGATAAGAGCTCGACCCGCACCTGCTGCGGCGAAGCGGCCAGCACCACCGCCGGCGTCAATCCGTCGCTCTGCGGGCGCTTCTGCAGCGCGTCGATGATCGCTTCCTCGCGCTCGAGCGGATCCTGCGGCAGCTCGATGCGCGCTTCCGGACCGCGGTAGCCGTGGCGCTGGTCGTAGTCCAGCACGTTGCGGCGCACCGATTCGTAGGCCGCGTCCTGTTCCGCCTTGAGGATGGTGGTGGTGACCACGATGCCGCGTTCGTAGGCTTCTTCGCCGAACTGGGCGAACACCGCCTGGCGCGCCAGTTCCGCGACGTAGTCGGCCCTGGTGTCGAACACCTGGCCGGTGCGGCGGATGCGCAGCGGTTCGGCCAGGGCCTGGCGGTATTCGGGCTCGCCGATCTGGCCCAGTTCATAGAGCCGCTTGAGCACCGCGTGCTGGCGCTGCTGCGCGCGTTTCGGGTTGGCGATCGGGTTATGGCGCGACGGGTTCTGCGGCAGGCCGGCCAGCATTGCGGTCTCCGCCAGGGTGAGCTGGTCGAGCGACTTCCCGAAGTAGCTGCGCGCCGCGCTGGAAAAGCCGTAGGAGCGGTTGCCCAGGAAGATCTGGTTCATGTACAGCTCGAGGATCTGGTCCTTGGTGAGCGCATCCTCGATGCGGTAGGCGAGGGCGATCTCGGTCAGCTTGCGCGACAAGACCTTTTCCTTCGACAGGAAGAAGTTGCGCGCCACCTGCATCGTGATGGTCGAGGCGCCGCCGGCGCCGAAGCCTTCGCGCAGGTTGGCGATGACGGCACGTGCGGCGCCGCGCCAGTCGATGCCCTGGTGCTGGTAGAAATGGGCGTCCTCGATCGCGAGCAAGGCCTGCTTCATGCGGGTCGGTATCTTGTCGATGGTGACAAAGTCGCGCCGCTCGACGCCGAATTCGCCGATCAGGTGATTGTCGGCGGTGTAGACCCGCAGCGGGATCTTGGGCTGGTAATCGAGCACCGCGTCGATCTTCGGCACGTTCGGCAGGATCACCGTCATGAGGTAGATGACGACGCCGGCGGCCAGGCCCACCATGGCGGCGAGGCTGAAGAACAGGAACACGCGCAGGCGGCGAGGGCGCTTGGGAGGCTTGGTATCGGACTTGGTCACTAGCAGCTTTCAAAATCGGCCGTATGTACGGGTCGGCACGACGCATTGTATCTTGCGCATTCTAAGGCTTCAAACCGCTTTTCTTCCATATCGCCATGTGCGATAGTCACGCCTTAAGTCTCACCAAAGTATGAATTCCAAGGGACCGTCCATGCCTTACGACTCGCCGCCAAGCTCGCCCCCGAGCGCCTTCAAGCCCTATATCCCGGCCAGCGCGCAGCTGCCGGAGATGACGCTGCGCGCCCTGATCATGGGCACCGTGCTGGGGATGATCTTCGGCGCCTCCTCGCTCTACCTGGTGCTGAAGGTGGGCCTGACGGTGAGCGCCTCGATCCCGGTGGCGGTGATCGCCATCACCCTGTTCCACACCGCGAAGAAGTTCGGCGCACGCGAATCGACCATCCTGGAAAACAGCATTACCCAGACCGCGGGTTCGGCCGGAGAGTCGCTCGCCTTCGGCCTGGGCGTCACCATGCCGGCGATCATGATCCTCGGTTTCGACCTGGAGATCTCGCGCGTCATGCTGGTGGGCGTGCTGGGTGGTTTGCTCGGGATCCTGATGATGATCCCGATGCGCCGCACCATGATCGTCGACGCCCACCGCGAACTGAAGTACCCGGAAGGCACCGCCTGCGCCGAGGTGCTCAAGGCCGCCGCCACCGAGACCTCGCGCATCGCCGCCGGCGAAACCCGCGAAGACGGCTCCGACGCCGCACGTGAAGCCAAGCGCCGCGCCATGCTGATCTTCGGCGGCTTCGGCATCGGCCTGGCCTACAAGACCCTGAGCGTCTCGTTCAAGGGCTGGCGCGACTATGTCAACTTCGAGTTCGGCAACCCGCTCAAGGGCGGCTCGGCCGGCGCCGAAGTCTCGCCCGAGCTGCTGGGCGTCGGCTACATCATCGGCCCGCGCATCGCGCTGACGATGGCGGCCGGTGGCGTGCTGTCCTATCTGCTCCTGATCCCGATGATCAAGTTTTTCGGTGACCTGCTCACCGTGCCGCTGGCGCCGGCCACCACCCTGATCCGCGACATGGGTCCGGACGATATCCGCAACGCCTATGTGCTGTACATCGGCGCGGGCGCCGTGGCGGCGGGTGGCCTGATCTCGTTGGTGCGCTCGATGCCGACCATCTGGAAGGGCCTGACCGGTGGCCTGTCCGGTATCGGGAAAGGCTCCGCGGCCGATAAGTCGAAGCGCACTGACCAGGACATTCCGCTCAAGTGGGTGTTCATCGGCTGCCTGGCCATCATCGCGGTCATTACCGTCGCCACCCCGCTGCACATGAACCTGCTGGGTGCGCTGCTGATCCTGGTGTTCGGCTTCCTGTTCGCTACCGTGTCCTCGCGCCTGACCGGCGAAGTCGGTTCTTCCTCGAACCCGATTTCGGGCATGGCCGTGGCCACGCTGCTGTTCACCTGCCTGATCTTCCTGGTGATGGGCTGGACCGGCGGGCGCTACTACGTCACGGCCTTGTCGGTCGGCGCCATCGTCTGCATTGCCGCCAGCAACGCCGGCACCACCTCGCAGGACCTGAAGACCGGCTTCCTGGTCGGCTCGACGCCGCGCCTGCAGCAGTACGCGATCCTGTGCGGCGCCTTTGCCTCGGCCCTGATCCTGGGCCCGATCCTGCTGAAACTGAACGAAGCGGGCACCGTCTATGTGCCGGCGGCCCAGGTGGCGCCCGGCCTCACCGTGGACGCCTCGAAGCTCACCGAGACTGCGAGGCTAGCGGGCCCGCAGGCGGCGACCGACAGCAAGACCTACAAGGTGTGGCAGAAGAGCGATACCGCGGGTGGCCCGGCCGGCAAGTATCTGGTGGCGGACGACGGCAAGCTGGCCTACCTGGTCGACCCGGGCATCAACGGCACCCACAAGGTCCGTCCGGACGGCACCGAAGTGAAGAAGTACGACGCGCCCAAGGCCGTGCTCATGTCCTACATCATCAAGGGCATCCTCGACCAGCAGCTGCCCTGGACCCTGGTGCTGTTCGGCGTAATGATCTCGGTGGTGCTGGAGATGGCGGGCGTGCACGCGCTGGCCTTCTCGGTGGGTGTCTACCTGCCGCTGGTCTCGACCCTGCCGATCGCGATCGGCGGCCTGGTACGCTGGGTGGCGGACCGCCGCAACAACAGGCTGCCGCAGTTTGCAAAGCTGAACGAGGAAGAGCGCCAGGCAGCCGGCGACCGCAGCTCGGGCACCTTGCTGGCCTCGGGCTATATCGCGGGCGGCGCGCTGGCCGGCATCATCATTGCGATCACGGCCGGCGTGCTCACCGACTTCGACAGCCGCATGGCCAAGTGGGCCGAAGCCTCGAACCCCTTCTTTGCGGGGCCGGATTCGCACCTGCTGACCCTGATCCCGTATGCCTTGATCATCGCGCTGCTGTACTGGGTGGCCCGGGAAAAGGCGCAGCGCTAAAAGCACATGGCCCGGAGCAATCCGGGCCATGTTTGTATCCAGGCTGCCTTAGATGAAGGCCAGGTCGTGATGCCGGATCACGTCCTCCAGCCATTCCTTGCTATGGCCGAAACGGTAGCCGAGCGCCTTGGCGCGCGCGGTGTCGAGCACCAGGGGCGTGGCGAAATCGAAGGGCGAGAGCAGTCCCGGCGCCTGCGCGGCCACTTTCAGGCTGCGCGGGGTTTCGTCGAGCACGTCGGCGATCCGCGCGTGCAGTTCGCAGGCCGACAGGGCGCCGTCGGAGGCGGCATTGACCGGGCCACGGAAGTCCTGCATGCCGGCCCAGGCAAGGAAATCGGCTGCTTCCTGGGCTTCCATGAACGAGACCCTGGCTGCAGCGTCGGCGTAGCGCAGGGTGCCTTTCATGCGCACCAGGTCGACATAGTGGGCCAGGCGGCCGGTGAAGTCTTCCGGCCCGCCCAGTACGTGGGCCAGGCGCACGGTCGCCAGCGGCAGGCTGCCGTCGCGCACCAGGTAGGCCTCGGCCTGCACCTTGCCGGCCACGTAGCTTTCGATCGCGCGCGCCGGGTCGTGCCACGGATACGTCGTGTCGATCGGCTGCGCCAGTACCGGCAGGTCGCTTTCGCGGAAGGCCTCGCGCGGAGCGGCCTCGCGGTAGGCATCGATGGTGGAAGTCATGACATAGCGTCCGACCTTGCCGGCGAAGACGCGTACCGAGATCGCGGCGTCCAGCGGCGAATAGCACATCTGGTCGTAGACGACGTCGAAACGGGCGTCGCGGAAGGCGTTGCGCATCGCATGTTCGTTGCGGCGGTCGACGCGGATGCGCGCGATCCGCTTGCCGAACGGGTCCGGAGCGTAGCCGCGGGTGGCAATGGTCACGCTGTGGCCCGCGCGCAGCAGGCGCTGGACGAGGAGTTTGCCGAAATAACGGGTACCGCCGATCACCAGTATATTTTTTGGCATGACTTTTCCTTATTGGATCGAGTATATTTTCTGCAAAGCAGCAAAAACCTTCAACCGAGAAAAAGTACAGACGTTGAATAAGAAAAACTTATGCATGGAGGCGGCATGAAGCCGTTGCGAAGCCTGTCGGGCCTGATCGACTTCGACTGCGCCGCGCGGTGGGGCAGCTTCAAGCTGGCCGCGCGCGAGCTGCACAAGACCCCTGCGGCGGTCAGCCTGCAGGTGAAGCAGCTCGAAGAAAACGTTGGCTTCCCGCTGTTTGTGCGCCATCCGCGCCACATCTCGCTGACCGAGAAGGGCCAGGAGCTGGCGATCGCCACCAGCCGCATGCTGGCCGACCTGCGCGCCAAGCTTGCGGCGCTGCAGCGGGGCGACGAAGAGGCCGTGCTGCGCATCTCGACCACGCATTCGTTCGCGATCAAGTGGCTGGTGCCGCGCATGCACCGCTTCACCAAGCTGTATCCGGAGCTCGATATCCGGATCGATTCCAACGATGCGCCGGTCGACCTGCAGGCCGACAGTACCGACGTCGCGATCCGCTATGGCCAGGTAACCGAGGGCGATGCGACGGTGCTGTTCCGCGAGCGCCTGGTGCCGGTGTACAGCCCCGAGCTGCTGGGGCCCGGACAGGAGGCCTTGGGCCTGGCCGACCTGCCGCAGCATCACCTGCTGGTGGTGCAGTCGCCCGAGGCGTGGCTGCAGCTGCTCAACGAGAACCGCGCGCTCAAGGGCAAGTACGATTTTTCGCGCGTATACACGCACTGGGGCGTGCTGGTGCAGGCCGCGGTGGCGGGGCAGGGCGTGGCCCTGGTGCCCTACGGGATTGCGTTCGAGGACATCAAGTCGGGTGCGCTGAGGCAGATTCCGTGTAGGAGCGCGCGCTTCGAGAGCGGCTACCGTTTCCTGGTCAATCCGCACAAGGAGCACATGCTCAAGGTGCAGCGCTTCCGGGAGTGGATGGTGGCCGAGATGCGCGAGATGGAGGCGACCCTGGACCGGCGCTGATTCTGTCGGACGATACAAAAACGGCAGCCCGCGGGCTGCCGTTTTCATTGGTAGGACTGCTTGATTACTTCACGCCGTGCATCAGTTTCTGGATGAGCGGTGCGAGGAGGAACAGCAGCACGCCGCCGCCCAGCAGGATCCAGAAGCCGAAGGTGTAGCCGTCCAGGGCCGAGGCCACCGACATGCCGCTCTCGCCCGAGACGTGCGAGGCAAAGATGCCCGACAGGTTGTTGCCGATACCGGTCGACAGGAACCAGCCGCCCATGCCCAGGCCGACCAGGCGGGTCGGCGCCAGCTTGGTCACCATCGACAGGCCGATTGGCGACAAGCACAGCTCACCGATCGACTGGATCACGTAGACCATGAACAGGGTCCAGAACGGGATCTTGCCCTGGTCGTCGATCAGCTGGGTCAGTGCGTACATCAGCAGGCCGAAGGCGAGGCCGTTGAAGATGATGCCGAGGCCGAACTTGCGCGGGATCGACGGGTTCACGTTGCGCTTGCCCATGGCGACCCAGATCGCAGCGATGATCGGCGCAAATACGATGATGGCCACCGAGTTAACCGACTGGAACCAGGCCACCGGGAAGATCTTCTCGCCGAAGTTACGGTTGACGATCTGGTCGGCCAGGAAGGTGAAGGAGCTGCCTGCCTGTTCGAAGAAGCACCAGAACAGGATGTTGAAGAAGAAGATGATCATCATGGCGATGGTCTTGTCGCGCGACACCTTGCCTTCGCGGACGCCTTCGACGATCAGCATCAGGGCCAGGATGATGAACAGGATCGACAGCACGATCTGCAGGTTGGCGGCGCCGGCCTGCAGCAGCAGATAGACGCCCGGGATCACCACCAGCGAGCCGACGATGACACCGATCAGGCGCTTCGGGCTGGCCAGTTCACCGACCGGGGCGCCGATGCCCTTGAGCTGCTTGCGGCCGATGTAGAACCAGACCAGTGCGATCAGCATGCCCACGCCCGAGGCGAAGAACACCGCCTTGTAGGCCGGGAAGGCGCCATCGCTCAGACGCTCTGCCAGTTCACCAGTAATGATCGGTGCGAAGAAAGCGCCGGCATTGATGCCCATGTAGAAGATGGTGAAGCCCGAATCGCGACGGGTGTCGTTCAGCGCGTACAGCTGGCCAACCATGGCCGAGATGTTCGGCTTGAACATGCCGTTGCCGACGATGATGGTTGCCAGGCCGAGCTTGAAGATGTCCTGGTTCGGCAGGGTGATCATGAACAGGCCGGCTGCCATGAAGATCGCGCCGACGAGGATCGAACGCTGGTAGCCGATGACGCGGTCGGCAATGAAGCCGCCGAACACGGCGCCGGCATACACCAGCGCCAGGTAGGAACCGTAGGTCAGGTTGGCGTCGGCCTGGCCGACGGCATTGCCGCCGTAGAACTGGGCGACGATGTAGAGCACCAGGGCCCAACGGATGCCGTAGAACGCGAAGCGTTCCCAGAACTCGGTCATGAACAGCATCCACAACGGAGCTGGATGGCCCATGATCTGCTTGAATTCTGGGATCGGTCCCTTGGCTGAAGTAGCTGCACCGCTCATGCGGTTCCTCCCGAAATGTAGTTATCTGACTTGGTGGTTTTGTATGGAATTGCCATATGCACGGAAATTCCAGTTGGCACGCATTTTAGTGTAAATCGGTCATCGCAAGCGAACTTTTTCTGGATGTGGTATTGACGGCCGAAAACGGGACGATTTGCCTATGAGCCTTGTCCCAATCGGGGCGCAAAAGCTTGCGCTTTGGCGTATATTGGCAACCAGGCCAGTCCGTTTTACCGTTCGAAAGGGATAACAAAACCATGACCCATGAAGTAATCGACGCACTCATCTCTCCGGAAGGCCGCCTCGAAGTCCTGTCGAAAGCCGAAGTCGCCAAGCTGCTCGACACCAGCAAGAGCGGTTTGTACGATATCTTCCGCAAATGCGCGCTCGCCGTGCTCAATTCCGGCAGCTCGATCGACGATGGCAAGGAACTGCTGGAACGCTACCGCGATTTCGATATCAGCATTCTCCAGCGCGAGCGCGGCATCAAGCTCGACATCCGCAGCGCGCCGGCCCACGCCTTCGTGGACGGCAAAATGATCCGCGGTATCCACGAGCACCTGTTCTCGGTGCTGCGCGATATCGTCTACGTCCATTTCGAAGTCACCGACAATCCGAAATTCGACCTGAACCGCCCGGAAGGCATTACCGACGCGGTGTTCCATATCCTGCGCAATGCCAACGTGTTCCAGCCGCAGCGCAATCCGAACATGGTCGTGTGCTGGGGCGGCCATTCGATCAACCGGGTCGAATACAACTACACCAAGGAAGTCGGCTACGCGCTCGGTCTGCGCGAGCTCGATATCTGCACCGGCTGCGGCCCGGGCGCCATGAAGGGCCCGATGAAGGGCGCAGCGATCGGCCATTCGAAGCAGCGCATCAAGGGTGGACGCTATCTCGGCATTTCCGAACCGGGCATCATCGCCGCCGAATCGCCGAATCCGATCGTGAACGACCTGGTGATCATGCCGGATATCGAAAAGCGCCTCGAAGCCTTTGTGCGCACCGGTCACGGCATCATCGTGTTCCCGGGCGGCGCCGGCACCGCCGAGGAAATCCTGTATATCCTCGGTCTCCTGCTGCATCCGGAAAACGCCGAAATGCCTTTCCCGCTGATCTTTACCGGTCCGGCGACGGCGCGCGCGTATTTCGAGCAGATCGACCAGTTCATCGGCCTGACGCTCGGCGCCCAGGCGCAGAAGCGCTACAAGATCATCATCGACGATCCGGACGCGGTGGCGCAGGAAATGTATGCCGGCATCAAGATGGTGCGCGAATTCCGCAAGGCGCACAGCGATGCCTATTACTTCAACTGGCGCCTGAAGATCGATCCGGAATTCCAGAAGCCCTTCCGTCCGACCCACGAAAACATGCGCAACCTGAAACTGCACCGCAACCAGGAATCGCACGAGCTGGCGGCCAACCTGCGCCGCGCATTCTCGGGCATCGTGGCCGGCAACGTGAAGGAAGAGGGCATCCGCGTGATCGAGCAACACGGCAAGTACGAGATCTTCGGCGAAAGCGCCATCATGGGACCGATGGATGCGCTGCTGGCCTCGTTCGTGGAACAGAGTCGCATGAAACTGCCGGGCAAGGCCTATACGCCTTGCTACACCGTGGTCCAATAAACCCATCCGGACGAAAAAAAAGGCAGCCTTGCAGGCTGCCTTTTTTATTCGATGCTTGATGCTCAGTCTTCCTTGCGCAGGTGCGGGAACAGCAGCACGTCGCGGATATTCGGCGAATCGGTGATCAGCATCATCAGGCGGTCGATGCCGATGCCGCAGCCGCCGGCCGGCGGCATGCCGTATTCCAGCGCGCGGATGTAGTCGGCGTCGAAGTACATCGCTTCGTCGTCGCCGGCTTCCTTGGCGGCCACCTGGGACAGGAAGCGCGCGGCCTGGTCTTCCGGATCGTTCAGCTCCGAGAAGCCATTGGCGATCTCGCGGCCCACCATGAACAGCTCGAAGCGCTCGGTGATGCCTTCGCGGCTGTCCGATGCGCGCGCCAGCGGCGACACTTCGACCGGGTAGTCGATGATGAAGGTCGGCTCCCACAGCAGGGCTTCGGCGGTCTCTTCGAACAGCGCCAGCTGCAGCGCGCCCAGGCCTGCGTTGGCGAAGGGCTTCACGCCGAACTTCGTTTTGAGTTCCTGCTTGATGAACTCGGCGTCGTTCAGCTGCACCGAGGTGTAGCCCGGCGCGTACTTGTCGATCGCCTCGACGATGGTCAGGCGCTGGAAGGGCTTGGACAGGTCCAGCTCGCGGCCGCCGTAGGTCAGCACGGCGCTGCCGTTCGAATCGATCGCCGCCTGGCGGATTACCTGTTCGGTGAAGTCCATGATCCACTTGTAGTCGGTGTAGGCCGCATAGAATTCCATCATCGTGAATTCCGGGTTGTGACGGACCGACACGCCTTCGTTGCGGAAGTTGCGGTTGATCTCGAACACGCGGTCGAAACCGCCCACCACCAGGCGCTTCAGGTACAGCTCGGGCGCGATGCGCAGGTACATTTCCATGTCGAGCGCGTTGTGGTGGGTGATGAACGGCTTGGCCGCGGCGCCGCCCGGGATCGGGTGCAGCATCGGGGTCTCGACTTCCATGAAACCGTGCTTCTCCATGAAGCGGCGCATCGACGACATCGCGGCGGTACGCGCCTTGAAGGTGCGGCGCGTTTCTTCGTTCATGATCAGGTCGACGTAGCGCTGGCGGTACTTGGTCTCCTGGTCGGCGAGGCCGTGAAACTTGTCCGGCAGCGGGCGCAGGGCCTTGGAGATCAGGCGCAGCTTGGTGACCTTGATGGTCAGCTCTTCGACCTTGGTCTTGAACAGCGTGCCCTCGACGCCCAGGATGTCGCCCAGGTCGTAGCTGCGCAGCGCTTCCATGGCTTCTTCGCCGGCGCTGTCGACGGTGATGTAGATCTGGATGCGGCCGCTCGCCATCAGGCCCGAGCTGTCCTGCAGGGTCGCGAACGCGGCCTTCTTGCCCGCTTCGCGGCGCAGCATCATGCGGCCGGCCAGCGTCACTGCCACCGGCTCGGCTTCCAGCTCTTCGCGGCTCTTGCCGCCATGGGTTTCGACCAGGTCCGCCGCCTTGTCCTGCGGGACGAAGTCGTTCGGGAAGGGATTGCCCTGCTGGCGCAGCGCGGCCAGCTTGGCGCGGCGCTCGGCCATGATCTTGTTTTCGTCGTGCGCCACGACGGGCGACTGGTCTTGGTTTTCCGTAGTCATGATTGGATAGCAGTTCTTGTTTGGTTCAGGCGAACAGCAGTTCGGCCTTCAGTTCGGAGAAGTCGCGCACGATGGCGATGACGTTGTCGAACGCGGTAAACGCGTCGCGCGGCAGGGTGGTTGTCAGGACCACGCAGCGCATGCCGGCGCGGCGCGCCGCTTCCACGCCCAGCGGTGCGTCTTCGAACACGATGCAGTGTTCGGGCGCCACGCCGCACAGCTCGGCCGCTTTCAGGAACACGTCCGGGTGCGGCTTGCCGCGCGCAACATCGGTAGCGCCGACGATGGCGTCGAAGTGCTTGCGCAGGTCCAGGCCGTCGAGGGTGAACTCGACGTTGGCCGGCGGCGCCGCGGTGCCGACGGCCAGCTTGACGCCGTTCGCTTTCGCCTGCGCGATCAGCCTGTCGAAGCCGTCGACCGTCTTGCGGTGCGGCGCGTACAGCTCGCGGTAGACCGATTCCTTCTCGTGGTTCAGCGCCGCGACCTCGTCATCGAGCAGGTTCGCCCCCAGGTAGCTGCGGATGATCTCGCCGCCCTGGCGGCCAGCCGTCGCCCGGAAGAATTCGTCCGGGTCGATGGCCTGCCCACGGCGCTCGAAGAAGGTGATCCACGAGTCGGTGTGGAAGGCCATGTTGTCGACGATGGTGCCGTCCATGTCGAACAGGAAGGCACGTGGGATTGTCGTCATCGCTTATACGCCCTGCTTGAGCGAGGCCGAGATGAAGTCGTCCAGGTCGCCGTCCAGCACGTTCTTGGTGTTGCCGGTCTCAAAGCCGGTACGCAGGTCCTTGATGCGCGACTGGTCCAGCACGTAGGAGCGGATCTGGTGGCCCCAGCCGACGTCGGTCTTGGAGTCTTCCAGTTTCTGCTGCTCGCTCATGCGGTTACGCAGTTCGAGTTCGTACAGCTTCGCACGCAGCATGTCCCAGGCCTCGGCCTTGTTGCGGTGCTGCGAGCGGTCGTTCTGGCACTGCACCACAATGCCCGACGGGCCGTGCGTCAGGCGCACCGCGGAGTCGGTCTTGTTGATGTGCTGGCCACCCGCACCCGAGGCGCGGTAGGTATCGATGCGCACGTCGGCCGGGTTGATTTCGATTTCGATCGAATCGTCGACTTCCGGGTACACGAACAGCGAGGTGAACGAGGTGTGGCGTCCGTTGGCCGAGTCGAACGGCGACTTGCGCACCAGGCGGTGCACGCCGGTCTCGGTGCGCAGGTGGCCATAGGCATACTCGCCATCGACCTTGATGGTGGCGGTCTTGATGCCCGCAACTTCACCTTCGGACTGTTCCAGGATCTCGGCCTTGAAACCCTTGCGTTCGCAGTAGCGCAGGTACTGGCGCAGCAGCATCGAGGCCCAGTCCTGGGCTTCGGTGCCGCCGGCGCCGGCCTGGATGTCGATGAAGCAGTTCGCATGGTCCATCGGGTTGCTGAACATGCGGCGGAATTCCATCGCTTCGATGGTCTTCTGGATTTCTTCGGCGTCGCTGCCGATCGATTCCAGCGTGCCGTGGTCGCCTTCTTCCTTTGCCATCTCGAACAGGTCGGTGGCGTCGGCCAGGTCGGTCTTCGCTTTCTCGAGCGTCAGCACGACGCCTTCCAGCGCTTTCTTTTCCTTGCCGAGGTCCTGGGCCCGTTTCTGGTCATTCCAGATGGTCGGGTCCTCGAGCTCCTGGTTGACCTGTTCTAGTTTCTCTGACTTGCGATCGAAGTCAAAGATACCTCCGAAGTTCGGCTTCACGGCTGGTCAGGTCGTTCAGCAGGGCGGAAATGGCGTTGATGCGTTCAGCTTCCATGGTCTTTGGCAGTCTTCTGAATAGGTTGAATCGAACCCTAGATTATACCCCAAGGCGCGATCGGAATCGCTTGGCGCGGGCTGTCTGCTTGCTTCGCCCCTTCTTGCTGCCTTATCATCGACCGGTTTTGTACTCCGGATTCGTCATGGCCCCTCGCTTTTCTTGCAAATTCTGCATCGCGCTCGTCCCCGTGCTCATGAGCAGCCCCGTCCTCGCAGCCAAGGCCCCCAGGGCTGGCACCACGGCCCTGCTGGCGGTGCTGGAGACGACCGACCTGCATTCGAACGTGGTCGGCTATGACTACTACAAGCTGGCGCCCGAACCCTCGCATGGCCTGGACCGCACCGCCACCCTGATCCACCAGGCGCGCAAGGAATTCCCGAACACGCTCCTGCTCGACAATGGCGACACCATCCAGGGCAACGCGCTGGCGGATTACCAGGCGCAGGTGAAGCCGCTGGGCTGCGGCGAAACGCTCGGCATCTACAAGATCATGAACGGCCTGAAGTTCGATGGCGCCGGCGTCGGTAACCACGAATTCAATTATGGCCTGGCCTACCTGAACCAGGTGACCGGCAGCCGTTTCCAGGTCAAGGGTGTCGAGCAGCCGAAGAAGTGCGCCGGCCCGGCCTTCCCGATGGTGCTGGCCAACGTCTACAGCGCGCAGACGAAGCAGCCGCTGTTTTCTCCCTACGCCATCATCGACAAGCAGGTCGATGCGCTCGACGCCGCGGGCAAACCGGTGAAAACCGTGGTGCGCGTCGGGATCATCGGTTTCACGCCACCCACCATCATGGAATGGGACAAGCGCTGGCTCGACGGCCGCGTGTACACCACCGGCATCCGCGAGGCGGCGCAGAAGTACGTGCCCGAGATGCGCAGGAAGGGCGCCGACCTGGTCATCGCGATCTCGCACGGCGGCCTGGACGCCAGCCCCTACACGCCGGCCATGGAAAACGCCAACTGGTACCTCGCCCAGGTGCCGGACATCGACGCCATGCTGCTCGGCCACTCGCACCAGCTCTTCCCCAGCAAGGACAGCACGGCGCCGCAGTTCAACCTGCCGGGCGTGGACAAGGCCAGGGGCCTGGTGCACGGCGTGCCGACCGTGATGGCCAACCTGTGGGGCAAGCACCTGGGCGTTGTTCAGCTGCACCTGAAGCATGACGGCAAGCGCTGGATGGTGGAGCGCGACAAGACCCTCGTCGAGGCGCGCGCGGCGCAGACCGGCGCCAAGGCGTACGTCGAGGCCGATCCGGCCGTCATGGCGTTGGTGAAGGATGAGCACGAAGCGACCATCCGTTATGTGAAGACTCCGGTCGGCTCGACCGAGTTCCGCATGTCGAGCTACTTCGCCGACGTGGGCGACATCTCGGCATTGCAGACCGTGAACCAGGCGCAGACCGAGTACGTGCGCGCCTTTGTCGCCACCAACCTGCCGCAGTACAAGGACCTGCCGGTGCTGTCCGTGACGGCGCCCTTCAAGAGCGGCGTGGCCGGCCCGAGCGACTACACGGACGCGAAGGCGGGCGATCTGGCCCTGAACAATGCGGCCGATCTGTACCTCTACCCGAATGCGCTGTATGCCGTGAAGGTGAACGGCGCCCAGTTGAAAGCCTGGCTGGAAAAGGCGGCCCAGCGTTTCAACACCATCGACCCGGCAAAGGCGGAGCCGCAACAGCTGGTGAACCTGGCCGTGCCGAGCTATAACTTCGACACGATTACCTCGCCGGACGTGCGCTACGAGATCGACGTGACGCGCGCGCCGGGCGAGCGTATCCGCAACCTGTCATGGCGCGGCAAGCCGGTGGAGCCAGGCCAGGAATTCCTGGTCGCGACGAATAACTACCGCGCCAGCGGCGGCGGCCACTTCCCGGGCCTGGACGGCAGCAAGACCGTGATTGCGTCGCCCGACAACAACCGCGACGTCATGATCGCCTACGTGCGCGCAGCCAAGCGCCTGACCCGTGTCGCCAATGCTTCCAACCGCAGCTGGCGTTTCGTGCCGGTCAAGACCGCCGGCCCCGTGGTGTTCTCGTCGGCGCCGGGCATGGTCGAACTCGCGCACGACGCGGGCCTGCACAACGTCAGCCAGGTGGCCGCCGACGACGGCCGCGGCAAGGGCATGGCGCTGTACGCAATCGACCTGTCGAAATGAAGCGCTTGCTGGCGGCTGCGCTGGCCGCTTTGCTGATGATCCAGCCGGCCCTGGCCCAGCATGGCGAGGAGGGCGACCTGGCGCTGCGCCGCGCGCTGACTTACCGCGACAATGGGAACCCTTCACTGGCCGCGCACTGGCTCGGCGTCGCCGCGGCGCGCGGCATGCCCGAGGCGATGTTCCTGCTGGCGAACATGCTGCTGGAAGGGGATGGGGTGCCGAAGGACGAAGCGGCCGCCAGACGCTGGCTCGAGGCGGCGACCGAGCAGGATTATCCGGAGGCCTGGCAGCAGCTGGGGATGATGGAAAAGGATCCGGAGAAGGCGGGGCAGTATTTCCGGAGGGCGGCGCATGCGCTCACCCACCGGGGTGAGCTCAAGCGCTAAAGCCAGGCCGCTACTTTAGTGCAGCTGCTTCTTCTCCGGCTGCACCAGCACGAACGGGCTCACCACCGACGCCCATAGCGTGGCATCGGATTCCGTCCAGGTCTGCGCCTGCAGGTCGCTGACCTTGGCCACGCTGCCCGCCGCCATCCACTTCGTGATGCTTTCCTTGTCGTCGTGCGCGATGCGCAGGGCCACGTCGATCAGGTCCAGTTCCTCGCTCACATAGATCACCGAGCCGCTGGCGAAATGGCGGGACAGTTCGCTCCACTGGATGCGGCCGGTCTCGCGGTTGATCTTGTCGTGCAGTTCGGTGTCTTTCTCGGGATTCGTCTTCATACGTTTCTACAATCTAGATGATCTCGACCGCCGGTTGCGGCGAGCCCGCCCATGTTAACCGATAGGTCTGCGCCTTGCGCACATTGCCCACCAGTGCGGGCCGGAAGCAGGCGAGGCAGGTGCCGCCGGGGTCGCGCACGCTCGGATAGATCACGCCCATCGAGCCATGCTCGAGCAGCTCGGCGGCCAGCGCCTGCGACGCAAGGTAGCTGCTTGGGTCGAGGCAGCCTTGATAGGCGTCCTTTCCGCGCAGGTCGTGGAAGCCTGCGCTGAAGTCGGCCAGCAGCATCTGGTAGCTGACGCTGTCGTCGAAGCGGGCGATCTCGGCGTACTCGACCGTCTTGTGGAAGATGACCTCGGCGAGGGCCGTCTCGGCCGCGAAGGCGCAATACCAGGCGCCCCGTTCGCCGTCATTGAAGCGGCTGCCTTCCGGGCGCGCATAGGTGAAGGCGGCATTGATGATGCGGAAGTTGGGCACGCCGAACACCAGTTCGTCCATGCCGATCCCGGGCAGCAGGCCGGATTCGCCGCGCAGGCGCTCATTGGTGGCGTTGTCGAGGTCGAACAGGTCGCGCAGGATGCGGTCGTTGTCTGCCAGCGGCGCCAGCACGGAATCCTCGACATCGGCAAAGCGCGAGGGGATCAGGCGGCAGGTGTCGTACTGGCGCAGCTGGGTGAGTTTATGCAGCGGCAAGATCAGAGACCTCCGCGGCGTGCATCCAAGAGCTTGCGCACCGTTTGCATGGCGATCAGGCCGCCGCCCAGCATGTAGGCCAGCGGCGTGCGGCCGCCGAAGACCTGGTTGGTGTTCGGCAGGTGGATCCATTCGTCGGCGAGCTTGTCGCCGTACAGGATGTGCAGGGCTTTATAAATCCCCAGCAGGTAGGAAACGCGCGTAATGCGGTCGACTTCTAGCACGCGGTCGGGATTCTTCTTCCAGTCGTACCAGGACGAGGACGAGAGGCCGCCGAGCAGCTCGCGCGCATCGTCGTCGCGCAACTGCCAGCTTGCGGCCAGCTTGAAAAAGCCCAGCAGGGCCGAACGCGACAGGCGCTCGCGCTCGGACCGTGAATTCAGGTCGACCAGCACCGCCGGCTCGAAGCGGCTCTTGGGGTAGGAGTAGGCTAGGCTCATGGTGTTCTCCGTAATTGGAGCCTTTATACTCCGATTCCGGACCGATTGCAACTACCGGTTGTCAGTCGTGTTGACCCATGACAGAATCGTTAATCTTTCCATATAGAAAAGGCTTAGGGAGGTTTTCGGATGCGCCAAGGTTTGCTTTCCACATCTCTCATGCTGATCGCGGCACTGGTCAGCACAGGCAGTTCGGCCAGGGAAACGAACGCCGAGCTCAAAAAACAGGTCATCGAAGCCGAACGTGGATTCGCCGCCACCATGAAGGCGCGCGATTTCGACGGCTTCACCCGCTACATCGCGGACGAAGCGATCTTCTTCGGGGCCGAGGGGCCGCTGCGCGGCAAAGGGGCGATCGCCAGGGGCTGGCGCCAGTTCTACGACAAGCCGCAGGCGCCGTTCTCGTGGGAGCCGGAAGAGGTCGAAGTGGTGGATTCGGGCACGCTGGCCTATAGCGGCGGTCCGATCTACAACGCGCAAGGACAGCGCATCGGCCGCTTCAATTCGGTCTGGCGCCTGAAGGCGCCGGGACAGTGGGAAGTGGTGTTCGACCGCGGCTCGGACTTCGGCCCGCCGCAGCAGAAAAAATAAGCTGCCGCGTCAAGCCTGGCCGTGCATCTCGCGAAACAGGGCTGGACTCACGCCATAGCGGCGGACGAAAGCCTTCGACATCTGCCCGGCCGTCGCATAGCCGCACCTGGCAGCGATTTCCTTGAGTGAAGCGACGCTTGGCAGCAGCGCGCGGGCGCGGTCCAGGCGCATCGTTTCGATGAAATGCGCCGGCGTTTGCCCGGTGGCGTCCAGGAACTTGCGATGAAAACTGCGCGCCGACATGCCGGCACGGTCGGCCAGCAGGCTGACTTCGAGCGGCTGGTCCAGGCGCTCGCCGATCCAGTCCAGCAGCGCCGCGAAGCCATGCGTGGCCTTCGACTGCGCACCCAACACGGGACTGAACTGCGACTGGTAGCCGGGCCGCCGCGCATACACCACCAGCATCCTGGCCACGCTATTGGCCACCGCTTCGCCCAGGTCGCGCGCCACCAGCGCCATGCACATGTCGATGCCGGTAGTGATGCCGGCCGAGGTCCATACCTTGCCGTCTTCCACGTAGAGCGCGTCCGGATCCACCGTCAGGGCCGGGTAGGCGCGGGCGAGCAGTTCCGTTCCCTCCCAGTGGGTGGCGACGCGCTGGCGGGTGACCAGGCCCAGGTGGGCGAGGGCGAAGGCGCCGGTACACACCGAACCGTAGCGGCGTGACCTGGCGCAGGCGCGCGCCATCCAGTCGGCGAAGCGGGCATCGCGCGCCAGCGAGGAGAGACCCGCCTTGTTCCCGCCCGCGATCAGGACCGTGTCGAAGGAGCCGGGGTCTAGTTCGCCAATCGCTTCGGTCAGCAGCCTGACGCCGCTGCCCGAGGCGACCGCGCCGCCGCGCGGCGAAAGAATGTGAATCTGGTAGCTGGGGTGGCCTGCGGCCTCGTTGGCCGCTGAGAAGACGCTGGCAGGACCGGTGACGTCGAGGGCCTGGACGCCATCGAAGGCAATCAGGGCAATCTGGCGGAGTGGGTGCATTGGCAGGATTTAACCAGACAATGGCATTTCTGCCAAGCGATCGCTCCCTAGAATGGCGGCTCGACTTACCCCATGGAGATCGCCATGAATGAAACCTGCCACATCGGCATGCTGCTGTTCCCCCAAGTGACCCAACTGGACCTGACCGGTCCCGTCCAGATCCTCAGTCGGGTGCCCGGCGCCAGCGTCCACCTGCTGTGGAAAGACACGGCGCCGGTCATGACCGACGCCGGCTTCAGCATCAACCCGACCACTGCCTTCGACGACTCCCCGCAGCTCGACGTACTGTGCGTGCCGGGCGGCTTCGGGATCGTCGACCTGCTGGGCGATAGCGAGACGCTGGATTTCCTGCGCCGTCAAGCCGCCGCGGCGCGCTACGTCACCTCGGTCTGCAATGGTTCGCTGGTGCTCGGTGCAGCCGGGCTGCTGCAGGGCTACCGCTCGGCCTGTCACTGGAACTGGCGCCACTACCTTCCTGCCTTCGGGGCGATCCCAGGCGACGAGCGCATCGTGCGCGACCGCAACCGCATTTCGGGCGGCGGCGTGACAGCCGGGATCGACTTTGCATTGGCGTTGGCGGCTGAGCTGGCCGGAGAGGAAACGGCCAGAATGCTGCAGCTGGGCTTCGAGTACGATCCACAGCCGCCTTTCGATTGCGGCAGTCCGGCGCGCGCGGGCGCGGCGCGGGTCGCCGCTTACCAGGAACGGCTGGCGCCGCGCATGCAGGCGGCCGAGCGGGCCGTCGCAGCGGCCTCGTTCAGTCTTCGGGCAGGAAGCTGAGCAGAGCCTTGCCTGGCTGCGCCTGCTCGACAAAAACGTGCGCCAGCGCCGCATCGCTGCCGGCAAAGACGGTGGCGGGCGCGAAATGGTGGCCGCCGCTGTCGAGCAGCGTGTCGACCCCCTGTAGTGCCTGGGCCAGCGCAACACCGCCCAGCTTGTAGACCAGGAAGTGGCTGACACTGCCGGCTACCCGCATCATGCCGCGGTAGTCGAGCCGGATATCGGGCGCGCGCGAGCCGTAGACGACGGCGCTGCCGCCTTCGGCCAGCAGCTGGGGATAGAGCGGGGCATAGAAGGCAGCATCGACGTCGACGAGCAAATCGGCGCCCTTGCCGCCGCTGGCGTCCTTGACCCGTGCGGCCAGCACTGCAGGGTCGTCATAGGCGAACACGTCGTGTGCGCCCGCCGCGCGCGCCAGGCCTGCCTTGGCGGCGGAACTGGCGGTGGCGAGCACCCGGGCGCCGGCGCGCCTGGCGAGCTGGATCGCATGCAGGCCGACATTGCCCGCGCCGCCCGTGACCAGCACGGTCCTGTTCCAGACGTCGGTGTAGCCGTGTACCGCGTGCCAGGCCGTCAGCAGCGGAATGCCGATCCCGGCAGCATCGAGCAGGCCGACATGATCGGGCAGCGGGCGCACCAGCTGCTCCGGCAGGCAGACGTAGTCCGCGGCCGATCCGTGCTGGCGCAGCCATTGCGCATTGAAGAACCACACCCGCTGTCCCAGCAGGCTGCGGTCGGCCCCAGGTCCGATCGCGTCCACGACGCCGCTGCCGTCGCTGTGCGGGACCACGTAAGGGTAGGGCATGGCGGCAAGCGACACGCCGCCCCTGGCCTTGGTGTCCGACGGATTGACGCCTGAATAGGCAACGCGCACGCGCACTTCGCCCGGCCCGGGCGCGGGCGTGGGCAGCTCGACCAGATCGAGCACCGCCTGCGCCTCTCCCATGTTCCGATACACTACAGCTTTCATCCGATTCTCCCTCGCATGTGACCGGCCTATTGTAGGAAGGACAGCCGCGTGGACCAACGCAAGAAAATGGACAGTGCCGTACAAAAAAGATCGCTGTCGTGGGACGACCTCCTGACCCTGTCGACCCTGGCGCGCAATGGCAGCTATTCCGCCACTGCCCGGGCGCTTGGCCTGACGCGGGTGACGGTCGCGCGCCGCATGCGCCGCCTCGAGGAAGCGCTCGGCTATCCGCTGGTGGAGGAGCGGCAGGGCGCGGTGAACCTGACGGAAGCGGCGCGCCAGGTGGTGGCGACCGCCCACGAGATGAACGAACTGGTGGCCGGCCTCGGCCAGCGGGCGCCTGTCGGCGGGCTGGCGGGGCTGGTGCGGGTGACGGCGCCGGAAGGGATTTCCGCATTCGTGCTGGCGCCGGCGCTGGCACAGCTGCAGTGCGAACATCCGAACCTGCGGATCGAACTGCAGGCGACGTCGGCGGTCCTGAGCATCAGCCACAAGGAGGCCGACCTCGCGGTCCGGCTGGCCCGTCCGGAAGACGGCAACCTGGTTGCCGTGTCGCTTGCGCCGCTGCGCTATGCGATGTATGCGGCGTCCGGGGTAGCCGAACCGGCGCAGCTGCCGCTCACCGGGTACGACCGTGCGGCCGGGCTGCTGCCGGAATCGCACTATCTACGCACCCACTATCCGGACCAGGAACCAGCCTTGCGCAGCAACAGCCTGGTGGCCCAGTACGAGAGCGTGCGCAGCGGCGGCGCCCGCGGACTGCTGCCGGACTACCTGGCGCGCCTGCACGGCGGCCTGCTTGCGCTGCCCGGCACACCGACGCTGGAAAAGCCGGTGTACCTGGTGTTCCATGGCGCGCAGCGCGAGAACGCCCTGATCCAGCTGGTGCGTCGGCGGATCGAAACCGCGCTGGAGGCGGCGCTGGGGGGAGCCTGATCCGGCGTCAGGCCGGTTCGGCGTGCTCCACCAGCAGCTGGACCTTGGTGACGCCGTTGTACTCGTTGGCGTCCAGCCGGAACGCGACGCGCGCCCGTTCCGGCAGGCTGTCGGTGTGGCCGAACCAGATCGCATCGTAGCGGCGGCCGTTCTTCTCCAGCAGCAGCTTGAGGTGGCGTTCCTTCAGGATGCGCTGGCTGACCACGCGGAACTCGTCGCAGAACACGGGCGGCGCGAAGCCCTGGCCCCATACCTGGCCGTCCATCTCTTCGATGAACTGGGTCGAGTAGAACTCGTCCTCGAGCGGGCCGTCGGTCTCGATGATGCGCTCCAGCTGCGCCTGCGTCAGCCAGGCCTGGCCGACTGCCTCGAAGGCTTGCTGGAAGTTGCCGAAGTGGTCGGCGCGGATGGTCAGGCCGGCCGCCATTGCGTGGCCGCCGAACTTGTCGATCAGGCCCGGCACGCGCTTGGACACCAGGTCGAGCGCGTCGCGCATGTGAAAGCCCGGGATCGAACGGCCCGAACCCTTGATCCAGCCTTCGCTGCCCGGCGCGAAGGTGATGGTCGGGCGGTAGAACTTTTCCTTCAGGCGCGAGGCGACGATACCGATCACGCCCTGGTGCCAGCCTTCGTCGAACACGCTGATGGTGCTGGCGCCCGAAGGCTCGAAACTGTCCAGGTGCAGCAGGGCGGTGTCCTGCATCTCGGCTTCGATCTCGCGGCGCTTGAGGTTGATCTCGTTGAGCTGCTGGGCGATGGCCCAGGCGCGGCCGACGTCGTCGGTAACGAGGCACTCGATCCCGAGCGACATGTCTTCCAGCCGGCCGGCGGCGTTCAGGCGCGGTCCCAGCGCAAAGCCGAGGTCGAAGGGCGAGGCGCAGCGCGCTTCGCGCCCGGCGACCCGGAACAGTGCGGCCACGCCGGCATGCATGCGGCCCGCGCGCATGCGCTTGATGCCCTGGGCCACCAGGATGCGGTTGTTGGTATCCAGGCGCACCACGTCGGCCACCGTGCCGAGCGCCACCAGGTCGAGCAGGCTGTCGAGCTTGGGCTGGTTCTGGGCGTCGAACACGCCACGCTTGCGCAGCTCCGCGCGCAGGGCCAGCAGCACGTAGAACACCACGCCGACGCCGGCCAGGTGCTTGCTGGGGAAGCCGCACTCGGGCTGGTTCGGGTTGACGATCACGCGCGCCGGCGGCAATGCGTCGCCCGGCAGGTGGTGGTCGGTCACCACCACTTCGATGCCGCGCCGGTTCGCTTCCAGGACGCCGTCGATGCTGGCAATGCCGTTATCGACCGTGATGATGATGTCGGGCGACTTTTCGCGCGCCGTCAGCTCGACGATCTCGGGCGTCAGGCCATAGCCGTACTCGAAGCGGTTGGGCACGATGTAGTCGACGTTCGCGCCCATCATGCGCAGGCCGCGCAGGGCGACCGCGCAGGCGGTGGCGCCGTCGCAGTCGTAGTCGGCGACGATGGTCATGCGCTTGTTCGCGCCAATGGCGTCGGCCAGGAACACGGCGGCCGCGTCGATGTGACGCAATGAGCCGGGCGGCACCAGGGCCGCCAGCTCGCTGGAGAGCTCGCGCGGGTCGGTGAGGCCGCGCGCGGCGTAGATGCGCGCGAGGACCGGGTGGATCCCGCCCTGGCGCAGCATCTCGGAGCTGCGGAAGGGGCAGGAACGGGTGGTGATGCGGGTCGTGATACTCAAAGTGTGCTCAGCTAAGTCGGTCCAGGGTCGGCCGGCGCCAGAATTTGCGCTGGGCCATGGCGGTCGTGGTGAATTCGGCAAGGGCTTCGCGGCTGCTGAGCACAAGGCGCAGCTCCTTCACGCGGCCGCCCACCAGCGCCGCATGCAGCGGCGCGAACAGGCTCTCTTCCAGCTGCTGGACCCCCTGCAGCCAGCTGCCCCAGTCGGCGGCGATCGCGCTCGCGGCCAGCGTGCCGACCACCACCAGGCCATCCTGCGCCAGCACTTCGTCGATACGCTCGGGACGCGCGTAGCTATGGTCCGACAGGCCGCGCAGCCAGCCGGGCACGTCGATGCCGGTAACGCGTCCCGGGGCCGTGCCGGCGCTTGAGGACGCACCCCACAGCCAGAACGAGTTGATGGCGGGCAGGCGGCGCGCTTCGCGGGCGGCGTTCACCGGATGGGCGTGCCACAGCATCTGCACTTCGTTCTGCAGGCGGCGCAAGGGAAGCGCCTGCTTGCCGCGCGGGACGAAGTCGGTCAGGTCCATGCCGGTGACGGTGTCGGGAGTGGCGGCGTCGATGCCGTCCCAGTCGTCGGCGCGCAGGAACCAGGTGGTCGCGTCGCCGTAGCGCAGCGGATGGCCAATCTCTTCGCACAGCGGCCGCGCCGCCTCGAACAGCTGGCGGCTTTCATCTTCGCTTAAGCCCAGCTGGCGCAGATCGGCCATCATCGAGTGGCTGCGCGCGATCTGGATATGGGCCGGATTGACGATGTACCAGGTGCCGCCGTCAGGATCGAGCCCGAAGCCGCGCATCGCGCCGGCGGCAAAGGCCGGCTGGCCGTCGGGCGCCACGCCGAGCGTGCGCGCCAGCCACTGCTCGTGCGGGAGCGCACGCGCCGTGTCGGGAGCAGGGTGGCGCTTGTTGCCGCTCGTGCGGGTGAGCAGGGCGGCCAGCGCCGGGGTCTGCAGGGCGCGGACCAGGTCGGGCGCGAATTCGGGGAGCGGCAGCAGGTGGGGCAGGACGAGCGTAATGTGCGACATACCGCTATTTTAGGGCAAATACGGACCGAGCGAACGGTCGTGCAGCGGACGGGTTCGTCGTTTTTGCGCCATGAAAGCCCGATGTCTGGCAAACTGTCGGGTTGGCAAACCCATAACGCATCTTTACCGACTTCATGAGCCTCACCCACAAGCTGCCTTACGAATGGCAGGTCGGCCTGCGCTACACCCGCGCCGGCAAGCGCAGCGGGCGCAACAGCTTTATTTCCTTCATTTCGATGGCCTCGGTAGCCGGCATTGCGCTCGGCGTGGCCGCCCTGATCGTGGTGCTGTCGGTGATGAACGGCTTCCAGAAAGAAGTAACAGCGCGCATGCTGTCGGTGCTGGCCCACGTCGAGGTATTCGACGTGCGCGGCGAGATGCCGGGATGGCGCACTTCGATTCAGGAAGCGCTGCGCAACCCGGAGGTGCGTGCCGCCGCGCCGTTTGCCGAGACCCGCGCCATGCTGCTCAGCGACGGCGTCATGAAGCCGGTGCTGCTGCGCGGGATCGCGCCCGCCGAAGAGGTCAAGGTGTCGGATGTCGCGAAACACATGCGCGAAGGGCGCTTCGACGCCCTGCAGCCGGGCAGCTTCAACATCGTGATCGGGCGCGCGCTGGCCAGGTCGCTCGACGTCGGCGTGGGCGACCGGGTCACGCTGCTGATGGCGTCCACCCCGGTGGCGGGCAGCGCCTCCGGCAGCGCACTGCCGCGCACCCGTCCCCTGACCGTGGCCGGCATCTTCGAAGCGGGTCACTTCGAGTTCGATTCCGCGCTGGCCTTCGCCAGCATCGAGGACACCCAGGCGCTGGCGGGCGTGGCGGCGCCGGCCGGCATCCGCCTGCGCCTGGCCGACATGCACGCGGCGCCGCGCGTGGCGGCGGAACTGCAGCGCAGCATGTCGGGCGAGCTGTACATCCGCGACTGGTCCAAGGTGAACGCGCTCTGGTTCGCCGCGGTTGAATCGCAAAAGCGCATGATGTTCATCATTCTCACCATGATCGTGGCGGTGGCCGCCTTCAACCTGGTCTCGACCCTGGTGATGACGGTGCGCGACAAGCAATCCGACATCGCCATCCTGCGCACCCTGGGCGCTTCACCGCGCTCGATCATGACCATCTTCATGGTCCAGGGCACCCTGGTCGGCGTGCTGGGCGCCGCCCTGGGCGTGGGCACGGGCGTGCTGGTGGCCCTGAACATCGACCACATCGTGCCCTTCATCGAGCGGACCTTCAAGGTGCAGTTCCTGTCGCAGGAGATCTACCTGATCAGCGAGATTCCTTCGCAGCTGCGCTGGGGCGACGTCGGCTGGATCGGTGGCGTGGCCGTGCTGCTGGCTTTTCTTGCGACCCTGTACCCGAGCTGGTCGGCCGCGCGGGTGAAGCCGGCCGAAGCGCTCAGGTACGAATGATGCGCATGAATGATTCCATTGTGATAAGCGCAGCCTGCCCATGTATGGCACACTGCGGCCTCGCGTAACATCGACGGAGACCATGAGACTCACCCAGAATCTACCCTACGAATGGCTGGTCGGCCTGCGCTACACGCGCGCCGGCAAGCGTAGTGGCCGCAACAGCTTCATTTCCTTCATCTCCCTGATCTCCGTCGCCGGCATCGCGCTGGGCGTGGCCGCCCTGATCATCGTCCTGTCGGTGATGAACGGCTTCCAGAAGGAAGTCACCGACCGCATGCTGTCGGTGCTGGCCCATATCGAGGTGTTCGACCAGTCCGGGAGCATGCCGGACTGGCGTGCGGCCGGGCAGCAGGCGCTCAGGAACCCCGCGGTGCGAGGCGCCGCGCCTTTCGTCGAAACCCAGGGGCTGCTGGAGGGGCAGGGCGTGATGGCGCCTTCGGTCATCCGCGGCATCCTGCCGTCGGAAGAACCAAAAGTGTCGGACATCGCGAAACAGATCCGGCAGGGCAGCCTCGATTCGCTGCAGCCGGGCGCCTACAACATCGTGCTCGGCTACTCTCTGGCGCGCTCGCTCAACGTCGGCATGGGCGACAAGCTCACCATGCTGCTGGCCCAGGGCCAGGTCACGCCGGCCGGCCTGCTGCCGCGCAGCCGCAGCTTCACGGTGTCCGGCATCTTCGAGGCCGGCCACCCGGAGTTCGACGCCGCGCTCTCCTTTATCCACGTGGAGGATGCGCAGCGCATGGAACGCCTGCCGGCGCCGATGGGCCTGCGCCTGCGCATCGCCGACATGCACCAGGCGCCCGTGGTGGCGGCGGAACTGAAGCGTGCCATGCCCGGCAACCTGGAAATGCGCGACTGGTCCAAGCTCAACGCCACCTGGTTCGGCGCCGTACAGACGGAAAAGAAGATGATGTTCATCATCCTCACCCTGATCATCGCGGTGGCCGCCTTCAACCTGGTGTCGACCCTGGTGATGACGGTGACCGACAAGCAGGCCGACATCGCGATCCTGCGCACCCTGGGCGCCTCGCCGCGCTCGATCCAGAAGATCTTCATGGTGCAGGGCGCGCTGGTCGGCATCCTCGGCACCGCAATCGGTGTCGGCGGGGGCGTGCTGGTGGCCCTGAACATCGACGTCATCGTCCCGTTTATCGAACGTTTGTTGGGAGTGCAGTTCTTGTCGAAAGATATTTACCTGATCAGCGCGGTGCCATCCGACCTGCGCTGGCCGGACGTGTTCAAGATCGGCGGCGTGTCCGTGCTGCTGGCGTTTGCTGCGACCCTGTACCCGAGCTGGTCGGCGTCGCGCGTAAAACCTGCGGAGGCGCTGCGTTATGAATGATTCAACCCTTCCGGTCCTGTCCTGCCGCGGCCTGGGCAAGACCTTCAAGCAGGGCGACTACACCGTCAAGGTCCTGGACGGCATCGACTTCGCCATCCACCGCGGCGAGCGGGTCGCCATCGTCGGCGCGTCCGGTTCCGGCAAGTCGACCCTGCTGCACCTGCTGGGCGGGCTCGACACGCCGTCCACCGGTTCCGTGACGCTGCTGGGCGAAGACTTCGCCACCCTGTCCGAGACCCGGCGCGGCGAGCAGCGCAACTCATCGCTCGGCTTCGTCTACCAGTTCCACCACCTGCTGCCGGAATTCTCGGCCCTCGACAACGTCATGATGCCCTTGATGATCCGGCGCGAGGCGCGTGAGGCGGCCTTGAAGAAGGCGGAGGCGATCCTGGGCCGCGTCGGCCTGGGCAAGCGCGTGGTGCACCGTCCGGGCGAGCTGTCCGGCGGCGAACGCCAGCGCGTGGCACTGGCGCGCGCCCTGGTCACCCAACCGGCCTGCGTGCTGGCGGACGAACCGACCGGGAACCTCGACCACAGCACCGCGCAGACCATCTTCGACCTGATGCTCGAGCTGTCGCGCACCCTCGGCACCGCCTTCGTCATCGTTACCCACGACATGGAGCTGGCGCGCCGCTGCGACCGCGTGTTCCGGCTGACCGAGCACGGTCTGCAGGCAGTGGAGGCCTGAGCACGATGTGGATCGACACCCACTGCCACCTCGACGCCGCCGAATTCGGCGCCGGGTCGCTGGACGTCGCCGCCCAGGCGGCGGGGGCAGGGGTGTCGACCATCGTGGCGATGGCGGTCGACGTCGGCAATTTTGAGGCAGTCTCCAGTCTGGCCGCACGCGCGCCGAACGTGACCTATGCCCTCGGCATCCACCCGATCTGCGTGCCGCAGGCGCGTGACGACGACCTGGCGCTGCTGCGCGGCGCGGTGGAGGCGGCGCTGGCTGACCCGAACTTTGTCGGTGTCGGCGAGATCGGGCTCGACTTCTTCATTCCGCTGCTGTGCGAACCCGAGATGCGCGCTAAACAGGAACGCTTCCTGCGCGAACAGCTGCGCATCGCGCGCGACTTCGACCTGCCGGTGTTTATGCATGTGCGCCGCTCGCAGGACCAGGTGCTCAAGCATCTGCGCCAGATTCGCCCGGCCGCCGGCATCGCCCACGCCTTCAACGGCAGCTTCCAGCAGGCGCAGAATTTCATCGACCTGGGTTTTCACCTGGGCTTCGGCGGCGCCATGACCTTTACCCGCGCGCTGCAGATCCGGCGCCTGGCCACCGAGCTGCCCTTGTCCGTCATCGTGCTGGAGACCGATGCGCCGGACATCGCGCCGTCCTGGATCCACCCGGGACGCAACAGTCCCGACCAGCTGCCGGCCATCGGCGGCGCCCTCGCTGGGCTGCGCGGTGTCGAGCTCGACGAGGTACGCGCGGCCGTTCACCGGAATACGCTGGCCGCGATTCCGCGCCTGGCAGCCAGGCAGGCACTAGACAAATAACCAATCAAATAGCTAATTAGTAAAGTAGCAGAGCTTGCGCCGCGTGGTAGCAATGGGCGCGCATCGTGCACCCGCGACCGTGGCTATCCGGTTTAGTTCGTTTGCAGCGCTGAGGCAAGACAAGGCTGCAACTATTCCGTTCTGCCAAGATGCACTCTTCGCTGCGACCGCAGCAACGACACGACGGAGAGTGACTTGGACAGCGCGAGCGAATTCCTGCGGATGCTACGGCACGAGAAATCGCTGACCACCGCCCACCGGCCGATCCGACTGCGCCTGGGCCATGCCGACCACCTGGCCGACGAACTCCTGCTGCCGCAGCGCGTGCAGGGCCAGGAATCGGTGTGCGGCGGTTTCGAGTACATCGTCACCTGCGTCGCCGATACGCCGCGCCTGCCGCTCAAGGAACTCATCGCCCTCCCGGCCGAACTGCAGATGGTGACCGACCGCGGCCAGCTGCGCGGCATCTGCGGCATCGTGGCCGAGGCCCGCGCCGGCGACCACGACGGCGGCCTGGCCGTCTACCAGCTGGTGCTGCGCGACGCCCTGGCGATCATGGAAAAGCGCGTCAACAGCCGCGTGTTCCGCTACCAGAACGAACTCGAGATCGTGCAGGTGCTGTTCGACGAATGGCGCCACTCCAACAGCGTCATGGCCAGCGCCTTCGACTACGAGCTCGATCCGCTGTTCGACATGCGCCTGTATCCGCCGCGCGAACAGACCATGCAGTACAACGAGTCCGACGCCGCGTTCGTGCGCCGCCTGCTCAAGCGGCGTGGGATCGCCTGGACCTTCCGCCCGGGCCGCGCCCGCGCCGGCGCCGCCGAGCAGGAATCCGACGACACCCCCTCGCACACGATGGTGCTGTTTTCGGACCCGGCCTCGCTGCCGCGCAGCGCCGCCGGCACCGTGCGCTACCACCGCATCGATGCCACCGAGGAGCGCGACACGGTTGTATCGTGGTGCGCCGCCCGCCGCCTGCAGCCGGGCAGCATCACCCGCCACAGCTGGGACTACCGCAACCCTTCCGGCACCCAGCACATGACCACCACCGCGCGTAGCATGGCCGACCAGGGCCGCAGCGGCAACGCGCTGGCGGCCACGCTCGACGACTACCTGGTCGAGCTGCCCCATGCCGGCAACGACGTCGAAGACCATTGGCGCCTGGGCCAGGTGCGCATGAACCGCCACGAGTTCGACACCAAGTGCTTCCACGGCGAAGGCAGCGTGCGCGACCTGTGCGCCGGTGAATACTTCACCCTGTCGGGCCACCCCGAGATCGACACCCACCCGGAAGCGGAGCGCGACTTCGTCGTCACGGCCGTCTGGCTGGAAGCCGAGAACAACCTGCCGGCCGACCTGTCGGCGCGCGTGCGCCGCCTGCTGGGCCCGTACAGCCCGCAGGGGGCCATGCTGGCGCCGAACGAGCACCCGGTGGGGGGCGACGGCGTGCGGGTAAAAATGCGCTTCGATTGCGTGCGCCGCGGCATCCCGCTGGTGCCGGCTTTTGATGCGCGCATCGACCTGCCGCACCCGGAGCTGCAAACCGCCATCGTCACCGGCCCGCCGGGCGAGGAAGTGCATTGCGACGCACTGGGACGGGTGAAAATCCGCTTCCCCGGCATGCGCGTGGCCGACCACAAGCATGCGCACGGCGCCGGCGCTTCCGACACCCCGGCCGACTCGGCCTGGGTACGGGTCGCCTCCAACTGGGCCGGCAACGGCCCCGGATCGGGCCAGCAGTGCGGCACGCTGTCGCTGCCGCGTGTCGGCAGTGAAGTCCTGGTGGCTTTCCTGGGTGGCGACCCGGACCGGCCGGTGGTCCTGTCCCAGGTCTTCAACCAGCGCGGCGAGCCGCCGGCGCTGAGCAGCGCGGGCGCACTGCCCGGCAACCGCTACCTGTCCGGCACCCGCACCCGCGAAATCGGCGGCGCCCGCGGCAACCAGCTGCGCTTCGACGACACCCGCGGCGAGATCAGCGCTCAGCTGGCGAGCGACCACGGCGCCGCCCAGCTCAACCTGGGCTGGCTGAGCCAGCCGAAAGCCAACGGAACGGCCGAGCCGCGGGGGGAGGGCGCGGAGCTGCGCAGCGACCAGACGGTGGCGATCCGTGGGAAGCAGGGTGTGCTGCTCACCGCGGAGCCGTTGGGCGCCGGCCAGGGCACCCACTTGGCCCGCGCCGGCCTGGTCGGCCTGGCGGACTTGATGCAAAGCATTGCGGACGAAGTGGCCAAGCTCGCCGAACAGCACACGGACGACGAGCCGGGCGGCCAGCGCCTGGCCGAGCTGTCGGACAAGCTGCGGCGCTGGGACGGGGGCACCAACGTCGCCCCCGGGGACAAGGGTGGCGAGCCGATCGTGGCGGTAACGGCGCCGGCCGGCATCGTGGTCGCCAGCCAGGACAACGTGGCGCTCGGCTCCGAGACCCAGCTGGATGTGGTCAGCGGCGGCGACGCCCGCACCTCGGCCGGCCGCAACATCTTCCTGCGCGCGGCGCGGGGAATCAGCGCCTTTGCCCAGGCGCTCGGGGTAAAGCTCGTGGCAGGCAAGGGGAATATCCTGCTCGAGGCCCACCAGGGGGCGGTCGAAATCAAATCCTCGGGCAAGATCAGCCTGATCTCGGCGGAAGCGATCCATATTGAGGCGCCTAATGTCCGCATCATCTCCCAGGGTGCGCAAACGGAATGGGCGAACGGTACCATCACCCAGCAAAGCTCCGCCGAGCATACGATCAAGGCGAGTAGCCTGGTGCGGGGAGGCGCGGGTGGTGGTGATCCCACCAACCCCGAGTTTGCAAAGAGTACCTTGAAGACAACAGAAAGAGTTGTCCTGCGCCATCTCCAAACGCGCGAACCGATTCCATATCAAAATTACATTGCCCATCTCAGCGACGGCCGTACCGTCCAGGGCACCAGCGACGAAGAAGGGCGCACTGCGCTGGTGCAGAGCGATGAGCTGGGGCCGGTGCGCTTCGAGCTTCTTCCGTCGTCTAATTAAGCTGTCGGAACCGTCATGCGTGAACCGACTAGGCCATTGCCTTCGCTCGTCCCTTTGCCTCATGGCGGATGGGAAGTAAACTCGTATATGTCCTCGGCGGAATATACGATACGCGGCCTTGGTCTCATGCCTCCGAATTCGATCATCCCCGTGATTGTGGTGCCGGGAGTGATGGGTACCAACCTTAGAGCCAAGCGCAAGCCCCGGCTCGGCAGGTTACCAGACGAAAGGAACGCAAAGTTGGCTCCAGGGGAGCCGGTCTGGCGTCCACCTAATGGAATGCGCGATGGCGCTTTTGCCGCAAGTGATTGGGATAGCCATTCGCCGCGTGATCGTCAGCTGCTGTTCGATGCCCCGACCCTTGAAGTGGACGATGGTGGAGCCGTCGTCATACCCGACGCAGATGATGGGTATCTCCTGACCGAACAAGAAGTTCGTGCCCGTGGCTGGGGCGAGGTGCACGCCGATTCGTACGGAAAGTTGTTGCTGGCACTGCAGAGGCGCCTGAATCAAACGTTCGAGTTTGACGATGGGAAAAAGAAGCGCTCAATCAAACAGCACTGGAAAGAGGTGATCGACTGCGACCCAAAAAAATGGGGGCTGCGGGAGTTCGAGCCTTTGACTGAGCCCCATCTAGAAAATCACGCAAAGCATTATTTTCCTGTGTATTCGGTCGGCTACTGCTGGCTCGATGACTGTGAGAAGTCGTCGAGGCGACTGGAGCAGAGAATCCTCGAAATTATCGATTCGTGGAAACAAACAAAGCGGAGTTGTGAACAGGTAATTCTGGTTACGCACTCTATGGGGGGATTAGTCGCACGTGCATGCGCGAAACGTATCCCCGACAAGATTGCAGGGGTGATCCATGGTGTAATGCCGGTTCTGGGCGCCCCGGCGGCATATCGACGGCTCGCCTTCGGTACCGAGAGCTCGAGCCCCAGCAATAACCCACTCGAGAACCTGGTTGCAAACGGACTGGCAAAGGTCCTGGGCAACACGACCCAGAAAACTACGCCAGTATTGGCCGTTTCCCCTGGTGCGCTGGAGCTACTGCCGAATCAACGGTATCCGCAACCGTGGCTTCACGTAAGGATCCTCAAGTCCTTGAAGCCCGTTGCCGCACCAACTCACAGTGTCAAGGACGACATCATCCGCTACAAGACAGTACCGTACGACGTACTGCACCTACCTAACGGCAAGGTCTCTAACCCTTACGATCTGTACCGCGATACGAGCTCCTGGTATCGACTGATTGATCCTTCGATAGCGGACCCTGCGGGAAAGTACAAGAGATTTAAGAGAGGTATTACAGAAGCAATCGAAAACGCGATTGCTACTGCCGAGAAATTTCACGACGCCTTGGGCAGTTTTTACCATCCAAATACCTACGCCTTCTACGGCGACGACCGCAATAAACTGTCGTTTGGACAAATCAGCTTGGTTGCGCACCAACAGGGCGCGTCCGCAACGGCCTTTACCGCAGCCAACATTGCATCAGCACGTTTTATTGGTCGCACCGCTCGCGGACAACGACGTGTTCTTGTCGAAAATAAGACCGAGCTCCAGTTTGAACCTGAACCACAAGACGCAAGAGGGGATGGTACTGTTCCTCATCAGTCCGGCGAAGCAGATTTGACGAGCAAAGTAAAAAAGGCATTTGCTACTCAGGGCTACGATCATCAAAGCTCCTATAACGACGACGATATGGTGATGCTGACGTTGCGACTGATCGTAAAAATCGTCCAGGGGTCACCGTGAACAAGTGGATCCAGGACAGGCTGGCAAGAGTGCTGGCCGGGATCACTTGCGCCGGATTAATAATGACCTGGGCCGTCGGCAATGTAATCGAAGGCGATACGGCACGTCGGAGCCATGACGAGGTAGCGCAAATGACCGGAAAAATGAAAACCGTTTGTGTGGGCAGATTCCTAATCGATATGCCCGCAGATGCCCAGATCGAGCTCGCCCGCCCTAACATCGACGGTTTCGATATGGCTGTGTTCAACGAGACCACCGAGGAGTTTCACAAGCGGCTTGCCGACCGCGAGGCGCAGGTTAAAGCGATGCCGGACTACACAGGCGGCAATCGAAATCTCGAATTGGTGCGGGAGGTAAAAACGGATCATGGCGTCATCGGAAAGGTATTTGCTCACAGTCGTAAAGTGACCGAAGGTACACGTGCCAGGGGTTTGGAGATCGAGCGGTATCGAAACGAGGGCATTGCTATCGAAGCCCTGGTGCATGCTGATGGGGTCAGTTTTGATCTCGCGTCGGAATACTACGATCCTGACCTTATAGACAATCTACCAAAGCTGGTCGCGAAACTCGAACCTATTCCGGACGGCCGCGTTCCGCTTGGGTCAGGATTCTGTATAGGTCGGGCCCATTTTCTGGACCCACTTTTGGCGGATCAAGGCGAACGGGTCATGATGTTCGCCCGTCTGCCGGATCATCCAGACGTGGAGTTCATGATGATCCTCGCGGCGGGACAAAAGCCTGATGAGCAAGGACTGCTCGAGAGGAGCAGCGACGCAGAGGATCGACTTTCGCTCAACGACAGGATGCGGATCACCAGAATACGGGCTGCGCCCCGCACAATTGGCGGTCTGAGCGGCGAAGAGCTGGTCAAACGAGGCGTGGAAGCGAATGATGCTCAAGTCTATAGCTTCTGGTGGGAGGTGAACGGGAAAGAGGACGACGTGTTCGTTCCGCACATCGTTTTTAAGATGGCCACGGGCAAGAGCGAAAATGGCCCCGTTCCAACGTCGATGTCAGAAGAAGCGGCACTGGGACTATGGGACAGGATTTCGTCGACCATTCGCTTGCGTCCGACACAAGCACAGGAAGCCGGCAATGCCGTGACGCCGGAATCGCGTCTCGGTATGCAAGCGTGGGCCGGCGATCGCTGTCCTCACAGCGGGTGGTGGGTCTGCAGCGATGGTAGCAGCGGAACACGCGTGTTAGGCGGTCAGCGCCAATACATCAAGCAAGGCGAGCGCATGCCGCAGGCTTTGCTTCTTTTGCCGCAGAGCCTTTGGGAGAAATTGCGGGGGCTGCAACCTACAGCTGAATCGTCGAGCCGAACGGCCTGGAAACTGGTCGATAATCGTGCACGTAAGAGAGTGCCGCCAACACTGCCGCTTGCAAAGGCATCTGTAGCGGCAGGCATAACGATGATTGTCTCTCAAACCCACGACGCAGACGGACAACAGGTTGCAGTAGGCAGCTTCTCCTCGACTGGTAGCCCATGCCCGGCAAGTGGCTGGTGGCGCTGCGAGGAATCGCATGCACTGGATGGAACCCGATGGTTTGCTCAGGGCAGCCTGCTTCCACCCGCAACATTCGCAGTCGCTCCAGGCATCTTCGGTCACGCACCGAACGCACCGCAAGCAATTCAGCGCCGTAGCGCGTGGCGGTTGATGCGACTAGGCGAGGCGCCTGATCAGGTGGGCAGTGTCTAAGCGCCACGCGAGACTCGCCGATCTCGTCCCTGATGACGTGAACCCTTGGCCTGTCGCGATGACTATCGACTTCGCCAGTGTTTGCAGGCCCGGATCTACTTGGAGCTGACATGAGATCGTCATTTCGGATCGGACTTGCAGTTGCGGTGGCCGGATTCATCGTAGCCGGAGTTGTGACTGCGAACGCGCGTTCTGAGCGAGAAAAACAAGAGGTGGAACGGATCAGTGGAAGAATGAAGACGGTGTGCGTCGGCAGATTTCTGATCGACATGCCTGAAGGAATTCAGATCGGGTGGGGACAGGCGAGGATCGACGGTTTCGATGTTTCGGCATTCGACGAAACAGCGGGGGAGTTCCAGAAGCGAATTGCCGACCGGGAGGCAGAAGTCAGGGCAAAGCCGGACTGGCGCGGCGGCGACAAGAACCTGGAGTCGGCGACGGATGTGAAGACCGACAGTGGCCTTGTTGGACGGATATTCATCCACAGCCGAACGGTGGAGGAGGGAACTCGTGGAAACGGCCTTGGCGGCGTAGAGCGCTATCGTTATGAAGGCATTTCTACCGAAGCCTTGGTGCATGGCCGTGGCATCAGCATTGATCTGTTTTCGGAGGGTCGGGACATCGAGTGGATCGAGGATTTGCCCAGGCTGGTCAACCAGCTGGTGCCGAACCCCGATAACCGTATCCCGTCCGAACCGGGATTCTGCATCGACCGCGCCTATGTCCGCGACCTGCTCAGTGCCGATCAACGCGAACAAATCATGATGTTCGCCCGTCTGCCACATCATCCGGATATTGAGTTCATGTTTATTGTCTCGGCAGGACTCAAGCCCGAGAAGGACGGCGTCCTGGCAAGGAACGAGCTTGCAGACAGTCGGCTGTCGTTAGTCGAACGCATGCGTATTACCAGGTTGCGGGCCGCGCCGCGAAACATTGGTGGCTTGGTCGGGGAGGAACTGGTGGAGCTGGTGGTAGAGGAAAATGAAACACGTGGCCACAGTTTCTGGTGGGAGCTTAACGGGACCGAAGACAATGTTTTTGTCCCACACGTTGTATTCAGAATGAGTACCGGGAACGGCGATCGGAAACCCGTTCCGTCCTCGCTGTCTAACGGCGCAGCACTAGGTCTGTGGGACAAGATATCGTCCAGTATTCGGATTCGGCCAATCGATCACAGTCAGCGTGGAACATCAATGCCGGCATCAGTCGTTGCGAGATAGCGTGTAGCGCCTCTCTGACGGTCATTTGACGTGAATCGCCTGCGTTGTCGCAAAGGCGAACAATCTCATTCCGCTACATTCCATCTTTCCGCACCATGGAGAGCAGGAATGAGCCAAAAACGCTATTACATCCGCGACGGCGCGAAGACCACCGCCGATGGCGTCGTCAAGGCATCCTGCACATTGAGCGCCCAGGATGGCAGGGCGCTCGCCCGCGAAGGCGATCCGGTCGAGTGCCCCGCATGCGGCGAACAGGGCGTCATCCAGTGCGCCGCGCCGCGCCTCCAGGACCAATCCGAAGGCAGGCAGTACGCACTAAGCGACGACCTGTGCCTATGCGGGTGTTCGCCCGCTCCCAAGCTGCTGGCCGACCAGTTCGACGACTTCCAGATCGTCGCCGACAGCCTCCTCGGATAGCGCGTCATCCAGCACGCGGACCGCCGCCCCAAGCAATGCGCTGCGCCATCCTGGCCTTCGTCGCCGGCGCCTGCTGGCTGCAGACACGCGCCGAGCTGCCCGCACCTGAACACATAGCCAGCGCCGTCGTCATCGCACTGCTGCTCTGCGCACTGCGCCGGCATGGCGCGAACATCCTCGGGGCAGCGCTCCTCGGCGCCTCATGGGCTGCCGTACTGGCCCACCTGGCCATCGCCGACGCGCTACCACGCGAGATGGAGGGCCGCGACGTCGCCATCATCGGCACCATCGACAGCCTGCCCCACGAATTCGAGGGCGGCTCGCGCTTCAACGTCCGCATCGAGCGGGTGCTTACACCGCGCGCCACCGTCCCGCGCACCATCGCCGTCTCGTGGTACGGCCAGGTCGCCCCCGCAGGCGGTGCGCAGGAACCAGTGCAGCCGGGCGAACGCTGGCAACTGGTCGTGCGCCTGCAGCGCCCGCACGGCAATGCCAACCCTTACGGCTTCGACTACGAAGCCTGGCTGCTCGAGCAGGGCGTGCGCGCCACCGGCTACGTTCGTCCCGCCGGCCCGCGCAACCAGCGCCTGGATGCCTTCGTGCCGCGCTTTGGCCACGTGGTGGAACGCGCCCGTGCCGCGCTGCGGCGGCACATCCTGCAGCAGCTCGAGGGCGAGCGCTACGCCGGCGTGATCGTCGCCCTGGTCATCGGCGACCAGCGCGGCATCCCGCAGTCGGACTGGGACGTCTTCAACCGCACCGGCATCAGCCACCTGGTGTCGATCTCCGGCCTGCATATCACGATGGTGGCAGGCCTGGCGGCGTGGGCGATTTCCTACCTGTGGCGCCGCTCCTTCTTCATCGATGGCGCCGCCTTGCCCCTGGCGCTGCCGGCCCAGAAGGCGGCGGCATTGGCGGGCGCACTGGTGGCGCTGCTGTACGTGCTGCTGGCGGGCCTCGGCGTCCCGGCGCAGCGCACCTTCTACATGCTGGCGACGGTTGCGGCCGCGCTCTGGTTCGGGCGGGTGGTCGCGCTCTCGCACGTGCTGTGCCTGGCGCTGGCCGTGGTGGTGCTGATCGATCCCTGGGCCGTGCTCGGCGCGGGCTTCTGGCTGTCCTTCGGCGCGGTGGCCGTCATCCTGTACGCGAACCTCGGGCGCGTGCAGATCGAAACCGGCTGGCGCCGCACACTCGCCGTGGCGGCCCGCACGCAATATGCGGTCACCATCGGCCTGGTGCCGCTGACGATGCTGTTGTTCTCTCAGGTGTCCCTCGCCAGCCCGGTCGCGAACGCGATAGCAATCCCGGTCATCAGCCTCTTGGTGACGCCGCTGGCCCTGCTGGGCGCCATGTTGCCGGCGCCGCTGGCCGGCCCCGTGCTCGGCCTGGCGCACCTGGCGGTCGAGCTGCTGGCCGATGCCCTCGCGCTGCTCGCCAACAGCCCGCTCGCAGTGTTGAACGCCCCGGCGCCGCAGCCCTGGATCTTCCTGCTGGCACTCGGCGGCACGGCCTGGATGCTGGCCCCGCGTGGCTGGCCGCACCGCTGGGCGGGAATCGCGGCCTGGGTGCCGATGCTGACCCAGCTGCCGAGCGCGCCGCCCGCCGGCAGCTTCACGGTGACGGCCTTCGACGTCGGCCAGGGCATGGCCCTGCTGGTGGAGACGAGCGGCCACCGCCTGCTGTACGACGCCGGACCCCAGTACGCGCCTGGGGCCGACGCCGCCGGCCGCATCCTGCTGCCGTATTTGCGCGGGCGCGGGATCGGGAAACTCGATGCGCTGGTGGTTTCGCACAGCGACGTCGATCACGCTGGCGGCGCCCGCACGCTGCTGGGCGGCGTCAAGGTGGCACAGGTGCATTCCTCGCTCGCCGCCGGCCATCCGGTCGTGCGCGCGGCCCGGCGCCACAGCCGCTGCAGCTCGGGACAGGGATGGAGCTGGGACGGCGTGCGTTTCGAAATGCTGGGGCCGGCGCCGCCTTCCTACGACGAGCCGGGCCTGAAGGCGAATGCGCGCAGCTGCGTGCTGCGGGTCAGCGCGGCCGGCCGGGCCATGCTGCTGGCGGCGGACATCGAAGCGGCCCAGGAAGCGCAGTTGCTGCAACACGCGCAGGGTCGTTTGCAGGCCGACGTGCTGCTCGCGCCGCACCACGGCAGCGGCACCTCGTCCACCGCGGCCTTCCTGGCGGCGGTCGCACCAACGGTCGGCATCTTCCAGGTCGGGTACCGCAACCGCTACAGGCACCCCAAGAAGGAGGTGTACGAACGCTACGGCAGCCGCGGCATCCGCCGTCTGCGTACCGACGAATCGGGCGCCGTCCTGCTTGCCTTCGGCCGGCAGATCGAGGTCAGCGAATACCGCGCCGGCCGCCGGCGCTACTGGCACGGGCAATAGCGCTCACGCCTGCAAGGGCAGGCTCAGTCGCATTCGCAGCCCGCCGCCTTCGCGCCTGGCGGCGCCGATGCTGCCGCCGTGCGCCGCCAGCACCCGCTGCGCGATGGCCAGGCCCAGCCCATGGCCGTCGACCTTGTTCGGGTGCGCGCGGAAGAAGGGCTGGAACACCGCTTCCAGGTCCGCCTCGGCAATGCCCGGACCGCGATCGAGGACGTCGATATGCGCCTGGCCGCCCGCCGCGTGCAGCACGATCTCGACGCTGCCGCCGCTGCCGCCATGCCGGATCGCGTTACGCACCACATTCTCCAGCGCGCTCCACAGCAGGTCGGGGTCGCCCTGCACGATGATCGGGCCCGGCGCCTGCACCCGGATCGTGGGGACCACCGGACCGGCCTCGAAGCGCGCATCGGCCGCGATTTCGTCGGCCAGTTCGCTCAGGTCGAGCTGTTCCGTCCTGGCCAGTCCAGGGGAGGCTTCGAGGCGCGACAGCGTCAGCAGCTCGCCGACCAGCTTATCCATGCGCATGCTCTCGCGCTCGATGCGGTCGAGCGACGAGCCGATCTTGTCCGGCTGCTGGTGCGCCAGGCCGACCGCCGCCTGTAGCCGCGCCAGCGGCGAGCGCAGCTCGTGCGAGACGTCGTGCAGCAGGCGGCGCTGGCCATCCATCAGGGCGGCTAGCCGTGCGCTCATGCGGTCGAAGTCGCGTCCCAGGTCGCTCAGCTCGTCGCCCGCGCGGCCGCCAGTCGTGAAACGCGGCGCCAGGTCGCCGGCGGCGGCGGCCTCGAAGGCGCTGCGCAGGGCCCGGATCGGGCGCGAGAAATACCAGGCGAGGAGGGCGGCGAACAGCAGGCTGGCCAGGGTGGCGGCGACGATGCCGGCGCCCTGGCTGACGCGATAGCCGAAGCCGGGACCGGGCCCGCGCGGCGAGCCGCCGGCCTGGATGACGCCGGGCGGTGGTCCGCGGAACTGGCGCCGCACGAAGGCGATGTAGTCGGCGCCGTCCGGTCCCGCCAGCCGGCGCACGCCCCGTGTCGCCTCGCCCGAGGCCAGCTGGCGCCGCGCCTCCGCGGCCAGTCCCGGCGGCACCGCACGGCCCAGCAGTTCCTGGCCCAGGTGGTCGAGTACCAGCACCTGGGGACGCTGGAGTTCGCCCAGCATCCCGCGCAGCGCCGGCAGGCCGCCGTGACGCAGCGTTGCCGCAGCCGCGTCGAGCGCGATCCAGGCCGGCGGGCCGGTATCGAGTTCGGCGGCCTGGCTGCGGGCCCGCTCGCGCAGCCAGAAGGCGCTGCCGATGCCGACTGCGGCGGTCACCTGGGCCAGCAGGATACAGAGGAAGAACTTCCAGAACAGGCGGCCCATGCTAGTCCCGGATCAGCTGGTAGCCCTGGCGGTAGATCGTCTGCAGGGGCGAGCGGCCGTCGGCGAGCAGGCCCAGTTTCTGGCGCAGGCTGCTCAGGTGGACGTCGATGTTGCGGTCGAAGCGCGCCAGCGGCCGCCCCAGGCCCTGTTCGGACAGCTCGTTCTTGCTGACGGCGCGGCCGGCGTGGCGCGCCAGCACTTCCAGCAGGTTGAATTCAGTGCTGGTCAGCTCCAGCGTGGCGCCGTCCCAGGTGGCGCGGCGCTGTTCGGGATACATGTTCAGTTTGCCCACCGCGAGCACGGCGCCGGGACCTTCGCCGGCGGCAGGCTGGGTGCGGCGCAGGATGGCGCGCACCCGCGCGGTCAGTTCGCGCGGGGTGCAGGGCTTGGCGACGTAGTCGTCGGCGCCCAGCTCGAGCCCCAGTATGCGGTCGGCATCGTCGCCGCGCGCGGTCAGCATCAGGATCGGGATGCGGCTGGCGGCGCGGATGCGGCGCAGGGCGTCGATGCCGTTCGTCCCGGGCATCATCACGTCGAGCACCGCGATCGCATAGTCGCCGCGCAGGGCTTCGCGCGCCCCGGTCGCGCCGTCGTGGACGCAGGTGGTGCGAAAACCTTCCTGTTCAAGGTATTCGGAAAACATCCCGACCAGTTCGACGTCGTCGTCGATCAGCAATACATGGTTCATGTCAGGAGCATAGCAAATCAGGGGCGCCAGCGCTGTGGCAAAGAGGCCCCATTTACGCGGATTTACATACGGTTTACCCCGTTTTACATGGGCGGCAACGAGAATGCGGCTACCGAAACACAGGAGGATACCAGCATGACCCCGACGCCCCCCAGCGCCCCCGACCACACCACCCTGTCCGACGACCTCGAACGCATGCTGGCCACTGCGGCCAGCCGGCGCCAGTCGCTGCGCTGGCTGTTCGCCGGCGCCGCCGCGATCCCGCTGGCCGGCTGCGGCGGCGGCGCCGATGCCAGCCTCGCCGCTTCGTCATCTGCCGGCACCGGCGGGAGCGCTTCCGCCGGGAGCGCCTGTTCCATCATTCCTGAAGAAACGGGCGGCCCGTATCCGGGCGACGGCACCAACCGCAATGCCAACGGCGTTGCCAATGCCTTGACCCTGTCCGGCATCGTGCGCAGCGACATCCGCGCCAGCGTGGCCGGCGCCAGCGGCGTCGCGCAGGGCATCCCGCTCACCATCCGCCTGCAGCTGGTGAACGTCGCGGCCAACTGCGCAGCCGCGAGCGGCGCCGCGGTCTACCTGTGGCACTGTACCCGCGACGGCGGCTATTCGATGTATTCGAACGGGATCGTGAACGAAAACTTCCTGCGCGGGGTCCAGGAAGCGGACAGCCAGGGCGTGCTCACTTTTCAGACCATCTTCCCCGGCTGCTACGACGGCCGGATGCCGCACGTGCACTTCGAGGTCTATCCCAGCATGTCCAAGGCCAGCAATGCGGCGAACCGCATCAAGACCTCGCAGTTCGCGTTTCCGCTGGCGACCCTGAACGAAGCCTATGCGACGGCAGGCTACGCCACCAGCGTCGCCAACCTGGCGCGCATCAGCTATGCCACCGACAACGTGTTCAGCGACGGCACGGCGCTGCAGATGGCCAGCGTGACCGGCAATCCCAACCAGGGCTATGTGGCCACGCTTACCGTCGGCGTCTCCTACTGAAGCTCAGCCGAAGGGCAGGTAGGCGATGCCGCCTTCCAGCACGCCAGCCAGCGCGGCGACGTTTTCCGGGCTCTGGCTGAACTGGGCCAGGATCTCGGTGGCGCTGGCGCCGCGTTCCATCACCTGCAGCCAGTAGTCGAAGCCGGCCGGGTCGGGCGCGCGGTGCAGGATGTTCTGGTAGATCCGGGTGAGGAAGTCGGCGTGGCTGGGTTTGAGGCCATACATGCCGGTAAACTCGCTGGATGCGATGAAGTTCGCCGCCACGTCCTTCAGGCTGCTGCCGCTTTCCATGCGGCCGATCCAGTAGCCCAGGCCGGCCAGGTCAGGCTCGCGGTTGAAGGCGGCCTGGTACAGGCGATAGGTCTGGGCGGCGATGCCATCGGTGTCGAGGGCGACCATGACATCGTCGAAGGCCAGGCGTTCGATGCCGACCAGGACATCCACGTCCGGCAGCAGCGAGTCGGCCACCGTGACGGCGTCCTTGCCGATGGTGAGCTTGTACTCGGCCCGCTTGCCGGCGTAGGCTGCGACGTCGATCCCGGCTCCGCCGTCGAGCCGGTCGCTGCCGGCGCCGCCGACGAGGATGTCGTGCCCGGCGCCGCCCTCGATCCGGTTGCCGACCTCGTTGCCGGTCAGGCGATCGTTGCCGGCGCCGCCGCGCAGGTTCTCGATCAGACTGCCGAAGTTGACCGTGACCTGGCTCGCCCTCACGATCGAGTCGCCCTTGGCGCCCAGGAAGCTCCAGTAGCCGGGGCGCAGGTCGACCGTCATGCCGCCGCCGAAGGCGCTGCCGTCGAGGGTGTCGCTGCCTGCGCCGTCGGCGATGAAGTTGGCCTGGCCCGCGTCCAGGGTCCAGGTGGTGTCGCCGGCCGCCACTTGACCCGTGGGGCCGTAGATGTAGTGGAGGGCGGCCAGGTCGAGCGCGTTGTACGACAGTTGGTAGTCGCTCGGCGTCACGTTGTACGACATCAGGGTGTGGTGGGCCGCATCCTCCACGCTGCTCAGGAAGGGACCGTCGCCGCTGTTGCCGACCGAGTCTTCATGCGCGAAGGGGTGTTTGAGCCCGAGCGCGTGCCCGATCTCGTGCATCAGGACCGCGGCGCCGAAATTGCCGCTGGTCGGCGCCATCACCTCGCGCAGGTCGGCATTGAGCATCACCAGGCGGTTGCTGGCGTAGCCCGATGAATTTTCCTGCTGGTTGTTGGCCAGTACCAGCACGCCTTCGCCGTCGAGGGAGTCGGTTTCGCGGAACTGCACGTTCGCCACGCTGCTGATGTACTCGAAAGCCTTGCGGGTGAGGGCGCGCTGGGCCTCGTTGAAGGTCTCGAAACCCTTCTTGTCGTGCTCTTCGAAGAAGGCGGCCGGCTGCTCGGCGAAATGGTAGTCGATGATCCGGGCCGCGCCGAGCAGGCGGGCCGCAGGCACCTGCACCGCCAGCGCGGCGATCCAGTTCGGGAGCTTTTGCACGCCCGCGGCCCAGGTCCAGTTCTCGACGCTGCCCACCGGCAGGACCCAGTCGGCGTAGATGGTGCCGCGGTCGTTGCCGCCTTCGTCCCAGACCTGGTCCAGGGCGCTGCGCACGGAATACACGTCGTCACCCAGGCCGCCGGCCAGGCGGCTGATGCCGGCGCCGCCGTCGAGGGTGTCGTTGCCGGCGCCACCGACCAGGGTGTCGTTGCCGCTGCCGCCCAGCAGGAGGTCGTTGCCGCCGCCACCCGACATGCCGTCGTTGCCGGCGCCGCCCATCAGGACGTCGGCCCCGTCATCGCCGTAGATGGTGTCGTTGCCGTCGCCGCCGTCGAGGGTATCGCCCAGCAGGTCGGGGCTGAACTCCTCGGTGGCCGGGTCCCATGGGCGGCCGCTTTGCAGGATATCGTCGCCCGCGCCCCCCTGCAGGGAATCGCGGCCGCCGGCGCCATACAGCGTGTCGTTGCCGTCCCCGCCGAGCAGCATGTCGTTGGCGACGCCGCCCTGCAGCAGGTCGTTGCCCTTGCCGCCGTCGAGGATGTCGCCCTTGTCGTCGGGGCGCCAGGCGCCGGTCGCGGGATCGCGGAGCAGGCTGCTGTAGAGCTTGTCGTCGCCGTCCAGGCCCATCAGGATGTCGCTGCCGCCCGCTCCGTAGAGCTTGTCGTCACCGCTTGTGCCGACCATGTCATCGTTGCCCGCGCTGCCCGAACGCTCGATTCCCGCCAACGCCATATTGCTTCCCTGAAAGTTCAATGTTGCAAATGCTAGCATTGGAATTTCTGTAAGGAAATATTTTTTCGTGCTAAAGGAAGAGATTACGCAGGGCGCATGGTGCTTGCGCCAGTAGGCGTTTCCCTCTAAACGGGGTTCGCGGCCGCGCCTCTTTCATTACAATGGCCCTTGTCATTCAAGCTACCCGCCTTTCATGAGCAAACCCCTGCTGCATTTCTCCCACGGGAACAGCTATCCCGCCGGCACCTACAGCCGCCTGTTCCAGGCCCTCGGCGAGCACTACGAGGTGCGCGCCCACGACATGTACGGCCACGACCCGCGCTTTCCGGTCGGGGACGGCTGGCATGGCCTGGTGGAAGAGCTGATCCATCACCTGGAAAAGTACGAGCAGCCGCCGATCCTGGTCGGCCATTCGCTCGGGGGCATGCTCAGCATGATGGCGGCCAAGCAGCGCCCGGAGCTGGCGCGCTGCGTGGTGATGCTCGATTCGCCGGTCGTCGCCGGCTGGCGCGCCTTCCTGTGGAAGCTGGTCAAGCGGCGCGGCCTCGGTTCGCGCTTTTCGCCCGCGCGCTTTTCCGAGCGGCGGCGCAATGTCTGGCCGGACCGTGCGGCGGCCTACCAGCACTTCATCGCGAAGCCGATGTTCCAGGCCTGGGCCCCGGGTGCGCTCGACGACTACCTCGAGCACGGCTTGAGCCAGCATCCGGAAGGCGTCCAGCTGCGCTTCGACCGCGAGGTCGAGACCCTGATCTACAACACGCTGCCGCACCACATGGGGAAGATCCTGCGCGAGCCTTTCCCGCTGCCGATCGGCTTCATCGCCGGCACCAGCTCCGAAGAGCTGCGCCAGGCCGGGCTGGACGCCACCCGCAAACTGGTCGGCAAAAACCTGGTGATGATCGAGGGCGGGCACCTGTATCCGCTCGAGAAACCGCAGGAGACGGCGCGCCTCACGCATGAGATGATCGAGCGGCTGTTGCCGGCAAAGGTGCCGGAGGCGGTCATTTAGCGTAAAATCGCGGGATTGATTTTTTGGAATGTCGACAATGGCTATCAAAAGCGATAAATGGATCCGCCGCATGGCGGAAGAGACCGGGATGATCGAACCTTTCGAGCCGCGCCAGGTGCGCGAGTCGGACGGCCGTCGCGTCATTTCGTGGGGCACCTCCTCGTACGGCTACGATATCCGCTGCGCGGACGAGTTCAAGGTCTTCACCAACATCAACAGCACCATCGTCGACCCCAAGAATTTCGATTCGAATTCTTTTGTGGACGTGAAGAGCGATGTCTGCATCATCCCGCCGAATTCCTTCGCGCTGGCCCGCACCATCGAATACTTCCGCATCCCGCGCAACGTGCTGACCGTCTGCCTGGGCAAATCGACCTACGCGCGCTGCGGCATCATCGTCAACGTCACGCCCTTCGAGCCCGAGTGGGAAGGCTATGTGACGCTGGAATTCTCGAACACCACGCCGCTGCCGGCCAAGATCTACGCCGGCGAAGGCTGCGCCCAGGTGCTGTTCTTCGAATCCGACGAAGTCTGCGAGACTTCGTACAAGGACCGCGGCGGCAAGTACCAGGGCCAGCACGGCGTCACGCTGCCGAAAACCTGATTCATTTTTTCGTGCTAGCCTGTCAAATATGAATCATATTGATGGGTCCAAGTCCCATGGCTGACTGCTGCAGCGGCGGCTGCTCTGCGAGCAAACCGCCGGTCGATCCCCGCTACCGGCGCATCCTCTGGATCGCGCTCTGGGTCAATGCGCTGATGTTCGGCGTCGAACTCGTCGCCGGCTGGGCCGCGGGTTCGGTCGCGCTGCTGGCCGATGCCGTCGACTTCCTGGGCGACGCCGCCAACTACGGCATCTCGCTGTTCGTCCTTGGCCTGGCGCCGATCTGGCGCTCGCGCACCGCGCTGGTGAAGGGCGCGACCATGGGCGGCTACGGCGTCTTCGTGCTCGGCACCGCCATCTGGCACCTTCGACTCGGCACCGTGCCGAAGGCGGAAACCATGGGCGCGGTCGGGTGCCTGGCGCTCATCGCCAACTGCTCGGTGGGTGTGCTGTTATGGGCCTACCGCCATGGCGATGCCAACATGCGTTCGGTGTGGCTGTGCACCCGCAACGATGCGATCTCGAACCTGGCCGTGATGCTGGCGGCGCTGGGCGTGTTCGGGCTAGGGTCCGGTCTGCCCGACCTGCTGGTGGCCAGCATCATGGGCCTGCTCGGCCTGTCGGCAGCGTACTCCGTGATCACGCACGCGCGTCGCGAGATGCGCGAGGATGCGGCGGCGGCGCCACAGACCGCGGCGGTCGAACTCAAACGCCGCTAGCGCCTTGCCCGATATGCAGGCGTAAAAAAAGGGGCTTGCGCCCCTTTTTTTGCTTACGCGTCCTGCTTCACGCAATCCACGAAGTAGCCCCGCTTGCCATCCACCTCGCGCTTGACCAGGCCGTGCACGTCGGTCTCGAAGCCCGGGAAGCGCTCGTTGAAGTCGCGCGCGAAGCGCAGGTAATCCACGATGGTCTTGTTGAAGCGCTCGCCCGGGATCAGCAGCGGAATGCCCGGCGGGTAAGGCGTCAGCAGGATCGCGGTGATGCGGCCTTCGAGTTCGTCGATCGCGACGCGTTCGATCTGGCGGTGCGCCATCTTGGCAAACGCATCCGACGGCTTCATCGCAGGCACCATGTCCGACAGGTACATCTCGGTGGTCAGGCGCGCCACGTCGTACTGCTTGTAGAAGTTGTGGATGTCGGTGCACAGGTCGCGCAGGCCGCGGTTTTCATAGCGCGGGTTGGCCGCGGCGAAGTCCGGCATCACCTGCCACACCTGCTTGTTGCGGTCGTAGTCGTCCTTGAATTGCTGCAGCGCGGTCACCAGGGTGTTCCAGCGGCCCTTGGTGATACCGATGGTGAACATGATGAAGAACGAGTACAGGCCGCACTTCTCGATGATCACGCCGTGTTCGGCCAGGTACTTGGTCACGATCGAGGCCGGGATGCCGGTCTCGCCGAACTTGCCGTCCAGGGACAGGCCCGGGGTCACGATGGTCGACTTGATCGGGTCGAGCATGTTGAAGCCCGGCGCCAGCTTGCCGAAGCCGTGCCAGTCGTCTTCGGCGCGGATCATCCAGTCCTTCTGTTCGCCGATGCCTTCCTCGCCTTCGACGTCCGGGCCCCAGACCTTGAACCACCAGTCTTCGCCGAACTCGGCGTCGACCTTCTTCATGGCGCGGCGGAAGTCGAGCGCTTCCAGGATCGATTCCTCGACCAGGGCGGTGCCGCCCGGCGCTTCCATCATGGCGGCGGCGACGTCGCAGGAGGCGATGATCGAGTACTGGGGCGAAGTCGAGGTGTGCATCAGGTAGGCCTCGTTGAAGGCGTCCTGGTCCAGCTTGACGGTTTCCGATTCGCGCACCAGCACCTGCGAGGCCTGCGACAAACCTGCGAGAAGCTTGTGCGTCGACTGGGTCGAGAAGATCATCGACTGTTTGGCGCGCGGACGGCCTTCGCCGATCGCGTGCATGTTCTTGTAGAAGTCGTGGAAGGCCGCATGCGGCAGCCAGGCTTCGTCGAAGTGCAGGGTGTCGATCTTCCCGTCCAACATTTCGCGCAGGGTCTCGACGTTGTACACCACGCCGTCGTAGGTCGACTGGGTGATGGTGAGGATGCGCGGCTTCTTGTTGGCGGCTTCGCGCGCGAACGGGTTGGCCTCGATCTTGCGGGCGATCGACTCCGGGGTGAACTCTTCCAGCGGGATCGGTCCGATGATGCCGAGGTGGTTACGGGTCGGCATCAGGAACACGGGGATGGCGCCGCACATGATGATCGAGTGCAGGATCGACTTGTGGCAGTTGCGGTCCACCACCACGATGTCGCCCGGCGCCACTGTGCTGTGCCAGACCATCTTGTTCGAGGTCGAGGTGCCGTTGGTGACGAAGTAGCAGTGGTCGGCGTTGTAGATGCGGGCGGCATTGCGCTCGGACTTGGCCACCGGGCCGGTATGGTCCAATAACTGGCCGAGTTCCTCGACCGCGTTGCAGACGTCGGCGCGCAGCATGTTCTCGCCGAAGAACTGGTGGAACATCTGGCCGACCGGCGACTTCAGGAAGGCGACACCGCCCGAGTGGCCCGGGCAGTGCCACGAATAGGAACCGTCGTAGGCGTAGTTGACCAGCGCGCGGAAGAAGGGCGGCGCCAGCGAATCGAGATAGGCCTTGGCTTCGCGGATGATGTGGCGCGCCACGAATTCCGGGGTGTCCTCGAACATGTGGATGAAGCCGTGCAGCTCCTTCAGGATGTCGTTCGGGATGTGGCGGCTGGTACGGGTCTCGCCGTAGATATAGATCGGGATGTTCGCGTTCTTGTGGCGGATTTCCTTGACGAAGGCGCGCAGGCGGGTCAAGGCGAAATCGATTTCCTCGGCCGAGCCGCCGCCGAATTCCTCGTCGTCGATCGACAGCACGAAGGCGGAGGCGCGCGACTGCTGCTGGGCGAACTGGGACAGGTCACCGTAGCTGGTCAGGCCGACCACTTCCATGCCTTCCTGCTCCATCGCGGCCGCGAGTGCGCGAATGCCGAGACCGGAGGTGTTCTCGGAACGGAAGTCCTCGTCAATGATGATGATGGGGAAACGAAATTTCATGGACAGCTCCAAAGCGAAGCGCCGTGGAAGCGCCAAACCCGGATGGGCTTGTGCGCCGGCCACGGCACCGGAAAAAAGAGGAAACGGATTTTCGCAGAAATTAAGCGCGCCGGTGCAATTTTTTTGCGACTCTAGCCACGAAGCCTAACCAGTGCGCGCAATCCTTGGCGCACTCTAGCTGGCAAGCCGGCGCCCGACCCGCCGGAAGGCCTCGGTCAGGCCGGCCGCGCCGACCGCCGCCATCAGCGGACCGGCCGAGAACGGCATCGGATCGGCCTGGATCGCGGCAAAGAAGGCCAGCGTGACGCCGAAGGCGGCCACCGCGCTGGTCAGGGTCAGCAGCCAGGTGCGGCGCGAGAGCAGGGTGATCGCGGCCAGCGAGATCGCGATCTGCTGGGCCACCGAGGCGGCGGCCCACTGGCGGTGGCGGTGCAGTTCTTTCTCGGACAGGGCGTTCCACTCGTTCGAGACGGCCTCGAAGCGCTCCGCTTCCTTGCGGATCGCTTCCTTCTCGGCCCCGTAGCGCCGCATTTCTTCGCGGTAGTGCCCCTGGTCGACGCCGGGCAGGCCGGCGGCCAGTTCGGCCAGGTTCTGGCGGCTGGTCTTGGCCTGGTAATGGCCCCAGGCATTGGCTGCGCTGGTCTTCTCGATGGCGGCATTGCTCTTGTACAGGGCCGCGTTGTTGTGCGACGCGCTGCCGATGAAGCCGAACATGGTGCCCATGGTGGCCAGGATGGCGATCAGGACGGCTACCTTGCCGGCAAAGTTGTCTCCGCCCCGCGAGCCCGGGGTGCGAATGGCGTGGTCCGTCATGGTCAGCGTTCCTTGCGGGTATAGGTGACGAAGGCGTAGCCGTAGCCGCTCGCCTCGGAATGATGTGTTTCGCGCGCGGTCTCCTGCCACAGGGCCGGGTCGATCGGCGGGAAGAAGGTGTCGCAGCGGAACACGTGGTCGATCTCGGTGACGATCATGCAGTCAGCCAGGTTCATGGATTCGCTGAAGATCTGGGCGCCGCCGATGATGCTGGCCGCTTCGCCATCCAGCTGCGCGATCGCGTCCTGCAGCGAAGCGGCGACCTCGACGCCCTCGGCGCGCCAGTCGGGATTGCGGGTGACGACGATGTTGCGGCGCTTGGGCAGCGGGCGGCCGATGGAGTCGAAGGTCTTGCGGCCCATGATGATCGGCTTGCCCAGCGTGACGCGCTTGAAATGGGCCAGGTCTTCCGGCAGGTGCCAGGGCAGCTGGTTGTCGACGCCGATGCCGCGCTGGGCGTCGATCGCCACCACCAGGGTCAGGCGTGGATCGGCCTCAGGCTTCACGCTGCCTCCCGCAAGCACCGGGATACGGAGCCGTGTCGACCATGTCTGTCACCATTTCCAAGTAATTTCCAGTCTAAAATGTTGTCGCTTTGGAAGCACGCTGTCAAGCACTATGCACGGCCCGTTGCGGCTTTCAGACAGCCACCGGCGCCTTGATCGCCGGGTCTGGATCGTAGCCCGTCACCTCGAAATCCTCGAAGCGGTAATCGAACAGCGATTCGGGCTTGCGGCGAATGAGCAGGCGCGGCAGTTCCTTGGGCGTGCGCGACAGCTGCAGCTCGACCTGCTCCATGTGGTTGCTGTACAGGTGGCAGTCGCCGCCCGTCCAGATGAACTCGCCGACCTCCAGGCCGGCCTGCTGGGCCATCATGTGGGTCAGGATCGCGTAGGACGCGATGTTGAAGGGCACGCCCAGGAAGATATCGGCGCTGCGCTGGTACAGCTGGCAGGACAGCTTGCCGTCGGCGACGTAGAACTGGAAGAAGGCGTGGCAGGGCGGCAGCTTCATGTTCGGGATGTCGCCCACGTTCCATGCGGAGACGATCATCCGGCGCGAGTCCGGAGTCTGGCGGATCTGCTCCAGCACCTGTGAGATCTGGTCGATGTGGCCGCCATCCGGCGTCGGCCAGCTGCGCCACTGGTAGCCGTAGATCGGGCCCAGGTTGCCGTTCTCGTCGGCCCACTCGTCCCAGATGCTGACCCCGTTTTCCTTCAGGTAGGCGATGTTGGTCGAGCCCTGCAGGAACCAGATCAGTTCATGGATGATCGACTTCAGGTGGACCTTCTTGGTCGTCAGCAGGGGGAAGCCCTGCTGCAGGTCGAAACGCATCTGGTAACCGAAGACCGACAGCGTGCCGGTGCCGGTGCGGTCGGTCTTGACCGCGCCATGTTCTTTCACATGGCGCATGAATTCGAGATATTGGCGCATTCGAAACGATCGATGGGTGACAGCCCGATATTGTAACCGACTGCGCCTGCAGGAATGTCAATACGGCCCGCTCTTTGTCCTCTTATTTGATCTCGGGTTCCACCAGCTTGCCGAGCAGTTCGAGCGACTCCTGCCAGCCGAGGTAGCAGGACTCGAGCGGGATCATCTCGGGAATCCCTTCCTGCACAATGCGCACCTCGACGCCGCAGCTTAGCTCGCGCAGGTCGACGGTGGTCTGCATCCGGCCCGGCAGCTGCGGATCTTCGAAGGCGGCGGTGTAGCGCACCCGCTTGCCCGGTGCGAGCTCGAGGTATTCGCCGCCGAAGGAATGGCTGGCGCCGGTCGTCAGGTTGGTGAAGGACATGCGGTAGCCGCCGCCGACCCGACTGTCCATCTCGTGGACGGTCGCGGTGAAGCCATGCGGCGGCAGCCACTTGGCAAAGGCGGCGGGCGTGGTAAAGGCGCGGTACACGCGCTCGGCGGACGACTTGAAAATGCGATGCAGCTGGACGGTATTGGCGGACATGATGCTTCCCTTGTCGGATGGTCAGAGGACATCCCTCTGCCGGCACGACGAACGGGCCGGCAGGGATTCGACATCGGCGCCGCGATGTTTCAGTCGCCCGGCGGCGCACCGAGCGGGAAGTAATGGCGGAAGCGGCGCGCCTCGTCCACCGCCCGGGCAAACGAAGGCCGCGCCAGCAGGCGCGCGCGATAGGCCGTGACGATGGGGTAGTCGGCGCCGATCGGGTGGGTCCAGTCGGCATAGAACAGCGAGGGCGCGGCGGCGCAGTCGGCCAGCGAAAAGGACTCGCCCGCGGCCCAGGTCCGGTCTGCCAGCTCGCCTTCCAGCCAGGCGTAGGCGCGCTCGAGGCGCTCGCGCGCAAGGAGCACGGCGTCTTCGCGCTTGGCCGGGTCGCCCGTGAGCGCGCCGGCGACGGCCTGCTGCACCGCGTCCATCACGTGCAGGTCGAAGAAACGGTCGAGGAAGCGCACGCCCAGCGCGGCCATCGGATCTTCCGGCAGCAGGCGCACCGGGCCGGGATGGGTCAGCTGCAGGTACTCGATGATGATGCTGGTCTCGACCACGTTGCGTTCGCCGTCGACCAGCAGCGGGAACTTGCGCAGCGGCCAGCGCCGCATCCACTCCGGCGCATGCTGGGGCGTTTCAGGATCGAGCGAACGGAATTCGTGCGCGACAGCGTTCTCGTACAGCGCGATCAGCGCCTTCTGGGTATAGGACGAGAACGGGTGGCCATAGAGAACCAGCGGCATATCGGCTTCCTTTCAAGCAGGTGGCATGGGACGTGCCGCATGACTCTAGCAGAGTTCTCGCGCGTCCCGGCGGCAATTCCTCAGGGTTCGAACTCGACCAGCACCCCGCGCAGGAAGAAGCCGAGGGCGCGCTGGTCGGGCGCGTTGGCCGGCCTTGCCGGCAGGCGGTGTTCGAGCGTGATCTCCAGCAGCGCGGCGCCGGCGGCGGCAGCGGGCAGCGCGAGCGGACCGCGGCCCAGCACCTGTTCGCCGAGGTCGATGCCGTTGACGCGCAGCCGGCTTGCGCGCACACCCTCGACATAGCGCCCGTCCAGGCCGAGGTAGCGCACCCGCCGTCCCTGGGGAATCGCGATGCGCAGGGTCGAGCGCGGGCCATCGGTCCAGACCGCGCCGCCTTCGATGCTGGACCAGCCGCGCTCGAGGATGGGCGGCATGGATGGTCCGACCACGATGCGCAGGCCAGGCGTCGCCGGCTCGCAGCGCAGCGGCGCGTTGTAGTAGCGCCAGCCGGAAGCGAGCGTCACCACCCCGTCCGCGGCCAGCTGCATTCCCGGTTCGCACAGATCGCCATCGCGCGGATTCGACCAGAAGCGCATCAACTTGGTCGGGCCATCCGGTCCGCTGTGGATCACGACGTCGTCGTAATCCATGATGCCGTCGCTGCGCCGTTCGCGCTCCAGGAAGATCTCCGGGTCCGGGTTGTACAGCTGCGGCGCATGGTCGAGCACCCAGCTCGCAAGCCGTCCCTGGGCGATGAAGGCGGGCGTGCGGCCGCGGTAGGCCTGCCAACCGGCCAGTCCCTGCAGCACGATGGCCAGCACCAGCGCCAGGACGCGGGTCCGTGCGTCGAGCCGCACCAGCCCCGCCAGGCACACGGCCAGGATCGGCATCGAGGTCCAGTAGGCGTAGCGCGACAGGTAGAGGGCGCCGCTGTTCCAGTTGGTCGCGGCCAGCGTCGGCAGCGCCATGCCCAGCATCAGGAGGATGGCCAGCCCGAGATGCAGCAGCCACGCGCGCCGCCGGACCGGATCGAGCCTGAGCGCGACGATCGCGGCGCAGGACAGCAGGCCGGGCAGGCCGATGACGAGGCCCTGGTTCAGGTCGAACAGGAAGGAAAACAGGCGATCCGGCGTGACCAGCGCCAGGTCGAAGTAATAGCGGCTGATAATGCTCGGCATGCCGAACAGCGCCTGGTTGTGGACGAAGGGCAGGGCCGCCAGGACCACGCCCGCGGTGACGAGCAGGATGGCGCGCCAGCGCTGCGCGCCTCGCTCGCGCGGCGGGAACAGGGCGGTCGCGGGAAAGCGGCGCAGCAGCAGTACGTATGCGGCGCTGGCGGGGATCAGGCCGGCGATCGAGGGGTTCTGGCTTGCCCCCAGCCCCGCCAGCAGCACTGCCAGTGCCGGGTCGCGCCGCAGCGCCGCCAGGGTCGCCAGCAGCACGCATACGCCGGCCATGACTTCGGGGCCGATCCAGACCGTGTAGTACAGGGGGCCGAGCAGCGCGGCCAGGCCCAGTTCCGGCAGCCGGGTGCCGGGCAGCCAGGCGCGCAGGCAGCAGGCGCCGGCGGCGAGGATGGCGAGGTTCAGCGCGACCAGCGCCATGAAGGGATTCTTGCCGAGCAGCGTCACCACCGCATAGAAGGGCGCCGCCAGCAGCGAGTACAGCCAGAAGTGGATCGCATGCACGCTGCCGTCGCGGGCGCGCGCGTAGCCGCCGTCGATGGGCGTGTCGTGCGCGACGCGCCGGTAGGTATCCGCCAGGAGTTGCGGCGGCAATCCCCCGCGCGCCAGCGCTCCCGGCGGCATGGCCCTGATCGCATCCACGTCGCTTTGCCGCAGCTCGGGCGAGGCGTGCGCCACGAAGCCCTGCGCCATCGTCAGGTATTCCATGCCGTCGCCGATCAGGCGCGCCTTCGACAGGCACAGCACGGCGAACACGGCGAACAGGAAGGCGGCGCCGATGGAAGCGGCTTTGCGCATGATGGCGGTCGACGTGGCAAGAGCGATTCTTGGCATGGTGCTGTTCGGCTGAAAAGCTGTGATTCTAGCAAGCCCGGCGCCGCCGATGCCCTCGCGCAGATATCATGCAGGGATGGTCGAGACCCACAAGTACCCGCCTACGCCCGATGGACGCTATTTCGTCGTCGACGGACGCCTCTGGCGCACCAGTAATCCTGCGCTCGCTCCCGCACGGCGCCAGGAACTGGTCCAGCAATTGATGGACGCGCGCCGCCAGGTGGGCCGTGCGAAGCGAGCCGGCGACGCCACGGCCGAACGCGATGCACGGGCGGCGGTCGATGCGGCCAAACAGGCCCTGGGCGAACGCGGGCCGATGTGGTGGACCGACGGCGCTCCGGACTACAACCGGCGCATGGTGAAGAACACGCCGTATGCCGCCTGGTACGCGGCGCTGCCCGACAGCCCGCGCCCCTAGCCCTGCGCCAGCGCCCGGGCGAACAGCGCCAGCGCCGCATGCACCCGGTCGTCCGGCGCGGCCAGGAGGTTGTCGCCGACGTACAGCTCGAAGGAACTGGTCCCCGGCAGGGCGCCGCTGGCGATGCGGTTGAACATCCAGATGCCCTGCTCCTCGGCCAGCTCGCGCCGGATGGCGAGGGCGCGCTCCGGCGGCACCGGGATATGCAGGTGCAGCATGTTGGCCTGCGGCGCAGCCGGATTCACGCGGATGATCGGGTGGGCCGCCAGGGCCTCGTACAAGAAGCGGGTGCGGCGGAAGTAGTCGGGCATGGCCGCCAGGCGCGCGTCGAACTGCATCGCCGCAGCGACCACGTAGGGCGAGCGGTGGATCACATTGCCGCCTTCGCGCCGGAACCACTCCGCCGCGCGTTCGACGAATTCGCGCCGGCCGGCCAGCATGGCGCCGCCCAGTCCGCCGATGCCCTTGTACAGCGACACGTAGACCGAATCGAAGCCGGCCGCGATCTCGTCTACCTGCTTGCCGTATCCGGCCGCCGCTTCCCACAGGCGCGCGCCGTCCATGTGCAGGTGGGCGCCGCGTTCGCGGCAGTGGGCCTTGATCGCTTCCAGTTCTTCCCAGGGCGATAGCTGGCCGCCGATCTCGCGCAGCGGCAGTTCGATGCCGACCGCGCCCAGGCGGTCCGGGATCGCCGCCAGGTCGGCCGCCTGCCAGGGGCGGTAGCGGTCACCCGCCTGCAAGGCCTTGAAGTGACCGAGCAGCTGGTAGTTGGAGCGTTCGTGTACGAAGATGTGCGAGGTTGGATGCAGTGCGACCAGGTCGCGCGCGCGGTCCTGGCAGGCCAGGCGCAGCGCCGTCACCTGGGCCATGGTGCCGCTGATGCAGAACACCGCCGCTTCCATGCCGAGCAGGCGCGCGACTTTTGCTTCGAATTCCTGCAGCAGGGCGCCCTGGCCGTAGACGTCGTGGTCGACGCCGTTCTCCTCGCACCAGGCGGCCATGGCGGCGAACAATTCAGCGGGACGGCGGGCGCGGTGGCCCGGGAAGATGGTGTGGCAGCGGCGCAGCAGTTCGGTGTCGTTCAAGGCAGGCTCCTGTAGCAGGGCTGCCACTCTACACCGAACTGCGCCTTGTGGTGAAGCCCGCGTCAGCGCTGGGCGAGTGCGAGGGGACGCTTGCCGGCGCCGGGGGCGGGCAAGGCATCGTGCTCGTCCGCCAGGCGGAACAGGCGCACCGCGCGCGCCAGCTCGGCGGCCTGGTCCTGCATGGCCTGGGCGGCGGCACTGGCTTCCTCGACCAGGGCGGCGTTCTGCTGGGTCGCTTCGTCCATCGCACCGACCGAACGGTTGACGTGCTCGATGCCGCTGCTCTGTTCCTGGCTGGCGGCGGTGATCTCGGCCATGATGTCGGTGACCCGCGCCACGCTGGAGAGCACTTCGTTCATCGTCACGCCGGCTTCGGCCACCAGCTTGCCGCCAGCCTCGACTTCGCCGTTCGAGGCATCGATCAGCGCCTTGATTTCCTTGGCCGCGGCAGCGCTGCGCTGCGCCAGGTTGCGCACTTCGCTGGCGACCACGGCAAAGCCGCGGCCCTGTTCGCCGGCGCGCGCCGCTTCCACCGCCGCGTTCAGCGCCAGGATATTGGTCTGGAAGGCGATGCTGTCGATTACGCCGGTGATGTCGGAAATCTTGCGCGAAGACTGGTGGATGGCGTCCATGCGCTCGACCACCTGGGCGACGGTGGCGCCGCCCTTCTGGGCGATGCTGGAGGCGCTGACGGCCAGCTGGTTGGCCTGGCGCGCATTGTCGGCGTTCTGGCGCACGGTGGCGGTCAGCTGGTCCATCGACGAGGCGGTCGTGGCCAGGCTGGCCGCCTGCTCCTCGGTGCGCTGGCACAGGTCGAGGTTGCCGCTCGAGATTTCAGCGGAGGCGGTGGCGATCTGCTCGGCGCCTTCGCGCACCTTGCCGACCACGGTCGACAGGCTGGCGCCGACCGTGTTGATGGCGTCGGTAAGCATGCCGATCTCGTCGCGGCGGCTGTGGTCCATGCGGGCGCTCAGGTCGCCTTCGGCGATGCGCCGTGCAACCTCGCGCACCTCATCAAGCGGGCGGGTGACGCCGGCGCGCACGAAGGCGTACAGGATGGTGGCCAGCACCGCCAGCGCGGCCAGGCCGATCAGGATGAAGCGGTTGCGCAGCGTGGTGGCGGCGGCGGTGATCTCGTCGCGGTAGGTGCCGCCGGCGATGACCCAGTTCCAGTCCTTGATGTGGGTATAGGCAGCGAACTTCTCGCGCGCCGTGGCTTCGCCCGGATTGGCCCAGTCGTAGCTGATCACGCCTTCCTTCTTTTCCAGCATTTCCTTGACGAAGAGGCGGCCGTCGGCAGCGCGGCTGTCGAGGATATTGCTGCCCTCCTTGGCCGGGTGCACCAGCAGGTCGCCGTAATGCTTGCCGGGTGCGGCGTTCAGGACGAAGAAGTAGCCGGTGTCGCCGACCTTGATGGCGCGGATGCGGTCCTTCAGCAGCTTCATGTCTTCCGTGATGTCGACCCCCACGTACAGGACCGCGACCACCTTGCCGCCCGCGTCGCGCACCGGTTCGTACTGGGTGATGTACTGCTTGCCGAACAGGGTCACGAGGCCGATGTAGGTGCCGCCGGCGCGCAGCACGGCATAGGCCGGGCTGTTGCGGTCCAGGCTGGTGCCGACCGCGCGCTCGCCGTTTTCCTTCTTCACCGAGGTCGTCACCCGCACGAAATCGTCGCCGTCGACGGCGAAGATGGTGGCGTTGCCGCGGGTCTGGGCGGTGAAGGCGTCCGGGGCGCTGAAGTCGAGGTTGAGTACCTTGCCGTCCAGCTTGAGCGAAGGCGTCGCCTTGCCGGCGATGTCGACCGTGGCCGAGGTGTCGAGTTCGAATGCGCCGGGCAGGGTGTTGCGGAAGATATGGCCGAAGCTCCTGGCCGAGCTGCTGACGCTCTTGTTGAACATCTCGACCGTATTGGCCACGCTGCGCAGTTCGTTGGCAACGCCCTTGGTGGCGCGTTCCTCGAGCATGTCCGAGGTGGTGATGGTCAGCAGCGCCACCAGTGCGGCGATGACTGAGCCCATCAGGAAAAAGGAAATGACGCTGATCCTGGTGCCGACGTTCCAGTTGGCAGGACGGTATTGATGGAGAAGCATGGGAAGATCCGGAAGCTGAACGCCTCCGCATCTTACCTCCTTAATTTTCCGTATAGCAATAAATGTGACGCGGACTCGCTCCGGATGCGGCAGTGCAGCAACAGAATTGCCCTAACGTCAAGCACTTATTGTCGCTTCGTCATGAAAGGCCAGACTGCTGTATCAATGCAGCGGTAGAGCAGGGCGCGACGCCGGCGCGGCCAGCGCCGGCTGTTCGCCACCGATGCGGAATACGCGCACTGCGCGCGCCAGTTCCGCAGCCTGATCCTGCATGGCCTGGGCGGCGGCACTGGCTTCCTCGACCAGGGCGGCGTTCTGCTGGGTCGCTTCGTCCATCGCACCGACCGAACGGTTGACGTGCTCGATGCCGCTGCTCTGCTCCTGGCTGGCGGCCGTGATCTCGGCCATGATGTCGGTGACCCGCGCCACGCTGGAGAGCACTTCGTTCATCGTCACGCCGGCTTCGGCCACCAGCTTGCCACCGGCCTCGACTTCGCCATTGGAGGCGTCGATCAGCGCCTTGATTTCCTTGGCCGCGGCAGCGCTGCGCTGCGCCAGGTTGCGCACTTCGCTGGCGACCACGGCAAAGCCGCGGCCCTGCTCGCCGGCGCGCGCCGCTTCCACCGCCGCGTTCAGCGCCAGGATATTGGTCTGGAAGGCGATGCTGTCGATCACGCCCGTGATGTCGGAAATCTTGCGCGAAGACTGGTGGATGGCATTCATGCGCTCGACCACCTGGGCGACGGTGGCGCCGCCCTTCTGGGCGATGCTGGAAGCGCTGACGGCCAGCTGGTTGGCCTGGCGCGCATTGTCGGCGTTCTGGCGCACGGTGGCGGTCAGCTGGTCCATCGACGAGGCGGTGGTGGCCAGGCTGGCCGCCTGCTCCTCGGTGCGCTGGCACAGGTCGAGGTTGCCGCTCGAGATTTCGGCCGAGGCGGTGGCGATCTGCTCGGCGCCTTCGCGCACCTTGCCGACCACGGTAGACAGGCCGGCGCCGATGGTGTTGATGGCGTCGTTCAGGAGACCGATCTCGTCGCCGCGCTCGCCGTCAACCCGCGCAGTCAGGTCGCCGTCGGCGATGCGCCTGGCGACGTCACGCACTTCGGCCAGCGGACGCGAGACCTTGGCGCGCATGGTGGTGTACAGCACGCCGGCCAGCACGGCCAGGGCCAGCAGGCCGAAGCCGATGAAGCGGTTGCGCAGGCGGGTGGCGGCCGCGGTGATCTCGTCGAGGTAGGTACCGCCCGCGACCACCCAGTTCCAGTCCTTGACATGGGTGTAAACCACGAACTTCTCGCGTGCCTCGGCTTCGCCCGGGTTCTGCCACGGATAGTGGATGCTGCCTTCCTTCTTCTCGAGGATTTCCTTGACGAAGAAGCGGCCACCGGCATCCTTGCTTTCGGCGATGTTGCTGCCTTCCTTGGCCGGGTGGACGATCAGCTTGCCCCAGTCCTTGCCCGGCGCGGCGTCCAGCACGTAGAAGTAGCCGGTGTCGCCGACCTTCATGGCGCGGATGCGGTCCTTCAGCAGCGCCAGGTCGGCGCTGACGTCGACGCCCACGTACAGCGCCGCCACCACCTTGCCGGCGCCGTCGCGCACCGGCTCGTAATGGGTGATGTACTGCTTGCCGAACAGGGTGGCCAGGCCCAGGTAGCTGCGGCCCTCGCGCAGCGCGGCATGGGCCGGGCTGTCGCGATCCAGGCTGCCGCCGACGGCGCGCTCGCCGTTTTCCAGCTTCACCGAGCTGCTCACGCTGATGAACTGCTCGCCATCGTGGACGAAGATGGTCGCCGTACCGCCGGTTTGCGTGCTGAATGCGTCGGGCACGCTGAAGTCGAGGTTCAGGACCTTGCCGTCCAGTTTCAGGCTTGGCGTGGCCTTGCCCCTGACGTCGACCGGGCTGGCCGGGTCGAGCTCGAGGCTGCCGGGCAGCGAGGATCTGAGGATTTCACCGAAACTGCGGATCTGGCCGCTGGCCCCGCGGTTGAACATGTCGACCGTGTTGGCGACGCTGCGCAGCTCGTTCTGCACGCTGTGCGCGGCACGCTCTTCCAGCATCGATGAAATGGAGAAGGTGATCACCACCAGCAGCGCTGCAATGGTGGTGCCCATCAGGGCGAAGGTGATGGCACTGATGCGGGTGCCGAGGGTCCAGCTGGCTGGGTGAAGCTGATTGTTGGTCATGAGAGGGCGAGGTGCAGGACAGCCCGGCATGATACAGCCCAACGTTTCCATTTGACAACAAGCGTTGCCAAAAATTTGATGAATTTGCTGCGTTGTTGCAACAATATGAACGGGTCATGCCCGGTACATGAACCCGTTCCGGCCCTGCTCAGGAAAGCTGCTCGAGCGGCAGCGGCGCCTGGAACTGCAGCGCCGCCAGCTTGGCGTACACGCCGCCCTGGGCCACTAGCGAGGCGTGCGTGCCCGATTCCACCACCCGGCCTTCGTCGAGCACGATGATGCGGTCGGCGCGCTGCACGGTCGCCAGGCGGTGCGCGATGATGATCGTGGTGCGGCCGACCATCGCCGCTTCCAGCGCGCGCTGCACCAGGCGTTCCGATTCGGCGTCGAGTGCGCTGGTGGCTTCGTCGAGCAGCAGCAGGGGCGGGTTCTTGAGCAGGGCGCGCGCGATCGCGATGCGCTGGCGCTGGCCGCCCGACAGGCGCACCCCGCGCTCGCCCAGGAAGGAGCCGTAGCCCTGCGGCAGGCGCTCGATGAATTCGTGGGCGGCGGCAGCCTTCGCCGCCTGGAACACTTCCTCGTCGCTGGCATCGGGCCGGCCGTAGCGAATGTTTTCCAGCGCATTGGCCGAGAAGATGATGGTGTCCTGGGGAACGATGCCGATCGCGCCGCGCAGGGTATGCAGCGCCAGGTCGCGGATGTCGACGCCGTCCAGGCGGATCGAACCGGCCTGCGGGTCGTAGAAGCGCAGCAGCAGCTGGAACAGGGTGGTCTTGCCGGCGCCCGAAGGTCCGACCAGGGCGACGGTCTCGCCGGCTGCGACGTCCAGGCTCAGGTGCGAGATCGCGGCGCTGTCCAGGCGCGAGGGGTAGCTGAAGCTGACCTGGTCCAGCGTCACGCGGGCACCGTTGGCGGTACGCGCCGGCAGCGCTTGCGGGCGGGCCGGATCCTGGATGTCGGAACGCGCCGCCAGCAGCTCGAGCAGGCGCTCGGTGGCGCCGGCGGCGCGCTGGGCTTCGCCCATCACTTCCGACAGCGCGCCGATCGAGCCGGCGACGATCGAGGCGTACAGGATGAACTGGCCAAGGTCGCCGCCGGTCATGGTGCCGGCCAGCACCGCGTGGGCGCCCAGCCAGAGCACGAACACGATCGCGCCGAACACCAGCACGATGGCCAGCATGGTGAGCACGGCGCGCGCGCGGATGCGGCGGATCGCGGTCTGGAAGGCGCTGTCCACCGAGCGCTGGAAGCGGCCCGCCTCGACGCCTTCCTGGGTGAACGACTGCACGGTGGGCATGGCGTTCAGGATTTCGCCGGCCAGCGCCGAGGCGTCGGCGATGCGGTCCTGCGAATCGCGCGAGAGCTTGCGCACGCGGCGGCCGAACAGCACGATCGGCAGCACCACCAGCACCAGGAGGCCCAGGATGATCGCGGTGAGCTTCGGGCTGGTCACGAACAGCATCACCAGGCCGCCCACGAACAGCAGCGTGTTGCGCAGGGCCAGCGAAATGCTGGTGCCGACCACGCTCTGGATCAGGGTGGTGTCGGTGGTCAGGCGCGACAGCACTTCGCCGGTGCGGGTGGTCTCGAAAAACTCGGGACTCTGGTGCACCACGTGGCGGTAGACGGCGGCGCGGATGTCGGCCGTGACGCGCTCGCCCAGCCACGAGACCATGAAGAAGCGCGCCGCGGTGGCCACGCCCAGCACGGCGGCCACGCCGAACAGGGCCAAAAAGGTCGCGTCCACGTGTTCGATGCTCTGGGAACCGGCGCTGGCGCCGAAGCCGTGGTCGATCATCTGCTTGAAGGCGGCCGGAATGGCGAGCGTGGCGCCGGCCGCGAACAGCAGCGCGATGCCGGCGAGGACGAACTGGCGGCGGTAGGGGCGCAAGAAAGGAAGCAGGCCCTTGAGGGTGGCCAGGCTGCCCTTGCGCGAAGCATCCAGGTCTTGTGTGTCGGTCTTGCTGGTGGAGCGGGAAGTCATCGTCTCTGTTCTTGTTTCTTCTTTGTTCAAAGCTTCATCGGGCGCACGTAGCCCGTCATTTCCAGGTAGCCGCGCCCCACGCGCTTGCCGGCGCGGCTCACGGTCACCGCGCCTTCCCAGTACACCGCGCCGGTCGAGCGGCGCGAGTCGAGTTCCTGGTCTTGCTGCAGGGGAGTGAGCTGCCAGCGCAAGCTGCCGGTCGCCACCTCCTGGGCCACCGGATACTCGGCATTGGTGCGCGGCGACTTCCAGCGCGCGGTGGGGGTGAAACTCACCTGGTCGGGCGCGTAGCGGGTCACCTTGCCCGCGGCATCGCGCACCGTAGCGTGCGCCCATAGTTTACCACCTTGCCGGGCCCGGATCTGGAATGCCATCAGGGCCCCGCCATCGTCGAGGTTCACCCCGATCCAGTCCCAGCCGGTGGCCTCGGGCTGCAGCGCTTCGCTCGACCATTCGTGATCCAGCCAGGCGCTGCCCGTGACCGCCACCGGCTGGCTGCCGGCACGGCCGATCCTGCCGCTGACCTTCAGCTGCGGCTCGCTGTAGTAATGGCTGGCGTGCTGCGGGCTGGCGCCCTTGCGCGAGTAGCCGCCTTCGCCCTGCACCAGCACCGGCTGGGTGGGCTGCAGGCGCAGCTCCAGCGTCAGTTCGCTGGAGCGGATGGTGACGCGGTAGGCGCCCGAACTTTCCCTCACCATGCGCCAGTCGTCGAGCTTGAGGTCGGTGTTGCCGGTGCGCGCCCAGGCCAGGCCGAAGCCTTCGCGCGCGCTCTTCTGGTCGTGCACCAGCCGGCCCAGCTCCGGGTCGGACAGGGCCGCGTGGCCGATCACCAGCTGGCGCGGGGCGAAGGCGCTCGGGTTGTTCGGATCGTGTTCGGTGCGGCTGCGGAAAAAGGTGACCTGGAAGCCGAGCGGCTTGCCCTCGGGCGTGTCCACCCAGCCGGTGGCATACCACCACTCGGTACGGAATTCCGGATGGGCGCCGAAGTCGCGCGGGAAGCTCAAGGCCACGCCGGGCGTGACCGGCGCGAACGTCGGCGGATCCGCGTGGACCCACCCGCACAGCAGCATCATCAAGCCGAACAGCACACCCCGCATCACCAATCCTCCCTGACCGCGCGTACCGGACCACCCGACAGCGCATAGCGTCCCGACACCAGCGCGGTGGCGATCGACGCCGCCACCAGCACCGCCGCGACGCTCCCCAGCAGGGGCCACGGCGGGTAGAGCCCCATCGTCCAGTGGAAGGACTGGGGATTCACAACATAAACCAGGATCAGGCTGATGACCAGTCCCAGTGCGAAGCCGCAGGCCACGCCCAGCAGCGTGAGAAAACCGCCTTCGAAGGCAAGGATGCCCAGCACCTGGCGGCGGGTGACGCCGACGTGGCGCAGCATGCCGAATTCCTTTGAGCGCGCCAGGGTCTGGGCCGAGAAGCTGGCGGCCACCCCGGATAGTCCGATCGCAATGGCGATCGCCTCCAGCAGGTAGGTGACGGCAAAGCTGCGGTCGAAGATCTTCAGGCTGGCGGCGCGGATGTCGCCCGCCGACATCATCTGCAGCGCGGGTCCGAAGGGCAGGGCGCGCACCGCTCCCTCCAGCGCCTCGGCGCTGCTGCCGCGCGCCGCGAACAGGGCCGCATCCGTGACTTCGGCCTCGCCGGTGAGCGCTCGGTAGTCCTGCAGGCGGATCACCACGGAACCGGCCTGGTTGGCGTAGTCGCGCCAGACGCCGGCGACAAAAAACTCGGCCTGGCCCCCGCCCAGGGGCAGCGTCAAGGCTTGGCCCACGCGCGCGCCGTACAGGTCGAGCAGGGCTTCCGACACCCAGGCCGGACGCGCGCTCGCCGGCACGGGGGCAGTCTCACCCACCAGGAACAGCAGGCTCCCGGGATCCCGCGCGTCGATGTCGCGCGCGATCAGCACCACGTTGGGCCGGTCCGGCGACAGCGAGACCGGGCGGGTGCGGAGGAACTGGGCGCGCGCCACCCCAGGCGTCGAGGCCAGCGCCGCCTGCTGCTGAGGGCTGAGAAAGCCGGTATTGCCGCCGGCCGCAGTGCGGACATACAGGTCGGCCGGCAGGATGTGGCCCATCCAGTCGTCCACCGAAACCCGGAAGCTGGCCACCATGATGCCCATCGCCACCATCAGGCTGAAGCTGGCCAGCACCCCGCCCAGCGCGATCGAGGCCTGGCCCGGGGCGTTGGCCAGCCGCGACAGCGCCAGCACCAGCACCGGCGGCATGCGCCGGCTGCGCAGGGCCAGGCTTTCCATGCGTCGGAAGGAGAGCGCGGCCAGGCGCGGCATCAGGCCGATACCGCCGACCAGCAGCAGGGCGATCGCCAGGTAGCCGAACAGGGGCAGTTCGAACACCGGCGGCGCAAAGGCCAGCACGCCGGCGAGTGCGAGGCACACCAGCGACGGCCACACGCGCGAGAGGCGCATTAGTGCGGCTTCGTCGGCGCCCGACTTGATCGCCACCGCCGGGCGTGCGCGCGCCGCTTCCATGGCCGGCGCCAGGCAGCCGAGCAGGGCCACGCCAAGGCCGAGTCCGAAGAACACCGCGGCCGCGAGCGGCGTGAAGGCGACCCGCGGCCGGATGCCGGGGAAGTAGCCGGCGCCGAGGTCACCGCCGAAGAAATGCAAAGCCAGCGCCGCCAGCGCATAGCCGCCGGCCACGCCGAGCAGGGCGCCGACTATACCCAGGCTGGCGCCTTCGAGCAGCACCTGGCGCAGCAGCTGGCCGCGTTCGAGTCCCAGTACGCGCAGCAGCGCGAACTGGCTGCGCCGCCGCATCACGGACAAGGCCTGGGTCGAGAACACCAGGAAGGCCCCGGTGAACAGGGCGACCAGCGCCAGCACGGTGAGGTTGACGCGGTAGGCGCGGCTCAGGTTGGCGTTGCGTTGTTCCTGGTCGCCATCGTTCGGCTGGCGCACCGTGAAGCGGCCCGGGTAGGCAGCCGCCAGGTCCGCCGCCAGGGTACGCTGGAAGCGCGTGCGGTCGACGCCGTCGCGCAGCTTCAGGTCGATGCGCGACAGGCGGCCCAGCTGCCGGAAGCGCCACTGCATGGCGCCGATGTCCATCACCGCGATACGCTGGCCGGCGCGGGCGCGCGCCACCTGGCCGGCCACGCGTAGCCTGACGTCTGCCGTCCCGGCGCGCAGCACGATGCTGTCGCCCGGGCGCTTGCCGAGCCAGGCCAGGGCGGCGGGCGACAGGAAGACCGCGTCGTCGGCCAGCACATCCAGCATGCGGCCTTCCTGCGGCACGCCGGTCAGGTCGGGCGCGATGAAACCGGCGCGGAAGGCATCGATGCCGACGATGCGCAGTGCGCCCTGGGCATGGGTGAGGCCGGCCGACAGTTCCAGCACGGGCGAAGCCACGGCGACTTCGGGGTGGGCGGCGAGGCGCGCATAGACGGCTTCGTCGAACAGAGGTTCGCGCCCGGCGACCTGGACGTCGGCCTGGCCGGACAGGCTTTTCACGGCGGCCGAGAATTCGTTGAAGGCGGCGGCGTTGATCAGGTGGATGGCAAAGCCCATCGCGACGCCGACCGCGATGGCGGCGATCGCCAGCAGGGCGCGCACGGGATGGGCGCGCCACTCGCCGAACAGCAGCCAGCGCGCCAGCAGCGTGGGATGGGGACTCAGGCCGGACATTCCACCGCCAGCAGCTCCGCCTGGCGCCTCGCTTTCGATCGGGCACGCTCGCTGCCCTGGTCGGCGTCGCGCCGTGTGCGCGCCTCCTCTTCCTCGAGCCACTTCTGCTGCAGGCGCAGCTTGTCGCAGCGGCGCTTCTGGCTTGAAGCGGCCTGGCGCAGGCGCTCGGCGCGGGCGCCGGCGCGCGCTTCCTGTTCGTCGCGCGCCAGCCTGGCGTCTTCGATTTCCTGCAGCATGGCGCGTTCGCGCGCGAGGCGATCGAGCGCTTCCGGCGCCGGCGCGGGCGTCTGCACCTTGAGGGCGACGGCGTTCTGGCCGCAAGGCCGGTCGTGGTAGCTGATCCGGCCGCCTTCATTGCATTTGTAGATGGTGTCGGCCGTCGCGGCCCCGGCGGGGAGCCAGAGCGCCGCCGCAAGAACATGCTTCAACATGGATATCCCCCGGTCACAGAATTTTGCCAGGGTTCATAATGCCGAGCGGGTCCAGGGCGGCCTTGATGGCACGCATCATGTCCAGCTCGACTGCCGGCTTATAGCGCGGCAGCTCGTCGCGCTTGAGCGCCCCCACGCCGTGTTCGGCCGAGATCGAACCCCGCATGGCGGCGACGCTGTCGTGCACGATGCGGTTGACGGCGTCCTGGTGGGCCAGGAAGCTGTCGTGGCCAATCCCTTCGGGCGGCGCGACGTTGTAATGCAGGTTGCCGTCGCCCAAGTGACCGAAGCACACGACCTGGCATCCCGGAAAGGCCGCTTGCAGGGCCGCATCGGTGCGCTCGAGAAAGGCCGGGATACTGGAGACGGGCAGCGAGATGTCGTGCTTGATGTTCTTGCCGGCCGCGGCCTGGGCCAGCGGGATGTGCTCGCGCAGCTTCCACAGGCCGAGCGACTGCGCCACCGAGGTCGCGAGCACGGCGTCAAGGGCCACGCCGGCGTCGAGCGCGGCCCCGACGCTCGTTTCGACCAGCTCGGCGGCGCCGTCTTCCGAGTCGTTGCTCGACAGCTCGACCAGCGCATAGTGCGGGTAATGCGTGGCGAAGGGCCGCGGCAGGTCGGGGAACTGGCGCGCCACCAGGCGCAGGCAGAAGTCCGACATCAATTCGAAGCCGGTCAGCGCGGCGCCGCAGCGCTGCTGCAGCAGCGACAGCAGGGCCAGCGCGCCGGCGGGGGAGTCGAGTGCGACCAGGGCGGTGAGCGCCGCGCGCGGCTGCGGGTAGAGCTTGAGCACGGCGGCGGTGATCACGCCCAGCGTGCCCTCGGCGCCGATGAAGAGCTCGCGCAGCGCATAGCCGGTATTGTCCTTGCGCAGGGCGCGCAGGCCGTCCCAGAGCTGGCCCTGGGCCGTGACCACTTCCAGGCCCAGGCACAGCTCGCGCGTGTTCCCGTAGCGCAGCACCGCGGTGCCGCCGGCATTGGTCGAGAGGTTGCCGCCAATGGTGCAGCTGCCTTCGGCCGCCAGCGAGAGCGGAAACAGCATGCCGGCGCCTGACGCCGCCTCCTGGATGTCGGCCAGGATGCAGCCGGCCTCGACCGTCATGGTGCGGTTGGCGGCGTCGATGTCGCGGATCCGGTTCAGGCGCCGCAGCGACAGGACGATGGCCGTGCCGCTGGCGTCGGGCACGCTGCCCAGCACCAGGCCGGTGCGTCCGCCCTGGGGCACGATGGGCACGCGCGCGGCGGCGCAGGCCGCGACCACCTTCGCCACCTCATGGGTATCGGCAGGGAGCACGACGGCGCGGGCGCGCCCGGTGAAGCGGCCGCGCCAGTCGGCCAGGTAGGGCGCCATGGCGGGCGGGTCCGTGACCAGGTGCGCCTCGCCCACCAGCGCGCGCAATGTGGGCAACAATTCGTGGCCCAGCAGCGAATCAGTCATGCGGGACTTTGACCTTGTCGAGCAGTTCCTTGGCCAGGCGCTTGGCTTCTTTCTTGTAGGGGTGCAGGAACAGCAGGGCGCAGGCGTAGTAGACGAACACCAGCGCGATCTCGCCGGCCGCCATGACGCGCGAGGCGGGCGAGGTGTCGGCCCAGGCGCGTACCACGCCTTCGGCGAAATAGATCAGGATGACCATCGACGACCATTGCAGCGTGTACAGGTCGCGCTTGATCACGCCGCGCAGCGGCAGCAGCAGGGGCAGAGCCTTGAGCGCAAGCAGCGACCCGCCCGGATGCAGGGGCGCCACGAACACTTCCCAGGCGACCAGCCAGCCGATCAGCCAGATCAGGCTCGCGATCGCGCCTGCATGAAAGACTTTTGCGGTATCCATCAGTGCATTCCCTGCAGTTTGACCGCGGCCAGGGCCAGACGTTTGCCCAGGGCGATGGCGAGCACCCGCTCGTCCTCGGTGAGGGCGCGCTTGCCGTCGGCGCCGGCCCAGTGCGAGGCGCCGTAGGGGCTGCCGCCGCTGGCGGTGTTCATGAGTTCAGGATGCGAATAAGGCAGGCCCATCACTAGCATGCCATGGTGCAACAACGGTATCATCATCGACAGCAGCGTCGATTCCTGGCCGCCGTGCAGGCTGCCGGTGGACGTAAACACGACCGCCGGCTTGCCGGACAGGGTGCCGTTGACCCAGTCGGCCGCGGTGCCATCGAGGAAGTACTTGACGCTTGAGGCCATATTGCCGAAACGGGTCGGCGAGCCGAGCGCGAGGCCGGCGCACTCGCGCAGGTCTTCCAGCTCGACATAGGGCGCCCCCTCGAGCGGAATGGCGGGCGCGGTGGCCTCGCTGACTGCCGACACGGCGGGCACGGTACGCAGGCGCGCCTCGGCCCCGGGCACGCTTTCGATGCCCTGGGCGACCAGTTCTGCCAGTTTGCGGGTGGCGCCGTGGCGCGAGTAGTACAGCACGAGGATGGTCAAGGTGTCATTCATCGTTGGTATTATAGGGCGCTTTGCTCAATTGACATGCCCTTCGCGGGGCGAATCGTAACGCCGGATGATTTCCAAAACCGTACACTCCCTGTCGCGCACCACCTCGGACATGCTGGCCCTCGGCGTCGACCGCGCCCGCGGCCTGACCCTGGGCGAGACGCGCGACCTGCTGCGCTTCGCCCGGCGCCGCCTGCGCGAAGAAAAATTGCCCCAGGTAGCAGGGAGCCTGACCTTCACCACGACCCTGGCCCTGGTGCCGCTCTTGACCATCGTGCTGGCGATCCTGACCACTTTCCCGGTGTTCGGCCAGCTGCGCACGGCGCTCGACACCTGGTTCGTCCAGACCCTGATGCCGAAGGCGATCGCCAATACGATCAGCGCCAACCTGACCCAGTTCGCCAGCAAGGCCAAGGGCCTGTCGCTGCTGGGTGCGGTGCTCCTGCTGCTGACCACCACGACCATGATGGGCATGATCGAGCGCGCCTTCAACCAGATCTGGGGTGTGCGCCGCCCGCGCCCGTGGTCGCAGCGGGTGCTGGTCTACTGGGCATTGATCTCGCTGGGGCCGATCCTGTTCGGCCTGTCCCTGAGCGCAACCTCCCAGCTGTTCACGGCGACCGGCGGCCTGACCCGGAGTCTGCCTTTCCTCGGCACGCTGTTCTACACGGTGGTGTCGGTGGTATTGAGCACGGGCGCCTATACGCTGCTCTACATGGCGGTGCCGAATCGCCGCGTGTACTGGCGCGACGCGGTCTGGGGCGGGCTGGCGGCGGCGATCGCGTTCGAGATCGCCAAGCGCCTGTTCGCCCTGTTCATCCGCCAGTTTCCGACCTACGCCATCATCTACGGCGCGCTGGCGGCGCTGCCGCTGTTCCTGGTGTGGATGTACCTGTCCTGGCTGATCACCCTGGTGGGCGCGGTGCTGGCGGCGGCGTTGCCGGTGGTGAAGTACGAGCGCTGGAAACACCAGCCGAGCCTGGGCAGTGCCTTTGTCGATGCGATGGCGGTGCTGAAAGTCTTGCACGGCAATTCGCGCGTGACCGGCACCAGCCTGGTGTCCTCGGCGGCGATCCGGGCGCATACCCGCATCGGCTACGACGAGATGGGCATGCTGCTCGAGAAGATGGTGGCGGCCGGTTGGGTCGGGCGGGTGCAGGAGGAGTTGCCCTTGCGGGCAGGCTGGGGCCGCGGCCTGCGCCAGAACGTCGACAACTGGGTGCTGCTGGTGGACCCGGCCAGGCTGCGGCTGGCCGAGGTCTACCGGCTGTTCGTGTTCGACGCCGCAGCGACGGACGAGCCGGTGCCGGCCACGCCGCTGGCGCTCGACACGGCGGCGCTGGCGCGCCAGGTGGAAAGCGCGGTCGAGCAGGGACTGGAGCAGACCCTGGCCGAGCACTTCGCGGCCCCAGGCTGACGGGCTCTTACCAGCTCAGCTTCCCGGTCAGCATCTGCCAGTACATCACCCAATCGGCGCGGAACGAGTACCAGGGCTGGGAGAACGAGGCCGGCCTGTTCTTCTCGTAGAAGAAGTGGCCGATCCAGGCGCCGCCGTAGCCGCTCACGACCGCGAACAGCAGCCACCAGGCGTTCAGGCTGTCGATGTACTGGGCGATCGCCGCGATCGCCGACGAGGTGCCGATGAAGTGGGCGCGGCGGCAGCGCCGGTCGGCGTGCTGGGTCAGGTAGTAGGGATAGAACTCCGCAAAGCTGGCGTAGCGGGCCGTCATGGGGTCTCCTGCGTCTCCATTGGTTTGATCGACGCGGCGAAGCCGGCCAGGGCGTCGAGCACCGCGTCGGGCGCCTCGGCCATCATCTGGTGGCCGGCGTCCACGTGGACGATTGTGCCATGGGCCATCGCTGCGGTCAGCAGTTTTGTCGAGCGGGGCGGCGTCATCACATCCTTCTTGCCGAATACGAACAGGACCGGGCAGCGCACGGCGCTCGCCGCCGCTTCGCCCTCGGCGTAGCTGTTGCAGGCCGCGAAATCCGTGTAGAACAGCTGCGCCGGGTTGCGGGCCGACATGCGCTGCATCAGGCGCCGCGCGCCGCCCATCACCGAAAAGCCCGGGCCCGGGCAAGAGGGCTTGTGCGCGATCGAGGAGTGCGACCAGGCGTTGACCATGTCGATCGCCGCTTCCTCGTCGTCGCGCGCGGTTTGCAGGAGCGTGTCCGAGACCTTCATCGGATAGGTGGTGCCGAGCAGGGCCAGGGCCGCGACCACGTCCGGCGCGCGGCGGCTCGCTTCCAGCGCGATGAGCGAGCCCATGCTGTGTCCCGCGAGGATGGCACGGCGCACGCCTGCCGCATCCAGCACGACCAGCAGCCAGTCGGCCATCTCCCCGATGCTGGTCAGGGCCGGGCCGCTGCTGCGGCCATGGCCCGGAAGGTCGACCGCCAGCACCGAGTGGCCATGGTGCGCGAGGTAGCGGCTCTGCAGGGCCCAGACCGAATGGTCGTTCTGGGCGCCATGGATCAGGACGACCGTCGGCAAGGCCGGGTCGAAAGGCTTGCCGCCGGTGTAGGCATAGGCGCTCGCGCCATCCATGTCGAACTGCATCTCAGGCTCCCTTCTGGGCAATCTTGAGCCCGCGCTTCAGGTCGTCGATCAGGTCGTCCGCGTCTTCCAGGCCGACCGACAGGCGCATCGTGCCTTCCCGGACGCCGGTCGCGGCCAGCTGCTCCGGCGGGACGCGGAAATGGGTGGTCGAAGCCGGGTGGATCACCAGCGACTTTGCGTCGCCGACGTTGGCCAGGTGCGAGAACACCTGCAGGCTGTCGGCAAAGCGCCGGCCCGCCGCGCGGTCGCCCTTCAGGTCGAAGGTGAACACGGCGCCGCAGCCCTTCGGCAGCAGCTTTTGCGCGAGGAGGTGATCCGGATGCGAGTCCAGCTCGGGATACGACACCGATTCCACTGCCGGGTGGCTGGCCAGGAACTCGACCACGCGGCGCGTATTGGCCACGTGGCGCTCCATGCGCAGGCCAAGGGTCTCGATGCCCTGCAGGATGGCGAAGGCGTTGTGCGGGCTCATCGCCGCGCCGAAGTCGCGCAGGCCTTCGCGCCGCGCGCGCAACGCGAACGGGGCGACGGTCGACTCTTCCGCGAACACCATGCCGTGGAAGCCCTCGTAGGGTTCGCACAGTTCCGGGAAACGCCCGCTGGCGGCGTGGGCCGCGTCCCAGTCGAAGGTGCCGCCGTCCACCAGCAGGCCGCCGATCGCGGTGCCGTGCCCGCACAGGAACTTGGTGGCGGAATGGAACAGCAGGTCGGCGCCCAGCTCGAAGGGGCGCTGCAGGTATGGCGTGGTGAAGGTCGCGTCCACCATCAGCGGCAGGTGGTGCTCGTGGGCGAGGGCGGCGATTGCCGGGATGTCGAACACGTCCAGGCCCGGGTTGCCCAGGGTTTCGCCGTACAGCACTTTTGTGTTCGGGCGGATCGCGGCGCGCCAGGCGTCCAGGTCGCGCGGGTTCACGAAAGTGGTCTCGATGCCGAAGCGGCGCAGAGTGTAGTGCAGCAGGTTGTGGGCGCCGCCGTACAGGCTGCTGGAAGCGACGATGTGCGAGCCGGCCCCGGCGATGGTCGCCAGGCCCAGGTGCATCGCGGCCTGGCCGCTGGCGGTGGCGATGCCGGCCACGCCGCCTTCGAGGGCGGCGATGCGCTCTTCCAGCACCGCATTGGTCGGGTTCGAGATGCGCGAGTACACGTGGCCGGCGCGCTCCATGTTGAACAGGGCGGCCGCATGGCTTGAATCGCGGAAGGCGAAGGACGAGGTGAAATGGATCGGCGTGGCGCGCGCGCCGGTGGCCGGGTCGGGGCTACTACCGGCATGCAGGGCCAGCGTGTCGAAGCCGGGGTAGGGGGAACCGCTCATCGTCTTTGCTCATCCATGAAACGCGATGGGGCGCATCGTAGCACTTATTTAAGGCGCCGCAACACCGGCTCATCCCTGCTTTGGTGCAATGCTGGATTTTTTGGCGGGCATCGGCTACAGTCGGAGTTATGAGTTATACAAATATTGCTGAAATCACCAACCAACCGGACGGGGTGGCCACCATGAAAGTCTCCGAGATCCTGCAGGTGAAGGGCGAAATCCTCTATACCGTCACGCCGGACATGCCGCTGGTACAGGCGGCGGCCACGATGGCGGAAAAGGACATCGGCTCGCTGGTCGTCATGGAATACGGCGACCTGGTCGGCATGCTGACCTTCCGTGAAGTGATCAAGGAACTGAACGCCCAGGGCGGCGCCCTCGGTTCGGGCACCGTGCGCAAGGTGATGGACGACAGCCCGATCACCGTGACCCCGGATACCGAAGTCAACGAAGTGCGCCGCATCATGCTGGAAAAGCACGCGCGCTACCTGCCCGTGATGAATGCCCGCACCCTGCTGGGCGTGATCTCGTTCTACGACGTCGCCAGGGCGGTGCTGGAAGCGCAGAGCTTCGAGAACCGCATGCTCAAGGCCTATATCCGCGATTGGCCGGCCGAACAAAGCGCCGAAGACTGACGTAACCGGCGCCGCAACCGGGTACCCGGTTTTGTAGGGTGGGCGGGTTTGCCGCCCGCGCAGCGATCTACGCCGCTTCGATCAGCGACTGGTTGCCCAGCCACTCCAGCAGCGCCTGCGGCGACAGCGGGCGCGAGAACAGGAAGCCCTGCGCCAGCGGGCAGCCCAGCGAGCGCAGGATGTGCGCCTGGCGTTCGTCCTCGACCCCTTCCGCGATCACCGACAGGCCCAGGTTGCGGCCCAGCTGGATCACCATTTCCGCGATGCTGCTGCCGCGCGCCGACCCCGTGATCTCGGTAACGAAGGTGCGGTCGATCTTGAGCCGGTCCACCTGCAGCCGCTGCAGGTGCGAGAGCGAGGAAAAGCCGGTGCCGAAGTCGTCGATCGCGATCGACACGCCGGTGCGCTTGACCTGGGCCAGCTTCTCGACCAGCAGGGCCGGCTCTTCCATCGCCATCGATTCGGTGATCTCCAGTTCCACGTATTCGGGCGGCGCGCCGGTGTCGTCGAGCGCGCGGCGCAGCATCTCCACGAAATGCGGATGGCGGAACTGCACCTGCGAGACGTTCACCGACATCGTGAAGCGCTCATGCCCGGCCGCGCGCAGGCGCACCAGCTCCATCAGGGCCTGGCGCAGCACCCATTCGCCGATGTCGACGATCAGCCCGGAATACTCGGCGATCGGGATGAAGCGGTCCGGCCCCACCAGGCGTCCATCCTCGGTGCGCCAGCGCAGCAGCGCCTCGGCACCGAAGGCGCGGTTATTCGCCAGGTCGACCTGGGGCTGGTAGGCGAGGAACAGTTCGCCGCGCTGGAAGCCGCTGCGCAACGCGTGCATCATGCGCACCCGCTCGCGGATCTCGACTCCCATGCTGCGCGAGAAATAGAAGTGGCCGGCGCGCTGCTGCGACTTGGCGCGCTTGAGCGCGATGTCGGCGTCCTTCAGCGCATCGGCGCCGCTGCCGTCGTGTTCCACCAGGCGCACCAGGCCGAGCGTGGCGGAGACCTGCACGTCCTGGCCGTCGATGTGGAAGGGCACGCGGAACAGCGCCTGGATCGAGGCCGGCTGCACCGCGCCGGCGTCGCCCAGCACGCAGAAGATGTCGCCGCCGATGCGCGCCACCTGCAGGCGCGGATCGAGGCGCGACTTGAGGCGCTTGCCGACCGACACCAGCAGCAGGTCGCCGAAGTGGTGGCCGAGCGCGTCGTTGGTCTCGGCGAAGTGGTCGAGATCGACCAGGGCCAGGGTGGCATTGCCGCGCTGCGGGCTGGCCAGCATCGCGTCGATCAGTTCGACCAGGCGGGTGCGGTTCGGCAGGCCGGTAAGCTGGTCGCGGAACGCGGCCTGGTTCAGGTGGGTCACGAGTTCCACGTTGTCGAGGCCCACCGCGACCACGCTGGCGAAGACGTCGAGCAGGCGCCGTTCGATGTCGGAAGCAGGGCGCGCGAACGGGATGCAGGCGGCGAAGTCGCGTCCCGCCTTGCCCGGGAAGTGCAGCGACAGCCAGCCGTCGGCGTGGATGCCGGCGCGCGTGGCCAGGGTGCGTCCGGCCACGCTGGCCAGCGCCGCATGGCGCAGCGGACTGAGTTCGCGTCCTTCGAGTGCGGCCTGCTCGCCGGTGGCGGCGACCACGTGCAGCACGTCCGGGCGGCCCTGGCCGCTCTCGCGCACGCACAACACGCCTGCGCTCTCCTGGCCGAGCAGGGCGGCGGCCTGGCGCAGCACGCCCTGGGCCACGTCGCGCACCCCGTGCAGGGTCATCAGGTGGGCGCCGGCCGAGACGATCTGCTCGAGGCCCGCGCGGCTGGCGTCGAGGGCGCGCAGCTGCTGGTAGGAGCGCACCGCCGCGGCGACCGCGGTGTACAGCTTGGTGCGGGTGAGTTCGGACTTGGTGCGGTAATCGTTGATGTCGTAGCCGCGGATGGCCTCGAGTTCCGGCGCATAGCCCGGCTGGCCGGTACGCAGGATGATGCGGACCTCGATCATGCCCAGCTCTTCGCGAATCCTGCGCACCAGCTGCAGGCCGGCGTCGGGACGCTCCATCACCACGTCGAGCAGAATCACGGCGATGTCGGGCTGCTGCTGCAGGATGGCGCGGGCTTCCTCGGCCGTGTAGGCGTGCAGGAAAGCCAGCGGCCGGCCCTGCATCTCGACATTCTTCAGGGCGAAGGTGGTGGTCGAGTGCACGTCGGCGTCATCGTCGACGACCAGGATGCGCCAGACTGCCCTGGTGCCCGCGAACGAGGTCGCGTCCGCCTCGTCCACGAAGACCAGGTCGTCTCCGTCGGCCGGGGCGTCCGTCGGTTTGCCGGTGGGCGGCATCGGGGCAGACATGCGCTACTTCTCCAGTTTGGCTGGCTTTTGATGCATCCAGTATATCCGCCTGTTGCCACAATGGAAGCCCCAAAGAGGCCGAAACAACAAATATGTATCCATGCGGCAACTATTTACTACTAAAGTAACAGAAAAGGGCCTACAAGGCCGGGGCGGCGCGGGACTGGTAGAATGACAAACCCACGACTTCCACAGATCGACCACCATGTCCGGCAACTCCTTCGGCAAGCTGTTCTCCGTCACCACCTTCGGCGAGTCGCATGGCCCGGCCATCGGCTGCGTCATCGATGGCTGCCCGCCGGGCATGGCCTTGAGCGAAGCCGACATCCAGCCCGAGCTTGACCGTCGCAAGCCCGGCACCTCGCGCCACGTGACCCAGCGCCAGGAAGCGGACCGGGTGCAGATCCTGTCGGGCGTGTACCAGGGCGTCACGACCGGCACACCGATCGCGCTCCTGATTCCGAACGAAGACCAGCGCAGCAAGGACTACGGCAACATCCTCGATTCCTTCCGTCCCGGCCACGCCGACTACACCTACTGGCACAAGTACGGCGTGCGCGACCCGCGCGGCGGCGGCCGCTCGTCGGCGCGCCTGACCGCGCCCGTGGTCGGCGCCGGCGCGGTGGCGAAAAAGTGGCTGCGCGAGCAGTACGGCACCGAGTTCTTCGGCTGCATGCGCCAGCTGGGCGACATCGAGGTGCCGTTCCAGTCCTTCGAACACGTGCATGCCAATCCCTTCTTCGCGGCGAGCGCCGACGCCGACCTGCTGGCGCGCATGGAAGCGGCGATGGACGAACTGCGCCGCGCCGGCGACTCGATCGGCGCCCGCATCGATGTGGTGGCACGCGGCGTACCGGTGGGCTGGGGCCAGCCGATCTACGACAAGCTCGATGCCGACATCGCTTACGCGATGATGGGCATCAATGCGGTCAAGGGCGTCGAGATCGGCGCGGGCTTCGGCTCGGTCGCCCAGAAGGGCTCGGAGCACGGCGACGAACTGACGCCGGAAGGCTTCGTCGGCAACAACGCGGGCGGGGTGCTGGGCGGGATCTCGACCGGGCAGGACATCACGGTGTCGATTGCGATCAAGCCCACGTCCTCGATCCGCACGCCGCGCCGTTCGATCGACAAGGAAGGCAATCCGGTCATGGTCGAAACCTTCGGCCGGCACGATCCCTGCGTGGGGATCCGGGCGACCCCAATCGCGGAAGCGATGCTGGCGCTGGTGCTGATCGACCACGCGCTGATGCACCGGGCGCAGTGCGGGGATGTGAAGGTGGGGACGCCGACGCTGGGGTGAGGTCTTGTGCGGCCTAACCGAAGCCGCTCGGTTCTATCGTCCATCAGCTTTAACCAACGTCATCCCGGCGAAGGCCGGGATCCAATTCCGTAGCTCAGTGGCGGCGCTTCGCGGATGTGTTGCTGGGGGCGGAACGAACTTGGATCCCGGCCTGCGCCGGGATGACGGTCTTTAGGCTAGCGGTACTAACTAAGGCACGGGCTGCGGCTGTGCAGAATCACACCCGTGTCGCCACCGCCTCCACCTGGTGCCGCCTCTCCACCGTCCGCACCACCAGCCCGCGCAGGTCGTTCAGCAGCGAGAACTCGGTCTGGCTCAGCACCACCTGCGGGAAGCTGTCGTCCCATTCGCCGTAGATGAAGCCGGCCGGCTGGCCGTGCGCGCACAGCGGGATCACGACGAAGCAGCGCGCGTCGCTCAGGGTGCCTTTCCACCAGCCGGGCAGCTTGGCCGCGAACTTGGCGTCGCGGGCGTTCTCGATGAAGATCACGCGGTCGCTGCCGAGCGCCGCATGGAAGACATTGGGTTCGTAGCCGTCGTCGAACACCAGGTTCGGAAGCAGCGCCTTGCTGCCTTCGCCCAGGCCCAGGCGCGCCGCGTACCTGCCTTCGCGGCGGTTGCGCAGGAAGGCGAACGAGCGGGTGAAGGACAGGCCCTTGTGGATGGTCTCGAGCGCCATCGACATCATCTGGCCCGGGGTCGCGCTCACGCCGGCGTCGCGCATGTCGGCCACGCCGCTCATCAAGACCTTGTTGCCGGCCATGCGCTTGCGCGTGGCGGCCGCCAGCTTGGCGCGCTTCTCGGCGGGTTTCGCCAGCGGGGCGATGCTCAGGTCGGAGGCGGCGCTTTCGCGCGCCTTGCCGATCGCGCCGACCAGGCTAGCTGCCTCCACGCCCAGCATCGGCGCGAAGCTCTCTGCCAGCGCGGCCACGCGCTCGCCCGCGGCCTCGTCGTCGTGCCACAGCGCGTCGGCGGCCTGGGTCGACATGGTGCCGAGGGCGGCCAGCCAGTCGTCGTGGCCGAAGCCGTCTTCGCGCTCGCGCGGCTCGATGCGGCGCATGCCGGCGATCAGGTTGCGCGGCAGGCCCCAGTGCTCGGCGGTGGCGCGGCCGACCGCTTCCAGCGACAGGCCGAGGATGGCTTCGGCTGCCGTTTCCTCGCGCCCGGCGCCCGCGCTCTCGCGCAGCTGGCTCCAGCGCTCCGGCATGTAGAAGGTGACCATCATGCGGCCCAGCGAATGCAGGATCGAGCAGACCACGGCTTCTTCCGGATCGCGCGAGACGGCGCTGGCGGCTACCTGCTGGGCCACCATCCCGGCCAGCACCGCCTTTTCCATCTCGATGTGGGCGGTCTCGGTGTCGGGCGTGGACTTGGCCAGTTCCTCGATCAGCTTCAGACCCAGGGCCAGGTGGCCGATCGCCTCGGTGCCCAGCACCAGCACGGCTTTCGACACGGTGTTGATGCGCTGGCCGAAGGCGGAATACATGCCGCTGTTGGCCAGGCGGAGTACCTTCTGCGTCAGGACCGGGTCCGACAGCACGGTCTGGGTCATCGAGAATTCGCGCTCGTCCTCGCCGCGCATCGAGGCCAGGATCGCGTTGATGGCCTTGGTGAAGCCCGGCATGTCGCCCTGCCTGCGGGTGCGTTCCCACAGCAGGGAGAGGGTGGCGTCGGCGCGTGGCGAGCGGGGGGTGTCGCTTGAAGTCATCATGGTTTGCCCGCCGGGAGGTCGTGCGGCAGTAATTCGGTATAAAGATTCTCGGTGAGCGCGGCCACGGCGACGTGGGCCGGCATCGGCTTGCCGGTCAGGTAGCCCTGCACGTAGTGGCAGCCCAGCTTGTCGAGCCAGGCCAGCTGCGCTTCGGTCTCGACGCCCTCGGCTACCACCGACAGGTCGAGGTGCTTGGCCAGGTCGAGCACGGCGTTGCAGATCGCGGCGTCCTTCTCGGCGCCCGGCAGGTCCTTGACGAAAGCGCGGTCGACCTTCAGCACCGAGATCGGGAAGCGCTTCAGGTAAGCCAGGCTGGAATAGCCGGTGCCGAAGTCGTCGATCGCGATGCGCGCGCCGCGTTCGGCCATCTTGGCCAGCACCGACTCGGCATGCACCGGGTCGACCATCAGCGTGCCCTCGGTGATCTCGAGCACGAGTTTGCTGCCCGGGGTGCCGGACAGGGCCAGCGCATCGTCGAGCACCGTGAGGAACTTGTCGCTCCTGAACTGGCGCGGGCTGATGTTGACCGAGATGTAGAGCTCGCGGCCGGCCACTTCCTCGAACTGGCGGATCTGCATGCAGGCCGCTTTCAGGGCCCAGGCGCCCAGCAGGTTGATCAGGCCATTGGTTTCGGCGATCGGGATGAAGCGCACCGGCGGCACCATGCCGAGGGTCGGGTGCTTCCAGCGCATCAGGGTCTCGAAGCCCTCGATGGTGCGGTTGCGCGCGTCGACGATCGGCTGGTAGTAGAGCTGGAATTCGCCTTCGCGCACCGCGTTGAACATCGCGGCCTCGAGCGAGATGTCGTGTTCGGGCGGGCCCTGGTCGCGCGGGCTGTAGGTGACGGCGCGCGCCTTGCCGGTCTCCTTGGCGCGCGACATCGCGGTGTCGGCCAGGGTCACCAGGCGCACTTCGTCTTCCGCATGCTCGGGATAGGTCGCCACGCCGATCGAGCCGGCCAGGTAGATGGTGTGGCCGTCGATCTCGAACGGCGACTGCAGCGCCGCCATCAGGCGGCCGGTGACCAGCTTGATCTGCGGCTCGTTGCTCGATCCCGGCAGCACCGCGACGAACTCGTCGCCGCCGACACGCGCCAGGGTGTCGCTGTCGCGCAGGGTGCGGCGCAGGCGGCCGGCGGCCATGCGCAGCACCGCATCGCCGATTGCGTGGCCGAGGCCATCGTTGACCTTCTTGAAGCCGTCCAGGCCGATGGTGGCGACCGCAAAACCCTGGCCGGAACGGCGCGCGTTGGCGATCACCATGCGGATGCGGTCGGACAGCAGGACCCGGTTGGGCAACTCGGTCAGCGCGTCGTGGGTCGCCATGTGGCGCAGGCGCTCTTCGGTGGCGTGCTGGGCCGACATGTCGCGGCCGATGATCAGGAGCGGGGCGTCGTCGCCGGATGCCAGCAGGCCGATGCGCAGCTCGAACCAGATATCGCGCTCGCCGCAGCGGAAGCGCGCCTCGACCACGTTCGCGCCGCCGTTCGCGCCGGTGCTCACCAGGGCGTTGCGCAGGGCCGGCTGGTCGACGTCATGGACCAGCGAGACTACCGGGCGGCCGTCGATCTCCACCCCGGTCAGGCTCAAGGCGCGGCGGCTTGCGGCGCGCACCTGGCCACCCAGGGTGACGCGGAGCACGATGTCGCCGGCGGCTTCGAGCAGGCTGTCGAGCAGCCCGGATGGCTGCTTGCGCGGCTCGAACTTGGCGGCGGTGGAACTGGTGTGCATTCTTTAATGTCTGCCTTCTTGTTGCTGGGACGCGCTGACAGGCCACGTGTAAACCATGCAAGTCTACCAAACCGAGGGTCAATGTAGCACTGAAAGATTCTGAAAGGCATTAAAAATCACAAGCGCCGATCATCTTTGCGCTGGCTCAGCGGCTTGCCCCGCTGCCTTCTTTGCGCTAGCGTCTTGTTGCCTCGACAAGCAGGACGTATGCAGGTATTGTCGCCGATTCTTTATAGTTAGCAAATTCTCGGCCTCACATTGGCCCCGGAATGCTCCTGGAATGATGCTTGGTTGCAACACCCAACCGCGAGAGACACACGATGAATTCCTTCGACACCCATGAAGTGCTCAACCAGGCCGCCCCCTTCGCAGACGTGAACCTGTTCCGGTGTGACCCGGCACTTCGGGAGGCGGTCGAACGCGAGGGCGCCGGCTGGGCCGGTGCGGAACTCGATGCGCTCGGTGCTGAGCTGGGCCGCGCCGAGATCCTCGAGCTGGCGCGGGTGGCCAATGCCAACGGGCCGCGCCTGATGAGCTACGACCGCAGCGGCAGGCGCGTGGATGAAATCGAATTCCACCCGGCCTGGCACCAGCTGATGTCCCTGCTGGTGGGCGCCGGCGCCCACGCCGCGCCCTGGCGCGCGCCGCGGCCGGGTGCGCAGGTGGCGCGTGCGGCCCAGTACCTGTTGTTCGGCCAGGTGGAAAACGGCGTGCAGTGTCCGGTGACGATGACCTTCGCTTCGGTGCCGGCGCTGCGCCGCGCGCCCGCGCTGGCGGAGCAGTGGCTGCCGAAGATCCTCTCGAACGAGTACGACCCGCGCTCGCTGCCGGTGTCGCACAAGCGCGGCGCCCTGGTCGGCATGGGCATGACGGAAAAGCAGGGCGGCAGCGACGTGCGCGCCAATACCACGCGCGCCGAACCGATACTCGGCGGCGACGGGGCCTGGCGCATCGTCGGCCACAAATGGTTCTTCTCGGTGCCGCAGGCCGATGCGCACCTGATCCTGGCCCAGACCGACGCAGGTGGCAGCGCCGGACTTTCCTGCTTCTTCGTGCCGCGTTACCTCCCCGACGGCAGCCGCAACGCGATCCGCGTGCAGCGCCTGAAGGACAAGCTGGGCAACCGCTCGAACGCCTCGTCCGAAGTCGAATTCCACGGCGCCCACGGCTGGATGATCGGCGCCCCGGGCCGCGGCATTCCGACCATCCTCGAAATGGGGGGCTACACCCGGCTCGACTGCGTGCTGGGCAGCGCCGGCATCATGCGCGCGGCCCTGTGCCATGCGCTGCACCACGCGCGCGGACGCAATGTGTTCGGGCGCGTGCTCAGCGAGCAGCCCCTGATGCAGAACGTGCTGGCCGACCTCGCGCTCGAATCCGAGGCGGCCACCGCGTTTGCGCTGCGCCTGGCGCGCTGCTTCGACCAGCCGGACGATCCGGCCGAGGCCCTGCTCGGCCGCATCCTGACCGCGGCCGGCAAGTACTGGATCTGCAAGCGCGGCCCGGCCTTCGGTGCCGAGGCGATGGAAGTCATGGGCGGCAACGGCTATGTCGAGGACGGACCGCTGGCGCGCATCTATCGCGAACTGCCGGTGAATTCGATCTGGGAGGGGTCCGGCAACGTGATGTGCCTGGACCTGCTGCGCGCCCTTGGCAAGTCGCTGCCGGAGGCAGGCGCGGCGCTGGCCGCGGAACTGATGCCGGCGGCCGGACTCGACCCGCGCTTCGCCGCCTGTGCCGAAGCCTTGCTGGACGAGCTGCCGGCGCTGGTGCAGGACGAGGGCGGGGCGCGCCGCCTGGCCGAGCGCCTGGTGCTGGCGGTGCAGGGCGCGCTGCTGCTGCGCCATGCGCCGGGCTACGTGGCGGACGCTTTCGTCGCCTCGCGCGTCGCGCGCGAACCGGGCGGCGCCTTCGGCCGGCTGCCGGCCGGCACCGACTGCGCGGCGATCCTGGCGCGCACCCTGGTGACCTGAGTACGAAGGACAAAGCGTGGCCGCGGGCCGATTCTTGTCGAAATGTGCATAAAAAGAAGGGACAAACGGGCGCGCGGCTGGGATAATGCCGGTTGACGCTTCACACCCATCCCGTTTGACATACACCATGAAACAAGATCCGCGCTTTCCCAACCTCTTCATCCTGAACCACCCGCTCATCCAGCACAAGCTGTCGCACATGCGCGAGCACGACACCTCGACGCGCACCTTCCGCGAGCTGCTGCGGGAAATCACGCTCTTGATGGGGTATGAGATCACGCGCGACCTGCCGCTCACCACCCGCACCGTGCAGACCCCGCTGGTGACCATCGAGGCGCCGGTCATCGCCGGCAAGAAGCTGGCCATCGTGCCGATCCTGCGTGCCGGCATCGGCATGAGCGACGGCCTGCTGGAACTGGTGCCATCGGCGCGCGTCGGCCACATCGGCGTGTTCCGCGACCCGGACACCCACGAGCCGGTCGAATACCTGGTGCGCCTGCCGGATACCAACGAGCGCACCTTCATCCTGTGCGATCCGATGGTTGCGACCGGCAATTCGGCGGTGCATGCCGTCGACGTGCTGAAGAAGCGCGGCGTCTCCAGCGACCAGATCCTGTTCCTGGCGCTGGTGGCTGCGCCGGAAGGCATCGAGGTGTTCCACAAGGCCCATCCGGACGTGAAGGTGTATGTCGCCTCCCTCGACTCGCACCTGAACGAAGACGCCTACATCGTGCCGGGCCTGGGCGATGCGGGCGACCGCATCTTCGGCACCAAATAAGCCCGACGGGACGGCGACCATGCACGGGGCGGACCAGCAGTTCTTCTCGCGCCTGGCGTCGGCGAACGCCAGCTTCGCCGATAAACTGCCTGCCGTGCTCGAGCGCCTCGGGCTGCTGGCCGCCGGGCTCGACCCGGCGGCGCCGGCAGCAAGCGCGGCCGAGCTGCAGGCGATGCTGCACACCTTGGCCGGCTCCGCCGCCACCTTCGGCTACCGCGGCCTCGGCCAGCACGCCCGCGCGCTCGAACAGCGCCTGCGGGTGCTGACCGCCTTCGAACAGGTTGCTGCCAGCGACTGGTCAGCCTGGGTCGGCGAACTGGCGCAGTTCGTGGCGGCGGCGCAGCACAATCCGCGTGGCCTGGCCGACATCCCCAAAGGCGCCTAAGCCCGTTTTGCGCTGGGGATAATGCGCGTGCGCAATAAGTCACTGCTGAATCGTTTGATCCGGCGCAAATTTCCATCCACTCGTTGGCCTATAGTTTTTCGTGTGCCGATTCAAAAACGCCCCCATAAAAGTTGAACATAGGAATTTTTATGGGAATTGTTGCGGTTACGCGCTTATTTATTTTGCGAAGTGCGTGTCGCACCGATTTTATTCGGTATAATGCGGGATCGTTGGGTTGTAGGTAGTAGTGCAGTCTGTCTGTCATTCCTTTCTTGCTTCTTCAAACGATCTTAAACGGGCGTAAGCCCAACTTAACTGAAATAGGAAATTGTAATGGCAACTGGCATCGTTAAATGGTTCAATGACTCGAAGGGTTTCGGCTTCATCACCCCTGATGAAGGCGGCGAAGATCTGTTCGCTCACTTCTCGGCTATCCAGACCAACGGCTTCAAATCGCTGCAAGAGAACCAGCGCGTGTCGTTCGACGTGACCACTGGCCCGAAGGGCAAGCAGGCCGCGAACATCCAGCCGCTGTAATCGCTCTCCAGCGATAGTAAAAAATCCCCGGATCGCCGGGGATTTTTTTTGCCCGTCGGATCCGCTACACCGTCAAATCTGCCAGTAATTCGGCTGAGAATAGTTTCGGCGCAGGAAATCGACGAAAGCGCGGATGCGCAAGGGCAGGTGCTGGCGCTGGGCGAATACCGCGTAGATGTCATTCCCCGGCGCCGCGAATTCGTCGAGCACCGTGCACAATTCGCCAGATGCGATCTGGCTTCCGACTTCCCACATCGAGCGCCAGGCCAAGCCCTTGCCGGCCAGCGCCCAGGCGTGCAGTACGGCGCCGTCGTTGCACTCCATGTTGCCGCCCACTTTCAGCGTGACCGGCTTGCCCGCATCGAGAAAGGTCCAGCCGCGCTGGCTGCCTTCGCTGCTGATCGCCAGGCAGTTGTGCCTGGCTAGGTCGGCCAGCACGCGCGGCCTGCCGTGGCGCTTGAGGTAGGCGGGCGTGCCCACGACCACGCGGTGGTTGTCCGCCAGCTTGGTGCCGACCAGGCTGGAATCGGTCAGGCTGGCGATGCGAATCGCCACGTCCACGCCTTCGCCGACGACGTCGACCAGGCGGTCGGTGAGGTTCAGGTTGACCGTCACGTCGCGATGCTCGGCGAGGAAAGAGGGCAGCAGGGGCGCGACGTGCTGGCGTCCGAAGCCGGCCGGGGCCGAGACGAACAGGTGTCCGCTGGCATGGGCGCTGCGCTCGCTCGCGGCGGCTTCGGCTTCCTCCAGTTCGCTGAGGATGCGCTGGCAATCCTCCAGGAAGGCGGCGCCCTCGTCGGTCAGCACCAGGCGGCGCGTGGTCCGCTGCAGGAGCTTGACCCCGAGCCGTGCCTCCAGGGCGTCGAGGCGGCGGCCGATCATGGCCGGTGCGATGCCCTCGGCGCGCGCCGCCGCCGACAGGCTGCCGCGCGCTACCACTTCCACGAAGGTCGAGATCTGCCTGAACTTGTCCATGTGCGCTTCCCCATTTGATACAAAAACGCACAGATGTAGTGAGAAAATGTATCGTTTAGCTATCTGTAAGTGAATATACTTGATGCTATGACAAACGCCAAGGCTGCCGTCCAGGCCTGGCGCGCACCGGTTTTCTATTTACAGGAGCAAGCGCAATGACCATCGCCATCCCCGCCGGCATGCAGATCACGGCCGACATCAAGCCCGGTTACGAACGGATCCTCACGCCTGAGGCACTCGAGCTGGTCGCGAAGCTGAGCCGCGCCTTCGAGCCGCGCCGCCAGCAGCTGCTTGGCGCCCGCGCCGAGCGTGCGCGCCGCCTCGACGCCGGCGAGCGCCCGGACTTCCTGCCGGAGACGGCTCACATCCGCGAAGGCGACTGGAAGGTCGCGCCGATCCCGCAGGCGCTCGAATGCCGCCGCGTCGAGATCACCGGCCCGGTCGAGCGCAAGATGGTCATCAACGCGCTGAACTCGGGCGCGGACAGCTACATGACCGACTTCGAAGATTCGAACACGCCCAACTGGGACAACCAGATCACGGGCCAGGTCAACATGTCCGACGCCGTGCGCGGCACGATTTCGCTCGAACAGAAGGGCAAGACCTACAAGCTGAACGACAAGGTCGCGACCCTGGTCGTGCGTCCGCGCGGCTGGCACCTGGATGAAAAACACGTGCTGGTCGACGGCAAGCGCGTCTCCGGCGGCATCTTCGACTTTGCGCTGTTCATGTTCCACAATGCAAAGGAACAGCTGGCGCGCGGCGCCGGTCCGTATTTCTACCTGCCGAAGATGGAATCGCACCTCGAAGCGCGCCTGTGGAACGACATCTTCGTGATGACCCAGGAAGAGCTCGGCCTCCCGCGCGGCACCATCAAGGCCACCGTGCTGATCGAGACCATCCTGGCCGCCTTCGAGATGGACGAAATCCTGTACGAGCTGCGCGAGCACAGCGCCGGCCTCAATGCGGGCCGCTGGGACTACATCTTCTCATGCATCAAGAAGTTCAAGCTGGACAAGGACTTCTGCCTGGCCGACCGCGCCAAGGTGACCATGACGGCGCCCTTCATGCGTGCCTACGCGCTGCTGCTGCTCAAGACCTGCCACAAGCGCGGTGCGCCCGCGATCGGCGGCATGTCGGCGCTGATCCCGATCAAGAACGATCCGGCCAAGAACGACGTCGCGATGGGCGGCGTACGCAATGACAAGGCGCGCGATGCGACCGACGGCTATGACGGCGGCTGGGTGGCGCACCCGGGCCTGGTGGAACTGGCGATGACGGAATTCGTCAAGGTGCTGGGCGAGCGCCCCAACCAGATCGACAAGCAGCGTCCGGACGTGAACGTCACGGCAGCCGAACTGCTCGACTTCAAGCCGGAAACGCCGATCACGGAAGAGGGCCTGCGCTACAACATCAACGTCGGCATCCACTACCTGGGCGCCTGGCTCGCCGGTAATGGCTGCGTGCCGATCCACAACCTGATGGAAGACGCGGCGACCGCCGAGATCAGCCGCTCGCAGGTGTGGCAGTGGATCCGTACCCCGAAAGGTGTGCTGGAAGATGGCCGCAAGGTCACGGCCGACATGGTGCGCGCGATGATTCCGGAAGAACTCGCCAAGGTGAAAGCCGTCGTTGCGCCGAACGAGGACAGCCCGAGCTATACGCGCGCGGCCGAGATCTTCGAACAGATGTCGACCTCGGATACGTTTGCGGAGTTCCTGACCTTGCCGCTGTACGAAGAAATCTGATGTCCGTAGGGTGGCCGGCAGAGCCGGCCACCCTACAAAATCAAAACACGTTCTTCCACTCGCGCAGCGCCGCGAACGCTTCAACCGGCGATGCCCCGGGCTTCAAACGGCCCGCATCCATCAGACTCTTCACGATCCCCGGCTCGGTAGCGCGCAGGAAGGGATTCGTCCCACGCTCCAGCCCGATCGTCGACGGCACCGTCGGCAGCCGCGTTCCACGCTTCTCGCTCGCGTCCTTCATGCGCAAGGCCAGTCCCTGGTTATCCGGCTCGACCGCCTGCGCAAAGCGCAGATTTGACACCGTATATTCATGCGCGCAATAGACCAGCGTATCGTCCGGCAGCGCCGCGAGCTTGGCGAGCGAGTCCATCATCTGGCTTGGTGTGCCTTCGAACAGGCGGCCGCAGCCGCCGGCGAACAGGGTATCGCCGCAGAACAGCCAGTGCGCACCTGGGCTGCGCCGTACATAGGCAATGTGTCCCAGGGTATGGCCCGGCACGTCAAGCACGTCGAGTTCCAGGTCGAGCCCGGGAACCGTGATGCGATCGCCTTCGCCCAGCGGGTGCGTGATGCCGTCGATGCCGTCATTGCGCGGCCCAAACACAGGCACATTTGCTTGCGCCAGCAGGGACGGTACACCGCCGATATGGTCAGCATGGTGATGGGTGAGTAAAATGGCAGTCAGGGACAGCCCGTGCTGGGTCAGCGCGTCGCGGATCGGACCGGCATCACCCGGGTCCACCACCGCGGCATGCGCGCCGTCATGGATCACCCACAGGTAGTTGTCGTTAAATGCAGGAACAGTCAGGACCGACAGGTCGCGATGTGGCTGGCTCGTCATGGTCAATACGGAAGGCTCAAGGGGTGGCATGGATAGCGCGGCTTCAGAAAAATCCATTATAGCGCTCGACCGCTGGCTGCAATCGCCGGCGGGCGCCTACGTGCGCGCCTTCGAGCAGGCCTGCCTCGACGAGCTCACCGTCGATATCTTCGGCTTCAATGCGCTGCAGATCGGCGTGCCGCAACTCGATGCGCTGGCGGCCAGCCGCATGCCCAACAAGTGGCAGGCCGCGATCCGCAGCTCGACCGCCGACGAACTCGCCTTTGCCGCGGGCGGCCAGCAGATCGCGGTGGCGCTCGATTTCGAAGAGCTGCCCTTCGCCTCGCACAGCATCGACCTGGTGGTGCTGCCGCACGTGCTCGAGTTCGCCGCCGAGCCGCACCAGGTCTTGCGCGAAGTCGAACGCGTGCTGATCCCGGAAGGGCAGGTGATCATCTGCGGCTTCAACCCGGCCAGCCTGTGGGGCATGCGCCAGGGCGTGGGCAAGGTCACGCGCAACGGCTACCTGCCGGCCTCCGGCGAGTTCATCTCTATGCCGCGCCTCAAGGACTGGTTAAAATTGCTGAATCTCGGCGTGAGCCGCAGCCACTTCGGCTGCTATGCGCCGCCGTGCCGGACAGCCCACTGGCTGAGCCGGTTCTCGATGATGGAGTCGGCCGGCCGGCGCTGGTGGCCCTACCTGGGCGCCGTGTACGTGGTCCACGCCATCAAGCGGGTCAAGGGCATGCACATCATCGGACCTGCATGGAACAAGAAAACGAGCAAGCGTCCGCAGGCAGTGCCGGCGGCGAACAGAGAATGAGCGAAACCAACAACAACGCGACCAAGGTCGAGATCTTCACCGACGGCGCCTGCAAGGGCAATCCGGGCACGGGCGGCTGGGGCGCACTCCTGGTCTCGGGTGGCCACGAAAAGGAAATCTTCGGCGGCGAGCCGAACACCACCAACAACCGCATGGAGCTGCGCGCCGTGATCGAGGCGCTAGGCGTACTCAATCGGCCATGCCAAGTGGTCCTGCACACTGACAGCCAGTACGTGCAGAAGGGGATCTCGGAATGGATCCACGGCTGGAAGGCGCGCGGCTGGAAGACCTCGACCAAGGAGCCCGTGAAGAACGACGACCTGTGGAAGGCGCTCGACCTCGCGCAGCAGCAGCACGCGGTCGAATGGCGCTGGGTACGCGGCCACAACGGTCATCCGGGCAACGAGCGGGCCGACGTGCTGGCCAACCGCGGCGCGGCATCCGTCAAGCGTTAATTTGACAACAGCGCGTCCGGCGGGCATCCCGGCCGCGATCCTGCTGCGCTATACTTCGCCTCGCTCCAACTCATCAGTAAGACATACCATGCGCCAGATCGTCCTCGATACCGAAACCACCGGCCTGAATCCCCGCACGGGCGACCGCATCATCGAAGTCGGCTGCGTCGAGATCGTCAACCGCAAACTGACCGGGAATAACTTCCACCGTTATATCAACCCGGAACGCGATTCGGACGAAGCGGCGCTGGCGGTGCACGGCCTGACGACGGAATTCCTGAGCGACAAACCGAAGTTCCACGAGATCGTCGAGGAGCTGCGCGAATTCGTGCAGGGCGCCGAAGTCATCATCCACAACGCGCCCTTCGACCTGGGCTTCCTGAACCACGAATTCCAGCGCCTCGGCCTGCCGCCCTTCACGCAGTATTGCAGCGGCGTGATCGACACCCTGGTGCAGGCCAAGGAACTCCATCCGGGCAAGCGCAACTCGCTGGACGCACTGTGCGACCGCTACGAGATCTCCAACGCCCACCGCAAGCTGCACGGCGCGCTGCTCGACTCGGAACTGCTGGCGGACGTGTACCTGGCGATGACGCGCGGCCAGAACTCGCTGACCATGGATGTCGCGGTCGAAGCCAGCGCCGGCGGCGAACTGGGCGATGCCGGTCCGCTGGGCGAGATCATCGTGCTCGCGGCCAGCAGCGACGAGCTCGCCGCGCACAACGAGGTGCTGGTGGGCCTGGACAAGAATGTGAAGGGCAGCTGCGTCTGGCGGAATTATTCGCCTTTGCAGGTGACGGCTGAGTGATCCTGTGGCATAATACGCCTCGCTTCGGGAGGTTAGCTCAGGGGTAGAGCACTGCATTCACACTGCAGGGGTCGCAAGTTCGAAACTTGCACTTCCCACCAGATTCAAAAAAGAACGCTGTCCGCGCAGGTGGACAGCGTTTTTTTATTGCTGCGCCGCGTACCATTTGAGGTCGGGTGTGATGGTCCACGCATACAAGGTCTTGCGGCCCACCCGCACGATCTCTTCGGGTGGCCACTGTCCACCCATGTGAAAGTCGTGCGACACCACCCGGCTGCCCGCGCGCAGCTGGCGCCACAGCTGCGGCATCAGTTTCAGGTTCACTTCGAACAGCAGGTAGAGCATGACGACCGTGGCCGGACTCAGGTCGGTTTCGAACAGGTCGGCCTGACGAAACTGCACCAGTTCTTCCACGCCTGCGCGGCGCGCGTTCTCGCGTGCTTCGCGGATGCGCTCGGGATCGAGGTCGATGCCGACACCCCGTACACCGTAGCGCCGCGCCGCTTCGATCACGATGCGGCCATCGCCGCAGCCCAGGTCGTACACCACGTCGCCGCGCTTGATGCGGCCCAGCGCCAGCATGCGCCGCACCAGGTCTGGCGGGGTGGGTACATAAGGCACTTTCGGCAGCGGGACCGCACCGGTGCGGCGGGGCAGGAGTAGCGCGGCGCCGGCGAGAAAGGCTGCGCAGCGCGCCAGGGTGCGCCGCTTTGGCAAGAGGATCGCAGCGTCGGTCATATCAGCGTTATTCACTGGAACACTCCAAGCTAGCTGGTCATTGCGGTTTCATATTGATGAAACTCAAGGGATAGTGCATAATACGCGCACTCGGGAGGTTAGCTCAGGGGTAGAGCACTGCATTCACACTGCAGGGGTCGCAAGTTCGAAACTTGCACTTCCCACCAGAATACAAAAAAGGCCCGCAGCGACAAACGCTGCGGGCCTTTTGCTTTGTGCCGTGCGCCTTAGGACGCAGTCTGGTTCGCGCGCAGCCAGCTGAACAGCACCGCCATCATGAAGGGGCCCACGAACAGGCCGATCACGCCCAGCGTCGACACGCCCCCGAGCAGGCCGAACAGCACTGCCAGGAAGGGCAGGTTGACGCGGTGCCCGATCAGTTTCGGGCGGATGAACTTGTCGACCATGAACAGCTCCACGGCGCCCCAGGTGAACAGGCCGAGCGCCGCGCCCGCATTGCCCTGGCCGAGCAACAGCAGCGAGACCATGGTGAAGGACAGCGGCGCGCCGCCCGGGATCAGGGCCAGGTAGCCGGTGATCACGCCGAGCAGGGCCGGGGCCGGTGCGCCAGCGACGTAGTAGGCGATGCCGAGCACGACCCCTTCGAGCACCGCGATCGAGCACAGGCCGAGCGCGGTGCCGCGCACCGACAGCGGCAGGATGCGGCGCAGGTTGGGGTAATGATCGGGCAGCAGGCGCACTCCCGCGCCGTCGACGTAGCGCACCACGGCCGGCCCGTGCAGGTAGAGGATGAACAGGGTCAGCAGCGTGAGGAACAGGTACAGCGCGTTGGCGAGGATCACCGAACCCCAGAAGCGCGCCGCGCCGGTCAGGTGCGGCATGACGTCGCCCAGCGTGGTCTGGATCAGCGCGTTCAGGCCGCCCGGCACCGCCAGGTGCTCGTTCCACCACGCGAGGATGCGCTCGGCCACCAGCGGGATGCCCTGCAGCCAGCTGGGCGCCGGCACGCCGACCTTGTTGAGTTCGAACAGCAGGCGCTGGATGCCGACCAGCTCGTTGCCGAGGGCCTTGATCAACAGCAGCGAGGGACCGACGAAGCAGAGGATCAGCAGTCCGAGCAGGATGCTGGCGCTGGCCATGCGCGGCAGGCCGCGCGCCTGCAGGCGTTGGTGCAGCGGCCAGGTGATGACCGCCAGCAGGCCGGCCCAGGCCAGCGAGCCGAGGAAGTGCTGCAGCAGCAGCGCCAGTCCGATCGCGAACAGCGTCGGCAGCACGAGTGTCGAGTAGCGCATCCTGGCCCGGGTCTCCTTTATTCTTGTTGTCTTGCTGGTCAAGCGCGCTGGAGCGCGGCGACGCGATCCTCGCACGACGGGTGGCTGCTGAACAGCGACAGCACGCCGCCGCCGGCGATGCCCGACGCCGCCATGTTCTTCGGCAGCGCGCCCTGCGCGAGGCCGCCCAGGCGCTGCAGGGCCGCGATCATCGGACGCGGGCTGCCCATGATGCTGGCGGCGCCGCGGTCGGCGCGGTATTCGCGCTGGCGCGAGAACCAGGCCACGATGATGCTGGCCAGGATGCCGAACAGGATATCGCAAACGATGGCCGTGATGGTGTAAGCGATGCCGGGGCCGGTGTTTTCCTCGTCCTTGCGCAGGAAACTGTCGACCGCGTAGGCGACCACGCGCGCCAGGAAGATCACGAAGGTGTTCACCACGCCCTGGATCAGGGTCAGGGTCACCATGTCGCCGTTGGCGATGTGGGCGACTTCGTGCGCCAGCACCGCTTCGACTTCTTCCTGGGTCATCGAGGCCAGGAGGCCCGTGGACACCGCCACCAGCGAAGCGTTCTTCGAGGCGCCGGTCGCGAAGGCATTCGGCTCGCCCTCATACACCGCGACTTCCGGCATGGCGATGCCGGCGCGCTGGGCCTGGGCGGCCACGGTGGACAGCAGCCAGGCTTCGGTCGCGTTGGCCGGCTGCGCGATCACGCGCGCACCCGTCGACCACTTGGCCATCGGCTTGGAGATCAGGAGCGAGATGAAGGCGCCGCCGAAGCCCATCAGGCCTGCGAAGACGAGCAGGGCGCCGAGGTTCAGGCCATTGGCAGTGAGGAAGCGGTTGACGCCGAGCAGGCTGGCCGAGATGCCCAGCACCAGCATGATGGCGAAGTTGGTCGCGATGAGAAGGACGATGCGTTTCATGGTTCCGGTGTGCGTTGATCGATAGCGGCAGGCGGCTTCCTGAGCCGCGCTGCTCATGCATAAGGATAAAGCACCCGGATACCCCGGGAAAAGCGAAGAATACAGAACTATTACTTCATAAAAACAGAAGTAGTGCAGAGTAAGGCACTACGGGCGCCGTCCGCTGCCGGGGCGCAGCGGATGGCGTCGCCGGCTGCTCAGCCGTGCAGGTCTTCGTCCTTGAGCGTGCCGTTCACGTACAGGCGCAGCAGGATTGCCACGGGCGGCGGGATCACGACGCCGGTTTCGAAGCGGCTGCCGCTGGACTGGGTCACGCCGAAGCGGCTCCAGAATTTCTCCTGGCTTTCGCGTTTGCGGATGCGCAGGCGGCGCAGTTCATGCGGCGCGGCAGGCCACGGGGCGTTCAGGGATGGCGCGGCCGCGGCCAGCTCGCTGCCTACCGCGTCCGTCACGACCATATCGATGCCGAATTCTTCACCCATCATTTTGCCAGCCATTGCTTGTTCCTTCCGTTCGCCCATGTCACTTCTCATTTGCAGTCAGTCGACCGCACCAGCCTTGATCGTATCCGGAAAGATATGCTCCAAGGCTCACGAAAAATCACGAGCGTCCATTTTTTGCAAATACGCGTTTTGACACGGCGGGGTGTCTGAAGTGGTAAGGTATCGGCCCATGACCTCGCCGCGACAGGAAGCCCGATCCGCATGAATCCACCCGACCCGTCCACCCAAGCGCGCGACCAGGTCCGCCAGGGCGCCATGTTGCGCGCCTTTTTCGAGCAAAGCACCGAGTACGCAGCCCTGCTGACCCCAGGCGGCACAGTGGTCGAGGTCAACCGCCAGGCGCTCGCGCCCTGGGCTTACCTGCGTGAAGAAGTGGTGGGAAGGCCGCTGTGGGAAGGCGGCTGGTGGCGCGGCGACCCGGCGCTGGTGCAGCAGGTGCGCGCCGGTGTGGCCCAGGCAGCCTCCGGGACGGTGTTTCGCTGCGGCCTGCCGTACTTCAGCGCGGACGGGAGCCGGCGCCATGCCGACGTCGTCATCGCGCCACTCTTCGGCGACGATGGCCGGGTCGAGTGCCTGTCCGCCACCGGCGCCGACGGCACTGAGCGGCGCCGGGTCGAAGAGCGCCTGCGTCTGCTGGACGACATCGGAGAGGCGACCCGGATCGCCGCCGATCCCAAGGCCATCATGGAAGGCGCCACGCGGCTGCTGGGCGAACACCTCGGCGTGACCCGCGTCGCCTACGCCGACCTGGAGCCCGACAACGACCGCTTCACCATCCGCCACGACTGGACCGAGCCGGGCGCCTTCAGCACCGTCGGCGTCTACTCGCTCGACCTGTTCGGCTCGCGCGCCACGTCCCGGCTGCGGGTCGGCCTCGATCTGGTGGTCAACGACGTCGACGCGGAACTCGCGCCCGACGACGGCGCCGACATGTTCAACCGGATCGGCATCAAGGCCATCATCTGCTGCCCGCTGGTCAAGCAGGGCAGGCTGGTGGCGATGATGGCGGTGCACCAGCGCGCGCCGCGGCGCTGGACGGCGGACGAGATCGCGCTGGTCGACGCCGTGGTCGAGCGCTGCTGGGCCCACATCGAGCGGGTGCGCTCGACCGAAGCCCTGCGCGAGGCCGACCGCCACAAGTCGGAATTCCTGGCCACGCTGGCGCACGAACTGCGCAATCCGCTGGCGCCGATCCGCAACGGACTGGAGGTGCTGCGCGTCAGCGAGGGCAAGCCGGAAGCGATGGCGCGGGTGCGCGCCATGATGGAGCGCCAGGTGGGACACATGGTCCACCTGATCAACGACCTGCTCGACATCGCCCGCGTCTCGACCGGCAAGGTGGTGCTGAAGGTCGAGCGCGTCACGCTGCAGGCGGTGGTCGCCAGCGCCGTCGAGACCAGCATGCCCCTGCTGGAGGCGGCGCGCCACACGCTGGACCTGGCGGTGCCGGAACAGCCGCTGTGGCTGGACGCCGACCACGTGCGCCTGAGCCAGGTGCTGAGCAACCTGCTGTCGAACGCCGCCAAGTACACGCCGCCGGGCGGGCGGGTGCGGATCGAGGGCGGCATGGAGGAGGGCGGCGTGGTGCTGCGGGTATCGGACACCGGCATCGGCATCGCCCAGGACGCGCTCGGCTCGATCTTCGACATGTTCACCCAGGTCGCGCGCAGCCTGGACCGCTCCAAGGGCGGGCTCGGGATCGGGCTCTCGCTGGTGCGCCACCTGGTGATGCTGCATGGCGGGACCGTCGCCGCCGAAAGCCGGGGACCAGGCCAGGGCAGCAGCTTCACCGTGCGCCTGCCGGCGGCGCAGGTAGGGGCCGAGGGTGAACCGGCGGCCCACGACGGCACTGGCGCACGCACCGGGGCCAGCATGCGCATCCTGGTCGCGGATGACAACACCGATGCCGCCGACTCGCTCGCTGCGCTGCTGCAGGCGGGTGGGCATACGGTGCGCACGGTCTACGACGGCGCCCAGGCGCTGCAGGCGGCGCCGGCGTTCGCGCCCGACCTGGCCTTCCTCGACATCGGCATGCCCGGCATGGATGGCTACCAGACCGCACGCGCCCTGCGCGCATTGCCCGGACTGAAGGACCTGCGCCTGGTGGCGCTGACCGGCTGGGGTGCGCAGGAAGACCGCGCGCGTTCGCGCGAGGCGGGCTTCGACCATCACCTGCTCAAGCCCGCTGCACCGGAACAGCTGGCAGCGATCCTGGGGGCGGAAGGAGACATCGGAGTAGAGAACTCGGGTATCATCCCTTAGTTTCCTTTCGACATCTTTGTGCTAGCCGGCGATGCATATCAAGCCCGAACCCGACAGCGCGCTGGCCGCGCGCGTCCTCAACCTCGTCGACTGCGGTCTGGTCGTGCTCGATGCCGCGCACGAGATCGTGCTGTGGAACGGCTGGATGGTGCCGCGTTCAGGCTATGGCGCCGCGCGCGTGCGCGACCGCTCCCTGTACGACGTCTTCCCCGAGTTGCGCGGTTCGCGGGTCGAGGCTGCGGTGCTGGCGGCGCTGACCGAAGAGCTGGCGACCACGGTGCCGGCGTCTAGCGGCCGCACCCCGTTCCCGCTGCGTGAAGCGGGCAGCTTCGACGGCGAGCGCATCGAGCAGGCGGTCAGCGTGACGCCGTTCAGCGAAGGCGGCGAGCGCTTCTGCCTGATCGAGATCCGCGACGTCAGCGGCGCGGCCGGCCGCGAGCGCCGCCTGCTCGACCACGCCGAGTCGCTGCGCGCCCGTTCCTATATCGATGGCCTGACCGGCATCGCCAACCGCCGCCACTTCGACGTCGCCCTCGACCGCGAACTGCGGCGCGCCCAGCGCAACGGCGGCGCGCTGTCGCTGCTGCTGATGGACATCGATTCCTTCAAGGCCTACAACGACCACTTCGGCCACCAGGAAGGCGATGCCTGCCTCACCGCGGTAGCGCAGGCACTGGCGGGCATGTGCAAGCGCCCAGCCGACGTCGCGGCGCGCTACGGCGGCGAGGAGTTCGCCGCAATCCTGCCCGACACCTCCTTGGCGCAGGCGCGTGCTCACGCGAACGCGATCCGCGAACACGTGGCGGCGTTGAAGCTGCCGCATGCGCCGTCGGCGGTGAGGCCCTGGGTGACCCTCAGCATCGGCGCGGCTGCCTGCGACCCCGAGCGCCTGAACGAACCGGCACTCCTGATCGAGGCGGCCGACAAGGCCCTGTACGCGGCCAAGCGGGGCGGGCGCGACCGCGTGGTGGCGGACGGCGACAGCAGCGCGGCCTGATCCGCACTGTGGCGCAGGCGCATCGGGCGTGCGCCAGCGCCCGCGCGATCCTGTAGAATTGCCGCACGGCAAGCCGTTAGGGCGTGCGCTCGTGCCGCTCGTGTACACTCGAAAGCACGAGGATTGCCCTGCGCGCTGCGGATACCCAAGGAACCCACGACCTCCCATGCTGATCGGCCACTATCAACCAAGCCTGGTGCTGCTCTCGATCCTGGCGGCGATCTTCGCCTCCTACACGGCCCTGAGCCTGGCGGTGCGGGTCAAGGCCGTCCAGGGCGTGGCACGGCATTTCTGGATGGCCGGCGGCGCCTTTGCCATGGGCAGCGGCATCTGGGCCATGCACTTCATCGGCATGCTCGCGTTCCGCCTGCCGATGCCGCTCGCTTACGATCCGTGGATCACCTTCGTATCCTGGCTTCTGCCGGTCGTCGTCTCCGGCCTGGCCCTGTGGCAGCTGCGCCACCGCGAGCTGGGCGGGCGCCACCTGGCCTGGGGCGCGGTGTTGATGGGCCTGGGCATCAACGCCATGCACTACACCGGCATGGCCGGCATGCGCATGGATCCGCCGATCACCTATGATCCCTGGCTGTTCCTCGCTTCGGTGGCGATCGCGATCGGCGCGTCCGCCGGCGCGCTCTGGATCGGCTTCCGGCTGGGCGCCAGCATGCGCCACCCGCGCCTGGTGCAGCTGGGCGCCGCCGTCGTGATGGGCGGCGCGATCGCCGGCATGCACTATACCGGCATGGCCGCGGCCCACTTCGAGGCCAACAGCATCTGCCGCGCCGCCGAGAATGGCGTCAACCAGGATCACCTGGCAATCCTGGTCGCGGTGGCGACCTTCGCCGTGCTCAGCATCGCGCTGCTGGCCGCCATCTTCGATACCCGGCTCGAGTCGCGCAACCGCACCCTGGCGGCCTCGCTGGAAACGGCGGCCGAGCGCCAGGAACTCTACCTGCGCGAGCAGAAGGCGCGGGTCGAGGCCGAGCACCTGAGCCAGCTGAAGGACGAATTCCTGGCCACCCTGTCGCACGAGCTGCGCACTCCGCTCAACGCGATGCTGGGCTGGTCGCAGCTGCTGCTGCAGGGCGCGCGCGACGAGGCAATGCTGCGGCGCGGCCTGGAGACCATCGAACGCAATGCGCGCGCCCAGTCGCAGCTGATCGAAGACATGCTGGACATGAGCCGCCTCATCGCCGGCAAGATCCGGGTCGAGACGCGCCCGGTGACGGCGGCCGAATTCGTCAACGCCGCGCTCGAGACCGCGCGCCCGGCGGCGATCGCCAAGCAGATCCACCTGGTGTCCGACGTCGACTACGATGCCGGGCCGGTGCTGGGCGACCCCGGGCGCATGCAGCAGGTGATGTCGAACCTGGTGTCGAACGCGATCAAGTTCACCGAACCGGGAGGCCGGGTGGCGGTAAGCGTGACGCGCGAGGGCGACGAAGTGTCGATCGACGTGGCCGATTCCGGCATCGGCATCGATCCCGAATTCCTGCCCTATGTGTTCGACCGCTTCCGCCAGGCCGACTCCTCGTCGGCGCGCCGCCATGGCGGCCTCGGGCTGGGCCTGGCGATCGCGCGCCAGCTGGTCGAGCTGCAGGGTGGTGCGATCACGGTCGCCAGCGGCGGGACCGGGCGCGGCGCCACCTTCACCGTGCACCTGCCGATCCACCAGGGCGGCGCCACGCTCGAGCCGACGGCGGCGCCCACCGCCGCGCCGGACGAGGACGCGCGCGCCGCGGCCGGCGGCAGCCTGGCGGGCCTGTCGGTGCTGGTGGTGGACGACGAACCCGATTCGCTGGAGCTGGTGCAGCAGGTACTGTCCGAGACCGGCGCCCGCATCCTCACCGCGATGAGCGCGGGCGACGCGCTGCGCATGATCGAGCGCGAGCGCCCGGACCTGTTGATCAGCGATATCGGCATGCCGCTGATGGATGGCTTCGAGCTGATCCGGCGCATCCGCGCCGCGCGCGAGCGCGCCGTGTCAAGCGTGCCCGCCATTGCGCTGACCGCATTCTCGCGCCGCGAGGACCAGCAGCGCGCCCTGGAGGCCGGATTCGACGAATACATGGCCAAGCCCCTGCGGCCGGCGGCGCTGGTGCAAATCGTGGTGGGGATGGCGGGGAAGGCCGCGGCCAAGCGCAGCAGGGCCTGATGCCTTGGCCAGGCCGGCAGTTTACGAAGCCGGCTGCCAGTACACGTCCGGCATCACCAGCTGCAGGCGCAGCCTGCTTTCATCCAGGCTGCCCGCACCGGGCGCATTGTCGACGCCTTCCACGATGAAGCCGCGGTTGCGGCCCGCTTCCTTGCCCTTGTAGAGCGCGCGGTCGGCCAGTGCGATGGCCTGCTCCCAGCCGATCGGGGCGCCCGCGCCGGGCGCCAGCGACACGGCGCCGGCGGTGGCGCTGACCTGCAGGGCGGTGCCGTCTTCCAGCATCACCGGCGCGGCCGCGATCGCATTCAGGATGCGCTGCACCAGCAGCGGGCGCTGGGTGTCGGACACGCCCTGCGAATACACGAGGAATTCTTCGCCGCCCCAGCGCAGCACCATGTCGGATTCGCGCACCACCTCGTTCAGGCGGCGGCCCACCTCGACCAGCACTGCGTCGCCGGCGGCGTGGCCGTGCTGGTCGTTGATGCGCTTGAAGTGGTCGATGTCGAGCAGGGTGAAGCAATCGTTCTGCCGGTCGCCGGCGGCCACGAGCGGCGGCTGCTCGCGCATGCGCTCCACGAACGAGCGCCGGTTGTACAGGCCGGTGAGCGGATCGTGCGCGGAATGGTGCGCCAGTTCGGCGTTCAGTTCCGCCAGGCGCCGTCCGGTCGCCTGCGACCTGCGGTACAACATGAAGACGAAGCCGGACAGCACCAGCGCCAGCACCGCACCCAGCGAGGCCAGGGCCGTGCGCAGGCTGCGGTTGCGGATCTCCGCATCCTTGACCGCATTTTCCTGGCGCAGGCGCTCGATCTGGGCGGCGCGCTGCTTGGCGCTGAACTGTTCCTGCAGGGCGGCGAAGGCCTTGTCGCGGCTCTCGATGGCCAGGCTCACCTGGATCTTCTCGCGTTCGCGCACGGTGGCCAGGGCCTGCCGGTGCAGGCCGGCCTTTTCCAGCGCTTCGCTCTTTTCGGCCAGGATGTTCGAGACCGCCAGCATGGCGCCGGCCTTGCGCAGTTCCTGCGCGGTGCGGTCGATGTAGACCGTGCCTTCGGCCATGCGGCCCTGGCCGAACAGGGCGAAGCCCAGGTTGGCGTACACCATCTGGATCACGCTCTGGTCGGCTACCTGTTCCGACAGGGCGACCGCGGAACGTGCGGCGCGCTCGGCTTCGACATAGTTGTGGCCGCGCAGCCAGGCGTCCGAGACGTTACCCAGCACATTCGCCTCGATCCAGCGCAGCTCGTGGCGGCGCGCCAGCACCAGCGCGCGGTTGAAGGCGGCGTGCGCCTGCGGCAGCTGGTTCAGCGAAACGAAGGCGCGTCCATCCATGAAGTGCATCAGGGCCTCGACCCGCGGCGTCATCGGGTCGCTGCCGCTGCGGCCCTGGCGGTAGGCGCGGGTCGATTCCAGCGCCTTGACGGCTTCGCCGCTGTTCACGTACAGGCGCGCCAGCGCCAGGCGCAGGTCGGCTTCGCGCGGGCTCCACAGCTCGGGGAAGCGCTGCACCAGCTCGAGCGCGCGCAGGTAGTGCCCAAGTGCGAGGTCGTGCTGGCCGGTGGTGTTGTAGATCGCGCCGTAGGCCACTTCGGCATTCGCCTCGAACTCGCTGTTGCCGAGTTCGCGGTACTGGCCGTTCAGGGTTTCCAGCAGCGCCATGGCGGCGGCCGGATCGTTGTCGTTGAGGCGCTTGTGCACCCGGCCGAGGCTGGCGAGGGCCAGTTGCGCGTTATCGCCCTGTGCACCCGCAAGCTTGATCAGGCGTTCGTCGACCGCATACGCTTCGCCGAGCTGGCCGGCGTCGCTGTGGATGCGGCGCAGCAGGCGCAGGTAGGCGACCTGCACCGGGTAGGGTGCGTTTCGGGTAAGGCTGGCGGCTTCGGCCAGCAGCAGGCTGCGCGCCTGCGGGTTGTTGCGCTCCGCCAGCTGGGCCAGCTCGCGCAGGCGCAGCTGGGCCGCGACCTGATGTTCGTCCTGCGCCATCGCCCCTGGCGCCGCGACGGCCAGCGCCAGCAGCAGGACCGGGAGGGCCTTGCGCCAGGCCCGCCTTGTCCTGCGGGATGCCAGTGGAGTCGTCATCGTGGTCGGTGGAAGCGGGCGGTGCGCGGCGGGAGGCCGGGCGGCTCGACGCCGCGCGATACGGCGTTCCACCGATTATGTTCTGTTGACTTGTGGAAATCAAGCGCCGAAGGTGACGCGCGATGTATACGCAACGGACACAATTTCTGATTGGAACGGAGAAATTATTCGACTTTCATCACTTTACTTTGATTCCAAACAACAATCTGGTGATAATGTCACGTCTGCAGCATTGCGCGTACGAACGACGAGCAGCAGTATGGCGTACTCGGTTCACGGGTCAGGCATCGGGTCTACCGGCCGGATGGCAGCGCGCGACCGCGGGCATACGGTGCCCCGGCAAAACAAGGACGCGGAACCAACTATTTTTTGATTGGAGAATGAGTAGTGAGTCTTTTCAGAACCAAAAATCTTGACACGATGGTCGCGGCGGCCCAGAAGCCGGGCGGTCTCAAGAAGGTGCTCGGTCCGTTCGACCTCGTCCTCATGGGCATCGGCGCCATCATCGGCACCGGTATCTTCGTGCTCACCGGCACCGGCGCCGTCACCGCGGGTCCGGCCCTGACGCTCTCCTTCGTCGTCGCCGCGCTGGCCTGCGGTTTCGCGGCACTCTGCTATGCCGAGTTCGCCTCGAGCGTGCCGGTGGCCGGCTCGATCTACACCTACAGCTACTTCACCCTGGGCGAGATCGTCGCCTGGATGATCGGCTGGGACCTGCTGCTCGAATACGGCCTGGCTACCTCGACCGTCGCGGTGGGCTGGTCCGGCTACTTCCAGTCGCTGCTCAAGGGCATCGGCATCGTGCTGCCGGAAGCGCTGCGCGCGGCCCCGGGCGCCCAGCCCGGCGTGAACACCATGTTCAACCTGCCGGCCTTCCTGATCATGATGTTCCTGACCTGGATCCTGTCGATGGGCGTGCGCGAATCGGCGCGCCTGAACAACATCATGGTGATCATCAAGACCGGCGTCGTGATCCTGTTCATCGTGGTCGGCGTCAATTACGTCAAGCCGGACAACTGGCAGCCCTTCATGCCCTTCGGCTTCAGCAGCGTGATGAGCGCCGCCGCGCTGGTGTTCTTCGCCTTCATCGGCTTCGACGCCGTCACCTCGGCCGCCGAGGAAGTCAAGAACCCGTCCAAGGACCTCCCGATCGGCATCATCGGCTCGCTGGCCGTCTGCACCGTGCTGTACGTGATCGTGGCCGCCATCATGACCGGCATCGTCCCGTTCATGCAGTTCAAGGGCGTCGACCACCCGGTCTCGCTGGCCCTGCAGTTCGCCGGCCAGGACTGGGTTGCCGGCTTCGTCGACCTGGCCGCGATCCTGGGCATGAGCACCGTGATGCTGGTGATGGCCTATGGCCAGACCCGCATCCTGTTCGCGATGTCGCGCGACGGCCTGCTGCCGGCCAAGCTGTCGGAAGTGCATCCGAAATACGGCACCCCGTACTTCGCCACCTGGATGGTCGGCATCGTGTTCGGCTTGCTCGCCGGCCTGGTTCCGCTCGACGTGCTGGCCGAACTGGTCAACATCGGCACCCTGGCCGCGTTCTCGCTGGTGTCGCTGGCCGTGATCATCCTGCGCAAGAAGCGCCCGGACCTGCACCGCGCCTTCCGCTGCCCGGGCGTGCCGGTGATCCCGGCCCTGGCCATCATCTTCTGCCTGGCCCTGATGTCCTTCCTCAGCTGGCACACCTGGGTGGCCTTCATCATCTGGCTGGCGATCGGCCTGGCGGTGTACTTCCTGTACGCGCGCCAGCGTTCGCTGCTGAACAAGGCATAAGCAGCGCCGCCTGAGCTCTCCGTGACGCCCGGCCCCCGCAAGGTGGCCGGGCGTCCTGCATTTCGGGGCCGTGCTAAGCTCCCGATGAACGCCGCCATCCCGGGCGGCGGCTTTGCGGAGAATGCTTCCATGAGCGCCATCGTGCTCGGCAAGGGCGACGCCCTCCTGATCGTCGACATGCAGAACGATTTCCTTCCCGGCGGCAGCCTGGCCGTGCCGCGCGGCGACCTGGTGATCGAACCGATCAACGCACTCATCGACCTGTATCGTGAACAGCGGCTGCCCATCTACGCCTCGCGCGACTGGCACCCCGGGCAGCACTGCTCGTTCGCGGCCCAGGGCGGACCGTGGCCGCCGCACTGCGTGGCGGATACCATCGGTGCGGCCTTCAGCGCGGCGCTGCGCCTGCCGCGGGACGCCATCGTCGTCTCCAAGGCCGTGCTTGAGGCGGAGGACGCCTACTCCGCCTTCAACGGCACCGGCCTGGCGCGCAGCATGCGCGCTGAAGGCATCACCCGCTTGGCCGTGTGCGGGCTTGCCACCGACTACTGCGTGCTGAATACCGTACTGGACGGGATCGAGGCCGGCTTCGAGGTGCTCCTGCCGCTGGAAGGCATGCGCGCGGTCGAGGTCACGCCTGGCGATGGCGACCGCGCCGTGGCGCGGATGCTGGGGCAGGGCGCGGTGCCGGTGGGCGTGTCGGGCGGCCACCTGATTGCGGACCCCAGGATGGGTGCCCGGCTGTAAACGCGACTGAAAGGGGGAACGAATGGCAACGCTTGGCGACTTCCTGCTCGAGCGCCTGCACGGATGGGGCGTGCGGCGCGTTTTCGGCTATCCCGGCGACGGGATCAACGGCATCATGGCCGCCTTCGGACGCCAGCAGGCGGTCGAGTTCATCCAGACCCGGCACGAGGAAATGGCAGCCTTCATGGCCTGCGGCCACGCCAAGTTCTCGGGCGAGGTGGGCGTGTGCCTGGCCACCTCAGGTCCCGGCGCCATTCACCTGCTCAACGGCCTGTACGACGCCAAGCTCGACCACCAACCGGTGGTCGCCATCGTCGGCCAGCAAAAGCGCAGCGCCCTGGGCGCCAGCTACCAGCAGGAAGTCGACCTGGTCACGCTGTTCAAGGACGTGGCCGGCGAATACGTGCAGATAGCGAGCACCCCGGAACAGTTGCGCCACCTGGTCGACCGCGCGCTGCGCATCGCCATCAGCGAGCGTTGCGTCACCTGCATCATCCTGCCCAACGACCTGCAGGAGCAGGACGCCGTACCGAGTCCGCCGCGCGAGCACGGCTATACCTACAGCGGCATCGGGGCCCCCGCAAGCGCGCCGGTGCCGCCCGAGGATGCCCTGCGGCAGGCCGCCGCGATCCTGAACGCCGGCCGCAGGGTGGCGATCCTGGCCGGCGCCGGCGCCCATGGCGCGCACGCGGAACTTCTCGAGGTCGCGGAACTGCTGGGCGCCGGCATCGCCAAGGCGCTGCTGGGCAAGGCCGTGGTGCCGGATGCCCCGCCTTTCGTCACCGGGTCGATCGGCATCATCGGCACCAGCGCCAGCAACGACATGATGGAAGAGTGCGACACGCTGCTGATGGTCGGGTCGAGCTTTCCGTATGCCGAGTTCCTGCCGCCGGAAGGGCAGGCGCGCGGGGTGCAGGTCGACATCGACGGCCGCATGCTGAGCCTGCGCTATCCGATGGAAGCGAACCTGCTGGGCGATGCCAGGGCCACGCTGCGCGCCCTGATCCCGCTCCTCGAGCGCAAGCAGGAACGCAGCTGGCGCGAACGGATCGAGGCCAAGGTGGCTGACAGCCGCAGCCAGCTCGCGCAAAAGGCCATGGAGCCCGCCGAACCGATCAACCCGCAGCGCGTGTTCACCGAGCTGTCGCCGCGCCTGCCGGACGATGTCATCCTGGCCGGCGATTCCGGTTCGGTGGCGGCCTGGTATGCGCTGCACCTGCAGCTGCGGCCCGGCATGCTGGCCTCGCTATCCGGTACGCTCGCCACCATGGGCTCGGCCGTGCCCTACGCGTTGGCCGCCAAGCTGGCCCACCCGGACCGCCCGGCGATCGCGCTGGCCGGCGACGGGGCGATGCAGATGAACGGCATCAACGGCCTGATGTCGATCGCCTGGCACCGCCAACGCTGGACCAATCCCACCTTGATCGTACTGGTGCTGAACAACCGCGACCTGAACTTCGTGACCTGGGAACAGCGCGGCATGCAGGGCCAGCCCAAGTACGAGCCCTCCCAGCAACTGCCCGATTTTTCCTACGCGGACTACGCGCGCATGCTGGGCCTGGACGGCCTGCGGGTGGACGACCCGGACGCACTCGGGGCCGCGTGGGAGCGGGCGCTGGCCGCCGACAAGCCCTTCGTGCTGGAAGTGGTGGTGGATCCGAACATCCCGCCACTGCCGCCGCACATGGTCGACAAACAGCGGGAGCAGTACGACAAAGCCCAGGCGAAAGGCGATCCGGAAGCGGCGGACATGCAGCGCGGGGCGGATACGCAATCGGGATCTTGACCATCTGGTAAGAAAATCTGTTGTACCGTGTTTGTACCTTTGTAATCCGACTCTTACATACTCACAGCGCGGCTACCGATTTCGTGCAAATAGTTCAGTCTGGATAATGTTGTCTATCGTCCTACCAGACCAACAACACGATCCGAGACCATGAATTCGATGCTGTTAGCAGATGCCACCGCCTCTGCGGCCCGCCGCGCTCCCGCCACCCGTGAGCGCTCCAAGGCCTTGTACTTCGCCCTGTACGACAACCCGGGCGCGCACGCGGACGAGGCGCGCGCCTATCTCGCCGACCAGATCGGCGCGGTCCAGGCGCTGCCCGCCGACCTGCCTTCCTCGCTGGCGGAACTCCCGGGCTGGGTCGAAGAGCGCACCGACGCCGTTGGCGCCGAGTACCGCGACTACCTCGCCGCCCGCAAGAACGGCGCGCCGCGCCGCTATTTCTCGTGCCGCGCGCACGCGCTGTACTTCATCAAGGCGGTGGCCGCGACCAAGCTGGTGGACGGCGCCTGGCTCTTTGGCCTGCTCAAGCACTGGGACAACCCGGCCTACCATGAGCTGATCAAGACCTACCTGGAAGAGCTGGGCGAGGGCCTGCCCGACAAGAACCACGTCACGATCTACCGCAAGCTCTTGGCGACGCACGGCGTTGAGGGCTGGGAGAACCTGGACGACGAGCACTTCGTGCAGGGTGCGATCCAGCTCGCGCTGGGCCACAACGTCGAGCACTTCCTGCCCGAAGTTATTGGCTACAACCTGGGCTACGAGCAGCTGCCGCTGCACCTGCTCATCACCTCGTATGAGCTGAATGAATTCGGCATCGATCCGTACTACTTCACGCTGCACGTCACCGTGGACAACGCCGCCAGCGGCCACGCCCAGAAGGCGGTGCAGGCCCTGAAGAACCTGATGCCGCGCGTGGGCGACCGCGACGCCTTCTACCGCCGCGTGATGGACGGCTACCGCCTGAACGACATCGGCGCCAGCACCACCTCCAGCATCGCCGAATTCGACCTGCAGGGTGAACTGGTGAGCATCCTCGCCGCCAAGAGCAGCGTGGGCAAGAACATGCACTCGGATTACTGCCGCGTGGCCGGCCGCTCGGTCAACGACTGGCTGGGCGACCCGGCCAAGATTCCCGACTTCCTGGCGGCGCTGGAGAAGGCCGGCTGGATCAAGCGCGGCGAGGCCGTCGAGCACAGCCGCTTCTGGGGCCTGGTGCACGGCGAGAAGGCCGAGATGTTCGGCGTGTTCAGCGCCTACGAGCAGCAGGTGCTGCGCGACTGGATCACCAGCAAGCCTGAGGGTGGACGTGTGGAAGGCCCGCGCGCGCTGACCTGGCGCGCCCGCCAGCGCACCCTCGACAACCTGGGCCAGCAGCAGGACCGCAGCGAGCATTTCCCGGAACGCGGCCTGATTCGCCGCCACCCGCGCCTGGAAGCGCCGGACAACGAACTCCGGCTGCTCGAAGAACAGGTCGCCGCCGCGCCGGGCAAGCAGCAGGCGATGGAATTGCTGGGTGGCCTGATGTCGCCCGAGATCCACCATACGGCGGTGGGCCTGATGGCCACCCGCATGTACACCCGGCTGTTCGACGCCTGATCGCCGGCGTGTTGGGTGCACCAGTTTTCCCGCGCACCGGGCAGCCGCCCGGTGCGCACATCATTATTATTACAAGGATCTATTCGTGCAAATCCTGGAACAACGCTTCTTGCGCGGACCAAACGTCCACGCCGATTCCCCCTGCCTGCTGAGCGTCATCGATCTGCAGGAGCTGTACGGCATCTCCTCGAAAGACATCCCCGGTTTCAATGAGGCGCTCTTGAATGCGCTGCCATCGCTGGCCGGCCAGCTGCTGCCGATCGGCCAGCGCGGCGGCTTCGCCCAGCGCCTGCGCGAAGGCACCTACCTGGGCCGCGTGGTCGAACAGGTCACGCTCGACCTGCAGACGCAGGCCGGCGCCCCCGCCAGCTACGGGCGCACGCGCCCGGTCGCGGGCCGTCCCGGCGTGTTCCGTATCGTGTGCGCTTACCAGTCCGAAAAACTGGTGCAGCCTGCCTTCCAGCTGGCCGTTGACCTGGTGACGAGCCTGGGCAATGAAGAGGAGTTCGACCTGGCGCCGCGCCTGGACGAGCTGCGCGATATCGTGGCGCGCCACGCCATCGGCACCAGCACTGCGGCGGTGCTGGCGGCGGCGCACGAGCGCGGCATTCCGACCCAGCGCATCACCGAGGACGCCAACCTGTTCCTGCTGGGCTGGGGCGCGAAGCAGAAGCGCCTGCAGGCCACCACCACCGGCGACACCAGCTTCATCGCGGTGAAGATCGCCAGCGACAAGCAGCTGACCAAGACCCTGCTCAAGGAAGCTGGCGTGCCGGTGCCAGAAGGCTCGGTGGTGACCAGCGTCGACGAGGCGCAGCGGGCAGCCGCGCGCATGAAGGCGCCGGTCACGCTGAAACCGCTTGACGGCAACCAGGGCAAGGGCGTCACCGTCGACTGCCGCGATGCCGAACAGGTGGCGCGCGCTTTTGACTTCGCGCGCCAGTACGGACGCCGCATCATCGTCGAGCGCTTCGTCGAAGGTCGCGACTACCGCGTGCTGGTCGCAGGCGGCAAGGTCGCCGCCGCTTCCTACCGCCGCCCGGCCCACGTGGTGGGCGATGGCTTGTCGACCATCCGTGAACTGGTCGAGCGCGAGAACGAGAATCCGGCGCGCGGCGCCGGCCACACCAACATCCTCACCAAGATCTCGCTCGACGACCACGCCGCCGACATGCTGCGCAAGCAGGGCCATGACTTCGACAGCGTGCTGCCCGCGGGCGTCCCCGCCGAACTGCGCGGCAACGCCAACCTGTCCACCGGCGGCACCGCCGAGGATGTGACCGACCTGCTGCCGGAATCGACCCGCCTGCTGTGCGTGCGCGCGGCTGCCAAGATCGGGCTGGACGTGGCCGGCATCGACATCGTCTGCCGCGACATCGCGATGCCGCTCGACGCCCAGCGCGGCGCCGTCATCGAAGTCAATGCGGCGCCCGGCATCCGCATGCACCAGTACCCGAGCAGCGGCGAGCCGCGCGACGCCGGCGACGCCATCGTGCAGGGCCTGATGGGCGAGTCGGATGGCCGCATCCCGACGGTGGCCATCACCGGCACCAACGGCAAGACCACCACCACGCTGCTGGTGGGGCACACGGTGCGCATGGCGGGCAAGGTGGCGGGCGTGACCACCACCGAAGGCGTCTTCATCGACGGCAAGCAGGTGACCAAGGGCGACTGCACCGGCTACTGGTCGGCGCGCACCGTGCTCGGTTCGCCCGACGTCGAATTCGCGGTGCTGGAAACGGCGCGCGGCGGCATCCTCAAGCGCGGCCTGGCCTTCGACCGTTGCGACGTCGGGGTGGTGCTCAACATCGCAGCCGATCACTTGGGCCTGGACGGTGTCGATACGGTGGAAGACCTGGCGCAGGTGAAGGCCGTGGTCGCGACCTCGGCCTCGAAGGCCGTGGTGCTCAATGCCGAGGACCCGCTGTGCGTCGCGATGGGCCGGCGCGCCAAGCCGGAAGCGGAGATCGTGTACTTCTCGATGGACGCGGAAAACCCGGTCTTCCTGCAGCACCTGGAAGACGGCGGCCGCGGCGTCTACCTGCAGGACAATGCCGTCGTGGTCGCAGACGGCAACCTGCACCAGGAGCTGGTGCGGGTCGAGAGCATGCCGGTCGCCTTCGGTGGCCGTGCGCGCTTCAACATCGCCAACAGCCTGGCCGCGGCGGCGGCCCTGATGGCGTCCGGCTTCACCAACCTGCAGATCGCCACCGGCCTGTCCACCTTCGTGTCGAACGGTCGCACCAATCCGCTGCGCACCAACATGTTCGACATCCGCGGCGTGACCGTGATCGTCGACTACGCGCATAACCCGGCCGCCTACAAGGCGATGGCCGAGATGGCGCGCGCGCTGCTGCCGGGCCAGCTGGTGGGCGTGGTGACGGCGCCGGGCGACCGCCGCGACGAAGACCTGCGCGACGTCGGCCGCGTGTGCGGCGAGCGCTTCGACGAACTGGTGGTGTACGAGTCCCAGAGCCGCGGCCGCGCCGTGGGCGAGGCGGTGGACCTGATCCTGGACGGGGCGGAAGAAACCGGCGGCATCAGCGACACGCTGCACCGCGTGATCGAAGTGGGCGAGGCGATTCGCCATGGCCTGAGCCTGTGCCGTCCGGGCGACGTGATGGTGTTCGCCTGCGGCTCCTCGCTGCAGGTCTTCGTCGATGCGCTGCGCGTGAACGATCCGGAGAGTGCCGACCTGGTGGCGTCGCAGGTCTGAAGCGCCGGCCTTGACGACGCAAAGCGAAACGGACTCACTAGCAAGGTGAGTCCGTTTTTCATTTCAGGCGTCAGGCATAAGCGCTTTGCTGCATGTTGACATGGCTAGCCGGGTTTGCAACACTCGACCCGTTGTCTTTCTAGCTAACAATATGGAGAAGCCCATGCGTCTGGTCCGTTCCGTCGTCCACCTGTCCGCGCTCGCCCTATGCGTGCACGCCGCCTTCGCCCCAGCCCACGCCGCGACCACCGCGCCGGCGGCCAAGGTCCAGAAGGCCCAGAAAACGCCCAAGCGCTACACGATCGAGCAGTTCATGGCGACGACTTCGGTCACCGGCGCCTCCTTCAGCAAGGACGAGAAGAACATCCTCTTCAGCAGCAACGCCTCGGGCATCTTCAATGTCTACACGATGCCCGTCGGCGGCGGCAAGCAGGTAGCACTGACCCGCTCGACCACCGACAGCACCTATGCCATCGGCTACTTCTACAACGACGACCGCGTCCTGTTCACGCGCGACAGCGGCGGCAACGAGCGCAACCACGTCTTCGTGCGCGAACTCGACGGCAAGGAAACCGACCTGACCCCGGGCGACAAGCACCGCGCGATGTTCGCCGGCTGGCGCCCCGATGGCAGCGGCTTCTATGTGCTGACCAACGAGCGCGATCCGAAGTTCTTCGACCTTTACCTGTATGACGCAAAAGACTACAAGCGCAGCGTCGTGTACCAGAACGAGAGCGGCATGAACGTCTCGAGCATCAGCCGCGACGGCAAGTGGCTGGCCTTCGACAAGCCCAACACCACGGCCGACAGCGACGTCTACCTGTATAACGTCGCCACGCGCGAGATGAAACACATCACGCCGCACAAGGGCACCGCCAGCTACTCGGCCTCGACCTTCGATCCGGAATCGAAGCGCCTGCTGTTCACCACCAACGACGGCGGCGAATTCAATCGCATCGCCAGCTACGACCTCGCCAGCGGCCAGGTCAGCGAGGTCGAGAAGGCCGACTGGGACCTGCTGGGCGCGAGCTATTCGCGCAACGGACAGCACCGGGTGAGCGTGGTCAACCGTGACGGCAGCATCGATGTGCGCGTCGTCGACTTGGCGGGCAAGCCGGTGGCGATGCCCAGGCTGCCGGGCGGCGAGCTCCGCCAGACCACCTTCTCGCCGAGCGGCCGCCTGGTCGCGTTCTATCTCAACGGCGACCGCTCGCCTAGCAACCTGTACGTGCACGACTTTGGCAGCAGGAAGACCACCCAGCTGACCCAGAGCCTGAACAAGGAAATCGATCCGAACGACCTGGTCGAGGCCGAGGTGGTGCGCTTCCGCTCCTTTGACGGCATGGTGATTCCGTCGATCTACTACAAGCCAAAGGGCGCCTCCGCCACCAGCAAGGTGCCCGCCATCGTCTACGTGCACGGCGGCCCGGGCGGCCAGACCACGCGCGGCTACAGCGCCCAGATCCAGTACCTGGTGAACCACGGCTATGCGGTATTGGGCATCAATAACCGCGGCAGCTCGGGCTACGGCAAGACCTTCTTCACCGCCGACGACCGCAAGCATGGCCGCGAGCCGCTGTGGGATTGTGTCGAGGCCAAGACCTGGCTCGCCAGCCTCGGTTACATCGATCCGGAACGCGTGGCGATCATGGGCGGCAGCTATGGCGGCTACATGACGCTGGCGGCGATGGCCTTCCGGCCGGAAGCCTTCAAGGTCGGCATCGACATCTTCGGCGTGAGCAACTGGGTGCGCACCCTGGAGAGCATTCCGCCCTACTGGGAAGCGCAGCGCAAGGCGCTGTACGACGAGATCGGCGACCCGGTGAAGGACAAGGAATTCCTGGTCGCGACCTCACCGCTGTTCCACGCGGCGAACATCCGCAAGCCGCTGATGGTCATCCAGGGGGCGAACGACCCGCGCGTGATCAAGCCCGAGAGCGACGAGATCGTCGAAGGCGTGCGCAAGAACGGGGTGGAGGTCGAGTACATCGTGTTCCCGGACGAGGGACACGGCTTCTCCAAGAAGAAGAACCAGATCGAGGCCAGCGCCAGGATCCTGGCCTTCCTCGACAAGCACCTGAAGAAGTGAGGATGTGAGCGCGTAAGACAGGCGGCCCGCGGGCTAATGCCAGTCAGTTAGCCAATTGTAGGGTGGGCGGGTTTCCCGCCCACGCGGTGATGGTTGCGATATAAACAGCCGCACGAGCTTCAGTACTAGTCCATTGGACTATATTCCCCCGCCCACCCTACGGATGAGCCGCAGCTTCAAGTGACCGGCATGAGCCCGCGGGCCGCCTGTTTATTTGAGGATCAGAACAGGAACTGCAGCGCCAGGGTCCAGACGTTGGGCTTGAGCGCGCTCGGCTTCTCGCGCGGCAGGCGCTCGACTTCGAGCGTGACGGCAGCGTTCGGGCTGATCGAATACTGCAGGCCGAAGGCGCCATAAGCGCCGGTGTCGTTTTTCTTGCCGAGCGGAGTCGGAGCGGCCGGCAGCGGCTGGCGGCGGGTTTGTCCCACCCCGACCTTGCCGTAGGCGGAGAGCTTCTCGCTCAAGGGTAGGCTGGGCTTGACAGCGATGTACATGCCGTAGCCGTTCTTCAGGTCCACGGCGCCGGCTTCGAGGGCCAGCTGCGGCTTGATCTGGTAGCCAGTGAAGACTTTCGGGCTGGCCTTGGTCGCAGCGCCGACGTAGTCGACGCTGGACACGCCCACGCCCACATACGATTGTGGGGCGGTGCGCACCGGCTCGGCCGCATGGACGGCGCCGGCGGCGATGAAGCCTGCGAAGAGAACGGCCAACACTTTCTGCATACCTTGTCCTTCCGAATTCGGGCCGGTGCGCTGTCGTGAGGAGCGGGCCGGTTTATGGATGAGCAAGGTAACAGTTGTGGGTCAGCATTAAAATAGCAATTTGTAACGAAATGCAAAAGTTTCGCTGATAACCCAACAACATCAGCCCTGTTTAAGACGAGCTTAAGTCAAAAGGCCGTTCCTCCAAACTTACGCAAAGCTATGCAGAGCAGGCTTTGCCGTTGGATTCCTGCTTCACCGGGGCCGGTTTCACCTTGTGCTCGCGCTCAAGGCCAGCGCCTTCCCCTCCACAAGCAGAGGCGGTGGAACTCACCGCCATGTTCTCCAGGTTGATGGCCGCATTGATGTCGCGGTCGTGTTGCGTCTTGCAACCCGGGCAGGTCCATTGCCTTGTTCCCAGATCGAGCGCTTCGTGCTTGTAGCCGCAGCAAGAGCACAGGCGACTGCTTGCGAACCATCGGTCGGCAACGACCACCTGCCCACCACGCCATGCCGACTTGTACTCGAGCTGGCGACGCAGTTCGTAAAAACCCATGTCGGCGCTGGCGCGCGCCAGGCGGGAATTGGCCATCATGCCTTTCACGTTGAGATCTTCGATGCCGATCGTGTGAAAGCAGCGCGCGATACTGGTGCTGAGTTGATGCAGGCTGTCACGGCGGATGTTGGCGATCCGCTCATGTAAGCGTGCCAGTTTCATCCTGGCCTTGGCACGGTTGCGTGAACCTTTCACCTTGCGCGACAGATTGCGCGACAGGCGCCGCACACGATCCAGCAGGCTGCGAAGCGCCTTTGGCCCCGTGACCTTCTCTCCCGTCGACAAGGTGGCCAGCGCCGTGATGCCGAGATCCACGCCGACCGCGCCATGGTTTTCGGCTGGCGGTGGGCAATGTTCAAGCGTGTCCACGGTAATGCTGGCATACCAGTGGCCGGCAACACGCGAAATCGATGCCGATACGATGCGGCCGGCAAAGCGCAGGGCCTCGCACATCCGGACCCAGCCGAGCTTGGGGACGCGGATGCGCTTGTCTTGCATGCGATACTGATCGTTGGACAGGCTGAACCGGTTGTCCCGTCCTTTCCTGCGAAATGCTGGAAAGCCGGCACGCCTGGCAAAGAAGTTCTCGAAAGCGCGCCCGAGCTGCATGATCGCCATCTGCGGCGCGTTCTTCGTTACCTCCAGCATCCATGGAAACTGCTCGCGTTTGATGGCATTGAGCTGGCGCCGCAAGGCGGCCTCACTGGGCTTTGGCAGCGCTGGATCGGACTTGCAGGCCGCATACTGCTTCGTCCATGCGTCTAGCGCCCAGTTGTAGGCGAAACGGGCAACCCCGGCCGCGCGCGAGAAGTATGTCGCTTGCACATTGTTCGGATCGAGCCGGATGCGGTGCGCTACGAGCATTGCGCCTCCTGTACCACTTGCCGCACTCCCTCGATCATCTTGCGGTTCTTGTGGCTGCCGCTGCCATACAGCCTGGCTGAAAAGACAGTAACGATTTCCAGGAGATCACTGGCCAGGTCTTCTTCGAATGTCCTGTCATGATCCTGATTGATGATGATGACCTCGACTCCTTTTGCCTGACAGACGGCAAACACCAGTTCGGCTCCGAAGCGCAGCAGTTGGTCCTGATGGGTGATGACGAGCCGGCCGAGCTCGCCCGCTACGATCTGGTCGAGCAGCTTTCTCAAGCCCTTCTTGTGACAGTTCATCCCCGAGCCGAGATCGGCGATGAGCTCATGGCGCCATCCATGCGCATCGCAGTACAGTTCGAGTATCCGGATCTGCCGCTGCAGGTCTTCCTTCTGGTCATAACCTGAAACACGGGCATATGCGACAGTCCTGCCTTGTGCTGCTGCGCCAGGCTGGAACTGCCGGCATAGCGCGGCGAGATCGTAGCGCCGCTGTCCGCCGTCAGTCCTGCTCGGTCGTAGCCGGCCCCCGGGCCTCCCAGCGCCGTAATGTGCTGGTCGAGACGCCCAGGGCAGCGGCGGCGGTACCGATTGGAACCAGTTTGTCCATGCACCATGAGACCGTGCAGGTTTAGATAAGTTTCTAATCAACTGCTTGAAACCCTGACGGGCTAATGCCGCTCAGTTAAGCGATATTCGGGCGCTCTTGTAGGGTGGGCAGGGGAATGTAGTCCAGTGGACTACATTCCCGCCCACGCGGTGACCGTACTCCGTAGACCCAATAAACAGGCTGGGAAACGTCGTTTGACCGCGTGGGCGGACAAGCCGCCCACCCTACGAGCCCCTGACGAGTCCTGTTGGATTGCCGCTGACGAGGGCGCTCAGATCGCTTCCGCCTCGATCCGGCGCGCCAGTTCCGGCTTGTCCGGACGAATAGCATCGGTCAGCTCTGACAGGGTGCTGCCGCAACCGAACACCAGCACGTCGCCCGGCTTGCACAGCGACAGGCCGTGGCGGATCGCCTCGCGCGAGTCGAGCACGACGCTCAGCGAATCGTCGGCCAGCCGTCCCAGGCGGGCGCCACGCACCAGCAGCGAAGCGGTTTCACCACTTGCCCTGCCGCGGTTCTCGGTCTCGAACACGACCAGGTCGTCGAAACCGGCGGCGCAGGTGCGGCCGATGTCGATCAGGTCGGCGTCGCGGCGGTCGCCCGGCGCCGCCACCACACCGACCAGGCGGCCGGCGCTCATCGCGCGCGCGCTCTCGGCCAGCGCGGCGTAGGCCGCACAGTTGTGGGCGTAGTCGACGATCACGGCAACGCCGTCGACGTCGAACAGGTTCGAGCGGATCGGATTGTGCTTGGCATCAGAGACGAAGCTGCGCAGGCCATCGGCGATTTCTTCGTTGCCGAAGCCGTGCGCGGTGAGGGCGCCCGCCGCGGCCAGCGCGTTGGCGATGTTGAAGCGCGCCGCGCCGCCCAGCGAGACCGGCATATCGCGCGCATCGAGCAGCGCTTCGTGGCGCGCGCCGTTGGCCAGCACCAGGGTGTGGTCCTGCAGGTAGACGGCGCGCCCGCCGTTCTCCAGGTGGCGCAGCAGTACCGGATTGTCGGCGTCGAGCGAGAAGTAGATGATCTCCACGCCGTCGCGCAGGGATTCGGCCATCGCCACGCAGTAGTCGTCCTCGGCGTTGAGCACCACCGCGCGCGAGGCGCGCCCGGCGACCACCGCCTTGACCTTGGCCAGGTCGTCGAGGGTCTCGACGCCGTCCAGGCCGAGGTGGTCGCTGGAGACGTTCAGCACCACCGACACGTCCACGTGGTCATACGCCAGGCCGCGCTTAAGGATGCCGCCGCGCGCCGTTTCCAGTACGGCGAAATCGACTTCCGGGCTTGAGAGGATGCTGCGCGCCGAGTGGTAGCCGGTGCAGTCGCCCTTCACGGTCGGCACGCCGTCCACGTACACGCCCTCGGTGGTGGTGACGCCGGTGCGCAGGCCCGCCATGCGGGTGGCGTGGGCGATCAGCAGCGAGGTCGTGGTCTTGCCGTTGGTGCCGGTGATGGCGACCGTCGGGATGCGCCCGTTGCAGTCGCCGAACAGGGCGTCGACGATGGCGGCGCCGGCGTCGCGCGGGGTGCCGCGGCTCGGGTACTGGTGCATGCGGATACCGGGTGCCGCGTTGACCTCGATGATGCCGCCGCGCTGGCCGCGCAGGGGCTTGGAGATGTCCTGGCATACGATGTCGATGCCGGCGATGTCCAGGCCGATGGTGCGCGCGGCGCGGATGCAGATGTCGCGGGTTTCTTCCGGCAGCAGGTCGGTCACGTCCTCGGCGGTGCCGCCGGTGGACAGGTTGGCGTTGCCGCGCAGGTCGGCCGTGACCCCGTGTTCCAGCACGGTGTCGAAGCCGTAGCCCTGCTTGGCCAGGGTCTCCTCGGCCAGCGCATCCATCGGGATCTTGGTCAGGATGTTGGTGTGGCCTTCGCCGCGCGCCGGGTTGCGGTTCTCGATCTCGACCAGTTCGCGGATGGTGGAGCGGCCGTCGCCCGTCACGCAGGGCGGACGGCGCCAGGAGGCGGCGGCCACCTTGCGCCCGGTGACCAGCACGCGGTAGTCGCGCCCCACCAGGTGTTCTTCGACGATGATCTTGCGGCCGTACTTGCGCGCATGCGCAAAGGCGCGCGCCACTTCCTCAGGCGTGGCGCAGTTGGTGGTGACGCCCTTGCCCTGGTTGCCGTCGAGCGGCTTGATGGTGGCGGCGCCGTTCAGGCGGCGCGCAGCGCGCAGGGCTTCTTCCTCGGTGCGGACGGTGGAGCCGGCCGGCACCGGCACGCCGGCGCCTTCCAGCAGGGCCTTGGTGAGCTGTTTGTCGCTGGCGATGCCGACGGCGATCGAATTGGTGGCGCCGGTGATGGTCGCCTGCAGCCGCTTCTGGCGGCTGCCCCAGCCGAGCTGGAACAGGTTGGCTTCATCGGTGAGACGCAGCGCCGGGATGCCGCGGCGCAGGGCTGCCTGCACCACGGCGTTGGTGCTGGTGCCGATCGCGTAGTCCTCGGCAGTCTCGCGCAGTTCTTGCAGGGCCGCCGCGAGGTCGAAGGCGCGGTCTTCGGCCAGCGCCTGGACCAGGTCGAGCGCAACGCGCAGGGCGCTGCTGGCGACCTGCTCGATGGCGTAGCCGCACACGATGCGGCGCGCGCGCGGCGCACCCGGCACCGCCAGGGTCGCCTTGACGTCGCCTCCAGGGGCTCCGGCCAGGCGCTGCAGTTCCATCACGACCGGCTCGACTGCCTCGACCAGCAGGGCGTCGTCAGCCAGGCGCACGGCGGCGTCGGGCGGCAGCTCGGGCAGCAGGGCGAACAGGCGGGCGGCGAACCCGGCCGCCTTGGCGCCGGTGTCGTCGATGACTGCCATCAGGCAGGGGCTGCCGGCATACAGATTGGGGCCGCGCAGCAGACGTTTTTCCTTGATCTTCATGAAAGCGGGTTCCGTTTCGTTACATTTTCCAAAAAATCGAGCAGCGGCAGCGGCAGGCTCTTGGCCGGGTCGCTGCCGGCAGCGGGCAGGCGGTAGCTGGAGCCGGCTGGAAGCAGGTGCAGGCGCACGTCGATCAGTTCCGGCGTGTCGCGGTCCTTGATGTCCGCCACATTGGTGATCATGGTGCGGCCGTCGACAATCGTGACCGCGCCCTGGCCGAGCACTTCGATGCCCTCGCCGATGTCGATCACCAGGGCCGTGTCCTCATCGATGCCGATGCCCTGCAGGTAGGGATTCTGGGCCACCACGCTGAGCAGGCGCGAGAGCCGCTGGCGTTCCGAGAAGTGCTGGTCGACCACCACGCGGTGCAGGAAGCCGAGCCCTGCGCCGAGGCTGACCGAGCCTTTCTCCGGCAGGATCTCGGCGCGGCCCTGGGCCAGCATGTGGCCCGACATGGCGGAGGCGCCGGCGCTGGTGCCGCCGATGGTGGCGCCGCGCACCTTCAGCGCGACATGCATCGCGGCGTCGAGTGCGCTGCCGCCGATCAGGGCCAGCAGGCGCTTCTGGTCGCCGCCGGTCATGAAGATGCCGGTCGCCTCGTCTACCTGGCGCACGAAGTCCTCGCTGTTGGCGTCCTGCCGGCTGGTCACCTCGAGGTGGCTGCGGCGCTCCACGCCGAGCGAGCCAAAGGCTTCGTCATAGATGCTCCACATCTCGTCGGCAATCGTGCTGGCCGCCGTGATCACGACGATGTTGGCATCGGCGCCGCCGGACAGTTCGACAAAGCGCTTCAGGATTTCCATTTCACGCTTGCGGTCTTCGTGGCCGCCGATGATCACCAGGTGGCCGTTCTTGTGTTGTCGTTCGCTCATCGTTGGGTCATTTTCGTGTAGGGCATGCCCTGATTGTCATAAGCGCAGGCCTCGGTCCGTGTCACGCCGATCAGTCCAATCGCAACCTCCTTCGGGAACAGGTCGACGCCGCGCTTGAGGGCTTCATCGAGCGCCATGCCGTGCTCGATCCAGCCGTAGACGGTGCGCGCCAGCAGGTGGCGCACGATGTGTTCTCCGATCCCGGTGGCGGCGATCGCGCCCAGCGAGCCAGCATAGAAGCCGCTGCCGATGATCGGGCTGTCGCCCACGCGTCCCAGCAGGCAAGGCGCCGAGCCGCCGGTCGAGCAGGCCACGGCGAAGTGGCCGCTTGGGTCGCGCACGACGGCGCCGACGGTGTCGCAGGCGCTCGACTTCGGCAACTGCAGCGGCGTCTTGTAGTTCCAGAAGCGGTCGAACAGGCGGTTGTCGATGCCGGGCATGGCCGGCACCGCGCCGGCCAGTTCCTTCATGATCTGTCGATGCTCGGCGCGCTGGTGTTCCGAGATAGGGGCGCCGCCCGGCATGCCGAGCGAACGGGCCAGGCGCTGTGCGCCTTCGGCCACCAGCATGACGTGCGGGGTGTCGGCGATCGCGCGCGCCAGCTTGACCGGATTCTTCACGTCGCGCACCGCGGCCACGGTGCCAAGGCGCCCGCGGGTATCCATGATCGAGGCGTCCATTTCGATGGTCTCGCCATCCAGGCCCAGCGCCGAACCGCTGCCGGCATTGAAGCGGCCGTCGTCCTCGAGGGTGGTGACGGCGATGATGGCGGCGTCGAGGGCGTCGCCGTTGGCTTCGAGCTGCGCCAGGGCGCGGCGCGCGGCCAGCACGCAGCCGTCTTCGTTTTCCTTCGGTGCGCCCGCACCGCCGTGCACGACGACGGCGCCGGCCTGTTGCATGTTGCTCATGTGATCCTTGTGGTATGTCTGGGTCAGCGTGTTTGTTGTCACGCAGTCAAGACGCCATTATCCGTGCCGGCGCGCGTGCACCATATCGGTACCGTTGCCGTGCTTGTGTAAGAGCTTGCTTACAGGAGACGGGATGGGGCCGCATACAGCAGCGACGCGCCGCGCAGCGCGCGCCGCAGGGCGCGGACGAGCTCGAGGCGTGCGGAGGGTGTCAGAAAACGTCCAGTCTCGACGCGCACGCCGCGCGCCTCGATCACCACCAGGGTGCGCATGCCGGTATCGGGCAGGCTGACGCGGGCGTGGCTCGGGTCGAGCCGCACCGCGACGCGGCGCGCGCCGTCGGCATGCTCCACCAGCAAACAGCCGTCTTCCAGCAGGATGCGCTCGTGGTCGAGCGCGTGGCGGCTGTAGTGGAGCAGGGCGGCGCCCACGGCCGTGGCCTCGATCAGGGCAAAGGCCAGCACCATCCAGGCACCGCGCAATGTGAACACGATGGCAATGCCGAGCGTGGCGGCGCACAGCAGCGCATACACGAGCAGCGCCTGGCGCGGCGTGAGCGAGCAGTTGCGCTTCATGAGCCATTCGGCGGGCGTGGTGTCCATGCTTCAGCTGTCAATACGGGTGTGTGCCAGTTTGCCACAAGCGGGAAAATCCCAACGCCCGGTGATTTCATGCCGCTTGTTATCTGTTACCATACCGCCCCTCCCAATGAAAAGGTTCTTATGGCGCTCGCTTGCGGCGTTGACTTCGGTACGTCCAATTCCACTGTCGGCTGGCTGTCCGGCGGCGATGCGCTCCCGGGCGCCGGCGCGCTGCTGTCCCTTGAAGACGGCAAGGCGACCCTGCCTTCGGTCGTGTTCTTCAATGCCGACGATGACCAGGTGAGCTACGGCCGCGCCGCGCTGGCCGACTACCTGGAAGGCTACGAAGGCCGCCTGATGCGCTCCCTGAAAAGCCTGCTCGGCACCAGCCTGATCGACGGCCAGACCGAAGTGGCCGGCCGCGCGCTGCCCTTCAAGGCCCTGCTGGGCCAGTTCATCGGCGAAGTCAAGCGCCGCGCCCAGCAGCAGGCCGGGCGCGAGTTTTCCAGCGCCGTGTTCGGCCGCCCGGTGTATTTCATCGACGACGACGCGCAAGCCGACCGCCGCGCCCAGGACACGCTGGAAGAAGTGGCGCGCTCCGTCGGCTTTCGCGAGATCGCTTTCCAGTACGAACCGATCGCCGCCGCTTTCGACTACGAATCGCGGATCGAGCGCGAAGAGCTGGTCCTGATCGCCGACATCGGCGGCGGTACCTCGGACTTCTCGCTGGTGCGCCTGGGGCCGCAGCGCGCCGGCCGCGCCGAGCGGCGCGACGACATCCTTGCCAACGGCGGCGTGCACATCGGCGGCACCGACTTCGACAAATACCTGAGCCTGGCCAGCGTGATGCCGCTGCTCGGCTACGGCAGCACGCTGCTGTCGGGCGCCTCGATCCCGTCGAGCTACTACTTCAACCTGGCCACCTGGCACACGATCAACCAGGCGTATACCCGCAAGAGCATCGCCCAGCTGGCCGACCTGGTGCGCGACGCGGCCGAACCGGCGAAGCTGACGCGCCTGCAGAAGCTGATCGACGAGCGCGCCGGCCACTGGCTGGCGATTCAGGTGGAGGCGGCCAAGATCGGCCTTTCCGCAAGTCCGGCGGTCGAGATGGACCTCGACCGCCTGGCGCCGCCCGAGACCCTGGTGGTCCCCCGTGAAACCTTCGAGGCCGCCATCGGTCAACTGGTAGACAGCGTCGGCGCCACCGTGCTGCGCCTGTTCTCAGAAGCCGGCGTCCAACCGGATGCGGTGGATACGGTATTCTTTACCGGCGGCTCGAGCGGCGTGTCGCTGCTGCGCGAGCGCATCGCGGCGCTGCTGCCGCGCGCGCGCAAGGTCGAGGGCGACCTGTTCGGCAGCATCGGCGCCGGCCTGGCGCTCGACGCGCTGCGCAAGTTTGGATAACGAGGACCTACCATGAGTGTGTTTGAACGCCCGATCGTGATGCTCGACTTCGAGACCACCGGCCTGTCGCCCGAGATGGGCGACCGCATCACCGAAGTGGCTGCGCTGCGCATCGTCGGCGGCGAGATCCGCGAGCGCTATGTCTCGCTGGTGAACTGCGGCGTGCGCATTCCGTCCTTCATCACCCAGCTGACCGGCATCACCCAGGACATGGTCGACAGCGCGCCGCCGAGCCAGAAGGTGGTGGCGGAGCTGCTCGACTTCATCGGCGCCGACATGCTGTCGGCCCACAATGCCAGCTTCGACGAGAAGTTCCTGAAGGCGGAAGGCTGGCGCATCGGCCGTCCCACCGGCCATTGCGGCCTGGTGTGTTCGCTGAAACTGGCGCGCCGCCTGTTCCCGGGCCTGCCCAGCTACAAGCTGGGCAATCTGTCGAGCGGCCTCGGCATCCCGTTTCGCGGCACAGCCCACCGGGCCGAGGCCGACGCCGAAGTCGCCGCCGAAGTGCTGCTGCATGCGGCGCGCCATCTCGGCACGACCCACGGCCTGCCGCAGGTCGCGCCCGACCTGCTGGTCTCGGTGAACAAGCTGGCGGCGGCCAAGGTCGCGCTCTTCCTGGACAAATACGCCAGCCTCGAGCGGGAACGGCGCGCCACCGTGGCCCAGGCCGCCTGATCCCGCACGCGCGGCGTTCTGCGCATACCACGTCTTTGCCCGCGCGTCGCGTCTCTACGATTGTGCGGACGCAAACTGCTGGTGGGTCGCACTCCTTAAAATTTTAACAACGGCGGACGATCCTGCGCCCGCGTTGTGAAACGGTTCCATTGGGCCGCAAGGGGGTAGGGATGAATCGCCAGAACGCTGCCCGCGAGGGGGTCGAGGTCTTCCAGTGGTTCCTGCCCGCCGCCGAGCGCGGCGATCCGTATGCGCAGTTCAACCTCGGCCTGCTCTACAAACATGGCGAGGCCGTCGAGCGCGACGACGCGCGCGCCTTCGACTGGATAGGGCGCGCCGCGCGCCAGGGGCTGGCGGCGGCCCAGAACCACCTCGGCGCCATGTATGGCAACGGGCGCGGCGCTCCGCGCAGCGACGAACTCGCTGCCTGCTGGTTCGGGCGCGCCGCCGCCCAGGGCGATCCGGCCGCCCAGCAGAACCTGGGCCAGCTCTACCGCAAGGGACGGGGCGTACCGCAATCGCACGAAGTCGCATTCGGCTGGTTCTACCGCGCCGCCGAGCAGGGCCTGGCCAGCGCCCAGAACCTGCTGGGTGAATGCTACCTGCAGGGCATGGGCGTGCCGGTCAGCCACCCGCTGGCGATGGCCTGGTTCCGCAAGGCCGCCAGCCAGGGCCATGGCCAGGGCCAGCTCAACCTCGCCCTCATGTACCGCCGCGGCGACGGCGTCGAAGCCGATGACGCCCAGGCCGTGTGCTGGTTCCGCGAAGCCGCGGCCCAGGGCGTCGCGGCGGCCCAGCGCTTCCTCGGGTTGGCCTATGCCCATGGGCAGGGCGTGCCGGCCGACCCGGACCGCGCCATTTCCTGGCTCGGACGCGCCGCGGCCCAGCACGACACCGAGGCCGACTATGCCCTCGGCACCCTGCTGGCCGCCGGCCACGGCAGCGCCGGCGACGGCCAGGCCCTCGACTGCTTCCTGCGCGCCGCCGCGCGCGGCCACGTCCAGGCGAACTACTGCGCCGGTCTCATGTATACCGCCGGCCGAGGCGCTCCCCGCGACCCGGCGCGGGCCCTGGAATGCTACCTGCGCGCGGCCGAGCAGGGCGCGGCCAACGCCCAGTTCAGCCTTGGCGTCATGTACGCCCGGGGCGAGGGCGTGCCGCGCGACGAGGCGCGCGCCGCCGAGTGGTACCGGCGCGCGGCCCAGCAGGGCGACGCCAGCGCCCAGAACAACCTCGGTGTCCTGTATGCCAACGGCCAGGGCGTGCCGCACGACGACACCCTCGCTACCTACTGGTACCGCCAGGCGGCCGAGCAGGGCCATACGCTGGCCCAGTACAACCTGGGCGGCATGGTCAACAGCGGCCGCGGTGTCGAGCGCGATCCGCTGCGCGCCTACATGTGGATGGTCCTGGCCGCCAGTGGCGGCCAGGACGGCCGCCGCAACCGCGGCGTCGCCGGGCGCCTGGGCGCGGGCGTCGGCCCCTGGGGGCGGGCCCTGGTGAGCCGGGTGCGCGCCGCGCGCCGCCACCAGCACGGCCAGCGCCCGGCAGCCAACTCCTGAGGGCGTTTCTTCCGGCGCATGCAGGGCGGGTCGCCCTGCGGCTTCCTCCCGTATTGACGGGGAAGACATGCATATGCGAGCCCGGCAATTCGCGTTATGATGGCTCTCGGCGCAAGCCGAACCCATGAATAACTCGAACGAGATCGACATGACCCTGAGACACGCAACGCTCGTCGCCCTGCTGGCGGCGGCCTTCGGCGCCAACACGGCGCTGGCACAAAGCTGCCCCGCACCTGGTTCCAAAAACGCCTCCGTGACCTACCCGGTCTCGAAGAAGGTCGACCAGGCTGACAACTACCACGGCACTACCGTCGCCGACCCCTACCGCTGGCTCGAGGACGCGAACAGCCTTGAAACCAAGGAATGGGTGACGGCCCAGAACAAGGTGACGCAGGCCTACCTGGCCCAGATCCCGCAGCGCGCGGCGATCCGCGAGCGCCTCACCAAGCTGTGGAACTACGAGCGCTACAGCGTGCCGGGCAAGGAAGGCGGCCGCTACTTCTACACCCGCAACGACGGCCTGCAGAACCAGTCGGTCCTGTACACCCTGAAGAACCTGGGCGACAGCCCGCGCGTGCTGCTCGACCCGAACACCATGTCGAGCGACGGCACGGTGGCCCTGGCCGGTGTCGAACCAAGCCCGGACGGCAAGCTGCTGGCCTACAGCGTTGCGGCCTCGGGCTCGGACTGGAACGAGATCCGCGTGCGCGACATCGAGTCCGGCAAGGACCTGGAAGACCACATCAAGTGGGTCAAGTTCTCCAGCACCGCCTGGACCAAGGACGGCAAGGGCTTCTTCTACAGCCGCTACGACGAGCCGAAGGAAAGCACCAAGCTGGCCGACGTCAACTACTTCCAGAAGCTGTACTACCACCGCCTCGGCACCCCGCAGAGCAGCGACACCCTGGTCTACGACCGCCCGGACCAGAAGGAATGGGGCTTCGGCGGCAATACCACCGACGATGGCCGCTACCTGATCATCACGACCACCAAGGGCACCGCGCCGAAGTACCGCGTGTCGTACAAGGACCTGAGCAAGCCGGACTCCAAGGTGGTCGACCTGGTCGACAACTTCGACGCCGGCTACCACTTCATCGACAACATCGGCAGCGTGTTCTACTTCAGCACCGACCGCAACGCGCCGAAGAAGCGCATCATCGCGATCGACGTGAACAAGCCGCAGGAGAGCAACTGGAAGGAGATCGTCGCCGAAAGTCCCGACACCCTGGCCGGCGCCGACATCATCAACAACCAGCTGGTACTCGAGTACCTGAAGGATGCGCGCAGCGTCGTGCGCGTGCATGACCTCAAGGGCAAGCTGGTCCGCGAAATCAAGCTGCCGGGCATCGGCACCGTCGGCGGCCTGTCGGGCAAGCGCAACGAGAGCGAAACCTTCTACTCGTTCGCCGGCTTTACCACCCCGACCACGATCTATCGCCTGAACCTGAAGAACGGCGAGAGCACCGTGTTCCGCCAGCCGAAGGTCGACTTCGATCCAATGCAGTACGAGACCCGCCAGCAGTTCTACACCAGCAAGGACGGCACCAAGGTCCCGATGTTCATCGTCTCGAAGAAGGGCCTGAAGCTGGACGGCCAGAACCCGACCTACCTGTACGGCTACGGCGGCTTCAACATCTCGATGACCCCGGGCTTCTCGCCGGCCAACCTGGCCTGGATGGAGATGGGCGGCGTCTACGTGGTGGCCAACCTGCGCGGCGGTGGCGAATACGGCGAAGCCTGGCACCAGGCCGGCACCAAGCTGCAGAAGCAGAACGTGTTCGACGACTTCATCGGCGCGGCCGAATGGCTGGTGGCGAACAAGGTGACCTCGCCGTCGAAGCTGGCGATCGGAGGCGGCTCGAACGGCGGCCTGCTGGTGGGCGCCGCGATGACCCAGCGTCCGGACCTGTTCGGCGCGGCGCTGCCGGCCGTGGGCGTGATGGACATGCTGCGCTTCCACAAGTTCACCATCGGCTGGGCCTGGACCTCGGACTACGGCTCGTCGGAGAACCCGGACGAGTTCAAGGCTCTGGTCAAGTACTCGCCGCTGCATAACCTGAAACCGGGCACCTGCTACCCGGCCACCATGGTGACCACGGCCGACCACGACGACCGCGTGGTGCCGGCGCACAGCTTCAAGTTCGCCGCCGCCGCCCAGGCCGCGCAGGCCGGCGCCGCGCCGGTTCTGATCCGCATCGAGACCAAGGCTGGCCACGGCGCGGGCAAGCCGACCACCAAGCAGATCGAGGAAGTGGCGGATCGCTGGGGCTTCCTGGCGCGTGAGCTGAAGGTGGGCGAAGCCGCTCCGGTGGCGGTTGGCGGTAGCAAATAAGCTGACCCCCTGATGTGAAAACGGCCACTCGCACTGAGTGGCCGTTGTTTTTCGTAGGGTGGGCGGCTTGCCGCCCACGCGGTGATAGTTAGCCGAAGAACGCTCGTAGCGTCTGATCTTGCTGTGACCGCGTGGGCGGGAAGACCCGCCCACCCTACCGTTGTACAACTACCAACAGCGCCTTGGCTTCGGTCTTGCCCGCATTCCGAATCACGTGGTCATGGTCGGCCGGATAGCGCGCCGTCCCCCCATGCTTGATCTTCTTCTTCTCAGCCCCCACTTCGAGCTCGATCGTCCCGCTAATGACGGTCAGGTGCTCCTTGGTCCCCGGATCGTGCGCCTGCGAGGCCATTTCGCCGCCCGGCGCCAGGGTCAGTTCATACCATTCGTACTTGCCCGCCAGGTCCATCGGGCCCAGGATGCGCAGCGAGTAGCCGGCGTGGGCGCCGGGCAGGGTGGGGGTTTCGTGGGCGTCCACCACGCGGATCAGGTCCACCGCGCGCACTTCGGACGACAACAGTTCGCCGATCTCCACGCCCAGGGCATTGGCCAGGCGCCAGGTGATGGCGATGGTGGGATTGGCCTTTTCGCGCTCGATCTGCGACAGCATCGACTTGGACACCCCGGCGATACGCGACAGGTCTTCCAGGGTCAGGCCACGCGCCAATCGGAGGCGCTGTAGCGTGGCGCCAACTTCGGGCGGAGCGTTATTTGTTAGAGTTTTGGTCATTGCCTTAATCGATGCCTGAATATGCTTATAGCGTGGCTTGCCAAGTTCATTAGCTAGGGGTAAGATTCAATATATTGAATTTTCGTTCGACATACAGAACTTGGTTTCTTGAATCGAACGAGCAGACGATACGACATTCGCCAACCGCCGGTCAAGCCGGGACCAACCAGGGAGTGGGAACAACATGAGCGATCAAGCATTTTATAGCGGCCTGCAAGCGAAACTCGAGACGCTGCGCAACGACGGCCTGTTCAAGCCGGAGCGCGTGATCGCTTCGCGCCAGGGCGCCATCGTTACGGCGCAGGACGGCCGCACGCTCATCAATATGTGCGCCAACAACTACCTGGGGCTGTCCGGCGACGAGCAGACGTCAACGGCCGCTGCTGCCGCCCTGGAAAAATACGGCTACGGCTTGTCCTCGGTGCGCTTCATATGCGGCACCCAGACCGTGCACAAGGAACTGGAGCAGAAGCTGTCCGAATTCCTTGGCACCGAAGACACCATCCTGTACGCGGCTGCTTTCGACGCCAACGGCGGCGTGTTCGAGCCGCTGTTCGACGAGAACGACGCGATCATCTCGGACGCCCTGAACCACGCCTCGATCATCGACGGCGTCCGCCTGTGCAAGGCCGCGCGCTACCGCTACGCCAACAACGACATGGCCGACCTGGAAAAGCAGCTGATCGCCGCTACCGAAGCCGGCAAGCGCCACAAGATCATCGTCACCGACGGCGTGTTCTCGATGGACGGCACCATAGCCCAGCTGGACAAGATCGTCGAGCTGGCCGAAAAATACGGCGCCCTGACCATGATCGACGAATCGCACGCCTCCGGCTTCATGGGCAAGACCGGGCGCGGCACCCACGAGCACTGCGGCGTGATCGGCAAGATCGACATCATCACCGGCACCCTGGGAAAGGCCCTGGGCGGCGCGATGGGCGGCTTCACCTCGGGCCGCAAGGAAGTCATCGAGACCCTGCGCCAGAAGTCGCGCCCCTACCTGTTCTCGAACACCCTGGCGCCGATGATTGCCGGCGCCTCGCTGTCGGTCCTGGACCGCATCTCGAAGTCGACCGAGCTGCGCGACCGCCTGCACGAGAACACCGCCTACTTCCGCAAGGAGATCGAGCGCATCGGCTTCACCATCAAGCCGGGCACCCACCCGGTGGTGCCGGTGATGCTGTTCGATGCGCCGATCGCCCAGAAATTCGCCGCCCGCATGTTCGAGCTGGGCGTGCTGCTGTCGGGCTTCTTCTACCCAGTGGTGCCGATGGGCCAGGCGCGCGTGCGCGTGCAGCTGTCGGCCGCGCACACCCGCGAGCAGCTGGACACCGTGTTGAAAGCTTTCGAACAAGCCGGCAAAGAGCTGGGCATCCTCAAGAATCAATAAGAACGGAACAGAACAATGGAACGCATCCTCATCATCGGCGCCAACGGCCAGATCGGCAGTGAACTCGTGACCGCGCTGGCGGAGCAGCATGGCGCGGACAAGGTGATCGCCTCGGACATCGGCGCCACCAACGTCTACGGCGCGGCGCGCTACACCCAGCTCGATGTGCTCGACCGCGAACGCCTCTCCAGCCTGATCGAGGTAGAAGGCATCACCCAGGTCTACCAGCTGGCGGCGCTGCTGTCGGCCACCGGCGAAAAAGCACCGCTCAAGGCCTGGACCCTGAACATGGATGGCCTGCTGAATATCCTGGAAGTCGCGCGCGAGCGTGGCGAGGCGGGCAAGCCGCTGAAGGTCTTCTGGCCTTCGTCGATCGCCGCCTTCGGCCCGAACACCCCGGCCGATCCGGCCCCGCAGTACGCGGTGATGGACCCGACCTCGATCTACGGCATCAGCAAGCTGGCCGGCGAGCGCCTGTGCGAGTACTATCACAGCAAGTACGGCGTGGACGTGCGTTCGATCCGCTATCCGGGCATCATCAGCTTCAAGTCGCCTCCGGGCGGCGGCACCACCGACTACGCGATCGCCATCTTCCACTCGGCCCTCAAGGGCGAGACCTACGAGTGCTTCCTGGGCCCGGAAACCACGCTGCCGATGATCTACATGCCGGACGCGATCCGCGCCACCATCGAGCTGATGGACGCGCCAAGCGAGAAGGTCGCGATCCGCTCTTCGTACAACGTGGCGGGCGTGTCCTTCAACCCGCGCGAACTGGCGGCCGCCATCAAGAAGGCGGTACCTGGCTTCGAGATCGCCTACAAGCCGGACAGCCGCCAGCAGATTGCGGATTCCTGGCCGAAGAGCCTGGACGACAGCCGCGCCACGAGCGACTGGGGCTGGAAGGCGCGCATCGGTGTGGAAGAGATGGTAGACAGCATGCTGAAGAACGTCGACGTGGGCATCGCTGCCTGAACGTCACCGCATCAATACAATAATAAAAACCGGATAGTCGAGACAACAAGATGGACATGAGCGTTTTTGATCTGTTCAAGATCGGTATCGGGCCATCGAGCTCCCACACAGTGGGTCCGATGGTGGCGGCGCGCCGCTTCCTACTGGAGTGCGGCTCGCTGGAGAACGCCGTCGGCGTCGAGGCCCACCTGTACGGGTCGCTGGCCCTGACCGGTGTCGGCCACGCCACCGACAAGGCCGTGATCCTGGGCCTGATGGGCGAGACGCCGCAGGGCGTCGACCCGGATGCGGTCGAGGACAAGCTGGCCGAAGCGGAGATGGACGGCAAGCTCCGGCTGCTGGGTAGCAAGGAAGTGCCGTTCCAGTACCGCACAGGCCTGGTGTGGCACAAGCAGTCGACCCTGCCCGAACACCCGAACGGCATGAAGTTCGTGCTGCAGCTGGCGGACGGCAGCATCATCGAACGCATCTATTATTCGGTCGGAGGTGGCTTCATCACGGCCGCCGGCGAAAGCCAGGGCCGCGCCAACGAGGCGCCGGGGGTAGCGGTGCCGTTCCCGTTCAACACCATGGCCGAGCTGCTGGCCCAGGGCCGCGAGCACGGCCTGTCGATCCCGCACATGCTGCGTGCGAACGAGCTGGCGCGCATGAGCGAGGCTGAACTGGACGCGGGCCTGGACCGGATCTGGGAAGTCATGCGCGACTGTATCGCGCATGGCCTGGTCACCGAAGGTCAGCTGCCGGGTGGCCTGAACGTCAAGCGCCGCGCCGCCAAGCTGTGGAAGCAGGCCCACTGCACCGAGGGCAAGCGCGTCAACGAGCTGCCGCATGATGCGACGCACCATGTGACCTTGTATGCGATGGCGGTCAATGAGGAAAACGCGGCCGGCGGCCGGGTCGTCACCGCGCCGACCAACGGCGCGGCGGGCATCATTCCGGCGGTACTGCGCTATTACGCTGAAGACTGCTGCCCGAGCGATCCGGCCAAGGGTATCCGCGACTTCCTGCTAACGTCCGCCGCGATCGGCATGCTGTGCAAGAAGAACGCCTCGATCTCGGGCGCCGAAATCGGCTGCCAGGGCGAAGTGGGCGTGGCCTGCGCGATGGCCGCCGCCGGGCTGGTGGCAGCGCTGGGCGGTTCCAACGAACGCATCGAGAACGCGGCGGAGATCGGCATCGAACACCACCTCGGCATGACCTGCGACCCGATCGGCGGCCTGGTGCAGATTCCCTGCATCGAGCGCAATGGCATGGGGGCGATCAAGGCGATCACCGCGGCCTCGCTCGCCATGAAGGGGGATGGCACCCACTTCGTCAGCCTGGATAACGTGATCGAGACCATGCGCCAGACCGGCGCCGACATGCAGGTGAAGTACAAGGAAACCTCGCTGGGTGGCCTGGCGGTGCACGTGGTGACGGTGAACCACGCCGCTTGCTGACGTAGAGCCAACTTGGATCCCGGCCTTCGCCGGGATGACGTGCCTATGTAGCGGACTACGGTTGTGACATTCCACCGCTCGCCTTCGAACCGTCATCCCGGCGCAGGCCGGGATCCAATCTCGTGAGCAAAACCCGCCGGTTTTTTTTGCACCACAGCATACGCCCCCAACGGGGGCTATAATAAAAGTTCAACTTTGGCCACAACCGGATCTCCTACCGTATGCATTACGTCTCCACCCGCGCAACCAGCGCGTCCGCAGCACGCAATCCCCAGCGTTTCTCCGACATCCTGCTGGCGGGCCTGGCCCCGGACGGCGGCCTGTATCTGCCTGAAAGCTACCCGCAGGTCAGCGGGGAGGAGCTCGATGCCTGGCGCAAGCTCTCCTACGCGGAACTGGCTTACGAAATCCTGCGTAAATTCGCGACCGACATCCCCGACGAAGACCTGCGCGCCCTGACCGCGAAGACCTATACCCCGGAGGTCTACCGCAATGCGCGCGTCGACGAGTCGGCGAGCGAGATCACCCCGCTGCGCGTGCTGGAAGACGGTGTGCAGGGCAAGCTGGTGCTGCAGGCCCTGTCGAACGGCCCGACCCTGGCCTTCAAGGACATGGCCATGCAACTGCTCGGCAACCTGTTCGAATACGCACTGGCGAAGAACAACGATGAGCTGAACATCTTCGGCGCCACTTCGGGCGACACCGGCAGCGCGGCAGAATATGCAATGCGCGGCAAGCGCGGCGTGCGCGTGTTCATGCTGTCGCCGCACAAGAAGATGAGCGCCTTCCAGACCGCCCAGATGTTCAGCCTGCAGGACCCGAACATCTTCAACATCGCTGTCGAAGGCGTGTTCGACGATTGCCAGGACATGGTCAAGGCCGTATCGAACGACCTGTCCTTCAAGGCGCGCCACAAGATCGGCACCGTCAACTCGATCAACTGGGCACGCGTGGTCGCGCAGGTGGTCTATTACTTCCGCGGCTACCTGGCAGCCACCACCAGTAATGACCAGAAGGTCTCGTTCACCGTCCCGTCGGGGAACTTCGGCAACATCTGCGCCGGCCACATCGCCCGCATGATGGGCCTGCCGATCGACAAACTGGTCGCCGCCACCAACGAGAACGACGTGCTCGACGAATTCTTCCGCACGGGTGTCTACCGCGTGCGTAAACCATCCGAGACCTACCACACCAGCAGCCCCTCGATGGACATCTCGAAGGCCTCCAACTTCGAACGCTTCGTGTACGAACTGGTGGGCCGCGATGCCGAGCGCACCCACGCGCTGTTCAAGAAGGTCGACACCCATGGCGGCTTCGACCTGTCGGGCGCCCCGGGCAGCGACGGCGACGAATGGAAACTCGTAGGCCAATATGGCTTCGCCTCGGGCAAGTCGACGCATGCCGACCGCCTGGCGACGATCCGCGACGTGGCGGACGACTACGGCATCACCATCGACACCCACACCGCGGACGGCATCAAGGTCGCGCGCGAACACATGCAGCCTGGCGTTCCCATGATCGTGCTGGAAACCGCGCTGGCCGCCAAGTTCAACGAGACCATCCTGGAAGCGCTGGGCACGGACGCCGAGCGCCCCGCCGGCTTCGAGAACATCGAGTCGCTGCCGCAGCGTTTCGTCGTCATGCGGCCGAGTGTGGACAGCATGAAGGCCTATATCGCCGACCACACGGGGCTGTGAGATGAAGGCCCCGATGCTGTCCGTACGCGAGGCGCTGAGCCAACTGCTCGATGCGGCGCGCGCCGTTAGTGGTACCGAGCTGGTGCCGACATTGGCGGCGAACGGCCGCGTGCTGGCCGAAGACCAGCTTGCGACCATCAACGTGCCGTCCGCCGACAACACCCAGATGGACGGCTACGCGGTGCGCGCCGCCGACTGCGTGAGCGGCAGCGCGACCCTGCGGGTAGCCCAGCGCATCCCTGCGGGCACGGTCGGCGAGCCGCTGGAGCCCGGCACCGCGGCCCGCATCTTCACCGGCGCCCTGATTCCGCCGGGCGCCGATGCGGTGGTGATGCAGGAACAGTGCGAAGCGGTGGGCGACAGCGTCACCGTACGTCACACGCCGCGCAGCGGCGAATGGATCCGGCGCACCGGCGAAGACGTGGCTGCCGGCTCGGTCATCCTGCCGGCGGGCACCCGCCTGCGCAGCCAGGAGCTGGGCCTGGCCGCCTCCGTCGGCCTGGCCCAACTGCCGGTGCTGCGCCGCGTGCGCGTCGCCGTGTTCTTCACGGGCGATGAACTGGCCATGCCGGGCGACCCTTTGAAGCCAGGCGCTATCTACAACTCCAACCGCTTCACCCTGCGCGGACTACTGGAAAACTTCGGCTGTGAATTCACCGACTACGGCATCGTGCCCGATTCGCTGGAAGCGACCCGCGCCACCTTGCGCGAGGCGGCACAAGAGCATGACCTGATCATTACCTCGGGCGGCGTCTCGGTCGGCGAAGAGGACCACATCAAGCCGGCGGTGGAAGCGGCAGGGCGCCTGAACATGTGGCAGATCGCCGTCAAGCCGGGCAAGCCGCTGGCTTTCGGGGAAATCAAGCGGGAGGATGGCACTTGCGTAAGCAGCTCCACTGGAGCTGCTTACTTTATCGGCCTTCCGGGCAACCCCGTATCGAGCTTCATCACCTTCCTGCTGTTCGTGCGCCCCTTCCTGTTGCGACTGCAGGGTGCGACTGGGCAGGTGGAGCCGCGCGGCTACGTGATGCGCGCCGATTTCGCACTGCCCAAGGCCGACCGCCGCAACGAATTCCTGCGCGTACGCGTGAATGCTGCCGGTGGCCTCGACCTGTTCCCGAACCAGGGCTCGGGCGTGCTCACCTCTACCGTCTGGGGCGACGGGCTGGTGGACAATCCGCCGGGCCAGTCGATCGCCGAGGGCGACCTGGTGCGCTTCATCCCCTTCGCCGAACTGCAGCATTAGGATGGCCATGAAGATCAGCTTGAAATACTTCGCATCGGTGCGCGAGAAGCTCGGCACCGGCCAGGACAGCCTGGAACTGCCCGGTGAGGCAGCGACGGTGGGAGCGGTGCGCGATGCGCTGGTCGCGCGCGGCGGCGCGTGGGCCGAAGCGCTGGGACAGGACCGCGCCGTGCGCATGGCCTGCAACCAGGTGATGTGCGGCCCCGAGACGGCAGTCGTCGACGGGGCCGAGGTGGCGTTCTTCCCGCCGGTGACAGGTGGGTAGGGGGTGATCTAGTCCAGTGGACTAGATCACGGTCAGGTGGACCAGATCACGCTACGCCGACCGCGCGTTCAACCGGAATATGCGCATCCACGACGCATCCGCTAGTTGAACGCGCGTTCGGCAAAGCCGAACACCCTACGGTCAGATCATTGCGATCGACTGCTCCGCCAGCTGCAGCAGTTTGGCGCAGTTGGCGCTGCGCTCGGCGTACTCGCGCCAGGCATTGGTACGCGCCACCGCCTGCCACTTGCGCAGGGCTTCCGCATTCATGTCGACGATCTGGGCGCCGGTCTTGGCATACACCGCCGCCACCGCCGCATCGTCGGCACGCGCCGCCTTGCGCGCAAAGCCTTCCAGTTCCGCGCCCACCGCCATCACCGCCGCCTGCTGCTGCTTGCTGAGGCGGTCGAACACGGTGCGCGACATCATCAGGGGCTCGAACATGAACCAGTAGGCGCCGCCGCGCGCCGTGGTGAGCGCGCGTGCGGACTCCTGCAGGCGGAAGGAAATGAGCGAAGTCGAAGATGTGAGCGCCGCGTCCAGGCTACCTGCGCGCATCGCGGCCTGGATCTCGTTCGAGGGCATGTTGACCACGGTGGCGCCGGCGTCGGCCAGCAGGCGGTCCATCTCGTGCGAGCCGCCGCGCACCTTGAGGCCGGCCACGTCTTCCGGATGCACGATCGGCTTGCTACGCGAGGCGACGCCGCCGGCCTGCCAGATCCAGCTGATCACCACCAGGCCCTGGTCGTGCAGGATGCGCGTCAGTTCCTTGCCGACCGGCGCATTCTTCCAGCCGTAACCCTGCTCGTAGGAGGTGACCAGGCCCGGCATCAGGCCGATGTTCGCTTCCGGCGCCTCGGCGCCGGCATACGACAGCGGCACCAGCGCCATATCGAGGCCGCCGCTGCGCAGTGCCGCGAACTGGGCGTTCGGGGCCATCAGGCTCGAGCTTGGGTAGATCGAGAACTTCAGCCCGCCGCGGGTGCGCCGTTCGACGTTGGCCGCGAACATGCGGCACAAGCGGTCACGGAAATCGCCTTCGGCGATGCTGCCGCCGGGGAACTGGTGCGAGATTTTCAGGTTGTTTGGCTGCGCCCAGGCGGACTGCATCCAGAGTGGACTGGTCGCGATTGCGCCCAGCATAGCCCTACGGGACATTGCTGCCCTTGTCATTACCGACATACACATCCTCCAAGATGTTGAATCGAACTGCTGTGGCGAATCGTGGTTTCCTCGTCGAGCGGGAAGCCATCGTTCGTTGTAGCGGATACAAGAATATTCCTGTTAAAACTATTGTCAAGCGGAATCTTATAGATATGGCAAATCCATACAGATGTCCCGGCGGCAGTATGGCCTGCCGCTGGGTTTCCGTCTTGATGCAGCTTGGAGGGGTGAGCGTTCAGCGCCGGCCGGGAGGCAGGGCGCCGCTATTGCTGCGGAAATAGCGCGAGGCGATGAAGATGCCGGCGGCCATCAGCGACCAGGCCAGGGACATCGGCCAGACGGTCGCGAAGGCTTCGCCGCGCAGGAAGACGTCGATGCAGACCAGCAGCGCGAACATCGTGCCGGCCGCCAGCAGGTATTGTCCGCCCCAGTGGATCAGTTTCTGCATGCTGTGCTCCTGTCGGTGTTATTTGCGGTCGAGGAATCGGCGGATGGCCGCGCTGACCGCATCGGGCTGGTCGATCATCGCGAAGTGGCGCGCCTTGTCGATGGTCTCGACTTCCAGCTTCGGCGTGCCGGCCATCAGTTCCCGATAATACGCCACCTTGTCCGCTGCAGTCATGTTATTCAGGAGCGGCGCATCGGGCGCAAAATAGGGCGCCAGTACCAGCACCGGCGCTTCGATGCGCGCCAGCCCCGGGCGCAGGTCGCGCGCCAGCGCCGCGCCCATGTAGGCGGCGACCGCCTGCGGGTCGCTGCGCGAACTCAGGCGGGCGGCATCGTCGGCCTTGCCCATGTCGACCAGGCCGATGCTGCGCATGTAGGCCAGCTGTTGGGCGGCGAACGCAGGTCCGGTCAAGGCCGCCATCTGCTGGCGGGTCTTGTCCGCCATGACGGCACGCTGCTCGGGCGGCATGTCTTCGGTGCGCGGGAACACCGGCAGGCCGTCGATGGCGACCACGCCGCCGATCTGTTGCGGGCTTGCCTGGGCGAGCGCGAGGGCCAGCGTGGCGCCGATGCTGTGACCGATCAGCACCGGTTCGACCAGCTTGCGGCTAATAATCAGTTCGGCCAGCGCGTCGCGGCTGGCGTCGAACGGGTCGCCCGCGACCGCGGGACGGCCATCGAAGCCGGGCAAGGTCACGACGTAGACGCTGTGGGTGGGCGCGAAGTCGCGCGCCACCTGGCTCCAGACCCAGCCGCCGCTGGACAGGCCCGGCACCAGGATCAGGGCGCGCGCGCCGCTGCCGTGGCGCTCGACCAGCATGCCCTTGATCTCGAAGCGTTCGGCGGCTGCCGGCTGGGCGGCGAGGAAGCGGTTCGGCTGCGGCGGCGCCTGCTGGGACAGGGCCGGCGGCGCGAAAGCGAAGGATGCGGCGAACAATGCGGTGAACAACTGGGCTTTCATGCTGGCTCCTGGTCTGGGGTGAAGATCGATTCGATCGGTAACTGGAATAGCCTGGCGATGGCGAAGGCAAGCGGCAGGCTGGGATCGTAGCGCCCGGTCTCGATAGCATTCACGCTCTGGCGCGAGACGTCGAGCATGTCGGCCAGCTGGGCCTGGCTCCAGCCGCGCTCGGCGCGCAGGGTCCGGATATGGTTGTTCATCGCTCTGTCCAGCGCCGGATGACGCAGATGATGCCTGTCGAGCCGCACAGCACGCACCACACGGTGAACATCGACAGCCGCGGGAAACCCGCCGTCTCGAGAAAGCCGTAGGTGAAGGTGAGGCCGGCCGTGATGCCGGCGCCGAGCGCCAGCGACTCGAGCAGGAAGCGGCGGATGTATTCGTCGACGCGCGCGAAATGCCGGGCGATGGCCCACAGCGCCATGCCAAAGCCGATCATGGGCGACAGCAGCACCAGGGTACGCACCGGGCCTTCTTCCATCGGCCGGCCCCAGCGGATTGCTGCCATCAAGAGCACCGTGTACAGCACCAGCGCTCCCAGCATCTCGCGCATATACGCCCGGCCCACCCGTTTTTCGTGCATGACATCCTCCGTGAAGTAAAGTATGCTTGACATCGTAGTCAAGGAAACTAGACATGTCAAGCTCGCTTTACATTTTTATGCAGGCGGCAAACTCGTCTACAATGCCGCTCCTTTGCTTCCCTTGATGTCTCGATGAGCCAGCTTACCAAGCCACCCCAACGCGTCGCCGTGATCGGCGGCGGCCCCGCCGGCCTGATGGCGGCTGAAGTGCTGGCGGCGGGCGGCGTGCAGGTCGACGTCTACGATGCGATGGCGTCCGTCGGGCGCAAGTTCCTGCTGGCGGGGAAGGGCGGCATGAACATCACGCACTCGGAAGAGATCGAGGCCTTCCGCAGCCGCTATGGCAGCCGTGAGCGCGAGGTCGCGCGCTGGCTCGAGGCGTTCGACCCGCAGGCGGTACGCGACTGGATCCACGGCCTCGGCATCGACACCTTCGTCGGCAGCTCCGGCCGCGTATTCCCGACGGACATGAAGGCTGCGCCACTGCTGCGCGCCTGGCTGCACCGCCTGCGCGAGGCCGGGGTGCGTTTCCACATGCGGCATCGCTGGCTCGGCTGGCAGGACGGGCGTCTGCGCCTGGCTTCGCCCGACGGGGAAATCCTGGTCGAGGCCGACGCCACGGTGCTGGCCCTGGGCGGCGCCAGCTGGGCGCGCCTCGGTTCGGACGGCGCCTGGGCGCCACTCCTGGCCGAGCGCGGAGTCGAGGTGGCGCCCCTCGTACCATCCAATTGCGGCTTCGACGTCGACTGGAGCGCGCACTTCAGCGAGAAGCACGCGGGCGCGCCGCTTACCACCGTCGCCATCGCCTGGCGTGGCCGCGACGGCTGCTTGGTGCGGCGCCAGGGCCAGTTCGTGGTCACGGCGACCGGCATCGAGGGCAGCCTGGTGTACGCGATCTCGGCGCCGCTGCGCGACCAGATCGCCGAGGAGGGCAGCGCCACGATCTGGCTCGACCTGCTGCCGGACTTCGATGCGGACCGTGTGGCGGCCGAGGTGGCGCGTCCGCGCGGCTCGCGCTCGCTGTCCAGCCACCTCGCTGGCCGCCTGGGAATCAAGGGCGTGAAAGCCGGTCTGCTGCACGAATGCCTGTCAAAGGATGAATACGCCGACCCACAAACGCTGGCGGCCGCGCTCAAGGCGCTGCCGCTGGTATTGAGGCGCCCGCGGCCGATCGATGAAGCGATCAGCAGCGCCGGCGGGGTGCGCTTCGACGCCCTGGCCGAAGGCAGCGCGATGCTGCGCGCGCTGCCCGGGCTATTCGTGGCGGGAGAGATGATCGACTGGGAGGCGCCGACCGGCGGCTACCTGTTGACCGCCTGCTTCGGCAGCGGCCGCGCCGCCGGACAGGACGTTCTAACCTGGCTCAATCAGAAAAAGTAACCGCCCCGTCGCCGGTGCGGCTGACGCTGCGTTCGGCCGGATTGCCTGTGACCTCGACGTCGCCATTGCCCGACAGCGAAGCGCTAAAGGTCTGGCGCGCATGCACGGAGCTGCGGCCGGAGCCGGTCTGGCTGACCTCCACACGCTCGGCGCGCAGGTGGCGCGCATCGAGTTCGCCCGAACCGCTGGCGTTGGCGTGCAGCTCGCGGGTGCTGCCGACGATGGTCATGTGGCCGGCGCCGGTGAGCACGGCTTCGAAGCGTTCGATGCCGGAGCCGGCGTTCAGATCGAGTTCACCGTTGCCGCTCAGGGCCGCATCCACCTCGCGGAAGCGACCGTTGAAGCGCAGGCTGCCGCGGCCTTCCATGCGGACCTCGATGCGGTCGCCCGAGAAGCCGTTGACGCTGCTGTCGCCGCCGCCGTCCACCTTGATACTTTCCAGGCGCGGCAGCACCAGCTCGACCTCGATCGGATGGCGGTGGCTCAGCACCATGCCGCGGATGCCGATGTGCAGGACTTCGTCATCGTTCGACACATCGATATTGTTCAGCAGGCGGGCCTCGCCCCGCACCTTCATCGAGGGCGCGGCGCCGTAGCGCAGGTTCAGGTTGATCGGGCCTTCCAGCTCGACCGAGCTGACCCCGGCCGGCACCTCGCGCGATTCGCTCGAGACCTGCCGGCCCTCGGCCTTGGCGGTGACGCCGTTGGCGCGCAACATGGCGTAGCTCAGGCCGATCAGGACAAAGGCCAGCAACAGCAGGCTGAACCCGACTTTCAGGAGTGCGCGCATCCTCAAGCTCCCTTCAGCAGCGACATGTTCATCTTGAGGTAGCGCTTGAGGCCGAGGAAGGTGTATTTCGTGATCACCAGGGACAGCAGGAACAGCAGGATCCCGCCCAGTACCATGACCAGCCCGAACAGGGTCTGGGTGGCGCGCGATTCGCCGTCCATGTCGGTGGTGATCTGGATGCCGGTATCGGCCACCTTTTCGGCGCGCCGGATGACCATGGCGGACCGGCCTTCGTCGCCTGGCTCGGCGTCCGGGTCGACCGGCTGGGGATCTTCCTCGAAGACCTGGATACCGTTCTGGCCGATGGTGACGCGGGTCAGGCCGTTCTCACGGGTCTCGCGACGCTCGCCCGACTCCAGCACCTCGATCCGGTGCAGCGGATTGTTCAGCACCAGCTCATTGGCGCCGGCGAGCCCGCTCGCCGTGATGGCGATCCCGGACACATAAAAGCCCAGCGCGGTGCCGTACACCGCGAACAGCAGCGAGGCGTAGACGGCGGCCGGAATCGCCATGAACAGGTTGAACACCAGCAGCCCCGCGCCGGCCACGATCATGCGCACGGCATTGGCCGGGCTCTTCTTTTCGTCGAAGGCCTGCATGTGGGCGCTGGCGCGCAGCGTCACCGCGATCCTGCGCGGGTCGTCCAGTTCTTCGGCGATGCTTTGCTCGCTGCGTCCGGCGGCGACGCCGTCGACAAAGCGCTGCTCGTACCAGGCCAGGGTCTTGGCCTGGGTTTCCGGCGGCAGGCCGGTCATGGCCCGCTTCAGCGCGTCGAGATATTCCAGTTTGCCCATGTGCTGCAGTTCTACGAAATCAGTGATGTGCCATGACCGGGATCGAGCCGGTCGCCAGCGCGCTGGCCGGCGAAGAACCGCCGATGAGTTCCGGGTGGACCAGCACGGCGGTGCTCAAGGCCACCAGGGCAATCAGTGCCAGGGTACGCAGGCCGAGTTGGATGTTGTTCATGTTGTTCAATCCGTAAGAGGTGTGTCGATGGTGCTACTCTACGGAAGTCGGGCTCGCGCCGCCATCGGCGTGCGACAGGCTGCGGTTTTCGCGGGGCAGGGTGTCGCAGGCGGCGATGACCGTCGCGGCCGCAACGCCGCTGCGCACGGCGGTTTCCAGCGTCGCCGGGTAGTCGCTGGCCGTGTAGTCGCCCGCCAGCACCAGGCCGGGCAGGGCGGTTTGCACGCCTGGACGCAGCAGGTCCGGGGTGCAGGAAAAGGTGGCGCGCTTCTCGGTGATCACGCGCGACCACTGGGGCCGGGCCAGCTCCGGACGGCGCAGGTCCTGCGCCAGCTGGGCGGCAATCGCCCCCGCCAGCGCATCCTGGTCGAGCGCGGCGGCATCCATAGCGGCGCTGACTACCACCGCCACCAGTCCCGGCTGGGTGGCGTCGAGCTGCCCGCGGTCGAAGGCGAACTGGCCCCAGCGGCCGGCCGCCGGCTCGTCCAGCAGGGCGTAGAAGGGCAGATCCAGGCGCAGCAGCGGATCGTACTGCAGGTAGCAGGTCGCGATCGGCTCATAGGCGAGCGCCGAGAGCTGATCGGCCAGTTCCGGCAGATGCGGAGCGAGCAGGGCCGCCGACTGGGTCGCCGGGGTGGCCAGCACCACGGCGTCGAAGTCGCTCTGGGCGCCATTGAGCGTCGCGCGCCAGCCGTCGGCGTTGCGGCTCAAGGCCTCGAGCCGGGTGCCGGTGGCGACCTGGGCCCCCTGCTGTTCGAGGTGGCGCGCGGCCGCCTGCGGGAACAGGGATCCCATGTCGGTGCGCGGCAGCAGCATGTCCGAGGCGGCGCGGCGCTTGGCGCCCAGGCTGTCGCGCAGGACCGCCAGGAAGACCTTGCTTGATGCGCGCTCGGGCGGGGTATTCAGCGCGGCGATGCACAGCGGGTACCAGAGCAGGCGCGCCAGGCGCGGCGTCTGGCCGAAGCGTTCCAGGAGCTCGTGCACGCTGCAATCCTTGTACAGCACCCAGCCCATCCAGCGCGCGGCGCTGGTAAAGCGCGCCAGGGCCAGCTTGTCTTCACGCGCCAGGCCCTTGGCGCGCAGCAGGGCGCCGAACAAATGCCAGGGCGCCGGCCAGCGCGGCGCGACAAAGTCCATGCCGCCGCTGCCTTCCGGATAGCGCATCTGGACGGGCAGGCGCAGCAGCACCTCGTCCGGGTCGATGCCGACCTGGCGCATGAGGCGCAGGGTCTCGTGGTAAGCGCCCAGCAGGATGTGCTGGCCGTTATCCAGCATCTTGCCCTGCACTTCGACGCCGCGGGCCCGCCCGCCCAGGCTGCGCGCGCTTTCGACCAGCGTGACACGCGTGCCCTTGGCGGCGAGTTCAACCGCGGCGGCGCAGCCGGCCCAGCCGCCGCCGGCGACCAGGACCCGCAAGGCCCCCTCAGGTGCGGACATAGGTCTTCCAGGCCAGCCACAGCTTGCGCAGCGGCGTCAGCGAGATGCGCTGCTTCAGTACCTGGAACTTCTCGTCGGCGATTTCATCGAGCAGGGTGCGGTAGATCGCCGCCATCATCAGGCCGGGGCGCTGGGCGCGGCGGTCCTGCTTCGGCAGCAGCGCCAGCGCCTCGTCGTAGGTGCGCTGGGCGCGCTCTTCCTGGAAGCGCATCAGGGCTTCGAACTTCTCGCTGTGGCGGAAATTCAGGATGTCGGCGGCCGTCACGTTGAACTGCTGCAGCTCGTTGACCGGGAGGTAGATGCGGCCCTTGCGCGCATCGTCGCCGACGTCGCGGATGATGTTGGTGAGCTGGAAGGCCAGGCCGAGCTTTTCGGCATAGGCCAGGGTCTTGGGGTCGGTATAGCCGAAGATGCTGGCCGACAGGATGCCGACCACGCCGGCCACCCGCCAGCAATACTTCTGCAGCCCGGCGAAATCGAGGTAGCGGCTCTGGTCGAGGTCCATCTCCATGCCGTCAATGATCGCCTGCAGGTGCTGTTCTTCCAGCTTGTAGGCGGCGATGTGCGGCTGCAGCGCCTGGGTCACCGGGTGGGTCGGCGTGCCCTTGTACATGGTCGAGACTTCGGTGCGCCACCAGGCCAGCTTGATGCGCGCTACAGAAGCGTCTGAGGTCTCGTCGACGGTGTCGTCCACTTCGCGGCAAAAGGCGTACAGCGCGGTGATCGCGCGGCGGCGCTCCGGCGGCAGGAACAGGAAGCTGTAATAGAAGCTGGAACCGCTTTGGGCCGTTTTTTGCTGGCAGTAGTCGTCGGGAGACATGTATGAATGCTGGTGTTGTGTGATGCGAATCCGCTATCTTAGCCGATCGTAGGGTGGGCGGGTATTCCGCCCACGCCGTGATCGCGGACCTTTGCGCCTGTTGCGAATGTACCGCCGTCGGTAACCGCGTGGGCGGACAAGCCGCCCACCCTACGAACGACAGTTCGCGGATTACATGTGCAGGGCGCGCCAGCCAACCACGATCCAGTCGGCCGGGGCCAGCGTCGGGCGGCGCCTGAACACGTCGAAGTCGACCTTTTCGATCGCTTCCAGGATGCGCAGGCCGCCCTGCACCATCAGGCGCAGTTCCCAGCCGACCCGGCCCGGCAGGCGGCGCGCCAGCGGGGCGCCGCTCAGCATCAGGGCGCGCGCGCGGTCGACCTCGAAGCGCATCAGCGCGCGCCAGGCCGGGGTCGCGGGGCCGGATTTCAGTTCGGCCTCGCTCACGCCGTGGCGCTCCAGGTCTTCCAGCGGCAGGTAGATGCGCCCCTTGGCAAGGTCGATGGCGACGTCTTGCCAGAAGTTAATGAGCTGCAGGGAAGTGCAGATCGCGTCCGAATCGCGCAGATTGCGCTCGTCCACGGCATCGTACAGTTCCAGCATCAGGCGGCCGACCGGGTTGGCGGAGCGCCGGCAATAGTCGAGGAGCGCGGTGTAATCGGCGTAGCGCGTGGTTCCCACGTCCTGGCGGAAGGCTGACAGCAGGTCGTGCATGGGCGCCACCGGCAGCCGGAACTCGGTCACCACGGCGGCCAGGCGCGCGAACAGCGGGTCGGCCGGGACCACGCCGCGTTCGATGGCAGCGAGTTCCTGTCCGTAGCGCTCCAGCGCGGCGAGCCGTTCTGGCGGCGCCGCGTCGCCCTCGTCGGCGATGTCGTCGGCGCTGCGGGCGAAGGCGTAGATCGCCTCGACCGCCGGCACCAGGCGCCGCGGCAGCAGGATCGATGCCACAGGAAAGTTCTCGTAATGCTCGACTGGCATATTTGACTGTTGACTCTAATGTCGGGATTTCAATGGGTCCGCTGATTATAATTGCTTGATTACAAATGCCAAATGTTTGCCCGTTCGACGCCAATAACGACAAGGGATTCCACGTGTTCGCTTTTCCGCAGCTTCGCCTCACCCGCCGTGCATATGGCCTGCCGCTCGCTGTCGCTGTCCTTGGCCTGCTGGCCGGCTGCGACAAACCCGCCCCCAGGGTGGAAGAGGTGCGCCCGGTGCGCGCCATCACCCTGGCCGCCGGCAGTGGGGACGAGCGCGTCGAGTTCTCCGGTGACGTGCGTGCGCGCTACGAGTCGCGTCTGGCGTTTCGAGTCGGCGGCAAGATCGTCGAGCGCAAGGTCGACGTGGGCGCCATCGTCAAGGATGGCCAGGTCCTGATGCGGCTCGACCCACAGGACCTGCGCCTGGCCGAAGCCCAGGCCAGGGCGACGCTACGCGCCGCCGAGACCGAGCGCGACCTCGCCCAGGCCGACTACAAGCGCCACCAGAACCTGCGCGCCCAGAACTTCGTGAGCCAGGCGGTGCTGGACGCCAAGCAGGCGGCCCTGCGCGCCGCCCAGGCCAATGTCGATGCGGCCAGGGCCGGCCTGCGCGGCCAGTCGAACCAGGCCGGCTATGCCAACCTCGCGTCCGACACCGACGGCGTGGTGACGGCGGTGGACGCCGAAGTCGGCCAGGTGGTGAGCGCCGGAGCGCCGGTGGTGCGGGTGGCCCGCACCGACGAAAAGGAGGTCGTGATCGGCATCCCGGAAGACCGGGTGGAACAGCTGCGCCAGGCCAGTGAGGTGAGCGTGCGCCTGTGGGCCAACCGCGCCGAAGCCATTCCCGGCAAGATCCGCGAAGTCGCGCCGGTGGCCGATCCAGCCACCCGCACCTATACCGTGAAGGTATCGATTCCGCCGCGGCCGGATATCCGCCTCGGCATGACGGCGACCGTGGAGATGGCGACCAAGGAAGCAAGCGACGCGGCAACACTGCGCGTGCCGCTGAGCGCCCTGGTGCAGGACAAGGGCGCGACCAGCGTCTGGCTGGTGGAGAAAGGGCGGTCCGGCGTGCCGGCGGTGCAGCTCCGCCGGGTGCAGGTCGCAGGCCAGTCGGGCAACGACATCCTGCTGTCGGGTGGCGTGCAGCCGGGGCAGACCGTCGTCACGGCGGGCGTGCACCTGCTCAAACCCGGCCAGAAGGTGCGTATCCTGACCGCCGACGTCTCGCGCCGCGGCGATACCGAAGCCGCGGCAAGCGGGGGCGGACAATGAAGGGTTTCAACCTGTCGCGCTGGGCGCTGGAACACATTCCGCTCACGCGCTACCTGATCGCCGCGCTGCTCATCGGCGGCATCCTGAGCTACCAGCAGCTGGGCCAGGACGAAGACCCGCCGTTCACCTTCCGCGCGATGGTGGTCAGTGCCGTTTGGCCGGGTGCGACCGCGGTGCAGATGGCCGAGCAGGTGACCGATCCGCTGGAGCGCAAGCTCCAGGAGACGCCCTACATCGACCGTATCCGCAGCTTTTCCAAGCCGGGCGAGACCACGATCATCCTCGAGCTGCGCGAATCGACCCCGCCTTCCGAGACGGCGCCGGCCTGGTACCAGGTGCGCAAGAAGATCGGCGACATGGCGGCCACCTTGCCGCAGGGCGTGATCGGTCCCTTCTTCAACGATGAATTCGGCGACACCTACGGTTCCATCTTCGCCCTGTCGGGCGACGGCTTCACCCAGGCCGAGATGCGCGACTACGCCGACTTCGTGCGCCAGCAGCTCCTGAAGGTGCCGCTGGTCTCGAAAGTCGAGCAGTTCGGGGTGCAGGACGAGAAGCTCTACATCGAGTTCTCGAGCAAGAAGTTCGCGCAACTGGGCGTGCCCTTCGAGCAGATCGTCAACCAGATCGCGACGCAAAATGCGGTGGAAGCCAGCGGGGTGCTGGTGACGCCCACCGATTACCTGCAGGTGCGCGTGACCGGCGCCCTGAAGAACGCCGAACAGCTGGAAAACCTGCAGCTGCGCGCCGGGAGCACCACCTTCCGCCTGGGCGACTTCGCGACCGTCACGCGCGGCTACCAGGACCCGCCGAAGGACAAGATGCGCTTCAATGGCAAGGAGGTGATCGGCCTCGGCGTGTCGATGGAGAAGGGCGGCAACATCATTCGTCTGGGCGAGGGCCTGGACGCCACCGTGGCGCGCATCCGTTCGCAACTGCCGGTCGGGATCGAGCTCGAACGCGTGTCGGACCAGCCGCAGGCGGTCACCGCCTCGGTCAACGAATTCATCAAGGTGCTGATCGAGGCGGTGATCATCGTGCTGGCCGTCTCCTTTATCGCGCTCGGCCTGCATACCAAGCCGAAGCTGCGGATCGACGTGCGCCCGGGCCTGGTGGTGGCCCTGACCATCCCGCTGGTGCTGGCGATTACCTTCCTCTGCATGCGGGTGCTCGACATCTCGCTGCACAAGATTTCGCTCGGCGCCCTGATCATCGCGCTGGGCCTGCTGGTGGACGACGCCATCATCGCGGTCGAAATGATGGTTCGCAAGATGGAGGAGGGCCTGTCGCGCTTCGAGGCGGCGACCTTCGCCTACACCTCGACCGCGATGCCGATGCTGACCGGCACCCTGATCACGGCCGCCGGCTTCCTGCCGATCGGCCTGGCCAAGTCGGCGGCGGGCGAATACACCTTTACGATGTTCTCGGTGAACGCCTTGGCGCTGCTGATTTCCTGGGTCGCGGCGGTGGTGTTCACGCCCTATATCGGCTACGTGCTGCTGCGCGTGAAGCCGCACGGCCAGGGCGAATCCTCGCACGACGTGTTCGACTCCCCGGCCTACGAGCGCTTCCGGCGCCTGGTCAACTGGTGCGTCGAGTGGCGCAAGACCACGATCGCGCTCAGCCTGGGCGTGTTCGCGCTGGGAGTGTTCGGCTTTAACTTCATCGAGAAGCAGTTCTTCCCGGATTCCAGCCGTCCCGAGCTGATGGTGGAGATGTGGTCGCCCGAAGGCACGAGCTTTGCCGCCAACGAGGCGGTCGTGAAACGCTTCGAAAGTTTCTTGAAGCAGCAGCAGGGCGTGCAGAGCGTGACCAGCTACGTCGGCACCGGCAGCCCGCGCTTCTACCTGCCGCTGGACCAGATCTTCCCGCAGTCGAACGTGTCGCAGCTGGTCGTGCTGCCCGTCGACGCCGGGGCGCGCGAACGCCTGCGCGTGAAAATCGAGGAAGCCTTCCGCAACGATTTCCCCGAAGTGCGCGGCCGCGTCAAGCTGCTGCCGAACGGCCCGCCGGTGGCCTATCCGGTGCAGTTCCAGGTGCTGGGACCGGATATCGGCGTCGTGCGCAAGGTGGCGGACGCCGTGAAGGAGGTCGTGCGCGCCAACCCGAACACGGTGGGCGTGAACGACAACTGGAACGAAGCGGTGAAGGTGCTGCGCCTCGACCTGGACCAGGACAAGCTGCGCGCGCTGGGCGTGACCTCGCAGGCGGTGCGGCGCGTGATCAACACCACCCTGACCGGCACGCCCGTCGGCCAGTTCCGCGAAACCAACCGCCTGATCGACATCGTGGTACGCCAGCCGATCGAGGAGCGCTCGACCATCACGCGCCTGTCCGAAGCCCTGGTGCCCACTGGCAGCGGCGGTGCGGTGCCGATCGGGCAACTGGCGCGCGTCGCTTTCGTCTGGGAGCCGGGCGTGGTCTGGCGCGAGGGGCGCGAGTGGGCCATCATGGTGCAGTCCGACGTGGTGGAAGGCATCCAGGGGCCGACCGTGACCGCCCAGGTGGACGCCAAGCTGGCCGAGATCCGCGCCGGGCTGCCCGCAGGCTACCGCGTGACGGTGGAGGGCGCCGCGGCCGACAGTTCGGATGCGGAAGCCTCGATCATGGCCAACGTGCCGCTGGTGCTGTTCATCGTGTTCACCCTGCTCATGCTGCAGCTGCACAGCTTCTCGCGCGCGCTGCTGGTGTTCCTGACCGGGCCGCTGGGCATTGCCGGTGCCGCGATGGCGCTGCTGGTGTTCGACCGGCCGTTCGGTTTTGTGGCCAACCTCGGGGTGATCGCACTGTTTGGCATGATCATCCGGAACTCGGTGATCCTGGTCGACCAGATCGAGCAGGATATCGCCGGCGGGGCGGAAGCCTGGGATGCGGTGGTCGAGGCGGCGGTGCGGCGCTGCCGGCCGATCCTGCTGACGGCGGCCGCGGCGGCGCTGGCCATGATTCCGCTGTCGCGCTCCGTGTTCTGGGGACCGATGGCAGTGGCGATCATGGGTGGACTGCTGGTGGCGACGGCGCTGACCTTGCTGTTCCTGCCGGCGCTGTACGCGGCCTGGTTCAGGGTCAAGAAGCCGGTCGGGCCGAAAGTTGCGTAGCGCAAGCGCTTGTTGACCGCGTGGGCAAGAAACTTGCCCACCCTACAAAATCTGCTCTGTCGGTAGGGTGGGCGGCTCGTCCGCCCACGCAGTCGATGTACACATGCATATAGATGAGCGTCCAAACTCCTATATAGATGAGCTCCCCACCCCCGCACGCCTAGCAAAAAACGCCCAATAGTGTCAGAAAATCCAGTAAAATAATTGATTGAAGTTGTAGCCCCTAAACAGAGGAGTGCAGGGCGGCCGGTTTCACTGTCGGGCGCCCTTTGTTTTTGTGGCAAAAATGCAATCCTGCGCGAGGATGGCGAAATTGGTAGACGCACCAGGTTTAGGTCCTGACGCCAGCAATGGTGTGGGGGTTCGAGTCCCCCTCCTCGCACCACGAATAATTATTTTTTTGGACGATTTTTATAATGGCAACTGCAGTCGAAACCCTGGGTAAACTCGAGCGTCGCTTGACGATCACTTTTCCGGTAGCTGACGTCCGTACCGAAGTTGACAAGCGCCTGAAGCAGCAGGCCAAGACGGCCAAAGCCCCGGGCTTCCGCCCAGGCAAAGTGCCACTCAAGATGGTCGCTGCCCAATACGGTTACCAGATCGAATCGGATGTGCTCAACGACAAAGTCGGCCGTGCATTCAACGACGCTGCCAACGAGAACCAGCTGCGCGTTGCCGGCTTCCCGAAAATCGAGCCGAAGCAGGACGCACCGGAAGGCATGCTGGCCTTCGACGCGACCTTCGAAGTTTACCCGGACGTCGTGATCGGCGACCTGGCCGGCGTCGAAGTCGAGACCGTCAAGGCCGACGTCAGCGACGCTGAAATCGACAAGACCATCGACATCCTGCGCAAGCAGCGCGTGCACTACCACACCAAGGGTGAGGCAGGCGAGCACGGCACCGGCGGCGAAGCTGTCGCTGCCAACGGCGACCGCGTGACCGTGGACTTCGTCGGCAAGATCGACGGCGAAGAATTCGCTGGCGGCAAGGCCGACAACTACGCCTTCGTGCTGGGTGAAGGTCGCATGCTGCCGGAATTCGAAGCCGCCACCGTCGGCCTGAAAGTGGGCGAGGCCAAGACCTTCCCGCTGGCCTTCCCGGAGGATTACCACGGCAAGGACGTGGCCGGCAAGACCGCCGAGTTCACCATCACCCTGAAAAAGCTCGAGTGGGCCCACATGCCGGAAGTCGACGCCGAATTCGCGCGTTCGCTGGGCATCGAAGACGGCTCGATCGAGAAGATGCGCGAAGACATCAAGACCAACCTGGAGCGTGAAGTCACCGCCCGCGTCAAGGCCCGCAACAAGGAAGCCGTGATGGATGCGCTGGTCAAGGCCACCGACATGGAAGTGCCGAAGGCCATGATCCAGCAGGATTCGGAGCGCCTGGCCGAGATGACCCGCCAGGACATGATGCAGCGCGGTATGGACGTGAAGGCAATGCCGTTCCCGGCCGAGATGTTCGCCGACAAGGCCGAGCGCCGCGTGCGCCTGGGCCTGATCCTGTCGCAGCTGGTCAGCGACAACAACCTGAACGCCACCCAGGAACAGGTCAAGGCACAGATCGAAGACTTCTCGCAGAGCTACGAAGATCCGAAGGAAGTCCTGAAGTACTACTACAGCGACCGTCGCCGCCTGGCCGAGGTGGAAGCTCTTGTATTGGAAGAAAACGTCGTTAACTATGTCCTCGGCAAGGCAAAGGTCAGCACCAAGACCATCGCTTTCGATGAACTGATGGGTGGCAACCCACAAGGTTAACAGGCAAGGGCCGAAAGGCTTTTGTGGTTTAATCGTAGGGTGGGCGGGGCAATTCAGGCCGGTGGCCTGAATTGCGGACGCCCACAGTTGTTTAGTGGCAGCGCGATCGTCGAGCACGATTTCGGAGCCGCCAACAATCATCTCGTGGGCAGCGAAGCTGCCCACCCTACGTGTCTGTGGGTTGGTCGTCCCAACCCCTATTTACAAGGAACGAGACAGGTATGATTCGTAATCCGGCATTGGATACCCAAGCACTCGGCCTCGTGCCGATGGTGGTCGAACAAAGCGGCCGCGGCGAGCGCGCCTATGACATCTACTCGCGCCTCCTGAAGGAGCGCGTGATTTTCCTGGTCGGCCCTGTCAACGACCAGATGGCCAACCTGATCGTGGCCCAGCTGCTGTTCCTGGAGAGCGAGAATCCGGACAAGGACATCTCGCTGTACATCAACTCGCCGGGCGGTTCCGTCTCGGCGGGCCTGGCGATCTTCGACACGATGAACTTCATCAAGCCGGACGTCTCCACGCTGTGCACCGGCCTGGCTGCCTCGATGGGCGCCTTCCTGCTGGCCGCCGGCGCCAAGGGCAAGCGTTTCTCGCTGCCGAACTCGCGCGTCATGATCCACCAGCCGTCCGGCGGTTCGCAGGGCATGGCGTCGGACATCGAGATCCAGGCCAAGGAAATCCTGTACCTGCGCGAGCGCCTGGCACGCATCATGGCGGAAAACACCGGCCAGAGCATCGAGCAGATCCATCGCGACACCGACCGCGACCGCTTCATGTCGGCGGAAGAGGCTGTCGAGTACGGCATGATCGACCGCGTCCTGACCAACCGCGCCTAAGCGCGTTGCGACATCAACCAAGGTGTTGCCAAAAAACGCCCGGGCGGAACGACGTTCGGGCGTTTCGTTTTTATTTCAGGTAGCATGGTCGTGTGCGCGCTTGTTGCGTACCCGTATTAGCGATACATTCATTGCAATTAATTAAATTACCTGCCCCATGTCTGACAAAAAATCCTCCAGCGGCGAAAAACTTCTGTACTGCTCGTTCTGCGGAAAGAGCCAGCACGAAGTCAAGAAGCTGATCGCGGGACCGTCGGTGTTCATCTGCGATGAATGCATCGACCTGTGCAACGACATCATCCGCGACGAGACCTCGAACGTCGAATCGGTGGCGGGCGCCAAGTCCGATCTGCCGACTCCGCACGAAATCACCGAACTGCTCGACCAGTACGTGATCGGCCAGCAGACGGCCAAGCGCATCCTGTCGGTGGCGGTGTACAACCACTACAAGCGCCTCAAGCACCTGGGCAAAAAGGACGACGTCGAACTGGCCAAGAGCAATATCCTGCTCGTCGGCCCGACCGGTTCCGGCAAGACCCTGCTGGCCCAGACCCTGGCGCGCATGCTCAACGTTCCCTTCGTGATCGCCGACGCGACCACGCTGACCGAAGCGGGCTATGTCGGCGAGGACGTCGAGAACATCATCCAGAAGCTGCTGCAAAGCTGCAACTACGAAGTCGAGAAGGCCCAGCGCGGCATCGTCTACATCGACGAGATCGACAAGATTTCGCGCAAGTCCGACAACCCGTCGATCACCCGCGACGTGTCGGGCGAGGGCGTGCAGCAGGCGCTGCTGAAGCTGATCGAGGGCACCATGGCCTCGGTGCCGCCGCAGGGCGGCCGCAAGCACCCGAACCAGGACTTCGTCCAGATCGACACGACCAACATCATGTTCATCTGCGGCGGCGCTTTTGATGGCCTGGCCAAGATCATCCAGAACCGTTCGGAAAAGAGCGGTATCGGTTTCGCGGCCACGGTCAAGAGCCAGACCGAGCGCGCCAACAGCGAAATCCTGATGGAAGCCGAGCCGGAAGACCTGATCAAGTTCGGCCTGATCCCGGAACTGGTCGGCCGCCTGCCTGTGGTCGCCACCCTGAGCGAACTGACCGAAGAGGCGCTGATCCAGATCCTGATCGAGCCGAAGAACGCCTTGATCAAACAGTACTCGAAGCTGCTTGAAATGGAAGGCGCCGAACTCGAAATACGTCCTGCGGCCCTGCACGCGATCGCCCGCAAGGCGCTGGCGCGCAAGACCGGCGCCCGCGGCCTGCGCTCGATCCTCGAGCACGCGCTGCTGGATGTGATGTACGAGCTGCCAAGCCAGCAAAACGTCGTGAAGGTCGTCATCGATGAAAATACGATCACGAATGGCGCGAAACCTTTGCTGATTTACAGCGAAACGCCAAAAGCTTCCGGCGAGAACTAAAAAAGCGCCACACTTTTGTCACAAAAGTCTTGCCGTACGGATTCTTGAGGGTACACTAGGTCTTAATAAGAAACCGGGCTTCAATCGAAAAGCCACTCGCGGGATCCCCTGCGCGGTGGCTTTTTCATTTGAAAACGCGTTTTTTATCGGAACGGCTATATTAATAACCAAGTGCTTAAATATTACGGTTAGAAAATATATTCGCAGTGGTCTTGAGATTTGCGCTGCGAGCGCCCAAGTTCAGCAACACGTTTCTATAAGGTATGCCATGACAACTTCGAAATTAACCGAGCAAACGACGCTGCCACTTCTGCCGTTGCGCGATGTGGTCGTGTTCCCGCATATGGTGATACCTCTGTTCGTCGGCCGTCCGAAGTCCATCAAGGCACTCGAAGCCGCGATGGAGCAGGGCAAGAGCATCATGCTGGCCGCCCAGAAGGCTGCCGCCAAAGACGAACCCTCCGCCGCAGACATCTACGAGATCGGCTGCGTGGCCAATATTCTGCAAATGCTGAAGCTGCCCGACGGTACCGTGAAGGTCCTGGTCGAGGGCGCACAGCGCGCGCGCATCGATAACATCACCGATGGCGCTACCCACTTCACCGCCGAGCTGACCCCGGTGCAATCGGAAATCGGCGACGATTCCGAAGTCGAGGCCATGCGCCGCGCCATCGTCCAGCAGTTCGACCAGTACGTCAAACTGAACAAGAAGATCCCGCCGGAGATCCTGGCGTCGCTGGCAGGCATCGACGACGCCGGCCGCCTGGCCGACACTGTCGCCGCCCACCTGCCGCTCAAGCTCGAGCAGAAGCAGGTCATCCTCGAGATCTTCAACGTCGCCAAGCGCCTCGAGCACCTGCTCGGCCAGCTGGAAGGCGAACTTGATATCCTGCAGGTCGAGAAGCGCATCCGTGGCCGCGTCAAGCGCCAGATGGAGAAGTCGCAGCGCGAGTACTACCTGAACGAACAGGTCAAGGCCATCCAGAAGGAACTGGGCGAGGGCGAAGACGGCGCCGATATCGAGGAACTCGAGAAGAAGATTGTCGCCGCCAAGATGCCGAAAGAAGCGCTCGACAAGGCGATGGGCGAGATCAAGAAGCTCAAGATGATGTCGCCGATGTCGGCCGAAGCCACCGTGGTGCGCAACTACATCGACACCCTGGTCGGCCTGCCGTGGAAGAAGAAGTCGAAGGTCACCATCGACCTCGAAAAGGCCCAGCAGGTGCTGGAATCGGACCACTACGGCCTCGACAAAATCAAGGAACGCATCCTCGAGTACCTCGCGGTGCAGCAGCGCGTCGACAAGCTGAAGGCCCCGATCCTGTGCTTCGTCGGTCCTCCGGGCGTGGGTAAGACCTCGCTGGGCGAATCGATCGCCCGCGCCACCAACCGCAAGTACGTGCGCATGGCGCTCGGCGGCGTGCGCGACGAAGCCGAGATCCGCGGTCACCGCCGTACCTACATCGGCTCGATGCCGGGCAAGGTGCTGCAGTCGCTGTCGAAAGTAGGCGTGCGCAACCCGCTGTTCCTGCTGGACGAGATCGACAAGATGGGCGCGGACTTCCGCGGCGATCCGAGCTCGGCCCTGCTGGAAGTGCTGGACCCGGCGCAGAACCACACCTTCAGCGACCACTACGTCGAAGTCGACTTCGACCTGTCGGACGTGATGTTCGTGGCGACCTCGAACTCCTTCAACATCCCGCCGGCGCTGCTGGACCGGATGGAAGTGATCCGCCTGTCGGGTTACACCGAGGACGAGAAGACCAGCATCGCGCAGCGCTACCTGCTGCCGAAGCAGATCAAGAACAACGGCCTGAAGGAAGGCGAGATCAAGGTCGAGGAATCGGCGATCCGCGACATCATCCGCTACTACACCCGCGAAGCCGGTGTGCGTTCGCTCGAGCGTGAAATCTCGAAGATCTGCCGCAAGGTCGTCAAGATGCTGCTGCTGACCAAGGGCGAGAAGAAGATCACGGTCGGCGCCAAGAACCTGGACAAGTTCCTGGGCGTGCGCCGCTATGACTTCGGCGTGGCCGAGAAGGAAAACCAGATCGGCCAGGTGGTGGGTCTCGCGTGGACCGAGGTGGGCGGCGACCTGCTCACGATCGAAGCCGTCAACGTGCCAGGCAAGGGCGCGATCATCCGCACCGGTACCCTGGGCGACGTGATGAAGGAATCGATCGAAGCGGCCCGCACCGTGGTGCGTTCGCGTGCGCAGCGCTTCGGCATCAAGGCCGAAGCCTTCGAGAAGACCGACATCCACATCCACGTGCCGGAAGGCGCGACGCCGAAGGATGGTCCGTCGGCCGGTATCGGCATGACGACGGCGCTGGTCTCGGCCTTCACCGGCATCCCGGTGCGCGCCGACGTGGCGATGACGGGCGAGATCACGCTGCGCGGCGAAGTGCTGCCGATCGGCGGCCTGAAAGAGAAGCTGCTGGCAGCACATCGCGGCGGCATCAAGACGGTCCTGATCCCCGAGCAGAACGTGAAGGACCTGGCCGAGATCCCGGACAACGTCAAGAACAAGCTCGAGATCGTGCCGGTGCGCTGGATCGAGAAGGTCCTCGAAGTCGCCCTGGAGCGCCAGCCGGAAGCGCTGGCCGACGTGCCGGCGACCGTGGCGGTGACCCCGGCGGCGGCGGCGACTGAAGCGTCGACCGACGTGGTCAAGCACTGATCGCTACGCGCGATCGATGAAACAGGCGCTTTGGCGCCTGTTTTTTTTTGGCCTGCACGCATGCGCGAAGTGACGCATCCGTACAACCGATTCCACCCTCCATGGATGTTGCTTGACAGACCAATGTTGCCCTTGTTTAATACGCGCTTGCACTTTTGCAGGAAGACGCCACGGCGTCCAACGTATAAACGAGGGTTAGAGTGAACAAGACAGAACTGATCGAAGAAATCGCGAAGTCCGCGGACATTACCAAGGCCTCGGCGACGCGCGCTCTCGACGCCATGATCGAAGCCGTGACCGAGTCCCTGAAGAAGAACGACAGCGTGACGCTGGTCGGCTTCGGCACCTTCACCGTGGGCGAGCGTGCCGCGCGCACCGGCCGCGACCCGCGTACCAAGGAACCGATCAAGATCGCCGCAGCGAAGGTTCCGAAATTTAAGGCTGGTAAAGCTCTGAAAGATGCTGTAAACTAATGCCTTCTCTGCAGTGACATGCAGAGGGTACTGCCAGAAATGGCAGTCCGATGTAGTGAATTCTTGTTGGAGCGGTAGTTCAGTTGGTTAGAATACCGGCCTGTCACGCCGGGGGTCGCGGGTTCGAGCCCCGTCCGCTCCGCCAACATCCACAACATTATTCTGGAGCGGTAGTTCAGTTGGTTAGAATACCGGCCTGTCACGCCGGGGGTCGCGGGTTCGAGCCCCGTCCGCTCCGCCAGGATTCAGTAAGGTCCGAAGTCTGCGAAGGCTCCGGAAGACGAGAAGGGGCGAACGCGAGTTCGCCTTTTTTTTTAACTTGTGCTGTTAAAGCATTTTCAACCTTGAATGGCTGACCATGTTTGATTTTGTCCGTAACAACAAGCGCGTGATGCAGGGGCTGCTGCTCGTCATTATCCTGCCATCGTTCGTGTTAGTCGGTGTCGAGAGCTACCAGGACCGCGGCGACGCTGCTTCCGGCGTGGCGACCGTGGCCGGCCAGAAGGTCACCCAGCAGGAATGGGAAGAAGCCCAGCGCCGCCAGATCGACCAGGCGCGCCAGATGATGGGCCCGCAGTTCGACCAGAAGATGTTCGAGACGCCGGAAGCCAAGCAGGCGATCCTGAACAACCTGGTGGCGGAACGCGCCATCAACGCCGAAATCGCGCGCACCCACATGACCGTGGGCGACGCCGCACTGGCCAAGACCATCCAGGAAGTGCAGGCCTTCCGCAAACCGGACGGCAGCTTCGACATGGAGCAGTACAAGGCCGCACTGGCCGCGCAGGGCATGACCCCGGCCATGTTCGACCAGCGCCTGCGCCGCGACCTCACCGTGCAGCAGTTGGCCGGTTCGATCCAGTCGACCGCCTTTGCCCCGCGCAGCGTGACCGCGCGCCTGTCGGACATCAACGACCAGGAACGCGAAGTCCAGGAGATGCAGTTCCCGATCGCGCAGTTCCTCCCGCAGGTGAAGGTCACCGACGCGATGGTCAAGGCCTACTACGACAAGAACGCCGCGCTGTTCTCGATCCCGGAACAGGTCAAGGCTGAATACGTCGTGTTCGACGCCGAAGCCGTGGCCAGCCAGGTGCAGGTGACCGACGCCGAAGTCACCGACTACTACAACAAGAACCTCAAGAGCTACACCACGCCGGAACAGCGCACCGCGAGCCACATCCTGATCACGGTGGCGCGCGACGCCAAGCCGGCCGACCAGGCGGCCGCGAAGGCCAAGGCCGAGGCAGTGCTGGCCGAGGTCCGCAAGAACCCGGACAACTTCGCCGAGATCGCCAAGGCGCAGTCGCAGGATCCGGGCTCGGCCCCGTCGGGCGGCGACCTGGGCGTGGTCGAGAAGGGCGGTCTCGTCAAGCCGGTGGAAGACGCGGTCTATGCGCTGAAGGAAGGCCAGACCAGCGGTGTGGTGCAGTCGGAGTTCGGCTACCACATCATCAAGCTCACGTCGCTCAAGCCCGCCGCGCAAAAGCCGCTGGACGGCGCGAAGGAAGAGATCGCTGCCGACCTGAAGAAGCAGAAGATGTCGAAGAAGTACTCGGAAATGGCCGAGATCTTCACCAACATGGTCTACGAGCAGTCGGAGAGCCTCAAGCCCGTGGCCGACAAGCTGGGCCTGAAGATCCAGACCGTGGACGGCCTGACCCGCAAGCCGAACCCGCAGCAGGCGCAGGCGCCGTTCAACAACGAGAAGTTCCTGGCCGCGCTGTTCGGCGTGGACGCCGTCAAGAACAAGCGCAACACCGAAGCCGTGGAAGTGGCGCCGAGCGTGCTGATCTCGGGTCGCGTGGTGGAGTTCAAGCCGGCCACCAAGCGTCCGCTGGCTGAAGTCGACGCCCTGATCCGCCAGCGCGTGACGATCGAGGAAGCTGCGCGCCTGGCGCGTGCCGCCGGCGAACAGAAGCTGAACGCCGCCAAGGCATCGGGCGACGCCACCGGCTTCGGCGAGCCGAAGGTCGTGGCACGCACCAAGGAACCGACCATCAACACCACCGCCGCAATCGCGGTGCTAAAGGCGGACGTGAGCAAGCTGCCGGCCTACGTGGGCGTCGAGATTCCGGGCCAGGGCTATGGCGTCTACCGCATCGGCAAGGTCTCGCAGCCGGCCGCACCGGACGCGAACCGCCGCAAGCAGGAAGCGCAGACCGTGGCCGGCATGGTCGGCCAGGCGGAGATGTTCAACTACGTCGAAGCCTTGAAGTCCAAGGCCAAGGCGAAGATCAACGTGCAGCCGTCGCAGCTCGGAGCGAAGACCGAGTAAGCGGCAAGCAGGTAAAGAAAAGCCCGGCTGTGTGAGCAGCCGGGCTTTTTGTTTTGTATGTTGAATCGTGGCGCAGCATCAGTGATGCCACACCCTTAGCACGTCATCCCGGCGTAGGCCGGGATCCAAGTTTGCACATGACGCCAGGAACGCTTGCGTTCTCCCAGTGCGACGGAATTGGATCCCGGCCTGGGCCGGGATGACGGATCAAAGGCGAGCGGTGAGAATGATGCTAACGGTACTCAAGCAGGATGCAAACGGCGCGCAGCGGCTTCGAAATCACTCGCGGCGATATCGCCAAGCTCCAGCACCTCCGCCTTCGGAAACTGCACGAAGTTCCTGTCGATCGAACGCAGGTAGGCCGGATCATAATGTTCCACCAGCAGCTGGTCCACCAGGTCCGCCATCGCGCCGTTGTTGGCCATCTCGTGCCAGGCCTTGATCTTCTCGTGGCCGTGCAGCTGTACCAGGTGGTCCAGCTGGCCGGTCAGGGCGGCGGGGTCCTTGCAGAAGTGCTCGTAGTCTTCCATCAGCAGGCGAACCCGGTTCTCGCGCGACAGCGACAGGGAGATGCAGGGCGAGGCGCGCATGCGCTTCATCACCGCATCCGGCACGCGCAGGTTGCCGACCTTTTTGCTTTCCGACTCCACGAACACCGGGCGGCTGGGGTCATAGTGGCGCAGCTGGTGCCAGATCTGGCTTTCGAACATCTTCTGCGTCGGCTGCGGCTCGTCGGGCAGGTGTCCCAGTACCGAGCCGCGGTGGGCGGCCAGCTTTTCCAGGTCGAGCACCTGGGCACCCATGCGATCCAGGGTCTCGAGCAGGCGGCTCTTGCCGCTGCCGGTGGTGCCGCAGACCACGCGGAAGTCCAGCTCCGGCGGATTCTCCAGGGCGCTGGCCACGTGCGCGCGATAGGCCTTGTAGCCGCCGTCGAGCTGCACCACCGGCCAGCCGATCTTGGCCAGGATGTGGGCCATCGAGCCGCTGCGGTTGCCGCCGCGCCAGCAGTAGACCAGCGGCTTCCATTCGCGCGGCTTGCTTGCGAACAGGGTCTCGATATGGCGCGCGATGTTGGCGGCCACCAGCGGCGCGCCGACGCGCTTGGCCTCGAAGGCGCCAACCTGCTTGTACAGCGTGCCGACCCGGATGCGCTGGGCGTCGTCCAGCACCGGCGCGTTGATCGCACCCGGGATGCGGTCGAGCGCGTATTCCGACTCGCTGCGTGCGTCGATGATGGTGTCGAAGGAATCGAGGTCGGGAAGGATGTCGGCGAAGCTCAGGACGGCAGGGTATTTCATTATTTTTTCACGAGCGGCGCGAATTGCGGCCAGATGTTGTTCAGGATGATGGGGTGGGCGGCGGCCGTCGGGTGCAGGCGGTCCTGCTGGAACAGGGCCGGCTTGTCGGCGACGCCTTCCAGCATGAAGGGCACCAGCGGCGATTTGGTTTCGGTGGAAAGCTTCTTGAACATGTTGAAGAAGCTCTCGGTGTAGGCGCGGCCGTAGTTGGGTGGCATGCGCATGCCGACCAGCACCACTTGCGCCTTCTTCTGCTGCGCCATGCTGACCATGGCGCGCAGGTTGCTTTCGGCCGATGCCACCGGCAGGCCGCGCAAGCCATCGTTGGCGCCGAGCTCGAGGATCATGATGTCTGGCTTGTGCTGCTCCAGCAGGGCGGGCAGGCGGGTGCGCCCGCCGATGGTGGTCTCGCCGCTGACGCTGGCGTTGACCACCCTGGCCTGGACTTTCTCGGCCTTGAGCTTCTGCTCGAGCAGGGCGACCCAGCCGGCACCCCGGCTAATGCCATATTCGGCGGACAGGCTGTCACCCACCACGAGCACGGTTTTTGGTGCAGAATAGGCGCTCGCCGATGCTGCCAGCATCAGGCAGGCACCGACGGACAACTTTTTAAGAATAGCTAGCATGCGTGATCACCCCGAGGCGTACAAGAATGGTCTGGTTAAAGATACGGCAGCGACGCCCGATGTCCGTACCCCGGCGATTGCCGTCAGCGGCCTGACGAAGCGGGTGGCGGACGCCAGCGGCGAGCTCACCATCCTGCAAAACATCAATTTTACCGTGCAACCGGCCGAGACGCTCGCGCTCGTCGGCGCTTCCGGCTCGGGCAAGTCGACCCTGCTCGGCCTGCTGGCCGGCCTCGATACGCCGACCGAAGGCAAGGTGCTGCTGGGCGGGACCGATATCTTCGCCCTCGACGAGGACGGCCGCGCCGCCTTCCGCAAGGCCAAGCTGGGCTTCGTGTTCCAGTCCTTCCAGCTGCTGGCCCACCTGAACGCGGTGGAAAACGTGATGCTGCCGCTGGAACTGCGCGGCGACGGCGACGCCCGCGCGAAGGCCGAGGCGATGCTGGGCCGCGTCGGCCTGGGCAGCCGCCTGCGCCACTACCCCAAGTACCTGTCGGGCGGCGAACAGCAGCGCGTCGCGCTGGCGCGCGCTTTTGTCACCGAGCCGCCGCTGCTGTTCGCGGACGAGCCAACCGGCAGCCTGGATGCCGCCACCGGCGAATCGATTATCGGCCTGATGTTCGAACTGAACCGCGAGCGCGGATCCACCCTCGTGCTGGTGACGCACGATCCGGCGATGGCCGCGCGCTGCGGCCGCACCATCACCATCGCCGCCGGTCGCCTCGCTTAATTTCTCGCCGCTTCCAGCACCAGGAGGTTCAGCACCGCGCGCGCGGCCGCCGGCAGCTCGCCCGCCGTCATGCCGATCGGCCCGACGCCGTGTGCCACGAGCAGGTCGGCCGCGGCGCCATGGATCCACGCCGCACCCGCTGCCGCTTCCCATGCCGGCCAGCCCTGCGCCAGCAGGGCGCCGCAGATCCCCGCCAGGACGTCGCCGCTGCCAGCCGTCGCGAGGCCCGCATTGCCGGTCGGGTTGACCAGCATGGCGCCGTCCGGACGCGCAATGACCGAGCCCGATCCCTTCAGGATGATTGCCGCCCCCGTGCGCAGGGCCATCTCGCGCGCAGCCGTCAATCGGTCGGCCTGGATCGCGCTTGCTGTCATGCCGAGCAGGCGCGCCGCTTCGAGTGGGTGCGGCGTCACCACTGCTGGCGCCGTGCGCTGCGCTAGGCGTCCCAGCAGGTCGGGGCTGGCGCCGATCAGGTTGATGGCATCGGCGTCGATCACCAGCGGGCTGTCGCTGTCCAGGGCCTTGGCCAGCAGGCGCATGGCGGTCGCGGAACCGCCCATGCCGGGCCCGATGACGAGCGTCCGCTTGGCAAAATCGAAGTCGTCGGCCAGGCGGAACATGATCTCGGGCTGGACGCTGTCGTAGCCGGGGCCCGGGTCGAGCATCGCGACAAAGGTCCGGCCTGCGCCGGCGTACAGGGCGCCGCGCGCGGCCAGGACCGGCGCACCCGCCATGCCGTGCGCGCCGCCCATCACGGCCACGTCGCCGAAGCTGCCCTTGTGGGTGTTGTGGCGGCGCGCCGCCAGCCATCCCGCGAACACCTCGGCCGAAGCGAGGCGCGCGGCAGGCGCGGGCAACAGGTCCTGCGCGAGGCCTAGCCGCTCGACCTGGACCTGGCCCGCGTGGTCGCGGCCGTCCGCCGTGTGCAGCCCTGGCTTGTTCGCCAGGAAGGTGATGGTGTGCGTGGCCCGCACCGCGACGCCATCCGGGCCGATCACGGCGCCGGTGTCGGCATCCAGCCCGCTGGGCACGTCGAGCGCCAGCACCGGGCAGCGCATGCTGTTGAGCGCGGCGACCAGGTCGCGGTATTCGCCCTCGATCGGGCGCGTGAGGCCGATGCCGAACAGGCCGTCGACCGCCAGGCCCCAGTCCGCGTTCGGCGGCAGCATGTCGATGAAGCCGACCGTGCCGTCGCGCGCGCGCTCGTGGGCGCTGGCTGCTTCATCGGTGGTCTCGCGCTGGCCCGGCAGATGCAGCACGGTGGCGTCCACGCCCGCGTCGGCGAGGATGGCCGCCATTTCGAGCGCATCGCCGCCATTGTTGCCCGGACCGGCCAGCAGCAGGACCGGCTTGTCGCGCCGCTCGCCTAGCAGTTCGAGGGCGAACTTCGCCGCCGCTTCGCCGGCGCGGCGCATCAAGGCGCCGGGCGGCAGGTCGGCATAGGCGGCCCGTTCGATTTCGCGCAGCTGCGCGACGGTGTAGAGGTCGGTATCCATGAGCATATTGTCATGCATTTTCGCCAAAACGGTCGCGCGGGCGGACTACAATAGGCGTTTCTACCCGCAGCAGGAGTACATACATGGACTGGCAGTTCTGGATCGACCGTGGCGGCACCTTCACCGATATCGTGGCACGTCGGCCTGACGGGCAACTGGTAACGCACAAGCTGCTGTCCGAGAATCCGGAACAGTACCGCGATGCGGCGGTGGCCGGCATCCGTCAACTGCTCGGGCTGGCCGCGGGCGAGCCGGTACCGGTGGCGCAGGTGGAGGCCGTCAAGATGGGTACCACGGTGGCCACCAACGCGCTGCTGGAGCGCCAGGGCGAGCCGACCGTGCTGGCCATCACCCGCGGCTTCCGCGATGCGCTGCGCATCGCCTACCAGAACCGGCCACGCCTGTTCGACCGCCACATCGTGTTGCCCGAGCTGCTGTATGCCGAGGTCCTCGAAATCGAGGAGCGCATGGGCGCCCATGGCGACGTGGTGCTGCCCTTGGACGAAGCCGCCACCCGCGCGGCGCTGCAGGGCGCCTACGAGCGTGGCCTGCGTTCGCTTGCCATCGTGTTCATGCACGGCTACCGCTATACCGCGCACGAGGCGGCCACCGCGCGCATCGCGCGCGAAATCGGCTTCACCCAGGTGTCGGTGTCGCACGAGGTCAGCCCCTTGATGAAACTGGTGGCGCGCGGCGACACCACCGTGGTCGACGCCTACCTGTCGCCGATCCTGCGCCGCTACGTCGATCAGGTGGCGGGCGAGCTGCCCGGGGTGAACCTGCAGTTCATGCAGTCGAGCGGGGGCCTCACCGATGCGCACGCTTTCCAGGGCAAGGACAGCATCCTGTCCGGCCCGGCGGGCGGCATCGTCGGCATGGTGCGCGCCAGCCGGCTGGCCGGCTTCGAGCGGGTGATCGGCTTCGACATGGGCGGCACCTCGACCGACGTGTCGCACTTTTCCGGCGAGTTCGAAAGGGCATTCGAGACCCAGGTGGCGGGCGTTCGCATGCGCGCGCCGATGATGAGCATCCATACCGTGGCGGCCGGCGGCGGCTCGATCCTGCACTTCGACGGCACCCGCTACCGCGTCGGCCCGGACAGCGCAGGCGCCAACCCGGGCCCGGCCAGCTACCGCCGCGGCGGTCCGCTGGCGGTCACCGACTGCAACGTCATGCTCGGCAAGATCCAGCCGCAGCATTTCCCGCGCCTGTTCGGCGCAAGCGGAGATGAGCCGCTCGACCTGGAAGCGGTGCGCGCCGGCTTTGCCGCCATGGCGGAGCACATCGGCCAGGCTATCGGGAGCACGCCTGCGCCGGAAGAAGTGGCGGAAGGCTTCATCCAGATCGCGGTCGGCAACATGGCCAATGCGATCAAGCAGATCTCGGTGCAGCGTGGCCACGACGTCACCGAGTACGCACTCACGAGCTTCGGCGGCGCCGGCGGCCAGCATGCCTGCCTGGTGGCTGATGCGCTCGGGATGAAGACCGTGTTCATTCATTCGCTGGCGGGCGTACTGTCGGCCTACGGCATGGGCCTGGCTGACCAGACCGCGATGCGCGAGCAGGCCGTCGAGCAGCGCCTGAAGGATGCCGGCAGCGAAGCGCTGGCGGTGCGCCTGGCCGCGCTGGGCGCCAATGCGCGCGACCAGCTGCTGGGACAGGGCGTGGCTCCTGAGCGCATCGAACTGGTGCAGCGCGTCCACCTGCGCTACGAAGGGACGGATTCGGTCATCGTCGTGCCCTTCGGCGAGCTGGACGCCATGCAGGCGGCCTTCGAGGGCGCCTACAAGCGCCGCTATTCCTTCCTGATGCCCTCGCGCGCGCTGGTGGTCGAGGCAGTGTCGGTCGAGGCCATCGGCCGCTCGGATGCGCCGGCCGAAGCGCGGGCGGGTGAAAACTCCGGCGGCTCGATGCCGGCGCCGGGCGAAACCGTCCGCATGTTCAGTGGCGGCGCCTGGCTGGACACCGGCGTGTTCCTGCGCGCGGCCATCCAAGCCGGCGACATCGTGCGCGGCCCGGCCATCATCGCCGAGGCGAACGCCACCACCGTGGTGGAAGCGGGCTGGCAGGCCCAGGTAACGCCCTACAATCACCTGGTGCTGCGCCGGGTGGAAGCGCTGCCCGAACGGCGCGCCATCGGCACCACGGCCGACCCGGTCATGCTGGAGATCTTCAACAACCTGTTCATGTCGATCGCCGAGCAGATGGGCCTGCGCCTGCAGAACACGGCCTATTCGGTGAACATCAAGGAGCGCCTCGACTTCAGCTGCGCGATCTTCGACGCCGACGGCAATCTGGTGGCGAATGCGCCGCACATGCCGGTGCACCTGGGCTCGATGGGCGAGAGCATCAAGTCCGTGATGCGCAAGAACGCCGGCACCATGAAAGCCGGCGACGTCTATGCCCTGAACGACCCGTACAACGGCGGCACCCACCTGCCGGATGTCACGGTGATTTCGCCCGTGTTCGACGAGACTGGCCGCGAAATCCTCTTTTACGTCGGCTCGCGCGGCCACCACGCCGACATCGGCGGCACGACGCCAGGCTCGATGCCGCCGGACTCGCACCACATCGAGCAGGAGGGCGTCCTGATCGACAACTTCAAGCTGGTGGACGGCCTCGACGGCGTGCTGCGCGAGGGGGAGGCGCGTGCGCTGCTCCTTGGTGCGCGCTACCCGGCGCGCAACCCGGACCAGAACCTGGCGGACCTGCGCGCCCAGGTGGCAGCCAACCAGAAGGGCGTCGAGGAACTGCACAAGATGGTGGCGCATTTCGGCCTGGACGTCGTGCGCGCCTACATGGGGCACGTGCAGGACAATGCGGAGGAGGCGGTGCGGCGCGTGATCTCCGCCCTGCAGGATGGGCAGTACCGCTATGAGCTCGACAACGGCGCACGCATTGAGGTGGCGGTGCGCGTCAACCGCACGAACCGCAGCGCGGAGATCGACTTCACCGGTACCTCAGGCCAGCTGCCCAACAACTTCAATGCGCCCTCGAGCGTGTGCATGGCGGCGGTGCTGTACGTGTTCCGCACACTGGTCGACGACGAGATCCCGCTGAATGCCGGCTGCCTCAAGCCTTTAAAAGTGATCATCCCGCCGGGCTCGATGCTCAACCCGCACTATCCGGCGTCGGTGGTCTCCGGGAACGTCGAGACCTCGACCTGCATCACCAATGCCCTCTACGGCGCGCTGGGCGTGATGGCGGCCAGCCAGGGTACGATGAACAACTTCACCTTCGGGAACGCGCGCTACCAGTACTACGAGACCATCTCGGGCGGCTCCGGGGCGGGCGAAGGTTTCGATGGGACCGACGTGGTGCAGACCAACATGACCAACTCGCGCCTGACCGACCCGGAGATCCTCGAGTTCCGCTTCCCGGTGCGGCTCGAGAGCTACGAGATCCGTCATGGCTCCGGCGGCGCCGGACGCTGGCGCGGCGGCAACGGCGGCGTGCGCAAGGTCCGCTTCCTGGAGCCGATGACGGCGGCGATCCTGTCGAACAACCGCATCCACGCGCCCTTCGGCATGGCCGGCGGCGAACCCGGGGAGCGGGGCCGCAACACGGTGCTGCGCGCCGACGGCAGCCTGGAGACCCTGGGCCATATCGGCAAGGTCGGCATGGAACAGGGCGACCTGTTCGTGATCGAGACGCCGGGCGGGGGCGGTTTCGGCAAGCCGTAATGTTGATGCGGCGGTTTATGCGCCAGAGGTAGTTGTTGCATCGTCCATCGCTTCGCCAGCAAGATAGGGGCCTTATCCTCTTTTGCGACCACGACGATGAAATGGATACGCCGCGTCTTCCTGCTGCTGGCCGTGCTGGCTTGCGTACTCGCCGGAGCGGTGCTCTGGACCGCGCTGGACTCGCAAAAGCCGGTGGGCTTCCAGATCACCCAGGCCGTGGACGAGGGCGGACAGGCCTTCCCCATCGGCGTGTGGTATCCGACCGAGGCGCGCCCCTGGCCGACCAGCTGGCTGGGACTGCGATTAATGAAGGTCGCGCGCGATGCGGAGGTAGCGGGTAGCGGCCTGCCGCTGGTCGTGATCTCGCACGGCAACGGAGGTGGACCGGGCAGCCATGCCGGCCTCGCCCTTGCCCTGGCCGGAGCGGGTTACATCGTGGCGGCGCCCATGCACGCGCGCGACAATTTTACCGACCAAAGCGCTGCCGGGACGGTGCCCTGGCTGGGTGCGCGTTCACGTCAGCTGCGCGCGAGCGTCGACCATATGCTGGGGCGCTGGGAGGGACGAACCCGTATCGACGCAGGGCGGGTCGGCGCCTTCGGATTTTCCGCCGGCGGCGCGACGGTCCTTGCCGCGCTTGGTGCCCGGCCCGACCTGGGACAGATCGCGGCCCATTGCGCCCGAACGCCGGAGTTCATCTGTAAGCTGCTGCGCGAAGGCCGGTCTCCATTGTTGAATCCTGCGCAGGCACGGGCGGGCAATGTCTTGTCGCCCGACGCCAGGATCAAGGCAGCCGTCGTCGCGGCGCCGGGCCTGGGATTCCTGATGCAGCCGGACGCCCTTGCTGGGGTACGCGCTCCCGTGCAGTTGTGGAGCGGCGAGCGGGACACGCATGTCCCGTACGCGAGCAACACCAGGATGGTTCGCGAGGGACTCGGTCAGCGCGCCGAGTTCCATTCGGTTCCCGGAGCGGGGCATTTCTCCTTCCTGGTGCCATGCGGCCTGTTCGGGCCTCCGCTCCTGTGCGCGGACAGCGCAGACTTCGACAGGGACGCCTTCCATGAGTCCATGAATGCGAGCGTCATCGCCTTCTTCGGCAAGCACCTGGGCAGCCTTGCGCAGGCGCCTCGATGACGAGGGCCGCCCTGTGACAATTCACGCGTTTTTCCGGGCCCTGCGGGCGCTACACTTGCGCTCCTTGCAGCCTGAATCGATGTTGGATCGCCGTGATTTGCCCGAAATGCAGCCATGCCCGCCCCCTTGACGCCACCAATCCGGACTGGCAGTGCCCCAGCTGCGGGGTCTGCTACGCGAAGGTGAACGCAGCGGCCGGCGAGCCTGCCCGGCCGACGCATAAAGCCGGGGCGAAGGTCGGCACCGGCCGTCAGTTCGGCTGGCTGCTGTTCGCCATCCCGCTGCTCGCGCTCGGCTGGGGCGCGAATTCGTATATCGAGCGCCGGGGACTGGCGGAAGCGGAGGCAATTACGGTCGCCAAACAGCAGGACAGCGAACGTGGCCGGGCGGCCCTCGACGCGGCCCTGCAGGCGTCCGGCGTGGACGCCAGGCTGTTGCAAGAGCTGGCAGGCCGTCTGGAGAAGAGCTGCGCCCGCAACAAGTACGGCCTGAGCGAAGGCGCTTGCCAGGCGCGCCTGCACGAACGCGAGGACGGGTGCGCGGCGTCGACAGCGCAACGCTTCCCTGGCCAGATCGGCGACACGGCGCGTCTGGAGCGAATCACCGTGGCCTATGTGGGCTGCATCTTCGAAGAAGGCTAGCGCGCCAGCGCGCCGTCGACGTTTGCGTCGATGCAATCGAAACGTGCGCCAAGCCGAGTTACGATTGCAGCGCTGCAATCGCCTTCAAGCCGGGATGCGCGCGACCTTGCTGTCGAAGGCTCCGAGCCAGGCAGGCAGAGCGTCGGCCGGCATCGGCCGGGCAAGGTAGAAACCCTGGGCCATGTCGCAGCCCAGGGACTGCAGCCGTTCGTAGGTCGCCGCGTCTTCGACGCCCTCCGCGATCGTCTGCAGGCCGATCTTGCGCGCCAGCGACACGACGGTTTCGACGATGTGCTGGCTGTCGGGACTGCTCATCAGGTCGGACACGAAACTGCGGTCGATCTTCAGGTGCGACACCGGCAGGCGCTGCACGTAGGCCAGCGACGAGTAGCCGGTGCCGAAGTCGTCGATCGTAACCCGGACGCCTTGGCGTGCGAGCAGCTGCAGCTCGGCGGTGGTGCGGGCGACATCCAGCATCAGCGAACTTTCGGTGACCTCGAGTTCGAGCAGGCGCGGCGCCGCGCCGCAGCGCGCCAGCGTATCCAGGATCCGTCTGGCGAAGTCCGGGTGCGCCAGGTTGCGCGACGAGATATTCACGGCTACCGGCAGGTCGATGCCCTGCGCCTGCCACTGCAGCGCCTGGCCCAGGGCCGTCTCGAGCGCGAATGCGGTCAGCGCATGGATCAGGGTGCTCTGCTCGGCGCGCTCGATGAACACGGCGGGCCCGATCAGGCCTCGTTCGCGGTGGTTCCAGCGCATCAGGGCTTCGACCCCGCGCACGGTGCCGGTGCGCAGGCATACCTTGGGCTGGTAGTGCAGCAGCAGCTCGCGCCGCTCCAGCGCGATGCGCAGCCCGCTGAGGATGGCCAGGCTGTCCCTGGTCCTGTCGTGCAGCTGTACCTGGTAGTGGGCGATCTCGCTGCCGGTTTCGAACGCGTGGAAGGTGGCCGACTGGGCGCGGCGCAGGTAATCCTGCGGGGCCACGCCGGCGTCGGCCAGCACCACGTAGCCGACCAGGACGTCGAGGTGCAGCGGCACCTCGCGGTAGAGGAAGGGCAGCTGGAAGGCCGCGCCGACGCGGGCGAGGGTGTCGGCCGAGGCGCCCTCGGGATCCTCGAACAGCACCGCCAGCTGCTCGCTGCTGACGCGGAACACGCGGGCCCCGGGCGGCAGGCTGCCAAGCGCACGCCCGGCCAACTGCGTCATGTTTTCCTCGACAACCGCCACCCCGAACACCGTGCGCAGCTCCGGCGCATTCCGGATCGACATCACCGCCAGCGCGCGGCGCGCGAAGCCGGACGGGTTGGCGTCGCCGGCGCCCAGCGCGTCGAGCAGGGCGGTCAGGTTGGGAAGTCCGGTGGCCGGGTCGTGCCGGGTCATCCACTGCAGCTTCCGTACCTGGGCGAGGGCCGCATTGCTTGCGATGCCGCTCAGGACGCCGACGAACAGGAAGAAGCCGGTGCGGAACAGCCAGTTGGCGGCCTTTTGCGGCTCGCCGGTGACGACCTCGATCGGCATCAGGGGACCGAGCGCGATGCCCGCGATGACGGCAATCAGGATGCCGCCGGACCAGCCGTAGCACAGGCCCGCCAGCATGACAGGAATGTACATCGAGTGCGAATAGACGTACTTGATGCCGCCGGTGGCATGCACCAGGGAATACACGCCGACCACCATCAACAGCAGTACCGGCAGCATGAGCCAGCCGGACTTGCCTTTGCCCGAACGGAGCCGGAAGTAGGTGTCGACGATCTTCATCGTTTATTGCCGGCCGCGGGCGCGCGAGGACGGGGTGTGGTTCACGTCGAGATACCGTACTTGCGCTTGGCCTGCTGGAACTCGTCCAGCAGCGCGGCAAGGCGTGGATGCGCCGGGTCCATCGCGCGCAGGCGCTCGATCTGTTCGTCCGCCACTTCGGCGAGACTGTGGTCCCAACCGAGTTCGTTCACCTGGCGCAGGATGCCGCCGGCGACGGCGACCATCACCTGCAGGTTGCCCGGTGCCATATGGAGGGCCTCGAGCAGGGTTTGCACCGCGCCGCGCACATCGCCCATGTTGCGCTTCTCGTCGGCCACGCCGAGCAGGATCTGGGCCTGGGCGCGCAGCTGCTGGCCCATGCCGTCGGCCAGGTCGGGGCGGCCGGCGCGCACGAACACGCCCATGGCTTCGTCCACCGTCACCGCGCTGGAGGTGTCGTGCATCACCGTCATCATGACGTTCGAGGCCTGCTCGTCCATCTGGTGTTCCAGGCAGGCCTGGGCCAGGTTGATCCGCAAATTGGAGGACAGTCCGCTGCTGGTGCGCGCCGCGCTGACGGCATTCGACAGCTCGGCCACCGCGGCGCTGACGTTGCCGGTCTTCTCCAGCAACAGGGCGTTCGAATAGGCCTTGCAGGCATCGACGTTGGCATTGCCGCGCATGCTGCGCTCGAGGTCGCGGATCACCCCGCCGGCGCCCGCCACGTCGCCGCGCGTTACCAGGGCCTTGACCAGGTTGACGTGGTCTTCGGGGTTGCGGAATTCGGAGTAGCGCGCCTTGGTCACGACCTGCTTGAAGGATTTCTCGGCTGCTTCGGCGTCGCCGTTTTCCATCGCGACTTCACCCAGCTTGCGCAGGCGGCGCACCATGTGCGGCGAGATCGAGACGGCTTCTTCCAGCACTTTCTGGGCGTCGGCACTGGCGCCCAGCTGTTCGTGGCAGCGCGCCAGCAGGTCGTAGGCCGCCATCAGGCGCGGATTGGCCTGCACCAGCGCCTCGAGGGTGTCGCGCGCTTCCTCGAACTGGCCCTGCGCGACCATGGTGCGCGCCAGGCCCAGCCCGGCCCAGCCCAGCGGACGCTCGGCCAGCACGTCGCGGTAGATCGCGGCCGCCTCGCGCTGCTCGCCCACCGACACGTGCAGCTCGGCCTTCAGGCGCAGGAAGTCGAGCGCATAGCGCGGGCTGGCGATGGCGGCGGTAGTGCAGGCGCGGATGGCGTCCACCGGCTTGCCTTGGGCCGCCAGTTGCCATACCGGGAGCAGGGCGGTGCGCCGCTCCAGCGCGCGCTTGATGCGGCTGCTCAGCATCTCGACGGTGAAGGGCTTCAGTACGTAGTCGGTCGGAGTCAGCTCGGCCGCGCTGACCACCTTGTCGTACACGCCCTCGGAGGTGAGCATGATGAAGATGGTCGAGGCGGTGATCAAACGGTGGTGGCGCAGGTCTTCCAGCAACTGCTGGCCGTCCTGGCCGTCGCCGGACGGGCCGCCCAGGTCGTATTCGCACAGGATGATGTCGTAGCTGCGTTTGCCGAGCTGCTTGATGGCGGTGCTGGCATTCACGGCTGACTCGACCTTGCTGATGCCGGTCTGGTTCAGCATGTTTTGCAGGCTGCCGCGCATCCCCTGGCTGGGGTCGACGATCAGGACCGACAGGTTGGCGTTCTCTTGCATCTCGCACCATTTGTAATTATGTAGCCGTTACAATACCGATAAGTTCCTGCAGGATCAAGAAATGTCCGTTCTACAAGGTCAACGCTGGCGGGAATGCAACGCTGCATTGCAACACTGTATAATGGCGGGCTATCTTCCACCCTAGCAGCTACGCTGCATCAACCAACTTCTCAGCCATGTTGATTCTGCCGGGTTCCAACGCCCTTTCCGCCTTCCGTAGCCAACGCCTCCTGTCGCAACTCCAGGCCGTCGCACCGACGATTGCAGCAGTCCAGGCACGCTTCTACCACTTCATCGACACCAGCAGCCCGCTGTCGACGGACGACACCCAGCGCCTGTCGGCCATGCTCACCTATGGCGAGCCGGCTGCGGAAACGCTGTACGAAGGCGTGAGCGAGGAGTTCTTCGTCATCCCGCGCCTGGGCACGATCTCGCCCTGGGCCTCGAAGGCCACCGACATTGCCCACAACTGCGGCATGGCGCACGTGCACCGCATCGAGCGCGGCGTCGGCTATACCGTGGTGCTGAAAGGTGGCATCCTCGGCACCGGTATCGGCGCCCCGAAGAAGCTGGCTGAGAACGAAGTCGCGCTTGTGGCCGCGCTGCTGCACGACCGCATGACCGAGACCGTGCTGCGCAATGCCGACGAGGCCCAGCGCCTGTTCGACGAACTGGAAGGCCGTCCGCTGGAAACGGTGGACGTGATCGGGCAGGGCCGCGACGCACTGGTGCGCGCCAATACGGAACTCGGCCTGGCCATGTCGATCGACGAGATCGACTACCTGCATGAGGCGTTCACGAAAGCGCAGCGCAACCCGACCGACGTCGAGCTGATGATGTTCGCGCAGGCCAACTCGGAACACTGCCGCCACAAGATCTTCAACGCCGACTGGATCATCGACGGCGTCAAGCAGGACAAGTCGCTGTTCGGCATGATCAAGAACACGCACCAGCTGAATCCGCGCGGCACCGTGGTCGCCTACAGCGACAACTCCTCGATCATCGAGGGCGCCACCGTCACCCGCTTCTTCCCGCGCCTCGGCAACGAGTACGCGCCATCGACGGAGCTGGTGCACACCCTGATGAAGGTGGAGACCCACAACCACCCGACCGCGATTTCGCCGTTCCCGGGCGCCTCGACCGGCGCCGGCGGCGAGATCCGCGACGAGGGCGCGACCGGCCGCGGCGCCAAGCCGAAGGCCGGCCTGACCGGCTTCACGGTCTCGAACCTGCTGCTGCCGGACGCGCAGCGTCCGTGGGAAAACGCGAGCGACGTCACCCAGGGCGCAGCCGGCCGCGTGGACGCGGTGTACGGCAAGCCGGAGCGCATCGCATCGCCGCTGCAGATCATGATCGACGGCCCGATCGGCGGCGCCGCCTTCAGCAATGAATTCGGCCGCCCGGTGCTGGGCGGTTACTTCCGCACCTACGAGCAGAACGTGGGCGCGGCGAACGCCGTCTACGGTTACCACAAGCCGATCATGATCGCCGGCGGCATCGGCAACATCTCGGCCGAGCACACCCACAAGGACGAGATCCCGGTAGGCAGCCTCTTGATCCAGCTGGGCGGCCCGGGCATGCGCATCGGCATGGGCGGCTCGGCCGCTTCCTCGATGGCGACCGGCACCAACACCGCCGACCTCGACTTCGACTCGGTCCAGCGCGGCAATCCGGAAATGGAACGCCGCGCCCAGGAAGTCATCAACGGCTGCTGGCAGATGGGCGCCGATAACCCGATCATCTCGATCCACGACGTGGGCGCGGGCGGCCTCTCGAACGCCTTCCCGGAAATCGTCAACGACGCCAAGCGCGGTGCGATCTTCGACCTGCGCAAGGTGCCGCTCGAAGAATCCGGCATGGCGCCGAAAGAGATCTGGTCCAACGAATCGCAGGAGCGCTACGTGCTGGCGATCGCGCCGATGGACCTGGACAAGTTCGCCGCCCTGTGCGAACGCGAGCGCTGCCCGTACGCAGTGGTCGGCACCGCGACCGAGGAACGCCAGCTGAAGGTGATCGACCCGCAGGAGAACAACAACCCGGTCGATATGCCGATGGACGTCCTGCTCGGCAAACCGCCGAAGATGCTGCGCGACGTCGAGCACGTCAGCTACAACTTCCCGGCCATCGACCTGACCGGCATCGAGCTGGGCGAAGCGGCGCGCCGCGTCCTGCTCAACCCGACCGTGGCCGATAAATCCTTCCTGATCACCATCGGCGACCGTACCGTGGGCGCGATGACCGTGCGCGACCAGATGGTCGGCCCCTGGCAGGTGCCGGTTGCAGACTGCGCCGTCACCGCCATGTCCTACGACGGCTTCGTGGGCGAAGCGATGGCGATGGGCGAGCGCACCCCGCTGGCGGTGATCGACGCCGCCGCCTCGGGCCGCATGGCCGTGGGCGAGGCGATCACCAACATCGCCGCCGCCGCGATCGACGACATCTCGGACATCAAGCTGTCGGCCAACTGGATGGCGGCCTGCGGCCAGCCGGGCCAGGACGCCGCCCTGTTCGATACCGTGAAGGCGGTGGGCATGGAGCTGTGCCCGGCACTGGGCGTGTCGATCCCGGTCGGCAAGGATTCGCTGTCGATGCGCACCACCTGGAACGATGAAGGTGCGAGCAAGTCGGTGGTGTCGCCGGTGTCCCTGATCGTCTCGAGCTTCGCGCCGGTGTCGGACGTGCGCCGTTCGCTGACCCCGCAGCTGCGCACGGACCTCGGCGACTCCGCCCTGGTGCTGGTCGACCTCGGCCGCGGCAAGAACCGCCTCGGCGCGTCGATCCTGGCCCAGGTGACCCAGCAGTTGGGCGATAGTGTGCCGGACGTCGACGCACCGGAAGACCTGAAGGCCTTCTTCAATGCCGTGCAGCGCCTGAACCGCGAAGGCAAGCTGCTGGCCTACCACGACCGTTCGGACGGCGGCCTGTTCGCGACCCTGTGCGAGATGGCCTTCGCCGGCCGCGCCGGCGTGTCGGTCAATCTCGACATCCTGACCATGGAAGGCGAGCACGCCTCCGACTGGGGCGATGCCAAGAACTGGACTACGCAGGTAGGCGAACGCCGCAACGAGATGACCCTGCGCGCGCTGTTCAGCGAAGAGCTGGGCGCGGTGCTGCAGGTACGCATGGACGACAAGCAGGCCGTGATGGCGGTGCTGCGTGAGCTGGGCCTGGGCGCCTGCAGCCACATCATCGGCAAGGTGAATGACCGCGGCGTGATCGAATTCACCCGTGATGCGAAAGTCATCTACAGCGAGAAGCGTAGCGTCCTGCACCGCCTGTGGAGCGAGACCAGCTGGCGCATTGCGCGCCTGCGCGACAATCCGGACTGCGCCGACCAGGAATACGATCGCCTGCTGGACGAAAGCGATCCGGGCATGTCGCCGATCGTGAACTTCGACCTGCGCGACAATGTAGCCGCGCCCTTCATCGCGACGGGCGTTCGCCCGCGCGTGGCCATCCTGCGCGAGCAGGGCGTCAACTCGCACATCGAGACCGCCTGGGCCATGCACGAAGCGGGCTTCACGGCCATTGACGTGCACATGAGCGACCTGATCGCGGGCCGCGCCAAGCTGGACGACTTCAAGGGCATCATTGCCGTCGGCGGCTTCTCCTACGGCGACGTGCTGGGCGCGGGCGAAGGCTGGGCCAAGACCATCCTGTTCAACCCGCAACTGGCGGACCAGTTCGCGAAGTTCTTCGCGCGCCAGGATACCTTCGGCATGGGCGTGTGCAACGGCTGCCAGATGCTGAGCAACCTGAAATCGATCATCCCGGGCGCCCAGGCCTGGCCGAAGTTCACCCGCAACAAGTCGGAACAGTTCGAAGCGCGCTTCGGCATGGTCGAGGTGCTGGACTCGCCGTCGATCTTCTTCGCCGGCATGGCAGGCACCCAGGCGCCGATCGCCATCGCCCACGGCGAAGGTTTTGCCGACTTCTCGCTGACCGGCGACCTGACCGGCGTCATGAAGGCGATGCGCTACGTCGACAACCGCGGCCAGGCGACCGAGACCTATCCGTTCAACCCGAACGGCTCGCCGGGCGGCCTGACCGCCGTGACGACCGAAGACGGCCGCTTCACCGCCATGATGCCGCACGGCGAGCGCGTGTTCCGCACCGTCGTGCACTCGTGGGCGCCGGAGGCCTGGCCGGACGAATCGCCATGGATGCGCATGTTCCGCAATGCGCGCAAGTGGGTCGGCTGATCGCTCCACGCGACGACGAAAAGCGCCTCCTCGGAGGAATGCCGGTCAGTTAGTGAGAATCGTAGGGTGGGCGGCTTGCCCGCCCACGCGGTGATAGTTGTGATACGAACAGCCGCACGGGCTGCAGTGGTGTGACTAGACCGCGTGGGCGGGAGACCCGCCCACCCTACGGATGAGCGATAGCTCTTAAGTGACTGGCATTACTCCTCGGAGGCGCTTTTTTCATGCTTGAATCGTAGGGGTGATCTGGTCCAGTGGACCGGACCACTCCTACGGGTGTGACAGTTCAGCTGCCCCAGATCGGCTCGTCCGGGGTGCCGTTGCCGCCCGGGGTGCCCGGGGTCTTGCCGGCACCCGCGCCGGCCCCGCCCAGGTTGCCGCCGCCGGCGCCACCCTGGCTGCCGCCGGCGCTGCCGCTACCCGTATCGCCACCGCCGCCACCACCGCCCCCTGTCTCGGACCGGCCCGCGCTACCGCGGCTGGTTTGCGCCGCGCCTGCCGGCATGGCGTTCGCGTCCGGTGGCGAGGGCAGGAAATCGCCCTGCTGGCTGTCGCCGCCGTGTGCGCCGCCCGTGTAGTGGCCGGCGTTCGACTGCACCGCGCCTGCACCCGGATCCTGGGCCGGCACCTGGTACTGCCACAGGCCGCCCTGCGAGGCTTTGCTGTCTTCCTGCGTGGCTGCGCCACGCTTTGCCTGTTCCTTGTCCATGCTGTCCTCCTGTCTATGGATGGCTCGATGGTAGTCTTCTAAAGCGAGCCTTCAATAGGACGAGCGAGCAGACGTGCGTAGGAGAGGGCGCACGTGCTTGCCCAAAGAAAAAGGCGCTTCCGCTGAAGCGCCTTCGCTGTAAGGGATCAGGAACGGTCAGTGCCTGCCGAACCGCTCATGTTGCCGTCTGCATTGCTGGCCATGTCCGGGGCGCCGCGGGCTGCGCCGCCATTGGCCTGGGCCTCGCGGCTGGCCTGGATGCCGCCAACCGTGCCGCCGGCCGGATCGGTCGCGCTGCCGGCGCCGCTCAGCGGCTGCCCGGGGGCGTTGACGTTGGTGTCGGCCGGTGCGCTGACGATGCCGCCGCCATGACCCGCCGCATTGGCTGTGTAGTGTCCCGCGTTCGACTGTTCCGCGCCTGTCCCGCTGCCGGGTGGCGGCACTTGGTAGCGCCAGACCGGCTCGGCCGACTGGTCAGCCCCAAGTGCGCCGCCGCCTGCGCCGGGCAGGCTCATGTCCTCGCCGGCCGTGCGCATGTCCTCGCCCGGCCCCTCGCGGCCGCCGTCGGGTACTGGTCCCTGCTGAGTGCGCTGTTCGGTGCTCATGCTGGTCTCCTTGTGGTTGTCCTGGAGACCATCTTAGCCGTCGTGGCAGGGGACTGAATAGGCGCACGCACCGCGCCGCCGTAGGACAGTTCCGAAACGAAAAAAGCGCCCGCGAGGGGCGCTTTCTTGCTGGATCCAGCTGCGAAGACCAGGATTACTGGATCTTGGCCTTCTTGACCAGGCTTTCGCGGTACTGCGCCAGCTGGCGCTGCTGCAGCGATTCCGCGACCTGCTGCTTGACTTCGTCCAGGGCCGGGATCTTGGCCTGGCGCACGTCTTCCAGCTTGATCACGTGGAAACCGTACTGGGTCTTGACCGGGGTGTCGGTGATGGCGCCTTTTTGCAGGGCGACCATGGCCTTCGAGAACTCAGGCACGTAGTTGGCCGGGCTTGCCCAGTCCAGATCGCCGCCGTTGGCTGCCGAACCATCCTTCGAGTTGGCCTTGGCCAGGTCTTCGAACTTGGCGCCGCCCTTCAGCTTGGTGATCAGGGCCTTGGCTTCGTCTTCGGTCGGAACCAGGATGTGGCGTGCGTGGTATTCCTTGTCGCCCACTTGCGCCTTGAAGCGATCGTACTCGGCCTTGATGTCGGCGTCCTTGATCGGGTTCTTCTTGACGTAGTCGGCCAGCATCGCGTTGATGATGATGCTCTGGCGGGCGTTGTCGATCGCAGCCTTGACGTCGGCGCGGCCGCCGACGCCTGCCTTGTCGGCTTCCTGGATCAGGACTTCGCGGCCGATCAGCTCTTTCTTGATCGCTTCGCGCAGCGCAGGGGTATCGGTAGCGCGGCCCTGTGCGACCACTTGCTTGACCATCTGGTCAAGCTTTGCCGCCGGGATCGGCTTGCCATTCACGGTGGCGGCGTTCTGCGCGAAGGCAGGCGCGGCGATCATCGTGGTTACGGCAAAGCTGATTGCCAAGGACAGGCGGGCTGGCTTCAAAATCATTGTTGAGGTCCTATCTAAACACAAAAAGTTCGCCGCGCGGCGGCAATAACCGGTGCCCATGAGCACCGGCGGTAGTACATCTTACTGCACCTTTGCCTTTTTGACCATTTGCTCACGGTAGGCCGCGAGTTTTTGCTGGGCCAGGGCGTCGGCGATCTGCGGCTTGACTTCGTCCAGCGACGGCAGCTTGGCGGCGCGGGTATCGTCCAGCTTGATGACGTGGAAGCCGTTGGCGGTCTTCACCGGCTTGTCGGTGACGGCGCCTTTCTGCAGCTTGGTGAAGCCGGCGGCGAATTCAGGCGGGAAGGAGGCCGGGGTAGCCCAGTCCAGGTCGCCGCCGTTGTTGGCGGTGCCGGTGTCCTTCGACTGCTTGGCCAGTTCCTCGAACTTGGCGCCGCCCTTGATCTTGGCGATCACCGCGTTCGCATCGGCTTCGGTGTCCAGCAGGATGTGGCGGACGTGGTATTCCTTGTCGCCGGTCTGGGCCTTGAACTTGTCGTACTCGGCCTTGATTTCGGCATCGGTCACCGGGTTCTTGGCGATGTAGTCGCGGGCCAGCTGGTTGACCACGATGGCCTGGCGCGCATTGTCGAGCGCTTGCCTGACTTCCGGCTTCTTGTCGTAGCCCTGCTTGATCGCTTCCTGCATCAACACTTCGCGCGCGATCATCTCTTCCTTGATCGCTGCGCGCATCTGCACCGAATCCTGGCCCTGGCCAGCGGCGACCAGCTGCTTGACGGCTTCGTCCACGCGCGAGGTCGGGATGGCTTTGCCGTTCACGACGGCGAGGTTCTGGGCGAAGGCAGGTGCTGCGGCAACGGCGATCAGAGCTAACAGCAGGCGTGCTGGCTTAAAAGTCATTTCTGGAATTCCTGTGGGAGGGATGTGCTTGGACGAGATTTGATTAGTTCTTGTACTTCAAGTTCTGGTACTTCGCGTTACATATTGTCGGCCACTATTCTTAAAGCTGACTGAAGATGAGCTACAGGCGTTCCCCCAGGAATCCGGCAAGGGCCTCAGCCCCCGCTTTGCTCCGCCGGCGTCTGGGCCGTGATGGCCAGCGCATGGATTTCCGCCTTGTTGATCATTTCGTGAACGGCATCATACACAAGACGATGGCGCATGACTAGCGTGAGGCCCTGGAACTTGTCGGACACGATCTTCACACTGTAGTGGCTGCCCCCGGAGGCGGCGCCGGCGTGGCCGGCGTGCAGGTGCGAGTCGTCGCTGATTTCCAGCAGGGTGGGGGCGAGTTCGGCCTGCAGGCGTTCGCGCAGGCGTTCGGTACGGTTAGCTTCCATTTTGGGCGTCCTCCTGTATATGTTTTGACAAGAACAGCGACTGGATGATGATAAAGGCGAACAGGATGCCGCTGATGCCGAACAGCTTGAAACTGACCCAGGCGCCGGTATCGCTACGGAAGACCACGAAAGCCATCAAGAGGTTCAAAAAGCCGAGCCCGACGAAGAAGGCGATCCAGGCATACAGCACGCGGTTCCAGACGGCGTCCGGCAGGCTCATGGCGCCGCCAAGCGCCGAGCGCATCAGGTTCTTGCGGTAGATCAGCTGGGCCAGCAGCAGCGCGGCGCCGAAGGCCCAGTACAGGATGGTCGGCTTCCACTTGATGAAGGTCTCGTCATGGAAATAGATGGTGGCGCCGCCGGCGACCACCACCACGCCCAGTGACAGCCACAGCATGCCGTCAACCTTCTTGCGGCGCGCCAGCAGGTAGACGATCTGCAGCACCGTGGCCAGGATCGTGACGGCGGTGGCGAGCAGGATCGGCGCCTGCGCCGCCGGCACCGCGCCGCCGGAAATGAGGAAGCCGAGATAGTCGGAGGTCAGGCCGTGGGCCCATTCCGGGTTGCTTTCGCCATACTTGTAGATGCCGAAGAACAGGATCACCGGCAGCATGTCGAACAAAAACTTGATCATGTAGAGTCCTCAGCGGTTCAGGCGGGCTCGAAGCGCAGGGCGGCCGAGTTGATGCAGTAGCGCAGGCCGGTCGGCGGCGGGCCGTCCGGGAACACGTGGCCGAGGTGGGCGTCGCACACGGCGCAGATGATCTCGGTGCGAACCATGCCGTGGGTGCGGTCGACCTTTTCGATGACATTATCCGGGTCGAGCGCCTTGAAGTAGCTTGGCCAGCCGCAGCCGGATTCGAACTTGGCGTCGGACTCGAACAGCGCTGTGTTGCAGCACACGCAGTGGTAGATGCCGTGCTCGTGGTGGTCCCAGTACTTGCCGGTAAAGGCGCGCTCGGTGGCGGCGTGGCGGGTCACCTGGTATTGCATCGGGTCGAGCTGGGCGCGCCATTCGGCGTCGCTCTTGGTCACTTTATCGTTCATGGTCGTTCTCGTGGTCTCAGGAAGAGCAGCTCACTTCGAGGTGGGCTGCCCAGTCGGGCGGCAGGGCCGCATAGGATTCGTTTTCCGGCTGCTCGTCGAAGGGGCGCTCGAGGATGGCCAGCAGCTTGTGCACGCCGCCGAAGTCGCCGTTCTGGGCCTGTTCGATGGCGCTCTGCGCCAGGTAATTACGCAGCACGTATTTCGGGTTAGTGCGGTGCATCGCGGCGCGGCGCAGCTCGTCGCGGCTGTCTTCGGCCTTCAGGCGCGCGCGGTATTGAACGGCCCAGGCGTCAAAGGCCGCGCGGTCGAGGAACAGGTCGCGCAGCGGCGCATCGCTCTCCAGGCTGCCTTCGAGCTGCAGCTCGCCCAGGCGGCGGAAGAACAGGGTGAAGTCGGCATGGTTTGCCTGCAGTAGCTGGAACATCGCGTCGAACAGGGCGCTGTCGCCGTCGCGCGCATCCAGCAGGCCCAGCTTGGCGTGCAGCAGCTCGTCCAGCTTGGCGCCGAACGCGGGACGGTAGACGTCCAGCGCTTCCTCGGTGTCCTCAGGCGTGCCGATCAGTGGCAGCAGGGCGTTGCCAAGCGCGTAGCAGTTCCAGTGGCCCACCGGCACCTGGTTGGCATAAGAATAGCGGCCGCCCTGGTCGGTGTGGTTGCAAATGTGGTTCGCGTCGAAGGCTTCCATGAAGCCGAAGGGGCCGTAATCCAGGGTCAGGCCGAGGATCGACATATTGTCGGTGTTCATGACGCCATGCATGAAGCCGACCGCCTGCCAGTGGGCGATCATGACGGCGGTGCGGCGGGTGACCTCGGCCAGCAGCTCCTTGTAGGGATTGGCGGCGCCGGTGAATTCCGGATACCAGTTCTTGATGACGTAGTCGGCCAGGGTGCGCAGCTCGTCCTGCTTGTTGCGGTAGTGCCAGTGCTCGAAGGAGCCGAAGCGCACGAAGCTGGGCGCCATGCGGGTGACCACGGCGGCGGTCTCGACGGTCTCGCGCATCACGCGCTGGTTGGAGCCGGTCAGCATCAGGGCGCGGGTGGTCGGAATGCCGAGCGCGGCCATCGCTTCCGAGCACAGGAATTCGCGGATCGACGAGCGCAAGACGGCGCGGCCGTCGCCCATGCGCGAGTAAGGCGTCAGGCCAGCGCCCTTGAGCTGCAATTCCATTTGCCCAGTTGGCGTCGGCAGGTCGCCGAGCACGATCGCGCGGCCGTCGCCGAGCTGGCCGGCCCAGACGCCGAACTGGTGGCCCGAATACACGGCGGACAGTGGCTGAGAGCGCACCGCCACCTTGTTACCGGTGAACACGGCGACGAAATCCTCCTGCGCCAGCGCCTGCGGGTTGAGCCCCACCAGCGCCGCCGCAGGTGCGCTGGCAGCGATGAAATAGGGCGACGGCAAGGGCGTCGGCATCAGCCGGGTATAAAAGGCCGGCGGCAACTCGGCAAACGAGTTGTTGAAGGGGAGTTCGTCAGCAGTAATGGTCGTTCCTTCGCTTATGCGTGCGGTATGTGCAGGATTCTACCGTACCGGGCAGATTCTATCGGCGCACGCCTGCATCCGGCCAGGGTGCCGAAGAGCGAGCGGGGATGGTGGCATGGATGCTGCACTGCATCATCGATTCCCGTTGACGCAGCGTAAGTCACCAGACGAAACTGAGCCATTAGTTGCCAATCTGCTCATGGAGTTCCGATGACCGCCGCCGTTTCCGCACACCAGACAAGTCCCCTGATGGGCCAGATGATGGACCAGCCGCTGCTCGTCTCGAGCATCATCGAATTCGCCGCGCGCCACTATGGCGCTAGCGAGATCGTCTCGCGCCGGGTGGAAGGCGACATCCACCGCTACACCTACCGCGAGTGCGAGCTGCGCGCCCGCCGCATGGCCCAGGCCCTGCAGGGGCTGTGCGTCGGGATGGGCGACCGGGTCGCGACGCTGGCCTGGAACGGCTACCGCCACATGGAGCTGTACTATGCGGTATCCGGCTCGGGCGCCGTTCTGCACACCATCAACCCGCGCCTGCACCCGGAGCAGATCGCCTACATCATCAACCATGCCGAAGGCCAGTACCTGTTCTTCGACATGACGTTCCTGCCCGCGATAGAGCAGATGGCGCGCCACTGCAAGACCATCAAGGGCTATGTCGCCATGTGCGAGCGCAGCCACATGCCGAAGGAAACCAGCATCCCGACCCTGCTGTGCTACGAAGACCTGATCGCGACCGCTTCGGGCGAGTATGCCTGGCCGCAGTTCGACGAGCGGTCCGCCGCGGCCCTGTGCTACACCTCCGGCACGACCGGCAACCCGAAGGGGGCGCTGTACTCGCACCGCTCGACCGTGTTGCATGCTTACGCCTCGGCGATGCCGAACGCGCTGAACGTCTCGGCGGCCGACACGGTGCTGCCGGTGGTGCCGATGTTCCACGTGAATGCCTGGGGCCTGCCGTACTCGGTGCCGCTGTCGGGCGCGAAGATGGTGTTTCCGGGGCCCGCGCTGGACGGCAAGTCGCTGTATGAACTGTTCGAAAGCGAAGGCGTCACCTTCTCGGCCGGCGTGCCGACGGTCTGGCTCGGCCTGATCAACCATGTGATGCAGAACGAGCTGCGCTTCTCGACCTTCCGCCGCACCGTCATCGGCGGCTCGGCCTGTCCGCCGGCCATGATGGACACCCTGATCGACAAGCTGGGCGTGGAAGTGGTGCACGCCTGGGGCATGACCGAGATGTCGCCGCTCGGCACCGCCTGCACGCTGCTCGGCAAGCACAAGACGCTGCCGCTTGAGGAGCAGCGCGCCGTGCTGCGCAAACAGGGGCATGCGATCTACGGCGTCGACATGAAGATCGTCGACGACGACGGCAGCGAGCTGCCCTGGGACGGCACCACCTATGGCCACCTGCTGGTGAAGGGCCCGTGGGTGGTGTCCGGCTACTTCCGCGGCGAGGGCGGCGACGTTCTGCAGGACGGCTGGTTCCCGACCGGCGATGTGGCCACCATCGACCCGGATGGCTACCTCGCGATCACGGACCGCAGCAAGGATGTGATCAAGTCCGGCGGCGAGTGGATCGGTTCCATCGACCTGGAGAACATCGCGATGTCGCACCCGGCGGTGCTGCAGGCGGCCTGCATCGGCGTGGCGCATCCGAAGTGGGCCGAGCGCCCGCTGCTGGTCGTGGTCAAGCGACCCGGCGCCGAGCTGACGCGCGAGGACCTGCTCAGCTTCTACGAGGACAAGGTGGCGAAGTGGTGGATCCCGGACGACGTCGTGTTTGCCGAGGCGCTGCCGGTCGGCGGCACCGGCAAGATCCAGAAGAACAAGCTGCGGGACGCGTACAGCGAACATCGGCTGCCGACCGCATGAACGCGAACCCTGCCATCTTCACAAAGAAACTGCTTCCCTTGCTGCTGGCAACATCCGTGCTGTCAGCCGTGGCGTTTGAAACACCGAATGAACTGTTGAAGGCAGTCCCACGTGACTAGGATACCCGACTAGCGCCGCTATTCGACTACTTCCACCGCAATTCGGAACTGTCCTTCTTCGAACTAAGGACGGCGGAGCGCCTAGCAAAAGGGCTGCGGGCGGCGAGTTTACAAGGCACAAATGTCACCGTTGAACAAATCTAGTTACAGATGCGCTCTTGAGCAAAGTTGCCATGAAGAACTAATATCCTTAGTACCTGCTCGGGGTATTTTAGGACTTCATCCATGGCACTTGGTGGTAAATGCGGTCAACCTAATGCGGATAATTAGACAATGGCAAAAGTACAGAATCCTATTCTATTCTCGACATATTTCGGCTTAAAGCCTGGTGTAGTGGAAGCGGCAGGTTTAGTCGATCCATTCCTGAACGTCGATACACAGCTCTTCATCGACCCAACGTTATTAGAGAAGTCTTCGAATCGAATCATTAAGGAGAAGGCTTTACCACAATTTAGACGTCATTTCAGTGATTTTTTGCGGTTGCTGACCATTTCCGAGCGCGAAGGCGATGCGGCTTGGAAAGGCGCGCAGCGGCTATTGGACCTTAGCGAACCAGCAGATAATGGATTGGGGTACGGCGGAAGTGGAAGATCTGGAAGCTCGAGACCAAATGAAATTAGAGATACAATAGTTCGAACCGCGAAGGAAATTGTAACCTTGGGCAGTAAGGACCCCGAAATGATGGGTCTCATGGGGTTCTTTGAGGAGAAGGTTGGGCCAGACACCATTAGCGATTTCACGACTCGAGTGATCGCGAATGAGCTATCTGAAATTACAGAGGCCTTTTGCTTAGCCAATGGCATTTCGACGAGCGATAAAGACGGAGACAGCCAGTATAGTTTGCCATCATTTGATGTCGGTGGAGGCAAAAAGAAGTATGTAATTCTTGTGCCGAGTGACATCGTTCGGGAGCTACCGATCTCTAACGACCCTTCTGAAATATATGAAGCCATTTCCTTTAATCAGAAGATTCGCGATAGAGTAAATTCTTTCTTGGCGAGATCAGAAAGAACAACGGCAACGGAGCGGAAGGAAGCAATACGTAAGGCCGCCCTTGAATCAGTTGATTTGTTCAATTCTTTCCTTAAAGCAATCAAGGATTATGCGCAGCCCTATAACCAGGAAGATGACTCTCTTGGATATAGAAAGCTAAAGGAGGTACTTCAGTCGAATGTTGATTCGTTTAAGGTAGACAAAAAGTTCGAGCTTTCATCGGGGCCAGAAAAGATTGCCGAACTAGTGCACGAGACCATTGCAGCCTTCAAGCACCATGTCGAAAAGGGAAATCTATGGGAGGCATTATGGGTAAACGGGGTTCCTAAAAAGGAGCGGGCGTCGCAATTGATCTATTTTGCAATTGCCGACTGCTTTTGCAAGGCGAACGACGTTGATATCTCACCCGAGGCAAATATGGGTGGTGGGCCGATTGACTTTAAATTTAGCAAAGGATATGAGGCAAGGGTGCTTGTGGAAATGAAGCGCTCGAGTGGCACTGTCAGACATGGTTATGAAAAGCAACTTGAATATTATAAAGATGCAGCGAAGACATTTTTCGGGATTTTTGTCGTAATCGATTATGGGGACTTGGGGAATAAGCTTCTTACGATCCAAAAAATTCGTTCCGAACGTCTTGATGCTGGCGAGGCTGCTTCGGATATCGTTGTAATCGATGCTACGCAAAAGAAATCGGCGAGTAAGCGAGATTAGCTGGGCCAATTTCGATTTAGATGGGTAGCCTCTGACGAGCTGCGCGGCGCGTATCGCGAACCATCGGTTGCCAACTGCATGAACCTGACTCGAGCATCCTAATGAAAAAACTTTTCCCCTTACTGCTGGCGGCTGCCGTGTCGCCGGCAGCTGCGCTGGATACGCCGAACGAGCTGTCAAAAGCGGTCGCGCGCGACTACGACGCCCACCTGGCGCCATTGCTCGACTACTTCCACCGCAATCCCGAATTGTCCTTCCTCGAAGTGAAGACAGCCGCGCGCCTGGCCAAGGAGCTGCGCGCGGCCGGCTTCACCGTGACCGAAGGCGTCGGCGGCACCGGGGTGGTGGCGATCCTGAAGAATGGCCCCGGCCCGCTGGTGATGATGCGCGCGGACATGGACGGCCTGCCGATGACGGAAAAGTCCGGCCTGCCGAACGCCTCGACCGCGACTCAGAAGGACATGGAAGGGAATGTCACACCGGTGGCGCACTCCTGCGGCCACGACATCCACATGACCAGCCTGGTCGGCACGGCGCGGCGCATGGCGGCCGACCGTGCTGCCTGGTCGGGCACGCTGATGCTGATCGGCCAGCCGGCCGAAGAACGCATCGGCGGGGCGCTGGCCATGATGAAGGACGGGCTGTACAAGCGCTTCGGCAAGCCGGATTACGCGCTGGGCTTTCACGTCAAGGCCGACATGGCGGTGGGGACGGTGCTGGCATCGGAAGTGTCGCCGTATTCGGGCGCGGACACCGTCGAAATCCTGATCAAGGGCGTGGGCGCGCACGGCGCCCAGCCGCACCGCGGCAAGGACCCGATCGTGCTGGGGGCGATGATCGTGATGGGCCTGCAGACGATCGTCAGCCGCGAACTCAGCCCGCGCGAGCCGGGCCTGATCACGGTCGGCTCCTTCCACGGCGGGACCAAGGCCAACATCATCGGCGACAACGCCCGACTACAACTGACCGTGCGCAGCGAGAATCCGAAGACACGGGCGCTACTGTTGGACGGCATCAAGCGCATGGCCGAGAACACGGCGCGTGCCGCGGGCATGGCGGAGTCGGAACTGCCGGAGGTGAAGCTGGTGGATACGCCAGCGCCGCCGGTGGTCAACAACATCGAACTGGTGCGGCGCCTGCGCGCGGCCTGGACCAGGGAACTGGGCGCCGGGGCGATCGGTGTCGAGGAGTTCCGCGAAGGGATGGGGTCGGAGGACTTTCCGATGTTCGTGACGGATCCGTATATTCCGAGCGTGTATTTCACCGTGGGCGGTACGGCGGCGCAGGACATCGCGGCGGCCAAGGCGGGCACGCTGCGGCTGCCGAGCCATCACAGTCCGCTATTCAAGGTGGAGCATGGGCCGGCGGTGCGGATGGGTGTCGAGTCGACGGTGGTGGCTTTGAAGGATTTGATGCGCAAGCGCTGAGCGCTGCCCTGCGACCTTCCGGCGCCGGACGCGCTGGCGTCAAGCCAATTCTTGCACGATGACAGAGAAAAAAACCGTCGCCAGCGCAGCGGTACAGCCCATTTCAGGCCAGGGTCGCCTGAGATGGGCTGTGTTCAATCGGGACGCAGCAGATGCCGGAAAGTCGGCTCGATATTCATCGCATGCAGGTGGCGGACGATGTCTTCGAGCGTGGCATCCTTCAGCAGCAGGCCGTCCTTCGGCGGCGGCTCGGTTGCCGCTGGCGCTGCCGCCTGCGGCGCATCGCCCTGTTTCATCGACACCAGCGCGTCGAAGAACTGGGCCTTGCCGATGCTTTCCAGCCCTTCGAGGAAGGCCAGCTGGGCCGCCAGCGGCGGTGCGACGTCGAGGCCGGCTTCTTCCACAAACGACGCTCCCATGCCCGGATGGATGAAGGCCGCCCACTTGCCGGTCTGCGCGTTCAGGCAAGGCGGCAGTTCGACCTCGGTCGTAGCCTGCAGGTCCAGCTCCGGGAAGTGTTCGTCGCGCAGCATCGACAGGAAGCGGCGGGCGTCGCCCAGCGGAACCGGTTCTTCCAGCGACAGCCACAGGCGGAAACTGCTGGCCCCGGTGATGCTGACGGCCGGCGCCGGGAAACCGTAGGCTTCCTGCAGCCGGTTCGCCACCGCGCACAGCTCGGTCCAGTGCTGGTCCGGCGCGCTGTGGCGCCCCCTGGCGAAATCGATCACGATGGCCCGTGTGAGGTCGTCGCCCGACACTAGCGAGACAGGCGGCACCAGGTCGCTCGGTGCGACCATGCCCGGCATCAGGTAGAGGCGAAGGAACTGCGCAATCAGTTTTTCCATGTCGTGTTCAAACTATCGTAACAAGGCACTATTCTGGCACAATCGACAAGGCCAGAAAATAATACGAACGTACTTTTATTTGATGTATAGTTAAGAAGATTGGCAGCAGCCAGCACCAACAACAAGGAGAAGGAAGAGACATGAGCGCCGACTACACCGTCCAAGGCAGCGTTGCCGTAGTGACCCTGAATAATCCGCCGGTGAACGGCCTCGGACTGGCGACGCGCGTCGCCGCCGTCGAGGCGATTCGCCGGGCCGAAGCGGACGAGTCGATCAAGGCGATCGTGCTGACCGGCGCCGGCAAGGCTTTCTCGGGCGGCGCGGACATCCGCGAATTCAATTCGCCGAAAGCGCTCACCGAGCCGACCCTGCACACCCTGATCCGCGTGGTGGAAGACTGCAGCAAGCCGGTGGTGGCCGCGATCCATAGCGTTGCCATGGGCGGCGGCCTGGAACTGGCCCTGGGCTGCAACTACCGCGTCGCGCTGCCGGGCGCCCAGATCGCGCTGCCGGAAGTGAAGCTCGGCCTGCTGCCGGGCGCCGGCGGCACCCAGCGCCTGCCGCGCGTGCTGGGCCTGGAGATGGCGCTCAACATGGTGGTGTCCGGCACCCCGGTCCTGTCCGAAAAGCTGGCCGGCACCGCGCTGTTCGACGAAGTCTTCCCGGCCGGGACCGACCTGATTGCGGCCGCCGTGGACTTCGCGAACAAGGTCGCCGACACTCGGCCGCTGCCCAAGGTACGCGACCGCAAGGTCGATTACCCGAATCACGAAGCCTTCATCGAGTCCTCGCGTAATACCGTCAAGGCGATGGCCGGCCCGTTCCCGGCCCCGGTCGAATGTGTCGAAACCGTGGCCGCTTCGGTGACCAGGCCCTTCGAGGAGGGCCTGCAGTTCGAACGCGAGCGCTTCCTGCACCTGATGCAGACGCCGGAATCCAAGGCGCTGCGCCATTCCTTCATGGCGGAGCGAGCCGCCAGCAAAGTACCGGACGTCCCAGGCCATACGCCGACCCGGAAGATCGAGAGCGCGGCCGTGATCGGCGCCGGCACCATGGGCGGCGGCATCGCCATGAACTTCGCCAATGCCGGCATCCCGGTCACCATCCTGGAAACCAAACAGGAAGCCCTCGACAAGGGCCTGGGCACGATCCGCAAGAACTACGAGAATACGGTCAAGAAGGGCAAGCTGACGCCGGAGAAGGCCGAGCAGCGCATCAAGCTGATCAAGGGCACGCTGGACTACGCCGACATCGCCGGGGCCGACATCGTGATCGAGGCCGTGTTCGAGGACATGGGCGTGAAGGAGTCGGTGTTCCGCCAGCTGGATGCGGTCATGAAGCCGGGCGCGATCCTGGCGTCGAATACCTCGACCCTGGACCTGGACCGTATCGCCGCGTTCACCAAGCGTCCGCAGGACGTGATCGGCCTGCACTTCTTCAGCCCGGCCAATGTCATGAAACTGCTCGAGATCGTGCGCGGCCGCGAGACCGGCAAGGACGTGCTGGCCACCAGCCTGGCGCTGTCGAAGAAGATCAAGAAGACCGGTGTCGTCTCCGGCGTGTGCGACGGCTTCATCGGCAACCGCATGCTGGAGCAGTATCTGCGCCAGGCTTTCTTCCTGCTGGAAGAAGGCGCGCTGCCGGAGCAGGTTGACGGCGCCGTCGAAAAATTCGGTTTTGCGATGGGCCCGTTCCGCATGAGCGACCTGGCCGGCAACGACGTCGGCTGGTACATCCGCAAGCGCCGCGCCGTCGAGTCGCCGGAAATCGCCTATTCGAAGACCGCCGACCTGCTGTGCGAGCAGGGCCGCTTCGGCCAGAAGACCGGCGCCGGCTGGTATGACTACAAGGCGGGCGACCGCAAGACGTATCCGTCGGAGCTGGTCAACGACATGATTCGCCAGCACTCGGCCGACATCGGCCTGGAGCGCCGCGCGATCAGCGATGCCGAGATCGTCGAGCGCTTGATTTACGCCCTGGTCAACGAAGGCGCGAAGATCCTGGAAGAGGGCATCGCGCTGCGCGCCTCGGACATCGACATGGTGTATCTCACCGGCTACGGCTTCCCGCTGCATCGCGGCGGCCCGATGTTCTACGCGGATTCCATCGGCCTGGCGAAGGTGCTGGATACCGTCCGCAAGTACGGGCAAGGCCGGCACGGCGAGGCCTGGACACCGGCGCCCTTGCTGGAGCGCCTGGCAGGCGAGGGCAAGGGCTTCAACGGCTGAGGCACATCGAACATCAACGCAGGAGATCGGGGATGGCAAAAGCGCTGGAGACGCGGTTGCGTCAAACATGGTGGTTCGTCGGTATCGTGGCCGCATTGAGCGCGCTGCTGTCGAATCTGGTGCTGCGGGCGGCGGGCATGGCTTCGCCGGAGAGCCTGGCGCAGTGGCTGGTGTATTTCTTCTGCCTCGTCGGTTTCTGGCGCTGTTTCGACTTCCTCGGCTGGCTGGTGGTGCTGCTGGTGGCGCCGTCCAGCAAGTTGCTCGATCCGCCTGCGCGCAGGGGCTGAAGGGACGTGTCGCTGCGCTCGCAGCGCGTGTCCCGGCGCGACATCGTGGGGGCAGACGGGTTTTAGCAGTTCGCCCAGAACTTGTTTAGCTCTACACGGTCTCATTTAGTATGACGACCGCGGCTACCACCAGGACCCCCATGCTCGTAGCGCACCGCATTCGGCTCGCCCCGAGCAACGTGCAGGCGGCCTACCTGGCGCGCGCCGCTGGTGTGGCCCGCTTTGCCTACAACTGGGCGCTGGCCGAGTGGAAGCGGCAGTACGAAGCTGGCAAGCTCGACCAGGCGTTGCCGAAGCCGAGCGAAGCGGCCCTGCGCCGCCAGCTCAATGCCATCAAGCGTGAACAATTCCCCTGGATGCTCGAGGTGACCAAGAACGCGCCGCAGATGGCGATCATGCAGCTGGGTGAGGCTTTCAAGAATTTCTTCGAACGGCGGGCGCGCTATCCAGCCTTCCGCAAGAAGGGCCGGCACGACCGTTTCAGCTTGACCAACGACCAGTTCCGCCTCGAGGGCAAGAAGCTCCGGATTCCCAAGCTGGGGTGGGTGCGAATGCGCGAAGCCCTGCGTTTCGCGGGCCGGATCATCGCGGCCACCATCTCCCGCACCGCCGGCCACTGGTATGCCAGCATCACTGTCGATACAGAGCACCCGTCCTTGCCGCTTGCCGAGAACCAAGGCGCGGTGGGGGTGGACTTGGGCATCGCGGCGCTGGCCACCCTGTCGACCGGGGAGAAGCTGGCAGGACCGAAGGCGCTGCGCTTCCTGCTGGGGCGCCTGCGCCGCCTGTCTCGGGCCCTGTCGCGCAAGGTCAAGGGCTCGCGCAATCAGGCCAGGGCCAGGCTGAAGCTGGCCAGACTGCATGAGCGGATCGCCAACATCCGCCGTGACAGCCTGCATCAACTCAGCACCAGCATCGCGCGGCGCTTTCACACGATCGGTATCGAAGATCTTAACGTGAAAGGCATGATGGCCAATTCCCGCCTGGCGCGCGCCATCGCCGACATGGGTTTTTACGAACTGCGTCGCCAACTCGAGTACAAGTCGGCATGGCGGGGTGGGCACCTGGTCGTCGCCGATAGGTGGTTCGCGAGCAGTCGCCTGTGCTCGTGCTGCGGCTACAAGCACGAAGCGCTCGGTTTGGGAACAAGGCAATGGACCTGCCCGGGTTGCAAGACGCAACACGACCGCGACATCAATGCGGCCATCAACCTGAAGAACATGGCGGTGAGTTCCACCGTCGCTGCCTGTGAAGGGGAAGGCGCTGGCCTTGGGCGTGAGCACAAGGCGAAACCGGCCCCGGTGAAGCAGGAATCCAACAGCAAAGCCTGCTCTGCATAACTTGCGTAAGTTTGGAGGAACGGTAGCCGGTTCACGATCGAGCTGCCTCTCGCCTGAGCCGCCGCATGCATCGCGCGCGCGTTGGCCGCGCCGGCATGCATATACTGACGGCTGAGCCAACCATCCGCGTCAACGCCATGAAGACAACAACGGCAGCCATCGGCGCCGCTACCGCGATCGCTACCCTGGCGGCCGCCCTCTTTGCCAGCCCGCACCTGGCGCTGTACCGCATGCGCGTCGCCGTCGAGGCCCGCGACGCGCAGGCCCTGTCCGCGTATGTCGACTACCCCAGCCTGCGCGAAAGCGTCAAGGTCCAGGTCATGCGCCGCCTGGGCGCCCAGGGCGTGCTCGGGGAATCGGGCGCGAATCCCTTCGCCGCCTTCGGCAAGGCGATGGCGCTGGCGGTGATCGATCCGGTGGTCGATGCCGCCGTCTCGCCGGCGGGCGTGGCGGCGATGCTGGATTCCGGCGACATCCGCGTCCAGCCCAAGCAGGAAGGTTCGCCGGCGCCGACCGGCGAAGGGGCGCGCGACAAGGTGAATTACGACCTGTCCTACCGCGGCTGGGGCCAGGCCGTGGTGCAGCGGGCCGACGGCGGCGGCGTCGCCTTTATCCTCGACCGGGACGGCCTGTGGAGCTGGAAGCTGGCGGCGGTCGAGTTACGCGAGGAGTAGACAAAAAAATGCCGCTGTCGCCAGCGGCATTTCGGACGGACGACGGCGCGCTCAGTCGTGCGCGTAGATGTCGTTATCCTTGGTCTCGCGGATGAACAGGCCGCCGATGACGACGGTCGCCAGCGCGATGATGATCGGGTACCACAGCCCGTAATAGATGTCGCCCTTGAGCGCCACAAGGGCGAAGGTCACGGTCGGCAGCATGCCGCCGAACCAGCCGTTACCGATGTGGTAGGGCAGGGACATCGAGGTGTAGCGGATCCGGGTCGGGAACATCTCGACCAGCATCGCCGCGATCGGACCGTACACCATGGTCACGTAGAGCACCAGGATGAACAGCAGCAGTACCAGCATCGGCTTGTTCACCTCTGCCGGGTCGGCCTTGGCTGGATAGCCGGCAGTGGTGAGGGCGCCCGTTACCTGCTTCTTGAGCGCGTCTTCCTGGGTCTTCGAGGCGGCGTCGAAGTTCAGGCCGTCCGGGGTCATGACCGCATTGAAGGACTGGAAGGTGGTATCGCCCACTTTCACTGCAGCCACGGTGCCGGCTGGCGCCTCCTGGATGGTGTAGCTCACCGACGCGGCGGTCAGCATGCGGGTCGCGATGTCGCAGGACGACGGGAATTTCTTGGTGCCGGTCGGGTCAACCTGGAAGTGGCAGGTATTCGGGTCTGCCACCACCACCACGGGCGCGGTCTGGATGGCGCGCTCGAGGGCCGGATTGCCGTAGTGGGTGATCGCCTTGAAGATCGGGAAGTAGGTCGCCGCAGCGATGACGCAGCCGCCCAGGATGATCCACTTGCGGCCGATCCGGTCGGACAGCGAGCCGAAGAAGATGAAGAAGGGAGTGGCGAGGGCCAGCGCGATCATGATCAGGATGTTCGCGGTGGGCTCGTCGATCTTCAGGGTCTTGGTCAGGAAGAACAGGGCGTAGAACTGGCCGGTGTACCACACCACCGCCTGGCCCATGGTCAGGCCGGCCAGGGCCAGGAAGGCGACCTTGGCGTTCTTCGGCTTCAGGAAGGCTTCCGACAGCGGCGCCTTCGAGGTCTTGCCTTCGGCCTTCATCTTGGCGAAGGCCGGCGACTCGGCCATCGACAGGCGGATCCAGACCGAGATGCCCAGCAGGATCACCGAGACCAGGAAGGGAATGCGCCAGCCCCAGGCTTGGAACTCGTCCTCGCCCATGGCGGTCCTCGTTCCCAGGATCACGAGCAGCGACAGGAACAGGCCGATGGTCGCCGTGGTCTGGATGTAGGAAGTGAACAGGCCGCGCTTGCCGTGCGGGGCGTGCTCGGCCACGTAGGTGGCGGCGCCGCCGTATTCGCCGCCAAGCGCCAGGCCCTGCAGGATGCGCAGCGAGACCAGGATGATCGGCGCCGCGATGCCGATCGACGCGTGGCTGGGCAGCAGGCCGACCAGGAAGGTCGAGGCGCCCATGATCAGGATCGTCACCAGGAAGGTGTACTTGCGGCCGATCATGTCGCCGAGGCGGCCGAACACCAGCGCGCCGAAGGGACGCACGATGAAGCCGGCGGCAAAGGCCATCAGGGCGAAGATGAAGGTGGTGGTGGGGTCGCCGATGAAGAACTGCTTGGCGATGATGGTAGCGAGCGAGCCGTACAGGTAGAAGTCATACCACTCGAACACCGTGCCGAGGGAAGAGGCGAAAATGACTTTCCGTTCTTCCTTGGTGATTCCGGCGGAGGAAGATGAAGCGCTCCCTCCGGCGGTCATGCCGGGTGTGATTGCCATGTGTGTCTCCGTATAGGTATTAGTGTCACCGGAAATGCTGATTGTTTGTCAGCTGTCGCGGAGTGTGTTCCGGTTTCCTTACACGATAATTACTCCAAACTTACACGGAGCTTACAGATGAGCTGTAACAAGCTGTCAACACTTCCCGTAAACACGCTTCTTCACTCTGTAAGGACAGATGCTGCGGCGCGCAATATGAACTTGCAACTTTTTTACGAACGACCGTACTTAATCATGCTATTCTCGATTGGCCCTAGCAAGCCGTGTAAAGGAAGATAAATGCTCAAGCATATCGTGATGTGGAAGTTGAAGGATGAAGCAGAGGGCGCGGACCGCCTGAGCAATGCGCGCGAAATGAAACGCCGCCTGGATGCGTGCGCGAATATCGTGCCGGGTCAGCTCAAGTTCGAAGTGATGCTGGCCCAGCCGGGGCTGGAAGCGACCTATGACGTGGTGCTGTATTCCGAGTTTGCCGACCGCGCGGCGCTGCAGGCATATATCGACCATCCGACGCACAAGGCGGTGGTGCCTTTCATCGGCGCGATTCGCGAAGGGCGGCAGTGCATGGATTACGAGGTGTAAGCCGGCCTCCACGCCGCATTACCAGAACAAATGACGGAGACAACAATGCGCACCACCCAGGAACTCTTTTCACTCAAGGACAAGACCGCCATCGTCACCGGCGGCTCGCGCGGCCTCGGCCTGCAGATGGCCGAAGCCCTCGGCGAGCAGGGCGCCCGCGTCGTGATTTCCTCGCGCAAGCAGGAAGAGCTCGACGCCGCCGTCGCCCACCTGAAGGAGCGCGGCATCGACGCTTCGGCGATCGCGGCCGACCTGTCCGACGAGGCGCAGGTGCAATCCTTCGTGCAGGAAGCCATCGCCCGGCTCGGCCACGTCGACATCCTGGTCAACAATGCCGGCGCCAGCTGGGGCGCTCCGGCGGAAGACTATCCGCTGGAAGCCTGGGACAAGGTGATGGACCTGAACGTGCGCAGCATTTTCCTGGTCACGCAGGCGGTCGGCAAACTGTCCATGATCCCGCGCCGCTACGGGCGTATCATCAGTATCTCGTCGATCGCTGGCCTGGCCGGCAACCCGCCGGGCACGATGCAGACCATCGCCTACAACACCTCCAAGGGCGCGGTGGTGAACTTCACTCGGGCGCTGGCCGGCGAATGGGGCCGCTACGGCATCACGGTGAACTCGATCGCGCCGGGCTTCTTCCCGTCGAAGATGACCAAGGGCGTGCTGGCCGCATTCGGCGCCGAAAACCTGGCCAAGGACGCGCCGCTGAACCGTCTCGGCGACGACGAGGACCTGAAGGGCGCGGTGGTGCTGTTTGCCTCCGACGCCGGCAAGCACATCACCGGGCAGACGCTGGCCGTCGATGGAGGCGTGTCCGCAGTCTGAACGGCTAACGAGGGAGAGGGAGCATGAAGGATTTTAGCGGCAAGGTTGCCGTCATCACGGGCGCCGCCAGCGGGCTGGGACGCGAGTTCGCCAACACGGCAGCGAGCCTTGGCATGAAGCTGGTGCTGGCCGATGTGCAGGCCAAGGCATTGGAACACGCGGCCGAAGAGCTGATGGAGGGCGGCGCCGAAGTGCTGGCCATGGTGTGCGACGTCAGCAAGGGCGCGCACGTGCAGGAGCTGGCCGATTCCGCCATCGCCCGCTTCCATCACGTGCACCTGGTCTTCAATAATGCGGGCGTCGGTTCGGGGGGGCTGATCTGGGAGAACTCGGAACAGGACTGGGAGTGGGTGCTGGGCGTGAACCTGATGGGCGTGGTGCACGGCGTGCGCGTGTTCACCCGGGTGATGCTCGAGTGCGCGCAGCGCGATGCCGATTTCGAAGGGCATATCGTGAACACGGCCTCGATGGCCGGGCTGCTGACGCCGCCGGCGATGGGCGTCTACAACGTGTCCAAGCACGCGGTGGTGGCGCTCACCGAAACCCTGCACCACGATTTGCGGCTGGTCGATGCACCGATCAAGGCTTCGGTGCTGTGCCCGTATTTCGTGCCGACCGGGATCGCCCAGTCGCACCGCAACCGCCCGGACGAACTGGCCAGCCACGAGCGCACCACGGCCAGCCAGATGGCGGCGCAGATGATGACGGAAAAGGCGGTCGAGTCGGGCAAGGTGACGGCGGCGGACGTGGCGCGCATGACGTTCGATGCGATTCGCGAGGAGCGCTTCTTTATCTATTCGCATCCGCAGGCGCTGGGTGCGGTGGCGGAGCGTTTCGACGCGATCGTGAAGGGAGCGCAGCCGGCGGATCCGTATGCGGCGACGCCGCAGGTGACGGAGATGCTGAGGGCAGGGGTTAAAGGACGGCGCTGAGCATCCTGTCACGGACCGCGTGGGCGGAAATCCGCCCACCCTACCGTAGGGTGGGCGGATTTTCCGCCCACGCGGTCAAATCACGTCGAATGAATCAGCGGCTCGCACAGAAGCCTGGATCATCATTGGTCGCCCCCGGCGCCAGGTCCGGATTCCAGTCCGCGCCCGACAGGGTCATGATGCCGTTCTCCAGCGTGTACTTGCCGTTCCACAGCCCGCTCGGCGTGCCCTGCACCGGCAGCTGCACGCTCCAGCGCACCGCTTTCACCGCACTGGTATTGGTTACCGCCACCTTGGCGCAGTAGCCGCTGCCCCAGTCGCCGGTGATGATCAGCTTGGAGGTCAGCGCACCGGCCGGCAGTTGCGGCGGCGGTTCCACCGGCTTGACCGGGCGCGTCGCGCACAGGCCGATCTCGGTCGCGTCACCCGGACGCAGCATCTTGTTCCAGTTCATGCCCTTCACGACGAGCTTCTTGTTCTCGAGCGTGTAGGTGCCGTTCCATAGTGACATGATCGTATCCGGGAAGTCGGTCTCGGCCACGAACCAGCCGGCCACGTCACCCACGTTCTTGACAGTCATCGTGCCGCACCAGCCGCTGCCCCAGTCGTTCGGCTTGTCGAAGGTGACCGACACGGTCGGCACCGGCGCGGGCGGCAGCGGGTTCGGGTAGGGACCAGGTTCGACCGCGTTCGGATCCAGGAAGGCCTTCTTGGTGGCGGTCAGGAGCGGGTTGTTGACGCCGTCCGTGGTGCCGTAGTTGACCAGCCAGATGATGGTGCCGGCTGCGCCTTCGCCCGCGCGGTTTGAATTCGCCCAGGCGCCCTTGGCGGCGATGGTCGCCGGCTCTTCGTAGCTCAGGTAGCCGGTGGCCCAGTCAGTGCGGGTGGCCGGGGTGTAGCCGCCCGGGTAGGTGCGGTAGCTGGTCTGGGTCGCGGCGTCCCAGGCGTAGATGCCCTTGTCCAGGTAGCCGTGCTTGTGCAGCTGGGCGTAATTCCAGCGCACGTCGAATACCGACCACTGGCTCAGGTCGCCATCGGTTTCCTGGTCCGGGCCGGTGTAGGGCGGCGCGTAGTTCATGCCGTAGAATCCCAGGCCCATGCCGAGCTTCGAGCGCGGAATGCCTTCGTCTTCGTACATCTGGATCGTGCTGGCGATCGACATCGGGCGTGAGCCCTTGTGGCCCGTGAGCGGCGCGAAGGTGGTCGAGGTCCAGCCCTGGCCGAACCAACCCATGCCGTAGCTCATGAAGTTGTACTGGTCGACCAGGTTCGCCACGCGCTTGTGGTGCTCGGTGACCTTGTCGATGTTGGTGTTGAGCATGCCGGCCGGGAAGGTGATGATCACCGGGCTCTGTTGGTAGCGCGGACGCGCATTCGCTTCCTTGCGGATGTCCGCGATCAGGGCTTCGAGCAGCGCCTGTTCCTCGACGGCCTTGTCGGCGATGCCTTCCCAGTCGACGTCGACGCCGTCGTAGCCCTTGGCGACCATGTAGTCGACCAGGTTCTTCACGAACAGCGGGCGCACTTCCGGCTGCGATGAGGCGATGAAGCCCGCGTTGTCGCCTTCGCCGCCCAGCATGATCAGCGCCTTGGTGCCGACCTGGTGGGCGCGCATGATCATGTATTCCTCGACCGTCTTGTCCCAGGCCGCACCGGGACCGAGGTCGCGCCGGTCGTGCGCCGAGCCGGCGCCAAGCACGATCTCGCCGGGCTTGCCGGTCTTGCCGCCGCCCGGACCGATACGCGCGAACACGAAATGTGTCATGGCCGTCATGTCGACGTGCTCGGGAGCCTGGTAGTCGCCGTTGTCCCAGAAGTAGCCGCCGTAGTAGCCGGTGACCCATTTGCTAGCTGGTTCGGCCGCCTGCACTGCCCATGGGCTGCTGGCGCAACCCGCCACCAGGGTGAGAACTGCAAGACGCTTCAATGATGTTTTCATATCGTTTCCTCATGTGGTTGCCACAGGGAAACAATGTAACAGCGCGCCCGGCTGTCAATATGTCTGTGAAATGTAATGCCCCCACGGATGGGGGAACGTAGGGTGGGCGAATTCCGCCCACGCGGTGATACGTGACGGCCCGCCCCATTACGGCTGGACGACGCGCTCGTGCAGTTCCGGCTCGCCCTCGCGGTAGAGCTTGACGACCGTCGACGTCCGGGTGCCGTAGCCCTCCATTTCGATACACACCGGCGAGAGCATGCGCTCGACCTCGATCGGCATGCCCGTCTCCGGAAGGCGCAGGTCGGGCGCGCGGGTGGTGTCGGCCAGCATCTCGAAATAGGCGTCCTCCGGCGCCCCCTGGCACAGCAGGCTGGCGAACTGGGCCTTGGTGCGCAGCACCTTGGGCCAGGGCGCGTCCAGCAGGCCGTTCGAAATGCCGTAGATGCGGCCCGGCTCGAGCGGCTTGCCATTGCGCGGATCTTCGCCACCGCGGTTCGAGTACCAGAACAGGGTGTCGCGGTCGCCCAGCACCAGGTTGTAGCCGTTGTAGACGTCGCCGCGCGCGATCACCTGTTCCAGGTAGTCGGCGGCCGGCAGCTCGCCGGTCAGGTATCCGGCCACCAGGTCGCCGCGCGACGGGGCGTTCTCGCGCCGCTCCAGCGGCCCCCGGATATTGGTCAGCGCAGCGAAGCGCGGGCCGTTCGGGCCCGTCGTGCTTACCCCCATCCAGCTGCCGCCGCCCTGCAGGTCGCGTCCCGCGATCACGTGCGGATGCTCCGGCCAGGGGGCGGCCGGGGTAGCGGGGCGGTCATAGAATTCGTCGCGGTTGGCCGCCGCGATGACGGGCACGCCCGGCAGCACCTGCCAGGCAAAGACGATCAGGCACATAGGTCGAGGTCCGTGAAGATTTCGGACCGGCGCGGCCCTTCGATATACGCAAGCAGGCCGGCGTCCAGCGCCGCCTGCTCGACGGCGGCCGCGAAGCCGCCCGGTACCGCTGGATAGACTTCCATCCAGGTCTGCAGGCCGTCGCGCTCTTCCGGACGGCGCTTCAGCTGCGCAGGCAGTCCGAGCTGCGCCTGCATGGCGCGCACCCGGGGCGCAAGGCTGGCGGCGTTATGCTCGCGCACCTTGTAGTAGACGTACAGGTCGATCATCGCTAGACGTCGAGCGCGTCGAGGTGGTAGGGCATGTGCTGAAAGCTGAGCACCGGGCCGCCGGCGGCGCCATGGCGCACATCTTCGCCGAGCGCGTCGAGCTTCATCTCGACCAGCAGGTCGGCGCCGCCCAGGCCATTGGCGGCCGCATTCACGACCATGCCGCAAGGCTGGCCGGGGTCAAGCATCGAGAATACCTCGTCACCGGCGCGGGCGGCCGGGTTGGCCACCGTGGCCAGCGCCGTGCGGCGCTTGAGCTTGCCCAGGTACTGGCTGCGCGCGACGATTTCCTGGCCCGGGTAGCAGCCCTTCTTGAAATTGACGCCGCCCAGCAGCTCGAGGTTCACCATCTGCGGCACGAACTGTTCCTGGGTGGCGGCGGTCACCTGCGGCACGCCGGCGTGGATGGACGCCAGTTGCCAGGCCTGGTTGCCGCCCAGCGCGAGTTCGCCGGCGAGACCCGGCAGCGCAGCGGTCGCCGTCTCGGCATCGGTCAGCCAGAGGTAGCGCGGCGCGCCGAAGACGTCGGCCAGGCGGATCACGGTGCCGGATTGGCCGTCGACTTTGCCGTAAGCTGCGTCCGGCAGTTGCGCCACGTGGCGGCGCAGGGCTGTCTCGCCCTTGGCGCCGCCGATGCCGAGCACGGCCGCGAAGGGCGCTTCGTCGGTGGCGTCGCGCAGCTTGGCCTTGGCGCGCAGCACGAACATCGTCAGGCGCTTCTGCAGCGGCGGCTGGATCGTACGCGGCAGTTGCAGGTACACTGCGTCAGCGTCGCGCCAGTACAGGAAGGTTGCCTGCAGGCGGCCCTTGGGAGTGCAGTAGCCGGCCAGGCGCGCTTCGCCGAGGCCGAGGTGCTCGACGTCGTTGGTGAGCTGGTTGTGCAGGAAGCTGGCGGCATCGTCTCCCGCAACGGCAATGATGCCGAGGTCGGTGACGGGGGCCAAGAAGCCGTCGGCCAGTTCGGCGGCGGTCAATGCGCGGCCGAAATCTTCCACTTGGGCGGCTTCGTCAATATGGAAGCGGGCGCCCATCGAGGAAAGGGTATCTGTCCAGTTACTCATAATCCCGTTAGTATTAGCAATTCAGTAGCAAATAAGCTTTATCATTACGGGCTCATTATAAAGATGTCGGCAAAATCGCGCCGAGGTGGGCAAAACCCACGGCGAAAACCAAAACAAGAACCCATGGCATTCATCAAAAAATTAGTGGTCACCGGCGTCATCGTCTCGATCGCCGCAGTCGCCGGCTTTTCATACTGGGCCAAAAGCCCGCTGACGACAGACGGTCCGGCAATCGACTTCACCATCGACCCGGGCGTCGGCGTCGGCGTGGCCACCCAGCAGATGGTCAAGGCCGGCGTGCCGGTCAATCCGCAGCTGTTCAACATCCTGGCCCGCGTCACGGGCGAAGCCGGGCGGATCAAGGCCGGCAGCTACGAGCTCAAGCCGAACACCACGCCGCGCAACCTGTTGCGCCAGCTGGTGCGCGGCGAATTCGCGCAGGAAGCCGTCACCATCGTCGAAGGCTGGACCTTCAAGCAGATGCGCACCGCCCTCGCGGCCCACGAGCGCCTGCGTCACGACACCGTCAAGCTCTCGGACGACGAGCTGATGAAGAAGATTTCGAGCGAGTACACCAATCCGGAAGGCCTGTTCTTCCCGGATACCTACCTGTTCGCCAAGGGCTCCTCCGAGCTGGCCATCTACAAGCAGGCCCACCAGGCCATGCTGAACCACCTGAAGGCTGCCTGGGAAACGCGCGATCCGAGCCTGCCGTACAAGAACCCGTACGAGGCCTTGATCATGGCGTCGATCATCGAAAAGGAAACCGGGCAGAAGAGCGAGCGCGGCATGATCGCCGGCGTGTTCGTCAACCGCCTGCGTACCGGCATGATGCTGCAGACCGACCCGGCCGTGATCTACGGCATGGGCGAGCGCTTCGGCGGCGACATCCGCAAGAAGGACCTGCAGACCGACACCCCGTACAATACCTATACCCGCACCGGCCTGCCGCCCACGCCGATTTCGCTGCCGGGCGTGCAGTCGCTGGCGGCGGCGCTGGCGCCGGCCAAGACCCAGGCGCTGTATTTCGTGTCGCGCGGCGACGGCACCAGCCATTTCTCGGAGAACCTGAACGAGCACAACCGTGCAGTCAACCAGTATCAGCGGCGGACGGGCAAATGACGCAAGGCGGTAGGGAAGTGCAAGGCAAGTTCATCACCTTCGAAGGCATCGACGGGGCCGGCAAATCGACCCACATCGGCTTCGTCGCCGAGTTCCTGGCGTCGCGCGGCAAGACCGTGGTGTCGTCGCGCGAACCGGGCGGCACGCCGCTGGGCGAAAAGCTGCGCGAACTGCTGCTCCACGAGAAGATGCACCTGGAAACCGAAGCCCTGCTGATGTTCGCCAGCCGCCGTGAGCACATGGCGCAAGTCATCGAGCCGGCCCTGGGGCGCGGCGACTGGGTACTGTCGGACCGGTTCACGGACGCCAGCTTCGCCTACCAGAGCGGCGGCCGGGGCCTGGACCGCAGCCGGCTGGAAGCGCTGGAACACTGGGTGCATCCGAAGCTGCAGCCGGACCTGACCCTGCTGTTCGACGTGCCGCTGGAGGTGGCCCGCGAGCGCCTGGACGCCACCCGCACCCTCGACAAGTTCGAGCGCGAGCAGGCGGCGTTCTTCGAGAAATGCCGTAACGAATACCTGCGCCGCGCGGCGCAATTCCCCGAGCGCATCGTGGTGGTGGATTCGACCCAGACCATCGAGGCCATCCAGGTGCGCTTGGCTGAAGTGTTGGAGAAATTGTTGTGACGATGTACCCCTGGCAGCAAACGGCGTGGGAGCGCCTGCAGCAGATGCGCGAACGACTGCCGCACGCCATCCTGTTCCACGGCCCGCTTGGGGTCGGCAAGGCCGATTTCATGGAGACCTTTGCCCAGGCTCTGCTGTGCGAGAACGTGCGCCCCGACGGCCACGCCTGCAACGCATGCGCGTCCTGTGGCTGGTTCTTGCAGAACAACCACCCGGACTACCGCCGCGTGCGGCCGGAGGCGCTGGAAGACGATCCGGCAGGTGAGGTCGAGGAGGGCGGCGAGACCGCCACCAAGGCCAAGTCGACCAAGGCGCCGTCGAAAGAAATCAAGATCGAGCAGGTGCGCGCACTGGGCGACTTCATGAACATCTCGACCCACCGCCAGGGCCTGCGCGTGGTGGTGCTGTATCCGGCGGAAGCGCTGAATATGCCGGCCTCGAATGCGCTGCTCAAGACCCTGGAAGAACCGCCGCCGGGCACTGTGTTCCTGCTGGCCTCGAACAGCCTGGACCGCCTCCTGCCGACCATCCTGTCGCGCTGCCGCAAGTTCGCGCTGCCGATGCCGGCCCACGACGAGGCGCTGGCCTGGCTCAAGGCCCAGGGTGTGCAGGATGCCGACAGCTGGCTGCGCGAGCAGGGCGGCGCGCCGCTCGCCGCGCTGGCGGAGGCGGAAGCCGGCAGCCGCGAAGAGATGGATGTGCTGCTGCACTTCCTGGCCAATCCGAGCGTCGAGGGCTCCTTGCGCGCGGCCGAGAAGCTGGCCAAGGCGCAGTTGTCGGCGCTGGTCGCCTGGCAGCAGCGCTGGCTGTACGATGTGCTGTCGGTGAAGCTGTCCGGCCGAATCCGCTATTATCCGCGCTATCAGAAGGAGCTTGCCGGACTGGCGGGCAGGGTAGCGACCGGCAATCTGAACCGGGCGATCAAGGCCGCCAACGAGCGCCGCGCCGTCGCCGACCATCCCCTTTCGGCGAAATTGTTTGTCGAAGATATGTTGCTTGAGTACACTTCGTGCTGTGCATGAAAGGAAACCGATGAGCGCCACCCCCGGAGAGCAGCAGGGAACGGCGGCCCCGCAGCCGCCGCGGCCGTCCGTGCTGTCGCTGGCGATCAAGGAAAAGGCCGCGCTGTACGCCGCCTACATGCCCTTCCTGAAGAACGGCGGCATGTTCGTGCCGACCACCAAACCTTATAAAATCGGCGACGAAATCTACCTGATCCTGTCGCTGATGGACGACCCCAACAAATACCCGATCGCCGGCAAGGTGGCCTGGATCACCCCGGCTGGCGCGAACAACAGCAAGGCGCAGGGCATCGGCGTGCACTTCCCGGCGGACGAAGCCGGCCAGCGCGCCAAGCTGAGGATCGAAGAAATCCTCGGCGCTGCACTGCGCTCCTCGCGCGCCACGCATACCCTCTAGTTCAGTTTTCCTTACCTTTGCTGACTTTGGATCAGCCTCGCTTAATCTATGCCGTCCTACGTCCACCGCCTTGCCACCCGCGACGACCTGCCGGTCATCGTCGATATCTACAATTCCACCATCGCTTCGCGTGAAGTGACCGCCGACACCGAACCGATCACGGTGCAGTCGCGCGAAGCCTGGTTTGCCGACCATACGCCAGAGCGCCGGCCGCTGTGGGTGATCCATTCTGCTGAGGATACTGCTGAGCAGCCGGAAGTATTGGGCTGGCTGTCCTACTCGAATTTTTACGGCCGCCCGGCCTATTCGGGGACGGCCGAGGTGTCGATCTACATCGCGGAACAGGCGCGTGGCAAAGGCATCGGGCGCTATTGCCTGGAGCTGGCCATTGCGCATGCGCCGAAGGTAAACGTGCATACGCTGCTGGGCTTCATCTTCGGCCACAATGCGCCGAGCCTGGCGCTGTTCGGACAATACGGCTTCGAGAAGTGGGCGCATTTCCCACGCGTCGCGAACCTGGATGGCATCGAGCGCGATCTGATCATCCTCGGGAAGCGGGTCGCTTGACTCCGTTCAGCGCTGCCGCTGCAGCCTCAGCAGGACCCAGGCGACGAGGGCACTGAAGCCGCCGATCAGGCCGAGTACGATCAGGAACCCGTGCGGGTGTTCGGCCAGCGGCACCCCGCCCACGTTCATCCCCATCAGGCCGGCGACGATATTGATCGGCAGGGCCATGACGGTCACGATGGTCAGGAGGAAGAGGCTGCGGTTGTTGTCTTCGTTGACGCCAGCGGCAATCTCCTCCTGCAGCAGCTTGATCCGTTCCTGCAGAGCGCTCATGTCGCTCAGCACCACGTCGAATTCTTCGGTCGCCTGGCGCAGGTCCTGCAGGTCGTGCGCGGTGATCCACAGCGGTGGACGCTGCAGCAGGCGGAACACGGCCGCCGGCTCCGGCGCCAGCAGGCGGCGCAGCCGTACCAGGACGCGCCGCAGGGCGCCCAAGTCTTCGCGCTTGCGGGTGGGGCGACCGGACAACAACTGGTCCTCGATCACGTCGGCCCGGGCCACCGCTTCACGCACGATGTTGACCAGTACCTCGGCCTGGTCGCGCAGCAGGTGCACCAGCAACTGGATTGGACTGTCTAAGGTTTCGCCCTGCCGCAGTGCCTGGCGCAGGCGTTCGATCGATTCCAGCGGCTTGCGACGCGCGCTGAAGACGCCGTAGGGCGTTACGTGCACCCACAGCGTCGAGATGTCGGCGTCGTCCAGCGTGAAGTTGTGCAGCACGTCATTGACGACCGCGATCAGGGCATCGTCGGCCGCCTCGATGCGGGTCGAGCGCGAGCCCTGGTGCAGGGCGGCGAAGAATTCCTCGGGCAGCCCCGCCTGGGTGCGCAGCCAGCGCTCGCTGGCCGAGTTCGACAGATTGAAATGCATCCAGATGAATTGCGAGGGCGGCCGCCGCGCCAGCCATTCCATGGCTTCAACCGTACCAATGGGAACCGCCGGCGCCGCCGGCGCCATCAGGTAGCCCCATACCAGCCCGGAATCGTCCGATCCGTAGTTGAAGTTCTCGATTGCCATGCGCATCCCGTCCAGTGGTCCTTAGGATATTGTAGAGCAAGCACCGGCAGCGACGGACCGGAGCCGACTGGATTAAAATGACGGGATGTTTATCGATTCCCACTGCCACATCAATTTCCCGGAGCTGGCTGCCCGGATGCCCGAGATCCTGGCCAAGATGGCCGAGAACAAGGTGACGCACGCGCTGTGCGTTTCCGTCGACCTGCCGGACTTTCCGCAGGTGCGCGCCCTCGCTGAAGAACACCCCCACATCTTTGCTTCCGTCGGCGTCCACCCCGACTACGAAGACACGCCCGAACCCACCGTCCAGCAGCTGGTCGAGCTGGCCAACCACCCGAAGATCGTCGCCATCGGCGAAACCGGTCTCGACTATTACCGCCTCGAGGGCGACCTCGAATGGCAGCGCGAGCGCTTCCGTACTCACATCCGCGCCTCGCGTGAAACGCGCAAACCCCTGATCATCCATACTCGCGCCGCCTCCGCCGACACCATCCGCATCATGAAGGAAGAGGGCGCCGGCACCGAGGCGGGCGGCGTGGCCGGCGTCATGCACTGCTTTACCGAATCGCTGGAGGTTGCCCAGGCCGCCATGGAGCAGGGCTTCTACATCTCGTTCTCCGGCATCGTCACCTTCAAGAGCGCCAAGGAGCTGCAGGAAGTCGCGAAGGCCGTTCCGCTAGAACGCATGCTGATCGAGACCGATTCGCCCTACCTGGCGCCGGTACCCTTCCGCGGCAAGATGAACGAGCCGGGCTATGTGGCCCACGTGGGCGAATTCATCGCCAACCTGAAGGGCGTGTCGCTGCGCGACGTCGCCGCGCAGACCAGCGAGAACTTCTTCAACCTGTTCCAGACCGCGAAAGCCTGACTATGCTTCTCATCCGCCGCGCCATCCTCGTCGTATCCGTATTGACCTCCGGCGTGGCGACAGCTGCCACGCCGCAGCAGATCGCGGATTTCTTCCGTGCGGTGCAGGTCGATAACGTCTCGGCCGTCAAGGGGATGGTCGGCAAGGAAGTCAACGCCAACGAGATCAACCCGGTGGGCGGCGAGCCGGCACTGGTGCTGGCGGTGCGCGAGGGTTCGATGCGGGTGTTCGATGCGCTGCTCGCCCATCCGGGCACCGACCTGGAAGCAAAGGCGATGAACGGCAACACGGCGCTGATGATGGCCGCCTTCAAGAACAACCGGCGCGCCGCCGAGGCGCTGCTGGCCAAGGGCGCGCAGGTCAACCGCGCCGGCTGGACGCCGTTACACTACGCGGCCGCCGCCGGCAGCGAGGACATCGCGCGCCTCCTGATTGCCCGCAAGGCGAAGCTGGATGCGGTCTCGCCGCGTGAAAGCGGCGCCTACACGCCCCTGATGATGGCGGCGCGCGAAGGCCAGCCCGCTGTGGTCCGGCTGCTGCTGGAGGGGGGCGCCAATCCGCAGCTCAAGAACACGGAGGGCCTGACTGCGGCCCAGATCGCGGAGCGCGCCGGCCAGACCGACATCGCCGCAAGCATTACTTCCTTCAAACGCTGACGTTTTTTGCATTTCCTGTGGGAACTGGACGGTAAACACCCTCCAGCTCGACGCATGGGCGCCGTGCATCCTTGGCCATAATGGCTTCACTGTACAACTTGTACGTCGAGGATACCGATGCTGAACGAACGCGAAATCGAAAGCTGCTACCTGGGGCAGTTCATTCCAGTCCACTACCATCACAACATGCTGATGGACCAGAACAGGATGCACAGCTTCAAGTCTGCCATCCATTATGCGGTGAAACCTGGCGCCAAGGTGCTGGAACTGGGTGGCGGGACGGGCGTCCTGTCCTTCTTCGCGGCTCAGCAGGCGGCGAAGGTCTATTGCGTTGAATTCAATCCCGACATGGTGCGTGAGGCGCGCAAGTTCCTGGCGGTGAATCCCAACGGCCACAAGGTCGAGGTGATCCACGCCGACGCCTTCGACTACCTGCCGCCCGAGCCGGTGGACGTCGTGATCTGCGAAATGATCCACGTCGCCATGCTCCGCGAGAAGCAGGTCGAGGTGATCGAATCCTTCAAGCGCCGCTATCTGGCCAAGTTCGGCGGCCCGCTGCCGGTGTTCCTGCCGGAAGCCGTGATCATGGCGGCCCAGCCGATCCAGCAGGAATACGATTTCGAGGGTTTCTACGCCCCGATCGTCCAGTTCCAGGAAACCGGCGTGGTCTACCCGGGCACCGTCGAGCTCGGCCAGCCGGCCGTGTACAGCCTGATCGACTTCAGCCAGCCGGTCGACAATGTGTTCGCCTGGGAAGGCGGGATCGTGGCGGAGAAGAGCGGCATGCTCAATGCGATGCGTTTCATCACCAAGAACGTGCTGGCGATCGTGCAGGAAGAGTCGAACACGATCGACTGGCTGAACCACTACATGACGCTGCCGCTGGCCCAGCCGGTGAAGGTGGAGGCGGGCGACCTGGTGCACGTGGCCTTCCAGTACCGCGCGGGCGGGTCGATTCCGTCGCTGCAGGCTTCGCTGCGCGCGCAGGTCGTGAACCAACGCGTCACGGAGCAGGTCGCGGCCTTCGCCTGATGCCTCCGCAGGTGGGCGGATTTCGCGCCGCTCACCCTGCAAATTTCCCCGTCCACCCCGCCTTTTGCCCCGTCCGTCGCACACGGATTGTCGCTCCCGTCCCGGTAACTTACAGTTCTCCTACCCCTTACCACCCAAAGGAACGAGAACAATGTTAGGTTTCCTGCTATGGTTGCTGCTGCTGTTCCTGTGCTGGCCCATCGCCCTGCTGGCCCTGGTGCTGTACCCGCTGGTGTGGCTGCTTCTGCTGCCGTTCCGGCTGCTCGGTGTCGGCGTCGAGGCCGTGTTCGAACTGTTGCGCGCCATTGTGATGTTGCCCGCGCGCATACTCGGGGCATCGCCCGGCCGCTGAGTGCGCGGCTGAGTGTGGGTCAATTAACAGACGACAGCGCCTTAATCTTTTCTACTGTGGGTGCCCGCTTTCATCGGGAAAGCGGGCTTTGACTTGAGGAAACGACTATGCGCTTGGATATTTACCGCAGACCAGAAAACGACGGCAAACTGTCCTACCTGGCGGTGCCGGAAGCACGCAACATCCCTGAAGAAGCCACCAACACCGACTGGGAAATCGAAGTCCGTGCCATCGAGGTGGCGGACGATGCCGACGAACTGGAAGACTACGACCTGCAGAACGTGGCCGGCCAGATCAGCGAAAAAGGGTATGCGATCACCTCGGTCCAGCACTGAGTTTCTCTCAGTCCGGCAGCCTCGCCGGACTGAAGTATCGACCCCGCGCCGGCGCGCGCACCGCGCTTAGCCGGCGCAACATGGTTCCACGGAATAACGACCCCGCCTTCGACGGCTGAGTGGCCGTTGTGGTATCCTGCGTCCCTTATCAGGCAAGCCAGCAAGGACGGAGGACGTAATGAAGTGGTTAGTGGTCGGATTTTATATCCTGTCGATCCTGCATATCCACTTCCGCGGCCGCGTGCGCCTGCCTTTCCGTCGCCAGCTGTTCGACCACTCGTCGTTCATGGCGCCGATCAACATCTTCATGCATAAGTTCTCGAAGGTGCCGAGCACGCCCTTCATCCCGGTGAGCGAATTCCCGGAACTGGCGAAGCTGCAGGAGAACTGGCCGATCATCCGCGCCGAAGCCGAAAACCTGCTGGCCCTCAAAAAGATCAAGGCCGCCGAGCAGAATGACGACGCGGGTTTCAATTCATTCTTCAAGAACGGCTGGAAGCGCTTTTATCTGAAATGGTATGACGCCAGCCATCCATCGGCCGAGCGCCTGTGCCCGCAGACCTATGCGCTGCTGCAGGCTATCCCCTCGGTCAAGGCCGCGATGTTCGCCGAGCTGCCGCCGGGCGGTAAGCTGAACCCGCACCGCGACCCCTTCGCCGGCTCGATGCGCTACCACCTGGGCCTGGCCACGCCGAACGACGACCGCTGCTTCATCGAAGTCGACGGCGAACGCCACAGCTGGCGCGACGGCCAGGGCGTCGTGTTCGACGAAACCTTCATCCACTGGGCCATCAACGGCAGCGAAAGCGACCGCGTGATCCTGTTCTGTGACGTCGAGCGCCCGATGCGCTACCGCTGGATGGGGTCCTTCAATCGCTGGTTCGGCCGCACCGTGATGACTGCCGCCGCCTCGCCCAACGAAACGGGCGACCAGGTCGGCCTGGTGAGCAAGCTGTTCCGCATCTCTTTCTACATGGGCCAGTACCGCCGCCGCTTCAAGGCGTGGAACAAGACCGCCTACAACATCACGCGCGTGCTACTGGTGATCGCGCTGGCCGCCTTCATCTACTGGATCTGACCGGGTAAGGCTTGCCTGCCCGGGCCACCCGTCCGAGGAGGCCCCATGTCCGCCGATGCCCGCTTGGCGGCGCGTCCCGCGCCCGCCACCACCGTCTTTCCCGCTGATTCCCCGATGGGCCTGCACGAGCTGGCCGTCGGCGGCACCCGCGACAGCTACGTCTTCGTTTCCAACCAATACAAGCCCGAGACGCCAGCCCCGCTCGTCCTGCTTCTGCACGGCGCCGGCGGCCATGCCCATGACGGCTTGCGCGTGTTGCTGCACTTGGCCGACCAGGCCGGTCTGATCCTGATTGCGCCTTCCTCACGCCGCAATACCTGGGACATCATCGCCGGGCGCAGCTACGGACCCGACCGCGACCTGGCCGACCGCGCATTGAACGACGTGTTCGCGCGTTATCACGTCGATGCCACACGGCTGGCGGTGGGCGGCTTCTCGGACGGCGCCTCGTATGCGCTGTCGCTGGGCCTGGCCAACGGTGACCTGTTCAGCCACATCCTGGCCTTTTCGCCCGGCTTCATCGGGCCGCTCCAGGCGCGTGGCGAGCCGAAGGTGTTCATTTCGCATGGCACGGAAGATCCCATCCTTCCGATCGACCCCTGCAGCCGCCGGATCGTGCGCCAGCTGCGCGCCGCCGGGTATCCGCTGCGTTACGAAGAGTTCGAGGGTGAGCACGTGATTCCACCGGAAATCGCGCAAGCGGCCCTAAGCTGGTTCAGCGGCGCATAAAGCCTCGCGCGTGCCGCGAAATCGGCGATCGCAGCAGAATAGGGGTTTTGCCAATCACTACAGGGAGGAAGGCATGTCGAAAGTCCTGGTTCTGTATTACTCCACCTATGGCCACATCGAGCAGATGGCGAATGCCGTCGCGGAAGGCGCGCGCTCGACCGGCGCGACGGTGGACGTGAAACGTGTGCCCGAAACGGTACCGGAAGAGATCGCCAAGAACGCCCACTTCAAGCTGCAGCAGGATGCGCCGATCGCGACCGTCAACGAACTGCCGGACTACGACGCCATCATCATCGGCGCGCCAACCCGCTACGGCCGCATGCCGGCCCAGATGGCGGCCTTCCTCGACCAGACCGGCGGCCTGTGGGCGCGCGGCGCCCTGAACGGCAAGGTGGGCGGCGCCTTCACCTCGACCGCCACCCAGCACGGCGGCCAGGAAACGACGCTGTTTTCGATCATCACCAACCTGCTGCACTTCGGCATGACAGTCGTTGGCCTGCCGTACAGCTATGCAGGCCAGATGTCGCTCGACGAGATCGTCGGTGGCAGCCCCTATGGCGCCTCGACCATCGCGGGCGGCCAGGGCCAGCGCCAGCCGAGCGAGATCGAACTGGGCGGCGCACGCCACCAGGGTGAACTGATCGCACGCACCGCCAACAAGCTGTTCGGCTAAGAAGCGCTAAAAGCGGGCCGCCTCCTAATGCCAGTCACTTAAGGGCCATCGCTCATCCGTAGGGTGGGCGGGTCTTCCGCCCACGCGGTCAAATCACAGTACTATAGCCCGTGCGGCTGTTCATATCACCACGCTCACCGCGTGGGCGGGCAAGCCGCCCACCCTACAATTGTCACTAACTGACCGGCATTAGGCCGCCTCCGGCAAGCGCGTGGGAAGTTTGCTATCGTTGGCAGTCCATCAATCCTCGTGGACAACACCATGCCAGACCTCAGCGCTTTCGACATCACTGCCAAGTGGCCCGCACAGCATCCTGACCGCATCCAGCTTTACTCGCTGCCCACGCCGAACGGCGTGAAGGCCTCGATCATGCTGGAAGAGACCAGTTTGCCCTACGAGGCGCACAAGGTCAGCTTCGAGACGAACGACCAGATGTCGCCGGCCTTCCTTTCGCTCAACCCGAACAACAAGATTCCCGCCATCCTCGATCCGAACGGACCGGGCGGCAAGCCGCTGCCGCTGTTCGAATCCGGCGCGATCCTGATCTACCTGGCCGAGAAGAGCGGCAAGTTCCTGCCTAGCGACCCGGCCGGGCGCTACGCCGCGATCCAGTGGCTGATGTTCCAGATGGGCGGGATTGGGCCGATGTTCGGCCAGCTCGGCTTCTTCCACAAGTTCGCCGGCCGCGAACTTGAGGACAAGCGCCCGCGCGACCGCTATGTGAACGAGTCAAAACGCCTGCTCGGCGTGCTCGAAGGCCAGCTGGCAAGGCATCGGTGGGTGGCGGGCGAGGAGTACAGCATCGCGGACATCGCGATCTTCCCCTGGGTGAACAACCTGGTCGGTTTCTACGACGCGGGCGAACTCGTGGGCTTTCAGGATTTCCCGCGCGTGCAGGCCGCGCTCGAAGCCTTCCGCGCGCGTCCGGCCGTTGCTGCCGGACTCAAGATTCCCGCTTGAAGCGGGCGCGCCGGCGCAGGCCCAGCATCGAGGCCAGCGCGCCGGCGAGCAGCCAGGCGCTGCCGGGTTCCGGCACGGTGTTGGGCGCCTTCGGTTCCTGCTCGACGCTTTCGAGCGGAGGCGCCGGCGTGAGCGGCGGTTGCGGGATCAAGGGGCCGGTCTCCGGTCCGGTCGGCGGGAACAGCGGGCCATTGCCGGCCGGCGGGGTCGGCACCGGATTGCCCGGCTGCGGCTGTGGCTCGGGCGTGAACACCGGCATCGGATCCGGCTCCGGCGACGTACCCGGCACGGGCACGGTGCCGGGGTCGCCGGTCACTGGCGGCAGGCCCGTCGGCGGCTGTCCGGCGCCGGTCTCGGGAATCCCGGGCGATGTGACGACGTCGGTGCCGGCGCCTGGTGCAGAGACGGGTTCGCCGCCGCCTGACGTGGGCTGCGACCCGGACGAGCCGCCGCTGCTGCTCTCGCTGCCGCCCGAACCGGTGGGTGTGGGGGTGGGGGCCGGCGTCGCGGCCGGCCGCGGGCGGCTGCCCATGCTGCTGGACGAGCCTGCCATGCCCATCGCGGTGCTCATCGCGGAAGCGGGCGAGAAGGTGCTGCTTGCGAGCATGCTGTCCGGCGCCGTCGCACCCGGCGCCGCGCCGCCGCCGCCACCGCCGCCGAGGCGGCCGGGCGAGCGCTGGCCCGTGTGGCGTGGAATGCCGCCGCCGCCGGCCGTCGACACCGGCAGGCCGTCCGGGCCGAGCGCGTATTCTTCGTCTTCATCGAGCTCGACTGCATTGTCGAGTTCATCCATGGCGGGCTGGTGGGCTTCCACCGGGTACTGGGCCACGTCCGAAATCCGGTTCGCGCAACGTGCCCGCATTTCACTGCGTCCGTCCGACAGCAAGGTCTCGCCCGGCGCCAGCATGACCTTGTGGGCAGTCCAGTAGACCTGTCCACCCTTGCGATAGGACACGTGCACCGCGCGCGGCTTCTGGACCACGACCGGGCGCGCCTGGTCGACGTCGAAAGTAGCGTAATGGCTTGCCACCACCCGATCGGTGCGGATCACGCGCGCCAGTTCGGTCTTGCCGGACACGCCGCCGGGCACCACGGAATAGGGATAGACGCGGCGCACGCCGCGCACGCTCTGCACGCCATCTGTCGACGCCAGCAGGGCAGATGCCTGAACGGCGGAAGCGATCGGGTCCGGTTTCCACGTCAGCATGAACATCGCCGTCGCGCCGAGCAAGCCGGCGGCAGCCATCACAGCCATGCGCTTGTGCAGGCGGGCGCGTGACAGCAGGCGGCGGCTGTAGGGGTAACTGCGGTCCATGTTCGTGGGAAAGTAGGAGAGTTCCTACAGCGTAGTTCATTTCTATTAATAAATCTAGATTTCCTTTGCGAAAATTGACGGGAATGTTGTAATTACCCCGTGCGGGTGTCATCCTGGCCTCAATTCGCGCAAATACCGCCTACGTAGTAGCCGCTGTGTTGCCGGGGGCTGAATAGGATACACTGTCGCTCAATGCCAATTCACTAACAAAGGATGGAGACTATGCGACGACTCTTCGGCACCAAACAATTTGCCTTTGCCCTGGCGGCATCGGTGATGTCCATCAGCGCACTGGCGCAGGGCTGGCCAAGCTCGACGGTGACGGTGGTGGTTCCGTGGCCGCCGGGCGGCCCGTCGGACATTGCGGCGCGTCCGCTGGCCAAGGGCCTGACCCAGGGGCTGGGACAATCCTTCGTGATCGACAACCGCGCGGGCGGCGGCGGCAACATCGGCACGGCGGCGGTGACGCGCGCCAAGCCGGACGGCATGACCCTCCTGATCACCTCGAGCGCACCGATCGTGATCAACCCGAGCCTGTACAAGAACATGAACTTCGACCCGCTGAAGGATCTGGCGCCGGTCACCAACCTCTTGCGCGTGCCGCTGGTGCTGGTCGCCCACCCATCGGTGCCGGCCAAGAACCTGAAGGAACTGATGGCCTATATCCAGTCGAAGAAGGGCCAGTTCTCATACGGCTCCTCGGGCAACGGTACGCCCCAGCACCTGACCAGCGAACTGTTCGCCAGCGTGACCAAGCTCGAGATGACCCACGTGCCCTATAAAGGCTCGGCGCCGGCGATCTCCGACCTGCTGGGCGGCCATATTCCGGTGATGTTCGACAGCACCATCGCGATCATGCCGCACATCAAGAGCGGCAAGGTCAAGCCGATCGCGATCTCCAGCGCCAAGCGCTCGCCACTGCTGCCGGATGTGCCGACCTTCGCCGAAGCCGGCCTGCCGCAGATCGAGTCCTACGCCTGGTACGGCATGTTCGCACCGGCCAAGACCCCGAAAGATGTGGTCGCCAAGATCAATGCGGAAGCCGTCAAGGTCATGAAGCAGCCGGAATTCCAGAAGGTGCTGGCCGATACCGGTTCGGACTTCGTGGGCGATACGCCTGAGAACTTCGGCAAGTTCGTCGCGGCCGAGCACGCGCGCTGGGGCAAGGTGGTCAAGCAAAGCGGCGCGACCGTCGACTGACATTCGCCGCCTCAATGAAAAACGCCGCCTCGGGCAACCGGGCGGCGTTTTTTATCGTCTTCTCAAGACTCAGGCACGCGGGCGCTGCTTATGGAAGACCAGTGGGCTGTAGGGGACGGCCGAAGGCGGCGGCTGCTTGAGGATGTTGTCCTTCATCGCGCCCACCACGTGCATCTCGCAGGGCTTGCAGTCGAAGCGCAGGGTATAGCGCTCGTTGCCGCTGACCAGGGTCATCGGCTCGGCCTTGACCTGGCCCTGCACGCCCTGCACACCCTTGGCCTGCTTTGGGCACAGGTTGAAGGAGAAGCGCAGGCAGTGCTTGGTGATCATCAGGGACACTTCGCCCGGCTCTTCGTGCGCCTCGTAGGCGGCGTCGATCAGCTGCACGCCGTGCTTGTGATAAAAGGCGCGCGCCTTGTCGTTATAGACGTTGGCCAGATAGCTCAGCTGCTGTTCTGGATAGATCGCCGGCGGCTCGGCGGGCGCCTTGCGCTCCGGACGGTCCCAGGCGGCCAGGCGCGCCGCTTCGTGCGCGGCGATGGCGTCGCGGCGCAGCGCATTGATCGCGCTGGCGGCCACGAACCAGGGCTGCGACAGTTGCAGCTCCACCGCGCCGGCCTCGAACATCGTGTTGCCCAGCTTGGCGATGTTGGTGCGCAGCGCGCTGTCCGCCTGCGCCGCCTGCTGGGCCGGCTGCAGGGCGATGTCGGCGCCGGTCACGGTCTCGATGCCGTCCTCATCGACCAGGGTGAGGCGCAGGCCGCCCGGCTGCTCGCCGAGCACGATGTCGACGCGCACCTTGCGCTCGGACGACTTCTTGCTCAGTGCCGATTCCCACTGGTGGTCGCGGTTGCGGTGAACGATGGTACCGACCTTCAGGCCAGCCAGGCTCTTCACCATTTCGTTCGGGAACACGCGCCAGCGCTGGGTGTCCTCGTCTTCGCCCAGCTTCTCCACCGTGTTGGCCTGGATGCCGACCGTATCGCGCTTGTTCATGTAGTTCAGGCCGTCGCCATTGGCCATGGCCGCATTCGTCGCCAGCTCGATGAAATCCGGACCGATGCGCGTCACGCTGCCCAGCTCGACGCCGATGTACTTCGGCGAGTCGAAAGCGCCGATGTCGTCCTGGCGGCCGAGCGCGAAGTAATCGGTATGGCCGCGGTGGAAGTTCTTGTCGACGTCCGGGGTGAACAGCACGCGGGTCGAACCGCTGGCGGCGCGCGCGAATTCCGGACGGCGCTCGAGCAGTTCGTCGAGCAGCAGGCGGTAGTGGGCGGTGATGTTCTTCACGTAGCCCATGTCCTTGTAGCGCCCTTCGATCTTGAAGGAGCGGATGCCGGCGTCGACCAGGGCTTCCAGGTTGCGGCTCTGGTCGTTGTCCTTCATCGACAGCAGGTGCTTTTCGTAGGCCACCACGCGGCCCTGGCCGTCGCTCAGGGTGTAGGGCAGGCGGCAGGCCTGCGAGCAGTCGCCGCGGTTGGCGCTGCGGCCGGTATCGGCGTGCGAGATATAGCACTGGCCCGAGAAGGCCACGCACAGGGCGCCGTGCACGAAGTATTCGAGCGGGGTGTCGACTTCGGCCTTGATCTTCCGGATCTGCTCGACCGTGAGTTCGCGCGCCAGCACCAGCTGCGAGAAGCCGACGTCGCCAAGAAAACGCGCCTTTTCCACGGTGCGGATGTCGCACTGGGTGCTGGCGTGCAGCTGGATCGGCGGCAGGTCCATTTCGAGCAGGCCCATGTCCTGGATGATCAGGGCGTCCACGCCTGCTTCGTATAGCTGCCAGATCTGCTTGCGCGCGAGCTCGAGCTCGCTGTCGTGCATGATCGTGTTCATGGTCACGAAGATGCGCGAGCGGTAGCGGTGCGCGAACTCGACCAGGCTGGCGATGTCTTCCAGCGGATTGCTGGCGTTGTGGCGCGCGCCGAAGGCGGGGCCGCCGATGTACACCGCATCGGCGCCGTGGAGGATGGCCTCGCGGCCGATCTCGGCGGTTTTGGCGGGCGACAGCAGTTCAAGCTGGTGGTCGAGCAGTGACATGGCGGGATCCTTGATGCGAAGGCCGAAATTATAGCCAGATCAAGGCCTTAAGTCATTGACTGGGTTAGCAGCATCGCTGCTTTTTGACCCTTTACTCCAGATTCTCGTGGTGGTCGGCCACACCCTGCTTCCAATAAGCCGACACCCGCATGGCTTCTTTGGCAATGCCTTTCCCGTCGCCGAGCAGAGACCGGACCTGCTTGGCCGTCGCGGCTTCGCCGGCAAACCACGCGAATCCCTCACCAAGCGGCAGAGTTAGGTCGCGCAAGGCGGCGAGCAGGCCCTGGTCGTCCTCGACCCAGGTGAGATCCAGTTGCGCCTGGGTCGGCAGCGGCAGGCGATCGGCTCCGCTAGCGGCCGCGACCACAATCGCGCGGCTGCCGAGCGGCAGTTCGGCCAGCCGGCGCCGGATGGCGGGCAGGGCGCTGCGGTCGCCTGCCAGCAGGTACCAGTCGTACTCCATCGGAATGATCATCGACCCGCGCGGGCCGCCGATGACGGCCTGCTGGCCGACCGCCGCGCTTTTCGCCCAGTCGGACGCGCCGCCGCCTTCGTGGAGGGCGAATTCGAGGGTCAGCTCGCGCTTGTCGGCGTCGTACCACAGCGGCGTGTAGTCGCGCCGCAGCTGCTTGCCCTCGATCTCGAACATGAACTTGACGTGGTCATCGAAAGACGCGGAGACGAAGCCTTCCAGTGCCTCGCCCTGGAAGCTGATGGCGAGAAAACTGTCGCCCAGCGGGTCGACGCGGCTGACCGCCACGTCGCGAATGCGCAGTTCGTGGCGCACACGCTGTACGCCCTTGCGGTTTGGCTGTTCCATGTTGGTCCAAATTGGTTGATAATGTCACCTATTATGGAAAATTTAGTTGATGATGTCAACCATCCGCCTGCGGGCGGAGATGGTGTGTTCGAGGCGATCCACGAGATCATGCATCTGTTCCGGGCGCAGCAATACCGCTCCTTGCGGGCGACCGAGCATGAGCTGAGCCATATGGAAAACCGGGCGCTCGGCTATATCGCGCGCCATCCCGGAGCGACCCAGCGCGACCTGGCCGAACGTTCGGGGCGCGACAAGGCCCAGGTGACGCGGCTGGTGCAGGGCCTGCGCGAAAAGGGCCTGGTCGAGGTGCGTGCGGACGCGCTCGACCGCCGCAGCACGCGCCTGCATCTCACGCCGGCGGGTGCGGCGGTGTACGCCGAGGTGCGCCGCCACGGCGAACGGCTGGCGGCGCAGGCGCTGGCCGGGCTGGACGGGGCCGAGCGCGCCCAGCTGGAGGCCCTGCTGGGCCGGGTCGAGGAGCGCCTGCGCGCTCAGGGCGCATCGACCCGGGTGAACAGCGAAGGGTAGTGCAGCACCAGGCCGTCGGCGTCGAGCTCGAGCTCGGCCTGGAACTCGCCGATTGGTCCCTCGTACAGGCAGCGCCCGTCGGCCAGGCGCGTATAGGCCTGATCAAGGCGCCGCACCTCGAGCGAGGGGACGGCGACCCAGGCGACTGCGATGCCGGTGCGCTGGTGCAGCGCCTCGCCGAGGCGACGGATCGGGAGGGTATTCGTAAACGGGGTGGCGGCGAGGTCGACGTCGATGCAGCCGTCGAGTCGGGGCAAGGCGCGGCCGTCGCTGTCGCGCCAGTGGCCGTCGCCGTCGCTGGTGAGCACCAGGAAACGGCCGCCGGCGGTGTGCACTTCGAGCGAGCGCACGCGCCAGCCGGTATCGCAGCAGATCCGGTAGCTGCAGCCGAACGGGCCGTCGCCGCGGTCGCCGATCACGACTCCGTCGGCGACGATCACGTCCTCGCGGTGATCCAGGATCAGGTGTTCGAGCCCGATGCCCTCCGTGGGGCGCCAACGGTAGCTGCGCTGCATGGCCATTCCTCGTTCCAGCAGCTACGGTAGCACGCCGCGCGCCGGCGCGCAGCGCGTTTCAGAGGTCAATCGTTGCGGGGATAGCGGCGCCGTTCGATGCGGCGGCGTTGTTCGGGCTGGTCGAGCGCGCGCAGCAGGATGTCGCGTGGAATGTGACAGTTGTCGAGGTAATCGAGGGCGAAACGCAGGCCCCGGGTTTCCGCCAGAAAGAAGGCGTACTCGGCAGTCACTGCAGTATCGTCATCGCGTCGTCGTTGCGGCATGGTTCGCTCTCTGCGGGGAGGCCCCGCGTGTCCGGTCGGCGGAAGTCGCCCTCCGCCTAGCAGGTACCCCCGATTGCGTACCGGCTTGTTGTCAATAGTATATCGACTGCCGGTGCGCACACGGGAGATTGTGTTAGCGTTTGTTACATCACAACGGATTCCATGCGCGCCGGGTTGACGCGAGCGTGCGCCGCCTTACTGGCGCAGGACGCGGCGGATTGTGGTCGCCAGGTCTTCGGCCGAGAACTTCGCCACGTAGGCGTCGGCCTGGACGTTCTTGACGTGCTCTTCGTTCGTGGTGCCCGACAGCGAGGAATGGATGATCACCGGCAGGCCGGAAAAGCGCGCGCTCTTCTTGATGTGGCGGGTCAGGGTGAAGCCGTCCATTTCCGGCATCTCGAGGTCGGTCAGCACCAGGGCGACCTTGTCGTGCACCGACTTGCCTTCGGCTTCGGCGGTGCTGGCGATGCTGTTGAGCTGGTCCCAGGCTTCCTTGCCGCTCTTGGCCATGATGAAGGGCAGGCCCATGGCTTCGAAGCCCTGTTCGATTAGCGCACGCGCAACCACCGAATCGTCGGCCGCCAGCACCACCGAGCCCGGTTTGATCTGGATCTTCGAGCCGACCGTCTGCTGGTTGATCTCGGGACCGGAATCCGGGTTCATGTCGCGCAGGATGGTCTCGACGTCGAGCACCTGAGCCAGGCGGCCCGGCTGGCCGTTTTCTTCCGGCAGGCGCGCAATGCTGGTGACCATGCCGCTGGCGGCGGTGCGTTCGGCCGACATCACCTGGTTCCAGTCCAGGCGCACGATCTCCTCGACGCTTTCGACGGCAAACGCCTGGGTGGTTCGGGCGAATTCCGTCACCAGCATGATGTTCAGGCCGGTCTTGGGCTTGACGCCGGCGATCGCCGGCAGGTCCAGCACCTGGATGATCTGGCCGCGCAGGTTGACTACCCCCAGCACGTGCGGCATCGAGCCGGCCACGGCGGTGATTTCGGGCATGGCCACGATTTCGCGGATCTTGAATACGTTGATGCCGAACAGTTCGCTGCGCTCGCCGTTTTCATCGCCGCCGAGGCGGAACAGGAGCAGTTCGAACTTGTTGTTGCTGGTGAGGTTGCTGCGCTCGTCGACTTCTTGTTGAACCGATTTCATATTCCGCCGTTATAAAAGTAATGCCGATAGGAAAGCATTTTACGTGCGAAACATCATGAACCGTAAAGACTGGGGCAAAAAGCTCGTGATTTTTCACACGAGCAAGGCGGAAAAACAACAAATTTGACGATTCCGAATGCTCAACGCACAAGCTCCGGGGCAGCGCTGGTTTTCGCCGGCGCGCTACGGTCCGGCGCCACAAAGGCGAGGCCTTCCTCGAACGAGCGCAGGATCATGTCGACATAGGCCTCGACCAGCGCCCGCTTGGGCAGCTGCTCGTCATACGGCAGCAGCACGGTCACCATCAGCGCTTCCGGCAGGTCGTGGCGCAGCTCGGCGACGGCCGCGCGCCAGGCATCGAAGTTGTCCTGGCGCGGATAGGTGATGAAAACCGTGGACACCAGTTCCGGGGTGCTGCCCTCAGGTCGTTCCAGTGGGGTGCCCACCACCAGGCTGCGGGCGTCGACGTCGCCCTCGCGCAGTGCGCGCACCAGCAGTTCGGTCAGGAATTCGTCGCGCTCCGAGGGCAGGCCGGCGCACAGCACGATCGAGCCGTGCGGCACGTCGAGCGAGCCCTGCCAGCGGCCGAAACGCGCCTCACGCATCTGGCGCAGGTGGGCGCCGATGTTGGCGTCCAGCAGCGGCACCGGTTTGCGCCGGTTGCGCGCACCGCCGTCCGAGGCACAGGCCACGGTTTCCGCGATGTTGGCGATCACCGCGCGCATGCGTGTTTCCTGGGCCTTGTCGATGGTGCCGGTGCCGAGGTCGGACACCGCCATGCGCAGGCCCGGCAGCAGCACGTGGTCGCAGTAGCGCGCGAAGCTGTAGCGGCGCACGTAGGCGCGCGCGTCCTTGGTCAGCTCGTCGGCCTCGCCGGCCAGCACGCGCTGGTGGAAGCGCTCGGCGTCCGACATGTTGGGCGCGTCGCCCAGCAGGATCGTGATCGGCGCCAGCGCCCGCACGTGGCGCCCGGCCACCACCAGGCACAGGGTCAGCGGGGTCGACAGCAGCAGGCCGACCGGGCCCCACAGCGCACCCCAGAACAGGGCCGAGACGATCACCGCCAGCGGCGACAGCCCGGAACTGTGGCCATACACCTTGGGTTCGATGAAGTTGGCCAGCACCAGCTCGAAAGCAAGGAAGATCGCCATGCAGGTAACGGCCAGCGACCAGCCGGGATCGATCGCCGCCACGAACACGGCGATGATGGCGCCGGCCAGCAGCACGCCCAGGTAGGGCACGAAGCGCAGCGCGCCGCTCAGCACGCCCCACAGCACCGCATGCGGGATTCCCGCCAGCCACAAGGACAGGCCGATCACCACCCCGAAGGTGGCGTTGACGATGAACTGCGAGAAGAAGAAGCGCGACACGCCCTGCGCCGCGTCGCCCAGGGTGCGGATGGTGCGGCTCACCTCGGCCTGGCCCGCCAGGCGCACCAGGCGGTCGCGCAGCGAACCCTGTTCGAGCAGGATGAAGACCAGCAGGATCAGCACCACGCCGGCCTCGCCGATCGGCCCCCACACCAGGTTGATCACGCGCCCCAGCGTGTCCTTCATGGTGCGCGGCGTGCGCACTTCCACCGGCAGCGGCTGGTTCGGATTGACCACCAGGTTGCCGCGCCGGACGCGCGCGGCCTCGACCGCCGGCACCGGCGCCACGGCGCTCAGCTCCTGCTCGATGCGGGTGATCGGGCGCTCCACCAGTTCGCGCACCTTGGCCACCTTGGTCTTGATCGCGGCCCGGTACTGCGGCAGGTCGCGGGTGATCGTCACCAGCTGGTCGAACAGCACCGCGCCGACCCCGCCGACGGCGGTCGCGACCAGGGCCACCGACAGCAGCACGGCCGGCATGCGCGCCAGGCCGACCCGGGTCATGCTGCGAACCAGCGGCGCCAGCACCAGGCTCAGGATCAGCGCGAGCGCCAGCGGCTCGAGTACTTCACGACCGAAATACAGCAGGGCGACGACGCAGGTGGCGCTGACGACGGTACCGGCCGTCATGCGCAGGGAAGGTGGCTGGAGATTCATGCAGGACGTTGGTCGGCGAGAGAATTGAGAACCGGGTATGTATAAAGGAAAAAACCGTATTCGCCAAGTGCAATAGGCGGCGAAACGCCTTCGGCACTCGCGCCGCCAGCCAGAACGAGCTGGTCCGTAAGTTATATGCTTGTGTTACATTGGCATGATAGCAACAAAACCGACATTGGAGTGCCCATGAGCCAGGCAGGTGCGGCGTGAACGCTGTGGCCGAATTCGACTATGAAGCAGCCCTCGCGGCATGCGCGCGCGGCGACCAGCTGGCGCTGCGCCGGATCTACGACCAGGACAGCCGCCGCCTGCTGGGCGTGGCGCTGCGCATCGTGCGCCACCGGCAGATTGCCGAAGAAGTGCTGCACGATGCTTTCCTGAATATCTGGACCCGCGCCGCAAGTTTCGATCCGGCGCGCGGCGCCGGTCGTGGCTGGATCTACAGCGTGGTGCGCAACCAGGCCCTGAGCCTGGTGCGCAGCGGCGAACGCGAGGTCGCGGTGGAAGACAGCATGCTGGAGGAGCTGGATGCGGGCACCCTTGGGCTGGCAGGCGGACTCGACGAGACGATCGCACTGCGCCAGGATATTGGCCGTCTGCACGACTGCCTGGTCGGGCTCGATGCCGGCAAGCGCAACAGCATCCTGTATGCCTATATCGACGGCTGCTCGCACAGCGAGATCGCCGAGCGCCTGCAGTCGCCCCTCGGCACCGTCAAGGCCTGGATCAAGCGCGGCTTGTCGGCATTAAGGGAGTGCATGGGATGAACAGTCCGAGCAAGGAAGATCCACAGGACTTGGCCGGCCAATACGTGCTGGGGACCTTGTCCGCCGAAAGCCGGCGCGCCGTCGAGCAGGCGCTGCCGCGGGATGCGGCGCTGCGGGCCGCCGTGCAGGCATGGGAGGCCCGGCTGTTGCCGCTGACGGCGCTGGTGGAGCCGGAAGAACCCTCGTCCCAACTGTGGCCCCGTATCGCGCGTTCGGTGGCGGCACACGCCGGTGGCAAGGCCGGGCGCAGTGCGCCACGGGCGCGCTGGTGGGACAGCCTGGCGCTCTGGCGCGTCGTCGCCGCAGCCGGCGTCGCGGCGGCAATCGTCCTGGCGACCGTTCCACTACAGCCGACGCAGGCGCCAGCCGCACGCTACATGGTGGTACTTGCCGCGCCCGGGAACATGGCGCCTGGCTGGATACTGCAGTCGGTGGATGAGGGGCGCCTGCGTCTGCAGCCGCTGCGGGCGGACGCGGTGCCGGCCGCGCGCGCGCTGCAGCTCTGGACCAAGGCCGACGGCTGGTCCGGCCCGGTGTCGCTCGGCCTGGTCGAACCGGGCAAGACCGTCGAGGTCCCGCTCGGCAAGCTGCCTCCGCTGCAACCGAACCAGCTGTTCGAGATCACGCTCGAACCGCCGGCGGGCTCGCCGCTCGGCCGGCCGACCGGTCCGATCCTGTTCATCGGGCGCGCCGTCAAGATGACTTAGAACCGGCGCGCCGCCCGGTCAGCGCAGCGAAATCGCGATGTCGCGCAGTCCGAGGCCCGCGCCGGCGACTGAGGTCGCGGGCGCCGCACTGCCGGCGACCAGCGTCGCCGCACCGCTTGCCAAATCGATCCGGTACAGCGAGGACGGACCGCCTGCCGTAGTGCGCAGCGCGGCGAGCGCGATGCCATTCGCGCCCCCCGCAATGTCGAAGGCCGCATCGCCCGCTACCGCCACGCCGAGCATGCCGACATTCACCAGCGTGCCCTCATTCGGCGGATTTTGCAGCGCCAGGCTGTCGCTGTCGGTATCGATGTCGAACAGCTGGGTCGCAGTGGCTGACGGGATGCTGTTGGTGTAGGCGGCACCTGTCACGACAGGCGCAGCGCCTGCCCGGTTGATCGCGCCATCGGTCGTGGTGGCGCCGGTGTCGACGTTGATGCGCAGGCTCTGGCCGCGGTCGCTGATCACGCGCAGCCGGTCCGCCACCGGGTTGAAGTCGACCGCGAACATGCTGCCGACGATGCCGGTAAACGGCAGCGTGGTATCGGCAGGATCGGCGGCCAGCGTGGCCTTGACCGTGGTGACGCCGGTGGCCGCGTCGATGGTCACGATGCGCGCGGCGGAGGTGATTCCATATAACAGGCCGTCGCGCGGACGGATATCGAAGCCCACGACGGTTTCGTTCGCATTCAGCCCGGCGAGCCCGATATCGGCAGTCAAGACGTTGGGCGTGGCTGGACGGAAGGCGACGATACGGCCGGCATCGGTCAGGGCGAGCACCACCGGCGCCGGTCCCGCGCGCAAGGCCAGGCCGCGCGCGTCTTCGCTCAGGGCCAGTGCGCCGGCCGCGGTTGCGGCGTTGGCGGTTGCGCCGAGGTTGACAGTGTAGAGGGTCCGGGTGCCGCCCGCGTTGACCACGACGTAGCCCATGTTGGTGCGGGCGTCGATGTCGAAGCCGTTGGCCGCGCCTGCATCCAGGCCGAGGCTCACCGGGGTCGCCAGCGTGCCGTCATTGGGAGGATTCTGCACGTACAGGGTGTCGGTCGCGCTGTCCAGCGCGTACAGTGTGGTGCTGGTCGTGCCGGCAAAGGAATTGGTATAGGCGGACGCCGTGATCGTGCTGCCAGCCGCTCCGCCATTGATGCTTCCGTCCGTGGTGGTGGCGCCGGTGTCGACGTTGATGCGCAGGCTCTGGCCGGTGTTGCTGACGACGCGCAGGCGGTCTGCGACCGGATTGAAGTCGACGCCGAACTCGCTGCCGCCGAGGGCGGTATATGGGGCCGTGGTGTCGGCCGCGTCGGCGCTCAGGGTGGCCTTCAGGCTTGCCGCGCCGGTTTCCGGATTCAGGGTATAAATGCGGCCGCTGCTGCCGACGCCGTACAACTGGCCGTCGGCGGGGCGGTAATCGATCCCGACCAGGCTTTCACCCGCCTGCAGGCCGGTCACCGCCGCCGAAGTGCGGGCCGTGCCCGGCGTATCGCGATTGAAGGACACCAGACGGTTGCCGGTGGTGAGCACGACCAAATCTCCTGCAGTCACGGCGGTGGGCGGCGGCGTGGTCACGGGGACGCTTGCCACCGGATCGTCGTCGCCGCCGCAGCCGGCCAGGACGAAGGCGAGAGTGGAAGCCAGAAGAAGCCCGGGGATACGTTTGTTCATGGTCAGTTCCTGTCGTAGAGGTTGAATGGATGCCGTAACCATTACCGTCGCAGCCGGATGTAGCCGAAACGCGGTGGATACACGCTCTACGCTGCCCGAACGTATTTGGATGCACTTTCGCTAAATATTTTTTGGCATGTCGCTACTGCATAACGAAAAAAGCCAGTCCCGCGGGACTGGCTTTCAGGGTGGAGCGGGAACTGAATCTGATTACTGCAGCAGGGACATGACCATCGAGGACATGCTGTTCGACTGCTTCAGCATCGCGGTGCCGGCTTGCAGCAGCATCTGGTTCGAGGTCATGTTCGCGCTTTCGGTCGCGAAGTCCACGTCCATGATCAGGCCGGTAGCAGCCTTGCTGTTGGTGCTGATGTTGGCCAGGTTGTTGTACACGTGCTCGAGGCGGTTGGCGGCAGCGCCCAGGCCCGAACGGACCTTGTTCACCGAGTTCAGCGCGGTTTCCAGCGAAGCGATGGTGGCGTTGGCGCTCGAGGTCAGTTCGGTGCCGGTGGTGGTGCTGGTGTAGTTGGCGGTGGCGGTGCTGACGTCCGACGCCATCTGGGTCATGTCGGCCGACAGGTCGACAGCCATGGTTTCGCTCGACGAAGCGCCGATCTGGAAGGTCATCGACGAAGCGGTGGTGCCGCCGACCAGCAGCTTGGTGCCGCCGAAGGTGGTGTTCTGCAGGACGTTCTTCAGTTCCAGGCCCAGTGCGTCGAATTCCGACTGCATGGCCTTCTTGTCGTCGTCGGTCGACGAAGCGTCAGCGGCCTGGGTTGCCAGATCCTTCATACGGACCAGCATGTTGCCGACTTCGTCCAGCGCGCCTTCGGCGGTCTGCAGCATCGAGGTCGAGTTCTGGGTGTTGCGCATGGCGACGGCCATGCCCGAGGTTTGCGCTTTCAGGCGCGAAGCGATCTGCAGGCCGGCAGCGTCGTCCATTGCCGAGTTGATGCGATAACCGGTCGACAGACGGGTCATCGAGGTCGACAGCGAGTTCTGGGTACGGTTGATCGAGGTCTGGGCGGACAGTGCGGCGTTGTTAGTGTGGAGGCTCAGCATGGTGTCTATTCCATTAAGGGGTTGTTCTGGTGGCGAGCGTCTGACTCGCGCTCACTGGTACAAGGCGACCCGGGCGTCGGCTTCATTAAGTGCCGTACGGAAATTTTTTTTAAAATTCTGAGAAGTTGTCAGACACATCATGGAAATGCGCCTCTTTATATGGTTTCACCGTAGTTCTCGAGAAAGAACATGCCGATTTTTCACAGTTGCAGGCGGAAGTCGGCTTGTCGGGACAAACGGCAGCCGGCGCTGTGCCTTCCGGGTTCGGACGAAAGCAAGGATAATGGCGGGTCATTCACAGAGCACTGGTTGGAACCCCCATGGAAATCAAGGTCAATTTTCTCGACAAGCTTCGCCTGGAAGCCAAATTCGACGACTTCACGGTCATCGCGGACCAGCCGATCCGCTACAAGGGCGACGGTTCGGCCCCGGGCCCCTTTGACTATTTCCTGGCCTCGTCCGCCTTGTGCGCCGCCTATTTTGTAAAGCTGTACTGTTCGACCAGGGATATTCCGACCGAAAATATCCGCCTGTCGCAGAATAATATTGTCGATCCCGAAAATCGCTACAAGCAGATCTTCAAGATCCAGGTCGAGCTGCCGGCCGATATTTCGGAAAAAGACCGCCAGGGCATCCTGCGTTCGATCGACCGTTGCACCGTCAAGAAGGTCGTGCAGACCGGCCCCGAATTCGTGATCGAGGAAGTCGAGAACATCGATGCCGACGCCCAGGGCCTGCTGCTGGCCAGCCCGGATGCCTCGCACAGTACTTATATCCCGGGCAAGGACCTGCCGCTCGAGCAGACCATCGCCAATATGTCGAAGGTGCTGGCCGACCTGGGCATCAAGATCGAGATCGCCTCCTGGCGCAACATCGTGCCGAACGTGTGGTCGCTGCATATCCGCGACGCCCATTCGCCGATGTGCTTCACCAACGGCAAAGGATCGACCAAGGAAAGCGCGCTGGCCTCCGCCCTGGGCGAATACATCGAGCGCATCAACTGCAATCACTTCTACGCCGGCGCATTCTGGGGCGAGGAATTTGCCGGGGCGCCCTTTGTCCATTATCCGAACGAGCGCTGGTTCAAGCCGGGCAAAAAGGATGCGCTGCCGGGCGACATCCTCGACGCTTACACCCGCGAGATCTACGATCCGGAGCGCGAACTGCGCGCTTCGCACCTGGTCGACACCAATTCCGGCAACAGCGAGCGTGGCATCTGTTCGCTGCCCTTCGTGCGCCAGTCCGACGGCGAAACCGTGTACTTCCCGGTCAACCTGGTCGAGAACCTGTTTGTCAGCAACGGCATGAGTGCCGGGAACACCCTGGCCGAAGCGCAGGTGCAGTGCCTGTCGGAGATTTTCGAGCGCGCGGTCAAGCGCGAAATCCTCGAAGGCGAGATCGCCTTGCCTGACGTGCCGCAGGAAGTGCTGGACAAATATCCTGGCATCGTCGCGGCCATCAAGGGCCTGGAAGAGCAGGGTTTCCCGGTACTGGTCAAGGATGCCTCGCTGGGCGGCAGCTATCCGGTGATGTGCGTGACCCTGATGAACCCGCGCACGGGCGGCGTGTTTGCTTCCTTTGGTGCGCACCCGAGCTTCCAGGTCGCACTCGAGCGCAGCCTGACCGAACTGCTGCAGGGCCGCAGTTTCGAAGGCCTGAACGATCTGCCGCGCCCGACCTTCGCCAGCGAAGCCGTGACCGAGCCGTATAACTTCGTCGAGCACTTCATCGATTCCAGCGGCATCGTGTCCTGGCGCTTCTTCAGCGCCAGATCCGAGTACGAGTTCGTGGAGTGGGATTTCTCGGGCCAAGGCGAAAATTCGAACGCCCAGGAAGCGGCCGCCCTGTTCGGCATCCTGGAAGAGATGGGCAAGGAGGCCTACATGGCGGTGTACGAGGATCTGGGGGCCACCGCATGCCGGATCCTGGTGCCGGGCTATTCCGAAATCTACCCGGTCGAGGACCTCATCTGGGACAACACCAACAAGGCGCTGCTGTTCCGCAGCGATATCCTCAACATTCATGGCCTGGATGAAGAGCGGCTGGAGGCCCTGCTGGAACGCCTGGAGAACAACGAGCTCGACGAATACGGCGACGTCGCCACCCTGATCGGCATCGAATTCGACGAGAACACGGTCTGGGGGCAATTGACGGTCCTGGAACTGAAGCTCTTGATCCGCCTGGCCCTGGGCGACCTCGAGGACGCGCAGGAACTGGTGGGCGCCTTCCTGCAGTACAACGACAATACGGTCGAGCGCGGCTTGTTCTACCAGGCCGTGAGCGCGGTGCTGGAAGTGGAGCTGGACGACGAAATGGAACTGGACGACTACATCGTCAATTTCCGCCGCATGTTCGGCGACGAGCGCATGGATGCGGTGGTCGGCTCTGTGGACGGCAGCGTGCGCTTCTACGGCCTGACGCCAACCAGCATGAAGCTCGAAGGCCTCGAGCGCCACGCGCGTTTGCTCGACAGCTACCGCAAACTGCACGCGGCGCGCGCCAAAGCCGCACGCTGAGACACGCGCCGCATCGAGGAACTTCGCTCTGCACATCCCGTCTTATCCATTGCTGCACTAACGCTATGCCTGATACCGCCTGCAAGCAATTGCAGGCGGCAATACGAGCGGCCCGGCCGCCGCACATCGCGGAACGACAGCATGACGACGGAGACGAGATCGGCAAGCGGCGGACAGCCGGGCGCCTTGAACCGCCAACAGTTGGTCGCATGGCAGCTGGCCGAGGTCCAGGCTATTGGTCACGTCGGTACCTGGGAATTCCATCCGCCTTCCGAAAAGCTTGTCTGGTCCGATGAAACCTGCCGCATCATGGGGGTCGGTAGAAGCGGCTTTGACGGCAGGATCGAAACCTTCCTGTCCCTGGTTCATCCGGACGACCGCGTCGTGGTGGCGGCCGCCATCCGGGAGAACCGGGAGCATCCAAGGCCGATCGAGCTCGAGCACCGTATCGTCCGGCCAGACGGTACGGCACGCTATGTGCGCGTCCACGGCCTGCCTTACCTGGAAGAGTCCGGCAAGCTGATGTTGGCGGGCACCGTGCACGACATCACCGAGCTGCGGCAATCGACTGCGGCCTTGCAGGCGATGTCGCGCAAGCTCCTGGGAACGCTGGAAGCCATGGCCGATGCGTTCTACATCCTGGACAGGCAGTGGCGCTTTACCTACCTGAACGAAGCAACCGAGCGCCTGCTGCGCCGCTCGCGCCATGACTTAATCGGCAAGGTGCTGTGGGACGCTTACCCGGACCTGGTCGGGACGGAATTCGGGGCCCGCTACGAATTCGCGATGGCGCACCGGCAGCCGGTCGAATTCGAGGAATACTACGCACCGCTGCAGGCATGGAAGGACGTGCGCATTTTTCCCACCGAGGAAGGCCTGGCAACCTTCACCACCGAGATCACAGAGCGCAAGCGCCTGGAAGAGCTGGAGCGCGAGACCGCCGAGCGCTTCAGGATGGTGGCCAGGGTAACCAGCGACATCGTCTGGGACTGGGATGTCCCCCGCGATCGCCTGTGGTGGAGCGAGGGCGTGCATACCGTATTCGGCTACGGCGCGGACGCCTTCAATGACGGCATCAACGACTGGACCACCCGGATCGCACCCGAGGACCGCGAGCGCGTCGTCGGCGGATTGTATGCGGCGATGCACGCTGGGAAGGCGACCTGGGGTGCCGAATACCGCTTCCTGCGCCATGACGGCTCCTACGCCACCGTACGCGACCAGGGCGTGTTCAGGCGCGGCGCCGATGGAACAACGCTCAACGTGATCGGCTCGATGCTCGACATCACCGCAGACAGGCAGGCCGAAGCCGAGCGCCGCGCGGCCGAAGCACACCACCGGCTGCTGGCGTCGCTCCTGGACAAGGCCCACGATGCGATCTCGGCGTCCGATGTCGACTTGCGGATCACCTACTGGAACCAGGGCTCCGAACGCCTGTTCGGTTGGACCGCCGCCGAGGCGGTCGGCAAGACCAAGGACCAGCTCCTGACCCACGACAAGAAAGACCTGGAGGGGGCCTTTCACGAGGTCTTGAGCAAAGGCGAGTGGCGCGGCGAAATCATCAAGCGCCGCAAGGACGGTCGCATGGTCCCGGTCGAATCGCACCTGACCCTGGTGCGCGGCGAGGATGGACAGCCGCAATCGGTGCTGGCGATCGACACCGACATCACCCAGCGCAAGCACGACGAGCAGGCGATCCTGGACCTGGCCTTCTTCGATCCGCTGACCCGCCTGCCTAACCGGCGCATGCTGCTGGACCGCCTGCGACACGCGGTGGCGGCGACCAAGCGCGACGGCCATGGCGGGGCCGTGCTCTTCATCGACCTGGACAACTTCAAGACCCTCAACGATACGCTCGGACACGACAAGGGCGACCAGCTGTTGCAGCAGGTCGCGCGCCGCCTGGAGGCGCGGATGCCGCGCGGCAGCGACACGGTGGCGCGCCACGGCGGCGATGAATTCGTCATCGTGCTGGAGTACCTGAGCGCGGACTCGGAAGATGCGGCAGCCCAGGCCGAGCTGGTGGCAGAGAAGCTGCTCGGGGCATTCATCGAGCCCTTCCAGCTCGATGGACACCAGCACCATGCGAGCCCGAGTGTCGGTGTGGCGCTGTTCGACAAGGACATGAAGGACATCGACGAGCTGCTCAAGCGCGCCGACCTGGCGATGTACCAGGCCAAGGCGGCGGGCCGCAACACGATCCGCTTCTTCGACCTGCGCATGCAGACAGTCATCAATGCACGCGTCGAGCTGGAGGCCGACCTGCGCCGTACCCTGCAAAGCCACGGATTTACCCTGGCTTACCAGCGCCAGACCGACAGCAAGGGCGCGCCCGTGGGCGCCGAGGCGCTGCTGCGCTGGCAGCGCCAGGGCAGCCAGCAGGTGTCGCCGTCGGTGTTCATTCCACTCGCCGAGGAGACCGGGCTGATCCTGCCGCTGGGCGAGTGGGTGCTGGAAGCCGCATGCCGCCAGCTCGTGCGCTGGGGTAGGCAGCCGGAAACCGCACACCTGACGATGGCGGTGAATGTGAGCGCCCGCCAGTTCCGCCAGCCCGGCTTCGTGGACCAGGTGCTGCAGGTCATCGCGCGCACCGGCGCCGACCCACGCTTGATCAAGCTCGAGCTGACCGAGAGCCTGCTGCTGGCGAATATCGAGAACACGATCGACACCATGCACGCGCTCAAGGAAAACGGGATCGGCTTCGCGCTCGACGACTTCGGCACGGGCTACTCGTCGCTTGCCTACCTGAAGCGGCTGCCGCTTGACCAGCTCAAGATCGACCAGTCCTTCGTGCGCGACGTGCTTACCGACCCGAACGACGCCGCGATCGCGCGCACGATCCTTGGGCTGGGCCAGAGCCTGGGCCTGGATGTGATTGCGGAAGGGGTCGAAACGGCGGACCAGCGCAACTTTCTCGCCATGCATGGATGCCGCGCCTTCCAGGGCTACCTGTTCGGGCGGCCGGTGGCGGCGGAGCAGTTCTGAGCGATCAGCAGCCTTGCGCGCTCATGCCGGGCCGGAGTAGGGCAGCATCAGCGGTTCGCGCAGCCGGACGATCTGGCGCACATCGTCGGCGCCGACGACTTGCATGCTGGCGAGTCCGCCAGGGCCGTGATCGATCCAGACTTCGCGTGGTTTCGGAATCAAGTGATCGAGGCCCTCGACCAGGATTTCGATGAGATCGTTGTTGGGGTCGTAGCTGATGCCCAGCAGTTGGATCCATTCCTGCTCGACCTGATCGCCGATACTCAGCCCTGTCGCCTCGATCTCCACTTCCTTGCCGACAGCTGTGATTTCGACAACTGGTCGAAGGTTTTCTGCCATGCCGCTCTGTCAAGTTTTGTCGTAGACATCACTTTGCTCCTTACTCGTCCGCACAGGTACGGCCGCCACGTAGAAGGATTGCACGAGGCGCTTGAAGGTCTAAGGCGCGAACACCGCGCGTACGCAGCCGTCCTTCTTGTGCTTGAACATGTCGTAGCCGCGCGGCCCTTCCTCGAGCGAGAAGCGGTGGGTGGCGAGGTAGGCCGGGTTCAGCTCGCCTTTCTGTGCGTGTCCAAGCAGCCGCTCCATGTAGGCTTGCCCGTGCTGCTGGGCGCTGCGCACTGTCATGCCCTTGTTCATGATGACGCCCATGGGAAACTTGTCGATCAGGCCGTAGACACCGAGCACCGACAGGGTGCCGCCCTTGCGGCAGGCCATGATCGCTTCGCGCAAGGCCTGGCCGCGGTCCGTTTCCAGGCGCAGGGCCTGCTTCACGAGGTCATAGGCATATTGCGGCCCGGTGCCGTGCGCCTCCATGCCGACCGCGTCGATGCAGGCGTCGGGTCCACGTCCGCCGGTCATCTCCTTGAGCACATCCAGCACGCTGTCGACCTGTGTGTAGTCGATGGTTTCCGAGCCGGCGTGTTCGCGCGCCATCTGCAGGCGCTCGGGAAAACGGTCGATCCCGATCACCCGCTCGGCGCCCATCAGCCGGGCGCTCTGCTGCGCCATCAGGCCCACGCCGCCGCAGCCCCAGACAGCGACCGTGTCGCCAGGCTGGATGTTGCAGAAATCGGCGCCCATATAGCCGGTCGGCGCGGCATCGGACAGGAACAGGGCGGTTTCGTCCGCTACCCCGTCGGGGACCTTGAAGCAGTCGTTGTCGGCAAACGGCACCCGCACGTACTGCGCATGTGCGCCAGCGTAGCCGCCGAAGGCGTGGGTGTAGCCGTAGATGCCGGCCGTGGAATAGCCGCCGAGCAGCGGCTCCTGCAGCTCGGGCTTGGGATGCGTGTTGTCGCACAGGGAGTACAGCGAATGCTGGCAATACCAGCATTGGCCGCATACGATGAACGAAGGCACGACGACGCGGTCGCCCTTCGCGACGCGCTTAACCGCCGGTCCGACTTCCTCGATCACGCCCATGAACTCGTGGCCGATCACGTCGCCGGCCTTCATGGTCGGGATGTAGCCGTCGATGAAGTGCAGGTCCGAGCCGCAGGTGGTCGACAGGCCGACGCGCAGGATGGCGTCGTGGGGGTTCACGATTTCGGGGTCTTTGACGCTACCGACACGCAGGTCGTTCACGCCGTTCCAGTAAAGTGCTCGCATGTCCCGCTCCTCATTGGGTATCGGCGCGGGCGGCGGGCTGGCGCATGGTGGTCGGGATTTCACCGGTTTCGACCAGGTTCTTGAAGCGCCGCAGCACCGCTTCTGCGGCGAGCTTCAGGGGTGTGCTTCCCAGGAGTTCGAGTGCTTCGCCGCCGAGCCCGCCGGCGGGCGGGTCGAAACGCAAGTGCAGCGTCAGCACGGTGCCGCGACCGGCAGGGGCCGCGTCGAAGCGGAGCCATCCCTCGTTCTTGGTGCCGCGCTCGGACATCGAGCGCCAGCCGATGCCCTCGCCGGGCCGGTCTACCGTCTCGGTATCCCATTCCCAGGTACGGCCGAACGGGCCCTCCAGCTTCCAGTGCATGCGGCCTTCGCCGGCAGCAGTGACGGTGGCAAAGCCTGCCATGACTTGCGGCAGCGTCTTCGGGTCGAGCCAGTACTGGCGAAGCTCATCGGCACTCTTGCCGATCGTGATCGAGCGCTCCGCCTCGGGCTTGCCGCTCCCTTTTGCGCGTTCGGCCTGCGCGCTGCGCATGCTGCCCAACGCGCCTGCGCCAGCGAAGGCAGTGAGCGCGAGCGCCGCGGCGCCTTTCTTCCGCCCTCCGAGACCTGCCACGATGGCAGCGGCGCCGAGTGCGACGGGAATCCAGCCCAGGTTTTGCATCTGGCCACCTGTCTCGGCGCCAGGCGAAGGGCGGCCCTGCGGCCTTGATGTGTCCTGTTGCGCAGGATCGATGCCATTTGCCATGATCAAACCTTCCTGGTCGGTGTGAGCCGTATCGGTACCGGGCGGCAGCGCGATCGTCTCAGTGTAGACGCCTGCCAAGCGGGATCAAGCCGTTTTTTGCGCGAGAGTCAGCGTGAGCGCGCGGGACAAGGATGTCAGTCGCGTGGCCGCGGCAGGCGCCATAGCTGGGTCGGCAGGGCCAGTGGCGCGTCCCGGTTGAAGAAGGCCGAGTCCTGGATACGCGACGTGGTCACATACAGGCTGCCGTCCGGTCCCTGGCTGAAGGTGTCGGGCCAGCGCAGGCGCGGGTCCTGCACCACGGTGCGCAGGCTGCCTCCCGGACCCTGGGCCAGGTTGCGCGCCTTGATCGCGTTGTCCTCGATGGAGCTGAGGAACAGGATCTCGCTGTCTCTGTCCGTGCGGCGGGCGATCCAGAGGCCGTCGGTGGGCCCGACCCTGCCGTAGGGCTGGACCTGGCCGGAGACGTCCGCGCCGGCCAGGCCCCGTCCGGTGAGCGCCGCGGTCTGGATGCGATACAGGGTCGTGCCCGTGAGTGGCTTCCAGTACAGCCAGGCGCCGTCGGTCGAGAGGGCGATGCTGTCGGCGGCGAACAGCACCGGACGTCCGTCCGGATAGCGCAGCGGCCTGCCGTCGGTGCGCACGACCACGCCTTTTTCGGGCTGGGTCGATGGCTGGCCGTCCAGCACCCGGCGCGCGCGGCCGGAGGAAAGCTCCACCACGACCAGCGCGCCGCGTTGTCCCGCGTCGGTCAGGAATGCATGCCTGCCGTCCGTCGAGAAGCGGACGTCGTTCAGGTAGGAGCCGGGGATGGCGATATCCTGGCCGAAGCGGATCACCTGGGCCACCCGGTCGCTCGCCAAATCGATGCGCACCAGTTTCGGTCCGCCCGGAACGATGCCATCGACGGCGGGAGCGGCGGGATCGACGACCCAGACGCTGCCGCGTCCGTCTGCCACCACGCTCTGCACGCAGACCCAGTGGTCCGCTGGATCGAGCTCGTCGCGCCGTACGTTGCGCCATGCATTCCACTGCTCGTTGGGATAAGGACGCAGGCTTCCATCCTTCATGAGTTCGGCGACCGAGACGGGCGAGTCTTCCGTCCAGCGCGGAAAGTTGACGAAGATACGGCCCCGTTCGCTGACGGTCACGCCGGTGACCTGGTGTTCGAACTGGGCTGCCTGCTGCAACACGGCCTCGCCCCGGCGATGGTCCGCCTGCGCCACAGGCTGGGCCTGCAGCGCCGGCGTTTGCGCCGGCGCCGATCCCGAGGACAAGCTGGCTCCTGCAAAGACGAGTGCGAGAAACATGGGTGTGATTCGCATGGCTCTTCCTTTTCAAAAACGGCAGCAATCCACTGCGTGAAAGACCATTCTGGCACGCTTGATTCGATGTATGTGTAGGCGCACATCCCGATCGTGTTGGCTGCTCGCCGTCGCCTGGTACCGCGCCGCCGCTATGAGAATGTGCGCTGAGCGATACCCCACACCCTATGCGGATGCGCAGGCCGATAAGGAAAAAAAATTGAATGCCGGCCTTGTGATCGGACGCCTTGCGGTCACTGTGAAATGGATGCTCCCGTGGCGGGTCGATGCCCGTGCGGTGGCGGACCCGCCCGCGGGGCCTTCCCGCGGCTTCATCAACAACTGCCACGCTGTGCCGTGTCTTGTGATGCAGGCCCGGCTCCATCCTGGTGGATACAAGGAGCAGATCATGAAAGCTGTCGTCTATCGCGGTCCCAACCAGGTCGCCGTCGAGAACGTGCCCGATCCCAAGATCGAACGTCCGACTGATGCCATCGTCAAGATTACCAGCACCAACATCTGCGGCTCCGACCTCCACATGTACGAGGGCCGGACCGATTTCGAGCAGGGCCGCACCTTCGGCCACGAGAACCTCGGCGTGGTCATGGAAGTCGGTCCGGCGGTCGAGCGGCTCAAGCCTGGAGACTGGGTGTGCCTGCCCTTCAATATCAGCTGCGGCCACTGCAAGAACTGCGAACGCGGCCTGACCAACTACTGCCTGAAGGCGAACGAGCCGGGCGTGGCCGGCGCCGCCTTCGGCTTTGCCGACATGGGGCCATGGCAGGGCGGCCAGGCCGAATTCCTGAGGGTGCCCTGGGCCGACTTCATGTGCCTGAAGCTGCCGCCGGACGCGGAGCAGAAACAGACCGACTACGTAATGTGCGCCGACATCTTCCCGACCGGCTGGCATGCGACCGAACTGGCCGGCATGAAGCCCGGCGACGCGGTGGTCATTTACGGCGCCGGTCCGGTCGGCCTGATGGCCGCGCACTCGGCGATGATCAAGGGCGCCTGCAGCGTGATGGTGGTCGACTGCCATGCCGACCGCCTCAAGCTGGCCGAGTCGATCGGCGCGATCCCGATCGATTATTCCAGGGAAGACCCGGTGCAGCGCGTCATGGACCTGACCCACGGGCTGGGTGCCGATGTCGGGTGCGAATGCGTCGGCTACCAGTGCCACGACCATCATCACCACCGGCAGGAGCGTCCGAACCTCACGATGAACAACCTGGTCAATTCCGTCAAGTTCACCGGCGGCATCGGGGTGGTCGGCGTGTTCGTTCCGCAGGACCCGGGCAGCCCGGACCAGCTCGCGAAAGAGGGCAAGATCGCTTTCGATTGGGGCATGCTCTGGTTCAAGGGGCAGCGCGTCGCCACCGGCCAGTGCCCCGTCAAGGCCTACAACCGGCAACTGCGCGACCTGATCCACGCGGGCCGCGCCAAGCCCTCGTTCATCGTTTCCCATGAGCTGAAACTGGACCAGGCGCCGGACGCCTACCAGCACTTCGACGCGCGCGACCATGGCTGGACGAAGGTGGTCCTGCACCCGGGATCCTAGGCGGCATGGCGCTCGTTTGCGAGAAACGCCCGCGCATGAATGATGAACGTGACGCCATCGACGGTGTCCAACTTTCCCGCCCGATGGCGGCGGCTGCGGGAGCACGACGACAATCTTGACGGGAGGTTTTTTATGCTTGCAACTAACTATCGTGGACCATACCGGATTCGGGCTTCGCAAAAGCCGGATCCCGTGATCGAGCACCCTGGCGACGCCATCGTCCGGGTGACACGCGCCTGCATCTGCGGCTCGGACCTGCACCTGTACCACGGCCTGGTGCCCGATACCCGCATCGGGCACACCTTCGGCCATGAGTTCGTCGGCATCGTCGAGGAAGTCGGCTCGGCGGTCGAGACGCTCAAGCCGGGCGACCGCGTGCTGGTGCCGTTCAACCTGTTCTGCGGCAGCTGCTTCTTCTGTCAGAAGGAGTTGTACAGCAACTGCCACAACACGAATCCCGAAGCGACCGCGGTGGGCGGCATCTACGGTTACTCGCACACCACCGGTGGCTACGACGGCGGCCAGGCCGAGTACGTCCGCGTACCGATGGCCGACGTGGGACCGTACAAGATCCCCGAAGACATTGTGGATGACGACGCGGTGCTGCTGACGGACGCGCTGCCGACCGGCTACCAGGCCGCCGAGATGGGCGACATCCAGCAAGGCGACACCGTGGTCGTGTTCGGTGCCGGGCCGGTCGGCATTTTCGCCGCCAGGTCCGCCTGGCTGTTCGGGGCCGGCCGTGTCATCGTGGTCGACCATGTCGACTACCGGCTCGACTTCGTGCGGCGCTACGCGCCCTGCGAGATCATCAACTTCCGCGAAGTGAGCGACGTCGCCCTGCACATCAAGAAGATGACGGACTGGCTGGGTGCGGACGTGTGCATCGATGCCGTCGGCTGCGAAGCCTCGGGCAGCCTGACCCAGACCCTGACCGGGCGCTGGACCATGCTGCAGGCGGGGGCGGCCACCGCGCTGTTCTGGGCCATCAATTCGGTGCGCAAGGGCGGCAACGTGTCGATCGTCGGCGTGTACGGACCGACCTTCAACGCGGTCCCGATCGGCAACGCGCTGAACAAGGGTCTCACCTTGCGCATGAACCAGGCCGCCGTCAAGCGCCACGTCCCGCACCTGATCGAGCACATCCGCCAGGGGCACCTGAACCCGAAGGAAATCATCACCCACCGGGTGCCGCTGGAGGAGGTTTCGGATGCCTACCACATCTTCTCCAGCAAGTACGACAACTGCATCAAAACCGTGCTGATTCCACCGCGCGCAGGCTCGGCGCGCACGACGGCGCGCAGCGTCATCCATTGAAGGAGAGGCCATGGACACCGAAATCGCCAAGCGCGATCTTGCCGAGCAACGGCGCGACCCACATCACCACGGCCACGTCGGCTACGAGCGCCAGATGGACTACGACCTGAACCGGCATAGCCCGCCGGTCGAGCAGTTGCAGCGCATCCCCGGCTGGGGTTCGGATCTCGACAAGAAGAACCGGCCGGCCGTGCCGATGGAACGCACACCGCCACGCTTCATCCACGTGCCGCAGGGGCAGCCGGTCCAGCAGGCGCAGACCGTCGAAGTGTTCTGCTCGCCGGAGCGTCCCGGCATCACGCCGATCTTCGGCACGGCGGAACCGCCCAAGTGGCTCTCCGGTGCGATCCGGCGCCTCGCCTACAAGCTGCCGGAGAACGACCTGCGCCACTGGCTGATGCTGATCGCCGCCGACCGCGTCAACATGGTCGAGGGCATCGTCGAAGACCTGGCGCATGGCCATGTGCCGAATGTGCTCGGGGAGATGGGCATCCGCTCCGAGCTGCGCCATAACCCGGCCGGCCTAGTGCGCAAGGCGCTCATCGCCACCGTGGTGGTGGGCGGACTCATGGCCTTGCGCAGGCGCCGCAGGCCTTACTGATCCCCCAGGGCCCGGGCTCATCCGGGCGCCGGGGCGTCGTGGACGGCACCTACGGGTGCCGGCGCACGCGCTTGCGATCCACATTCACGTTTGTCTTGCACCCGGAGGTAAGCAATGAGCCCGGATAGTATCCAAGCCACACACGGCGCGATGGCCGGCGCCGCCCATGACCAGGAAGTGCCGGAAGTCGATCTTCTCAGTCCGCTCGCCCTGCGCAGTCTCACTTTGCGCAACCGCATCGCCATGGCGCCGATGTGCCAGTATTCGGCCGAGGAAGGCATGGCCAACGACTGGCATCTGGTGCACCTGGGCAGCCGTGCGGTGGGCGGCGCCGGACTGGTGATCGTCGAGGCCACCAGCGTTACCTGGGACGGCCGCATTACCCCGGGCGACCTGGGTATCTGGAGCGACGAGCACATCGAACCCCTGGCGCGCATCGCCCGCTTCGTGCGCAGCCAGGGCGCGATCGCCGGCATCCAGCTGGCACACGCGGGACGCAAGGCCAGCACGGCCGCGCCCTGGACCGGCGGCGCCACGCTCGAGACGGCGGGCGAGGGTGGGTGGCCGGTGGTGGCGCCGAGTCCGATTCCCTTCAACCCCGGCGACCCGATCCCGACCGCGCTCGATGAAACGGGCATCGACGCCGTTATTGACGCCTTCGAGGCCGGCGCCAGGCGCGCCCTCACGGCCGGATTCCAGGTGCTGGAAATCCATGCCGCGCACGGCTACCTGCTGCACCAGTTCCTGTCGCCGCACAGCAACCAGCGCAATGACGGATACGGCGGCAGCCTGGAAAACCGGATGCGCCTGGTGTTGCGCGTGACCGAACGCCTGCGCGCCGTCGTCCCCGCCGAGCTGCCGCTTTTCGTGCGCATATCCGCTACCGACTGGGCCGCCGGCGGCTGGGACATCGAGCAGTCGGTCGAACTGTCGCGGCGCCTCAAGGAGCTGGGCGTCGATCTCATCGACGTGTCCACCGGCGGCAACCTGCCGACCGCGCGCATTCCGGTGGCCAAGCGCTACCAGGTGCCGTGCAGCCGCCGCATCCGCGACGACGCCGGGATCCTGACCGGTGCGGTCGGCCTGATCACCGACCCGAAGGAGGCCGACGAAATCGTCACCGGCGGCGACGCCGACCTCGTGCTGCTCGGACGCGAACTCCTGCGCGAGCCCTACTGGGCGCTGAAGGCGCAGCATGCGTTCGAAGAAGAACCAAGCTGGCCGGTGCAGTATGGCTATGCGGTGAAGCGGCGCGCGAAGTAGCGCGCCAGGCCGGCTCCGTACCTGGCTTCATTCATCGGGATCCGGTTTGACGCGCGCGAACTGGTAGTCGGCGGCGGAGCGCTCGAGCGCCAGGCCGAGCGTGTCCTTGAGCTGGTCCGGCGTCGCGCCCTCGGCGAGCTTGCGCTGGGCGAAGGTGTTGCGCAAGGTGCGCCCGCCTGCCCGCGACAGGTCGATGCCGGCGCGCTCGAAGGTGGCCCGGACCTGCATGTACACGGTCTTCTTGATCATCTTGCGACCCTCGGTATTGGCGGGGAAGACGAAGTCGCCCGGAATACCCATCGCCGCGCGCTCCCGCAGCCAGGCCTGCAGCTCGACGGCGCCTTCGCGGGGCAGCGTCGTGACGTGTTCGTGACTCGTCTGGTGCTTCTCGCTTGGCGTGATGGTGATGTCGATGCCGCCCTCGATATCGGTCTGCTGCCCAACCTCTGCGAGCAGCAGGCCGATCGCCTCGGCCACTCGCAGCCCGGCCAGTGCAATCACCACCTGCATGGCCCGGTCGCGCCGGCGCTTCCAGCCGTCGAAGGGCGTCAGCTGGCGCACGCGTGCCGGCGCCGAGGGAAGGGCGTCGAAGAAGCGGCGCAGTTGGTCCTCCGACAAGGCCCGGGTCGGATCATCGCGCAGGAACTCGGCCTGGCCGGTGGCCAGGATGGCCTCGCGCGCCGGGTTCGGATCGAGCTCCAGATGCTGGTAGCAGCGATCGAGCAGGCGCAGGTAACGGTAAGCGATCTTGCTGTTGATGACGCGCCCATGCTCGTCGGCGCGGTCGATAAAGCGCTTGAGATCGGCCCGGTCGACCTCGGAAAACGCCTTGCCTTGTTCTGCCAGCCAGTTGCAGAAGTTCCGGAACATATAGGTATAAATCTCGACGGACTGTTTCGAGATGGTCTTGAACTGGCCGTCGGCGGGCAGGCGCTTGGCCGTTTCGGCGAAATCGAGGCTGACGATAAAGGCGTCGAATGCCTTGGTGGGATTCTTGTCCCAGGATGATCGCTTGGCCATGGCGGAAATATCGGTATGGGATGCGCTACTATATCACCAAAAAATGTAACTAACCCACGAGATTCGACGGAACCCCAAAAACCCCGGCCACCAAGGACCGGGGCCGGGACGACCTGCACCGGCCCACTGCGGCCGACAAAACAATGATCGGCAACGGGCGCGCAGGCGGCGCGGCGGCTGTGAAGGCAGGGTAGGGCAATGCCGATCGTTCGCCTGGGCACCGATGACTCCGATGAGCCAATTTCTGAGGACCTCCAGTCCCCGCTTGCCGCCGTTCGACTTGTTTGTACACTTGCCGGAAGATCGAAATCGCCGAGAGATGTGTCATGACGGAGAAGCGTCGGACCGATCTCACGCTTGCCCATGTCGGCAAGCGCGATCACACACTCCCATAGCTGAGGCAGATGCCGGTTGACCGACGGAAGCTCGACGACAGCTTGGCTAGTAACATCCCGCGCCGTTGAGTTGTCCCGGAACAGAAGAATTCAGGAATGCGGCTTCCCATCGGCGTGCAGAAAACGGCCAGGATCCCGCGCTTGGATCTTGTGGCAAGCGCTCGCGCCGGCGGCCGCTCCGTGCGCTACCCATCAGTCGTCCCTCGGCGGCCTGCGCGGGGTTGCGCCTTCACATGTACCGCAATTTGTCCTACTTATGTAACGGGAAATAGGTTCCATGCATCACCGACTATGATGGCGGCCACGATCAACTGCAAATGAAGGAAGAAGACAATCATGACCATGCGATGGCCTTTATACCTCGTGCTGAGCCTTGCCGCATTCGTGTGCGACAGGGACGCTGCGGCCAGCGTCGATACGTCGCCGAAGCCGGGTGGCATCTACAAGCTCAAGCCCGGTGTATTCGTTGCGGAAAGCGTGCGCTGCGAAGCCCCGGCCAATCCGGACATCCGGGAATATGACGGACGAAACATCAGCTCCTTGCGCGACCGCGGGTGCCGGACGCGTGTCTTCGCGCGCAAGGGAAGCCGGTATACGGTCGACCAATCGTGCATCGATGCGCGCGGCGGAACTGCCGCCCGACATACGGTGCGCCAGCAGATCGTGGTGCGCGATGCGCTCAGCTTCACGCAGACGATCAGGGGGCGCAGCGTGGATTATCGGTATTGTCCGGTGTACCAATTGCCGCGCGGCCTGCAACACTGAGCCGATGCTAATCTGCGCATAATCTATATTATGTTAAATCCGCTGTTGAGCCGTGATGGGCCGCAGCGGGGTTACACCAAGTTGGTCCACTCTCCCGTCCAGGCAGGCAGCTCAGCAGACTTCAATCGATTCGCCAGACCAGGCGCACGGGCGGACGGATTTTCCGGCACGCCCCGCCCGGCCTAATCCTGCACGCCGTCGGCGCACCACAGGATCGCCGACGCGTCGTCCGCCCGTTTCAGGGTTTGCGCCGAAGCGGCCTGCACCGCTTCGAACTGGCGCAGTTGCTCCAGTGCCGCCTGCACGCCGGCTTCCCGGCACAGCGTGAACAGGCTCTCCGGCGTCTGCAGCCCGTAGGTGTCCACCAGCCGGTAGAAGCCGTCCGTCATGGCGAGCACGCAGGAACCTGGCGGCGCGTCGACGGCGTACGTGCGCGCGCCCAGGGGGCCGTTCGGACGCAGGCAAAGCGAATTGGTGCCGGCAACCGTGTTCTGGAATTCGCGCCGCGCGCGTAGCATCGGCAGGAGCCGCGCCTGGCGCGCTGCAGGGTCGCTGAGGCCTTCGGCCTGCAGTTTCGCGATCTCGGCGCGCAGGATCGCTTCCTGGGGATTCACAAAAGGATCCAGGTCGTGAACCACGCCGTCGGGCGTGCGCATCAGGGCCTTGCAGTCTCCCAGGCAGTACAGTTCGAGCCGGAAGCCATTAGCCACTTGGCGCGCCCGCACCCAGGTCAAGGCCGCGATCGGCCAGGCATATACGGGTACGTCCTGGCCGGCGCTGCGCGCGCGGAATTCGTCGAACACGGCGTCGATCGCAGCGTGCACTGCCGTTTGCTGGTCCAGGTCCGCTTCGATGCGCGCCTTGAGTGCCGTGGCAAAGCGGTTCACGAACCAGACCACGTCGCCGTTGACCGGATCGACGTAATCGCGTTCGGCCATGGAGGTGCCGCCGTCGATCATCACCAGTTCGGCGCCGTCGTGCCGCGGGAACGATCCGGCCCAGTCTTCGTTGTGCTGCGCCGTGGCGCCCGATGAAACCAGCTGTGTCTGCATTGGCATTCTTCCAAACGATATTGTCGCGACCACTTACCCCGAAACGGCCGAAGTCCCGGCCAAGCCGCCAGTTCAAATTGAACTCGACATTATATATGCTAATGTCGAGTGACATTTAGGCAGTATTTTCCTTCCTGCGACGACAGGTGGAATGAATGTGCTACGGGTTCCGGATGACATCAGCAGCTGCCCGCATCCCATCCAAGTCGGATAAAGCTGACCCAAGCATTCCTATTGCAGGAATAGCAAGCTAGAATCACGCCCGTTCCCATACAGTCGAAGGATGCGAGGCCGGTCGTCCGCTGCGGATGCGGCCTCATTTACCATGCAGCGCTTTCTCCCTGCCCGGCCCGCGGCCCGCATTGCCCTGTTCATCGCCCTGCTGTCTCTGGCGACCCTGCTCCTGAGCCGCCCTTCGAAGAACGGCGACTTCCAGGAATACGCCCTGATGACAATCGCCCTTGCCAGCCACGGTACGCCCGACATCCGCCTGTCCGACATCGACACCGCCGCCCGCCTCTCGCCCGAACCGGGCTTCGCCACGATCCACGATCGACTGCGCGCCGGCATGCAGGCCGGCGCCTCCGATCCCTTCCCCGGCTTCGTGCGCGGCAAGGACGACGGCTACCATGCCATCCACTTCTTCGCCTATCCGGCGCTGGCGGCGATCCCCTTCAAACTGATCGACGCCATGGGCGGCAAACCGTTCAAGGCTTTCCAACTGGTGAACCTGGCGGCGCTCGCGGTGCTGACGATCGCCCTGTATCGCTTCACGGGCTCGCCGCGGCGCGCGGTCTTCGGCACGGTGCTGTTCCTGCTGTCGGGCGGCGCGCTGTACGCCAACTGGTGCAGCCCCGAATTCTTCAGTGCCTGCGCCCTGCTGTCCGCGCTGTTGCTGGTCCTGCTCGGGCGCCCCTACGCCGCCGCCTTGCTGGCGGGCGTCGCGGCGATGCAGAATCCGCCGCTGATCCTGTTCTCGGTGTTCGCGCCCCTGATCCGGATCGCCTACGTGCATGCACACGAAGGCCTGGTCTTCGGCGCCGCATGGCGCAGGGTCGTCACACGCCACACCGTGCTGGCGTCGATGCTGCAGGCGGCGCTGGCCTGCCTTCCGGTGCTGTTCAGTCTCGCGAAATTCGGCGTCCCGAGCATCATCGCGGTGCTGTCGACCGACTCCACCCTTGTCACGCCGGGACGCCTGCTGTCCTTCTTCTTCGACCTGAACCAGGGCACGATCGTCGGCCTGCCGGTGGCGATGCTGCTGGTGCTGGCACAGCTCGCCGCCAGGGAGCGCCTGCGCTGGCTGCCGCACCTGGCGGCTGCGCTCCTGTTCAGCGTCATGATGGCGCTTCCCTCGCTGTCGACCGTCAACTGGAACTCGGGCGCGGACGGCATGATGCGCTACGCCATGTGGGGTGGCATGCCGCTGCTCTACCTCGCCATGGTTTACCTGCAGCGCCTGCAGCGCTGGCCGCTTGCCCTGGTCGCTGCGATCCTGCTGGCGCAAGCCGGCGCCATGAAGTTCGCGCGCAGCTACGACTACCTCGAGTTCAGCCCGGCCGCGCGCTTCATGCTCGCGCGCTTCCCCGCCCTCTACGCGCCGGAGCCGGAAATCTTCATCGAACGCAGCCTGCACCGCGATGGCGCCGTGCACGCGGACGTGGTGGCGGCCTATCCATCGCGGCAGGCGCCGGTAAAGATCCTGTTCAACGCGGGCAGTGAAGCAGCACAGACGGAGCTGTGCGGCGTCCGTGGCCGGGTCGCGACCGGTGCCGGCACCTGGACCTACGTCGACGGCCCGCCGCTGTGCACGCAAGGCGCGCACGACTGACGTCCAGCCGTTTGCGTCCCTGGGCTTAGGGAGGTAAAAATGCACTATGCGAACTGATCACTCGAAAGGAAGAGCATGGGCATCACTGTGAAGAACACGACGCCGGACACGGCCAGGGTCGTCCTGGTGGGCGAAATGATGGACGGGAGCTTCGACGCCAAGGTGATGGCGGAAACCGACGTGCCGTACACGAAGTACTGGGACAACGAACTCGAGCAGCGCATCGTCTACCTGCACCCGGACCCGGACCAGCTCGAGGCGATCGTCACCGCCCTCAACGAACGGCGCCTGTCGATCGACGAACTCCAGAACTTCGGCAGCTCGACCGGCGGCACCTCCGAACTGCCGATCTGAACGCCCGCAGCGCTACTCCGGCTGGTCCGGCACCAGGCCGGGGCCCGAACCCAGGATTTCATCGTGGCGTTCGTGGTCCTGCTTGTGCAGGTAGGCCGCGGTCGTGGCGATGTTGGCGTGGCCGGCGGTGTCCTGCAGCGTCTTGAGCTGCACGCCGCTATTGGCGTGCTTGGTCAGCATGCTGTGGCGCAGCCAGTGCGTCGAGGCCTGGCGCAGCGCGGCCGCGCTGTCGCCGTCGCCCAGCGCCTCGGCGCGCTCGCTTGCTGCCACAAAGACCGCCTTCAGGGCTTCGGACGCCGCTTCGTCCGTGATGCACACGGCTTCCTTGCTGCGGCTGGACAGCACCAGCGGGGTGCGGTCGGCGCGGCTGGCCTGGGGCAGCAGCCCGAAGGCCTGGCGGTAGTCGCGCAAGGCCGCCAGCATCGCGGGCGGCACCGGCAGGCGGCGCGGCTTGGCGCCCTTGCCCATCACGTCCAGCCACCAGCGCCCGTCCCCTTCGCTGTAGATCGCGCCCATGCTGGCGCCGACGATCTCGTTCAGGCGCGCGCCGGTCTGGGCAAAGGCGATCAGCAGAAAGCGGTCGCGTTCGCGCTGGCGCAGCGCCGCCGGGGTGTCGGCCACGCGGTTCGACACCGCCTCGATCGCATGCGCGACGGCCTGCGGGCTCAGGTAGCGCGTGATGCGGCTGGCCTGGCCGGCGCGCACGTTGCGCACCAGGCGCGCCGGGTTGCGGCGCAGGTAGCCGGTCTGTTCGGCGTAGCCCAGCAGGCCCTTTACCGCGATCATCGCCTGGCGCCGGCTGGCGTCCGACAAGGGGCCGGAAAACGGCCGGTAGCGCGGATCGTTGCGCGGCCACTTGGTGCTGGAGATCCATTCGGGCGGCGGATTGCGGATGAACTCCTTGTAGGCGTTCAGGTCCGCCACCGTCAGCTGACCGAAGGTCTTGCGCGCCTCTTCCCGGCACCAGGTGAGGAAGCGGTACAGCTCCTTCTGGGTGTTGGCCACCGATTTCGGGCTCAGTTCTCCCTGTCCGATATACTCGCGCGCCAGCTCGGCGTCGCTCCTGGCGTCGGTGACCGGCTCGTCCGCCACGCCACGAAAGACGGCGCCGCGGGCGCTGGCGGCCAGACGCTGGGGTGAATCTTCAGGCAGCGGATCGAGGTCGATCGGGAGGAAGGTGACCATGTTGCTTTCTAATACTGTGTTTTTATACAGTATAGCAGCTCGGACAAGGGCCACCAAGCCTGTGCTTGCGGCATAATGCGATTTTTCCTGTCGCCTTTGGAGCTCCCATGCTGCTGCGTTTTCTCACCCAGGCGGGGTTCGCCGCCCTGCTCGCCCTGCCCCTCGCGGCCAGCGCCGCCCAACCGGTCATCGAGGTCTATAAAACCGCCACCTGCGGCTGCTGCAAGGAGTGGGTCAAGCACCTGGAAGCGAACGGCTTCAAAGTCAAGGCCCAGGACGTCGAGAACACGTCCGACTACCGCGAAAAGTTCGGCATCCCGAACGAGTACGGTTCCTGCCACACCGGCCGCGTGAACGGCTATGCGCTCGAGGGCCACGTCCCGGCCAGCGAGATCAAGCGCCTGCTGAGCGAAAAGCCGAAGGCGCGAGGGCTGGCTGTGCCCGGCATGCCGATGGGGTCTCCCGGCATGGAAGGTCCGCGCAAGGACGCGTACGACGTGCTGCTGGTGAAGGACGGTGGCAAGACCAGCGTCTACAAGCGCTACCAGTAAGCTCGCGCCCGTCCACGGGGATCGTCGGCATAATGGGCTCTCCGTAGCGATGGAGCCCGACATGAACAATCCAGGACAACAGAACGATCCCTCGACGACGCTCGGCGTCGGCGGCGCCACCAGCGGCCAGCAGGGCGCGACGCCCACCCACGAAACGCAGCAGGAAACCGGTGGCAGCGGCGGCGATGGCCTCACCCGCAACCAGTCCGGCGAAACGGCCAATGCGCCGGGCGGCGCGGAAGGAACAGAAGGCGGCGGCCGTCAGGTGGAGGCGGAAGGCAGCGCGATGACGAAGGTCGGGCGCGGTCCGCAGGACACCCGTCCCAACCAGGCCAGCCCGACTGGCACAGGCCTGGGCACACCGGAGACCGGCGGCAACCAGGACGAGAGCGACCTGCCCCCAGGCCGCTAGAGCGTGTGCGCCACTGGCGCCAGGGCTGCGCCCGACTCGCGCGCGGCCAGCTTGCGCCACCAGATCCACGACACGACCGCATTCACCCAGAATGCCGCGTACAGCACCGCCGTCAGGTATAGCCCGCAGCTGGCGTAGAGCGGCACGGCGATGCTGTTCACCAGCAGCCAGACCGGCCAGTTCTCGATCCGGCGCCCCATCATCAGGAGCTGGGCGATCACGCTGAACACCAGCACCGCCGAATCGACGAAGGGTGCATAGGCATTGGTGTAGTAATGGAGGATCGCACCATAGGCGGCGGTGGCGGCGACGCCTGCGGGCACCATCCAGGCCAGCGTACGCCAGCCCGCATGGGTCACGGGTAGCGGCGCGCCCTGCCTGCCGCGCAGCCAGCGCCACCAGCCGAGCAGGCTGGTGCCCACGAAGAAGACCTGCAGGACCACGTCTGCATACAGGCGGGTCTGCGCGAACAGGATGCCGAACAGGGAGCAGCCGATGACCCCGGTCCACCAGGTGTGGACGCTGTTGCGCCCGGCGAGGAAAATCGCCACGGCGGTAAAGGCGTTGGCCGCGATCTCGAGTGGGGTCATGCTGGCTTCCCTGGGCAGAAGCCAGCACTCTAAGCGAGCCGGACCGCGCCGGCAAGCTTCTGCTTACATCCGGATGGTACCGTGCTCGGCGTCGACGTCGGGCGTGGAGCCGGTGACGGCCGCCTTGGCCATGGCGAACATGCGCACCATCTTGCTGTCGTTCGAATCCCAGTACTCGGCCGCATGCGGCATCACCCGCACCAGCACCACGTGCTCGTCCTCGGGGCCGGACGGGAACCAGGCCTGGACCATCGGGTTCCACAGGGCCTGGATCTGGTTGCGGTCGACCACGCGTTCAGCCGTGCCGCTGACCGACACATAGGTGCTGTTGTCGTTGTCGGCGAAGCTGACGTTGACTTCGGGTTCGTGGGCGATGTTGTCCCACAGTTCGGTGGTGCTGCGGGTGTAGAACCACAGGCCGCCTTCGGCATCGACCTGCTGCTTGGTCATCGGCTGGCTGATCAGGTGGCCGTTCGCGTCGCGCGTCGTGAACATGGCGAAGCGCATCGAACCGATTTTCTCCGATAGGGCGGCCGCGTGCGCCTGGGCGTTATGAGCTGGCATGGCATTCCTCGCTGTTTGATTGAACGCCGATCCTAGCGCGCGTGCTGTCGCCCATCCGTGCGCCTGCGTACACTGACCCGGCCTTGTCCTCGCGCCCGGCCCTCACGCGGTCTGGCCAAATCGTCTATAGTGATGCCTCTGTACAAAACTGAACATGCCATGAAATTTGACGTCGCTATTGTCGGCAGCGGTCTGGCCGGCCTGTCGGTGGCCCTCCACCTGGCGCAGACGCGCAAGGTTGCGATCATTTCCAAACGCGCCCTGCTGGACGGCGCCAGCAACTGGGCCCAGGGCGGCATCGCCGCCGTGCTCGATTCCAGCGACAGTCACGACCAGCACATCGCCGACACCCTGGTGGCCGGCGCCGGCCTGTGCGAAGAAGCCGCCACGCGCTACATCGTCGAGAATGGCCGAGCCGCGATCGAATGGCTGATCGAACAGGGCGTGCCCTTCACCCGCGACGCCTCGGCGGAACTGGGCTTCCACCTGACCCGCGAGGGCGGCCACAGCCAGCGCCGCATCATCCACGCGGCCGACGCCACCGGTCACGCGGTGCAGGTGACGCTGGAACAGAAGGTGCGCGCGCACCCGAACATCTCCCTGTTCGAACACCACTGCGCGATCGACGTCATCACCTCCGACAAGCTGACCGGCAAAGGGGTCCATGGTGGCGCGCCGCACCTGGTGGGCCAGCCGCGCTGCTACGGCCTGTACGTGCAGGACGAAGAGAGCGGCAAGGTACTGACCTTCGAAGCCGAGCACACGGTGCTGGCAACCGGCGGCGCCGGCAAGGTCTACCTGTACACCACCAACCCGGATACCGCCACTGGCGACGGCATCGCGATGGCCTGGCGCGCAGGGTGCCGGGTGTCGAACATGGAGTTTATTCAGTTCCACCCGACCTGCCTGTACCACCCCTACGCGAAATCCTTCCTGATCACGGAAGCGATCCGCGGCGAAGGCGGCCTGTTGAAGCTCCCCCCGGAAGCCGGTCCCGCAGCCGGCACCCGCTTCATGCCGGCCCACGACGAGCGCGGCGAGCTGGCTCCGCGTGACGTGGTGGCGCGCGCGATCGACTTCGAGATGAAAAAGCGCGGCCTGGACTACGTCCACCTGGACATCAGCCACCAGAGCCCGGAATTCCTCAAGGAGCACTTCCCGACCATTTATGCGCGCTGCCTGGAGCTGGGCATCGACATCACGCAGGAGCCGATCCCCGTGGTGCCGGCAGTGCACTTCACCTGCGGCGGCATCGTGACGGATCTCGCCGGCCGCACCGACATCCCGGGCCTGTACGCCGTGGGCGAGACCGCCTGCACCGGCCTGCACGGCGCCAACCGTCTGGCCAGCAATTCGCTGCTGGAATGCGTGGTGATCGGACGCGCCTGCGCGCACCAGATCGCGGCCGCACCGAAGATCGACAATCCGCTGCTGCCGCCCTGGGACGAGTCGCGCGTGACGAATGCCGACGAAGAAGTCGTCATCGCCCACAACTGGGACGAGCTGCGCCGCTTCATGTGGAACTACGTCGGCATCGTGCGCACCACCAAGCGCCTGGAGCGGGCGCAGCACCGCATCGCGCTGCTGAAAGAAGAGATCGACGAGTACTACCGCAACTTCCGCATCACCCACGACTTGCTGGAACTGCGCAACCTGGTCGAGGTGGCCTCCTTGATCGTCAACAGCGCACTCTCGCGCCACGAAAGCCGCGGCCTGCATTATTCTCGGGACTTCCCGGACACCCTGCCGAAGGCGCTGCCGAGCGTGCTGACGCCGGAACGCCGCTGATCCCTGCTTGACCGGCCCGCGCGAGCGGGTCGGATGCCTCATGAACCGCCCTGCCCTCATACCTTCCACCATCCTGCTCCTGACCGTGCCGCCCGTGCTGTGGGCCGGTAACGCCATCGTCGGGCGCCTGGTGCGCGACGCCGTGCCGCCGATGACCCTGAACCTGATCCGCTGGTCGATCGCGCTGCTGGTGCTGGTGCCGCTCGGGCGTGCGGCGTTCAGGGAGGGCAGCGGCGTGCTGGCCAACTGGCGCCGCTACGCCATGCTCGGGCTGCTGGGCGTGGGACTCTACAATTCGCTGCAATACCTGGCCCTGCAGAGCTCCACCCCGATCAACGTCACCCTGGTCGCCTCGGGCGTGCCGGTGTGGATGCTGCTGGTCGGGCGCCTGTTCTATGGCGTCCCGGTCAAGCGCAAGCAGATCGTGGGGGCGGTGCTGTCGATCCTGGGGGTACTGGTGGTGCTGTGCCGGGGCGACATCCATGGCTTGCTGCAGCTGCGCCTGGTGACGGGCGACCTGTACATGATCCTGGCGACCATCGCCTGGTCCTTCTACAGCTGGATGCTGATGCAGCAGAAGGATGTTCCTGGTTTGCGCGCCGACTGGGCCGCGTTCCTGCTGGCCCAGGTCGGCTACGGGGTGCTGTGGTCGGCCGCGTTGGCGGGCGGCGAATGGGCGCTGCGCGAGGTGCACATCGCCTGGAGCTGGCCGCTCGCGGCAGCCTTGCTGTACGTGGCGATCGGCCCGGCCATCCTGGCCATGCGCTGCTGGGGCGCCGGCGTGCAGCGCGCCGGACCCAGTATCGGCGCCTTCTTCATCAACCTCACGCCGCTTTTCACGGCACTGCTGTCGTCGGCCTTCCTGGGCGAGGCGCCGCATCTCTACCATGTGCTTGCCTTCGGCATGATCGTCGGGGGCATCGCCGTCTCGGCGCGCTGACGTTCAAGCCGAAATTCAGGCCGGAAAGGTGTGAGAAGCCCTCCGGCCGGGATGTTACGATCCCAGCCAATGGAGGTATGCAACATGGCTGAAGGCTTCACCGTTCAAGACCAGGCCGAGGCGCTGGCGGAATTCCTGGAACGGTATCCGCGCGCTCTCGTGCTGACAGGCGCAGGCCTGTCCACCGCATCGGGCATTCCCGATTACCGCGACCGCGACGGCACCCGCCGCGGCCGCACACCGATCCAGGGGCCGGAATTCCGGCGCTCGCCCGAGATCCAGCGCCGCTACTGGGCGCGCAGCATGATCGGGTGGCCGATCATGGCCCAGGCGCGGCCGAACCATGGGCACCGCGCCCTCTCGCGGCTGGAAAAACACGGCCGCATCAAGTACCTGCTGACCCAGAACGTCGACGGGCTGCACCAGCAGGCCGGCAGTCTTGCCGTACTCGAATTGCACGGCAACGTCCACAGCGTGGTCTGCATGCACTGCAAGGCGCAGTTTCCCCGCGCTTTCGTGCAAACCCTGCTGAACGAGGCCAATCCCGAGCTGGCGAACGTGCTGGCCACGCCGCTGCCCGACGGCGATGCCGCGATCGAACCGGATGCGATCGAGGATTTCCATGTGCCCTTCTGCGTCCATTGTGGCGGCGCCCTGGCGCCGGATGTCGTATTCTTCGGCGACGGCATCCCGCCGGCGCGGACCGCCTGCGCCCTGGCGCAGATGGAGGCGGCGGATGCGCTGTTGGTGGTCGGATCGTCGCTGATGGTGTATTCGGGTTTTCGCTTCTGCCGTATGGCCCAGGAAGCGGGCAAGCCGATCGCGGCCGTCAACCTCGGGTTGACCCGCGCCGACCACCTGATCGCACTCAAAATAGAAGAGTCGGCCGAGCGGCTGCTGCCGCGCGTCGCCGACCTGCTCCACGCGGAGGAGCCGGAGGAGTCACATCCACTACTCGACCACAGGGGGATTTTGTGACCAAGCGCTACCGTACTACCGCAATCCTGGCCGGCATTGGCCTGGCCGCCTCGTTCTTTTACGTTCGCGCCAAAACGCGGCGGGCGGAACAGGAGAACCCGCCGCAGGGCAAGTTTGTCGACATTGACGGCGTTCGCCTGCACTACCTGGAGCGCGGCGCCGGTCCGGTGCTGGTACTCCTGCACGGCAACGGCGTCTATTCGAAAGATTTCGAAACGAGCGGCCTGATCGAAGCGGCTGCGAAGCACTACCGCGTGATCGCCTTCGACCGCCCGGGCTTCGGCTACAGCGACCGTCCGCGCACGACGGTCTGGACGCCGGACAGGCAGGCGGCCCTGCTGCAGCGCGCACTGGAACAGCTGGGCGTGGAATCCGCCATCGTGCTTGGCCACTCCTGGGGCACCATGGTGGCCTTGGCGATGGGCCTGCAGGCGCCGAGCGCCGTGCGCGGCTTGGTACTGCTGTCCGGTTACTACTATCCGAGTGTGCGCATGGACGTCGCAGCGCTCGCGCCACCCGCGCTTCCCGTGATCGGCGACCTGCTGCGCTACACGGTCTCGCCCCTGGCGGGGCGCCTCCTGTGGCCCGGCGCGACCAAGCGCGTGTTCGCGCCCATGCCGGTGTCCGAACGTTTCAATCGCTTCCCGGTCTGGATGGCGCTGCGGCCGAAACAGCTGCGTGCGAGCGCTGCGGAGAGTGCGCTCATGGTGCCGGCAGCGATGTCGCTGGCCAAGCGCTATCCGGAGCTGAAGGTGCCGGTGGCGATCGTGGCGGGCACGCAGGACAAGATCGTCGACTGCGGCCACAACTCCGAACGCCTGCATGAGCGCTTGCCGGACAGCCAGCTGCGACTGGAGCCGGGCGTGGGGCACATGACCCACTATGCGCATCCGGACGAGGTCCTGGAGGCTATCGACGGGATCGCGGCGCGCGTGGGAGAGCCGGTGCACGTGCGCACACCGGAAGCGGAGGCGCTGGCACGGGCCAGCGAGAGCGGGGTGTAAGCGGGGCGAGTCAGCCCTTGATGACGTACTTGATGACGATCCCTGCCGTCAGCGCGGCGAAGATCACCAGCGACAGGCCGCCATGCAGCATCGGCGAGCCGATCGACACCTGCGACGTGCGCGGATCCATCTCCATGCGCACGGCTTTGCCGAACATGACGGGCCGCAGGAAGCCGCGCACGCCCACCAGCAGCATGCCGATGCCGAAGCACAGGTCGGCGGTGCTGCCGGTCTGGATGCCGTTCACCAAAGTCGGGCCGCCCAGCAGCAGGCCAAGGGCCAGCCACAGGATGCGGGCGCCGGTCGAAATGCGCAGTCTGCTCCAGTCCATCATGGCGCCCCCACGATGCGCAGGGAGTAGTCGGTCGCGCGCACGTCCTTGGTCAGGCTGCCGATCGAGATGCGGTCCACGCCGGTCTCGGCGATCGCGCGCACGGTCTGCATGTTGATGCCGCCCGAGGCTTCGAGCAGCGCCCGGCCTGCGTTCACGCGCACGGCCTCGGTCATCATGCCAAGGTCGAAGTTGTCCAGCAGGACCGACTTCACGCCCGCTGCCAGCGCTTCTTCCAGCTGGGCGATGGTCTCGACTTCGATCTGCACCGGCGCGCCCGAGCCGAGCGCTTCGGCCGCAGCCAGGGCCTTGCTCACGCCGCCCGCCGCGGCGATGTGGTTTTCCTTGATCAGGATGCCGTCATACAGCGCCATGCGCTGGTTCTTGCCGCCACCGACGCGCACCGCGTACTTCTGGGCCAGGCGCAGGCCCGGCAGGGTCTTGCGGGTGTCGAGGATCGCCGCCTTCGTGCCGGCAATCACGTCGACGTACTTGCGGGTGGCGGTGGCCACACCGGACAGCAGCTGCATGAAATTCAGCGCCGCGCGCTCGGCGGTGAGCAGCGAGCGCGGGTTGGCTTCGATGGTGCAGACGGTCGAGTCGGCCGCCATCAGCTCGCCCTCGGCGTATTGCCAATCGATCTCGGTATCCGGGTCGATTGCCAGCATCACGCCTTCGAACCAGGGCGCTCCACACAGCACGGCCTGTTCGCGCACGATCACGCGCGCCTGGACGCGGGTATCGTTCGGCACCAGCATGCCGGTCAGGTCGCCGGTGCCGACGTCTTCCAGCAGCGCGGCCAGGATATTGGCCTCGTAAGCCGACTGCAGCTTCTCGTCGAATTGGTCGTGCGGATTGCGCAGTGTCGTCATGCGGGACCTACTCCATTGAACAGTGTCGCATTCTGCTCGAGCGCACCGCTCGGCAGGGCTTGCGCCTTCTTGGCGGCGGCGAAATCGAGCATGCGGTCGATCGCGCGCTTGGCCTGGCGGCCGATTTCCGGATCGACGTGCACTTCATTCGCGCCGTTCTCGAGCACTTCGGCCAGGTTCTTCAGGCCGTTCATGGCCATCCACGGGCAGTGGGCGCAGCTCTTGCAGGTGGCGCTGTTGCCGGCGGTCGGCGCTTCGATGAAGCGCTTGCCCGGCGCGGCGGCGCGCATCTTGTGCAGGATGCCGTTGTCGGTGGCGACGATGAAGGTATCCGCCGGCAGGTTGACGGCGGCGTTGATCAGCTGGGTGGTCGAGCCGACCACGTCGGCCTGGGCTACGACCGAGCTAGGCGACTCCGGGTGCACCAGCACCTTGGCGTCCGGGTATTCGGCCTTCAGCAGGTCCAGTTCGACGCCCTTGAATTCATCGTGCACCAGGCAGGAACCCTGCCACAGCAGCATGTCGGCGCCGGTCTGCTTCTGGATGTAGGAACCCAGGTGGCGATCGGGCGCCCACAGGATCTTCTTGCCCTGCTCGTGCAGGTGCTTGACGATGTCCAGGCCGATCGACGAGGTCACCATCCAGTCGGCGCGCGCCTTCACTGCGGCGGAGGTATTCGCGTAGACCACCACGGTGCGGTCCGGATGCTGGTCGCAGAAGGCGGCGAATTCGTCGGCCGGGCAGCCCAGGTCGAGCGAGCAGGTCGCGTCCAGGTCCGGCATCAGGATCGTCTTTTCCGGGCTCAGGATCTTGGCCGATTCGCCCATGAAGCGCACGCCGGCGACCACCAGGGTCGAAGCCGGGTGGTCGCGGCCGAAGCGCGCCATCTCGAGCGAATCGGACACGCAGCCGCCGGTTTCCTCGGCCAGGTCCTGCAGCTCGGCGTCCACGTAGTAGTGGGCAACCAGCACCGCATTGCGCTCCTTGAGGAGGCGCTTGATGCGTTCCTTCAGCTCCGCCTTCTCGGCGGCGCTCGGGACCGCGGGCACGCGCGCCCAGGCTTCGGCGGTCGCCGGGTTGATGCTGCAGGACTCGCCCACCTGCGGGTGGTCGTATTCGTATATTTTGACTGGTGCGTTCATTCAGCTAGTCTCCTGTGGGGTGGGCGGCTCGTGCGTTGGTCCACTGGACCAATGCACCCCACGCGGTGATACGTAGCATCAAGTTCATCCGGCACGGGAGCGGAGCCTTGAGCGATCACCGCGTGGGCGGGAGACCCGCCCACCCTACAAATTAATCGATACCCTGGCTGGTCAGGTACTCTTCATAGCTGCCGCGGAAGTCGACGACTTCGTTCTCGCGGACCTCGAGAATGCGGGTGGCCAGCGAGGACACGAACTCGCGGTCGTGCGACACGAAGATCATGGTGCCGGCGTACTTGTCGAGCGCGATGTTGAGCGACTCGATCGATTCCATGTCCATGTGATTGGTCGGTTCGTCGAGCAGCAGCACGTTGTGACGGCCCAGCATCAGCTTACCGTACATCATGCGGCCCTTCTCGCCACCGGACAGCACCTTGACCGACTTCTTGACTTCGTCGCCGCCGAACAGCAGGCGGCCCAGGATCGAGCGCACGGCCTGGTCGTCGTCGCCTTCCTGCGTCCACTGGCCCATCCAGTCGGTGAGGTTTTCGCCGCCGGCGAATTCCTCGGTCGGATCCTGCGGCATGTAGCCGACGTTGGCGTTCTCGGCCCACTTCACGCGGCCCTGGTCGGCCGCGAGACCGGTAATCTCCTGGCCGCCGATGCAGCGCAGCAGCGTGGTTTTACCGGCACCGTTGGCGCCGATGATCGCGATGCGCTCGCCCGCCTCGACCATGATCGAGAAGTTCTTGAACAGCTGGCGGTCGTAGGCTTTCGACAGGCCCTCGGTTTCCACGGCCAGGCGGTGCAGCTTCTTCTCGCCTTCGAAGCGCACGAACGGATAGGCGCGCGAAGACGGCTTGAATTCCTCGATCTTGATCTTGTCGATCTGCTTGGCGCGCGAAGTCGCCTGGCGCGCCTTGGACTTGTTGGCCGAGAAGCGGCGCACGAAGTCCTGCAGTTCGGCGACCTTTTCCTTCGCCTTGGCGTTGTTGGCCAGCTGCTGGTTGCGCGCCTGGGTCGAGGCCAGCATGTAGTCGTCGTAGTTGCCCGGGTAGACCTTCAGGGTGCCGTAGTCCATGTCGGCCACGTGGGTGCAGACCTGGTTCAGGAAGTGACGATCGTGCGAGATGATGATCATCGTCGAATTGCGCTGGTTGAGGATGTCCTCCAGCCAGCGGATCGTGTTGATGTCCAGGTTGTTGGTCGGTTCGTCGAGCAGCAGGATGTCGGGATTCGAGAACAGGGCCTGGGCCAGCAGCACGCGCAGCTTCCAGCCCGGCGCAACGGCGCTCATCGGGCCCTGGTGCAGGTCGCTGGCGATGTCCAGGCCCAGCAGCAGTTCGCCGGCGCGCGCTTCGGCCGAGTAGCCGTCGTATTCGGCGACCTTGCCTTCGAGCTCGGCCGCTTTCATGTAGTCTTCGTCGGTCGCTTCCGGGTTCGCGTAGATCGCGTCACGCTCGGAGATGGCGTTCCACAGCTCGGTGTGGCCCATCATGACGACGTCCAGCACGCGCACGTCTTCGTACGCGAACTGGTCCTGGCGCAGCTTGCCCAGGCGCTCGCCCGGGTCGAGGCTGACGTTGCCGGCCGACGGTTCCAGGTCGCCGCCGAGGATCTTCATGAAAGTCGACTTGCCGCAACCGTTCGCGCCGATCAGGCCGTAACGGTTGCCTTCACCGAACTTGACGGAGATGTTCTCGAACAGCGGCTTGGCGCCGAATTGCATGGTGATATTGGCAGTAGATAGCACTAGGAAACCTTTGAAAGCGAAGTTAGCAACGAAGTTGCCGGATAACCCGCGATTTTACCATCGCGGGGCCCGCAGGGCGACACCAGGGGGCAGAAATACAGACGGCGCACTTGCGCGCGCCGTCCAGGGGTGTCGTACTGGGCTCAGCTGTAGCTTGGGACGCTGCGCAGCGTTGGATAATCCGACAGGCTGAGCGTGAAGCCTTCTTCATGCGAGACCAGCCTGCCCTGCGCGCCAAAGGGAATCGTCACCCGGCGCGGGATATGGCCGAAACTCAGGCCCGTGAGGATCGGCACCGGCAGCGTGGCGCGCAGGTGGGCCAGCATGGTGTCGAAATCGTAGCCATTGTCGTTCGGCGCCAGTTTGTAGCCGGAGAAGTCGCCCAGGACGATGGCGCGCTGGCGCGCCAGCACGCCGGCCTGGTCCAGCTGCAGCAACATGCGCTCGACCCGGTACGGGTGCTCGGCGATGTCTTCCAGGTACAGGATGCCGCCGTCGATCCGCGGGAAGTACGGCGTGCCCAGCAGCGACACGATCATGGCCAGGTTGCCGCCCCAGACGGTGCCGGCTTCTTCGATGCAGGGATTGCCGCGCACGCACTCGGTAATGGTGTGGGTCGGGCCCGCCAGGCACTGCCAGAAGTTGTCCAGCGTGAACTGCACCGGCTCCCTGCAACCGAAGTCGCCCGCGATCATCGGCCCCGCATAGCTGAGCGCCCCGGTACGGGCCATCAGGCCCATGTGGATGGCGGTGATGTCGGAAAAGCCCACGAACAGCTTGCCGCTGACGGCGATCGCCTCGAAATCGATGTGCGGCAGCAGGCGCGTGGCGCCGTAGCCGCCGCGCAGGGCCATGATGATCTGTACGTTCGGATCCTCGATGGCGGCGCGCAGCTGCGCCAGGCGGCCTTCGTCGGTGCCGCCGAAGCGTTCGTGGATGGCGCTGTGGTCGTAGTAGTTATGGACGAGACAGCCGTGCTGCTCGAGGCGGGCGATGCCGCGGTCGACCGCGCACGGGTCGAGCGCCTGGCCGGCCGGGGCCACGACGGCGATGCCGAGTTGTTGGGTGATCACTGTTTGACGAAGAGCCGGGGTGTTGAGTCTGGCAACATCTTACCCCTGGCATGGGCGTCGATCAAGGCGAGAATCCGCTCGACCAGCTGCGGCGGCAGGTCGTGGCCCATGCCCTCGATGATCTCGAGGCGGGCGTTCGGAATGCGGCTGGCGGTGTCTTCGCCGCAGGCGACCGGCACCAGCGGGTCGGCGGCGCCGTGGATCACGAGCGAGGGCGCGGTGATGGTCGAGAGCTGCGCGCAGCGGTCGCCCGAGGCCGCGATCGCCATCATCTGGCGCGCCATGCCTCCCGGGCAGTAGCTGCGGCGTATCGAGCGGGCCACCCGCTTGTGCAGCTGCTTGTCCGGCGTCGGATAGGACGGGCTGCCGATCGCGCGCAGGATGCCGACGCCGTGTTCGATGATGCTGTCGATGTTGCCGGGGTCGGCAGGACGGCTGGACAGCAGCTTGCCCAGCTTGCGCGCCGGGCCGGGCAGGCCGCGCCGACAGGAACTGGACATGATCGAGGTCAGGCTCAGGATACGCTTCGGATAACGGGCGGCGAGGATTTGCGCGATCATGCCGCCCATTGAGACGCCCACCACGTGGGCGCGCGCCAGGCCCAGGGCCGACAGCACGCCGATCGCGTCTTCGGCCATGTCTTCCAGCCGATAGGCGGCGCGCAGCGGCCAGCCGAGCTTCGACTTGAGCCAGGCCAGGCCCAGGTTGGGCACGCCGGCCTGTTCGAATTTGGTGGAGAGTCCGCAGTCGCGGTTGTCGAAGCGGATCACGTAGAAACCGAGCTCGACGAGGCCTTCGACGAATTCGTCGGGCCAGGCGGTGAGCTGCATGCCGAGTCCGTGCACCAGCAGCAGGGGCGGTGACTTTCTGTCGCCTGCGGTATCGAAGGCGATGCGGATTCCGTTGGCATTCAGCGTGGGCATGGCGGCTTGTCGTTTCGGCGCATCAGCGGCATGCGGCCAGCATACCACTTTCAATCCTGGCAGTGCGCTCGTGCGGGCGTACGATTTATCTTACGCTCGACTGCGCACCGCGCAGAGCCTCAAGCGCCCGTTGCAGGCGCTTCGTCAGCGGTCGGCAACTTGCGCGCGGCGGCGCGGCGTTCGGCAAAGAAGGCCTTGAGCAGGCTGCTCGACTCCTCCGCCATGACGCCGCCTTCGACGACCGTGTGGTGATTCAGGCGCCCTTCCTGGAACAGGTCGAGCACCGAGCCGCAGGCGCCGGTCTTGGGGTCGACCGCCGCGTACACGACGCGCGCCAGGCGCGCGTGCATCATCGCCCCCGAGCACATGATGCAGGGTTCCAGCGTGACGTACAGTTCGCAGCCGGGCAGCCGGTAGTTGCCCAGCTTGTCGGCGGCGGCGCGCAGCGCGACGATCTCGGCGTGGGCGGTCGGGTCGTGGCGGCCGATCGGCTGGTTGTAGCCGGTGGCGATCACTTCGCCATCCTTGACCACCACCGCGCCCACCGGCACCTCGCCCTCGGCCCAGGCCAGGCGCGCCTGTTCCAGGGCCAGCCCCATGTACTTATCGTGCATCGGTGACTTCGGCCCAGCAGTTCGGGGTCTCGTGCAGGACCAGCTTGTGCAGGCGCAGGCCGGTGCCGAAGCGGTCGGTGAACACCGATTTCAGGATGTTGAAGGCGACGCGCGCCAGGTTCTCGACCGTCGGGATACAGTCGATCACCACGGTCTTGTGGCCGGGCAGCGAGGCCAGGAACTCGCGCACCTTGTCATCCTTTTCATACACGAGGAAGGCATGGTCCCACACGTCGACCAGGTGTTCCTTCGCCAGCGTCTTGACGTCCGAGAAGTCCATGATCATGCCGTTGTCGGAATTTCCTTCAACGTCGATCACGTCGCCGGTCAGGGTGATCTCGAGGGTGTAGCGGTGGCCGTGCAGGTTGCGGCACTGGCTCTTGTGGTCGGGAATTCGGTGGCCGGCATCGAATTCCAGCTTGCGGGTAATGGTCAACATTGCGGGGGCGATCTTGTAAATCTCTTAAGGAATCTGGAGGAGTTTGTGGGTCTGGAGGCTGAGCTTCCACTTGGGATTGCGGCGGCAGGTCTCGATCGCCAGGCGCGTGTTGTGCGCGGCGAGCGGGCCGTCCATCGGCTGCACGTAGAAGTTCTCGAAGTCGAGCTGCTCGTAGGCAGCGAGGTCTTGCCCGAGCTGCGGGATGACGACCTTGATCTCGTTGCCCTTCCCGACCACCAGCGTCGATCCCATCTTCGGGCTGACGCAGACCCAGTCCACGCCTTCCGGCACCGGCAGCGTGCCGTTGGTCTCGATCGCGATCGTGAAGCCGCGCGCATGCATCGCGTCGATCAGCGGGCGGTCCAGCTGCAGCAGCGGCTCGCCGCCGGTGAACACCACGTACTTGCTGGCAGGATGAAGCTCCGGCCACAGGCCGTCGATCTCGGCAGCCAGCGCATCCGGATCGCGGACCTTGCCGCCGCGCTCGCCGTCGGTGCCGACGAAATCGGTGTCGCAGAACTGGCAGACCGCGGTGGCGCGGTCGGCCTCGCGGCCGGTCCACAGGTTGCAGCCGGAAAAGCGGCAGAACACGGCCGGGCGCCCGGCATGGGCGCCTTCGCCCTGCAGGGTGTAGAAGATCTCTTTGATGCTGTAAGTCACGGTAAGCCTCTCGTCAACCTTCCATTATACCCCGCGCCGCCCGGCCGGTGGTATGGCCGCCGCCTCGCACCCGCTGTCTCGTATGCATTGAGGATGAGCAACATTTCCTGTCGGAATAAGGTGTACCTTCATACGGAATGTTCCGAATGCTCGTAAGAAGGACGCCATGAACAAGCCCACATCATTCCTAATATGTTTATCAGCATTTGCCGCGATGGCCGTCTCCGCGCCGGCCGCCGCGGCACTGCCCTTTCCACTGCCGCAGCCGAGCGCCGCGCCGGAACTGGCCGGCGCCGCCCTGGTCACGCTGGCGGCCCTTGCGCTGGCCCTGCTGCTTGGACGCCGCTCGCAGGCGGCGCTGGAGCGTGGCAACGTGCTCGAGCGCCAGCTGCAGGCCGCACGCGGCGCCCATGCCGAATCCGAACATGCCTTGGCCGGGAGCCACGAAGTGCTGTGCCGGCTGGTACGGCAGCAGGAAAGCGTGCGCGAAGCCGAGCGCAGCCGGATCGCGCGCGACCTGCACGACGAGCTGGGCCACCGGTTGCTGTCGCTGCGGGCCGAGCTGGCCCTGCAGCAGGCCGCGCTGCGCGGCACCTCCCCCGGCGCCCACGACAGGCTGAGCACGGCGATCGCCAGCCTTGATGGCGCAATCCGCGCCGTGCGCGCGATCGTCGGCGGCCTGCGGCCGATCACGGCCGGCCAGAGCCTGCGCCAGGCGGCGGAGCGCCACCTGGCCGACTTCGCCCGCCTGCACGGGCTCGACTACCGCTTCGACGCCAGCCAGGACCCGGCGCCTGACACCGAGCGCGACGGCGAGCGGGACGCCGTGCTGTTTCGCGTACTGCAGGAATCGCTGTCGAACGTGGCGCGCCACGCCCAGGCCACCACGGTCTGCGTGAGCCTGCTCGAAGCCGCCGGCGAGGCGGTGCTGACGGTCGAGGACGACGGCATCGGTCCGCTCCCACCGCGGCGGAGCAGCGCCGGCTACGGCGTGGACGGCATGCGCGAGCGTACCGAAGCCTATGGCGGCACGCTGACCCTGGCCCCTGGACGGCGCGGCGGGACGGTGTTGTGCGCGACGCTGCCCCTGTACCGAACGCCGGCGCCAGCCTAGCAGCTCCTCGCCTGCGTGGCGGGCGCGCCACTGGCTTGCGCTGGAGTCTTGCTGCAAATCAATAAGGTTGCACCTTCGCGGTAGCAGAATCGTTTCCTGTTGGCAGTTAATCGACGACCGGAACCGCAGAGGAAGACCATGATCAGTCCAGCAAGCCCCAGCACCCCGCCCGCCCCGACCACACTCGTGAAAGACGGGGCCTTCGTCGGTCAGCTGGTGGCGTCCCTGTCGATCCCCGTGTTCGTACTGGACACGGACGGCCGGGTAATGATCTGGAACCGTGCCTGCGAACTGCTCACCGGCGTGCCGGCCCACGAGGTGCTGGGCACGAGCGAGCACTGGCGCAGCTTTTATGACCACCGCCGCCCTACCCTGGCCGACCTGGTGCTGCAGAACCGCAGCGAGGACGTACGCCGCATCCTGCCGCGCTGCGCCAACGAGAGCGCCCCCAACAGCCTGTGCCTGGAGAGCTGGTTCGACATGCCGCGCGCCGGGCGCCGGCGCTACCTGGCTGCCGACGCCAGCCCGATCTTCGGGGCCGACGGCGCGCTGGCGGCCGTGGTCGAGACCTTGCGCGACCTGACCGACGAGAAGATGGCGCAGGTGGCGCTCGAGCAATTGGCTACCCGCGACGGGCTGACGGGCCTCGCCAACCGGCGCTGTTTCGACGACACCCTGCACGCGGAATGGGCGCGCGCCCTGCGCCAGCAGCAGCCGCTGTCGCTCCTGATGGTCGACGTCGACAACTTCAAGGCCTACAACGACGCCAACGGCCACCTCGGCGGCGACGAATGCCTGAAGCGCATCGCCCGCGCCGTCGCCAGCGAGATGCGGGCCAATGACCTGGTGGCGCGTTACGGCGGCGAGGAGTTCGCCGTGATCCTGCCCAACCAGTCGCTCAAGGGCGCGGCCATCGTCGCCGAGCGCATCCGCTGCCGGGTCGAGGCGCTGCAGCTGCCCTCCACCGCGCCGACCCGCCATGTGACGGTGTCGATCGGCGCCGCCACCGCCCTTGCCGGGCCCGACAACAACGCCAGCCAGCTGGTCGCGACCGCCGACGCCGCCCTGTACCGGGCCAAGCACATGGGACGCAACCGCATCAGCCTGCCGCTGAGCGAGGCTGCGTAAGACTTCCGGCTGCCCATGACGCTTCGATAGATGTGGAAATAAAATCGGCGCCACGCAGGCGCCGATTCTTTTTTACAGCGTGTGGATCAGGAAGTCATGCGATCCCAGCCGTGGCGCACGGCCGACTTCATCTTCTCCCAGGTCGACTGGTCACCGCTGCCGTAGCGCGAATCCCAGTCGGTGCGCAGGTCGTTCTCGACCTCGCCCCACTGGCGGCCACGGTATTTCTCGTTGCGCGCCATCTCGGAACCGTAGCTGTAGGCCGGCTTGTAGTCGTCGTAGCTGCCGGCGCCGGTGGCGGTGCTGTAGGTGGCGTTCCAGTGGCTGCGGTACTCGCGGTCGTCGTCCTCGTCATCGGTCATGCGATCCCAGCCATGACGGACGGCGGTTTTCATCTTGTCCCAGGCGCCGCTGACGGCTGCGCCTGCGCCGGTGCCGGTGGTACTCGAGGTCGACATGCCCGTGGTGCCGGTGGTGCCGGTGACGCGGGAATCCCAGCCGCGCGCCAGGTCGCCTTCGATATCGTCCCACGGCCGGTTGCGGTACATCTCGCTCTTGCGCATCTCGGAACCATAGGAATACGCCGGCTTGACGCTGTCGTAGTCCATGCCGGAGTTGCTCAGGTTGGTATCGTAATGGCTGCGGTAATAGGTGTCGTCGTCGCGGTCCATGGTCATGCGATCCCAGCCGCGTTGGACGGCGGCCTTTATGCGGTCCCAGGTATCGCCGGCGGCGCTGCCGCCATTGCGGGTGCTCCAGTCGCTGCGCAGGTCGTTCTCGACTTCGTCCCACTTGCGGCCGCGGTACTTGTCGCTACGTGCCATTTCCGAGCCATAGGCGTAGGCAGGCTTGACGCGATCGTAATCGTCGCCGCTGTAGTTGGCGAGGAAGTGGTTGCGGTAGGCGTCGTCATCGTCGCCGAAGAAATTGCTGCCGATAGCCAGGCCGCTGCCGCCGCCCGCGCCGGCATCCTGCGAACGCGAATAGATGCGCGACTTGCCGCGCTGGGTTTCGTTGTAGCCGGTGCTGCCGGAACCCATGGCCGTGTCGCGCTGCATCGAACCGCTGGTGCCCTGCATGGCCGAGCCGTCCAGCGAGGAGCCTTGCAGGGTGCCGCCCTGGATGCCCGAGCTGTGCAGGCTGCGGTCGCTCTGGGTGCCTTCGAGTGCGGACGCCTGCACCGAGTTTTCCTGCAGGGTGGAGGCCTGAAGCGAGGTGCCGCCGGTTGCGGTCAGGCCACTCTTGCCCTGCGGCTCCTGGTAGGTCGTGCCCATCGGCTCGGCCTGGTTGAGCGACTGCTGCTGGAACAGCTTGCGGTCGCCCGGATTGTCGAGCTGCTGGATCGCGTTCGGGCCCGATCCCGCGCCCATGCTGGCGCCGACGCCGGTGGACGAGATCGCCGCGCCGGTGGCAGTCATGCCGCCCTGGCTGGAGCCGGTATCGGACTGCGCCGACATCTGCGACGACTGCTGCATGCCGCCGGCGCCGCTCATGCGCATCGATTCGGACAGACCACCCGAGGCGCCCAAGGTGCCCATGTCGGCGCCCGGGCCGGATGCCTGCTCGTCGATATCGGTCGGGCCGTAGCGCTCGACGATGTCGGCGGCGCGCTCGACTTCCGGCAGCGAATCGGCGCGCACGGTCAGCACGTGGTGGCCGCGGGTGACGGCGCCTTCATATTTGCTGACATGGGGGCTGTTGTCTGCGCCGAACAGGTCGGTGAAGAAGTGCTTGATGCTAGCGCCGATGCCCAGGCCGGTGCCGTCGGCCAGCGTGTCGGAGCTGGAATCATGGCTGGTGGACGGCTGTCCGGTGACACTGTCCGTCATGCCGGTCGGGTCGGCGTTGGAAAGCTTGACCTCGTCGCGCGAGAAGCCCGAGGACATCAGCTCGTTCATCGCATTCTGTGCGTCGGTCCGGTTGTCGAACACGGCTACAAGAGTATGTTGCATGGTCGTTCCTCCGTAAGGGGTGAATGTCGAAGCACGCGCGGGGTGCAGCGGAACAGTCCGACCCCGGCCCGCTCTGGCGAATGGGGCGAGGTCGCGACGGCTCATGGCACCCGGGGCGCGCATGTGCACGGGACCAGATTACTCCAAACCCGGCAGTACCCGCGCGCGGCTGACCGGACAGTGGGAGCGATGTAAAAACGGCGCCCGGAGGCGCCGTTTTGAGCCGCTTCTGCGATCAGTAAGTCCGGTTGCTGCCCGTGTCGCCGGTCATCCGGTCCCAGCCATGGCGCACCGCCGCCTTCATCTTTTCCCAGGTCGAGGCGCCGCCGGCGCCGCCACGCGATTCCCAGTCGGTACGCAGGTCGGATTCGACATCGTCCCACTGGCGTCCGCTGTAGCGGCCGCTGCTGGCCATCTGCGAGCCGTAGCTGTAGGCCGGCGCATAGTCGTCATAGGAAGCACCCGAGCTGCCGTAGTTGCTGGTGAAGTGGTTGCGGAAATAGCTGTCGTCGTCGCGCAGGTCGGATTGCGCCATGGTGCCGCCCACGCGCTGCACGTCCACTTCGGTGTGGCGCACGGTGTCAGTGATCTGCTCCTGGCGTTCATTGACCTGCTTGCCGAGGGTGACTTCCTCGACGATGCGGGCCGATTTCTCGACCACGGCTTCCTCGGCGGTTTCGCGCATCTCGATGGTCTGCTCCTTGAAGGCGGTGGCGTCGGCCGGGCTGATCGGCTGGTCGACCACGCGGCGCTGCACGTCCACATGCTCTTCGCGCAGGCCGATGCTTTCATTGACCGGCGTCTCGACGATGCGCGAATAGATGCGCACGCCGCCGCGCTGCACTTCGCGCTTGCCGACCTTCAGCTGCTCTTCCACCACCGGGATCGACTGGGTGGCGGCGATGTTGGCGCCGGTCGCACCCGTCTGCATCTGGGTATCGCGCTGCAGCGAGGCGCCGCCGGCGAGCCCCTGCTGGGAGCCGGACTGCAGCGTGTCGGACTGCAGGCCGGACGACTGGGACGACATCGAGGACGAGCTCATGCCGCTGCCGCTACCGGCGAGCAGCGCGCCAGCGCCCATGCTGCCGACCCCGTCGGAATGCTCGTCGATGTCGGTCGGGCCGTAGCGCTCGATCAGGTCGGCCGCGCGCTCGACTTCCGGCAAGGAGTCCGCGGTCACGGTCAGCACGTGCTGGCCGCGGGTCACGGCGCCTTCGTAGCGGTTGGCGTGATCGCTGTTGTCGGTGCCGAACAGGTTGCTGAAGAAGCTCTTGATGCCACCGCCGATGCCAAGGTCGTCATCGGCGCCGGACGATGCCGACGTGGCGCTGCCGGCGTCGCTGCCGGAGAGGCGCGCGTCAGTGCTGGAAAAGCCCGAGGACAGCAGTTCGTTGAGGGCATTCTGGGCGTCGGTACGGTTGTCGAAGACAGCTACAAGCGTGTGTTGCATGGTAAGACCTCCGGAAACAGGGGTTGAGTCAGGGTGAAGGTGGCGCGCCGGCGTCGTCGAAGCGCTCGACCTCGACCCGCTCGGCCTTGAGCGGGACGGTGTCGTGGTAGCTCTCCTCGCGCTGGATGCGGGTGATGTGCAGCTCTTCCTTGATGCGCAGGCGGCGTTCCACCACCAGCACTTCCTCGAGCACGGGGACGACCAGGGTGTCGCCCTCGTAGCGTGGCGCCGGCGTTTCGCCGGCGTCCACCACACGGTCGACCGCCACCCGCCGGACCTCCATCTCGTCGCGCATGAGGCGCTCGTCGATGGTGACCGGCTGTTCGGTAACGGTTTTATGGATGCGCACGCCGCGGCCGGTGTCGACCACGCGGGTGCCGACTGCGAGCTGCTCCTCGATCACGGGGATCCGCAGACCGTCCTGGCCTATGGATTCGTGGGAATTGCTGGACATCTGCCGCCTCCTCGGTATCGCAAATGCGAGAGCGGACCAGCGTACTCCAAACATCGCCGGCAGCGCACACCCTTGACGGGCGGCATGCCGGCCGGGGCGGCAGGGTCAGGAGAAGGGATTGTCGACCGTCTTGACGGCGGGCGGCGGCAGCTGTTCCGGCAGCTCGCGCGCCTCGAGGGCGGTGACGATTTCGCCCAGCTGCGCGTGCAGGCGGCGCGCCGCTTCCAGGCCGGCCTGGTCGGCGGTCAGGTCGAGGTCGCCCGAGATGGTGATGCGGTCGAGACGGTTTTCCAGCATCAGATTGCCGATCTCTAGCACGTCGGCTTCGTTGGCGTAGGGGGTAAAACTTTTTTTCCTGCTCATGGCTTCTCCGGTCAGTAGCGGTTCCGGTCGCGGCTCTTGCCCTGGCGGATCTTCGGCAGCGCGAGCATGCGCTCCTTTTGCTGCCGGCTCAGGGAGGGCAGCAGTTCGATGCCGACGATGCGTTCGAGCTCCGCCACCGGGATCACCTGGATCGGCGCGTCGCCGCGGTTCTCGACGAACCAGGCGGCGGCCGCCTTCTGGCGGGGACTGTACACCACCTTGTACAGGTGGGTGGGCACGAGTACGTTGCCGACCTTTTGCAGGCTGCTGCCGAGGAAGGCCGGGCCGGTGATCACGTACAGCGAGCCTTCGCGCTTGGCCATCTTGCGCACCGCGCCTTCGATCGGCGCCCAGATGTGGCGGTTGTGCTCGCGGTCCTGCGGCACCATGTTCGCCAGCGAGAAGCTCTCGCGCTGGGCGCGCCGGTCCGGCATGTCGCCGTTGGGCGCCAGGTGGCCGCGGTCGAAGCCGCTGCGGGCATAGTCGGACAGTTCGGCGCGCTGGCCGCGCGGCAGGCGCGGCTCGGGATGGAAGGCGTTGTCGCGGTCCAGGCCTTCGGCGGCCTCCAGCTGGCTCGGCGCCAGGTGTTCGGCCGACCACAGCGCGGTGCGGGTCACGCCCGAATGCATCACGCCGAATTCGCTGTAACAGAGTTCGCGGGTGGCGGCGCCCAGCTTCGGGTTGCGGATTTCCGGCGCGCGGCCATCCAGGTAGTGGGAAGGACAACCGGCGGCCTGGACGGCGCCGGCGGCCAGCAGCGCACCTGCAAAGGACAGGCGCGCAAGACGGGCCAGCAAGGCTTGGAACATGTTGAGCTAATCAAAACTATCGATAGGGCGCATTGTAGCCGAGCGACCTTGAGGGCCGTCAAACACAACCGCAAAAATGCATGCGCACGATTGGAAATGCGTTTCCGGCAAGAATACGTTAGACTTTTGCCTTTCTCAACAAAAGATTCCTTTTGGGAAATTTCACCCGAAGCGAATGAATCGTCCGCCGATCCCAGAGGACTTGCGCCGTTTCATCTTGACGAGCGTACCCTCCGTGCCCTTCCTCGAAGCGCTGCTGCTGCTGCGTGCAAATCCCGGCCAGGAATGGACTGGGGAGATGCTCGCCGGCCGCCTGTATACCAGCGAACGCACGGCCCAGGGCCTCCTCGACGAGCTGTGCCGGGCCGGCATGGCCGCGCCCTGCCCTGCGCCACAGGCGCAACAGTATTGCTACGCCCCGGCGAGCGAGGCCCTGCGCGAACGCGTCGACAACCTGGCCGAGCTGTACTCGCGCCACCTGGTCGACATCACCAACCTGATCCACTCCACACTGGACCGGAAGGCGCAGCAGTTCGCCGACGCCTTCCGCCTGCGTAAGGAACATTAAATGGGCGAACTCATCTATACCTTGTGCATGCTGACCTCGCTGGCCTGTACCTGGCTGCTCTTTGCCAGCTACCGGCGGACGCGCTACCGCCTCCTGTTCTGGAGCGGGCTGTGCTTTGCAGTGATGACGTTCAACAATCTGTTCCTGATTTTCGACAAGATCGTGTTCCCGAATGTCGATTTCATGCCGCTGCGGGTGATCAGCGCCTTGGTCGCCTGCCTGCTGCTGCTCTACGGCCTGATCTACGAGAAGGAGTGAAGCGATGATCCAGATGATGTATGGCGCGATCTCGATGGCTTCGCTCACCATCGCCCTGTTCTTCCTGCGCTTCTGGCGCAATACCGGCGACCGCTTCTTCCTGTATTTCGCCCTGTCCTTCTTCATCGAAGGCCTGCACCGCGTGTATTCGGCGGTACTGAACGAGGCGGGCGAGGATTCGCCCGCGCACTACCTGATCCGGGTGCTGGCCTACGGGCTGATCGTGTGGGCGATCGTGGAGAAGAACCTGCCGCCCAAGGACCGGCGCGACTAGCGTGCGCCCGCCGCCGGAGGGCGGCGCGATAATGGGCCATGATAAACCGTCAACAGGAGGACAGCATGGCCCCACCCACCCAGCCAGGACAGAACCCGGCCAAGCCAAACGACAACCCGATCGCCGGCGGCGGCCAGGACCAGCGTTCCGAGAACCTGCTTCCCGGTGAAGAAGGCGCCGAGGACGGCCGCTTCGACGTAGCCGAAGAAGTGAGCCTCGACCAGCATTCCGACGAAGCGCGCCACGTCGGCCAACTGCCCGAGAACGGCATCGCCGACGCCGTGCCGGACGCGCTCAAGACCCCGGTGCCCTCGCAGGGCGTGCCGGACAAAGCGTAATCTCCTGGGCCGCCGCGGGCGGCCCGTCCCCGCTTCAGCCCCCCATCGTCACGCCCATCTTCAGGCCCTCGATCGTATGCGCCTGGTAGATCGGCTCGAGCTGGTCGACCACGCGGCAGTTCAGGTGGCGGCGCACCCCGTCCGGCAGGCTGTCGTAATAGGCGCGCGACATCTGCAGGTCGTGCTTGATGGCGTTGGTGGCGTCCGGCGCGTCGGCGCCCACCACCAGCACCGGGCGCGACAGGTTCGAACGGTTGGCGGTGCCGCGGTGGATGGTCAGCGCGGAGCGCGCCGAGATGTCGCCTACCTTCGGCAGCTTGCGCTGGGCCAGCGCCTCGTAGCGCGGGTACAGGGACTTGTCCGGGAACATCGGGTCGCCCTGGTACAGGTCCCACTGGGTGCCGGGCGCGATCTCGAACGGTCCCATGTCCTCGGTCACGTCGACCGTGGTGAGATTGAAGGCGAGCGAACTGAGGCGCCGGCCCTGCACGGTTTCCGGCGGCGAGGCGAAATCGCGGTGCCAGGGCTGGTGCATGGCGCCCGGGCCCGGCACGTCGAAGCCGACTTCGACGATACGCCACTCCGGCCCCAGCACCGCGCTGCACACCGCGTGGATCCAGGGGTGGGCGGCGATCGTCACGAAGGAGCGCAGGCGCTCCGGATGCACCTCGACGTAGTAGCGGTTCGGGCCGCGGTTGAGCGCCCCGCCCTCGCGCCCCAGCGCTTCCTCGAACAGGCGGTCGATGTCGGCGCGCAGTTCGCCGATCAGCTCGCGGCTGAAGGCGCCGCGGCAGGCGATGATCCCGTCCCCATAGATGCCGCGCATGATGTCGGCCACGTCGTATTGTGCGGCTGCTCCGCTGTCCATGTTTTTTCCTCCTCTGTCTGGCCTGTGGCCGCGCGCCTGGCCGGCGTGCTGCCCTGAGAGCGCAAATACTACTGGCAATTGCCAAGGCGCGGCGCGAGCGCGGCGCTACGCATCCTGCGGGCGTTGACAGGAAGGCATCGGGACCGTAGATTGACGCCCAGACCGAGGAGAAGCACGCATGCGACGATCAACCCACCGCTGGGGACACCCTTGACGGCGCCTGGCCACGCCAGCGTGCTGTTCATTTGCGAACGCCCGCTCCCGGACCAGGTGCTGGAGCGCGTCGCGAGCGAACTCGGCGAAACGATCGAGCATGCCCGTTCGCCGGCCGAGGGGCTGGCGCGGCTAGCGCGCCAGGACTTCGCCCTGGTGCTGGTCGGCTATGCCGGCGACGCCGCGGCGCAGGCCGCCACCGTGCGCCAGGTGCGCGCCACGCGGCGCTCGGCCCATACACCGCTGGTGGCGATCGGCGTACCAGGCGACACCGCCTTCCCGGTCGAATCCCTGTACGAGGCCGGCGCCGTCGCGGTGCTGACCGAACCGCTGTCCCCCGTCATCCTGCGCGCCAAGCTGCGCTTCTACATCGACGCCTTCGTGGCGACGGCCGAGCGGCGCCGCGCCGAGGCGGCCCTGATTGACGCGCGGGCCCGCCTGGAATCCATCATCGCGGCGGCCGAGCTGGCGATCTGGACCTGGGACATGGAGGCCGACCTCGTCATCGGCGACACCCGCATGGCCGAGCTGTTCGGCGTACCCGAGGCGCTGCGCGAAGGCGCACCGGCCACGCGCTTCTTCGAGGCGATCCACCGCGACGACCTGGCGCGGGTAGAGGCCCTGCTGGCGGACGCGGTGGCGCGCGGTGCGCCCTACGACGCCACCTTCCGGGTGCGCGCAGAGGGCGGCTGGCGCTGGGTGATCGCACGCGGCAACGTGGTACGCGGCCCCGTCGGCGGCGCGGGGCGCATGCGCGGCGTGGTGATCGACGCCTCGCGCCAGTTCGAAGCCGAACAGCAGCTGCGCCTGAGCGAAGAACGCTACCGCACCCTGTTCGACTCGATCGACGAGGGCGTGTGCGTGATCGAGATGCTGTACGACAGTGCCGGACAGCCCTGCGACTACCGCTTCCTGGAGACCAATCCGGCCTTCGAGAAGCATACCGGCCTGGTCGGCGCGGTCGGCCGCACCGTGCGCCAGCTGGCGCCGCGCCTGGAGCGCCACTGGTTCGACCTGTACGGCCGCGTGGTCGCCACCGGCGAACCGGTGCGCTACATGAACGAGGCACGCGAGCTGGGTCGCTGGTTCGACGTGTACGCCGGCCGCATCGGCCCGCCCGAGCAGCACCGCGTGGCCGTGGTCTTCAACGACATCACCGAGCGCCGCAAGGGCGAGGAAGCGCTGCGCAAGATGGCGGCCGACCTGGAGGAAGCGAACCGGATCAAGACCGAGTTCCTGGCCACCCTCGCCCACGAGCTGCGCAATCCACTGGCCCCGCTGCGCAGCGGCCTGCAGTTCATCCGCAGCGAAGGCGGCCCCAGGGCCGACCCGGCCGCGGTGGCGCGCATCCACGAGATCATGGACCGCCAGCTCGGCCAGCTGGTCCACCTGGTCGACGACCTGCTCGACGTGGCCCGCATCACGCGCGGCCAGATCGCGCTCAAGCGCGAGCGCATCGACCTGGCCGGCGTGCTGTCGGCGGCGGTCGAGACCAGCATGCCGCTGATCGAGGCGGCGCGCCACCACATCGACCTGCGCATGCCTCATGAGGCGCTGGTGGTGGACGCCGACGCCACCCGCCTGACCCAGGTGGTGTCGAACCTGCTCAACAACGCGGCCCGCTACACGCCGCGCGGCGGCAGCATCGTCTTGGCGGCCGAGCGCGACGGCGTTGATGCGGTGATCGCGGTGTCGGACAACGGCATCGGCATCGATCCGGCGCGCCTGGAAGACGTATTCACCATGTTCACCCAGATCGGCGAAGGCCGCCGTCACGCCGCCGGCGGGCTCGGAATCGGGCTGTCGCTGGTGCGCAGCCTGGTCGAGCTGCACGGCGGCAGCGTGCACGCGGCCAGCGCCGGCACCAATGCCGGCAGCGTGTTCACGGTGCGCCTGCCGCTGGCGGCCGCGCCGGAGGAGCCTCCCCTTGCATCCGGCCCGGCGCCCGGCGCTGCCGGCGAGCGCCCCGTGCGGCGTGTGCTGGTGGTCGACGACAACCGCGACGCCGCCGAGACCCTGGCGGCCGTGCTCGGCCAGCTCGGGCACCAGGCCCTGGTCGCCAACGACGGCCACCAGGCGCTGCGCATGATGGCCGGGTTCCAGCCCGAAGTCGTGTTCCTCGACCTCGGCATGCCGGGGATGTCCGGTTACGACGTGGCCGGCGCGATCCGGAGCGAGCCGGCCTACGCCGGGGTGCGCCTGGTCGCGCTGACCGGCTGGGGCGGCGCGGCCGACCGCGAGCGCACCGCCCGCGCCGGCTTTGACCACCATCTCACCAAGCCCGCCACCACGGCGGCGATCGAGGAAGTGCTGGCCTGAGATTGGGCTGAGATTCGGGCACCTGCCTTGATGTAGGGTGGGCGGATTCTCCGCCCACGCGGTAGAGGACTTTGCTGCTTGACCGCGTGGGCGGAAGATCCGCCCACCCTACGTACGGCGATGTTTCACCAGTCGATCGACAGCAGCACTTCGCCCATGCGCGGCCAGCACAGGCCGCCCACTTCGTCGCGCCTCGCCCAGCGGTAGCCGTCCATCTCGGGCGTCGGCACGCCCGTCACGTGGTGCGGGAAACTCGTGCTGCAGTGCAGGTGCGCAAGGCTGTCGAGGCCGGGCCCGGATTCGATCATGAACAGGTGCAGGCGCTTGTCGCGGCGGTAAGCGAAGGGGCCGAGCTCGCGAAAGGCCGCAGCCTCGAACAGCAGGCCGGTTTCTTCGCGCAGTTCCCGCATCGCCGCTTCCAGCTCGGTCTCGCCAGGGTCGCGCATGCCCTTCGGGATATCCCATTTCGGTGTGTGGGTCACGTGGCACAGCAGCAGCTCGCGCCGCGGGTTGACGATCAGGGTGCCGCAGGAGACGGTATGTTTGGCCATGCGATGCCGCCCGCGGGCAGCTTGGGTAATGTGGTGGACTTACTGTATCGGCCGGCCACGGGCACTGTCAATTGTGCGCGCCGCAAGCCGCCCGGACCGCACACTGTCCCCTTTTGGCTGTCATGCAGATGGGGTAGCGGATGGAATTCTTGTTGCACAATAATGATCTGGAAAACTGGGCGCTGGCCCTCGGCGTCTGCATCGGCGCGACCGCGGCGATGTTCTTCTTGCGCATGATCGTCCTGCGCCGCCTGGGCGACCTGTCGCAGCGCACCGTCACCCGGGTCGACGACCTGGTAGTCAAGATGCTGCGCCGCACCTTCATCACGCCGCAACTGGCGATCGGCATCTACCTCGGCAGCATTTTCCTGGTGATGCCGGAAAGCTGGCGCCTGGTGGTGTCGCGCATCGCGGTGGCCGGACTGGTCCTGCAGCTGGGCATCTGGGGCGACACCGCACTGCGCGGCTGGCGCAGCCAGCTGCTTGCCACGCCGGGCGACGGCGCGCGCAAGGCTTCCAGCACGATCCTGTTCTTCATGCTGCGCCTGGTGGTGTGGACCGTGGCCTTCCTCATGATGCTGGATAACTTCGGCTTCAACATCACCACCCTGGTGGCGAGCCTGGGCATCGGCGGCATCGCGGTGGCCCTGGCCACCCAGAACATTCTCGGCGACCTGTTCGCCTCGCTATCGATCATGCTCGACAAGCCCTTCGAAGTCGGCGACTTCATCATCGTCGGCGATGCCCTTGGCGCGGTCGAATACATCGGCCTGAAGACCACGCGCCTGCGCGGCCTGGGCGGCGAGCAGATCGTGTTCTCCAACGGGGAGCTGCTCAGGAGCCGGATCCACAACCACAAGCGCATGGAATCGCGCCGCGTCGCCTTTGTGCTGCGCGTGGCCTACGGCACCAGCGAAGCCCAGGTGACGGCGATCCCGGCCATGATCCGAGACATCGTCGCGGCGCGCAGCGACGTCAACTTCGAGCGCGCCCACTTCTTCCGCTACGGCGACTGGTCGCTCGACTTCGAGGTGGTCTACCACTTCAAGAGCCCGGACTACATCCTGCACATGGACGCCCAGCAGGACATCCTGCTGCACATCTACCGCGCCTTCCAGCGCGAGGGCATCCAGTTCGCGCACCCGCTGTCGGTGGTGCGCGTGGCCGACCACCGCGACCCGGCCGGAGGCTGGCCGCCGGCCGATGCCGCTGGCGTTCTGACAAAGCATTAGGCCCCGTTCGTATGCGCCGGAGCGGTCCTACAGCGCCGGGCCGGACAGTCCTATACCCCGGCCGAGACCGCTGGCCTATGATGGTCTCACCTCTTCCGGAACACGCCACGCAGGACGCGGGGCGCAGGAGGAAGGGCTACCTACCAACCCTGTCATCGATAAAGGAGATCAATCATGGCATCGAACAACCAGGGAAACAACAGCAAGCGCGGCTTCGCCTCCATGGACAAGCAGGAGCAGCGTGAAGTCGCCTCGCAGGGCGGCCGCGCATCCGGCGGCGGCAACCGTGGCAGCGCACAGAGCGGCAGCGGCGGCAACTCGCAAAGCGGCGGCTCCAGCAACCGCGGCTTCGCCTCGATGGACCCGCAGCGCCAGCGCGAAATCGCTTCGCAGGGCGGCCGCGCCGCCCACGCATCGGGCAATGCCCACGAGTTCACTTCGGAAGAAGCGCGCGAGGCCGGCCGCATGAGCCACAAGAATGACGGCAACCAGCAGAGCGGCAATCGTGGCAATGGCGGCGGCAACGGCGGCGGACGTGGCGGCAACCGCTAAGCGGATCGCCTGAACGTCGCAGCACCATCAAGGCCTGCGGAGCATCCCAGGATGCTCCGCCGGTTGTTTTTGTAGGGGTGATCTGGTCCAGTGGACCAGATCACGCTTGCCGACCGCGCGTGCAGCAAGGGTATGAGCAGCCGTGATGCTGGCTTGTTTTGGACGCGCGGTCGGCATAGCCGACCACCCTACGACAAGATGGAGCAGAAAAGAACACGGCGGCGGCCCCCGAGGGAACCGCCGCCGCGCCGTCGCCAGCCAGCGCCCGGTCACCCGCGCGCTGGCCGCTTACCCTGTCAGGCCGTCTTCGCGACCGGCACCTTGGCCGATTTCACCGGCAGCACGTCCGCGCGGGCGGCGTCCGGGGCGGCCGGCAGGCGCGCGTGGCGGCCCGGGACGGCCTGTTCGATCAGCTCGTGCATACGGGACGCGGTCAGGTCCCAGGAGGTGCCGGCGACCACTTCGCGCATGCGCTTGGCCATCGCCTGGCGCTCGGTTTCGGTGAGCGCGAGCTGGCGTTCGCAGGCGGCGATGAATTCTTCCGCGGTCGCGGCCACGGCCACCACGTCGCCGTACGGGACCTTGACGTCGGTGATCGGGGTCGAGACAGCCGGCAGTTCGGCTGCCATATACTCCAGCACCTTGGTCGGCGAGATGAACTTGGTCGAGTCGTTCATGGCGAACGGCAGCAGGCAGACATCCCAGCCGGCCAGGAACTGCGGCAGCTGGTCGTAGCCGCGCTGGCCCATGTAGTGCACGTTCGGCTGCTTCGGCAGCGAGGCCGGGTCGATCTTCACGACCGGGCCGACCATCACGATCTGCCATTCAGGATGGGCGTCGGCCATCTTCGAGACCAGCTCGACGTCGAGGCGCTCGTCGATCACGCCGTAGAAGCCCAGGCGTGGATGGGGGATGTGTTCCTGGTCCGGATGCGAGATATCGCGGTCCTGAGCCTGGCGGAAGTGCTTGGCGTCGACGCTGCTCGAGAAGCAGTGGGCGTTGGCGTGGCGGTCGCGCTTGGATTGGTACAGGCTCGGGCCGCCGGTAAAGACCACGTCGGCCATGTTCAGCAGCGCGCTTTCGCGTTGCAGCAGCTGCTTCGGTGCGTTCTTGAACATCGCCAGTTCGTCCATGCAGTCGTACACGATCTTGGACGGGTTCAGGCCTTGCAGCAGCGGCAGGGCCATCGGGGTGTAGAACCAGACGATCGGCTGTTCGCCGCCGGGCACCAGGTCGGCCAGCAGGGTTTGCAGGGTCGGGAGCTGGTCGTCATGGAAGCCTGGCGCATGGATCGCGGTATGCGGACGGCACACCGTGATGTTCGGCGCCACCGCCGTCTTCTTCAGGTATGCCTCTCCTTCGCTGTACACCGGTTCCTCGACAAACAGGATATCGTAGTGTTCCGCCAGACGGGTCATCAGGTGCTGTGGGCGCTGGAAAACGAAGTCCCAACGGAGGTGGCAAAACACGATCAAGGTCGGCATATTCAATTCCTTTCGCCTTCGGGGCGCTATAGTTGTTGGCAAAGCCTGGCAGGTTTTTCTCTCAGTGCCAGTCCCCGGAAACGCGTATCAGCGCACCGGACCCCCGAATCGTAACATGCAAATTTCCCAATATTTTCATTTATGCATTGCAACATTTTCAATGGGAAATATTGCAACCAGATGTTACACGGCGCTCTCATAGAGGAGCGCTGACGGTCGGGTGAACTTGTGTAGGGCGCTTCCTACATCCATACAAGAAGAACCACTACGAAAAGTCAACGCGTTTTTTACCGTCCTCGAGCATGAAAATGCCCCGGAAACGACCCGAGGCAATCCACGCAATGCGCGGTTCTCATTCTGGGAAGCGTGCGCCGGACAGGGCGGCCCGCGGCCCCGCGGCTACTGTCGAGGTAGTAGGAAAGCGGCCCATACCCAACCCATCCGCCCCGCCCTACTCCGGCTGGTAGGGTTCGGCGCCTTCCGGGTGGCCGTCCTCGCTGAAGCCCTCGGCGATCGATACCCCTTCCAGGCCGAGCGAGAGCAGCGCGTCGCACAGGTTGTCGATCTCGGCCCCGAGGTCGGCGGCGAGGTCGACCGGACTGTCGACACTGCCCCAGGGGCTGCCGCCGTCGAGCGCGTAGAGGTTGATGCGCAGGGTGATGTGCTCGCCGCCGTCGAGCGGCGCCACCGCGGCGTGCACGCGGTCCGGCGCCAGGTCCTTCTCGCTCAGGGTCCGCGCCACGTCCGACAGGATGCCCAGCGTTGTCAGCTCGCTCACCCCCTGCTCCTTGGCGCCATAGAACAGGTCCTGGTACAGGAAGTCGACGTGGATCGCATCCGGGTCGGCAGCCAGCAGGCGGCGCACCAGGGGCGCCGCGCCCCGGGTCCAGGCACGGTAGCGCTCCTCGCGTGCGGCGTACCAGGCATCGGCGCCGGCTTCGTCGCCCGGCACCGCATAGAAGGGGTCGTCCGTGCGCTTGAGCGAGAAGCCCAGCAGGAAGCGCAGTTCCAGCGCCGACTCGTCGGGCGCGAAGCGTTCGCCGGTCCAGCCGCGGATGCTGGCTTCGATGGTCGGCGCCGGCTGCAGTTTCTTCTCTAGCAGCGAAGCCGCCGCTTCGCGCAGCATCTCCTGCAGGGTCGAGTACGAGATGTGGTCGATCTCGGCCAGGTCGTAGGCGTGCTGCAGCAGCACCAGCTTGCCGCCGGCGCTCTCCAGCCCGGCCGGATGGAAGCTGTTGGCGAGCAGCTCGAAGGCCTCGCCGTCCTGGAAGCCCTGCCCCTCCTGCAGGCCGCCCGGGCTGCGCACGAACAGCGGGATCAGGAAGGCGTCGATCTCGTATTCGCTGCCGTCGTCGCGGCGCAGGCGCAGGTTGGCGGCTTCTTCCTCGATGCGCCCGCGCAGCAGGCGGCAGGCTTCCGGATCGGTGTAGCGCGCCAGCTCGATCGCCTCGTACAGCGCTTCGTCGCGCTTCTTGCGCAGCAGCTTGCGCACGGAGACCAGTAGTTCTTCCTCGCGTTCGTCGGCACTGCCAAAGCCGGGCGCTTCCTCGCGCTCGGCAATGGCCAGGGCCAGGTCGGCCAGTTCCTGGGCCAGGTGTGCAGTGTCCGGCTCGCGCGGGTTGTTCGAGGTACGGGGCAGCGGGCGCTTATTCTTGGGCATGAACGTGTTTCTGTGATGTTGGAGATGCCATGTTAGCGCATTGTCATGGGGGCGCGCGCACCCTGTTCCCAGTGTTATGCTTCAGCCAAGACAACCTGGGAGCCCCCGATGCTCGACCGATTCTTCAAGCTCACCCAAAGCGGCACGGACGTGCGCACCGAACTGCTGGCCGGCCTGACCACCTTCCTGACGATGGTGTACATCATCTTTGTCAATCCCTCGATCCTGGGGGATGCGGGCATGCCCAAGGAGTCGGTGTTCGTCGCCACCTGCCTGGTGGCCGCCCTCGGCACCGCGGTGATGGGCCTGTACGCCAACTACCCGATCGCGATGGCGCCCGGGATGGGCCTGAACGCCTACTTCGCCTATGCGGTGGTGCTGGGCATGGGCGTGGCCTGGCCGGCGGCGCTGGGCGCGGTGTTCATCTCGGGCTGCCTGTTCATCCTGGTCTCCCTGCTCGGCCTGCGCGGCATGGTCGTCAACGGCATCCCGAAATCGATGCGGGTCGCGATCACGGTCGGCTTAGGGATGTTCCTGGCCCTGATCGCGCTGAAGAACGCCGGCATCGTGGTGGCCAGCGAACCGACCCTGGTCAAGGCGGGCGACCTGCACAAGCCGGAAGCGGTCATGGCCATCGTCGGCTTCTTCGCCATCGTCGCGCTCGACCGCCTGCGGGTAAAGGGCGCGATCCTGATCGGGATCGTGCTGGTGACAGTGCTGTCCTTCTTCTTCGGCGGGAATACCTACAAGGGCGTGTTCTCGGCCCCGCCCTCGATCTCCCCCACCCTGCTGCAGCTCGACATCCAGGGTGCGTTATCAGTCGGCATCCTGAACGTGGTGCTGGTGTTCTTCCTGGTCGAGCTGTTCGACGCCACCGGCACCCTGATGGGCGTGGCGCGCCGCGCCGGCCTGCTGGTCGAGGGCAAGATGGATCGCCTCAACAAGGCCCTGCTGGCCGACAGCGGCGCCATCGTGGCCGGCAGCGTGCTGGGCACCTCGAGCACCACCGCCTACCTGGAGAGCGCTTCCGGGGTGCAGGCGGGCGGGCGCACCGGCCTCACCGCGCTGACGGTGGCGGTGCTGTTCCTGGCCTGCCTGTTCATCGCGCCGCTGGCCGGCGTGGTCCCGGCCTATGCCACCGCGCCAGCGCTACTGTTCGTGGCCTGCCTGATGCTGTCCGACCTGGGCGAAGTCGAATGGGGCGATTCGACGGAGAGCATCCCGGCCGCCGTGACGGCCCTGGTGATGCCCTTCACCTTCTCGATCGCGGAAGGCATCGCTTTCGGCTTCATCAGCTACGCCGTGCTCAAGCTGCTCACCGGCCGCGCGCGCGAGGTGGCGCCGGTGGTGTGGGTGATTGCCGCGCTGTTCACATTCAAGATCGTCTATATCGGCACGTAGGGTGGGCGGGTTCCCCGCCCACGCCGTGACAGGCAGCAGCTCGCCGCGTGGGCGGCAAAGCCGCCCACCCTACGATAAATGTGTCGGAAAGCATCGTTTCCTGCCGTCTTTGCGTTACAATGTCGCGCATCTTGTCGGCAACACGATGCTTATGAAACCTCTCCGCTTCCTGGCACTCTGCGCGCCCCTCAGTCTGAGCTTCCCCGGCCTGGCCCTGGCCGAGATCGATATGCCGCCCGTCGGCGACGTGCATGCACCACTTTCCGTGAGCCGGCCCCAGCTTGCCGAAGGCGCCTGGTTCACCTCGGCGGAACTGGGCGCCATCACGACCTCGGGCAACACCACCGGCACCTCGGTCACGGGCAAGATCGACGCCCGCCATGAGACGGCGCACTGGAGCCACGAATTCATCGTGAGCGGCTTCTTCAAGGAAGACGAATACGAGGACGACGAGGGCAACATCGAGCGCAGTAAATCAGCCGAGCGCTTCGCCGCCTCGGCCAAGGCCTCGCTCAAGCTGCTGGGCGAAGGCCGACGCGCCTTCGTGATCGGCTCGCACGTCATCGACCGCTTCGGCGCCTACACCCGCTATTCCTCCTTCGCGGTCGGTCATGGATCGCAGTGGCTCAACAACGGCACCCAGACCCTCGACGTCGAGATCGGCCCGGGCTATTTCGCGGGCGAGCGCGCCACCGGTGAAGAAGAAAGCGGCCTGACGGTGCGCGGCGCGGCCCAGTTCCGCTGGCGCGTCAGCCCTTCGGCATTCTTTGCTCAGACCGTCAGCGTCGAGAAAGGCACCTCGAATACCCGCTCGGTCGCCGAGGCCTCGCTCAGCACCAAGATCAATTCGACGATGCAGATGAAGGCCGGCTTCAGCGCCCGCAACGACACCAGCGTCACGCCCGGCAAGAAGAACACGGATACCCAGACCTCGCTGACGATGGTCTATTCGTTCTGAGCCCGCGCCGCGCTCACAGGCCGTAGCCGCCGCCGGTCTTCGTGAAGGCATTGATCCCGGCCGCCATGGCCGTGATCATCGCCCGCTCGGCGGCGGACAAGTGCGGGTGCCAGATATCGAAGATCAGCACCGCGCGCAGTTCCCCGCTGTCGTTCCAGGCTTCGTGTTCGATCGTGTCGTCGAACACCCAGGCCTTCCCCACTTCCCATTCGCGCACTTCGTTCCCGACCCGGAACCCGCATCCCGGCGGCACCACCAGCGGCAGGTGCGTCACCAGGCGCACGTTGCTCACGCCCGTATGCGGCGGAATCCGGGTGCGCGGCTTCAGGATCGAGAACATCGCGCTCGGGGTGCGGCCGGGCTGGTCGGGCTGGGGCGCGCGCGCCAAGAGATCCATCGTGCGCGGGCAGCGCGCTGCGTTCTCCTCCACCGGCGCGCCGTTGTCGATCAGGCGGAAGGCGCTCCAGTCCAGGTTGCGGTTCAGCTGGGCCCATTGGGCCAGCGGCTGGTCATCCGAATAGTTGATATAGGGCGTGAAGCCATCCTGCCCGGTCATCACGCCCAGCAGCTCGTCGCGGATCGCGCCGGTCGCTGCCTCGAACTCGTCCAGCCAGGGAAAGTCTTCGCGCTCGAAGAAGGCCGCGGGCGCCAGGCCCAGGTAGTGGAACAGCTGCGGCTGGGGATCGTAGCGGCGCTTGCGGCCGGTCATCACGTCCACCGATTCGCGGAAACGGCGCAGTTCGCGGCTGCCGTGCTCGCCGCCGAGTTCGCGGTAGAACGGTGTCAGGTAATCGTCGAGGAAGGCGCCGAACTCACGCTGGTAGGCCTCATGCCAGTCGAGCGCTTCGCGCACCGCCGGCTGCAGGTCGGGCGCGATCGTGTGCAGGGGCGGCGCCACCGCCGCCACCGCGGCGCAGGCGCCGGCCGCTTCCTGGCGCCGCCCCTGGCGGATGCACAGGCGGCTGCGCAGCACCAGGGCCACCAGGTCATACGGGTCGACCGTCAGGGCGCCGCGGATCGCCGCTTCTTCCGCAGCTTCGTCGCCCATCGCCAGGCAGACCACGGACAGGTTCAGCCACTGCTGCACCTCGCGTCCGTCCACCGTGACCAGACGATCGAGCAGCTTGCGGGCCTGCGCCAGGTCGCCACCCTGGAAAGCCAGGTGCGAAAGCGAGCGCAGCGCGCGCGGGTGGTCGGGGGCGCGCACCAGGATGCTTTGCCATAACTGGCCGGCGCGGCGCGCGTCGCCCCGGGAGGAAGCCTGCTGCGCTTCGCGTTCGAGCGCTGCGATCTGCTGGAGGTCTGCCTGCTGCATGATTTCCCAAATGCATATGTATCGAAGCATTTTGGTACAAGCATATGCATTCCCGCAAGCAGTATTTACACCTCTGCGCGCGTTGGTTTGCTGCCGACCGCCAGCAAGGCCAGCAGGCTGAGCAGCGCAGCCGCCGTCAGGTAGTAGCCGACCCAGGGCAGGCCATGGTTGGTGGCCAGCCACATCGCGATATACGGGGCCAGCGACGCGCCCAAGATCCCGGCGAAATTGAAGGTCAGCGACGCCCCCGTATAGCGGACCTCGGCCGGGAATAGCTCGGCCAGCAGGGTGCCCAGCGGGCCATAGGTGAAGCCGACCAGGCACATGCCGAGCACCATGAAGCTGCCCACCGCCACCAGGGTGCCGGCGCCGAAGAGCGGCCCGAACAGCAGCCCGAACAGGGCGATCGCGCCGCTGACCAAGATCATCGCCGTGCGCCGCCCGTGGCGGTCGGCCAGCAGGGCCGAGGGCGGGATGGTCAGGCCGAAGAACACGACGGCGACCAGCTGCAGGGTCAGGAACTGCTGGCGCGAGAAACCGAGCTTGGTCGTGCCCCAGCTCAGCGCGAACACCGTCATCAGGTAGAACACCACGAAGGTGGCCAGCGCAATGATGGTGCCCAGCACCAGGGCGCGCCGGTGCTCGCGCAGCACCGCCAGGACCGGCACCTTGACCCGGTGGCCGCGGTCCAGCACCTTCTGGAAGTCCGGCGTTTCGGTGATTTTCAGGCGCACGTAGAGGCCCACCAGCACCAGCAGCGCGCTGGCGAGGAAGGGAATGCGCCAGCCGTAGCTGAAGAAATCCTCATCCGGCATCAGCTGGCCCAGCAGCAGGAAGGTGCCGCCCGACAGGAAGAAGCCGATCGGGGCGCCCAGCTGCGGGAACATGCCGTACCAGGCACGCTTGCCCGGCGGCGCGTTCTCGGTCGCCAGCAGCACCGCCCCGCCCCACTCGCCGCCCAGGCCCAGGCCCTGGCCGAAGCGGCACAGGGCCAGCAGCAGCGGCGCCAGGGTGCCGATCGAGGCGTAGGTCGGCAGCAGGCCGATCAGGACGGTGGAGATGCCCATGGTGAGCAGGGCTGCCACCAGGGTGGCTTTGCGGCCGATGCGGTCGCCGAAGTGGCCGAACACGGCCGAGCCCACCGGGCGCGCGAAGAAGGCGATGGCAAAGGTGGCCAGCGACTGCAGCGTGGCGGCGGCCGGGTCGGCGGCCGGGAAGAACAGCCGCGGAAACACCAGCACCGCGGCGGTGGCATAGATATAAAAGTCGTAGAACTCGATGGTGGTGCCGATCAGGCTCGCGAACAGGACGGTGCGCGGCTTGTTGGCGGGTACGTGGCTTGCTGGACCGGTCATGCTGCACCGGCCTGGGCCAGCGCCACGCGCACTTCGTCGCTCGACACCGGGCGCACCACGCGCGCCACTTCCTGGCCGTCCTTCAGCACGACCACGGTCGGCCACAGCTTGATGCGGAAGGAGCGTCCGAGCGGCCGGCCCGGGCCGTCTTCCACCTTCAGGTGGCGCACTGCCCCGTTGCCGGACACGGCCTCGTCGATCAGGGGCTCGGCGGCGCGGCAGTAGCCGCACCAGTTGGCGCCGAAATCGAGCATCACGGTGCCCGGCATGGCGTCGACGGCGCTGCGCTCGGGCTGGGCGGTTTCATAGGGTGCGGACATGCGGGTCTCCTCCTCTTGTTGCCGGTATGGTGTTGATATTGCAAGCGTACCTCAAAAAGTTGCCACTGGCACGGCCCTGCGGGTCGATTCCTGGTCGATAAGCGCCTCTTACGTGAAACACCGTACGGAACACATCGGTCGGGGCTGGCACTCTGGCCTCAGGTAAATGTGAACAAGGAGACAATCATGTCTGACAACCTGCAAAACCGTGGCTCGCAAGACCGTGCCCGCATCAATGTCAACGAGGAATGGGAAGTGCGCCACTGGACCGAAGCCCTGGGCGTGAGCAAGGAAGAGCTGGAACGCGCCGTCAAGCAGGTCGGCCCGAGCGCCGAAGCCGTGCGCGAGCACCTGAAGCGTCACTGATCCACGGGCCGCATGGCCCGCGCCGGGGCCTGCACTGCAGGTCCCGGTCCGCAGCACCCGCTTCGCCCGTCTTTCCGCGAACCCGCTCAACCCAGGTCCGCTCATTGCAGCACCGCCACCGGTGCGGCTGCACCCGTGCGCCGCCTGCCGCATGCCCCACCCGTCTTTTCCGGCACGCGCGGCCGGCGCCGGCCCGTTACAGGAGTCCGGTTTGAATAATTTCTACGCAAACATCCACAATTTCTTCGCCTCGCTCGACATCACGCTGGCGAACGCCTTGTTCGCGCTCGGCGCGGCCCTGGCCAGCTATGCGCTCATGCACGGCGGCCTGATCCTGTTCCGGCGGCGCCTGGGACGCCTGAGCGAAGACCGCCGGCACGGCACCCTGGCCCAGATCCTGAGCAAGACCCTGGCGCGCACCGGCACCCTGGCCATCATCGCCACTGCCATCCTGATCGGCCTGTCGGTGCTGGACCTGCCCGAACCCTGGAATACGCGCCTGAGCCACTTGTGGTTCTTCACGCTCGGCATCCAGATCGCCATGTTCATGCACCGCGCCGTGAAAATCGGCTCGCGCCGCTATTTCCTCACCCACGGCCGCAAGCCGGGCGGCGTCGACCATCAGGTCACCGTCGCGCATACGGTCGTGATCTGGCTGCTGCAGACCACGGTCTGGGTGGTGTTCGTGCTGGCCATGTTGTCCAACCTCGGCATCAATGTCACCACCTTCATCGCCAGCCTCGGCATCGGCGGCGTGGCGATCGCGCTGGCGGTGCAAAACATCCTGGGCGACCTGTTCGCCTCGATGTCGATCGCGGTCGACAAGCCCTTCGAGGTGGGCGACTCGATCACGGTCGACGACTTTTCAGGCACGGTCGAGCACGTAGGCCTGAAGACGACTCGCGTGCGCGCCCTGGGCGGCGAACAGATCATCATCGCGAATGCGGAACTGTTGCGCCAAACCGTCTACAACTACCGCCGCATGACGACGCGTCGGATCCAGTTCACACTGCGCGCCAGCCCGACCACCCCGCGCGAGCTGGCCGCGCGCGTGCCGCAACTGCTGGGCGAGATCATCGGCAAGCGTGACAAGGTGCGCTTCGACCGCGCCCACCTCAAGACGGTGGACCAGAACTGGATCGAGTACGAGATTGTCTACACCATGCTCGACGTCGACTACAACCTGTACATGGACACCCAGCAGGCGATCAACCTCGACGCCATGCAGATGTTCGAGGAGCTCGGCATCTCGACGGCGCCGCGCGCCCAGCACGTGCTGCTGCAGGAAGCGCCGGACGGGCGCGGGGTGCGCAGCACCGAGTCGGCCGCGAACGAAGACGCGCGCGGCGACACCCAGCCACGCTACGTGAAACACTGACACGGAAGGAAACACGATGAACCAGCCGAAGCAGCAACAGCAACCGCCGGGTCTTGAATCGCAGCTGAACCCGAAGGCCGACCATGGTGAAACCAGCTATGTCGGCTCGGGCAAGCTGAAGGACAAGGCAACGGTCATCACGGGCGGCGACAGCGGCATCGGTCGTGCCGTCGCTCTCGCCTTTGCGCGCGAAGGCGCGGACGTCCTGATCGCCTATCTCAACGAGCACGAGGATGCAAAGGAGACCGCGCGCCTGGTCGAGGAAGCGGGACGCAAGGCGGTGCTGGTGCCGGGCGACCTGGCCGACGCCGCCCACTGCCGCGCCATCGTGGACCGCGCGGTGCAGGAATTCGGCCGCATCGACGTGCTGGTCAACAATGCGGCGTTCCAGATGACCCACGACTCGATCGAGGAAATCCCGGACGAGGAATGGGACTACACCTTCAAGGTGAACATCACGGCCATGTTCCACATCTGCAAGGCGGCGGTGCGGCACATGCCGTCGGGTTCGTCGATTATCAACACCACCTCGATCAATTCGGACAACCCGAAGCCGACCCTGCTGGCCTACGCCACCACCAAGGGCGCGATCGCCAACTTCACCGCCGGCCTGGCCCAGCTGCTGGCGGAGAAAGGTATCCGCGTCAATTCCGTGGCGCCAGGGCCGATCTGGACGCCCCTGATCCCGTCTACCATGCCGCCCGACCAGGTGGAAAGCTTCGGCCAGCAGGTGCCGATGAAGCGGCCCGGCCAGCCAGCGGAAGTGGCCCCGGTCTACGTGCTGCTGGCTTCGAACCAGGCCAGCTACATCTCGGGTGCGCGCATCGCCGTTACCGGAGGCACGCCGATCCTGTAGTTCCGCGGGCGTGGATGAAGAAAGCCAAGCGCAGGGGTGGCGCTTCTGATAAGCTTGCCCCCATTGCCATTTCACAATGGCGGCCCTTGAGTTTGCCGATCCAATGCCCGCATGAAAACCCGCACCTACCTGTTTCTGATGGCGGCCGCCATCCTGGTTCCGGTGGCGCTCGCGTTCTGGATCGGCGTGTCCATGCTGCTCGACTGGGAGCGCGAGTCGCGCATCCACCGGGTGCAGGAAACGGCCCGCGCCACTGCCCTGCTGGTCGACCGCGAGATCGCCGTCAAGGAAGCGCTGCTGCGCGTCATCGCCAATTCCGAAGCGCTGTCTGAACAAAATTATCCGCGCGTGTACCGGCTGGCGACCCGCCTGAACGAAGGCGAAGCGCTGTCCTGGACCACGCTGGTCGACGAAAACAAACAGGTCATCTTCAATACCTTGCGCCCCTTCGGCACGCCGCTGAAAGGCTCTAACCTCGGCTTCGTGGACCAGGTGCTCGGCGACGGGAAGCCCCGCGTCACCAACTACTTCGTCGGCTCCACTTCGCAGCGCGGCGTGGTGTCGGTCGACATGCCGTCCGCCCCCGGCGCAGGTACGCGCCACGTGGTAAGCCAGATCTTCGACGCCCGCTACTTCGAGCGCGTGTTCGCCAGCAACGCGCTCGACCCGCGCTGGCTGGTCGGCGTCTTCGACGCCAAGGGCATTGCCATCGCACGCAACCATGGCGCCCAGGCGGCCGGCAAGCCCATGCATCCTGACATGCGCACCGCGGCCCTGCATGCCGGCAGCGGCGTGCTGCGCCACACCACCCACGAAGGTACCGAGGTCTACGGCGTGTACACGCGCGCGGCGGTGAGCGGCTGGACCGTCGTGATCGGCGTGCCGGTGGCCGACATCGAAGCGGCCGCTCGTACCGCCGCCACCTATGCCACCGTGGCCCTGGTCCTCCTGATGGGCATGGCGGTCCTGATCGCCACCTTCTTCGGCAACAAGCTCTCGGCCGCCCTGCAGCAGGCCGGCAGCGTCGCCAATTCGCTGGCGCGCGGCGCCATCGCGCGGCCGCGTCCGACCAAGGTCGACGAAGTCGACGCCCTGCTCGACGGCCTGCACTTTACCAGCGAAGCCCTGGTGCGCGAGAGCACGGCGCGCCAGGCCCTGCAGCACGAGCGCGAACAGCTCCTGCTGAGCGAGCAGCGCGCCCGGCGCAGCGCCGAAGCCCAGAGCCGGGCCAAGGACAATTTCCTGGCCATGCTGGGCCACGAGCTGCGCAATCCGCTGGCCGCGATCTCCGGCGCCATGAGCGTGCTGGAGATGCCGAACGTCAAGCCGGAACTGGCCGCCAATGCGCGCGAGATCAGCCGGCGCCAGATGCGCCACCTGACCCGCATCGTGGACGACCTGCTCGACGTCCAGCGCATCCTGTCCGGCAAGATCGTGCTGCAGCGCGCCCCGGTCGACCTGGCCGAGGTGCTGCGCGCCTGCGTCGAAGCCAAGCGCCTGGTCGACGCCGGCAACCACCAGTGGGAAGTCGCGCTAGCCCCGAGCTGGGTCGACGGCGACCGCACCCGCCTCGAACAGATCGTCGACAACCTGCTGCACAACGCCATCAAGTACACCCCGGCCGGCGGCAGCATCGCGGTGCGCTGCAGCGTCGTGGACGGCAGGCAGGTCATGGTGGAAGTCAGCGACACCGGCGTCGGCCTGGCGCCCGAACTGTTGCCGGTGATCTTCGACGTGCTGGTGCAGGGCCCGACCAGCATCGACCGCGCCCAGGGCGGTCTCGGCCTCGGCCTGGCCCTTGTCAAGGAACTCAGCGCGCTGCACGGCGGCAAGGTAGCCGTCCACAGCGCCGGCCACGGCAAGGGCTGTACCTTCACCGTGGTGTTCCCGCTGCGCGAGGCAGCGGGCGCCGGCGGTCCCCATCCCGTCACTGCCCAGCCGACGCTCGACCCGGCCTGAAGCGCACGCCAAGCGCGCGGGCTGGGAATCCGTGTACCCGCCCATATCTGTCCGGTATTCCTGCCACATAGGGATCAGGCACCATGCGAAGCCTCCTGCGCAGTCTATTGCTGGCCGTCATACTCCTCGCCGCCTGGGGCCTGCTCGGTCCCTGGCTGCGCCACGCCGTGTATGCGATGCGTCTCACCGCGATGCCGGCGCCCAGCGTGCTGGCCATGCCGGTCTCCGGCGTGCGTCCCAGGCAGCTGCGCGACACCTGGCATGCGAGCCGCAGCGAGGGGCGCCGTCACGAAGGGATCGACATCTTTGCGAAGCGCGGCACCGCGGTGCAGGCCGCCACCGAAGGCATCGTGCTGCGGGTGGGAACGAACCGCCTCGGCGGCCAGGTGGTATGGGTGCTGGGGCCCGGCGGGCAACGCCACTATTACGCCCACCTCGACCGTTACTCCGACGTGGCGCCGGGCATGCGGGTGGAACAGGGACGGGTGCTGGGCTATGTCGGCAATACCGGCAATGCCAGGACCACGCCGCCGCACCTGCACTATGGCGTGTACGGCATGGACGGCGCGGTCAATCCCTACCCCTTGCTCAAGGACGCGCCTTAGAACACTTCCTCGCCATTAGTCGGCGGAGGCGGCGGCACCTCAGGCAATGAAGGAGGCGGCGCGGTCTGGACCGGCGCCGGCGGCGGCTCGCTTGGGGCCGGCTCGTCCTCGATCGGGGCCGGGTCGGGCACTTCGGACTCGGGCGACATGCCTTCGATCTCGAGTTCGCCCGGGCCTTCCTCGATATATTCTTCCGGCTCCTCGACACGGCGCGGCGGCGGCGGACGGCCGCCCGGAAGCAGCGCGTTCGGGTCCAGCCTGCCCGTTTCGAAGGCCGACTTCATGAAGTCGCCCACCAGCAGCAGCGCATTATGGCCGCCCTGCCCCCAGTAGCTGCTGCGCATGCTGACGCGGTTGTCGTTGAAGCCGACCCAGGCGCCCGCCACCAGGTTCGGGTGCATCAGGATGAACCAGCCGTCGGTATTGTTCTGGGTGGTGCCGGTCTTGCCGGCCACGTCGCCGTAGATGCCGAAGCGGTAGCGCACCCCGCCGCCGGTGCCGCGGTTGACCACCCCGCGCAGCATGTCGATCAGGGTGGTCGCGGCATCCTGCGACAGCGCGCGCTGCGGCGCCTCCGGCGCGAAATCGGCGATGGTCTTGCCCTCGCGGTCGGTGATCCGGCGCACGAATACCGGCTTGCGGTAGTCGCCCTGGGCCGCGATGGTGCTGTAGGTGCTGACCATTTCCAGCAGGGTCACCGGGCTGGTGCCCAGGGCCAGCGAAGGCACGGCCGACAGCTTGCTCTGGCGGATGCCCATGCCCTGGGCCAGGCGCACGATCGGGTCCACGCCGACCTGCTGCATCACCTGGGCGGTGATGGTGTTCTTGGAATACACCAGGCCGTCGCGCATGCTCATCATGCCGCCGCTCGAGCCCGACATGTCGGTCGGACGCCAGACGGTGCCGCCGACCCGGATGTCCTGTACCACGTCGCGGTAGGTCTGTTCGGGCGGAATGCCCGCTTCCAGCGCGGCGGCGTAGACGATCGGCTTGAAGGTCGAGCCGGGCTGGCGCAGGGCCTGGGCCACGTGGTCGAACTGGTCGCGCTCGAAGCTGCGGCTGCCGACCCAGGCGCGTACCTCGCCGGTGTGCGGATCCATCGCCACGAAGCCCGCTTCCAGGCGCGACTTGGCCGCTTTCAGCTCGCGCATGAAGCTGCGGTCGCCCTTGAAGCGCTTGAGGGCCTCGGCCGGGGCTTCGCCGTCTTCCACGGCGCGCCGGTATTCGGCGCTTTCGCGCACAAAGGCGTCCAGTTCGCGCGCGTGCGAGCTCCAGTAATACGCAAAGGGATCGACCTCGTCGCGCATGGAGGTGTACATGCCGCTCGATGTCGAGCGCGGCATGCCCTGGTAGGCCCATTCGACGTCGGCGATCGCCTGCAGCGTGTTGGACTGGCGTTCCACCGCCTTCACCGCCGCCGCCTGCAGTTCCATGTCGAGCGTGGTGTGCACCACCAGGCCGTCGAGCTGCAGGTCGTAGTCGTTCTCCTCGGCCCAGTCGAGCAGCCATTTGCGCACGTAGGCGGTGAAGTGGTCGTCCTTGCCGCTGCGGTCGTTCAGGCGCGCAAAGCGCACCCGCAGCGGGCGCTTGGCCAGCTGGCGGTAGCGCTCTTCGCTGAAGGCGCCGTGTCTGGCCATCTGGGACAGGACCACGTTGCGGCGCGCCTTCGAGCGCTCGGGATTGGCGACCGGGTTGTAGTAGTGGGTGCCCTTGAGCATGCCTACCAGGGTGGCCGCTTCCAGCACGTCCAGGCGCGCGGCCGGCTTGCCGAAATAGGTGCGCGCCGCCATCTCGATGCCGTAGGCGTTGTAGAGGAAAGGCACCGTGTTCAGGTAGGCTTCCAGGATCTCGGTCTTGCTGTAGGTGTTCTCGATCTTGATCGCGGTGATCAGTTCCTTCATCTTGCGGTTCAGGCTGCGCGCACGGCCGATCTCTTCGGGGAACATATTGCGCGCCAGCTGCTGGGTGATGGTCGAGCCGCCCTGGGCGTCGCCCTTCAGCGTCGCCACCAGGGCGCCGGCCACGCGCCGGAAGTCGACCCCGTGGTGGTCATAGAAGCGGTGGTCTTCGGTCGAGATCAGGGCCTTGATCACGTGCGGCGAGATCTGCGACAGCTTGACCCGCTCCTGCAGGCCCTTTTCGAAGGTGCCGAGTTCCTTGCCATCGGCGGACAGGATGACGCTGGGGCGCGCCGTGCTGGCCTGGCGCAGGTCGTCGATGCCGGGGGTGAGCGGAATCAGCAGCACCAGATAGAGGAAGAAGGCCATCAGGCCGGCCGCCGCCGTCCACAGGCCGATGAGCAGGACCTGTTCGGCGCGCGACCGGTCGCGCAGGCGCGCCTGCGCCATCGAATACCCGGCCTGGGCGCGGCCGCGGGCGCCTTCGAACAGGCGCCGGCCGTGCTGTCCGAGCGCGGCGCGGCGCGAAGCATCCTGGGCGCTTCCCTCCGGGCGCGGCTGGGTATCGGTCTTTTCTTCCTGGTCCACTATAGAAATCCTTGCTGCGAATGCGTGTGCGGCGCCCTTGCGTGTGCGCCTTGACTTTGGAGCAAGTATAGCTGACCGGCGCCGCCACCACGGTCCGGCTTGCGCGGCGTGCTCAAGCCTGGACCGGGCTGGGCTCCACCCTGCCCTGGCGCAACAGCGGCTCGACCATCTGCACCGGCTCCGGGCGCGCGTAGATGTGGCCCTGGACTTCGTCGCAGCCGCAGCCGCGCAGGTAGTCGAGTTGCTCCAGGGTTTCGACGCCCTCGGCGATCACCTGCATGCGCAGCCCGTGCGCCAGCGAAATGATGGCGTCCACCATGGCCGCCCCGTCGCGGCTGAGCACGCTGTCGTGCACGAAGGAGCGGTCGATCTTCAGCACGTCGACCGGGAAGCGCTTCAGGTAGGCCAGGCTCGAGTAGCCGGTGCCGAAATCGTCGATCGAGAGCTTGACCCCCATCGCCTTCAGGCAGTGCATGGTCTCGATGGCCGATTCGACATCGGCCATCATCATGCTCTCGGTGAGCTCGATCTCGAGCGAATCGGCCTGCAGGCCGGTCTCGTCGAGTACGCTGCGCACGGTCTGCACCAGGTCGGGTTCGGCGAACTGGCGCGCCGACAGGTTCACGCCGATGCGCAGCGGCCCGAGGCCCGCGCGCTGCCAGCGGACGTTCTGGCGGCAGGCGGTGTGCAGCACCCAGGCGCCGATCGGCACGATCAGCCCGGTCTCCTCGGCCAGCGCGATGAAGCGCTCCGGCCGGACGGTGCCGAAGTGCGGGTGGCGCCAGCGGATCAGGGCCTCGGTGCCCACCACCCTGCCGCTGCCGAGGTCGACCTGGGGCTGGAAATACAGCTCGAACTGGTCCTCGCGCAAGGCCCCGCGCAGGGCGCCTTCCAGGGCCAGGCGGTCGCTGGCGTGCGCATTCATGTGCGGCGCGTAGAAGTGCACGGCATTGCGGCCAAGCTGTTTGGTGCGGTACATCGCCAGCTCGGCGTGCTTGACCAGGGTTTCCGGATCGCGGCCGTCGGCCGGGTAGCCGGCCACCCCGGCGCTGGAACCGAACACCAGGGTGTGCTCCTCGATCTGCAAGGGTTCGCCGATGGCGTCGCGCACGGCCTGCACCCGCGCCGCTGCCTGGCGTTCGTCGGCATAGCCGACCAGGACCAGCATGAAGTTGTCGCCGCCGGTGCGCGCCGCCGTGTCGGCCTGGCGGATCGACGCGGCCACGCGGGCCGCGATCGCGCGCAAGGCCTCGTCGCCGATGCGGCGGCCGAGCGTGTCGTTGACCAGCTTGAAGTGGTCGATGTCGAGTGCGACCAGCCAGACCGGGGCGTTGCCGGCGGTCGCCAGGGCGCGCTCGATGCGGTCGAGCAGCAGCGCCCCGTTGGCCAGGCCGGTCAGGCTGTCGTAGCGCGCCCGGTGCGCCAGTTCGGCCTCGTAGCGCTTGGCGACGGTGACGTCGTAGGTGGTCACCACGAAATGCTCGGTCGCCCCCTGGGCGTTGTTGACCGGCGCGATATACACCTCGCTGACCAGCTCGCGGCCGTCGCGGGTGGCCTGGCGCACCAGCGCATGGGCCTTGCGGCATTCGTAGAGCGCCTGGCGCAGCTCTTCCAGCCCGGGCTCCTCGCTGTCGGCGCGCGCCAGGGCGGCGAGCGGCTTGCCGGCCAGTTCGCCGGGGCCATAGCCGAGAGTGCGCTCGCAGGCCGGGTTGGCGTACTCGATCGGATAGCCCGGGCGGGTCGCGCTGACCATGAGGATCGGATTGGCGGCCGATTCGATGGCGCGCTGGTGCAGGCGCAGCGCCCCGGCGGTCAGGGCCAGGTCGGCCGTGCGGCGCTCGACCAGCGACTCGATGCGCCGCGTGCGCGCGCTGCGCTGCTGCACCAGGAAGGCGACCGCCAGGCTCAATACGCAGCCGTAGCCGAGGATCGACAGCGAGCCGACCTGGCTGTCGAGTCCGCGCGCCAGGCGGACCGCGCGCATTTCCCACTGCGATCCGGCGACGTCGAAGCGGGTCGTGATGGCGTCCGGCCCTTCGCCGAGCCAGCGCTCGAGGCCGGACTGCGCGGGCGGCGCCCCAGGATGGTGGAACACCGCGACGCGCTCGCCGGCGCTGCTCCGACCGTACAGCGTCAGCGCAAAGTCGTCCACCGCCAGCAGGTGCGCGGCATGCAGGCTGCCGCCCACCAGCAGCCCGGTGTCGATCACCACGGCGGCCTGGCCGAGCACCGCCGCGCGCCGCGCCGCCACGCTCGACAGGTCGGCGCCGGGGCGGTATACCGGCATCACCACCAGCATGCCGCGCAGCGCGCCGTCGCCCTGTACCAGGCGCAGCAGCGGGCTGGCGGTCGGCGTCCCGGCATCGATGGCGCGCTGGCTGTAGGCGCGTTCCTCAAGGCTGGACCAGAGGTCGTAGCCGAACACGCTGCCATTGGACGCGATCGGGACCACGTAATCGTTGACGAGATAGCGCTGGCGCGGCGGCGCCACCACCAGGCGCCCGTCGGCAGTGCGCTCGCGGATGGCGAAGCCGGGCCAGAAGCGCGCCCGTTCGGCCTCGAAGGCAGCGCGTGCGGCGCCGTCGACAAAGCGCTGGTACTCGAGCGCGACCAGGTAGCCGTTACCGGCGGCGAGCGGTTGGGCAAACGCATCGAAGGCGTCGCGCGAGACCTCGCCCTTGCCGGCCACGAACAGCAGGTTCAGCGCGCGCAGATCGTGCACGGCTTCGCCGAAGGCGCGCGTGACGGCCGCCGTGCGCACCGCGGCGCGGCGCTCGAAATCGACGCGCGCACTCTCCGCCTCCAGCTCGCGCGCCACGCCGAACAGCGCGGCCGTCAGCGCGAAGCCGGCCAGGGAGGTCGCCAGGGCGGCGCGCGACACGATGCGCCGCCGCCGGAACAGCGGATGGGCGAACAGCCGATTCATTTCCCTATCCTAGCCCAAGGCGCTTGGGGCCGCGCCACGTTACGGGTGCGCAAAGGCCGGGCCCGGCAGTACCCCGGCTGCCGGCAAAGCGGATTTCCGCTATGATCGCGCCATGCCCGAAAATCCCGTCCCCGCTTCGCCAGCCCAGCCGCCATCCGCGCTGGATGCCCAGCCAATGCGCGTCCTGCGCCAGTTCCGTATCGTGTTCAACGCCGTCAAGACCCACTTCCGCCAGGTCGAGCGCGAAGCGGGCGTCGGCGGCGCGCAATTATGGGCGCTGTCGGTGATCCAGCAGTACCCCGGCATCGGCGCCACCGGCCTCGCGCGCGAACTCGACATCCACCAGTCGACCGCCAGCAACCTGGTGCGCGGCCTCGTCGAGCGCGGCTACGTCAGCGGCAGCCGCGAAGGCGCCGACCGCCGCACGGTCGCGCTGCACGTGCTCCCGCCCGGACAGGAAGTGTTGCAGCGCGCCCCCATGCCCTTCGCCGGCGTGCTGCCGGACGCCCTCGCCAGCCTGGATGGCGCGACCCTGGGCCAGCTGGAACGCAACCTCGATCTCCTGATCGCCGAGCTCGGCGCCGACGACGAGGCCGGCAAGGTCCCGCTGTCCCAGCTTTAAACGTCAGGGCGCCTCGAAAATTTCGCTGGCAAAGCGCGCCAGGTCGTTCATGCCGCCGCCGGACGCGAGGTGGCGCCGCAGCAGCCCGGCCTGGCCACCGTCGCGCATCAGGTCTTCGATGTGCTCCCTCGCCTTGGCGAAACCCGGGTCGCGCGAGCGCTGGCCAAGGCGTTCCAGGTCGCTACGGATGACCTCCGCCACCGGGCGCGCAATACCCGTTTCGGGGTCGATCCAGCCCGCGTCGACGCCGTCGCGCGCGGCGTTGAAGCGGTTCCAGGTGTACAGCTCGCGGCTGCCGTTGGCGGGCCAGGCGCCGGGCTGGTCGGCGAACTCGAGGCACAGCTCGCGCGCATAGCAGGCCAGCGCGGCCGCATGGACGGGCTTGAGCGGGGTGTCCAGCACGCGCAGCTCGATGGTGCCGTACTCGGGCTTGGGCCGCACGTCCCAATAGAAGTCCTTGATGCTGTTGACGATGCCGAAACCGGCCAGGCGCGCGAAATAGTCGCGGAAATCCTGCCAGCTGCGGAAATCGTGCGGCTGGATGCCGCTCATCGGAAAGGCGCCGACGACGTTGCTGCGCGAGCTGCAAAAGCCCGACACTTCACCCTGCCAGCACACCGAGTTGCTTGAGAGCGCGATGAACAGCGGCGCGCGCTGGGTCAGCCAGGCGCACAGGCGCACCGCCTCGTCGGCGCTGCCGGCGCCGATGTGCACGTGCATGCCGAACACCGTGAACAGCTTGGCCAGGTAGCCGTACTTGCGCTCGGACTCGAAGTAGCGCTCCTTGGGGTAGATGCGCTGCTCGTTCCAGCGCTGGAACGGGTGCGCTCCGCCGCCGGAGACGGACGCTCCGACCTCGAAGGCGGCGCGCTGGACCGTGGCGCGGATGTGCTCGAGCTGCTCGGCGGCCTCCCCATAGGAGCTCAGGATCGAGGTCGCCACCTCCAGCATCGAGGTCGTGATCTCGGGCGTGTGCACCCAGGGCTTGTCGTGCTTGTCGAGCACGCGCAGGATGTCCGGCGCGGCCGGGAACAGGTCGAAGCTCAGGCGGTCAAGCACCATCAGTTCCAGCTCGATGCCCATGGTGCCCACGGTCGAGGGCTTGAAGTCGGGCAGGAAGGCCGGCCCCTTGCCGGAGACCGCCAGCGCCTGGGCTGCATCGTTCATCAGGTTCGTGCTCATTCTCGTCCTCCTTCCGGGTTCACGCGCTGGTAGGTTTCGCCGGCCATGCGCAGCCCGAGCCAGGTCAGGCCCGGGGCGAGCAGCACGTTCAGCGCCAGCAGCGCGCCCATCAGCTCCGTCGACGTGGTGTCCAGGCCCGTGTAGGCGTTGAGCGTGGTGTCGACCACCAGCCCGCCATAGCTCACCAGCGAGCACATGCTCAGGGCCATCGCATGCTTCTTGTTCCGGTCCCAGGCCGTGGCCGGGACCAGGGCCGCGCGGGTCGCGAGGATGCGCACGGCGAACACCGCAAGGGCTGCCAGCAGCGTCGTGCCGCTGGCCAGCTGCTGCAGGTCGACCAGCGCCGCCGACATCAGGAACAGCAGCACGTAGCCGATGTCCTGGGCGGTTGCGAGCTGGGCCTGGAATACGTTGTCGCGCCGCTCGGCGTTGCGCAGCAAGAGGCCCATCAGCAGAAGCGACAGCAGCGCGCTGGCGGCCGAGATCGAGCACAGGCCCAGGTCGATGAGCAGGGCCGCCAGCAGCATGCCGGGCCGCATCCGCGCCGGCACCTTGCACAGCCGAGTGGCCAGCGCATACAGGCCATAGGACAGCAGCGCGATCGCCGCGCCCAGCACCAGCTTGCCGCCCTGGCGCAACAGCTCCTCCCCGAAACCGCCGACCGCGTCGACGCCATGGCTGCGGGTCCAGGCCAGCGTCACCGCCAGCATCAGGAGGGCGACCAGGCTGCTCAGGCCCACCATGTTGGCGGTGGCGAAGGTGCTGGTGCCGCTGGCGTTCTCATCGGCCACCATGGAGTTGACGATCACCGGGTTCACCGCGATCAGGATCGAAGCGATGAAGATGGCCGCACCCCAGGGCAGGCCGAGCAGGCCAAGGGTGAGCGCCACCGCTACCAGCCGCGCCAGCGTCGCCAGCAGCAGGCTGGCACCCTGGCGTCCGCTGCGCAGCAGCCAGGCCAGGTCCATCTTGCGGCCGACCTCGAACAGCACCAGGGCCGAGGCGGCATTCAGCAGTTCCTGGAACTGCGCCAGCAGCGCACGGTCGATCAGGTTGCCGCCGGTGGCCCCCAGCAGCAGCCCGGCGATCACGGCGCCGTACAGCTTGGGCACCTTGACGCGCTGCAGCAGCATGCCGAGCACCAGGGCCAGCATCAGGCCGGCTCCGAGCACCGCGAGCGGCGACAGCAGCCACAGGGGCGTGCTCAAGTCTTCATTCATGGCGTGCCTCCCAGGCATGGGCCAGCCGGCCGAGCTCGCGTTCGATCAGGGTGGCGCGCGCCCTGCTTAGTTCCTGCGACCGGACGGCGTCAAGCGGCGGCAAGTCGCTCGCCACACGGGCGCGCACGATGCCGCCTTCTCCCTTCAGCGGGATCCACAGCTGCCCCTGCATCAGGCTGCCCTCCTTCCACACGGCGAGGAACTTGGCCCCGGTGCGGTCGCCCGAGATGGCTGGCTCGACCAGGGTGAAGGGACGCAGCCACTCGGCGGCCGGGAAGCGCCGCGCCAGCAGCACCTGCATCGCGCTGCGCTGCTCCAGGCGCGCATCGTCGCGCGAATACGGCAGGTGCAGCTGGGCCTGTCCGAGGCCGGCGCTGCGCAGGCCCAGGCAGGCGCCCTCGCTGACCCAGCGCCAGCTGTCGCCGTCGAAGGCGCGCGGCTTGCCGTTGGTGGCGTCCAGCCAGGCCGTCATCAAGGGGGTACGGTCGGGCGCCGGGTTGGCGGCGTCGATCGCGCGCACGGCGGCAAGCACCTCCTTCCAGTGCCCGAGCTGCCACTGGCGGGTCGGCAGCCGGTCCGAGGGACGCCAGCGCCACAGCACGGCGGACCACTGGCCATCCGCCTGTCGCCACACCATGCCGGCCTGCTCCACGCCGTTGTACTGGACCTGCAGCGACTGCCCGCTCCAGCCGCCGCTCCAGGGCCGCAGCACGGCGTGGGCGCCGGCGCCGAGGCGGTGCCAGGCGATGGCGGCGGTGCTCAGGCAGGTATTCGGGGCGTCCGGGATGTCCTCCCAGTACAGCATGTCGACGTGCTGGCTCCAGGCGCACTGGCGCAGGGTCGGCGCGCCGAGCGCGGCGAGCGGGGCATCGAGCGGTGCCTGGCAAGCGCCCGCGCGTGAGCCGCTGAGCCGTTCGAAGTCGGCCACGGCGGGAAGCGCTGGCGTTGCCGGCTTGCCGGCGGCGCAGGCTGGTCGCGCGGTCGCGGCAAGCGCGATGGCAGCGCCCAGGACGATACGGGACACGGTAATTGTTGGCGGGAAGAGCTGGTTCAAGGTTCCTCCGGTGGGCCGGCAGGCTAGACCGCGGCGCCGAAAAAAGTCCCCCGGCAGGCTGCGGGGGACAAAAAGAAACGGATTCAACCGCCTCATCGCTGATCGGGCGCCGACTGTCGAGCTCGACACCACGCGGCTATGATGGACTAAAAATGTATTGGATGCAACCCTATTTGTCCGAATGTATTTATCGGTTTCACTCCTGGCGCATGTGCAGCAGCGGATATGGACGGCCCGCATCGTCCGTCGGCGAGCGGCCGGTGATTGTGAATCCCATGTGCCGGTAGAAACCGACTGCCTGTGCGTTCTGCTCGTTGACGTCCACCGTCAGGCGCCCGTGCAGCGCCATCGCATGCGCGAGCAGTCGACGGCCGACGCCCTGCCCTCGACAGGCCGGGTCGATGAAGAGCGCGTCCACGTGGGCCCCGGTCAGGCCCATGAATCCGCTGGGTTGGCCCTGGGCGTCGAGCGCGACCCAGACCGGGGTGGCAGGCAGGTAGTGTTCGGAGACCAGGGTGTCAATCTCCCGGAAATCGCTGTCGGAGAGAAAATCGTGGGTGGCGCGCACGCTGGCGCGCCAGATCGCGGCAAGTGCGACGCTATCGTCAGGAGTGGAAAGGCGAATGGTGTCCATATGCGCTCGGATGTACAAAAGCGCAATTGTGCCCCATCGCATCGCTTCTGACCCTATCATGAAGGCAATAGACGATAAAGGAGAACGCATGGACGGCTTGCCCCTGTGGCTGCAGGCGGGCCTGTGGGGCTTGCTGGCGGGCGGCGCCCTGCTGCTCGGCGCGGCGGTCGGCTACGCGGTGAAGGTGCCGCAAAGACTGATTGCGGCCATCATGGCATTCGGCAGCGGCGTCCTGATTTCCGCCCTGTCCTTCGAACTGATGGAGCACGCCTTCCATACCGGTGGCTTCGCCTCCACCGCGGCAGGCTTCCTGGGCGGCGCCGCCGTCTACACGGCCGCGAACTGGTGGCTGTCGCACCGCGGGGCGCGCCACCGCAAGCGCTCCGCGAAGCAGCCGACGGCCGCCGACAATGGCGGCAGCGGCATGGCGATCGCGGTCGGCGCCCTGCTCGACGGCATCCCGGAGTCGATCGTGATCGGCCTGTCGATGCTGGGCGGGCGCGGCGTCAGCGTGGTGGCGGTGGCGGCCATCTTCCTGTCGAACATTCCGGAAGGCCTGTCGAGTGCCGCCGGCATGAAGCAGGCCGGCCGTTCGCGCGGCTACATTTTCGGTATCTGGGGCGGCATCGCGCTCGCTTCCGGTGTCGCGGCCCTGGTCGGCTATGCCGTGTTTCGCGATTTTTCGCCGCAGATCGTGGCCGCCACCACGGCGGTGGCAGCCGGCGCCGTGCTGGCGATGCTGGTCGATACCATGATTCCCGAAGCCTTCGAGCAAACCCATGATTTTGCCGGCCTGATCACGGTGGCCGGCTTCCTGGCCGCTTTTGCCTTGAGCAAGCTGGGCGGCTGAACTAGTCGAACAGCCCGGCGCCGTCCCAGCGCGGCGCGGCCGGGTTCGAGCGCGCCGGCACCGCCCTGCCCGGCAGGCCGCGGCTGGCGAGCAGGCGCGGAAAGGCGCGGCAGTAACTCGACTGGATGCCGGCGAAGCGCGCCAGGTCGGCATACTCGACCACCATGCCGGGCGGCAGGCTGGCCAGCACCTGCACGACCCGCTCGCGCCAGTCCTCCGGCAGCGCCGGCAAGCGCTGGTCCAGCAGCGTGACCGGGTCGCCGACCCGGATCGGGCCGCCCTGCACTACGCGCGCCAGCACGCCACGCCGTCCACGGATCGTGCGCGCCAGGCCCGGTCGTTGGACATCGAGTGCGCCGCAGGCCTCGCACTGGAAACTCAGGCGCAGGATGGCATCGGCGCCGACGCGCAGCAGCATGCCGGATTGGAGTTCCTGCGTGTCGAGCCCGAGCAGCAGGTTTTCGCGCAGCGCGAACGGGGGCAATCCCAGCTCTTCGTAGGCGGTGGCGCCGGCAATCAGCACCTGGCGCGGCGAGCGCGGGTCGGCGTGGCGGTCGCCCGCCAAACCTTCTCCCGCCAGGGCCTGCAGGGCATCCTGCGGGATCGGCGCGGGAGAACCCGGCGGGCGCAGCGACAGCGCGACGACCTTCGTCATCGCTTGGGTCAGCGCTTTGCCGGCGCCACGGCCGGCGGGAAGGAGCGCAGGTAGACGACGATGTCGCCCACCTGGCGCTCGCTCAGGAAGCCCCAGAAGCGCATGCGGGTGCCGGGAACGACGGCGTCCGGATCGCGGATGAAGGCCGCCAGGCGCCGCTCGTCCCAGGCGAAGCCGGCCTTCTTCATTGCCGGCGAATAGGCATAGTCGGGCAGGCTGCCGGCGCGGCGGCCGAGGATGCCGTTGAGCTGAGGCCCGAAATTGCTCTGTGCGTTCGGGCCCACCTGGTGGCAATTGGCGCAGCGTTTGAAGGCGCTGCGGCCGGCTGCGAGCGGATCGGCTGCGTGGGCGGTGCTTGCCGTGCCCAGCAGGAGGATGGCGAGGACAAGGCTGCGCATGCCGCCCTACTTGACCCGCTGCTTTTCCAGCTTGCGTGCCAGCGTGCGCCGGTGCAGCCCGAGGCGGCGCGCCGCTTCCGAGATGTTGAAGTCGGTCTCGGCCAGCACCGCGTGGATGCGTTCCCACTCCAGGGTCTTGATCGAGGTCGAGCGGTTGGTGATGTCTACCTCGGTGTTGCCGGCCACGTGGCCGAAGGCGGCCTCGATGTCGTCGGTATTCGAGGGCTTGGCCAGGTACTGGACCGCGCCCAGCTTGATCGCTTCCACCGCGGTGGCAATACTGGCGAAGCCGGTCAGCACGACGATCAGCATGTCCGGATCGTGCTCGTGCAGCAGCTGCACGCAGGCCAGGCCCGAGGAATTCCCCTTGAGTTTCAGGTCGACCACGGCGTAGCCGGGGTGATGATCGGCCAGCAGCGCAGCCGCTTCGTCCTGTCCGTGTGCGACCAGGACCCGGTAGCCGCGCCGTTCGAAGGAACGGCTCAGGGTGCGCGCGAACGCCTCGTCGTCTTCGATGATCAGCAGCAGGCGCTCAATGTTTTCCGTCAATGCGTTCCTCTTCCAGTTCGATGCTCGACAGCGGCAGGCTCAATGTCACCTGTGCGCCGCCCTCCTCCCGGTTGACCGCGTTTACCGAGCCGCCCAGCTTGCGCACCACGTTCACCGCCAGGAACAGCCCCAGGCCCCGTCCCGGCTTGATCTTGGTGGACTGGTAGGGCTTGCCGATCTGGCCCAGCATGCCTGGCGCAAAGCCGGGGCCGCGGTCGACCACGGCGACGTACAGGGTGCCGTCCTCGATCCAGGCATCCAGGCCAACCCAGTCGGGCGAGGCCTCGAGCGCATTGTCGAGCAGGTTGTCGATGGTCTGCTTGAGCGCCGAATCGGAGGCCACCGGCAAGTCGTGCGCGATACGGTTATTGTACTGGAAGGCGGCCACTTGCCGGCTCGCACGCCAGCCTTTGACTACGCCGTCCAAGAAGGCGCGCACGGTGGTGCGCACCGCCGATTCGCCGCGCGCTTCGCCGGCCGACAGCAGGATGCCGCTGACGATGGTCTTGCAGCGCTGGAGCTGGGTCTGCATCTCGGTGATCTCTTCCAGCAGGCTAGGGTCGTCGCGGAACTGCGGCATGCGCTTCCAGTCGCCGAGGATCACGGAGACCGTGGCCAGCGGCGTGCCCAGCTCGTGGGCGGCGCCCGAGGCCAGCAGGCCCATGCGCACGATGTGCTCCTCTTCCACCGCATGCTGGCGCAGTGAGGCCAGCTGCGCCGCTTTCTGGCGCAGCGTATCCGAGATGCGCGAGATGAACATGACCAGCAGCGCCGCATTGAGCGCGAAGCAGACCAGCAGCCCCTGGATGTACAGGCTCGAGATCCCGCGCGCATGGTCGAAAGGCAGCGCGAGCGGCTGGGCGTACATCGCCAGGCCGGCCAGGCAGGCGATCGTGATCAGGACGATGGTCCAGGTCCACAGCGCCTCCAACAGCACGGCCGACAGGATCACTTGCAGCAGGTAGAGGAACGAGAAGGGATTGTTGATACCGCCCGAGAGGTAGAGCAGCACGGTCAGGCTGGCGACGTCCACCAGCAGGGCCATGAACATTTCGCTGTTGGAGACCGGCCGCCGCTCGTGCCAACGCAGGTGGCTGGCGACGTTGAAGGCGATCAGGCAGGCCAGCACCTGCAGCATGTGCACCAGCGGCAGCTGGATGTTAAAGATCAGGATGGCCGAGGCGATGGTCGTGATCTGTCCGATCACGGCGATCCAGCGCAGCTCGATCAGCTGCAGCATGTTCTTGTGGCCCGCGGCGAATTCGACGTTGGCGGCGGCCGCCTGCGGCGAGCTGCGCCCGGCCTTGGCGAAGAAATCGAGGGGGTTCTGGATCATGCGGGTCGATGTTGTCAGTCGTCGTCGCGGATTTTACCGCCATGACGGCTGACCCACCACCAGGCGGCGCCGACCATCAGGGCCAGCGCGTACCAGGTCAGGGCATAGACCAGATGATTGTTCTGGAAGGAGATGACGGTCAGGCCACCAACGGCGCGCTCGGGTGCGTCGGCCGGGTCCTGGTTCTTGCCGGCGTCGATGAAGTACGGAGCAACGTTGGTCAGCCGGCGCGCTGCCGCCAGTGCGGCGACGTCGCGTGAAAACCAGCGGTTCGTTACCGGGTCGTTATCGCGCAGGAAGCCGCCCTTCGGCTCGCTGATGCGCAGCAGGCCGGTGACGTCGACGCGCTCGCCCGCGCCGGCGCAGGGGTCGGCGCCGGCCTGCTTGCCGGGGTAACGCCCCGGCTTGTTCCCGGTCGCCGGAATGAAACCGCGATTGATGAAGACGATGTGGCCCTCCGCCGTACACAGCGGCGTGAGCAGCCAGAAGCCCGCGCCAAGCTCGGAGACGGCCTGCACGGGGGTGGTGAATTCGTAGAGGTAGTGCCCGGCAAGACGTACGCGCCGGTATTCGTCGGATTCTCTGGAGACTTGCGCCCAGCGCGCAGCGGGAGGCGGCGCGACCGGGTTCGCATGCACGCGTGCGTCGACGCGTGCGATCAGGTCCAGCTTCCATTGCAGGCGAACGACCTGCCAGGTTCCCAGACCCAGGAACAATACGACCAGCAGCAGGGCCACCACCGCCAGCACCCGCCGCGCAAGCAGGCTGCGCGGGGGATGGGCGGCGGGTCCTGCCTGCTGGCCGCGGTCCTGCATTTACTGCATGTCGTGCATGCCGTGGGTGGTGTCGCTTGCGCCACCCATGGCCGGCATCATGTTGGCGTTCATGTGGTGCATGACCCAGATCGAGCCGGCCAGCACGATGACCAGCAGGACGACGGTCAGGATCAGCGCCATCATGTTCCAGCCGCCTTCCGACTTCGAGTTCATGTGCAGGAAGTAGATCATCTGCACGACGAACTGCACGGCGGCGAAGCCCATGATCACGTACTTCGTCGTTTCCGGTGGCAGCACGTTGCCCATGACGAGCCAGAACGGGATCGCGGTCAGGATCAGCGACAGCACGAAGCCGATGGCGTAATCCTTGATGCTGTAATGCGTGACGAAGCTGGTGTGACCGTCGTGGTCGTGCTCGTGGTGGTGGATGTGATCGCTCATGGCAGCACTCCCATCAGGTAGACAAAGGTGAACACGCCGATCCAGACGACGTCCAGGAAGTGCCAGAACAGCGACAGGCACTGCAGGCGACGGAAGTTCTCGGTGGTCAGGCCGTGTTTCGACAGCTGCACCATCAGGGTGATCAGCCAGATTGCGCCGAACAGCACGTGCAGGCCGTGGGTACCGACCAGCGAGAAGAACGCGGTCAGGAAGCCGCTGCGGCTCGGACCCGCGCCTTCATGGATCAGGTGCAGGAACTCGTAGATCTCGAGCGACAGGAAGGCCGCGCCCAGCAGGCCGGTGACGCCCATCCACAGCAGGGTCGCGCCCAGCTTCTTGGCCTGGGCCGACACCATCGCGAAGCCGAAGGTGATCGACGACAGCAGCAGGAAGCCGGTGTTAATGGCGATCAGCGTCAGGTCGAACAGCTCGGCGCCGGTCGGACCGCCGGCGTAGTTACGGCCCAGCACCGCATAGGTGGCGAACAGGGACGCGAAGATGAGGCAGTCGCTCATCAGGTAAATCCAGAAACCGAGCAGGGTGCCCTGTTCCGGATGGTGCTCGCGCACCAGGTAGCGCGCGGTCACCTCGTCGGCGGTCAGGCCGCCGGGAATAGTAGCTTTAATTTCAGACATGGCTCTTCAGCAGCATAGTGTGCGCTTCTTCAGTGCGGGCAACTTCTTCCGCCGGAATGTAGTAATCGCGCTTGTAGTTGAACGTGTGGATGATGATCGCGGCCATCATGGCAACAAAGGACACGGCGACGAGCAGCCACATGTGCCAGATGATGCCGAAGCCGACCACGGCCGACAGTGCCGAGATGCCGAAACCAGCCCAGGTATTCTTGGGCATGTGGATCGCCACATAGTCTTTCAGCGGACGCTGGTAGCCGTTCTTCTTCATGTCGGCGAAGGTGTCGTTGTCGTGCACCACCGGGGTGAAGGCGAAGTTGTAGTCCGGCGGTGGCGACGAGGTCGCCCACTCCAGGGTACGGCCATCCCACGGGTCACCGGTGACATCGCGCAGCTTGGCGCGGTCTTTCCAGGTGAAGAAGATCTGCAGGATCAGCGCAGCGATGCCGCCAGCGATCATCAGGGTACCGAACAGCGAGATCTGGAACAGCGGCTGAAGTTCCGGGTCTTCGAAGTGGCTGGTACGACGGGTCACGCCCATGAAGCCCAGGATGTAGGGCGGCAGGAAGGCGAACCAGAAGCCGATCGACCACAGCCAGAAGGAGACCTTGCCCCAGAACTGGTTCAGCTTCACGCCGGTCATCTTCGGCGCCCAGTAGTTGAAGCCGGCGAAAATGCCGAACACGACGCCGCCGATGATCACGTTATGGAAGTGGGCGATCAGGAACAGCGAGTTGTGCAGCACGAAGTCGGCCGCCGGGATCGCCAGCATCACGCCGGTCATGCCGCCGATGACGAAGGTCAGCATGAAGGACACGGTCCACATCATCGGCAGTTCAAAGCGGATACGGCCGCGGTACATCGTGAACAGCCAGTTGAAGATCTTCGCGCCCGTCGGGATCGAGATGATCATCGTGGTGATGCCGAAGAACGAGTTGACGCTCGCGCCGCTGCCCATGGTGAAGAAGTGGTGCAGCCACACCAGGTAGGACAGCACCATGATCACGCAGGTCGCGTAGACCATGGAGGTATAGCCGAACAGGCGCTTGCCGCAGAAGGTCGAGACGACTTCCGAGAAGATGCCGAAGGCCGGCAGGATCAGGATGTAGACCTCAGGGTGGCCCCAGATCCAGATCAGGTTCACGTACATCATCGCGTTGCCGCCACGGTCGTTCGTGAAGAACGCGGTGTCGAACAGGCGGTCCATGCCCAGCATGGCCAGCACGGCGGTCAGGATCGGGAAGGTGATCACGATCAGGATGTTGGTGCACAGCGAGGTCCAGACGAAGACAGGCATCTTCATCAGGCCCATGCCCGGTGCGCGCATCTTGACGATGGTGACGATCAGGTTGACGCCCGAGAGCAGCGTACCGACGCCCGCGATCTGCAATGACCAGATGTAGTAGTCGACGCCCACCCCAGGACTTGCCAGGATGCCCGACAGCGGCGGATAGGCCAGCCAGCCGGTGCGTGCGAATTCACCCACGAACAGCGAGGCCATGACCAGCACGGCGCCCATGGTGGTCATCCAGAACGAGAAGTTGTTCAGGAACGGGAATGCCACGTCGCGCGCGCCGATCTGCAGCGGCACGACATAGTTCATCAGGCCCGTCACGAACGGCATCGCCACGAAGAAGATCATGATCACGCCGTGGGCGGTGAAGATCTGGTCGTAGTGGTCCGGCGGCAGGAAGCCGTGGTTGGAGCCGAAGGCGAACGCCTGCTGCGCACGCATCATGAGGGCGTCGGCGAAGCCGCGCAGGAACATGATGAGGCCGAGGATCATGTACATGATGCCGATTTTCTTGTGGTCGATACTGGTGAACCAGTTGTTCCACAAGTTGCCCCACTGGCGGAAGTAGGTGATCAGGGCCGCCAGGCCCAGGCCACCGACGATCACGCCGGCGAAGGTTGCGATCAGGATCGGCTCGTGGAACGGAATCGCGTCCCAGCTGAGCCGACCGAAGATAAGCTTCGTCAAGTCGAGAGAGTCTTGCATGGTTACTTCTTCACAGGATTGTTATTGGTGCCCGGAACCGGACCACCGGCTGCAGGCGTCACACACATTTCCAGTTCCGCCAGTTGGGCATCGCTGCCCTGCTTCGGCAGGCGCTTGGCCGCCGCGGCGATCTGGTTGCGCTTGTGGTCGTCCGCCATCTGCTGGTTCATGCAGACGCTGCCTTCGGCCACGCAGCGGTTCAGGACACGGTTGAACAGCGCGGTTTCCACCTGGCCGTAATGGCGCACCGGCTCACGCACGGACGGCTTTTCCAGGGTCAGGTAACCGGCACGGTTCAGCTGTTCAGGATTGCTCTTCATCTGCTGCACCCAGGCGTCGAACTCGCCCGTGCTCACGCCCTTGTAGGCGAAGTGCATGTGCGAGAAGCCTTCGCCGCTGAAGTTGGCGGACAGGCCCTTGTAGTCGCCCGGCTTGTTCAGCACGGCGTTCAGGGTCGTCTCCATGCCCGGCATCGCGTAGATCATGCCGGCCAGCGTCGGGATGTAGAAGGTGTTCATCACGGTCGACGAGGTGATCTTGAAGCGGATCGGCACGTCCACCGGGGTGACCAGTTCGTTGACCGAAGCGATGCCCTGCTCCGGATAGATGAACAGCCACTTCCAGTCGAGCGCCACGACCTGCACCTCGAGCGGCTTGGTCGATGCCGGGATCGGACGGTGCTCGTCGATGCGGTCGAGCGGACGGTACGGGTCCAGCTTGTGGGTCGAGACCCAGGTGATCAGGCCCAGCACGATGATGATCAGGAGCGGCGCGCCCCAGATCACGAGTTCGAGCTTGGTCGAGTGGTCCCAGTCGGGTTCGTATTTGGCGCTGGTGTTGCTCTTGCGGTAGCGCCAGGCGAACAGGACAGTCAGGATCATCACCGGGACGATGATGATCAACATGAGCAGGACCGAGATCGTGATCAGGTCTGCCTGCTGCTTTGCAATATCGCCGGTGGGATTCATCACCACCGTGTTGCAGCCGGACAGCAGTGCAAGCAGGAGTAATGGGAGTCCGCGGCGGACAATTTTAGGAATCATGCTAGGTATCTAACGTTACATGGGAATAAGAACATGCTACTGTAACGCCAACGGCCTACGGCAACCATTGGACACTTTGTCCCACCCTTGCTATATTGCAATTACGGCATCGCCGCAATCACAACAAGCAGAGGCGCGATTTCAGGCTGTCGAGGCCAGCTGACCTCAGGAGACGAAGATATGCAAAGCACGACGACGTACGGCGCTGCAGGTAGCGCTCCCATCACCCACCCGACCAGCGGGGCCCGCAACATCAACGCCAGGGATGGCGAAATCCACCCGGGTGAAATAGCCGTCGGCGTGGTCATTGGCCGCGCCTCGGAATATTTCGAATTCTTCGTCTATGCCATTGCTTCCGTGCTCGTGTTCCCGGCGATCTTTTTCCCGTGGGCTGACCGGCTGGAAGCGACACTCTACTCGTTTATCATTTTTTCGTTCGCATTCATCGTGCGCCCCATCGGCACGGTGATCTTCATGTGGCTGCAAACCCGTTTCAGCCGCGAAATCAAGCTGACCATCGCCCTGCTCCTGATGGGCACCAGCACCGTCGTGATTTCCTTCCTGCCGTCCTATGACCGGATCGGCATGGCGGCCATCGTGATCCTGTCGCTGATGCGCATCGGCCAGGGCATCGCCCAGGGCGGCTCCTGGGACGGCCTGCCCTCGCTGCTGGCTCTGTCGGCGCCGGAACACAAGCGCGGCTTTTACGCGATGCTGGGCCAGCTGGCAGCGCCGATCGGCTTCCTGATCGCCGCCGGCCTGTTCGCCTACCTGCTGAGCAACCTGTCGCAGGACGATTTCCTGGTCTGGGGCTGGCGCTTCCCGTTCTTCTGCGCCTTCGCCATCAACATCGTGGCCCTGTTCGCGCGCCTGCGCCTGGTCTCGACCAGCGAATATTCGCGCCTGCTGGACGCCCACGAACTCGACCCGGCCCCGGTCGGCGAGCTGGTGAAGTCGCAGGGCAGCAATATCGCGATCGGTGCCCTGGCCGCGCTGGCCAGCTACGCCCTGTTCCACCTGGTGACGGTGTTCCCGCTGTCCTGGATCCAGCTCTACGATACCCGCCCGATGGACGAGTTCCTGCACGTCCAGATGTGGGGCGCCGCGCTGGCGGTGCTGGCGGTGCTGGCTTCGGGCCTGATCGCCGACAAGGTCGGCCGCCGCACCACCCTCGGCACCCTGGCCGCCCTGATCGCCCTGTTCTCGGGCTTCGTGCCGACCCTGATGGATGGCGGCGAAACCGGCCAGAACATCTTCATCCTGGTCGGCTTCGTCCTGCTCGGCCTGTCGTACGGCCAGGCCGCCGGCGCCGTGACCGCGAACTTCAAGCAGCAGTACCGCTATACCGGCGCGGCCCTGACCTCGGACCTGGCCTGGCTGGTCGGCGCGGCCTTTGCCCCGCTGGTCGCGCTCGGCCTGTCGGCGAATTTCGGCCTCGGCTATGTCAGCCTCTACCTGCTGTCGGGCGCAGTCGGCTCGCTGGCGGCGCTGAGCCTGAACCGGGCGCTGGAAATCCGCGACTGAGCGAAACGCGTTCTCATGGTAAAGCGGCCCCATCCGGGGCCGTTTTTCATTGCCGGCGCACTCAGCGCGGCAGCGTGTAGATGCCGGGCTCGGCAGACAGGCCGCGCTTGACGGCCTGGGTCAACTCGTCGACGGCGACCTCGGCCCGCCCCTCCTCCAGCGCGGCAAAGCCGCTGTCGACCACGGTGGAAACGCCGAGCTTGGGTACCTCGAGGCCCTTGGTCAGGTCGGTATCGATGAAGCCGACATGCAGGGCCAGCACCTGGGTTCCCTGGCCCGCCAGTTCGTTGCGCAAGCCATTGGTCAGGCCCCAGGCGGCCGACTTGCTGACCGCGTACGCCGCCAGGACCGGGGTGCTGATCCAGCTGGCCACCGACAGCACATTTAGGAACGCGCCGCCGCCGTTGCGCGCCAGCACGGGAGCGAAGGCGCGCGATACATTCAGGATGCCGAACACGTTGGTGTCGAGCATGCGCCGCAGGCTGGCATCCGCATCCTGATCGAGGACGCCCTTCATGTCGGCAATGCCCGCATTGTTGATGACGAGATCGACATCACCGAGGTCGGACGCCAGCGCAGCGACCGCAGCGGCGTCGGTCACGTCGAGTTTGACGGGGACAACGCCGGCAAGGCCGACGGTGGACGGATCGCGGGCCGCGGCATAGACCTTCCTGGCGCCGCGAGCGAGCGCCTGGCGGGCGAATTCTGCGCCCAGGCCGCGGTTGGCGCCGGTCACGAGTACGGTGGCATTCTGGATATTCATGGCTTTCCTTTCAGGAGTCATGCGAAAAATATGATGTACCTCATATGATGGTCGTCATATTCACGCATCAAAAAAAGCCGGCAGTGCCGGCGGCGGGTAGGTCAGGCCTTGCGGGGTGCGGCAAACAGGGAAACGAGCAACTGGCGCGCGCTCGCCAGCGCCGCCCTGCCCTCGGCATTGTCACCGTGTACGCGCGCCAGCTGCAGATTGCCGACAAGGGCGCCCGCGATCACGCCAGGCAGCGCGGGATCCGCGCTTTCGGGAAGGGCGGCGGCGACGCGCCGCACCAGCCGGTCGACGCGCTGGGTCGACGCCAGCCGCACCGCCTCTTCCTGGCGCGGCATTTCGCCAGCCAGCGCCCCGACCACGCAGCCGTGTTCCGGATACGCCAGGTGCTCGTCGGACAGGTAGAGTTCGATCAGGGCCTGCAGCGGATTGCCGGTTTCGCGGGTGCGCTCGGCAACGCGCTCGTCCAGCACCGCGCTGCTGATGGCGCCCGCATGCTCGATTGCCTCGACCAGCAGCGCATCGCGCGAATCGAAGTGCGCATAGAAGCCGCCATGGGTCAGCCCAGCCTCTTTCATGACCTCCGCGACGCCGACGCCGGCGTAGCCATGGCGCCGCACGGCACGGCTGGCTGCTTCGACGATGCGATGGTGGGACTGTTCGCGCTTGCTCGACTTGGCCGACATGATAAAGGTCCGCAAATAAATATGATGGGTGTCATATTATACCCATCATATTATTTGTCAAGGCCCGCCGGTTAGGACAGCGCCGTGTCGAGCACCGTCATCAGGATGAAGCCGAACACCATCACGATGCTGGCGAAAGTGCCGTGCCCGTTCTGACGCATTTCGGGAATGACATCGTTGACGATCACGAACAGCATGGCGCCGCCGGCCGCTGCCAGGGCGAAAGGCAGCATGCCCGCCGCGATGCCAATCAGGGCCACACCAAAGGCCGCCGCCACCGGCTCGATCAGGCCGGACGCAATGCCCAGGCCCACCGCGGTGAGGCGGCTGTAGCCGACGGTGCGCAGGGCCAGCGCCACCACCAGGCCTTCAGGCACGTCCTGGATCGAGATGCCGGTGGCCAGGGCATTCGCCTTCTCGACGTCGATGCCGGCGTAGCCCACCCCGATCGCCAGCCCTTCGGGCAGGTTGTGCAGGGCCACGGCCCAGACGAACAGCCAGGCGCGGCGCAGCGAGACGCCGGCGTCGCCACCGGCGAGAATGCCATCCACGTGCACGGCGCGGCTGAGCAGCAGGATGGCGCCCGCGCCGGCCATGATGCCCGCGCCCGCCATCAGGCTGGCTTCCCAGTTGCCCGAGCCGGCCGACTTGGCGGCGGCAATGGCGGGAATCACGAGGGAAAATGCGGTCGCTCCCAGCATTACGCCGGCGCCGAAACCGAGGAAGCAGTCGTAGGTACGCTTCGAGAAATTCTGTGCCAGCAAGACCGGCAAGGTGCCCAGCGCGGTCGCGGCCGCGGCGGTGGCGCCGCCCAGCAGCGCGCGATGCATCCGGGGGTTGGCGTTCATCACCTGCTCGGCCAGGCTGCCCAGCAAGAGGATGCAGCCGACGCTGCAGATGAGCAGGCCGACCACGCGGCGGATGGTCAATGCCCGCAGCAGCGTGCGTAGTGCGAGCAGCCGGTTGTCATGCGCTTTGTCGATATGAAAATTCATGCAATACCCGGAGAAATGCCGCGCGGCGCCGGGAGTGGGCCGCGCGGCGCGTGCTTACTTCTTGGTCGGCTTCATTGCCTTCATCGACTTGGCCACGCCCTTGTCGACCGGGTGGGTCAGGCCGGTGTCGTCCAGCGGGCCGCCCTTGTTGCCGGTAACGGCCTGGCCCATCGAATTGCCCGAGGACCCAGCCATCGTAGCACCACTATCGGACTGCATGCTCATCCCGAGTTCGGCACCCGTGCGCGGGGTCGACATCGGGTCGGACATGGTGCGCATCGCCATCTGCTTGAGGATGTCGATGTCGCCGCTCGGCAGCGCCACTTCGGCTTCGCCCGAGCCGCCGTCCACCGCCTGCTGCTTCTCGCGGTCGGTGACGAAGTCCCAGTCGGCGCCCTGGTTCCAAGGACCGCGCATCTCGCCCGGACCTTGCGACATGTTGTAGTACACGCTCGCAAAGCGCGGATCGGCCGGCATTTTGCCCGGCGGGAAGTTCGGCTCGATGGCGTACAGCGCCTTTTCGAAGGACTTCTGGTGTGCCACTTCGCGCGTCATGAGGAAGCCCAGCGCTTCCTTCACGCCCGGGTCGTCGGTCAGTGCGATCAGGCGCTCGTAGACGATCTTGGCGCGCGCCTCGGCCGCGATGTTCGAGCGCAGGTCGGCAGTCGGTTCGGTGATCGAATCGATGTAGGCCGCGGTCCAGGGCACGCCGGCCGAGTTGATCAGCGGGGTGCCGGCGCCGTACAGCACCTGGGTGATGTGGCTGTCGTTACCGGGACCGGTAATGGCCCGGTACATGTCGGCTTCGCTGTCAACGGCTTCGGCCAGGCGGCCCTTGGCGCCCTTGTTCAGCATCGCGATGATGTGGCCAATGATTTCCAGGTGGCTCAGCTCTTCCGTTGCGATGTCGTAGAGCATGTCCTTGCGGCCCGGATCGTCTTCGGCGACGGCCTGGGTGAAGTAACGCATGGCCGCGGCCAGCTCGCCCTGCGGGCCGCCGAACTGCTCCAGCATGAGGTTGGCCAAGGCCGGATTTGGCTCGCTGACGCGGACCGTGTATTGCAGGCGTTTGTTATGTGCAAACATGAACAATCCCTCCGTTGATGAGTATTGGTGCGCCGGAGCGACACCGTCGGGAGCTGTGGCCGTGACCGCCAGCCCGTATATCTCATCTTGGCAGGATGACACGGCAGTGGGGATCGGGTGTTCGCGCGTCGAGTTGTAGGACTAGGGCGACAATTAATGAACTTGATGGAAATGTTGGAATTGATAAATAAGCGTATTTATCGGGCATTTAAGCGCAGTACGGACAGGCCGAGGGCCTGCGCCCGCCTCCCCATGCGATCCGTGCCGACACGGGCGCGGCGCGCACTCCTACAGTAAAGACGAGTCGCGCCGAACTACCATGTTAGCTATATGACCACAAAGGGGGTACACAATGTTTAACCTGAATAAGCTGAGCCCGACGATCACCAACATGATCCGCTTCGACCACTCGCACGTGATGGTGACCTTCCACCAGTACGAAAAGGACAAGCCGCCGCGCGTCAAGAAGGCGCTGGCCGACACCATCTGCGACGCGCTGGAAATCCACGCGACCCTCGAAGAGGAAATCTTCTACCCGGTGATGCGCCAGCGCGACTCCGGCGAGCCCTTCATGCACAAGGCCGAGCCTGAGCACATGGAGATGCGCCGCCTGATCGCCGAGCTGCGCCGCACCAGCGGTTCCGACCCGCGCCACGACAAGCTGGTGATGGAACTGATGCGCGACGTGATGCACCACGTGGCCGACGAGGAAACCACCCTGCTCCCGCATGCCGAGGCCAAGCTGAGCCGCGATGCCCTGTCCGAACTGGGCGCGCAGATGACCAAGCGCCGCATGCAGCTGGTGGGCCCGAAGGCCGGCAAGCTGGCCAAGGAACACGCCGTCGGCTTCGGCGGCAGCGGCGCCGCCCTGGTGGTGGGCCTGGCCAGCGCGCTGTTCGCCGTCAAGGCCTTCGGTCCGAAGAAGACCTGGAAGTCGAACCCGGTCTGAGTTCCTGCGACAGCTGGATCGAGCCGGCCGCGATCGCGGCCGGTTCTCGTTTACGCCGCCATGGCCCGGAACACCGGCGTCGGATCCATGGTCGTGCGCTGGCCGATCTCATCCAGGTGCGCGGCCAGCCAGGCATCGGCCGCCGCCACGCCACGGTCGTGCAGCATCTGCAGGAACACCGGCTCCGCGTTGAACTTGCTCGAAACGCTCAGGTCGCGCAGCATGTCCACTGCACTGATCAGGTGCAGGCGCACCGGCGCGAAGGTCACGGCCTCGCCATCCTCTTCGTTCTGGATGGCGTGGTTGTGCAGCAAGGTGTTCACCTCGCGTACGAAGCTGATATTGAAGGCCACTTCGTTGGCGCGGTTGCTGATGTCGGCCATGCTGCGCGGCGTTTCGGTGCGTGCCGGCGGGTTGATCTGCACCACCAGCAGGTCCTGGGCGTTGTTCGATTCCACCAGCGGCGCCAGCGGCGGGTTGGCGGTGTAGCTGCCGTCCCAGTACAGCTCGCCGTCGACCTCGACCGATGCGAACACGGTCGGCAGGCAGGCCGACGCCATCACTTTCTGCACGTCCAGTTCGGCGCGCTCCCAGACCTTGCCGGTGCCGGTGTTCAGGTTGGTGGCATTGATGAAGATCGCCAGCTCCTCGCAGGCGCGAACCCGCTCGAAATCGATGTTGGCGGTGAGAAAATTGCGCAGCGGGTTCACCGTCAGCGGGAACTCGTGCACCGGTCCGGCCAGCGCACCTGCCATTTCCAGCAACTGGTAGAAGGGCGAAAAGCTCATCGTGTAGCCGCCGGCCAGGTGGTCCATCGGGGTGCGCTGCAGCGGACTGAAGGACGCGGTGAGTCCGAGGGCACGCCAGAAGCGGGCGAGCGCGGCGCGCGCCCCTTCCCGCCCACCGCCGTGGGCCCAGCCGTCGGCCACCACGGCCGCGTTGATGGCGCCGGCGCTGGTGCCGCTGAGCGCGTTGATGTCGAGGCGTTCTTCCTGCAGCAGCCGGTCCAGCACGCCCCAGGTGAAGGCGCCGTAGGTGCCCCCGCCCTGCAGGCCGAGGCTGAGTTTCTTGTTCGTCATGGTCAAGCTCGACTCCGTATGTGAATCAAATTCTACGAGTCTAGCAACCACAAGAAATGGAGGGCGCGACGGTGCCCTTAGGCAAACCAGCGCATGACGACCGGCACGAGCCACGGCGCGAGCAGCGCGGTCATGGCGCCGTTCAGGCCCATGGCCAGGCCGGCGAAGGCGCCCATCTCGGCGCCGCCCTGGAAGGCGCGCGCCGTGCCGATCCCGTGCGAGGCCAGGCCCAGCGCAAAGCCGCGCGCCGCCGGTGAGGCGATGCGCAGGCGGTCGAACAGCCAGGGACCGACGATCGCGCCGAAGATGCCGGTGCCGATCACCAGCGCGGCGGTGAGCGCCGGAATGCCGCCGAGGCGCTCCGACACCGCCATCGCGATCGGCGAGGTGGCCGACTTCGGCCCGAGGGTGGCCGCCAGCTCGGGCGTGGCGCCCAGCAGCAGCGCCACCGCCACGCTGGAGACGATGGCCGTGACGCAGCCCAGCAGCAGGGCCGCCGCCAGCGGCACGAACGCGCGCCGCAGCCGCGGAAGCTGGCGTACCAGGGGCAACGCGAGGGCTACCGTGGCCGGGCCGAGCAGGAAGTGGACGAACTGGGCGCCGGCGAAATAACGCTGGTAGGACATGCCGGAGACCCACAGCACCAGCGCCACCAGCGCGATCGAGATGGCGACCGGGTTGGCCAGCGGCGCCCCCTTGAAGAAGCGCGTGATGCGGTGCGCCGCCAGGTAGGCGCACAGGGTCATGGTCAGGCCCAGCAGGGGCGAAGCGGACAGGTAGACCCAGAATCGGGTCAATTCGTGCAGCTCAAGCATCGCCGTCCTTTCTCCCCATGCCCTTGAGCAGCAGGCCGGTCACGGCCAGTGCCAGCAGGGTGCTGCCGGCGAGCGAAGCGAGGATGGCGAGCCAGTGGCCGCTGCCGCTGGCGGCGGTGGCCACGATGCCAACGCCGGCCGGCACGAACAGCAATGACAGGTGCGACAGCAGGGTATTGGCGGCCTCTTCGACCAGCTTTTCCAGGCGCGGCCAGGCAATCAGCGCCGCCATCAGGAGCAGCATGCCGGCGACCGGGCCGGGGATCGGAAACTTCAGGAGGAAAACGATGCCTTCGCCGAGGCATTGGAACAGCAGGAGGATGGTGAAGGCGGCGAGCATGAGGCTTTGGGGGCAAAGCGCTCAGGATAGCAAATTGGTCATGGCGGTGTGCGCGGCGTGGCGTTCGTGGTGCGCTGGGGAACTTGGGTCCCGGCCTGCGCCGGGACGACGTTGGTTGATCTTCGCAAGACCGCTAAGGCTCGATTTCTAAGACAGCCTGAAAACCGTCGCCCCGGCGCAGGCCGGGGCCCAATTTGACTTTTGCCTGAACAGCCGAGACTTACGCCTCGACTCCCGCAATCGCCCCACGCTTCAACTGATCCCGCTCGATCGACTCGAACAGCGCCTTGAAGTTGCCCTCACCGAAGCCGTCATCGCCCTTGCGCTGGATGAACTCGAAGAACACCGGTCCCAGTTGCGCCACGCCGAAGATCTGCACCAGCAGGCGTGGACGGCCGTCGGTCACGCTACCGTCGAGCAGCAGGCCGCGCTTCTTCAATTCCTCGGCGTTTTCGCCGTGGCCCGGGATGCGTTCATCCAGCATCTCGTAATAGGTTTCCGGCGGAGCGGTCATGAGCGGCACGCCGGCGGCGCGCAGGCCGTCGACGGTCTTGATCAGGTCATCGGTAAGCAGCGCGATGTGCTGGATGCCCTCGCCGTTGAACTGCATGAGGAATTCCTCGATCTGGCCGCCGCCGGCCTTGCCCTCTTCGTTCAGCGGGATGCGGATCTTGCCGTCCGGCGCGGTCATGGCTTTCGAAGTCAGGCCGGTGTACTCGCCCTTGATGTCGAAATAGCGGATCTCGCGGAAGTTGAACAGCTTCTCGTAGAAGCCGGCCCAGAAGGCCATGCGGCCGCGGTAGACGTTGTGGGTCAGGTGGTCGATGATCTGCAGGCCGTGGCCCGGCGGGTTGCGGTCCACGCCCTCGATCCATTCGAAGTCGATGTCATAGATCGACTTGCCTTCTTCGAAGCGGTCGATCAGGTACAGCGGCGCGCCGCCGATGCCCTTGATGGCCGGCAGGCGCAACTCCATCGGGCCGGTCGGGATCTCGATCGCCTGGGCGCCCAGTTCCAGCGCGCGGGCGTAGGCCTTGTGCGCATCCTTGACGCGGAAGGCCATGCCGCAGGCGGACGGGCCGTGCTCGGCGGCGAAATAGGCGGCGTAGCTCTTCGGCTCGTCGTTGATGATGAAGTTGATGCCGCCCTGGCGGTACAGGGCAACCTGCTTCGAGCGGTGCACCGCCACCTTGGTGAAGCCCAGCTTGCCAAACACGTCTTCCAGCAAGCCCGGAGTCGGCGACGCGAACTCGACGAACTCGAAGCCATTCAAGCCCATGGGATTGTCAAACAGGTCTGCCATTTTTCTTCCTCTATGTCGTGGGTCAATCGGCCGCGCAGGTCTCCTCTGCGCGGCGCTCTAAATCTTGCACTACTCCGCGAATACTTCCGCCAGCAGGCCGCGCAGCCATTGGTTGCCCGGGTCCTGGTTGTAGCGCCGGTGCCAGAACACATTCGTCTGCAGCGGCGGCAGGTCCAGCGGTGGCGCGATCCATTCCAGGCCGAAGGGCAGCGCGGCCCGTTCGGCCAGTTTCTGCGGTACCGTGACCACCAGGTCGCTGCTACTCACCATATAAGGCACCGCGGTGAAATGCGGCACCCGGAAACGCACCTGCGGCCCGATCCCCGCGCGCGCCAGCAGCACGTTGATGCGCTCGTACGGACTCTCGTGCGAGTCGACCAGCATGTGCTCGGCCTGCACGAAGCGCGCCAGCGTCACCTCGCCCCTGCCCAGCGGATGGCCCTTGCGAAACATCGTCACGTAGGGCTGGCGGAACAGCTGCCGTTGGTACAGCGCTTCCGAGATATCCTCGAAAGGCCCCACCGCAAGGTCCACCCGCCCGCCTTCCATCTCTTCCTTCAGTTCGAGCGCGCCGGCGCGCACCGAACTGATCTCGACCTGCGGCGCGACCACCCTGCAGCGCTCGATCAGCGCCGGCATGAAGTAGATCTCGCCCACGTCCGTCATCGCCAGCACGAAGCGGCGATGACTGGTGGCCGGATCGAAACGGCTGCGCTGGTTCAGCGCCAGCGCCACCTGGGCCATCGCCACCCCGATCGGCTCGGCCATCTGGCTGGCCAACGGCGTCGGCTGCATGCCGCTGGCAGTGCGCACGAACAGCTCGTCGCCGAACGCACGGCGCAGCCGCGCCAGCGCATTGCTCACCGCCGACTGGCTCAGCCCAAGCTTGCGCGCGGCCGAGGAAATCTGGCGCTCCCGGTAGACTTCCTGGAACACCGACAGCAGGTTCAGGTCGATGGTGTGCGGTTCGATCATGGCGTGGGCTGCATTGTCGGCCCGGCTCGGGCACAGGAACAGCAGTATTTAGATGATGAATAGTCTACATTTTTCTATTCATCTCGTAAAACATGCTGAATTCTTCTACAGTGGCGGCGATCCCCATCCGTGTATACACACCAGGAGAAGACGCATGAGTCCCAACGTTGACACCAGATCCGGCTATATGAGCGGATTCGGCAACGAGTTCGCCACCGAAGTCCTGCCGGGCGCCCTGCCGCTGCACCGCAACTCGCCGCAGCGCGTGGCCTATGGCCTGTACGCCGAGCAGATTTCCGGCACCGCCTTCACGGCGCCGCGCAGCCACAACCGCCGCTCCTGGCTGTACCGGATCCGACCGGCCGCCGTGCACGGGACGTTTACGCCGCTCGATGCAGGGCGCATCGTCAGCCGCTTCGACACCCCGGCGCCCCCCAACCAGCTGCGCTGGAGCCCCCTGCCCATGCCGGACGCGCCGACCGACTTCATCGACGGCTGGGTGACCATGGCGGGCAACGGCTCGCCCGAGTCGATGACCGGTTGCGCGATCCACCTGTACGCGGCCAACCGCGACATGTCGGGCCGCTACTTCTACAGCGCCGACGGCGAGCTGCTGGTGGTGCCGCAGCAGGGCCGCCTGGCCATCCACACCGAACTGGGCCTGGTGGAGGTGGAACCGCAGGAGATCGCGGTGATCCCGCGCGGCGTGCGCTTTTCCGTCGCCCTGCCGGACGGTCAGGCGCGCGGCTATATCTGCGAGAACTTCGGCGCCCTGCTGCAGCTGCCCGACATGGGCCCGATCGGCTCGAACGGCCTGGCCAACCCGCGCGACTTTCTCACCCCCGTGGCGCGCTACGAGGATGTGGAAGGCGACTTCGAGCTGGTGGCCAAGTTCTGCGGCGGCCTGTGGCGGGCCTCGATCGGCCATTCCCCGCTCGACGTGGTGGCCTGGCACGGCAACTACGCGCCGTATAAATACGACCTGCGTCACTTCAATACCATCGGCTCGATCAGCTACGACCACCCGGACCCGTCGATCTTCCTGGTGCTGCAGGCGCCCAGCGATACCCCGGGCGTGGACACGCTCGACTTCGTGATCTTCCCGCCGCGCTGGCTGGTCGGCGAGGACACCTTCCGCCCGCCCTGGTTCCACCGCAACGTCGCCAGCGAGTTCATGGGCCTGATCCACGGCGCCTACGACGCCAAGGCCGAGGGCTTCGTGCCCGGCGGCGCCAGCCTGCACAACTGCATGAGCGGGCACGGTCCGGACGCCGCCACCTTCGACAAGGCCAGCAGCGCCGACACCGGCAAACCCCACAAGGTGCTGGACACCATGGCCTTCATGTTCGAGACCCGCCATGTGATCGTGCCGACCCCGTACGCACTGTCTTCGCCCCAGCTGCAGGCCGATTACCAGCAGTGCTGGGCCGGCATCGGGAAGCACTTCCGGACGACGCCGTAAACTCGTCAAGGATGCCAGGCTGACAATTCGTGTGGCGCGCTAGGGGCGCGGCATGCGATGATGGAGGGGCGCGCCGCCTTTGGCGCGTCCGGTCGCGGCCCGGATCGTCCGACGAAAGGCCCCGCGCCAGTGCTGACCGACATATTGATCATCTCCTTCCTCATCCTGATGAACGGAGTGTTCGCCATGAGCGAGTTGGCACTGGTCTCGGCCAAGCGCATGCGCCTGGAACGGCGCGCCGAAGAAGGCAGCCGCGGCGCCACCGCCGCCCTCAAGCTGGCGGACGACCCCAGCAACTTCCTCTCGACCGTGCAGGTCGGGATCACCCTGATCAGCATTTTCAACGGTGCGTTCGGCGAAGCCTCCCTGGTCAGCCACCTGACGCCTCACCTGCAGGATGTTGCGGTGATCGGTCCGTACGCGCGCGAAACTGCGCTCGGCCTGGTCGTCGTCTTCATCACGATTGCTTCGATCATCTTCGGAGAGCTGGTCCCCAAGCGCATCGCCATGGCCTTCCCGGAGACGATGGCGACGCTGATCTCCCAGCCGCTGCGCCTGCTCTCGAAGCTGATGGCGCCGTTCGTCAAGTTCCTGTCGGTGTCCACCAACGCCATCGTGCGCCTGATCGGCATCCGCGAAGCCAAGGAAGAAGCGCCGACCGAGGAAGACATCGCCGGCATGATCAAGGAAGGCGCCGATACCGGCGTCTTCGAAAAGACCGAATACGACATCGTGCAGCGCGCCCTGCGCCTGGACGACCAGCACCTGAAGTCCCTGATGACGCCGCGCGTCGACCTGGTGATCCTCGACCTGGAAGAAGACCGCCAGCACAACCTGGAAACCATCGCCGCCAATCCCTACAGCCGCTTCCCGGTCTGCCGCGGCGACCGCTCGCACATCCTCGGCTACGTGATGGCGCGCGACCTGTTCGCCCAGGCCGTGCGCAGCGGCGCCGCCCACAACATCGATATCGACGGGGCGGTGCAGGAACTGCTGTACGTGCCGGAAACCGTAAGTGCCATGGCCCTGCTCGAGATGTTCAAGAAGAACCGCGCCGAGCTGGCCCTGATCGTCGACGAGTACGGCGACATCCAGGGCATGGTCACGCTGAGCGACGTGATGAGCGCCCTGGTAGGCGACGTCACGGTGGCCGGCGAAGAGCATGACGTCGACGCCATCCAGCGCCCGGACGGCAGCTGGCTGCTGGACGGCGGCGTCTCGCTCGACCGCTTCCGCGACCTGCTCGACACCAAGCTCACCTTCCCCGGCGAGGACGAAGGCGCCTACCACACGCTGGCCGGCTTCATGCTCTACCAGCTGGGCTACATCCCGAAACCTGCCGAGCTGGTTGACTGGGAAGGCTTCCGCTTCGAAGTCATGGACATGGACGGCAACCGCATCGACCGCGTGCTGGTGACGCGCTACGTGCCGGTGGAGTCCGAGCCGGACCGCGACTGATCCCGTCCATCCGATGGACGTCCTGAAGCTGGGCCCTGTCGTGCTGCCCACCGCCACCCTAGTGGCGCTGGGCGCGATCCTGCTGGCCACCCTGCTTGCCGACTGGTTCAAGCGCCGCCGCGGCCTGGACGCCGGCCCGCTGCTGTGGAAGATGCTGCTGGCCGGCTTCCTTGCCGCGCGTGCGGTCTTCGTGCTGCGCCACCATGAGCTGTTCGCCGCCCGTCCCTGGAGCGCGCTCGATATCCGCGACGGCGGCCTGGACGCCATGGCCGGCTTGCTGGTGGCCTGCGTGGTGGGCGCCGAACTCACGCGCCGCCACCCGCCCCTGCGCCGCCCGCTGCTGGCATCCAGCCTGGCCGGCGTCGCGCTCTGGCTGGGCGGCACCCTGCTGCTGCAAGCCTTCGCGCCGCCACAGGCGCCCCTACCCGAACTGAGCGTGCGCCGGCTGGACGGCAGCGAGCTGGCGCTGCGGTCCTACCAGGGCAAGCCGCTGGTGGTGAACCTGTGGGCTACCTGGTGCCCGCCGTGCCGACGCGAGATGCCGGCGCTGGGGGCGATGCAGGCCAGCCGAAGCGACGTTGATGTCGTGTTCGTGAACCAGGGCGAATCGGCGGCCAAGGTCCAGGGCTTCCTGGCAGCGCAGGGACTGCGGCTGCAGAACGTGCTGGTCGATCCGGCCGGCCAGCTGGCTGCGCGCACCGGGTCGGTGGGCTATCCCACCACCCTGTTCTACGATGCGCGAGGCGTGCTGCGCTCCCGCCACGTGGGCGAGCTGTCGGAGGCCACGCTGGCCGACAAGCTGCAAGCCATCGCCCGCTAAAGCCGGTCTTCCCTCCGCCTGCTTCCCCCGCAGGCGATCCTGTGGTACAACACGCACCGCACCCAGGAGGCCCCATGCAAGTCAACCCGATCCAGCTGTTCGACGCCGAATCTTCGACCTACACCTATATCCTGTCGGCCCCGGATAGCCGCGACGCGGTGATCATCGACCCGGTCGACCGCCACTGGCAGCGCGACCTGGCCCACGTCGAGCGCCTCGGATTGACGCTCACCCACGTGCTGGAAACCCACGCCCACGCCGACCATGTCACCTCGGCCGGCAAGCTGCGCGCGCTGACCGGGGCCAAGGCCTGCGTGCCGAGCGGCTGCGGCATTCCGCCGGCGGAAGTGCAGCTGCAGGACGGCGACGTGATCGGCTTCGGCCTGCGCGAGCACATCGCCGTCATCCATACGCCCGGCCACACCGCCGGCAGCATGTGCTACCTGTGGCGCGGCAACCTGTTCACTGGCGACACCCTGCTGGTCGACGGCTGCGGACGCACCGACTTCCAGGGCGGCAGCGCGGATGCCCTCTACGACAGCGTCGCCCGCAAGCTGTTCACGCTGGATGACGCCACCCGCGTCTGGCCCGGCCACGACTACAAGGGCCAGTCGGTGTCGACCATCGGCTGGGAAAAGCGCCACAACGCGCGCCTGGCGAACCGTTCGCGTGCAGACTTCGTGGCCCTGATGGGCGCGCTGAACCTGCCGCGCCCGAAACTGATGGATGTGGCGGTGCCGGCCAACCGCCAGCTGGGGCTCATGCACAGCGTTTGAGCAACACCTCTAGCGCGCTCGGTGACAGCGCGGCCAAGTTCCGGTATCATGTTTCATTCAGACAATAAATAGTGCGCACATGCAACACTGGCTGCGTACCCGGGCAGCTGCATGAAACAGTTCTATGATATCGCCGACTGGCGACGCCGGATCTTCTCGACCCTGACGACGACCTCGCTCGTCCTCGGCACGCTCACGGCCATTCCCAGCGCGTTGTTCGCGATGGCCGACGGCCTCTGGGCGGTCGCCGTCCTCGACGTGGTGGCGCTGGCCTGGATCTTTGCGATCTGGCGCTTCGAACAAATTTCCTACACCGCAAGGGTGCTGAACTTCCTCGGTGTGATCTTCGTCGTCGGCGTCGGCCTGATGCTCACGGTCGGCTCGGTAAGCCAGATCTACCTGATCGGCCCGCCCGTGATGGCGGTGATCCTGCTCGGCACCCGCCAGGCGCTGGCGATCCTGTTCCTGACCGCGCTGACCATTCTCGGCCTGGGCCTGAGCGGCTACGCCAGGCTGGTCGTGATCGGCCTCGACAACCGCGAGGTCATCGCCTCGATCGCCGTCACCATCAACTACCTGTGCGTGGGCGCCGTCATCACCATCACCTGCGGCACCCTGCTCAAGGGCCTCACCCGCACGCTCGGCGAAGTCCAGGGCTTTGCCGAGTCGCTGGAAGCCAAGCAGGACAAGCTGCACGAGCTCAACGCCGAGCTGCGCCTGACCTCGGCCGCGGTATCGCGCCTGAACGACATGGTCCTGATCGCGCGCGCGGTCGACGCTCCCGGCGCCCAGCAGCCGATCATCTTCGCCAACGACGCCTTCGAGCGCCGCACCGGCTACGCGCGCGAGGAAATCATCGGCAACAGCATGCGCCTGCTGCACGGCCCCGACACCGACCCCGACGAAGTGGCGCGCATCCTGCGCGCGGTGGCCCGCAACGAGCCGGTGTCGGCCGAGCTTGTGAACTACACCAAGGCCGGCGACCCGTTCTGGGTCGAGATGGAGATGGTGCCTTTCGCCAGCGAGGGCGGGCGCAATACGCACTGGGTGGTGGTGGGACGCGACATCACCGAGCGCCGCAACTCGGCCAAGGCGATCCACCACCTGGCCTTCTACGACGTGCTGACCGGCCTGCCCAACCGCCGCCTGCTCACCGAGCGCCTCGACGCCATGGTCGCCAGCCGCAACGTCGGCGGCAGCCTGGGCGCCCTGCTGTTCATCGACCTCGACAACTTCAAATACGTCAACGACGCGCGCGGCCATGCCACGGGCGACGCCCTGCTGCGCCACGTGGCCGAACGCCTGGTGTCGGTGGTGCGCTCGCGCGACACCGTGGCGCGCCTGGGCGGCGACGAATTCGTCATCCTGCTGCAGGACCTCGGATTCGACACCGAGACTGCCACCGCCAGCGCGATGAAGGTCGCGCACAAGGTGCTGGCCGCGGTCAGCGAGGAAGTCACGATCGGCGAACACGTCTACCGCTCCTCGGGCAGCATCGGCGTGGCCCTGCCGCTGCGGCCGAGCCACAGCAGCCACGACCTGCTGCGCGAAGCCGACACCGCCATGTACGAGGCCAAGGGAGCCGGACGCAACGGCGTAGCGCTGTTCGAGACCACCATGCTGGCCGACGCCGAGCACAAGCTGACGCTGGAACGCGACCTCGGGATGGCGCTCGAGAACGGCGAGCTGGCCATGCACCTGCAGCTGCAGGTCGACCACGAGCAGCGGCCGGTGGGCGCCGAGCTGCTGATGCGCTGGCGCCGTGCGGACGGCATGCTGGTGCCGCCCGACGTGTTCATCCCGATCGCCGAATCGACCGGCCTGATCGTCCCGCTGGGGAACTGGGTGCTGCGCCAGGCATGCGAGGCCTGGCTGAGCCTGGCCGCAAGCGGCCACCCGCTGCCGTTGTCGATCAACGTCAGCCCGGCGCAGTTCCGCCAGCCGGACTTCGTCGATCAGGTGCGCGCCGTCCTTCTGGACACCGGCGCGCCGGCCAGCGAGTTGATCTTCGAGGTAACCGAGGGCCTCCTGGTGTCGGAACTGGACCAGACTATCGCCCGCATGCATGAGCTCGCGAGCCTGGGCATCCGTTTCTCGGTGGACGACTTCGGCACCGGCTACTCGAACCTGGCCTACCTGAAGAAGATGCCCCTGTACGAACTGAAAATCGACAAGAGCTTCATCCGCGACACCCCGAACGACGTCAACGGCACTGCGATCGTGCAGTCGATCCTGGCAATGGCCGACCACCTCGGCCTGCGCGTGGTGGCCGAGGGCATCGAGACCGCGCAGCAGGCCGACTACCTGGCCCGCCATGGCAGCCCCTGCATGCAGGGCTACCTGTTCTCGCGTCCGGCTCCGCTCGACGAAGTGCTGGCCGAACTGGCCAATCCCGAAGGGCGCGCCGCCGCGTGATACGATGCAGCGCATGGCGCACCAGAGCATCCTCGAGATTCCAACCAAGGGCCGCGGCACCCGCGACATCACGGACGCCGTGGCCGCGGTGGTGCGCGCCGCCGGCGTCGATTGCGGCCTGGCCCACGTCTTCGTGCAGCACACCAGCTGCTCGCTTCTGATCACCGAAAACGCCGACCCCGATGTGCGGCGCGACCTCGAGACCGTGCTGGCGCGCCTGGCCCCGGACGGCGACCCGGCTTACCGCCACGACGCCGAGGGGCCGGACGACATGGCCGCCCACGTGCGCAACATGCTCACCGGTTCCGGCCTCTCGGTGCCGGTCGGCGGCGGCCGCCTGCTGCTCGGCACCTGGCAAGGCATCTACCTGTATGAGCACCGTAGCCAGCCGCACCGTCGGACGGTCGTCGTCACCGTGCTTTAAGCGGGTTCCGCCTGCGCCATATGCTCGGCCATGAGCGCATTGTCGCGCTCCCCCACCCGCTTCACAGCCGGCCGCGCGCCGATGCGGGCGACGTAGTCGACCAGCACCGGCAGGCGCGGCACGCCGGCGTAGGCCATGCTCCAGTCGAGCGCCGTGCCCCACAGGATGTCGGCAGCGGAGATCGTGTCGCCGAGCAGCCAGGGCCCGCGCTGCAGCTGGGCGTCGAGGACGCCCAGCATGGTGTCGAAGTCGCCGTAGGGCGAGCTCATATACGGGCCCGGATCGCGTCCCAGCGAGCGGTCCGCCAGCGCCGGCTCGAAGCAGGCCGCGTAATAGACCAGCCAGCGCAGGTAGGCGCCACGCAGCGGGTTCTCCAGCGTCGGCGCCAGGCCCGCCTGCGGGAAGCGGTCGGCCAGGTGGATGAAGATGGCGACCTGCTCGGTCACGACGGTCTCGCCGTCCACGATGGCCGGCACCTTGCCCAGCGGGTTGACGGCCAGGTAGGCCGGCAGGCGCTGTTCGCCCGCCTTCATGTTCAAGACCCGCAGTTCATAGGGGGTGCCCAGCTCTTCCAGCAGGGCGAGCGTGGCCGAGGCCCGGGTGTGCGGCGAGTGGTAGAAGGTGATGCTGCGCGGTGTGCTCATGCTGTGTCCTCGTTTGATTGGTGGTGTGGGTTGGCCGATCCGCGGTCGACGAACAGCATGGTAAAGAGGTCAAGCTGACATCTTTTGTCAGGTATGGATTAAACTCGCCACATGCGCGCCAGCCGACTCCTTTCCATCCTCACCACGTTGCAAGCCCGCGGCCAGGCTTCCGCGCGCGCCCTGGCCGAGGACTGCGGGGTGTCGCTGCGCACCATCTACCGCGACGTCGAGGCACTGAGCGGCGCCGGCATTCCGATCTACAGCGAACGCGGCAACCAGGGCGGCTACCGCCTGCTGGACGGCTACCGCACCCGCCTGAACGGCATGTCGGCCCAGGAGGCCGAATCCCTGTTCCTGGGCGGCCTGTCCGGCCAGGCGGCCGAGCTCGGGCTGGATGGGGTCTGCGCCAGCGCGCGCGACAAGCTGCTGGCGGCGCTGCCCGCCGAGGTCCGCACCGGCGCCGGACGCCTGCGTTTCTACCTGGATGCGCCGGGCTGGTTCGAAGCGAGCGAGCGGCCGGACTGCCTGCCCCGACTGGCGCGCGCCGTCTGGGACGAACGGCCGGTCCGCGTCGTCTACCGCAGCTGGAGCGCCGAGAAGGAACGGGTGCTGGAGCCGCTCGGCATCGTGCTCAAGGGCGCGGCCTGGTACCTGGTCGCCCGGACGGGCGGCAGCGTGCGCACCTACCGCGTGTCGCGCATCCGCGAGCTCGAGCTGCTCGACGGCCAGGTCGAACACGCCGCCGGCTTCGACCTGCAGGCCTGGTGGCTGGAGAGCGCGCGCCGCTTCGAGCAGGAGCAGCACCCGGAACAGGCTATGCTGCGGCTCTCGCCCTGGGGTTTCAAGATGATGGAAGCCTTCCTGCCGCCCTATGCCGTGGCGCACGCCACGATCGCCGAACCCGGGCCGGACGGCTGGCGCAGCGTCACCCTCCCCGTCGGCCCGCTGTGCCACGCCCCGTTCGACCTGCTGCGTTTCGGCGCCGAGCTCGAAGTGATCGGGCCGGGCTCCCTGCGCGCGGAGATGGCGCGCATCGCGGCGCAGCTGGCGAAGACCTACACCCTACCCGCCTAACATGTTCCCCCCGCGGTGGGGGCTTACGCGCGCCCGCCGTTTGCCTATACTGCCCACAGGTCGTCACGCTGCACCTGCGCGGCGCAGCGAAAACGGCCCCGAAATTCTGCATTTCCCGCATTGGCGAAGTAGACAAGGAACCGACCCGCCCATGGATTTCCTCGACGATCTGCTGGAGGAGCGCAAGGCGCGCCTCAGCCAGTCCGTGCTGTGCACCTACATGGCTGACGCCAGGGTCGAGCCCCACCAGCGGCTCTCCTTTATCCCGGCAATGATCTTCTTCACCATGGGCTTCCAGGACATCCTGTCGGCGCTGCGCGACAACAGCGACAAGTCGGCCCTGCAGCTGAGCGTGCACCGCCACTGCGACGAAGACGCCTTCCACTGGCAGTGGTATCTGGACGACCTGACGGTGATCGAGCACGGGCGCCGCCTGTTGCGCCTGCCGGCCGCCCAGGCCCTCAGCGACGTCTGGTCGCCCGTCAACCACGCCACCCGCGAAACCGTCTACCACGCGATCCACCTGGCCAAGACCTGGCAGACCCCGTTCTACCGCATGGTGATCCTGCGCGCCCTCGAATCCACGTTCGCCTGCTTCAACGAGCCCATGTACCGGCTGGTCGAGGAACTCGGCATGGCCGAACACCTGCACTACTTCGGCCGGCTGCACCAGCAGGCCGAGGCCAGTCACGCTTCGACCCAGCTCGCGCTCCCGGCTCCCGTCTACAGGGCCACCGAAGACGAGCACACCACCGCCAGCTTCCTGGTGAACCAGGTGTTCGACGCATTCAAGCGCATGTTCGACTGCTGGTACGCTGTCGGCCTGACCGGCCGGGTGCTGCGGCCGGCGGCCTGACGCAGGCGGCCGGCTTCCGGCCAAGCGCCAGGACTAGCGCACTCCGATATAGGCGCTCGGCGGGATCCCTACGTGGCGACTGAATGCAGTGCTAAAACTGCTCGCTGAACCGTAACCGATCCTGTCAGCAATTTCACCCAAGCCGAACTTTTTCTGGCGAAGCAGATCCTTTGCCAGCGCCATGCGCCAGGCAAGCAGGTATTCCATCGGCGGCACGCCCACGCCACGCGAGAAACGTCCGAAAAAAGCCGATCTCGACAGCGCTGCCTTCTCGGCCAGTTCCGTGACCGTCCAGGGATGGGCGGGCTTTTCATGCATGTGCCTGATTGCCGCGCCCAAACGGGCGTCGGCAAGGCCGCGGAGCAGTCCGGGCGTTGCATCGTGAGCGGAGGTCGAGCGCAGTGCTTCGACCAGCAGGATGTCAATGAGCCTGCCGAGAACCAGTTCTCGGCCCGATCTCTGGTCGAGCGACTCTTCCCTGACCATCTGGACCCATAGCTTGAGCCGTTCGACGCCTCGGACATGCAGCAGTACTGGTAAAAGAGAAACAAGCAGGTCCGCATCCGGCGAATCGAAAGCGAAGTATCCGCCCAGCATACGGATGTCGGGAGGGCCATCCTGTCTGCCGTGACGGATCTCGCCCTCGATTTCTGTGGCGCCAACCGGATCCATCAGGGTCGGTACCGCCGTATCTGCGCTCGACAGGGTGAAACCTGGGGTGGCGGGAAGCAGTACGAAGTCGCCTGCTTTCAACATGACGGGCTGCTGTCCGTCGACTGCAAGCGTGCATTCGCCGTCCAGCATCGTGCAAAAGCTGGGCTCACCGAACTTCTCGTAACGCACAGCCCACGATCCTGCACCGCCGATGAGCTTGGAGAAGACCGCGCGGGGCTTCATCAGGCTGATGATTTCGGACAGCGGATCGACCATGGCAGGACTCTCGCAAATGATATCAAGACCGTGGATTATAGCTAATCCACTTATCGCCTTGTAAAGTCATAGCATACCAACCAAACGAAAGGCAAGCATGAAAACGATCCTGATCACTGGCTGTTCTTCCGGCTACGGACTGGAAACAGCACGTCTCTTTCACGCGAAAGGATGGAATGTCGTCGCCACCATGCGCACGCCCCAAGCAGAAATCATGTTGGCCGGCGATCGGCTGCGTGTGCTACCCCTGGACGTCACGCAGAGCGCAAGTATCGCGCAGGCCCTCGATCTCGCCGGGCCTATCGACGTTCTGGTGAATAACGCGGGGATCGGTTTGTTCGGCGCGTTCGAGGCGACCCCGATGGGCATCGTCCGCGAGATCTTCGAAACGAATACCTTCGGCACGATGGCGATGACCCAGGCGGTCTTGCCCCAGTTTCGAGCGCGTCGGTCAGGACTCGTGATCAACCTTACCTCCACCGCGACCATGGCGCCGTTCCCCCTCGTCGCTGCTTACACTGCAAGCAAGACCGCTATCGAAGGATTCACTGAATCGCTGGCGCTCGAGTTGGCGGACTTCGGTGTACGGATCAAGCTGGTCGAGCCTGGCTACGGCCCAAGCACGCGCTTCGCTGCAAATGGAGTAGAACGCATGCAAGGATTGATACCGGATCCCTACATGGCTTACGCGCAGTCGGTCTTTGCTGCATTCGGCGCGGCGACCGCCGTCACGACTGAGACTGCGGTAGCGGAGGCGGTCTGGCACGCAGCGAACGATCCTGCCGCTACCCTGCGCTATCCGGCAGGCGATGACGCCATTGCACTTGCTCAGGCGCGGTGAGACACGACTCGCACGACGAGAACAGGCGCTTGCATCCACGCCACCCTGGCCTTTGCGGCTTGCCGAGACCTCAGCGCAGATACGGAGCCTGGTTCGCCGCAATCTGCGCGAACTCGGCTTGCGTCAGGGGCAGGCGCCGGAAGGCCTCCCAGGCCTGCGCCTGTTTCGTGGGCGTGTCGGAGCCGTACAGCAGCCGCGCCATGCCGATCTGCCGCATCCGCTTGACCAGCAGCGCCGTCGTTTCGGGCGAATTCTCGCCGTCGGCGTTGCTGGCGATATCGAACCACAGGTTCTTGGTGGCGGGATGCCCACGCTCGACAGCTTCGGCGAACACGGCGAGCGCCTCCTGCGCCGGCGGATCCTCGAAGCCCGGCCCGGTCCCTGCGAGGTGCGCGATCTGCACCGGCACATCGGGTGCGAGCGGCAGCAGCTGGTCGAGGAAGACCCGCGCCTGGACGGCGCCGTAAGGCCGCTTCTTGCTGATGCTCGCGCGGAGGTGCACCACGATGGCCATCCTGGCACGATTGGCGGCCTTGAAGAATTCGCCCAGGCGGGCGACGTGGGCCGGGTCGTCGAACTGGATGTCGCTATTACCGATGTGCATCTTGACGCCACGGCGCAGTCCCGGATGCGCTGCGCAACGGGCCAGCTCTTTTAGGGCATAGTCGCGCATCGGATTGATGCCGCAGAAGGCCACCAGGCGGTCCGGATACTGCGCGGCCTGCTGCGCGGTCCAGTCGTTTTCCGCCCGGACGAGCTCGTACTCGTCGGGAAGATTGCGGTCAGGCCGGCCGAACATGTAGGCGGTCGACAGCACGGTGGCGCGCCGGATCCCGAGCTGATCCAGGTTGGCGACCAGGGCGGCGGCGGGCACCTCCTTGATGGCCGGCGAATTGATCAGGGCCACGATCCGCGGGCTGAACAGATGCTGGTGGTGATCCGCCCCGGGCACTGACACGGTGGCGGGCGCCTTGCCGGCGGCGCTATCGGCGGGCGCCGCATTTACCGGCGGCGCGAACGCCAGCAGGGACATCGCGAGCAAGGGAGCGATCATTCTGTTCATCATCATGCCAATCCTTCGTTGTCGGGCTTGCGGTGCACGCCCCATGACAGGCAGCTTAGCGAAAGCGGCCCAGTCAAGGCTCGGCTTTCCGATGGAATGCACTATTCGCCGGACGAACGGCCTGCGGCTTGGCGTAGCCGGAAAGGTCGAGCGCTTTCCAGCCCGGCTGGTGTTGGCCATTCCTGGCCACGACCAGGCCAAAATTTGTCGTGCTATACTCGCCGCACCTATGCTCCGCACACTCAAGACATTGATGGTCTGGCTACTGCTGGCCGTGCTTCCGCTCCAGGCGGTGGCGGCAGGCCGTCTGTCGTGCGCACCCGTGTCGCAGGAGTCGAGCCAGCTCGCGCACCATCCCGCCCCGGCGCAGCATGAGGCCATGATGGATGCGCACGCCCATCACGATAGCGAGCATGCATCCTCGGACGACGCATCCGCGGACGCGGACGGCGACAAGAAGCCGCATTCCACCTGCAGCGCCTGCTCCGCGTTCTGCCTTGGCGCCTGCGCCCCACCTTCTACCCAGCTTTCCGTCCCGGCTTTCGATGGCTCCGACGCGGTCGCCCTTGCGCCCGCGGCCTTTGCCGTCGGCTTCATCCAGGACGGCCCCCAACGCCCTCCCAGGCAGCAATCCCTCTGAATCCGGCGAGAGCTGATGCGGCCGCCCCTGCGGCGCCGGGCTCCCGCGTACACGCGTGCCGCTGCACGCCCTGTCACCGATCCGAGGATTGACCATGATTTCCAAGCTCCGGGCTGCCGCCATCGGCGCCCTGCTGGCCGTGCCAATGTGCGCCCAGGCCCAGCCAACCCGTGCGCCGGCTGATCCGGCCGACCCCAAGGCGCCCGTGCCGCCGCTCGTCTATGTGCCGCTCGCCACCGTCCCCTCGCAGACGCCGCAGGCGGACGACGCCACTCCCGACAAGGCCTGGCGCGCCGCCAACGCGGCCGTCGGCGCCCATGACGCGCATGCAGGACATGGCGCCGCACCGGGCAAGCCCGCCAATCCGCCCGCGCAGCCGGCCAAGCCTGCGCCTGTGGACCACGGCAAACATCATTGAGTCCAAACCCATGATGACAACACCCTTTCCCAAGCCAGCGCTGCGCACCGTCGCGGCGGGCGCCATGCTGCTCCTGATGGGCGGCTGCGCAAGCTTTTCCCGCGACGGCGGCATGGACGCCGTGTCTGACCTGACCGCGCAGCGCACCGGCCAGGATGTCCGGCTGCAAAAGGCGAACGGTGACAACACCGCCGCCGAGGCGGCGCTCAATCAGCTCCTCAAGGAGCCGCTCACCCCCGACAGCGCCGTCCGCGTCGCCCTGCTCAACAACCGCAGCCTGCGCGCCTCGCTGGCCGAACTCGGCGTGGCCGAGGCCGACCTGGTGCAGGCCGGCCGCATGGCCAATCCTGGCTTCAGCTTCAGCCGCATGTCCGGTGGCGGCGAGACCGAGATCGAGCGCAGCCTCATGTTCGACCTGGTGGGCCTGTTGACCATGCCGATCCGCCGCGACATCGAGTCGCGCCGTTTCGAGAGCGCCAAACTGGCCGCGGCGAATGAGGCGGTCCGGCTGGCTGCGGACACCCGCAAGGCCTGGTTCAGGGCCGTCGCGGCCGCCCAATCCGCCCAGTACGCCGGGCAGGTGCGCGAGGCGGCCGAAGCGAGCGCCGAGCTGGCGCAGCGCATGGCGAAAGTCGGCCACTTGAGCAGCCTCGACCAGGCGCGCGAACAGGCCTTTTCCGTCGAAGCCGCAGCCCAGCTGGCGCGCGCCCGCCACAACACCACCGCGGCGCGCGAGCAACTGGCCAGGCTGATGGGCGTCTGGGGCGAGCACACCGCCTTCCGCCTGCCCGAGCGGCTGCCGGAGCTGCCGGCCACCGTGCGCCAGCCAGGCAATATCGAGTCGCTCGCCATGCAGCAGCGCCTCGACGTGCGCCTGGCAAAGCTCGACACCGAATCCACCGCGCGCGCCCTGGGCCTGACCCGCGCCACCGGCGTGATCAACGTGCTGGAAGCCGGCTACGTCAACGCCAGCAAGTCGGGCGCGCCGCGTGAAAACGGCTACGAGATCGAGCTCGCGCTGCCGCTCTTCGACTGGGGCGGCGCGAAAGTAGCGAAGGCAGAGATGCTGTACATGGGGGCGGTCCACCGCACCGCCGCTACCGCCGTCAACGCCCGCTCGCAGGTGCGCGAAGCCTATTCCGCCTACCGCAGCAGCTACGACGTGGCCAGGCAGTACCGCGACGAGCTGGTCCCGCTGCGCAAGAAGATCTCGGAAGAGACCCTGCTGCGCTACAACGGCATGCTGATGAGCGTGTTCGAGCTGCTGGCCGACGCCCGCGCCCAGATCGCCGGCGTGAATGCGGCGATCGAGGCCCAGCGCGATTTCTGGATCGCCGAAAGCGAGCTGCAGGCCGCCATCAGCGGCAGCGGCGGCGCGTCGATCTCCATGGTTTCCACCCCGGCGGCTGGCGATGCCGGCGCGGGACACTGAACAAGGAATGCGTCAACAATGAGTTCCCGTCGAGATTTCTTTACCGGCGCCGCCGCCCTGGTCGGCGCCGGCCTGGTGAGCCGCGCCGGCGCGGCCACGCTGCCGGAAGCCCCCGTCATGAACAGTGC
>NZ_JAJFEQ010000036.1 GCF_020707265.1 Massilia sp. IC2-477
GGTGGGTGCGCATGCGCGAAGCCCTGCGTTTCGCGGGCCGGATCATCGCGGCCACCATCTCCCGCACCGCCGGCCACTGGTACGCCAGCATCACCGTCGATACAGAGCACCCATCCTTGTCGCCTGCCGAGAACCAAGGCGCGGTGGGGGTGGACTTGGGCATCGCGGCGCTGGCCACCCTGTCGACCGGGGAGAAGCGGGCGGGACCGAAGGCGCTGCGCTTCCTGCTGGGGCACGTGCGCCGCCTGTCTCGGGCGCTGTCGCGCAAGGTCAAGGGCTCGCGTAATCAGGCCAGGGCCGGGCTGAAGCTGGCCAGACTGCATGAGCGGATCGCCAACATCCGCCGTGACAGCCTGCATCAACTCAGCACCAGCATCGCGCGGCGCTTTCACACGATCGGCATCGAAGATCTTAACGTGAAAGGGATGATGGCCAATTCCCGCCTGGCGCGCGCCATTGCCGACATGGGTTTTTACGAACTGCGTCGCCAACTCGAGTACAAGTCGGCATGGCGGGGCGGGCAGGTGGTCGTCGCCGACCGATGGTTCGCGAGCAGTCGCTTGTGCTCTTGCTGCGGCTACAAGCACGAAGCGCTCGGTTTGGGAATAAGGCAATGGACCTGCCCGGGTTGCAAGACGCAACACGACCGCGACATCAATGCGGCCATCAACCTGAAGAACATGGCGGTGAGTTCCACCGTCGCTGCCTGTGAAGGGGAAGGCGCTGGCCTTGGG
>NZ_JAJFEQ010000037.1 GCF_020707265.1 Massilia sp. IC2-477
CCGTTTCTTCCCTGACAAAAGAGCTTTACAACCCGAAGGCCTTCTTCACTCACGCGGCATTGCTGGATCAGGCTTGCGCCCATTGTCCAAAATTCCCCACTGCTGCCTCCCGTAGGAGTCTGGGCCGTGTCTCAGTCCCAGTGTGGCTGGTCGTCCTCTCAGACCAGCTACTGATCGTCGCCTTGGTGAGCCTTTACCTCACCAACTAGCTAATCAGATATCGGCCGCTCCACAAGCATGAGGCCCGAAGGTCCCCCACTTTCATCCGTAGATCGTATGCGGTATTAGCGTAACTTTCGCTACGTTATCCCCCACTTCTGGGTACGTTCCGATATATTACTCACCCGTTCGCCACTCGCCGCCAGGTTGCCCCGCGCTGCCGTTCGACTTGCATGTGTAAAGCATGCCGCCAGCGTTCAATCTGAGCCAGGATCAAACTCTTCAGTTCAATCTCTGTTTGTTGACTCTTTCGAGTCACCGGCATTGCTGCCGGGTCGCTCACTCAAGATACTGACCGTCATCTCATTGCTGAGACAACGCTTAATACTTTTGTGAACATTTGATAATTTAAGTATGCAGCTGAACAAGTCAGCTGGCACCTTCATCAAACGCCCACACTTATCGACTGTTGATTGTTAAAGAACC
>NZ_JAJFEQ010000004.1 GCF_020707265.1 Massilia sp. IC2-477
GGACTTGGGGGTCGGGTTCGAATCCATGCGCAACCTTGTTCTTTTGGCCAAAGTGTTATTCAGATAACGGTGCCAAAAAGAGTAGCATGGCGTGTCCAAGCGTTATGTTTCGTAACGTACATTGCGCGCACGATGCTGTTACATGAGCGGGACGGTCTTAACACCGATTTACACCGTTGAGTGGCAAATCGCGGCGCATGAACGCAAAACGGGTGCGGAATCGCTTCCGCACCCGTCTTCGGCTTGTATCAGGCAGTTACAAAACCACTACAAATCTTCGCATCACGGCGTGCCGCACAGACAGTGCGTGACGGCCGCGAAGGGCTTGCGCCCGTCCGCCACGTCCTTGAGCCAGGCCATGTCCTGCGCCACCTGGGCCATCGGGCCGCTAGGGATCGCCTCTTCCAGCAGGCCGAGCCTGACCTGGATGTTGACTGCCTGCGCGGTCGAGGCGCCCATCATGTTGAGGAAGCGCTCGACGCGGCTGACCGGCCGCTCGACGTAGGCCACGCGGTAATCCTCGCCCAGCTTGGCGCGCTTGGCGGCCGAGGCCAGGGCGTCGCGGTAGCTGCCCAGGCGGTCGACCAGGCCGCGTTCGCGCGCCTGGGCGCCGGTCCAGACCCGGCCCTGCCCCACTTCGTCGATCTTGGCAGCCGTGGTCTTGCGCGCCTGCGCCGCCTTGCTGGTGAACTCGCTGTAGACGTGGTTGATGCTGCTCTGGATCAGCTGCGAGAAGCGCGGATCGATCGGGCGCAGCGGGTTGTAGGCGTCGGCCAGCCAGGTGGTGGTCACGCCCCCGGTATGGATGCCCAGCTTGTCGCTCACCTTCTCGGCGGTCGGCAGGATGGTGAACACGCCGATCGAACCGGTGATGGTGGCCGGGTCGGCGATCACTTCATCGGCTGCCATCGAGATCCAGTAGCCGCCCGATGCCGCCACGCTGCCCATCGACACCACCACCGGCTTGCCGGCGGCGCGCGTGAGTTCCAGCTCGCGCCGGATCAGTTCCGAGCCATAGGCGCTGCCGCCGGGCGAATCGACGCGCAGCACGATGGCCTTGATCTGCTCGTCCTCGCGCGCCTGGCGGATCAGGTTGGCGGTAGTGATGCCGCCCACGGTGTTCGGGCCGCTCGTGCCTTCGGTGATGTTGCCGGCGGCGGTGATCACGCCGACCGCATCCCCGAAAGGCTTGGGCTGGTGGCGCGCCAGGTAGTCGTGGTAGCCGACCTGGCGGAAGGACTTGATGCGGTCTTCATACACGCCGCGCTTGACCAGCATGGCGCGGATCTCGTCCTGGGTCTTGAGGCCATCGACCAGCTTGGCCGCCTGGGCGACCTTGGCCGCGCTGCCGCCCGCCGCTTCCATCTGCTGCGGCAGGGTCTCGATCCATTTGGCGACGCTGCCTGCCGGGAGCTTGCGGTTCTTCTCGACCTGGGCCGTGTAGTCCTGCCACAGGGCGTTGTACAGGAAGCTGTCCGCCTCTTGCGCGGCTTCCGACGGGCCGTTGGCGATATACGGTTCGGCGAAGCTCTTGTAGGTGCCGACCTTGATCAGGTTGACCGTCACGCCCAGCTTGTCGAGCGCGTCGCGATAATAATTGCGGCGCCCGCCGAAGCCTTCGATCAGCACCATGCCCATCGGGTGCACGTAGATTTCGTCGGCGTGCGAGGCCACCAGGTAGCGCTTCTGGTCGTAGGTGCCGCCCCAGGCGATCACCTTCTTGCCCGAGGCCTTGACACGGTCGATGGCGGCGCCGATCTCGCGCAGCATGGCCATGCCGCCGCCGTCCATCTGGTCCAGCAGCAGCACCACCGTGCCGATACTCTTGTCCTTGGCGGCCGCATCGAGCACGGTCAGGAGGTCGCGCAGGCGCACGCTGCGCTTGCTGTCGCCGCCGACGGTGTCGAGCACCGTGTCCTGGAAGCTGGACTGGTACTGCTCGACCAGGTCACCCTTCAGGTCCAGCACCAGCGCAGTCTTGTCGCCGATCGGCTTGGGGCCGCCCGACGTCAGGATCATCACGACGATGATCACGAACAGCAGGAACAGCAGGTTCATGAAGGTGCGGCGCGAGACGTCGACCACGCGCCACAGCATGCCGAAACCGCGGCGCAGCGCGCTCAGGGGTTTGAAAGCCATCGAAACTCCGTTGATGTGTAATAAGCCGGCTCAGGCCACGACAGCCGCCGTGCCGGCCTTTTCCTTTTGCGAGATCGCAAACAGGCCGACAAACACGAGTATGCCATTAACCATGAGCAATTCCAGCCCGAGTCGGTAGGAACCGAGCAGGTGTTCCTGATTGTACTCAAGGAGGGCGCAAAGAATCGGTGCGCCGATCGTAATGAACGGCACCAGGCGGTCGGTCAGGGTGCGGCGCGTCAGCATGCCGAAGGCGAACAGGCCCAGCAGCGGACCGTAGGTATACGCCGCCAGCTTGAGAATCACGCCGATCATGCTCGGGTTGTCGGCCGCCTTGAAGCCCAGGACGAGGATCAGAAACAGCACCGCGAAGCCGAGGTGCACGCTACGGCGCAAGCCTTCCTTGCGCGCTTCCGTCAGGTCAGTACGGCGCTTGATGCCCAGCAGGTCGATGCAGGTGGACGAGGTCAGCGCTGTGATTGCGCCGTCGGCGCTGGGGAACAGGGCCGAGATGAGCGCGATCAGGAACACGATCTGCAGCGCCGCCGGCAGGTGGCCCATCACCACGGCCGGGAAGATCTTGTCGCCGCTTGCCGTGACGCCGGCGGTCGGCGCGTACAGGTACAGCAGGCCACCCAGAAACAAGAAGGAAAGCAGCACCACAACCAGCACCGCGGTCAGGGTCAGCATATTCTTCTGCGAGTCCTTCAGGGTCTTCACCGAGATCGTCTTTTGCATCATTTCCTGGTCCATGCCGGTCATCGTGATCGTGATCAGGGCGCCGGCGACAATCTGCTTGAGCCAGAAGTTGGGGCTGTCCAGGTCGTGCGTGAAGATCCTGGCCAGGCCTTGCGACTGCATCTGGTTCAGGCTTTCCGGCACCGACATGTTCAGTTCGCCCAGCAGGATCCACACGCAGGCGAACAGGCCAAACAGCATGGCGCTGGTCTGCAGGGTGTCGGTCCATACGATGGTTTTCACGCCGCCCTTGTAGGTATAAAGCAGAATCATGCCCAGCACGACGAGGGTGCTGAGCCAGAACGGCACGCCGAGGCTATCGAGGATGATCGCCTGCAGGATGTTCACCACAAGGTACAGGCGCGCCGTGGCGCCGAGCAGGCGCGAGATGATGAAGAAGCCTGCCCCGCTCTGGTAAGCACGCCGGCCGAGGCGGACATCGAGGTAGTAGTAGATCGAGGTCAGCTGCAGGCGGTAGTACAGCGGCAGCAGCAAGTAGGCCACGGCGAGGTAGCCGATCACGTAGCCGATCACGATCTGGGCATAGCCGAAGCCATCGCTGCCTACCGCACCCGGCACGCTCACAAAAGTCACGCCGGACAGCGTGGTGCCGACCATCCCGAAGGCGACCAGCATCCAGTTGCTGCTCTTGTTACCGATGAAGAAGCTGTCGTTGTTGGCGTTGCGGGAGGTGGCCCAGGCAACGCCGAGCAGGAGCGCGAAGTAGCCAATGAGGATAGCGAAGAGGAGTGCCGGGGACATGGAATTCCAGTGCGGTTGTCGTTTCGCCCAGCAATATACACTGAAGTGTTACGACCGGGAATGCACCAAGCTCTCCCCGCCATTCCCGCGAGTTATGCCCCGCCAGGCCTTCTACAATCCGCATCATTGTTCGCAAAAGGTGTCCGTAGTGGCTATCAAGGTGGCACCACACGTCGTTTTGTGCCCTTCGTACGCGACAGCGATATTGTCGATGGTATGGCGCGGCTCTCCCTCTGCAATCTTGCAGTTGTCGTGCCCCTTGATCGGGCAACTGCATAGATCGCCAACGCGGGCGACCGGTTTGCCGTCTACTATAAAGTGGGTCGCGCCCACGTTCGCGACCTTGCCGCCATGAGACGTGGGATCGCCGAGACGAATAACATTTGGCATTGCTCAGCCTCTTTGCTTGGAAGGTATTTCGTCGCTCAGGTTGGCAGCGGCGTCGCCGCCAGTCGTGTCGTTTGTAGTTTCGTTCGCTCCAAGTGCTTGCGTGATTGATGGCGCTGACGAGTTAACACGGTGCGGTACGTCGTCATATCTGACCAGTTTCCAGACAGTCGCTAACTGGTACGCAGGCTTTTCTCCCCTTAACCTTTGCCAGAAGGAGGGCGTACCAACAGTTGCGATACGCGGCATCACATCTCCCGCTTTGAAGTGACGACGTCGGCCCCCCTCAGCGGCGGACGGCTCGTTGGATTCCCACAGCCCGGTCTGAGGGCAGGTACGCCCGGTTGCAGCAAGTTCTCCAAGTGGGAAACGCGGTTCTGGATCCGATCCGGCGGTCTTTACCGCCGCGGCTCCGGTCGGGCGCACGCGAATGGTGCTGGTAATCTTGTCCCATACGGCGATGGCTTCTTCGTCCGTGAGGCTGGGTTTGGTGGCGCCAGCGGCGTTATTGGCGACGCCCGTCTGCATCCGGATGTCGGTGTATGGCTTCAAGGGGTCAAACGGAACGCCGGGAAAATCCATGCCAAAGTCATGGATCCCATGTATGTCCGCCTGTTCTGGCGACCGCGAAAGAGCTTCGAAGCCGTCGACCCATTCATGGATCTGACGGTCCCCTCTGCGGAAGTATTTGGTCTTCAAGCGCGGGTGGTTGGGGTCCTCGGCCTTCAGATTCTTTTCGAGTCGCTCGAGTTGCCACTTCAGCGAATTACTCTCATTTTTATGCGGATGAGAAGGACGAATTTTGATCGAAAGGTGCGTGTCTGGAAATTCCTTTAGACGAAATCCAACGCTTACATGCTCGTTTCGGTGCTCCTTTCCCGTACTAGGCTCGTCCGGCAAGAACGCATTCTCTATACAGTTGCCCGGCTCGGTAGGCACTTCAGTCTCGGAACGTTGTCGCAGTCGACGGGCGATGCTGGTTATGTCAGAAATAACTTGGTCCCTTCTGTCCTTCAAAGGACGGGCGTCGACAACGACTCCATCATTATTCATTTTGAAGTACCCGTGAATTTTGAGCTCGCCAATTGACTCAAACCCACTATACCCGGTCACGATCCGCCCTTCGGGATGAATTAGGTTATCCACAGCGATAAGCAATGGAATGTCGTCTAGGTAAATCGCCTTTTCGCTATTCAACTCATCAATGAATTTTTGCGCCAATGCGTTCACCTCATTCGCGCCATTATGAAGAATACTTACACCTAAAGGAATAGCCGCATCGCCCCACGCAACAACCGCTGACGCTGGAACATCGACCATGAACCGTCCAAAGCAGATGGTTTTGGTCTTCTCGAACACGGATTGGAGCCGGGGGGCAAGCGGGGTCATATTCGGAGTCTTCCATTCCTTAGGATGGAGGTCGCAAGCGGCCACAGCCAAGGTCGCTGCAATTAGTGGAACCAGGATCAAACGCTTTGCGGTGGACATATTGTTGGATTTCTCTATTTACACTTCCATTTCGCGTTCTGCGCAATACGCACAATGCTGTACAGAGTCGATGCAATGGCTCGAGGATCCTTATAGCTAGACTGGTGCTCATACCCCGTCTGGCGAAAGACACCCTTAAACATTCCACTCTTCAATTGGTGATCGGCAGATCTTGCTGGAACGGTTTGGTCACCCGGTGCAGAGGGCGGAAGGATGGTGGCATGTATAGATTTGGGGATGCCGTTGACAAAGGGGTAGAGCGCTTTGTTAGGAATGACGGGATCCCAACGAACAAGTTGCACCGTTCCCTGCTTATTGTCGGAAATGATGGGCCAGTCCTTCCAGTCGCTGGGATCGGCGCAATTTTTATCAATTGCCCAGATCACTTCAGCAAAGCTCTGTCGCCCGCGATCTGCCCCATAATGAGCGTAACTATTTGAATGAAACGTATTTGAGATCATTTTATGAAACGCCTGAGCATTATCAAGATGCAGACAGGTTTTCTCAAATGTCCCACCTCCCTTATCTGCTGGTAAATCAGATGGATTTATCCACTCTTCCAGAAAAAGAGAGTACCACTTCCCTTTCACTTTGTAGATTTCGCTGTACGGGTCGCCATGTTTCGGCCAAGATTCTAATTCGCGGCCGTTGTGTGTTACTCTTAGCCAACCATTGCCATATGATTCGCTGGGCAGTAACTGCAACGCTCCCGGAGAGTTTGCCAAGACCGCCGTTACCTCATCACCATAATTTCCGGCAACTTTGGCGCCGATGCTTTCCACTGGGTTTCCCATCATCCCCGGGTCCTCGAATCCTGCCCTCATACGCTTGTAGGCCGCAGGCGCACCGATTGAAGGCATTACACCGTGGACGATGCCAAGAACTTTTTCCTGCAGATTTCCGAACTTGGGGTGGACCAACGCTCGTCCGACTAGCCCTCCCATCGAATGTGTAACAATAATCACTTGATTACACTCGTAACCCGACTGATTAAGGTCATCGATCGCTCGGGCAATGCGTTTGGCTATGATTCTGGCGCTCTCGCCATTTGACTGCAGCCAGTTATAGCCGAATGCATAAACGGCGAACCAACATCCAGTGGAAATCTTCTTGAGCTCTTCTTCCGTTAGCGTCTTCTGGGGTAGACTGGGATCGGAGCTCCATCTGTTGGGATCGACATCGACAACGTCTCGCCATTCTTGACGAATCTTGCCCTGGAAGAAAGTATTATTCAGGCGTGTTTCGAGATGTTGTAGAAATTCCCCATAGCTCTTGAAAAAGACTTCTCCCCAACCCCGCGCACGCGCCTTCTGAACAGCGGTACGGCGATTTTTGGCGGTCTGCGGATCATCCGTCAGCAATGGCGAGCGGAAGTTACTGTCGAGCTCGACGTTGTCATTCCGCCCATCACCGCTAACGTCAGCCAATCCGGATGGATCATAAATATCGACGGTAGTCTGTAGCGGATCCAGCCTTAGCTGGCGTTCCGCGGGCGTCTCGGTTGCGGCGCCGGTGATGTTCGTCGGGCCTAGCACGTCCGGGCGCCAAGAGATGTTGTCGCTTTTGCCTAATTGCTTTTGCCGTGCCGCGCTCATACACAGATTCGAGCCCATGATCCCAGGCAGGAAAATAATCGGCAAGACACGCTTTGGTAGCATGCGTGCGCATTGCGGCTTCTTGTCCTGTATCGGTGTAACGAAACCTTCTGCCTTTCGAGCGGCACCGGGATGCTGCTGCGCCGGTAAAAAATGTTCTGTTGTCATCGACTTATTCCTTCCGATCCGATCAGTCGTCGAGTGCTTCGATGCTGTAATGCGCGAAAGGGATCGCGCTGATAAATCGCTCGGTCAAGCCAGCCGCGTCGGTTCGACCTTCAAACACGCGGCCGTCTTCTGTCGTGATCCGATAACGCTGGTTCTTCATCGGTTCGTCAGTTCCCATCCAGCGAAGAACGGTTTGCTGATCGTGCGCTGTCTCGCTGGTCGGCAGCTTCACGGCTTCCAGGCTGCTACCTTCTGGTTTAACGTGGGCGAATTTGGATGATTTGATCGTATGGTCGCCGCTGCTTTGCAGTGTGATCGCTCCGCCACCGATATCAACTTGCGCTCCTTGCGCGACAAAGCGCAGCTTCGGCGCCTGCAACACGATTTCGTCGGTAGCAGTCAACACAATGCGTTTGGCTGACGTGATCTCGATATCGTCGGTGTGGGTCTGTAAGTCGAGCTTGCCGCTGGCTGCGATAACCTTGATGCCGAGACGGTGCGCGAACAGGCTGATACTGTCCGAGACGCGCGCCAATAGCTTCTTGCCGACTGATAGCTGGGTGTTTCCGATACTGACAATGTCAACATGCGTCTGGGCGCCGATCGCAATATTGTCCTGGCTCGTCATTGCAGCACCTGCGGGAGCAGACAGTGCCACAACGGGTTTTCCGCCTTCGCCCGAAGACCCTGTTCCGGTATTACTTCCCGCCTCCCACTGTTTCAAGTAAGTGATCAGCTGGTCAAGTTCCTTGTCATCCGTGCTGTCCGCATGATGCGTCACCGACAGCTCCGCAAGTTGTCGCTGGACGCCCTGCAGTGCCTCCACTAACCCGATCAGCTCTGCGCGGTCCAGCTGTTTGCCGCCGGCTCCCTGACGCGCAGCAGCGCTGATGAATACGCCTTGCGCTCCTCGCACGGCGACCGCATTATCACTACGCAGCTCCGCTCCCTGGCCACGCGGCTCACCTTTGCCCTCACTGCGCGGATGGGACAGCCAGCCGAGGTTCAGTTCGCTGTGTCCATGCTGCGAAGACAGCTGGGCATTGATCTGTCCTGGCGTATCGTCGAACCGCAGCTGGTTGTAACGGTTGCCTTGAACTTCCTTGCTCTTGATGCCAGCCAGGTACCTGTTCCCGGGCAGCTCGCCGATATGACTGAACGAAGGTGGCGGAGCCGTGCCGCCGTGGACCTGGCCCACGATGATCGGCTTGTCCGGGTCTCCCCCAAGGAAATCAACGATCACTTCGTCACCCACGCGCGGCAACGTAATCGTTCCCCAGTGATTACTGGCCCAGGTGCTGGCAACGCGTATCCAGGCTGAGTCCCGATCGCTGTCACTTGCCCCAACACCGTCGGCGTGGCTGTGGTCTTCTGCCCGGGTGCCGGGAAAGCGCACTTTAACGCGGCCATATGCGTCGCAATGGACCTCCTCGCCTACTGGGCCTACCACAACGGCGCTTTGCAGCCGGGGGCGCGGCAAGTCGGCGCGAGGGTCGAACGCTGGAACAATCGGAATACCGCGCCGCACGCACGAGAAACGGTTGGTATAGCGCATGCCTCGCTCTGCGCTCGCTCCCTCGAGTGCGCTCTTCGCTGCGGTAGTATCCCAGCAACTGAGCGCAAACAGACGTCGAACCTGCTCGTCAACCGTTTTGGGCAGGTTGTTCTCGGCGTCAATCTCAAGGCGCGTAATAATGAACTCCCGCTCGCTATCGGGATGCGCGTCGATTTCACGATGTCCCGTCAGGGCTATCCACTCCCCTATGCACAGGGTCCGTACACTTCCCTCACCGTGAAAGCACTTCGACTCGAACTCGTGGCGCTTCATGCGAAGTTCGCCAAGGCTGCGGTAGTCATCCGCATCAGCGCCCACGTGCGGTGCCTCGATCAAGTAATCGTCGAGAACGGCCGCAAGCTGGTTTCCTGTTTCTCCCTGATCCACACATGACGGCGTGCTGCTCGACATTGGGCGTGCCTGCATGTAATCGCAGCTTTTACGCGTCACGTTGCCGGGCTTGATAGACCGCACCGGGCTCCACGAAATAATTGTGTCACTTTGTTCCGTGCTGCCATCCTGGTGATACCGGACAGTGCCCGCGGCGTTTCGCGGCAGAAGGTATCCGTCATCGAACAGCACAAGCGCGTGGCCCGGCGTATCCTGCTCGTGTGAATCGCTCGCTTGTCCGGGCCGAATGAACCAAGCGATACCGCGGCGCTTCCATAGGCGGCGTAGAAAGTCGGCGTCCGACTCGTTATGTTGCATTGTGAATTCGCGGGCGGGGTATGTGCCGGTCACACATGACAAGTCTGCCTCAAATGCTTTAGCCAACACTGAGTTGGTCTGCCGCCATTCGCCCAGAATAGTCTGTGTGATCTCCAGTTCATTTCGATTCCGGAAAATGCGAGTATTGGTGCGATACTCCATCAGCGCCAACGCGTCGCGCATGACTAGTTGATAGGTCGCTAGCCCACCGTCACTTTGCCCAGCGGCCGCTTGTGTCACGATGCCACAAACCGCACGGACGTTCCCACGGTCAGTCACGAACTGGAGCTCGACCGGTAAGCCAATAAATGTCTTTAGTGGGTAATCATCGCGTGTTGATACGCAGAGAAGTCGATATTCCAGCCCGCCGCAGAGCGCTTCACTTCCTGTCACGCGTTTAACCAGCAACACGTCGTCGAACACGTACTGATGTTGCCGTAATCGTAAACGGATGGGGCGGTTCGCTTCAGACAAACCCACGAACGTGTCGATCAAACCCTTGAGGTTCATTCCGGATTGGCTCCAAGCCTTTGTAGAGCGACATTGCCCTATCGAAGCGAACAGTATTGCAACTATTCGCTGACTGGAGTTGAGCTTGAATAAGCTCGATGTTCAGGAGAAAAACTTTTATGAGGATCTGGCTCTCAAGCCTCCTCGCCCTGCACCCGCTCGAAAGGTCCGATGCATGTCTGCATGCTCTCGTCCGCGCACATCAGGAACAGCGCCTTCGACGGGTGGAAGCGGATGTAGTTGGTGGCCCTGGTGCCGGGCTTCATGACGGCGCCCGCGCAATCCTTCTTGCCGTTGTCCTTGACGATGCGGTCTTCCAGCCGGTAGAAGCCCTTGGTGCTGGGCTTGGCGGGAATGTCGTATTCGCTTTCCGAGACTTCCTCGGCGCTGGTCACCAGGGTGGTGCCGTCGGCGCGGAAACGATAGGTCTCCGAGCAGCCCAGGTCGGGCAGGCTCAGTTTCCAGATGCCGAGGATCGGGTGGTCAGCCGGCGGCGCGGCCTGCGCGCCCGCCATCACGGAAACCAGGAAGGCTCCAGTCAACACTGCGGCAGACACACGCATGGCACGCTCCTTCGCACGTTGCGACAGCCGGGCGGACGCGCGGCCGGCCCGCGCATGCGGACGATGCCATTATTGCATCGGTGGCGCGTGCACGTCGCACGTAGTCGTAGGGATGGTCGGCGAAGCCGACCATCCCTACGAATCACTCACCGGTCTTCGGCTTGGCTGGACGGCGGCTGCGCGGCGCGGCCTTGCGGGCCGGCGCCTTGTGGGCCGGACGGGCGGCCTTCTTGCGCGCGGGCTTCGCCTCGTCGTCGCCTGCTGCCTCCGCCTCAGGTGCGTCCGGCGTGAGGTCCGCCGTGTCGGCGGCGCTGTCCTGCGCCACGGTCGGCGCCGGCAGTTCGACTGCCGCTTCCACTGGTGCCTCGGCCGCGGCCTTCTTGGCGGCCGGCTTGCGCGGCGTGCGGCGGCGTTCCTTGGCTGGAGCCGGGGCCGGTTCCACAGCGGCTTCTTCTGCCACGACAGCTTCGGCTGGCGCTTCGGCCACCGGCTCCGGCTCGGCCGGTGCTTCCTCGATGACTGGCTGGGCGAGGTCCACGTCCGGCGCGGTCAGCTCGGGCGCGCCTGGCGCCGCATCGCGGCCCCTGCCCCCGCGGCCGCCACGGCTGCGGCGGCGCGGCTCCGGCCGGGCTTCCTGCGCTTCTTCGCCGACCTGTTCGGTGCCGACCGCTTCCTCGGCGCCTCCCGTTTCCGGCGCCACCACCAGCTCCGGCGCCGGCATCGCGACCGCGCTAGCTGCGCTGCGGTACACATAGGTGCCGGATTTCTCGTCGCGGCCGAACTCGAACAGGCCGCGGGTCTGGGCTTCTTCCAGCAGGTTGCCGAAGGTGCGGAAGCCGTAATAGGTTTCCGAGAAGTCCGGACGGCGGCGCTTGAGGGTGTCCTTCAGCAGCGAGGCCCAGATCTTGCCGGTGTCGCCGCGTTCGGAGACCAGGGCGTCGAAGGTCTCGACCACCATCTCGAGGGCCTGCACCTTGCGCGCTTCCAGTTCTTCCTTGCGCTTGTCGTCGCTCGGACGGCGCGAGGACGGCTGGCCGCGGCGGGCGTCGAGTTCTTCCTTGCGCTTGGCGGCGGCGCGGTTCTTTTCGCGCACCAGGTCGTCGTAGAAGATGAATTCGTCGCAGTTCGCCACCAGAAGATCAGAGGTGGACTGCTTGACGCCCACGCCGATCACGCGCTTGGCGTTCTCGCGCAGCTTCGACACCAGGGGCGAAAAGTCCGAGTCGCCCGAGATGATGACGAAGGTGTCGACGTGCGCCTTGGTGTAGCACAGGTCGAGGGCATCGACGACCATGCGGATGTCGGCCGAGTTCTTGCCGGACTGGCGCACGTGCGGGATCTCGATCAGCTCGAAGTTCGCTTCGTGCATCGGCGCCTTGAAGGCCTTGTAGCGGTCCCAGTCGCAATAGGCTTTCTTGACCACGATGCTGCCCTTGAGCAGCAGGCGCTCCAGCACCGGCTTGATGTCGAATTTCTCGTAATTGGCGTCACGCACGCCGAGCGCGACGTTTTCGAAGTCGCAGAACACCGCCATGCTGATGTTGTCGGAGGAAGCCATGAATTATTGCTTTCAGATAATAGAAGGACAAACTGACCGGGATTATACGCAACCCGCTTCCGCACCGCCTCACACGCGCCGCACGATACCAAAGGAAATGTGCCATGGGCTGCATTTCGATTTTATAATTGCATCTTTCCACACGGCTGACCCGGAAACGACCCATGCTTTCGCCCTCCGTCTTTGAGTCGGCCTTCAGCAGTTCGCCAGGCGGCGCCTACCTGCTCTCACCTACGCCGGACGCCATCGTCCTGGCCGTCAACGACGCCTTCCTGACAGCCTCGGGACGCACACGCGAGGACCTGGTGGGCATCAGCCTGTTCGTGGCCTTCCCGGCCGACCCCAACGATCCGCTCGACACCGGCGAGAGCGACCTGCGCAACTCGCTCGCGCGGGTGCTGGCGACCGGCGGGCCGGACCGCCTGCCCGCGCAGCGCTATCCGATCCCGGTCGAAGGGCCGGATGGCAGCGTCGTCTTCGAGGAACGCTTCTGGAGCGCGGTCAGTACGCCCCTGTTCGGCGAGGATGGCGGCATCGCCTGCATCCTCCACAGCACCAACGACGTCACCGCCCAGGTACGCTCGGAGGCGGCGCTGCGCGAGAGCGAAAAGCGCTACCGGGCCCTGACCACGGCCGGCCAGGTGGTGTACCGGATGAATGCCGACTGGACCGAGATGCACGAACTGGACGGCCGCGGCTTCCTGAAGGACAGCACGGAACCGGAGCCGTTCTGGCTCAACGACTACGTTCCCGAGGACGAGCGGGAACGGGTGTATGCGGCGGTGCGCGAAGCGATCCGCACCGGCAGCGTGTTCGAGCTGGAGCACCGGGTGCGCCGCATCGACGGCAGCGTCGGCTGGGCCCTGTCGCGCGCCGTGCCGATGGCTGACGCCCAGGGCCACGTCTACGAATGGGTGGGCGCCGCCAGCGACATCACCGAGCGCAAGGCGGCTGAAGAGAAGCTGCGCGAGTCGGACCGCCGCAAGGACGAGTTCCTGGCGATGCTGGCGCACGAGCTGCGCAACCCGATCGCCCCGATCAGCGCCGCCGCCGCGCTGCTGCAGCGCGTGAAAGCGGACGAGTCCCTGGTGCGCCGCACCAGCGAAATCATCGCGCGCCAGGTCGGGCACATGACGGGACTGATCGACGACCTGCTCGACGTCTCGCGGGTCACGCGCGGACTGGTGGAAATGGAGTGCGCGCCGCTCGACCTGCGCGATGTGCTGCAGGATGCGGTGGAACAGGTCATGCCGCAGGTGGAGGCGCGCCGCCACGCGCTGTCGCTGGCGACCCCGCCGGAACCGGTCATGGTCATGGGCGACAAGAAGCGCCTGGTGCAGGTCGTGGCCAACCTCCTCAACAACGCCACCAAGTACACGCCCGAGGGCGGCCGCCTGGAAGTGCGCGGCAGCGCTAGCGGCGGCCATGCCTGCATCGAGGTGCTCGACAACGGCATCGGCATGACGCCGGAACTGACAGGGCGCGTATTCGACCTGTTCGCCCAGGCCGAGCGCAGCGCCGACCGCTCGCTGGGCGGCCTGGGCCTGGGGCTGGCCCTGGTGAAAAGCCTGGTCGAACTGCATGGCGGCGCGGTAGCCTGCACCAGTCCCGGCCTGGGCCTGGGTAGCACCTTCTCGGTCTGCCTGCCCTGCCTCGCTACCGAGAACATGGCCGGCGACCTGTCCGGCGCCCACGATCCGGCCGGCGCCGGCGCTGCCGGCGCACCGCTGCGCGTGCTGGTGGTGGACGACAACGTCGACGCGGCCGTGATGCTGTCGATGGTGCTGGAAGCGTCCGGCCACCAGACCCTGGTCGAGCACGGCGCCCGCGAGGCGCTGGCGCGAGCGCGCGAGGTCGCGCCCCAGGTCTGCCTGCTCGACATCGGCCTGCCCGAGATGGACGGCAAGGAACTGGCGCGCCGCCTGCGCGCCGAGCCGGCCACCGCGGGCGCCGTGCTGGTGGCCGTCACCGGCTACGGCCAGGACAGCGAGCGCGAACAGATCATGGCCGCCGGCTTCGACCACCACCTGGTCAAGCCGGTCGACATGGACCGGCTGGGCAGGATCCTGGCGGCGGCGGGTTGAGCATGATGCAGCCGACTCTCAGCTATCTGCACGTGCGTCCGGGCGAGGAGCTGCCGCCGCTCGACGCCTATCCGCCCTTCCTGGCCGTGCTGGTCGTCGACGTCGTCTGCGAAGAGATGTGGCGCTGGGAAGCCTGCCGCCGGCTGGCCGCCTCCCAGTGCCGGTACCTGCTGGCCTGGGGCGAACAATGCGAGGACTGGACCGAATCCGCCCTCGATGCCCAGCTCGAAGCCTTCGACTACGAGGACATCCCGCCCGAGAAACTCCTGATGACCACCTCGCACGAGGACGAAGACCTCGAGGAGGTATTCTGGTTCGCCCGCCACAAGGCGCGCCATCCGGCCCTGCAGCTGGCGCAGACGCTGATCATCCACATCGCCGAGCGCGGCCGCAAGGGGGAGATGGAAGCACGCTACGCCGCCGCAGCCTAAGAGCGCCTAACAATTCCCCCCATGGCTGCGTTGCATCGTCTCGCCGTACTAGCGTACTGTCTTCGACGATGCGCCTTGCCCTGGGGGTTTTGTTAGGCGCTCTAAAGCAGCGCCAGCGTGTTGCGGTCGGGAGCGCCGTCGAACCAGCGGTCGATACATCCCTGGAATACCGCCTCGTCCGGGGCCACGTCGGCGAACAGGGTCATCGAGGAATGGAACTTCATGTCGTCCGGCGTTCCGAACACGTCCTCGATGGTGTCGGCATCCAGGGCGACGACGATGCCGGCGCACTCGCGCAGGCGCGCACCCAGCACCGGATGGGCCAGATAGGCCGCCGCTTCGTCGGCCGAGCGGATCGCGTAGCGCTGCGCCATCTCGCTGCGGCCGAGCCCCGCCAGCTGGGGAAAAATGAACCACATCCAGTGGCTGCGCTTGCGTCCTGTCCGCAGTTCGGCCACGACCGTGTCGTAAACCGGATCCTGGGCGTCGACGAAGCGCTGCAGGTCGAATTCGTCCGTCATGATGATTTCCTCCTCCTTCTCGCTTTGGATGCTACCCCGTCGCGATGGTTTGCTAAAGTAGATCCAAAAGGACACACGATTGAATGGACAGCCGCCACCTCCCCCTGTTGCTCGAACGCGAGATGCCATACGGCAAATATCAAGGCCGCAAGATTGCCGACCTGCCCGGCCATTACCTGGGCTGGTTCGCCCGCGAAGGTTTCCCGCGTGGCGAGCTGGGCCAGCTGCTGGCCCTGATGTACGAACTCGACCACAATAACCTGCGCGGCCTGCTCGACCCACTGCGGACCCGCTGAGGCGGCTCCCGGCGCCCTCATGGAACGCAGTTCCCATGCCGGTCGGCTATACTGGCGCCGGAGCCATTCTTTCGACTTCGATGGATAACGAACCCGATTCCGCGCCACTGGTACTGGTGGTTGAAGACGACGAGCACATCGCCCAGGTATTGCGCTTCATGCTCGAGCGCCAGGGCTACCGCGTCGTCCACCTGGCCGACGGCCGCGCCGCCAGCCAACACATCGCCGCTGCCCCCGCGCGCCCCGACCTGGTCCTGCTGGACGTGATGCTGCCCTACGTCGACGGCTTCGAGCTGGTACGCCTGGCGCGCGAACGCGGCGACTGGGCCGGCGTGCCGATCCTCATGCTCACTGCCAAGAACACCGAGCGCGACACCGTGCGCGCCCTCGACGCCGGCGCCAACGACTTCGTCATCAAGCCTTTCCAGCCGAATGAACTGCTGGCGCGGGTGCGCCGTTTCCTGAAAACGGGCCCATGAACCCGAGCGCCCTCGACGCCGGCGCCAGCAGCAGCTTCGTCACCATTGCGGTGTGGACCGGGGCCATCGCCCTCGGCCTGACCCTGTTGCTCGCGCTGCAGATCGTGTTGCTGCGCATGGCCCTGCGCCGGCGCGAACGGCGCGCCGCCGCCGCCCTGCAGCGCTGGCGTCCGCTGCTGAACCAGGCCATCGTCGGCGAACAACCCGATCTTCCTGCGCTCGCGCCGCGCGAGCGCTTGCCCTTCCTGCACCTGTGGGCGCACCTGCAAGGCTCGCTGCGCGGCGAAGCCAGCGAGGCGCTCAATACGGTGGCGCGCCGGCTCGGCGTCGACAGCCTGGCGCGCGGCATGCTGGCGCGCGGTGCGCGCGACGAACGCCTGCTGGCCAGCCTGGTGCTGGGCCACCTGCGCGACCGCGAGGCCTGGTCCCAGCTGCTGGCGCTGGCGCGCACACCCGACAGCGCGCTCTCGCTCACCGCGCTGTGGGCGCTGGTGCGGGTCGATCCGGACGCCGCGGCCGAGTACCTGACGCCGCTCTTCATCGAACGCGAGGACTGGGCCCTGTCGCACGTGGCCGGGATCCTGCAGCAGGCCAGCAGCCCGGTGGCGCAAGTGCTGGCGCGCCTGTTGCCGCAGCTGGGCGAAGCGCGCCTGCCGCGTGCGCTGCGCATCGCCGAGTCGCTGCGCGTCACGCTGCCGGCCGGGGTGCTGGCGGGGGCGCTGCGCAGCACCTCCAGCGCGGTGGTGATCGCCGCCCTGCGCGGGGTGCGCACGCCCGAGACCCTGCCTGAGGTACGCGCGCTGCTCGGCCACGAGGACTGGCAGGTGCGGGTGCAGGCCGCGCGCGCCCTTGGCCGGGTCGGCGAACGCAGCGACGCCGCGCGCCTCACGCAGCTGCTGGGCGACCCGCAGTGGTGGGTGCGCTACCGCGCGGCCCAGGCCCTGCGCGAGTTGCCGCTGCTCGCGCGCGCCGACCTGGAAGCGGTACGCGCCTCGCTCACCGACCGCTTCGCGCTCGACATGCTGGACCAGGTGCTGGCCGAGGAGGAGGCATGATGCAAGCCAATTGGGGCGGGCTGCTGATCGAGGCCACCACCTGGTTCGTGTTCTGCTATTTCATCGCGCTCAACGGGGGCTACCTGATGCTGAACGCGCTCGCCCTGCGTGCGCTGCGCATCAAGGGCCAGGAACTGTTCATGGCCGAGCTGCCACGCGCCTGGTCGGGCCTGGAGCCGCCGGTGAGCATCCTGGTGCCCGCCTATAACGAGGAAGCGACCATCGCCGCCTCGGTGCGCTCGATGCTGCAGCTGTCCTATGCGGAATTCGAGATCATCGTCGTCAACGACGGCTCGAAAGACGGCACGTTGGGCGTGCTGCAGCGCGAATTCGCCCTGCTGCCCTTCCCCGAAGCCTACCGGCGGCAAATTCCGACCGCCGAGGTGCGCCAGGTCTACCGCTCGACCCGCTATCCGAACGTGCGCGTGATCGACAAGCTCAATGGCGGCAAGGCCGATTCATTGAACGCCGCGATCAACGTGGCGCGCTATCCGCTGGTGTGCGGGGTCGATGCCGACTCGATCCTGCAGCGCGACAGCCTGGCCAAGGTCACCGAACCTTTCCTGCGCGACCCCAGCGTGGTGGCGGCCGGCGGCACGGTACGCGTGGCCAACGGCTGCACCGTGAGCGGGGGCTTTCTCACCAGCGTCGGACTGCCGAAGAACATCTGGGCCCTGTTCCAGGTGGTCGAGTACCTGCGCGCCTTCCTGTTCGGGCGACTGGGCTGGTCGGGAATGAACGGCATGCTGATCATCTCGGGCGCCTTCGGCGTGTTCCGCAAGGACACCGTGGTCGAGGTGGGCGGCTACCGCCGCGACACCATCGGCGAAGACATGGAACTGGTGGTGCGCATGCACCGCGTGCTGCGCGCACGGCGCCAGCCCTACCGCATCGAATTCGTTCCCGACCCGGTGTGCTGGACCGAGGCGCCCGAGGACTACCGCACTCTGAAGAACCAGCGCGTGCGCTGGCAGCGCGGCCTGGCCGAGAGCCTGAACGCCAACTGGGGCCTGGTCTTCTCGCGCAACGGCGGCGTGCCGGGCTGGGTGGCCTTTCCCTTCATGCTGCTGTTCGAGTGGCTGGGGCCCGTGATGGAACTGGGCGGCTACGCCTTCATGCTGTGGGCCTACTTTGCAGGCGCCATCTCATGGGAGGCCTTCGGCGCCTTCCTGTTCGTTGCCATCGGGCTCGGCATCCTGTTGTCAAGCTCCGGCCTGCTGCTCGAAGAGATGTCCTTCCACATCTACCCGCGCGGCAAGCAGCTCCTGATGCTCGGGGTGGTCGTGGTGCTCGAGAACTTCGGCTACCGCCAGCTCAATTCGGTATGGCGCCTGACCGGCCTGTATCGCTGGGCGATGCAGAAAGAGGCCACCTGGGGCGCGATGCGGCGCAAAGGGACCTGGCAAAGCGGGGCCGGCCAATGAACGCGACGGTGCTGGCTGCTTTCCTGCACCTGTGCCCGGCGTCCAGCGCACCGGCGGGGGCGCCGTCCGCCACCGCCTTCGGCGCCGACGGGAGCGAGCTGCGCTTCGTCGTCAATGCCGCACCAGGCATGCCCGGCTGCCGCTCGCTGGCACTGGGCGCGGCCCAGGTCGAGGCCCTGCAGCTACTGGCGCCCGGCGCCCGCCCGACACGCACCATCCTGCTGCAGGGCAGCGACAGGGATGGCCGCTTCAGCGTCAGCGAGCAGACCCTGGTGCCCGACGGCGGCGCGGACACACCCGCGAAACCGCAGCCGATGCCGCTGCGGACCAACCTGCTCGCAACGATGCAGGCGCGCAGCTACGGCGTCGAGGAACGGGTCGAGGCCAGCCTGGCGGGCGGCCGCCTGCAAATCAGCTGCCGGCCCGGCAGCCGTCCGGCCGGCGTCCTGCTCACCGGCCCCTGGACCATGCCGCGCCTGCGCGCCGTGCTGCGCGCCGGCTTTTCCGGCAAGGGACAGTTCGACTGGCAGGTGGCCGACGCCGCGCAAGCGGCGCGCGAGTCCGGGCTCGACATGGGGCGGATCGCTGCCGGGGGTGCGGGCAGCGCGCGCCTGGCCCTGCCGGCCGGGCTGGATCGCGGCAGCTGGCGCCAGTTCGTGATCGCCTGTCCGGCTTCTGGCGGCAGCCTGCGCCTGGATTCGCTCGTGCTGGAGCCGGAAGCGCCCGCCGCGGCGCCCCGCTCCACCTGGATCTGGGACCGCAGCGCCTGGCGCGAGCGCGGCGACGAGCTGCTCGCATGGGCCGCGCGCCAGCGCATCGGCGAGCTGTTCATCGTGGTGCCGCTGGAAGAAGGACGGGTCCAGGAACCGCAAGCGCTGGCGGCATTCGTCCGCCGCGCCGGCCAGCAGGACGTCAAGGTCAGCGCGGTGGAAGGCGACCCGCACATGGTGCTGCCTTCCCAGCGCGCTGCCACCGCCGCGCGCGCCCGCGCCTATGCCGCCTACAACGCGGCGGCCGAACCGCCGGCGCGCCTGGCGGCGATCCAGTTCGACATCGAGCCCTACCTGCTGCCCGAACACGTGCTGCCGTCCTCCCGCCTCGACGAGGAATACCCCGCCACGCTGGCGGCGCTGCGCGAAGCCGCCGGCAGCATGGCGCTGGAATTCGTCGTGCCCTTCTGGTGGGACGAGCGCGCGGCGGTCCTGGCGGGCCTGGCCCGCTACGCCGATGCGCTGACGGTGATGGACTACCGCACCGATCCCGAGCAGATCCAGCGCTTCGCCGTCCCTTTCCTCGACTGGGCGGCCGCGAACGGCAAGCGGGCGCGCATCGCACTGGAAGCGGGTCCGCTGCCGCGCGAGACGCAGCGCCGCTACCAGCGCCTGCCCGACGGCAGCGCGGGCGACATGCTGCTCGTTACGCTCGAAGGGCGGCAGCTGCTGGTGCTGCTGCGCCAGCCGCTGGCGCATGCCAGCGCCCAGCCCTACCAGCTGACCGGCGCCCGCGTCATCGACGGCTCGGCCACCACCTTCCATGCCGACAAGGACGCCTTGCGCGCGCTGCTGCCGCGCCTGGAAGCGGACTTCGGCGCCTGGCCGGGCTTCGGCGGGATCGCCCTGCACGAACTGCGCTGACGCTACCCGGCCCGCATGGAAGCGTGAGCTGCGGCCCTGCAGGCTATCTTTCTGCTGGTATCCGGCACTATCATGGCTGATCGCAAAGGAGAACCAATGGCCACGATCCGACGAATCCAGTGGCGCGCGCTGTCGACCGCGCAGGTCGCCGATCGGCAGAAAACGATGGAGGGCAAGCGATGAAGCGTGGACTTTCGCTGCACGAGGCCGAGAAGGCTTTCCGCGGCTTCGGCTGCAGTCACTACTTCATGGGTCGCGAGGACCCCGAGCTCCTAGCCGTGTACAAGAACCTGGCGATTTCGAGCGAACAGGAAACCGAATGGACCAAGGCGTCCTTCCGCGAACTCGCCGCCACGCTGGACCAGGCGTCGACGCCCGCCGCGGATCTATGGTGGAAGCATGCGAGCGCGACGACGCACGCCGAGTCCATCGGGCAGATCGAGGTACTGCGCGAGTTGTACCGGGTGTCGTCGGCAATCCTGCACAAGGTCCCGGACGGCGACTGCATCATGTGCGCCGAAAAGATCCTGGCACGCGGCTTCGTGGAGCTGGAACGTGGCGTCGTCTTCCTGGCCTGCTCGCTCGGAGACCCGGCACTGGCCACAGGCTTTCTGCACCTGGCCAGGGCATTTGCAGGCAAATACACTGGCGCCGACCACCAGCGGCTGGAGCAGGCAATAGTGCGGGCGGAGACCATCCACTCGATGATCGTCACCTGAAGCGGCGAAGCCGATGGCCACGACACTGAAGACACTGCTGCGCCTGTGTGCGATCGCTGCCCTGTTGACCTATGCTTCCCTGCTGGTCCCAGGGCGCGCCCTCAACAGCTGCGGCGACATGGGCCCCTGCCCGGTTCTGGCCTATGGCTTCCCTTTGCCCTTCCTGGCCGACAGCCAGGCGATTTCACCGGTAGGTTCGGTCGAGAGAGATCCGTTGTCCCTGCTCATCGGCATCGACGACATCCTCTGGCCACGCCTCTGGCTCGCCTTCCTGTTCTGGCTGCTGGTCGCGCGCGCCGCGCGCTGGGCCTGGCGGCGCCGGCGCACAGCGCACTAGCCGGCCACGGCCACTTTCGGCAGCTGCCGCACAGGCTGGGCGCCGCCCTTCACGACGGCTACGGGCCCGTCGAACTGGAAGCTGCCCGCCTCGATCAGCTCCCACGCCCCCTCGCCCTTCAGGCTCAGCACATGGGTGTGATGGCGCAGCACAGCGGCGCGGTGCGCGATGCTGATCAGGGTGGCGCCGCCGTCGCGCAGGCGCGCATACAGCGAGGCTTCGTTGCCGCTGTCGAGGGCACTGGTCGCTTCGTCCAGGATGACGATCTTCGGCCGGTGCACCAGCACGCGGGCAAAGGCCAGGCGCTGCTGCTCGCCGACCGACAGCAGCTTTTCCCAGTCGTGCACGGCGTCCAGCCCGCCGACGCGTTCGGCCAGGCGCGGCAGATGGACCTGGTCCAGGATGTCCAGCAGCGTCTCGTCATCCAGTTCGCAGTGGGTGCTTGGATAGACCAGCTGGCTGCGCAGGGTGCCCGACTGCAGGTAGGGCTGCTGGGGCAGGAAGAAGAATTCTTCCAGCGGCGGCCGCTGGATCACCCCGCTGCCGCGGTCCCACAAGCCCGCGATCGCGCGCAGCAGCGAACTCTTGCCGCAGCCGCTCTCGCCGGTGATGAGCAAGGCGTCGCCAGGTGTCAAGACCAGGTCCAAGTCCTTGACCAGCACCCGCTCCGACCCCGGCGGATGCAGGGTCACGGCTTCCAGCGCCAGGTGCTCGCCGTCGCGCGTCTGGATCCGCGCCTCCGTCTTGGCGGCTGTCTGCTGCGCTTCCGGCAGCACCAGGCGCGACAAGGCCTGCAGGCGGTCGATGCCCGCCACGAAGCGGCTCAGGCTTTCGAAGTTGTCGACGATGACGCCGACCGCGCTCAAGACCGCGGTGAAGGCGCCCGCCGCCTGCACCGCCCGCCCCACTTCCAGCTCGCCCGACAGCACGCCGCCGGCCAGGATCATGAAGGGCAGCACCAGGGTCAGCTGGCTGAAGGTGCGCTGGAACAGGTTGAGCGAACACTGCTTGCGGATCAGCTTCGCGAAATTGCGGAACACCTTGTCGAAGCGGCTGTCGATGTGGGCGCGCTCCTGGGCCTCGCCACGGTAGAAGGCGATCGATTCCGCATTCTCGCGCAGGCGCATCAGGCTGAAGCGGAAATCCGCTTCGCGCCGCAGCTGCCAGAAATTCAGCTGGATCAGCGGGTTGCCGAAGACGACCAGGGCCACCATGGTGCCCACCAGTGCATACACCGCCAGCACGCCCACCAGCAGGTGGGAGATCGACCACAGCACGGCGCTGAAGGCCACCAGCTGCATGATCGAACCGAGGAAAATCAACAGGAAGTGGATCGACCTGCCGGTGAAGGTGTTGATGTCTTCGCTGATGCGCTGGTCCGGGTTGTCGATCTCGCTGTCGGCGCCCAGCTGGTAATACTTGCGCCCGCCCAGGTAGCCGTCGAGGAAGCGGCCGGTGAGCCAGCGTCGCCACTGGTTGGCGAACTGGTCGCGCATGAAGTAGTAGAAGGCATAGGTCGGCACCGCGAAGGCCAGCACCATCAGGCAGGCCCGCACCGAGGTCCAGAAGCGGTCGGCATTCCTGCTTGCCAGCGCCGAGGTCATTTCGCCGGTCTGGTTGTTGAGCATGACCGCCAGCTTGGTCTCGACCAGCATCAGGACGATCAGGAGCAGCAGCAGGCTCCAGGCCTTTTTCCTGTCGCTTCCCAGCCAGTAGGGCTTGGCGACATTGATAAACTGCTTCCAGGCAGTGAGCGACAGGCCGGCGGCCCGGCGTTTCTTGTGCGGCGCCGGCGAGGTGTCGTCGGGGGCGGCATCAACAGTGGCGGGGATCGGCGTTTTCATGGTGGTCGTGTCCTGCATGAGTCACAGCCCAAGCATACGACCAGGAATAAGGCTGTTCAGTGCGGAAACAGACATAGCGCCCGGCGCGCCCGCCTTTGTCCCGCGATGTTCAGGCAGTCGCCGCGACGGGCAACTCGATGACGAAGCGCGTGCCGCGCCCCGGCGCCGTATCGAAACCGATGCTGCCGCCGTGTTCCTCGATGATCGCCTTGCTGATTGCCAGTCCCAGGCCGGTGCCGCCGCGCGTGCGCGAATCGGCGCCGTCGGCCTGGGCGAAGCGCTGGAACACGCGCGCCTGGAATGCCGGCGCAATGCCCGGCCCCTCGTCCAGCACGCTCAGGCGCAGCATGTCCGCCGTGCGCGCCAGGCCCAGGGTCACGCTCTTGCCGGCGGGCGTGAACTTGATGGCGTTCGACAGCAGGTTGGTCAGCACCTGTTCCATCCGGTCCGGATCGATGCTGGCCGCGAGCCCTGCCGCGCCGGCGTCCCAGTCGCGCCGCAGGATCACGGCCGCCTGGCGCGCCTGCCCTTCCATTGCCGCCAGCGCGCGCTCGAACACCGGCAGCAGGGGCTGGGGCGTGTGCTGGAAGTGCATCTGGCCGGCCTCGATCTTCTGGATGTCGAGCAGGTCGTTCACCATGCGTACCAGCCGCTCGCTGCTCTGGCTGGCGATGGCGATGAGGCGCGCGGCGTCCGGCGGCAGATCGCCGGCCATGCCGTCGGCCAGCATGGACAGCGAAGCCTGGATCGAGGTCAGCGGGGTGCGCAGCTCGTGCGAGACGGTGGCGACGAATTCGTTCTTCATCTGCTCGACCCGCTTGCGCCCGGAGATATCGTGCAGGAAGACGCTGAAGAAGGCATCCTCGCCCTGCCCCGCCAGGGTGGCCGTCATCTCGATGGTGAACTCGCGCCCATGGCGGTCGATGACCTCGCGCTCCAGGCGCTGCTCCAGCATGGCCAGCTGGCCGGTCTGGCGGAAGGCATGCAGGGCTCCGTTCAGGCTGGCGCGGTAGCGCTCCGGCAGCACCAGCTCGGACAGCGGCCAGCCGACCGCTTCCTGGCGCCGCCAGCCGAACATGCGCTCGGCCGCGCGGTTCCAGTCGAGGATCATGCCGCGCTGGTCGACCGCGATGTAGGCATCCTGGGCGGCGTCGACGATCGCGTTGATGCGCTGTTCGCTGGCCTGCACCGAGGCCAGGGCGCGTTCCAGCTCGCGCGTGCGTTCCTCGACGCGCTGCTCGAGCGTGGCGTTCAGGTCGCGCAGTTCGGCGCGCTGGCGCACCAGGTCGCTCACCAGGTGGTTCAGGGTGCCGGACAGCGCCTGCACCTCGTAATAATCCTTCGCGTTGGGCACTAGCTGGACCGCTTCGCCGCGCCGCAGGCGTTCGGCCGACTCGGCCAGGGCGCCGAGCGGACGGGTGATGCGGCGCGCCACCAGCAAGCCGGCCAGCGAGAACACGACCGCCAGCGCGGCGCCGCTCCACAGCGCCTGTTCGCGCAGGCGCCGCACCGGGGCGTAGGCGTCGTCGATGTCCTGGCGCACCAGCACGGTCCAGCCCAGGCCCGGATACATGCGTCGCCCGACCGTGGCGCCATAGCCCACCAGGTAGGAAACGCCATCGTCCCACTGCTCGACGCGGTAGCCGGTGCGCTTTTGCTGGGCCAGGCGCAGGCTTTCGGTAGAGATCTTCTTGCCCTGCAGGCCGGGTGGCCCGAGCAGAACGACACCCTGCCGGCTGACGATCAGCGCCTGCACCCGCCCCCGTTCCTGCACCGGTGCGATGATCGAACGCTCGACGTCGCGCGCCCATTGCCAGGACAGGTGCACGCCCAGCACGCCCGCGGTCTTGCCGTTCAGGTCCTGGAAGGGAAAGGCGACGTCGACGAAGCGGCGCGGTTCGCCGTTTTCGCTCGGCAGCAGCCTGGCCAGCTTGACCGCCTCGTGCACGTCGCCCACGTGCACATCCTCGAGCGCATTCCTGAACCAGGGGCGCTGCGAGACGTCGACGCCTTCCAGCAGGCCGCGCGCCTCGACGATGACCCTGCCATCGAGGGCGGTGAGGCCGATCCAGTCGTAATAGCCATAGGTTTCGCGCATGTCGGCCAGGATGCGGCGCCGTTCGGCGGGCGGCGTACCCGGGTCGCGCAGGTCGCGCCGACCGGCCATCAGGCTGACCTCGCGATAGCGTTCGAACATGCCGCGGTCGAGCTTGTCGGCAGTCTGGCGCGCCAGCTCGCCCAGGCCGTGGCCGATGCTGTCCTTGACCTGCTCGGTCGAGGAGCGCTCCACCACCTGTACCAGCAGCAGGGTCAGGACCACGGTCAGCAGCGAAAAGGCCAGCGCCAGCCAGGCGCCGAGGCCGCGCCTGCGCCGCTGGGTTGTCGGTGTGGAAATTGTGTCCATGCTGCGTTTGCTCCGAAACAGTTACCACAGCGTAACACACCGCGGTGAGGGGCGGGAGGGGTTCCGCACGGCCCTGTCGGATTTCCGGTAAACTACACCGTTACTGTTACACGCTTCAACGACGAGAAACGCCATGCCTGCCAGTGCCACCCAAGCCACCAACGACCAGCTGCTCGACTACGTTACTTCGTGCGCCCTGCCGACGCCGTGGGCGCAGTTCACGCTGCACGCCTTCACCGAGCACAGCACAGGCAAAGAGCACCTGGCGATGGTGCTGGGCGACATTGGCGACGGCGAGCCGGTGCTGGCGCGCGTACATTCGGAATGCCTGACCGGCGACGTGCTGTTCTCGCAGCGCTGCGACTGCGGCGCCCAGCTCGAAGGCGCGCTGCAGCGCATCGCCGAGGAAGGCCGCGGCATCCTGCTCTACCTGCGCCAGGAAGGACGCGGCATCGGCCTGGTCAACAAGATCCGCGCCTACCGCCTGCAGGAAGCCGGCGCCGACACGGTCGAGGCCAATCTGCAGCTGGGCTTCCATGCCGACGCCCGCAACTATGAACTGTGCAAACCGATGCTGGAACAGTTCGGCGTGCGCTCGCTGCGCCTGATGACCAACAACCCGCGCAAGATCGACGCCCTCACCCGCCTCGGCATCGAGGTGGCCGAGCGCGTGCCGCTGCTGGTCAACCGCAACGCCTTCAACAACAGCTACCTGAACACCAAGCAGGCCAAGCTGGGGCACATGATGGGTCCTGTCGAGGCCCCTGCCGACGCAGGCTGATTTCGTAGGGTGGGCGGCTATGCCGCCCACGCGGTGATCGTAGGCGGCGTCGCTTCCGTGCCGGATGATCTTGCTGCTATTTATCACCGCGTGGGCGGGAAACCCGCCCACCCTACCGCGCGCGCGGGCCGGCGATCCGGTGGCAAGATAGTGCTTCCTCCTTGCCATGAACGGATTGCATGAAACGGACCGCTGCCGCCTTCCTGCTCTTCTGCCTCGCGGCAGGCGCAGCCACGGCGCCGCCGCCTGAGCAGACTACCCGGCCGCCCCGTACCAGTCCGGTCACGGCGCCCGCGCCGCCTCCACACCTGCCGCCGTCCGCACCACCCGGCGCCAACCCGCCGGCACCAAGCCCGGGCGAGATCGATGCCCAAGACGCCCTGCCGCCGCCCTCTTCGGCGGCCCAGGACCTGTACGCCTCGGCGCGCGGCGACCTGCTGCAGATTCGCATGCTGCTCAAGAACGGCCGCACCCAGTCGACCGTCGGCTCGGGCTTCCTGGTGGGCAGCGGCCGCCTGGTGGTCACCAACTACCATGTGGTGTCGCAGATGGCGCTCGATCCCGACGTCTACACCGCGGAATACGTCGACACCGACGGCAACAGCGGGCCGGTCGAGCTGATGGCGGTCGACGTGCTGCACGACCTGGCGGTGCTGCGCGTGAACCGCGAGGGCAGCGGCTTCTTCAAGGTGCCGGAGCGGCCTGTGCGCCTGACCCAGGGCCAGCGCCTGTACTCGCTCGGCAATCCGCTCGACCTGGGTTTCGCCATCTCCGAAGGCGCCTACAACGGCGTCGTCACGCGCAGCTTTTACGACCAGCTCATGTTCGGAGGCCCCATCAATTCGGGCATGAGCGGCGGTCCCAGTGTGACCGGCAACGGCACCGTGGCCGGCGTCAACGTGTCCAAGCGCCGCGACGGCGAATCGGTCAGCTTCCTGGTGCCGGTGAAGTACGTGCAGGAGCTGCTGCGCCGGGTCGCCAGCCAGCCGGCGCCGCCGAAGGACTTCAATCCCCTGATCGCGGCCCAGCTGCTGCAGCACCAGCGCGCCATGGTCGACCGCCTGCTGGAAGAGCCGCTCGCGATCAAGAGCATGGGACCCTACCTGGTGCCGGTGCGCGAATCCGGCCAGCTGCGCTGCTGGGGGCGCTCCAACGTGAAGGCCGAGACGGCGTATACCTCGGACCTGATGAGCTGCGCGATGGAGTCGGCGATCTACGTCTCCTCGTCGCAGCAGACCGGGCACGTGTCGATGACCCACCAGTACATCCGCTCCGACAACCTGGCGCGCCTGCCCTTCGCGGCCCTGGCCAGCCGCCTGTTCCGCACCGGTACGCTGGGTGAGGGCAACGAACGCCTGACCAAGCCCGTATGCACGGAAGCCTTCGTGCACACCCGCACCCTGCCGCTGCGCGCCGTCACCTGCGTGCGCGCCTACCGCAAGTTCGAGGGCCTGTACAACTTCACGCTGCTGACGGCCAGCACCAACGCGGCCGAATCGAGCCTGCAGAGCCGCCTGGACGTGTCCGGCGTCTCTTACGAGAACGGCATGCGCGTCACGCGCGCCTTCCTCGGTTCCTTCGGGCGCAACCTGCGCCGGCCGGCGCCCGCCCCCGGCGGAGGCAAGCGATGAAAGGCCCCTGGACCATCGAGATCCTGGCGCGCAACGGCGAGGTGCTGCACCGCCAGCGCGCCTCGGTGTTGCCGATCCGGCTCGGGCGCGCCTACGACAACGACTTCATCCTCGACGACGAATACGCCGCCGCCCACCACGCCGTGATCGAGCAGGCCGACGACGGCACCCTCCTGATGCGCGACCTCGGCACCCGTAATGGCCTGAACCACGGCCGCAAGCGGGTGCAGCAGCTGGAGATGAAGGGCGACACCGTGGTGCGCCTCGGCCATACCTCGCTGCGCGTGCGCGCGGCCGACTTTCCGGTGCCGGCCGAACTGCTGGACCGGACCATGCACGGCTGGGAGGGCGTGCTGCCGGGCGTGGTCGGGGTGCTGCTGGCGGGCCTGGTCGCCCTGCTCGTGACGTGGCTGTTCGACGCCCAGCCCTTCGAGCTGCTGAACTACGTGCTGGCGCCCAGCATCGGCATCGGCGCGGCGCTGCTGTGGAGCAGCCTGTGGGCCTTCATGAACCGCCTGTTCGGGCGCTATACGCGGCTGGGGCGGCACCTGTTCATCTTCGGCTGCGGCCTGGCAGCCCTGCTGGGCTTCCGCCTGCTGGCCTCGATCCTGGCTTATGCCTATTCGCTGGAATGGCTCACGCGCTACGGCTCGCACGCGGCGGTGGCCACCATTGCCGGGATCATCTACTTCCACCTGGCGACCATCAAGCCGCCCCTGAGGCGGCGCCTGCGCGCGATCTGCGCCGGGGCGGCGGTGCTGGCTTCCTGCCTGGTCCTGATCGTCAACCAGCAGCGCCACGGGCGCCTGGCGGACGAACTGTACATGGTCGTGCTGCTGCCGCCGGAGCTGCGCGCCAGCCCGGATGCGACCGTGGCCGACTACATGGCCGGGGTCGAGGCGATGCGCAAGGAACTCGATGCAGAGCGCGCCGCCCCGCCGACCGCCGGCGGCAACTGAATCCACCCGCCCGGCTTTGACAAGCGCCGGCGGATGCTGGAAGATCGGGCCGCATGAACCCGACCCGCAGCAAGATCGCCTTCGCCATCGCCTGGCTCCTGTTCTGGACCCTGATGGTGCTGGTCGCCGTCGAGGACTACCGGCGCGACGGCGGCAGCGCTTACTGGCAGCCCGTGTTGTGGGAGAGCTCCTCGGCGCTGGTCGCTACCCTGCTGCTGTTCCTGCAACGCCGCCATGGCGCCCGCTTCGACCACCTGATCGCCACGCCCTTGCGCTGGTTCGCGCTGCAGGCGAGCATGCTGCCCCTGTACTGGATCGTCTTCATACCGTCGGTGTTCAGCATCCGTCACGCCGTGTATGCGCTGGCCGGCGCCAGCTACGACCATGAACCCTGGGGCCAGGTCTTCGTCTACGAATCGATGAAGCTCACCGTCTTCATCGGCCTGTTCACGATGATCGGCTTCGGCCTGCTGTCCTATCGCGAGCTGCTAGGGGCGCGCCTGCGCGAGGAACGGGCCGCTTCGCTCCTGCGCGAGGCCCAGCTGCAGTCCTTGGCGCGCCAGATGCAGCCGCACTTCCTGTTCAATGCATTGAATACCATCTCGTCGCTGATGCACACCGACGTGGCGCGCGCCGACGCCACCCTGGTGCAATTGGCTGACCTGCTGCGCGCCGCGCTGGCGCTGGGCGAGCGGCCGCAGGCCACGCTGGGCGAAGAACTACGCCTGGCGCGCGCCTATGCGGGCGTGATGGAGCAGCGCTTCGACGGCCGCGCGCAGGTACACTGGCGCATTGACGACGACACGCTCGGCGTGCAGCTGCCCGCCATGAGCGTGCAGCCGCTGCTGGAGAACGTGTTCAAGCACACCGTGGAGCGCCAGCGCGCGCCGACCCGCATCACGGTCAGCGCCACGCGCGATGGCGCCGGGCTGGCGCTGCGCATCGAGGACGACCGCGGAGTGCTCGGCCCTGACGCGGATGGCGCCGGCCCGGGACTCGGCCTGTCCAACCTGCGCGCACGCCTGGCGGCGCTGCATGGCGACCGCGCCAGCCTGTCGCTCACGCAGCTGGCGCCCGCCGGCGTACGCACCGAACTGAGGCTGCCATGCGCATCCTGATCGTCGACGACGAAGGCCCCGCGCGTGCCCGGCTGCGCCGCATGCTGGCGCTCGAACCGGGCATCGAGGCGATCGAAGAAGCCGCCGACGGCCACGCGGCGCTGTGCTGCTTGCCGGAGTTCCGTCCGGACGCCCTGCTGCTCGACATCGAAATGCCCGAGCTGTCCGGCATCGACCTCGCGGCCTCGCTGCCACAGCCGGCCCCGCTGGTGGTGTTCGTCACCGCCTATGACGAGTACGCGCTGCGCGCTTTCGACGCCAACGCCATCGACTACCTGCTCAAGCCCTTCGACCAGGCACGATTGAGGCGGGCGCTGGAACGGCTGCAGGCGCGGCTCGTCTCGCGCCCCGCATCCACCGCCACCGGCCTGGCCCCGCGCCAGCTGCTCGTCACCGAACGCGGCGCCACCCGCGTGGTGCAGGTGGCCGACATCGAATGGCTGGAAACCGCCGACAACTACGTGGCGCTGCACACAGCGCAGGGGGCCCCGCTGCTGCGCCAGACCCTGTCAAGCCTGCTCGACCAGCTCGGCGCCGGCTTCGTGCGCTGCCACCGGCGCGCCGCGGTGCGGCCCGCGGCCGTCGAACGCGTCGTTCCGCTCGACAAGGGCGACTGCGAACTGGTGCTGCGCGGCGGCGCACGGGTGCCCTGCAGCCGCCAGTACCGCGCCGACCTGATGGCGGCCCTGCAATCAGGCTAGGGCGCGGCGCTGTCATCATGCCGACATGTTTCGCCACTATCCTGTTCATGTCTCCTACGTGAACCAACGTATTTTCCGCCACTCTCGAGGTGGCGGATTTTTTTCACAGAAAAATCAATGGAAACCTTACAAGCCGAGCGCCGGGCCTTGACGCGTTCCTTGTTGTCCCATCCCGCATCGGTCGATGCCGAACAGGCCGTGAGGCACGCCATTGCACTTCAGGCGTCCGTTGGAACGCTCGGCGCAGTCGAGTACCTGAAAGCGCGCAGGATCGAGGCGACGGTAATCGCTCGTGTGCTGTCCGATAGCGCGGTCCGCGCAGAAGACCTGATATCGCGCGACCAGCCGGTTGCCTGGGAATAAGCCCGCGTTCCTCCGGCGTCGACCGCTCGGGCGCATTGCCTGATCCTGCTTCAGGGCCTGCATCCAACTCGCCCCGCCGCGAGCCCGTTTGACCACATCTTGCTCGCCCCGGGCAGCCACGACAGGCATGCTGGCGCCACTTCGACAACGAGCGTGCGCCATGAACACTCAAATCACTCCCCCAACGCGCCTGTACTTCCTCGACTGGGTGCGCATCATCGCCTTTTTCATCCTGATCCTCTACCACGTCGGCATGTACTACGTAAGCTGGGACTGGCATGTGAAGAGCCCCTTCGCCTCTACACTCCCGGAACCCTTCATGATGCTGTCCTCGCCCTGGCGCCTGGGGCTGCTGTTCTTTGTTGCAGGCGCCGCGGCCAGCCTCATGCTGCGCAAGGCCGGCACCGCGCCCTTCCTGCGCCGGCGCAGCCTGCGCCTGCTGCTGCCGCTGGTGTTCGGCATGCTGGTGGTGGTGCCGCCGCAGCCCTACCTGGAAGTGGTCGAGAAGCTCGGCTACGCCGATGGCTACGGCGCCTTCATGCGGCTGTACCTGCAGGCCTACAAGGGCTTCTGCCGCGAGGATTGCCTGATCCTGCCGACCTGGAACCACCTGTGGTTCGTCGCCTACCTGTGGATCTATACAATGCTGCTCGGCGGGCTGGTCGCGGCGCTGGGGCCGCGCTTCGACGCCGTGGCGGCACGCATCGGCGGCTGGCTGACGGGTTGGCGCATCGTCGCCCTGCCGGCCGCCGTACTGGCCATCGCACGCGTGGCCCTGGTCGAGCATTTCCCGACCAACCACGCCGTCGTTGGCGACTGGTACAACCACGCGATGTCCTTCATTCCCTTCCTGCTGGGCGCCCTGGTGGCGCGCGTGCCCGGCTTCTGGGCCCGCCTGGTTCCGCTGCGCTGGCATGCGCTGGGCATCGCCGCCATCGGCTGGGCCCTGCTCGTCATGTGGATCGCTGCCTACGAAGTGGTCGCCCCGACTGTAATGGCGTCCCTGCGTCCCTTCGTGTTTGCAATGTATGCGCTGCAGGCCTGGTGCGCACTGGTGGCCGCCTGCGGTTTCGCCGCGCGCCACCTGGATCGTGACGGCGCGGCGCGGCGTTACCTGAACGAAGCGATCTTCCCGGTGTACATCCTGCACCAGACCCTGATCGTGACGATGGCGCACGCCATGCAGCCGCTGCGGATCGGGCCGGGTCTGGAGGCGGTGCTGCTGGTGCTGCTGACCTTGACCCTGAGTTTCGGGATCTTCGAGGTGGTGCGCCGCGTGGCCCTGCTGCGGCCGCTGTTCGGATTGGCGCCGGCGCGTGCCGCCGCGCCGGCGGCGGTGGCGGCGCCAGGCGATGCCGCCACCGTGGGAGCGCCCGCCGGCGCTGCCGGCCGGGCGCTACGACCCTAGTGCGTGGCCGCGCCTGCCGGGCGGTTGCCCTGGGCGCCGGCCTGTTGCGCGCCCTGTCCCGGCTGGCCGCGGTGCACTTCACCGTCGCCATCCATCGGGTGGCGCGCATCGCCGTCCGCACGTGCGAACGGGTCGGCGGCGTTGCGCAGCGCCTCCTGCTGGGTGCGGATATGACGCTCGGTTTCCTCGGCGGTGCTGCGGGTGACTTCGTCGACCAGGGCGCGTGCGGTACGCGTGGTGTTCTGCACGTGCTGCTCGGTCACCCGCGCCAGCTCGACCTGGGCGTCGGCCGCCAGGCGCGAGATGTGGTGCTGGTAGGCGCGCAGCTTGTCGCTGGTCGGCTGGGCGTGCGCGGCGGCAGCGCTGAGCATCTCGGTCTGGCGATCGGCGCTCAGCACCTGCTGGCTGGCCAGGGTGCTCTCCTCGACCAGGGTCTGCACCAGCTGGATGTTCAGGTCGCACATCTGCTGGAAGGACCGGAACATGGACTTGGACATGTCGTTCAGGAAGGCGGTCTGCGCGTCCATGTGGGTGCGCACGGCCGGGGTCACGGTTTGTGGAAAGGGATACATGCATTGACCTCGTTATATGGGTGCATTGAAAGACACACCGCAGCCCACCTAACCGGGCTGCGACACGAGGGTAGAAGACTAGCCTTGCACGTACGTCGACCTTTGAGCTGGATTAAACGTGCGCTGGCCTGAACCTTGCATGCAAGCACGGTATCCGAAGGGGAGATGCCGATGTTTATACAGAACGATGTCCTCGAGTACGCCGGTCCGCCGGTACACGCCATCCGGATCCTGTGGATCGACAGCGGCGGCCTACTGGCCTACGTCTTCCCGCTCGGGCAGGCCAGCGCCCTGCCCCGGCCACTGGCCACCGCAGCGCTGGCGGCCGATGTCGCCGCGCGTCGCGCCCGCCTGCTGCTGGCCGATCCCCATGCCGCTCGTCCGCCCGCCATGGTGGCCGACAAGCACCGCCGCCTGCAGATGAAGGCCTGGGAAGCCGTCCGCAGCCTGCACGCGCAGCTCCCGGCGCTCTACCTGCAGGCCCAGCGGCCCGCCCTGGTGGCTGCCTGCGCCGAGGCGCAGGGCATGTCGAAGGCCAGCGTCATGCGTTACCTGCGGCGCTACTGGGAGCGCGGCCAGACCCCCGATGCGCTGTGGCCGGACTACCTGAATTCCGGCGCGCCCGGCAAGACGCGCGCCGCCAACCCCGGCGTCAAGCGCGGCCGCCCGCGCAAGGGCGAAGCCGCCGGCGCCAATGTGGACGGCGCCATGCGCGCGCTGTTCCGCGCCGCCGTAGCACGCTATGCCGCGACCCATGCCGCGTTCTCTCGGCAGGATGCGTATCGCCAAATGCTGGAAGAATTTTTCCGCGGACATGATATCGGCACGCTGCCGAGCTACGGGCAGTTTTGCTACTGGCTAGAGCGCGACGGACTGGTGGGGGACACCCTGCCAAGCCAGTGCGTATTGTCGCCAGAATGGTGCAGTGCCGCAAAGTAGTGCCACAGAGCAGTATATCTTGCGGATCGCGCTGGATCGCCTCCCTTCCGGCCCCTTGCCGTGACTGGGAAAAATATAGTCTGCAGCAGTCCCGCCCCAGGGACGTCAATACACTCTGCATGTGTATTTAATTTGCATAAATTGGCTGACAACAAGCTTACATTTGCACGATTTAGCGCCAGACTTTATTTTTATTCGGCCTTTTGTTGATATTTCGCACGCTACTGGCACGGCTATTGCTGTTGGGACCATAGCAGGTCTCCCAACAACAAAGAGTTGAGGTGCGGATGAAACGAAGAACCCCGTCGCTGACCCGGCGTGAATTCCTGTATCGCGCTGCTGCCGTCGGCGGATCGGCGCTGCTGTTGAACACCATGAAAGCCTGGGGCATGGGCATCGCGTCCCGGGTCAACGCCCCGCCCGCGCTCGGCGGCAGCGGCAAGGGCAAGAAGGTCGTGATCCTCGGCGCCGGCCTGGCCGGCCTGACCGCCGCCTTCGAGCTCGCCAAGCTCGGCTACGAAGTGCAGGTGCTGGAGGCACGCAGCTTCGCGGGCGGACGCTGCCAGACAGCGCGCAAGGGCTTCGCCCTGAAGGAGCTGGGCGGCGAGGTCCAACGCTGCAACTTCGACGAGGGCCACTACATCAACCATGGACCGTGGCGCATCCCGCTCGACCACCAGTCCACCCTGTACTACACGCGCCTGTTCGACGTGCCGCTCGAAGTCATGGTCAACGAGAACGACCACGCCTTCGTCTACCTAGAGGACGGCGGCCCACTCTCGAAGCAGCGCCTGCGCGGCGCCCAGGTCAAGGCCGACATGCGCGGCCACGTGGCCGAGCTGCTGGCCAAGAGCGTGAAGGAGCACCAGCTCGACGCCCGCCTGAGCGCCGACGACCAGGCCCTGCTGCTCGACTACCTCGTCAACGAAGGCGCCCTCGGCAATGGCGACCTGGCCTACAAGGGCCGCAACGGCCGCGGCTTCGCGGTCAATCCGGGCGCCGGCCTCGTGCCCGGCCCGGGCAAGCCCTCCGATCCGCTCGCCTTCGGCGACCTGCTGGCGGCCAGGGTCGGCAAGGTCTACAGCGCAGTGCAGGAATTTCCCATGCACGCGACGATGTTCCAGCCGGTCGGCGGCATGGACCAGATCCCGCGCGCTTTCGCACGCCGCCTCGGCAAGGCAATCCGCTACGGCGCCGTGGTCGAACGCATCCGCCAAGCGCCCGGCGCGGTCACGATCGACTACCTGGACGGCGGCAAGCGGGCCTCGGTCAGCGCCGACTATTGCCTGTGCACGGTGCCGCTGTCGGTGCTGCGCATGATCGACACCGATTTCTCGGAGCGCTTCAAGGCGGCGATCCAGGCCGTCCCGTATGCGCCGGTGGGCAAGATCGGCCTGCAGATGAAGCGCCGTTTCTGGGAAGAGGACGAACAGATCTACGGCGGCCATGTGCTCACCGACATCAAGGGAATCAACACCATTTCCCTGCCGTCCGGCGGCTGGCAGCAGCGCAAGGGCGTGGTGCTCGGCTACTACAACTACGCGCTCGATGCGATCGAGGTCAGCGCACTGACGCCGGCCGAACGGACCGAATTCGCCCTGCGCGCCGGCGAGAAGATCTTCCCGGCCTACCGCAGCGCCCATGAGCAGTCCTTCTCGGTGGCCTGGCACCGCGTGCAGCACAGCCTGGGCGGCTGGGCCGAATGGAACGAGGACGCGCGTCAGGGCGCCTACCCGGTCCTGCTCGAAGGCGAAGGCCGGGTGCTGCTGGCCGGCGAGCACCTGAGCTACCTGACCGGCTGGCAGGCCGGCGCCATCGAATCGGCCTGGCAGCAGATCGAACAACTTCACAAGAGGGCAAGCGCATGAGCTTCCACACCTCCCTGCACGCGCTCCTCGGCGCGCTTTTGACCAGCTCCCTGCTGCACGCCGGTGCTGCCATGGCCCAGGCCCCGACCGGCGGGACTGAGGGCAAGGCCCTGTTCGCCAAAAACTGCGCCGCCTGCCACCAGGCCGACGGCCGCGGCATCCCGGGCGCCTTCCCGGCGCTGGCCGGCAGCGCGGTCGCGCTCGGCGAGCCGGCGCCGCTCGCGGCGGTGCTGCTCAAGGGACGCGGCGGCATGCCCGCCTTCAGCGGCAGCCTCGACGACGCCGAGATCGCCGCTGTCCTGAGCCATGTGCGCAGCAGCTGGGGCAACGGCGCCGCCCCGGTGTCAAGCGCCGAGATCGAGGCCCAGCGCAGCGCGCTGCAGGTCGCACCCGCCACTCGCAGCCGCTTCGGCAACAAGCACTGATTTTCCAACGACACGAAAGGCATCCATGAAGTCATTCGCATCCCGTCTCGCCGCCCTGTCCCTGCTGCTGCCGGCTGCCGCCGGCGCCCAGGAGATCGTGCGCCACAAGATCCCCAATTCGGATTTCCCGATCGCCCTGGCGGTGACCCTGCCGCCCAGCGCCACCATCCATTTCATCAGCGGCCAGGTGCCGCCGGTGGTCAACAAGACCGCCGATCCGAACTCGCTGGCCGCCTTCGGCGACACCAGAACCCAGACCGTCGGAGTGCTGAACCGCATCAGGGAGATCCTGCAGGGCATGGGGCTGGGCATGGGCGACGTAGTCAAGATGCAGGTGTTCATCGTCGGCGACGTCTCCAAGGGCGGGCGCGCCGACGTCGCCGGCTTCATGGAGGGCTATACCCAGTTCTTCGGCGGCGCCCAGCCGAACCTGCCGGCGCGATCGGTGTTCCAGGTCGCCGGCCTCAGCAACCCCGGCTGGCTGATCGAGATCGAGGTCACCGCCGCCAAAAAATAAGGAGCGCCCAGCAAAGCGCCGTTCGTTTTCCGTCTCGCTGTCCATCGAAGGGAAATACCATGTACAAAGCCATTCGTCTCACCGGCGTCGCCGCCGGTCTGCTGTCCTGCGGCCTTGCGCTCGCCCACGCCGACGAGAAGGCCGCCGACGCGCCCGCCGCGCCGGCGCCGGCGCCCGAGCCCGGGGCGCCGGGCGTCACCGGCACCGGCGTCGTGATCGTCACCGGCACCCGCGCCGCCGGCCTCAAGGTGGAGAACAGCGCCTCGCCGGTCCAGGTGCTGGACTCGGCCTCGCTGGCCCGTACCGGCCAGCCGGACCTGATCCAGGCCCTGGCCCAGAACCTGCCGTCGCTGAACGCCCAGGCCTTCGGCAGCGACATGGCGAACATGACCCTCTCGGCCCGCCTGCGCGGCCTGAGCCCGAACAATACCCTGGTGCTGGTGAACGGCAAGCGGCGCCACGGCACCGCCAACCTGGCCGTGCTGGGCGGTCCCTACCAGGGCGGCGCGGCTGCTGACCTGAACTACATCCCGGTGGCCGCGATCGACCATGTCGAGGTGCTGCAGGACGGCGCCGCGGCGCAGTACGGCACCGACGCCATCGCCGGCGTGGTCAACATCATCCTGAAGTCGAACGAGCGCGGCGGCAGCGCCAACCTCAACGGCGGCGCCTACATGGACGGCGGCGGCCACACCGGCGACGGCATGGCCAACATCGGCCTGCGTCCCTTCGACGACGCCTTCCTGAGCCTGACGGCCGAAAGCAAGTACCATGGTTTCTCCGACCGCGGCGGCATCGACCCGCGCGTGGTCGACCCGGCCACCATGGCGGCCATGCCCAGCCTGGTTAACGCGCCCGGCTACCCGCGCCTGAACAAGATCTCGGGCGACGCCCAGTACCGCCAGCACATCGCCGCCGCCAACTTCGGCGCCGACTTCGGCCAGGACCTGTCGCTGTATGCCTTCGGCACCTACGGCAAGAAAGAGGCGCGGGCCTGGGAGAACTACCGCATGCCGAACCGCCTGCCGCAGATCTACCCGTTCGGCTTCAGCCCGCAGGAGACCTTCGACGAAGAGGATTATGCCTTCACCGCCGGCATCAAGGGACAGCTGGCGGGCGGCTGGCGCTGGGACCTGTCGAGCACCTATGGCAAGGACGTGGCCAAGCTGGGCGTGGCCAATTCCGCCAACATCTCGCTCTACACCGACACAGGCAGCACCCCGCTGAACTTCGCCGCCGGCGAATTCCACGCCAGCCAGTGGACCAATAACCTCGACCTGAGCCGCGAGTTCGAGATCGGCTGGTCGGTGCCGCTGACCTTCGCCCTCGGCCTGGAGCACCGCCGCGACACCTACGCCATCGTCGCCGGCGACGCCCCCTCGCGCTACAAGGAAGGCTCGCAGTCCTACCCCGGCTTCTCGCTGACCGACGCCGGCAGCCACAGCCGCAACAACAAGGCCTTCTACGTCAACCTCTCGGGCCAGCCGCTGCCGGGATGGACGGTCGACGTCGCCGGCCGCTACGAGCGCTTCAGCGACTTCGGCAACGCCAAGGTGGGCAAGCTGACCAGCCGCTACGATTTCTCGCCGGCGGTCGCGCTGCGCGCCACTTACAGCAACGGCTTCCGCGCCCCGACCCTGGCCGAGTCCTACTACTCGGCCACCAACGTGTCGCCGCGCAGCGCCTTCGTGCAGCTGGCCCCGAACTCGCCGGGCGCGCGCCTGGTGGGCATCGACGGCCTCAAGCCGGAAGCGTCGACTAACGTCAGCGCCGGCCTGGTGCTGAATCCGCGCCCGGGCCTGGCGATCACGCTCGACGCCTACCAGATCAGCATCCGCGACCGCATCGTCGGCAGCGGCGCGATCTACGGCTCCGGCGGCGCGGTCAACGCCCCGGCGGTGACGGCGGCCATCCTGGCCAACGGCAACGTGCTCGACCCGACCGTGGTCCAGACCGGCATCAACATTTTCTCGAACGCCGTGAACACGCGCAGCCGCGGCCTGGAAGCGGTCGCGACCCTGAGCAGCAACTACGGCGGATACGGGCGCGTCGACTGGTCGGCGGCGGCCAACTACAACCGGGTCAAGGTCATTAAGATCAACCAGGCGCCGGCCCAGCTGCGGCCGCAGACCCTGCTCGACGCCACCGCGATCTCGCACCTCGAGACCGCTTCGCCGCGGGCGCGCCTGAACCTGGGCGCGTTGTGGAAGACGGGCGCGTGGACCGTGAACCTGCGCGAGAACGTGTTCGGCAAATCCTCGGAACTGATCTCGTCGGATGGCGCGGTGTACTACGAGAACGAGGTCAAGCCGTCCGTGATCACCGACCTCGAAGTGAGCTACCAGTTCGGCAAGGCCTGGACTGTCTCGCTGGGCGCCAACAACCTGTTCAACGAATATCCCGACCAGGTCAACCCCAGGCTGCTGGCCGAGCAGCGCGCCAACCTCGACAACGCCGCGGTGACGATCTACCCCCCGATCTCGCCCTTCGGCATCAATGGCGGCTATTACTACGCGCGCCTGGCCGTGAAGTTCTGACGAGGCGGCGCCATGGCGCGGCTGCACCGGCCGGTCTCAAGGCCGGGACGGCGCTGGAGGCAATTCAGCGCCGCACTCCTTGCAGAAATTCGCGTTCGCATCATGGCCGCCGCTGCCGCACACCTCGCAGTCGCGCGGCAGGCGCGCCGGGCCATGGCGGCGGTCGCCGCGGCGCGCCGTCATCTCGGCGGTGACGATGCCGGTCGGCACCGCCAGAATGCCCCAGCCGAGCAGCATCATGAATGAGGCAATGCCTTTGCCGAGCGGCGTATGCGGCGTGATGTCGCCGTAGCCCACCGTGGTCATGGTGACGATTGCCCAGTACATCGCGGTCGGGATGCTGGTGTAGCCATGTTCCGGCCCCTCCACCACGTACATCACCGTCCCCAGGATCAGCACCGCCATCAGCACCACCGACAGGAACACCATGATCTTGCGCCGGCTCGCCGCCAGCGCCTCGGCCAGGCGCGTGTACTCCTCGATGTAGAGGGTCAGCTTGAAGATGCGGAACACGCGCAGCAGGCGCAGGATGCGGATGTCGAGCAGCGCTTCGCTGCCCGGCACCAGCAGCGAGACGTAGGTGGGCAGCACCGACAGCAGGTCGACGATGCCGAAGAAGCTGGTGGCGTAGCGCAGCGGCTGGCGCACGCACAGCAGGCGCGCCACGTACTCGATCGTGAACAGCAGGGTGAAGGTCCACTCCAGCCCATGCATGAGATCGGCGTGGCGAACCCGGATGCGCGGCACGCTGTCGAGCACCACCACCAGGATGCTGAGCAGGATCGCCAGCACCAGCGCGATGTCGAAGCGCCGCCCGGCGACCGAATCGCTGCGGAAGATGATGTCGTACAGGCGGCCGCGCCAGCCGTCTGGCCGGCCGTAGCGGGCGGCACGATGATCGCCAGCTGTTGCCGTGCGCGCCTTCATGCGGTGTAAGGCGCCCCCTTGAGCTCGACGGTATTGCGCTCCGGGTCGAGCAGGTACATCGACGGGCCCTCGCCTTCGGCGCCATAGCGCGATTCGACCGGGCCGGCCTCCACGCCATGCGCCGCCAGGTGGCGCCGGATCGCGCCTTCATCGAAGGGTTCGAGGCGCAGGCACAGGTGGTCGAGGTTGCGCCCCTCGAGGCCGGGCGCGGCGCCGCCCGCGCTTCCCAGCTTGCCGCTCACGGGCACCAGGTCGATCATGGACGCGCCGGCGCGCAGCTGGACCAGGCCGATCTCGTCCTGGCGGCGCTCGACCCGGCAGCCCAGCACCTCGCCATAAAAGGCGATCATGGCCTCGAGGTCGGCCACGCGCAGCACGATGTGGTCGAGCCCGCGCACCGCGATCGGGTGTTCAGCGGGCATGGCGCTCTACCCAGGCGGCGAAGCTGTCGATGAAGGTCTGGAAGAAGGCGCGGCTCCCATCGTCGACCAGGCGGTCGCCCTCGTACTTGTTGCCCACCATGCCGACATAGGCTTCCGGCGCCGGCATGCAGGGCATGTTCAGGAAGGGCAGCATCTGGCGCAGGTGGTGGTTGGCGCCGAATCCGCCCAGCGCGCCGGGCGACACGCTGACCACCGCGCAGGGCTTGTCCGCGTAGGCGGCCTTGCCGTAGGGGCGCGAGCCGACGTCGATCGCATTCTTGAGCGCGCCCGGCACCGAGCGGTTGTATTCCGGCGTACAGAACAGGATGCCGTCGGCCTGCCTGATGCGCTCGCGGAAGGCCGTGAAGGCGGGCGGTGGGTTGTCGGTCTCGTCGTCCTGGTTGTAGAGCGGCAGGTCGCGGATCTCGACGATCTCCATGCGCAGGCTGGCGGGCGCGAGTTCGATCATCGATTGCGCCACCTTGCGGGTGAACGAATCCTTGCGCAGGCTGCCGACGATGACGGCGATGTTCCGTGTGGCCATGGTAGTCCTCTCAAAAATGCGGTCTGAAAACCCGATGGTAACCATTTTTGCAAGCCTGCGCTGTCCACCTCCTGCCGGCGAGCGCGAGCGGTGTGAGAAACCACGCATTTCCCAGCAGCATAGCCGCGGTATAGTGGGCGCCCGATTCCGACCCGCTGCCTGCCATGCGCTTCATGCCGACCATCCTTGCCGCTGCCCTTGCAGCGCTCGCCAGCTATTCATCCACCGTGTCGGCCGCCGACGCCGCTCCGCCCCTGCCGTCCACGGCGCAGGCTTGGCGCGCCGCCGCCCTGCGCGACGTCGACGCCGGCTACCGGGTCACCCTGGCCAACCATGCCGGCGCCCACGATCCGCACAACCCGGCATTTCTGCGCAACTTGCGCGCCGCCAGGGCTCATGGAGCGGCGCTGGCGGCGAAGGTGAATGACGGCAGCGGCTACATCGCGGCCCTGCTGGGCTTTTCGAACCGGATCCACGATGGCCACGCGGGCGTCTACCCCAGCTTCGATTTCGATGCCGTCAAGCCGGCCGAGTGGCCCGGCTTCGTCGCCGCCTGGCGCGGCGACCTGTTCGTGTATGCGAGCGAGGATGGCGCCGCGCGCGAGGGCGAGCGCATCGTGTCCTGCGACGGCAAGCCGGCGCGCCGGCTCTTGGCGCAGAACGTGTTCGCCTTCCTGGGCCGCCCGAAGGAAGAAGGCCAGTGGTGGAGCCAGGCGCGCAACCTGTTCACCGACTTCGGCAACCCGTTCGCGCCGCGCCCGCAGCGCTGCGTTTTCGAGCTTGACGGCAGGCAGGTCGAACGCGTGCTGGCCTGGCGCACCATACCCGACTCGCGCACGCCGCTGCTGCGCGACAGCGTCGCCGGCGCTACCCTGCCGGTCGGCCTGAGCGAACCACGCAAGAACCTGTTCTGGGTCGCCATGCCGACCTTCCAGCCTTCCGACAAGGAGCGCGCCGCCTATCGCGCGATCAACGAGCAGGTGCGCAAGGAGCGCGAACGCTTCCTCGGCGCCGATGCCGTCGTGGTCGACCTGCGCCGCAACCAGGGTGGCAGCTCGAGCTGGAGCGAGGAGTTCGCCAAGGCGCTGTGGGGCGACGCCGAGCTGAAACGGCGCGACGATGCCCGCAACCGGAAGGTCGAAGTCTGGTACCGCGCTTCGCCAGGCAACATCGCCTATTACCAGCAGGGGAAGGAGAAAGACATCGCCCGGGGCGAGACCGCATCCGCGCAGTGGTGGGCCGAGCGCGAAGCGGCCATGCGCAAGGCGCAAGCGGCCGGCAAGCCCTACTACATCTCGAAGGACGAGCAGAACGAGGGCAGCGGGACCGTGCAGCAGGCGCCGGCCGCGCCCTTCACCCGCCCGGTCTACGTGATCGTCCCCGGCAACTGCGCCAGCGCCTGCCTGGACGCGATCGACTACTTCAAGCTGTTCCCCAACACGAAGCTGGTCGGCGCGCCCAGCTCGGCCGACTCGACCTACATGGAAGTGCGGGTCGAGCCCCTGCCGGGCGGACTGGCGCGCGTCATCGTGCCGACCAAGCTCTACGTGAACCGGCCGCGCGGCAACGGCGAGTTCTACCGCCCCGATATCCCGGTCACAGACCTGCGCTGGAGCACCGCCACCTTCCTCGAGGTGGTGGAGCGCGACCTGGCGGGCAAATGAAAGTCCGGAACACGCGGCGCGATGCGCTGATCTGCGGGATCGGCATGCTGCTGCTCGGCTTGCTGGCACTCGGCTTCACCACCGGGCTACTCGAGGGTGTACCGTCCGCGCGCCCGCGACGCGTGTCGCTCTACCGTGCCCCGCCGTGGGTGGCCATCTGCGCCAGCCTGTCCTTCGTATTCGGCGGCCTGGCGGTGCTGCTGACCCACTGCTGGCCGCGGCGCATCGGTACCGTTTTCAGCGTCGTGTGCGGCATCCTGCTGTTCATCGTCCTGGCCTGGCTGGCGGTCATGGAGCCGGCGCGCTGACCGATCAGACTCAATGACCCTAACCAGGGTCAGGTCTGACATTCAGACACAAGCTCTGCAGCAGCAGTTGATGAGCTCGTGTTCAAATGTCAGACCTGACCCCGATGGAGCTCGCGGGCTCAGAGCCGCAGGCGCTTGCGCTCCCCCAGGAAGCGCGTCAATGCCGCCTTGCTCATCACGCTTACCGGATCGCCGTGCCACACGAACAGGAAGGGGGCGCCGCCCTGGCGGTCGGTCAGCTTGGCGGATACCAGGAAGCGGGTGCCGACCGGATAGCGCTCCGGGTCGCTCAGCGCCCGTGCGCACTGCACCCGCAGCGAGGTGGCATAGGCCTGGCCCGACACAGGGCGAATGCGCACCTGTCCGGTTCTCGGATCGACGAAGGATTCCACCGCCACCTCGCGATAGGCCCAGGTTTCGCGCGCCATCCCTTCAGCCTTTCGCTACTGCCAGTCCCGGACGCGCCACGGGCGCTTCGCGGATCGGCAGGTTGATCAATGCGGCCGCCACGGCCAGCAGGATGTCGGCATACCACATCCAGGTGTAGTCGCCGAAACGGACAAAGGACAGGCCGCCCAGCCAGGCGCCGAAGAAGCCGCCGATCTGGTGCGACAGCAGGGTCATGCCGAACAGGGTCGCCAGGTAGCGCATGCCGAACAGCTTGCCCACCAGGCCGGCGGTCGGCGGCACCGTGGCCAGCCAGGTGAAGCCGAGCGCGCCGGCGAACAGGTAGAAGGTCAGCGCGGTTTTTGGCGCCAGGAGGTAGGCTACGATGATCAGGGCGCGGCCGCCGTAGATGAAGGCGAGCAGCGACTTCATGCGATAGCGGTTGGCGAGCGCTCCCGCCGCCAGGCTGCCCGCGATGTTGAACAGCCCGATCAGCGCCAGCGCCGTGGCCGACACGCCGGCCGACAGGCCGCACAGCGCGACTTCCTGCGGCAGGTGGGTGACGAGGAAGGCGATGTGGAAGCCGCAGGTAAAGAAGCCCAGGTGCAGGCACAGGTAGCTGCGGTCGCGCATGGCCTGGCGCAGCTGTTCGCTCAGGCTGATGCCTGGGGCGACGGGAGCGGCCGGGGCTGCGCTGGCGGATGAGGTCAGCGGCACGGCCGGCTTCTTGCGCATGCCCAGCGCCAGCGGGATGGTGAGCAGGGTCGTGGCGGCCATGGTGAGCATGGCGATGACCCAGCCGGCGGACGCAATGATCGCCTGCATCAGTGGCGCGAACACGAACTGGCCGAAGGAGCCGCCGGCGTTGATGAAGCCCGAGGCAAAAGCGCGCCGCTCGGCGGGCAGGCGCTGGGCGGTAGCGCCGATCAGGATCGAGAAGCTCCCTGCCCCGGCGCCGGCGGCGGACAGGATGCCCATGCTGAGCAGCAGCCCCCACTCGGAGGACATGAAGGGCGTGGCGGCCGTGCCGACAGCGAGCATGACGCCGCCGATCACGATCACGCGCGCCGGGCCGTACTTGTCGGCGATGGCGCCGAAGACCGGCTGCGAGGCTCCCCACATGAGCTGGGCGACCGCCATCGCGAAGCTGATGGTGGCGATGCCGAGGCCGGTGGAAGTGTTGATCGGCGACAGGAACAGGCCCGTGGTCAGGCGCGCGCCCATCGTGATCATCAGGATCGTGCTCGCGGCCAGGATCAGCATCCAGGCCGCGCGCGGCGTCATCGTTTCTTGCGTTGTCATGTGCGACTCCCCGAATGGGCGTGTTGCCCGTTCGAGGAATTATAGTGCATATGCACGCACATGTCAGAGAGCTATCTACTTAGCCCGGTTCCGCGGCGCGGATCAGCAGCGCCACCGACTCCGCCGCCATGCCCTCTTCACGCCCGAGGAAGCCCAGCTTTTCGTTGGTCTTGGCCTTGATGTTCACCTGCTGCGGCGACAGGCCCAGGTCTTCGGCGATGCGCGACACCATCTGCGGGATGTGCGGCGCCATCTTCGGCTGCTGGGCAATGATGGTCGCGTCGATGTTGCCGATGGTGTAGCCGGTCGCTACCACGCGGTGCGCCACTTCCCGCAGCAGGGTGCGCGAATCGGCGCCCGCGAACATCGGGTCGGTGTCGGGGAAATGCTTGCCGATGTCGCCCAGCGCAGCTGCGCCCAGCAGCGAGTCGATGATCGCGTGCAGCAGCACGTCGGCGTCCGAGTGGCCGAGCAGGCCCAGGCGGTGCGGGATGGTCACGCCGCCGACGATGAGCTTGCGCCCTTCGACCAGTGCGTGGCAATCGTAGCCGGTTCCGATGCGGAACGGCGGAGTGGGATTAAAGGATGCTTGTGCCATAGTCATTCAGTTCGTTGTCGGTTCGGTTCGGAAAGCAGCCAGGTACATCTCCGCGATGCGGATGTCGGCCGGCAGCGTCACCTTCAGGTTGCGGGGATGCCCTTCCACCAACTTGGGGGCCAGTCCCAGCGCTTCAACCGCGCTGGCGTCATCGGTGATTGCGGCCGGATCCGTCGCGGCATCGAGTGCCCGGCACAGCAGCTGGTAGCGGAACATCTGCGGGGTCTGCGCCAGCCACAGGCCATCGCGCGTGACGGTCGCCACCTCCCCTCCGACGTGGCGCTTGACGGTGTCGACCACCGGCAGCGCCAGCAGGCCGCCGGCCGGGTGTTCACCCGTTTCGACGATCAGGCGCGCGATCAGTTCCGCGTCGAGGCCGGGACGCGCGGCGTCGTGCACCAGGATCCAGTCGTCCAGCGACACGCTGCCGTGCAGCATGCGCAGGCCATTGCGGATCGATTCCATGCGGGTGGCGCCGCCGCAGCGCAGCACCGTCACGCCCTCCGCCGGCACGACGCCGTCGATGAAGGGATCGTCGGCGCTCACCACCACATAGGTGTGTGCAATGAGCGGGCTGGAGCGGAAGGCGTCGATGGTGTGGCGCAGCATGGGCTTGCCGCCGATGGGCAGGTATTGCTTGGGACTGCCGGCGGCCATGCGGGCGCCGACGCCGGCCGCCGGGATCAGCGCGAGATAGCGCTGCGACGCTTCTTGGGTTACTGGTGTTGCAGGGTCAGTCATCATGTCTTGCTTTTTCGTACAGGTCGAATCAGCGACTGTACCTCACCTCCGCAAACCTTGCCGAGGCGGGCATATTCCTGCGGCGAGTCGATGGCTGCCTGCAAGGCCTCGACCTTCGCCATTTCGCTTTTAATATAGGGCATCCAGCCGCGGTCGATTTCGCGCTGGAGCAGGGTTTGCGCTTGTCCGATGCGCGCGTACAGCGGCTTGTCCTCGAAACGCCGCTCGAGGGCCTGGCGCACCCGGCTTTCCGCCCTGGGCAGGTAGTCGAGATAGGTGTTCAGGTGGCGCATCTCGTGCGCCAGCACTTCTTCATAGGCGCAGGAGCCGGGCCGGAATTCGCGGCTGATGAAGACCACGATCGGCGGATAGGTGAGCTTGATCTCGATATGCGGCGCGATGCACTCGTAGCCGCTGGCAGGATCGGTGAGCAGGCGCCCGCCGACGTTGATACTCACGCGCGACTCGGTGCGCGTCAGGCCGAGCACGACCTGCCCCGGCCGCGCCCTGCCATTCGTGGCCCGCCCCTTCATCGCGGTCAGGCCGCGATAGCCGACAGTGTTATCGATGCGAAAACCGTTCTGGGTGCCGGTGAGGACCGATAGCGTTTCGCCGATCGTGTCCTCGCAACGCGCCTGGAAGTCGGTGCGCGGCGCAGCCGCGGCTGCCAGCGCCCAGCACCACAGGACAAGCGCCAGCAGGAGTTTCATTGTTCAGACTGGATTCCAGCTGCCCGACAGGATTTTCTCGAGCCAGAAAGTGCCGATGATGGTTTTCACGTCCGTGATCTCGCCGCGCTTGACCATCTCGAGCAGCTCGGGGACGGTCACCGTGAAGGTTTCCAGGAATTCGCCCTCGTCGAGCTTCTGCTCGCCCGCCGTCAGGTCTTCGGCCAGGAACAGTTCCAGGTGCTCGTCGGAATACGCGATGGCGTTGTGGATGGTGCAGACGAAGCGCCACCTGGCGGCCGTGTAGCCGGTCTCTTCTTCCAGCTCGCGCTTGGCGCAGGCCAGGTGGTCTTCGCCCGGGTCGATCTTCCCGGCCGGGAACTCGATGAAGACCTGGGAATTTGGATAGCGGAACTGGCGCTCGAGCAGCACGCGGCCGTCAGGCAGCAGCGGCAGGATGACCACCGCGCCGGGGTGGCGGATGAATTCGCGCTGGGTGGTGGAACCGTCGGGGAGCTTGATGCGGTCGCGCTCGACCTTGAGGAAATGGCCATCGTAGACCACGCCGCCGTCGATGCGGGTCTCGCGTAAATCTTGAACCATGCGGTCTCCAGTTACAGGGTTGTAGGGTGGGCGGCTGGTCCGCCCACGCGCTCAACCGCGCTTCTTGCGCAGGTAACGGAGCACGAAACCGGGGAACGCCAGCACCAGGAACAGGCAGCCGGTGACCGCATAGAACTCCCAGTTCTGCGCGAACACGCCGCCGATACGGGATTCCAGGGTGCGAGCCAGGAAGCCGACGACAAAGTATAAAACAATTAACTCTAACAGGCGCAGCGGGAAGGACTTCGTGCGCGGGGGGATGCCGTCACCAGCGGTATTCGATTTCAGTGGAATGAAACCGAACACGCGCTCGGTGAGGAAAGGCAGGTTGGCGGCCGCGAGTGCAATCGCGACCACCAGCCAGGACGCCAGGGAGGAATCCAAGGCGCTTGTTACTTTGCGAGGGTGGCCTGCATGGTGCTGTAGCACACCGCCAGCAGCCAGCCCGGAACGATACCCAGCACCACCACGGCCAGGCCGTTGAGCGACATCACGACGCGCATGTCGGCCGGGGTGTTGATGGCGGCAGTATCGGCGGCTTCGTCGAACCAGATGGTCTTGACGATGCGCAGGTAGTAGAAGGCGCCGATCAGCGAGAACAGCACCGCCACGACGGCCAGCCACACCATGCCGGCGTTGGCGACAGCCTGCAGCACGGCCCACTTGGCCATGAAGCCGACCATCGGCGGCACGCCCGCCAGCGAGAACATCAGGATGGTCATGACGATCGCGAACCACGGCGAACGCTTACCCAGGCCCTTGAAGTCGGCGATGGTCTCGGCTTCGTGGCCGGCGCGCGCCAGCATCATGATCAGGCCGAAGCTGCCGACCGTGGTCAGCACGTAAGTGATGGTGTAGTACATCGCGGCGCTGTACGAAGCCGCGGCATTGCTGCTGTCGCCGTTGACGACGCCGGTCATCATGCCCAGCACCACGAAGCCCATCTGGGCGATGGTCGAGTAGGCCAGCATACGCTTGATGTTGGTCTGCGCGATCGCGGTGATGTTACCCACGGCCAGCGACAGCACGGCCAGCACCAGCAGCATCTGCTGCCAGTCGAAGGCCATCGCCGGCAGTGCTTCCACCAGCAGGCGGATCACCATGGCGAAGGTCGCCAGCTTCGGCGCGCCCCCCAGCAGCAGGGTGACGGCGGTCGGGGCGCCCTGCACCACGTCCGGAACCCACATGTGGAACGGGACCACGCCCAGCTTGAAGGCCAGGCCGGCCACGACGAAGACCAGGCCGAACACCAGGATGGTCGAGTTCGCGCCGGCGGCCGAGCTCACCTGGTTGATGGCGTCGACGTTGAGCGAACCGGTGGCGCCGTAGATCATCGACATGCCGTACAGCAGGAAGCCCGAGGACAGCGCGCCCAGGATGAAGTACTTCATCGCGGCTTCGGTCGAGATGGTGTGGTCGCGGCGCATCGCCACCAGCGCGTACAGCGACAGCGACATCAGTTCCACGCCCAGGTAGATCGACAGCATGCTGTTACCCGAGATCATGATCATCTGGCCCAGCATCGAGAACAGTGCAAGCACGTAGAACTCGCCGCCCAGGTTACCGGACATCATGGCGCGGTCGCCGGCGTACTGGCGCGAATACACCAGGGTCATCGCGACGGCCGCGTAGGTCACCAGCTTGAGCAGGTTGGACATCGGGTCCGACACGTACATGCCGTTGAAGGTGGTCACGGTGGCGCCGCTGTTCATGTCCGCGAAGGTGAACACGGCGCAGCCGGCGATCGCCAGCAGGCTCAGCGCGTACGTCAGGTTGCGCTTGCCCTCTTTCAGGAACATGTCGATCAGCAGGATCGCGGCAGCCGCGATCAGCAGGAAGATTTCGGCATAGACCGGCGCCAGATTGGTGTCGGTCGCTGCTAACAGAGTGGAGTTCATTTCGTTCATGGCTTATTTAAGGCACTTTGCTGACTGCGACGTGTTGCAGGAGATCGGTGACCGACACCTGCAGGGTGTCGCCGATTGGCGCCGGGTACAGGCCCATCCACAGGGTGGCGATCGCCAGGACGCCCAGGATGGCGAATTCGCGGCCGTTCAGGTCGGTCAGCTCGGCAACGTGCTTGTTGCCGATCGGGCCGAACACAACGCGCTTGACCATCCACAGCGAGTAGGCGGCGCCCAGGATCAGGGCGGTGCCTGCCAGCAGACCGGTCCAGAAGTTGAACTGGACGGCGCCCAGGATCACCATGAATTCGCCGATGAAGCCCGAGGTGGCCGGCAGGCCGGCGTTGGCCATCGAGAACAGCACGGCGAAGGCGGCGAACTTCGGCATGGTGTTGACCACGCCGCCGTAGTCGGCGATTTCACGCGAGTGGACGCGGTCGTACAGCACGCCGATGCACAGGAACATCGCGCCCGACACGAAGCCGTGCGAGATCGACTGCATCAGGCCGCCCTGCACGCCCAGGTCGTTGAACATGAAGAAGCCGAGGGTGACGAAGCCCATGTGGGCGATCGACGAGTAGGCGACCAGTTTCTTCATGTCCTTCTGCACCATCGCCACCAGGCCGATGTAGATCACGGCGATCAGGGACAGCACGATGACGACCGGGGCCAGGTAGTGCGAGGCATCCGGCGCGATCGGCAGCGAGAAACGCAGGAAACCGTAGGCGCCCAGCTTCAGCATGATCGCGGCCAGCACGACGGAACCGCCGGTCGGCGCTTCCACGTGGGCGTCCGGCAGCCAGGTGTGCACCGGCCACATCGGGACCTTCACGGCGAAGGCCATGAAGAAGGCGATGAAGATCAGTATCTGCTCGTTCATCGTCAGCGGCAGGCGGTGCCACTCGAGAATGTCGAAGGAACCCGACTGGTTGTACAGGTAGATGATCGCGACCAGGGTCAGCAGCGAGCCGAAGAACGTGTACAGGAAGAACTTGAATGCCGCGTACACGCGGTTCGGGCCGCCGAACACGCCGATGATGATGTACATCGGGATCAGGGTGGCTTCGAAGAAGAAGTAGAACAGCAGGCCGTCGAGCGAGGCGAACACGCCGATCATCAGGCCCGACAGGATCAGGAAGGAACCCATGTACTGGCCGACGCGTTCTTCGATCACCTGCCACGCCGCCAGCACCACGATGATGGTGATGAAGGCCGTCAAGGGAACGAACCACAGCGACAGACCGTCCACGCCCAGCTTGTAGAACACGTTGAAGCGTTCGATCCAGGTGGCCGACTCATAGAACTGCATGCCGTGGGCGGCATTGTCGAAGTTCATGATCAGCGGCAGGGTCGGCAGGAAGCTGACCACGGCGCCGATCAGCGCCAGCAGGCGGGTGAAGCCTGCGTTCTTGTCGCGGCCGACGGCCAGCACGATCAGGCCGAACAGGATCGGGAGCCAGATCGACAGGCTCAGGTAAGGAGGAAATGTAGAAATTGACTGCATCATTTTTCGCTTTTCTTATCGAACCCGATTAAGCAGGCCAGATCGGGAAGAACCACAGCAGGGCTGCCAGCACGCCGACGATCATCACGAACGCATAGTGATAGATGTAACCCGTCTGGAAGCTACGGGTGATCGTGGAGAACCAGCCGACCAGCTTGGCCGAACCATTGACCAGCAGACCGTCGATCAGGCCGCGGTCGCCCACTTTCCACAGGCCGCCGCCGATGGCGCGCGCGCCGCCGGCGAACACGACATCGTTGAACTTGTCCATGTAGTACTTGTTGTCCAGCAGGGTGTGCAGGAACTTGAACTTGGCATAGAACCAGGCCGGGACGCGCGGGTTGATCATGTAGCAGTAGTAAGCCAGGGCCACGCCTGCCAGTGCCAGCCAGAACGGTGCGGTCTGCAGACCATGCACGGCCATGCCGGCAGCGCTGTGGAACTCTTCGCGCAGGGTTTCCATCGCGCCGTGGTTCTCGCCGACGAAGATGACGTTCTTGAAGAAGTCGCCATGCAGCATCGGCTCGATTGCGAAGTAACCGATGGCAACCGACGGGATCGCCAGCAGGATCAGCGGCAGGGTCACGACCCATGGCGACTCGTGCGGCTTCTGGCCCGGAGCCAGGCCGTGGTGGCCGTGGTCGTCGTGCTCCTCCTCATGGTGGGCGTCCGAATCGTGCAGCGCATGCGGGTCGCCATGGCCGTGGCCGGCGGCAACTGCCTGCTTGTGGTCATCATGCGCATGGCTGTCATGGCCATGGGCGGTATGCCAGCGCTCCTTGCCATGGAAGACCAGGAAGTACATGCGGAACGAGTAGAAGGCGGTCACGAAGACGCCGGCCAGCACCGCGAAGTTGGCGAAGCCAGCGCCCGGGATGTTGGTCGCGTGCACAGCCTCGATGATCGAGTCCTTCGAGTAGAAGCCCGAGAAGAACGGGGTACCGATCAGGGCCAGCGAGCCCAGCAGCGAAGTGATCCAGGTGATCGGCATGTACTTGCGCAGGCCGCCCATGTTGCGCATGTCCTGGTCGTGGTGCATGCCGATGATGACCGAACCCGCGCCAAGGAACAGCAGCGCCTTGAAGAAGGCGTGGGTCATCAGGTGGAACACGGCCACCGAGTAGGCCGAGGCGCCCAGCGCCACGGTCATGTAGCCCAGCTGCGACAGGGTCGAGTAAGCCACGACACGCTTGATGTCGTTCTGGATGATGCCCAGGAAGCCCATGAACAGCGCGGTGATCGAACCGATGACGATCATGAAGCTCAGCGCGCCGTCCGACAGTTCGAACAGCGGCGACATGCGGGACACCATGAAGATGCCGGCGGTAACCATGGTTGCCGCGTGGATCAGCGCCGAGATCGGGGTCGGGCCTTCCATCGAGTCCGGCAGCCAGACGTGCAGCGGGAACTGCGCCGACTTGCCCATCGCGCCGATGAACAGGCAGATGCAGGCGGCGGTCAGCAGCGGCCAGCCGATGCCCGGGACGGTCATGCCGGCCAGCTTGTCGGCCTGGGCGAACACCTCGGTGTACTGCATCGAGCCCGAAGCGGCCAGCAGCAGGCCGATACCCAGGATGAAGCCGAAGTCACCCACGCGGTTGACCAGGAAGGCCTTCATGTTCGCGAAGATCGCGGTCGGGCGGGTGTACCAGAAGCCGATCAGGAGATACGACACCAGGCCCACCGCTTCCCAGCCGAAGAACAGCTGCAGGAAGTTGTTGGACATGACCAGCATCAGCATCGAGAAGGTGAACAGCGAGATGTACGAGAAGAAGCGGTTGTAGCCTTCGTCCTCGGCCATGTAGCCGATCGTGTAGATGTGGACCATCAGGGAGACCGAGGTCACCACGCACATCATCATTGCCGACAGCGCGTCGATCTGGAAGCCGACGGCCAGCTTGAGCGTGCCGACGGTCATCCAGGTATAGATGTCTTCATTGAAGCTGGCGCCGTCCATGACTGCCATCAGGGTCTGGACCGAGATGATCAGTGCGATGAGCACGCCGAGGATGGTCGCCGTATGCGATACCTTGCGGCCGACCACGTTGCCGAAGAACTTGGTACCGAGCAGGCCGGCGATCGCCGAGCCTGCCAGCGGCGCCAGAGGCACCGCCAGTAACATTGAGGAAGAGAGTTGCCCCGCCATTGTTGAACCTTAGTCGTTATTGTTTATCGAGCCGAGACCATCAGCCCTTCAGGCTGTCGAGGTCTTCCACATTGATCGTGTCCAGGTTACGGAACAGGACCACCAGGATCGCCAGGCCGATTGCCGATTCGGCGGCTGCGACGGTCAGAATGAAGAACACGAAGATCTGCCCCGCCGCGTCTCCCAGGTAGTGCGAGAACGCGACGAAGTTCAGGTTCACCGCCAGCAGCATCAGTTCGACGGCCATCAGCAGGATGATGATGTTCTTCCGGTTCAGGAAGATGCCGATCACCGAGATCGCGAACAGGATCGCGCCCAGGATCAGGTAATGTGCGAGCGACAAAGTCATGGGTTCTCCTTCGGTGCTGCTGCGGCCGCGGCTGCTGCTGCTTTTTCAGCATTGGCTGCATCGATCGCGCGCTGGTTGACCGCATCCATCTTGACGATGCGCAGGCGGTCGTTACGCTGGACGCGGACGGCAAGGCCCGGGTCGATTGCTTTGGTGTCCTTGCGCTTGCGCAGGGTCAGGGCGACTGCGGCGATGATCGCCACCAGCAGGATCACGGCCGCGATCTCGAAGCCGTAGATGTACTTGGTGTAGATCAGGATGCCCAGTTCCTTGGTGCCGCCGATGTTCAGCGCGGCCGCCTCGGCCGACAGGCCGGTCTGGTTGTACGCGCGGTACAGCACGGCAGCCATTTCCAGCACGATCAGGGCGCCGATGCCCGAAGCCAGCGGTAGGTAACCCCAGAAGCCTTCGCGCATGCGGTCGATATTAATGTCGAGCATCATGACGACGAACAGGAACAGCACCATCACGGCGCCGACGTAGACCAGCACCAGCACGATGGCGAGGAACTCGGCCTTCAGCAGCAGCCAGATGCCGGCCGCATTGAAGAAGGCCAGCACCAGGAACAGCGCGGCGTGGACCGGGTTCTTGGTGGTGATGACGCGCAGGGAGGCCAGCACCATGATGGCCGCGAACGCGTAGAACAGGAAAGTAGTGAATTCCATGACTTTTTTTCAGCCTCTTCTTATCGGTACTTCGCGTCCGCTTCGCGGGCGGCGGCGATGTCGGCTTCGTAGCGGTCGCCCACGGCCAGCAGCATCTCTTTGGTGTAGTAGAGATCGCCGCGCTTTTCGCCGTGGTATTCCAGCACGTGGGTTTCGACGATCGAGTCGACCGGGCAGGATTCTTCGCAGAAGCCGCAGAAGATGCACTTGGTCAGGTCGATGTCGTAGCGCGTGGTGCGGCGGGTGCCGTCCTCGCGCTGCGCCGATTCGATGGTGATCGCCATTGCCGGGCACACTGCTTCGCACAGCTTGCAGGCGATGCAGCGCTCTTCCCCGTTGGGGTAGCGACGCAGCGCGTGCAGGCCGCGGAAGCGGTTCGACATCGGCGTCTTCTCTTCCGGGTACTGGACCGTGATCTTGCGCGACAGCGCATACTTGCCGGTCAGGGCCAGGCCCTTGAAGAGTTCGGACAGCATCAGGCTGCCGACGAGTTCTTTAATCCGATTCATTTTTTGTTTGCTTCCTTACTTCACAGCAGTCCAGATGTTCCACGGGGTCTGCATCCAGGCGGCGATCAGCACCAGCCAGATCAGGGTCAGCGGGATGAACACTTTCCAGCCCAGGCGCATGATCTGGTCGTAGCGGTAGCGCGGGAAGGTGCCGCGGACCCAGATCATCAGCGAGACCAGCATGAACATCTTCAGGAACAGCCAGAAGAAGCCGCCGACGGCGCCGAATTCCAGGAAGCCGAACGGTGCCGACCAGCCGCCCAGGAACATGATCGCCGCCAGGGTCGAGATCAGGATCATGTTGGCGTATTCGGCCAGCATGAACATCGCGTAGGACATGCCCGAGTACTCGACCATGTGGCCGGCGACGATCTCCGACTCCCCTTCCACCACGTCGAACGGGTGGCGGTTGCACTCGGCCAGGCCGGACACGAAATAGATCACGAACAGCGGCAGCAGCGGCAGCCAGTTCCATGACAGGAAGTTCAGGCCCATGTCGGCGAAGCGGCCCAGCTGCTGGCTGGCGACGATGTCGGACAGGTTCAGGCTGCCGGTGACCATCAGCACCACCACCAGCGCGAAGCCGATCGGGATTTCATAGGAAATCATCTGGGCCGAGGCGCGCATGGCGCCCATGAACGAGTACTTCGAGTTCGAGGCCCAGCCGGCGATGATGATGCCGTAGACTTCCATCGAGGTGATCGCCATCAGGAACAGCAGGCCGGCGTTGACGTTGGCCAGGGCCGCCTGCGGACCGAAGGGAACCACCACCCATGCGGCCAGCGCCGGCATGATGGTCATGATCGGGCCGATCACGAACAGGCTGCGGTTGGCCTTGCTCGGGATCACGATTTCCTTGAGCAGCAGCTTGAGCGCGTCGGCGATCGGCTGCAGCAGGCCACCCGGACCCACGCGGTTCGGGCCGACGCGGATCTGGATCCAGCCGATCAGCTTGCGTTCCCACAGGGTCAGGTAGGCGACCAGACCCATCAGCGGCAGCAGCACCACGAGGATCTTCATGACGGTCCAGGCCAGCGGCCAGACCGGGCCGAGCAGGTCAGCCCCGCCGGCGTTCAGCGTATCGATAAAACCGGGCGTAGCCATTATTTGCCCTCTCCTGCTTTTTCAACATTGATCGAACCGAACATCCCGCCCAAGGTGGCGACGGCCGGGTGGCCGGCGGCGACACGCACCGCGTTCGACGGCAGGCGTGCATCCACGTTAGCGACCAGCACGGCGCTGCCCGAACCCTGCGAGACGCGGACCAGGTCACCGGCATTGACGCCGATCTGCTCGGCCACCGCCTTCGACAGGGTGACCAGCGGCGCATTCGCGTCGGCGGTGCGCTGCAGCGGTTCCGAACGGCGCGCCAGCGCGTCGGTGAAGTAGATCGGCAGGTCGGCGACGCGCTCGAGCTGACCGGCCGGTGCGTAGGAACCAGCGGTCGGCGCCAGGCGCGCGACGTTGTTCAGCTTGGCCGACAGGTCGGTCACGCCCTTGCCGATGGCTTCGTCGCGGATCGATTCCGAAGTCTCGTAGTCGAAGCCTTGCAGGCCCAGCAGGTTGCCCAGCACGCGCAGCACTTTCCAGGCCGGACGGGTCTCGCCCAGCGGCTTGACGGTGCCGTTGAAGCTCTGTGCACGGCCTTCGCAGTTCACAAACGTACCGGCGGTCTCGCTGAACGGCGAGATCGGCAGCAGCACGTCGGCGAAGTCCATGCCGTGCTTGAAGGCGGACATGGCGACGACCATTTCGGCGCCATCCAGCGCGGCGCGCGCCTGCTGCGGGTTGCTTGCGTCCAGTTCCGGTTCCGCGTTCAGCAGCACGTAGGCTTTCTTCGGCGCTGCAAAGACAGCTTCGCCCTTGCCGGTTGCGCCGACGATGTAGCCGCCGACGGTGTTGGCGGCATCGACCAGGTAGCCGAAGGAGCAGCCGGTCTGCTCGGCGATCCACTGCGCAGCGGCATGGATCTTCGAGGCTTGCGGGTGGTAGGAAGCGGCGTTACCCAGCAGCACGGCGCCCGGGGTGTCGACGCCGACCAGGGTCGCGGCGATGCCTTTGGCGCCCTCGCCTGCCTGGACGTTCTCGAAGCCGGCCGGGGCAGCGACGCCACGGGCAGAGGCGACAGCCGAGACGACTTCCGACAGCGCAGCCAGCCAGTCGGCCGGGGCAGCGATCACTTTGTTGGCGATCGGCATGAGCAGATCGTCGTCGCTCGCGCCCAGCAGCGACAGCTTGGCGCCGCCCTTGGTGGCGACGCGCAGGCGGGTCGCGACCAGCGGGTGGTCCTTGCGCAGGTTCGAGCCGATGACGAAGGCACGCTTCAGTTGCGAGAAGTTCGCAATCGGCATGCCCAGCCATGGGGTAACCTGGCCGTCGAGCGAGAAATCGCTCTGGCGCAGGCGGAACTCGATGTTGTCCGAGCCAAGGCCACGGGTCATCTTGTTCAGCAGGTACAGTTCTTCCAGCGTCGAGTGCGGGGTCGCGACGGCAGCGATGCTGTCTGCGCCATGCTCGTGACGGATGTTACGCAGGCCGTGGGCCACGTATTCCAGCGCGGTCTGCCAGTCGGTTTCCTGCCACACGCCGCCCTGCTTGATCATCGGATTGACCAGGCGGTCGGCATTGTCCAGCGCCTCGTACGAGAAGCGGTCCTTGTCCGACAGCCAGCATTCGTTGATGGCTTCGTTTTCCAGCGGCAGCACGCGCATGACCTTGCCGCCCTTGACTTGCACGATCAGGTTCGAGCCCAGCGAGTCGTGCGGCGCGATCGACTTGCGGCGCTGCAGTTCCCACGGACGTGCCGAGTAGCGGAAGGGCTTGCTGGTCAGTGCGCCGACCGGGCACAGGTCGATCATGTTGCCCGAGACTTCCGAGTCCACGGTCTTGCCGACGAAGGTGGTGATCTCCGAGTGCTCGCCGCGGCCGACCATGCCGAATTCCATCACGCCGGCCACTTCCTGGCCAAAGCGCACGCAGCGGGTGCACTGGATGCAGCGCGCCATCTCTTCCATCGAGATCAGCGGGCCGGCCTCTTTCGGGGCCACCACGCGCTTTTCTTCTTCGTAGCGCGACTGGCTCTTGCCGTAGCCGACGGCCAGATCCTGCAGCTGGCATTCGCCGCCCTGGTCGCAGATCGGGCAATCCAGCGGGTGGTTAATGAGGAGGAACTCCATCACCGACTTCTGTGCCTGCACTGCCTTGTCGCTGTGGGTGCGCACGATCATGCCCGGCGACACCGGGGTGGCGCAGGCCGGCAGCGGCTTCGGTGCCTTTTCGACTTCGACCAGGCACATGCGGCAGTTCGCTGCGATCGACAATTTCTTGTGATAGCAGAAGTGCGGGATGTAGGTCCCGAGTTTGTTTGCGGCGTCCATCACCATGGAACCTGGTGCGACTTCGACTTTTTTGCCGTCTAATTCAATTTCAACCATTTGATCGTTACCTGACCTGGTTTAAAGGTATGCGGGCACGAGGCAGTGCTTGTGCTCGATGTGATATTCGAACTCCTCGCGGAAGTTCTTGATCATCGCTTCCACCGGCATCGCGGCGGCGTCGCCCAGTGCGCAGATGGTGCGGCCCTTGATGTTGCCCGCGATGTTGTTCAGCAGGTCCATGTCTTCCGGACGGCCCTTGCCGTTCTCGATGCGGTGGACCATGCGGTACATCCAGCCGGTGCCTTCACGGCACGGGGTGCACTGGCCGCAGGATTCTTCGTAGTAGAAGTACGACAGGCGCAGCAGCGACTTGACCATGCAGCGGGTCTCGTCCATGACGATCACGGCGCCCGAACCGAGCATCGAACCGGCCTTGGCGATCGAATCGTAGTCGAGGTCGGTATCCATCATGACCTCGCCGCGGATCACCGGCGCCGACGAACCGCCCGGGATGACGGCTTTGATCTTCTTGCCGCCGCGCATACCGCCGGCCAGCTCCATCAGCTTGGCGAACGGGGTGCCCAGCGGGACTTCGTAGTTGCCCGGACGCTCGACGTCGCCCGAGATCGAGAAGATCTTGGTGCCGCCATTGTTCGGCTTGCCGAGCGCCATGTAGTTTTCCGGACCCAGGTTCAGCAGGAAGGGAACGGCCGCGAAGGTTTCGGTGTTGTTGATCGTGGTCGGCTTGCCGTACAGGCCGAACGAGGCCGGGAACGGCGGCTTGAAGCGCGGCTGGCCCTTCTTGCCTTCGAGCGACTCGAGCAGCGCGGTTTCTTCGCCGCAGATGTAGGCGCCGTAGCCGTGGTGGGCATGCAGCTGGAACGAGAAGTTCGAGCCCATGATGTTATCGCCCAGGAAGCCGGCGGCGCGCGCCTCTTCCAGCGCTTCTTCGAAGCGCAGGTACTCCTGGAAGATCTCGCCGTGGATGTAGTTGTAGCCCACGGTGATGCCCATCGCGTAGGCGCCGATGGCCATGCCCTCGATCAGCGCGTGCGGGTTGTAGCGGATGATGTCGCGGTCCTTGAAGGTACCCGGCTCGCCTTCGTCGGTGTTGCAGACGAGGTATTTCTGGCCAGGGAACTGGCGCGGCATGAAGCTCCACTTCAGGCCGGTCGGGAAACCGGCGCCGCCGCGGCCGCGCAGGCCCGATGCCTTCAGGTCGGCGATGACCTGTTCCTGGCTGACGCCGCCTTCGAGGATCTTGCGCAGGGCCGAGTAGCCGCCGCGCTTGACGTAGTCGGCCAGGTGCCAGTTCTCGCCGTTCAGATCCTTCAGGATCAGCGGATTGATGTGACGGTCGTGCAGGCTGGTCATTTGTTCAGTTCCTCAAGCAGGGCGTCGATCTTGTCGTCGCTCATGAACGAGCACATGCGGTGGTTATTCACCAGCATCACCGGTGCGTCGCCGCAGGCGCCCATGCACTCGCCTTCCAGCAGGGTGAACTTGCCGTCGGCGGTGGTTTCGCGGTAGTCGATGCCGAGCGCATCCTTGATGCGCTGGCCGGCGCGCTCGCCGCCCGACAGGGCGCACGGCAGGTTGGTGCAGACCGTGATCTTGGCCTTGCCGACCGGCTTCAGGTTGTACATGTTGTAGAAGGTCGCCACTTCCTGCACGGCGATGGCCGGCATGCCGATGTAGTCGGCGATTTCCTGCATGGTTTCCGGCGACAGCCAGCCCAGTTCGACCTGGGCGTGGGCCAGCGAGGCCATCACGGCCGACTGGCGTTGATCGGCTGGGTACTTGGCCAGCTCGCGATCGATTTTTTTATAGCATTCCTGCGATAACATTTTCTTGACCTCTTAACGATCGATACTGCCGAACACGATGTCCTGGGTGCCGATGATGGCCACCGCGTCTGCAATCATGTGGCCGCGCGACATTTCGTCGAGGCTCTGCAGGTGGACATAGTCCGGGGTGCGGATCTTCAGGCGGTAGGGCTTGTTGGCGCCGTCCGACACGATATAGATGCCGAACTCGCCCTTCGGGTGCTCGATCGCCGCATAGGCCTCGCCTTCCGGCACGTGGAAGCCTTCGGTGAACAGCTTGAAGTGGTGGATCAGCGATTCCATGTTGGACTTCATGTCCATGCGGTTCGGCGGCGCGATCTTGTGGTTGTCGATCATGACCGGACCCGGATTCGCACGCAGCCAGGTGATGCACTGCTTGATGATGCGGTTCGACTGGCGCATTTCTTCGATACGCACCAGGTAGCGGTCGTACGAGTCGCCATTGGTGCCGACCGGGATGTCGAACTCGACCTTGTCATAGGCCGCGTAGGGCTGCTTCTTGCGCAGGTCCCAGGCCACGCCCGAACCGCGCAGCATGGCGCCGGTGAAGCCCATGGCTTTCGCGTCTTCCGGCGAAACCACGCCGATGCCGACGGTACGCTGCTTCCAGATACGGTTGTCGGTCAGCAGGGTTTCGTATTCGTCGACATAGCCGTCGAAGCGCTTGGTGAAGGCGTCGATGAAGTCCAGCACCGAACCCTGGCGGTCGCGGTTGAGGTCGTCGATCGCTTTCTTCGAGCGGATCGGCGACTCCCTGTGCTGCGGCATGAAGTCCGGCAGGTCGCGGTACACGCCGCCCGGGCGGTAGTAGGCCGCGTGCATGCGCGCGCCCGACACCGCTTCGTACACGTCGAACAGGTCTTCGCGGTCACGGAAGGCGTACAGGAAGGGACCCATGGCGCCGATGTCGAGCGCGTGCGCGCCCAGCCACATCAGGTGGTTCAGGATACGGGTGATCTCGTCGAACATCGTGCGGATGTACTGCGCGCGGATCGGCGCTTCGATGCCCAGCAGCTTTTCCACTGCCAGCACGTAGCCGTGCTCGTTGCACATCATCGACACGTAGTCCAGGCGGTCCATGTACGGGACCGACTGCAGGTAGGTACGGGTCTCGGCCAGCTTCTCGGTGCCGCGGTGCAGCAGGCCGATGTGCGGGTCGGCGCGCTGGATCACTTCGCCGTCCAGCTCCAGCACCAGACGCAGCACGCCGTGCGCTGCCGGGTGCTGCGGACCAAAGTTCAGGGTGTAATTCTTAAGCTCAGCCATTATTTCGATGTCCCGTAGGTTTCTTCGCGGATCACGCGCGGGATGTTCTCGCGCGGTTCGATCGTCACCGGTTGGTAGATCACGCGTTTCTGTTCAGGGTCGTAGCGCATCTCGACATAGCCCGTGATCGGGAAGTCCTTGCGGAACGGGTGGCCGATGAAGCCGTAGTCGGTCAGGATGCGGCGCAGGTCGCCGTGGCCGTCGAACAGGATGCCGAACAGGTCGAAGGCTTCGCGCTCGAACCAGTTGGCGGCGCGCCAGATCGGGGTGATCGATTCGACCAGGGGCATGTCGTCGTCCGGGCAGAACACGCGCACGCGCACGCGCCAGTTGTGCTCCAGCGACAGCAGGTGCACGACCACCGCGAAGCGCGGGCCGTCCCAGGTGCCTTCACCGTATTGGGAATAGTCGACGCCGCACAGGTCGATCATTTCTTCGAAGCGAAGAGAAGGATCGTCGCGCAGGGCCTGCATCGATTTGATGTAGTCGGCGGCCTTGACCACCACAGTCACTTCGCCCAGCGCCGAACTAATGGCAGCGCCCTCGCCCAGTGCATTTTTCAGGGCGAGTTCAAGGGTTTCGAGTTTCGTCGTCATGGTGTTTCGCTGTCTTTTAGCGCGCGATGGTGTTGGTGCGCTTGATCTTGTTTTGCAGCTGCAGGATGCCGTACAGCAGGGCTTCCGCGGTCGGCGGGCAACCCGGCACGTAGACGTCGACCGGCACGATGCGGTCGCAGCCGCGCACCACCGAGTACGAGTAGTGGTAGTAGCCGCCGCCGTTGGCGCAGGAGCCCATCGAGATCACCCAGCGCGGTTCGGCCATCTGGTCGTACACCTTGCGCAGGGCGGGAGCCATCTTGTTGCACAGCGTGCCGGCGACGATCATCACGTCGGACTGGCGCGGCGACGGGCGGAACACAATGCCAAAACGGTCGAGATCGTAGCGGGCAGCGCCCACATGCATCATCTCGACCGCGCAGCATGCCAGGCCAAACGTCATCGGGAACATCGATCCCGTGCGCGCCCAGTTGATCAGCTTATCGGCTGTGGTGGTAATGAAACCTTCGTTTAATACGCCTTCAATTGCCATGGCTTATTCCCAATCAAGGGCACCTTTCTTCCAGATGTACCAGAAGCCCACGATGAATTCGGCGATGAACACCATCATCGTGACGAAACCGGTCCAGCCCAGTTCGCGCATCGAGACGCCCCATGGGAAGAAGAATGCCGTTTCCAGATCAAACAAAATAAACAGGATCGCCACCAGGTAGTAGCGAACGTCGAACTTCATGCGCGCATCTTCGAAGGCTTCGAAGCCGCATTCATACGGGGACAGCTTGGCTGCGTCGGGACGGTGCGGACCAAGAATGCGGCCGAGCACCTGCGGGGCGACGCCGACGCCGACGCCAATCAGGATAAAGAGAAGTACGGGGAAGTAATTTTCGAGGTTCACGGTGAAGCCTATTTGAACGATCGGTTAATCAAACACTGCAGGGCTGCAGCGCCGAATCGCGCGAACCTGGCTCGGGCCTTCTACCAGGACCACTCGAATCGTAAAAAAGCCAGCGCAGGCAGGAGAGCGGTTGCTCATTGCGCCCTTGCTGGCTTCTTTGTATCTTGGTGCCGACGGCGAGACTCGAACTCGCACAGCTTTCGCCACTACCCCCTCAAGATAGCGTGTCTACCAATTTCACCACGTCGGCTGGAGACCAGTATTTTACCCTGCTTTAGCACTACTTTTCAATGCACAAATTGCGCTAGCACAAGGAAATTACTAAATTACTCAACATTTCCTTGATGCTTGCCAAACTAGATAGCAGGGTTGGCAGCATTGAGTGGGTTTTCACCCTTCACCACAGGCGGCACACCAGATGGCGAGCCGCATTCTACTCCGATTCCGGAACGGACGTGCGTCCGCCCCGTTTTTACTTGGTCGGAGCCGGTGCAACTGGTGCAGCTGGCGCAGCAGGAGCCGCGGTCGACGGCGCCGGGTTCGACACACCCGAGGTTTGCGGGATGTCGTTGACCGGAACGGCCGGCGCGGTCGCCGGGCCGGCGTTCGGGCCTGCGCCCGGCACGTCGCTAGGAATGCCGGTGGCCGGCGCCTTCGACGACGGCACGGTCACGCGCTCCATCACACCGCCATCGGTGCCCGCTGCGGTGCGGCCATTGCTGAACCAGGCCAGGGCCAGGGTCGAGGCGAAGAACACGGCGGCCGCGACGGCGGTCGACTTCGACAGGAAGTTCGACGAGCCCGAGGCGCCGAACAGGCTGCCCGATGCGCCGGAGCCGAAGGCCGCGCCCATGTCGGCGCCCTTGCCGTGCTGGACCAGCACCAGACCGATGATGGCCAGGGCCGAAATAACCTGCACGACAATAATCAGATTGAACAAGGTGTTCATTGCAATTCCATTCCCAAGTTAACGACGTTTTAAATGCTTTACTTCTAAAACTTTTGTCTGTTATGACGCTGCGCGGATGATGCCGAGGAAGTCTTCCGCCTTCAGCGCCGCGCCGCCAATCAGGCCGCCGTCGATATCCGGCTGCGCCATCAGGTCCGCCGCATTATCCGGCTTCATGCTGCCGCCGTACAGCACCAGCGTGTTTTCCGCGGCTTCAGCGTTGCAAGCACGCAGTTTTTCGCGCAGGGCAGCGTGCACTTCCTGGGCCATGGCCGGGGTTGCGGTCTTGCCGGTGCCGATCGCCCATACCGGCTCGTAGGCCAGCACGATCTTGTCGATGGCTTGCGCGCCGATGGCTTCCAGCACGGCGTCCAGCTGGGCATTCACGACCGCCATGGTCTGCCCCGCTTCGCGCTGCACCAGGGTTTCGCCGACGCAGACGATCGGGGTCAGGCCCGCCGCCAGGGCGGCCCCGGTCTTCTTGGCCACCAGCTCATTGGTTTCGCCGTGGTAAGCGCGGCGTTCGGAGTGGCCGACGATCACGTAGCGGCTGCCGAAATCCTGCAGCATCGTCATGCACACTTCGCCGGTATAGGCGCCGACCGGATGGCAGGACACATCCTGCGCGCCCCAGGCAACCGGGGAGCCCTTCAGGATTTCTTCGGCCTGGAACAGGTAAGGCGCCGGCACGCAGACCGCCACGGCGGCCTTGGCATTGTCGAGCCCTTCGAGGATACCGGTCAGGAGCGTGGCATTGGCCGCGCGGCTGCCGTTCATTTTCCAGTTACCTACGACGAGTTTGGGACGCATAGAAGCCCATGATTAGATTAACCCGCTATTCTAGCGGTCGAATATGTAGCGGTCAAACAATGGCTGAGCCACCTAGACGCGCTACTTCCCTTGTTGATTCAATCTCTTAGATCACTTCCAGCACGATCTTGCCGACGTGGGTGCTGGACTCCATCAGCGCATGCGCCTCGGCCGCCTGGGCCAGCGGGAACCTGCGGTAGATGACCGGCTTGAGTTTCCTTTGGGCGAACAGCGGCCACACGCGTTCGCGCAAGCTGCGTGCGATCGCCGCCTTGAACGCGACCGGGCGCGGGCGCAGGGTCGAGCCGCTGATCTGCAGACGACGGCGCAGCACCTGGCCCAGGTCGATCTCGGCCTTCGCGCCGCCCAGCAGCGCGATCAGGGCGATGCGGCCGTCGTCGGCCAGGCAGTCGACCTCGCGCGGGAGGTAGTCGCCGGCCACCATGTCGAGGATGACGTCGACGCCCTTCCCGCCCGTCAGGTCCTTGACCACCTGGGCGAAATCTTCGGTGCGGTAATTGATGCCGCGCTCGGCGCCCAGCTGTTCGCAGGCGCGGCACTTGTCATCCGAGCCGGCGGTGGCGAACACGCGGTGGCCGAGCGCCGTGGCGAGCTGGATCGCGGTCACGCCGATGCCCGAGCTGCCGCCCTGCACCAGCAGGGTTTCGCCGGGCGCAAGGCGCGCGCGGTCGAACACATTGGTCCACACCGTGAAGAAGGTCTCGGGCAGCGAGGCCGCTTCCAGGGGCGTAAGACCTTCCGGGATCGGCAGGCACTGCTCGGCCGGCGCGGTGCAGTACTCGGCATAGCCGCCGCCCTGCACCAGGGCGCAGACCATGTCGCCCTTGTTGAAGCTGGCCGCGGCGTAGTCGCCGTCGACGATTTCGCCGGCCACTTCCAGTCCCGGCAGCTCGGAGGCGCCCGGCGGCACCGGGTACTTGCCCAGGCGCTGCAGCACGTCCGGGCGATTGATGCCGGCCGCGTGCACCTTGATCAGGACTTCGCCGGCCTTCGGCACCGGCGTCGGCCGTTCGCACAGCTGGAGGACGTCCGGCTTGCCGGGCTGCGTGATGTGGATGGCGCGCATGGAGGGCTCCCGTGTTGAAAAAACCGCAATTGTAAGGGAGTGCGGAAAAAGCTGTGCGTCCGGTTCCGCTTACCCGGTATAGGGACCGAACCAGCTGTTCCAGAATTCGTCTGCCGGCGCGCAGTGCTCCATGCGGCGTCGCTCGGCTACCCGACCATCCTTGGCAACGAGGCGAAGCGAGCACAGGAACGGATCACCGTATTCGATGTAGCCTGGCCGCTTCGGGACCGGAGGCAGGCCGAACTCGACCGAAATCGTCGCAGCGTCCAGTTCGTCCAGTGCCGCGCCGTGCCGACCGAGCGCCTGACGCAGATGATGCGCCCACGTCCGTGCCAGGCTAGTGCTCGCAGGGAACGGCGGGTTCGCACAAGCGGCAAGCAGGTTCAGGTCGATTCTGTTGTCGGCCGCGCGGGCCTCGAAGTACATGACGCCCAGCGCCCAGTGGCGCTGATAGTCGTTGTCGCGGCCGACGAACTTGTCGAGCAATCCGGCTGCGATATGGTTGAGCTTGTATTTGGAAAGCATGCTTGCTGGCTAGTACACAGGCAATGCTGCAGCTTATCAGATGCGCTCAGGCACGCCGATGCTGCTCAGGAGGCGGCGCGACACTCACCCCGCGCAGGGTATCGCGACGCAGCCGCACCCGGGTATGCGGCGCACGGATGCCCGCCGACATGCCCCAGGCCGCAGCCCAGCGCAGCGCACGGTCCGTCTCCGGCCCGAAAGGGCGGGCGGCCGAGGCGCGGTTCAGCGCGGCCGACATACGCTGCATTGCGTAAAGCTTTCTCATCGAAACAATCTTGGCCATGGGACCAAGATAAAACTTCGGACGAAGAGAAACCGTGCCCTACCTAACTCATTGCGCCAACCGGCTCGCGCGGGCTATAGAGCGGCGTCAAACCGGCATCGACCGCCTGCAGCGCCTGCAGCGCCATCGCATAAGCGCCGTCGAAGGATTTTGCTGCGGCAATGAAACGGCCGTTGTGGCAGAACTTCGCATCCGCCACGCCGGTGACGCGCGCCAGGTCCTCGTCGCGCAGGCCGGCCCAGCTTTCGGGAAGATCGGCGCGGGCGTCGAAGGTGTCGGTGGTGGCCGGCACCGTGTGCAGCATGTGGCGGTCTTCCGACAGGCTGTGGCTGATCACGAAGAGCACTTTCGGCATTTCCTTGCGCACCACCGAACTCCAGGGCAGCGCGGCATTCTTCAGGAACAGCAGGCGCCCGTTTTCCAGCGTCCCGGACTGGCGCACCTGGGCCAGCGCGAGGATGGCGCCGACGCGGTACTTGACCGAGTTGATGATGACCTCGGTGAGGAAGTCCATCGCCTTGCGGAACTGGGCCAGGCGGTAGGCTTCCGCCTCGGCGCCGTAACCGAGGCGCTGCTCATCCAGCCAGTTCGGGTTGAAGCCCGAGACCACGGCCGACATGCCATAGCCGCCCGGCGCATTCTTCGCTGCCCCGACGTCGGACAAATCGAGGTACTGGACGATGTCGGCATCGATCGCGTAAGCCATCTGCTGCGCGGTGTCGTCGTCGAGCCCGTGCCCGGTGTGTTCAGCGGCCAGCGTGGCCACGCAGCGCGCGCCGTACTCGCGCCAGACCAGGCCGGCGCTGGCATAGGGCACGCCGCTGGCGCGGGCGCCCTCGAAACCCTTCTGGTGGTGGTCGAAGCGGCCGCTGGCCGGGTCCCAGATGCCGCCGACGTCGACCACGAAGTCGGCGGCTTCGATGATGGAAGGCTCGCGGGTGCGGACGATCTCGGCTTCAGGGAAGAGAATGTGCAGGACGGCCACCGCCCATGCGTCGTCCGCATGGAACTTGCCGTTGTGGGTCACGATGACCATGAAGGCTCCAGGATGCTAGGTTCAAGGAGCGCATCATACCTGTTCCAAGCCCGCGGCTTCACACGGCTTCAGGCGCAAGCCGCTGCGGATGGCTGTAAATCACATGCCGCCCTCCCCGCACGAAACCGGCCAGTGTCACCCCGGCCTGCCCGGCCAGCTGCACGGCCAGCGCGGTCGGCGCCGAGATCGCGGCCAGCAAAGGAAAGCCTGCACGCGCCGCCTTCTGCACCATCTCGAAGCTGGCGCGGCTGGTCACCACCGCGAAGCCCGCGGCGGTATCGATCTTCGCGCGCAGCAGCGCGCCGACCAGCTTGTCGAGCGCATTGTGGCGGCCGACGTCTTCGCGCACGCACAGCAGTTCGCCACTGGCGTCGGCCCAGCCGGCCGCATGCACGGCGCCGGTCGCATGGTGCAGTTCCTGGCGCGCCGCCAGCGCCGCCATCGCCCGGTGCAGGGCTTCGGGCGGGAAGCGCGTGTCGGGAACGGCGCGCGCATCGAGGTCGTCGCCGTCGAACCAGTCCAGGCTTTCGATGCCGCACAGGCCGCAGCCGGTCCGGCCCAGGCGGGCGCGCCGCGTTTCCTTCAGGCGCATCATGGCGCCGGAAGCGATCCGTATCTCGATGGCGATGCCGTGTGCCGCCTCGTCGACGTCGATGTCGTAGATGTCGCGCGCATCGCGCACGATGCGTTCGGCCAGCGAGAAGCCGACGGCGAAGTCTTCCAGGTCGCGCGGCGTGGCCAGCATCACCGCGTGGCTGATGCCGTTGTAGACCAGGGCCACGGGCAGCTCTTCCGCCACCAGTTCGGATACGCCCTCCGATGCGCCGTCCTGCCAGCGCGCCGCCAATACGCGGCTGGCGCCCGGCGGCGCAAAAAAGCCCTCGCCCGCATTCATGACGGCCTCCCGCCGCGTTCGAGGATCACATCGATCGCCTTCGCTGCCGGCACCTTGCTTTCCTTGGCGTGGTGCCACAGCGGGATCAGGGGATTCAGTTCCGGGAAATAGCCGGCGATGCAGCCCTGCGGCACGTCGTAGGGCACCACCGCCAGGCCGGCGACGCGGCGCTCGACGCCATCCTCGGCAGCGCAGCGCAGGCTGACGATGTCGCCCTGCGCCAGCGCGTACTTCGCCATGTCGGCGCGCGCCATGAAGATCACCATGCGGCTGCCGTAGACGCCGCGGAAGCGGTCGTCGTGACTGTAGATCGTGGTGTTGAACTGGCCGTCGCTGCGCACCGTGAACAGGCGCAGCGTCGCCGCCCCGCTTCTCAGGTCCGGGTTGCCTGCCAGCGTGTCCGGCGCCGTAAACTCGGCCTTGCCGCTGGCGGTCTTCCACACCCGGTGTGCGGCGCCGAGCGGCTTGCGAAAGCCGCCGGGCTGCCACATGCGGGCATTGAAATCGTGGAAGATGTCGGGATAGGTCGCTTCGATGGCGTCGCGGATGCCGGCGTAGTCGCCCACCCAGCGGTCCCAGTCGACGCGCGGGTTCGGGTCCAGGGTCGCCTTGGCAATGCCGGCCACGATCGCCGGTTCCGACAGCAGCGTTTCCGCTACCGGCTCGGCCATGCCGCGCGAGCCGTGCATGCAGGCGGTCGAGTCCTCGATGGTCACGGCCTGCTCGACACCCTGCTGGCGGTCGATCTCGATCCGTCCCAGGCAAGGCAGGATGTAGGATGCCTTGCCGTGGACCAGATGGTTGCGATTGAGCTTGGTGGAGACCTGCACCGTCAGGGGAATCTCGCGCCAGGCGGCTTCCATCAGGCCGCGCTCGGGCACCGCGCGCACGAAGTTGCCGCCCAGGCCGATGAAGGCTTTCACCTTGCGCGCCAGGATGGCTTCGCAGGCCTCGACCGTGTTCATGCCCTGCTCGCGTGGCGGTTCGAAACCGTACTGCTCCTTCAGTTTGTCGAGCGGCGCCAGTTCCGGCTTCTCGGTGATGCCGACCGTGCGCTGGCCCTGCACGTTGGAGTGGCCGCGCACCGGGCACACGCCGGCCCCGGGCTTGCCGACGTTGCCGCGCAGGAGCAGCAGGTTGACGACCATGGCCACGTTCTGCACGCCGTTGCGGTGCTGGGTCAGGCCCATGCCATAGACCGCCATCACGGCGCTCGAGCTACGGTAGACCTGGGCCGCGCTTTCCAGGGCGCCGCGTCGCAGGCCCGATTCGCGCTCGATGTCTTCCCAGGGGCAGGCACGCACCGACGCCTCGAATTCCGCGAAACCGTGGGTATGCTCCTGCAGGAAGGCGGTGTCGAGGACGCGCTGGGCGCCGGCCGCGCGGGCGGCATCGTCGAAGTCGACAATGGCCTTGCACAGGCCCATGATCGCGGCCGTGTCGCCGCCCGGCTTGACCTGGTGGTACTGGGTACTGATCGGCGTCTCGGCGCCAGTGAGCATCTCCGTCGGCGACTGCGGATTGGTGAAACTGACCAGGCCGCGCTCGCGCAGCGGATTGAAGGTGATGATCGGCACACCGCGCCGGCGCGCTTCCTGCAGCTGGTGCAGCATGCGCGGGCTGTTCACGCCCACGTTCTGGCCGAAGAAGAAGATGCAGTCGGTCTGTTCGAAGTCGTCCAGCACCACGGTGCCGACCGGCACGCCCAGCGTCTTCTGCAGCCCGACCGACGTGCTTTCATGGCACATGTTCGAGCTGTCCGGCAGGTTGTTGTTGCCGTACATGCGCGCCAGCAGCGCGTACATGTAGGAGGTCTCGAGCGAGGCCCGGCCCGAGCTGTAGAACACGACTTCCTTCGGATCGAAGCCGCGCAGGCTTGCTCCGATTTCGGCAAACGCGGTGTCCCAGGCAATCTCGCGGTATCTGTCGGACTGGGCGTCGTAGCGCAGCGGGACGGTCAGGCGGCCCTGGTCTTCCAGGCTGTGGTCGTCCCAGCTTTCCAGTTCGGTAACGGTGTGGCGTTCGAAGAAATCGGCGCCAATCGCTTTGCTGGTCGTCTCCCAGGCGGTGGCCTTGGCGCCGCTTTCGCAGAATTCGAAGGGATGCGGATTGGCCGGCTTGGCCCAGGCGCAGCTGACGCACATGAAGCCGTCCGGCTTGTTCTGGCGCAGCAGCAGGCGGCTGTCCTTCAGCGGCACACGCTGGTGCAGCAGGATGGTGGTGACCTCCTGTACCGATCCCCAGCCGCCGGCAGGCATGGTCGGGTTCTCGATCCTGACGTCTCCAGAATGCTTGCTCATGGCGGCTCCTCGTCGGTAGAAGCCTCACGCTAGTCCTGTTGCCGGGCTGACTCGGTGCGCCCGCCCACAAACGCGGCGGGACGACGGGTCAACCTCCGGACAAGATTTCTCTACAATCCATGGAAAGTTCTTGCAGGAATGTTAATCTTTTCGGGCTTCGATGCCGCGCAAAGGATGCCCCTGTTGCCGTCTTGTCCACGGTGCGCGCGCTCGCTAGATTGATAGACGAGCTCATGCGTAACGCATGTGCACCACCGAAAGGAGCTTGCAATGAAACGCTTCCTGCCCCTGCTGCCGCTGCTAGAACATGCAGCCTCAAGACTCAGGGACCTGTTCCCTGCCGATACTTCCCGCATGCAGCCGCGCCGGCGCCTGCTGCTGGGTAGCGCCATGCTGGCCGCCGCGCTGGCCCTGCCCACGCATCCGGCCAGCGCCCAGCCATGGACCACCGAACACTGGACCGGCACCTGGGGCACGGCCCCGGCCGGTCCGCCGCCCGAAGCCAGCCTCCAGACCTTCACCGACCAGACCGTGCGCCTGATCGTGCACACCAGCATCGGCGGCAACCGCGTGCGCATCCGCGTGTCGAACGAACTCGGCACCACGCCGCTGACGATCGGCGCCGCCCGCATCGGCCTGCGCGCCAGCGGCTCGGACGTGGCCGCCGGCACCGACCGCGCCCTCAGCTTCGGCGGGCGCAGCTTCGTCACCCTCCCGCCTGGCGCCCCGGCCGTGTCCGATCCGGTGGAACTGAACGTGCCACCGCTGTCCGACCTGGCCGTGAGCCTCTACCTGCCCGGCACCGTGCCCGCGACCACCGTGCACCAGCTGGCGCTGCAGACCAATTACGTTTCCCTGCCGGGCAACTTCACGGCCGCCCCGAGCTTCCCCGTGCAGCGCACGATCCAGATCTGGCCCTTCCTGACCGAGGTCGACGTCGACACCAGCGGCCCGGCCATCGTCGCCCTGGGCGACTCGATCACCGACGGTACCCGCAGCACGCCCGACACCAACAACCGCTGGCCCGACTGGCTGGCGCGCCGGCTGCAGATCGAGCGCGATCCCGTCCTCGGCATCAACGCCCGCATCGGCGTGGTCAACCGCGGCATCAGCGGCAACCGCCTTCTGAGCGATTCGCCCAACACCCTGGCCGGGCGCAGCGCCCAGGAACGCTTCGACCGCGACGTGCTGGCCACAAGCGGGGTGCGCTACCTGGTGGTCCTGATCGGCATCAACGATATCGGCAACAGCTCGCCCACCAATCCGGTCACGGCGGAAGACCTGATCGCCGGCTACCGCCAGCTGATCCACCGCGCGCACGCCAAGGGCATCAGCGTGATCGGCGCCACCCTCACGCCTTTCGAAGGCGCGGGTTATTACTCGCCGGAGAAAGAAGTGGTGCGCCAGGCGGTGAACAACTGGATCCGCAACAACGACGAGTTCGATGGGGTGATCGACTTCGACCGCGTGACGCGCGATCCGGCCCGGCCGACGCGCTTCCTGCCGGCCTACGACAGCGGCGACCACCTGCATCCGAACGACCTCGGCTACCAGGCAATGGGCAATGCGGTGCCCTTGAGCCTGTTCCGCAGCGCTGCTGCCAGGGCCGCGGCCGCACCAGCGAAGTGAGCTCACGGAGGCGCATGGAAAAACCGCCGGTCTGGGCCGGCGGTCTGGTTCAGGAATTGTTTCCCGTGCGCGAGCTCGTCGGCAGCGGCTTGCCCGGCTTCCACAGCCGCGACAGTGACTGCGCCTCTTCGATCTGCTCCTGCGTCATCTGGCGCGAGATCGCGGCGCGCTGCTCGACCGCGTTGTGATTGCCGCTGGCGGCGGCCAGGTTCCACAGCATGTAGGCCAGCACCATGTCCTGCGGCATGCCGGCCTGGTGGTAGCGGTACATCAGGCCGAGCGCGTGCTGGGCCTCGGCGTGGCCCTGCTCGGCCGCCTTGCGGAACCAGCTCACCGCATGGCGCTGGTCCTGGGGCACGGCATTGCCGGTGTAGTACATGGCCCCCACCACGTACTGGGCGTCGGCCTTGCCCTGCTGGGCCGCCTTGATGTGCCAGGCAAAGGCCTGCTTGTAGTCGCGCGTGACGCCGCGGCCCATGTAATACATCAGGCCCAGCAAATGCTGGGCGTCCGCATGGCCGGATTTGGCGAGCGGGACGATCTCTTTCAGTGCTGCCGCGTAGTTGCGCGCGTTATAGGCGCTGGCCCCTTCCGCGAAGCCCGCATGTGCACTGGCCTGCAGGCCGAGCACGAATGCGATCGCTAGGAATAGTTTTTTCATGTCTCGTTCATGGAGTCAGGATCTCTGCGTACCCTTGGTTTTCGTTATGGACTCGCTTTGTTTTCCTGCGTTTCAGGCGGCGCTTATTTCCAGGTAACCTTGCCCAGGCCATCCACGCTCTGCTTGCGGTTCTGCGGCTTGCCGTACACCGTCACCGAACCCAGTCCCGACAGGGTCAGGTTGGCGCTGTCGCGCGCGGTCACGGTGGCGTTGCCCAGGCCCGACAGCTCGAGGGTGACGTTCTCGGCCGAGAACCCCTGGGCGTCCAGTCCGCCCAGCCCGCCGAGTTCCGCCTTGAGCTTGCGGCTGCGGCCCGACAGGGTCACGTAGCCCGCGCCGCTCAGGTTCAGCTCGACGCTCTCGCTGTTGATGCCGTGCACCTTCATGCTGCCGACGCCGCCCAGGTTGGCAGTCAGCACCTTGTAATTACATGATACATTCATCGACCCGGCCCCATCGAGGTTAAGCTCGAGTTCGTCACCCGAGAAACCGGTGACGGCGGTGCCGCCCACGCTCTCCGAGCTGACTTCACGCAGGTTGGGCAGCGTCAGTTCCGCATGCAGGCCCATGCTGCGGCCCAGGTTGATGCTCACGCCCTTGGTTTCGGTGCCGATGTTGAGCGTGTCGCCGCTCTGCAGCGTGGTGGTCTTGCCGAGCAGGCGTGGATCGCCCGTCAGCACCAGCAGCGGGGTATTGCCCTGGCGGATCTTGAGGTCCACCACGCCGTCGAGCTTGACGCGCACCACGCGCGCATCCACCTGGCGCGTTTCGGTGGCCACGTCCGGCGCTGCCCTGGCGACCCCGATACCCGTGAGGAAGGTGGCGCACATTGCCGCGAAAGCCAGGCCGAACTTGGAAAGCTGCTTCATCGAATTCTCCGAATACCTATTCTTGGTTGTGTTTGCTGCCGGCCTCGTGAGCTGGCTCTAGCGCAACATTACCAGCAAGTGTGTGTCTTCACTGCATGGTCTTAGCATGTTGCAACTATATCGCCCCGGGCCGCCCGTGCATACGGGCCTGCGATGAACTGCAAAAAACGCAGTCCAGAGCGGCAAATGGCGGGATGGGTGTGCGTTGCGCCGCTTCGACATCGCGCAAATTTATTGCCTAAAAAAGATTACTTATTGGCATTCCATTGCGCTAAGATGCAGCGCATGACAGCTTGCCTGTCATAGAGCATTTACTACAACTCACCTTCCCGAGTTCACTACGAGGTCAACCCATGCGCATGCGCCAATTACCTGTTTTGCTGGCCGGGCTCACGTTCTCGCTGTCGGCTTTCGCCGCTTCCGCGGACCAGTGGACCCTGCCGGTCGCCGTCAAGAAGCTCAACAACGGCCTGACCGTGGTCGTCACCGAAGACCATAGCTCGCCCACCGTCGGCGTGTCGGTCGTGTACCACGTGGGCATGCGCCTGGAGCCGAAGAACCGCACCGGCTTCGCCCACCTGTTCGAGCACCTGATGTTCCAGGGCACGCCGAACGCCAAGAAGGGCGTGTTCGACACCACGATCACGGCCGGCGGCGGCCGCAACAACGGTTCGACCCGCCCCGACTTCACCAACTACATCGAGACCGCGCCCGTGTCGGCGCTGGAACCGATCCTGTGGCTGGAAGCGGACCGCATGAAGACCCTCGACTTCAACCCGGCCACGCTGAAGAACCAGCAGGACGTGGTGAAGGAAGAGATCCGCGTGAACGTCAAGAACCAGCCCTACGGCGGCTTCTACTGGATCGACATCAGCCAGCACGCCTTCCAGAAATGGGAAAACAACCATGACGGCTACGGCAGCTTCGAAGACCTCGAGAACGCCAGCCTGGACGACGTGCGCGCCTTCCACCGCGACTACTACGGCCCGAACAATGCCGTGATCGCGATCGCCGGCGACGTCACCCCGGCGCAGGGCTTCGCGCTGGCCCAGAAATACTTCGGCTCGATCCCGGCCCGCCCCACCCCGAAACCGACCGACTTCAACGAAGGCCTGAACACGGTCGAGAAGCGCGTCGAGCAGAGCGACGCCCTGGCCCAGGTGCCGGCGATTGCCGCGGCCTGGAAGGTGCCGCCGCGCGGCCACCGCGACCAGGCCGCCGTCGCCGTGCTGGGCGAGCTGCTGGGCGGCGGCGACGCCTCGCTGTTCTACCAGGGCCTGGTCAAGGGCCGCGAGATCGCGCTCAACGTCGACACCCTGTTCGGCCTGACCGGCCCCTTCGAGTACAACGGCCCGACCGTGATGACCGTGTTCGCCCTGTACAAGCCGAACAGCAGCGCCGACGCCATGCTCAAGGCCATGGACGAAGAGATCGCCAAGGTGGTGCAGAACGGCGTCGACGCCGCCACCCTCAAGCGCGTCAAGACCCGCATGCTGGCCGACTGGAACAACAAGCTGGAAAGCTTCATCAACCGCGCCGACACCGTGGCCAAGATGCAGGTCCTGTGGGGCGACGCCAACGTCGTCAACAAGATCCCGGGCTGGATCGAAGGCGTGACGTCGGAAGACATCCAGCGCGCGGCGCGCACCTACCTGGTGCCGACCAACCGCACCGTCATTGACCGCAAGCCGGCCGCGATGGCCGCGGCCCCTGCCGCAGCCGCTGCGGGCACCAACAAATAAGGAGCAGATCGATGAAAAAACTGATGCTCGCACTTGCCGTCTCGGTCGCCTTCGCGCCGGCGGTCCATGCCGCACCCGCTGCGGAAAAGAGTCTTCCCATGCCGGCCTACGGCCAGGACAAGCCGATCCCGGTGCCGAAGATCACCAAGAAAACGCTCGGCAACGGCCTGACCGTCTGGGTCGTGCCGCGCAAGGGCCTGCCGCGCGTGGACTACGTGCTGGCCGTGCGCGGCGCCGGCTTCGCGGCCGACGCTCCCTCGACGCCGGCCTTCGCCAACATGCTGGCGGGCCTGCTCAACGAAGGCACCGCCAAGCGCGACTCGCGCGCGATCGCCGAAGCGGCCCAGGGCATGGGCGGCGAAGTCGCCGCCGGCGCCTCGTCGGACGGCATCGTGGTGTCCGCCAACGCGGTGGCCTCGCAGGCCGCCCCGATGATGCAGCTGCTGGCCGAAGTCACCCGCCAGCCCTCGTTCCCGGAAAACGAAGTGGCGCTGGCCAAGGCCAATGCGCTGCAGTCGCTGCGCGTGTCCGAGACCCAGCCGGGCTTCCGCGCCGAACGTGCGATCAGCCGCGCCGTGTACGGCGACCACCCGTACGCGCGCACCACCCCGACGGTGGAAGCGATCAACGCCGTCACCCAGGACATGCTGCGCAGCGAACACGCCAAACGCATGCGTCCGGACCGCGCGCTGCTGGTCATCACCGGCCCGGTGAAAGAAGCCGATGCGGTCAAGCTGGCCGAGAAGGCGTTCGGGGACTGGAAAGCCAGCGGCCCCGCCCTGCCCGAGACCGCAGCAGCCGCGGTCAATGCCAAGCCATCGCGCATCCTGCTGCAGCGCGGCGGCAGCGTGCAGTCGACCGTGCGCCTGGGTGGCCCGGGCGCCGCTGCCAGCGCCGAGGACCAGATTCCGCTGCGCCTGGCCAGCACCATCCTGGGCGGCGGCTTCTCGAGCCGCGTGAACATCAACCTGCGCGAGGAAAAGGGCTACACCTACGGCGCCTCGGCCGGTGCGCGCCTGAACCGCGCGGGTGGCGCGATCGTCGGCGGCGCCGACGTGCGCAACGAAGTGACCGGCGCGGCGCTGAAGGAATTCATGTCCGAGTACCAGCGCATCGGCGCCGATCTGGTGCCGGCCAAGGAAATGGAGATGAACAAGCGCTACGTCGCCGGCGGCTACCTGATCACCAACCAGCTCCAGGGCTCGGTGGCGCGGACCCTGGCCCAGAACTGGCTGGTCGGCCTGCCGGCCGAATTCCTGGGCGAATACGTGCCGCGCATCCAGAAGGTCACGCCGGAACAGGTGCGCACGGTATCGAAGAAGTATTTCGCGCCGGAGAACCAGTCGATCGTCGTGGTGGGCGACCAGAAAGCGGTGGGCGAGCAGCTCAAGGCATATGGGGAGTTCGACGTCAGGGAGAAGTGACGCGGCTGGATGTGAAAAGCCCCGCTGTGCGGGGCTTTTTTCGTTTACAGATGCGCTGCAAAACTTGGGTCCCGGCCTTCGCCGGGACGACGGTCTTTAGAGCGGTGGCCAAGAGGATACGCTATCAGTGCCGTTGGCTTTGAAACCGTCGTTCCGGCGAAGGCCGGAACCCAATTTCTGCATGAGAGCCATCAGCGCATCAATCCCCCGCCATCTTCATCAACACGAGTCCACTAACGATCAGCACCGCCGCCACGACGCGCATCAGGTTGACCTGCTCGCCCAGCACGGTGAAGCCGACGACAAACGCCCCCACCGCCCCGATCCCGGTCCAGATCGTATAAGCAGTCCCCAGGGGAATCGTGCGCATCGCCGCCGACAGCAACACGAAACTGGCCACCATGCCGACCAGGGTAACGACGCTGGGCCACAGCCGGGTAAAGCCCGCCGACTGCTTCATCGCCACTGCCCACACCACTTCAAAGAGTCCCGCCACAAACAACATTAACCAAGCCATGATCCGGCTCTCCTTTCGAAAAGCCGGGCCGTCCCGGACATTGTTCCCACAACGGGGGAGGCCGTTCCTCCTCCATGAATTCTACCCTAGCCTTGCAGGGCGCGTTCCAGGTCGGGCAATTCGGCCGGCTTGACCAGGTGGGCGTCGAAGCCGGCGTCCATGGCGCGCTTGCGGTCTTCCGGCGAGCCGTAGCCGGTATGGGCCACCAGGCGGATGTGCGCCAGCGCCGGGTTCTTCTTGATGCGGCGCGCCACCTCGTAGCCGTCGATGCCGGGCAAGCCGATGTCGAGCACGATCACCTGCGGCTTGTGCTGCAGGGCGAGGCGCTCGATCTGGGCCGCGTCCGAGGTGGTGCAGGTTTCGTAGCCCATCTCGGCCAGCAGGAAGCCCATCATTTCCATCGCGTCGACGTTGTCGTCCACCAGTAGCACACGCATGCCGCTGCCGCCCTGCTCGGCCGGTTCGCAGTGATCCGGGCTGACCGTCGGTGCGCTCACGCGCAGCAGCGGCAGTTCGACCGTGAAGGTGCTGCCCAGGCCGATGCCGGGGCTCTGCGCCGACAGGCGCCCGCCATGCAGCTCGAGCAGGTGCGACACCAAGGAAAGGCCGATGCCCAGCCCTTCCGGCGCGCGGTCCGGCGGCACGTCGACCTGGGCGAACATGCCGAAGATGCGCGGCAGGTTGTCCTCGGCGATGCCGATGCCGTTGTCGCGCACTGCGATCTGCACCCGCTCGTCGCCGACCAGGCTGACGCTGACGCCGAGCTCGCCGGCCTTGGGGGTGAACTTGGCCGCGTTGTGCAGCAGGTTGCCGACCGACTGCGCCAGGCGCACCGGGTCGCCCTGCACCCACACCTGCTGCTCCGGCAGCTGCACGTCCAGGTGGTGGCCACGCGCGGTGATCAGGGGGCCTGCCGTCTCAATCGCCTGCTGGATCACGGCGCCCAGGTCGACTTCTTCGGTACGCAGCACGATCTTGCCTTCCGAGATGCGGGCCACGTCGAGCAGGTCGTCCACCAGGTGCGCCAGGTGGTCGACCTGGCGCGTGATCACTTCACGTGCGCGCGCCTGGCGCTCGCCGCCGCCGTCGCTTGCGCTCAGCAGCGCGGCCGCGTTGCGGATTGGGCTGAGCGGGTTGCGCAGCTCGTGGGCGAGCGTGGCCAGGAACTGGTTCTTGTTGCGGTCGGCCGCGCGCAGCAGCGCCTCCATCTCCTTGCGCGTGGTGATGTCGCTGGTGACGCGCGCCACCCGGTAGACCTCGCCGCGCACGTTGCGCACGGCGAACAGGCGGTCGCGCACCCAGTGGGTGCGGCCGTCGGGGCCGAGGATGCGGAATTCGTCGTCATAATGCGGGACGTCGCGCAGATCGCGCCAGCGCTGGGCGACGCGTTCGCGGTCGTCGAGGTGCACGGCGTCGAGCCAGACGTCGGGCCGCTCGCGCAGCGCGTCGGCGTTGCCGCCCCAGATGTCCGAATACGCCGGGCTCACATACACCAGGTTCCCGTCGGGAACGCCGAACATCCAGAACACGTCGTCGATGTTGTCCGTGATCTGGCGGAAGCGCTCCTCGCTGTCGCGCAGCTGGACCTGGGTCTGGCGCATGCGCAGCAGCGCATTCACGTTGGCGATCAGCTCGTCGGCCTCGATCGGCGCCGCCAGGTAGTTGTCGGCGCCGCCTTCCAGCCCGCGGATCTTGTCGGCGCGCCCGGTCAGCGCGGCCGAGGTCTGCAGCACCAGTACCATGCTGCTATCGGGATTGGCCTTGATGCGGCGGCACACTTCGATGCCGTTGATGTCGGGGAGCTTCACGTCGAGCAGCACCAGCGCGGGGCTCAGGCGCTTGACCATCTCCAGCGCATCGGTGCCGTTGGTCGCCTCGATCACCTCGTAGCCCGCGCCCTGCAGGATGCGGTTCTTGGCGTAGCGCGCGCCGTCGTTGTCGTCGACATTGAGGATCAGGGTCGAATTGGCTTTCATGATTCGGTTCCGTCTTGGCTGTGCTGCGGGATGCATCGCGGCAGGGTCAGCGTAAAGGTCGAGCCCTCGCCCACCGTGCTGGCGACGTCGACGCGTCCGTGCAGCAGTTCGGCCAGCTTGCGGCACAGCGGCAGGCCGAGGCCGGTGCCCTTGCTGCGCCGCTGGAGCGGATGCTCGATCTGGCTGAACTCTTCAAAAATCAGTTGCAAATTGTCAGGGCTGATGCCGATCCCGGTATCGAGGACCGCGAATGCGATCGTGTCCTCCTGCGCATCATACGTGGCCGAGACCCGCACCGCACCGCGCTCGGTGAACTTGAGCGCGTTGGAGATGAAGTTGCGCAGGATCTGCGAGATCTTGCCCTCGTCCGAGTCGAAGGGTTCGATCACGTCGGTGGGCTCGAAGATGAGTTCGACCCGGCCCTCGTCCACCAGCGGCCGCATCATGCCTTTCAGGGCGCGGAACAGGTTGTCGACCACCACCGGCGCCAGCTGCACGTCGACCTTGCCGGCCTCGATCTTGGCGAGGTCGAGCAGGTCATTGACCAGGTCCGACAGGTCGTTGGCGGCCTTGGCGATGAACTGCACCTGGCGTTCCTGTTCGCTGCTCAAGTCGCCATCCATGCGGTCCAGCAGCAGCTGGGCCAGGGCGCGGATCGAGGACAGCGGCGTGCGCAGCTCGTGGCTGGTGTTGGACAGGAAGCGCGACTTCATCTCGTCGGCGCGGCGCAGGCGCTCGGCCTTGTCCTCGATTTCGGCGTACAGCGCGACGATGCCGCGGTTGGTGTCTTCCAGCTCGCGCGTGAGCGACAGCAGGTCTTCCTGGCGCTCGCGCAGCTCGGCCAGGGTGGCCAGCAGTTCGTGGTTCTGCTGTTCGAGTTCCTGCAAGGTGTTCGATACGGGGCTGCCGGCCAGGCGTGTGCTGATCTCGGCCAGGCGTGCGCTGTCGATCATCACGTGCGGCGGCAGCGCCTTGCGCATCGTGACGGCCGTGACGACGCCCTGCTCCGGTTCGACTTCGCAGGAATCCATCAGGCGGTGCGCGCTGATCAGGGCCAGTTCCGGCAGCGTGCGGCTGAAACCCTCGTCCACGGCCCCGGGCGCGGACGCCAGGCGCTGCCCGGTGCCGGGATGGATGCTCACTTCCAGGTGCAGGCGCCCCAGGTTACGCCCCAGCAGGAAGACCGCGCGCCCACCCGAGCCCTGGTGGCAGGCCACCCGTGCGATCTCCGACACGGCGGTGGCGATGCGCACCTGGTCCTGCTGCGAAAAACCGAGCAGCTCCGAGACCTGGCGCGCGCGCTGGCGCACCGCGACCACGTCCTGGTCGCTGTCGAGGGCAAGGTTGAGGATGCGGTGCAGGCTCATGCTCAGCTCCCGTGCCGGCGCACGACCAGCACCATGGCGTCGTCGCGGCGGCGGATGAAATCGCGCATCAGGATGGCGGCGATCAGGACCGGGCTGCGTCCCAGCAGGCCCGGATACTTGTCCAGGTCCCACTGGGTCTGGATGCCGTCCGAATGCATGATGCACAGCGCGCCCGGCCCGAACGGCAGGGCGAACTCCTGCACCTTGCGCATGTTGTGGCCAACGATGCCGTTGTGCGACACCAGCGGGCGGCGCCGGTCGTCGATCACGCAGCCGGCGATGTTGCCGACACCCGCAAATCGCAGCTCATCGGATTCGAATTCGATGCGCGCCGTCGCCAGCGCCGCTCCGCGTGTCGGGCGTAAGGCGTCATGCGCGGCCTGCATCAATTCGCCGGCCGCGGGCGCCTTGCGGGCGTCGAGCGCCTTGATCGCCGCGGCGGCGGCGCGCGCGGCTTCCGGTCCGTGGCCCAGGCCGTCGGCGGCCAGCAGCGAGGCGCCGCGGCCGTCGCAGCGCACCGCCCAGCCGTCGCCGCACTCCTCTTCGCCGGCCATCGGCATCCACAGGGCGCCGATCTCGACGCCGCACGGCCTTGGTCCCGGCACGTCGCGCCACAGGCGCATGAAGAAGGCGGCGCCGTTGCCTGGCTGGGTATAGGCGTCGAATTCGTCGGCCAGGCGCCCGAGTGCGCCCAGGCCGGTGCCGGCGGTGCCGGCGGTGGAAACGCCGTCGACCAGGCTGGCTTCGAGGTCGGCGAAGCCGGGGCCCTTGTCGATCGCCAGCACATCGATACCCACGCCGGCGCCGGATTGCGCCGGCCCGACGTGGACTTCGCCCTCGCCCGCGTGCTTGAGGATGTTGGTGGCGGCCTCGGTGATGATCAGCGCCAGCTGGCCGGCGCGGGTCTCGTCGAAGCCGAGCGCGTCGGCCAGTTTCTGGCCGCTGCGCCGCACCGCCGCCACGTCGCTCGCGTGCGTGACGGAGAATACTTCCTGGCTGGTGAGTGAACTGATCAGCGCTTCCATTTCACCACCAGCACGGCAGTGCCCTCTCCCGGACGGCTGTCGATCTCGAATTCGTCGGCGAGGCGCTTCGAGCCGCCCAGGCCGAGGCCAAGGCCGCCGCCGGTGGTGAAGCCGTCGCGCAGCGCATTCTCGATATTGGGAATGCCCGGGCCGGCGTCGACGAACAGCAGGCTGATGCCCTGCCGGATGCCGTCGGCCAGGCTGTCGAGGTGGACCTCGCCGCCGCCGCCGTACTTGATCGTGTTACGTCCCAGCTCGCTCGCGGCGGTGACCAGCTTGGTCTGGTCGACCAAAGACAGGGCAATGGCCACCGCGCGCTCGCGCACCTGCTTGCGCAGGCCTACAACGTCCTCGTCCGACTGCAGGCGCAGGGTCACGCGTGCGCTGCGGTGCTGGCGGTGGCGATCCAGCAGCGCGGTGTCGAACAGGACTGCGTCGGTATGCGCGCCGTTCATTATTTAAAATTCTTTCCCAGCAGGGCCATGCCTTTTTCGACGTTCAGGGCGGTCTTCACGCCGTGCAGCGTCAGTCCCAGCTCGACCAGGGTGATGGCCACGGCCGGCTGCATGCCGACGACGACCGTGCGGGCGTCGAGCACGCGCGCCATGGCGGCGGTATTGCTGATCATGCGGCCGATGAAGGAATCGACCAGGTCGAGCGCCGAGATGTCGATCAGGACACCCTTGGCGCCGTCGCTCACGATGCGCTCGGTGAGGTCGTCCTGGAGCTGCATGGCGAGGCGGTCGTGCATGTCGACCTGGATCGTCACGAGCAGCAGGTCGCCCATGCGCAGGATAGGGATGCGGTCCATGTGCTTTGCTTATGCCTTGGCGATGACCGAGGTGCCGGTGCGCTCGAGCGCGACCAGGAAGGCGTCGGCCAGGGTGGCCTTGGTGACCACGTCTTCCAGGTTCACGCCGAGGTGCACGATGGTCTGGGCGATCTGCGGACGGATGCCGCTGATGATGCAGTCGGCGCCCATCAGGCGCGCGGCGGCGATGGTCTTCATCAGGTGCTGGGCGACCAGGGTATCGACGGTCGGCACGCCGGTGATGTCGATGATGGCGATGATGGCGCCGGTGTCGACGATCTTCTGCAGGATGTTTTCCATCACCACCTGGGTGCGCGCCGAATCCAGGGTGCCGATCAGCGGCAGCGCCAGGATCCCGTTCCACAGCTTGACGACCGGGGTCGACAGCTCGAGCAGTTCCTGCTGCTGGCGCACGATGATCTGGTCCTTGGTCTTCTGGAACACTTCGATGGTGTACAGGCCCAGCTTGTCGAGCAGGGTGCTGATGGTCCAGGAAGTGGCGGCAATCGCTTCGGCATCGCCGTCGAAGCCGGCGCGCAGCTTCCCGAACAGCGGCTGCTTCAGCGAAAAGACGAAGGTTGCGGTCTCGCTCGGGGTCGAGCCGGACTTGGCGCGGGTCGAAGAGATCTCGGCCAGCAGGTCGCGCACTTCGTCCCAGGAGCGGTGATCGATATTGTCGAGCTCACCCGCACGGGCGGCATTCCCGAAGGCTGCCAGGAACTGCTGGCAATGGTTGCGCAACTGCTCTCGCGAGCTGGAGGTCCCGCGCACGATCAGCGCCTCGAGCTGCGCGATCCACTCCGCGCCGATCTCGGCCTGGTGTTCCTGGATGAGCTGGCTGATACGGGCGGCGTAATCCTTCGTGGTCATCTGTTCGATTCCTAGAATTGGATGGTTGAAATCATGTGGGCGCTACGCGGATCACGGGCGTGCGAACCCATCGTTAACGAAATGAACAACTATAACACTTATTGCATTCTAGTTACGGCACACTTGTGACGTGCGCGGGTTTATCCACACTGCCAAACATGCAAGATTTGTTACTGCTGAGTATCGAGTTGGCAACACTTTGCCGGTTTCGTTACCATGCCGCCCGGTCGATGAATGAGGTTGGTACGCGTGGTAGAGCAAGTGGTTGTCAATACGCCGGAGCTGAGCCCGGCAAACCGGAAGCAGTTTGTCCTGATTAACCTGTTAAAAGGCCTCGCGGCCCAGCTGATCGTCCTGCATCACCTGGCCTTCTACGGCCCCATGGCCGACCATGCCCGGAGCATCATGCCCTTGCTGGTCGACTGGCTGGTTGACCACGCGCGCATCGCCGTGCAGGTCTTCCTGGTCATCGGCGGCTTCCTGGCCGCCAAGTCGCTGTCGCCACGCGGCCTGCCCGGCCGCGCCAACCCGCTGCAGCTCGTTGGCCGGCGCTACACCAAGCTAGCCCCGCCCTTCTTCGTGGCGATGCTGCTGGCCGTCCTGGCATCCAGCGTGGCCGCCGGGTGGATGACGCACGACTCCATCTCGGCGCCGCCGACGCTCGCCCAATTGGGCGCCCATGCGCTGCTGCTGCACGGCGTGCTCGGCATGGAGTCGCTGTCTGCGGGCGCGTGGTATGTGGCGATCGACCTCCAGCTGTATGCCATGATGGCGCTGCTGGCCTGGCTGTCCGGCCAGCTGGCAGGAAGACGTACGCCAGGCTGGCTGCTCCCTAGCCTGGTCGTGACCGGTGTCGGCGCCTCGCTCCTGCACTTCAATCTGGATGCGGACTGGGATGTGTGGGCGCCCTACTTCTTCGGCAGCTACGGGCTGGGTGCGCTGGCCTGGTGGGCCAGCGATCCGGCCCGCCGTCCTGCTCCCGCCGCCATGCTGCTGGGGGCGCTCCTGCTGCTGCCGGCGCTCGCCCTGCTGCTGGACTTCCGCAGCCGCATCGCGCTGGCCTATGCGGTGGCCTGCCTGCTGTTCCTGTTCGGGCGTTTCCAGGCGGTGTCGCGCGCCGGGCTGGCGCGCTCGGCCGTCGATTACGCGGGCAAGATCTCGTTTTCGGTCTTCCTCGTGCACTTCCCGGTGTGCCTAGTCGTGAACGCCGCCTTTGCGCGCTTCGTTCCGGAACAGGCATATGCACAAGCCTTCGGCATGGCGCTTGCATGGGCCGCCAGCCTGGCCGCCGGGGCCGCATTCTGCAGATGGGTGGAAACGCCGCTGGGCACGCTGCTCACGCGCCCGCGCCGGGCTCAGCCGGCTTCTACTGCCCTAGCGTGGCGAGCGTAGCAGGGTCTCGATCACCCGGCCCGTTTGGCGGTCGGTCCTGAACACCAGCAACTGCTCGCGGGCCGCGCCGCCATTGCCTGCCGCCTGTGCGACCAGGTAGGCGGGGTCGTCGAAGTCGACATAGGTGCTGGGTTCGCCCAGCCACAGCTTGAGCTCGACAACCGGCATCCCTGCCGGCGGATGCTTCTCGAGGAAAGATGCCATCATGCAACCGCGCCCGATCCGGTCCGCCATGGCCCAGCGTTCGCGGTCGAAGTCGCAGGAACCCCACTCGATGTACAGGGCGACGGAGGTATTGCCGCCGCAGGCTTGCAGGCACAGCGAGAGGCAGATCAGGGAAATGAGAGAACGCATGCTCGGTCCACACGAAAGAGGCATTTCCCTACGATTCTCGGAGGATGCCTCGGGCGCTTGTTGTGGCGCCTCAAATCCGGACCTTGCAAATGAAAAAAACCGCCAGGCTCACGCACTGGCGGTTTTTACTGGCCTGAAGCCGCGAACGCTTTACTGCGCCGCGCCTTCCACCGGATCGGCGGCCTTCATCGACAGCTTCAGACGGCCGCGCTCGTCGGTCTCGAGGACCTTCACGCGCACTTGCTGGCCTTCCTTCAGGTAGTCGGCCACGGCGTTGACGCGCTCGTTGGCGATCTGCGAGATGTGCAGCAGGCCGTCCTTGCCCGGCATGACCTGGACGATGGCGCCGAAGTCCAGCAGCTTGAGCACGGTGCCGTCGTAGGTCTTGCCCACTTCGACCGATGCGGTCAGCTCTTCGATGCGGCGCTTGGCTTCCTGGCCGGCGGCGGCATCGACCGACGCGATGGTCACGACGCCTTCGTCGGTGATGTCGATCTGGGTGCCGGTTTCTTCGGTCAGTGCGCGGATGACAGCGCCGCCCTTGCCGATCACGTCACGGATCTTTTCCGGGTTGATGCGGATGGTGATCAGGCGCGGTGCGAAGTCCGACAGCTCGGTCTTCACGCTCGGCACGGCCTTCTGCATCTCGGCCAGGATGTGCTGGCGGGCTTCCTTGGCTTGCGCCAGCGCCACCTGCATGATTTCCTTGGTGATGCCCTGGATCTTGATGTCCATCTGCAGCGCGGTGATGCCTGCCGGGGTACCTGCGACCTTGAAGTCCATGTCGCCCAGGTGATCTTCGTCACCCAGGATGTCGGTCAGGACTGCGAACTTGCCGCCTTCCTTGATCAGGCCCATGGCGATGCCGGCGACGTGCGCCTTCATCGGCACGCCGGCGTCCATCAGCGCCAGGCAGCCGCCGCAGACCGAAGCCATCGAGGAGGAGCCGTTCGACTCGGTGATTTCCGAGACCAGGCGCACCGAGTAGCTGAACTCGTCAGCCGACGGCAGCGCAGCGACCAGCGCGCGCTTGGCCAGACGGCCGTGGCCGACTTCGCGACGCTTCGGGGTGCCCACGCGACCGGTTTCGCCGGTGGCGAACGGAGGCATGTTGTAGTGCATCATGAAGTCGTCGGTGTACTCGCCCATCAGCGCGTCGATCTTCTGGCTGTCGCGCGCGGTGCCGAGGGTAGCCACGACCAGCGCCTGGGTTTCGCCGCGGGTGAACAGGGCCGAACCGTGGGTACGCGGCAGCACGCCGGTGCGGATCGCGATCGGACGCACGGTGCGGGTGTCGCGGCCGTCGATGCGCGGCTCGCCGTTCAGGATCTGCGAACGCACGACCTTGGCTTCCATGTCGAACAGGATGTTGCCGACTTCGGCCGCATCGGCTTCGACGCCCTGGGTTGCCAGGCCAGCCATCACTTCGGCCGAGATCGACTTCAGCTTCTGCTGGCGCGCCGACTTCTCGCGGGTCTGGTAGGCGTCGCGGACCTTCTCGGCAGCCAGGTCGCTCACGCGGGCGATCAGTTGTTCGTTCTTCGGCGCCGGGCTCCATTCGACTTCCGGCTTGCCGCCTTCGGCCACCAGGTCGTGGATCGCGTCGATGACGGCCTTCATCTGGTCGTGGCCGAAGACGACCGCGCCCAGCATGACTTCTTCCGACAGCTGCTGCGCTTCCGATTCCACCATCAGCACGGCGGTTTCGGTACCTGCCACGACCAGGTCCATCTGCGAGGTCTTGAGCTGGGTGGTGGTCGGGTTCAGGATGTACTGGCCGTTCGCATAGCCGACGCGCGCTGCGCCGATCGGGCCATTGAACGGGATGCCGGCGATGCACAGCGCAGCCGAGGCGCCGATCATCGACGGGATGTCCGGATCGATCTCAGGATTGACCGACAGGACGTGGATGATGACCTGGACTTCGTTCAGGTAGCCTTCCGGGAACAGCGGACGGATCGGACGGTCGATCAGGCGCGAAGTCAGGGTTTCTTTTTCCGAAGGACGGCCTTCGCGCTTGAAGAAGCCACCCGGGATCTTACCGGCTGCGTACGTTTTCTCCATGTAGTCGACGGTCAGGGGGAAGAAATCCTGGCCCGGCTTGGCGTCCTTCTTGGCGACCACGGTTGCCAGGATGACGGTATCTTCGACCGACACGACGACGGCGCCGCTTGCCTGGCGCGCGATTTCACCCGTCTCCAGGGTGACCGTGTGTTGACCGTACTGGAAGGTTTTCGTAACTTTGTTAAACATGGGTAATCCCTTTCTATTTGCCGACAGATTTTCAGGGGCTGTCGTTCACCTCACCACGAAGAGCGTGCGAAAAAATCTGAATTTTTCACACACTCGGACGGAACATTTCCGTCATTGCTGCAAAACAACTAACAAACTAGAAACAAAAAATGCCCGCGACAGGTATCTGGCGCAGGCATTTCGTGACTAAATCGTCTGGACCAACGATTACTTACGCAGGCCGAGCTTGGCGATCAGGTCGCGGTAACGGTTTGCGTCCTTGCGCTTCAGGTAAGCCAGCAGGCTCTTACGACGGTTGACCATCATGATCAGGCCACGACGCGAGTGGTGATCTTTCTGGTGCGCCTTGAAGTGGCCGTTCAGCTCGTTGATGCGTGCGGTCAGCAGTGCGACCTGGACTTCCGGCGAACCGGTATCGTTCTGGCCACGTGCGTTGTCCGCGATGATCGCGGCTTTGTTGATGTTTTCTACGGTCATGATGTTACCTTTCACATGCGGTACATGAGTCGAAACCCAGCGTACCGTGATTGATGAATTACCTGCCCAAAACGGACAGACCCGCCAGTATAGGGGAAAACGGCACCCGGGGCCACTGTTTGCGTCGCCCAAAAGGTGGATGATGGGGTTTTTACGGCAATTGGTGGGGTCAACGATGAACAAATTGATCAGATTTACAACATTCGCGTCGCTCGTCATGCTCGGTGGTTGCGCCGGAATCATCCGGCAAACGCCCAGCCCGGGCGACCCGGTAGCCGTCGTGCAGCAGAAGATGGGCGCCCCGACCTCGGTCTACCGGATGGGCGAGGAGCAGCTCTTCGAATACGCGACCGGGCCGATGGGCCAGCAGACTTATATGGCGCGCATCGGTGCGGATGGCCGGCTGGCAGCCTATGAGCAGGTACTAACGGGGGAAAAGTTCGCCACGCTCAAGATCGGCCAGGCGACCAGGGACGATGTGCTCAAGACGGTCGGGCGACCGGCGGAGCGCTCCTACATTGCAATGCGCGACTGGGAAGTATGGTCCTACCGCTACAAGGAAGCAGGCGTGTGGAACTCGATGATGCACGTGCACTTCGACCGCCAGGGCGTCGTGCAGCAGATGATGAACGGGCCGGACCCGATGTACGAACCGAAGGAGCGCGTCGGCTGGTAATGCCGCTCAACGCGTAGGGTGGTCGGCTCTGCCGACCGCGCGTTCGACTCGCGGGCGCTCTGTGACGACTCGAACTTTTGTTGAACGCGCGGTCGGAGAATCCGACCACCCTACGTTCAGACAGATCTACCGGCGCACGCCCTCTTCCGGCTCGTCGTCGTCGAGCGGAATGATGCTGACCGGCTTGCCCTTGGCCGCGCGCCAGGCGAACACGGCATAGCCGGACAGGCCGTAGATCACGAAGATCGGCCACAGCACCTTGGGCGGGTCGATCGCCAGCAGCGCGAAGGCCAGCGCGATCAGGAATACCACGATGAAGGGCACCGACTTGCGGAAGTTGACGTCCTTGAAGCTGTAGAAGGGCACGTTCGACACCATAGTCAGGCCGGCGAACACGGCCAGGCCCCAGCTCACCCAGTCGACCTGGCGCGAGCTGACGTTGATGTCCGGGTCGGTCATCATCATGATGAAGCCGACGATCAGCGCCGCCGCGGCCGGGCTCGGCAAGCCCTGGAAGAAGCGCTTGTCCACCACCTCGATATTGGTATTGAAGCGCGCCAGGCGCAGCGCGGCGCCGGCGCAGTAGATGAAGGCAGCGATCCAGCCCAGCTTGCCCAGGCCGCGGAGCGACCATTCATAGATCACCAGCGCAGGCGCTGCGCCGAAGGAGACCATGTCCGACAGCGAGTCGTACTGCGCGCCGAACTCCGACTGGGTATTGGTCAGGCGCGCGATGCGGCCGTCCAGCCCGTCGAGGATCATGGCAACGAACACGGCCCAGCAGGCATGCTCGAAGCGCTGATTCATCGCCATCACGATCGCATAGAAGCCGCAGAACAGCGCGCCGGTCGTGAACGCGTTCGGCAACAGGTAGATGCCGCGTCCGCGTTCGCCCTGGACACGGTCTTCCGCTCGCCGCCCGAAGCGCTTTTTCAAACGGGAAAAACGTGGCGCCTTGGGCGCAGCTCCGGGTGGTCGTCGGCGTGGAAAAGTTGGCATAAAGATCCGTATTCAAGTAATGCAGTTCCCAGCATTATAGAGGCGGGAACTGCATGTTAGCGAATCGCTATACTTACTTGAATCGCACCTTACCTACCAGACGCATCTGGAGGGTGGTTTCGCCCGGTTCGAAGCTCGGCTCCGGCATCTGGTCGGCCGCCTCTTTCATGGCGCTGGAGCGCATCACCATCGGCGCCGCGGCAGCCGCGCCGTCGCCCGCATAGTTGCCCGAGCCTTCGAAGTCGACGGTCTCGATCACGGCCGTGCCCTGGGGACGGCCCATCGCCCTGGCAATCGAGGCGATGCGTTCGTTCAGGTTGCGGTAGGTGGCGGCAATGCGCTGGTCGTCCAGGCGCTTTTCCAGTTCCGGGCTCAGGCCGAACTGGACATTATTGATCTGCAGAACTTTCTGCGCTACCGCAGCGGTTTTCGGCAGCTCGGCCAGGTTGCTCGTCTTTACTTCCAGGTACTGGCCGACGCGCCAGGCGATCGGCACCGGCTTCACCGGCGCAACCGAGGCCGGCTGCGGCGGCATCGGCGGCACCTCGGGGTAGACCGGATAGGTGTAGTAGCCCATGGTCTTGAGCTCGGCCTTCGGATCGGCGCGGCGCACGATGTCGGTGCCCTCCTTCATCTTGCGATTGACGCGCGCCGCAGCGGCGTTCTTGTCCTTGTCGTGCTCTTCGACGGCGAAGGTGACGGTGGCCTGGTCGTTGGCGTGTTTCACTTCGCCGAAGGCCGGCACCACGACCAGCGTGCCGGCGGTCGACGCTTGGCTCGCACCCGCAGGCGCGGCAGGCATGGTTTGCGCGTGGGCCTGGAATGCCAGGACCAGGGCAGCGGCGACGAGGGATTTCGACAGTTTCATTATTGTTCTCCAGTAAGTTCAGCGGATGTCCGCGTTACTTATACGATACTGGCCCCAGCACTTCCATCGTGAATTTGTAATGGATCGTTGCAACTGAGCATTTCGGTTAACACCTGTCTCGATTTGTCTCCGTTTGCCTCGGGCGAAAAAAAACGGGCCAACGGCCCGTTTCTGTGAAGCGTAGCAGATCAGTTCTTCGACTGGTCCACCAGCTTGTTCTTGGCGATCCACGGCATCATCGCGCGCAGCTTGGCGCCGACTTCCTCGATCTGGTGCTCCGAGGTCAGGCGGCGGCGCGAGATCAGGGTCGGGGCGCCGGCCTTGTTCTCGAGGATGAAGCTCTTCGCGTATTCGCCGGTCTGGATGTCCTTCAGGCACTGGCGCATCGCATCCTTGGTGGCCGAGGTGACGACCTTCGGGCCGGTGACGTACTCGCCGTATTCCGCGTTGTTCGAGATCGAGTAGTTCATATTGGCGATGCCGCCTTCGTAGATCAGGTCGACGATCAGCTTGAGTTCGTGCAGACACTCGAAGTAGGCCATCTCCGGCGCGTAGCCCGCTTCCACCAGGGTCTCGAAGCCGGCCTTGATCAGTTCCACGGTGCCGCCGCACAGCACGGCCTGCTCGCCGAACAGGTCGGTCTCGGTCTCTTCGCGGAAGTTGGTCTCGATGATGCCGGCGCGGCCGCCGCCGTTGGCCATGGCATAGGACAGCGCGATGTCGCGCGCCGAGCCGGACTTGTCCTGGTAGACCGCGACCAGGTGCGGCACGCCGCCACCCTGGCGGTAGGTGCCGCGCACGGTGTGGCCCGGGGCCTTCGGTGCAATCATGATGACATCGAGGTCGGCGCGCGGCACGACCTGGCCGTAGTGCACGTTGAAGCCGTGGGCGAAGGCCAGCGCGGCGCCCTGCTTCGCGTTCGGCTCGACGTTGTTCTTGTAGACTTCGGCGATGTTCTCGTCAGGCAGCAGGATCATGATGACGTCGGCGTTGCGCACGGCCTCGTCGACCTCGGCGACCTTCAGGCCGGCCGCTTCGACCTTGTTCCAGGAAGCGCCGCCGCGGCGCAGGCCGACGGTGACGTTCACGCCGGATTCGGACAAGTTCTGGGCGTGGGCGTGGCCCTGCGAGCCGTAGCCGATGATGGCGACGTTCTTGCCTTTGATGAGGGAGAGGTCGCAGTCTTTGTCGTAGAAAACTTTCATGGTCATTCCTTTAAATTTTTTAATGTGTGAGTACGTTTGCGTCGGTTGAACGCGCGGTCGGCAGAGCCGACCACCCTACGACTTTTTAAACCTTGAGGATGCGTTCGCCGCGGCCGATGCCGGAGCCGCCGGTACGGACCGTCTCGAGGATCGAGGCGCGGTCGATGGCGTCGATGAAGGCATCCAGCTTGCTCTTGGCGCCGGTCAGTTCGATCGTGTAGGTCTTCTCGGTCACGTCGATGATCCGGCCGCGGAAGATGTCGGCGGTGCGCTTCATCTCTTCGCGCTCCTTGCCGACGGCCCGCACCTTGATGAGCATGAGCTCGCGCTCGATGTGCTGCCCTTCGGTGAGGTCGACCACCTTCACCACCTCGATCAGGCGGTTCAGGTGCTTGGTGATCTGCTCGATGATGTCGTCCGAGCCGCTGGTGACGATGGTCATGCGCGACAGGGTCGCGTCTTCGGTCGGCGCCACGGTCAGCGTTTCGATGTTGTAGCCGCGCGCGGAGAACAGGCCGACCACGCGCGACAGCGCACCGGCTTCGTTCTCGAGGAGGACGGAAATGATGTGTCGCATTACAGGTCCTCCGAGCCGAGCAGCATTTCATTCAGGCCCTTGCCGGCCTTGACCATCGGCCAGACATTCTCGCTCTGGTCGGTGATGAAGTTCATGAACACCAGGCGGTCCTTCATCGCAAAGGCTTCGCGCAGCGAACCCTCGACGTCGCCCGGCTTCTCGATGCGCATGCCGACGTGGCCGTAGGCCTCGGCCAGCTTCTCGAAGTCCGGCAGCGAATCCATATAGGACTCGGAATAGCGCGAGCCGTAGTCGATCTGCTGCCACTGCCGCACCATGCCGAGGAAGCGGTTGTTCAGCAGGATGATCTTCGGGGTCAGGTGGTATTGCTTGCAGGTCGCGAGTTCCTGGATGCACATCTGGATCGAGCCTTCGCCGGTGACGCAGGCGACGGTCGCATCCGGGTTCGCCATCTGCACGCCCATCGCGTACGGCAGGCCGACGCCCATGGTGCCCAGGCCGCCCGAGTTGATCCAGCGGCGCGGCTTGTCGAAACCGTAGTACTGCGCGGCCCACATCTGGTGCTGGCCGACGTCCGAGGTGATGAAGGCGTCGCCATTGGTCACCCGGTGCAGTTGCTCGATGACCGACTGCGGCTTGATCAGCTCACTGGAATCCGTGTAGGCCAGGCAGTCCTTGCCACGCCATTCGGCGATCTGCTTCCACCAGGCCTGCAGCGCCCCCGTGTTCGGCTGGGTCGTCGAAGCGTCCAGCTGGGCCAGCAGCTCGACCAGCACGTCCTTGACGTTGCCGACGATCGGGATGTCGACCTTCACCCGCTTCGAAATCGACGAGGGGTCGATGTCGATGTGGATGATCTTGCGCGGGTTGCTGGCGAAGTGCTTCGGGTTGCCGATCACGCGGTCGTCGAAGCGCGCGCCGATAGCGATCAGGACGTCGCAGTGCTGCATCGCCATGTTGGCTTCGTAGGTGCCGTGCATGCCGGGCATGCCCACGAAGTGCGGGCTGGACGAGCGCGAAGCGCCCAGGCCCATCAGCGTGTTGGTCACCGGGAAGCCGGTCTTCTCGACCATGCGGTTCAGCTCGTTCGAGGCATTGGCCAGGATGACGCCGCCGCCCGCATAGATCATCGGGCGCTCAGCGCCCTGCAGCAGCTGCACGGCCTTGCGGATCTGGCCCGCGTGACCCTTGTCCACCGGCTTGTACGAACGCATCTCGATCTCGCGAGGGTAGTCGTACGCGCACTTGTGCATGCTGATGTCCTTCGGGATATCGACCAGCACGGGACCGGGACGGCCGGTGCGGGCGATATAGAAGGCTTTCTTGATGGTCGAGGCCAGTTCGCGGACATCCTTGACCAGGAAGTTGTGCTTGACCACGGGGCGGGTGATGCCGACCGTGTCGCATTCCTGGAAGGCGTCCTGGCCGATTGCATGGCTCGGCACCTGGCCGGAAATCACGACCATCGGGATCGAATCCATGTAGGCCGTGGACAGGCCGGTGACGGCATTGGTCACGCCCGGACCGGAGGTCACGAGGGCCACGCCGACGGTGTTGGAGCTGCGCGAATAAGCGTCTGCGGCATGGACCGCGGCCTGTTCGTGACGGACCAGGACGTGCTGGAACTTGTCCTGCTTGAAGATGGCGTCGTAGATGTAGAGGACTGCCCCGCCGGGATAGCCGAAGACGTGCTTGACGCCCTCTTCCGCGAGACAACGCACCACAATCTCAGCGCCCGTGATCGGGGCTGATGTTTCGTTAATCATGTTCATTCCTTTCAAGACCCAGAGGGAGTTTGATCGGATGCCCGTTCCTAACGAAATGCGAAATGCGCGACGACGCTCATGCTTCCCTTCTCTCTGCGGTCGCGGCTGTGCTTCGGAACACCGTAGGTTCCTTACGCACGGGCGCTGGGCGCAACTCGTTCGGCTTGAGTGTCTGTAGCGTTTATACGCATCTCTCGCGCTTGTGGCGCGGGTCGGAGCAAACTGCCTACAAATGAAAGCGCGTCAGTCCGGAGATGGCTTGTGGGCCTTCACCGGGTGACCGGAGAGCTTTGGGGATGCAAAGCGTCGGAACACATTACTGCGTTGCACCATTTTGGTCAAGGCATATGAGAGATTATTTTTCTTGAACCAAAATGGTGCAGAAGTTCGTAGGGTGGGCGGCTATGCCGCCCACGCGTTCAAACGCGGCAGCATCAGCGCTGCATGCCCCAGCGGCGGACGGTCAGGCGCTCTAGCGTCTGAAACACGAAGTGCTCGACAGCGAGACCAATGAGGATGACGGCGGCCAGCCCCGCGAACACCTTGTCGGTGAAGAGCTCGTTACGGCTCTGGAAGATATACCAGCCCAGTCCGCCCTGCCCCGAGGTGCTGCCGAACACCAGCTCGGCCGCGATCAGGGTGCGCCAGGCAAACGCCCAGCCAATCTTCAGCCCGGACAGGATGCTCGGCAGCGCGGCCGGGATCAGGATCTGCAGCACCATGCGCAGCCCGCCCAGGCCATAGTTGCGGCCGGCCATGCGCAGCGTCTCGGGCACCGAGCGGAAGCCGGCAGTGGCGTTCAGGGTCAGCGGCCACAGCACCGAATGCACGAGCACCATCAAGAGGCTGCCCTTGCCCAGCCCGAACCACAGCAGGGCCAGCGGCAGCAGCGCGATCGCCGGCAGCGGGTTGAACATCGAGGCCAGCGTATCGATCAACTCCCGCCCCAGCTTGCCCGACACGGCCAGCCAGGTCAGCAGGAAGGCGCCCGCCACGCCGAGCGCAAAGCCCTGGGTCAGCACCTGCAGCGACACGCTCACATAGCCCCACAGCTCGCCCGTGGCCAGTCCGTCCGCAAACGCCTTGCCGGTCTGGACGGCGCCCGGCAGCAGCAGATCGTTGTCGAACCAGCGTGCCAGCAGCTCCCAGATCACCGCGATGGCCGCCAGGATGCCGAGCTTGCGCAGCCAGCCCAGGTCGGGCAGTGCAAAACCCGGCGCAGTAGTTAGTGACGGCGCCGCCGGCCCCGTCTCGAGCACGTACTCCGGCCGAATCGGTGGATTAACCATGCGCCACTCCCTCGCTCACACGCCCGGGCTGTTCTTGCCCACCGAACAACAGGCCATGGATCCGCTGGGTTGCTTGCTGGAACTCGCTGCTCCCCGCACTGGCCAGGCTGAACTGATGACTATTGAGCTCCGCCCTCACCCGTCCCGGATGCGGCGACAGCAGCAGGATCCGGTTCCCCACCACCAGCGCCTCTTCGATCGAATGGGTCACGAACAGCATGGTGAACCCGATCTCATCCCACAGCGCCTGCAGCTCTTCCTGCATGGTGCGGCGCGTCAGCGCATCGAGCGCCGCGAAGGGCTCGTCCATCAACAGGATCGCCGGCTGCATCGCCAGCGCCCGGGCGATCGCCACCCGCGCCTTCATCCCGCCCGACAGCGTATGCGGATAGGCGTCGGCAAAGCGCGCCAGCCCCACCTTGCCCAGCCAGTGGCGTGCCCGCTGATCGGCTTCCTTGCGCTTCACGCCATTGGCCAGCAGCGGGAACATGACGTTCTCGCGCACCGTCTTCCAGGGCGGCAGCTGGTCGAATTCCTGGAACACGACGATCCGGTCCGGCCCCGGCCGGCTGATCGCCTTGCCATCCAGGGTCAAGCTGCCGGCCTGCGGGGCGATGAAGCCGCCGACGGCCTTGAGTAGCGTCGACTTGCCGCAGCCGGATGGCCCCAGCAGTACGAAGCGGTCGCCCCGGTACACGTCGAAGCTGACATCCTCGGTGGCGCGCACGATGCCGCGCTCGCCCCGGTATTCCAGCGTGACGTGCTCGGCGCGCAGCAAGGGCTCGGGCGGCGGAACCAGGTTCAGGGGACTCATGTCAGCTTCCTTTGTCGAGTGCCGGGTGAGCGAAGAAGTAATCGCGCCAGCTGGCCGGCCGGGTCTTGATGGCGCCCACCTCGTGCATGAACTGGGCCAGGCCGAGCGTGTTCTGCGGCGCCACCTTGAACTGCACCTGCGGGTTCCTGATCACCTTGAGTAATAAACCCCGGTCGATGTTGCCCTTGTTGACGCGCAGGTAGGCGTCGGCCGCCGCTTCCGGATTCGTCGAGGCGAACTGGGCCGCTTCCACCAGCGCATCGATAAAGGCGCGGTAGGTCTTCGGGTTTTCCTTGACGTACTTCTCGGTGGCGTACAGCACGGTGGCCGAGCTCGGCCCGCCCAGCACGTCATAGGAATTGAGCACGATATGGGCTTGCGGGTTGCCGGCCAGCTCCTGGTCCTGGAAGGGCGGATTGCCGAAGTGGGCGTTCAGCTCGGTCTTGCCGGCGATGACGGCGGCCGCCGCATCCGGGTGCGGCACGGTCTGCGTGATCGGGTCGAGCTTCTTGAATTCCGCCTTGCCCCACTGCTTGGCGGCAGCCATTTGCAGGATGCGCGCCTGTACCGAAACGGTCACGGCCGGCAGCGCGATGCGGTCTTTCTGGCTGAAGTCGGCAATGGTCTTGACCGCCGGGTTGGTGCTGACCAGGTAATACGGGAAGTTGCCGAGCGAAGCGATGGCGCGCACGTTCTGGCGGCCGGCGGTGCGGTCCCAGATCGTGAACAGCGGCCCCAGCCCGGCGCCCGCCACGTCGATCGAGCCGGACAGCAGCGCATCGTTAATCACCGAGCCGCCCGACAGCTTGACCCAGTCGACGTCGATATCGACGCCCTGCTTCTTGCCGTGCTTCTCGATCAGCTTCTGGTCCTGGGCCACGTTGAGCAGCAGGTAGACGATGCCGAACTGCTCGGCGATGCGGATCTTGCCTTCGGCCTGGGCGGTCGAGGACACGCCGAGGGCCAGCGCGGCCACGGCGGCCACGAATTTCATCTTCATTGTCATTTTGTTTTTCCGGTTCAGAACGGGACGTCGCCCTCGATGGTGGTGCGGTAGAGCTTGCGGCGCTGGTCTTGCGGGAAGGGCGTCGCCAGGTGCATCAGCGAGCGGTTGTCCCAGAACACCATGTCCTTCGGCTGCCACTGGTGGCGGTAGACGAATTCGGGACGGGTGCTGTGCGCGAATAACTGGTCGAGCAGCTCGCGGCTGCGCTCTTCCGGCAGGCCCACGATGCGGGTGGTGAAGTGCTCGCTGACGAAGAGCGCGCGGCGGCCGGTTTCCGGATGGGTGCGCACTACCTTGTGTACGGCGGGCACTACCTCGTCGATCTGTTCCTGGGTCAGCTTCGGCCGCCACGGGTTACGCCGGCGCAGCTCCTCGTACTTCGCCAGGTAGCTGTGCTCGGCACGCAAGTCCTCGATCTCGCGCTTGAGCCGTTCCGGCAACGCGTCATAGGCCGCATGCTGGTTGGCGAACAGGGTGTCGCCGCCTTCCGTGGGGAGCTCCTGGGCGTGCAGCATCGAACCCAGGCTCGGCACCGCCTTGTACGACAGGTCCGAATGCCAGAAGTGGCCGGCGTCGCCCAGGCCGATCGGCTGGCCGTTCTCGCGGATGTTCGAGATCACCAGCACCTCTTCCTGCTCCGGCAGCTGGAACTGGCGCAGCACGTGGATCTGCAGCGGACCGAACCGGCGGCTGAAGGTCACCTGCTCGCGCGGGGTGATGGACTGGTCGCGAAACACCAGTACGTGGTGATCGAGGTGGGCACGGTGCAGGCGGCGGAAATCCTCGTCGCCGAGCGGGCGGGCAAGGTCGAGACCCAGCACTTCGGCGCCGAGCGGCTGGTTGGCGAGAGGACGGATGTCGAAATCCTGGCGGGGCGAATCGAGCGGCATGGTAGCTATCGTTGAGTGAACCTGATTTCAGAATAGCCACGCACTCCAGCCCCAACAACGAATCATTTCGACTAACTTCATGCACTTTTTGAAAGCTTCGAGGGTACCCACTAGGCGGGCACTGCGCGATTTCGATGCGTGAAACATGGTTTTTTGCTAGGATTCGATAGTTTTCCTTACGGCATTCGCATCAAGCGCCCTTTCAAGCACGCATGGCCACAGACAAAGAACTCAACGACTTCCTCGCGAATGTCGAACGGCGTGCGTTCAAGCAGGCGGTGTATGCGGTACGCAAGGACGAAGCGGCGCTCGACATCGTGCAGGATGCGATGATCAAGCTGGCCGAAAAATACGGGGACAAGCCGGCTGCCGAACTGCCGATGCTGTTCCAGCGCATCCTGCAGACCACCATCCTCGACTACTTCCGCCGCGAAAAGGTTCGCAATACCTGGGTCAGCCTGTTCGGAGGCTTCAGCCGGCCGGATGGGGACGATGAGGACTTTGATATACTTTCTTCCTATGAAGCGGAGGAAGGAACGGCCGCTGCAGAGTCGAGTGCCGATCAGTTCGAGCGTGCGCAAACCTTGCGTCTGATCGAACAGGAAGTAGAAAAGCTCCCGGCGCGTCAACGGGAAGCCTTCCTCATGCGTTACTGGCAGGATATGGACGTGGCCGAGACGGCCGAAGCGATGGGTTGCTCCGAGGGAAGCGTAAAGACGCACTGTTCCCGTGCAACCCACGCCCTCGCCGCCGCGCTCAAGGCCAAGGGAATCAAGCTATGAACACGGACGACATCAACCTGGCGTACAAGATACGCCATGCCCTGAACGACAACCTCGACGCGCTGCCGGCTTCCACGACCGAGCGGCTGGCTGCGGCGCGCGCGCTCGCCTTGTCACGCAAGAAACCTGATGCGGCACCAGGCAAGCCGGGCAAGCGTCCGCTGTTCGACTTCAATGCGCTGTTCACCGGCCCTGCGCTGGCGCGTATCGCCGTGGCGGTGCCGATGCTGGCGCTGGTCATCGGGATGGGCGGCGTGTACCAAGTCGAACAGCAGCAGCGCCTGGCCGCCATGGCCGAGATCGACGCCGCCGTGCTGGCCGACGAGCTGCCGCTGACCGCGTACCTCGACCATGGCTTCAATGCCTACGTGGAGTCGCAGCAGCGCCACCAATGACGAAAAGCGCGCCGAAGCCCCGCATCGCCGTTGTTGCAACTGCGGCAGCGGTCCTGATCGCCGGGGCTGCGACCTGGGCGGTCTACAACCGGTCAGAATCCACCGCGCCCGCCGCGCGCGGCGCAGACGCACCTCCGACGACCTCTGCGGGCGCCAAGCCGCCTGCCAAGACCCTCGACAAGCCGCTCTGGCGCGAGCTGACGCGCGCCCAGCAGGCCGCGCTCAAGCCACTGCAGCCCGAATGGAACGGCATGGACGGCATGCGCAAGCGCCGCTGGCTCGAGCTGTCCGCCCGCTTCGCCTCGATGAGCCCGGCCGAGCAGCAGCGTGTGCACGAGCGCATGCGCCAGTGGATGCGCCTGACGCCGGCCCAACGCAACCTGGCGCGCGAGAATTTCAACAAGACCCGCAAGCTGGCGCCCGGCCAGAAGGCCGCGACCTGGGAAAGCTACAAGCAGCTGTCCGAGGAAGAAAAGCGCCGCCTGGCCCGTTCCGGCACGACCCAGGGAACGCCCTCGCTGCCGCATTCGCCGGTGATCGCTACGCCGACCAGTTGCCCACCGGGCGCCACCCGCCGCGGCACAACCTGCATCCTGCCGACGCCGGGCACGCCGGCCACGGCCGCAAGCCCTGCCCCGGCCCTGCCTCCCGCACCGCCGGCCACCAGCCCGGCCGGCACCTCGAGCGCCGCCCCTTCCGTCCAGAGTGCACCCAATGCAAGCAGCCCAGGCAGCGCCAGCAACGCAAGCAACTAAGCCGGCGATGGTGGAAACGCCAAGCGTGCGGCGCCGCCTGCTGGCCATGGTGTACGAGGCATTCTGCCTGTTCGCCGTGTGCGCCTTCGCAATTGGCCTGTACATGCTGCTGACCCTGAACAGCCAGCATCCGGTGGCGAAATTCGGCATGAACCTGTGGCTGGTGGCGGTGGCCGGCGCCTATTTCATGTGGTGCTGGATCGACGGCGGCCATACGCTGGCGATGAAGACCTGGCGCATGAAGCTCGTCAAAGTCGGGCATGCCAAAGTACCCTTCAAGACCGCGCTGCTGCGCTACGTGCTGGCCTGGGGCTGGTTCGCTCCGGCGCTGGCCGTGTGCTGGGCCTTCGGCCTGCACAAGCCGGGCCAGATCGGCATCGCCCTGCTGGTGGGGATCGTCCCCTGGGCAATGACGGCCCTGTTCGACAAGGACCGGCAATTCCTCCATGACCGTTTGGCGGGCACCCGCCTGATCGCCCTGCCGAAAAAAGCCAAGCGCTAAGTAGCGCTTGCTTGCCGCGCGGCATTCGAACGCGGCCTTGGCGAAAACAACGGAATAATCGAAGGCTTCAACGCATCCTGTAGAAAGGTGAGCCATGAAGCTATCGAACTTCCGCGTCGTCATCATGGGCGCGTCGAGCGGCATCGGGGCCGCAACGGCCATCGCGTTTGCCCGCGAGGGTGCGCAGCTGGTGCTGGGCGCGCGCGGCAAGGAAGGCCTGGATGAAGTCGTGCGGCGCTGCCGCCAGGCCGGAGGCGAGGCAGAAGCCCTGGTCGTGGATGCGATCGACGCCGACGCGGTGGCGGGCTTTGCGCACAAGGCGCGCTCCATGCTGGGCCGCATCGACCTGTGGTTCAGCTGCGTCGGCGCAGGCGCGGTCGGCAAGTACGCCGAGGTGCCGATGTCCGACCACCGGCGCGTGATCGAGACCAACCTCCTCACCCACATGAACGACGCGCACGCGGTGCTGCCGATCTTCCTGGAACAGGACCAGGGCATCTGGGTCAACATGATCTCGGCCGGCGGCTATGTCGCCTCGCCCTTTGCCGCCGCCTACTCGGCCAGCAAGTTTGGCCTGCGGGGCTTCAGCGAATCGCTGCGGGCGGAACTCGGCAAGCGGCCCCGCATTCACGTGTGCGACGTGTATCCGACCTTTGTCGATACGCCGGGGTTCCGCCATGGGGCCAACTACACGGGGGCGAAGCTGTCGTATCCGCCGGGCGTCCTGAAGCCGGAAACGGTGGCGGATGCGGTGGTGGACCTGGCGCGCAATCCGCGCCCCAGCACCGGCGTCGGAGCACCGGTGGCGATGTTCAGGCTCAGTAATTTTGCGGCGCCAAACCTGATCGCCTCCAGCATGAACTACTTCCTGGACCGGTGGGCGAAACGGGCGGAGCGGGTGCCGGATACGCGTGGGGCGCTGTATGAGCCGCAGCACGGTTTCAGCGGTATCCGCAGTGGGGAGCGCAGGGTGGAAGAGCCGCGCAATACTGCGCTCGTACTGGGTGCGGTGGCGCTTGGGGCGGCGGTGGGGATGGGGCTCTTGCGAAAGCGGTGATCAGAAGCGCTCGTAGTCGAGCAGATACCGCCACTGCCCCACCTGCAGCCCTGCCATCGGCACACGCCCGATGCGGATCCGTCGCATCTCGACAATCTCCAGCCCCACGGCACGGCACATGTGATCGATGAGCCCGGGCTTGACGCCCTTGAGCGCAAAGCGCAGCCGGTGCTCGCTCTGCCAGCTGACCTTCATCGGCGCGATCGGCTTGCCGTTGAAACTCAGGCCGTGATTCAGCAGCGCCAGTCCGCCCTCCACCATGGCGCCGCTGACGTCGACGATGAATTCCTGCTCTACGCGCTCGCCCTCTTCCAGCAGCTTGCGTGCCACGCGGAAGTCCTGGGTATAGATCACCAGTCCGCTCGCATCCGTTTCCAGCGGCGAGGTCAGGGTCAGCTTGTGCAGGTGGCGCTTGAGAAAGCGCGGCTGTCCGTGCGTCTGGGCCAGCGCGTCAAGCGTCAAGCAGCCCAGGGCCGGCTCGCCACGCGCACCGACACCCGAATTGAAACCGGCCGGCTTGTGCAGCAGGATGGTCACGGGTGGCGCCTCTTCCGCCGAAGCGCCTGGCAGCACGCGCACCTCCTGCGAGGGCAACACGCGGCTGGCCGGGTCTTCGACCACCTGGCCGTCGACGCTGATGCCTCCGCCCATGATGTAGCGTTCGGCCTCGGCGCGCGAGCAGCCCAGCTGTGCGGCGACGCGCTTGGCGAGACGGATGGCATCAATACTCATCAGCCGCGCCATTCAGCAAAGAAGCCCTTGAACACCTCGACGGTGCGCGCCACGTCGGCGGCGCTGACGTCCAGGTGCGTCACCAGGCGGGTACGCGGGCCGATCGAGGCGCGGATCTGGGCGCGCGCCAGCGTTTGGCGCAGCGGCTCGCAGGCAGCTGCCGGGATGTCGAGCCAGAAGATGTTGGTTTGCGGCGTGCCGACCTTCAGCGCGTCGATCTCGGCAAGGCCGCGGGCCAGCGCGGCAGCGTTGTCGTGGTCCTCGGCCAGGCGCTGCACATTGTGCTCGAGCGCGTACTGCGCTGCAGCCGCCAGCACACCGGCCTGGCGCATGCCGCCGCCCAGCATCTTGCGCCAGCGCTTGCCCTGTTCGATGAAGGCTTTCGGGCCCAGCAGGACCGAACCGACCGGCGCACCCAGGCCCTTGGACAGGCAGACTGAGACGGTGTCGAAGCCCTTGACCACGTCGCGCAGGCTGAGGCCCTGCTTGACCGCTGCGTTGGCGATACGGGCGCCGTCCAGGTGGGTGGCCAGGCCCTTGCCATGCGCAAGATCGGTTGCCGCCTTCACGTACTCCTGCGGCAGCACGCGGCCGCCGATGGTGTTTTCCAGCGCCAGCAGGCGGGTGCGCGCGAAGTGCATGTCGTCGGGCTTGATGTAGGCCTCGATGTCGCTCAGTGCGATGCTGCCGTCCGGCTGGTTGACGATCGGCTGCGGCTGGATCGAACCCAGCACCGCGGCGCCACCGCCTTCGTACTTGTAGGTATGCGCTTCCTGTCCAACCAGGTATTCGTCGCCTCTAGCGCAGTGCGTCATCAGGGCGATCAGGTTGGTCTGGGTACCCGACGGTGCGAACATGCCCGCCTCATAGCCGAACAGGTCGGCGGCGTAATCCTGCAGGCGGTTGACCGACGGGTCGTCGGCGTAGACGTCATCGCCGACGTCGGCTGCGGCCATGGCAGCGCGCATGGCTTCCGATGGTTGGGTGACGGTGTCGCTGCGCAGGTCGATCCAGTGCTGGTTGCTCATATCGTTCTCAGTCTGCTGTAACAGGGGTATAGAAACGTTGCTTCATCTCGTCGAGGCCCAGTTCGGCCATCACTTCCTGCAGGCGCTCGGTCGGGCGGCGGCGCGGCAGGTTCTTGTAGGTCGCCACGATGAGTTCATTCTTCATCGAGTGCTCCCAGCCCACCAGTTCGGTGACGGTGACCTGGTAGCCGTGGGCTTCCAGCTGCAGGCAGCGCAGCACGTTGGTGACCTGGCTGCCGAACTCGCGGGTGTGGATCGGATGGCGCCAGATCTCGGTCAGTGCGCTGCGGCCCAGCTCCTTGCCCTTGTTCTTGCGCAGCACGCTCGCCACCTCGGCCTGGCAGCACGGTACCAGCACCATGTGCCTGGCCTGCTTCTTGAGCGCGAAGTCGATGGCGTCGTCGGTGGCCGTGTTACAGGCGTGCAGCGCGGTGACGATGTCGATGGTCTCCGGCAGCTCCCTCGAGGTGGTCGATTCCGCCACCGACAGCGGCAGGAAGGACATGCCGCCAAATCCCAGGCGTGCGGCCAGCTCGGTGGACCTGGCGACCAGCTCTTCGCGCGTCTCGATGCCGTAGATGTGCGAATTGCCTTCCAGGCCCTTGAAGAACAGGTCGTACAGGATGAAGCCGAGGTAGGACTTGCCGGCGCCGTGGTCGACCAGCGAGACGGCCTGCTTCTGTTCCAGCACGTCCTTCAGCAAGGGCTCGATGAAGTTGTACAGGTGGTAGACCTGCTTGAGCTTGCGGCGGCTGTCCTGGTTCAGTTTGCCGTCGCGCGTGAGGATGTGCAGTTCCTTCAGCAACTCGATGGACTGGCCAGGGCGAACCTCTGGCGGCAGTTCCGGCGATGCTGGTGGCTTGGGGGTGTGCTTAGCGTGCTTCATCGATCCATGCTGCCTGAATGGCTTCCAGTACGCGTTCGCCGCCGCGCGTGCGGTCGTCGTTGAAGCCCTCGAGCCCGACGACCCAGTTGTGCAGGTCGACGAAGCGTACGTTGGCGGGGTCGACGTCGGGATACTTCTCGTACAGGGCCTCGGCAATCGCCGAGACGTCAGTCCACTTCATGGCAGGCCTCTTTCAGTGGCTTTTCTCTGCTGCGTGGTTGATGGTGTATTTCGGGATCTCGACGACCAGGTCTTCGTCGGCGACGATCGCCTGGCAGGACAGGCGCGAATTCGGTTCCAGGCCCCAGGCCTTGTCCAGCATGTCTTCTTCTTTTTCTTCCTGTTCGTTCAGCGAGTCGAAGCCTTCGCGCACGATCACGTGGCAGGTGGTGCAGGCGCAGACGCGGTCGCAGGCGTGCTCGATCTCGATGTCGTTTTCCAGCAGGACGTCGCAGATCGATTTACCGGCCGGGGATTCCAGCACGGCGCCGTCGGGGCAGAAGACTGGGTGGGGGAGGATGACGATTTGTGGCACTTGGATTACCTCGTTAATTTTTCTGTGTGACTACCCCAACCCGTCGTTCCCGCGCAGGCGGGAACCCAATTTTGCGTGCGTCACGTCTGCGCTACGAACTTGGATCCCCGCCTGCGCGGGAATGACGGTCTTGAGAATAGTGGTTTAAACCTCGTCCAGCGACTTGCCCGCCAGGACCTTGCGAACGCTCTTGTCCATCCGGCGCGCCGCGAATTCTTCCGTGCCCCTGGCGAGGGCCTGCACCGCCGCGTGCAATGCATCCTGGCGCTGGCCCGCCTCGAGCGACGCATCGCTGGAACGCTGGACCGCATCGCGCACGCCCTGCACCAGTGTCGCCACCTCGGCCTGCTCCGCATCGTCCAGCAGCTCGGCATCGGCATCCAGCGCCGACTGGGTCGCCAGCAGGATGCGCTCGGCTTCGACCTGCTCTTCGCGCAGCGCGCGCATCTGCATGTCGCCCTGGGCCGAGGTGTAGGAATCCTGCAGCATGCGCGCCACTTCGTCGTCGCCCAGGCCGTAGGACGGTTTGACAGTAATGGAAGCTTCCACGCCCGAACGGGTCTCGCGCGCCGACACCGACAGCAGGCCGTCCGCATCGACCTGGTAGGTCACGCGGATGCGCGCCGCGCCGGCCGCCATCGGCGGGATGCCGCGCAGCTCGAAGCGCGCCAGCGAGCGGCAGTCGGAGACCAGCTCGCGCTCGCCCTGCACCACGTGCACCGCCAGCGCGGTCTGGCCGTCCTTGAAGGTGGTGAACTCCTGCGCACGCGCGCATGGAATGGTCGAGTTGCGCGGAATGATCTTCTCGACCAGGCCGCCCATGGTCTCGATGCCGAGCGAGAGCGGGGTGACGTCCAGCAGCAGCCAGTCGTCGCCTTCGGCGCGGTTACCGGCCAGCAGGTTCGCCTGGATGGCGGCGCCCAGCGCCACCACCTTGTCCGGGTCGATGTTCGCGTGCGGGATGGTGTGGAAGAAGTCGCCCACCGCGCGCCGCACGTGCGGCATGCGGGTGGCGCCGCCGACCATCACGACGCCGTCGACGTCCTCGACGCTCACATCGGCGTCGCGCATCGCCTTGCGGATCGCATTCATGGTCTTGCCGACCAGGTGTTTGGTGATCTCGGCGAAGGTGTGAGCGCTAATGGTCACCTGCACGATCTCGCCCGACTTCAGGATCGCCTCGATCGAGGTTTCTTCGTTGGTCGACAGCAGTTCCTTGGCCTGGCGCGCCTTGACCATCAAGGTGGCCGTATCGTGCTCGGACAGCGGCGCCAGCTTGGCCTGCTCGACGATCCAGCAGAACAGGCGGTGATCGAAATCGTCGCCGCCCAGGGCCGAGTCGCCGCCGGTGGCCAGCACTTCGAACACGCCCTTCGAGAGCTTGAGGATCGAGATGTCGAAGGTGCCGCCGCCCAGGTCGTAGACGGCGTAGACGCCTTCCTTGCCGTGGTCCAGGCCGTAGGCGATGGCGGCCGCAGTCGGCTCGGACAACAGACGCAGCACGTTCAGGCCGGCCAGCTGGGCCGCGTCCTTGGTTGCCTGGCGCTGGGCGTCGTCGAAATAGGCCGGCACGGTGATCACGGCGCCAACCAGCTCGTCGCCGAGCGAATCCTCGGCGCGCTGGCGCAGCGTGGCCAGGATCTGGGCCGAGGTCTCGACCGGGCTCTTCACGCCGGCAACGGTGTTGATCTGCACCATGCCGGGACCATCGACGAAGTCGTACGGCAGGTTCTCGGCGTGGGCGATGTCTTTCAGCCCGCGGCCCATGAAGCGCTTGACCGAGACGATGGTGTTCTTCGGATCCTGGGTCTGGCAGGCCTGGGCCTTGTAGCCGATATTGGCATGGCCATTGGGCAGGTAACGCACGACCGACGGCAGCAGCGGGCGGCCATCCTCGTCGCTCAGCACTTCCGGGCTGCCGCTGCGGACGGTGGCAACCAGCGAGTTGGTGGTGCCCAGGTCGATGCCGACCGCCAGGCGGTGCTGGTGCGGGGCGGTGGACATGCCGGGTTCGGCGATTTGGAGTAGTGCCATTGTCGTGTTACCTGTGTTCTTGTTTTGTGCGACGACGTATCGTCATTGTAGGGTGGGCGGGTTCCCCGCCCACGCGTTCAACAAATGCATGCGTTGCCGCGGCGCATATTCTGGTTGGACGCGTGGGCGGGAGACCCGCCCACCCTACGAAAAAACCATTCGCTGTTACGCGTCCAGTGCTTCGAACGCGTACTGTACCTCTTCCCCGAATTTATCGAGGAACATCATGGCGCGCACGGTCTGCGCGGCGCCATGATAATCGCCGGCATCCAGCTGCCTGCCGACCTGTTCCAGCATGCCCTTGCGCTCGCGGCGCAGCTGGGCGTCCAGCTCGTCCAGCGCGCCCGCATCCTTCGAGGAGCGTGCATCCTCGAGCGCCTCGCGCCATTCCATCTGCTGCATCAGGAAGCTTGCGGGCATCGCCGTGTTCGACTCGGTCTGCAGGTCGACGCCGTTGATCTCGCAGAGGTACTGCGCGCGCTTCTGCGGATTGCGCAGGGTCTGGTAGGCCTCGTTGGCGCGGGTCGCCCACTGCATCGCCACGCGCTTCTCGGCGTCGGTGGCGTTGACGAAGCGGTCCGGGTGCACGCGGCCCTGGACTTCGCGGTAGGCCGCGTCCAATCGGTCCTGGTCGACCGCGAACGTGGCCGGCAGCTGGAACAGCTCGAAGTGGTTCTGCATGCCGGTCAGATGCGGAAGCTTTCGCCGCAGCCGCAGTTATCCTTGACGTTCGGGTTGTTGAAGCGGAAGCCCTCGTTCAGGCCTTCGCGGGCGAAGTCCAGTTCGGTGCCGTCGATGTAGGGCAGGCTCTTCGGGTCGACGAAGACCTTCACGCCGTGCGATTCAAAGACGTTGTCTTCCGCGCTCGCATCGTCGACGTACTCAAGCTTGTAGGCCAGGCCGGAGCAGCCGGTCGTGCGCACACCGAAGCGCAAGCCGATGCCCTTGCCCCGGCGTTCGAGGTAACGGTTGACGTGCTTCGCGGCTTTTTCAGTCAGGGTGATTGCCATTACGGTTACTCCAGTCTTTGCTAACTATTACGCCTTCTCGGCGTGCTTCGCTTTGTAGTCGGCCACGGCGGCCTTGATCGCGTCTTCTGCCAGAATCGAGCAGTGAATCTTCACCGGCGGCAGCGCCAGCTCTTCGGCGATCTGGGTGTTCTTGATCGCCAGCGCTTCGTCCAGCGACTTGCCCTTGACCCATTCGGTCACAAGCGAGCTCGATGCGATGGCCGAGCCGCAGCCGTAGGTCTTGAACTTCGCGTCTTCGATCAGGCCCTGGTCGTTGACCTTGATCTGCAGCTTCATCACGTCGCCGCAGGCCGGTGCGCCGACCATGCCGGTGCCGATCGCATCGTCGCCCTTGTCGAAGGCGCCGACGTTGCGCGGGTTTTCGTAGTGGTCCAGTACTTTGTCCGAATATGCCATTTTGAATACTCCTAGAGATTCTTAAAGCGCTAAGCGCGCTCAAAACTTATTAGTGGGCTGCCCATTGGATCGAATTCAGATCGATCCCTTCCTTGAACATGTCCCACAGCGGCGACAGTTCGCGCAGTTTGCCGACCTTCGACTTCAGCAGGTTGATGGCGAAGTCGATGTCCTCTTCGGTCGTGAAACGGCCGATGGTGAAGCGGATCGAGCTGTGCGCCAGTTCGTCGCTGCGGCCCAGGGCGCGCAGCACGTAGGACGGCTCCAGCGAGGCCGAGGTGCAGGCCGAACCCGAGGACACGGCGATGTCCTTGATCGCCATGATCAGCGACTCGCCCTCGACGTAGTTGAACGAGACGTTCAGGTTGTGCGGCACGCGGTGGTCCATGTCGCCGTTGATGTAGACCTCTTCGATCTCCAGCAGGCCCTTGGCCAGGCGGTCGCGCAGCGCCTTCACGCGCGCGAGTTCCGACGCCATCTCTTCCTTGGCGAGGCGGAAGGCTTCGCCCATGCCCACGATCTGGTGGGTCGGCAGCGTGCCCGAACGCAGGCCGCGCTCGTGGCCGCCGCCGTGCATCTGCGCTTCCAGGCGCACGCGCGGCTTGCGGCGCACGTACAGGGCGCCGACGCCCTTCGGACCATAGGTCTTGTGCGCGGTGAAGGTCATCAGGTCGCACTTGGTCTTGTTCAGGTCAATCTCGACCTTGCCCGTCGCCTGTGCGGCGTCGCAATGGAAGATGATGCCCTTCGAGCGGCACAGTTCGCCGATCTCGTCGATCGGCTGGATGACGCCGATCTCGTTATTCACCAGCATGACCGAGACCAGGATGGTATCCGGACGGATCGCGGCTTCCAGCTGGGCGACGGTGATCAGGCCGTTGTCCTGCGGCTCGAGGTAGGTCGCTTCGAAACCCTGGCGCTCCAGTTCGCGCACGGTGTCCAGCACGGCCTTGTGCTCGGTCTTGACCGTGATGATGTGCTTGCCCTTGGTCTTGTAGAAGTGGGCGGCACCCTTCAGGGCCAGGTTGTTCGATTCGGTCGCGCCCGAGGTCCAGATGATCTCGCGCGGGTCGGCGCCGACCAGGGCCGCCACGTGGCCGCGTGCTTCCTCGACCGCCGCTTCCGCGCTCCAGCCGTACATGTGGCTGCGCGATGCCGGATTGCCGAACTGCTCGCGCAGGTAGGGAATCATCTTGTCGGCCACGCGCGGATCGATCGGCGTGGTCGCCGAATAATCCATGTAGATCGGGAAATGCGGCGCAGTCACGAAGCTCTGCTCGATTTGTTTGTCCAAAGGCGCGTTCATCAGTTCACTCCGGTTTCAATATTGGGTGCGGCGACGGTGCGGTGCACCACCACGACGTTCTGTTCTTTCTGCTTCTGCTGGTCGACCAGGTCTTGCAGCGAGACCGAATCGAGGTAGTCGACCATCTTGGCGTTCAGCGTGGTCCACAGCTCGTGGGTCATGCAACGGGTGCCGGAAGCGGCATCGGCGCCGTGACAATTTTCTTTGCCGCCACACTGGGTGGCATCGAGCGGTTCGTCGACCGCGATAATGATGTCGGCCACTGTCACCTTGTCGGCGCCCCTGGCCAGGCTGTAGCCGCCGCCGGGGCCGCGGATCGACTCGACGATCTGATGGCGGCGCAGCTTGCCGAACAGCTGCTCCAGGTAGGACAGCGAAATGGCCTGGCGCTGGCTGATGCCCGACAGCGTGACCGGACCATTGCCCTGGCGCAGGGCAAGATCGATCATCGCGGTAACAGCAAAACGGCCTTTGGTGGTCAGACGCATCACAACCCCGGTTAGTGGTAAAATATTGCCTCTTTTCAACTCATCGGTGCAGCGCAACAATCAAATCTGTTGAGCGTGGCTGCGAAATAACCTGATTAGTTGATCGAATTAGTCAAGTATAGCAAATCCTGACTGGCTTGTCTTGGAGGCCCCCAAAACTGCGGGGGCGTGATCCGGTCCACTGGACCCGATCACTCCCTCCCCTCGCTTATTGCAACCGCAGCAATTCCATCGGCCCGAACAGCTCCTGCATGCCCTTGTGCTGGATGAAGGACAGGTTGTACGGGTGCTCGGCGTGGATCTGCGGCAGGCGCGCCGCTTCCGGCAGTTTCTTCAGCTGTTCGGCGATCTTGCCCCACAGGACCAGGGTCGGCGGCTGAGGCTGGCTTGCCAGGGCGGCAAGCACGGTCTGCAAGAAGGGCTGCCAGGCGCGCGCATCGATCGCCGGCGCCACGTGCTTGCGGAACACCAGCGCCGCGTTCAGCAGCAGGAAACCGTGCCCCAGCAAATTGTCCTGCAGCTGGGCCAGGGTCTGGATCGTGCCGGAGCCCGTCCGGCGCGCCGCCTGCGCCACCGGAACCAGGGCGCTGCCGCCGGTGTCCTCCGCCTGAAGGCGGCCGCTAGCGACCAGCAGCATCTTCATGAAGTTGCGCAGCGAAGTGGCGCGGTTGACCGGCTTGGACAGTCCCGTCTCCGACCACAGTTCCCCCACCGCCCCATCCATGAAGCAGACTCCGGTCGCGCTCTCGGCGCGCGGGTACGGCCCCTCCCCCACCAGCACGTGCCTAACCTTGTCCAGCGGCTGGGAAAAAGCGGCGAACAGGCGTCCCTCGGTCGGCAGGTAGTCGTCGACCGCCAGGGCGGGCAGGTAGGCCGGATCGGCACTGGCCACGGCCTGCAGGCCGGCCTCGAGGATCGGCCGCCAGGACGCATCGGCAAGGTCGAGGGCAGCAATGATGGGAGCAGGAATAGGATGGTTAGACATGGCAAAAGGGCATTTATCGGGAGGCGGGATTGTAGCCTGTTCCCACGGTCAATCTAGCGTCCGCCGTTTGCATTTCAAGGCATGATTTTTGTCCGTGACGACCAACCACACAGGAGGAAACATGCAAACGATTCGTGAAGTGATGACGCCCGACGTGCAAACGATCTCGCCGCAGGAAACCGTGCAGCGCGCGGCGCAGATGATGGACGACCTGAACGTGGGCGCGATTCCCGTGTGCGACGGCGACAAGCTGGTCGGCATGATCACCGACCGCGACATCACCGTGCGCGCGGTGGCGGCCGGACAAACGCCGGACCAGACTTTTGTTGGCGACGTGATGAGCACCGACGTGCGCACCTGCTTCAGCAATCAGGATATCGACGAGGTGCTGAACACGATGGGCGACGTGCAGATCCGCCGTGTGCCGGTGATCGACGAGCAGTCGAAGCAGCTGGTGGGGATCGTGTCGCTGGGGGATATCGCGACCAAGACACAAGGAGCCGCGGAGGGGGCACTGGATGAGATTTCGTCGCCGTCGGAGCCGGATCGGTCGGAGACGCGGCACTAAGCCTGGCTTAGTTCGTAGGGTGGGCGGATTCCGCCCACGCGGCGATAGTTGGGATTGGAATAGCCGCGCAGGCGACAGTACTGTGATTCGACCGCGTGGGCGGAAAATCCGCCCACCCTACAAAAATTCGGCACTACCTCACTCCGCATCAGGCTGCTGACTCGGATGCGCCGCCTTAAACGCCGGCAAATCCACACACAAATCATTAATCCGCGAAATCGTCGGGTAGGCCGTCACATCGATATCGAAGCGCTTCGCATTGAACACCTGCGGCACCAGGAAGCAGTCCGCGATGGTCGGCGTGTCGCCGTGGCAGAAGCTGCCGGTGCCCGGGTTGCGCGCGAGGTGGGCTTCCAGCGAGCGCATCCCTTCGATCACCCAGTGGCGGTACCAGTCGGACTTGGCCTCGTCCGACAGCCCCAGCTGCTTCACCAGGTACTTCAGCACCCGCAGGTTGTTCACTGGATGGATGTCGCAGGCGATGATCTGCGCCAGCTCGCGCACGCGCGCCCGGCCGATGGCATCCTTCGGCAGCAGCGGCACCATCGGATGCACCTCTTCCAGGTATTCCAGGATGGCCATCGACTGCGTCAGGAGGATCGTCTCGTCCTGCAGGGCCGGCACCAGGGCGCTCGGATTCACCGCCAGGTACTCGTCGGCCAGGTGCTGGCCGCCGTCGCGCAGCAGGTGCACCGGCACCGCCTCATAGCCCAGCCCCTTCAGGTTGAGCGCGATGCGCACCCGGTACGCGGCCGAGCTGCGAAAATAGGTGTAGAGCTTCATGCATGCCTCCGATGCGAGTCCTTGCGATGATAAGGCGTCACCTCCTGATCGATCGCACCGAAGATGCTGGCGCCGTCCCCATCGACCATCTCGATGCGCACCGTGTCACCATACGCCAGGTAGGGGGTCTTCGGCTTGCCCTGTTCAATCGTCTCGTACATGCGTACTTCGGCCAGGCAGCAGTAGCCGACGCCGCCGTTCTCGATGCTCGAGCCGTGCAGGCTGCCCTGCTTGTTCGACACCGTGCCCGAGCCGATGATCGAGCCCGCGCCCAGTTCGCGCGTCCTGGCCGCATGGGCGACCAGCTGGGCAAAGCTGAAGGTCATGTCTTCGCCCGCGTTGGGACGGCCGAAGGGGCTGTCGTTGAGCGTGACCAGCAGCGGCAGCTGCAGCTTGGAGTCGACCCAGGCATCGCCCAGCTCGTCCGGCGTCACCGCTACCGGCGAAAACGCGCTGGCCGGTTTCGACTGGTAGAAGCCGAAGCCCTTGGCCAGCTCGTTCGGGATCAGGTTGCGCAGCGAAACGTCGTTCACCAGCATCACCAGGCGGATCGCCTTTGCCGCCTCTTCCACGGAGGCGCCCATCGGCACATCGCCGGTAATGACCGCCACCTCAGCTTCCAGGTCCACGCCCCACGCCTCGTCCAGCACCGCGATCGGGTCGCAGGGTCCGACGAAGGAATCGGAACCGCCCTGGTACATCAGCGGATCGGAATAGAAGGATTCCGGCACCTCGGCGCCGCGCGCCTTGCGCACCAGCTCGACGTGGTTGATGTAGGCCGAACCGTCGCACCATTGATAGGCGCGCGGCAGGGGCGAATGGCATTCTTCCTCGATGAAGGACTCGGCCCTGTCCGCAGTCCCGGCATTCAGGCGCTCGTACACCTTGTGCAGCTGCGGCGCGCATTCATCCCAGTTGTCGAGCGCGCACTGCAGGGTGCGGGCGATCTTCGGGACGGCCTGGCAGGTGACCAGGTCGCGGCTGACGACGACCAGCGTGCCGTCGCGGCCGCCGGCCTTGAGGGAGGCGAGTTTCATGGCGTTTCCTTTGATGAGTGTTGGCTTTTTCGCCATTAGAGAGCAAATCGTACTATCATTCAAACAGTATTTTTCGCCCGATTTATTAGATAAGCTTATGAATCCGACCTTGCGGCAAATGCGCGCCTTCGTGGCGCTGGCCAAGACGGGTAACTTTACGCTCGCTGCGCAGGCGATGCACGTCACGCAGTCGGCGCTTTCGGGTTTGATCAAGGAGTTGGAACAGACCCTGGGCGCCAAGGTGGTCGACCGCAGCACGCGGCGCGCCCTGCTCACCGACATCGGCAAGGAACTGTATCCGCTGTTCAGCCAGATGATCGACGACCTCGACGGCGCGCTGGCCAACGTGGCCGACCACACGCGCCTGAAGAAGGGCATGGTGCGCATCGCCGCGCCCCAACTGCTGTCCTGCACCCTGATGCCGGAAGCGATCGCCGCCTACCGCGCGCGCCATCCGGATATCGAGGTGCGTCTGGGCGACACCGGCGTCGAGAACGTGATCGCGCGCGTGCTGTCGGGCGAAGCCGACTTCGGTATCGGCCCCGAGCGCGAGCCGGCCCCGCCGCTCGACGCCCGCCTGCTGTTCGAGATGCCTTTTGCGCTCGTGTTCCCGAAAGGGCACGAGCTGGAGCGCCAGGCGCGCGTCACCTGGCAGGACCTGGCGCGCTACCCCTTCATTTCGCTGCAGGGCCAGTTCACCGAACGCCTGCTGGAAGACGTGCACGCGTCCCTGCGCGAAGTCCCCGTGAAACCCGCCAACGAAGTCACCTTCATGACCACCGCGCTGGCGATGGCCGCGGCCGGCCTCGGGGTGACCGCCTGCCTGCCCTACGCCGCACCCCTGGTGACCTTGTACGGCCTTGTGATGCGGCCGCTGGAAGATCCGGTGCTCACGCGCCGCTTCTTCCTCTACACCCGCCCGGGGCGCTCGCTATCGCCGGCGGCGGAGAGCTTCATCGGCTTCCTCGAGACTTTTGTTGCCGGCGCGACGCCTACTTCGGCAGCGTGAACACCTCCAGCTGCGCCGCCTCCTGCGCGCAGGCGATCCCCGCCGCCAGCAGCAGCGGCAGCAGTACCAGGCGGCGCAGGCCGGCGCGCATCACTTGCCCACCTTCGCGGACGGATAGAAGACCTGCTCGCCGCCCGCCTTGAACGAGGCGATCAGCTTCTGTCCTTCATCGGACGTCATCCACTCGACCAGCTGCATCGCCCCCTTGTAGTTGACGTGCTTGTGGCGCTCGGGATTGACCGCGATGATGCCGTAGGGGTTGAACATCTTCGGATCGCCCTCGACCGCGATCTGCAGGCCGGTCCTGGCCTTGTAGGCGACATAGGTGGCGCGGTCGGTCAGGGTATAGGCGTTCATCTCGGCCGCCATGTTCAGCACTTCGCCCATGCCCAGCCCGGCCGAGATATAGGCTGCGCCCTGTGGCTGGGTGCCGACCTGCTTCCAGTAGGCCTTCTCCATCTGGTCGGTGCCGGAATTGTCGCCGCGCGAGACGAAGCGAAGCTTGCCGTCGGCGATCTTCTTCATCGCGGCCAGCACGTCCTTGCTGCCCTTGATGCCGACCGGGTCGCTTACCGGCCCCACCAGGATGAAGTCGTTGTACATCACGTCGCGCCGGTTGACGCCGTGGCCTTCGGCGACGAACTTGTCCTCGGCCGCGCGCGCATGCACCAGGGTCACGTCGACGTCACCGTTCTTCGCCAGTTCCAGCGCCTTGCCGGTGCCGACCGAGATCACGTTGACCTTCGAGCTGGTCTTGGCTTCGAACTTGGGCAGCAGGTATTGCAGCAGGCCCGAGTTTTCGGTGCTGGTGGTGGTCGAAAGCTTGATGACCTGCTGGGCCAGGGCCGGCGCGGCGGTGGCCAGCAGGAAGCCCAGCAGGGCAAGCTGTTTGTTCAGGAAACGCATGGGTGAAGCTCCTTTCTAGTGAAATCCATGTTGGCGCAGGATCGCCTGCCCCGCCGGCCCCAGCACGAAGCGCACGAGCCGCTCGCCCTCGGCCGAGCCGCGGCGGGCGCCGATGCCGTAGGCGCTGCGCACATTCAGTTCGTCGGGTATGGGCAGGATCTCGAGCCGCGGCACGGCCTGCTTCGTCAGTACCGCGTTGGTGCAGTACATGATGTAGGCATCGGCCTTGTCCTGTTCGAAGGCGGTGACGTAGGGCAGCGTGCTGTCCGGCGCCAGCTCCGCGGTGCCCGACAGCCTGAGGGCCTTGGCATCCATGATGCCGAACAGGCCAGGCTGCTGCTGCTCCGCCTTGCGGAAGAACTGCCAGGTGTAGTCGCCCATCGGATCGCTGCCGGGCGTGGAAGTCGCCAGCCGCAGCGTCGGCCTGGCGAGTTCCGCCAGCAGGTTCTCCGGGCGCAGCTTGAACGCCGGCGCACTGACGACGCATAGCGCGTTGTGGGTGAAGATGCTTGACGCGCCCAGCAGGCCCTGGCGCGCCAGCGCCTCGGTATGCTCGCCGGACGCCGAGGCGAAGACGTCCACCGCACGACCGCCTTCGATATCCTTGCGCAGCTTGCCGGAGGGCCCGTAAGCCACGCCGAATTGCTGGCCACCGCCGGCGCGGTAGGCGGCCAGGATCTCGCCCATGGCCTGGCGCAGGCTGCCGGCCGCCAGCAGCACCGGGGGCGGCGCGGTGGCGCCGGTGTTCGACTGGGCCATGACATCGGGTGCCTGGAGCGCCGCCAGGATCACCCATCCCGCATGCAGTACGAGATGCAGCCGCATTGTCGCCCCATCGTTGGTTGTGGATGCGCCATCCTAAGCTATACTGAAAATCTTTCAATATGAACAAGTTTGCATATGTTGCACATCAAGCTGTCCTACACGTTCGACGATGCGGCAATCACCGGGCAGCAGCTGGGCAATCCACTGTTCGACATCCTGGGGGCCATCCACGCCTGCGGATCGGTGGGCGCCGCGGCGACCCAACTCAGGCTGTCCTACCGCCACATCTGGGGTGAACTGAAGCGCTTCGAGACCGCGCTGCGGGCCGAGCTGATCGTGTGGGAACGGGGCAAGCGGGCACGCCTGTCGCCCTTCGGCGAGAAGCTGCTGTTTGCCGAGCGGCGCGCCCGGATGCGCGTGCAGCCGCAGGTCGACAACCTGATCGCCGAGATGGAACGCGAGTTCGCCCTCGCCTTCGATCCGCAGGCGCACGTGATTCCCATGTGCGCGAGCCACGACCTGGCCCTGCCGCGCCTGAAGGAATTCATGGCGCGCGAAGCGAAGCTGCACCTGGACCTGCAGTTCCACGGCAGCCTCGAATGCATCGCCGCACTGTCGCGCGGCGACTGCCTGCTGGCGGGCTTCCACGTGAGCGAAGACCATGCGCCGGGCAGCATGACGCACAAGGCCTTCAAGTCCATGCTCAAGCCAGGCCGCCACAAGCTGATCAACTTTGTCGGCAGGCAGCAGGGGCTGATGGTGGCCGCAGGGAACCCGAAGGGCGTCACGGGCATGGAAGACCTCAGGCGAGCGGACCTGCGCTTCGTGAACCGCCAGCCGGCCTCCGGCACCCGGGTCACCATCGAGCAGCTGCTGGCCAAGGCCGGCATCCAGCCCGGCGAGATCAAGGGCTTCGACAATGCCGAACCGACCCACCTTGCCGTCGCCGCCAGCGTCGCGGCCGGCGTGGCGGACGCCGGCTTCGGCATCGAAGCCGCGGCGGCAGCCTTCGGCCTCGGCTTCGTACCGGTGGTGCGCGAGCAGTATTACTTTGTCTGCCTCAAGGAAGCCGTGGACCAGCCGCCCATCAGCAAACTGCGCGAACTGCTCCGGCGCAGCGAGTGGCAGGCCCTGATCGCCGACCTGCCAGGCTACGACATTGCAAATGCCGGCGAGGTGGTCGCGCTGCGGCGCGCCTTCCCCTGGTATGCCTTCCGCACGCCGAAACGCACGCCGGAACAACAGCCCGAGCCCTGCGCGTAAGGGGCGCTGCACGTTACAATAGCGCGCATTCCCCTGTCTTCACGCACCGATGTCCCTCAACACCATCGCGATCAACCGCCTGATGGACCGCTTCGACAGCCACGACAGTGTCTGGCTGTTCGGCTACGGTTCCCTGATCTTCAAGGCCGACTTTCCCTTCATCGAACGCCGCCCGGCCAGCATCCAGGGCTGGAGCCGCCGCTTCTGGCAGGGTTCGCACGACCACCGCGGCACCGAAAACGCCCCCGGCCGGGTGGTAACGCTGGTGCCTGACGAAGGCGCGACCTGCCACGGCATGGCCTACCTGGTCACGCCGGAAGAATTCGCCCACCTCGACCACCGCGAAAAGAACGGCTACCTGCGCCTCGCCACCGAGATGCGCTTCGAGGACGGCAGCGCGGCCGAAGGCATCGTGTACATCGCCACCGTGGATAACGCCGCCTACCTGGGTCCGGCCAGCGAAGAAGACATCGCCCGCCAGATCGCCACGGCGCGCGGCCCGAGCGGGCCGAACAGCGAATACCTGCTGGCGCTGGCCCAGGCCCTGCGCGAACTCGGCAAGCACGACGGACACGTGCAGGCAATCGAGCGCCACCTGCTGGCCTTCACCGGCGCCGCGCAGCGCTAGCTCAGGCGCGCGGCGGGTCCTCGTCCCCGTCGACATTGAGCTCGACATTGAGGCCGACCCACTTGCGGATGCGGCCGTCGGCGCCGACCAGCGGTACCGCCCTCGCCTTCATCGGCTGCCATTGCCCGTCGGCCCGGCGCACCCGGAACCGGGCGTGGACCACGCCGCGCGCGGCCACCGCCTCGCTCCACCGGCGGGCGGCATAGGCGCGGTCCTCGGGGTGGACCGCGTCCAGCCAGCCCATGCCCAGCCACGCTTCCAGCGTTTGCCCCGTATAGGCGCGCCAGCTCGGGGAATCGGTCACGACCATGCCGGAGGCGTCGGTCTCCCACACCATCTGGGCAAACTCGCCCGCTAGCTCGCGCAGGCGTCCCTCGTTCTCGCGCAGCGCCGCTTCGCTGCGCTTGAGCGCATCGATGTCGGTGATGACGACGCACTGGCCGATCACCTCGCCGCGCTCGGCAATGACCGGGAGACTGGACACCTGGGTCCAGATCTCCCTGCCGTCGTCGTCCGTGTACAGCATCTCGACACCAGGCACGACGCGTTCGCCGCGCAGCGCGCGCGCACCGGGAAAATCCTCCGGCCCCAGCGGGCGCCCGTCGGCGTCCCAGGCGCGCCAGCGCGCCAAGCGTGCCGGGTCGCGCGAGGGCATGCGGCTGGTCGGCAGGTAGCGGTGCAGCGCCTGGTTGAACATCGTGATGTCGCCCTCCCTGTTGAACACCCCGACCCCGACCGGCATGCTCTCGAACAGCGCCGCCAGCCGCGCGTCGTTCACGCGCTGCGCCTGCTCGCCCCGCTTGCGCTCGGTGACGTCGAAAAAGCTCATCACCGCGCCGGCGATGCGGTCGGTGGTGGTGCGGTAGGGGTGCACCCGCACGATGTAGTAACGCCCATCCCGGCCCCGCACCTCGCGCTCCATCGCCTGCAGCGTGTCGAACACCTGGGCCGCGTCGCCGGCCAGTTGCGGATCGTCGAAGTTATTCGTGATGTGCGCCAGCGGGCGTCCGATGTCGGCCGGGATCACGTTGAAGAAGTCGGCAATGCGCGGCGTGAAGCGCACGATGCGCATGGCGCGGTCGAGGAAGATGGTGGCCACGCCCGACGAAGCGATCAGGTTGGCGAGGTCGTCGTGCGCCTTGGCGGCCTCCTCGGCCCGCTTCTGCAGCGCGTGGTTGTCGGCCTCCAGTTCCTGGTTGCGCGAGGCCAGCATTTCCCTGCCCCGTGCCGCCTCCTCGGCAGCGGCGCGCAGTTCCTCGACGGTGGTCTGCATCTCTTCGCCGTAGATGTGCATGTCGCGCGCGGCGCTTTCGGCCTGCTCGACGGTGTCGTGCAGCTGGCGCCGGGTCTGGCTCAGCTCTTCCTCCAGCTGGCGCGCCAGCGTGTCGTCGCCGGCCGGCGCCGGCGCGGCGGGCGCGGGATCCGGCTCGGCATCGTCGAACCGGATCAGCACCAGCTGGTCCTCGGCATGCTGGTCGTGGAAGGGCACCGCGAGCATGTCGACCGCGTGGGTGGCGCCGTCGCGCCCGTAGCGTACCGTCCCGGTGCGGACCTCGCGCCCGCCCTTGCGCGCCTGGAACAGCGCGGCCCGCAGGGGCAGCTGCAGTTCAGGCAGCAGCAGGGCCGCCAGTTCGCGCGTCGGTTCGCCGCTGCCGGGCCGCAGGAAGCGCGCCGCCCGTTCCGACACATGGACGATGTCGCCATGGGCGTCGAGCAGGATGCTGGGCGGCGCCAGCTCGGCCGACTTGTGCAGATGGATCTCGGCAAAGGAATACAGGCGGCCACGCCGCATCGCGGGAGCGACCGCGGGCGGCGCCGGCGCCGCGGCCGCCCGCCGCAGCGGAGCGGCCGGTCCCGCTGGCGGCCGGCGCGCTACCGGCCGCGCCCGGTAGATGCGCTGGGCCGGGTCGAGCGGCTCGAACAGCTGGGCGGCAGCCTCGGCGGTTTCGGCGCTGCCCAGCATCAGAATGCCGCCCGGGTTCAGCGCAAAATGGAACTGCTGCAGGACGTGCTGGTGCATGTCCGGATTCAGGTAGATCAGGAAGTTGCGGCAGGTGATCAGGTCGACGCGACTGAAGGCGGGGTCGTGCAGCAGGTTGTGGTTGGTGAACAGCACCATGTCGCGCAGGACGCGACGCACCTTGTACAGGCCCCCTTCATGGGTAAAGTAGCGCTGCAGCAACTGCGGCGGCACGTGGTCAGCGATCGCGGCCGGGTACAGGCCGGCGCGCCCCACCTCGATCGCGTGCTCGTCGATGTCCGTGGCGAATACCTGGAGCTTGCGGTTCCCGGACGCACGCGTGGCCAGCAGCATGGCCAGGGTGTAGGCCTCTTCGCCGGTGGAACAGGCCGCGACCCAGGCGCGCAGGGCCTGCCCTGGCGCCAGTGTTGCGAACAGGTCCGGCAGGACGTTGCGGTCGAGCGCATCGAAGGCTTCGCGGTCGCGAAAGAAGCTGGTGACGCCGATCAGGAGGTCCTTGAGCAGGGCCTGCGCCTCGTTCGGATCATTGTGCAGCAGGCGGCAATAGGCCAGCATGTCGGGCACGGAACGCACCTGCAGGCGCCGCTCCAGGCGGCGCTGCAGGGTCTGGCGCCGGTAGTGGCTGAAATCGTGGCCGGTGCGCGCGCGCAGCACCGACAGCACCTCGCGCAGCGCCGCCTGCGGGTGGGTCCCGAGGTCGAACAGGGGCCCGTCCTCGGGCGGATTGCCCTCCAGCGCGCGCTGGCGGATGCGGCGCGCGCCGTCGCGCAGCTCGACCAGCTTGCGCGGGATCTCGGCCGCGGCCAGCACGAAGTCGGCCATGCCGGATTCGATCGCCGAACGCGGCATGGCGTCTTCCCCGGCTTCGGCCGGCAGCTGGGCGATGGTGACGCCGCCCATCTCCTTGATGCAGGCCAGGCCGGCCGTGCCGTCCGAGCCCATTCCGGACAGCACCACGCCGATCGCATGCTCGCCATGGGTTTCGGCCAGGGTGCGCAGGAACACGTCGATCGCCACCGGGCGCGCCCTGCGCCGCTCGAGTTCGTCGAGCACCAGGTGGCCGTCGCTCATCTTCAGGCTGCGGTCGGGCGGGATCACGTAGACCTTGTCGGGCAGGATCGGCACCGTGTGCGTCACCTGCACCACCGGCATGTCGGTGGCGCGCTGCAGCACCTTGTCGGCGGCGCTGGGGCCGCTTCCCAGGTGCAGGATGATAACCAGCGCCATGCCGGGATCGGGCGGCATGTGCTCGAGCAGGGTGATCAGGGCCGGGAAGCCACCGGCCGAGGCCCCGATGCCCACGATCGGGAAGCCGGGCGGGCCGGACGCCGACGCAGCCTTGCCGCCCGGCCGGGAATCCAGCTGTTCGATGTCCATGCGGTGGCTCCATCGCTGCAAAGGCGAATGCACAGTCTAGTGCAGATGAGGAGGTGGGCCGATTCCGTTTCCGCGCGTCCAAAAAAGCTCGCATTTTTCTTACATTTCCATCGCAGTCGGTGACGAATCGGCTAGACTTCCGATTCATCCCATCACCATAAAACAGAACGATGTCCGATCCAGTCGTCACTTCCGAAGCCCTGCCTACTCCGCCCGACGTCGTGCCGAGCACGCTGCACTTCCCGGTGGTCGGCATCGGCGCCTCGGCCGGAGGCTTGCCGGCGCTGCAGACGCTGTTCGAGAACATGCCTGCCGTGAACGAGATGGCCTTCGTGGTCATCCTGCACCTGTCGCCCAAGCACCCGAGCTCGGCTGCCGAGATCCTGCAGCGCGCCACCCGCATGCCGGTGACGCAGGTGACCAGCAAGGTCGAGATCCAGCCCGGCCATGTCTACGTGATCGCGCCCAACCTGCACCTGTCGATGATGGACGGGCTGCTGCTGGTGGACGAGCTGGAGCGCCCGCGCGGCCAGCACGTGGCGATCGACCTGTTCTTCCGCACCCTTGCCCACGTGCACCGCGAGCGCGCCATCGCCGTCGTGCTGTCCGGCACCGGCTCGGACGGCGCCGTCGGCCTGACCCGCGTCAAGGAACAGGGCGGCATCACCATCGCCCAGAGCCCGGGCGACGCCGAGCACGACGGCATGCCGGTGGCCGCCATCCGCACCGGCGCGGTCGACTTCATCCTGCCGGTGGTCGACATGCCGCAGAAGCTGATCGACCTGTGGGACAACGCCAAGATCATCACGCTGCCACCGCCGGGCGACATGGAAGCGCCGATCGAACGCGAAGCGTCGCCGGCCGAGATCGCCGGCGCCGAGGATGCGCTGCAGGACATCATTGCTGCCCTGCTGGGCCATACCGGCCACGACTTCCGCCATTACAAGCGCGCCACCGTGCTGCGCCGCATCGAACGGCGCATGCAGGTGCGCCAGGTGCACACCCTGCCGGAATACCGCGACGTGCTCGAGTCCGACGCCAACGAGTACAAGGCGCTGCTGGACGACATGCTGATCGGGGTCACCAACTTCTTCCGCGACCGCGAAGCCTTCGAATCGCTCGAGCGCGACGTGATTCCCGAGCTGTTCAAGGACAAGGGGCCGACCGACGAGGTGCGCGCCTGGGTCGCGGCCTGCGCCACCGGCGAGGAAGCCTATTCGCTGGCGATGCTGATGGCCGACCAGGCCGCGCTGTCGGAGCACCCGCCCGCGTTCCAGGTATTCGCCTCGGACATCGACGACCACGCGATCGACGTCGCGCGTTCGGGCACCTATCCGGCCTCGATCATCACCGACGTGGCCCCCAGCCGCCTGCGCCAGTATTTCAACAAGGACGACGACCGCTACCGCACCCGCAAGTCGCTGCGCGACCGCATCCTGTTCGCCTCGCACAACCTGCTGCGCGACCCGCCCTTCTCGCGCCTCGACCTGGTCAGCTGCCGCAACCTGCTGATCTACCTGAACCGCGACGTCCAGCTGCGCGTGCTGCAGACCTTCCACTTCGCGCTGAAACCCGGCGGCTACCTGTTCCTGGGCAGCTCCGAGTCGGCCGAGTCGGTGTCGGACTACTTCATCCCGGTCGACAAGAAGAACCGCATCTACCGCGCCCGCAGCGGCGGCCGCGCGCTGCACTACCAGGGCCCGACCTCGAGCGTGTACGGCACACGCCTGCCCGAGATCGTCCGTCCCAAGCTGCAGGGCAAGCGCCAGTCGACCTACGCCGAGATGCACCAGCGCGCGCTCGCCAGGTTCGCGCCGCCCTCGGTGGTGATCGACCGCGAGGGCAACCTGGTGCACATGTCGGAACAGGCGGGCCAGTTCCTGCGCATGGGTGGCGGCGAACCCTCGCGCAACCTGCTGGCCCTGGTCCTGCCGGAGCTGCGCATGGAGCTGCGCTCCGCCATGTACCAGGCGGCGCACCACGACAGCAGCGCCGAATGCCGGCCGATCGAGATCACCGAGCAGAAGGAACTCGGCACCATCGCCATGACGGTGCGCCCGTTCCGCGACGAGGAATCCGAAACCGACTACCTAGTCGTCGTATTCAACCGCGTCGAGCGCACGCCGGACGCTCCGCCGGTGTCGCGTCCCGACGGCAGCCACGACGTGGTGCTGGCCCAGCTCGAGGCCGAGCTGCAGCGCAAGCGCGAACAGCTGCAGGAAACCATCGAGAATTCGGAAATCTCGACCGAAGAGCTGCGCGCCTCGAACGAGGAGCTGCAGGCCATCAACGAGGAACTGCGCTCGGCTACCGAGGAACTGGAAACCAGCAAGGAAGAGCTGCAGTCGGTGAACGAGGAACTCGTCACCGTCAACTTCGAGCTGAAGGTCAAGGTCGAGGAGACCGGCAAGGCCAACGACGACCTGAACAACCTGATCGCCTCGACCGACATCGCCACCATCTTTGTCGACAGCGGCCTGCGCATCAAGCGCTTCACGCCGCGCGCGGCCGACCTGTTCTCGATCATCGCCTCGGACGTGGGCCGCTCGCTGCTCGACCTCACGCACAAGCTGGACTACGACCAGCTGGCCGAGGACGTATCCGCCACCTTCGACACCCTGCGCCTGGTCGAACGCGAGGTGCGCAGCAACGACGGGCGCTACTACATCGTGCGCCTGCTGCCCTACCGGACCAACGAAGACCGGATCGAAGGCGCGGTGATGACCTTCTTCGACATCACGCTGCGCCGCCAGGCCGAGGAACAGGCGCGCGCCAGCGAGGCGCGCATGCAGATGGTGGCCGAGAGCGCCAACGACTACGCCATCATCACGCTCGACCAGGAAGGCCGCGTCACCAGCTGGAACAAGGGCGCCGAGGCCCTGTTCGGCTACACGGCCGAGGAGATGCAGGGCGAACCCACCGACCGCCTGTTCGTGCCCGAGGACGTGGCGCGCGGCGTACCCAGGGACGAACTGCGCCGCGCACGCCAGGACGGCCGCGCCGAGGACGAGCGCTGGCACATGCGCAAGGACGGCTCGCGCTTCTTCTGCAGCGGCGTCACCACCCCGCTGCGCAACGGCGACTTCTACGGGTACGCCAAGATCGCGCGCGACGTCACGGCGCGCGTGCGCCAGGACGACGAACGCGAGCAGGCCCTGCACCGCGAATCGGCCGATCGTTCCGACGCCGAGAACGCCATCGCGCTCAAGGACGAGTTCCTGTCCGTGATGTCGCACGAGCTGCGCCATCCGCTCAACATGATCCACATTAACGTCGAGCTGCTGTCGCGCATGCCGGAACTGCGCCAGTCGCCAACCTTCATGCGCGCCGCCTCGATCATCCGCAATTCGGTGATGAACCAGGCCAAGATCATCGACGACCTGATGGACATGTCGCGGGTGCGCACCGGCAAGCTGTCGCTCACCATGGCGCCGGTCGCGCTGGACGCCGTACTGCAGGGGATCGTCGACGTCGCGCGCAGCGACCCCGCAGCCAAGGACATCGCCATTGCCCTGAGCGGCAATACCGGCGGCGTGCCGGTGCTGGCCGACGTCACCCGTATCGAGCAGGTGGTGATGAACCTGCTGAGCAATGCGGTCAAGTTCACGCAGGCCGGCGGCCACGTGCAGCTGACGCTGGCGCGCGATGACGGCTTCGCACGGGTCGACGTGGTCGACGACGGCCAGGGCATCGCCCCCGCCTTCCTGCCGCACGTGTTCGACATGTACGGCCAGAGTTCGTCCGTGACCACGCGTGCCAGGGGCGGCCTTGGCATCGGCCTGGCGCTGGTGCGCGAAATCGTCGCGCTGCACGGCGGCCGGGTCGAAGCCGCCTCGGAAGGCATCGGCAAGGGCGCCCGCTTCAGCTTCTGGCTGCCGGTGCTCGACCGCTCCGCCGCCCTGCCTCCGGGCGAGCGCGCGGCCGACGACAGCCTGGCGGGCGTGCGCATCCTGCTGGTGGACGACATGGAAGACATGCTGCAGGTCTTCAAGTCGCTGCTCGAGACCACCGGCGCGGTCGTGCTCGCCGCGACCAGCGGGGTTCAAGCGCTGGAAGTCCTGGCGCGCGAGGATGTGGACCTCCTGATCTCCGACATCGCGATGCCTGAGATGGACGGTTACGAACTCCTGCGCCGGGTGCACGGGTTGCCGAAGTACGCGAGGCTGCCGGCGATCGCCATCACCAGCATGCGGCGCGACACCGACATCGCCCGGGCCAGGGCGGCGGGCTTCTCGGCGCACCTGGGCAAGCCGGTGTCGGTGGATCGGCTGAATGCGATCGTGAATGAGTTGTTGCCGAAGCGTGGAAACCAAGGCTGACCTGTAGGGTGGGCGGGTCCCCCGCCCACGCCGTGAAAGTTGGCAACGAGATCATCCGGCGCGATAGCGGAGCCTGATGCGATCACCGCGTGGGCGGGAAACCCGCCCACCCTACCGAAGCTGGACGTTCAGCGCCAACGGCACCTTCGCCCGCAACGAAATATTCAACACCGCTTCCGGCTCCGCCTGCCCTTCCCCCTTCGCCAGCACGAAGCGCTGCAGCACCATCGCCGCCACCACCGTCATCTCCGCCAGCGCCAGGTGCTGCCCCAGGCACACACGCGGCCCCGTCTCGAAGGGCATGAAGGCCCCGCGCGGAATCGCCGGCGCATCCGGGGCGAAGCGCTCCGGCCGGAAGGCCTGCGGCTCCGGAAACCAGCGCGCGTCCTGGTGCATCAGGAACACCGGGATCATGAACATGGTCCGCGCCGGGATCGACCAGCCGCCCAGCGTGAACCCGCGCGTCGCGCGCCGGCTCATCAGGACCGGCGCGGCCGGATACAGGCGCATGGTTTCGTTCAGAGTCTGCGCCAGGTAGCCGAGGCGCGGCAGGTCCTCCCCTGCCGGACTGCGGCCTTGCAGCACCGCATCCACCTCGCGCCGCGCCGTATCCTGCGCCGCTGGATTCGCCGCCATGCACCAGGCCCACCAGCTCAGGCTCGCCGCGGTCGTCTCGTTCCCTGCCAGGAAGGCCGTCATGCATTCGTCGCGCACCGCCGCCAGTGGCTAGGCCTCAGGGTCATCACGGTGCAGGGCCAAGAGGCGGCTCAGCAGGTCAGCCGGCCATTCCGGCTGCGGCAATGCGAGGCGGGCCTGCAGCTGATGGTCGATCAGTCCCCTGAGCAGCGCGCGCACCTGGCGCTTGCGGCGCTTCCAGGGCAGCCAGTCCGGCGCGCTGGCGGGCCAGAACAGCTCGGCATTGCCCTCCACCAGCGCCTCGTGCACCGCTGTCTCCATGCTGCGCGCCTCGTCGCCGATCGCGCTCGAGAACATCATGCGCATGATGACGTCCATCGCCAGCGAGGTCAGCTCGCTCTCGATCGGCATGCTGGTCCCCGGCTGCCAGCGCTCCATGGCCGCGCCGGCGGCTGCCGCGATGGTCGGCACGAAGCTTTTCACCGACTTCGGTGCAAAGGCCGGTTGCAAGGCATGGCGCTTGGCCGCCCACGGCGCGCGCTCCGCGATCAGCACGCTGTTGCCCTGCAGGTAGGAGAACACCTGCACCCCGCGCTCCCAGCGGATGATGGCGTCGTGGTGAGTGACCAGCAGCTCGCGCACCAGCGCCGGGTCAGTGACGACGATCTGGTGCTCGGGCCAGATGCGCAGGTGGACCAGGTCGCCGTAGGCCTGGCGCCACCGGGTGAGGACAGCCGGCAAGTCGCGTCCCATCTGCGCCAGCAGGCTCCAGCCGGTCAGGCGCGACGACGGTCCGGGAGGCCAGCTGCCGGGCGGGTGCTGCAGCAGCGCTTCGTCGATCGGCGCGGACGGCATGCGGCCCGCATGGAAGGGACATTCAGAGGAGTTGGTCGTATTCATGGTCCCCATTCTTTGCCGGGCGCAGGGCCCGCGTCTTGAACGCAAACGACATCGACAGGCCGCACACACCTGCCTATACTGCTGGCTCATGGCCCCCGACAGTCACGACCACCTGCATCCCTGTCCCGATCCGCTCGCACGCAGCCCGCGCGCATGCAGCGAGGGTAAGGCGCCACTCGACCGCCTCTACCTGGCCCCAGCTGCGCTGCAAGACGCCATGCTGGCCCTGATCAGCCGCGACACCTCGCATGTGGCGCTGAGCGACGCGCAGCGGCTGTCGCACTTCCCCGCTTCCCCCATCGTCACGCTGTCCTGGTTCCACGGCCTCGATGCGGGTCTTGTGGACGCGCGCGGCTGGCATCCGTTCGGCGCGCGCGTGATGATCTCGGGCAGTCAGTCCCATTCCCTGGTCGCCTGGGCGCCGACGGGCGGCCGCGGCTACATGGCCTGCTTCCTGCCGGACGCCGCGCAGGCCCTGTTCGGGCTCGACCTGGCGACGGTGCAGGACCGCTTCCTGCCGGCGCATGCGGTGCTCGGCGAAGCGTGGCGGCCGCTGTTCGATGCGCTGCTGGCCGCGGCTGACGACGCGACGGCCCTGCGCGTGCTGGAAGCGCAGTTAGGGAAGCGCTGGCGCACCGTACAGGGCCGCAGCGCGGAGCGGCCTTCGCTGCGCCAGATCGGCCGGCATTGGGTGCAGCAGCTGGCGTGGAAGGCCTACGAATGGCGCAGCACGCACAGCGAGCGCCAGGTCGAACGCCGCATCAAGGCCTTCAGCGGCCGCTCGCTGCGCGAATGGCAGTCGCTGGTGCGCACCGAGGGCATGTTCTTTGCGGCGCGCGAGCGCTACGAGAACGGCCAGCCTTTCGACTGGGCCACGCTGGCGCTGGACGAAGGCTTTTCCGACCAGGCCCACATGAGCCGCGTCACGCGCCAGATCTGCGGCTTCCCGCCCACCGAATTCGCCAACCGCTATATCGAGGACGAGTCATTCTGGATCTATCGCCTGTGGGTCTGAACAGCTAGAATCGCTGGACAAGCCAACGCGCATCCATGCCACGCGCCCATGACAGGAGACCAGAGAATGTCGAACAAGATGCTGATGGGGCTATGCGCTTCGCTGCTGCTCGCAATGCAGCCTGCCGCCGCCCAGACCAAGGCGGCCGAGCCCGCGCCGCAATACGATGCCGCGCTTGCCAAATCGCTCGGCGCCGACGAGCGCGGCATGCGGCCCTACGTGTTCGTGATCCTCAAGACCGGCCCCAGGAAAATCGAAGACAAGGCCGAGCGCGACAAGGTCTTCCAGGGCCACTTCGCCAATATGGGCAGGCTTGCCGCCGAAAAGAAACTGGTCGTGGCCGGCCCGCTGGACGGCAAGGAAGGCCGCCGCGGGATCTTCATCATCGCCACGCCGGACATCGAGGAAGCCAGGCGTTACGTCGAGACCGACCCCGTCATCGTGAGCGGCCTGATGGAAGCCGAGTACCACAAGCTGTACGGCTCCGCGGCACTGGTGATGGTGAACGAGGTGCACGGCAGGATCGAAAAGAAGCAGTAGTCCGGGTCCACATGTCCTGTTCGATGCGCGTCGACTGCATCAGTCAAGCGCCATCCGCAGGACTTGCCGCATCCTGTGCCTGCCCCGCATCGGACACCTCGAGCGACATCCCGACCAGTCCCTGGAACTGCCCATCCGCGGTGTGCCAGGGACGCGCATGCGACTTGAACCAGCGATAGCCTCCGCCGCGTTTTTGCAGGCGCACGCGTCGCTCGAACACTTCACGGGTACGCAAGGCGTGCTCGACCGCGCCCACATAGTCGGCCGCATCGTCCGGATGCACGATGTCTTGCCAACCCATCTCCCGCAACTGATCCATGGTGGCGCCTGTCAGGTCGACAGTGCGCTCGTTCACGTAGCTCAACGCGCCCGCACTGTCGAGCTGCCAGATCAGTGCCGGCGAGGCTTCCGCCAGCGCCCGGAAGCGTGCCTCGCTGCCGCGCAGGGCTTCTTCTCCCCGCTTGCGCTCGGTGATGTCCGTAAACAGTACCGCGACACGGCGGCTGCCTTCGCCGCCAAGGCGGAAGATGTTCAGGTCGAATACGCGCCCCAGCATCAGCTCACCCTCTTCCACGCGAATCGGTTCGCCCGTTTCTACGGCACGTCCGTACAGGGCGGCCCAGCGCGGATTCGGGGTGCCCAGCAGCTGGGTCGCGGTGCGCCCCACCGGATACGGCATGCTGGTATGCCGCATGAAGGCCGGATTTGCGTCCAGGAACAGGAAATCGGCCCATCGGCCTTCCGCGTCGGCCATCACCTCGACCACGGCATAGGCCTCGTCCATCTCGTTGAACAGGGCCCGGTATTTCTCCTCGCTCGCCTGCAGCGCTTTTGCCGCACGCAGCCTGTCGCTGACGTCGCGCCAGAACATGGCAACGCCTCCCTCGTCGGTCGGGTAGGCATTGACCTCGAGGTGGAAGTCGTAGCCTTCGCCCGTGTAGTGGTGGCTGAAATGCTGCTCCACGCCTTCTTCGACTACCCGGCGCAAGGCCCGCCCGACCGGGGCGTCCACGGAACCGGGGAAGGCATCCCAGTGCGAAAGCCCCAGCAGGCTTGCGCGCTCCCTGTCGAGCAGGCGCTCGGCGGCGGCGTTCACGCCGAGGATGCGGTAATCCGGCCCGAGCACGCAGTGCGCTTCGCTCATGCGTTCGAGGATGCTTTCCGCGCGCCGCTCGGCGCGCGCCGCGGCCGCCTGCGCGTGCGAGCGCTCGATGGCGGCCCAGGTGCGCTCGGCGACCTCCCTCAGCAGCGCCTCCGCGTCTCCCGACCATTCGCACACCTCGGTGCCGCCCACGATCAGCGACGCGACCAGGCGCCCCTGCTTGACCAGCGTGGCGACCAGCATCGAGCGGAAGCCGAGCGCCGTGTAGCGCGCACGAAGCTCCGGGCTCAAGCCATCGTAGTTCGCGTAGTCGCCGACGTTCAGCATGGTCCTTTCCCGGATGATGTCAAGGAACTCCGGCACGTCAGAGACGTCGTGCGTTCCCGCGAGCGACGGAAGACCCGCACGCGCCGCGTCGCGCAGCACGACGCCCAGCGCGGCCGCCTCGTCCCATTCGACGTAATAGCACCACCCCGCGCCGAGGTGCTCGCGCAGCAAGCGCGTGGCCTCACCCTGGATCTCGGCGGCCGCGTGGAGCGGCCTGACGGCATCAGCGAGCCGGAGCAGGAATGCCTGGCGCTGCGCGCTCTGCCGGGCCGCCTCTTCGCTGCGCTTGAGCCGGTCGACGTCGATGACCACGGCCAGGGCGCCCGTGATGTTTCCCTCGCCGTCGAGCAAGGGCGCGGAGCGCACTTCGGTCCAGGTTTCCCGGCCTGCGTCGTCGGTGTACAGCATCTGCATGCCCCCCAGCACGCTCTCGCCGCGCAGCGCCAGGGCGGCGGGAAAATCTTCGGGCTCGATCGGGGCGCCGGCGGCATCCCAGCCGCGCCAGCGGGCAACGCGCTCCACGTCGGGCGACGGCATCAGGTCGGCAGGCATGAAGCGCCGCATGACCTCGTTCAACATGAGCATGTCGCCTTTTGGGTCGAGAATGCCGATCCCGATCGGCAGCGCGGCAAATGCGGTCGCCAGGCGCTGTTCGCTCTCGCGCAGGGCATTCTCGGCATGGCGGCGGCGGCTGATGTCGAAGAAGGTCAGGACCGCGCCTTCGATGCGCTCGTAGGCGGTGCGGTAGGGATGGATGCGCACGATGTAGTCGATGCCGTTGCTGCTGCGCGCTTCGCGCTCGACCGGCTTCCCGCTGGCAAAGACGCCGACAACATCGTTCAGCAGGTGCATGCTGTCGATCTTGCCGCTGAGGTCGGCCAGTGGCCGGCCGACGTCGGCCCCGATGATGTTGAAGATGCGCGTGACGCTCGGCGTATATCGCTGGATGCGCAGGCGCAGGTCGAGGAACAGGGTCGCGATGTCGGTCGAGGCGATCAGGTTGCTGAGATCGTCGTTGGCCTGGGCGGTTGCTTCCGTGCGTACCTCCAGCTCGGCATTGATGGTATGCAGCTCCTCATTGCGCGATTGCAGTTCCTCGCGGTGGATTTCGAATTCCTCGATATCCGCCCGCAGCTCTTCCACGTTCGCCTGCAGGTGCTCGTTGGCCCGGACCAGCCTGGCGTTGGCGGCTTCGGCCTGTTCGGTCGTCTGCTCCAGGTTGCGCCGCGCGCGCAGCAAGGCCTGCTCCAGTTCGCGTACGCGCGGGTCGGCGGGGTCCCCGGGCGCCACGCCATCGTCGGCAGGTTCGACGGGGTCGAACCGCACCAGCCGCAGGCCTTCGGCGCCGGGCACTGGCAGCACCGACAGGGCGACTTCGCGCTCCTGGCCATCCTGCCGGTAGCGGAGCGGACCGGTATGCGCGGCCTGGCCGCTCTCGTTTGCCTGTGACAGCGCCGTGCGCAGGTCGATGCTCACATCAGGCGGAACCAGCGCCAGTAGCTGCATGCTGGGCTCGCCGCCGGCGAAGCGCAGGAAGGCACCCGCGCCCTCTGAAGCATGCACGACATTGCCGCTGCGGTCGATCAGCGCGCTGGGCGGCGCGAGCTGGAGCAGCACACGCTGGTGCAGCTCGGCGTAGGCCGGCGTCGCGGTCTTGCCCGCGGCCGGCGCGCCCGCTCCCGGCGCCGGCCGCCTGACCTCCGTACGTGGCAGGGCCACCGATAGCCGGCGTCCCGCCTGGGCGACAGGCTTGGCCTGGTAGATGCGATAGCGGCTGTTGACGGCGCTGAACAGGTCGGCCGCCAGCTCCGCGGACTCGGCGTTCCCCAGGAAGAGGAAGCCACCGGGTCTGAGTGCGGAGTGAAACACTTCCAGCACGTGACGATGGACTTCCCGGTTCAGGTAGATCAGGACATTGCGGCAGGTGATCAGGTCGAGTTTCAAGAAGGCCGGGTCGTGCAGCAGGTCGTGGCGCGCAAACAGGATACGTTCACGCAGCAGCCTGCGCACCTTGAACTGGCTGTCGACGGGCGTGAAATGGCGCGCCAGCCGTTCCGGCGGCACGTCTGCCGCGATCGTCTCGGGGTAGCGCGCGGCGCGCGCCATGGCGAGCCCGCGCTCGTCGATATCGGTGGCGAACATCTGCATCGCCGGGGCGTCGTCGACGCATTCCACGCGCTCGGCCAGCAGCATGGCGAGTGAATACGCTTCCTCGCCGGTCGAGCAGGCCGTGACCCAGGCCCGCACCGGTTCGCCGGAAGGCCTGGCCTGGCAGATGCGCGGCAGGACGAACTGCTCCAGCGCGTCGAAAGCCTCGCGGTCGCGAAAGAAGCTGGTCACGCCGATCAGCATTTCCTGAACCAGGGCGTCCGGTTCAAGCGGATCCTGCAGCAGCAGCTCGTGATAGGCAGGCAGGTCCGGCACGGCGCGCGCCTGCATGCGCCGTTCGATGCGGCGCAGGACGGTCACCTGCTTGTAATGGCGGAAGTCGTGCGCGGTTTGCGCGTGCAACAGCGCCAGCACCGCCTCCAGCCGTTCCTGGGGGAATTTGCCCATGTCTAGGAGCGGTGGCTCGAGCGGGACGTTACCTTTCTGCCCGCCCTTGTGGATGGCCTGCATCACGTCGCGCATTTCCAGCAGCCTGGCCGCGATCTCGCCGGCGGGCTGGACAAAATCCGCGACGCCGGCATCGATCGCCGCCTGCGGCATGCTGGATTCTTCGGCCTCATCGGGAACCTGCACGATCACGATGCCGCCATGCTCCTTGATACACCTTAGGCCGGCGACGCCGTCCGTACCCATGCCGGACAGCAGCACGCCAATCGCCCCCTCGCCATGCGTTTCGGCCAGGGCGCGCAGGAAGATGTTGATGGTGGTGGGCATGCGCGGCGTGGCGGACGCTTCGCAGGCAAGCAGGTGGCCGTCTTCCATTTCCAGGCTGCGGCCGGGAGAAATCACATAGACCCGGTTCGGCAGCAGGGGGACGCGCTCGATGACCTGCACGACCGCCATGTCGGTAGCGCGCTGCAGCACCCTGTCGATGGCGCTGGGCGCGTCCGGGGCCAGGTGCAGCACGACCACCAGGGCCATGCCGGGCGCTGGCGGCAAGTTCTCGAGCAGCTGCGTCAGGGCCGGCAGGCCACCGGCCGACGCCCCGATGCCGACCACTGGAAATGTCACTGCCCCGCTTGAAGACAGATCCGGCAAGGTGGACTCCGGCGGCTCATCCATAACTGAATTCCGTCAGTTTATTAAATATTCGATAAGTATAAACCGGTGGCAGTGCCTGTCGACGTTCATGAACGCCCTGTCATTTGGAAAATAGATTGCCCAGGATACGTGACCGCCTCGCGTGCACCAAGGCTACGAAAAGGGAATCGGGGCCGCGTTGCACGGCACGGCGCGGCACTCGGCAAAGGAGAGCCGGTGGACAGGATGCGGGTGCCCGGTACGGAAGTCGCGCCGCCAGCGACGCGCCCTGGCGACAGCTTGCTAGAAGAGGTCGAGCTGTCCGTTCGTCCTGGCCGCGCCTTTGCCCGGCGCGGGCGGCACCACCAGCGGCTTGCGGAACTGCGAGCCATCCAGCCTGCCGAAGCGCCCGCGAAATTCTCCCATTCCCAGCCTGTCTACCGCCTTGGTAAAACGCTGGCGGATGAGGTCGGACCAGATGCCCTCTCCCTGCATGCGTTTGCTGAAGTCGCTGTCATAGTCCTTGCCGCCGCGCAGGTCGCGGATGCGGTTCATGACACGCTGGGCGCGGTCGGGGAAGTGCGCCTGCAGCCACTCCTGGAACAGCGGGTTCACTTCCCATGGCAGGCGCAGCACGGTGTAATGCGCGCCGATGGCGCCGGCGTCGTGGGCCGCTTCCAGGATGCGTTCGATCTCCGGTTCGGTCACGAAAGGAATGATGGGTGCAACGCTCACGCTCACCGGGATACCGGCTTCCGTCAATGTGCGGATGGTGCGCAGGCGGCGCGCCGGTGCGGCCGCGCGCGGCTCGAGTGTGCGCGAAATGGCGGGGTCGAGCGTGGTCAGGGTGATGGCGGCGCAGGCCTGGCTCTTTTCGGCCATCGGTGCGATCAGGTCGATGTCGCGCTCGATCAGCGAAGACTTGGTGATGAGTCCGACCGGATGCTGGCATTCCTTCAGCACCTCTAACACCGCGCGCGTCAGGCGCAGCTCGCGTTCGCAAGGTTGATACGCGTCGGTGTTGACGCCGATGGCGATGTGCTCGGGCACATAGCCGGGCTTGGCCAGTTCGCGCCGCAGCAGCTCGGCCGCGTTCACCTTGGCGAACAGGCGGCTTTCGAAGTCGAGCCCCGGCGACAGGCCAAGGTAGCTGTGGCTCGGGCGGGCGAAGCAGTAGATGCAGCCGTGTTCGCAGCCGCGGTAGGGATTCAGCGAGACGTTGAAGGGCACGTCGGGCGAGCTGTTGCGCGACAGGATGGACTTGGCGACTTCGTCCGTGACGACCGTGCGGATGCTGGCGGCGCCCTCTTCGTCGCGCTCCCAGCCGTCGTCGAATTCCTCGCGTCCGTTGACCTCGTACCTGCCTTGCAGGTTCGACACCGCGCCCCGACCTTTTCTAGCGGCGAGTGGACGCGGGCCGAGCATGGGCTGCTCGTCCACGGACTGGCGCTGTTCGGGGTTATTGCGATCGGGCACGGCGGCTCCATACTGTACATTTATACAGTATGGTACGCCTTGCTCAGTTTGAATTCAAGTGCGGCACGAAAGCGGCCTGTTGCCCGATAAAGCCGTCGAAGGCATCCAGCAGCGGCTGAAACGATGTTCCCTCGCCTTCCAGCTGGGCCAGCGCCAGGGCCGCCGCCTCCAGCGAGGACAGCTGGTGCGGGGCATGTGCCTTGCGAATCCGATAATTCGAAGGAGCGACCTCGCGCAGGGCCAGCCGCGGCAGCGTCTGCAGGGCCGGGTTCAGGTACAGCATCTTGCGGCTCTTGCGCCAGGTGGCATCCAGTACCACCAGGCGCAGCCTGCCGGCGTCCTGCGGCACGAAGTGCGGCGGTACCGGGAGGCTGGCGTCGCCATCGGTGTCCGGATACAGCAGCACCGGCGCCCGCCCATTCGCATGCAGCAGCGCGTCGAGTGCAGGCGCATCGAAGGTCTCTCCTACCGCCAGCACGCTGCCCGGCACGCTCAGGTGCAGCAGCCGCGCGCTGTTCTTGGCATTGCTCACCTCCAGCGGATGCTGCAGCACCAGGAGCGCCGCACGTGGCTCCACCCGCGTGATCCACTGGCAGATGCAGGCCGACTGCGCACGCAGGCAGGTCGCACAGCGCGCGCGCTTTACGGCTGGCTCGTTCACGGCCTTGGCGTCCAGCCGCCGCCCAGCGCGCGGTACAGGTCGACGTGGGCCGCCAGCAGGCTGGCGCGCAGCTGCAGCACGGTGTTCTCGGCGCTGAAGGCATTGCGCTGGGCATCCAGCTCTTCCAGGTAGGAGGCGTAGCCGTTTGCATACCGGTTGTGCGCCACGCGCAGCACCTCGTTGGCGGCGGTGCGGCGCGCTTCCGCTTCCGCCAGCTGGCGCCGCAGGCCGTCGATCCCGGCCAGCGCGTTCTCGGTCTCGGCAAACGCGCCGCGCACCACGTTCTCGTAGGTGAATACGGCGCGGTCGCGCACGGTGCCTGCGATCTCGGCCTGGGCGCGCAGGCGGCCGGCATCGAACAGGGGCGCCAGGATGCTGCCCCCTAAGCTCCACAGCTCGGTGGGTGACTGCAACAGATTACCCAGGCTGTGGCCTTGCGCGCCGAGCGAGGCCGTGAGACGGATCGACGGCAGCAGCTGGTCACGTGCCGCGGCCAGGCTGGCGTCGGCGGCCGCCACCGCGCGCTCGGCCTGGGCGATGTCGGGACGGCGCCGCAGCAATTCCGAGGGCAGGCCGGGACCGGGCGTCGGCATGCGCAGGTCCAGCAGCGGCAGTCCGCGCGCCACCGCGCCGGGGCTGCTGCCCAGCAGGAGGTTCAGCGCCTGTTCCTGCTGCGCGATCGCGCGCTCCAGCTGCGGCACCACGCCGGCGGTGGCGCGCAGCTCGGCCTCGGCCTGCGACATCTCCAGGCGCGAGCTGTAGCCGACTTCGAACTGGTGGCGCGCCAGCGCGAAGGAACGCTCGCGCGACGCCAGGGTCTCGCGCGCCAGCGTCAGCTGGGCGTCCAGTCCGAGCAGGTTCAGGTAGCCGGAAGCCGTGTTGGCCGCCACCGCCAGCGCGGCCGCGTCCAGCGCGGCTTCCTGCGACAGCGCTTCGAAGCGCGCAGCCGCCGTGGTGCTGGCCAGGCGGCCGAACAGGTCGAGTTCATAGGCCGCCTGCACGGCGCCGGTCACCGAAGTCACTTCCACCGGCTGGCCCAGCGGGCCGATGGCACGCGCGCGGGACGGACCGATGGACAGGTTCAGGGACGGGACTTCGGCGCTGCTCGCAACGCGCACGCGCGCCTGGTACTCCTGCAGGCGCGAACGGGCAATGCGCAAATCGCCGTTGGCGTCCAGCGCGCGCCGTACCAGCGCGTCCAGCTGGGGGTCGCCGAAGGCCTTCCACCAGTCGCGCGCCACAGCGGTGTTGGCGGCGGGCGCGCTGCGCCAGGCGGCGGGCACCTGCAGGGTCGGCGCGGGCGCCGGCTGCGGCGCCATGCTGCACGCGGCCAGCAGCAGCGGCGCGGCCAAACAGACCAGCTTCCTCATCGCGTTTCCTTCTGTGCGGAAGCCGTGTCAATCGTCGCCACCACCGACATGCCGGGCCGCAGGCGCTGGGCCAGCGGCTGGTTCGGGTCGATGCTGATCCGCACCGGGATGCGCTGCGCGATCTTGACGAAGTTGCCGGTCGCATTGTCCGGCGTGATCACCGAGAACTCCGAACCGGTCGCCGGCGAGATCCGCTCCACGTGGCCGCGCAGGGTGGCGTTGTTCAGCGCATCGACCGTGAAGCTCACCGGCTGGCCCAGGCGCACGTCGGCCATCTGCGTTTCCTTCATGTTGGCGATGATCCAGAAGGTATTCGGCACCAGGGCCGTGAGCTGGGCGCCGGCATTCACGAACGCGCCCTGGCGCACCGTCACCTGCCCCAGCTGGCCGTCGCGCGGCGCGTGGATGCGGGTGTTCGACAGGTCGATCTCGGCCAGGCGCACCTGCGCCTCGGCGTTCGCCACCGCCGCTTCCAGAGAGGCGCGGCTGACGCCCACCGAACGCAGGTTCTGGCGCGCGATCTCCAGCGCCGCCCTGGCCTGCTCGCGGCCGGCCACCGCCTGGGCGCGGGTAGCGCGCGCGGCGTCGCGTTCACGGGCCGACAGCGAACCGTCGGCCGCCAGCTCTTCCACCCGGCGCAGGTCGGCCTCGGCGCGCCGCGCCTGCGCTTCGGCGGACCCCAGGGTTGCCTGGTTCTGCTCGATGGTCGCCTGGGCGCTGCGGTTGGTCTGGGCGTAGTTCTCGAGTGCGGCGCGGCGCGTGGCCAGTTCGGCGCGCGCCTGCTCCAGGCGCTGGGAGGGAATGCGGTCGTCGATGCGCATCAGGAGCTCTCCCTTGCGCACTTGCTGGAAGTCCTGCACCAGCACCTCGACCACGTAGCCGGAGAGTTGAGGACTGATGATGGTCACCTGTCCCCGGACCAGTGCGTTCTCGGTCGCCTGCAGCGTGGTCTGGAACGGCGGCAGCTTCCAGGCGTAGAGCACCAGCAGCACGCCGCCCAGGGCGACGGCGCCGAAGGCGAGTGCGCTCAGCAGGATGCGGCGCGAGCGTTTGTTGGCAGGTGGGCTGGATGGTTCGGGCATGTCAATCGGTCACTGGTTCGGGTGGTGGAGGCGCCCCGGGCGGCGGCGACGCCGGTACCGGGGTCAAGGCGGGGAAATAATGCAGCCACACGGCGTGCAGGAAGATCCACAGGGCGCTGGCGGCGGCTAGTACGGACAGCACGAGGAAGACGTCGTTATAGGCCAGGATATTGGCTTCACGCGTGGCGCTGGCGGCCAGCGAGGCTGCGCCCTGGCGCGCGCGCGCCGCCGGATCGGCCACCATCTGGCCCACGGCAGCGGCGCCAGCCTGAATGCGGCTCGCCACCAGTGGATCGAGGCTGCTCAGGTGTTCGACGATGATCGAGGAGTGGTATTTCTCGCGCAGGATCTGGAAGCTGCCGACGATGGCCGAACCGAGCAGGCCGCCCAAGTTCTGGGTCAGGCCGAACAGCACCGAGAAGCTGATCAGGTTGGCCGGGTTGGCGATCACGGTGCCGATCAGCGAGATCACCAGGGGTCCCAGGAACAGCGTGCCGCCAAAGGCCAGCAGGCTCTGGCTCAGGTACATCTGCTCGGGGCGGGTCTGGTTGGTGGCGTGGGCGTCGATCCAGGCGCCGAGCGCCATCAGCAGCAGCGAAATCACCTGCGGCGCCATCAGGTGGTTGACGTTGATGGTGAGCGCCGAGACGACCACGCCGGCGATGGTGGCGCACAGCACGATGGCGTACAGGGTCTGCAGCTGGTCGTTGTCGAGTCCAACCAGGCGCAGGAAGCCGACCGCGCCGACGCTCTGCTCGGACAGCACGATGCGCACCAGGATCATGGACAGGGCCAGGCGCACGATATTGCCACTTGTGAACCAGCGCAGGTTGAGCAGCGGATTCGCGCGGTTGTGCTCCACGCACAGGGCCGCCGCCAGCAGGAAGACCGAGGCGGCCAGGGCAATGCCGATCCAGGGTTCCTCGAACCACCAGCGCACCCGGCCGAAGCTCACCGCCGCGCACAGCAGCGCCATGCCCGGCGCGAACAGGGCGAAGGTGACGAAGTCCATCGGCCGGAAGGCCTTGAAATAGTCCCCCGGCGGCAGCTTGAGCAGCAGCACCGCGCCCAGCGAGACCAGGGCCAGGCCCAGCTCGAACATGTACAGCCCGCGCCACTCGGCGATCTGCAGCAAATCGTTGGAAAAGATGTATGCCAGCGGCAGCGCCAGCTGGGCGCAGCCCATCGCCAGCGCCACCCCGCGCAGGCGCCACTCCTTTTTAAAAGCCTGCAGCACGTAATAGAGTCCGAGCGGCGACACCGCCGCCGCCAGCATGCCGTGGGCGGCGCGCACCGCGATGGCTGAACCGAGGTCGTTGACGAACAGGTGGGCGAAGGTGACCAGCGCGTACAGCACCAGGAAGATCTCGGTAAACAGGCGCAGCCCGAACTGCTGGCGGAATTTCACCAGCAGCAGGTTCATCGAGGCGTTGGTCATCACGTAGACGGCCGGCAGCCATGCCGTTTCGGTGGAATAGGCGCCGAGCACGCCCTGGAGGTTGATCAGGTTGACGGACACCAGGGCGTTGCCGAGGCCGCCGGTGATGGTGATCAGGATGCCGACGAAGAGGTAGGCGAAACGGAGCGGCGTCGGATGGGCCGGCGTGGAGGGAGAGCCCGGAAGCATCGGCTTTTCGTCCGGCGCCCACTGACGCGGCGCAAACTTGCTCATCCGACCATTCCTTCTCTTCCGTTGCCAGCTTCGCATGATAACCGTGATCGAAAAACCACGTCGGATGCCATGAGAGACACTGCTACGAAACAATTGCGTGGCCACTTTGTCACGCCACGAAAATTTACTACTGGAATTGCCTAAACGAGTATTGCTCTGCGTTTTCTACGTACCTAGAATCAACTTATGCCTCGCGGAAAGTTGTTCCGCATCCGCTTCACCCGGTACGTAGTGAGACAGAGTCAACATGGTTCCACGCTTCACGCTCCGCAACCTGTTCGCCGCCGCCCTCGCGGCCGCCGCCATGATCCCCGGGATCGCCGTGCAGCAGGAGTTGCAACTTGATCATCGTATGAACGAACACATCGAGCAGGTTCCGGCCGGCGCGCAGGGCCGCGCCATGCTCGAGACGACCGTGTTCCAGCCGAACGGCCCGGGGCCCTTCCCGCTGATCATCATCAACCACGGCAAGGATCCGGGCCGTCCGAACCTGCAGCCGCGCGACCGCTTCTATCACATGGCGACCGCCTTCGTGAAACGCGGCTACGCCGTCATGGTGCCGATGCGCCAGGGCTTCGCCAACTCGACCGGGCGCTACCGCGACTACGGCTGCAACATGACCGCCAACGGCTATGCCCAGGCGGAAGACATCGCCGCCACCCTGGCTTATGCGCGCCAGCAGAAATGGGTCGACGCCGAGCGCATCGTCGTCGCCGGCCAGTCCTACGGCGGCCTGGCGACCATCGCTCTCGGCACCCAGCAGCAGCCGGGCGTGCGCGGCCTGATCAACTTCGCCGGCGGCCTGCGCGACGACAGCGACCGCTGCGCCTGGCGCTCGGCGCTGGTGTCGGCCTTCGCCGAATACGGCACCAAGGCCAAGGTCCCGACCCTGTGGATGTACGGCCAGAACGACTCGCTGTTCGGCCCCGAACTGGCGCAGCGCATGCACACCGCCTTCGAGCAGGCCGGCGGCCGCGGCCGCCTGATCGAATTCCCGGCCTTCAAGCGCGACTCGCACGGCATGCTGGCCAGCCGCGACGGCGAAAAGGTGTGGCTGGACGACACCATGCGCTTCCTGTCCCAGATCGGCATGCCGACCAAGGTCCTGTACGACGTGCCGCCGCCGCCGACCCCGGCGCGCACCGACTACGCCAAGGTGGACGATGTCGAGGCCGTACCCTTCCTGTCGGAAAACGGCCGCCGCGCCTACCAGGAATACCTGGGCAAGATGACCCCGCGCGCGTTTGCCGTGTCGCCGAGCGGCGCCTGGACCTGGGCCGAGGAAGGCGAAGACCCGGACGGCCGCGCCCTGGCCACCTGCACCGCCAAGAGCACCGAGCCGTGCCGCCTGTATTCGGTGGACGACTATGTGGTCTGGACGGGCGACCTCGACCAGGCGGCGGAAGCGGCCATGACGGCGTCGAACACGCCGGCGCCGAAGCCGGCTGCGGACCCGAACGCCTCCGCGCCGACCACCTCGATCGGCTCCAACAAAGCCGCCAACTGACACGATGGCCGGCCGCGCCGGCCATCGTGCTGTCAAGCGTCCCGCGCACTATTTCCGTGCGTGAAGCCTGACAAGCATCCAAGCTGCGACCCAGCGCAAACTACAGCTCGCCTGCAACTCCGACAATGACCGTGAGCCCATCACGGAGATTTGCATGGTTCGCATCATCCACGCCCTGCTCGCGCTGGCCGCGCTGTGCACCAGCGTGCCGGCGCTTGCTACCAACAACTACCCGGTGATCCTGGTCCACGGCTTCCTCGGCTTCGGTCCCGACACCTTTGAACATAGCGGCTTCAACTACTGGGGCGGCTATGGCGACATCGCCTCGCACATGCAGGTCTACCGCGGCCCACGCACGGTGTTCGCGGCCGTGGTCGGCCCGGTCAGTTCCAACTGGGACCGCGCGGCCGACCTGTACGCCCAGATCAAGGGCGGCTGCGTCGACTACGGCGCCGCCCACGTGCGCAAATACGGCCTGCCCGGCCAGCAGCAGAAACCCGCCGGCAAGTGCTGGGCCGCCGACCCGAAAAATAATCCCGAGAACTACCCGCTGGCGCTCTACCCCGCCTGGGACGCCCGGCACCCGATCCACTTCATCGGCCACAGCCAGGGCGGCACCACCATCCGCGCCCTGGTCGAACTGCTGGAACACGGCTCGCCCGAGGATGAAGGCGGCCACGAACTGTTCAAGGGCGGCAAGGCAGGCTGGGTGCGCAGCGTGACCACGATCTCGACCCCGCACAACGGCACCACCTTCGCCGATGCCGTGCTGAACGTGGTTCCGCCGCTGCAGACGCCCCTCGGCGACCTGCTCAAGAACCGCTGGGCCAACTGGGAGCTGTCACCGGACGGCGCACGCGAATTCAACGCCTGGGCGCGCACCTCGCCGCACATCTATTACTACGCGATCGGGACGGTGGCAACCGAGGCCGGCGCCTGGTGCTGCAACGGCACCGACCGCGTCGTGGCGCCGATCCAGACCACCCTTTACCAGTACCCGCGCACCGACATGATCCCCGGCTTCAAGGCCACGGCCGGCGAATGGATCGTGCCCTCGGTGCTGCAGCACGGGCTGGGAGGCTATACGCAGCAGGGGGCGGGTCGGGTCTGGATCGACAGCGACTGGTTTGCCAATGACGGAGTGGTGAATACGGTGAGCATGCGGGCGCCCGGCGGGCATCCGGTGCGGGAGTTCGACGGCAAGTCGGTGAAGGGGGTGTGGAACTTCTTGGGGAATTACAAGGGGTATGACCACTTCGATATCCTGAACTGGCCGAATCCGGGACCATCGGCGAATCCGGTGTATGAGCGGGTCAGTGACATTATCTTTGACCTATAAAATGACGTAACGCAATAGTCGCCTGTCAACCCGCACGTATCGTGGCTGACGTTTCATTCAAAAAATGGAGCACTCGCCATGAGCACCGAATTGGGAGAACAGATCGCAGAAACGCTCGCGGAATTTTCGAGCGAGACCAGACTAATCGGGTTGACGATTGGCGACGAAACGACTTCAACACTGCTGGTCGAGGCCTATAGCGCCGAAGACGCGCTGCTCGACACCCCCGTGTGCGACGTCATCGCACTGTCCACGAGCGCGTACCTGGAAACCGAACCGCTGCTGGGTCAACCGGCATCGCTGGAGATTACGCTCGTCGACGGCGCCCAGGAAAGGATTAGCGGGGAGATCCGGGCTGTATCCGTTCTTGGCAGTGATGGCGGACTGGCGCGCTACCGTGTTCGGATATCGCCATGGATATGGCGATTGGAGCATGTACGTAACAGCCGGGTCTGGCAGGACAAGACAGTTGTAGAGATCGTCGACGCGGTTTTCGCATCATACATGCCTTCCGCGCGCTGGCGCTGGAGCGTAGATACTGCATCGCACCTCACTACCGTGCCGCCGCGCAGCTATTGTTGCCAATACCGCGAACCGGATCTGGATTTCGTGCGGCGCATTCTTGCCGAAGAAGGCCTCGGCTGGCGAATCGAGCAGCTTGAAGACGGTCCTTGCCTGGTGCTATTCGCCGATAGCACCAGCCTCGATGCCATGCCGGACGACCGCAGTTGCAAAGGTGGCGCAGGCGTCCGCTATCACGGCGCAAGCTCGGTGGAGTACCACGATACCGTGCAAACGCTGGTCGAACACCGACGCCTGCACGCCTCTGACGACCTTGCAAAGTGCCGACTACAGGGCTAAACGGGTTGTGGGCGCGGTCTCGCCGTCGGTGACGCAAGCTCCCCAGCTGCCGGAACTCGAATCGTACGATGCACCGGGGCAGTATGCCTTCACCGATACCGCAATGGCGCAACGCCATGCCGATCTGCAGATGCAAGGCGCCGAAACACGCGGCCAGTTGTGGCAAGGGCGCTCCACCATCCGCACCTTACGCGCGGGAACACGGCTGACCATCACTGACGTTCCGCTACAGCGGCTTGGCGACGCGGCCGGGTTCACTGTCCTGCACGTCACCAGTATCGGCGTGAACAATTTGCCGCCGCCGGCGCAACTTGCTTTGGCCGAGCTGTTCGGCCCCCTTCCAGAGTTGCTGGAACAGACGGGCCGTGCCGGGCCGCACGACTTGGCCCAGGTCATCGAACAGGCCCGGCAGACCGGTTATGCCAACTGCTTCGACGCGATCCCGGCAGCGCTCCCATGGCGGCCACATGCGATCCCCGGAGACGACCGCATCAAGGCGAGACCGACGGCGCACGGCGCGCAAACCGCTATCGTCATCGGCGCCAACGGGAACGACTGTCCGGATGGCGTCGAAACAACCTACTGCGACCGCATGGGCCGCATTCGCGTCCGTTTTCATTGGCAAGACCAGGGGAATGCGAGCTGCTGGGTCCGGGTAGCACAGCGACTGGCCGGCAGCGGCATGGGCAGCCAATTCCTTCCTAGGATCGGGCAGGAAGTGCTGGTGCAATTCCTCGAGAATGACATCGACAGGCCGGTTGTCGTCGGTGCACTGTACAACGGCCGGGGAGAAGGCGGTAGCGCGCCCTCGCCTGGTGGCCGGCGGGATGCGGCGAGCGACCATGAATGCTTTGGACGGGCCTATGACCATGCGTGCTCGGCCCAATCCAATCTCGTCGGTGGCAATAGCCCGGCCTGGCATGGTGCGTCGAGCGACCACGGCGGTCATCGCAACGCCTCGGCCCAGTGGGGCGTACGTACAGTCGGGCTTGGCGGTATCGGCCACAACCAGCTGCTGTTCGACGACAGCGACGGACAAGACCGGGCGCAACTCGGAAGCACCCAGGCGGCGACCGAGCTGAACCTGGGACATCTGCTCCATGCCGCCGACAACCATCGCGGCAGTGTGCGGGGATACGGCGCCGAACTGCGTTCCGACGCGTACGGCGCGGCGCGCGGCGCAGCAGGCTTGCTGATATCGAGCTGGCAGCTGACACACGGCCCACGCTCGCGCGATGCCGCCGGCGAAAACGCGGCCGGCGCCAACCTGGTTCGACAGGCAGCGGCCGCCGCTGACAGCATGCACCTCGCAGCGACTACCCATCAGACACCAGGATTGGCAAGCCATGCCGGCACCGTCAAGACCAACGCCAGCCTTCTGGACGACGCGAATGCGCCACTCAGGGCGATGGCAAGCGTCCTCTCGCGACCTGAGCCGGAAAACGGTATTGCCCATCCCCTCAACGCGATCTCTGCCAAAGACGTTCTCGCGGCTAGCGCCGGGCAATGCCTGCAACTGGCCAACGGCGAAGCCACCACCCTGGTGAGCGCGCAGGACACGCAACTGGCCGGCGGGGACGCCTTCCGAATTCATACCGGGCAGTCCATTGGCGCGCTTGCGGGCGCGGTGCATGCCAAGATCGGATTGCAACTGATGGCCGCCAAAGGCGAGACCGATCTGCAGGCCCAAGCGGATGCGCTCGTCGTACAAGCACGCGAGAACGTGGAATTCGTCAGCGTTAGCGAACACATCGACTGGGCTGCGGCGCAGAAGATCGTCTTGTCGACTGCCGGCGGCGCCAGCCTGACAATCGATGGCGGAAACATCAAGGTGCAATGCCCCGGCAAGCTCACCATCCACGCGAACAAGAAGAGCCTGACCGACCCGCAGCAGCTGGGCTACCCGATGCCGCCGCTTCCAAGGAGCGTTTGCGTGGAGTGTTTAAAACGCGCCCTTGCCGCTGGCGCCGCCTTTTCCATGGTGGAGTGACATGCTGACCGATTCGTTTGTCGACGACTGGTTCGATATGCTAATGCAGCGCTTTTGGGAGCGCCCCGCGGCCCATGAGCTGCATGTGCTGATCGACGGCGCCTTTGTCCCTGGTCTGCACCGCCGCATCCCCGCAGGCGGCAAGGCGCTCCTGTTCGAGGGCTTGCCTGGGAGGGGTCCGGACACGCTGGATGTGTCCGCTTTCGTCCTGCCTTTCGATCCTGATGACCGTGCGCTCAGGAGGGTACTGGGCGCATGCCAGGGCTGGCCCATGGTGAGTGTGATCGAAACGCCGGAACCATGGCAGGACCTGGCGGCGAGAATGGCGGCATGGTGCATCGTCGAAGCCGACGGCCAGCGTTTCAATTTCCGTTTCGCGGACACCCGCCGCGTTCCCGCCGTCGTGAAAACACTCGATCCTGCGCAACGTGGTCAATTCGTCGGTCCTGCCGTGAGCTGGAGCCACATTGGCCGCGACGGCTGCTGGTGGACGCTCGCGCTCGACGGCGCGGGCGACGCCCCTGCCACCGATCCGACGCTCGACGAAGCGCAATTCGCGGCGCTGGTGGAAGACAGCCGCGCCGACGAGGTGCTCGCCCAACTGGCCGCCCATCCCGATCGCGGGAAGTATCTTGCATCGGAAGCCCATGCACTGATTTCGTCGGCGCTGGCTCCGGCTCTGGGGGCTGGCGTGGACGGCCCCGACCTCGTCGACTGGTGTGGATGGCTTCTGAGGCACGGCGGACGTGACGAGGCGCCGGCTGTCGCACGATTATTCACAGCGTGGCAGGCACACGCGCTCTCGATGGAGGCAACTGATGCTGCAGAAATATAAGGTCCTGCTCAGCGTTCTGGCAGTGCTGGGCATGCTCGGCCTGGTCGCCCTGTGGCAGTACCGTGGCTCGCATGCGAGTGTGAGTCTGCACGGCGTGAACTACAGCGACCGCGAATTCAGCTATTTCATTGCGGATCCGGAGAATCCTGAGAAAGCCACCGGCGGCGAACACATCGCACCGTTCGCCGCCGGTGGCACGACCTGCTGTGCCGTGCTGCCGTTGAAGTGGAAACCCGGAGCCAAGATCCGTCTCTCGACAACTCACTGGTTAAAAAAGCTACCCGATGGAACCTTACCTGAGGTGGTGCAAGAACATGAAGTCGAGGTGCCAGAATATGCCGAGGCAGGCGAGCTGTGGGTCATCAGGGATGAGGATGGAAAAGTTAACGTCGTTTCCAGTAATTTGCAGCCGGATCATCCAAACTGGCCGGGCAAGATAAAGGGCTGGCCCGTTCCCTCCATCGAGTATCAGCGTGAACGCTGGGAACTTTATAGAAAGGACCGGCAAGGTTATGTAGAACTTTATACATCCATGTTGAAGGAACTTGAATCACATCCGCAAGATAGAGCAAAGTCAGCGTGGAATCATGCAAAGGAACGAAATCCGGCGGAGCTACAGCAATTTACTGGACCGGATGACCCTCGCTTCCTCCAAAAACTTCAAAAAGAATATTCTGATGGATTAGCGTGGAGCAGTGCCCGCCTGACCGAAATATTGGAGGCCAAGCCATGACTGCCCATCTATCTGCATTAATTGGCAATGAATTCCCAAACGTAGTTTCTAAAGACGAGTTTTTTGACCGAGAAGACCTAAATGTGTTGGGCGCCTTCGAGAGACGCGAACTTGCACCGATTTGCTCACCGCGATCATCCTGCGACACCAATCTATTCTTCGGCTTCTTCTTTGACGGTACAGGAAACAACTACATCGCCGCCGAAAAAGCGAAAGACCACTCGAACATCGCGCGACTGTACGACTGCTTTCCGGGAATGAGCGTCCCCGGCGTGCTTCCAAAATCAGCTGAGTGGACAAACAAGCCGGCAGAACACAAACATTTCTTCAGGGTCTACATACCCGGCGTCGGCACGGAATTCCCCCAGGTTAAGGACCACGGAGCCGGAACCGACAGGCTCCTGGGTAATGGCACCGGCTGCTGGGGTGAGCGGCGCATCGTCTGGGCGCTCGCCCAAGCCATCAACAATGTTCATCGCTTCTTTCTCGGTTCGGCACTCATTACGCCGTCCGAGTTAGACAATCTATTCGGAACCCTGTCGCTTACGAAGAGCACCCGCTGCGTTGTCGACGGAAGATATGGCCCCGACGCCGACATCACCGACTCTGCTGCCGGCACACGAACGAAATACGTTCTGAGCAGGATGCTGGCCCGCCTGCACCAGGCGGTCGCGCAGCATTGGATTGACAAGCGTACCGGCAAGCCGGCAAAGAAGGATCCCGGCGTCGTCAAGACGATCTACATCTCCATCTTCGGCTTCTCCCGTGGCGCGACTCAGGCCCGGGCCTTCGCGAACTGGCTGCAAACGCTATGTCGGCTAGACGCGCAACTCTGCGGCGCAAAGCGCATGTCGCTCGGCGGCTTTCCAGTGGAATTCGATTTCCTCGGGATCTTCGATACGGTCGCTTCCGTGGGCATCGGCAACGGGGTGGCCGCCATGAATGGCCACGGCGCCTGGGCTGATGCAGAGGAGAGCCTCCGTATTCCCCCCGGAATGAAATGCCTCCATTTGGTCGCCGCGCACGAACTCCGACGCAGCTTTCCCCTGGATTCGATTTCGGTGAACGGAGCCGTTCCCGGCGGCTGCAAAGAAGTCGTGGTGCCCGGCGTACACTCCGACATTGGGGGCGGCTATTGCCCGCGTGAGCAGGGACGGGGCACTGATCCGGATGGCAGCGACATGCTGTCGCGGATTCCTCTGATTATGATGTACAAGGAAGCTAGGCTGAGCGGGGTGCCGCTGAAGCTCGAACTGGCGACGGAAGCCACCAAGGCGAAATTCCGGGTCAGCAGGGATACGATCCAAGCCTTCAATGCCTACCTCGACACCTGCAAGGAAAAGCATGGTCCCCTACACCGGATCGTCCGCGAGCAAATGCGCAAACAGATCGAATGGCGCGTCCACATCAGGGCCGCTGGCAGAGCGCAGCTGTATAAGAGCCGCAGCTTTCTCCGTGCATCACCGTTTCACCAGAACGAGTTGCACAGCGCGGCACTGGACTTCGATGACGAGGTCGCGGCATTCATGGCGTGGATGCGATCCATGGGTTCCCACTTCAAGCCTTCGAGCCAGCCTCAAGGCTTTGGCAACCTGCACCACGCAGAATGGGAAGAAATCGCCACGTTCTGGCAAGCGTTGCAAGAACCGTGTGCAGCGACCGTCGACCTGTTCGACAACTACGTCCATGACTCGCGCGCCTCGTTCAGGCTGAGCGGACCGCTGAACGAAAACGAGATGCACGACTACCTGCGCCAGTGTGTACGCAGGCGCGAGCAGACGATGGCTGCGACCGCTCGCACGGGCGAATACAGGCCGATGCTGACGCCGGACGAGGACCGCGCCGCCGAGGAATACAACAGGACGAAGAAGATTCCCCGCTTGCGCATCGGTGGACGGTAACCATGGGACCGGTCCTACGGCGTCGCCTCGAAAGGCGGCTACCTACGCTACCGGAAGATCTACTCGGGAAGCGACACGTCACTAATTTCCTAGTGCACGCTGCGCAGCCCCCGCGCCAGATCCGACAAGCGATACGGCTTGCTCACGAACGTGAAATCCCCCAGCCGGTACTGGTCCAGCTTGAGCGCCGGCTGCGGATACCCCGAGGCCAGCATCACCTTGATGTTCGGGTAGTTCTCGCGCGTATACTCGGCCAGCTCGATGCCGTTCACGCCGTTCGGCATGACGATGTCGGTGAACAGGATGTCCACGTCGCGGCTGGCCAGCACGTTCATGGCTTCGAGACCGGTGGCCGCGGTGGTGACTTCGTAGCCCATGCTCATGAACAGGGCCGACGCCACGTCCAGCAGGTCCGGTTCGTCCTCGACGATCAGGACCGTCTCCGAGTCGCCGTGCGCGGCTTCGCGGTCCTGGCTGCTCACCATCGGCAGGTAGATCGTGATCGAGGTCCCCTCCCCCAGCGTGCTCTGGATGACCACCTCGCCGCCCGACTGCTTGATGAAGCCGTACACCTGCGACAGGCCCAGGCCCGTGCCCTTGCCAGTTTCCTTGGTCGTGTAGAAGGGTTCGAAAGCGCGCTGCACGGTTTCCGGCGACATGCCGGTGCCGGTGTCGGTCACGGAGACGCACACATAGGGCCCGGGCGCCAGGCCGGGCACCTCGCCTTCGCGCAGCGTGACCGGCGCCGTGTCCAGGCTCAGTTTGCCGCCCTCGGGCATGGCGTCGCGCGCGTTCACGACCAGGTTCAGCAGGGCCGACTCGAAGCGGGCGCCGTCGACCACTGCGCTGCCGGCCTGCGGGTCGAGGTTGAAGTCGAACTCGATGCCGGTATGGCCGGCGCGCCGCAGCACCGACTCGAAGCCCGAGATCAGGCGGTTGACGCTGCGCGTTTCCGGCTGCAGCGGCTGCTGGCGCGCGAAGGCGAGCAGCTGCTGGGTGAGCGTGGCGCCACGGTCGATCGCGCGCCGCATGCTGTCCAGAGTCTTGGCGTCGCTGCCGCCCTGGCGGCTCATGCTCAGTACCTCGAGGCCGCTGGCCAGCACCGACAGCAGGTTGTTGAAGTCGTGCGCGACGCCGCCGGTGAGCTGGCCGATCGATTCCATCTTCTGCGACTGGAACAGCGCCAGCTGCGCCTGCTCCAGCGCTTCCTCGGTGCGCTTCTTCTCGGTGAGGTCGCGCGTGATCTTGGCAAAACCCAGCAGTTGGCCGGCGTCGTCGTGGACGGCGTCGATGATGACGTGGGCCCAGAAGCGGGTGCCGTCCTTGCGCACGCGCCAGCCCTCGGACTCGTAGCGGCCTTCGCGCGCGGCGGTGCCGAGGGCGCGCTCGGGCATGCCGCCGGCGCGGTCTTCCTCGCTATAGAAGCGCGAGAAGTGGCTGCCCAGGATCTCTTCCAGCGAGTAGCCCTTGATGCGCTCGGCGCCGACATTCCAGTTGGTCACCAGGCCTTCGGGCGAGAGCATGTAGATGGCGTAGTCGGTGACGCCCTGCACCAGCAGCCGGAAGCGCTGCTCGCTCTCGCGCAGCGCATCCTCGGCCAGCTTGCGCTGGGTGACGTCGCGCGTGATCTTGGCATAGCCCAGGTGGTTGCGGTGCTCGTCGTAGATCGGGTCGATCACCACGTGGGCCCAGAAGCGGGTGCCGTCCTTGCGCACGCGCCAGCCCTCGGCCTCGTACTTGCCATGCTCGAGGGCGTGCGCCAGCGCGCGCGCCGGCAGGCCGCTCTCGCGGTCTTCCGGCGTATAGAAGCGCGAGAAATGCTCGCGCAGGATTTCATGCGGCTGGTAGCCCTTGAAGCGCTGCGCGCCGGCATTCCAGCTGGCGATGTGGCCGGACGGATCCAGCATGTAGATGGCATAGTCGCTGATGCCGGCGATGAGGTACTGGAACCGTTGCTCTTCGGTCAGCGGCGGCTTGCTGGGGTGTTGCGTATTCATGAGCCGGGGCACTTCCATGATGGTGCGGCAAATATCCTATCATAGCCTTACTCAGCAATATCAGCCGCGCGCTTGACACGGTATTGACTTGTATAGTCAAGTGCAACGTTGGAAATTGCGCTACTGCCCGTTCGATCTGTCGGATTTGACGTTACAATGCTGAATTGTATCTTTCCGCTGGCCTCCCGTTGCACATGACCCAGGCACCCACCAATCACCTCGACCTCAGCCGCTGCGCGGACGAACCGATCCGTACGCCGGGCAGCATCCAGCCGCATGGCTTCATGCTGACGCTGTCGCAGGCCCTCAGGGTGCAGCAGGCCAGTGCCAACCTCGAAAGCTGGGTCGGTATCCCGGCGCAGCACGTGGTCGGCCAGCCGCTGTCCGAGGTGGTAGGCGAGGCCGCTGCGGCCCGCATCGCCGCCGACATCGAGGCCAATCCGATCGCTTCGCGCCCGGTCTACCTCGGCACCGTGACGCCCCCGAACGGCGCTCACTTCGACGTGCTGGCCCATGCCTGGGACAGCCTGCTAATCCTCGAATTCGAAGCGGTCGACCGGCGCCGCGCCGCCGACTTCCGCAACCTGTATCCGCTGATCGGCGACTTCCTGGTCAAGGTCAACCAGTCCGCCACGATTCCCGAACTGTCGGAACTGGCCGCGCGCCACGTGCGCGCGGTGACCGGCTTCGGCCGGGTGATGGTTTACCAGTTCGACGCCGACGGCCACGGCCGCGTGCTGGCCGAATCGAAAGAAGACGGCTACGACTCCTACCTCGGCCAGCACTTCCCGGCCAGCGACGTGCCGGCCCAGGCGCGCGCCCTGTATACGCTGTCGCCGATCCGCCTGATCCAGGACGCCAACTATGAGCCGGCGGCCCTGGTGCCCGAGCTTAATCCGATCACCAGCCGGCGCAACGACCTGTCCTTCGCGGCCCTGCGCAGCGTCTCGCCGATCCACCTGCAGTACATGCGCAACATGGGCACGCTGGCCTCGATGTCGGTCTCGCTGATCGTCAAGGGCCAGCTGTGGGGCCTGATCTCCTGCCACAACGCGACGCCCTGCCCGGTTTCGGTCGACAAGCGCACCGCCTGCGAACAGCTGGGACAGATCCTGGCGCTGTGCATCGAGTCGCGCGAGGACGCCAGCGAGCTGCAGTTCCGCCTCGACGTGCGCCGCATCATGGTCGAGATGCTGGGCCACCTGACCAAGGGCGCCGACTTCCTCGAGAACCTGAGCGGCGTGTTCCCCGAGCTGTTGCGCTTCGGGCGCGCGGGCGGGGTCGCGATCGTGGTCGACGACCGCGTGCTGACCTACGGCGATACCCCGGACGAGCCGCAGATCCGTGCGCTGGCCTCGTGGCTGTCGGTGCACGGCCACAGCGAGGTGTTCCACACCGACCACCTGAAGGATGTTTATCCGGCCGGCGCCGACATGGTGCGCAACGCCAGCGGCCTGCTGGCGCTGCCGATCTCGCGCATCCACCAGCACTACCTGCTGTGGTTCCGCCCGGAGGTGGTGCAGACCATCGAATGGGCCGGCAACCCGCACGGCAAACTGGCCTCGCCCAGCGACCCGACCCAGCTCACGCCGCGCCTGAGCTTCCAGGCCTGGCGTGAGACCATCCACGGCCGCAGCCTGCCCTGGCACGTGGCCGAGGTCGAGCTGACGGTCGAATTCCGCACCGCGCTGCTCGGCATCGCGCTCGAGCGCGCCGAACAGATGGCCGAGCTGGCCGAGGAACTGGGCCGCGCCAACAAGGAACTGGAAGCCTTCTCGTACTCGGTCTCGCACGACCTGCGCGCACCGCTGCGCCACATCGTCGGATTCTCCGACCTCCTGATCGAATCGGGCGGCGCGGAAGACCCGGAGCGGCGCCAGCGCTTCCTCAAGAACATCAAGGAATCGGCGCGCCTGGCCGGCAAGCTGGTGGACGACCTGCTGTCGTTCTCCCAGATGGGCCGCGCCGCGCTGCGTCCGACCACGGTCGACATGAACGACCTGGTCGCGGCCTGCATCGACAAGCTCGGCATGGAAATGCAGGGACGTAACGTCGACTGGCACATCGAGCCGCTGCCTACCGTGTGGGCCGACCCGACCTTCCTGCACCTGGCGGTATTCAACCTGCTGTCGAATGCGGTGAAGTTCACCGGCGCGCGCGACCCGGCGGTCATCACCATCACCTCCGAAGAGAACGCCGACTTCACGATCTTCCACGTGGCCGACAACGGCGCCGGCTTCAACATGGAGTACGTGCACAAGCTGTTCGGCGTGTTCCAGCGCCTGCACCGCATGGAAGACTTCCAGGGCACCGGCATCGGCCTGGCCAACGTGCGCCGCATCGTCGAGCGCCACAACGGCCAGGTCTGGGCCGCGTCCGTCCCGGGAGAAGGCGCGACCTTCTCCTTCAGTATCCCGAAACATCCATCCCACTGAGGCCAAGAATGCTCAAGCCCATCCTCCTCGTCGAAGACAATCCGAACGACCTCGAACTGACCCTGATCGCGCTGGCCAAGAGCCAGCTGGCGAACGAGGTGGTGGTCGTGCGCGACGGCGCGGAGGCGCTCGACTACCTGCACCGCCGCGGCGAATTCCGCCAGCGCGTGGTGGGCAACCCGGCCGTGATCCTGCTCGACTTGAAGCTGCCCAAGGTGGATGGACTGGAAGTGCTGAAGGAAATCCGCGAGACCGAGGCGCTCAAGAGCATCCCGGTGGTGATGCTGACCTCTTCGAAAGAAGAGCAGGACGTCATCCGCAGCTACGAACTGGGCGTGAACGCCTACGTGGTCAAGCCGGTGGACTTTGCCGAGTTCGTGCGCGCGATCGCCGACCTCGGGATCTTCTGGGCGGTCCTGAACGAACCGCCGCCGGGCTCGCGCCGTTACGTCAAGCCCAAGTGAGCTGGCCGGCCTGAAGCGCCGGCATGCTGTCCGCGCTTCGCGCGGCGCAGCAGGTGACGGATGCGCGCGCTCAGCGCGTCTGGATGGTAGGGCTTCTGCAGCAGGTGCACCGACGCGTCCAGCTTGCCTTCGTGCGTCAGCACGCCTTCGGCATAGCCCGAGGTGTACAGCACCTGCGCATACGGCAGCCGGCGGCGCACGATCTCGCCCAGCTGCAGGCTGCTGACCGGCCCCGGCATGATCACGTCGGAAAACACCAGGTCGATGTGGCGGCCGCTCTCGATGATCTTCACCGCCGCCTGCGCGTCCTCCGCCTCCAGCACGTCGTAACCCAGCGCTGACAGGATGCCGCAGGTCGAGCTGCGCACGTCCGGCTCGTCCTCGACCACCAGGATGGTCTCCAGACCGCCGGCCAGTGGCGCGCTGTGCACGGGTTCGAGCGCGGCGGGCGCCGCGTCGCTGCGCGGCAGGTAGATGCGCACGCTGGTGCCCTGCCCGACCTCGCTGCGCAGCACGATCTCGCCGCCCGACTGCTTCACGAAGCCATAGGCCATCGACAGGCCCAGGCCCGTGCCCTGTCCGGTCGGCTTGGTGGTGAAGAAGGGTTCGAAGGCGCGCTGCAGGACTTCCTGCGGCATGCCCTTGCCGGTATCACGTACCTCGATCATCACGAAATTCCCCTGCGGGACTTCGGGCGGCAGCTCGGGGCCGGCATTGACGTTACAGGCGCGGATCGTCAGGGTGCCGCTGCCCGCCATGGCGTCGCGCGCGTTGATGGCCAGGTTCAGCAGCACGTTGTTGAGCTGGTTGGGATCGACCATGGTGCTACCCAGGCCCGGTTCGATCTCGGTGACGACGCGCGCGCTGGGACCGAGCACGCGGCGCATCATGTCGTCCATTTCGCGCAGCAGGTGGCCGGGATCGACCACCACCGACTGCAGCGGCTGGCGGCGCGCGAAGGCCAGCAGGTGCGCGGCCAGCTTGGCGCCGCGCTCGACGCCCGACAGGGCCATGTCGACGCGGCTCCTGGCGCTGTCGTTCAGGTTGCCGACCAGCTTGAGCAGCTGCAGGTTGCCGCCGATGATCTGCAGGACGTTGTTGAAGTCGTGGGCGACGCCGCCGGTGAGCTGGCCGATCGCTTCCATCTTTTGCGCCTGGTGCAGCGCCGACTGGCTGGCGGCCAGCTGCTCCTGGCTCACGCGCAGCGAAGCAAACGCCGCGTCGCGCTGGCGCCGCGCGATGCAGGCGCCGCTGTGGTAGCGCACGCGCGCCACCAGCTCGCGCGGGTCGGGCCACTTGACCAGGTAATCGTTGGCGCCGGCGGCAAAGGCGCGCGCCTTGATGTCGGGATCGTCTTCGGAGGACAGCACGATGACGGGCACGTCTTCGGTGTCTGGATGGGCGCGCAGGCGCGCGGTGACCTCGAAACCGTCGAGGTCGGGCATGCGCAGGTCGACCAGCACGACCGTGGCCTTGACCTCGCGCGCCACTTCCACGGCACGCGCCGGGCTCGACTCGTAACATAGGGTGTGACCGACGCAGCCCTGCAGTCCGTGCGCGATGATGTCCTGCGCAAAGGGTTCATCATCGATGAGGAGAACGGAACATTCTGGGCGATCGTCAATCATTGCGGCAGGCTCACTGATGCGTCACGATCTTGCAAAAAGGTAAGCATTGATTCTACTACATTACCGTGCGCACGCGCACATTTAACAATTCTGAACAGTGCGCGCGTCTTTACACGGCGTCGATCTTGTAAAGTGACGAATCTGCCGCCATGTTTCCGGCATGCCCAAACGCCGCCCGGAACCGATCAGCGATGAGCCAGTGCCCGACGCCCACTGCCCCCTGTGCGGCCGTCTGCTCGGGACCGTCAACATCGACCGCCACCACCTGATCCCGAAGACCTTCAAGGGCAAGGAACAGTTCCCGATCCATAAGATCTGCCACCGCAAGATCCATTCGGCCTTCACCGAGCGCGAGCTGCTGCAGACCTATCACACCTGGGACGCCCTGCGCGAACACGAGGACATCCGCAGCTTCATTGACTGGGTGGCGAAGAAGCCGTCCGACTTCTATACTCGTACCTATACCTCGAACAAGAAGAAGTACCGCTAGCACCATGCGCAGGAGCTCGCCATGCAGGTCGACTGGGCCCACTTTACACCCTGGAGTTCGCTCGCGGGCGGTCTGCTGATCGGCGCCGGCGTCGCCCTGTGCGTGCTGCTGGCCGGGCGCGTGGCCGGGATCAGCGGCATCGTCGGCGGCCTGCTGCGTCCGCGCCCGGGCGAGACCGGCTGGCGCCTGGCCTTCCTGGCCGGCCTGCTGGCCGCCCCGCTGGCCTGGGGCCTGTTCGCGCCCTTGCCCATGGGCCGCGTCGAGGCCGGCCTGCCGCTGCTGGCGCTCGCCGGCCTGCTGGTCGGCGTCGGCACCCGCTACGGCTCCGGCTGCACCAGCGGCCATGGCATCTGCGGCCTGTCGCGCGGCTCGCCGCGCTCGGTCGCCGCCACCCTTGCCTTCATGGCGGCCGGCTTCGCTACCGTCTACCTGGCGCGCCACCTGCTGCCATGAAGCTCGTCTTCGTCCTCCTTGCCGGCTTCGTGTTCGGCACCGGGCTGGTGGTGTCAGGCCTGGCCGATCCCGCCAAGGTGCTCGCCTTCCTCGACCTGGCAGGCAGGTGGGACCCGTCGCTGCTGTTCACCATGGGCGGCGCGCTGCTGGTGGCCTGGCCGGCCTTTGCCTGGGCCAGCCGGCGCGGCCGCACGCTGGCGGGCGGCCCGCTGCACCTGCCGCAGAAAGGGAATGTCGATCGCCGCCTCATACTCGGCAGCCTGGTGTTCGGCATCGGCTGGGGACTGGCCGGCTACTGCCCCGGACCGGCGGTGGTCTCGCTGGCCTGGGGCGGGGTCAAGCCCTTGATGTTCGTGGGCGCCATGATCGCCGGGATGGCTTTATACGAGCTGCTTGAAAAAAGGCGCTGAGCAGGCTTTTCCTTGACAAGACCCGGCGCACCGGATTTCATCATGAGCAAGTTCAACAACAGGCTTGCCGATGGAATTCAACGACTATCTCCAGCATGACGCCACCGCCCTCGCCGCCCTCGTCGCCCGCGGCGAGGTGAGTCCGCAGGAACTGCTGGATGCCGCGCTGGCGCGCCAGGCCCGGGTACACGGCCGGGTCAACGCGGTGGTGCGGCTGATGCAGGACGAAGCGCGGCGCCAGTTGCAAGGTCCGCTGCAGGGTCCCTTCGCCGGCGTGCCCTTCCTGCTCAAGGACACGCTGCAGGATTACGCCGGCGTGCCCACCACCAACGCCAGCCGCGCCATGCGCGCCCACGTCCCGCAGCAGCATGCGGCGGTGGTGCGGCGCTATCTTGGCGCCGGCCTGGTCGTCTTCGGCAAGACCAACCTGCCCGAGTTCGCACTCAAGGGCGTGACCGATCCCGAGCTGTTCGGCCGCACCAGCAATCCCTGGAACCTGGACCACACGCCGGGCGGCTCGAGCGGCGGCGCGGCCGCGGCGGTAGCGGCAGGCATCGTGCCGATGGCGGCCGGGAACGACGGCGGCGGCTCGATCCGCATCCCTGCTGCCTGCTGCGGCCTGTTCGGGCTGCGGCCCTCGCGTGGACGGGTCTCAAGCGGCCCGGACGTGGGCGAAGTCTGGTTCGGCGCCTCGAGCGAAGGCGTGCTCTCGCGCAGCGTGCGCGATTCCGCACGCGCGCTCGACCTGCTGCAGGGCGCCGAGCCGGGCGATCCCTTCGTCATCGCCCCGCCCGCCGCGCCCTATGCGGAACTGATGCGGCGCGATCCAGGCCGCCTGCGCATCGGCTTCACGGCCGCGTCGCCGATCGGTACCGAGGTGCATCCGGAAGCCGAGGCCGCGGTGCGCCATGCGGCCAGGCTGCTGCAGGGACTGGGACATGAAGTGGAAGAAGCCGCGCCCGAGATCGACGGCGCGGCGCTGGCGACCAGCTACCTGCACGTCTACTTCGGCCAGGTGCCCTCGCTGGTGGCGCGCATGAAAGCGCTGGGCGCCAGCGGCGGCGAACCGGAGCTCATGACGCGCCTGCTGGTCACGCTCGGCAGCGCAATCAGGGCGCCGGCATTGACGACCCAGCTGGCGCAGTGGAACGGCTTTGCACGCGCGCTCGGGCGCTTTCACCAGCGCTACGACATGCTGCTCACGCCGACGCTGGCACACCCGCCAATCAGGCACGGCACCGGCGACCTGCCGCCGGCGCAGCAGGCGCTGCTGGGCTTCCTCCAGCGCACCGGCATGCTCGGCCTGCTGGCGCGCCTGGGGCTGCTCGACAGCACCGTACAGCAAATCGCGCGCGACAACCTGCGCTACGTGCCCTTCACCCAGCTGTCGAACCTGACGGGAACGCCCTCGATGTCGGTGCCCTTGCACTGGACGGCAGACGGGTTGCCGCTGGGCGTGCAGTTCGTGGCGCCCTTTGGTGCGGAAGACCGGCTGCTGCAGCTGGCGCACCAGCTGGAAGGCGCGCAGCCCTGGTTCGACCGCCTGCCTGCCATGACGCGCGACGAATGACTTACAGGTAGAAATAAAAAAGGGCCGCGTCTACACGCGGCCCTTCGTATTCTGGCTCCCCGACCTGGACTCGAACCAGGGACCTGCGGATTAACAGTCCGTCGCTCTACCGACTGAGCTATCAGGGAAAAGAGGCCGCATTATAGCGAGCGCTTTTGGATTTGACCAGTGCTTTTCGTAAAGTAGTTGGGTCGGCGACGGGCGATCGGCGCCTTTGCTATAGTCGTCACTTTGCTTTCCGATCAAGACCATGACAATGCCACGCCTCTTCGGTACGCCGCTCTCCCCTTCCGCCACCAAGGTCATGCTGCTCGGCTCCGGCGAGCTCGGCAAGGAAGTGATCATCGCCCTGCAGCGCCTGGGCGTGGAAACCATCGCGGTCGACCGCTATCCCAACGCGCCCGGCCACCAGGTGGCCCACCGCGCCCATGTGATCGACATGACCGACGGCGCCGCCCTGTCGGCGCTGATCGCGCTGGAAAAGCCGGATCTCGTGGTGCCGGAGATCGAAGCCATCGCTACCGAGACCCTGTTCGCGCTGGAGCAAAGCGGCAGGATCACCTGCATCCCGACCGCGCGCGCCGCGATGCTGACCATGAACCGCGAAGGCATCCGCCGCCTGGCCGCCGAAGAGCTCGGCCTGCCGACCTCGCCCTACCGCTTCGCCAGCAGCCTGGAAGAACTGGAACAGGCTTGCGCCGCGGTGGGCTTCCCGTGCGTGGTAAAACCGGTGATGTCCTCGTCCGGCAAGGGCCAGTCCAAGCTCGACAGCGCGGCGGATGTCACCACCGCCTGGGAATACGCGGCCGCCGGCGGACGCGTCGATGCCGGCCGCGTGATCGCGGAAGGCTTCATCGACTTCGACTATGAAATCACGCTGCTCACGGTGCGCTCGATCGGCACCGACGGCGCGATCGAAACCAGCTTCTGCGCGCCGATCGGCCACAAGCAGGTGCAGGGAGACTACGTCGAATCCTGGCAGCCGCATCCGATGACGTCCGCCGCGCTGGAACGTGCGCGCGACATCGCGGCCAAGGTAACGGCCGACCTGGGCGGCTGCGGCGTGTTCGGGGTCGAGCTCTTCGTCAAGGGCGACATGGTGTGGTTCTCGGAAGTGAGCCCGCGTCCGCACGACACCGGCATGGTGACCATGGCCAGCCAGGTGCAGAGCGAGTTCGAGCTGCACGCCAGGGCCGTACTCGGCCTGCCGGTGGACGTGTCGCTGCGCGCACCGGGCGCCTCTGCCGTGATCTACGGCCAGCATGAGGCCGCAGGCATCGCTTTCGAAGGCGTGGCCGATGCGCTGCGCGTGCCGGGCGCCGACCTGCGCTTGTTCGGCAAGCCCGAGTCGTTCGCACGCCGCCGCATGGGGGTGGCGCTGGCGACCGCGGAGGATGTGGACACTGCGCGCCAGCGTGCGCTGGAAGCGGCGTCGCGCGTCAAACCCGTGGTGCGCTGAGCAGGCTGACAAGAGCGTAAATTCGGGCGGTGTGGCGCCTGCTCACATCGCCGCTTTCTTGTCACGAGGAATGACCTTGCCCAAGGCGCAGCAAAACAAAAAGGGCCGCATTCACATGCGGCCCTTCGAATTCTGGCTCCCCGACCTGGACTCGAACCAGGGACCTGCGGATTAACAGTCCGTCGCTCTACCGACTGAGCTATCAGGGATTAGAGGCCGTATTATAGCAGCGCTTTTCAATTTGGCGAAGCCCTGCGCTATCGAAAGGCAACTTTTCTTACGGCGATATGCGCTTGATAAGCTTTCCTAGCTCGTCCAGCACCAGCTGCGGTTCCGACATCTGCGGGAAATGGGCACTGCCCTGCGCGATCACGCGCTTGCACAGCGGGGACAGGCGCATCAGGGATTCCTGGTTGCGCGCCCGTTCGCGCTGGGCGTCGCCCGACACCATCCAGCGTGGCAGGCGCTTGCCGCCCGAGACCACTGTAATGGGAATCGCCGGGAACATGGGCGCCTCGGCGATCTCGGCCACGGTCTCGGCCTCGTTGCTGATCTCGTCGTTCGGATCGGGCGGTGAGAAACGGTCGAGCAGGCCCGCCACGGCGCGCTGCAGGCCGGAGCGGTAGCGCTTCATGTTCAGCACGTCGTCGGGCGCAGTCGCTTCGAGGAACAGCACGCCGCAGGTCTCTTCCGGATAGACGCGGGCGAACAGGTTAGCGTGCAGGCCGCCGAAGGAATGCCCGACCAGCAGGAAGGGCGGCTTGGCATCGATCTCGCGCAGGAGCGCGCGCAGCTGCAGCACCACGGTGGTGCCCATCTGCGCGTCGCGCGGACGGGCGCTGCCGCCGACGCCGGGCCGGTCGTAGGTGACGACCGTGCCCAGTGCTTCGATGCCGGGATACAGCTTGTGCCAGTTTTCCAGCGGCCCGCCGGCGCCGCTGAGCATGACGATGGTCGGACTACCCTGCCCCGACCGGGAAAAGCGGAGCACCTGTCCTGAGACCGCGACCCTCTTGCTCGATGGAAGATGCTTCAACGTTTATTCCTGATGAGTAGACTATTGCCAGCGTAACCCGCCATCCCACTTTCCCGCAATACCTGAAGTTGGTTCTGTAGGCAAACAAAAAGGCCACATCTTGCGATGTGGCCTTCCGGAATTCTGGCTCCCCGACCTGGACTCGAACCAGGGACCTGCGGATTAACAGTCCGTCGCTCTACCGACTGAGCTATCAGGGAATTGATGACAGCATTATATGTTTGCAGTGACACGGTGTCAAATTCAGGTCGTGTCGCACAAGCAGCTGCTGCTCTTCGGAACCAAGTTGAAACTGCGTTGGGTCAGTTCCGAAGAGCCAAGATTTTAAAGAACTTTGGCGACGGCGTCAACGACACGGTCGAGGTTGGTCGAGTTCAGGGCCGCAACGCAGATGCGGCCGGTGTCGACGGCGTAGATCGACTGCTCGCGCAGCTTGCCCACCTGCTCCTTGCTCAGGCCCGAGTACGAGAACATGCCGACCTGCTCGCGCACGAATTCGAAGTCGCGGCCAGGCGCCTTTTCCTTCAGCTTCTCGACCATCAGGTTGCGCATCTCGCGGATGCGCACGCGCATGCCGGCCAGTTCCTCTTCCCACAGTTGGCGCAGCTCCGGGGTCGACAGCACCATCGCAACCACCTTGGCGGTATGGGTCGGCGGGTTCGAATAGTTGGTGCGGATCACGCGCTTCAGTTGCGACAGCACGCGCGCCGCTTCTTCACTGCTGGTAGCCACGATCGACAGCGCGCCGGCGCGTTCGCCGTACAGCGAGAAGGACTTCGAGAACGAGTTCGACACTAGCAGCGGGATGCCGGTCTCGGCGAAGCGGCGCACCACGGCGCCGTCTTCCGCGATGCCGGCGCCGAAGCCCTGGTAAGCCATGTCGAGGAAGGGCACCAGGCCATTGCCCACGACGGCCTCGATCACCTGGCTCCACTGCTCTTGCGTCAGGTCGGCGCCGGTCGGGTTGTGGCAGCAGGCGTGCAGCACCACGATCGAACCGCGCGGCATGGCGTTCAGGGCCGCCAGCATGCCGTCGAAATTCACGCCGTGGGTGCTTGGGTCGTAATAGGTGTAGTTGTTGACGGCAAAGCCGGCGCCTTCGAACAGCGCGCGGTGGTTTTCCCAGCTCGGGTCACTGATATAAACGTCGGACTCGGGCGAGAAACGCTTGAGGAAATCGGCGCCCAGCTTGAGCGCACCAGTGCCGCCCAGGGCCTGCACGGTAATCGCACGCTTCTCTTGAATTACGGCGCTGTCGGCCCCAAATACAAGCTCTTGCACGGCCTTGTCGTACGCCGCCAGCCCTTCGATCGGCAGGTAGGTACGCGGCGCCGGCTGCTCCATCAGCTTCGCTTCCGCCTTTTGCACGCACTGCAGCAAAGGAACCTTGCCATTATCGTCATAGTAGACGCCGACACCCAGGTTGATCTTGGCCGGGTTGGTATCGGCGTTGAATGCTTCGGTAATGCCCAGGATCGGGTCGCGGGGCGCCATGTCGATGGCGCCGAAGAGGCTGGCGGAGGCTGTGGAAGTCATCGTGATAAACTGAGTTTGTCGGTGGGTTCGCAGCGATTGTAATGAACGACACTGCTTGTATAGTCATGCTGCAGTGCCGCAAGCGGACACCCATTCTAGCAAAGGTCTGAAAGTATGGCAGAACTATCCATTGCAAATGCCCCGGAACCGACCGTCCTTACCTTCCCAGGCTCGCCCTTCAAGCTGCACCAGCCCTTCCCGCCCGCGGGCGACCAGCCGACCGCGATCGCGGGCCTGGTGGAAGGCATCAACGACGGCCTGATGTACCAGACTCTGCTGGGGGTGACCGGTTCCGGCAAGACGTACACGATGGCCAACGTGATCGCCCAGGCGGGCCGTCCGGCGATCGTGTTCGCGCCGAATAAAACGCTGGCGGCCCAGCTGTATGCGGAGTTCCGCGAATTCTTCCCGCAGAACGCGGTCGAGTATTTCGTCTCCTACTACGACTACTACCAGCCGGAAGCCTATGTGCCGCAGCGCGACCTGTTCATCGAAAAGGACTCGTCGATCAACGAGCACATCGAGCAGATGCGCCTGTCGTGCACCAAGTCGCTGATGGAGCGGCGCGACGTCGTCATCGTCGCCACCGTGTCGGCCATCTACGGTATCGGTAATCCGAACGAATACCACAAGATGATCCTCACGCTGCGCCACAAGGATAAAGTGGCGCAGCGCGACATCATCGCGCGCTTGATCCAGATGCAGTACACGCGCAACGAGATGGACTTTGCGCGCGGTTCCTTCCGCGTGCGCGGCGACACCATCGACATCTTCCCGGCGGAACACGCGGAACTCGCAATCCGCGTCGAAATGTTCGACGACGAGATCGAGTCGCTGCAGCTGTTCGACCCGCTGACGGGCCGCGTGCGCCAGAAGATCCCGCGCTTCACGGTGTACCCGGGCTCGCACTACGTGACCCCGCGCTCGACCGTGCTGCGTGCGGTGGAATCGATCAAGGCCGAGCTGCGCGACCGTCTGGAATACTTCCGCAACGAGAACAAGCTGATCGAGGAACAGCGCCTCGAGCAGCGCACCCGTTTCGACCTCGAAATGCTTGCCGAGATTGGCTTCACCAAGGGCATCGAGAACTATTCGCGCCACCTGTCCGGCTCGATGCCGGGCGAACCGCCGCCGACCCTGATCGACTACCTGCCCAAGGACGCGCTGATGTTCATGGACGAGTCGCACGTGATGATCGGCCAGCTCAACGCGATGTACAACGGCGACCGTTCGCGCAAGGTCAACCTGGTCGACTACGGCTTCCGCCTGCCCTCGGCGCTGGACAACCGGCCGCTGAAGTTCCAGGAGTTCGAAGGCAAGATGCGCCAGACGGTGTTCGTCTCGGCGACGCCGGCCGAGTACGAAAAGGAGAAGGCCGACAACGTGGTCGAGCAGGTGGTGCGTCCGACCGGCCTGGTCGACCCGCGGGTCTTGGTCAAGCCGGCGCGTTCGCAGGTGGAAGACCTGATGAGCGAGATCACCGACCGCATCGCCAAGGACGAACGCGTGCTGGTGACGACGCTGACCAAGCGCATGGCCGAGCAGCTGACCGAATACCTGAGCGACCACGGCATCAAGGTGCGCTACCTGCACAGCGACATCGAGACGGTGGAGCGCGTGGAGATCCTGCGCGACCTGCGCCTCGGTACCTTCGACGTGGTGGTCGGCATCAACCTGCTGCGCGAGGGTCTCGACTTGCCGGAAGTGTCACTGGTGGCGGTGCTGGACGCGGACAAGGAAGGCTTCCTGCGTTCGGAACGCTCGCTGATCCAGACCATTGGCCGCGCGGCGAGGAACCTGAACGGCGTCGCGATCCTCTACGCTGATCAGATGACAGACTCGATGCGGCGCGCGATCGACGAAACCGAACGCCGCCGCGCCAAGCAGATCGCCTTCAACGAAGCCAACGGCATCACGCCGAAGGGTTTGAACAAGAAGATCAAGGACATGATCGACGGCGTGTACAGCAACGCTGCACAGCGCGCGATGGTCGAAGGTGTCCGCGAGGATGCGGAAACGGCCAAGGTCGAATCGATGAGCGAGAAGCAGATCTCGAAAGAGATCAAGCGCCTCGAGAAGCTCATGGTGGACCACGCCAAGAACCTCGAGTTCGAGAAGGCGGCGCAGGTGCGGGATCAGCTGCATGTGCTCAAGCAGCAGGCGTTTGGGGCGCCGGGGGCGGACAATGTGGTGTCGATGCTTGGGAAGTAACCAAGCTTCGACGTTTGCGTTACGCTCGCGTGTGCAATACCAATAGCTTCAAAACCGTCATGAGCGCCACGGGCGCTCATGACTCCCGGCGCAGGCCGGGATCCAATTTCAACCGGCCCGTGATCAGCCGATACACGGGCCACAGCAGGTGTCTCCACTGTTCGACGGAATTGGATTCCGGCCTTCGCCGGAATGACGTTCTAGAGCTAACAATAGAAGAAGTGTGCTTCGGTGCCGACGCTTAGGACTCCGCCTTCGCCGGCCTCTCAAACATCCTCGGATCAAAGCTGTATGACCTTGCGATACTGAGCTTCACATCCGCATACGCCGGATGCTCCGGATTGATCACCAGATTCAGCCCCTCACCCACGATCACCGACGGCACCCGCATGTAAAGGTGATGGCACTTCTCCAGGAAAGCCGTACCGAAGGCCGTCGCGCTGCCGCCGTCGTCGAGGGCATCCCACCCGTCCGGCAGCTCCTCGCGCGCCACGTCGATGCCGAGCTCCGGATCGTCCGGCAAGTCCACCGCCACCAGCACCAGGTCAGGCTCGTCGCCTTCGGCGTGCACGAATTTCTCCAGCACCGCCAGCTCCACCGTCATGGCGGTGTACAGGGCCGGGCAGCCCTCGGCGTGCCAGTGCCCGCCACTCTTGCGCGCGCCTTCGCAACTGCGGTCGAGCGCCACGTCCTTGTTCGCGATTCGCCAGGTTCTCATGTGTTCTTGTCCCCTTATTGTCCCGGAGCCAGCATACACTGGCGCAGGGCCGCTACCGCGCACGGATCGCGAGAGAATCAGTCGGCTTCGCCGCGCACCGAGGCGAGGATGCGCAGCAGTTCGGACAGGTCCGCGGGCTTGACCAGATGGCGGTCGAAGCCGGCCGCGCGTGCGCGTTCGCGGTCGTCGCTCTGGCCATAGCCAGTGAGCGCGATCAGGGTCGCATTCGCGGTTTCCGGAGAGGCGCGCATGCGACGCGCCAGTTCGTGGCCGTCCATGTCGGGCAGGCCGATATCGAGCAGCATGACCTCGGGGCGCTCGCGCAGTGCCCGTGCCAGGCCACTGGTGCCGTCGTATTCGACACTGACCTGGTGCCCGTGCGCTTCCAGCAGCGTGGCCAGCATCTGGGCCGCGTCGGCATTGTCGTCGACCACCAGCACCCGCACCGGCCCTTCCCGGCCGTCTGCTTCCTGCTGCGCTTCCTGCTGCGCGGGCGCGGACTGCAGCAGCGGCAGGCGGATCAGGAATTCGCTGCCGCGGTTCATCCCTTCGCTGAAGGCCGCCACGCGGCCGCCATGCAGGGCCACCAGGCTTTTCACCAGCGCCAGGCCGATGCCCAGGCCGCCCTGCGAGCGGTCCGGAGTGCGTTCGGCCTGGGTGAACAGGTCGAAAATATAGGGCAGCACCTGCGGGTCGATGCCCTGGCCGTTGTCGCACACGGCGATCACGGCCTCCCCTTCTTCTTCGCGCACGCGCAGGGTGATGCGGCCACCTGAAGGCGTGTACTTGGCGGCGTTGTTCAGGATGTTGGAGACCACCTGCACCAGGCGCGTGCGGTCGCCCGACACGTGCAAGGGGACCGGGGCCGGTTCAAGCTGCAGCTGGTGGCGCTTCATGTCCAGCAGCGGGCGCACCTGTTCCACGGCGCCCTGGACGATGTCCGCCACATTGAGGTCTTCCTTCTCGATCTCGGCCAGGCCGCGCGTGACGCGCGAGACGTCCAGCAGGTCGTTCACCAGGTCGGTCATGTGCTCGGCCTGGCGCACGATGATGTCGCTGGCGTGGCGCGCGCGCTGCGGGTCCAGCGAGCCGCGTTGCAGGAGCTGGGCGGCGGTGGTGATCGGCGCCAGCGGATTGCGCAGCTCGTGCGCGAGCATGGCCAGGAACTGGTCCTTCTGGCGGTTGGCGGCGCGCAGGTCGTCCTCGACGCGCTTGCGCGCCGTGACGTCGCTGCCCTCGACGAAGATGCCTTCGACGTCGCCCTTCGGCCCGCGAATCGGCTGGTACACGAAGTCGACGAAACGCTCTTCCAGTTGACCGCTGGCGTCACGCTGGACGCGCACCGGCACCGCGTGTCCAACGAAAGGCTGGCCCGATTGATAGACCTGGTCGAGCAGCTCGAAGAAGCCCTGGCCCGCGACTTCCGGCAGCGCTTCGCGCGCCGGCTTGCCGATCAGCTCACGGCGGCCGATCAGCTGCATATAGGATTCATTGGTGATCTCGAAGACGTGCTCCGGACCGCGCAGCACGGCCAGGATGCCGGGCGCCTGCTCGAACAGTGTCATCAGGCGCTGGTTTTCCTCTTCACGGTAACGCTCGGCCAGCACTTCGGCGGTCGCTTCGACGCAGGCGCAGTACATGCCTGCCACGGTGCCGTCCTCGTCGCGCACCGGCGAGTAGGAGAACGTGAACCAGGTGTCTTCGTCATAGCCGTGGCGGTTCATGCGCAGCGGCAGCCGGTCCATGTAGGTCGCCTCGCCCTTGAGCGCGCGTACGATCAGCGGATGGATGTCTTCCCAGATTTCGCGCCAGATGTCATGGAAGCGATTGCCCAGGGCCGTGGGGTGCTTTTCGCCCAGGATGACTGCATAAGTGTCGTTGTACAGGAAGCCCAGCTCCGGCCCCCAGGCCACGAACATCGGGAACTTCGAGTTGAGCATCAGGCCGACGGTGGTGCGCAAGGCCTGCGGCCAGTCGCGCGGATGGCCGAGCGGGGAGCGCGACCAGTCGTGGGCCCGCATCATGGCGCCCATCTGCCCGCCTCCGCTGAGGAAGGGCAGCCATTCGGAGGGCGTCTCGTGTTCCGTTTTCATGCGTTCGTGTCGGCGTCTGTTGCGACGCTTATTGTGTTAGCAAAAGTGTGCCAGAAAGGGGCTCTTGCCCTCGCACCGCTGCCCCTGCCATCACAGCGTCTTGACGAAATCGCGGATGCCGCCTAGCAGCATCTCGACCGACATTGCCGTCAGGATCAGACCCATCAGGCGTTCGAAGGCCGTCATGACCTGCGGACCCAGTCGCTGCTGCAGGCGCTCGGCGCTCAGGAACACGGCCAGCCAGACCACGCCGACGGCGGCCAGGGCGGCGACGTGCACCATCGTTTCCGACAAGTTCTCGGAGCTGAACAGCAGCACGGTGGCTAGTGCCGATGGGCCGGCCAGCGCGGGAATCGCCAGCGGCACGATGAAGGGCTCCCCTCCTTCGTTGCGGCCCAGCACGCCATCCGGATGCGGGAAGATCATGCGGATCGCAATGATCAGGAGAATCACGGCGCCGCCGATACGCAGCGCCACCGGGCTCAGGTGCAGCGCCTCGAGGAAGTGCTTGCCGAAGAACATGAACACGAGCAGCAGGAGGAAGGCAATGGCGCATTCGCGCACGACGATGCGGGCACGGCGCTCGACCGGCACTTCCTTCAGGGCTGCAACGAACAGCGGAACGTTTCCGAATGGATCAGTGACGAGGATCAGGAGGATGAAAGTCTGGAAGAAGCTTTGGGTCATCGGGTTGGGCTTGTTATTGTTAAATGCTGCAAATGGCCAAGACGCATCTTAGCAGAGTGGTACGACAGAAACATGACCGCTTTGTATCAGGCGCGGCTGTCACGGCTCCACCGAATGGGTGCGCTTCAGGGTGCGCAGTACGAAGGTCGAACGGCTGTGGCGGATGCCCGGGATCTTGTACAGGCGCTGGCGCAGGAAGCGCTCGTAGCCCTCGGTGCCGGCCACGGCCACCTTGATCAGGTAGTCATAGTCGCCGGTCAGCAGGCTCGCCTCCATCACCTCGGGCAGCTGGGCCAGCGCTTCGCCGAAGCGTTCCAGCATGTCCTCGTCGTGGCGCTCGAGCGTGACTTCGATGATGACGGTGTCAGGCAAGCCCAGTGCGCGCTGGGACAGGATCGCCGCATAGCCCTCGATGTAGCCGGCCTCTTCGAGCGCGCGCACGCGGTTCCAGCAGGGCGTGGGCGACAGGTGCACGCTGTCAGCCAGCTTCTGGTTGCTGATGCGACCATCGGTGCGCAGGATGCGCAGGATCTTGCGGTCGATCTCGTCGAGTTTGTGGCCCTTGAGCTCAGGAATGGTGAACACGAGAAGAATCCTCTATTTTTCAAACGAAAGATAGGAGATTCTCCCATGTTTTGGCAAAACCAGGGAAACTACAAAAGCACCTTTCTGCAACCAGCCATTACGATGGAGGGACTTTATCGAGGCCTTCCCGCACCGCCCTGACCCTTGGCCACGACCCAAGCTGCATCGCGCGCCGCGGACACTTCTTCACAAGAGAAGCCGGAAAACAGAACGGGCAGGAAAGGCTGATCGCCCTTCCTGCCCGTTTTCATTGCCCGGTTCAACCGGCAAGGATTACTTCTCGAACTTCTTCATCCACGCCGCCAGCTGGTGCGGACGCAGGCCGTCGTAGTCTTCGAACGGCTGGTGGATCCACGGATTGTGCGGCAGGTCTTCCAGGTGGTAGTCCGGCTTGAAGGCCGAGGTACCTTTCACCCAGATGACGGCCGAACGCACTTCGGTGACGTCCGGGTAGTTGGTCTGCAGGTGCTCGCGCACCTTCTGCAGGGTCACGCCGGAGTCGGCCAGGTCATCGACCAGCAGGATGCGGCCGGCCAGCGGGCCCTTGGTCATCGTCATGTACTTGGCGATGTCCAGGTTGCCCTGCTTGGTGCCGGCTTCTTCGCGGTAAGAGCTGGTCGACAGGATCGCCAGCGGCACGTCGAAGATGCGCGAGATCACGTCGCCCGGACGCACGCCGCCGCGCGCCAGGCATAGGACCATGTCGAACTTCCAGTTCGATTCATACACTTGCAGCGCGAGGCGCTCGACCAGGCGGTTGTACTCGTCCCACGAAACCCAGAGGTCCTTGTCGGTCGATGCAGGGGTGTTCATTTCAGGCTATTCCTATTTTTATAATTAAGCTGCGAACGGATGGCGCAGCACAATGGTTTCTTCGCGGTCCGGACCAGTCGACACCATGTCGATCGGCACGCCCACCAGTTCTTCGATGCGCTTGATGTAGGCGCGGGCATTCGCCGGCAGCTCTTCCATCGACTTGGCGCCGACGGTCGACTCGGTCCAGCCCGGCATTTCTTCGTAGACCGGCTCGCACAGCGCGGCTTCTTCGGCGCCGACCGGGAAGATGTCCACGTTACGGCCGTCGATCTTGTAGCCGGTGCACAGCTTCAGCGACTCGATGCCGTCCAGCACGTCCAGCTTGGTCAGGCACATGCCCGACACGCCGTTGATCTGCACCGAGCGGCGCAGCAGCGCGGCGTCGAACCAGCCGCAGCGGCGGGCACGGCCGGTCACGGTGCCGAACTCGTGGCCCACGCGCGACAGGTGTTCGCCCACGCCGGCGTCGGTCGGCAGTTCGGCCGGGAACGGGCCCGAACCCACGCGGGTCGTGTAGGCCTTGGTGATGCCGAGGATGTAGTGCAGCATGCCCGGGCCGACGCCGGCGCCGGCGGCCGCGTTACCGGCCACGCAGTTCGACGAGGTGACGAACGGGTAGGTGCCGTGATCGACGTCGAGCAGCGAACCTTGCGCGCCTTCGAACAGCAGGCTGCCGCCGGCCTTGTGGGCGGCGTACAGCTGCGACGAGACATCGCCCACCATCGGACGCAGACGCGGCACCAGGGCCATCGCGTCGTCGTAGGTCTGCTGGAAGTCGATCGGATCGGCGCCCAGGTAGTTGACCAGCACGTGGTTGTGGTACTCGAGGTTTTCCTTGAGCTTCTCGGCGAAGCGCTCTTCGTTGAGCAGGTCGGCGATGCGGATCGCACGGCGCGCCACCTTGTCTTCGTAGGCCGGGCCGATGCCCTTGCCGGTGGTGCCGATCTTGTTCTCGCCGCGCTTGGCTTCGCGCGCCTTGTCGATGGCGACGTGGTAAGGCAGGATGACCGGGCAGGCTTCCGAGATCTTCAGGCGCGACACGACTTCGATGCCGGCGGCCTGCAGCTTGTCGATCTCGCGCATGACGTCCGGGACCGAGACCACGACGCCGTTGCCGATGTAGCAGGCCACGCCTTCGCGCATGATGCCCGACGGGATCAGCTGCAGCGCGGTCTTCTGGCCCTTGATCACCAGGGTGTGACCGGCGTTATGGCCGCCCTGGAAACGGACGACGCCGGCCGCATGGTCGGTCAGCCAGTCGACGATCTTACCCTTGCCTTCATCGCCCCACTGGGTGCCGATGACAACGACGTTCTTTGCCACGTTAGTATTTGACATCACTTAACCTAAGTTTTTGAGAATCCAATTTCCGTTTTCGAGGACGAGCACGCGGTCGCACTCGAACTCGTCCTGAACATTGTCGTGACCCGGCATGGACTGGATCACGACTTCGCCTGCCTTGCGCAGGTCAGCGATTTTTTCCTTCAGCTCGGGGGCATTGCCCCAGGGCGCGCGGATGGAATGCTTGCGCTCGGCCGTCGGCAGCAGCCGCGCCAGTTCGCGCAGGTCGAGCGAGAAGCCGGTGGCGGGACGCGCGCGTCCGAAGGCTTCGCCCACGTGGTCGTAGCGCCCGCCCCTGGCAACCGCGTTCGGCAGGCCCGGCACGTAGAGGGCGAACATGGCGCCGCTTTCGTACTGGTAGCCGCGCAGGTCGGCCAGGTCGATCGCCACGTCGGCGCGCCCGATGGCGCCGGCGGCCAGCGCCGCCAGTTCGGCCAGCGCGCGGGTGATGCCCGGCAGCGCCGGCAGTTCTTCCCTGGCGCGCTTGAGCACGTCGACGTCGCCGTACAGGTGCGGCAGCGCCAGCAGGGCCCGGCGGGTGCTCGGGGCGTAGTGTTGGGTGAATTCGTCGAGGCCCGGCGCATCCTTGGCGCGCAGCAGGCCGATGAGCTGTGCTTCGTCGCGGCGCGCGGCCGGGTCTTCGGCCAGCACGGCGCGCAGGATGCCGACGTGGCACAGGTCGAGGCGGACGGAATCAAAACCGGCCAGCGCCAGCGAGCACAGCGCCAGTTCCTGGATCTCGGCATCGGCTTCCAGGCCGGCGTGGCCATAGATCTCGCAACCGATCTGGATCGGCTCGCGGGTGGCGTGCAGACCCGACGGACGGGTATGCAGCACGCTGCCGGCGTAGCACAGGCGGGTGACGGTGTCGCGGTTGAGCAGGTGGGCGTCGATGCGCGCCACCTGGGTAGTCATGTCGGCGCGCAGGCCGAGCAGGCGGCCGGACAGCTGGTCGACCACCTTGAAGGTGCGCAGTTCGGTGTCCTGCCCTGCCCCCGCCAGCAGCGACTCGACGTACTCGAGCAGCGGCGGCATCACCAGTTCGTAGCCGTACAGGCGGAAGGTATCGAGCATCTTGCGGCGCAGATCCTCGATCTTGCGCGCCTCGGACGGCAAGACATCGGCGATATTCTCAGGCAGGAGCCAGTTCGGCATGGGCAGACAGCTAACGGGTTGTTTTCAAGAGCAATGTTCGGGGCACGGGCGTGCCGGCGCACGGTGCGAGCGCCGAATCGGCAATTTTACCCGAAAATGGGGAGGCGTAGGACGGGGATGTTGATTTGACAGCGCTGGCGGGTTGCCAGAGTGCCATTGTGCAACGCTTGTATAGACTGAAAACGTAGGGTGGGCGGGTCTCCCGCCCACGCGGTCAAACAGTGCATAAGCCGCGTGACCGCGTGGGCGGAGAATCCGCCCACCCTACGAGAAACCGAGGGGCTTACTTCCCGCCCGGCTGCTTGAAGTACTTGAAGAACTCCGAATTCGGATCCACCACCATCACGTCCCCACGGTTCTTGAAGGTCGCGCGGTAGGCTTCCAGCGAACGGTAGAACTTGGCGAATTCCGGATTCTTGCCGAACGAGTCCGCATAGATCGCGGTCGCCTTGGCGTCGCCGTCACCCTTGATCTTCTCGGCGTCGCGGAAGGCTTCGGCGATGATCACGGTGCGCTGGCGGTCGGCGTCGGCGCGGATCTGTTCGGATTCGGCGGCGCCGGTCGAACGCAGTTCGTTGGCCACGCGCACGCGCTCGGCCTTCATGCGTTCGTACACCGAGTTGTTGATCTGCTCGATGTAGTCGACGCGCTTGAGGCGCACATCCACCACGCCGACACCGATCTCCTTGGCTTCGGCGATGACCTTTTCCTTCACCGCTTCCATCACGCGGCCGCGCTCGCCCGAGATCACTTCGCGCACGGTGCGCTTGGTGATTTCGTCGTTCAGGGCCGCCTTGACGATCTGCGACATGCGGTCGCGCGCGCGGTTCTCGTCGCCGCTGAAGCTGACGAAGTACAGGCGCGGGTCGACGATGCGCCACTTGACGAAGGCATCCACCAGGATGTTCTTCTTCTCGGCCGTGATGAAACGGTCGGCGTCGGGCGTGTCGAGCGTCAGGATGCGCTTGTCCAGGTAGATCACGTTCTGGAACGGCGGCGGCAGCTTGAAGTGCAGGCCCGGTTCGGTGATGACGTCACGCACCTGACCCAGGGCGAAGACGATGGCGAAGCGGCGCTGGTCCACCACGAACACGGTCGAGGACAGCAGCATCAGGGCAATGAAGCCCGCCACAAATAAAGTTACGAGGCGGTTCATTAACGGCTCTCCCGATCACGTGAGGAATCGCGGCTTCGGCTGTCGCGCTGGCGCACCGAATCCATGGCTTGCATGACGTCCTGCGGCGCACCCGACTGCGGTACGGCCGGGACCTGCTGCGGGCCGGAACGGCTGCCGACGGCTTCGTTGCCGGCGCCCTGCTGCAGCAGCTTGTCGAGCGGCAGGTAGATCATCGGGTTGCCGGCGCGCGAATCGACCATCACCTTGCTGGTGTTGGAGAAGATCTGCTGCATGGTGTCGATGTACATGCGATCGCGGGTGACGGCCGGGGCCTTGGAATAGGCAGCCACCACCTGGTCGAAGCGGGAGGCGTTACCGGTCGCGTTCTCGACCACCATCGAGCGGTAGGCTTCGGCGTCCTGCATCAGGCGGAAGGCCTGGCCGCGCGCCTGCGGGATCACCTGGTTGGCGTAGGCTTCGCCTTCGTTGCGGGCACGGGCACGGTCCTGGCCGGCCTTGACGGCGTCATCAAACGCTTCCTGCACCTGCTCCGGCGGCTGCACCGCCTGCATGGTCACGTTGGTGATCAGGGCGCCGAGCGCGTAGCGGTCGACGATCTTCTGCATCATCTGGTGCACGTCGACGGCCACCTTCTCGCGGCCCTCGTACAGGACGAAGTCCATCTTGCTGCGGCCGACCACTTCGCGGATCGCCGTTTCGGCGACCTGGCGCACGGTCTCGTCGTTCTCGCGGTTGTTGAACAGCCACTGGACCGGGTCCTTCAGCGTGTACTGCACCGCGAACTGGATGTCGATGATGTTTTCATCGTCGGTCAGCATCAGAGCTTCCTGCGGCTGCTTGTTGCGGACGTTGGCGCGGTAGCCGATCTCGGCGGTGCGGATCTGCGAGACGTTGACGGTCTCGTGGGCCTGGATCGGGTACGGCCAGCGCCAGTTGAAGCCGGCGCCGGTCTTGTGACTGAGCTTGCCGAAGGTGGTGACGACGCCAACCTGGCCTTCCTGCACGATGAAGGCGCCGCTCGCCAGCCAGATCAGGCCGACGATGACCGCCACCACGCCGGCGGTGACGCTGGCGCCGCGCATGTCGCCGCGGCCGGACGGACCGTTGCCGCCGTCGCCGCCGCCGTTGTTGCGGCCGCCGAACAGGCGGTTCAGGCGGGCATTGAAGTCGCGCCAGAGTTGATCGAGATCGGGCGGGCCTTCACCCGGCCGGCGGCCCTCCTGGGCCTTGTGGTCACCCTGGGGTTTATGGCCCCAGCGTGGGTCGTTGAGCGACAGTTTGATGCCGCAACGTTTTAGCAGAGAAACGAGCATAGGCTAGTGTGGCCCGAGATGGGAAGTTGTTGTGTTATTGTCCGCAGGATTGCCGAAGGAGCCGCCCACCGCCGGTTCCTCCCCATCCTGACTGCTTTCAGGTGCGCGCGCCGCCAGCGCCGACTCGACGATCGCGTCGCGCAGCAGGTCCAGCCCGGCCCCGCTGTGGGCGCTGATGAAAACGCGGCTGATCTTATCATACTCATCACGCTCGACCCCAGGCTCGAGCCCGGCGGCATCGATCTTGTTCCAGACCAGGATCTGGGGCACATGATCGGCGCCAATCTCGCGCAGGACGTCGTTGACCTGCTCGATCTGCTCCATGCGCACCGGCGAATTGCCGTCGACCACGTGCAGCAGCAGGTCGGCGTGGATGGTTTCTTCCAGCGTGGCGCGGAAGGCCGCCACCAGCTGGTGCGGCAGTTCGCGCACGAAGCCGACGGTGTCGGAAATGACCACCGAACCCACCTCGTCGCCCAGATAGAGGCGGCGGCTGGTGGTGTCGAGCGTTGCGAACAGCTGGTTCGCGACGTACACGCCGGCCTTGGTGAGGGTGTTGAACAGGGTCGACTTGCCGGCGTTGGTATAGCCGACCAGCGACACCGAGAATGTCTGGTTGCGACCGCGCTGGCGGCGCTGGGTCTCGTGCTGCTTGCGCAGCTTGGTAAGGCGGATGCGCAGCTGCTTGACGCGCTCGCCGATCAGGCGGCGGTCGGTCTCGAGCTGGGTTTCACCCGGACCGCGCAGGCCGATACCACCCTTCTGGCGTTCCAGGTGGGTCCAGCCGCGGATCAGGCGCGTGGCCAGGTGCTGCAGCTGGGCCAGCTCCACCTGCAGCTTGCCCTCGTGGCTCTGGGCGCGCTGGGCGAAGATGTCGAGGATCAGGCTGGTACGGTCGACCACGCGCACTTCCAGCCGGCGCTCGAGATTGCGCTGCTGGGCCGGCGATAGGGCGTGGTTGAAAATGACGATGTCGATCCCTTCAGCCTTGCAGGCCATCTTGATTTCGTCGGCCTTGCCGCTGCCGACGAAGTGGGCGGGATCGGGACTGCTGCGCTTGGCCGTGATCGTGGTGATCGGTTCGGCGCCGGCGGAGCGCGCAAGCAGCGACAACTCTTCCAGGCTGGCGTTGAAATCGCCAGCACCAAAATCGATGCCGACCAGCGCTGCGCGCATGGTGGTGTTGCCGGGGGCGTCAGCCATCGGCCTTACTCGGCTTCGGAGTCGAGGTTAAGGTTGACGGCACGAGCCGGGACGACGGTGGAAATGGCATGCTTGTAGACCATCTGGGTCACGGTATTACGAAGCAGGACGACGTACTGGTCGAAGGATTCGATATGGCCCTGGAGTTTGATGCCATTGACCAGGTAGATGGAGACGGGGACGTGCTCCTTGCGCAATGCGTTCAGGAATGGGTCTTGTAACAGTTGCCCTTTGTTGCTCATAACAGCTCCGTAATGTTGTTGTAGTTCAGTGGGTGTAGATGCGAGTTTGAGGCTATTTGCCTTTTTTCAAGTGCCCGGGCCACATTCCGCGGTGGCGAATGACAGCCCTAAGCTACTGTAACCTGTTTCGCCACTTTTTGTCGTACTGCTAAGCCTAATTCTGCTCCTTGGCAAAAGGATTCTTGCCGGATTTGAATTCGATACGCACCGGGGTGCCGACCAGGTTGAAGGTATCGCGGAAATGCTTTTCCAGATAGCGCTTGTACGGGTCGCTGACGGCTTCCAGCGCATTGCCGTGGATAACGATAATGGGCGGATTCTGCCCGCCCTGGTGGGCGTAGCGCATCTTCGGACGCACGCTGCCCTTGCGCTTCGGCTCCTGCTTCTCGATCGCTTCCTGGAGGGCCCGCGTCAGGCGCGGGGTCGACAGGTTCGAGGTCGCGGCCGCGTAGGCCGAATCCACCGACTTCATCAGCTGGCTGATGCCGGTGCCCTTCAGCGCCGACACAAAATGGGTCTTGGCGAAGGACAGGAAATCGAGCTTGCGATCGAGGTCTGTCTTGACCTGGTCGCGCTGGTCCGACTGCAGGCCGTCCCACTTGTTGACGGCCACCACCAGCGCCCTGCCCGACTCCAGGATGAAGCCGGCAATGTGGGCGTCTTGTTCGGAAATGTCTTGCTGGGCGTCAAGCAGCAGCACGACCACGTTGGCATCCGAGATCGACTGCATCGTCTTGACCACCGAGAACTTCTCGATGGCCTCGAAGATCTTGCCGCGGCGGCGGATACCGGCGGTGTCGATCAGGGTGTACTTCTTGCCGTCGCGTTCGAACGGGACTTCGATCGAATCGCGGGTGGTGCCAGGCATGTCGAAGGCAATCACGCGCTGCTCGCCGACCAGGGTGTTGATCATGGTCGATTTGCCGACGTTCGGGCGGCCCACGATGGCGATCTTGATGCCATGGTCGGGATGCTCCAGTTCTTCCTCGTTCTCGGCGCGGTTTTCAAACGCGAAATCGAGCGCCTCGATCACGAGGTCGTGCACGCCGTCGCCATGGGCGGCGGAAATGACGTAGGGGTCACCCATGCCGAGCTCGTAGAAGTCGGCCGTGACCGAGGTGTACTTCATGCCCTCGGACTTGTTGACCACGAGCATGACCTTACGGTTCTGCTTGCGCAGGTAATCGGTGATGGTCTTGTCGTGCGGGGTCAGGCCCTGGCGGCCGTCGACGATGAACACGACGACGTCGGCCTCGGCCACCGCCTGGCGCGTCTGCAGCGCCATCTCGTGCATGATGCCCTCTTTGGCGACCGGTTCGAAACCGCCGGTGTCGATGACCAGGAACGGCCGTTCGCCGATCCGGCCTTCGCCATAGTGGCGGTCGCGGGTCAGGCCAGGGAGGTCGGCCACCAGCGCGTCCCGCGAACGGGTGAGGCGGTTGAAAAGGGTCGACTTCCCGACGTTCGGGCGACCAACGAGTGCGATTACCGGCTTCATGTAATTATTTTATTCGACCGCGATGGCGGCCACAGTTCCATTTTGTGTTTGAAAAATCAGGTGCGATCCAGCCACCAGCGGGGTGCCCACGATCGGGCTGCCGTCGGTGGCGGCGCGCGCCAGGAAGGCGCCGTCTTCGCGCGACAGGAAGTGGACATAGCCCTGGTAGTCGCCCACCGCCACGGCGCGGCCGTAGGAGACAGGGGTCGACAGGCGGCGGAAGGCCAGCTTGTCGTTCTTCCAGGCGTTCGAGCCGGTGTCGCGGTTGAAGGCGTACAGGGCGCCCTTGTCGTCCGGCACAAAGACGAAGCGCTGGTCGACGGCGACGCCGACTTCCGACGACAGGTCGCGCGTCCACTTGGCCGAACCGGCGGCGGCGTCGAAGCATGCCACGCGGCCCTGGTAGGAGACGGCGCAGACGTCGCCCTCGAACAGCACCGGGGCGCCGCCGATGTCGGTCACGCGCTCGAGTTCGGTGGCGCCGCGCGCCACGCCCACTTCCACGTCCCAGCGCGGGGCGCCGGTGGCGAGGATGAAGGACGACAGGCGGCCGGCCGGCTGGGCGATGACAACGTCGGTGTTATTGATGATCATGCCCGGCGCGGTGCGCAGGGTCAGGGCCGGCGAACTGCGCTGCACGGTCCATTTCTTTTCGCCGGTCTTGGCGTCCAGGCCGACGATGCGGTTGTCCAGGCTGCGCGCGACGACGACGCCCTGCCCGACCACCGGCGAGGACAGGAGCTCGCTCGACAGCTGGGTGCTCCACAGCTTCTTGCCGTCCATGTCGAAGGCCAGCACGGTGCCCTTGGCGCCGCCGACCACGATCAGGTTGCCGTCGGTACCGACGCCGCTCGAGAGCTGGCTGCCGGCCTTGGTGCGCCACAGCAGCTTGCCGCTCTCGGCCTCGACGCGGGCGATGTCGCCATCGCTGGCGGCCACGACCACGGTATTGCCGGCCAGCGCCGGCGAGAACTGGTAAGACCCGGCCTTGCCGATGTCCAGCTTCCAGGCGGTACGCACGGCCATCGTGCCCTTCAGCTCGACGAGCGGCGCCGGCTGGTCGGTCTTCGACTTCGACGAGAACGGGTTCAGTGAGCTGAGCGAAGAAAGCTGCGGAATGCTCGAGCAGCCCGTCATCAGGGCCAGTACGCCAACACCAACAAGTTTGCTGCTAATACGCATGTTCTTTTACCTTTTAGAGGACGCAAGGCCCGCGTCCGCCCGACAGGCGCACGCGGGCCAGTCAATCTTGGATCTTACGCGTTCGCTTTCGCGTCTTTTGCCTCGGCCGGCACGGTACCGCCGATCGCTTCAAGCTTCACCTGGACCAGCTGGCGGCCCGGATTTTCCTTGTGCATCGCGGCCAGCGCGGCGACGTAGGCCTGGCGCGCCTCGGCCAGCTTGTTCTGCGCCACCAGCACGTCGCCCTTGCGGTCGGACACTTCGGCCGAGAACTGGGCCGGATAGGTATCGTTCAGCAGCTTGAGGGCGGCGTCGTAGGACTTCTCGTCCAGCAGCACGCCGGCCAGGCGCAGCCTGGCGATGGCCTTGTACTCGTCGTTGCCGTGGTCCGCCGCCCACTGCAGCTGGGTCTTGGCGGTCTTCAGGTCATTCGCCTCGAAGGCGGTCTTGGCCGCGCCCAGCGCAGCCATCTGCGCGTAGGTGGTGCCCGCATACTTGTTCTGGATGTCGCCGGCGATGCGCTGGGTCTTGGCGTTGTCGTTGGCGGCGAGCGCCGCCTGCAGCTCGTCGTACAGGGCCGAAGCCTCGACGGTCTGGTTGCGCTTGTGGGTATTCCAGAAGTTGTAGCCCGCGTAGGAAAGCAGCGCGACGATCAGCACGCCCATGATGATGTTGCCGAATCGGGCCCAGAAGGCCTTGAAGTTCGCTATCTGTTCCTGTTCTTCGAGGTCGTATGCCATGTTCTACTCTGTTGTTATCGTGAGGGTGGATCGGTGCTACGGGAAATCTTAGTGGCGGTGATGGCCGTGCTCGTTGCAGTTCTCGTCATCGCAGTCGTGCTCGCCGCCGCCGACGATCTGGTCGACCACATAGTCGACCACTTGTTCGAAGGCGACCTTGGCCTGCTGCTGCTCACCGGCCTCGCCGCGCATGGCTTTCACCACGGCTTCGCCGGACGCGATCTCGTCCTCGCCGATGATCACGGCGAAGGAGGCGCCGCTGCCGTCGGCCTTCTTCATCTGGCTCTTGAAGCTGCCCGCGCCTGCCGGCGTTGCGCAATGTAACACAACATCCAGGCCGGCATCCCGCAGGCGCTCGCCCAGGATGAAGGATTGCAGCTGCGCTTCTTCGCCCTGGTGCACGAGGTAGACGTCGCACTGGCTCGGCGCCTGGGTTTCGCCCAGGCCCTTCATCAGCTCGATGATGCGTTCCATGCCCATTGCAAAGCCGACTGCCGGGGTCGGCTTGCCGCCGAACTGCTCGATCAGCGGATCATAACGGCCGCCGGCGCAGATGGTGCCCTGCGAGCCCAGCTCGTCGGTGACCCATTCGAACACGGTGCGGTTGTAGTAGTCCAGGCCGCGCACCAGGCGCGGGTTGATGGTGTACTGCACCGCATTGCGGTCGAGGATGTTCTTCAGGCCGTTCAGGTGTGCCAGCGACTCTTCGCCGAGGTAATCCAGCAGCTTCGGCGCGCCATTGACCATCTCCTGCATGGCCGGGTTCTTGGTGTCCAGGATGCGCAGCGGGTTGCTGTGCAGGCGGCGCTTGGCCTCGGCGTCGAGGATGTCCTCGTGCTTCTCCAGGTAGGCGATCAGGTCGGCGCGGTGGCGCAGGCGCTCATCGGCGTTGCCGATCGAGTTCAGCTCGAGGCGCACGTTCTGCAGGCCGAGGTCGTCCCACAGGCGGCGGCACAGCATGATCAGCTCGGCGTCGATGTCCGGGCCCGAGAAGCCCACGGCCTCCGCGCCGAACTGGAAGAACTGGCGGTAGCGGCCGCGCTGCGGACGCTCGTGGCGGAACATCGGGCCCTTGTACCACAGGCGCTTGGGGCCGTCGTACACGAGGTTGTGCTCGATGACCGCGCGCACGGCGCCGGCGGTGCCTTCCGGACGCAGGGTCAGCTGGTCGCCGTTCATCGAGTCTTCGAAGGAGTACATCTCCTTCTCGACGATGTCGGTGACGGCGCCGATGGCGCGCGCGAACAGCGAGGTGTCCTCGACGATCGGGGTGACGATCTTCTGGTAGCCGTAGCTCTTGAGGATGGTCTCGGCGGTGTTCTCGAACAGCTCCCACATCGGTGCGTCTTGCGGGAGGATGTCGTTCATGCCTTTGACGGCGACGATTTTTTCTGGTTTGGACATATTGTTAGCTCGTTTCTTCGTAGGGTGGGCAGGTCTCCTGCCCACGCGGTCGGTCAGTATTTGAGCCGCTTGACCGCGTGGGCGGGAAACCCGCCCACCCTACGGATTTATTCTGTCACTGCCTCTTGGCGGCTGTAGTTCTTCTGCACGTAGTTCAACACGATCGTCTTGAACTCATCCACGATCCGCTCGCCGCGCAGCGTGGCGACCTTCTGCCCGTCGACGAACACCGGCGCCGCCGGCGATTCGCCCGTACCCGGCAGGCTGATGCCGATGTTCGCGTGCTTCGATTCACCCGGACCGTTCACGATGCAGCCCATCACGGCCACGTTCATCGCTTCCACGCCCGGATAGGTCTTTTTCCACTCCGGCATCTGCTCGCGCAGGAAGGTCTGGATGTTGTCCGCCAGTTCCTGGAACACGGTCGAGGTGGTACGGCCGCAGCCCGGGCAGGCGATCACCATCGGGGTGAACTTGCGCAGGCCCATGGTCTGCAGGATCTCCTGGCCGACCACGACTTCTTTGGTACGGTCGCCACCCGGTTCCGGGGTGAGCGAGATACGGATGGTGTCGCCGATGCCTTCCTGCAGCAGCACCGACAGCGCCGCGGTCGAGGCGACGATGCCCTTGCTGCCCATGCCGGCTTCGGTCAGGCCCAGGTGCAGCGGGTAGTCGCAGCGGCGCGCCAGTTCGCGGTAGACCGCGATCAGGTCCTGCACGCCCGACACCTTGCAGCTCAGGATGATCTTGTCGCGCGCCAGGCCGACTTCTTCGGCGCGCACGGCATTCTCGATCGCCGAGGTGATCAAGGCTTCGTACATCACGGCCTGCGCGCTCCACGGGGTAGCGCGGGCGGCATTCTCGTCCATGATGCGCGCCAGCAGCGCCTGGTCGAGCGAGCCCCAGTTGACGCCGATGCGCACCGGCTTGTCGTACTTCGCCGCGATCTCGATCATCTGGGCGAACTGGGTGTCGCGCTTGGCGCCCTGCCCCACGTTGCCCGGGTTGATGCGGTACTTCGACAGCGCCTGCGCGCATTCCGGGTAGTCGCGCAGCAGCAGGTGGCCGTTGTAGTGGAAGTCGCCCACCAGCGGGGTATCGATTTCCATGCGGTCGAGCTGTTCGCGGATCGCCGGCACCGCGGCCGCGGCGGCCGGGGTGTCGACGGTGATGCGCACGATTTCGGAACCGGCGCGCGCCAGTTCCTTCACCTGGATCGCGGTGCCGATCGCGTCGGCCGTGTCGGTATTGGTCATCGACTGCACCACCACCGGCGCGTCGCCGCCGACCCACACGGTGCGCTGGCCGTGCGACACCGCTACCTTGCGGCTGCTGCGGCGCGCCAGCGGGCCCGATGGAATCGGTTCGCCGAGACAGGCTTGGTTCATGTTCTGTTCCATTGCTTACTTCAAGGAGACTTGCGCGAATTTCTTGCCCGGCGCCTGCTCGAGGCTGACGGCGGCGCCACGCAGGGTCGCCGTCACGGCGCCCGGATTACCGACGGTCAGCACGCCCGGTGCGGTGACGTCGAAGGTTTCGGTCGAGCCGGCCTTGACCTCGCGCCACAACAGGCGCTTGCCGCCGACGACCACGCCGATCCAGGCGTCTTCACGCACGTTCAGCAACAGCGCGTTCCCACCTGCCGGCGCTGCTGGAGCAACAGCCGGCGCAGCCGTGACCGGTGCGGCCAGGGTAGCGGCCGGTGCCGCCGGGGTCGTCGCCGCAGGCGTGGTGGCCGGCGTTGCCGGCGCGACGCCAGGCGTCACCGCTGGCGCGACGCCCGGCGCAGTGGTCGGCGCGGCGGCGGGCGCAGTCGTGCCCTCGCCTGCCGGCGCCGGCACCGAGATCAGCGGCACCGACGGGTTCTGCAGGGTGTCGTTGGCAGCGGGTGCGGCGCCGTTCGGCGCGCTTGGCGCGACCACCGGCGATTCGAGCACCTCGCCCTCGGTCGTGCCCTGCTGCTGGCCGCCCGGGATCAGGCCGAAATGCCACAGTGCGAAACCGGCGGCGACCACCGCCACGGCGCCCGCGATCAGGCCGACCGGCACCTTGTTGCGCTTGCCGCCGATCGGGAAGCGGCTCTGCGAGAACGAGGCCGGACGCTGTTCGCGGCGCGGGATCGATGCGGTCGCGCCGGCCTGGGCTTCCGGCGGCATGTTCATCTCGATCTTGGCCACCAGCGGGGCGGCATCGATCTTCAGGAGCTTGGCGTAGGCGCGCACGAAGCCGCGCGTCACGGCCGGGCTCGGCAACGAAGCGTAGTCGCCGGCTTCCAGCGCCACTACCTGGCGCGGCGCCAGCTTCAGCTGGTCGGCCACCTGCTCCACGCTCCAGCCCATCGCTTCGCGCTGGGACTGCAGGGTCTGGCCGGGAAGGCCGGCGTCGTTGCCCGGCGTCGCCGGCTGGTCTGCATGCTCGTTCATGGGTTCAGTCTCACTCATCAAAGGCGCCGCGCTCGAAAGCCGCGTACTCCGGCGAACCGGGGAAACGCCGCCGCAGCTGGGCTGCCAGGCTGGCTTCGTTGCTCCGGTTGCCCGTCTTGCGCTGCACTCGCAAGGCCAGCCAGAGCGCGTCCGCCGGCAGCGTGTCGAGTTTCGAAGTCTCGATCAGGCGGTTAATGAAAAAACCGGCGCGCTGGTAGTCGCGCCGCTCGTAGTAGATCCGTGCCAGGCCGGCATTCGTGGCCTGCAGGTCGGGGTTGTAACGCACGGCCTCGAGCAGGTAGCGCTCGCCGGCCTGCCAATTCTTGTTGCGGATCGCGCACACGCCGGCATTCACCAGCGCGCTCACGGGCGTCTGGTAAGTGGGGTTGCGCAACGCCGCGTCGAAATACGGCATCGCCTGCGCCGGCTTGTTCAGCGCGGTACACAGGAAGGAGCCATAGTTGTTCGACAAATCGGGACTGCCCGGCTTGAGGCGCAGGGCGGTCTGGTAGTTCTCGTCGGCCAGCTGCAGCTGGCCCATGGCGGTGTAGATCAGCGCGCGCAGGCCGTAGGCTTCGGCGTTGCCGGCGTCGATTGCGATCGTTTGCTTGACCTCGTCCAAAGCGGTTTCGTACTGGCCGTTCTGGTAGTAGCCGACTGCCAGCTGCAGGCGGATCGAGGCGCGCTTTTCCGCCGCCGTCACGTCGGACGCGGTCTTCAGTTCGCCGCTGCCGCTGCCATGGCTGGCGCAGCCGGCCACCAGGGCCAGCGCGAACAGGAAGGCTGCACGAGCGGCGGCGCTGCCCATCAGGAAGGAATCTCCACGATGCGTCCGAAGTCGGCGCCGAATTTCTTCTGGTACTCGGCCATCTTCTCCATGCGCTGGGCGACGCGGGTGCGGTCCTGCACCTCGCCGGCCAGCTGGCCGCAGGCGGCGTCGATGTCGTCGCCGCGCGTCTTGCGCACGGTGGTGACGATGCCGGCGTCCATCAGCACCTGGGCAAAGGCCTTGATGCGCGGGTTCTTCGAACGGGTCAGGCCCGATTCCGGGAACGGGTTGAACGGGATCAGGTTGAACTTGCAGTTCACGCCGACCACCGGGTCGTTCACCAGCGCGATCAGCTCGCGTGCGTGCTCGTCGCTGTCGTTGAAGCCGTCGAGCATGCAGTATTCGAAGGTAATGAAATCGCGTGGGGCGAATTCCAGGTAGCGCTTGCACGCGGCCAGCAGTTCGCGCAGCGGGTATTTCTTGTTCAGCGGGACCAGGATGTCGCGCAGGGCGTCGTTCGACGCGTGCAGCGACACGGCCAGTGCCACCGGCACGTCCTGGGACAGCTTGTCGATGTTCGGGACCACGCCCGAGGTCGACAGGGTCACGCGCCGGCGCGACAGGCCGTAGGCGTTATCGTCCAGCATCATCTTGAGCGCCGTGACGGTCGGCTCGTAGTTGAGCAGCGGCTCGCCCATGCCCATCATGACCACGTTGGTGATCTGGCGCTCGCCCTTCGGGCCCGGGTCGATGCCTTTGGTACGGCGCAGCTCGAACTCGGCCATCCACAGCTGGCCGATGATCTCGGCCACGGTGAGGTTGCGGTTGAAGCCCTGCTTGCCGGTCGAGCAGAAGCGGCAGTTGACGGCGCAGCCGGCCTGGGTCGAGATGCACAGCGTGCCGCGGTTTTCTTCCGGGATGAACACGGTTTCCACGGCGTTGCCATTGCCGACGTCGACCAGCCACTTGCGGGTGCCGTCCGTCGAGGTATGGTCGCTGATGATGCCCGGCGCACGGACTTCGGCGCGGGTCTTGAGTTTTTCGCGCAGCGACTTGGCCAGGTCGGTCATGTCGTCGAAGCTCGACGCACCGAACTGGTGGATCCAGCGTTGGAGCTGCTTGGCGCGGAACGGTTTCTCACCCAGCTCGGCGCAGTACGCAACGAGTTGCGCGGGATCGAAGTCCAGCAGGTTGGTGAGAGTCGTCATAACAAATTCCTTTATTTCCTGAAACCACTCGCGCCGGCCTTGGGCCGCGGGCGAGTGGTTTACTCTTTAAATTAGTCCGGGGGAGAAATCAACCGGGGCGCGCCCGGACTTGCGCTCCCCCTACTAATTAACGCGAGTAGACGTTCAGTGCCGGGAAGAAGTAGGCGATTTCCACAGCAGCAGTTTCAGCAGCGTCCGAACCGTGGACGGCGTTGGCGTCGATCGAATCGGCGAAGTCGGCGCGGATGGTGCCGGCTTCAGCTTTCTTCGGATCGGTGGCGCCCATCAGGTCGCGGTTCTTCAGGATCGCGCCTTCGCCTTCGAGCACCTGGATCATGACCGGACCCGAGATCATGAAGTTGACCAGATCCTTGAAGAACGGACGTGCAGCGTGCACGGCGTAGAAGCCTTCGGCTTCGGCTTGCGACAGCTGGGTCATGCGGGCAGCGACGACCTTCAGGCCTGCACCTTCGAAGCGGCTATAGATTTGGCCGATCACGTTTTTTGCAACTGCGTCCGGTTTGATGATCGACAGGGTGCGTTCGATTGCCATGTAAAACTCCAATAAAAAGAAAGGTTTAATTCAAGAACTTCGTGAGCTTCTTGCAACTGATTTTTGAACTCAATCAACCTTTAATTTTACCATACATCCCTCATATAACCGATATTGCGGCACTGGCAAGCAAAGTGGTAGAGTTGCAGAGCAAAATCGTCCCGATTTCAGCTTTGCTTAAGGCACCAATAAGTCTGTCATCGTAAGTTGTCAGTGACGCTCATCCACCAACCGGAGGCACCATGTTCCCTAATTCGCAACCCCGCAGCACCATTGACCTGACCAAGGCCGGACGGGGCCAGGTCGCACGCAACAACGTCCTGCGCAACACCTACTGGCTGCTGGCGCTGTCGATGATTCCGACCGTGCTGGGCGCCTTCATCGGCGTCAGCCTGCAGCTGCCGATGCTCAGCGGCTTCATGGGCTTCATCATCTTCATGGCCATCGCGTTCGGCTTCATGTACGCGATCGAGAAGACCAAGCACTCGGCACTCGGCATTGCCTTCCTGCTCGGCTTCACCTTCTTCATGGGCCTGATGCTGACCCCGCTGCTGCGCCACACCCTCGGCTACAGCAACGGCGGCACCCTGATCATGACCGCCTTCGGCGGCACCGCCTGCGTGTTCGCCGTGATGGCCAGCATCGCCACCACGACCAAGCGCGATTTCTCGGGCATGGGCAGCTGGCTGTTCGCCGGCGTCATCGTGCTCCTGCTGGCAGTCGTGGCCAACATCTTCCTGCAGATGTCCGCCCTGACCATCGTGATCTCGATGCTGGCCATCGGTATCTTCTCGGCCTTCATCCTGTACGACGTGCAGCGCATCGTCAACGGCGGCGAGACCAACTACATCAGCGCCACCCTGGCGATCTACCTGGACGTGTACAACGTCTTCACCAGCCTGCTGCGCCTGCTGGGCATCGTGGGCGGCGACGACTAAATCGTCCTTGCTTCAATGACAAAGCCGACCTGCGGGTCGGCTTTTTTATTTGCTGCGGTCGGTCGCTCCGGGCTGTAGGGTGGGCGGGTTCCCCGCCCACGCGGACAAATCACGGCAATTCAGCCAATACAATCATTCACCCGGCAACTATCACCGCGTGGGCGGGAGACCCGCCCACCCTACGGTTACTTGTAAATTACGCCTCGGCCGGCACTTCGTATGCAGCAGCCGAAGCAGGCTTCTCGCCCAGCTCGAACACCGCAATCGACTCCACATGCGAGGTATGCGGGAACATGTTGCACACCCCCGCTTTTTTCAGCACATAGCCCGCCTTGTGCACCAGGATGCCGGCGTCGCGCGCCAGGGTCGACGGGCTGCAGGACACGTACACGATCCGCTGCGGCATCAGTTCCTCGTGCGTCTCGCGCAGGTCGGCCAGCGCCAGCGACAGGGCCATGGCGCCGTCGCGTGGCGGGTCGACCAGCATGCGATCAAAACGGCCCAGTGCGACCAGGTCTTCCTTCGTCACTTCGAACAGGTTGCGGGTCGAGAACGAGGTCTTGCTTGCCAGGCGATTGGCCTGGGCATTTTCCAGCGCGCGGGTGGTCAGCGCGGTGCTGCCTTCGATACCCACCACTTCGCGTGCCTGGGTCGCCAGCGGCAGCGTGAAGTTGCCCAGGCCGCAGAACAGGTCGGCCACGCGCTCGCCCGGTTGCACCTCGAGCAGGCGCAGCGCCTTGGCGACCAGCACGCGGTTGATCTGGTGGTTCACCTGGGTGAAGTCGGTCGGCTTGAAGGGCATCTTGATGCCGAATTCAGGCAACGTGTAGTACAGCTCCTTGCCCAGCGGGTAGTACGGGAAGGCGGTGTCCGGGCCCTTCGGTTGCAGCCACCACTGGATGTCCCACTTGTCGGCAAAGGCTTTCGCCAGCGTTTCGTCGGCCGGGGTCAAGGGAGCCATGATGCGCAGCACCAGCACGGTGACTTCTTCGCCGATGGCGACTTCGATCTGGGGCATCTGGTTGTAGATCGACAGCTGGCCGACGAATTCGCGCAGCGGCACGATCAGGCGGGCGACGTGGTCCGGCAGGATCTCGCAGTAGGTGATGTCCGCCACATACGAGGACGCGCGCTCGTGGAAGCCCACCAGCACCCCGCCCTTCTTGGCCACGTGGCGCACCGACAGGCGCGCGCGGTAGCGATAGTCCCAGGTCGGGCCGTACATCGGGCGCATGATGTTCTCGGACTTCACTTTACCGAGGTGCCACAGGTCGTCTTCCAGCACGCGCTGCTTCATCGCGACCTGGGCCGAAGGCTCCAGGTGCTGCATCGAGCAGCCGCCGCAGTAGCCGAAGTGCTGGCACTTCGGCTCCACGCGCATCGACGAGGCGCGCTGCAGCGTGACCATGCGGCCCGACTCCCAGTTCTTCTTCTTGCGCAGGGTTTCAAAGCTGACGCGCTCGCCCGGCAGCGCGCCTTCGACGAAGATCACCTTGCCCGGGCTGCCGTCTTCGTTCTCGAGATGGCCGACGCCGCGCGCATCTTTATCCAGGGATTTGATGTCGATGAAAGTTTCTTGCATGGTGGTAGACAAAAGGGAGTGGGCACAGGATCGACTGTGCGAGGAGTTCGCAAATAAAAAATGGGCGCATGCGGCCCGGCGCGCATGATAGCAAGGAAATGGGGTGGGCGCTACGGGAGGGTTTCATAGGGTGGGCGGATTTCCGCCCACGCGGTCGAATCACGGTGATGCGCCCGCTCGGCTATTCCGATTTCAACTATCACCGCGCGGTCGGCGAAGCCGACCACCCTACAAAAGCGAATCGCGCACCACCCCACGGGCCGCCATCGCCCTCTTCAGCTTCACCAGCGCCTCCTGCTGGATCTGCCGCACCCGCTCCCGCGTCACGCCCATCTCTTCGGCGAGCGTCTCCAGCGTAGCTGGATCGTCGTTGTCCAGCCCGAAGCGCCGCGTGACCACCTGGCGCTGCTTGTCGGGCAGGCGCGCCAGCCAGTCGCGTACCAGGGCGGTCATTTCGTGCTGCTCGGCGCGCAGGTCGGGGCTGGCTTCGCCGTCGTCGGGCAGCATGTCCATCAGGCTGGAGGCGGGGTCGTTGTCGAGGGGTGCGTCGAGCGAGGCGGCGTGTTCGGACAGCGCCAGGATATCCTGCACCTCTTCCACCGGCCGGCCGACCAGGCTGGCGATGTCTTCGCAGGACGCTTCCTTGCCGTCGTGCTTCTGGGCTTCGAGGTGGTACTTGGCGCGCAGGACCCCATTCAGCTCGCGCACCATGTGCACCGGGAGGCGCACGGTGCGCGCCTGGTTCATGATGGCGCGCTCGATGCTCTGCCGGATCCACCAGGTGGCATAGGTGGAAAAGCGGAATCCCCGCTCGGGCTCGAACTTGTCGATCGCCCGCATCAGGCCGATGTTGCCCTCTTCGATCAGGTCGAGCAGCACGACGCCGCGGTTGATGTAGTGCTTGGCGATCGAGACGACCAGACGCAGGTTATGCTCGATCATCTTCTGGCGCGCAGCGAAGTCGCCCGCCTTGGCGAGCGTGGCGACCTGGACTTCTTCGGGCGCGCTGAGCAGCGGCCGGGTGCCGATCTGGTTGAGGTAGTGCTGGGTGGTGTCGGTGGCAAGCTCGGCCTGCAAGACCTTGCGCAGCTCGTCCACCGAATCGACCTCCGGAGCGCGGAGGACGTCCTCGCCGTCGGCCGCAGCCGCGCCGCCGTTTTCCGGTTCGTCCGGAAACTCGTCTGTATCCTGCGGGTCCAGCGAGTGCGGCGGCTGCGTCATACGTCCTTATCGACCGGGCAGGAACCTCGACGGATCGACGGGTTTACCCTGTTGGCGGATCTCGAAATGTAGTTTCACCGAATCGGCATCCGAATCGCCCATTTCCGCAATCATCTGGCCCTTGGCCACGTTATCGCCTTCCTTGACGACGATCTTGCGGTTGTGCGCGTATGCCGACAGCAAGCTGTTGTTGTGCTTGACGATGACGAGGTTACCATAACCCCGGATACCGCTGCCAGCGTACATTACCTTGCCGGCGCCCGCAGCAACCACCTGCTGGCCCGGACGGCCGGCGATGTCGATGCCCTTGTTCCGTTCGTCGAAGGTGGCGACGACGCGGCCATCGGCCGGCCACATCCAGCTCAGCTTGTTGTCCTCGTCGTTGGCGGCAGCGGCGACTGCCGGCGCCGGCGCCGGGGCACTCGGCGCCGGAGCGGCAACCGGGGCCGGTGCGGCAGGACGTGGAGCATCCGGACGGACGCCTGCTTCCTGCGATGCGACATTCTCGTTGTACGGCTGCTTGTCGGCGCGCGGCGTGGTCTTGCGCGGCGGCGTGGCGGCTGGCGGCGGCATCGGGACCGGCTGGGTCTGCATGTTGGCGGTGCGCTCGCCGCGTTCCGGCGCCGCCACGCGCAGGGTCTGGCCGACCTTGATGTCGTCCGGATCGCGCAGGTTGTTCCAGGCGACCAGGTCGCGGTAGTTCTGGCCGTGGTCCAGTGCGATGCGCAGCAGGGTGTCGCCGCGGCGCACGGTGTACATGCCCTTCTCGTCCTTTTTCTCCGGTTCCTCGACGCGCGCGGCCGCGGTCGGGCGTGGCCGCTCGACCGTCGGCAGCGTGGTGCGCTCGACGACCGGCGCCTGGCGCGTCAGGGAGTTACAGCCGGCCAGCAGGCCAAGGGCAAGAGTAAGAAGTGCAAGACGGGGCAGATGGGGTGCTTGGTTCATTGTCTTTCTGTTTTCTATTCATGTTCTGTAGCGCACCACCCCGGCGCAGCAGGGGCGGAACACGCCGGACATCCCGGCCGGGGGCCGGCCATGCCAGTCGGACCAGGCTCTTCAACGCTGGTGGAACCTGTAGCGTTGACCCGGCAGGAGTGGTACCAGGCGGCCGCGCTGCGAATTTCGCCGCGAAGCGCTGTGTTAGACGGTACCGGGACGCAACGGCACGAAGTGGCATGCTTCCAGCGTTTCGCTGGCCCACTCGCTCTTGCCGGTGCGGGTAATGCGCTCGAGGCGCTGGACCTGGCCGCCAACCGGCGCGACCAGGTGCGCGCCGATGGCCAGTTGTTCGAGCAGGGCGCGCGGCACTTCGAGCCCCGCAGCTGCCAGGATGATGCCGTCGAAGGGTGCAACCTGCGGCAAGCCTAGCATACCATCGCCGTATTGCAAACGCAGGTTGGAAATCCTCAGCGGCCGCAAGTTGGTCTTGGCCAGCTCATGCAGCGGCTTGATGCGCTCGATCGAGTACACCTCGCGCGCGACAAACGACAGCACCGCGGCCTGGTAGCCGCAGCCGGTGCCGATCTCCAGCACCCGGCCCAGCTGCGCGCCGGGCGCGATCGAGGCGCGCATCGCTTCGATCATGCGCGCTACGATGTAGGGCTGTGAAATCGTCTGGTTGTGCCCGATCGGCAGCGAGGCGTCGATGTACGCCTGGGCCGACAGGGCCGGTTCGATGAACAGGTGGCGCGGCACCGCTTCCATCGCGCCCAGCACCACGCCATCCTTGACGCCCTGCTTCGCCACGCGCGCCACCATGGCGCGCCGCACTGCTTCGGATGCCATCAGCTCCGAGCGCTGGGCCACCGGGCTTGACGGCTGGTGGGCCTGGGCATAGCCGGGCGGGCGCGGCGACGGCGCCGGCGCGGCCGGCGCGAAGCTGGCGCGCGTGCCGGTGCTGGCGGCATTGCTGGCGTTGCGGGTAGCGGTCTGCGGCGTCGCCACCGGCGCCGGCGCACCCGGCTTGCGGTTCGCGCCGCCGGTCACCGAAGACAGCGGCAAGGGGAAGGTGCTGCGTTTGTCGCTCATATGATCCCCCGCAGCAGCTCCAGTTGCGCCTTGTGGGTCAGGTCGATCTGCAGCGGCGTGATCGACACCTTGCCCTGGGCGGTGGTGTGGAAATCGGTGCCCTCGCCCGCGTCGCGGCAGGCGCCCGGCGCGCCGATCCAGTAGATCTCGCGGCCGCGTGGATCTAGCGACCGGATCACCGGCTCGGCCTGGTGACGGCGCCCGAGGCGCGAAGGCGTCAGCGGCCCGATCTGCTCGTACGCCAGGTTCGGGATGTTCACATTCAGCAGGAACGGCAGGTCGAGCTTGTCGAAGCGGCGCTCGACGATGTCGCGTGCCACCTTCGCCGCAGCGTCGACGTGGGCCCAGCCCGCGTTCACCTGCGAGAAGGCGATGGCCGGGATGCCGAACAGGTAAGCCTCGGTGGCCGCCGCGACGGTGCCGGAATACAGGGTGTCGTCGCCCATGTTCTGGCCATTGTTGATGCCGGACACTACCAGGTCGGGCGGCGCGTCGCCCATCGCGGTCAGCGCGATGTGCACGCAGTCGGTCGGGGTGCCATTGACGAAATGGAAACCGTTTGCGGCTTTCTGGACCGTCAGCGGACGGTCGAGCGTCAACGAATTCGACGCGCCCGAGCGGTTGCTGTCGGGAGCGACCACCACGATGTCCGCGATCGCGGACAAGGCGTCGGCCAGCGCACTGATACCAGGCGCCAGGTAGCCATCGTCGTTACTGATAAGAATTCGCATGTCAGCGATTTTACCTGAAGCAACGCCCGGATCGCTCGTCGATGGCGGGATTTTTGTTTCCTGATGGCGATTTTTTTATGCCACAGATGGCCCCGTCGGACGTATTTGAATTGCATCTATCGCAACATTGGCGGCCCGTCATGCCCGCTCTGGAACAGCGCTCCCTCCAGAGACGACACCAGGTTCCGGTTGAAGGCCAGCGCCGCGTCCTTGTCCCCTTCCTGCAGGTAGACCTGCTCGATCATCGCGGCGGCGCGCTTGCGTAGCGGATGTGCCACAGTGCGCCACTGCACCGAATGGTGCAGCTTGTCGGCCAGAGCCCGGGCTTCGTGCCGGCTTTCGCGGTCGATCAGGTCCTGCAGCTGGGCGAACTGGTGCTGCAGGCTGTCGAATGCCGGATGGCCGGCATCGAGCTCTGCTTCGCGCACCCGCGCCGGCGCCGCCTGGATGCTGCGTACGGCGGCCATGTCGCCCTGCGCGGCCAGGATCTCGGCCAGGGCTTCGCGCGCGCGCAGGGTCGGCAGGGCAAAGGCGCCGTCGTAGCGCTCGCGGGCGCGCAGCACGCCTTCCAGCAGGCGCCGCGCGTTGCCGAGCTCGCCCATCTCGCCGAGCAGCTGGGCCAGCCGCTGGGCGCAGCGCAGCGTGTCCTCGTGCTCGTTCCCCTGCAGCCGGCGGCGGCCGTCGAGCACGCGGTCGAACAGCACCCGCGCGCGCTCGTTCTCGTGCTGCTCCGACAAGGTGGCGGCCAGGGCTTCGACGCTGTCGAGCGTGGCCGGATGGGCGTCGCCCCACAGCCGCTCGCAGGTAGCCACCACCTGTTCGTGCAGCGCCAGCGCGCGTTCGCCCTCGCGCAGCCGTCCGAGCACGCTCGCCAGGCCGGAGCGTGCCGCCAGCGTGTCGGGGTGTTCCGCGCCGGCGCTGCGCGCGCAGGCCTGGGCCAGCAGCTCGTATTCGTGGCGCGCGTCGTCCAGCTGCCCGCCGGCCAGGTGCAGCGCCGCCAGCAGGCGCAGGGCTGCGCGCGTATCGGAATGGTCTTCGCCCAGCGCCAGGCGCCGCAGCGCCAGGCACTCGCCGAGCAGCTCGGACGCCTCGATATCGCGTCCCTCGTTCCGGCACAGTGCGGCGAGGCGCGCCAGGTGGCCCGCCAGCGCCACGGCCGCGCCCCTGCCCTCCTGGATGCGCGCCAGTGCGATCGCGGTGCGCAGGCGGAACTCGGGCGGCGAGTGCCACGGGAAGTGGCCCTGCGCGAACCAGGACAGCAGGCACGCTGCCGGCCGCGCCAGCGCGCTGGGTCCGGCGATGGCGGCGGCGTCGCACAGCGGCAGCTGGACTTCGTCGAACCAGCTGTCCAGGTGCAGCAGCCTGACCCCGTAGGTGTCGCGCAGCAGGGCTTCAATGCGTCCCTGGTAGCCGGCCAGCCCCTGGCCCGGGTCGCCGCGGCGCCAGCGCTGGCCCGGATCGCTGCGCGCGCCATCGGCGGCGCAGGCGACCGGATACACGAGCAAGGGCCGCTGTTCGTCTTCGTGGGTGCAGCGGTATTCGGTGGCGCGCCTGACCACGCCCTCGAGGCCTTCGAGGCTGCCGGGGGCCGGCGTGAACAGGCCGACCAGGCGGTCGGGAACGAGCGTGGTGCAGGCGCTCACCGCCGCCGAACGCCCGGCGCGGCTGGCCACCAGCACGTGCCGGAAGTGGCGCCCCATGCGGGCTGCGAAGCGGCGCAGCAGCGCCGGGCAGGCATCGAACAGCGCGACCCAGTCGATGCCCGCGGCCCGTTCGGCGTAGCCCTCGTCGAAGCGGCCGGCACGCATCAGGTACAGCGGGCGGCGGCCGTCGACACGCCGCACGTGAGCGCGCCAGTCGACCGCGTCGAGCACCGTGTCGGCAAGCAGGTCGGCAGCAGGCAGGTCGGAAGCAGCGGCGCGCATGCCGCGGCGGCGGCGCAGCTCTTCGCGCAGCGCCGCGACATACTCGGCCAGGCCGGGCGGATCGGCACCCGCGTCTTCATCGGGCTCGGGCGGCTGTTCCAGGTAATGGTGCAGCGCAGGCGATTCGAGGTCCCAGTCGATCACCAGCACCGGCGCCCCGGCCGGGTCGGCGGCCAGCTGCAGCGCCAGCGCGGCCAGCAGGGCGTTGCGGGCGGGGCCGCCTTCGTAGGCGTAGAAGGTCGTCACCTTGCCGGGGCTGTCCAGCGCCGGGAGCATCGTGAGGTTCTCGTCCATGTGACTCCTCATTTTTTTGGAAACGTCAGGCTTGGCACTGCACGCCATTCGGGTGGGACATCGGGAAGCATGAATTGGTTGCAGTCATGACCAGGCGGCGTATGCTTTTTTTGATGCTGGTAATGAGTGGCGATGCGCTTGACCATCTTGTCGATGTCGGGCAGGAACTCGGGGTTGGACTTGAGGTCGGCCGTCGCCATCGTGAAGTGCGAAAAATCGACGTAAAAACTGTTCTCGGTAATTTCGGGAGGCAGGGATTCCGGATGCCGCGTCATGATGACGGGAATGATCAGGTGGCTCGGCAGCGGGTACCAGGCCGCGCGCTCGTGTTCCAGCTGGCGCATGGCCGCGTATTCGCGCCGGGTGTTGGCGTGGGCTTCGTACTTGGGCGTGTAGATCAGGATCATGCAGACGCTCTCGCACATCGCGCGTGCGATCTTGCGGTCGAGGTCATCGCCTCCGCCCAGCTGCTCGGTATCGATAAACAGTTCGTCTTCGTTGTCGAAGTAAGGTTCGAGGTAGCAGCGCAAGGCGTCGGCAAGGGCGGTCTTGAACCGTCGCATCAGGTCGTGCCTGCCATGTGCGTAGCTAAAGAAACACCCGTAACGGATCGCCATTGCCTGTCCCCCATTCCAATGTGCTAAGGCGGATTCCTTTGACTCTAGCTTCACCGACCTCGACCACTTTGCGGATGCACAAGCGTGCTGGCGGACTCGGCAGCATGCCTGAAAGGTAGCGTGGAATGCACCTTCAGGCATAATGCCGCCGGTTATTCAAGGACGTATTCGACGCAAAGGAGAGCAAATGAAGGCCGTACGCTGCAAGGATTGGGGTCCGATCGACAGCCTCGTGATCGAGGACCTGCCCGACCTGGTGCCCGGCAAGGGCGAAGTTGTCGTCGACGTGAAAGCGGCCGGGGTGAACTTCCCGGACGTGCTGACGGTACAGGGCAAATACCAGGTTCGGCCGGAGCTGCCCTTCACGCCCGGTAACGAATTCGCCGGCACCGTGCGCGCCGTCGGCGAGGGCGTGAGCGGCTTTGCACCGGGCCAGTCGGTGATCGGCTTCACGCGCACCGGCGCCTTTGCCGAGCAGGCGATTGCGCCAGCCGACGCCCTGATGCCGATGCCGCCCGGTATGGACTTCGACACGGCCGCCGCCATCACCCTCACCTACGGCACCTCGCACCACGCGGTGGTCGACCGCGCCGCCCTGCAGCCGGGCGAAACCATGCTGGTGCTGGGCGCGGCCGGCGGCGTCGGCCTGGCCGCGATCGAGATCGGCAAGGCCATCGGCGCGCGCGTGATCGCAGCCGCCTCCACCGACGAGAAGCTGGCGATCTGCCAGGCGCACGGGGCCGATGTCGTGATCAACTACGAGAAGGAAGACCTGCGCGAAGCACTCAAGGCGGCGACCGGCGGGCGCGGACCGGACGTCATCTACGACCCGGTCGGCGGCCCGTACAGCGAACCGGCGCTGCGCTCGATCGCCTGGCGCGGCCGGCACCTGGTGGTGGGCTTCGCCGCCGGCGAGATTCCGAAACTGCCCTGGAACCTGATGCTGCTGAAGGGCGCGTCGGTGGTCGGCGTGTTCTGGGGCGACTTCGTGCGCCGCGAACTAAAGGCCAACCTGGCGGCGATGCGGCAGATGCTGGGGTGGATGGCAGAGGGCAAGCTCAAGCCGCTGGTGTCGGGGCGCTATCCGCTGGAGGAGACGGCGCGGGCGCTGAATGACATGGCGGCGCGTAAAGTTACCGGTAAGGTGGTGATCTGCCCGTAGGGTGGGCGGGTCTCCCGCCCACGCGGTGATCGTTATCGGCTCCGCTCGAGCGCTGGATGATCTTGCTGCTGACTATCACCGCGTGGGCGGCGTAGCCGCCCACCCTACGAAACAACGATCAATCAGGCGTTCAAATCCGCCGCGTCCGCCATCGTCCCTGGCTGGAAGAACTCGATCACCTCCGACTGCACACGGGTACGCTTGAACGGCGGCAGACTCTGCCAGATGCGCCTGCCGTAGGGCTTGGTAATGATGCGCGGGTCGCAGATCATCAGCACGCCACGGTCTTCCACGTCGCGGATCAGGCGCCCTGCCCCCTGCTTGAGCGTGATGATCGCTTCCGGCAACTGGTGGTGCATGAAGCCGTTCAGGCCCTGCTTTTCCATCACTTCGATGCGCGCCGCCAGCACCGGGTCGTCCGGCGGGGCGAAGGGCAGCTTGTCGATGATGACGAGCGAGAGCGCGTCACCACGCACGTCCACGCCTTCCCAGAAACTCTGGCTGCCGACCAGCACCGCATTGCCGGCGTTGCGGAAGGAATCGAGTAGCTCGGTACGTCCACGCTCGCCCTGCACGAACAGCGGGAAATCCAGCCCGCGCGCCGCGAACTCTTCGCGCAGGCGCTCGGCCACCTTGTTCACGGCGCGGATCGTCGTGCACAGGAAGAAGGTGCGCCCGCCGGCCGCCTCGATCACCGGCAGGGCCATATCGACGCAGGCGTCGGTGTACTGGAAGGAATTCGGTTCCGGCAAGCCCGTCGGCACGTACAGGATGCCCTGCTCGCCGTAGTTGAACGGGCTCGGCCAGGTCATGGCCGGCTCGCCGGTGAGGCCCATCTGGTCGGAGAAATGCTTGAAGTCGTTCTTCACCGCCAGCGTCGCCGAGGTGAAGATCCAGCTGCGCGGCGTGCCTTCGCGCTGGCCCGAGAAGATCGGTGCGATCGATAGCGGCGTCTTGTGCAGCTGCAGCGAGGAATTGAAGGCCTCGACCCACAGCACGGCGGCATCGTCACCCGCGACGACCTTGCCTTTTTTGCCGTCCGGCTTCCAGGCGTCGAAGGAGGCACTCAGCTCGTGCGCGCGCAGGCGGCAGGCCTCGATCGTCTCCGCGCGCGCAGAATGTTCTTCCAGCACGGTGATCATGCCGGACAGCTCTTCCTTGAGCTTCTCGAGCGCCGGGAAAAACGCCGAGGTTGGCAGGATCTGCGGCAGCGACAGGCGGGTGCCGCCTTCCGGGAAGGTCAGGCGCAGGTCGCGCGCCGCCTTTTCGACTACGGTCACGACCTTGGCCCAATCCGGGCCGCGCGCATGCGCCAGGCCTTCGGCCAGCACGTCGCGGCACAGTTCCAGCACCTGCGAGGTCGAGACCGACTGGCCGAAGAACAGCGTCGCGGTGTCCGGCAGCTGGTGTGCTTCGTCGAAGATGATGGTGTTGGCCGAGGGCAGCAGTTCGGCCACGCCGGTATCCTTCAGCGCCACGTCGGCGAAGAACAGGTGGTGGTTGACCACCACCACATCCGCCTGCTGGGCCTCGCGGCGCGCCTTCATCACGAAGCAGTCCTGGTAGTACTGGCATTCGGCGCCCATGCAGCTGTCGCGCGTGGAGGTGACGAGGTTCCAGACCGTGGCGTTTTCCGGCACCTTGGCCAGCTCGGCCTTGTCGCCCGAGTTGGTCATCTTGATGAAGCGCGAGATCTCGCGCAGGTGGCCGACATCGTCGCGCGAAGTCAGGCGGCCGTTGTTCAGGGTGCGTTCGAGGTGGAAATGGCAGACGTAGTTAGAACGGCCCTTGAGCAGCGCCACCGAGACCGGCGCGCGCAGGGCGGCGCGGATGGTCGGGATGTCGCGCAGGAACAATTGATCCTGCAGGTTCTTGGTACCGGTCGAGATGATGGTCTTGCCGCCCCACAGCAGCGCGGGGACCAGGTAGGCGAAGGTCTTGCCCGTGCCGGTGCCGGCCTCGGCCATGAGGACCTTCTGCTCGGCGATCGCGCCGGCGATGGCCTTGGCCATTTCGGTCTGCGACTGGCGCGGCTTGTAGGTACCGACATTGGGCGCGAGCGGGCCTCCCGCCCCGAACAGGCGGTCGAGCTCTTCGTCGTATTTACCGGCGGGACGGACGCTGGCCGGGAGGACGTCGCCCTGTGGCGGCGACCCCGCCGGCTCGGCGGCGCTGACGCCGGGAACAGGGAGATGGTCAGTCAATTGCTTGTTTCTTTAAAGCCCGGTTCAGGCCGGGATATCGGGCACCAGCTGCATCTTCAGCAGCGTAATATGATCCTTGAGCTGCAGCTTACGCTTTTTCAAACGGCGCAGCTGTAGCTGGTCGGCATGGCCATCGGCGGCCAGCATCGAAATGACGGCATCGAGGTCGCGGTGTTCCACGTCGAGTTCAATGATACGGCGCTGGATGTCCTGGACGTCGGTCATGATTGCTGTTCCAAACAGTTCTGTACAAAGCGTTTGCGGGAGCTCGGGCGATGGCGCCGGCGGCAGACGGTGCGCCGCGGGTTTACCTGGGGCGGCCGGTGTGTTCGGCTTGCAACACAACGGCTTCTCGGTGCATAGTTTAATCTACGCCGAGGTTGCCGCCAACAAAGATTGGCGCAGGCGCTACCGAAATAAAGGTTTATGACAACATACAAGATCGAAGCCGGCACCGCGCAGCACATCGGGAACCGTCCCCAGCAGAACGACCGCGTCGCCCTCCTGACCGGCGCGCGTGCGCCCGGCTACGTGCTGGCCGTGCTGTCGGACGGCATTGCCGGCGCTAGCGGCGCGGACCAGGTGCTGCACACGGCGCGCCAGGTCTTCGACGAATTTAAGCCCGGCGACCATCCCAGCCTGGAACGGATCGGCGAGCTCCTGCGCGAGATCGTCAACGAGACCCACCTGATCATCAAGATGAACGCCGTCGCCACCCAGGTCGAGGCGCACGCCAGCTTCGTCGGGCTGGTCCTGACGCCGCACGGCGAGGCGGTGTGGGCGCATGTGGGCGATTCCAGGCTGTACCGCTTCCAGGACGGCAAGTGCCTCAGCCGCAGCAACGATGCCGCCTATGTGGAGCATCTCGTAGCGACCGACAAATTGCCGGAAGAAGCGGCCAAAAACCACCGCAAGTCCAAACTCCTGCTCAACGTGCTGGGCAACAGCCGCAAGGAACCCTTCGTGACCATCGGCAGCCATGTGGGGCTGGCGCCTGGGGACGGCTTCCTGCTGGCCTCGGATGGCTTGTGGCACTTCTTTACGGACGCGGAACTGGCGGCGGTCACGAGCAAGACAACGCCGCGGCAGGCGTCGGAGATGCTGATCAACAAGGCGGGCGAGCGCTCCCAGGGCAAGGGTGGGAATTGCTCGATGGCGATCGTGAAGCTGGTGAAGGCGGCGCAGGAGGGAATGGCGGGCAAAGTGGGACGGGTGGTCTGAGGACCTGCGACGTCGGCTTTCACCATTAGCAGATGAGCCGTCATGCGCGCCACTGGCGCCCATGACTTCCGGCGTAGGCCGGAATCCAATTTTGCGTGCGTACCACTTACCTGAAGCGTAGGCAGCACTCGACGAACTTGGATCCCGGCCTTCGCCGGGATGACGACTCATCGTGCGGTGGCCGAAATGGAGTTACTTCCCTGCCGCCGCCTTCGCCCTCTTCTCTTCCTCCGCCTTGCGCGCCGCGGCCTTCGCCTCGCGCTCGGCCACGCGCTCCGCGACTTCCTTCTGCTTCTGTTCCGAGCGGCGCTTGCGCTCCTCGAATTCGCGGGCGTTCGCAGCCGCCTTGGCTGCCTCTTCCGGCGCGCGGGCCGCTTCTTCCTTGGCCTTGGCGTTGCGGCGCGCCATGCGGGAGGCGGCCGGCGACGGCTTGGCCGGCGGCAGCGGCGTCACCTCACGCGGGGCGGGCTGCGGCTCGGTGGCCAGGCGGGCTTCCTCGGCCCGGTACTCGGCTTCAGCCGCGGCGATCTCGCGGTCGCGCTCTTCGACCTTGGTGCGGCGTTTGAAGCGCTCGGCTTCGATCTCGATGTTGCGCTGGGCGACCAGTGCCACGCGGCGGCGCTCCCGCGCTTCGTCCAGGCAGTTATTCACAAAGAATTTTTCGTAGCAGACCGCTTCACGTTCGGCATAGCGCGCCTCGATGGCGGCGCGTTCGGCCGCGACCGCGGACAGGCGCTGGTCGGCCTGGGCGACGGAGGTGGTCGGGTCGACCGCTTCCACCGACGGGCCCGGCTCTACGCTGGCGCAGGCCGTCAGGGCTGCGGCGATCACGGCTGCCGCGAAGGCGCTGCCAGCTGCGCGGAATACTGGGTGACTGCTCATGGTTTCCTTTCGGTTCAGGCGATGGCGTCGGCCGCACCGCGGCGCTCGGCGAGCATGTACTCGCGCGACTGCATTTCAATGATACGCGAGACAGTGCGGTGGAATTCGTTCGCTAGCATACCCTTGGTGTACAGCTCTTCCGGCTCCACTGCCGCCGACATGATCAGCTTGACCTTGTGGTCGTAGAACACGTCGACCAGCCAGGTGAAGCGGCGTGCTTCCGAGGACTGCCCCGCCGACATGGCCGGAATGCCCGACAGGATCACCGTGTGGAAGCGTGACGCCAGTTCCAGGTAGTCGTTCTGGGAACGCGGGCCGCCGCACAGGGTCGCGAAGTCGAACCAGATCACGCCGCCGGCGCGGCGCAGCGCGCGGATCTCGCGGTTCTCGATGTGGACGATCGGGCTTTCGTCGGCCGTATCGGCCACCTTGGCGTAGGTTTCGCGCAGCTTCTGGTCGGAAGCGGCGTTCAGCGGCATGTAGTAGGCCTGCACCTGCTCGAGCGCGCGCTTGCGGTAGTCGTTGCCGGCATCGACGTTGAGGATGTCGAGCTTTTCCTGCAGCAGCGCGATGGTCGGCAGCATGCGGTCGCGGTGCAGCCCGTCCGGGTACAGCGTGGACGGCTCGTAGTTCGAGGTCATCACGAAGGAGACGCCGTTGTCGAACAGGGCCTTGAGCAGGTTATACAGGATCATCGCGTCGGCGATGTCCGAGACGTGGAATTCGTCGAAGCAGATCAGGCGGTATTTCTTGGCGATGCGCTTGGCCACCTCATCGAGCGGGTCGGCCACGCCTTTCAGCTCGTCCAGCTGGCCGTGCACGGCACGCATGAACTCGTGGAAGTGCAGGCGCGTCTTGCGCACCACCGGCACCACCGAATAGAAGGAGTCCATCAGGAAGGACTTGCCGCGCCCCACCCCGCCCCACATGTACACGCCCTTCGGCACGTCAGGGCGGTTGATGAGGCGCTTGAAAGCGGACGACCGCTGGGCCTTGTAATGGACCCAGTCGTCGTACGCCTGCTGGAGACGGTCCACCGCGGCTTGCTGGGCCGGGTCGGACTGGAAGCCGCGCTCGGTCAGCGCGTGTTGATAGTACTCTTGAACGTTCATGATGAGGCAGTGTTAACGTAGGGTGGGCGGGGAACCCGCCCACCCTACCAAGGCGCGGTGGCGCCTCTGTTGCTTTAGAAGTTCAGCGAACGCTTGTCCACCGCCAGCGCCGCTTCCTTCACGGCTTCCGACAGCGACGGGTGCGCGTGGCAGATGCGGGCGATGTCTTCCGACGAGGCCTTGAACTCCATCGCGACGACGGCTTCCGAGATCAGCTCGGAGGCCACCGGGCCGACGATGTGCACGCCCAGGATTTCATCGGTGGTCGCATCGGCCAGGAATTTCACCATGCCCGAGGTATCGCCCAGCGCGCGTGCACGGCCGTTGGCCATGAACGGGAAGGTGCCGGCCTTGTACGACACGCCTTCGGCCTTCAGCTGCTGCTCGGTCTTGCCGACCCAGGCGATTTCCGGCGAGGTGTAGATGACCCAGGGGATGGTGTTGAAGTTGACGTGGCCGTGCTGGCCGGCGATGCGCTCGGCAACCGCGACGCCCTCTTCTTCCGCCTTGTGCGCCAGCATCGGGCCGCGCACGACGTCGCCCACCGCCCACACGCCCGGCAGGCTGGTACGGCACTCGTCGTCCACGACCACGAAGCCGCGCTCGTCCAGCTGCACGCCGACGGTCTCGATACCGAGGCCGGTGGTGTTCGGCACGCGGCCGATCGAGATGATCAGGCGGTCGAAGGTGGCCTTCTGCTCGGCGCCGGTGCTGTCCGCGTATTCCACGGTGACGTCGTTCGCACCCTTGGTGATCTTGCCGATCTTGCAGCCCAGGTTGATCTTCAGGCCCTGCTTGGTGAACAGCTTGTGCGCTTCCTTGGCGATCTGCTCGTCGACCGCGCCCAGGAAGGTCGGCAGACCTTCCAGCACGGTGACGTCCGCGCCCACGCGGCGCCACACCGAGCCCATTTCCAGGCCGATGACGCCGGCGCCGATCACGCCCAGCTTGCCCGGGACCGCGTCGATCGCCAGTGCGCCTTCGTTCGACAGGATCAGCTTCTCGTCGAATTCCGCGCCCGGCAGCTGGCGCGCGTTCGAACCGGTCGCGATGACCACGTTCTTGGCGCTCAGGGTGTCGGTGGTCTGGCCGCTGACATTGATGGTGTAGCCGCCATCGGTTTTGCCGGCGAAGGAACCGTGGCCGTGGAAGAAGGTGACCTTGTTCTTCTTGAACAGGAACAGGATGCCGTCGTTATTCTGCTTGACGATGGTGTCCTTGCGCTTGAGCATGGTCGGCAGGTCGAGTTCCAGGCCGCCAACCTTGATGCCGTGGTCGGCAAAGGCGTGGCCGGCGTGCTCGAAGTGTTCCGACGACTGCAGCAGCGCTTTCGACGGGATGCAGCCGACGTTGGTGCAGGTGCCGCCCGGAGCCGGCTTGCCGGCTGCGTTGCTCCATGCGTCGATGCAGGCGGTCTTGAAGCCCAGCTGCGCTGCGCGGATGGCGGCGATGTAGCCGCCGGGGCCGCCGCCGATCACGACGACGTCAAATTGTTTCTCGTTACTCATGAGTAGCTTCCTTATTTATTCTTCTGGGACAAAGATCCACAGGGCCAGATAGGCCAGGGCTCCGATACCGGTCGTCACCAGGGTAAGCAGGACGAACACAAGGCGCCAGGCATAGATGTCCATGCCGAAGGCCGAACTCAGGGCGCCGCAGACACCGGCCAGCCAGCGATCCCGGCGCGGGCGGCGCATGGTGCGGAACTTGGCCTCGATGCTGCCGGGCGGCGGGCCGAAACCGGTACCCGCGCCGCCATCCTTGTCCAGGTTGATCCGTTCGCTGGCCAGGACCTTCGCCTTGGCCTGTTCGAATTCGGCGTCCGTCAGGGCGCCGGCCTGGTGCAGTTCATGCAAACGCCGGATTTCATCGGAGATCATGGCGGTCCTCACTGGTGGTCTGCTGTGTCAGCGGACATGCCCCGCAAGGCATGTCCGCACTGCACCGCTGTGCCCTCGATTACAGGTCGAGCAGCAGGCGGGCCGGATCTTCCAGCGCGTCCTTCATGGCCACCAGGCCCAGCACGGCTTCGCGGCCGTCGATGATGCGGTGGTCGTAGGACATTGCCAGGTAGTTCATCGGACGGATCACGATCTGGCCGTTTTCCACCACGGCGCGGTCCTTGGTCGCGTGCACGCCCAGGATTGCCGACTGCGGCGGGTTGATGATCGGGGTCGACAGCATCGAACCGAACACACCGCCGTTCGAGATCGAGAAGGTACCGCCCGACAGGTCGTCCAGGGTCAGCTTGCCGTCTTTTGCCTTCTGGCCGAATTCACCGATCTTCTTCTCGATCTCGGCGATCGACAGCTGGTCGGCGTTGCGCAGGATCGGCACCACCAGGCCGCGCGGCGAACCGACGGCGATACCGATGTCGAAGTAGCCGTGGTAGACGATGTCGTTACCGTCGACCGAGGCGTTCAGGATCGGGTACTTCTTCAGTGCGGCAACAGCGGCCTTGACGAAGAAGGACATGAAGCCCAGCTTGACGCCGTGCTCTTTCTCGAACTTGTCCTTGTACTTGTTGCGCAGTTCCATGACCGGCGCCATGTTCACCTCGTTGAAGGTGGTCAGGATGGCGTTGGTCTGTTGCGACTGCAGCAGGCGCTCGGCGATACGGGCGCGCAGGCGGCTCATCGGCACGCGCTCTTCCGGACGGTCGCCCAGGCTGGCGATCGGTGCGGCGACCGGCTGCAGGGCCGGCTTCGCGGCCGGTGCCGGGGCAGCTGCTGCGGCAGGCTTGTTGGCGACTGCGGCCAGGGCGTCGCCCTTGGTCACGCGGCCGTCGCGGCCGGTGCCGGTGGCGTCGGCGGCGCTCATGTTGTTGTCGGCCAGGATCTTGGCGGCGGCCGGCATGGCGACGTCGCCTTTCGAACCGGTTGCGGCAGCAGCCGGGGCGGCTTCGATCGGCGCGTTCGGGGCAGCCGACGGGATCGGCTTCACTGCCACCGGGCTAGTCTGTGCCGAAGCTTCGGTATCGACGATGGCGATGACTTCGCCGGACACGACGGTCGCGCCGTCGGCCTTCAGCAGCTGGACGATCACGCCTTCGCTCGGGGCCGGCAGTTCCAGGACCACCTTGTCGGTCTCGATGTCGATCATGTTCTCGTCGCGCGAGACTTTCTCGCCGACTTTCTTGTGCCAGGACAGCAGGGTTGCTTCAGCAACCGATTCCGACAGTTGGGGGACCTTGACTTCGATTTGTGCCATTTGATGTAGCTCCGTTTTATATATTCTGTATGCAAAGGCCCCCGGGCTTGCTGGCGCCGGGGGCAGCGGTGATTACTTGGTCAGGATGAAGCCCTTCAGCTTCGAGAACGCGGTTTCCAGCAGTTCCTTCTGCTGCGCCACGTGCTTGTCGGCATAGCCGACCGCAGGCGACGAAGAAGCCGGGCGGCCTGCGTAAGCCAGGCGCTGGCCGTCTTCCATGCTTTCGAAGACGTTGTGCTGGATCTGGAACCACGGACCCTGGTTCTGCGGCTCGTCCTGCACCCACACCACTTCGGTCGCGTTCGGATACTTCTTCAGTTCGGCGGCGAAGGACTTGTGCGGGAACGGGTACATCTGTTCGATACGGACGATGGCGACATCGCTCACGCCGCGGGTCTTGCGGGCGGCGACCAGGTCGTAGTAGACCTTGCCCGAGCAGACCTGCACGCGCTTGACCTTCGACGCTTCGATCTTCTCGTCCACTTCGCCGATGACGGTCTGGAAACCGCCCTTGGCCAGGTCGGTCAGCGGCGAGCCGGCGTCCTTGTTACGCAGCAGCGACTTCGGCGTGAAGATCACCAGCGGCTTGCGGAACTGGCGCACCATCTGGCGGCGCAGCAGGTGGAAGATCTGGGCGGCCGTGGTCGGCTGCACCACTTGCATGTTGTTGTCGGCACACAGTTGCAGGAAGCGCTCGATACGGGCCGACGAGTGCTCCGGACCCTGGCCTTCATAGCCGTGCGGCAGCATCATGGTCAGGCCCGAAGCGCGGCCCCACTTCACTTCGCCCGAGGCGATGAACTGGTCGATGACGACCTGGGCGCCGTTGACGAAGTCGCCGAACTGGGCTTCCCAGATGGTGAGCGTATTCGGTTCGGCGGTCGAGTAGCCGTACTCGAAACCGAGCACCGCTTCTTCCGACAGCACCGAGTCGATCACGGTGAAGTTGGCCTGGTTGTCCGAGACATTGGCCAGCGGCAGGTAGATGCCCTGGTCCCAGCGCTCGCGGTTCTGGTCGTGCAGCACGGCGTGGCGGTGGACAAAAGTACCGCGGCCGGCGTCCTGGCCCGACAGGCGCACTGCGTAGCCCGAGGACAGCAGCGACGCGAAGGCCAGGTGTTCGCCCATGCCCCAGTCGAGGTTCATTTCGCCCTTGCCCATGGTGGCGCGGTCGTTCAGGACCTTCTCGACCAGCGAGTGCGGCTTGAAGCCTTCCGGCACCTTGGTGATGCGTTCGGCCAGGCGCTTCAGTTCGGTCATCGGCACGGCGGTGTCGGCGGCGTCGGTCCACTTCTTGTTCAGGAACGGCGCCCAGTCGACGGCGTACTTGTTCTTGAAGTTGGTCAGCACCGGATCCACGGTGTGCTTGCCGGCGTCCATCGCATTGCGGAATTCGGCGACCAGCTGGTCACCGGTTTCCGGCGGCACGGTGCCCTGCGCAGCCAGCTTCTCCGCGTACAGCTTGCGGGTGCCCGGGTGCTTGGCGATCTTCTTGTACATCAGCGGCTGGGTCAGCGCCGGGGTGTCCTGCTCGTTGTGGCCGAGTTTGCGGTAGCAGACGATGTCCACGACCACGTCCTTGCCGAACTCGGTGCGGTAGTCCATCGCGATCTGCGAGGCCAGCACGACCGCTTCCGGATCGTCGGCGTTCACGTGCAGCACCGGTGCTTCGATCATCTTGACGACGTCCGAGCAGTAGATGGTCGAACGGGCGTCGCGCGGGTCCGAGGTGGTGAAGCCGATCTGGTTGTTGATGACGATGTGAACGGTACCGCCGGTGCCGTAGCCGCGGGTCTGGGCCAGGTTCAGGGTTTCCATGACCACGCCCTGGCCGGCGAATGCGGCGTCGCCGTGCACCAGGATCGGCAGCACTTCCTTGCCCTTGCGGTCGCCGCGGCGTTCCATGCGCGCCTTGACCGAACCTTCGACCACCGGGTTCACGATTTCCAGGTGCGAAGGGTTGAAGGCCAGCGACAGGTGGACCGGGCCGCCCGGGGTCGAGATGTCGCTCGAAAAGCCCTGGTGGTATTTCACGTCGCCTGCCGGCAGGTCGTCGGCGTGCTTGCCTTCGAATTCTTCGAACAGGTCGGCCGGGCTCTTGCCCAGGGTGTTGACCAGCACGTTCAGGCGGCCGCGGTGGGCCATGCCGATGACGATTTCCTGCACGCCCTTTTCACCGGCGCGCTGGATGACTTCGTCGATCGAGGCGATGAAGGATTCGCCGCCTTCCAGCGAGAAGCGCTTGGCGCCGACGTACTTGGTATGGAGGTAGCGCTCCAGGCCTTCGGCCGCGGTCAGGCGCTCGAGGATGTGCTTTTTCTTTTCGCCGGAGAAGGTCGGGGTCGAGCGGATCGACTCCAGGCGTTCCTGCAGCCAGCGCTTTTCGGTCGGATCGCTGATGTACATGAACTCGGCGCCGATCGAACGGCAGTAAGTGTCACGCAGCCAGTTCAGGATGTCGCGCAGCGGCGCGGTTTCCTTGCCGAAGTAGGTATTGCTGATGTTGAAGACGGTGTCCAGGTCCGCTTCGGTGAAGCCGTAGAAGCTCGGGTCGAGTTCCGGCAGGGGCGGACGTTCCTGGCGCTGCAGCGGGTCCAGGTTGGCCCAGCGCGAACCGAGGTAGCGGTAGGCGGCGATCAGCTGGGTGACGGCGACGCGCTTGCGGCCCAGTTCCGGGTCCTGGTTGGCGGTGACGGTGCGGATCGGGCCCTGCTTGGCGCGTTCCGCGAACGAGGCGACCACCGAGGAGTGCACCACGTCGGGGCGGCTGGAGCCGTCCACCGCTGGCACGTGCTGCATCTGGTCGAAGTAAGCGCGCCAGTTCTCCGGGACCGAACCCGGATTGTTCAGGTAGGCTTCATACAACTCTTCCACGTACGGCGCATTACCACCGAACAGGTACGAGTTCGCTGTTTGTTGCTGCATCATTCTTGCTCACCTTTCTTCGCGCTTCGCGAGTTTGGGGCGGGTTCAGGTAACCTTCCGCGACACGGCCTGACCGGTTAGCGGATCGCACTTACTACTCAAGTTGTGGGGGAAGGACGAATTCTGTTACTACAAAGGCATGCCTTCAGGCAACTAATCTGCCTTTTAGCGCACAATATTGTAACGCAAGCGACTACGTCAAGCAGAGCTTGGGCCGACAAATTATTTATTTCTATTTGTAAATCCACCTTGTACGGTTGACCACGTAAATGATAATCGTTATCATTTGAGGATGAGCTCAACCGGACCGACCACTTCTGCCCCAGCGAAACTGCCTGCCGCCCCGGCTATGCCAGGGCCCCGCCGCGCTGTCTACCTGAAGCAACTGCACCAGTGGCACTGGATCAGCTCCGCCATCTGCCTGATGGCCATGCTGCTGTTCAGCTTTACCGGATTCACCCTCAACCACGCGGCCGAGATCGAAGCCAAGCCGGAAGTCACGCGCCTGAAAGCCACGCTGCCGGCGCCGCTGCGCGCCCAGCTGGAGAAATACGCCGCGGAGCACGCGGACGCCGAAGTGCCGCTGCCGAGCGAGGTCGCGGACTGGGCCAACGCCTCCTTCCCGGTCGACGTGCGCGGGAAACGCGCCGAGTTTTCCGAAGAAGACGCCTACATCGCCCTGCCCCGCCCCGGCGGCGACGCCTGGCTGCGCATCGCGGTCGACGGCGGCGCCGAATACGAAGCCACTTCGCGCGGCTGGATCTCCTGGCTCAACGACATGCACAAGGGCCGCAACACGGGCGCCGTGTGGAGCTGGTTCATCGACGTCTTCGCGATCGCCTGTGTTGTTTTTTGCGTCACCGGCTTCCTGATCCTGAAATACCACGCGGCCAACCGGCCCTCGACCTGGCCGGTGATCGGCTTCGGCATCGTGCTGCCGGCCGTGATCGCCCTGCTGTTCGTTCATTGACGATTTATTAGATTAGCAAATAATTTCACTCTATATATAAGGCAATCCGATGAAACTGTCTCACTCGCTCGCCCTGACGCTGCCTCTCGCGTCCAGCTGGGCCACGGCCGCCGACCTGTCGGTCAAGTTCGAGGTCCCGCGCCTGAACGTGGCGGAATACCACAAGCCCTATGTGGCGATGTGGGTGGAGAAGGCCGACCAGGCCGTGGCTGCCAACCTGGCCGTGCTGTACGACGTGAAGATGAAGAACCGCGAAGGCGAGAAGTGGCTGAAGGACCTGCGCTCCTGGTGGCGCAAGGCCGGGCGCGACGCCGCCATGCCGATTGACGGCGTCAGCGGCGCGACCCGGGCGCCGGGCGTGCACACCATGAAGTTCGACGGTGCGCGCTTCGGCCTGGACAAGCTGCCGGCAGGCGACTACACGCTGGTGGTCGAGGCCGCGCGCGAATCGGGTGGCCGCGAAGTGGTCAAGGTCCCGTTCAACTGGACCGGCAAGGGCAAGGTCGACGCCAATGCGGCAGGCAAGGACGAACTGGGCGCCGTGGCGCTCCAGATCCAGTAAGCGACAGACAGACAAACGACAACAGGAGAATCCCATGCAACTCAAGCGCCTCAGCAAGACCCTCGCCCTCGGCCTGATCGCCGCCACCCTGTCGATGACGGCCCAGGCCCACAACGCCTGGCTGCTGCCGAACAGCACCATGATCGACGCGAAGGAAGCCTGGGTCTCGCTCGACGCCGGTATCTCGAACCAGCTGTTCGAGTTCAACCACGCGCCGCTGCGCCTGGACAGCCTGATGATCACCGATCCGGACGGCGTCACGACCAAGGCCGAAGGCGCGGTGCTGGGCAAATTCCGCAGCACGCTCGATCTGCGCCTGCCGAAGGACGGCACCTATCGCCTGGCGATCGTCAACAATAACGTCATGGGCAGTTACAAGTTGAACGGCGAAACCAAGCGTTTCCGCGGCGCCCAGGGCAGCCCGCAAGTGCAGGTCCCGGCCGGCGCCACCGAAGTCCAGACCACGCAGGTGCAGACCCGCCTGGAGACCTTCGTCTCGGCCAACAAGATGAACGAGACCGCCCTGAAGCCGAGCGGCAGCGGCCTGGAGATGATCCCGGTCACCCACCCGACCGACCTGCGCGTCGGCGAGCCGATCAAGGTGCGCTTCCAGCTCGACGGCAAGCCGGCGGCCAACCTGGCGTTCAGCGTGACGCCGGGCACCGCCAAGTACCGCGGCGCCTCGGGCGAACAGCGCCTGACCACCGACGCCAAGGGTGAAGCGAGCTTCACCGTGCCGGCAGCGAACATGTACTGGCTGAACGCTTCCTTCCCGGGCGGCGAACGCGGCGCCCAGCAGGCACCCGCCGCCAAGCGCTACACCTACGCGGCGACCTTCGAAGTCCTGCCGCAATAAGGAGCGGCAAGCGGCATGCGCGACGTCCTGGTACCCCACGCGATCGAGCTCGCGCTGCCGCCCGCCGGCAGCCGCCTGTGCAAGGCGGAAGGCCGTTCGATGGGCACGACCTGGTCGGCCCGGATGCTGGTCCCGCCCGGCCTTGACGCCGACCTGGAAGCCCAGCTCCAGCGCGAGCTGAACGAGATCGTGGCGCAGATGAGCCACTGGGAAGAAGCGTCCCTGCTGTCGCGCTACAACCGCGCGCCGGGCGGCAGCTGGCATGCGCTGCCGCCGCAGTTCTTCGAGGTGCTCGACTTCGCGCTCCAGGTCCATGAGGACACGGCCGGCGCTTACGATCCGGTTGCCGGCGCCCTGGTCAACCTGTGGGGCTTCGGCCCGCGGGCGCGCCACGACCACAGCGGCTTCGCAGCGCCCGGCGCCGCGGCCCTGGCGGCTGCGCTGGCGCGCCGTGCGCAGGCCGTGCCCCAGCTCGACCGCGCCGGCCGCCGCCTGCTGCAGCCGGGCGGCGCCATCCTCGATTTCTCGTCGGTCGCCAAGGGCTACGGCGTCGATCGCCTCGCCCTGTGCCTGGAACGCCTCGGCGTGCGCCACTACCTGGTGGAGGTCGGCGGCGAACTGCGCGGCGCCGGCGTCAAGCCGGACGGCGAACCCTGGTGGGTCGAGATCGAAGGGGTCCCTGACGCCAGCGCCACACCGCAGCCCGTGGTGGCCCTGCACGGCCTGGCGATCGCCACCTCGGGCGACTACCGCAGTTACTTCGAGCAGGGACAGCAGCGCCTTTCCCATACCCTCGACCCGCGCACCGGCCACCCGATCGCCAACGGCGTCGCATCCTGCACCGTGGTGGCCGGCGCTTGCATGACGGCCGATGCGCTGTCCACCGCGCTTACCGTGATGGGCCCCGATGCGGGCATCGCCTTCGCCGACGCGCGCGGAGTCGCGGCGCGCTTCCTGGTGCGCATCGACGGCGGCCTGTGCGAACACGTGTCCGCCGCCTGGCGCGAACTGCTGCAATGATGTTCCCCACCGATCCCGTACGCTGGGGCAGCGCCCTCGCCCTCTCCGGCGCCTACCTGGCGATGTGCCTGGCGATCTGGCGCGCCCGCGCCGCGCGCGGCCAGGTCGCTACGGGGGAAGCCGACTGGCTGGTGGTGTACGCGAGCCAGACCGGCAGCGCCGAATACCTGGCCGCGCGCACGGCCGACACCCTGAACACGGGCGGCGTGTCGGCGCGCGCCGTCTGCATGTCCGAGCTGCCGCCCGGCGCGCTGGCCGGGAGCGGCCGCGTCCTGTTCATCGCCAGCACCTACGGTGAAGGCGACGCCCCCGACACGGCCGCGCGCTTCGCCGGCGAAACCATGGGCACGGCGCCGGACCTCTCGCAGCTGCACTACGCCGTGCTGGCGCTGGGCGACAGCAGCTATGCCAACTACTGCGGCTTCGGCCGCGCGCTCGACGCCTGGCTGGGAGCGCACGGCGCCACGCCCCTGTTCGAGCGCATCGACGTCGACCGCGGCAATGTAGACGCGCTGGCTGCATGGCAGCACCATATCGGGCGCCTGGCCGGCACCGCCGACGCGCCCGACTGGGAAGCACCCGCCTACGGCGAGTGGCGCATCCTGGAACGCGAGCTGCTCAACCCGGGCAGCGCCGGCGCCCCACTGTACCGCATCGCGCTGGCGCCTGTGGAAGGCGCACTGCCGGCCTGGGAAGCGGGCGACCTGGCCCAGCTCAGCGCACCGCTCGACCCGGAGCACCCGCGCGAATACTCGATCGCTTCGCTCCGTTCCGAAGGCCGGCTGGAACTGATGGTGCGCCTGCAGCGGCGCGAGGACGGCAGCCTGGGCGCAGGCTCGGGTTGGCTGTGCGAAGGCGCGACGATGGAGGATGCGATCCGGCTGCGCGTGCGTGCGCACCAGCGCTTCCGCCTGAATGGCAATGCTGCCCGTCCGTTCATCGCGATCGGCAACGGCAGCGGCCTGGCCGGCCTGCGCGCGCTGCTCAAGTCGCGCATCGACGCCGGCAAGGGCGACAACTGGCTGCTGTTCGGCGAGCGCAATGCCGCCCACGACTCCCTGCTCCGCGACGAATTGCAGGGATGGCTGGACGACGGCTGCCTGGCCCGGCTCGACCTCGCCTTTTCGCGCGACGGATCGGCGCAGCGCTACGTGCAGCACCTGGTGCGCGAACACGCGAACGCACTGCGCAGCTGGGTGGAAGAAGGGGCCGCGATCTATGTCTGCGGCAGCCTGCAGGGGATGGCCGGCGGCGTGCACGACGCCCTGGGCAACGTGCTGGGCGCCGAGCAGCTCGACGCCCTCGCGGCCGAGGGCCGCTACCGCCGGGATGTCTATTAGGTAAGGTGCTTGTCGGCTCCGATCCCGGACTCGATGATGATGCCGGCAACTATCACCGCGTGGGCGGAATATCCGCCCACCCTACGGTTCAGCGCTTGTCGTTCTTGTGGCTCTGCGAGCCGGCCTTGGCGTGCTGCTCAGGCGAACCGCCGCGGGTATTGCCGCCGCTGCTTGCCTGATTACCGCCACCCCCCTGGCCGCCGCCCTGGCCACCGCTCTGCTGGTTGCCGCCACCACCGCCGCCATGGCTCAGCGAGCCTGCGCGGCGTGCTTCTTCCGAAGTGAACTCGTGCGCATTGCCAGACGCGTGTGCGGCACGACCGCCTTCGGATGCGATTTCACGTTGCCTCTGCGGGTCCATCGATGCGAAACCGCGGTTGCTGGTGTCGCCGCTCTGCTGGTTGCCGCCCTGCTTGCCGCCTTTGTTGCCGCCTTGGTTATTCGATGCCATAGTTGCCTCCGTTCATGTTGAAAGACCAGCCGGAAGTGGCTGAGACGGGTTCATCCTAGCCAAGGCGAACCCATCCGACCACGGAGTTTCGGCACACGTTTTGTAGGACCAGGCCTTGCCAGACCTTGCGTCTGCTCCGTCAAACTTAGAGAAATTGATTGTTCAATATTTTCTATTTTGACCATGTTTAGAATAGGATGATCGTGCTATAGCGATTCACGAAACAAGCCTTCCCCTTCCACGTAGTCTTACGCTGACCCGACATTGTGAAATTTTCCATCGGCCACCGCCTGTTTTTCTCGGTCCTGCTCGCCATCCTGGCGGTGGCGGCCAGCGCCGTCTACCTGCTGCGCCAGAACGTGCTGGCGAGCTTCGGCGACTACGCTGTCGGTATCGAGCTCGACCGCCTGGACGAATTGTCGGGGGCGCTGGCGGCGCGCTACCAGGTTCAGGGCGGCTGGCAATTCCTGCCGGAGGTTGAGGCGCGGCGCGGCTGGGTCGCCGGTGAATTGCGGCGCCTGCAGGATGAGCGCCGGCGCCGCCCGGTCGTGGTCCCGGCGCCTCCTCCGGCCCCCGCGCTGCCCGTGGTGTCGGCGGCGCCGCTGGCGGGCGCACGTATGGGCACAACCGTGGCACCGGCCCCCGCCGCTCCACCGGCCCCGCCGGCGCCACCAGCTCCTCCCGCACCGCCGCTGTCGCCGCCGCTCCTCGATGCCCCGCGTGCCAACGGCGCTACCTACGATCTGCCCTATCGCATCACCCTGCTCGATGCCGACGGCAACTACCTTGCCGGCCGCGAGCCCGGTTCGATGCCGCTGGCCACGCGCCCTATCGAGGTCGAGGGCCGCACGGTCGGCCAGCTGGGCGTTGCGCCAAGCCAGCGGCCGAGCGACGCCATGGCCCTCGCTTTCCTCGAGCAGCTGCGCAGCAGCCTGTGGCTGATCGTGCTGGTGGCGGTGGCCCTGAGCGCGCTTGCCGCGGTGCTGCTGGCGCGTCACTTCCGCCTGCCGATCCGGCAGCTTGCCGGCGGCGCTGGCGCCCTGGCCGGCGGCCGCTACGACGTGCGCTTGCCCAGCACGCGCAGCGATGAACTGGGCGAGCTGGCCCGCCACTTCAATGCGCTCGCCGGGCAGCTGCAAGGTGCGGAAAGCGCACGCCGCCAGTGGGTAGCCGACACCTCGCACGAATTGCGCACCCCGCTGGCCGTGCTGCGCGCCCAGCTCGAAGCGCTGCAGGACGGCGTGCGCAGCGCCACGCCCGAGACCCTGGACGCCATGCTGCGCCAGGTGCTGGCCCTGAACAAGCTGATCGACGAGCTGTATGCGCTGGCGCGCGCCGACGTTGGGGCGCTCGACTGCAAACCGGTGCCGCTCGACCTGTGGGCGTACGCCGGCAGCCAGGCCCAGGGTTTCGCCGGGCGCCTGGAGGCGGCCGGGCTGGCGCTGGAGCTGGGCGCGCCGCCACCGGCGCCGATCGTGCTGGCCGACCCCGACCGCCTGCGCCAGGTGCTCGACAACCTGTTCGAGAACAGCCTGCGCTACACCGCGCCGGGCGGGCGCATCCTGCTCCATGCACGCGCCGACGGCAAGCGGTTGCAACTGATCATCGACGACAGCGCGCCCGGCGTGCCGGACGATGCCCTGGCGCGCCTGGCCGAACGCTTCTACCGCGTCGACGCCTCGCGCAGCCGCGCCCACGGCGGGGCGGGCCTCGGTCTCGCGCTGTGCCGCCGCATCCTCGAAGCGCAGGGCGGCAGCCTCGACTTCGCCCATTCGCCGCTGGGCGGACTGCGCGTGATCGTGTCCCTGCCGTGTCCGGGAGACGCGGCATGAGCCAGGCCATCATGATCGTCGAGGACGAACCGGAGCTGGCCGCCCTGGTCGCCGACTACGCGCGCGCGGCCGGCTATGTGCCCGAGGTCTTCGGCGACGGCGCCGTCGCGCTGGAGGCAATCCGCGCCAGGCCGCCGGCCCTGGTCGTGCTCGACCTGATGCTCCCTGGCCTGGACGGCCTGTCGCTGTGCCGCGCCCTGCGCGAGGGCGGCAAACCGGGCAGCGAACTGCCGGTGATCATGGTGACGGCGCGGGTCGAGGAAATCGACCGCCTGCTGGGTCTCGAAGCCGGGGCCGACGACTACCTGTGCAAGCCCTTCAGCCCGCGCGAGCTGATGGCGCGCATCAAGGCCATCCTGCGCCGCGCCGGCGGCACACCGCCCGCGCGCGTGCTGGCGGTCGACGATGCGGCCCGGCGCGTGCTGGTGCACGGCCAGCCGCTCGACCTGACCCCGAGCGAGTTCGCGATCCTGGCCACCCTGGCGCGCCGTCCGGGCCAGGTGTTCTCGCGCGCCCAGCTGCTGGACGCCGCGCGCGCCGACAGCCTGGAGGCCACCGACCGCGCCATCGACAGCCACATCAAGAACCTGCGGCGCAAGATCGACGCCGCCGCGCCCGGGCTGGAGGCCATCCGCTCCATCTATGGGCTCGGCTACCGCTGCGACCTGTAGCCGGCCGGCTCCATCTTTTCTCCACATTCGGCGTGCAGGATGTTGTTCATGGCCCGCCGCACCGGTGCGGGCCGCAGCCAGGGAGACCACCATGAAGAACAAGACCATTGCCATCATCGCCCTGCTGGGCTGCGTTGTCGCCTCGAGCGCCGTGCAGGCCGGCGTGCACGTCCACTACAAGTGCGAATCGACCGTGAAGGGCAAATGCCCGCCGCCCCCCGCTCCGCCTGCACCGCCGGCCCCACCCGCTCCTCCGGTGCCACATGCGCTGCCAGACGGCTCGCTGGCACCGCCAGCCCCTCCAGTCCCGCCGGTGCCGCCGGAGCCACCAGCGGTCGAGCTTCCGGAAGTGCCCGCCGCCGCCCACGCGGCCTGCGCCGGCAAGGCCGAAGGCGCCCGCGTCACCCACGTGCTGCGCAAGGGAGAGACCATGAGCGGGGTATGCGAACGCGAAGGCGGCAAGAACGTGTTCCAGCTGCGCGAATACCGCGTCCACGACTGACAACACGCAGGACGGCTCGACTTGGCGGTCTAGATCATTTATTCTAGATCCATGACGACTCCCGACGTTCCCGCCAAGCCGACCCCGTCCGAACTGGAAATGCTGCGCCTGCTGTGGCAACTCGGCCCTGCTACCGCGCGCCAGGTGCACGAGGCGGCGGTCGACACGCGGCCCGACATGGCCTATGCCAACGTGCTGCGCCTGCTGCAGGTGATGCATGCCAAAGGCCTGCTCACCCGCGACGAAAGCACCCGCGCCCACGTGTATGCGCCAGCCCAGCCGCAGGACAGCCACCAGTCCAGTCTGATCAAGGACCTCATCCACAAGGCCTTTTCCGGTTCCGGCAAGGAGCTGGTGCTGGCCGCCCTGCGCGGCCATGTCAGCAAGAAGGATCGCGAGGAAATCCAGCGGATCCTGAATGGCGACGGCGAGCGCGGCGACTAGGATGGCCCGCCCACGCCCCGTCCCGCCCGTGCAGCCCGAACTCGAGGACTGCTGCCGCAGCGGCTGTGTGCCCTGCGTGTTCGACCTCTACGAGGAAGCGCTGGCGCGCTACGAACAGGCGCTGGCCGCCTGGGAAGCCGAGCAGGCCGCCCAGGCCGGACCGCATACGCTGGATCCGCACTAGAGCGGCCCGAAACCTTCGGCAATCGCCTTGAAGGTAATCCCCTCGTTCGCCTGGTAGTTGCCTGTCTCGGGATGGAAACAGGGCATCACATCCGAGCCACCATGGTGCAGCGCGATCACCCGCCAGTTTTCATTGAACACCGGACTGCCCGAGCTGCCCGGCTCGGTCGGCGTGCGGTAATGCAGCAGCCGGCGCACCTCGTCGTAGGCCAGCAAGGTGCTGTCGTGTAGTGCGATCTGCAGGGCGGCGCCGCTGGGATGGCCGACCACGTAGGCCTTCGAGCGGCCGTTGATCAAGGGCAGTGCGGTGGCGACGCCCAGCCCCTTGGCCTCGACAGGCAGCCCTTCCAGCTCGGCGATCGTGACGTCCAGGTTCTCGCTGAGCGGCCCCGGCATCCCGAGCTCCCCCGGCGGGGAGGTGTAGATTACCCGCTTGATGGGGTAATACACCAGTTTTCCGTCTCCATCGCGCGGCCCGAGTTCAAAGGACACCAGCGCGTCATCGCGGGGGAGCGCGCCACTCACCTCCTCGCTCAGCACGTGGGCGTTGGTAACGAACAGCACCGAGGGCTCGCCGGGAGGCGGCGCTGAACGCTGCACCAGGAAACCCGTGCCCATGCGTGCGCCGGTCGTCCTGGACGAAATGCAGCCGACTGACTTGCAGGCCTTCAGCAGGGTATGGATCGTGTCGACCGAGAAGGCGCCTTGCTGCGAAAACACCCGCTCCAGCTGCTGCGACTTGCGGATATCCTCGGCATCAAGCGCGGTGACCGACAGCGTCGAGAATTTCTGCACGAGCTGGCGGGCCAGGATACGCGCCAGGCGGTCCTGGCATCGCTCGGCATCGTCGAATGGCCGCGCACCCCAGATCTCGCGCAACTGGCGCTCGTAGCTTTCGAGCGCGAAGGGCGTGCACCCAGGCGCATGCATGAATCGGTACAGCCAGAACTCGGCTTCGTCGCAACGGTTCGCCGCCAGGGACAGCTCGGACATGATCGCCAGGTTCCAGAAGCACTGCGATGCGACCGGCCGTACCTGCGATTCCAGCTCCTCCACCAGCTCCTTCAGGTCAACGGTGCGGAATGCCAGGCGTTCGGCCTCGGCCCGCGCCAGCAGGGCCACAGCATTCACACCGAGCCAGGCACGCCTCCCTTTGTCCTCGCAATAGCCGTCGTAGTAGGACCAGAATGCGGTCTCGAGGGCCTTGTGCTGGCGGGACGCGACGAAGCGCTGCTTGGCGACCCGTCCCTGCAGGCCCCTGGCTTCGCTTAATTCCAGGCCTTCGACCGGCGCCTGCTCGCTGGGCGTGAGCTCGTCAACCAGCTCACGCAGCAAGGCGTCCGCTGCGTCGAGCATGCCCAGGTTGATCTGGGCTTGCGCCAGGTGGCGCCGCACGGTCGGGTCGGTGTTGCCGAGCGCGGTCCAGCCGCTGGCCAGGTTCCGGCACGCTTCGTAGTTGCGGTACTTGTTCAGGGTGCCGCAGGCAGTAGCGACCTGTTCCGCAGTCAGGCCCGGTGCGGTCCTGGCGCGTTCCACCAGGACGGAGACGGCTTCGGCGACTTTCCAGGGCTCGGCACAGATGGACTCGCCCCGCAGGATGGCATCCGCGAGCGTGGACATCATTGCACACCCGGTGCGCGATCGAGGGCGGCGGTCAGCTCGGCGCGGAATTTCACACCGGCCAGGTAATGGGTGATCGTATGCCGCCAGCTGCCCCAGTTCGATTCACGGATGTCTTTCACCGACCTGTCCTTGAAGGGCCGGTAATCGTTGGCGAAACGCGGATCGGGACCGCAGATGGGATCGAGGGGATCATAGATATTCACCCAATGGTCCACACGCTCGGGAAAATCGGGGCCGCCGCGTTCCGGCGCCAGTTCCGCCTGGACTTCCCTCACGCCGAGCGGCGAACCGAGCGTGATCAGGGTACTGACCCGTGGACAGGTCTTGACGTTGCGCAGCAGGTCATAGGCCACCATCGTGCCCATGCTGTGCGAGACGATCACGACTTTATCCGCGATGGCTAGGGCGTGATTGACGTCATCGAGCAGGCGCTGGCGCAATGCTTCCCGCACCATGAAGCGTGCGCCATCCGGACGAACGTATTCTTTATTGAAGAGGAAATAGTAGGCCTCCATCGCCGCCTTCTTGATGATCGCCTCACGGATGCGGCGAGGAACGAAGCCGGCCACCTCGTAACCGGTCGGAAGCGCCGCCTCGTCGGGCACCTTATCGTCTTCCAATGCAAGATTGGCCGCCAGCTTGGATTCCAGCATCTCCAGGAAATAGGCCTCGCGCGGGGTAACGGGAATCGGCGGCTCGCGACCGGACTCGACCTCGGTCAAGCCCTGCGAATTCAGTTCCAGGCCGGCCTGCTTCACCGGATTCTGCTCGAAGTAGGACTGCAGATCTTTCTCGTAGTCTAGGCCGTAGAAGACGTCCGCGTAGTAGGACATGATCGTGGGAGCGTCTTCCGTATCCAGGTTCATGCCCTTGTTCGATTCGCCGAAGACGTTGGGCATGGGGTTGTCCCGGAGCAGGGCCCAGTGCCAGATCTTGAGAAGTTCATCCTTCTCCGGCTTCTTGGCCAAACCATGGATGAACACGACTGCAGCGCGACTCTTGGCCATCACATCCCCCTGTTGGCATATGAATATTTACACGCTTTCGATAGCATTATTGCAGCAACGCAGCCCGACAAAAAGTTATTCTTTCTACCACTTCGGAGAGAGCCGGAGGCACGATGGGGCGGGCATCCTGGCGCAAGGAATGGCAGAGATACGCCGGGTTTGACACCGGTGTTGTTGGTAGAGTTCGAATCCGATGAGGTGTCTGAACCGCCTCCCACCACCCCTACCGCACGCTTGAGTCCAGAACATTAGCATTTTGATTACAATGGGACTCATCGGTATCAGTACGGAGGGGATATGTTTGACATGGATCTTCCCTGGTGGGAATTCATCGTACGCGGGCTAGCCGTGTACCTGCTCCTGCTGGTCATGGTGCGCCTGTCCGGGCGCCGCACCGTGGGCCAGTTCACGCCTTTCGACCTGCTGGTCGTCATGCTGCTGTCGGAAGCGGTGTCGAATTCGCTCAACGGCGGCGACGATTCGCTGGTCGGCGGCCTGATCGCCGCGGCAACGCTGGTGGCCATCAATTCCCTCGTCGCCCTGCTCACCTCGCGCAACGCCAGCATCGAAAAACTGGTCGACGGCAGCGCCGTGCTGATCGGCCGCGACGGCGTCTTCTTCGACAAGGTGGTCCGCAACTGCCGTCTGTCGGAATCGGACATCGAGGAAGCCCTGCGCGAACACGACTGCCCGCGCCCGGAAATGAAATGCGCCTTCCTGGAAGCGGACGGCGAGATCACCATCCTGCGCAATCCCCACTAGGCGCGCCTCAAGCCAGCAGCGCCGCCGATTTCACCTGCACCCAGGCCGGGCTGCCCGCCGCCAGGCCGAGCTCGAACAGCGCCCGGCGCGTGACGCGGGCCAGCAGCGCGGTCTGCCCGCAGCGCACGCGCACCAGGACCTGCGATGGATGGCTGTCCGGCGCGATCGATTCGACGACACAGGGGAAGTGGTTCTGGATGCTGGTGTCCCGCGGCTCGCGCGTGGCCAGGCTGACGTCGCGCGCCATGATCCGCAAGCGCACCTGCTGCCCGAGCGGGATGCCGCCGTCGCGCAGCCAGAACGATCCACGGTCGACATCGATGCGCGCCAGCTGCCACTGCGCACTGCGTTCGGCGACCACGCCGTGCACCAGCGCGCCCGCCTCCTCTCCCTCGAGCACGGGGACATCGATGGCAGACAGCACGTCTTCCACCGGACCGTCGGCCTTGACCCGGCCACCTTCCAGCACCACCAGGTAATCGGCCAGGCGCGCCAGCTCGTCGACCGAGTGGGTCACGTACAGCATCGGGATCTTCAGCTCCGCATGCATCTTCTCGAGCCAGGGCAGGATCTCGTGGCGGCGCGCGGCGTCCAGGGAGGCCAGCGGTTCGTCCAGCAGCAGCAGGCGCGGCGTGGCGGCCAGGGCGCGCGCGATCGCCACCCGCTGGCGCTCCCCGCCGGAGAGCTGGCCCACGCGGCGCCGCAGCAGGTGCCCGATCCCGAGCAGCTCGACGGCTTCCCCGAGTGCCGCAGCGGCGCCCGGCGCGCGGCTGCGCTTGCGGCCGTAGTCGAGGTTGCCCTGCACGTCGAGGTGGTCGAACAGGCTCGCTTCCTGGAACACGTAGCCGAGCGCACGCCGGTGGGTCGGCAGGAACACGCCGGCATCGTCGTCCTGCCAGGTCTCCCCGCCCACCACGATGCGCGCGCGCCCGCTCGCCTCCAGCCCGGCGACGCCGCGCAGCACGCTGGTCTTGCCGGAACCGGAACGGCCGAACAGCACGGTGATGCCGCTGCCAGGCAGGCGCAGGTCGACGTCGAGCCTGAAGTCGGCGCGCGGCAGCGCCAGCCGGACCTGGAAATCCCGGCTCACGGCAGCACCCGCGCCGGGCTGCGGCGCAGCGCCCCCAGGACCAGCAGCACCACGAAGCTGAACAGCAGCATGCCGCCCGCCAGCCAATGGGCCGACGCGTATTCCATCGCCTCGACGTAGCCGTAGATCTGGGTCGACACGACGCGGGTGCTGCCGGGGATGTTCCCGCCGATCATGAGCACCACCCCGAACTCGCCCACCGTGTGGGCGAAGCTCAGGACAGCGGCGGTCAGGATGCCGCTGCGGGCCTGCGGCAGCGCGACGCTGAAGAAGGCGTCAAGCGGCGAGGCGCCGAGCGTGGCCGCCACTTCCATCGGGCGCCTGCCCATCGCCTCGAAGGCGTGCTGCATGGGCTGCACGGCAAAGGGCAGCGAGTACACGATCGAGCCGACGAGCAGGCCCGTGAAGGTGAAGGACAGCACGCCCAGGCCCAGGGCCTGGGTCAGGCGGCCGAGCGGCCCGTCGGGACCGAGCGCGAGCAGCAGGTAGAAGCCGAGCACGGAGGGCGGCAGCACCAGCGGCATCGTCACCAGGGCCGACACCGGCGCCCGCCAGCGCGAGCGCGTGCGCGCCAGCCACCAGGCCAGGGGCGTGGCGACCAGGAGCAGCAGCACGGTGGTCGCGCTGGCCAGCTCGAAGGTGAGCCGGATGGCCTGCCAGGCTTCCTTCTCGATCGGCATCGCTCAGCGCACCGGCGGGAGATCGTAAGCATAGGACCGGATCAGCGCCCGCGCCTTGTCGCCCTTCAGGTACTGCACCAGGGCGCTCGCCGCCGCGCTGTTCCTGCCCTTGTCCAGCAGGATGGCATCCTGGCGGATCGGCGCGTGCATCGCGGCCGGCACGACCCAGGCCGAGCCTTCCTTCAGCTTGCCGTCGGCGTAGACCTGGGACATGGCGACAAAGCCCAGCTGGGCATTGCCGGTAGCGGCGAACTGGTAGGCCTGGGCGATGTTCTCGCCGTGCACCAGCCTTGGGCGCAGGGCGTCGAGCAGGCCAAGCCGGCCAAGCAGCTCGTAGGCCGCGGCGCCATAAGGAGCCAGCTTCGGATCAGCGACCGCCAGGCGTTCGAACCTGCCGGTCCTGAGCACCCCGCCCTGGGCATCGACGACACCCGCCTGGCGGCTCCACAGCACCAGCCTGCCGATGGCATAGGTGAAGCGTCCCGTGCCCCGGCCTTCGCGCTCCAGCCGGGCCGGCGTTTCGTCATCGGCCGCCAGCAGCACGTCGAACGGCGCGCCATGTTTCACCTGGGCGTAGAACTTGCCGGTCGAGCCGACCGACACCACCGCCTTGTGTCCGGTCTCGGCTTCGAACATGGAGGCGAGCTTCTGCATCGGCGCCGCAAAGTTGGCGGCCACCGCCACCTGGACTTCGCCGGCCTGCGCGCCCAGGGGCAGCGCAATGGCTGCCAGCAGCAGGCCGATGCATCGTTTCATGTTCATTCGCTATTCCTTGTTTGAATAGCGAAACTGTAGCACAAACCGCCCTCCGCTATTCATCCGGAGAATAGCGCCGGGATCGGCGTCCTGCTACCATAGGATGCATGAACAAGCGAACCCTCCCCCTGGACGAGGTCCTGGGCTTCCAGGCCGGCGACAAGCGCATCGACATCCTGCGCCGGGTCGGCCAGGCCGGTTCCATCTCCGAAGCCGCGCGCGCTGCCGGCGTGAGCTACAAGGCGGCCTGGCAGGCACTGGAAACCCTGGCCAACCTGGCCGGCACGGCGCTGGTGGAAAAGGCGGTCGGCGGCAGCGGCGGCGGTGGCGCCACCCTCACTCGGGCCGGCGAGCGCGTGCTGGAGGCGGCCGACGAGATGGCGCGCGCACGCCAGCACATCCTCGCGCGCTTCGCGCTGGGCGACGCCAGTGGCCGCGCCGCGTTTGCGCTGCGCACCAGCATGCGCAACCAGTTTCCGTGCGCGGTGGGATCGATCGCGTCGCGCGCGGGACAGGTACGGGTGCAGCTCTTACTGGCGGGCGGCAGCGTCCTGCATTCCCGCATCACCCGCGAAAGCGCTCAGCTGCTGGGCCTGCAGCGCGGCATGGAGGTGCTGGCCTTGTGCAAGGCGACAGCGGTCCAGGTGGCCGGCCACATCGATGCATCGACGCAGGAGAATGTCCTGGCTGGCGAGATCGTCCGTGCCAGCCGCGACGCCAGTGGCGGAGAAGCGACACTGCGCCTGCCCGGCGGGGTGCAACTGGTCGGGTTCAGCGGCCCGCACGCAGCCTTGCGGGCCGGTTCGCCGGCGATGGCCGCCATCGACGAAGCCAGTGTGGTCATCGGCATGCCGCACTGATCTTTTTCTTACGCACTTATTCCTGAGGCACTTTTATTACCCGTACGGTGTGGACCGTGCGGAATCTGTTGCGCTACTTTTTTCTGCAGCACACCCGCCGGGTGTGTCCCGGGATCTTTCCTAGTCAGGAGGACTGCCATGAAAAAAGTACTGACGGCGCTTGCGCTGGCCGCTTCCACGGCGGCGCTCGCACCTGCGGCCCAGGGCGCCGACATCTACCGTGCCGTGTCGAGCGGCCCGGCCGAGTCGCCGCCCAACGGCTCGCCAGGCTCGAGCGTCGCGACCTTCGAGATCGACGGTTCGCTGCTGCGGGCCGAGGTTCCCTTCCGCGACCTGCTTGCCGGAACCACCGTGGCCCACATCCACTGCTGCACGACTGAAGCCTTCACCGGCGTCGCGCCCCCGGCCATCACGCTGGTGGACTTCCCGATGATGGTCACCGCCGGCGACTATTCGTACACCTTCGACCTCGGCGACCCCGCGGTCTACGAGCCGGCCTTCCTGGCGTCGTTCGGCGGCACCCCGACAGCGGCCAGCGCGGCGCTGCTCGATGCCATAAACGGGAACCAGGCTTACCTCAACATCCACACGACCCAGTACCCGAACGGCGAAATCCGCGGCTTCGTCGTGGCTGCGCCGATTCCGGAACCGGCGACCTGGGGGATGCTCGGGGCCGGCCTGCTGGGACTGGCGGTGCTGTCGCGCCGCCGGCCCAGCGAGATCAGGTGAGCGCCGCGCCTTCGCGCCCGGCCAGCAGCTGGCTCCAGGCCGGTATCGCCGTGCGCCAGAAGGCGTCCAGCGATGCCGGCTTTTCCAATGGCAGGCCGAGGAAGCGTGCGGCCTGCAGCAAGGCTTCCAGCGCCGCCGCTTCGTCCCCCGGCGCCACCGCCAGCGCACCGGTCTGCTTCGACAGCTTCTCGCCGTTCTCGTTGCGCACCACCGGCACGTGCAGGTAGCGCGGCGTCGGCACCCCGAGCACGCGCTGCAGGAAGATCTGGCGCGGCGTGGAGTCGAGCAGGTCGGCCCCGCGCACGACGTCGGTGACGCCCTGCTCGGCGTCGTCCACTACCACCGCCAGCTGGTAGGCCCAGAAACCGTCGGCGCGCTTCAGGACGAAGTCGCCCGACTCGCCGTGCAGGCGCTGCGTGATCTCGCCGGCGAATCGGTCGGTAAAGCCGATCACGTCGTAGCCTGGCTCGGGCACGCGCAGGCGCAGGCTGCGCATGCTGCGGCCCTCCTGCAGGCCGAAACGGCAGGTGCCGGGGTAGATCGCGGCGCCGTCCGGCGCGACGCCCAGGCGCGAATCGGCGATCTCGCGCCGGTTGCAGCCGCAGGGATAGGTATGGGCCGCGATGGTGTCGGCGGCGGCCTGGTACAGGTGCTTGCGCCGGCTCTGCCAGACGATCTCGCCGTCGGCATGCATGCCGAGCTGGGCCAGCAGCGCCAGGATGCCTTCGGCCGCACCTGGCACGCTGCGGCCCTCGTCGATGTCTTCAATTCGCACCAGCCAGGTCCCGTGGTGGGCGCGCGCGTCGAGGTAGCTGGCCAGGGCGGCCACCAGCGAGCCGGCGTGCAGCGGACCGGTGGGCGATGGGGCGAAGCGGCCGATGTAAGTGATGTTCTCTTGCTTCATCCGGCAATGATACCCGTAGGGTGGGCGGGTTTCCCGCCCACGCGGTGATAGTTGAAGGCAAGATCATCCGGCACGATAGCGGAGCCGCTGCTTATCACCGCGTGGGCAGCAGAGCTGCCCACGCTACTTTCCTTCGGCAATCAGCTTGGTGACCTTGCCCGCCACCTCGTTCGGCACCGCCATCGACAGCTGGTAGTGCACGATCTCGAAGCCCTTGGCCGTCTTGCGGATCACCCCGCTCGCCATGCACGGCCCCATGTTTGGGGTATCGAGCAGCTCGTCGAACCAGATCACCGACTTGTCGGGCGAGGCGTACACGTTGCGGCGGGTGGCCTTGAAGCTCCAGGCGGACTTGCGTTCGAAAAACTTCCTGGCCCAGGCCTTGAACTCGTCGCGCCGCCACAGCTCGGTACGGTCGGTGCCGATATAGACGCCGTCCTCGGCCATCTTGTCGAAATAGGCCATGCGCGCGTGCGCCGCGTCGTCGTGCCATTCGTCGACAAAGGCATTGACCTGTTTCGTCAGAACAGCATCGGTGGCGGCATGGGCAGTGGCGGACAGGCTCAGGGCCAGGCAGGCGGCGGCAAGGATTCGTTTCATGGTCTCTTTCGGTAGCGTTGTCATCAAACCGTCAAACGCCCCCACGGTAATGCAAAGCAGACACTTTGCCAACGCTGCCACCCCTGTTCCCTTAGCTCGTTCTTAACGCGTTCTTAACAGTCGCCGCTCTACCCTTCCTCTGGAAGACATGTGGTTCGTTCAACAACTTTTGCGAGGCGCCGAGCAGTGAACCAGCCCCTGCACGTCCATCCCGATGCCCTGTCGCTCCAGCAGCTGATGGTGCTGGAAGGCATCGCGTGCCGGCTCGCGCGCAAATACCCGCCCGACTGGCTAGAGCGCCAGGGACGCCCGCTCTACCTCGCTACCGTGGCGACCTCTTTCCTGACAGCGGTTGTGCTGGGCCTGGCCTGGGGGCCATGGTGGGGCTTCCTCGTTCCGCTGTGCATGCCTACCTGCGTCCTGGTGCTGCTGCCGCGGCTGCTGTTCGGCCGCGTCACGGGCCGGCCGCGCTGGGCCCATCCGCTTGCGCGACTCGACTGGCAGGATGCCGAACTGCTGCGGCGGGTGCTTGCATCCAGTGAATACCGGCCGACGGTGAGCGGCGAAGAGTTTTTCGCCATCTGGTGCCGCGCCTACCGTGGCCTCAGCTATCGCCATGGCTGAAGCCGGCGTGCAAGTGCACTAGAATAGGCGGATGCGCATCCTCATCGTCGAAGACCACCCGGACATCCTCGCCAACCTCTACGGTTTCCTGGAACCGAAGGGCCACCAGCTCGATTCCGCCCGCAACGGCTATGGCGGGCTGGCGCTGGCCTCGGAAAACGATTACGACGTCATCGTCCTCGACGTCATGCTGCCCGGCCTGAACGGACTCGAACTGTGCCAGAAGCTGCGCACCGAGCTCGGCAAATCGACCCCGGTGCTGATGCTCACCGCGCGCGACAGCCTGCCCGACAAGGTGGCCGGCTTCGACAGCGGCGCCGACGACTACCTGGTCAAGCCCTTCTCTCTGTTGGAGCTGGAAGTGCGCCTGAAGGCGCTGGTGCGGCGCGCTGCGTCTACCCATGCGGTCCACAGCACCCTGCGCTTCGGCGAGCTCAGCTACGACCCCGACATGCAGGAAGCCTCCCGCGCCGGCGTGCCGGTGCAGCTCACCAAGACCGGCTACGTGTTGCTGCGCTGCCTGCTGGCGGCGGCGCCGCGCATCGTCACGCGCGAAACCCTCGAGCAGGCCGTCTGGGGCGAAGACCGCCCCGGCAGCGACGCCCTGCGCACCCACATCCACGCGCTGCGCCAGGCCATCGACAAACCTTTCGCCGTGCCGATGCTGCAGACGGTGGCCGGGGTCGGCTACAAGCTGGTCCAGCCGGATCCCAAGCCCCACGCGCAGCGCGATGCGGCCGGCTGACTCCTTGAAGCGGCGCATCGTCGTCGCCTTTGTCCTGTTCGGCCTCGGCGCTTCCGCCTTCTTCGCCTTTATCGCGGCGCTGGCGGTGGAGGGCATCGAAGTGCAGCTGGTGGACAAGCGCCTCGAGGCTGCCGTGGCCTGGGCCGCGCCGCGCCAGGCGGCCGGACTCGACGTCGACATGCCGGCCGGCCTGCGCTTCCAGCGCAACGAAGCGATCCCGGCCACGCTGCGCGGCCTGGCCGACGGCGTGCACAAGGTCGACGTCGGCACCACCCGCCTGCATGTGCTGGCCGGCCACGACACGGGCGGCAACTGGGTGCTGGTCGACCACGAGAGCGACTACGACAAGATCGAGCTGGTGGTGTATTCGATGTTCGCCACCGTGTTCGCCGGTTTCGTGCTGCTGGCGCTGCTGCTGGGCGGCTTCCTGGGCACGCGCGTGGTCACGCCGATCAGCGAACTGGCGCAGGCGGTCGGCAGCGACGCGGTGCCTGCCGCCCTCACCGGCCGCAAGGACGAACTGGGCGTGCTGGCACGCGCGCTGGAAGCCCATACCAGCGAACTGCGCGCCTTCCTCGACCGCGAGCGTTACTTCACGGGCGACGTCAGCCACGAGCTGCGCAGCCCGCTCACCGTGATCATGGGCGCCGCGGAGATCCTGATGCAGGAATCCTCGCCCGCCGTGCGTGCGCCCGCCGAGCGCATCTACCGCGCAGCGCGCGAAGCGGCCGAATGCGTCACCGTGCTCCTGCTGCTGGCGCGCGCGCCCCAGCTCGGCACGCTGGCGCCGGTGGCGCTGGAGCAGATCGCCGAAGACGAAGTCGACAAGTACCGCGCCCTGGTGGCCGGCAAGCCGCTTAGCCTGCGCTTCGTCGACGGTCCGGCGCTGGCCGTGCGCGCCCCGCGCGAACTGTGCGCGGCCGCCATCGGCAACCTGGTGCGCAATGCCTGCCAGTACACCGACCGCGGCGAAGTGGTGGTGCGCCTGCTGCCGGGCCAGGTGGTGGTCGAGGACACCGGGCCGGGCCTGCCGCCGGCTGTCGTCGCCACGCTCGGCAGCGGCGCCGGCGTGCCGTCCAGCGGCTCGGGCGGCACCGGGCTTGGTCTCGCGCTGGCGCGCCGCATCTGCGACTTCCTGGGTGCCGGCTTTGCCTACCAGGCGCGCCCGGAAGGCGGCAGCCGCTTCACGATCACGTTCACACCGGCTTAACGGCCTGCTGACGAGCTGCTGACGCGCTGCTGCGTATCCTGCACGGGTATCGCAGCCAGTCCGGCTGCGCGCTCCAGAAGTGATACCAGTGCAAAACCTCCTGTCCCGGCGCATCAGCGCCAACCTGCTCGTCTTTTCCGTCGCCCTGCTGCTTGCCACCATCGGCAACTTCAATTTCTGGTCCGATTTCGTCCACGCGGTCGGCGGCTTTTCGCTCGCCCGGCTGCCGCTGCTCGCGGGCAGCTTCGCCATTGTCGTGCTGTTGTTCTACGCACTCTTGATGCCCTTCAGCTTCCGCTTCGTCGTCAAGCCGGCCCTGATCGTTTTCCTGCTGACTGCGTCGGCCTCTGCCTGGTTCATCAACGAATACGGCGTCGTGATCGACAAGGCGATCATCCAGAGCCTGTTTGAAACCGACACGCGTGAGGCCGCGGAGCTGCTGAACTGGCGCATGCTGCTGTTCGTCGCCCTGACCGGGGGCCTGCCCTCGCTGCTGGTGGCGCGTGCGCAGCTGCGCTTCCCCCAAGGCGCGCGTGGCCTGGCCCAGCGCGCCGGTACCGTCGCCGCTGCGCTGGCGCTGTCCACCGTACTGCTGGTACTGATGTTCAAGACCCTGGCGCCCACGGTGCGCGAGCACCGCGAACTGCGCTACCTGCTCACGCCGACCAATGCGGTGCAGGCGCTCAACGGCTACCTCCACAACCGTTGGAGCACGCCGGTACCGCTGCAGCAGATCGGCCGCGACGCCGTCAAGGGCAAGCACTGGGCGGGGCAGACGAAGCGCACCGTCACCGTGATCGTGGTCGGCGAGACGGCGCGCGCCGCCAACTTCTCGCTCAACGGCTATGCGCGTGATACCAACCCGCGCCTGGCGAGCGAACAAGGCCTGATCAACTTTGCACGGGTCCAGTCCTGCGGTACGGCCACGGCGGTGTCGGTACCCTGCGTGTTCTCGGGGATGACGCGCGAGCGCTACGACGACACCCGCGCCAAACACCAGGAGGGCCTGCTCGACGTGCTCAAGCACGCGGGCCTGCGCGTTCTCTGGCGCGACAACAATTCCGGCTGCAAGGGCGTGTGCGACCGCGTCGAATTCGTCGACGTGTCCAGCCCTGGCGCCGGTAGCCGCCATTGCAGCGAGGACGAGTGCTACGACGAAGACCTGCTCGAGGGCCTGCCCGCGCTGATCCGGCAATCGAAGCAGGACCTGGTCATCGTGCTGCACCAGAAAGGCAGCCACGGGCCAGCCTACGCGCACCGCTACCCGGCCGGCTTCGGCCGCTTCGGGCCGGTGTGCACCAGCAGCGAGTTCGAAACCTGCACCCGCGAGTCGATCGTCGCCGCCTACGACAACACCATCCTGTACACCGACAGCTTCCTGGCCGAGACCATCGCCCTGCTGCGCAAGGCCGCCGGTGAATCCGAGGTCGACACCTCGATGCTGTACTTCTCGGACCACGGCGAGTCCCTGGGCGAGAACAATATGTACCTGCACGGTGCGCCCTACCTGTTCGCTCCGAGCGAGCAGACCCACGTGCCGATGATGCTGTGGATGTCGGATGGCTTCAGCCAGCGCTTCCGCATCGACCGCGCCTGCCTGCAGGCGCGCCGCGACCAGCCGCTCTCGCACGACAATGTGTTCCACTCGGTGCTCGGCATGCTGAATGTCGAAACCGCCGTCCTGAATCCGAAACTCGACCTGTTCCATGCCTGTGTCCGCAACTGAGGCGCAGGACAGGCTGCTGGGTGGAACGACGGCGCTCCGGCTCGGCGCCCTGCTGGCGCTGGCCGCGCTGCTGATTCTTGCGCTGGGCGCCTGGACCGACGCCGACCTGTGGCTGGCCGACGCGCAGTACGACCGGGTGACGGCAGGCTTTCCATGGCGTGAAGCCTGGCTGACGGCGACCTTCAGTCACCGCATCGCCAAGACTGCGCTGAGCGTGTGCGCCGGCGTGATCATCGCGCTCGCCATCGGCGATACGATCTGGCCGCAGCGGGCCTTCGACCGGCCGCTGGCGCGCCTGCGGCTGCGCGTAGTCGCCTGGTCCGCCGTCCTGGTGCCGCTGGTCGTCAGCCTGCTCAAGCAGTCGAGCAATGCGCACTGTCCCTGGGACCTGGCGCGCTACGGCGGCGCGCAGCCGTATGTGCGCCTGTTCGAGGCGCTGCCCGCCGGCGTGCTGCCAGGCCACTGCCTGCCCGCGGGCCATGCGTCGAGCGCCCTGTGGCTGGTGTCGCTGGTGGTCTTCTGGCTGCCGGGACCCGCGCGGCGGGCGTGGCGGGGCCTGGCCCTGTGCCTGGCGCCCGGGCTGGCGCTGGGATGGATGCAGCAGATGCGCGGCGCGCACTTCCTGAGCCATACCCTGTGGTCGGCCTGGATCGCCTGCGCCATCGTGCTGGCGCTGGTGGTGATGCTCAGCGGTGATACTGGCCGTCGCGTTCCGGCTGGTATTCGATACCGCGGACGCTGACGTCGAACATGGCCCCGTCCGGACGCTGCCAGCGGATGCTGTCGCCCACCTTCAGGCCCAGCAGCGCGGTGCCGACCGGGGTCAGGATCGAGAGCTGCTCGGGGTTGCCGTTCATGTCCTTGGGGTAGGTCAGCGTCATCGTCACTTCTTCGTCGGCGCCGTCGAAGGCAAAGCGCACGCGCGAATTCATGGTGACGACGTCGGCCGGCATTTCCCAGGGTTCAGCCAGGCCGGCGCGGCCCAGTTCATCGAGCAGCGCGTCGCGCGCGCCGGCCTGGGCGGCCGGCAAGGCGTCGAGCATGCGGTCGAGGCGGTCCATGTCCAGCCATGAGACGAGGATAGAAGGTTTCATTGTTCACTCCTGATGGTGCCCCTGCTTGAGGGCGATTGAATCGTGGCGGTCGCGCGGCGGCCGCAGGTATCGGGAAGGGTCAGGCTCGGGAGGACGGAAAAACGCTGGCAGTGTTCCTCACCGAGCCTGGACGAGCCAGGCGAGGTTACGGGACGACTGTTGCACCGCTCGCGCAACGGCGGCGCAGTCACGCTCGACGGACGCGGCAAAGCCCCTGCCCTGCTGGCAGGCGGCATTACGCGGCGACATGAAGCGTGGTGGGTTCATGGGGCCAGTATAGCCCCTGTGACGAATCCGTCAACGGGATAGTCGCCAGGCCAGCGGCGCGCAGGCGGCGAAGGGCACCAGGAAGGGATACAGTCCCCACACCGCACGCCCGTCGACGCGCACGCATAGCGCCGCATACAGCGGCGGCAGCGCCATCAGCGCGAGCAGGCCGGCGATCGGCCGCAGCACGGGCGGCGCCACGCGCCAGCCGCGTAGCGCCAGCGGCACCACGACGATGGCACTGCCGACGATGGTGGCCAGCGAACGCCAGTCGCCCAGCGCATGCGCTACCTGTTCCCAGCGCGGCGCCCAGGTGTAGGACGGCAGGCCGGTGACGAGCCACCAGCGCACCGCCACGATCCAGGCGCCTGCCGCGGCGAGCACCGCCAGGCCAGGGAAAAAGGCGATACGGCGCATCGCGACCAGCCACACCAGCAGCAGGATGTTCTCTTCGCGCACGGCGGTGCCCAGCAGGCCCGCGCCAGCGGCCAGCCAGGGCTGGCCAGAGACCACCGCCAGCACGAAGGCGGCGCGCGCACAGACCGAGCCCGGATCCACCACCAGGTAGGGCGCGAACCAGAAGGTCGGCACCGAGACGATCATCATGAGCCCGGCGGCGACCGCGCGGCCCTGGCCGAGCCCCGCGCGCAGCACGCAGGCCGACATCAGGCCGGCCCCGAGCGTCACCAGCACCCAGTTCAGCATCGCGAAGCCGTTGCGCAGGTCGCCGGGAATGAGGGAGGCCAGCGCCGGCACCAGGATGCGGTACGGGAAGGGCGCGACCAGGCTGCTGGCCGGAATCTCGCCGCGCAGCCAGCGCGCGGTGTCGTAATAGGCCTGGGAATCGGCGACGGTGCCGCCCCAGCGCCAGACCATCACCAGGCAGGCCAGCAGCGCAAAGCCGGCGGCAAGCTGGAACCAGTCGAGACGGCGAACGGAATCGGGAGTGGCGGCAGTGAGGGCTTGCTTCATGCATGGAGCGCGTGACATCGAAGCGCGAGAGGATAGCAGAAGCACAAGCGGAGAATGTCGCGCATTGTCACCGGGGTGACAATGCGCGCAGCATCACACGGACAGAGGCATCTTCGTGATCAGCTTGTCGAGCGTGATCGGATACTCGCGCACCCGCACGCCGGTCGCGTTGTACACCGCGTTGGCGATCGCCGCCGCCACGCCGCAGATGCCCAGCTCCGCGATGCCCTTGGCCTTCATCGGCGAAGACATCGGGTCGGTCTCGTCGAGGAAGATGACTTCCTGGTGCGGAATGTCGGCATGCACCGGCACCTCATAGGTCGCGAGATCGTGGTTGACGAAGTAGCCGAGCCGCTTGTCGACGGCCAGCTCTTCCATCAGCGCCGCGCCCGCCCCCATCGTCATCGCGCCGATCACCTGGCTGCGCGCCGTCTTCGGGTTCAGGATGCGCCCTGCCGCGCACACCGCCAGCATGCGGCGGATGCGTACTTCGCAGGTCACCGCGTCCACGCCGACTTCCACGAAATGGGCGCCGAAGGTCGACTGCTGGAAGCGCGTGTTGATGTCGCCGTATTCGATCATGTCCTCGGCCACCAGCTCGCGCTCTCCCACCGCCTGCGCCAGAGGCAGGCTGCGCTCGCCCGCGCGGATCAGGCCATCGGCGAAGATCGCGCGCTCCGGCTCGAAGCCGGCCTGGCGCGCCACCATCTCGCGCAGCTTGACGCAGGCGGCGTACACGCCCGCGCACGAGTTGTTGCCGCCCCACTGGCCACCCGAGCCGCAGGAGGCCGGGAAGCTCGAGTCGCCCAGGCGCACCCGCACCCGCTCCAGCGGCACGCCCATCATCTCGCTCGCGGTCTGGGCGATGATGGTGTAGCTGCCGGTGCCAATGTCGGTCATGTCGGTTTCCACCGTCAGGATGCCGCGCCGGTCGAGGCGCACGCGCGCTGCCGACTTGGTGAGCAGGTTGTCGCGGAAGGCCGAGGCCATGCCCATGCCGACCAGCCAGCGGCCGTCCCGGACCGAAGCGGGTTTTGCCTGCCGACGATCCCAGCCGAAGCGTTGGGCTCCGGTCTGCAGGCACTGGATGAACTGGCGCTTGGAGAACGGCGGATGCGGATTGTGCTTTTCCTTCTCCGGCTTCTTCGACTGCGGGTCGTTGGACGTGGGCTTCTCGGGATTGTCCGGCACCACCTGGGTGTCGTTCACGATGCGGAACTGTACCGGGTCCATGCCGAGTTTTTCCGCCATCTCGTCCATCGCGATTTCCAGCGCCGCCAGGCCTGGCGCCTCGCCCGGCGCACGCATCGCGTTCGACTCGGGCAGGTCCATGAAGGCCACGCGGTTGGCGGTCATGCGGTTTTCGCCCGCATACAGGGAGCGGGTCTGGGTCGCGGCATTTTCCGGCGAGCCGTCCTTCAGGTTGCCGGACCAGCTTTCGTGGGCGATCGCCGTGATCTTGCCCTCGCGCGTGGCGCCGATGCGAATGCGCTGCAGGGTCGCCGAGCGGTGCGTGGTGTTGTTCGGGATCAGCGCGCGCTGCAGGGGCACCCGCACCGGCCGCCGCGCTGCTTTCGCGCCCAGTGCCGCCAACACCACGTCGGCGCGCAGGAACAGCTTGGAGCCGAAGCCGCCGCCGATGTAGGGCGACAGCACGCGCACCTTGTCCTTCGGCAGCCCCAGGGTCTTGGCCAGGTCGCCCTTGGCCCAGGCGATCATCTGGTTCGAGGTCCACACGGTGAGCTGGTCGCCGTCCCAGGCCGCCACGCTCGCATGCGGCTCCATCATCATGTGCGATTCGTGCGCCGTGTGGTATTCGGCATCCAGCTTCACCGGGCTGGAGGCGAAGGCACCAGTGAAGTTGCCGACCTTGGTCTCGGCCGCTTCCTTCTTCGGCGCGATGGCCTTGTTCTGCACCGCCTTCAGGTCGAAGTCGCCCTTGTCGCGTTCGTACTTGATGCGCACCAGCGAGGCGGCGTCGCGCGCCTGCTCGAAGGTTTCGGCGACCACCAGCGCCACCGCCTGGTGGTAGTGCTCGACGCGCGGCCCGCCCAGCAGCATGGCGGTGTTGAAGTTGCCCTTGGTGAGCTTGCCCGCGTTCTGCGCGGTGACGATCGCGATCACGCCCGGCGCGGCCTTGGCCGCCGCCAGGTCCATCGAGACGATCCGCCCGGTCGGGATGGCCGAGCCGATCACATAGCCATGCGCCTGGTTCGGCATCACGTCGTGGCGGTCCATCGCATAGGGCGCAGTGCCGGTGGTCTTGAGGGGACCGTCGACGCGGTCGATCGGCTGGCCCACGACCTTGAGCTGGTCGATCGGGTTGGTAGTGGCTGGTTCGTTGAATTTCATGGCTGTCCCTTCCCTCAAGCTTTAGCGTCCGCTTTTGCGTCCGCAATGGCCGCGGCCAGGGTGCGCTCGACCAGCGGCACCTTGAACGCGTTGTCCTCGGTCGTGCGGGCGCCGGCAAGCAGTCCACTGGCAACCGCCTGCGCACCGCGCGCGAAGGCGCCTTCCGCCGCTTCGACGCGCCACGGCTTGTGGGCCACGCCGCCCAGCGCCACGCGGCCGCTGCCGTCGCGCTGGACGATGGACGCCACCGACACGATCGCGAAGGCATACGAAGCGCGGTCGCGCACCTTGCGGTAGCTCTGCGCACCACCCACCGGCGGCGGCAGCGTTACCGCGGTGATCAGCTCACCGGGTTTCAGGTTGTGGTCGATGTGCGGCGTATTGCCCGGGAGCCGGTGGAAGTCGGCGATCGGGATCACGCGCGTCGCGCCGCCCGGCGCCACCGTCTCCACCTGGGCGTCCAGCACGCGCATGGCCACCGCCATGTCGCTCGGATGGGTCGCGATGCAGGCGTCGCTCTGGCCGACGATCGCATGCAGGCGCGTGAAGCCGCCGATGGCGCTGCAGCCGCTGCCTGGTTTACGCTTGTTGCAGGGGACGTTGGTGTCGTAGAAATAGGGGCAGCGGGTACGCTGCAGCAGGTTGCCGGCGGTGGTCGCCTGGTTGCGCAGCTGGCCCGAGGCGCCGGCCACCAGGGCGCGCGTGAGCACGCCGTAGTCGCGCCGCACGCGCTGGTCGGCCGCCAGATCCGAGTTGCGCACCAGAGCGCCGATGCGCAGGCCGCCATTTTGGGTCGGCTCGATGCGGTCGAGCGCCAGGTCATTGACGTCGATGAGGTGGGCCGGCGTTTCGATCTGGAGCTTCATCAGGTCCAGCAGGTTGGTGCCGCCGGCAACGAAGCGCGCGTTCGGGTGGCGCGCGGCGGCGTCCGCCGCCTCCTGCGGGGTCCTGGCCCGTTCGTAGGTAAAGGCTTTCATCGCTTGCCTCCCGCAGTGAGCCCGGCCACCTCGGCAATCGCTTCCTGGATGTTCGAATAGGCGCCGCAGCGGCAGAGGTTGCCGCTCATCCGCTCGCGGAATTCCATGTCGCTGGCCTGCGGGCTGGCGTTCAGGTCGGCCGTGACGTGGCTCGGCGCCCCCGAACGGATCTCTTCCAGCATGCCCACGGCCGAACAGATCTGCCCCGGCGTACAGAAGCCGCACTGGTAGCCGTCGTGCTTGATGAAGGCGCGCTGCAGCGGGTGCAGGTTGGTCGGGGTGCCGAGGCCCTCGATGGTGGTGATCTCGTGGCCTTCCTGCATCACGGCCAGGGTCAGGCAGGAGGTGCTGCGGCGGCCGTCGATCAGGACGGTGCAGGCGCCGCATTGGCCCTGGTCGCAGCCTTTCTTGCTGCCGGTAAGGTGCAGGCGGTCGCGCAGCGCATCGAGCAGCGTGGTGCGCGGATCGACCTGCAGCTGGTGCTCGATGCCGTTCACTTTCAGCCTGACGTTCATGGTGGTCGCCTGGGTGGAGTTGGCCGGCTGGGCGGCGGGTGCAGCTTCGGCAGGCGCCGCGAACTGGGAGCTTACTGCGACGCCGCCGACGGCGACGGTCGAGGCCTTCAGCAGCTGCCGCCTGTTTGGATCGAACTCGGGCATCGTTCTTCCTTTCTTGGACATGGGCAATATGAGCGGTGACGCAGCGACGCCGTATTCCGATTTGACGAAAACGCGCGCGCGGCCGAAGCCAAGAACATAACGCTTTTCTAATTTTCGGGGCGTGCAGTTCGCTTGCGCGGCCGGCTATCGATTGTAGGGGATGGAAATGCCCGTTTTTGGTGCGAAAATTGCAAGGGCTTATGAATGTGGCTCATGAATACGAGCCACTTGTCAGTACAGGGTGTACTGAATCGACTGGCGGGAGAGCCGGTCAGGCCTTGGGCTTCTTTGGCTTCGGCAGCGGCATCAGCGCCGCGGTGTCTTCGAGCAGGCGGCGCAGCGCCTCCGGATCGTCGAGCAGCTCGTCGGCGATGGGATAATCCTTGGCGCCCGGGTAGGGCGGGCCCTGCGGCAGGTCGGGGGCGAGCGCCGCCACGGCCTTCGACGGCTTGATGTACAGGCTGTTATCGCAGGCGAAGGCGACCACCTTGCCGTCCAGGTAGAGCGCGTACTCGCCGAACATCTTCTTGTGCGTCAGGCGGCTGCCCAGCCCGGCCACCTCGGCGACGTAGTCCACGAAGCTCTGTTCCGTTGCCATCCATTCCCCTCCTTATTCACTGCTCATAATCTATCTAGCCTTCATGCACCCATAAGTATTCTGCCAAACCTTTTGGATACAGTCAGCAGCTCATCCACTTCACGACACCTAGATGAAAGCCTGGCACCCGACGCTCTTCCTGCCCCTCGCATTTGCCGCCCATGCGGACGCGCCGCCGGTGGTCAGGGACCCGCTGCAGGATCCCTTCGCCCTGCCCGCCCCTCAGCAGGCGCCACCACCGGGCGCACGGCCGAGCGACGAGGCGATCCGCGCCGCGGTGCGCGCCACCCTCGAAGAGATGCCGGACAGCTCGACGCCCATGAGCGGACAGGCGCTGAGCGGCGGCCCCTATCGCGAGTTTGCGCGCAAGTTCGCGCTGGCCGCCAAGCCGCACTGCCTGGGTCCGGACCCGCTCAGGCACCAGCCGCACAGCACCGTCGTCAAGACCATCTTCGGCGACTTCGCAGTAGGCGTGGGCGGCATCTACGCCTTGCCCTTCTGGGGCGCCGCCGTCTTCAGGGGCAAGTGCAATTGGACCCGCTAGAGCAGGACGATCCCGAAGCGCTTGACGAGCAGCGCGAAGAGCCCGAAGCACACCACCGTGATTACGACGGATGCACCCAGGGTCCACCAGAACCCGATCCGTGGCAGCAGCCAGGGGAAGGCCAGGAACATCGGCAGGGTCGGCACCACGTACCAGAAGGTGTACCAGGCGTGATTGGCGATCCTGGCCTGCGGCTGGTTCTCGACATATAGCCAGACCAGGGTCAGGATCGTAATCATCGGCAGCGCCGCGACGAAGCCGCCGAAGCGGTCGCTGCGCTTGGCGGTTTCGGATACCAGCACGACGACGGCAGCCGTCAGCAGGTACTTGGTAATGATCCACTTCATCGATGCTCCTCCCTATGGGCAGCCAGCTTACTTCACCGAAAAGCGCACACTGACGGTCTTCCTGTCCGCGAAGCTGACAAGCGCCACGGCCTTTCTGCCCTTCTCCAGCTTGGCCTTGCCTTTCACGACCAGGGTGTTGTTGCCGCCCGATTCGAGCGGCCACTCGGTCTTCTGCGTCCCTTTCAGCACCGTCAGGGTCCCGGTCGCGCCCGCGGTCGGCTTGTCCTTGCCATGGTCGTCGACATGGATCGTGCCGTCCCTGGCGACCAGCTCGAAGGACAGGTCGCCCGCGGTCTGCACGACGCCACCGTGCTTCGGCTTGGCGCCGTGCGCGAGGGCCTGGCCAGAGAGGGCGACGCCGGCCGCAATTGCTGCTACTGCAAAGATCTTCTTCATGTTCATGCTCCAAAAGTTAAGAATTAATAGCTTTCGCTGCCCTTGTCGGCCAGCAGCCGCGCCAACGGACGCCGCCCCAGCTTCCAGAAGATGAGGGGCGTCAGCAGCGAATCGAGCAGCGTCGAGCTGATCAGGCCGCCGAAGATGACCACCGCCACCGGATGCAGGATCTCCTTGCCCGGCGCGTCCGCCGCCAGCAGCAGCGGGGTCAGTGCGAAGGCGGCCACCAGTGCCGTCATCAACACCGGCGTCAGGCGTTCGATCGAGCCGCGCACGATCATCGGCCATCCGAAGGTCTCGCCCTCGAACTTGCACAGGTTGATGTAATGGCTGATCTTGAGGATGCCGTTGCGCGTGGCGATGCCGGCCAGCGTGATGAAGCCGACCATCGAGGCCACCGACAGCGACACGCCGGCCGTCCACATCGCAATCACGCTGCCGACCAGGGCGAACGGGATGTTCCCCATGATGACCAGCGCCAGGGTCGAGGAACGGTAGCGCGAATACAGCACCAGGAAGATCATCACCAGGGAAGCCAGCGAGAGGCCCACGATCAGCCGTTGCGACTGTTCCTGCGCCTGGAACTGGCCTTCCACGCTGACGAAGTAGCCGCCCGGGAGCCGGGTTGCCGCCACCGCCTGGCGCACGTCGTCGATGATGTGCGACATGTTGGAGCCGTCCGTATTCGCATACACGACGATGCGGCGGCGCCCGTTCTCGCGGCCGATCTGGTTCGGGCCGTCGCCCTCTTCCACCGTGGCGATGCTGGACAGCGGCACCTGTCCGGCCGGGCTGTCGAGCATGACGCGGCCCAGGTCCTGCGGCGAACGGTCGGCATCCGCGAGGCGCAGCACCAGGTCGTAGCGGCGCGCACCATCGATGACCTGGGTCACGCGCGTGCCCTCCGACAGCGACCGCAGCGCCTGCAGCACGTCGCCCGCGGCCAGGCCGTGCTGGGCCGCCTTGCGGTAGTCGATACGCAGCTTCACCTGCGGAATCAAGACCTGGCGTTCGACCGACAGGTCGACCAGGCCCGGCACCCCGGCGAGGCGTCCGCGCAGGCCTTCGGCCAGGCCGCGCAGCGTGTCGATGTCGTCGCCGTAGATCTTCACGGCGACTTGGGCGCGCACGCCGGACAGCAGGTGATCCAGGCGGTGCGAGATCGGCTGGCCGATCGCGCTCGTTGCCGGGATCACGGACAGCTGGTTGCGGATGCTCGCCATGACTTCTTCGCGGCTGCGTTCGGAAGGCTTGAGGTCGACGTCGATCTCGGACGAGTGCACGCCCTCGGCATGCTCGTCGAGTTCCGCGCGGCCGGTGCGGCGCCCCACCCGGGTGACTTCCGGCACCTGGGCGATCAGGGTTTCGGCCAGCGCCCCCATGCGGTTGGCCTCGGCCAGCGAAGTGCCTGGCGTGAAGGTCAGGCTCATCACCAGCGAGCCTTCGTTAAAGGCCGGCAGGAAGCTGCGCGGGAAGAAGGGCACCGAGGCGGCAGCCAGCACCACCAGCACCAGCGCGCTCGCCAGCACCAGGCGGATGCGCGGCAGCGACCAGGCGAGCAGTGCCGTGTCCCAGGCTTTCAGGCGGCGCACGATCGGGCTGTCGCCGTGCTGCAGGCGCTTCATCTTCGGCAGCAGGTAATAGGCCAGCACCGGCGTGACCGTCATCGACACCAGCATCGAGGCGAGGATGGAGGCGATGTAGGCGATGCCCAGCGGCGCGAACAGCCTCCCCTCGATGCCCGGCAGCGCGAACAGCGGGATGAACACCAGCACCACGATCACAGTGGCGTAGACGATGCCCGAGCGCACCTCGACCGATGCATGCCAGATGGTTTCCAGCACCGAGTGCCCGGTCTTGTCCCTGTCCTTCAGCCTGCGCAGGATGTTCTCGACGTCCACCACCGCGTCGTCCACCAGCTCACCGATGGCAATCGCCAGGCCGCCCAGCGTCATCACGTTGATCGACTGGCCGAGCAGGTGGAAGGCCAGCGCCGTCACCGCCAGCGACAGCGGGATCGCGACCAGCGAGATCAGGGTGGTGCGGGCGCTGAGCAAAAAGGCGAACAGCACGATCGCCACCAGGATGGCGCCGTCGCGCAGCGCCTCGACCACGTTGCCGACGCCGGCTTCGATGAAGTTCGCCTGGCGGAACAGCACCACGGGCGGCGAAATGCCGGCCGGGAGTCCCTGTTTGAGTTCCGCCAGCGCGCCCTCGATGTCGCGGGTCAGGCGCACGGTGTCGCCCGTCGGCTGCTTCTGCACGCTGACGATGACCGCAGGCTTGCCGTTCATGCCGGCGTCGCCGCGCTTGAAGGCGGGCGCGTAAGACACACTCGCCACCTGCTCGAGCAGCACCGGCAAGCCGTTGCGGTAGGCCACCGCCAGGCCCCGGATGTCTTCCAGGCGCGTAGTGCGCCCCAGGTTCCGGATCAGGTACTCGCGGTTGTTCAGGTCGATGAAGCCGCCGCTGGTATTGGCCGCGACGCCGCGCAGCGCACTTGTCACCTGCTCGAGCGAGACCTTGAGCTGCGCCATGCGCGCGGTATCCGGCTGCACGCGCAGCTGGCGCACTTCGCCGCCGATCGGAATCACCTGCGACACGCCGGGAATCGACAGCAGGCGCGGACGCAGCACGAAGTCGGCGTACTCGCGCGCCTTCATCGGGTCGGTCCTGGCCACGTCGATCGGCAGCGCGATCAGCATGATCTCGCCCATGATCGAGGACACCGGGCCCATCATCGGCGCCAGGCCGCCGGGCAGCTGTTCCTTGACCAGGCCGAGGCGCTCGGAGACGAGCTGGCGGTTGCGGTAGATGTCGGTATCCCAGTCGAACTCCGCGTACACGATGGACAGGCCCACGCCGGACACCGAACGCACCCGCGTCACGCCCGGCATGCCGTTGAGCGAGGTCTCGATCGGGAAGGACACCAGCTGCTCGACCTCCTCGGGCGCCATGCCGCCGGCCTCGGTCAGCACCGTCACCACCGGCTTGTTCAGGTCGGGGAACACGTCCACCGGGGTGCGCCATGCGCTCAATGCGCCGTAGACCATCAGCAGCAGCGCCGCCGCCAGCACGAACAGGCGGTTGCGCAGGCTGAAACGAACGATTGTATTAAACATGCGCGGCCTACCGGATCTGGTTGATCAGGGAGGTGCCGCTGACAACAACCCGGTTGTCGGGGCTGAGCCCCTTGGTCACGATCACCGTAGCGGAATCGATCGGCGTCGTCTCTACCGGCAGCGCGATGAAGCGCTGGGCGCCGGACTTGATCCACACCACGGTCTCATTGGCCTGGTTGCGCGCCAGCGCCGCCGCCGGCAGCGCGATGCCCTTCACCTTGGTATCGAGACTCGCCAGCACCGTCACCGGCTGTCCGACCGCCAGGTCGAGCGCCTTGCCGCGCGCACGGAAGTTCAATGGCAGCGCGCCTTCGCGCAGGCTGCGCCCTCCTCCCACGAGGGTCAGTTCGGCGTCCGCGACTTCGAGCAGGCGCGCGCTGCTGATGCGCCGCGCCAGTGAAGCATCGGTCGCCAGGGCTTCGACCAGCATCCGCTGCGGGTCGACGATCTCGAACAGCAGCTCGCGCGGCTCGACCATCTGGCCATTGAGCACCGCGGCGCTGGCAATGACGCCGCTGCTCGGTGCGACGATGTTGTCGACGCCGCCGATCGACCGGGACACCGCACGCTCGCGGCCGATGGTGGCCGCTAGCTCGGCGCGGGCCGCTTCGATTTCCTTGGCCGGCACCACGCCCTCCAGCGATTCGAGGCGCTTGACGCGCTTGGCCAGCAGTTCGCGGCTGGCGCGCAGGCCGGCCAGTTCGGCCGCCTGGTTGCCGCGTTCGATGGCCTCGCCGATCGGGCGCAGGCGCGCCAGCACCTGCCCTTTTGCGACGCGCTGGCCGGCCACCGGCAGCCCGTTCGGGCCCGGCGCCACCTGCCCGGCAAACGGCGCCTGCACCCGGCCGCCCGCGTTCGGGTCGATCGCGGCGCGGCCATTGAGCAGCACGGTGCGTGCATACTCGCCTTCCTTCACCATCAGGGTGCGCACGCCCATGCGGCGCTGCGCCAGCTTCGGCACGTTGACGCTGCCGTCCGGCAGGCGCGCCAGTCCGCTGGCCGTACCGCCCGACTTCTCGTCGAGGTGTTCGCCGTTGGGACCATGCGCGCCCGGCGAGGCCAGCACGGAAGCCGCGCAGAAGGCGGCGAGAATGCCGATCACGATGCGATGTTTCATGCTCCGGCTCCCTTGCGTTGACGGCGGCGTACGACGAACACAGCCACGGCCAGGACGGCCGCCGCGACGGCCGCCAGCAGCCAGGGCCACCATGACGAATGCGGATGATCATGGTCGAGGCCTTCGGCGGCCTCCACCACCTGCAGCGTCCCTTCCAGCAAATCGCTCTCCTCCCCCGCAACGAAGGTGAACAGCAGCGGGTGCGCGCCCGGCTTCGACAGCGCGGCGAGCAGGGCCGGATCGTCGACCGCGTAGTCGCCCATGTCGGCGTGGAAGCTCGCTTTCACCTTGAGGTTCTTGTACTGGACTTCCAGCACGCCGTTCAGGACCGGCTCGTTGGTCTCGTAGCGGTCGATCATGATCGACAGTTCGCCGCCGGAGAGCTGGCCCACCAGCTCGAAGGCTTCAGTGAAGGTTTCGATGCGCGGCAGCGCGGCGCCGGTGCTTGCTGCCGGAGCGTCGAGGTGCTCGCCGTTCGGCCCGTGCGCGCCTGGGCCGGCCACCGCCTGCGACATGGCGAGCATGGCGGCGAAGAAGAAAATCAGGGTTTTCATGGAAGGATTCCTAATGCTTGATTGAGTTGCGCATGGGCGTGCCCGACTGCGACTTGTTGCTGGGCGACGGCGACGTCGGCCTCGTGGGTCAGCGCGCGCGAGCGCAGCAGGTCCGCGAGGCCGCGCTCGCCCTGGCGGAAGGCGTTCTCGAACAGCTCGGTGTGCTCGTGCAGGGCCTTGGCGCGGGCGATCGCATCGTCCAGCGCCGCCCTGGCATTGGCCAGGCGCGCGCGGGCGACGGCGAGCCCGGCGCCGCTGGCGGCCTGTGCCTCGGCCGCTTCGGCAGCTGCTGTTGCGATCACGGTCCTGGCCTGGGCCTCGACGGCGCGGTTGCGCGCGGCGCTGCCGAACGGGACCTGCAGGCCCAGGCCGACGCTGCGCACCGGTTCGCGCAGCTGGCGTTCGTCTTCGCGCCGCACCGACAGCGCGATGGTCGGCGGCGCGGATCGATTGGCTTCTGCCAGGCGCAAGGCGGCGCGGGCGCGCTGCTCGGAAGCCTGGGCCGCCCTAAACCTCGCGTTGGCGGGGACATCGCCTTCGCGCAGCGCTTCCGGCTCCAGCGCCGGCAGTTCCGGCAGCCCGGTCAGGACCTGGAAACGGGCCAGCGTCTCGGCGGCATTGGTGCGGGCCTTGCCGACCTCGATGCGCGCGGCCAGCACTTCCTGATCGGCCAGCAAGCCGTCGCTGCGCGCCAGGTCGCCTGCCCCGACGCGGCGCCGCACTTCATGCGCGAGCCCTTCGAGGTGGTGCAGGTGGTCCTGCTTTTCTTCCAGCGTGACCTGGGCGGCGGCCGCTTCCCACATCCGGTCGCGTACCTGGCCGGCCACGGCCAGGCGGGTTGCCGTCAGCTGGGCGGACGCTTCATCGCTGCTGCGTGCGGCGAGCGCTTCGCGCGCCGACTTCTGGCCGGGCAGCCAGAACGAGGACGAGACGGAAATCTCCGATTCGCGCTGTGCGCGCTCGGAACCGCTCTCGTCGCGGCGCTGGGACAGGCCGAGCGTGGGCGCGGTGGCAAGCCAGGAGCCGGCCGTGGCGCGGGCGGCCGCGGCTTCTTCCTGGCGCGCTTCGATCGTGCGGGCGTCGGGCACGCGCTGCCAGGCGCCGTCGACGGCTTGTTTGAGTGTTGCAGGTGGTGCGGCGAGCGCCCAGCATGGCAGGGCGAACGCGGCACCGAGAAAGCAAAGGGACAGGCGGCGGATGCGCATGTGTTCTCCATCGGTGACAGTCGAGATCTACCGAAGGAAGCGCACGGGCGCGACCGGGTCGCGCGGTGTTCAGGTCAGGCGTGCGTCATTCCCCCGGCGGCGTGGCCGGGGGCGTGGCGAGGTGGTTTGCGTGGCCCGTCGAGGAAGGGTTCCGGGATTGTGCCGGCGCTGGACGCGACGAGGCTGGAGAGCAGCTGTTCGGGCGGGACGATGCAGGAGGGAAGCAGCAGGTCGAGCGCCTGTGCGCAGGAGTGGTGGTCCTGGGTATGGGCGAGCGACTTTTCCGATGCGTCGTAGTGCACCGAATCGTCCTCGTGATGGTGGTGCAGGATGTTCTCGTCGTGCGCCACTGCATGCGCGACGGTCTGCGTGCCGTAGGCCTGCGGCAGGCCGCCCTGCATGGCGAAGCCATACAGGGGCAGGCAGAGCAACAGGAGCAGATGGACGATACGGCGCACGGTTCACCTAGGAAGAATGCGCCGATTATAGCAGCGCGGCGGCTGGTAAAGTCACCGGCCGGCCGCGCCAGATCAAAACGCGGCGCGCACGCCGACCGTGATGTTCCGTCCCGGCAGCGGCGCGATATCCTTCAGGACCGAGGTCGAAATGCGGATGTCCCGGTCGAGCAGGTTCTTGCCGATGATGAACCAGGTCAGGTCGGTGTTGCGCAGGCGCTGGGTGTAGGACAGGTTGGCGTCCAGCTGGGTGTAGCCCGGCGTCGGCGTGGTCTCGAAGGAGGCCAGGCGCTCCTGTTCGAACGCGCGCAGCACCGACACGCCACCGCGCAGCGCGCCTTTCCGGTAACCGGTCTCGAAGCCGACGCGCTTGGCCGGCTGCAGCGGCAGGCTGCCCGCATCGTCGAGCGAGCCGCGCGACAGGTCGCCGAAGGCGCGCAACGACAGGCCCCGGCTGCCCGGATGCTGGTTGTAGCTGATCTCGGCCTCGGCGCCGCGGATGGTCGCATCCGCCTGGCGGAAGATGCGCTCGCGCAGCTCGTCGCCCGGATTGCCCTTGTCGTCCAGCAGGGTGTCGCTCACCTCGCCGTAGATGAAGTCGCGCACGCGGTTCTCGAACAGGTTCGCCTGCCAGCGCACCAGGCCCGTCACCTTGCGGAACGAGAGCTCCAGGTTGCGCGAGGTCTCCTTTTTAAAATTCGGGTTGCCGATGTCGTAGGTCAGGGTCGATTCGTGCGGACCGCCCGAGTACAGCTCGTCGGTGCCTGGCGCGCGTTGGGCCACCGAGGCGGTGACGCCGACGGTGTAGTCCTTCGCCACGGGCCAGACGGCGCCCGCCGAGTAGGACAGCAGGTCGAAGCTGCGGCGCGGCGCCCCGCCCTCCGGCTCGCGCTTCACCGATTCCACCCGCACGCCGGCATTCACGCGCAGCTTGCCGAATTCACGCTTCTCGACCAGGAAGGCGGCGTGGGTGTCCGAGACCGTCACCGGCACGGTCGCCGATTCACCGCTGTCCGCGCTCAGGCCGGAGAAACGCGTGTGCTCGGTCTGGACGCCGAAGCTGCCTTCCCAGCCATTGAGAGGCTTGTGGCTCAGCTCCAGGCGCGTTTCCAGCGAGCGGTTCGTGAAGATGGTCTCCGGTCCGCCCTCGGCATTCAGTTCGACATGGCCGTAGTCGGAATAGCCGGCCTTGAAGCGCAGCTTGTCGAAGCCTGCCATCGGCGCATTGAGCTGGCCGTCGATGTCGTAGCGGGTCTGGTCGAGGTCGATCCTGGCGCCCTCGCCGCCCGGGATGCCGTATTTCTTCTTGAGCGTGCTGACCGAGGCGCCGAGGTAGCCGCGTTCGCCGATATACGAGGCCCCCGCGCCCAGCGTGTGCTGGCGCAGTTCGGAATTCTGCAAGGTGTCGCCGTCCGGTTGTCCCGGCACGTGATAGGCGCCCGCGTCGCGGCCGCTGCCGTCGACGTGCAGCGAGATCTTGCCGGCGGCGCCGTCACCCGAGAACGATGCAGCGCGGCCATGGTCGACGTTGCTGTAGCGGGTTTCGACTACCCCGTGCGGCTTGTCGTGGAGCTCGACGGGAATGCGCTCGTTGACGACGTTGACCAGGCCGCCGATGGCGCCGGAGCCGTACAGCAGCGCCGCCGGGCCGCGCAGGATCTCGATCTGGCGCGCGGTGGCCGCTTCGCCGGTGACGGCGTGGTCGTTCGACAGGCCGGACAGGTCGGACACCGACATGCCGTTTTCCAGCACCTTGACGCGGTTGCCTTCCAGGCCGCGGATGATCGGGCGCGAAGCGCCTGCGCCGAAGGCCGAGGCCGAGACGCCGAGTTCGTTCGAAAGGGTATCGCCCAGCGAGCTGCCCAGCTTGCTGCGCAGCTCGTCGCCGGACAGCACCTTGGCCGGGGTGAGGATCTGGTCGCCCTCGCCCGCCCCGAACGGATTGGCGGTGACGACGACGGTGGCGACGGGCGGGTTGGCGTTCTGGGTCTGGGCAAACGAGAACGGTGCGAGTGCGGCCAGAACCGCGCTCGCCAGGATGGTACGCTGGACGTGCATGATGAATTCCTTGAAACGAATACGGGACGGACGCGCGTGCGCGGCTCAGCCGGCGCAAGCGGGTCGGGATTTCAGGGTGCAGTCAGGCGAGGGGTGGCGCGCGGGACGAGAACCAGGGCGTGGACGGCGCGGTCCAGGAATCGAAGGCGATCCACTGGGCCAGGATGCGGTCGGCCGGAATGGCCGTCGTGGTGCACCCAGGCGTGTGCAGCGCGGGCGAGACCGTGGCGGCGTCGTAGGCAAGGCAGGAGTGCTGGGCCGCCTTGACATCCGATCCCAGCGAACCATCCTTGCCCGCATCCGCCGTCGAGGAGATGTGCTGGGACGCGTGCGCGATCCGGTGCGCCAAGCCTTGCCAGTGCGCGAACACCATCGCCAACGTCAACATCAGGACGATGACGAAGCGGGCAGAACGGATGCGTGGAAAGCTGGCGAACATCTCTGTCTATACAGGTACCGATACTCGGCGCGGCGCCGAAGGCGGACATTATAACGCTATGGCAACGGAGCTGGAAACATGGTCCCTGCCCTACTGCTGCCTCGCCTCAGGCCTTGGCGCGGTCAGCAGGATGATGGACGCCGTCGTTGGTCGGCACCTCGCCCAGGTCGAAGGGATTCACGCCCTCGAGGCAGCCGACGTTGTAGCCGTACTGCTCCGGGTTGGAGCGGCGCTGGTGGTGCGTGTAGATGCCGCAGACCGAGCAGAAGTAGTGCTTGGCGGTCATCGTGTTGAACTGGTAGAGCTTGAGGACGTCCTCGCCCTTGACGATACGGATGCCGGATAGCGGTACCGAGGCGACGATGGCGCCCTTGCGACGGCAGATCGAGCAGTCGCAGCGGCGCGGGCTTTCGATGCCGTTGGGTAGACTCAGCTCGAGTTCGACGGCGCCGCAGTGGCAACTGGCCTTGTGCTTCGGCTGAATGATGGTGGGTCCGACCTGCTTGATCATCCTCTTTCTCCCCGACGGTATCTAGGTCATCCACGCAAGGATGGCGGAGCCGACGCCACTGACAGCCAGCACGATGGCGGTGAAGATGAGTGTGAAGGCCATCCACAGCAGGCCGAACACGAAGGTGCCGAAGACCAGCGAATTCTCGGACGCGAAGATGGTTGAACTCTCCGGATGTGCCGGGTCGTAGCGGACCGTGAATCGCTCCAGGCTGAGAACTTCTCGACGGGCGTCCTCGTGCGGACGTCGGCTGCTGGACCCGCCGTAGCCGATCGCCAGGGTATCGCCCTCGTAGCGGACGCCAGCAATGGTGTACGAATACTTCACCGACACATGGTAGGCCCTGGTGTTGCTGGCGTATCGGGGTACGACTTCGCATTTTTCCAGCCGCGCGTCGACCGATGGCCAGTCACGCGCCGCAAGTCCAGTCCGGATCTGCCGCACTCCGGCGGTCAGAATGACGATGCCGGCAGCGTAGCTCAGTACCAGCATCGAGACGATCAGGATCGTGGCGAAATTCATCGTCAGGATGATGCCATTTCCTAATGACGGAAAATGCTCGGAAAGTCACACCCCGATGGGGAGTCGAACGAAAAAAAAGCGGGCCAAAGCCCGCTTTCTTGATGAGTCGAGTCGCGATTAACGCTTGTCGATGCCCGGCACGTCGCGCACCGGCGAACCAACGAACAGCTGGCGCGGACGGCCGATCTTCTGTTCCGGATCGGCGATCATTTCGTTCCACTGGGCGATCCAGCCGATGGTACGGGCCATCGCGAAGATACCGGTGAACAGCGAGACCGGGATGCCCAGGGCCGACTGCACGATACCCGAGTAGAAGTCGACGTTCGGGTACAGCTTGCGCGACACGAAGTATTCGTCGTTCAGGGCGATCTTTTCCAGTTCCATCGCCAGCTTGAACAGCGGGTCGTCCTGCAGGCCCAGTTCGTTCAGCACTTCGTGGCAGGTTTCGCGCATCAGCTTGGCGCGCGGGTCGAAGTTCTTGTAGACGCGGTGACCGAAGCCCATCAGCTTCACGCCCGAGTTCTTGTCCTTGACCTTCTCGATGAAGGCCGGGATGTTCTCGACGCTGCCGATTTCCTTCAGCATGGTCAGTGCGGCTTCGTTCGCGCCGCCGTGCGCCGGGCCCCACAGGCAGGCGATACCGGCAGCGATACAGGCGAACGGGTTGGCGCCCGACGAACCGGCCAGGCGGACGGTCGAGGTCGATGCGTTCTGCTCGTGGTCGGCGTGCAGGATCAGGATGCGGTCCAGGGCGCGCACCAGCACGTCGTTGACCTTGTACTCTTCGCACGGGTTGGCGAACATCATGTGCATGAAGTTCGCGCTGTACGACAGGTCGTTGCGCGGGTACATGAACGGCTGGCCGATCGAGTACTTGTATGCCATCGCGACCAGGGTCGGCAGCTTGGCGATCAGGCGGATGGCCGAGATTTCACGCTGCTTCGGATCGTTGATGTCGAGCGAGTCGTGGTAGAACGAGGCCAGCGCGCCGACGGTGCCGACCAGGACCGACATCGGGTGCGCGTCGCGGCGGAAGCCACGGAAGAAGAAGTTCATCTGCTCGTGGACCATCGTGTGACGGGTCACGGTGTTTTCGAACTCGGCCTTCTGTTCGGCGTTCGGCAGTTCGCCGTTCAGCAGCAGGTAGCAGGTTTCCAGGAAGTCGCAGTTGACGGCCAGCTGCTCGATCGGGTAGCCGCGGTACAGCAGCTCGCCCTTGTCACCGTCGATGTAGGTGATGCTCGAGTTGCACGAGGCAGTCGACATGAAGCCAGGGTCGTAGGTGAACTTGCCGGTCTGGCCGTACAGCTTGCGGATGTCGATGACGTCCGGGCCGATGGTGCCCTTGTAGATCGGCATGTCGACCGACGGGCTGCCGTCGGAGAACGACAGGGTGGCTTTGGTATCAGAGATATTCATGGCACTTCCTTCTTGTGGGAGTGGATCTAAAAACAAAAAACTGGCGTCTCACGCTTGCCGAAGGCGCGCCAGCAAGGCGCGCACATGCGGCTGGTCGACCTCGCCTTCGGGCTCGGTCCGGCCCAGCAGCAGGTCCATCAGCGGATTGTCCGCCAGGTCCAGCAAGCGGGTCAGCGCATCGACTTCCTCGTCGGTCAATTGTTCTTCATGCGCATCGAGGAAGCGCGTGAGGATCAAATCGTTCTCGAGCAGGCCACGGCGCGCGCGCCAGCGCAGGCGGGCACGGTTCGCGGGGTCGGATTGATGCGTTTTCACTAGAGTCCGTTGTTGGGTCAACATCATACTCCGCATGCCGGGATAAGGCAGTACGGTACTTTTACTGTATTTGCGGCATCTTTATTGCGGGATGCTGCGAGTTGCTGCTGTTCGCAGACCGCGTGGGCGGGAGGACCCGCCCACCCTACCGGTTCGTGGTTCCGTAGGGTGGGCGGCTTTGCCGCCCACGCGGTATGTGCAGAGAAATACCGGAACGACGTTTAAATCGCGCGACGAACCAGCAGTTCCTTGATCTTGCCGATCGCCTTGTTCGGATTCAGGCCCTTCGGGCACACGTCCGTGCAATTCATGATCGAGTGGCAGCGGAACAGGCGGTACGGGTCTTCCAGGTTGTCCAGGCGCTCGTTGGTGGCTTCGTCGCGCGAGTCGGCGATGAAGCGGTAGGCCTGCAGCAGGCCGGCCGGGCCGACGAACTTGTCCGGGTTCCACCAGAACGACGGGCACGAGGTCGAGCAGCAGGCGCACAGGATGCACTCGTACAGGCCGTCGAGCTCTTCGCGCTCTTCCGGGGTCTGCAGGCGCTCCTTCTCCGGCTTGATCGAGTCGTTGATCAGGTACGGCTTGATCGAGTGGTACTGCTTGAAGAAGTTGGTCATGTCGACGATCAGGTCGCGCACCACCGGCAGGCCCGGCAGAGGACGCAGCACGATCGGCTGGGTCAGCTCGTTCAGGTTGGTGGTACAGGCCAGGCCGTTCTTGCCGTTGATGTTCATCGCGTCCGAACCGCACACGCCTTCACGGCAGGAGCGGCGCAGGGCCAGCGAATCGTCGACGTCCGACTTGATGCGCTGCAGGACGTCGAGCAGCATCTTGTCGGTGTCTTGCAGCTCGACGGTGACGTCTTGCATGTAAGGCTTCGCATCCTTGTCAGGATCGTAGCGGTAGATCTTCAGTTGGACGGTGCGTGCCATGTTTTTACCTGTTTTCAGGGGCAGCGTATTCAAACGCCGCCCTACACAAAATTAGAAAGTACGGGCCTTCGGCTTGAAGGTATCGACGGTCAGCGGTTTCTGCACCACCGGCTTGTACTCGAGGCGGTTGCCTTCCGAGAAGAACAGGGTGTGCTTCATCCAGTTCTCGTCGTCGCGGTTCGGGTAGTCGCTGTGGGCGTGGGCGCCGCGCGATTCCGGACGGGCCGCGGCCGAGACGATGGTTGCCTTGGCGGTCTCGATCAGGTTGTCGAGTTCCAGCGCTTCCACGCGGGCGGTGTTGAACACCTTCGACTTGTCCTGGAAGGAGACGTGCTTGCGACGCTCGTCGAGCTTCATGATTTCCTTGACGCCGGTTTCCAGCAGTTCCTGGGTACGGAACACGCCGCAGTACTTCTGCATGGTGGCGCGGATGTCGTTGGCCACGTGCTGGACTTTTTCGCCGCCGGTCGAGGTCTCGAGGCGGTTCAGGCGATCCAGTGCGAAGTCGGCGGCGTCCTTCGGCAGCGGCTTGTTGACCTTCTGCTTCAGGTTCGATGCCACCACGTGGTTGCCGGCCGCGCGGCCGAACACGACCAGGTCGAGCAGCGAGTTGGTGCCGAGGCGGTTGGCGCCGTGGACCGAGACGCAGGCGCATTCGCCGATCGCGTACAGGCCGTTGACGATCTTCTGGCCGCCGGTGCCGTCAGGTGCGACCACCTGGCCGTGGATGTTGGTCGGGATGCCGCCCATCTGGTAGTGGATGGTCGGGACGACCGGGATCGGTTCCTTGGTCGCGTCGACGTTGGCGAACTTGTGGCCGATTTCCAGGATCGACGGCAGGCGCTTCTCGATGGTGTCCTTGCCGATGTGGCGCAGGTCCAGCAGCACGTGGTCCTTGTTCGGTCCGCAGCCGCGGCCTTCCTTGATCTCCTGGTCCATCGAACGCGAGACGAAGTCGCGCGGCGCCAGGTCTTTCAGGGTCGGCGCGTAGCGCTCCATGAAGCGTTCGCCGTTCGAGTTGATCAGGATACCGCCCTCGCCGCGCACACCCTCGGTAATGAGGACGCCCGCGCCGGACACACCGGTCGGGTGGAACTGCCAGAACTCCATGTCCTGCAGCGGCAGGCCGGCGCGTGCCGCCATGCCCATGCCGTCGCCGGTGTTGATGAAGGCGTTGGTCGATGCGGCGAAGATGCGGCCTGCGCCGCCGGTGGCGAAGATGGTGGTCTTCGCTTCCAGGATCATGACGTCGCCGGTTTCCATTTCCAGGGCCATCACGCCGACCACGTCGCCGTCGGCGTCGCGGATCAGGTCGAGGGCCATCCACTCGACGAAGAAGTGGGTGCGGGCGCGGACGTTACGCTGGTACAGGGTGTGCAGCAGTGCGTGGCCGGTACGGTCAGCGGCCGCGCAGGCGCGCTGGACCGGCTTCTCGCCGAAGTTCGCGGTGTGGCCGCCGAACGGACGCTGGTAGATGGTGCCGTCCGGGTTGCGGTCGAAAGGCATGCCGAAGTGTTCGAGCTCGTACACGACCTTCGGTGCTTCGCGGCACATGAATTCGATCGCGTCCTGGTCGCCGAGGTAGTCGCCGCCCTTGACGGTGTCGAACATGTGCCAGTACCAGTCGTCTTCGCTCATGTTGCCCAGCGAAGCGCCGATGCCGCCCTGGGCAGCAACGGTGTGGGAACGGGTCGGGAACACTTTCGACAGCACCGCCACGTTCAGGCCGGCTTCAGCCAGCTGCAGCGATGCGCGCATGCCGGAACCGCCGGCGCCAACGATGACCGCGTCGAAGCGACGCGAAGGGATTGCAGTTTTAATAGCTGCCACGATTACACACTCCAGAGAATTTGCACGGTCCAGGCGGCGCAGGCGAGCAGCCAGAAGATGGTCAACAGCATCAGGAACAGGCGCAGGCCTGCCGATTTGACGTAGTCCATCCAGATGTCACGGATGCCGACCCAGGCGTGGTAGAACAGGCCCAGGAAGGTCACCAGGGCGAACAGCTTGAACCACTGGCGCGCGAACAGGCCAGCCCAGCCTTCATAGGTGAAATTCTGGCCGGTGAGAAAAGAAACCAGCAGCACGACCGTGAACACGGCCATCACGATGGCGGTGACGCGCTGCGCCAGCCAGTCCTTGACGCCGTAGTGGGCGCCGACGACGAGGCGGCGCGGTCCGATATTATTCTTGTTTGCCATGATTAAAAGACTCCGAACAGTTTCAGGGCGACCAGTGCGGTCAGCACCAGGCTGATGATCAGCACCCAGCGTGCGGTCTTCTGGGCGGCATCCTTGTCCAGGGCCAGGTGGTTGTCCATGAACAGGTGACGCACGCCGGCGACGAAGTGGTGCAGGTAAGCCCAGGACAGGCCGACCAGGATGATCTTGGCAAACGGGTTGCCAACGACACCGCGGAAATGCTCGAACGAGATTTCCGACAGCAGGCTTTCCTGCAGCAGGTACAGCAGGAACGGCAGGAACAGGAACAGACCGGCGCCGCTGACGCGGTGCAGGATCGACACGATGGCCGATGGCGGCATGCGATATTTACTTGTAATATCCCCAATGCCAACGTTGCGGAACTCCGGCCGCCCTTTTTTTGCAGCTTCTCTCACGGCTTCGGACATGTAACACCTCCCTTATGACGACAGATTTTTAGTGAACCCTTCATTTTCGCCGATTTTGTAACGGGGCACCAAGCATCTGCATGCAGAAAACCGGAACATCCCTGCGGCGCACCGGTAACGTACGCCACTTACGCAAAACCAACATATTTTAATCGCTTCATGCGATCACTGCAGAGCGCCAGTCTGGCCCACCACAGTTGGGCGTCAGCAAGCCGGCGCCGTGTTTTCGTAGGGTGGGCGGGTTTCCCGCCCACGCGTTCAGGCAACGCATGCCCGTTTGAACGCGTGGGCGGCGAAGCCGCCCACCCTACGGGTATCTCTTATGACAACTCGTTCTGATAATGGTGGCGAGCTGTCGAATAAATGCCTCGGCGCAGCTCGACCGGCTTGTCGCCATAGGTAAACGACACCCGGTCCGCACACAGCAGCGGCGTGCCTTCCGCCACCTTCAGTTGCTCGCTCGCGGCCGCATCCGCCGCCACCGCGCGGATCTTCTCGGTCGCACGGATCATGCGCGTGCCGAATTCCGACTCGAACAGGCCGTACATCGGCCCCTTGTATTCCACCAGGCGCTCCGCCGTCAGCCCCTTGAAAATCTGACCCGGCAGCCACAGCTCTTCCAGGATGGTCGGCACCCCATCGAAGGACTGCACGCGCTTGATGTAGACCACGGCGTCGCCCGACTTCAGCTCGAGCAGGCGCGCGACCTCGGCCGTGGCGCGGATGCGCAACACGGCGATAATGCGGTTCTCGGGATGGTGGGGAACGCCCTCGTCGGGGTTCAGGCGCAGGAAGCGGAAATGGGCGCGCTCTTCCGCGTGGGTGGCAACGAAGGTGCCCTTGCCCTGGCGGCGCACCACCAGGTTCTCGGCCGCCAGCTCGTCGATGGCCTTGCGCACGGTGCCCTGGCTGACCTTGAAGCGGCCGGCCAGCTCGACCTCGCTCGGCATCAGCTCGCCCGGCTTCCATTCGCCCGACTGCAGGCTCTGGGTGATCAGGGCCTTGATCTGCTGGTACAACGGACGGAACGACGGCGACGCGTCGACCGCATCGCTGCTGTTGGGCGGAAGGGGGTTCATAGACCGTGATTTCACCACAAAAAGTGCACGTCCGTCCAGTGCGCGACCGTCAACACATGTGTCTTATATAAGACATATGATATGAATTGACAGATAGAACAGCGGAGGCATAAACTCGCGGTCGGTTTGGACATCCACGCCTGCCCTTCACGTATGCGCGCGATATCCAATTGACACGGTGTCGCTTTTGGTATCATTGCAGTTTCCCTAAAACCGGCACCCCGGCTCGACCGTTTTCATTCCCACTTTGGAGATTCATCATGGCTAAAACCCCAATGCGCGTCGCCGTCACCGGCGCGGCCGGCCAGATCGGCTATTCCCTGCTGTTCCGCATCGCCAACGGCGACATGCTGGGCAAGGACCAGCCGGTCATCCTGCAGCTGCTCGAGATCGACAACGAGAAGGCACAGAAGGCGCTCAAGGGCGTCATGATGGAAATCGACGACTGCGCATTCCCGCTGCTGGCCGGCATGACCGCCCACGCCGACCCGATGACCGCCTTCAAGGATGCCGACGTGGCCCTGCTGGTCGGCGCCCGTCCGCGCGGCCCGGGCATGGAGCGCAAGGACCTGCTGGAAGCCAACGCCCAGATCTTCACCGTGCAGGGCAAGGCGCTGGACGCCGTCGCTTCGCGCAACGTCAAGGTGCTGGTGGTCGGCAACCCGGCCAACACCAACGCCTACATCGCCATGAAGTCGGCTCCGAACCTGCCGGCCAAGAACTTCACCGCCATGCTGCGCCTGGACCACAACCGCGCCCTGTCGCAAGTCGCCGCCAAGCTGGGCAAACCAGTCGGCAGCATCGAAAAGATGGCCGTGTGGGGCAACCACTCGCCGACCATGTACGCCGACTACCGCTTCGCCACCATCGACGGCCAGTCGGTCAAGGAAGCGATCAACGACGACGTCTGGAACCGCGACACCTTCCTGCCGACCGTCGGCAAGCGCGGTGCCGCCATCATCGAAGCGCGCGGCGCCTCGTCGGCAGCATCGGCCGCCAACGCAGCGATCGACCACGTGCGTGACTGGGTGCTGGGCACCGGCGGCAAGTGGACCACCATGGGCATCCCGTCGGACGGTTCGTACGGCATCCCGGAAGGCACCATGTTCGGCTTCCCGGTGACCACCGAAAACGGCGAATACAAGATCGTCCAGGGCCTGGAAATCGATGCCTTCTCGCAGGAACGCATCAACCTGACCCTGAAAGAGCTGGAAGAAGAGAAAGCCGGCGTCGCTCACCTGCTGGCTTAAGTAGTACAACGGCGCGTCCGCATGTTGCGGGCGCGCCAACCGCGCCATGCCGTTTCAACGACGGCATGGCCGATCCGTTTCAAGACATACCATGCACCCTTCCGAGGTTTTATTCCAGGGCAAACGCCAGCCGCTCCTCCTCCCCGCCTGCGATCACTACGCCGGCTCGGAGAAGCTGATGCGCAAATCGATGGCCCTGCAACAAGAGCTTGGGCCCGTTTTCGACATCACCTTCGACTGCGAGGACGGCGCCGCCGCCGGCAGCGAGGTCGAACATGCGCTGCTGGTCACACAGCTGATCAATAGCGAAGACAACCGCTTCAACCGCATCGGCGTGCGCCTGCACGACACCGGCAGCCAGCACTTCGCGGGCGACGTCGCCGCCATCGTCGGCGCCACGGCAAAACGCCTGGCCTACGTGGTGCTGCCGAAGGTGGAAAGCACCGCCGAAGTCATTCGCGCGATCGACCTGATCAACCAGCATGCCTGCAAGGCCGGCCGGAATGACCTGCCCGTCCACGTCCTGATCGAAACCCACGGCGCCCTGCGCGACGCCTACGACATCGCCGCCCTGCCCCAGGTCGAGTGCCTGTCCTTTGGCATCATGGATTTCGTCTCCGCCCACTACGGCGCGGTGCCGGCCAGCGCGATGCGCACGCCGGGCCAGTTCACCCACCCGCTGGTGGTGCGCGCCAAGCTCGAGATGGTCGCGGCCTGCCACGCGCACGGCAAGGTGGCTTCGCACAACGTCACCACCGACATCAAGGACAGCGCGGTGGTCGCCAATGACGCCCAGCGCGCCGGGGCGGAATTCGGGTTCACCCGCATGTGGAGCATCCACCCGGACCAGATCAAGCCGATCCTGAAAGCCTTCACGCCGCGCCTGTCAGAAGTGAACGAAGCAACGAATATTCTGCAGGAAGCGATGAACGCGGGATGGGGCCCCATCGCCCAGCACGGCCGCTTGCACGACCGCGCGAGCTACCGATATTATTGGACCGTTTTGCAGCGCGCGAAGCTGGCCGGCCTTGCGCTGCCGGAAGCCGCCGCGGCAATCGTCAACCAAACGGATTCCCCATAATGGCCACCCTCCTCTCCCGACTCCTGGCTGCCGGCGCGTTTGCGCTTGCAGCCGTCGGCGTGTGCGCGCACGCCAGCGCGGCGCCCGAGAAAAATCACCCGAAAGCCGAAGACGTCCTGAAGGCGAAGTCGAAAGCCAAGCCGAAGGCCAAGGCAAAGAAGGCCGCCGCCGCGGGCGCAGCCGCAGCTGCAGCCGCCGTTGCCGCTCCCGCTTTCAGCGCCGAGGACGAAGCGGAACCGGACATTACCGACACGATCGTCACCGAGTACAGCTGCGAACTCGGCAACAAGATCACGATTTATACGAACGCGAAGGACGAGGGCCATATCGCCCTGCGCTGGAAGAAGCGCCTGCACCGCCTGAACCGCGTGGGCACCACGACGGGCGCGCTGCGCTTCGAGAACCCGTTCTGGGGGCTGATTTGGATCGGCATCCCGGCCAAGGGCATCCTGCTGGATTCGAAGCTGAACCGGCAGCTGGCCAACGAATGCAAGAACGCCGAACAGGCGGCGGCCGTGGCGAGCGCTGCGACCGCGCAAAAGAACGGATGATCCGCGGCTGACACCGTCGGATCGCCCTATGAAGTAAATGGCAGTACCGGAATAACAATTAATCCCCACTGAAGGAGAGATTATGTCTCGCAACACCCTGAACACACTGAAGGAATTCCCGGCTGGCGCCGGCCAGACCGGCCAGTACTACTCGCTGCCGGCCCTGGGCGAAGCCCTCGGTGTGAACCTGTCGCGCCTGCCGGTGTCGATCCGTATCGTCCTCGAATCCGTCCTGCGCAACTGCGACGGCAAGAAGGTCACCGAAGAGCACATCAAGCAGCTGGCCAACTGGGGCCCGACCGCCGAGCGCACCGAAGAGATCCCCTTCGTTGTCGCGCGCGTCGTGCTGCAGGACTTCACCGGCGTGCCGCTGCTGGCCGACCTGGCCGCGATGCGCAACGTCGCCTCGAAGATGGGCGCCGATCCGAAGAAGATCGAGCCGCTGGTGCCGGTCGACCTGGTGGTCGACCACTCGGTCACCATCGACCACTTCCGCGAGCCGGGCGCGCTGGACCTGAACATGAAGCTGGAATTCCAGCGCAATAACGAGCGCTACCAGTTCATGAAGTGGGGCATGCAGGCCTTCGACACCTTCGGCGTCGTGCCGCCGGGCTTCGGCATCGTCCACCAGGTCAACCTGGAATACCTGGCCCGCGGCGTGATGCGCCAGGGCGAGGTGTTCTACCCGGACACCCTGGTCGGTACCGACTCGCACACCACCATGATCAACGGCGTCGGCGTGGTCGGCTGGGGCGTGGGCGGCATCGAGGCGGAAGCCGGCATGCTGGGCCAGCCGGTCTACTTCCTGACCCCGGACGTCATCGGCGTCAACCTGACCGGCAAGCTGCGCGAAGGCTGCACCGCGACCGACCTGGTGCTGACCATCACCGAAATGCTGCGCCGTGAAAAAGTCGTCGGCAAGTTCGTCGAGTTCTTCGGCGCCGGCACCCGTTCGCTGTCGACCACCGACCGCGCCACCATCGCCAACATGGCCCCGGAATACGGCGCGACCATGGGCTTCTTCCCGGTGGACGAAGCGACCGTCGACTACTTCCGCGGCACCGGCCGTACCGAAGAAGAACTGGCAGCCTTCGAGAACTACTACAAGGCCCAGGGCATGTTCGGCATCCCGCAGGAAGGCGAGATCGAATACACCCGCGTGCTGCACCTCGACCTGTCGACCGTGACCCCGTCGCTGGCCGGCCCGAAGCGCCCGCAGGACCGTATCGAACTGGGCCACGTGAAGAACACCTTCACCGACCTGTTCAGCAAGCCGACCACCCAGAACGGCTTCAACAAGACCCCGGACGACCTGCACAAGGTCTACGAAACGACCAACGGCGTGCGCGTGAAGAACGGCGACGTCCTGATCGCCGCCATCACCTCGTGCACCAACACCTCGAACCCGAGCGTGCTGCTGGCCGCCGGCCTGCTGGCCAAGAAAGCCGTCGAGCGCGGCCTGACCGTGGCGCCGCACATCAAGTCCTCGCTGGCTCCCGGCTCGCGCGTGGTCACCGAGTACCTGACCGCCGCCGGCCTGCTGCCTTACCTGGACAAGCTGGGCTTCGGCGTGACCGCCTACGGCTGCACCACCTGCATCGGTAACGCCGGCGACCTGACCCCGGAACTGAACGCCGCGATCGTCGAGAACGACATCGTCGCCTCAGCCGTCCTGTCGGGCAACCGTAACTTCGAAGCGCGTATCCACCCGAACATCCGTTCGAACTTCCTGGCTTCGCCGCCGCTGGTCGTTGCCTACGCCATCGCCGGCAACATGACCAAGGACCTGATGAGCGAGCCGCTGGGCAAGGACCAGAACGGCGTCGACGTCTACCTGGGCGACATCTGGCCGTCGTCGCAGGAAGTGGGCGAACTGATGCGCTTCGCGATGAACTCGGAAGTCTTCCAGAAGAACTACGCCGACGTGAAGGGCAACCCGGGCGAACTGTGGCAGCGCGTGTCGTCGACCGAAGGTCAAGTCTACAACTGGCCTGAGTCGACCTACATCGCCGAGCCGCCGTTCTTCGCGGACTTCGAGATGACCCCGAAAACCGCCGCCACCGGCATCACCGGCGCACGCGCACTGGGCGTGTTCGGCGATTCGATCACCACCGACCACATCTCCCCGGCCGGTTCGATCAAGGAAGACGGTCCGGCAGGCAAGTGGCTCAAGGAGCACAATGTCCTGAAGGCGGACTTCAACTCCTACGGCTCACGCCGCGGCAACCACGAGATCATGATGCGCGGCACCTTCGCCAACGTGCGCATCAAGAACAAGATGATCCCGCCGAAGGCCGATGGTTCCGCAGTCGAAGGAGGCATCACCATCCACCAGCCGTCGGGCGAACAGCTGTCGATCTATGACGCGGCAATGAAGTACGTGGCGGAAGGCACCCCGACCATGATCTTCGGCGGCGAAGAGTACGGCACCGGCTCGTCGCGCGACTGGGCTGCCAAGGGCACCCAGCTGCTGGGCGTGAAGGCCGTGGTCGTGCGTTCGTACGAACGCATCCACCGCTCGAACCTGGTCGGCATGGGCGTGCTGCCGCTGCAGTTCATCGGCAACGACAGCGTCGAAAGCCTGGGCATCACCGGCAAGGAAACCTTCGACCTGAAGGGCCTGGAAGGCGAGATCAAGCCGCAACAACTGGCCACCCTGGTGATCCACCGCGAAGGCGGCGAATCGCAGGAAGTCCAAGTGCTGCTGCGTATCGACACCCCGATCGAAGTCGACTACTACAAGCATGGCGGCATCCTGCCGTTCGTGCTGCGCCAGCTGCTGGCTGCGTAATCAGGAAGCGCCCCGCAGGGGGTAAATCAAAAGGGCTGGAACCTTGACGGGTTCCAGCCCTTTTTTTTTGTCGATCGAAGCCTGGGCTTCTTACGGCTTTCCGACGCTGTACGAACAGACCCGCGCGCCGCGCTGGCCCACGGAGCGCGAAGCGCCTCCCGCCGCCGCCGCGCTTGCCGACGGTGCGTTCCAGCCTTGGGACTTCCATTGGGAAGCGCGCTCATCGATATCGACGCTGTTGACGGTGACATCCTCGAGTGCCCGGATCGCCTCGCCGGCGTCATCGCCATCGATATCGGCGGTCAAGAGGAAGCCGCCACGACGAATGCCCTCCTCGTAGAGATGGCGGTCCGAATCGGGCAGGAAGGCGTTCTTGATCGAGGCCCACAAGCCCGGCGACTCCTGTGACGAGTAGCCGCTTTCGCCGACGGAGGACTTGTCGTGGATCCTGACGTGGTCTGCATCGACATGGGCGTCGAGCAGTCGCTGGCGGCCGGCTTCGGCGTCGGCACGCGTGTCGAACAATGCAGTGAGAGTACGTGACATGGATGCTCCTTTGTAAGAGGTGTTCGGAAATCAGCGTGCCAGGACGACCAGCTCGGCGCGGCGGTTCTCGAACTGGCCGCTCGCAGTGGCGTTGGTATCGACCGGGTCGGTCTCGCCGCCTGAAGCGGTCTCGAGACGGCCGGCGTCGATTCCTTGCGCGACGAGCGCCGCTTTCACGCTGTCGGCGCGCTCCTTGCCGAGCGTGGCGTTGGCTGGGGCGGTGCCACGTGCATCGGCGTAACCGACGATCTGGATGCGCGCATTCGGGTATTGCTTCATCACGGCCGCCAGCGCGTTCAGCTCTTCACGATCGGCCTCCCGGATGTTGCTCTTGGCAGTATCGAAATTCAGCTTTTCAAACACGAAGGTGCGCGGCAGAGCTTCGGTACCGGCCAGATAGGTGCCGACGGTCGAGGCGCCGGGCAGGACCGCAGCGGCGCCGGCGGCAGGGGCGGTCACCGGTGCCGGTGCCGGTACGGCAGGCGTCGTGGCCGGCGCCGGTGCTACAGGCTCGGTCGTCGCGACCGGCGCCGTGAGGGCGGCCTCGTCGTTGTTCCTGCAGCTCCTGAGCCCGAACAGGAGCGCGAGCAGCCCCAGCGCCAGCAGCAGCCAGGGGAGCCACTTGGTTTTCTTCTCGGGGCCGATATGGACGTTCCTTGGTGGTGCACCGTCGTTCTGATGATCCGAATTTGCCATGAGCTTGTTCTCCTTATCTGTTTTGCTAGAGTTTGAATAAACTCGATCCATGTAACTGAACCAAGTCCGTAGCGCGTTTTTACCCCACCCGCGAAATGGCGGCCGTTCCTTTCATTTCGACAACTAGCTGATGCAAGAGTCTGCGCAAGCGGGTGCGCCAGAAACAAGAAGGCCGGAATCCGCGAGGATCCCGGCCTTCTTGTTTCTGGCCCCGTCAGAGTTGGATGCGCTAGCGCCCTATTCCGATGCCGATCCCGATGCCGGAACCGCGTCCTCCACTGCCTATGCCGCCGAAGATGGAGGTCGAGACGCCACTACGGCCGCTTCTCTGGGCCGACTGGAGCACGCAATCGCGCCAGGGATCCGAATTCATCGCATAGCCCAGCTGGCTGCACGCCGGCCCGAATTCGGCCATCAGGCGTTCCATCTCAGCCTGTTGCTGCATTGCCCGTTCCTGTGGCGTCGCACACCCGAGCAAACAAAGTGCGCTCGCTGCCGTCAACATCAACTTACGCATGGTATTTCTCCTTGAGCAATAGGATCGGCTTCAAGCCATGGTGACCCATGTAAGCAGTTTGCCTGTCCGAACACGCGGTCTGTAGAGGACAAGTGCTCATCGCCTCGTCAGACATGAAGCCGGCCACAAGTAGAGCTTGCCTTCCGGCACGGAAAAACCGTGTTTTTTCGGCTGTGATATGGTCGCCATCGACCACATGGGCCCGACATGGAAGGAGAACGCATGAACCGCTTCAAAGACAAAGTCGTACTGGTGACAGGTGCCGCGTCCGGCATCGGTCTGGCGGTCGCCCGCCGCTTCCTCGACGAGGGCGCCCGCGTCGTCATGCTCGATATAGACGAGGCATGCCTCAAGGAATCGGCCGCAAAGCTGCCCCAGGATCGTATCCTCGTGCAGGTCGGCGATACCGCCGCCAAGGAAACCGCAGCGGCAGCCGTCAAGGCGGCCGTCGACCGCTTCGGCGCGCTGCACATCCTGATCAACAATGCCGGCGTCGCAACCGAAGGCGACATCATGAAGACGAGCGAAGAAGACTTCGAACGCGTCATGGCAGTCAATGTCGGCGGCTACTACCACATGGCCAAGGCGGCCATGCCCGAACTCGTCAAGACGCGCGGTTCGATCGTCATGACCTCGTCCGTCTCGGGGCTTGGCGGCGACTGGGAACTGTTCGCCTACAACACCTCGAAGGGCGCCGTCAGCAACATGGTGCGCTCGATGTCGATGGACGCGGCAAAGCACGGGGTGCGGGTGAACGCGGTCAACCCGAGCTTTACCGTCAGCCGGATGACCGAGGACATGGTGAGCGATCCCGAGCTGGTGGAGAAGTTCAAGGAACGCATGCCGCTCGGCGCGCCCATGGATCCGGAAGGTGTCGCGGCGGTGATGGCATTCCTCGCAAGCGAAGACGCGCGGCTGCTCACCGGGGTCAACCTGCAGGTGGATAACGGCTTGTCGGCCTCGAACGGACAGCCGCCAATGTAGCGGCGGTTCAGTCCGGCAGTCAGGGACATGGCATGACAAATGCAGAAGCATTGCCATTGAGGGGCGCGGCATAATCAAGCTTTTTCAGTGATGACCATGCACATCCGCCCCTGCGCCGCCGGTGAAGAGCTGTCTTTGCTGGCCGTTTTCCAGTCTTCCGTCCGCGGTCTCGCCAGCCGCGACTATACGCCCGAACAGATCGATGCATGGGCCACGGCCGTCATGGATGAGGACAGCCGGATGCGATGGATCGCCCGCATCCAGTCGAATCGCCCCTGGGTCGCCGAAGTCGACAGGCGCCTGGCGGGATTCGCCGACCTCCAGCCCGACGGCTGTATCGACCAATTCTTCGTCGCCGCCGAGTTCAGTGGCCAGGGCGTCGGCACAGCCTTGATGCGTCACTTGCACGAGCTTGCACGTTCACAGGGCATCACGGAGCTGTTTTCCCATGTGAGCCTGACGGCGCAGCCCTTCTTCAGGCATGCCGGCTTTCGCGTGGAAAGCGAGCAGTATCCGGTAGTGCGCGGCATCGCACTGCGCAATGCCGTCATGCGCAAGTCCCTGAACAAGCCTTCCTGATGCCTGGCCCCTCAGTTTTCCTGAGCGACGGCTGGAATAATTGATTAGTTCACGCGAAACAAGCTTGCTACATTCACTAGCATTGCCCTGACATCGTTGACTGCTCGCCTTGCTGATGGATGCACCGGGGCTTCATTCAGGAAGTTTTCGAGGAATGCCCATGAAAGACAAAGTGAATATTCCAGCTACCCTTGCTCGCTTGACGGAGTTCTGGTCCCAGGGAACGGTCGCACAAGCCAACGGACAGTTGTTCAAGGTCGCCAAAGGCATCGGCTCGACACGCTGGCATCAACATGATGACCAGGACGAACTCTTCATCATTTATTCGGGCCAGCTGACGATCCAGCTGAGGGATCGCGACGTGGAGCTTGGCGCGGGAGACATCTTCGTCGTGCCTCGGGGCGTAGAACATTGTCCAAAAGCCGATATCGAGACACAGTTCTTGATCGTGGGCCTGAACATCACGTCGAACGCCGCCGGTGGGAAACCGGAGGCTTCCCGCATGGCTGAGGGTCAGACCTGAGGCTGCGCGGCCGGCGCGTGGCACTCGAAGTGCAGCCGGTCATACCACACGCCGCCCAGTTCGAAACTGCGGCGCGAATGGCCGAACTGATTGAAACCGTTGCGCTCCAGGACACGTTTCGACGCCAGGTTGTCGACGCGGCAGTCCGCCTCTATGCGCTGCAGGCGATGCTTGCCGAAGGCGAGCGCCAGCAGCTGGCGCACCGCCTCGCCGGCGAAGCCCTTGCCGCAATGCGCCTGCCCGATCCGGTAGCCCAGCACCGCGCTGTGAAAATGCGCGCGCTTGATGTTACTGAGGTTGATGCGCCCGACGATCCGGTCCGCATCGTCGATCACCAGGTACTGGTAGCCGATGTCCGCATACACGTCCGCCATGGCCTGCGCCACCGCCAGGCTCACACCCTCGCGCGCGTAGTAGGAAGCCGGACGTGCATTGATCGTCGCCTCGAAAAAGGCGCGGTTCTCCAGCTCGAAGGCAAGCAGCGCGTCGATGTGTTCGTGGCTTGGCGCGACGAGCTTCATCACATCTCCGCCCACATGCGCAGCAGGTTGTGATAATGCCCGGTGATGCCCACGGTTGCCTCGCTTTCGCCGTGCGCCGCGCGCAGCTTCTGGATGTTGGTATCCAGCTCGAACAGCAGCGCGCGTTTGCTATCGTCGCGCACCATGCTCTGGGTCCACAGGAAGGACGCCACCCGCTCGCCGCGCGTCACCGGCAGCACCTGGTGCACGCTCCCCGACGGGTACACGATCGCGTCCCCGGCCGGCAGCTTGACCTCATGGGTGCCGTAGGCATCGACCACCACCAGTTCGCCCCCGTCGTAGTCTTCCGGGTCGCACAGGAACACGGTGGTCGACACGTCCGCGCGCACCGGCGGCAGCCCGCCACGCTGGGGGCGCACCGCGCCGTCGACGTGCAGGCCGTAATGCTCTCCCCCGCCGTAGGCATTGAAGTAAGGCGCCAGGATGCGCAGCGGCAGCACGCTGGAGAAGAACAACGGGTTGTTCATGAGCGCAGCGCTCACGACCTGCCCCAGCTCGACGGCCAGGGGAGAGCCTTCCTTCAGCTGGCGGTTGCGCTTGACCTGGGCGCCCTGCGGGCCGACGCTCTCGCGGCCATCCACCCATTCGGGGGCGCCGTCCATGCGCGCGCGGATGTGGGCGACCTGCTCGGCCGTGAGCACGCCAGGGATGTGCAGCATCATGATACGAATCCTCCAAAATAAAAAAGCCCCCCTGATTGTAAGCAGGAGGGCGAATCCGGTTGCCCGGCGGGGGTGGTACCCAGGAGTCAGAACTTGAGATTGGCCATCAGCGATGCCGAGCGGCCTGCGCCCACGCCGGCGTAGTGCGGCGAGGAGACGCGGTCGAAGTAGAACTTGTTCGTCAGGTTCTGGATGTTCAGCTGGAACGACACGCTCGGGTTCAGCGTGTAGCTCGCCATCGCGTCGAAGCGGGTGTAGCTCGGCGAATACTTGTTGTTGTTGACGTTGGCGAACTGGCGATCCACGAAGTTGGCGCCGCCGCCGATCGTCAGCGACTTGTCGATCGCGTAGGTCGTCCACAGCGAAGCGCTGTGCTTCGGCGTGGTCGGGAAGGCGTTGCCGTTGAACGGCGACGCGGTCCAGCGCGGCGTCGAGGCGGTGCCGGTGTTCACGAAGCCGTTGTCGGCGATGATGCCGTGCAGGTAGGTGTAGCCGCCGAACACGGTCCAGGCGTTGGTGAGGCGGCCCGACAGGCCGAATTCCACGCCTTCAAGTTCCTTGCGGCCCACGTTCTGGGTGCTGCCGTCCGGCGCGGTGACGCGGGCGTTGTCCATGTCGCTCTTGAACACGGCGGCGCTGACCGACAGGCGGCCGCCCGGCAGGACTTCCCACTTGGTGCCCAGCTCGATGCTGCGGCTCTTCTGCGGCTGCAGGTTCTGGATCTGCACGGTCAGCGCGTCCAGGCCGTCGCCGCCGTCGTTGCCCGGCGGGGTGGCCGAGGTCGCCCACGACACGTAAATGCTGCCGTTCGCCTTCGGCTTGTACACCAGGCCGGCCTGGTAGGTGTCGAAGGTCGACTGCACGCGGGCATTGACCACGCCCGCGGTGGCGGTGGCCGGGGTGAACAGGGTGCTCGAGAAGTCGTCCCAGCGTGCGCCGATGTTCAGCAGCCACTGCGGGGTGAACTCGATGGTGTCGAAGCCGTACACGGCGCGGGTGCGGGTCTCGACCGTGGTCAGGGTCGGCGACTTGGTACGGGTGTAGACCCACGGGTCGTACGGGTTCGGGTTGACCAGCGTGGTGCAGTTGTACAGGGTGGCGGCGCCTGCGGTCGGGCAGTTCGAGGTGCCGGCCACCGGGTTGTTGGTGCCCGGCGTGAACACGAAGCTGCCGCGGTCGGTGTCCTCGCGCGAGAACTCGACGCCCACGTTGAAGCTGTGCTTGATGCCAGCGGTGGTCAATTGGCCGGTCAGGCTGGTCGCGTTGGCCAGGGTCTTGGTGTCGACCACGCGGGTGTTGGCGCGGCGCCAGACGGTGCCGTACAGGACGGTGTTGCCCTTCGAATCGTCCGGCTGGGTGTAGACGTAGTCCTGGCCGGTCTTGCCCCAGCGCGTCACATTGCGGATGGCCAGGTTCGGGCTGAACTCGTGGCGCAGGTCGACGGTGGCGACATCGGTCTGGGTGTCGCGGAAATCGCGGTTCTTCAGGCCATAGAAGGCCTCGCGGTCCACGGTGAATGGGGTGCCGCCGCCATTCCTCGCGGTGTTGGGGCCGCTGGCGATCGGGTTGTTGAACGGGATGCCGGTATCCGGGATCTCGCTGCTCTGCAGGTGGTAATAGCTCAGGATCGCACGGGTCGGGCCGTTCAGGCCAAAGGTGACGGTGGGCGCGATACCCCAGCGCTCGCCGCCGACCACGTCGCGGCCGGCGATGTCGTTGGCGTGGACCATGGCGTTCAGGCGGAAACCGGTGTTCTCGCCGACCACGCGGTTGAGGTCGGCAGTGACGCGGGCATACTTGTCGGTGCCCAGGCCGACGGTGGCGTTATTGAAATTGGTGTCGCGTGCGGTCTTGGTGACGATGTTGACGCCGCCGCCGGCCGAGGAGCGACCGCCCATCGCCGAGTTCGGGCCCTTGACGACTTCGACCTGCTCGATCGCGAAGATCTCGCGCGACTGCGAGCCGGAATCGCGCACGCCATCAATATAGGTGTCGGTCTGGGCGTTGTAGCCGCGGATGAACAGGTTGTCGCCCACCGGATTGCCGCCTTCCGAGGCGCCGATGGTGATGCCCGGGACGGTGCGCAGCGCGTCGGTCAGCGACACGGCGCCGGTCTGCGAGATGGTTTCCGAGGTCACCACGGTGACCGATTTCGGGGTGTCGAGCAGCGGCGCGGTGAACTTGTCGGAACTGGCGCGCACTGGGCCCTGCACGGCGCGGTCATTGCCGGCGGTCACGTGCACTTGCGGGAGCTTGGCGTCCGCCGGCAGTTCCGGCGCTTCGTCGATGCCGGTGGCGTGGGCCAGCGGCATGGCCAGCGTGGCCAGCACGGCCAGCACAGGGGCGGAAGGACGGGAGTGTTTCTTGCTCTTGATGAAAGTGTTGTTGGCCTGCGAGCTAATCTTGGTCATTTTCTTCTTAGTTAGAGAAACCCGGCAATCTCGCCCGGCCCCGGAATTTTAATGAGAACGATTCGCATTATGGTTTCTATTCAGGTTTTTGGCAAGCGCAACGTCCTTTGTGCCTGACGGCGGCGTGTTCGTGGCATGTGGCCGAATCAACTACAATACCGGGGATATGGGTTTATCATGACCTGACCATTTATTGAAAAGAGAGACCCCTAGCGCCATGCGTCGTCCTTCCAAAGATTCAACCCCTAAACTCTCCGCCGAAAGCCAGCGTCTCGTCAGCATCGCGCAAGCCATCATGCAGGCCGCCAGCCGCGTCGAGGAACGGACCTGGGAGCACCAACTGGACACGCAACTGCAGAAGCTGCTCAAGACCAACCACCAGGACAGCATCGACGCCGCCCTCAACGCCCTGTTCAAGGACGATCTGGCCTCGTACGACGTGCTGATGGATGCGGTCGAGGCCGTGAGCGAGTCGGCCACCATGGTCGAGCAGCAGGACGGGAGTGACGTCACCTGGCAGGCCCTGCTGGTGGCGGCGCCGGTGCTCGCCTGGACCCGCTTCAACATCGCCTCGGGCAATATCCCGCCGGAGATGCTGAGCACGCTGCAGGCGCACTTCTCGGCCCACTTGCTGGCCGAAGGCACGCGCATCGCCATGGCGCCGACGCTGTACTCGATCGACCAGCTGCCGCGCACCCATGCCGAGACCTATGCCCTGACCCACAAGCTGGCCGCGGCCGCGCACAAGGGCGGCACGGTCAAGCCGGCCGCGCGCGTGGACGAAACCGCACCCTTCCTGGCCGATACCCGCTACCTGCTGGTGGCGATCGTCGCGCCCCAGGGCGCCCCGATGTTCCGCTGGCAGGAACCGCAGCACCACATCGGCTTCGCCGAAGAGCGCAACCGCGCGCTCGAGCAGTGGCGCGCCCAGGGCACGGCCAACATCGCGCGCCTGCTGCCAGGCTGCGGCGTCGAGCTGCTGCTGCCGGAAGCGTATTACGTGGCCTGCCGCGAAGCCGACAAGCTGATCCGCCCGATCTCGATCCGCGCCGCCGTCCACTACCTGACCCACACCCTGGGCGTGGAAGCCTCCGACCTGCGCGCCGTCATCGCCGGCTTCGGCGAAGAGTCGGCCGACATCCAGATCGACGAATACCGGGTCTCGTTCACGATGCGCCAGGACAGCGACGTCATGTACGGCATCGTGTGGCCGCTGTACGGTCAGGAAGACGAGAACGGCACGCCGATGGAAGGCCCGTTCGCCGCCGGCCCCGCCCCGCTGACGCCCCTCAACGAGATCGTCGCCCACCTGAACGAAGCAGGCATTGCGCACATCAAGCGCATCAACGAGCGTTATGTCGCCGAGTACTGTGACGATTGCGGGTCGCCGCTGTTTGCGGATCCGTCGGGCGAGCTGGTGCATGCTGAGATGCCGGAAGATACGCCGGCCGGGAGCGAGCACTTCCACTGAGCTGACCGTTTTTCGTAGGGTGGGCGGATCCTCCGCCCACGCGGTGATAGTTATGGGATGATCAGCCGCGCTGGCAGTAGCACCGTAATTTGACCGCGTGGGCGGGAGAACCCGCCCACGCTACAGTTGCCATGCTAGAGTTGATGTTCGTCAACCGTCGCATGGAGAACCCGAGATGCTCCGTCTCACCGCCGCTACCCTCGCCTTCTGCACCGCCTCCCTCGCCTTCGCCGCTCCGGCGCCGGCCAAGTCTCCCCAGCAAGCCCACAGCACCAGCATCAAGGGCAAGATCAACTACCTGACCTTCCTGCCCAAGTCCTACAGCGCCAAGGGCGACAAGGTTCCGCTGATCGTCTTCCTGCACGGTTCGGGCGAGCGCGGCGCCGACCTGAACAAGGTCAAGGCCTGGGGCCCGCCGGCGATCGTCGAGAAGGATCCGGACTTTCCCTTCATGGTGGTCTCGCCCCAGGTGCCGGACGGCCAGTGGTGGGATACCTACCTGCTGAAATCGATGCTGGACGATGTGCTGAAGCGCTACAACGTCGACCCGAAACGGGTCTACCTCACCGGCATCAGCATGGGCGGCTACGGCGCCTGGGATTTCGCCTCACGCTATCCGGAGTACTTCGCGGCGGTGGCGCCGATCTGCGGTGGCGGCATCCCGCGCCTGACGCGCAGCATGAAAGACATTCCGGTGTGGGTCTTCCACGGCCTGAAGGATGACGCGGTGCCGGAGCAGGAATCGGCACGCATGGTGGAAGCGCTCAAGGCGCAGGGTGGCAACGTGAAGTACACGGTGTTGCCGGAGGCAGGCCACATCGACGCATGGGTGCATGCCTACGGCGAGGCCGGGCTGTTCGACTGGTTCGCGCAGCAGCGCAAGCAGTAGGGTGGTCGGCGAAGCCGACCACCCTACAAAAGCACGGCGAATCTCAGAAGCGGAAGTTCGCCGTCAGGCTGGCCGAGCGCGGCGCGCCTGGCGTGTAGCGGTAACCGCTCTTGTTGATGCTGGCCACGTAGCGTTCGTCCGCCAGGTTGTACACGTTCAGGCGCAGGTCCAGATTCGGGCCGATGCGGTACTGGGCCATGGCATCGAACACCCAGTAGGACTCGGTGTATGTGGGCGTGCCCACTGCGCCGTCGGTGCCGCGCTTGAGCTCGTCGGCGAAGCGGGCGCCGCCGCCGATCTTGAAGTTGGGCGTCACGTCATACGCCGTCCACAGCGTGAACGAGGACTTCGGCGTGTAGGTCAGGCTGTTCTCGCCGTTGGCAGTAATCAGTCGGCCGGCTTCGACGCTGGTGTCCATGTACAGGTAGCCCGCGCTTACCAGCCAGTTGCTGGCCAGCGCGCCGGTCATGCCCAGTTCCACGCCCTGCACCCGCTTCTTGCCGGTCTGGTACCACTGCAGGTCCACCGGGTCCTGCTCGATCTCGTTCTTGACGTCGGTACGGAACAGGGCCGCCGACAGCGCCAGCTTCTGGCGCAGCAGGTCGAGCTTGCCGCCGAGTTCCCAGTTCGTGGTTTCCTGCGGATCGAAGATCGGGTTCTGGGCGCTGCTGGCGCTGCTCGATGCCGTGAAGTTGGCGCCCGGCGGCTGCTTCGAGGTGGCGACCATGCCGTACACGCTGCTGTTCGCGGTCGGCTTGTACAGCAGCGAGGCCTTGCCGTTGACCAGGGTCTTGTTGACGTTCAGGCGGGCCGGGACCAGCACGTTGTTGGTCAAGGTCACCGCATCGAACACGCCGCGGAAGCGGTCCACGCGCACGCCGCCATTGAAGATCCACTTCTCGCCCAGCTTGATGGTGTCGAAGGCGAACAGGCTCTGGGTGTCGACGTCGCCCTCGGTATAGGCGCCGGTGCGGGCCAGGGTCAGGCCGGTCACCGGGTCGGCCGGGTTCGGGCGGTACAGGTTGGCGGCCGGCAGCGTGCCCAGCCCGGTACGGCCGAAGCTGACCTGGGTCTCGTTGACGAATTCGAGGCCGGTGACCAGGGTGTGCTTCAGACTGCCGGTGTCGAAATCGGCGGTGAGCACGGTCTGGTTGGTCAGGATCTTGTTCTCCGCATCTTTCACGGTGCGGGTGCTGCGCGCCACGGTCCAGGTCGACGGGTCAGTCACCACCGGAGTACGGAAGTTGGCGCTGCTGGCCAGCCAGGCCGTCAGGAGGTAGTCCTGCTTGGTGCGGCCGTAGCGGCTGACGTTCGACAGCTGCAGGGTCGGCGAGAAGGCGTGCTCGACACGGATGGTGGCCATGTCGGCCTTGACCTTGTCGAAATCGTTGTTCGAGCCGTAGAAGTTTTCCGGGTCGACCGGCGCCGCGTTGCCGATGAAGGGACGGGCCGGGTCCGGGCTGGTGTAGCCGGGCAGGCCGATGGTCGGCACGCCGCCGTCCGGAACATTGTCCTGGTCCACGTGCAGGTAATCCAGGTAGACCCGGGTCGGGCCGTTCAGGCCGAAACCAATGCTCGGGGCGACCGCCCAGCGCTTCTTGTTGACCACCTCACGGCCAGGGACGCCGGAATCCTGCGCCATCGCGTTCAGGCGCAGGGCGATGCCGCGCTCGGCGTTCAGGACCGTATTCAGGTCGGCGGTGGCGCGCTTCTGCGAGTCGGTGCCGCCCAGTACCGAGCCCGAGCGGCCGCTGCTCATGTTGGCCTTCTTGCTGACCAGGTTGATCGAACCGGTCGGCGAGCCGCGGCCGGTGTCGGTCCCTGCCGGGCCCTTCAGGACGTCGATCTGCTCCAGGTTGAAGGTGTCGCGCGAGATCGAACCGATGTCGCGCGCGCCATCCACGAAAATGCTGCCCGAGGTGTCGAAGCCGCGCATGAAGATCGCATCGCCCGTGTTGGTGTTGCCGTTCTCGCCCAGGAAGAAGGCGCCCACGCCCGGGGTATTGCGTAGGGCTTCGGTCAGGGTCACAGCGCCCTGCTGCTCGAACAGTTCCTTCTTGATGACCTGCACCGTCTGCGCGGTGTCCAGCAGCTTCTCGGTGTACTTGGGCGACGAGGCCTGCTCAGCCTTGAAAGCGTTCTCGGCCTTGCCAACCACTTCGACGGTGGTGGCGGGGGCCATCGCGGCTGCAGCACCGTCCATGTCGTTCGCGTGCGCGGCCATTGGCAGCAGGACCGCCGCCAGGGCGGTGCCCATCACGCGCGATTGAGGGTGTTTGCGGCTTTTTATTGTTTTCATACGAAGCTGTTCCTTGGCAGTCAGATGGTGGGAAAGTCAACAATGAAAATTATTGTAAAGAAAAGGTTCCGATATGTAAACAGGAATCATTCTCATTATCGTTTACATTCACACTAATGGAAGAGCGATGGCACAAGGCGAACGCAGGCAGCCGCGATCGTCGGCGCGAACAGTGAAAGGGAGCGAGGGAAGTGAGCGGCAGCAGCGCCGGGCGGGCTGCTGCCGATAAAGGCGGCCTGGTCAGCCAAGCGGAAGGACTTAGCGGCGGATGCTGGCAATGACTTTGGTGGCGAAGTCGGCAGCGTTGCCGGCATGCCAGCGCCAGACGATCACAAGATCGTGGTCAGGCGAAACGAGGACGGTGTTGCTGCCTGCTCCCAGCGCAGCGTAGGCGTTCGCCGGCAGGCCAGGCAGGTTCTTGCCTTTGGTATTGAGCCACCAGAGATAGCCATAGTCCGGGCCATGCGCGCTCGGGCTCAGCGCCGCCTTCACGTAGGACGGCGGAAGCACCTGCTTGCCGTTCCAGGCCCCGCCGCGCAGCCACAGGTAGCCGAAGCGCGCCATGTCCCAGGAATTGATCCACATGCCGCCGCCCCAGCGCGTGCCGCCGCTGACCGACGCTACCGGCTTGCCGTTCAGTTCCACATAGCTGTTGTGGTACGGGACCCACTTCCAGCTGTTCGAGGCGCCGATCGGGTCCATCACCTGCTGCTGGAACACGTCCGGCACGGCTTGGTCGAATACGCGCAGCAGCGACAGCGCAAAGCGGTTGATGCGCACGTCGTTGTATTCGTAGAAGCTGCCCGGCGCCTGCAGGGCGCGCGGCTTGCGCTCCCCTGCCCCAAAGGCTTCCTTGCCGATGAAGTCGGCGTTCTTGCCCCACAGGCTGCCTTCCCACTCGGTTTCCTGCTGCAGGTGCTGCTGCCAGGTCACGCGCGCGTTCTGGGGCGACGCATAGCCGCCGTCGTTCACGCGCTTGGCCACCGGTTCGTCCAGCACGATCCGGCCGTCGCGCACGGCCACGCCGGCGACCGTCGCCAACATGCTTTTCGCCACCGAATAGGTCGGATCGACGAACTGGGTGTCGCCGAATTCGGCCACCACGTAGCCCTTGTAGATCACCAGCCCGTTGGTCCGGGCGCGGCGCGTCGGCATCGAACCCAGGCGGCTGCCGAAGGTGGCTTCCTGGTCGGAGAAATCGACGGCGCGGGTGGTTTCGCGCGACTGGGCGAACTGCACCGCGGCGGCCAGTGCGACCGGGTCCATGCCGAGTTCGGCGGGTGACTTGCGGGCCCATTCGCCCTGCGGCGGGAAGTATGCGGCGGGCGCGGCGGCAAAAGCGGCCGACGGCAGCAGCGCGCCCAAGACCAGGCTCAGGACGGCGCGGCGGGAGACATGCATCATGGTGTGGTCCATTGAGAGAACGGGAAGCGGATCAGGCTGGAGTTGTAGTAGCGCTTGTCGCCGGTGACTTCCTGGCCGACCCACGCGGGTTTCTCGAACTGCGCGTCTTCGGAGGGCAGTTCGATTTCGGCCACCATCAGGCCCGCGTTCTCGCCCAGGAATTCATCGACTTCCCAGGTAAAGCCCGCGTACGCAATGCGGCGCCGGTATTTTTCGACGAGCGGGCGCTCGCACAGGCGGTCGAGCAGTTCCTGCGCTTCAGGCAGCGGAATCGGATACTCCCACTCGCCGCGCGTCGCGCCCGTGCTTTTGCTCTTGATGGTGAGGACGCCGGCCTCGCCCTCGATGCGCACCCGCACGGTGCGCACCGGGTCCGAGCACAGATAGCCCTGGCGCAGCAGCACGGGTTCGCCCAGGGCGCGCCAGTCCTCGCCGGACAGGAGGAACTTGCGCTCGATTTCGACGCCCACGCTCAGTCCAGCGTCTGCAGGATCGGCTGCAGGATCGCCGCGCCCAGTGCCGCGCTGCGGGCGCCGTTCCAGCCTGTGTGCGGATCGGGCAGGTTGGCATTGTCCTTGAACGGCATTTCCAGGGTCAGGGACAGGCACTTGAAGGTGTGGCCGATGTACTTCGAGGCCAGGGTCAGGAGTTCCTCGTTGTACTTGCTCGCGGCGTAGCCGTAGACGTTCTGGAAGTCCGGGCTGGCCGCCATGTAGCGCTGCACGAAGGCATCCTGGCGCGCCTGGCGCTCGGGCCCGAAGTCGGACAGCATCTCGTTGCCGGCCACGAAGTTGTACGGCAGTGCTTCGTCACCATGGATGTCGAAGAACATGTCGACGCCGGTTTCGTGGATCTTGTTTTTCACGCACAGCACTTCCGGGCTGCGCTCCAGCGACGGGGTCATCCACTCACGGTTCAAGTTGGCGCCGGCCGCGTTGGTACGCAGGTTGCCGCGCACCGAGCCGTCCGGATTCATGTTCGGCACGATGTAGAACACGGCGCGCTGGAGGAGCTTGCGCGCGACCGGGTTGGCGTTATCGAGCAGCGCATCCATCATGCCCTCGACGAACCATTCGGCCATGGTTTCGCCCGGATGCTGGCGTGCGATCACCCAGATCTTCTTTTCCGCCTGCGGGTTGCCGATCACGACCAGGTTCATGTCGCGGCCGTCGATGGTGGTGCCGATGTCCTGCACGCGTGCGACCGGGTTCTCGGCCACTTCGCCCAGCAGGCGCAGGTGGCGGTCCCAGGTGTAGGGCTCGAAATAGGCGTAGTAGATGCTATCGAGTTCAGGCGTGTGGTTGATCGTCATCACCTGGCCGTCGAAGCTGGTCGGCACGCGGAACCAGTTCTCGGTGTCGTAGCTGGCGGCGACCTGGTAGTCCTCGAAGCCCTTCGGGTAGGTGGCCTGTCCCGCATTCAGGAAACGGATGGTGCAGGCCTGGTCGCGCGCGCCCTGCAGGCGGAAGTGGAACCACTGGTGGATGTCGGCGTGCGAATCCTTGCGCAGGTTCAGGTCGATCGCCCTGGGGCCGTCGGCGCGCACGACTTCGATGGCGCCGGAATCGAAGGTCTGGCTGATTTTGATGGGCATGGCGAATCCTTCATTGTCCGTTCAAAGAAACGCATATTACCGGACAGTGCGCAGACCGGCGCGGTCCTCGCCCTGCCCGGCCTGCTCCGCTTACTGCGCGTCAAGGTCGATCAGGTCCTTGGTGTACATGGCCATGACCTGGCGCATCAGTTCGACGTTGCTGCGGTCAAGCACGACGGTCAGGTCTTCCTTGCTGTCGAGGACGAAGGTCATGCGCAGCGCGCCGCGCAGTTCCTTGCACTGCACGTACTGGGCGCGCGGGGTGTAGGGATTGTCCCAGTCTTGCTGCGTGATCTGCGGCGCGGCCGGCGGCGCAGCCAGGTTCGGGTCCTGGTTGACCGGCAGGTGCCTGAGCAGCCAGAACACGATAAAGGCCGGCACATAGATGCACAGGTCGCGCGCGCCCTTGCTGGAGAATTTCACCAGCAACAGGTTGCCGACGCGGTCGCAGGACATGGACATGCTCTTGACTTCACGAATTACCGCAGGTTTCACGACGATATTCCTAGGGAAAGGTTGAAAAAGGCGCAGCGATTCTACCGCATCCCATGGCCCAGTTGTGTGGTATCCGAGGGTCAAAAAACAAAACGGGGAGCTTGCGCTCCCCGACGTTGTCGTGCTTCGGCTTCCGCAACGCGCGAGCCTTGCTCCGGCCTTACTCTTTCGAGCCGCGGCCGCCCTGCGAGTTGCGGCCGCCCTTGCTGGAGGCTGCGCGCGACGGGCCACCCGAGCCGGCATTGGCCGACTGGCGGTTACCGTGGCTCATGCTGCCGGCACGGCGGGCTTCTTCCGAGGTGAACTCGTGCGCCGTACCCTTGGCGTGGGCAGCCTTGCCGCCCTGGCTGGCGATTTCACGCTGGCGTTCCGGATCCATCGATGCGAAACCGCGATTGCGGGTGCCGCTGCTCTGGCTGTTGCCGCCCTGGTTGCTACCTTGCTTGTTACCTTGATTGCTCGAGGCCATGATGATCTTCTCCCTTGTACGCTTTATGGACCGCCGCGTCCTGCGGCAGGCTTCTACCCATCACAATCTATGCCCGATGAGTGACCGGCGAAATCATCTTAGGTAGCACAGATGAATGCTGGTATAGGACGCTTTCAGATGACTTTGTAGGACTTCACGCGACAGAAAATGCATTAACGAAAATGTACTTCCAGTCGTCAACAAACCCTTCAGTAAGTGTCCTACATGGCACCCCTACGTCTTCCTATACTGTGTTGGAGGAGACCGGCGCATGATGGCAGTATCAGGCGGGACTCGAGCAGTTACCGCTGGCTTATCGAAAGGAGTCGACAATGGACGCGAACCAACGCAGCGAATTCAATAACCAGACCAATAACGGCGCCAACGAGAAATGGACACCTGGCTCCAAGGGCAATACCCAGAGTGGCCCGATGGACCACACCTATCCGCAGGGACCAGGCCAGCAATCGGTGATCCGCGGCGAAAACGAGATGCGCCCGACGGACGATCCCGCGCGCATGGGCCAGCAGGAAGTCGCCGCGGAGGACGGCGGCCGCGCCGATTACGAAACCACCCTCCCCGGCGCCGTGCCCGATGACCTGCCGGGCGGCTCGCTGCAAAGCCAGCAGACCGGCGGCTCCGGCCCGCAACAAGGCATCACCGACAGCCACCAGCGCCAGATGGAACAGCGCTCGGGCGCCTGGGGCTTGCTGGAGCAACCCGTCGGCCACCGCGACAGGGATTCCGGCACCGACCTGCGCGCCCACCCGGCCAACCAGCAGGGCAACAGCCAGGCCGTGCACGACATGAACCCGCACGACGCACGGCAGCCCGAGCTGCAGGGCGGCTCGCTGGGCCGCCACCACGGCGTGGCGCCGGGCACCTACGAGTCCCAGGGCACGACCGCCCAGGTCGGCTACGGCAACAAGCAGAGCGCGGCAAGCCAGGGAGAAGGCACCGGCATGGCGGTCGGCCCGCACCCGACGAACCAGCAAAGGAGGGAACGATGAACGAGCAAAAGGACCAGAACCAGCAGGGCAGCACGGACCGCAGCGGTTCGCAGACCGGGGCCGGCGGCAGCGAAGGCAAGGCCCTGTCCCATGAGTCGAACGACGTCGCCGGCGGCCTGCCGCGCAGCCCCGGCAACAGCGGGCCGCGCAGCGAGAACCAGGGCTGGAAGCCGGGCCAGAGCGTGCAGGCCGACACCGACCCGGTGCACGAATCGAACGACGTCGCCGGCGGCCTGCCGAAAAGCCCGGCCGGCGCCAACCGCCTGGCGGGCGATCGCAAGATGGACGACGACACCGGCTTTTCGCGTAAGTAACCTGTAGGGTGGGCGGGTCCTCCCGCCCACGCGGTCTACGAGCTTTAGAATATTCCGGAAACATTTACGGCCACCGCCAGTTGGCCGTCCAGCCCGATCATTGATCCACCTCCAAGCCCCTTCCCTCTGACGGAACCCGTCCGTTCCCGCCCGACTCCAACCGCACTCAACACGCCCCGTCGTTCGCACGTCGCGATGACGGCCAACGTGACTGGAGTACACGCGGAGACGAGACATGCCTGCAACGACGGATGACGCAACGATCGCGGTTTCGGTGGTGGTGCCCGCCTGCGGCCGCATGGACCTGCTCGACCGCTGCCTGGACGCGCTGATGCGTCAGGGGTTCGACCCGCAGCGCTACGAGATCGTCGTCGTCGACGACGAACCCAACCACAACACCCTGCACCTGGTGGCGGGCTGGCGCACCCGCACCCTGGAACGCGGCCCGCGCCTGTCCTATGTCGCCAACCCGGGCCCGGTCGGCCCGGCATCGAGCCGCAACCGCGGCTGGCGCGCCGCGCGCGCGCCCATCGTCGCCTTCACCACCGACGACGCCGTTCCAGAACCCAACTGGCTGTCCGAAGGGGTGGCCGCCTTTGCCGATGACGCCGAGGTCGTCTGCGGGCGCATCCAGACCCCGGTCCCCGCCCGCCCCACCGAATACCAGCGCAGCGCCCACGGCCACGATGCGGCCGGCTTCACCAGCGCCAGCTGCTTCTTCCGCAAGACGGTGCTGGAACGCCTGGACGGTTTCGACGAGCGCTTCAGCGTGCCGCGCGGCAGCGACGCCGACATGTACTTCCGCCTGCTGGAACACGGCGTCCCCATCGTGCGCGCCCCGCGTGCGCTGGTGGTCCACCCCGTGCGCCCAGTGCCCTGGGGCGCCAGCCTGCTGCAGATCCGCCACGCCGTGTTCGACGCCCTGCTCTACAAGAAACACCCGGCCCTGTACCGCCAGAAGGTCGAGCCGCGCCCGCGCTGGGACCACTACGCCATCGTGGCCGTGCTGCTGCTGGCGCTGGCCGGCCTGCTGGCCGGGCTGCCGGTGCTGGCCGGCCTCGCCTTCGCCGCCTGGCTGCTGCTCACCGGCCGCCTGTGCGCGCACCGCCTGCGCGGGGCCGCGCACACGCCCGCGCACGTGGCCGAGATGATCCTCACCTCGGCCCTGCTACCGCCACTGGCGGTGTTCTGGCGCCTGGCCGGCGCGGTGCGCTACCGCGTACGTTTCGCGTGAGGCCGCCATGCGCAGACTGAAGGTCCTCACCTGGCACACCCACGGCAACTACCTGCACTACCTGTCGCACGCGCCGCACGATTTCTACGTGCTCTCGAAGCCCGGCTGCCCGCCCGGCTACGGCGGACGCTGCGGCAGCATGCCCTGGCGCGACAACGTGCACGACCTGCCTGCCGAGCTCGCGCGTGACCACGAGTTCGACTGCATCCTATTCCAGGACGATTTCCAGTGGGAGAAAGACCAGTACGAGTTCCTCACCCCGGCCCAGCGCGCGCTGCCGCGCATCTACCTCGAGCACGACCCGCCCATGGGGCATCCGGCCAGCACCCGCCATCCGGTCGACGATCCCGACGTGCTGCTGATACATGTCACGCCATTCAACGCCCTGATGTGGGACAGCGGTCGCACGCCGGTGCGCGTCATCGAACATGGCGTATTGGCGCCGCCGGACGTGCACTACAGCGGCGAACTGGCGCGCGGCCTGGTGGTCACCAACCACCTCGCGCGCCGCGGCCGCCGTATGGGCCCGGACCTGTTCCTGCAGGCGCGCCAGACCATCCCGCTCGACCTGGTCGGCATGGCTGCCCAGGAACTCGGCGGGCTGGACGAGATCGAGCACGCCCGGCTACCCGCCTTCATGGCGCGCTACCGCTTCCTGTTCAGTCCGATCCGCTATTCGAGTCTCGGACTGGCCGTGATCGAGGCAATGATGGTCGGCCTGCCGGTGGTGGCCTTCGCGACCACCGAGATGGCCACCGTCATCGAGAACGGGGTGTCCGGCTACACCGCAACCGACCTGCCGACCCTGCTCGGCGACATGCGGGTGCTGCTCGACGATCCGGCCCTGGCCCGCCACCTCGGCGAAGGGGCCCGCCGCACCGCACGCGACCGCTTTTCGATCGGCCGCTTCAGCAGCGACTGGGATGCCGCGCTGCGCCACGTCACCGGCCTGGGCGCGACCCGGCAGGAGCAAATATGAAATTGAATGAAGTGCAGGCCGCCGTTGCGGCGGCCAAGGCGGCACTGGCAAGCGCGCCCTCCACCCAGGCCGATGTCGCAGTACCCGCGCCGCCTGCCCACCTGCCCTTGGCCACCGGCCCTGGCGGCACGCGCCGCCGCATCGCCATCATCAGCGACCACGCCTCGCCGCTGGCCGAACCCGGCAGCATCGACTGCGGCGGCCAGAACGTGTACGTAGCCCAGCTGGCGCGTGAGCTGGCGCGCGCCGGGCACCAGGTCGACGTCTTCACGCGCCGCGATGCACCCGAGCAGCGGCTGGTGGCGCAGTGGTGCGAGAACATCCGTGTCATCCACGTGCCGGCCGGGCCGCCGCGCTATGTCCCCAAGGAGCAGATGCTGCCGCACGTCGACGCCTTCTCGCGCTACGTCACCCGCTTCGCGCGGCGCCAGCCGGTGCCCTACGACATCGTGCACGCCAACTTCTTCATGTCGGGCATGGTCGCCCAGCACCTGAAGGCCAGCCTGGGCCTGCCCTTCGTGATCACCTTCCATGCGCTGGGCCGCGTGCGCCGGCTGGCGCAAGGCAGCGCCGACACCTTCCCGATCGCCCGCATGCGCATCGAAGCGGCGCTGATGCGCGCGGCCGACCGCATCATCGCCGAGTGCCCGCAAGACCGCCAGGACATGGAACGGCTTTACGGCGCGCCGCTGTCGCGCATCGCAATCGCGCCCTGCGGCTTCTCGCCCGACGAACTGTGGCCGGTGCCGATGCACGAGGCACGTGCCCGCCTGGGCCTGGACGACGGCCGTTTCGTGGTACTCCAGCTCGGCCGCATGGTGCCGCGCAAGGGTGTCGACACGGTCATCCAGGGCGTCGCCATGCTGCGCCACCGCCACGGCGTCGATGCCCAGTTACTGGTCGTCGGCGGCAATGCCGGACCGAGCACGGGCGGCCAGCCGGGCGATGACGTCGAACTGGCGCGCCTGCGCAGCGTTGCCGCCGACCTCGGCGTCGGCGCCCACGTGCGCTTCGCCGGCCAGCAGCCGCGCGCCGTGCTGCGCGACTACTACAGCGCCGCCAACGTCTTCGCCAGCACGCCCTGGTACGAACCCTTCGGCATCACCCCGGTCGAGGCCATGGCCTGCGCGCGGCCCGTCGTCGGCTCCGATGTGGGCGGCATCAAGAGCACCGTCAACGACAGCGTAACCGGCTTCCTGATTCCCTCACGCGACCCGGCCGCGCTGGCCGACCGGCTGGCGCGCCTGCACCGGCACCCCGACCTGGCGCGCGCAATGGGCGAGGCCGGCCGCCGCCGCGCCTGCGAGCACTACACCTGGCGCCACGTCGCCACCCAGCTGGCTGCCATCTACGCCGACGTCCTGGACGCCACCCGCTCCACTGCCCAGCCGGCGGTTTTGCCGAACTGAGTGCCGAACTGATGTTGAACCGAGCCTGACCGCACTCCCATTCCAACCGAGCCCACCCGAGGAGCCCATGAGCACGACGACGCAGCATCAACCTTCCCTGCACGGCAAGGCCGCCCTGATCACCGGTGCGGCTAGCGGCCTCGGCGCCGCCCTCGCGCGCCGCCTGGCCGCCTCCGGCGCCAGTATCTTCGGCGTCGACCTGCAGGCCAGCCGCCTGGCCGACAGCATGGCGCAGCTGCGTGAACTGGGCGTGCAGGCACATGCGCTCGGCGTCGACATCACCGATCCGGGCGCCGCGCCGCGCGTGGTGGCGCATGCCGTCGACGTGCTCGGGCGCCTCGACATCCTCGTCAACAACGCCGGCACCGACGTCACCCTGCCGATCGCCGAACTGCCGGACAGCGACTGGCTGCGCGTGGTCGGCACCAACTTGAGTGCACCCTTCCTGCTGTCGAAGTACGCGGCCATAGCCATGCGCTCCCAGGGCGGCGGCCACATCGTGAACATCGCCTCCACCGCCGCCAAGCGCGCCTGGCCCAATGCCAGCGCCTACCACGCCAGCAAGTGGGGCCTGCTGGGCCTGTCGCATGCGCTGCACGCCGAACTGCGGCTTGAAAACATCCGCGTCACCGCCGTCATCGCCGGCGGCATGCGCACGCCCTTCCTGCTCGAACGCTTCCCCGATCTCGATGCCGACAGCCTGCAGGACCCGGCCGACGTCGCCGATGCCATCCACTCGGTCCTGGTGCTGCCGCCCACCACCGTCGTGGCCGAACTCACCGTCCTGCCGCTGCGCGAAACCTCGTGGCCCTGACATGAAGGCTATCTTCCTGGACAAGGACGGCACCCTGGTCGACGACCTGCCCTACAACGTGGAGCCGCGCCGCATCCGCCTGGTCAGTGGCGCCGGCGCGGCCCTGCGCCTGCTGGCCCGGCTCGACTACCGCTTCTTCGTCGTGACCAACCAGTCCGGCATCGCCCACGGCTGCTTCGGCGAAGACGCCATGGGCCCCGTCGCCGACCGCGTGGCCGACCTGCTGTTTCGCGAAAACCTGACGCTGGACGGCTTCTATTATTGCCCCCACCACCCGCTGGGCACGATCGGCGCCTACGCCATGGTCTGCGCCTGCCGCAAGCCCTCGCCAGGCATGTTGATCAAGGCCGCCCACGAGCACGACATCAACCTGCGCGACTCGTGGATGATCGGCGACATCCTGCACGACGTCGAAGCCGGCAACCGCGCCGGCTGCCGTACCCTCCTGATCGACAACGGCAACGAAACCGAATGGCGGCTCGGCCCGCGCCGTGTCCCTACCCGCATGGCGCCGGACCTGTACTCGGCCGCCGTCCTGATCGCCTCGCACGAGGAAGCACGATGAGCGCTGCATGGCAGTCCGCACGGCGCATCCTGTGCATCCGCCTCGATTCGCTGGGCGACGTGCTCATGTGCACGCCGGCCATTCGCGCCCTGCGCCAAAGCATCCCGGGCTGCGAGCTCACCTTGCTCACCTCTCCGTCCGGCGCAGCCGTAACGCCCTACATTCCGGAGCTCAACGGCGCGATCAGCTACCGTGCCCCGTGGATGAAACACGAGGAGCTCGCCAGCAGCGCGGCCCTGCAGGAATGCGCCGCGCAGCTCGCTGCCCAGCGCTTCGATGCCGCCGTCATTTTCACCTCGTACTCGCAAAGCCCGTTACCGGCGGCCATGCTATGCCACCTCGCCGGCATCCCTCTGCGGCTGGCGTCCTCGCGCGAGAACCCTTATCAGCTGCTCTCCCACTGGGTGCCGGAGCACGAGCACGAGCGCGCCACCCGCCACGAAGTGCAGCGCCAGCTCGACCTCGTGGCCCATGTCGGCTGCTCGACCTCCGATACCACGCTGTCCTTCGCCATTCCCCAGGAAGCCACGGCAAGCGTCGCCGCCATACTGATTGATGCCGGTATCGATCCAGACGCCCCTTATCTGGTGCTGCACGCGGGCGCCAGCGCCGCCTCGCGCCGCTATCCCGTCAGGCACTGGCTGGTCCTGATCGGCATGCTCGGAACGCACTTCGGCTACCCGATCATCCTCACCGGCGACCGCGGCGACGTCGAATCGCTGCGCCCCCTGTCCGACACTTGGGTTGGCCCCTCGCACTCGCTGATCGGTAAACTCAATTTGGGAGAACTGGGCGCCCTGATCCGCTCATCCAGCCTGCTCATCACCGGCAACACCGGGCCGGCGCACATCGCCGCCGCCGTCGGCACGCCCCTGGTCGACATGTATGCGCTGACGAATCCCCAGCACACGCCCTGGCGCGTGGCGCACCGGCTGCTGTTCCACGACGTCAGCTGCCGCAACTGCCTGCGTAGCAGCTGTCCGCAGGGCCACCATGCCTGTCTGGACCTGCTGGCGCCGCGAAAGGTGCTTGAGGCTGCAGTCGACCTGTTGGCCGCTGGCGCGCCCCGACCGGCGCGAACCGACGATATCGCCCTGGCTTTCGAGTAGGGAGCGATATTGACGATGTTCGCACCTGCGCAAGCACAAAAATCTGCGCGCTTGCCTATTACAAAAACTCAAGTTTTTGGACGAGCTCTGATATAATTTCAGAGTTCGTCGGGGCGTAGCGCAGCCTGGTAGCGTACCTGCATGGGGTGCAGGGGGTCGGAGGTTCGAATCCTCTCGCCCCGACCAACAAAATCAATGAGTTAGGCCAGCCAACCGGTTGGCCTTTTTCGTTTGGGGCGGGCCTGAATGCTTCTGGCTGCAGGAATGACGTCGAAGGTCGAGGTACATCTCCGCTGCACGTTCGACTACCTACCGCAAATCATTTCTTGAAGACGGCATCGCCGAAACCTCGGCCAAGCTCACGCCCGATCCGGTAACTCCAGGCACGGAAATCTTCTTCTTTTCCCGCGTACGCGCCAAAGGTCTCGATGTCGTTTTCCTTGGGCTGCCGGGGATCGACCATCGGATGGATGGTCACCTTTACCATCGCAGGATGTGCCCGTTCGGCTGGCGTAGTAAAAAAGTAGATGAACGAATCTGCAGAAGGACTGATGAGTGAATAAGCGTGCCCGTTCGTATCGCTGCTTCTTTGAAATCGCTTCGATCCGAGCAGCTGCGACTCTACCTTTCGAATGCTTTCGGCAGAAGTATGGCCCTGTGCGGGCAGGGTTATCCCATCGGAACCGAACACAGTGCCTGCGAACGCAAACAAAAGGAATCCAAGTATTTTTTTCATAGAACCTCCGGCATTCAACCGAATGAATCCAACACCACAGGACAAGCGATACCGATCACTTGGCCTCGCCGTTTGCTGGTAGCCGAAAACAGAAGATACTAATCATCCGCTCACGATGTAAGCTGGCTACCTGGCGATACAACACCTATTTCCAATCCCCCCGCAGCGCCAACACCTGCTGCTGCAAATACTCCGGCGACGCCGCCTCCGGCGCCACCGGCTGCCCCACCGCCAGCGCCAGCTTCGACCGGATCCCGCGCGCAAACGAGCGCTCGAACACGTTCGACGGATCGCGCGTGAACACGCTGCCCCACAGCCCGCGCAGCGCCATTGGAATCACCGGCACCTTGCTGCGCTCGACAATCTTGGCGATCCCGCTGCGGAACTCGCTGATCTCGCCGGTCTTGGTCAGTTTGCCTTCGGGGAAAATACAGACCAGTTCCCCCTGATGCAGCGCTTCCGCGATGTCCACGAAAGCGCGCTCCATCATGAACGGATCTTCCTTGGCCGGCGCGATCGGGATCGCCTTGGCCGCGCGGAAGATCCAGCGCAGGAAGGGCGTCCTGAAGATGCGGTGGTCCATCACGAAGCGAATCGGGCGCGGGCTGGCGGCGCCGATCACGAGCGCGTCGACATAGCTCACGTGGTTGCAGACCAGGACTGCCGGGCCCTCGTCGGGAATGCGGTCGGCATCGATGGTGCGCACGCGGTAGCCGGTGTGGATCAACATCCAGGCCAGGAAGCGCATCAGGAATTCCGGCACCAGCGAGAAAATGTACACGGCCACGCAGGCGTTCAGCAGCGCGGTCACCAGGAACATCTCGGGAATCGTGAAGCCCTGCCCCAGCAGCACGATCGCCACGCCGGCCGCGGCCACCATGAACAAGGCATTCAGGATGTTCATGCCGGCGATGGTGCGCGAGACGTGCTTCTGGTCGCAGCGGGTCTGGATCAGGGCGAACAGCGGCACGATGAACAGGCCGCCGAACACGCCGATCAGTACCAGGTCCAGCATGATGCGCCACGCGCCCGGCAGGCTCAGCAGTGCAATGGCATCCACGGCCGCCGTATTGGTGTAGGCCACGCTGGCGAAATACAGGTCGATGCCGAACACCGACAGGCCGATCGAGCCGAAAGGCACGAGGCCGATCTCGACCTTGTGGCCGGAGAGCTTTTCGCACAGCAGCGAGCCGGCGCCGATGCCGAGCGAGAACACGGTCAGCAGCAGCATGATCACGCTGTGGTCGCCGTGCAGGTAATCCTTGGCGTAGAGCGGGAACTGCGACAGCACCAGGGCGCCGTAGAACCAGAACCAGGAATTGCCCAGCATCGAGAGGAACACGGTGCGGTTCTGGCTCGAGAATTTGAGGTTGCGGATCGATTCGGCAAACGGATTGCGGCTGATCTTCAGTTCAGGCGCCGGCGCCGGCGATGGAGGAATGCGCCAGCTGGCCAGCAGACCCAGCACTGCGCACAGCAGCGTGCCGCCGGCCACCAGCTCGATGCCCCAGGGTTTGACGCCGACCAGCAGCGTCCCGGCGACCTCGCCCAGCAGGATGCCGACAAAGGTGCCCATCTCGATCACGCCATTGCCGCCGACCAGCTCTTCCGATTTCAGGTGCTGCGGCAGGTAGGCGTACTTGACCGGCCCGAACAGGGTCGAATGCAGGCCCATGCCGACCACGGCGGCGATCAGGACCCACAGCGTGTGTGTCAGCCAGCCGATGCCGGCCACCAGCATGATGGCGATCTCGAGCAGTTTGACGAACCTTGCCATGCGCGCCTTGTCGAACTTGTCGGCGACCTGGCCGGCGGTTGCCGAGAACAGCACGAAGGGCAGGATGAACAGGCCGGCGATCAGGTTGTTCAGCATGCCGGGGTCGGCGGTGGTCCAGTTGGCGGTGTCGAAGGTCAGCGCCACCAGCAAGGCGGTCTTGAACAGGTTGTCGTTGAAGGCGCCGAAGAACTGGGTCCAGAAAAAGGGGCCGAAACGGCGTTGCGTCAGCAGGGAAAACTGGCTCGGTTGGCTCATGGGGCTGCGTGTTGGCTGGTAATCAAGATTCGTAATCTACATCAGGACGCGCTAGCCATACAAAGACTATTGCTCATTCACATCATTCAGCTATTGATACTAATACGCAAAGTCTCGGCTGGCGATACCGGATGGGTAAAAAGCATAGACCGCCGAAGCGTTCAAGCGGCGCGCGGCGTCAAGCGGGGGCATTGATAAACTTGATTGAAACGGCTCAATCGAGTGTGCATACTGCAGGATTGTGCAGCGCAGCGCGGGTAGAATCCGCGGATGACTTCTACCGACTTTCTCCTTCGCTACGCCAGCGTGACCACCTCGCTGTTCGACCACATCGAACAGGACATGCTGGCCCTGTCCTGTGCCTTCATCGACGAAGACGAGCATCTACCCAGCAGCATGCACGAGGCCGGTGCGGTGCCGATGCCGCAGCCGCTCGGCCTCCCGCAAACATGAGACGCCCATAAAAAAATGATTCGGATTTGCGGACCATGCCGCAAAATCCGAATCATGTTTCCGCCCTACTGGCGGTCCGCTCAGCTCAGGGTTTCGAGGCGGATGCGGGTGACCTTGCTGATCACCGCCGGCAGATTCTCGATCTTCTCGATCGCCGCGATGATGTTCTTCTCGCGGGTCTGGTGGGTGAGCAGGATGATGTCGAGGTTGACCTGGTCGCCCGGCTCCTTTTGCAGCACCGCGTCGATCGAGATGCCGGCGTCGGCCAGGATGCGGGTCAGGTCGGCCATCACGCCGAGCTGGTCCTTTACATAGACGCGCAGGTAGTAGCTGGTGGTGATCTCGGCCATCGGCATGATGGCGACGTCGGTCATCTCGTTCGGCTGGAAGGCCAGGTGCGGCACGCGGCAGTAGGGGTCGACGGTCGCCAGGCGGGTCACATCGACCAGGTCGGCGATCACCGCCGAGGCGGTCGGTTCGGAACCGGCGCCCTTGCCGTAGTAAAGCGATGCGCCGACGGCGTCAGCCTGCACCAGCACCGCGTTCATCGCGCCTTCCACGTTGGCGATCAGGCGCGCCGCCGGTATCAGGGTCGGGTGCACGCGCAGCTCGATGCCCTCGCCGCTCTCGGTACGGGTGCGGCGCGTGATGCCCAGCAGCTTGATGCGGTAGCCCAATTGCTCGGCGTAGCGGATGTCGCGCGCCTGCAGCTGGCTGATGCCCTCGATATACGCCTTGTCGAACTGCACCGGGATGCCGAAGGCAATCGCCGACATGATGGTGAGCTTATGGGCCGCATCCACGCCTTCGATGTCGAAGGTCGGGTCGGCTTCGGCATAGCCCAGCTCCTGCGCCTGTTTCAGCACGGTAGCAAAGTCCAGGCCCTTCTCGCGCATTTCCGACAGGATGAAGTTCGTGGTGCCATTGATGATGCCAGCCACCGATTCGATACGGTTTGCGGTCAGGCCCTCGCGCAGCGCCTTGATGATCGGCACCCCGCCTGCCACGGCCGCTTCAAATGCGACCGTCACGCCCTTTTCCTGGGCGGCAGCAAAGATCTCGTTGCCGTGCAGCGCCAGCAGCGCCTTGTTGGCGGTGACCACGTGCTTGCCGTTGGCGATTGCCTTCAGCACCAGCTCGCGCGGCAGCTCGTAGCCGCCGATCAGTTCGACGACGATGTCGATGTCCGGATTGTTCACGACCAGGAACGGGTCGCCCACGACTTCCACGCCGGCGCCGACGATCCCGCGCGCCTTGTCGAGGTTGCGCGCCGCCACCATCGTAATCTCGATACCGCGGCCGGCGCGGCGGCGGATATCCTCCTGGTTGCGTTGAAGAACGTTGAAGGTGCCGGCGCCGACGGTGCCGATGCCCAGGAGGCCTACTTTGATGGGTTTCATGATCTCGATTTTCGTTAATCGGCTTAACGCGCGTGGCGTCGCCGGTAACCGTCCAGGAAGCGCGCGATGCGGTCGCAGGCATCCGTCAGGTCGTCGGAATTAGGCAGGAACACCAGCCGGAAATGGTCCGGTGCGATCCAGTTGAAGCCGGTGCCTTGCACCAGCAGCACTTTTTCCTCGGACAGCAGTTCGCAGATGAACTGCTGGTCGTCCGTGATCGGGTACATCTTCGGATCGAGGCGGGGGAACATGTACAGCGCCGCTTTTGGCTTGACGCAGGACACGCCCGGAATATCGGTGAGCAGCTTGTGCGCGAGGTCGCGCTGTTTCAGGAGGCGTCCACCGGGGCCGACCAGGTCGGCGATGCTCTGGTAGCCGCCCAGCGCGGTCTGGATCGCATACTGACCCGGCGCATTGGCGCACAGGCGCATCGACGCCAGCATGTTCAGGCCCTCGATATAGCCCTTCGCGTGGCGCTTTTCGCCCGACACCACCATCCAGCCGGCGCGGTAGCCGCAGGAGCGGTAGTTCTTCGACAGGCCGTTCAAGGTAAGAAACAAGACGTCGTCGGCCAGCGAGGCGATCGAGACGTGCTCTTCGCCGTCGTACAGGGTCTTGTCGTAGATCTCGTCGGCGTAGATGATCAGGCCGTGCTGGCGCGCCAGTTCGACGATCTCGAGCAGCACCTCGCGGTGGTACAGGGCGCCGGTCGGGTTATTCGGGTTGATGACGACGATCGCGCGCGTGTTCGGCGTGATCTTCTTGCGCATGTCCTCGATGTCCGGCAGCCAGCCGCTCTGCTCGTCGCACACGTAGTGCACCGGGTTGCCGCCGGCCAGGCTCACCGCCGCGGTCCACAGCGGGTAGTCCGGCGCCGGCACCAGTACTTCGTCGCCGTTGTTCAGCAGGCCCTGCATCGCCATGACGATCAGTTCCGACGCGCCATTACCCAGATAGATGTCGTCGATGCCGACGCCGGCGATGTTCTTGCCCTGGGTGTAGTGCATGACCGCCTTGCGCGGCGCAAACATGCCTTTCGAGTCGGTATAGCCGGCCGCGCCGTGCATGTTGCGGATCATGTCGTGCACGATCTCGTCGGGCGGATCGAAACCGAACACGGCCAGGTTGCCGATGTTCAGCTTGATGATCTTCTGGCCGTCGTCTTCCATCTGCCGGGCCTTTTCCAGGGCCGGGCCACGGATTTCATAGCAGACGTCGTCCAGCTTGTTCGATTTCAGGATCGGTCGCAAGGGGTCCCCTGTTCTGTGGCGCTATGTTGCAGTGCGAAAAATACCATTCTGCCGAAAGCGCCCAATTTAAGCAACCTCGCCTCTCGCGGTTACAATGGCCGCTTCCATCTCAATGCAAATGCGCGATACGATGAAGCTCCATTCCGACAATACCCAGCAGTACCAGACCGTCACCGGCTACGACGCCAGCGGGGTCGAGATCAACGCCCAACGCTTCAACTACAGCCTGACCGTGATGCCGGAAATGCTGCCGCGTCCGTGGAATGTGGCGCGTTTCGAAGACCTGAGCGCCGCCCACTTCGAGGAAATCGCAAAGGATGCGCCGGACGTCGTGGTGCTCGGCACCGGCGAACGCCAGCGCTTCGTCCATCCGAAGCTGGTCGCCAGCCTGTCCGCGATGCACGTGGGCGTGGAAAGCATGGACAGCCAGGCCGCCTGCCGTACCTATAACGTGCTGATGGGCGAAGGCCGCAAGGTCACGCTGGCCCTGATCATTCCACCCGCGGCCTGAGTTTTTCGGGCGGCCCGGCCTTTCCGCCCAGGCGGCGGCGGGCCCGCTTGCGCCCGGCCAGCCCATACTAATCACGACATGAATCCATCGGCTTTTGCCTTCATCATCACCGGCGTCATCCTGAACGCGGCCGCCCAGCTCCTGCTCAAGGCCGGCACCAACGCCCTCGGCGGCGCCATCCACCTCACCCGCGACAACTGGTTCGTCACAGGACTGAAGGTCGCGACCCAATGGCCGATCGTGCTGGGCATGCTGTGCTACGGCATCTCGCTGGTGGTCTGGATTTTGGGACTCTCGCGCACTGACGTCACCGTCGCCTACCCGATGCTCTCGCTGGGCTACGTAATCGGCGCCATCGGCGCCTGGATGTTCCTGGGGGAAGTCATTTCACCGCAACGCATGCTCGCGCTCGGCGTTATCGTGCTGGGCGTGGTCCTGCTGGCCCGCAGTTAGGCGGCGGCGCCAGGAAAACATCGTTGCCAAACAAGCAGTTAAGCCAGCCAGGGCACCATGTTGTAAAAAATGCCGACAATAATTTCATCTTGGCATCTTGAAAAAATGGCATAGCCGACCCATATCGCGTTCCAGAACCCATCCATACAGGACTGGCGAGAGAAGGCGGCCCCGATTATCATTCTGGTATCCGCTCCTGCTTCGCCGGGACCGGTAGTGAACGCCGCCATGACACGCCAGGAGAATCCCGTGGCCGAGAGCCCAACTGCAGCAACCGTCGAGAATTTTTCCGCGCCCATGACCAGCGGCCAGACCTTCGAGCTGGCCGGCCGTCCCGCGAAGTACACCGTGCTGTACTTCTACCCGAAGGACAACACGCCGGGCTGCACCACCGAAAGCATCGCCTTCCGCGAGGCCTATCCGGAAATCCAGGCCGCCGGCGCCGAAATCTATGGCATCAGCCGCGACTCGCTGCGCTCGCACGAGAACTTCAAGGGCAAGCTCGGCCTGCCCTTCGAACTGATTTCCGATCCCGAGGAAGCGGTGTGCAACCAGTTCGCTGTCATGAAGATGAAAAACATGTATGGCAAACAAGTGCGCGGCGTTGAGCGCAGTACGTTTATCATTGACGCTAACGGCCGATTGGTGAAAGAATGGCGTGGCGTGAAAGTCAACGACCACGTGGCTGAAGTGCTGGAATTTCTGAAGAGCCAGCCCTGAATAACGGATGGCTCCAGCAACCCAGTTCCTGTAACTTTGCTGGACATTGCCACCTATTTTGAGTCACAGAGCATCTCATCAGCATCACTCTCCCGACTGCCGCCGGACCGGCATCCTCCGGCTGCAGCTCAACCCGCAGCACCACCCTCAAGTAGCATCGTTTCCGTGCAGCGGCGCGCCCCGTGCTGCGCCCGCGCGTCCATCCAAGAACTTTTTCGAATCGAGAACCTGATGCCACTGCCAAAAATGCCTAGCAAGCCAGCGACCATGCTGCTGGCCAAAGATTACCCGAAAGCCGAACCGGGCAAGTCGCCCGTGCGTCCCGTGTCCGCCAAGGCCGACGCCGACCTCGAAGAACTGATCAGCGGCCAGGCCGTGCCCACGCCGAAGGCGAGCAAGGCGCGCAAGGCCAAGACCGCCCCGGCCGCGAACGACGCCGTCGCCGCCGGCGTGACCGGCACCGCACCGGTGAATGCCGTCAACGCCCCGGCCGCCGAAGCGCCAACGGGCGAAGCGCCGCTGGCGAAAGGTCCGGCCCGCAAGTCGAAGGACGGCGTCGGCGCGCGCCTGCGCGAGACCGATGCCGACCAGCCGCATCCGGTCAAGCACAAGCCGGTCGAAGTCACCGTCAAGTCCTCCACCAGCCGCAAGGCCGACAAGGCCGGCGCCGGCAAGGTCTTCGTGCTCGACACCAACGTGCTGATGCACGACCCGACCTCGCTGTTCCGCTTCGAGGAACACGACGTCTACCTGCCGATGATGACCCTGGAGGAGCTCGACAACCACAAGAAGGGCATGTCGGAAGTCGCGCGCAATGCCCGCCAGGTGGCGCGCACCCTCGACGCCCTGATCGCCAACGTCGACGACGATGCGATCGAAGCCGGCATCCCGCTGGCCAAGCTGGGCAACAAGGATGCACGCGGCCGCCTCTACTTCCAGACCAACCTGGATTCCGCCCCGCTGCCCGAAGGCCTGCCCGAGGGCAAGGCCGACAACCAGATCCTGGGCGTGGTGCGCGCGCTGGAAGACAAGATGGCGGGCCGCGCCATCGTGCTGGTGTCGAAAGACATCAACATGCGCATCAAGGCGCGTGCGCTGGGCCTGCCGGCCGAGGATTACTTCAACGACCATGTGCTGGAAGACACCGACCTGCTGTACTCGGGCATCGTCCAGCTGCCGGATGATTTCTGGAACAAGCATGGCAAGGACATGGAGTCCTGGCAGGAGAACAAGAACGGCAGCTCGGCCACCTACTACCGCGTGACCGGCCCCGTGATTCCGACCCTCCTGGTGAACCAGTTCGTGTTCATCGAGCCGCAGAATGGCGAAGCGCCCTTCTATGGTCAGGTGAAACAGATCAACGGCAAGACGGCCGTGTTCCAGACCCTGCGCGACTACAGCCACAACAAGAACAATGTGTGGGGCATCACGGCGCGCAACCGCGAGCAGAACTTCGCGCTCAACCTCCTGATGAATCCGGAGTGCGACTTCGTCACCCTGCTCGGCCAGGCCGGTACCGGTAAAACCCTGCTGGCGCTGGCCGCTGGCCTGGCGCAGGTGCTGGAAACCAAGCAGTACAACGAGATCATCGTCACCCGTGTCACCGTGCCGGTCGGCGAAGACATCGGCTTCCTGCCGGGCACCGAGGAAGAGAAGATGTCGCCGTGGATGGGAGCGTTCGACGACAACCTGGAAGTGCTGATGAAGTCAGACAGCGACGGCGGCGACTGGGGCCGCGCTGCGACCCAGGACCTGATCCGCTCGCGCATCAAGATCAAGTCCCTGAACTTCATGCGTGGCCGTACGTTCGTGAACAAGTTCCTCATCATCGACGAGGCGCAGAACCTGACGCCGAAGCAGATGAAGACCCTGGTCACGCGCGCCGGCCCGGGCACCAAGATCCTGTGCCTCGGCAACATCGCCCAGATCGACACGCCGTATCTGACCGAAGGTTCGAGCGGCCTGACCTATGTGGTCGACCGCTTCAAGGGCTGGAGCCACAGCGGCCACGTCACCCTGGCGCGCGGCGAACGCTCGCGCCTGGCGGACCACGCCAGCGACGTGCTGTAAGCCTGTTTCGTCCCCACCCAAAACGCTCGCTTGCAAAAGCGGGCGTTTTTCATTTGAGCCCTGTATTCGTCACGCATGATCTTCTTACTCAAACTGCTGCTCGTCCCTTCCCTGATCGCCCTCGTCACCCTGGCAGGCCGCCGCTGGGGACCGCTGGTGGCCGGCTGGCTGTCCGCCTTTCCCATCGTCGCCGGGCCGATCCTGCTGGTGATCGCACTGGAACAGGGCCCCGCCTTTGCCGCCGCGGCCAGCGCCAACACGCTGCTGGCCGTACTGGCCATCCTCGTCTTCAGCATCGCCTATGCGCGCTGCGCCCATCTCGGCATGCCGCGCGCGATGACGGCCGCCCTGCTGGCCTACGCGCTGGCGGTGCTGGTCCTGAAAAGCCTGTCCCTGCCGCTGTGGGCCGGTTTCATCGCCGTGGTGGGCGCGCTGCTGGTGGCGCCACGCCTCTTTGGGCCGGCACCAGGGCAGGCAGGGAGCGGCAAGCCTGCCAACGACCTGCCCTGGCGCATGCTGGCCGGCGCCCTGCTGTCCCTGAGCGTGACCTATGCGGCATCCAGCCTGGGGCCGCGCCTGAGCGGCCTGTTCGCCATGTTCCCCGTGATGAGCACGGTGCTGGTCGGCTTCTCGCACCGCTCGAGCGGTCCCGGCTTCGCAGTGGCGCTGCTGCGCGGCATGGTGAATGGCTACTATGCCTTCGCCGTATTCTGCGTGGTGCTGTCCCTGCTGCTGCGCGCGCAGGGCATCGGCCTGTCCTTCCTGGCGGCCACCATGGCCGCGCTGGCCGTGCAACTGGGCGTGCGCTGGCTGGTCCAACGACACAATGAAAAAACTTTGCGCGCCGCAGCGTGCCAGCCGTCGGCAGCCAGCTTAGAATAGCCGGGTTCAATCCACCGAGGAGGGATTCCGATGCCGCACATGCTGTTGATCCACGAACCCATCGGCCAGCGCGCCACCCGCAACGAGCTTGAAGGCCGTGCCACCTATGAGCGCATGCTGCGCTGGCGCGACGACCTGCGCAGCCGCGGCCTGCTGCTGGCAGCGGAATCGCTGGCCAACCAGGACAAGGCGGTGCGCGTCACGGTCCCCGCGGGCAAGGCGCGGATCGTCGACGGTCCGTTTGCCGAGGCCAAGGAAATGGTGGGCGGCTTCTTCCTGGTGAACGTCGACACGCGCGAGGAAGCGATCGCACTGGCCCAGCAGTGCCCGGCGGCCGAGTGGGCGACGGTGGAAGTGCGCGCCCTGGCCCCGTGCTACGAGCAGTAAGGCGGACGGCCGGAAAATAAGTCCGGCAGCGATGTCGAATCCTGTCCTTCCTCTTCGTCGTAGGGATGAAAGCAGCCAACACGCTTTCATCCAGACCACCAGGAGACCGACATGCGCTTCATGATCATCGTCAAGGCCACCGCCGACACGGAGGCCGGCATCTTCCCCGGCGAACCGCTGTTCGCCGCGATGGCCGAGTACCACCAGGAGCTGGCCCGGGCCGGCGTCCTGTTAGATGCCAACGGCCTGCGTCCCAGCCGCGACGGCTGGCGCATCCGCTACCAGGAAGGCCGCCGCAGCAGCACCGACGGGCCCTTCGCCGAAACCAAGGAGCTGATCGCCGGCTATACCCTGATCCAGGTGCGTTCGCGCGAGGAAGCGATGGAGTGGTCGCGCCGCTTCCCCGCCCCGCACGGTGAATTCGCCAACGCCGAGATCGAAGTACGCCAGCTGTACGAACCGGGCGACCTGCCCTGCTGAACAAGGAGACCGCCATGAACAAGCAGATCTACGTGAACCTTCCGGTCAAGGACCTCGAGCGCAGCAAGGCTTTCTTCAGTGCGCTCGGCTTCGGCTTCAACCCGCAGTTCACTAACCAGGACGCCGCCTGCATGGTCATCAGCGAAGACATCTACGTCATGCTGCTGACCGAAACTTTCTTCAAGGGCTTCACGCCGAAGGCGATCTCGGACGCGCGCAAGAGCACCGAGGTGCTGCTGTGCCTGTCCTGCGACAGCCGCGCCGCGGTCGACGACATGGCCGCCAAGGCCAGGGCCGCCGGCGGCAACTGGCCGAATGCGCCCAAGGACCATGGCTTCATGTACCAGCACGGCTTCGAAGACCTCGACGGCCACATGTGGGAGCTGGCGTACATGGAGGGCATGCCGGAACAGGCGCTCGACGCCGCGGACGCGGACGTCGCCATTTGATGAACGCCGAGGTCGAACGCAGCATCGCCGCGGTCTGGCGCATCGAATCGGCCAAGATCGTGGCGGTCGTCGCGCGCATGGTGCGCGACGTCGGCCTGGCCGAGGAACTGGCCCAGGACGCGCTGGTGTCGGCCCTCGAGCATTGGCCGCAACAGGGCATCCCGGACAAGCCCGGCGCCTGGCTGACGACCACCGCCAAGCATGCCGCGCTCGACCGCCTGCGGCGCGACCGCGTGCTCCAGCAGAAGCTGGAGCAGATCGGGCTCGACCTCGAAGCCCAGGAGGCTCTGATCGTGCCCGATTTCGTCGATGGCCTGGACGCCGCGCGCAACGACGTCATTGGCGACGACCTGCTGCGCCTGATGTTCACCGCCTGCCATCCGGTGCTCTCGCTCGATGCGCGCCTGGCGCTCACGCTCAAGCTGCTGGGCGGCCTGTCGACCCAGGAGATCGCGCGCGCCTTCCTGGTGCCCGAGGCCACCATGGCCCAGCGCATCGTGCGCGCCAAGCGCACCCTGGGCGAGGCCGGTGTGCCCTTCGAACTGCCGCCGCCCCAGGAACTGGGCGAGCGCCTGGGCGCGGTGCTGGAAGCGGTCTACCTGATCTTCAACGAAGGCTATACCGCCACTGCGGGCGAAGACTGGATGCGCCCCGCCCTGGCGGACGAAGCGCTGCGCCTCGGGCGCATGCTGGCCGAACTGGCCCCGAGTGAACCGGAAGCCCACGGCCTGGTGGCGCTGATGGAACTGCAGGCCTCGCGCATGGGTGCGCGCCTGGATGCCGAGGGGCGCCCGGTGCTGCTGCTCGACCAGGACCGCTCGCGCTGGGACGGCGTGCTGCTCCGGCGCGGCCTGGCGGCTTTGGAACGCGCGGCGCGTTTGCAGCAGCCGCGCGAGCCCTACGTGCTGCAGGCCGAGATCGCGGCCTGCCATGCGCGCGCCCATGTGGCGGACAGCACCGACTGGCACGCCATCGCCGCGCTGTACGGCGAACTGGCGCAAGTCCAGCCCTCGCCTGTGGTCGAACTCAACCGCGCGGTGGCGGTCGGGATGGCCGACGGCCCCGCCGCCGGCCTGGCGCTGGCCGACGCGCTGGCGCTGGAGGGCAAGCTGGACGGCTACCATTGGCTGCCGAGCGTGCGCGCCGACCTGCTGTCCAAGCTGGGCCGCGTCGAGGAAGCGCGCGCCGAATTCGAACGCGCCGCCGCCATGACGGCCAACGGCCGCGAACGCGAACTGCTGCTGGCGCGCGCCCGCGCCCAGCGCTCCTGATAGTAAAAAAGCCCCGTGGCCGGTGGCGCACGGGGCTTGTTGAATTGCAGCGCTGAGCTTCAGCGCACGATGCAGTCGGCGCCCTGTTCCTGGCCTGCAGCAGGCCCGTTGCCGGCCAGCGGCCCGCCGGCGCCCGCGTCGAACGAGGGCGGCGGCACGAACTGCAGGTTGGTGTTGGGCGGTACGATCACCGGCGCCTGATTCGCGTTCGGCACGTAGCCGAACTGGCCGGCCTGGAAGCCGAGCGCGCCGCCGTTGTTGGTCACGATGATGGCGCCGTCGGTCACCGACAGGTGCAGGCCAGGGGGCAGCGCCGGCGGCGCGCCGGATGCCGGCAGCTTCGGCGCGGCTTCCTGCGCGGCCGGCGCCACGTACTGCACCACGAAGGTGGTGCCGCGGATGCCGATGGTCGCGTTCGGGGTCTTCAGCGAGAACTTCTCCTTGTTGCGCTTGCCCATCAGGCCGGTGATCGAGCGCAGGCCGCCCTTCACCAGGCTGTAGCTGGCGCTGTCCGCGTCCGGCTTGCCCTCGTCGAACGAGAAGTTCTCGACCTTGAAGGTGGTGCCGGGACGCAGCGTGATCTCGCTGTTGTCGATGAACTTGATCTGGGCGTAGGTGTTCTTTTCCGACACCAGGGTGTCGCCGCTTTCGATCTCGGACTTGAGCGCCAGTACCTTGACGCTGCCGTCCGCCTTCTTCGCCATCAGCGGGCCGCTCAGGCGCGCCACCACGCCGGCGACCTGCGCGGCCCAGGCCGCGTTGCCGACCGTGAGCAGCGCCGCGAACAGCAGCGCGCCCAGCGCCCGCTGCACCGGATTAGTTGCAATACATTTTTGAGGCTGGCTTTTCATTCTTTACTCCGGTGTTCGTACCTGCGGCCGGGCCGGCCTGATTCTCCGACTGCTCGGATGGCTTGCCGCCGCCCTCGCCGCCCTTGCTGCCGTCCGGCGTGCCGGCGGCGCTCGATCCCGCCGGCGCCTTGGCCTGCGATGCCGGGGAACGCGAATTGAGCAGCTCCACGGTGGTCTGCTGGACCTGGGCCACCGGCTTCTTCGATTCGCCGCCGCCCTGGGTCGGGGCCGGATTGAACACGGCGCACTTCGGATCGGTCGGATGGGTGCTGCAGAAGTCCGGCTTGGGCAGCACCGCCACGCAGCCTTCCAGGTTCGGGTTGACCGCGCACTGTTCCAGCTTCGGCAGCTGCACCGAGCAGCCCTGCAGGGTCGGGCTGCCGATGCACTGCTGCAGGGTCGGCAACACTGCCTGGCAGCCGGCCGTGCTCTTGTCGTTCACGCACTGCGACAGGGTCGGCAGGATGCCGCTGCACGACGGATCGCTCGGCTTGACCAGGCAGGCATCGAAGGTCACTTTCAGCACCGCTGCGCAACCTTCCTTGCCCGGCGTGACTTTGCAGACCGAGAGCTCCGGCAGGCGCGCCGCGCAGCCGCTGGCGCTCGGGTTGGCCACGCAAGCCAGGAACTCGGCGCGTTCGATCACCGGCGCGCAGCCGTACAGGCTGCCGTCCTTGCGGCAGCTATCCAGCGGCGGCAGGGTCTCGCCGCAACCGCTCGCGCCCGGGTTCTTGATGCAGGCGGCGATGGCTTCGCGTTCGGCGATGACCGGCGCGCAGCCGTAGGTATCCGGCGACTTCTCGCACACGCCCCATACCGGCAGCGTGGCGCCGCAGCCTTCGGCCTTCGGCGTCCGGATGCATTGGGCGATGGCTTCGCGTTCGGCGATGACCGGCGCGCAGCCGTAGGTGTCCGGCGCCTTTTCACACACGTTCCAGACCGGCAGCGTGCTGCCGCAGCCCTCGCCCTTCGGATTGCGGATGCATTGGGCAATGGCCTCGCGCTCGGCGATGACCGGTGCGCAGCCGTAGGTGCCCGGCGTCTTTTCGCATACGCCCCATGCCGGCAGGATCGCCTCGCAGCCCGAGGCTTTCGGGCTCACGATACATTCGCGCACCAGTACCGCGCCGCAACCGAGTTTGGTCGGGTCGTCGCGGCAAGTCTGCGGCTGCGGCAGCACGGCGCGGCACTGCGGCGTTTCGGGGGTGCCGATGCAGTCACGCGCAGCCTGCTCGATCACGCCGTTACAGCCCGGGGCATTCGGATTGGCCAGGCAGGTGTCGAGCGGCGGTTTCGGATCCGGCTCTGGGTCCGGCTTCGGCTCTTCGTTCGGCTTGGTCCTGGTGATCGACAGCTTGCCCGGGTCGGCGACCTGCACACTGCCGTCGGGGGCGGTGACGGTGCCGCCGGTCAGGCTGACGCTGCCCGACGTCGATTTCACCAGGCCGGCGCCGCGGATGATCAACGGGCCGTCGTCGGCCGCGATCAGGGTCACGTTGCCGCTTTCGGTGCTGACCTTGCCTTCGATGGTCAGCGGGCTATGGGTGTGCAGGCGGATGTTGCCGCTGCCGGTGCGCACGCCCTGCTTGCCGCTCGGGGTGGCCGCGACGGTCAGGCCGCCGGTGGTCTCGATCGCGATCGCACCAGCATTGGCCTCGCCTGCCTGCACCACGTCGTCCAGGATCAGGATGCGGTCGTTGAGGACGTTGATCGGAGCGCGGCCGCTCGCGGTGTTCACCGCGCTCAGCCGGCCGGTGCTGGTGCGCAGCGCACTGGTGGTTTCACCGATGCCGCCGCGCGAGCGCAGGTCCATCGATTCGGCCTTGTACATGCCGGCGCCGTAGATGCTCGCGGCATCGATTACCAGGTCCTTGCCAGCCTCGATGTTGAGGTCGGCGCGCAGGGCGTCGCCCCTCAGGTTCATACCGTATGCCGACTGCAAGCCCGAGATGCCGCCGACCGTGCCGACCTTCAGGTCGCCGCTCCAGCGGAAGATCATGCCCTTTTGTTCCTCGTCGCCGCCGGTGGCCCTGCCGGCCAGCGTGCTGACCTGGTTCACGGCCAGCATCTCGACCCTGCTCCCTTCCACCACCAGGGATGGCGCTTTCACCAGGGTGCCGCTGTCCTGGTAAAGCTCACCCTCGGCGCGCAGGCTCAGGGAGTTGCCGGCTTCGATCCGGGTGCTCAGCGACGTCCCCTCGGTATCGTAGGGGTTGCGGCGAATCTGGATGCCGCCGCTGGCGGCGGTGATGGCGATGTCGTCGCCCTTGAGCTGGCCCGAAATCTGGGTCTGGTCGGCGCCCAGGATGCTGATCTTGCTGGCGGTGAGCACGCCGGAGGTGGTGACCGCTGCGGCGGAACCGAAGGACTCGTGCAGCGTGCCGATGAACTGGCTGTCCGAACCGGTCAGGGTGACCGGTGCGTTGATGTTGATCGAGTGCCTGGTATCGATGACCAGGTTACCGGCCATGCGCAGTTCCTGGTCGATGCTGATCAGGCCGTTGTGGGCGCTGCTGCCGATGTTGATCTCGTAGGCGCCGAAGCTGCCGAGGCGCTGCGGGTCCAGGCCCAGCGTGAACGTGGGCGCACTGCCGCGCAGGTAGATGGGGCGATCGTTGTCGAAGGGGTTGAACGATATCACTGGCAGCACGTCGTTCACGCCGCCGATATGCCCGGCGAGCGTCATGCGGTTCGACTTCAGGTCGATGTAGTTGGGGCTGGCCAGCGAGCCGCCGGCCATGATCGTGATGCTGTCCTTCGCGCGCAGGTCGATGCTGCCGCCGCTCGAGCTCACCGCCGCGCCCACCGTCATCGTCTTGCCTGCCTCGGCGCGCACATTGTGGTCCACGACGAGGTCTTCGCGAAAGTCCAGCTTGTCGGTGGCCTGCAAAACGATGTCGGCATTGGTCGCCTTCAGGCTGTCCGCCCGGATGTAGGTGGTATCCAGTTCCGGTTCGCTGAGGCTGGCGCCGACGACGAGGTTGGTCGGATCGATCAGCCAGGTGCCGGTACGCTGGCCGCCCGCATCCACGCGGATGCCGTCGATGGCAAGCTGGCGGCCCGAGGTTTCGACCAGGCCGCCGTTGCCGCCCCCGGCGCCGCGCGCCGAAATGCTGCCGGCCGCCGTGGTGGCGCCGTCCGACCACAGCACGACCTTGCCGCCCTTGCCCGCTTGCGTCGCGTCGGCGCGGATCACGGCATCCTTGCCGAAGGAAGTCTGCTGCGCGTTCGGCAGGGCCGGGTTCTTGCCCTGGTAGTCGCCGCCCACGAGGACGGTGCCGCCCTGGGTGGCGCCGCTGGCGTCCACCTGCGCGTTGCCGGCGATGGCCACGCGCTCGCCCAGCAGCTGGACTTCGCCGCCCGTGCCGGCACCGATCGCGCTGGTGACGCTGCCCTGTTCGAGCACGGCTTCCTTGCTGGCCTTGAGGATAATCTTGCCGTCCTGGCCGACCACCGCGCTGTTGGCATTGACCACGCCGCGCTGGTTCACCAGCGCGCCATAGATGCCGATGCGGCCGCCGCTGGCGACGACCTGGCCCAGGTTGATGGCCTGGTCGCCCGGCGCCGACACGACCACGGTCAGGTCGGGATTGCTGGAATCGACCAGCTGCACGCTGCGGCCGGCGGCCAGCACCATCTGGCCGTTCGGGGCCGAGATGATGCCGGTGTTCTCGACGTTCGGCGCCACCAGGAAGACCTTGCCGCCGCTTGGCGTGGTGATCATGCCTTCGTTGCGCACGCTGCCGGCCACATTGTTCCCGCCCGGGCCGGCCGTGAAATTCTTTTTCCCGGCCAGGAAGTCGGCGTCGCTCATGTTCAGCGTCGAGGCCACCAGGCCGTTCACGTCCACGCGCGCGTTCTGGCCGAAGACCACGCCGTTCGGGTTGATCAGGAAGACCTTGCCGTTCGACTGCAGCGCGCCGAGGATGCGGCTCGGGTCCTGCCCATTGACTCGGTTCAGGACCGCGCTGTCGCTGCTTTGCTGGATGAAGCGGGTGATCTCGCCGGCGTTCACCGAGAAGCTCTGCCAGTTGATGATGGCGCCCGGTGTGTTCGTGATCGAGAACACGTTGCCGTCCTGAGAGAAGCTGGCCTGCCCGGCCACCACCTTCGGCAGCGTCGGCGCGGCGTGCGCCACACTAAGAGCGCCTAACAAAACCCCGAGGGCAAGGCGCATTGTCGAAGACAGTACGCTAGTACGGCGAGACGATGCAACGCAGCCATCGGGGGAATTGTTAGGCGCTCTAAAGCAGGCAGCGACGCACAGCGCCGCCCTGGATAAACGAATCAAGCCGTTTCTCATCTATTCTCTCCTAGTAGGCCAGGCCGACGCGCACGTGCAGCCTGTCCTTGTCGGCGCCGTTCAGGGCGCCTTCTTTCACTACCTTGCCGTAATCGACTTGCAGGTTCAGGCTACTGCCCACCGAGAAGCGCAGGCCGACGCCGGCGCCGGCGATCGTGGTGCTGCGCAGTTCACCCGGCAGCGCCTTGTTGCGCTTGCCGTAGGCCGTGTCGTAGAAGCCCAGCAGGCGGCATTGCCAGCCGCTCCTGGTGCAGAAGTTCGGGGTGTAGGCTTCCAGGTTCAGGCCCAGGCCGGAATCGGCCGCCAGGGCGCGTTCGTCGAAGCCGCGCACGCTGGTCGAGCCGCCGGCGCCGAACTGCTCGCCCGGCACCAGGGCGTCCGGCGAATACTGGCCGTTGGCCAGCACGCGCGTCAGCCAGTCGCTCGAGCCGAGCGCGCGGCTCCAGGCGGCGGCCAGGCGCAGCGCGCTGTAGCCGGCCTTGGCGCCGGCGCGCGCGGCCGTGAAGTCTTCCTGCGAACCGCGCGATCCGCCCGGGATGTTGCGCAGCACGCTGAGCGCGAAGTTGGCTTCGCCGTTATCGAGCGCCACGCGGCCCTGGTAGCCGATGCTCAGCGGGCGTACCGTGACGTCGTTGCCGAAGTCCTGGTTGAAGAACAGCACGCTGTTCTTGTAGGCCTTGACTTCCAGGCCGGCGATGAAGCGGCCTTCCAGCTCGCGTCCACCCAGGCTGCGCTTGGCCAGCACTTTGGTGTAGCGCGCGCCGTAAACGGCGCCGCGGCCGCTGACGGCAAGGTCGAACAGGCCGGCGCTGACCACGCCGGTGTCGACGTCGGAATAGCTGGCGTACAGGTCGAGCGCCGCGCCCTGCGCATACAGCGGCACGTGGTAGCCCAGGCCCCACACCGCGACCTGGGACGGCTCTTCCACGGTGGTGGTGTATTGCAGGCTGGCGACGTGATCGCGTCCCCCCAGGTTCGCATGCTGCAGCACCACGCCGGCGTGGGTGCGGCCGGTATCGTGGGTGCCGGTGTTGTCGAAGTTGGCCATCACCGACCACGGGGACTCGTCGACCACCTCGATGCGCGCATCGACCGTCTCATCGCGCTCACCGCTGCCCAGGCTTAGCTTGACCTTCTTCGCGGGGTTCTCGTTGGCCAGCTTCAGGTTGGCCGACACGCGGGTCAGGTTCGGCGTTTCGCCTTCACGCAGGGCCGGCAGGCTGCGGCGGATGTTCTCGACGCTGAAGGCGCGGTTGCCTGCGACCGTGACCTTGCCAATTTTCGTCTGCTGGACGTTCAGGCGCACCACGCCGCCGTTGAGCTCCTGCTCGGGCAGCTGCACCGTCACCACGTTGTAGCCGCGTGCATGGTACAGCGCCTCGAGCGCCTCCAGGGCGCGTTGGACGTCGCCGAAGTCGCGGTTCTTGCCGGTAAACGGCGCGACCGCCGCATCGACTTCGGCGGCGGACAGCAGTGTGTTCCCGGTCACGTCGAAGCGCGTGACCTCGAAGCGGACGATGTCGTCCTGGGCCCAGGCACTGCTGACGGCCATGGCAAGCACTGAGCCTGCAAGCAGGCGCGCAAAGCGTTGTTTCATCGGATTTGCTTTAAAAATTGTTGTTTTTATAAGGTTGTCTTATGAATCTGTAGAGGAAGACCATGCTCGACGGGCAGTTTATCGAGCTTTTTGTTGCAGTGGAGAAAAATTGCGGCGAGAGGGAGAACTTCCCCCATGGGAAGGGGGAATGCCCGGCCTATTCCGTTGTTTGAACGACACAGCCATCCTGCATAGGATTTACTTGGTGTCGAAGGTGGTTACGCCATCCCAGTCCAGGCCTGGCGGATGGCTGCGGTAATGGGCGATGCGCTCCAGGTAGAGGGCGTACAGGCCGCGCTCCGGATTGGCCGCGGCCAGCGCTTCGATGGCCTGCTGCGCCGCGTCCCACTGTTGGGAACGCACCAGGGCCAGCGCCGCATCCCACTGCCCCAGCTCCTCAATGACGGCGGGCGCCAGCTCGCCGGGTTTGCCGAGCGGCTCGAAGATCGCGACCGGCTCGTTCTTGCCCTTCACCCGCACCAGGTCGAGTTCGCGGTAGACGAATTCCGGCGCGGCCAGGCGCGTCGCCACCCCGACCGCGATGCCGACGCCGTAGACCTTGGTGATGCCTTCCAGGCGCGAGCCGAGGTTCACGGCGTCGCCCATCACGGTATAGGCCCGGCGGATTTTCGAGCCCATGTCGCCGACGTGCATCAGGCCCGAGTTCAGGCCGATGCCGATCCTGAGCTCCGGCCAGCCGCGCGCCAGGAAGTCGCGGTTCAGGCGCGCCGCGCTCTCCTGCATCAGGAGCGAGGTCGCCACCGCGCGGCTGGCGTGGTCGGGGAAGCTGACGGGCGCGCCCCAGAAGGCCATCACGGCGTCGCCGATGTACTTGTCGAGCGTGCCCTGGTGGCTGGAACGGATGTCCTCGGACATCGCGGTGAGATACAGGTTGATGTACTCGCGCAGCTCCTTCGGCGAGAGGCCCTCGGAGATGGTGGTGAATCCGCGCACGTCGACGAACATGACGGTCAGCTCGCGGCTCTCGCCATCCATGTTGTAGGCTTGCGGGTCCTCGGCCATCTTTTCGACCAGCTCGGGCGCCACGTATTCGCCGAAGCGGGTGACCAGCGCCCTGCCCTTGCGGAACTCGAAGAAGTAGCCCCAGGCGAGGTTCAGCACGAACAGGGACGCGACCAGGAGCAGGCAGATGAAGACGTTCAGGACCAGGTCGTGTTCCGTGTACGCGTACCAGTTCAGCCAGCCGGTGGCGACGAAGACGCCGGATGCGAGCAGCACCGACCAGGCGGGGGCCAGGGCCGGCAAGGTGAAGGTCAGCACCAGTCCCACGGCGACCACCAGGCAGGCCTCGAGGGCCTCGGCAACCCCTGGACGGACCTTGAAGCGCCCGTCGATCATCGACTTGATCATGTTGGCGTGGATCTCGACCCCGGGATACTCGGCGTTCACCGGCGTCGCGCGCAAGTCCAGCAATCCCGGCGCCGTGGTACCGACCAGCACAATCGTGCCCTCGAGCACCTCCTTCGGCACCTTGCCCTTCAGGACATCACTGGCCGAGACATAGCGAAAGGCTCCGCCCTCCGGCCCGCCACTACCGCGAAACTGGACGGTGGACGTCATTCGGTAGCCCACCGGGAAGCGGACTACCCCGGCCTTGCTGGTGAACAGCTGAATCGTGTCGAAGTCGGAGGCGTCGCGCTGGGACTGGGACATCTCGTCCTTGTTCGTGTCGAGGACCGGCTTGACCGCCCGGGCGTCGAGGAAGGCCGCCATCGTGGCCAATGAAAGCGATGGATAGTAGCTGTCCCCGATGCGGAAGAGCACCGGCGACGAGCGCACCAGACCATCCGCATCCATCACGGCCGTGAACACGCCGGCGCCGGCCGCGGCCTGCTGGAGGCGCGCGATGTTGGCCTCGTAGCCTTCGCCGCTATGCGCATAGGCTTCGCGGCCGTTCAGGAAATCGGTATCGAAATACGGTGCGGGCAGCACGCCTTTGGTCTGGCTGCCCGACAGGTTGAAGCCGAGCACCACCGGCCGCCCTTTCATGGACGCCGCAAACATGCCGTCATAGTCCAGCGCCGGCTTGAGTCGCGCGAGCTGGTCATGCAGCGCAGGCACTTCTTTCAGCTCCGTTCCGGCCAGGCGTTCCAGCACCTCATAGCCTGAGCTGGTATCCGGCTCCGGGAACGAAATGTCGAAACCGACCACGCCCACCTCGTAATGGCGCGTCAACTGGTCGACCAGCTTGGCCAGCACGTTGCGGCTCCACGGAAAGCGTCCCACTTCGGTCAGGCTCTTGCTGTCGATGTCGACAATCACGATGCCGGGCTCGAGCTCGAAAGGCTCGAGGCGCATGCGCATGTCCGCGATGATGGTGTCCTGTCGCTCGATGGTATGGCTGGTCCAGTCGCCGCGGACGTACAACACGGCGGCAAGCGTCAGCAGTAGCCCGAGCGCCCAGCGCGCCCCATACCGGGAAAAAGCCTGGCGAAGACGTTTCATCGCAACTGCGGGAACCTAGGGCCGGTAACCCGGGATCTGCGACTCGTCGATCTCGTCGATCTGGTGCGCGTCCATGTTCTTGTGCGCGAACTGCAGGTAGACGCGGTTGCGCACGAAAATGTCGAACAGGTCCGGATCGATGTGGCCGTTGAGCGCGAACTTGCCGAGGATGTGCAGCGACTCGGACAGCTTCTTGCCCTTCTTGTAGGGGCGGTCGCAGGCGGTCAGCGCCTCGAAGATGTCGGCGATCGCCATGATGCGCGCCGGCACCGACATCTGTTCCTTCGTCAGGCCTTTCGGATAGCCCTTGCCGTCCATGCGCTCGTGGTGGCCGCCCGCGTATTCCGGCACGTTCTTCAGGTGCTTCGGCCACGGCAGCGACTCCAGCATGCGCACGGTGACGTCGATGTGGTTGTTGATGATCTTGCGCTCGTCGTCGGTCAGGGTGCCGAAGCGCACGGTCAGGTTGCGCACTTCGTCGTCCGACAGGAAGGCCTCTTCCCGTCCATCCGGCCCGGTCCAGCGGTACGCGGCGATGCGGCGCACGCGCTCCTGGTCTTCGGCCGACATGCCTTCGCCGCCGACGTTGGCGTGGCGCAGGAAGTCGCGGTCGGCCTTGATACGCGCCTGTTCCGACTGCAGGCGGTCCTCGATCGCCTCCGCATTCGCGCCCGGCTCGATTCTCGCGCGCAGCGCGCGGATTTCGCAGTCGCGCAGCAGCACCTCGAAGCGCGTGTCCACCAGGTGGATGCGATCAAAAATGGTTTCCAGCTTGGTCGACTTGTCGACCACGTGCACGGGCGTGGTGATCTTGCCGCAGTCGTGCAGCAGGCCGGCCAGCCACAATTCCTTGCGGTCGGCGTCGGTCATGCGGAACCCGGCCAGCGGGCCGTGGGGGGTGGCGTGCACCGCCTCGGCCAGCATCATGGTCAGCTCGGGCACGAACTGGCAGTGGCGGCCGGTGTAGGGCGACTTTTCGTCGATGCCGATGTTGATCAGGTTGACCAGCGCTTCCAGCAGGTTCTCGAGCTGCTGGATCAGGAGCTGGTTGGTCAGCGCCACCGCCGCCTGCGCCGCCAGGGCTTCGATGAAGCGCTGGTCGGTCTGGGTGAACACGCAGATCTCGCCGGTCTCGGGATTCTTGGCGTTGACCAGCTGGAGCACGCCCACCAGTTCGCCCTCGTGGTCGGTCATCGGTACCGTGAGGATCGACTGCGAGTGGTAGCCGAAGGCGGTGTCGAAGGAGCGCATGCCCGAGAAGTTGAAGACGTCGGCCTTGTAGACGTCTTCGATGTTCACCGACTGGTTGAAGTTGGCCGCATAGGCCGCCACCGACGCGATGTTCTTGTTGCCGTAGTTGTCGTAGAGCGGCACCGGCGCGATGTCGATCGGCTTGCCGCTGACGCCACCCTGGTAGATGTCGAGGGTGTCGTTGATCGAGATGTGGAAGCACAGGCTCTTGCGGTCCTCGCTCGGGCGGTACAGGGTGCCGCCGTCGGCGTCGGTCATGTGCTTGGCCACGCGCAGGATGCGGTCGAGCAGCGCGGCGGTATCGTGCGTGTCTCCCAGCGCCACGCTGACTTCCGTAAGCTGGTGCAGGCGTTGCGCGATTTGTGTGGGATTCAGCTCTTGCATGATGGTTCGGCCGGGAGGGACGCCGTATGCATGAGGCTAGAGCATATGCACACGGAAACTTATTTGCCAGTTGGTAATTTCCGAAAGTTTAGCTTTGTTACGACCTGGTGTATATGGGACGTGGGTGGAAGTGTCGAAAAATTACAATTTTGGGACGCTTTTCAGGACAATGCCGCTATCATGATCGATGTTCCAAAATAACAAAGACAGATAGTCCGGCTGGGAGTACCAATGAAATTCCGCTTCTGGGGGGTGCGAGGTTCGATACCGTCCCCAGGTCCTCGTACCGCGCGCTACGGCGGCAACACCACCTGCATCGAAGTTCGCAGCGACGACGGCACCCTGATCATCCTCGACGGCGGAACCGGCCTGTTCCCGCTGGCGCAGCACCTGCTCGCCTCGCCGCCGCGTCCGCCCATCCAGGCCAACATCTTCATCACCCACAGCCACTGGGACCATATCCACGGCCTGCCCTTCTTCACGCCCCTGTTCATCAAGGGCAGCCGCGTGCGCCTGCACGGCGCCTATGACCCGGTCACCCGCAGCGGCATCGAGCACGTGATGGGCGTGCAGCTGCAGAACAGCTACTTCCCGGTCAGCGAAACGCAGATGGGCGCCACCATCGAATACCGCACCCTCGACATCGGCGCGCCGATCGAAGTGGGCGATGCGGTGGTGGGCAACGTCCTGATGAACCACCCGGTCACCAACCTCGGCTACCGCATCGCCTGCAATGGCCGTTCGCTGTTCTTCACCGGCGACCACGAGCCCTGGCACAACCCCTATCCACCGGGCGACTCGGCCTTCGACGCCTTCGAACAGCACCTGCACGAGCGCCAGCGCGCCATCGACGCCGCGATGGAAGGCGTGGACGCCCTGATCGTCGACTGCTCCTACACCCGCGAGGAATACCCAGCCAAGGCCGGCTGGGGCCACGGCACCTTCGACGCCGCCATCGAGATGGCGCTGCGCGTCGGCGCGCGCGCCCTGTACTGCACCCACCACGAACCGACCCGCAGCGACGACGAGCTCGAAGCCGCCTTTGCCGCGGTCACCGCGCGCTACCGCGACCGCCTCGGATCGCTCGAGGTCCACCTGGCCTTCGAAGGCCTGGAGGTGGCGCTCTGATGAACGAGGCCATGGGTGGTCCCGCTCCCGCACGCGCGCAGGACGACACAGCCGGCCAGCTGGTCTTCCTCCGCAAGCTGCAGGCGATCACCAACCGTATCCACGCCACCGCCCGGGTCGAAGAGATCATGCTCGACCTCGGGCTGGATTTCTGCGACCTGCTTGACTGCGACCGCTTCACCCTGTACGCGATGGCGCCCGACAAGGAACACATCGTCTCGCGGGTCAAGACCGGCCTGACCACCGTGCGCGAGCTGCGCCTGCCGCTCGGCCCGGCGTCGATCGCCGGCTATGTGGCCCAGACCCGCCAGGCGGTCGCGATCGCCGACGTCTACGACGAGGCCGAACTGCGGCGGATATCGCCCGCGCTGCAGTTCCAGCGCGGCGTCGACCAGCGCACCGGCTACCGCACCCGCGAGATGCTGGTCGCGCCCCTGCAGGACGCTCTTGGAGAGCTGCTGGGCGTGGTCCAGTTCATCAACCACCGCGGTGGCGGTCCCTTCCCGGCGCGCGCGATGGAGGCGGTGCGCCAGCTGGGAGAGACCCTGTCGGTAGCGCTCAGCCAGCGCCTCGCTCCCCAGCGCATGCGCGGCAAATACGACGCGCTGGTCCGGGAAGCCCTGCTGAGCCAGGAAGAACTGGAGCAGGCCGGGCGCCGCGCGCGCGAGCGCGATGCCGACCTCGAAGACGTGCTGGAAGGCGAGCTGCACGTGCGCCGAGCCGCCATCGGCGCGGCGCTGGCCGTCTGGTTCAAGCTGCCCTACGAACCCTTCCGGCCGGAGCGCGTCAAGCCGGTCGACCTGCTGCGCAACCTCAAGGCGCAGTATGTCGAGGAGAACGGCTGGCTGCCGCTCGAGGACGGCCCCAACGGCCTGGTGGTGCTGGCAGTGGACCCGGAGCGCACCGCGGCCAGCCGCATCGTCGGCCAGCTGTTCCCGAAAGCGAAGGTCAGCTGGCGCGTCACCACGCGCGCCGAATTCCGCCAGACCCTGGAAGCCTTCTTCGGCACCGGCAGCAGCAGCGAAACCGTGGGCGAGCTGCTGTCGGGGTTGGAAGACGACGAGGACCACGAGTCCTCGGCGGACATCTCGGAGGCGGTCGAGAACGAACTGGTGCGCCTGCTGAACAAGGTCATCGTCGACGCCTACCGCCAGGGCGTGTCGGACATCCACATCGAGCCGCAGCCGGGCAAGGGCAAGACCGGCATCCGCTTCCGCAAGGACGGTGTGCTGGTGCCCTACATCGAAATTCCGTCGAGCTACCGCAATGCGCTGGTGGCGCGCATCAAGATCATGTGCGACCTCGACATCTCCGAGCGCAGGAAGCCGCAGGACGGCAAGATCCGCTTCAGGAAGTACGGCCCGCTCGACATCGAGCTGCGGGTGGCGACCATCCCCTCGGCCGGCGGCGTCGAGGACGTGGTGATGCGCATCCTGCAGGCTGGCGAACCGATTCCCCTTAGCAAGCTCGGGCTGAGCGACTACAACCTCGGGCGCCTGCTGCCGGCGATCGAAAAGCCCTATGGCCTGTTCTTCGTGTGCGGCCCTACCGGCTCGGGCAAGACCACCACCCTGCATTCGATCCTGCACCACCTGAACACGCCGGAAACCAAGATCTGGACCGCCGAGGACCCGGTGGAGATCACGCAGAAAGGCCTGCGCCAGGTGCAGGTCAACCGCAAGGCGGGGCTGGACTTCGCCAGCGTCATGCGCGCTTTCCTGCGCGCCGACCCGGACGTGATCATGGTCGGCGAGATGCGCGACAAGGAAACCGTCAGCACCGGCATCGAAGCCTCGCTGACCGGCCACCTGGTGTTCGCCACGCTGCACACCAACAGCGCGCCCGAATCGATCGTGCGCCTGCTCGACATGGGGATGGACCCCTTCAATTTTGCCGATGCCCTGCTGGGCATCCTCGCGCAGCGCCTCGCGCGCCGCCTGTGCACGACCTGCCGCCAGTCCTACTCACCGGACCCTGCGGAAGTGGAGGCACTGCTGGCGGAGTATTGCGAAGACCTGCGCGGGACCGCGTCGCACCAGGCTGATCCCGAGGCGGCGCGCAACCGGATTCTCGATGCTTGGCGCCAGCGCCACGGCGATGCCGATGGCCGCTTCACCCTGTACCGCGCGGTCGGCTGCGACGACTGCAACAAGGGCTACCGCGGCCGCATCGGCCTGCACGAGCTGATGCTCGGCAGCGATGCCGTCAAGCGCCTGCTCGTCGAGCACAGCCGGGTGTCAAGCCTGCTCGACGCGGCGCTCGACGACGGCATGCTGACCCTGAAGATGGACGGGATCGAGAAAGTGTTTGCCGGCCTCACCGATATCAAGATGGTCAGGGCGGTTTGTATCAGGTAGTACCCCTTCAAACCTTCCATTCAAGACAGGAGAAGTTCATGAAATATCTGCCGCTTTCCGCCGCCCTCGCCCTCGCCTTCGGCCTGGCCGGCTGCGCCGCCACCGATACCCCGGCCAATGGCCAGAAAGTCGCCCGCGAGGAATCCTACGCCCCGGTCGGCACCATGATCCCGCGCAAGAACGGTAGCGGCCTCGGTGCCGGGCCGGTCACCGCGGTCGACAAGACCCAGGTCGAAAATGCGCGCGCCATGCAATCGAACGGTGTCGCCGGCGCGCCTCCGGGCGCCTGATCCACGCTGCAAGTGTTCAATAAAGGCCAGGAGCATAAAGCACTCCTGGCTTTTTCATTCGATGGCGCTGTGCCGCACTATCCACCGCGGGTAATCGTCACCCAGGACAGGCTGAAGCGGTTTTTGCCGGGCGAGTGACATTAGAATAGTTAATGTAATTATTTGCCGATCTGGCGAATCATGCATATCTCATACTCGAGGGCAAAGGATGGCAGTCCATCGCTCCCGATTACCAGGAGACGTCGATGAAACATCTACCGCTGTTTACCGCCCTGGCGCTCGGGCTCGCCGCGAGCCTGGCGGGCTGCGCCGCTACCGAGCCCACGACCAGGGGCGAGAAAGTCGCCCGCGAAGAAGCCTATGCGCCGGTCGGCACTTTCATCCCGCGCAAGAACGGCACCGGTCTGGGCGCCGCGCCGATCACCGCAGTCGACAAGACGGCCGTCGAGAACGCGCGCGCCATGCAGTCCAGCGGCCTGGGCGGCCTCGGCAAACCGCTCTGACGCTGTCTCGATACGCCTGTTTCCGGAATCCGCAACGCTGCGGTTTGCATAGTTGAACGAAGCTTATGGAGGAGACCTCGACATGAAAACCATCATCCTGACCGCCCTGGCATGTGTGCTGCTTTCCGGCTGCGCTACCGATCCGGCGGCGAAGACAGGCGAGCAAGTGGCGCAGAACAGCAGCTTCACGCATACCGGTTCGGCGATCCCGCGCGCCAAGGGCAAGGGGACTGGCGCTGCAGCGGTCGGTACCGCCGAGATGAACGAGCTGGAGAATGCCCGGATCATGATGAACACGGGCCTGAAGAAATACTGATTGCAGCAAGACAGGCAGCCTGGATGTGAATGAACCGTCTTTCTCATGCATACCAAGATGCAATTGATTTCCGCCGCGCACTTTGCCGTACGGTGGCGGCGAATACGTTCGCTTTTCTGACAAGGAGTCGTTTTAGATGAAGAAGTTCCTGATGGCCGCTGCGGCCTGCACCCTGCTGGGCGGCTGCGCCTACTATGTCCCGTCCACCGGCGAGAACGTGGCCCAGAACGACGACGGTCGCTACGTCCCGACCGGCAGCAACATCCCGCGCAAGAAGGGCGAAGGTACGAGCAATGTCAGCACCCTGAGCAAGGTCGAACTGGAGAGCGCCCGCATGGACGCCGGGTCGGCCCCGGTCATCCCGGCCAACCAGCAATAAGCGCCGGCAAACAAAAAAGGCCAGGATTCCTGGCCTTTTTTTTACGCTCAGTCGTCGTCAGGGCCGCTGCCCTTCTCGACGAACACCGCCGTCGTGCGCGCGGGAATGGTGAAACTGCCGCTCGCCTCGCCATAGCTCGAGCTCTTCACCACCGGGTCGTCCGACTTGCGCTGCAGCTTGTGCAGCTTCAGCTTCAGCCCCTTGAGTGCGGGGATCGCAATCGTCTTCGCTTCCTTGTCCACGTTGAACAGCACCACCACGCTGCGGTACTGCGCGCCAGGATAGCGGGTCGGCTCGTCGCCGTCGATGCGCATCACGATCAGCCCCGGCTCCTGGTCCGGCCCCGTGTTGTGGAACTTCAGGCGCTCCATCACGTCTTTCGCCGTGCGCAGGCGGAACAGGCTGCTGTCCATGCGGATCGCCAGCAGGTCTTCGAAGGCCGACCTGGCCGACAGGATCGCGCCGGAATCAGGCTTGATCAGCGGGTTTTCCAGGATCGGCGTCATCAGGCCCCAGTTGTCGCGGTTGACGCCCGCCATCGGCAGGCCGACACCGAAGTTGTTCGCCGCATAGCTGTAGTCGAGGCGGTTGAACCAGTCGCCCGCGTTGTAGCTGTCGCGGTCGAGCGACTTCGAGCGCAGCAATTCCTGGCCGGCATGGATGAAGGGCACGCCCTGCGACAACAGCACGATGGCGGCGCCCAGGTTCTGCACCCGCACGCGGTCCGCCAGCGAGGTCGATTGCGGCAGCCTGAAGGCGTTGATGTCGAACAGGGTCTGGTTGTCGTGCTTCTCCACGTAATTGATCGCTTCGAGCGGGCTGGCGGTGTAGCCGGCGCGCTGGCCGAAGTAGTCGATGTCGGCATTGCTGCGCAGCGAACCGAAGCGGTCGACGAAGCGGTAGTCGCGCAGGGTGCCGGACAGGCCCACGCGCACCATGTCGGCCAGGCGCAGCGCATCGTCGCGCGACTGGCGCGCCCGGTCGTTCGGGTCATACCACACGCCGTTGATGAAGCCCTGCTGGCTAATCAAGTTCTCGCCGCCGTCGCAGCAGCCGCCGCCGCGCACCGCATCGCGCAGGCGGTCGTTGAAGGAACCGATGCCGCTGCCATACAGGTTGGCCTGGCGCGCCTGCACGAAGCGCTGGTCATTGCCGACGGCGCCGAAGTTCCAGCCTTCGCCGTACAGGTAGATCTCGCGGCCGGCGGCACGGTTCACGGCCGTTTTCAGGCGCGTCATCAGCTCGAGCGGGGCAAAGGACATGATGTCGAAGCGGAAGCTGTCGACCTGGTAGGCCTTGGCCCACAGCGCCACCGAATCGACCATCAGCTTGCCCATCATGGTGTGTTCGGCCGCGGTGTCGGCGCAGCAGCTGTCGTTCAGGTTGGCGCCATTGCCGTTCAGGCGGTAGTAGTAGGCCGGCACGATCTTGTCGAGCACCGACAGGGGCCCCTGCTGCGAGCTGCTGGTGTGGTTGTAGACCACGTCCATCGCCACCCGCAGGCCGGTGTCGTGCAGGCCCTGCACCATCGCGCGGAATTCGCGGATGCGGGCAGCGCCGTCATTCGCGTTGGAGGCATAGCTGCCTTCCGGCGCGTTGTAGTGCACCGGGTCGTAGCCCCAGTTGAAGCAGTCGCTGTCGCGCACCGCGTCCACCGCGGCCTGCTGGGCGCTCGACGCCGGCCCCGCATCCGGGATCGCAGGCGTGGTGCATCCGAGCTCGTTGACGCTGGCGATGTCGAAGGCCGGCAGCAGGTGCACGTGGGTCAGTCCGGCTTTCGCCAGCGACTTCAGGTGGCGCATGCCGTTCGACTGGCGCTCGGTGAAGGCCAGGTACTTGCCGCGCCGCGCCGCCGGCACCGAGTTGTCGCTGGCGCTGAAGTCGCGGATGTGCAGCTCGTACAGCGCGATGTCGCCCGCATGCTCGAGTCTGGGGATGCGGTGCTGGTCCCAGCCGCGCGGCTTGAGCGCGTCGCTGTCGAGGTCCGCCACGAAGGAGCGGGCGCTGTTGGCATTCAGGCTCACCGAATACGGGTCGGTGACGGTATTGGTCACGATGCTGTTGTTGGCCCAGCGCGACAGCACCTGCACGGTATACGTGTAGTAGGCGCGGTTGGTCCAGTTCGCGTTGGGCGCGGTGTAGCTCCACACGCCGGTGGCGGCATCAAAGCGCATCGGCACCGAACCGGAGCTTGGTGCGTTCGCATCCGGATAGATGTCGAGCGCCACCGACTTTGCGGTCGGGGCCCAGACCCGGAAGGTCGGCACGCCGGCGCCGTTGAAGCTTACCCCCAGCTTCGCGTTCGCGGCGCGCTGCCCGAACACGTCGTCGAGCATGCCCGCGTTCTGCAGCGAGGTGACCTGCACCAGCTTGCCGGCGGCGTCGAACTGGGCGATCGCGAACTGGGCGCTGGCCAAAGCGCCCAGTTTCGCCGCATCCGCATTCGACAGGGCCAGGCCGGTAGCATTCGCCAGGTGCGGGAACTTCGTGCGCACCGCTTCGGGCAGCGGCGCCAGGCTCAGGTTCATGCTGCCGTCGGCGCCGCTCACGCCCGCCGCGCCGGAACCGAGCCCCCCATTGGCGGCGTAATACAGCTTGTAGCTGCCGGTGGCCGGCACACCGGGCCAGGCCAGGGTGTTCGCGGCCAGCCAGTGGGCGCTGGCGTTGAGCAGGCTGCCGTAGCTGAGTGCGGGCGGCGCCGTGTAGACGGTGCAGTCGCCTTCCAGCAGCCAGATCTCGTGGCCGCGGCTAGCCACGTCGTTCGGGAGCGGCGCGCCCTGGTCGGTGCCGCAGTTCTTGGTGCCGCTGCCGTCGGTGACGAGGAACCACAGCGCGGTCTTGCCGGCGGCAAGCGGGATGTCGACGAACCCGCCGAAGCTGTCCGACTGGGTGAACATGAAGCGGTCGGTGATCCAGGCGGAACTCGGATTGGCCGGGCCGTCCCACGAATACACGCCCCACTGGGCGGCGTCGTTCTGGACGCGCCGGAAGTGGATGCGGATGGTGCCGGGCGCGACCGGCGCGGCGGCAGTGGTGGCAGTGGCGGCCGGCTGCTGGGCGTACGCGGCCGCTGCGGGCAGGCCGGTGCCGGCGACTGCCGCCAGCAGGCCGCAAGCGGTCATGGCGAACCGCAGCCGTGAAGTCAAACTACGTCTGGTGCGCATTGATGTCCCCTTTGTCATTGTTTTCATTGGTAGTTACCACCGGCAACAGCTGAGCAGGCGGTCACGGTAGCGAGCGCTACCATGTAATATTACTACCAACGTACTGACATTTAACAATGCGTTCGCTAAAAAAAACTGTCATCCGCGTGCATGGATCTTCTCGGCCGGCACCGGACGCGAGAAGAAGTAGCCCTGCCCTTCGTCGCAGCCAAGGGCCTGCAGCAGCTGCATCTGGCGCCGGCTCTCGATGCCCTCGGCCACCACCCGCATCCCCAGCGCATGCGCCATGGCGATCATCGACGCGATCAGGGTGTCGCCTTCCGGATGCTCGATCCGCAGCACGAAGGCGCGGTCGATCTTGAGCACGTCGAAGTGCAGCTTCTGCAGCTGCGACAGCGAGGAGTAGCCGGTGCCGAAGTCGTCGATGCACAGCTTGATCCCCATGTCGCGCAGCTGGCGGAACACGGCCGACTCGCCGATCCCTTCCTGCATCATCGACGATTCGGTCACCTCGATCTCGAGCAGCCTTGGGTCGATGCCGTGGCGCGCCACGGCCGCGCGGAACAGGCCGAGGATGTCCGACTGGCTGAACTGGCGCGGCGAGACATTCACCGACACCGGCACCGGCGCCGCGCCCTCGCGCTTCCACTGGGCCAGCTGGCGGCAGACGCCGTCGATCACCTGCTCGCCCAGGCGGACGATCAGGCCGGTCTCCTCGAGCAGCGGAATGAAGCGGTCCGGCCCGGTCAGCCCGCGATCCGGGCGCTCCCAGCGCACCAGCGCTTCCATGCTGGCCGGCGCGCCCGACACCAGGTCCACGCGCGGCTGGTAGTGCAGCACGAACTGCTGCCGGTCGAGCGCATGGCGCAGTTCGACCTCGGTTTCCAGACGGGTGCGGATCGCCTCGAAGAAGCTCTCGTGGAAGAAGCGGTACTTGCCCTTGCCTTCGGTCTTGACCGAGTACATGGCGATGTCGGCGTTTTTCAGCAGGGTCTGGGCGTCGTCGCCGTGCTGCGGGAACAGGCTGATCCCGATCGAGGCATTCAGGACGTGCAGCGCGTGGTGCAGGTGGAAGCCGTCGCGGAAGGCGCCGAGGATGCGCTCCGCCACGTGCTCGACATCCGTGCTGCTTGCGACCTGTTCGAGCACCACCACGAATTCGTCGCCACCCAGGCGCACCACGTGGTCGCGCGGGCGCACCGCGATCCGCAGGCGCTTGCCCACGGTGCGCAGCAGCTCGTCGCCAGCCGCATGGCCGAGCGCATCGTTGACGGTCTTGAAGCCGTCCAGGTCGATGAACAGTACCGCCAGGCCCTGCCCGTCCGCGCGCGCCGCGCCGATCGCCTGCGGCAGGTACTGCTGGATCCAGTAGCGGTTCGGCAGGCCGGTCAGCTCGTCCGAATTGCTGCGGCGCTCGAGTTCGGTCAGGTGCGCCTTGCCCTCGCTGATGTCGCGGATCGTGACCGCCAGGTCATCGCCGGCGCGCACCGCCTTGTAGCGGATCCACTGGGGCTTCAGCGGCTGCTCCGCCGACGGCGTCACCGGGAGCTCGCGGTCGTACAGGCCGGTGTCGAGCGCCTGGCACAGGCGCGCGCAGGCGGCGCGGAACAACTCGCCCTGGTAGAACTCGGAGAGACGGTGTCCGATCAGTTCCCTGGGCTGCTTGCCGAACATGTCGGCGCCAAACTGGTTGCAGTCGACGACCAGGAAATCGCGCACCACGCCCTGCAGGTCGCGCAGCGGGCGGTTGATGAAAAAACCCTCGCCCGCATCCTCGGTGGCCAGGCGGTAGGTGGCGCGGATGGTCTCGACCTGGTGCCGGCGCCACTTCGCGTGCACGAAGACGGCGCTGGCCAGCAACGCGGCCAGCGCCAGCCAGGCGGTGTTCCACCAGGCCCCGGCCAGCTGCTCCTGGCGGTGCGCGCGGTAAGGCGCCAGCGCCGTGTACTGGTCGACGCCGACGACGCCGACCAGGCCCAGCTCCGAAAACGGCCGCCAGCCGACCACGCGCGCACGCCCGTCGGCGAAGCGAAGCCCGCCGTCCGGCTGGGCCACGCCGCTGGGCACACCCAGGGGCAGCGGCGCCAGCAGGAATGGTGCGCCCATGCTGTGCACCGTGGCGCCGCTGCGGCTGGCGACCAGCGCGCCGTCCGCCACCACCACGGCCACGAAGCCATGCTCGCCCAGGATCGGCTCGGCGTAGTGCTGGGTGAAGAAGGACGGCAGGACCGACACCAGCACGATGCCGTCGAAGCGTCCCTCGGGCGTCAACAGCGGACGCGAGAAGGCGACCACCTCGCGCCCCGACAGGTCTCCCACCAGCGGCCGGCTCACGTAGAGCCGGTCGGCGCCGGCTGCCTGCTGGGCGCGGAAGTAGGCCCGGTCGCCGACGTAGCGGCCGATGGCGCCCGGATGGGTGCTGGTCATGATGCTCCCCTCGCGGTCGACCAGGGCCACGGCGGATATATATTGTTTAGAGAAAATGCCTGCCTCGAGCGTGCCCGACAGGTCGACACGCCGCGCCGATACCGCCCAGTTGTGGCGCAACAACAGCAACAGGCGATCGGTGTCGCCGATCGAGCGTTCGGTGCGGATCACCAGGCTGCGCGTATAGGCATCGACCTGTTGCGCCAGTTCGGTGCGGCGATCGCTCAGCTCGCGCCCGAGGTCGAGCAGCACATAGCTCCACAGCGCGACCGCGGCAGCCAGCGCGAGCGCTGGCCATACCAGCAGCAGCGTCATGCGCGGACGCAGGAAGGCCAGCAGCGGTCGCAGGCTGTCGATGGCCCGGAGTCCGGTCGCGGTTCCGGCGGGCATTGCCTTGTCGGCTTGCGGGTTCATGGCTCTGGTCGGATGGGCAGCGGCCCGTCCAGTATAACTGCGGGGGCTGCGGGTACCCGGACACGACGGGCGAAAAAAAACCCGGCAGCGCCGGGTTTTGTGGAAGCATTGCTTTCTCTGCTGTGCCTACATGATGTGGGTGCCGATCCACCAGGCCACAGCCGCCATGAAGGCCGACGCCGGGATGGTGAAGATCCAGGCCCAGACGATGTTGCCGGCCACGCCCCAGCGCACCGCCGACATCTTCTGCGAGGCGCCGACGCCGACGATGGCGCCGGTGATGGTGTGGGTGGTCGACACCGGGATGCCGAAGTAGCTCGACATCAGCAGCGTCATGGCGCCACCGGTCTCGGCGCAGAAGCCGCCTACCGGCTTGAGCTTGGTGATCTTCTGGCCCATGGTCTTGACGATGCGCCAGCCGCCGAACAGCGTGCCGAAGGCGATCGCCGCGTAGCAGGAGATGATGACCCAGGCCGGCGGATGCGCATCGCTGGCGCTGACGTAGCCGGCGGCGATCAGCAGCATCCAGATGATGCCCATGGTCTTCTGCGCGTCGTTGCCGCCGTGGCCCAGCGAGTAGGCGGCGGCCGAGGCCAGCTGCAGGCGGCGGAACCAGGTATCGACCTTGCGCGGCGTCGACTTCACGAAGCTCCACGAGACGATCAGCATGATGATCGAGCCGAGGATGAAGCCCAGCATCGGGGCCACCACGATGAAGGCGACGGTCTTGAGCAGGCCGCCGGCGACCAGCGAGCCGGTGCCCGCCTTGGCCACCGCGGCGCCCACCAGGCCGCCGATCAGCGCGTGCGAGGACGAGGACGGGATGCCGTAGTACCAGGTGATGATGTTCCAGGCGATCGCGCCGACCAGCGCGCCGAAGATCACGTAGTGGTCGACCACGTGCGGGTCGATGGTCCCCTTGCCGATGGTCTGCGCCACCTTCATGTTGACCACGAAGATCGCGATGAAGTTGAAGAAGGCCGCCATCGCCACCGCATGGTGCGGCTTCAGGACGCCGGTCGACACGACGGTGGCGATCGAGTTCGCCGAGTCGTGGAAGCCGTTCATGAAGTCGAAGACCAGCGCCAGCAGCACCAGCATGCCCAGCACGTAAATGCTGATGTTAACAGTTTCCATAATTGTTCTTGTTGTTGGCCGCGTTATGCGTTTTCGACGATGATGCCTTCGATGATGTTGGCGACATCCTCGCAGCGGTCGGTCACGGTCTCGAGGATCTCGTAGATGGCTTTCATCTTGATCAGGTTGCGCACGTCCGGCTCATCGCGGAACAGCTTGGACATGGCGGCGCGCATCACGTGGTCGGCGTCCGACTCGAAGCGGTCGATCTCTTCGCAGATGGCGACGATCTTGGCGGCGTTGCCCATGTCGTGCAGCAGGGCGACCGCTTCCTGGACCTTCTTGCAGGCCGACAGGCACAGTTCGGCCAGGCGCGCGGCTTCCGGGGTCACGGCGTGCAGGTCGTACAGCGACACGGTCTGGGCCGCGTCTTCCATCATGTCGAGGATGTCGTCCATGCTGGTGATCAGCTTGTGGATGTCGTCACGGTCGATCGGCGTGATGAAGGTCTTGTGCAGCATGTCGACGGTGGCGTAGGTAATCTTGTCCGCCTGTTTCTCGATGCTCTCCACGGCGTGGGTGCGGTTTTCCAGGTCGTCGAAGTTGGTCATCAGGCCAACCATTTCCTGGGCACCCTTCACGCACAGTGCGGCGTGCTGGTTGAACAGGTCAAAAAACTTGCCCTCCTGGGGCATCAGGCGTCCAAACATATTATTCTCCGTTGTGAATCTCTTGGGACTTCGAAACCGCCGCCACGGCTGGCAGCGGAAAAGGATTGAAACTGCGGCTTATCGAAACTTAGTCGCCCTGGTAGATACTCAGGTTACCGCTATAGTTGCCGAACTTGGTGTAGGAGCCGATCCAGGTAAGGCGAATCGCCCCGATCGGGCCGTTACGCTGCTTACCGATGATGATCTCGGCGGTTCCTTTATCGGGCGAGTCGGGATTGTAGACCTCGTCGCGATACAGGAAGATGATAACGTCCGCATCCTGTTCGATAGCGCCCGATTCGCGCAGGTCGGACATGACGGGTCGTTTGTTGGGGCGTTGTTCCAGCGAGCGGTTCAGCTGGGACAGTGCGATGACGGGGCAATGCAGCTCTTTCGCCAGGCCCTTGAGCGAACGCGAGATCTCCGAGATCTCGGCCGCCCGGTTGTCGCCCGGCTGGCTGCCCTGCATCAGCTGCAGGTAGTCGACGATGATCAGGCCAAGCTTGCCGCACTGGCGCGCCAGGCGTCGTGCCCGCGCGCGCATTTCGATCGGATTGAGCGCCGGCGTCTCGTCGATGTAGAGCTGGGCGTCGTTCATCTTCTGGATCGCATGGGTCAGGCGCGGCCAGTCTTCGTCGTTCAGGCGGCCGGTACGCAGGCGGTGCTGGTCGAGCTGGCCCACCGAGCCGAGCATACGCATGGCCAGCTGGGCGCCGCCCATCTCCATCGAGAACACGGCCACCGGCAGGCCGGCTTCGATCGCGACGTTCTCGCCGATGTTGACCGAGAACGCGGTCTTGCCCATCGAGGGACGGCCGGCCACGATCACCAGGTCGCCCGGCTGCAGGCCGGAGGTCATGCGATCGAGGTCGATGAAGCCGGTCGGCACGCCGGTGATCTCGCCCTGGTTCTCGCGCGAGTACAGTTCGTCGATGCGCTCCACCACCTGGGTGAGCAGCGGCTGGATCGGGTTCCAGCCCTGCTGGCCGCGCGCGCCGGTTTCGGCAATGGCGAAGATCTTCGACTCGGCCTCGTCCAGCATCTGCTTGACCTCCTTCCCTTGCGGGTTGAAGGCGTTGCCCGAGATTTCGTCGGCCACCGTGATCAGGTTGCGCAGGATGCCGCGGTCACGCACGATCTCGGCGTAGCGGCGGATGTTGGCGGCGGACGGCGTGTTCTGCGCCATCGCGTTCAGGTATTGCAGGCCGCCGACCTCTTCGGCCTTGCCCAGCATGTTGCAGGCTTCGTAGACCGTGATCACGTCGGCCGGCTTGCCGGCATTGATCAGGCGGATCATCTGTTCGAAGATGATGCGGTGATCGTAGCGGTAAAAATCCTCCGCGTGCATGAAGTCGGCAATGCGGTCCCACGCGGCATTGTCGCGCAGGAGGCCGCCGATGACGGACTGCTCTGCTTCGATGGAATGCGGCGGGATGCGCAGGGAATCGACTTGCGGATCGGCTGGGGAATTCATGGCGGGCATTATACCTTCTCCTGTCATCCGGCTGTCATAAAGGCTCAGTTTTTCAGGACGTAAAAAAAGCCGGGCGAGCCCGGCTTTTTCATTTATACAACACTTGCTTAGGCAGCTTCACCGACAACAGCGATGGTGATCTCCGAGACGACGTCGGTGTGCAGCGCGACGGCGACCGGGAATTCGCCGGTGGTCTTCAGCGGGCCGGTCGGCAGGCGAACCTGCGACTTCTCGACCGGGAAGCCTTGCTTGCTCAGGGCTTCGGCGATGTCGAAGTTGGTGACCGAACCGAACAGACGGCCGTCCACGCCCGCCTTCTGGCCGATGGTGACGGTCATGCCGCTCAGCTTGTCGCCTTGCGCCTGGGCAGCCGACAGCTTTTCAGCTGCTGCTTTTTCCAGTTCGGCGCGCTTGACTTCGAACTCGGCCACAGCAGCCTGGGTAGCGCGGCGTGCCATCTTTTGCGGGATCAGGAAGTTACGTGCGTAACCGTCCTTGACTTTGACGACGTCGCCCAGGTTGCCGACGTTAACAACTTTTTCGAGCAGAATAACTTGCATATTTTTTCTCCAGGATAACTGACTGACGTGCCGACGCTTAAGCGTTGTGCAGGTCGGTGTACGGCAGCAGCGCGAGGTAGCGTGCGCGCTTGATGGCGGTGTCGACCTGGCGCTGGTAGTGCGCCTTGGTGCCGGTCAGGCGTGCCGGCATGATCTTGCCGTTTTCCTGGACGAAGTCCTTCAGGGTGTCGACGTCCTTGTAGTCCACCTGTTCCACGCCTGCGGCGGTGAAGCGGCAGAACTTCTTGCGCTTGAACAGCGGGTTCTGCTGTTTGCGCTTGAGTTTTTCTTTAGCTTTGTTTTTGTCGAACTTTTTACCGAATGCCATTTCGAGGCTCCTGTATCTAATCTAAATTGGCCGTTTTAGGCGGCACTGAAATCAATGATGTGAAACACCAAGGCTTTACTGTTGCGGTTTTTTCGTGCAAGGAATCCTTCGAACCGGTAGGCGGCGCCGAGTTCGGCGCTGTCCAGCCTGCCTGAAATCTCGCCTGCGCCGAGCGCAGGCATTTCAAACTCGACCAGTCTTGCCACTCCGGCTTCCACCTGCTGCGAACTGTGCTGCAGGATGGCGCCCACGATGGGGACGCCGGCCGGGGTGAATCGCAGTACGTCTCGCTCCGCGATGGTCGCGATGAGCTGGAACTGGTTCACTGCGATGCTTTACTTGGTTCGTTAATTCCTAGGAAAAACTTAGGCAGCTGCGGCCGGGGCAGCGGCTGCTGCTTCTGCGCGGTGGCTCTTGGCTGCGTCTTCGCGCTGGACCGACTTCATCATCGGCGACGGTGCGGTTTCGGCCTTCTTCATCTTGACGGTCAGGTGGCGCAGGACGGCATCGTTGAACTTGAATGCGGTTTCCAGCTCGACCAGGGTCTCGTTGTCGCACTCGATGTTCATGCAGATGTAGTGGGCTTTCGGCAGCTTCTGGATCTGGTAAGCCATCTGGCGACGGCCCCAGTCTTCCACGCGATGGATGTTACCGCCGCGGCTGGTCACCGTGGTCTTGTAACGCTCGATCATCGCCGGAACTTGCTCGCTCTGGTCCGGGTGGACGATAAAAACGATTTCATAATGACGCATGCAACACTCCTTAAGGACGTTTAAACAAATGCCCACCTCGGCGTCAAGACGAGTGTGGGAAGGGGTAAGCCCACGATTATAGCCGGAAAAGCGGGCAGTTGGGAAGCCGGGGTGTGGTTTGGGATGGAAGGAGACCTTGCCTGTCCGCCAAGTACCTGCGTACACGCCGCCACACTTTGGCAGTCGGAGGACCCGGATTGCACAATTTTTTTACACTTTTCCCGCGTTTGCCCTTGCGCATTGCGGAATACTGTACAAAAATACAGTCTGCTCTTACAACTAATGCCGTATAACACCCATGCTCAAGCTCACTGCAAGGCAAGAACAGATCCTTAACCTGATCAAGGAAGCGATCGAGAATACCGGTTTCCCGCCGACCCGCGCCGAAATCGCGGCCGAGCTGGGTTTCAAGTCGGCCAACGCGGCCGAGGAACACCTGCAAGCCCTGGCGCGCAAGGGCGCGATCGAGATTTCGCCGGGCACCTCGCGCGGTATCCGCCTCGTCGGCGCCAGCGTCGAGCAGATCCCGATGCCGCCTCCGAACCTGATGATGTCGCTGCCGCTGGTCGGCCGCGTCGCCGCCGGTTCGCCGATCCTGGCCCAGGAACACGTCGAAGCCACCTACTCCGTTGACACCGCCATGTTCTCGGCGCGCCCCGACTTCCTGTTGAAGGTCAAGGGCTGGTCGATGCGCGACGCCGGCATCTGCGATGGCGACTTCCTGGCGGTCAAGAAGGTCGATAACGCCAAGAACGGTCAGATCGTCGTCGCCCGCCTGGGCGAGGAAGTCACCGTCAAGCGCTACCGCAAGACCGGCAACCTGGTCGAGCTGCTGCCGGAAAACCCGGACTTCAAGGTGATCCAGGTGACGCCGGAAGACGAGTTCGCGCTCGAAGGCCTGGCAGTCGGCCTGATGCGCAGCTGGCACTAACAATTCCCCCGATGGCTGCGTTGCATCGCCTTGCCGTACTAGCGTACTGTCTTCGTGGTCCGCCACTGCGGCGATGCGCCTTGTCCTCGGGGTTTTGTTAGTCGAGCGTAAAAAAAGCGGGCACGGCCCGCTCTTTTTATTTGTCCTTGAACAGGGTCGAGCTGTTGGTCTTGACCATCTTGTTGTGTTCGGAGACATAAGCCTCGGTCGCCTTGCGCCAGGCTTCGAAGTCCGCCAGGATCAGCTTCGAACTCACCTTGGCCTCCTCCGACAGGTTGGCCTGCAGCTGCTCCAGGTGGGCGTTCGATTTCTCCAGCTCGTCCTTCTTCATCAGCTTGCGGATGTCTTCGGGCACGCGCTTGGTGAGCGGCGAGGCAGCATTCAGGTTGGTGACGTACTTGTTGTAGCAATCCTGCCAGGTGTTGATGGCGGCGCCGATGCGGTCGATGTCGGCGTTGATCTTCGACATTGCCGGGATGCGCGGCGCGGTGCAGCGGAATTCGCCCGACTTCAGGTCTTCGCCATCGTAGCCGCTGATCCAGTAATCGATCTCCTTGCGGCGCTTGACGCGCTGGTCCATCAGCTCGAGCGAAGCGATCGCGACCTTGTTGCCCTTGGCGGCAGCCTTCTTGAACAGCGCCTCGGCCTTCGCCTCATCCACCTGCCCCGCTTCGCCGTACCAGTACATCTGGCCGAGCGCCTGCTGCGCTTCCGGATTGCCGGCATTGGCCAGCTTGGTATAGATCTTCAGCGCCGCCGCGTAGTCCTTCTTCTCGAACAGGGCGTTGGCGTCTTCCAGCTCGCCGGCAAAGGCGGCGCCGCACAGCAGCAGGGAGGCAAGGAACAGCTTGGTCTTCATGGGTGTGATACCGATGGGAATGGAGTCCCATGATAGCGGCAATGTGCCGTGCCGCTCAACCGCTGAATGAAAAACGGCAGCCGTAGCTGCCGTCGTGTTTACGCTTCCAGCGCCTGGCGGAAGTCCGCCAGCAGGTCGTCCGTGTCTTCGATGCCCACCGACACCCGGATCAGGGATTCGGCGATGCCCATGCTGGCGCGCCGCTCGCGCCCCATCTCGAAGAAGATCGTGTGCGCCACCGGGATCACCAGGGTGCGGGTGTCGCCCAGGTTGCTGGCCGGGATGCCCAGCTTCAGACGGTTCAGGTAGTCGAAGCAGTCGATATCCTCGCGCAGCTCGAAGCTCATCAAGGAGCCGCCCGCGCGGAACAGCTCCTTCGTGATGCCGTGTTGCGGATGCGAAGGCAGGCCCGGGTAGTGCACCGCCGCGACCCGCTCATCCGCCTCGAGCATCTGCGCCAGCGCCAGCGCATTGCTGCTGGTGCGTTCCATGCGCAGCGCCAGGGTCTCGGCGCCCACCGCGATGTGGTGCGCCGCCTCTGGGTTGAGGGCAGCGCCGAAATCGCGCAGGGCCTTGGCGCGCAGCTGGGCCAGGCCCTGGTTGGCGGCCGGCTGCTTGCGGAAGTTGGCCGCGATGTTCGGGTAGGCGCTCCAGTCAAAGAGGCCGGTGTCGGTGAGGGCGCCGCCGAGCGCATTGCCATGGCCGCCGATCGACTTGGTCAGCGAATTGACCACCAGGCCCGCGCCCACCGCCTTTGGGCGGAACAGGTAGGGCGTGGTCATGGTGTTGTCCACCACATAGAGGATGCCGCGCTCGCGGCACAGCTGGCCGATGCGGGCCAGGTCCGCCACCTGGGTGCGCGGGTTGGCGATGGTCTCGACGAACACCATGCGCGTCTCAAGCGTCAAGGCCGCTTCGACATTGGCCACGTCAGTGGCGTCGACAAAGTCCACGCCGACGCCCTGACCCGCCACGGTCTGCCACAGGCTGTTGGTATTCCCGAACAGGAAGGACGACGACACGATGTGGTCGCCCGCCTTGAGAAGCGCCTGGAACAGCGCGCCGATGGCGCCCATGCCGGTAGCGAAACAGATGGTGCCGACGCCATCTTCCATCTTCGTGATCTTGTCCTCGAGCGCGCCCACGGTCGGATTGCCCTGGCGGCCGTAACGGAAGCCCGGCTCCTTGCCCTGGAAGACCGACGCCAGCTGGCGCGCGTCGGCGTAGCCGAAGGCGACCGAGGTGTGCACCGGCTTGTGCAGCGAGCCCTGCTCGATCGTCTTGCGGCGGTCGTTGTGCAGGATCGTCGTGGTGAAACCGAACTTCTGATCGCTCATCGCGCTTGTCGCTCCATTACTCGGTCACGGCCGGGGTGTTCAGGTTCAGTTGCGTACGCACCGGATCCTCGACCTGGTTCTTCTTCGGGCTGTGGCGCGCGCTCTCCTGGCGGTCCAGGTATTCCGGGGTCACGTCGCCGGTCACGTAGACGCCGTCGAAGCACGAGGCCTCGAAGTTCTTCAGGGCCGGGTTGACGTCCGAGATCGCCTTCTTGAGCGCATCGACGTCCTGGTAGACCAGGCGGTCGGCGGTGATCTCCCTGCACACCTCTTCCACGGTGCGGCCGTGGGCGATCAGCTCGTCGCGGGTCGGCATGTCGATGCCGTACACGTTCGGGTACAGCACCGGCGGCGCGGCCGAGGCGAAGAAGACCTTGCGGGCGCCGGCGTCGCGCGCCATCTGCACGATCTCGCGGCTGGTGGTGCCGCGCACGATCGAATCGTCGACCAGCAGCACGTTCTTGTCCTTGAATTCGGACGCGATCGCGTTCAGCTTCTGGCGCACCGACTTCTTGCGCATGCCCTGGCCGGGCATGATGAAGGTGCGGCCGATGTAGCGGTTCTTGATGAAGCCTTCGCGGTATTCGACGCCGAGTTTCAGCGCCAGCTGGATCGCGGCCGGACGCGAGGAATCCGGAATCGGCATCACGACGTCGATTTCCTCGACCGGGATCTCCTTGCGGATCTTGTCGGCCAGGTACTCGCCCATGCGCAGGCGGGTCGCGTAGACCGAGGCGCCGTCGATCACGGAATCCGGACGCGCCAGGTACACGTATTCGAAGGCGCAGGGGTTCAGCGACGGGTTCTCGGCGCACTGCTGCTGCGACATGTTGCCGTCGTTGTCGATAAAGACCGCTTCGCCCGGCGCGATGTCGCGCACGAAGCGGAAGCCCAGGCCTTCCAGCGCCACCGATTCGCTGGCCACCAGGTATTCGGTGCCATGCTCGCCTTCGTTCACGCCCAGGCACAGCGGACGGATACCGAAGGGGTCGCGGAAGGCCAGCATGCCGTGGCCAGCGATCTGCGCCACCACGGCATAGGCGCCGCGCACGCGGCGGTGCACCGCGGCCACCGCCTTGAACACGGCTTCCTTGTCGAGGTTGTAGCCGTCGGCCGCTTCCTGGATCTCGTGGGCCAGCACGTTCAGCAGCACTTCCGAATCGGAATCGGTGTTGATGTGGCGGCGGTCGTTCTTGAACAGCTCTTCCTTGAGCTGGGCCTGGTTGGTCAGGTTGCCGTTGTGGGCCAGGGTGATGCCGAACGGTGCGTTGACGTAGAAGGGCTGCGCCTCTTCCTCGCTCGACGAGCCGGCGGTCGGGTAGCGGCAGTGGCCGATCCCGGTATTGCCCTGTAGCGAACGCATGTTACGGGTGCGGAACACGTCGCGCACGAGGCCGTTGGCCTTGTACATCGAGAACATGCTGCTGTGATTGGTTGCAATGCCCGCCGCGTCCTGGCCGCGGTGCTGCAGCAGCAGCAAGGCGTCATAGAGAAGCTGGTTGACGGGATTGTTCGAGACGACGCCGACGATGCCACACATGGTGCGCTCCTAAAGCTGGACTGCCTGATTACAGAAATGTCAAAAACGAATCAAAAATTCACATGCTGCGCCATGGCAGCTGGGAGAAATGGTTTTACCGTGCGCGCGCCGGTTTCCGCCATGGGCGACAGCAACGCGTTCCTCCAGAAATCCTGTTGCGGGATGGAAGTCATCCCACTCAATATGACGGCGGCAAGCACGATTACAATGCCGCGCGCCAAGCCAAACAATCCACCGAGGCCGCGGTCCGCGAGGCTCAGCCCGGTGGCCGTGATCAGGGCGCCAATCGCCAGCGACAGCAGTCCCATCAGGATACGCACACCCAGGAACAGCAGCACGAAGGCCATGATCAGGCGCGCGGTCTCGCCCGGAAGCAACTCCGGCAGCATCGGCGCCAGCTTTGCGCCGTAGGCGTTCGCCACCACGAAGGCGACGATCCAGCCCAGCAGCGACAGGATCTCCTTCACCAGTCCCCGCAAGGTGGAAATGATGACGGACGACACCAGCACGAACAGCACCAGGTAGTCGAAAATCGTCACGCCCTGCAACCTTCCGTTCGTGCGTTCAGAGCGGCACCAGGCTGCCGGACAGGCCCATGCCGATCAGTTTCGAGCGGATCTTCTCGCCCTCTTCCTTGCTGTACGGCCCCACGCGCACGCGGATCAGGTCGCCCGACTTCTCGGTGAACGAGGACACGCCGGCCGCGCGCAGGCGGCTCTGCAGTTCGTTGACCTTTTCCTGGGTGGCCAGCGCGGCCACCTGAACCACGTACTTCTGGGCCGGGCCGGCAGCGACCTTGGCGGCCGGCTTGTCTTCCAGGATGGCCAGGGCGCGTGCGGCGTCTTCCTGGCGCGGTTTCACTTCCACCGGCTTGGCGGCCGGCTTGTCGAGCTTCTTCGCTTCCAGATCGGCGGCCTTCGGATGCGTTTCAGCCTCCGGCTTGCGCTTCGGTTCCGGCTTCACGGGCTCAGGCTTGGGCGCTTCGGTACGGGTGGTGTCGACGCTGCGCATCGGCGCCGGGTCGGCCGGCGGGGCCGCGACCGGTGCGGTTTCCTGCGGCTGGGCGGCGGGTGTGTCTTCCGGTTCGACGATCTCTTCGCCGCTGTCGACGGTGGCCGCCGCGGGTACCGGCAGCGGCGCCGCCTTGTCCTTGGCCGGGATATTGATGGCGATGTCGGTGCCGAGCGGCTTGGGCTCGGAATCGAGCAGCATCGGCAGGCCGACCGCGGCCGCGAGGGCCAGCGCGATCGCGCCTACCAGGCGGCGGCGCGCGCGCTTCTTCTCGGGGAGGATCGGATCGTTGCCGGCGCGTCCGCGGCCGCGGGTCGCGCCTTCGCCGGCGTGGGAGGCACGCTTGGAGCGAGCCTGCTGCCCGTAGGCGGCATCGTCGTCCTTGACGAAGTGGCCGCTGTCCCGGACCGTGTCTTGCTTGTTTTTGCTACCGAACGAGAACAAGCCCATGCGTTTTTATTCAGTGAAGAGAGGATTTTCGGGCCGCCATCACGCCGGCGACCGTGTAGAACGAGCCAAAGACCACAATTCTATCATTCTCCCCTGCCCGGCTCACGGCATTCGCATAGGCCTCCGCCGGGGAGGCAAAGGCGGTGACGGAAAAATCGTCCGGTTTCGCGCCCGCAGGCGCCAGGGCCGCCAGCTTTTCCGCCAGCTGTTCCAACTGCGCGGAACGGGGCGACGGCAGCGCGGTCACGCACCAGTGGTCGACGATGCCCTTCAGGGGCGCGATCACGGCGTCGATGTCCTTGTCTTCCATGATGCCGAACACCGCGTAGGTGTAACGGTGGAAGCCCATGTTGCCGAGGTTGTGCGCCAGGGTGCTTGCGGCATGCGGGTTGTGGGCGACGTCGAGCACCTGGGTCGGGCGGCCCGGCAGCACCTGGAAGCGGCCCGGCAGCTCGACCATTGCGAGGCCGGCGCGCACTTCCTGGGCGCCGCAAGGCAGCTGCATGCGCAGCACCTCGAGGGCTGCCAGCGCGGCCGAGGCGTTGAGCAGCTGGTTGGCGCCGCGCAGGGCCGGATAGGCCAGCGCATTGCGGCGCTGCCCGCGGCCGCCATAGCTCCACTGCTGCTGGTCGCCCTGGTAGTTGAAGTCGCGGCCGAGTAGCCACAGGTCGGCGCCGATGCTTTCGGCATGCTCGACCAGCGTTTGCGGCGGCATCGGGTCGCTGCAGATCGCGGCCTTCCCGGCGCGGAAGATGCCGGCTTTTTCGAAGCCGATCTTCTCGCGCGTGTCGCCCAGGTAATCGGTGTGGTCGATGTCGACGCTGGTGACGATGGCCACGTCAGCGTCGACCACATTGACCGCATCGAGGCGCCCGCCCAGGCCGACTTCGAGAATGGCGACGTCCACGCCGGCCTGCGAGATCAGGTGCATGATCGCCAGCGTGGTGAATTCGAAGTAGGTCAGCGACACGTCGCCGCGCACGCTCTCCACCGCATCGAAGGCCGCCACCAGGGCTGCGTCGGACGCCATCTCGCCGTTGATGCGGGCGCGCTCGTTGAAGTCGAGGAAGTGCGGCTTGATGTACAGGCCGACGCGGTAGCCGGACTGCAGCAGCATCGCTTCCAGCATGGCGCAGGTCGAGCCCTTGCCGTTGGTGCCGGCCACCATGATCACGGGGCAGCTGAAGGCGAGCTGCAAACGCTCCTTGACGGCGCGCACGCGGTCCAGGCCCATGTCGATATGGGTTTCGGCATGGCGTGACTCGAGCAGTGCCAGCCAGTCGGGCAAGGTGGTCGGGAGAGTAGGCATGGGATGGAGCGGTGAGTGCGTGCCAGACGGCACGGGTGCGGACGCGCTGGGCATCCGCACCTGGGTGAAGGTTAAGCTGTGATTCAGGCCAGCGCGTCGGCGGCCTGGTTTTGCAGCAACGCCAACAGGCGGGCGATTTCTTCGCGCATCTTGCGGCGGTCGACGATCATGTCGACGGCGCCCTTCTGCACCAGGAACTCGGCGCGCTGGAAGCCTTCCGGCAGCTTTTCGCGCACGGTGTTCTCGATGACGCGTGGACCGGCGAAACCGATCAGGGCCTTCGGTTCGGCGATGACGACGTCGCCCATGAAGGCGAAGGACGCCGAGACGCCGCCCATGGTCGGGTCGGTCAGCACGCTGATGAAGGGCAGCTTCTTCTCCGACAGCTTGGTCAGCATGGCGGTGGTCTTGGCCATCTGCATCAGCGACAGCAGGCCTTCCTGCATGCGGGCGCCGCCGGTGGCGGTGATGCAGATGAAGGGGACCTTCTGCTCCAGGGCCACCTGGGCGCCGCGCACGAAGCGCTCGCCGACGACCGAACCCATCGAACCGCCCATGAATTCGAATTCGAAGCAGGCGACCACGACCGGCAGGCTCATGATCGAGCCGCCCTGCACGATCAGGGCATCGGTTTCGCCGGTGGCATCCATGGCCTGCTTGAGGCGGTCCGGATACTTCTTGCTGTCCTTGAACTTCAGGGTATCGACCGGCAGGGCTTCCTGGCCGATTTCGTAGCGGCCGCCCTCGTCGAGCAGGCTATCCAGGCGCTCGCGGGCGCGGATGCGCATGTGGTGATCGCACTTGGGGCAAACGTGCAGGTTCGACTCCAGGTCGGCGCGGTACAGGACCGATTCGCACGAGGGGCACTTGACCCACAGCCCTTCGGGCATGGTTTTGCGGTTGGCGGCATCGGAGCGCTGGATCCGTGGGGGCAGCAGTTTTTCTAGCCAACTCATCTTTTCTCCTTTGCGGGCAATTCTTCGAAGTGGCGGTAGTGTAGCCGCAAGCGCCCGGCTTGTCGAATGATGTCACCCGGCTAATTATCCTTCAGACATCATCGCAGCCTGCGGCTCACCTGTGCTTTAGAAATATTGTTCTGATTGTGCAACATTGTTAAGATTGCAAAGCCTCCGCCCGCGAGGATACGCGTCGAAGAGGCCAAACCATTGCAATCAACACCCAATCGCTTCATGAAAAAACTCTTCGTTCTTTTATTCCTCGCCGCACAGCCCTTTCTTGTTTTTGCCCAATCGAATCGCAGTAACCTCACCGAAAAAATCGACACCGCCAACTTGAACCTGCGGGCCCTGGGCGAGCAGATCACGCGCAACGATGGTACTGATTACCAGAAAGCCGCGAGCTTGCTGAACTGGGTGAGCAACCGCCTGGAATGGCTTGCAACCGACTACCAGCGCAGGACGGTCAAGGAGATCCTGGAGCGCGGAGGCGGAAACTGCTACGAACTGGCCGAGGTTTATCTGGCCCTGGTGCGCGAGATGAACATCAAGTCCCGCCCTATTGCGGAGATTAACCTGTCGAGATTGAATCCCGAAAGGCAGGCAGCGGCCGAACAGCTGGTCAAGGAAAAGGGACACCGTGCTTCAGTATTCGGCGCTCGCCATAATGACCACCGCTGGCTGGAAGTCTATGACGAAACCTCAGGCAAGTGGCTGCCCGTCGATCCGACCATGAATGTGATCGGCGTCGAGCAGTGGGTCAAGGCAAGGCTTGGATTCGGCAAGCGGGTGACCATCGACCCCGTCATTTCCGACGACATGATCGCGCCGTTTGCGGTCTTCGTGACCGATGCGAGCAAGGCCAACATGATCGAAAACCGGTCCACTTACTACATGGTGGATCAGTTCAACAAGGTCTATGATGGCGAGCTATCGAAACTTCCTTCCTGGAGCAAATGGCTTGGATTGATACGTCAATTGTCCGAGCATTCCCGGCTCGCGTTTGAGAAGAAAGAAAATCTTCATCGTTATACGAAGCAGATAGAGGAACTGGATTCTGTCTATCGGGACTTGAAGGACGAGTACCTGAAATCCCATCAAGAGCTTGCCCGGGGCTGAGCCGCATAAGCACGCGGCATGTCGTCACGTAAAAAAGGACGCCGCAAAGGCGTCCCCGCGTTGGTCGGCGGTGCGGCAGCTTCGTCGCTTACACCTTGCTGGTGCTTGCCGACATTTCCTCAATGCTGTACTCCAGCCCGCCAACACGTTTTGCCACCACGTTGTAGAGCCAGGCGACCAGGCCGGTACAGAGAAACGTGATGACACCGTAGATCAGCGGGGCGATCAGGAGCGTAAGGATCACGACACCGACGCCTCCTCCAAAAGCGCCAAAAACAGCGCCGATGGCGAGAAACGGAAGGGACATCACGATATACAGCAGAGTCAATACTTTGGCGGTCTGGGCCACGGATACGTTCACGATCTGTATTTTCATTTCATGATCCAAAGGATTTGTTTATCGGAAAAAACAAATCCAATGTACCGCCATGAAGCTGGACCCAAAACGTGTCAGCGCAAACCGCGTATTGCGCAATGGCAATCTTTATCGGAGCATGCGGTCCGCCCGCATTATTCGGCGATCGGGCTCATCCGTGGTCGGCAACTTCGGCAGTCGTAAATTCAAAACCACCCATGCGTGCCGCCACCAGGTTGTAAATCCAGGCGCCGAGCAGCGTGAAGACGAAGCCAATCGCCGTGTACATCACCGGCATGACAATCAGCATCCAGAACGGAAAGGCCTGGCCGGCAATCATGGCGGGAATCGACATCAAGACCACCATCGGCAGCGAGATAACGAGGTACAGCACCGCCATGACCTTGGCTGACTGGAGAACGGAAACATGCGTGATCTGCTTTTTCATCGGTGATCCTGTTGAGTGACGTATGAGAATACCCAATGTAACTCAACAATTAACACAAAGGAATATGCATTGCACAGGCTATTCAGCATGCTTAAACGCCGGGCTTGCCAGGTCAGCGTCGAATGACCGGAACGTCGATCGTATTCCGGTCATTCAAGCCTGAGCCCGCAGTTCAGGCGTCGAGGGCGGTGCGGATGCCGGAGGTGAAACTGCGGACGGCGTCGACCGCCTTGTCTTTCGGCACCGATTCCAGCTCCTGGATGATGCGGCTGCCGATGACCACGGCGTCCGCCACTTCCGCCACCGCCCGCGCGGTGGCGCCGTCGCGGATGCCGAAGCCGACGCCGATCGGCAGTTTCACGTGCTCGCGGATGGCGGCAACGCGGCGCGCCACGTCGGCCGTGTCGATGCTGCCGGCGCCGGTGACGCCCTTGAGCGAGACGTAGTAGCTGAAGCCGCTGCCGTACTGGGCCACCTGCTGGACGCGCTTCGTGGTCGAGGTCGGGGCCAGCAGGAAGATCAGGTCGAGGTCGGCCGCGCGCATGGCTTCGGCAAAGGCGGCGCATTCTTCCGGCGGGTAGTCGACCACGATCGCGCCGTCAGCGCCGGCTTCTTTCGCGCAGCGGATGAAGTTCTCGGGGCCGATGCGTTCGATCGGGTTGGCGTAGCCCATCAGGACCACCGGGGTGGCGGCATCCGTCTTGCGGAACTCGCGCACGAAGTTGAAGACGTCCGGCAGGCCGATGTTGAACTTGAGCGCGCGTTCGCAGGCGCGCTGGATCACCGGGCCCTCGGCCATCGGGTCGGAAAACGGAACGCCCAGCTCCAGGACGTCGGCGCCGCCCTCCACCAGGGCGTGCATCAGGGGCACCGTCAGTTCGGGGCCGGGGTCGCCGGCGGTGATGAAGGTGACGAGGCCGGTTTTATCAGCCGCCTTGAGGGCGGCAAAGGTCGATTCGATACGGGACATGCTGTTCTTTCTTTTAAAGTTCACGAATGGTCGAGCGGAGGGTCAGCTGAAATCCAGCCCCATCTTCTCTGCCACCGTGTGCATGTCCTTGTCGCCGCGGCCCGACAGGTTGACCAGGATGAGCTGGTCCTTGCCGAGGGTCGGCGCCAGCTTCACCGCGTAGGCGATCGCGTGCGAGGATTCGAGCGCCGGGATGATCCCTTCGATGCGGCAGCAGTCGTGGAAGGCGCTCAGCGCCTCCTCGTCCGTGATCGACACGTATTCCGCCCGCGCCGAATCCTTCAGCCACGCGTGCTCCGGCCCCACGCCCGGATAATCCAGGCCGGCCGACACCGAGTGGGTTTCGATGATCTGGCCGTTCGCATCCTGCAGCAGGTAGGTGCGGTTGCCGTGCAACACACCTGGGTAGCCGGCCGTCAGCGACGCGGCGTGCTTGCCCGATCCCAGGCCCTCGCCCGCCGCTTCGACGCCCACCAGCTTCACGCCCGGCTCGTCGATATACGGATAGAAGATGCCCATCGCGTTCGAGCCGCCGCCGATGCAGGCGACCACGTAGTCCGGCTGGCGCCCGGTCATGGCCGGCATCTGGACCCGGCACTCCTCGCCGATCACCGACTGGAAGTCGCGCACCATCATCGGGTACGGGTGTGGGCCGGCCACGGTGCCGATGATGTAGAAGGTGTTTTCGATGTTGGTGACCCAGTCGCGCATCGCTTCGTTGAGCGCGTCCTTCAGGGTCCTGGAGCCCGATTCCACCGGCACCACCGTCGCCCCCAGGAGCTTCATGCGGTAGACATTCTGGGCCTGGCGCTTGACGTCCTCGCTGCCCATGTAGACCACGCACTCCAGGCCGAAGCGGGCGCAGATGGTGGCGGTGGCCACGCCGTGCTGGCCGGCGCCGGTTTCGGCGATGATGCGCTTCTTGCCCATGCGGCGCGCGAGCAGGGCCTGGCCGATCACGTTGTTGATCTTGTGCGCGCCGGTGTGGTTCAGGTCTTCGCGCTTGAAGAAGATCTGGGCGCCGCCTTGTTGCTCGGACCAGCGCTTGGCATGGTAGACAGGCGAAGGGCGGCCGACGAAGTGGGCCAGCTCGTAGCGGAACTCTTCGAGGAAGGCGGGATCGTGCGAGAAGCGCGCGTAGGCCTCGTTCAGCTCGGCCAGCGCGTGCGACAGGGTCTCGGCGACAAAGCTGCCGCCATAGGCGCCGAAGTGCCCGGTATGGTCGGGCAGCTGGTATTCGGTGGTCTTGTACAGCGGGGTTTGGAAGGATGCGGGTTTGCCGCGTTCAGGCAGGTCCTTGGGAAATTCGTTCATGATCGTACTCACTCGAGATGATGGCGTCGGCGGCCCGCACGGCCTTGATGAAGTCATCAATCCTGCGGGCGTCCTTGATGCCCTTCTGCGCTTCGACGCCACTGCTGACGTCGACCGCGAAGGGACGAACACGTACGGTCGCGTCAGTCGCGTTTTGTACGTTCAAGCCACCACTCAAAACGACCCGAGGCGCGAGCTCTTTTGGGACAAGAGACCAATCGAATACCTTTCCTGCGCCGCCGTAGGCATCCACCCAGGTGTCGAGCAGGAGGCTCGAGAACCAGGGACTGGCGGCGCGGTAACCAGCTTCATATTCTAGCAGCTCGTTCGGGCTCGTGTCCGGCTTGACGCGGAAAGCGCGCACGAATGGACGCTGCACGGCCGCGGCCAGCGCGGCGCACTCCTCCGGCGTTTCGTCGCCATGGAACTGGATCAGCGACAGCGGCGCCTGCGCCGCGACCGCCCGCACCTCGTCCACCGTCGCGTTGACGAACAGCGCCACCGCGGAAACAAAGGGCGGCAGCGCCTTGCACAGCTCAGCCGCCTGCTCCGGGGTGACGTAGCGTGGACTCTTCGGGTAGAACACGAAACCCAGCGCGTCGGCGCCGGCATGGACGGCCGCGCGCAGGTCTTCCTCGCGCGTGATGCCGCAGATTTTGATACGGGTGCGTTGCATGTGAAATCCCAAGGTGGCTCAGAGCCAGGGCAAGGGATGCGCAGGCTCCTGGGGCAATCCCCACTTGGGATCGTAATCGATTTTGGCCAGGTACAGGCCGTCCGGCATGAACGTGGGCGCCGCCACGTCGCGCGAGCGGCTCTCCAGCACCTCCTTCATCCAGCCAGGATCGTTGCGGCCGGTGCCCACATAGATGAGCGAACCGACGATGTTACGCACCATATGGTGGAGGAAGGCGCTGGCGCGCACCGTGAACACGATCACGTCGCCGTAGCGCGCAATGCTCACCTCGTGCATCTGCTTGACCGGGGAATTGGCCTGGCAGCCCGAGGCCCGGAAGGCCGAAAAGTCATGCTCGCCGATCAGGTACTGTCCGGCTTCACGCATGCGCTCGACGTCGAGCGGACGGAACACCCAGCCCGCGCGGCCAGTCAGCAGCGCCGACGGATTCGGGTGGTTGTACAGCACGTAGTGATAGGTGCGCGAGCGCGCCGAGAAGCGCGCATGGAACTCGTTGCCGTCCAGGTCGGGCGCGACCTCGTGCGCCCAGCGCACCACGATCGAGTCGGGCAGGAAGGCGTTCACCCCGCGCACCCAGCTCTGCATGGCGCGGTCGAGTTCCGTGTCGAAGTGGACCACCTGCTCGATGCCGTGCACGCCGGCGTCCGTCCGGCCGGCGCAAGTGGTACCCAAGAACGTGCAGGCGAACTTCTCGAGAGCGATCTCGAGCCGGTCCTGGACGGTGTTGCGATCCGGCTGCTTCTGGTAGCCGTTCCAGGCGGTGCCTACGTACTGGACACCAAGTGCGATGCGCCTCACGCCAGCAGGGAGCGCATGGCGCTGGCCTTGCTCACCTGTTCGTTGCTGCCACCCTTGATGACTTCATCGAGCAGCTCGCGCGCGCCTTCCTTGTCGCCGATTTCCTGGTAGGCGATCGCGAGATCGAGCTTGGTTTCCATTTCCATGTGCTCCGGCGACATCGCGGCCGGCTCCAGCCCCTGCTCTGGCGACTGCGCCGGGAACGGCAGCACATTGTCGGCGGCGGCCGGCTGCTCGATCGACGGCAGGTCGAGGTCGATGTCGGCCAGGTCGAACGAAGGCTCGACCGGCACGCCCGGGATCGGGGCGGTTTCCCCGGCCGCGGCGATCGCCGGTACTTCCGGCAGCGCGAACGGGTCGTCGTCGCCGGCCGGCCTCATGTCGAAGTCGAACGGTTCGGCGCCCGGGGCCGCAGCGGCGGCCGGCGGCGCATCGAACTCGAAAGGCTCGACCGCCGGCTGGCTCGGGGCCGGGGCCGGCTCGGCCGGGCTGCCGAAGTCCATGGTGTCGAGGTCGAACAGCGGATCGTCCGCGCCTTGGGCGGCGGTGCCGCTTGGCGCGCCGAGGATGGCCGGCACTTCTTCGTGGAACGGGGTCGCCTCGGCCACGGCGGCAGGCGCCGGGGCGGTGGCCGGCAGGCCGAAGTCCATCGTGTCGAGGTCGAACAGCGGGTCCTTCCCGGCCGCCGCCGCGCTCACGGCCGGCACTTCTTCTTCCACCGCCGGCGGCGGCAGGTCGAATTCGGCGGCCAGGCTGGCCATGTCGGCCTCGTGGTCGACCGGTGCGGCCGCGCGTGCCTCGGGCTGCGGTTCGCCGAAGCTCATGTCGAAGGCCAGGTCGAAGGCTTCTTCGCTGGCTGGCGCCGGCGCCGCGGTTACATCAGCTGGTGGCGAGGTGATGGAATCACCGAGCGGGTCGAGGGCGAAGTCGAGATCCGGCACGGCGGTCTCGTCCTGGGCCGCGTCCGGGCCGCTCATCGCGATCGGTTCGTGGTCGGTGACCGGCTCGAAGCTCAGGCCGCCGAGGTCGAAGTCGAGCGAGTTGTCGTCGGTACGCTGCTCGGCCACGCTATCGAGCGGCTCTGCCGGGACGGCGGTCGCTTCCTGCTCCGCGTCGTGGTCCATTGCGGCGTAGGCAGCGCCGGCTGCGACACCCGCACCCAGGGCCGCCACGGGTGCGCCGGTAGACGAACCCGAGCGGAAGGCATCTTCGAGCTGCTGCGACAGCAGCGACTGCTGGTCGCGCTCCTGCGCGCTCGGGCTGGCCACGACGGGGGCGGCGCCATTCGCGCTGGCGTACAGCGGATTGGTCGGGTCGATGCTCAGGCCCAGGGCCGCAGCCTGCGCCCATTCTTCGCCGTGGCCGCGGGTCAGGCCGTGCAGCTCGGTGGCCTGGGCTTCGAAGGCGCGCAGGTCCTTGCGCGCCGCGTAGATCTCGAGCAGCTTCAGGCGCACCGGATGGCGTTCCGGATGGGTGCGCAGCGCTTCCTTCAGGATCTCTTCAGCCTGGGCGTCGCGGCCGTAGGCGATGTAGACGTCGGCTTCCGCCACCGGGTCGACTTCATTGGTGTCGAGCTGCGAGGCCGAGGGGGCGAAGCTGGAATTGAACACGCTATTGCTGGTGTCGACGCTCTGGCCGCCCGCTTCCGCGAACAGCGAGTGCGCGGCCGTCGAGGGCACGCCCAGCACCGACGGCTCGGCGACGACGGTCCTGTCGCCGTCCTTCTTCTTCCTGCGGCGCTGCGAGACGCCCAGCGCGGCCAGCAGCAGGATGGCGACGCCGCCGGCGACATAGTTGATGTTGTCCATCACGGTGTCGGCGAAGCTCTTCTCTTGCGGCTTGGCCTTCTTCGGCGGCTTGGCCTTTTTCTCGGCCGGCTTGGCCGGCGCGGCGGCAGCTTCGGCAGGCTTGTCCGCGGCCGCTTCCGTTGCCTTGTTGGCGGCAACCCCGGCGGCGGCGCCGGCGGCTGCACCGGCAGCGGCGCTCTGCACGTCTGTGCCGGCGCGGTTCTTCACCGTCATCAGCTGCTCGAGTTCGTTGACGTTGCGCTCGAGTTCCTTGACGCGTTCCTGGGCCTGGTTCAGTTCGCGTTCGCGCGCGATGGTCTCTTCGGCGCTGGCGGTGCTGCCCTGGGCGCCGGTGCTGGCCTGGGTGGCTTTCGACAGGCGCAGCTGGTCCTGCGATTCCTTGGCCGCGGTCGGGCGTTCCTCGACCTTGGCGGTGATCTTGCCGGCCGCGCTCTGGCCGGCCTGCGGCGTGCGCTGCGGGGCGGCGTTGGCCACCTGCCCTGCCAGCTTGTTGCGGTAGGCGTTGAAGTCGGCCGCGTGCGCGACCACGACCCCGCGCGCCTCGGCCTCGCCGGTCCCGCGCAGGCCGTCCGAATCCGGCACCGACAGGATCTGGCCCGACTTCAGGCGGTTCATGTTATTGCCGATAAAGGCGTCCGGATTGGCGCGGTACAGCGCCACCAGCATCATGTCGAGCGAGATGTCGGCCGGCTTGAGCTTGGCCGCGATCTTGCCCAGGGTGTCGCCCTGGCGGACGCGGTAGCGCGACGGCGTCTCGTTTGCTGCGGCTGCCGCAGCCGGCGCAGGAGCGGGAGCCGGCGCGGCGGCGCGCGGCGCCGGGGCCGGCGCGGCCGGCTGGACCGGCTGGGCCAGCGGCGCGCTCGGCGCCGGCACGGCCGGACGCTGGGCCGGCTGCGCGGCCGCACGCGGCTCGCTCGCCACCTGGGCCGGCTGGGTCGTGCGCAGTTCGGCCGGGTCGAGCAGGAAGGTGTACTCGCGGACCAGGCGGCCGTTGTTCCACGACAGCTCGATCAGCATGTCGACGAAAGGCTCGTTCAGCGGCTGGGTCGAGCTCAGGCGGATGAACTGGCGGCCCGCGCGCTGCTCGACATTGAAGCGCAGCGACAGCAGGGCCGGGTTGAATTCGATATTGGCCGCACGGAAAGCTTCCGGCGAGGCCAGTTTGACGGCCAGGCTGGATGCGTCTTCGCCGGCGGTCGTCGTCAGTTCGATCTCGGCCCGCAGCGGCTGGCCGAGTGCCGACAGCACCGTCAGTTTCCCAAGGCCGGCAGCGGAGGCGGCGGACGACAGGAGCACGGCGCTGGCGACGGCCGCGGTGACTGTTTTCAGCGCAAATGCCATGAGCGGAGGACGGTGTTGAAAATGCATAGTTCGGTTAACCGGAAAGTTGGCCAGAGGAAAGACGATTTCCTGGGAGTCTCAACATATCATCATGCTCTAGAGCATGCAAGCCTCCCGCGCACATGGAAGGCGCGGCAGCGAACGATGTGTGGCCAGAATGACCGATACGAGGGGAATTTGATAGCGTTTGATTACAAGCGCTTAGCAATATGGCAGGGGTCGTGGCAAGGCTGCCAACAGGGGTGGTCCGGACAGCGGACCGGACCACCCGGGTGCTTACTTGTCCAGCACGATGCGCAGCATGCGGCGCAGCGGCTCGGCAGCGCCCCACAGCAGCTGGTCGCCGACGGTGAAGGCCGACAGGTAGTCTTCGCCCATCGACATCTTGCGCAGGCGGCCGACCGGGATGGTCAGGCTGCCGGTCACCGCAGCCGGCGACAGGTCGCGCATCGAGGCTTCGCGGGTGTTCGGCACCACCTTCACCCACTGGTTGTGCGAGGCGATGATGTCGGTGATCTCGTCCAGCGGCACATCCTTGGTGAGCTTGATGGTCAGCGCCTGCGAATGGCAGCGCATCGCGCCGATGCGCACGCACAGGCCATCGACCGGGATGGCTTTGGTACCTGCAAAACCTTCGCCACGGCCGAGGATCTTGTTGGTCTCGGCGCCGGCCTTCCACTCTTCCTTCGACTGGCCGTTGCCCAGGTCCTTGTCGATCCACGGAATCAGGTTGCCCGCCAGCGGCACGCCGAACTGCTTGGTCTCTTCGGCGCTCAGGCCATGCTGGGTCGCCAGCACGGCGCGGTCGATCTCGAGGATGGCCGAGGCCGGGTCGTCCAGCAGCGGCTTGACGGCGCCGTTGATGGTGCCGAACTGGGTCAGCAGTTCGCGCATGTGCTGGGCGCCGCCGCCCGATGCCGCCTGGTAGGTCATCGAGCTCATCCATTCGACCAGGCCCTGCTCGAACAGGCCGCCCAGGCCCATCAGCATGCACGACACGGTGCAGTTACCGCCGATGTAGTTCTTCACGCCGCGCGACATGGCGTTCTTGATCACGTCCTTGTTGACGGGATCGAGCACGATGACGGCGTCGTCCTTCATGCGCAGGGTCGAGGCGGCGTCGATCCAGTAGCCGTTCCAGCCGGCTGCGCGCAGCTGCGGGTACACCTCGGTCGTGTAGTCGCCGCCCTGGCACGAGATGATGATCTCGCATTTCGACAGTTCGGCGATGTCGCTGGCGCTTTTCAGCGTGGTTTCGTTCTTCGCCATTTTCGGTGCGGCGCCGCCCGGATTCGAGGTGGTAAAGAACACCGGCTCGATATGGTCGAAATCGCCCTCTTCCTGCATGCGCTGCATCAGGACCGAGCCCACCATGCCGCGCCAGCCAACCAGGCCTACTAATTTCATTGTCTTCCCTCAGGTATAAAAATGATTATGAAATCCATTAACGCATCAGGCCAGCGCCGCGACGACAGCGTCGCCCATTTCTTTCGTGCCGACCCTGGTCGTGCCCGGCTCGTGGATATCCGGGGTGCGCAGGCCCTGGGCCAGCACACGCTTGACCGCGTTCTCGATCCGGTCGGCCGCGTCCATGCGGCCGAAGCTGAAGCGCAGCATCATCGCGGCGGACAGGATGGTCGCCAGCGGATTGGCCACGCCCTTGCCGGCGATGTCGGGCGCCGAGCCGTGCGAGGGCTCGTACAGGCCCTTGCTGTTGGCGTCGAGCGAGGCCGACGGCAGCATGCCGATCGAGCCGGTCAGCATCGCCGCGGCATCCGACAGGATGTCGCCGAACATATTACCAGTGACGATGACATCGAACTTCTTGGGGGCCCGCACCAGCTGCATGGCCGCGTTATCGACATACATGTGCTCGAGCTCGACGTCGGCGTACTCGCGGTGCACCTCGGTGACGATGTCGCGCCAGAACTGGAAGGTTTCCAGCACGTTGGCCTTGTCGACGCTGGTCACGCGTCGGTCGCGCTTGCGGGCGGCCTGGAAGGCCACGTGGGCGATGCGGCGGATCTCGCCTTCGGCGTAGCGCATGGTGTCGAAGCCTTCGCGCTGGCCGGCGAAGGGTCCGTCCGGGCATTCGCGCACGCCGCGCGGCTTGCCGAAATAAATGTCGCCGGTGAGTTCGCGGATGATCAGGATATCCAGTCCCGAGACCACTTCCGGCTTGAGCGTGGACGCGCCCGCCAGTTCCGGATACAGGATCGCGGGACGCAGGTTGGCGAACAGGCCGAGCTCCTTGCGCAGGCCGAGGATGGCCTGCTCGGGACGCAGGGCGCGCTCGAGCTTGTCGTACTGGTAGTCGCCGACCGCGCCGAACAGCACGGCGTCCGCTTCCTTCGCCAGCTTCAGGGTGCCTTCGGGCAGCGGATGGCCGTGGGCCGCATAGCCGGCGCCGCCGACCTGGGCGATCTCCATCTCGAAGGATTCGCCGAGCGCGCTCAGGACCTTGATCGCTTCGTGGATGATTTCCGGACCGATGCCGTCACCCGGCAGGACTGCGATTTTCATGAGCTCTCTTTCAGATCGAGTTGGCGAGCCAGGGCTGGGCGGCCAGGTGGCGTTGTTCGAAGGCGCGGATCTCGTCGGCGTGGCGCAGGGTCAGGCCGATGTCGTCCAGGCCGTTGAGCAGGCAGTACTTGCGGAACTCATCGATGGCAAAGCCGTACGACACCGAGCCGTCGGCGGCGCCGATGCGCTGCTGTTCCAGGTCGACCACCAGCCTGAAGCCCGGCTGGTTTTCCACCGCCTTGAACAGGCCATCGACCTCTTCCTCGCTCAGCACGATCGGCAGCAGGCCGCTCTTGTAGCAGTTGTTGAAGAAGATGTCGGCAAAGCTCGGCGCCACGATGGCGCGAAAACCGTACTGCTGCAGGGCCCAGGGCGCGTGCTCGCGCGAGGAGCCGCAGCCGAAGTTCTTGCGCGCCAGCAGGATCGAGGCGCCGGCATAGCGCGGCTGGTTGAGCACGAAGTCCGGGTTCAGCGGACGGGTGCTGCAGTCCTGGCCCGGCTCGCCGTGGTCCAGGTAGCGCCACTCGTCGAATAGATTGGGGCCGAAGCCGGTGCGGCGGATCGATTTCAGGAACTGCTTCGGGATGATGGCATCGGTGTCGACATTGGCGCGGTCGAGCGGCGCCACCAGGCCTGCGTGTACGGTGAATTTGTCCATGATCGTTCCGCCTTTGCCGATTACCTGCCGCCGGCGCCGGTGATGACCTGGCCGGCCTTCTGCACGTCGCGGCCGACGCCGGAGATGGTGTTGCATCCGGCGAGGACGATGGCGACGAGGGCGAGTGCGATTGCTTTCTTCATGATGTTCCTTCGGTATTCCTGGTTAAAAGCCTTATTAACGTTTCAAAGTGCGCGGACGTCGACAAAGTGGCCGGCAATCCCGGCAGCCGCCGCCATCGCGGGCGAGACCAGGTGGGTGCGGCCGCCCTGCCCCTGGCGTCCCTCGAAGTTGCGGTTCGAGGTCGAGGCGCAGCGCTCGCCCGGTTCGAGGCGGTCGGCGTTCATGGCCAGGCACATCGAGCAGCCCGGCTCGCGCCATTCGAAGCCGGCCTCCCTGAAGATGCGGTCGAGGCCCTCGCGCTCGGCCTGTTCCTTGACCAGGCCCGAACCCGGCACCACCATCGCCAGCTTGACGCTGTCGGCGCGGCGGCGGCCGCGCACCACCTCGGCGGCGGCGCGCAGGTCTTCGATGCGCGAATTGGTGCAGGAGCCGATGAAGACCTTGTCGATCCGGATCTGTTCAATCGGGGTGTTGGGCTGCAGGTCCATGTAGGCCAGTGCCTTCTCAAACGCGCTGCGACGCACCGCGTCGCTCTCCTGCTGCGGATCCGGTACGCGGCCGTCGACCGAGGTCACCATCTCGGGCGAGGTGCCCCAGGTGACCTGCGGGCGGATCTGCGCAGCGTCGAGCCTGACGACCGTGTCGAAGGCAGCGCCCTCGTCCGAGTGCAGGGTGCGCCAGTAAGCCACGGCCTGCTCCCACTGCTCGCCCTTGGGCGAGAACGGGCGGCCCTTGACGTAGTCGATGGTGGTGCCGTCCACCGCGACCATGCCGGCGCGCGCGCCCGCTTCGATCGCCATGTTACAGACCGTCATGCGGCCTTCCATCGACAGCGCGCGGATGGTCGAGCCGCCGAATTCGATGGCGTAGCCGGTGCCGCCGGCGGTGCCGATCTCGCCGATCACGGCCAGCACGATGTCCTTGGCGGTCACGCCCGGCGGCAGTTCGCCGTCGACCTGCACCAGCATCGATTTCGACTTCTTGGCCAGCAGGGTCTGGGTAGCCAGCACGTGTTCGACTTCCGAGGTGCCGATGCCGTGCGCCAGGCAGCCGAAGGCGCCGTGGGTGCTGGTGTGCGAGTCGCCGCAGACCACGGTCATGCCGGGCAGCGTGGCGCCCTGCTCCGGGCCGATCACGTGCACGATGCCCTGGCGCTTGTCGTTCATGTCGAAGTAGGTAAGACCGAAGCTCTTCGCGTTGCTGTCCAGGGTCTCGACCTGCAGGCGCGACGTGGGGTCGGCCATGCCGTGGGCGCGGTCGGTGGTCGGCACGTTGTGGTCGGCCACGGCCAGATTCGCCTCGGTACGCCATAGCCCGCGCCTTGCCTCGCGCAGGCCCTCGAAGGCTTGCGGGCTGGTGACTTCGTGCACCAGGTGGCGGTCGATGTAGAGGACGGTGGTGCCATCGGCGTCGGCACGCACGACATGGGAATCCCAGAGTTTGTCGTAGAGCGTTTTTTGCATGGTCTATCCAGTGAACGCCTCCCCGCTTATGCAGGGACGGTTTTTGATTATGCCATAATTGTGCAGTGCCGCACCAAGCCGGGGCAGCGCATTTTTCTGCCAACAACACCTTATCCATGCAAATAATATTTGCATAGACAACTTACCATGCAAATAAAAAAAGCCTGAGCTGGGTAGCTCAGGCTTTTGTCTGCGCTTTTGTCACAGAGTGACGCAGCGAGTGCATTGGCGCACTGCGGTAGCACCGTAGGGTGGGCGGGGTGTTACAGGCCAGTGGCCTGTAACACGAACGCCCACGCAGCTGTCACGCGTGGGCGGCAAAGCCGCCCACCCTACGTAGGGATTACGCGGCGAGTCGCACGTTGCTGCGGCAGCCGTCCATCAGGAAGGACAGGCCGACCACCAGCACCAGTTCGCCCTCGGCCGAACGCGCGGTACCGGTGATGCCTTCGACGGACAGCGCCGTCATCGGCTTGATCACCAGGTCGGCCGTGCCGTCCACCGCTTCCACCGCCAGGATGTAGGGCTGCGGTGCGTTGATGACGATGCCGACGCGTTCGGAACAGGCTTCGTAGCCCAGCGCCAGGGCCAGCGAACGCACCGGCAGCGGGCGGCCCTGGTCTTTCAGCACCGGGGCGCCGCCCACGCACTGGAACTCTTCCGGCAGCTCGACCACGCGCTCGACGACGGCCATCGGCAGCGCCAGCGAAGCGCTGGAGGTCGACACCAGCATGGTCGGCACGATCGACAGTTCGATCGGCAGGCGGATCGCGAAGCGGGTGCCCGCGCCCAGCTGCGATTCGATGCGGATCGCGCCGCGGTTCTTCTCCACCGCCGTCTTGACCACGTCCATGCCGACGCCGCGGCCCGACACCGAGGAAGCGACTTCCTTGGTCGAGAAGCCCGGCAGGAACACCAGCTGGTAGGCGTCGTCGTCGTTCGGGGCGCCGTTCTCGCCGATCAGGCCCTTGTCGATCGCCTTCTTGCGCAGCTTGACCGGGTCCATGCCCTTGCCGTCGTCCTGCAGCACGATCATGACGCTGTTCGCTTCCTGCCAGGCTTTCAGCAGGATGAAGGCCTTGGCCGGCTTGCCGTTGGCGACGCGCTCTTCCGGCGACTCGACACCGTGGTCGAGCGCGTTGCGCAGCATGTGCACCAGCGGGTCGTACAGGCTGTCCACCACCACGCGGTCGACTTCGGTCTCGGCGCCTTCGATGGTCAGTTCGACGTCCTTGCCCAGGTCCTTGGCCAGCTCGCGCACCAGGCGCGGGAACTTCTGGAACAGGCGGCCGACCGGCTGCATGCGGGTCGCCAGCGTGGCGCGCTGCAGTTCGGCCGAGTAGCGCGAGGCGCGCTCCAGGGTCTCGGTCAGCGTCGCCATCAGGGCGGCGGCCGGACCTTCGAACTTGTACTGCTGCAGGCGCTCGAGCAGCACGGCAGCCTGGTTGGCGGCCTGCACCGATTCGCCGGCCACTTCCAGCAGCGCGTCCAGCTTGACCGCATCGATACGGATGCTTTCGTCCTTGGCCGGCGCGGCGGCGGCGCGCGCGTCGGCCACCTTGTCGTTCTGGCGGCGGTCGACACCGTCCCAGCCACCCTGCTTGGCGGCAGGCGCGGCTTCAACGGGCGCCGCTGCTGCGGCGGCTGCGGCGGCAACCGGCGCCGGCGCTGCGGGCACGGCGGCGAGCGCGGAGCCGGCGGGCACCACGGCGTTGTACATGCCGACCCAGTCGAGGCCATCCTCGCCCGCGGCCGGGACAGCCACGGCTTCGGCGGCAGCCGGTGCGGCAGCGGCCGGTGCGGCGGCAGCCGGCGCGGGAGCGGCCGGCGCCGGGGCGCTCGGCGCGCCCTTGCCTTCGATCGCATCGGTCAGGATGCGCTCGAGCGCGGCCGGCATTTGCGCCAGGCCTTCCGGCGGGGTGCCGTTGTTCAGGTCATTCAGCTGGTCGGCCACGAAACCCGACGCTTCCAGCGCGGCTTCGATCGCCAGCGGCGTCACCGGAGCCTGTCCCGTACGCAGGGCGTCGAACAGGTTCTCGGTCAGGTGGCAGGCCGCGACCAGCGCGGGCAGGCCCATGAAGCCGGCGCCGCCCTTGATGGTGTGGAAGGAGCGGAACACCGCATTGAGCGTTTCCTTGTTGTCCGGATCGCGTTCGAGGCGCAGCAAATGTTCTTCAACATTCACCGCAAGGTCCATCGCCTCGACGACGAAGTCCTTGAGCATATCGTCCATTAGAATCCCAGATCGGCAAGAAGGTCGTCAACGTTGTCCTGGTTCAGCGCCGTATCCGGCACCGAGGGGCCCGACATCAGCGGCGCCGGCGCAGGCGGCGCTTCTTTCTTGGCCAGCTTTTCCTTCAGGTCGGCCGGAGCGTGATCGCGCAGCAGCTGTGCCAGCTCGGATTCGACCGTCTGGGTGATCTTCACCACTTTCTTGATCAGCTGGCCGGTGATGTCCTGGAAGTCCTGCGCCATCATGATCTCGAGCAGGCGTGCCTTCTCGGCTTCGGTCGCTTCGTTGACGCTGGCGGCGAACTGGCGCGAATCGCCGGCCAGGGCCTTGAATTCGTCCAGGCTCAGCTTGCCCGAGAACAGGTCGGCCCAGCGGTTTTCCATGTCCTTGGCCTGCTTCGATAGCAGGTCCTGGGCCGGCATGCCGTCGTCCAGGGTGTTCAGCACCTTGTTGGCGGCCTGCTCGGTCAGCGTGGCGACGTATTCCAGGCGGTCCTGGGCGTCGACGATGGCCGACGAGGCTTCGGTCAGTGCCTTGTCGTAGCCCAGCTCACGCAGCGAGTCGTGCAACAGGCGCACGATGCCGCCGAGGCGTTCGAACATGCCGGGCTCGGTTTCGGTGGCGGCAGCGCCCGCGGCCGGAGCGGCGGCGGCCATTGCCGGCGCAGCAGCGACCGCAACGGCAGGTGCGCTCGAGGCCGACACCTGGTCGAACAGGGACTCGAGGTCGTCCTCGGCTGCGGCCGGGGCCGCCTCGGGCGCCGGCGCCGGGGCGTCAGCGGGAGCGCTGGCGCGCTGCGCCGCCACTTCCTCGAATAATGCGTCGAAATCGTCAGCGGCGTCGGTCATAATCCCTGCTTCTCCATGGTGTATAAGTTCGCAATGTACTCTGCGTCAGTGTAGGTAAGTAATGCAACCACCCGGCCGCGCGGCGGCCTGCAGGATGGTCCAAGTCTGCATGGAAGTGTAGCAGTGTGGTTGCCGTAGGTAAATCTCAGAGACAGAGACGCAACAAAATGGACAGCGAAACTTAATTCCGCGACAATTAAAACGTCTGGTTCCTGAATGTTTACACAAGTGAGGTGTTGTTTTTCGTAACGTAGGGGTCTCGGTGCCCCTGTTGTTGATGCACAGAAATAACGGTCCGACGTTTGATCGAGCTCAACAGTTTGCGTTCTTGCAAGCACTGCCACGCCGCGGACACCGCAGAATGGCGTGGCCATTGGAGGAGACATCACCATGTACCGCAAAATCCTGATCACCACCGACGGCTCGGCCGTGTCGCAGCATACGGCCTGCGCCGGCGTCAAATTCGCGCAACAGATGGGCGCCGAAGTGCTGGCCCTGTTCGTCGCGCCGGAATACCAGTATCCGGTATACGTGGAAATCATTCCTCCCTCCTACCCCAGCGAAGAGGAATATATCGCGCAAATGCGCCGCATGGGCGAGGAATACATGGGGAAAATCATGCGCTCCTGCGCCGGCGCCGGCCTGCAGCATGCCTGCATGACCGCCTTTTCCGACACCGCGGCCCTCAAGATCGTCGATGTCGCCGAACAAGAAGGCTGCGACCTGATCTTCATGGGCTCGCACGGCCGCAGCGGCTGGGGCCAGCTGCTGCTGGGGAGCGTGACCAACAAGGTGCTGTCGCACACGACCAAGCCGGTGCTGGTGCACCGCCTGATCAGCGAACCGGCGCCTGCCTGAGCAAAGCTGTAACGAAAGGAAGACAGATTCAGCCCCGGCCCTGTGCTAGCCTGCATCGGCCGCTGTCGCTTTCACCGGAAAGGATGGTCCTATGATTCGCATCGTAATTGCCGACGACCACACGATCATGCGCGAAGGCCTCAAGCGCATCCTCGACGGTGCGCCGGATATCGAGATCGCCGGTGAAGCGACCAACGGCTTCGAAGTGCTGACCCAGGTGCGCCAGGGCGGCTTCGACCTGCTGCTGCTCGACCTGTCGATGCCGGGCCGCAGCGGGGTCGACCTGATCCGCCAGGTGCGCAGCGAAGCGCCCAAGCTGGCGATCCTGATCCTCACCATGCACGAAGAAGAGCAATACGCGGTGCGCGCCATCCGCGCTGGAGCCCAGGGCTACCTCACCAAGGAAAGTGCGGGCACCCAGCTGGTGGGCGCAATCCGCAAGGTGGCCTCGGGACGCCCCTATATCAGTACCGAAGTGGCCGAGCAGCTGGCGCTGAACATCATGGCGCCCAATGAGCAACTGCTTCACAAGCAATTGTCGGATCGCGAGTTTGAGGTATTTTCGCTACTCGTCAGTGGAAAATCGATCACCGAGATCGCAAATGGCCTGCACCTGTCGGTCAAGACGGTCAGCACCCACAAGACCCGGATCATGCAGAAAATGGGCATGACCTCCCTGTCCGAAATGGTCCAGTACGCGGTGGCGCACCGCCTGCTGTCCCCGATGAAAGCGTAGGACAAAGACCACTTAGACAGGCCGGCGCCGGTTTTGTGCCGGCGTCACTCTTCCCCCGGCAGCCCTGCCTGCCACCCGGCGCTCCCTCTGGCGCCGCCCCTGCTGGACTCTCCCTCTGGGCCTGAAATCCGCCGTCGGAATATTCCTACAAGCCGATGAACCGTCCTACCTACATATTCAGCAGTCGCTGATATCCGTGCCGGACTCGTGTTGGCATACTGAATTCAGCGTTTCGACTTGCTTGCGATCCAAGTCCCAGCGTGAGCCAGCCTGCAGCGGGGTTCGCCGCCGCAGCCCGCGAAGGCTAAAAACGAGCTCCGCTCTGTGGTCGCCGCCTGAAACCCTGAGTCTTTCACCTGGAGATGAGCATGCAGTCCCAGCCAACGTCAGAACAACGCAACATCACCCAGCCGACCCTGCATACTCCCATGGAAGCCGGTCGCCAGCGCCAGGGTCGCCTCTGGTCCAACCTGAAGGAAGTCTGCGACCTGCTCCGCATCCCGGCCAGCGTGTCGGTGACCTCCGAAGAACTGCTGTTCCAGCATGTCCAGTTCAAGACCGGGCAACGCGTGCACACCATCGGCCAGGCTTTCGACACCCTCTATATCGTCAACTCCGGCTTCCTCAAGACCGTGCTCATCGACGAGTTTGGCAACGAGCAGGTGCTGAGCTTCCCGATGAAAGGCGACATGCTGGGCGTGGACGGCATCCACACCCGCCACTACGCCTCGGAAGCGGTGGCCCTGTCCGACTGCGACCTGATCCTGCTGCCCTTCAAGAAGCTGACCGCCCTCGGCCGCGTCCACGCCGAACTCGAGAACATGATGTACGGCGTCATGAGCCGTGAGCTGGTGCGCGAGCAGACCATGATCGGCATGCTCGGCGCCCTCTCCGCCGAGGCGCGCGTGGCCAGGTTCCTGGTCTCGCTGGCCGACCGCTTCGCCGCCATGGGCTACTCCAGCAAGCTGTTCAACCTGCGCATGACCCGCCACGAGATCGGCAGCTACCTCGGCCTGACCCTGGAAACCGTCAGCCGCACCCTGTCGGCCTTCAACGAGATCGGCCTGATCACCGTCGACCAGCGCACCATCGGCATCAAGGACGCCGAAGCGCTCAAAACCCTGCGCCGCTTGCCCCCTTCGCGCTCGCGCACCAAGGGCGGGGCCAAGCAGAAGGCCGAGAGCGAACAGCCGGGTGACGATCAGGTGCTGGCAACGGCCTGAGGACGTACCTGAAAAACAACAAGGCCGGTTCCTTTGCGGGAACCGGCCTTTTCTATATGTAGGGTGGGCGGATTTCCGCCCACGCGGTCAGCGGAAATTAGCGCAGCCGCGTCGAGTCAATTTCTTGCTATCACCGCGTGGGCGGGGAACCCGCCCACCCTACGGACAGAAGAACTCTGGCCTTACTGGTCGCGCGACAGCACGCCGTTGTTCACACGCACCCGGTCACCCTGGCGGAAGCCCGGATCGTTATCGAACTGCAGCGTCTGGGTCGCACCACTGTTGGAATAACGCACCACCACTTCATAGCGCTGCTCGCGGTTCATGTTGCGCTGGATGTTGCGGCCAGCCAGGCCGCCGGCCACCGCGCCGGCCACCGTCGCCGCGGTACGGCCGCTGCCGCTGCCGACCTGGCTGCCCAGCAGGCCGCCGACCACGGCGCCGCCGGCCGTACCCAGGTAGTTGCCATTCCCCGACACTTCGATCACGTTCACGGCTTCCACGGTCGCGCAATTGGTGCAGTACCGGGCCTGGCGCGGTTCGCTGACGCGTCCGCCGGCCAGCAGCGGGCGGCCCAGCACCGAGGTGGTGTAGCGGCCGTTGGCGCGGATGGTCGCGGTGACGCGGCTGTCCGGCGCGATGCGGTCGGAGTTGCGGATCGTATACACGGCGTCGTATTCGCCGGGACGCACTTCCGGCAGGAAGAACACGCCGCGGGCGCCGGCCATCGCCACCTCGACCCGGCCGCCCGGGGTGCCGAACACGGTAAAGCGCAGCTCGTTACCCGGGCTCAGGTCCGGGCTGCCCTGCACGTTGAAGCGTTCGATCGCGGGCGCTGCCGCCAGCTGGCCACGGCGCTGGGCGCGCGGCGCATTGTCCTGCAACAGGGATTCACTCAGCAGGCTGGTCGCTACCTGGTTGCCCAGGCGCAGGTTGGCGCTGACGCCGCTTTCCGGGCGGATGCGGTCGTGGGTGCCGATGGTATAGGTACCGGTGTACTGGCCCGGCTCGACTTCGGTCAGGTTCAGGTTGCGCGTGGCGCCATCGATGCGCAGCGTCGCGACACCGCCCGGGCTGCCGTACAGGTCGAAATGCAGCTCGACGCCCGGCGTCAGGCGGCGTACTTCCTCGACGTTGAATCCGTTGATGGCAGGCCCGTAGGCGCGGTTGTTCTGGTAGGCCTGGGCGACGGCTGAGCCGGTGAGCACCGGGCCGAGCGTCACTACCGCAAGGAACGCGGCTTGCAGCAACTTACTGAAATACATGGCTTTTCCTCCCTGGTCGATGGCGTTTCAAGGTCTACAGGGAATGTACTCTCCAGCACGACAGGAATCGGTTCGCTATCGTACGCAGTGCACGGCCTCGCCCGAGGTGACCCAGATGCTGTCGCCCGCTTCCGGGCGGATCGCGTGGCCGCCGGTGAAGGCGCCGAAGGATGGCAGGATCATGCGCTCGCGGCCCACCACGAAGCACGGCAGGCGCAGCGCATCGAAGCGGGTGGCTAGCACGTAGACGGGATGGATGTGGCCGGCCAGGGCGTAGCCCTCAGTCGGAAGATCCGGGTGATGGCAGAAGGCAAAGGGACCGAGCGCGTGCGGTTCGTCCACCAGGTCGATGCGCAGGCTTGCTGCCGGGTCGCCCGCGTGGCGGTCGTGGTTGCCGCGCACCAGGGTCAGCTGCAGCTCGCTGCGGCGCTCGCGCCAGGCCAGCATCGCCAGCTGGGTGGCGCTGGCGTGGGCGGCGCGCGCATGCAGGAAGTCGCCGAGAAAGACGATGTGGCGCGCGCCGTGCGCATCGATCAGGGCGTCCAGGCCCAGCAGGTTCTCGGTGGTGGTCCCGCGCGGCACCGGCACGCCCAGGGCGCGGAAGGCGGCCGCCTTGCCGAAGTGGATATCGGCCACGATCAGCATCTTCTCGGCCGGCCAGTACAGGGCTTTCTCGGGCAGCAGCAGCACGGTCTCGCCGGCCACCCGCACCGCCGCCGCATCGGTTTGGACACTCATGCGGCGGCCGCCTTTTCCAGTTCGCGCACCATGCGCGCCACCCGGTCGGACAGCTTTTCGGTGCTGACCTTTTCGCGGAAGCGCTCGACCATCAGGGCGAAGCCGAAGGGCGTGGCGCGTTTGACTTCACGGAAGGCGACGCGCCGGCCGTGCAGCTCGACCAGGGTCTCGCGCAGGCGCGTCAGCTCCAGTTCCTGCTCCAGCACTTCGCGCTGGGCTTGCGTGAGCAGCAGGTTGTCGCTGTCGTGCTTGCGGAAGACTTCGAAGAACAGCGAAGACGAGGCCTGCAGCTGGCGGTTCGATTTCGGCTGGCCCGGATAGCCCTGGAACACCAGGCCGGCGATCCGCGCCACTTCGCGGAAGCGCTGCTGCGACAGCTGGGTGGCGTTCAGGCTGCCCAGCACGTCCTCGAGCAGGCAGTCGGTGCTAAACAGATCCACATCCGCACCGGTTTCGGCATCGAACATGCTGGCCCAGTCGACCGGCTCCGGCGTCAGCAGCTCGAAGCCGTAGTCGTTGACGGCGATCGAGAAGGTCGAAGGCTGCATGCGCCCGATCCGGTAGGCGAACAGGGAAGCCAGGCCCGTGTGCACCGAGCGTCCCGCAAATGCGAACACGAACAGGTGATAGCCTTCGCGGCTCTTCATGCTCTCCAGGACCAGGGTCTCGCTGGTGGGCAGCGCCGACCAGCGGCACTGGATCTCGATCAGCGGGCGGATCGCCTGCATCTCCGGACTGTCGTAGATGCCTTGCGAGGCCAGGCGCAGCTCTTCCAGCGCGGCGTGCGCCAGCTCCGAGGACATCGGCATCTTGGCGCCGCCCCAGCGCGCGATCGCGCCGCGGTTGCTGGTGGCGCGTTTCACGAAGGCCGTCATCTCGTGCACCCGCACGAATTCCAGGATGCGCCCGCCGAACAGGAAGTGGTCGCCCGGCTTCATGCGCGAGATGAAGGATTCCTCGACGCTGCCTATCCTCCCGCCGCTCATGTACTTCACCGAGATGGTCGAGTCGGATACGATGGTGCCGATGCCCATGCGGTGGCGCCGGCCGATGGCCGTATCCGGCACGCGGTACACGCCCTCCTCGTCCGGCAGCACGCGCCGGTATTCCGGATAGGCCAGCAGGCTCTGGCCGCCGCGCGCGACGAAATCCAGTGTCCACTGCCATTCCTCTTCATTCAGGTTGCGGTAGGACCAGGCGCGCTTGACTTCCTCAAACAGCTCCTCGGAGCGGAAGCCCCCGCCCAGCGCCACCGTCACCAGGTGCTGCACCAGCACGTCGAAGGGCTTGTTCGGCACGTAGCGGCCCTCGATGCGGCGCGCCGCCACCGCTTTCTTGGCGCCGGCCGCTTCCAGCAGTTCCAGGCTATTGGTCGGCACCAGGGTCACGCGCGAGACCCGCCCCGGCGCGTGGCCGCTGCGCCCGGCCCGCTGCAGCAGGCGCGCGATGCCCTTGGCGCTGCCAACCTGCAGCACGCGCTCGACCGGCAGGAAGTCCACGCCCAGGTCGAGGCTCGCGGTGCAGATCACCGCCTTCAGCTCGCCCTTCTTGAGGCCCATCTCGACCCACTCGCGCACCTCGCGGTCGAGCGAGCCGTGGTGCAGCGCGATCAGGCCGGCCCAGTCCGGACGTTCATCGAGGATGTTCTGGTACCAGATCTCGGACTGGGCGCGGGTATTGGTGAACACCAGGGTGGCGTCGTAGTGCTCGATCTCGCGGATCACAGGGCCCAGCATCTGCAGGCCCATGTGGCCGCCCCAGGGGAAGCGCGCCACGTTCTCGGGGATCAGGCAGTCCACCTCGATTTTCTTGCGCAAGTCGCCTTCCACCAGCACGCCGTCGTCACCGCCCAGCAGCACCTGGCGCGCCAGGTCCAGGTTGCCCATGGTCGCCGATACGCCCCAGACCAGGAGTTCAGGGCGCCAGTGGCGCAGGCGGGCCAGCGCCAGCTGCACCTGCACGCCGCGCTTGCTGCCCATCAGTTCGTGCCACTCGTCGATGACGATCATGTCGAGGTGCTTGAATTGCTCGGATGCGGCAGCGTGGCTCAGCATCAGCGACAGGCTTTCGGGCGTGGTGACCAGCGCCGCCGGCATCTTGCGGCTCTGGCGTGCGCGTTCTGCGGAACCGGTGTCGCCGGTGCGGGCGCCGACTTCCCACTCGGGCAGCAGCTGGGCGCTCGACTCCTGCAGCGCACGCGTGGTGTCGGCGGCCAGCGCCCGCATCGGCGTGATCCACAGCACGCGCAGGCCGGAGCTGTGGCGGCCGGTCTTCAGGCCGGCGCGCTGCAGGGCCGCGAACCAGACTGCGAAGGTCTTGCCGGCGCCCGTGTTCGCGTGCAGCAGGCCGGACTGCCCCTTCAGGGCCGCCTTCCACACATTGCGCTGGAACGGAAACGCGGTCCAGCCCTTCGACGCCAACCAGGCGTCGATGCGTTCGGTGACTGGGTTCTTGCTCATGGGCCAGCTGCGGCCAGCAGGCCTTTCAGGGTGTCGAGGGTGTCCGCTTCCTCGACCGGCTTGTCGAAGCGGCGTCGCAGGATGCGCGGGAAGCGCACCGCGATGCCCGCCTTGTGGCGGGTCGACAGCGCGATGCCCTCGAAGCCGATCTCGAACACCATGGTGGGCTTGACCGATCGCACCGGCCCGAATTTTTCAATCGTGGTCTTGCGCACCGCATTGTCCACCTGCTGGATCTCGGCATCGGTCAGGCCCGAATAGGCCTTGGCGAAGGGGACCAGCTTGCGCTCCTCGCCCTCCCCGTCCCAGACCGCGAAGGTGTAGTCGGTGTAGAGCGAGGCGCGCCGTCCGCTGCCGGCCTGGGCGTAGATCAGCACCGCGTCCACCGTATAGGGATCGATTTTCCACTTCCACCAGGTACCGACATCCTTGGTGCGGCCCACGCCGTACTGGGCGCTGCGCGCCTTGAGCATCATGCCTTCGACGCCGCGCTCGCGCGATTCGGCGCGCAGGCTTGCCAGCGCATCCCAGCTGTCCGCCGTCACCAGCGGCGACAGGCGCAGCTGGGGCAGGTCGATGGCTGTGACCTCGGTTTCCATCAGCGCGCGCCGCTCGTGCTGGGGCAGCGCGCGCAGGTCGACGCCGCCGAATTCGAGCAGGTCGTAGCAGCACAGCACGGCCGGCAGCTCGGCCAGCAGCTTGGCGCTCAGGGTCTTGCGGCCGATGCGCTTCTGCAGGTCGGCAAAGGGTGCAGGCGCCGCGCAGCCGGGCTGCCAGATCAGCACTTCGCCATCGAGCACCGTGCCCTCCGGGATGCGCAAGTTGGCCAGCTCGGGAAAGCGCTCGGTGATCAGGTCTTCGCCGCGCGACCACAGGAAGTTCTGGCCGCCACGCCGCACCAGCTGGGCACGGATGCCGTCGTACTTCCACTCCACCTGCCAGTCGTCGACTTCGCCCAGCTCGGCGGGTTCCCCCTGCAGCTGGTGCGCCAGGAAGAAGGGATAAGGCTGGCCGCCGCGCAGCTTGTGTTCTTCGTCCGACTGGGCCGCGATCAGCTGCAGGAAGCTGGTCGCCGTGGGCCGCACCGAGTTGTCGGTCCAGCCCATCAGGCGTTGCGCGATCAGCTTGCTGTCGACCGCGGCGATGGCGGCCAGGGCCCGCGTCACCAGCAGGCGCGACACCCCAACCCGGAAACCGCCGCCGATCAGCTTCACGAACAGGAAGCGCTCGCGCCAGTCGAGTTCATCCCAGGCCGCGAACAGGGCCTCGCGGATGGTGCCGGGGTCGGCGCCGCGCAAGGGGCCGATACGCCCCTCCATCCATTCGGCCAGGCCGACTTCGCTGCGGCGGCTCGGCGGTGGCAGGATGTGGGCGATGGTCTCGGCCATGTCGCCGACCGCGTGATAGGACTCGTCGAACAGCCAGTCGTCCAGGCCCGCGTATTCGATCGCATACTGGCGCAACAGTTTGGTCGGCACCGCCTGGCGCGGCTTGCCGCCGGCCAGGAAGTACACCGCCCAGGCGGCATTTTCCGGCGCCGCGTGCGAGAAATAGGCTTGCAGGGCCTCGAGCTTGCGCGTGGTGGAGGTGGTTTCGTCGAGTTCGGCGTACAGGCGGGCGAATTCACGCATCGGGCTCTCCCGCAGGCTCCTCCTTCGCCGCCTCCCTGGACGCCGCTGCGCCCGCCGGCGGCAGCGCTTCGTCCTCCTCTTCGTCGCCGTATTCGGTATCGAAACCCTTCGCATCCAGCCCGTTCTGGCACAGCCAGCGCACCATGGTCGGAATCGAGCCGTGGGTGACGATCACCTGCTCGGCCTCGGTCGCCTTGATGGCGCTCATCAGGCCCGGCCAGTCGGCGTGGTCGGACAGCACGAAGCCACGGTCCACGCCGCGCCGGCGGCGCGCGCCGCGCAGCAGCATCCAGCCGCTGGCAAAGGAATCGCTGTAGTCGCCGAAGCGCTTCATCCAGGGCGAGCCGCTGGCCGAGGGCGGTGCGATGACGATCGCGCGCCGCAGCGCAGCTTTCTCGATCTCGCTGACCATCACGGTCTCGGGCAGCTCGACGCCGCCCGCGCGGTACACGCGGTTGAGCGGCTCCACCGCGCCGTGGCAGACGATGGGACCGATCGAGGCGTCCAGGCGTGACAGAATGCGCTGGGCCTTGCCGAATGCATAGGCGAACACCACGCTGCAGCGCCCTGCCTCGGCATTGCGGCGCCACCAGGCATTCATCTCGTCGATCACCTGCTGCTCCGGGTCCCAGCGGTAAATCGGCAGGCCGAAGGTCGATTCGGTGATGAAGGTGTCGCAGCGCACCGGTTCGAAGGGCGCGCAGGTCTTGTCCGGCTCGACCTTGTAGTCGCCCGAAGCGACCCACACCCTGCCGCCGCACTCCATCCGGATCTGCGCCGAGCCGAGTACGTGCCCGGCCGGGTGCAGCGAGATGGTCACGCCGTTATGAACGATGGTTTCGCCGTACTCCAGCCCCTGCACGTTGATGTCGCCGAGGCGCGACTTGAGCACGTTGACGCCGGGCGCCGCGGACAGGTAATGGCCGTGGCCGTAGCGCGCATGGTCGCCGTGGGCATGGGTGATGATGGCCCGGTCGACCGGGCGCCAGGGGTCGATATAGAACCCGCCGGGCACGCAATACAGCCCCTCTTTCCTGACGACGACCATGTCTCCCATGCAGCCCCTTCGCGGTTGAAGCGCGGCCTTCTCAGGCCGGCTCGAGAAAATCAGCCAGGAAGGTACGTGGCTCTTCCTGGTCCGGGAATTCCAGTGTGACCTGGTCGCCTGCCACGGCGACGACCACACCCTCGCCATGTTTCGGCGCCTTTGCCCGCCCACCGACTTCGAATTGCGGCCCGGATGGCTCGGGCGCCGGTTCGCGGTCGAATTCGTCGTCGCGGATTTCGATGCCTTCCGTCAGAGCCAGCGCCGGCGGATTCAGGCAGTTGTCGCATTTGCAGCACTTCTCGAAGCCATCGACTTCGTCGCCGAAATAATCCAGCAACAGCATCCAGCGGCAAAAACCGCTTACGGCATAGCCTACCATCTGCTCGAGGGCCACACGGTCCCGTTCCGCCTTCTGGACATACACCTCGGCCAATTGCCCGAACACTTGCGGGTCAGGCTCCTTGCTGGTGAGCACGTATTCGAGCTTGCGGTTCTGGCGCAGCAGCTTGCCGTCCTTCAGGAGCTTGAGGCAGACCTTGAGCTTGGCCTCGCCCGCTTCCTCCAGCGCCGTCTCGAAACGCTCGGTCGTGAGCGGCCCTTCCTCGGCCAGTTCGCGCGCCACGGTGTACACCGTCTGCAGCTCGGCGGCGGCCGGATAGTGCTTCATCAGGAAGAATTGCTGGATGCGCTTGTCGTCCTGCAGGAACAGCAGCGTGCAGCTCGCGTCCAGCCCATCGCGCCCGGCGCGGCCCGATTCCTGGTAATAGGACTCCAGGTTGGCCGGGATCTGCAGGTGGATCACGAAGCGGGTGTCGCTCTTGTCGATGCCCATGCCGAAAGCATTGGTCGCGACCATGACGCGGCGCTCGCCGCTCATGAACATGTCCTGGTTATGCTTGCGCTCGGCGGCGCTCAGCTTGCCGTGGTAGATGGTGACCGATTCGCCGGCCTCTTCCAGTACGGCCAGCATTTCCTCGGCCACCTTGACGGTGGCGGCATAGACGATGCCGACACCCTCGCTTTCCTGCACCAGGCGCAGGGCCTGGGCCAGCTTTTCCTGCTGGTTGGTGACCTGTACCACGCCATAGTGCAGGTTCGGCCGGTAGATGCCCGTGTTGATCACATTCATCTTCGTGCGATTCAGCTGCTTGCGGATGTCCTCGATCACGCCATCGGTCGCGGTGGCGGTCAGCGCCAGCACCGGCGGCTTGCCGAGGGCGTCGATGGCGGCGGCGATGCCAATGTAGGCCGGACGGAAATCGTGGCCCCATTGCGAGATGCAGTGGGCTTCGTCGATCACGACGATGTCGAGCGTGACTTCCTTGAGCACGGCGATGAATTCGGGCGAAACCAGGCGCTCGGGCGTACAGAACACGATCTCGCAGGCTTCATTGGTAATCGCCGCGATGGCGGCCGCTTCCTCTTCCGCGTTCAGGCTGCTGTTGACCTGGACCGAGCGGATCCCCATTTCCTCCAGCTTCTCGAGCTGGTCCTTCATCAGGGAGATCAGGGGCGAAACGACGATGGTGATCCCCTCGAGCATCTTGGCGGGGATCTGGTAGCACAGCGACTTGCCGCCGCCGGTAGGCATGATCGCCAGCGTGTCCTTGCCGTCCAGGACGCTGTCGATCACCTTTTGCTGGCCCTCGCGCAGCTGCTCGATGCCGAAGACGGAGCGCAGCAGGCGACGGATGGTATTGCGGCGCACGGCCAGGAGGCCGCGGTGCAGGAGTTTGGGTTCGTGTCGGGTCATGATAGGCATCACTCTATGCCCGCCGCATCGGCCCACCTATAGGACGCAGCCTACCTGACCCGTAGGAGCTCAACTGGAAAAGTGACTACGGATCGTCGTGACAATGTCACAAGGTTTATTCCTACAACTTCGCGGAGTTTTTGCCGATGGTTACGAACATGGCGGATGTCTAAGATGACACCATCATCACTACGAATTCAATCGATCAGGAGTCTCATCATGGCACGCCACCACCCAATGACCTGGACCGCAGTCCACCTGGCACTTGCCAGTGCGGCGACGTGGCTGTTGCTCGAGACCGAAGCGCTGACAGGCGCGCTGCTGGTCGCCTTCCACTGAAGCACGCTGCCCTGACCTGTCCTGCCTATTATAGGTGCTTGTAGAAGAAGGTCGTCGCACAGAAGGACCCGTCCGGCATCAGCGCGAATTTCGGTACGACGCCGACGCGCTCCCATCCGGCGCGCTGGTACAGCCGCTCGGCGTCGCCGCCGGTGACCGTGTCCAGTACCAGCACCGTTTTCCCCTCTTCCCGCGCCACCTCGTCGAGGGCCGCCAGCAGGCGCGCCGCGATACCGCCCCGGCGTGCCCGCCGATGCACCAGCATCTTGGCCACGTCGGCCCGGTGCGGCTGGTTGTCCGGCATCGCCATGACCAGCTGCACGGTGCCGACGATCTTCCCCTCGCCATCGGCGGCGACCAGCAGGGCGCGCTCGCCCCGTGCGACCGCGTCGGCCACGCCACGCCAGAAGCCTAGCGCCCGTTCGCGCGCCAGGGGGAGCATGAAGCTGACGGAGGCGCCGCCCTCGACGCAATCGGCCAGCACCTCGGCCAGTTCCTCGACAGCAGCAGCTGCCTCGGCGCCGTCCAGGCGCCGCACGGTCACGAATTCGCTCATTGATGCCCTCTATTGGATGGATACGTCTGGGTTGCCAACACCACCAGGTAGCGTGCCGGTCTGGCGCCCGTATTCTGGAAGGAGACCGGACGGTCCAGGCGCATGGCCAGGCAATCGCCCGCGGCCAGTTGCCAGCCTTCGTCGCCGGCCGTGATTTCCATCGTCCCCTCGATCATCCAGACCTGCTGCTCGACGCCCTGGGTCGAGGTATCGAAGGCAATCCGCTGGCCTGCCGGGAAAACGACTTCGACCAGCTGGATCGGCGAGCGCAGCGGCGGCGACAGGTTGCGGCGGGTGTAGCCGGTGACGGGATCGGTCCATACCGGCTGGTCGGCGGCACGCGACAGCGGCGACGCTTCCGTGCCATTACCCTGCTCGAACAGCGAGGCCAACGTGACGCCCAGCGCACTGGCCAGCTTGTCGAGCACCGTGGCGGTCGGGCTGCTCTCGCCCCGCTCGATCAGGGAAATGTTCGACCGGCTGACCCCGCTCAGCTCGGCCAGTGCAGCCAGCGACAGGTCTGCCTCCTCGCGCAAGGCCTTGACCCGGCGCGCAATCAATTCGTTGATGTCCATTCATCCATTATAGTGGATCTTTTATCCTGTAAACTGTCAGGCACCGACAAAATAAAACGCCATCCCGCAAAGGGATGGCGTTTCTTGTGCCGCTAATCAGACTCAGGCAGCCTTGGCTTCGACGGGGCTTTCCTCTTCCACCGGCTGACGCATCAGGTAGTCGAATGCCGCCAGCGATGCCTTGGCGCCCTCGCCCACGGCGATCACGATCTGCTTGAACGGCACCGTGGTGACGTCGCCGGCCGCGAACACGCCCGGGATCGAGGTCTGGCCCTTGGCGTCGACTTCGATTTCGCCGTGTGCCGACAGGTCCATCGTGCCCTTCAGCCATTCGGCGTTCGGCACCAGGCCGATCTGCACGAACACGCCTTCCAGGTCGATCCGCTTGACCTCGCCGCTATTGCGGTCCTTGTAGGACAGGCCGTTGACGATCTTGCCGTCGCCATGGATCTCGGTGGTCTGGGCCGACTTGATCACGGTGACGTTCTTCAGCGAGTACAGCTTGCGCTGCAGGACCGCATCCGCACGCAGCTCGGCGCCGAACTCGATCAGGGTCACTTCCTTGACGATACCCGCCAGGTCGATCGCCGCTTCGACGCCCGAGTTGCCGCCGCCGATCACGGACACGCGCTTGCCCTTGAACAGCGGGCCGTCGCAGTGCGGGCAGTACGCCACGCCGTGGTTGCGGTATTCGCGCTCGCCCGGCACGTTGATCTCGCGCCAGCGGGCGCCGGTGGCGATGATCACCGACTTCGATTTCAGCACGGCGCCGGTTTCGGTGTGCACTTCGATCAGCTTGCCTTCGACCAGCTTGTTGGCGCGCTGGGTGTTCATGATGTCGACTTCATAGTGCTTGACGTGCTCTTCGAGGGCAACGGCGAACTTCGGACCGTCGGTTTCCTTCATCGAGACGAAGTTCTCGATGGCGAGCGTGTCCAGCACCTGGCCGCCGAAACGGTCGGCCAGCACGCCGGTACGGATGCCTTTACGGGCGGCGTAGATGGCCGCGGCCGCGCCGGCAGGACCGCCGCCGACGATCAGCACGTCGAACGGGTCTTTCTTGTTCAGTTCTTGCGCCTTGCGGGCGCCGGCATTGGTGTCGATCTTCGACAGGATCTCTTCCACGCTGGTACGGCCCTGGCCGAAGTGCTGGCCATTCAGGAACATCATCGGTACCGCCATGATCTGGCGCGCTTCGACTTCGCTCTTGAACACGCCGCCGTCGATGGCGACGACCTTGATGCGTGGGTTAATCACCGACATCGCGTTCAGCGCCTGCACCACTTCCGGGCAGTTATGGCAGGACAGCGAGATGAAGGTTTCGAAGACATAGTCGCCGTCCAGGTTCTTGATCTGGTCAATCACGGCCTGGTCCAGCTTGATCGGGTGGCCACCCACCTGCAGCAGGGCCAGCACCAGCGAGCTGAATTCGTGGCCCAGCGGGATACCGGCGAAATCGACGCCGATATCGGTGCCCACGCGCCTGATCGAGAACGAAGGCTTGCGGGCATTGTTGCCGTCGTTGCGCACGGTGATCTTGTCGCTCAACGCGGCGATTTCGCGGAGCAGTTCATCCATTTCGCGCGCTTTCGGCGAATCATCCAACGATGCAACGAGCTCAATCGGCTGCACCACTTTTTCCAGATAGGCTTGCAACTGCTTCTTGAGGGTTGCGTCCAGCATGATGTTTTCCTTGACTATGACGTTGTTCTTAAAGGGTATGACAGTGCCTGGGACCAAAACGGGTCCCTGAAATGCACCGGGCCGCCACGGCGGCCCGGGACAGGTACTACTGAACTACTGATTAGATCTTGCCGACCAGGTCCAGCGACGGGGTCAGGGTTTCAGCGCCTTCGGTCCACTTGGCCGGGCACACTTCGCCCGGGTGCGATGCGACGTACTGGGCAGCCTTCACTTTGCGCATCAGTTCCGATGCGTCGCGGCCGATGCCGTTGTCGTGCACTTCCATGATCTTGATCTGGCCTTCCGGATTGATCACGAAGGTGCCGCGCAGAGCCATGCCTTCTTCTTCGATCATGACTTCGAAGTTGCGCGACAGGGTGCCGGTCGGGTCGCCGATCAGCGGGTAGTTGACTTTCTTGATGGCGTCCGAGGTGTCGTGCCATGCCTTGTGGGCGAAGTGGCTGTCGGTCGACACGCCATAGACGTTCACGCCCATCTTTGCGAATTCCGGCTGGAATGCAGCCAGGTCTTCCAGTTCGGTCGGGCAGACGAAGGTGAAGTCAGCCGGGTAGAACATCAGAACCGACCAGGTGCCCTTGAAGTTCTCTTCCGTCAGATCGACAAACTTGCCGTTGTGGTAAGCGGTTGCCTTGAACGGCTTGATCTGGGTGTTGATGAGGGACATGTATTCTCCTGTTTTCGGGTGGTTAAGGATTTGATAGACGCCAGTGTACCGAGCTGGACATCTTTTGTGAAATTGATTGAAACGATACTGTCGATTGATTTTTACTATCGAACAAGTATGTCTCCCCCTTACGGGGCAATAACCGGCCGGCAATCGGCGCGATCCGTGAAGTGTGGACGAAACGACAGCGGCGCGCAAGCTGCGCTTCGATTGGAGGGCGTGCCGCTATCTGTAGGGTGGTCGGCTTCGCCGACCGCGCGTTCGACCGGTACAGGCGCAGTGGTCACGCGAACCGGAGTAGAACGCGCGGTCGGCAGAGCGTGATCTGGTCCACTGGACCAGATCATCCCTACGCGATCGTCGGCACTGCAGCCGTCTGCTCGCAGGTCGGCAGCACCAGGGTGAAGGTCGAGCCCTCGCCCGGCCTGCTGGTCACGCGCAGTTCGCCCCCGTGCGAGATCGCCAGCTGGCGCGAGATGTACAGGCCCAGTCCGAGCCCTTTCGGCTCGCCGTTGCGGGCGCCCCGCTCGTAGGGCTCGAAGATGCGTTCCAGGTCGCTCTGTGCGATACCCTTGCCTTCGTCGCGCACGTGGATGCTGACCGTATCCTTGGCATACTGGACGCTCACCTCGACCGGCTGGCCGCCGCCGTAGCGCAGCGCATTGGTGAGCAGGTTGACCACCACCTGCTCGATGCGGAACTCGTCCCAGCAGCCCTGCACGGGCGGATGCGGCAACAGCGACAGCTTGCAGCCGGTGGCCGCGGCCTGCAGCGACAGGTCGCTCACCACGCGTTCCAGCAGGTCCATCAGCTCCACCGCCGCCGGGCGGATCGACAGCTGGCCGCTGCGCATGCGCGAGACGTCCAGCATGTCGTCGATCAGGCGGATCATCGACTTGATCTGGCGCTCGTCGCGCCGGATCATGGCTTCGAACTGGTCCGGACTGATCGAGGCCAGCGTGCCGCGCTTGAGCTGCAGGCTGCGCATCTGCGTTTCCAGGAACAGGGTGTTGAGCGGCGTGCGCAGCTCGTGCGCCACCAGCGACATGAACTCGTCGCGCATGCGCAGGGAGCGCTGCAGCTCTTCCTGGGTCTGGTGCAGCTCGCGCAGCAGGGTTTCCTGCTCCTGGCGGCTGCGCTCGAGCGCGGCCATCTGGCGCTGCATCTGGCGCCGCTGCTGGTCGAGCGTGACGAACACGTTGACCTTGCTGCGCACGGCGTCCGAGTCGAGCGGCTTGTAGAGGAAGTCGACCGCGCCCGTCTCGTAGCCCTTGAAGGCGTAGTTCAGTTCGCGCCCGGCGGCCGACACGAACACGATCGGGATGTTGCGGGTGCGCTCGGTACCGCGCATCAGTTCGGCCAGCTCGAAGCCGTCCATGCCGGGCATCTGGACGTCGAGGATGGCGAGCGCGAACTCGTGCTCGAGCATCAGCGCCAGCGCATCCATGCCCGAGGAGGCCTGGAACACGAGGCGTCCTTCGCCGCGGATCAGGGCGTCGAGCGCGCGCAGGTTTTCCGGCAGGTCGTCGACGATCAGGAGTTTGCTTGGGTCTTGGGCGCTCATGGGTTCCTCAGCATGGGAAGCAGTGTCCGGATGGCGGACAGCGGCAGCACGAGATCGGGGGCGCAGCGGCGGATGGCTTCCTCGGGCATCGCGCTGGCCTGGGCTTCGTTCGGGTCCTGCACCACGGTCAGGCCGCCGCGCTCGCGGATCCGGCACATGCCGTCGGCGCCGTCGTGGTTGGCGCCGGTCAGGAGGATGCCGGCCATGGCCGGGCCGTAGGCGTCGGCGGCGGACTCCATCAGGACGTCGATCGCCGGACGCGCGAACTGGACCGGCGGCTCGCAGCTCAGCGAGAAGCAGCGGTCGCGCTCGATCGACAGATGATAGCCCGAACCGGCGAAATAGATCACGCCGGGCTGCAGTTGCTCCTTGTCGCGCGCCTCGCGCACCGGCAAGGCGGCGCGCAGATCGAACAGCTCGGCCAGGCGGCTGTCGCGGTCGGCGGGCACGTGCAGGATGCAGACCACCGTGGAGCGGTAGTCCACCGGGATCTCGGGCAGCAGGCCGATCAGAGCATCGACCCCGCCGGCCGAGCCGCCGATCACGACCAGCTCGGTGCGGCGCCCGCGCAGGGCTTCGCCGACCTGGCCAATGGCGCTCAGGGGAATGCTCATGCGGCGCCCTTGCGGTAGATGCGCTCGCGCCGCGCCAGCACGTCGAAGCGGTCGCCGTAGCTGGAGAACTCGATGCTCTCCTTGCTGCCCAGCCCCATGAAGCCGCGGTAGCACAGCGATTCGTGGAACAGGCCGAGCACACGGTCCTGCAGCTTGCGGTTGAAATAGATCAGGACGTTGCGGCAGCTGACGAAATGGGTCTCCGAGAACACGCTGTCGGTCGCCAGGCTGTGGTCGGCGAAGGTGACGTTCTCCACCAGCGAGCGGTCGAACAGGGCGCCGTCGTAGGCTGCCGTGTAGTAGTCGGAAAAAGCGCGCTTGCCGCCCGCCTTCTGGTAGTTCTCGGTGTACTGGCGCATGGCCTCCACCTTGAACACCCCGCGCCGCGCCGCTTCCAGCGATGCCGGATTGATGTCGGTGGCGTAGATCAGCGAGCGTTCGAGCAGCCCCTCTTCCTGCAGCAGGATGGCCAGGGAATACACTTCCTCGCCGGTGCTGCAGCCGGCCACCCAGAGCTTCAGCGACGGATAGGTCCGCAGGAAAGGAAGGACGTGCTCGCGCAGCGCGATCCAGTATTCCGGGTCGCGGAACATCTCGGTGACGGGAATCGTCAGGTACTGCAGCAGCTGGGCGAAACCGTCCGGCTCGTGCATGACCTTGGCCTGCAGGCTGGATACGGTGTCGCATTCCATCTCACGCATGGCCACCAGGATGCGGCGCTTCTGCGAGGCTCCGGTGTAGTCGCGGAAATCGTAGTTGTACTTCAGGTACACCGCCTCCACGAGCATTTTCAGCTCGATGTCGAAGTCGTCCGGCGGATTGGGATCGAGGGGAAGCATTGTAATCCTTAGATGCGTTCCAGTGCCGGCATCCACACGCGCAGCAGCGAGTACAGGCGCGAGAGGTCGATCGGTTTGGCCAGGTAATCGTTGGCGCCGGCGGCCAGGCACTGCTCCTGGTCGTCCTTCATCGCCTTGGCCGTGATGGCGATGACCGGCAGGCGGTCGAAGCGGCCGTCGGCACGGATGCGGCGCGTCGCTTCCAGGCCATCCATGCCCGGCATCATCACGTCCATCAGCACCAGGTCGATGCCCGGCACCTCGTCGAGCTTGGCCAAGGCTTCGAAGCCGTTGCGTCCCACCTCGACTTTCGCGCCGCGCGACTCGAGCGCGCTGGTCAGCGCGAACACGTTGCGCACGTCGTCGTCCACCAGCAGGATGGTACGCCCTTCGAACACGCGGTCGCGTCCGCGCACGGCCTTCAGCATGGTCTGGCGCTCGGACGACAGTTCGCTCTCGACCTTGTGCAGGAACAGCGTGACTTCATCCAGCAGGCGCTCGGGCGAACGGGCGCCCTTGATGATGATCGAGCGCGAATACTTGAGCAGTTCGGCCTCCTCGTCGCGCGTCAGGTTGCGGCCGGTGTACACGATCACCGGCGGGAAGGAGCACAGCTCCTCATGCGACATGCGCTCGAGCAGCTCCCTGCCCTGCATGTCGGGCAGCTTGAGGTCGATGATCATGCAGTCGAAGGTCTGCTCTTTCAGCAAGGCCAGGGCTTCGCCGCCCGTGCCCACCGCCGCGATCTGCACGTCGGCGTCGGCGATCAGCTGCACCACGCTCTCGCGCTGGCGCTCGTCGTCCTCGACCAGCAGCACGCGCTTGATCTTCTGGCTCGATTTTTCCTGCAGCTTGCGGAACACCTCTTCCAGCTGCTCGCGCGAGGTGGGTTTCAGGGCGTAGCCGATCGCGCCCAGGTGCAGGGCTTCGCCGCCGTTCTCGATGCTCGAGACGATGTGGACCGGGATGTGGCGGGTGGCCGGGTTGTCCTTCAGTTGCTGCAGCACCGACAGGCCGGAACTGTCCGGCAGGCGGATGTCGAGCAGCACGGCGTCCGGCTTCTGGGTCGCAGCCAATGCCAGGCCTTCACCGGCGGTCAGCGCCACCAGGCAGCGGTAATCGAGTTCGTGCGCCAGGTCGAACAGGATGCGCGCGAATTCGGGTTCGTCTTCGATCACCAGCACCGTGCGCGTGCCGGCCGCCGACTCGTCGCGGTCGTCCGGGAAGCTGGCCAGGGGCTCGGTCTGGGCTGGAGTGGCCGCCGCGGCCGGGGCCGGCGTGGGTGCGGCCGCCGGCTGGAACTGCACCTGGGCCGGCGCCAGCGTCGGCGCCGCCGGCGGGGTCGCCGCCACTGCGCCGCTCTTCGGCAGGCTCAGGGTAAACAGGCTGCCCTCGCCCGGATTGCTGGACAGGCTCAGCTTACCGCCCAGCAGGTTGGTCAGGTCGCGCGAGATCGACAGGCCCAGGCCGGTGCCGCCGAAGCGGCGGCTGGTGGTGCCGTCGGCCTGGTGGAAGGCGTCGAAGATCTTTTCCTGCTGGTCCGGCGCGATGCCGATGCCCGAATCGCGCACGCCGAACTGGACCCAGCCTTCCGGCGTCACGCCCACGCTCATGGCAACCCGGCCGCTGTCGGTGAACTTGACGGCGTTCGACAGCAGGTTCTTGAGGATCTGCTCGACGCGCTGGCGGTCGGTGGTGATCGATGCAGGCACGTTCGGCTCGATGCTGACGCTGAAGTCGAGCGCCTTCTGGCGCGCCAGCGGTTCGAAGGTGCGCGCCAGGCCCTCGACCATGCGGCGCAGCGGCACCTCTTCCGGCACCAGTTCCAGCTTGCCCGCTTCGACCTTCGAGATGTCGAGGATGTCGTTGATCAGGTGTAGCAGGTCGTTGCCGGCCGAGTAGATGGTCTGGGCGAAGCGCACCTGCTCGTCGTTCAGGTTGCCGGCCGCGTTATCGGCCAGCAGCTTGGCCAGGATCAGCGAGCTGTTGAGCGGCGTGCGCAGCTCGTGCGACATATTGGCCAGGAACTCGGACTTGTAGCGGCTGGCGCGCTCCAGCTCGAGCGCGCGCTGGCGCAGCTGTTCCTGGGCCGCGGTCAGGGAAGCGTTCTTCATGTCCAGCGCCAGGGCCTGCTCGGCCAGCTGGTCGTTGGTGGCGCGCAGCTCGGACTGCTGGTTCTCCAGCGCGGTCTGCGATTCTTCCAGCGCGCGCGACTGCTCTTCCAGCTCCTCGTTGGCGGTGCGCAGCTCTTCCTGCTGCACCTGCAGTTCTTCGTTCAGGGTCTGGGTCTCTTCCAGCGCATGCTGCAGGCGCTGGCGGTACAGCACCGCCGCCATCGACGCGCCCACGGCCGGGGCGATCAGCTCCATGAACTCGCGGTCGCGCGCTGAGACCGGATGCAGGAAGCCGATCTCGATCACGCCCTTGACCTTGCCGTAGTTGTAGACCGGCGCGATCAGGATCTCGCGCGGCGAGGCTTCGCCCAGCGCCGAACCCACCTTGATGTAATTGTCGGGCAGTTCACGCAGGTGCAGGATGCGGTTCTCGTTGGCGGCCTGGCTGGCCAGCGACTCGGTCGGCTGGATCAGCTGGGCATGGTCGGCGGCATCGTGCGCGAAGCCATAGGCGCCGATGCGGCGCAGCACGCCCTCTTCGCTGCGCACGTACATGGCCGACACCACGCCCTCCAGGTAGCGCGTCACCTGCACCAGCACTGCCTCGGCCAGCGGCTCGAGCGCATGGATGCCGGCGCTGCGGGTCGCCAGTTCGGCCTGGCCGGTGCGCAGCCAGTCCTGGTGGCGCAGCTGGGCATTGTGCTCGGCCTCGTGGTGGAGCACTTCCTGGTAGGACTGCGACAGGCCCACCAGCTGGCGGCGGCCGAACAGCGCCAGGCCGATGCCGACCAGCAGACTCAGGAGCAGGAAGCTCGCCACCGACCAGGTGGTGACGCGGCGCGCGGAATCGTTGCGCTCCTGCAGCAGGCGGCGCTCGGCGTCGAGCATGAGTTCGAAGGTGCGGCGGATCTCGTCGGTCAGGTTCTTGCCGCGCCCGGTGCGCACGGCGCCCACGACGTCGCCGTCGGCGCGGCGCAAGGCGATCATCTCGTTGGCAAACGCTTCCCACTGGGCCTGGGCCGACTGGATCCGGCGCACGCGGTCGGTCTGCACCTGGTTGTCCTCGACCATCCGCCCCAGGCTGCGCAAGCCGTCCTGCATGCGCTGGCGGGCCAGGTAATAGGGTGACAGGAAAGTCTCGTCGCCGGCGATCAGGTAGCCGCGCATGCCGGTTTCCATCTCGGCGGAGAGCTTGCTGACTTCCTGCGACTGGCCGATCACCCGCTCCGAGTGCTCGACCCAGGTCAGGACATTGATCAGGTAAGCGATGATGGCGACGAAGACGATCGCCGTGACGACGCTCAGCGCCAGGGGCAAGGCCACATTGCGGGAAAGAATGCGGCGAAACTGCGAATTATCGATGGATGAGCCGGGCATGCGCGACGAAAAGTTAGGAAAAAAATATCCTAAGTGTAACGCAAAGCTTGTCTTTTCTCGCACACAATTGAATGAATGAAATGCATCTCCATTGTCTTATCAGAAATACATTTCTACAAATTCAACTTGCAATGTGTCGGGCCAGGTAGGGCGCGGTGCGGCTTGTCTTGCACCGCGCCACCTCTTCCGGCGGCCCGGCGCAGATCAGCTTGCCGCCTTCGTCGCCTGCGCCCGGGCCGACGTCGATCACCCAGTCGCAGCCGGCCACCACCCGCATGGTGTGCTCGACCAGGATCACCGTATTGCCGGCGTCGACCAGGCGGTTCAGCTGGAGCATCAGGCGGTCAGCGTCACGCGGGTGCAGGCCGGTGGTCGGCTCGTCCAGCACGTAGAGCGTGTTGCCGCGGCCGGCGCGCTGCAGCTCGGTGGCCAGCTTGATGCGCTGGGCTTCGCCGCCGGACAGCTCAGTGGCCGGCTGGCCCAGGCGCAGGTAGTCCAGTCCCACCTCGACCAGCACCTCCAGTGCGCGCTCGACCAGTGCCTCACCGTTGAAGAAGTCGGCCGCCTCGCCTACCGTCATGCCCAGCACCTCGGCAATGTTCTTGCCGCGGTAGCGCACCTCGAGGGTCTTGGCGTTGTAGCGCGCGCCCTCGCAGGTCGGGCATGGCGCATACACGCTCGGCAGGAACAGCAGCTCGACCATGACCGAGCCCTCGCCGGCGCAGTGTTCGCAGCGGCCCTTGGCCACATTGAAGGAGAAGCGCCCGGCATCGAAGCGGCGCTTCTTCGCGTCCGGCGTGGCCGCGAACAGCTTGCGCACCTGGTCGAACAGGCCGGTATAGGTGGCCAGGTTCGAACGCGGGGTGCGCCCGATCGGCTTCTGGTCCACCCGCACCATGCGCCGGATCTGGTCCATGCCTGCCACGATGCGGCCTTCGAGCAGCAAGGGCGCTTCCTGTTCCAGCCCGGGCTCTTCAAGCTCGGGCGCTTCCGCATCAAGCGTCCCCTGCCCGAGCGCCGCGCCGACCAGCTCGACCAGCACCTGGCTGACCAGGCTCGATTTTCCGGAGCCGGACACGCCGGTCACCGCCGTCATGACGCCCAGCGGGAAGGCGGCTTCGATACCGTCCAGGTTGTTGCGGCGTACGTCTTCCAGCCTGAGCCAGCCGATCGGCTCGCGCGGCCTCCGTTTTGCCAAGGGCGCCTCGTCGAACAGGTAACGCCGGGTCTGCGATTGTTCGACCTGCTTCAGGCCCTCCGGCGCGCCGCTGTACAGCACCTTTCCGCCCCGCTCGCCCGCCTGTGGACCGACATCGACGATCCAGTCGGCCTTGCGGATCACGTCGAGCGCGTGCTCGACCACGAACAGCGAATTGCCGGCGCTTTTCAGCTGGTCCAGCGCATCGAGCAGGGCCTCGGTGTCGGCCGGGTGCAGGCCGGCCGAGGGCTCGTCCAGCACGTAGACCACGCCGAACAGGTTGGAGCGCACCTGGGTCGCCAGGCGCAGGCGCTGCAGCTCGCCCGGCGACAGGGTCGGCGTGCTGCGCTCCAGCGCCAGGTAGCCCAGGCCCAGGTCGAGCAGCACGCCCAGGCGCGCGCACAGGTCCTGGGCGATGCGCTGGGTGACGATCATCTGTTCCGGGTGTTCCTTGGCGCGCGTCTTGTCCTTGGCCGCCTTGCCCGACGCATAGGGTTTCAACAGGTCGGCGAGGCGCGCCAGCGGCATGCGCGACAGCTCCATGATGTCGATGCCGGCAAAGGTCACCGACAGCGCTTCCTGGCGCAGGCGCTTGCCGCGGCATAGCGGGCATTCGGTACTGACCATGTAGCGCGCCACGCGCTTTTTCATCGAGGCGCTTTCGGTATTCGCGAAGGTCTGCAGCACGTAGCGGCGCGCGCCGGTGAAGGTGCCCTGGTAACTGGGCGTTTCCTTGCGCCTCAAGGCCGCCTTCGTTTCCTTCGGGGTCAGTCCGGCGTAGACGGGAACGGTGGGCGTCTCGTCGGTGAACAGGATCCAGTCGCGGTCCTTCTTCGGCAGCTCGCGCCAGGGCGTGTCGACGTCATAGCCCATGGTGACCAGGATGTCGCGCAGGTTCTGGCCGTGCCAGGCCGGCGGCCAGGCCGCGACCGCGCGCTCGCGGATCGTGAGCGTATCGTCCGGCACCAGCGACTGCTCGGTCACCTCGTAGACTCGGCCCAGGCCCGAGCACTGCGGGCAGGCGCCTTCCGGGGTATTCGGCGAAAAGGATTCGGCGTACAGCAGCTCCTGGCCGGGCGGATAGTCGCCGGCGCGCGAATACAGCATGCGCAGGGAATTCGACAGGGTCGACACGCTGCCGACCGAGGAACGCGCCGTGGGCGAACCGCGCTGCTGCTGCAGGGCCACCGCGGGCGGCAGGCCGTCGATCTCGTCGACCTCGGGCACCGGCATCTGGTGGAACAGGCGGCGCGCATAGGGCGACACCGATTCCAGGTAGCGCCGCTGGGCTTCCGCGTACAGGGTGCCAAAGGCGAGCGAAGACTTGCCCGAGCCGGACACGCCGGTGAATACCACCAGGCTGCCCCTCGGGATGTCGACATCGACGTCCTTCAGGTTGTGCTCGCGGGCGCCGCGCACCCGTACGTAGCCGGTGCGGCTTTCGCCGGCGTGCGAGGTGCTGTGTTCGTGCTGCGTTGGCTTGTGGCGCATGGCTTCCCCGGCATCGTGAGCTCGATACCGCATTTCAGCCTACCTGAGAGAAATTTACCGTGCGCTTTCCAACAGTTCGGCCAGCTGGGCGCACAAGGGATCGAGCTCGGCCGGTTGGCAGGCAACAGCCACCCGGCGGCATGCATCCAGCACATCTTGCTGTTCAACAATCTGCCCCAGGCGCCGCGCCAGTCGGGCCGGGCTCAGATGCGCCGCACGCAGGCTGGCTCCCACGCCCAAGGCGCGCACCCGCGCCGCATTGTCGAACTGGTCGTGCGCCAGCGGCACCACCAGCTGCGGCGTCCCGGCGCGCAAGGCTTCAGCGGTGCTGCCGATGCCGCCGTGGTGCACCAGGGCGGCCACATGCGGCAGCAGCACGCGCAGCGGTACATAGTCCTGCCACAGCACGGGCGTCGGCAGCTGGGCCGGCAGCTGCTCGCGGTGCGGGGTGAGCAGGATGGCGCGCAGGCCGCGCCGCGCGCAGGCATCGAGCGCGCAGCGAAAATAATGGGCTGCCTGGCGGTTGCCGGTGCCGGGCGTGAACACCACGGGCGGCGCGCCCGCCTCCAGGAAGCGCGCCACTTCCGGCGCCAGCTCGGCCTGGGGCGATGGGTCGTAGAGCGGAAAGCCAGTGCGCAGCAGCGGCTGCGGCCAGTCGGGCTGGGTCGGCGCGAACCATTCGGGAAAAAGAGTCACCGACAGGTCGGGCACCTTCATCAGGTAATCGACCAGATCATGGACCGGCGCCAGGCCCCGTGCCGCCCGCGCCGCGTTCACGTCCGGCAGCGCCACCGGGTTGATCAGTGCATCACCCAGCTTGCGCCACAACCAGCGGCGCACGCCGTGCGGCACCCAGCGCGGCATCGGCCACGGTCCCAGCAGCAGCGGGTCATGCACGGTCGGCAGGTTCGAGGGGGCGAGATAGGCGGCGGCCACCTTCAGGCCGGGCCGCTGGGCCTGGCACAGGTCGGCCTCCGGCAGCGCCAGCGGATGGACCAGCAACACGACCCGCTCGTCGGGCAGCAGTGCGGCGACCCAGGCCGGCACCCGCGCCATCGCCGGCCGGGTCGCGTTCCACACCACGGCCAAGCCACGCGTCGGATCCCACAGGTCGGGATGGTCGAGCACCGCCTCGTCAGCCGGCAGGCCGTGGAATTCCAGCCCCGTCGGTTCGACGAAGGGCGCATGTTGCGACGGCCCGAGCATGCTGACCCGGTGCCCTGCTTCGCGTAGCGCAAGGGCCACGCGCATGAAGGGGAACAGGTCGCCGGCCGAACCGATGGTGACGACGACGAAGTGCAGCGACGGCATGGTGCGGGTTCTCCCAAAGGCCACGATGGCCGACGAGAGACTCTAGCTGCTCTCTACAATCCCGGCCGCACGAACCCTGGCCACTCATGGCACCGGCCTACCCGTCATAAGTAGATGTGTTAGCTCGGCAATGAATTCTGTACACTGAAACGCTCGAATCCTGACGATGAGGCTGCTGGAATGCGACTGTCGTTTCTTCTCCTGTATGTTGGCGGCGTTGCCGCCGCCTGGGCCCAGGCTCCGGAATCCGATCCCGGACGCCGTGTCGATGCTTTGTTTTCCGCTTATGCCGGCGACAGCACGCCGGGCTGTGCGCTGAACGTAATCCACGACGGTGCCACCGTGTACGAAAAGGGATATGGCAAGGCCAATCTCGCGTTCGGCGTGCCGATCGCTCCCCAATCGACAGTATTCGACATCGGTTCCGCATCCAAGCAATTCACGGCGGCCGCCATCCTGCTGCTGGTCCAGGATGGAAAGCTGGCGCTGAGTGACGACATTCGCCGCCACCTACCCGAACTGCCCGATTACCGGGAGCTTATTGCGATCGACCACCTGCTGTACCACACCAGCGGATTGCGGGACTTTACCGTGCTGATGACTATGGGTACGGGCGTGCGCGAAGTCGATTACCGGTCGACTGAGGATGCGTGGTCGGTCATCCTGCGCCAGAAGCGCCTGAACCACAGTCCGGGTGCTAAATTCATTTACAGCAACACGAACTACTTCCTGCTCGGACAGATCGTGGAGCGGGTCAGTGGCAAGGGCTTGGGCGAATTTCTGCAAGAACGTATTTTCCGTCCGCTCGGCATGCGGCAAACGTTTGTGAGAGACCGCCACGACCTGGTGGTGCCGCAGTTTGCACCGAGCTACGCCTCCGCTCCGGGCGGCGCGTACACGCAGAAGGACATCAACTGGGAGTTCACGGGAAGCTCGAGCGTGCTGAGCACGGTTGCCGATCGCGCGAAATGGGATCGCAATTTTGACGAACCGCGCGTCGGCGGTGAATGGCTGGTCCAGCACCTGCAGCAGAACGGCACCCGTAGCGACGGCGTCAAACTGGATCTCGGACGCGGCCTGTTCCTCGATCGCCAGTATCGCGGCATGCGAGCCGTGCACCATGCGGGCAGCACCGCCGGCTACAGGGCGCAGTTCTTCCGTCTGCCGGAAGAGCGCTTTGCGGCCATCGTCCTCTGCAATGCCGACGACGCGAATGCGCCGCTGCTGAGCTTCAAGGTGGCCGATGTATTCCTGGCCGATTCGATCCGGAAGCGCAGGGCCGCCGCCGCCAATGCGCCTGCCGCCCCCGCCATCGCCGCGGCCAGCCTCGCCCTCCCCGGCCGGCCGGACTACGCCGGCACCTATGTCGACCGCTATGACCAAGGCCTGCACACGGTCGAGTTCAGCGACGGCAAACTCTGGTACAGCGCCCCGCGACAGAAATCGCTGGCGCTCCAAGCGCTCGGCGACCGCCGCTTCAGCCTGCCAGGCAAGGGAGGGGGGAGCCTGGAATTCTTCAAGCAAGGCAGGCGCCGCCTGTTGACCGTGGCGCGCGGCAGCGGCGAACCGGCGGAACTGGAACGCGTGCGTCCCCTGCCGGCCGGTCCGCAGTCCCTGAACGACTACCTCGGGACTTATTCCAGCGCGGAGATCGATACCCGGTGGACCTTCGTGGCGCGAGACGGCAGGCTGTACAAACAAGCGGGACGCGAGACGGACAAGCCAATGGAAGCTGCGTTCGAGGACGCCTTCACTGTCGCCGAGGACAGTGAACTGATCCGGTTCACGCGCGACGCCCACCGGCGCATCACCGGTTTCACCGTCGACAATCCGCGCGTGCTCGACATCCTCTTCAGGAAGGAACGCTGATCAAAAGCTGAGCGTGCCTTCGATCGAATCGTCGAGCGTCTTGCCGATCACGGCGCCGACCACCACCTTGGCGCCGGCCACCGCGTCGCCGTGCTTGTTGTCCCAGTAGTAGCCGCTGCGCGGGGTGACGCGGATGGCGGTGATGCGCGGGTCCTCCTCGCCTTCGGTGAACCAGGTCTTGAGCATGAAGTTCCACAGGTCGTGGATCTTGGTGCGGTCGGTCAGCACCTCGGCATGTCCCTCGATTTCCAGGAAGCCCGCGTGGGCATTCTTCTGGAAGTAGAGTTTCACCGCCGGATTGGCTTCGATCTCGGCATTCTTGTGGCTGTCGCTGGCGCTCAGGAACCACAGGTGGCCGCTATCATCGGCCTCGCGCACGCTCATCGGGCGCACGCCGCGGTTCGGCCCCAGGCCGCCCTGGGTCACGAAGAAGCAGCTGTCGGCGTCTTCCGCCATTTCTTTCAGTCGAAGGACGGCGTCCTGGCCGGCCAGGTCTTGCCGGTTCTGTTCCGGCTGGTTGCGGTTGATCGAATCCATGGGCTCTCCCGGTTGCAGGTTGACAGATGAGAGGACTGTAGCTGGTCAAGGCTGCCCGGTATGTGGGCGCGCGTACGCAGGCCGTCGCCCATTTGGTCACTGGCGGGACAGCCCCGGTTCCAGTGTGGCGGCCTGCTCCAGCCAGCGCGCGACCACCTGCAGTTCTTCCGGCGTAAATCCTGCGCTCAGCCGCGCATTCAGCTCGACCAGCACCTCGCCGGCGCGCGCGCTGGCGGCCGCCCCTGCCGCCGTCATGTGCAGGCGCGTCAGGCGCGCGTCATGCTCGTCGGCCAGGCGCTCGACCATGCCGGCCGCCTGCATGCGCTTGGACAGGTTGGTCACGGCCGCAGGCGCGACGCCCAGCTCGGCGGCGACTTCGCCGATCGCGGCCGATTGCTCGTGGCGCGACTGCAGCACGAACAGCAGGCCGACCTGGGCCGCGCTGATGCCTTCCCAGGATTCGGGGCGCAGCTCGATCCAGCGCTGCAGCGCGCGCTGGGCGCGATTGAGAAGCTGGACGAACCTGGGCTTAGCGGGCGGCATGGCGCGGCGCCTCCACTTGTTCCAGCTGCGCATGCAGCCAGTCGGCCACCTGCGGCCACAGGGCCGCCTCGCAGCGCCGGCGGAAGAAGCCCATGTGTCCCACCGCCGGCACGCCGCTAGCCTTCGGGTCGATGTTGCGCCGCTCGATGCGGGCGTTCACCAGGTGCGACACCAGCATGTCGACCGCGCGCGGGTTGGCCCAGGGATCGTCGTCGAAGCCCAGCACCAAGAGTGGGAGCTCGACCCGCGCCATGCGGCGCGCCGCATCCATGGACGGGTCGTCGAAGAAGTAACGCGGCAGCGCGGTCCAGCGTGCCCACTGCAGCATGACGCCGCGCGGCAGGTCTTCGCCCAGGCCAATGCGCTTGCCCGGCATGTAGCCGAACACCGCGCACAGCAGCGGCGCCAGCACGCGCAGCACGAAGCGCACCCGCAGGCGCTCCTTGAGGCCACGTACGGTATGGGTAGCGCCCGCATGCGAAGCCACCAGCACGGCGGCGCGCAGGCGCGCCGTTTCCGGCGACAAGCCGATCGCATGGCCGCCCACGCTGTGCCCTACCGCCAGCAGCGGCAGTCCCGGGAAGCGTCGTTCGGCCCAGCGCGTGACGGCGGCGACGTCCTTGTCGATCCAGGCCGACATGGTGGCCTTAAAGCCGCGCAGGGTATGTGGACGGGAGCGGCCGGTGCCGCGGTAGTCGTAGGTGACGACGTTGAAGCCCTGTCCCGCCAGCCAGGCGGCAAAGGCAGCGTAATAGTCTTGTGTGACGGCGGTCGCCGGGTGCAGCAGCACGGTGGCGACGGCGCCGGGCACCGCCCAGCAGCTGGCTTCGACGGGGATGCGGCCGGCGGGAATCGAAAGGTGTTCGGGATGCATGGCGGACGTGATCGTTAACGTGTTAACGACTTTAGCATCAGCCTGCGCGGCTGGCAACCCGCCAAAAGGCTCAGGGAATCAGGCGGGCGGCGCGCAGCTGGGCGAACAGGTCGAAGAAGGACTCGTCGGTGGCCTGGTAGGCCGTGAAGCCGAGCTTGCGGCTCCTCGCCATGTCGGTCATCACCTCGATGGGGCGGCCGAGATCCAGGTCGGTATGCCAGGGCGAGGCCAGGCGGTCGAGATCCGGTTCCGCCAGGCCGTGGCGCATCGCGATGTCGCGCCACAGGGCGTGGTCGTTCGCCATCGCCGCTTCCAGGGGCTGGACCGTGCCGCTGAAGCCCGATGCCTGCACGCCGAACCAGTTGGCAATCCGCCCCCACAGCCAGCTCCAGCGGAACAGGTCGCCGTTGACGATATTGAAGGCTTCGTTGCGCGCTGCGTCGCTATTCGCCGCCCACACCAGCTGCTTGGCGAGCATGCGCGCATCGGTCACGTCCGACAAGCCCTTCCACTGCGCTTCGGAGCCGGGGAACTGGAAAGGACGCCCGGTCTCCTTGCAGATGCTCGCGTACACGGCCAGCGTGGTGCCGAGGTTCATGGCATTGCCGACCGCCATGCCGACGATCGAATGCGGACGATGCACGGTCCAGGTAAAGCGGTCGCGTTCCGCGGCCGCGTAGACCTCGTCTTCCTGGGCGTAGTAGAAATTCTCGACCGGCAGGCGCGGCTGGCTTTCGCGCAGCGGCGTGTCCGGCAAGGTGCCGGAAGCGGCATAGGCTTCGAAGGGACCGAGGTAGTGTTTGAGGCCGGTGACCAGGGCGACGTGGCGCAGGGTCTTGCGGCCGGACAGGCTCGAGAGGAGATTGCGCACCATGGCCGCGTTGACGCGGATGTTCTCGCTTTCCGTCGCCTGGCGCATCCAGGTGGTGATGAAGACGTGGGTCGGCGAGACGTCCGCCAGCGCCGTGGCCAGGCCCGCTTCGTCGAGCAGGTCGGCCGCGACCGGCGTCACGCCGGGAATGTCGGTGTTGGGACGACGCGCCAGCCCGTAGACCTGCCAGCCATCCGCGATCAGTGCCCGGGCCGTATAGCTGCCCCCGATTCCGCTGACGCCCACTACCAGTGCAGTCCGTTGCATCGCCGCCTCCCTTCATGTCAGAAGGAAGACGGTAGCATGGATGGAAGATGCGACGCGCCTTACAGGAAGCGGTCGAGGATCTTGCGGCTGTGCTTATCGATGTGGAACATGTCGCGCACCAGGAAGTTGATGCCGTGGTTGTCCGCGATCAGCAGCGAGGCTTCGCCAACGCGGCGGATGTCCTCGTCCACCTTGAGCACGAACTCGGTGTCGCCGCGGTCGGTCGTCACGAACCAGGTGCAGGGCGTGGCAAAGCTCGACACATCCTTGATGTGCAGGATCTCGGGAATGAACTCGCGCCCTTCGATCTCTTCCTGCACCAGGGTGCGGACCGCTTCCGGCAGCTCGGCCAGGTCGTCGATCCAGGCCACTTCCTTGCCGCCTTCGCGCACCAGCGAGATGCCGCGCGTCGGCGCCTGGATCGGGAAGGCGCGCACCGGGATCACGCCGACGTGTTCTTCGCCTTCCGCGGTGGTCAATACCAGCTTGCCGAACGGGTCGCGGCGCAGTTGAAAGGTGGTACTCATCAATCGTCCTTGTCGTCGGGGTCCTGGTCCACGTTGCGCGCCTGCGCTTCGTAGAGGCGGTGGTAGGCGCCTTCGCGCGCCATCAGCGCGTCGTGACTGCCCTCTTCCACCACCACGCCGCGGTCCAGCACCACCAGGCGGTCGGCCCGGTGCAGCGTGGACAGGCGGTGTGCGATGGCGATCGTGGTACGCCCCTGCACCAGGTTGTCGAGCGCCTTCTGAATCTCTTTTTCGGTTTCCGAGTCCACCGAGGACGTCGCTTCGTCCAGGATCAGAATCGGCGGATCGATCAGGAGCGCGCGTGCAATCGAGATGCGCTGGCGCTCGCCGCCGGACAGGCCCTGGCCGCGCTCGCCCACCATCGAATCGTAGCCCTGCGGCAGGCGCAGGATGAACTCGTGGGCGTGGGCCGCGCGCGCCGCCGCGATGATCTCTTCGCGGGTCGCGTGCGGCTTGCCGTAGGCGATGTTCTCGGCAATCGTGCCGAAGAACAGGAAAGGCTCCTGCAGCACCAGGCCGATATGGCGGCGGTAGTCGCTGACGGCGAACGAGCGGATGTCGGTGCCGTCCAGCAGGATCGCGCCTTCGGCCACGTCGTAGAAGCGGCAGATCAGGTTGACCAGTGTGCTCTTGCCCGAGCCCGAATGGCCGACCAGGCCGACCATCTCGCCAGCGCGAATCTTGAGCGAGATGCCGCGGTTGACGGCGCGGTTGCCGTAACGGAAACCGACTTCGCGCAGCTCGATATTGCCTGCCACCTTGTCCACCTTGACCGGGTTCACCGGGTCCGGCACGCTCGACACGTGGTCGAGGATGTCGAAGATGCGCTTGGCGGCCGAGGCCGACTTTTGCGTGACCGAGACGATGCGGCTCATGGAGTCGAGCTTGACGTAGAAGCGGCCGCTGTAGGCGATGAAGGCCGACAGGGTACCCACCGTGATCTCGCCTTGCGAGACCTGCCAGATGCCGAAGCACCAGATCACCAGCAAGCCGATCTCGGTCAGCAGCGACACGGTCGGCGAGAACAGCGACCAGACCTTGTTCAATTTGTCGTTGACGGCCAGGTTGTGCCTGTTCGCCTCGCGGAAGCGCAGCGCTTCGCGCTTTTCCTGGGCAAAGGCCTTGACCACGCGGATGCCGGGGATGGTATCGGCCAGCACGTTGGTGACCTCGCCCCAGACCCGATCGATCTTCTCGAAGCCGGTGCGCAGTTTGTCGCGCACCACGTGGATCATCCAGGCGATGAAGGGCAGCGGAACCAGCGTGACCAGCGCCAGCCACGGGTTCATGCTGAACAGGATCACACCCGTCATGATGATCAGGAGGACGTCCGACAGGAAGTCGAGCAGGTGCAGCGACAGGAAGACACTGATCCGGTCCGAGCCGCTGCCGATACGCGACATCAGGTCGCCGGTACGCTTGCCGCCGAAGTATTCGAGCGAGAGGCGCAGCAGGTGCTCATAAGTGGTCGAGCGCAGGTCGGCGCTGATGCGCTCGGAGGCCAGCGCCAGCACGTAGGTCTTGCCCCAGCCCAGGGCCCAGGCCAGCATTGCCGCCCCGAACAGCCCGCCCATATATAAATAGACGAGCGAGGTGTCGATGGTCTGGCCGTTCTGGTACGGGATCAGGACGTTGTCCATCAGCGGCTTGGTCAGGTAGGGCGGAATCATGTGCGCCCCGGTCGAACCGAGCATCAGGAGGAAGCCGAGCAGCAGCTGGCCCTTGTAGGGTTTGGCGAAGCGCCACAGGCGGAACAGGGTCCAGGTCGAGGGCGGGGTGTGCAGCACCTTGGCGCAGACCGCGCACTCGGCATCGTCGGCCTCGAGCGGCGCCTTGCAGGTCGGACAAGTGTGCTGGTCGGGCGGCACCACGGGCACGCCGCTGGCGTGGCTTTTCGCCTGTTCGTTGAAATGATCGACCACCCGGATCGCGCCCAGGTTCTGGCCAAGGGTAAAGCGCCAGGCCGCCAGCAGGCGTTCCGGATCGACCAGTTCGAGGTGGCCGACGCCGGCGTGGTCGTGGTGGCGCAGCTGCAGGCCGCTGCGGTAGGACCAGTCGCGCCAGGCATCCTCGCCCGGGGCGCGCGCCAGCAGGCGGCGGTTGGTGACCACCACCAGGCCCCGCTTGAAATGTAATTTCGCGTCGAGGTCAACCTCGACGCTCGTCAAAACGTTTTCCCCTGGTGCAAGCTGTTTCGCAACGTCATTTTGCCAGTGTTCCGGCAAAGCGCTGGCGGCCACCGCCAGGGACGGCGGAATTGCAAGTTGTTGAGTTGTCATGTATTGCGCCCGACATCAGGCATGGGTTCTGGTGGGAGTAAGCGGCAAGACAGCGCGGCGGCGCATGGGACTGCCGGGATGCCCGTTTGCGTGAAACGCTCCACAAACAGGCATAACGTTTCTGAGTATCCTTTGGATGACAGGAATAACCTAATTGGCAGAAAACGTTTCGGCACGGTAAGCTTCGGGCCGGCAAGTATACATGATGTGCGCTACGGAACACCGGCTTTGGGTACCGTAGCGACAGGCAGGCAACCAAAGGTAACGCCGGCGGCGCGCAGGAAGCCCGCGGCTGGCAAAGACATTTTTTCATGAACAAGAAGAACGACATCAAGTTCCTCCGCGTGACCCACCTGCGCGGCCCGAACATCTGGACCTACCGCCCGGTGATCGAGGCCTGGCTCGACATCGGGGAGCTCGAAGACTTCCCCTCGAACACCCTGCCCGGTTTCACCGAGCGCCTGACCGCCTGGCTGCCGGGGCTGGCCGCCCACCATTGCGGCGTCGGCTACGAAGGCGGCTTCCTGGAGCGCCTGCGCGACGGCACCTGGGCCGGCCACATCCTCGAGCATGTCGTGCTCGAACTGCAGAACATGGCCGGCATGAAGACCGGCTTCGGCAAGACCCGCTCCACCAGCCAGCGCGGCGTTTACAAGATGGCATTCCGCACCCGCGACCCGGTCGTCGGCCGTGCCGCGCTGGACGCCGGCCACCGCCTGGTGATGGCCGCCATTAACGACACCCCCTTCGACATGGCCGCCACGGTGCAAGAGCTGACCGACCTGGTCGACCGCTGGTGCCTGGGCCCGTCCACCGCGCACATCGTCGATGCCGCCACCGATCGCCGCATCCCCTCGATCCGCCTCACCGAAGGCAATCTGGTGCAACTCGGTCACGGTGCTGCCCAGCGCCGCATCTGGACCGCCGAGACCGACCGCACCAGCGCCATCGGCGAAGGCATCGCCAGCGACAAGGACCTGACCAAGACCCTGCTCGCGTCCTGCGGCGTGCCGGTGCCGGAAGGCGCCCTGGTACGCAGCGCCGAAGCGGCCTGGGAAGAAGCGCAGGACATCGGCCTGCCGGTGGTGGTCAAGCCGGTCGACGCCAACCATGGCCGCGGCGTGACCCTGAACCTGATGAGCGAGGCCGACGTCATCGCCGCCTACGCGATCGCCGCCGAAGCCGGCGACAGCAGCGCCGTGCTGGTCGAGCGCTTCATCCCGGGTAACGAGCACCGCCTGCTGGTGGTCGGCCGCCAGGTGGTGGCCGCCGCGCGCGGCGAGTCGCTGTGGGTGACGGGCGACGGCAAGTCGACCGTGATCGCCCTGTGCGACAGCCAGATCAACACCGATCCGCGCCGCGGCGAGAGCGAGGAGCACCCGCTCGGCCGCGTGAATCCCTTCGACAGCGAGATCATGCTGGACCTGAAACGCCAGGGCCTGGCGCCGGAATCGGTACCGCAGGCGGGCCAGAAAGTGCTGATCCAGCTGAACGGCAACGTCGCGGACGACGTCACCGACCTGATCCACCCGGAAGTCGCGCATGCGGCGGCCCTGGCCGCGCGCGTCGTCGGCCTCGACATCGCCGGCATCGACCTGGTGTGCGAAGACATCACCCGCCCGCTGGAAGAACAGCGCGGCGCGATCATCGAAGTCAACTCGAGCCCGGGCCTGCTGGCCCACATCAAGCCCGCCAGCGGTACGCCGCGCAACGTCGGCAAGGCCATCGTCGACCACCTGTTCGCCGAGGGCGAGACCGGCCGCATCCCGGTGGTGGGCGTCACCGGCACCCTCGGCACCAGCCTGATCGCACGCCTGGTCGGCTGCCTGGTCCACATCACCGGCAAGCACGTCGGCGTGGCCAACGGCGAAGGCCTGTACCTCGACGCGCGCGAAGTGAGCAACCGCGACTCCACCGGCTTCGAAGCCGGCCAGCGCCTCCTGATCAACCGCACCGTGCAGACCGCCGTGTTCGAGTCGAACGCGCGCACCATCCTGGCCGAGGGCCTGCCCTACGACCGCTGCACGGTCGGCATCGTCACCGACATGGAAGGCCTCGATCGCCTGGCCGAGTACCACATCCACGACCAGGACGCGCTGCGCAACGTGATCCGCAGCCAGGTCGACGTGATCCTGCCGGAAGGTGCGGCGGTGCTGAATGCGGCCAATGAACAGGTGGCGGCGCTGGCGGAACTGTCGGACGGCCGTGTGATTTTCTATGCGCTCGACGAACAGCATCCGGTGATGGCGCAGCACCGCGCGGCCGGCGAACGCATCGTGTTCGTGCGCGACAAGCGCATCATGCTGGCCGAAGGTTTTGAAGAAACCTCGCTGCTCGACCTGGCAAAGATTCCGCCGGCGACCGTGAAGTACCCGGAGAGCGTGCTGGCGGCGGTGGCCGCGGCCTGGGCGCTGGGCGTGCCTTCGGACCTGATCTGCGGCGGCCTGCGCGCGTTTGACGCCACCCCGAAGAAAACGAATCACTAAAAAAGAACGGCCCGGCAAACGCCGGGCCTTGGCGCAGCCCCTGCCGCGCCCCGAAAGGATTGAAGGTTTATGGAAGTATCTCGCGTACGGGCCCTGCGTGGCCCCAACCTGTGGAGCCATCACACTTCGGTGGAGGCGATTGTCTCCTGCACGCCTGAAGAAGAATCGATCCGCGAACTGGCCGGTTTCGAGACCCGCCTGCGCGCCCGCTTCCCCCAGGTCGGCGAATTGCAGCCCTACGGCCATGACGACACCGTGTCGCTGGCCCAGGTGCTCGAGAGCGTGGCCCTGGCCCTGCAGGCCGAAGCCGGCTGCCCGGTGACCTTCAGCCGCACCACCGCGACGGTCGAACGCGGCATCTACCAGGTGGTGGTCGAATACAGCGAGGAAGACGTCGGCCGCCTGGCCCTCGAACTGGCCGAGCAGCTGGTCGATGCGGCCCGCAAGGACACCCCCTTCGACCTGGAAGGCGCCCTGGCGCGCCTGCGCGACGTCGACGAAGACGTGCGCCTCGGCCCGTCCACCGGCGCCATCGTCGACGCGGCGGTCGCCCGCAACATCCCCTTCCGCCGTCTGACCGAGGGCAGCCTGGTGCAGTTCGGCTGGGGCAGCCGCCAGCGCCGCATCCAGGCCGCCGAGATCGACGCCACCGGCGCGATCGCCGAGACCATCGCCCAAGACAAGGAACTGACCAAGAAGCTGCTGGACGCCGCCGGCGTGCCGGTGCCGATGGGCCGCAGCGTGAGCGATCCGGAAGACGCCTGGGCCGCCGCGATGGAAGTCGGCCTGCCGGTCGTGATCAAGCCGAAGGACGGCAACCAGGGCAAGGGCGTGACGGTCAACGTCACCACCAAGGAACAGCTGGTCGCGGGCTTTCACACCGCCTCCGAATTCCGCGACGACATCCTGGTTGAGCGCTACCTGCCGGGCCACGACTACCGCATGCTCGTCATCGGCGACAGGCTGGTGGCCGCCGCGCGCCGCGATCCGCCCTTCGTGGTCGGCGACGGCGTGCGCACCGTGCGCGCCCTGGTCGAGGAAGTCAACAAGGACCCGCGCCGCGGCGAAGGACATTCGACTTCGCTCACCAAGATCCGTTTCGACGACATCGCCCTGGCCACCCTGGCCGCGCGCGGCATGAATGCCGACTCGGTGCCCGACAAGGGCCAGCGCGTGGTACTGCGCAATAACGCGAATCTCTCCACCGGCGGCACCGCCACCGACGTCACCGACGACGTCCATCCGGACGTCGCCGAGCGCTGCATCGCCGCCGCCCACATGGTCGGCCTGGACATCTGCGGCGTCGACCTGGTGTGCGACAGCGTGCTGAAACCCATCGAAGACCAGCACGGCGGCATCGTCGAAGTCAACGCCGCGCCGGGCCTGCGCATGCACCTGTCGCCCTCGTTCGGCAAGAGCCGTCCGATCGGCGAAGCCATCATGGACACCCTGTTCGCACCGGGCGACGACGGCCGCATCCCGGTGGTGGCCGTGACCGGCACCAACGGCAAGACCACCACCGTGCGCCTGATCGCCCACCTGCTCACCGCATCGGGCCTGCGCACCGGCATGACCAACACCGACGGCGTCTATATCGAAGGCCGCCGCATCGACAGCGGCGACTGCTCGGGCCCGCGTAGCGCGCGCAACGTGCTGCTGCACCCGGACGTCGACGCCGCCGTGTTCGAGACCGCCCGCGGCGGCCTGCTGCGCGAAGGCCTGGCTTTTGATCGCTGCCAGGTCGCGGTGGTGACCAACATCGGCGCCGGCGACCACCTCGGCCTGAACTACATCACCACGCTGGAAGACCTCGCGGTCCTGAAGCGCGTGATCGTCCAGAACGTGGCCGATGGCGGCATGGCCGTGCTGAACGCCGCCGACCCAACCGTGGCCGCGATGGCCGAAGTCACCCGCGGCGACGTCACCTTCTTCGCGCTCGACGGCGGCAACCCGATCATGACGATGCACCGCGCCCAGGGCCGCCGTGTCGTCTTCGTCGAGGACGGCCACCTGGTTGCCGCCCACGGCAAGCAGGAACACCGCGTCCCGCTGGCGGAGGTGCCGATCACCCGTGGTGGCGCCGTTGGCTTCCAGGTCGAGAACGTGATGGCCTCGGTGGCCGCGGCCTGGGCCGTCGGCATCGACTGGGACAAGATCCGCCTGGGCCTGAAAACCTTCGTGGGCGAGAGCGACAACGCGCCGGGCCGCTTCAACGTGTTCGACTACCGCGGCGCCACCGTGATCGCCGACTACGGCCACAACCCGGATGCGATCGCCGCGCTGGTCAATGCCGTGGAAGGCATGCCGGCCAAGCGCCGCTCGGTGGTGATCAGCGGCGCCGGCGACCGCCGCGACCAGGACATCACCCAGCAGACCGAAATCCTCGGCAAGGCCTTCGACGACGTGCTGCTGTACCAGGACCAGTGCCAGCGCGGCCGCGCCGACGGCGAAGTCGTGGCGCTCCTGCGTAAGGGCCTGCTTGGCGCCACCCGCACCAGCTTCGTGGACGAGATCAACGGCGAGTTCGTCGCCATCGACAGTGCCCTGGCGCGCCTGCAGCCGGGCGACCTGTGCCTGATCCTGATCGACCAGGTCGACGAAGCGCTGGCCCACATCAAGCAACGCGTCGCCGAGGGCTGATGCCCACGTCCTCACTTGCCCATGTGCCGGAGTTGCCGGCCATGGGTGTCTTCACCTTGTTGCGGGCGCTGTTCAAGCGTCCGCGGCGCCCTCTTCCCTCCGCGCTGCCGGAACTCGTCACCGAATATCGCCTCGACAGCCTGCCGCTGGACGACATTGCACGCTACCGTTCCGCCTTCGGGTTCAGCGGCGAGCAGGTGCCGCTGACCTGGTGGTACCTGCTGGCCCAGCGTGCGCACCTGGCGACCATGCTGGAACCGGCGTTTCCATTTCGGATTGTCGGGCTGGTCCACATGGACAATGCGCTGGAAGAGATTGGCACAGCCGTGCCGGGGCAGCCGCTCTTGATCCGCACCGTGCTGCGCGTGCTCCCACCCTCTTCCAGCGGCGCGCTGCGCTGCGTGCTGGAGACCACGGGCACTGCGGACGGGGTGCCGGTCTTCAGCTGCGCCAGCACTTACCTGATCCGGCGCGGTTCGCGTGGCGGCACGAAACCCGCCGAGCCCGAAGTCACTTCTCCCGGCACGTTGATCGCCCAGTGGACGCTCGATACCGCGGCCGGCCGCCGTTACGCGCGGCTGTCGGGCGACTGGAATCCGATCCACCTTGCGGGATGGAGCGCGCGGCTGATGGGCATGCGCGCGCCAATCATTCACGGCATGCACACACTGGGCGCTTGTTGCGCTTCATTTGAGAGAACGGAAGACCGCAGTGTGGTCCGACTTGCTTGCAGCTTTCGCAGGCCGATCACATTAGGCAGCACAGTGCAGTGTATCCGGATCGGGGAGAACACATTCGTGGTACGAGCGAGCGGAAATCTCGTTATTACAGGTAGTCTGTTACTGTACACGAGAGCATACTGAGCATGTCATAGTGACATTGATGTAGCTACCCAAAAGTAGGAAGGTTGTTTTAATAGAAAATATATCGACCGGCTCCATTCGCGTTAGAATTGGTCAATCTTTTATAACTACAATAACCTCGTAAGTCAGCATGCATCTTCCAGCACTCACGTCTCTCCGCTTCGTTGCTGCCATCATGGTCGTGCTAAGTCATCTCACTTTTCTTGAAAAAAGCGGCAACGGCACGGTTAGTTGGATTCAAAGCAATATTTTTAAGGAAGGATACATTGGTGTCACATTCTTCTTTGTACTGTCGGGGTTCATCCTGGCACATTCCTACGATTGTCGGTTCAAGGCTAAAGCAATTACGAAATGGCAGTTCCTACGCGCAAGAATAGCCCGCATCGTGCCCTTGCACGTACTGACTTTTGTCGTTGGTATATGCATAATACTGCAAGTCAGTGATTCCATTTGGATCTCGCACTTTATTGCGGTCTCAACAGCAAACCTTACCTTGATCCACAGCTTCGTGCCGGATTTGCAGTGGTATTTTTCTGTCAACTCACCATCATGGAGCATCTCTGTTGAGATGTTCTTCTATATTCTATTCCCACTATTGATCACGCTTCGAACGCGGTATTTGCTGATCTTTGGGATAGGGATTGCCGCTTTGAAGTTTGGACTACTTATTTGGCCGCAAACTTCGACCCACTTCATCCAATACGTTTTCCCTCCATTGCGCTTGGCAGATTTCGTTCTAGGCATCGTGGCCTACAGGTTGAGCCAATGTTATCAAGCATATTTGAAAGCGCGGGTACGCGAACTTCAGACTGGAAGCGTCATTTTTCTAGTTCTCACTATTATAAGTAGCTACATGTTCTCTCAAGCTGTGCGATACGATCTCTATTACGTGATCCCAATGTGCCTCATTGTCGTCGCGTTTTCGTTGCAAGTTAGCAGCCCTTGGAAATGGCTTGAAAACAAGCGATTTCTGCTCCTAGGCGAAGCTAGCTTTGCGCTTTATATGGTTCACTATCTGGTGATTTTGACTGGAGAGTATGTACGCAGTAGCCTTTTCGGCGAAGGCTCGTCAAGCTATGCAGAGATTTCAGCTGTTACGTACGTAGTCGCGAGCATTGCAATTAGCATCATATTACATTCTTACTTTGAGCTCCCAGCAAAAAACGTAGTCTTACGTCTGTTAGCGGGTGTGAGGACTCGATCAGCTGCCATTTGACAGACACACATGCAATGTTATCTGTTTGCTTTTGGACCGCCTTATGTTGATGCAGCGTACGCGCTGCCCCTGCCGAATATGCTTTTAGAGGCCATGGCACCCTCAACCGAAGCTAATGACGATAATCGATGCGTCTTTTGATCTCGCGACGGGGATTTCGCCAATCTGGTCAAGATCGATGTCCTCCGCTGTTCGAAGGTAGTCGAGCGCAAGATGGTGTGCGTTGCCACCCTAGAGCTTTGGTCAACAATTAGCTCCAACTCTTGTGCAGTGTTTTTAACATGGACATTTTGTCCTAACGGGAGGCGAGTCCTTTTCAGTAGAATGCTTGGAGTGTGCAGCAACATCATGCATGCATGCATGGCAGTTGCCGACGTTTTCCCCTCTCCCACCCGCATTCGCAACTCACCTGGAAGTACTCAGCATCATGGATTGGTTCCCCATCGTCTTCGGCACATTCAAGGTTGTCGCCCTCTCCATCGGCATGTTCTTCGCCGTCAAATGGCATTACGATCAAGGGCAGAAGAACACGGACAAGAAGATGGACAAGCGCGCGGTGCTGGTCGCAACCGGCAAGCTGACCGCCCTCTTCATGCTGGCGCTCCTGGCCCTGGGACTGCTTACCTTCTTCCTTGCCAGGCATCTCGGCCTGGACCTGGGCTTCTGATCGCAATCGTCCTCGCATCCGTGTAGTGTTTCGGCAGCAACGCAACGCCGGTCCGCCAAGATTGTCCGTTTTACAGCGTCCGCCCACCCGAACGCGGTAAAATGACGAGCCCTGGCTCAGCACCCGCCTTGCCGTACCGAATCACTTAGACATGAACGCTCCCAACGAAATCAACGCTGCCGCCATCAAGACCGGCGCGACGGAAAAAGTCACACCCATGATGCAGCAGTACCTGCGCATCAAGGCCGATTACCCCACCATGCTGGTGTTCTACCGCATGGGCGATTTCTACGAGCTGTTCCACGACGACGCCCAGAAGGCGGCGCGCCTGCTGGGCATCACGCTGACCGCGCGCGGCACGGCGAACGGCCAGCCGATCCCGATGTGCGGCGTCCCCTTCCACTCGCTCGACGGCTACCTGGCCAAGCTGGTCAAGATCGGCGAATCCTGTGCGATCTGCGAGCAGATCGGCGACCCGGCGTTGAGCAAGGGCCCGGTCGAGCGCAAGGTGGTGCGCGTGGTCACGCCCGGCACCCTGACTGACAGCGACCTGCTGCCGGAAAAGGCCGAGCGCCCGCTGCTGGCGATGTGCATGCTCTCCCAGCGCAAGACCGTCACCGTCGGCCTGGCCTGGCTGTCGCTCGCCAGCGGCGTGCTGCGCCTGATGGAATTCGCAGGCGAGCAGCGCACGGTCGAATCGCGCCTGGCGCATGAACTCGAACGCATCGCGCCGGCCGAGATCCTGCGCGCAGACTGCGCCGACCTGTTCGAATCCGAGCCGGTGGCGCACACCAACCGCGTGCCGGAATGGCACTTCGACGTGCTCAAGGGCCACGGCGCCCTGCTCGAGCAGCTGGGCGTGGCCACCCTCACCGGCTTCGGCGCGGACGGCATGGGCGCGGCTTTTGGCGCGGCCGGTGCATTGCTGCGCTATGCGCAGTCGACCCAGGGCCGGTCCCTGGGACACGTGAAAAGCCTGGCCTGCGAAACGGAAAACGAATACATCGGCCTGGACGCCGCCACGCGCCGCAACCTGGAGCTGACCGAAACCATCCGCGGCCAGGAATCACCGACGCTGTTCTCGCTGCTCGACGGCTGCCGCACCGCGATGGGTTCGCGCCTTCTGCGCCACTGGCTGCACCATGCGCGCCGCAACCAGCGCGTGGCCCGCTCGCGCCACGAGGCGATCGAAGCGCTGGCGCAGGCCGACGCGATCCACGGCTTGTCCAGCACGCTGGCTAACGTGCCCGACATCGAACGCATCACCACCCGCATCGCCCTGCTGACGGCACGACCGCGCGACCTGTCCTGCCTGCGCGACGGCCTCAAGACCTTGCCGGCCCTGCGCGAGGCGGTGGCGCGCTGCTTCATCCCGGGCGACACCTGCCTGCTGCGCGAGATCCACGACCTGCTCGCGCCACCCGATGACTGCCTCGACCTGCTGTCGCGCGCGATCGCGGAAGAACCGAGCGTAATGGTACGCGACGGCGGCGTGTTTGCGCGTGGCTTCGACGCCGAGCTCGATGAACTGCGCGCGCTGTCCGAGAACGCCGGCCAGTTCCTGGTCGACCTTGAAACGCGCGAGCGCGCCCGCACGGGCATTGCTAACCTGCGCGTCGAGTACAACCGCGTGCACGGTTTCTACATCGAGGTCACCAACGGCCAGGCCGACAAGGTGCCGCTCGACTACCAGCGCCGCCAGACCCTCAAGAACTGCGAGCGCTACATCACGCCGGAACTGAAGGCTTTCGAAGACAAGGCCCTTTCGGCCCAGGACCGCGCGCTGGCGCGCGAGAAGATGCTGTACGACGTTCTGCTCGCCGACCTTGCGCCCTTCATCGTCAGGCTGCAGGAAGTCGCCGGCGGCCTGGCGCAGCTCGACACCCTGGTCGCGCTCACCTCGCACGCGGTGCGCAACAACTGGTGCGCGCCGCAACTGGTGGACGAGCCCTGCCTGCACATCGTCGAAGGCCGCCACCCGGTGGTGGAAAACCAGATCGAGCGCTTCATCGCCAACGACTGCGCCCTGGCGGACGAGCGCCGCATGCTGCTCATCACCGGCCCGAACATGGGCGGTAAATCGACCTTCATGCGCCAGGTGGCCTTGATCACCCTGCTCGCCTACGTCGGCAGCTACGTGCCAGCGACGCGTGCAACCATTGGCCCGATCGACCGCATCTTTACCCGTATCGGCGCCAGCGACGACCTGGCCAACGGCCGCTCGACTTTCATGGTCGAGATGACCGAGTCGGCGGCGATCCTGAACGGCGCCACCGAGAAGTCGCTGGTGCTGATGGACGAAGTGGGCCGCGGCACCTCGACCTTCGACGGCCTGGCGCTGGCCTGGGCCATCGCGCGCCACCTGATCGAGACCAGCCGCAGCTTCACGCTGTTCGCGACCCACTATTTCGAGCTGACCCAGCTGCCCGAGACCCACGCGAGCGCGGTCAACGTGCACCTGTCCGCGGTCGAGCACAAGGACAGCATCGTGTTCCTGCACGCGGTGCAGGATGGCCCGGCCTCGCAGAGCTACGGCCTGCAGGTGGCGCAGCTGGCTGGCGTGCCGCCCGCCGTGATCCGCGCCGCGCGCAAGCACCTGGCGCGCCTCGAATCGCAGGCGCTCGACACGACGCCGCAACTGGACCTGTTCGCCGCGCCCTGCGACGAGCCTGAGGAAGCGCCGGCCGGCGTCGATGCGGCGGCAGGCGATGGTCGCGACAATGAACTGTCGAAAGCCCTGGCGGCAATCGATCCCGACGCCTTGACGCCGCGCGAGGCGCTCGAACGCCTCTACGAGCTGAAGAGGCTCGCGGCCTGATGCCGGCGCGCCGCCCCTTCCTCGTCGCCAGCCTGCTCGCGGCAGCCGTGCTTGCGGCGCCGGGCGCCGCGCGCGACAGGAAGAAGGCGGCGGAAGTCGTCAAGGATCCGGACGCACACCATTTCGCCGTCGTGGGCCACCGCGCGCTCGAGGGCGGCGAAGCGGCGCTGAAGGAAGTGCTCGCTGAGGCGAAGGACGAGGACCTCGCCTTCCTCGTCGTCACCGGCATCAAGGGCGAACAGGAAGCCTGCGGCGACCGCGTCTACCAGAAACGGCGCGACCTGTTCGACAAGGCGGCACGCCCCGTCATCCTGTCCCTCAGCGGCAGCGACTGGACCGGCTGCCGCAACTCGGCCGGCCGCACCAATGCCATCGAACGCCTGAACCGGTTGCGTGAGCTGTTCTACGGCGAACCGGAGTCGCTCGGCAAGGACAAGCTGCCCGTCACACGCCTGTCGAGCAGCCCGCGTTTTCGCAGCTATGCCGAGAATGCGCACTGGCAGGTGGGCAAGGTCATGTACGCCACCATTAACCTGCCGGCCGCGAACAACCACTACCTGCCGGCGGCGGGACGCAACAGCGAATACGAAGACCGGGCAGTGGCCAACCGTTTCTGGCTGAACCGCCTGTTCGCGATCGCGAAGCAGGACAAGGTGGACGCAGTGGTGCTGTTCGCCGAAGGGAATATGCAGCCGCTGCTGCAGCCCGCCAACGGCCTGCGCGCCCTGCTGCAGCGTACGCCGACCGGGCACGACGGGTTCGCCGACACGCGGCGCCAGGTGCAGATGCAGGCGGCCAAGTTCAGGGGGCGGGTGCTGGTGGTGGACAGCGCCGGGCTGCCGAAGGATACGCGACCGGGGATCGAGTGGCGCGGGAATCTGGGTCACTTGTCCGTCGGGGCGCACGCGGTGGAGCTGCGGGTGGCGGGCAAGGGGGAGAATGTGTTCAGCCTTGGGGACGTAATGCGCTGAGCGCGTTACGTGAGTGGCTGATCATGCAAATTTGATCCCGGCCTTCGCCGGGATGACGGTCTATAGGGTAACGGGCGAATATACGCTAGCGCGCTTCTAGCGTTAGCCCAAGCACGTCGTTCCGGCGAAGGCCGGAACCCAAGTTTGGTCCGCAGCCCGCAGCGCATCAGAGCGCCGCAGGCGCGAACGACAAATTACAGCGGCTGACTACGGAAGTGATCACCCTCTTCGCTGTCATCCATCTCGCCATGGTGGTGGCCATGCGCGCCATGCACGTGGCCGTGGGCGATTTCTTCAGCGGTGGCTTCGCGCACGTCGATCACCGACAGGTCGAAACGCAGCGCCATGCCGGCCAGCGGGTGGTTGCCGTCCAGGACGACCTTGTCGTCCGCGATGTCGGTGACGGTGAAGATGGTCGGTTCGTCGTCCACGCCTTCAGCCACGCCTTCGAACTGCATGCCGACTTCGAGCGGCTCCGGCAGGCGTTTGCGGTCTTCGACCTTGACCAGTTCCGGATCGTAGTCGCCGAAGGCATCTTCCGGCTCGACCTGGATGGTCGACGAGTAGCCGGCTTCCTTGCCGTCGAGTTCTTCTTCGATCTTCGGCAGGGTGTTTTCGTAGCCGCCGTGCAGGTAGACCATCGGCTGGGAGCCCTCTTCGATGAGGTTGTTCTGGGCGTCCGACAGTTTATAGTTGACCGACACGACCGTATTCTTGGCAATCTTCATCGCACATCCTTTCGTAGTAAGCTGCGGATTATACCCCCCGCCCGTCTATAACACTTGTCTCGCTGGTTATAATGGCGCATGAAAAAATTACAGCTTCTCGGGAACATTACTCCCGCCCAATTCCTGCGCGATTACTGGCATAAGAAACCACTGCTGATCCGCCAGGCCATTCCCGGCTTCAAGCCCCTGCTCACATTCTCGAAGCTGGCCGAGCTCGCCAAGCAGAACTACGTCGAATCGCGCCTGGTCACCCTGCGCGACGGCCAGTGGGACATGCAGCACGGTCCGCTTACCGAATTGCCGGCGCGCAGCGAGCGCGAATGGACCATGCTGGTCCAGGGCGTCAACCTGTACGACGAGCGCGCCGACGAGCTGCTGCGCCAGTTCCGCTTTGTGCCCGACGCACGCCTCGACGACCTGATGGTAAGCGTGGCCGGCGACGGCGGCGGTGTCGGCCCCCACTTCGACTCGTACGACGTGTTCCTGCTGCAGGCCCAGGGCAAGCGCCGCTGGAAGATCAGCGCCCAGCAGGACCTGAGCCTGGTCGAAGGCCTGCCGCTCAAGATCCTCGCCAACTTCGAGCCGGAAGAAGAATTCGTGCTTGAGCCGGGCGACATGCTCTACCTGCCGCCGCACTACGCCCACGACGGCGTCGCCGAAGGCGAATGCATGACCTATTCGATCGGTTTCCGCTCGCCGTCCTACCAGGAGCTGGGCGAAGCCTTCTTGCAGTTCATGGCCGATTCGATCGACCTGCCCGGCCGCTACGCCGACCCCGAACTGCAGCTGCCGAAGAACCCGGCCGAGATCCCGCGCGAGATGCTCAGCACCATCACGGAAGAGCTCAACAAGGTGCGCTGGGACGAAGAAGACGTCAGCATCTTCCTGGGCGAATACCTGTCCGAGCCGAAGCACAACGTGTTCTTCACCGGCCCGGCCAAGCCGCTGACCGTGGGCCGCTTCATGGAGACGGCCGGCAAAAAGGGCCTGAAGCTGTCGAGCAAGACCCTGATGCTCTACCGCGGCAAGAATGTCTTCATCAATGGCGAATCCTTCGCCGTGGGCCGCGCCGACAAGGCGGTTCTGGACGTGCTGGCCAACGAACGACGCCTGGACGGCGCCCTCCTGGCGAGCGCCACCGACGATGTGCTGGAAGCGCTGTACACCTGGTACCAGGACGGCTGGGTCGAACTGGGCTGACGGGAAAAGACCATGCAGGAACAGAACACGACGCGTTTCGATACCCGGGCGGAATTCGAAGCGCAGTTCCGCGCCTGCCTGGCCGCCGCCCGCACCCGCCTCGACCTGTTCGATCCCGACTTCGCGGTCTTCCCGTTGGGCTCGATCGAGGTCGATGCAGCGCTACGCGATTTCCTGAAGCGCGGCGGCGTGCTGCGCCTGGCGATGCATACGAGCGCCTACATCGAACGCCACTACCCGCGCTTTATCCGCCTGCTGCGCGACTACAGCCACCTGATTGAATGCCGCGCCACGCCCAAGACCCTGAAACAGCTGACGGATTCGTTCTGCATCGTCGACGAGGTCCACGTCCTGCGGCGTTTCCACAGTGAGCACATGCGCGGGGAAGCGGCATTTGGCTCGCCTGGCGCCGTCGACCTCCCGCGCCACCGCTTCGACGCAATTTGGGAAGAGTCAAAAGCTGCTCTTCAGTCAACCAGAACCGGCTTGTGAACGTTATAAGCAGGCCGAGCCTTGCGAGCCGTACTAGTGGTTGCATCTTGTAACAATATGAAGCTTATACGATCGCAAATTACTTTCGCCAGAGCATGAGTTTGCTATTGCGATTCAGTAAATTTGGCTATAATATCAGGTCAGGAAGGTTCCGTTGCCTATCTGGCAGTATTGCTTTCTTTGAAAGCACGAGAATTCCTCTGAGCAATAATTACCGGTAATTATTATTCAAACAAGCAGTATTTACTTTTGAAATATTAAGGAAAATCATGAAAAAATCCCTGCTGATCGTTTCCCTGATGGCTGTTGCTCTGGCTGCTTGCAGCAAGAAAGAAGAAGCTGCTCCTGCTGCTCCGGCTGCTGTCGAAGCACCGGCTGCAACCACCGACGCTGCTGCAACCACCACCCCGGCCGCTACCGACGCAACCGTCGCTGCTCCGGCTGACGCTGCTGCTGCCGCTTCGGCTGCTGCTTCGACCGCTGCTGACGCTGCTGCTGCTGCTTCGACCGCTGCTTCGCAAGCTGCTGACGCTGCTGCAACCAAGTAATCAGCGCGATCTGATTCAGAACCGGCCTGCGGGCCGGTTTTTTTTCGTCCTTAAGTTTTATGTTCTTGGCGGCGATACGAACTTGGATCCCGGCCTTCGCCGGGATGACGTGCTAAGAATATGGTTTGTATTTGCACCACCACTGCTCGAACCGTCCTTCCGGCGAAGGCCGAAGTGATGCCACTGGCATCACTTCGCCCAATTCCCATCCAAACCAGCAGCGCATAAAAAAACCGGCCATCAGGCCGGTTTCTCATCAAGCGCCGAAACGCCCGCGTATTACTTCAACTCATCCGACAGCAGCTTCAGGATCTTCGCCCCGGTCTCGCCGGTCTCCGACTTCCCGTCATTGGTCTGCACGGTCACCTGGCTGGTCGACGCGCCCTGCTCCGCCTTGACGAGCACGCGGTAGCGCTGGGCTTCCTTGGCCTTGTCCTCGGCGCTGCCGAAGGTGAACAGCTTCTTGAGGAAGCCTTCCTTGTTGGCCGCATCCGGATCGACATAGCGGACGAAGTACACGCCCTGCACGCGGTCGCGGTCTTCGACGGTGAAGCCGACGCGGTCCAGCGCCAGGCCGACGCGGCGCCAGGCGCGGTCGAAGCCTTCGTTCAGTTCCACGGCATTGCCCACCAGCGTGGCCTGTTGCGGCGCCACCGGCGCATTCGCAACCATGGTCTCGGCCTGTTTGGTTTCCTTCACGCCGGTCAGCTGCGCCACCAGGCGGCCCAGGAACTGCGACTCCAGGCCCGGGTCGTTCGGACGCACGGTCCAGATCGTGGTTTCCTTCTGTGCACCCTGCAGCACTTCTTCGGCGCCGCGGTGGCTGATGTAGACCTCGGTCGAGCCGTCCGGCAGGCGCTCGAGGCGGGTGCGGAACTTGTCGCGCTCGCCGGTCGAGTAGGCGCGGTCGAACACCTTGCCCAGGGCGTTGCGGATGAAGTCCTGCGGGATCTTCGAGCGGTTCTCGACCCAGTTGGTTTCCATGGTGCCGGTCGTGACCGACTCAGTCTCGATGGCGAAGCCCTGGTTTTCCCAGAACTGGCGCAGCTGCGGCCACAGTTGTTCCGGGGTCTGCTTGACCACCAGCCAGCGCTGGTCGCCGTTGCGCTGCACGCTCACCGCCTCGGTCGAGACCGGGCCGATGGCTTCCGTCGAACCCGCCACCGGCGCCACGCCGGGCTGGCCGGCGCGCTGCTGCTGGAAGCCCGACGCGGTGGCCACGCCCTTGCCGTCCGGGACGGCGTAGCGGTTGTCGCGCTGCAGCGCGGTCAGGTCCGGCGGGACTTCGAGGTTGGCAGCCCGCTTGGCGCCCCGGTAGTCGACTTTGTCCGATTCGAAGATGGTGGTGCAGGCCGAGAGGCTCAGCGCGATGGCGGTAAGCGTCAGCACGCGCGCGGCGGCAGGAGTCGTGTTAGTGCGGTTAGTCATGGCTTTCGATATCAGGTACTGGAAACCGGAACCCGCGGGTTCAGGCAGTGAGAAGGCCCGCCTGGGCCAGTGCGCCACGCACGGTATCGTGGTACGAAGAAGAGAGCGGCGCCAGCGGCAGGCGCAGGCCGAACGGGATCTTGCCCATTTCGCCCAGGGCCCACTTGACCGGAACCGGGTTCGGTTCGACGAACAGCTTGGCGTGCAGGTCGAGCACGCGGTTGTTGATCTCGACCGCGCGCGCCACCTCGCCGGCCATCGCGGCCACGCACAGTTCGTGCATCGCGCGCGGGGCCACGTTGGCGGTCACCGAGATGTTACCGGCGGCGCCGCAGAACATCAGGGCCATCGCGGTCGGATCGTCGCCCGAGTACACCGCGAAGGATTTATCCACCATGCGCAGCAGCTCGATGCCGCGGCCGATGTTGCCGGTGGCGTCCTTGATGCCGACGATGTTGTCGATCGGCGCCAGGCGCGCGACGGTCTCGTTGCTCATGTCGGCAACGGTACGGCCCGGGACGTTGTACAGGATGACCGGCAGGTCGACCGCTTCCGCGATCGCCTTGAAGTGGCGGTACATGCCTTCCTGAGTCGGGCGGTTGTAGTACGGGACCACCTGCAGCGTGGCGTCGGCGCCGACCTGCTTGGCGTGGGTGGTCAGGGCGATGGCTTCAAGGGTCGAGTTGCCGCCGGCGCCGGCGATCACCGGGATGCGGCCGCGAGCGTGTTCCACCGCGATCTTGATCAGTTCGGCGTGCTCCTCGGGGGAGACAGTGGCCGATTCGCCGGTGGTGCCGACGATCACGATGCCGTCGGTGCCTTCCGCGATGTGCCAGTCGATCAGCTTGCGCAAGGAATCGCGGTCAAGACTGCCGTCCTCGAACATCGGGGTGACGATTGCTACGATGCTGCCCTTAATCATATGCGTTGGCCGTGCCGGAAAGTAAATAAAAGTCTGATTGTAGCGGATCGCCCGCCACTATGGTTCATTCGCGACCACATTATGGTCGAGCTTTGCCTCGGTTTTGGCAAAGGCCGGGCCAGCCGCGCACAGGCGCTGTACCTGTGCCGGATGCGGGCGGTCGACATGGCCGTCTTCATAGGCCAGCACCTGCAGCCCGCCCTCGCGTGCCAGGCCGAGCAATTCCCCAGGCGCCAGCAGGAAGTTTGGATTCGATGGCTTACCGTAGATCTGGTTCCCCTGCGCAAAGGTCTCGTAGACCAGGATCCCGTCCGGGCGCAGGCTGGCGGCCAGCTGCGCGAACAGCGGGCGGTGCAGGTAATTGGTGACCACGATCAGCGAGAAGCGCCCCGCTTCGAAGGGCCAGACGGCACCCTCGGCTTCCAGGTCGTGCTGCAGCGTGGCGACCTTCGGACCGGCCAGCGCGGCCAAGAACTCGGCATTGCGGTCGAGCGCGGTCACCTGCAGGCCGCGCGCCGCCAGGTAGCGCGTGTGGCGGCCACTGCCGCAGGCCAGGTCAAGCGCCTCGCCGGCTGTCGCCAGAGGCGCAAAGCGCGCGACCCAGGGCGAGACCGGCAGGTTCATCATGTTCATGGCGGATCAGCCGAACAGGAACTGCAAGGGCAGCGACAGCACCAGCAAGAGCTGCAGCGCGATGTTCTGCAGGCCAATGATCCACCAATCGAGCAGGCGCAGGAACACCAATGCCAGCACGATGATGAAGCCATAGCGCTCGAGCTGCGAGAAGCGGTAGGCCAGCGGACGCGGCAGCGCGCTGGTCAGGATCCGCCCGCCGTCGAGCGGCAGGATCGGAATCAGGTTGAAGGCGAACATCAGCAGGTTGACCTTGACGCCGGCCACCGCCACCTCGTGCAGGAAGCCGTCGTTGCCGGAGAAGTTGGCCACCAGGGTCGCCAGCACCAGCCAGCCGAAGCCCATCACGAGATTGGCGGCCGGACCCGCGAACGCCACCAGGGCCGAGTGCAGGCGCGGATTGCGCAGCGCGCCGAAGTCCACCGGCACCGGCTTGGCATAGCCGAAAGTGAACGCGCCCTGGGTGCCGAAATACAGCAGCAGCGGCATGGCGACGGTGCCGAAGGGGTCGATGTGCTTGAACGGATCCAGCGTCATGCGGCCCGCGACAAAGGCGGTGGCATCGCCGTATCGCTTGGCTGCGAAGGCGTGGGCGGCTTCGTGCAAGGTGATTGCGAAGATCAGGGGTAGTGCATAGACCGTAACGGCCCGAATCATTTCATCCATGACAGGATTCTATCAGAGGCGGGGAGCCCGGCCATTAGGGGATGCTGAAGGCCCCCGCCGGGTTCGTGAATGGACGGTTTACAGGCCGAATGCGGCGGGGTCGCCCCTGCCCTCGCGCACCAGTTCCGGCGCCGGGCCGGTCAGGTCGATGACGGTGGTCGCTTCCAGGGTGCCGGCGCCGCCGTCGATCACCAGCTCGATCTGCTTGCCGAGGCGCTCGATCACTTCGTCCGGATCGGACAGCATGTGGTCGTCGCCCGGCAGCTGCAGCGTGGTGCCGATCAGCGGCTCGCCCAGTTCTTCGAGCAGCGCCAGGAGGATCTGGTTCTCGGGGACGCGCACGCCGATGGTCTTGCGCGACGGGTGCGACAGGCGGCGCGGGACTTCGCGCGTCGCTTCCAGGATGACGGTGTAGGGCCCCGGCATGGTCGCCTTGAGCAGGCGGTACTGGGTGTTGTCGACGCGCGCGAAGTGCGCGATCTCGGACAGGTCGCGCACCAGCAGCGTCAGGTGGTGCTTGTCGTCGACGCCGCGGATGCGGCGCAGCTTCTCGACCGCGTTCTTGTCGTCGAGCCGGCACACCAGCGCATAGGCCGAGTCGGTGGGCGCGGCGACGATCCCGCCCGAGCTGATGATCTGCGCAGCCTGCTTCACGAGGCGCGGCTGCGGGTTCTCGGGGTGGATCTGGAAATGTTGGGCCATCGGTGGTCTTTCTTCTTGTTAGCGAAGCGCCTGCAGCGCGGCGATGCGCTGCTCCATCGGCGGGTGGGTCGAGAACAGGGCGCCCCAGCCGCCGCCGCTGCCCGAGATGCCGGACGCGGCCATCGACGAGGGCAGCGCGCCGGGCGCCAGGCCGCCGAGGCGGGCCAGCGCATGCTGCATCGGCACCGAAGAGCCGATCAGCTTGGCGGAGCCGGCGTCGGCGCGGAATTCGCGCTTGCGCGAGAACCAGGCCACGATGATCGAGGCCAGGATGCCGAACACGATTTCGCACACGAACACGGTCACCATGTAGCCGATGCCGGGACCGCGGTCCTCGCTGCGGAAGATCAGCTTATCGACAAAGAAGCCGACCACGCGCGCCAGGAACACGACAAAGGTGTTCACCACGCCCTGGATCAGGGTCAGCGTGATCATGTCGCCGTTCGCGATGTGCGCCACTTCGTGGCCGAGCACGGCCTCGACCTCGTCCTGGTTCATGTTGGCCAGCAGCCCCGTGGACACCGCCACCAGGGCCGAATTCTTGAAGGCGCCGGTGGCGAAGGCGTTCGGCTCGCCCTCGTAGACCGCGACTTCCGGCATGCCGATGCCGGCGCGCTCGCTGAGGCGGCGCACGGTATCGACCAGCCATTGTTCGGTGCCGTTGGCGGGACGTTCGATGACGCGCGCGCCGGTCGACCACTTGGCCATCGGTTTGCTCATCAGGAGCGAGATGATCGAACCGGTGAAGCCGACCACCAGCGAGAACACGGCGAGTGCGCCGACGTTGATCCCCTGCCCCGTCACGGCGCGGCCCACCCCGAGCAGGTTGAGCACGAGCGACACCACCAGCACGACGGCGAGGTTGGTGGCGAGGAACAGAACGATGCGTTTCATGGACGGGCCTCCTGGCAGCTTGAAGATGTCAGGCTGCCAAGATTGGGCTGTTCAGCAGGATTTTCAAGTAGGGTGGGCGGATTCCGCCCACGCGGTCAACGGTCGCCGCCCACCCTACCTAGAACCAGTCGTGCCAGACCGGCGTCAGGCCGGCCGGCAGCGGCGGCAGCTCGGCGAACTCGACGCGCGACTCGCCCGGCGCGTGGAAGTCGGTCCCGCGCGAGGCCAGGAAGCCGTAGCGCCGCGCCAGCTCGGCATAAGTCTGGTACTGGTCCGGCGTATGGCTGCCGGTGACGACTTCGATGGTATTGCCGCCCAGCTGGCGGAACTCGTCGAACAGCGCGCCTTCGGCCGTGTCGCTGAAGGGGTAACGTCCCGGATGGGCGATGACCGGAATGCCGCCGGCGCCCTTGATCCAGCCGACCGCCTGGGCCAGGGTCGCCCAGCGGTGCGGCACATAGCCCGGCTTGCCTTCGGTCAGGTATTTACGGAAGACTTCCGAGGTCGAGCCGCAGGCGCTGATCTCCACCAGGTAGCGGGCGAAGTGGGTGCGCGAGATCAGGTCCGGGTTGCCGACGTAGCGCAGCGCGCCTTCGTAGGCCCCTGGAATGCCGGCATCGGCCAGCTGGGCCGCGATTTCCTTGGCACGTGCCTGGCGCCCGTTGCGGGTGGCGGCCAGGCCCTCGATCAAGTCCCGGTTGTCCTCGTCGACCTGCAGGCCGACGATGTGCACGGTCTCGTTCGCCCAGGTGACCGAGATCTCGACCCCGGCCACGAAACGCATGCCGAGCTCGCCCGCCGCCTTGCGTGCGGCCTTGATGCCGCCGATTTCGTCGTGGTCGGTCAGCGCCCAGACGTCGACCCCGCTCTGGCGGGCATAGGCCGCGACGGCCTCGGGAGCGAGCACGCCGTCGGAGACGTTGGAATGGCAGTGAAGATCGACTTTCATGTCACGGCAAAGACAATGGCTCTGGAGCGGCACATTGTACGCGCCAATCGGCCTGCCGTGCTGCCGGGAATAAGCTCTTTGCCCTCAGTTGGACTGCAGCATCGAGCGCACCGTGCCCTCTTTGGCCAGCACGTAGTCGTGGCCGGCGAGCACCAGGTTGGTGGTCGGCTGGATGACCTTGATGTTCACGAACACGGCTTCGCGGGTTTCGGCGTAGGAACCAACGACGACGGCCTGGGCGTTGTGGCTGTGGGCGACGTCGCCGATCTCGCGGGTGAGCATCAGTTCGCCCTGGTTCCGCTTGAGGTAGACGCTGTTGCGAAGCTTCATTTCCAGCATCTTCATGCCGCCCTGCGCCAGGCGGGTCGACAGTTGCTCGGACACGAGGCGGCCCAGCATCGAGGTCTGCTCAAGGGCGTCGATGTTGACGATGGTCGCCATGATCAGGGGCTTCTCGTCGCCCAGCTTGCCGCGCAGCTGCAGCGCCAGCGCATCGGCGGCGCGGTAGTTGGCGGCAACGAAGGCGTTGGCCGAGACCGAGGTGTAATTGGTGTCTTCCTGCGGCTGGCTCGAGCAGGCGCCCAGCAGCAGCGGCAGGGCCAGGACGGCGGCGCGAAGGATCGTGGAACGCATCATGGCTTCAGTGGTTGCGGACCGCGAAGGTCTTGGATGGCTGGAAGGCGGCGTCGTACAGGGCGCGGTCGCTGTCCGTGGTGTAGTACACCGCGGTACTGCGCGCGTAGTAGCGCGCATCGTCGGCCAGCGACAGGTTGACGATGATCTCGGTCTGCGGTGTGTCGCCGGTGGCGAACTGCGAGCGGAACCAGGCATAGGCGTCCTGGCCGGCGATCGCTGCCGTGGCCAGCCACTCGATGCTGTGGTCGATGCCGGTCAGCACCCAGGCGCCGGCCACCAGCGCGGTGCGCTCGCCGGCGAACTTGTACTGCGGGCGCTTGGGCGAGAACGCTACCACCTGGGTGTCGAGTTCGATGCGCAGCGTGTTCGCGTCCGGCACCTTGACCACGATGTAGCCGTCATACACCAGCGCCGTCACCAGGTGGGCGCTGACGCCCTGGGCGAACGCGCTCGACTGCTGCGACGTCACGTACAGCGGGCGGCGCGCATTCACCTTCAGCGATGGGCCGAGCTGGCTCGCCATGTGGCGCGCGATCACACCCCAGTGGGCGGCTGCCTGCAGCTTGGCCTGCTGGGTGCTGGGGAAATTGGTGGCTACCGGGGCCGGGCTGTAGGGAACGGCGCAGCCTGCCGTCAGGATGGCGCCGCAGAGCGCGAGGCCGGCTCGAAATCGCATGTGTGTCCTGTCAGTCTGTCTCGATGGCGCCGGATGGCGCGGGGTTCGGGATGGGACTGTAGCACAGGCGTTTCTCTGCGGCAATTCGCGTTGGGTTTGGTGAGGGCTGCTTACAACGCCGGCACGTCCTCTCCGGTCAGGAAGGCTTCGATCATCCTTGCCAACAACTCCGGCTGATCGTGATGCAGCATGTGCCCCGCCCCCGGCATCATGCGCGCCGTAACCTTCGCCAGGTGCTCGCGGCGGCGGTCGATTTCCGCCCGGGCCTGCTCCTTCGGCCCCATCCAGCGCCACATCTCGGTTTCTTCGGCCTCGATCCACAGCACCGGCGCCGTGATCTGGGTCCAGCAGGCCAGCACTTCGTCCGCGTGGTACAGCAGCGGCCCGGTCATCTTGTGCGCCGGGTCGCCCAGGATGCGCCACTGGCCGTCGGCGTCCAGGGCGGACCAGTGCCCGGCCAGGAAGGCCGCGCGCTCGGCGGCAAGACGCGGGTTGGTCTTCTGCAGGCGCGCCGCGACCTCTTCCAGGCTGGCGTAGCCGCGCATCTCGGGCCTGGCCTTCAGCTCGTCCAGCCACTTGGCGTAGCGGCCCGGCGCCTGCGAGGGCCGGGTCGCCGGCAGGCCGAAGCCTTCCAGGTTGATGAGTTTGGCAATGCGCTGCGGCCGGATGCCCGCGTACAGGCTGACGATGTTGCCGCCCATGCTGTGGCCGAGCAGATTGATTTTCTCATCCGGTGCGTAATGGTCGAGCACCGCTTCCAGGTCGGCCAGGTAGTCGGGGAACCAGTAGGTGTCCGACTGCGCGCGTTCGCTCAGCCCGAAGCCGCGCCAGTCGAACGCGATCACGTGCCAATCCCCCGCGAGACAGTCGACCACGAACTGGAACGAAGCGGAGACGTCCATCCAGCCGTGCTGCATGAAGATCTTCGGGGCGCCTTCGCGGCCCCAGTGGCGCACGTGGGTACGCAGGCCGCGCACGGTGAGGAATTCGGAACGGGACGGGATCATGGATTTTATGCCAAAAAAGTACGACCGTTCGCATTATAGCGCCCCGCTTGATATTCCGCTCGCCAGCCCCATCTTCCACCGACCGGACGATGGCAGGCGCAGGGATTACAATAGCGGCATTCCCACGCTTCCAACGAGCACATCCATGGCGATTTACCAGCTGGGCGAGCACGCCCCCGAGATCGACGCGTCAAGCTTCGTGGCCGATTCGGCAACCCTGATCGGCAAGGTCACGCTCGAGGCCAATGCCTCGGTGTGGTACGGCGCGACGCTGCGCGGCGACAACGAACGCATCACCATCGGCGAGAACAGCAATGTGCAGGAAGGCACGGTCATGCACACCGACATGGGCTTCCCGCTCACGCTGGGCAAGAACGTGACCGTCGGCCACCAGGCCATGCTGCACGGCTGCACGGTCGGCGATGGCTCGCTGATCGGCATCCAGGCAGTCATCCTGAATGGCGCCCGGATCGGCAAGGGCTGCCTGGTGGGCGCCGGCGCCCTGGTCACCGAGGGCAAGGAGTTCCCGGACGGATCGCTGATCCTCGGTTCCCCTGCCAAGGTGGTGCGCACCCTGACGGAAGAAGACCTGCTGCGCCTGCAGGCCAGCGCCGCGAGCTATGTGGCGCGCGGCCAGATGTTCAAGGCGCAGCTCAAGAAAATCGGATAAAGAATGACCACTGAAAACCGCGATACCCTGCAAAAATTCATCTTCGATAACGCTGCCGTCCGCGGCGAGCTGATCGAGATTTCCGACACCTGGCGCGAGATCCAGGCCCGCCACGCCTACCCGAAGGCGGTGCGCACGGCGCTCGGCGAGATGGTGGCGGCCAGCGCCCTGCTCTCGGCCAACCTGAAGTTCAACGGCGCCATCGTGATGCAGATCTTCGGCGACGGCCCGGTGCGCCTGCTGGTGGTCGAGTGCGACGCCAACCTGCGCATCCGCGCCACCGCGAAGCTGGCGCCGGACGCCGAGATCGGCGAGAACGCGACCCTGGAGCAGATGTTCAATGCCCACGGCAAGGGCCGCTTCGTGATCACCCTCGACCCGGTCGACAAGGTGCCGGGCCAGCAGCCCTACCAGGGCGTGGTGCCGCTGATCGGCGAGGACATGGCGACCGTCATCGAGAACTACATGCTGCGCTCCGAGCAGATGGACACACGACTGTGGCTGGCGGCCGACGACCAGGTCTCGCGCGGCATGCTGCTGCAAAAGCTCCCGCGCCACAGCGGCAAGGACGACCAGCAGAAGCAGGCGTCGGAAGCGGAAGACCTGGAGACCTGGAACCGCGCCGTCATGCTGGGCCAGACCCTCAAGCGCGACGAACTCCTGAGCACCGGCATCGAAACCCTGCTCAAGCGCCTGTTCTGGGAAGAGACGATTCGCGTATTCGACCCGCAGCATCCGCAGTTCCACTGCAGCTGCACGCGCGAGAAGGTCGGCAACATGCTCAAGATGCTGGGCCAGGAAGAAGTCGACTCGGCCCTGGCCGACCTGGGCGAGCTGGGGATCAACTGCGACTTCTGCGGCAAGCACTACGCCTTCGACAAGGTCGACTGCGCCCAGCTGTTCGCCAGCGATACCCCGGTCGAAACCATGATGCCGCCGAGCGGTTCCATCAACTGAGCATCAACTGAGTCAAGCAAGGACTGTTGGACGATGAAGGACACGCCCCGTAGCGCATTCCCCCATTTCCTGGCGATCCCCACACGCTGGATGGACAATGACAGCTACGGGCACGTCAACAACGTCAACTATTACAGCTTCTTCGACACGGCGGTGAACCGCTACCTGATCGACGAGAAAGTCCTGGATATCCACCAGGACGGCATCGGCGGCCTGGTGGTGGAAACCGGCTGTTCCTACTTCAGCTCGATCTCTTTCCCGGACACGGTGCACGCCGGCGTACGGGTGGCAAAACTAGGCAACTCCAGCGTGCGCTACGAGATTGCGCTGTATCGCAACGACGATCCCCTGCCCTCCGCGGCCGGGCACTTCGTCCATGTCTACGTCGACCGCGCGACCGATCGGCCAACGCCGATCCCCGCCAGGGCCCGCGCCGTACTCGAGCGCCTCATGCCCGCCTGAACAGGTCTTGCCCGATCCTGTCGGGATTCCTTACAACATGATTCCTACGGTTAATGACTTTTAAGTAAGTCATTGATTCGTTTAACATTTTACAGTCTGGCATGGATTGTGCTACATGACTGGAATTTAACGTAAGGAAAGGTTCCTAATGCGCAAGGTTGTAGCAGGTTTATGCTTGATGGCCGGCATCGCCGCCTCGTCGGTCGCCGGAGCGACTGTACTCAACGGTACGATCGCCAACTTCGATGGTGACAAGGATGGCGTCGCGGACGACCTGAACATCGCGCGGATCACGTTCACCGTGAGTGCCGGCACCCAGGTCTTCTTCGATTCCCTGGTACGCGAATCGACTGGCGTTGACCTGAACGGCGACAGACACATCACCGGTTTCGACAGCTACATGATGCTGTTCGACGCTGCCGGAAGGACGCTGACCATCAACGACGATGCGCCGGGCGCCACGGCTGACGGCTCGGTCCATCACTTCGATGCCGCCATCCGCTGGACCTTCGCACAGGCCGGTACCTACATGGTCACGATCGGCCAGGGCACCTACTTCGCGCACGAAGCCCTGCGCGGCTTCGAAGCCAACCGCCCTTACGATGCCTTCATCGGGAACGAGAACTTCGGCGCCTGGCGCCTGACCATGACCGCCAGCGGCGGAACGCTGTCGAACGTGGCGCTAGATGGCGTGTCCGTCTCCGAGGTGCCGGAACCGGCGTCCCTGCTGCTGCTGGGCGCCGGACTCGCCGGTGTCGCGGCGGCACGCCGCAAGCGCGCCACCCGCGCATAAGCCTGCGCCTCATGACGGGATCCACAGGGTCCCGTCGCCTCCTGCACCAGAAACGAACCGGGACACTCAAAATACGTATTTTCTCCAAGGGTGCTAAGCTGATGCCTCTTTGACAGTGTTGTCATTCCATACAAACACTCACCGTTGACCTGAGGAGAAACACGATGCACATGGATACCGGAATCGGCACCGAAGACCGTGCCAAGATCGTCGAATCGCTGTCGACCGTCCTTGCGGACGCCTACATGCTGTACCTGAAGACCCACAATTTCCACTGGAACGTCACCGGGCCGATGTTCTCGACCCTGCACGTGCTGTTCGAGGAACAGTACACCGAACAGTGGAATGCCCTGGACGAGATCGCCGAGCGCATCCGCGCCCTGGGCCACTTCGCACCGGCGACGTCGCGCCGCTATGCCGAACTGTCGAGCATCAAGGAAGAACCCGAAGTGCTGTCGTCCAAGGAAATGATCCGCCAACTGGTGGAGGGCAACGAAGTCCTGATCCGCACCCTGCGTGCGAGCGTCAAGGTAGCCGACGAGCTGGACGACTTCCCGACCGCCGACATGCTGACCACCCGCATGGAAGTGCACGAGAAGAACGCCTGGATGCTGCGCTCCTTCCTGGAGCAAGGTGCCGGCGCGCAACAGGGCGACGCTTCGTCGGACTGATCGCGGCATACGCCAACAAAAAACGCGCCGAAAGGCGCGTTTTTCGTTTCCAGGGAAGAATTGTAGGGTGGGCGGCTTGTGAATCGTGCCACTGGCACGATTCACCCCACGCGGTGATAGTTGTGATATGGACAGCCGCACGGGCTGCAGTACTGTGATTTGACCGCGTGGGCGGAATATAGTCCACTGGACTATATTCCCCCGCTCACCCTACGGATGAGCCGCGGTTTCTAAGTGATCGGCATTCGCCGGAGGGCGCGTTTTTCGTTGAAGCGGGGCCCGTTTCAACCGCGGCCGCCCGACATGTGCAGGTCGACCACCTTCATGATCTCGAGCGTGAGATCGAGGTTGAATTCGTCGGCCATCAATGCGGCCTGCAGTTCCTCGCGCGGCATGCCGACGGCCGCCGCCAGCTCGCCCAGGGCGGGGGCCTGCGCCACGGCGCGCATCGCCGCCGTGATCGCGGCGCCCTCGCCGTCCTCGAAAGCATCGGCCAGGCAATCGGCGATCGCGTCGAGCGAATCCAGGGATTTTTCTTGGGTCATATACTGCCGACGAAGATCAGTGCTTCGTCTTGTCCTTCGGTGGTGGCGGTGGCGGCGGCACGGTCATCGATTCCGCCGGCTGTTCATCCTTGCGCAGCACCTGCACGAAGATTTCATTCTGCTTGATCATGCCCAGCTCATACCTGGCGCGCTCTTCGACCGCCCCGAAACCGTCGCGCAGGTCGCGCACTTCCGATTCGAGCTTGCCGTTGCGGGCTTCCAGCATCTCGGTCTTGCGGCGGGTCTGCTCGACCTGGTAGCGCATGTCGGCGACGTCGAGCCAGCCGCCCTTCCCCAACCACAAGGGGTACTGGATCAGCAGCAGCAGGACGGCGAGTGCAATGGTAATGAGTCGCATGGACGTACAAACGAGCCGGACAACCCACAAGGGCTGCCCGGCATCGGACTTACTTCAGGTTGTAGAACGCGTCGCGGCCCGGGTAGCTGGCGACGTCGCCCAGGTCTTCCTCGATGCGCAGCAGCTGGTTGTACTTGGCCATGCGGTCCGAACGCGACATCGAGCCGGTCTTGATCTGCAGGGCGTTCAGGCCCACCGCGATGTCGGCGATGGTCGAGTCTTCGGTTTCGCCCGAGCGGTGCGAGATCACAGCGGTGTAGCCGGCGCGCTTGGCCATCTCGATGGCGGCGAAGGTCTCGGTCAGGGTGCCGATCTGGTTGATCTTGATGAGGATCGAGTTGGCGATGCCCTTCTGGATGCCCTCTTTGAGGATCTTGGTGTTGGTGACGAACAGGTCGTCGCCGACCAGCTGCACCTTCTTGCCCAGCGCGGCGGTGAGCGTCGCCCAGCCTTCCCAGTCGCCTTCGGCCATCGCATCCTCGATCGAGATGATCGGGTATTTGTCGACCCAGGTGGCGAGCATGTTGGTGAAGTCCTGCGCGCTCAGCTGGATGCCGCCCTCGCCTTCCAGGACGTACTTGCCGTCCTTGTAGAATTCGCTGGCCGCGCAATCCAGGCCCAGTGCGAAGTCCTGGCCGGCCACGTAGCCCGCCTGCTCGATCGCCTGCATGATCAGCTTGATCGCTTCTTCATGGTTGGCCACCGACGGGGCGAAGCCGCCTTCGTCGCCGACCGCGGTGTTCAGGCCCTTCGAATGCAGGATCTTCTTCAGGGTGTGGAACACCTCGGCGCCCCAGCGGATCGCTTCCTTGAACGACGGTGCGCCTACGGGGATGATCATGAATTCCTGGATGTCCAGGTTGTTGTCGGCGTGCGCGCCGCCGTTGATGACGTTCATCATCGGGACCGGCAACTGCATGGCGCCCGAACCGCCGAAGTAGCGGTACAGCGGCAGGCCGGCTTCCTCGGCCGCGGCCTTGGCGACGGCCATCGAGACGGCCAGCATCGCGTTGGCGCCCAGGCGGCTCTTGTTTTCGGTGCCGTCGAGATCGATCAGGGTGCGGTCCAGGAAGGCTTGCTCATTGGCGTCCAGGCCCATGATCGCTTCGGAGATCTCGGTGTTGATATTCTCGCAGGCCTGCAGCACGCCCTTGCCGAAGTAACGCTTGGGGTCGCCGTCGCGCAGCTCGATGGCTTCGCGCGAACCGGTCGAGGCGCCCGACGGGACGGCGGCGCGGCCCATCACGCCCGATTCCAGCAGGACGTCGCATTCCACGGTCGGATTGCCGCGCGAATCAATGATTTCGCGGCCGATGATATCAACGATAGCACTCATGTTTTTCAGTCTCCGGAAGGTAAGAATCTGGTGCGGCTAGCAGGCTAGCCCAAAACGATTGGCATTGTAACAAATGCGCGCACACACCCGGCCGCCGGGCGCATGCGCGCATTCTCGTGATGCAGTCTTACTTGAAGCTGGCTTCCAGGAAGCCGGTCTTCTTGACGATGCGGTCGATCTCGACCAGGGTCGTGAGCAGTTCCTTCATGCGGCCCAGCGGCACGGCGTTCGGGCCGTCCGACAGCGCGTTGGCCGGGTCCGGGTGGGTCTCCATGAACAGGCCGGAGACACCGGCGGCAACCGCCGCACGCGACAGCACCGGCACGTGCTCGCGCTGGCCGCCGGACGAGGTGCCCTGGCCGCCCGGCAGCTGCACCGAGTGGGTCGCGTCGAACACCACCGGGCAGTTCGATTCGCGCATGATGGCGAGCGAACGCATGTCCGACACCAGGTTGTTGTAGCCGAACGCGGCGCCGCGCTCGCAGGCCATGAAGTTATCTTCCGGCAGGCCCGCTTCGCGTGCGGCCGCGCGCGCCTTGTCGATCACGTTCTTCATGTCGCCCGGCGCCAGGAACTGGCCCTTCTTGATGTTGACCGGCTTGCCCGAACGCGCGCAGGCGTTGATGAAGTCGGTCTGGCGGCACAGGAAGGCAGGGGTCTGCAGCACGTCGACCACGCTCGCCACTTCCGGGATCATCTCTTCGTCGTGCACGTCGGTGAGCACGGGCACGCCGAGTTGCTTGCGCACGTCGGCCAGGATCTCCAGGCCCTTCTCGCGGCCCGGGCCGCGGAAGGATTTGCCCGACGAGCGGTTGGCCTTGTCGAAGGACGACTTGTAGATGAAGGGAATGCCCAGCGCGCTGGTGATTTCCTTGAGCGTGCCCGCGGTGTCGAGCGCCATCTGGCGCGATTCGATCACGCAGGTACCTGCGATCAGGAAAATCGGTTTGTCGAGGCCGACATCGAATCCGGCGAGTTTCATGCTGCATCTCCTTGCAGTGCCGACGAGCTGTTCGCCGCCACGTTGGTGTTGGCTGCCTGGTGCTTCAGGGCGGCCTGGATGAACGCCGTGAACAGCGGGTGGCCGTTACGCGGAGTCGACTTGAACTCCGGGTGGAACTGCACGCCGATGTAGAACGGGTGGACCTCGCGCGGCAGTTCCATGATCTCCAGCAGGTCTTCGTTCGGGGTACGCGCCGACACCACCAGTCCGGCCGCTTCGATCTTCGGCAGGTAGTAGTTGTTGCCCTCGTAGCGGTGGCGGTGGCGCTCGGTCACGACGTTGCCGTAGATGTCGGCGGCCAGCGTGCCGGGGTTCACGGCGCAGGTCTGGGCGCCCAGGCGCATGGTGCCGCCCAGGTCCGAGTTGACGTCGCGCTTCTCGACCTTGCCGTCATGGTTCTGCCATTCGGTGATGAGTGCCACCACCGGCTGGTCGGTTTCCGGATCGAACTCGGTCGAGTTCGCGTTCGGCAGGCCGGCCACGTGGCGCGCGTACTCGATCAGCGCGACCTGCATGCCGAGGCAGATGCCGAGGTAGGGGATGCCATTCTCGCGGGCGTAGCGGGCGGCTTGAATCTTGCCTTCCACGCCGCGCTTGCCGAAGCCGCCCGGCACCAGGATGGCGTCGTACTTGGCCAGGTGCTCGCAGCCGCGGCTTTCGATCTCTTCCGAGTCGAGGTATTCGATGTTGACGCGGCTCTCGGTATGGATGCCGGCGTGGCGCAACGCCTCGGTCAGCGACTTGTACGATTCGATCAGGTCGACGTACTTGCCCACCATGCCGATGGTGATTTCGTGCTTCGGGTTTTCCAGGGTGTGGATCAGCTTGGTCCACATCGACAGGTCGGCCTTGGGCGCGTCGATGCCGAGCGCTTCCAGGATGATGTCGTCCAGGCCCTGGTCGCACAGCACCTGCGGCACCTTGTAGATGGTGTCCACGTCCCACACCGAGATCACGGCCTGCTCTTCCACGTTGGCGAACAGCGAGATCTTGGCGCGCTCGTCGTCCGGGATGCGGCGGTCGGCGCGGCACAGCAGCGCGTTCGGCGAGATGCCGATCTCGCGCAGCTTCTGCACCGAGTGCTGGGTCGGCTTGGTCTTCAGTTCGCCGGCCGATGCGATATACGGAACCAGGGTCAGGTGCACGAAGGCGGCGCCCTTGCGGCCCGAACGCAGCGACAGCTGGCGCGCGGCTTCCAGGAAGGGCAGCGACTCGATGTCGCCGACGGTACCGCCGATCTCGACCAGCGCCACGTCCACACCTTCGGCGCCGCGGCGGATGTAGTCCTGGATCTCGTTGGTGATGTGCGGGATCACCTGCACGGTCTTGCCGAGGTACTCGCCGCGGCGCTCTTTACGAATCACGGATTCGTAGATCTGGCCGGTGGTGAAGTTGTTCACCTTCTTCATGCGGGTGCTGATGAAGCGCTCGTAGTGGCCCAGGTCCAGGTCGGTCTCGGCGCCGTCATCGGTGACGAACACTTCGCCGTGCTGGGTAGGGCTCATCGTGCCCGGGTCCACGTTGATGTACGGGTCGAGCTTGAGCATGGTGACTTTGAGGCCGCGCGATTCGAGGATCGCGGCGAGGGAGGCGGCCGCGATCCCTTTGCCCAGGGAAGACACGACGCCGCCAGTGACGAATACGAATTTGGTCATTTGTACTGAAGGTGCCGAATGGCACGCGCGGGAAATTGAAATTATACCTTAATCGGCGCAAATACTTCTGGTCACCCTGCCAAGATCCGCAAAAAGCCCGCATCGCCGCGAACGCGCGCGATGCCGCGCAAGAATATGCCCCATCAATTGACCGACCTGCCGGGTGGCCACCTATACTGGGCTTTTTGCCTGGCCACCATGCACCTACTTACCGACCCGCGCGCCGAGCCCGGTTTCGACGCACCTGCCGCCGCCCAGCCGCGGCGCCTGACGCTGGCCTTTACCGGCGACGGCCGCGAATACTTCCGCATCTGGGTCGTCAACCTGCTGCTCACACTGGCGACTTTCGGTATCTATTCGGCCTGGGCAAAGGTGCGCCGTCTGCAGTATTTTGACCGCAACACGCTGCTGGCCGGCGCCAGTTTCGACTTCCACGGCAACCCGCGCGCGGTGCTGGTCGGGCGCCTGCTGTCGGTGGTGCTGCTGGTGGCCTACCACTACGCCTTCGGCTTCTCGAGCACCTTCGGCATGGTCGTGATCATCGGCCTGCTGCTCGCCTTCCCCTGGCTGATGCGCGGCGCGCTGCGCTTCCGCCTCGGGAACACCAGCTACCGCGGCCTGCGCCTGGGCTTCGACGGCTCGGTCCCGGCTGCCTACCTGGCCTGGCTGCCGCCCGCCTTCACCTTCCTGATGCCGGGCGTGCTGCTGGCCCTGTACCCGGAAAAGCCCTACCTGGCGGCGCTGCCGGTGCCGCTTTACCTGCTGTGGCCACTGATGCACGCGCGCATCCGGCGCTTCCAGCATGCCCACCTGCTGTTCGGCGACCAGCATTCGGACTACACGGTCAAGTCGCGCCGCTTCTACCGCTTCTACCTGGTGGCGGGCGGCCTGAGCCTGGCGGCGATGATCGGCGCCGGCGTGCTGGCCGGCGTCGTCGGCGCCGCCGCCGGCAGCAAGGCCGGCGTGGCGGTGGCGATCGGCGTGTTCGTCGGCCTGCTGATGGTGTATCTGGCCTACCTCTTCATCGGGCCCTACATGGTGGTGCGCGTGTCCAACCTGGCCTGGTCGAATACGAGCTTCCCGGGCCTGCGCATCCATTCGACCCTGCCGGCGCGTGCCTTCATGAAGCTGCAGACGAAGAACGCGCTGCTCACCATCCTGACCCTGGGCCTGTACCGTCCCTTTGCCGTGGTCAGCGTGTACCGCTTCCGCCTGGCGCACCTGGCGATCGAGGTCGACGGCGACATCGAAGCCACGGCCGCGCACGTGGCGACGCGGGGCGGCGCCGCCGGCGACAGCATCGCCGACGGTTTCGGCATCGACCTCAGCTGGTAAGGAAAACCACTCATGAGCACTGCACACTATTTCGACGGCCGCAGCGCACGCCTGCATGTGGTCAACCTGTCCACCGGCGACGGCGCCATCCACCTGCGCGGCGAGACCACGCGCAGCTATTCCCTGGCCGGCACACGCCTGGCCGAACCCTTCGAGCACGCACCGACCGTGCTGTATTTCGCGGACGGCACCCACGCCGAGCTGCACGACCCGGCCATGCGTCCGGTACTGGCCGCGGCGCTGGGCTACCGCAAGAGCTGGGTGGTGCGCTGGCAGGAGCACACCGCCGCCGTGCTGGTGGCGCTGGCCCTGCTGGTGGCCCTGATCCTGTCGGCCTGGCACTGGGGCATCCCGGCCGCCGCCGAGCGCCTCTCGACCCAGGTCCCGCCCCAGGCCGACCAGGCCCTGGGCCGGAACGCCCTGTCACTGCTCGAGCGCCAGGGCCTGTTGCAGCCGTCACGCCTGAGCGAGGACCGGATCGCGGCCATCGGGGCCATCCTGCAGCGGGTGCAGCCGGCCGCGCCGCGCATCCCGCTGCGCCTGCGCGTGGCCGATGCGCCCCGGCTGGGGGCGAATGCCCTGGCCTTCCCCGATGGCACCATCGTGCTCACCGACGAGATGGTGCGCCTCGCGATGGGCAAGAACAACGACCTCGACGCTAAAGCGGCGGCGGTACTGGCCGGCGTGCTGGCGCACGAAGTCGGCCACATCGAAGAGCGCCACAGCGTGCGCGCGATCACGCGTTCGTCACTGACGGCAGCGCTGTCGGCCACCCTGTTCGGCGACTTCAGCGCGGTGGCCGCGGGCCTGCCGGCGGTGCTGACCAACATGGAGTACTCGCGCGCCATGGAACTGGCGGCCGACGACTATGCGGCGCGTACCCTGCAGGCCCGTGGCATCCCGACCGGACCACTGGCGGACCTGTTCGACTACCTCGACGAGCGCAGAGAGAAAATACCGAAATTCTTCCGCCAGGCGATGTCCTATGCCGCCACCCATCCGGACGGCTACGCCCGCGGCCGGCGCCTGCGCGAGTCGGAGGCCGGAGATGAGCGATAGACAAATGTTGTAAATTGTCTATACAGAAGCAGCATTATGCTGCGTTTACATTTCGGTTGGGCAATAATTGTTACTTTTAATAGTGAACAGGGCGGGCCGGGCAAGGCTCGCCAGCCCATCCGACCTATGCGCACTTTCAACAACCTCAGCATCGGCCTGCGTCTCGCCGCCGGTTTCGCCCTGACCATCGCCATGTCGCTCCTGATCGCCGGCACCGGCATGTGGCGCCTGCACCAGGTCGATACGGCCGCCCAGGCCACCCTCGCCGCCCCGCTGGCCAAGGAACGCCTGATCGCCGAGTGGTACACCCAGATCTTTGCCGCCGTGCGCCGCACCGCTGCCATCGTCAAGAGCAGCGATCCTTCATTGACGGCCTACTTCAAGGAAGACTCGGCGGCCACCGCCAAGCTGTCCTCGGATCTCATCAAGCAGATCGAGCCGCTCCTCGTCGGCGACAAGGAAATCGCCCTGTTCCAGCGCATCCAGGACCAGCGCAAGCAGTACAGCACGGCGCGCGACAATGCCGTCAAGGCCAAGGCCGAAGGCAATCCCGAACTGGCGGACAAGATCCTCGACGAGGCCTTCACCCCGGCCGCCAAGGCCTACCAGGAATCGGTACGGGAACTGGTTGCCATGCAGCGCACCAACATCGCCGCCACCGCCGCGGACATCGACGGCATCGCCAGGCGCGGCCAGATGGTCATCGGCGGCATGACGGTGTTCGCCGTGCTGCTCGGGGTGCTATCGTCCTGGCTGCTCACGCGCGGCATCACGCGTCCGATCCGCACCGCGGTGCAGGTCGCCGAGACCGTGGCCGCGGGCGACCTGACCCAGCGCATCGACGCCGACAGCCGCGACGAAACCGGCGCCCTGCTGCGCGCCCTCGGCCACATGAACGCCAGCCTGGCGAAGATCGTCAGCGAAGTCCGCAGCGGCACCGACACCATCGGCACCGCCTCCGGCGAGATCAGCGCCGGCAGCCTTGATCTGTCGAGCCGCACCGAACAGCAGGCCGCCTCGCTCGAGGAAACCGCCGCCGCGATGGACCATCTCACCGGCACCGTGCGCCAGAACGCAGACAACGCGCGCCAGGCCAACCAGCTGGCGATCACTGCCTCCAATGTGGCGGTCGATGCCGGCAGCGTGGTGGGCCAGGTGGTCACCACCATGGGCTCGATCAACGAATCCTCGCGCAAGATCGTGGACATCATCGGCGTCATCGACGGCATCGCCTTCCAGACCAACATCCTGGCGCTGAACGCGGCGGTGGAAGCGGCGCGCGCCGGCGAACAGGGTCGCGGCTTCGCCGTGGTCGCCTCGGAAGTGCGCACCCTGGCGCAGCGCTCGGCGGCGGCAGCCAAGGAAATCAAGCTTCTCATCGGCGACTCGGTCGAGAAGGTCGAAGCGGGCACCAGGCTGGTCGACCGGACCGGCGAAACCATGGAACAGGTGGTCACCTCGATCCAGCGCGTCACCGACATCATGGCCGAGATCGCGTCGGCCAGCCAGGAACAGATCCACGGCATCGAGCAGGTCAACGGCGCCATCGGCCAGATGGACGAATCGACCCAGCAGAACGCCGCGCTGGTGGAGGAATCGGCCGCCGCCGCGGGCGCGCTGCAGGAACAGGCGCAGCGCCTGGCCGGACTGGTCGGCGTGTTCAAACTGGATGCGCAGATGGCGGCGCCGGCGGCCGCGCGAGCTGCACGTGCGCTGACGGTCGCGCCGAAAGCAGCAGCGCGCAAGGAACCGCGCATGGCCGGCGCCAAGCCGGCAGCACGCGCCAAGCCTGTCGAAACGGAAGAATGGGAAACCTTCTGATCGTTTGACCAGACGGTAAAAAAGGCCGGGCCTGTTTGCACAGGACCCGGCCTTTCTCATTACTGGAGCTGGATTACTTCGCGCCCGGCTTCATCAGGTCGAGCAGCACCGCGGTTTCCGAGGCGATGAAGGAACGCACGGTCGGCTTGAAGTCCGGCTGCCACTGCGGCGAATGGGTGCCCGGCGGGTACTTGCCGGCCTGGCGTGCGGCCGCCAGCTTGCCCGGTTCGACGGCGCCAACGTGCAGCAGGATGGCCTTGACGCCGGCCTGGCCGTAGTTGGCGAAGTCTTCCGAGGTCATCTTGGCCGGCATCTCGCTCACATTCTGTTCGCCGATGGCGCCCTTGATCGCGGCGACCGCGCGTGCGGTCAGTTCCGGATCGTTGTAGACCGAGTCGGCGCCCGGCTTGATATCGATGGTCGGTTCTTTCGGTGCGCCGGCGGCGATCGCCTCGCCCTTCACTTCACGGGCGATGCTGGCCAGTACGCGCTTGCGTACTTCCGGACGGAAGGTACGCACCGTCAGCATCAGCTTGACCTGGTCCGGCACCACGTTGGCCTGGGTGCCGCCATTGATGCTGCCGACGGTGATCACGACCGGGTCGGCCGGGTTGTTCTCGCGCGAGACCAGGGTCTGCAGCGCCATCACGACGCGCGCCGACATCACGACCGGGTCGCGGGTCTCGTGCGGGGTGGCGCCGTGGCCGCCCTGGCCGAAGATGGTGATGGTGATGGTGTCGGCCGAAGCGCGGAACGGGCCCGCGCGGTAGCCCACGTGGCCGGCCGGCAGCGTGCCTTCGTCGTGCATCGACAGCGCGTAGTCGGGCTTCGGGAAGCGGGTGAACAGGCCATCCTTCAGCATGGCCGCGGCGCCGGTCAGCGGCTCCTCGGCCGGCTGGCCGACCAGCATCAGGGTGCCGCTCCAGGCCTTGCGGTTGTCCGCCATCAGCTTGGCGGTGGCGTACCAGGCCGACATGTGGACGTCATGGCCGCAGGCGTGCATGGTCGGGACGGTCTCGCCGGCCGCGTTCTTCCCTAGGGCAGTGCTGGCGAACGGCAGGCCGGTCTTTTCCTGGACCGGCAGCGCATCCATTTCGGTACGCAGCATCACGGTCGGGCCGGGGCCGTTCTTCAGGATCGCCACCACACCGGTCCCGCCGACGCCGGTCGTGACATCGAAGCCGAGCGCCTTGACGCGTTCGGCGAGCTTCTTCGCGGTCTGGTGTTCATTGAAGGCCAGCTCCGGATTGCGGTGCAGGTCCTGGTACAGGGCTTCGACCGACGGGAACATCTTGTCGAGCTGGGCGGTGAATTCAGGCGGCAGGGGGGCGGCCTGGGTGCTGCCGGCGGCGAATACGCCGGCCAGCAGCAGCGGTTTCAACAGCGGGAGGAGACGGGAAGAATGTTTCATGATTATCTTGAAAAGCGGGGAAACGGGAAGCGGATCGGACTGACTTTAAGGTCATTTACCGAAGGGCGCAACCATAACAGGTCGATTTCCGTGCGGCAATATTTAACAATTGGTATAGTGAAAACTACGTAGAAAAAGTGTCGTAAAAATTTTTCAACTGCATTTTTTATTTCCCTTGGGTATGCGCTTACCCGTAAAATCCCTGCCTTGTTTGTGACTTCGCCAGCCCATTCGGCGCTGGCGCCTCACGTCTCACCTCCCCCACACCAAGGAAGCAACAATGGGTTTCATTTCGAATATCCGGATTGGGCGCCGCCTCGGTCTCGGCTTTGCCGTGATCCTGGCGATGACACTCCTCATTGCCATCGCCGGCATTTCGCGCCTGAACGAAGTTGCGGCCTCGACCCGCAACATGATGGCGGCTCCCCTTACCAAGGAACGCCTGATCACCGACTGGTACAGCCTGAACTTCGCCTCGATCCGCCGCACCGCAGCGATCGTCAAGAGCACCGACCCTGCGCTCGGCCCCTACTTCAAGGAAGACGCCGCGGCCTCGGTCAAGAAGGCCGCCGAACTGCTCAAGCAGATCGAGCCGCTGATCGTCGAAGGTGCGGAAAAGACGCTGTTCGACAAGATCCTCGAGCAGCGCAAGGCCTATAGTTCTTCGCGCGACGGCGCCATCAAGGCCAAGGCCGACGGCAATGCCGAGGAAGCGGCGCGCATCCTCGATCAGGGCTTCACGCCGTCGGCGCAGAAGTACCAGGACCTCCTGCAGGAGCTGGTGCTCATGCAGCGTAACAGCATCGACCAGACCGCCAAGGCGATCGACGCCAGCGCCAGCCAGGACGGCACCGTCATCGCCGTGCTGGCCGGCTGCGCCGTGCTGCTCGGCGCCATCCTCTCCTGGCTGCTCACGGTCGGCATCACGCGCCCGATCCGCGCCGCCGTGCTGGCCGCCGAGACCGTGGCCGCGGGCGACCTGACCCACCGCATCGACGCCGATTCGAAAGACGAGACCGGCGCCCTGCTGCGTGCCCTGCGCAACATGAACGACAACCTGGCAAAGATCGTCAGCGAAGTGCGCAGCGGCACCGACACCATCGCTACCGGCTCGGCGGAAATCTCGGCCGGTAACTTCGACCTGTCCGCCCGCACCGAGCAGCAGGCCGGCGCACTGGAAGAAACCGCCGCCTCGATGGAAGAACTGACGACCACCGTGCGCCAGAACGCCGACAACGCGCGCCAGGCCAACCAGCTGGCGATCACGGCGTCCGATGTCGCGCTGCAGGCTGGCACTGCGGTCGAGCAGGTCATCGCCACCATGGGCTCGATCAACGACTCGTCCAAGAAGATCGTCGACATCATCGGTGTCATCGACGGCATCGCCTTCCAGACCAACATCCTGGCGCTGAACGCGGCGGTGGAAGCGGCGCGCGCCGGCGAACAGGGCCGCGGCTTCGCGGTCGTGGCGTCCGAAGTGCGTACCCTGGCGCAGCGCTCGGCCGCGGCGGCCAAGGAAATCAAGCTACTCATCGGCGACTCGGTCGACAAGGTCGAAGCGGGCACCAGGCTGGTCGACCAGACCGGCGAGACCGTGGACCAGGTGGTGACCTCGATCCGCCGCGTGACCGACATCATGGCCGAGATCGCGTCGGCCAGCCAGGAACAGACCGGCGGCATCGAGCAGGTCAACGGCGCCATCGGCCAGATGGACCAGGTGACCCAGCAGAACGCCGCGCTGGTCGAGGAATCGGCCGCAGCCGCCGCCTCGATGCAGGACCAGGCGGCCCGCCTGGCCCAGGTGGTTGGCGTGTTCAAGCTCGGCGCCGGTGCCGCTCCTGCCGTAACGCCTGCCGCCGCCCCGGCAGCAGCCAAGGCGCGTACGCTGGCGCTGCCGGCCAAAGCCGCGAAGCCGGTCTCCAAAGCGGCGCCGGCGAACTCGCGCGCGGCTGCCCGTGACAAGGCTGAAGAGTGGGAAGCGTTCTAAGCGCTGCGCATAAAATGACGAAACGCCCGGCCTGCGCGCCGGGCGTTTTGCTTTTCGCTGGTCAGTGCTTAGAATTTGACGATTTCGCGCGACACTCACCCTGTGTTTCCTTGACGCACTAGCGGCACTGCGGCAAAGTTTTGCCTGCACAGCGCCCATTTTTCCTTGCCCATGCCCTTCGATTACCAGCAGCCGCCCACCGAAACCACCCAGGTCCAGCCTGCCGCTACCACCTCGTTCGATGAACAGTACGCAGAAGCCCGCCGCCTGGCGAATGCCGGCCAGCCCGGACTCGCGCTGGCGGCCTACAACACCCTGCTCGCACGCGCACCCGGCAACGTGGACCTGCTGCTCGGACGCGGCATCGTGCTCAGCCGCCTGGAGCGCTGGAGCGAGGCGGAAGCCGACCTGACGGCGGCGGCCAAGGCCTCGCCCGACTATGCCGATGTCTGGTTCGCACTCGGCAATCTCTATCAATGGCAGGACCTGCCGGCCCGCGCCGCCGAGGCCTACGGGCGCGCCGCAGTGCTGCGTCCCGGTGATGCCGCGACGCTGGCGGCGCGCGAGCGCGCCCTGCGCGCCATGCAGCCGCGTCCCGGCACGCCGCAAGCCGCGATCGCCTCGGGCTATACCTGGACCGCGGGTCTGTCCGGCAGCTGGCAGGACGTTGGCGCCGGCCCGCGCTGGAACGACCAGACCCTGAGCCTGCGCCACTACGGCAAGCGCGGCTCGATCGGCTTCGAAGCGCTGCGCGCCCACCGTTTCGACCAGAGCGGCCGCGCATGGGCCGTCGACGCCTACGCCAGCCTGTGGGACGGCGCGTACGCCAACCTGCGCTACCAGCGCGCGCCGGCCGGGCGCCTGTTCCCGGCCAATTCGGGTCGCGTCGAGCTGTACCAGTCGCTGGGCAGGGGCTGGGAAGCATCGCTCAGCGAGGACGTGCTCGGCTTCGAGTCGCGCGTGAACATCCATGGGGTCGGCCTCGGTAAATATGCCGGCGACTTCTATGTGCAGCTGCGCCACCAGAACATCGTCTCCGATAACTCGCGCGGCGCGGGCCAGCGCCTGCTGGCCCGCTGGTACTACGCCGGCGACAGCGCGGGCGACGGCGCCAGCTACCTGGAGATGAGCGCGAACCGCGGCCGCAGCGACGACCCGCTCTCGCTCACCGGGGGCCGCGCGCGCTCCGGTGGTGGCAGCCTCACCTGGGTCCACTACCTGTCGCGCCACTGGGGCGGCAAGGTCGGCGCCAGATTCGCCAGGAGCGGCGCGGGCGGCGCGAGCGAGGCGCGCGAGCGCGGCCTCAGCGTCGGGCTGTATCGCCGCTGGTAAGCCGGCCGCTCTGTCTTTTGACCGATCGCGCCCTCGCCCTTCGCCAACTAAAATATACGCTGTATAAATAACGACGAGGCGTTACATGATCACTGGGCACATTTTTATCGCCACCAGCCTGGACGGCTACATCGCCCGTCCCGACGGCGACATCGGCTGGCTGCTGCAGCGTGACGATCCATCCGAAGACCACGGCTATGACGAGTTCATCGCGGACAAGGACTGCATCGTGATGGGCCGCGGCAGCTACGAGAAGGCGCTCGGCTTCGACCCGTGGCCCTATGATCGCCCCGTGCTGGTGCTGTCGCGCCGGCTGGCCGGAACGGCGGTGCCAGCGGCCCTCGAAGGCAGGGTTAGCTTTTCCGACGCCACGCCCCAGCAGGCCATGGCGCAGCTGGCAGCACAGGGCGTGCGCCGGGTCTATGTCGACGGCGGGCAGCTGGTGCAGTCCTTCATTCGCGCCGGCCTGGTCGAAGACGTGGTGCTGAGCACCGTCCCAGTCCTGATCGGCGCCGGCTGCCCCTTGTTCGGCGCGCTGGCGCGGGACGTGGCACTGGCCCTGGTAGCCAGCCGCAGCTTCCCTTCGGGCCTGGTGCAATCCACCTACCGCTTCCTGCGATGAGCCGGCCCCGTGGCCGCCCCCCAGGAGGCGCGGGCGTGACGCGCGAGGCCATCCTGGGCGCCGCGCTGGCCCTGCTCGACGAGAACGGCGCCAATGTCAGCATGCGTGCGCTTGCCACGCGCCTGGGCGTCACCCCGATGAGCCTCTACCACCATGTCGGCGACCGCGCGTCCCTGCTGCAGGCCTTGTGCGAGCGTGTGTACGGCGCCGTGCTCGACGAGAACGATGCCGGCGCCGACGCGCGCACACAGGTTCGGGCGCTGCTCACCCGCTACCACGACGCCGTCGGCCGCCATCCGCAGCTGACCCTGGCAGTCTTCGCCGAACCTGCCGCCTTCGCCGGCACGGCGCAGCGCATCACCCAGCACCTCACCGGACTGCTGTCGTCCCTCACGCCCGGGCATCTGCTGTGGCGCGACATCCTGGTCGACCATGTGCACGGCAGCGGCCTCGCACTGTGCGCGGCGCGCGGCGATGGCGCCCAGCTTGAGGCCATGCGCGTGCAGTACGGACGGGCGCTGGACTGCATGCTGGAGCGGCTCGCAGATCCTGTCGCCGGTAATCGTACCTAGAACAGCGAGAAATCGATCTCGCAGGTATCGGCGAGCACCCGGTCGGCCGTGACCTCGGCCGTCACCAGGGCCTGGTAACCAGGTTCGAGGTAGCACCCGATGGTCAAGCGTCGGCCTGGTTCGAACGCCAGTTCGACGTCGCTCTCGCCCTGGGGCTCCACGAACACCGATTTGCGTTCGCCGGGCGCGAGATAGCCGATGGGATAGGCGTTTCCGGTTACGTGGACGACAGCGCCGCGCAGGGGTTCGCTGCCGCGGTTGGTCACCGTCACTGTGATTCGCGCGGGCACGGCGAGGTCGATGAAGATGACGACCAGCAGTGCCAGGATGCAGTACAGCGGCAGGCGCAACACGTGGCGGCTCAGCCGTTTTACCCGATAGAGCGATGTGTGCACAGCCTTAGTCATCCGTATCCTCCAGGAGCTCACGGTTTCGGAGGCGCTCGAACAGTCCACCGTCACGGGTGACGACGAACATATGTGGCGTGCCTGTTCCCAGCACGTGGCGCGGCCTGCATTGGCGGACCTGTTCCCAGAACGCCCTGGCTTCGTCGTTCTCGGCCAATACGGAAAAGCCGAATACATTGACGTGCTGCCGCACCGGGAACACGGCGGGGGCGTCGTCGAACACGTACCATTCGTCGAAGCCCGGCGTGGGCAGGCAGTCGATACTTGCGACGCCGGCGCTGAGCGTTACATCGCCTTCCCTGCACCACCCTGCTTCCAGTTCGGCCGCGGATGGGGGGTAGGCGCCGCTGTCGCAGGAGACGATCGCCACCCGCCGGCCCAGCACCAGCTCAGGTGCGACCGCCAGCAGGTCGGCCAGCGAGGGATCCCACGCGAACGACCAGTCGATCACCAGGTATCCATCCCGTTCGCCGGTGCGCGGCATATGCATTCCTCCCATCGTGACGGCTCGACCCAGTATAACCCGCAGTGCGGGGCGGCCTGCGGTAGCGATACCTGAGCCCCGGCAAGCCGTTTTGCGCTACCTTCGCGGTTCCTGCTGCGCTTGCCGCGCGATGGCGGTAAGATCGCGCCGCATTCAACCATTCCCTTTTCTAGCTCATGTTCCACGCTTCCCTGCCCCGCCTGGCCGCCCGCGCCACGCTGCTCGCCACCCTGCTGCTGCCGGCCGCCGCCCCTGCCGGCATCCTGGACGAGGTGCCGGACATCGGCGCCGTCACCGACTACCGTCCCAAGATCCCGCTGCGGGTGTACTCGGCCGACAAGGTCCTGATCGGCGAATTCGGCGCCGAGCGGCGCGACTTCGTGCCGATCGCGAAGATCCCGCCGCTGATGAAGGCAGCCGTGCTGTCGATCGAGGACGCGCGCTTCTACGAGCATGGCGGCATCGACTGGATCCGCGCGCTCGGTGCGGCCAAGGCCAACATCGCTGCGATGGGTCACGCCCAGGGCGGCTCCACCATCACCATGCAGGTGGCGCGCAACTTCTTCCTGTCGCGCGACAAGACCCTGCCGCGCAAGCTGACCGAGGTGGCGCTGGCCTACAAGATCGAGCAGGCCTTATCGAAAGACCAGATCCTCGAGGTCTACATGAACCAGATCTACCTGGGCCAGCGCTCCTACGGCTTCTCCAGCGCCGCACGCACCTATTTCGGCAAGCCGCTCGAGTCGCTGAGCGTGGCCGAGATGGCGATGCTGGCCGGGCTGCCGCAAAACCCCTCGCGCCATAACCCGGTCGCCAATCCGGAGCGCGCGCAACAGCGCCAGCGCGCGGTCCTGAAGCGCATGTTCGAGCTCGGGAAGATCAGCGAGCCCCAGTACCGCAAGGCGCTGGCCGAGCCGCTGCGCGTGCGGCGCGACGGCGGCGGTCCGGGCGCGGGCGCCGAATACGTCGCCGAGCTGGCGCGCCAGGCGGCCTACGCCCGCTTCGGCCAGGCTGCCTACGAGCACGGCTACACCGTCACCACCAGCATCCATGCGGCCGAACAAACCGCCGCCTACGAGGCGGTGCGCCGCAGCGCCATCGCCTACGACCGCCGCAACGGCTACCGCGGCCCGGAAGCGCGCATCGCCCTGCCCAAGGCGGGCGAGGCGCGCACCGAGGCGATCCAGGAAGCGCTGCAGAAGCAGCCGGCGGTGAGCGGTTTCGCGCCGGCTGTGGTGCTGTCGGCCTCGCCCAAGCGGGTGCGCGTCGCCCCCCGCGACGGCGATACCGTCGAGATCAGCGGCGCCGGGCTTGCCTTCGCCGCGCCGGCCCTGACGCCCGCGGCCAGGGCCGGCGTCAAGCTGGCGCCGGGCGCCGTCGTCCGCATCGCGCGCAACGGCAAGGATGGCTGGGCGATCACCCAGTTGCCGCAGGTGGCTGCGGCATTTGTCGCCCTCGACGCCCAGACCGGCAGCGTACGCGCGCTGGTCGGCGGCGTGGACTTCCAGCTGCAAAAGCTCAACCACGTGACCCAGGCCTGGCGCCAGCCCGGCTCCAGCATCAAGCCCTTCGTGTATTCGGCGGCGCTGGAGCGCGGTTTCTTCCCGGGCACCACCATCCTCGACGAGCCGCTCGATCTGTCGGGCGAGAAGGCCTATGCCAACTGGTCGCCGCGCAACGACGACAACCTGTTCGAGGGTCCGGTGACGATGCGCCATGCGCTCACCCATTCGCGCAACGTGCCCACCGTGCGCATGCTGCGCGCCGTCGAGGTCGAGCATGCGCGCGAGCACCTGGGACGCTTCGGCTTCGACCCGGCGCGTCACCCGAGCAACCTGACCCTGGCCCTCGGCACCGGCGCGGTGACGCCGCTGCAGATGGCCGGCGCCTACGCCGTGCTGGCCAACGGCGGCTACCGCGTCGAGCCGCAGCTCGGCATGACGATCCAGGACCGTGACGGCAAGGTCCTGTTCGAAAGCGGCAAGCCGGGCGCGCCGCAGGAAAACGCGCGCGTGCTGGATGCGCGCAACGCCTTTATCGTGGATTCCATGCTGCGCGACGCGGCAAGGGCCGGCACCGCCGCCCAGGCCTCGCGCCTGCTGAACCGCGGCGACCTGGCGGGCAAGACCGGCACCACCAGCAATGCCATCGACGCCTGGTTCGCGGGCTATGGCGGCAATGTGGTTGCGGTGGCGTGGATGGGCTACGACGACCCGCGCTCGCTGGGCGGGCGCGAATACGGCTCGACGATGGCGCTGCCGGTGTGGGTCGACTACATGCGGGTGGCGCTGGCGAAGACGCCGCAACGCGAGCGCCCCGCGCCCGAGGGGCTGGTGCGTTCTAGCGGGGACTGGGTGTATGCGGAATTTGCCGAGCAGCCGCCCCCATCGTCGGAAGCGGCTGCAGCGGCGATCATGGCGCAATGAAGCGCCGCGGCAGGTTCAGTTCGGCGGGGCCGGGAACAGGATCGCCGGACCGGCCGGCTTGACGCCCGGCGCCAGTCCCGCCGGCGCCGGCTTGCCGGCCGGGCCGAGGTGGCGCACGAAGCGGTAGATGGCGCGCAGGTCTTCCTTGTCCATGGTGTTCAGGGTGAACCAGGGCATCGGCGGGCGCGCCTTCATGGTCTGGGCCATCCTGATCCAGTCGTTTTCGCTCATGGCGTTCATCGACAGGCGCAAATTGGTGGGATAGGTCGTGCCCCACGGGCCGTGCCAGCCCAGCTGGTCGCCGGTCAGCCATTCCTTTTCCGGCACCTGGCCGGCGCTCATGCCATAGCCCGCGGTGTGGCAGTCGTTGCAGCCGCCGACCTTGACCAGGTAGCGTCCGCGTTCGATGTACTTGCCCTGCGCCGACGCGTTCGCGCCAGCGGGAGTGTTCTGGGCCGCATGGGCCGGGATGCCGAGCACCAGCAGCATGGCTGCGTGCACGGCGGCGTGCTTGGCCGCGTGGGAGAGTGCGCGCGAGGTCTTGTAAATAAGTTTGATCATGGTGGTCCGTTCGGGGTGTGCTGATCGAATGGCGACACGATAATCGCCATTCGCCATCCGCGGCAGCCCCACGCGGGGGGGAATGTGTACATATTTCCCGGTTTTGATTCAGGGCAGGCCCTGGACCGTCCCCTCCTTCGGATAGTCGATCACGTAGTCGACGTTGAAGCGCGCCGTCTCGTTCGGCTTCAGGCTGCGCTCCCAGCCGACCAGGCCGCGGCGCTGCTGCCAGTCCCTGAGGTTCGCCTCCGGGCTGAGCGCCACCTTCACCGCAATCTTGTCGTCCTGGCTGACCGGGGTCGGCTCCAGCACCAGGATGTCGATCGGCTGGCGGTGGAAGCTCGTCACCACATAGGTGTCGGCAATGCGCTTCTGGTTCTCCTGTTTGAAGATGCCGACCTGCCCCGCTTTCGCGTCACGGTTCTCGACGGTGACGCGCACCAGCGGATCGCGGCCAAAGGACATCGTGAAGCGTTCGCTGTCCTGCGGATTCCAGTACAGCGCGCCGACATAGGAACCATCGCGGCGCAGCTGCACCTGGCCCGGCAGCCAGACGCCCTCGGGTCGCGCCGCGTCGACCGTCAGCACCGCCGTGTCCCTGCTGGTGCGCGGCGCGATGCGCACCAGCTGCTTGACCGCCAGGTTCTGCTTCGCCAGTCCGACCGAGATCTCGCGGCCGTCCGCCGCCAGGCTGACCCTGGCCGGCACCTCGTATTCGGTGGTGAAATTCCCCTGCGTTTCCACGATGGGCGCCACGTAGTCATCCGCAGGCCGGATGTTGCGCGAGCTCGCCACCGTGACAGCTTCCGGCGCCGGCGGCGGAGCCGGTGCGGGAGCGTAGCGGTAGCGGATCATTTCCTGCTGCTCGCGGGGCGGGCGCCAGGTCAGCAGCCACGGCTGGGGATCGGGCGCGTAGGCCGTCTGGCTTGGCTGGCCGGTGGAGAGGCGCAACTTGACGTTGCTCCAGTCCTCGCCAGTCTTCTGCGAGATCGCGGCCATCCGTTCCAGCTCGATGCTGGAGGCGTTCGAATCGAGCGAGGCGCGATACAGCGGCTTCCATCCGGCGCGGTTGACCTGATAGCTCAGCACCAGCCGGCCCGCCTGCTTCGCCGACACGGACACCGTCATGGTGCGGCTCTGGCGCGAATTCGCCTGGACCTTCTCCAGGTCGCTCTTGAGCGCTTCCAGCTGCTTGGCCACGGAACGCTTCCTGACTTCGGCCTCGTGCATGCGCGCCAGGGCGTCGCTGCCGCCCTTGCGGATCGCATCGAGCGTGCCCAGCAAGGCCTTGGGATCGCTGGGGCCAGTGCGACTGCCCTCACCGCCGCCCAGGCGCTCGAGGTAGCCCTGGACCAGCTGCGCCGATTTGTAGTCCGCATCGATGACGGTGAGCTGGTCCTGCAGTGCCTGGATCTTCGCTTCCAGCTCCGCTTCGCGCGGATTGCGGCTGTCGGCCGAGGCCTGGTCGCGGGTGACCACCTGCCCGACCTGGATGCCGGGGTCGGCCTGCAGGCGCAGGGTGTCGGTGCTGAAGTTGGCCAGCAGGCCCGTGATCTCGACCTGGGTCATGCCCGGTGTGACCTGCACCACGCGCTCCACCGTGGCGCTGCCGGGATACAGGGTAACGCTTTGGATCGGTGCCTCGATGGCAAAGGCATTGGAAGCGACCAGCGCCAGGACGGCTGTCCATTGCGGCTTGATGTCCATGGAATCCCTTTTTGTTATTGGTGATGCAGGAAGCGTAACAGAGCCGGGGCGCCAGAAAAACACACAAAGCCACAGCGGGGCAACTCATGTGTAACGAGACGTTTCAGCTGGTCCGGGCGGCTGCGAGCACCTGCTCCACCAGGCGCGCCGGCGACTCGCGCAGGTCGAGCGTGAGGCCGCATTCGTCCGGCTGCAGGGGTTCGAGGGTGCGCAGCTGGCTGTCGAGCAGCGACACGGGCATGAAGTGGCCGCTGCGCGCGGCCATGCGCTGGGCGATCAGCTCGCGCGGACCGGTCAGGTGGACGAAGCAGACCGCGCCGGCATCGCTCCCGCGCAGGACATCGCGGTAGATGCGCTTCAGGGCGGAGCAGGACAGCACCGCCCCCTCTCCTGCGCCTGCCGCCCGCTGCAGCTCGGCGCGCAGGGCCAGCAGCCAGCCGCGCCGGTCCTCGTCCGTGAGCGGCACGCCGGCCGCCATCTTCGTCACGTTTTCCGGCGGGTGGAAGGCATCGCCCTCGATGAAGCGGGCCTGCAGGGCCTGCGCCAGCCGCCGGCCGATGTCGCTCTTGCCGCAGCCGCTCACGCCCATGACGACCCATAGCGGCGGATTCATTTCATGCATATCTCGTATTCATGCGTTGTATTTTGGTGCCATCAAGCAATTCTTGTATATGACAAAATTGATTGATGACTATACTACTCAACAGTAAATGGCGCGTTTTCATGTGTGAAATCGTATGAATTCGTCATTTTTTGTCGATTTTGCACCGGATATGAGGATCTCCCCCCCATGCGCGTCAATACCCCCATCACCAACCAGGAATACCTCCTTGCCGATGGCCGGACCATCGTCTCGACCACCGACCTGCAGGGTAACATCCGGTATGCCAACCCCTACTTCATCGAAGTCAGCGGTTTCACCGAAGAAGAACTGATCGGCGCGCCCCAGAACCTGGTGCGCCACCCCGACATGCCGGTAGAAGCTTTTGCCGACCTGTGGGCGACGATCCGGGCCGGCCTGCCATGGAGCGGGATGGTCAAGAACCGCTGCAAGAACGGCGACCATTATTGGGTCTATGCGAACGTGACGCCAGTACTCGAGGATGGCAAGGCATGCGGCTACATGTCGGTGCGCACCAAGCCTTCGCGCCAACAGGTCGAGGCGGCCGCCGCGCTGTATGCGGAATTCAAGGCGGGCAACCCGCGCAAGCTGGTGCTGCGCCATGGGCGCGTATTGAAAAGCGGTCTGGCAGGCCGCCTGGCAGCACTGCGCAACCTGCCGCTGCGGACCCAGGTCAACGCCGGCATGGGCGTGCTGGCGACTGTCCTGCTGGTCAACCTGGCGCAAGGCTGGCGGCTCGGCGCCGCGCCCTGGAGCCTGCTGGCGATGGCGGTCTCGCTAGGCGTCGCCGTCAACCTCTGGCTCAGCCTGCGCCGCAACGTGCTGGCGCCGCTCGACGAGGCGACCGCCTTCGCGCGCCGCCTGGCCGGTGGCGACCTGACCGCCCGCATCGACAACCGCAGCGACAACGAGATGGGCCAACTGGTGGCCGCCCTGCGCCAGACCTCGGTTAACCTGTTCAGCGTGATCGGCGACGTGCGCAGTAATTTCGACGGGATCCGCCATGCGACCGGCGAAATCGCGAGCGGCAACATGGACCTGTCCGGCCGCACCGAATCGCAGGCTTCCAGCCTGGAGGAAACCGCCGCCAGCATGGAGCAGCTGACCCAGAACGTGGCGCAGAACGGCGACAACGTGAAGACCGCGAACGAACTGGCGATGCGCGCGGCGAGCATGGCGGCCCGCGGCGGCGGCACTGTCGGCGAAGTGGTCAGCACCATGGAGGCGATCAGCAGCTCTTCGCACAAGGTGCTGGACATCATCGGCCTGATCGACGGCATCGCCTTCCAGACCAACATCCTGGCGCTGAATGCGGCGGTCGAGGCGGCGCGCGCCGGCGAACAGGGCCGCGGCTTCGCCGTGGTCGCCAGCGAAGTGCGCAACCTGGCGCAGCGCAGCGCTGCCGCCGCCAAGGAAATCAAGGGGCTGATCAACGCTTCGATCGCCACCGTGGACAGCGGCAGCCGCCTGACCGCGCTGGCCGGCCAGACCATGGGCGAGATTATCGACGCGGTCGATAGCGTGCGCAGCGTGATGGAAGAAATCGCGGCCGCCACGATCGAACAGAGCGGCGGCCTGGGGCAGGTCAACCAGGCGGTCGGCCAGCTCGATGCCATCACCCAGCAGAACGCCGCCCTGGTCGAGGAAGCGGCAGCGGCCGCGGCATCGCTGGCGCAACAGGCCGACAGCGTGGCCGACGCGCTGGCGGTGTTCCGCCTGCACATGGGCGCGTCGGCGCCTGCCCTGCCCGTGCGCGGCAAGGCGCAGCTGCGCCTCGCGGCCTAACAGAAATCCCTGCTCGGGGCGCGCAGTTTCCCGAGCAGGTGCGACATGTCCACCAGCCGCTTGGCCACCAGGTGGCGTACCTCGCCCTGCTTCTGCCAGATGCCGTATACCCCGAGCAGCGGGGCATTCAATACCTCGCGCCGCTGCTGCTCCACCAGGGTCGGCCAGACGATCACGTTGATGTTCCCGGTCTCGTCTTCCAGCGTCATGAACAGCACGCCCTTGGCGGTGCCCGGGCGCTGGCGCACCGTCACCAGGCCGCAGGCGCGCGCCAGCTGGCCGTCGGCGTAATCCGCAAGCGTGGAAGCCGGCATGAAGCGCCTGGCCAGCAGCCCTTCGCGCAGCAGGGCCAGCGGATGGCGCCCGAGGGTGAGGCCCTGGGCGCGGTAGTCGCCCACGATCTCGTCGGCTTCCGACGGTGCGGCCAGCTGCGGCTGCTCTTCCTGCGGCGTGGTCGGGCGCAGCAGGTCGCGGTCGGGCACCGCGCCCACCGCCTGCCACAGCGCTTCGCGCCGGTGCCCGGCCAGCGACTGCAGCGCGTTGGCGCCGGCCAGCACCTGCAGGTCGCCGCGGTCGAGCTGGGCGCGGCGCGCCAGGTCGGCCACGCTGTCGAAAGGACGCACCGCGCGCGCCATCTCGATGCGCAGGGCGACTTCCTGCTTCAGGCCGCGCTGCAGCGAGAGGCCCAGGCGCACCGCCGGCTGGCGCGAGCGGTCGGTCGGATCCAGCTCTTCCAGGGTCGAATCCCAGCCGCTGATGGCGACGTCCGCCGGGCGCACTTCGATGCCATGGCGGCGCGCGTCCTGCACCAGTTGCGAAGGGCTGTAGAAGCCCATCGGCTGGCTGTTGAGCAGCGCGCACAGGAAAGCCGCCGGTTCGTGGCACTTGAGCCAGGAGCTGGCATAGGCTAGCAGCGCGAAGCTGGCCGCGTGCGATTCGGGGAAGCCGTATTCGCCGAAGCCCTGGATCTGGCTGAAGATCGCCTCGGCGAATTCGAGCGTGTAACCGCGCTCGAGCATGCCGCGCACGATGCGGTCGTAGTATTTTTCGAGGCCACCCTTGCGCTTCCAGGCCGCCATCGCGCGCCGCAGCTGGTCTGCTTCGCCCGGCGTGAAGCCGGCGCCCAGGATCGCGACCTGCATCACCTGTTCCTGGAAGATCGGCACGCCCAGGGTGCGCTCCAGCGCCAGCTTCATTTCGTCGCTCGGATAATGGATCGGTTCCAGGCCCTGACGCCGCCGCAAATAAGGATGCACCATGCCGCCCTGGATCGGGCCGGGGCGCACCACCGCCACCTCGATCACCAGGTCGTAGAAGCGGCGCGGGCGCATGCGCGGCAGCATGCTCATCTGGGCGCGCGACTCGATCTGGAACACGCCCACGGTGTCGGCCGCGCAGATCATGTCGTAGGTGGCCTTGTCGTCGGGCGGGATGTCCTGCATCTCGAACAGGTTGCCGTAGCGCTGGCCCACCAGTTCCAGGCCGCGCCGCATCATCGACAGCATGCCCAGCGCCAGCACGTCGACCTTCATCAGCCCGAGTTCTTCCAGGTCGTTCTTGTCCCACTGGATGACGCTGCGGTCGGCCATGGTGGCGTTCTCGATCGGCACCAGGCGTGACAGCTTGCCGCGCGCGATGACGAAGCCGCCCGGGTGCTGCGACAGGTGGCGCGGGAAGTTCAGCAGCTTGTGGGCGAGCGTGGCCCACTGCTGCGCCAGGCGCGATTCCGGGTCCAGGCCCGCTTCGGCCAGGCGTCCCACCAGGTCGGCGCGGCTGTCGAACCAGTGGTGGGTCTTGGCCACCTTCTCGACGATGGCCAGGTCGATGCCGAGCGCACGCCCGCTGTCGCGCAGCGCGCTCTTGGGGCGGTAGCTGATCACCACCGCCGCCAGCGCCGCGCGCTCGCGCCCGTATTTCGCATAGATGTACTGGATCACCTCTTCGCGGCGCTGGTGCTCGAAGTCGACGTCGATGTCGGGCGGCTCGTTGCGCTCCTTCGAGATGAAGCGCTCGAACAGCAGGCTGGCGCGCGCCGGGTCGACCTCGGTGATGCCGAGGCAGTAGCACACCGCCGAATTGGCGGCCGAGCCGCGGCCCTGGCACAGGATATGCTGCGAGCGGGCGAAGCGCACGATGTCGTACACCGTGAGGAAGTAGTGCTCGTACTGCATCTCGGCGATCAGGCCAAGTTCGTGCTCGATCTGGGCCTGCACCTTGGCCGGGATGCCGTCGCGGAAGCGCCGGTGCGCGCCGATATAGGTTTCCTGGCGCAGGAAGCTGGTGGCATCGTGGCCGGACGGGACCACTTCGTCCGGGTATTCGTAGCGCAGTTCGTCGAGCGAGAAGGTGCACAGGCGCGCGATGCGTACCGTCTCGGCCAGCGCCTCGCGCGAATGGATGTTGGCCAGGCGCAGGCGCGAACGCAGGTGCTGCTCGGCGTTCTGGGCCAGGCCGTAGCCGCATTCCGCCACCGGCTTCTTGAGGCGGGTGGCGCTGAGCGTGTCCTGCAGGGGTTTGCGCGAGCGCACGTGCATCACTACGTGGCCGAGCGCCGTGATCGGCAGGCCGTGCTGCCAGCCCACCTCTTCCACGGTTTCACGGTGCGGCTCGTCGAAGGCGCGGTGCAGCAGCACCAGGCCGAGCCAGGCGCGCCCCGGGAAGGTGGACGCCATCCAGGCGGCCTGCTGGTGCAGGCGGTCCACGTCTGCCGCCTCGTGCGAGGGATAGTGCGGCAGCAGGATCGCCAGGCAGTCCGGCATGTGCTTCAGGTGCGCGTAGGCGGGCGCGGGCCGGGCCAGGTCGTCCAGGGTCAGGAAGTAGGTGCCCTTGGCGCTGCGCGTGCGGCCCAGTGTGATCAGCTCGGAGAGGTTGCCGTAGCCGTTGCGGTTCTTGGCCAGCAGTATCAAGGAAAGCGCGGGGCTGCCGTCCGGGTATTTCAGGTGGAAGTGGGCGCCGATCACCAGCGGCAGGCCGGCCTTTTTTGCTTCGGCATGGGCGCGTACCACGCCGGCCAGCGAGCATTCGTCCGTCAGCGCCAGGGCGAAGTAATCGAGTTGGACCGCCCGCGCCACCAGTTCTTCCGCATGCGAGGCTCCTTCGAGGAAGGAGAAGTTCGACAGGCAGAACAGCTCCGCATAGGGAGGCAAAACCTGGGGTGGCGTGGAGAGCGGATCGGTCATCGGCAGGCACTAGGCAAAGGGGATACAATGCTAGTCAAACCAGCAATACTGTATAAAAACACAGTATAACCGAGACGGCTTGTTCGACAAGGAAATCGCATGCAGATCCGTGCACTGAAGTGTTTTGGGGCCACGCCAGGCACCGGCAATCCCGCCCTCGTGATCGAAGGAGACGCGTCAAACGAAGACACGCGCCGCGCCTTCGCCAAGGCACGCAACACCACCTGTGTCTACCTCGACGGAGATGTCGTCGATTTCTACTACCCGCACATGCGCAGCCCGCTGTGCCTGCACGCCACGCTGGCCGTGGCCCACGTGCTGTTCGCGCGCCATCCGCAAGCCCCCATGCTGGCGGTGACGACGGCCATGCGCGGCCAGCGCCTGGAGCTGCTGCGCGACGCGGATGTCTTCTACATCCGCCTGCAGGCGCAGCAGGTGGTGCAGCCGGCGCTCGCGTCCGACCTGCCCGCGCGCCTGCTGGCAGATCCCGGTCTGGTGCCGGTATCGCCCCCGCAGCTAGCCTCGGTGGGCAGCCCGAAACTGCTGGTGGAAGTCGCCGATGCAGCGACCCTGTACGCGCTGCATCCGGACCTGGAAGCGATTACCGCCTGGGGCAAGGACGCCGGCGTCAACGGCATCTATGCCTGGTGCCGCTTGCAAGGTGGTGCCGATGCGGACCGCTACGAAGGCCGCAATTTCAACCACCTCGACCCGGCCCTGGAAGACAGCGCCACCGGCGTGGCGGCCGGCGCGCTCACCGCCCTGCTGGGACACGGCATCACCCTGCTGCAGGGACGGGCCACTGGCCAGTCGTGCCTGATCCAGACGCAGGTGGAAGATGGCGCGATCCTGGTTGGCGGCCGCGCAGAACCATGCGCCGTGGTCGACTCCATCGCCGGCCGGCCCTGATACGTTTGGTAGCAATCCTTACCGCTTCGCTTCACCTGTTCGGCCCGGTTCGCGGTGTAATGAACCCATCGCGAAAGCACAGCGCGTCAACAGGAGAGTGAAAATGAAATCGACTTTGTTCGCATCGGCATTGATTGCCCTGACCATGGCCACCAGCGGCAGCGCGTACGCCCAGCGCGGCGACCATGGCTACGACCGTGACAACCGCAATGGCCACGCCTACGGGCAGGACAGCCGCCGTTACGACAATGACCGCCGCGACAACGATCGCCGCTTCGACAACGACCGCCGCCATAACGACCGCTACTACGACGCCCGTCAATATCATCGCGACGACCGTCGCGGCGGCGGACCGCGCCACGACCTGCGCCGCGGCCAGCGCCTGGACCGGGAATACCGTGACAGCCGCTACGTCGTCACCGACTGGCGTGCGCGCCACCTGAGCGCGCCTCCGCGTGGCCATCACTGGGTCCGCGCCGGCAACGACTACGTGCTGGCGGCCATCGCCACCGGCCTGATCGCACAGGTCCTGCTGAGCAACTAGGGAGCAGCCGGGCCACGCCGTCCAGCACGGCGTGGCCGTACTTACACCAGGCAAGGCTGTCCGCCGCGCGCGAGCTGGTATACACTTCCGCGCACGCTCTACCAGAGCTCATCCATTCTGCGGACATGAAACCACTCTTTTCCTACGCCCTCCCCTTGCTCCTGCTCGGTGCGACCGCCAGCGCGCGCGCCGACGTCGACTACCAGCTCAAGATTACCGACGCGGCCCAGCATCTGGCCGAAGTGCGCGCCAGCTTCCCGGCGACGTCCGGCACCACGCTGGACGTGCAAATGCCGAACTGGCGCACCGGTCGCTACAACATCCTGAACCTCGCCAACGGCGTGCGCCTGTTCAAGGCCTTCGACGCCAAGGGCCAGCCGCTGCCGGTCGCCAAGACCGACAAAGGCACCTGGCAGGTCCGTACCAAACCGGGCGACGCGGTGACGGTGCAGTACGAGCTGTACGCGAACCTGCTGGGCGAACGCACCCGCCACATCGACGACACCCACGCCTACCTGGATGCCAGCGGCGTGTTCGTCTACGCCGCCCCGTTCCGCAAGGAGCCGGTCAAGGTGAAGCTGGACGTGCCGCAGAACTGGAAGTCGCGCTCGGGCATGGACGCAGGTAGCTGCGACCACTGCTTCGTCGCCCCCAATTACGACGTGCTGATCGACGCGCCGATCGAGACCGGCATCCACGAGTTCTACACGGATAAAGTCGATGGCCGCACCATCGAGCTGGCGATCTGGGGCCGCGGCAACCACGACGGCAAGCAGATGATGACCGACCTGAAGAAGATCGTGCTTGAAACCGCGAAGCTCTACGGCGGCAAGTATCCCTTCCAGCGCTATCTGTTCATCGTCCACGCCACCGACGGCGTGGGCGGCGCGACCGAGCACGCGAATTCCACCGTGATCCAGAAACCGCGCTGGACCTACGCGCCGCGCAAGGGCTACCTCGACTTCCTGCGCGTCGCCGCGCACGAGTTCTTCCACACCTGGAACGTCAAGGCCTACCGTCCGAAAGAGATGGTCCCTTACGACTACCAGAACGAGAATTACAACCGCCTGCTGTGGATCGCCGAAGGCCACACCTCCTACTTCGAAGAGCTGATCGTGCTGCGCGCAGGCCTGGAAAAGCGCGACGAATTCCTCGAGGAGTACGCCAAGCTGGTCGACGACTACCAGCACCAACCGGGGCGCTTGCAGCAAAGCGCGGCCGACGCCAGCTTCGACGAATGGATCGCGGTCGGCGGCGAGCGCGCCCGCAATGCCTCGGTCAACATCTATTCCAAGGGCCAGCTGCTGGCGCTGATGATGGACATCGAACTGCGCCGCCAGACCGGCGCCAAGCGCGGCCTGGAAGACGTGCACCGCATCCTGTTCGAGAAGCACTCGACCGCCCAGGGCGGCTATGACGTGCCGGCCGTGCTGGCGGCCTTGCGCGCCGTGAGCGGCCAGGACTGGAGCGCCTGGTGGGCCCAGTACGTGGACGGCACCGCCGAGATCCCGTTCGACAGCCTGCTGGCCCAGGTCGGCCTGCAAAAAGTGGTCGACGTGCCGAAGGACCAGGAACAGAAGACCGAATGGTGGGCCGGCTGGACCCTGCGCGAAGGCAGCGACCCGGCGGTGGTTACCGTCGTCGAACGCGACAGCCCGGCATGGAAGGCCGGCGTGGTCTCGGGCGACACCCTGGTAGCGGTGAACGGCCTGCGCGTCTCCGCCAAGGACATCGGCGACAAAATGTCGCTCTCCAAAGCCGGTCCGTTCAAATTGCACCTGTTCCGCCGCGACGAGCTGGTCGAGATGCCGATCACGCCGCAGCAGCGCCCGAAAGGCAAGGCCAAGATCAAGGCCCTCGACAAGGCAAGCAGCGCGCAGCAGGCGATGAACGCAGCCTTGCTGGGCGTCGCCTGGCCCAAGGAGGACGCGAAGAAGCAGTAATCCTTCGACGTACTCCGCAAAAGCCGCGGCCCCGGTCTCCACCGGCGCCGCGGTTTTTTCATGGGCGCTGTTCCAGCACCCGATCGATCAGCCCATACTCCGCCGCCTGCCCGGCCGACATGAAATTGTCGCGGTCCGAATCCCGTTCGATCCGCTCCAAGGGCTGCCCGGTGCGTTCGGCCAGCAGGCTGTTGAGCCGGTGGCGCTGGTACAGGATCTCGCGCGCCTGGATCTCGATGTCGGCCGCCACGCCCTGCGAGCCGCCGTGCGGCTGATGGATCATGATGCGGGCATTCGGCAGGGCGTAGCGCTTGCCGCGCGCGCCCGCCGCCAGCAGGAAGGAACCCATGCTGGCGGCAAAGCCGGTGCACAGGGTCGAGACGTCCGGCTTGATGAACTGCATGGTGTCGTAGACCGCCATGCCGGCATACACCGAGCCGCCGGGCGAATTGATGTAGAGCGCGATGTCCTTGTCGGGGTTGTCCGATTCCAGGAACAGCAGCTGGGCCACGATCAGGTTGGCCGACTGCTCGGTCACCTCGCCCACCAGGAAGATCACCCGCTCCTTGAGCAGGCGCGAATAGATATCGAAGGCGCGTTCGCCGCGCCCGGTCTGTTCGATCACGGTGGGCACCAGGCCCAGTCCTGTTGGAGCTTGCAACATCATGGTCGTCCTTTCGCGGTAAAGTAGTAACAGCCGCTTGACGCTCGCCGCCGGCGCCATGTGACGAATAAAAAAATCTTTATCGCGCCTGTCACATCCGGCCCTTCTCGAGCGTCAAGTGGGACACCACCGCGACAGGAGACCGCCATGCCATCCACTTCCGATCCCGACGGCGCCGTATTCGAACGGCTGCGCCCGCGCCTGACGGCAATCAGCTGCCGCATCGTCGGCAGCAGTGCCGAGGCCGAGGACATCGTGCAGGACTGCTTCCTGAAGTGGCATGGCGCCGAGCAAGGCACGCTGGCCACGCCGGCCGCCTGGCTGACCACCGTCGTGCAGCACCAGTCGATCGACCGCCTGCGCCGGCGCGCCCGCGACGAGGCGGCCGCGCACATCGCGCTGGAACTGCTGCCCTGCGCGCCGCCCGCGCTGCCCGAGGAGGGCCTGCTGCGCCAGGCTGAACTCGCCGAGGCGCTGGGCCTCCTGCTGGCGCGCCTGTCGCCGGCCGAGCGCCTGGCCGTCGTGTTGCACGAGGTGCTCGATTGCAGCCATGCCGACATCGCGGCCATCCTGGGCACTGGGACGGCGAATGCGCGCCAGCACCTGGCGCGTGCGCGCCGCCGACTGCGCGTGCTGCCTGACGAAGTGCGCCTGGAAGAAAAGCTGTGCCGCGAGCTGCTGCGCCGCTTCCAGGCCGCGATCAACGGCATGGACGTGGCGGCGGTCGTGAATCTGCTCGCCGGCGAGCAGCCGCTGTCGGTGTATGCGGCGCCTGCCAGCATGGGACACCGTGCCTGCGCCAACGATGCGCATTACACGCTTACCCTGGCCGCATGAAATAGAGACACCAGCTTGTAATTGGCATATAGTCATCTCTCTTTCCGGAGAGCGTCCATACAGGGCCTCCACCATCACACGGAACACCATGGACCAGCCCAGCCGGCTTCACGCATTCGACAACCTTCGCGCCGTGATGATGTGGCTCGGCATCCTGCTCCACGTGGCGATCAACCACACCACCGGTACCTTGCCCCTGCCGTGGCGCGATTCGCAGACCACGCCGGTCGCTGACCTGATCCTGGTCTTTATCCACGTCTTCCGCATGCCGGTGTTCTTCATCCTGGCCGGCTATTTCGTGGCCCTGCTGATCGCGCGCCGCGGACCCAGGGGCATGCTGGCGCACCGCATGCGCCGCCTGGCCCTACCCTTTGTCATCTTCTGGCCGGTGCTGATCGTCTGCACCACCGTCATGATGCTGGTCTACCTGCACGTGATGGCGCGCGGTACCGTGGGCATCGACATGTCGCTGCTGGCCCGCAAGGGCGCCGGCGCCTCGCCCTTCAACACCATGCACATGTGGTTCCTGTATTACCTGATCTGGTTCTGCATCCTGACCGCGGCGCTGGCGCCGCTGTGGAGCAGGCTGCCGGCGCCGGTCCGTGACGGCGTCGATGCGGTCTTCCGCAAGCTCGCCAAGAGCTGGTGGGGCCCGCTGGTGCTGACCATTCCACTGGCGATCGTCGCTTCTTTCTACCGCGCCGGCATGCTCGCCCCGAACGGCTCCTTCATCCCGCAGTTGACCGAGCTGGTGTACAACGGCATGTACTTCGTGTGCGGCCTGCTGGCCTGGCGCCACCAGGACACGCTGCTGCCCTACCTTACCCGGACCTGCTGGCGCAAACTGCTCGCCGGCTTCGTCGTGTTCGTCGTCGCCCTCGCCGGCTTCAAGGTCTTCACCACCCAGCCGGCATCCGTTCCGCACCTCGAAGCCGGTATCGCCTTCTCCTACAACCTCGCCAGCTGGCTGTGGAGCTTTGCCCTCATCGGCCTGTTCCTGCGCTACCTGCCGCACCAGAACCGCGTCCTGCGCTACGTCTCCGAGAGTTCTTACTGGGTCTTCCTGGTGCACATGCTGTGCACGATCGGCTTCGGCGCCATGCTGTACACGCTGCCGGCAAACGCGATGACCAAGATGGCGCTGAACGTGCTGGCGACCACCGTCGTCTGCCTGCTCAGCTACCAGCTGCTGGTGCGCCATACGCTCATCGGCGTGCTGCTCAACGGCAGGCGGCAGGACAAGCCCGGACCATCGACGCTCGGCCAGGACCAGGTAGTCGCCTCATGACCGACACCGGCACCCGCGCGCAGTTCAATCCCCTGATCAAGCCCTTCCTGGTGCTGAAGATCGGCGTCGTCATGATGTCGACCATCGTCGGCATCCCGCTGGCGATCGTCTGGTTCCTGGGCGTGGGCCGCTGGTGGGCCCAGCACTATTTCGACCGCCTGGAATGCCACCTCGACGAGCGCAGCCTGCGCTACCGGAAGGGCATCCTGGTCACGACCGAGAAGACCATCCCGCTCGAGAACATCCAGGACGTGACCTTCATCGAAGGCCCGATCCTGCGGCGATTCGACCTGAGCACCCTGAAGTTCGAGACGGCGGGCCACAGTGCAGGCCAGGCGTCCGACATGCAGCTGACCGGCATCATCGACGCCCAAGCCTTCCGCACCCGCATCCTGCAGGCGCGCGAAGCGCTGCGCCAGCGCCCGCAGGAAAGTGGCGGCGATGCCCAGCTGGCCGCGTTGCGTGCGATCGAGGCGAAGCTGGACGAGATCGCACAGCTGCTGCGCAACAGGCAATAAGGCTTGCGCCGCGCGTCAGGCGACGCGGAACACCTCGACCTGGCGCGCCAGTTCCCGGGCCTGGTCGTGCATCGATTCGGCCGCCGCGGCTGCCTGTTCCACCAGCGATGCGTTCTGCTGGGTCAGGTCGTCCACCTGCCCGACCGCGGTATTGATCTCGCGGACGCTCGCGGCCTGCTGGTCGCTGGCAGCGGCGATCCGTTCGATCAGCACGCTGACGCGCTGCACGCTGCCCAGGAGCTCACGCATGGTCTTGCCGGATTCGTCGACCAGGCTGGTGCCGTCGTCGATCTTTGCTACCGATGCATGGATCAGCGCCTTGACCTCGCTTGCGGCGCTGGTGCAGCGTTGCGCAAGCAGGCGCACCTCCCCAGCCACAACCGCGAATCCCCTTCCCTGCTCGCCCGCGCGGGCCGCCTCGACGGCCGCGTTCAGGGCCAGGATATTGGTCTGGAAGGCGATGCCGTCGATGACCGCGATGATGTCGACGATCTGGCTCGAGGCGTGGCTGATGTCGCCCATGGTCTTGACGACTTCCCCGACGATCGCGCCGCCGCGGTCCGCGATCCGCGATGCTTCGGTCGCCAGCAGGCTGGCCGAACGTGCGTCTTCTGCGTTGCGGTTGACCGCATCGGTGAGCTCATGCATGGTGCTGGCAGTCTGCTGCAGGGAACTGGCCTGGGACTCGGTGCGGGCCGACAGGTCCTGGTTGCCGGACGCGATCTCGCGGCTGCTGGTGGTGATGGATCCGGTTCCCTGGCGTACGCCGTTGACGATGGTCGCCAGGCCGGCGCTCATCCCTGCCAGGGAGCGCGACAGCGTGCCGATCTCGTCGCCCGCCGAGGTATCGATGCGGGCCGTCAGGTCGCCCACCGCCACGGCCTCGGCAAACCGGGACGCCTCGCGCAGCGGACGGGTAATGCTGATGGTGACCCAGTAGGCCAGGGCCGCGCCGATCGCGAGGGCGATCGCCGCAATGGCGACCACGATGGTGCGCGAGCTTGCCACTACCGAATCGACACGGTCGCTGGCGGTATTCATCCGGGTCTCGATATTCCTGATGACCACATCGAGATCGGCCACGATCTGGCGGCGCAAGGGGCTGCATTCGGCAACGAGGAAGACGCCGAACTCACTCATCTGTTTCGCGCTGCGGTATTGGCGGGGTCGCGCCAGCTCGCGCGCCATGGCATGCAGTCCGGCGCTGGCCTTGCGGAAGTCGGGACGCTCGCCGAGGATGGGTTCCAGTTTCTGCAGGCGATCGACAAAGATGGCGCGCTGCTGGTCCAGCACGTCGAGCTCCCTGAGCGCGTCCTCGTCGCGCTCGTAGATGTAGGCATTGCGCGCTGCGAGGCCGGTCTGACCGAGCGCCTCGCGAAGCTCGATCAGTTGTGCGAGCTGGGTGGTGCGGATCTGCTTCTCTTCGGCCACCATGTGCGCCGTGTCCCCCATGCGCACCAGGGCGATCGCCGCCAGCAGGAGTGTCAGCATGCCGATGGCGCCGAAACCGCATGCGAGCCGGGCGCCGATTTTCAGGTTCTTCAACATCCTTGTCTTTCTCTTCATGTGATGAGCTGTTACGCAAGATCTCACTAAAGAGAGGTGCGCACCTTTTAAAATCATAGTAGCGCATGTAAGACAATTCCTACAAAACAATTATATTACCTTGTGGCAATTCGGATTGTTTCGTGCAGTATGCTTGATAAATACAGGTTATATTGCTACAACGTTGTGTTAATGCTACAGCGCCTTGGTGCTGCTCCGACGATTGATTAGTATTCAATTTTGCCTCGGAGACATCGGTGCTCACACTCAAACGCCTTCCCCAGTCGCTCCTGCTCGCCCTGTATGGCGGCGCCTTCCTGCTTCCCGCCCACGCCCAGGATACGGCTCCCACGGCGCCCATCCCGCCGGCCGCGGCCGCGGCCGAGGGCAGCAACATGCAGAGCGTCAGCATCGTCGGTTCGCGCCGCGTCGGCAGCTCGTCCGCCATCGATACGCCGGTGCCGGTCGATACCATTTCGATGACCAAGGCCACCGAACAGGGCGGCCAGTTCGACCTGGCCCAGATCCTGACCAACGTGTCGCCCTCGTTCAACTCGACGCGCCAGACCGGCGCCGACGGCGCCGACCTGGTCGACTCCGCCGCCCTGCGCGGCCTCGGGTCCGACCAGACCCTGGTGCTGGTGAACGGCAAGCGCCGCCACACCACGGCGCTGGTGAACCTGTTCGGCGCCCGCAACCGCGGCAATACCGGCACCGACATGAACGCGATTCCCGTCATGGCGATCCGTAACGTGCAGGTGCTGCGCGACGGCGCCGCCGCCCAGTACGGGTCGGATGCGATCGCCGGCGTCATCAACATCGAACTGAAGAAGAACCTGGGCTGCGAGCTGGTGACGGGCTTCGGCCAGTACACCGAAGGCGATGGCGACAACTACCTGGCCTCGGCCTACTGCGGCGTGGCCGTGGGTGGCGGCGTGCTGGGCATCACCGGCGAATACTACGACCGCGGGCGCTCCAACCGCGCCGAGGAAGGCAACCCGCGCATCATCGGCGACACCAAGTCGCAGAACAGCACCCTCTACCTGAACGGCGAATTCCCGGCGGGCCCCGGCAAGGCCTACGTCACCGCGGGCGTGCAGAACCGCGACGCGTCCTCGGCCGCCTGGGCGCGCGAAGGCATCGGCTCCGACGACATCCCTTCGCGCAACTCGGCCGCGATGTACCCGAACGGCTTCGTTCCCTTCATCAACGGCGACATCGACGACCGCTGGGGCACCGCGGGCTACCGCTTCAAGCTGGGCGAGTGGAACACCGACCTGTCGCAGACCATCGGCTACAACCGCATGCGCTACAACATCGCGAACACGCTCAACGCCTCGATCGCGAACCTCGACCTGAGCCGCGGCGGTCGCGGCATCAGCGCGCGCCAGTTCGACGCCGGCGGCTTCTCGTTCCGCCAGGCGACCACCAACCTGGACTTCTCGCGCTTCTATGAAGGCCTCGGCATGGGCACCAACATCGCCTTCGGCCTCGAGCACCGCCGCGAGAACTACAAGATCCGCGCGGGCGAACCGGGTTCCTACATCGACGCCGACGGCGTGGGTGTGGGCGGCAACGCCGGCAGCCAGGGCTTCCCCGGCTTCCAGCCGAGCGACGCGACCGACAGCGACCGCCACTCGAACGCCGCCTACCTCGACGTCGAGACCGACCTGTCCGAGCGCTTCAAGCTGCAGGCCGCGCTGCGCCACGAGCGCTATTCGGACTTCGGTTCGACCACCACCGGCAAGCTGGCCGGCGGCTTCAGGCTGGCGCCGACGCTGCTGCTGCGCGGTTCGGCCAGCACGGGCTTCCGCGCGCCGTCGCTGCAGCAGGTCTACTTCTCGTCCACCTTCACCGACTTCGTCAGCGGCCAGCCGCTCGACGTGGTGCTGGCGCCGAACGGCGGGCGCGTCGCCAACGCCGCCGGCATCCCGCGCCTGAAGGAAGAAGAATCGAAGAGCTACACGCTGGGCCTGACCTGGTCGCCGAGCCAAGCGACCTCGCTGACGGCCGACCTGTACCGCATCAATATCGACGACCGCATCGTGCTGTCGGGCCGCTTCGACGCCGACAACTACCCGGCCCTCGGCGCCACCCTGCAGCAGCTCGGCGTGGGCCAGGCCCAGTTCTTCGTCAACTCGGTCGACACCAAGACCGAGGGACTGGACGTGACGGTGTCGAACCGCGCCAGCGTGGGCGCGGGCCGGCTGAACACCTTCCTGGCGCTCAACTTCAGCAAGACCGAAGTGACCGGCGTGCACGCGCCGAGCGCCCTGCGTGGCTTCGAAGACGTGCTGCTGTCCGAGCGCGAACGCCTGTTCATCGAGGAAGGCGCGCCGCGCCGCAAGGCCACGCTGGGCTTCGACTACAGCCAGGGCAAATGGGAAACCGCGCTGCGCATCATCCATTTCGGTCCGCAGACCCTGGGCACCTTCTCGGGCCCGCCGGTGCCGAACCAGTACTACAAGGCGAGGACCTCGGCCGACCTGTCCCTCACCTGGTCTCTGAATGACAAAACCAAGTTCACTGTCGGCGGCACCAACATCTTCAACGTCAAGCCGAGCGAACAGGATCCGAACGAAACCGACAATGGCTTCAAGTACGAGAGCGTGCAGTTCGGCCTGAACGGCGCGGCCTGGTTCGCGCGCCTGGCGCACCGCTTCTGACGCGGCATTCCCGCACACAACAAGGGCCCCGCATGGGGCCCTTTTTTTTGTTGTACTGCGTATAATGCCTTGCATATTCCGTCGGCAGCAAGCGACGGCCACTACCCCCGCCGCTGCCGCGGCACACGCAAGGCCGCACGATGAGTACCGCTGTCAATACCCGCATTTCCACCGGCATCGCCGGCCTCGACGACATCCTCGGCGGCGGCCTCACGCCGCAGCGCATCTACCTGGTCGAAGGCTCGCCCGGCGCCGGCAAGACCACCCTCGGGCTCCAGTTCCTGCTCGACGGGGCGGCAAAAAACGAAAGCGGGATGTACATCACCCTGTCCGAAACCGCCGACGAACTGGCGGCGGTGGCGGCCAGCCACGGCTGGGACATCGGTGCGCTGTCGGTGTACGAACTGGCCGGCGACAGTGAGCTCGATCCGGATGCGCAGCAGTCGGTGTTCCACCCTTCCGAAATCGAACTGGGCGAGACCACCCGCAACGTGATGAACCAGATCGACGCGGTGCGGCCGGTGCGGGTGGTGTTCGACAGCCTGTCGGAGATGCGCCTGCTGGCGCAGAACCCGCTGCGCTACCGGCGCCAGATCCTCGCGCTCAAGCAGTTCTTCGCGGCGCGCGCCTGCACCGTGCTGCTCCTGGACGACAAGACCAGCGAGTCCGACCAGCACCTGCACAGCATCGCGCACGGCGTGATCAGCCTGGAGCAGATCGCCAAGGAATTCGGCAAGGAGCGCCGGCGCGTCAACATCATCAAGATGCGCGGCATCCGCTTCCGCGGCGGCTACCACGACTACCTGCTCGACACCGGCGGCATCACCATGTTCCCGCGCCTGGTCGCGGCCGAACACATACGCGACTTCGTCCCCACGGTGCATCCCACCGGTTCAAGCGGCATGGACGCCCTGCTCGGGGGCGGCCTGGTGCGTGGCACCAATACCCTGATGGTCGGCCCCTCGGGCATCGGCAAGACCACCCTGTCGACGCGCTGCCTGCTGAGCGCCCTGGAGCGCGGCGAGCAGGCCTCGTTCTACCTGTTCGACGAAGGCCTCGGCACCTTCTTCGCACGCAACCGCGCCTTCGGCATGGAACTGCGCGGCTACGTCGACAGTGGCCAGCTGCGCATCCACCACATCGACCCGGCCGAGCTGTCGCCGGGCGAATTCGCGCAGATGCTGCGCGACGCGGTGGAACTGTCCAAGGTCGGCTTCATCGTCATCGACAGCCTGAACGCCTACCTGCAGGCGATGCCGGGCGAGCAGTACCTGATCCTGCAGATGCACGAACTGCTGTCCTACCTGAACCAGCAGGGCGTGACCACGGTGCTGGTGCTGGGCCAGCACGGCATGATCGGCGAAGTGAAGTCCGATGTCGACCTGAGCTACCTGAGCGACAGCACGGTCCTGATGCGCTTCTTCGAGTCGAACGGCCGCCTGCGCCGGGCGATTACCGTCATCAAGAGCCGCACCGCCGAGCACGCGCTCACCATCCACGAACTGCAGCTGGGCGCCGACGGCATCCGCATCGGCGCGCCGCTGGAAGGTTTCGACGGCGTGCTGACCGGCCTGCCCAGCTACCGCGGCCAGACGCCGATGATGTCGGACCTGCCCCCCAATGTCGACGCCTGAGCGGCAGGACGAACGCATCCTGATCCTCGCGCCGCGCGGACGCGACGCCGAGGTCATGTGCGCCGTGCTGGCGCAGGACGGCGCCGGCTGCGCCATCATCCACGATTTCACCCAGCTGGCCACCGCCATCGGCGAAGGCGCCGGCATGGCCATCGTTGCCGAGGAAGCCCTGCACGGCGTCGATTTCGCCCCGCTGCAGGCCTGGCTGGCGGCGCAGGAGCCCTGGTCGGACTTTCCCTTCGTTCTCCTGCTGGGCAAGCCGGTCGGCCTGGCGGCGGGCGACGCGAGGGCGCGGCTGGAAGAGCTGGGCAACATCATCCTGCTCGAGCGCCCGCTCAACGCCCAGACCCTGCGCAGCGCGGCGCGTTCGGCGCTGCGCGCTCGGCGGCGCCAGTACGGGGCACGCGACCTGCTGGCCGAGAGCGCCGGCACGGCGGCGCGCCTGCAGCAGAGCCAGCAGGCCCTCCTGCTGCTCAACGAAACCCTCGAGTCGCGCATCGAAGAACGCACGCGCGCCCTGGCCCAGGCCAACGACCGCCTGATGAACGAGGTGATCGAGCGCGAACGTGTGCAGCAGGCGATGGTGCAGTTCCAGAAGATGGAAGCGGTGGGCCGCCTGACCGGCGGCATTGCCCACGACTTCAACAACCTGCTCAACGTGGTCCAGGGCAGCATGGACCTGATCCTGCTGCTGTCGAAAGACGAGGTGGCGCGCCAGCGCGCCGAGATCGCGCGCCGCGCCTGCCAGCGCGGCGGCAAGCTCACCAGCCAGCTGCTGGCCTTCGCCCGCAACCAGAACCTGGACCTGCGCCCGGCCGAGGTGGATGCCTTGTTCGACGGCGTGCGCGAACTGGTGGCCACCTCGCTCGGCTCGCGCATCGGCCTGCGCTTCGAGGTCGCCCCTGGCTGCGCACGCGTGTTCGCGGACGCCAACCAGATGGAGATGGCGCTGCTGAACCTGGCCATCAATGCGCGCGACGCCATGGATGGCAGCGGACTACTGCTGTTCGAGGCCGCGAACGCGGCGCCGCCGGAGGGCCTGCTGCCGCCCGGGGACTATGTGCGCATCGCGGTCACCGACAATGGCCCCGGCATGCCGCCCGAGCTGGTGAACAAGGTGTTCGAGCCTTTCTTCACCACCAAGGCGGTCGGCAAGGGCACCGGCCTGGGCCTGAGCCAGGTGTACGGCATGGCCCAGCAATCCGGCGGCGTGGCGCGCATCCTGAGCCAGCCCGCCGTCGGCACCACGGTCGAGATCTGGCTGCGCGCCTGGGACGGCGGCAGCGCCTTGGAAACGGCGCCGGCGCCGGCCGCGGCGCCCGAGACGGGACCGGGCTTCCATATCCTGGTGGTGGAAGACGACAATTTCGTGCGCGAGTCGATGGTGCTGTCGCTCGAAGCCTTCGGGCACGCGGTGACCCAGGCCGCCAGTGGCGAAGCCGCCCTGCGCGAACTGCAGCGCGGGCGCCCGGACCTGATCATCACCGACTACCTGATGCCAGGCATCACCGGCGCCGAACTGATGCTGCGGGCGCGCGAGGTCTTTCCCGGCATCCCGATGATCATCGCCACCGGCTATGCCGACATGCATGCGATCGATGAGGTGCTGGGCGACGACATCCTGCTACACAAGCCCTTCCAGCTGGCCGAGCTGGCCCGCAGCGTCCAGCGCGCGCTGGGCCGCGGCGGGCCTGCCGCGCCGCAGCACTGAGCCGTCAAGCGGTCGCGCCCTGCTCCAGCAGGCGCGCGCGGATTCCTTCTACGTAGGCGACGGCCGCCGCTTCGGCTGCACCCCGCGGCCGCTCTTCGCGCAGCTCGCGGTACAGGGCGATGCAGGTTTGCAGCGCGCGCAGGCAGTCGAGCGCGTCGTAGCGCGGGACGGTCGCCGCCAGCGCCGCGGCGAAAGCGGGGTCGCGGGTTTCGATCCGGCGCACGCCCTGGGGCCGGGCGCCGGCGCGGCGCAGGGCCAGCGGTCCCAGCACCGCCGAGCGGATAAAGGAGAGGAAGTCGATCGCCTCGAACAGCTCGCCGCGCCCGATCTTGCCGGCGCCGTAGTGCACCCAGATCCAGAAGCGGTCTTCGATCCAGGTGGGATCGGGTTGCGGATAGTGCGCCTCGCCCTGCCCCAGCGCTGCCGTGACGCGGCCGTCGCGCTCCCACAGCACGGCCGGATCTTCCACTCGCTGGTGGACGTCACCCAGCGCGACGAACTTCAGGTCGACGTGCAGCAGCGGCGCGTCGTACAGGCAGATCAGCAGCCGCGGCTCGCCCACGTGCTCGCCCGAGAAGGACGCCAGCAGGCTGCCCAGCCGGGCCGCGAGCGTGCCCCGCTCGCTCATCAGAGCCGCATGCTGGTCCGGCTCGGTGACGATCAACAGGTCGACGTCGCTGAACTCGTCCATCTCTCCGGTAAGCAGCGAACCGGCGCCGGCCAGGCCGACGATGCGGGGGTCAAGGCGCAGGACCTCGAGGGCGTGCTGGATGAACTGACGGTGCGCTGCAGGCAGGGTGGTGGGAAGGCTCATGGCATGCATCCTGGTTGAACTCTGCCGTATTGTACAGACACCGAGCCGGACGCCGTCCAAAACGCCGCTGTGCCACACTGGATCCATCAAGGTTTGGACTGTCCATCCGGGAGCACATCATGAACAACGAACAGAAATCGCAGGAGCAGCCGCAGGGCGCGGCTCAGCAAGGGGCGCCGCAGGGCGAGCAAGCGGCCCAGCCGCAAGGCCAGCAGAAGGCGCAGCAGCAGGCCGCCGCCGAGCTGGACGCCCTCGCCAACAAGAAGCCGGAAGACCTGACGCCGGACGAACTACGCCTGATGGCCGATACCATGCCGGGCGAAGGACCGGGCGACTGATATGTTCGTATTCTTCTCGAACAAACTCGGTTGCCTCGGCTCGATCGCGGTCTCGATCGTCCTCACCTTGGTTCTGCTGCTGATCTTCGGCGTGTTTTAAGAGCCTACTTCTTCAGCGAACGGACAAAGGCGAGGACCTCATCTTCCCGCCCCTCGCCCACCGCCTGGGCGGCGCTCTTGTCGCCCAGCGCTTCGCGTGGCTCGTCCATCCAGGCGCTGGCCGCATCGTCACTGCCCAGGATGCCGCGCACTTCGTGCATGACCGTGTAATAGGCCTGCGCCTTGCGCGACTGCTGGCCGAAACGCTCCTTCAATGCAGCAAAGGCGTCCGGCTTGATCGGGTCGTTGCTCTCCATGGCGCCGCTCCTTATTTGGTGACGGTGAGCAAGGAGCGCTTGCCGCCCTTAAACGAGTACAGGGTGATGGTGCCGTCGCGGATGTCGCCGCGCTGGTCGAAGGCGATCGGTCCGGTCACGCCCTTGTACTGGATTTTCGCCAGCACCGGCAGGTACTTGGCCGGTTGCGCGGAGCCGGCCTTGACCATCGCCTCGGCCATGGTCATGACGGCGTCGTAGGCATAGGGCGCGTTGATCTGGACGTCGATGCCGAAACGCTTCTTGTAATCGGCGCGGAACTTGTCCATGCCGGCGCGGGCTTCGCCCTGCACCCCGCCCGCTTCCGCACACACCACCTGGCCGTCCGTCATGGTGCCGCCGGAGAGCTTGTGGATCTCGTCCGAGCAGATACCGTCGCCGCCCATCATGCGCACGTTCATGCCGAGCTGCTTCATCTGGCGCAGCATCGGGCCGGCCGTCGCGCTCATGCCGCCGAAGAAGACCAGGTCGGGCTTGGTGGCGCGGATGCGGGTGATGATGGCGCTGAAGTCCGTCGCCTTGTCGTTGGTGAACTCGCGCGCCACGACGCTGCCGCCCTGCTGCTGCAGGCTGCGCGCGAACTCGGTGACCAGGCCCTGGCCATAGGCGGTGCGGTCGTCGACCACGGCCACGCGCTTGGCTTTCATGTTGCCGATGGCGTAGCGGCCCAGCGCCTGCCCCAGCTGCACGTCGTTGGCCACCACGCGGAAGGCGGTGTTGAAGCCCTGGCGGGTGTATTGCGGCGAAGTCGAGGAAGGCGAAATCTGCGGGATCCCGGCCGCATGGTAGATCTTCGAGGCCGGGATGGTGGTGCCCGAGGTTTCGTGGCCGACCATGCCGTTGATCCGGCCGTCGACCAGCTTCTGGGCCACGGCGGTGGCCTGCTTCGGGTCGCCGCCGTCGTCCTCGGCCACCAGCTCGAAGCGCACCTTCTTGCCGGCGATGACGGCGCCCTTGGCGTTGAGCGCCTCGATCGCCATGCGCGCACCGTTCTCGGTGTCCTTGCCGAAGTAGGCCACCGGGCCGGTCACGGCGGCCGCATGGCCGATTTTCACCACTTCCTGCGCCGAGGCCGTGCCGGCCAGTGCCACAGTCGCCAACAGGGCTGCTTGCTTCTTCATCGATTCCTCTTCAATTCGTCGGGCCGGGCCCGGATAGGCAAAACGGCCATTCTACCGTTTGCGCGTCCGGCCTGCCGGCGGGGCGCAGCACAAGTGTGAGAATTGGAGAGAATCCAAGGCGCAAACTCTTGTATCCTCCCCCGCTTGCATAAATACGAGGGGAGCCGGCACAGCCGAGCATCCCCCAGTTCACGGAGACCACCATCCTTACAATCGCTACACGCGCTGCCGTCCTCACGGCCGGCGCCCTGCTTTCCTGCCTCCCGGCCCAGGCCGAGCAGCCCTCCAGCAAAACCTCTGCCGCCACCCGCGTGCGCAGCAGCACCCAGCAGCACGAATGCCGGCGCCTGCGCACGGCCATCGTGGAATCGGAACAGTCGGAGCGGCGCATGCGCGCCGCGATGATGGAATCGGTGCAGCAGGACCTCCTCATCCTGCGCAAGCGCTTCCGCAGGCTGGGCTGCCAGTCCGGCGCCCGTGCCTGAGGCCCCGCCTACAGGGACTGTTCCCACATCAGGCGCCAGGTCGGACGCACCCGATAGACGGTCGAGCGTGCGAGCAGGCTGCTGCCCTCGTAAACCATGCGTTCCCGGTAGTCGCGCTGCAGCAGGTCGGCCACGGATAGCCGTAGGCGCGAGGCGGCGCCCTGCTTCCACACCGCATACAGGTCGAGCTGGCGCCTGGCGCCGGTATCGCTGAAGATCAGCGCGCTCGCACGGCTGGCTGCTGCTGCGCGGTAGCTCCAGGTACCGCCCAGGTCGGCCCGGCCGCCGAGCGCGGCGTAATCCAGCCCGAGATTGCCGCTGTAGGCCGGCTGGCCCTCCAGGCGGTTGTCCGGCCCGGGCACACTATCCAGCCGCGACCAGTTGCGCGCCAGGTTGACGCGTACCGACAGCGGTCCGCGGGTGGTCCGGCCTTCGAACTCGATGCCGCGCACGGTCGCGCCGCCGCCGTTCTCAGGCATGGAGGTCCAGACACCCCTGCTCTCGCTGATGCGCACGAGCGTGATGTCGCGGATGCGCTTGTGGAAGGCACTGATGCTGAGCATCGCGCCGCCGTCCATGTGGCGCTCCCAGGCCAGGTCGACCGCCAGCGCAAGCTCCGGGCGCAGCCTCGGATTGCCCTGCTGGTCCGGGTTGGTGGCGCTGTTGTTGTTGTCGACCGTGTAGCGTCGCGGCATGAGCTGGACGATGTTCGGCGCCTTGTAGGTGCGGCCCAGCGCAAAGCGGAACTGGTCGCGCGCGCCCCCTTTGCCATCCACCTTGCCCGGCTTGAACAGCGCCTGGAACACCGGGCTCCACGCGCCGGCGGCGACGTCGACCGCCGCATCCGCGTTGCCGGCGCCAGTCGTACGCAGGTCTTCGCGGCGCAGGCCGGCGTAGGCGGACCAGTGCTCGTCGATGTCCCATTCGTCCTGGATGAACAGCGCACTGCGCGCGACCGTTGCGCGGTAGTCCTCGTCGCTGGAGAACAGCTGGGCGCCGGCGGGATTGGCGTGGCGTTCGCGCCGGAATTCGCTGCGCTGCCTGCGGCCGAACTCCCAGCCCGCAGCCAGCGAATGGCTGCCCCACAGGGGGCGGCGCCAGCTGCCGCTGAAGTTCCATTCGCGCTCCCTCGGCCCGGAAGCGACGAAGTGGGATTCGAGCAGCCGGTCCTGCAGGTCCATGCCGCGATAGCTGAAGTCCGCCTCGCGCTGCATGTGAAAGCCCGCCAGCTTGGTGGACAGGCGTGCGCCGCCCTCGAACCTGCGGGTCCAGGCCAGGTCGGCATACAGGTGCAGCGGGCGTGTCTCGAAGTGCTGGGCGGCGTGCGGGAAGGCGGTGGGGCTGCCTGCCAGCGTGGTCTCGTCTTCGCGCTTGTGGTTGTCGATGTGGCGCCGGCGCACATAGCTCTGAGAAGTGATGCTGTCACGCGCCGTCGGCTGCCATGAGAAACGCGGCGCCAGTTCCAGCACGTCCTCGACCTGGCGGTCGGTCCATGCCGTGCGGCGCAGCAGGGCGGGATCGCTTCCTTCCTCGATGCTGAGGGCGGCGACCGGATTGACGGTGCGCCTGAAGGTGGCTGCCACGGTGTAGGCCAGGGTGCCGCTGCGGCCGCTGTGCTGCGCAAGCAGCTGGGGCGCCGCGCGGCCATCCACGAAGGCGCTGCCGGCCTTGAATTCATTGGCGCCGGCGCCTTTCGCCGGACCGGCGCGGCGCAGGATCACGTTGATGGCGCCGGCCATGGCCTGGCTGCTGGTCTCGGCCGTGGCGGCGCGCTGGATCTCGATGCGCTCGATCAGGTCGGGACTGATCGATTCCAGCGAAAAGCCGCTGGGCGCGGGCAAGCCATTGAGCAGGATCGCGACATGGCCGCCGCCCATCCCGCGCATGCGGATCGCCGCCTCCTTGCCGGGAACGGCGTCGACCGTGATGCCGGGCTGGCGTTTCAGTACCTCGGCCAGGCTGGCGTCGCCCTGGCGCAGGATTTCCTCGCGGCCGACGATGATGGCGGTGGTGGTCGACTGCGCCCGGCCGTTGGCGGCGCCGGCCGTGACGAGGACCTGCTGCATCGTTTGCGGGGCAGTCTGGGCGCTGGCGCAGGCGTGCGCCGCCAGCAGCAGCGCGCAGGCGCTGCAGGTTCGGATCGTGTGCATGGTGTGGATGTGGTGTAGGTGGTGATGGTTTAGCGGTCGTGCGCTTGCTGCTGCGCGGCAGCGCCGCCTTCGGCGACCCAGGCCATCAGGCGATCCAGCACCGCCCTCCCCTTCTCGGCCTGGGGATCGTTGATGAAGGCCGCCACGGCCCATTCCTGCCCGTGCAGGTCGCGCACGTAGCCGGCCAGGGCGGCAACATCGCGCAAGGTGCCCGTCTTCAGGCGCGAATTGCCGGCCGCTAGAGTCGCCTTCAGGCGATTCTTCATGGTGCCGTCCAGCGCCGCGATCGGCAGGCTGGCGGCGAACTCGGGCTGCCAGCGGCTCGCCGCGGCACGCTTCAGCAATGCGGACAAGGCTGCTGGGCTGATCCGTTCATGGCGCGACAGCCCGGCGCCGTTCTCGATGACGATGCCGGCGGGATCGACACCCTGCGCCACAATCCAGTCGAGGACGCGGCCGCGCGCGCGTTCGAGCGTCGGCCGAGCTTCACCCGCGCTGGAAGTGGCGCCCATGGTCAGGAGCAGCAGGCGCGCCTTGACCGCATCCGAGTTCTTATTGACGGTGCGGACCGTCTCGGCCAGCGTCTCGAACCGGCGCTCGACCAGCATCTGCGCTCCGGGCGGGACCCTGCCTGCGCGCACTTTGCCGCGCCACTGCCCGCCCATTTCCTGCCACAGGGCGCGGACCAGCCGTTCCAGGTACTCGTCGCGCTCGAGCGTCGCCAGGTCGACGGTCTTGCTGCAGTGTCGTGGAAAGGAGCCGGTCAGCACGATCTGCAGGCCGTTGTCGGCCCGGGCCTGCACCAGCGGCTGGCGCCAGGTGTCGCTCCAGTCGGCGCAGGGCCGGTCGTCCAGCGTCATCCGGTTCAGCACGCGCACCCCGGACAAGGGCGGCGTAGCCTGCACGCGCAGCGTCGATGCATCGGAAGACAGCGTGTAGCTGATCAAGCCGTCCGACACCATCAGGGCGTCGGGAATCACGTTGTACCACGCGTCCGGGGTGTCGTCGAAGGGCGCGGCGCCGATATCGGTTCGGGACGGCTCGAACAGGGACCGGTCCAGCACCAGGTCACCCGTGATGGAGACGATGCCCTCGTCGCGCACGCTGCGCAGCATGGCGCCGAGCCGCTCCCAGGTGAGATTCGGTTCGCCGCCGCCGAGCAGGTACAGATTCCCCTTCAGCGCGCCGTGCGCGGGCGGGGCGTCCGACAGCAGCGCCGTGCGCCAGCGGTATGCGGGGCCCAGGGTATCCAGGGCGGCCAGGGTCGTGACCAGCTTCATGGCCGACGCGGGGTTGACGCTTCGGCGCTCGTCCAGCCCATGCGCAGGGGCCGCGGCTGCGCCCAGGGGCTCGATCCGGTAGCTCAGCGCGCCGGCCGGGATCTCCTGGCGCGCCAGCTCCTGCATCACGGCGGCAGGCACCGGGTCGGCGGCCTGCGCCGCCAGGGCGAAGAGCACGCAGAAGGCGCCGGCGGCACGCAGCAAGGAAGGGACAAGCATGGGCATGGTGGCCTCTCGGGTAGTAGTAGCGGCCATTCTGCGCAGCGCCGTGGCGCCCTGCCATCAACTATGTGACGAATGCCGGGTTCCGTGTGATGGCCGGGCCCGGCGGCGGTCTTGGCGGCGATGGCGCGCTGCTATACTTTTCCCGATGAAGTCTTCCCTCTACCACCGCCTCCAGCCCTTTGCGCGGATCGTCGCCGTCACGGCCTGCCTGTGGACCGCCATCAGCGTCCTCGGTGCACTCCAGACCTACAGCGACAACCTGCGCGCCGGGGTCGACAGCCACTATCCGGCGCTGCTGGCCACCTGGTTCGTCGAATACGCCGTGCCGCTGATCGTCCTGAGCATTGTCCTGAGCAGTGCGCTGACGCGCTGGCCGACGCTGATTGCGCGACCGCGCAACGTGGTGGCCCTGTTCGCCGTGCTGGTGCTGCTGTTCCAGCCCGCGCAATGGACGTGGATGGCGTGGCAGCGCGGGCTCCTGCAGATCGCCAGCGTCCAGGATGCCTGGCAACTGCTGCTGAAGATGCTGCTGGTCGGCTGGTTTTCGACCACCGGCACCTTTGCCGCCATCCTCGCCTTCTTTTACTTCCGCCAGGCCAGGGAGCGCGAACTGGCATGGCAACGCTCGCAGACCGACATGCTCAACCTGCGCCTCGCGCTCGAAGAACAGCGCATGCTGGCCCTGCGCGCCCAGCTGGAGCCGCATTTCCTGTTCAATGCCCTGAACGCGATCAGCGCCCTGGTGCGCGGCGGCGACCGGCCGCTGGCCCTGCACGGGATCAATCTGCTGAGCGACCTGCTGCGCTACGTCCTGTCGGCCAGCGCCGGCACCACCACCACCGTCGCCGCCGAGCTGCGCTTCGTGCAGGACTACCTGGACCTGCAGCGCCTGCGCTATGGCGACCGGCTGCGCATGCACGTCGACGGCGCCGATGCGCTGTTGCAGGAGGTCCCCTGCCCGCCACTGCTGCTGCAGCCGCTGGTCGAGAACGCGCTGCGGCACGAGCTCGACTGCACTGAAGGCGCGAGCGACATCCGCCTGGCCTTCATCCGGGAGAAGGACGTGCTGCTGGTCCGGGTCACCAATCCGGTCGGGCAGGATGCGCCGCCCAATCCCGGCGCCGGGCTCGGGCTGGCCAACACCCAGGACCGCCTGCGGCTGATGCATTCCGAGGCGTCGCTGAGCGCCGGGCGCCAGGGCGAGCGCTTCGTGGCCGAGATCCGGCTGCCGCTGGCAAGCGCGGACTGACAGGCATGACGATCCGCTACCTCATCGTCGACGACGAAGCGCCGGGCAGGATGAACCTGCGCCTGGCCATGGCGGCCCATCCGGGCTGGGAGCTGGTGGCGGAGTGCGGCGGCGCGGCGGCTGCGCGCGAAGCGCTGGCGCGGCATGCGGTCGACCTGGTATTCCTCGACATCCAGATGCCGGGACAATCCGGCCTGACGCTGGCGCGCGAGATCAGCCGCATGCTTGAACCGCCGCTGATCGTCTTCGTGACCGCCTACAGCGAGCACGCGATCGAAGCCTTCGAGGTGCACGCCCTCGATTATCTGCTCAAGCCGCTCGACGATGCGCGGCTGGCGCAGGCTGTCGAGCGCAGCGCGGCGATGCTGAGGCAGCGCCAGCGCGAGGCCTACGGGGCGGCCGTGCGCGGCTACGTGGATGCGGACAAGGGGGAAAAGACACGCTACCCCGACGCCATCGGCGTGCGCTCGGTCGGCCGCATCGAGCAGGTCAGCGTGCGCGAGATCCTGCGCATCGAATCCGCGGGCAATTACGTCGAACTGCACCTGGCCGGACGTTCCGTCCTGCACCGCATTCCCCTGAGCCGTCTCGAGGGGCTGCTGGCGCCGGACGAATTCGTGCGGGTGCACCGGGGCACGATCGTGCGGCGCAGCGAGATCGCGCGCCTTGCGATCGGCGGCGACGGCAGCTACTCCCTCACCCTGCGCTGCGGCGCCACGGTGGCGGTCAGCGAGCGCTATGCGGGCGCGCTGAAAACCATCCTGACCGGCCAGGAATCCTGAGTCAGGCGCCGGTCGGCTTGAAGCTGACCGTGGCCGACAGTCCGCCCAGGCGTTCGGACTGGCCCAGGGCCAGGGTGGCGCCATGGCGTTCAGCGATGGCCTTGATGATGGCCAGCCCCAGGCCGCTGCCGGCGGCTTCGCTGCCGGCCACCCGGTAGAAGCGGTCGAACACGCGCTCGCGTTCCTCCGGCGGGATGCCGGGTCCGCTGTCCTCGACCGTGACGCTGATGTTCCCGGCCTCGCTGCGCACCGAGATGTCGGCGGTGCCGCCTTGCGGGGTGTACTTGATCGCATTGTCGACCAGGTTGCGCAGCAGGATGTGCAGCGCATCCGGCTGCCCTTCCACGGTGGCCGGGTCGGCATGGTGCACGCCCATGTCCACACCCTTGGCCGCGGCCACGCCGGCCAGGTCGGCCACGGTGCGGCGCGCCAGGTCGCTGAGGTCGACCGGGCGCGCGGCCGTGCTGGTGGCGGCCGCTTCCTGGCGCGCCAGCACCAAGAGCTGCTCGACCAGGCGGGTGGCGCGGTCGATGCCGGCGGTCAGGCGCGACACGGCCAGCTTGCGTGCTTCCGGGGATTCCGCACGGTCCAGGCTCTGCGCCTGCAGGCGCAGCGCGGCCAGCGGGGTGCGCAGTTCGTGGGCGGCGTCGGCGACAAAGGTCTGCTGGGCGTCGAAAGCGGTTTTCACGCGCCCGAACAGCAGGTTCAGTTCCTGCACCAGCGGGCGCACCTCGTCCGGCAATCCGGCTTCCGACACCGGCGACAGGTCGTCGGCCTGGCGCGACGCGACCTGCGAGCGCACCCGCGCCACCGGATCGAGCGAGCCGCTCACCACCCACCACACGACCAGCATCAGGATCGGCATCATCACCGCGATCGGACCGAGGGTGCGCAGCGCCAGGTTACCCGCCATGTTGCGGCGCACGGCCAGGTCCTGGGCCACCTGCACAGTCTGGTTCTCGGTCTGGATCGAGAACACGCGGTAAACGGTGTTGTTGGCCTTGACGTTGGAGAAGCCGAGCACCGCGCGCTGCGGCAGCTTGGCCCGCGAGACGCTGTGGAAGACCTGCACCCCGTCGGGGGACCACATCTGCACCACCATGTCGTCGTTGTTGGTGCCGGGCTTGTCGGTCTGGGCTTCGAGGCGGCGCTGCGCCTCGGTGTTCGACAGCGGCGTGCCCGAGCGCAGCGACAAGGCCATCTGCTGCATGTGGTAGTCGAAGATCTGGTCGGCGTCGTGCAGCGCCGTGCGGTAGGCGATCGAGGCCTGCGCCAGCGCGGCGATGGTGATCGCCGCCAGCAGGTACCACAGCAGGCGCCCACGCAGCGAGTGGGTCATCCGAGGGCGAAACCTCATGCCTTGGGTACCATGTAGCCGACGCCGCGCACGTTCTGGATCAGGTCACTGCCCAGCTTCTTGCGCAGGCCGTGGATGTAGACTTCGACCGCGTTGCTGGAGACTTCGTCGCGCCAGCTGTACAGCTTTTCTTCGAGCTGGGCGCGCGAGAGCACGGCGCCCGGCCGCGCCACCAGGGCCTCGAGCACGGCCCATTCGCGCGCCGACAGCGCAACGCCCACGCCGTCCACCAGCACTTCGCGGGTGGCCGGGTTGACGGAGATGTTCTTGTATTCGAAGATGGGTTCGGCACGCCCGGCGGCACGCCGCAGCAGCGCGCGGATGCGCGCCAGCAGTTCGTCGAGATCGTAGGGCTTGAGGACGTAGTCGTCTGCGCCGGCGTCCAGTCCGGCAATGCGCTGGGCCACCGAGTCGCGCGCGGTGGCGACCAGCACCGGGGTGCGGTCCTTGCGCGTGCGCATTGAGCGCAGCACTTCGAGCCCGTCCTTGCGCGGCAGGCCCAGGTCGAGCAGGACCAGGTCGTAGTTCTGGTTTTGCAGGAGGGCCGTGTCGGCCATCTCGCCGTCCTTGACCCAGTCGACGGCGTAGTGCTCGGCCCGTAACAGGTCGAGCACTACTTCGCCGATCATCGTATCGTCTTCTACCAGCAATAGCCGCATGAATTCCCCGTTCTTGAAACCGTGCGGGTCGAGGACGCTACGCTTCCCTTAACCAATCCGCACCGGAATGAAGATTCTGTCATTCCCGCGCTGGATCAGCAAGGCCACCGACTTGCTGGCCTTGGCCACCACGTCGCGGACCTGGTCGGGCGAGTTCACCACCCGGCCGTTGACTGACACGAGCACGTCGCCCGGTTCGACGCCGGCGATCGCCGCGGCGCCTTGTACATCCTCGATCACCAGGCCCGATGCGATGCCGCTCTGGCGGCGCTCGATCGGTTCCAGCGGACGCAGGGCCAGGCCCAGCTTGGCGCTGTTGTCCGGCGCTTGCGCCAGCTCTTCCTGCGGCGCGCGCTTGGCCTTCGCGTTGGCGTCGCCCAGGGTCGCATCGACACGCACCAGCTTGCCGTCGCGCCAGACGTCGAGCGCCACGCGCTCACCCGGCTTCGACATCGAGATGTTGCTCGACAGGTCGATCGAAGACACGATCGGCTGGCCGTTGATACGGCGGATGATGTCGCCCGACTTCAGGCCGGCGCGCTCGGCCGGGCTGCCGCGCTCGACGCTCTCGACCAGCGCGCCTTCCGGCGAATCGAGGCGGAAGGCATCGGCAAAGGCCTGGCCGACTTCGCGCACGCCGACGCCCAGCTTGGCGTGCTGCACCTTGCCGGTAGCGACGATCTGGTCCTTGATCTTGACCGCGACGTCGATCGGGATCGCAAACGACAGGCCCTGGTAGCCGCCGGTCTGGCTGTAGATCTGCGAGTTGATGCCCACCACTTCGCCGCGTGTGTTGAACAGCGGCCCGCCCGAGTTGCCCGGGTTGACCGCGACGTCGGTCTGGATGAAGGGCACCTGGTTGTCCTGCAGCGAACGGCCGGTGGCGCTCACCACGCCGGCGGTGACGGTGCTTTCCAGGCCATAGGGCGAACCGATGGCCAGCACCCACTCGCCCACCAGCAGCGAACGCGATTTACCGACCGGTACCGTCGGCAGGTTCTTGCCGTCGATCTTCAGCACGGCCACGTCGGTCTTCGGGTCCGAGCCCAGGACCTTGGCGCGGAATTCGCGGCGGTCCTGCAGCTTGACGGTGACTTCGTCGGCGCCCTGCACGACGTGGGCGTTGGTCAGGATGACGCCGTCCGGGCTTACGATGAAGCCCGATCCGGCGCCGAAAACGGGAGCCGGCGCTTCCCGGCCGCCGCCGTAGCGGGGGTCCTGGAACTGCCGGAAGAATTCATAGAGCGGGTGTCCCGGCGGGATCTGCGGCGTGTTGCCGCGGTTCGCGGTCTTCATGCCACCGACTACGCGGATGTTCACCACCGCCTTGCCGTTCTGCGAGGCGATGCGGGTGAAGTCGGGCAGGGTCACGCTGCCGGCGGGTGCGGCGGCCGGTGTGACGGCAGCAGGCGCAGGTGCCGCCTGCACGGGGGCCGGGGCGGCCGTTTCGGCGGCCACGTTGTTATGGTTGACGGCAAGCGCACCGACCGCTCCGCCGATGACGCCCGCGGCACACAGGGCCAGCGTGAGGCGTTTGGCAGTGATGGCAGTGACGGCACCTTCGTTACGCATGTATGTGCTCCTGATGGAAAATGGTTGACCGATGATGTTGTCTATCGATGGGTGTAGTGTCCCAAAGCTGGCTTAGACAATGCTTAAGCTGGCAACTTTCACCCTTACATCACTCTTAAGATGCACTGTCGTTCGTAGGGTGGGCGGGGTAGTGCAGGCCAGTGGCCGGCACTACGAACGCCCACGCGTTCAAATCACCTTGGCAGGTACGCGTCGTAGTACGCGCACGAACGTTGAACGCGTGGGCGGCATAGCCGCCCACCCTACGGAAACCCTGAGCACATCGTCAAAAAGGGCGCCCCGTGGGACGCCCTCTTTCAAGCTACTACTCTGTACTGCGGGCGTTCGTCCCTTGCTTGGACTTACGCTGCTTCGCGCTGTTCCAGCGCCTGGACGTTGCCGGTATTGCCGTTAGCGTCACCAATGGTGATCTTGCGCGGCTTGAAGGCTTCCGGCACTTCGCGCACCAGTTCGATGGTCAGCATGCCGTTGTCGAAGGACGCGGCGGTGACCTTCACGTGGTTCGCCAGCTGGAAGCGCTGTTCGAAGTCGCGAGCGGCGATACCGCGGTGCAGGAAGGTGCGCTGGGTCTCGTCCTTCTGCTTGCGGCCGGTGACGTGCAGGGTGTCACGCTCGGTCACGATCTCGATCTCGTCGCGGGTGAAGCCGGCTAGGGCCATCACGATGCGGTAGTTGTCTTCGCTCACCAGTTCGATGTTGTACGGAGGGTAGCTCGGCTCGCCACGCTGCTCGAGCAGGCTGGCCAGGCGATCGAAACCGATGGCGGAACGGTACAGGGGAGTCAGGTCGAAAGTACGCATGATAAATATCCTTTTAAGTTAAGCGATAAGTTGCCGGACCTCATCGTGAGCATCCGGTGAGTCCAATCTAGTGCCACCCTAATGCACTTTCAAGACATACGAAATATGGATTTTTAGTACGTTTTTCAAATATTATTTGCATATGCATGAGGGATTGAAACATTGCTAGCGTGCTAAACTCGACCGGTTTTTACTCTTCCGGAGCGACCAAACATGAAGACCATCGGCCTGATCGGCGGCATGAGCTGGGAGTCGACCGTCCCCTACTACCGCAGCATCAACGAGACCGTGCGCGAGCTGCGCGGCGGCCTGCATTCGGCAAAACTGGTGCTGGTGAGCGTGGACTTCGACGAGGTCGAGCGCCTGCAGCGCGCCGGCGACTGGGACCGGGCCGGGCTTCTCCTGGCCGACTGCGCGCGCAGTCTTGAAAGCGCTGGCGCCGACTTCATCGTCCTGTGCACCAACACCATGCACAAGGTGGCGGCTGCGATCGAAGCGGCTGCCGGCATCCCGCTGTTTTACATCGCCGATCCCACCGCGGAAGCGATCCGCGCCCAGGGCCTGCGCAGAATCGGACTGCTCGGCACGCGCTTCACGATGGAGCAGGATTTCTACCGCGCGCGCCTCCAGCAGCACGGCCTCGAGGTGCTGGTGCCGGAAGAAGCGGGTCGCGCGCTGGTGCACCGCGTGATCTACGAGGAGCTTTGCCAGGGCAAGGTGCTCGATGCTTCGCGGGATGCCTACCGCGTCGTCATCCAGGAGCTGGTGGACGCGGGCGCCGAAGCCGTCATCCTCGGCTGCACCGAGATCGCTCTGCTGGTCGGTCCCGCCGACAGCCCGGTGCCGGTGTTCGACACCACCGCACTGCACGCGCGCAAGGCCGCCGAATTTGCGCTAAGGTGAGGCCCCCGAGCCACGCCCCTATGCTTCCATGTTTTCGATCGTCCTGAATATCGTCGGTACCCTGTTCCATCTGTACGTCGCGGCCCGCCTGTACTCGCTCGATGCGGTGCGCACCCACATCCCGCGGCGCGCCTGGTGGATCGGCGCCTTCCTGGTCTGGCTGCTGTATTTCGTCGGCGTGCGCGTCGGCGACGAAGCGCTCGACTGGCGCTGGTGGCCGGGGCAGTTCGCCCTGACCTGGCTCGGGATTACCTTCGTGATGTCGCTGTGCCTCCTGGCAGCGGACCTGGCGAGCGGCTTCGGGTTCTGGTGGCGCGCGCATACGCAGAAGCTGCGCGCGATCGGCGCGATCGCCGGCGTGCTGCTGGCGGCCTTCGCCCTGTTCCAGGGCATGCGCGCACCTAGCATCGTCGAGCAGGAAGTGGTGATGAAGGACCTGCCGCGCGCGCTGGACGGCACCGTGATCGTGGCCGTCAGCGACATCCACCTCGGCGCCCAGCGCCGCTCGGAATGGCTGGCTGCGCGGGTTGCGCAGATCAATGCCCTGCAGCCCGCGGCAGTCCTGCTGCTGGGCGACCAGGTCGAGGACAATCCGGTGGGAGAGCCCCAGCTGGCGCCGACCCTGCGCGGCCTGCGTGCTCCTTTAGGCGTGTGGGCGGTGACAGGCAACCACGAGTTCTACGGCGACGTCGAGACCACCGTGTCCGAATTCCAGCAAGGCGGCGTGCGCTGGCTGCGCGACCGCCAGGTGGAACTGGCGCCGGGCCTGGTGCTGGCGGGGATCGAGGACATCGGCCGCACGATGCGCAATGAAGGCGACTACACGGGCGGCCTGGCGCGCACCATCCCGACGCGCACCGATACCGCGACCATCCTGATGTCGCACATCCCCGCTCCCGACATCATCCAGGAAGCGCGCGAACGCGGCGTCGACCTGATGCTGTCCGGGCATACCCACGGCGGCCAGATCTGGCCCTTCAGCTATGCAGTGCAGCAGCGCTTCGCCAGGTATGCGGGCGCCTACGACGTCGAGGGCATGCTGCTGTACGTGACGCGCGGCGCCGGCAGCTGGGGCCCGCGCATGCGCCTGTGGAAGCCGGGCGAGATCATCCGCCTGACCTTGCGCACGCCCGCTTGAAGCGGCCGCGCCTTGTGGCCCGGCACCCGCATGTCATATACTGCGACATCGAGTCACAACCAATGCCAGCATGAAAACACTCAGCGAGAAGCGCCAGGACATGACGCGCGGCCTCATCCTCGACGCCGCCTTCGAACTGCTGCGCGAGGGCGCCGTCAGCGAACTGACCGTGCGCGCCGTCGCCCAGCATGCGGTGATCTCGGAACGCACGGTGTTTCGCTATTTTCCGTCGCGCGAGGCCCTGCTCGACGCGGTCGCTGCCTGGCTGCTCGAGCGGATGGCGATTCCGGCTGTCCCGGAATCGCGCGATGGCCTGCTGGGCGCGCCGCGCCTGCTGTACCAGGCGTTCGAAGACCGCGCCGACACGACGCGCGCGGCGCTCCATCCCGAATTGATCGGCCGGATCCGCGCCCTGCAGGCCAATGGCCGCTGGGAGGCCGTGTCGCGCCTGCTGGCCGCGATCGCCCCGAAGGCCGGCGCGGCTGAGCAGCGTATCGCGGCGGCGAACATCTGCTACCACCTGACGGCAAGCTCGTGGAATTACTACCGCAGCGCCTTCGGCTTCGAGCTGGAGGAATGCATTGCCTGCGCGGAAGCGGCGGTGCGCCAGGCGCTGGACGGTATTGGCGGCGTCAAGCGCAAATAAACGGGGGCTGGATTATGAGAGTAATAGCCTGCCGACCCAGGCCAGGTTGATTATCCAGGGCGCCAGCGCCAACAAGGGAAATAACAGCGGCAATTCAGCCCCGATGAATTCCGGATCGGGGTTTCTGTTTATTTCCGTGAATATGTCCGGAAACTGCTCGGGCAATATCATCATTATTCCAGGCATTAAACCGATCAGCCCGGCGGGGAGAAACGGACCTGGTGACGCTCGCCGATCGCCAGCATCTTGTCCAGGTCGGCAGGCATGTTCCTGACATGCGCATCGACTTCCCGGAAGAAGGTTTCGGCATGGGCCGGCGCATCGAAAATGATCACCCGCGCCGGGGTGTCGGACTGTCCTTCGAAGGCGTGTTCGGTGTCCGCCGGGGCGTACAGGAAGTCGCCCGCCCGCATCAGGTGACGCTCGCCGCCGACGAGGAAACCGACTTCGCCGCTGATGACGTAATAGGCTTCGCCCCAGGGGTGGGAATGGGGCGGCGCGCCCGAACCCTTGGGCAGGGTGACTTCCATCAAAGACCATTGATTGCCCGTCTGGGCTGCCGTGCACAGGAAACGCGTTTGCGTGCCGAGGATGCACAGGGCATTGCCCTCGCCTTGCCGCGTGATGACCGCTTGATTCGACATCTCTTCCTCCATCATGAATGTCACACACTATGACATTGTGACGCGCACACTGTCAACACAAAAATACAGGCATTGTCGCGAATGCGACGGCAGCTCTCTCCTTTGGAATGGGCCCTACAAATCAGGGACAATTTATCGACAGTTTAGGAAAGAAATGCGGCGATCGAATCCCTAGCATGTTTACGCGATTGAATTAATCAAGCTCATCCGCATAAACTCTATTTTGCAAAGGGAATACCATGAAACAAACCGGATTCATTCTTATCGGCGCCGCATTCTGCGCCACCCTCGCCGCCTGCGGTGGCGGCAGTGACAGTCCGGCCATGCCGGACCGCCTGGCCGGCAACGGCATCGCCGTCGGCGAGCCGAACGGCGGCGCCCCAGTCGTCTCCGAGTTCATCAAGCTGGCCCAGGACGCGAGCTGCGCCACCACGCGCAACAATCTGTTCGTCGTCGACGGCAAATATGTGCTGTGGGACCGTGCCGGCGAGTGCGCCGACAATGCCGCCGCTCTCAAGCTGATGGGACCGACGCCGGGCGCCGTGCTGTGCGAAGCGGCGGACGGCATCGCCGGGCCGCGCAGCAGCTGCAGCGACGACAAGCTCCTGCCGCTGTTCGACACCATGCGCAAGAACGTCGACAAGCCCGACCTCGGCCTGGGCAGCAGCCACCGCGTCGACTACGTTCCTTTCCTGCCGAAGCCCGACACCTCGCTCTCGTTCACGCCGCTGGTGGAAGACAGCTATTCGAAGATCGCGCAGCCGCGCCAGGTCGTGGTGCGCGACGCCGCCGCCTGGGCCGCGCTCTGGGCCGAGCATGGCCAGGCGCGCCCGCTGCCGGAAGTCGACTTCAGCCAGCACATGCTGGTCGGCGTCTTCGCCGGCAATACGGCCGATGCGTGCACGACGAGCTTCGTCGCCCACATCGTCTCGCGCGGCGGCAAGCTGGTGGTCGAATACGTGGAGCGTGACACCAGCCAGGTGGAGGCCTGCGCCCAGGTGGTCGGCCAGCCGATGCAGATCGTGCAGCTCGCACGCGTCGATGCGCCGGTAGAGTTCAGCAAGGTGACGATCGAGCGCCTGGCCTTCCGCACCCTCGACCAGCGTGCCTACTCCCGCATCGCCACGCCGCGCAAGCTGGTGGTGCGCGATGGCGCGACCTGGGCCGCGCTGTGGGCGGAACACGCCGGCGCCACCGTCGTGCCGGACGTCGACTTCGACAGCAAGATGGTGATCGGGGTCTTCCTGGGATCGCGGCCCAGCGGCTGCTACGGCACCAGCATCGAACGCCTGACCCTGACCGGCGACAAGCTGATGGTCGTGCACGTCGACACCGAGCCCGGCCCCGGCGTCGCCTGCACCCAGGCCTTCACCTCGGCGGCCCACCTGGTCGTGGTCGACCGCAGCGAGCGTGCGGTCAGCTTCGAAGCCCTGGTGCGCACGCTCAAGTAGGCGCTACAGCTCCCACTGCAGCTTGAAGGTCAGCGACTTGCTGCGCGTGCCGACCAGCGGCATCTTTTCATCCACGTAGCCGGCCGAGGCGATGCGCCCGTGGCGCCACTGGTAGCGGTACAGCAGCGAGCGGTGCACCTGGCGTTCGTTCCAGGCTTCGAGCCTTGTCACGCCATCGTCGCGCCGTGCGGCCCAGGTGTTCTGGGCCAGCAGGCGCAGCGAGTCGCGCGGGCTGAAGTGCAGGTTGGCGAGCCAGCGCCAGGCATTGTCGGCAAAGGCCGGGTGGCCGAGCGTGCCCTGGACCCAGGCGCGATTGAAGTGGTGGTCGAGTTCCAGCGACCAGCCCCGGCGCAGGGGGAAGCGCAGGCCGACGTCCAGCGTCACGTTGCCGCCCGGGCCGACTCGGTCGGCGTCGGCATCGAGCTGGCGTCCGAGCGCGATTTCTCCCGCAATCTTCGAGACCCAAGGCAGCGGCGTGCTCGCAAAACCAAGGTGCAGCGCGCGCGTGTCGTGCAGCCTGCCCCGGGGGCGGGCGCGCTGGCGGTCGAAGCCGAGCAGGGTCCAGAACTCGGTCTGGCGCGGTGCCATCATCCAGATGCCGGGGCGCAGTTCACGCGTGACGACTTCGCCGCCCGGCTGTCCGCTGGCGCGGTCGTGCAGGGTGCGCACCTCGGCCAGCTGCAGCAGGGTCTCGAACTCGTACAGCTCCAGCCCCGCGAAGGATTGCTGACCGCGCTTGCGGGCGATTTCGGCCGTGCCCTTGACGATACCGGCCTGCGGCACGAAGCCGTTGTCGTTCACGAAACCGGGCGCGATCGCTTCCAGCGCGAACTCGTTCCACCAGTCATCCGAACTGTGGATGTATTTGCCATGCAGGTAGCCGCCCGACTGACGGCCGCGGCGCAGCGGCCGCCCATCCTCGTCGAAGCCGGAGGTGGCGCGCGCATGCATGGCGGTGACGACGGCCTGTCCCTGGGCGCCGCCGAAGGTGTCGCCGCGCCACTGGGCGTCCATGCCGATCACGTCATTGCTCCCCAGGTCCTCGACCGCGCGCTGCGAGGCAAAGGCCCCCAGTAGCAGGCCATCGCCGTGCCAGCGCCCGCGCCACAGGCTGGCCCGGGTCGGACGCGGCTGGATATACTCGAGGGTCTCGTAGGGCCGGCCGCGCAGCACCAGGCCGCCCTCCTGGTCGCGCAGGCTCATGGCAGTGGCGTCAGCATCGGCCGCGCGCCAGGTGGCGCGCAGGCCCCAGGCCGGGTTGCCCACGGTGCGCGAATAAAAGGCCGGCAGCGGCAGGCCGAGCACGTCGGCGCTCTCGAGGAAGAAGCCGCGCTTTTCCGGCAGGCTGAGGGCGATGTTGCCGGCGCCCTGGGACACCGGCTGGTCGACCTCGACCTGCGAATAGTCCGGGTTGATGGTGGCGTTGAACACCCAGTCGGCGCGCGGCCGCGCATTGATCTCCAGGCCCAGTTCGGCCTGGTGCCCGCGTCTGGGCAGGCCTTCGTGTGCGCCACGCTCGGCGCGAAGGGTCAGTTCGGGGCGCAGCTCGAGAAAGCGCCGGTCGCGCACCGCGGCCACGGTGTCGTCCATGCCCTCGACGTCGCGCAGGAAGGACAGGTGGCTCAAGGCGTCCAGGCGCAGCGGCGCGCTGACCAGCAGGGTGCCGTCGGCGTGCGGCACGCTGCGCTCGACCAGCAGGCGCCAGTCCTTGCCGCCGCGGTAGGGAAAACGCAGGTTCGACAGCGGCCAGCGCACTTCCATGCTGTAGCCGTCAGGCAGGCGCGTGACCGCGGCTTCGACCGGGAAGTCCGGACCGAGGTCGGATTCATCGTCGTCCGCCCGGTGCAGGCCGTCGCTGACCACGCCGGCCAGGTTCACGCGCACGAACTGGGCGGCGCGGCCGTGGCCGACCGGGTCGATCCAGATGCCGATGAAGTCCTGGTCGAGGTCGACCTTGTCGCGCCGCGCCAGCGCCCCGCGCATCCTGTCCGGCGCGTCGTCCCAGGCGCGGATGCCGAACACCAGGGCCTGGTCGTCGACCAGCAGCTGCACCGTGGTACGCAGGCCGCCTGCGGCCTCCTTGCCGTCGCGCGGGGCGTGCTTGTGGAAGCCGTCGTAGGCCGGGGCGCGCTGCCAGGCGGCGTCGTCGAGGCGGCCGTCGATGGCGGGAGCGGGGCCGGCATTGCGCACGGCGCGCAGGCCATGGCGCTCGTCGGCAGCGACAGCGTCGGCGGCAAGCAGGATGCTCAGGGCGATACCAGGAAGGCGATACGGGAAGCGCGACACGTTCGGAGAAGAAGAGGCGGACAACCGGCGAGTGTAGCATGTGCCTTTGACAACAGGAACCTGCAACACCCCCTCCCATTCGGGAGAGGCTCAATCCGGCAAGCGGGCGTCCTTCGCGACCATCTCCTGCAGCGTCTCGCGCGGCAGCGCCGGGCTGAAATAATAGCCCTGCATTTCGTCGCACTCGTGCTGGCGCAGGAAGGCGATCTGTTCGCGCGTCTCGACGCCTTCCGCGATCACCTTGAGCCTGAGGTTGTGGCCGAGCGCGATGATGGCACGCGTGATGACCAGCTGGCCGTCGTGGCCGACGTCGCCCAGGAAGGAGCGGTCGATCTTGATGTAATCGACCGGGAATTTCTGCAGGTGGCTCAGGCTCGAATAGCCGGTCCCGAAGTCGTCGATCGACAGGCGCACGCCGAGTGCCTTGAGCTGGGCCAGCGCCTCCAGCGCTTCTTCCGGATGGTCCATCAGGTGGCTTTCCGTCACCTCGAGTTCGAGCTTGCGCGGGTCGACCCCGTGGCGGCGCAAGCGCTCCCCGAGCCGCTCGGCGAACTGGCGCTGGCGCAGCTGGCGCGCCGACAGGTTGACCGCGATGACGAAATCGTCGACGCCGAGCGCCGCCATGGCCTTGAGCGCGGCGCAGGCCTCGTCGATCACCCACTCGCCCAGCGGCACGATCAGTCCGGTTTCCTCGGCCACCGGGATGAAGCGCTCGGGCGGAATCAGCCCGTCCACCGGGTGGCGCCAGCGCACCAGTGCTTCGGCCCCCACGACCTTGCCGCTGCGCAGGTCGACCTTGGGCTGGTAATCCAGCACCATTTCGTTGTCGCGGATGGCACGGCTCAGGTTCGCTTCCAGCATCAGGTGCTCGTGCACGATCTGGTTCAGCTCGGCCGAATAGAACTGGAAGTTGTTCTTGCCGAGGGTCTTGGCGTGGTACATGGCGGCGTCGGCGGCGCGCATCATCTTCTCAAGACTGTCGCCGTCGTCGGGAAAGACGCTGACGCCGATGCTGGTGCCGGGGACGATCTCGTGCTCCCCGACCCGGACCGGCGCGGTGATGCTGCGGCGGATGCGCTCGATCAGTTCGGCGACCTCGGCGTGGCTGGCCGGGTCGCAGATGAGCAGGACGAATTCGTCGCCGCCCATGCGGGCGATGGTGTCTTCCTCGCGCATGCTGGCGCGCAGGCGCTGGGCCACTTCGCGCAACACCGCGTCGCCGGCGTCGTGGCCGAAGTTGTCGTTGATGTGCTTGAAGTTGTCGAGGTCGAGGAAGGCCAGCGCCACCATGAAGCCGTCGCGCTCCGCGCACTCGATGGCGTGGCGCAGGCGCTCCTGCAGCAGGTTGCGGTTGGCCAGGCCGGTGAGCGGGTCGTGGTGGGCCAGGTGGTGCAACCTGCGCTCGTAGTGACGGGCTTCGGTGATGTCGTTGATGACCCCGACAAAGTGGGTGATGTCGCCGTCGAGGTTGGCCACCGGGTCGATGCGCAGGTCGTTCCAGAACACCTCGCCGTTCTTGCGCACGTTGCGCAGCACGGCGCGCACGCCTTCCTTGCGCCGCAGGGCCTCGCGGATGCGGCTGCGCTCGTCCTCGTCGCAGCCGTCGATGCGCATGAAGCGCGGGTCCGAGCCGCGGATCTCGGCCAGGGTGTAGCCGGTGATGCGCTCGAAAGCGGGATTGACGTATTCGATCCGGTGCTCGCCTTCTTCGCAATGGGTGATGACGATCGCGTTCAGGCTCGAGTAGATGGCGCGCTCGCGCACCCGCAGGCCGTGCTCGGCCTGCCGGCGCGCGGTGATGTCCAGGCCGGTGCCGAACACGACCGGTACATTGCCCAGGGTACTGCGGGCACACTGGAACAGGAAGGAGCTGCGCTTGCCGTGCTTGCTCACCAGCTCGGCCTCATGAGTGGAACAGCCGGTCTCGAAGGCGCCGAGGATCTTGTCGACGATCAGGGGCCGGTCCTTGTCGTCGAAGAAAAACTTGACGTTCGTGCTCGGCAGCTCCCCGGCCTGCATCTCGAGCGCTTCTTCCAGCGCACGGTTCCACAGCAGCAGGTGGCCGCTCTGGTCGATAACATAGAACACGCAGGGCAGCGACTCGATGAGGTCGGCCACCGGCAGGTCCTGGATCAGGGCGTAGCGCGGCGGATGGCGGCCATTGCGCGGGATCAGGATGACGCTGTAGGTGCCGGGGGCATCGGGGTCGAAGGACTGGGGCGCGACCGTGATGCGCACCGGCAGGCGCTGGCCGTCGGCGGTTTTCAGCACGCCCTCGTTCTCGGCATCGGCGCGCGCCGCCAGGCGCTGCTTTGCCCCCGACGCAGCGGCGCCCGGCGGCTCGTCGAACTCGACGATGCGGTCCAGGGTCATGCCCTGGATGTCGGCCGCGCCGTAGCCGGCCAGCTTTTCGCAAGCCTTGTTCCAGCTCCTGACGGTGCCTGCCGCATCGACGACGAACACGGCAAGGGGCAAGGGCGAGAGGTTCAACGCTTCTCCTGGATGGCCGCATGTGGGGGGGCGGCGCGCAGTGAACGTACTTTGTCAATACATCATAGCGCAGCGCGCCACTGCCGGGTCGCACGCGAGGACAGGCTGCCTTACAATGCGCAACATGGGACAGGCAACGGTGGTGATCGATCCGGCGCAGGTGGAATTCAGCGCGATCCGGGCGCAGGGTCCGGGCGGACAGAATGTGAACAAGGTGTCGTGCGCGGTACACGCGCGCTTCGACGTGGGCGCCTCGTCCCTGCCGGCGGACGTCAAGGAGCGCCTGCTGGCGCTGCGCGACGCGCGCATCACCGCGGAAGGCGTGATCGTCCTGAAGGCCCAGGGCTCGCGCAGCCTCGAGCAGAACAAGCTCGATGCGCTGGCGCGCCTGCAGGCGCTGGTCGACCGTGCGGCAAGCGTGCCCCTGGTACGCCGCGCCACCCGGCCGACGCGCGGATCGCAGCTGCGCCGGCTCGACTCGAAGGCGAAGAGCAGCCGGGTCAAGGCGCTGCGCGGCAAGGTCAGCGAGTAGGAAAGCGCGGGCGCGTAGCCAGGGGCGCCCAGCCGGGCCGTCTAACCCTGGGTGGCTCCGCCCGGGCCCGCCTTCTGGATCATGGCGGCGACGTTCTGCAGCTCGCGCACCACGCCGATGACGGTGGGCTCGAATCGTTCGAACATGTACTGGGTGGCGGCTTCGGCGCTCAAGCCTTCCGGCGTTTCGTGCACCAGGCGCTTCATCGCCAGTTCGCGCACATGGTAGGCAAACAGCAGTTCGCTGTAATCGGTCGTCTTGGTTTCCATCGCTTCCTCATCCGCTTCATCCAGACCGGGACAATAGCATGCGGTCGGCGCTATCATCTTGCCGTCGACATTACGGAAGCACACCCATGTCCCCTGCCCTGCATGCTGCGCTCGACCGGCCGGTCTGGTCGGCCCTCACCGGCGGCCACCGCCACTTCGCCCTCGGCGCTGCGCTGGCCAAACGCTACCCGCGCGATGTCGGTCCCTTCGCCGCCCTTGCCGACGACAGCCGGGAAGCCTGGGATGCCCTGGGCGCGCTGTTGCAGCCCGGCGAGGCCGTCATGCTGGTCACGCCTTCGGCGCCGCCGCAAGCAGCCGGCTTTGCGCTCACTCCGCTCGATCCGGTGCTGCAGATGATCGCCACGCGTGCGCCTGAGCCATCCACGCTGCCCTTGCTGGTGCTGGGTGCGGCGGACGCGCCTGACATGCGCGCGCTGGCCGAGCTGACCAATCCAGGACCGTTTGCCGGGCGCACCCACGAGCTGGGCGAGTTCCTCGGCATCCGCGCAGGCGGGCGGCTGGCGGCGATGACGGGAGAGCGGATGCGCCCGACGGGTGCGGTCGAGGTGAGCGCGGTGTGCGTGCATCCGGATTTCCGTGGCAAGGCCTATGCGCGCCAGCTTCTGGCCGAGCGCACGCGCCGCATCGCCGCGCAGGGCGACCAGCCTTTCCTGCATGTGTATCCGAGCAACAAGGGTGCGATCGCCCTGTACGAATCCTTGGGCTATGTGGTGCGGACCCAGCTGCACCTGACGCGTGTTGCGCTGGCGCCTTGATGCCGGCTCAGGTGTGCAGAAGCTTGAGGAGATGGTCGATCCGGTAGGGTTTGGCGATGAACAGCTGCTTGAGCGGCTGGCCGTTGAACATGGACGGGGCCATGTAGCCGGATGCCAGGATGATCTTGACCTTGGGATAGTTGCGTGAAATCCGCTCGGCCAGTTCCAGGCCATTCATGCCGGGCATCATGACGTCGGAAATGACGGCGTCGATGTCGGGATGGGTGGCCAGCAGCTCGAGGGCCTGGGCGGCGGAATAGGCGACCATGGCATCCAGACCATGCGCCGACAGCAACATCTCGGCCAGGTCGGCGACGTCGGCTTCGTCATCGACGACCAGCACCTTGCGGATGCCGCCCACCTGCGCTTCCGTGTCTTCCCCGTAGGGCTGTCCAGCACCAGGAGGGAATCCCGGATGTCCCGCGCTGCACCAGCGGCTGCTCATCAAGCCGAACACTCAGCCTCCATCCCATGCATGATCGATTGCCGACGCAGGCGCAATGCAACATGCACGCCGCCTGTCGACCTGGCGCTAGTATCGCGCAAACGCGCAAATTGAAGCGCCCGGTTAGCCGCACCATGACCCCGCGCGGATATGCATGGGACACGCGGCCCGCGCCTCGCGCAGCAGGCCGCAGCCGCCGTGCTAGCCGAACAGCCCGTGCAGGTACCAGCGCGGCTCGGCATCCTCGCCCGACCCGACGATGCGCTCGCGGTAGATCCAGTACAGCGTATGGTCCTGGCCTTCCGCAATGAAATAGTCCCGGGTTTGCGTGTCGCTCCACCAGCCGGCCTCGATGCGCTCGGGCGTCGAGGCCACCTTGAGCGGCGAACCGTAGAAGGGTCGGTGGTTGCGTATAAGCAGCGCGATCGGCTTGGCCAGCAGCCAGCTCGGGCGCGGCAGGCTGGACACGTCCGGCGGCAGGCGCGCCGCAGCCTGCGCCGCACGCTCGGCCTTCTGCTGCACCGGCACCCATTCGTTGGCGACCTCGGGCCGGTAGTCGGCCTGCGGCAGCGCCTGCAGCACGTTGTCGGCGCCTAGCCGCGCCACCAGCAGCTCGAGCATGCGCATGCGGTCTTCCTCGCTGCCGCCCGGCTCGGGAAACAGCGATTCGGTGGGCGGCGCCATCGCCCTCACCTGCCGCGCCTCCAGGCCGAGGCCGATGACCGGCGCCGGCAGTTCCTGGCGGGCCAGGCGTTCCTTGAGCAGGCGCACCAGGTGCTCGTCGCGCCAGCTCGGCTCGGCCAGGGCGATCTCGAGCGGCGTGGGCGGCATCGCCACCCGTCCGCGCTCGTGTTCCATCAGCAGCGTGATGCGCTCGACCGCAAGCTGGCGCGCGCACAACCAGCCGACCAGCTGCAGCACCAGGTGACGGGCGCCGGCCAGCAACAGATCGGCCTGCTCGATGCGGTCGAACAGTTCCAGCCGGGCGCGGAAACTCTCGGGCGGCGCGACCCATTCGAACAGCTCGGGACACATGCCGTAGGCGGCGTCGAGGGTGTCGAGCAGTTCGCGCCCGCAGCGCCGTTGCAGGCCGGGGCGCGGCAGGCGCCGCAGCTCGCCCAGGCGCTCGCAGCCGATGCCTTCGAACCAGGACATGTAGGGCCGGGCCGGCGGCAGCAGCGCCACCGGCAAGTGTTCCAGGCGGCGCTCGAGCGAGGCCATGCGCAGCGCACGTCCGCGGCCCTGCCGCTGGCCATGGGCAAGCCGGTTGGCGCCGGCGCGCGCCAGCAGCCAGGCCGCGCGCGCCGTCGGCGCACAGCTGATGGAGGCCGTGAAGCCGAGCGCCTGCAGGCTGGCGCGCACCCGTGCGCACAGGGCACGGATGCCGCCGAACAGGCGCAGGCTGGCGCCGATGTCGAGCAGCAGCGTCGCTTCCTCGGCCAGCGCGACCTGGGGCGTGAATTGCAACATCGCCAGCGCGACCGCATCGAGGGCCTCGGCTTCGCGCGCGGGGTCGCGCTCGTGCAGGCGCGCCTCGGGCATGAGCATCAGCACGCCGCCGCGCCGCATGCCGCGCCCGACGCCGGCGGCGCGTGCCAGCGGCGAGACCGCCAGCACGCGCTCCTGCTCGAGCACGACGCTGCCCGCGTCATTGCACCAGTTGGGGCTGAAGATTTCGAGCGCCAGCTGGGGTAGGGACAGGCCGATCCACAAACGCATGTCGTTGCAGGAGAGAAGAAGCAAGTGGTAAACCAAGCGGCAGGAACAGCGGCGCATCGCGCTGCGGCCCCCGGCGCTTGACGAAGTCGATGTGCACGCCGCCGGCCGCCGGTCGCAGGGCCAGGCGCAGCGGCGCGGGCGAGGCATCCTGGGCCGCGGCCAGCGGGCGCAGCATGAAGAACAGGGTTTCGCCGGCCTGGGCCGCCAGGTGCAGGCGGCGCAGGCTTTCGCCGCGTGCATGGTTGGCCCAGAACAGCAGCGCGCCGCAGCTACCGCTGCGCAACACTTGCTCGGCCGCCCACAGCGCGTCGGCGCTGCGGCTGGTGCGCAGCCACAGCAGTTGCGACGGCTGCAGTCCCAGCGCGGCCAGCGCCAGGGCCTGGGGTGGATGGGGCGGCTGCAGCAGGACGATGCGGCGTTCGGCACAGGCCTGCAGGGCCGGGCGCAGCAGGCGCATCTCGCCGATGCCGGGCTGTTGCTGCAGCAGTTCGACGAGGGTGCCGACGGGCCAGCCGCCGCCCGGCAGCTGGGGCGACAGCGCCGCATGACCGGTGTCGATGCAGCGCGTGCCGGAGCGCGCCAGCTGCGAGGCGCGCCACAGCGAAGGGTGCAAAGCCTCCGGCGCAGCCAGCGGGGATACCCCCGGTGTGGATGAGCAATTCATATGGGTTGGCAAACAAATACTGTATAAACGTACAGTACTCGTTGAGCTCGGGTTTGGCAAGGTGTATTCATTTCGGCCATACCAGTTGGGTGATTGGTATTGACAGAAGCTAAAGGTGCTCTCTGCCCGACAATCCAAGGCCGTCGCTGCGAAACATGGAATAATGCGGCTTCGTTCATTACCATCCAGACAATGCGCAATCTGTCTCCCGCACGCCACGGAGTCCATCCGTGACCACGCTCCAGCTCACCGGCGCCATCCTGTTTGCGATCGCCCTCGTCCATACCTTTTCCACCAAGCTGTTCCATTCGCTGGCGCGGCGCCATCCGCGCCATGCCGGTCTGTTCCACCTGCTGGGCGAAGTCGAGGTGGTGTTCGGCTTCTGGGCCTTCGTGCTGATCCTGGCTATGGCCCTGCTGGCCGGCGGGAGCGAGGCCATCCGCTATGCGGAAACGCGCCAGTACACCGAGCCGCTGTTCGTGTTCGTGGTGATGGTGATCGCCGCCTCGAAGCCGGTGCTGGACGCCGTGCGCGACCTGCTCGCCCTGCTCGCCCGGCTGGCGCCGGTGCGCACCGAAGTGGCGCTGTGCTGGCTCGGCCTGGCGCTGGTGCCCTTGGCCGGTTCCCTGATCACCGAGCCAGCCGCGATGACCCTGGCGGCCCTGATGCTGGCGCCCCAGGTGTTCCGTCCCGGCATTCCGGAATGGATGAAGTATGGTGCGCTGGGCGTGCTGTTCGTCAACGTCTCGATCGGCGGCACCCTCACCGCCTATGCCGCGCCGCCGGTGCTGATGGTGGCCGGCACCTGGGGCTGGGATAGCGCCTACATGGCCGCCACCTTCGGCTGGCGCGCCGCGCTGGCGGTGTGCATCAACGCGACGGTCGTGACCCTGCTGCTGCGCCGCCACCTGGCGCCTGGCGCCGTGGTGGAAGATGTCCGCATGCCGGTCGTCGTGTCGCTAGTTCACCTGCTGCTGTTGGCGGGCGTGGTGCTGCTGGCGCACCACCCGGTGCTGTTCATCGGCCTGTTCCTGCTCTTCCTCGGCTATACCCAGGCCTACCCCAAGCACCAGTCGCCGCTGATCCTGAAGGAAGGCCTGCTGGTCGGCTTCTTCCTGGCCGGGCTGGTGGTGCTGGGCGGCATGCAGCAGTGGTGGCTGCAGCCGCTGGTCTCCAGCCTGGAGCCGACCGCGCTGTTCTTCGGCGCGCTGGCCCTGACCGCAATCACCGATAATGCGGCACTGACCTACCTCGGTTCGCTGATCGAAGGCCTGTCCGAGCACGCCAAGTACATGCTGGTGGCCGGCGCGGTCGGCGGCGGCGGGCTGACCGTGATCGCCAACGCCCCCAACCCGGCCGGCGCCGCCCTGCTGCGCGAGGGTTTCAATGACGGTTCGATCGGCATGGGCGGGCTGTTCCTGGGAGCGTTGGGGCCGACCTGCGTGGCGGCGCTCATGTTTCTGATCTAAAGAAAGCACAAGCGGAGGACGTAGTGGACGACGACATCCTGGTACACAAGGCCGGCACCATCGAACGCTGCTGCCGGCGCGCACGAGAAGAGTACGAAAAGGACCCGACCACGTTTGTTACCGACCTGACGCGCCAGGACGCGGCCACCCTCAACGTGATCCGCGCCTGGGAAGCCGCCATCGAGATGGGCGACTACGTGATCGGCAACGCCAGGCTCGGCCTGCCGCACGACGAGCGCGAAGTCATCACCCTGCTGGCCGAGCACGGCTGGATCCAGCCGACGCTGGCCGAGGACCTCAAGCGCACCGGCGAATTCTGCCGCGCCGAATGGGATTACCAGGAAGCGCCGCTGCCGGCCCTGGTGACCATCATCAAGCGGGGGCTGGATGATTTCACCCTGTATGCCCAAGCCCTGGTCGCCGGCGCCGCCAGCGTGGAAGGAAGGCCGGGAGACCAATAATGGTGCAGGGCAAGGATATGCTGTCGACCTGCTATACCATGTTCGAACAGCTAGGCAAGCCGCTCGAGCACCTCAACGATCCCTGCCGCAGCGCCATCATCGTCGACACTGCTCTCGGCATCATTGGCAATGGCGGATTTCAGTATTTTTTCGAGGCAAATTTCCCGGACAATCCCGACTATGGGATCTTTGTCGACGCATTCCAGCGCGTCGGCTTGAACGAGATCGCGCAAGGTCTTGCCGCCCTGCTTGCAATGTTTCCGTTCGAAGCGCCACACCAGTCTGCTGAACGGCGCCAGCGCTTTCTCGAGGCTAGTTCCGACGAATTCGAACAGGCCATGCAGCGGCTGGAAGATCTCATCTATGCCCGCAAAGACCTCGACTCTGTCGTGGAAGATTTCCTCAAGCGTTCAAGGGCAGCATAAGCCCGGCCTCACGCCTGGGGTTCGTGCACGTCGTCCACCGTCACATCCTCGGCGGCGATCTTTTCATCGGCCAGCGCATGGTCTTCCTCATCCGCGACCAGTCCTTCCTGGCCGGCGCCGTGCTTGCTGTCATAGGTCAGTTCGACCAGCATCGGGAAATGGTCCGAGCCGAAGGACGGCAGGCGCCGGATGAAGGACAGCGTGAAATGCTCGCTGTGGAACAGGTGGTCGAGCGGCCAGCGCGCGAACCAGAAGCCGGCGTGGAAGGTATTGAACATGCCGCGTCCGATGCGCGGATCGAGCAGGCCGCTGATCTTGCGGAACAGCCGGGTCGTGGTCGACCACGCCACGTCGTTCAGGTCGCCGGCGACGATCACCGGCGTCGCCAGGCCGGCCTCGGCCACGCTCTTGGCCACCACTAACAGTTCGGCGTCGCGCTGGGTCGATTCCATGTGCTCGGTCGGGCTCGGCGGCGTCGGGTGCAGGAAGTGCATGCGCACCTTGTGCCCGGACGGCAGCACCACCAGCGTATGCATCGAGGGGATGTCGTCCTCGACCAGGAACTGGATCGCGCTGTCCTCGAGCGGATAGCGCGAATACACGTGCATTCCGTACAGATTCTCCAGCGGGCACTTGAGCGAATACGGATAGTCCTTTTCCAGCACATCCAGCCTTTCCTGCCACCATGCATTGGTTTCCAGGGTGACGAAAATGTCCGGATTGTGCACACGGATCAGGGTGATCAGGCCTTCGGCATTCCGGTTCGGCATCAGGACATTCGCGGTCAGGATGCGGAACTGCCGGCTGCTGTCGGCGATCACGGCGGGCTTCACTTCACGGGGATAGGCTTTGGTATAGGGAATGATCCACCAAGCCTGGTAGGCCAGGCAGGCGGCATTCGCCACCAGCAGCCAGTGGAAATGGCTGTCGCGCCAGTCGAGGAACACGAACTGCCCGACCAGCACCGCCAGCGACAGGATGGCCAGCTGCAGGCGCGGGAAATCGAGGTCGCGGATCCACCACCCGGTACATCGCAACAAGGGCAGCAGCGTCGCGAGGACGATGATGGCAACCAGGGTCACGAAGGTAGGCAGCAGCATGGCGATCTCAAAGTCGGTTATGGCTCATCAATACAATGCCTCGAATATGCTCCTTTCCGGCGTAGCCGTCTGTGCGTTAGCGTGCGTATGCGCAGCAACTAATGTAGTGCATTCTGGAAATTTGTAAGAATTCTTTTCAGTTTGGCCGTAACACTTGAAACTTTTGGCAGAGGCCGTAATCTCACCCTTAACCGAACTCCAGAGGCGGCCCTATGAATACCATTCACATAGCACAAGCGAGACATTTCCCGAAACGCCGGCCAGGACGCAAGCAGCGCGTTAATGTCTATCCGCTGCTGGGCCTGCTCCTTGTCGCGCTAGCGGCAGTGCTCGGTTACGGCGCCCTCTACTTCCTGCTCTGGGGCTGACGCCCCCCTCCGAACAGCCAGATTCATTCGCCCAGCTTGACGACCAGCTTGCCGAAATTGCGCCCCTGCAGCAAATCGATGAAGGCGGCCGGTGCCCGTTCCAGGCCCTCGACAATATCCTCCCGGTAGCGCAGTGAGCCGTCGGCAATCCAGCCCTGGGCTTCCTGCAGGAAGGCAGGCCGCAGGTTGGCAAATTCGCGCTGGATAAAACCGCGAATCGTCAAACTTTTCTTCAGCACATCGCGCATCACGAGCGCCAGACGGTCCGGTCCCGGTTCGGCCTGGGGCAAGGCGTTGTACTGCGAGATCAGGCCACAGACCGGCACCCGGGCGAAATCGTTCAGCAGCGGGAACACCGCATCGAATACCTTGCCGCCCACGTTTTCGAAATAGACGTCGATGCCTGCCGGGCAGGCGCTGGACAGCTGCTGTGCGAAATCAGGCGCGCGGTGGTCGATGACGGCGTCGAAGCCCAGCTCATCGCGCACGAAGGCACACTTGTCCGGTCCGCCCGCGATGCCGACCGCACGCGCGCCCTTGATGCGGGCAATCTGCCCCACCGCCGAGCCCACCGCGCCGCTGGCCGCAGCCACCACCACGGTCTCGCCCGGCGCCGGTCGGCCAATCTGCAACAGGCCGGCCCAGGCCGTAAAGCCCGGCATGCCGAGCACGCCAAGTGCGGTGCTGGGTGGGGCCGCGGCTGGGTCGAGCTTGCGCAGGTCGGCGCCATCCGACAGCGCATAGCGCTGCCAGCCCGAATGCGACAGCACGATGTCGCCCACGGCGTAGCCATCCAGGCGCGAAGCGACCACGCGCGCCACCGTACCGCCTTCCATCACAGCGCCGATCTCGACCGGTTTGGCATAGGACTTGGCATCGTCCATCCTGCCGCGCATGTAGGGGTCGAGCGACAGGTACAGGACTTCCAGCAGCAGCTGGCCCTCAAGGGGAACGGGGACAGGTTCGTCCACGATCCGGAAGTTTTCAAGTCGCGGCAGGCCCTCGGGACGGGAAGCGAGCAGGACCCGCTGGTTCATGGCTTGTGTCATCGGCACCTCCTGGTGGTTACGTACTCGCCCCGAAATCAATGTGTTTTTGGCTGCCATAACCGGCGCGCTGCTGCGTTGGCTCCTGCTTGCAGTGCTCGCACTGCGGCGCACTCGCCGCCTTGCATCACATCGGCAAGCCGCACCTCCGGTTCTGTTTGCCAAAACTCATTGATTTCTTGTCGAGTACTTAGCAAAAGGAACATGCTACGCCGGATCGCGGATTCTTTCCGGAGCCACCCCAGGATGAGCCATTACAAGAACTTACAGATTTAGCTCGACAGCCGCCTTCTCAAGGGTTCGCGCGGCTTGTACCATAGGCGCCATCCGTCCGATCTCATCGAAAGACACATCATGAACACCAGTACTTTCTCGCGCGCCCTGTGCCTGGCCGCTTTCGCGCTCGCCTGTGCCGCCCCAACCCAGGCCACCAGCCTGACCTCCTCCGCTTCCAGCGCGGGTTCGGCCTCGTCCGGCAGCATTTCCGATTCGATCGGCGCTTCCAGCAACAGCTCTAGCGGCGACGACCGCGTGGCCGCGGGCGACTATCGCGTGATCGACATCGCCCAGGCGCCGGCCAAGCCGGACACTACCCGCATGACCCTGCGTGCGGTCGCCGGCGCGCGCGAATTCACGCTCGACGTGCCGAACCGCGCGCTGACGGATCGTGGCGTGGACAAGGGCGAACTGGTGCAGGTCAGCGAGCGCGTCTATGGCTTCGAGTTCGCGCACGCCGACACCAAGCGTTCCTTCTTCCTGGCCCTCCAGGACGACTGGTACCGCGACCTGGCTTCGCGCAAAGTCACCATCTGATCGATGTTCCGCCAGCTTGCCCTTGGCGCCCTGCTGCTGGGCGCGAGCGCCGGCGCATGGGCGGGCCTCCCTGTCTTCTGCCAGCAGTCGCTTGATATCGGCGCCGCCGGGCAAGACCGCGTGCTGCGCTTCGCCGGCGTGGTCAAGGCCGAACTGGAACGCTCAGGCAGCAATGTCGCCCTGATCTCGCGCGCCGGCCTCGACCTGAGCCGCTTCGGCCAGCTGTACTCGCACGCCGGCATCGCCCTGCGCGACAATCCCGGCGGTCCCTGGGCCGTGCGCCAGCTCTACTATGCCTGCGACGAATCGCGCCCGCGCCTGTTCGACCAGGGCATTGCCGGCTTCGCGCTGGGCGCGGATGCGCCTGCGCGCGGCCATGTCTCGCTGCTGTTCCTGCCCGAAGAAGACGGCGCGCGCCTGGCCCGGACCGCGCTCGACAAGCGCCTGGCGCTGGCCCTGCTGGCCGGCCAGTACAGCGCCAACGCCTATGCCTATGGCACCCGTTACCAGAACTGTAACCAGTGGGTGGCGGAAGTGCTCGCCAGCGCCTGGGGCGCGCGCGCGCATGCGCGCGCCGACGGAAACGCAAGCGAGCACCCACGCGAGGATGCCCAGCAATGGCTGCGCGCCCAGGGCTATGCCGCCGGGCCGGTCACTATTCCGTCGCGCTGGATGATGTTCGCCGGCCAGTTCGTGCCGCTGGTGCACCTGGACGACCACCCGGACCAGGACGTCGAGGCGCTCGCGCTGCAGGTCAGCGTGCCGGCCTCGATCGAAGCCTTCGTGCGCCGCCAGGCGCCGCAGGCGCGCCGCGTCGAACTGTGCCATACGCAGGAGCGCATCGTGGTGCGGCGCGGCTGGGAGCCGCTGGGCGCGGCCTGCGAGCCAGGACCAGATGACGAAGTGACTGTGCTGGAATAAGAGGAGACAACATGCTTGCCGAGCTGATCTTGAACGTTTTCGGTGAAATAGCCGCCAGACGATACCGCACCGTACGTTGGATCGTGTGGCTGATTCTCCTCGCCGTGATCGCGCGGATCATCTACGCCTGCATGAAAGGCCCAATTTCCTGACCTAGATCCTCGGATACAAAAAAGCCTGCGCGAGGCAGGCTTCGAGAGGGGTTTGCCGGACGCTTATTTCGCTGCAGCGTCGGCCAGCTTGCGCAGGACTGCGGGCGAGACGGAATCGCGGCCGCGGCTCATCTGGTACAGGGTAAACAGGTCGGGCGCATTGGCGTGCACGGTGGCAGGCGCCGGGCGGCGGAACAGGCTCTGGATGAAACCGAAGGCAGTATTGATGACCTGGGCGGACACGGGCAGGGAGCTGGGCATGATCTTCTCTCTTGGAATCGTTTTGGATGCTTCCAGTATGACCCCTTCCAGATAGAAATCAAATTGCGATCCATGATGATCGCCATTCACCGATCGACTATCTTCCCATTCCCGTGTACATTTGCTAAAACATTTGTGCAAATGCACGATGTGTTACACTGCAGCCTGCTGGCCCAGGCCAGCCCTACTATTCCTCTCGCCAGTCGGGTCATCGCGTCGCTGCCACAGCAACGCGATGCGTGCCCCTCTGAAGCCTGTCATGCAGGCTATCCGTCAAAGTGCAAGGTGGCCACACGTGCCGAGCCGTGTCGTGCCCACGCCACGCCCGCCTTGCCTGCCTGCGGCAGCGTCCGCACGCATCAATAAGGAGAACTCATGCAAATGCTCTGCTCTGCGGGCTTTATCTTTCTCATCGTGTTATGGGGCATCCTCGCCCCCGACAACATGGCGTCCGTGTTCGACACCATGCTCGCTTCCCTCACCCGCAACTTCGGCTGGTTCTACCTGTGGGTGGTCCTCGGGCTGGTGCTGTTCGCCGCCTATGTCGCCTTCAGCCGCTACGGCAGCCTGAAACTCGGCGGCGAGGACGACGAACCGGAATTCAGCGTCGGCAGCTGGTTCGCCATGCTGTTCGCCGCCGGCATGGGCATTGGCCTGGTGTTCTGGGGCGTGGCTGAACCAATTTCCCATTACGTCACCGCGCCGCCAGGCGTCACCGCCGGCACCCCGGAGGCCGCCAACGCCGCCATGCGCTATGTGTTTTTCCACTGGGGTATCCACCCCTGGGCCGTGTACAGCGTGGTGGCGCTGGCGATCGCCTTCTTCCAGTACCGCCGCGCCGGCAACTCCCTGATCAGCACCGTCACCAGCTCGCTGCCCTGGCGCCCCGTGCGCGCCATGTCCGGACTGTTCAATGGTCTGGCGGTGGTGGCCACGGCCTTCGGCGTGGCCGCCTCGCTCGGCGTCGGCGCACTGCAGATCAACAGCGGCCTGAACGCCGTGTTCGGGCTCGCCATCAGTCCCGCCTCGCAGGTCGCGATCATCGTCGTGACCGCCGCCATGTTCATTGCCTCGGCCGTGAGCGGCGTGGAAAAGGGCGTCAAGCTGCTGTCCAACGTGAACATGGCGATGGCGGCCCTACTCGCCCTCGCCGTATTCCTGCTCGGCCCCACGGTGGCGATCATCGACACCTTCACCAATACCCTGGGCAGCTACGCCAGCGAGATCGTGCGCATGAGCCTGCGCGCCACGCCCTTCCGCGACAGCAGCTGGGTGGCCAACTGGACCATCTTCTACTGGGCCTGGTGGATCTCGTGGTCGCCCTTCGTCGGCCTGTTCATCGCGCGCGTCTCGCGCGGCCGCACCATCCGCGAGTTCATCATCGGCACCGTGCTGGCTCCGTCGTTGGCGGCCTTCGTCTGGTTCTCGATCTTCGGCGGCACCGCGCTCTACCTGGAGATCTGGCAGCACATCCCGCTGGCCGACGCCGTCAAGGCCGACCTGGCCACGACCCTGTTCGCAATGTTCGAGGCCCTGCCTTTTGGGAGCATCATGTCGATGGTGGCCACGCTGCTCGTGGTGGTCTTCTTCGTGACCTCGGGCGACTCGGCCGTGCTGGTGCTGGGCATGATGAGCCGCGGCGGCGACCCGAACCCGCCGGCCCGTACCAAGCTGGTCTGGGGCATCCTGATCGCCGGCATCGCCATCAGCCTGCTGCTGGCGGGCGGGATCGACGCGGTGCAGACGGCCACCATCCTGTTCGCCCTGCCCTTCGCGCTGGTGATCGTGCTGATGGTGATTGCCCTGTGGCGCGCCTTGCGCGAAGACTGGCAGGAAGAGGCGCGGCGCGAACGCGCGCTGCGGCGCCGGATGCGCGAAATGGCGGCGCACTAGGTTTTGCGTGATCCGTAGGGTGGTCGGCTATGCCGACCACCCTACCGCACGCGTGCCTCGGCTGTAGCCAAACTGGTATCATGCGCGTTTTCCGGACCGTGGCCCGGACTCTGTCCGACAGCGCGCCCGTCCCTTACCCTACAGAACATCAAGAATGACTACTCCGACCAATCTGCCGGGCTTCTTCAGCCGGCTTTCGATCGCCTTTGGCGCCTTCTTCAAATCGCTCGGCGATGCCGAGTTTGCAGCGCGCGTGCGCGATGATGGGGTGGACCCGGTGGCGATGCCCACACCGGCACCGACCGCGGCCCCGACGCCCGTGCCTACCGCCGCCCCGACCGCGGCCCCGCTGCGCGCCCCGAGCGCCGAGTCGGCCCTGCAGCTGCTGAGCTTGCTCCAGCGCGAAGCGCGCCTGATCGACTTCACCCAGGAAAACCTGAGCGCCTATTCCGACGCCGACATCGGCGCCGCCGCCCGCGTGGTGCACGAAGGCTGCGCGCGCGTGCTGCGCGAGCACTTCACTATCGAGCCGGTGCGTGCTGAAGCGGAAGGCGCACGCGTCACGCTGGAAGAAGGCTTCGACGCCGCCAGCGTGCGCCTGACCGGCAACGTGGTCGGCCAGGCCCCGTTCAAGGGCACCCTGTCGCACCGCGGCTGGCGCGCCAGCAAGGTCCAGCTGCCGCAGCTGGCCGAGAAGCATGACGCGCGCGTGCTGGCGCCGGCGGAGGTGGAGCTGTGAGCGACCCACGTTACGCCATCGGCATCGACCTGGGCACCACCCACAGCGCCCTGTCCTATGTCGACCTGCAGGCCAGCGACGGCGAAAAGACCGTCGACGGCGTGCTGGCCATCCCGCAGCTGAGCGCGCCCGGCACGGTCGAAGCGCTGCCGCTGCTGCCCTCCTTCCTGTACCTGCCGCACCCGGACGAACTGGCGGCGGGCGAAACCGCGCTGCCCTGGAGCGCGGGCGGCGAAGGCTTCATCGCGGGCGAAATGGCGCGCAGCCGCGGCGCCACCACCCCGATCCGCCTGGTGTCTTCGGCCAAGAGCTGGCTGAGCCACCCGAGCGTCGACCGCCGCGCCGCCATCCTGCCGCACGACGCGCCGGAAGAAGTCACGCGCGTTTCGCCGCTCGAGGCCTCGACCCGCTACCTGGCGCACCTGCGCCAGGCATGGAATGTGGCGCATCCGGACGCGCCCTTCGACCAGCAGCAGGTCACCGTCACCATCCCGGCGTCCTTCGATCCGGGCGCGCGCGAACTCACCGCGGAAGCGGCGCGCAATGCGGGCATGAACCCAACCCTGCTGGAAGAGCCGCAGGCGGCCCTGTACAGCTGGATCCAGGGCAGCCGCGGCGCCTGGCGTAAGCAGGTCAAGGCCGGCGACATCGTGCTGGTGGTCGACGTCGGCGGCGGCACCAGCGACTTCTCGCTGATCGCGATCCTCGAACGCGAGGGCACGCTCGAGCCGCACCGCGTGGCGGTGGGCGACCACATCCTGCTGGGCGGCGACAACATGGACCTGGCGCTGGCCCACTTCGTGGCGCGTAAACTCCAGGCGAGCGGCACCCAGCTCGACGCCTGGCAGATGCGCGCCCTCACCTATGGCTGCCGCAGCGCCAAGGAACACCTGCTGGCCGACGCGAATGCCACCGTGTGGCCGATCGTGGTGCCGAGCCGCGGCTCGAAACTCATCGGCGGCTCGATCCGCACCGAACTGACGCGCGACGAAGTCACCGCCTTCATTACCGAAGGCTTCTTCCCGCGCGTGGAAGCATCCGCACGTCCTGCCACCCGCACCCGCGCCGGCCTGACCCAGGTCGGCCTGCCGTATGCCCAGGACGCCGCGATCACGAAGCACCTGGCCGCCTTCCTGGCACGCCAGGCCGGCGCCACCGCCGAGCTGGAAGGCTTCGGCCGCGCGGTCAATCCGGATGCCAGCTTCCTGCACCCGAGCGCGGTGCTGTTCAACGGCGGCGTGTTCAAGTCGAACATCCTGGCTCAGCGCGTAATGGACACCATCAACGACTGGCTGTACATGGAAGGCGCCGAGCCCGCACGCATGCTGGAAGGCGCCGACCTGGATCTCGCGGTGGCGCGCGGCGCGGCCTACTTCAGCTATGCACGCCGTGGCGGCGGCGTGCGCATCCGCGGCGGCACGGCCCGTTCCTACTACGTCGGCGTCGAATCCTCGATGCCGGCGATTCCCGGCATGGAGCCGCCGATCGAGGCACTGTGCGTGGCCCCCTTCGGCATGGAAGAAGGCAGCGAACTCGAACTGCCGGGCCAGGAATTCGGCCTGGTGGTGGGCGAGCCGGTCACCTTCCGCTTCTTCGGCTCCACCACCCGGCGCCAGGACCGCATCGGCGAGGTGCTCGAGTTCTGGGGCCCGGACGAGCTGCAGGAAATGAACGAGATCCAGGCGACCCTGCCGGCGGAAGGCCGCGTGGCCGGCGACGTGGTGCAGGTCAAGCTGCACGCGCTGGCGACCGACGCAGGGACGCTGGAACTGGCCGCGGTCGCACGTGACGGCCAGCGCTGGAAGATCGAGTTCGACGTCCGCCAACAGTAAGCGCGGTGACCTACCTCGTCAGCATCGACCTGGGCACCACCAACACGGTGCTCGCCTTTGCCGCGCCCGGCGCGGCGGTCGAACTGCTGGCCATCGAACAGCTGGTGGCGCCGGGGGAAGTAGCGGCAACTGCGCTGCTGCCCTCGATGCGCTACCACCCGCTCGATAACGAACTCGCTCCCGGCGAACTGCAACTGCCCTGGGTCCAGCAGGACCCGGCCGGCGTCGAGCGCGTCGCCGTCGGGCGCCTGGCCCGCGTGCTGGGTAGCCAGACCCCGGGCCGGCTGGTGGCCAGCGCCAAGAGCTGGCTGTCGCATGCGGGCGTGGACCGCATGGCGGCGATCCTGCCCTGGGGCGCCGATGCGCTTGAAGTACCCAAGGTGTCGCCGGTGGCGGCCAGCGCCAGCTACCTCGCGCACCTGCGCGCGGCCTGGAACCGGCGCTTCCCGACGGCGCCGCTCGAGCGCCAGCAAATCGTCCTCACCGTTCCCGCCTCCTTCGACGAAGGCGCACGCGCCCTCACGCTGGAGGCCGCGCGCATGGCCGGCCTGCCGGAGCTGCGCCTGCTGGAAGAACCGCAGGCGGCCCTGTACGACTGGCTGTACCGCCACCGCGCCACCCTGGCGCAAGACCTGGCGGGCACGCGCCTGGTGCTGGTGGCCGACGTCGGCGGCGGCACCACCGACTTCAGCCTGGTGAAGGTCGAACTGGAAGAGGACGGCCAGCCGAAGCTGACGCGCATTGGCGTCGGCAACCACCTGATCCTCGGCGGCGACAACATGGACCTGGCGCTGGCGCACCTGGCCGAATCACGCCTGAGGGATGAAAATGCGCCAGAACGCCTGACGGCCGGCCGCCTGGCCCAGCTGACGGAACGCTGCCGCGCCGCCAAGGAACAGCTGCTGGCGCCCGATGCGCCGGACCAGGTGACCGTGACCCTGCTCGGTTCCGGCGCACGCCTGATCGGCGCCAGCCGCTCGGCCACGATCACGCGCGAGGACGTCCAGCGGATCGTGCTCGACGGCTTCTTTCCGCCCAACGAAGCCCAGGAGGCGGCGAAACGCGCGCGCGCCGGCATCGTCGAATTCGGCCTGCCCTATGCGAGCGACCCGGCCATCACGCGCCACCTGGCCGGCTTCCTGCGCCAGCATGCGCAGGCCGCACGCGAAGCCCTCGGCATGGCGGACGATGGCAGCCTGCCGGTCCCGGATACCCTGCTGCTCAACGGCGGCGTGTTCCGCGGCGCCGCGCTGGCGCAACGTCTTGTCGATGTGCTCTCAAACTGGCGCGGTGCGCCGGTAGCGCTGCTGCACAACGAGGACCCGGATGTCGCCGTGGCGCGCGGCGGCGTCGCCTATTCGCTGGCGCGCGCCGGGCAGGCGCCATCGATCGAAAGCGGCTCGGCGCGCAACTACTACCTGCTGCTCGATGCCGAGCAGTCGGGCGATACCGTACGCGCGGTCTGCCTGCTGCCGCGTGGGGCGCCGGCCGGCGAGGAAGTGCGATTGGTGAGCCGCAGCTTCGCACTGCGCCTCGGGCGCCCAGTGCGCTTCCACCTGGTTTCCTCGACCGCCGATCCGGGCGGCGTGCTGCCGCAGCCGGGCGATCTGCTGGACCTGCCTGCAAGCGACATCGTGCGCCTGCCTGCCATCTCCACCGTCCTGCGTAGCAAGCGCAGCGCTGACATCCCGGTGCAGCTGGCCGCCGTGTTGTCCGAGGTCGGCACGCTCGAGGTCTTCTGTATTGCGGAAGAAGATGCATCCCAGCGCTGGCGCCTGGAATTCCAGCTGCGTGCGCAGGAGGGCGAGACGGTCGAGGAGGAAGTGCTGCCGGCCGAACTCGATGAGGCAATCGCCCGCCTCGACCGCATCTTCGGCAACCGCTCGCAGCAGGTCGATCCGCGCGAAGTGCGCCAGCTGCGCGCCTCGCTGGAACACCTGCTCGGCTCGCGCGAACGCTGGACCACGCCGCTGCTGCGCCGCCTGTTCGACGCCCTGCTGGCACGCGCCAAGGGCCGGCGCCGCTCCGCCGAGCACGAACGCGCGTGGCTGAACCTGGCCGGCTACTGCCTGCGTCCGGGCTTCGGCCATCCGCTCGACGAATGGCGCATCGAGCAGCTGTGGGCCATGTTCGAGACTGGCGTCCAGTACCACAAGGACAGCCAGGTGCGCGCCGAATGGTGGACGCTGTGGCGGCGGGTGGCGGGCGGCCTGTCTGTCGAGGCCCAACTGCGCCTGCTCGACGACTTCGCCTTCAACCTGCAGGCCGACGCAGCGGAGCGCGGACGGCGGCCCGTTACCCTGGTCGACGGCACCGAGGACGACATGCTGCGCGTGGGCGCCTCGCTCGAACGCATCCCGGCCGCCTACAAGGCCGAGATCGGGGACTGGCTGATCGGGCAGATCATGGAGATGCCGACGGGCGCGAAAATCGACGCCAGGGCAGCGGCACGGTACGGACGCTACCTGTGGGCGCTGGGCCGTGTCGGTGCGCGCCAGTCTTTCCACGGCGCGGCGCACGAAGTGGCGCCGAGCGCATCGGCGGAAAGCTGGTTGACCCAGCTCCTGCAGCTGGACTGGAAGAAGATCGAGCCAGCCGGTTTTGCTGCCGCCCACATCGCGCGCATGACGGGCGACCGTTCGCGCGACATCGGCCAGGCGGTGCGCGACGAGGTGCTGCGCCGCCTGTCCGCGACTGGCGCACCGCCGGCCTGGTCGGCCATGGTGCGCGAGGTGGTGGAACTCGACCAGGCGGTCGAGACCCGGATGCTGGGCGATGCCCTGCCCCCGGGCCTCAAGCTGCTGCGCTAACTTACTGCGTGCACGGCACGGCGGCAGCGGGCCGGCCGTAGGCCGCCCATGCCACCAGCAGGAAAGCGAGCACGCTCATGGCCGCGCCGCCGAACAGCACCGAGGGATAGCCCATGCCCGCATTCAGGACGGCCGCGCCCAGTGCGGCGCCGATCGCATTGCCGAGATTGAAGGCGCCGATGTTGACGGACGAGGCCAGTCCCGGCGCTTCGCTTGCGGCGCGCATCACGCGCATCTGCACCGGCGGCACCAGGCCAAAGGCCGCGGCGGCCCAGACGAACAGGCCGACGGCTGCCCCCAGCTTGCTGGCTGCCAGCCACGGGAAAGCGATCATGGTCGCGGCTTCGACCAGCAGGAAGAGCAGAATGGTCCGGTCGACCGAGCGGTCCGCCATCTTGCCGCCGATGGTATTGCCGACCGTGAAGCCGATACCGATCAGCGCCAGCATCATGGTGATGAAGCCCGGCGAAGCCTGCGTAAAGGTCTGCAGCACCGGATTGATGTAGGTGTAGAGGGCGAACATGGCGGCCGAGGACAGCACCGTCGTCAGGAGCGCCTGCAGCACGACGGGACGTGCCAGCACCTTCAATTCGCGGCGCACGTTCAGCGCCTCCCCGCGGCTGCCGGCCGGCAGGAACATCATGAGGGCCGCCATCGCGAGCACGCCCAGCATGCCGATCGCGCCGAAGGACTCGCGCCAGCCCAGGTGTTCGCTGACCCAGGTGGCGGCCGGCACGCCGCCGATGTTCGCGATCGTCAGGCCCAGGAACATCATGGCCACCGCGCTTGCCTGCCGCTCGCGCGGCACCAGGCTGGCCGCCACCACCGATCCGATTCCGAAGAAGGCGCCGTGCGCCAGGCTGGTGACCACGCGCGCCGCCATCAGGCTGGCATACTGCGGCGCGAGCGCCGACAGGATGTTCCCGAGCGCGAAGATGGCCATCAGGGCGACCAGGGCACGGCGCCGCGGCCAGCGCGCCAGCAGCAGGCTCATGACGGGCGCACCCGCCATCACGCCCATGGCGTAGGCCGACACCAGCATGCCAGCCGCCGGGATCGATACGCCGACGCCGCCGGCGATGGTCGGCAGCATGCCCATGGGGCCGAACTCGGTGGTGCCGATACCGAAGGCGCCGACGGCCAGCGCCAGCAGCGCCAGGCCCGCGCCGCGCGTCGATTGATCGGAAGAAGAAATATTGTTGGAAGAAGATGCGTGCATAGCTTCGGCTTTCGTGTGACAGGCCGAGCATTATCAGGGCAATCATTTTTCGGATAAAGTAGGTAATCCGAGAAAGACTTTTGCGCGCAGTGAGAAAATAAAAACCATGAAGATCGAGCTGGAAGAACTGGTCGTGTTCCTCGCCATCGTGGACACGGGGTCGATGACGGCGGCCGCGGAACGCCTCGGCCAGCCGGTATCGACAGTCAGCCGGCTGCTCAGCCGGCTGGAAGAGAAACTGGCAACGCCGCTGCTGCGCCGGACCACGCGCCGGCTCGATCTCACCGACGAGGGCGATGCCTTCGTGGGCGATGCGCGCGGCATCCTGCATGCGGTGCAGGCCGCCGAAGACCGCCTTGTGGAGCGGCGCGGGCAGCTGTCGGGCCAGCTGCGTATCGATGCCGCGACACCCTTCATGCTGCACGTGCTGGTGCCTTTGATTCCCGAATACCGCGCGCTGCACCCGAACGTGACGCTCACCCTCAGCAGCAACGAAGGCTTCATCGACCTGCTGGAGCGCCGCGTGGACCTGGCGGTGCGCATCGGCGAACTGAAAGACTCGACCCTGCACAGCCGCCTGCTGGGCCACGCGCGGCTGCGGCTGGTGGCCAGCCCCGAGTACCTGGACCGGCGCGGCACGCCGAAGGATGTCGCGGACCTGATGCGCCACGAGCTGCTGGGCTTCAGCGAACCCGACAGCCTGAACGTCTGGCCGCTGCGCGATCTCGAGGGCAGGCGGGTGCGCATCGAGCCGACCCTGAAATCGTCCAGCGGTGAAACCCTGTGCCAGCTTGCCCTGCAGGGCATGGGCATCGCCAGCTTCTCCGACTTCCACACTTCAAGCGAGCTGGCCGCGGGGCGCCTGGTGGAAGTGCTGCCCGAACTGACGATCCCGGCGAGCCGGCCGATCCACGCCGTGTATTACCGGCAGTCCGCGGTGTCGGCGAAGATCGAGTCGATGGTGAACTACCTGGCGCAGGCCCTGCCGCGCCAGCCGTGGATGGCGTGAGAACAGGCTCAGCAGAACACGAAATCCTCATTGCACTCCGGGCAGTCGCGCACGACGCCTCCCACGACATGCCAGGCGCATCCGGCAAGGGGAAGCAACAGCAACCAAAGGACAGACATGGCAATCTCCTTGTGCACAGCTCGTTTCGCACACCTGTGCGAAATCAGTTGAAAAAAAGGACAGGCGCGGCCCGTCCCGGTTGGGAATTCACTACTCCAGGTCGTTGAAGCTCTTGTACGTCGATATCAGGCGGTTGAAGGCCCGCTGCGCCCGCCGCGGCACCGCATTCGCCCGCAGGAAGCGCGCGTCGTGCATCACGCCAATCGCCAGGCTGTAGATCTCGAACACCAGCTGCTCGGGTTCGGTATCGCGCCGCAGGTGCCCTGCTTCCATCGCCTGCAGCACTGTCTTGCGCATCGATGCGCGCCAGCGGTTCACCCCGGCCTCGATGCGGTCGCGCAGCGGACCGGGCACGTCGTCGAACTCGAACGCGCCCGCCGTATAGAGGCAGCCGCCGCGCGTGGTCTCATTGCCGATCTTCTTCAGCCACAGCTCGACCTGCATGGTCAGGCGTGGCAGGCCGCGCTCCACGTGCAGCGCCGGCATGAATACCTCTTCGCCGAAGCGGCGGTCGTATTCGTCGAGCACTGCCGACTGCAGCGCTTCGAGCGAACCGACGCGCGAGAAAATGCCGCTCTTGCTGATCCCGGTGCGCTTGGCCAGTTCGCCCAGCGATACCTTGCCGATGCCTTCGCTCGCCGCCATGTCATAGGCGGCTGTGAGGATGGTCGCGTAGGTGGCTTCGCTTTTGGTCGTGCTGTTCATGCGATAACTTTAGCACAGGTGTGCGAAATAACAAGGACAATTTTGGCTGCTTGTTATTGCCTTAGGGCTAACGGATGCCCCGTCCGGCCGGGAACCGCTACCATCGCCCGCACTGTCGTGGTCGCCCTTTCCCTCACTTTCAGGAGCATGCATGGATTCCGAGAACAAGAAGCCCGTCGATGCGCCCGCGCCTTCGCGCCGGCGCTTCGTCAGCACCGTCGCCACCGGCATCGCGGCCTCGGCCGCCGCCGTCCCCGCACTGGCCCAGCAATCCGAGGGCAGCCAGCCGCCGCCCGGCCGCGCGCGCGAAGCCGCCGCGCGCTACCCGGCGCCGCCCTTCCCCAACCAGCAGCAGCCCTGGCCGGGCCTGGCCGCGAAGATGACGCCGCGCCCCGACCATGGCGAGACCACCTACCGCGGCAGCGGGCGCCTGGCCGGACGCAAGGCGCTGGTGACGGGTGGGGACTCCGGCATCGGCCGCGCCGCCGTGATCGCCTTTGCGCGCGAAGGCGCCGACGTGGCCATCAACTACCTGCCGGCCGAAGAGCAGGATGCCCAGGAAGTGGTGCAGCTGATTCGCCAGGCTGGCCGCAAGGCGGTGGCGATTCCCGGCGACATCCGCGACGAAGCCTTCTGCCGCAAGCTGGTCGACGAAGCCGTGCGCCAGCTGGGCGGGCTCGACATCCTGGTTAACAATGCGGCGCGCCAGAAGTCGGCGCAGTCGATCCTCGACATCTCGACGGCCGACTTCGACTGGACCATCAAGACCAATGTGTACGCGGTGTTCTGGATTACCAAGGCGGCAGTGCCGCACCTGAAGCCGGGCAGCTGCATCATCAATACGGCCTCGCAGCAGGCCTACGATCCGTCCGAGAACCTGGTGGACTATGCGTTGACCAAGGCGGCCGAGGTGTCGATGACCAAGTCGCTGGCCAAGCAACTGGCCTCGAAGGGAATCAGGGTGAATGCCGTGGCGCCGGGTCCGGTGTGGACGCCGCTGCAGGTATCGGGCGGCCAGACGCAGGAGAATCTGAAGAAGTTCGGAGGGGATACGCCGATGAAGCGGCCGGGCCAGCCGGCCGAACTGGCGGCGACCTACGTGACGCTGGCGTCGGATGAATCGAGCTATACCACCGGACACGTCTACGGGGTGTCCGGTGGCGGCGGCCAGCCCTGAGGCTGGGCAGGAATAGGTCCTGAGACTGGCGCGCGGGCCGGGGCCGACCCGCGCGCTGCGCCCCGGTTCAGCGGCGGCCGAACCAGCTCAGGCGGGCGAAAAGGGAACCGATGGAACGGGTGGGAATACGGTTGCTGAACAGGCCGGTGTAGTGGCAGCGCTTAGTCACAGTCATTTCTTTTCTCTCCGAAACATTACTTAGCACAATAACTACAGTGCAAATAACCTTCTGTGCGCTATCTCGCTTAACGCGCAGCCCGGCCGGTCCTGCCGCGCGCGCCTTGGTACGTTTGAGCCATATCATGCGACGAGCAAGGCTGGACTCTACCCTTGAAGGGTAAGCCTGCTGTCTTGCGGGTATTTCATGCACAAGGAGGTGAATGATGAGCTACGCAGATCGTGACAGATATGGCATGTACAGGCACACGCGCAGCACCGGACCCGGGCCGGCGCTGATGGGCGCCGATACGCTGATCGGCGACAGCGTCGTGAATGCACAGGAAGAAGACCTCGGCGACATCAAGGAAATCATGCTGGACATGCAGACAGGCCAGGTGGCCTACGCCGTGCTGGCCTTCGGCGGCTTCCTCGGCATCGGCGAAAAGCTGTTCGCCGTGCCATGGCAGGCCCTGCACCTGGACACCGTCAACAAGCGCATGGTGCTCAACGTCGAGAAGGAAAGATTGAAAAACGCGCCGGGCTTCGACAAGGACGCCTGGCCCGACATGAGCGACATGAGCTGGGCCAGCAGCATCCACAGCTTCTACGGCACCGACCCGCAGCGTTCCGGGGCGCCAACGATGGGCCCGGGCAGCTCGATGGGTGGCGGCATGATCGGCAGCGCCAGCTCGGATGCCGGCTCCGCGATGGGCCGTGGTATGGGTTCCAGCGTGGGTGCAGGCTCGGCCGGAAGCAGCGGCGGCGCCGGCAGCAGCCTAGGTGCCAGCGTCGGCTCGGGCAGCCTGCATGGCGATTCGTACGGGGTCGGCGGCAGCGCCGATCCACGGCCCAGTCATGAAGGCGACGACAAGGACCTGAGCCGCATCCGCGGCAGCAATATCGGCTGATCTGTAGGGTGGGCGGATTTTCCGCCCACGCGGTCAACCGCTGTCAACGCCACCGCGAAACTTCATATTGCACGTATCACCGCGTGGGCGGCAAAGCCGCCCACCCTACGAACTTCCACTACTCAGCGTATCATCGACTCCCACACCTTCTGCAAGCGCTTGGCCGACACCGGCATCGGCGTCCTCAGCTCCTGCGCGAACAGCGACACCCGCAGCTCCTCCAGCATCCAGCGGAACTCGATCATGCGCGGATCGTTGTTCTTGCCCGCCTGGTTCTTCAGCGTGCGCTGGAACTGGCTGGCCGCGTTCTGCCATTCCGCCATCAGCTGCGCGTCGCGCGAGGGATTGCCGCGCAGTTTCTCGATGCGCACATTGATCGCCTTCAGGTAGCGCGGGAAGTGCGCCAGCTGGCTGTACTCGTTGTCGGCGATGAAGCGCTTGTGGATCAATCCCTGCAGCTGCGCCTGGATATCCTGCTGCACCGCCTGCGGCAGGCTCTGGATGCGCTTCGGCATGCCGTGGAACTCGGCCAGGATCGACCCCACCAGGCGCGCGATCTCGTTGATCAGGAGGCCAATGCGCCCCTTGCCCTCGTCCTTGCGCTTGTTGAACTCACCGGAGTTGATCGGCAGCGGATCCTGCAGGCAGGCGATGTCGATCGCCTTGGCGATGATCTGGTCGCGCAGGTCTTCCTGCGTGCCGACGACCATGAACTGCATGCCCATGCCCTGCAGGCCGGGAATGTTCTTCTCGGCGAACTTGAGCTGGTCCTTGAGCTGCAGCGCGAACAGGCGGCGCAGGCCGACGCGGTGGGTGCGCGCCGCCACGTTCGGGTCGTCGAACACTTCCAGGTCGCAGTGCGTGCCCTTGTCCACCAGTGCCGGGAAGCCGATCAGGGTCAGCTTGCCCTGCGTGATCTCGAGCAGTTCCGGCAGCTCGCCGAAGCTCCAGGTGGTGAGGCCGGTGTGCTGGACGGCGCCCGGCGCCGGCGTCGGCGCCGCCGTGGCGGCAGCCGCCTTCGTTACCGGCGCATTGCCCTTCCCTTTCGCCGGCGCCGGCGCTGCACTCGGCTGCAAGGCCTGCAGCTTCGCGGGCGCGGCCGGCGTGGCTTCCGCCATCTTCTGGAAGCTTTCGCGCGCCTGTCCGCCCAGCTCCGCTTGCAGCGTTGCCAGGTTGCGGCCCATGTCGAGCTGGCGCCCGTGCTCGTCGATCACCTTGAAGTTCATGAACAGGTGCGCCGGCAGGGTCTCGAGCTTGAAGTCGCTCGTGAGCACCCGGGCACTCGTGTGCATGTGGATGTCGGCGATCAGGGCGTCGATCAGGTCACCCTTGGCGAAGCGCAGCGGTTCCTGGTGGCGCTCGAAGAACTTCGCCGCGTAGTCCGGCAGCGGCACGCAGTGGCGGCGCAGCTTCTGCGGCAGGGATTTCAGCAGCAGGTGCACCTTCTCCTTCAGCATGCCCGGCACCAGCCAGCCCGCGCGCTCTTGCGGGATCTGGTTCAGCGCGAACAGCGGCACCGCGAGGGTCACGCCGTCGCGCGCGCTGCCTGGCTCGAAGTGGTAGGTCAGGCCCATCTCGATGCCGGTGACGTTCATCGTCTTCGGGAACAGTTCCGTGGTGACGCCGGCCGCTTCGTGCCGCATCAGCTCTTCGCGGTTCAGGTACAGGAGCTTCGGGTTGTCGCGCGCGGCGTCCTTGTACCACTTCTCGAAACCGGCGCCATTCACGACCGTGTGCGGGATCTCGTTATCGTAGAAGGCGGCGATCAGCTGTTCGTCCACCAGCACGTCCAGGCGGCGCGACTTGTGTTCGAGGTTCTCGATTTCGCGTACCAGCTTGTGGTTGTGCGCGAAGAACGGCGCACGGGTTTCGTAGTCGCCCGCCACCAGCGCGTCGCGGATGAAGATCTCGCGCGCTTCCGTCGGGTTGTGCTGGCTGTAGTTGATGCGGCGGTTGCTGTAGACGACGATGCCGTACAGGGTCGCGCGCTCCAGCGCCGTCACCTGGGCCTGGCGCTTCTCCCAGCGCGGCTCGCCCCAGGATTTCTTGAGCAGGTGCGCGCCGATCTTCTCCACCCATTCCGGCTGGATCTGCGCGATGGTGCGCGCGTACAGGCGCGTGGTCTCGACCAGTTCGGCCGCCATCACCCAGCGTCCCGGCTTCTTGGCGAGGTAGGAACCCGGCCAGATGTGGAACTTGATGCCGCGCGCGCCGAGGAACACCGGCTCGTCCTCGGCCTTGAAGCCGATATTGCCGAGCAGGCCGGTAAGCAGCGCCATGTGCAGCTGGTCGTAGGTCGCGGGCGCGGCGTTCAGGCGCCAGCCCTGCTCGCGCGCGACGGTGAGCAGCTGCGAATGCACGTCGCGCCACTCGCGCAGGCGCAGCTGCGACAGGAAGTTGGCACGGCAGTTTTCCTGCAGCTGGCGGTTCGATTTCTTGTGTTCGATCGCATCCTCGAACCAGGCCCAGATCTTGAGGTAGCTGAGGAACTCGGACTTCTCGTCGGCGAACTTCTTGTGCTTCTCGTCGGCCTGCTGCTGGTATTCGATCGGCCGGTCGCGCGGGTCCTGCGTGGACAGCGCGGAAGCCACGATCAGCATCTCGGTCAGGCAGTCGTTGTCGACCGCGGCCAGGATCATGCGGCCCACGCGCGGGTCAAGCGGCAGCTTGGCCAGCTTCTTGCCCAGCGGCGTCAGTTCGTTGGCGTCGTCGACCGCGCCGACTTCCTGCAGCAGCTGGTAGCCGTCGGCGATCGCGCGGCCCTGCGGCGGCTCGATGAAGGGGAAGGTCTCGACGTCGGTCAGGTGCAGCGACTTCATGCGCAGGATGACCGAGGCCAGCGAGGAACGCAGGATCTCCGGGTCGGCGAACTTCGGGCGCTTGTTGAAATCGTCTTCTTCGTACAGGCGGATGCAGACGCCATCGGCCACGCGGCCGCAACGGCCGGCGCGCTGGTTGGCCGAGGATTGCGCCACCGGCTCGATCTGCAGCTGCTCGACCTTGTTGCGGAAGCTGTAGCGCTTTACGCGCGCCAGGCCGGTATCGACCACGTAGCGGATGCCCGGCACCGTCAGGGAGGTCTCTGCCACGTTGGTCGCCAGCACGATGCGGCGCGCGTTCGTGGTGCGGAACACGCGGTCCTGCTCTTCCACCGACAGGCGCGCGAACAGCGGCAGGATCTCGACGTGCGGCGGATGGTGCTTGCGCAGGCTTTCTGCGCAGTCGCGGATCTCGCGCTCGCCCGGCAGGAAGACCAGCACGTCGCCCGAGCCGATGCGGCACAGCTCATCGACCGCGTCGACCACGGCTTCCATCAGGTCGCGCTTGTCGCGTGCGACCTGGGCCTTCGGCGCCGGCTCGCCAGGTTTGGCGTTGGTGGTCGTGACCGGGTCGCGGTCCACCGGACGATAGCGTACCTCCACCTTGTACAGGCGGCCCGACACCTCGATCACCGGCGCCGGTTTTTCCGGCGTGCCGAAGTGGCGCGAGAAGCGCTCCGCGTCGATGGTCGCCGAGGTGATGATCACTTTCAGGTCCGGACGGCGCGGCAGCAGCTGCTTCAGGTAGCCGAGCAGGAAGTCGATGTTCAGGCTGCGTTCGTGCGCTTCGTCGATGATGATGGTGTCGTAGGCGCGCAGCAGCGGATCGGTCTGGGTTTCAGCCAGCAGGATACCGTCGGTCATCAGCTTGACCGAGGCGCCCTTTTGCAGCGTGTCGTTGAAGCGCACCTTGAAGCCCACATGTTCGCCTAGCGGCGAACCAAGTTCCTGTGCGATGCGCTTGGCGGTGCTGGATGCCGCGATACGGCGCGGCTGGGTGTGGCCGATCAGGCCCTTCTGGCCGCGGCCCAGCTCCAGGCAGATCTTCGGCAGCTGGGTGGTTTTACCGGAGCCGGTCTCGCCCGAGACGATGACCACCTGGCTCGCTTCGATCGCCTTCGCGATCTCGGCGCGGCGACCGGAGACCGGCAGGTCTTCGGGGAAGGTAATCGGCGGGATGGGATTGCGGAACGGTGGATTGCGATCGTCCTCGCGCGGGGGACGCTCGCCGCGCTCACGCGGCGGATTCGGCTTCGCACCACCCTGCCCGTTCGCCGGACGCTGGCCCTTATCGTCACGCGGCGCCGGAGCGCGGCGCGGTCCACTGTTCTCACGCCTGGTCTGCAGTTCGCCATCGCGCGTCTGCGTCATGGGTGCGCGCAGTTCGCCCGCAGGCCGTTGCTTGCGCGGCTCGTTGGCGGAAGGGTTCGGGGACGCGGCGCGCGCCTGCTGCGGCGAAGGCTTGTTACTCTGTTCAGACATTGATTTTTACGAGGTATTTGGTGCGCACGACGCGCAGCGAATTATAATGCGGCAAATGGAAAACCCTACCCAATTCGTCCAGTGGCTGCGCTCTGTCGCGCCATACATTCACACCTTCGGCGGCAAGACCTTTGTCGTCGCTTTTCCGGGCGAACTGGTCGCCGCCGGCGCCCTGCCGGTGCTGGCCCAGGACTTGTCTCTGCTGCTCGGACTCGGCATCCGCCTGGTGCTGGTACATGGCTCGCGTCCGCAGGTCGCCGAACAGCTCGCCCTGCGTAACGTCGAAGGCCGTTTCCACAACGGTATCCGGGTCACCGACAGCGCGGCGCTCGAATGCGCGAAGGAAGCCGCCGGCGAATTGCGTCTCGACATCGAGGCGGCCTTCAGCCAGGGCTTGCCGAACACCCCGATGTCGCACGCCCAGATCAGCATCGTCTCGGGCAACTTCGTCGTCGCCCGTCCGCTCGGCGTGATCGACGGCGTCGACTTCGAACTCACCGGCGTGACCCGCAAGATCGCCGCCGACAAGATCCAGCCGATCCTGCAGACCGAAGACAGCCTGGTGCTGCTGTCGCCGCTGGGCTTCTCGCCCACCGGCGAGATCTTCAACCTGACGATGGAAGACGTGGCCGCCGCGGCCGCGATCGCCCTGCACGCCGACAAGCTCATCTACGTCACCGAGACCGGCATGATGAGCGACGCCACCGGCACCGAGATCCGCGAACTGTCCTCGCACCAGGCCGAAGCCGTGCTGCAGGCCGGTTTCCTGCCGCCGGACGCCGCCTTCTACCTGCAGCACGCCATCAAGGCCTGCAACAGCGGCGTCGACCGCGTCCACATCGTGCCCTTCGAGATGGACGGTTCCGCCCTGCTCGAGCTGTTCACGCACGACGGCGTCGGCACCATGATCAGCCACGAAAACCTGGAAAGCCTGCGCCAGGCCACAATTGAGGACGTTGGCGGGATTATCAAGCTCATCGAACCGCTGGAAGCCGACGGCACCCTGGTTTATCGCGGCCGCGAGCTGATCGAGCGCGAAATCGACCAGTTCTCCGTCATCGACCACGACGGCGTGATCTTCGGCTGCGCCGCGCTCTACCCGTTCCCGGAAGCGAAGATGGGCGAGATGGCCTGCCTGACCGTGAGCCCGGACGCCCAGACCCAGGGCGACGGCGAACGCATCCTCAAGCACATCGAAAACCGCGCGCGCGCCGCCGGCCTGACCAAGCTGTTCGTGCTGACCACCCGCACCGCGCACTGGTTCAAGAAACGCGGCTTCGTCCCTGCCACGGTGGACGACCTGCCGAAGGACCGCCAGCACATGTATAACTGGCAGCGCCGGTCACAGGTTTTCATCAAGACTCTATAATGGCGGTCTACCCGATTTTATAGCGCAACCAACAGGATTACAGGAGTACACCATGGCCCGCACCGTCCAATGCATCAAACTGAACAAGGAAGCCGAAGGACTGGACTTCCCGCCGGTACCAGGCGAAATGGGCAAGAAGCTCTACCAGTCGGTCTCGAAGGAAGCCTGGCAGGCATGGCTGAAGCACCAGACCATGCTGATCAACGAAAACCGCCTGAACCTGGCGGACGACCGCGCCCGCAAATACCTGGCGACGCAGATGGAACGTCACTTCTTTGGTGATGGCGCTGCGGACCAGGCGCAGGGTTACGTGCCGCCGGCGGCCTGAGCATCGGCTTCTCCGGCTGGCGGCCGCCGCGCCGCTAGCCGGCCCATCCCAGCACCCCATCCAGCGCAGCCCGGATCGGTCCCGGCGTCAGCCCGGTCCAGCGCTTGAACGAGCGCCGGAAATTGGCCGCATCGTGAAAGCCGAGATAGCGCGCCACCTCTTCGTTATCCGCCCTCTCCACCTGCAGCAGCCATAGCGCGACATGCGTGCGCACCTGGTCCAGTTCACCCTGAAAATGGGTATGGTGACGCAGCAGTTGCCGCTTGAAGGTCGCCGGGCTGACGCCGAAGTCGCTCGCGGTTCGCTCCAGCGTCGGCACGGAGCGCACATGTTCCAGCAGATAGTCATAGAGCGCAGCCAGCAGGCCCGGTGCGCGCGCCGCTTCGGCTGCCGCCTGCTGCCAGGCCAGGCGCGCGGCCAGTTCGCTGGCGCGCGGCCATGGCCGGTCCAGCCACGCGGACGGCAGCAACATCGCGTCGAGCTGGCAGCCGAAACGCAGCTCGGCGCCCAGGTGGACATGGTGCTGCTCGATGTGGCGCGGCGCGGCGCGGCTGAAGCAGAAGCGCCAGGGCAGGCGCTCGCCGCCGAGCCAGCGGCACAGGCCCACGAGGGCTGTCATGTGCATCTCGACCAGCGCGGCCCGGATACCCGGGGCGCCGTAAGCATCGACCCAGTACACCAGTGCCACGTCGCCGCGGCTTTCGAAGCGCGGACGCAGGAGCGGCGTCAGGCGCGCATGGAAACGGCACAGGGTCTCGAGCAGCACGCGTAGGCTGGGTGCCTGCACCAGCGCGTGGCTGGCCGCGCCGTCGTGGCCCGGCAGCAGCAACTGGCCCAGCATGAAGCTGGTGTCCGGGCTGTCCAGCACGCGCAGGGTGTTCAACAGCTGCTGCAGGTACTGGGCCGGCGCGACCAGACGGTCAGGCCCCAGGCCGCCCAGCAGGCCGGTATCGCGCAGCAGGTCGGCGTCGGCCGCATCGCGCGAGCGCCCGTACTCGAGGGCCAGCGCCGGCTGCTGGTGCGCCGGGATCGTGGGTTCTCCGGCGCTCTGCCAGGCGATCACGCCGCATCCATCCTTCGGCACAGGTCGGCAAGCAGGGCGTCCGGCGTTCCGCGCGCGGGTGCACAGCCGTGGCGCAGCGTCAGCTGCAGCGCTTCTCCTTTCGCGTGGTGACGCATCGCCGACACCATCCCGCACAGGTGCTGCGCGGCCTCGGCGGCCTCGTCGATCTCGCGCTCCGGCATCAGGACGGCGAAGCGGTCACCGGCATAGCGACAGAGCAGGTCGTCGTTGCGCAGGTTCAGCAGCAGCATGTGCGCCACCGCCTGCAGTACGCGGTCGCCCTCCGCCGGGCCGTGTTCGCGGTTAATGCGATGGAAGCCGTCGATATCGAACAGCACCAGCACGCAAGCCTGCGCTGCGTCGCGCCGGGTCTCCAGGCGCAGCTGTTCGCGCAGGTAGGCGGCGTCGGCCAGCTGGGTGATGCGGTCGAACGGCCGGTGGCTGCGGAACAGGCGCTCGCGCTTCCTCATGTGCTCGGACAAGGTGGCCTGCTCCTGCCGCCAGTAATACAGGCCGGCCGTCAGCACCAGCATCCCCAGCGGCAGCAGCGCCTCGAAGGCATTGTCCCACCAGGCAGCCTTGCCGATATCGATCGCTTCGTCCAGGCAGTCGGCCCAGGAGCCGAGCATGATGCAGGCCAGGCCGCCCGCCAGCAGGCGCGTCACCCGTCCGTCCGGGCGGCTTCCCAGCACGATCATGCACCATAGCGCCGCCAGCAGGGCGGTGCCGCCTTCGCCCGCGATATCCATCCAGTTCCATTGGGCGAGCGGGAGCACGGTACCGGTGGCGATGAACAGGAGGAGCAGGCTGCACGACAGGCCGGCAAGCAGGAGGACGGGGCGGATCGCGAAAGTCATGGTGGAAGTCGGGACGTGGATCGCCCTACCCTAGTGCAGCGGTGTGACCGCAGCATGACAGAAAGACAAAGCCGTGGCGGCGCCGCACGGGTCCGAACGGCTCATGCCTGCGCCATATCTTCCCACCTCAGCCTGCCTGGCGCCGCGACCGGCAAGGCGCGGGCCGGGTCAATTCAGCTCATCTGCGCCCGAATCGGCTGCCGGATGCGGCGGCCGTCACCGATACGTCACATTCGGCCACCAGAATCCGCCGCATCCCAACAACCTGGTGCCCCCATGCGCTACTTCGCCCTCCCCGCCCTCACCGCCGGACTGCTGTCCGCGGCCGGTGTCCACGCCGCCGACGAACCCAGCGTGATCATCACCGGACAGCGCGCCAGCCTGGCGCACGCCATTGCCGCGCAGGAGCACGCGGACACCATCGTCAGTGTGGTGAGCAGCGACGACATCGGCCACCTGCCCGACAAGAACGCCGCCGAAGCGCTGGCGCGCATGCCGGGCGTCTCGGTCCAGCGCGATCAGGGCGAAGGCCGCTACGTGGTCGTGCGCGGCCTGGATGCCGACTACAACAGCGTGACCATCAACGGCGCGCTGGTTCCCTCGCCTGAAGCCTCGCGCCGCGCGGTGGCGCTCGACGTGCTGCCTGCGGGGCTGGTGCGCTCGCTGGAAGTGTCGAAGTCGAGTACACCCGACCAGGACGCGAATTCGCTGGGCGGCAGCGTCGAGGTCAAGACCTTGTCGGCATTCGACCTGCCAGGCACCCTGTTCAGCGTCGGCGCAGCTGTCGGGCGCGACGGCAACACCCGCCAGACCAGTCCGCAGGCCAACCTGCTGTGGGCGCAACGCTTCATGGACGGCAAACTCGGCATCGCTGCCGGCGCGTCTGGGGAAAAGCGCAAGTTCGGCTCCGACAACGTCGAGACCGGCGGCGCCTGGGACGGCCCGCGCTTGTCGGGCTTCGAGCTGCGCGACTACCTGCCCCAGCGCGAGCGCCGTGCCGGCGCCTTCAACCTCGACTACCGTCCCGACGCCTTCACCAGCGTCGCGCTGCGCGGCTTCGTCAGCCGCTTCTCCGACGAGGAATCGCGCGACCGCCTCACAGTCGGCGACTTCGAAGGCGACGACGTCGCCGAGGGAGAGCTGGACACGGCACGCCTGGAACGCCGCCTGCGCCAGCGCAAGTATACGCAGGAGATCCGCTCCCTCACCGGCGCGCTTGACCACCGCTTCGGCGATGGCTGGAAACTGCACCTGGAAGCGGCCGCCAGCCGCGCCACCGACGAGACCCCGGATGCCCTGGGCGACGCACGCTTTCGCAACGTCGATGACTTCTCCGGCGTCGGCTTTTCCAACGGCAGGGTACCGCGCCTGATCGCTCCGGCCGCGGCCTTCGATCCGGCCAACTACGAGTTGCGCGAGTTCGCGCTCGAGCGCAGCTTGGCCCGCGACCGCACGCGCCAGCTGCGCCTGGACCTGCAGCGCGACTTTGGGGCCGGCGAATGGAACGGCACGCTGAAATTCGGCGCCAAGGCGACCCGCCGCGACAAGGACAACGAATCGGAGCAGTGGGAGTTCGGCAGCGACGATCCGGAGGACGGCGACTATTTCGGCGCCGGCTCGACCTCGCTGGCCGCCTTCGTCGGCGGACGCCAGCTGGACTACAAGCTGGGACGGATCGGCTACGCGATCGAGCCGGCGCTGGTGCGCGCCCGGGTCGCGGGACTGGACCGCGCCGGCGCCCGCCTGGATGCGGAATCGGCGCTGGACGACTTCCGCATGCAGGAGAACATCGACGCGGCATACCTGCAGGCCAGCCTGCGCAGCGGCGCCTGGTGGCTGCTCGCCGGCGTGCGCGCCGAACGCACCCGCTTCGACGCCCGCGGCAACCAGGTCGCGGACGATGAGATCAGCGCGCGCAATGCCGCCCGTTCGTACACCAACTGGCTGCCGGGCCTGCACCTGCGCTACGACATCGATAACGCGACCAGCCTGCGCGCCGCCTGGACCAACTCGGTGGTGCGCGCCAACTTCAGCCAGCTGGCGCCGGCCATCAGCATCGACGGCGACGAAGCCACCATCGGCAATCCGGACCTGGCGCCGCTGCGCTCGCACAACCTGGACCTGGGCGTCGAACGCCTGCTTGGCAAGGACGGGGTCATGTCCGCCTACCTGTTCTCGAAGCAGATCCGCGACTTCACCTACGCCACCAACCTGGCCGGCAGCGGCGCCTGGGCCGAGTATGCCAGCGCGCTATCCTACGCCAATGGCGGCGAGGCCCGGGTGCGCGGCATCGAGCTGGCCTGGCAGCAGCCGCTGCGCATGCTGCCGGCGCCCTTCGATGGCCTGCTGGTCGGCATCAACGGTGCACTGATCCATTCGCGCGCCAGCATCGACAGCGCCGACGGCGATGGCCTGCGTATGGCCCGCAGCATCCGCATGCCCGGACAATCGAACCGTGTCGGCAACCTCATGCTGGGCTACGAGCGCGGGCCCTTCAGCGCGCGCCTGGCCATGAACTACAAGTCGCCCTACCTGCTGGAACTGGGCGAAGACCTGCTCGACGCCGGCCAGGACCGCTGGGTGGACAGCCAGAAGCAGCTCGACCTGTCGATGTCCTGGACCATCAACAAGCGCTGGCAGCTGAGCTTCGATGCAAGTAACCTGAACAATGAAAAGTACTATGTGTACCAGGGCGACAAGGCCCGCAACGCCCAGTACGAACAATATGGCCGCACTTACAAGATCGGCCTGAAAGCGAGCATCTTCTGATGAAACGGACCTTCATTCCCGCGGCATTGGCCCTGCTGTTGGCCGCCCTCCCAGTAATGGCGGCCGAGCCTCCTCCATCCTTGCGCGACGCGGAAGAGCTGGCGCCGCTGCCCAACGGCGCCTGGCTGGCGCTCGACAAGCGCGCCCTGCGCCTGGTGGATGCCGACGGCCGCGAGCGGGCCAGCCTGCCCCTGCGCGGCGAGGGGCTCGACCTGCGCCCGCTGGACGGCGGCGCGCTCGCCATCGTGGTCGATTCGAACGCCGAGCGCCTGCAACCGGTGCGCGTCGACACCCGGGCAGGCACCCTGGCCGCGCTGGCGGCGCTGCCCGACACCGGCTTCGGCATCGAAGCGGCCTGCCTGTTCCGCGACGCCCAAGGCCTCGACCATGTCTTCCTGGTGGCCAAGGATGGCCAGGCCCAGCAATGGCTGCTGGGCGGCGAGTACCGCCTGGTGCGCCGGCTCGCGCTGCCAACCGGCGTCGAGCACTGCCGGGTCGATGATGCGCACGCCACCCTGTTCGTGGCGGAAGAAGCCCTGGGGGTCTGGGCCTACGGCGCCGAGGCGGAAGGCCCGCCGACACGCACGCCGGTAGCGCTGCGCGCACCATGGGGCGCACTGAAGGACGGAGTCGCCGCGCTGGCGGTGCTGCCGGGAGGCCTGGCCGCCGTCGATGGCAAGGGCGCCCTGCTTAGCTGGCGCCGTGCAGGCGCAAACTGGCAGCCGCTGCCCGCCCGCAGGCTTCGTGCGCAGGGACTGGCCTCCGGCGCCGGCGCATCCGCCAGCCTCTTGGTGCGTACCGGCAAGGGATGGCAAGCCCCTGTGCTCGGCTGGAAGGCCGGAACGCCGGCAGCGCCCACGCTGCCCGTGGTGCTGCCGCGCATGCAGACCGAGCCTGTCGCGCGGGCCGGCGACGCGGCCGACGATCCGGCGATCTGGGTCCACCCCACCGACCCGTCCAGGTCGCGCATCCTCGGCACCAACAAGAAGCAGGGCCTGCTGGTCTACGACCTGCAGGGTCGCCAGGTGCAGCTGCTCGAGTCGGGGCGCCTGAACAACGTCGACCTGCGCCAGGATGTCCGTTTCGGGACCGAGCGCTTCGACCTGGCGCTGGCAACCCAGCGCGACGAAAACGCCATGGTGCTGTTCACGATCGACGCCGAGGGCGGCTTGCGCGAGGCAGCGCGGCTGCCGACCGGGCTGGACGACATTTATGGCGCCTGCGTGCTGCGGACCCCGGAGGGCGGGATGGACGCCTTCGTGAACGACAAGGACGGACGCTACGAGCATTACCGGATCACCCGCAGCGCAGGACGCTTCGGTGCAAGGCTGGCGCGCAGCTTCCGGCTGGCTTCCCAGCCGGAAGGCTGCGTGGCGGACGATCGCAGCGGCCTGTTGTTCGTCGGCGAGGAGCGGCGCGGCGTATGGGTGACCTCGGCGCGCGCAGACCAGCCGGCGTCCCTGAAGATGGTGATGCCGGTGGGCCCGCTCCTGCACGCGGATGTCGAGGGCATGGGGATCTATCATGGGTCGAAGCGGAGCTACCTGGTCGTGTCAAGCCAGGGTAACAACAGCTATGTGGTGCTGGATGCGGCAGCCCCGTTCGCGGTGCGCGGGGCATTCCGGATCGGCATGGATGCCGTGAAAGGCATCGATGGGGCGTCGGAGACCGACGGGCTGGAGGTGAGTTCGGCGAACCTGGGCGGCGCTTATGGCCGCGGCATGCTGGTGGTGCAGGATGGTTTCAAGCGACTGCCGGACGGAGCGCAGAATTTCAAGGCGGTCGCCTGGAACGATATCGCCGCCGCCCTGGGACTGGACGACGGCGCGCGCTGATGCGAACCGTGGCCCGGCCTACATCTTCGCGCACTGGCGCAGCTCGCAGCGCGCGGTGAATACCTTGCCGCGCATGGGGCCCTCCTCGCAGCGCATCCGGTAGACCTCGACCGGGCCGGGCTCGGTCACCAGCCCGGCGCCCTGCCCGCCGCCGCAGCCGGCCTGCTTCGCCATCTTCTCGACTGTTGCCGAGGACACGCCGGTCCTGAATGGTACCCGCTCGATCGGTGTGCCGTTTGGATCGAGCAGCCCCGGCGCCGCCGGCTTGACGGCGGCAACCGGCGCGGGCGCCGGCGCCACCCTGCCCTTGAACGACGTACAGCCGCCCAGCAGGACGGCAACCAGCACCAGCGCGCGCTTCATGCTTTCCTCGCTCAGAAAGTCAGGGTCTTGACGCCGTCCGGCGTACCCAGCAGGCAGACGTTGGCGCCCGCCTTGGCGAACAGGCCGACGGCGATCACGCCGACGATCTGGTTGATCTGTTCTTCCAGGGCGATCGGGTCGGTGATCGACATGCCCACCACGTCGATGATCTCGCCGCCGTTGTCGGTAATGAAGGCTTCATCGCTGCCCGCCTTGGTGCGCAGGCGCGGCTGGCCGCCCAGCGCCGCCAGCTGGCGCATCACCGAGGCGCGCGCCATCGGGATGACTTCCACCGGCAGCGGGAACTTGCCCAGGGTCTCGACCAGTTTCGAACCGTCGGCGATGCACACGAATTTCTTCGCGACGGACGCCACGATCTTCTCGCGCGTCAGCGCCGCGCCGCCGCCCTTGATCATGGCGCCGCTGGCGGTGATCTCGTCCGCGCCGTCGATGTAGACCGCCATCTCGGTCACCTCGTTCAGGTCGAACACCGGGATGCCATGGCCGCGCAGGCGGCTCGCGGTCGCTTCGGACGAGGCCACGGTGCCCTTGATGCGGTCCTTGATCTTCGCCAGCTCGTCGATGAAGAAGTTGGCCGTCGAGCCGGTGCCGACGCCGATGATTTCGCCGTCCACCACGTAATCGATCGCGGCGCGCGCCACGGCTTGCTTGAGTTCGTCCTGGGTCATGATGCTGTTGGAGTGAATAAGGGAAGCCGTCATTTTAGCGGATCGCACGCTCTATTCCCCGAAAACGACGCTTCATCGCATGGATCAGCCGGTCGATGCATATTGCATTGCCAAGCCCCTGGCTCTACAGCAAACTGGATCTTTCCCTTGGCAAGAGTAGAGAACAATGAAACTGTTTACCAGGAAGCGGGTGGCGATCGCCGCCGCGGTGATCGTGGTGGGCGGCGCTGCAGCCGCCTGGCTGGCGCCCAAAGGCGAGCCCAAGCTGCCGCCCTCGAAGTACCGCAGCACCGCGGTCGACATGGGCGCCATCAAGCAGACCGTCACTGCCACCGGCACCATCAACCCGGTCGCGCTGGTGAACGTCGGTTCCCAGGTGTCCGGCACCGTGGTCGAGCTGAACGCCGACTTCAACGACCGCGTCACCAAGGGCCAGGTGCTGCTCAAGCTCGACCCGACCATCTTCAATGCCCAGATCCGCCAGGCCGAGGCCAGCCGCGCCTCCAGCATGGCAAACCTGAAGCTGGCTGAGGCCAACTACCACCGCAACCAGCAGCTGGTGACGCAGAACTTCGTGTCCAGCACGGTCCTCGACCAGAGCAAGCGCGAGATGGACGTGGCGCGCGCCAACGTGCAGCTGGCGCAGGCCCAGCTCGACCGCGCACGCGCGGACCTGAACAACAGCGTGATCCGCTCGCCGATCGACGGCGTGATCATCAAGCGCACCATCGACCTGGGCCAGACCGTGGCGGCCTCGTTCAACACGCCGAACCTGTTCCAGATCGCGCGCGACCTCACCAAGATGCAGATCGACACCAGCGTGTCGGAAGCCGACGTCGGCCCCCTGAAGGACGGCCTACCGGCACGCTTCGTGGTCGACGCCTACCCGGACCGCGAATTCCACGCCACCATGCGCCAGTTCCGCCTGGCCGCCAACGTGGTGCAGAACGTGGTCACCTACAACGTGGTGCTCGACGTCGACAACAAGGACGAGATGCTGAAACCCGGCATGACGGCCCAGGTGCGCCTGGTGGTGGCCAACCGCCCGAACGTGATGCGCATCCCGACCACGGCGCTGCGCTTCACCCTGCCCGAGGAAGAGCTGGAAAAGCAGCGCAAGAAGGACAAGGAAAAGGGCAAGGTGCAGCAGGTCGCCCTGAGCCCGGCGTCGACGCCGGACGACGACCTGGCCTTCCGCAGCGCGAGCGAGACCGCGCGCATGTTCAAGGTCTACCGGCTGGACGCGCAGAACCAGCCGCAGCCCGTCGATATCCGCGTCGGCCTGTCGAACTTCCGCTATACCGAAGTGCTGTCGGGCGGCCTGAAGGTGGGCGACCAGGTGGTCACGCGTGCGCTGGCGCAGACCAAAGAAGGCCTGTAATGACGTCGTTGATCGATATCCGCGGCGTCACCAAGACCTACGTCAGCGGCAGCGTCGAGACCCGCGTACTGCACGGAATCGACCTGCAGGTGGCGCGCGGCGACTTCGTCTCCATCATGGGCCAGTCGGGCTCGGGCAAGTCGACCTTCATGAATATCCTCGGCTGCCTGGACCAGGCCACGTCCGGCACCTACCTGCTGGATGGCGTCGATACGCTCTCGCTGTCGCGCGCCCAGCTGGCCGACATCCGCAACCGCAGCATCGGCTTCGTGTTCCAGAGCTTCAACCTGATCAAGCGCATGAGCGTGGCGGAGAACGTGGCGCTGCCGCTGATCTATGCGGGCGTCGGCCGCGGCAAGGCGCATGCGCGCGCGCTGCAGGAGCTCGAACGCGTCGGCCTGGACGGGCTGGCGAAACGCACCCCGAGCCAGCTGTCCGGCGGCCAGCAGCAGCGCGTGGCGATCGCGCGCGCCCTGGCCACCGATCCGCCGATGCTGCTGGCCGACGAACCGACGGGCAACCTCGACACCCAGACCAGCGACGACATCATGAACAGCTTCCGCCAGCTGAACCAGGAGCGCGGCATCACCATCGTGTTGGTGACCCACGAAGCCGACGTGGCGGCCTACAGCCGCCGCCTGGTGCGCCTGAAGGATGGCCGCGTGCTGTATGACGGCCCTGCCGCGGAAGGCCTGCGCCAGCTGAACGCCAATGTGCACACACACCCGGCGGAGGTGCCGGCATGAATTTCATCCAGATCCTGATCGAGGCCTTCCGCTCGATGGCGGCAAACCGCCTGCGCACCGCACTGACCATGCTCGGCATCGTCATCGGCATCGCCTCGGTGGTGCTGCTGCTGGCCATCGGCGACAGCATGCAGCGCTTCATCGGCAAGGAACTCCAGGCGCTCGGCACCAACATGCTCTACGTGTTCCCGGGCGGCGACCGTACCAGCGAGCGCCGCGCGCGGACCGGCGCCGTGCAGTCGATCACCCTCGAGGACGCGGCGACGCTGAACCGGATGCCGAGCCTGGTCGGGGCTGCGCCGGCCCTGCAGGGCAGCTTCAAACTCAGCGCCGGCAACGAAACGGCGAACAGCGCCGTGCACGGAGTCACCCCGGCCATGTTCAAGATCCGCAACTGGCGCCTCGACCAGGGCAACCTGTTCAGCGAGGCCGACGTCCGCGCCTCCGCGCGCATGGTGGTGATCGGGCAGAAGGTGGCCGACCAGTTCTTCTACAAGACCGATCCGCTGGGCCGCTACATCCGCATCGAGAACGTCGCGTTCCAGGTGATCGGCGTGCTGGCCGGCGAAGGCAAGCAGATCGACGGCTCGAATATCGCGGAACTGGTGCTGGTGCCGATCACCGCCGCCAGCGCCAACCTGATCCGCTCGCCCTTCCCGCAGAACGTCCATTACATCGCGGCGCAGGGGCGGCCCGACATGGCGCTGAACGAAGCCGTCGAGGACATCAAGGAGACCCTGCGCGTCCGCCACCGCATCCGGCCGGAAGATCCGGACACTTTCCGGGTGGAGAACATCGCGTCGTTCGCGGAAACCGCCAACAAGATCAGCGCCGGCGTCGCCCTGCTGCTCGGCCTGATCGGCGCGATCTCGCTGCTGGTGGGCGGTATCGGCATCATGAACATCATGCTCGTGTCGGTGACCGAACGCACCCGCGAGATCGGCATCCGGATGGCGATCGGCGCCCGCCCGCGCGCGGTGCTGCTGCAGTTCCTGGCCGAATCGGTGGTGATCTGCGTGGCCGGCGGCCTGGTGGGCGTGGCGATCGCAATGGGCGGCGCGGCGGCGATCACCGCCACCGGCAAGTTCGACGTGTTCCTGACCTTCCAGGGCGTGCTGGTGGCCTGCGGCTTCGCCAGCGCGGTCGGCGTGTTCTTCGGTTTCTACCCGGCGCGCCGTGCCTCGCGCCTGCTGCCGGTGGATTGCCTGCGCCATGAGTGATGCTGCCCTCATCCACGGACAGGGACGGTTCCGGCGCGCGCGCCGCGCCGACATTCCCGCCATGTCGGCGATCCGCCTGTCGGTGCGCGAGAACGTGCTGTCCGATCCCACACGCGTGACCCTGCAGATGTACGAGGACTATCTCGAGCGCGACGGGCATGGCTGGGTGGCCGAGGTCGACGGCAGCGTAGCCGGCTTCTGCTATGCGGACCGCAGCCGGGCCTCGATCTGGGCCCTGTTCGTCAGCCCCGTGCACGAAGGCCTCGGTCTCGGCCAGGGCCTGCTCGGCCTTGCCGTCTCTTGGCTGTTCGAACTGGGCCACCAGCGCATCAGTTTGACTACCACGCACGGCACCCGGGCTGACCGCTTCTACGCCGCGCAAGGCTGGACCCGGCTGCCGGAAGGCGGCACAGAAGTCGGGTACGTGCTCGAGCGGGCCGCATCGCCTTTGTCTCAGCTGGCAGGCTCGATGCGCAGCGCGTAGCAGCCGTAGGTGGGAAAGCGCGCCAGCACGAATGCGACCTCGGGTCGCGCCAGGAAGGCCGCGAGGTCGCCGGACGCTGCGCCCGGACTGCTCATGCGCGCATCCAGGATGCGCTCCTCGCGCGAGTAGGCGCGCAGCACAAACGCTTCGCCCAGGTAGGGAGCTTCGCCTTCCAAAGGCAGCCGATCCAGGCGCGGCTGCGGCTGGGCGGCTGCGGACACGAACACCGGCCCGTATTCGCGATAGGGGCCGGCCAGCGTAAACGGACAATAACTGGCCAACAGGATCGCTTCGCCCGGGCTGGCGCGGCGCAGGCAGTCGCGCAGCGGTTCGCCGCCCCTGGCGACATGGCGCTCGACCGGCTGGCCAAGGTCGTCCCTGGCTTCTCTCACCCGCGCCAGGAAAGCAGGCGCCAGCGGCGCGATGCGAAACGGTGGCGCCGGCTGGGTGGCGGTGGACATGGCGGCTGCAAGCATCAGGGTTCTCCAGTTGTACGATGCCTGCGAGGATGCCCTGCCGGGCTGCGAGCGGCACTCCGCTTCTTGCGCGCGAATCCCGGGATCTGAGTGCGATATGCATGCATACTGCCGTGCCAAAAGATTGTCAGATGTCCTAAATTTGTATCCTTATGGAAACTTCCACCACCTAGGGGGGAAGCGTTCCTGCGGCCGTCAACGGCGCCGCAAACGCTTTTAGAATCACGCCAACACCCCCGTTCACATTGGCAGCCGATTCCGTCCAGGATGGCTCACCAGCATCCCAGGACCTTATCGTGCACAGCAATCCAGGCAAGACCACCCAGCCAGACGCCGACATGCCGCAACGGCGCCGCCTGCTGGTCGTCGACGACAACGCAGACGCGGCCACGCTGCTGTCCATGGCCCTGAAGCGCCAGGGACACCACGTCGAGACCGCATTCAGCGGCACCGACGCACTGGCGGCGGCGATCCGCTTCCGGCCCGAGCTGGTGTTCCTCGACCTCGCCATGCCGCGCATGAACGGCTTCGAAGTGGCGCGCCGCCTGCGCAGCCTGCCCAGCCTGAGGCATACCCGGATCGCCGCGCTGAGCGGGCGCGCCGACCCGGAGACCCGCGCCGCCACGACGGCGGCCGGTTTCGACCATCACCTGGCCAAGCCACCGAACCTGGCCGAGATTTTGGCGGTGCTGGCGCAAGGAGGACCGCCATGATTCCCAAGACCCTCAAAGGCAGGCTCACCGCCGCCGTGACCGCGCTGGTCGCCGCCGCCTGCATGCTGGTGACGGCTGTCGCCCTCGAAGTCGCCTATCGCGAGATGAAGGAGTCGACCGGCCGCCAGCAATACGCCCTGCTGACCAGCGCTGCCGCCCACCTGGCTTTCGAACTGGACGCCAAGCGCACCCTCCTGCGCACGCTGGCCGAAGAGATGGCGCAGCAGCCAACGACCGGCGGCGCCCGCATCCAGGACATGCTGGCGCACCATCCAGGCCTGCGCCAGGCGTTTGCCGACCTGGTCGTGCTGGATACGGCCGGACGCATCGCCGGCCTGCAGCAGCCCGGCTACTTCCTGCGCTCGCAGCTGGCCGACAGCAGCTGCCTGCGCGAGACCGTGCAGACCGGCGCCGCCCTGACGCTGCAGCCGCCCGCCGGCACGGCCAACGGCCGCGCCGTCGTGGTGCTGACCCAGCCGGTGGTCGACGCCCACGGCCGCACCGTGTTGGTGCTGTGCGGCGGGACCAGTCTGGAAGACTCTTCCTTCTTCAGCCAGGCGGCGCGCCTGCGTCCGGGCGCCACCGGCTACCTGTTCGCCCTGACCCGCAGCGGCACCCTGCTGTACCACCCGGACCGCGGCCGCCATGCGCTCAAGGCCGGCGACGAGGCGCCCCTGCCGGCCATGGCGCGCGCCGCCATGCAGGGCTGGGATGGCTGGACCTTCGGCAAGGACGCCCAGGGCACGCCTTCGCTGCTCACCTACAAGCAGGTCGGCAGTTCGGGCTGGGTGCTCGCCTCCGCCTTCCCGGCGGACGAAGCCCTGGCCGGCATCTCGCGCGCGCGCCATCACGCCTGGACCTGGGCCGCGATCCTTGCGGTATGCGCCGGGGTGGTCGGCTGGGCCACCATGGTCGTCCTTCTGCGGCCGCTGCGGGCCTTGCGCCGCCACGTCCACGCCGTCGAGCGCGAGGAAGCCGACATCGGCGTGCTCGAGCTCGAACGCGACGACGAGATCGGCGCGCTGGGACGCGCCTTCCACTCGCTGTCGGTCAAGCGCCAGATCGCGGAGCAGCAGCTGAAGGAACTGAGTCTCACCGACACCCTGACGGGGCTCGGCAACCGGCGCCAGTTCGACCACGAAGTGGCGCTCCTGATCGAACAGGCCGCGCGCTACCGCTACGGCCTGGCGGTGGCCTTCCTCGACGTCGACTGCTTCAAGTCGATCAACGACACCTACGGCCATGCGGCAGGCGACGCGGTACTGAAGGAGTTCGCGCGGCGCCTGCGCACGGTGACCCGGCCGACCGACCGCAGCTACCGGCTGGCGGGAGACGAATTCGTGATCGTGTCGGAACGCCTGGAGTCGGGCGAGAACGCGCGCCGCTTCGCCGCCAAGATCCTGCGCGCGATCCGCCGCCCGTTCGACATCGGCGGCGGCATATCGCTGCCGGTCACCACCAGCATCGGCGTTGCGGTGGCCCGGTTCCCCGTGGCGCCGGTGGGCGACCTGCTGCAGCACGCCGACGCGGCGCTGTACCAGACCAAGCGCAGCGGCCGCGACGGCTACACGATCAAGGAACTCGGCATGCCGGCGTTCGCCGCGGCGCCGACCCGCCGGGCAGGCCTGCGCACGGTGGGACAGTGAGTCGCTAGTAGACCGAGCCGCCCGGCTGGGTCGAACTCAGCACGCCCTGCACCGCCGAGATCGAATAGTTGGTGGTGGAGCCGTAGCCGGCCCAGTTGTTCAGGTCGAAGCTGCCGGCGCCGGACAGGCGCTGCACGCCCAGGTTCCGGTAGGTCAGCGGCGTCTTCGGCGCGCACACCTGCGGCAGGCCGACGGTCTGCAGGAAGTAGACCGAGCCCAGGCCGATGCGCCGGGCCTGTCCGTTCTCGACCAGCAGCGCCGTCTCGACGTCGACGCCGAGCCCGCGCGCGGTGCCGGTCCAGCCGTCTTTCACAATGCGGCCCATGAAGGCCACCAGGCGGCCGATCCGGTCGCGCGTGTCCAGGTGCGAATCCGTGATCACCCGGCCCATGCCGGGGAGCGTGAGGAAGTCGCGCCCCAGGGTGACGTTCTTGTTGTAGGGGTTTGCCAGCGCTTCCGGCGAAGTGACCGACTGGTTCTCGCCGGTATAGATGAACTGCCCCAGCACCGCCAGCCCGGCGCTGGTGCCGCCGAGCGGGACGTTGCGGTTGGCCAGCTCCTGCAGGGCGTCGTCGAGCGGGGTGTCCTTCCAGTAGCGCATGTAATCGCTCTGGTCGCCGCCGGCGATGAACACGGCTTCGGCATTGCGCACGCGTTCCAGCACGAAGGGGTCGCTCGCAGCGGCGCGGCTTGGGATGATCAGGGTCTCCACCGAGCGCACCCCGCCCATCGCGTAGATGTAGGGATTGTAGGCGTCGGTGCCGGTGGCGCGGATGACGACGAAGTTGCCGCCGCCGGACTTCTGGATCATCCACTGGAAGGCCGCATCGACGTCAGGGCCGCCGCCCATCAGCACCAGCGAGGGATAGGCCGGCTTGGGCAGGACCACGTTGCTGCCGTCGCCGACGACGAAGTGCTGGTAAGGCTTGGCTGCGAGCGCGGTTTGCGAGGCGCCAAGTGCGAGCGTGAAAAGCGCGGTGCGGAACATCCGCGAGAGGAAGGACGTGTTCATGGGACCCTTTCAGAACAGAAAGCGGGAGCCCATTTTCGCACTGAACATCAAGCGGGCACAACTGAACCATGCTCATTGCACCGGTCTACGCATGCTACATACGTATAGACTCACAGCCTTTTATTCCTTGCAGCATCAACGTTTCGCAGGGACTAGCCTCATTGATCTTGCTCGCCCGTCTTCCTGACTCTTACCAAGCTTGTCCCTGTTCAGTCGGGCAAGAATCGCCGTTCTACTACAACGGGGGCAGCATGAACGACGCATACTTGCAGATAGACGGGATCAAGGGTGAGTCGAGCGATGACAAACACAAGATTGGATTGAAGTTAGCAAGGTCCAGTACTCGATTTACCAGCCCAGAGCCGAAACAGTGTCTACAGCCGGGGGCTTGACGAGCGGTCGGGCCGACCTGTACCCGATCACCTTCAAGAAGCTTGCAGACATTTCCTCGCCGGTCTTGCTGCAAACTTGCGCAGCAGGGAAGACCATCAACAAGGCGGCTTTCGAGTTTATGAGAGCGGACAGCAACGGCAACCCAATCCCCTATTTCCGCATCGAGCTAGAAAACCTGCTGATTGCCAGCATCACCCCAGATAGCGGGGATGGAGGGATCATCGTTGAACGGGTCCAGTTGGCATTCTCCAGAATTCAATGGAAATACGTACGCCAATCCATCCAGGGCGGCACGCAGGGCAACTCTACTGGCGGCTGGAACTGCAGCACCAACCGCGTCTGCTAATCGGAGGCGCTTATGTCAGGCCCCTACCTTGGCGAAACAATGAACCAGTGCCCCATAAAACCGTTCGACTTCAAGATGACCCGCGCTGTTATCGTGTCAGGTTGGGGGATCAATTTCTGCGGCCATACGCTGCTCGCCCTCGGTGAATGGTATTTCCACGTTGACGGCTGGAATAGCCGCCCTTGGTTCATGCGCGAGGAAGGCTACATGCGCTATCGGAGAGAGAACAACAAGCGAGAAATTCGCCGCTGGATCCTCAACATTCCTGACCCAATTGGCGCACATGCCAAGCTAGTTCAACTACTAGCGGAGAAATGGCAATGGGGAATCTTGCCGCACAACTGTGTGAACTTTGTAGAAGAAGTGGTCAAGGCTGGCGGCAGTAACGCCGGAATGTACTTCAATTGTCCATCCATCGAGCCTTTCGCATGAGAACGCTTATTTCGCTCGGAATTGCCTTTTTTGTGATGGTGCTTCACTTGCTAATAGGAGCCAAAATCACACCAAACCTAAGCTCGGAGACTGCCTTCAACATTCTCGTCATGGGATTCCTCGGCATGGCAGCCATCACATGGCTGGTTCTCAAATACCGGCGAGGCCGCACGGCGATGATCCAACGAATTCTCATTTCACTTGGGGCTGGGATGCTCAATCTTGCGTTTCTGTACGTGACCCTCTTTGTTCCCAATCCCCGGTTTTTCGTGAAGGATGCGGCGATAGAACTTGTCGTTTCCGCGTCGTTCGTATCGCTAGTTGTATTTGTTCTTCTCTCTTTGCCGCCCCAACTCCAGCGAGTGGCGAAGAGTGACCATTTCGCATAGCATCGCCTCACCACATTCGCATGGACGCCTCGGAGCCGTCGCAGCTACTTTCGAGACTAGTCCCCGCGTCGTACTTGCCGCTTCAAATGCAGCAGGTAGCGGCCATACCCGCGAGGCAGATTCGCCGCGCCGGAGGGATCGGCAACGAAGCCGGCCAATACCTCTTCGTACAGCGCCAGGCAATCGCGATAGCGCCCCTGGCGCATGGCCTGCGGCTTGCGCAAGAATTTCAGCACGAAGTAATCCGCCAGCAGATCACCCTGCGCTTCCATGTTGTAGTCGGCCAGCGTGGCGCCCTCGCGCAGCGTGTAGGCATAGGGAAGCCCGATGCGCACGGCGCCGCGTAGGCGCACCGGGTAGCCTAGCTGGTGCTGCCACACGTGCACCATCTCGTGCATGAACCAGTGGATGGCGCCGGGGTCGCCGCGGGTGTAGTCGGGAAGGAAGCAGGAACGGTGGAAGTACATGCTGCCGTTCGGGGTCATGCAGCAGTTCTTCGGCTGGAAGGGCATGTAGCGGCGGCCGTGGATACGGACGCGGCTGTAGTCGATGGCGTCGCCGAACAGCAGCGACGCCATCGCGATCTCGTTCTCCGTCAGGGGACGGGAACGGGGTCTTTGCTTGAGCTCTTTAGGCAGCACGCAGCGCGGAAGCCGCCTTCGCCAGTTCTGTGATGCCGGCCCAATCGCCTGCGGCGATCAGGTCTTTCGGCGTCAGCCAGGAACCGCCGACGCAGGCCACGTTCTTGCAGGCCAGGAACTTCGGCGCGGTCTCGATCGAGATGCCGCCGGTCGGGCAGAAGGTCACGTCCGGCAGCGGGCCGGCGATCGCGTTCAGCATGCCGACGCCGCCCGCCGGCACCGCCGGGAACAGCTTCAGCTGCTTGAAGCCGTGCTCGCGCGCGGCCATCACTTCGGACGGGGTCATCACGCCGGGCAGCAGCGGCAGGCCGCTCTTCTTGGCCGCTTCGATCATGGTCGCGGTCAGGCCCGGCGAGACGCCGAACACGGCGCCCGCATCACGCGAGGCTTCGAATTCGTGCGGCTGGGTGAGCGTGCCGACGCCGACGATCGCGCCTTCCACCTGGCTCATGTCACGGATCGCCTGCAAGCCGTGCTCGGTGCGCAGCGTGACTTCCAGCACGCGGATGCCGCCCGCCACCAGGGCCTTTGCCAGCGGTACGGCGTGGCTTGGGTCGTCGATGGCGATGACGGGGATGACGCTCGCCGAGCGCATGATTTCAAGTAAGCTCATTTGTCCCATTATTTCTGCGTCCTAAAGAGAAAGTCTTCGTCCGAACCGGGCTGCCCTTCTTCGACGTGCATGCCTTCGTGCAGCGGTACGGTGGTTTCAATCGGCGACGGCAGCGGGAACGTCGCCGCGCCCTCTTCCGCCGGGCTGGAATGGGTGCGGAACATGGCGAACAGTTCGCGGCCCATGCCGATGTGGCTCTTCGACAGGTCGGCCGTCGCCATGCGGCGCGACGCCCAGACCGTGTCCGTCACCAGCGCTTCCAGGGTGCCGCTGGTCGCGTCGACACGGATGATGTCGCCGTCGCGCACCAGGCCGAGCGGACCGCCGGCCAGGATCTCGGGCGACACGTGGATCGCCGCCGGCACCTTGCCGGACGCGCCCGACATGCGGCCATCGGTCACCATCGCCACCTTGTAGCCGGCATCCTGCAGGTTCGACAGCGCCGGCGTCAAGGCGTGCAGTTCCGGCATGCCGTTGGCGCGCGGGCCCTGGAAGCGGATCACGGCCACGAAGTCGCGGTTCAGTTCACCGGCCTTGTAGCGCAGCATGAAGTCTTCCTGCGAATCGAAGGTGATGGCCGGAGCCTCGATCACGTGATACTCGGATTTCACCGCCGAGATCTTCATCACCGCGCGGCCCAGGTTACCCTGCACCAGCACCATGCCGCCATTGTTCGCGAACGGGTTGCTGGCCGGACGCAGCACCGCTTCGTCGCCGCTCTGCGCGGGCACGTCGCGCCACACCACGCGGCCGTCTTCGCCCAGGAAAGGCTCCTTGCAGTGGGCGCGCAGGCCGTGGCCGAGGATGGTGTTGACGTCCTCGTGCGCCAGGCCGGCATCGAGCAGTTCACGGATCACGAAGCCCGGGCCGCCGGCGGCCTGGAAGTGGTTCACGTCGGCTTCGCCGTTCGGGTAGATCCTGGTGAGCGACGGCACCACCTTCGACAGTTCGTCGAAGTCGTTCCAGTCGATCACGATGCCCGCCGCGCGTGCGATCGCCACCAGGTGCAGGGTGTGGTTGGTCGAGCCGCCGGTCGCGTGCAGCGCGACGATGGCGTTGACGATGCTCTTTTCGTCGACGATGCGGCCGATCGGCATGTATTCGCCGCCCTGCTGCGAAATCTTCACGGCCTGGTGCGAGGCAGCTTTGGTCAGCGCGTCGCGCAGCGGGGTGCCCGGGGTGATGAAGGCGGAACCCGGCATGTGCAGGCCCATCATCTCCATCAGCATCTGGTTGCTGTTGGCGGTGCCGTAGAAGGTACAGGTGCCGGCGCCGTGGTAGGACGCGGATTCGCCCGCCAGCAGTTCTTCGCGGGTGGCTTCGCCCTTGGCGTAGCGCTGGCGGATCGCCGCCTTTTCCTTGTTCGAGATCCCCGAGGTCATCGGGCCGCCCGGCACGAAGATGCCCGGGATGTGGCCGAAGTGCAGCGCGCCGATCAAGAGGCCCGGCACGATCTTGTCGCAGATGCCCAGGTACAGGGCGGCGTCGAACATATTGTGCGACATCGCCACCGCGGTGGCCATGGCGATGGTGTCGCGCGAGAACAGCGACAGTTCCATGCCCGGCTGGCCTTGCGTGACGCCGTCGCACATGGCCGGCACGCCGCCTGCGAACTGGGCCACGGCGTCGACTTCGCGCACGGCTTCCTTGATCACCTGCGGGAAGTACTCGAAGGGCTGGTGCGCCGACAGCATGTCGTTATAGGACGAGACGATGGCCACCGACGGCTTCTTGTATTCCTTGAGCTTGAGCTTGTCGTTGGCCGGGAAGGCGGCGAAGCCGTGCGCGAGGTTGGTGCACGACAGTGCCCCGCGCTGCACGCCCTGCACGCGGGCGGCTTCCAGATGCGCCAGGTAGGCCGCACGCGAGGGACGGCTGCGCTTGATGATCCGGTTCGTTACCTGTTCGACTACGGGGTGCAGCGCCATGATCGTTCCTTCTTAAATTTAGTATCTGAAATTTTACTACAGATTTAAAACCAGCGCAGACAGCGCGATTTCCCTCTTACCGCTGACTGAACTCGTCAAAAGTGGGGATCCCGCGCAGAAGCGGCCGCTATCAAGGCGACCATTATTTGTGTAGTGAATTTACGCCTGCTTCCTGTATTATTCGATAATCTGCACTTGACAATATTGTTCCTTCGACACCGACCTCATGCGCCAGCCTTCCCTCACCAGCACCGCCAGCTTCCAGGCTCTCGAAAACCACGCCCTCGAGGCCGAAGACTGGGAGATGCGCAGCCTGTTCGCTGCCGATCCCCAGCGTTTCGACAGACTCTCGGTCGAGGCCGCGGGGCTGTTCCTAGACTATTCAAAAAATCGCCTCGACGGGCGCACGCTTGAACTGCTCGCGGCGGTGGCGCGCGAGCGCGGCGTGGAGGCGCGCCGCGACGCGATGTTCGCGGGCGAACGCATCAACAATACCGAGAACCGCGCCGTCCTTCACACCGCCCTCCGTGCGCCGCGCGGCAGCAAACTGGTGGTCGACGGCCAGGACGTGAATGCCGACGTGCACGTGGTGCTCGACCGTATCCGCAGCTTCACCGATGCCGTGCGCAGCGGCGAATGGCTGGGCCGTACCGGCAAGCCGATTACCGACATCATCAACATCGGCATTGGCGGCTCCGACCTGGGGCCGAAGATGGTGGTACTGGCCCTGCGCCACTATGCCCACCCCCGTCTGCGCATGCATTTCGTCTCGAACGTCGACGGCCACGACATGGACGCGGCGCTGTCCCAGGTCGATCCCGAAACCACGCTGTTCATCGTCGCCTCGAAAACCTTCACCACGGCCGAGACCATGATGAACGCGCAGACCGCGCGCAGCTGGTTCCTGGAACGCGCCCCGGAAGAGGCATTGGCAAAGCACTTCGTCGCCGTCTCGACCAATACCGAGGCCATCAAAGCCTTCGGCATCGACCCGGCCAACATGTTCCCGTTCTGGGACTGGGTGGGTGGCCGCTATTCGGTGTGGTCGGCGATCGGCCTGTCGGTGGCGCTGGCCGTCGGCTTCGGCTATTTTTCCGATTTCCTGGCCGGCGCCCACGCCATGGACGAGCACTTCCGCACGGCGCCCATCGAGCAGAACATGCCGACGATCCTGGCCCTGGTGGGTTTCTGGAACCGCGAGTTCCTGGATGCGCATTCGGTCACCATCGCGCCCTACCACCAGGACCTGAACCGCTTCCCGGCCTACCTGCAGCAGCTCGACATGGAAAGCAACGGCAAGTCCGTCACGCGCGAAGGCGAGCCGGTCGACACCCCGACCTGCCCGGCGATCTGGGGCGAGCCGGGCACCAACGGCCAGCACGCCTACTTCCAGCTGCTGCACCAAGGTACCGACCTGACCCCGATCGACTTCATCGCCGCGCTGCGCCCGGCGCACGAGATGGAGCACCACCACAGCGCGCTGCTGGCGAACTGCTTCGCCCAGTCGGAAGCCTTCATGAAGGGCAAGACCATCGATGAAGTGCGCGCTGACCTGCAGGCGCAGGGCCTGGGGCCGGAAGAAGTCGAGCGCCTGGCGCCGCACAAGACCTTCCCCGGCAACCGTCCGAGCAACACCATCCTGATGGAACGCCTGACCCCGGCCACGCTGGGCGCCCTGATCGCGCTGTACGAGCACAAGACCTTCGTGCAGGGCGTGATCTGGAACGTCAACAGCTTCGACCAGTGGGGCGTCGAGCTGGGCAAGGTGCTGGCGAAGAAGATCGAGGCCGAGCTGGCGGGCGAACCCCAGCCCGACCTGCACGACAGCTCCACCAACGGCCTGATCGCCCGCGCCAAGGCCGCGTTCTGAACCTATCCACTTACATACATGGCAACGGATAAATTCGAGGTAGTGCACGACGCGCCCATGCTCGTCGGTGAAGCGGCGACCTGGCACGAGGTCGAGTCGGCGCTGTACTGGGTCGACATCAACGGCTACACGGTCAACCGGGTGCACCCGGCAAGCGGCAAGTATTCGTACTGGAAGATGGCCACCGAGCCGTCGGCGCTGGCCATCGACGCCGACAACAACCTGATCGTATCGACGCGCTCGGGCCTGATCTGCCTGAACACGACCAGCGGCAAGGAAACCCCGATCGCCGACGCGCCCTACGACACGAAGATCGTGCGCTTCAACGACGGCCGTGTGGACCCGGCGGGCCGCTTCTGGATCGGCACCATGTACGAGCCGCGCGACAAGCCGGCTGCCGAGATGTACGTGCTCGAGCGCGGCAGCTTGCGCCAGGCCTGGGCCGGCAACATGACCAACTCGAACGGCCTGGCCTGGAGCCTGGACGGACGGACCATGTTCCATGCCGATACCACCACGCACCGGATCGACTGCTACGACTACGATCCGACCACCGGCGCGCATTCGAACGGGCGCACCATCAAGACCTTCTCGACGGACAAAAGCGCGGCCGACTACGGCGGCCGTCCGGACGGCGCGACGGTCGACAGCGAAGGCGCCTACTGGGTGGCGATGTTCGAGGGCGGCCGGGTGCTGCGTCTGTCGCCGCAAGGCGAGATTCTGCGCGAGATCGCCCTGCCGCTGCGCTGCCCGACCTCGGTGGCCTTCGGCGGCCCCGACCTGCGCACGCTCTACATCACCAGCGCCAGCCATGGCCGCTCGCCCGAGGAGCTGGCGCGCTATCCGCTCAGCGGCAAGCTGCTGTCGATCCGCGTCGACGTCGCCGGGCGAGAAGAGCCGGAATACCAGCACTGAACCATTGCTCGTAGGGTGGGCGGCTCGCAATCAGGGCCACTGGCCCTGATTACCCCACGCGGTCAAATTACGTATCTCGGCCCGCTCCATGGCTTCACATGCTTTGGTTGACCGCGTGGGCGGGAATATAGTCCACTGGACTATATTCCCCCGCCCACCCTACAGTTTCGCAGTAATTTCCCGCACTTTGGCCCTGAAGTCGACCAGGGCGAAAGGCTTGATCATCAGGTGCACCCCTTCCATCAGCCCTTCTTCCGGCGGCGCCGACTCGGCATAGCCGGTGATCAGGAGCACCCTGGTGCCGGCGCCGCCGGCGCGCGCGGCTTCGGCCAGCTGGCGGCCGTTCATCCCGCCCGGCAGGCCGATGTCGGTCACCAGCAAGTCGACGTGGTCGATGTGGCGCAGCTTGGCCAGCGCCGTGCTGGCGTCCCCTGCCTCGAACACCGTGTGCCCTTCGTCGCGCAGGACTTCGGACAGGACTTCGCGCAGCGAGGCTTCGTCGTCGACCAGCATGATGGTCAGTTCGCGCGAGGGGCTTGCCTCCTGCGGCAGGACGGTCGCGACGCGTGCCGACTGCGTCTCTCCCGTGTAGCGCTCCAGGTCGATGTGCAGCGCGGTGCCCTCGCCCGGCGTCGAGGCGATGCTCACCTGGCCGTTGCTCTGCTTGACGAAGCCGAACACCATCGACAGGCCCAGCCCCGTGCCCTGCCCGATCGGCTTGGTCGTGAAGAAGGGCTCGAAGGCGCGCGCCGCCGTCTCCGCATCCATGCCGAAGCCGTTGTCGATCACGCTGATGCGCAGGTAACCGTTGGACATCAGTCCGGACACGGCGCCGCGGCGGTCCGGCTCCACGTCGGACGTGGCGATCTCGAGCCGGCCGCCGCGCGGCATGGCGTCGCGCGCATTGATGGCCAGGTTCAGGATCGCGTTCTCCAGCTGGTGCGGGTCGCACAGCGTCATCCGCCAGCGGCTCTCGAGCCTGAACTCGACCGCGATGCCGGGCCCCATGGTGTGGGTGACCAGGTCGGCCATCGAGCGTACCAGCTCGTTGACATCGGTCGGCCGCGGCTCGAGCGTCTGGCGGCGCGCGAAGGCCAGCAGGCGGTGGGTCAGCGTGGCGGCGCGCTGGGCCGCCTGCTGGGCGCCGTCGAGGTAGCGCGGCAGCACCTCCATGCGGCCGGCGTTGTAGTGGAAGCGCCCCAGCTCCAGATTGCCCACCACCCCCGCCAGCATGTTGTTGAAGTCGTGCGCCAGTCCGCCGGTAAGCTGGCCGATCGCTTCCATCTTCTGCGCCTGGCGCAGGGCTTCTTCCGCGTGGTGCAGCGCTTCCTGGCCCTGCTTTTCCTCGGTCACGTCGCGCCCGGCCATGTACAGCAGGCGCCCCTGCGGCACCACGGTCCAGGACAGCCAGCGGTAGCTACCGTTGCGGTGGCGGGTACGGATTTCATAGCGGGTGATGGTCTTGCCGGCCGCCAGCTGGGCCACCACGCCGAGGAGCTCCTCGCGCTGCTCCGGGTGGGCGAACTCGGTAAACGGGGTCGCGCGCAGCTCTTCCTCGGTCCAGCCCACGGCCTGCGTGATCGCCGGGTTCGCGCTGACGAAGTAGCCGTCGGTCGATGCGACCGCCAGCAGTTCCTGCGCCATGTCCCACAGGCGGTCGCGCTCGGCGGTGCGTTCGCCCAGCAGCGCCTCCAGCTGCGCATTGGCCTCGCGCAGCGCGGCTTCGGCGCGCGCCCGCTCGACCGCGTTCCAGACCCGCTCGGCGACGTCCTCGGCCAGCGCGATTTCATACGGTGTCCAGGCACGCGGCTGGTGGTGGTTGACGATCAGCATGCTGGTCAGTCGCCCGCCGCGCAGCACCGGCACGCTGAGCTCGGCGCGCGTGTCGATCGCCAGGAAGCTGGCGGCCGTAGCGGGCTCGCACTGGCCCAGTTCGGCCTCGATGTCGGCCAGCACGCTGGTCTGCCCGGCGCGCAGGCGCGCGATCACGCTGCCGAATTCCTCCGTCTGGAATGAGCCCAGCAGTTCATGCATCGGCGCTGCGGTGTAATTCGTGTGGAAGATGCCATCGCTGCCTTCCTCGGCCATCTCGCAAAACAGCACGCGTCCGGCGCCGAGTTCCTCGCCCAGCAGGCGGCTGGCGCGCCGCATCACCTCCAGCGGATCAGACAGGCCCCGCAGCTGGTCGGCCATCCTGACCTGCAGTGCCTGCCGGCGCTCGGTGGTGACGCGGCGCGTGGTGTCGGTGCCGGTCCCGTACAGCCCGACGATGCTGCCGTCATCGGCGTGGATGGGCGAATACGAAAAGGTAAACCAGGTCTGCTCGTGGCAGCCGTTGCGGAACATCACCAGCGGCATGTCCTCGATATAGATCGATTCCCCCGCCAGTGACCGTTCGATCAGGGGTGCAAGCTGCGGCCACAGTTCGGGCCAGACCTCGCGGAAGGGCCGGCCAAGCGCAGATGGATGCTTGTCCTGCAAGAACTCGACATAGGGCTGGTTGTAGAGCATGCCCAGCTCCGGCCCCCAGAACACGAACATCGGATGGCGCGCATCGAGCATCAGCCGCACCACGATCCGGATCGCCGGCGGCCACGTGTCCGGCGCGCCCAGCACCGACGATGCCCAGTCGTGCTGGTGCAGGCGGATGCGCAGTTCCTCGGACCACGTGGACAAGGGGGCAGAAAACATCAGGGCCTTTTGAGTGAGCCGCCGGCAGCACGCGCACCGGCAGTGTGCATTTGTGACATTGTAACGATCACTTGCCGACACCCTGTTTCGCTAGGGCGGGCCAGCGCCTGCCGCTCTGCAAATATGGCACCATGGCGCAGGCCGCCGACAGGTTGCGTAGTAAATTTACTTGCAAAGTCAATATCTGTGTAGTAAATTTACAACCGCGCTTTCACCCTCTTCAGCACCGATATCCACCATGGCCCTTCTTGACTTCGACCTCGTTTTCTTTGGCGGCAGCGGCGACCTTGCGATGCGCAAGCTGCTTCCCGCCATGTACGCGCGCGACCTCTGCAACGACCTGCCGGACACGGCGCGCATCATCTGCGTCGGCCGCGACGACTCCACCCAGGAAGACTTCCTGCAGTTCATCGAAAAGAACTCGAAACCGCACATCAAGGAGCCGCCCACGGATGAAGCCTGGGCCCGCTTCCTGAAGCGTATCGTCTACGTCTCGCTCAACGCCACCGACGTCGCCAGCTTCGCGCCGCTGGCCGAGGCCCTGCGCAAGGACGAAGGGCTGACCCGCGTCTACTACCTGGCCACCCCGCCGCACCTGTTCGCGACCATCTGCGACAACCTGGCCAAGACCAGCCTGGTCACGCCGAATTCGCGCGTGGTGCTGGAAAAGCCGCTGGGACGCGACCTGGCCTCGGCCAAGCAGATCAACGCCGACGTCGGCAAGGTCTTCGCCGAATCGCAGATCTACCGCATCGACCACTACCTGGGCAAGGAAACGGTGCAGAATCTGCTGGCCCTGCGCTTCGGGAACATCCTGTTCGAACCGCTGTGGCGCCGCGAGTACATCTCGGACGTGCAGATCACCATCGCCGAGAAGATCGGCGTGGGCAACCGCCTGGGCTATTACGACACCTCGGGCGCGCTGCGCGACATGCTGCAGAACCACCTGCTGCAGCTGCTGTGCATCGTGGCGATGGAGACCCCCAGCTCGATCGCGCCGGACGCCGTGCGCGACGCCAAGCTGCAGGTGCTGCGCTCCCTGAAGCGCTTCACCCCGACCACCCTGTCCCAGAACATCGTGCGCGGCCAGTATCGTGCCGGCCACATCGACGGCCAGGCGGTGCCCGGCTACCGCGACGAACCGGGCGCCCCGAAGGGCTCGCGCACCGAGACCTTCGTTGCCATGAAGGCCGAGATCGACACCTGGCGCTGGGCCGGCGTGCCCTTCTACCTGCGCACCGGCAAGCGCATGGCCGACCGCCTGGCCGAGATCGTGGTGCGCTTCAAGCAGATCCCGCACTCGATCTTCAACCAGCCAACCTCCAGCTTCCAGCCGAACAGCCTGGTGATCCGCCTGCAGCCGGACGAAGGCCTGTCGATGAACCTGATGGCCAAGACCCCGGGCGACTCGATGCGCCTGAAGCAGGCCGAACTCGAACTCGACTTCCGCGAGCAGTTCACCAGCCCGCGCATGGAAGCCTACGAGCGCCTGCTGGTCGACGTGCTGCGCGGCCAGCTGACCCTGTTCATGCGCGGCGACGAGCTGGAAGCGGCCTGGGAATGGGTCGAACCGATCCTGGAATACTGGGAGCAGGACGACAGCGCGCCGGTGCCCTACACCTCCGGCACCTGGGGCCCGGCCGCCTCGAGCGCCCTGATCGGGCGCGACGGGCTGCAGTGGCGCGAAGAAGTGCTGCCCGAAGACTGAGCGGGACACGCCATGCTGCTCGATTCCATCCGCACCCAGCTCGACTCGCTCTCGAAATCCGAGCGCAAGGTGGCGCTCGCGGTGCTGGCGGCGCCCGCCAATACCGTCAGCCAGAACATCACGGCCCTGGCCAAGAGCGCCCAGGTGTCGGAGCCGACCGTGGTGCGTTTCTGCCGCACCCTCGGCTACGACGGCTGGCACGAGTTCAAGCTCAAGCTGGCCCAGGGCCTGGCGCTGGCGCTGCCGGGCGCGAACGAGCAGCCGGCGCCGGACGACCTGGCGTCCGACCTGGTGAACAAGATCTGTAGCCGCTCGATCAACACCCTGCTCGACCTGCGCAACAACCTCAAGCCGGAACTGGTCCAGAAGGCGCTCGACATCCTGTCTCGCGCCAACAAGATCGAGTTCTACGGCCAGGGCTCTTCCGGTTTCGTGGCGGCCGACGCCCAGCATAAATTCTTCCGCTCGGGCGTGCCCACCGTGGCCTACACCGACCCGGCGATCCACTCGATCGCGGCGGCGCTGCTGCGCCAGGGCGACGCGGTGGTGGCGATTTCGCAGCGCGGCAACAATCCGGCACTGACCCGCTCTGCAAAACTGGCGCGCCGCGGTGGCGCCGACGTGATCGTGCTGGCGCCTTCGGGCACGCCGCTGGCCGAGATCGCGACCCTGTTCATCCCGATCGACCTGGTGTTCGCGATCGACCCCTACACGCCGATCTCGGCGCGCCTGGCCTACCTGGTCGTGATCGACGTGCTGGCTGTCGGCCTGGCGCTGCAGCGCGGGCCGGAATTCCGCAAGAAGATGCAGAACGCCCAGAAGGCGCTGCAGGAATTCGACATGCAGTTCGATTCCTTCATCGGCTGATTAGCCAAGAACGCCGAAAACACTCCTGTCGCAGGCGTGTTTCCATTGTCTGCATCAGTCAATTCGGACCTTGCTCAACTGCGCATACGATTGCAAGATCACGACGCCAGGAATGCCAGCATAGAGTGACACGATGGCGTTTTGAGGTTGCATTCCAGTAAAACCCAGAGAGCTTGCCACTGTAGTTGCAACGCCGGATGGCGTAATTTTTCTCAGCTGCCCCCTACTTCCGAGCTTGTACAGATTGCCGTCAGCATCAATGGTCATTGGGCTATTGCCGCTGAAAACGGCGGCGTTGCCCGTGCCATCGATATCGTCGAGGAAGTCGAAGTTCCGGCTGGTTCGACCGGCAAGCGTCGTGACCTGGCCTGCAGGGGTGATCTTCCGGATCAGCGCTTGGTCGCTGACGTACAGGTTCCCCGCTTTGTCGGTAACGATTGCAGCCGGTCCCATGAATCGTGCCTGCGTGCCAAGGCCGTCGATTGGATTTTTCCGGTCGGCGCAGGTCGCTCCCGGCGGGGTGCCGGCTTCGCAACCGCCTCCTGCCAAGGTCGAGAAAGAACCGTCGGGCGCGATCCTGCGCACCCTCGAGCCATCGGTCGCATACACAGCACCGTCTGGCGCCACCGCGAGGTCCAATGTATAAGCGGTGGCGACGCCAGAGGAGCCATCGACCGTTCCTGTTGCAGCCTCATATGGCGCGGTTTGCGTCAACGTGGACACCGTCCTGTTGTCTGCGATACGGCGGATCGCATATGCGGAGGCATTGAGTTTGTCCACAACGTACAGTACCCGGTTCGGGCCAAAGGCTAGCGAAATCGGTTCGCCTACATGCGCATAGGTCGTGATGCTGCCGTCCGTCGCCACCTTCTTGATTTCCGACACGGGCGAAGAATAAGCAAGGTAAAGATTGCCGGATTCATCGGCTGCTGAGGCAACGGGTCGCGGTCCCGCAAGAGAGGGCGGGTCGCCGAAAAGAACATTCCATGTGACCGGCAGGGTAACCCAAGGCACTGGCACTGGCGATGGCTTCACCTTCAACTCGATCGAGCTCGAGATGCCGCCTGCGCTGGCCGTGATCGTGACCTTGTCCGCATTCAGATCCGGAGGGGTTGCATAGGCGGCGATCGGCTTGTCTGGGAGGGTATACAGGTTGTCGCCAATACTCGCCTTCGGCGTCACCGACCAGACAACCGGCCCCGAGGTGCCCGTCAGTGTTGGGTGATCTCGACCGCCGCACCGTTCAGCATGACTGACGTCGCCGAAGGGGCCAGCGCGATCGTCGGGGCAGGAGGCGGAGATGGCACGGGCGGGGCGTCGTCCTTGCCGCCACCGCATGCCGCCAGGAGTACAACGGAGCATAGCGCAAGCTGGCGTGCAGTGATCATGACAATCTTTCGTTAAATGGCCGTCATCAGCATCTTACACATTCGGTGCGGCGCAAAACTCACAAAAACACGCACAGGCCCACCGGCCGCGCTCAACACGCTCTCCGCAGGCTGCGCGCCAGTGACAGGCGGCTACGTTGCTGCGTGAGCATACCTGCCACAGAGTCATGCATGGATGAGCGCAGTAAATTGTTGAACACGTGTTCTTCCGGATGCGCGGGATAGCTGATGCGCCAGTGGCGCTGGATGCCGGCAAAACGCCCCAACAAAAATCGAACGACCGCAAGTGGGTCGAAAGCGGACGTATTAGGGACTAGTCGGAGCGCTACAACAACAGTCTTTTCCCATTCTGTTAAGCGCTCTAATGCGCTAGGCGACAAGGCATAAAAAGGGACGCCGAATGAACTGCCCCCCAAAAGTTGGACACAACTTTTGGGGTTTTTTCATGACCAAGTACAGCGAGCAATTCAAGCTCGCGGTTGTCCAAGACTATCTAGCCGACAGCTCTATTGGGTATCGTGGGATCGCGAAGCGGC
>NZ_JAJFEQ010000038.1 GCF_020707265.1 Massilia sp. IC2-477
ACGTTCATCGGAGCAGGGTGAGTCGGCCCCTAAGGCGAGGCAGAGATGCGTAGCTGATGGGAAGCAGGTTAATATTCCTGCACCGTCGTATGATGCGATGGGGGGACGGATCGCGGAAGGTTGTCTAGCTGTTGGAATAGCTAGTTTCTGGTTCATAGGAGGTACTTAGGCAAATCCGGGTACATAATCCAAGGGGCTGGGACGAGGGACTTAGGTCCTGAAGCAATCGGAAGTGGTTCCAAGAAAAGCCTCTAAGCTTCAGTCATACGAGACCGTACCGCAAACCGACACAGGTGGGCGAGATGAGTATTCTAAGGCGCTTGA
>NZ_JAJFEQ010000005.1 GCF_020707265.1 Massilia sp. IC2-477
TCCTAGTATTATTTTTCCGGCATTTCAAATTAATTCACTTGCTGCCGTTGAGTCAGGTCAAACTCCATTAGGAGTGGACGCCAGATAATAAATTTACAAAACTACCTTACTTATTTTCCGAATAAAGATCCGGATAACTCCCATTACAGGAATGCGTTTGCATTCGCTATCACGGCATTTCACCCATTCCTAACCAGCAGCGGATTGCCATGTCCAATTACAGCGCCGATCTTTTCAGACAGCTTTGCGTACGAATGGTGTCGATGAGCCGCACCAGCAAGATCGCCATGATGGTCACGGCCGATTTGCTGGCATTACCGGTCTGCTTTCTGATTGCGATGATATTGCGTGGCGGCGATTTGCAGCTCGCGAAGAATTTCGGACCGGCCTCGTATGCGCTGGTGGCCGTGGTGACGATCGCCGCTTTTTCGGTATCCGATTTATACCGCGCGGTTATCCGTTTTATCGACCAGCGATTATTGAGTTTCACCGGCGCCGCACTCGCCTTTGCCATCTTGTGCGTGTATGTCGTATTAATCATCATGAACGAGCCGCGTTTCCCGCGCAGTGCGCTCGCCATTTACTGGTTCGTGGTGTTTTCCTATGTCGTCATTTCGCGCATCGGCCTGCGCAACCTGTTGCGCGCCCATGGCGGGCGGCGCTCGTCCACCTCCGACGCGGTCGCCGTCTATGGCGCTGGCGAGGCCGGGGCGCGCCTGGTGCAGGCGATGCGCCACAGCGACGAATACCGTCCGGTCTGCTTCTTCGACGACAAGCGCGCCCTGAACGAGCGCACCATCGCCGGGCTGCGCGTGTTCAACACTACCCGCTTGGCCGAACTGGTCGCGTCCCAGGGCATCCGCACCATTGTTATCGCCCTGCCCTCGGTGTCGCCGGAGCGCCTGCGCGACATCATGCAGCGCCTGGGCCAGGCCGGGGTCCCGGTCAAGATCCTGAGCCGCCTGGTCGACCTGGCCGACGACCGGCCGCCGGCGCGCGGCTCGATCCGCGAACTCAAGTTCGAGGACCTGCTGGGCCGCCCGCCGGTGCCGCCGCGGCTCGACCTGTTCGCCCGTTGCGTGCGCGGCAAGAACGTGCTCGTCACCGGCGCCGGCGGTTCCATCGGCAGCGAACTGTGCCGCCAGATCGTCACCCTCACGCCGCACGAGCTGCACCTGCTCGATCACTCCGAATACGCCCTGTATACCATTCGCCAGGAGCTGACCGCGCGCTTCCCGGGGCTGGCCATCCACGCCCACTTGGGCTCGGTCTGCAACCACGAACTGGTCGAGCGCATCCTGCGCGACGGCAAGGTCGACACCATCTACCACGCCGCCGCCTACAAGCACGTGCCCCTGGTCGAGGCCAACATCGTCGAGGGCCTGCGCAACAACGTGATCGGCGCCCAGGTGGTGGCCAGCGCCGCGGCCCGCCACCGGGTCGAGACCTGCGTGCTGATCTCCAGCGACAAGGCGGTGCGTCCGACCAACATCATGGGCGCCAGCAAGCGCATCGCCGAGCTGATCTTCCAGGCGGCCGCCGTGCGCCACGGCGCCCACACCACCTTCTGCATGGTCCGCTTCGGCAACGTGCTGGGCTCGTCCGGCTCGGTGATCCCGCTGTTCCAGCGCCAGATCGCGCGCGGCGGGCCGATGACCATCACCCACCCCGAGGTGTCGCGCTACTTCATGCTGATCGCCGAGGCGGCCCAGCTGGTGATTCAGGCCGGCGCCATGGCCAAGGGCGGCGACGTGTTCGTGCTCGACATGGGCGAGCCGGTCAAGATCGTCGACCTGGCGCGCACCATGATCGCCATGTCCGGCCTCACCGAGCGCACCCCGCAAAACCCGCGCGGCGACATCGAGATCCAGTTCGTCGGCCTGTTCCCGGGCGAAAAACTGCACGAGGAGCTGCTGACCGAGGGCACCGTCTTCCCCAGCGAGCACCCCCGCATCATGCGCATGAAGGAAAGCGCACTGCGCCCCAGCGTGCTGGAAACCTGCATCACCTGCCTGATGATGGCCTGCGAGACCCATGAGCGCGGCACCATCGAATCGATGGTCAAGGCCATTGTCGCCGAATACGTGCCCACCACCCCCGATGTCGCGCCGCCTCTCGTGGCCGACACCCAGTCCCCCAGCCTGATCAAGAAATTCGTGCCTTTCCGTATCTGACACTTCCCTTTACCGCCACTGACCGACGAGGAAACACATGCGCGACGAGAACACCTCCCCACACCTGGAGCAGCTGCTGGCCAAGCTGCGCGACCGCACCGCCGTGATCGGCATCGTGGGCCTGGGCTACGTCGGCCTGCCGCTGACCCTCTGCTACGCCGCGCAGGGTTTCAAGGTGCTCGGGATCGACATCGATACCGACAAGGTCGAGCGCCTGAACCGTGGGGAAAGCTACATCAAGCACATCGACGCCCGCGCGATCGGCGCGGCGCGCGAACTCGGCTTCGAGGCCACGGCGGACTTCACCCGCGCCGGAGAGCCGGACGCCCTGATCATCTGCGTGCCGACCCCCTTGAACGCCTTCCGCGAACCCGACCTGTCCTATGTGCTGGGCACCGTCAGCGCCCTGCTGCCCTATGTGCGCGAAGGCCAGGTGGTCTCGCTGGAAAGCACCACCTACCCCGGCACCACCGAGGAAGAATTGCGCCCGCGTCTGGAGTCACGCGGCTTTACCGTCGGGCGCGATTTGTTCCTGGTGTTCTCGCCCGAGCGCGAAGACCCGGGCAACCCCGATTTCCAGACCCGCACCATTCCCAAAGTATGCGGCGGCACCACGCCCAATTGCCTGGAAGCGGGGCTGGCCCTGTACCGGGCCGCGGTGGACCGCGTGGTGCCGGTCAGCTCGACCCGCGCCGCCGAGCTCACCAAGCTGCTGGAAAACATCCACCGCGCGGTCAACATCGGCCTGGTCAACGAAATGAAGATCATTGCCGACCGCATGGGCATCGACATCCACGAGGTCATCCGCGCCGCCGCCACCAAGCCCTTCGGCTTCACGCCCTACTACCCGGGCCCCGGCCTGGGCGGCCACTGCATCCCGATCGATCCCTTCTACCTCACCTGGAAGGCGCGCGAATACGGCGTGCACACCCGCTTCATCGAGCTGGCCGGCGAGATCAACAGCGACATGCCGCACTGGGTGATCGGCAAGGTGGCCGACGCCCTCAACGAGCGCGGCCGCTCGATCATGGGCAGCCGCGTGCTGGTGCTGGGCATCGCCTACAAGAAAGACGTCGAGGACATGCGCGAATCGCCCTCGGTGGCCCTGATGGAGATCCTGCGCCGCAAGGGCGCCACCGTCGACTACTCGGATCCGCACGTGCCGGTCTTCCCGCGCATGCGCGAACACCGCTTCGAACTCTCCAGCGTGCCCTTGAGCCCGAACGCGATCGCGTCCTATGACGTGGTGCTGGTGGCCACTGCCCACAGCGCCTTCGACTACGAGCTGGTGCGCCAGTACGCCAACTTGATCGTCGACACCCGCGGGGTCTACACGGAGCGCCTGCCGAACGTCGTCAAGGCCTGAACCACGAGAAGCGCCGCATGAGCACCCGAACCACGCCGGAGAACACGATGCGTTCCTACCCCCCTGCCATTCTCGACCGCAAGATCCGCTTTGCCCTGGTCGGCTGCGGCCGCATTGCCAAGAACCACATGAACGCCATGCGCGAGCACCACGATCGCTGCGAGCTGGTGGGTGTCTGCGATGTCGACCCGCGCGCCCTCGAAGCCGCCGCCGGCGCCACCGGCGCCCGCGCCTGGCGCAGCCTGGACCGCATGCTGGAAGAATGCGAGGCCGACGCCTTCGTGTTGTGTACCCCATCCGGGCTGCATCCGCACCAGGCGATCCAGGTGGCGCGCGCCGGCCGTCACGTCGTCACCGAAAAGCCGATGGCCACGCGCTGGGAAGACGGCAAGGCCATGGTCGCCGCCGCCGACGCGGCCGGGGTGCGCCTCTTCGTGGTCAAGCAGAACCGCCGCAACGCCACCTTGCAGCTGCTCAAGAGCGCGGTCGAGAAGAAGCGCTTCGGGCGCATCTACATGGTCAACCTGAACGTGTTCTGGACCCGGCCCGACGAGTACTACAACAGCGCAACATGGCGCGGCACCTGGGAGTTCGACGGCGGCGCCTTCATGAACCAGGCCAGCCACTACGTCGACCTGATCGACTGGATCGTCGGGCCGGTGGAAAGCCTGCAAGCCTATACGGCGACGCTGGCGCGCGACATCGAGGTCGAGGACACCGGCGTGATCAGCCTGCGCTGGCGCAACGGCGCGCTCGGCTCGATGAACGTGACGATGCTGACCTACCCGCGCAACATGGAAGGCTCGATCACCATCCTCGGCGAGCACGGCACCGCGCGCATCGGCGGGGTGGCCGTCAACGAAGTACAGCAGTGGGAATTCGCCGCACCCGACCCGGACGACGAACGCATCCGCGACGTCAGCTACCAGACCACCTCGGTGTACGGCTTCGGCCACCCGCTCTACTACGACAACGTGATCAAGGTGCTGCGCGGCGAGGCCGAGCCCGAAACCGACGGTCGCGAAGGCTTGAAGTCGCTCGAAGTGCTGGTGGCGGCCTACCGCTCGGCCCGCGACGGCAAGCGCATCGCACTGCCGCTGGAGTACTGACATGGCGATCGTCATCCATTCCAGCGCCATCGTCGACCACGGCGCCGAGCTCGGCGACGGCACCCGGGTCTGGCACTTCGCCCACGTCTGCGCCGGCGCGCGCATCGGCAGCGACTGTTCGCTGGGCCAGAACGTCTTCGTCGGCAACGACGTCGTGCTCGGCAATGGGGTCAAGGTCCAGAACAATGTCTCCATCTATGACGCCGTCAACCTGGAGGACGACGTCTTCTGCGGTCCCAGCATGGTGTTCACCAACGTCTACAACCCGCGCGCGGCCGTCACCCGCAAGCACGAATACCGGCGCACGCTGGTGCGGCGCGGCGCCACCATCGGCGCCAACGCCACCATCGTGTGCGGGGTCACCGTGGGTGAATACGCCTTCGTCGCCGCCGGCGCCGTGGTCAACCGCGACGTGCCCGCTTTCGCCCTGGTGGCCGGGGTGCCGGCGCGCCAGATCGGCTGGATCAGCCGCTTCGGCGAGCGCCTGGACCTGCCGCTGCCGGGCTCCACGCACACGTCCGAGGCGCGCTGCCCGCACACCGGCGACCTGTACGTGCTGCATGAAGGCGTCTGCCGCCTCGAGCGCGCCGCCGTCCAACCCTGACGAGGACCCCATGGATTTCATCGATCTCAGACTGCAATACCTCGCTTCGCGCGAACTGATCAACGCCCGCATCCAGGCCGTCCTCGACCACGGGCAGTACATCATGGGACCGGAAGTGGCCGAGCTGGAGGGCCGCTTGGCCGCCTTCAGCGGCGCGCGCCACTGCATCACCGTGTCCTCCGGCACCGAGGCGCTGGTGATCGCCCTGATGGCGCTCGGCGTCAAGCCGGGCGACGAAGTCATCACCACGCCGTTTTCCTTCATCGCCACCGCCGAGGCGATCGTGCTGCTGGGCGCCACGCCGGTATTCGTCGACGTGCAGCCCGATACCTGCAACCTCGACCACCACCTGCTGGAACAGCGCATCACGCCGCGCACGCGCGCCATTATTCCCGTTTCGCTGTACGGCCAGCCGGCCGACATGGACGAGATCAACGCCATCGCCGAACGCCACGGCCTGGCCGTGATCGAAGACGCCGCCCAAAGCTTCGGCGCCAGCTACCGCGGGCGCAAGAGCTGCAACCTGTCGACCATCGGCTGTACCAGTTTCTTCCCGAGCAAGCCGCTCGGCTGCTACGGCGACGGCGGCGCCCTGTTCACCAATGACGACGCCCTAGCGGCGGCCATGCGCGAAATCCGCGTGCACGGGCAATCGCGCCGCTACGTGCACACCCGCATCGGGGTCGGCGGACGCATGGACACCCTGCAATGCGCCATCGTGCTGGCCAAGCTCGAGCGCTTCGAGTGGGAGATCGAGCAGCGCCAGCGCGCCGCCGCCTGCTATGACGACCTGCTCGGCACGCTCGGGGAGGCACTCGCCCCGGTCGGCTGCCGCCCGGACCGGACCAGCGTCTACGCCCAGTACACGCTGCGGGTGCGGCCGCCCCAGCGCGAGCGGATGCAGGAAGTCCTGCATGCGGCCGGGATCCCGACCGCCGTCCATTATCCGGTCCCGATCGACCGCCAGCCCGCCTACGCGCACTGGGCCGCCCCCGGCGGCTGTCCGGTCGCCGCGCGCCTCGCCCAGGAAGTGCTGAGCCTGCCCATGGGTCCCTACCTCGACCGCGCCAGCGCGCACCGCGTGGTCCAGGCCCTGGGCCAGGGACTGGCGCAGCTGCAGGTGCAGTCCGGCGAGAAGGCCGCCTGAGCGGATCCATGATGCAGCGGCTGGACAAACGACTGCGCAGGCGGATCGCCCAGCGTCTTGGGCACAGCGCGTCCTTCTGGCGCAACGTGGCCACGGTGCTGGGCGGCGCCGTCGGCGCGCAGGCGCTGCCGCTGCTGGCCGCGCCGCTGCTCACCCGCATGTGCACCCCGGGCGAGCTCGGCGCCTACAGCGTCTGGCTCGGCATCGTTGCCATCGCCGCGATTGGCGCCACGCTGCGCATGGAAGCGGCGATGATTCTCGACCATGAGCCGGAGCGCCAGCGCGCCTGCTTCCGGGTCGTGTTCTACAGCACCACCGTCACCGCCCTCCTGCTCACCGGGCTGGCGGTGGGGGCGCGCCTGGCCGGCGTGGAAGCCGCGGGACGCCTGTCCTGGACCGCCCTGCTCACCCTGGGGGCCGGCACCTGGCTCACCGGCTGCATGCAGACCACGCTCGCTTTTGCCACCTCACACAATGCCTTCGGCAAGGCGGCGCGCGCCAAGGTCGCCACCGCCGCCGTCATCGTTGCCTCCCAGCTGGCCCTGCTGCAGGCCGGCCTGGGCGGCGTCGGCCTGGTGCTCGGCCACTTGCTCGGCACCGCCGCGGGCTTCGCCACCGCGCGCCTGCTGCTGCGTCCGCCGAAGGCGCCGATCGGCTGGCGCCTCGACGCCCAGCAGCGCGCGCACCTGGCGCGGCACCGGAAGTTCTGGCGCTACTCGCTGCCCTCGAACCTGCTCAACGGCGCGGTCAGCCAGCTGCCGCTGTTCCTGATCGGCATGCGCCACGGCGCGCTGGCCGCCGGCCTGTACGCCCTCACCCAGCGCGTGCTGGCGGCGCCGGTCTCGCTCGTTGCCTCCTCGATCCTGGAAGTCTTCAAGCGCGAATCGGTGCGCGAATTCGAAGAGCACGGCAACTGCGCGCGCGCCTATCGCCACACCTTCAAGGCGCTGGCCCTGCTGGGCGCCGGTCCCTCGCTGGTGCTCCTGCTGTTTGCGCCCTACCTGTTTGCCTGGGTGTTCGGCGCCAACTGGCGCGCTTCTGGCGAACTGGCCCAATTGATGGCCCCGCTATTCCTGTTGAACTTCATCGCCAGCCCGCTCAGCTACGTGTTTTTCGTGGCCGGGCGCCAGCAGGCCGACCTGTGGTGGCAGGTGAGCCTGTTCGCCATGACCCTCGGCGCCTTCCTGCTCCCGGGCAGCGTGGCCCAGAACGTGCTGTGCTACACGATCGGGTACTGCATCCTCTACCTGGTCTACCTGCACATGTCCTGGCAGTGTTCGCGCAACGTCCTGGCGGCCGCATGACAACCCGGCACACGCCTGAAGTCCAGCTGCGCGGCCGCGAAGGGCGTGACCAGCTGGTGCTGGTCGCCTGCTTCTTCATGCTGTTTCCCGGCTTTTTCTTCTACCACAGCCTGCTCGGCACGGGCACCACCGGCGCGTTCCTGGGAGGCTATTTCGCCCCGGTGGCGGTGGCCTTCGCCCTGCCCGTAGGCCTGGTCTACCTGGCCCGCATGCGGCGCGACCCGCGCCGGCTGACCATGGTCGACCTGCATTACGGCCTGTTCTTCGCCTATTTCCTCACCGTGGTGGCGGTCAACGGCGCCGTCGGCGCCAACCGCACCATCGTGACCAACCACATCCTGGCCGTGCTGTTCATGGTGCTGGTCTACATCCAGTTCAGCTTCATCGACTTCGACAGCCGGCGCTTCCGCGTCGTCGGCCTGCTCAGCCTCGCGGCAATGTCCACCATCGCCTTCGCCAACTCGGTCGACGGGGTGTTCTACCTGGGCTCGCTCGGCATGGCCAAGGATGCCGACGCACTCGCCACCTACCAGGGTTTTTCGCGCTCCTACCTGTTCACCTACCTGGCGATCGTCAGTTTCACCCGCACGCTGCCGCTGCGCCTGGTGCTGCATGCGCTGGGCGCGGCCACGCTGTTCGTCAACACGGCCCGTAGCGAATTCGTGGCCCTGCTGTTCGCCATCCCCGTTATCGAGTTCTATTACTCGCGCCACAAACTGTATTTCCTGCTGGCGGCCGCCATGCTGGCAGTCCTGGTGTCCATGTATTTCGACCAGATCCTGGCGGCCTTGCCCGCCAACCGCATCCTCGAACTGCTCGACCTGTCGCACTCGACCTCGGCCAACAAGCGCCACCAGCTCACGGTGCACGCCTGGCAGACCGTTGCCGCCCACCCGCTGTTTGGCGACTACGCCAGCTACAAGCCGGGCTATTACTCGCACAACGTGCTGTCGGCCTGGGTCGACCTCGGGTTGTTCGGCATGATCTACCTGGCGGCGCTGGCGGTGCTGCCGATCACCCCGATGTTCATCCACGAATACTTCGCCGCCCGCGAACGCGGCCTGTTCATGTGCGCGTTTGCCTTTGCCTGCGTCACCGTCCTGCTGCTGCTGACATCCCATTACTTCACCGACATGCTGCTCAGCGCCACCCTCGGCGCCTGCGCACGCTACTCCTACGAGAGGAAACATGGCCCGCATCGCGCACCTCAGCTCGGCACATCCGCGCTTCGATACACGGATTTTCGTGAAGCAGTGCCGCAGCCTCGCCAGCCACGGGCATGAGGTGGCCCTGGTGGTGGCCGACGGCCTGGGCGAGGCGCGCTGCGACGGCATCCGCATCGTCGACGTCGGCCGCCCGTCCGGCCGGCGCGAGCGCATGCTGCGCACCACCGGCCGCGTGGGCCGCGCGGCGCTGGCGCTGGACGCCGACGTCTACCAGCTGCACGACCCCGAACTGATCCCGGTCGGCCTGCTCCTGGCCCTGGCCGGCCGCCGGGTGGTGTTCGACGCCCACGAAGACGTTCCTTCCCAGCTGCTCGACAAGCCCTACCTGTCGCCGCGCAGCGCGCGCGTGGTATCGCGTGCCTATGCGGCGCTCGAACGGCTGGCCCTGCGCCGCTTCGATGGGGTGCTGGCCGCCACGCCCCTGATCCGCGAGCGCCTGGCCGCCTTCAACCCGTTGACCGTGGACATCAACAATTTCCCGCGCGCCGAGGAGTTCACGCAGGCACCGGATAAGGCAGCCGACGCCGGCGTGCGCAACAGCTTCTGCTACGTCGGCAGCATCTCGGCCATCCGCGGCGTGCGCGAACTGGTCGCGGCATGCGCGCTGCTGCGCACGCCGGCCCGGCTGGCGCTGGCCGGCGGCTTCGCCGAAACGGAGCTGGAAACGCAGGTCCGGCGTCTTCCGGGCTGGAACCGCGTCGACGCCCTGGGCCACCTCGACCGCAGCGGCGTGGCCGGAGTGATGGAACGGGCCTTCGCCGGCCTGGTCACGCTGCTGCCGACCGCCAGCTACCGGGAAGCCCTGCCGGTCAAGATGTTCGAGTACATGGCGGCCGGCATTCCCGTGATCGCCTCGGACTTTCCCCTGTGGCGCGAGATCGTCGAGGGCAGCCGCTGCGGCCTGTGCGTGGATCCGCACGACCCGGCCGCGATTGCCGCCGCCATCGACCATCTGGCAAGCCACCCCGGCCTGGCGCGCGAGATGGGCGCCAACGGCCGCCGCGCCGTCTTCGAACGCTACAACTGGGATCGCGAAGCGGACAAGCTGAACGCCTTCTATGCCGACTTGCTGACGCCGCGGCCGACACGCAGCCGCTTTTCGGGAAAAGGCGCTTTTCCGGCCCGTTCGATGCGATCGACCGATTGAATGCACAGGTCCGGCTTTACGTTAGTTCAAAAGGAATCGGGGCCATCCGCCGTATTGTCTAGTTATTAAAGAATGTTGAGATCGACTATGTTCCTGCAACATTACAATACGTTTCTTGAGGTAATGAAATTGCCGCGTGCCCGGCTCAATTTCTCGCAGCGTATCGATCCGGACGATATCCAGGCCACTTACCGCAATTACACGAAACCGCATCCGCGTTTCAAGATCATCCGCCATAAAACCATTGGCGCGGCGCTGATCGATCTCGCCCAATTTCCCCACCGCGAAGCCTACCTGGAACATATCAAGGGAAAGAACCACGGCGGCTACCACGCCAGGCGCGCGCGCAGCCGCGGTTATGTCGTGCGCGACATCGATCGCAATGCCTATGTCGACGATATCCACGATATCAACACCAGCCTCGACACGCGCCAGGGTCGGCCCCTAGACCGGAAATATTTTGAAAAACAGGAACGCTTCGACAATCAAGATCATTTCCGCTATTGGGGCGTATTGAATGCGCAGGGAAAACTCGTCGCTTATGCCACCCTCGGCATTTACGGGAATTTCGCTTCCTTTTCCCAAATGATGGGAATCCGGAATAACGACGGCATCATGCATCTGCTGCTCAGCGAAGCGGTATGCCAGCTGATCGACGCCGGCCAGGTGCGCTACATCATGTACGACACCTTCTTCGGGGCCCAGCCTGGCCTGCGCCACTTCAAGACCATCCTGGGCTTTCGCCCCTACCGCGCCAGCTATACGCTGCAATAAACGCCATGCTCAACCGTGTCTATGCCGATTACCTGATGCCGAGCCGCCTCGGCGAATACGAGGCCCTGGTACGCAAGGTGGCCGCCGCCGGCTATACCCAACTGTCGGTGCGCGACTTCTTCCGCCAGGTCCGGCGCAGCGGCTGCGCGCCCGGTGGACCGCTGGGGCGCAGCTTCGTGCACCGCCACGACATCGACAGCGACCTGCGCACTGCCAGGAAGATGTTCGAGATCGAAACGCGCCACGGCGTCCGTGCCAGCTACTACTTCCGCCTCAGCACGCTCGATTTCGGCTTCATGCGCGAGATCGAAGCGGCCGGCAGCGAAGCAAGCTACCACTACGAAGAAGTAGCCGATTTCGCCAAGCGCCACCGCCTGCGCAGCGCCGACGCGGTGCGCGCGCGCTTTCCCGAGATCCGCGAACAGTTCGCCCGCAACGTCGCCCGCATCGTCGACGGCCTCGGTCTTCCACTCACCACGGTGGCCAGCCACGGCGATTTTGCCAACCGCCGCCTGAAGGTGATCAACCACGAGCTGCTGCGCGACGATGCGCTGCGGCGGCGCTGCGGGATCGAATGCGAATCCTACGACGCCGAGCTGCTGCGCTGCTTCGACATCTACATCAGCGACCGCAAATATCCGGTCTATTACTACCCGCTGTCCCCATTCGACGCACTGGGAGAATACCGGCACATCTGCCTGCTAACCCACCCGGTGCAGTGGGAAACCAACTGGGTCGAGAGCACGCGCTGCAACGTGCGCCGCCTGGTCGAAGAAGTGGCCTGGCGCGCATAGCGCCGCCGCGCACAGTCCGCACAATCATGAACATCCTCCTGATCAACCACTACGCCGGATCGGTCCACCACGGCATGGAGTACCGGCCCTACTACCTCGCGCGCGAGTGGGTGCGGCTCGGACACCGGGTCCGCATCGTCGCTGCCAGCCATGCGCACGTGCGCACGCGCCAGCCCGCGCTGGCCGGCCGCAGCCGGCGCGACGAAAACATCGACGGCATCGACTACACCTGGTTCGCCACTCCGCCCTACCGCGGCAATGACCTGGCGCGGGTGCGCAACATGGGTGCCTTTGTCCTGCGCCTGTGGGTCGAAGCGCGCCGGCTGACGCGCGAGTTTGCCCCGGATGTCGTGATCGCCTCGAGCACCTATCCGCTCGACATCTGGCCGGCACACCGCATTGCGCGCCTGGCCGGAGCGCGCCTGCTGCACGAGGTGCACGACCTGTGGCCGCTGTCGCCAATGGAACTGGGCGGCTTCTCGCGCCGCCACCCTTTCATTCGCCTGTTGCAGGCGGCCGAGGATTACGCCTGCCGCCATGCCGACACGATCGTCTCGATCCTGCCCAAGGTGCGCGAGCACCTCGAAGCGCGCGGCATGGCGCCGCACAAGCTGCACCTGATCCCGAACGGCCTCGATCCGGCCGAGTGGCTGGCCGCGCCGCCGGCCCTGCCCGAGGCGCTCGACGCCCTGCTGTCCGGCCTGCGCGCCCAGGGCCTGGCGGTGGTCGGCTACGCCGGCAGCCACGGCCTGGCCAACGCCCTCGACACCCTGCTCGAAGCCGCCAGTCTCATGAAGAACCAGCCGCTCGCCTTCGTGCTGGTGGGCGACGGCCCGGAAAAGCCGCGGCTGGAGCGGCGTGCGCGCGAGCTGGGCCTGGCGCGCGTGCACTTCGTGGCGCCGGTGGCCAAGGTCCAGATCCCGGCCCTGATGGCGCGCCTGGACATCGCCTACCTCGGCTGGCAGCGCCAGCCCCTGTACCGCTTCGGCATCGCGCCCAACAAGCTGCTCGACTACATGATGGGCGGCTGCCCGGTGCTGCACGCGGTGGAAGCCGGCAACGATCCGGTGCGCGAAGCCGGCTGCGGCATCACAGTAGCGCCGGAAGACCCGGCCGCCGTCGCCCGCGGCCTGGCGGCGCTGCTGGCCATGAGCCGCGCCGAGCGCCGCGCGCTCGGCGAGCGCGGGCGCGCCCACGCCCTTGCCAACCTCACCTACCCCGTCCTCGGACGACGTTTCCTGACCACTTTCGCACACGAGGTTCCCCATGGCTGAACAGGCACAGGCACAGGCTCAGGCAAAAACACAAACAGCGCCGAGCGCCGATCCGCTCGACGATCTTCCTTCGCGCTTCCTGCCCTTCGCGCTGCCCGACATCGGCGACGAAGAAATCCGCGCCGTCGAAACCTGCCTGCGGTCCGGCTGGGTGACCACCGGCCCGACCACGCGCCGCTTCGAGCAGGATTTCCGCGCCTACCTGGGCGGCGACGTCGAGGCGATCGCCGTCAACTCCGCCACCGCCGGCCTGCACCTGGCGCTGGAAAGCGTGGGCATCGGCCCGGGCGACGAAGTCATCGTGCCGACCATGACCTTCACCGCCACCGCCGAGGTGGTGCGCTACCTTGGCGCACGGCCGGTGTTCGTTGACATCGATCCCGCAACGCTCAATATCTCGCCGGCGGCGGTGGCGGCGGCGATCACGCCGCGCACCCGCGCCATCATGCCGGTCCACTACGCGGGCCTCGCCTGCGACATGGACGCGATATTGGCGCTGGCCGCGCGCCACGGCCTGCGCGTGATCGACGACGCCGCGCACGCCTTTCCCACCCGCCTGGACGGCAAGCTGGTGGGCACCCTGGGCAGCGACATCACCGTCTTCAGCTTCTACGCCAACAAAACCATGACCACCGGCGAAGGCGGCATGATCGTCACGCGCGACCCGGAACTGGCCGCGCGCATGCGCTGCATGCGCCTTCACGGGATCAGCCGCGACGCCTTCGACCGCTACACCTCGCGCGTGCCGGCCTGGTACTACGAAGTGATCGCGGCCGGCTTCAAGTACAACCTGACCGACATCGCCGCGGCGATCGGGATCGAGCAGCTGCGCAAGATCGACCGCTTCCAGCAGCGCCGCAGCTGGCTGGCGCAGCGCTACGACGAAGGCCTGGCCGGACTGCCCTTGCTGCTGCCGGTCCATCCGGAACTGGGCAGCACCCACGCCTGGCACCTGTACGTGGTGCGCCTGAGCGAAGGCGCGCCGATCGGGCGCGACGAGCTGATCAATGCCCTGGCCGAGCGCGGCATCGGCACCAGCGTGCACTTCATTCCACTGCACCGCCAGCCCTACTGGCGCGACAGCTGCGGCCTGAATCCCGAAGCCTTCCCGGTGGCCGAGGCCAGCTTCGAGGCGATGCTGACCCTGCCTCTGTACACGCGCATGCGCGACTCCGACCTCGACCGCGTGGTCGCGGCCCTGCACGAGCTGCTGTCATGAGCAAGCGCGCCTTCGACCTGCTGGGCGCGACGCTGGGACTGGTGCTGCTGGCGCCGCTGCTGATCTTGATCGCGCTCTGGATCAGGCTCGATTCGCGCGGCCCGGTGCTGTACCGCCAGCAGCGCGTCGGGCGCGGCGGCCAGCTGTTCACGATCTACAAGTTCCGTACCATGGCGCAGCGCCAGGTCGACGGTCCCGAGCTGACGGTCGGCGCCGATCCGCGCGTGACCCGTGCCGGACGCTTCCTGCGCCACTACAAGCTGGACGAACTGCCCCAGCTGTGGAACGTCATGGAAGGCAGCATGAGCCTGGTCGGTCCGCGTCCGGAGGTGCCGCGCTACGTCGACTGCTACCCGCTGGAGCAGCGGCGCCTGGTGCTGTCGGTCGCGCCCGGCATCACCGACTGGGCTGCGATCCGCTACAAGGACGAGAACGCAGTCCTGGCGCGCGCGGCCGATCCCGAGCGTGCCTACGTGGAGTCGGTCCTGCCGGTCAAGCTCGACTACTACGTGCGCTACGTCAGGGAGCGTACGTTCTGGGGCGACATCCGCATCCTGGCGCACACCCTCGCTGCAATCGTGCGCTGAGCGGCGGCTTACACCATGCGTCTCCTGCATCTGGGCGACCTCGAGCTGACCCTGCCACTGGCCGTGGCGGCCGGCGGCTGGCTGCTTGCCGCACGCGCCTGGCGCGCGGCCGGTGCCTGGGCCCTGCTGTACGCGGGCGCCATGGCCCTGGTCGGCGGCAGCAAGGTTGCCTACCTTGGCTGGGGCACGGACATTGGCGCCCTCGATTTCAAGGCCTTCAGCGGCCATGCCGCCGGCGTGACGGCCGTGTACCCGGTGCTCGGCTACCTGCTATGCCGGCCGATCGGGCGCGCCTGGGGGCTGGGCGCCGCGGGCGGCGGATTGGCCCTCGGCCTGGTGCTTGCCGTCGCGCTGGTCGGGCAAGGCGAACATGCGGTGGCGGAAGCGGCCACCGGCTGGCTGCTTGGCGCCGGCGCCAGCCTCGGCACCCTGTACCAGCTTGAATCGCGCGGCGTTGCGCCCGGGCCGGCCTCCGCTGCCTGCGCGGTCGCACTCTTTCTCGTAGCGGCGCTGTTGATGCAATCGGCGCATGTCGGCTACTGGATGATCAGGCTCGCGCTCGCGCTGTCGGGCAATGCACGTCCATTTTCCTGGGACACATGCTAGCGTCTATTTACCAATGGAGAGACTCATGACTTCCTTCCCCTCGATACATTGGCAGGCACGGGCGCCACTGGGCGAGAACGCAGTGCAGTCCCTGCTGATTTCGGCGCTGCGGGGGCTGGCGGCCCTGCAGGTGGCGGCGTCGCACCTGCGCGCCGAAATCTATCCCGGCCTGCGCACGCTCGAAGACCCGACCCTGGCCTACCTGGGCCTGGCCTTCTTTACCGGCTTCGCGCACCAGGCCGTGATCGTGTTCTTCCTGATTAGCGGCTGGCTGGTGGGCGGCAGCCTGATGAACCGCTTCGGCAAGCCGCAGGCGCTGGCCCATTATGCGATCGACCGCTTCACGCGGCTGTGGACGGTCCTGGTCCCTACCCTGCTGCTGACCCTGGGCGTCGGCCTGCTGATCGGCGCCGCCACGCCCGGGCCGGTCGACTTCGACCCCGCCAACGAATTCTCGGCGGCCTCCTTTGCCGGCAACCTGTTCGGCCTGCAGACAGTCACCGTGCCCGACTATGGTGGCAATTATCCGCTGTGGAGCCTGGCGCATGAAACCTGGTACTACATCCAATTCCCCCTGCTGTTGCTGGCTATCGCCGGCACCGGCGTACTGCGCCGCGCGGCCGCGGCGGCCGCCCTGGTCCTGCTGCTCGCGACGCTGCGCGACATGATTTCGCTGTACTTCGCCATCTGGCTCCTGGGCGCCGCGTTCTCGCGCATCCGCATCGATTGCGGCAAGCTCTGCCGCGGTCTTCTGCTGGTGCTGACCCTGGCGCTGTTCGTCTATTACCGCCTGCGCGGCAACAACGACGACCTCGTGCCCGGCTCCTTCGTGCAAGACATCATGTGCAGCATTCCTTTCCTGTTCCTGCTGGCTTCGCTCCAGCAAGGGGTGGATGTCAAGGCGCCAGCCTACGTCCGGGCCAACCGGGTGGCGGTGTTCTTCTCGGAGTTCTCGTTCTCGCTCTACGTGCTCCACATCCCCGTCATCGAACTGATGCGCTACCTCGGGCGCCAGTTCCTGGGACGCGACCGCCTCGATCCTGCCGTCGCCACCGACTACCTGTGGTACTTCACAGTGCTCGGCACGATCGTGGTGGTTTCGTATGTGTTCTATCTGCTGTTCGAACGGCACACCATCCGGATCCGGAATGCGCTCAAGGGCTGGCTGCTGACGCCGCGGGCCAAGCCGGTGCAGGTGGTGCTGTCCCCGGACTGAAGGAGTTCGTCGGTGCAGAAGTGGCCAGCGCCCGGCCAGCAACCATGGTTGGTCGCCGGGCCACGATCTGCGCCTTGCCCGGCCGCGTTGCTGCCTGACGATGCGTAGCGCGGTCCTTCGAGGCCCTTGCGATTCCGGTCAGGTGGCCGGAAGGATACTTCCGTCTTCAATACCCGGCAGGATTCTCCAGCGCTCTCAAGCGCTCTGCCGATAGTCTCTGGAGACCGGCGGCTCGGAACGATAAGCCCGAGAACGGGACGGTCTCGAATCAGCGGTGCGTGTGCAGACGTAAGCATGGATGGTCGCTCATCCTCCGTCGAACCTCGGTCTCCATCACTCGGCGAGCGTCAGGACCGTGCACGCCGGCCCCGGCGACCGTTGACAGGCGAGCGCACTGTGGGCCGGCGATCCGTCCACATGCTTTTCTCACACCGGCATACTGCCCAACCCGGCAGGCCCGCTGCAAGGAGCCGGCCTGGCGCCACCTCTTGGCGGCCGCGCCAGCATGCAGGTGATGCGGTCTGGCTGAGCGACATGCGGTCACCTGTAAGTAGAGGACAGGTCGCAGCGTCGCGATCAATCACGCTGGCTGGGTTGGCAGGCAAAAATGTGCTGGGATGCCATGTCCGCATTCAGCGGAGAGATCGACGCGAGAGATCAATCGGTCGGATGTCTAAGACCAGGGCGCCACGAAGCACCGCCCCTTTGATGCAGGTGGCCAGGCACGTCGCACAGAAAGAGCGCTCCGCCGGCACAGCGCGAAGCGCACGCAAACACCATGCGTAACAGTGAGTTTTTTTACCGCCCGACAGTGATCACCGGCGCGTAGGAGCATCCAAGGCTCGGGTGTCGTCATACGGCCGACACGCCGGGCATCTTGCTCCCCCAAGGGCAGCAGCCGCGCTCCGGACTTCTGGCGGTGTCAGCGCCGGCCGCACCCAGGACACCCCGTTCGGCTGATGCGCTCCAGCTGCGCTGAGGCCCCTGTCTGACCTATTGGTGCCGGCGCTACCGAGGACTCCTCGTCTGGCCCACGTTGCCGGCACTGATCAGGCAACATAGGCCAGCTGCGGCCCACCGCCATACTGCGACCGATAATCGCCCAGCCTGAGCGCCATGTCGTTGAACAGCACTCCGCGCGGCGAGATCCCCGCGTGGTTCAGGCGCTTGATCGATTCGTTGATCTGTCCCTCGGTGGTCACCCCGGAGCGTGTCACCAGGAAGACGGCTCCCGCATGGGCGCCGATGATCAGGGCGTCGGCGACGGCGAGCAGCGGCGGCGGATCGATCAGCACCAGGTCGTACATGGGGCTGACGGTCTCGAGCAGGTTGCCGAAGTTCAGGTGCAGCAGGAACTCGGCCCGGTTGGAGGGCAGCTCGCCGGTCGGGATGAAATCGAGGCGCTCGAGCACATCGCGATGGATGACTTCGTCCACGGTAGCCCCGCCGGCGATCGCCCGCGACAGCCCCTTGCCCCGGTCGACGCCGAAGTAGCGGTGCAGGTGGCCGTTGCGCATGTCGGCGTCGATCAGGAGCACCCGCTTGCCGCTGGCCGCCATCACCGCTGCAAAGTTTGCGGCAATGAAGGACTTGCCGAGGTCGCGCGTCGGCCCGACCATCATGACCACGTTGTTCTTGAAGTGCGGCATCGAGAACTGCAAGGCGGCGCGGAAGCTGCGCAGGCTCTCGACTGCCGGATCCTCGGGCAGGATCTGCGCCAGCAGCGGCAGCACGCCCCCGGGCTTCGACTTGCGCATCAGCTTGTCCTGGTTGCCGCTGTGCGGAATCGAGGCGTACACGACCCGCGCGCGCAGCATGCGCTCGATCTTCTGCGGGTCGTCGATCCCGCCGCGCATGGCCTTGCGGGTAAAGGCGATCAGGGTGCCAAGGAACAGGCCGGTGACGACCGCCATCGCGACGATCAGGGGCCGGTTCGGCTTGATCGGTTTTTCCGGCGCGATCGGTGCATCCACCAGGCGCACATTGCTGACCCGCCCGACGGAAATCAGGCGCAGCTGCTGCGCCGTGTTCGACAGCGCCGTGTACAGGTCGGTGTTGACCTTGATGTCGCGGGTCAGGCGCGCCTCGTCCTGCTCCATCACAGGCAGGGTGCGGATGCGGCCGGCGATGGCTTCGATCTCGGCGTCGACCTCCTTGCGCTGGCGGTTGACGGCGGCCACCACCGGGTGGTCTTCGGTGAAGCGGGCCAGGAGTTCGGTCTTCTTCTGCATCAGTTCCATGCGGCGCGTGCGCGCCGCCGCGGCCTGGGTCAGGCTCATGCGGGCCTCCTCGCGCAGGTCGACGGTGCCGTGCGCATTGCGGAACTGGTTGTAGCGGTCTTCGGACTGCTCCAGCTGGCGCTTGAGGATGGGCAGCTGCTGGTTCAGGAAGGCCAGCGACTTCTCGGCTTCCTCGGTCTTGCGCGCCAGGTTCTGGCGCATGTACTCGCGCCCGATCTCGCTCAGCAGGCTGTTGATGCGCGCCGAGCTCTCCCCCTGCAGCTTGACTTCGATGACGCCGGACTGCTTGCCCTGCTCGGTGATCACCATCGAGCTCTGGATGGCCTGGATCGTGCCCAGGCGCGACTTGCGCTTGATGCGAAAGCGTGCGCCCGGATTGGCATACAGGCGGTCGACCTTGATTTCGAGCAGGCCGTCCGGCAGCGGGACCCGGTAGCGCTGGCCGACGGTGCCGTCGAAGGCCAGCCGTTGGCCGCCGCCCGAGAAGCGGTAGCGGTTGCCGGCGCGCGCGGTGAGCACGAATTCGCGGTTGAGCCAGGACTCGGGCACCTCGAACACCGACACGTCGGCCTTCTCGCCGCCCCACACGTAGCCGCCATAGCCGAACAGGCCCGGGTTGGACAGGTTGCCCGCGTTCTGGGTAGCGAACCAGAAGCCGGCCACGGGAAAGTACTTGGGCTGGACTTCGATGTAGAGCTGCAGGTTGTCGACCGCGCGCGAGACGACCATGCGCGAGCGCAGCAGCTCCATCTCGGCGATGGCCGCCTTCTTGGTTTCGAACAGGGACGAGGCCTCGCTCAGGATGTTCTTGGACGCGTTCGGGCTTTCTTCCTCGACGTGGATCATGAGGTTGGCCTCGTACACCGGCTTGGCCACCAGCGCGTACAGCACCGCCACCACGGTAATAAAGGCCGTGATGCTGCCGATCAGCCAGCGGCTGTCGTACAGCGTGTTGAAGTAGCCTTTCAGGTCGACCGTGGGTTCCTCCGGCAGGGGCTCCGGCGGCCGTGGATCGAAGGGCACCGACAGCACCGGTGGACTGTGCGCGATGTGGGTCAGCGGGTGGGCGTCGGCAGGATTGCTCATGGTGGCAGACCTCGCAGAGACGGTAGGCGAAAGCGGTGCTCAGGGACGGGTGGTGACGCCGACTGCGGAGGTCAACGCGCCCGGGAACAGCAGGCTCAGCTGCCGGTTCCAGTTGGCCAGCGGCGAGGCGGCTACGTAGACGACGTCCTTTGGCCGCAGCTCGAAGGATTCCGCCATCGCCAGCGCGCCGCTGACGCGGGCGTCGAGCTGGAACACGCGGGTGCGCTCGGGCGTCTTGCGCACCACGTAGATCTGGCGCGCGTCGCCGCTCAGGGGGCTCACGCCGCCGCTCTCGCCGAGCGCCTCGTTCAGGGTCAGGCGGCCGTTGTGCATCGTGAGGGCGCGCGGGGTGACCACTTCGCCGGACACGAACACCTTGCTTTCGTCGCGCGAGTGGACGCGCACCACGTCGCCGGGCGCCAGCAGCACGGTGCCCGGGTTGACGCCTTTCTGCACCAGGTCGCGCAGGTTGATCAGGTAGCGGCCGGGACCGCGCTCGATCATGATCCGGCTCTGGTCGGCGCTGGGCAGCATGCCGCCGGCGCGGTTCAGCGCTTCGACCAGGGTCATCGGAATGTCGTTGATGGCCTGCAGACCCGGCGCCTTGACCTCGCCGTCGATGTAGACCCGCTTGCTGCGGTAGGACTGCACGCGCAGGGTCAGGCTGGGATGGGCGATGTAGCGCGCCAGCTTCTTGGTGATCATGGCCCTGGCCTGCTCCTCGGTCAGCCCCTCGACCTGCAGCAGGCCGATCAGCGGGAACTGGATGCGGCCCTGGTGGTCGACCGCGAAGCCGGGCGGCACGGCAGTCGGCGGCAGCGTGCCGCTGTCGAAGGCGGCCGTGGCGGCCGTCATGCCGCTGCCGGCCAGCTCGGGGTGATCCCAGACGACGATCGACAGCACGTCGCCCTGGCCGATCGTGTAGGGAGCGGGATTGGGATTGATCAGGGGCGTGAGGTCTTGCCGGGCCTGCTCGGCCAGCGCGCGCCGCTCGCTCTCGATGAGCTGTTCGGTGATCTTCTCGGTAGGCGGGGCTTCGCCCTCGCCGTCCTTGCCGCCACCCGCAAACTGGATGCCGGTGGTGCAGGCCCCCAGCGCAGCGCAGAGGCCCAGGCTGCAGACCAGATTAACAGCGAGCCGCCGCCAAACGACTATTGCAACTGAACAAAAGGAAGCCATGATTGTTGCCTATCAAAAATAGACGCAGTTCTGGAACGGTTCAGTCCAGCGTACGGCGTCCATCAGGCTTGGCTTTGCAGCTGATCAAATAGCGGATGCGCGGCAGATCAGCGGATTTCCTCGAGTAATTTCAGGCCATCGGCGAAGCGCCAGACGCGCCGGATCTCGATGACGTCGAAGCGCGCCGCGACATTCGGCGGGAAGGCGGAATAGCGGGCATTGAGCTGCACGAAGCGGCGCACGGCGTCGTCCATGTCGGCGCGGCCGCTGGAACGCACGATGGTCACGTCGTCGACGCTGCCGTCGCTGCGCAGGGACAGGCTGACCAGCGGGTCGATCCGCACGTCTTGCAGCGAGAAGCGGGCGCCGCCCAGGATCGCGGTGCGCTCCAGTTTCTGGCGCACGCTGTCGACGTACAGGCGCAGCGGCACGTCGCGCTCGCCGCCGTCGGCCAGCACCCGGCGCGCATTGCTGGCGCTGTCTTCCGGCCGCGTGGGCGGCGGCGCCACGTTCGGAATGGTCAGGCCGCGCAGCAGCTCACGGGCGCGGCTCGCCATGGCGCCGCCCGGGATCGCGCCGCCCGGACGGTCGCCCGCGCCGCTTCCCGCGCCCGGTCCGCCGGGGCCCGGATTGCCATTGCCGGGTCCCGGTCGGGACTGCGCCGCCAGGCGTTCGGCGGCTGCGCGCCGTCCCGCCTCTTCGGCGCGCTCGCGCGCCTGCCGTTCGGACTGGGCGCGCTCCTCGGCCAGGCGGCGCGCTTCCTCTTGCGCCTGGCGCTGGAGCTGCTCTTCGGCGCGCTGGCGTTCGCGCGCCTGGGCCTGGCGGCGCTCGGCTTCCTCGAGCGCCAGCCGTTCAGCGGCCACCCGTTCCAGCTCGCGCTGCTGCTGCGCCTGGCGCGCCAGGACTTCCTCGCGTCCGCGCAGCTGCGCCAGGCGCTGCTGTTCGGCCTCGGCGCGGCGCCGCTGTTCCAGCTGCTGCTGGGCGATGAGCTGTTCAGCCTGGCGCTGTTCGGCCTGGCGCTGCTCGGCCAGCTGCCGTGCCTGCTCGACTGCCTGCTGTTGCGCCATGCGCTGCGCTTCCGCCTGCGCCGCCTGCTGCTGCGCCAAAGCTTCACGTGCGCGTTGCGCGTCCACTTCACGCTGGGCCGTGAGCCGCTCCTGCTCCTCGCGCAGCTGGCGCGCGTTCTCCTCCTTGCTACGCGCTTCCTCGGCGGCGGCCAGGCGCGCCGCTTCTTCCTGCTCAAGGCGTTGGGCGGCGGAGCTGCGCTCCGCCTCCTCGGCGCGGGCCGCGATCGCCATGTCCTCAGGCTGCGCTTTCTCCTCCGGTTCACCGCTGACGGTACTCGGGATGGCGCCTGGTTCGACTTCGGGCAGCGGCGGCGCCACCGCAAACGCGGCATCGGAGTCGGTCGATGCGATCAGGGGCGGCGCCACCGGCATGCGCAGCTTGCGGCGCGTGGGTCTCGCGGCGCGCTTCGGCGCCGGCGTGGCCTGCGCCAGTTTCGGTGGCTCGGGCGGACGCGGATCGACCAGGCGCAAGCCCGTGGCCGGCGCCACAGGCGACACCGGAAGCGGAGGCGGAGGCGTTGCGGCCAGGGGCGGCGTCGGCGTCGGAGGAAGCGCAGAAAGCGGAGGAAGCGGCTGCGGCGCAGGGGTCGGCGGCGACGCCAGCCTGACCTCGATCGGTCCGCCGGGACCGGCGTCGAACCCGGGGATGCCGAACTGCAGCGACAGCAGCAGGGCGTGCAGCAGCGCCGACACCGCGATGCCCGCAACGAGCCGCCGGTCGCGCTGGGCCAGGGAATCGTTCGGACTAGGATCGTGCGCTCGGGGCATGCCGTGGCTGATGCGAATATTGTCAGGCTGGCATCATAACGTTTACTCAGCAGTATGGCGAGGCGCGCACGATTGAAGCCGGCGTGCCCTCCCCGCTAGCGTTGGACCCGGGTGAACGAATACGTTTCGCCGTGCGCCAGGTAGACCACGTCCTTCTCGAGCCCCGCCGCCTTGACCTCGCGCGCGAAGTCCTCGAGCGGCGACTTGAACACGTCGTAGTCGTTATAGTGGATCGGCACGGTCTTCTTCGGACGCACGACCTGCATCATGCGCACGCCGTCCTTGCCATCCATCGTCACCTTCAGCACGCCGAGGATGCGGGTGCCGCCCAGGTGCAGCAGGGCCAGGTCGATGTTCGGGAAACGCTGCGGAATGGCGCGGATGTCGTCGTAGACCAGGGTGTCGCCGCTGATGTACATGCGGTAATCGGGGGCCGCGGCATCAGGCCCGAAATCGAGGATCGAGCCCATCACCTTGGGCAGCAGCACGGCCACGCCGGCCGGACCGTGGCGTCCTGGCGTGGCGGTGATGCGCAGGTTTGATGCGCCCTTGCTGACCTGCAGCTTGTCCCAGCTGCTCAGGCCAAAGGTGCGGGTAAACCCGAGGCGCTTGAGCCGCTCGCTGCCTTCCTTGGTGGTGACGATCGGCGTGGCGCGATTGAGCTTTTTCTCCACCAGCTGGTCGAAGTGGTCGCCGTGGAAGTGCGACAGCACGACCAGGTCGATCGGCGGCAGTTGCTCGAACTTGATGGCGGGGTTCGTCTTCCGTTCCGAAGTCAGGCCATAGCCGAGGTGCACGTGGTCGCCCTTGTGCAGGAAATTCGGGTCGGTCAGGATGGTGAAGCCCTGGTAGCGGATGATCACGGTCGCCGTGCCGATGAACTGGACCGTGCCCGTGTTCGCGTCCTGTGCCGGGGCCTCTGCCCCTGCCAGTTGCAGGGTGAAGGTCTCGCCCTGTGCCGGCGTGGCCGGAGCATCGGCGGCGCGCGCCGCGGGGACCATTGCGCAGGACAGCGCCATCAGGATGCAGAGGCAGGGCTGGAACAGTCGTGCTAAAGGCATGGGTGTCTCCGGGATCGTGCGCACCGGGTGCGGTGAGCGATGCCAGAACGTTAACACGGTAGCGCAGCGGGCGGCGTCCGCTTGCCTGAGGGATCGAATCAGCGTTTGCCGACCATGGCGGCCAGTTGCTGGCGCGCCTTTTGCCATTCGGTGCCGCTGAGAAGCGCCGTACATTGCGGACAGGGTTCGAAGGGATTGCAGTCGTGTTCGAGCGCGATGTAGTTGGCGCCGGTCACCAGTTTTCCCGCGTAGCTGTCGACGCGCCCCTTCGATGCCGCAGGCGCGGAAGCCGCACCATCGATCCCTTGAGCAGCCCACTTCGCGAAAGCCTCGGTGGCGACACCGTCCGGCACATACCAGCGGCGTTTGGTGGGATTCCAGCGGGCGCCGAGCGCCTTCGCCTCATCCTTTTCGGCATAGGGAACAGTCAGGAAAAGCATGCAGTCCTAGAGTCTCGTTCAAGAATGGTCAATCGCGTGGTGGCCTGCCCAGCTGGGTTCGAACCAGCGACCCTCAGCTTAGAAGGCTGATGCTCTATCCAACTGAGCTATGGGCAGATCGGACGGCGCGCCGTGTGGGTGCGCGCCGGAAATGAAACGGGCTGTCGAACGACAGCCCGCGGAGGAAGCTTTGGTCGGAGTACAAGGATTCGAACCTTGGACCCCCTGGTCCCAAACCAGGTGCGCTACCGGGCTGCGCTACACTCCGATCTGGGGCCGATGATACTCCCGCAGCCGGTGCGCGTCAAATCACGCAGCCAGCTTGTCCGCGATGCGGCGCGCCATGCTCTCGGCGATGTCGGCTTCCTTGGCCTCGACCATGACACGGATCAAGGGTTCAGTGCCGGAGGCGCGGATCAGCACGCGGCCGGACTCGCCCAGCTCGCGCTCGACCGCTTCTTTCTCGGCCACCAGGGCGCCGTCCTTGGTCCAGTCGAAGCCTGGATTGACGCGCTTGTTGATCAGGGTCTGCGGATACAGCTTCAGTTCGCTGCAGCATTCGGACAGAGATTGACCGCTGCGCTTGAGCGCCGACAGCACCTGCAGCGCCGAGACAATGCCGTCGCCGGTGGTGTGCTTGTCCAGCGCCAGCAGGTGGCCCGAGCTTTCGCCGCCGAACAGCCAGCCGCGCTCCTGCATCACTTCCAGCACGTAGCGGTCGCCGACCTTCGCGCGCGCAAAGCCCACGCCCATCTGCTTGAAGGCAACTTCCAGCGCCATATTGGTCATCAAGGTGCCCACCGCGCCGGCCACCGGGCCGGTCGACAGGCGGTCGCGCACCATCAGGTACAGCAGCTCGTCGCCGTTATAGACGCGCCCTGCTGCATCGACCATGATCAGGCGGTCGGCGTCGCCGTCCAGCGCGATGCCGAGGTCGGCCTTGTTGGCGACCACCGCTTCCGACAGCGCCTTCGGTGCGGTGGCGCCGACGCCGGCGTTGATGTTGAAGCCGTCCGGCGAAGCGCCGATCGAGACAACTTCGGCGCCCAGTTCATGGAACACGTGCGGGGCGATGTTATAGGCGGCGCCGTGGGCGCTGTCGACCACGATCTTCAGGCCGCGCAGGTCCAGTTCGTTCGGGAAGGTGCTCTTGCAGAATTCGATGTAGCGGCCCTGGGCATCGCGCAGGCGGGTCGCGCGGCCCAGCTTGTCGGACGGGACGCAGCCCATCGGCTGGTCGATGGCTTCTTCGATTTCGAGCTCGACAGCGTCCGGCAGCTTGGTGCCGTGTTGCGAGAAGAACTTGATGCCGTTGTCCTGGAAAGGATTGTGCGAGGCCGAGATCACCACGCCGGCCTGCAGGCGCAGCGCGCGGGTCAGGTAGGCGATGGCGGGGGTCGGCATGGGACCGGCCAGCATCGAGTCCACGCCGGCGGCCGAGAAACCCGCTTCCAGCGCGGCTTCCAGCATGTAGCCCGAGATACGGGTGTCCTTGCCGATCAGGACGACCGGACGGCCGCTGCTCGACTTGGCGCCCTTGGCCAGCACCCTGCCGGCTGCGTAGCCGAGGCGCATGACGAATTCCGGAGTAATCGGCGCCTCCCCTACCAGACCGCGAACACCATCCGTACCGAAATATTTGCGTGCCATTTTCTTCTCTTTCTTTCCGTAATTAAACGCCGGGCGTATTTTATCTGTAGTAATTATTTCACGTCGTCACGATTCATTCATGCGCGGCATGCCAAACCTTCAGCGCGTCGACGGTCTCTGCGACATCGTGCACCCGTACAATTCTAGCGCCATGCGCTACCGCAGCCAATGCGCCAGCAATACTGCCTGCAATACGTTGCTCCACCGGACGCCCGGTGACAGCACCGATCATCGACTTGCGCGACAGGCCGGCGAGCACTGGCAGGCCGACCGCATCGCGGATCCGGCCGAGCGCGCGCAGCAGCGCGTAGTTGTGCTCGACCGTCTTGCCGAAACCGAAGCCCGGGTCGATGCAGATGCGCTCGCGTGCGATGCCCGCGCGCACCAGGGTGTCCACCCGCTCGTTCAGGAAGTCGATCACCTCGCCCACCACGTCGACGTAGCTCGGGGCCTGCTGCATGGTCTGGGGCGTGGCCTGCATGTGCATCAGGCACAGGCCGCAATCGCTGTCGCGCACCGCCTCGATCGCGCCCGGCGCGCGGAAGCCGTTGATGTCGTTGATCATGTCGGCGCCGGCGATGATCGCCTCAACCATGACTTCCGGCTTGCAGGTGTCGACCGACAGCGCGCAATCGAGCGTGCGCAGCGCGTACAGGGTCGGCATCACGCGCGCCAGCTCTTCGGCCACCGGCACGCTGGGGGAGCCCGGGCGGGTTGATTCGCCGCCGATGTCGATCATGGTGGCGCCGTCGCGGATCATTTCCTCGGCGTGCGACAGGGCGAACTCGAGGCCCTGGTAGCGCCCGCCGTCGGAGAAGGAATCGGGTGTAACGTTCAGGATGCCCATCACGATGGGATGGGTGGAGGCTGGGCCGTCCAGCGCGAAGCTGTACTGGCCGCATTGCAGTTGCTTGGGCATGGGGAAAAACGGGGTAGCGAACGGGTTACGTAAACGAGCAAAAGGCATCCTGGGGATGCCTTTTGCTTGGGTGAATCAGCGAATCAAACTGCAGATCACGCCGGTGCGGTCGCGTTCGGCGCCACGCCACCGCCGCTGTCGCCCGGCGGGTTACGCTTGGTCAGCAGGCCGGTCTTCGGCTGGCGCGGCTCGCGGCCGGCCATGATGTCGTTGATCTGCTCGGAGTCGATGGTTTCCCAGTCGAGCAGCGCCTTGGTCATCATCTCGACCTTGTCGCGGTTTTCTTCGAGCAGGCGGCGCGCCAGGGCGTACTGCGTGTCGAGGATATTGCGGATCTCGGCGTCGACCTTCTGCTGCGTCGCTTCCGAGATGGTCTTGGTGGCGCCGCCAAAGAAGCCTTCGTTCTCGCTGTCTTCGTAGACCATCACGCCCATGCTCTCGGACATGCCGAAGCGGGTCACCATCGAACGGGCCAGCTTGGTGGCACGGGAGAAGTCGTTCGAGGCGCCGGTCGACATCTGGCCGACGAAGATCTCTTCGGCGATGCGGCCACCGAACAGGATCGAGATCTCTTCCAGCATCTTGTCCTTGTAGCCCGACAGGTTGTCGTGCTCCGGCAGCTGCCAGGTCAGGCCGAGGGCATAGCCGCGCGGCATGATCGTGACCTTGTGCACCGGGTCCGCCTTCGGCAGCAGCTTGGCGACCACCGCGTGGCCCGACTCGTGGTAGGCCGTGTTGCGGCGCTCTTCCTCGCGCATGACCATCGACTTGCGCTCCGGGCCCATGTAGATCTTGTCCTTGGCGTCTTCGAAGTCGATCATCTCGACCAGGCGCTTGCTGCGGCGCGCCGCGAACAGCGCTGCCTCGTTGACCAGGTTGGCCAGGTCGGCGCCCGAGAAGCCCGGGGTGCCGCGCGCCAGGATGTCGGCCTTGACGTCGGTACCGATTGGCACCTTGCGCATGTGCACGTTCAGGATCTGTTCGCGGCCGCGGATGTCCGGCAGGCCCACCATCACCTGGCGGTCGAAACGGCCCGGACGCAGCAGCGCCTTGTCCAGCACATCGGCACGGTTGGTGGCGGCGATGACGATCACGCCCGACTGCGCCTCGAAGCCGTCCATCTCGACCAGCAGCTGGTTCAGCGTCTGTTCGCGCTCGTCGTTACCGCCGCCCATGCCGGCGCCGCGATGGCGGCCGACCGCGTCGATCTCGTCGATGAAGATGATGCAGGGCGAGTGCTTCTTGGCGTTCTCGAACATGTCACGGACGCGCGATGCACCCACGCCGACGAACATCTCGACGAAGTCGGAACCCGAGATCGAGAAGAACGGTACTTTCGCTTCGCCGGCAATGGCGCGCGCCAGCAGGGTCTTACCGGTACCCGGAGGACCGACCATCAGCACGCCGCGCGGGATACGGCCGCCCAGCTTCTGGAATTTGGTCGGGTCTTTCAGGAAGTCGACGATTTCCGAGACTTCTTCCTTCGCTTCGTCGCAACCGGCGACGTCGGCGAAGGTGACGGTGTTATTGGTTTCATCGAGCATGCGCGCCTTCGACTTGCCGAAGGAGAAAGCGCCGCCCTTGCCGCCGCCCTGCATCTGGCGCATGAAGAACACCCACACGCCGATCAGGAGCAGCATCGGGAACCAGGAGATGAAGACCTGCTGCAGGAACGAAGGTTCCTCGGGCGGCTTCACGTCGAAGCGCACGCCGTTCTCGCGCAGGTCGCCGATCAGGCCGCGGTCGAGGATGGTCGCGGTGGCGCGGACCTTGCTATCGTCCTGGCGGGTCGCGGTAATGTTCGAGCCCTCGATCACGACGTCCTTGATGCGACGTGCCTTGACTTCGTCGAGAAGCTCGGAATATGCGATGGTCTTGCTGCCGCCGGCGACGCTGTGGTTGTCGAACTGCTTGAACAGCATGAACAACAGCAGCGCAACGACCACCCAGATGGCGGATTTGGAAAACATATTATTCACGAAAACTCCTCCGATGCGATCGCATCTCTACCGATTTCAGTATGACGATTTTAACCGCAATAAGCCGACGCCGCCACGCAACGTAAGCAATAGTGCCAAAATGCCATTTTTCTACGTACTGCCGGGCTCGCAACCGTTTGCGCAGCCAGCCTCACGCGGCTGATGTGCGGTTGCCGCGCCGAATATCAAGGGCAAAACGCATTCCAAATGCGGATTTCACGCTGCTGGATTCTTCAGACCGCGCCCAAGCAGGAAAATTTCAGACGATTTGTCCCGGCTTGCCTTTGGTTTGACCTGTTTGACCGTCTTGAATTCATCCCGGAATTTCTCCAGTATCTGAGTAAATCCCATATCTTTAAAGCACTTCACCAGCAATGCGCCACCCGGTTTCATGTGCATTTGAGAAAACTCAATGGCGAGGTCGATCAGGTGTTCCATTCGCGCCGCATCGGCGGTTGGAATACCGGACAGGTTGGGCGCCATGTCGGACAGGACCAGGTCGGCCTTGCGGCCCTGCAGCAGCTCGTCGAGCTGCCCCAGGACTTCCTCTTCGCGAAAATCGCCCTGGATGTACTGGACGTCGGCAATCGGCTCCATCGGCAGCATGTCGAGGCCGATGATGGTGCCGTTGATGCCGCCGCCATCAGCGCCGGCCAGCTTGCGCCGGGTGTACTGGGCCCAGCTGCCGGGGGTGCAACCGAGGTCGACGATGACCTGGCCCGGCTTGATCAGTTTCTCGCCCTCGTCGATTTCCTTGAGCTTGTAGGCGGCGCGGGCGCGAAAGCCCTCTTTCTGGGCCAGTTTGACGTAGGGGTCGTTAATATGGTCGTGCAACCAGTTTTTGTTTAATTTGTTCTTGGCCATTCGCGTAGAATACTGCTTTTAAAGGTACTTCCCAAAAAATTATTATGCTTAAACTCACTCCGGCCGAGCGCAGCGCTCTGCGCGCCGAGGCCCACGGACTCAACCCAGTCGTCATGATCGGCGAATCCGGCCTGACCGAATCGGTCATGAAGGAAATCGCTTCGAGCCTGGACGCGCACGGCCTGATCAAGGTACGCGTGTTCGGCGACGACCGCGAAGCCCGCATCGAGATGTATGAACAGATCTGCGAGCAACTGGACGCGGCGCCGGTCCAGCACATCGGCAAGCTGCTGGTGCTCTACCGTCCGAAGAAGGAAGCCGTCAAGGAACGCAGCAGCAAGAGCGGCAAGGGCATGCGCGAAGTTACCATCGTCAAGGCCAGCGCCAGCGGCACCAAGAAGCCGAGCGTCACCAAGGTCATGCTGAAGGGGAACGAACGCGTCACCGCGGGCGGCAACATCAAGCGCGCCAAGCCGCGCCAGACTTCGACCAAGAAGAATTCGCTGAACAAGTGATGGCACGCGCCGAGCGAAAACCGGGGAAACCCGGTTTTTTTTCGCCTGCCGAATCGAGCATCAGCCTTCTAAGCTGAGGCTCTCCGGTTAACGGCTTTTCAGAACGAGGATCGCGGCCAGAATACTTTCCACCACGTGGAACAGCTGCGACACTCCATGCATGACGGCGAATTGCGTCCAATACGGCGACGCCCTCACCCCGCCCGGCCCGGCCAGTTCGCGCATCTGCGCCATGGCCGGCTGCAGGCCGATCCACATCACCAACGCACAGGCCAGCATGGCCAGCACCAGCAGGTTCAGGGAACGGCGCCGTCCCGCATCAAGGTCGGGCGAGAGGCGCACCAGTGCCAGCATGACCGCAGCGCTGGCGATCGATACCCACCCAAGGCGATGCAGCAGCACCGCCACGACATCGCCAGCAACAAGGCTCGGCACCGCCGCAAACACCGCGGGCGCCGCGATATAGCCGAGCACCCACAGCGTTCCCGCCCACAGCACCGCCACCAACAGCCTTGCGGCCGCCAGGCGCGATGCCGAGCGCGAGGAGCTGTCCGCCATCAGACGTAGCGGACTTCGAGGATTTCGTATTCGCGCGGACCCGACGGAGCCTGCACTTCCACCACGTCGCCGGCGTACTTGCCGATCAGGGCGCGGGCGATCGGCGAGGTCACCGACACCTTGTTCAGCTTCAGGTCGGCTTCGTCGATGCCGACGATCTGGTAGCTCACCTTCTGGCCGCTTTCCAGGTCTTCCAGGTCGACGGTCGAGGCGAAGACGACGCGGCCTTCCGCATCCAGCGTGGCCGGGTCGATGATCTGGGCAGCGCTCAGCTTGCTTTCCAGCTCGGCGATGCGCCCTTCGACGAAGGCCTGGCGCTCTTTTGCGGCATCGTACTCGGCATTCTCGGACAGGTCGCCGTGCGAACGCGCCTCGGCGATGGCGTCGATGACGACACGGCGCTCCTTGGTCTTGAGCTGGTGCAGCTCTTCCTTCAGGAGTTCGGCGCCGTATTTGGTCAGTGGTACGGTAGTGTTCATGTCGCTCTATGCTGTTCGTGATTGGAGGTACCAAGTGAAAACCACAGAGGCGCGCGACGCTAGCCGCGCGAGCTCTGTGGTTCTTGGTACTACTTGCTGCTTAGTTTAAGGTTTTATGGAGACCTTGTAAATCATAGACGCGCAGCTCGTCCAGATGGCGCATGCCTTCGATCGCGGCTTCGGCGCCGGCGATGGTGGTGTAGGTCACCACGCGCGACTGCAGGGCCGAGGTACGGATGGTGCGCGAGTCGGTGATCGCCGAACGCTTCTCTTCCACGGTGTTGATCACCATGACGATCTCGCGGTTCTTGATCATGTCGACCACGTGCGGACGGCCTTCCAGCACCTTGTTCACCTGGCGCACCGGCAGGCCGGCCGCTTCGATGACGGCGGCGGTGCCCTTGGTGGCCACCAGCGAGAAGCCCAGCGCCACCAGTTCGCGCGCCACGGCGACGGCGCGCGGCTTGTCCGTGCCCTTCACCGACAGGAACACCGTGCCCTTGGTCGGCAGGATGATGCCGGCCGCCAGCTGCGACTTCACGAAGGCTTCGCCGAAGGTTTCGCCCACGCCCATCACCTCGCCGGTCGATTTCATCTCCGGTCCCAGGATGGTGTCGACGCCCGGGAACTTCACGAACGGGAACACGACTTCCTTGACGCTGTAGAACGGCGGCGTCACTTCCTTCGTGATGCCCTGGCTGGCCAGGGTCTGGCCGACCATGCAGCGCGCTGCGATCTTGGCCAGTTGCAGGCCGGTTGCCTTCGAGACGAAAGGCACGGTACGCGAGGCGCGCGGGTTCACTTCCAGCACGTAGACGGTATCGACGGTCTTGCCGTCCACTTCCGACTGCTGGATCGCGAACTGCACGTTCATCAGGCCGACCACGTTCAGGGCCTTGGCCATCAGCGAGGTCTGGTGCTTGAGCTCATCGATGGTCTCCGGCGACAGCGAGTACGGCGGCAGCGAGCAGGCCGAGTCGCCCGAGTGCACGCCAGCCTGTTCGATGTGCTCCATCACGCCGCCGATGAAGGTGGCTTCACCGTCCGAGATGCAGTCGACGTCGACTTCGATGGCGTCGTTCAGGAAGCGGTCCAGCAGCACCGGCGAATCGTTCGAGACCTTGACCGCTTCGCGCATGTAGCGCTCGAGGTCGCGCTGCTCGTGGACGATCTCCATCGCGCGGCCGCCCAGCACGTAGGACGGGCGCACCACCAGCGGGTAGCCGATTTCGTCGGCCAGCGCCAGCGCGTCGGCTTCGGTGCGCGCGGTGCGGTTCGGCGGCTGGCGCAGGCCGAGCTTCTGCAGCAGCTGCTGGAAGCGCTCGCGGTCTTCGGCGGCGTCGATCATGTCCGGCGAGGTGCCGATGATCGGCACGCCGTTGGCTTCCAGGTCCAGCGCGAGCTTCAGCGGGGTCTGGCCGCCGTACTGCACGATCACGCCTACCGGCTTTTCCAGGTCGACGATTTCCAGCACGTCTTCCAGGGTCAGCGATTCGAAGTACAGGCGGTCCGAGGTGTCGTAGTCGGTCGACACGGTCTCGGGGTTGCAGTTGACCATGATGGTCTCGTAGCCGTCGTCGCGCATGGCGAGGGCCGCGTGCACGCAGCAGTAGTCGAACTCGATGCCCTGGCCGATACGGTTCGGGCCACCGCCCAGCACCATGATCTTCTTCTTGTCGGTCGGGTTGGACTCGCACTCCTCGTCGTAGGTCGAGTACATGTAAGCAGTATTCGTCGCGAACTCGGCGGCGCAGGTATCGACGCGCTTGTACACCGGACGGATGCCCAGCGCATGGCGGCGCTCGCGCACGGCCTGTGGCGTGGTCTGCATCAGGAAGGCCAGGCGGCGGTCCGAGAAGCCCTTCTGCTTGAGCTTGTAGAGCAGCGGCTTGTCCAGGCTTTCCAGCTTCTGGTGATCCAGCCACAGTTCGATGTCGACGATCTCCTTGATCTGCACCAGGAACCACGGATCGATCTTGGTGAGGTTGTGCACCTCTTCCAGCGTGAAGCCCTGGGCGAATGCGTCCCCCACGTACCAGATGCGCTCCGGACCCGGCTCGCCCAGTTCCTCTTCGATCTTCTCGCGGTCGCGGGTCTTCTCGTTCAGGCCATCGACGCCCACTTCCAGGCCGCGCAGGGCCTTCTGGAAGGACTCCTGGAAGGTGCGACCCATGGCCATCACCTCGCCCACCGATTTCATCTGGGTGGTCAGGTGCTTGTCCGCGGTCGGGAATTTTTCGAAGGTGAAGCGCGGGATCTTGGTGACCACGTAGTCGATCGAGGGCTCGAACGAGGCCGGGGTGGCGCCGCCGGTGATCTCGTTGCGCAGCTCATCCAGCGTGAAGCCGACCGCCAGTTTCGCCGCAACTTTAGCAATGGGGAAGCCGGTGGCTTTCGAGGCCAGCGCCGAGGAACGCGACACGCGCGGGTTCATCTCGATGACGATCATGCGGCCGTCCTTCGGGTTGATCGCGAACTGCACGTTCGAGCCGCCGGTGTCGACGCCGATCTCGCGCAGGACGTTGATCGACGCGTTGCGCATGATCTGGTATTCCTTGTCGGTCAGCGTCTGCGCCGGCGCGACGGTGATCGAGTCGCCGGTATGGACGCCCATCGGATCCAGGTTCTCGATCGAGCAGATGATGATGCAGTTGTCCTTCTTGTCGCGGACGACTTCCATCTCGTACTCTTTCCAGCCGAGCAGCGACTCTTCGATCAGCAGCTCGCTGGTGGGCGAGGCTTCCAGGCCGCGCTTGCAGATTGCTTCGAATTCCTCTTCGTTGTAGGCGATGCCGCCGCCGCTGCCGCCCATGGTGAAGGACGGACGGATGATGGTCGGGAAGCCCAGCTCGCGCTGCACCTCACGCGCCTCGTCCATCGAATGCGCCACCCCCGAGCGTGCCGAACCGAGGCCGATCTTGGTCATCGCGTCCTTGAACTTGGAACGGTCCTCTGCCTTGTCGATCGCTTCCGGAGTCGCGCCGATCAGCTCGACCTTGTACTTTTCCAGCACGCCGTTGTGGTGCAGGTCGAGCGCGCAGTTCAGCGCGGTCTGGCCGCCCATGGTCGGCAGGATCGCGTCCGGACGTTCCTTGTCGATGATGCGCTCGACGACCTTCCAGGTGATCGGCTCGATGTAGGTGACGTCGGCCGTTTCCGGGTCGGTCATGATGGTCGCCGGGTTCGAATTGACCAGGATGACCTTGTAGCCTTCTTCGCGCAGGGCCTTGCAGGCCTGGGCGCCCGAGTAGTCGAATTCGACGGCCTGGCCGATGACGATCGGGCCCGCGCCGATGATCAGGATGCTTTTGATATCACTACGTTTTGGCATTTATTTCTTCTCCGCGGCTTGCATCATGTTGATGAAGCGGTCAAACAGGTAGGCGACGTCGGTCGGGCCGGGCGAGGCTTCCGGGTGGCCCTGGAAGCAGAAGGCCGGCTTGTCGGTACGCTCGAAGCCCTGCAGCGAGCCGTCGAACAGCGACACGTGGGTGACGCGGCAGTTGGCGGGCAAGGTCTCCGGGTCGACCGCGAAACCGTGGTTCTGCGAGGTGATCAGGACCTTCTTCGAATCGAGGTCCTGCACCGGGTGGTTGGCGCCGTGGTGGCCGAACTTCATCTTCATGGTCTTGGCGCCGGAAGCCAGCGCCATGATCTGGTGGCCGAGGCAGATGCCGAAGGTCGGAATGCCCTTCTCGATCAGCTCGCTGCTGGCCTTGATGGCGTAGTCGCAGGGTTCCGGGTCGCCCGGGCCGTTGGCCAGGAAGATGCCGTCCGGATTCAGCGCCAGCGCGTCGGCGGCCGTCGCTTGGGCCGGCAGCACGGTCACCTTGCAGCCGCGCTCGGCCAGCATGCGCAGGATGTTGCGCTTGACGCCGTAATCAAAAGCGACCACGTGGTATTGCGGATTGTCCTGCTTGCCGAAGCCTTCGCCGAGCTTCCACTCGGTCTCGGTGAACACGTACGGCTCTTTCACCGACACCACCTTGGCCAGGTCCATGCCGGCCAGGCCCGGGAAGGAACGCGCCAGTTCCAGCGCCTGCGCCTCCAGCGGCTCCTTGCCCTGGATGCCGGTCAGGATGGCGCCGGCCTGCGCGCCCTTCTCGCGCAGGATGCGGGTCAGCTTGCGGGTGTCGATGCCGGCGATGGCGACCACGTTTTCCTGCTTCAGGTAGTCCGACAGCGATTGGGTGGAACGGAAATTCGATGCCAGCAGCGGCAGGTCACGGATGATCAGGCCGGCGGCGTGGACCTTCGAGGCCTCGACGTCGGCGGCATTCACGCCGTAGTTGCCGATGTGCGGGTACGTCAGGGTAACGATCTGACGCGAATAGCTGGGGTCGGTGAGGATTTCCTGGTAGCCCGTGATCGCGGTATTGAAGACCACTTCACCGGTCGTGTGGCCGGTGGCACCAATGGAATAGCCTTTGAAAATCGTTCCGTCTGCGAGGGCCAGGATGGCCGGGACGGCTGGGCCAGAAAAAAATGGCGGCAAGGGTAACTCCCAATAAAGTTACCGTAGCTGCGCCACGTCAGACCGACATCCAACAAACCCGGGCGGAAGAGCATCTGCCGGTAGCTGGACATCTAGTTGAATGAGGGATGGTGGGTAGTCGCTACGGCAAATGTGTGAATGGTTAAACTTCCAAATTATAGCGCAGATTGCCCTTATTCGGCAATGCAGCAATTTTAGAAAAGGGCCTAGATTTTGCCCAGATGTGCGCAAAAGCGGCGCGCGAAGCGCTGTTTGCTGCTTTCACGAAATAAAAGAAAAGCGCCCGCAGGCTAATGCCGGTCACTTAAAAGCCGCGGCTCATCCGTAGGGTGGGCGGGTCTCCCGCCCACGCGGTCAAATTACAGTACCGCAGCTCGTACGGCTGTTCATATTGCAACTACACCGCGTGGGCGGGGGACCCGCCCACCCTACAACTGCTTTCACGAAATAAAAGAAAAGCGCCCGCAGGCGCCTTTCCGGAACAACCAGGTAACAGGATGGGGCTTATACCGCGGTCAAGGCAGCGATGCCGGCCTTGGCGACCTGCGCATCTTCGTTCGACTTCACGCCCGATACGCCGACCGCACCGATGACATGGCCGTCGACGATCACCGGCACGCCGCCTTCGAGCATGCCTTCCAGCTCGGGCGCCGACAGGAAGGACATGCGGCCGTTGTTGATCACGTCCTCATAGACCTTCGATTCGCGGCGGCCGAGCGCGGCGGTCTTGGCCTTGGCCGGGGCGATGTAGGACGAGGTCGCCGCAGCGCCGTCCAGGCGCTGGAACCACAGCAGGTGGCCGCCGTCGTCCACGATGGCGAAGGACACGGCCCAGTTGTTGCGCAGCGCTTCGGCTTCAGCGCCCGCAGCGATCTTCTTGACGTCTTCCAGGGTGAGGTAAGGCTTGGTTTGCATAGGGCTTCCTGTTTATTGTGGTGCTTGTTGCTTGGCCTTGAGCTTGGCCTTGATCTGCGGCATCACGGCTGCGGCCGCCTGCTCGCCGGCGAGGATCGCCAGGTTCCGGTTACTGAAATCGGCGCTGCCCATGTTACCGAGGTTCGGCGTGATGACCACGTCCGCTTCCTTCAGCTCGAAATGGTTGAGGCGCTGGCCCATGATGCTGAAGGTCTGCATCAGGACGTCGAGCGAACTGGCGGTGGCCGCCCCTTCGGTCGCGCTCGAGATGTTCACGGCGATAATGAAATCAGCACCCATGTCCTTGGTAAACTTGACCGGCACCGGCGCCACCAGGCCGCCGTCGACGTAAGTATTCGCACCGATCTTGACCGGCTGGAACACGCTCGGCACGGCGGACGAGGCGCGCACGGCCATGCCGGTATTGCCCTTGTTAAAGAGAATCGGCTTGCCGGTCTTGAGGTCGGTGGCCACGGCGCCGAAGCGGATCTTCAGGCGCTCCATCGGCACATTGCCGATCGCCTTGTTGACGTAACTCTGCAGCGCCTCCCCTTTCAGCACGCCGGTGGACTTGCCGAACAGCGGCAGCGCCCAGTCGGAGATGGTCGCTTCGTCCATCGCCAGCGCCGTCTTCTGCAGGGTAAAGCCGTTCATGCCGGAAGCGTACAGGGAGCCGACCACCGAGCCGGCGCTGGTGCCGACCACGATCTCGGGCACGATGCCCTGGGCTTCCAGCGCCTTGATGACGCCGATGTGGGCGAAGCCGCGGGCGGCGCCGCCACCGAGGGCGAGGCCGATTTTCACCTTGCGCGGCGGCGCGGGCGGGGTCACCTGCTGGACGACCGGCGTGGCGGGCGGCGGGGTCGGGGTGCTGCCGCAGGCGCTCAGAAGCAGCGCGGCGCAGGCGATCAGGGAGCTACGACGAGAGTACATATGGCGTGCCGAAAAGAACGAGGCACGATTGTAACCTGAGTGCGCCGCATCTCGAACAGCTCAGCTTGTCGGTGCCGGCTTCTCTCCTTGGGATGACTGTCCAGCTCGCTTGCCTTTGCCAGATCTGCCACGTTTGGCGTGCTTGTCGGCGGGGGCGGGTTCAACCCGCAGCTCCTGGGACAAGCGGCCCATGAAATGATCCACAGCCCTTGCAGGGACGCGCAGGTGTTCGACGATGGTGTGATGCCGTTGCCATGCTCTACCCCCATCCGACCGGATCTCCGTCACCTCCACGGATATGAAAGTCTCGGCCCTGCCGGCATACAGCACGACTTTGGCATGGCAGTTGCGTTGCGAATTCAGCGGCGACAAGGCCGCCAGCAGCGCTTCTGGGTGCCTGACAAGATGTTCACGTGCCTTCAGTAAGGTCACTCCCGCGAACTCCTGCGGAAGGCAAATGGGTGTCACCCATTGTCCCGAGGCTTCGCAGAACGGTTTGCCGGCCTGCGCGAAACCTGCCTGTTGGGGCATGAGCAGGAGCATGCCGAGTTCGACCAGCCACGCGACTGCGCGCAAGAACTGATCGTCCAGGTGATTTGTCCATCCGGCTACCGCCCCGGCGGCAGCAAATCCCTGAGAGAGTGCTCCGGGCGTGGAAAATAGATCGGTGATCGCCATCGCGATCGATTGGCCAGGCATCTCCCGGACGCCGTCGTAGCACGCCAGGACGATCCAGAATATCCACTGCACCAGCCAGGCAGACATGCCAACGACGAGGCCGAACTGCCTCATCAGCCCTGGGTTGCGAACCTTGGCAAGAAGACAGGCTGCGCGCACCACCAGCACAAGCCAGAACGCGAAGGCCCATGTCAATAGGATGCTGAGACACCACCGGTCAGCCAGCGTAACAAAAGCGTACAGGAAGGCCCCGAACGCGCCACAGCAACAGGAAAAGACGAGCGCGAGGCCGGTTTGCACTGGCACCCGGCCCGCCGGCTGGTAAGTGGCTGATCTCATGGTGGGCTGATTCAGGCTGCCGGCGGCACAAGGTGCTGTGCGAGCAGCTTAGGCCTGCGCTGGCGCCCGTTGAAGCCAGTCCATCAGCTCCGCCTTGCCCCGCTCGTCCAGATCCGGAAGCATCGATGCATACCATTCCCGCGTTGCGCCCTTGTCCAGGACCTTATCGACGATCTCCGCGCTTTTTTCCAGAAACACGTGGAATAAGGGCATGCGATGTCCGAACAGGAAGGTCGGGTCGGTCACGTGCAGGTGCGTGTACCAATCCCGCAGCTGTTCCAGCAACGGCATGGCGGCATGTACGTGATTTGCCCTGCTCAGGGCAGAGAGCATATTGGTCAGTATCGAGATGCCGGACATCTCCTCCGACTCTGCATTGAGTGCGCGCGCGCGCTCCGCCCATTCCATTCCCTGCTCGACCTGATCGGCCATGACCGAGCTGGTTGCACACTGCAAGGCATTATGCGCACTCGACTCGCAGGCAAACAATGCCTGCCAGTAGGCGGTAGCCTTCGGCCATTGCGCGGTTTCCGAACATACGATTGCACAGATGCGGTTGGCATCGCAATACAAATGATTGTTTAGGGACGCGATAAACGGCAATGCTTCCTCATAGGCGGCTTGAAACTCGCCTGCTTGCAGGTGGGTGATGGCACTGGCAAGTTCGGGGGGATCGGCCTGCTGCATCCCGGCCGAACTGATTGCGGCAAGCAACGCGTCCAGCTCGACCTTTGGTACACGCAAGTACGTGCCGGGCGAGCTTTCAACGACGTGCTCCTGTTGATGCTCGCCTCTTATCTCGACGGTTACGAAGGACACCAGGATTTCACTGCCTGTGCCGCGATACACCCGCAATCTTGAAAATTTCTTGCTCGCTTCGTCGGGTTCCCGGACAAGAACATTCGCCAGGGAGGCCGATGATTCCGTTATGAAGTGCATGAGCGCAGCCTTGCCGACCAGCTTCAACTTCTCTGGTAACTCGTCATATTCCGCCCATCTGCCGGTCGACTCGTCAAAGAGCTCTTCCGCACGCATTTTCCCCAGATAGTGCGGAAAAAAGAGCAAGGTCCATAATTCGCCAAACCACGCCAACACCATCACGGACTTGGTGAGCCAGTTCTCGGCCGACCAGATGTTCAGGACTTGATTGAAGGCCGTGGCGGGATGGCTTGCCATGTGGAGGGCGCCGGCCAAAAGCGCTGCACTACTTTGGTCGGCATCTGCCTGCAAGGCTATCCACACTGGCCATTGGATCAACCATGCGAACAGGCCAAGCAAAAGGCCGAACAATCCGGCCCACCATGGATTTCGAACCCTGGCGTTCGCGCAGACGCGTTTCACCAAATGCGTTAGCAGGAATGCAAAAGCGAAGCAAATGAAGAAGTTGAAGAAGAATGGCAGCAGGTGGATGAGCCAGGCATACAGGGCTGCTGCCGGAGGCGTCAGGGCGAAACAGCCCAGTGCCGGGGGCATGACACTGCGTGGAACAACACCTGAAGGCTGGTAGACGGAATAGGACATGGGAGTGGGAGATAGTGAGCGAATCGTCGGCGAATGCACCGCTACAGAATCTACTCTCCCTCAAGGCGCAGCTATTGCCTGAGCGCAATATTATCGAACGCCCGATTGGCTGGTCTTGCGCGAACGCTGCACTCCAGAAAACTTTGACAGTACGATGAATCACCAAGGGTGTCTTGCTCTCGTAAGCGGGAGCGCGTCCGAAGCGATCCCCCCGTCCGGGCCCCTTAGCAATCATTGCGCTACCAGAACGATTCTTTCATTGCATGGATATCTCATGATTCACCGACTCGCACGGAGTTTGCCTATCGCAATCGCAATGATGAACATCGTTGCCATCCCTGCTGCCGAATGTGGAAATTTGCATGGCCAGCAGATCGAGCCGATCGCGATCGATCCGCAAGAGGCAATCGCTCACGGCGGCACCGCCTATTCCGTTCGGTATGAACCACGCACCAGGACGATTGCGTTGTTGAACGGGCGAAAACGAATAGTCTTAAGCTCCGTGGTGAGAAATTTCGACCCGACCATAGTAGGTGCTGAACGGGTGATCGGGCTGCTACCGGAACACCTTCAGCTCTACCGGAACGCAAACGTGCTGGTGTATGTCTCTGCTATTCGGACCAGCGGCGGAGATGGAGGCGGATACTGTGGCGGTGGGTCGGAGACTTTCCTGAACTTCCTGGACGTGAGCAACCCGAAGCCCACCCAAAAGGCCAGCCTTCTCATTGCCAGCTGCGAACATTCAATCGAACTGTACGACCAAGATCTGCCGAAGGGAATTCTCGGCCTTCTATTGAACATCAATGGACGTCTGGCCATGCAGTTCCTATCTTACGGAGACCGCGAAGGCTCGCTCACTGCCGTCGTTTCAGTGGATTTCCGGACGCTCGAATTCCAGTGAAACTGCTGAGCGACTCACACGCGAGCATTGTTCTGCTCAGCAGTTACGCGCTCAGCCCGGCAGCGAAGTATTCGGCAGCACCGCCGTAAAAATACTGCCCTTCCCCGGTACCGAACTGACCTGCAGTCGGCCGCCGTGGCGCAGCAGGACGTGCTTGACGATCGCCAGCCCCAGGCCGGTGCCCTGGGTCTCGCGCGAGCGGCTCTTGTCCACCCGATAAAAGCGTTCGGTCAGGCGCGAGATGTGGATCGGTTCGATGCCGATGCCGCAGTCGGTGACCGAGAAGCGCAGGTCGTCGGGGCCGCGGGTCCACGACAGGCGGATGGTGCCGCCGTTCGGCGAATAGCGCACCGCATTCGAGGCCAGGTTGGCAAAGGCGCTGCGCAGTTCTTCCAGGCTGCCCATCACGTCGGGGCCATCGATCTCGATGTCGACCTGGTGGCGGCCGCCGGACAGGGCGCGGGCTTCCGCGGCGACCGAATCGACCATCGCGCGCATGTCCACCCGCTCGCGCTTGAGCGGGAATTCGTCGGACTCCAGGCGCGACAGGGTCAGCATGTCGCCGATCAGGCGCTGCATGCGGTGCGCCTGTTCGGTCATCAGTTCCAGGTGGGCGGTACGGGTGGCCACGTCCAGGCCCGGGTCGGACATCGCGATCTCGAGGAAGCCAACGATCACCGTCAGCGGTGTGCGCAGTTCGTGCGAGGCGTTGGCGATGAAGTCGCGCCGCATGGCCTCGATGCGCTCGGTATCGGTGGCGTCGTGCGTCACCAGGATCTGGCGCCGGTTCTCGAAGGGGATGATGCGGCATTCGAGCTTGCGGCCACGGAAGGACAGCGTCAGCGGCTGCTCGTAGCGGCCCAGGATCACGTAGTCGATGAACTCGGGATGGCGCACCAGGTTAGTCACGCGCAGGCCCTTGTCGCGCGCCATGGTGAGACCGAGGTGGCGCTCGGCCGCCTCGTTGCACCATTCGAGGAACAGCACGTCGTCCATGATCGCCACGCCTTCCGGCAGCAGCTGCATCGCCTGGCGGAAGCGCGCCAGCCATTCGGCCATCTCGGCCTGGTGGCGCTCGTCCTCGCGCCGCAGGCGGTACAGGCGCGCAAAGACGTCGGTCCAGGCGCCCCACCCGTCCGGCAGGCGGCTCGAGTGCGGGTCGTTCAGCCATTCCCCCAGTTCGTGCAGGTAGCGCAGCTGGACGAACAGTGCGATCACCACGGCGGCCAGCGCGAACACGAGCGCGGACACCAGGTCGGACATCCACCACACGATGCCGGCGGCCGCGAACACGAGTCCCAGGCGCAGGACGGCCGGCACCCAGAACAGCAGCTTCGGATTGATGGAGCTCACCGTTTCGTCAGCCACGCGCCGCTCACTTCTCGGACAGCATGTAGCCGACGCTGCGCACGGTGCGGATCAGGCCATCTGCGCTCTTCAAGGCCTTGCGCAGCCGCAGCACGTGCACGTCGACCGTGCGCTCCTCGATCACGGCGTGGTCGCCCCACACCTTGTCGAGCAGCTGGGCGCGCGAGAACACGCGCTCGCGGTGGGCCATCAGGAACTTCAGCAGCTTGTATTCGGCGTTGCCGATGTCGATCTGCTGGTTCTCGACCGAGACCGTGCAGCTGTTCGGGTCGAGCACCACGGTGCCGGCGCGCAGGGGCGCTTCGGCCAGGTGCGGGCTCTTGCGGCGCAGCAGCGCGCGCGAGCGCGCCAGCAGCTCGCGCGGCGAGAAAGGCTTGGTGACGTAGTCGTCGGCGCCCGTGTTCAGGCCGGCGATCTTGTCCTCCTCCATGCTCTTCGCGGTCAGCATGATCACCGGGATCTCCTGGAAGTCACGGTCGCCGCGCAGGCGCGAGAGCAGGCGCAGGCCGCTCTGGTCGGGCAGCATCCAGTCCAGCAGCACCAGGTCGGGCTTGCCGCGCGTGATGCTGTCCCAGGCGCCGCCCACCGTGTCGGCGGTGCGGATGTCCCAGCCGGCTTCGCGCAGCGAATACTTCACCAGTTCGACGATCGCGGGTTCGTCTTCGACCAGCAGGACGCTCGTGTTGTCCGCCATGCCTAGTAGCCCGCCTGCTCGGTGACCACCGGCTTGCTGTGGCGGATGTCGCGGCCTTCGACCACGTAGATCACGTATTCGGCGATGTTCTTGGCGTGGTCGCCGATGCGCTCGATGGCCTTGGCCACCCACAGGGTATCCAGCGCCGACGAGATGGTGCGCGGGTCTTCCATCATGAAGGTGATCAGGTTGCGCAGGATGGTGCGGAATTCGTGGTCGATCACTTCGTCGGCCGCGATCATTTCCAGCGCCTGCTTGCCGTCCAGGCGCGCAAAGGCGTCGAGCGCATTGTGCAGCAGGTCGGTGGTGGCGCGCGCGATGGTGCGCACCATGTCGTAGTGGGCGAACGGGGTGCCGCCGCGCTCGTGCAGGCCCTTGGCGGTGCGCGCGATCTTCGAGGCTTCGTCGCCGATGCGTTCCAGGTCGGTGATGACCTTGATGGTGGCCATCACGGTGCGCAGGTCGTTCGCGGTCGGCTGGCGGCGCACGATCAGGTGGGAGCAGGCGTCGTCGAGCTGCACTTCGAGCTGGTTGACGGCCTGGTCGTCGGCGATCACGCGGTCGGCGCGCGCCGAATCGCCCACGCGGAAGCATTCGATCGCTTCGTCGAACGCGGTTTCCACCATGCCGCCCATCAGCAGGACCTTGGATCGAATCGCTTCCAGTTCCTGATCATACTGTTTGGATGAATGCTCGCCCGTCATAACTGCTCTCCAATCTCGTAATCGTATTCTATTCTTGTGATCAGCCGAAGCGGCCGGTGATGTAGTCTTGCGTCTCTTTGCGGGCCGGATTCATGAAGATCTGGTCGGTCTCGCCGAATTCCACCAGCTCGCCCAGGTACATATAGGCAGTGTAATCGGAACAGCGGGCCGCCTGCTGCATGTTGTGGGTCACGATGGTGATCGTGTAATCCTGTTTCAGCTCGCTGATCAGTTCTTCGATCTTGGCGGTCGAAATCGGGTCGAGGGCCGAGGTCGGCTCGTCCAGCAGCAGGACGTCGGGTTTCACCGCCACGCCGCGCGCGATGCACAGGCGCTGCTGCTGGCCGCCGGACAGCGACAGGCCGCTCTTATTCAGCTTGTCCTTGGCTTCTTCCCACAACGCCGCCTTCTTCAGCGCCCACTCGACGCGCTCGTCCATCTCGCCCTTGGACAGGTTCTCGTACAGGCGCACGCCGAAGGCGATGTTGTCGTAGATCGACATCGGGAACGGGGTCGGCTTCTGGAACACCATGCCGACTTTCGCGCGCAGCATGTTGACGTCCACGCCTGGCTCCAGGATGTTGCGGCCGCGGTAGAGGATCGAACCTTCGGCGCGCTGGCCCGGGTACAGGTCGTACATGCGGTTCAGGGTGCGCAGCAGGGTCGACTTGCCGCAGCCCGAAGGACCGATAAAGGCGGTCACCTGCTTGTCGTGGATGTCGAGCGACACGTTCTTCAGGCTCTGGGTCTTCCCGTAGAAGAAATTCAGCCCCTCGATCTCGATCGTCTTGGCTTTGGCGGCGCTAGGTGCCGTCTTGGTCATGGCTTGGGTCATCACGTTGGTCATTCCAAATAGGTTCGTTGTCGGTCAGCGCGGGGTCTTCTGGGTGAACAGGGTGCGCGACACGATGTTCAGGGCCAGCACGGTGAAGGTCACCAGCAGCGCGCCACCCCAGGCCAGCGAGCGCCAGTCGTCGTAGGGGCTCATCGCGTAGGTGTAGATCACCACCGGCAGGTTGGCCATCGGCTGGGTCATGTCGGTGCTGAAGAACTGGTTGTTCAGGGCGGTGAACAGCAGCGGCGCGGTTTCGCCCGAGACGCGGGCCACGGCCAGCAGCACGCCGGTGATCACGCCGGCCTTCACGGCGCGCAGGCGCACCGTCATCGCCACCTTCCAGTGCGGTGCGCCGAGGGCGTAGGCCGCTTCCAGCAGGCTGTTGGGCACCAGGCGCAGCATGTTGTCGGTGGTGCGCACCACGACCGGAATCGCGATCAGGGACAGCGCGATCGAGCCGGCATAGCCGGCGAAGTTGCCGACCTTCGAGACATACAGGGCGTACACGAACACGCCGATCACGATCGACGGCGCCGACAGCATGATGTCGGTGACGAAGCGCGTCACTTGCGCAAACTTGTTGTTCTCGCCGTATTCCGCCAGGTAGATGCCGGCCAGGATGCCGATCGGGGTGCTGACCAGGGTCGACAGGCCGACCATCATCAGGCTGCCGACGATGGCGTTGCGCAGGCCGCCCGGGCTGCCCGGGGCCGGCGTGTCCATCGTGAACAGGGCGGTCGACAGGCCGCCAAAGCCTTCCTTGACCAGGGTGGCCAGGATCCAGAGCAGCACCGCCAGGCCGAGGCCCATGGCAACGATCGACAGGAAGATGCCGATGCGGTGCGCCAGCAGGCGCTTGCGGTAGACAGGGTTTTTCACGGCGCCGTGCATTATTTGGTTCCTTCTTTGCGGGACATACCGATCAACATCAGCTTCGCGGCCGACAGCACGATGAAGGTGATGGCGAACAGGATCAGGCCGAGGGCGAACAGCGAAGACTGGTGCATCGCCGAGGTGGCTTCGTTGAACTCGTTGGCCAGGGTCGAGGAGATCGAATTACCGGCCGAGAACAGTGACCAGGACAGGTCGTGCGCGTTGCCGATCACGAAGGTGACGGCCATGGTCTCGCCCAGGGCGCGGCCCAGGCCCAGCATCACGCCGCCCACCACGCCGGTGCGGGTATAAGGCAGCACCACCTTGCGCACCACTTCCCACTTGGTGCAGCCGAGGCCATACGCCGATTCCTTCAGCACGGTCGGCACGACTTCGAACACGTCGCGCATCACGGACGCGATGAAGGGGATGATCATGATCGCCAGGATCAGGCCGGCGGTCAGGATGCCGATGCCCATGGTCGGGCCCTGGAACAGCTGGCCGATCACCGGCAGCTGGCCGATGGTGTTCTTCAGCAGCGGCTGCACGTGGTCGGCGAACAGCGGGGCGAACACGAAGAAGCCCCACATGCCGTAGATGATCGACGGGACGCCCGCCAGCAGCTCGACCGCAGTGCCCAGGGGACGGCGCAGCCAGGCCGGGCAGATCTCGGTGAGGAACAGGGCGATGCCGAAGCTGATCGGAAACGCCACCGCCAGCGCGATGATCGAGGTGGCGAGCGTACCCCAGATCGCGATCATGGCGCCGAACTGGTCACCCACCGGATCCCACTCGACCCGGGTGATGAAGGCGGGGCCGAATTCCTTCAGCGCCGGCGCCGCGCCGAGGAACAGGGAGACGATGATCCCGACCAGCACCAGGAGCACGGTGGCCGCGAACAGCAGGGTAAGTTTATGGAAGAGGAAGTCCTGGATGCGCTGCTTGCGCATGGTATTGCGCAGGGCCGCGGCCTGGCGGGCTTCGGTCTCGGATAAGGCCTGGCCGGTCAGCTCGTCCAGCGCGACGGAGGGTTGTACGCTCATGGCTATTTTGTCAATCTTCTTGGCAAACGGAAGGGCCGTACTGGCCGGCCCTTCCCTGCGCGGTTTCAATGATTACCAGATCGCCTTGCCCGATGCGTCTTTCACGTTGGCGCGCCAGGCGTCCTGCACCAGCTTGGTCACGCTATCCGGCATCGGCACATAGTCCAGCTCGACGGCGGAAGCGTCGCCGTTCTTGTAGGCCCAGTCGAAGAACTTCAGGACTTCCTTGCCGCGGTTTCCGTCAGCCTGGCTCTTGTGCACCAGGATGTAGGAGACACCGGTGATCGGCCAGCTGGCCTTGCCCGGCTGGTTGGTCAGCACCACGGCGAAGCCCGGGGTACCGGTCCAGTTGGCGCCGGCGGCCGCGGCCTTGAAGGCTTCGTCGTCCGGCTGCAGGAAGGCGCCATCCTTGTTCTGCAGCTGGGTGTGCTGCATCTTGTTGCGCTTGGCGTAGGCCCACTCGACGTAGCCGATCGCGCCCTTGATGCGCTGCACGTTGGCGGCCACGCCTTCGTTGCCCTTGCCGCCCACGCCCACGGCCCACTTGACGGTGGTGCCGGCGCCGATCTTGGCCTTGAATTCAGGGCTCATCTGCGACAGGTAGTCGGTGAACAGGAAAGAGGTGCCCGAGCTGTCCGCGCGGCGCACGACGGTGATGTCGTCGCTAGGTAGCTTGACGCCCGGGTTCAGCGCGGCGATCGGCTGGGCGTTCCATTTGGTGATCTTGCCCAGGTAGATATCGGCCAGCACCGGACCGGTCAGCTTGATCTGGCCCGGGGCGGTGCCCGGCACGTTCACGACCGGGACCACGCCGCCCATGATGGCCGGGAACTGGAACAGGCCGGCGCTGGTGAGCTCGGCGGCCGGCAGCGGCATGTCGGAGGCGCCGAAGTCCACGGTCTTGGCCTTGATCTGCTTGATGCCCGCGCCCGAACCGACCGACTGGTAATTCAGGCCGGTGCCGGAGGCTTTCTGGTACAGCTCGGCCCACTTGGCGTAGACCGGATACGGGAACGTGGCGCCGGCGCCGGTGATGGTGGCTGCCTGCACGTTGGCGGCGAGGCTGGCGGCTGCGATAGCGATGGAGGCGAACAGGTGCTTCATGCGCATGATGGATCCTTTCGAGAGGTCCGGGATTCGGTCCCGTTTCATTGACGCTGCGAAGTCTACTGGCCGAATATGACAAGTTGATGACAGATGAAATAATCGGCGTCACACAGAGCGAAAGCCGTGCGTCATGCGGCCGGGTTGGCGGGGGCGCGCCAACGCGATTGTGACAGCTCCCGACGCCTCCGAAGCAGGCCGATCCGATGTAAAAATATTCACGCAAGCGGCAGCCTGGCGACCTTGTAAATACGAAGCGGTCTGCTAAGCTGAAAGCGTATCTTTACAGGGAGGGGATGCTGAAAAGCGTTCGTATGTATGTTGAGTGTTATGGTGTTTGGCATACTCAGCGGCCTGGTGGGTCTCGTGGCTTTCGAGATCTGGCAGGAAGTGCAGGGTAGCCGGGATGGCTTGTACGATCACTATCACGAATAGTGCCGGTCCGATTCTCCGGACCATGTCATAAAGCGACAAAACGGCGAGGCCCAGAGGGCACTCGCCGTTTTGCTTGTGAAGCGGATCGGTATCAGCGCAGGAAGCGCGCCACCGCCGTCATCGCCGCCAGTTCCAGGTTCAGGAACTGGAAGCCGACCTTGAATTCGCCATTACTGAAGATGCAATACAGCGCCTTGGCGCGCGCGCTGATCGGGACTTGCTTGCCGTCGACCAGCAGGTCGAAGCTGACCTGCCCGGTCTGTCCGACCAGCAGCGGGTCCGGCAGGTTGATGCTGACGCCGTTGGCGCCCAGGTCGCTGGTGCGGCCGCTGACGGGCGCCGCGCCTTCCATCGCGACGCGCGCCCGCACGCGCAGCACCTTGCGTTCGGATTTTCTTTGTTCTGTAAACACGTTAAGCCATTGAGAATACGGTTGAGCCAGGCGCTATTATAAAAGCTCGGCCGCGCATTTAGTCCAGTTCGCGCAGCTTGGTAAACGCCTCGTCGATACGCTCCACCGCCACGATGGTCATGCCCTCGATCTTCTGCTTCGGTACGTTGGCCTTCGGGATCACGGCGACCGAGAAACCGAGCTTGGCCGCCTCGCGCAGGCGCTCCTGGCCGCGCGGCGCCGGACGGATTTCGCCGGCCAAGCCGACCTCGCCGAACACCACCAGCCCACGCGGCAGCGGCTTGTTGCGCATCGACGAGTTGATCGCCAGGAGCACGGCCAGGTCGGCCGCCGGTTCGGTGATCTTCACCCCACCCACGGCATTGATGAACACGTCCTGGTCGAAGGCGGCGATGCCGGCATGGCGGTGCAGCACCGCCAGCAGCATGGCCAGGCGATTCTGTTCCAGGCCCACCGACAGCCGGCGCGCGTTCGGCAGGTGGCTGGCGTCGACCAGGGCCTGGATCTCGACCAGCAAGGGACGCGTGCCCTCCTGGGTCACCATCACGCAGGAGCCCGGCACCTGGCTGTCGTGCTGCGACAGGAACAGGGCGGACGGGTTCGACACGCCCTTCAGGCCCTTTTCCGTCATCGCGAACACGCCCAGCTCGTTGACGGCGCCGAAGCGGTTCTTGATCGCCCGCACCAGGCGGAAGCTCGACTGGGTATCGCCTTCGAAATACAGCACGGTGTCGACGATGTGCTCGAGCACGCGCGGACCGGCCAGCGCGCCCTCTTTCGTCACGTGGCCAACCAGGATGATGGTCACCCCGGTCTGCTTGGCCACGCGGGTGAGCTGGGCCGCGCATTCGCGCACCTGGGCCACCGAGCCCGGCGCCGACGTCAGCGCGTCGGAATACAGGGTCTGGATCGAGTCGATCACCGCCACTTCAGGCTTCAGGTCAGCCAGGGTGCCGAGGATTTTTTCTAACTGGATCTCGGCCTGGAGCTTGAGTTCGGCCGAGTCCACCGACAGGCGGCGCGCCCGCAGCGCGATCTGGGCGCCGGATTCCTCGCCGCTGACATATAGCGTGTTGCGGGTGGCGGCCAGGTTGGCCAGGGCCTGCAGCAGCAGGGTCGACTTGCCGATACCGGGGTCGCCGCCGATCAGCACCACGCCGCCCGCCACCAGGCCGCCGCCCAGCACGCGATCGAATTCCTCGATGCCGGTGCCGAAGCGCGGCACGTCGAGGGCTTCGATGTCCTTCAGGGACAGCACCGGCGCGGTCTGCGCCAGGGCCTTGTGGGCGGTCTGGGACATGCGGTTGACGCCGGGAGCGTCGACCACGGTTTCCACCATCGTGTTCCAGGCCTTGCAATCCGGGCACTGGCCGGACCAGCGGCTGGCGACGCCGCCACACTCGCTGCAGACAAAAGAGGTACGTGCCTTAGCCATCGCTTCCCATTCTTCCTTCAAGTACGCGCACCCGCGGGGCGAGTGCGCACATCAGTTCATAGCCGATCGTGCCGGCGGCCTGGGCCACCTCGTCGATCGGCAGGCCGTCGCCCCATAGCAGCACCTTGCTGCCGACCCGGGCATTGGGCACCGGGGTGAGATCCACCGTCATCATATCCATCGACACCCGGCCCACCAGAGTGGTTCGCCTGCCGTCGACGATCACCGGGGTGCCGTGCGGCGCGTGGCGCGGGTAGCCGTCGGCATAGCCGCAGGCCACCACCCCCACCGTCATCGGCCCCGGCGCTTCGAAACGGCTGCCGTAGCCGACCGTCTCGCCCGCCTCCAGCTGCTGGATCCCGATGATCTCCGAGCGCAGGGTCATGGTCGGACGCAGGCCGTAGTCCGCCGCCGCCCGTCCGCCCGGGGTGCCGCCGTACAGCATGATGCCGGGGCGGACCCAGTCGTTCGACAGCATGCCGGCCAGCTCGGCGCCGTGCAGCACACCGCCGGAATTCGACAGGCTGCGCTCGCCCGGCAAGTCGCCCGCGCCATACTGGAAGCGGCGCACCTGTTCGGCGATGGTCAGGCGCGGGTGCTCCAGCTCGTCCGCATTGGCGAAGTGGGTCATGTGGGTGATGTTGCGGATGCCCGGGATGGCGCGCAGGCGCTTGTACGCGGCCGCGTACTCGTCCGGCGTAAAGCCCAGGCGGTTCATCCCCGTATTCATCTTCAGGTGCACGTCGATCGGGCGGTACAGCTGGGTATATTCCAGCATCTTGACCTGCTCGATGTTGTGGACCGTACTATTGATATTGTGTTCGGCCAGCAGCGGCACGTCCGAGGCATCGAAAATCCCCTCCAGCAGCAGGATCGGCTTGATCCAGCCCGCTTCGCGCAGGCGCAGCGCGTTTTCGGTTTCCACCAAGGCCAGGCCGTCGGCCTGGGCAAAGCCGCGCATGCCGCGTTCGAGCCCGTGACCATAGGCGTTGGCCTTGACCACGGCCCAGATCTTCGCGAGCGGCGCCTCAGTGCGCACCCGGGACAGGTTGTGCTGCATCGAGTCGAGGTGGATGGTGGCGGAAAGCGGTCGGGGCATGGCAAAAACCGGCTTCGAGCGGTGTGGGGAACAAGGGGTCTATTTTACCGGACCGGGCCCGACTACGCTTTTGACATGGCGGGTTTTCTTTTGGCGCAGGGGGCATTCATGGTATAAAGCAACTCGGACCAGTTTTTACTCTTTTCGAATGAACCGTGGTTTTTATACCATCATGGCGGCGCAGTTCTTCTCGTCGCTGGCAGACAATGCGCTCCTCTTTGTTGCGATCCGTCTGCTGACGTCGATGAACGCCCCGGCTTCACTGACTCCCCTGCTGAAGCTGTCATTCGTACTCTTCTACGTACTGCTGGCCGCCTTCGTCGGCGCGTTCGCCGATTCGCTGCCCAAGGGCCGCGTGATGTTCATCGCGAACCTGATCAAGATTTCCGGCTGCGCGCTGATGTTCTTCGGCGTGCATCCGCTGCTGGCTTATGCCGTGGTCGGCTTCGGCGCTGCCGTCTATTCCCCTGCCAAGTACGGCATCCTGACCGAACTGCTGCCGCCCGAGAAGCTGGTGCCGGCCAATGGCTGGATCGAAGGCCTGACCGTGATGTCGATCATCCTCGGCACCGTGCTGGGCGGGACCCTGGCGGGCGAGCGCGGCTCCGCCTTCCTCCTCAGCCTCGGTGTGCCGGGCCTCGACACCGGCGCCCATGCCGCAATGAGCGTGGTGGTCGTGATCTACGTGCTGGCCGCCCTGTTCAACCTGCGCATCCCGGATACCGGCGCGCGCTACGAGCACCAAGAGCGCAATCCGGCCAAGCTGATCGCCGATTTCGCCAACTGCTCGGCCACCCTGTGGCGCGACAAGCTGGGCCAGATCTCGCTGGCCGTGACCACCCTGTTCTGGGGCGCCGGCGCAACCCTGCAGTTCATCGTGCTGGAATGGGCCGAGCGCTCGCTGCACATGCCGCTCGACAAGGCCAGCAACCTGATCGGCGTATTCGCGATCGGCGTGGCCCTGGGCGCGGCGATGGCCGCGCGCATGATCCCGCTGCGCAAGTCGCTGACCGTGATCCCGCTCGGGATCATCATGGGCCTGGTGGTCTGCATCATGATTTTCGTGACCTCGGTGACCCTGGCGTTCCCGCTGCTGGCCCTGATCGGCTTCCTGGCAGGCTTCTTCGTGGTGCCGATGAACGCCCTGCTGCAGCACCGCGGCCACGTCCTGATGAGCGCTGGCCACTCGATCGCGGTCCAGAACTTCAACGAGAACCTGTCGATCCTGACCATGCTGGCGCTGTACGCGATCATGATCACCTTGAACCTGGACCTGGACATCATCATCGTCCTGTTCGGCACCTCGCTGGCCGCTCTCATGTACTTCATCGGGCGCCGCCACGCGGCCAACCAGCGCGAGCACGATTCGCTGGCGCTGATCGGCGAGGAAAAACACTGATTCATTCCACGTATTACAGGGGCGCAAAACCTCTGTGATACGTATCACACGGCCTTGACCATCCGTCGTGCGGCGGCGCGCTCGCGCCAGTCGTTCGGCACGATGAAGCCGCGCTCGACTTCCTCGATCGTCCCCGGCGTGTAACGCACGCTGGATACCAGCACCGGCGTCGATGAGGTCTCGAACTGGGCCGACAGCTCGGCGTGGAGCTGGGCGCGACTGAGCATCCAGGTCGCCGACGCCGCCTTGAACGGCGCCAGCCACTGTAGGCGCGGCAGCATCAGGAATTCTTCACCCGCTAGCCCGTCGATCTCGTCCAGCGAGCACCAGAAACCGCGGCAATGGCCGGCGGCGATGCCGCGCATGTCGGGCCAGGAGCCGGCCGGGTAGAACAGCCAGCCCTTCACCAATGCCCGGGCCCTGGACACGGGACGCGGCAGCAGGGCCTGGGCGGCCGGATGCGCGCCCAGACTGAGCTGGCGCTCGAACACCTTGCGCATCTTGATCCCGAGGCTGTCGGCCAAGTTGGGACCGACCAAAGCATCGAATTGTTGGCCGCCCTCCCCGTCCAACAGGTAAAACTTGGTGGCGAACTCGATGTGCTCGAGCGCCTCGGCACCGTCTTCCAGCAGAAAGTCGAATTCGCCGATGGTGTCATTGGGGCTGGCGCGTACCTGCAGGCCGTGCGCCACCAGGCGGCCCTGCTCCTGGTAATAGACGGCCATCAGCTTTTCGGCATACAGGCCGAGGCGCGTGTAAATCTTGCCGCCCAGCGCCGCGTCGAGCGGCGCCGGATCGAAGTCGAGGCGCGCGAGCCAGTCGGCGACGTCAAGGCCTACCGGACCGATGGTGGCGATGCGGCCGGCCCATTGCGGGTCGTCGGCATCGAGCAGGTCCGGCGCGTCGAGCAGCCAGGCCAGCGCCCGCACCCGGGCGCGCCGCAGGTGGCCCCAGCGGCGGTGAAAGCCTTGCTGGTAGCTCTCAGCCGGCGCGTCCATGTTCGGATCGAGCGCGGCACAGGTCGGCCCAGGCCAGCGCCTTGTCGGGGCCCCGGCGCAGCAGTTCGCCCGGATGCAGGGTCGCCACCAGCGGCACCGCGCCCAGCGCATGCACCGCGCCGCGGCTGCCCGCGAGCGGCTCCGCCAGCGGTTTGCCGAGCAGGCCGTTGGCGGCCACCTGGCCCAGGGTCAGCACCAGGCCAGCGCCCGTCAGTTCGCGCTCGCGCTCCAGGAAGGGACGGCAGGCCGCCGCTTCTTCGAGGGTGGGCGCGCGGTCCCCGCCATTCGCATTCGCGGGACGGCATTTCACCAGGGCGGTCACGTACACATCGCTTTCCCTCGACATGCCGACCGCCGCCAGCATGTTGTCGAGCAGCTTGCCCGGCTCGCCCGTCATCGGCGAGCCCGCTTTTTCGTCCAGGGCGCTGGCGGTGCCTGCCGCGACCAGCCAGCGGGCCTGGCGCGCGCCGCTGCCCAGCACCGGCTTGCGCCCTTCGCTGCAGGCGCTGCAGTGCTTGCAGCTGGCAATGGCCTGGCGCAGCGCGGCCCAGTCCATGGTGGAGACATCGGCGCGTTCGGACTCGGCCACGTCGCCCCAGGCACTGTCCTCGACGGGCGGCGGCGTCCACGCGGGACGGACAGGCGCTTCGGCGACCTGGCGCGGCATCGGGGGTGGGGCCAGCGGCTGCGGCGCCTGCGGCGCGACCGCCTCGATCACGGCCACAGTCTCGGGCGCGGGTTCCGGGGCGGCAGCCGGCTCGGGCTGCGGCGCGGCGCGCGGGCTCCACAGCGGGCCGATGCCCATCTCGGCCAGGAAGGCCGCGTCGCGGTCGCTGATACGATTCACAAGTCGATCCTCATCACGATGGCGTCCTCGCGCTGGCCGCCATGCGCCGGATAATAGCCCTTGCGGCGGCCGATCTCGCGGTAGCCGTAGCGCCGGTAGACGGCCAGCGCGCGCTCGTTGGACGGGCGCACTTCCAGTAGCACCGAGGCCATGCCCTGCTCGCGCGCCCGCTCGCCGATCCGGTCCAGCAGGTGGCGTCCCAGGCCCTGGCGCTGGCGCCCGGCGGCGACTGCCACGTCCAGCAGGTGGGCTTCGTCCACCGCGTACATCAACAGATAATAACCAGCCAGGGCGCCCGATTCGTCGCGCGCAGTCCAGGCATCGTAGCCGCTGGCCAGCGACTCGCTGAAGTTGGCGCGGCTCCAGGGGTACGGGAACACGCTGCATTCGAGCGCGTGGACCTCGTCCACGTCGCTTGCTGCCATCGGCGCGAAGCGCAGGCGGGTGAGCTCAGTCAGCACCGTCATGCCCCGGCCTTTGCAGCATTGATCGCCTGGCGCTCGGCGCTGGTGTAGGCGACCTTGTTGCGCAGGTAGATCGGCTGGGCCTGGGCCGGCGGCACGGCCAGCCCCGCAGCCAGCGCCGGGGCGCCCAGCAGCGCCAGTTCGCGCGCGTGCGGCAGGATGTCGCGCAGTGCACCTTCGGCAAAGGGCTTGCCGGCAAACGCGTCCGGATAGGCGGAAAAACCATTGCCGCAGGCGGCCAGGCCGGCGGCCGGCAGCGGTGCGACGTCCTGCGGCGCGCACAGTGCGGGCGCGGCGACTTCGCGCCAGGCGCCGCGTGCGGCATCGAATGCATACTGGGCCCAGTAGACCTCACCCATGCGCGCATCCAGCACGGTCAGCACCTCGGTTGCCCCGGTACGTGCGCGGCAGCTTTCCGCCATCGCCTCGAGTGTCACCAGCGGCAGCACCGGCAGACTGGCGCCGAAGGCCAGGCCCTGGGCCACGCCGCAGGCGGTGCGCACGCCCGTGAAGGAGCCGGGACCGGCGCCAAACGCGACCGCGTCGCAGTCGGCCAGCTGGATCCCGGCTTCGCCCAGCAGTTCCTGCACCATGGGCAGGACCGATTGCGAATGGGTGCGCACGCCGGAAGTGGAACGGGCGATGACGTGGTCCCCGTCGAGCAGCGCGCAGGAGGCGAGCTCGGACGAGGTTTCGATGGCGAGAATCTTGGGCATGGCGTTATTTTACCTGCTCGGCCGAGCCTCGGCCACGTCGCGGCCACGGCGCGCGGACACAACACACGGTACAATCCGGCACATGCAAAGCCTGACCCTGGATTCCGACAACCGCGCCGCCATTGCCGCCGCCATCGACGGCGACAGCTTGATGGTCGCCTGCCTGTGCGCCGCCTGGTGCGGCACCTGCTCGTCCTACCGCGCCACCTTCGAGGAGCTGGCCACGCGCCACCCTGACAAGACTTTCGTCTGGATCGATATCGAAGACCAGGCCGACGTGGTCGGCGACCTGGACGTGGAAAACTTCCCCACCCTGCTGGTGCAGCGCGGCGATACGGTCGCCTTCTTCGGCACCATGCTGCCCGACGGCGCCGTGGCCGATCGCCTGGTGCAGGCGCAGGCCGCCGCCACGCTGGACGAGCTGGCGCGCCTGGCCGCGTCCAGCGAAGAGCGGCGCGGCTGGCAGCGCGACTGCAACCTGCGCGTGCTGCTCGCTGCGTAGGGTGGGCGGATTCTCCGCCCACGCGGTGATGGTTGTCGATTGAGCAGTCGCGTCGTCAGATCTAGTGTCAGCCGACCGCGTGGGCGTTCGTGTTTCAGGCCACTGGCCTGAAACACCCCGCCCACCCTACGCCAAGCGCAGCGGCAGGCTGCGCAGGCGCTGCCCCGTAAGCTTGAACACTGCCGACGCCACGGCCGGCGCAATCGGCGGCACCGCCGGCTCGCCGACACCTTCCGGATGCTCGGCGCTCGGCATGATGATGGTCTCGACATGCGGCGCCTCGTTCATGCGCAGCACCGGGTAGTCGCCGAAGTTCGACTGCTCTACCCGTCCCTCCTTGATCGTGATCTCTCCGTGCAGCGCGGCGGACAGGCCGAACAGCACGCCGGATTCCACCTGTTGGGCCACGATATTCGGGTTCACCACCAGCCCGCAATCGATCGCGCACACCACGCGGTGCACGCGGATCGTCGTGCCTTTCACTGACACTTCGGCCACCTGGGCCACCGTACTGCCGAATGAGCGGTGCAGCGCCACGCCATGGGCGCGCCCCGCTTGCGGCTGGCCGGCGCGCGCCACCGCCGCGTTCAGCACCGCCAGCGCGCGCGGGTGTTCCTTGAGCAGGGCGCGCCGGAATTCCACGCCGTCGCGTTTGGCCGCGTGCGCGACCTCGTCGAGGAAGCCCTCCTTGAAGAAGGCGTTATGCGAGTGCCCCACCGAGCGCCAGTAGCCCAGCGGCACCTTGCTGTCCACGATCACGTGGGCGATGCGCTGGTTGGCGATCGCATACTGCATGTCGTATTCGCCCTCGGCCGTGGTCTTGTCCGGCCCCACGCCGGGCAGCCCGAGGTTACGCGGGAAGTACTGGTGGCCGATGGCGCCGCTGGCCGACTTGTTGTCCCAGGCCAGGATGTTCCCCTGCGCGTCCAGGTGAGCGCGGAAACGCGCCAGCGCGGCCGGGCGGTAGACGTCGTTCTGGATGTCCTGTTCGCGGGTCCAGATCAGCTGCACCGGCTTGCCGTCCGCCGCCATCGCCACCGCGACCGCCTGCGCCACCATGTCGACCTCCAGCCGGCGCCCGAAGCCGCCGCCCAGCAGCATCACCTCGATCGCCACGTCGTCGCGGTCGACGCCGGCCGTGCGCGCCGCCACGTCCACCGCCACGCTCGGCACCTGGGTCGAGGCCCACAGGCGCACCTTGCCATCGACGACCTGGGCGGTGCAGTTAATAGGTTCCATCGCCGCATGCGCGAGAAAAGGAGCGCGGTATTCAGCGGACACCGTCAGCGCCACGCCAGCCACGTCCTGGGTGCCGCTTTCGTGGTACACGAAGCCGCTTTCCCCGTCGAGCGCACGCGCGAAGCCCTCGAACACGGTCTCGCTGGAGAGCCTCTCGGTGTCGACGCCTACCCAGGTGACCCGTAACGCTTCCAGCGCCTGCCTGGCCTGCCACCAGCTGGTGGCGAGTACGGCGACGCCGGCGCCGATGCCGCTGTTTTCGTCGCCCAGGCCCGGCGTCTGCACCAGTTTTAGCACGCCCGGCATCGAGGCCGCGGTGCGCTCGTAATCGGTCAGGACGACGCCGACCATGGGCGCCGTCTTCACGGCCGCGTAGAGCATGCCAGGCACGCGAGCATCGATGCCGAAGCGCGCGCTGCCATCGACCTTGGCGCGGCTGTCCAGGCGCGCCAGGGATTTGCCGATCAGGCGGAAGTCGCGCGGCTCCTTCAGGCGCACGTCGCCGGCTTCGATGCCTGCGCCCACGCGCGCCGCTTCTGCGGCAAGCGCGCCGTAGCCCAGGCGCCGCCCAGCCGCATCCAGCACGAAGCCGTCCTCGGTGCGCAGGCGCGCCACCGGCACCCGCCACTGCTCGGCCGCGGCCTTGAGCAGCATGGCGCGCGCCACCGCGCCCGCTTCGCGCATCGGGATCCAGGCATCCTTCACGCTGGTGGAGCCGCCGGTGAACATGATGCCCAGTTCGCGTCCCAGCTTGGCCATCAGCCACTGCGCGCCCTGGCGCGTGCTGCCGGCATCGTCGGGATGGAAGGGCAGGTTCTCGCGCAGCACCGTGAGGTTGGCGAAGATCTTGTCGATCGGCGCCTGCACGATGCGCACGCGATCGAGCGGAAGGTCGAGCTCCTCGGCCACCAGCATCGGCAGCGCGGTATGCACGCCCTGCCCCATCTCGCTGCGCGGCACCACCACCGACACCGTGCCGTCGGACGCGATCGCGATCCAGCCATTCAGCGCCACGACATCGTCGGCGACCGCCAGCGGATGCGCCGTATGCAGGCGCTGGCGCGGCGGCTGCACGCCCCAGCCGACCAGCAGCGCGCCGCCGGCGAGCACGCCGCCCAGCAGGAAGCGGCGGCGCGTCAGGCCGCGCCCCTTCGCCGCTTCCTCAGGCCTGGCTTGCTTCGGCTGCGCCGGCATCGTTCGATTCATCGTGTCGCTGTTCCTCTACCAGTCTCCAATGCGCCAGTATATCGCCTGGGGCCGCCGGGCGGCTGTAGAGATAGCCCTGGGCCAGCCGGCAGCCGTGGCGCAGCAGGAAGCCGGCCTGCTCTTCGTTCTCGACGCCTTCGGCCACCACCGCCAGGCCCAGGCTCTTGCCGAGCTGGATGATGGCCACCGCGATCGCCTCGTCGTTGGCATCGACCGAGATATCCTGGATGAAGCTGCGGTCGATCTTGAGCGTCTGTACCGGCAGCTGGCTCAGGTAGGCCAGCGAGGAGTAGCCGGTGCCGAAGTCGTCGATCGCCAGGCCGACGCCGATCGCCCGCAGGTCGTTGATGTGCTCCAGCGCGTCGCCGGTATTCATGATCACCGACTCGGTCACTTCCAGCTGCAGGCGGTCGGCGGCCAGGCCGGTCTCCTGCAGCACCGCGGCGACAGTCGGCGCAATGCTGCCGCGCTCGAACTGGCGCACCGACAGGTTGACCGCCATCTTCGGCACCCGCAGCCCGGCATCGTCCCAGGCCCGCATCTGGCGGCAGGCTTCGGCCAGCACCCACTGGCCCAGCTGGTTGATGAAACCGGTGTCCTCGGCCACCGGGACGAAGCGCACCGGCGGCACGTTGCCCAGTTCCGGGCTGGCCCAGCGCACCAGGGCCTCGACCCCGACCAGGCGCCCGCTCTCGATCTCGACCTGCGGCTGGTATGCCAGATAGATCTCGCTCTTCTCGATCGCGCGGCGCAGCAGGGTCTCCAGGCGCAGGCGCTCGACGCCCTCGCCGCTCATCGAGGGCGCGTAGAACTGGTAGCCGTTGCGGCCGCGCGCCTTGGCCTGGTACATCGCGACGTCGGCGTTCCGCACCAGCATGTTCAGGTCAGTGGCGTCCTGCGGATACAGGCTGATGCCTACGCTGCCGGTGACGAACAGCTCGTGGCCGGCCACGGTAAGCGGCTGCCCGAACAGGTGCATGAGCTTTTCCGCCACCTGGATCGCGCCGAAGGCGCCGTCGATGTCTTCCAGCAGCACGATGAATTCGTCGCCGCCCAGGCGCGCCAGGGTATCGCCCTCGCGCAGGCAGCGCGTCAGCGCAGCGGCGACTTGCTTGAGCAGCTCGTCGCCCACGTGGTGGCCGAGGGTGTCGTTGACGTTCTTGAAGCGGTCCAGGTCGATGAACAGCACCGCCAGCTCCTGCCCCTCGCGCCCGGCGCGCGCCATCGCGTGCTGCAGGCGGTCGTGGAACAGCAGCCGGTTCGGCAGCCCGGTCAGGGGGTCGTGGTGCGCCAGGTGATCGAGCTTTTCCTGCGATTCCTTGACCTTGGTGATGTCGCTGAACACGCAGACGTAGTGGGTCACCTCGTCGGCGTCGTTGCGCACCGCGGAAGCGGTGAGCCATTCGAGGTAGACCTCGCCATTCTTGCGGGTCTGCCAGCTTTCGCCGCGCCAGAAGCCGGTGTCGGCCAGGTCGCCCCACAGCTGCTGGTAGAAGCCCTCGTCGTGGCGGCCGGCGCGCGTCAGGCTCGATTGCTGGCCCAGGGCCTCGCGCTCGGTATAGCCGGTGATCTGGGTGAAGGCCGGGTTGGTGGCGACGATGCGCCCGGCCGGGTCGAGCACCATCACGCCGTCGGCGATGTGCTCGAGCACCGTGGCGGACAGGCGCAGCTTTTCCTCGGCCAGCTTGCGTTCGGTGATGTCGGCGAACACCCAGATGCTGCCTTCGTTCGGGCGCGCCGCGTCCAGCGCGCAGCCGCTGACCAGGAGCCAGAACACGCTGCCGTCGCCGCGGCGGAACTGGATTTCCTCACCGGCGTCGGTGCCGCTGGCGAGCCTCGGATACTTTTCCAGCCACAGGCGCTCGTACTCGGCGCGGCCCGGGAACAGGATCTCGGTCGAGCGGCCCACCATCTCCCCTTCGCCGTAGCCAAACAGTTCTTCGCTGCGCCGGTTGGCCGAGACGATGCGGCGCTCGCGCACGAACAGCACCCCGAACATGACGTTGTCCAGGATCGCGCCCTGCTCGGTCAGCAGGGCTTCGATGCGCATCTCGTCGTGCTTGCGTTCGCTGATGTCGTAGATGATGCCGTCGACGCGGAATTCCGCGCTGCCGGCTTCGCCCAGTGGCTGGCCGCTCTCGAGCACCCAGCGCTCGATGCCGCCGGCGTCGATGATGCGGTATTCGACCTCGTAGGGACTGCCCGCCTGCAGCGCATCGCGCACCACGTGACGGTGCATGCGGCGGTCTTCGGGATGGATGATGTCGGCCCAGTCGTCGGTGGTGGCCAGCATGAAGCGCTCGGCGGCATAACCCGAAATCTCCTCGATGGCGTCGCTGACGAAGTCGATGTGGCCGCCCGGCCGGGCGCGGAACACGGCCCCCGGCACCTGGGTGACGATGGTGCGGAACTGCTCCTCGCGCCGGCCGATGTCGGCGAACAGCTGGCCGATCGCGGTGCGCATTCCCTCCATCTGGGTGCCCAGGCGCCCCAGCTCGTCGTGGGCCGGCAACGCCAGCGGGGTGTCGAAGTCGCCGCGCGCCAGCCGGTCGGAGAAGCTGGTGAGCGTGCGCAGGGGCGAGAGCAGGCGGCGCTTGAAGAGCAGCGCGATCAAGAGCAGCGACACCACCAGCTGGAGCGCCAGCACCAGCGCGTAGTTGCGCTGCTTGGTGCGCAACTCCTGCTGGTAATAATAGTCGCCCATCTCGATCGCCACGTGGCCGATGGTCTGCCCGCGCACCACGATGGTCCGCTCGGCGCGGTAGGCGCGCGCACCCGGCAACAGCAGTGCACGCCGGTTGATGAGCTCATTCTGCGCCAGGTCGCGCACCGCCACGTGCACCACGGCCGGATCGCGCATGAAGGAATCGGCCAGCGCGCGTGCGGCTTCCAGGTTCATGTCCCATAATGATTCCTGGATGCCGAGCGCCAGCAGGTCGGCGTTGCGCTGCAGGGCGTCATTGAGGGTACGGGCGCTCGACTCGCGCTCGTGGACCCCGAGCAGCACGTAGCCGCCGACCAGCGCCGGCACCGCCAGCCCGAAGAAGACCACCAGCAGCAGCGCGCCGTAGATCGAGCGGCCGTACAGCTCGCGCAGCCTGGCGGGCAGCCGGCGAAGTGAAAATCGGGGCAAGGACATCGGTATTCGGGCTGCACCCTGCCAGCGGCAGGGATTTACGTATGGCAATTGATAACCCGATTATGCACCCCGTATGACCAAGAGTCAGCAAATAGCATGCCGCACCCGGTCGTCGTCTTTACGGGTGTCGGCAGGACGCGACAAGACTTGTTATGATTGAATCTTTCGAAGGAGAAACTTTGAGCCTGTCCATGTATTCCGCATCGGTTCCGGTGTTCCAGAAGATGCTGCGCGCCCTGGCGGGTGTGCTGGAAAAAGCCGAGGCCCACGCCCAGCAGCACAAGATCGACCCGAACGCCCTGCTGCAGGCGCGCCTGTACCCGGACATGTTCCCGCTGGTGGGCCAGGTCCTGATCGCCACCGATTTCGCCAAGGGCGCGAGCGCGCGCCTGGCCGGCCAGGAAGTGCCGCGCTACGAGGACAATGAACAGAGCTTCGCCGAACTGCAGCAGCGCATCACCAAGACCCTGGGCTTCATCGAGTCGCTTCCGCGCGAGGCCTTCGATGCGGCCGGCGAGCGCGCCATTACCCACGGCGCCGGCGAACGCGCGCGCCACTTCGAGCGCGGCGACGACTATCTCACCAGCTTCGTGCTGCCGAACTTCTTCTTCCACGTGACGACCGCGTACGCGATCCTGCGCCACAACGGGGTGCCGGTCGGGAAGCGGGATTACCTGGGTCTTTAATCAGGTAGGGTGGTCGGCTTTGCCGACCGCGCGTTCAGCCGACGTTTGAACAGTCGTTTCGTCAATTCAAACGTGATGTGAACGCGCGGTCGGCCGAGCCGACCACCCTAAGTTATTAGGTATTCCGGCGCGGGTAGCCCTGCGCCAGGATCCGCACCCACACCCTTTCCTTCTCCTCGGCGCTCATCGACACCCACTGCGCCACCTCGGCCACGGTCCTCCCGCAGCCGCGGCAGACCTCGTCGAAGGTGGTCGAGCACACCGCCACGCAGGGCGTGTCCGGACGCGCCGGCGCGGCGCCGCCCTCAGCGCGCGGGGCCGACATCGAGCTTGTCCCAGCCGTCAAGGCCGAGCTTTTCCATGGTGTCGATATTCTTCTCGAAGATCTCGGCCGCCTCAGGGAAGGCCTCGACCGCGCGGTCGATGCTGTCCTCGCGCAGCAGGTGCAGGATCGGATACGGTGCGCGGTTGGTGTAGTTCGAGATGTCGTTCACGTCGGTGTCCGCGAACTGGTAGCGCGGGTGGAAGCTTGCCACCTGCAGCTCGCCATCCAGCTGCATGTCTTCCACCGCCGCATCGGCCACGTCCAGGAATTCGTTGTAGTCCTCGAAGTCTCCGAGGACGAAGGGATGGATCAGGAGGGTCGTGTCGACCTGCTCCGCCGGGGTGTCGGACAGGAACTGCAGCTCTTCCATGAGCTGCTCGAGCAGGGCTTCGGGCGTGGTCGCGTTCGAGACGACGTAGCGCACCTGCTCCTTCACATAGACGGACTTGGCGAAGGGGCACAGGTTGAGGCCGATGACGGCCTTTTCCAGCCAGCGGCGGGTGGCGGCGACGATGGCATCGTCGTCGGCATGCGGGTTTGGGGTACTCATGGATGACAGCTTCATATCAAAACGCCAGGGGCGGAAGCCGGATTGTACGCACACTTTGCGTGCCCTCATAGATTGACACCCCTGCGGCGCTAGGCTACGTGAAAACGGATGAGCATACCGGGTCCTGCGCGTTGACTGATCTCTGCCGCAATCTCCTGCCAACAAGCGCGTATTTCCCGGCAATTTCCGTTTTCATGATGGCAATTTACATATATGAACGCTGGAAAGAAATTTGTAACGGTGCCTTGACTGACTCATGCATGACTACGTACACTGCCCTCTTGACCAGTACGTTCGTTCTCGAACGCAACATTGGAAAGCGATGCACGACATGATCCGCAACACCGTAGCGACTGCCGCGCTGGCACTCCTGGCCACCTCCCCGCTCACCCACGCGATGGACAATGCGCCATCCGCAACCGCAAGCGCCCTCAACGCTCGTTCGACCGCCCCGCTGGCGCCGAGCCTGCTGAAGGCCGACGAGTACAAGGAAACCGACGTCTGGGGCCGTATCCGCAGCGGCTACGCCATTCCCGACATCGACAACAGCCTGGTGCAGCGCCATACCCAGGCCTACAGCGCCCGTCCGGACAGCCTCAAGCGCATCTCGGGCCGTGCCTCGCCCTACCTGTATCACATCGTGCAGGAACTCGAAAAACGCGGCATGCCGACCGAACTGGCCCTGCTGCCGGTGATCGAGTCCGCATTCAATCCGCAAGCCCTGTCGACTGCGGACGCGGCCGGCCTGTGGCAGTTCGTGCCGGGCACCGGCAAGGACTACGACCTGAAGCAGAACATGTTCAAGGACGAGCGCCGCGGCGTGCTGGCCTCGACCGATGCGGCCCTGAGCTACCTGCAGCGCCTGTACACCATGTTCGGCGACTGGCAGCTGGCCCTGGCGGCCTATAACTGGGGCGAAGGCAATATTCAGCGCATCGTCAAGAAGAACCAGGCGCTTGGCAAGCCGACCGACTTCGAGAGCCTGGCCGAGCTGATGCCTGCCGAGACCCGCAACTACGTACCGAAGCTGCAGGCGGTCAAGAACATCATCGCCAACCCGGCCCAGTACAACGTGGCCCTGCCGGCGATCGACAACCAGCCCTACTTCACCGCCATCGACAAGACCAGCGACATCGACGTCGCCGTCGCCGCCCAGCTGGCGGAAATGTCGCTCGACGAATTCAAGGCGCTCAACCCGCAGTTCAAGAAGCCGGTCATCACCGGCGGCGAAAAGACCAAGATCCTGCTGCCGAAGGCGAATGCCGAGAAGTTCCAGCTGAACCTGGCCCAGTGGGGCCGCGAACTGTCGAGCTGGACCACGCACAAGATCACCAGCGCCCGCACCAGCATCGCTGCCCTGGCATCGAAGTTCGGCACCACCCCGGAAGTCATCCGCCAGGCCAACAACATCCCGGCCAAGTCGACCGTCACGGCCGGTTCGACCATCCTGGTGCCGAAGGTGTCGGCCTCGAACGCCGGCGACATCGCGGAAAACATCATCGACAACGCCGTGGTGGCATTCGAAGCGGAACGCAGCCCGCGCGTGAAGGCCTCGACCTCGCGCTACAAGGCCAAGGCCGCGACCTCCTCGAAGAACCGCATCGCACGCAACACCTCGTCCAAGCGCAAGCAGCGCTGATCAAACAGTCAAGCTCGCCTTAGGGCGGGCTTAATCTGCCTCCTGCGCCGGCCGCACATCGATGTGGCCGCGTGCAGACTTTCCTTTTCTGATGTATGATGTCGTTTGTGCGCTGCAATAAGCAGTCCGAACAGACAGGACGCAGCAGCTCACCGAAGCAGTACCACTAGCAGCATCGCAAGCCTTGGCGACAGTGGTCGCCCTTTCAAAAAAGCCCTCCCGCCCTGCGTGTCAGCATCCAGACACCGTCCCGGCGCAAAGCTTTTGTGCCGAAATTTCTTTTCAGTTCTGAGTCATTTCGTAGTGTTGGTTCGCGTTGCTATTTTGCGCTCGTCATATCGACCGCGCGATCATGATTTATTCCGAAAGTAAAAGTACACATGAGTTTTGAAGCACTAGGTTTACACGCGTCGCTCGTCAAGGCAGTTGCCGCCGCCGGCTACACCAAGCCGACCCCGGTGCAGGAGCAGGCGATCCCTGCCGGCATCGCCGGCCGTGACCTGCTGGTGTCCTCGCAGACCGGCTCGGGCAAGACCGCGGCATTCATGCTGCCGGCCCTGAACAAGCTGGCCAACATGGAGCCCGCTCCGCAAGCCGCCCGCACCCCTGCGCAGAATGCGCAGTCGGCGCGCGCCCGTGGCGAACGCGTCCGCTTTACCCCGGCCCAGCCGAAGATGCTGGTCCTGACCCCTACCCGCGAACTGGCCCTGCAGGTGACCACCGCGACCGAACAATACACCTCCGACATGCGCCGCATCCGCGCCGTGTCGATCCTGGGCGGCATGCCCTACCCGAAGCAGATGCAGCTGCTGTCGAAGAATCCGGAAATCCTGGTGGCGACCCCGGGCCGCCTGATCGACCACATGGAGTCGGGCAAGATCAACTTCTCGCAGCTCGAGATCCTGGTCCTGGACGAAGCCGACCGCATGCTGGACATGGGCTTCATCGAAGACATCGAGAAAATCGTCGAAGCGACCCCGGACAGCCGCCAGACCATGCTGTTCTCGGCCACGCTGGACGGCGTGGTGGGCAACATGGCGCGCCGCATCACCAAGGATCCGCTGGTGATCCAGATCGCCAGCGCCACCAACCGCCACGAGAACATCGTGCAGAAGGTGCACTTTGTCGACGACCTGTCGCACAAGAACCGCCTGCTCGACCACCTGCTGCGTGACGAGAGCCTGGACCAGGCCGTGGTGTTCACCGCGACCAAGCGCGACGCCGACATGATCGCCGACCGCCTGAACATCGCCGGCTTCGCGGCCGCCGCCCTGCACGGCGACATGCACCAGGGCGCGCGCAACCGCACCCTGGACAGCCTGCGCCGCGGCCAGGTGCGCGTGCTGGTGGCGACCGACGTCGCCGCCCGCGGCATCGACGTGCCGAACATCACCCACGTGGTGAACTACGACCTGCCGAAGTTCCCGGAGGACTACGTGCACCGCATCGGCCGTACCGGCCGCGCAGGCCGCAACGGTATCGCGATCTCGCTGGTGAACCACGCCGAGAACATGAACGTGCGCCGCATCGAGCGCTTCACCAAGCAGTCGATCCCGGTCGACGTGGTGGAAGGCTTCGAGCCGAAGCGCGCCGCCCCGACCCGTTCGGCCAGCCGTCCGGGCTGGAAGCCGGGCGACGGCCGCAACGCGCACAAGCCGGGCCAGCGCAGCTTCGCCAAGCCGGGTTACGGCGACCGTGCGCCGCGTGAAGGCGGCTACGGCGATCGTCCGCAGCGCGAAGGTGGCTACGGCGACCGTGCGCCGCGTGAAGCCGGTTACGCACGTCCGGCGGAAAGCCGTTACGCCGACCGCGGTCCGCGCGAAGCTTACAGCGCCCCGCGCGAAGGTGGCTACGGCGACCGTCCGCAGCGTGAAGGCGGTTACCGCCGTGACGCGGCGCCGACCGGCGCTCCGCGTGAAGGCGGCTACCGCGGCAATCGCCCGGAAGGCGCGCGCTATGGCGAAAAGCGTGAAGGCGGCTACAGCAAGTCGGCGCATCCGCGCTCGGCCGACGGCGCCCGCCGCACCTTCGGCGATTACTGATCGCTGAAATCTCAATGAAAATGGCTGCCCGCGGGCAGCCATTTTTTTTGCCTGCGGCGCAAACTCCTCAATCGCCGCTGTCGCCGATATCGATCCCGTCCCCGTCATCCCCGCGCTGGGCGCGCCGGCTACCAATCCGCGACCCGAGCCCCTCGGTATGCAGGTCCGCGGTCGCGTCATGGATGGCATCCTCGCGCTCGCGCCGCCACAACAGCAGTATTCCCGCCACAAACAGCACCACGGCCACGAAAGCCCAGGCGTGCGCGTTGACGGTCCACGCCGTCACCCCGAGCGAGAGGCTGGCCGCAATGCGCAGCAGACCGAATGCGTCACGCAGTTTCATGCAGGCCCCCGCAAAGTGATCTGAGCACTTGTGCTATTGAAAAATTAAAGACATGAGTAGGCACGCCAGCCCGGCGACTAAAAGGCAGTAGCTCGATTTGTCGAGGAACTCGTTCAACTTGTAATATTGCAGCTCGCCCCGCTCCACCGAACTCAGGTTCTCCCCGTTTTTTTCTTTCGCCAGCAGACTGTCGAGTTTGGCCTGGACTTTTTTCGAGTAATTGAATAGCCCAAAGCAGTTACCATAGAGAACCAACCATGCGCATGCGCTGAAGATCAGGAGCAGACCAGCGTCGACCATTGCCATCCTCCTTGGGATTAGCCTTCACACTGGCAGAGAATAGATCGTTCCTTCAGGAAAAACAATTCGCCAGCAGGTGCTGCGCGGTCCGCTCGGATTTCCGATTTCCCCGCGTCCCGCGTTTGAGACGCGCAGCCGGTATAATCGCGCTCCATTTCTGGAGAACCCGGCAGTGCGCAAGCACATCCTCATCGTCAGCCCCGCCAGCGAACGCGACAACAACGGTAACTGGCAGACCGCCAGCCGCTGGGCGCGCTTTCTGCGCGGCTCGCATGGGGTAACGGTGGCAGGCGGCTGGACGCCGGAACAGCCGGCGCCCGACCTGTTGATCGCCCTGCATGCGCGCCGCTCGGCCGCCGCGCTTGCCGCCTTCAGCGACGCCCACCCCGACAAGCCCTCGGTGCTGGTATTGACCGGTACCGACCTGTATCGCGACATCGCCGTCGACCCGGACGCCCAGGCCTCGCTGGCGCGCGCCCATGCCCTGGTGCTGCTGCAGCCGGCCGGACTGGCGCTACTGCCGCATGCATCACGTACCAAGGCGCGCGTGATCTACCAGTCGGCGCCCAGCCTGCGTCCCTACCCGCGCGCCGCCGTTCCACGCTGCTTCGACATTGCGATGGTCGGCCACCTGCGCGCGGAGAAGGATCCGCTGACCTTCATTCGCGCCGCCGATCTGCTTACACATCCTGCGGCGCGCCTGCTGCACATCGGCGGCGCGCTCGACCCGGCGCTGGGCGAGGCGGCGCGCGCTGCGCAAGCCGCCAGCCCGCGCTATCGCTGGCTCGGCGCCCTGCCCCATGCGGCCGCGCGCCAGCGCCTCAAGCGCTGCCGGGCGATGGCAATCACGTCCAGCATGGAAGGCGGCGCCAACGTGATCATCGAAGCCGTCACCAGCGGCGTCCCCGTGCTCGCATCCGATATCAACGGCAACCGCGGCATGCTGGGCGAGGACTACGCAGGCTACTTCGCGCCGGGCGACGCGGCCGCGCTGGCCCGGCTGATCGACCGCATCATTGAGGATGCGGCGTTCGACGCCCTGCTGCGCCGCCAGTGCGCCGCGCGCGCCGCCCTGTTCGCCCCGAGCGTCGAGCAAGCGGCGCTGCGTGACTTGGTGGATAATCTGCTCCTTCAACCTGACACATACGGAAGACCTCGATGAGCACCACGCCAGAACAACCCATCAAACTGACTTCGTTCTCGCACGGCGGCGGCTGCGGCTGCAAGATCGCGCCGGGCGTGCTGTCCGAAATCCTGAGCAAATCGGCCGGTTTCCCGGTGCCGAAAGAGCTGATGGTCGGCATCGAGACCGCCGACGACGCCGCCGTCTACAAGCTCAACGACGAGCAGGCCCTGATCGCCACCACGGACTTCTTCATGCCGATCGTCGACGATCCCTTCGACTTCGGCCGCATCGCCGCCACCAATGCGATCTCGGACGTGTACGCGATGGGCGGTACCCCGATCATGGCGCTCGCCCTGGTCGGCATGCCGGTGAATAAGCTGCCGCTCGAGACCATCGGCCAGATCATCCGCGGCGGCGAATCCGTGTGCGCCGACGCCGGCATCCCGATCGCGGGCGGCCATACCATCGATTCGGTCGAACCGATCTACGGCCTGGTGGTGATGGGCCTGGTGCATCCGTCCAAGGTCAAGCGCAATGCCGATGCGCGCGCCGGTGACGTACTGGTACTGGGCAAGCCGCTCGGCGTGGGCGTGCTGTCGGCTGCCCTGAAGAAGGATGCGCTGGGTGCGGAAGGCTACGCAGCCATGATCGCCAACACCACCAAATTGAACAAGCCGGGCCGACTGCTGGCCGACATGCCGGGCGTGCACGCGCTGACCGACGTCACCGGCTTTGGCCTGCTGGGCCACCTGCTGGAACTGGCGCGCGGGGCGCAGCTCTCGGCGACGCTCGACATGGACAAGGTGCCGCTGCTGCCCGGCGTGCTGCAGCTGGCCCAGGACGGTTTCTTCACCGGCGCATCCGGCCGCAACTGGGACGCCTACGGCAAGGACGTGGACCTCGGTGCCGCCATCACGCCATCCCAGCGCGCCCTGCTGACCGACCCGCAAACCTCGGGCGGCCTGCTGGTCTCCTGCGATCTGGCCAGCGTCGACGAGGTGCTGGCCCTGTTCGCGCGCGAAGGCTTCGGCGATGCAGCCGTCATTGGCCGCATGGAAGCGGGCGCGCCGCGCGTCACGGTCGCGTAAATCTCTCCGCCAGCGCTTCGAAACGGTCCGCCAGCGCCTCCGCCTGCTGCTGCGGGTCGTAGCCGGCATAGCGCCGCGCAAAGCCGGCCGCGGCCTCGCGCCAGGCCGGCTCGCCCAGCAGGCGCGCCACCATTCCATCCCAGTCGCGCGGGCGCGGCGTCGCCATCGCATTGATACCCGCGCCCAGCTGCGCAACGCGGCGCGCCATCAGGAAGCTTTCCGCCGCATGCGGCAGCAGCAGGAGCGGCCGCCCCGCCAGCAAGGACTGCGCCACCAGCGCTTCGCCCGCATGGCTCACCACAAAGGCGCACTGCGCCAGCGCCTCCGGCAGCGCCACCGGCGTCGGCGCATACGTCACCAGGGGACTGTCCACCGGCGCCGGCGCGCCGGCCGCCACGTCCGGCATATAGCACAGCACCCGGCAGCCCTGGCGCACCAGCGCCGCCAGCACCTCGCCAGACTCGGGAATGGCGCGGCGCAGATAGGCGAACACGCGCGGACCTTCGCCTGCCGGGAACGCGGCACGGCCGCTTGCCGGCGGCGGCAGGTTCGGACCCAGCCAGGGCCCGCCGCCGCTGCGGCCGTAGTGGTCGAGTTCCGGCCAGGTGCACAGGAATGGATGTTCGCCCAGCAGCAGGTCGGCCCCGTGGCCGAACGGCGCCGCGCCGTGCCCCGCCAGCACGCGGTTGGCGCTGTCCAGGAGGCGCGTTTCGGTTGCGCGCAGGCGCGCTGCCGGCGGCGCTTCCCAGCCGCGCAGCGGAGGCAAGGCTTCGCCCGCAGGTGGCATGTAGAAGCCAGGACCGAGCGCCGCGCTGGCCAGGCCGAGGCTGCGCGCCGCCAGGATGGCGGTGGGCGCGTAGTCGGCAATCACGAGGCCGGGCCGCCCCTGCATGAACAGTCCACGCCAGCCCTCGCACAGGCCGGCCAGCGCGTCCGCGTCCAGGTAGCCGCAGGCGAGCAGGATCTCGGCCAGGCTGGCCTGGTCCGGCGGCAGGCCGGCGGTGCGGTGCAGCCAGACGGGCGCCTGGAACAGGGGCATGTCCAGGCCCGCCAGCTGACGCCGCGTGAGCACCAGGTCGCGCAGGACCAGGCTGACCGTGTGGCCGCGTGCGCGCAGCGGCAGCGCGATCGACTTGAGACGGCCGGCGTGTCCGGGGCCGCCGCCGAGTTCCCAGCAAAGGTAGAAGTGAGCCATGCCGGGCAGTGTAGCCGATGCGCCGGCGCGACCGTCCAGTCCCGGCGCCGCGCCGGAACGCCGCGGGTCAGGCTTCGCCGTGCGGCGCGGCCGGCCGGGACGTTTCGCCGGCATCAAGGCTGGGCGCGCGCACCGGCGCCGGCCTGCGGAAGGACAGCGCGACCGCGCTCAGCGCCAGCATCACGATCAGGACAAAGACCAGCGCGATGGCGATCGGCAGGGGCAGGACAATGGCAACTAGCTCGCTCATGGCATCTCCCGATGAGGTTGACCGCGCGTCCGATTGAGCCAGGCCAAGTCGGCCGCGCAAGGCCATACTGTGCCACTCCTTCACGTAGAGTAATTGACCCAGCGCAAGCACACTCCCATGCGGTGCTCAGGCAGGCGGCTCCATGACCATGGGCTGGGGCGGCCGGTCGGCCTGGCCGTGCCCGACGCGTTCGTACTCGGCGATCACCTGGGCGCCCAGCAGCAGCAGGGTGGCGGCAATCTCGAGGCTGAACATGACGACGATCGCCGTCGTCATCGAGCCGTACACCACGTTCACCTGCGACAGGGTCGAGAAGTACCAGACCAGCACGTGGCGCGCGAGTTCCCACAGCAGGGCCGCGCTGACCCCGCCCACGGTCGCATGCCAGATCGACAGGCGTCCGACCGGCATCACCAGGTAGATCGAGGTCAGCACCAGGATTTCGCCGAACAGTCCCAGCAGGTAGAGCAGCACCCCGGATACGCCGCCGAGCGACCACTGGTAGCCGAACAGCCAGACGCTCTCCTCGCCCATCACTTCCAGCGTGCCGGCCACCAGGGTGACGATCATGACCCCGAAGCCGAGCGCCAGGATGTAGCAATACGGGAGCACGGCCGACACCAGGAAGTGGCGGCGCCGCACCGCTACCCGGTGGATGAAGATCACGCTCATCGCGTTTTCCAGCACGGTAAAGGCGAGCGAACTGAAAAACAGCATGGTGGCGCCCAGCAGCCAGGTGATCAGCTCGCGGTTCTCGAGGAAATGCGCGACTTCCTCCACCAGCGGCCCCACCTGCCCCGGCACCAGCAGGCCCAGGTAGCGCTGCAGGGTCTCCAGCAGCTCGGCCTGGTCGATGAAGTGCGACAGCGCCACCACGACCAGCATCAGGAAGGGCACGATCGAGAGCAGCGCGTAATAGGCGACGGCGCCGGCCAGCAGCAGGCCCTGGTTGGCGCGAAAGCCGCGCACGACCTGGAGGGCAAAGGCCAGCGGGTGGGCCAGGATCCAGGCGTTCGCGCGCTGGTCCATCAGGCGCTCGCGCCAGCTACGGCGCCGGCTCATCGGGCCAGCCTGATCCCGGTGAACTGCCAGCGCGCTCCGGCCGGGAAGAAGTTGCGATAGCTGGGTCGTGCATGGCCCTCGGGCGTGGCGCAGGACGAGCCGCGCAGCACGTACTGGTTGACCATGAACTTGCCGTTGTACTCGCCGATGGCGCCGGCGGCCGGCGCATAGCCGGGATAAGGCGCATAGCTGCTGGCGGTCCACTGCCAGCAGGCCCCAAACATCTGCAGCAGGCCTTCGCCGTCGGCCGCTTCCGGATGCAGGGTGCCTGCGCCCAGTTGCGCCTGGCGCGCGGCGAATTCCCACTCGCTTTCCGTCGGCAGGCGCGCGCCGCGCCAGCGCGCATAGGCGTCGGCCTCGTACAGCGACACATGCGTGACAGGGCGTGCCGGATCGAGCAGCTGTAGTCCGTGCAGGGTGAATTCCTGCCAGCCCTCCTCGCCTGCGACCCAGTACAGCGGATGCGTGATCTCGCCCGCGCACACGCGGTCCCAGCCCTCGGCCAGCCACAGTGCCGGGTCGCGGTAGCCCCCGGCCTCGACGAACTCGCGGTACTCGCCGTTCGTCACCAGGCGCGACGCCAGCTCGAAGGGTGCGAGATAGGTGCGGTGGCGCGGCAGCTCGTTGTCGAAGCAGAAGCCACTGCCGCCATAACCGATTTCGGCCAGGCCGCCGTCAAACACCACCCAGGACAACGGCGGCGGCGGTGCGCCTTCTTCCATCGCCTGCACGGTATAGGCCGGGTACAGGGGATTGCAGCCCAGCAGATGCTTGAGGTCGGTGAGCATCAGCTCCTGGTGCTGCTGCTCGTGCTGCAGGCCGAGTTCGACCAAGGATGTTATCGGTGCCCCGATGGCCAGCAGGCGCGCGATACGTTCGTCCACGTCGGCGCGATAGGCGCGCACCTCGTCCAGCGAGGGCCGCGTAAGCAGGCCGCGCTGCGGCCGCGGGTGCTTGGCGCCGATGCCGTTGTAGTAGGAATTGAACAGCACCCGGAAGGCCGGGTGGAAAGGCGCGAACCCCGCTTCATGCGCTTCCAGGATGAAGGTCTCGAAAAACCAGGTGGTGTGCGCCAGATGCCACTTGATCGGGCTGGCGTCCGGCATCGATTGCGCGCAGCAATCCTCGGCAGACAGCGGCGCGGCGATCTCGAGCGAGCGCCGGCGCACGCGTTGAAAAGCGTGCAGGAGGTCTTCGCGCTGCCCGATGCCCATCAGCCGATTGCCTGTGCGTGGATCACCGCGAACCAGCGCTGCGGGTCGGTCCACACGCGGGTGGCCTCGAACCCGGAACGCTCCAGCAGCGCGATCGCATCGGCCTGCTGGTACTTGTAGCTGTTCTCGGTGTGGATGGTATCGCCGGCCTCGAACACGCGCGCACCGCCCTTCCACTGCACTTCCTGACGGTGCACCGCCTCCAGATGCATCTCGACGCGTCCGCGTGCGGGGTTGTAGAAGCCGTGGTGGCGCCAGGCACGGATATCGAAGTCGGCATCGATCAGGCGGTTCACATGGCGCAGGACATTCAGGTTGAAGGCGCCGGTCACCCCGAGCGCGTCGTCGTAGGCAGCGTCGAGCACATCCTTGTCCTTGGCCAGGTCCACGCCCAGGAGCACGCCGCCATCGGGGCCGCATTGGGCGCGCAGGCGGCGCAGGAAGCCTTGCGCTTCTTCCGGGGTGAAGTTGCCGATCGAAGAGCCCGGATAAAAGAACAGGCGCCGCTCGCTGCCGACCTGCTCGGGCAATTCGAATCTGTTGGAAAAGTCCATGCCCAGCCCTTCCATGGCGATATGCGGAAAGCGCTGGCGCAGGCGTTCCAGGGAGTCGCACAGGAACTCGGCCGAGATGTCGACCGCCACGTACTGGCTTGGGGCAAGCAAGGGGAACAGCGAAGCCGCCTTGGCACAGTTGCCGGCGCCCAGGTCGATCAGCGTCGCCCCGCTGCCCGCCACCCGGGCGATCTCGGCGCCATGGCGCGCGAAAATGGCGGCCTCGGTGCGGGTCGGGTAGTACTCGGGCAATTCGCAGATCGCTTCGAAGAGTTTCGAACCGAGGGCATCGTACAGGAATTTGGGCGAAATCCAGGGGTCGATCGCTTCCAGGCCGGCCTGCAGCTCGTCGGCCACGTGGGCATTGGCGGCGCGAGGCCGGTCTTGCGTGCAGGAGATGTACATAAGCGTTATCATTCGTGCCGCCACGGCGCACCATGCGCCAGGGCATAGGATGTCAGACCTTGGACCTGGAACTCGAGTTGCAGTTTTTGCCATGATAGCGGAATTCAGTCATGTGCCGTTTCCGCCTGCCGTACAGGCGTTACTACTCCGGTTCACCTATTTCCAAAGTTCAATCACTCAGCCAATAATCAAGAAGAAAGCCGCCATGACCCTGTTCTCGCCTTCGCGTGTCCTGAAAAACCTGTTCGCTGCAACCGCCACTGCCGGCCTGATGTTTGCCGCCGCCGGCGGCGCCTATGCCCAGAATACCCCGGGCGTGCTGCGCGTTTCCGCCATCCCCGACGAGGCGCCGACCGAACTGCAGCGCAAGTTCAAGCCGCTGGGCGACTACCTGGCCAAGGCCACCGGCCTGAAGGTCGAATTTACCCCGGTCACCGACTACGCCGCTTCGGTCGAAGGCCTGATCAACCGCAAAATCGACATGGTCTGGTTCGGCGGCTTCACCTTCGTACAGGCCAATGTGCGCAGCAAGGGACAAGTCACGCCGCTGGTGCAGCGTGCCGAGGACGAGAAGTTCCGCTCGGTCTTCATCACCACCAATCCCGCCATCAACGGCCTGGCGGACCTGAAGGGCAAGACCCTGTCCTTCGGTTCGGAATCCTCGACCTCGGGCCACCTGATGCCGCGTTCCTTCCTGCTGGGCGCTAAGATCAACCCGGACACCGACCTCAAGCGCATCGCTTTCTCGGGCGCGCATGACGCCACCGTGGCCGCGGTCGCGGGCGGCAAGGTCGATGCCGGCGCCCTCAACATCTCGGTGTGGGAAAAGCTGGTCGAAGCCAAGAAGGTCGATCCGAAGGCGGTGCGCGTGTTCTACACCACCCCGGGCTACTACGACTACAACTGGACCGTGCGCAGCGACATGAACCCGGCCCTGCAGAAGAAGATCACGGACGCTTTCCTGGCGCTCGACGAATCGACTCCGGAAGGCAAGCAGATCCTGGAACTGCAGCGCGCCACCAAGTTCATTCCGACCAAGACCGCCAACTACGGCGCGATCGAAGCGGCGGCGCGCAACGCCGGCCTGCTGAAGTAAGCAAAGGCAGTCGATGAGCTTCCGGCTCGAGAAACTCACGGTACGGCATTTGGCGGCCGCCCGGCATGCCGCCCCCGCCCTGGTCGACCTCGACCTGGTCGTCGCACCCGGCGAGCAGCTGGCCCTGATCGGCCCTTCGGGGGCCGGCAAGACCACCATGCTCGCCACCCTCGCCTGCGCCCACCAGCCGGCCGAGGGCAGTTTCACCGCCTTCGAGCAGGACCCGTGGACCTTGAGCCAGGCCGAGCGCCACCGCCTGCGCGCGCGCCTGTTCCTGGCGCCGCAGACCCCGCCGCTGCCGCCGCGCCAGCGCGTCGTCACGGCGGTGCTGGCGGCCCGCCTGCCGCACATGAGCCTGTGGCAGGCTTTTGCTTCGCTGGTGCGCCCGAGCGACCCGGACGCGGCGCATGCCGCCCTGTCGCGCTTCGGCCTGGGCGACAAGCTGTATGCGCGCGTCGACCGCCTGTCGGGCGGCGAGCGCCAGCGCTGCGGCCTGGCGCGCCTGCTGCTCTCCGACGCCGAAGCCCTGCTGGTGGACGAGCCGATCTCCGCGCTCGACCCGGCCCTGGCCCAGCACACCTTGACCACGCTGCAGCAGGAAGCGGCGGCGCGCAATGCCTCGCTGGTATGCAGCCTGCACCAGGTCGAGATGGCGCGCGCCCACTTCCCGCGCCTGGTCGGCCTGCGCGACGGCCGCATTGTGTTCGACGCGCCGCGCGAACAGGTGAGCGACGCCATGATCGCCGCGCTCTACGACAACGAGACCGTGCAGCCCCACCCTGGACATCCGCACGAATCGCCCGACCGCATCGCCGTGGGCGCCTGTTTCTGATGGCGGCACTGAAGGGGGCTGCGCATCCGGACCCGGCCTGGCGCGGCCGCGTCACGGCCACCGTCGTGTGCCTGCTGCTGCTGTGGCCCATGCTCACGGCCAGCGAGTTCAAGCCCTGGCTGCTGTTCGACCCGCAAAGCCTGGCGGCTGCCTGGGGCTTCCTGTCCGACTTCCTGCATCCGGCGACGGGGGCCGAATTCCTCGTGCTGGTGCTGCGCGAGACCTGGCAGACGGTGGCGATCGCCACCGCCGGCTTGACGCTGGCCCTGCTGGGCGCGATTCCCGCCACCATGCTGATTACCGAGCGCCTGTCGATTTCGCGCCTCGGCACCGGGCGCATGCGTCCGCTCGCCATGCTGGTGCGCCAGCTGGCGCGCTGGGTGCTGGTGCTGCTCAGGAGCGTGCCGGAACTGGTATGGGCGCTGCTGTTCGTGCGTATCGTCGGCCTCGGGCCGACCGCCGGCGTGCTCGCCATCGCCCTGACCTATTGCGGCATGCTGGCCAAGGTCTATGCCGAGATCCTCGAATCCTCGGACGCGCACGCGCTGGAGAGTCTGCTGGCCAACGGCAGCGGGCGTCTGCCGGCGCTGCTGTATGGCGCGTTGCCCGAATCGGCGGCCGAACTGGTGTCCTATACCGTCTACCGCTGGGAGTGCGCGATCCGCGGTTCGGCGGTGATGGGCTTCGTCGGCGCCGGCGGACTGGGCCAGCGCATGGAAGAATCGACCAAGATGATGGCGGGCGGCGAAGTGTCGACCATGCTGATCGTGTTCGTGCTGCTGGTCGCCCTGGCCGACCTGGTCTCGAAGCTGCTGCGCCGGAGGCTGGGATGAAGCCGAAGCTGCCGCCTCCGCCGCCGCGCAACATCGGCACCCCGCTGCTGCTGGCCGCCCTGCTTGCCCTGGTGGTAGCCAGCTTCGCCTCCTTGCAGCTAGAGTGGTCGGCCTTCTTCACCCCGGAAGCGCTCGGCTCGGCCAGCGAATTCCTGGCCGGCTTCACGCCGCCCGAGACCAGCCCGGCATTTCTCAGCAAGACCCTGGGGGCGCTGTGGGAAACCCTGGCCATGTCGCTGGTGGGAACCCTGCTGGCCGTGATCGGTGGCCTGCTGCTGGCGCTGCCGGCCGCTGGCCGCCTGGGCCGCGCCTCGCGCGGCGCGACCCGGGTGCTGCTCAACATCCTGCGCTCGATTCCCGAACTGGTGTGGGCCGCGCTGCTGCTGGTCGCGGCCGGCCTGGGGCCGTTTGCCGGCACGCTGGCGCTGGCAGCCCACACCAGCGGCGTGCTGGGACGCCTGTTTGCCGACGCCCTCGAGAACGTCGAGCCGCTGCCGGAAAGCAGCCTGCGCACCAATGGCGCCGCGCCGCTCGCCGCCTTCCTGTACGCTACCCTGCCGCAGGCCCTGCCGCAGATGCTGTCCTACACCCTGTACCGCTGGGAGAACAACATCCGCGCCGCCGCCGTGCTGGGCGTGGTCGGCGCCGGCGGCCTGGGACAGATGCTGAAGTACCACCTGTCGCTGTTCCAGATGCAGAGCGCCGCCACCGTGATCGTCGCCATGCTGCTGCTGGTCGCAGCCGTGGATGGCGCCAGTTTCGCCCTGCGCCGCGCCCTCACACGCTAGAGAAGGACCACCATGCTCGTACTCGACAACTTGAGCAAGGCTTACGGCGGGCGCACCGTGCTGTCGCAGCTGTCGCACAGCTTTCGCGCCGGCGAGTTCGTGGCCATCATGGGCGAGTCGGGCGTCGGCAAGTCGACCCTGCTGAACATCATCGCGGGGCTGGACGCGCCGGATGGCGGCCAGGTGATCGTGGACGGCACGCCCATGTCGGCCCTCGACGACGACGCCGCGACGCGCCTGCGCCGCACCCGGATGGGTTTCATCTTCCAGGCCTTCCACGTGCTGCCGCACCTGACGCTGCGCCAGAACGTGGCGCTGCCGCTGCTGCTGAACCGCGCGCCCGATGCGCGTGCGGACGAGATGCTGGACGCCGTCGGCCTGCAGGGACGCGGCGCCGACTTTCCGCGCCAGCTATCCGGCGGCGAGCTGCAGCGCGTAGCCATTGCGCGCGCACTGGTGCATCGCCCCGCCCTGCTGCTGGCCGACGAACCGACCGGCAACCTCGATCCCGAGACGGCCGAGGGCATTCTGTCGCTACTGCGGCGCGAAACGCGCGCCAGCGGCGCCGGCGCCATCATGGTCACCCACTCGCACGCCGCGGCCGCCATGGCCGACCAGGTGCTGCTCCTGACCCGTTCCGGATTGAAATTAGCGTAAATTCCTCGCGGAAAGAACGAACTTACGGTTTGTTACGCTCAATTCGTAAATCGTGTGGAGCGCAATCGTAGTAATATCACAACGACCCGCCACCAAAACCTTCTCACAAGAGGCCGGGGTGTATTTCCAGAACAAGTCGATCTGTCCCGAATCCATGTTTACATATTCGGAGAAGCAACATGAGCGTACGACAGAAAAAACAGGAAATGCTCGCCGCGATGCACCGGGCTCGTGCCCTGGAGCCGTCGAGCTTCGTGCCCAACAAACTGCTCGACACCCTGATCGAGCGCATGCAACTCAAGAATGACGCCGAGCTGTGCCGGGTCCTCGAGGTGCAGCCGCCGATCATCAGCAAGATCCGCCATCGCAAGCTGAACGTCGGCGCGACCATCCTGCTGCGCATGCACGAGAAATCGAACATCCCGATCCGCGAACTGAAGGAACTGACCAGCGCCTCGATCCACTAGCGCGGCCGGTCCGCAGCCGCGTCGTGGCGCAGGACGCGCTAGGACGCGGCTGGAGGCCGGCCGGTCTTGAGCTGGGGCAGCGCCGCCAGCACCGACTTGAGGGTAGCGATATCGACCTGGCCCAGCAGGGCCACGCCGATGCGCAGCAGTTCGCTCTTCTTGACGTCGATGCCGGCGCGCAGGCAGGCCTGCTTGACGTCGGCAAGCACGGCGTATTCCTGCTCGGGCATGGTGAAGCTGTCGCGCACCAGCACCGGGCGCGTGCTGCTCGGTGTTGGCTCGCGCACCGGGCTTGACGCCGCCTTGCGCGCGGCGCGCTTGGGCGCGGGTGCTGCCAGCGTTTTCGCGGCCGCCTTGACGGCGCTCTTGACGCTGGGCCTGGCTGCTTTTGCGGGTTTGACCGCCGGTTTCGCCGCGGGCTTCGCGGCCTTTGCCGGCGCGGCTTTTGCGCGCGCGGCTCCCTTTGCTGCCGCCGGAACGGCAGCTGACTTCCTGGGCATTACGGACTCCATTGTTCAACGAACTAAACAATATAGTCGATATGCCCCGCGCATGCCAAGGCGCAGCTCAAACGAACGTAGGGGTGAACTGGTCCGGTGGACCAGTTCACCCTATGCCGCCCACGCAGTGATAGGTTGCTGCAAGACTATCCGGCGCGAGAGCGAAGCCGCTAGCAATCACCGCGTGGGCGGGAAACCCGCCCACCCTACTCGCCGGCCTCTTCCTCGTCCGCGAATTCCTGCGCGATGCGGGCGAATTCGGTTTCGAGCGTGAAGAAGGCGTCGAGCACGTCCGGGTCGAAATGGCTGCCGCGGCCCTGGCGCATGATCTCGAGCGACTGCTCGTGCGAGAACGGCGGCTTGTACACGCGGCGCGAGATCAGCGCGTCGTAGACGTCGGCCACTGCCATCAGGCGCGCCGCGAGCGGGATCTCGTCGCCGCTCAGGTTTTCCGGATAGCCGCTGCCATCCCATTTCTCCTGGTGCGAGTGCGCGATCTCGCGCGCGAACATCAGGAAGCTGTTGGTGCCGCCCAGGTGCTTCTCGGCCAGCATGATGGTGTCGCGCCCATAGGCCGCGTGCAGCTTCATGACCTCGAATTCCTCGGGGTCGAGCTTGCCCTGCTTCTGCAGGATGTGGTCGGGGATCGCGACCTTGCCGATGTCGTGCAGCGGCGCCGTCTTGTACATCAGCTCGATGTTCTCGTCGGTCAGGCTGGCGGCGAAACGCGGGTGGCTGCGCAGCTTCATCGCCAGCGCGCGCATGTAGTTCTGGGTGCGGCGGATGTGGTTGGCGCTCTTGGCGTACACCTTCCCATCGCGCATTTCCGCCATCGAGGCCATTGCCAGGATCAGGGCTTCCTGCATCAGCAGCAGCTGGGCGGTGCGCTGCTCGACCATGCGTTCGAGGTTCTGGTTGTGCTCCTGCAGGAGCTTGCGCGCCGCGCGCAGGGTCAGGTGGGTCGACACGCGCGCGAACAGGATCGGCGGGCTGATCGGTTTGCCGAGGTAGTCCACCGCGCCCACCGACAGGCCCATGGCCTCGTCCTCGATCTGGTTCTTGGCGGTCAGGAAGATCACCGGGATGTCGGTGGTGGCCGGATTCGCCTTCAGCTGGCGGCAGGTCTCGTAGCCGTCCATTCCGGGCATCATCACGTCCAGCAGGATCAGGTCGAGGTCGGGCGTGGCCGCGGCGACCTGCAGCGCGGTGCTGCCGTTGGTGGCCACCTTGGTGTTGTACTTGTCCTTCAGCAGGCGCGACAGCAGCATGATGTTGTCCGGCGTGTCGTCGACGATCAGGATCGTCGGCCGGTATGCCTGCTTGTCCTTCAGGGCTGCGCTCATATGTGTTCCGCAATGGAGGAAGAAGCGCCGTTGGCCTGGGCCAGCACCTGGCGCGCTTCTTCGAATTCGTAACGCGACAGGTGCGCCTCGAGGCGCGCCAGCGCGCCCGGGCCGAGCAGGCGGCCCAGCGGAGCGCGCACGGTGTCGAAATAGTCGGTGGCTTCGCCCGAGAACTCGGCCAGCAGGCTTTCCAGCTGGGCCACGGCCTGGGCGGCGTCAAGCGTGTTGTCCTGGCCGCCGGATGCCGGCGCGGCGGCCGGTACTTCGGGGGCGTTGGCGAAATACGTGTCGAGCGAATCCATCAGGTCGGCGAGCGCGCGTTCCAGCGCGCCGACGCTGCGGTCGAGCGAGGGGTCGTGCGGCGCGCTGCGTACCGCCTGCTCTTCGATCTCCTGGGCCAGCGACATCACGTCGCGCGCGCCGATGTTGCCGGCCACGCCGCGCAGCGCATGGGCGCGGCTGGCGACCTCGCGCAGGCGGCCGCCATCGAGGTCGCTGCGGATGCTGCAGCCGGCGTCGCGCTGGGAAGCGCGGAAGCGGTCCAGCAGCTCCACATACAGCGCGCTGTTGCCGCCCACGTTCCTCAGGCCGAAGGCCGAATCGATGCCGACCAGGCCGGGCAGCGGCGCCAGGTCGGGCGCCGGCAGCGCAGCCCGCGCCGGCATCGCCTTGCCCATCCAGCGCGCCAGCGTCGCATACAGCTTTTCCGGATCGACCGGCTTGGTGATGTAGTCCTGCATGCCCTCGTTCAGGCAGCGCTCCCGGATCTCGGACAGCGCGTGGGCCGTCATCGCGACGATCGGCAGGTCATCGAAGCGTGGATCCTTGCGCAGTTCGACGGTGGCTTCGTGGCCGTCCAGCTGCGGCATCTCGAGGTCCATCAGGACCAGGCGGTAGCCGCCCGGGCCCGCCGCCGCCAGCTTTTCCAGGGCCTGGTGGCCGGTCGAGGCGACGTCCACGTCCACGCCCTGGGCCTCGAGCAGTTCGCGCGCGATCTGCTGGTTGACCAGGTTGTCTTCCACCACGAGAACGCGCGCCCCGTGCTGCTGAGCGCGCACCACACCGGCGCCGGCCGCGCCGGCGGGCGCGTTGCTGAACAGGCCGGCCAGGGTATTCGACAATGCCGACTGCACGAAGGGCTTGAACAGGAAGCCGTTGACGCCCGCCTCTTCCGCACTGGCCTGCACGTCTTCGCGCCCGAAGGCCGTCACCAGCACGGTCAGCGGCGGCGCGCACAGGTCCTTGTTCGAGGTGATGCGCCGCACCAGTTCGATGCCGTCCATGCGCGGCATGGTGCAGTCGGTCAGCACCAGGCGGTATGGCATGCCGGCGGCGTCGGCGGCAATGATCGCGCCTTCCGCGTGGCGCGCGTCCGAGGCGCACTCCACCCGCAGCGGCAGCGCCGCCAGCGCTTCGCGCAGGATGGCGCGCGCCAGCGCGCTGTCGTCCACCACCAGCACCCGCGCGCCGGTCAATTCTGACGGTGCCACCAGCGTGGATTCCGGCTCGCCGGACAGGGCAAAATCGAGGTCGAAGTGGAAGGTCGAACCGGCGCCGGGCGCGCTGTCGACCGCGATCCGTCCGCCCATCAGGCCCACCAGCTGCTGCGAGATCGACAAACCGAGGCCGGTGCCGCCGTATTCGCGCGTGGTCGAGCCGTTGGCCTGGCTGAAGGCGCGGAACAGCTTGGCCTGCTGCTCGTCGGCGATGCCGATGCCGGTATCGCGTACCGCAAAGCGCAGCTTGACGCGCCCCGGCTCCGCCCCCTTGAGCGGAATGCAGGACAGCTGCAACTCGCCCGCCGGCGTGAATTTCACGGCGTTGTTGACCAGGTTGATCAAGACCTGGCCCAGGCGCAGCGGGTCGCCCACGAGCTTGCGCGGCACCGCATGCGGCACGTGGAACAGGTATTCGAGGCGCTTGTCGGCGGCGCGCTGGCTGGTCACGCTGGCCACGTTGCCGAGCACCTCGTCGAGGCAGAACGGCACCTGCTCGACGTCGAGCTTGCCGGCCTCGATCTTGGAAAAGTCGAGGATGTCGTTGATGATCCCCAGCAGCGACAACGCCGCGCGGTGGATCTTGCCGACGTAGTCCTGCTGCTTGGGATTGAGATCGGTGCGCAGCGCCAGATAGGCCATGCCGATGATCGCGCTCATCGGCGTGCGGATCTCGTGGCTCATGTTGGCCAGGAATTCGGACTTGGCGACGTTGGCCGCTTCCGCGCGCAGGTTCGACTGCGTCAGTTCCTCGGTGCGGGCGGCGATCTTCTGTTCCAGGTCTTCGTTGAGTTCGCGCAGCTGCTGCTCGATGCGGCTTTTTTCGCGCAGCAGGCCGTTGGTCACCTGCTCGGCCTGGCGCAGCCGGTTCAGGGTGTCGCGGAAACTGCGCACCGCGGACGACAGGCGCCCGACCTGGTCGCGCCGGCCGATGCCGGACAGGCGGATGTCGGTCTCGCCGCGCGCCAGCTTCTCGAGCGCGTCCTGGATGTCGGCGAAAGGCTGCGACATGCGGCGCCCCACCAGGAACACGCAGCCGACGATGGCCAGTGTGAGCAGGATGTTGGCGGCGGCCGTGTGCACGATCTGGCTGCGCAGGTCCTGGTCGATCTGCTCGCGCGAGAAGGCCAGCTCGATCGCCCCGACCGAATAGGTGCGGGTGCCGTCGTTGTAGGTGATGCGGCGGCGCAGGCGCAGGTCGGCCTCGGCGTCGTCGCGGTTGCCGAGCGCCGCGATCAGGCTGCCGTCCGGCGCCAGCACGCGCAGGGTCTGCACCTCGGGGGTTGCGCCGAGCGCATCCACCACCGAGTTCACGGCCGCGCTGTTAATGTCGAACAGGGGCCGGGCGAGCGCCTGCTCCAGCACCTTGGCCTGGCGCTCGATGCGCTCCTGCAGGCGGGCGTCGGCATCCAGGCGCAGGGTATGCAGGGTGTAAGTGGTGAAGACGCCGGTCGACAGCGCGACCGCGAGCACGATCCCGGCGCCGAGCCGAAACACGATGTTCTGGCGCCAGTTCTCGACCAGGCGGCGCGGCACCACGCGCACCCGGGCCCTGCGGCGGCTAATAGGCCGCCCCCGGACGCATGCTGGTGGCCTGCTGCTCGCGCTTGCGGTAGGCCGGGCTGTTGCGCACCGCTTCGATCGCTTCCCACAGGCGCGCGACCAATTGTGGCCGGCTTGCCGCCAGGGCGCTCGACAGCACCAGGAAATACGGCTTTTCGACCAGCGGCACCGGCAGCAGTTCGAGCCGCTTGCCATACGGTCCGCGCATCAGGCGCGCGGCATCGTTCCCGCCCAGCGCGGCGCCGGCCAGCCGGCCCGCGATCAGCTTCTGCACCAGTTCATCGGAACGCTGGCTGCCGTCGTCGGTCTGCACGCCCTGGGCGCGCAGGAAGTCGCCCACCGAATAGCCGAGCTGGAAGCCGATGCGCCCGTCGAGGTTGCGGAAGGTCTTGCCGTCCCACTCCACGCGGCTGCCGCGCAAGCGCGCCAGCACATAGGTATCGGTATGCATGCGCTTGGAGGCGTCGGCCTGCGGCTCGGCTTCGTTGCCGCTCACGCCGGGATAGGCGCCGAGCGACATCCGGTCGCGGCTGAAGCTGACGGCGAACGCCCCGCCCACCTGGTTCGCCTTGAGCTGCTCGAGGCAGCGCTTCCAGGGCATGCTCTGGAAGTCGAAGCTGACCCCGGTGCGCCTGGCAGCTTCGCTCAAGAGCTCGAAATTCAATCCCCCGCCATCGAGCGTGCGCCACGGGCGCACTTCCTGGCGCTCGAAGCACAGGGTGATGCGCTCGCCGGGCGCGGCCTGGGCCGCCGCGCTACAAGCGGCCAACGCGAACAAGAGAAAGCGGCGCATGGAAAGCAATGGCAAACGTGGTTGAACGAACAATGGAAGTATGCCATTAGATGTTTCCAAACAACAGTAAAAACGGGGCTTTAACCCTGAAAACGACAATCCGCCCCTGGCCGCCCCCATGCTGGGGGTGAAGGCGCCGCGTCAGGAGTAGCGCGCCGGTGCAGGTCCCACAGCGCGCCGACCCGCAGGCCGGCATGGACCGGTTCCACTTCCAGCAGGCCGCACTCTTCCACCAGGGCGGTCAGCAGGGCCAGGCCGCCGGCCAGATGGGGGACGCGTGCGGCCGCCGGCCAGGCCAGGCGTACCCGCGCCACGTGGCCGGCCTGCAGGAAGCGTTCGCGCAGGATGCCCAGGCAGGCGCCGCTCAGGCAGCCGCCGTCGATCCCGTCCTCGCGCGCGATCTCGCTCAGCGCGCGCACGGTGCCGCAGGCGCCATAGGCCAGCGCCCAGCCGCGCCCGGACAGCACCGAGTCCGCGAAGCGGCTGCGCGCCGAGCGCACCGCGGCGTCGAAACCGGCGGCGTCGATGTGGCCCTCGGCGAAGAAGCTCAGGCTCTGGCGCACCGCGCCGATCGGGAAGGATTCGACGCGCTCGATATGGGATCCGCGGCCGAGCACCAGTTCGGTCGAGGCGGCGCCGATGTCGATCACCAGGCGCGCCGCGCCGCCAGGTGCGTCGGCGGCATCCAGCGTGCTGGCCACGCCCAGGTAGACCAGGCGGCCGGTCTCGCCACCTGCGACCAGTTCGATCGGACGGCGCAGCGCCTGCTCGGCGGCCGGCAGGAACACCGGGGCATTGCGCGCCATCCGCAGCGCGGCGGTGGCAACCACCCTCACCGCCTGCGGGCGCCACGCGTCCAGCGTATCGGCGAACTCGCGCAGGCAGCCCAGCGCTCGCCGCATCGCCGCTTCGCACAGGCTGCCGTCGTCTTCGAAGGACGCAGCCAGCGCGACGCGCTCGTTCAAAGTCGCTTCCAGCACCAGTTCATCGTGCTCGATGCGTCCGACGTGCAGGCGGAAACTGTCGGAGCCGAGTTCGACGGCGGCGTAGCGAGGGGAATCGGTAGGATGAGGAATCATGGACGGTCCTGCTGCGAATTGCCGCAGGATACGTCGGCGATATGACGGGAATGTGACGCAGCCGATCGGGTCGTGTCACGAATCGAGGCCGGCAGCCTTGATCGAAACGATCAGAAACCCGACCGGCGAGGGAGCAATACCGACATTCAGAAGTTGGCCCGGGCGCATCGCGGATGGAGGATAAAGGGCGTCCAGGCAGGTCTCCTTGTCGACTGACCTGAACCTCAAGGTCGCCACCTGATCGCAGCCCTTTCGCCGGGAGTACTCTCCAACCTTGATCGCGGTGGCACTTGTCTGGTGTACGTCCGCAGCCGACCACGCCGCCATTGCGAAGATCCACCCGAGCGGGGCCAAGCACACGAAGACAACTGCCAATGATGCCGAGAGTGGCATGGCAACCCACTTTCGCAACCATCTGGTCGGATATTGGTCTGCGAGCCTGGTCGCAAAAACGGAAGGAGCCGTCATGCGATAGAGCACAAACGGTGTGATCAGGAGCCACGACACGAATAGAAACCTGGTGTAGGCCTCGGCGTAGCGGAAGACGAAACGGCCCTCGAAGTACATCAGCAGGAATATCCCCGCTATCAGGAAAAGGAGCACGAGCAGCGAGCACCTGGGGCGGCGCTTGTGCGCTGCTGTATAGTCGGAATGAGGACTGTGCATCATGGGCGCTTGATCCGTGCGTGGGCGGCCGTGCCAGCCTGATGATGGGCGATGCTCAAACGCCGGACTTGACCACGGTTGCCCCGTTCACACCGACCACTTTCTCGGAGTGCCCGTCCGCTGGAGGAGGATTGATTGGATCGGCGCCTGGCGTAGCCACGATCAGCGTGCGCGTATCGTGCCGGTCTGCGCCCTTCTGCTGCACGATCTTGACGGCGACCGCGCGTCCGTCGACGACGGGCCTGGGATGGAGGAAGTTAAACATGCAATCCTTATCGTGAACGCGCCGAGCTATACGGAAAATCCACCGCAGACCTGCTTCGCCTCATCCCAGCAGAGGCAGCAGAAAATCTTGAAGCCCGCTTCCTTAAACCATGCGTCGGCATTGCTGCCGGCAAGAGCGACCAGCCTGTCCTCGCAGGCCTTGCACCAGGCATCCGGCCGCGCGAGGTCGGTCTGGTCTCCCCAGAAGAATCCGCCCCGCTCACCCGCGTCGATTGCGTGAGCGACATGGGTACACACGAGTCCGATACCTTGCTGGCCATGGGTGGGGCAATGACATGTTTTATTCATGGCCGGGCGTTGATCTTGAACGACTCCATAAAGATCCGGACGGCCTCTTTCGGAACACGGTTCGGCCATCCGGCAAAATGGATGGAAAACAGGCGCTGGTCCGCTAATACAAACTGCGACAGCGAGATCAAGCCGCTCCGATCACGCATCACGCTCTCGAGGGCGGGAAATCCTCCGATTTCCACGCTGTGACTTTCTACAATCGTGGAGTTCGTGCTCGCTGCGGCACCAATCATCGCCCCCTTCAGTAAGTCGACGGAGCGCACGTGCGTCGGCACCAGCAGCCCATCGTAAAAGTCCACGCTATAGAAGAGTTGTGCTTCCACGTTCGAATACGAGCAGACATGCATGACGACTGTTCTGCCCATAACTTCTACATTTCGTGCGCTGCACTCCGGCTTGGCGGGGAAGACCACTTCGAAGGCCTGGTCAGGCGGCGAGTATTTCACCGGCTCCGCACTGGCGGCGGATGCCAGCAGCAGCAAAGCCAGCACACTGCTCCTGAAAATGATGCGAACGCCCATATCAAGACAGCCTTTCTTGGATGTTTAGTGCCTATTCCCGGCTTGCCATTTACCGGTCTACCCAGGGTCAGGTCTGACATCAGGACACGATCTCTGCATTAGTCCAGGACGTATGTTGAGGTCGTGTCCGATTGTCAGACCTGACCCTGATTGACCCGGTTCAGGCCTCGACCGGCGCCGCCACCGCCTGGCTGACGCGGTTGCGCCCCGCCCCCTTGGCCGCCCGCAGCGCATCGTCGGCGCGCTGGAACAGGGTTACCGTGCTGTCCTCGGGGCGGATCACGGTCACGCCAAAGCTGGCCGTCATCGCGATCATGGCGCGCTCGCTCTTGACCGGCGAACTCGCGATCGCCGCGCGGATGCGCTCCGCCACCAGGGTCGCCTCGTCGAGGTTGGTGCGCGGCAGCAGGATCGCGAACTCGACGCCCACCAGGCGCCCGACCAGGTCGGAATCGCGCAGCTGGCGCTTGCACAGCTCGACCACGTGGCGCAGCACGGCGTCGCCGGCCGGGTGGCCGTAGCCGTCGTTGACGCGCTTGAACTGGTCGAGGTCCAGCACCACCAGGGCGGTGGGCAGGCCGGGACGGCGCGCCAGCGCCATCCACGGGCCCAGCGCATTGAAGAAACCGCGCCGGTTCGGCACATTGGTGAGCGGGTCGACCACTTCCAGCCGCGCCAGTTCGCGCCCGATGCGTTCGCGCCCCAGCAGCAGCATGCCGAAGCCGTTGACCAGCATGAGGCCGTACAGTGCGGCGCTGGAGAGCTGGCGCAGCAGTTCGCTCGAGAGCCAGCGCCATCCGCCCGGCAGCAGCAGCACCGACAGGCCGCGGGCCGCGACCACCAGCGCCAGCGCGGCGGTCAGGATGGCCAGGAAGCGCTGCAGCAGGCTGGCCTGGCGCCAGCCGGAACCGAGCGCCGCGGCCACGTTCAGGTAGAGCACGCCGAGCAGCAGCGAAGCGGCCAGGCTGCGCAGGCCCTGCTCGTCGATCAGGTAGCAGATGAAGAAGGCCAGGATCGCCAGCCCGCCGGCCAGCAGCGTAGGACGGCGCCAGCCATGGCGGCCCGCCTCTTCCCATGCCGCGCCGGCTTCGATGGCGACGCCGGCGAACAGCAGCGCGTAGCCGCCCGGCAGCGCCAGCGATTCCGGCACCACCCCCAGGCCGCCCAGCACCAGCAGGGTCCAGGCGCCGGCCTGCACCTGCTTCGACAGCGCCCAGGCGGCAAGGGCTGGCGGACGCACCGGTCCGTGATCGAAAAAGGTCAGCACTGCGCACAGGGCCAGGTTGCCCAGGGCTAGTACCAGCACCATCGTGCTTGCGTCCAGGTTCGTCATTTCGTCAATCGCAATCAGTACTCGTGTTCGACCAGGGAAGTGCCGTCGCCGATCTTGCTGGCCCAGGCCCGGCTGAAATACGCCTGCTCCTCGCTGGTGGGCGGCGCGTGCCAGAACACGATCAAGGTGCCCTTGTGGTCGTGCAGCTGGGTCAGTTTGTCGACGAAGCCGGTGTTGCCGGCGCTGTCGGCCAGGGCCATCGCATACCCGTACACGCGCTGCAGGCGCTCCAGACGATCGGGCTCGGTCTGGGCATTGGTGGCGGTGATGGAAGGATGGTCCAGGAACATGCGGGTTTCCTTTGTCGAGCGGTCAGCTTATCAGAAAGCCATGCCGTACAACAAGCTGCCATGGCTCCACTATACTGGAGGCCATGTCTCTACCCTCCGAGCTGCCGCCGCCGATCGTCTCGACCCGAGGCGACCGCCGTACGCTCGAATTCACGCCAGGCGACATCCAGAGCGAGATGCGGCTATCGCGCCCGGACGCCCTGGTGCTGTCGTATGCGCGCGCCATGATGTGCTTCGCGCTCCTGGTGCCGCATCCGCGCCACATCGTCATGGTGGGACTGGGCGGCGGTTCGCTCGTCAAGTTCTGCTACCGCCATTTCCCGCACACCCGCATCACGGTGCTGGAAGTGCGCGCCGACGTGATCGCGCTGCGCGAGCAGTTCCTGGTGCCGCCGGACGACGCGCGCCTGCGGGTGCTGCACTGCGATGCGGCGGCCTGGCTGGCGCAGGCGCCGGCCGCCGGCGCCGACGTGCTGCTGGTGGACGGCTTCGACGCGAGCGGCCTGCCCCCTGGCCTGTCGAGCGCCGCCTTCTATGCCGATTGCCGGCGGCTGCTGCGCCCCGGCGGCGTACTGGCCATTAACATCTTTACTTATGATCCTGACTATGTGACTGCGGTGCAACGTTTGCGCGCCGCCTTTGACGGTCATGCGTGCTGGCTGGCCGGCATGGCCGGCAACAACCAGATCGTGTTCGGGCAGCGCCCGGCGGCGCCCGGTGCCGCCCCGAGCCGCCCCCTGCAGGTCCTGCGCGACAGCCTGTACAACCGCGGACTCGGACTCTCCCTGCTCAACCGTCTGCTGGCCCGCCTGGTGGTCGCCTGGCTGGCGCAGAGGGCGCCGTGAACACCGTCGTTTGACGGGCCTCTCCCATTTTTCGTTTGCCCAACAGCATGGGGATGTGACACACTTCGCGTATTGATGCCTGCTGGCAAGCCTTCTTTATGGAATTCTGGACCCATCCATGCCGCGCCGCCTCCCCCTGTCGCTGACTCTTGCGGCAGCCCTCACGCTCGGGGGCGGCCTGGCCGCGTCCGGCGCCCTGTTCCTGGGAGTCGGCCATCTCGAGTACGACAACATGGCGCTCGCCTTCGCCCAGCGCGCCGACGAGCGCGTGGCGGCGGTGCGCCAGGGGATCGACCAGGCGGTCGAGGTACTGACCGTCACCAACCAGCTGTTCGCGCGCGGCGAACCGGTGAGCCGCGAGCAGTTTCGCGATTTCACGGCCGCCCTGCTGCAGCGCCACCGCTATATCCAGGCCTTCAATTTCCACCGCTCCGTCCCGGGAGAGCAGCGCGCAGCCGTCGAAAGCGAGCTGCAGCGCATCCTGCCGGGCACGGTGTTCACTGAACTGCAGGACAGCACACTGGTGCCGGCGCCGCTGCGCGCCCGCTATCACATCGTCGACTACATCGAGCCGATGGCCGGCAACGAACGCGCCTTCGGCCTGAACATCACCGAGAACGTGCAGGTCATGAGTGCGCTCGCGGTCGCGCGTGGCGAAGGCCGCGCCGCCGCCACCGATCTGTTCCAGCTGGCGCAGGACGAGCGCCAGCAGCCGGCCTTCGAGCTGGTCATGCCGGTGCTGGACCGCCAGGGCATGCTGGCGGGCGACACCGCGGTCGTCATCCGCGGTCCCGAACTGGTGCGCGCCTCGCTCGCCAATACCGGCCTGCTCGACCCGCGCGAAACGGCGAGCGACATCTTCGTGTCGGTCTATGCCGGCGAATTCCCGGCGCCGGAAAAGCTGATGTTCTCGACCGGCGACACCCGCAAGCGCGAGACGGGCTGGCTGGCCGGTTTCATGTCGCCCGGCCATAACGGCCACGGCAGCAAGCTGCTGCACATCGCCGGCAAGCCCTGGCGCATCGAGGTGGCCAGCGCCCCGCGCCCCTTCCTGCAAGACCACATGGCCTCGACCGCCCTGCTGGTCGGCGGCATCCTGATGACCTTGCTCGGCACGGCCTTCGTACAGGCTTCCGGCCGGCGCGCACGCAAGGTGCAGCAACTGGTGCGCCAGCGCACCGCGGACCTGCGCCGCACCAATCGCCGCCTGGTCGAGGACATGGCCGCGCGCGAGCGCGCCGAGCGCGCCCTGCAGCAAAGCGAGCAGCGCTTCCGCCAGCTGGTGTCGATGTCGTCCGACTGGTACTGGGAACAGGACCGCGAGCTGCGCTTTACCATGGTCACCGGGGGCTTTACCGAAAAAGCCGGCGTCGCCATCGAAACGGTGCTGGGCAAGACGCGCTGGGAATACGTGCCCGCATTGCTGGACAGCGAAGCCGGGCGCGCCCACATCGCCCAGGTCAAGGCGCACGAGCCCTTCGCCAACCTCGAATACCAGGTCGTCGACGAACACGGCGACACCCGCTGGTTCTGCGTCAACGGCCAGCCAGTGTTCGACGACTCCGGCGCCTTGATCGGCTACCGCGGCACCGGCAGCGACATCACCGAACGCAAGCTGACCGAGCAGCGCGTGCACCACGTGGCCCAACACGACGTGCTGACCGGCCTGCCCAACCGTTCGCTGCTGCAGGACCGCCTCAGCCAGGCGATCGCCTATGCCAACCGCAGCGGACGCCCGATGTGGGTAATGCTGATCGACCTCGACCGCTTCAAGTTCGTCAACGACTCGATGGGCCACAAGGCCGGCGACGTGCTCCTGATGACGGTGGCGGCGCGCCTGACCGGCTCGCTGCGCGACACCGATACCGTGGCGCGTCTGTCGGGCGACGAATTCGTCGTGATCCTGTCCGAGCACCACGACGAGCCGCTCGCACCCGAGATCGTGCAGCGCGTGATGGATTCGGTGGCCCAGCCGGTGATGCTCGGCACCAAGGAGTTCTTCGTCACCTGCTCGATCGGCGTGGCCGTCTACCCGAGCGAAGGCACGCCGGCCGAGAGTCTGATCGAGCATGCCGACATCGCGATGTACAGCGCCAAGAAGATGGGGCGCAACAACTTCCAGTTCTACACGCCGGCAATGAACGAGGAGTCGATGGAGCGCGTGCGCATCGAAAGCGCGCTGCGCAACGCCCTCGACCGCAACGAATTCGTGCTGCACTACCAGCCGCAGGTGGACCTGAAGAGCGGCCAGATCGTCGGCATGGAAGCGCTGATCCGCTGGCGCCATCCGGAACTGGGTATGGTCCCGCCTGGCCGCTTCATCGCCATCGCCGAGGAAACCGGCCTGATCGTGCAGATCGGCGCCTGGGTGCTGCGCACCGCCTGTGCCCAGAACAAGGCCTGGCAGGATGCCGGCCTGGGCCGCCTGCGGGTGGCGGTCAACCTGTCGGCGCGCCAGTTCGGCGCCGCCGACCTGATTGCCGGCCTGGAAGCGGTGCTGCAAGACACCATGCTCGACCCCGAATGCCTCGAGATCGAACTGACGGAAAGCCTGTTCATGAGCGACGTGACGCCTGCGGTGGAACTGCTGCACCGCATGAAGTCGCTGGGCGTGAACCTGTCGATCGACGACTTCGGCACCGGCTACTCGAGCCTGTCCTACCTGTCGCGCTTCCCGATCGACGTGCTGAAGATCGACCGCTCCTTCGTTGCCGACATCACCCACGACGCCAACGACGCCGCCATCGTCACCTCGATCATCGCGCTGGCCCACAACCTGAAGCTGGCGGTGATCGCGGAAGGCGTGGAAACGGCGGAGCAGCTCGACTACCTGCGCAGCCATGGTTGCGACGAAATGCAGGGCTATTTCTTCAGCAAGCCGCTAGCGGCCGAGGAGTTCGAACAGCTGCTGATCCAGCGCCGCGCGCTGCCGCCAGCACGCCTGGAAGCTTCCCAGGCTGCGGCGGACGCAACACCGGATATGGTTCCGGCATGATTTGCCGCAAATTTCCGTAGAAAAATAGTTTTTAGGCCATTTAGTTGTGGCCTTTTCAATATTGATGGCTTTAAAATAGCCGTGTCTCTTTAGCAACCCCGGACATACGGATATTTTATGATCATGAATGACACTGGCGAACTGGCCTCGGTCTCCGGCGTGGCGGCCGAATCGGGCAGCGTCCGCCGGCAGCGCACCGACATCCGCACCCGCGACCTGATCAACCAGGCGGTGGCCTCGATCCCGACGCTCGGCCTGCAGCGCGCAGCCGAGTTCCTGGCGACGATGAACGTGCCGGCGGAAGTGGCGGTGCGGGTGCTGGTGTATCCGAACCGCCGCCGCGCCAACTAACGCAGCAAGCGGACCATCCAGGCGTCAGCGGCGCTCTTGCTGCTGGCGCTTGATGTCGTCGAGCGTCTCGCGGCCCTTGTCGGTCAGGACATAGCCGCCTTCTTCGCGCGGCGCGATATGCGACTTGAGGCTCAGGAAGCGCGCCACGTCCGCATCCAGCGCTGCTTGCGGATCGTCCGCCAGCGCCGTCAGCGACTTCACGCACCGGCGCAGGAACAGCATCTGCTGCCCCTTCTCCGTCAACACGATACGCCCGTCGCGGGTGGTCTCCATCAGCTTGATGCCCGACAGGCGCTTGAGGTTGCGGCCCACGCAGGCGCCCGGGTTGTCGCGCTTCACGCCGCGGCGTACCAGTTCCAGGGCGTCGTATTCGTCCGTCGTTAATTGTTCGTTCTTCATTTGCTCGCTTCTCGGCCAGGGGGCGCCATGGTACCTGCCGCGCAGGCCGAGGGCAAGTTATAGGTGCTTAGCGCAGCGCGCGCAGTGCCAGCCAGCCGAGGCCGGCCCCGGCAGCCAGGCCGAGCGCCAGCACCAGTTGCGCGCGGCGTGAGTAGAACAGCGGGCTGCGGCCCAGGTAGATCGTGTTGTACAAGGTATGGCCCATGATGTCCTCCGGCGTGGGTGCTGCTTAAGCGTCCGACAATTATAGGCAGGCGATGTTGTCAGGGATATGACATGGATCGGAAGCCCTGCCGCGCGCCGACGCCGGCATGCTCCTGTTACGATCTTGCGACACTGATCATCAACCGGAGCACTACCATGAACGACCCCACGCTCAAGCCCGATCCCGCGGCCAAGGGCCCCAACGTGTACCACGAAGCAGACATCGGCAGCGGTGAAAAATCGCCCGGCGAACTGGAAACTGAAGAAATGATCCGCGAGATCCCGCCGCTGCCGCCATCGGGTGGGCAGGCCGGCCAGCAGCCTGCTGGTACGCAAGACACTCCCCGCGGCTGAATTCCACTACTCCAATTCCATACCCGTAGGGTGGGCGGGTCTTCCCGCCCACGCGGTCAAGAGGCGCCAGCACAGCCGCGACGGAGCATCAGGCAGCAATCACCGCGTGGGCGGAAAATCCGCCCACCCTACGAACTTCACAAGCATTGAAGCCCTAGTCCGCGCGAATCGGCGGCTCGGGATAACGCGGCTCCTCGACGGGCGCGTTGACGGGATCGGGTACGTCGTCCGGCACCGGCGGGCGCGGGTCGGGCGTCGGTTTCTGGTCCGGCATGTCCGGCTCCGGGGTACTGTGGGCCTGCACGGGGGATGAGCCGTGCAGCCTGTTTTGCGCAAGCATGGTCATGGTCAACCTCTCGGTGTGGGGTAAGCGCCGCCGCGTGGCGGCGCATGGGACTCGCTCAGCGGCGCGCCTTCTGCTTGGCGCCGCCGCCGGCGCCCTCGCCTTTGCCGGCTTTCACGCGCGACATGTGGTCGTGGCTGCTCTTGTCGCTCTTGCCTGCGCGCTGCTTGGCCAGGTCTTCCTCGGACATGTTGTCCGACTGCTTGTTGGTCTGGCTAGCGCCTGATTTCGATTGGCTCATTGCACTCCTCCTTGTCAACGTGGTTGCTTTGCGTGCAGGCTAGCATGAATGTGCTTGCCGGGTTTTCAATCGTGCGGGAGCCGCCTTCCTCGGCTATAGTGAGCCCTCGACTACTTTCCCGGCAACCATGAATCTCCGTCCCCTGCTGCTGGCCGCCCTGTGCGCGGGCAGCATTCACAGTGCCCTTGCTGCCACCCCAATGAAACTTGACGACTACCTGGCCCTGAGCGGCCCTGCGCCAACCGCGCGCCTTCCCTATGGCGAGGCGCCCTCGCAATATGCCGAACTGTTCCTGCCGACCGGCAAAGGTCCATTTCCGGTGGCGGTGCTGGTGCACGGCGGCTGCTGGACCAGCAAGTTCGGCGGCATCACCCAGCTGCGCAACATGGCGGGCGCGCTCAGGGAGCGCGGCATTGCGGTCTGGAACGTCGAGTACCGCCGCAGCGACGAGCCGGGCGGCGGCTACCCGGGCACCTACCAGGACATGCACGCGGCCCTCGAGCTGCTGGCCGCGCAGGCGAAGCAGCATCCGCTCGACCTGAAGCGGATGGTGGCCGTCGGCCACTCGGCGGGCGGGCAGCTGGTGCAGTGGATGGCGGGGCGCGGCCGGATTCCTGCTGGCAGCCCCCTGTACCGTGCGAATCCCCTGCCAGTGCCGGCCGTGATCAGCCTCGGCGGCCTGGCCGACCTGCGCAACGAAGCGGCCCTGATCAAGTCCAGCTGCGGGCGCGACACCGCCGAGCTGGCCGGCACCCCAAGCCCGAGCCGGCCCGACGTCTTCGTCGACACCAATGCCGCCGAACTGATGCCCAACGGCAGCCGCACCTGGCTCGTTACGGGCGAACTCGACACGATCTCGCCGCCGCGCGTGGCGCACGACTACGCGGCGCGGGCGCGCAAGGCGGGCGATGCTGCCACCGTGGTGATCCTGCCCGGCGCCAGCCATTACGACGAAGTGGCCGCTACCTCGCCCGCCTGGCCGCAGGTACTGGAGGTAATCGAAGGGGCGCTGGGCCGTACGCCGCGCTAGTCGAACACGACACGGCGCGCCAGCGGCGTCTCGAGCTCGAGATCGCTTGTGGCCACCGCCACGCAGGGCAGGATCCAGCCTTCGCGTTTTTCATCAACGGAGAGGCCGGGCCACTCGATCAGGTGGCGCGCCTGGCCACTGCGTACCCGGCAGATGCAGGTGCGGCAGGTGCCGTTGCGGCAGGAACTGGGCAGCTCGATGCCGGCGCTTTCCGCGGCGTGCAGGATGCTGGTCTCGGCGTCCGCCTCGAAGCGGATTTCGGCCGGATGCAGCAGGATGGCGTGGCTGGTCATGGCCGCGATTGTAGCGCCCTTGGCCCCGCTCCCTTGAGTTCGTTCACGCACAGACCCACACCTGGCGCAGAACTAATCTGAGGTTTCCAAACGTAAGCATTGCAGGAAACCAAAATGAACAAATCGCACGCGCTTCCCCTCGTCGTCGCCCTGCTGGGCGCCCTCCCCCTGGCCCAGGCACAGCAGGCCGTGCCGGCCCCGGCCCAACAACAGCAGGCGCCCGCCGTCCAGCAGCCGGGACAGCTTCCCGCGCAGGCCGGCGCCCAAGTCAACCCGGCCGCCGCCAAGCAGGCCGAATTCGAACGCAACCTGCGCGCCCAGGTCCTGCTCGACCGCGCCTACTTTTCACCAGGCGAGATCGACGGCGCCTACGGCTCGAACATGCGCCAGGCGCTGAGCAGCTTCCAGGCGACCCGCAAGCTGCCCGTTACCGGCAAGCTGGACGAGGCAACCTGGAACGCCCTGAACGGCGACAACACCCCGCACCTCGTCACCTACACGCTGGCGGAAGCCGACGTGGCCGGCCCCTTCCGCCCGATCCCGGAAGACATGATGGACAAGGCCAAGCTGCCTGAACTCGGTTATGCGAGTGTGACCGAGGGTCTGGGCGAGAAGTTCCACGCGAGCCCGGCCCTCATCGAACGCCTCAATCCGGGCAAGAACCTGGGCCGCGCCGGCGAACAGATCGTGGTGCCGAACGTGCACGGCAAGCAGCCGCTGGCGAAGGCGGCCAAGGTGGTGGTCAAGGAAGGCCCGAAGGTGCTGCAGCTGTACGACGCCGGCGGCGCCCTGCTCGCCCAGTATCCGGTCTCGACCGGCAGCTCGAACGATCCGCTGCCGATCGGCACCTGGAAGATCAACAGCGTGCACGCCAACCCGACCTACAACTACAACCCGAAGCTGTTCTGGGATGCCGAGCCGGGCGACAAGAAGGCGAAGATCGCCGCCGGACCGAACAATCCGGTGGGCGTGGTCTGGATCGACCTGTCCAAGGAACACTACGGCATCCACGGCACCCCGGTGCCGGCCCACGTGGGCAAGACCGAATCGCACGGCTGCATCCGCCTGACCAACTGGAGCGCCGCCGAAGTGGCGGGCGCGGTCAGCGCCGGCCTCGAGGTCGTGCTGGAGAGCTGAACCTGACCTAAACCCGACGGAGGATGAGATGAAATGGCTGATGAGCTTCGTGCTCGGCGTGCTGGTCGGCGCCGGTGGTCTGTTCGTGATTCTGCGCGCCGTGCCTGACGAGCCGGCCCCGGTGGCGGCCAGCACGGCGCCGCCGGCGGGGATTCCCGCCTCGCAGATCGAACCGCAGCTGCCGGGACCGCCGGTGGTGCAGGCCGACCTGAGCGACGTCGACCTGCCGCTACGTCCGTCCATGTCATCAATCCCGTCGGGGTCGCCGCAGGCGCCGGCCGATGCCGCCGCCGCCGCCGTCCACGGCAAGCTGGCAGTGCCGGTGCAAGGCATCAAGCTCGCCAGCCTCAGCGACACCTACGACCAGCCGCGCGGCAACCAGCGCCAGCACGAAGCGCTCGACATCATGGCGCCGAAAGGCACGCCGGTGCTGGCGGCGGCCGACGGCAAGGTCGCCAAGCTGTTCACCAGCAAGCCGGGCGGCACGACGCTGTACCAGTTCGATCCGAGCGAGAAGTACGCGTATTACTACGCGCACCTGGACCGCTATGCCGACGGCATCAAGGAAGGCATGGACATCAAGCGCGGCGACGTTCTCGGTTATGTCGGCGTGACCGGCAATTCCGACCCGAACGCGCCGCACCTGCACTTCGCCGTGTTCGAACTGACGCCGGAGAAGCAGTGGTGGAAAGGGACGCCGCTGAATCCCTTCCCGCTGCTGAGCGACGCCGGTCCTTAACGGGGCGTCGCGATCGCGCCCGGCTCGTCGATGTCCGGGCCGACGTTGATGGCGGCATAGGCGCGCTGCACGGCAACCACCTCGCGGCTATCCTTGCCGTACAGCTCCTCCGCCGCCAGGATCATCTTGGCGCGCGCATCGGCGTAGTTGGTGGACGAGTTGAACTTGGTCGTGTTCGCATGGAACCAGATGCGGAAGGCCTTGTCCGTGCCGATGCCGCTCATCGCCGCCGGCTGCTTTACCAGGTATTTGCTGAAGTGGTCGCCGGCGCTGTCGGCCTTTGAACCGCGCGCCAGGAAATAGAACATGCGGTTGTTGGGACCGCTGCTGTAGTGTACGTCGAGGCGGCGCAGCGAGGTGCTCCAGGCGTCCGGGCTGCTGCCGTCCTTGCTCGGGCGGTACATCCAGCGCAGCGGCGTGGCGTTCTTGCTGATCTCGGTGCCCAGCTGCCAGTCGTTGCCCTCTTCCGGGAATTTATCGCCCTTGCCGCCGGCGCGCGCATAAGCTTCCACCACCTCGCCCGAGATGTCCGAGCTCGATTCGTTCAGGCCGCCCGACTCGCCCGAATAGATCAGGTCCGAGGTGGCGGCCGTGATGCCGTGCCCCATCTCGTGGCCGACCACGTCGATCGCGCCCAGGCTGGTGAAATAGGTGCCGTCGCCGATGAACATGCAGCGGCAGGTGTCGCTGTAGTAGGCGTTGTCGTAGCCGCGGTTGACGTGGGCGGCGATGTAGGTGGCGGTGTTCTTGCCGTCCAGCGCCAGCCAGCCCAGCACGTTCTTGTGGGCGTCGTAAGTGTTCATCAGGCCCCACATCGCGTTCACCGCCGCGGTCTGGCCGTTCGGGCCCGTGGTGCTGCCGCCCTCCACGAACTGCTTGCCGTCGCCCCAGACGTTGGTGGCATTGGTATAGACCTTGCCGGCGCTGCTGCTGTTGTTGGCGTTGGTGATCGCCATCGCGCCGAAGGTGCCGCCCTTGCCGCGTTCGGGGTCGAGCATCTGGTAGCTGCCGTTCACCAGGCTGGTGCTGATCGGGACTTCGCCGTTGTACTGGCTTTTACCCACGCCCACCACGGTCTGCAGCATGCTCCACTGGTCGAGCACGGCGCCATCGCGGGCGCTGACGATGGTGTCGAAGTAGATCGGCTGCTCGCTCAGGCGCATGCGGGTGCGCACCAGGTAGCCCAGCTCGTAGCGCTCGACCACGTCCTGCACGTCGAGCCCGTTCAGCTCGGCCTCTTCCTTGGCGCCGGCGCCGACCACGCGCTGCATGCGCATCACTGGATAGATCACCAGTTCGGCCGTCGGCTTGACCACGTGCACCGCGTTCTGGCCGACGCTCGCCGCCAGCGAACCAAGCGCGCTGGAGATCGCCGCCTTGCTGTTGATCTGGGGCTGCACGCTGAAGCTGGCGGTCAGCGCACCCAGGCGATTGGCGGTACCGGTGCCCAGGTGCTGGCGGCGCTCGGAGGCGGACTCGGACAGCACCTTGGCGGAGCTGTCGAGCACGATCACCGAATCGGAACCGAACACGCGCACGCCTTTCCAGGTGTGGACGGCGCGCAGGATCTGGGTGCCGTTCGCGCCCGGATGCTGGGAGGTGATGCGGTAGTGGTGGTCGGCGTCGAGCCCCTTGGCCTGGCGGGCCGCCGTCAGCTGGGCCAGCACGGAGGATTTCGCGCTGGCGCTCAGCGTCGTGGGCGGGCTCATCATGGGCGCAGCGGCCAGCGGCTGCGCAAACAGCAAGGCGGCGCCGAGCAGCGCTGCCGGAAAAGTGGTGTGCGGGTTCATCTCGTCTCCGTCCGTGAGGACGCGGTCCAGACATGGACCGCGCCTCGGACAGTTTGGACGAGCTCAGCAGAAAGGATTTGCTTGAACGCAACCCTTATGCGGGCTGATCAGAAGCTGCGGCTCCAGCTCAGCGCCAGGGTGCGCCCGCGCCCGGCATAGGTGGCGTTCACGTCCACCGCGGATGCGGACTGCGAGTAGTAGCCGACGTACTGCTTGTCGAACAGGTTCTCGACGCTCAGGCCGAAGCGGCCGTACTGCGTATCCCAGGTGGCAGCGGCATCGACCAGGGTGTAGCCCTTGAAGTGCTCTTCGAGGTTGCTGGTGCCGACGCGGCGGCCGATGTTGATGTCGCGGTCGCGCAGGTGGGTGGCCTGCAGGCGCAGCTGGGCCTGTGGCCTGAAGCGCCAGTTGGCGCCCAGCACCGACTTGTCCGGGCCCTGCGAGCGCGCGCCGAGGTCGAGGTCCATCGGCGCGCCCTGGCTGGCGGCGGTCTTGCCATCCAGGGTGGCCCAGGTGCCGAACACGCTCCAGTCCTTGTTCGGACGCCATTCGGCATTCGCTTCCCAGCCCTTGACCGTGGTCGGCACGCGCTCGACCAGGCCGATGCCGGCCGAGGTAATCCGGATCACGCTGCCGAGCTTGGAGCGCGAATCGTAGCGCGACAGCCCAAACTGGCCGCTTTGCCCGCGCCAGTTGATCCCGACTTCGTTGTTGCGGGTGACGATGGGCTGCAGACTGATCAGGCTGGAGACCGACTGGTTCGGCACCGCGACACCGCGCAGCACCAGGCCGGCGTCCGGCAGGCCGAAGCCTTCCGAGCTGCCGGCGAACACCGACCATCCCGGAGCGAAGCGCCACACCGCGCCGATGTTCTTCACCGATTTCGAGAACTCGGCGGAACCGCCCTCTACCCGCCGGCTGCCATAGGCGGCCAGGGTGGTGTAGGTGTCGACGTCGAGCTTGGCGTCCTCGAAACGCACGCCGCCGCGCACGGTCACCGGGCCGAACTCGTATTCGAGCTGGGCGAAGGGTGCGAGCGAACGGAACTTCAGTTCGGGCACCCAGGTACGGCCGGTCCCGGCCAGGCGCTGCTGCGGATTGTCCTTCAGCCAGTCGAGGCCGGCCGTCAGTTCCAGGCCCTGGACCAGCAGGTCCGGGCGGGCCCAGGTGATGCGGGCGCCGCGCTTCTCGGTCACCACCTGGGACTGGTCCCACAGGGTGCCGACCGGAGCGAGCGCGCGGTCCTGGAAGGTGGACGTATTGGTGGCGCCGTACAGCGCCGAGAATTCGTGGCCAAACAGCTGCACGGCCAAGCTGCCGCCCGCCAGCTCATGGTGACGGTAGTCGAGGCTGGCGCTGCGCACCTTGTTACGGGGCGGCATGCCGATCGGCGTGCCGGGCGCGGAACTGGTCGGGATGCCCTCGGCCAGGTTGCCTGGCACGCTGCGGTAGTCGCCGTCGCCGGCCAGGTCGAAGCGGTTCAGCGTGAGCTGCAGGCGCTGGTTGCCGAAGTTCCTGCCGATCTTCAGGAACAGGTCGTTGCCGTGCGAATCCATGGTGTCGCCCTGCACCGCATCGATGCCCAGGGGGCGTCCGCTGCCGTCGTAGCCCATGCCGCGGCGCTGCACGCTGGCAAAGGCCAGCACGTCGATGTCGCCCGACTTGTGGCTGACGGTCAGGCCGGTCTTCCAGTCCAGGCTATCCGATTCGAACTGGCTGGCCAGGCGCGTGTTGACGGTGTAGGTCGTGCCTTCGGTGCGTGGGGTCTTGGTGATGTAGTTGATGATGCCGCCGGTGGCGCCCATGCCCTGCATCGCCGAGGCGCCGTTGATGACCTCGATGCGTTCGATGATGGCGCTGTCGGCGAAATAGCCCTCGCGCATGCCGGCGCGCAGCGGGTTCGATTGCGGAATGCCGTCGAACAGGATCAGCGGCTGGCGGCCGCGCAGCGATTCGCCGGTCGAGGTCATCTTCTGGCGGCTCGGCGCATAGCCGGGCACATAGGTCGCGAGTGCCTGCGAGGGGTCATCCGCGATCAGGTACTGGGTGGCGAGTTCCTGCTGGGTGATCACCGAGACCGCGCCCGGGATCCGGTCCACGGCCTTGGCGGTGCGGGTTGCAGTGACCACGACCGAGGCCAGCTCCCCTTCGTTTTCCGTGGGCTGTTCCTGCCAGGCCGCTGCCTGCGGCGCCGTCATCAGGAGGCAGGCAGCCGCTACGGCGCCGGCAAGCGGTTTCATCTTGTGCATCATGGGCAAATAAGTTTTTCTTGTTGTAAAGACTCGCAAATGATAACGATTCTCACCTAAAGACACAATAGGAATCATTCTCATTTCGGTTATCATCGCGTACATGAAAGCACTCATCCGCACCATCCACCTGTGGGCCGGCCTGGTCTTCGGCACCATTCTCGTCCTGCAGGGCCTGACCGGTACCGTGATCGGCTGGCGCCACGAGCTCGACGCCTGGCTCAATCCGGGATTACTGCAGGTGGCGCCGCCACCCGGCATGGTGCCTGGCGCCGAGGCTCGGCCCTCGCCCGCCCAGGTGGCGGCGGTGGCGGCGCGGCTGGCGGGCGACCCGGCCTACGGAAGGCCGGACACCCTGTTCCTGCCGGAGGTGCACGGGGACGTCTACGTGGCCTGGTACCGGCCGGGGAAGCCGGACTCCAGCTGGAGCCAGGGCGTGACGCGCCAGGTGATGGTCGACCCGGCGAATCTCGCGGTGCTGGGAGAACGCAACTGGGGCGAAGCAGGATTCTCGCGCCCGCTCCTGATGCCGACGCTGTTCCACCTGCATCGCTACCTGATGGTTGGCGACGCGGGCAAGCTAATCATCGCAGTGCAGGGCGTGGCCTTGCTGCTGCTGACGCTGACGGGCATCGTGGTGTGGTGGCCGAAAATGACCCTGTCCGCGTTCTGGCACGCGATCTCCGTGCGCCGCGGCGGCAACTGGCCGAAATTCAGCTTCCAGCTGCACCGCGCGGCCGGTTTCTACGTGGCGCCGGTATTGCTGGTACTGGCTTTTTCGGGGGTGTATTTCAACATGCCGGACTGGGTCACGCCGGCGATCCGCGCGGTGGCGCCGCTGACAAAAAACGGGAAGCTCACGAACGCCAGCAGCAAGGATGCGCCGCGCATCGATGCGGGCGTGGCGATGGCGGCGGCGCAGGCGCGTTATCCGCGAGGGCGGGTCTCGCGCATCGGCATTCCCGGCAAGCCTGAACAGCCGTATGAAGTCAGGGTGCGCCAGCCGGGAGAATTGCGCCACGGCGCCGGCGCCACCCGGGTGAGTGTCGACGCCGGCAGCGGCGCGGTGCTGCGCACCATCGATCCGCTGGCGGCAAGGGGCGGCGACTGGTTCACCAGCCTGCTCTACCCGCTGCACACCGGCGAAGCCTTCGGCCTGGCCGGGCGCATCCTGATCAGCGTGGTAGGCGTGACGCCGCTGCTGTTCTTCGTCACCGGCCTGGTGGTGTGGCTGAAGTTCCGCCGCAAGCCGGCAAAGCGCAAGACGCCGGCCGCAGAAGCGACGCGGCGTCCTTTGCCTTCCCGGGAAGCTGCTTAACGGTAGTAACGCTCGCCGTAGCGGTCGCCGTCGTAACGGTCGCCGTCATAGCGGCTTTCGTGACGGTCCCGGCCCTTTAGCAGGTACCAGGCGGCGCCGACCACGGCGGTGGTGATCAGGGCCTTCTTGGCCAGACCGGCCGGGTTGTGCTTCAGCTCGGCCTTGATGCCCATCTCGCCCAGCACGTTCGGGATGTGCCCGCGCGCCAGGTCCTCGGCCACGCCTTCGACCACGTTGACGCGATCCGCCAGCAGCAGGAGCAGCCAGTGGCGAAGATCGTTCTCGGTGGACTTGAAGGCCAGGCGCCGGATCATGCCCGACAGTCCCGAAGGCGGCTGCACGGTGCCGAAGATCTGGGTGATGCCCGGACGTTCTGGCGAGACCAGCACTTCCACTTTTTCCTGCTGCTGTACCGGGTCGCCCTCCAGCTGGGGAGTGTAGCGAGGCGGAGTGCGCTCCATCGGCACGGCGGGGCGGTTCTTGCGGTCGAGGTCGGCGCCCCAGCCGTTGATGTGCTGCAGTTCCTGGCGCGAGGGACGGCGCGGCGCGATGTGGCCCTGGCTCGGGTGATGCTGCAGGTGGCCGTGGTCGTGATCGTGGTCGTGTCCGTGATGGTGGTGTTCCTGGATATCGCTGCGTGGTTCCATGTTCGCTCCTTAATGCAGTGCGCTGGCCGAGACCGCTTTTACCTGGTTCGCGTTCGGCGGGATCAGGATGGTCTTGATGCAGTTGTCGAGCTTGCCCGAGAAGATGTGATAGGCATCCGACACTTCTTCCAGTGGCACGCGGTGCGTGATGATTTCCTTCGGATTCAGGCGTCCTTCGCGGATGTGCTCGATCAGGCGCGGCAGGTGGCGCTTGACGCTGGCCTGGTTCATGCGCAGGGTCAGGCCCTTGTTCAGGGCATTGCCGATCGGGACCGCATTGAAGGTCGGGCCGTAGACGCCGACGATCGAGACATTACCGCCCTTGCGCACCGAGTTAATGCACCAGTGCAGCACGGTGGCGGCGCCGGCCTGCATCATGGTGTAGCGGCCGGTGATGGTCTGCATGGCGCTGCCCGAGGCTTCGCAACCGACCGCGTCGATGCAGACGTCGGCACCCATCCAGTCGGTCATCTTCTTGATGTGCAGGGCCATGTCCTGCACTTCCTTGAAGTTGATCACTTCGCACTGGGCGTAGCGCTTGACGAACTCGAGGCGGTATTCGATGTGGTCGACCACGATCACGCGCCCTGCTCCCATCAGCCAGGCCGACTTGGCGGCGAAGATGCCGACCGGCCCGGCGCCGAACACGACCACCGTGTCGCCTTCCTTGATGTCGCCCATTTCCGCCGCCTGGTAGCCGGTCGGCACCGCGTCGGTGAGCAGCACCGCATCGTCGTCGTGGATGTCGTCGGGGATCACCATCGGGCCGACGTCGGCCATCGGCACGCGCACCAGCTCGGCCTGGCCGCCGTCGTAGCCGCCGGCCGTGTGCGAGTAGCCGTAGATCCCGCCGACTGCGGTGGCTTGTGGATTCGTATTGTGGCAATTGCCGTACAGTTCGCGGTCGCAGAAGAAGCAGGAACCGCAGAACAGGTTGAACGGCACCAGCACCTTTTGGCCGACTTTCAGGTTCTGGACACCGGGGCCCACCTCTTCCACCACGCCGATGAACTCGTGGCCGAAGGTGTGGCCGACGCGGGTGTCGGGCACCAGGCCATGGTACAGGTGCAGGTCCGAGCCGCAGATGCAGGACCGGGTGACGCGCACGATGGCGTCGCCCGGGTGCTCGATGACGGGGTCGGGCTTGTGATCGGCACGGACGCGATAGGGCCCGCGGTAGTTCATTGCCAGCATAACTCCTCCTCGATAATGTTCAGAACGGAATAACGGCGCCTGCCGACTTGGCAGGCTGTGCATTCACGTTATGTCAAAACGCCAAGGATTGCGATACGCGCACGGAAACGAACGGGGCATTTGTGCCGACTTTGGGTCGAGCCCGCTCCTAACGGGAAGTTCTCCTACAAGACGTCTTAGAGCTGACGCGCCTCGAAGGTATTGCACTGCTCCACGCTGCCGCTTTCCAGCCCGCGCCGGAACCAGCGCACGCGCTGCGCCGAACTGCCGTGGGTAAACGAATCCGGCACCACCGTGCCCTGCGACTGACGTTGCAGGGCGTCGTCGCCGATCGCGGTGGCGGCCGCCAGCGCGGCCTCGACGTCGCCCGGCTCGATGATCTGGCGGCGCTGGTTGGCCCAGATGCCGGCGAAGCAGTCGGCCTGCAGCTCGAGGCGCACCGACAGGCGGTTGCCCTCGGTTTCGGACATGCTGCGCTGGGCGTTGTGGACCTGGTCGGAAATGCCCAGCAGGTTCTGCACGTGATGGCCGACCTCGTGGGCGATCACGTAGGCCTGGGCGAATTCGCCCTCCACCTTGAAGCGCTGCTCCATCAGGCGGAAGAAGCTCAGGTCGATGTAGACTTGGCGGTCGGCCGGGCAATAGAAGGGACCGGTGGCGCTGCGGCCGGTGCCGCAGGCGGTGCCGGTAGCATTCTCGAAAAGTACCAGGCGCGCCGGCTGGTATTGCGCGCCCTGGCTTGAAAACAGGGCGGCCCAGGCATCCTCGGTCGAGCCCAGAGTGGCACGCACGAAGCGCGTTTCGGGATCGTTGGCCGGTTCGGCGCGCGGCGCCTGCTGCACCGGGACCGGGCCGCCGCCGCCGCCCAGCAGCGCCAGGATGGTGCCGGGATCGACGCCGAAGATGGCGCCGCCGACCAGGGCAATGACCAGGGTGCCGATGCCGACCTTGCCGGCGCCGATACCCCCAAAGCCCCCGCCGCCGCCGCGGCGGTCTTCCACGTTATCGCTCTGGCGTTCGCCTTCCCATTTCATCCTCGATCTCCTCGTTATCGCCCGGGGTGCCGCTTCAGCATGCCCGTGTCGGCGCGCTCGCGCGCATCCTTGATGCGGAATTCTTCTTCCAGCGCGCTCAAGCCGGCGCGCGCCTCGTCATGCAATGCCCGTTCGTGGCGCTCGCGCGCAATCTCGCGCTCGACGCGTCCGCCACCTGCTTCGATACCGTCCCTGCTTGCCATGTTCCCTCTCCCGGAAGCCCATTGTGCGATTGAGTATGTGGGGCGGCCGGGATTCGAACTGTTCGCATGCTCACATAGCGGTGGAAATTTCCCACGACCAAGCTGTTCTCTACGTGCGGTGACGCACAGCGCCGCAGCCCCCGGCATGCGACGCTGCACGGCATGACTAGCCCACACGCCAACGCCCTGCTCGCCGTCGGACGCTACCTGCGCGCGCACGACTACCGTTTCATCACGGTGACCCCGTCCACCCACCGCCGCATCAACCGCCGCCCCGGCAACGAACGCGCGATCGACCTGCGCGGCATCTTCGGCTGGAGCCGGCCGTTCGCGCCCGCCGATGTCGATCCCGAACTGCTGGGCCTGATGCGGGAGGCGCGGATCGTGGAGCCCGATGGCGCCCTGCTGCGCTCGACGCTGCGCGCGTCAACCCTGGGCGAGATGCTGGTGTTTCACTCGGCCTACCCGACCGACGACGACGATTCCGTGTTCTTCGGACCGGACACCTACCGTTTTGTGGGCACCATGGGGCGCGCCTTCCCCTGGCTGGCCGCGGGACCGACCCGGGCCGTGGACATCGGCTGCGGCGGCGGCGGCGGCGCGCTGGCGATCGCGCGCCAGTTCCCGCATGCCGAGGTGATCGGGGCCGACATCAATACCCGGGCGCTGGCGCTGACGGTGGTGAACGCGCGCCTGGCCGGGCTGGATAACCTGGAGGCGCGCCACAGCGACCTGTTCGCCGGACTGGATGGCGAGTTCGACCTGGTAGTGTCGAACCCGCCCTATGTGCTGGACCCGAGCGAGCTCCCCTACCGCCACGGCGGCGGCATGCGCGGGGCCGAGCTGTCGGTGCGCATCGTGCGCGAAAGCCTGGCCCATCTGCGCCGCGGCGGCAACCTGATGCTGTACACGGGAGTGGCGATTGCGGGGCCGGTCGACGACTTTCTGGAAGCAATCCGTCCGGACCTGGAGGCGCAGTGCGACCACTGGAGCTACGAGGAGCTGGACCCGGACATCTTCAGCGGCCAGCTGGGCGAACCGGGTTACGAAGACGTGGAGCGGATCGCGGCGGTGTGGCTGCACGCCATCAAGCGTTGAGTAGCCCGGCCCGCGGCCCAAAAACGTCGTACGCGCCACTGGCGCCTGCGACTTCCGGCGAAGGCCGGAACAATGCCACTGGCATTGTTCCGCCCAATTTTGCATGCGTACTAGTACTCGACGAACTTGGGCACCGGCCTTCGCCGGTGCGACGGTTTTACTGCTAACGGACGTAAAACAGTCGCTATGCGCTAACGCAGAACCGTCTGGATCGCGTGGGCGGGAATATCGACCGTGACTTCCTTGCGGTCCACGATCAGACGGTACTTCTGGGCCTGGTCCGTCTTGTTCATCACCACGATCGCGAGGCTCCCGTCCGTGTTGCGGAAGGCGGTGGTAGCCAGCACGCTGCGGCTGCTGGCCGCGCTCACGCGCCGGGCGCCCGGCTTGATGTAGCGGGTGAAGTGGCCCAGGTAGGCATAACTCGGGGTGTATACCAGCTGGCCGTCGTCGCTGGCATGCAGGGGCGCGAAGCAGAAGTTGCCCACGTGGTTGGGGCCGCCGCGGCTGTCGAGCAGCATGTTCCAGTCGATCCAGCCCACTGCGCCGGCGTTCAGGTCGGCGATGATCTCGCTGCCGTAGCGCTCGCCGTTGGCCCAGTGCTGCAGTTTGGCCGGGTCGAACTTCTCCACGGTCGCTTCGGTCAGCAGCAGGTTGACCTCCGGGTAAGCTTCGTGCACGGCCGCCACGTTGGCGTGCATCGGCTCGCCCTTGGTCCAGGTCTCGTACCAATGGAAGCCCACGCCCCAGACATAGGGCCGCGCTTTCGGGTCGGACAGGATGTGGGCGGCGCGCTGCGGCAGCAGGTCGCGGTTGTGGTCCCAGACCACGATCTTCTTGTCGCCCAGGCCCGCCTTCGTCAAGGCTGGCCCCAGGTGGTCGCCCAGGAAGCGGGTTTCTTCCTCGGCGGTGTAGATCATCGATTCCCAGCGCTGGGTCGCCATTGGCTCGTTCTGCACCGACAGGCCCCAGATCGGGATGCCCGCCTTTTCATAGGCCTGCACGAACTTCACGTAGTACTGGGCCCACAGCGCGCGGTCGCCCGGGTTCAGGCTGCCACCACGCAGCATGTTGTTGTTGGTCTTCATCCAGGCCGGGGCACTCCACGGGCTGGCAAACACGCGCAGCTGGCTGCCGTGCGCCTTGGTCGCCGCCAGCGCCTGGCGCAGCAGCGGCACCCGGTGCTGCATGTCGTGTTCGATGCTGAAGGACGCCAGAGAGCGGTCGCCCTCCTTCACATAGGTGTAGCTGCCGCTGCTGAAGTCCGAGCTGTGGATGGTGGTACGGACCACGTTGTAGCCCAGGCCCTGGCGTGGGTCGAAATAGGCGGTGAGGAAGTCCTTCTGCGCGCCCGGCGTCAGTTTGGCGTACACCTCGGCCACCGCATCGGTGACGGCGCCGCCGAAACCGAACACCTGTTGGAAGCGCTTGCTGCTGTCGACGAACACGGCGACTTCCGTTTCCAGCGGCTGGCCCGAGGCTTTCGCTTCAGGCAGCGCCTGCGCATCGAAGCGCTTGCCGCTGTCCTTGGCCGTGGTCACCACCTGCCAGGTATTGGCGGCTGCGGCCTGCGCCCCGTGTCCCATCAGCGCAGGCGCCAGGGTGGCGGCACACAGCATCTGGATGGCCTGTCGTCTCGTCTTCATCTGCTCTCCCGGTTGGAAACGTTACCACATCATTCCGAGCAATATAACATTGCCAATTCTCGGGTGTCAAAAGATGAGTTAAGCGTTTACCTAATTCCAGCGACCCTCGAGGCCGCCAAGGCTGAAGCGGCCCGCGCCGAGGAAGACCAGGGCGATCGCGCTGCCCAGGTACATGCCCTGCAGTTCCAGGGCCCAGCCGCCGGTGTCCGAGAGCGAGAAGAATTCGCCGGTATGCACCAGCAGCAGCGCCACCACCATGTTGACCGCGACCACAGCCGCCGCCGCGCGGGTGAACAGGCCGACCAGGAGCAGCAGCGGCGCCAGCACTTCGCCGACGTACACGCCATAGGCGAAGATGGCCGGCAAGCCGGCTTTTTGCAGCATGCCTTCGATGAAGCCGACGCCGCCGCCGATCTTCGACAGACCATGGAACAGCAGCAGGAGCGTGAGAACGACGCGCAGGATCAGTTTGCCGAGGTCGTCGTGGTTTCTTGCGGCAGGTGCGCTCTGCATGGTCGTCTCCCGGGTTGTTTGCCCGAGCATAGCACCGCCCTGCTACGCAGGCACGCCCCCTAGTCGGCCGCCAGCGCGCGCAGGGCGGGTACGACCTCGTGCAGGCTGGCCACCTCGACGCTGGGCAGCGCCTGCGTGTCGTTGGCCAGGCGCCCCGGATTGAACCAGCAGCTGTCGATGCCGAAGCGGTTGGCGCCGAGGATGTCGGCATCCAGGCGATCGCCGACGATGATGGTCTCGTGCCTGGCGAAGCGGCGCGCCATGCCGGTGGTGTATTCGAAGAAGCGGCTGTCCGGCTTGGCGTGGCCGCAGGCTTCCGAGGTCGCAACGAAGGCGATGTGCTCGCCCAGCCCGGAGCTGGCGATGCGCCGGTGCTGGATGTGGTGCACGCCGTTGGTGATGATGCCGATCTCGCCGATGGCGCTCAGTTCCGCGCACAGGCGCTGGGCGCCGTCGACCAGCACCACGGTCTCGGACAGCGATTCGAGATAGAGCCGGCTGGCGGCCTCCGGGTCCAGGTCCAGGCCGTTGTCGGCGAAGGTGCGGCGGAAGCGCTCTACCTTCAGCACGTCCTTCGACACGCTGCCCGCCTCGAACGCGCGCCACAGGGCCAGGTTGATCGCCTGGTATTGCTGGAACAGGCCCTCGAGTTCGTCGCTCAGGCCGAGTGCGCGCATGGTGCGGTCGAAGGAGAGCTGCTCGGAAGCCCGGAAATCGAGCAGGGTGTCGTCCAGGTCGAACAGGAATAAGCTGTGTTTCACTGCGTTGATCCGATGCGGCATTGCGTGACCTTGCATCTTAGCACGGGGCGCCATGGCCGCTTCCGGAACACCCGGCCCGGATGTGCTGTCCAAGCACATGAACGGGAGGAGACCATCTTGCGCCACACCCTCGCATCGGCCGGAGCCGCGATCATTCTCTTGATCGCCGCACTGCTGCCCGCCGCCGCCGCGCCGCCGGCGGTCGGCCTGCTCGACATCGACGGCGCCATCGGTCCCGCCAGTGCCGACCACGTGGTGCGCAGCATCGAACGCTCGGCCGCGCTCGGGCACGGCCTGCTGATCCTGCGCATGGACACTCCGGGCGGCCTCGACACCTCGATGCGCACCGTGATCAAGGCCATCCTGGCCTCGCCGGTACCGGTCGCCACCTGGGTCGCGCCCAGCGGCGCGCGCGCCGCCAGCGCCGGCACCTACATCCTGTACGCGAGCCACGTCGCGGCCATGGCGCCGGGCACCAACGTCGGCGCCGCGACGCCGGTCGAGGTCGGGCTGGCGCCTCCAGGCGACGCCGGCAAGGACGCCCCGAAACAGCCCTCTCCCTCGGTGGCCAAGGCGACCAACGACGCCGCCGCCTACCTGCGCAGCCTGGCCCAGCTGCGCGGCCGCAATGCCGACTGGGCCGAGCGCGCCGTGCGCGAATCCGTTAGCCTCAGTGCCGACGACGCCCTCAAGCTGCAGGTAATCGACGTGCTCGCCCCCGACCTCCCGACCCTGCTCGCCAGCCTCGAGGGCCGTACCGTCAGCGTGCTGGGCCAGCCACGGGTCCTGCACACCGGCGGCGCGGTGACGGTGTCCTTCACGCCCGACTGGCGCACCAATGCGCTGGGGGCGATCGCCAACCCCAGCGTCGCCCTGCTCCTGATGACGGTCGGCCTGTATGGGCTGGTGTTCGAGTTCATGAATCCGGGCGCGGTGGCGCCGGGCGTGATCGGGGCGATCTGCCTGTTGCTGGGCCTGTACGCCCTGCAGCTGCTGCCGGTGAACTACGCCGGACTGGCCCTGATCGTGCTGGGCCTGGCCTTCATGGGCGCCGAAGCCTTCCTGCCCAGCTTCGGCATCCTTGGACTGGGCGGCGTCGCGGCCTTTGTCGCCGGCGCGCTGATGCTGATTGATACCGAGCTGCCCGGCTACGGCATCCCGCCCGGGCTGGTCGGCACCCTGGCCACCGCCAGCGCCCTGCTCCTGTTCGGTACGGTGCGCCTGGCCGTGAAGACCCGGCGCCGGCCGGTGACGAGCGGTGCGGCGGGCCTGATCGGCATGCTGTGCACGGTGGAGCAGACCGGACCGCGCCGCGCGAACGATGCCTGGGTCCGCGTGGAGGGCGAGCTGTGGCGGGCCGTCAGCAGCACGCCCCTGGCGGCGCAACAACAGGTGCGCATCGTCGGCAGGGACGGCCTGACGCTGGAAGTGGTACCGGCGGACGGCGGCAAGGTGGCGCCATCATGACGGGATTCGGCATCGGCCTGGGCGCCATCCTGTTCCTGGTGCTGGCGCTGCTGGTGTCGGCGATCCGCATCCTGCGCGAGTACGAACGCGCCGTGGTGTTCCAGCTGGGGCGCTTCTGGGGCGTGAAGGGTCCCGGCCTGGTGATCATCATCCCGGTGCTGCAGCAGATGGTGCGGGTCGACCTACGCACCATCGTGCTCGACGTGCCGACCCAGGACGTGATCTCGCGCGACAACGTCTCGGTCAAGGTCAACGCGGTGCTGTACTTCCGCGTGGTCGACCCGGAGCGTGCCATCATCCAGGTCGCCAACTTCATGGAAGCGACCAGCCAGCTGGCCCAGACCACGCTGCGCGCTGTGCTGGGCAAGCACGAACTGGACGAGATGCTGGCGGAGCGCGAGCGCCTCAACATCGACATCCAGCAGGTGCTGGACGCCCAGACCGACGCCTGGGGCATCAAGGTGGCCAATGTGGAGATCAAGCACGTCGACCTGGACGAATCGATGGTACGCGCCATCGCGCGCCAGGCCGAGGCCGAGCGCGAGCGGCGGGCCAAGGTGATCCATGCGGAAGGCGAGCTGCAGGCCTCTGAAAAGCTGCAGCAGGCCGCGCTGGTGCTGTCGCGCCAGCCGGGCGCGATGCAGCTGCGCTACCTGCAGACGCTGGGGGCGATTGCCGGCGACAAGTCCTCGACCATCGTGTTCCCGCTGCCGATCGACGTGCTGGCGGGCCTGGACGGTCGCGCGCGCAAGGATTAAGGTGCCAGCTGCTGCGGCCCGATGTCGGCTACCCTCTGCACGCCTGTCAACACCATGTTGGTGCGCAGGTCCTTTTCCATGATCGCCAGCAGGCGCTCGACCCCGAGCTGGCCCTGCGTGGCCAGCGCATAGATGAAGGCGCGGCCGATCAGGACGCCGTCGGCGCCCAGGGCCAGCATGCGGAACACGTCGGTGCCGGTGCGCACGCCGCCGTCCGCGAAGATCGCCATCCTGCCCTTCACCTCGGCCGCGATGGCGGGCAGCGCCTGCGCGGTGGACGGCGCGCCATCGAGCTGGCGTCCGCCGTGGTTCGACACCACGATGCCGTCGGCGCCGAAGGCCAGTGCGTCGCGTGCGTCCTCCGGGTCGAGGATGCCCTTGAGGATCAATTTGCCCTTCCACTCGTCGCGGATCCACTGCAAATCGGCCCAGGCGATGCCCGGATCGAAGTTCGCGCCCAGCCAGCCGATGTAGTCGGCCAGCCCGGTGGCGCTGCCGCGGTAGGCCGAGATGTTCCCGAGGTCGTGCGGGCGTCCGAGCACGCCCACGTCCCAGGCCCAGCGCGGATGCATCATTGCCTGCAGCACGCGCCGCAGCGGTCCGTTCGGGCCGCTCATGCCGCTATGGGCATCGCGGTAGCGTGCCCCCGGCACCGGCATGTCGACCGTGAACACCAGCGTGGTCGCGCCCAGCTCCCAGGCACGCCGCATCACGTCGCGCATGAAGCCGCGGTCCTTCAGCACATAAAGCTGGAACCAGATCGGCCGGTCCGCCTGCGCCGCCACTTCAGACAGGGGGCACACCGAGACCGTGGACTGGATGAAGGGGATCCTGCTGCGACAGGCCGCGCGCACCGCCTGCACCTCGCCGCGGCGCGCGTACATGCCGGCCAGGCCGATCGGCGCCAGCGCGATCGGCAGCGCATAGTCCTGGCCGAACCACTGCACGCCCAAGTCCAGTTGCTTGGAACCGCGCAGGACACGCTGGCGCAGCCTGACCTTCTGCAGGTCGTCGACGTTGGCGCGCAGGGTCTGCTCGGCGCCGGCGCCGCCGTCCAGGTAGTGAAAGAGAAAAGGCGGCAGGCGCCGGCGCGCCGCTTCGCGAAAGTCGGTGGCGGAGGAGATGATCATGGCAGCGGCGTGATACTGACGTTGCGCAGTTCATAGGGGGCGCCTTCGAGCTGGAAGCCGATGCGTCCAACGCGCGGTGCGGCCGCAGTCACCTGGTTCTGCGCCACGCCATTCACCGTGACCTCGATCACGCCATCGCGGCTGAGGATATCGGCGCTGTTCCATTCGCCCGCCGGCCGCTCGCTGTTGGCACCGAGCCGTCCCTTGATCGCCGGGTAGGCGCCGGGTGCGCTGGTGAGCGCTTCGGCGAAGCTGGCCCCTGCCATCGGCAGCAGGTCGCCGGCGAAACCATGCTTGGTCTGCACCTGTATGCTGAGCGGCCAGACGCCGTCCCTGGGGCCGGACGCCACATGCAGCAGCACGCCCGCATTGCCTGGCTTGCCCGGCCAGCGCCATTCGAGATGCATGCGGTAGTTGGCGTAGCTGGCGCGGGTCGCGATGAAGCCGGAAGGCTTGCCGGCAAGGTGGATTACCCCGGCAGCATCCCGCGACCAGAGCGCCGCGGCGTCGGCCGCCGGCGTCGTGACAGCTTCCAGCGCGTCGGCGCGGTCGAACGGTTGCACGCCAGGCGTGGCGCAGCCCACCAGCAGCGCTGCGGATGCGAGAATAAGGCCGGGACTAGAACGCTTTACCATATGAGGACAGTCGATGAATGAACACAGGAGACGCACGATGACCCAGCTGGCTGCCGCACTCGCATTGGCCGCTGCCGGCCCGATTTCCACAGCCGCAGCCGCCGCAGGCCCGCAGATAATGCCATTGTGGCCCGAAGGAGTGCCCGGTGCCAAGCCCGAACTTGGTCCCAACCGCGTCGACGAAGATGGCCGCACCACCAATATCACGGAGCCGACCCTGACGGTCTATCCGGCTGCGGTGGACCGCGCCAACGGCACGGCGGTCATCATCTGTCCGGGTGGCGGCTACGTGCGCCAGTCGACCCGGCGCGAGGGCGAGCAATACGCGCACTGGCTCGGGACCCTGGGCGTAACCAGCTTCGTGCTCACCTACCGCCAGCAGGAATTCGGCCACCCCGCGCCGCTGCAGGATGTGCTGCGCGCCGTCCGGCTGGTGCGCTCGCAGGCGGCGCGCTTCAATGTCCGTCCCGATCGCATCGGCGTGATGGGCAGTTCGGCCGGCGGCCACCTGGCGGCCAGTGCGGGCACCCTGTTCGACCATCCACTGGGGCGCACGGGTGCGCAGCTGGATGCTGTCAGCGCCCGGCCCGACTTCCTGATGCTGATGTATCCGGTGATCGCAATGGACGGCCCGGCTGTGCATGCCGGTTCGCGCAAGGCGCTGCTGGGCGCGGCGCCGAAGGCGGCAGAGGTGCAGTTGATGTCGATGGAACGCCAGGTGACGCCGCAGACCCCGCCTACCCTGCTGGTCCATACCCAGGAAGACGCCTCGGTGCCGGTCGAGAACAGCATCCTGTTCTACCAGGCGCTCACGCGTAACAAGGTACCGGCGGAGATGTACCTGTTCGAGCACGGCGCGCATGGGATGGGGATGCGGGACGGGCTTGGTACGGCCTCGCAGTGGCCGCGCCGCGCGGAAGAGTGGCTGAAGGCGCGCGGCCTGCTCGACCCCGCCAGGTAGGCTGGAACGGGCGCAAACGCGATTCAAGGCCTGGCAGTGGCCACGGCGTTTTGAATCATTTCCTGCCGATCTGGGTTCCTGCGGACTGAGACAGTTTAGTGATGGGCGGCGCGTGAACCCTTGCGGGACAGCGTCGCCGCCCTAGACTGGATCACTCGATCAGCCGCTCTATGGAGAAATGATCATGCGTCCCCTGTCCTTCCTGCTTTCCGCATCGCTGCTCGCGCTCGCCGCCGGCGCAGCCGCTCAGAACAGCATGCCCTACCCGCCGCCCGATACCGCGCCAGGCTCCACGGTGCAGGTGAGCGCGCGCGCCACCCCAGAGCGCATCAAGCAGCGCCAGGCGGAAAAAATCACCGGCAATTATGAGATGTCGAACGGCTGGTACCTGCGCGTGCGCACGGGCGCGCGCCACATCGACGCCACCATCGACAAGCAGGGACCGATGCGCCTGGTCCGGGTGTCGACCTATGGTTTCGCGTCCGGCGACGGCAACGTGACGATGGACTTCAACCGCGGCCGCGACGGCGACGACATGCTGATGACCTACGTTCCTGATCCGCGTATCGCGCAGCGGGTGGCGCTCACCTCTCGGATGGCGCAACGCTAAACCGCGTGCCTAGGGCGCGACGATGGCCCGGAACGGGCTGCGCCGTTCACGCACCAGCGCCGCCACGGCCTCCCGCGACAGCGGCGGCGCCGGCAGGGCCAGGCGCGCAGGATCGATGGCAGCCTGCTCGGCCTGCATCAACTGCAGTCCGTTCTCGCTGCTCTCGATCAGCGTGCCGCGCGCCGCCAGCTGCTGCAGCGTATCGAGCAGCAGCCGGCTCGCGTTCTCGGCCAGCAGATGGCGCCCGAAGGCGAGTTCGCCGGCGGTAAAGGCCAGCAGGGCCGGGCCGACCTGGCGCAGAGTCGGGTCGCGGCTGACGACATAATATGGCGCGCCCTCCGGATCCCGCACGGAGCCGTAGCGGTCGAATTCCCATTCCGCGCCGCGGATGTTGTAGACCTCGCCGCTCCAGCCATTGATCTCGATCGGGCCCTTGTGCACGATGCGCTGTGGGGTGAATGCGGGTATGGCGCTGAGGGCACGCATGATGCCGCTGCCGGCATCGTTGGCATTCGCCCGCAAGGCCGCTTCGATGTCCGCCAGCCGCGCGACGACCGGCCTGCCACCGAGTTCCGCCACCTGGTAACTTTCACCGGCCAGCACGAGCCGGTACTGGCGGCCGTCCGGCGCGCCGGCGCGGAAGTCGCCGTTGTCGGCGATCTCGAACACGAGCCGGCCGGGATCACCATCCTGTTCGTAGATGGCCCGGGTTGCAGACTGGGCCAGTGGTGACAGCAGAAGACAGAGCAGGATCAGCAGGCGCATGGTGTCGGACGGTGACTATTGGTTGCGAAAGCAGCCTGTACAGAATAGCAAACATCCCCGCTCGGTTTATGCAATTTGGAAACAAATTGTAATGGGGCCAGTTGCGGCACAACCGGCCCCATGTCATGCGTAGTCAGATCAGCTCAGTGCGCATGCCCTCCTTTCGCTTCGCACTGCTGCCGCTGCTCGCGGCACAGCTTCTCGTGCGCCGCCAGCGCCTGCTCGCGCGCCTGCAGCTGCTGCGGCGTGCGCGCCGGGGCCAGGATCTCGGCCAGCGGGATCACCCGGCCGTTCTTGACCACGAAGCGCACGTCGGCGGCGGCGCGCAGGTCCTGCAGCGGGTCGCCGCCCACCGCGATCAGGTCGGCCAGCTTGCCCCCCTCGACCGTGCCCAGGTCCTCGCCCACCAGGGCGATGCGGGCGGCGTCGCGCGTCACCGAATACAGCGCCTGCAGGTTGCCCTCCACCAGGGCAGCACCGCGCATGTTCAGGTGCAGCGAGATGCCCGGTACTACCAGCGGCGAATCGGTGCCGTTGGCCACCAGCGCGCCGGCCGCGCGCACCTTGGCCTGCTGGGTGGCGTCGTTGATGATGGTCGCCAGTTGCGCCGCGGTGGGCGGCTGCGCGTTCTGCAGGCCGGGCACGAAGTTGGGCGGCACCAGGATGAAGCGCGGATCGAGCGCGATGCCCGGGTCGAGGCCGGCCAGCGCGCTGCTTGAAAACAGGGTGTCGATCAGGCGGAAGTCGCCCTTGCCGTAGATGTCGGCCGCATCCTGGTAGGTGATGGCGCGCGCGAAGGACTTCGACCAGCCGTAGCCCATGCGCTGGGTGGCCGACAGGTGGGTGGTGCCGGCCAGGCCGGTGGCCGCCCCCGGCTGCACCATGTGGGTGCCGCTCGGCACGCGCAGGTCGAGCGCCCCTTGTGCGATGCGCTCCATGATCGGGATCGGCGCGCGCACGTAGCTCTTCAGGAAGTCGGCGTCGAAACGCTTGGCCTTGTAGATTTCCAGTTCGGCGATGCCGGGCGTGCGCAGGGTGCGCGCGAAGCTGTAGAACAGGCGGTTGCCCTCCCACAGCGGCGGCGAGACGAACAGGCGCGGCCCGAGCAGGTTGCCGGCTTCCAGCGCCTCGCGCAGCTCGACGCTCTGGTGCAGCGGCCCGGCCACCGACTGCGCCGTGGTGATCCCGTAGGACAGCATCAGCTGGGCGATCTGGCCGAACTGGCCGCCCTGGTACAAGGTCAGCGGGTGCAGGTGGGTCTCGATCAGGCCCGGCATCACGGTCAGGCCGCCGGCATCGACCACCGTGAGGTTCGCCGGGTGGTCGGTATGCGGGGCGACCGACACGATGCGGTTGCCCTCGACCACGATGTCGACGTCGTGGCGCAGGCTGGTCCCGACGCCGTCCCACAGGCGGCCGGCATGGATCAGGGTGCGGCCCGCGGGCACGGCCTGGCGCCACTCCAGCTTGACCGGAATCTCGCGTGTGCCGCTGCCGTCCACGCGCACGGTGCGCACCCGTTCGGCCGACTTGTACAGGATGGTGCGCGAGTCGCCGCCCCAGGACGGCAGGTCGGCGATGTCCTCGGTGACGCGGCGCGCCGGCCCGGTCGGGGCGCCGCTGGCGTCGACCGGGATCACGTACAGGCGCGAGTCCATGATGAAGGCGACCCGGGTGCCGTCCGGCGCGAGCACGGCGGCGCCCTCGTCGCGCTCGGCGATCTGGCGCGGCGCCGGCGCGACCTGGTAGAAGGTGCCGGTGCGGCTGGCCAGGTCGATCACGCGCAGCTTGTTGTAGCCTTCGCGGAAGCGATTGTTGATGCGCTCGTTGTCGACCAGGAGGATGCGCTGCCCGTCGGGGGTCCACTGCGGCGTGCTGACCTGGGTGCTGACGGAAGCCAGGATCACCTCCGGCGTGCCGGTGGCGCGGTTCCAGATCTCGAGCTGGCCCGACAGCGTGGTGTAGGCGATGCGGCCACCGTCCGGCGAGATCTTCGGCGTGGCGATCGAGCGGCCCGGGATCGCCGCCAGCCGCGTACGGGCGCCCGTCGCCACCTCGACCTGGTCCACCGCCAGCTGGCCGGCGTTGTTGCGCTCGGACGAGAAGTAGATCGCGCGACCGTCCGCGGTCCACTGCGGGTTCAGGTCGCGGTCCGGGTCATTCGTCAGGCGCACTGGGTCTGCGCCGATGCGCATGGTCCAGACGTCGTTCAGGGCGACGAAAGCGATGCTGCGGCCGTCCGGCGACAGAACGGGGGCACTGATGCCCTTCGCATGGCGCAGGTTGAAGTTGTCGAAGCCGCGGCCCTTTCCCTGCACGCCCAGCACCGGCCGGCGCAGCCTGAGTTGCGCGCGGAAGTTGACGTCGCTCGGGTTGGCGCCGGCCGCGTCGCGGATGCGGATACGGCCATCGGCCGTGTACAGGAAGCGACCATCAGGGAGGAAGCGCACCGGGAACGGGAAGATGTCCTCGTTGTTCGTGACCACCGCGCCGCCCACCACCAGCTGGCGCGCCGCGTCCTGGTAGACCAGCGCGCTGCCGCTCGGAGTCCATGCCGGGGCGGTGCCGGGGGCAACCACGGTCGGCGCGCCGCCGCCGATCGGCGCGGTGACGACGTTGGCGCCGTCGACATAAGCCAGGCGCGTGCCGTCGGGCGAGACCACTGGGTTGCTCTCGGCGCCCGGTCCGGTCGTGATTTGCACCGGCGCCCCGCCGTTCACGCCCACGCGCCAGATCTTGTACTGGCCGTCGCCGCTGCGGTCGGACGAGAACACCAGGCCGCTGCCGTCGGGCAGCCAGGCCGGCTCGCGGTCATCGTAAGGGCCGGTGGTGTGCTCGCGGATGTTGCGGCCGTCCGGCGAGATGGTCCAGATGTGGAAGTTCCCTTCCGGTGTGTAGTTCTGGAAGGCGATGCGCCTGCCGTCGGGCGACCACACCGGCGCGGTCGGCTCGACGCGCCAGTCGGTAATGCGCCTGGCCTCGCCGCCGCTGGCCGGGATGATCCACAGGGCGCCCTGCGCCGAGAACACGATCTGGCGGCCGTCGGGCGACGGCGCGGCCGCCATGTTGGTCCCTTCGCGCAGCTCGATCGTCAGGTCCTGCGTCGGGCCGCGCAGGTTGTTGAGTTCATCGACGCGTCCGCCACCCGGCCAGTGGCATGCGGACAGCAAGGCGGCGCCGACCGCGAGCGCGAGCGCGCTGCGGCAAGGAAGGCGGGAACTGCGCAGGGAGCTGCGGGTAGCCATGTTTTCCTCCTGGATGGATTGCCAAATTGCACCAAGATGGTGCGTGGATGACAGATCGATCCTCGGCCGGACAACTGACGAATGGCTGACAGATGAGTTCGGTTGGAAAGGAATTCGGGACTAAACGGAGGGGGTCTGACCGTGCTCAACCGTATGGCGGGAACGCAATGAACAGAAGAATGTCATGGTCGCCGCGCAGAAACAAAAAGGCCCTCACGTTGGAGGGCCTTTTTGTTATTACTGGCGGAGAGGGTGGGATTCGAACCCACGGTACGGTCACCCGTACGCCTGATTTCGAGTCAGGTACATTCGACCACTCTGCCACCTCTCCTGAATCGGTGCTGCGTGGTCGCCGTAAGCGAGGCCGCATTATAGCGGCTGTGTGGCATTTCGGGAAGAGAGAATTGGCGCGAAATAATATTTCACATAAGAGCAACCCGATTTCGACTCCGGTTGGCCCGGCTGGCTGAGCAAGCATGGGATTCGCCCACGTTCCGCGGGCCGCCCTCGCGCAAGCATGCGCGAGGCTTCGAATCCCACGCGGGAGCTCCTCAGGAGCTCCCTCCTCTCCGCCACAAAAATAAAAAGGGCCCCGATGGGGCCCTTTTCATTTTCTTGGCGGAGAGGGTGGGATTCGAACCCACGGTACGGTCACCCGTACGCCTGATTTCGAGTCAGGTACATTCGACCACTCTGCCACCTCTCCTAAATCGGTGCTGCGGTCGCTTGTCTGCGAGAGACACGCATTATAGCGGCGCTCTTGCAAAAACGGAAGAGCAATTTAAAACTCCCTCTTCCGTCGAGCTTCAAGCAGCCGGCGCCAGACGCTCCAGCCCGCCCATGTACGGACGCAGCACTTCCGGAATGATCACACTGCCATCCGCCAGCTGGTAGTTCTCCAGCACCGCTACCAGCGTGCGGCCCACCGCCAGACCCGAGCCGTTCAGGGTGTGCAGCAGCTCGGTCTTGCCGGCCGCATTGCGCAGGCGTGCACCCATGCGGCGTGCCTGGAAGGCTTCGCAGTTCGACAGCGACGAGATCTCGCGGTAGGTGTTCTGCGCCGGCAGCCAGACTTCCAGGTCGTAGGTCTTGGCGGCCGAGAAGCCCATGTCGCCGGTGCACAGCTGCATCACGCGGTACGGCAGGCCCAGCGAGGTCAGGATAAACTCCGCCTGGCCGACCATCTCTTCCAGCGCTGCGTACGACGTTTCCGGATGCACGACCTGCACGAGCTCGACCTTGTCGAACTGGTGCTGGCGAATCATGCCGCGGGTGTCGCGGCCGTAGCTGCCGGCTTCCGAGCGGAAGCACGGGGTGTGTGCGGTCATCTTCAGGGGCAGCTGGTCGAGCGCCACGATCTCGCCGCGCACCACGTTGGTCAGCGACACTTCCGAAGTCGGAATCAGGTAGAAGTTCTCGCCCTCGCCTTCGGCGCCGCCCTTCTTCACCGAGAACAGGTCGGCTTCGAACTTCGGCAGCTGGCCGGTGCCGTGCAGCGAATCGGCGTTGACCATGTACGGGGTGTAGCACTCGGTATAGCCGTGCTTGCCGGTATGGGTGTCGAGCATGTACTGCGCCAGCGCGCGGTGCAGGCGCGCCATGCCGCCCTTCATCATCGAGAAGCGCGAGCCGGTCAGCTTGGTGGCGGTGTCGAAGTCCAGGCCCAGCTTTTCGCCGATGTCGACGTGGTCCCTGACCTCGAAATCGAAGCTGCGCGGCGTACCCACCTTGCGCACTTCGACGTTGCCCGACTCGTCCGTACCCTGCGGGGTGCTCTCGTGCGGCAGGTTCGGCACCGCTTCCATGAAGCGCGCCATCTTGTCCTGCACTTCGGCCAGCTTGACTTCGTTGGCCTTCAGTTCGTCGCCCAGGCCGGCCACTTCCGCCATCACGGCGCTGGTGTCCTCGCCCTTGCCCTTCATCATGCCGATCTGCTTGGACAGCGAGTTGCGCTTGCCCTGCAGTTCTTCGGTGCGCGTCTGGATCGCTTTGCGTTCGGCTTCGAGGGCGTTGAAGGCAGCCACGTCGAGCTGGAACTTGCGGGTCGCCAGGCGCGCGGCGACGTTGTCGATGTCTTTGCGGAGAAGTTGGATGTCAATCATGTCGGGGACGCTTGCGTATGTCGAAAACACAATTGTACCAAGCCGACCGCAGTTTTCTGCTAATTCTCCTCGCGAGATTGACCAAGGGTTTGATCTACCCTCGTCCCGGGCCTCGCGCAGCCCTGCGCTGCATTACTTCAGGCCGGCTTTCTCTGCGACGGACAGGCGCGGCGCCTTGACGACGACCACGTGCACGGTCGAATCGACCAGGGTCGCGGTGGCAGGCTGCACCACTTCGACCGGACGGGCGGCGGCGGTGGCGTAGCTGGCGACCAGGCCCAGGGCGGCGGCAGTGATGAAGACGGCTTCGAAGTTTTTGCGGATGTTCATGGTGTGCTCCTTGGGGTCAAAAGTGATTCGGTATGGTTGAACTTTACCGATCGACCGGGGGCATCGCCATCGACATGCGATGAAGCGCCAAAAACAGGGGCTGGAATGCGCAAAGCGCGGACTGGCCGCAGAAAAGCAGGAGGAAGCGTGCGCAATGCGCGACGAAGCGTCGAAAACCGCGCCCCGGCCGCGCACCACACAGCGATTCAGCCGTCCCCGTCCTTGCGCGCGTCCTCGTCGAGGCTGCGCAAGAAGGCCAGTTTCTCGGCCACTTTCGACTCGACGCCGCGCGGCACCGGCTGGTACCAGCCGGGTTCGCGCATCCCTTCGGGAAGGTAGGTTTCACCGGCCGCATACGCGTGCGGTTCGTCGTGCGCGTAGCGGTACTCGTGGCCGTAGCCGAGTTCCTTCATCAGCTTGGTCGGTGCATTGCGCAGATGGACCGGGACCTCGCGCGACTTGTCCTTGCGTACAAAGGCCATGGCGGCATTGAAGGCGTTGTAGCCGGCATTGCTCTTGGCCGCGATCGCGAGATAAATGACGGCCTGGCCCAGTGCCAGCTCGCCTTCGGGCGAACCGAGGCGTTCGTAAGTGGTGGCGGCGTCGTTGGCGATCTGGAGCGCGCGCGGGTCGGCCAGGCCGATGTCTTCCCAGGCCATGCGCACAATGCGGCGCGACAGGTACTTGGCGTCAGCGCCGCCGTCAAGCATGCGGCACAGCCAGTACAGGGCCGCGTCCGGATGCGAGCCGCGCACCGACTTGTGCAGGGCCGAGATCTGGTCGTAGAAGTTGTCGCCGCCCTTGTCGAAACGGCGCGCGTTGAGCGTCAGCGCGTTCTCGACGAAGTCGGCGGTGATGGTGGTGATGCCCGAGGTCTCGGCCGAGGTCTTGGTCTGCTCCAGCAGGTTGAGGAAGCGCCGCGCATCGCCATCGGCATAACCGACCAGGGTATCGACCGCGACGTCCTCGAAGCTCAGGTGCTGCAACACGCGCTCCTGCGCACGCCGCAGCAACTGACGCATCTCGTCGTCGTTCAAGGCCTTCAGGACGTAGACCTGGGAACGCGACAGCAGCGCCGAGTTGACCTCGAACGAAGGATTCTCAGTGGTGGCGCCGATCAGGGTCACGAGGCCCGACTCGACGAAGGGCAGCAGCGCATCCTGCTGCGATTTATTGAAGCGGTGGATCTCGTCGATGAACAGGATGGTGTGCTTGCCGCGCGCCAGGTACTGCTCCGCCTGTTCGACGGCGGCGCGGATGTCCTTCACGCCCGACAGGACGGCCGACAATGCGATGAATTCGCAGTCGAAGGCGTAGGCCGTCAGGCGCGCCAGCGTGGTCTTGCCGACGCCGGGCGGGCCCCACAGGATCATCGAGTGCGGCTTGCCGGACTTGAACACGAGATTGAGCGGCTTGCCGGGACCGAGCAGGTGGCTCTGGCCGATCACCTCGTCGATGGTGCGCGGACGCAGCGCCTCGGCCAGCGGTGGCGATGGTTCGGTCTTGAACAGGTCATCCATGACGCGCTCCCGGGACGGTCAAGGCAAAGGCGAAAAGGTATGAATGCTTGTGCATGCGCCTAGTGTAGCCGATGCGACGTATAGCGGCAGGCGCGACAAGGCAGGCCAGCCGCGCAACCCGGTCATATCATCGGGCGTTTCCATGCCGGAGCCGCCTCATGAAGAACGCCACACCCGTCCTGATGATCCAGGACGTCAGGCCTCGCGCGCCCCTGCTCAAGGTGTGCGGGGCGCGACCTTCTATTGCTTGAGCAGGACCCGGCCGGTGACCGGGCTTCCAGGCGCGCCGCCGGTTTTGGGATAGGCGAACCGGCAGCTCTGCGCGTACGCGATCGCCGCCTGCGCCAGTTCCGGATCGGCGCCGCCCGCTTCGGCCTTGACGCCGTAAGGCACACCGTCACCCCGCACCAGCAGCCGCACCAGCACGCCACCCTCGCCAGGCGCGCCGCGTTGGAGCGGGGCAAAGCGGGAGAAACGCTCGGACGGTGCGCAGCTGCCTTCCGTGAAGAGCGGCGGCACGCGGCTGCTGCCCTCCAGCTTCCAGACGAACTGCAGCGGCACCGTCTTGCCCTGCACCCTCTGCACCGTCTCGGCCGGGAACACGCAGGTAGACAAGGCCTGGATGGAGGCCTGGTCGAGTAGCTCCCAGTTGCTCGATCGCGCCACCGTGGACTCGATCGGACGGCCTTGCGGATCGATCCTGAACTTCAGCGTGGTGACGCCTTCGAGTTCGTAGCGGCGCGCCTCCTGGGGCCACTCGGGCTTGGCGCACACGGGAGGCTGGGCAGCCGCGGCGGCCAGCGGCGCGGCAAGGACGAGCGCCAGCACGGCGCCCAGGGAAAAGCGAGGCGTCAAAGGGTCCCCTTGTTCTGTTTCTTACTGGCTGACGACGTCGGCGCCCTTCGGCACCTCGAACTTGAACTGCTGGGCGCCGAGGGCCGGGTTGCGCTGGAAGCTGGTGAACTTCAGCAGCGACACCTGGCCAAACTGGTCCTTCAGTTCCATCGCCACCGGCACCCCGCCCTTCAGGCCGATGCCGATCTGCTCGAAGGTGGTGTCCTTGGTCTTCGGGACCGCGGTCAGCCATTCGGCGCCGTCGCGCTCGCCGGCTTCGCTCAGCGTGAAGTTCTTTTCCAGGTCGTTGCTGCCGAACAGGATGGCGGCCGGTGAGGAACCCAGCGCGTTGCCGAGTTTGCGGGTGCTGACCTGGTTCAGGTCCTTGTCGTAGATGTAGAGGGTGTCGCCATCGGCCTGCAGCAGCTGCTGGTACGGCTTCTGGTAGGTCCAGATGAATTTGCCAGGGCGGGCGAACACGAAGCTGCCGCTCGAGACCGGGGCCACCTTGCCGCTCTTGGACTTGGTGAGCTGCTGCTGGGTGAATTCGCCCTTGGCGGACTTGGTGCCGGCAACGAAGGACTTGAACTGGTCGAGGGCGGCGGCGTGGGCGGCGCTCGAGATGGCTGCGGTGGCGAACAGTGCTGCGATAACTTGGGTCGTGAATTTCATTGTCATTCCTCTTATTTGAGTCCCTCACCGTACGCTGAACGCGTGGGCGGGAGACCCGCCCACCCTACGAACAGCGATGAGCGTGGTTATTCGGCGGTGGTGGCCGGAACGAGGATGTCGCGGTTGCCGTTCGACTGCATCGGCGACACCAGACCGCTCTGCTCCATCTGCTCGATCAGGCGGGCCGCGCGGTTGTAGCCGATGCGCAGGTGGCGCTGGACCAGCGAGATCGACGCCTTGCGGTTCTTGAGCACCACGGCCACGGCCTGGTCGTAGAGCGCGTCGGATTCGCCGCCGCCCTCGCCCGCCGGGATGCCTTCGGCATTGCCCTCTTCCAGCGTACCGCCTTCGAGAATGCCTTCAATATAGTTCGGTTCACCGAGCGACTGGAGATGTTTTACAACTCGATGCACTTCGTCGTCCGACACGAAGGCCCCGTGCACGCGGATCGGCAGGCCGGTCCCCGGCGGCATGTAGAGCATGTCGCCCATGCCGAGCAGGGTTTCGGCGCCCATCTGGTCGAGAATGGTGCGCGAGTCGATCTTGGACGAGACCTGGAACGCGATACGGGTCGGGATGTTTGCCTTGATCAGGCCCGTGATCACGTCCACCGACGGACGCTGGGTCGCCAGGATCAGGTGGATGCCGGCCGCGCGCGCCTTCTGGGCGATACGGGCGATCAGCTCTTCCACCTTCTTACCGACGACCATCATCAGGTCGGCCAGCTCGTCGATGATGATGACGATGGTCGGCAGCTTCTCGAGCGGCTCGGGATTGTCCGGCATGATCGAGAACGGGTTGGGGATGTGTTCTTCGCGCTTGGCCGCGTCGGAGATCTTGCCGTTGTATCCGGCCAGGTTACGCACGCCCAGCTTCGACATCAGCTTGTAGCGGCGCTCCATCTCGTTGACCGCCCAGTTCAGCGCGTGGCCGGCCTGGCGCATGTCGGTCACGACCGGCGCCAGCAGGTGCGGGATGCCCTCGTAGACCGACATCTCCAGCATTTTCGGGTCGATCAGGATCAGGCGCACGTCGGCCGGATCGGATTTATAGAGCAGCGACAGGATGGTCGCGTTGATGCCCACCGATTTACCCGAGCCGGTGGTACCCGCCACCAGCAGGTGCGGCATCTTGGCCAGGTCGGCGCAGACCGGCTTGCCGGCGATGTCCTTGCCCAGCGCGACCGTCAGCGCGGAAGCACTGTCGCCATACACCTTGGAGCCGACGATTTCCGACAGGCGCACGATCTGGCGCTTCGGATTCGGCAGCTCGAGCGCCATGTAGTTCTTGCCCGGGATGGTCTCGACCACGCGGATCGACGTCAGGGACAGCGAACGCGCCAGGTCGCGCGCCAGGTTGACGATCTGGCTGCCCTTCACGCCGGTGGCGGGCTCGATCTCGTAGCGGGTGACGACCGGGCCCGGATAGGCAGCGACGACCTTGGCTTCGACGCCGAAGTCGGACAGCTTCTTCTCGATCAGGCGGCTGGTGAATTCCAGGGTCTCGACCGACACCATCTCCTGCGCCGGCGGCGCTTCGTCGAGCAGGGCCAGCGGCGGCAGGCCGCCCTCGCCCGCCAGTTCCTGGAACAGCGGGGTCTGCATTTCCTTCTGGGCGCGCTCGGATTTCGGCACGCTGGTCATCTGCGGCTCGATCTTGATCGACGGCGCGCTCGCGGCCTGGACCGGCGGCATGGCCAGCGACTCCGGCGTGGAGGGCGGCAGGATGACCGGTTCAGGACGCGGCTCAGGACGCGATTCCGGGCGCGTTTCCAGCATCGGCTCGGCCTTCACGATCGGCGGCGGGGCCGGATGCTTCTCGGTGTACTTCTGGCGCTCGGTGACCACCAACTCGTCGCGCTTGACGGCGGCGGCTTCGCCCTGCCTGCGGTCCTCGATGTCTTCCATGCGCAGGCGGAACCAGTAGATGGTGTTCTCGACCGACTCGCCGATGCGCTCGGCCACGGCCAGCCAGGACACCTGGAAGAACAGCGAAAAGCCCAGGCCGAACAGCAGCAGGAGCAGCAGGGTCGCGCCGGTGAAGCCGAAGGCGACGTGCGCCGAATGGCCGATCACCTGGCCCAGCACGCCGCCGGCGGCGCGCGGCAGCTCGACGTTCCAGGACCACATGCGCAGGTATTCCAGGCCCAGGCTGCCGGCAAACATGATCGCGAAGCCGGTCCAGCGCACGTACATCTCGCCGGCGTGAGGCGCTTCCTCGTCCGCCGGGCCGAGCCGGTCGGTCAGGCGGCGCCAGCCCTTCCAGACGCCGCGCAGGAAGATCACGCCCCACCACCAGGCGGAAAAGCCGAAGATGAACAGCAGCAGGTCGGACATCCAGGCGCCGGCCTTGCCGCCCAGGTTGGCGATCTTCGGCACCGCATTGGCATGCGACCAGCCCGGATCGCCCTTGTTGTAGCTTAATAAAATAAGCACGAAATACAGGAAGGCGACGGCCATGGCGATCCAGCGCGCTTCCATGAGGAGGCGCGAAAGCCGCCCGGGCAGAGGCTGGCGGGCGGCGCGGGTGGATTGCGCAGTGCGGGTGTATCCTGACGTACTGGCTTGGCTATTCTTGCTCATTGCTCGGTGCTGCCGAATTTATTACTTAAGTGACCACGGAAAGCGAAACAGAAGTGTTCGCTATCAACAATCCCCCCATTCTAAGCCATATACGGCTGGGCTGGCCTGCGATTCATGCTCGTATGCATCATCGTCTATAATCCAGTGTTGCAAACCGGGCCTTGATTCCTGTTAGACCCGTCCCCAGTTTCCGTCTGTTCATCCGACGTTCCATCTTTCTTGAAGCCTTTCATGACTACTACCAAACACGCCAAAGTCCTCATTCTCGGTTCCGGTCCTGCCGGCTACAGCGCCGCCGTCTATGCCGCGCGCGCCAACCTGAAGCCGATGCTGGTGACCGGCGTCGAACAGGGCGGCCAGCTGATGACCACGACCGACGTCGAGAACTGGCCGGGCGACCCGCTGGGCGTGCAGGGTCCGGAACTGATGCAGCGCCTGCTGCAGCATGCGGAGCGTTTCAACACTGATATCGTGTTCGACCACATCCACACGACCTACCTGAACGAAAAGCCGATCCGCCTGGTCGGCGACAGCAACGAGTACACCTGCGACGCCCTGATCATCGCCACCGGCGCCTCGGCCCAGTACCTCGGTCTGCCGTCGGAACAGGCCTTCATGGGCAAGGGCGTGTCGGCCTGTGCCACCTGCGACGGTTTCTTCTACCGCAATCAGGAAGTGGCGGTCATCGGCGGCGGCAACACCGCGGTCGAGGAAGCCCTGTACCTGGCCGGCATCGCCTCCAAGGTGACCGTGATCCACCGCCGCGACAAGTTCCGCGCCGAGCCGATCCTGGTCGACCGCCTGATGCACAAGGTTAGCGAAGGCAAGATTGTGTTGGAACTGAACCACACCCTGGACGAAGTACTGGGCGACGACGGCGGCGTGACCGGCCTGCGCATCAAGTCGACCGGCACTGGCGAAACCAGGGACCTGAGCGTGCACGGCCTGTTCGTGGCGATCGGCCACAAGCCGAACACCGGTATCTTCGAAGGCCAGCTCGAGATGAAGAACGGCTACATCCTGACCCGCTCCGGCACCGAAGGCATGGCCACCGCCACCAACGTGCCGGGCGTGTTCGCGGCCGGCGACGTGCAGGACCACATCTACCGCCAGGCCATCACCAGCTCGGGCACCGGCTGCATGGCCGCGCTCGATGCGCAGCGCTATCTGGAAGCGCTGGAAGACGACCCGAAATAAGGAGCAGCTGTACGATGGTGGGCATGAAGGATTTCTCTGAACTGAAGGGCTTGCGCGACAAGCTCAAGGAAGACGAGCGCCAGCGCGCCATCGAACAGGCCGAGCGCGAAAAGCGCGAGCGGATCGCCAAGGAACGCGCCGTGGAATTCCGCGGCGCGATGCAGGGGGTGAAGAAGCTGCCTGAATCGGACCGCTACGTCTATCGTCCGGTCTACGTGGCGTCCGAACGCAGCTTCCAGGACCGCAAGCCGGGCACGCCCCTGACCGAGGAAGAGGAAATCCAGGCGGTGCTGCGCGAGTCGCTGTCCGACCTGTTCGACGTCGATGGCCTGCTCGACGAAGACCCTTCCCTGAGCTATGCCCAACCGGGCGTCGGCCCGGACGTGGTCAAGAAGCTGCGCAAGCGCCACTGGCCGGTACAGGACGAACTCGACCTGCACGGCATGAACCGCGACCAGGCGCGCGACGCCGTCACCGATTTTCTCCACCGCGCCAACCGCCGCGGCGTGCGCTGCGTGCGCATCGTGCACGGCATCGGCTATGGCTCGCCGAAAGGCGAACCAGTGCTGCGCGGAATCGTGCACAGCTGGCTGGTGCAGATGAACGAAGTCGTCGCTTTCTGCGTAGCAGGCAAGAAAGATGGTGGCCACGGCGCCCTCATCGTGCTGTTGCGTTCTGCTCTTCTTGAGTGAGCGCGCGTACGGAGTGCAACATGGACGCAACAATAAGATGTGTCCATTGACGTAATATCTGTAAAATGCGCTCTCCGGTATTTGCCGGAATTGATGAGAAGGGAGTGGTGGCGAATTGAAGGGTACTTCCGTGATGCCCATGGAGCACGGCCGCCAGGTCGACCTGCTCAATTGCGCCGATGAGCCGATCCACATCCCGGGTTCGGTCCAGCCGCACGGCGCCCTCCTCTTCTTTACCGCCGACGGTCTGCTCGAAGGCTGGAGCGCGAACGCGCCTGCGATGCTGGGCCTGGCGCTGGAACTCGGCGCGCCGTATGCCTCGCTCGACCTGCCTCCTGCCGCGCTCGAACTCCTGCTCGATTATGTCGGCCCCGGCGACGCCGAAGTGACGCCGTCGATGGTGCCGGTCTGCGTGAATGGCGCCGACTACGACTGCATCGTGCATGCCGCTTTCGGCCGCATCGTGGCCGAATTCGAACAGCGCGACGTCAGCGCCGACGAGGTGGCGCGCTTCGCCGTGAAGGCCCATGCATCGATCGACCGCCTGCGCCGCCAGAAGACCATTGAAGACCTGTTGTCGATCGCCGTCGGCCAGATCCGCGAATTCACCGGCTTCGACCGCGTCATGGCCTACCGTTTCCGCCCCGACGACAGCGGCGACGTGGTGGCGGAGAGCCGGCGCGAGGACATCGTCCCCTACCTGGGCCAGCGCTACCCGGCCTCGGATATCCCGGCCCAGGCGCGCCGCCTGTACGTCCTGAATACCCTGCGTTCGATCATCGACGTCAACGACACCATGGTGCCCCTGCTGGGCGCACCGGATGCGCTGCCGCTCGACATGAGCCACGGGGTGCTGCGCAGCGTCTCGCCGGTCCACATCGAATACCTGAAGAACATGGGCGTGGGCGCCTCGATGAGCGTGTCGATCGTCATCAACGGCCGCCTGTGGGGCCTGATCGCCTGCCACCACATGTCGCGCAGGCTGGTGCCCTACTCGATCCGCATGGCGGCGGACGTGCTGGCCCAGGTGATGGCCTCGACCATCCACAGCATCGAGTCGCGCCAGGAAACCGTGGTGATCGAGCGCGCCGCCGCGACCCGCACCAAGCTGGTCGAAGACCTGCTGCTGGAAGACGATCCGCTCGAGACCTTCGGCCGTTTCTCCGACGCGATCCTGCTCGCCACCCAGGCCCAGGCCCAGCTCACCAGCTACTTCCACAAGGTGCAGGTGCGCGGCGACGTGGCGCCCGAACTGGCGGAGGCCATCATCGCCTCCCTGCCCGAAGGAACGCACGACCTGGTGGTGCGCGAACAACTGGACGACTGGCCGGAAGCGATCCGCGACCGCCTCGGCAAGTGGGTCGGCCTGATGGCCCTGCCCTTCGACCCGCCGGCCAATGGCTGGAACGTGCTGCTGCGCGTCGAGCAGATCGAACAGGTCGCCTGGGGCGGCCGTCCCGAGAAGACCACGACCTTCGGCCCGCTGGGCGAGCGCCTGACGCCGCGCGGCTCCTTCGACGCCTGGTACGAGACCGTGCGCGGCCATGCGCATCCGTGGGAGGCGACCATCCTCGCCAACTCGCGCCTGACGCTCGCCGAGCTGGTACGCGTGATGACCGCGCGCCGCGCGCAGACGGAAGCCACCCGCGCCCAGCTGCTGGCCATGCTCGGCCACGACCTGCGCGATCCGCTCCACTCGATCAACATGGCCGGCATGGTGCTGGAAAAAGGCAGCGCCCAGCCGACCCTGGGCAAGCGCATCCAGTCCTCGACCAGCCGCATGCAGCGCATGATCACCCAGGTGCTGGACATGAGCCGCATCGACGGCGGCCTGGGCCTGGGCGTGACGCTCGAGCCGGTCGACCTGACCGCGCTGGTGGAAGACCTGATGGACGAAGCGCGCATGGCCTACCCGACCATCCCCTTCCAGCTTACGTGCGACGATCCGGCCCGGGTGAATGCCGACAGCGGCCGCCTGGCTCAGGTGCTGTCCAACCTGCTGAGCAATGCGCGCCACCACGGCGAAGTCGGCAAACCGGTGCGCGTATGCGTACGCACGGAAGGCAGGCAGGCGGTGGTCGAGGTCAGCAATGCTGGCGCGCCGATTCCGCCCGACATCGCAGCCACCCTGTTCAATCCCTTCAAGCGCGCCTCGCTGCACAACCCGCGCAACCGCACGGGCATGGGGCTGGGCCTGTACATCGCGCAGCAGATCGTGCGCGAGCATCATGGCGAGATTGCGTACAGCCATGATGGGAACGAGGTCGTCTTCTCGGTCAGGCTTCCGCTCTTGTAGGGTGGGCGGATCTCCGCCCACGCGGTGATCGGCTCCGATCTCGTGCGCGATGATCTTGCCGCCGACGCTCGCCGCGTGGGCGGGAAAACCCGCCCACCCTACGTGTCAACGGGACATTCCGTAAATGCCGAGCGGCATGGTAGTCTAGCAACACCTCCGCTCCTCAATACCGCATGACCCTCATCAAGTTCATCGAAATCATGGCGATCCTGGTCGGCGCCTTCTCCGGCTTCATCGAAGCGCGGCGCAAGCGCATGGACCTGGTGGGCGTCTTCACGGTAGCGTTCATCGCGGCCTTCGGCGGCGGTACCCTGCGCGACATCCTGCTCGACCGCCGGCCGCTGTTCTGGGTCATTCACCAGGAATACGCGATCCTGATCTTCGTGCTGGCCCTGGTTGCCTCACCCCTGATCCGCACCCTGCGCCAGATCGTCTCCGAGCGCCTGATCGTGATTGCCGACGCGGTCGGCCTGGGCCTGTTCTCGATTGCCGGCACCTCGGCCGCGCTGGACGCCAACATGCCGATCTTCATCGCCTCGATGATGGGCGTGATCACCGGGATCTTCGGCGGCGTGCTGCGCGACATCGTCTGCAACGAGGTGCCGATGGTGTTCCGCGACGGGAAGCCCTATGCGATCTGCGCCTTCCTCGGGAACTGGCTGTTCCTCCTGATGGGCAAATACGGCGTGGCGCACGACTTCGCGCTGTGGTCGAGCGCGCTCTTCATCAGCGGACTGCGCCTGATCACCTGGAAGTTCGACTTGCGGATGGGCCGCTAGGACCGCTGCGCCAGCAGGCGCGTCAGCGCACGGCGCAGCTCTTCCTGCGTATAGGGCTTGGCCAGCACGCTGATGTGCATGCCCTGCAGGCGCTCCGGCGCCACCACGTAGCCGCTTGCCAGCAGCACCGGCATGTCCGGGTACAGTGAGCGAATCTGGCGCGCCAGGCCGATGCCGTCCATCGGTCCGGGCATGACCACGTCGGAAAACACCAGGTCGAAATCGCTCAGGGTGTGCTGCAGGGCCTGCGCCGCATCGCGCGCCAGGGTCGGCTCGCAACCGAGATTCCCGAGCAGTTCGATGGTGGCATCCGCCACCTCGGGGTCGTCCTCGACGTACAGCACGCGCATGCCCGCGACCAGCGGCGCCGCCGATGTCGTATCGTCGCGCTCCGTCACCACGCCGGCCGTGCTGCGCGGCAGCAGGATCGACACCGTCGTGCCCGCGGGCGAGCTGTCGATCCAGGCCGTGCCGCCGGACTGGCGCGCGAAGCCATACACCTGGCTCAGGCCCAGGCCGGTCCCGGAGCCTACCGGCTTGGTCGTGAAGAAGGGATCGAAGGCCTGGCGCACCACCTCGGGCGGCATGCCGCTGCCGCTGTCGGCCACCGTCACCCAGATGAAGTCGCCGCTGAGCTCCACCCCCGGCGCGTCGGCCGACGGCAGGACCAGGTTGCGCGCCCCGATGTGCAGCGTCCCGCCCTGCGGCATCGCGTCCCTGGCATTCACCGCAAGATTGAGCAGCGCCACTTCGAGCTGGGTCGGGTCGGCCTCGGCCAGCCACAGCCCCGGCTCGACCTGCAGCGTCAGCGGGATCCGCTCGCGCACCGACTGCTGCAGCAAATCCTGCATCTCTTCCAGCTGGCGGGCGACATCGATCGCGCCGCCGGCCAGGGCCTGGCGCCGCCCGAAGGCGAGCAGCTGGTGCGTCAGCTTGGCGCCGCGCGAGGCGGCGCGCTGGATCGCATGCAGGGCGCGCTGGTAGCGCTCGCTGCCCGGCTCGACCAGCGGCAGCAGTGTCGTCGAGCCCTGGATCACCTGCAGCAGGTTGTTGAAGTCGTGGGCCACGCCGCCCGTCAGCCGTCCGATCGCTTCCAGCTTGCGCGATTCGTTCAACGCGCTTTCGACGCGCTTGCGGGTTTCCACTTCGGCATATAGTTCGGCGGTGCGCTCCAATACCCGCTCTTCCAGCAGCCCGGCTGCTGCCTTCAGGGTATGCATCTGCTCGCGCACCGTGAACTGCCAGGCGCGCGCCCTGCAGGCGGCGTCGAACGCCGAACGCAATACGTAGGCAGAACCCGGACGGCCCAGCACCGTGATGTTCGCGAACTGTCGCAGGAAAGCCCACTGCTGGTGCGAGCCGCCGCTGTTCGCCTGCGCGCTGAGCACGATCAGCGGCATGTCCGACCATGCCGGCTGGGCCTGCAGCGCGGCAGCCAGGGGCGTGGCGTGCGTCTCCAGCGCATCATCGGTCAGCAGCAGCAGCCACACGCCAGGGTCGGCCACGGCGGCAGCCAGCTGGGCGCCGTCGGTGCAAGGCCGCGCCTGTGCGCCCCACTCGTTCAGCAGTTCCGACAAGGCTGTCTCGTCGTAGCCGAATGGCGCACAGACCGCGACGACCACCTCGGCACCGGGTTTGCGCGGATCGGTCATGGTCCGTCCGTCGTCTCCGGGCCATCCGGCGTCAGGCGCGGCACCCCGGTCAGCACGCCCTCGAAGCCTTCCAGTTGCGGCCCGACGGCCACGCCGGTGCTGGTCAGGGAAAACTCGCGGATGCTTGTCTCGTGGCGGCCCGGCCGCTTCTTGACGATCGAGATCGCCTTGCGTACGTCGCCTTCGGCTTCGAAGTAGCGCATCAGGATCACGGTATCGCTGATGAAGGCGACGTCGAGGGGATCGCCCACGTCCTGCAGCAGTCCGCTCTGCCCGACGATCAGGATCGACAGCACGCCCTGGTTCGACAGATAGCTCAATAGCTCGTGCATCTGGAGCATCAAGGCCTTTTCCTCGTGCATGGTCTCGAGGTAGGAGTTCAGGCTGTCGATGATGACCACGGCCGCCCCCTGGTCCTCGACCTGGCGCCGCACCTTCCAGATGAATTCACCCGGCGAGATGCGCGAGGGATTGATGCGTTCCCAGAAAATGGTGCCTTCCGTGATGGCGTCCGCCGCGCGCATCGACAGGCCGTTGGCGCGATCGAGCAGGGTTTCCTTCGTTTCGTCGAAGGCGAAGTAGGCGACATGCTCCTTGCGTTCGGCCGCCACGTTCGCGTACTGCAGCGCCAGCGAGGACTTGCCGACACCGGTCGGTCCCAGGATCATCACCGAAGTGCCGCGCGCCAGTCCGCCGCCGAGCATGCTGTCGAGCGCCGGGATATTGCTGGTGATGGTGTCGCGCGGGCGCTCGCCCTTGTGTTCGTCGGCGATCAGGCTGGGAAACACGAAGACTTCGCGCTCGGTGATGGCGAAATCGTGCCAGCCGCTCTGGAATTCGGCGCCACGCATCTTGACTACCCGCATGCGCCGGCGTGCGGCGCCGAATTCGCGTTCGCGCTGTTCCAGCGTGATCACCCCATGCACCGTGCCCTGCAGGTCGTACTGGCGCGGGTCGTCGGTCAGGTCGTCCATCAGCAGCGTCGTGCAGTTCGGCTGCTGGAGCAGGAAGCGCTTGAGGGCGACGATCTGGCGCCGGTAGCGCATCGGGTCGTCGGCCACCATGCGCAGTTCGGACATCGAGTCGATCACGACGCGTGCGGGTGCGGCCTCCCGCACTGCATCGGTAATCGCGGCGATGGTCTGGCCGAGTTCCACTTCCGAGGGAAACAGGACGCTTTGCTGGCGTCCCGGCTCGACTTCGGACGGCACGACTTCGCGCAGCACGATGCCGTCCAAGGCCCAATGGTGGCTGAATGCCGTGGCGCGCAATTCCTCGATGGTTTCGGACAGCGAGACGTACAGGCATTTCTCGCCCTTTTCGGCGCCATCGATGAGGAAGCGCAGGCCGAGCGTGGTCTTGCCGGAGCCGGGACGGCCTTCGATCAGGTGGATACGCTGCTTCGGCAGGCCGCCGCGCAGGACAAGGTCGAGTTCGGGGATGCCGGTATGGATTTTTTCCAGGTCGCTCATTTCCTGCTTTCGTGAGAGCTACTACGCATTTGATATCATTTTGATATTGTCAAATACATAGTAACCCGACTCAGCAGTCGCCCGATTTGGGACGCCGGCTAGTCTTCAAGCAAGAATAGGCCTACAAGGAATGGGCCCCGGACCCGTGCGTGGCCGGGTGCGACCGTGGAAACGGCTTTAGACGGCGTCGGCTCCGGTTTCTCCGGTACGGATGCGGATCACCTGCTCCACGTTCTGCACGAAGATCTTGCCGTCACCAATCTTGCCGGTACGGGCCGCCTTGATGATGGCGTCGACCACCTGGTCGGCCATGCCGTCGTCCACTACCACTTCGATCTTCACCTTCGGCAGGAAGTCGACCACGTACTCGGCGCCGCGATACAGCTCGGTGTGCCCCTTCTGGCGGCCGAAGCCTTTTACCTCCGTCACGGTCAGGCCGGTGACGTTGACATCGGCCAGCGCCTCGCGCACTTCGTCGAGCTTGAAGGGTTTGATCACGCAGGTAATCTGTTTCATGTTGTAGTCTCTCAAAACAGGGCTACGCGCCCCGGTTAGTCAGGAATATTGTTCAGGTCATCCATCCACACGGTGGCTTCGGAATCCGACGGTGCGCGCCAGTCGCCGCGCGGGGACAGCGAGCCGCCGTTGCCGACCTTGGGCCCGTTCGGCACGCAGGTGCGCTTGAACTGGCTGGTCTTGAAGAAACGCCACAGGAAGATGCCCAGGTTCTTTTTGATCGCTGCCAGCTCGTATTGGTTGCGCACGCCGGCCGCGTTCGGCCACCTGCCCTGCTCGCGGTCATGCCAGGCGCTCCAGGACAAGAAGGCGACCTTGCTTGGCTTGAAGCCGTAGCGGAGCGTGTAGTACAGGTTGAAGTCCTGCAGCTCGTACGGGCCGATGGTGTTCTCGGTTATCTGGGCCGGCTTGCCGTCCTTGTCCCCGCCCGGCACCAGCTCGGGGCTGATCTCGGTGTCGAGGATCTTGAGCAGCACGTCGGCGCCGTTGTCCACCACCGCGCCGGTCTCGGCCACCCAGCGCACCAGATAGGAGATCAGGGTCTTGGGCACACTGGCATTCACGTTGTAGTGCGACATGTGGTCGCCCACGCCGTAGGTGCACCAGCCCAGCGCCAGCTCGGACAGGTCGCCGGTGCCGATCACGATCCCGTTATGGAAGTTCGCCAGCCGGAACAGGTGGTTGGTGCGCTCGCCCGCCTGCACGTTCTCGAAGGTGATGTCGTATTCGGCCTTACCTTCCACGTAGGGGTGGCCGAGGTCCTTGAGCATCTGGATGCAGCTGGGGCGGATGTCGATCAGCTGGGCGCTGCAGCCGACCACGCGCATCAGGTCGTTCGCCTGCTGCAGCGTGCGCTCGCTGGTGGCGAAGCCCGGCATGGTATAGGCTAGGATATTCGTGCGCGGCAGGCCAAGGCGGTCCATGGCCTTGGCGCAGACCAGCAGCGCGTGGGTCGAGTCCAGCCCGCCCGAGACGCCGATCACCACCTTCTTGATGCCCGTGCTCGACAGGCGCTGGATCAGGGCCTGCACCTGGATGTTGTAGACCTCGAGGCAGCGCTCGTCCCGGCGCGCCTGGTCGGCCGGCACGTAGGGGAAGCGCTCGACCGTGCGGGCGAGCGGCATGTTGCGCGCCAAAGGCAGCTCGAGGCTGAACTGCACCAGCCGGAACTTCGACACCTCGTCCGCGTGGCGGCGCACCGATTGCGCGAAGGTGGTCGCGTGCATGCGTTCGTTGGACAGGCGGTCGAGGTCGACGTCGGCGAAGATCACGTGCGAATCGTCGCTGAAGCGCGCCGACTCGGCCAGCAGCTCGCCCTTCTCGTAGATCAGCGACTGGCCGTCCCAGGCCATGTCGTTGGTCGATTCGCCGAAGCCGGCCGAGGTGTAGAGATACGCGGCCAGGCAGCGCGCCGACTGCTGGCTCACCAGCTGGTGGCGGTAGCCGCTCTTGCCCACCACGACGTTCGAGGCCGACAGGTTGACCAGCACCGTGGCGCCGGCCATGGCGGCAAACGAGGACGGCGGAATCGGCACCCAGACGTCTTCGCAGATCTCGACGTGGAAGCGGAACAGCGGCAGGTTCTCGACCTCGAACAGCAGCGCCGGGCCAAAAGGCACGGTGGCGCCGAACAGCTCGATTTGCTCGACCGCCGCGCAATCGGCCGCACTGAACTGCCGGGATTCGTAAAACTCGCCATAATTAGGCAGGAAGCTCTTGGGCACCACGCCCAGCACGCGGCCATTCGCCACCACGGCGGCGCAGTTGAACAGCTGGTGGTTGACCTTCAGCGGCAGCCCGACGACCAGCGCCAGCGGCAGCGCCTTCGAGGCCTCGATGATCCTGGCCAGGCCGGCCAGGCAGCCGTCGAGCAGCGCACGCTGGTGGAACAGGTCTTCGCAGCTGTAGGCCGAGATCCCCAGCTCGGGGAAGGCCACCAGCACGGCGCCCTCATCGGCCGCCTGGCGCGCCAGGCTAAGCGTCTGGTCGACGTTGAAGGCCGGGTCGGCGATGCGCACGCGCGGGATGGCTACCGCGACGCGGGCAAAGTGGTGCGTGTAGAGATTGAAGAATTGCTTGTTCATTGGTGAGACTTTCGCAGCGTCGTCGCTCATCAATTCGTTAGGGATGTCATTTTGAATTATCGCACGCATATCGTTTCCTCCCTGTCCGAGATTGGCCAGACGCAGTGGGACGCGCTGGTCAATGCACAGGACGACCCCAATCCCTTCCTGTCCTATGCCTTCCTGGATGCGCTGCACGAGTCGGGCAGCGCGGCGCCGGAATCGGGCTGGCAGCCGCAGTTCATTGCGCTGTTCGACGGCGAGCAGTTAGTGGCTGCCCTGCCCCTCTACGTCAAGGGTCATTCCTATGGCGAGTACGTGTTCGACTGGGCATGGGCCGATGCCTACCACCGCCACGGACTCGAGTACTACCCGAAGCTGTTGTCGGCGATTCCGTTCACGCCAGTCGCCGGCCCGCGCCTTCTTGCGCGAGACGCGCAGGCGAGAAGCGCCCTGGTCGACGTCCTGGTCGCGACCCAGGGCGCGACCGAAGTCTCGTCCACCCACGTGCTGTTCCCGCCGGAAGAACAGGCGCAACAGCTGCAGGAGGCCGGCTTCATGCTGCGCAGCGGCGTGCAGTTCCACTGGCTGAACGGGGGATACGCCACGTTTGACGACTTCCTCGCAACCCTGGAGCAGAAAAAACGCAAGAACATCCGGGCCGAACGCAGGAAGGTGCGCGAGGCGGGCGTGAGCCTGCGCCGGGTGCGCGGGCGCGATGCGCTCGATGCCGACTGGGTCCTGTTCAACCGCTGCTACCGCCACACCTACAAGGCGCATTATTCGACGCCCTACCTGAACCTCGACTTCTTCCGGCGCATAGGCAGCACCATGCCGGACAACATCCTGCTCGTCATCGCCTCGCGCGCGGGGCGCGACATCGCCGCCTCGCTGGTGATCCACAACGAGCGCACGCTGTTCGGGCGCTACTGGGGAGAGCTGGAACACGTGCCCTGCCTGCACTTCGAGGCCTCCTACTACCAGCCGCTGGAATTCTGCATCGAACAGGGCATCAAGACCTTCGAGGGCGGGGCCCAGGGCGAGCACAAGATGGCGCGCGGCTTCCTGCCGACCCGTACCTGGTCGGCGCACTGGCTGGCGCACCCCTCCTTCGCCGATGCGATCGAGCGCTTCCTGGAGCGCGAGAAGGGCGGCATCGACGACTACCTGGACGAACTGAACGAGCGCAGCCCGTTCAAGGAGGCGCCTTAGCCCGGCGGAGATGGCCGAAAGTGTGAAGTGGCGACACAATCCTGCAATTCACGTAACATGCGCCACATGAAAACAAAAGCATTGGTCGTCGATGACCATTTCCTCGATGCGGAACTGACGCAGCAGGCCCTTCGCCTGTGCGACTGCAATGTCGAGGTAGTGGTCGTGTCGGATGGCGAACAGGCCCTGCAGGCACTGCATTGCGACCATGACTTCGACCTCATCCTGCTCGACCTGGCGCTGCCCAAGGTCGATGGCTTCGAAGTGCTCAAGGAGCTCTCGTCCAAACCCTTCCTTTCCGATATTCCGATCATCGTGCTGTCCGGATCGCGCAGCGGTTCGGACCAGGTGCGGACACGCATGCTGGGCGCCTCCGGCTTCGTCGAGAAAAGTATCGATTTCAGCGCCTTCCAGGGCGACCTGGCCCGTGTCCTGACACGCCAGGGACTCGGCAGCCACGCCGGCGCCTGATCCGCCGGCGGTGGAAATCCACGCATTTTGGCTCGCGCCGGCGTGCTATCGTGCCGGTTCTCCGACAAGCGTGACCCCGCATGAAGCGCCCTCATTTTCTGCTCGCACTGCTGCTGTGTCTTCCCCTTGCCGCGCCGGCGGCGCTGGCTGAACCGGCCGCACTCGCACAATCGCTCGACCGCATCATCGCTGCGCGCTTCAAGCCGGAGCTGCCGGGCGTGGCGGCGCTGGTCGTCAAGGACGGCCGTCCCATCCTGCGCAAGGCCTACGGCATGGCGAACCTCGAACTGGGCGTCCTGGCCCGCCCCGAGCATGTGTATCGCATTGGCTCGACCACCAAGCTGTTCACCGCGACCGCCATCATGCTGCTGGTCGATGACGGCAGGATTGCCCTGGATGCGCCGGTCAAGCGCTACTTGCCGGACGCCCCGCCCCAGTGGGACAAGGTCACGATCGAACACCTGCTGACCCATACCAGCGGCATCCCGAACCTGTCGATGGACTCGGGCTACTGGCGCACCACGGCACGCCTCGAACATACGCCCGCGGAGCTGGTCGACCCGGTGCGCACCCGCCCCCTCGAGAATCCGCCGGGGACCAGCTTCGCTTACAACAATACCGGCTACAACCTGCTCGGCCTGGTCATCGAACAGGTATCGGGCGAAGGCTACTACGCCTTCCTGGAACGCCGCATCTTCAAGCCGCTGGGACTTGCGCACACACGCGAAGGCAGCGACAGCCAGGTGATCGCGGGCCTGGTGACGGGCTACCGCAGCGGCCCTGCGGCTGCCTGGCCCCTCGCGTCGAGCAACTTCTATGCTGCCGGCGGCCTGGTAAGCACAGTGGATGACTTGGCGGCCTTCATGCTGGCGCTGCAGGCGGGGAAGCTGGTGTCGCCGGCCGGCGTGAAGCGGATGAACACCAGCTACGTCCTGCCGAACGGGAAAGCGACCGATTATGGATTCGGCACCTGGCTGCGCACGGTCAACGGCAAGCGCCTGGTCGGCCATGGCGGCTACGTCTTCAACTTCTATAGCCAGCTCGAGATGGATGTCGATTCAGGCATCGTTGCGGTCACCCTGCATAACGGCGACCGCTTCGGGGGCGACAACGAGGTCTTGAGCAAGCAGCTGATCTCGGAAGTGCAGACCTGGAAGGCCGATTAGGCCTGGGCGGAGAGCCTGCCCAGCGCCGCCTTCAGTTTTGCCGCCGGCAGCACGTAGCGGCCGTAGGCCACCCCGCGGATCGGGTCGAGGTCGCGGTCGCGCGTAAATCCGAGGCCAAGGTACATGCGCAGCGCCGACGCCATGATGGGACTGGTGTGCAGGCCCACCATTGGGGCGCCGTCACGCTGGGCTGCGCGCAGGCAGGCGGCCACCAGCCGCCGTCCGATGCCGTGGCCGCGATATGCCGGCGCCACCACCAGCATGCGGATGACTGACCAGTCTTCGGGAAAGATCGTGCTGCGCGGCCGGCCCGGGCCGACATGCACCACCGCGCCTGCGATCTTGCCATCGACCTCGGACACCAGCAGCTCCGCGCTGTCCGCCAGGGCGGCCATGCGTCCGATTCCTTCATTGAATGAAGGCCAGTCCTGATAGAGATCCCGGTATTGGGCAAAGGCCGCCTGTGCCACCCGGTTGACGCTATCGCGGTCACCATGGCTGAACGGCCGCAAGACTGGATGCATGGGCGAGGGTCTCCTGTTTTGATCTCGGCAGAACAGGCAGTATAGTGCGAATCATTTCCAGCTTCAGCACCGCGCTCACGACCCGATGTCTTCCTGGACTCCCCTACCCGATTCCTGCGAGGCCCGCGCCCTCGCCTTCGTGCGCGGCGCGAGCGCCGGCGGGCCGCTCGATCGCAGCCTGCGCATCACCCTGAACTTCCATCCGGACCGCCTGCACGGCGGTATCCCGATCCTGCAGGTCCTGGCGACCGAAGGCCTGTACCGCTCGCAGTTCGAAACGGGCACCAGCAATGGCGGCTTGACCGCGCACGTGGGGGGCGATCGCTGGCGCTGGGAGAGCCGGATGTTTGGCGGCGCCTACGACGAGGCCCTGCCGGACCGGCGGCCGAAGTACGGCGCGCTGAATCACCTGGGACGGGCCACAGGGGCTTCGCCGCGTTTCGGTTCGGCCCATTTCCGGCTCCGGCCCGAGCTCGCGGAGCGCGCCAGCTTCTGCTATCCGGACAGCGTGTTCGAGCCGGTCCACTTCGGTGTGCACGAGCGCTGTGACCTGGTGGCCCACGCTCTCGGCGACGACAGGGACCGGCTCGACAACTACGTCGAAGCCCACATACACGGTCCGCTACGGCTGGCGGACGATGTCGAGGCACTGGTGCTGGATCCCTGCTACCGCGGCACGCAGGTCGAGCAACTGGCCCGGCGCCTGCCCTGCGCGCTCGAATGGCATCCGGGATTTCGCCTGTCCCTGGACGCCTTGCGGCAGCATGCCGAGTACCGTGGGCAGGAGATCGTCGATCTCGGTATGCGGCTGGTGCGCGATGGGTGGCTCGATCCCGCCTGCCTGGGGCACGCGGGCATCAAGGGGCGCCACGATCCCCAGCAGCTGAAAAAGGTCTGGCATATCCTTGCCAGGTTCGGCGACTTGTCCGCCGCTCGGCATGGGTAGAAAACGATGAGATCATCCCGCACATCGATTGTCGTTGCAGCAGCCTTACTGCTGTGCGCCTGCTCGGATGCCGGCCCTCGCGGGCGCAGGGCAGCGCGGCCGCTCACGGACTTCGATGCGCTCACGGTGGAGCAAACGGCCTGTCTGTTCAACTGCCCCGTCTTCGAAGTCAAGATTTTTTCCGATGGCCGGGTGCGCCATTCCGGCCCAAGCTTCGAGCACACTGGTGGCGCTCACGAATCCCGCATCGATGATCAAGGCCTGGCGCAGATCGCGAAAGCGCTGCGCGACGCGCGCCTCGACGAGATGCGCGACCGCTATAGTGAAGCGGCCGACGGCTGCGAGTTACCCGCCACCGACATGTCGACCATCCTTGTGAGCCTGAGCCGGGGCCGGGGATACCGCAACAAGAGCGTCGAAATCTATACCGGCTGCTTGGGTCCCAGCGTTCCAACCGAGCGCATCAACGCGCTCATCAAGGCGATCGACCCGGTTACCGGCACGGGTGCGCTGCTCGAGCAGCGGGAGCAAGCAGCCCGGATGAGGCAGCGCCCGGCCGGCGATAGCTTGCCAGGCCCGCGAGGCTGAAAAAGCAAAATGCCGGGCCGCATCATGCAAACCCGGCCCTTGTTCGCTACCGTCCCGACGTGGATGGTTCAAGTCATGCTCAGTCAAGATATGAGGAGCATACCGTAGCGTGGTCGGCTATGCCGACCACGCTTCCAAATAATGCAGGAAACACCGCCGGCACTGTTCCGGCACCAGCTGAACGCGCGCACGGCAACGCCGCCTGTCGTGGCCCAGTGTCCCTACCCGGCCACGAACAGGTCCGGATGGCTCTCCGCGCATTCGCGCAGCAGGTTCCACACCACCTTTACCCGCCGCAGGCGGTACAGGTCGGTCGGCGCGGCCAGCCAGAAAGAGCGCTCGGCCTGGAAGCCCGGCAGCACCCGCACCAGGCGCCCGTCATCCGGCACCGCGTACGGCGGCGCCATCATCAGGCCCATGCCGAGCGAGGCCGCTTCCAGCTGTCCCGTCATGCCCGAGCAGCAGATACGGCGTCGCGGCGTGAATCCGAGTTCGTTGAGGTAGGAGAGCTCGCGGCTGGCCAGGCGGTCCTGCACGTAGTCGACGAAGTCGTGACGCACCAGGTCGGCCTGGGTGCGGATCGGCGGATGGCGCGCCAGGTAGATCGGCGAGGCGTACAGGTAGAAGTGAAAGGAAGCCAGGCGCGTGACCATGTAGCGGCCAGTGGTGGGCGGGTCGAGCATGACGCCCAGATCGGCCTCGCGGTTGGCCAGGTTGGCAAAGCGCGGCAGGTTCAATAGGTCGATCGACAGGTCCGGGTGCTGGGCCAGCAGGTCGGCCAGCAGCGGAGCCACCACCCTCACCCCGAACACTTCCGGCACCCCAAGCCGCACCACGCCGTGCGCCGCCACTTCCGCCCCGCCGATCTGCTCGGCCGCGGCCAGCGCCGCGCCTTCCATCGCTTCGGCATGCGGCAGCAGCGCCTGCCCGACCTCGGTCAGCTCGTAGCCCTCGCGCGACCGGTCGAACAGGGTCGAACCGAGCTGCGCTTCGAGGCGGTCGATGCGGCGCGCCACGGTCGTGTGCTCCACTTCCAGCCGGCGCGAGGCGCCCGACAGGGTGCCGGCGCGGGCCAGCTCGAGGAAGAAACGCAGGTCGGTCCACTCGGGCAGCGTATTCATGGGAGCTTGTTTGATATCAACATTCTCATATTGTGCACTGAGTTGTGCACTAGTGCACATTCCCCCTGCAATCATTTGGACGGCTTTCCATGCGGCAGCGCACAAACGGTGCGCCGCGATCGTTCACCCTCGACAGGACACGCACTATGCATGTGCAGCGAGCTGTGCATTTTTGCACAACGGGGTGAGCGATTGTTGACTATCTAACCAAACCCAACCGAGGCACACTTCGAGCGTGCGAAAAACTGAACGCATGCCGCTTACAAAAATTAGGAGACAAGAATGCGTCTGACCAGGAACAAACTGAAGCTGCTGAACCCCGCCATCCAGTCTGCGGTGGCCCTGCTCGTCCTCTCGGGCGGCAACGTGGTCCATGCCCAGGAGGCGACCGGCGCCCCACCGGTGGCGAGCGCCGAAGAAGGCGTCAACAAGGTGGTGGTGACCGCCCGCCGGCGCGAAGAAACCCTGCAGGACGTTCCGGTCTCGGTCACCGCGTTCAGCGCCGACCAGCTGTCGAAGACCGCGACGCCGGACATTACGGCACTCGCACTGGCCCTGCCAAATACCACCCTGAAGTCCTCGCGCGCCACCAACTCGACCCTGACCGCCTTCATCCGCGGCGTCGGCCAGGCCGACCCGCTGGCCGGCTTCGAGTCCGGCGTCGGCATCTACATCGACGACATCTACCTGGCGCGCCCACAGGCCGCCGTCGCCGACATCTACGACGTCGAACGCATCGAAGTACTGCGCGGCCCCCAGGGCACGCTGTACGGCCGCAACACCATCGGCGGCGCCGTCAAGTACGTGACCCGCAAGCTGGCGCCGCAACCTGACGCGCGCATCCGTGCCACTGTTGGCGAATACGGCCAGGCCGAGGTCGTTGCCACCGCCAGCACTCCGGTGTCGGAAACGGCACGCATCGGCGGCACCATCGCCCGCTTCAATCGCGACGGCTTCGGCAAGAACCTGACCACCGGCGGCGACAACTACGACAAGGATGTCAGCGCAGCGCGCCTGTCGGCCGAATTCACCCCGACCCCGGACCTGTTCATCCGCATCGCCGGCGACTACACCCAGGACGATTCCAGCCCGAGGAACGGTCACCGCCTGACCGTCGGCCGCACCAGCGGCGCCCCGATCCTGAGCAACGTCTTCGACACCCGCGCCAACCTGATGCGCGCCCTGAACCACGACCAGCAAGTGAAGGCGCACGGTGTCTCGGCCACGGTCGAATACCAGATGAACAGCGACTGGTCCTTCAAGTCGATCACGGCTTCGCGCAAGGACAAATCGTACGCGCCGATCGATTTCGACTCGCTGGCGGTGGTCGACATGGAAGTGCCTGCCCTGTACACCAACAAGCAGTTCAGCCAGGAATTCAACCTGACCTATACCGGGGACCGTCTCCAGGGCGTGGCCGGCGTCTACTACATCGACGCCAACGCCTTCAACAAGTTCGACACCATCCTCGGCGGCGCCGTGCCGACCTCGACCTACACCATGGGCGACGTCGACACCAAGGCCTGGGCCATCTACGCCGACGGCAGCTACAACGTCACCGATGCGTTCAGCGTGTCGCTGGGCGGACGCTATACTGTCGACAAGCGCGAAGCCGAAGTGCTGCGCCAGATCTACCTGGGCGCCAACGGCAGCCCCGGCCTGGGCAATGCAGGCGCCGTACTGTTCCGCACCGACACCGACCTGCGTGGCGGCCAGCTCAAGCGCGAGGACAAGAAGTTCACCCCGCGCATCGCCCTGAACTACAAGATCAACCCCGACCACAACGTGTACGCGTCCTACTCCGAAGGCTTCAAGGGCGGCGGCTTCGATCCGCGCCTGAACGTCGTCGGCACCCGCATCCCGCTGTCGGTGGCGCGCGCCGGCTACGCCCCCGAGACCATCGAGACCTATGAGCTGGGCCTGAAGTCGGCCTTCAACGGCGGCCGCATCACCACCAACGCCGCGGTCTTCTTCAGCGACTACCAGGACGTTCAAATCCCGGGTTCGGTGGCGATCGACACCAACGGCGACGGCCGCGACGACAGCTTCGCCGGCGTGACCACCAACGCCGGCAAGGCCAAGATCAAGGGTGCGGAGCTGGAAGCCATCGCCAACATCACCCCGAACTTCATGATCGCGGGCATGTACAGCTATATCGACGCAGAGTACAAGGAATATTTCGCGGGCGGCGTCAACGTGGCCGCCCAGCGCACCTTCCAGAATACCCCGCGCAACTCGGCCAACCTGCGCTTCAACTACGACATTCCGATGGCGATCGCCGGCTACTCCGGCAAATGGTCGCTGATCGGCAGCGCCTCGTACAAGGGCGCGACCGCCCAGTTCGAGACGGCGTCCGCGCTGGACCAGGAATCGTACAAGCTGTATGACGCGAGCATCGTATGGACCCGCCTCGATGGCAAGGTCCGCGCCGGGCTGCATGGCAAGAACCTGAGCGACAAGCATTACCGCACCGGTGGCTACCTGTTCCCGACCCTGGGCAACGAAGGTACCCTGACCGCGTTCTACGGCAATCCGCGCCAGATCTCGGCAACGCTCGAGTACCGCTTCTAAGCCCGTAACGGGTACCCTGGCAGTACCGCCTGGCCGGCGCCCCCGATGCGCTGGCCGGGACGGGTGCAGCCTATTGACACGGCTCCGGCCGACCAGAACGACTCACAGGATGACAGCCAGCGTGTCCACTTTTACTGCAATCCGCTACACGAGCAGCGATGGGCTGGCGCTGTATGCACGCGACTATCCCGCGACCGTCGATGCCGGCGCAGATGCCAAGGTGACGGCCAGGCTGCCCGTCATCTGCATCCACGGCCTGACGCGCAATTCTGCCGACTTTGACGAACTGGCGCCGCTCGTCGCCGCCATGGGCCGGCGCGTGATCGCGGTCGACGTGCGCGGCCGCGGCCACTCGGCGCGCGATCCCAACCCCGCCAACTACAACCCGATGGTCTATGCCGGCGACATCATCAGGCTGATGGAGGCGCTGGGCCTGGCCCGCGCCGTGTTCGTCGGCACTTCGATGGGCGGCCTGATCACCATGACCCTGGCGGCGCGCCGTCTCGACCTGATCGCCGCCGCCGTCCTGAACGACGTCGGCCCGGTGCTGTCGGTGCGCGGTCTGCAGCGCATCGCCGGCTATGCGGGCCGCTGCAACGAACTCGCGAACTGGGACGACGCCGCCGCCTACCTGCGCGACATCAATGCCTGCGCCTTCCCCGACAACTCGGACGAGGAATGGGGCAAGTGGGCGCGCCGCGCGTTTGAACAGAAGGATGACGGCCAGCTGGCGCTGCGTTACGATCCGAATATCGCGACCGCGATCCAGACCGGCAAACTGCGTCCGACCTCGCTGGCCGCGCGCATGGCCTTCCGCCGGCTGGCGCGGCGCCGTCCCACCCTGCTGGTGCGCGGCGCGCTGTCCGACCTGGTCGAACCCGAACAGGCCAGCTGGATGCGCAAGGCGGCGCCGGAACTGCAGTACGCGGAAGTACCGAACGTCGGCCACGCGCCCATGCTCACCGAGCCGGAGGCGCTTGGCGCGATCCGCACCTTCCTGGCCAAGCTACCGTAAAGAGAATCACAAGGAGACCGACATGAATCACCTGATCAAACCGCTGTCCATCGCCATCATGGCGGCGTTCGCAGCGAGCGCCGCGCCCGGCGTGTACGCACAGGGCAAAGACATCAAGATCGCCCTCATCGCCGGCAAGACCGGCCCGCTCGAGGCCTATGCCAAGGAAACCGAGACCGGCTTCATGATGGGCCTCGAATACCTCACTGGCGGCACCATGCAGATCAACGGCCGCAAGATCAAGGTGATCGTCAAGGACGACCAGTCCAAGCCGGACCTGGGCCGCACCCTGCTGGCCGAAGCCTACGGCGACGACAAGGTCGATATCGCGGTCGGCACCACCTCCTCCGGCTCGGCGATCGCCATGCTGCCGGTGGCGAAGGAATACAAGAAAGTGCTGATCGTCGAGCCGGCCGTGGCCGATGCCATCACCCAGGAAAAGTGGAACAAGTACGTCTTCCGCACCGCGCGCAGCTCGATGCAGGACGCGCTGGCCGCCGCCAGCACCTTCAAGAGCGGCAGCATCGGCTTCCTGACCCAGGACTACGCGTTCGGCCGCGACGCCATCGAAGCCGGCAAGGAAGCACTCAAGACCACAGGCAGCAAGGCTGTCGTGGTGCACGAGGAATACGCGCCCGCCAACGCCACCGATTTCACCGCGCCGGCCCAGCGCCTGTTCGACAAGCTGAAGGACAAGCCGCAGCCGCGCGTGCTGCAGATCGTCTGGGCCGGGCCCAACCCGCTGAACAAGATCGCCGACATGAAGCCGGAACGCTTCGGCATCGCGCTGGCGCCGGGCGGCAACATCCTGCCTGTGATGAAGACCTGGAAGAATTTCGCCGGCACCGAAGGGACCATCTATTACTACTACGGCTTCCCGAAGAACAAGATGAACGACTGGCTGGTGGCCGAACACAGCAAGCGCTTCAAGATGCCGCCCGACATGTTCACCGCCGGCGGAATGGCGGCCGCCGGCGCGGTGCATGCGGCGCTGACGAAGGCGCCGAACGCGAAGAACGGCGACGAGCTGGTGGCGGCGATGGAAGGCCTGAGCTTCCAGACCCCGAAAGGCACCATGAACTTCCGCAAGGAAGACCACCAGGCCATCCAGCCGATGTACCACTTCCGCATCAAGAAAGACCAGAAGAACGAATGGGACCTGCTGGAACTGGTGCGCGAGATCCCGGCATCCGAGCTGCCGCTGCCGGTGAAGAACAAGCGCTGACATGACCGCCCCAGCTTCGCAGCCCTCCCTGTCCACCCGCGACCTGACGATCCGCTTCGGCGGCCACGTCGCGGTCAACGGGGTCACGGCAGACTTCTACCCCGGCACCCTGACCGTCATCGTCGGTCCCAACGGCGCCGGCAAGACCACCTACTTCAACCTGGTGTCGGGCCAGCTGCCCGCCAGCTCGGGCAGCGTGTTCGTGAACGGCCAGGACGTCACCAGGGCTGGCGCGGCGCGCCGCACCCGACTGGGGATCGGACGCGCCTTCCAGCTGACCAACCTGTTCCCGCACCTGAGCGTGATCGAGAACGTGCGCCTGGCGGTGCAGAGCCGCGCCGGCCTGGGGCTGAACTTCCTGTCGATCTGGTCGAGCCACCGCGAACTGATCGCCCGCGCCGAGCATTACCTGGAACGCGTGGACCTGATGAAACGCCGCGACGCCTATGTGGGCACCCTGTCGCACGGCGACCAGCGCAAGCTGGAAGTGGCGATCCTGCTCGCGCTGGAGCCGGGCATCATGATGTTCGACGAACCGACCGCCGGCATGAGCGTCGACGAGGTCCCGGTGGTGCTGGACCTGATCCACGCGGTGAAACGGGATTCCAACAAGACCGTGCTGCTGGTCGAGCACAAGATGGACGTGGTGCGCGCCCTGGCGGACCGCATCATCGTGCTGCACAACGGCACCCTGGTCGCGGACGGCAATCCGCAGGAAGTCATGCAATCGAAGATCGTACAGGAAGCTTATCTTGGAACACCAGAATCTGCACACGCCGCCCATGCCTGAGCCGCTCCTGACGCTCAAGGGCGTTCACACCCACATCGGCCAGTACCACATCCTGCAGGGCGTGGACCTGGCCGTGCCGCGCGGCGCCCTAGCGGTCCTGCTGGGCCGCAATGGCGCCGGCAAGACCACCACGCTGCGCACCATCATGGGCCTGTGGAAGGCCAGCGCCGGTGTCATCATGTTCGAGGGCCGCGACATCAGCAAGATGGCCACGCCCGACATCGCCCGCCTCGGTATCGCCTACGTCCCGGAAAGCATGGCGGTGTTCTCGGACCTGACCGTGCGCGAGAACCTGTACCTGGCGGCCCGCAGCGGTCCGCTGGACGCCGCACGCGTGGACTGGATCTGCGGCTTCTTCCCGGCCCTGAAAAAGTTCTGGAACTACCCGGCGGGCAACCTGTCCGGCGGCCAGAAGCAGATGGTGGCGATCGCCCGTGCGATCGTCGAGCCAAGGAAGCTGCTGCTGGTCGACGAGCCGACCAAGGGCCTGGCGCCCGCCATCGTCCAGAGCCTGATGGCGGCCTTCCGCGAACTGAAGGACACCAGCACCACCATCCTGCTGGTCGAGCAGAACTTCAACTTCGTGCGCTCCCTCGGCGACACCGTCAGCGTCATGGACGACGGCCGCGTGGTGCACGCGGGCTCGATGGCGGCACTGGCCGGCGACGAGGAACTGCAGCAGCGCCTGCTCGGCCTGTCGCTCGACTCACATCAATAGGACGCACCATGAGCGCAACTCTTCCCCTCCCGGCCAAGGACACGCCACTACCCAGTGCGCCGCGCGACATCGCGCCGCTGCTGCTGGTGCCGGTGCTGATGCTGGCCATGCTCCCGCTGGTCGGCAGCTTCCCCACCTGGGTCACCCTGACCGTCGCCGGCCTGGCGATGGGCATGATGATCTTCATCATGGCGAGTGGCCTGACCCTCGTCTTCGGCCTGATGAGCGTGCTGAACTTCGGCCACGGCGCCTTCGTGTCGGTCGGCGCCTTTTCCGCCACCATGGTCCTGATTCCGATGCGCGGCTGGCTCGAGATGGATTCGCTGCTGGTCAACCTCGGCGTGCTGGCGCTGGCCGTCACGGTCGCGATGCTGGTCACCGCCGTCATCGGCTGGGCCTTCGAGCGCGTGATCATCATGCCGGTCTATGGCCAGCACCTGAAGCAGATCCTGATTACCATGGGCGGCATGATCGTGGCCGAACAGCTGATCCACGTGATCTGGGGCGCCGAGACCATCGCCCTGCCGCTGCCCACCGCGCTGCGCGGCGCCATCTTCCTGGGTGACGCCGCCATCGAGAAATACCGCCTGGTGGCGGTGGTGGTGGGCCTGGTGGTGTTCGTCGGGATGTTCCTGACGCTGAACCGCACCAAGATCGGCCTCTTGATCCGCGCCGGGGTCGAGAACGGCGAGATGGTGGAAAGCCTGGGCTACCGCATCAAGCGCCTGTTCGTCACCGTGTTCGCGGCAGGCTCCGCCCTGGCCGGCCTGGGCGGCGTGCTGTGGGGCCTGTACAAGGAAACCCTGAACGCGGCCATGGGCGGCGAGATCATGGTCATGATCTTCATCGTCATCATCATCGGCGGCCTGGGTTCCGTGGGCGGCTGCTTCATCGGGGCCCTGCTGATGGCGCTCGTGGCCAACTATGCCGGCTTCCTGGCGCCGAAGGTGGCGCTGGTCTCGAACATCATCCTGATGATCGCGATCCTGCTGTGGCGCCCAGCCGGCCTGTATTCGAAGATGCGAGGTTGAACCCGATGCTGCACCGACTCCTATCCGGCGACATGCCGCGCAGCCGCGTCCTCTCCGCCGTGCTGCTCCTGATCCTGCTGGGACTGGCCTTCGCGCCCTTCCTGACCACGGGCGCGCGTCCGCTCAACACCGCCGCCACGATCTGCGTCTACATCGTGCTGGTGGCTTCCTACGACCTGCTGCTGGGCTACACGGGCATCGTCTCGTTTGCCCACACCATGTTCTACGGCATCGGCGCCTATGGCATCGGCCTCGGCCTGGCGCGCGTCGACGAACCGACCTGGACCGCGGCGCTGGGCGGCCTCGGCGTCGCCCTGCTGGTAGCGCTGCTGCTCGCCCTGGTGGTCGGCCTGTTCGCCCTGCGCGTGCGCGCCATCTTCTACGCCATGATCACGCTGGCGGTGGCGTCGTCCTTCGCCGTGCTGGCCTCGCAGCTGTCGGACTTCACCGGTGGCGAAGACGGCATCACCTTCAGCGTGCCGGAAGTGCTCTCGCCTGGCTTCACGCTGGTGGAGAACGAAGTATTCGGGCGCTCGATCGACGGCAAGCTGCTCACCTATTACCTGGTGTTCTTCGGCTGCCTCGTGCTGTTCCTGTTCCTGCTGCGCCTCGTGAACTCGCCCTTCGGCCGGGTGCTGCAGGCGATCCGCGAGAACGAGTTCCGCGCCGAGGCGCTGGGCTACCGCACCGTGGTCTACCGCATCTGGGCCAACTGCCTGGCCGCGCTGGTGGCCGCCCTGGCGGGCGCCCTGATGGCCCTGTGGCTGCGCTATGTCGGGCCCAAGACCTCGCTCGGCTTCGAGGTGATGACCGATATCCTCCTGATCGTCGTCATCGGCGGCATGGGCACCATGTACGGCGCGGTGGTGGGCGCGGCCCTGTTCATCATCGCCCAGAACTACCTGAAGGAACTGATGGGGGCCGGCTCCAGCGCGCTCGAAGGCGTGCCGGTGCTGGCGGCGGCGCTGCACCCGGACCGCTGGATGCTGTGGCTGGGGGTGCTGTTCATCCTGTCGATTTACTTTTTCCCGATCGGGATCGTCGGCAAGCTGAGGTTGCGCAGCTTGCTCTCGCGCCAAAAATAAGCGGGCGCCCTGCCCGCCTTGCGCACCGCAGCACCACGGCCTCCCACGCGGAGGCCGTTTCACTTCCGCTCGATTCAGTTCCCTCCCAACCCTTGAGCCAGGCCGCGCCCGCGCGCCATCGCATTGAATAAACATCAATGCGTGTTATCTCCTTGCTCATACCATAAAAACAACTATGGCCTCGTCGTCAGCCAGCGCGAGCGGAACACCATTCATCTGGCTCAGTCTGAAAGGGGAATCATGAAACGACTTGCTAAGCCAAGCCGGGAGAATTCCATGCCCAGCCTCAAATCCATGCTCTTCCTGCCATTCGTCGCGCTCTGCCTGCCGGCCTGCGCAGCGCAAACTGCCGCTCCCGCCTCGCCTGCCCAGGGCCAGGGGATGGTCGTCGTGCGCGATCCCCAGACCGGCGAGCTGCGCACCCCCACTCCCGACGAGATGCGCACCCTGCAGCCGCCCACCGCGGCAGCCAGAATGGCGCCGGTCCAGCCCAAGATGGTCACCGGGCCGGGCGGGCGCCGCTCGGTGCAACTGGGCGAGCGCCACATGGTGTATTCGGTCGTGAACCGCGACAGCGAAGGCAAGCTCGTGGAACAGTGTGTCAACGGCCACGACGCCGCCGGCCAGGCGGTCACCCCACCGGCGGGAAGCAAGGCCAAGCCGGCGACCAAGCACGAGGAGCACAGCCATGAACGCCATTGAATCGCTGCGCCGGATTGCTGCGGCCCTGGCCTTCACGCTGGGCGCCGCCGGCGCCGCCCAGGCCGACGCTACCATCACCATCGTCAACCAGAATGCCCCGGGCGTGGGGTTCAACGACCCGACGCCGGTCAAGCCCATCGGCGGCAACAGGGGCCGCACGCTCGGCGAACAACGCCTGATCGCCTTCCAGCATGCCGCCAACATCTGGGGCAGGACCCTCGACAGCACCGTCCCGGTCCGCATCGGCGCCGCATTCGTACCGCTGGCCTGCACGGCCAGCGGCGCCGTGCTGGGCTCGGCGGGCGCCTACGAGATCTGGACCGATTTCCCCAACGCCCCGCGCGCCAACACCTGGTATCCGGCGGCGCTGGCCAGCAAGCTGGCCAGAGCCGACCTGACGACGCCAACTGACCCGCACATCATCGCGCGCTTCAACTCCCGCCTCGGCCTGTTCCCCGACTGCCTCCCCGGTACCGGCTTCTACCTGGGCCTGGACAACCGCGCCGGCGACCAGATCGACCTGGTCACGGTACTGCTGCACGAGATGGCGCACGGGCTCGGCTTCCAGACCTTCACCGACGACGAGACTGGCCAGCTATTCTTCGGCATCCCCTCGGTGTGGGATTACCATCTGGTCGACAACCGCAACAACACGCCCTGGGTGGCCCTGACCGACGCCCAGCGCGCCGCCTCGGCCATCACCTGGCGCGGCCTGTCCTGGGACGGCCCGAACGTCAACGCTGCGGTGCCGCAGGTGCTGGGGCCACGTACCAACCTCAACATCGGCGGCGCCAACGCGGGCAGCGCCGCGGGCAATTACTTCGTGGGCGATGCCTCGTTCGGATCGCCTGCCGGCAGGCGCACGGTGAGCGGCCAGCTGATGCAGGTGATCGACCAGGCCAACGGAACGGGCCTGGCCTGCTCGCCGCTCAGCGCCGACAACGTGAAAGCGGTGCGCAACAATATCGCACTCGTGGACCGCGGCAACTGCGATTTCGTGACCAAGGCGCGCAACGTGCAGGCTGCCGGCGCAATCGGCATGGTGGTGGTCGACAATGTCCCGGGCGAGGTCGCCGGCCTGAGCGGCACCGACCTGAGCATCCGGATCCCGTCCGTGCGCATCACCCTGGCCGACGGCAACACCATCAAGGCCGTGCTCAAGAAATGTTCATGCAACACCTCCGGCGTCATCGCCACGATTGGCCCGGATCGCACGCGCCTGGCCGGCACCGACGAGCAGAGACGCATCCTGATGTACACGCCGAGCACCAACGTGCCTGGCTCCTCGGTATCGCACTACACCACCGAGGCCACGCCGAACCAGCTGATGGAACCGTCCATCAATTCCGACCTGCGGCACGCGGTCAAGCCGCCGCGCGACCTGACCTTCCCGCTGCTGCGCGATATCGGCTGGTAAGCCAGCGTTGATCGTCCCCGGGCAGGCGCGATCCGCCTGCCCAAGAAAAAAGCCGGCGTCCCCACGAGGGACGCCGGCTTCTTCAGAAATGCGTTCCGGGTTCCGGACTTATTCCTGGCCCTTGCGCTTGAACGCTTCGACGCCGCTGGTGATCTCGGCCTTGGCCGCTTCCGCATCGGCCCAGCCTTCGATCTTGACCCACTTGCCCGGCTCGAGGTCCTTGTAGTGCTCGAAGAAGTGCTGGATCTGCTTCAGGCGCAGCTCTTCCAGGTCTTCCAGCTTCTGGATCTTCTTGTACATCGGCAGCACCTTCTCGACCGGCACTGCGATGACCTTGGCGTCGCCGCCGCCGTCATCGGTCATCTTCAGCACGCCCAGCGCGCGGCAGCGCACCACCACGCCCGGCGGCAGCGGGAACGGGGTGATCACGAGCACGTCGCAAGGATCGCCATCGTCGGCGATGGTTTGCGGCACATAGCCGTAGTTGCACGGATAGTGCATGGCGGTACCCATGAAGCGGTCGACGAAGATCGCGCCGCTGTCCTTGTCGACCTCGTACTTGACCGGGTCGGCGTTCATCGGGATCTCGATGATGACGTTGAAGTCGTTCGGCACGTCTTTGCCGGCTGGGACGTTATTCAGGCTCATGGAATTCCTTGGTTGCTGAAGTTTCAATAAAGTGCGTCATTATAGCGAAAGCGGCAAGCGGGTGGCGCATCGCGGAATCCGAGTACCCGTAGGGTGGGCGGCTCCACCATACGGGTTGATGAGCCGGGTTGGTGGATGCCGCCCACCGTACTCCAAACACCCGCTAAATCAGAGAATACTGGCCAGCGCGCACTGCCGGTAATGGTTCGCCGCTTCCTGCTCCTGCCCCAGCGCTTCGTGCATCTGGGCCAGTTTCAGGTGGGCTTCACGCACCATCGACGCTTCGGTCGCGTCCGACAGGGCCTGCTCCAGGTAGCGCTGGGCCTTGCCCCAAAGCTTTTGCTTGAGGCACAGCGAACCGAGGGTCAGCGCCAGCTCGGCGTCCAGCGGACGCTCCTTGAGCCAGCTTTCGCAGCGCTCGATCTGGACCAGCAGGGTCGGCGAGCCGGCCGGGCCGGCCGCTTCGCGGTAGGCGCGCACCACGCAATCGTCCCAGTTGGCCTTGAGCGCCTCCTCGGCAATGAGCCGCGCCTCGTCGTGCAGGCCGCAGGCATTGAAGGCGTTCGCCGCACGCGCCGCGATGAAGGGCACGCTGCGGTCGGCCTGGGGCACGCCGGCCCACACGCGGCGCAGCGATTCGGCATCGTGGCCGGGCGCGCCCAGCAAGGCTTCATAAGCCAGTTCGCGCAGCCGGCTCGACAGCGCAGGATGCAGGGCCTTGCGCTTGTCCAGGATGCGCACCAGGCGCAGCACTTCCGGCCAGTTACGCGCCTGCTGGTGCGCCTTCATCGACCATTGCAGCGCATGGATGTGGCGCTGGCCGCTGGCGTTCAGCTCGGCTACCGCTTCCAGCGCGGCTTCCGGCTGGTGGTCGTCCACCAGCAGTTCGGTCACCGTCATCAGGCGCGCCGTCTTGAGAGAGGTGTCGTGCACGATGCCGGCGAGCCAGGCGTCGCGCCGCGCGGGCTCGCGCATGCGGTGCGCGGCCCGCGCGCCGATCAGGGCGGCCAGGCCGGCGTTTTCCGGCAGCTCGGCGGCGCGCATGGCGGCCTTTTCGGCGTGGCCGAAGCGCCCTTCGAACAAGGCCTTGAGCGCGTCGCGCAAGCCCTTGTTGCCGTCGCGTTCGCGCTTGCGCTGGCGGTAGGCGGCCACGCGCTCGGGCATCTTCAGTGTCGATTTCACTGCCCGCACCAGGCCGTACATCAGCATGAACAGCAGCGCCAGCAGCACCACGAACAGGTTGAGCGACATGTCGAGCCGGTGCGGCGGATAGAACAGCACCACGTTGCCCGGGTTGAAGCGCGCCGTCACGGCGATGCCGATGGCCGCGGCCATCAGGGCGACTAACCAGAGAAGGAGCCGCATCTTATTGCTTCGCCTTGTAGTTGCGCACGGCGTTCAGGCTCTCGGACAGCGTCGGCATCTCGATCGTCAGGTTGTTCGCCTGCACCTGGCGCAGCGCTGATTGGGCCGACTGGGTGGCGCGCGCGCGCGTGTCGAAATACTTGAGCAGGATTTCCTGACTGCTCGCCAGGTCGTCGCGGAAGCTCGCTTCGTTACGCGACAGCAGGGCCAGGCGCGCGTTCAGCAGGCGCAGCTTGAGGTTCTCGCGCACGAAGAAGGATTCGGTCGGCGACAGCATCAGCGCTTCCGGCGTCTCGACGCTGCGCACCCGCACCAGCTGGCGCACGTCGTCCCACATTTCCTGGCTCCAGTTGCGCCAGGTCTGGGTCATGCGCTGGCCGAGGCTCAGGTTCTCCGGCGCCGGCTCGGGCGCCTTCCCGCGGGTGCTGCGCACGGGCGCGGCCGGCAGCAGCGGCTTTTCGTCCGACAGCATCGGCAGCGTGTCCACCTGGGCGATCACATTGTCCAGGCGCAGCGCGACGCCGGCCAGGTCGACCGCCGGCATCGCCTTCAGGCGCTCGATGTCGGCGCCGATTGCGCGGCGGATGTTCAGGAACTGCGGCTTGTCCGAACGGCCCAGCGAGCGGTCAGCGTTGGCCAGCGCGATCAGGGCGCCCTGCACGTTGCCGGCCAGCTGCAGCTGCTGGCTGGCGGTGCTGAGCACCTGCTCGATCTCGGTCAGCGCCCACTCGTCGCGGTTCTTGGACAGGTCCTGGTACAGCTGCTCCAGCGCCAGCTGCTGGGTCTGGGCCTCCGACTGGCGGCTTTCCAGCACGCCGACCTTGATCTGCAGCTCCTTGGCCGTATCCGCCACCTCGCGCGCCAGCGCGGCGGTCTCGGCATTGATGGCATTGCCCTTTTGCAGGCTCTGCGCCATGTCGCGGCGCAGGTTGTTGATGCGGCTGTGCGAGCTCCAGGTCTGCACCGCCAGCAGCAGGGCGAGGATCGCCACCGCCGCCGGCAGCGGACGCTGCAGCGCCTGCAGCAGGCCCTGGCCGTTCGGCGCACGGGGCGGCGCCTTCTGGACGGCTACGCTGGCCGCCGGGATCTGTTCTGGATGTTGTGGTTGTTCGTTCATACTAGGATTGTAATGCAGCAAGTATTCTAACGTCGCCTGAACCGGTCAGGGTGACCCGGCTGCATCCCAGCGCCTGCGCCGTCTCGGCGATGCGCGCGTGGGGAACGATCAGGTGCTGGGCCGCCAGGCGCGCGGGCCCGGCCGCGGGGTCGAGCTGCCGCACCAGCGCGGCCAGGCCGCGCAGCGCTTCCGAGCTCGTGATTATCCAGTCGTTTGGCTGCGCCAGCAAGGCGGACAGCTCGGCCGCCAGCACCGGCGTCAAGGCCGGCACGCTGCGCCGGTAGGCCGCCACCGTGTCGACCACGGCCCCGGCCGCGCGCAGGGTGTCGGCCATCAGTTCGCGCCCGCTTTCGCCGCGCACGATCAGCACGCGCCGGCCCGCAAAGGCCGCCAGGTCGAGGCTCGCCAGCAGGTGTTCCGAGTCGCTGTGGGCAGGATCGGGCGGGCAATGGATGGTCGTGTTCTCATCCGTTATGCCGTGGCGCGCCAGCGCGGCGCGGCTGCCCTCCCCGACCACGCCGATCGCCACCCCGGCCGGCCAGCCGGCCAGGTGGGCAAAGGCGGCGTCGACCGCGTTCGGCGAAACAAAGGCGACCAGCGCATAGGACGGCAGCTGCGCCAGCGCCGCGCGCAGGAGCGTGGTGTCGGCCAGCGGCGCGATCTCGAGCAGCGGCAACACGACCGCCCGGCGCCCCAGCGCCGTGACGGCCTGCGCCAGGCTTTCCGCCTGGGCGCGCGGCCGGGTGATGACGACTGCCCGCTCAGGCATCCTGGCCGGCCGCAGGACCGGTGTCGGCAGCCGCCTCTTGCTTGCACGCTTCCAGGATGCCGTGCGCGTCCTGGTCTTCCAGCAGGATCGCCACCTGCTCGCCGAGGAATTCCGGATGCTCCCAGGAGCCGGCCACTTCGCCCTGGGCGGTGCGCAGGCCGTCCGGGGTCGCGACCATCGCGCGCAGGCGCATGGTGCTGCCGCTCACCGTGGCAAAGGCCGCCAGCGGGATCTGGCAGCTGCCGCCGAAGATCTTCGAGACCTTGCGCTCGGCCGTCACGGCGCGGAAGGTCGCATCGTGGTTCAGCGGCGCCAGCAGCGCGCGCAGGTCGACGCCGTCGCTGCGCGCGCTGGAGACGATCTCGATCGCCATCGCGCCCTGGCCGGCGGCCGGCAGGCTGTCCTCGGGTTCGAGCAGCGCGCGGATGCGGGCAAGCAGGCCGAGGCGCTTCAGGCCGGCGGCCGCCAGGATGATGGCGGCATATTCGCCGCGGTCGAGCTTGCCCAGCCGGGTGTCGAGGTTGCCGCGCAGCGGCTTGATGACAAGGTGCGGGTAACGCGCCGCGACCAGGGCCTGGCGGCGCAGGCTGCTGGTGCCGACGATGGCGCCTGGCGGCAGCTCGGCCAGGCTGCCGAAGTCGTTCGAAACAAAGGCGTCGCGCGGATCTTCGCGCTCGAGCACGGCGGCCAGCTCGAAGCCTTCCGGCAGCTCCATCGGCACATCCTTGAGCGAATGCACGGCCAGGTCGGCGCGGCCTTCGGCCATCGCCACTTCGAGTTCCTTCACGAACAGGCCCTTGCCGCCGACTTTCGAGAGCGTGCGGTCGAGGATCTGGTCGCCCCGTGTTGTCATTCCGAGAATTTCGACGCTGCACTGCGGATATAATGCGGCGAGCCGGTCGCGCACGTGTTCCGCCTGCCACATGGCCAGGCGGCTCTCGCGGGATGCGATAATAAGCTTCGCAGGCGCCTGCTGCGCCGATTCAGTAGCATTCAACACGGATTCTTTCACTGTCATCTAGCCCACCCGGACGATGCCGGTTCTCGGCCCTTGCTTAAGATCACAAATTTTAGCATGGGCCCTCTTGCAGACGATGGCCAACCGCCATGGCACAATCTAATTTACTTGTGGTCGATATGGAAAATCCCGCTGCACCCGTCACCCCTGCCGTACAGCCCGCCCCTGACAAGGACGCGCCACTGAAAGAAGACATCCGCCTGCTCGGCCGCCTGCTCGGCGACGTGCTGCGCGAACAGGAAGGCGAAGCCGTATTCGAGGTCGTCGAGACCGTGCGCCAGACCGCCGTGCGCTTCCGCCGCGACGCCGATCCGCAGGCCGGCGCCGAACTCACCACCCTGCTGCACAAGCTCACGCGCGACCAGACAATCTCGGTGGTGCGCGCCTTTTCCTACTTCTCGCACCTGGCCAACATCGCCGAAGACCAGCACCACATCCGCCGCCGCCGCGCCCACCTGATGCGCGGCGCCGAGGCGCGCCAGGGCAGCGTGGGCCACGCCCTCGGCAAGCTGCACGAGGCCGGCGTGCCGCGCGACGCAGTCGAGAACTTTTTCAAGGACGCCCTGATCTCGCCGGTGCTCACCGCCCACCCGACCGAAGTGCAGCGCAAGAGCATCCTCGACGCCGAGCACGACATCGCGCGCCTGCTGGCCGAGCGCGACCTCGGCCTCACCCCGAAGGAATTCAAGCGCAACACCCAGCTGCTGCAGGCGCGCATCGCCACCCTGTGGCAGACCCGCATGCTGCGCTACTCGAAGCTGACCGTGGCCGATGAGATCGACAACGCCCTGTCTTACTACCGCATCACCTTCCTGCGTGAAGTGCCGGGACTGTACGACGACATCGAGGACGAGATCGCAGCGCGCTACGACGGCGGGGCGCCGGAACTGCACGACGCCCAGTTCCTGCAGATGGGCAGCTGGATCGGCGGCGACCGCGACGGCAACCCGAACGTCAACGCCGACACCATGCGCCACGCGCTGGTGCGCCAGTCGACCACGATCCTCGACTTCTACCTGGAAGAAGTGCACGCCCTCGGCGCCGAGCTGTCCACCTCGACCCTGCTGGTGCCGGTCACGCCCGCGATGCAGGCCCTGGCCGACGCCTCGATCGACGCTTCGCCCCACCGCAGCGACGAACCCTACCGCCGCGCCCTGATCGGCATCTACGCGCGCCTGGCCGCCACCGCGCGCGAACTGGGCGTCGACCACATCCTGCGCAAGGAAGTCGGCGAAGCCCCGCCCTACCTCGACGCCGGCCTGTTCGCAGCCGACCTCGAAGTACTGGCCGAGTCGCTGCGCGCCAACCACGGCGCCGTACTGGTCGAGCCTCGCCTGGCCGGACTGAAGCGCGCCGCGCGCATCTTCGGCTTCCACCTGGCCTCGCTCGACATGCGCCAGAGCTCGGACGTGCACGAGCGCGTACTGGGCGAACTGTTCGCGCGCGCGGGAGCGGAACAGGACTACGCGGCGCTTCCCGAAGAGCGCAAGGTCGCGCTGCTGCTGTCCGAACTGGCCCAGCCGCGCCCCCTGTACTCGCCCTACGAGAGCTATTCGGACGAGACCAATTCCGAACTGGCGGTGCTGCGCACCGCACGCGAGATCCGCCAGCGCTACGGCAGCCGTGCGATCCGCAACTACATCATCTCGCACACCGAGACCGTGTCCGACCTGCTGGAGGTGCTGCTGTTGCAGAAGGAGACGGGCCTGATGCGCGTGTCCGCCGCCAGCTGCGACGTGATGGTCATCCCGCTGTTCGAGACCATTCCCGACCTGCAGCGCGCCGCCACCATCATGGACGAGTGGATGTCGATCCCGCTGGTGGCCGCCTTCATCGAGAAGCAGGGCCGGCTGCAGGAAGTCATGCTGGGCTACTCGGACTCCAACAAGGACGGCGGCTTCCTCACCTCGAACTGGGAGCTGTACCAGGCCGAACTGAAACTGGTCGACGTGTTCGCCGCCAAGGGCGTCAAGCTGCGCCTGTTCCACGGCCGCGGCGGCACCGTGGGCCGCGGCGGCGGCCCGAGCTACGACGCGATCCGCGCCCAGCCGCCGGGCACCGTCAATGGCCAGATCCGCCTGACGGAACAGGGCGAGATCATCGCCTCCAAGTTCTCGAACCCGGAGATCGGGCGCCGCAACCTCGAGCTGCTGGTGGCGGCGACGCTGGAAGCGAGCCTGAGCCCGCGTCCGGGCGACGAGGCCAGCAACGGGCGTCTGGCCCGCTTTGAAGCCGTGATGGCCGAGCTGTCCGAGCGCGCTTACCGCGCCTATCGCAACCTGGTGTACGAGACCCCGGGCTTCACGGATTACTTCTTCAGTGCCACGCCGATCGCCGAGATCGCGGAGCTGAACCTCGGTTCGCGTCCCGCCTCGCGCAAGTCGACCCGCCGCATTGAAGACCTGCGTGCGATTCCCTGGGGCTTCTCCTGGGGCCAGTGCCGCCTGCTGCTGCCGGGCTGGTACGGCTTCGGCACCGCGGTGAGCGGCTGGCTGGCCGAAGGCGAGCGCCCGGAACGGCTGGAGCTGCTGCGCGAGATGTACCACGGCTGGCCCTTCTTTGCGACGCTGCTGTCGAACATGGACATGGTGCTGGCCAAGACCGACCTGGCGATCGCTTCGCGCTATGCGGGTCTGGTGGCGGACGTGGAACTGCGCGAACGGATCTTCCGCCGCATCACGGCCGAGCACGGGGAAACGCTGCGCTGCCTGGAAGCGGTGACGGGCGTAACCGAACGCCTGGCCGGCAACCCGCTGCTGGCGCGCTCGATCCAGAACCGCTTCGCCTACCTCGACCCGCTGAACCACCTGCAGGTGGAACTGATCCACCGCCGCCGCAAGCTGGGCGACAACGCGGATCCGCGGGTGCATCGGGGGATTCACCTGTCCATCAATGGGGTGGCGGCCGGCTTGCGCAATACAGGCTGATCCCCCGTAGGGTGGGCGGCTCTGCCGCCCACGCGCTTGTTCGTACGCTCACCACCACCGCGTGGGCGGAGATCCGCCCACCCTACGAAATCAACCCGAGCACGCTCCCAGCACACTCCCCTTCTTCAGGTGCGCCGGCACCGCATTCGGCGACACGCAGACCTGGGTCGACGGATTGCTCTTGCTGCCCGTTTTGTGGCACACCAGCACCTTGTCGTTGCCGCAACGCGCGTCGATCACGTTGACGGTGGCGCTGGCCTGGGCGAAGCAGCTTTCCGGGCTCGCGGCCTGCGCCGTGAAGCTGAAGCTGCCGGCAGCGGTCGGTGCAAACGTCGTTACCGGACCGCTGCTGGTGGACAAGCCACCCGCCGGGCTCCAGGTAAAACTCGAACTGCCCGCCGCATCGCTGGCCGTGAGCTGCACGCTCTGCGCGCCGTAACCCAGCGCGATGGTATTCGCTGGCAGGCCGGTCGGGTCCCCGGCTCCCGTGCTCACGCTGATCGACGGCTGCGGCACGTGCCCGAGCACCGTGACGATGCCTTCCGCGCTGGCGCTGTTGCCGCCCTTGTCGACCGCGCTCAGCACCACTTTCTGCGCGCCGATGTCCGAGCACGCGAAGCTGGTGCGCGAAGCGGACAGCGACTCGACGCCCCAGTTGTCGCTGGTCCCGCCATCGAGATCGGCCGGCGTGATCGACGCCGCACCGTTGGCCAGCGTCACCGACACCTCGCGGGTGCGCACGGTCGGCGCCTCGAAGTCGTTGCTGACCGTGTTGGCGCGCGCACTCTCCACGCTCAGGCGGTTCAGCGCCGTCACCGTGTAGTAGTAATACTGGCCCGCGCCCGCGTTCGTATCGGCGAAGCTGCTGGTGGCGGTGTCGGTCACGCCCAGCAGGTTGGCCGGGTTGTCCAGGTCCATCTCGCGCTGCTCCGAGCGGTAGATGGCGTACTTGCGGGTTTTCTCGAATTCGTCCGCGCCGTCAGGCGCCGGCGCCCAGCTCAGGTTCACGGCATTGTTGTCGCCCGCGCTGGCGGCGAGACCCGCCGGTGCGCTTGGTGCCTGCGTACCCTTCCACGCCATCACCGGCAGCAGTGCCGGACGCGCGTAAGTGCTGTTCTTCAGGGAGGTGCGGTAGCCCAGCGGGTCGTTCTGCAGGAACTGATGGCGGAAGTGGATCTGGCCCGAGATGTTTGCCAGCGAGCGGTTGAGCGCGATCTGGTTGTTGATCTCGTCCGGGTTGCTCCAGCCTGCGGTGTCGCGCATCTTGTAGTCGGCCAGGCCGATGTACATGTGGCGCTCGAAGGCGTTGTTGTTCCACCAGGGGACCAGCAGCTTGTAGTCGGAGCCGGTCTGGCCCATGTACCAGTAGACCTGCGGCGCCAGGTAGTCGACCCAGCCCTGCTGGATCCACTTGCGGGTGTCGGCGAACATCGAACTGTAGTGCTGCGAGGCGCCGCTGGAGGTCGGCGAGCCCACGGCCGGGTCAGTGCTGCTGCGGTAAATGCCGGATGGCGAGACACCGAATTTCACCCAAGGCTTGACCTGGCGGATGCTGTCGTTGACGCGCGCGATCAGGAGGTTGATGTTGTCGCGCCGCCAGTCGGCGCGGCCCGCAGTGGTGTTCGGGAAGCCGCGCGGGTCGGCATTGTAGGCCTCGTCGTCGAGGATGGTGCCGCTCGGGTAGAAGTAATCGTCGAAGTGGATGCCGTCCACGTCATAGCGGTTGACGATGTCCATGATGACGTTCACGACGTGGTCGCGCACCGCCGGCAGGCCGGGGTTCAGGATCTTCACGGTGCCGACCGTCAGCATCCACTCCGGATGCGCGCGCGAGACGTGCTCCGGCGCGTACATGAAGGTGTTGTTCTGGTTGGCGGCGGTCGCCACCGCGCGGTAGGGATTGATCCACGCGTGGAATTCCATGCCGCGCTTGCGCGCTTCGTCGATCGCGAACTGCAGCGGGTCCCAGTTCGTCGACGGCGCGGCGCCCTGCTGGCCCGTCAGGTAGTAGGACCAGGGCTCATAGCTGCTGGGGTAGATCGCATCCGACTGGCTGCGCACCTGCAGGAAAGCGGCATTCATGCCGGTCGCCTTGTTGTGGTCGAGGATGGCTTTCAGCTTGGACTGCTGCACCGCCGGGGTGTCGGTGCGGCTTGGCCAGTCCAGGCTGATGTGGGTGCTGATCCACACGCCGCGCAGCTCGCGCTTAGGTGCTACACCTTGCGAGACGGTCTGGGCATCGGCGTAGGAATACGAAGCGACGAGCATGGCGGCTGCCGCTGCAAGCAAAAGTTTTTTCATGTTGTCTTTTTTTGCAGGTTGACGTGAGCGCACCTTGGGCGCGCTGGTGGCGGTCCCCGGCGCCTCTCCACGCGCCAATGTGTTGCCATCCGCAAAACAGACTACGCGCGAGCAATTTTGACAACCAATGAATTTCGGGTTGGACGGCATAACCCGGATGCATAACTGAACAGCCCGCTATTGAGCGGGCCCGCTCAGCGCCGGATCGACAGGCCGATGGTGAAGGCGATATCGGGGCTGCGGCTGTTCAAACCGCGCGACAGCATGGCGTCCAGCTGTACATCTTTGGAGAGAAGGTAAGCCGCGCCGACGTCGAAACTGGCCTCGGTTCCGCCATGTTTCGCGCGGGCGATGCGCGGCAGCGCAAGCTCGACCAGGCCACGCAGGCGCTCCCCGAACTCCTTTTCCGCCACGATCCCGAAGATGCCGTAGCGGTAGCGGCCGCCCTCCTCGCGCTCGACGCCGATGCCCGGCATGACGCCGAGCTTCACTTCGTTCGGCAGTTCCCACTCCGCCGCCACGCGCAGCGACGGGCGCACGCCCTCGCCGCGGAAGGCGCGCGAGCCGCTGTCGAGTTCGGCCGCCAGGTGCACACCCACCGACGGCAAGGGACCGGCCGGATCCAGCGCGTGCCAGCTCAATCCCAGCGCGGTGTCACCGTAGCCGGTTTCGGTCACGCGCCGGCCTTCCTCGCGGCTGTGGCGAATCATGCGCCCTTCGGTCTCGACGCGCAGCTCGAGGGCCTCGGCAAGGCCGATGCGCAGCAGGGTCGGCGTCGACAAGGTACGCTTGCGCCCTTCCCCTTCGCGCTCGCGTTCGCGCTCGAACAGCAGGCTGGTTTCGAGCTGTACCCGGCCCTTGCCCACCATCCTGGTCGACTCGACGAAGTCGGGCCGGTCGGCTTCAATGTCGTCGCGCTCCTGGGCGTGGGCGCCCGCGGCGCAACAGGCGAGCGTGATGGTGGCGAGGGTAAGGGTGTGCTTCATGGCAGGGTCGGCTTGTTATCTTGTCTAAAAGATAACGCAAACCCGGCCGCGGGGTCGCACGACTTTCTACGCGAGCGCCAGCATGGGGACTGGCGGCAGCGCGGTGCGCTGTTCCGCGCCCTGCCCGGCGCCCAGCTTGAACACTCCCACCAGGCCGGTGAGCCGGGCCGCCTGGTCTTCCAGCGCACCCGCGGCGGCAGCGGCCTGCTCGACCAGGGCAGCGTTCTGCTGCGTGGCCGTGTCGATCTCGCTGACTGCCTGGTTGACCTGGGCGATGCCGGCCTCCTGCTCGCGGCTGGCGGCGCTGATCTCGGCCATGATGTCGCTGACCTTCTGCACGCCTGCGACTACCTCGTCCATCGTGCCGCCGGCCTGGGACACCAGGCGGCTGCCTTCGCCCACGGTGCCGGTGGTGCTGTCGATCAGCGTCTTGATCTCCTTGGCGGCCGCGTTCGAGCGCTGGGCCAGCGCGCGCACCTCGCCGGCGACGACTGCGAAACCCCTGCCCTGCTCGCCCGCGCGCGCCGCTTCCACCGCCGCGTTCAGGGCCAGGATATTGGTCTGGAAGGCGATGCCTTCGATGACGCCGATGATGTCGCCGATCTTGCGCGAGGCCGCATCGATCGCGCCCATGGTCTGCACCACCTGCGACACCACCGCGCCGCCGCGCACTGCCACGTCATTGGCCGATGCCGCCAGCTGGCTGGCCTGGCGCGCATTGTCCGCGTTCTGGCGCACGGTGGCGGTCAGTTCTTCCATCGAGGATGCGGTTTCTTCCAGCGAGCTTGCCTGGTTCTCGGTACGGCGCGACAAATCGAGATTGCCGGCCGCGATCTCCTGCGAGGCGGTGCCGATCGAATCGGTGCCGTCGCGCACTGCGCTGACGATGTCGTGCAGGCTGGCGCGCATGCTTTCCAGCGCCCGGCGCAGGCGCCCGGTCTCGGTGCGATCGTTTGCGGCGACGCTCGCAGCGCCACCCAGGTCGCCGTGGGCGATGCGGTCGGCGAACACGATCGCTTCTTCCAGTGGACGCACGATGGCGCGGATCAGGAGGTAACCCATGGCGATGGTGGCCAGCATCGCGCCCACGGCGACCAACTGGATCTGCCAGCGCGCCGCGACCACCACGGCGTCGCCGTCCGCGCGCGCTGCGTCGGAATCCTTTTCGATCAGTTCACTCACGCCTTCCATGCCGCCCTCCAGCTTGCGGAAGGAATCCATGAACGGGACGAAGGCCTGGCGCGCCGCCTGCTGGTCGCTGCCGGCCTGCGCCACGATCTGCGCGCTGCTCGCCAGGTAGGCTTCCACGTCCGGGCGCACCTGCTCGACCGCCGCCTTGACGGCAGCCTGGGTGCCTTCCTGGTCCAGTTCCGCGATGGTCTTCCTGAAGATGGCCGCATGCTCGTCGGCGTCGCGTTTTGCGGCCGCATGTTCCTCAGGGGTGGCGGCCATCAGCGCCGAGAGCACGTCGGCGCGCAGCGCGTCGTGCATCATGTCGGCCTGCATCTGGTGGCGCAGCGCCGAGCCATTGACGCTGATCGCATCCATCGAGCGGTCGAGCGACTGCACCCCCAGGTAGCCGATCAGGCCCACCGCGCCGCAGAACAGCAGGGTCACGATGTAGGAAAGGCGCAGCTGGTGCTTGATGCTCAGTTTCATGGATGATCCCGGATCAGAGTTTGAAGGAGAAGCCGACGGTGAAGGCGGTATCGGGGGTGCGGCTGTTCAGGCCACGCGAGAACATGGCGTCGAGCTGCACGGTGTCGGACAGCAGATAGGCGCCGCCGATGTCGAAGCTGGCCTGGGTGCCGCCGTGCTTGCCCTTCGCGATCTGCGGCATGGCCACTTCGACGAAGCCGCGCAGGCGCTCGTTGAAGGATTTGCCGACCACCACGCCGAGGATGCCGTAGCGGTAACGCCCGCCCTCGTCGCGCTCCATGCCCACGCCCGGCATGACGCCGAGCGAATAGTCGCTTGCCAGCTCCCATTCGCCGACCACGCGCAGCGACGGGCGCACGCCCTGGCCGCGGAAGGCGCGCGAGCCGCTGTCGAGGTCCGCGTGCAGCAGCACGCCCACCGAAGGCAGGCTGCCGTCGGCGTCCAGCGCATGCCATTTCAGGCCCAGGCTGGTGTCGGCATAGCCGCGCGCCTTCTCGCGCAGGCCCGGCTCGGTGTGTCGGCCGTCCAGGTGGCCATCGGTCTCGACACGCAATTCGAAGCTGTCGCCGACGCCGTAGCGCAGCAGGGTCGGCGTCGCCACCAGGCGCTCGCGGGCGGGGCCGCTGCGGTCGCGTTCGAGCAGCAGGCTGGTTTCGACCTGCAGCCGGCTTCTGCCGACCACATTGCTCGATTCGACGAAGTCGGGACGGTCGGTGGCGATCGTGTCCTGGGCGTGTACTGCGGGAGTAGCGATGATGGCGAGCGCGGCGAGGGTGGCAGAAGGCTTCATGGGATTCCGGAAATGTACAGGGAGCAGCAGCAATTGCTATATGGCATGATCCGCCCCTTCGTAATTACACGTCAATGAATCCGACAGTTAGTGTGTCTATATTGTTAATGAAGCGTTGTGAACAGGTTGAAACAGGCAAAAAAAATACCGCCGGGCCTCAGCCGGGCGGTATTTTTTACCAAGCGGTAAAAATCACTGGTTGTGCAGGAAGGTCTTGAGCTTGTCCGAACGCGAAGGCTGGCGCAGCTTGCTCATCGCCTTGGCTTCGATCTGGCGGATGCGCTCGCGGGTCACGTCGAACTGCTTGCCCACTTCTTCCAGCGTGTGGTCGTTCGACATCTCGACGCCGTAGCGCATGCGCAGCACCTTGGCTTCGCGCGGGGTCAGCGAGTCCAGCACTTCCTTGATCACGTTGCGCATCGACGCATGCAGCGCGGCATCCAGCGGGGCCAGGGTGGTGTTGTCCTCGATGAAGTCGCCCAGCTGCGAATCGCCGTCCTCGCCCATCGGGGTTTCCATCGAAATCGGCTCTTTCGCGATCTTCATGATCTCGCGAACCTTGTTCTCCGGCATTTCCATCTTGGCCGCCAGGGTCGGCAGGTCCGGCTCGCTGCCGGTTTCCTGCATGATCTGGCGCGAGATGCGGTTCATCTTGTTGATCGTTTCGATCATGTGCACCGGCACGCGGATGGTACGGGCCATGTCCGCGATCGAGCGCGTGATGGCCTGGCGGATCCACCAGGTCGCGTAGGTCGAGAATTTATAACCGCGACGGTACTCGAACTTGTCCACCGCCTTCAGCAGGCCGATATTGCCTTCCTGGATCAGGTCGAGGAATTGCAGGCCGCGGTTGATGTACTTCTTCGCGATCGAGATCACCAGGCGCAGGTTGGCCACCGTCATTTCACGCTTGGCCTGGCGCGCGCGCTTCTCGCCTGCCGCCATCTGCTTGTTGATGCGGCGCAGGTCGGCCAGCGGCAGCGCCACGCGCGCCTGCAGGTCGATCATGCGCTGCTGCAGTTCCTTGATCGCCGGCAGGTTACGGCTCAACACGGCGCTGTACGGATAGGCGCAGTCGACTTCGCGGTCGCCCCATTGCAGGTCGGTCTCGTTGCCCGGGAAGACCTTGATGAAGTGGGCGCGCGGCATGCCGCAGCGGTTCACGCAGATGTCCAGCACGGCGCGCTCGATCGACCGCACTTCGTCCATCTGGCCGCGCAGGGTGTCGCACAGCTTCTCGACGATCTTGGCGGTGAAGCGGATGCCCAGCAGCTCGTTCGAGATGATGGCCTGGGCTTCTTCGTACTCGTCCGAACCGTAGCCGGTGGTCTTGAAGGCGTGGCCCATGCGGTCGAACTGCTGCTCGATCAGGGTGAACTTCTCCAGCGCGCTCTTGCGCAGCTGGGCCAGCTGCTCGGCCGAGTAGCCGGCCGCGCCGCCGCCGGCAGAGCCTTCTTCTTCCTCTTCCTCGACTTCTTCTTCCTCGTCCTCGTCATCGCTTGCCGCGCTGGCGGCCACCGGCGCCGGGGCCGCATCGTTGAGGTCGACGAAGCCGTCCACCACATCGTCGATCTTCATTTCGTCGCTGGCGATCTTGTGCGACAGCGCGATGATTTCCGAGATCGTCGTCGGGCAGGCCGAGATTGCCTGCACCATGTCCTTCAGGCCTTCTTCGATGCGCTTGGCGATTTCGATCTCGCCTTCGCGCGTCAGCAGCGACACCGCGCCCATTTCGCGCATGTACATGCGGACCGGGTCGGTGGTGCGGCCGAAGTCGGAGTCGACGGTCGACAGCGCGGTCGCGGCAGCGGCTTCCACTTCGTCATCGGTGGTCGCGGTCGGCACGTTATCCGACAGCAGCATCATTTCCGCTTCCGGCGCGCGCTCGTAGATGGCGATGCCCATGTCGTTGAAGGTCGCGATGATCCCTTCGATCGCTTCCGGATCGACGATGTTTTCCGGCAGCTGGTCGTTGATCTGCGCATGGGTCAGGTAGCCACGCTCCTTGCCCAGGTTGATCAGGTTCTTGATCTGCTGGCGGCGCTTTTCCAGTTCCGCTTCCGAGAAGCCGCTGTCCGCACCCATCATGCCGGCCAGGCCCTTGGCCTTGCGCTCGCGCAGCTTCGACGCGGCCTTCATTTCGGCGCGCTCGACCGCGTTCAGTGCCGCGACCTCGTCGTTCTCCGGCACGAACTCGCTCGGCTTGCGGCCGCGGCGGCCCGGGACCTTCACCTGCGGCAGCAGGTAGCCCGAGGTGTCGATCGCGGCCAGCGCGGCGGCGTCGGTGGTGGCGCTGACGGCGCCCACGGCGGTCGGGGCCGGCGCCGGCAGTGCGTTGGCGTCGGTGCGGCGGGTGCGGGTGCGCACCGCCTTCGGCGCGGCGGCCGGAGCTTCCTCGGCCACTGCCGGCGCCGGGGCTTCCGTGACAATGGCGGCGCTGTCCGCCTGCGGCTCCTCGGCGGCCTTCAGGGCAGCCAGCTTCGAACCGCGCTTCTTGACCACGACGGTCGCGGCGGCGTTCGGCACGGCGGCGGTATAGTCCTCGAACGGGGCCGGTTCGGCGGCCGGCGCCGCGGCCTCAAGCTGCGCCGGCGCAGCCTCGACAGCTTCAATCACAGCCACTTCCGGCGTCTCCAGGACCTCGTCCTGGCCGGTGCCGGCTTCCAGCGCGGCCTTGGCCGAGGCCAGGCGCGAACGGGTCTTCACCACCGTCACCTTGGCCGCCGCTTCCGTCTCGAGGAAGTAGGAGGTCGCGGTTTTCGGCACTGCCAGCTGTGCCGAAGCCTTGGCGGGCGCTTTTTTGGCGGTCAGTGTCAGTGTCTTGGCGGTGTTTTTCATAGTGAAGCTCTCTCCAGTCGAGGCGCACGGCGCGCCTGCGAAGTCAATGTTCTACCAACCCGCGGGCGGGTCCGGTGTGTTTTCGGGAAGCGGAAGTGGCCCTACCTGAGGGCGGACACGCGGACTTCAAGCACGCGTTTCCCGGCGTCGCCCACCATCCTCGAAGGATGGCAGCAGGCTAATGAGAAACGAACAGTGTTTGAAATCACGGTGTGCATGTCGGAACGAAAAAAAGCCCGTCAGGTGAAACGGGCTTGCATCTCTTGTTCAGGGAACAGAAGGAAGGCGATATTATGCCGCATTGCAAGATTTGGTGATAATTGAAATATCCGATAAGGGATATCACCACATTGAATATGACACGGAGCTCTTCGGCTATCTCCCGGCCGATCTGCGGCGGCGCAAGCCACGCGCAAGGCAAGGGGCGGATCATACACGATTTCGCGCACGCACGCCTGCCGCCGCCGCTCTATCACCTAAGTTAATCCTCAAGAATAATGGAACAAGTACAATACGCCCCGCACTGGCGTACGGGCGCCGTGCTATCCTTCGTTTTCCCGTTCTTACAATGAAGTCAATGAATACCACTACCGCTGCCGAGACCGTCGACAATACCACTCCCGCAACCCCGGATTCGCCGTCGACGACCACCCAAGCACAGGACACAGCGGCCGGCGCCGCCCCTGCAGCCGAGGCGAGCCCGGCGGCCGCGCAGCCGCTGTCGGCACGCGCCCTGCTCAAGCAGCTCCAGCAGGAGTTCCCGGCCTTCCGCGACTGCCTGCCGCTGGCAATCGGCATCGACAAGCAGCTGCTGGCCCGCATGCCCGGCCTCGACCGCAAGACCATGCGCGCCGCCCTCGGCATCCACACCGGCTCGATGCGCTACCTGCGCGCGATGGAAAAGGCGAAGCTGCGCTACGACCTGGACGGCACCGCCGGCGCCGAAGTCACCGACACCCACCGCCAGCACGCGAAAGAACAGCTGCAGCAACGCTTCAAGAAAGAAGCCGAGCGCAAGAAGGCCGAGCGCGAAGCCGCCGCGGCCGAGGAAGCCGACCGCCAGCGCCAGGAAAAGCTGAAGGCGCTGGCCTCCAAGTTCTCGCGCAATTGATGACCGCGCCCGGCGCTGCCGACCCCGACGAACTGCTCCCCGCCTACGACGGCATCCGGCTGGCCGACGTGCGCATCGTGCGCACCCCTGGCGAGGCCGCTGCCGCCCTGGCGGCCCTGTCGCAGGCCGACGTGATCGGCTTCGACACCGAATCCAAGCCGACCTTCGCCAAGGGTGAAGTCTCGACCGGTCCGCACCTGGTGCAGCTCGCGACCGACGAGCTGGCCTACCTGTTCCAGATCGGCAGCGCAGCCAATGCACAAACCGCGCTCGAGGTGCTCAAGCCGGTGCTCGAGTCCGAGCAGATCCTGAAAGTGGGATTCGGCCTTGGGGACGACCTGAAGCGCCTGCGCGCCAAGCTGGGCGTGGAAGCACGCAATGTACTGGACCTGGCCACCGCCATGCGCCGCCGCGGCGAACGCAACACGCTCGGCGCCAAGACGGCAGTGGCGCGCTTCTTCGGCCAGCGCCTGCAGAAGTCGCGCCGCATCACCACCACCAACTGGGCCCTGCCCCAGCTGAGCGAAAAGCAGGTGCTGTACGCGGCCGACGACGCCCACGTGGCGCTGCGCCTGTACCGCTACTGGCATGCGAACCCGCCGGCTTAGCGCTCGCAGGTTTTTTATTTTCTTTTAGCAATAACAACCCTACAATGAATTGTCGGGGTGATTCCCCATTTCTACGCGACGAACATGGACTATCAAGGCAGCAAGGGCGACGACATCATTGACCAGCGGGCGCTCGGCCTGCCCGACGACACGCAGATCGACGCCGGCGAGGGCAACGATACCGTCATCTTCGGACGCGCGACCGTGCTGGGCGGTCCGGGCAACGACCGCTACGTGTCCCTGGGCTCGTCCGGTGCCCTGGTATTCTGGACCTCGCCGCAAGGCATCAAGGTCGACCTGGCCAAAGGCACCGCCAGCGACGGCTTTGGCGGCACGGATACCTTGGAAGGCGTGGTCAACGTCCACGGTACCGGCTACGACGACGTCTTCATCGGCAACGCCAGCGACAACAGCTTCTTTGGCAATGGTGGCAGCGATACGTTCGATGGTAGCGCCGGCGTCGACGTCGTCAACTACCATGACGTGAAGTCGAGCGCGGTCGCGGTCAGCTACGACGCGCCCACCGACACCTTTACCATTATCAAAAAGCTTGCCAACGGCCAGTCGGCCGTCGACCGCCTGACCGGCATCGAGCGCATCCAGTTTGTCGGAGCGAACTCGGACCATGTCACGCTGGAGCGCGACCAGTTCACGCCGAACCAGGGCTTCATCCGCGCCGCGGCCGGGGTCAGCGCACCCTTGCCGGACAAGTCCTTCCTCAGCCAGATCAAGGCCGGCGATTTCAACGGCGACGGCCATGCCGACTGGATGCTCGCGGCCCAGTTCGGGACCGGCACCGCGCCGGCTCCCTTGTACTTCTTCCTGGGCGACGGCAAGGGACATTTCAGAAGCGCCGACGCCGACCTGCTTCCGGGTGGCGCACTGTCGATCGACGGCGGCGGACGTATCCTGGTGGCCGACTTCAACAAGGATGGGCGTTCCGACGTCTTCCAGTTCAACTTCGGCGACGACGCCCCGCCTTTCGATGGCGGCTACAACACGCTGCTGCTCTCGTCCGCGGCCGACGGCAAGCTGCACAACGTGTCGAGTACCCTGCCCCAGCTGCGGCAACTGAGCCACGCGGGCAGCGCCGCCGACCTCAACGGCGACGGCTATCTCGACCTGCTCATCAATACCTTGGGCCCGGGCGGCGACCTGCTCTACATCAACCAGGGCAACGGCCAGTTCACGCCACGCGCCGGCCTGCTGCCGGCAGTGGCACAAGCGCCGAACACCCATACCGCGTCCGGCATCGTCGACGTCAATGGCGACGGCGCGCTGGACCTGATCGTCGGCCGCTGGGACAACGGGCCATCCGAATCCTGGGTACTCCTGAATGACGGCAGCGGCAACTTCACGCGCCAGGCCCCTGTCACCCTGCCCGGCAGCGGTATCGCGCGCGAAATCGTCCTTGACATCCAGCCGATCGATCTGAACGGCGACAAGCTGCCGGACCTGATGCTGTCGGTGACGAACGGCGATCCCGCCAAGTTCTACCAGACCCCCGGCATCCAGCTGCTGCTGAACAAGGGACAGGGGCAGTTTGAAGACCAAACCGCGCAGCGCCTGCCGGCCTCGGTGCAGGCCAGCTTCGGCAAGGGCGGCTGGATCATGTCCCTGGAAGGCACCGACTTCAACAAGGACGGACGCGAGGACATCTTCGTGACCTCCGCGTCCGACCCCATCGATTCTTTCGTGCTGATGCAGCAGGCCGACGGTAGCTTCGCGCGCACCTGGACGTCGAATGGCGCCTCGCGCAGCATCGCGCTCGACGCCAACAACGACGGCATGGACGACCTGGTCACCTTCTACATGGATGGGCGTCCGGTCGCGATCGACCTGAACGTGATGGGGAGCCAGCTGTCCGGCGGCGCGGGCAACGACCGCTTGACGGCCACTGCGGGCAGCGACGTACTGGACGGCCAGGCCGGATTCGACCTTGCGCGCATGGCGGGCAAGCGCGATGCCTACAGCATCGTCAAGTCGGCGGGCGGGTTCACGGTGCAGGAAACCGGCAAGGCATACAACACGGATTCGCTGCGCGGGATCGAGCGCCTGCTGTTCGACGATGTCGGAGTGGCCTTCGACATCGATGGCGCGGGCGGCCAGGCCTACCGCATCTACCAGGCGGCATTCAACCGCGCGCCGGATTCCGGGGGCATCGGCTACTGGATCGGCGTCATGGACCGCGGCAGCAGCCTGGCTGACGTCGCGCTGTCATTCACCCAGTCGGACGAGTTCCGCGCCATGTACGGGGCGGCGCCGGGCAACCGTGAGATCGTCCAGCGCCTCTACCAGAACGTCCTGCACCGCGAGGGGGATACGGGCGGGATAGAGTACTGGACCGGGCTGCTGGAGCGGAAGACGCTGACGGTGGCGCAGGTCCTTGTCGGCTTCAGCGAAAGCACCGAGAACCAGGCGGCGCTGATCGGGAAGATCGAGAACGGCTTCGAGTATGGGCTGTGATGGCGCCCACGCTACGCACTAGGCGGCGCGCTTCCTGACCACGAAATAGGCTTCCGGGCAGATCGCCGTTCCCAGCAGTGGGAACGGGCTGGCGCTCGCCTTCGTCACCGCGAACTGCTCGCCCAGGGCCTTGCGGAATACGCGGTGGTCGAAACCCATGTGCTCGTTGTGGACCTCGACGTCGGGCGGCAGGTAACCGATCGGGCGGTCCTTCGGCGGCATGCCGAGCGTTGCCTTCAGGACGTGCATCGGCTTCGCATCATAGGCGCCATATCGCCGGCTCATGCGGAACATGCCCTTGTACAGGGCCGGCAGGCCGACTTCGACCGGCACGCCGAACACGGCCTCGCCGTCTTCCCTCAAGAGTGCCCCCACTTCGCCCAGCGACCTGGCGCGCATCGACAGCGGGATGTGCTCGAACACCTCGAGGCAGAACAGCAGGTCGACCTGCCCTTGCGGGATGGTGTCGAAGGAAGCGTGGAACTCGACCCGGGGCAGGCCTTTCAGCTCGATCTTCGCCTCTTCCAGCAGGTCCGAACAGGGCTCGTAGCAGATGATGGTCGCGTTGGGATATTCATGGACCAGGTACTTGCACAGCTCACCGCTGCCGGCGCCGAAATCGAGGACGCAGCGTACGGACTCGCGCGCCTGTTGCGCGAAGCCGATCGCGCTGTGCAGGCGCTGCTGCTGCAGCCAGCGTTTGATCGGATTGCGGTCCCTGAACACCCCTTCCGTATAACTCACTCCCATCCTGCGCCCCAGCGGTCCAAAGGGAGGGGATTATAGCAAGGCGACGAACACCCTCAACTCGATAAGCGTTATCATTCGGGCATTGCTACTGCCGGGTTCACTCATGAGTCATCGTCGTACGCTGTTTGTCGGTCTAACGCTGGCTGCAGGCGCCTTGCATGCCGCACCCCAGACAGTTCCCGACACCCTCGCCCAGCGCCTGGTCGCCTGCACGTCCTGCCACGCCCGCGTGGACGCGCGCGGCAATCCGGTCAACGACAGCTACTTCCCGCGCATTGCCGGCAAGCCGGCCGGCTACCTGTACCACCAGTTGCTCAACTTCCGCGAAGGCCGGCGCCAGTACCCGCTCATGACCTACCTGGTCGACCACCTGCCCGACCCTTACCTGCGCGAGATCGCCGGCTACTATGCTGCCCAGCCGCCGGCCGCGCATGCCCCTGAGACGACCAACGCCGCACCCCAGGTGCTGGAACGCGGCCGCCAGCTCGTGATGAACGGCGACAGCGCGCGCAAGGTCCCGGCCTGCGTGGCCTGCCACGGCCTGCGCCTGACCGGCGTGGAGCCCGGCATCCCCGGCCTGCTCGGCCTGCCGCGCGACTACGTCAACGCACAGTTCGGCGCCTGGCGCAACAAGGCGCGCCGCGCCCATGCGCCCGACTGCATGGCCGAGGTCACGGCGCGCCTCTCGCTCGAGGATGTGAACGCCGTCTCGAGCTGGCTGGCGGCCCAGCCGGTCCCCGCCGATCCGCGTCCGGCGGCAGCGATCGCCCGTCCCCTGCCCTTGGCATGCGGCAGCGCCCCGGAGCAGCCATGAAGAAGCTCGCCCTGCTCCTTGCCGCCCTCGCTGTCGTCCTGGTGGCCATCGCCTGGCCGCGCGAAGACTTCGTCGCCTCGACCTCGCCCGCCGCCTGGGGCCCGTCACCCGAAAACATCGCGCGCGGCGCCTACCTCGCACGCGCCGGCGACTGCATTGCCTGCCACACGGCGCGCGGCGGCGCGGAGTATGCCGGCGGGCGGGCGCTGGACACGCCCTTCGGCCGCCTCTACGGCCCCAACCTGACACCGGACATGGAGACCGGCATCGGCGCCTGGTCTGCCGACGACTTCTGGAACGCCCTGCACAACGGCAAGTCGCGCGACGGCCGCCTGCTCTACCCGGCCTTCCCCTACACGAACTACACCAAGGTCTCGCGCGCGGATTCGGACGCCCTGTATGCGTACTTCCGCAGCCTGGCGCCGCAGCGCCAGCCCAACAGGCCGCACGAACTGGACTTCCCCTACGACCAGCAGGCGCTGCTGGCAGGCTGGCGCCTGCTCTACTTCAAGCCGGCCACCTTCACGCCGCAGCCGCAGCGCGGCCTCGAGTGGAACCGCGGCGCCTACTTGGTCGAAGGCCTGGGCCACTGCAGCGCATGCCACAGCACCCGGAACCGGCTGGGAGCCTCAGGCGAGACCCTGTCGGGCGGCCTGATTCCGACCATCGGCTGGTACGCCCCATCATTGACTGCGAGCGGCGAAGCCGGCCTGGGCGACTGGGACAAGCAGCACATCGTCGCGCTGCTCCAGACCGGCATCTCGCCGCGCGGCAGCGCCACCGGCCCGATGGCCGAAGTGGTGGCGCGCAGCCTGCAGCACCTGAGCCCGAACGACCTTGGCGCGATGGCGACCTACCTGAAGTCACTGCCGCCGACCGACGCGCCACGCCAGGACAGCGGCGAGCGCGCCAGCGAGCAGCTGCTGGCCGAAGGGCGCCGCCTGTACGGGTCTTACTGCGTGGACTGCCATGGCGCCGACGGCAAGGGCAAGGCCCCGGCCTACCCGCCACTGGCCGGCAACCGCGCCGTCACCATGACCCCGGCCGTGAACGCGATCCGCATCGTGCTCAATGGCGGCTTCCCGCCGGGCACCGCGGGCAATCCACGGCCGTATGGCATGCCGCCCTACAGCCATGAGCTGAACGACGCCCAGGTGGCCGCGGTGCTGACCTATGTGCGGGGCAGTTGGGGCAACGATGCGCCGCCGGTGTTGACGCCGGATGTCAACCGGTATCGTAGCGTGCCGCTGGACTAGGAGGAACAGCAGATGAAGATGTCGAAGAACGCCTCCGCTAGTGCGCCGCTGGAGCCTCATCCGGGCCGGAACAGCGTCACATCGCCGCTCACGCGTCGGCTACCGAAAGACAGTGGCGATGTTGCCGCGGCCGCGGAGCTCGTGGCCCTTGGCTACCCGACGGTCGCGCCGGTCCTGCCGCATCTTTTTCAATGGCTGGAGACCAGCGGGTCGCCCGTCGAAATGGTGCTCCGCCCCTTCTTTTCGTCGCTGGGCGCGCCGGCGCGCGACCTGGCCTGCGAGGCGCTCCTTCGCCACAACAAGCCCGCGGTGAAGCACTGCCTGCTGCGTTACATCCTGCCGCACTGGCCCAGGGAAGTGCTCGTCACCCTGCCGCTGGAAGGCTACCTCTACTCCGGCGATGCGCATGGCCTGGATGTGTGGGCACTGAAACTGATGGTCGAAAAGCGCATCCCGACGCACGATGGGCTCCGGGGCCTGGCTGCGGCAAAGGCGTTCAAAACGGCCCACTACGAAGCGCTCCTGGCCGTACTCGACAAGCTGGAGCCGCCCGAGGACGACGCACGGGCACCCGCTTGACGCAGGTGCCGGCAGGGTTCCGCCTCAATCGATCAGCGTCTTCACCATCACCCGCCCATCCGGCAGCGGGCTTTCCTGGCGCAGCATCAGCTGGCTGCCCTTGGCAAACCAGAAGGTCGATTCGCTGCCCGGGCGGTTGTAGTCGGTCTTGAGCACCCAGCAGTCGACCGGACCGGCCGGGCCGGCAATGGTGGCCGAGCCGGTGACGCGGAAGCTGTAGCGCTGCGGCGGCGCCGTGCCGCCCGGATGGTAGAAGTTGATGCGCGCATCAAAGCTCTCGGCGAGCGGCAACGCCTGCAGGAGCTCGATGTCGGTCTCGAAGTTGTAGGTCGGCTCGCTCGACGCCACGTTCAGGTCCTTCTGCGTGTTGTCCGCCAGCTCGCGCATGCCGGTGATTTTGTCCGGTGCGAACACGAAGCCTTCGACCACGCGCTTGCCATCGCGCTCGCTGATGCGCTCGTGGCTCAGCGGGCGAAAGCTGCCGGTCTCGAACCAGGAATCGTAGGTGCGCACCGAGGGCGTGGGCAGCACGCCGTCCCAACGCTGGACGATGCGCATCAGCTTCTTGCCGTCGCGCTCCTCGAAGCGGATCTCGCGGGCCCAGATGTCGATCGGCTGGTTGGCGCCGCCAGGTGTGCGCATGAAGCGCAGGTAGTGGTGGGTGCCCGGCTTGAGCAGGGCAAAGCGCGGCAGCGGCGTGCCGACGTCCACGTTCTGGACGGCGGCGTGCGCGGACAGGGTCAGGGTGGTGGCGGCGAGGGCCAGCAGGCAATGGCGGATGGTGCGCATGGAATCTCCTTGGGGATACCGGACCGAGTATCGCCCCGCGTCATCCACCATGGCAACCGGAAATGGATATGCATGCGTCACCAATGCGGCATGCATGCTCACGCCGCCTGTGCGCGCCGCCAGAAGGCCAGCCGCGCGCCGAAGAACATCACCGCGATCCCTGACAGGATGCATAGCGCCGCCAGCAGCTTGGCGCCACCGATGGTTTCGCCGTAGACCAGGTGCGAGGTGAACAGGCCCGCCACCGGCACCAGCAGCGACAGCGGCGCGACCTGGCTCACCGGGTAGGTTTTCATCAGCGAATTCCACACCCAGTAGCCGAACAGCGTCGTCACCCAGGCCTGGAAGGCGATCGAGAACATGGCCTTTGGCCCCAGGTTCGTCGCCAGGCTGGCGAGCGGCGCCAGTCCCTTGACGCACAAGGTCAGGACAACCAGCGCCAGCGTCGCGAAAGCGCAGGCCCACACCAGGAAGGCGAACATGTCCGAAGGCCGCGCCTGGCGCACGATCACGTTGCAGACTGCCCAGGCAAACGCGGCGACCAGGATCAGCACCATGCCCCAGCTGCTCCCGCCGGCGTCGCCGGCCAACAGGATGATCGCCAGGCCGGCGCCGGCGATCGCCATTCCCAGCCACTGCTGCCTGCCGATGCGTTCGCCCAGCACGAGGCTGGCCAGGACGATGGTGAAGAAGGCGCTCAGCTGCAGCAGCAGCGAGGCCAGTCCGGCCGGCACACCCACGTGGATGCCGAGGTTGACGAGGCCCCACAGGCCGCCGCCGAACAGCGCGCCGTAGCCCGCCACGTAGCGCAGGCGGGTGCTGGGTCGCGGCACCAGCAGCACCAGCGGGAAAGCGCTCAGGGCGAAGCGCGCGCATGCGAGGGCGAAGGGATCGACGTCGGCCAGTCCGAGCCGGATCACCGAGAAGTTGGCGCCCCAGATCGCGGTAACGAGGATGCCGAGCAGGATGTGTTTGATAGCCATGGGAGTCTTTCTGGTCGAGGTGCGGTGCTACTCTACGAAGCTGTGGCGAAGGAGTCCAATCATTTTTCGGAGCCTGCATTCAGGATTGCTGATGTGTAGAATCCCGGGATAGCCACGTTCCGGAAAACCCCATGGACATCCACCAGCTCAAGTCATTGGTCACGATCGCCCGCTGCGGCACGGTCGCACGCGCGGCCGAGCTGCTGCACCTGAGCCAGCCGGCGATCAGCGCCCACATCAAGCAGCTCGAGGAAGAACTGCGGGTGCGCCTGTTCGAGCGCCACGCGCGCGGCATGAGCCTGACGGCGGCCGGCGAAGCCGTGTTCGAGCACGCCAAGCGCGCCCTGCACGCGGTCGACGCCATCCGCGACGAAGCCAATTCCCTGAACGGCGATGTGGCGGGAGAGCTGGTGATCGGCACCGTCAACGAGCCGGCCTTCCTGCGCCTGCCCGCGTTCCTGCGCCACATGCGCGAAGCCGCGCCCCACGTCGCGATCTCGCTGGTGCAGGCGACCTCGGGAGCGGTGTTGAAGAACATCGAGGACGGCGTGTTCGACGCCGGCTTCGTGGAAGGGAAGCTGGAAGGAACGGCGGTGGACGCCACCCTGCTCCAGCCGGTGGAATTCGTGGTCGGCTACCCGGCTGCCTGGCGCGAACGCATCCCAGCGGGCCCGGGCGCGTTGGCGACGGCGCTGGCCCTGCCCTGGATCGGCACATCAAGCGACTGCTCCTTCCACAAGCTCACCAAGTCGCTCTTCGCGCGCCATGGGCATGCCTTCACGCCGGCGCTGCGCACTGACGACGAGACGCTGCTGCTGGCAATGGTGGGACAGGAAGCCGGCCTCTCGCTGCTGCGGCGCGACATGCTGGATGCGCACGGCAAGGGCGACGTCTGCGCCCTCGAAGGCGTCGTGGTCGACGCCGGCATGCACTTCGTCACCGCCCAGTCGCCCGCCAAACCGGGCCTGCTGCGGGTGGCGCAGCGGGCAATCCGCCGCGCCTGGCCCGCTACATGACGGTGATGCTACTGGCCAGCTTCGCCATTCCGCCGGCAAACAGGCCGACGATCCTTCCCTGCTCCAGCTTCAGCTCGACCGTGATGCGCGAAGGCGAGGGCGTGGCCATGTAGGCGCCCTGCCTGATCAGCATCTCCGCTCGCTTGAGGCCCGCGCGGTCGTACAGGTAGCAGGCCAGCGGCCCGGCCGCCATGCCGGTCGCGGCTTCTTCCTCGATGCCATAGCAGGGCCCGAACATGCGGGCGGTGGCGGCGAACTCCCCATCGGTCGTGGCGAACACGTAGTAGCCGATCGCCCCGAAGGCCTCGCTGACCGCCGCGATTTCCTTCATATCCGGGCTCAGTTCGGCCAGTTGCGCTTCGCTTCGCACATGGACCAGCACGAAGCGGTTACCGGTGCCCACCACGCAGGGCGGCGCGGCGACACGTCCCGGCGTGAGGCCCAGGCTGGCCAGGATGCGGTTGGCGCTCACGCCAGGCGGGAAGATGGCCTCGTCAATGTAGGTCGGCGCCAGCTGCTCCATATAGGCCTCGCTACCCCGCAGGAAGATGCGCCGGGTGCCGTCGATCGTCTCTTTCGAACTCTCGGGACCCGTAACTAGTCCACGCTGGGCCAGCAGCGAAAAAGTGGCGATGGTCGCGTGGCCGCAGTGCGCGATCTGGCGGCTGGGCGTGAAGAACTCGAGCTTGATGCCGGCGACCTGCGAGCGCGAGACGAAGGCCGTTTCCGACAGGCCGACCAGCTGGGCGATGCGCAGCTTCTCGGCCGATGAGAGCGCATCCGCATCGAGCACCACGCCCGCCGGATTGCCGCCCTTCCCTTCGTCCACGAACGCGTTCACGATGTTGACGGTATGTGCCATGACTCCTCCTTGCTTGAATGAGTCGGCACTGTACGGGACCGGCTATGCACCGGTCCAATCAGCTTTGCGCAGCAGCCTTCAGGATTGCTGAAGGCCTTGGTCGTTCAGACCATGTCGGCGAAGCCCACCCGGTCGGTGGTGGCGTTGCGCGCATCCTCGACCCGCACCTTGTGCGACGCCAGCAGCCCCTCGAGCGAGGCGTTCATGGTGTGGCAGCCTGGATCGCGGCCGGCGTTCATGTGGGTGCGGATCGCGCCCACGTCGCCGGCTTCCAGCATGCGCATGATGGCCGGGCTCGGGGTCAGGCATTCGGTGGCCAGGTGGTAGCGGTTGCCCTCCACCGACGGCAGCAGCGCCTGGCACAGCACACCGCGCAGGGCGTGCGCCAGCGCCTGGGCCTGGGCTTCCGAGTTGCCGAGCAGGCGCAGCATCTTCTGCAGCCCCAGTTCGGTCGAGCGCGCGTGCAGCGTGGCCAGCACCAGCGGGCCAGATTCGGCCAGGGCCAGGGCTTCCTGCGCCGTTTCGGCGTCGCGGATCTCGCCGATCACGATCACGTCCGGGCGCTCGCGCAGGGCGTCCAGCGCGCCGAGGTAATAGCTGGCGACGTCGGCGTCCTCGCCCACTTCGCGCTGGGTGATGATGCACTTGCGCTGCGGGATCAGGGTCTCGACCGGGTCTTCGATGGTGATGATGTGGCCGGAGCGCTGCTTGTTGATCTCGTCGATCATCGACGCGATAGTGGTCGACTTGCCCTGGCAGGTATCGCCGATGATCAGCACCAGGCCGCTGGCCAGGCGCGCGAACTCCTGCTCGTCCTGCCACAGGCCCAGTTCCGACAGCGCCAGCGGCTCCTTCGGGAAGCGGCGGATCACGCAGCCCAAGCGCTTCTTGCCCTGGAAACTGAAGCAGTTGGCACGGATGCGCGCGGTATGCAGGTCGATCGAGCGGTCGAAGGCGCGCACCGTGATGCGTTCGGCCCAGTTGGGCTCGATGACGTCGAAGAATTCTTCCAGCTCTTCCTTGGTGATCGGCGAATCCGTCACCGCCACCAGCCCCTTCGGCTGGCGCAGCATCAGCGGGCTGTTCTGGTGGATGATGATGTCCGAGAACACCAGGCGCGAGTTCAGCAGGTGCAGGATCTGCTCGACCAGGGTCCCGAAGACCGGGTGGTCTTCGTTCTCGATGTAGGACAGGGTGGGGATCTGCGAGGACTGGTGGTATTCCATCTGGCCGGCACGTGGTAGAAGTTTAAACAGTGCTGGACATTATAGAACCATGCATATCCGAAATATTGCAAAAGTGAAAGAAAAATGTTTAGCGTGACATAGCTGCAACGATGCGGTCGCCGAACAGGGTGATCGCCACGCCCAGCGCCACCACGCAGGCCCCTGCCACCCGCACGCCGGAGACCTTCCTCACCGCCATGTTGACCAGGCCGAAGTGGTCGATTGCCATCGAGGTGATCAGCTGGCCAGCGATCACCAGCACGATCAGACTCAGCAAGCCGATGCGCGGCGCCAGGAACACGGTCCCGAACACGAAGGCCGCGCCCAGGAAGCCGCCGGCGAATTTCCACGCCGGCTGGCTCGCGAGTGCGACGAAGCTCGGCCCCAGGCCGCCGCGCGAGAGCGCCACGCCGGCCAGCACGATGGTGCCGCAGCCGAAGGACACCAGGGCGGCGACTACGGAATTGGCGCCGATCGAGGCTGCCAGCTGGGTGTTCACGGCCGCCTGGACCGACATGGCCATGCCCACGCAAAAGGCCATCAACAAGAGAATCAGGTTCATCGCTATCTCCACCGGCACGCTGCCGGGGCAAAAAGCGCACGATTCTAGTGCAAACCGGCGCTTCGCGATAGCCGTACCGTACACGGGGTGGATGACGGCTTGTCCCGCCTGCCGTGCAGTTCAGTGGCCCGGCACTGCACTTCGTCGCACGGACGATGCGCCGGACGCGGCATTGCCCTAGCATGGCCACATCGACAATTTGCCCTCAAGGAGACACCCATGCACAAGACCTCCCGCAGCACCACTGCCCTGCGCGGCATCGTCCTCGCCGCCGTCCTCGCCTGCGCCGCCGCCCCTTCGATGGCGGAAGGCTGGTCCTTTTTCGGCGGCGAAACGGTTCAGGGTAGCGGCGCCGTCAAGCGCCAGGCGCGTCAGGTAGCGAACTTCAAGGGCCTGGCCTTCGAGTTGCCTGGCAAGCTGGAACTGCGCCTGGGCGACAGCGAAGGCGTCACGATCGAGACCGACGACAACCTGCTGCCACTGGTCGAGACCGTGGTGGAAAACGGCACCCTGAAGATCCGCCCGTCCAAGCGCAACATGAACCTGCGCACCAAAAACCTGCGGGTGGTGGTCAGCGCACGCCAGATCGAACGGCTGTCGCTGGGCGGCTCGGGGACGATCGATGCCGACGTCCTGCGCGCGCCGCGCCTGGACATCAGCCTGGGCGGCTCGGGCGAGGTCAATGTGGGCAAGCTGGACAGTGAGCAGGCAGTGGTCACCCTGGGCGGCAGCGGCGACTTCAAGGCCAGCGGCGGCAGCGCACGCAAGCTGTCGGTGTCGATCGGCGGCTCGGGCACCGTGGACATGGGACGGGTGCAGTCCGACAGCGTCAGCATCAACGTGGCCGGCTCGGGCGAAGCGACCGTGTGGGCGCGCCAGGAGCTGAGCATGTCGATCGCCGGCTCGGGCGACGTCAACTACTATGGCGACCCGCGCGTGAGCAAGTCGGTGGTGGGTTCCGGCGATGCGCACCGGATCGCGGCGGCGCCCCGCTGATTAGATGGAATTGTAGGGTGGGCGGGTCTCCCGCCCACGCCGTCAACCACGGCACTGTTAGTGGCCGCTGTGCGCGCTGTAGGTCAGCGGCCGCACCGGCACGCTCACCTTCACGTCCTGGCGCTTGCCCGCCGCATCCTGGACCTGCAGGGTCAGGTCCACGTTCTCCCCTTCCTTCACCTGGCGCTTCAGGTCCATCAGCATCACGTGGTAGCCGCCGCTGGCCAGGTTGACCGCCTTCCCGGCCGGCAGCTCGATCGCATCCACGCGGCGCATGCGCATGGTCTGGCCTTCCATCGCCATCTCGTGCAGCTCGGCGCGGCCGGCGATGTCGGTCTGCACGCCGACCAGGCGCGCGGGCGCGGCGGACTGCACGCGCATGAAGGCGCCGGTCACCTTCTGGGCCGGTACGGTGGCGCGGATCCAGGGGTCGGACACGCTGACCTGGGCGAACACGGAGGCGGACAGCAGGCTGCCGGCGAACAGGGCGAGAATCTTGGCTTTCATGGCGACCAATGTGAGAGATTGAACGGGAATTATAGCGTCAGGGTCCGCCGCGCAGGTATTCGCGCTCGACCAGCACGGTGTCGACGCCGTCGGTCAGCCATACCTGGCCATCCTGGATCGTGCACTGCAGCTGCATGTTCCGTTTCGCCATCTTCTCCAGCTGGACGCTGGCCTCGTTCGGGATGTTCACGACCGAGACGTTCTTCGCCCGGTCGATCTGCTTGTTGACGCCCTTGAACCAGATGTCGCTGGTGGCGCTGTAGCTGTACACGACCACCTTTTCCGAGCGGCCGGCGGCCTTGAGCAGGCGCTTGTCGTCGGGCTGGCCGACCTCGATCCAGGTCTGGATGGCACCGGTCAGGTCCTTCAGCCACATGGCCGGCTCCTCGACGTCGAACAGGTCCTTGGTGAACACCAGCGCCGGGTCGGCGTGCAGCGCGAAGGCCAGCACGCGGATCATCACACGCTCGTCGGTCTCGGACGGGTGGCGCGCGATGGTCAGGCTGTGGTCGCCGTAGTAATTGCGGTCCATGTCGGCAATCGACAGGTCGGCCTTGTAGATGGTTGCTTTGAGAGCCATGGGTGAAGTGCGGTCTGAACGTGAACCCGCTATTGTCGCACGGCCCGGCACGGCGGGGGGAGAGGATGTATAGTCACGCTGATCACTATTGATGGAGACACGCATGACCAATGCATTCCCCCCGAACCAGCAGTTCCGCCTTGCCGCCCGCCCGCTCGGCCTGCCGAGGAACGAAGACTGGCAGTTCCACGAAGAGGCGGTTCCCGAAGCACAGGACGGCGGCATCGTCGTCAAGGTGCTGTACCTGTCGCTCGACCCGGCCATGCGCGGCTGGATGAACGAGGGCAAATCCTACATCCGCCCGGTGGCGATCGGCGAAGTGATGCGCGCCGGGGGTCTGGGCATCGTGGTGGCCTCGCGCTCGCCGCGCTTCGCGGTGGGCGACTACGTCGCGGGCGGCACCGGCGTGCAGCGCTATTGGTCCGGCCCGGCCGACGACAAGACCGCCGCCTTCACTAAAATCGACCCGGCCGCCGCCCCGCTCACGGCCTGGCTCAACACCCTCGGCATGCCCGGCATGACCGCCTTCTTCGGCCTGCGCGAGATCGGCCAGCCAAAGCCGGGCGAGACCGTGGTGGTCTCGGGCGCGGCCGGTGCGGTCGGCATGACAGTCGGCCAGGTGGCGAAGAAGATGGGCTGCCGCGTGGTCGGCATCGCCGGCGGCGAAGACAAGTGCCGCTTCGTGGTCGAGCAGCTCGGCTTCGACGCCTGCATCGACTACAAGGCGGGCTCGGTCCACGCCGGCCTGAAGGAGCACTGCCCGCAGGGCGTGGACGTCTATTTCGACAACGTCGGCGGCGACATCCTGGACGCCGTCCTCACCCGCATCAACATGAAGGCGCGCATCGTCATCTGCGGCGCGATCTCGCAGTACAACGCCACCAGCCAGGTCAAGGGGCCGGCCAACTACCTGTCGCTGCTGGTGAACCGCGCGCGCATGGAAGGGATGGTGGTGTTCGACTACGCGCCGCGCTATGCCGAGGGCGTGGCCACGCTGGCAGGCTGGATGCAGGAAGGCAGCGTCAAGAGCACGGAATACGTGGTGGACGGCTTCGAGCGCTTCCCCGAGGCGCTCCTGATGCTGTTCGAAGGCAGGAACCTGGGCAAGCTGGTGCTCAAGGTGGCCGACGCCTGATTCGCCCCGCCTGGCACGGCCGGGAGCGCTACTCCCGGCCCACCTCTTGATCCGCGCCGCCTGCCATTCACATTCGCTGAACTTATCCTCATATAGCGCGTCTACGTCGATTTAGCCTGCCTAAATCGTTGCGAGGTGAACATGGCTCAGTTACCACAATCGGCCACCGGCCTGGCCGACCCAGGCGCGCGGGGGTAGCGCCATGCCTGCGCACGACGCCCCCGCCCCCGAGCCGCCCGGCGGCATCCTGGCCCAGCTGCGCGCCGACCACGCCCACGTACGCGCCCTGTTCCACGCCTTCGCGATGCTCGACCGCGAACAAGAGGCCGAGCGCGAACGCGTGGTCGACGACCTGTGCGACGCGCTCGCCATGCACGCCCTGCTCGAGGACGAACTGTTCTACCCGGTGCTGCGCGCTGCGGTCGACGACAAGCTGCTCGAGGACGCGGCGCTGGAACACGACAGCATGCGCGAGCTGGTCGAGCAGCTCGAATCCCTGTTCCCCGACGATGCGTATTTCGACGTCAGCGTGGCCGTGCTGGCCGACGAAGTCGAGCGCCACGTCGCCTTCGAGGAAAACCTGCTGTTCCCGGCGCTGGCCCGCTCCGGCGCCGACCAGCTGGCGCTGGGACTGCGGCTGCACGCGCGCCGCGCCGAGCTCGAAACGAGCCTGCTTGACCAGCCCCCGGCCATCGACGGCTGCGAGCCGCGCGGGCTGCTGCACGGCGCGACCGGACGGCTGCGCGAACGGCGCTCGCGGCCACGCTAGCGCCGGTCCCGGCGTGAAGGAACTAACGCTCCAGCCTTCCCTCTAAACGGCACGAGCGCATCCATAAGGCGCTCGCGGGTTCCCGATCGAAGACTTTGACCACCTCAGGGCACACAAGGAGAGCGACATGGCGACAAGCAAAGAGAACGGCAAGGGCAACGCCCAGAAGAGCGGCGGACAGCCCGCCAAGCGCGGTTTCGCGGCGATGGACCAGAACCAGCAGCGCGAGATCGCCAGCAAGGGCGGACAGGCGGCGCACCAGAAGGGCACCGCACACGAGTTCGACTCCGAAGAAGCACGCCGCGCCGGCCAGAAAGGCGGCGAGGCAGTCAGCCGCAACCGCGCGCACATGGCCGACATCGGACGCAAGGGCGGCGAAAGCCGCCAGTCGGCACAGCGGGCAGCGGCAGCGGCCAAGAACACCGGCAACCGGCAGGGAGAAAAGGAAAGCTGACAAGCCTTCCCTCGATCCAAGCAGCGTGGCATTCACACCACGGCGCCGAGGGGCGCCGTCTACCCGGGGGGCAATCGCACAGGCCTCGACCGTCCTCGTGCTACATTGCGCCCCCTATGCGCAAACTTCCCTACCTCACCGCCTACCCCGAGCACCTGCTGGCCCAGGTCGGCCAGCTGATCGACGCCGGCCAGCTCGGCGACGTCCTCCTGCAGCGCTATCCCGCGGCGCACGGCATCCGTACCGACAAGGCGCTCTACGGCTACGTGCAGGAACTGAAGGACGATTACCTGCGCCAGGCCGATCCCGTATCCAAGGTCGCCTTCGACAGCAAGATCCACGTGGTGCAGCATGCGCTCGGCCTGCACACCGCCGTCTCGCGCGTGCAGGGCAGCCGCCTCAAGGCCAAGCGCGAGATCCGTATCGCCAGCGTGTTCCGTGACACCCCGCTCCCCTTCCTGCGCATGATCGCCGTGCACGAACTGGCCCACCTCAAGGAAAAGGAACACGACAAGGCCTTCTACAAACTGTGCTGCTGGATGGAGCCGGCCTACCACCAGCTCGAATTCGACCTGCGGCTCTACCTCACCTGGCTCGACCTGGGCGGCCGCCGCTTATGGAGCGAAGAAGCGGCCTGAACGGCGCAGCAGTCTGTTCAAGTTCTTTCGTTGCCATCAAACAACAACGATTGTCAGATTGATTCGTTGCCTTTTGTAAATATCTCGACTTTCATTGTTGCGTTAGGTAAAGTCTGGACGTCGCATGCCCGTGCGGGCAGCCCTCGCTCTTCCGTGCCGTTCCGGCCGCAATCTGACATCATGGCGTACCAGTTTACTTTCTCCGGCAATCCCCTTCCGGCTGCCCTGCGTGGCGGCGTGCTTGCCTGCGGCCTGCTGGCCACCGCGGCCACCGCGGCCGCCGACGCGGCGGACGCCGCCGCGCCAAGCTGGAAGTTCTCCGGCTTCGGCACGCTGGGGGCGGTGCACGCCAGCGTGCGCGACGCCGACTTCACGTCGACGGTCATGCGCGCCAACGGCGCCGGCCGCAGTGAGCGCTGGAGCCCCGACGTGGATAGCCGCCTGGGCGCCCAGCTCGACCTGGCGCTGGGACGCTGGTCGGGCGTGCTGCAGGTGGTCAGCGAACAGAATTTGGAAGGCAACTACCGGCCGCGCGTCGAGTGGGCCAACATCAAATACCAGGCGAGCCCGGACCTGGCGCTGCGCATCGGCCGCATCGCGCTGCCGGTGTTCCTGGCGGCCGACTACCGCAAGGTCGGCTACACCATGCCCTGGATCCGTCCGCCGGTCGAAGTCTATGGCGCCCTGCCAATCTCCAGCAGCGACGGCGTCGACGCCACCTGGCGCTGGAGCGTCGGCGACACCCGTCACGCCACCCAGGCCTTCTTCGGCCGCACCGACAGGCACCTGTACCTGGACCGCCGGCTGGAAGCGCACGGCATCGCCGGCCTGTCGCACGGGATCGAGCACGGCCCGCTGAGCGTGCGCCTGTCGGCGCTCACCGCGCACCTGACGACCGGGATCGGCACCGAGGTCTTCACCGCCCTGCGCGCCTTCGGTCCGCAGGGCCAGGCGCTGGCCGCGCGCTACGCGATCGAGCACAAGCGCGTGAGCATGGCCAGCGCCGGCTTCAGCTACGATCCGGGCCAGTGGTTCGTGAGCGCCGAGGCCGGCCACGCCCACACCCATTCTCTCCTGGGCAGGACCAGCACCATGTATGCCGGCGGCGGCTACCGCTTCACCACCCTGACGCCCTACCTGGGCTTTTCCAAGGTGCGCGCCCATGGCGCCACCCGCGATCCCGGCCTGCCGCTGGCCAGCCTGCCGCCGCAGGCACGCCCGCTGGCGGCCGCGCTCAATGCCGGACTGAACATCTACCTCGCAACGATTCCAATCCAGACCACGGTCAGCACCGGGATGCGCTGGGACCTCGCAACCGATGCTGCGCTGAAGCTCCAGTACGACCGCGTCCGCCCGACCGACGGGTCGCGCGGCACCCTCATCAATACGCCGTTCAGCTTCCGCTTCGGCCAGACCGTGCACGTGGCAAGCGTCGCGCTCGACTTCGTGTTCTGAGGCGGACAATGGCAATCCGCATCCGACACCTGGCGGCCGCCGCCGCCCTGCTGCTGGCGCAGGTGGCGCCTGGTACCGCGTCGGCCGAACTGGTCGTGATCGTCTCGGCGCGCAATCCGCTGCCGGCGCTGTCCGGCGACCAGGTCGCCGCAATCTTCCTCGGCCAGGCAGGTCGCTTTCCCGACGGCCTCGAGGCGGTCGCGCTCGACCAGCGCCTCGGCACGCTGGAGCGCAACCAGTTCTACGCCCAGGTCACCGGCAAGTCGCCGGCCCTGCTCAAGGCGCACTGGTCGAAGATGGTCTTCACCGGCCGCGGCCAGCCGCCGCGCGAAGCCGCCGACAGCGCCGCGGTGCGCCGCATGGTGGCCGACAACCCGTCGATGATCGGCTACATCGACCGCGCCGCGCTCGACGCCAGCGTGCGCCCGGTGCTGATACTGCGCTGAGCCCATGGACACCCTCGCCCCTTCCGTCCCTGCCCAGCCGCCGGAGCGCCGCACGCGCCGCACGGCGCTGGTGCGCTGGCTCGGGCGCGGCCTGGAAACCCACATCTCCCTGCCGCTGTTCGCGCTGCTGCTGGTGGCCGCGCTCTGGAGCGCGGCCCTGCACATGATCCGCGCCGAAGAGCGCGCAGCGCACGAAGCGGCCGGGGAAGCCACCCGCGAACTGGTGGACACCTACGAAGCCCAGATGGCGCGCAGCCTGAGCGGCATCGACCAGACCCTGCGCGTGCTGCAGTACGCGGTCGAGATGAACGGCCCCGGCGCCGCCCTGGAAGCGATGAGCGCCAAGGGCCTGCTGCCGCCCGGCCTGGTGTTCCAGGTGGCGCTGGTCGGCGCTGATGGACGCGTCCTGGCCAGCAATCCGCACACGCGCATCGGCGGCGACGTCTCGCGCGCCACCTGGTTCACCTGGCACCGCGAACACGACCGCGACCTTCCTTTCGTGAGCCAGACCATCGGCCGGCGCGAGCCGCACGTGGTGTTCTCGCGCCGCATCGAGGACGGCGCCGGCCGCTTCGCCGGGGTTGCCACGGTGGCGCTCGACCCGGCCTATTTCACCAGTTCCTACGAGCGGTCGCGCCTGGGCGAACACGGCCTGCTGGGCGTCACCGGCAGCGACGGCGTGGTGCGCGCGGCGCGCAGCGGCGAATACGTGTCCTGGGGCCAGCGCCTGGACCTGGACCAGGCCGACCGCGTGCGACTCACCCCGAGCGCCATCGACGGCGAGCTGCGCTACACCAGCACGCGCGCCCTGGGCGGCTTCCCGCTGGTGGCGGTGGTGGGGCTGTCCGAGGCCGAGCAGATGGCCGAGTTCCGCGCCCGCCGTCGCACCTGGCTGCTGGCCGCAAGCGCCGGCACCGCAGTCCTGATCCTGCTCGTGACCCTGGTCAGCGCCTGGTCCTGGCAGCTGGCCAAGGCGCGCCGGCGCGAGCGGCTGGCGCAGGAAACCTATGCTGCCGCCTCCGAAGGCAGCCTGGACGCCTTCTTCGTGCTGCGCACCGTGCGCAACGACAGCGGCGCGGTCATCGACTTCCTGGTCGAGACCACCAATACCCGCGCCGAACAGCTCACCGGCCTGCCCAAGGCGCACATGGAGGGCAAGCACATGTCGGTGCTGCTGCCCAGCTACCTGGGCCTGGGCGTGTTCGCCGACCTGGCGGCAGTCGCCAGCGACGGCGTGGCGCGCGAAGCCGAATGGCTGGCGGAGCTCGCGCCAGTTTTGAACCGCTGGCTGCACCGCCAGATCGTGCCGGTCGAAGGTGGCGTGGTGGCGATCGTGCGCGACATCACCGAACGCAAGCTGGCCGAGCAGCGCATCCGCCACCTGGCCCACCACGACGAGCTGACCGGGCTGCCGAACCGCAGCCTGCTGCGCGACCGCCTCGGCCAGGCCATCCGCGACGCCGAGCGCAAGGGCAACGCGGTCGGCCTCGCCTTCATCGACCTGGACGGCTTCAAGCTGGTCAACGATGGCCTCGGCCACAACGCCGGCGACGAACTGCTGAAGGTGGTGGGCGAGCGCATGGTGCGCTGCCTGCGCCGCAACGACACCCTGGCGCGCTTCGGCGGCGACGAATTCGTGATCCTGCTGCCCGACCTGTCGGGCGACCCGATGGCGATCACGCCACTGCTGGAAAAGGTGCGCCAGGCCGTCACCGAACCGGTCGAGGTCGGGGGCCAGGAAGTGCAGGTCAGCTGCAGCATGGGGGTCGTGCTCTACCCACGCGACGGCGGGGACGCCAACACCCTGATGATGAACGCTGACGCCGCCATGTACCGCGCCAAGGAGAACAAGGACAGCTTCCAGTTCTACGCCAGCGAGATGAACGCCAGCGTGGAAGAGAAGCTGGTGCTGCTGGAAGGCATGCGCAGCGCGCTGGAAGCCTGCGGCGATCCCGCCCGCGGCGACGGCGCCGGCCAGTTCCAGCTGCTGTACCAGCCGAAGCTCGACCTGCGCAGCGGCCGCATGTTCGGGGTCGAGGCCCTGATCCGCTGGAACCACCCCGAGCAGGGCATGATCTCGCCGCTGCGCTTCATCGGCCTGGCCGAAGAGAGCGGCCTGATCGTGCCGCTGGGCGAATGGGTGCTGCGCACCGCCTGCGCCCAGGCCCAGGCCTGGCGCGCGGCCGGCTTGCCGCCCCTGAGCATCTCGGTGAACGTGTCGGCCCGCCAGTTCGAGGAAAAGCGCCTGGTCGAGCGCATCGCCGGCGCCCTGCAGGATAGCGGCCTGCCGCCCGCCTGGCTGGAGATCGAGGTCACCGAAAGCTCGATCATGCGCGACCTGGGGCGCGCGGTGGACAAGATGCGCGAATTGAAAAACATGGGCCTGTCGCTCTCGATCGACGACTTCGGCACCGGTTACTCCAGCCTGTCGGCCCTCAAGTCCTTCCCGATCAGCCGCCTGAAGATCGACAAGAGTTTCGTGCGCGACCTGGCTGACAGCCCGGATGACCAGGCCATCGCGATGGCCGTGATTTCGCTCGGCCACAAGCTGAACCTGCGCGTCATCGCCGAAGGCGTCGAAACCGAACAGCAGCGCGCCTTCCTGCGCGCCAACGACTGCGACGAGATGCAAGGTTACCTGTTCAGCCGCCCGGTGCCGCCGGAACGCATCGCCGAACTGCTGGCCGCGGCACCGCCCGTCCCCAATCACCCGCTGGAGCTGCCATGACCCTGCTGCGCCGCCTCGCTGTCCTGCTGATCGGTAACGACCCCGGCCTGCGCCGGATGCTGCAGTACTGGGGTGCGACCTGCATCCTGTACGTGGCTTGCATCGTGCTGCTGCTGGCCCAGGTGGCCGAGGGAATGACGGACCCGGTGGCGGCGCACCGGCTGATCGGCTACGGCGGCTGCGGCGCGGTCTGCTTCTACCTCCTGATCCGGGCCAGTGGCCGCATCGGCCTCAGGCCCGACCAGCTGGCCGTGTCGCAGGCCGTGTTTTCGCTGGTGTGCAGCATGGTGGCGTATGCGATCTCCGGACCGCTGCGCACGGCCATGCTGGTAATGACAGTGGTGGTGATCGTGTTCTGCATGTTTGCCGCCCGTCCGCGCCAGACCCTGCTGCTGGCGGTCGTGGCGCTGGCCGGCATGGGCGGCACCATGTTCTGGCTGCAGGCGACCGACCCGGCGCATTTTCCGCCGGTGACCGAGGCGATTACCTTCGGCTACCTGGCCGGCGCCCTGCTCTCCACCTCGGTGCTGAGCGTCGAGATGAGCAAGCTGCGTTCGCGCCTGAAACAGCGCCGCATCGAGCTGAGCGAAGCGCTCGACACGATCCGGGTACTGGCCACGGTCGACGACCTGACCTCGCTGGTGAACCGGCGCCACATGCACGAAGTCCTGGCGGCCGAGGAGCGGCGCCAGCCGGAAGGCCGCGGCAGCTGCATCGCCCTGCTCGACATCGACTTCTTCAAGCGGGTCAACGACCAGTACGGTCACGCCGCCGGCGACGCCGTGCTGCGCAGCTTCTCGACCACTGCGCGCTCCTGCCTGCGCGCCAACGACGTGCTGGCGCGCTGGGGCGGCGAGGAATTCCTGCTGCTGCTGCCCGACGCCACGCTGGACGACGCGCGCATGGTGCTGGAGCGGATGGCCGAGCGCGTGCACACCATGCCGGTGCCGGGCGTGGAAAAGCGCCGCATCAGCTTCTCGGCGGGCCTGGCCGCCCGCGGCGCAAGCGAGCCCTTCGCCGATGCGATCAGCCGCGCCGACAAGGCGCTGTACCAGGCCAAGGAGGCCGGGCGCGACCGCATCGTGCTGGCCTGAAGGCCGGCATCGGCCCAGCCATTATCGTGCGGCGGCCGCACATGCGCTTTGCTAGCATGGCGGCATGGCAATCAATGTACTGTTGGTCGACGACCTGATGCTCGACGTGGCCCTGACCCGGCGCGCGATGGAGGAATGCAGCATTGCGCACCGCATCGTGGTGGCGGCCGATGGTGAGGAAGCGCAGCGCCTGGCCGGCGAGGCGGCGTTCGACCTGCTGCTGGTCGACATCAAGATGCCGCGCGTCGACGGCTTTGAACTCATGCAGCGCCTGCGCGAACGCGCCGGCCTGCCCCTGCCCGTGATCGTCCTGTCCGGATCGTCCCTGTTCACCGACCGTGCCCGCGCCGAGGAGCTGGGCGCGATCGAATACGTCCACAAGGCGCTCGACTTCGGCGAGTTCCGGCACGCGCTCAAGGCCGCCCTGGGGCGGCACGGCTTCTGCTAGGGCCTAGGCCTTCAGCAGACGCGGCAAGCCCTTGCCCCGCACCAGGTCCGGGAACAGCGCGCGCGCCACCTTGCCCGGCTCGACCCGGAAGGTTTCGGCGCAGACCTGGGCGATCAGGGTATCCAGGCCCAGGGTCGGGCGCAGGTCGCGGCCCTCCAGCAGGTCGGCGGGTCGCAAGCCCGGCCAGTCGGCCAGTACCCGTCCGCCCTGCACCGCGCCGCCCGCCAGCATCGCCGCCGCACCGGTGCCGTGATCGGTGCCGCCGGTGCCGTTGGCGGCCGCGGTGCGCCCGAACTCGGTCGCGACCAGCACCACGGTCTGGTCCCACACCGGCCCCAGGCCTTCGCGCAGGCCCTTGACCAGCTCGTCCAGGTTGCGCAGCTGGCCCGAAAGGCGGCCGTTCTGGCCGCTGTGCGTGTCCCAGCCGCCGGTCTCGATCATGGCGATGCGCGGGCCATCCGACCGCGCCAGGAAGCCGGCCGCCATCCGCCCGGTGTCTTCCGGCTTCTGGCCGCCCTTGCGTCCATCCAGGCCGCCCGCCATGCCGCGCGCGGCGAGCGCCGCCGACCACAACGCGTGCAGCTGCGGATCGCCCGCGTAGAGCTGGGCCACGCGCCCCATCAGGTCTTCGTTCGGCTCGGGCAGCCCGGATGGGGCGTAGGACGCCACAGGCAAGGCGCCGCGCAGCGCCTGCGGCACCGTCGGCGCGAACGCGATCGCCTCTTTCCCGCGCGGCGACAGGAGGCCGGCCATGCGGTTCATCCAGCCGTCCTTCAAGGCATACGGCGCGCTGCCGCCGGTCTCCAGGATGTTCTGGCCGTCGAAGTGCGAGCGCTCGCGGTAGGGCGAGGCGACCGCATGGAAGAAGCTGGCCTGGCCGGCCTGGTACAGGGCGCCCAGCCCGGACAGCGACGGATGCAGCGCGAACGTGCCGTCGAGCCTGATGGCGCTCTCCGGCTCGATCGCAAGCGCTCCGCGCAGTTCCGCATAGGCCGGATCGGCGTAGGGAATCACCGTGTTCAGGCCATCGGCCGCGCCGCGCTGGATGATGAAGACGAAACGGCGCTCGGTGGGCAAAGCGGCCTGGGCGAAGGCCACGCGCGGGGCCGCCGCGAGGCTGGCCACCCCGGCCAGGAAAGCACGTCGGTGCAAAGCCATCTTACCTCCTCAGGAAGTCGGGGGAAGCCAGCAGCAGCGCCAGCGCCGTGGCCGGGCTGTCGGAACGGGCGATGGCCTGGCGCGTGCCCTCGGCTAGGCCGGGCAGCACGCTTGGCGCCAGGCGCCGCGCATCGACGCTGGCGCCTGCCTGGGCGCCGAAGCGCTGCGCCACCTCGACCCGGCGCAGCAGCGCATCGGGGGCGGCCCAGGCGCCGGCACCGTCGCCCCAGCCGGCGGGCGAGCCGGGACGCCAGACCGGCTGGCCCAGCTGGTTCATCAGGTTGGCCGCCTGCTGCGGGGGCATCTCGCGGCGCTCGAGCGCGCGCAGGCTCGACACCGCCCAGTCCCAGGGCGACTTGAACTTGCCGGGACCCGGGGCCCAGGCTTCCTGCGCCAGCACCAGTTCGCGGTAGACGCTGGGCAGGTCGCCACCGGTCTTTCTGAAAGCGGCGGCCAGGCGCAGCACCAGGCTGGCGGGCGGCTCGTCGGCGACGAAATGGCGCGCCAGCTTGAGCGCGATGTGCTCGGCCGTGCTGGGCGCCGCGGCCAGGTCGCGCAGGATGGCGCGCGCCTGCTCCTCGCCGCCGGCCGCGTAGCTGCGCCCCAGCACGCGGCGCTCGCCCGGTTCGTGCTGGTAAGGCGCGAAGCGGAACGGCGCCACGTCGTCCGCGACCGGCGCCTTGTCGCCGTCGTCGGGCAGGGTCCAGCCGGTGAGCGCGCGCGCAAGCTCGGTAACATCCTGCTGGGTGTAGCCGCTGCGCACCCCGAGCGTATGCAGTTCGAGGATTTCGCGCGCCAGGTTTTCGTTCAGGCCCACGTTGTTGCGCTGGCGCTGGCGGGCGCGCACCCCGGCCGGGCTGTCCGGGCCGGTGGAACGGGCCTGGTCCAGGAACACCAGCATGGCCGGATGGCGCACCGCGGCCAGCAGCAGGTCTTCGAAGCGGCCCAGGATGTGGGGACGGATGGCGTCGGCCTCGAAGCTGCCGGCCAGTCCCGTCACCGGGTTCTTGTCGACCGAGACGGCGAAGTGATTGGACCAGAAATGCACCAGGCGTTCGGCAAACGGCGTGGGCGTCTGGAGGGCGCTGGCGACGCGCGCACCGATGGCGACGCGATACGCCTCCTGCTCCCTCTTGCGCCAGGCCTCGCGCACGGCGCTGCGCCCATCCTCGGGGCTTCTGCGTATTTCGCGCTGCTGGGCAACCCATTCGGCGGCGACGCGGCTGCTGCGCGGGATGGGACGCCAGGGCGCGGGCAAGGGGTCATAGGCGTCGAACTGGGACAGCAGCCAGCGGCGCGGGTCGGCAGGCGGCTGCTCGCCGGGGCGGGCGCCCAGGCCGAAGCGGTTCAGGGCAATCGATTCAGGAAGCATGGGCGGGGCCTTCGCTGCAGGGCTTGCGGTCGCGGGAACGTATGCACATCCTCCTATTCCCGGCTCGGCCTGGAATAGTTCCAACTTTTTTCAAACTACCATGCCCTGCCCCTGGGCCGCGCCGGCGCCTCAGGCGCCGCTGCGCAGGCTGCGGATCAAGGCATCCGGATCGGCCTCGACCCGCATCAGGCCAAGGTGCTCGGGACGCACGAATCCTTCTGCGCTCTGGTGGCGCACGAAAGCCACCAGGCCGTCCCAGAAGCCGCCCGCGTTGAGCAGGCCGACCGGCTTGGCGTGGATCCCGAGTTGGGCCCAGGTCAGCATCTCGAACAGTTCTTCCAGCGTGCCCATCCCGCCCGGCATGGCGATGAAGCCTTCCGACAGTTCGGCCATCATCGCCTTGCGCTCGTGCATGTCCTTCACCACGAACAGGCGGGTCAGGCCGGCATGGCCGACTTCGCGCTCGACCAGGGCCTTGGGGATCACACCGGTGGCTTCGCCACCCAGACGCAGCACTTCATCGGCGATCACGCCCATCAAGCCGACCTTGCCGCCGCCGTAGACCAGGCCGATGTTGTGATCGACTAGGGCGGCGGCCAAGGCGCGCGCGGCATCGGTGTAGAGAGGGTTGACGCCGTGCGAGGCGCCGCAATAGACGGCCAGGGTCTTCATCGTAAAACCGGATAAATGATGTAAATCGTTACAGGAAATCGGCGCCGGGCTTCGCCTCGGCGGACAGCTTCTTGAGGTATTCCTCGGACAGCTTCTCGAACAGCAGGCGGGTGTCGCCGCGCAGGTAAGGGCCGACCATCGACAGCACCTGGTAGCAGCCGCGCGCCAGCGCGTCGGCGATCGCCTGCTGCTCGCTGTACTTGCGCGGATTGCGCACGTATTCGTAGGACAGCCAGTAGGTCGCCACCACCACCATGTTGGTCGCCATGGCGCCGATCTGCTGGTCGGAGGCTTCCAGCGAGCCTTCGCTGCGCAGGTCCTCGCACAGCTGGCGCGCCACCTTGATCTTGTGGGCCAGGATCGCCTTGAAGTGCAGCTCCAGCTTGCGGTTGCGCGACAGCAGGTCGTTCAGGTCGCGGTAGAAGAAGCGGTAGCGCCAGATCAGTTCGAACATCAGGTGCAGGTAGAGCCACACGTCTTCCATGTTCGAGCGGCGCCCGGCCGGCACGGTCAGGATGCGCTCGATCTCCATCTCGAACTGGACGAAGATGGAGTTGACGATGTCGTCCTTGTTCCTGAAGTGATAGTACAGGTTGCCGGGCGAGATATTCATCTCCTCGGCGATGACCGTCGTCGTGATGTTCGGCTCGCCGAACTCGTTGAACAGCCTGAGCGAGAGCTCGAGGATGCGTTCGCGGGTCCGGCGCGGAGCTTTTTGTTGCATGAAGGGCGAAGTTTGTGATTCCAGCCGCGAGGATAACACCAAATGCTGTCAATGAGACAGCATCGCGGCGGGCTTCACGCCCCTTCGTCCTCGTCGGCCGGGCCAGGCTTCGGTGCGCGCCGCGTGCGTTTCTTCTGCGTGTCGCTTGCGGGCAGGCGCCCGGCCAGCTCGGCCAGCATCATTTCCAGTTCGTCGACGCGGCGCCGCAGCGCCTCGACCTCGCTGGCGGCGGGCACGCCGATGGTGGCCAGGGCACGCGCCACGCGCTCCTCGAACACCTGTTCCAGCTTGCCCCAGGAACCGCTGCTGCGCCGGGCCGCGCGCTCGGCGGCGCGCGCCACAGTGCCGGTGGCTTCTTCGACTTCGCGCGCACGCCGGGCCAGCACGCTGCCGTCGCGCACCAGGCGCGTGAACGAGCGGCCGCCCTCGCCCGCTTCCTGGGCCTTGGCAAAGGCCCCGAGTCCCGCCTGCCAGATCTGCTGGGCCGACGTCCGCACGGCTCTGGCCAGCGCTTCGTCGTCGTCCTCTACGGGGAGTTTCTTGCTCATGTCCGTTCCTCGTTTTCCTCGTGCGGCCATTGTAGGCAGGCACGGTAGAACGGGGCTTCTAAAGGCGCTGTCAGCGCCCGCGCTTCATTCGCGGGAGCGGCTGCGCTGCAGCGCAAGCGCCGCGCGGACGTGTTCGCGCAAGCTGGCCGCCGATACCGGCTTGGCGTAGTGGGCGTCGGCCAGGCCCGCTTGCAGCGCGGCCTCGATCTCGGCCAGGTCCTGCTGGCCGCTGAGCATCAGACGCACCGTGCGCGGGTGGCGCGCGGCCACCTGCGTCATGAGCTCGGTACCGCGCATGCCGGGCATGTCCTGGTCGCACAGGATCACCTCGACCGGTTCGCGCGCCAGCAGCGCCAGCGCGTCAGGCCCGGACGACGCGCTGAGCACGCGCAGCGGCTCGTCGCCGAGCATGTCGGCCAGCACCGCCAGCATGAAGGCATCGTCGTCGACCAGCAGCACGGTCGGCCGCGCCGGCTGCGCTGGCGGCGGCGCGGCGGGCAGGAAGGCTTCGAGTTCGGCCACGAAGCTGTCCGGTTCGATCGGTTTGCTGATGTAGCCGTCGAAGCCGGCCGCCAGCACCTTTTCGCGGTCGCCGGCCATCGCCAGCGCCGTCACGGCCAGCACCGGGATGCCGGACAAGGCCGGTTCGGCCTTGAGCGCGGCCAATACCGCGAAGCCGTTCATGTCGGGCAGGTTGACGTCGCAGGCGACGAGATCAGGGGGTGTGCTGCGGGCAGCAGCAAGGCCCCGCGCGCCGTCAGGGGCACTGACGGCGGTGTGGCCATAGGCGGTGAGCAGAAACGCCATCAGCTCAACGTTGGCTGGGTTGTCTTCGATGATCAGGATGCGGGCCACGTGGGCGCTCCAGTTTTCGGCGTTGAGCTTACTTTAACACGCCGCGCGTAAATACACCTTGTCCGGCACGCTAATGAACCGCTTCTCCCTGCCCGTGCACCGCGGCAAGCTCCTCCATCACGATGTCCAGCACGCGCCGGTTGCGGCCGAGCGCCACGTGGCCGACGCCGCCGACGGCGAGGTTGCGTGCACCCGGCAACTCGCTCGAGGTCTGGGGAGCGATGATGTTGTCCTGGTGCGAGAAGATCGAGGTGACCAGGGCGCGCGCCGCCGCATCCTCACCCTGCGCCAGACGGCGCAGCCAGGCGCATTCGGGCGGCTCGTCGCGCAGGGTCCTTCTCATCTGGGCGGCATTCAGGCCCAGGCCGAAGGCGGCCAGGCAGGTGCCGTGGTGCGGGGTGCCGAGCGTGATCACGCGTGCGACCTTGCCGGTGCCGCAGGCGCGCATCCAGGCGCGCGCCACCAGCCCGCCCATGCTGTGCGCGACGATCACGACCCTGCTGGCGCCGGTGGCCGCAAGCAGGGCGTCCACCGCGCGCTCGACCAGTGGCGCGTAGCCGTCGATGTCGCCCATCAGGGGCTCGAGGTCGACCGTCGCGTGGCTGATGCCGGCGGCGTCCAGGCGCGGCAGCAGCTGCGACCAGTAGCCGCTGTTGCAGCCGTAGCCGTGCAGCAGCAGGACCGGTGGCGCGTTTGAAGCGGGATGGATGCGGGTGCAGGCGCTGGCGCGCGGCATGGTCCAGGAAGACTGCAGCATGCTGGCGCTGAACTCTTCCCAGAACAGGCGCAGGCGCGCGCCCAGGCCCCGGACCCGGTATTCCTCGGGCGTCGGACTGGCAAAGCGTGCGCTCATCAGGAAGTTGTTGGCGTTGATGCACAGGCGTACCAGCACCACGCTGCCCAGGCCCGCGGCCAGGCCCTGCCAGCGGCTGGCGCCAAAGATCTGCACTGCGGCCAGGCCGATGCCGAGGGCCGCAAGCGCCTGCACGAGCAGGATTAGCTGGAGCAGGCGGCGCGCGCTCATGCCGCCAGCCGGGCCGCCGGCCGTCCCGTGAGTGAGGCCGCCAGGCCGCTGGCCAGCCTGGCCGTGAAGCCGTAGATCGACAGCTGCGGATTGGCGCCGAGCGAGGTCGGGAACAGCGAGCCGTCATGCACGGACACATTGGACAGGCCGCGGTAACGCCCGTCGGGCGCGACTACGCCGAGGCGCTCGTCGCCCGACATCGCGCAGCCGCCCATCACGTGGGCCGAGGCCACGCGCGTGAGCTGCAGGCCCTGCGGCAGCGCCGCGATCGCGGCCTTCGCTTCCCGCCAGCTGTCATAGCGGCGCGCGATCTCGTGGGCCGGCTGCACGCCCGTCGCACCCGCCGCGAACTGGATCTCGGCCATGGAAAGCAAGGCGCGGCGCGCGCCGTCCCACAGGTAGTCCGTCAAGGGATAGTCGAGCTCCGGACCGCCGTCGCCGCGCAGGCGCACGCTGCCACCAGGCGCATCCTCGTGGAAGCCGTCGCGCAGCAGCGCCAGCATGCCGTGCAGGTGGGGGAAGTCACGCATCATCTGTGCGTGAGTCTCGCCGAAGCCGTTCATGGTGGTGGCCAGCAGCAGCGGGTGCAGCGGCGGCGCTTCCAGCTTGTAGCCCATCGGGCCGTCCGGCGCACCGGCCAGGAAGTGGTCGGAATAGACCGTCTGCGGCGCCCCGGCCCAGGCCTCCACCCGCTGCGGGAAGAACGCGGCCGAGATCACGGTCGGGTGCAGGAAGGTGCGCCGGCCCAATTGGCCGCTGGGGTCGGGTGCATCGGAGCGCAGCAGCAGCGCCGGCGAGTTGATGGCGCCGCCCGCCACGACGTAGTGGCGCGCGCGCAGGCGCAGACTGCGGCCGTTCGGATGAACGCCGGCCGCATCGAGCCCCTGGCACAGCAGCTCGTCGGCGCGCTCGCCCTGGAACACGAAGCGTTCGGCGCGGGCGCGCGTGACCAAAGTCGCGCCATGCTCCAGCGCGGCCGGGATGGTGGTCACCAGCATCGACTGCTTGGCATTGGTCGGACAGCCCATGCCGCAATAGCCCAGGTTCCAGCAGCCCTTGACGTTACGCCGGATCAGGCCTGTTGGGATGCCCAGCTTGCCGGCGCCGCGGCGCAGGATGTCGTTGTTCTCGTTGGGCGCCCCTGGCCAGTCGGCGATCTGCAGGCGTGCTTCCATCATCGCGAACCAGGGCGCCATCGCCTCGGGGCTTGCGTCAGGGAGCGCATAGTGACGGCGCCACCAGTCGAGCGTGGCGGGCGGCGTGCGAAAGCTTGAGGTCCAGTTGACGGTGGTGGAGCCGCCCACGGTGCGGCCCTGCAGGATGTTGATTCCCTTGTCCGCCGTCTTGCGCGCGGCCGACTCCTGGTACAGCCCGGGATAGGCCTCGGCCTCGCGCATCTTGAAGTCGCTCGAGGATTTCAGCGCGCCCTCTTCCACCACGATCACGGACAGGCCGGAGCGCGCCAGGATCTCGGCCGTGACACCGCCGCCGGCACCGCTGCCGACGATGACGACGTCGGCTTCCAGCGTGCGGTCCTTGGTAAGCGTGGCGGCATCGATGATCTTCCAGCCCTTGGCGATGCCGGCGTGGATCGGGTCCGGAATGATGGGTGTGCTCACGACAGCTCCTTCATCGGTCCCGGATAACCGGTGGCGGCCCAGCTGGCCGGCTGCGCGTACCAGGCGCCCAGCACCAGGTCGTGCAGCGCGTGGTAGGCGCTGCGCAAGAGGCCCAGGCGGTGCAGGCGCCAGTCCTGCAGGAAGGCGTTCACGTCTTCCACGCGCGCTTCAGCCCAGCCGCCGGACACGCCGGTGAGCAGACGCCGCGCCGGCGCCAGCGCGAGCAGGCCGAACAGGTCCTGTACTTCCTTCTGGGTGACGGGCGGCAGGCCAAGGATGGCCGCGTGCACGCCCTCAATGGAGCTGTTCAGCGCCGCTGCACGTCCGCCGCCGCCCGGCAGCGCGCCCGCGAGGATCGCAGGCGCGATCGCGTGCAAGGCCGCGCGCGCTTCGCCATCGAGCGCAAAGTGGTGCGGTGGCGCCGTATGCGTAGCGCGGTACAGCGCGCCGCCGGCCGCCAGCGCGAGCGCGCCCAGGCCACCGGCTTTCAGGAAAGTCCGTCGTGATGTCCCCATGTGCTGCCTTTTGTGTTTTTCCTAGTGTACGCCAAAGGAAATTCACGTCCGAGCGTGAAACTAGAGGAAGCAGTCTAGGCAGCGCCTCCGCTCTTCGCCCATACCGAAAGCTTCGATCCTGGCCGAAGCATTCCACCGGCTCGAGTGGGTAGCATGCCCGGCATGGAACTCCTCGACTACCTCAAACAACACTTCCTCACCCGCGCCCAGCTGCTGGCGGCCAGCGGCATCACCTCTGCGCGGCTCGACGCCCTCACCGAGGGTGGCGGCATGCCGCGGCCGTCCTACCGCATCCGGCTCGACCTGCGCTGCGCGTCCTTTTTCGGCGAGCATGACGAAGAGGCCAGCGCCGAGTATTACGCCACCGGCTATCCCTCGTGGATCGGCGTACTGGAAGCGACGGCAGAAGACCCGTTCACTATCTTCGCGCGGCGCTACCGCACTGCACTGGCCTCTCTGCCGCTAACAACGACCGACCCGACGCTTGGCGACGGCCTCGACGCGCACCTGCGCGACGAATGGGGCCACTTCCTGGCCGGGACCTATGGCCTGTGCACGCGCTCCGGCCTGCCGGAAGATATCGCGGCCAAGGAGCTGGCGATCTGTGTGATCAAAAAACTGACGGCGATTGACAATGCACAGCCGGACCGCAGGCGCCTGCGCCAAGCCGTCGACCTCCTCGACCGCGCCAGTACGCCTTTCGCACCGCACGAACGGGCGCGCAGCTCGCGCCACCGCTACGTCGACGCGATGCGCCTGCGCTACGGCCTGCCGACGCCCTAAGAAACCCGCAAGCTTATGCCTTGGGCGCGCGCTCGAGGATGGCGCGCGCAATCCCGCGCAGGATGTTCACTTCTTCGGTTTCGAGCCCGGTGCGCGAGAACAGGCGTTTCAGGCGCGGCATCAGCTTCTTCGGATTGTTCGCATTCAGGAAACCGATCGCCACCAAGGCTTCTTCCAGGTGCGCATACATGCCGTCGATCTGGGTCACGCTGGCGGCGTCGCCGTGGAAACCGACGCCGCGGTCCTCGACCGTGTCGCCGCTGGCGGCCAGCCGCGCCTCATAGGCCAGCACCTGGGCCGCCTGCGACAGGTTGAGCGAGGAGTAGTCGGGATTCGACGGGATGTTGATCAGGACGTTGCAACCCTCGACGATCTCGTTCGGCAGTCCGACCCGTTCGTTGCCGAGGATCAGCGCGGGACGCAGCTCGGCCTGCCCCGCCGCGTGGCTGGCAAAGGCGCGCGGGGTCCACACCGGCGGCGAGAACTCGCGCAGGCGCGCCGACACCGCGGCGGCGAAATTGCAGCCCTCGAGCGCTTCCTGGACGCTGCCCACGATGCGCGCCTTGGTGAGCACGTCGCCGGCTCCGCTGGCAAAGGCCACCGCTTCCGCGTCCGTCAAGGGGTCGGCGCAGCGCGGCGCGACCAGCACCAGGTCAGAAAATCCCATCGTCTTCATGGCGCGCGCCACCGAGCCCACATTGCCGGCCCGGCTGGTTTCGACGAGCACAAATCGAAGCCGTTTGAAGAGAGATGTGTTGATTTCGGTCGGGTTCATTTAAAATAGCGCCAACGCGCGGTGCGGGCTGTTGTAATTCGGGGCTGGAAAGTCCCGGATTGTAACGGGTTCGGCACCGCTTTGCTCTTTGTCATTCTCTATTCAGCAGACCGTTCACGGCGCTTTGATGCGTGGTGGGCGTTCGCGTTTTTTCCACGGAAAGCCTTATGCACCCAATGCTCAACACGGCCGTCAAGGCCGCTCGCCGCGCCGCCACCGTCATCAACCGCGCGTCCTTCGACCTCGATCGCATTACCATTTCTGAAAAAAATCACAACGATTTCGTCACCGACATCGACCAGGCGTCGGAACAGGCGATCGTGGAAACGCTGCTGAAGGCCTACCCTGACCACGCCATCCTGGCCGAGGAAAGCGGCGCCTCGAAGAACCTGAATGACGAGAGCGAAAACGTGTGGATCATCGACCCGATCGACGGCACCACCAACTTCCTGCACGGCTACCCCAACTACTGCATCTCGATCGCCCTGCAACAGAAAGGCGTGATCACCAATGCCCTGGTCTACGACCCGGTGCGTAACGACCTGTTTACCGCCACCAAGGGCGCCGGCGCCTACCTGAACGACAAGCGCATCCGCGTGAGCAGCAAGGATCGCATCGGCAAGGCCCTGCTGTCCTCGGGCCACGGCGCCGATCCGCGCGCGCTGGCCGAATACCTGCGCATGTACGAAGTCGTCGCCTCGCGCTGCCACGGCGTGCGCAGCGGCGGCTCGGCCGCCCTGGAACTCGCGAACGTGGCCGCAGGCCGCATCGACGGCTACTACGAAAAGGGCCTGAAGGTGTGGGACATCGCGGCGGGCGCCCTGCTGGTGACCGAAGCGGGCGGCATCGTCGGCGAGTTCAACGGCGAATCGGAATACCTGCACAAGGGCGACATCATCGCCGCCGGCCCGAAGGTGTTTGGCGCCATGGTGCCGCTGCTCGCCGCTTTCGCTTAAGAGCACCTAACAATTCCCCCCATGGCTGCGTTGCATCGTCTCGCCGTACTAGCGTATTGTCTTCGACGATGCGCCTTGCCCTGGGGGTTTTGTCAGGCGCTCTAAGGCTGGACTGCGCGATTTCGCGTAAAATACACCCCGTGCTTCCGGGCGAGGCGTTTTAGAGACCCTTGCCCGCGTCACCAGCTGGAAGGTCCCGGTCATAAACTTTCCATAGAGAAACAAACTCCTCTATAATCCCGGCTGTGCGCCTTGTGGGCGACAGCGCCCGGGTAGCGGCTCCCTCATCGGAGCCGAGCCTGCATGACTAATCCGATGTTCCTGGACTGGCGCCACTTTTTGGCGACGGGCCGACCTTTATTGAGAATTTATGTCCTTTTCTACTCTCGGTTTGTCCGACGCGATCGTACGCGCGGTAACTGAACAAGGCTACACCAATCCGACCCCGATCCAGGCCCAGGCGATTCCGATGGTCCTGAATGGCGGCGACCTGCTGGCCGGCGCCCAGACCGGTACAGGCAAGACCGCAGGCTTCACCCTGCCGATCCTGCAGCTGCTCTCGACCGACAAGGTCGGCAGCACCCTGAAGAACAAGACCGCACCGCGCGCCATCCGCGCCCTGGTACTGACCCCGACCCGCGAGCTCGCGGCCCAGGTCGAGGAAAGCGTGCGCCTGTACGGCAAGTACACCAACCTGAATTCGGCCGTGATCTTCGGCGGCGTCGGCATCAACCCGCAGATCAAGTTGCTCAAGCAAGGCGTCGACATCCTGGTCGCCACCCCTGGCCGCCTACTGGACCATGCCGGCCAGCGTACCGTCGACCTGTCGCAGATCGACATCCTGATCCTGGACGAAGCCGACCGCATGCTGGACATGGGCTTCATCCACGACATCAAGAAGGTGCTGGCCCTGCTGCCGCCGAAGCGCCAGAACCTGCTGTTCTCGGCCACTTTCTCGGACGACATCAAGGCGCTGGCCGACAAGCTGCTGAACAACCCGCAATCGATCGAAGTGGCGCGCCGCAACTCGACCGTGGAAGTGATCGCGCAAAAGATCCACCCGGTCGATCGCGACAAGAAGCACCCGATGCTGTCGCACCTGATCAAGGAAAACAACTGGCACCAGGTGCTGGTGTTCACCCGCACCAAGCACGGCGCCAACAAGCTGGTGGAACAGCTGGGCCGTGACGGCATCGGTGCGATGGCGATCCACGGCAACAAGAGCCAGTCGGCGCGCACCAAGGCGCTGGCCGAGTTCAAGGACGGCAGCCTGCAGGTGCTGGTGGCAACCGACATCGCGGCGCGCGGCATCGACATCGACCAGCTGCCGCACGTGGTGAACTACGACCTGCCGAATGTGCCGGAAGACTACGTGCACCGCATCGGCCGTACCGGCCGCGCCGGCGCGACCGGTGAAGCCGTGTCGCTGGTGTGCGTGGACGAGCACCAGATGCTGAAGGACATCGAAAAACTGATCAAGCAGACCCTGCCGCGCCAGGTGATCCCGGGCTTCGAGCCGGACCCGACTGCGAAGGCGCAACCGATCCAACTGCGCAGCGGCGCCCCGGGCCACCCGAACCGCGGCCGTCCCGGCGGCAGCCGTGGCGGCAACGGCCAGCCGCGCGCTGCCGGCGCCGGCAACGGCAACGGCGGCCGTCCGGCGGCTGGCAACGGCGGCAACCGCAACGGCAACAGCGCCAACCGCGGCCCGCGCTCCGGCTCCGCCCCACGCCAGGGCGGCCGCGACCGCTAAGCGACAGCTCCGGGCAGATACCTGCCCGCCCCAAGGGTCAGCGTGCAAGGTACGGGAAAGCTTGTTAGATTTCCTGTGATTGCACCCTGGCCCTTTTTTTATCTCGATACTTGATTACTCAAAGAGTTGCCAAGTGTCGATATTCAGTATATATTTGAGTGATCAACTATCTCTCAAGGAGTGAGCATGACCGACATGAACGATGGCACCGGCGACAGCGGCGGAGTGCTCGACAGTCCGACCAGCGAGTTCTGCCTGCGCATGGCGCGCGCATGGGCGACCGTGTCGCGGCGTCTTGACAGCGCCCTTGGCGCCCACCACGGGATCAGTTTTGCCGACTATCAGTTGCTGCTCAGCCTGCAGCGGGCGCCGGGCGGGCGCCTGCGCCGGGTCGACCTGGCGGAAAAGCTGGGACTCACCGCCTCCGGCGTCACCCGTTCGCTGCTGCCGCTGGAAAAAATCGGCCTGGTCGGCCGCCAGAGCGATCCGCGCGACGCCCGCGTCGGCTACGCGATCATCACGCCCACCGGCAGCGAGCTGGTGACGAACGCAAGCGTGGTGGTGGACAACGTCAGCCGCATGCTGCTGGGCGCACCCGCGCGCGCCCGGATCGAGGACACATCCAGCCTGTTCGCCCAGCTCAGCGGCGACAAGTAAGACCCCGGCAGCCACGGCTGCATTGATTGCCGTTGGCAAGGGGCGCGCTCGCGCCTGCCGCCGGCAAGCGACATGGAGACGACAAGAACATGAACAACACCAGTGCGCTGCGGCGCGACCCGAATTTCACCTGGCTGATGAGCGGCGGCGTCATTTCCGCCCTCGGCGACCAGTTCACCCTGATTGCCCTGCCCTGGCTGGTGCTGCAGCTGACCGGGGACCCGCTGGCGCTCGGCATGATGGTTGCCATCATGGGCGTCCCACGCGCGATCCTGATCCTGTTCGGCGGCGCCGTGGTCGACCGCTACTCGCCCAAGAGCGTGCTGATGCTCACCAAGCACGTGAACACGGCGCTGCTGGCCATCCTGGCCGCGCTGGTGCTGAGCGGCACCGCCACGCTGTTGCCGGTGGCGCTGCTGGCGGTCGGCCTGAGCCTGGCCTCGGCCTTCAGCATTCCGGCCGGCACCTCGATGCTGCCGCACGCGGTCGCGCCCCAGCACCTGGCCGCCGCCAACGGCGCCATGATGGCAATGCGCCAGCTCACCATGCTGGCCGGGCCGCTGCTGGCCGGCCTGCTGTTCGCTCTGGGCGGCGACGGCAGCGCCGGGATGCAGGATGCACGCGGCCTGGGCCTGGCCTTCGCGGTCGACTGCGCCACCTATGCGATCTCGGCCTGGACCCTGTCCAGGGTCAAGCCCTTGATGGCGGCGCAGCCGGACAAGGTGCAAGAGCCGGTGCTGCGCGCCGTCCGCGCGGGCCTGGCGACCGTATGGCGCAGCCCGAACCTGCGCGCGGCCTTTCTCTACTGGGGCCTGTGCGCCTGCGTGGTCGGCAGCGTAATGCAGGTCGCCCTGCCGCTGCTGGCCAGCGAACGCCTGCACGGCGCTTCCGCCCTGGCCCTCTTGATGGGCGCGCACGGCGCCGGCTCGCTGGCCGGCATGGCGGCGTCCAGCATGCTGGGCAAGCGCCGCGTCGTCAACCTCGGCATTACCCTGCTGCTGGTGGACGGCCTGGTCGGCCTGTTGCTGCTGCCGATGGGCCTGGTCACCCAGGGCTGGCAGGGCATGCTGCTGCTCCTGGCGATCGGGGTGCTGGGCGGCTTCGTGCAGGTGGCGGTGTTCACCTGGATCCAGCAATGCGTGCCGCAAGCCATGCTGGGCCGGATGATGGGCATCTTCATGTTCGTCTTCATGGGCCTGGCGCCGCTGGGCGCGGCCGGCGCCGGCTGGCTCGCCAGCCTGGTCAGCCTGGGCGTGCTGTTCGCGGGCGCCGGACTGTTCCTGCTGGTCGCGGCCCTGCTGGCCTGGCTGTTCACGCCGATGTCCACCTTGGTCGACGCCCAGGTGGGGCCAGTCCCGGGGTTTGATGCCAGGATCGGCTAAGATGGCCGGATCGCTCACCCATATCGATCCGGAATGCCGAAGTTTGCTGCCAACCTGAGCCTGATGTTCAACGAAGTGCCCTTCCTCGACCGCTTCGCCTGCGCACGCGCCGCCGGCTTCGATGCGGTCGAGTTCCTCTTTCCCTATGCCTTCGAGCCGGAACAGATCGCGGCCCGCCTACGGTGCTACGATCTGGAGCTGGTGCTGCACAACCTGCCGGCCGGCGACTGGGCCGCAGGCGAGCGCGGCCTGGCTTGCGACCCGCGCCGCACTGCCGAGTTCGAGGACGGCGTCGGCCTTGCGCTCGACTATGCGCTAGAGCTCGGCGTGCGCCGCCTGCATTGCCTGGCCGGCAAGCTGCCGCCGAACCTCCCCCACGAGCGCGCCCACGCGACCTATGTCGCCAACCTGCGCCACGCCGCGGCGCGCTGCGCCGAACACGGCATCGCGCTGCTGATCGAGCCGATCAACGACCGCGACATGCCCGGCTACTTCCTCACCGGCACGCGCCAGGCCGCCGCCGTCATCGCGGAAGTCGGCGCGCCCAACCTGTTCCTGCAGTACGACATCTACCACATGCAGCGCATGGAGGGCGAACTAGCCGAGACCATCCGCCACCAGCTGCCCCTGATCCGCCACATCCAGCTGGCCGACGTGCCAGGCCGCCACCAGCCGGGCACCGGCGAGATCTGTTTCCCCTACCTGTTCCGGCTGCTGGACGAGCTCGGTTACGAGGGCTGGGTCGGCTGCGAATATGCGCCGCTGGGCGACACCGGCGCCTCGCTGGCCTGGCTGGAGGAAGAACGCAAGGCCTATGCGGCTTGGCTGGACAAGGCCTGATCGTTCGTGCAACATCAGCGCTCCACCCAGCCGAGGAACCATGATGATCCAGGGATTACGCACAGTCATTTACCCCGTCACCAACCTGGCCGAAGCGAAGGCCTGGTATGAACAGGTCCTCGGCCGCGCGCCCTACTTCAACGAAGCCTTCTATGTCGGCTTCGAGGTCGGCGGTTTCGAGCTGGGCCTGATCCCGGACGGCCAGCCCGGCAGCACCGGCGCCACCGCATACTGGGGCACGGAAGACATCGACGCCGAAGTGGCGCGCCTGAGCAGCCTGGGCGCCGAAGTGCATGCGCCGGTGGAAGACGTGGGCGGCGGCATCCGCGTCGCCACCGTGCGCGACCCCTACGGCAACCTGTTCGGTGTGATCCAGAACCCGCACTTCGATCGCACGAAAGTCGCCTGAGCCACCATGAGCTCGATTCCTGCGAGAACTTGAGCGCCAGCAAGACTTCACGAAACGGAGTTTGAAACAATGGGATCTTTCCGGCTGCGCCGCGGCCAGGGAGGTCCCGACATGCTGCGACATCTTTCGATCCGCCTGTTTCTTTCCTTCGCCCTGCTGCTGGGCGGCTGCGGCACCACCGGGGGCGGGCCGGTCAGCCTGCAGGAGGTGCGCGAATTCGCCGACGCCTCGGCGCGCCTGGGCGGCTACGCCGAACTGGCGCGGCGCTACCGCGACACCTACGAGCGCGAGCAGCCCTACCTGTCCCCGGCCGCCGACAAGCTCGCGCGCGAAAACGACGCCAGGCGCCGCGCCGTTTTCGAAGACTTCATGGCGATCCAGAAGACGCTGGTGCTGTACATGCAGACCCTGAGCCTGCTGGCCGGCGACGCCAGGTACGACCTGTCCGAGCGGATCGACGACCTCGGCAACGGTTTGAAGGCGAATACCGAATCGGGCCTAACCCAGCGCCACATCACCGCCTATACCGGCATGAGCCGGCTGCTGACGCGCGTGATCGCCTCCGGCTACCAGAACCGCAGCGTGGAAACCATGGTGCGCGACGGCGACGCGGACGTGCAGGCGCTGCTGGATGCCATGATCTCGCTCACCCGCCTCTACTACAAGACCAACGAGAATGAGAAGAAGACGATCCTCGGCATCTTCGACGTCGAGATCCCCTTTTCGACGCGCAACTCCGACCGCATGCTGGTAACCCTGGCCAAGGTGCATTACCTGAACAAGGCCACCGAATACAAGCTCGTCGACCGCCGCTACGAACTGGCCCTGCAGGGCCTGACCAAGGTGGCGCTCGGGCACCAGAAGATGCGCGAGAACCTCGGCAAGCTGTCGGAAGCGGAAGTGCGCCGCCTGCTGGCCACCTACGGACGCGACCTGCGCACCATCCGCGACGGCCTGTCCGGTGACTGAGGCGACCCCAGGAGAACACATGACTACTACCCAGAACCCCGCCAGCAGCGCCGCCGCGGATGCCCCGCCGCCGCCCGGCGCCGCCCTGTCCAGCCCCGACAAGATTGCGGAACTGGCCGACCAGCTCTCGAAGTGCGCCGACGAGATCCACGAGCGGGTGATGAAGGAAATCCGCAGCTATGGGGGCGGGCCGGTACCCGAAAAGGTGCAGGACAGCGCGCGCGCCCTGTTCGACGACGAGGTCCTGCTGCGCCAGCGGGCCAACAGCCTGTACGCGGACGCGGCCGCCTTCATCGTCAAGGGATTGGGCAAGCCGCAGGCCAACCTGGTCAAGCTCACCGCCGATGCGGCCGAGAAGATCCGGAAAATCGGCGTCATCGGCGAAGTGACCGGCCTGGTCGGCGGCCTGCTGGCCCTGGCCGGCGCAGCCGCAACCGGCCAGCCGGTGACCATCCTGGCGGCGATCGAGAAGATCGACAAGCACGGCAAGGCGCTGGACGCGCTCAAGCCCAAGCCCCCGGCGAAGCCGGCCTAAAGCGAATCAGTTGATCAGCTCGGGGCGGCTGGCAGGATCAAAGTCGGCCCAATCGCCATCGACGATATTGCCTTCGGCGCGTTCGATATGGTGGGCGCCCAGCTGGCGCAGTACGTCGACCGCCCGGTCGGCCATGCCGGCGTCATCGAAAGCGACGGCCACCAGCATCCCCGCTTCGCGCGGCGGCACGCGGTTCTCGCTGCTGCCTGCTTCCGACTCGCCCCGTTCCTTCATCTTGGAAAAGCTGAACAGCGAGCCGACGTGGCCGCCCACCAGGCCGCCGACGACCGGACCCAGCGGCCCGGTGACCGGTGAGGTGGCGGCGCCGATGGCCGCGCCCACCGCGCCGCCGGTGGCCACACCCTGCACCACGCCCTGCGGCGTTTCCTTGGCGCCGGGCGACTGCAGATGGTCGCCGCCGATCGGGGTCTGGTCGTGCTGGCCGGGCTGGGTCAGGTAGAAGCCGCTGATCCGACCCTCATCGAAGCCCGCGTCGAGCAGCGCGCGGCGCGCGCGGTCGACTTCATCCTGAAGCTGGAAACGCCCTGCAATGATTGTGGACATAGGATCTCTCCTGGGTTGTTGTTTGCTCAACTATGCCCGCCACCCGTGTATTGCTCTGTACGGAGGCGCACGCAGCCTGCCGCAGGCCCAGGGCGGCTCAACGCCATTGTCCGTAGACCACCTGGCCCCCGAAGGGCTCGTCGAACACCGGCTGGGGTTCGGCCATCCAGTTGCGCGGGTCGACTCGGAAATACTTCAGGAATTCCTCGTACAGGTCGGGGTGGCGCGCGGCCAGCTCCCAGGGCTGCTCGAAGAAGCTCTCAGTGGCCACCGCAAAGAACTCGGCCGGGCTGCTGGCGCCGTAGTGGTCGAGCACGCCCCGCTGTCCCCACATCGCGTCACGCCGCAGCTCGGCAAAGTTGCGCGACAGGACTTCGGACCAGCTGCGGTAGCGCGCCGTGCTCCCCAGGTAGGGGGCGCCATTGGTGCTGCCCGATTCGCTATCGAGCTGGTGGGCGAACTCGTGCAGCACGACGTTGTGAGAGCTGTCCTCCATCCCGGCCCGGCGCACGTGGTCCCAGGACAGGATCACGCGGCCGTCGCCCCAGGATTCGCCCAGCAAGTCCTGGCGCTGCTCGGTGACGACGCCGGCGACGTCCACTTCGCGGCGCGGCACCAGGAAGGCGCCGGGATAGACCAGCACCGCGTGCAGCGAGGGGTAGACGAGCGCCGGGACCTCGTCGCCGGCCCGTCCCAGTACCAGCATGCAGGCCTGGCCTGCGATGGTCACGCGCATCTCGTCGGTGATCTCGAGACCGGCGCAGCCGACAAAGGATTTTTCGTGCAGGAACTGCTGGACCAGGCGCTGCAGGCGCTGCCGCTCGCCCGGCTCCATGCCGGCGTACTGGGCCAGGTTGCGTTCGAGGATGGCGACCAGATCCGGGGCAAGCGGACGTGCCAGGGCCCGGCGCAGGCGCCACTTGGGCAGCAGCCAGGCCGCCAGCAATCCGGCCGCCAGCAGGCCGGCAACAAACCCTTCCATATCAGGCTTCCCGGATCGAGGCGACCCAGGCCTGCACCTCGTCGGCGCCGCCGATCAGCCTGCCGCCGATGAATACCTGCGGCCAGGTGAGGCGCCCCGTCACGCCGCGCAGGACGCTGGTCGTGATTTTCTGGTCTTCCGAAATGTCCGTGAAGACGATGTCATTCTCGCGCAAAGCGGCCTTGGCGCGCGCACAATGCGGGCAACCGGGACGCGAGAACATGACGACAGGCTCGGGAATCTTCGCGTTCGGGTTGATATGGCTCAGCATCGTATCGGCGTCGGAAACCTCGAACGGGTCGCCTTCGCGATCAGGCTCGATGAAGATTTTGTCGATCACGCCGTCCTTGACCAGCATCGAGTAGCGCCAGGAACGCTTGCCGAAGCCGAGCTCGCGCTTGTCGACCAGCATCCCCATGCCTTCGGTGAAGTCGCCGTTCCCGTCCGGGACAACCGTGATGTTGGCGGCATCCTGCCCCGCCTGCCACTGGTTCATGACAAAGGCGTCGTTCACCGAAATGCACAGGATGTCGTCGACGCCGTTCTGGCGCAGCACCGGCGCCAGCTCGTTGTAGCGCGGCAGGTGGGTCGAGGAGCAGGTCGGGGTGAAGGCGCCCGGCAGCGAGAACACGACCACGGTCTTGCCCTTGAACAGCTCGTCCGTGCTGAGGTCCCGCCACTGGTCGTCCACGCGGGCCTTGAAGGTCACCTGGGGGACCGGCCTGCCCTGCAGGGCCTCGGCGGTTGGTAATGTGGCGCTGGTTGGCATCGGTCTTCCTTTCCTGTAGTGGCGGCAGCCTCGGCCGCATTGGGAGGGAGGTAGGGACTATTGACCGTATTTCAACGCGTCCATGACAAATAATTGTTCAGCTGAAAAAAAACAAAGCCGCGCACGGGGCGCGGCTGAAATGACGACAGCGATCGTCTGGACCGGCCGGGCCGCGGGTCTCTACCGCGGCTGGCCGGGACGCACCTTCAGGCGCGTTCCTTGGCGGTCTGGCTCGGGGCCGGGCCGAACAGTGCGGCGACCAGCGGATCGCGGGTGACCGGGCTGCGGTTCACGCGAATCGCATAATGGGTATCGTCCGCCAGGATGTGGAAATGGCGGCCGCTGCCGGCCATGTTCTGCTCGCGCAGGCCCGGACGCTCCTTGCGCGGGGCGGCGCCTTCGCGCTTCGGCTGGCAGATCGCGGCCAGGAAGGCCTTGACGCGGTCCTGGTCCGGGCAGATCTGGTACACGGCCTTGCCCAGGTAGGTGGCGGTGCCTTCGATGTAGCGTGCCAGTTCGATGACGCCGGCTTCGCGCAGGTCACGGATGTACTTGCGTGCGCCCGACGGCGAAAATTTCAGGAACCATGCGATTTCGTCGGCCAGCATTTCGTGGGTCGACAGTTCGTTGATCAGCTTTTGCATGTTTTCGATCCGGCGCTGGGTGGCCGACGTCGAACGGACGCGTTCGATCGGCGCCAGCGAAATCGGCGCGCGTTCGGTCGGTTGCGGGGGAACGCGTTCGATCAGCGCAGAGTTGCTGGAAGTGTGCACCGCGCCGATGTCGCCTTGCACCGCGTTGTGATGGGTCGTTGCATGCATATTGGTGAGCTCCGTTATAGAGTGAGACTGTGTGGTCCGGGTCGCTGTGTGCCGTTTGACACCCTGACAACACCTCGGGTTCCGCTTAACTAGCCTCAAGATTGCCTGCGTCAGACACCCCGGTCTGTGCGCCATCCAACATTCAAGTACGTTCCTGCAAGCATTTTTGACAATCGCGCTTGCCGAACGCGTCAATACATGCGCAATGCAATCTGCATAATGAACCAGGATGGGGCGCACGCTTGAGTCCTGTGGTAAATCTGCCACTGTTGTAAAATTGCACAGGACATCCTCGCTGGGTGCGGTACCGCACCGAGAGCATGGAACTTGCACTGTTATTCTTTATCCAACATCTGTGTCAAGGCATGCGATGTCAACAACCCTTCACCTTATGGGAGTAACCTGTGAATAATACGAAGAAGATCGCCCTGGCCGCCGCCATCCTGTGCGCGGCTGGCACCACCATGGCCCAAGAAACGACGCCAATCAATCCATCGTGGTATATCCAGCCGAGCGTCATTCATGCCAAGCCGGACGGCCGTTTTGGCACGAGCGACCGTGACTGGGGCGGCGGCCTGAAGTTCGGCAAGGCCGTGTCGCCGATGTGGGACATCCAGTTTGGTGGCAGCCAGGTCCGTTTCGAAGACGGCCCTGCCCGTTACCGCCAGACCCTGCTGGGCGCTGATGCCCTGCTGATGTTCTCGCGCGATCGCTTCCGTCCGTTCGTGCTGCTGGGCCTGGGCGTCGAACGCGACAAGGTGCAGAACCCGCTGCGCAACGTCGGCAAGAATTCGCCGTACGCCACCGCCGGCCTGGGCTTCCAGGCATCGCTGACCGACCAGTGGTCGCTGCAGGCCGACCTGCGCGCCGTGCGTGGCTTCCTGCGTGACCACGAGCAGTTCGGCTTCCGCCGCAGCAACAACAAATACCTGACCATCGGCCTGAACTACGCGTTCAACCCGCCGCCGGCACCGGTCGTGGCCGCCCCGGCCCCGGCTCCGGTTGCTGAACCGGCACCGGCGCCAGCTCCGGCACCGGCTCCGGTCGCTCCGCCGCCGCGCTTCGAGAAAGTCACCCTGGAAGCGACCAAGCTGTTCGAGTTCGACAAGGCCGACATCATCATGCCGTCGCCGAAGCTGGACGAAATCGCCGCCGCACTGCAGGCTGATCCGAGCGTCACCGACGTCGACATCACCGGCTACACCGACCGCCTGGGTTCGGAAAAGTACAACCTGAAGCTGTCGGAGCGCCGCGCCAACGCCGTGCGCGACTACCTGGTCAGCAAGGGCATCGACAGCAACCGCCTGAAAGCCTACGGCAAAGGCGAAGCCAACCCGCTGGTCCAGTGCAACCAGAAGCAGCGCAAGGCCCTGATCGACTGCCTGGAACCGAACCGCCGCGTCGAGGTCGAGCAGATCACCGTCGAAAAGCGCGTTCAGTAATCGCCTGCCGGCATGCCGGACCGTTTCCGTCCCCGGGATGGAAACGGCCGGGTATGCAGGTGTGCAAGGGGGCTTCGGCCCCTTTTTTATTTGGAGGATAGGACATGGCTGTCAACAAATGGGTTCCCTATTCGCGCGAGCTGCTCAAGGTGATGCGCTGCGCGGTAATGGAATGGCTGGACCACCGCGCCTCCAGCAAGGGGGCGGCGCTCGCCTTCTACACCCTGTTCTCGCTGGCGCCGGTACTGGTGCTGGTGATCGCCGTCGCGGGCTTTTTCTACGGCGCGGAAGCGGCCCAGGGCCAGCTGCTGACCCAGCTGCGCGGCCTGGTCGGGGTGCAGGGTGCGGAAACGATCCAGGCCATCCTGGCCGGCGCGCGCAACAAGGAAGACGGTTTGTTCGCCACCATCGTCGCCTTCATCCTGCTGCTGGTCGGCGCCACCAGCGTATTCGCCGAGCTGAAGGACAGCCTGGACGAGATCTGGGACGTGCCGCCGCCCAAGGACGCCGGCTTCTGGAACCTGGTGCGCACCCGCCTGCTCTCCTTCGGCCTGATCCTGGTGCTAGGTTTCCTGTTGATGGTCTCCCTGGTCGTCAGCGCGGCGTTGGCCGTGGTGGAAGAATATATCGGCGGGATGTGGAAGGAAGCAGCCGTGATCATGGGCTGGGTCGCCTGGGCCGTCAGCTTCCTGGTGATTGCCACCCTGTTCGGCGTGATCTACAAGCTGCTGCCACGCATCAAGCTGTCCTGGCACGACGTGACCATCGGCGCGCTCGGCACGGCGGCAATGTTCACGCTCGGTAAATTCGGCATCGGCCTCTACATCGGTAACAGCGGCGCGGCCGACAGTTTCGGCGCGGCCGGTTCGCTGATCGCGCTGCTGCTATGGGTGTATTACTCGGCACAGATCTTCTTCCTCGGCGCCGAATTCGCGCGCCAGTATGCCCTGAAGCTGGGCAGCCTGAAGCACAAGCCGGCCGAGGAAACCGGAGACAAGAAGAAAGAGGTTCCGCCGGAACCGACGGCCACTTGGAAGAACGGCCGCGCGGTATAAGCTACGCGGGACATGGTAGCGTGCTCGGCTTCGCCGAGCACGCGTTCAACACATGGTGAGATGAGACGCATCGTCCATTTCCACGCTGCTTGGACGCGCGGTCGGCATAGCGTAATCTAGTCCACTGGACCGTAATCTAGTCCACTGGACCGTAATCTAGTCCACTGGACTAGATTACCCCCTACTATTCACCCAGCAGCTCCGCAACGACTTCCATCCCCTCCACCCGCTCGGCCACCACCTTCAGCACCATCACCACCGGCACCCCGAGCAGCAGTCCCCACATGCCCCATAGCCAGCCCCAGAACAGCAGGCTGACGAACACGGCCGCCGGGTTCATCCGGGCGATCCTGCCGGTCATCCAGGTGGCGACCACCATGCCGACCAGGGTGGCGATGCCGAGCGAGGAACCGGCGACCAGGATCACCATGCGCAGCGATTCGTACTGGAAGAAGGCCACGGCGCCGGTCGCGATCGTGATCAGGAGCGGCCCGAAGTAAGGCACGATGTGGGCCACGCCGGCAAAGGCGGCCCAGGCGCCGGCGTTCTCCAGGCCGATTGCGCGCAGCGCGGCCCAGGTCAGGAGCGCCAGCAGGACGTTGGTCACGAGCAGCATGAACATGTAGCTTTGGATCGCATTGTTCATGTCGTCCAGGATGTGCACGGTGACCTTCTTGCGGGTCAGCGAGGGGCCGGTCAGCTTGACCAGCTTGCGCTTGAAGGTGTCGCCCGAGAGCAGCAGGAAGAACACCAGGAACACCACCATCGTGGCCTGCGACAGGAAGGTCGCCAGGCTGACCGATCCGGCCAGCACCCAGTCCATCACGCGGATGCTCGAGCCGCCCGTGCCGGGCACCGGCGGCACCGACTGGGTGCGCTTCTGGATCGCGCGGCGCTGGTCGCCGCCGGTCGCGCTGGAGGCGGCGCGCTCGATCTCGGCGGCCGCGGCCTGTACCTGCTGGATGGTCGAGCGCTGGCCGGTGTTGTTGGTGAGGATGCGGGTGACCTTGTGGGTCAGAGTCGGCAGTTCGTCGATGATATTGAAGAATTCGTCCTGCAGCCGGTACAGGGTGCCGCCCAGGGCGCCCATGATCAGGGCCGTGACCAGGGTCGCGCCGATGACGCGCTTGACGTGCCAGCGTTCGAGCCAGCGCACGACCGGGTTGAGGGTATAGGCGATGAAGATGCCGAGCAGGAGCGGCACGAAGAATTTCTGCGCCCACTGGAGGGCGAACACGCAGGCAATGGTGGCAAGGATGCCGAGCGAGAGCCCGCGCGCATTGACATGGATCGGCAGCCGCAGGCCGCCCACGTGCATCGTGAGCTCGTCGCCTGCAGGGCCGGGCTCGGCGCCTGACTGGGTCGGCGCCGCCGGGGCGGCATTGTCGGATGGCGTCACAGGTGCAGCAGCAGGCTGGACTGGTTCAGGTGGTGCGAGCTGCATGGATCGTGCCTTGACAATGGAGCCGGGCCGCCCCGGCGCATGGGATTACTTGACGCGGATGTCGTTCTTCACCGAGGTTACACCTTTCACGCCGCGGGCGATTTCCACGGCGCGCTGTGCGTCACCCGGCTGGGCCACGAAGCCCGACAGCTGGACGTCGCCCTTGAAGGTTTCGACGTTGATTTCGGTGGCCTTCACGGTCGGGTCGGCAGCGAAGGCAGCCTTGACCTTGGTGGTGATCACAGCGTCATCGACATATTCGCCGGCGCTCGACTGGGTCGGCGACGATGCGCAGCCGACGGTGGTGATGGCGACAGCAGCGGCGAAGGTGGCGGTGATGAGGCGTTGTGCGATTTTCATGGTTAGCTCCTTTAAAAAACTGCGGATGGTCAAACTACAAACGAAGCCCAATGCGGGCGAGTGGGCGGTACCGGCGCGCCGGCCCGCAATTCATTTACCGAACGCGGTCTTGGCAGCATTGACGCACTGGTCCTTGACGGCGCCGGCATAGGCGTCGCATTTTTCGATGGCGACGCGGTATTCGGCAGCAAGCTTGTCCTGGCGCGCATCCTGGCGCGCCTCGATGGTCTTGCGGTCGGCCTTGGCATCGGCCTGGGCCGCGATCAGGGTGGCCTTGGCCTGTTCCAGGCAGACGTCGCGGTCGTTCCCGGTAACCGCGGCGCAGCGCACCTTGTCGCGGTCATAGTTGGCCGAAGCGATGCGCATGCGGGCCTGGGTATAGGCCGACAGGGTGTTCTTGTAGGCCGCCTCGGCTTCTTCCTCGACCCGCACGCGGGCTGCGCGGGCTTCGGCCATGCACAGGTCGTGTGGGTTGCCGGCGATCTGGTCGCAGCGCGCCCTGGCCGCCTTGAAGTTCGCTTCGGCCGTGGCCTTTGCCCCTTCATAGACCGCTTTGGCGTCCGGCACGGCCTGGGCTCGCGCCGAACCTGCCCAGGCGAGCGCGGCGCCGACGAGCAGGAAAGCATGGGATGTTTTCATTTTTTATTCTCCATTTGTCAACACGCTAATGACGTTTTACACGTCGAACGGTCGCGTTTCTGTTCGGTGCCGAACACAGCAACGTTCCCGCAACAGCTCATCCATATTTCGCTCAAATAGGTCGGCCGAAACGCCGGGCAAGGACGGTTAGGCAACGCACAGACCCTCTGCACGACAGTGACTAAGCTGAACCTACACTTTTGTCAGGAGAACAACATGAAAGCAACCCGTACCCTTGCTGCTGCTGTGCTGGCAACCACCGCCCTCCTCACCGGCTGCGCCAGCACTTCGTCGCAGCCGTATAACAACGGCTACAACACCGGCTACAACAACGTTTCGATGGGCTACGGCACCATTGAATCGATCCAGGTGACCCAGGGCGCCAACCGCACCAGCGGCGCCGGCGCGATCCTGGGCGGCGTGGTCGGCGCCCTGGCCGGCAACCAGGTCGGCAGCGGCAGCGGCCGTACCGCGGCTACCGTGGCAGGCGGCGTCGCAGGCGCAGCGATCGGCAACAACGTCGAGCGCAACCGCCAGGCTGGCGGCGCCGAGCTGTACCAGATCAACGTGCGCATGGATAACGGCGAATACCGCACCGTGACCCAGGACAGCGTCTACGACCTGCGCGTGGGCAACCGCGTCCGCATCGTCGACGGCCGCGTCTACCGCTACTGATCCGGCAGGCCGGGACCGGCTGCGCGCCGCCCCGGCCAACTGAATGCGGGCCCCGCCCGCCCCGGTGACCGAGCGTCACCGCGCTGGCCTTGCGCCGGCATGTTCACCGCCGCAGGCTCGCACCGCGGCCCTGCACCACCACTCGCTGGAGGACAGCATGCGACACTCATCCATCGTGCTGCGCGGCGCCCTCGCCTGCCTGCTCGGCACCTTCTCCCTGGCCCACGCCCAGACCACCAACACCGACGCCGTCGTCGATCCCACGGCCGCCAGACAGCAGGCGCGCGAGATCGCCCAGGGCGACCCGGCGCGCTGGTACCGCGAGGACGCCACCCGCCAGGCCCAGCTGCGCACCCTGCACAAGGAAATCGGCGCCGCCCTGCAGGAAGCCAAGAACGCCTGCAAGAAAGTGCCTGCGGCCGAGCGCAACGCCTGCCTGCAGGAAGCGCGCGCTACCTACCAGCGCGACATGGCACAGGCCAAGACGCAGGTGGATGGGCTGGCGCAGACGACACCCTGAACTGCCAGTCCAGACATCCGTTGATCGTAGCGTCTTCGCAGGGTGGGCGGCTTGACCGCCCACGCGGTCGGTTGCCGAACTTTCGCCGCGCGGCGCGCGCAGGTCCCGCTTCACGCATCCTTACGTTCAAGTTTCGCGAAGGCATCCACGCCGGCTGACCGCGTGAGCGGAAGACTCACCCACGCTCCAACCATTCCTTGGTGACCATTGTCGAGATCACGCTTCGCGCCCACGTAGGCGTCCGTTGACCGCGTGGGCGGCCAAGCCGCCCACCCTACGACAGCGAAACGACTACTCATCCGTTACTGCAAAAAAAAACGGCGTGCAATCAATGATTGCGACGCCGCTCAAGCCCCACCATATTGGGTCGAATTGTTCTGCTCTCGCCGTGTCAGTTCAGACCGTTCTGCTGCACACGGCGCTTGTTCATGTACCAGCCTGCCACGCCCAGCAGGATGGCGGCGGCGCCGGCCGGCTTGCCGAGATTGCGCTGGCGAATGAAATTAAACAGCGCCAGTCCGTAAGGCATCAGCACAGAGACGCTGGTGCCGGTCGGTTTCAGCAAGGCATCGGCGCGCGCGCGCAGGGCCCAGGTGGCGTGGTCGATCACACCGTGCAGCATGACCTCGGGGCGCGCCCCGTGGCGGATCTGCGCCCTCGCATGCGCCACGCCGCTGCGGAAGAATTCGCCTTCGCGCAGCAGTTCCTGCTTGCGTGCCACCGGATCCAGGCTGTGCTTGTGGCCGGCCAATCCGGTCGTTCCGTCATGATTGTGCATGTTTCCCCTCCTTCGTGTCGCCGCTTAGAGCAGCATGTCGCGGTCGTTCTTCAGTTCCTTCATGGTCGCCGGGAAGGAGAGCTTGTTCTGCTTGAGCAGGGCCAGGCCCTTCGCCACCAGGACGCCGGTGATGATCAGGAACACGACGAACAGGATCAGCAGGATCTTCCAGCCCATCTCGTCCCAGGCCAGCGCGACGATGGTCGCGGTGCCGTAGGCGATGGCGAACCAGATGGCCAGGATGGCCGCACCGAACAGGGCGACGAGCTCGATCAGGTGGTTGCGCACCTCGGATAGTTCGAGCGCGGCCAGTTCCACGCGCGACACGACCAGGCCGAACAGGCTCTTCATCAGGCTGGAGATCCCGCCCATGAGGCCGGGGGTATGCACGACGGTATCGTCTTTTTGCATGTCAGTCCCCGGCGGCGCTTATTGCTTACGGCTCAGGAGGACGCCGAGCAGCAGGCCCAGGCCGGCTGCGACCGCCAGCGTACGGTAGGGGTTGTCCTTGACGTAGATATCGGCCTCGTGCGCCAGTTCACGGCCCTTTTCCATCGCCTGGCCTTGGTACTGGCTGGCGCGGCCCAGCGCGCGGTCGAGCAGCTCCATGCCGCGGCTGCGCAGCTCGTCGGCCTTGTCGCCCGTCAGCGCAGTGGCGGCGCTCAGCATCGACTGGGCGTCGCGCACCAGGGCCTTCATGTCCGACGATGCGTCCGATGCATTGCTGTCGAACTGGTAGCCGTGGGCCTGGGATTTGAAGTTGCTGCGGGTGGTGTCTAGCATGGTCTACTCCGGTAGTGTTGTGGTTGTTGAATGTTCGCTGGATTCAGGCCAGCAGGTCGCGCATATCGTCGGCGTGCTCTTCTTCGACGGCCATGATGTCGACCAGCAGTGCGCGGGTGGTCGGGTCCTTGTCGCCGATCGCTTCGATCATCTGGCGGTAGGACTCGATCGCCACGCGCTCGGCGATCAGGTCGGCGCGCACCATGGCTTGCACGTCGTCGGAATCGTCGTACTCGGCATGGCTGCGCGCGGTGAGCGTGGCCGGGTTGAAGTTGGGTGATCCGTTGAGCTGGACGATGCGCTCGGCGATGCGGTCGGCGTGGTCCTGCTCCTGCTGCGCGTGCTCGAGGAATTCGGCCTTGATGTGGCCGGTGTTGGGACCGCTTACCGTGTAGTAGTGACGCTTGTAGCGCAGTACGCACAGCAGCTCGGTGGCAAGCGCATCGTTAAGCATCGCGATGACCGCTTCGCGGTCGGCCCGGTAGCCCTCGGTGACGGCGCCGTCATCGAGGTTGGCCGCCGCGCGGCGGATCGCCGCGACGTCGAAGCCATGCGCCAGCTTGCTTGTTTCTTCCATCATGCTTCCTCAGATCAAAAAAGCCGGCTCAGCGCCCCGCCGTGCGCGGCGGAATCTGCGCGTTCTCGTTCGACAGCACGATCTCGACACGGCGGTTGAGCTGGCGGTTGGACGCCGTATCGTTCGGTGCAACCGGGAAGGCTTCGCCATAGGCCTTCATGGCAACGCGATCGCGCGCCACGCCCATCGAAGACAGTGCCGATGCCACGGCTTCGGCACGGCGCTGCGACAGTTCCTGGTTGTAAGACGAGCTGCCGGTACTATCCGTAAACCCTTCGACCAGCACGGTACGGTTTGGGTTCTGCGACATCACGTCGGCCAGTTTGCGCAAGGTCGACATGCCGTTCGGTGTCAGGGTCGCCTGGTTGGTGGCGAACAGCACGTCGCCGATGGTCACGATGTAGCCGCGCTCGGTCTTGACGGCCTGCAGCTCGACCAGCAGCGCTTCCAGCACGGCGGCGCGCTGGGCCAGCGCGGCATTCTGTTGCTGGGCAGCAGCCGCTTGCTGCTGGGCAGCCTGGGCCTGCATCTGGGCCTGGGCGGCCTGCGCCTGGGCCGCTTCGGCCTCGCGCTTGGCGCGGTCGGCCTCCGCGGTGCGGGCGGCCAGGCGGACCTGGTCGCGCTCGCGCGATGCGTTCGCGATGTCGGCTTCCGCCGCTTTCGCCTTCGCCACTTCGACCGCGGTGGCGACACGTTGCTTGGCCACATAGGCCAGGCGGTCGACGTCGGCCACCGCCTCGCGGCGGGCGGCGGCGGCATTGGCCTGGTCGAGCGCATCGCTGGCCTGCTTGAATTCCAGCGGCGCGTATTGCGACACCTGCGGGTTGTTGTTGGCGGCAACGAAATCGGCGCGCGCCTCGTCCAGCGTCGGGGTCGTCATTGGGGTGGTGGCGCAGGCCGTGGCCAGCACGGCGGCGGCCAGCAGCGACATCATCGAACGGTTTTTCATCTTGCAGTCCTTTTTTCCTGGGCGCCGCCAGCCTTGGCTGCGGCGGTCAATGAAGGGAACTTCTTCTTGGTGCGTTGGCAGTGCTTACTGCGTCGAGGTCGTCGACGACGAGTTGAGGCGATCGACTTCCTGGCGCAGCACGCGCAGGTCTTCGTCGAGCGCATTCGCGGCCGAGGTGGCCTTGGCCGAATTGGCCTTGCTCTGCGCCAGCTTGGCGTCGGCCTGGGCCTGGATCGCCAGTTCGCGCGCCAATTTATAGTCCTTGGCGGCCAGCGCCTGGTTGGCGCGTACCATCTTGTCGCGCGCGGCAGTGATCTCGGCCGGGGCCAGCTCGGCGGCGCCGGCGGAAACGGCGTTCTCGACAGCGTTGCGCGACACCGCCACGTCGGCAGTGGCAGGCGCCTTCTGCGGGCTGGCGCAGCCGGTCAATACCAGCACGCCGGCGGTGCCGGCGGCCAGGGCGGCCGATTTCAGCAGGCGGGTCATTGGATGTTGTTGGTCCATCGCTTCTTCTCCTGTTGATGAGGAAATGTCCTTGGTAACGTTATAAACCTGTTATCTCCCCGCTTCGGTTCGCTGCCGCACATTGCTCCTCGGGTGGTGCCCTGCTCTACGGCAGAGCGTTAGGCAGCGCACAATGGCGGCGCAGGCCTTTGCGCTAATCTGATTCAAACTTCACCAGCGAAAGTCCGCCATGGCAGATACCGACAAGCCGGCGGCGCAGGGCCGTCATCCGGCGCGCCGCACGAGCAGCAAGAGCAGCAAGAAGATCATCCTGAGCATCCTGGGCGTCCTGGTCGCCATTCCGGTGATCCTGGTCGTCTTCATCCTCACCTTCGACTGGAACCGCGCCCGCCCCTGGATCAACGCCAAGGTCAGCGACGCCATCGACCGTCCCTTCGCGATCCGCGGCAACCTGAAGGTCGAATGGGAACGGCCGGCCGAGACCATGCGCCCGTCCGAACGCACCTGGCGCGACCACATTCCCTGGCCGCACCTGATCGCCAACGACACCCACATCGGCAACCCGGCCGGGATGCCGGCGCAGGACACGGGCAGCGCGCGCCAGTTCTCGTTCTCCGTGAACCCCTTTGCCCTGCTCTCGCGCACCATCAATATCCCGCTGCTGCGCTTCGACGGGCCGCGCGTCGACCTGCTGCGCACGGACGAGACGCACAACAACTGGACCTTCAAGCGCAAGGAAAAAGAGTCGCGCTGGACACTGGACCTGGAACGCGTGGTGCTGACCGATGGCGTGGTCCACATCAAGGACGCGGTGACCAAGGCCGACGTGACGGCGCACGTGCGCACCCTGGACCGGGACCCGCGCTACGGCGTTGCCTGGACGCTCGACGGCACCTACAACGGCGCCAGGGTGGAAGGTGGCGGCAAGGCCGGCGCCGTGCTCTCGCTGAAGCAACAAAGCACACCGTATCCGGTGCAAGCCGATATGCGCTCCGGCAAGACGCGGATCGCCGTCGAGGGCACCGTGACGCGGCCTTCGAAGCTGGCCGCGATCGACCTGAAACTCGAGCTGGCGGGGCCCAGCATGGACCAGCTGTACGCCTTCACCGGCGTGGTGCTGCCGACGACCGGTCCGTTCACGACCTCGGGTCGCCTGACCGGCACCCTGGGTGATGAAGAGAACGGCAAGCGCGCCTCGCGCTGGGTCTACGACGGCTTCAAGGGCAAGGTCGGCTCCTCCGACATTGGGGGTCGCCTCGAGTACGCCACCGGCCAGCCACGGCCCAAGCTGTCCGGCAACGTCCGCTCGCAGCAGCTGGTGTTTGCCGACCTGGCCCCGCTGATCGGCGCAGACTCGAACGCGGCCAAGAAAGAACGCAATGCCGACGTCGTGCAGCCGAGCGGAAAAGTGCTGCCGGTCGAGGAATTCAAGACCGCGCGCTGGAACAAGCTCGATGCCGACGTGCGCTTTTCGGCCGATCGCATCGTCCGCGATACCGCCTTCCCGATCAACAAGCTGTCGACCCATCTCAAGATGGACAATGCGGTGCTGAACCTGGAGCCGCTCGAGTTCGGCATGGCCGGCGGCACGGTGCGCTCGAACATCCGCCTCGACGGCCGCGGCCGCGAAGGATCGAAGGCGATCAAGGCCCAGGCCAAGGTCACGGCGCGCAAAATCGAGATCAAGAAGCTGTTCCCGAAGATCGAACAGCTGCAGGCATCGGTCGGCAGCATCAGCGTCGACGCCAACCTGACCGCCCAGGGCAACTCGGTGGCCAGCCTGCTGGCCGGCTCGAACGGCGAACTGAAGACCCTGATCAGCCAGGGCCAGGTCAGCAAGATGATGCTGGAAATGATGGGCCTGAACGTGGCGAATATCGTCATCACCAAGCTGTTCGGCGACAAGCAGGTGCAGCTCAACTGCATGGCCTCGGACTTCGCCGTCACCAATGGCATCGCACGCACCCGCTACTTTGTCATCGACACCAAGGAAGCGCTGGTCAATGTTGCCGGCGCCATCAACCTGGCCGACGAGCAGATGGACCTGCGCATCGATCCGAAAACCAAGGGCCTGCGCCTGATCTCGCTGCGTTCGCCCTTCTACGTGCGCGGCCCCTTCAGCAAGCCGGACGTGTCGGTCGACAAGGGTGTGCTGGCAATGAAGGCCGGCAGCGCCATCGCCCTGGCGGCGGCCACGCCGCTGGCCGCGCTGATTCCGCTCATCAACACTGGACCGGGCGAGGACAGCGACTGCGCACGCCTGCTGGCCGATGCCCGCGAGAAGCCGCAGGCGCCGCCGCCGGGCAAGACCGCACGCAAGTGATACAGGAAATTGTGCGAAACGTGTGTTGTCGAACAGACCAGATTGGATGACGACACTATCCTGCACACATGGACTCGACGAACAGCGCGGCGGCATGAAAGGAAGAAGGAAGCAAGCCTGCATCGGCGCCGCGCTGGTGATGCTGCTGGCCCTGGGCCAGTTGACTGGATGTGCGATGTCGGGTGGCGGCGGACCGGTTGCAGCGGTCGTCGACGACGCCACCATCACCGCCGGTGTCCGGGCCGCCATCGTGGACGACCCGATGCTGAAGGTGGCCGACATCGCCGTCGAGACCGAGCAAGGCGTAGTACAGCTGAGCGGATTCGTCAGCTCGGCGGATAGCGTGGCGGCCGCGGCATCGGTTGCCCGGACCGTAAGAGGCGTGAAATCGGTCAGGAATGACCTGCGTCTGAAATAACCCCACCGTAAAGGAGATCAACATGAAAACCATCAAACAACTGGTAGTGACCGCATCGCTGGCAACCGTCGCCCTGGGCCTGACCGGCTGCGCCGGCATGTCGCAGCAAGACAAGAACACCGCGATCGGCGCCGGCGCCGGCGCAGTGGTCGGCGGCGTGCTGACCGGTGGCAGCGCAGTGGGCACCGTGGGTGGCGCAGCCGTGGGCGGCGTCATCGGCAACCAGGTCGGCAAGACCAACTAAGCAGTACCACGGAGCGACACAAGGAAGCCTGGCGATGCCAGGCTTTTTTGTTGCCTGCTACATGGCGTCATGCAGCGCGTGGGCGCCGGCTTCCCGGACGATCTCGTAGCAGGTGCAGGAGGCCGCGGCCAGGCCTTCCGGATCGAGGATCTCGATATTGCCGCGGCTGTAGATGATGAGCCCCTGCTGCTGCAGCGCGCTGGCGGCCTTGGTGACGCCGACCCGGCGCACGCCGAGCGCATGCGCGAGGAATTCGTGGGTGAGGTGAAACTTGTCCGACTGCAGGCGGTCGCGCGTGATCAGGAGCGAACGCGCCAGGCGCGCTTCCAGCACGTGGAAGCGGCTGCAGACGGCGATCTGGATGGCCTGGGCCAGCAGCGTGTCGGTGTAGCGGTACAGCACCCGCTGCAGCGAGGGGTTGCGCCCCACCTCGTCGCGAAACGTGCTGCTGTCCATGCGGCTGGCGCTGCCCGCGCGCTGGACGATGGCGCGCACCTGGGTGGTGTCATGGCCCAGGGCCACGGTGGCGCCGACCATGCCTTCGCGTCCTACCAGGCCGACCTCGAGCGTCATGCGCCCTTCGGCCACGCCCATCAGCGAGATCAGGCAGTCGTGCGGGAAGTAGATGTGGCGCAGCGGGTCTCCCGCCTCGCACAGCACGTCGCCGACCTCGACGGTGACCGGATCGAGCAGCGGCAGGATACGGCCCAGTTCCTGCGCGGGCAGCGCGGCCAGCAGCAGGTTGCTATTGTGTTCGGCAATCGGCGGCGGTGCGGCAAAATTCATCAGTGTCTCGCGTGGGGGATGCATGAGCCAGGCCGTCGGTCAGATACATTTGCAAACAATTTCAGCCAGCGTAACCGCGCCCGCCGGGGGTGGTATGTACGGTGACGCACGGAAGCGCTTGTTGTTCCTGAGGACAATCATTCAATGAACAGGCCGCCCGTGTTGTTTCCATCGGGCTCGACAAGGACACTCCGAAAGGACGCACCATGAACACTTCCCCCAACCCGTCCGTACGCGGACGCATGCACCCCCTGATGATCCTGGCCGCGCTGGCGGTCCTGCTGTTCTGCCTGGTGGGCACCGCGGCCATCCTGGGCTGGATCCCGTCTTCGGTGGGCGGCAACAGCGAACGCCAGCTGAGCGAATCCGAGCGCATGGCGCTGGCTGCCAGCCTGCCGCAGGGCGCACAGCCGGGCATGCTTGCGGCCGCGCCAGGCCAGCAAGCGGCCGCCGGTTATGTCCAGGCCCCTGGCGGCGCCGTCACCACCGCGCCGGTCCAGAACTACGCGCCAGCAGCTGCCTACGCGCCTGCGCCGGCGGCCGCCTACGCCCCTGCTCCGGCAGCGGCAGCCGCGGCCGCGACCGCAGCCGCGCCCGTCGTCTACGAGGAACCGGTGAGCAAGCCGGCGAAGAAGGCGGTCCAGGTGGCCGCCGCCGACACCGGCCGCAACTGGTGCTCGAACTGCGGCAATGTGGAATCGGTACGCACCATCAAGCAGCGTGCCCAGGGCAGCGGCCTGGGCGCAGCCGGCGGCGCCGTCATCGGCGGCCTGCTGGGCAACCAGATTGGCGGCGGCACCGGCCGCACCATCGCCACTGCGGCCGGCGCGATCGGCGGCGCCGTGGTCGGCAACCAGGTCGAAGGCAATATGAAGGCCACCACCAGCTACGAAATCCGCGTGCGCCTCGACGACGGCACCCTGCGCACCTTCCGCCAGAGCAGCCAGCCGGCATGGCGCAGCGGCGACCGTGTACGCATCGTCAAGGGACGCCTGCGCTCGGTTGCCTGAGTTTCCTTTTTCCTGCCGAAAGCCGGGATCGCGCAAGCGACCCGGCTTTTATTTCGTCTGGGTAATTTTCTGTGAAGCAATGTGCGGCAGCGCACGGACCAATGGATGAGCTAACCCGACAATACAGCTACAATACACTTAAGGGGAAACATCATGAACAGCATGGCGTGGATCGGCATCATCATCTGGGGTGTGATCGTGGCGGGCTTCGGTCTCCTGTCGGCCCATCCGCCCGGCGAAACGTCTGCCGGCGGCCTGCAGCCGCAAGACGTGGTGTTCCTCGTTGCAGGCGGACTCGTCACCTGCCTGATCGGCGTCACCGGCCTGCTCGGCTTCATGGGCTGGATCCCCGGCCTGCGCGACAAGGGCGCGGCCTGATTTTTTGTCAATAAGTACGCCATCGTACAGAGGCCAGCAGTAAGGATCGGCATACTGGAATCACGACGCCGAAAGCGCGTATTCCAGTAAAGGAGCATCATTATGCTATACACAATTGCCGTTATCCTGATCGTGCTGTGGCTGCTGGGCCTGGTGACTTCGTACACCATCGGCGGCTTCATCCATATCCTGCTGGTCGTTGCCGTGATCATGATCCTGGTACGCCTGATCAGCGGACGAGGCATATAGCGTTGTTGAAGTCGACTGACGCAGAGTTTGCAAGACCCAATCCGTTTCGCAGTCGTGCCCGGTGGGCATGACCGCGAAGCGGATTTTTTGTTCAAGGAGATCACGATGCACACCAAACTGACCAAATCCGTCCTCGCCGCCTCCCTGGTGGCACTCACCGCGACCGGCTGCGCCGACATGAGCCAGACCCAGCGCGGCACCGCCCAAGGCGCCGGCATCGGCGCCGGCCTGGGCGCCATCATCGGCGCCACCACCAGCGGCGGTGGCAGCGGCCGCGCCACCCGCGGCGCGGTGATCGGCGGGGCCCTTGGCGCCGTCGCCGGCAACATCTGGTCCAAGCGCATGGAAGCGCAGAAACAGGCGATGGAGCAAGCCACGCGCGGCACCGGCGTCCAGGTCAGCCAGACCTCGGACAACCGCCTGAAACTGGAAATCCCGAGCGACGTCTCGTTCGACACCGGCCGCTCCGACATCAAGTCAAACTTCCAGCCGGTGCTCGACCGCTTCGCCACCACCCTGCAGGAAAACCCGGCCACCCTGGTCACGATCATCGGCCACACCGACAGCACCGGCACCCCGGACATCAACCAGCCGCTGTCGGTCGACCGCGCGGCGCGCACCCGCGACTACCTGGCCGGCCGCGGCGTGAGCCCGGGCCGCATCACGATCGAGGGCCGCGGCGAGCGCGAACCGATCGCTTCCAACGCGGACGCCGCCAGCCGCGCGCGCAACCGCCGCGTGGAGATCTACGTTGCGGAGCGCGCCCAGGGCTGAAGCATGGCGTGAATAATCACGCTCTTATCTAGACAAGGGCCGGTATTGCCGGCCCTTTTTCTTGAGCTATGCACAAGTTTTACTAATGCATTTACGCGCAATCCATAACAAACGCGAAGCCAATACATGAGTACAGCTCATGGGTGTCGCAATTAACAAACAAATTACCAAACATATTTGACTTTTGTCTGTCCGGGATGCTTTGATGCTGGGCTTGGTGAATATTCACTTTGCCAAGCACATTCGATTAACAAAGGTAAGACGCCGCTCCGCTCCCGCAGGCGGTTGTGTTTCAGAAGTTTCGGAGATATTTTGTCTAAGCAGCAGCAACTCGTAGTAAAGCGCAGCGTGATCGCTGTCGCCGTAGCCCTGGCTTCTGGTGCCGCGTTTGCCCAGCAAGCCGCTGAAGCACCGGTCCAGAAAGTGTTCGTGACCGGTTCGAACATCAAGCGCGCCGACAAGGAAGGTTCCTCGCCGGTCGCCACCATCAATGCCAAGCAGATCGCCGCCACCGGTGCCAACACCGTGTCGGAACTGCTGCATTCGATCCCGGCCTTCGGCTCGGGCACCTCGAACGACATCACCGACGGCAGCTTCTCGAAAGGCGCCTCCACCGCGTCGCTGCGCGGCCTCGGTTCGTCGTCGACCCTGATCCTGCTCAACGGCCGCCGCATCACCGCCTCGGCCTACGCCGACCCGAACCAGGGCAAGTCGGCCGTGTATGACCTGAACACGATCCCGGTCTCGGCCATCGAGCGCGTCGAGATCTTCAAGGATGGCGCTTCGGCCGTGTACGGCTCGGACGCGATCGCCGGCGTGATCAACTTCATCACCAAGACCAACTACCAGGGCGCGGAAATCACCGCCTCGACCAGCGCCAACGACAACCTTGAGTTCGCACGCCGCAACGTGTCGGGCGTGTTCGGCTTCGGCGACCTGGAATCGGATCGCTACAACGCATTCCTGACCTTCGACCTGTCCTCGCGCGACCAAACCCGCATCCGCGATGCCCGCGACGTCAAGCAGCACATGTACGCCGACATCAACGCGCGCCTGAACGAATACGGCAGCTATCTGTCGGACCAGCCGTTCTTCTTCCGTGAACGCACCGCCGGCGCACGCAACTTCGCCACCACCCTGGCCAACGGCGCGGACATCATCAACCGCACCGGCTGCGACGCATCGCAGCAGATCACCGGCAATCGCGACAAGCACAACCTGTCGGCCACCTCGATGCTGAACGGCCGCACGTTCTGCAACTACGACATCTGGAACAACTACGAAGCGCAAAGCAAGGGCAACGACGCCAACCTGCTGGGCAAGCTGACCTTCCAGGTGACCCCGGACATCACCGCCTTCGTCGAAGCCGGCTACACCCGCACCGAGCGCGAATACGTCGGCAACTCGTCGACCATCCTGTCGACCTCGCCGACCACCGTGTTCCGCGCCGACGGCACCGCCAGCGACTACCAGCTGATCCTCCCGGCCGGCCATCCGGACAACCCATGGTCGACCTCGCGCGCAGCTGTCGGCTACCGCTTCAGCGGCGTCGACGGCGGTTCGAAGAACGTCAACCAGTCGGGCCGCCTGCTGGCGGGCCTGAAGGGCACCACCGGCCAGTTTGACTGGGAAACCGCCCTGCTGCTGAACCGCAGCGAGCGTACCGAGACCATGAACGGCATGCTGTACCGCCCGACCATCGAGCGTATCCGCAGCGAGAACCGTACCCTGGCCCAGACCGCCGCTGATCCGTCGGCCTACCGCAACGTCGTGAACGAAGGCTACGCCCAGGTGAGCCAGTTCGACGCCAAGGCATCGACCACCATCGGCACCCTGGCCGGCGGCGACATCGGCCTGGCCTTCGGCGGCGAAATCCGCCAGGAAAAGCTGGCGCTGACCCCGGACTACGAGACCCAGGTCGGCAACATCATCGGCCTGGCCAACTCGCTGGTCAACGGCAAGCGCATGGTCAAGTCGGCCTTCGTCGAGCTGCGCACCCCGTTCACCAAGAACTTCGAGATGGACTTCGCGGGTCGCTATGACAAGTACCCGACCGAGAACAGCTTCGTGCCGAAAGTCGGCGCCAAGTACATCGTCAACGACAAGCTGACCTTCCGCTCGTCCTACGCCGAAGGTTTCCGCGCCCCGGCCCTGTCGCAGATCGCCGAAGGCGGCGTCCAGTCGTTCTCGACCGTCGTCGACAGCGTGCGTTGCCCGGACGGCAAGAACCCGCTGCCAGGCGGCGACTCGTCGGACTGCTCGCGCCGCATCTCGTCGCGCTCGAAGGCCAACCCGGACCTGAAGCCGGAAACCTCGAAGAGCTTCTCGTTCGGCGCGATCATCGCCCCGACCAAGAACCTCGACATCCTGATCGACTACTACCGTATCCGCAAGGAAGACGAAACCGCCCTGCTGTCGGCCGGCTACGTGATCGATCACCCGGACCTGTACCCGGGCCTGGCCATCCGTGACACCAACCCGGTCAACCAGCTGATCGGCGCCAACGGCCAGCCGATCCCGAACTCGGGCCCGCTGACCGCGGTCAACCGCTACTACGTGAACCAGGGCGCAACCGAGACCTCGGGCCTGGACTTCGAAGTGGCGCACCGCCTGAACCTGGGCGACAACGGCCGCCTGACCACCAAGTTCGACTGGTCCTACGCGCTGACCTTCAAGCGTTCGGAGCGTCCGGGCGAGCGTGAAGCGAACGTCGTCGGCACCGCCGGCGGCTATTCGGACTGGGCGATCACCGTTGGCGACATCCCGCGTCACCGCGCCAGCCTGTCGAGCAACTGGACCCGTGGCGTGCACTCGCTCACCGGCTCGGTGGACTTCGTCTCGCCGGTCTCGCTGCTGCGCCGTACCGACAACGACGTCACCTACCCGGTGCCGTACTGCCACTACGGCAAGGGCCAGCCGGCCGGCGCCTACAGCCTGGGCGGTCTGGAGAAGTTCAGCAACTGGGTGAGCGATTGCTCGGTGCCGGAATGGACCACCTTCAACGTCGCGTACAGCTACACCGGCTTCAAGAACTGGACCCTGTCGGCGAACATCAAGAACCTGTTCGACACCGCAGCCCCGTACGATCCGCGTTACCCGAACGAAGGCTTCAACACCCAGCTGCACAACGCAATGGGCCGTTACTTCCGCGTGAGCGCAAACTACAAGTTCTGATCGAACGACTGGTTTGAGCAAAGCCGCCCGGTGCGAACCGGGCGGCTTTTTTTATGGCCCAAGGCTATAGTCGTCGTCAACACGCACCCCAAGGCTTACCATGCATGACGACGACCCGATCCGCATCCTCAGGCAGGAAACCCTGTCCACCAATTACTTCGAGCTGAAGAAGGTCACCTTCTCGCAGCGCCGCCAGGACGGCAGCGAGCAGGAAGAAACACGCGAGGTCTATCACAACGCCGGCGGCGCCGCGGTGCTGCTCTACAACCCGTCGACACGCAAGGTGCTGTTGACGCGCCAGTTCCGTATCGGCGCCCGCATGGCCGGCCACGACGGCTTCATGATCGAAGTCCCGGCCGGCATGCTGGACGATGCCGACCCGGGCGAGCGCGTGCGCGCCGAACTGTGCGAAGAGACCGGCTTTCGCGGCCACGGCCTGCGCAAGGTGATCGCGTTCTTTCCCAACCCCTCTTCGCTCACGGAGACGGTGCACTGCTTCCTGGGCGAATACGGGGAGCGCGACCGCAAGGGCGAAGGCGGCGGCAAGGAAGAGGAAGGCGAAGACATCGAAGTCCTGGAGATGGACGTCGACGAGGCGTGGCGGCAGGTAAAGGAAGGGGGGATCGTCGACGCCAAGACGGTGATCCTGCTGCAGTTCCTGAAAGACGAATTATCGTAGGGTGGGCAGATTCTCTGCCCACGCGGTCAGTTCGCGTGTGCGTTGACCGCGTGGGCGGGGAACCCGCCCACCCTACGGATTACGTCGTCTCAGTAAAGGCCAGGTACAGCTCGCGCGCACGGCGCGCCACCGGGCCCGCCTCCAGCGTGCAATCCTCGTAGCGCGTGCACGGCGTCACCTTGCCGTAATTACCGGTACTGAAGATCTCGCGCGCCGTCACCAATTCTTCCGGCGCCACGCTGCGCTCTTCCACCTGCACGCCTTCCGAAGCGAGCAGCGCGATCACGCGCGCGCGGGTGATCCCGGCCAGGAAGGTGCCGTTCAGCTTCGGCGTCACCACGGCGCCGTCCTGCGTCACGATGAACAGGTTCGAGGCCGCGAACTCAGCCACGTTGCCCTCGGCATCGAGCATGATCGCCTGATCGAAACCGCGCGCCTTGGCTTCGCGCATGGCGCGGGTCGAGTTGGCGTACAGGGCCGAGGCCTTGGCGTCGGTCGGGGCCATGCTGGCCTGCGGGCGGCGCAGGGTCGAGAGGCAGGCGGAGAAACCGGCGAAGGGCGGCAGCGGGGCATCGAACAGCGTCAGCGCGAACTGGCTGGCCTCGGCCACCGGGATCAGGAAGCCCTCGGTGCCGAACACCAGCGGGCGGATGTACAGCTCGGCGTCAGGCGGGAACTTGGCCACGCCTTCGCGCACCAGCGCTTCCATCTCGCTCACTGTCAACGGGCAGCGCAGGCCCAGCTTCTCGGCGGATGCGATCACGCGCTCGAGGTGCGGGCGCAGGTCGGGCAGCTTGCCACGCATGGCGCGCGCGCCGTCGAAGACCGAGGAACCCAGCCACAGGCTGTGGTCCATCGCGCCGTACAGCGGCACATTGCCTTCAGTCCACTGGCCGTTGAAATAAGTCAGGTACATGCTTGCCTCTTTTCATGAATACAGCCTCTCAGTGTACCTCTTTCAGCAGGTTCATTGTTCGGTGGCGAACCATGCAGTTCAGATGCCTCGCGTACACTGTAGCTTTCCAGAGTCAACACGTCCATGCTTCACATTCTCGAACGGATCGATCCAAACAGCGACCGCATCGACCTGCTGGTCGACCTGGTCGATTGCCTGCGCCCGCGTCACCGCTGGGTCTGGCAACAGGCGGACGATCCGGTGCAGGCTGTGCGCACCCTCACCCAGCTGCTCAAGGGCAATCCGACCCAGGCCTGGGCACTGCGGCGCTACATCACGACCCTGCTCGAGCACCGCCGCCACACCAGCCTGTACAGCGACATTGGCATCCTGTCGAACGATGGCTTCGTTACCGAGCTCAAGCGCCGCATCACCTACCGCTTCCTGCCGCCGGCGCTGAACGACCTGTATCTGTCGGACGCGCTCGACCAGGTGCTGTACGACGAGGAGGATTACGCCTGGATCCGGATGGTGCCCAACGCCGACTGGATGGCGCTGTTCGACGTCGTCGCCGATGCCCCGCCGCCCCTGGACGCCACGCCCGACCGCGCGCGCTACGTCACCCTGCTGGGCCTGCTGGACGCGATCCGCACCCTGTCCTGCCGCATCTGCGCCTTGGGCCTGGAGCCGCGCCTGGTGCACAGCTACAGCGAGATCGAGGATTTCGACTCGCCCTTCCTGATGCAGAACATCGAGGTCAACCGCTACCTGGACGAGTACGGACGCTACCTCGACGGCAAGATCGCGCAGCCGGAAGACGCCCGCCACCTCCTGGTGATGCTCGACCAGTGCGGCGAAGTGGTGGCCAAGATCCGGCGCAGCGCCCAGTCGAGCGGTACCAGTGTCGCCCTCACCTACCTGCTGGTGGCCTTGCAGCAGAGCATCGACCGCCTGCACAAGCTGCTCTACCTGGTCGACCTCAGCGGCGACTTGCCGAGCGCGCCGACGGTCGACCTGGATGCCGTCGCCAGCTCGGTCGCGACCTCGAGCGGGACCGTGGTCAGCGACCGCCGCCTGGCCGCGATCGCCCTGGCCGAAGAACTGATCGAAGGACACAACACCAAGTACCGGATCCGCGGGCTGCTGCGCGACAACGTCGACCTGCTCGCACGCAATGTCACCGAAAACGCCAGCCGCACCGGCGAGCACTACATTGCCGAGACCCGGCGCGACCTGCGCCACATGTTCGTGGCGGCGTCCGGCGCCGGCTTCATCGTCGGCTTCATGGCGATGTTCAAGATCATGCTGGGCTACCTGGGCACGGCGCCGCTGGTCGAAGCCTTCCTCTTCAGCCTCAACTATTCGCTGGGCTTCATCCTCATCTACGTGCTGCACTTCACGGTGGCCACCAAGCAGCCGGCCATGACGGCCCAGCACATCGCCGCCTCGCTGCAAAAGGCCGACAACGGCCGCGGGCTCGACGTGGAGAGCCTGGCCACGCTGGTCACGAAAGTGTTCCGGACCCAGATCGTGGCCGTGCTCGGCAACGTGGTGCTGGCCTTTCCGGTGGCCTGGCTGATCGCGGTGGGCTACCAGATGCTCAGCGGGCGCCATATGGTGAGTCCCGACAAGGCGCACCACCTGCTGCACGACATCGACCCCTTCCACGGCCCGGCGCTGTTCTATGCCGCGGTGGCCGGTGTCTGGCTATTCGTGGCCGGCCTGATCTCCGGCTACTACGACAACAAGGCCCTGTACACCCGCATGGGCCAGCGCGTGCGCCAGCTGCGCGGCCTGCGCCGCGTGCTGGGCGTGGCGCGCCTGGACCGCTTCGCCCGCTACATCGAAGACAACCTGGGCAGCCTGATGGGTAACTTCTTCTTCGGCTTCATGCTGGGCATGACCGGCTTCGTCGGTTTCCTGCTCGGCCTGCCGCTCGACATCCGCCACGTCACCTTCTCGACCGCCAACTTCGCCACCGCCCTGGTCGGGCTCGACTACGCGCTCACCTGGCACCAGATCGGCACTGCCTCGGCCGGAGTAGCCCTGATCGGCACCATTAACCTCCTGGTCAGCTTCGGGCTGGCCCTGTGGGTGGCGATGCGCGCCCGCAAGATCCGCTTCAAGCGCGGCATCCTGCTGCTGCAAGCCCTGGGCCGGCGCTTCATCACAGCGCCGGTCGAATTCTTCCTTGGCCCCAAGGCCACCACCCCAAGCAGTGAACTCATCATCATGAGGGACACGAAATGAACAACAAGCGCCTGAGCACCTTCCTGGCATGCCTCGCCTTCCTGTGCGTGGTGGCTTCGTGCAAGAGCCTGCCCGACGCCGAAACCCTGCCGGACAGCCCGACCAAGGCGGTGCCGGCGGTAGCGACGCCGCGCGGCATGCTGCAGCCCAAGCAAGCTTCGCAGTTGCTCGCCAAGCGCTGGGCGAATGCCTCGCCCGACCTGAAGCAATTGGCGGTGCTGGAAGAACAGGCGACCGGTGCGCCTCTCATCCCCGGCAACAAGGTGACGCTGCTGTTCGACGGCCCTGCCACCATGCGCGAAATGATGAACGCGGTACGCGAGGCGAAATCCTCGATCAACCTCGAGACCTACATCTTCGACCGCGACCCGATCGGCCTGCAGTTCGCCGAGCTCTTGATGGAAAAGCGGCGCCAGGGCGTGATCGTCAACATCATCGCCGACGGCGTCGGCACCCTGGCTACGCCGAAGGAATTCTTCGACCGCATGCGCACGGCCGGGGTCAACGTGGTGATCTTCAACCCGGTCGACCCGACCAAGCGTCCCGGCAACTGGCAGCTGAACAACCGCGACCACCGCAAGATCATGGTGGTCGACGGCCAGATCGGCTTCACCGGGGGCATCAACATCAGCGAGACCTATGCCAACAGCTCGCTGTTCCGCTCGCGCAAGAAGCCGGAGACCGTCGACAGCGAACAGGTGGGCTGGCGCGACACCCACATCCGCATCGAGGGGCCGGCCGTGGCCGCGCTGCAGTACGCCTTCATCGACAACTGGGTGCGCCAGGATGCCGGCGAGCTCCCGCAGGCCGAATACTTCCCGCGCCTGGCGCCGGTGGGCGACAAGGTGATGCGAGTACTGGCCACCACGCCGGACCGCGATTCCGAGATCTACAAGTCGCTGATGGTGGCCATGAACGAGGCTAAGAAGTCGATCCACATCACCTCGGCTTATTTCGTGCCGGACCAGCAGATCGTCGACTCCCTGATCGCGGCCGCGCGCCGCGGCGTGGACGTGAAGCTGGTGCTGCCTGGGGTGTCGGACCATGACCTGATCAAGTACGCGGGCCAGGCCTTCTACGACCAGCTGCTGGCGGGTGGGGTGAAGATCTACCAGCTGCAGGTGGCGGTGCTGCACGCCAAGACCGCCGTGATCGACGGCATCTGGTCGACCATCGGCTCGGCCAACATCGACCGCCGCAGCTTTATCCATAACTACGAGCTCAACGTCGTCGTGCTGGACCCGGCGTTTGGGAAGGATATGGAGGCGGCGTTCAACGAAGACCTGCGCAGCTCCAAGGAAGTGACGCTGGACCAGTGGCGGCACCGTCCGTGGAAGGACCGGATCCGCGAGTTCATGGGGCGCCTGGCCGAGTACTGGATTTGACTTGGCTGGCGTCCGCTGATCTGACGCGAATCGTAGGGTGGGCAGGTTTTCTGCCCACGCGTCCAACCAGCAGAGGAATTGCCGCGCCGACCGTGTGAGCGTGATGTGAACGCGTGGGCGTTCGTAGTTCGGGCCACTGGCCTGAACTACCCCGCCCACCCTACGATAAACCGGCGTGCTTACAGCCCCGCCGCCATCAGGCCGTCGTTGTGCGGCGTCCAGACGTTCCCGCTGCGCAGGAACTTGTCGGTATCGACCAGCTCGAAGTGCTTGTGCACCACGTCCCAGCCGTAGCGGTCGATCTCGACCTGCTGTGACTCCACCCGCAGCACATTGAAGGAATTGACTTCGCCGCGTCCGCGCGTGGAAGTCGCCGTCCCCGCCTGCACCACCAGCGCCGCGTATTCACTCATCTGGTAGCGCGCCGCCGTGCTGCCCGCGTGGCTGGCGTGCATGTGGCCGCCCATCAGGATGTCGACGCCGCATTCCGAAAACGCCTGCATCGCGCGCGGCGCCCGGTTGACCAGGTCGCGCTCCTCGAAATGGTCCGGCAGATCGAAGGGATGGTGGGCCACCACGATGCGCGTCACGTCGGACGGCACCCCGGCCAGCTGCCGGCGCACCGCCTCGAGCTGGTCGCGGCTCACCTTGCCGTCCTTGATCGTGAATGAGCGCGCCGTGTTCACCCCCACCACGGCGATCTCGCCGTCGATGTAGCACGGGTCGAGGTCGTCCGTGATGTAGCGCTTGTAGCGGTCGAGCGGCTTCACGAAGCGGCGGAACACGTTGTACAGCGAGATGTCGTGGTTGCCCGGGACAATGATCTGCGGGCCAGGCAGCGTGTCCAGATAAGCGCGCGCCTCTTCGAACTGTTCGGGCTTCGCCCGTTGGGTCAGGTCGCCCGAGACCACCAGCACGTCTGGGTCGATGCGCTCGATCAGTGTCCGCAGCGGCGCGAGCAAGGCGTGGTCGACGCGGCCGAAGTGCAGGTCGGAGAGGTGTACGAGTGTGCGCATCCTTGTTTCCTATTTGTCAGATTTCTTGCCGCTCGACGGGCGCGCCGGCCCGCCCTTCGCGTGCGCGGCGGCGCCGGTTGAGGGTGGCGGCGCCGGTGATGCAGATTGCCAGCCAGCCGCAGCCTTCGGCGAAGGCCGCCAGTACGTCGGACAAGTAATGGACTCCAAGATACATCCTAGAGAACGCGACCGTCGCCACCATCAGCGCCGCCAGCACGAAGGGGAGCACCCTGCCCGCCCAGGAACGCGCATGGCGCGCCGCATAACAGGCGAGGAAGCCATACAGCACGGTCGCCCCCATCGCGTGGCCGCTGGGAAAACTGTAGGTGCCCAGTTCCAGCAGCGGTTCGGCGAAGTGCGGCCGTGCGCGCTCGAAGGTGTGCTTCAGCAGCACGTTGAGGATCTGTCCGCCTGGCACGCTGGCCACCAGGGCGATCGGCCAGTAGCGGTGCCCCGTGCGGTAGAGCCAGATGCCGGCCAGGGCGGCCATGATCAGGATGCCGGGCGTGCTGTGCATGTGGGTTACCAGCAGCAGGAAGCCGCGCAGGCCCTCGTTGGTGCGGGCGTGGGCGTGCAGCCAGTTGGCCACTTCGACGTCGAGCTGGGTGATGGGCGCGCCGGCGACGACGGCGCCGGCCATGTGGGCGAATACCGCCATCGCGAGCAGCAGCATGGCGACGCCGGCGGTCAGGTGCAATCCGTATTCGCCCTCAGGGGAAAAGCGGGCGGCGGCGAAGCGGTGGAGTCTGGGGAGGCGCTCGTTCGTCATGCTGGTTGCCTGGGTTGATGGGTCAAGGCTTGATATAAGGCCAATTGGCGAAAAAACCACGAAAATAAAAATTTACTGTACATCCGCACAGTAACTGTAGATTTATACAGTGGTTGTGATATTCTTTACCCACTTCAACGATTTTAATAAAAGGAAACACCATGACCACTCTGAACAGCTCTTTCGGCCTGGAATATGCACCTGTCCCTTTTATGGTCCGCATCGGTCGTCGCGAGGTCCTGATCACCCGTGATTTCCGCAAGCGCTTCTATGCAGTGAACCCGATCATCGAATGCGATACCGGCGTCGAGCCGGGCCACCTCGAGGTCCTGCTGTTCAAGCGCTGGCTGCTGATCCTGTCGAAGGCTCATTAAGAACCTATCCCAGTAGGGAATGAGTCGCTTTCGGCGCGCCTGGCAAGCGGGTGCTGTGTAGCATGGCACCCCATGCCATGCTACCTCGTCGTTGCATGGCTAGCCATGCGGCCTCCTCGCGCCTTGCCCGCGCTTGCCAGGCATCGCCGCTAGCTTCCTCCTCCCTACTGGGATAGGTTCCAAAAAACGCATATTGTTAAGCGAATATATTCGTTCCTTCAGGGGCAACTGAGCCGTAGTCTAGAGGCTCCAAAATGCCCCCTGAAAGAACGACATGCTTCGCAAAACCTTTCTCCGCTCGCTGGCTGCACTGACCCTGCTGGCGCCGCTGTTCAGCCAGACCGCCGCCGCCGCGGACATCACCCTGCTCAACGTGTCCTACGACCCGACCCGTGAGCTATACCAGGACATCGACGCCGCGTTCGCCCGCCAGTACAAGGCGAAGACCGGCGACACCGTCACCGTCAAGCAGTCGCACGGCGGTTCGGGCAAGCAGGCGCGCGCCGTGATCGACGGCCTGCAGGCCGACGTGGTCACGCTGGCGCTGGCCTACGACATCGATGCTATCAGCGAAAAAGGTTTGATTGCGCCCGGCTGGGAGAAGCGCCTGGCCTACCGCAGCGCGCCCTATACCTCGACCATCGTGTTCCTGGTCCGCAAGGGCAATCCGAAGAAGATCCGCGACTGGGCCGACCTGATCAAGCCGGGCGTGGCCGTCATCACCCCGAACCCGAAGACCTCGGGCGGCGCACGCTGGAACCACCTGGCCGCCTATGGCTACGCGCTGCGCCAGCCGGGCGGTTCGCCGGCCACGGCCAAGGACTACCTGTCGAAGCTTTACAAGAACGTGCCGGTGCTCGACTCGGGCGCCCGCGGCGCCACCACGACCTTCGTCGAACGCGGCATCGGCGACGTGCTGCTGGCCTGGGAAAACGAAGCCCTGCTGGCCCTGCGCGAGCTGGGTCCGGACAAGTTCGAGATCGTCGCCCCGTCGATCAGCATCCTGGCCGAACCGCCGGTCGCCGTGGTCGACAAGAACGTCGACAAGAAGGGCACCCGCAAGGTGGCCCAGGCCTATCTCGAGTTCCTGTACACCGACGAAGGCCAGGACATCGTGGCCAAGAACTACTACCGTCCGGCCGTGGACAAGTTCTCGAAGAAGTACGCCTCGCAGTTCCCGAACGTGAAACTGTTCCCGATCAGCGAACTGGGTGGCTGGACGCAGGCGCAGAAGGCGCACTTTGCGGATGGCGGCTTGTTTGATCAGATCTACCAGCCGGGCAAATAATCGCAATTCGCGGGCCGATCGTCGCACATGGCACGGCCCGCTCTCCCCTCCTCCCGTTGATCCGTCGTCCCGGCGCAGGCCGGGACCCAAGTTTGTTCCGTACCCTCTAGCCTTTGCGGTACTGCCTAAGAAACTGGATCCCGGCCTTCGCCGGGATGACGGCTCATGCGTTAGCGGTCAGAAATCTGCTAGCGAATCTTTCCAGCAACTGCTTCCAACAAGCAACCGAAAACGCCGATTTTGCCAGCCGGGCTAGGATAGTGGCCGTTCATTAACCTGGCCTGTCCTTGCGGCCGGACGCCGCAGGCAGTCCTCTTCACCCCACCTTGAAAAGGATCACGTCATGGCAATCAGACTCCGGAAACTCCACGACCAGGTTATGGTCATCACCGGCGCCACCAGCGGCATCGGCCTGACCACCGCCCGCATGGCCGCCGCGCGCGGCGCGCGCCTCGTGCTGGCCGCACGCAGCAAGGATGCGCTCGACGAACTGGCCGACGAGCTGCGCAGCCGCGGCGTCATGGTCGAGACCGTGGCAGCCGATGTCGGCGACATCGCCGATGTCGAGAAGATCGGCGACAAGGCGATTTCGCGCTTCGGCCGCATCGACACCTGGGTCAACAATGCCGGCATCTCCGTGTTCGGCCGCCTGGAAGAAGTCAAGCCGGAAGACCATCACCGCCTGTTCCAGACCAACTTCTGGGGCACCGTCAACGGTTCGCTGGAAGCGGTGCGCCGCATGAAGCACCGTGGCGGCGGCGCCATCATCAACGTCGGCAGCGAGGTGTCGGAACGTTCGATCCCGATGCAGGGCATGTATGCGTCCTCGAAGCACGCAGTGAAAGGCTTCACCGACGCACTGCGCATGGAACTGGAAAAGGAAGGCGCGCCGCTGGCCGTCACCCTGGTGCGCCCGGCTGCGATCGACACCATGTTCGCGGTGCACGCCCGCAACTACATGGACAAGGAACCGGCGCTGCCGCCGCCGATCTACGCACCGGAAGTGGTGGCCGACGCCATCCTGTACTGCGCGGAAAACCCGAAGCGGGACGCCTATGCCGGCGGAGCCTCGAAGATGATTGCGGCCGGCTCCAAGCTGATGCCGGCGCTGTTCGACAAGTACATGAACGCGAGCATGTTCAAGCAGCAGAAATCAGACCGTCCCACCGCGCCGAACCGCCGCGACGCACTCTACAAGCCCGATCCATCGGCCGAACTGCGCCAGCGCCAGGGCATGCCGCAGAACGTCCACGAGCGCAGCCTGTACACCAAGACCAGCCTGCGCGCCTCGCCGCTGACCACCGCGCTGGTGGCCGGCGGCGCACTGTTAGCCGCCTTCAGCGTTTCGCGGCGGTTTAGTCGATAGGAAGTCGGTGTCCTCCTCGGTCAGCGGCAGATCGGGGATGGACACCACCTGGTCGGTGTCGATGTCGGCGCCGTCCTTCGCGACGTTGTCGCGTCCCGCGGCGGCGCGCTCGCCGGTGCCGCCCATGTCGCTATCGCCCGAGAAATCGGCGTCGCCGACGTCCGGTCCGGCGGTGCCGCCCGCATGGCTTTCTTCCATGTCGGAGGTGGTGCCGTGGTCGAAGTCGAGGGTCTGGTCCGCATCCAGCGCCTCGGCAAAGCCGGGGCCGCCGACCACGTCGCTGCCGGTATCGGAAATGTCGCTCGGACCGAGGGAATCGATGCCGTGTCCCTTGCCGAGACTACGGTCTGGACGTTCGGGGAAGTTATCCGGATCAAGTGTGCTTGCGCCTGTCATGTTGCCTCCAAAACGGTAGTTGAACGTATCAAGTCTTGGAGACAGGCTACCGTTTTTTGCAACATCGCGTCGCCGTGCAGGGACGCGCGCATGCTCAGAAAGCGCGGCGCATCCCGAGGTTGATCGCTCCGCCGCCGCCGTTCCTGGTATTGGCATTCGGGATGCCGCTCTGGTGCCGGATGTGCGAATAGGCGGCGTAGAAATCGAGCCTGCGCGACACCGCATAGGTAGCGCCGATCGCGACCTGGCGCGCGTCGCGGTCGGCCGGGTCGCGGTCGTTCTTGCGGATGTAGGAAGCCAGCAGTGTGGTGCCGCGGCTGACCGGCACCGCCACCCCGGCCAGCACGTCACGGCTGTCGGTGGAAGGCACCGAGGTGATCCCGGCGCCGTAGGGATTGTCCGGATTGAACAGCGGCGAGTTGACCCAGCCGCGGCTGGCGCTGTAGGCGGCGTAGGCCGTGCCCCAGCTGAAGCGCATGTTGGCGGCGACGATGGCATTCCTGGCGGCCATGGTGATGTCGACTGGATTGATGCGGGTGACCTTGGCCACGTTGCGGTTCTGGTAGGCGGCGCGAATGGTCAGGGGACCGAGGTTGTAGCCGGCCGACATGCCCCAGGCGCGGCCTGAAGGCGAACCGTCGATGTCGCCCTTGCCCCAGGAGGAGCCGGCGGTAAAGCCGTTGAATTCGCTCTGGTAGGTGACGCTGTCGGTGGTGCGGCGCGGCTCCAGGGCGCCGCTGCCACTGGCGGCCAGGCCGCCGTGGAAGGGATCCCCCACATCGGACAAGGCCAGGAATTCGAGATCATACTGGCGTCCCACGGTGAGCACCTGGGTCTCGGCAGTGCGGCGCTGCTCCTTCTCATGCACGGTTTCCACCGTGAAAATGGCTGGTGCATCGCCGGTGCGGGCAGACGCAGCGCTGCCGCCGGCTCCACCGGACGGTGCCGCGCATCCCTTGGCGCAGACAGTTTCCTTAGCAACCCCGGCGACGGTGCTCCCATCGGGCGCAGCCGCATTCTCGGCCGAGGCGCAAGCCGCGCTCGCTCCGAGCACGGCACATGCGACGATTGACATCTTCATGGCGTCATTCCCTCTTTGAAGCCATCATTCCCTTCTTTGCCAAGCTCATCTGTCTAGTAGCGCACATAAAACAGCAGCCGTGCATACAAATTGTGGAACGTCCGCACTGCATGCTTCGAGGCCGAACTTTTCGGCCTAGTTAAGGTTCTACACCGTGCAATGAGTGGGCACAAGAGGCTTTCACAAAACCAGAGGAGAGTCAGTGTCGTTTGTTGCCCAAGCGCCTTCCGAGGGACCCATGGGTAAGGGGCGGGGTGAAGAAAAGGCGTCCTGCGTTAACGAAACAGGGGATCAGTGCCAGCCGGCACTGATCCCCCATTCCCTTGCGCAGCGTTGGCTCGACCTAGCGTCGCAACTCCGCAAACGCGAGCGGCTCCCACTCCCGCAATGCCAGCAGCAAGCCGGTCCCGCAGCGCTGGGGTAGCGGCGCCGCCAGGCTTTCCTCGTGCAGCTGCGCGAAGCGTGTCCGCAGCTGCCGCAGTTCTCCCTGCAGCTTGGCGCGCGCGCTTTCCGTGAGCATGCCGTGCACGAAATCCAGCGTGTCCCCTGGCTGCCCGAAGGCGCTGTCGATAAAGTCCGGCATGCCCTGCTCGCGGAAATACTGGCGGATCGGTCCGCCCGGCAGCCAGTCGAAATCGCGCGCCACATTCAGGCGGATGCGGTTGCCCGGCAGGAGCGTGATCAAGGCCAGGCGATCCAGGCGCAGCAGCAGCTGCACGCATTCCGCTTCGCTCAGGCGGTACACCTGCAGCATCTGCGCCATGGTCCAGTGGTTCAGCGCGCACACCGCCACCAGCAGCAGGCGCGTGTCCGACACCAGTTCGCGTTCCTGCGCCGGGCTCAGGGTGCGCAGGCGCTGGTGGCCCTGCCCGGCTTCCTGCGCCAGCTCGGCCAGTGTCAGGCCGACCAGGGAGCAGATCTCGACCAGGCGCTCGAGGGTGAACTGCTCGCTGGCAAACAGGCGCTTGACGCTCGGTTCGGACAAGTCGAGCGCCTCGGCGACGTCGCGGTAGGTCTTGCCCTGCTGTTTCAGTTCGCGCTTGAGCGTGGCGATGAGTTGGGTGATCTCGGACATGCGCTGTGCAATGAGTAAGGATTCAGACAGTGGCCGCCAGCGCCACGCCGTTCTTGCCGGTGCGCTTGACCGCATACATCGCGTGGTCGGCGCGCGCCAGCCAGGCGTCCACGTCGACCGGCTCCTCCGGGCGGTGCAGCGCGATGCCGATGCTGGCGCCCACGGTGACGGTGGCGCCGCGCAGCATGAAAGGCGACTTCAGGCGCTCGAGCAGCTTGCGCGCGGTGTCTTCGGCATGGGCGGCGTCGGTCAGCATCTCCAGCACCACCACGAATTCGTCACCGGCCAGGCGCGCCACGATGTCGGTCTTGCGCACGCCCTGCAGCAGGCGCTCGCCGAACTGGCGCAGCAGCTCGTCGCCCTCTTCGTGGCCATAGCTGTCGTTGACGGCCTTGAAGCCATCCATGTCGAGGAACAGCAGCGCGCACGGGCGTCCGACGCGGCGCGCCCGGCCCATCGCCTCCGGCAGGGCTTCCAGCAGCGCGCGCCGGTTCGGCAGGCCGGTCAGCACGTCGCGCAGCAGCAGCGCCTGCAGTTCGGCGGTGCGCTCGGCCACCGCCGCCTCCAGCCGCTCGTTCAGGGCCAGCAGCGCGTGGCGGTGCGCCGTCTCGCTTTTCACCAGGTCGCGCATGGTGCTCGACAGGATCTGCGTTTCCAGGAAACCGTCCACCTGCGGGATCGGCGGCGGCTCGCGGCCGGCTTCGGTGGCTTCGGTGACAAGTTGGATCGCCCTGCGCAGCTGCGCCATCGGGCGCGTGAGGCGGCGCGCCATGAGGGCGGCGGCCACGGCCAGCAGCAGCGCCAGCAGGAAGCTCCAGCCCAGCATGCGCTGTTTCAGGTCGACGGTGCCTTCCATCGCGCGATCCTCGGTCTGGCGCACCAGCACGCTCCAGCGCAGCGAGGCCGGATCGAGCATGTCGCCGGTCTGGCTGTAGCCGGTCAGGTAGGCGCGGCCGTCCGGCCACACTTCGCGCAAGGATCCGATCTGGCCCTTCTGCGCCAGGCGCAGGCTGGTGGTGTCGACCTTGGTCTCGACCAGGCCCTCGGGACCGAGGATGACGGTGCCGTCGTCGCGCACCACGAGGATCTCGGCGCCGTATTCGCGCAGCGCCGGCGTGAGCAGCTTGCGCGCATGGACGCGCGCCCACTCCCAGCTCATGTGCAGGCCGAGCACCGCGACCGGCTTTCCGCCGGCATCGAGGATCGGGCCGGAGGCGTCGACGAAGCGCCACGGGTCCTGCCGGCGCGGCAGCATCTTCTCGAGCAGCACGGCCGGATGGTAGTCGCTGGCGTGCACGCCGCGCATGCCGGTGGCGAACCAGGGCCGCTTGCTGACGTTGGCCCCTTCCAGCATGCGGCCGGTGGAGGCAGTCACCTTGCCGTCCAGGTCGGCGATGCCGATCCAGGCGTAATCGGGGAAGGTGCGCTGCAGGCTTTCCAGCACCGCGCGCGTCTCGTCGGGGTTGCGGGCGTAGCGCAGCTGCGGCAGCTCGGCCAGCAGGCGGGTGTCGCCGGTGGCCTGCTCGATCACACGGTTGAGCGAGTCGCGCATCTGCCAGGAGAGCTGCTGTAGCCGCAACTGGGCTTCGTCCCCGGCCTGGCGCACGGCGAAATGGTTCACCAGCGCCAGCTGCAGCGCGACCGTCAGCGCGACCGTGGCGCAGACGGCCAGGGTCATCAGGCTGGACAAACGCAATTTACCGAAGAAGCCGCTCATGTAGGAAATGGTAACGTTACCGTTGGAATAACCGGTTATTCTGCCACTTTCCTGTCGTCAAATAAATACCTTTGCGCATCATTTGTTGCTGAGTTTGCTATTTTTGTCGCGGCGCAACAAATTACATAAAGATATTACACAGCAACAGTTGTTGAAGTGAATACCTGGGCTACACTGGCCTGCATTATTCCATTAGGGAAAATAATCACATGAGTACGCAGATGGACCGTTTCCAGAAATGCGGATCTTCGCGCGCATCGTCGAGCGTCGCAGTTTTACGCTGGCGGCCGAAGACCTGCAGCTGCCGCGCGCGACGGTGACCAATGCCATCAAGCGGCTGGAAGCGCGCCTGGCCACGCGCCTGCTGGAGCGCACCACCCGCGTGGTGGCGCCGACCCTGGACGGCCAGGCCTACTACGAGCGATGCGTGCGCCTGCTGGCCGACCTGGCGGAAATGGAGAGCGTATTCAGTCACGCCGAACCCGTCGGACTGCTGCGCGTGAACCTGCAGGCCACCCTGGCGCGGCAGGTGCTGGCGCCCGCCCTGCCCGCCTTCCTGGCGCGCTACCCGGGCATCGTGCTGCAGATCGGCGAAGGCGACCGCCTGGTCGACCTGGTGCGCGAAGGGATCGATTGCGTGCTGCGCGTGGGGAACCTGCAGGATTCGTCGATGGTGGCCAGGCAGGTGGCGCAACTGACGCAGGTGACCTGCGCCAGCCCGGCCTACCTCGCGCGCCATGGGCGTCCCGCGCAGCTCGATGACCTGGAGCGCCACCTGGCGGTGCACTACATCTCGTCGGCCACCGGCCGGCCCTACCCGCTCGAATTCACGGTGGGTGGCGAAGTACGCCAGGTCCTGCCGCCGGCAGCCGTGAGCGTCAGCGGCGCCGACATGTACACCGCGACCGGAATCGCGGGCCTGGGCATCGTGCAGGTGCCGCGCTACCGCATCGAGCACGAACTGCGCAGCGGCCAGCTGGAAGCGCTGCTGCCGGCGCTGGCGCCGCCGGCGCTGCCGGTCTCGGTGCTGTATCCGCAAAGCCGCCAGCTGTCGCCGCGGGTGCGGGTGTTCGTGGATTGGGTGACGTCGGTGTTCGCTGGTTTCCCCGGCCTGTAGGCGGGCCGGGGAAGCCTGGCAGGATCAGTTGCCGAAGTAGCGTCCCGGGCGATGCCAGGCCATGACCATGCTGCTCATGGCGATCGCGCTCAGCGACGACCAGCCGACCAGTTGCGGCGATACGATCGCCAGTGCGGCCAGCAGGATCACGCCGTCGATCAGCACCTGCGTGCGGCCGGCATTGATCGCGTACTTCTTCTGCAGCCACAGGGTGACGATACCGGTACCGCCTACGCCGGCGCCATGGCGCGCCAGCGCCAGGATACCCATGCCGCAGAAGGTGCCGCCGCCGAGCGCCGCCACCATCGGGTGGATGTGGCCGATCACCAGGCCGCTGGGCATCAGCTTGAGCATGGCCATGATCAGGACACTGCCGACCAGGGATTTGATGGTGAAGCGCGCGCCCATGAACAGGTAGCCGAACAGGAAGAACGGCAGGTTGATGAGCATGAAGAGCAGGCCGACCGAATGGCCGGACAGGTAGGACACCAGCAGCGAGATGCCCGCCACGCCGCCCGTGATCAGGCCCGCGGCCTGCAGCAGCAGCACGCCCATGGCGACGAACAGCACGCCCACGGTGATGCCGTAGACGTCATCGAACAAGGTATGCGGCTTGACCACTGTCGGACGGCTCGCCTGTACCGGTTGCGACTGCAGGGCGCCCTGCATCATCGCACCACCGCTGCACGAACGGCGACAGAACCCAGGGCGCTCGGGCGCTGGGAAGTATTCGGGCCGGACAGGGGTCGAAGCTTCATTTTCCTCACAGTTCTCAGGGTTGGAACGATCGCAAGATCGGGGAAAGTGGACGTTACTGCTGTGTATAGCCCCTTATTATGTAGCATGTTGCAACGCAATGTAAGTGCGTAAATTCACATGTCGGTCATTCGCGCTGCGAATATCAGGCTGGAGAGGGGCGTCGCGGAGAGAATGGGAAGCGGCAGCACCAGGCCGCTTCCCTTTGCTGCTTATTTATAGAGCACGCCAGGCAGCCACATGCCGATGGCCGGGAAGGTGTACAACAGGATCACGCCGAGCACCTGCAGGCCCATGAAAGGCAGCATGCCCAGGAAAATCTGGTTCAGCGTGACGTGCGGCGGCGACACGCCCTTCAGGTAGAAGGCCGACATGGCCACCGGGGGCGACAGGAAAGCCGTCTGCAGGTTCATCGCCACCAGCAGGCCGAAGAACAGCGGGTCGATGTTGAAATGCGCCAGCAGCGGCACGAAGATCGGCATGAAGATCACGATGATCTCGGTCCACTCGAGAGGCCAGCCGAGCAGGAAGATCACGACCTGGGCCAGGATCATGAACTGGATCGGGGTCAGGTTCATGCCCAGCACCCAGTTATTGATGATCTCCTGCCCCCCGAGCAGCGCGAACGCGGCCGAGAAAATGCTGGAACCGACGAACAGCCAGCACACCATGGCCGTGGTCTTGGTGGCCAGGTGGGCCGACTCGCGCAGCAGCCTGAAGTTGAACCTGCGGTAGGCGATCGCCAGGATCAGGCCGCCGAAGGCGCCCATCGCCGCCGCCTCGGTCGGCGTGGCCAGCCCGAACACAATGCTGCCCAGGACCGCCAGGATCAGGATCGCGAGCGGAAACAGGGAGCCGAGCAGCATCTTGAAGATCTCGAGCCGGGCAAAGGTGAACAGCAGGTAGAACACCGCCATCGCGGCCGCCAGCACCGCCAGCGTGATCCAGAAGCCAGTGGACGCCGGCTTGGCGACCGGGTCGGCGGATGCGGGCGTCGGGATCGCGGCCGTAGCTTGGGGCGCCGGCGCCGCGGCTGCGGCGGGGGCGTCGGTCGGCGGTTCGGCCAGTCCACCTTCGACCGGCGGCTCTTCCAGCCCACCGGCATCAACGCCTGATGCGGAATCGAACTCCTGCTGGGCGCCCATCTCGACCAGCTGCGTGGCGGGCGCTTCCGGCGCCGTCGCGATCCGGTAGCTGATGCCCATGATGGCAACGAAAGCCAGCGCCGGCAGCAGCGCGACGAACAGGTTGGTGGCCAGCGTGCGCTGGGTCCCGTTCGCGCCCTTGAAGGAGCGCAGCAGGCCGGGCACCGCCATCCGGTGGTAGGCGCCGGGGATCGCATCAAGATAGGCCGGCAGCGCCACCACGCGCTCGTGCGCCGGCAGCGGCGGCGCCATGCTGGGCTTCAGCTTGGCGATCAGGAGCACGTAGCCGACGTACAGCGCCGCCAGCATGATCCCGGGGAAGAAGGCGCCCGCATACAGCTTGACCACCGAGACCCCGGCCGTCGCTCCGTACACGATCAGCAGCACCGAGGGCGGAATCAGGATGCCCAGGCAGCCTCCGGCCGTGATGCAGCCGGCCGACAGCTGGGTGCTGTAGCCGGCCTTCAGCATGGCCGGCAGCGCGAGCAGTCCCATGAGGGTCACGACCGCGCCGACGATGCCGGTGGCGGTGGCAAAGATGGCGCAGGTGACGATGGTGGCCACCGCCAGCGAGCCGGGTACGCGCGCCATCGCCAGGTGCAGGCTTTTGAACAGGCGCTCGATCAGGTTGGCCCGCTCCACCAGGTAGCCCATGAAGATGAACAGCGGGATCGAGATCAGGACGTCGTTGGCCATCACGGAATACGCGCGCTGCACCATCAGGTCGAGCGTGAGCTGCACGGCCTGGCCGGGGTCCTGGCTGTGGAAGGCGAACCAGGCGAACAGCACCCCCATGCCCATCAGTGTAAAGGCGGTGGGGAAGCCGAGCATGATGGCGACCACCACCAACGCCAGCATCAACAGCCCAAGGTGGCCGTTGCTCATGTCGGCGGGGGCGGGCATCAGGGCGAACAGGGCGACCACGATCGCCACCAGTATCGACAGGCCGAACCAGATTTCCTTCCTCATGCCCTGCCCTCCCCGGCTGCACCCCTGACCTGCGCCTTGAGCTGGTCGACGTCGACTTCCTCGACGTCCGGCTCGCGCGCCGGCCAAGCGCCATTCTTCAGGCAGACCACGCAGCGCACGATCTCGACGAAGCCCTGCAGCAGGAGCAGCACGCCGGCGAAGGGAATCACCATCTTGAAGGGATACAGCGGCGGACCGTTGGCGGTGAGCGTCGAATGCTCGCGGATGGCGAAGGACTCGGCGGCATAGGTGTAGCCGGCCCAGACCAGCGCCACCACGCCAGGGATGAAGAAGACGAAGTACAGGATCAGGTCCAGGCCGGCCTGCAGGCGCGGCGGGAAGAAGCTGTACAGCACGTCGCCGCGCACGTGGCCGTTCTTGGCCAGCGTGTAGGCGCCGGCCATCATGAAGGCGGCGCCGTACATCATGATCATCAGGTCGAAGGCCCAGGGATTGGGCGTGTTCAGGGCGTAGCGCGCAAAGACTTCCCAGCTGATGAGGAAGGTGAGCGCGACGATCAGCCAGGAGAAGGCCTGGCCGACCCAGCTGCTGACCCGGTCGACAAAAAACAAAACGTTTTGCATGGGGCTGCTCCGGTTACTGCGACAGGGATGGCGTAGGGTGGTCGGCTATGCCGACCACCCTACAAAAGCGCTTACGCCTTTTTCGGCGGAGCGCCCTTGCGACCGAAGTAGTGGTTATAAGCCATCCGGCGCGGATTGTTGGTGTCCATGTCCCACTTCATCGCGCGCTCGGCAAAGGCGCGCATCGAGGCCTCGACCTTCTTGAACAGCGGATTGTCGGCGCCCTTCTTGGCCACCACCTGGTCCCATACCGCGAGCTGCGCCTGCAGCACTGAGTCCGGCGTTTTGTAGAATTTGACGCCGTTCTGGGCCTGCATGCCGGCGTAGTCCTTGGAATAGCGGTCGACCGCCTTCCACGACATGTCGGCGGACGCCGCCTCGACCGCATTCTCGATGATCGCCTTCATCTTGGCCGGCAGCGCGTCGTACTTGGTCTTGTTGAAGGTGATCTCGAACTGCTCGGAGCTTTGATGGAAGCTTTGCAGCATGCAGATCTTGGAGACGTCCGGGAAGCCCAGCACGCGGTCGGAGCTGGCGTTGTTGAATTCGGCGCCATCCAGCAGGCCGCGGTCCATGGCCGGGACGATCTCGCCGGCCGGCAGCGCATTCACCGCCGCACCCATCGCCGTGAACATGTCGATCGCGAGGCCATTGGTGCGGAACTTCAGGCCCTTCAGGTCGTCGACCTTGCTGATCGGCTTCTTGAACCAGCCCAGCGGCTGGGTCGGCATCGGGCCGGTGAGGAAGGACACGACATTGGCGCCGATGGACTTGTACAACTCGGCCAGCAGCTGCTTGCCGCCGCCGTACTTGTGCCAGGCCAGCACCATGTTGGCGTCCATGCCATAGGCCGGACCCGAGGTCCACAGCGCGATCGCGCTCTGCTTGCCGTAGTTGTAGCCCATGACGCCGTGGCCGCCGTCAAGCGTGCCCTTGGAGACCGCGTCGAGCAGGCCGAAAGCCGGGACGACGGCGCCGGCGGGCAGCACCTCGATCTTCAGTTCGCCGCCGGTCATGTCGTTGACCTTCTTGGCGAAGTCGAGAGCGTATTCGTGGAAGATGTCCTTGCTGGGCCAGGTGCTCTGGAAGCGCATCTGCTTCGGTGTCTGCGCGGTGGCGATCATCGGGACCGCGAGGGTGGCCCCGGCGGTGCCGGCGGCTGCGGTGCCGAGGAATTTACGGCGGGTGGATGCTGGCTTCTTTGAATCGTCGTTACGCTGCTTCATCGTCTGTCTCCATTGTGGTTTTTTACGAGGATGAACCGGAACACGTACAACTGCGACTTTGAAATAGATCTCCTTTTACGAGTATTGACACACCGTCACGCAGGATGGGCTTGTTTCCTTACGGATTACTTACACGGGGCTTACACAGTAGCGCTTCCCCGGCGCCGTTCACAGTGAGCGCCTTGCCCGTGCTACCCAACATGAATGAGTTCGCGTATTTCCTGCCACATACATACCATTCTCCTTGCTATTAAAATAATTTCCAATAAATAATGCTGTTCCATTTCTTATAGCGTAAATATCTGGGAGATCGCTCGTGGCAACAGCATGCAAAGCCGGTGCAATCCTTTCCTTGGCCTGGGCGGCATTGGCTTGGCCGGCGGCATCCGCCGCAGCCGATGATGTCGGCGCCATCGTTCGCGTCACGGGTGTCACCAGTCCGCGCCTCGCCCTGTATGAGCGCGCCAGCAACGACAGCAAGCTGAAGGATCTCGACAAGGAAGGCGTGAAACTGCCGCTCGACGTCTTCGATACGGCCGACGAGGATCGCTTCCTGAAAGTGAAGATCGATGGCGACAGCGTCTGGGTCAAGAAGTCGCAAGTCAGCGTCCTGCGCGCCATCAGCGCCGGCTGCCTGGCGCAGACGGCAGCACCCGTACTCGGTGGGGGCATCCGCGGAGGCAACCGCGGTTGCGGTAAATGATGCGGCCGCGCCTGCGGGCAGTGCTGCTGGTAACCGCGACGATGCTTGCGGCTTCCGCCCATGCGCAGGAAACCGCGGAACCCGCTGCCGGCAACTTCTTCACCCGCCTGTTCGCATCGAACGACAAACCGGTGCTCGCCAAGTTGACTGGGCAGCCCTTCAAGCCGTCGAGCCAGGCCATCGGCGCCGACCGCGACCTGCTCAACCAGCGCGCCAGCGGCTATGGCCTGATCGCTTCGGACAGTCTCGAGGCCTACGCCAACGGCGTGCTGGAGAAACTCAAGGCGCAGGCGGGCATCCCTGGACTGCCTGGCAAGGTCTACCTGTCGGCCACCGACGACCTGGCTGCCGTCACGACGGCCGACGGCAACATCTACATCGGTTATCGCTGGTTCGAGAACCTGAATGCGGCGAGCTTCAAGTACGGACAGGAAGACACCCTGGCGGCCCTGCTGGCGCATGAACTGGCTCACATCGCCCTCGGTCACCACAACAGCGATTTCCTGGCGAACGCCGGCAAGTGGCTACAGCGCTACTATGCCCAGGGGATGGCGATCAAGACCGCGCTCGACCAGAAGCTCCAGGGCACGATCGCCCTGCCCGAGCGCGCGACCAACAACCTCAGGAAGATGCAGTACATGGTCGAGATCATGGACGGCATGCTGCATCCCGCCTGGAAGCGCGGACAGGAAGAAGAGGCCGACGCCGTCGCCGTGGACTTGACACGGGCGGCCGGCTATTCCTATCAGGAAGGCGTCAAGCGCTTCCTCGAACTGAACAGCAGCGCCGAACTGGTGCAGAAAGAACGCGACGACGCCCGCCTCAAGACCATGCGCGACGACGTCGAGTCCTCGCTCAAGGAAGGCAAGATCGACGCCGCCATCAACGGCATCGCCGGCCAGCTGGGCGAACAGTTGCAGGGCATGCTCACCGCGACCCATCCCGACCCGGCGGCGCGCCTCGCCAAGGTGTCGAGCTACGTGGCCAAGCACTATCCCGCCGACTGGTACGAGGACGCCCAGGCGCCGGTGTCGACCGACTACCGCAAGGTGGCGCTCGACAAGCGCAATGTCGAGCTCTTCGAGATGTACAACAATGCCTTCCAGCTGGAGAACCTGTACTCCAGCATGAAGCCGGACGACATGAGGGCAGCTATCACGCTCGGCGACAAAATCACGCGCAAGATCGGCCTCGCGCACGTGAACCGCAACAACTGGCTTCTGTTTTACGGGTATGCCCGGGCGGTGCGCTATTCCAGCGCACTCGCGCCCGAGGTCGCGAGCGCCATGCTGCCTCCGGCGCCCGCCAGAAAGGGCAGGAAGGCCAAGGCCGCTCCTCCGGTACCGAGCGACCCGTCGGCGCAACTTGCGCTGCGCGCCGACGAGCTCGAACAGGCCCTGATCGCGAGCGAGGCAGCCATGAGCTTCAAGCCTTACGAGGACAGCATCAAGCTCGCCCTCGAAACCGGCAAGCGCGACCGCGCCCTGCAGCTGCTGGCAACGACCGACAAGAAATTTGAACTGGCGCGCAGCACCCTGCCGAAAACCATCGGCCTGTACGCCCGGGCCAACGAATCCAAGCGGGCAAGCGAACTGGTGACGTACTGCCATACCACCTATATCGATATGCGTGACGAATGCAATAAGGCGAGCGTCGTCAAATGAGCGGACTGTCGCTGGTGAAGACCGCATCGACGGAGGAAGAGCGCAGTGGTTTCTGGCGCCTGCTGTCGATCTACGTGGTCCTTGGCCTGGCCTGCGCCTACCTGTCGCAATGGATGCCGGCGGCGGAAGGCGCCAAGCGGGTGATGACCCGGATCTGGGGACCGATCCTGACGGACAGCTACCCCACCACCGGGCGCGACCGGATCACGGTGATGGTGATCGATGACCAGGACCTCGCTGCCTACGGTGAGGTCTGGCCGGTGCCGCTCGGCTTCCACGAGCGGCGCCTGCGCGAGCTGCTCAACTACCAGCCGCGGGCGGTCTTCTTCGACATCATCTTTCTCGACGACCGCAAGGATCCCGACCTGGCCGGATTCATCGACGCGGCCTGCGCAGCGCGCGTGGCCGGTGTCCCGGTCTTCGTCGGCTCCTTCGGCAGCGCCGGATTGACGGCATCCCGAACCGAGCGGGCGATGCTGGATCGCCGGGTCGAGGTGGCGGGCCGCCAGCTCCCCTGCATCGAGGCGGCCTACCTGAACCTGCGGATCGACGGCTACGACCAGTCGGTGTGGGAGTACGATCTCGACGTTCCTGCCACGGGCGGCGCCGGCGCGCGCCCATTCCCGTCGCCGGCCGCGCGCCTTTACCAGTTGGACCACGTGCTGGCGCCGGCAGTAGCGGCCGAGCCGATGGCGCTGGTGTGGGGAACCGCCAGCGATCCGCGCAACCTCGAATGGCTCAACAGCGACGTGCGGCCGGGCGGTCCCGGCGCCCCATGCTCCGCCTCATGGCACTGGACGCGCTTGTCGCCGATCGGCAAACCGAGCGATCCACTCTGCCCCTACCAGCAGCAGCTGCCGGTGCGCACGCTCAAGCGCGTGCACGGGCTCGACGAGGATGGGCTGGCTGATGCCATCCGTGGCAAGTACGTGATCTACGGCACCCATTTGCAAAGCAATGCCGACGTGATCCTCTCTCCCTACCACGGCAGGATCCCCGGCCCCTTCCTGCATGCCATGGCGCTGGACAACCTGCTGTCCTTCGACGGCGCGCCGAAGACCGGCGGTGATTTCGGCCAGCCATGGTGGGGCCTTGCAAGCCTGTTCACCGTGCTCGCGGTACTGGTGATTTCGGCGGTGATCGCCGCCAAGCTGGCGTTCGACCTGCCGGAGCGAGTCCGCAAGCGGGTCGCGAGACGCCTGGCCGGTTGGCAACCGGGATCCTCCCGCTACGACAACGCGTGGCAGGCCGGAATGGGGCAACTGGCGCTCGCCTTCAAGCATGGCATCGAACGCCTGGCGCCGCACCTGCTTCTGGCGACGATCTATGCGGTGGTCATCCTGGCGCTGGTGGGCGTGAGCTACTACTGGTTTGCCCTGGGGCCGCTGGTGTGGATCGAATTCGTCCTGTTCCCGATCGGAATGGAATTCCTGCATCTGGGCGACAGGTTCGATGCCGCCCTCAAGGAGGCCATGGCCTACCTGCGACGCGCCAGATCGGCCGTACTCGCCGCGGGGCACGCGCCTGCGGACAGTGACGATGAACCCATGCAGGCCTGAGTCGGCGCGCCGGCAAAGTTTTCGTATGCACAACAAATTGTAGATAGACAATTGATTAATTAGCAATGTAAGATTGCAAAATTGTCAGCATCATGTCCAATATGCATTTGTCGCCGCTCTTACAACAACGCATTTCGCTACTTCGTTTTCTCATGATTTTCGGGGTGGTGTTGTTGCATACGCCACCTTACGTCCGGCTCGAGGATGTCGGCACGGGTCCATTCGACTTCGTGGTGGCCTTGTGCCAGCATGCGATCTTCCGCACCAGCGTCCCGGTTCTCACTTTCATTTCCGCATACCTGCTGTTTCGCGCCGGGCTCGACCTCCGTCCTGTCGAACTGTTACGCAAAAAATCCCGGTCGTTGCTGCTGCCTTACCTGGTGTTCAATCTCGGCGTACTGGCGGGCTTCCTGCTGGTCAGGGAAATGCTCGGCGTGACGACGCCGGCTGTATCCCACACAGGACTGGCAGGGTGGCTGAACGTCGCCTTCGGTCTCGCAGGCCCGCCAATCAACTACCCTTTGAACTTCCTGCGCGATTTGCTGGTCCTGATGCTGCTTGCGCCCCTGTTCGGCTACCTTTTGCGCAAGACGCCCTTCCTGGGGCTGATCCTGGTCCTGCTGGTGTTCTACAACAATCTCGACGGCCCGCTGGTGATGCGCGATGTGATGGGTCCGGTCTTCTACCTGGGCGGGCTGGCCGCGGTGCTGAGATGGGACATGGAAGCCCTGGACCGTTTCGCACCTGCCTTGCTTGCGGTATTTTTCGCCTGCTGCGCTGCGGTCGTGTACTTCAAGATCATCAATACCAACTACCTGCGCCTGGTGGCGCCGGTACTGGTTTGGCCCGCCGCATCCCTGCTGGTACCCACGGCGTTCGGGCAATGGCTGGCCCGAATGGGCAAGTACAGTTTCTTCCTGTTCCTCGCGCATGCGCCGATCCTGGTGGGTGTCAATCTGCTGTACCGCCGCTTCGGCGACTTCATCCCCTACCCGCTCTATTGGATCATGGCGCCGGTGATCGTCACGCTGATCGTGGTCGGCCTGTATGCGCTGGCAATGCGCTCCATGCCCGGCATATTCTGCACGCTGATCGGCAAGGGCCGGCCGGCCGGGGTCAGCTCCGACAAGGCAGCACCTGCCATCCACCCCGCACAGGAACTGGGCGACGTGGTCAAGGTCTGAGCCTGCGCCGCCCAGCCGATTGGCACGCATTTTGCTCTTAGGAAAGAATTCTTTTCATGAGCAGAACATGGACCACGAACCAACCGAGCAGCTTGTCGACACCCTCCTTCCCTGCATGCCCGACGTCGCACAGCGCCAGGCGGCGCTGCACGAGCTGCACCAGACCTGGCGCCTGATCGAGGCCTCGGCCAAGATGAATTGTCCGTCTGAGGCACGCCTGCTGTTGCCGGCGGTCCTGGCCACCCGCACCGATCTGGTGCAGCTGGAACGCGACCTGGTCGCCAACATGGTGGCCGAAAAGGTGCGCCAGGTGCTGGGCGAGGCCGCCACCCGCGCGCAGTACGCGCTCGATCTCCTGGTGCGCAACCTGTTCGAGCGCACCGCCGATGTCGGTTTCCTCGCCGTCGACCGCGACCTGTGCCGCTTCGTCGCGGGCCAGAGCACCGACCGCGCCGCGGCGCAACGGCGCTTGGCGGCCTACCGCGACAAGTACACGGTATATGACGACATCCTGCTGCTGGCGCCGGACGGCACGATGCTGGTGCGGGCGGCTCCCGACGCACCCCTCTCGTGCAGCAGCGACCCGCTGGTGGCCGCGACCCTGGCCGCGCCGGGCTACCTCGAGACCTTCCGTGCCAGCGACCTGCGGCCCGGACAGGAGCGCGCGCTGCTGTATTCCCAGGCCATGCGCCACCCGGATACAGGCGCCGTGACCGGCGTGCTGTGCCTCAGCTTTCACTTCGCGCACGAACTTGCCGCTGTCTTCGCCGCCTACGGCGATCCCGAGGGACGCGCCATCATGCTGCTGCTCGATGCCGACGACCGTGTCATCAGCAGCGCCGATCCGCTGTGGATCGCGCCCGGCGTCCGGGTTCCAGTTAACCTGGAAGCCACGGCGGCGCCGCGCCTGTTTGCCGGCCGCGAATACCTGGTGAGCACCCTGGCGTCAGGCGGCTACCAGGGTTATCCCGGTCCGCCGGGCTGGAAGACGCAGGTCATGGTGCCGCTCGACTTGGCCTTTCGCCGTCCACGCCGCGATGCGGCGTCGCAGCTGGCGCCCGAGATGCTGCAAGGGCTGTTGTCGCATGCGCGCAGCTTCAACCCGGCGCTGCATGCCTTGATGTCCTCGGTAACAGGCGCGACCCAGGCCATCAAGCGCATCGTCTGGAACGGCAAGGTCACCAGCATCCGCACCGGCAGCGATGACGCCGGCGACATCCGGCGCCTGTACCCCGTGCTCGACGAGATCACCGAGACCGGCGAGCGCAGCGACGCGGCTTTCTCGCAATCGATCGAAGGCCTGTACCAGACCGTGCTGGCGTCGAGCCTGCAGGCCGCCGCATTCACCGCGCAGCTGCTGGTCGACATGCTGGATCGCAGCCTGTACGAGCGTGCCAACGATTGCCGCTGGTGGGCCCTGGCCGGACCGCTGCGCCAGGCACTCGCAGCCACAGACGCGGGCCAGCAGCGCGTCCAGATCGGCGCCCTGCTCGCCCACATCAACGGCCTGTACACCGTGTACAGCCGCCTTGTGGTGTACGACCGCCACGGATGCATCGTGGCCGCGACAGGCCCGCAGGACCTTGTCGGCAGCCACATCGCCGACGACACCCTGCGCGCCGTGATGGGCCTGCGCAGCGAGTCGGACCATGTTGCCGAAACCTTCGGGCCGTCGCCGCTGTATGACGGCCGCCCGACCTTCGTCTACCACGCCGCGATCCGCCACCCCGAGCACGATGCGAACGTCATCGGCGGTATCGGCATCGTCTTCGACAGCGCTGTCGAACTGCGCAACATGCTCGACGGCGGCGTGGCCGGACGCGCCGCCATGCATGCCTTTTTTGTCGAGCCAGGCGGGCGGGTGCTGTCCGGGACGGACGCCGGCTACCCGGCAGGCGCGGTACTGGCGCTGGACGCAGACCTGTTCGACACAGCGGCGCAGCATGGCCGCGCAGCGCGCATCGTCGTGCATGACGGCCAGTACTGCGTCGCTGCATGCGCCAGTGCGCAGGGCTACCGCGAATTCCGGACGATCCCTGGTCGCGAACAGCCCGTGTTCTCGGTCGTGCTGCAATCCTTCGGCCCGGTGCGCTCGCAGGCCGAGCTGGCACGATCAAGCCAGGTGCGCGTGCGCACCGAGCACGAACAAGGGCGTGACTATGCCCTGTTCCTGGTCGACGGCGCGCTGATGGCCCTCGACGCCGCCGCCGTGGTCGAGGCAGTGCCGTTCGCGCGGGTCAAGCGCGCCCCTGCTTCCGGCGGTGCGATCGGCATGCTCGATGCCGGGCCGGACCAGGGCCGGCGCCATTTCGTGTGGGTGTTCGACCTGGCGCGCATGGTGTCGGGCCAGGAGCGCGCGTGGCCTCTCGATGGGCAGGTGATCCTGGTGCGGCATGGCGCGGGCACGATCGGCTTGCTGGTAGACGATGTGCACTCGGTGCAGCGCTTTGCGCCCGAGGTGCTGAGCGCGTTTGGCGCGCCGGCTGCGGCAGGCTTGACCGCCGGTCTGATCAAGGCGAATGGCGGCGAACTGCTGATCCAGGAGATCAGCACCGAGCGACTTCTTGCATGGATGCGCGCTGCAAGAACGACAGGCGACCAGCAGCGCACAGGGTGATACTGCGGTCCACTACCGGCCCGGCGAAGTGTGGGGCCGGCAGTGACCGGGGGATGGATCAGAACAGCACGTCCATCGTCACCGTGAACATCTTGGCGTTCTTGGTGAAGTCATACGCGCTCGAATCCTGGACCGAATCCCACTGCACTTTCAGGTCCATGTTCTTGCGGAAGTCCCAGCGCACGCCGACGAAGCGCGTGCTGTCGTTCTGGGTCTCGGTGTACGTCGGGGTCAGCTTTTCCTCGTATTTGGAGAAGCCGACCATCGGCGTGAACTTGCCGTAGCGGTAGCCGACGGTCGCGGTCAGGCTCTTGGACTTGTAGTCCAGCGAAGGACGCATGAAACGGTTCGCCTCGGCGCGGACCATCCAGTTGCCGTAGTCGATGCTGCCGGACAGGCCGATGATGCGCTGGCGCGTGCCCTTCTGGTAGACCGGCTCTTCGCCCGGCTCGTAGATGCCCAGGTTGATCGAGTTCTGCATGTAGATCAGGCGCGCGCCGAACACCTCGTTCGAGACGTCGACGTAGCCGCCCAGGATGTTCTTCCAGTCGTCGTCGACGCGGTGGCCGTAGAATATCTTGCGCTGCTCGATATTGTCGCGGGTGGTTTCCTGGCCGGCAAAGACGTTGCCGGTCACGGCCCAGTCGCCGACGCTGCGCGAATGGCGGATGTTCACGCCGTTGTAGGCGCCGATCTCCCAGCCGTAGATATCCTGCGGCACGCGCGCCCAAGGCAGCGTGTAGCCGATGTAGACGCTGTCCGAATAGGCGTAGATCGGCAGGCGGCGGCGGCCGGCCTGGATCGTGGTCTCCGGCGTCAGGTCGTAGGACAGATAGGCCCAGTCGACGTCGGGCTTGCTGTTTTCGGATGCGCGCAGCACGGCCTGCACGGTGCCCGACAGCTTGTCGGTGAACTGGTACTTGGCCTGCAGGCCGACCAGCGATTCGTTGGTCCAGCTCCAGTTGCCCTTGTTGTAGACGGCGCCGTGCTCGTAGTTGCCGATGAAGCAGGGGCAGGCATTGCCCATGTATTCGCCCTGCGAACCGCTGTAGGCCTTGCCCGCGGTGAGGGTTGCGAAGCCCGAGAAGGTCAGGTCGTCGGCATGCGCCATGCCTGCGCTGGACAGCAGCGCGGCGATAATCAGTTTCTTCATTCTTCGTTCTTGCTCATCTGGGTTAATTGGCGGTGGCGATGACTTTGACGCTGGCGTCCGCATCCTTCTTGTCGATGTAACCGACGGCGTTCGGGTCGGCGGCAACGGCCTTCTTCATGGCCTCGACGCTGCCCACTTCGCTCGGCGGCGTGCCGGTGCCGGTGAAGATCAGCTTGCCCCACATCGCCTGCACCTGGACCGGATCCTTCTTGCAGGCCTTGGCGAAGAATTCGTCGCGCAGCGGATTCTTCTCGCTGAGGTTGATCGGCGTGGGCGACTTGACCTTGCCGAGGAAGGCCTGACACACCTGCGCCAGCTGGGGCGCCTGGGTCGATTTGGCGGAGACGATGACGCCGATCTCGGCGTGCGCCGGCGACGCGGCGAGCATGGCCAAGGCGAGCGCGCAGGCCGCTGCTGTAGAAGCTTTATTCATGTTGTCGTGGTTGGTGGTGATGAAGCCCCGGCCGCGAGGCCAGGCGTGGGTCGGCAAGCGCCCCGGCGTCAACCGGGACGATTACAGAAAACGGTTGGGGGAAAGATCAGGCGCGGCGTCGGGCCGATGCCTCGTTCGCCGCCAGCGCCAGCGGCTTGGCGCCTGCACGCGGCGCGGCCGGCGCCGCTGGTGCCGCTGCTGCCGATGCGTCACGCGCCAGCACGAACACGCTTACCGCCTGGGCCAGATTGGCCGCCTGCTCGCGCAGCGCGGCCGCGGAGCCGGACGTCTCTTCGACCAGTTCGGCGTTCTGCTGGGTGTCCTGGTCCATCTGGGCGACGGCATCGTTGATGTGCGAGATGCCGGTGGTCTGTGCGCTGCTCGCCTCGGCGATCGCGCCCATGATCTCGGTGACGCGGCGCACGCTGCCCACGATTTCGTCCATCGTGGTGCCGGTCTGCCCCGCCAGGCGCGTGCCCAGTTCCACCTGCTCGACCGAGCGGCCGATCAGCGAGGTGATTTCCTTGGCCGCCGCCGCGGAGCGCTGCGCCAGGTTGCGCACTTCGCTTGCCACCACGGCAAAGCCGCGACCCTGTTCGCCTGCCCGCGCCGCCTCAACCGCGGCATTCAGCGCCAGCAGGTTGGTCTGGAAGGCGATGCCTTCGATGACGCTGACGATATCGGCGATCTCGCGCGAGGAGGCGTGGATCGCATCCATGGTCGCGATCACGCGGCCGACCACTTCCCCGCCCTGGGTCGCCACGCCGGCGGCGAAGCCGACCAGCTCATTCGCCTGCACCGCATTGTCGGCATTCTGGCGCGCGGCGCCGGTCAGTTCGCCCATCGCGGACGTGGTCTGCACCAGGGTCGCCGCCTGCTGTTCGGTGCGGGCCGACAGGTCGCCATTGCCCTGCGCGATCTTCGCCGAGTTGACGGCGATGGTCTCGGTGGCCGTGTGCACCTCGCCGACGATGCGTACCAGGCTGCTGTTCATGTGCTTCAGTGCCTTGAGCAGCTTGCCGGTTTCGTCGGTGGCGCTGTCGTCGATGGTGCTGGTGAGGTCGCCCGCGGCCACCGTCTCGGCCACCTTCACGGCCTGCTGCATCTGGCGCAGCAGCGTGCGTGCTACCAGGACGGCAAAGGCCAGCGTCAGGGCCAGGCCGATGGCGCCGATCAGCGCGCCGCCGAGGATGGCGCGGTCTGCGGCCGCGGTGGCGTCGCCCACGGTGGCAACAAAACGCTCCTTGGCCGCGCTGCGGAAGCTCGCTGCGTCCTTGCGGTAAGTGGCCAGCGCGGCGGCCATGGCCTGCATCTTGTCCTTCGATGGCATACCGGTCTGCTGCGCCATCATGTCGGACACGTCGCGTGCGATTTTGTAGTAGCTGCCAAATTCGTTTGACAGGCGCGCCAGTTCGTCGGCGCGGGCGGTATCGATCTTGCCCAGGCGCTGGTAGTTGTCCTTGACCTTGGCGGCCAGGGCGTCGGCTTGGGCCAGCTGTTCCGGCTCGCCTGCCGCGGCGGCGGTGTTCAGGACGTCGATGATCTTGTCAAGGGCAGCTGCGTTTTCCGTCATCGCATCGAGCGCGGGGTACTGCACGTCGCGGACGTCTTCGAGCCTCACGTTATTGTTTTGGAATACGACGACGGTGAAGGCGAGGTAGATCGCCATACACACCATGGCAATTCCTGGAGCAACCAAGACCTTCCACATTACGGGCAAACGGTTCAGCATTTTCAATCAAAACCTCAGGTAAGACTGACGGCCTGATTGGCCATCTGACAAAACGTATTTGCACATGGTAAGGCCCGGTCATTCCCTGTGGCAAGTTTTATATTGCGAACATTTAATTCTCGTGACTCAGGTGCAACTAAATCGGCATTTCGCAACAAAAAGCTCGAAAATGCGTCAAACAGTACGCATAAGTTCACTTTCTACTTATCAAAACATTAATACAGCCGAATTTGAATATCTAAAAAAGGCTTTCCAAACTACAATAACTGGTGGCCCAACAATAATGAACAAGCGCTCATGACCATTCCTCATTACGACCAGCATGCAGATCAACTGGTTGAACAATATGAGTCGCTTGCTTTCGAGGACGTGCACGGCGACCTCCTCGACATCCTGCCGCCGGCCGGCGCAACAGTGCTCGACGTCGGATCCGGTTCCGGCCGCGATGCTGCCTGGTTTGCTGCGCAGGGGTATGACGTGGTCGCTGTCGAGCCGTCAGAGGCCATGCTCACCCGTGCGCGCCAACTGCATCCCTCTAACCGCATCCACTGGATCGCCGACAGCCTGCCGGACCTCGCGAACGTTCGTCGCCTGGGCCTGAGTTTCGACCTCATTCTCCTCTCCGCCGTGTGGATGCATGTTGCGCCTGCAGCGCGTGAGCGCGCGTTGAGAAAGCTGGCAACCTTGCTGGCGCCGAAGGGACGCGTCGCGATCAGCCTGCGGCTTGGCGCGCCCGACACCGAGCGGGCGATGTATGCAGTCTCCCTGCCCGAGTTGTCGAACCTGGCCCTACAGTTCGGCTTGCGCATCGTCTGCACCAGCGACAGCGCGGACAGGCTTGGCAGGAGTGAGGTGTCATGGACCACCGTCGTTCTGGGCCTGCCCGACGACGGGCTGGGCGCCCTCCCCTTGCTGCGGCATCTGATCTTGACCGACAGGAAGTCCTCGACGTACAAAATCGGACTGCTGCGCGTTCTGGCGCGCATTGCGGATACCGCGGCCGGCCTGGCGCGCCATGAAGCGGATGTCGTTGTCGTCCCGCTCGGTGTGGTCGCGCTGTTCTGGATGCGCATGTACAAGCCGCTGATTAAAAACGACTTGCCGCAAATGTCGGTCTCTCGGCTGGAGACCGGACCCGGTTTCATCAACGACGACTTCACGGCACTCATGCCCATTTCGCCGATCGAACTGCGCATCGGCTCCGTGTTTCATGGGCAGACTGCAAAACACCTGCATCGGAGTCTGTCGAAAATTTCGGAAGTCATCCGCGATATGCCGGTCACGCACCTACGCTGGCAATCCAGCGACGAGCAGGTCTTCAACGTATCGCGGCGCCGCATGATTTCGACGCCTGCCCAGTTGCAGATCGATGAAGCGTTCCTGTGGTCGTTCGGTGACTTCCGTATCCCGCTTGAGATCTGGCAGGCGCTGACGCATTACAACGTGTGGATCGAGCCTGTGCTGGTCTCGGAATGGGTCAGATTGATCGAGTCCTACTGCAATGACGGCCGCCCAGACATCCGCACGCTCGCGTACTCAATGCTCACCTGGGTGGACCCTGCGCGCGATACCAGCTTTGCCCGGGCTGCGGTGGAACGCATGCGCGCAGCCGGCAAGCCGGTGTACTGCGTCTGGTCAGGCCAGCGCCTGCGCGACGAATACGACGTGGACCACTGCTTCCCCTTTGCTGCGTGGCCGTGCGGAGATGCGTGGAACCTGATGCCGGCGGCACGGCAGATCAATATCCAGAAATCGAATCGACTCGTTACTCAGGCTGCGCTGGAGCGTGCGAGCGACACGATCAGCGCATGGTGGAGCGAGGCATTCCTGAGCGAGGGTGATGGTCTGCGCCGTCAGTTCTTCCTCGAAGCGCAGCAGACCTTGCCGATTCTCGTTACCGATCCCGACCTGACCGACGTCATCGATGCCATGAAGGTCCATCGCATCAGGCTCAGCAAGGATCAAGGACTGCGACCTTGGGATCCAAGTGTCGAACGCAATCGAACAGTATTCGCCGGCGCTCCAATCAAAGCTCAAATAATCCACAACTATGATACCTCGGCATAATATCTCGACCTCGGCCTAAATTCTGAACGTCATGCTTGTATTCATTATCGTTCAAGCGCTGAAACTTAAGCTAAGGAATCCACTCAACCACATGCAACACGCGGTAATACCACTCCACTCAGATCAGCGCTCTACTAATGCCCACTTTGCCTAACGCAACCAATGGAAAAAATCAAAAAAATGCCAAATAAACATAATGGAAAAAATGTGCCGCTTAGCCGCGCAAAAGCGTCGAATGCATTCAATCGCATACGGGATAAAATTCCTCAGAAGGTCTTGGCACTGATTAACGAGTTAACCGCAAAAATGGACGAGGACGGCTCCGTACTCGTCCAGGTCGTACACGAGACCCTCTTTCCTTTAGCCGACACCACCAGCGCAAACGCGCAACTAGAAAAACTTTTGAACACAATTGAGACTGCGGCACAACAAAACTCCCTAAATATTAAAGCTGCATTCAGAGGCGGCAGAAATAAAAATATTGCTAACCAGCGCTTATATTTTGTTGGCGTGCAACCAGACCTGAAGGCTGATGTCGAAGGCCTACGTGCTATTGAACCCAGCAGGCTAATCCCCGGACAAGTCGGGCAAGTAGTAGTCGGCGCGCGAAACGTAGTGTTAGTTACCTTTAATGACTACGAATATGCTGCGATCCGGAAGACATTTTGGCAGAACGAGGGCGAACCAGTCGTTCGACGCGACGAAGGAGTTGCTGTCGACGATTTGGGTTTGCACGGTGGACTCACGGTTTTGCACTACCACTGCCATCACCAAGGAAACCATGCATCGCAACGTGCAGTAAGTGATGTATATAGAGCGTATAGTCCCGCGGCGGTAATCGCAGTTGGAATCGCGTTCGGAGTGGACGAAACAAATCAATCACTTGGTCAAGTATTAGTCTCGAACTTCATTTGCAATTATGAACTGGCGAAAGTTCATAGGAACGGACTAGTGAGTTTTCGAGGGGCAAGGCCTCCTGGCTCACGAGCATTAATTAAAGCACTGCATCACCTAGATCAACGATATCAGAACAGTATAACGGGGGCATTCTGGCCACAGGTGAGGTTTGGCGGTTTGTTAAGTGGTGAAAAACTAGTCGACAACATCGACTATAGAGAAAGTTTAAAGAAAGAAGTTGGGCAGGACGACATTATCGGCGGAGAAATGGAAGCGGTAGGAGTCCATGCTGCTCTCGACGGACATCCAGTCGACTGGGTTGTCGTAAAAGCAATTTGCGATTGGGCCGACGGAAACAAGAGCAAAAATAAAAAGCGGCAACAACAGGATGCTGCAGCAAATGCTGCGCAGGTTGTTAAAGCGCTACTAGCCGATGGTGGCCTTTATAACGAAGGCGATGCAAAGAACAAGACCTCGTCGCGCCCAGATGGAGTAAGTCAGTCTAAAGTTCGAGCCTCGCGTAGCTTATCGCATCGCCAAATGTTACTTGATTCCAAGGGATTGCCCCATTGGGTTGAGCGACAAACAGCCTTGCCCTTTAATCTCGATTCGATTTCAGAACCTCCAGATGCATGGAATACGGAACGAACAGAGGCTGCCCCGACGGTTGTCGCATTTGATGACATAATCAGTTGGGTTCAAGATCCGCAAGGTAGGCCTTTATACGCCCTACTTGGTGACTACGGTATGGGCAAGACTATTACATGCCAACGGATCGCCCAAGCATTACACGAGCGCCGTGAACGTGGCGAGCAGTTACCAGCGCCCTTATATTTCGACCTTCGAAAGGTCGAGAGGGTCGTCGCTGCTTCTTCAAATAGCCCTGGACATGTTCCAACGCTACAAGAAAGCATTGAGGACTGTCTTCGGCACGGATATTTGCACGAAGGAGGTGAATCACCTCGATACGAAGAGGTGCTACGTACGATTGATCAAGGTGCCGTGGTCATCTTTGATGGCCTTGATGAAGTATTGTCACGCATTGGAGAGAAACAGGGGCTAAGCTTTACCGCAAACCTGCTAAAAATACTTCCCGAGGCTCGCGCAAGGTCTACTAACCAAAATCCGAATGAGCAAGTACGTGTACTGTTGACCTGCCGAACCCAGTTCTTCCGCAACTTTGCAGAACAAAATGACCACCTTGTTGGGAATCATCGCGGAGCAAGTCCGGCTCAACAATATCGTGCCTTACTGTTACAGCCATTTCGCGATGATGATATTCGCGCTTATTTGCAAGCTGTCATCCCGAGCGAGGATCCTGAACGACTAATGCAGCTTGTCGAATCAGTACACAATTTGCGCGAGCTAGCAGCTCGTCCGTTCACGCTGAAGCTCGTTGCACAGTTTATTCCGCGTATTGAACAATGGCGAACGGAAGGTCGTCAAATTACTGGCGCAACACTATACCGGGAAGTCGCACGAGAATGGCTTATCCGCGACAAAGAAAAGCAAAGTTTTCAACCTGAGGACAAAGAGCGTCTCGCCGGAGATCTCGCGGCACACTTGTGGAAAATAAGCCGACGTGGTTTGCGGGCGCATGATCTGGAGTTATGGTTAGGACAATGGCTAGCCGATCAAGGTCCACACGCAGATTTTCAGAGACTTCCACGAGACTTACTCCAGGAAGATCTGCGCAATTCCACTTTTCTAAAAAGACATGACGGCCAAAAGCCGGAAGACAGTCGCTTTGAATTCGCGCATAGTTCACTGCAGGAATTTTTTTTAGCCGATTATCTTCTGCGCGCGCTTAAATCGCAAAGCAACATTGGAATTGAGGCGAGAAACCTTTGGGCCATGCCGCTAGTAAGTGACGAGACCCTCGACTTCCTTGGTCAAATGCTCATGGAGGATTCGACGGCGGAACCAAGCCCTGCGGCTGGAAAAAGTGCTTTAGCCATTCTATCCACATGGCGCACTCCATATCTTAAGTACGCAAGCGAAATGCAACTGTCATATGCCCTCCGCGCTTATCGAAAAGGTTGGCCTATGCAATCGGTGGTAGGCATGGACTTGCGGAGCGCTGATTTAAGCGACTGGCATTTTGGCGTACTAGATGAAGCAATTTTAGATTCTGCGCAAGCTCGTCCTCGCTTTAACATGAATCGAGCTAAGTTTTCTAATGCGCGGCTTCGTCGCGCCCGATTTTGGCACGTATCTCTTGAAGGCGCACAACTCAATGATGTGGTAGCAACGCAGATTGAATTTCTAAACTGTCGCGCGGAAAAGGCTTCTTGGTTGAACGCAGATTTGAAAGGATCTGTATTCCGAAACACATCAATCGAGAAAGATGTTCCGCCAGACATGAGTTCGCGGAAGCAGGAGCAAGTATTGCCACAGTACTGGACTGGCGCGCAGCTAATGGGGGCACACTTTCTCCAATGCCCGGTAACGCCCGATGGGATGGACGCCTCGCGTTCCCGCTTCATCGGCGAACGGCCCGGTGGGCCGGGGACTTTGACGCTGTCACAAGGGCACGTAAACTGGACTTCATGCTGCGCGATATCGCCGGATGGGCTTACTCTAGTATCTGGTGCCGGAGACAATACATTGCGACTCTGGAACAGTCAAACGGGCGAACGATTGCTACTTTTGCATGGACATCACGCCCCAGTGAACTGCTGCGGATTTACACCAGACTCGAGTTTAATAATATCAGGTTCGCGGGATGGTACACTTCGCATTTGGAATGTTAAAACCGGTAAATGTACGCGAATACTTAGTGGCCATAATGCGAGCATTGAAGCATGTGTAATTTCGCCAGACGGAAATTTGCTTATTTCATCATCTATGGATTCCACACTGCGAATCTGGGAGTTGGCATCCGGTAAATGTTTAAGTCACTTAGGCGATGGCTTGTATCCTATTGCATCGTGTGCGTTCTCGCCTGATGGGGCCCATTTCGCTACCGGTGGAGTTGACCATAAACTAGCAATTTGGAACTTGGCAAGTGGCAAGATTGTTCGTGATTTTGTTGGGCATACTGAAGCAGTCACCTGTTGTTCGTTCTCGAGTGATGGTCGCATGCTTTTGTCAGGTTCGATAGATTGCACTGTGAGGATTTGGGATGCTGCATCGGCAGAGTGTCTTAACATCCTCGATTCACATGTCGCTTCAATAACTAGCCTCGCCATTTCCCCTGATGACAAATTGGTCATCTCAGGCTCTGACGATGGTTTCCTCCAAGTTTGGGACACCACAACTTGTGAATATGTCGGAGTATTTATTGGTCACGATGACGGAGTCGATGACTGTAGCTTTTCATCTGACGGTTCGAAAATCATTAGCATTGGCGATAATACGTTGAAGCTATGGGATACCGGCTCGGGAGAGTGTTTACTCGAAATGGGTGGTCGTATAGATTGGGTGAATTCTTGTGGAGTATCCCAAGATGGTCGTCGTTTAATAGCAGCTTCGCATGAGGCTCTTCGTGTCTGGGACATTTTTTCTGAAGCCCCCCCTCGTCTTTTGCAAGGACATCATGCCTCTGCTTCGACTTGCGCAATCTCTGCAGACGGCAGAAAATTAGCATCAGGCTCATACGATCAGACCATACGTATTTGGGATGGCGAATCAGGACAGTGTCTTCATATTTTAACCATTGAATCTGCCCACACTGAGCATTGTGAATTCGCATATGATGGACATCGATTAATAACCGGATCTTTTAATGGAACGCTCCAACTCTGGGATACAAGTTCAGGCAATTGCCTTCGCATCTTTACTATACCGGACGAAAAATTGCTCAGTTGTGCAATATCGCCCTGCGGCTCTTTCGTAATGGCAGGCGGCACTAATGGTACCTTAACGGTTTGCGAAGCAAACACCGGGGTAGTGCTCCATAAGCTTGAAGGACATGAGAATGGAATTGCTGCATGTGCCTTTTCGGCTGATAGTACCTACCTCATTTCAGGAGGGCATGACAGCGATTTACGTCTTTGGGACTTGCAATCAGGTAAATGTTTGGCGACTCTTTCGGGCCACACAAGTGCAGTTAAGTCATGCGCCACGTCGGCAGACGGACGCAGACTTGTCTCTGCATCGTGGGACGACTCGATTAGAGTATGGGACTTGGTGTCTAGAGAATGTATTCGGGTAATCTGGGGACATGAGAGCGGCGTGATCTCATGCGATATTTCAGCGGATGGTAGAAGAATCGTCACCGGCTCGTGGGACGGATCGGTACGGGTCTGGGACACCGACAGTGGAGAATGCCAATGCGTACTTGTAGGAGATGCTCAAGGGGCGGTCGGATGGGTACCAAACGAACACAAGATTCTTCATTTGCAAGGCAATGCTTGGCGACACGTTGTCTGGCAGCCGACGCAATGATTTTGGTACCTTCTCGCCATGCAAAAATGCATGGAACCGCATTTACACAATCCTAAAAAAATAATTGACAGCTCGGCAATCGTCCAGAAATTGTACGGTTGTCGAATTAGAAAACGTTTTATTGGACAGTTGTTAATGTGGCGGAAGCGGTGAGATTCGAACTCACGAACGGGTTCCCCCGTCGGCAGTTTTCAAGACTGCTGCCTTCAACCACTCGGCCACGCTTCCTTTGAGGAACGGGCATTATACATAAAACATCTGTGCCCGGTGAAGGGAATCAGGCAACCAGCAGCCAGTTCTCCCTCAGGCTACGCTCGAAGTCCGCCGCCGGCAGCGGCTTGCTGTACAGGTAGCCCTGCACCTCATCGCACCCCGACTCGCGCAGGAAGGCCAGCTGCTCCAGCGTCTCTACCCCTTCAGCAATCACCCGCAGCCCGAGTTGCTGCGCCATGCTGACAATCGTCCCCGCAATCGCGCAGTCGCTCTGGTCTTCCGGAATCCCGGTCGTGAACGAGCGGTCGATCTTCAAGGTATCGATCGGGAAGCGCTTCAGGTAGGACAGGCTAGAATACCCCGTGCCGAAATCATCGAGCGACAACGCCACGCCCAGCTGGTGGATGTCGTCCATGATTGCGGTGACGCGCTCGAAGTCGTGCATCAGCGTGCTCTCGGTGATCTCCAGCTCGAGCCAGGACGCATCCAGCTGATAGCGCGCCAGGGTATCGGCCACGCGTCCCGGCAGCGAAGGCGTGAACTCGCGCGCCGACACGTTCACCGCCAGGCGCAGCGGCTCGATGCCCGCCCTCTGCCAGATCGCAGCCTGGGCACAGGCCTGCTCCAGTACCCACTCCCCAACCTGCACAATCAGTCCCGTACTCTCGGCCAGCGGAATGAATTCGCCCGGCGGCACGATGCCGCGCTCCGGGTGCACCCAGCGCACCAGCGCTTCGGCGCCGACGATGCGGTCGGTGCCGATCTCGAACTTCGGTTGGTAGTACAGGGTGAGTTCACCGTTGCCCAGCGCGTGGCGCAGGCCGGATTCGATGCGCATGCGTTCCTGCATGCCCTGGTTCATGTCCTGGCTGTAGAAGGCGACGCTGCGGTCCGGGTTGGCGTCGAGCTGCTTGGCCCGCTCCATCGCGATGTCGGCGAGGCCCAGCAGGGTCTCGGCATCGCTGCCGTCCTGCGGATAGACGCTGATGCCGATGCTGGCCCCCACGCGCAGGTCGTGGCCCGCGATGAAGAACGGCGCGTCGAGCGCGGCCTGCAGCTTCTGCGCCACCGTGGTGGCCTCGAAGTGCTGGCGGATGTCGAACAGGCCCACGGCGAATTCGTCGCCGGACAGGCGCGCCACCACGTCTTCGTCGCGCAGGGTGTCGCGCAGGCGCTGGGCCACCTGGCGCAGCAGTTCGTCGCCGATCTTGCGGCCCAGGGTGTCGTTGATGCGCTTGAAGCGGTTCAGGTCCATGAACAGCACGCAGCCGGCGGCCTCGTTGCGCTGGGCGACCATCAGGGCCTGGTCGACCAGGCGCGCGAACAGGGTGCGGTTTGGCAGACCCGTGAGTTCGTCGTAATAGGCCAGATGGTGCAGCTGTTCCTCGGCCTGCTTGCGCTCGGTGATGTCGGTCAGGTAGGCGATCAGGCCGATTGGGCGCTCGGCCAGGTCGCGCAAGGGAGACAGCGACAGGCTGGCCCAGAACACGTCGCCGGACTTCTTGCGGCGCCGCACTTCCATCATGCGCCCGCCCCGCTCGGCGAAGAAATCCTGGAATTCCTCTTCCTCGTCGGCATACAGGAACAGGATGTTACGGCCGATCGCTTCCAGTGCGGTGTAGCCGAACAGTTCTTCGGCGCCGCGGTTCCAGCTGGTGATGTAGCCCATCTGATCCATGGTCAGCACCGACTCGTGGATCTGGTCGAGGATTTGCGATTGGTGCGCGAGCTGGGCTTCCATTTGCGCGTAGGCGTGGGTCGAGCGCACCGCCAGCGAATGCACTTGCAGCATTGATGCGGTCAGGTGGGCCAGGCCCGCCAGCAGGCGCGCATCGTCGGGGCCGTAGGCGTCGCGGCCGGTCACTTCATAGATGCCGAATTGTTCGGTGCTGCCGGCCACCACCTGGCGCAGCACGGGGCCGATGCCGGGAGCGGTGCCGATGCCGGCGCCGGGCAGGAAGCGGCCGTGCGGGCTGGCGAGCAGGTCGGCCGCGATGCGGCCCAGGGTCTCGTGCAGGGCTTCGCCACGCAGGCGCAGCACGGCATCACACACGGCGCCCGTACCACCGACAAAATCAAGAGCTGCGTCTACTGGTACGAGTGCGTGCATATCAGACATTCCGGCCCACCTGGATGGCCCAGTGGTAGGCATTCAACTGGCTGTTCCACCAGTCGGCGGGGGCAATCCCCGCCGCCTCGAGGTCCGCTCGGGACGGGTGGGCTTCGGTTAGGCGCAGCCAGGCGCCCAGTTGTCCGCTGCGCGCCAGGAGCGCGCTGGATACGTGCTCCGGCAGGTGCAGGTCGGCGACGATGTCCGCCATCGGCATGTGCAGCAGCCGGTCGAGCAGCGAGAACACGCCGGCCATGAAGGCCAGGTCGCAGGCGTCGCGGTCTCCCCCGCTCTCCTTGCATAGCGCCTCCAGCTGGGCGCCGCGGCGCGCCGCCAGCGGCAGCAGCAGGTTCGGCAGCCCGTCGGCGTGCTGGCGCGCGTACAGCAGCAGTTGCAGCCAGCGCTGCAGCTGGCGCCTTCCCAGCAGGCTGATGGCCTGGTTGAAGCTGGTGATTTGCGTGCTCACGGCAAAAGCGGCCGAGTTGACCAGCTTGAGCAGGTGGTAAGACAGGGCCGGATCCTGCTTGAGCTGCAGTTCGAGTTCGCGCGAATCGGCGTCGCGCGACAAGAGGCCCAGCAAGGTCAGGATGCGGCGGCGCGATGTGCCGTCGTTGGTGTCGCCGGCGGCGGCCGGGTCGCAGGGATAGTCGCCGCTGAACCAGTCGAAGCCTGCCATTTCACTGTCTGCGAACGCCTTGACGCTGTCGACGCCACGCACCATGTGCGGGCCGAACAGCGCCGCCGGGCGTGCCGGCGGCAGGCCGTCGCGCCGGTAGTCGCGCGCGATGGTGCGCAGCGCGGGCGGCACGGCCACGCCGGCCGGCGGCGTGCCGTCCAGCCACAGGCGGTAGCCGAGTTCGTGCAGTTCGGTGAGGCGGCGCGCGACGCCATCTTCCGCCAGCGTAGAAGCAGCGACGACGAAGCCGATACGGTTGGCCGGAGTCAGTGCCAGTACCGGCGGGGTCAAGGCGGCGGGATGGTCGAGCATCAGGAGCCCGTCGAGCGGCGCGATGGCGGCCAGCAGGTCCGGCGTGCCGAAGACGGCCTGCAGCTCCTGCGCCAGGTTCGCGCCCGGCTGGATCCGCAGGCAAAGCGCAACCCACTCGTTCTGCCCATTGGCGACCGGGTCGATTGCTACCAGCGGAAACGGGTCCAGCTCGGCCATGGGGTTCTCAGTGCGGCTCCGAATGATATTCGGTCAATCTTATTCGACGGATTATCAGAAAGCAACACCTTTTGTTTCTTTATAGATACTATTCGTACATACTCACGGATAACCACCATTTTCCGCACGCTGGACGGCGAAGCGGATCAGCTCTGCCTGCCCTTCGATCCCGAGCTTGCGCTTGATGTTGAGGCGGTGGGTTTCGACCGTACGCACCGACAGGTCGAGGGCTCGGGCGATCTGCTTGTTCGACTGGCCATCGGCGATGTGCCTCAGGACTTCCTGCTCGCGCAGCGTCAGCAGCGTGTCCTGCGGCGCCGGGTTGGCCAGTTGGCGCGCCAACGCGGCGCTGTAGTAGATGCCGCCGCCCATCACGGTGTCGATCGCCAGCACGATGTCCTTGCCGGGCGCGTCCTTCAGCACGTAGCCGCGCGCGCCGGCCGCCATGGCCTGGGCCACGTATTCGGGCTTGTCGTGCATCGACAGGATCAGCACCAGGATGTCGGGATAGTGTTCGAGCAGGCGCGCCGTGGCTTCGATGCCGCTGCCGCCTTTCATGTTCACGTCCATCAGCACCAGGTCGGGACGGCAGGCGCCGGCCTGCGCGATGGCTTCCTCGCCTGACCCGGCCTCGCCCACCACGCGCAGGCGCGGCGCCGCTTCCAGGCGGGCGCGCAGGCCGTCGCGCACCAACGGATGGTCGTCCACCAGCAGGATCTTGATGTCAGAAGCGTCGCTCATGTCTGTTCCTTCAAATCGATGCTGGCCACCACGCGGGTGCCGAGCGGCGATGACTCGATCGCGAGCAGGCCGCCGATGGCTTCCATCCGTTCCATCATGTTGCGCAGGCCGATGCCGCGCTGTGGGTGCTGGGCGATGCCCTGGGCGTCGAAGCCGACGCCGTCGTCGGCGATGCTCAAGCTGAGGCAGCGGCCGCGGCGCGCCAGCAGCATCTCGACCTGGCGCGCGCCGGCATGGCGCTCGGCATTGGTGAGCGCTTCCTGGGCAATGCGAAACAGCACCGTGCCCGCCATCTCGGGCAGCCCGTCGACTGTCCCTTCGACGTGGAAGCGCACCGGAGTGCCGCTGTGGCGTCCAAACTCGCTGGCCAGGTGGTCGAGCGCCGGCGCCAGGCCCAGGTCGTCCAGCAGGGCCGGACGCAGGTCGTGCGAGATGCGGCGCACCTCGCCCAGCACCGACTTGACCTGGTCCACCGTGCGTTCGAGCGCGTCGCGCGCGGCCTGCTGCTGGGTGGCGTCGCCGTCCAGCCGGATCAGGCCCGCTTCCAGCTGCAGCTTGACCGAGACCAGGGCCTGGCTGATCCCGTCGTGCAGGTCGCGCGACAGGCGTGCCCGCTCTTCCTCCTGCGATTCGACCACGCGCTGGGCCAGGGCCTTGAGCTTGGCGTCGGCCACGCGCAGCTCGCGCAGGTTCAGCACCAGGCCGCCGCTGGCCACCGCCACCGAGGCCAGCACTGCGAGGCCAGCGATCCACAGCAGGGTCTCGCCGATGTTGCGCGACTGCTGGGCGTCGACCTGGGCCAGCGCGGCTTCGACGTCGTCGAGGTAGATCCCGGTGCCCATCATCCAGCCCCAGTGCTCGATCGGCACCACGTAGCCAAGCTTGGGCGCGGCGCGGTTCGATGAGGGCTTGGCCCAGGTGTAGCGGTGAAAGCCGCCGCCGGCGCGGGCGCGTTCGATCAGGCGCCGGATGGTGGGCACGCCATTGGCGTCACGCCAGTCCCACATGTCGGTGCCGACCAGCTCGGGCTGGCGCGGGTGCATCAGGCTGCGGCCCTGCATGTCGTACACGAAGAAGTAGCCATCGTCGCCGAAGCTGAGCGAACCGAGGATGCGCTTGGCCTCCTCCAGGGTGGCGGCGTCCTTGCGGCCCGAGCGCACCAGGTGGCCGATCGATTGCGTGGCCAGGGCCACGTAGTGGCGCAGCTCGGCCTCCTTGCTTGCGAGGTAGGCGCGCTGGATGGTGGCGCGCTGCTGCTGCGCCAGTTCGGCGGCCTGCTGGCGCACGAACAGGGCGATCGCGCACAGGGCCACGATCAGCGGCCCGATCGCCAGCACGATCACCTTCTGCCTGAGTTTCATATTTGCGTCGTAGGGTGGGCGGATCTCCCGCCCACGCGGTCGACCAGTGGTGAAATCATCGTACGTGGCGCTTTCCAGCTAACTATCACCGCGTGGGCGGAAAATCCGCCCACCCTACGGTTGTGTCAGCCCGACATTTTACGGTGGAAACTGCAAGGCTGCCGGGCCCGGCAGCTACGTAGTACTACGCAGGCACTGCGTAATCATGCGCTTGCGGTGCTGATATTCGTGCAACATACTCGCCGGTACGCTGTCCCTAAAACCGCCGGTCAATACGCATGCGGCCGGCCACGATAAGTAATCAATACGGATTCCAATCCATCCTCGGAGGAGCACCATGAAACGAATGTCGAGCTCGCTCGGCTGGATCGCCCTGTCGATCCTCGGCGCCTTTTCGCTCGGGTTCATCGCCGTCAAGCGCGGCGAAACCATCAACGCGATCTGGATCGTCGCCGCCGCGATTTGCGTCTACCTGATCGCCTACCGCTTCTACAGCAAATTCATCGCCTACAAGGCGCTCGGGCTCGACCCGCTGCGCCAGACCCCGGCCTACAAGTACAACGACGGCCTGGACTACGTCCCGACCAACAAGTACGTCCTGTACGGCCACCACTTCGCGGCGATCGCCGGCGCCGGCCCGCTGGTCGGCCCGGTGCTGGCGGCCCAGATGGGCTACCTGCCGGGCATGATGTGGATCCTGGCCGGCGTCGTGTTCGCCGGCGCCGTGCAGGATTTCATCGTCCTGTTCATGTCCACCCGCCGCGACGGCCGTTCGCTCGGTGACCTCATCAAGTCCGAGATGGGCGAGATCCCGGGCCTGATCGCGCTGCTGGGCTGCTTCATGATCATGGTGATCATCCTGGCCGTGCTGGCCCTGATCGTCGTGAAGGCGCTCACCGGTTCGCCGTGGGGTTCGTTCACGGTGATGGCGACCATTCCGATCGCGCTGTTCATGGGTATCTACTCGCGCTACGTGCGCGTCGGCCGCATCGGCGAAGTTTCGATCATCGGCTTCGTGCTGCTGATGCTCGCCATCATCGGCGGCCAGTGGGTGCACGATTCGCCGACCTGGGGCCCGGCCTTCACCTTCACCGGCACCGAACTGACCTGGATGCTGATCGGCTACGGCTTCATCGCTTCCGTGATTCCCGTCTGGCTGCTGCTGGCGCCACGCGACTACCTGTCCACCTTCCTCAAGATCGGCACCATCGTGGCGCTGGCGATCGGCATCGTGATCGTCGCGCCGGAACTGCGCATGCCGGCCACCACCAAGTTCATCGACGGCACCGGTCCGGTGTGGTCGGGCAACCTGTTCCCCTTCCTGTTCATCACCATCGCCTGCGGCGCGGTGTCGGGCTTCCACGCGCTGATCTCCTCGGGCACCACGCCCAAGATGCTGGAGAACGAAACCCACGCCCGCTTCATCGGCTACGGCGGCATGCTGATGGAATCGTTTGTCGCGATCATGGCGCTGGTGGCGGCATCGACCATCGACCCGGGCGTCTACTTTGCCATGAACAGCCCGGCCGCGGTGCTGGGCACCACCGCGCAGTCGGCGGCAGCAGCCGTGTCGCAGATGGGCTTCGTGATCACCCCTGAAACCCTGGAACAGATGGCGCGCGACGTCGGCGAGCACACCATCATCTCGCGCGCCGGCGGCGCCCCGACCCTGGCCGTGGGCATGGCCCACATCCTGTCGAACGTGATCGGCGGCCAGGCCATGATGGCCTTCTGGTACCACTTCGCGATCCTCTTCGAGGCCCTGTTCATCCTGACCGCGGTGGATGCGGGCACCCGCGCCGGCCGCTTCATGCTGCAGGACCTGCTGGGCGCCTTTGCCCCGTCGCTGAAGCGCACCGAGTCGCTGCCGGCCAACCTGCTGGCCACCGGCCTGTGCGTGGCGGCCTGGGGTTACTTCCTGTACCAGGGCGTGGTCGATCCGCTGGGCGGCATCAACACCCTGTGGCCGCTGTTCGGCATCGCCAACCAGATGCTGGCCGCCGTCGCGCTGATCCTCGGCACCTGCGTGCTGTTCAAGATGAAGCGTGCGCAGTACGCCTGGGTCACCATCGTACCGACCATCTGGCTGCTGGCCTGCACCCTGACCGCCGGCTACCAGAAGATCTTCGATCCGAATCCGAAGGTCGGCTTCATCGCCCACGCCAACAAGTTCCAGGCCGCGCACGACGCCGGCACGGTGCTGGCGCCGGCCAAGACGGTCGAGCAGATGGAACGCATCATCTTCAACGACTACGTCGACGCCACGCTGGCGGGCTTCTTCATGCTGGTGGTGATCTCGGTGCTGTTCTACGGCGTGCGCACCATCCTGGCCGCCCGCGGCAGCAGCGGCCCGACCACGAAGGAGACCCCGTACGTCGCCATGCCCAACCCGCAGGTGCCGTGATGATCAGCGCCCTCCTCGACGCTGGCAAGCAGGCAGGCAAGTACCTCGGGCAGAGCATGCGCCTGATGGTCGGCCTGCCCGAGTACGACACCTACCTGGCGCACATGGAGCGTACCCATCCGGACCAGACGCCGATGACGTACGAGGAGTTTTTCCGCGAGCGGCAGGAGGCGCGCTACGGCGGGAAACGGGCCACGTGTTGTTGAGGCCTGAATGAATGGAGGGGCGCGAAGGCGCCCCTTCTGTTTTTTGAACGACTTTCGCACCTCCTTCTTCCTTTAGTCACCAGCCGCAAGACCGTCATCCCGGCGAAGGCCGGGATCCAAGTTCGTCGCGTCTTGTTGGCGGGTGCACGCAAGCGCTAGCCGGCTGCAAGCAAAATTGGATTCCGGCCTTCGCCGGAATGACGGTTCAAATGCTAGCGGTGAAAGGATGCGCAAACACCTGTCACGCGCTTAATTGCACTGCCTTCAACACGTTGACTTCCCTCAACGCTCCCCCCTCCCCTTAACCGTATATTTTTTTCTTGCGGGAATTTGCATTCCGCAAAGGAAGCCCTGCGTCGTCCGGCGCCGGGCCGTTCCGCCGTACCTGCGGGATCAGAATGCCGAACTTCGAGCGCTCCAGCCTGAATCAGAAGCTGACCATCATCTCGCTGCTGTCCACTGCAACCGCCCTGGTATTCGTGTTCGCGGCCTTTGCGGTGACTTCGGTGGCCAACCACCGCAAGGACGAGGCAATGCAGCTGTCGACCTTTGCCCAGGTCATCGCGGCCAGTAGCGCCGACTACCTGCTGCTGCGCGACCGCGACCGCGCACGCAGCGCGCTCGGCGTGCTCTCGGCCAAGAGCGATATCGCCGCCGCCGTCCTGTACGACCGTAACGGCAAGCCCTTCGTCCAGTACCTGGCGCGCGAGGACGGCGCCCCTGTCCCGGCGCCGGACCGGCTGGAAGGAATCGACGCCGAGACCCTGGCTGCCGTCAACCTCGACGGCCAGCGCCTGCTGTCGCGCCGCATGCGCGTGTTCCAGCCCGTGATGGCCGGTGAGATCCAGGTCGGCGTGGTGATGATCGAGACCGACCTGGTGGCGACCTGGATCGACATCCTGGCCGGGCTGTGCGTGATGGGCCTGGCGATGGGCGTTTCGCTGGTGGTGTCGGTGGCGATGGCCGGGCGCTTCAAGCGCAGCATCGCCGAGCCGGTCACGAAGCTGATCCAGGCCGCGCAGAAGGTGTCGAGCAGCCAGAACTACAGCCTGCGCATCGCCCACCAGCGCACCGACGAACTGGGGCAGCTGATCGACAGCTTCAACACCATGATGGCCCAGATCGAGGACCGCGGCGCCGCCCTGCTGCACCACCGCGACGAGCTGGAACGCCAGGTCGGCGTGCGCACCGAGCAGCTGGAAAAGGCCAAGAATGCCGCCGAGGCCGCGAGCCGCGCCAAGAGCGCCTTCCTTGCCACCATGAGCCACGAGATCCGCACTCCGATGAACGGCGTGCTCGGCATGACAGAAATGCTGCTCGCCACCGGGCTCACCGAAACCCAGCGCAACTACACCACCCTGGTAAAACGCTCGGGCGAGCACCTCTTGGTGATCATCAACGACATCCTCGATTTTTCCAAGATCGAAGCCGGCAAGCTGACCATCGAGTACATCAACTTCAACCTGTGGGACCTGCTGGACGACATCCACAACGTGTACACGCCGCAGGCCGCCGCCAAGGGCATCGGCTTCGACTTCGACATCGCCAACGACATACCGGTGGCGATCTGCGGCGACCCGAACCGGCTGCGCCAGATCATGGCCAACCTGCTCGGCAACGCCATCAAGTTCACGGAACAGGGGCGGATCCTGGCGCGCGTGCGCGTGGCCGGCGAGGACACCCAGTCGGTGATGCTGCGCTTCGAGGTGCACGATACCGGCATCGGCATCTCGCGCGAGGCGCGGGCGCGCCTGTTCGAGGCCTTCTCGCAGGCCGACGACTCCACCACCCGGCGCTACGGCGGCACGGGCCTGGGCCTGGCGATCTCGAAGCAGCTGGTGGAACTGATGGGCGGCGCGATCGGCGTCGACAACGCGCCCAAGCAGGGCTCGATCTTCTGGTTCACCGTCAGCTTCGACAAGCGCCGCGTCGATCCGGACGCGCCGGGGCACCGCCAGCACAGCCTGGAAGGCCTGCGCGTGCTGGTGGTGGACGAGCAGGAAGAAAGCCGCGAAGACCTGGCCCAGCAGCTGCACGCCTGGCGCGCCCGGGCCGACAGCGCGGCCAGCGCGGCGGCCGCCTACGAAAGCCTGCTCAGGGCAGCGCGTGCCGGCCGTCCCTACGACGCGGCGGTGCTCGACATGGAGCTGACCCATACCAGCGGGCTGGCGCTGGCCGCCTCGATCAAGGCCGATGGCGGCGCCCGCGCCACCCACCTGGTGCTGGTCAGTCCGGAACGGCTGGCGGCCGACCCGGTGCAGCGGCGCGCCGCGGGCGTCGCCTACCAGCTGGTCAAGCCGGCGCGCGCCGCCGACCTGTACGCCTGCCTGGCCGCCTGCGCCGCGCGCCTGCACGCCCCGGCCGCCGCCATTCCAGCGGCCGCCCCCAACCTTTCGGCAAGCAGGGCCGAGTCCCCCGCCCCGGCCGCGCCGACTGATGCGGCGCGGCCGGCGCCGCGCGCGCGGGTCCGCCGCGTACTGCTGGCCGAGGACAATCCGGTCAACGTCGAAGTCGCGATGGCCATGCTGGAAAGCCTGGACATCGAAGCGACCTGCGCGCGCAACGGCCAGGAAGCGCTGCAGGCGGTGCAGAACGGCAGTTTCGACGCGGTGCTGATGGATTGCCAGATGCCGGTGATGGACGGCTTCGCGGCCACCGCCGCGATCCGCCGCCACGAGCGCGAAGCGGGCCGCGCGCGCACCCTGCCGGTGATCGCGATCACGGCCAACGCCCTGCAGGGCGACCGCGAAGCCTGCCTGGCGGCCGGCATGGACGACTACCTGTCCAAGCCGTTCACCCAGCAGCAGCTGTCGGCCGTGATCGGCCGCTGGGTGGCGGTGCCGCTGGCGGCCACCGCGCACCACCTCGACGCGCCGCCGCGGCTGCCGAAGGAAACGGTCGAGGTGATCCAGCGCGAGGCGGTCAACCGGGTTGCGCTCGACAACATCCGGGCCCTGAGCCGCGACGGCGGCGACGCGCTGGTGCAGAAGGTCATCAACGCCTATGTCGGCGACACGCCGCGCCACCTGGCCACGCTGCGCGAAGCGGTCGAGGGCATGGACGCCGGCAGCGTGCGCCGGGTCGCCCACAGCCTGAAGTCGGCCAGCGCCAACGTCGGCGCGGCGCGCCTCGCGACCCTGTGCAAGGAACTCGAACAACTCGGACGCGCCGATACCGTCGATGGCGCCGACCGCATCCTCGCGGATATGGAACACGAATTCCAGAACGTGCGCCATTCGCTCCACGCCATGCTTGAAAAGGAAACCTGAGATGCCTTCTTCTCTTCCGAAGCGCGGAACGGTGCTGGTCGCCGATGACGATCCGGTCATGCGCATGCTGATGCTCGAGATGCTGGCCCAGGTCGGGCTGGACGCGATCGAGGCGGCCGATGGGCAGGCAGCCGTGGAACTGGCGCGTACCTGCGCGCCCGACCTGATCCTGATGGATGTCGAGATGCCGCGCATGGACGGCTTTGCCGCCTGCGAGGCGATCCGCGCCGCCGGCATCGTCAACAGCTTCGACGGCACCAGCGTGCCGATCGTGATGGTCACCGGCGGCGACGACCTGGAAGCGGTCACGCGCGCCTACGAAGCCGGGGCGACCGACTTCGTCTCGAAGCCGATCAACTGGCCCATCCTCGGGCACCGCGTGCTCTACGTACTGCGCGCCAGCGACGCCATCGCGCGCCTGCGCATCGCCGACGCCCAGAACCGGGCGGTGCTGGCGGCGATTCCCGACACCTTCTTCCGGCTCGACCGCGATGGTTTCTACCTCGACTACGAGCCGGGCCACGAGCGCCCGGGGCGCGGCCGCGCGCCGCACCAGCCACAGCCCTGCATCGGCAAGCACGTCACCGACGTGCTGCCGCCCGAGATCGCGGCGCGGGTGCTGGAGCAGATGCGCACCGTGCTGACCACCCAGCAGGTGCGCTCGGTCGAGTACGACCTGGAACACTGCGGCGAAGTGCAGCATTTCGAAGCCCGGCTGGTTGCCACCAGCGCCTCGCAGGTGCTCGGCCTGGTGCGCGACATCAGCGAGCGCAAGCGCGCCGAGGAACAGATCCGGCGTTTGGCCTACTGCGACAGCCTGACCGGCATCCCGAACCGCCAGGCCTTCCTGGAGACGCTGGAACGCGAGCTGCAGCGCTCGAAAATGGGCAACAAGAAGTTCGCCGTGCTGTTCATGGACCTGGACGCCTTCAAGCGCATCAATGATACGCTCGGCCACAATGCGGGCGACGCGCTGCTCAAGATGGTGTCGGAACGGCTGCGCGAAACCACCCGCCCGAGCGACCTGGTGTCGCGCGGGGACGGCAAGGACCACGCCACCAACCTGGCGCGCCTGGGCGGCGACGAGTTCACCATCCTGATCCCCGACCTGGAACGGGTCGAGCATGCGCTCAACGTCGCCCACCGCGTCAAGGAAGCAATGCGGCGGCCCTTCCTCATCGAGGGCAACGAGATCTTCGTGACCGCCAGCATCGGCATCTCGCTGTTCCCGGAAGACGGCGACGATTGCGGCTCACTGCTGAAATTCGCCGACACCGCGATGTACCACGCCAAGAACTGCGGCAAGAACAACGCCAAGCTGTACAGCTCTTCGCTGACGATGCAGATCATGAGCCACGTGAAGCTCGAGGTCGGGCTGCGCAAGGCGCTGCAGAACGACGAGCTTTATTTGGTCTACCAGCCGCAGCGCGACGTACGCAGTTCCGAGATCGTCGGGGTGGAAGCGCTGGTGCGCTGGCGCCATCCCGAGCGCGGCCTGGTGCCGCCGACCGAGTTCATCCCGCTGGCCGAGGAGACCGGCCTGATCGTGCCGATCGGCGAATGGGTGCTGCGCACCGCCTGCCGCCAGGCCAGGCTGTGGCAGCGCCAGGCCCAGCGCACCCTGCGCATGGCGGTCAACCTGTCGGCCAAGCAGTTCAAGGACGAGAACCTGTCGCAGATGGTCCACTCGGCCCTGCTGGACGCCGGCCTGGAGCCGCGCCTGCTGGAGCTGGAGCTGACCGAAGGCACGCTGATGGACGACGCGCGCGCCACCCTGGCGACGCTGGAACAACTGCGCGGCATCGGCGTGTTCCTGTCGATCGACGATTTCGGCACCGGCTACTCGTCGATGAACTACCTGAAGCGCTTCGACGTGCGCGCGCTGAAGATCGACCGCAGCTTCATCAATGGCCTGCCCCAGGATTCCGAGAACGCGGCCATCACCCGCGCCATCATCGCGATGGCGCACGGGCTCAAGATGGTGGTGGTGGCCGAGGGCGTGGAGACCGGCGAGCAACTGCTGCTGCTCGAGCAGTATGGCTGCGATATGGTGCAGGGTTACTTCCTGGGGCATCCGTCGAGTGCGGATGCGATTACGGGGATGCTGCAGGCGCCATTGCTGTTACCTGCTAAGTAGGGTGGGCGGGTCTCCCGCCCACGCGGTGATACGTGACGTACAAACATCGTGCGCGATGATCTCGCCGCTGGTTGACCGCGTGGGGTGATCTGGTCCAGTGGACCGGATCACAAGCCGCCCACCCTACGGGACAAACCGCAAGGTGTACTTCGCCGCCCCCGGCAACAGCGGCACCGGCTCCGCCCTCACCCACTCCTTGTGCCCGGCCAGGAAGAACGGCGACAGCGGATGCCCGCTCTGCCCACCCGGCATGTTGTACAGCCCCTCTTCCTCGCGTCCCGGCGACACCGTCAGGCGCTCGGACTGCCCGAACTTCGGCCCCGCCACGCGCGGCATGTTCGAATCGCCCGGCAGCTGGTCCGCGGGGGCGCCCAGCACCGGCGCCAGCGCCGGCACCGCGATGCTGATCGGATGGGCGATGGTCGCGGTGTTGCGCTGTCCCCAGGTAGCCTTCGCCAGCGGCTGTCCATCCTTGCCCAGGTCGGCGATCACGCGGTCGATGGCGGCCAGTTGCACCGCGCGCCAGTCGGCATGACCCGGCGGCAGCCAGCCGGCCGGACGGGCATCCAACAGGCGCGCCACCACGTCTGGCCAGCGGCTGGTGGCGGTGGCCAGCGTGGTCTTCGGCTCGAGCTCCCCGAGCGCCTTGTTGGCGCGCCCGAACAGCAGCTCGTTCAGCGCCCACATGTAGTTGCGCGCCAGGCGGTAGCCGACCGAGTCGACGCTGGCGTGGCCGGTCCAGCTCTTCTCCAGCAGCCGGCGGAACTCGGCGCGCTGCGGTTGGCCGGCCAGCGCCTGCGCGTCCAGCGCCTGCAGTGCGCGCTCGCGCCAGCGCCCGATGAACAGGGCGCGGTCGTCCTGGGCCGCATCGAAAGCCTGGCGCATGCCGACTTTCTGACCCAGGGCCTGCACGCCCTCGGCCAGCTGGCGGTTGCGCGCGCCGAGGTCGAAGCCGCCGTCGCCGATCAGCGCCGCGCCCTCGCCCATCAGCTGGCGGCTGTTGGCGGTCGTGATCTGGCCACCCGCCGGGTTGACCACGCGCGGATAGCTTGCCGGCGGCAGCAGCGCGTTCCATGTCGGCGTGCCCTCCTCCAGCGGGAAGGTGGACGCCAGCGACGGCGTCGCGCGCTGCGGCAGCAGGCCGCCGATGGTCCAGCCGATGTTGCCCTGGGCGTCGCCGGCCACGAAGTTCTGCGCCGGGATGCCGTCGATGGCGGCGATCCCCAGGGCTTCATCCACGCTGGCCGCGGTCTCGAGCTTCAGGTGGTTGACGTTGATCGCCTGCGGGTCATGTGCGATCCAGTGCACCGCGTACTGGCGCCCGCCGGCCTCGCGGATCGGGCCCAGCGAAGTCTCGCGTACCACGAAGCGCTCGGAGGCGGCCCCTTTCACGGCGATCAGCTCGACGTGGTCGGCCGGGGTCTCCCAGCCGTTCGGCGTGCGCACCTGGCCGGGGCGGGCCGGATCGGTGTTCAGCGCCACCAGGTCGACCAGGTCGGCGTAGCTGTTGGTGAAAGCCCAGGCCACCTGCCCGTTGCTGCCGACGATGACGGTCGGCGGCGCGCCCGGCAGGCTTACGCCCACCAGGCGCCGCCTGCCATCCTTGCCCTTGGGGTCGGGGAAGCTGAGCGCCAGGCGGTACCAGATGTTGGGCAGCTGCAGGCCGAGGTGCATGTCGTCCGAGACGATGGCGGCGCCGCTGGCGCTGCGACTGCCGGCGATCGCATGGTTATTGCTGCCGACCGAATCGACAAAGGCGGCGCCGGCCAGCTGCGCGGGCTTCTCGGGCGCCGCCCCCCACCAGGCCGGGGCCCTGGGCGGCAGCGGCGCCGGGCCTGGTGCAGCGGCGGCCGTGCCGGCATCGAGCGTCGTGTCCCAGCTGCTCGATTCGGGCAGCAGGAAGGCCAGCTGGGCCGGGTCGCTGTGCTCGCGCAGCCAGCCGCGCGCCAGTTCGCGCGCTTCCTGGTTGCCCTGCAGATCGATGTACATGGCCCAGATCACCAGCAGCGAGTCCACCGCGCTCCATGGGCGCGCCTCGGTACCGGTCAGCAGGAATTCGAAGGGTTTGGTGCGCAGCGCCCCGAGGCCGTCGTTGACGCCGGCGACGTAGCGTTCCAGTAGCGCGCGCTCCGCGGCCGGGAGGCGCGCCAGGACATCCTGGGCGCGGGCGCGGAAGCGGTGCAGGCGGCGCGAACGGTCGAGCGGCAGCGCGCGCGGGCCGAACAGCTCGGCCAGTTCGCCGGCGGCCGTGCGGCGCAACAGGTCCATCTGGAAGAAACGCTCCTGGGCGTGCACGAAGCCGGTGGCATAGGCCACGTCGGCGCGGCTGGCGCCGCTGATCAGGGGCACCCCGGCGGCATCGCGCGTCACGGTCACGGTGGCCCCCAAGCCGGCCCCCCTGCGCTCGCCGTCGAGCTGGGCCAGGCTGGCGCGCAGATACAGCCATCCCGCGACGATCGCCACCAGGACGAGCAAAAGCACTCCGCCCAGTCCCCGCAGGGCCCAGGTCTTCCATCGACGCTGTCGCATCTTGTCACTCCCCCATTATTTTTTTAGGCCCGTATCTTGCCAGAAAATTGCCAGAAAAAGTCCTACTCCGAACCAGTTTTGTTCGGATTCCCGAGGTGGGCACGATTGATTTATGCGCTACATATACCCACCTGCCGTCCTATACTGGAACAAAGCCGCCAGAACGGCGGGCAAAGGAGCAGATCATGCAAATCGCAAAAATAGCGTTAGTGGGATTGACCCTGACGCTCGCGGCCTGCAGCACGCCGCAGCAACGGGCCGAACGTGCACAGTCGGAAATGGCCGAACTCATGACCATCTACGGTCCGGCCTGCTCACGCCTTGGCTATGCGCCGAACAGCGACCAATGGCGCCAGTGCGTGTTGCAGCTCAGCACGCGCGAGGAGCTGCGCCAGGTTGGTCCGTCGTACTACGGCGGATGGGGTGGGCGCTACTGGCGAGGTGGCGGTTATTGGGGACCGTACTGGTAAGCAGTTGCTGCGCGAACGCGGCCTTAGTCAGGGCCGTGCGCGTGGCCAGCAGGCGCGCCAGCGTTGCCTGCGCATGACGCAGCAGGCGCGGATGGCGCACGTCCGGCGGGTGCAGGCTTAGCCGGATGAGCGGCCGGCGCGCCAGCGCCAGCGCGAGCACATCCGCCAGCAACGGCGAGGCCAGCCTGCCGCTGCGGTTGCGCGCCGCATAGACCAGCGAGGGCGACAGCACCGTCGCGGCCGTGCCGGCGCCGGCGCGCCCGCCCAGCAGGTGAAAGCGCCGGAAAGTTGTGGTGTAGTCGAAGTCGAAGGCGCGCAGCGCCTGCCAGGCCCCCTCTCCCATCAGCCAGGCCGGCGGCACGAAGCCGCGCACCGGCCAGCCCCGCGCGGCGAACCAGTCCAGTCCGCACTGGATGCGGCGTGCCGCCTCGTCGGCCGGCAGGGCCGCGAACTCGCCTTCGTGGCTGTAGGTTCCGCGCAAAAAACGCTCGCTCAAACCGGGCCCGCGCGGCGCCGTGTCGAGGTGAGTGAATCCATGCAGAGCCAGTTCGTCGCCGCGCGCCAGCGCCTCATCCAGCCCCGCCTCCATCCGCACCGGGTCACCGCCACCGCGGTGGTATTGGGGCACCACCAGCCAGGTCAGCGGGATGTCGGCCACCTCGCGCAGGGCCGCGGCCAGGCGCGCGCATTCGTCCCAGGTGGCCGGGGCCACGTCGTGGATCGACACGCACAGCGCGGGCCCGGGGCCGGCCTGGCCGCCGCTCCCCTCACTCGGAAACACAGACGCTCTCCAGCGAACGCCGCGCATTGGGGCGCGCCGCCAGCAGGCTGCCGTAGCGGTGCATCAGCTGCGGGAAGACCTGGCTCCAATCGTATTGATTCTGCGCCTTGCGCCGCGCATTGGCGCCCAGCTGCGCCAGGTCGCGCCCGTAGATTGCTTCGATGGCGCCGGCCAGGCTGTCGACGTCGTTGGGGCGCGCTAGCATGCCGGTCTGCTCGTCCACCAGCTCGCCCACGCCGCCGCCGCTCGTCCCCACGACCGGCAGCCCACAGGCCATCGCTTCCAGCACGATCAGGCCGAAGGTTTCGCAGTCGCCCGGATGCACCAGCAGGTCGCAGCTGGCCAGCATGCCGGCCAAGGCGCGCTGGTCGCGCTGGAAGGGCATGAAGCTCAGTTGTTCATGGCGGGGCAGCGCGTCCCCTCCACCGACCAGCAGCAGGTGATAAGGCTCGCCCAGCTTGCGCACGGCCTCGATCAGCAGCGGCAGTTTCTTGTCCGCCGTGAAGCGGCCGGCGTAGACCAGCAGGCGTGCGTCTTCCGCCAGGCCGAGTTCCGCCCGGAGGCTGGCGCGCCGGCGTTTCGGGTGGAAGATCTTGCTGTCGATGCCGAGCGGCTGGTGCAGCGCATGGGTGACGCCCATGTCGGCCAGCTGGTGCACCATCAACCGGCTCGGCGCCAGCACGGTATCGAACTCCCGGTACAGGTGGGCCAGGTATTTGCAGGTGCCGTGCGAGATGGTGTCGCCGAAGCGGTTCTGCACCAGGCGCGGCAGGTCGGAGTGGTAGAAGGCGATGGCCGGGATGCCGAGTCGCTGGCGCAGGCGCAGCGCGGCCCAGGCGCTGTGGCCGGCGTCTCCCGCTTCGATCAGGTCAGGGCGGGCATCGCGCAGGCGCCGGGCGGCGGCCGCCACCGAGAGCGGCATGCGGTAGCCGTTGATGCCGGGCAGCGATACGGCCGGCACCCGCACCAGGCCCGGCGCCTCGTCGTCGCCGACGTTGGGACTCAGGATGGTATGCCGTGCCCAGCCATAGCGCGCAAGCCAGCGCGCCTTGGCATTCAGGTAAGTACTGACGCCGCCCCCTTCGGCGGCGTAGAACATCGTGATATCGACAAGATGCATGTGGGTTCCGCTGAAAGTGCCATGATGGCAGCGGCACACCAAAGAGGCTTGCGCGCACGCACAGGCATCAAGGGAACCCTCCCCGGTCGTCCGCCACCAATCGTCTTTACGGGGAATTATGCAGTGCGGCGATCGAGCATGGCGCGCGCTATCGTGCCCGCATCCACGTACTCGAGTTCGCCGCCAACGGGCACGCCGCGCGCCAGGCGGCTGACCTTCAGGCCGCGCGCCTTGAGCATCTCGCTGATGTAGTGGGCGGTGGCTTCGCCCTCGTTGGTGAAATTGGTGGCCAGCACCACTTCCTCGACCACACCATCGGTGGCGCGCCCGACCAGCTTGTCGAGGTGCAGGTCGCGCGGGCCGATGCCGTCGAGCGGCGAGAGCCGGCCCATCAGCACGAAGTAGAGGCCCTTGTAGGTGAGGGTCTGCTCGATCATCATCTGGTCGGCAGGGGTTTCGACGACACACAGCAGCGCGCGTTCGCGCGACTCGTCCGCGCACAAGTCGCACACTTCGGTGTCGGAAAAGGTATTGCACATCGCGCAGTGGTGGACCGTGTCGACCGCCTGGTAGAGTGCGCGCGACAGCATGGCCGCGCCTTCGCGGTCATGCTGCAGCAGGTGGAAGGCCATGCGTTGCGCCGACTTCGGACCAATGCCGGGCAGGCGCCGCAGCGCCTCGGTCAGGAAGTCGAGCGACTTCGACATGGGACCGTTCGTCCTTAGAACGGCATCTTGAAGCCCGGCGGCAGCGGCATGCCGGCGGTCAGGCCGCTCATCTTTTCGCTGGCGGTGGCTTCGGCTTTGCGCACGGCGTCGTTGAACGCGGCCGCGACCAGGTCTTCCAGCATGTCGCGATCATCGCCCAGCAGCGACGGGTCGATGGTGACGCGCTTGACGTCGTTCTTGCAGGTCATCACGACCTTGACCAGGCCCGCGCCCGACTGGCCTTCGACTTCGATCAGAGCCAGCTGCTCCTGCGCCTTCTTCATGTTGTCCTGCATGGCTTGCGCCTGTTTCATCAAGCCTGCGAGCTGGTTTTTCATCATGGTCGGTATCTCCAAAAAGTCCGGATGGTTTATGTATGTTAATGCAGAGCGCGTTCAGGCCGCGGCCGGCTTCACCGAGCCGGGCACGACGAAGGCGCCGAAAGTGCGTTCCATGGCCTGCACGAAGGGATCGGCGGCAACCAGGGCTTCGGCCTGGCGCTGGCGCTCTTCGCGCGCGGCCTTGGCTTCGGCCGCGGCCGTGTACCACACGGGGCCGATCTCGGTATCGAGGCTGACACGCACTTGCGGGAAATGCTCCTGCAACGCGGCGGTCAGCTTTTCGCTGTTGCCGCTGGCGCGCAGGGTGTCGACCGGCACGCGCAGGCGGAAGGTGGCGGCCTGCTCATGGGCGATGCATTCGATCAGTTCGGTCTGCAGGGCCAGCTGCTGGGCCACGCCGCGCAGCGGCAGGCCGGCGGCCAGGGCCGGCCAGTTGCCGTCCCAGCCGATCGCAGGGACCGGGGTGACGACATAGGCGTGCGGCGGTGCGGCCGGGGCGCGCATCTGCGCCGGAGCCGGTGCCGTGACTACGGCCGGCGCATCGGCGGCGACCGCGGTGTCGTCGGAAAATTCGGTGACCCAGGAGGGCGGTTCATCCTCGGCAGGCGCCCCCTGCATGCGCGCCTGGGTTTGCCCAGCCTGCGGCTGGGCCTGCTGTTGCGGCTGGACTGCCTGCGGCTGGGACTGTTCCCATGGCGGCGTACCGCCCGGCGCCGGGCGCACGGCCGGTGCGGCCTGCATGGCGGCCGCGGGACCAGGCGCCGGTGGCGCTGCCGGTGCAATCGGTGCGGGCGCGGCGGCCGGTGCGGCAGGCGCTGCCGCGGCTGGCGGTTCGTTGCGAGGCTTGGGCGGGGCTTTCTGGCCCGACGCGGCGCGCGCCGCTTCCAGGGCCGCATTGATCGCGGCGCGGGCGGAGGTCATGGCCGGGGCTGGGCTGGCTGCTGCGGGCGCTGCGGGCGCCGCTGCGGCGGGTGCCGGCGGCGGCGCAGCCGGACGCGCGGGCGCCACCGCGGCATGGCTGGCCGCGGCGACCGCTGCCGCGCGCGCGGCCGGCGCCGCACCCGCTGCCGCAGGGGCTGCCGGGCTGGCGGCCTGCTCGGCGCCGCCCTGTCCCGGACGGAAGGCCAGCATGCGCAGCAGCGTCATGGTAAAGCCCGCGTACTCGTCCGGCGCCAGGCCGATCTCGTTGCGGCCGTGCACGGCGATCTGGTAATACAGCTGGACTTCCTGGGCGTCGAAAGCCTGGGCCAGGCGCAGGATGTCGTTCAGTTCCGGCAGGTCTTGCGGCACCGCCGAGGGCACCGACTGCGCCAGCGCGATCCGGTGCAGCAGGGTGCCGAGGTCTTGCAGCGCGCCGTTGTAGGACAGGCTGCGGCTGGCCATTTCGTCGGCCACCGCCATCAGGTCGGCGCCGTCCTGCGCCTGCAGCGCATCCAGCAGGCGCACCAGGTAGGACTGGTCGAGCGCGCCCAGCATGCCCTGCACCGCGTCCAGGGTCACCTGGCCGGCGGCATAGGCGATCGCCTGGTCGGTGAGGGACAGCGCGTCGCGCATCGAGCCGTGGGCGCCTTGCGCCAGCAGGCGCAGGGCCGGCTGCTCGAAGGTGACGCCTTCCTGGCCGAGGATGTTCTCGAGGTGGCCCACGATGTGACCCGGCGGCATCTGCTTCAGGTTGAACTGGAGGCAGCGCGACAGCACCGTGACCGGGATCTTCTGCGGGTCGGTGGTCGCCAGGATGAACTTCACATGCGGCGGCGGTTCCTCAAGCGTCTTCAGCATCGCGTTGAACGCGTGGTTGGTCAGCATGTGCACCTCGTCGATCATGTAGACCTTGAAGCGCGCATTGCTCGGGGCGTAGACCGCCTGTTCCAGCAGCTGGGCCATCTCGTCGACGCCGCGGTTGGAGGCCGCGTCCATCTCGATGTAGTCCACGAAGCGGCCGGCGTCGATCGCGCGGCAGGCTTCGCACACGCCGCAGGGTTCGGCCGTGATCCCGCCCTGCCCGTCCGGGCCCACGCAATTGAGCGACTTGGCCAGGATGCGCGACAGCGTCGTCTTGCCGACACCGCGCGTTCCCGTGAACAGGTAGGCGTGGTGCAGGCGGCCAGTCTTCAAGGCATGGGTCAGCGCACGGACGACGTGCTCCTGGCCAACCAGCGTTTCGAAGTTCTTGGGACGGTATTTGCGGGCGAGGACTTGATAGGACATACCCGGATTTTACCGCAGTTGGCGGCTGCCGCGAACATTCCGACGGTCGTGCCTGGCAACAAGTCTCGCAGCCGCACGCAATGGCGCTTACCTGCTAAAGGCAGGACAATTCGAGTGAGTTGGAAGGGTGAAACAGGAGGGAGATTAAAAGGCGAGCCTGATCTGCGGCACTTGCGGTGAACGGCTTTGGCTGCTTCGTTCCCGACCTGACCAGGTAAACCATGCCGCAATGCGCAGGGGCCCGCCGGCGACAATTATACCCGACCCCACTGGTTTTGGGGCCGGATCTTGTAAAGGCTCAGGAGGACTGCTTCAACAGTGCGAGCAGGGCGCGCGCGCCTTCTTCCGACGACGCCGGGTTCTGGCCCGTGACCAGGAGACCGTCCGTCAGGACATAGGATTGCCAGTCGGCCGCCTTGCTGTATTCGCCGCCCAGCTGTGTCAGGGTGTCCTCGACCAGGAAAGGCACGACCTCGGTCAGGCCGACCGCTTCCTCCTCGGTATTGGTGAAGCCGGTTACGCGCTTGCCCTTGACCAGCGGCTCGCCGCCGGGGCCCTTGACGCCTTTCAGCACGCCCGGAGCGTGGCACACGGCCGCCACCGGCTTGCCTGCCGCCAGCATGGTTTCGATCAGGCGGATCGAATCGGCGTCCTCGGCCAGGTCCCATAGCGGGCCATGGCCGCCGGGATAGAACACGGCGTCAAAGTCCTGCGCGTTCACGCCGGACAGGGTGACGGTATTGGAAAGCGCCTGCCCGGCCTGCGGATCGGCGCGAAAACGGCGGGTCGCCTCGGTCTGGGCGTCCGGCTCGTCGCTCTTCGGATCGAGCGGCGGCTGCCCGCCCTTCGGCGAGGCCAATGTCAGCTCGGCGCCGGCATCCTTGAATACATAATAGGGAGCGGCGAACTCTTCCAGCCAGAAGCCGGTTTTCTTGCCGGTGTCGCCAAGGCGGTCGTGCGAGGTCAGCACCATCAGGATCTTCATCGTGAGCGCTCCGTGGTCGTGGTAATCGAAGGCCGAGTCTACCCCGGCCCTCCCCCGCCGCGCCGCACGCGTGCCGCCCAGAACCTAGATGCCCAGCTGGCCCCAGATGTCGTCCACCCGCGCTTTTACCTCCGGCGTCATCGCGATCGGGGTGCCCCACTCGCGGTTGGTCTCGCCCGGCCACTTGTTGGTGGCGTCGATGCCCATCTTGCTGCCCAGGCCGCTGATCGGCGAAGCGAAGTCGAGGTAGTCGATTGGCGTGTTATCGACCATCACCGTGTCGCGGGTCGGGTCGACCCGGGTGGTAATCGCCCAGATCACTTCCTTCCAGTCGCGCACGTTGACGTCTTCGTCGACCACCACGATGAACTTGGTATACATGAACTGGCGCAGGAAACTCCAGACCCCGAACATGACGCGCTTGGCGTGGCCCGCGTACTGCTTCTTCATCTGCACCACCGCCATGCGGTAGCTGCAGCCTTCCGGCGGCAGGTAGAAGTCGGTGATCTCGCTGAACTGTTTCTGCAGCAGCGGGATGAAGACTTCGTTCAGCGCCACGCCCAGCACCGCCGGTTCGTCGGGCGGCTTGCCGGTGTAGGTCGAGTGGTAAATGGGGTCGCGGCGCATGGTGATGCGGTCGATCGTGAAGACCGGGAAGCTGTCCTGCTCGTTGTAATAGCCGGTGTGGTCGCCATAAGGGCCTTCCAGCGCATGCTCGAAGCCGGACGGGTGATTCGCGTCCGGGTAGATATGCCCTTCCAGCACGATCTCGGCGGACGCGGGAACGCGCAGCTCGCTGCCGATGGCTTTCGTGAGCGCCGTGCGCTGCCCGCGCAAGAGGCCGGCGAACTGGTACTCGGACAAGGTATCCGGCACCGGGGTGACCGCGCCCAGGATGGTGGCCGGGTCGGCGCCCAGCGCCACCGCCACCGGATAGGGTTTGCCCGGATTGGCCAGTGCGTGCTCGCGGAAATCGAGGGCGCCGCCGCGGTGCGCGAGCCAGCGCATGATCACCTTGTTCCGGCCCAGCACCTGCTGGCGGTAGATACCCAGGTTCTGGCGCTTCTTGTGCGGCCCCTTGGTAATCACCAGGCCCCAGGTGATCAGCGGAGCGATGTCGCCCGGCCAGCAGTGCTGGATCGGCAGCCTGGCCAGGTCGACGTCCTGCCCTTCCCACACGATCTCCTGGCACGGCGCGCCCTTCACTTCTTTCGGCGCCATGTCCCATACCGCCTTGACCAGCGAGCCCATGCCCATGATGTCCTTGAAGCCCTTGGGCGGCTCCGGCTCTTTCAGGCGCGCCAGCACGTGGCCGATGTTACGCAGCTCGGTCAGGCTTTCGGCGCCCATGCCCAGCGCCACCCGCCGTGGCGTGCCGAACAGGTTGCCCAGCACTGGAATAGCGTGCCCAGTCGGTTTTTCAAACAGCAGCGCAGGTCCTTCGGCGCGCAGGGTGCGGTCGCAGATCTCCGTCATTTCGAGGTGGGGCGACACCGGTACGCCAACATGCTTGAGCTCGCCCATCCGTTCGAGCTGAGCCATAAAGTCCCGCAAATCTGAATATTTCATCAAGTTTTGATCGTTATCTCGACCATAGAAGGGTTGTTAAGGCACCATGCCAAGTAGCTGATTTAGCAAGACTTTTCAAAATTTCGGCCTGGCAATCAGAACTAAAAGTAATAAGAGCGGATCGTGCTAGGGTTGACTTGGTATAAAGGAGCCACTAGAATCCGTCCTACTTGATGAGACAGGCAAGTCTTTCTGACACGATTTTAGCTGTTCTCATGCATTCACGGGGTCGGGGCCCCACATGACATTTTTGAGGAGTGTTTTCACTGGGCGTCTGCCCAATCCCCCGAGACAGTTGTTGAGCCACTGGTTCCACCCGGACGGGTTTTAAAGCAGCCAGCTGTAGCAAGGCAATGACGGCGTTAGTCGGCCGCAACGCGGCGACCTACGATATTTCTGATGCACGGCATTCAAGTACCCCGGCACAGCGTCCCTAGACGCCGTGACAGGAGTCCTTTTTGCCGCGACAAAGGGGAATTCGATGATCAATCGTTTCATCACGAGCGCAAGGCTCGTGCACACCATGGCCAGCCAGCCAGTCACGTGGTCTTCCGTGAGCAAAGCGGCACGCGGTATGCTGAACACCGCACGCAACACCCTGACCGTATTCGGTCTCTCCGCAGTCGCGATGCTCGCGCTGCTCTACACCAACGAAGACGTCGCCAAGCGCGTCTCGGACGTGCTGGATCCCCAGCCTGAAATCGTCGCCGTGGCCCCGGTCGCCCCGGCGCCCAAGCTCGAGAACGTGGCGGAAGCAGTCGAAACGCCCGTCGCCGACGCTCACCACGTGGGCAACAGCAAGCAGCAGCAGTGGGTCACTTCCTGGCTGAGCAAGCGCTACCGCGTCGCCAGCGATGCCGCCAACATGCTGGTCTCGACCGCCTACATGACGGCGCACGAGGTCAAGCTGGATCCGCTCCTGATCCTGGCCGTGATGGCCATCGAATCGGGTCTGAACCCCTTCGCCGAAAGCGCCATGGGCGCCAAGGGCTTGATGCAGGTCATGGCCAAGGTCCACCACGACAAGTTCGAGGAAGTCGGCGGCCAGCAGGCAGCCCTGAATCCGGTCGCCAACATCAAGGTCGGCGCCCTGATCCTGAAGGATTACGTCAAGCGCACCGGTTCCGTGGAAGGCGGCCTCAAGACCTACGTCGGCGCGGCCGACATGGAAAGCGATTCCGGCTACGGCGCCAAGGTGCTGGCCGAATACCAGCGCCTGAAGCAGGTGGCGCGCGGCCAGAAGGTTCCGACCACCAATCCGCCGCGTCCTGCCGCTCCCTCGCCCGCTCCGGCCACCATCATGGTCAAGCAGGAGCCGGCCGAGACGCCGGCGCCGGCAGCGACCCCGGCCAAGCCGGAGAACCACGGCGCGGAAACGCTGGCGACCCTGTAAGCCAGGGCAACACTCCTCACGAAGACCACCGCCGCGGCGGTGGTTTTTTTATTGCACCTGCGGTTTATTGGACGTCGTCGGGAATGACGATGGTCGAATACGGCGACGCCACGCGCCAGCCGAGCGCCGCATACAGGGCACGTCCATCCTCGTTCGCCACCAGCACCCTGCGCGCGGCCGGTGAATGCTGGCGCGCAGCGAGGGCGGCGATCATGGCGCTGCCGAGGCCGCGCCGCCGGTGTGCTGCGTGGGTGGCGATCCGGTCGAACACGTAGGCGCCGCCGTACTCGGCCGCGTAACCGGTCGCCGCGAGCGCGCCATCCTCCGCATGGATGCGGGCAAGGATCGCCGGCCCTTCCTGCCGCAGCTCGAGCCGGTATCCGGGCGCGAGCGGAGGCAGGGCACGATCCTGGCCCGCATGCGTCATCAGGTAGCCGCCCGGCTGCAGCTCCCAGCCCGGCGGGGCAAGCGCCAGCAGTTCCTCGCCTCGGCCACACATCTTGATGAAGGTACGCGGCGCCCGGATCGAGGCCGCAAGCGCCGCCAGCCCCGGCGCCGGGCCGGCAAACACGTAGCGGCACGTTTCCTCGATCGAGGCGGTGTCGACGCGCATGCCCCCATGGGCTGGCACAGGCAGCGGCAGGCCGCGGGCGATCGAACGGCCGGCCAGCCAGGCCCACAGCAGTGCCGGTTCGGCGAAACGGGGATGGCTTGTCATATCGGCATAAAAAAAGCCACCGGGCAGTGCCGCGGTGGCTTTCGCTCTATATATAGATGCGCCGTCGATCAGCGGCGCGCGTCGGCGCCCACCTCGTCCGGACGCAGGGTCGAGGCCAGCTTGTCCAGCACGCCGTTGACGTACTTGTGGCCGTCGATGCCGCCGAAGGACTTGGTCAGCTCGACCGCTTCGTTGATCACGACGCGGTAGGGGATTTCCGGATGGTTCTTCAGCTCGTAGGCGCCCAGCAGCAGCACGCCGTGCTCGATCGGCGACAACTCGGCGATGCTGCGGTCGATCAGCGGCGCGATGACTTCGCGCAGCTCGACCGAGGTGGCGATGGCGCCGTTCAGCAGTTCGCTGAAGAATTCGCCGTCGGCCTTGTCGAAGCCATGGGCGCCGCGGATGTTGGTGATCACTGTGCGGGCCGGTTCATTGTTCAGCAGCCATTGGTACAGGCCCTGCAGCGCGAACTCGCGCGCGCGGTGGCGCGGCGTGCGGTTCTTGCTGGGGTTGGCGTGCGTGGTCTTGTCGGTCATGTGCTTTCTTCCTTACTCTTCTTCTGCCTGCAGTTCTTCCAGCGCGAACAGCAGGTTCGCCATCTCGACCGCGACGCGCGCCGCATCGGCGCCCTTCTCGGCCATGCGGGCTTCGGCCTGCTCGTCGTTCTCGGTGGTCAGGATCGCGTTCGCGATCGGCATGCCGTAGTCCAGGCCGATGCGGGTGATGCCCGCACCCGATTCGTTCGACACCAGTTCGAAATGGTAGGTCTCGCCGCGGATCACCGCGCCCAGCGCGATCAGCGAGTCGAACTGCTGGGTCTCGGCCATCTTCTGCAGCGCCAGCGGCACTTCCAGCGCACCCGGGACGGTGATGTGGAGGATGTCCTCGTCGGCGACGCCCAGGCGCTTCAGTTCGGCCAGGCAGGACGACAGCAGGCCGTGGCCGATGTCGGCGTTGAATCGTGCCTGCACGATGCCGATGCGCAGGCCTTCGCCCGCCAGATTGCTTTCAAAAGTTCCTACCGTCATGGCTGACCTCTTCTTATCGATGTGTGTATATATATTAGTGGGTATTCTCGTTCGGGCGCGCCGCGCCCAAGCATTTAAGAGCGTCTAACAAAACCCCGAGGGCAAGGCGCATCGCCGAAGACAGTACGCTAGTACGGCGAGGCGATGCAACGCAGCCATCGGGGGAATTGTTAGGCGCTCAGGCTGGTTGCGGCAGGTAACCGGTTACTTCCAGGTCGAAGCCCGTCATCGACGGCATCTTGCGCGGGTTGGCCAGCAGCTGCATCTTGCCGACGCCGAGGTTGCGCAGGATCTGGGCGCCGATGCCGTAGGTGCGCAGGTCCATCGAGGCGGCGCGGCTGCTGCGCGGGCCCGTGTCGCGCGGGGCGAACTGGGCGAACAGCTGGTCGGCGGTCTCACCGCAGTTGAGCAGCACGATCGCACCGCTCTCGCCGGCCTGGATCGCCTTCATGGCCGAGGCCAGGTCCCAGGAGTGGGTCGAGGCGCAGTTGCCCAGCACGTCGAGGATGGAAACCGGCTGGTGCACGCGCACCAGGGCTTCCTTGTCGCGCGCGATTTCGCCGTGCACCAGGGCCAGGTGGGCCGCGCCGCTCGGCTTGTCGCGGTAGGCGACCAGCTTGAATTCGCCATACGGCGTGTTGAGCGGACGCTCGGCCACGCGCTCGACCAGGCTTTCGTTCTGGCTGCGGTAATGGATCAGGTCGGCGATGGTGCCGATCTTCAGCTTGTGTTCCCGCGCGAATTCGATCAGGTCCGGCAGGCGCGCCATGGTGCCGTCTTCCTTGATGATCTCGCAGATCACCGAGGCCGGGGTCAGGCCGGCCATCTCGGTCAGGTCGCAGCCGGCTTCGGTATGGCCTGCACGCATCAGGACGCCGCCCTTCTGGGCGCGCAGCGGGAAGATGTGGCCCGGCTGCACCAGGTCGTCCGGGGTCGTGCCCTTGTTCACGGCGACCTGGATGGTGCGCGCGCGGTCGGCCGCGGAAATGCCGGTGGTCACGCCTTCGGCCGCTTCGATCGAGACCGTGAAGTTGGTGCCGAAGGAGGTGCCGTTCTTCGAGGTCATCATCGGCAGCGCCAGCTCGTCGCAGCGTTCCTCGGTCAGGGTCAGGCAGACCAGGCCGCGCGCGTGGCGGATCATGAAGTTGATCGCTTCCGGGGTGACGAAATCGGCGGCAAGCACCAGGTCGCCCTCGTTTTCGCGGTCTTCTTCATCGACAAGAATGACCATGCGCCCTGCGCGCAATTCGGCAACGATTTCCTCGGTGCTGGAAATAGACATACGGATTCCTTGAAACGGGGGTGTTTTTGCGTAATCCGTTATTTTAAAGGATTTACCGCCTTTCAACCGAGCCACTGCAGCCCTTCCCCACCACAGCGCTGCGAATCCGTCAACGCCTGTTACCACAAAGCAACACTCGTGCACGATTGAGCGCACGATGTACCTTCGCGCCCACAGAATTGTTAAGCTCTCCTTTCCTGCACGCAACAAGCTGCGTGTTTACGCATGACTCGATTATGATAAAAACATCGCGGCTGCGTGTGTTTCCGGGATTCCTCCATGGCAACACGCAGCACATCTCCGGAGTTGCCATGGCGGCGGTTCGCAACACAGGCATGCCTTGCCCTTCCAGCGAAGGGCGGCATTGATGGCCACGATCCTGATCGTCGACGACAGGCCGAGCAACCGCGCCTTTTTGAATGCGCTGCTCGGCTTTACCGGCCACCGCCTGCTCGAAGCGCACGACGGCGCCCAGGCGCTGGCGCTCGCGCGCCGGGAGCGGCCGGACCTCGTCATCACCGACCTCCTGATGCCCGTCATGGACGGCTACGAGCTGGTCCAGCAGCTGCGCGGCGACGACGAGCTGCGCGGCATCCGCGTCATCTTTTTCTCCGCCGTGTATGCGGAGCGTGAAATCCAGGCGATGGCGGCGCGCTGTGGGGTCGCCACCGTGCTGCCGAAACCGGCCGACCCGCAGCAGATCCTGGATGCCATCCAGGCCGAACTGGGCGTCATCGAAGGCGCCCCGCCGCTGCCGGTGCCCCAGCTGGCGGCGGAAGGGGACCGCGCCCTGCCCTTCGACCTGGGCGCGCGCCTGGCCGAACTGGAGCGCATGTGCCTGTCGCTGATCGGCGAACGCCGGGTCGAGACCCTGGCCGCCTCCTTCCTCGATGCCGCCCGCCGCGTGCTGCACGCCGACTGCGCCGCCCTGTGCCTGCTCGACCGCGGCGAGCGCAATGTGCGCCACCTCGACACCTGGACCCTCGACCCGGCCCTGCTCGCCTCGCACGCGCTCGACGAATCGCATCTCCCGGGCATGCTGCTGCGCGCCCGCGCGCCGCTGCGTCTGGCGGCCGGCGACGCCATGCTCGACAGCATGCCGTCCTGCCACCCGCCCATGGGAAGTTTCCTCGGCCTGCAGGTGCACGACCTGCAGCATCCGCACGGCTGGCTGTACTGCGCGCGCCGCCCTGGCGCCCCCGCCTTCACCGACGAAGAAGAACGCTGGGCCACGGCCCTGGCGGCCCAGCTGGCGGTGGCCTATGAAAACCTGAACCTGTACGACGTGGTCCAGCGCCACGCGGCCCAGCTTCAGCTGGAAGCCCTGGCCCGCGCCGACGCCGACAAGGCCCTGCGCGAGAGCGAGCACCGGCTGGAGCTGGCGCGCCAGGTGTTCGACAGCACCCAGGAAGGCATCATGATGACCGATGCCGACGCCAACATCGTCGCCGTCAATCCCGCCTTCGAGCAGATCACCGGCTACCGCGAATCGGAAGTGCTGGGACTGAGCCCGCGCATGCTGCGCTCGGGACGGCATGACGCAACCTTCTACCGCGACATGTGGCACTGCCTGGAAAAGGATGGCCAGTGGCGCGGCGAAATCTGGAACCGCCGCAAGAACGGCGAAGTCTACCCGGAACGCACCAGCATCAGCGCCGTGCGCGACGAAGCAGGCAAGCTGACCGCCTACGTATCGGTCTCCACCGACCTGTCGGCCCTGAAGGCGGCGCACCACCAGCTCGACTTCCTGTCGAACCACGACGCCCTCACGCTGCTGCCCAACCGTTCCCTGTTCAACGACCGCCTGCAGCAGGCGATCGCGGCCGCGCGCCAGGGCGATGGCCAGCTGGCACTCCTTCTGTTTAACGTCGACCGCCTGTCCCGCATCAACGACAGCCTCGGCCACGCGGCCGGCGACGCCGTGCTGCGCGAGGTAGCGCAGCGGGTGGGCGACATCGCCGGCCCGACCGACACCCTGGCGCGCCTGTCGGGCGACGAATTCGTCCTGCTGCTCACCAGCTGCGACGACAACGAGGACATCATCCTGGCCGCGCGCCGCCTGATCGACGCCATCGCCCGCCCCTTCGTGCTGGGCGGGCACGACGTGGTGGTCACCGGCAGCGTCGGCATCAGCATCTTCCCGCGTGACGGCAATGCGCCGGGCGACCTGCTGAAGGCGGCCGACGCGGCCCTGGGCGACATGAAGAAATCGGGGCGCAACGGCTTCCGCTTCTTCAAGGGCGAGATGAACGCCCAGGCGCTGCGCTGGCTGGCGCTGGAAACCCGCCTGCGGCGCGCCATCGAGCGCGACGAACTGGCCCTCCACTACCAGCCGCAAATTTCACGCATCGACGGCAGCGTGGTGGGGATGGAAGCGCTGCTGCGCTGGCGCAGCGAGGAGATGGGCTCGGTGTCGCCGGGCGACTTCATCCCGCTTGCCGAAGACACCGGCCTGATCCACCCGATCGGCGAATGGGTGATCCGCCAGGCCTGCTTCCAGAACAAGGCCTGGCAAAACGCCGGCCTGCCGCCCGTGAAGGTGGCCGTCAACGTCTCGGCCAACCAGTTCAAAGCCGGTTCAGTCAGCAGCATGGTGCGCAAGGCCCTGCTGGAGAGCGGGCTCGCGCCGCGCTATCTGGAAGTGGAGTTGACCGAAAGCGTGATGCTGGGCGACAGCGCCGTGGCCGAGGCCCAGATGGCCGAGCTGCGCGCCATGGGGGTGTCGCTGTCGCTGGACGACTTCGGCACCGGCTATTCCTCGCTCGGCTACCTGTCGCGCTTCCCGCTCGACAAGCTCAAGATCGACCAGACCTTTGTCCGCAACATCACCACCGAGCAGCGCAGCGCGGCGATCGCCCAGGCCACCATCGCGCTGGCCCAGGGCCTGTCGCTGTCGGTGGTGGCCGAAGGGGTGGAGACGATCGGCCAGCGCGACTTCCTGGGCCTGATCGGCTGCGACGTGATGCAGGGCTACCTGTACAGCCGCCCGGTGCCGTCGCACGAGATGGCCCAGCTGCTGGCCAAGGGCCGCGTTGCCGTGTGACACATACATACGTAATACCACAACATTTTCGACGGGCATGCGCGGTAGAATGCGTGCTCATCCCCTGATTGGATCTTCGATGAGCAAGAATTCCCTGCGCGGCCTCTGCCTGGCCGCGCTGCTGTGTGTGCAGCCGCTGGCCGCCGTTGCCGCCCCTGCCGCAAAGAGCGCCGCCAAGCCTGTCGCCGCGCCTGCGCACAACGCGCCCCTGCGCCTGGACGCCGCGATTCCTGTCGGCCCGCAGGTCAAGGTGGGCAAGCTGGCCAACGGCCTGACCTATTACATCCAGCGCAATGCCCGCCCGGAACGCAAGCTCGAGCTGCGCCTGGTGGTCAAGGCCGGTTCCATCCTCGAGGACGAGGACCAGCGCGGCCTGGCCCACTTCGTCGAGCACATGGCCTTCAACGGCTCGACCAACTTCCGCAAGCACGAGCTGGTGTCCTATTTGCAGACCATCGGCGTCGGCTTCGGCGCCGACCTGAACGCCTATACCTCGTTCGACGAGACCGTCTATATCCTGCCGATCCCGACCGACAAGCCGGAGCACGTGACGAAGGCCTTCCAGGTGCTGGAAGACTGGGCCCATGGCGTCAGCTTCAACCCGGAAGACATCGACAAGGAACGCGGCATCATCCTGGAAGAACTGCGCCTCGGTAAAGGCGCCTCGGACCGCATGAGCAAGCAGATCATGCCGGCCATCTTCAACGGTTCGAAATACGCGGAGCGCCTGCCGATCGGGACCGAGGACGTCCTGCGCAACTTCCAGCCCGAAGCCCTGACCCGCTTCTACCGCGACTGGTACCGTCCCGACCTGATGGCGGTGGTGGTGGTCGGCGACATCGACCCGCAACACGCCGAAAAGCTGGTCAAGGCCCATTTCGCCCACCTCAAGAACCCGCAGCCGGCGCGTCCGCGCCCCTATGCCGAGATCCCGGCGCGCCAGGCCACCGAGGCCCTGGTCGTCACCGACCAGGAGGCAACCGGCAACGCGGTGCTGATCCGCTACCCGGTGCAGCCGGTGGTCGAAGCGGGCACCATCCGCGCGTACCGCGACGACCTGGTGCAATCGCTGTTCGCCAGCATGCTCAACCAGCGCCTGCAGGAACTGTCGCAGCTGCCGGAACCGCCCTTCATGGGCGCCAGCAGCTCGCTCGGCAAGCTGACCCCGCGCTACCGCTCCTACAACGCCTCGGCCGCCATCGGCGCGCGCGGCGCCGAAGTGGCGCTCACTGCCCTGGTCGAGGAAAACGAGCGCGCGCGCCGCTTCGGCTTCAGCGCGGGCGAACTCGAGCGCGTCAAGAAAAACCTGATGCGCAACTACGAGCAGGCCTGGAACGAGCGCGCCAAGAGCGATTCGGGCACCTATGCGGCCGAGTACATCCGCAACTTCCTGCAGCAGGAAGCGATTCCCGGCATCGACACCGAATACCGCTACGTCAGGGAGCTGGTCCCTGGCATCACCCTGGACGAAGTCAACGCCTATGCGCGCCGCACGATTCCCGCGGATTCGGGCAAGCTGGTGCTGTACACGGGCGTGACCCGGCCCGACACGCCGCAGGGCCAGCAGCTGCTCGCCGCGGTTGCCACGGCCCAGCGCGCCGAACTGCGCCCGCATGACGAAAAAGCCGTGGCGGCGCGCCTGATGGAGCACCCGCCCGCACCCGGGCGCATCGTGGCCGAATCGCACGACAAGGCGCTCGGCCTGACGCGCCTGGAGCTGTCGAACGGCGTCAAGGTCATCCTCAAGGCGACCGATTTCCGCAATGACCAGGTCATGATGAGCGCGGCCCGCTTCGGCGGCCAGAGCCTGTTCGGCGACAAGGACGTGCTGAACGCGCGCTTCGCCAATGCGATCGTGGCCAGCATGGGCGTCAGGGACTTCACGCCCCTCGACATGCGCAAGATCCTGGCCGGCAAGGCGGCCCAGGTGAACGTCGGCCTCGCCAATTACACCGACGTGGTGGTGGGCGCCTCGGGCGCGACCGACATCGAGACCATGCTGCAGCTGACCTGGCTGAAGTTCAACGGCGTGCGGCGCGACGAAGACCTGTTCAAGTCCTATGTCGGCAAGCAGGCCGAGCAGGCGCGCAACCAGACCACGCAGCCGGGCGCGCGCTTCGGCGATGCGGTCATGTCGGCCCTGTACAACAACCACCCGCGCGCACCGCGCACCCTGAAGGCGGAAGAATACGAGCAGATCGACCTCGACCGCAGCATCGAGATCTTCCGCCAGCGCTTTTCCAGCGCGAAGGACCTGACCTTCATCCTGGTCGGCAGTTTTGACACGGCCACGATCAAGCCGCTGCTGGCGACCTACCTGGGCAGCCTGCCGACCCCGGACCTGACCGTGGCCTACCGCGACGTCGGCCTGCGTCCGGCCACGGGCGTGGTCAAGCGCGAGGTGCGCAGCGGTTCCGAGCCGAAGAGCACGGTCTCGCTGACCTTTACCGGCGTGGCCGAATTCAGCGAAGCCGAGCAGCTGCGCCTGTCGGCCCTGCTCGAGGTGGTCAACCTGCGCATCATCGACGTGCTGCGCGAAAAGATGGCCCTGATCTACGGTGGCGGCGCCTCGGGCGTGCTGAGCAAGATCCCCTATGGTAACTACTCGATCGGCGTCACCCTGCCGACCGGGCCGGAACACGTGGACAAGGTGATTGCGACGACCTTCGAGGAGATCAAGCGCCTGCAGAAGGAAGGACCGATTGCTGAAGACCTGGAAAAGGTCAAGAGCAACTGGATCCAGAACCACCGCCGCTCGCTGCGCGAGAACGGCTACTGGCTGGGGCACCTGCAGACGGCCCTGAGCGAAGGGACCGACCCGGGCGCGATCCTGCAGGTCGAGAAGCAGGTGCAGGCCTTGACGGCGGAAGACATCAAGGTCGCGGCGCGGCGCTACTTCAACGAGATGAACTACGTGCAGGTGGTGCTCAATCCCGAAATCCAGGGGACGACGGCGGTAGCGGCGTCGAACGCCAAGGCCACCGCGCCGGGTGGTTGACCGTAGGGTGGGCGGCTCGTGCTCTGGTTCACCGGACCAGAGCACCCCACGCCGTTATAGCGGCAGCAAGATCACCTGGCGCGACACGAACCCGATAACAATCACCGCGTGGGCGGGAAACCCGCCCACCCTACTTCGCCGAGAGCATGCGCTCCACATAACGCGCGATCAGGTCGATCTCCAGGTTCACCTGCGATCCCGCCTTCAGGTGCTTGAGGGTGGTAACCTCGATCGTGTGCGGAATCAGGTTGATCGAGAAGCGGCATACCTTGCCGCCTTCAGCCTGGATATCCTCGACGCGGTTCACCGTCAGCGACACACCATTTACCACCACCGAGCCTTTATAGGCCAGGAACTTGGCCAGGTCCTGCGGCGCATCGATGATCAGTTCGCGCGACTCGCCCACCGGCTCGAAGCTGTGCACGGTGCCGAGGCCATCGACGTGGCCGGACACCAGGTGACCGCCCAGGCGCTCGGCCAGGGTCAGTGCCTTTTCCAGGTTGACTTCGCCGGGCGCTTCCAGTCCGACGGTCTTGCTCAGGCTCTCGCGCGAGACGTCCACGGTGAAGCTGCTGTCGGTCTTGTCCACCACGGTCATGCAGGCGCCGTTGATCGCGATCGAGTCGCCCAGCGCCACGTCCGCCAGCCCCAGCGGGCCGGCGTCGACTTGCAGGCGCACGCCGGCAAACGAGCCGCCTTCGAGCGGCTTGACCGATCTGATGTTGCCGACGGCGGCGACGATTCCAGTAAACATATTATTCCTCAGTGTTGATTGTCGATTGGGCGAACCTGGCCAGGATGCGGATGTCGTCGCCGACCCGCGCCAGGTCGTGGAAGCGCAGCTGGCGCTTGTCGGACAGGCGCGCCAGCGGCGGCAGCTCGAACATGCCCTGACCCGGCCCGATCAGGCTGGGCGCCAGATAGACCAGCAGCTCGTCGACGCAGCCTTCGCGCACCATCGAGGCATTCAGCTTTGAGCCTGCCTCGACGTGCACCTCGTTGATCTCGCGCCGGCCCAGTTCCTGCATCAGGGCCGGCAGGTCGACCTTGCCGCGCGCATTCGGCAGCACAATGACTTCATGGCCTGCCGCACGCAGCGCCGCACTCTTCTCAGGCTGCTCGGCGGCGGCCACGACCCAGCACGGCTCGCCCTGCAGGATGCGGGCGTCCAGCGGGATCTCGAGCCGGCTGTCGACGATCACGCGGCGCGGGGGCAAGGGCGTCTCGACGCCGCGCACGGTCAGCTGCGGATCGTCGGCCTTGATGGTGCCGATGCCGGTCACGATCGCCTGGGCGCGGGCGCGCCAGGCGTGGCCGTCGGCGCGTGCGTCCGGCCCCGTGATCCACTGGCTCTCGCCGCCGGCCAGCGCCGTGGCGCCGTCCAGGCTGGCGGCTACCTTCAGGCGCACCCAGGGCAGGCCGCGGCGCATGCGCGAAAAGAAGCCGATGTTGAGCTCGTAGGCCTGCTCGGCCAGCACGCCCGAAGTGACGGCGATGCCGGCCGCCTCGAGCTGGGCCAGGCCGCGTCCGGCCACCAGCGGGTTGGGATCGGTCATCGCAGCCACCACCCGCCCGATGCCGGCCTGCACCAGCGCATTCGAGCACGGCGGCGTACGGCCGTAATGGCTGCAGGGTTCGAGCGTGACATAGGCCGTGGCGCCACGCACATCGTTGCCGCGGGCCGCGGCATCGCGCATGGCCTGGATCTCGGCATGCGCCTGTCCGGCCGGCTGGGTGTGGCCTGCGCCGATGACCACGCCGTCGCGCACGATCACGCAGCCGATCCGGGGATTGGGCGCCGTGATGAACATGCCCTTCGCCGCCCAGGCCAGGGCCAGCGCCATGCCGTCGGTATCGTTGAGAATGCTTGCGCTGTCGTGTGCCACTCTGTCGTCCGCTGTTGGGTTCGCCCGGCCGCTAGGGCGGGGCTTCGGCCCCGTCACAGCCATCGTCACGCGCCGGATTGCACAGCCGCGCCCGCCCGAGCATGTTGATTTTAATACGCCGGATATGCCCGCCATGAAACAGCGACAGCGTACCGAGCCGGGAGGCGCCGCTGTTGCTGTCGCTGCAGCTGCGCCCGGCGCCATTGTAGGCGATGTACTGCGGCGGCGCAGGCTGGGTGAAGGAAAAGTCGATCTGCACGCCGCGTGGCAGCGGGCCGTGGACCGCGACCAGCTCGTCTGGCGGCCCCAATTCGCCGTCGGCGTCGCGGTCGACGAAGACGGTCCATCCTTGGGTCCAGTCGCTGCCCGCCGCGTCGCGCGGCGCCAGCTTGACCCGCTCGCCCCTGGCGATGGCCTGGGCGCGGGTGTGCAGGATGGCGTCCAGCAATTCGCTCGAGGCGGCCTTGATCTGCTGGTGCGTCACCAGGGCATGCAGGTCAGGCGCCGCCGCCGCGAAGGCCACGGCGGCGATCGCCAGCACTACCGCCAGCTCGGCCAGCGTGGCGCCGCGAGCGGAAGCGCCGCTCATGGCCAGCAGCGCGGCCCGGCGCCGCTCGCACCCTGCGCGCCGCTGCTGTCGAGGCTCAGTACGCCGCAGTCCGGATCGCTGAAATCCGTGTTGACCCGGGCCGTCCCCGGCCGGGCCCGCAGTTCGATGCACTGGCGGATGTCCTGGCCTTCGCAGGCGCGCCCCTCGAGCTCGTAGGCGCTGTCCTCGGGACGCGTGCCGAGCCACCAGCGGAACTGGCGGCTGTCCTCCTCTTGCGCTGAGGACGAGAAGGCGACATAGGTGTGGTGCAGCGCGCGGTACTGTTCCTGGCGCTGTATGGCCTCGACCAGCGCCAGCTGGGCCTCGACGCGGCGGGTCCTGAGCACGTGCTGAGCGTAGCTGGGATAGGCGACCGCCGCCAGGATGCCGACGATCGCCAGCACGATCATCAGCTCGACCAGCGTGAATCCGCGCGGCTTCATCGCCCCTCCTGCCAGTTGCTGATTTCGCGCCAGCCCACGCGGACCCCGGGCCCGCCGGGCGTGCCGGGGGCGCCAGGCTCCGCGCCCCCTTGTGCAGGCTCGGCCGGGGGACTGGCGGGGAGCAGCTTGCGGTAATAGGCCTGCACCGCCACCTGGGTCGTGTCGACGCTGCCGAAGCCGAGCGCGGAGACCCGGTACAGCAGCACCTCTGGCGTGGAAGGCATGCGTTCGATGAGGTAGCGCGGCGCCTGCACCGCCAGTGCGCCCTCGCCGACTGGAATCTGTGCACCCGTAAAGCTGCCGAGGGCGACGGAAGGCCCGGTGGCGTCGGCAAGCGTGGTGAAGATGTCGGCAGCGTCCGCTGCCTGTGCGCACAGGCCGTCGTAGGGAGCGCCGCCGCGGCAGCCCTCGCTGAACGCCGCGGCCGTGGCGTTAGCGAGCGCCGCGGCGCGCGCCGACGCGGGATCGGCGCCGCCTTCGATATCGTGCTCGGCGTCGACCAGCGCGGCCATGGCGCCGCTCAGCGCCAGCATGCGGTCGCGCTCGTGGCCGGCGGCGCGTGCGCCGTTGATCGCAGTGCGCGCGGCCGCAATGCTGGTCATCAGGATCGCCAGCATGAGCAACAGGGCCGTGAGCAGCGCCATGCCATGCTGCGCCCCGTTCGACCGAGGAGTAGCCATGCCGCTCTCACCTGGCGCGCGCCGGCAGCGCGACCGTGGTGCCGAACACCTTGCGGTAGCGCGCCGCGTGGCCGGCGGACAGCGCCGCCTCCAGCAGGTGGGTGCCGGCATCCTCGCCGCCCGCCAGTTCGCCGTAGGCAGGGCTGAACAGGTCGTAGACGGCGTCGGACGCGGTCTCCAGCGGGCTGGCCGCTCCCTGCAGCAGCAGCGCCACGCGCACGCTCGCCACCTGCTTCCAGTGGGTGCGCCGGCGTCGTTCCACGTCGCGTTCGGCCTGGGTGACGCCGGCCAGGACCAGGCTGGCGTCGAGTTCCTCCAGCGCCCTGGCGTTGACGTAGCGCTCGGGTGTCCCGTCGGCGTCCGTATCGAGTCCGTACAGCACCTGGAAGCTGTCGACCTTGCCCACCACGGCATCGGCCGACCAGGCGCTCGCGCCGCGGTACTTGCAGCGCAGCTCCGCTTCTCCCTGCGCGTTGCGGGCGACGTAGAAGATGCTCCAGCCTTCCTGGTCGCGGTGCACGCTAATACCGGCGCAGTCGAGCGTGGTGCCGTCGCCGTTCGGCGCCGCGCCCGTTCCCGGGAAGCGCACCGCCAGCACGTCGCTGCCGTTGACCGCATCCGGCAGCGCATTGTCGAGGGCGAAGCCGGTCTTGCTCAGGCTGTGCGCATCCAGGCCCGCCAGGCTGGCGGGCGCGCTCGGGTCCGGCCCCGTGTTGTGGCCTTCCCAGTCGGCCGCGGCGGACTGCCGTATTGCGCGTGCGATCGCTTCCAGCGCGTAGCGGCCGGCGTCGTCCATGGCGGCCGTCTCGACCTGCGCGGCAAAGGCGCGGTTGGCCCAGATGAACAGGCTGGCCGCTGCCAGCAGCACGCCCAGGCCAATCGTCATGGCCACCAGCAGCTCGGCCAGCGACATGCCGCGCTGGCGCAGCGTACGCGGCTTCACTGCAGCACCCGCACGAAGCCGGGCGCGTCCCCGGTGCCCTGCCAACCCAGTTTCACCACCGGCAGCGCACCGGCACTGGCGTCGCAGCTCCAGCGCCAGCGGCCGTGCGCGCTGTCCCAGGGAGACGCATCGCGGCAGACTTCGATGCGCCCGCGCGGGAACTGCGCATGCAGGGCCTGGCGGATTTCGTGCAGGTCGAACTCGGCCAGCTGGGCCGGGGTGCAACTGCTGGCGCCGAAACAGCTGGCGCCGGGCGCGGGCAGGCCATCCCCTGCATCATAGGCAAAATCGAGATAGGGATTGGCGTCGTCCGGCAGGCCGGATACGGCGGGATTGAGCTGCATGCGTGCGGCCAGCGAGGCCGCCAGCTGGGCCGCATCGGACAGCAGCGCCGACTGCTGGCGCGTACGTTCCGCGGTCAGCTGGGTAGCGCCGGCGCCGACGATGCCGACCGCCAGCACGAACAAGGCGACCAGCACCTCGACCAGGGTAAAGCCACGACTCTGCACCCGCACGACCGGCTCCCGTAAAAACGATGAGCTGCGAAGTTATCAGGCGTGCATGGGCCAGCCATGAGCTGGCGCAATCGTGCCGGAGAGGGGTTTACTTGCGCGGCTGGCCGACTTCGGCGATCGCTTCCTGGAACTCGGCCAGGTCTTCGAAATTCTTGTAGACCGAGGCGAAGCGGATATAGGCGATCTTGTCGAGGCGCTTGAGTTCCTGCATCACCAGCTCGCCCACGTAGCCGGTGTCGACCTCGCGGCGGCCGCTGGTCAGGAGCTTTTCTTCGATCGTGGCGACGGCAGTGTCGATCGCCTCGGCGGCCACGGGACGCTTGCGCAGGGCCAGCATCAGGCTGCCGCGCAGCTTGTTGGACGAGAACTCGGTGCGGCTGCCGTTCTTCTTGACGATGATCGGCATCGACAGTTCGATGCGTTCGTAGGTGGTGAAGCGCTTGTCGCACTTCGCGCAGCGCCGGCGCCGGCGAATGGCATCCCCTTCCTCGGACACGCGGGTGTCGAGGACCTGGGTATCTTCATGCTGGCAGAAGGGACATTTCATGGCGCCGTGCTGAGAATGGGGCCGCTAGCCTGCGGCCCCGGGGTTGCTTACTTCGCGTAGACCGGATACTTGTCGGTCAGCTTCTTGACTTCACCCTTGACGCGCTCGATGGTCGCGGCGTCGTGCGGGTTGTCCAGCACGTCGGCGATCAGGTGGCCGACCTTGACCGCGTCTTCTTCCTTGAAGCCGCGGGTGGTGAAGGCCGGGCTGCCGAGGCGGATGCCCGAGGTGACGAAAGGCTTCTGCGGGTCGTTCGGAATGCCGTTCTTGTTGCAGGTCATGTGTGCCTGGCCGAGGATCGCTTCTGCTTCCTTGCCGGTGAGACCTTTCGAACGCAGGTCGACCAGCATCACGTGCGATTCGGTACGGCCCGACACGATGCGCAGGCCGCGCTCGGTCAGGGTGTTGGCCAGGGCGCTGGCGTTCTTGACCACCTGCTTCTGGTATTCCTTGAACTCCGGCGACAACGCCTCCTTGAAGGCGACGGCCTTGCCCGCGATCACGTGCATCAGCGGACCACCCTGGATGCCCGGGAAGATCGCGGAATTGATCTGCTTTTCGTACTCGGCCTTCATCAGGATGATGCCGCCGCGCGGGCCGCGCAGCGACTTGTGGGTGGTCGAGGTGACGAAGTCGGCGTGCGGCACCGGGTTCGGATATTCGCCGGCGGCGATCAGGCCGGCGTAGTGGGCCATGTCGACCATGAAGTAGGCGCCGACTTCCTTGGCGATGCGGGCGAAGCGCTCGAAGTCGATGCGCAGGGCAAAGGCGGAGGCGCCGGCGATGATCATCTTCGGCTTGTGCTCGCGCGCCAGAGCTTCCATGGCGTCGTAGTCGATGTCTTCCTGCTCGGTCAGGCCGTAGGAGACGACGTTGAACCACTTGCCCGACATGTTCAGGGCCATGCCGTGGGTCAGGTGGCCGCCTTCGGCCAGCGACATGCCCATGATGGTGTCGCCCGGCTTGAGCATGGCGAAGAACACGCCCTGGTTGGCCTGCGAACCCGAGTTCGGCTGCACGTTGGCGGCTTCAGCGCCGAACAGTTGCTTCAGGCGGTCGATCGCCAGCTGCTCGGCGACGTCGACGTATTCGCAGCCGCCGTAGTAGCGCTTGCCCGGATAGCCTTCGGCATACTTGTTGGTCAGCTGCGAGCCCTGCGCTTCCATCACGGCCGGCGAGGTGTAGTTCTCCGAAGCGATCAGTTCGATGTGGTCTTGCTGGCGAACGTTTTCCTTCTGGATGGCATCCCACAGTTCCGGGTCGATATTGGCAAGCGTATGATCTTTGGCAAACATGTAAAACTCCAATCGAGAGAAATACCAGGCAACGGGCAGCGCGTCATGCGGCGGGACCGACAGGCGCACAGGCAGCCCGCAGTACGTCACGTACCAGTTGATGGCTGCCCAGGCGAACGGCGAGTGGCATCTCACGTTCCCCGGTGGGTGTCCACCTTTTGCCGTGCGCATCGCAAACTCCAGGCGCACGGTGTTTCGCCAGTTACGTGAGACGTAAACTGAGAAGATTGTATGTGATCCAAGGCGCTTAGGGCAAGGAAACTGCTGTCTTCTTAACAAGCTTGCGGGTCCCAGCGGACTTGTGGCCATTTCGGCTACAATTTTCCATTCCTCCGCCCTTCGAGAGCAACCATGATCGTCTTTATTACCGGCGCGTCGGCCGGCTTCGGCGCCGCGATGGCGCGTGTTTTTGTCCGCAACGGCCACCGCGCCATCCTGGCGGCGCGCCGCACCGAGCGCATCGAAGAGCTGGCGCGCGAACTGGGCGATGCCGCCCTCCCCATCACGCTGGACGTCACCAGCCGCGCCTCCATCGAGGCCGCGCTCGCCGGGCTCCCGGAAGGCTGGCGCGACATCGACGTGCTCATCAACAATGCCGGCCTGGCCCTGAACACCAAACCGGCGCACGAAGTGCCGCTGGAAGACTGGGACACCATGATCGCCACCAACTGCCAGGGCCTGGTGACCATGACCCGCGCCGTGCTGCCCGCCATGGTGGCGCGCGCCAGCGGCCTGGTGATCAACCTCGGCTCAGTGGCTGGCCACTACCCCTACCCGGGCGGCAATGTGTATGGCGCGACCAAGGCCTTCGTGGAGCAGTTCACCCTCAACCTGCGCGCCGACCTGGTCGGCACCGGCGTTCGCGCCACCAACCTGGCGCCGGGCCTGTGCGGCGGCACCGAATTCTCGAACGTGCGCTTCAAGGGCGACGACGCGGCCGCGGCCAAGGTCTACGAGGGCACCGTGCCCCTCACCGCCGAGGACATCGCGAATACCGCCTACTGGATCGCAACTCTGCCGCCGCATGTGAACGTCAACAGCATCGAGCTGATGCCGACCTGCCAGGGCTTTTCGCCGTTCACCATCAAGCGCAGCTGAAGCCACCCTCTGCGCATATTGCAGGCATGTAACGAGCGCTCGGCAGTTGTGAGAAAGTGTTACAGTAATTGGTCTTTCGGCCATGTTTCACGTCTACTACTGCCGCACTGTAGCTGCCTTTACCGAGAGGCACGCCCGTCTTTTCCTCTCCCATATGTACGCAAGCGTACATAAGGAGGGGAAAAATCGCGTAAAATGTTTCCTATTTACACTTAATGGCAGGGGAAATGCCTTCAGCATTTGACTGGACAGTCAGGGTCTACTACGAAGATACCGACGCCGGTGGCATCGTGTTTTACGCTAACTACCTGAAGTTCTTCGAACGGGCGCGCACCGAATGGCTGCGCGCGGCCGGCGTCGGCCAGCAGGAATTGCTGGAGACCGACCGTGCTGCCTTTGTCGTCAAGAGCGTTTCCCTGGACTACCACCAGCCTGCCCGCCTCGACGACGTGCTGACCATCCGCACCACGGTCGAGAAGCTGGGGCGCGCGTCGGTCCAGTTCGCCCAGGAAGCGTGGAAAGGCGAGCTGCTGCTGACCAGCGCCAGCGTCAAGGTTGGCTGCGTTGACCTCGCCACCATGCGTCCGCGTTCGCTGCCCGAGCATGCTGCTGATAAAATGCGCGCCGCATAAAGATAAACAGACAACAGAACCCAACCGATGACCGCGACCCAAGACCTTTCGTTTATTACGCTGATCGCCAACGCACACTTCCTGGTGCAGCTGATCATGGCCCTGTTGCTGATCCTGTCGGTCGTGAGCTGGACCTACATCTTCCGCAAGGTGTTCGCGCTGCGTTCCGCACGTAGCCAGACCGAGCAGTTCGAACGCAGCTTCTGGGCCGGCGGCAACCTGCATACCCTGCACCAGAGCGCCAGCAGCCAGCGCGACCAGAGCGGCCCGCTGGCCCGCATTTTTGAGGCCGGCATGGGCGAATTCATCAAGGGCAAGCAGGCTGCGCGCGACGCCATGGACATGGGTCCGGTGCTCGACGGCGCCCGCCGCGCCATGCGCGCCGCCTTCCAGCGCGAACTCGACGCCCTCGACATCCACCTGAACTTCCTGGCTTCGGTCGGTTCGGTCTCCCCCTACATCGGCCTGCTCGGCACCGTGTGGGGCATCATGAACGCCTTCCGCGGCCTGGCCAACGTGCAGCAGGCTACCCTGGCCGTGGTCGCACCCGGCATCGCCGAAGCCCTGATCGCCACCGCGATCGGCCTGTTCGCGGCGATCCCGGCCGTGGTGGCGTACAACCGCTTCACCCACGACATCGACCGCCTGGCCATCCGCTTCGAGAGCTTCGTCGAAGAGTTCTCGAACATCCTGCAGCGCCAGTCGCGCTGATCGGGGAGAACCGGAATGGCCTTCAACAGCAGCCTGCGCAGCGGACGCAAACGGGCGTTCAAGTCCGAGATCAACGTCGTGCCCTACATCGACGTGATGCTGGTGCTGCTCATCATCTTCATGGCGGTGCCAGCCAACGAGGCGCCGAGCGTGGTCAACCTGCCGAGCGCCGAGAAATCGGCACTGCCGCCGGACACCTATATCCGCGTCTCCGTGCAGCCGGAAAACCGCCTGTCGATCGGCGTCGGCGGCAAGCAGAAGCTCGCCATGGAAGACGTGGCCGACCGCACCGCCCTGATGGCGCGCCTGCGCGCCCTGCACGAAGAGAACCCGGACTATCCGGTCTTGATAGAAGGCGACCGCGACAGCAAATACGAGGATGTGATCACCTTGATCTCGGACGCGAAGAAGATGGGCATCAACCGGGTGGGACTTGCCACCAAGTGATATGTCTGCAATGAAGCCAGCCACCGCCGGCGCACCTTACACCGTGCCGCCAGAACCGAGCCGCCTGCCCGCCTTCATGCTGGCAGTGGCCGTGCACGCCGTGCTGCTGGGCTTCCTCTGGTTCGGCATCAGCTGGCAGAGCACCGAGCCGGTCGAGGTCCAGGCCGAAGTCTGGGACATGTCGGTCCAGGACGCCGCCGCGCCGGAACTGCCTCCCCCTCCTCCGCCGAAAGCCGAGCCGGAACCCGAACCTGTCCCGCCACCGCGCCCGGTCGAACCGCCGCCGGTGGAACGCCCTGCCCCGACCCCGCCGGACATTAACCTGCAGCGCGAGAAAGAGCGCAAGGAACAGGCGAAACGCGACGAGGCCGAAAAGAAGGAGCGCGAGCGCAAGGAAGAAGAGCGCAAGGAACTCGCCGAGAAGAAAAAGAAAGAAGAAGCCGAGAAGAAAGAGCTCGCCAAGAAGGAAGAAGAGAAGAAGAAGGCCGACAAGCTCGCCGCCGAAAAAACGGCGAAGGAAAAGGCTGCCAAGGAGAAAGCCGAGGCCGCCAAGCTGGACAAGATGCGCCAGGACGAAATCAAGCGCATGGCTGGCGCGATGGGCACGTCCGGAACGGCCGAGAAATCAACGGCACCGAAGGTCGATTCGGGCTACGTCGCCGCCATCCGTGCCAAGATCAAAAGCAACACCGCCTACGGCGGCAGCACGACGATGCCTGGCAACCCGAAGGCTGTTTTCCGAGTCGAGCAGTTGCCGACCGGGGAAATCATGTCGGTACGCCTCGTGAAAAGCAGCGGTGTGCCTGAGTTCGACAACGCAGTGGAGAATGGCATCAAGAAGTCCGAGCCGCTCCCGGCGAAGAAAGATGGAACGAGGGAACGTTCCCTCGAAGTGAACTTCTCGATGAAAGACTACGACTGATTCGCTTTAATAGACAGACTATGAAAAAACTCCACTACCTGCTGTTTAGCGCCACCCTGCTGATGGGAACGGCCACGCAAGCCCAGATCAAGGTCGAGATCGCCGGTGTCGGCAGCAACCAGATCCCAGTCGCGGTTGCCGCCTTTGCCGACGAATCGATCGCCCCCGCGCAAGTCTCGGCCATCATCCGCGCCGACCTCGAGCGCAGCGGCGTGTTCAAGGTGATCGACGCTGGCCAGGTGATCAGCGACAGCGCCAGCGTCGACCTGGCCGCCTTCAAGGCCAAGGGCGCCGACGCCCTGGTGGTCGGCAGCGTCACCAAACAGCCGGACGGCCGCTTCGCGGTCCGCTACAAGCTGCACGACACCGTCAAGGGTGCGCAGATCTCGCAGCTGGGCGGCGAAGTCCAGCCGAAGTACACCCGCCTGCAGGCGCACCGCATCGCCGACGACGTCTATGAAAAGCTGACCGGCGTGCGCGGCATCTTCTCGACCCGCATCGCCTACGTCAAGGAAGACCGCGGCGCGCGCAACTACACCCTGGCCGTGGCCGACGCCGACGGCGAGAACGAAGTCATTGCCGCGCGCGGCCGCGAGCCGATCATCTCGCCGGCCTGGGCGCCGGACGGCACCAAGGTGGCCTACGTCTCGATGGAAGACCGCAAGCCCGTGGTCTACCTGCAAGACCTGATGACCGGCCGCCGCAACGTGATCTCCAACGTCAAGGGCAACAACTCGGCCCCGTCGTGGTCGCCGGACGGCCGTACCTTGGCCGTGGCACTGTCGAAGGACGGCAATACCGAGGTCTACACCGTCAACTCGGACGGCACCGGCCACCGCCGCCTGACCAACAGCGCGTCGATCGACACCGAGCCGCAATTCTCGGCCGACGGCCAGACCATCTACTTCACCAGCGACCGCAGCGGCGGCCCGCAGATCTACAAGATGAGCGTCAACGGCGGCACACCGACCCGCGTCACGTTCAACGGCAATTACAATATCAGCCCGCGCGTGTCTGCCGACGGCAAGACACTGGCCTGGATTTCCCAGCGCAACGGCGGTTTTTCCCTTTACGCGATGGACCTGGCCAGCGGCCAGGAACTGCGCCTGGCCGATGGGGCCACCGAACCGAGTTTTTCGCCTAACGGCAAGTACATCATGTATGCGACCAAGGGCGGCGGGCGTGTTGCGCTCGCCGTGGTCTCGGTGGATGGACGGGTCAAGCAGCGCTTAACCACCAATGCGGGAAACATTCGGGAGCCCAGCTGGGGTCCCTTCATGAAGTAAACAGCAGTAAAACTTTATTAGACAAGGAGAAAAACCATGCGCAACTTCCAGAAAGTAGCCCTCATCGCTTCCGCTCTCGTGCTGACCGCCTGCTCGTCCTCGCCCAAGCTCAACGAAACCCCGGTGGTCGAGAAGACCCCAACCCCGCCGGCAGCCCAGCCTGACGCGCGCGACATCCGTCCAGTCGAAACCGGCAGCGTCGATCCGCTGAATGATCCGAAAGGCCCGCTGGCCAACCGCAGCGTCTACTTCGACTACGACAGCTTCGTCGTGCGCGAAGACGGCAAGCCGGTCGTCGCCAACCACTCGGGCTTCCTGACCAAGAACGCCGGCCGCAAGGTTCTGATCCAGGGTAACACCGACGAACGCGGCGGCACCGAGTACAACCTGGCCCTGGGCCAGAAGCGTGCCGAAGCCGTGCGCCGCGCCATGGGCGCCCTGGGCGTGTCGGACAACCAGATGGAAGCCGTGTCGCTGGGCGAAGAAAAGCCGAAGGCCACCGGCAGCGACGAAGCTGCATGGGCTGAAAACCGTCGCGCCGACATCGTCTATCAGTAATCACTCCGATAACTGATCAGATACGGCTGATTGACAGCGGGGCGGATGGCAGTGCAGACTGCATCCGCCCCGTTTTTACTCTGCAACCGGAAAGATTGACTGCCATGATGAAACTGTCCCCGTCCCGACTTGCCTGCCTCTTCCTGGCAGCCTGGATGCCGTTGCAGGCGCAAGCCGGCCTGCTCAGCGACGATGAAGCGCGCAAGGCCATCCTCGATCTGCGCGCCAAGGTCGATAACATCGCCCGCGACCTGAACGCCCGCATCGAGACCAAGTCGGACAAGACTTCCCAGCTCGACCTGCTGAACCAGCACGAGCAGACCATGCAGGAGATTTCCCGCCTGCGCGGCCAGATCGAAGTGCTGGCCAACCAGATCGCCCGCGCCCAGGAAAACCAGAAGCAGCTGTACGCCGACCTCGACGCCCGCATCAAGAAGGTCGAACCGCAGCAGGAAACCGTCGACGGCCAGACCGCATCGGTGCTGCCGGCCGAAAAGACCGCCTACGATAACGCCACCGCCCTGTTCCAGAGCGGCGACTACAAAGGCGCCACCGCTGCCCTGCAGGATTTCGTGCGCCGCTTCCCGGATTCGGCCTACGCCGCCAACGCGCAGTACTGGCTGGGCAACGCCTATTTCGCCCAGGGCGACTACAAGAAGGCCATCGCCGCCCAGGAAGTGCTGACCACGAGCTATTCGACCAGCCCCAAGGTGCCGGACGCGATGCTGAACATCGGCAGCAGCTATGCCCTGCTGAAGGACAGCAAGAACGCCAAGAAGGCGCTGCAGCAGCTGGTATCGAAGTACCCCGACTCGAGCGCCGCCCGGACCGCCAAGGATCGCCTGGCTTCGCTGAAGTGATCGCAGGCCGCGCCGCTGCCCCAGGGCATTTGACAGCGAGCGCGGCGCATCCTATAATCTCGCTTCTTTCGGGTCGTTAGCTCAGTTGGTAGAGCAGCGGACTTTTAATCCGTTGGTCGCTGGTTCGAGCCCAGCACGGCCTACCAGAATCAGCAGAAACGCCAGCCTCCGGGCTGGCGTTTTTGTTTCAGCGCTGTGCCAGCGTCGCCCGCACCTCGATGACCTGTGCCACGCGCGAATTCGGCACATAGCGCATCAGCATATCGTCGCCGCTCTCGCCGCGATTGAAATCCATCGTCACATTGCCGTCGCGCGACACGTAGCGGTCCGGGCTGAGCGCAATCAGGTGCATGGGCGGCTGGCGATCGATGCGCGCCATGATGCCGCCGGCGGCCGAGTCGACCTTCAGGCGCCAGCCGTTCGACAGCGCATACACGCCGCGCACCGCATCGAGGTGTTCCTGGTAGAGCCGCACCGAGCGCGGCGGCGCCGTCACCTGCACGCTCGAGATCGACGAAGGCGCAGTGGCGGGATAGGACGAGGTCTGTGCGGCGGCATCGGCGACCAGGAGCAACAGCGATGCCCCGATGGCCAGGGTCAGGGGACGCATGGCATTCTCCTTCGCAAGGGATGGCACCCTGACGGCGTCAGGGTGGACAGCTTCAGTCTAGGGCAGCGTCCGTTACCCGCAAGGCCTCATCGCGTGACATGACAAAACGGTCTCGATTCACCACAAGGCAGATCCAGACGAAATGATACAAAAATAGCAATATGCATGGCGTTTTTGTATCGTATTCGAAGGCGGGCAGGCGTTGAGTGTTGGTTTCGCCCTACTCCCTACCACAATTGCTTGACATATGTGGAGTGCGGCAGGATATTGTTGTTTTGCAGCAATTGATTGAAGTCGTAAGCAATTGTGTGCGCCCTTGTTTTCGTTACCCCTGCATGTAGAATAAACAACATTCGTGCAGCTTACCGACTGGGATTCTTGAGACCGGATTTATTATTGAGCGCTGGCTGGCAAGCCTTTTGGACTGCCAGCGCATCGCCCTTTGTCGATCCGGTCCGGCCGCTCCGGTGCCACTTGTCTGAGCCGGCGAGCGCGGGCATCGCGATATCGCCGAACCGAAGCTGCCATGCATCAGCGCGCCTCCGGGCGCTTTCCACTATCGAACCGCCAGTCTCCGGTGGAGACGGCAAACAAAGGACCAAGGAACCGACATGAATACCGAGCATTCGCATCCGAACATCCACGCTGCGACCATCGACCGCAGCAACCCGAGTGCACCGAAGCGCACCTTTGCCAAGGGCATCGTGTCGAGCCGCCTGCGCCAGCGCATCAGCGTCGCCGTCGGCCTCTGCGTCGGCCTGGCCGCACTCGTCATCGCCTTCGAATAAGCACCTCCTCCGCCAGTCCCTGCACGGCGTCCCGCGCCGGCAGCGCTGCGCGCATCAACAAACAGCGGGCATCGCTGCCCGCTGCTTTCAAGTCGTACCGCTAGCTGGCGGCCGTGTTGGCCGCCCTTCCCTTACGCTGCCCGTCAGAACTCTTCCCAGCCTTCGGTCGCTTCCTCGGCCTTGGCCTTGGCCGGCCTGGCCGGCTTGCGCTCGGGCTTGACGGCCGCCGGTTTCGCTGCGATCCGTGCCGGCGCTTTTACAGGCCGCGCAGGCGCCGCGGCGCGCACCGGAGCGGCTGGCGCCGCCTGGACGCCGAGCTTGAACACGCCGACCGCCTGGGCCAGCGCCGCCGCTTCTTCCTGCATCGACTGCGCCGCGGCCGAGGCCTGCTCGACCAGTGCGGCGTTCTGCTGCGTCACCTGGTCCATCTGGGTGACTGCGCTGTTGATCTGCTCGATGCCTGCGGTCTGCTCCTGGCTGGCGGCCGTGATCTCGGCCATGATGTCGGTCACGCGGCCGACGCTCTGGACAATCTCCGTCATCGTTGCACCGGCCTGGTCGACCAACTCGGAACCGTGGTGCACCTTCTGGACCGAATCGTCGATCAGGGCCTTGATTTCCTTGGCCGCCGCCGCGCTGCGCTGGGCCAGGTTGCGCACCTCGCCCGCCACCACCGCGAAGCCGCGGCCCTGCTCGCCTGCGCGGGCCGCTTCCACGGCCGCGTTCAGCGCCAGGATATTGGTCTGGAAAGCGATGCCGTCGATGACCGAGATGATGTCGACGATGCGGGTTGCCGAGCTATTGATGGCGCCCATGGTCTGCACCACCTGCTCGACCACTTCGCCGCCCTTGCCCGCCACCTGCTGGGCCGAAGCTGCCAGGACATTGGCTTGGCGCGCGTTGTCGGCGTTCTGGCGAACGGTCGAGGTCAGTTCTTCCATCGAGGAGGCGGTCTCTTCCAGCGAACCGGCCTGCTGCTCGGTGCGGCTCGAGAGGTCGAGGTTGCCTGCCGCGATCTGGCCGGACGCGGTGGCAATGGTGTCGGTGCCGCCGCGCACGCGGGTGACAATCTGCACCAGCGCTTCGTTCATGTCCTTCAGGGCCTGCAACAGGCGCCCGGTCTCGTCCTTCGAGTTGACCTCGATTTTCTGGCTCAGGTCACCCGCCGCGACCGCGGCGGCGACCTGCACGGCCTGCTCGATCGGGCGCACGATGGCGCGTACCAGCATCCAGCCGACCACGGCGGCCATCACGAGGCCGAAGGCCAGGCCTGCCAGGCACACCAGGCGCACCATTTCATATTTTTGCTGGGAACGTGCGTATTCCTCTTTTGCCACGCGCTGCTGCAGCTCAATCAGCTGGCCGCCAATCGTGCGCACCGGCTCGAAGCCGCTCGCCATTGCACCGGCAGTCAGCTGACCGGCCTGCACCAGGTCGCCGGCGCGGATCGCGGCGATCGCGGGCTGCAGCCCCTGCGCCAGGAAGGCCTTGCGAGCGTCCACGAATTTCGCAGCCAGCGCGGCCTCCACGTCCGTCAGTTCCGTCTGTTCATACGCCTTCCAGCTGGCGCTCACGGTAGCGATGTTGGCATCGACTTCGGACATCAGGGCGCTGCGCGCGCCGGCGTCTTCCAGGTGCGCCGCCTTCGTGACGAGCAGCTGGTTGGTCGTGATCAGTTGCATGACGCGGCCGAGCTGGCCGAGCGGGACGACACGATTGTCGTGCATGCCCTTCATTTCGGCATTGGCGATGCCCAGGTTGTAGATACCGATGACCGCACCTGCAACCAGTTCGGCGGCCAGGAAGGCGATGACGAAGATCAGGCGAGACTTGATGCTGAGATGTTTAAACATGGGAAATCCGATGAATAGTGTTGGCAGCAAAGACGTCAGTACGTATTGAATTATAGAAACAAAACCCCGCTGGACCTGGGAACCGGACAGTCAATCCCGCGTTTTCCAGAGCGACCGTCGCCCGCATGCCACATGTGCTTGCCACCCTGTCACCATTCATGATTGACCCGACAACGCCCTGCACCACGACGGTGCTGCAGCCCGCTCCGGCGGTGATGCCGGTTTGCCTATAAAATGCTGCGATTGATTTCTCCAGCGCATTAGCCGCCACGAAAAGGCCCCAATGAACTTTCCTGTCCTGATCAACCTGACCCTGGCACTGCTGGTCTGCGTGCTGCTGTACCGCCTGCAGGCCACCCACGTTTCCTTTACCAAGCGGGTGTTTACCGGCCTGGGTCTCGGCGTGGTGCTGGGCGCGATGCTGCAGACCGTGTACGGCGCCGATTCGCCCGTCATCGGCACCACCGGCGCCTGGCTCGACGTGGTCGGCAGCGGCTACGTGAAGCTGCTCCAGATGATCATCATTCCCTTGATCATGGTCTCGATCGTGCAGGCCATCCTCAAGCTGCGCAACGCCTCTTCGCTCGGCGCCATCAGCACGCTCACCATCGGCATCCTGATCACGACCACCATCGTGGCGGCCGCGATCGGCATCCTGATGGCCAAGCTGTTCGGCCTGAGCGCGGTCGGCCTGACCGCCTCCACCGCCGAAGTGGCGCGCGGTGAATACCTGCAGGGCAACCTGGCGGCGGCCAAGGAGATCTCGCTGCCCGGCATGCTGCTGTCCTTCATCCCGGCCAATCCCTTCCTCGACATGACCGGTGCGCGCAAGACCTCGACCATCGCGGTGGTCGTGTTCGCGATCTTCATCGGCGTCTCGGCCACCGGCATCGCCGGCAAGAAACCCGAGGTGTTCCAGTCCTTCAGCGGCTTCGTGCACGTGGCGCACGTGATCGTGATGCGCATGGTGACCCTGGTGCTGCGCCTGACGCCCTTCGGCGTGTTCGCCCTGATGACCAAGATGGTCGCGGGCTCGAGCCTGCAGGACATCCTCAGCCTGGCCAGTTTCGTGGCCGCCTCCTATTGCGCGCTGGCGCTGATGTTCGTGGTGCACCTGCTGCTGGTAACGGGCAGCGGCCTGAATCCGCTGCGCTACCTCGCCAAGATCTTCCCGGTGCTCGCCTTCGCCTTCACGTCGCGCACCAGCGCCGGCGCGATCCCGATGAGCGTGGCGACCCAGACCGGGCGCCTCGGCACGCCCGAAGGCATCGCCAACTTTGCCGCCTCCTTCGGCGCCACCATCGGCCAGAACGGCTGCGCCGGCATCTATCCGGCCATGCTGGCGGTGATGATCGCGCCCACCGTCGGCATCGATCCCTATACCACCACCTTCCTGCTGCCGCTGCTGGCGATCGTCGCCTTCGGTTCGATCGGCGTGGCCGGCGTGGGCGGCGGCGCCACCTTCGCGGCGCTGATCGTGCTGTCGGCGATGGACTTGCCGGTGGCGCTGGCGGGCCTCCTGATTTCGGTGGAACCCCTGATCGACATGGGCCGCACGGCGCTCAACGTCAGCGGCTCGGTCATGGCCGGCACGCTGACCAGCCGCATGCTCGGGCAGACCGACATGCGGGTGTTCGACAGCGACGCCGAGATCAGCCTGGACGGCGAAGAGCAAATCGTCTGACGAGACGATTTGCGACGTCTGACGGGACGACTTGCGTGGTTTGAAGGGGCGTTTTTTGCCCTGTAAACAGCCTTTGTAAGAGGGCTCCGACGCTACGGCGAGCCTGCGCGGAAGCCCCGCAATCGTGCGCTTTGCGCCCGTAGAATCCGTCTATGATGACGTCATGTCAATATCAGAGACGGGCAGGTAATGGAACAGAAGTGGCCACAGGAAGTCTGGCTGGTCAGGCATGGTCAGAGCGCCGGCAATGTCGCGCGCGACCTCGCCGAAGCCGCCGCCGGACATCGCATCGATATCGCCGATCGCGATGTCGATGTGCCCCTGTCCGAGCTCGGCGAACGCCAGTCGCAGGCACTCGGCTCCTGGTTCGCCGCCCTGCCGCCGGAACAGCAGCCGAGCGTGGTGCTGGTCTCGCCCTACGTCCGCGCGCTTCAAACCGCCGACATCCTGATGCAGCGCCTCGACCGTTCGCGCCTGGTGGTCGAATCCGACGAGCGCCTGCGCGAAAAGGAATTCGGCATCCTCGACCGCCTCACCACCTACGGCATCGCGCACCACCATCCCGAGCTGTACGAGCAGCGCCAGCACGTCGGCAAGTTCTATTTCCGCCCGCCCGGCGGCGAGAGCTGGTGCGACGTCATCCTGCGTCTGCGCAGCGTGATCGACACCCTGAACCGCGAGTACTGCCGCGAGCGCGTGCTGATCGTCGCGCACCAGGTCACGGTCAATTGCTTCCGCTACCTGTTCGAACGCCTGGACGAGAAGACCATCCTCGATTTCGACCGCGCCGGCGACGTGCCGAACTGCTCGGTCACCTCTTACGAATTCGACCCCGCGCTGGGCAAGGGCGGCCAGCTGGCCCTGCGCCTCGTGAACTTCGTTGCGCCGCTCGAAGCGAGCGGCACGCCCGTCACCGCCAGCAAGGACCTGCCTGCAGCACCGAAGGCCTAAGCCATCCCATGGAAACGCTCACCCGTGCCCCTGCCGTGCATGACGTCGACACAGCCCTGCTGCAGGGCTGGCCGCTACCGATGCCGGCCGTCGAAGGCGACAAGGAGATCCGCGGCCACGTGCTGGTGGTGGGGGGCTCGAGCGAGATGCCGGGCGCCATCATCCTGGCCGCCACCGCCTGCCTGCGCGCGGGCGCCGGGAAGCTCACCATCGCCACCGGACGCAGTGTGGCGCAACTGGTGGCGCTGGCCATGCCCGAAGCGCGCGTCATCGGCCTGGAAGAACACGCGAGCGCCGGCTTCAGCCTCGATGCCGTGGCCTGCCTCGACCCGCTGGCCGACCGTGTCGATGCGGTGCTGGTCGGTCCTGGCATGCGCGACGAGCCGGCCACCGCCGCGCTGGTGCATGCGCTGCTGCCGCGCTTCGAGTCGGCCGGCACGCGCGTGGTGCTGGACGCTTGCGCCATGGGCGCCCTGCTGCATCCGCCCGCGCACTGGCCCGCGGGCATGCCCTGGCGTTTCGAGCGTTCCGTCATCCTCACCCCGCATGCGGGCGAGATGGCGCACCTGACCGGGATCGCAAAGGAAGAGATCGTCGGCGCGCCCGACCCGCGCGCGCTGCAGGCTGCGCGCGACTGGAATGCAGTCGTCGCATTAAAAGGTGCGCGCACTGTCATCGCATCGCCGGATGGAACGTTGTACCAGCATGAAGGCGGCAATGTCGGCCTGGCCATCTCCGGATCCGGAGACGTGCTGGCCGGGATCATCACCGGGCTGGCGGCGCGTGGCGCCCCGCTCGACCAGGCCGTCTGCTGGGGTGTGGCGCTGCATGCGCGTGCCGGCGAACGCCTGGCGGAACGCATGGGCACACTTGGATATTTGGCGCGGGAAATTTCGCATGAAATTCCCGCCCTGTTGGAACAGGTCGCCGGCAAGCAAACCGGCGACACCGAAACCACCCGGCAGATGCCGGTGGGCCGGGGGATGGGAGTCCATGACACCTAGTCTCTGGCAACTCCGCAGCACAAGGCGGAAACAAGTACGACAGTGTGTGGTCCAATTGGCTGGCAGCCTGGCTGCCTGGCTGTTCCAGTCGGATTCGTGCACTGACCGGGGCCGCGTATTGCGTCGGTTCCCTGATGGTTCCACTGCTGGGTTTCCGAACCCTCAGAGGACCTAACCTGGCGCTGTCGGACCTCCAAGGCCTCACCTGGAGACCGCGGCACAAGATAGACGTGAAACGAGGAGTTAAACAATGAAAGCACTGACTCAAGCACCAAAAATCCTGCTGACTGCTGCCGTGTTGGCCTCCCTGCTGGGCGCCTGCCGCAAGAACGAGCCGGCAGCTGACGCCACCACCACCACGCCGGACACCTCGGCGACCGCACCGGCCAGCACCTCGGGCGCCACCGGCACCACGGGTGACACCGGCACCGGCGCAACCGGCACCGGCACCACCGGCACCACCGGTGACATGGGCACCGGCGCCACCGGCACCGGCACCACCGGCGCAACCGGCACCACCGGCGATACCACCGGCACCGGCGCAACCGGCACTGGCGCAACCGGCACCACCGGTACTGGCGCAACTGGCACCACCGGCACCGGCGCGACCGGCACCACCGGCGGCACCGGCACCTCGGGTACCTCGGGCACGACCGGCACCACCGGCACCGGCACCACCGGCGGCACCACCGGCCAATAATCGGCCATCCGCCTGGCAACGAACGGAGCCCGCGGCGCGGGCTCCGGGACTTCCGGCCTTGCCGGAAGCGTGGCTTCGTGCCGTTTTACAGCGGCGATCGCCAGCCTCCCGAGGCTGGCTTAGTCGTGTCCGGGTTGTTTCCCTTCTGCGCCAAGCCGCCTTCCCATCAGCCTTCTCGTCCAGACTGCAGCGCAGCCGCGTCTAGCAGACGGTTGACCGCATCAAATTCCGCAGGCTTCGTCAGGTGGTGATCGAAACCCGCATCCCGTGCGCGTGCGCGGTCATCCGCGGTGCCCCAGCCGGTCAAGGCCACCAGCATCGCCCCCTCCAGGCCCGCAATCTTGCGCAATGCGGCGGCAGTCTCGTAGCCGTTCATGTCGGGCAGGCCGATGTCGAGGAACACCACCTGCGGCGCCAGCTCGCGCGCCGCGCGCAGGGCGCCGGCGCCATCGTGCGCCAGGGTCACGCGGTGCCCGCCGATCTCGAGCAGGGCCGCGAGCATCTCGGCTGCATCGACGTTATCGTCCACCACCAGTACGCGCAAGGGCCCCACCGGCCCGGCCGGCGACTCGGCCGGTGCGGGCGCCGGGACGATCACTTCGCTTCCAGCCTGCGGCAACGGCAGGCGGACCGTGAAACGGCTTCCCCTGCCTTCGCCGTCGCTGTGGGCCACGACGCTTCCGCCATGCAGCTGCACCAGGCGCTTGACCAGGTTCAGGCCGACGCCCAGCCCACCCTCGCCCATCGCTTCGCTCGACTGCCCCTGCGCGTACATGTCGAACACATGCAACAACGCATCCGGGCCAATGCCGATGCCGCTATCGGAAACGGCGATGACTGCCTCGGCGCCTTCGGTCCACGACTCGACCTTGATGGCGCCGCCGGCGGGGGTGTACTTGGCGGCGTTGTTGACGAGATTGCTGATCACCTGGGCCACGCGATGGCGGTCCGCCTGCAACAGCACCGGTGTCTCCGGCGTGTGCAGCGCCAGGCGATGGCCGCGCGCGCTTACCAGTGGCATCGCCATCTCGACGCCATCCTGCACGACGTCACCCAGCTCCACTGTCTCAAGACGCAAGATCAGCTTGCCTTCCGACAAGCGCGCCATGTCGAGCAGGTCATCGACCAGGTGCACCATATGGTCCACCTGGCGCTGCATCATGCCCGGCACATCGCGCGCCCGGGCTAGCGTCGACCCGGCGGCATCCAATTGCATCAGGTCGATCCCGGCCCGGATCGGCGCAAGCGGGTTGCGCAGCTCGTGTGCCAGCGTCGACAGGAAGTCGCTTTGCTGGCGATTCTTCGCCGCCAGCTCGTCCGCCAGATGGCGCAGTTCCTGCTCCGCCTGCTTGTGGCCGCTGACGTCGAAGGTCACGCCGTCGAAGCGCAGCGGGCGTCCGTCGTCGTCGAGGTCGCACCAGCCGACGGCGTGCAGCCAGCGCATCCCGCCCGCCTCGATGCTGCCGCTGCGGAATTCGATGTCGAGCGTGCTTCCCTGCTCCAGCGCCCGGCGCAGGCGTGACTCGAAATGATGTCGATCGGCCTCATGCACGGCGGCGAGCAGCGCTTCCACACCGGTTTGGCGCTGGCGGCCAAGTCCGAGCTGGGCGGCCATTTCCGGATTCATCCTGAATTGCTCGAAGGGCGCATCGGCATACCACACGCCGATGTTGCCGGCTTGCGCCACGCGTTCGAAACGCTTCTGGAGCACCCGGCGCTCATGGATATCGATGACGGTGCCCACATACCCATCCGGGCGCCCCGCGTCGTCGCTCCGCGGCAAACCGGTGTCGATCACCCAGCGATAGGCGCCGTCATGGCGCCGCAGGCGAAAGTCGATCGCGAATGGCTCCCGTGCCGCGGCCGCCTCGAGGTAGGCCTCGACCGTGCGCTGCTGGTCGTCGGGATGCACGTTCTCGAGCCATCCGCGACCGAGATCCTGCTCCACCCGGCGGCCGGTGAAGTCGTACCAGCGCTTGCTGAGGTAAGTGCAATGCTCGTTTGCATCGGTCGTCCAGAGCATCGCAGGCGAGGCGTCGACCAGTGCGCGGAAATAGGCGTCGCGCCGCGCCGACTCGTAGTGCAGTCGACGTCGCTCACGCGCCTGGGCAACGTGGCCGCGCACACGCGCAAGCAGTTCGCCCGCCGCAAAAGGCTTGACCATGTAGTCGTCTGCCCCGGCCTGCAGGCCTTCGACCTTGGCTTCCTCGCCTGCCCGCGCGGACAGCAGCATCACCGGCACGTCGCGCAGGCGCTCGTCCGCGCGAATCCGGGCGATCAGACCAAAGCCGTCCAGCCCTGGCATCATGACGTCGCTCAGCAGCAGGTCGGGGGGATCGCGCTGGACCATGGCAAACGCCGCCTCGCCGTCGGCGCACAGGGTCACGTCGGCGTACGGCGCAAGCAGCGATTTCAGATAGGCGCGCATGTCGTTGTTATCGTCGGCCACCAGGATGCGGGGGCGTGCCTCGCCGCTCGCCTGCCCTGCTGGCGCGACGGGCGCCACCTGCGCAGGGGCCTGAAGATCCTCGGCATCGGGCAGCCAGCGCAATGCTTCTTCGACGAAAGCGGCGCCCATGCGCGCGTCGCCCGGCAGCAGCGGGGCGGCAAGCACGCGCTCGGGAGGCAGGTGCGCATGCCCGAAGGGAATGTCGATGTCAAACCTGGTGCCCTCGCCCTCCACACTATGCACTGCGATGGTGCCGCCATGCAGCCATACCAGCTCCTGCATCAGTGCCAGGCCGATACCCGTACCTTCATAGGTGCGGCCGGCAGCGCCTTCGATGCGGTGGAAGCGTTCGAACACCCGCCCCAGTTCCTGCTCGGGGATGCCGGTCCCGGTATCGCTGACCGACAGCCGCGCCTTGTCTTCGTGGCGCTGCAGGCGCACTGTGACGCTGCCGTCGAGCGTGAACTTGAAGGCATTCGACAACAGGTTGAATACGATCTTTTCCCACATGTCGCGGTCGACCCAGACCGGCTCGCCCAGGTCCTGCGCCTCGACCGTATAGGCAAGGCCGCCGCGCGCCATGGCCGACTCGAACACGGCGGCCAGGTCCAGGGTCAGGCGCGCCAGGTCGGCGGGCGCATAGCTGGCCTGCACCCGCCCGGCCTCGATGCGCGAAAAGTCGAGCAGCGAGTTGACCAGCTTCAGCAGGCGCAAGGCATTACGCTGGGTCAGCTCGATGCGCTGGCGCTGGGCCGGCGGCAGCGGTTCGGCGGCATCGAGCAGCGCGTCGTCGAGAGGACCCAGGATCAGGGTCAGCGGCGTGCGGAATTCATGCGATACATTGGAGAAGAAAGCCGTCTTGGCGCGGTCGATCTTCGCCAGTTCCTCGGCGCGGCGCTGTTCCAGTTCATAGGCCACGACATTGCCCACCGCGGTGCTGACGACCGCCGTCAGCTGATCATAGAAATGCAGATAATCGGCATCGAGAGCACGCCGGGGGCTGACGCCACCCACCAGGTAGCCGTAGGGTTCCTGCTGCCCGGGCAGCAGTACCGGCAGCACCAGCGCCGTATCCGCCGCCTCCTCGTAGGTGCCGCAGCGCGACCCGGCGAAGCGTGCAGCCAGGCCTTCGGCCCGCTGGGCAGTGCGCTCCACGGCGGCGCGCGTGAAAGGCCAGGTCGGGTCATCCAGCACCAGCGCCGCGGGCGCCAGGGGGCAGTCACCTTCGATCCCGGCACGGCCGCGCAAGAGCAACTGGCCTGCCTCCACGTCGTGCTTGTAGAACAGGACAAAGGGCAGGTCGTCGGCCAGCGCCGCATGGCCGGCCGCAAGCTGGTGGCCGATGTCGCTTGCCGTGCGTGCGCTGGCGAGTGCGTCGCTCAGTTCGCGCAGCCCGCGCGTGCGACGCGCCCCCAGTACCTGCGCGGTCGTCTCGGTGATCGGGTGAAATACCCCGCCGACCGCACCGGACTCGTCACGGATGGGCGAGAACGAAAAAGTCATGAAGGCTTCTTCGAGGTAGCCGTGGCGGTCGAGGAACATGCGCTGGTCGCGGATGTAGGCGCCCTCGCCCTTGTGTGCGCGGTCGAATGCCTCACCGACCACTGGTAGCGCGCTGGCCCAGATTTCCTTGAATGGCGCCCCCATCGACCTCGGGTGCAGGTCGCCGCAGATCGGACGGTAGGCGTCGTTGTAGATCTGGATGTCCTGCTCACCCCAGCACACCAGGATCGGGAAGGTTGAGGACAGGCACAGGCTGACCGTCGTGCGCAGGCTTTGCGGCCACTGTTCCGGCGGTCCAAGGGGCGTACCCGACCAGTCCATCGAGCGGATCAAGGTTCCCATCTCGCCACCGCCCGCCAGCCAGTTGAGATCCGGCTGGAGTTCGCGTTCGTCGGGCGCCGTGGTCTTGTCGAGCATGGAAATGGCTTTCATGAAGGTAAGCCGATTCGGCAATTCGACAATTTTAAAGCACGAGATGACGCATGTCTTATCAAGCGCACAACTATATCTCGTCCTTGCCCGGTCGGGACGAAAAAAAACGCGCTGTCAGCGCTGGCTGTGGAAAATGCCGATTGCTGCTCGCAGCAGCTGCCTGGCCGTGACGGCAGCACGTCCGGTCACGCAGGAGCAGGTCTGACCACTGCGGTCACGGGCCACCAGGATGCAGTCGTGCTCGTGGCTGATTCCTCGGCTGTGTGCGCTGCCACCGCGCTTGCGGGCAGGCCGGTCCAGGCAGCGCGAACCATTTTGCGATTCGCGGATGAACATCTCGTCCGCCTCGGCAATGCCCGCCAGGCGATCGGGCTGGTCTGGCACACCTGATCCAGGCCAAGCGCCGGGCGCAGGAATTCGATCAGCAGCGATCGTTGCTGGCGGCTGAGCAAGCCTGCCTGCTGCAGCAAACGACGAAAGCCCGCGGCATTCATGGTCCCTCCTGTCATCGATCCAGGTTGGACATCCATTCAGCTCAGCAGTTCAGTTTCTACACGTAGCGGTGACAGCGCCAAAAAAAAGCCAGCCCGAAGGCTGGCTCTTGCGGACGAAAACCCCGCTTACACAGGCTGCGGCGTACCGCGGCCGCGGCCGGTCACCAGGCGGCCGATGCGCACGATGCCGCGGAACACGAAGCGCACGAAGGTCAGCGTCAGGATCGCCTCGACGAAGGTCATGAGGAAGGCCAGCGCCGGGTTGAAGCGGCCGGCGCGGCGGTTGAACTTCGCATACATGCGGTCGCGGGCGATCTCGATGCTGTCGTAGAAGGTCGGTACCACCAGCAGGGTCAGGAAGGTCGAGGTGATGGTGCCGCCGATGATCGCGATGGCCAGCGGCTGGTAGAACTGGCCGGCGTCGCCGAGGGCCAGCGCCACCGGCAGCATGCCGGCGATCAGCGCGAAGGTCGTCATCAGGATCGGACGCAGGCGCTTGCGGCCGGCCTGCATCAGGGCTTCCTCACGGTCCATGCCCTCCTTTTCCAGCGCACGGGCGGCGTCCAGCAGCAGGATCGCGTTCTTCGCCACCAGGCCCATCAGCATGATGACGCCGATCAGGCTCATCAGGTTGAGGGTGTTCTTGGTCAGCAGCAGCGCCAGCACCACGCCGATCAGGGACAGCGGCAGCGACAGCATCACGCCCATCGGTGCGGTGAAGGAACCGAACTGCATCACCAGGATCAGGTACATCAGGCCGATACCCGAGATCAGGGCGATGCCCATGGCGCTGAACACTTCCTGCTGGTCCTGGCCGGCGCCGCCCAGCTGCAGGCCATAGCCCGGCGGGAAGTCGAAGCTCTTCGCCAGTTTCATGGCGTCGGCGGTGACCTCACCCGGCGAACGGCCCTGGGCATTGGCGGACACGGTGATCATGCGCTCGCCGTTCTTGTGGCGGATGGCCGCCGGGCCCTTGCCCATGGTGATGCTGGCGATCTGCTCCAGCGGCACCATCATGCCGGTACCCGACACCGCGATCGGCAGGCGCTCGATGCTGTCGGTATTGACGCGGTCGTCAGGGTGCAGGCGCACGGCGACGTCGCGGGTCTCGCTGCTTGGGTCGACCCAGTCGCCCACTTCGATGCCGGCGAAGGCCACGCGCAGGGACTGGGCGGCGTCGTTGATCGAGATGCCCATGGCGTTGGCCAAGCCGCGGTCGAGCACGATCTGCAACTCGTTCTTCGGATCCTGCTCCGACAGGGTGACGTCGACCGCGCCCGGGACCTGGCGCAGCTTTTCCATATAGGCCGTGGTCAGGTCCATCAGCTTGCGCGAATCCGGACCGGTGAACTGGATCTGGACCGGCTTGCCGCCGCCGTTCAGGTCGTCGATCACGGTGTACTCGGCGCCGACCAGGCGGCCGACCTTCTCGCGCAGCTCGACCGCGATGTCGGCGCCGCTGCGCTTGCGGGTGCTGCGCTTGCCGATGTCGACATAGATACGGCCGCCGCCGGTGTTTGCATTGCTGTTGGTGTCCTTCACTTCCGGGATCGAACGGGCCAGCTCGGCCGCCGCTTCGACCTTGCGGCGTGCGTACTCGACGCTCGACGAGGCCGGCACGCGGATCTCGACCATCAGGGTACCCTGGTCGGATTTCGGCAGGAAGCTCGAGCCGCCGAAGGTGGCGTGCAGGGCGATCGCGCCGACGAAGCTGGCGACGGCGATGGCGGCCATCCACTTGCGGTGGTGCAGCGCCCAGGCGATCACGTTGCCGTAGCGGTCGGCCTGGTGGTCGAACCAGTGGTTGAACTTGTCCAGCGCCGCGCCAATGCCCTTCTTCTTGGCATGGTGGTGGCCCGGCGGGTCGCCCCAGTAGGCCGACAGCATCGGGTCGAGGGTGAAGGAGATGAACAGCGACACGATCACCGAGCAGGTCACGGTCAGCGCGAACGGACCGAACCATTGTCCGGCCATGCCGGGCATGAAGGCGACCGGGATGAACACGGCCATGATCGAGAAGGTGGTCGCGGCCACGGCCATGCCGATCTCGGCGGTGCCTTCCAGGGCGGCGGTGCGGCGGTCGGAACCGAGTTCCATGTGACGCACGATGTTTTCCCGCACCACGATCGCATCGTCGATCAGCACGCCGATCGCCAGCGACAGGCCGAGCAGGGTCATGAAGTTCAGCGTGAAGCCGCACAGCCAGACCGCGATGAAGGCGGCCAGCACCGAGGTCGGCAGCGACAGTGCGGTGATCAGGGTCGAACGCCAGGAGTTCAGGAAGGCGTACACCACGAAGATGGTCAGGATCGCGCCCAGCACCAGGGCTTCGATCACGTTGTTCAGGCTCATCTGGGCGTCGTCGCCGCCGTCGCGCACGACTTCGAGCTTGGTGCCCTCCGACAGTTCCTTCTGGGTCTCTTCGACCACCTTGTGGACCTTCTTGGCCAGCGACACGGTCGACGCGTCACGCGAACGTGCAATCTGGATGCCCACGTTCGGCTTGCCGCTGCGCATGGACAGGCTGTTGATGTCGGCGTAGCCGTCCTTGATCTCGGCGACCTGGTTCAGGCGCACGATCTGGTCGCCATTACGCTTGACCACGACCTGCGAGAAATCTTCCGGACGCTCGATACGGCCGACCAGGCGGATGCCCTTCTCGTCCAGCTCGCTGCGCAGCTTGCCCACTGGCGCGTTCGTGTTCTGGGTGCGCAGAGCATTGGTCACGTCCGACACCGACACGCCGAACTCGCGCAGCTTCTCGGCGCGCAGCAGCACCGACAGTTCGCGGCGCAGGGCGCCGTTCACGGTGACGGTGGAGACGCCGTCGATGGCGCGGAATTTATCGGCCAGCACGTCTTCGGCATAGCGCGAGATTTCCGCGTGGCTCTGCGAGCTCGAGGACAGGGCCAGCGACATGACCGGTTCCGAGGCCGGGTCGATGCGGCGCATGATCGGCTCGCGCATCTCGACCGGCAGCTTGTAACGCACCGAGGCGATCGCGTTACGCACGTCGTCCGAGGCTTCGATCAGGTTGCGGCCGAAATCGAACTCCATCCAGATCGAGGAACCGCCCTCGTAGGAATTCGAATTGACTTCGGTGACGCCCTGGATCGCCAGCATCTGCTTTTCGATGCGGTTGGTGATCTCGCGCTCTGAGGTCTCGGGCGAGGCGCCCGGATACGGGATGTCGACCACGATGATCGGCACCTCGACGTCCGGGTTCTGGTTCACCTTCAGCTTGGACAGGGCCAGCAGGCCCATGGCCATCATCGCCACGATCAGCACGACCGTGGCGACGGGTTTCTTGACACTGAAATTAGAGAGGAACATTTGTTATTTTCCTTATGGGCGTATGCCCTTATTTGCCCTGCACCGGCGCTGCGCTGGCGACGCGCGCGGTCGCCATGTCGACCTTCTGGCCGTCCTTCAGGTTCGAGGTCGGGGCGCGCAGCACGATGTCGCCGGCAGCCAGGCCCTGCTTGATCTCGTAGTTGCCGGTGCGCGGATCGCGCTCGCCGACCACCAGGTTGACCTGGGACAGGGTCTTGTCCTTGATGCGCCAGGTGTAGGCCTTGTCGCCCGAGCGCACCACGGCCGCTTCCGGCAGCATCAGGGCGTCGGTCGACTGGGCGTCGACGCGGCCCTCGGCGTACAGGCCGGCCACCTTCGGCTGGTTCTTGTCGGCGAACTCGATCACCACTTCGACCTGGCGGGTGACGGCGTTGGCGGCCGGGTCGATGCGCTTGACGATGCCGGCGAACTGCTGCTCGCCGTAGCCGTTGACGCGGAAATTAACCTTCTGGCCGGTGCGCACGGCGGCGATCGAGTCGGCCGAGACGCGGCCCTGGAAGCGCATGCTGTTCGGGTCGATGACTTTCACCAGCTCCTTGCCGATGGTGGCGGTGTCGCCGGCCGAGACCTTGCGCTCGGAGACGATGCCGTCGAACGGGGCGCGCACGACGGTGCGCGACAGCTGCTGCTGCGCGGTGGCGGCGCGCGAGCGGGCGGCCGAGAGTTCGCTCTGGGCGCTGTTGCGGCGCACTTCGGCTTCGTCCAGGCCGACCGCCGAGGTCATGCCCGAGGCGCGCAGGGTCTTCATGCGATCGAGCTGGCGGTTGGCCTGGTCGAGGGCCTGGCTGGCGGCGCGCACCGCTTCGCCGGCAGAGGCCACGGTGTCGCGGATCGCGGTTTCATCCAGGCGCACCAGCACGTCGCCGCGCTTGACCGGCTCGCCATTCTCTTTCAGGACCTGCAGGACCACGGCCGAGACCTCGGCACGCAGGTCGGCCTTGCGCTCCGGCTGGATCGAGCCGGTCACGACCGGACCGCTGCTCAGGGTGTCGCTCTGGACGGTGAGCACGTCTTCCGGCGCTACCTGCAGCTGCGAAGGACGCTTGTCCTTGGGGGCGCCCTTGGCGCCGGCCTGGGCGGTCTCCTGGCCCGGCTTGGCGGGTTCCTTGGACTCCTTGCTGCAGGCGACGAGCGCCGAGGCGATGGCAAGGACGAGTAGTGATTTGCGCAGCATGTGGTTCTCCAGAGAATGGACTTGGTTGTTCTTGTAAAAATACGAATATAGACAGCCAGCGCGCAGTATCGATTAGTGCCCTACCAACTTCAAGTGACGACTCTGCGTACTGCCGAAATCGAGGGATGAAATGCGGTATTTCGCGACGAGCTGCATTCCTGACGGACTGAAATGTGCCCGATTTCGGACACCTGCGGACAGGCGGACGTCCGCAATTCCGCCTATCCGGCCTTTAGAGACCCGTCCCGAAAATCGCGTGGATCAGGAAGCCCATGCCGATGCCGGTCAGGATGCCGCCGCCGATCTCCACCAGGGTATGGCCCATGCGCTCGCGCAGGACGATGTGGCCGACGGTGTCGACGGCCAACCGGTTGATCGCAGCCGCCTGGCGGCCGACGTGCTGGCGCAGGCTGTTGGCGTCGATCATGACGATGAAGGCGAGCGTGACGGCGACCCCGAAGGCCGGGTGGCCGATCCCCTCGCGCAATGCGATCAGGGTAGCCATGCTGGTGACCACCGAGCTGTGGTTGCTGGGGAAGCCGCCGTTGCCGACCAGGTTGAAGGCCAGGCGGCGCTGGCGCACGCTGGTGATCAAGAACTTGATCGGGCCGACCACCATCCAGGTCAGCACGGGTGTTACAAGATATGCAAGATCCATGTCCAAAATCCAGGTAAAGTGTTGCAAAATGATGCCGGACAGAATTATCTCAGATGCAAGGCATCGTCGATACAGAAACAAGGGTGAATCGGAGACATCCGTAGCGCCGCCACACCACCTGGGACGCTAATATTCCTTTAACTAGACTAGACAGGCAAGGGAGAGTTTATGCGGCATTTTCGGTTGTCGATCGGCGTCACGGTCATCCTGATGGGCCTCGCGGGCTGGTGGGGCTATGAGCACCGCGGGATGGCGGGACTGTTGCAGGCCCTCTGGATCACGGCCGTGCTCGGCGTGCTGGAAGTGTCGCTTTCTTTCGACAACGCGGTGGTCAACGCCTCCGTCCTGCGCGGCTGGAACGAATTCTGGCGCAAGCTCTTCCTCACGGTCGGCATCCTGGTCGCCGTGTTCGGCATGCGCCTGCTGTTCCCGCTGGTGATCGTGTCGGCCGCCACCGGCCTTGGCCTGATCGAGGTCTGGCACATGGCAATCGACAATCCGACAGAATATTCGCGCCACCTGACCGAGAAGCATGCCGAGGTGGCCGCTTTTGGCGGGGCCTTCCTGATGCTGGTCTTCCTGAACTTCCTGTTCGACGAGGAAAAGGAATTGCACTGGCTGGGCTGGATCGAGGAAAAGGTGGGCAAATACGGCACCGAGGGGCTGGCCATCATGCTGACCCTGCTGGCCGTGTGCGGCGCCATGTACCTGATGCCGCCCGCGCGCAAGCTGCCGGTCCTGATCGCCGGCGTCACGGGTGTGCTCATCTATATTGGCGTGCAATGGCTGAGCGGCCTGCTGGAAAAAGAGGAAGAAGACCCGACCGTCGGCAAGATGATCGCCCAGGGCAGTATCGGCGGCTTTCTCTACCTGGAAGTGCTGGACGCCTCGTTCAGTTTCGACGGCGTGATCGGCGCCTTTGCCATTACCAACGACGTCGTGATCATCATGCTGGGCCTGGCGATCGGCGCCATGTTCGTGCGCTCGATGACGGTGTTCCTGGTCTACAAGGGCACGCTGGAAGAATTTGTCTACCTCGAACACGGCGCCCACTACGCGATCGGCATCCTGGCCCTGATCATGTTCCTGAGCGTCCATTACCACGTGCCGGAATGGTTCACCGGGCTGTCGGGCCTCGCCTTCATCCTGGTGTCGCTGTGGTCGTCGGTGCGCTACCGGCGCCGTGTGGAGGCCCGGGAAGCCGGCCTGGGTGACTGAGTCATTTTGCTATTTTGTCCAGCCGTGGCAGAATGGGCGCGGCTGCGACGCTGCCATCCTGACAACTACACCACCAGATCACCATGCCGAAACGCGCTACCGCCCTTCTCCTGTCCGCCCTTGCCGCGATCATCGTGCTGTTCGCGCTGTACACCTGGTTCACGCTGAGCTGGTCGTACTCGGAAGGCGAACGCGCGGGCTACTTGCAGAAGTTTTCCAAAAAGGGCTGGCTGTGCAAGACCTGGGAAGGCGAGATCCTGCTGTCGAGCATGCCGGGCGCAATCCCGGAGCGCTTCGCCTTCACCGTGCGCGACGACGCGGTGGTCAAGCAGCTGCAGACGGCGATGGGACAGCGCGTGCAGATCACCTACGAGCAGCACGTTGGGGTGCCGACCACCTGCTTCGGGGAGACGGAGTATTTTGCGACCAAGGCCACGGCGGGGCCGGTGAATCCGGTGGGGGCGAATCCGCAGTGAGACGTTTGACGTATTAATGTGGTACTAATGATATGCGCGGCATATCAGGCGAACTTGGAGGGAATCATGCCAGTGGCATGATTCCCGCCTGCGCCGGGATGACGTGATAAAGGTACTGGTGAAATCACGCAGCGCCTCTACTCTGCGCTAACTGCAAAACCGTCGCTCCGGCGACGGCCGGAGCCCAATTTGACCTTCGTCCGCGCACCGTTAGCGCGTGAGGATCATTCCTCACTCTTCCTCTGATTCAAAATCACATCCGCCAACCTGGTCGCCGCCTGCGACGCCGATGCCGGATGCGACTGCTTGAACCTGCCCAGTACCTCGCGCGTGATGTTCACCGACGCCACCCGGTGCTCGGCCTCCGCCTTGCGCTCGCCGATCGCGCGCTCGGTCGTCCCGAGCTCATGCGACTGCTCGTCGTGGCGCTGCGCTTCCAGCTCTGCCAGTTCCCGGCGCGCCTGCGCCATGCGCTGGGTTGCCTCGGCCGCCTTGCGCTGCATCTCGGCGTGACGCTGGGCGTGCTCGAGCAGGGCCCGCTGGGCTTCGCGTTTCTCGACCGCCGCCTGCAGCGCCGCTGCTTCCAGCGCTTCGCGTTCGCGCGCCAATCTAGCCTGCTCTTCCTCGGCGGCGGCGCGCGCCTGGGCGGCCTGGGCCGCCGCCTGTTCCGACGCCAAGCGCGCGGCTGCGGCTTCGTTGGCGCGTGCGTCCGATGCCGCCTGCTGGCGCTGCGCAGCCAGCTTGCGCTCGACCAGGGCCAGCGACTCGCGCGCCGCCTCGGTGGCGGCCCGCTCTTCCGCGATCGCCGCGTCCATCAAGGCCGCCTGGCGGCGCTCGGCCTCGGCGCGGTCGGCCTGCACCTGGGCCAGCTCGGCGGCGCGGCGCGCCTGGGCCTGCTGGGCCGCGGCGGCCGCTTCGGCATGTTCCGCTTCCTCGATGGCGGCGCGCGCCTGGGCGCGCTGGGCCTCGAGCGCGGCCTGCTGCGCGGCCTCCATGCGGCGCTCGGCCTCGAGCTGCTCGCGCAGCTGGGCAGCGGCCGCTCCCGCCGCCGCTTCGCGTGCATGGGCGGCCTGGGTCAGTTCCTGCTCGGCCTGCAGGCGTTCCTGTTCCTGCGCCACGGCCGCTTCCTCGGCCGCTGCGCGCTCGCGCTCGGCCTGGACCACGCGCTCGGCCTGCTCGGCGCGCTGGCGGGCTGCCGCCAGGGCTTGCTGCTGGACCTCGGCCTGCTGGCGGCTCGAGGCCATCGCCGCTTCCGCCAGCACGTTCTCCTCGGCCTTGGCGGCGGCGGCCTGCGACGCTAGGGCCGCGCGCTCTTCCGCCAGCGCGCGTTCGCGCTGTTCTTGCTCGGCCTGGCGCAGTGCCGCCTCGGTTGCGGCTGCATCGGCGGCGGCACGCTCGCGCGCATGTTCGGCGGCCACGGCCTCGGCTTCCAGACGCGCCTGGACCTGCGTGCTCGCCTCTTCCTCGGCGCGGGCGCGTTCCTCGGCCACGTCGCGCAGCTTGCGGTCGGCGTCGATGCGCGCTTCGGTCGCGGCCAGGATGCGGGTCTCGGCTTCGCGCCGCGCTTCCGCGGCGGCGGCTGCCATCTGTTCCAGGCGCTCGCGGTGGGTGGCGGCGTCGCGCAATTCCTTTTCGGTCTGCAGGCGCATGCGCAGCGACTGGGCGGCAACGCGCTCGGACTCTGCCTGGGCCAGGGCGATCGCTTCGCGTTCCTGCTCGATGTGGGCCAGTGCGCGCGCCTCTTCCAGCGCCCGCGCTTCGGCCGCGGCGCGCGCAAAGGCGGACGCCAGCGCCACCTGGTCGGCGCGTTCGCGCTGCTGGGTCAGCTCCAGCGCCTCGGCCTCGGCCTCGGCCAGCTTCTCGGCGGTCTGGCGGGCGGCGCGCTCGGCCCGCTCGCGCTCGCGCGCCAGGATCGCCACCCGCGCATCGGCGCTGGCGTTGTGCAGCACTTCTTCCTTGGCCGCTTCCACCGCCGCCATCCGTTCGGCCGCCTGCAGGCGCGCCTGCTCGGTCTGCGCCAGCAGCTCCTCCGCCGCGCGCGCGGCCTGGGCCGCCATCTCGGCCTGCGCTTCCACCTGGGCGGCGGCGCGGCGGCGCGCTTCCTCTTCATGGCGGGCGCGCGACTCGGCCGCCATGCGGGTTTCGGTCTCATGCTGGACGCGGGCACGCAGCTCGGCGGTCTCCTGGCGGATCACTTCCAGGCGTTCGTTCGATGCCTGGGCAGCGGCGCGCAGCGACTCCAGCCGGTCGCGGTTGGCGGCGATCGCCTCTTCCGAGGCCTGGGCACTGGCCAGGGCCGCCGCGGTCGCGGCGGCGTCCATGGCGGCGCGCTCCTCGGCCAGCGAACGGGCGCGCGCCTCGGCATGGGCGCGGCTCTCGGCCGCTACATTGGCCTTGGCTTCCGCCTCGACCCGGGCGATGGCTTCCTGGATCTCGCGCATCTCCATGGGCGCGCGCCCTGGCGGCTCGGGCACGGCGCTCCCGGCGTGGGAGAGGTCGATCGCGAAATCAGTGTCGTCGTGCTCGGGCTTGATGGGTTCCATGGGCATTCTCAGTGGCGGACGCAGTGCGCGTCCTGCCGATTATCCGGCAAATCGATGCTTGGCGTCACGCCGAACTGAACGGCGAATCGAAGGCAATTCTACCGTTCAACATGGTCACACGGGCCACAGCGGCGGTTCGTCCATCAGCGCCACCTGCTCGCGCAGTTCGAGGATGCGGTCCTGCCAGTAGCGCTGGGTGTTAAACCAGGGGAAGGCCGCCGGGAAGGCCGGGTCGTCCCAGCGCATCGCCAGCCAGCTTGAGTAGTGAATCAGGCGCAGGGTGCGCAGGGCTTCGACCAGGTAGAGCTGGCGCGGGTGGAAGTCGCAGAAATCCTCGTAGCCGGCCAGCACGTCCGCCATCTGCCCCACCATCTCCTGGCGCTCGCCCGAGAGCAGCATCCACAGGTCCTGCACGGCCGGGCCCATGCGGCTGTCGTCGAAGTCGACGAAGTGCGGGCCATCCGGGGTCCACAGCACGTTGCCGCCATGGCAGTCGCCGTGCAGGCGCAGCAGCGGCAGCTCGCCGGCGCGCTCGTAGCAGCGCGCCACGCCGTCCAAGGCCTGCTCGACCACGCTGGCCCAGGTGGTGGCCAGCTCGGGCGGCAGAAAATCGTGCGTGCGCAGGTAGTCGAAGGGCTCGCGCCCGAAGGTCTGCGGGTTGAGTTCGGGCCGCGCCTGATAGGGACGCGTGCTGCCGACGGCATGGATGCGGCCGATGAAGCGGCCGATCCACTCCAGGGTGGCGGAATCGCCCAGTTCCGGCGCCCGCCCGCCGCGGCGCGGGAACACCGCGAAGCGGTAGCCGGCGAAATCGTGCAGGCTGCGGCCGTCGATCACGCTCGCCGGCACTGCGGGGATTTCCCGCTCCGCCAGTTCGGCGACAAACGCGTGCTCCTCGAGGATCGCGGCATCGCTCCAGCGTGCGGGGCGGTAGAACTTGACGACCACCGGCGCGCCCTCTTCCAGGCCGACCTGGTAGACGCGGTTTTCATAGCTGTTCAGGGCCAGCAGGCGGCCGTCGCCATACAGGCCGACGCTCTCGACAGCTTCCAGCACCGTTTGCGGGTCGAGCCGCGCGAACGGGTGGCCCTGGCTGTTTGCTTCCAAAGACGGATTCTCCATCCGCCCATTGTAAAGGGGCGCCGCGTTCCCGCCTAACGCCTGCCGAATTTGACGGATTTGGTGAGCTTGCGTACAGATCGGCTCGCATGGCGCAGGCAATTATCAGATTTGGCACGTACCTGAGCGCAACCTGCGCGGCATACGGGCTTTCACAGAGGAAAAGAATATGAAGAAAGCAATTCCGCTGGCACTGACGGCCATGGCCGCAGCCCTCGTCTGGAACGTGGCGAAGGCCCAGTCGCCCAAGCCGCCCCAGGCGGACCCGGACATGCAGAAGGTGCTCGACGCGCATGCGTCGCTGGACCCGAAGCCGATCGAAAAGCTCACCCCTGCCGAGGCGCGCAAGCAGCCCACGCCCGCGGATGCGGTCAAGAAGGTCCTGAGCCAGATGGGCAAGAGCACCGCGCCGGAACCGGGCGTGACAATGAAGACGATGACGGTCGCGGTCAAGGGCGGCAGCATCCCGGTCCATGTCTTCACGCCGGAAGGGACAGGCCCGTTCCCGGTGATGGTGTACTTCCACGGCGGCGGCTTCGTGATCGCCGACACCAAGGTGTACGAAGCCTCGCCGCGCGCCCTGGCCAAGATGGCCAAGGCCATCATGGTGTCGGTCGATTACCGCCAGGCGCCCGAGCACAAATTCCCCACCGCGCCGGAAGACGCCTACGCCGCCTACCTGTGGACGATCGACCATGCGCGCGACTTCAACGGCGACCCGACCCGCATCGCGGTCGGCGGCGAGTCGGCCGGCGGCAACCTGGCGACCGTGGTGTCGATGATGGCGCGCGACCGCAAGGTCCAGCTGCCGCTGCACCAGCTGCTGGTCTATCCGGTGGTGAACGACGACATGAGCAACGCATCGTACAAGCGCAACGCCAACGCCAAGCCGCTCAACAAGGCAATGATGGCCTGGTTCTTCAAACACTATGGCGGCGACCCGAAGAATCCGTACGCGCTGCCGATGAAGGCTGCCTCGCTCAAGGGCCTGCCCCCGGCGACCATCGTCGCAGCGGAGATCGATCCGCTGCTCACCGAGGGCAAGCAGTATGCGGACAAGCTCAAGCAGGATGGCGTGCCGGTCGCGTACCGTGAATGGAGCGGCGTGACGCACGAGTTCTTCGGCATGGGAGCGGTGGTGGCCAAGGCCAAGGAAGCGGAACAGTATGCGGCGGATGCGCTGACGAAGGCGTTTGCGGCGAAGAAGTAAGACGGCAGTCCCGGGGCCGGTGCAATCGCAGGTTTTCTATGCTGTCCGGCCCCGCAGGCGTTACACTGGCGCCTTCAACACGCACCAAGAGCAACCCATGCATCTCGACGAGCCCCTCACCGAAAAAGAATTCGACGAACTTGACCAGTTCCTGCTGTCCGACCGCTCCCCCGAGGACGCGATGACGATGGACACCCTGCACGGCTTCCTGACCGCGATCGCGATCGGTCCGGAGACCATCATGCCTGCCGAGTGGCTGCCGCGGGTCTGGGGCGAGGATGGCAAACAGGCGCCAAAGTGGAAGAACAGCAAGGAAGAACAGCGCATCGTCAACCTGATCATGCGCTTCATGAACGAAGTCCTGATCACTTTCGAGGCCGCGCCGAAGGAATTCGAGCCGCTGTTCTGCGAGCACGAAGTCGGCAAGGACACCCTGATCGACGCCGAAGCCTGGTGCTGGGGTTTCTGGGAAGGCATGGAGCTGCGTCCGGGCGCCTGGGACCCAATCTGGGATTCCGAAGTGGCCGAGCTGATGCGCCCGATCTACCTGCTGGGCGCCGACGAGATCGAGGAAGAAGAACTGAAGGAAGTCGAAGACCCGCACAAGGCGCACCAACTGGCCCTCGACATCGAAGCGAATATTCCGGCGATCTACCGCTACTGGCTGCCGCTGCGCAAAGGCGCGGTCGAGACCGTCAAGCGCGAAGAGCCGAAGGTCGGCCGCAACGACGACTGCCCCTGCGGCAGCGGCAAGAAGTACAAGAAGTGCTGCGGCGCCGACGCCGCTTGAGCATCGACCGGAAGCGGCTGCTCAAGCAGCCGATTCCTGCAATCCCAGATCCAGCCCCACCAGCAGGTCGCCCGGCTGCACCATCCCGGTCAGCCTGCCCTCTTCGTCCACCACCAGCACCTCGCGCGCACCCTCGTGGAAGCGCGCCAGCAAAGCCGTCACCGGCGCCGCTGCCTTCACCGCCATGAAGTCCGGCTCGACCAGCTGGCCGACCGTTGGCACCGTATCGTGTCCGAACAGCAGCGCCGTCGCGCGGCGCGCCCGCGCCGGCAAGGGACGGCTGGCGCTGCCGCCGGCTGCCACCAGGCCCGACATGCTCAGCACCCCGACCGGGCGCCCGGCCTCGTCCACCACCGGCAGGGCCGGCACGCCGTGCTGCACCAGTAGCGCACGCGCGGCTGCGAGCGGCATCTCCGGGCGCAGCGTCGCCGGAACAGGCTTCGCCAGTTCGCCGCAATGGTGCAGGCGCGCACGCCGCTCGGCGGCGCGCTGCTCGGTCTCGGCAAAGATCGTGGCCAGGTCGTCGCGGCTGACGTCGAGCGTCTCGCCGTAGCTGTCCAGCGCGGCATCCAGGTCTTCGCGCGCGAAGCCGGCCTTCTGCTCGGGAGGCTGGACGGCCGGCTGCACGTGCGGGTACGCGTGGCCGGACAGCTTGTTCCAGGCCACCGCGCCCAGCACCATCAACACCGAATTGAGTCCCACCGGCGCCAGCACGAACCAGTACCCGACGTCGTGCACGGCCGCCCCGCCCAGCACGGCCGTCACCGCCACCGCACCACCGGGAGGATGCAGGCAGCGCAGCGAGGCCATCGCGGCGATTGCCAGGCCGCCGGCCAGCGGCGCCCCCAGCAAGGGATCGAGCCCCTGGCTGCAGGCCACGCCGACCAGCGCCGACACCACGTTGCCGCCGATGACGGGCCAGGGCTGGGCCAGCGGCGCCGCCGGCAGGCAGAACAGGAGCACGGCCGAGGCAGCCATCGGGGCGATCAGGTAGGGCAGCGCGTGCAGCGCGGTCGGGCCGAGCACGGCGCGGCTGGACAGCCCGGTGAGTAACAGCGTCAGCAAGGCGCCTGCGGCGGCCGGGACCTGGCGGGTGAACGAAGTCGGTCCGGCCGGGCGCAGGCGCCGCAAGCGTTCAAACAGAAACAAGAACATGGAAACGAGATGCAACAATGGAACCTGCCATTACACCACAGCTTTGGAGAGTGCGCCTCCCGCCAGGCTGCCAGTCAGCATTCCACTCGGCAATCATGTAGGATATGCAAGCATTGAACCAACAACAAGGACCTGCGATGAACACTATCCAACAACGTACCCTGTCCGCCCTCGTCGCCGCCGTGTGCTTCGCCGGCGCCGCCCACGCCAGCGCGCCGATGGCGAAGACCCCGGCCCCGGGCTACAGCCGCATCATGCTCGGCCAGTTCGAGATCACCCCGCTGTCCGACGGCACCGTGGACCTGCCGGTGCAGGACCTGCTGGCCCAGGACGTCAAGAAATCGACGAAGACGCTGACGGAGGCCCACCTGAAACTGCCGGTCGAGACCTCCGACAACGCCTACCTGGTCAACACCGGTAGCAAGCTGATCCTGATCGACAGCGGCGCCGGCAGCTTCTTCGGCCCGACCCTGGGCAAGCTGGTGGCCAACATGAAGGCCGCCGGCTACCAGCCGGAGCAGGTCGACGAAATCTACATCACCCACTTCCACGGCGACCACGTGGGCGGTTTGGTCAACAATTCGGCCGCCGTGTTCCCGAAAGCCGTGGTGCGCGCCAACAAGCTCGAGTCGGACTACTGGCTGAGCAAGGCGAATATGGACAAGTCCAAGGACAAGGACAGCTTCAAGGGCGCCCAGGCCGCACTCGGCCCCTACGTCAAGGCCGGCCGCTTCAAGGCCTTCGAAGGCGACGTCGAACTGGTGCCGGGCATCCGCGCGCAGGCTGCGATCGCCCACACGCCGGGCCACACCACCTACCTGGTGGAAAGCGGCGGCCAGAAGCTTCACGTGATCGGCGACCTGATCCACGTCGCCGCGGTGCAGATGGAAAACCCGGACGTCACGATCCAGTTCGACAACGACCAGAAGGCAGCCCCTGCCGCGCGCAAGAAAGTGTTCGACGCCGCGGCCAAGGGCGGCTACATGATCGGCGGCGCCCACCTGCAGTTCCCGGGCATGGGTTACCTGCGTACCGAGGGCAAGGGTTACCGCTACATCCCGGTCAACTACACCCAGATGCGCTGAAAGGACGACCCATGCTAAATCACGTGATGGTCGGCTCGAACGACATCGAACGCGCGAAGCGCTTCTACGACGCCGTGCTGGGTGTGCTGGGCGCCGGCGAAGGCTTCCGTAACGAGGCGTCGACCGGCCACAAGCGCGTGTTCTACCGCCACGACGGCAGCAGCTTCGGTATCAGCGAGCCGATCAACGGCGAACAGGCGACGCCCGCCAACGGCGGCACCATCGGCTTCAAGTGCAGCTCGCCCGAGCAGGTCAAGGAGTTCCACGATGTCGCCGTCGCCAACGGCGGCACCTCGATCGAGGCGCCGCCGGGCCTGCGCGAAAGCAGCCTCGGACCGATGCACCTGGCCTATGTGCGCGACCCGGACGGCAACAAGCTGTGCGCGACGTATCGGGTGAAATAAGCGCTTCACATCATCGCCTGCCCCGCTCCGCCGGGGCAGGAAGCTGCCTGCAAAAATCGCGCCCGTCAATGCGTGGCGCATTCAATCCGCCGATGTCGTAATCGCGCATCAGTTCCCTTTGCATATTGCACGAGCTCACTTTTTTAGCTAGCCTCGACACTTGCAATAACAACAAACAACGGGGATGTCCATGAAAGCATGTGCGGTGCGCGCCATGGCAATGGCGGCCTTATCTGTACTTTCTCTTCAGGCTGGTGCGCATGGAGGCGGCCTGAACGCGGACGGATGCCACGTCAACCGCAAGACCGGGGATTACCACTGTCATCGTAGTCCCGCAAAGGCGCCGGCAGCCTCGGATGCGTATGCTGCGGCGCAGAACCTGGCCCCTGCGCATTCCAGTGCTTCGGGAACTACGCGCAACCAGGGTGCTTTCGCAAACTGCGCCGCAGCCCGCGCCGCCGGTGCTGCGCCAGTCAGGATCGGCGAGCCCGGCTACGGCCCACACCTGGATCGGGACGGTGACGGTATCGGCTGCGAACCCTATCGCGGCCGGCGCTGAGCCGCTCTCAACAAGTCATCGAGGTTTGTCATGGCCACTAGTGAAAGAACGTTTGCCGCCCGTGCACTCGCTGCCGTGCTGCTGACCGCTACCCTGCAAGCTGCCGCCCAGGAACTCCCCCTCCGCAATCCGCAATTCCGCGACTGGAACCGGGAGCAAGGCGGCCCTGCGCTGTGGTTGACCAGCCTGAACGGCTATACAGCCGAGCAGGTGTGCGATGCAGCGGCACCAGCGCCCTGCGCCGTGAAGCTGAGCGCTACGGCGTCCCGCGCAAGCGGGCAGTTTGGCACGTTCTTCCATGACCTGCGAGTCGCTGCGGCGGGAGCCAGCGCCCTTACCTTGTCCGGACGGATTCGTACCCAGGCGGTAAAAGATGGCTGGGCCGGCTTCTTCATGCTCGTGCGAGCGGAAGGGAAAACCGTCGCTTACAAGAATTCCGAAGAAGATGGGGCGCGCGGCGACTCGGAATGGCGCAACTTCAGCATCCGCGTGCCTGTCGAGCCGAATGCGGAGATGGTGCGGGTTGGCACCCTATTGACAGGAACCGGCAGCGCCTGGTTCTCCGACCTGAAGCTGGTGGTGGACGGAGACAGCAAAGTGGCACTTGCTGCCCGCCGGGATGTGCCAATCCCGCCACGGCCGGCGCCATCCCAAACTTTGCTCGCGGACAGCGAGTTGGCCTTGCCAGCAACGGCCGTGCCGACTGTCCGTGCTGCCTGGCGCCGCGACGTGCTGGCGCATCGCCATCCGATCCGTTCCCTGTTCAGCGACGATTTCTCCGATCTCGCCTTTCTCGGACCATTGCTCAGGGAGCGACGCGTCATCCAGCTAGGCGAGAGCAGCCATGGCGTCGCCGAATTCAATTGGATGAAAGTGCGGCTGATCAAATTCCTTCACGAAAAGCTCGGCTATGACGTGATTGCGTTCGAAAGCCCGCTGACGCAGTGTGATGCGGCAGGCGAAACGGCTGCAAAGGAAAGCGCGGAAAAAACCATGCGCGACTGCATATTCCGAGTCTGGCATACCGACGAGGTCCTGGCCCTGTTCGATTATGTCCGCCAAACCCAGGCCAGTCCCCGTCCGCTGCGTCTCACCGGTTTCGATAACCAATCGGGCAGCAGCTTCAGCGCGACGACAGGCCGGTTCCGCACGATGCTCGAGATCCTCGACCCGGCTGCTGTGCCTGCCTTATTGCAGCATGAAGGGACGCTGAAGAACATCAAGAAGGAAAACAGGGACAGCGCGCTCGCCTATTACACAGGCTTGCTGCAAACCCTGGAACAAAACCGTGCACGCTTGCTGGGGCATCTGACGGATCATCCAACATGGGTCGACCTCGCCATTCAGGAAGCGCGCTCGCGGATTGCCCTGGTCCGCATGCACGGTCTGCCGATGGCGGTAGCGAGTTCGGTCAGGGATCGGGCGATGGCGGACAATCTGGATTTCGTTCTCGACACACTGTATCCGAAGCAAAAAGTGATCGTCTGGGCCCACAATGCGCACATTGCCTACGCGCCCGAGAAAACCGGAAGCTGGAAGCCGATGGGCGCCTGGCTGGCGGAACGGCGCCGTTCGGACGTGTACACGCTGGGCCTGTACATGGGGCGCGGCGCCGGGGCCATGAACAACCGGCAGGTCTACAATATCTTGCCTCCCGCAGCGGAATCGTTCGAGGCGATCCTCGCCAACGGCGGCTACAAGATGAGCCTGCTTGATTTCTCCCGCCTCCAGGGCAATCCGGACGCCGCGTGGCTGCGCACCAGTCTTGAAGCACGGACATGGGGAACCAATCCCGTCCAGCTGGTGCCGGCAAACATCTATGACGGCGTGCTCTACATCGACACCGTGACGCCGCCGCAGTATCGCTAGCCTTGCAGGTGAGCCGTCAGCATGGCACGGCGCGCACGCCGTCCAGCAAACGCGCCAGCGTATCGAAGTCGACCGGCTTGACCAGGTGGTGCTGGAAGCCGGCTTCGAAGGCCTGCTCGCGGTCCTGCTGCTGGCCGTAGCCGGTCACCGCCACCAGCACGCTGGCCGCGGTTTCCGGCAGCGCGCGCAGGCGCCGCGCCAGTTCGCGGCCATCCATTCCGGGCAGGCCGATGTCGAGCAGGCAAACATCCGGCGCCACGCTGCGCGCCCGCTCGATCGCGCGCAGCGGTTCATGCTCGATCACCACTTCGTGGCCGTAGGCGGCCAGCAGCAGGCCGAGGGTCTCGGCAGCATCGACGTTGTCGTCCACGACCAGCACCTTCAGGGCCGCGCCGTGCGCGGTGGATGGGGTGCCGGCAGCCGCCGTTTCGCGTTCGCTCTCTTCCATCTCCAGCAGCGGCAGCGTGATGACGAAGGTGCTGCCCTTGCCCAGCCCCGGGCTGGAGCAGCCGACCGACCCGCCCTGCAGTTCGACCAGGTTGCGCACCAGGGCCAGGCCCAGTCCCAGGCCGCCCTGCGAGCGGTCCGATGAGCGCTCGGCCTGGGTGAACAGGTCGAACACCCGGTCCGTCAGTTCGCGGTCCATGCCGATGCCTTCGTCGCGCACGCTGATCACAAGAAGGCCTCCCCTGGCCTCGGCGCGCAGGTCGATGGCGCGGTCTTCGGGCGTGTACTTGGTGGCGTTGCCCAGCACGTTCGCCACCACCTGCACCAGGCGCGCCTTGTCGCCTTCGACCACGGCCCACGAGGGCGGCAGGTGCACCGACAATTTCTGGTGCCGCGCATCCATCGCGGGCTTGACCTGCTCGACCGCTTCCTGCACCACGCCGCGCATGCCGACCCGGGCGCGCTCGAGCGTGATCAGGCCGCGCGTGACGCGCGAGACGTCCAGCAGATCGTCCACCAGGCGCGTCATGTGGCGCACCTGGCGCCCGATGATGTTGCTGCTCTGGCGCAGCCGCGCTTCGTCCAGGCGACCCAGGCGCAGCAGCTCGGCGGCGGCGCTGATCGGCGCCAGCGGGTTGCGCAGCTCGTGCGCCAGCATGGCCAGGAATTCGTCCTTGCGACGGTCGGCCTCCATCAGCTTTTCCTCGGCCAGCTTGCGGTCGGTGATGTCGCGGAAGAACGAGGCGATCGAGCCATCCTGCATCGGGTAGGCGCGCACCTCGGTCCAGATGCGCTGGCCGTCCGCGAAGGTGTGCGAATAGATCGCGGCCGACGCCACCCGGGTGCGCATCACTTCGCGGTACATGCGGCCGGCATCCATGTCGACCGTGTGCGGAAAGACTTCCCAGTGATTGCGCCCGATGACCTCCTCCGCCGTGGTGCGGCACAGGCGCAGGCCTTCGGCATTCATCTCGACGATATTCCAGTCGGCGTCGAACACCGCAAAGCCTTCGGCGATGGTATCGAACAGGTGGCGGCTGCGGTCGCGTTCGGCGCGCAGCTCGGCCTGGGCGCGCGCGGTCTCGGTCGCCGCCCAGGTGCGCTCGGCCACGTCGCGCGCCAGCTGCACGTCCTCGTCAGTCCAGTGGCGCGGCTGGGGACAGTCGATCCCGAGACAGGCCGTGAGGCGGTTCGACTTCACCAGCGGGACCACCAGCATGGAACCGATCTGGTCGGCGATGTAGGCGCTGCGGTAGCCCATGGTGCGCACGTCGCGCGCCGTGTCGTGGATGCGCACCACGTCGCCGGCGCGCAGGGCGGCGCCCACGGCCGGGCCGAATTCGTCGAGGCTGAAGCTGGGCTGGGACATGGTCCGGCCGTCGCGCGCCCACCAGCGCGGCACCGAGAAGCGTTCAGTCGACGCGTTCATCTCGGCGTACACCACCCTGCCCGCCTGCAGCTCGCCGCCCAGCAGCGCGCTGGCAGTGGCGATCACCTCTTCGCTCGAGGCCAGCGGACGCAGCGCATCCGACACGGTCAGCTCGAAGGCCGCGCGGCGTTCGGCGGCGACGCGGCGGGTGGTCTCCATCACGGTGCAGAACAGGCCGGCGACCTGGCCGTCTTCGCCGATCAGGGGCGAATGCGAGAAGGTGAAGGTGGCGCGCTCCGGATAGCCGCGCCGGTTCACCGTCATCGGCATGTCCTCGAAGTACACCGGTTTGCCGGACAGGGCGCGGTCGATCAGCGGCACCATCTCCTGCCATACCTCGGCCCACAGGCCGGAAAACCGTTCGCCCAGCGCGCGTCCGTGCTTCTGCCCGAGCAGCGGCACATAGGCGTCGTTGTAGAGGAAGGTCAGGTCCGGCCCCCAGGCCATGAACATGGGGAAGGCCGAGTGCAGCATCATGTCGACGGCGGTGCGCAGCGCCGGCGGCCAGCTCTCGCGCGGACCGAGCGGGGTCCGTGACCAGTCATGACGGCGGATGCGCATGCGCATGCCGTCATCGCTGTCGAATCCGGTGTGCGAGGGAGGGGCCATGGCCCGATTGTCGCACACCTTTTATTGCCTGTCGTGAATTTTGCAACACAGGCGAAGCGCGGATATTACAGTTGGCGCATCACAGCTTAATGAAGTGCTCGCGGTAGTAGCGCAGCTCTTCGATCGACTCGACGATGTCGGCCAGTGCCGTGTGCTTCTGATGCTTCTTGAAACCGGAAGCCAGTTCGGGCTTCCAGCGGCGGCACAGTTCCTTCAGGGTCGACACGTCCAGGTTACGGTAGTGGAAGAAGGCTTCCAGCTTCGGCATGCCGCGCGCCATGAAGCGGCGGTCCTGGCAGATCGAGTTGCCGCACATCGGCGACTTGTTCGCCGGGACGTACTGCTTCAGGAAAGCGATCAGTTCCAGTTCGGCCTGGGCTTCGGTCACGGTCGACGCCTTGACGCGATCGATCAGGCCCGACTTGCCGTGGGTGCCCTTGTTCCAGTTGTCCATCTTGTCGAGGGTCTCGTCCGACTGGTGGATGGCAAACACCGGGCCTTCGGCGATGATGTTCAGGTCAGGATCGGTGACCACCACGGCAACTTCGATGATGCGGTCGTTGTCCGGATCCAGGCCAGTCATTTCCATGTCGAGCCAGACCAGGTTGAATTCGTTCGGGCGCACGGCCGCGCCTGGGCCTTCGGTTTGTGTAGCTTGTGACATAATTCTCTCTTCGATTATTTACGTTGCATTAGTTTTCGCGTAATCCTGCATTTTCTCACAGGCACAGCATGTCTTCACTCGGGTTTTCGGTATTGTTCGTCGTTTTCTTTGCGCTGACGCTGGGCGTGCGCTTCTGGCTGGCCAACCGGCACATCCGCCACGTGCTGCGCCACCGCGCCAGCGTGCCCGCCGAGTTTGCACCGAAGGTGCCGCTTGCGGCGCACCAGAAAGCGGCCGACTACACGGTGGCCAAGACCCGCCTCGGCATTGCGGCGATGCTGTGGGGCGGCGTGGTGCTGATCGGCTTCACCCTGCTGGGCGGGCTGCAGGCCTTGTCCATCGCCCTGCTGGGCGTGACGGGGCCGGGCATGGCGCACCAGATGGCCCTGGTGGTCGCCTTCGCGGTCGTATCAGGCCTGCTCGACCTGCCTTTCGACTGGTATCGCCAGTTCGTGCTGGAAGAACGCTTCGGCTTCAACAAGATGACGCCCGGCCTGTGGCTGGCCGACATGGCCAAGGGCGCCCTGGTTGGCGCCGTGATCGGCCTGCCGCTGCTGTGGGTGATCCTGGCGCTGATGGAGCGCAGCGGCGACCTGTGGTGGCTGTGGGCCTGGTGCGTGTGGAGCGGCTTCCAGCTCTTGATGATGGTGCTCTACCCGACCGTGATCGCGCCGCTGTTCAACAAGTTCACCCCACTGCAGGACGCGAGCCTGCAGCAACGCATCGAAGGCCTGATGGCGCGCGTCGGCTTTGCCTCGAAAGGCCTGTTCGTCATGGATGGCAGCAAGCGCAGCGCCCATGGCAACGCCTATTTCTCGGGTTTTGGGGCCAACAAGCGCATCGTGTTCTTCGACACCCTGCTGTCGCGCCTCGACCCGCCCGAGATCGAAGCCGTGCTGGCCCATGAACTGGGCCACTTCAAGCTGCGCCACATCGTCAAGCGCATCGCCGTACTGTTCGCGCTGTCGCTGGGCTTCCTCGCCCTGCTCGGCTACCTGAAGACCCAGGCCTGGTTCTACACCGGCCTGGGCGTGCTGCCGATGATGGGGGCGCCGAACGACGGCATGGCCCTGATCCTGTTCATGCTGGTGCTGCCGGTGTTCACCTTCGTGCTGTCGCCGCTCAGCTCCATCACCTCGCGCAAGCACGAATTCGAAGCCGACGCCTTCGCCGCCAAACATACCGACAGCAGCCACCTGGTCTCGGCCCTGGTCAAGATGTACGAGGACAACGCCTCGACCCTGACCCCGGACCCGCTGCATTCGGCCTTCTACGATTCTCACCCGCCGGCTTCGGTGCGGGTGAAACACCTGATGATGGCGGCCGCATGAACCTCCTCGATCAACACTGCATCGATGGCGCCGCGGCGCTCGATCCGGCCACGATTCGCGTTCGTCTCACGCAAGTTCCGGAGTGGCAGGCCATCGACGGCACCATCGCGCGTGACTACGCCTTCCCCGACTACCGCGCCACCATCGCCTTCGTGAACGCGGTAGCAAGCATGGCCGAGGAGCAGAACCACCACCCGGACATGACGGTGGGCTACCGCCGCTGCACGCTGGCCTACACCACCCACTCGGCGGGCGGCGCGCTGAGCGACAACGATTTCATCTGCGCAGCGAAGGCCGATGCGCTCTACAAGCAGCAGGCCGGCGCATGAGTGAGTTGACCGGCACCATCATCGCCGCGCACGGGCGCCACTACCTGGCCGACGCCGACGGCGAAAAGCTCCAGTGCGTCACGCGCGGCAAGAAGACCAACGTGGCCGTGGGCGACGTCGTCCACCTCAAGCGCACCTCGAACGACCAGGCCGTGATCGAAAAGATCGCCGAGCGTACTACCTTGCTCTACCGCTCGGACCAGTACAAATCGAAGCTGCTGGCGGCGAACATCTCGCGCCTGTTCATCGTCGTCGCCACCGAACCGAGCTTTGCCGACGACCTGGTCTCGCGCTCGCTGGTGGCGGCCGAGGCGGCCGGCATCGAAGCCCACATCATCCTGAACAAGGTCGACGTCGAGGAACCGCTGGCGCGCGCCCGCGAGCGCGCCGGCCTGTACGCCTCGCTCGGCTATCCAGTGCACGAACTGTCGGCCCGCGCGCGGCCCGAGCACGCGGTCGAAACCCTGATGCCGCTGTTGAATGGACAGTCGTCGATCTTCATCGGACAGTCGGGCATGGGCAAGTCGTCCCTGATCAACCTGCTGGTGCCGGACGCCGACATCGCCGTGCGCGAGATCTCGGAAGCACTCGACACCGGCAAGCACACCACCACGTTCACGCGCCTGTACTGGCTGCCCGGCGGAGCGTCGATCATCGATTCGCCCGGCTTCCAGGAATTTGGGCTGTATCACCTGACCGAAGGCATGCTGGAGCGCGCTTTCGTCGAGTTCAAGCCCTACCTGGGCGGCTGCAAGTACTACAACTGCCGCCACCTGGCCGAGCCGCAGTGCGCGGTGCTGGGCGCAGTCGAGGAAGGCAAGATCGCGAAGATGCGACACGAGCTGTATGCGCAGCTGCTGCACGAATCCTCGCAAACCTTGTACTAATCGGGTGCCGTTGTTGTAGGGTGGGCGGGTCCCCCGCCCACGCGTTCAACCAGTACAAGATCAGCCCATGCGGCTTATCCACCTTTAACTATCACCGCGTGGGCAGGAAACCTGCCCACCCTACGAAAAAAGACCACTTTCCCTAACGTCAAATAAAAACCCTTATAATTCAAGGGATAACAGTAAAGCAAAGACGATATGCCAGTCGCAAAGCCCATCAAGCATTTCCTGCAGTTCTCCGACTTCAGCGCCGACGAATTCGAGTACGTCATCGAGCGCGCCAAGGTCATCAAGCGCAAGTTCAAGGCCTACGAGGTCTACCACCCGCTGGTCGACCGTACCCTGGTGATGGTGTTCGAAAAGAGCTCGACCCGCACCCGCCTGAGTTTCGAAGCCGGCATGCACCAGCTGGGCGGCGCCGCCATTTACCTGAACACCCGCGACAGCCAGCTGGGCCGCGGCGAGCCGGTGGAAGACGCCGGCCAGGTCATGTCCCGCATGTGCGACATCATCATGGTGCGCACCTTCGGCCAGGAGATCATCGAGCGTTTCGCCGCGCATTCGCGCGTCCCGGTGATCAACGGCCTGACCAACGAACACCACCCCTGCCAGGTGCTGGCCGACATCTTCACCTTCTACGAGCACCGCGGCCCGATCGCGGGCAAGACGGTGGCCTGGATCGGCGACGCCAATAACATGCTGTACTCCTGGCTGCAGGCGGCCGAGGTGTTCGGCTTCCACCTGAACGTGTCCACGCCGAAGGGCTATGAGATCGACCCGAAGCTGGTTTCGACCAGCCGCTACACCCTGTTCGAGAACCCGTCGGATGCCTGCGAAGGCGCGCACCTGGTCAGCACCGACGTCTGGACCAGCATGGGCTATGAAAAGGAAAACGCCGAGCGCCTGAAGGCCTTCGACGGTTTCATCGTGGACGCCGCCAAGATGGCGCGCGCCACGCCCGACGCCCTGTTCATGCACTGCCTGCCGGCCCACCGCGGCGAGGAAGTCGCCGCCGAAGTCATCGACGGCCCGCAGTCGGTCGTCTGGGACGAGGCGGAGAACCGCCTGCACGTGCAGAAGGCCCTGATCGAATACCTGCTGCTTGGCCGGATCGAAGACAAGTAATCATTTTTTCACTCACCACCAACCCTTTGTTTGATCGTCGGTCCGCAAGGACCGGCTGACCATCTCAATCCCACCTCCCTCTCCACACTGGAAGCTTCCATGAGCGACATTAAAAAAGTAGTCCTCGCCTACTCGGGCGGCCTCGATACCTCCGTCATCCTGAAGTGGCTGCAAGACCACTACAACTGCGAAATCGTCACCTTCACCGCCGACCTCGGCCAGGGCGAAGAGCTCGATCCGGCGCGCGCCAAGGCGATCAAGTTCGGCATCAAGCCTGATAACATCTACATCGACGACGTGCGCGAAGAATTCGTGCGCGACTTCGTGTTCCCGATGTTCCGCGCGAACACCGTGTACGAAGGCGAATACCTGCTGGGCACCTCGATCGCGCGTCCGCTGATCGCCAAGCGCCTGATCGAGATCGCCAACGAGACCGGCGCCGACGCCGTCTCGCACGGCGCGACCGGCAAGGGCAATGACCAGGTGCGTTTCGAGCTGGGCGCCTACGCGCTGAAACCCGACGTCAAGATCATCGCTCCGTGGCGTGAGTGGGACCTGCTGTCGCGCGAGAAGCTGCTGAAGTACGCGGAAGACGCCGGCATCGAGATCGACATGAAGCACAAGAACGGCGGCGCGCCCTACTCGATGGACACCAACCTGCTGCACATCTCCTTCGAAGGCCGCCACCTGGAAAACCCGAGCGCGGAAGCCGAGGAATCGATGTGGCGCTGGACCGTCTCGCCGGAGCAGGCGCCGAACGAAGCCGAGTACCTCGACATCGAATACGAACAGGGCGACATCGTGGCCCTGAACGGCAAGCGCATGAGCGCCGCCGAAGTGCTGACCGAGCTGAATCGCCTGGGCGGCAAGCACGGCATCGGCCGCCTCGACCTGGTCGAGAACCGCTACGTCGGCATGAAGTCGCGCGGCTGCTACGAAACCCCGGGCGGCACCATCATGCTGAAAGCCCACCGCGCGATCGAATCGATCACCCTGGACCGCGAAGTGGCGCACCTGAAGGACGACCTGATGCCGCGCTACGCTTCGCTGATCTATAACGGCTACTGGTGGGCCCCGGAGCGCGTCGCGCTGCAGACCCTGATCGACCACACCCAGAAGACCGTCAACGGCTGGGTGCGCATCAAGCTGTACAAGGGCAACGTGATCGTGGTGTCGCGCGACTCGAAGACCGATTCGCTGTTCGACATGAACATCGCCACCTTCGACGAAGACGGCGGCGCCTACAACCAGGCGGATGCGGGCGGCTTCATCAAGCTGAACGCCCTGCGCATGCGCATCGCCGCCAAGGCACGCGCCAAGCGCGGCCAGTAAGCTTTCCAGCGACAGCCGAAGCCGCCTCCGGGCGGCTTTTTTCATGGGCGGGGCGGTGATAAGATCGGGGACCATGAGCGATCATGTCCACAATCCCTGCCTCGACTGCGGTGCGTGCTGCAAGTCGTTTCGTGTGTCCTTCTACTGGGCCGAAGGGCGAGAACGCGGGCTGCCCGATGCGTGGACCGAACAGGTGACGCCGCATATCTCGTGCATGAAGGGGACCAACGCGTCGGCGCCGTATTGTGCGGCGCTGGGCAAGGGGGATGCGGGGCCGATGGCCTGCGGGGTGTACGGGGCGCGGCCGAGTGCCTGCCGGGAGGTGGAGATCGGGGATGAAAAGTGTTTAAGGGCGCGTGGCATCCACGGGATGGCGCCGCTTGAGGTGTACGCGAGCGTCACGGCAGAGCTGCGGACTTGGGTTCCGGCCTTCGCCGGAACGACGAGCTAACTGTACTAAGTTCAGTACGGTCTTTTAAGTGCCATCCTCAAAACCGTCGTTCCGGCGCAGGCCGGAACAATGCCACTGGCATTCTTCCGCCCAAGTTCGTTTGCGTGCCGTCAGTTCGAAGCCCGGCCACCGGCCCGACGATACCCCGATGGACAAATCCTCGTACGCCTACATCCTTGCCAGCCGTCCCTACGGCACGCTCTACATCGGCGTTACGTCAGACTTGATCCGCAGAGTCTGGCAACACAAGGAAGGCTTCGTCGCAGGCTTCACGAAGAAATACAAGGTGAAGCACCTGGTCTGGTACGAAGTTCACTCCGAAATCATTTCCGCGATCACGCGGGAAAAACAGATCAAGGAATGGCCGCGCGATTGGAAGATCAATCTGATCCAATCCACCAACCCCGCCTGGCGCGACCTCTACGAAGAAGTCACCGCCTAAGCCGAATTCCTCAAATCATCCACCGCCTCATGCCCGAAGCGCTTCGACAGCAAGCAGTCGACCAGCTTCGCCGCACACGCCGCCGGCGTTTCCAGAACCCCACCTTCCTTCATGTCGACGAAGCGCTGCTTGAGCGGGAATTTCGCGTCCGGCGTGGCCCGGATCTCGGCCTGCATATCGGTATCGATCACTCCCGGCGCCAGGCTGACGCATTTCACACGCGGATCGCCATCCAGGGCCACCGCGCGGGCATGCTGGTCGAGCGCCGCCTTGGTCGCGCAGTAGACGCTCCAGCCGGGATAGGCGCTGCGGCCCGCCCCACTCGACACGTGCACGATGCGGCGTTCGGCCTGGGGTGCGGCCTGGACGAAGGCAGCGGACAGGGCCAGCGGCGCCGCCACGTTGACAACGGCCGCGCGCAAGGCCGCCACTGGATCCTGCTCGGCCAGCGGCCCCACCGGCGACACGACGCCGGCATTGTTCACCAGCAGCACGGTGTCGGCGCCGGCAAGGAAACTGGACAGGGTATGGCCCTGCAGCCATGCCCCCAACGCCGCGGCATCGCCGAAGTCGACCGCCGCCTGCTCCATGCCTTCGCCAATCTCGGCATGCCCGCGCGCCAGTCCCAGCACCGGGATCCCGCGCGCCACCAGTTCCGCCGCGATTGCGGCGCCCAGGCCACGCGAGTGGCCCGTTACGACTGCCTTGATCATGCCTGCCTCCGTCAAACAAACACCGGTTCCGGCTCCAGTTCCACGCCGTATTTTGCCGCCACGTCCGCCTGGATCGCGCGCGCCAGGCGCACCACGTCCTCGCCCTGGGCGCCGCCCAGGTTGACCAGCACCAATGCCTGCTTCGGATAGACGCCCGCCGCGCCCATTGCCCGGCCCTTCCAGCCGCACTGGTCGATCAGCCAGCCGGCGGCCAGTTTCTCGCTGCCGTCCGCTTGCGTGTGGTGCACCAGTTCAGGATACTGCGCCAGCAGCCGCGCGCAATGGTCGGCGCTGACGACCGGATTCTTGAAGAAGCTGCCGGCGTTGCCGATCTCGGCCGGATCGGGCAACTTGCGGCGCCGGATCGCCTCGACCGTGCGTCCGATGTCCTGCGGCGTGGGCGAAGTGAAACCGGCCTCCTCTACCGCGCGCGCCAGCTCGGCGTAGCGCAGGTTGGGCTGCCAGGCCGCCGGCAAGGCGAAAGTGACGTCCAGCACCACCAACTCGCGCCCCTCCGGGTGCTTGAACAGGCTGTCGCGGTAGGCGAAGCGGCAAGCGGCCGCATCCAGCGTGCGGGTTTCTCCGCTGGTCATGTCATAGGCGGTCAGGCTGTGGAACACATCCTTGGTTTCCGTGCCATACGCCCCCACGTTCTGGATCGGCGCCGCCCCGACCGTGCCCGGGATCAGCGACAGGTTTTCCATGCCGCCCAGGCCCTGGGCCAGGGTCCATTGCACAAAAGCGTGCCAGTTTTCGCCGGCCTGGGCCCGCACCAGGATTCGGCCATCCTGCTCGCCCAGGACTTCCTTGCCTTGCCCCGCCATGTGCAGGACGATGCCGTCGAAGTCGCGGGTGAACAGCATGTTGCTGCCGCCACCCAACACCAGGCGCGGCAGGCTGGCAAGCGCCGGGTCGCGGCGCACGGCGTCCAGCTCGGCCGCCCCCAGCACGCGCAGGTAATGGCGGGCGCGCGCGGGAATGCGGAAGGTGTTGAGGGAAGCGAGCGAAAAATCGTGGAGGATGGGCTGGTTGGCTTGCATGGCGTGACCGTGTTTTTTGGTCATTATAGAGGCAAGCCCGGGGCAATCTGTTGCCGTGCGGGCAAATCCGATGGCCCCAGGGGGGCGTTGTCCGTTAAAATAGAGGAATTCATCTAGTTAGCAGTATCAAGAAAAAAGGAAACCGCCATGCCATCGTTTGATGTCGTCTGCGAAGCAGACATGGTCGAAGTGAAGAATGCCGTCGAACAATCGAACAAGGAAATCACCACCCGCTTCGACTTCAAGGGCAGCTCGGCCAATGTCGAGCAAAAGGACAAGGAACTGACCCTGTTCGCCGACTCCGACTTCCAGCTCGGCCAGGTCAAGGATGTCTTGATCAACAAGATGGCCAAGCGCAAGGTCGACGTGCGCTTCCTGGACGAAGGCAAGATCGAAAAGATCGGCGGCGACAAGGTCAAGCAGGTCATCAAGGTGCGCAACGGCATCGAGACCGAGGACGCGAAGAAGATCACCAAGCTCATCAAGGAAAGCAAGATGAAGGTGCAGGCCAGCATCCAGGGCGAATCGGTGCGCGTCACCGGCGCCAAGCGCGACGACCTGCAGGCCGCCATGGCCATGCTGCGCAAGGACGTGCAGGAGCTGCCGCTCGCCTTCAACAACTTCCGCGACTGAACGGGCGCTCCACAACGGAAACATCGCGTGGCGGGCGCCACGCATGAGAGTAGAATGACGGCCGTGCACTGCGGCCTGTCAGTGCATATGTACGCGTAGGGAACTACGGCGGTTTAAGGATTGCAATGAAACGTGTTGATGATTTCCGCCTGCGACTGGGCAACAAGGACTATGTGCCCATCATGATCGGCGGGATGGGCGTGGACATCTCGACCTCCGAACTGGCTCTCGAGGCCGCGCGTCTCGGCGGCATCGGCCACATCTCGGACGCCATGGTGCAGGACGTGTCGGACCGGAAGTTCGACACCACCTTCGTCAAGGACAAGACGAAGCTGTACAAGTTCAATATCAACAACATGAACAAGGCGGTGGTCCAGTTCGACCTCGACCGCCTGGCCGAAGCGACCCGCCTGCACGTGGGCTCGACCATGGAAGCGAAGAAGGGCGACGGCCTGGTCTTCGTGAACTGCATGGAAAAGCTGACCATGAACGCGCCGAAAGAGACCCTGCGCACCCGCCTGTCGGCAGCGATGGACGCCGGCATCGACGGCATCACCATGTCGGCCGGCCTGCACCTGGGTTCCTTCGACCTGATCAAGGACCACCCGCGCTTCCGCGACACCTACCTTGGCATCATCGTCTCGTCGGTGCGCGCGCTGCAGCTGTTCCTGAAAAAGGTCTCGCGCCTGAACCGCCTGCCCGACTACATCATCGTCGAAGGCCCGCTGGCCGGCGGCCACCTGGGCTTCGGCATCGATGACTGGAAGCAGTACGACCTGCACACGATCATGGACGAAGTCCTTGCCTACATGCGCGCCGAGCAGCTCGACATCCCGGTGATCGCCGCGGGCGGCATCTTCACCGGCTCCGACGCGGCCGGCTTCCTGGAAAAAGGCGCCGGCGGCGTGCAGGTGGCGACCCGCTTCACCGTCACCCACGAGTGCGGCATGCCGGACCACGTCAAGCAGGAATACTTCCGCGCCAGCGAAGAAGACATCATCGTCAACGGCGTCTCGCCGACCGGCTACCCGATGCGTATGTTGAAAAGCACGCCGGCGATCGGTTCCGGCATCCGCCCGGGCTGCGAATCCTACGGCTACCTGCTGGACGCCACCGGCAACTGCGCCTACATCAACTCGTACAACCGCGAGGTGCAGGCCAGCCCGGACGGCAAGAACATTGCCGTGTACGACAAGACCTGCCTGTGCACGCACATGCGCAATTTCAATTGCTGGACCTGCGGCCACACCACCTACCGCCTGAAGGACACCACACACCGCCTGGCGGACGGCAGCTATCAGATCCTGTCGGCGCAGCACGTGTTCGAGGACTACCAGTTCAGCGTGAACAACGAGATCGCGCTGCCGCCGAAGCAGGAAACCGCCGCCGCCTGATCGTCGGCCCGGCGCGCCGGCAGCCAACGTTCCGTATCCCTGAAGCCACGGCCCGCCGTGGCTTCTTTGCATTGCGCCCTCCCCTCACGAACGCGTGTAAGCTGAAGTCCAACGCGCGCTTTGATGAAGGGTGCCGGCATGTCCACGATCCAGCCGTCCGCAGTGGTCACTTTCCTGACCGATGACGAAGGCGTGGTCGTGAGCTGGAATCCCGCATGCGCGGCACTGTTCGGCTGGACGCCGGAACAGACGCGCGGACGCCAGCTCACCGAACTCGTCGCCGGCGAGGCCCGCTGGCCGGTCCTCGCCTCCGCCGGTGGCGGGCGGGTGCGAATGCGTTTCGCCGGCGGCCGCGAGGGCCTGGCGACTCTTTCCCTGCTGCGCCAGTACGATGCCCGCGGCGATGCCGCCGGCTGGAGCGCCAGCATCGCCGTGGCCCCCGCCGAATCGGTTTCCGAAGCCGAACGCGTCGGCAACACCCCGCTGGCCGAGGTGGTCGACCTGCTGCCCGGCACCTTCTATGCGATCAACCGCGAAGGGCGCCTGCTCCTGTGGAATCACAACCTCGAACGCCTCACCGAGATGACGCCGGACGAGCTGGCCGCCGCCCGCGTCATCGACATGTTCGAGCCGCGCGAGCGCCCCCTGGCGCTGGAGAACATCCGGCGCGTGTTCGAGGAAGGCGCGGAAGTGTCGATGGAGATGAATTACGTGTCGCGCAGCGGACGCGAGACGCCCATGGTGGTGGGCGGCGCGCGGGTCGGCTGCAAGGGTAATCACTACCTGTTCGGCATGGGCATCAACATCACCAAGCGGCGAGAAAAGGAGCGCCAGCTGCTCCTGAGCGAGCGCGCCCTGCACGCGGCCAGCAACGGCATCGTCATCACCCGCTGCGTCGGACACGACAACATCGTCGAGTACGTCAATCCGGCCTTCGAGCGCATCGCCGGCTATCCGGCGGCGGAAGTGATCGGGCGCGACCCGCGCTTCATGGCCGCGAACGGCTTCGACGCGCACGAGCGCAGCCAGGTGCGCCAGGCCCTCGCCGAACGGCGCGCGGTCAACGTCGTGTTTCGCAACATGCGCAAGAATGGCGAGATCTTCTGGAACGACCTGAGCATCACGCCGGTGCGCGACGACTACGGCGAAGTCAGCCATTTCATCGGCATCCTGCAGGACGTCACCGCCATCAAGGAACGCAGCGACCACCTCGAGCACGAGGTCAACCACGACGCCCTCACCGGCCTGGCCAACCGTACCCTGATGTGGGACCGGCTCGAGCATGCGCTGCACCTGGCGCACCGGCACGGCGCGATGGTGGCGATCGTGCTGGTCGACCTCGACAACTTCAAGAGCATCAACGACACCTTCGGCCACGAGGCCGGCGACGTGGTGCTGAAGGTGGTGGCGCGGCGCCTGCAGGCGGCGGTGCGCGACAGCGACACGGTGGCGCGCATGTCGGGCGACGAGTTCGTGCTGGTGCTGGTCGACCAGCCCTCGGTGCGCTTCACCCTGCGCATGGCCGAGCGCCTGCGCCAGTCGATGACGATGCCGGTCGCCTTTGCGGGCAACGAGATCCCGGTCGGCGCCAGCCTCGGGGTGGCGCTGTTCCCCCAGGACGGCAAGACGCCGGCCGAACTGGTGCGTGCGGCCGACATGGCGATGTACCACGCCAAGGGCAACGGCGGCGGCGTGCACTTCTTCTCGCCCGAGATGCGCATCGCCGGCGAGAAGCGCGCCCAGCTTGCCGACAGCATTCGCGGCGCCCTCGAGCACGACGAGCTGTTCCTGCTGTTCCAGCCGCGCATGGATGCGAAGAGCGGCAAGGTGCGCGGCTTCGAGGCCCTGCTGCGCTGGCGCCACCCCAAGCACGGCGTCATGCTGCCGGCCGCCTTCCTCGCCGAAGCCGAGGAATCGGGCCAGATGATCGGGATCGGCAACTGGGTGCTGGACCAGGCCTGCGCCTTCCTGCACGAGCTGCGCCAGCTCGGCTACACCGGGCTGCCGGTGTCGGTCAACGTCTCGCACCGCGAATACAGCCAGCACGGCTTCATCCCGGGCATCGCGGCGCGCATGCAGCACTACAATCTGCCGCCGGGCAGCCTGGAGATCGAGATTCCCGAGGCCGACCTGATCCGCAATCCGGGCCTGGGGCGCGACCTGTCGGCCCAGCTGCGCGAATGCGGCGTGGCGCTCTCGCTCGACGAATTCGGGAAGGGCATTTCCGACATTTCCTTCCTGCGCCAGCTGTCGGTGCGCCAGGTCAAGCTGTCGAAAGCCGCCGTGCACGACATCACGCGCGAAGGCAGCGACAACCGGCTGGCCAAGACCCTGATCGACATCGGCCACAACCTCGAGCTGGCGGTGGTGGGTGAAGCGGTCGAGACCGAAGCGCAGGTGGAATTCCTGCGCTCGCACGGCTGCGACCAGTTGCAGGGGCAATGGTTCAGCGAGCCATTAGCGCCCGATGCGGTGCGCGAGATGCTGGGCCAGCGCTACCACGCACAATAGGAAAACAGAAATCCAAAGAAAACGCTTGCAATAGTTAGATAGTTAGCTAACAATCGATCCATGAGCTCCGTTTTCAAAGCCCTGTCCGACCCAACGCGGCGCGCCATCCTCCAGCACCTGCAGGCTGGACCGATGGGCGCCGGTGAACTGGCCGGCCTGTTCGATGTATCGAAGCCGACCATGTCGGCCCATTTCGCCGTGCTGGTGGCGGCCGGACTGATCGAGCCCGAGAAAGAAGGCCGCACGATCACCTACCGGCTGCGGCTGTCGGTACTGGAGGACGCGCTGCTGGCGTTCGCCCAGACCGTCGGCCTGAACGTCAGCCGCGCCGACCATTCGCACAAGGAGAAACCATGAAAGCCCTGTCCCCGCTCTGCCGCGCCGTACTTGGCGCCGCCCTGATCCTGGCGCTGTCCGCCCTGCTGGCGTGGGCCGGCCCGACCTGGCTCGATCCCGCATGGACGAAGCGCCTGCTGGGCGCCCTGCTTGGCCTGGTGGTCGTGGTGTATGCCAACGACATCCCGAAAGCGCTGGCGAAACGTGCGCGCATGCGCTGCACCTCGCCCGGCGCCGACCAGGCGGCGCGCCGCTTCGCCGGCTGGAGCCTGGTCCTGGGGGGCATTGCCTACATGCTGGCCTGGCTGCTGGCGCCGCTCGAACTGGCCGGCATGGTGGGCGGCCTGGCGCTGGGCGCCTCCGTCACCTGCGCCGCACTCGGCTGCATCCGGATCGGGGCGCGCCAGGCCGGCTAAGCCGGATCAGCCGTCCTTGTTGATGCGGTTGATGAGTGCGCCCAGCACCTCTTCCGCCATCTCGTTATCGACCTGGCAGGTGCCGGCATTCTCGTGCCCGCCGCCGCCATATTCCAGCATCAGCGCGCCGATGTTGGTGTTCGAGCTCCGGTTCAGGATCGACTTGCCGGTAGCGAACACGGTGTTCTGCTGCTTCACGCCCCACAGCACGTGGATCGAGATGTTCGTCTCCGGGAACAGGGCGTAAATGATGAAACGGTTGCCGGCGTAGATCACCTCTTCGTTGCGCAGGTCGAGCACCACCAGGTTCCTGTGGACCCGGGCGCAGCGCCGGATCTGTTCCTTGCACCGCTCGCTGTGCTCGAAGTACAGCGAGGTACGCTCGCGCACGTCGGGCAGTTCCATGATCTGCTCGATGTTGTGGGTGGCGCAGTAGTCGATCAGCGCCATCATGAGCTGGTAGTTCGAGATGCGGAATTCGTGGAAGCGTCCCAGGCCGGTGCGCGCATCCATCAGGAAGTTCAGCAAATTCCAGCCCTGCGGGAACAGCACCTCGTCGCGCGAGAAGCGCGCCGAATCGCCCTTGTCCACCGCCGCCAGCATGTCGTTCCACGCGGCCGGGAAGGTGCTGGCGCCGCCATAGTGGTCGTACACCACCCGCGCCGCCGACGGCGCCTCGGGGTGGATCACGTGGTTCTCGCGACGGCCCGTGTTGCGGATGGTTTCCGACAGGTGGTGGTCGAACACCAGGTGGGCCGCCGCCACGTACGGCAGGTTGGTGGTGATGTCGCGCGCGCTGATGGCGATCTTGCCGTCCTGCATATCCTTCGGGTGCACGAACAGGATCTCGTCGATCAGGTCGAGGTGCCTGAGCAAGACCGCGCATACCAGGCCATCGAAGTCGCTACGGGTTACGAGCCGGAATTTGGAAGAGACTGACATCGGCACATCCTTTCAGGGATCGGAAAGCGGACGGGGAACCGGAACAAGCGGTCCCGAAAGATCATACCTTGCAATGTTTCCGGCTGTCAGCCCTTGCGATGGCGCATCCTGGACAGGCTGGACGCAATCCATTCCCCGGATCGTGCAGGCTGTCGCACGCCACTGGCACGCAGGATGCGTGCGGGGTAAAGTTGCATCATCCCAACAGTTGGTGTTGCCGGAAATGTTGTATTTCCGGTACGCGCAGGCGGCGACGCGGTACACTCGCCGCTTGCACCGAGAATGAACGAACGAACATGCAAGCAAGGAACACCACCCCCCACTATTTTTCGAGCGTCCTGTCGTGGCTCTACCGCGCCTTCGACGCCGTGGCGACCTGGGTCACCCAGCTGTCGTGGTGGAAGTTTTTCCTGTTTGCGATCCTGACCCTGATGGCCGGTGCGATCCTGCAGGAAGAACTGTTCTCCGGTCCGGCCGAGGAAGACATCAGCCGCGCCGAGCGCGAAGCCGGCCGCCGCAGCGACGCCGCCATCCTGATCGACGAGAGCGGCATCCGCTTCCATCCGCGCAACCGGCCGAAGAACGGCACTGTGCCGGCGGATCCATCGGCGCCGCCTGCGCCGCCCGACGCTCCCCCTCCCCCCGAAGGACCGGACGCGGCCGCCAAGCCCGCTCCCGCCACCACGCCGAACCCGCCGGCCGTCGGCGCCAACGGCGAATCGGTCCACATCGAACTGCCGCCGCAGATCGGCGAAGAACTCTCGAACGCGATCGAAGCGGCAGTAGAAGACGCCGCCGAGCAGAAGGTGTCGCGCTACCACAAGCAGGCCTCGACCTGGTTCATGAACTTCGTGATCCTGTTCGTGCTGGCCCTGTTCGGCACCAAGGCCCTGGTCGGCGGCAAGAAGCGCGCCGAAGCGGAATCGCACGTGGCCAACCAGGCGGCCGAGCGCGAAGCCATGCAGCGCCAGCTGTCGGAAACCAAGATGCAGATGATGCAGGCGCAGGTGGAACCGCACTTCCTGTTCAACACCCTGGCCTCGGTCGAGCACCTGATCCAGGTCGACCCGCCGCGCGCCTCGGCCATGCAGCGCAGCCTGATCCAGTACCTGCGCGCGGTGCTGCCCCAGATGCGCGACAACGCCGTGGTCACCGGCCTCGGGCGCGAGGTGGACATGGTGACCGCCTACCTGAACCTGCTCAAGATGCGCATGGAAGAACGCCTGACGGTGGTGATGCAGGTGCCGGAAGGCCTGCGCAGCGCGGCCTTCCCGCCGATGATGCTGCAGTCGATGGTCGAGAACGCGATCAAGCACGGCCTCGAATGCAAGCCCGAGGGCGGCAGCCTGAAGATCCAGGCCGAGGTGGTCGACAGCAAGCTGCGCGTCACCGTCACCGACGACGGCGTCGGTTTCGGCGTGGTGCCCAGCGACGGCACCGGCCTGGGGTTGCAGACCATCCGCGACCGCCTCAAGCTGCTGCACGGCGACGCCGGCCAGCTGCACATCGCCGCCAACAGCCCGAGCGGCGTGATCGCCATGATCGAGGTGCCATATCAGCTGTCCAAATAAGCAGCTTTCCAGATAATGCCTATGCCGGGCAACTTGATCGCCGCGCGGTTTCATTGAATAATCATTAAATCCTTTGCTACAGAGACGACCATGCCTACTGCAATCATTGCCGACGACGAAAGACTGATGCGCGACCAGCTGCGCCTGCGCCTGTCGGAGGCATGGCCCGAACTCGAGATCCTGGGCGAAGCGAAGAACGGCGAGGAAGCGGTGGAACTGGTCGACCAGCTCAAGCCCGACCTCACCTTCCTCGACATCCGCATGCCCGGCAAGACCGGCATGGAAGCCGCGCGCGACATCGGCGACCGCAGCCAGATCGTGTTCGTCACCGCCTACGACCAGTACGCGGTGGAGGCCTTCGAGCGCGGCGCGATCGACTACGTGCTCAAGCCTACCGAGCCGGAGCGCCTGAAGGTGACGGTGGACCGCCTCAAGCAGCGCCTCGAGCGCCCGGCCGAAGGCGCCAACGTCAACCAGAGCGTGCAGGCGATGCTGTCGCAGCTGGCCGAAAAGATCGGCGCGCCGAAACCGAAGCACCTGCAGTGGATCCAGGCCAGCATCGGCCAGGACCTGCGCATGATCCCGGTGGAAGACATCTTGTTCTTCCGTTCCGACGAAAAGTACACCTGCGTGCAGACGGCCAGCTTCGAAGCCCTGATCCGCAAACCGGTGCGCGACCTGGCCGAAGAGCTGGACCCCTCGCTGTTCTGGCAGATCCACCGCGCCACCCTGGTCAACGTCAACGCGATCGAAGGCGTGACCCGCGACATCCGCGGCCGGCACCTGGTGCTGGTCAAGGGGCGGCCGGAGAAGCTCGAAGTGAGCCGGAGCTTCCTGCACCTGTTCAAGCAGATGTAATCTGCACGCCGCCAGGCGTGCGCACGGCTCCTGTCGGCTATCGTACAGTCGGGTTTTTCCGAACTCGACTGGACGAAGCATGGACAAGCCGCGCAAGGACACATTCCTGCTGGCCGCCGGCGTGCTCGGCGCCTTCGGCGCAGGGCTCGCGGCGGGCCGCAGCATCGCCAGGGCCGCCGGCCCCGGCACCACGAACGACGGGCTGCCTCGCGCCAGCCTGCTCGACACCCTCGCCCTCGGCCTCGAGGTCTTCGCTCCCCTGGTGGCGCAAGGCGTCATCATTCGCCGCCCGCCGATGGTGGCCCTGGCGGAGCGGCTCGACCTCGACCGCCGTGCCGTGCAGCGCATGCAGAAGCTGCGCGACAAGTACGGACGCGGTCCGCTGATGCTGCCGCTGCCGATCCGCCAGCAGGCGGTGGTGCTCGACCCCGGGCATGCCAAGCGGGTGCTGGACGAATCGCCCAAGCCCTTCTCTCCTGCCAGCACCGAGAAGCGCGCCGCGCTCGCGCATTTCGAGCCGCAGGGCGTGCTGCTGTCCACCGGCGCACAGCGTAGCGAGCGGCGCCGCTTCAACGAGGCCGCGCTCGACACCGCCAACCCGATGCACCGCATGGCCGCCGGCTTCCTTCCGCTCGTCGAGGAGGAGGCCGCAGCCATGCTGGCCGCGGCGCGCGACAAGGGAAGCCTTGACTGGGACACCTGGTCGCAAGCCTGGTACCGCATGTTCCGCCGTGTGGTCCTGGGCAACAGCGCAGCGGACGACCACGCACTGCAGGCGATGATCACGCGCCTGCGCGGCGCCGCCAACTGGGCCGGCTTCCACCCCACCATGCGGGCAAAACGCGAACGCTTCCTGGCGCGCATCCAGGAGTACCTCGACCGGGCGGAAGCGGGCAGCCTGGCCGGCTACATGGCCCACATCCCGCGCAACAGCACGACCGAACCGCGCCAGCAGGTGCCGCAGTGGCTGTTCGCCTTCGATGCAGCCGTCATCGCCAGCTTCCGGGCCCTGGCCCTGCTCGACAGCCATCCGGAAGCGGCCGGGCGCGTCCGCGCCGAGATCGCCGGGCGCCGGGAACAGCACCCCCTGCCCTTCCTGCGCGCCACCGTGCTGGAGGCCCTGCGTCTGTGGCCTACCACGCCCATGATCCTGCGCCAGAGCACCGCACGGACGCACTGGGAAGATGGCAGCATGCCGGCCGGGACCGGCGTCCTGATCCATGCCCCTTTCTTCCACCGCGACGACACGCGCCTGCGCGAGGCCAACCGCTTCGCCCCGGAATTGTGGCTGGACGATAGCGCAGCGCGCGACTGGCCACTGGTCCCCTTCAGCGACGGCCCCGTCACCTGCCCCGGGCGCAATCTGGTGCTGATGCTGAGCAGCGCCATGCTGGCGAACGTGCTCGACGGTCGCAAGCTGGCGCTGGCGCCCGGGCGGCGGCTCGATCCGGCGCGCCTGCCGGGAACGCTGGACAACTACCGGCTGCGTTTCACCGTCGAGGAATGAAGCGGCGCCGGCGCGGCCTTGTGTCGCCTCAAGCCGGCTCCCGCCCCGAGGCCGTAATGTAGAGCTTCCGGCCTTGACGGGCGCCACTCGCATTCCCGCATGACTCCACAACGACGCCTCCGCCGGCACGCGCCGGGCAAGGCGGTTCTCGTGTTCTCCTTCCTGGGCGGCTACTGCGCCGGCCAGGCCGCGGCCGCGCTGCGCCGGGCGCGCGCCGTGCACCGGGCCACGCGCGCCTTCGACGGGCGGCGCATCGTGCACAGCGCCAGCGACGCCATCCTGTCGATCGACGAGCATGCCGTGATCCTGCTGGCCAACCCGGCCGCGGCCCAGATGTTCGCGACCAGCGTGGCGGCCATGCAGGGCAGCTCGCTGGCACGCTTCATCCAGCCACCCAGCCGCGGCGCCATGGCCCCCTGCGACTACTTCCCCACCGGCGGCGGACGCGCCGGCCGACGCGCCACCGACTACGCGGTCACCGGCATCCGCGCCAACGGCCAGCTGTTCCCGATCGAAGGCTCGATCTCCACCGTCGATCACGACGGCCACGAAGTGTGCACCGTGATCCTGCGCGACGTCTCCGAGCGCCACCTGGTGCAGCAAAAGCTGGCGCGCTCGCACGACCAGCTGCGCCAGCTGTCCTCGGCCCTGCAGACCATCCGCGAAGAAGAACGCACCCACATCGCGCGCGAGCTGCACGACGACCTCGGCCAGCTGCTGGCCTCGCTGCGCATGGACTTGACCCTCCTGCAAAGCAACAAGCTGCCCGAAGCGAGCCAGCGCCTGATCGAGGGCATGGAGACCAACCTCCTGATGGCGATCGCCTCGCTGCGCCGCATCGCCACCAACCTGCGCCCGCGCGCCCTCGACGAAGGCGGCCTGTACTTCGCCCTCCAGGGACTGCGCGACGACTTCAGCGAGCGCCACGGCATCGCCTGCACCCTGCTGGCCGAAGAGTCCGAACTGCGCCTGGACGATGCCGCCAGCACCGCCATCTTCCGCATCGTGCAGGAAGCGCTGACCAACATCGCGCGCCACGCCGGCGCCACCCGCGTCGTGCTCAACCTCGACCGCGTCAACCACGAGCTGCTGCTCACCATCCGCGACGACGGCCGCGGCATCCGCAGCGAGGACATGGAAAAGAAGGAGTCGCTCGGCCTGGTCGGCATGCGCGAACGGGTCTGGGCCATGCACGGCGAAATCACCATCAGCAGCGACGAGACGCCCGGCACCCGGATCGACATCGTGCTGCCGCTGTCCGGCCACATCATGGGAGAGGAAATGGCGAACTGAGCACCCGTTACGTGTTTGGCATATCAGGATGTCAAATAGCAACATGTCATTAACCGGACATATTCGCTAAGTAAGATCCGCCTCGTTCTGAGTTTATTGAGAACTCGACATCCTGTCCAAACCAAAGGAGCTCTTCATGAAGTTCAAGTACCTGGCAGCCGCGCTGCTGTCCTCCCTGCCACTGTTCGCCCACGCCCAGACCAACGTCACGATCTATGGCGTGATGGACGCATCGATCGGCGTGGAAGACACCGGCGCACCGGGTGAAGACAGCCGCACCGTGATCAACTCGGGCAACCAGTCGAGCAGCCGTATCGGCTTCCGCGGTACCGAAGACCTGGGCAACGGCCTGAAAGCGCTGTTCAACGTCGAAGCGGGCGTCGCCCTCGACACCGGCGCCGCCGATTCGAACCTGTTCAACCGCCGCGCCGTCGTCGGCCTGCAGGGCAGCTTCGGCACCCTGACCGTCGGCCGCGAATACAGCCCGATCGCCGCCGTCGCCGCCGCGACCGACATCCTGGGCCAGGGCTTCTACGGCAGCAACCTGTCGGCCTTCGCCACCAACCGCCTGACCCGCCGCCTGGCCAACTCGGTCAACTACAAGAGCGACAGCCTGAGCGGCTTCACCGTCAACGCCGCCTATTCGGCCGGCGAGCGCGCCACCGAACCGTCGGGCGACCTGATGGGCGTGTCGCTGGAATACAAGAACGGCGGCCTGTACCTGGGCGGCGGCTACCACGTGCTGGAGCGCCTGGCGACCGGCGACGACAAGGAATGGGGTGTCGGCGCAGGCTTCACCATGGGCGCCTTCGAAATCAAGGGTAACTACCTGGTGGGCGACCAGACCGGCGCCAACAACGAGTACAAGAACGCCAACATCGGCGCTGCCTTCACCACCGGCTCGAACAAGTTCTTCCTGAACTTCCAGCAGCAGAAGATCGAGACCGGCGCCAAGGGCAATGCCGTGACCCTGGCCTACACCTACGCCCTGTCGAAGCGCACCAATATCTACTCGACCTACGCCCAGCTGCGCAACAACGCCCGCGGCGTGTTCAACCTGCAGTCGGCCGGCACCAGCCTGGCCCCGCCGGCAACCGCGCTGGGCGCCGACCCGCGCGTCTTCAACGTGGGCGTGCGTCACACCTTCTAAGGGCCTCGTACCTTCCAAAAATGCCGGCGCTGCCGGCATTTTTTATTTTTGTGACGATGACTCGACCTGCAACTGTCCCGATCACCCCGAAAGAAGTGTCTGTTTCGACCCACGCTTGACCCGCTCACCTATCGTGCGCAAGGGGACATAGCCAATTTTTCAAGTTTAATACACTGGTGTGCGAGCACGCGAACACGCATCCACCTCAAAGGAGGTGCACACGATTGAAATATTATCGATTGCTCAACATTGCCTACGGTATGATCGTCGGCAAATTTGACAATTCCTGTATTGGCGTTTGACGACAAGGGGTAGCCCATGAGCACAACGGCACGGCAGTTCGATGGAGCGCTCGGCGCGGCCATCAACGGATTCGACCTGGCGCATGCCGGCGACACCCAGCCATCTGGTCTGGAGACCTTGCGCGACGCCATCGAGGAACGCATGGAACAGCTGCTGGCGGAATCCGGCGACGGGGCCGACCTGCTGTCTGCCGCCATGCGTGCCGGCGCCCTGAGCGCCGGCAAACGCATGCGCCCGATGCTCGTAATGCTGGTGGCGCGCGACCTCGGCTGCACCTCGTCGGCCCTGGCCGATGTCGGCTGCGCGGTCGAGATGGTGCATGCGGCCTCGCTGATCCTGGACGACATGCCCTGCATGGACAATGCGAGCCTGCGCCGCGGCCGTCCCGCCATCCACGTGCAGTATGGCGAAGACGTCGCCATCCTGGCCTCGGTGGCGCTGCTGAGCCGCGCCTTCGGCGTGCTGGCGAGCGCGGCCGACATTCCGCCGGTGACGCGCGCGCGCCTGGTGGCGCGCCTGAGCGAAACGGTCGGCACCCAGGGCCTGGTGCGCGGCCAGTACCAGGACCTGCGCGCCAGCGCCCGCACCCTGGACGCGATCGCCACCACCAACGAACTCAAGACCGGCGTGCTGCTCGGCGTCGCCGTCGACATGGCCGCCATCATCGCCCAGGCCGGCGAGCACGTAGCGCAATCGCTGCGCGCCTTTGCGCTGGCGGCAGGGCACGCCTTCCAGATCCGCGACGACTTCCTCGACCTGCCCGGGGCCGACAGCGGCAAGGACACCGGCAAGGACCTCGGCAAGGCGACCGTGCTCGCCTCGCTCGGCCAGGAAGAAGCACAGCGCCAGCTGGCGCGCCACCTGAACGACGCCCGGCGCCACCTCGAGGCAGCCCTCGGTCCTGAAGGCGACACCCACCAGTTCGTGGGCAAGCTGTTCGCCCAGGGCCGCGCCCTTCCGCGCGTTTTTCCTGCCGATGCCGCCGATGCTGCAGGCGGCACGCGCAGCCGCGAAGCGCTGGTGAACTGAACCGGGAAAGCTTGCATGGCGCACTTCGGGGTGGTCGCACCCGCGTTCTACAGCCACTTCAGCGCCCTGAGCGCGCTGGCCGGCGAACTGGTGGGACGCGGGCACCGCGTCACCTTCCTGCACCGGCCTGACGCCGCGCCCTACGTGAGCGATCCGCGCGTGGGCTTTCACGCCATCGGCGCGGGCACCCATCCTCCCGGCTCGCTGGCGGCGGCGCTGCAACGCGCCGCCAATCCGGGCGGGCCGCTCGGCATTCGCCGCGTCATCCTCGACATGGCTGCCGGCACCGACATGCTGTGCCGCGAACTGCCGCGCGCCATCGACGCGCTCGCCATTGACGCCATCATTGCCGACCAGATGGAAGCGGCCGGCGGCCTGGTGGCCGAGGCGCTCGGCCTGCCCTTTGTCTCGGTCGCCTGCGCGCTGCCGGTCAACCGCGAACCGGGCATTCCACTGCCCGTGATGCCTTTCGAGTACGCCGACGACGAGCGCACCCGCAAGATGGTCGAGGGCAGCACCCGCGTCTACGACTGGATGATGACGCCGCACCGGCGCAGCATCGCGGACAACGCGCGCCGCCTGGGCCTGCCCGCGCGCGACGGCCTGCACGAATGCCTGTCGCCGCTGGCCCAGGTCAGCCAGACCGTGGCCGGTTTCGACTTCCCGCGCCGGGCGCTGCCGCCGCAGTTCCACCACGTCGGCCCGCTGCGCCCCACCGGGCCGCGCAGCAGTGGCCCCGGACAGCAGTTCATGCCGCCAATCGCCGCCGGCCGCCCCTTCGTGTTCGCCTCGCTCGGCACCATGCAGGGCGGAAGACTCGGCCTGTTCAAACGCATCGCACGGGCCTGCCGCGCGCTCGACGCACAGCTGCTGGTGGCCCACTGCGGCGGCCTGGATGCGCGCCAGGAGCGCCAGCTGGAGCAGGCCGGCGCTACCTGGGTCTGCGGCTTCGCCAACCAGGCCGCGGCCCTGGCGCGTGCCGATGCCGTGGTCTCGCATGCGGGCTCGAACACGATCATGGACGCGATTGCCGCGCGCACGCCGATCCTGGCGCTGCCGATCGCCTTCGACCAGCCGGGCGCCGCGGCGCGCGTGGTGCACGCCGGGATCGGCCTGAAGGCTTCCGCCCACTTTGCCGGCAGCGGGCAGATGACGCGCCTGCTGCGCCGCCTGCTGATCGAGGAAGGCTTCGCCACCCGCCTGGACGCGCTCTCAAGCAGCGTAGCGCAGGCCGGCGGCACGCTGCGCGCGGCCGACATCATCGAGGCGGCGCTGCTGCACAAGCCGCACACCGAACGCCTGGCCACCCATGGATAAGCCGGCGCCCGACTACGACCTGGTGCTGGCCGGCGGCGGGCTGGCCAACGGCCTGCTGGCCTGGCGCCTGCGCACCCTGCGCCCCGAACTGCGCATCCTGCTGCTGGAGAGCGAAGAACACATCGGCGGCAACCACACCTGGTCTTTCCACGACAGCGACCTCACGCCCGGGCAGCGCGCCTGGCTTGCGCCACTGGTTTCCTGCCGCTGGCCGCGTTACGAGGTGAGCTTCCCCGACCTGGCGCGCACCCTGGAAGGGGGCTACGCCAGCATCGCGTCGAGCGACTTCGCGCGCACCATCGAGGCGGCGCTCGGCCCCGCCCTGCTCACCCGCGTGCGCATCGCCGCCCTCGGCCCCACCTGGGTCGAGCTGGCCGACGGCGTCACCATCCACGCCGGCGCCGTGATCGACGGACGCGGCATGCGCGCCAGTTCGCGCCTCTCGCTCGGCTACCAGACCTTCCTGGGCCAGGAGCTGCGCCTGCGCGCGCCGCACGGCCTGCACGCCCCGGTCATCATGGACGCCACCGTCGAACAGCAGGGCGGCTACCGCTTCGTCTACCTGCTGCCTTTCGGGCCGGACCGGGTGCTGGTCGAAGACACCCATTACGTCGATGGCCCCGGCTGGGAGCCGGAACGCCTGCGCGCCAACATCAGCGCCTATGCCGCCGCGCGCGGCTGGGAGGTCGCCGACGTGCTGCGCGAAGAACACGGCTCGCTGCCGATCGTGCTGGCCGGCGACTTCGACGGCTTCTGGACGGATCTGAACGGACAGCCGGCAAGCGGCCTGCGCGCCGGCCTGTTCCACCCGACCACCGGCTACTCGCTGCCGCATGCGGTGCGCCTGGCCGAGCGCGTCGCTGCCCTGGTCGACCTGAGCGCACCCGCCGTATTCGCGGCGATCCGCGACGAAGCCAGGCGCGAATGGCAGGGCCAGCGCTTCTTCCGCCTGCTCAACCGCATGCTGTTCCTGGCCGGCCGTCCGGAACAGCGCTGGCGCGTGATGCAGCGTTTCTACCGCCTGCCCGCGCCCCTCATCGCCCGTTTCTATGCCGGCCGTCTGCACCTGCGCGACAAGGCGCGCGTGTTGAGCGGCAAACCGCCAGTGCCGGTGGCGCAAGCTCTGGCAGCGGCGTGCAAGATCCACCCCGACCAGATCAGGAAAACAGCATGAACGAACATAAAAAGGCCGTGGTGATCGGCGCCGGCTTCGGCGGCCTGGCGCTCGCCATCCGGCTGCAGGCCAGCGGCATGCAGGTCACGCTGCTGGAAAAGCGCGACAAGCCGGGCGGGCGCGCCTACGTGTATGAAGACGAAGGTTTCACTTTTGATGCCGGCCCCACCGTCATCACCGATCCGTCCTGCATCGAAGAGCTGTTCACTGCCGCCGGCAAGCGCCTGTCCGACTACGTCGAGCTGCTGCCGGTTACCCCCTTCTACCGCCTGTGCTGGGAAGACGGCAGCCACTTCGACTATGCCAACGACCAGGAGGCCCTGGACCGCCAGATCCATGCGCGCAATCCGGCCGACGTCGAAGGCTACCGGCGCTTCCTGGCCTATTCGAAGGCCGTGTTCGAGGAAGGCTACCTGAAGCTCGGCGCCGTGCCCTTCCTGTCCTTCCGCGACATGATCTCGGCCGGCCCGCAGCTGGCGCGCCTGCAGGCCTGGCGCAGCGTGTACGGCCTGGTAGCGCGCTTCATCCAGGACGAGCAGCTGCGCCAGGCCTTTTCCTTCCACTCGCTGCTGGTGGGCGGCAATCCGTTTGCCACCAGCTCGATCTACACCCTGATCCACGCGCTGGAACGGCAATGGGGCGTGTGGTTCCCGCGCGGCGGCACCGGCGCCCTGGTGCGCGGCATGGTGCGCCTGTTCCAGGACATCGGCGGACGCATTGAACTGAACGCCCCGGTAGCCCGCATCGAAGCCTCCGGAAAGCGCGTGAGCGGTGTGCGCCTCGAGGACGGCCGCCTGTTCGAGGCCGACGCCGTGGCCTCGAACGCCGACGTGGTGCACACCTATGCCGGCCTGCTGGGCCAGCACCCGCGCGGCGCGGCCGAAGGCGAAGCCCTGCGCAAGAAGCGCTTCAGCAACTCGCTGTTCGTGCTCTACTTCGGCCTCGACAAGCACCACGAGCAGCTGCAGCACCACACGGTCTGCTTCGGCCCGCGCTATCGCGAACTGATCAAGGAGATCTTCAAGGGCCAGCAGCTGGCCGACGACTTCTCGCTCTACCTGCATGCACCCTGCGTGACCGATCCGTCGCTGGCGCCGCCCGGCTGCGGCAGCCACTACGTGCTGGCGCCGGTGCCGCACCTGGGCAATGCGCCGATCGACTGGTCGGTGGAAGGCCCGCGCTACCGCGACCGCATCTTTGACTACCTCGAGCAGCGCTACATGCCGGGGCTGCGCAGCCAGCTGGTCACCTCCCGCTTCTTCACCCCCGTCGATTTCCGCGACCAGCTGAACGCCCACCTGGGCTCGGCCTTCTCGCTGGAGCCGATCCTGACGCAAAGCGCCTGGTTCCGCCCGCACAACCGCGACAGCGAACTGAGTAACCTGTACCTGGTGGGCGCCGGCACCCATCCCGGCGCCGGCGTGCCGGGTGTGATCGGTTCGGCCAAGGCCACCGCCCGCCTGATGATCGCGGAGGAGGTGCAGGCATGAGCGAAGCCTTGATGGACCACGCCACTCGCACCATCGCGGTCGGCTCCAAAAGCTTCGCCGCGGCGGCGCGCCTGTTCGATCCGCCAACGCGGCGCAGCGTGCTGATGCTGTACGCCTGGTGCCGCCACTGCGACGACGTGGTCGACGGCCAGGAGCTCGGCTTCAATGTAGAGGCGGCCCCGGCCCACGATGCCGGCGCCGCGCTGGCGCAATTGCAGGACCAGACCCGGCGTGCTTATGCCGGCGAAAAGATGGATGACCCGGCCTTTGCCGCCTTCCAGGAAGTGGCGCTGGGCCACCGCATCGACCCGCGCTTCGCGTTCGATCACCTCGCAGGCTTTGCCATGGACGTGGAAGGCGCGCGCTACGAGAGCATCGAGGACACGCTGCGCTACTGCTACCACGTGGCCGGCGTGGTCGGCCTGATGATGGCCTCGATCATGGGCGCCCACGACCCGCGCGTGCTGGACCGCGCCTGCGACCTCGGGATCGCCTTCCAGCTCACCAACATCGCGCGCGACATCGTCGAAGACGCCGGCGTCGGGCGCTGCTACCTGCCGGCCCAGTGGCTGCGCGAAGCGGGCATCCCCCAGCAGGAGCTGGCCGACCCACGCCACCGCGCACGGCTGGCGCAGCTTGCGGCGCGCCTGGTGGACTACGCCGAACCCTATTACGATTCGGCGCGCGCCGGCATTGCCGCCCTGCCCCTGCGTTCGGCCTGGGCGATCGCGAGCGCACGCAATGTCTACCGCCAGATCGGGATCCAGGTGAAGCGGCGCGGAGAGCATGCCTGGGACCAGCGCTGCGGCACCAGCAAGGCGATGAAACTATGGCTGCTGGCCCGAGGTGCGGGCAGCGCCCTCAGTTCGCGCCTGGCGTCGCCGCCGATGCGTCCTGCGACGCTGTGGCAGCGTCCGGGTGGCGCTGCAAGCGTCCCCCATGCAGCGCATGCAGCTGCTGTTTGAGGACGGCGACCGGCGGCGCGTACAGGAAGCCGAAGGACACGGCGCCGTCGCGGCCCTCGACCGCATGGTGCATGCGGTGCGCCTGGTACAGGCGCTTGAGATAGCCGCTGCGCGGCGTGTAGCGGAACGGCCAGCGCCGGTGCACCAGGCCGTCGTGGGCGACGAAGTAGAGCAAACCGTAGGCCGTGACACCGGCGCCGATCCACTGCAAGGGATAGAAGCCGCGCATGCCGAACCAGATCATGGCGACCGCCGCGCCGACGAACACCAGGGCGTACAGGTCGTTCTTCTCGAACCAGCCGGTGCGCGCTTCGTGGTGGGAACGGTGCCAGCCCCAGCCGAACCCATGCATCACGTACTTGTGCGCAACGATGGAAAACACTTCCATCAGCACGACGGTGAGCACGACGATGAAAGCGTTGAGCAGCATGGCGAAATAAAGGGTGAGGGAGTATCCGGAGCCTATCACAGGCGCTGCCATGCACGGCTGGCAAGCCACGCCCCGCGCGGTTCAGCGACGGTACAAACCAGTTCGATCAATGAAAGGAAACCCATGCGTCACCTGCTGTCTGTCCTGCTTTCCTCTGCCTTCCTGCTGGCGCTCCTGCCGGCGTCTGCCGCGACCGTCGAGGTACGGGTCTCGAACGTCGCCGGCGGCAAGGGCAAGATCAATGTCGCCGTCTGCGACCGCGCGCGCTTCCTGAAGCAGTGCGCCTACAGCGCTTCCGTGCCGGCCCAAGCCGGCGAGACCGTGATCAGCCTCAAGGACATTCCACCCGGCACCTGGGCGGTACTGGCCTACCAGGACGAGAACGAGAACAGCGAACTGGACCGCAATTTCATCGGCATCCCCAAGGAAAACTACGGCTTCAGCCGCGATGCCGCCGGCCGCTTCGGTCCGCCGTCTTTCGAGGACGCGGCAATCGAGGTACGCGACGGCACCACGACGGCGCCGATCCGCCTCCACTGATGCACCGAAAACGTGCCGAAGCCGCCCGCCGTGCACCCTGCGCGGGCATGCCGCAGTGCAGAAAAAATAACGGTAGGAATCAGCAAATTCTTCGGGTATCGTTGCTAACCACACACTGCCGGGCAGCGTTTCCGGCGACAATCAATCGATAAGTTTTCCGAGGGAAACACTGCAATGCATGAATTGGTCAACGCAATCAATGAGTACGTCTGGAGCCTCGCCCTGATCGGCCTGTGCCTGGGCGCCGGCCTGTATTTCTCGATCCGCTCGCGCTTCCTGCAGCTGCGCCACATCGGCGAGATGTGCCGCCTGATGATGGACGGGAAGAGCTCGGACCAGGGCGTCTCCTCCTTCCAGGCCCTGACCATGACCCTGGCCGGCCGCGTCGGCACCGGCAACATCGCCGGCGTCGCCACCGCCATCACCTTCGGCGGCCCCGGCGCCGTGTTCTGGATGTGGATGATGGCCTTCCTCGGCGCCAGCTCGGCCTTCGTCGAGTCGACCCTGGGCCAGGTCTACAAGGAATCGATCAACAGGGAATTCCGCGGCGGCCCTGCCTTCTACATCGAGAAAGGCCTGGGCGTGAAATGGTATGCGGTGCTGTTCGCCATCGTGACCATTGTCGCGACCGGCCTGCTGCTGCCGGGCGTGCAGGCCAACTCGATCGCCGAGAGCCTGAAGACCGCGGCCGGCATCGACACCATGTATACCGGCATCGCGCTGGCCGTGGTGCTGGCCTTCATCATCTTCGGCGGCGTCAAGCGTATCGCCCACTTCGCCGAATTCGTGGTGCCCTTCATGGCGCTGGGCTACATCCTGGTGGCCTGCGCCATCGTCGCGATGAACATCGAACAGCTGCCGGGCGTGCTGAAGCTGATCTTCAGCTCGGCCTTCGGACTGGATGCGGGCTTCGGCGCCATCCTGGGTCTGGCGATCCAGTGGGGCGTGAAGCGCGGCGTGTATTCGAACGAAGCCGGCCAGGGCACCGGCCCGCACGCCTCGTCGGCCGCTGAAGTGAGCCACCCGGCCAAGCAGGGCCTGGTGCAGGGCTTCTCGGTCTATATCGACACCCTGTTCGTCTGCTCGGCGACCGCCTTCATGCTCCTGATCACCGGCCAGTACAACGTCGAAGGCCCGAACGGCGCCCCGATGTTCACCGGCGTGCAGGGCGTGGCCTCGGGTCCGGGCTACGTGCAGACCGCGCTGGAAAACATCATGCCGGGCTTCGGCGCCCTGTTCGTGGCGATCGCCCTGCTGTTCTTCGCCGGCACCACCATCGTCGCCTACTACTACATCGCCGAGACCAACATTTCCTACCTGAACCGCACGGTCAACCGCCCGTGGATGACCTTCGTGCTGAAGCTGTGCATGATCGCCGCCACCATCTATGGCGCCGTGAAGACCGCGGATGTGGCCTGGGCGCTGGGCGACCTGGGCGTGGGCCTGATGGCCTGGCTGAACCTGATCGCCATCCTCCTGATGCGCGACACGGCCTTCAAGTGCCTGCGCGACTACGAGGCGCAGAAGAAGCTGGGCAAGGATCCGCAGTTCGACCCGGTGGCGCTGGGCATCAAGAACGCGCATTTCTGGGAACAGCGCAACAAGCAGGCGCCTGCGCAGGACAAGGTCGCCGGCGAGACCATCGGCTGAGGCAACTGGGCCGGGCGCGCGAGCGTCCCGGCGTGCTATCATGGTCGCGGGTGATCGTGCCGCCAAGGGCACGACAGGATGCGCGATGGTCGGGCCGCCACGCGGCTTATTCGCGACCATCATGCACAGCATCCATCCCGCTTCTTCTTTTCCTTTCCGATCGCAGCACGCAGCCCTGGGGGCCGCATGATGCGCATCGAACGTCGTCTCTCGCATACCTTCAAAGGCTTGTTCGCGTCGAGCAAGGCCGGCGGCATCGTCCTGATCGCCTGCACGCTCGTGTCGCTGTCCATCGCGAATTCGACGCTCGGCCCGGGCTACCTCGGCTTCTGGCATCAGTATGTTGCCGGGCTCTCCATTGAACACTGGGTCAACGACGCCCTGATGGCGATCTTCTTCCTGCTGATCGGCCTGGAGCTCGAGCGCGAGCTGTACAACGGCGAGCTGTCCGACCTGCGCAATGCCATGCTTCCCATGCTGGCGGCCGCGGGCGGCATCACGGTGCCGGCGCTGATCCACTTCGCCTTCAACAGCGGCACCCTGACGCAGGCCGGCGTCGGCATTCCCATGCCGACCGACATCGCCTTCGCGCTCGGCGTGCTGGCCCTGCTCGGCAGCCGGGTGCCGGCCTCGCTGAAGATATTCCTGACCGCGCTCGCCGTGATGGACGACCTGGGCGCGATCGTCGTCATCGCCCTGTTCTACACGAGCGACCTGTCCTTCCTCTACCTGCTCGGCGCGCTGGCCGTGTTTGCAGCACTTCTGGCGATGAACCGCCTGCTGCGCGTGATGGCCCTGCTGCCCTACCTGGTCGGCGGCGCGCTGATGTGGTTCCTGATGCTGAAATCCGGCGTGCACGCGACCATCGCCGGCGTGCTGCTCGCCTTTGCCATTCCCTATTCAAGGGAAGAAGACGACGCCGAATCGCCTTCGCACCGGCTCGAGCACATCCTGCACAAGCCGGTGACTTTCCTGATCCTGCCAATTTTCGCGCTGGCGAACACGGGGATCGTGATCGGTACCGGATGGGCGGAGGAACTGCTGAGCGCGAACAGCCTGGGCATCATCCTCGGCCTGGTCGCCGGCAAGCCGGTCGGGATCTTCCTGTTCAGCTTTGCCGCGGTGTCGCTTGGTCTGTGCCGCCTGCCGCTCGACCTGGCCTGGCGCCACATCCTGGGGGCGGGCCTGCTGGGCGGCATCGGCTTCACAATGTCGATCTTCATCACCAACCTGGCGTTCACGGGCGCGCCGGAGGCGATCAATGCGTCGAAGATGGCGATCCTCGTTGCTTCGATGGTGGCGGGCATTGCCGGTTTTGCATGGCTCAAGCTGCTGGGGCGCCGCTTGCGTCCGATCCGGATACGGACACGATGGACTACGAGGACATACGGCGGAGCAGTTAGCGGCCCTTTGGCCAACTTGCATTGGAGATGAGAACAATCACTTCGAAGTTAGTTGCTTGTATCGAGCACGCAGCCCATGGACCATTAGCCGACGGTGTTCGCACTGAGTAGTGCAACTCATTCTGTTTGCCTTCGAAGATCCAGGTGTAGCTTTGAGCATCTTCGCGAGTAGGAGGCTGCCCAAACTGAGCTTGATAAAAATGTTTGATTCTTTCCCGATCCTCATTGAGACCAAACGCCTGCCAGTCGATATGCATCGGCTTGTCGGATGCGCCGTGTACGTGCTGCCTGCACATGAGCACCGCTCCCGCAGGTAGCTTCTTATTGCCGACGCTATCCGATTCCGCAGCAGCGGCAGTGCACCCTAGACAGACGGCACCTAGCAGCAGAAGATTTTTCGAATTCATTTTGAGTCCAGGTCGAGTCTCAACGCTTACCAGCTGAAAGTGCGAGACGCTCGGGTAGAACGGCCTCGGAGAGAAATAGCCAGTCATGGTTAGGCAGGGCAATTCCGATGCCTTCAACTTGATAGGCGCCGTTCAGATTCGGCTCAAAGAACCACTGCGGTTCCTGCGTCAATGCTGCGCCAAGGTGCATGACCAAAAGGGTGCATGTGCCGGAAGCCAGCTTTAGTGTGCTGTCGTCCAGGTCCGTCAGTTGCGCCCGGCCGGTTTGAATGAGGCCGCCGCCCTGCCGAAGGTAGACGAAGCCAAGCTCTATCCCGGCTATTTTCCAAGCATCCAGTTGTGCAAGCGGTTCCATCGTTCCGCTTGGCAAAAGACTCAAGCCACGATCCTTTTCCATCAGGCCAGTATATCGACGGCGATCGCAGTATTGACAGGTGCGATGCCGGAGGGCGCGACTTTATGTCGGGCGGGTACGCGTAACACCTTACGTGCAACATTTCCTTACAGATGGGCAACCGCGCTTAACGGTCAGGCAACAGAGAATGGCTTCCCTGCTTTTCGACCGATGACCATGAAACTCGCCACCTTCGCCCTCGCCGCTGCCTTCCTCTGCACCCAGTCCCTCGCCTACGCCGTCCCCGTGACCGATTGGCGCGCCGACGACCTGCTGATGCAGGCGCCGGAGATCAAGAAAGAACTCGCCCTGAGCGAAAACCAGAACCTGCTGTGGGAACAGAGCCTGCGCAAGACCCGCGCCATCCTCCGCCTGCGCAAGGAACGCCGCGACGAACTGGACGCCGCCTCGCGCAAGCTGGCGGCCGAGCCTTCCGCGGAAATGCGGACGCTCGCCGCGGCGCTCGCCGACGATGCCGCATCGGTGCATGACGAGGACAAGGAACTGCGCGAGATCTGGTTCACGATGAACGACGCGCTCGACGACCGCCAGCGTGCGCTGGTGCTGGCGCGTTTCAGGAGCATGCTGGAGCGCCAGCCGCCGGGGCCCGGCGAAGGCCGGCCGGAACGCGCCGGGAAACCGGAGGGTGGAGAGCGTGGCGGACGGGGCGGCCGCGGGCCAGGTGGTGGCGGGCCGTCCGGCGGTGGCAGTATCGGGATGGGAATGGGCCGCGGATTCTAGAACGGGTGTGGCGTCTCCACAAACTTGGGCACCGGCCTTCGCCGGTGCGACGGTCTTGAGGCTGACTAAAGTTACTTCAGGCGGCAGGTCAGCGCCCAGCAGAACTCGCCGCGCCCGATCTTGATCTCCCGGACCGCCGTGCCCAGGCGCTTGCGCAGCGCGCTGTCGGTCGGATAATTCTTGGGCAATTCGTGGCGCACGCCGTCGGCATCGACGAACTGGGCCCAGGTATTGCCCTGGGCATCGGTGCGTGCGATGGTCGGGCTCGCACCTTCGACATACACGTCGTCGATGATCACCAGCAGCGCATCCTTGCCGATGCGGGCGCGCAGGCCGGCCAGGAAGGTGTCCTGCTCTTCCTTCTTGAAATGCGACCACAGGAATCCGGCAAAGACTGCCGTGAACTTCCCGAGGTCGCCCGGCAGGTTCAAGGCATCGACCACGCGGTAGCGCACGTTCTCCAGGCCTTGCCCGTGCTCGCGCGCCACCTCCAGCATGGCCTCGCTGATGTCGGTGGCGAGGACCGATTCGGCCGTCTCGGCAATGGCGTCGGTCCAGAAGCCGGTACCGCAGCCGAGCTCCAGCACGGTGTGCCCGCGCATCAGGTCGGCGACCTGTTCGGCCATGTCCTCGAGGTCGTCCTGGCGGTCCTCGTCGGTTTCGTCGTGGAACTGGGCGTCGTAGTGGTCCGCAATGGCAGTGTAGAAATCTACAACAGGGTTATTGCTCATGGTCTTTCCTTGATTCTTAGAGTTCGTAGTTCTCGCCGCCGCGCATGGCGGACTCGACCATCTTGCGGTTCAGGGTCGGCGCCAGCAGTTCGATGAAAGTATAGATATAGCTGCGCAGGTAGGCGCCCTGCTTGATCGCCACGCGCGACACGTTCATGCCGAACAGCTGGCCGACGGGAATGGCGCGCAGGTTGCGGTCGCGTTCCGGGTCGAAGGCCATGCCGGCAATGATGCCCACGCCCATGCCGAGCTCGACATAGGTCTTGATGACGTCGGCGTCGATCGCTTCCAGCAGCACGTCCGGCTTCAGGTTACGCAAACCGAAAGCGTGGTCGATCTTGCTGCGGCCGGCAAAGGCGGCATCATAGGTGATCACCGGGTAGCTGGCGATCTCTTCCAGCGACACCGCCTTCGAGCGGGTCAGCGGGTGTTCGTGCGGCACCACCACCACGTGCTCCCACTGGTAGCACGGCAACGTGATCAGGCCCTCGACCGCTGCAATGGATTCGGTGGCGATCGCCAGGTCGGCCTGGTCGTTCTTGACCATGTCGGCGATCTGGCGGGGATTTCCTTGCAATAAAGACAAGCGCACCTTGGGGAATTTCTGCATGAAAGCCTGCACCACCTTGGGCAGCATGTAGCGCGCCTGGGTGTGGGTGGTGGCGATGGTGAAGCTGCCGCTGTCGTGGGCCGCGTATTCCTTGCCGATGCGCTTGAGGCTGTCGATCTCCTGCATGATCAGCTCGACCGACTGCAGCACCAGCCGGCCCGGCTCGGTGAGGCCGCGGATGCGCTTGCCGTGGCGGGTGAAGATGTCGACTCCCAGCTCTTCCTCGAGCTCGATGATGGCTTTCGAGACCCCGGGCTGGGAGGTGAACAGCGCCTTGGCCGCATCGGTCAGGTTGTAGTTCTGGCGGACGGCTTCGCGCACGAAGCGCAGCTGGTGAAGGTTCATGAAGTGATATGGGTTCTTGTGATTGTGTCAGCAGACGACATTTTAAGATGCTTATTCAAGTTACGCATATAAGCAAATGAAATCTCCGTAGTTTGGAATATATAGACTGGTCCGTACACTTGCCCAACCATTTAACGGGTGGACAGTGTAGCAATGGGTCTACCCACACCGGACGAGACCATGTACCGCTACGACCACTACGACCATCTCATCGTGCGCGAACGCATCGCGCAGTACCGCAGCCAGGTGGAGCGCCGCCTGAACGGTGAGCTGCTAGAGGAAGAATTCCTGCCGCTGCGCCTGCAGAACGGCCTTTACATGCAGCGCCACGCCTACATGCTGCGCGTTGCCGTGCCCTACGGCCTGCTGGCGTCGAAGCAGATGCGCATGTTCGCCCACATTGCCCGTAAGTACGACCGCGGCTACGGCCACTTCACCACCCGCCAGAACATCCAGTACAACTGGATCGAGCTGGAGCAGACGCCGCAGATCCTGGAAGACCTGGCCTCGGTCGAGATGCACGCCATCCAGACTTCGGGCAACTGCATCCGCAACATCACCACCGACGAATTCGCCGGCGTGGCCGCCGACGAGATCATCGATCCGCGTCCGTTCGCCGAAATCCTGCGCCAGTGGAGCACCTTCCACCCCGAATTCATCGCCCTGCCCCGCAAGTTCAAGGTCGCGATCAACGGCGCCGTCGAAGACCGCGCCGCGATCGCCATCCACGACATCGGCCTGACCCTGGTGCGCAACGACGCAGGCGAAGTCGGCTTCAAGTTCATGGCCGGCGGCGGCATGGGCCGTACCCCGATCCTGGGCTCGGTGATCCGCGACTTCCTGCCGTGGCAGCACCTGCTGACCTATACCGAAGCCGTGATGCGCGTGTATAACCAGCACGGCCGCCGCGACAACAAGTACAAGGCACGCATCAAGATCCTCCTGAAAGCCCTGGGCGTGGAAGAATTCACCCGCCAGGTCGAAGAAGAGTGGAAAGACCTGAAGGACGGTCCGGAAACCCTGACCCAGGACGAATTCGACCGCGTCGCCCAGTGGTTCCAGCCGCACGGCTACGCCCAGCTGGAAGACATCGATGTCACCGCCCAGCACGCGGACAACCGCGCCTTTGCCAACTGGGTCAACCGCAACGTCAAGCCGCACAAGGTGCCGGGCTACGCCGCCGTGGTGCTGTCGCTGAAGAAGACCGGCGTGCCGCCGGGCGACGCCACCGCCGAGCAGATGGACTTCGTGGCAGATCTGGCCGACAAGTACAGCTTCGGCGAACTGCGCGTGACCCACGAGCAGAACCTGGTGCTGGCCGACGTCGAGCAGTCGAAGCTGTTCGAACTGTGGCAGCTGGTCAAGGCCAAGGGCCTGGCAACGCCGAACATCGGCCTGCTGACCGACATCATCGCCTGCCCGGGCGGCGACTTCTGCTCGCTGGCGAACGCCAAGTCGATCCCGATCGCGGCCGCGATTGCCGAGCGTTTCGACAACCTCGACTTCCAGCACGACATCGGCGACATCGAACTGAACATCTCGGGCTGCATCAACGCCTGCGGTCACCACCACGTGGGCGCGATCGGCATCCTCGGCGTCGACAAGGACGGCAGCGAGTGGTACCAGGTGTCGATCGGCGGCTCGCAGGGCAATAACTCGGCGATCGGCAAGATCATCGGCCCTTCCTTCTCGGCACAGCAGATGCCGGAAGTGGTCGGCCGCCTGCTCGAAGTCTACGTGCGCGAGCGCTTCGAAGGCGAACGCTTCGTCGACACCGTGCAGCGCCTCGGCATCACGCCGTTCAAGGAACATGTCTATGCCACGCCGATCGCGGCGGGCGAACTGGTTGGGGAAGACCACTATGCCTAATTTTGTCCTGCACAAGCAGATCATCAAACACCGCGAAGTGGTCGAGGACGACTGGAGCGTGCTGCGCCTGGTCGAAGGCGACACCCCGGAAGCCGTCGACGTCCCGGAAGGCAAGATCATCGTGCCCTTGACCGTGTGGCAGGCGCAGCGCGCCGCGCTGCTAGGGCGCACCGAGATCGGCGTCTGGCTGGCGCCGGACGAGCAGGCAGCCGCAATCAAGGAAGATCTGCATCGCTTTGGCGTGGTCGCCGTCGACTTCCCGAAGTTCTCGGACGGCCGTGGCTACTCGACCGCGTTCAACCTGCGCAAGCGCCTGGCCTATACGGGCGAGCTGCGCGCCATCGGCGACGTGCTGCGTGACCAGTTGTGGCCCATGTCGCGCGTCGGCTTCGATGCCTTCGCCACCCGCCAGGACCGCAGCATCCATGATGCGCTGAAGGGCTTGACCGTGTTCTCGGAAACCTATCAAGCATCGGTCGACCAGCCGCTGCCGCTGTTCCGCCGTGCGCCGCGCGGCACGCCGCCTGAACTCACCGATATCGGTGCAGGCATCTAAGGAATCACCATGAGCGATCTGCACCGCCGTGTCGAGGAAACGCAAGCCATCCTCGCGCGCATCGCCCGCGATTACTCGCCCGCCGTCTTCGCATCGAGCCTGGCGGCCGAAGACATGGTCCTGACCGACCTGATTTTGAAGGCCAGGCTGCCGATCGGGATCTTCTCGCTCGAGACCGGCCGCCTGCACGCCGAGACCCTCGACATGCTGAACCGCGTGCGCGACACCTACGGCTACGAGATCGCGCTGTTCAAGCCACAACCGGAAGCGGTCGAGGCCTATGTGGCGCAGAACGGCCTGAACGCCTTCTACGACAGCGTCGAGATGCGCAAGGAATGCTGCCGCGTGCGCAAGGTCGAGCCTTTGAGCCGTGCCCTGAGCGGCAAGCAGGCCTGGATCACGGGCCAGCGCCGCGCCCAGTCGACCACGCGTGCCGAACTGGCCGTGCAGGAAGACGATGCCGCACACGGCATGCAGAAGTTCAATCCGCTGGCCGACTGGTCGGAGGAAGACGTGTGGGAATACCTGCGCACGCAGAACGTGCCCTACAACGCCCTGCACGACCGCGGCTACCCGTCGATCGGCTGCGAACCCTGCACCCGCGCGATCCAGCCGGGCGAGGACGTGCGCGCCGGCCGCTGGTGGTGGGAAAACCCCGAATCGAAGGAATGCGGCCTGCACGTGGTCGACGGCAAACTCATTCGCATCAAATCCGTGGCTGCATGAAGCAGGCACACAAAGGCAAACACAACATGACGACAGTACTCGACAACCCGGCCGTGCTCACCGATGTCAATGCGCGCCACCTCGACGCCCTGGAATCCGAGGCGATCCACATCCTGCGCGAAGTGGCTGCCGAATGCAGCAACCCCGCCCTGCTGTTCTCGGGCGGGAAGGATTCGGTCGTGCTGCTGCGCCTGGCCGAGAAGGCCTTCCGCCCGGGTAAGTTTCCCTTCCCGCTGGTGCACATCGACACCGGCCACAACTTCGACGAAGTGATCGCCTTCCGCGATGCGCGGGTGGCGGAACTGGGCGAACGCCTGATCGTCGGCTCGGTCGAGGATTCGATCAAGCGCGGCACCGTGCGCCTGCGCAACCCGCAGACCGATTCGCGCAACGCGGCCCAGGCCGTGACCCTGCTGGAAACCATCGCCGAACACGGTTTCGACGCCTGCATCGGCGGCGCCCGCCGCGACGAAGAAAAGGCACGCGCCAAGGAGCGCATCTTCTCCTTCCGCGACGAATTCGGCCAGTGGGACCCGAAGGCCCAGCGTCCGGAACTGTGGGACCTGTATAACACCCGCGTCCACCCGGGCGAGAACATGCGCGTGTTCCCGATCTCGAACTGGACCGAACTCGACGTGTGGCAGTACATCGCCCGCGAAAAGCTGGCCCTGCCCTCGATCTACTTTGCGCACGAGCGCCAGGTGATCCCGCGTAACGGCCTGCTGGTGCCGCTGACGCCCCTGACCCCGGCCAGAGACGGCGAACAGGTCGAAACCCGCACCGTGCGCTTCCGCACCGTGGGCGACATCTCCTGCACCTGCCCGGTGGCCTCGACTGCCGGCACCGTGGACAACATCATCGCCGAAACCGCCGTCACCGAAGTGACCGAGCGCGGCGCGACCCGGATGGACGACCAGACCTCCGAAGCCTCGATGGAAAAACGCAAGAAGCAAGGATATTTCTGATGAATGCCATGACCGATAACCTGAACCAACGCGGGCTGCTGCGCTTCATCACCGCCGGTTCCGTCGACGACGGCAAGAGCACCCTGATCGGCCGCCTGCTGTACGACAGCAAGGGCATCTTCGCCGACCAGTTGGCCGCCGTCTCGCGCTCGAAGCACAAACGCACCGTGGGCGACACCATCGACCTGTCGCTGCTGACCGACGGCCTGGAAGCCGAGCGCGAACAGGGCATCACCATCGACGTGGCCTACCGCTACTTCGCGACGCCGAAGCGCAAGTTCATCATCGCCGACACCCCGGGCCACGAGCAATACACCCGCAATATGGTGACCGGCGCGTCGACCGCCGACGCCGTGATCATCCTGGTCGACGTCTCGAAAGTGAAGCTCGGTGACGACGGCAGCGTGACGCTGCTGACCCAGACCAAGCGCCACTCGACCATCGCCAAGCTGCTGCAGATCGAGCACGTGATCGTCGCCGTCAACAAGATGGACCTGGTGAACTACGACCGCACCGTCTATGAGCGCATCGTGGCCGCCTACCGCGAATTCGCCGACTCGCTCGGCCTGAAGGACGTCACCGCGATCCCGCTCTCGGCACTCAGCGGCGACAACGTGGTGGAAAGCTCCGAGAACACGCCCTGGTACGAAGGCCCGACCCTGATCGAGCTGCTGGAAGGCCTGTCGGTCTATGACGAATCGCACGCCGCGCCCTTCCGCTTCCCGGTGCAGCTGGTGGCGCGCCACAACGGCCACGAAGCGAATGACTTCCGCGGCTACATGGGCCGCATCGAATCGGGCAAGGTCTCCATCGGCGACCAGCTGGTAGTGCAGCCGTCCGGCCAGACCGCCACGGTCAAGGACATCGTCACCTTCGACGGTTCGCTGCAGACGGCCGTGGCCGGCCAGTCGGTGACCCTGCTGCTGAACGAATACCTCGACATCTCGCGCGGCGACCTGCTGGCCGGCAGCGAGCAGCCGGCCACCCTGCTCAAGCAGGTGGTGGCGGACGTGTGCTGGATGTCGGACGAGCCCCTGGATGCGCGCCGCAAGTACTGGATCAAGCACGGCACCCGCCAGACCGCCGCGAAGATCAAGCAGGTCGACAGCATCCTGGACGTCAACACCCAGCAGCGCCACGCGGGCGATGGCCTCAAGCTGAACGACATCGCGACCGTGCAACTGAGCGTGCAGCAGCCGCTGGCGGCCGATGCCTACGCCGACAACCGCGCGACGGGCGCCTTCATCCTGATCGACGAAGTCACCCACCAGACCGTCGCAGCGGGTATGATCCGACTGGATCAATAAGCGAAGGGGTTCTATGGCGGTGCTGGGAAAAGTCTATCTGGTCGGGGCCGGCCCCGGCGCGGCGGATCTCATCACCGTGCGCGGCGCGCGCCTGCTGGCGCAGGCGGACGTCGTGCTTTACGACGCCCTGGTCACCCCCGAGATGCTGGACTTGTGCCGCCAGGCGGAACTCATCTCGGTCGGCAAGCGCTCGGGCCAGCGCTCGGTCGCGCAAACCCTCATCAACCAGCAGTTGCTGGACTGCGCCGGCAAGTTCCAGACCATCGTGCGCCTGAAAGGCGGCGACCCGATGCTGTTCGGACGCGCCGACGAAGAATTGCGGGCGCTGGAAGCGGCGGGCATCGAGGTCGAAGTCGTCCCCGGCATCACCACCGCGGTCGCCGCCGCGGCCGCAACCAAACAGCCGCTGACCAAGCGCGGCGTGGCGCGCAGCGTCGCCTTTTTCACCTCCAGCACGGCGCCCGACCAGCCGGATCATCCTGCCCTGCCTGAAACCGACACCCTGGTCCAGTACATGGGCGGGCGCGAAGCCGCCGCCACCGCCGAACGCCTGCTGGCGGAAGGACGGCGGCCGGACCTGCCGGTGGTCATCGTGGAAAACTGCAGCCGCGCGGACCAGCGCATCGTCCGCATGACCCTCACCGACCTGGCGCGCGGCCTGGAACCGGGTCACGGCCCGGTGCTGGTGATGCTGGGCGAGGCGCTCGCGCTGCGCGAGCACCAGCCACCTGATTGAATCTCCTCAGATCCAGGGCGTGAACTCGATTCCGTTCTGGATTGCCCCGATCACCTGCGCCTGGTTTTCCGCACTCTCGCTGAAATAGGCCAGCACCTGCGCGCGCGGCAAATGCTTCTCTCCCAGCGCCTCCAGCCAGTAGTCGCGCCCTGCGCCTTCCGCGCTCCGGTGCAGCACGTTGTTGTACAGGAGCTCGACGAACTGCGCGTCGCTCGCGTTCGCGCCGTACATCTGCTTGAATTCCGGGCTGTTGGCGAAGTTGAACGCCACCTGTTCCAGCGTCTGGCCCGCATCCATCATCTTGATCCAGTAGCCCACGCCGCCCTTGTCCGGGGTGCGGTTGAACGCGGCCTGGTACAGGCGGTAGGCCTTGCCGGCGATGCCGTCGATGTCCAGCGCCAGCGAGGCGTCGCTGAAGGCGATGCGCTCGACGCTGGCGAGGGTGTCGACGCCGCTGTTGCCGACATGGTCGATCACGGTGGCGCTGGCGCTGCCCTCGCGGATCACGGTGAAGTTGCTGCGCACGCCGGCGTAGCTGACCGTGTCCACGCCTGCGAAGCCGCCAAGGCGCTCGCTGCCGATGCCGGCCACCAGGTGCTGGCCGCTGTCGCCGGTCCAGCCGCTGCCGCCGCCGGGGTCCATGCCGCCGGTGAGCACGCGCAGTTCGACCTGGGAGCTGCTGCCATTGGTGTCGCCCCAGGCGGTGGCGAAGCCGCCGTTCGCCAGCGCCGTGATGGCGGGATTGGCCTGGTCGCCCGCGCGGCCTTCGTTGATGGCGAACTCGCGCTGGTCGACCGGGTAGCCGCCGGCGTCGAAGCGGCGCCCGAACACGCCATTGCCCTCGAAGTCGCCGCTGCTGGACTGCCAGGCCACCACGAAGCCGCCGTCGCTGAGGGCGGTCACCGCGGCTTCGAAGCGTCCGCCGCCGCTGTCGACATTGGCCTGGGTGAGCGCGCCGACCTTGTTGCCCGCGGCGTCGTAGCGCTGGAAGAAGATGTCGCTCATCGAGAAGCCGAGCGGCTCGTTGGCGTAGCTGTCCCAGGCGACGACGTAGCCGCCGTCGGCCAGCGCGGCGATGCTCGGGAGCGGCGCGGCGGTGCTGACGCTGGCCGCAAGGCCGTCGCCGCTGACGATGGTGACAAGCCCGCCCTGCGCGGCGACATAGACGTTGCCGTCGCCGATTTCGCCCCAGCTCACGGTGTAGCCGGCGCCGGTGGCGGCGATGCTCGGGCTGAACGCGGTGCCGAGGCTGCCGTAGACCTGCTCGGCGCCGAGGGCGTTGCCGTTCGCGTCCATGACGCGCACGTGGACCTGGCCGCCGGCGCGCCAGGCGATGGCGAAGGAGCCGTCGCGCAGGGTGGCCACGTCGGGCATGGAGGTGTCCCAGGACAGCCCGCCGTCGACCAGCACCTGGCCGGCCTGGTTGCCGTTGACGTCGGCGATCTTGAAGGCGATGCGCGGCTGGCCTTCGAGCGACGTGGTGTAGGCGGTCACGAAACGCCCGCCGCTCAGCGCCGCCACCGCGGGCTGGCCTTCGGCGCTGCCGTCCCAGCCTGAAGTCAGGGCAAACGCGCCGGTACGGGCATTGCCTGCCGCGTCCTGCACGCGCGCCCAGACCGCGTTGTCGGCGCCCTGCCAGACAGCGGCGATGCCGCCATCCTGGAGCATGGCCAGGGCCGGGTTGGCGGCCGTGCTGCCGCTGCCGAGCGCGATGTCGCCGCCGAAGCCGTTCAGTTCGCGCGTAGTGCCCGCTTCGACCGTGTAGACCAGGGTCTCGGCGAAGCCTTTGCCCGGGAGCGGATTGCCGTAGCCGTCGATCTGGTAGCGGTCATAATAGTGCGCGGTGACGGTGACCGGGGTGCCGGGCGCCGGCATCAGGGCGCTGTTGGCCACCACCAGCCGGGCCGAGGTATCGGTGGCCGGGTTGTAAGCGATGGTGAACAGGCCGGGGATGGACTGCGCATCGATCACCCAGCGGCCGCTGGTCAGCACGCCGAAATCGATGGGCGTGAGGATCGCGGCGGTATCGCCGGTGCGCAGGCTCGTCAACAGGATATCGCGGTCGTCGATAATGCCGACCGGGGCGTAATCGGATTCGGTGCTCATGGAAGTGCTTGCTCGAGAAGGTAGGCGGGAGTGCTGCCCTTGTTGGATTGATGATGCCTCACGTCAATAATTTTTGACAGAGGGAAATTTAAATTCCACATGGCAATGCAGCGCAAACCCAACACTCGATTGCCGCCTTTCCAACAGAGTTGGCAGGCTGGATAGCCTGCCTGCCAACTCTGTTGAGCTTATGCCCACGGCGCGAAGTCGATGCCGTTCCGGATGGCGCCGATGACCTGTGCCTGGTTCTCCGCGCTCTCGCTGAAGAAAGCCAGCACGTCGGCGCGCGCGGCCCCATGCACCGACAGGGCGTCGACCCAGTAGGCGCGGCCCGCCTCTTCCGCGGGACGGTGCAGCACGTTGTTGTACAGGAGCTCGATGAACTCGCTGTCGCTCGGCCTGGCGCCATACAGCTCGGCAAATTCGGGACTGGCGGCAAAGGCCGCGGCCACCTGGCGCAGGCCGGCGCCGCCGTCCATCGTGGCGATCCAATAGCCCAGCCCCGCCTTGTCCGGCGCGCGGTCGAAGGCGGCCGCGTACAGGCGGTAGGCCTGGCCAGCGACGCCATCGATGTCGAGGGCGACGGCGCCGTCCGCAAAGGCGAGGCGCTCGACGTTCACCAGCAGGTCGCTGGCGCCCGCCTTGTCGGTCACGCTCACGCCCTCAGGCCCGCGCAGCAGCGCGAAGCCGCTTCGCACGCCGCCGTAGGCGACGGTGTCGATGCCCTCCATGGCGTCGATGCGCTGGTTGCCGACGCCCGCACCGGCGCGGATCAGGTCCGATCCCGTATGGCCGATCAGGTCCTGCTTTGGCGCGGGTGCGGCCACCGGCGGGACCGGTGCGGTGGCGACCGGCGGCGCCGGTGCTGGTGCTGGTGCTGGTGCTGGTGCTGGAGCAGGAGCTGGAGCTGGAGCTGGCACGCTCGGCGGCGCTGCGGGAACGCTGGGCGCCGGTACTGGCACGGGCACCGGCACAGCCACGGGCACGGGCAGCACCGGGTCCGGTACCACCGGCGGCGCGCCAAGCTGGGCACTGCCGGCAGCAAGGTCGCCGACTGGCTCCGGCGGCGGCGTCCCCGCCAGCACACGCGCCTCGACCCGCGCCACGCCGCCGTCCTGGGTATCGATCCATGCCGCCGCGAAGCCGCCGTGTGCGAGCGCGGCCAGGGCCGGGCTGGCCTGGTCACCGGCACGTCCCTCGTTGATGCCGAACTCGCGCAGGTCGAGCGCGCTGCCGTCGGCGCCGAAGCGGCGGCCGAACACGCCGTTGGCGTCGAAGTCGCCACCCTCGGCCTGCCAGGCCAGCATGAAGCCACCGTCGTCGAAGGCCGCCAGTTTGGCGCCATAGCGCCCGCTGCCGCTGTCGACATTGGCCTGGGTGATGGTCCCGAGCGGCTTGCCGCTGGCGTCGAAGCGCTGGAAGAAAATGTCGCTCAGGGCGAAGCCGGAGGGCGAGTTGGCATAGCTGTCCCAGGCCACCACGACACCGCCGTCGGCCAGCGCCACGATCTCGGGCAGCGGGGCCGCGGTGGACAGGCTCGCGGCCAGGCCGTCGTTCGACACCTGCACGGTGGCGCCGCCGGCCAGCGCGGCGTACACATTGCCGTCGCCGATCTCGCCCCAGCTCACGGCATAGGACGCGCCCAGGGCCGTCAGGCTCGGGCTGAAGGCCGTGCCGAGCGTGCCGAACACCTTCTCCACGCCGAGCGCATTGCCGCCCGCATCGAACTGCTGCACCCGCACCTGCCCGCCGCTAGCCCAGGCCAGGGCGAAGGATCCGTCGGCCAGTACGGCGACGTCGGGCATGGCGGCGTCAGGGCCGGCGGCCAGGTGTTCGGGGCCGGCGCTGCCGTCGGCGCCGACGATGCGCCAGGCGATGCCGGCATCGCTGCGGTAGGCGGCCACGAAGCCGCCGTTCTCGAAGGCGGACAGGCTGGGCGCCGCACCCGCCGCGGCAAGCACGAAACCGGCCCCGCTTGCGGCGCCGGCGGCGTCGCGCAACTGGGCCCACAGCGCGCCGTCGGACGCCTGCCACGCGGCGGCAACTGCGCCGCTGGACAGGCTTGCCAGGGCTGGACTGCCCGCGCCGGCGCTGCCCAGATCGAGCTCGCTGCCGAAGCCGTCGAGCTCGCGCGAAGTGCCCGCTTCCACCGTATACACCAGGGTTTCTACAAAACCCTTGCCCGGCAGCGGATTGGCGCTGCCGTCGAGCTGGTAGCGGTCGTAGTAATGGACGGTGACGGACACACCCGCTCCCGCTGCTGGCAACAGGGCGGCGTCGTTCACCAGCAGGCGCGCCGCGGTATCGGTGGCCGGGTTGTAGGCGATGCTGAACAGGCCGGGATGCGACTGGCTGTCGATGAACCAGCGTCCGCCCGTCAACGGCCCGGTGTCGATGGCGCTCAGGGTGGCGGCCAGCTGGCCGCTGAGCAGGGTGGTGAAGAGAATGTCGCGGTCGTCGACGATGCCGACCGGCGCGAAGTCGGTGATTTCTGTGCTCATGCTTCGTTCCTGGAGAATTGGAACGATCATGCCGCACGGAATTTTTTATTTAAAGATGGAAATTAAATTTCCGTGAATCAATACGCAAAAAGGCAACAAAACATTGCAAAGAAGTGCAATCGAGTTGTCGCTTTACTCAGCCGTTTTTCAAAACCACAATGCCGCTTTATTAACTCAGCCGAGCGAACGGATGCAGTAATCAGTCATGGCTGCCTGCACTTGCGGATCTTCACCGATGGCGCCGGCGACCTGCAGGCGCAGTCCGGGATGGGCAGCGCGGATGCCCTCGGCCAGCTGCGGCAGGTCGCGTAGCAGGTGGCCGCCCTGCCCCAAGAACACGGGCACCACCGTGATCTCGTCCACGCCCTCGCCCACCAATGCGGCAACCGCCTCCGGCAGGCGCGGCTCCATCAGTTCCAGGAAGGCCAACCGCACCGGGAGTTCCGGCAGGCGCGCCTGCGCCGCGTCGCGCAGGCGCTCGAAGGGCGCGGCCCAGGACTGGGCGCGGGCGCCATGGGCAAACAGGACGAGTGCGCGTGTCATCAATGTCTCTCCACCCAGCGCAGGGCGCCGATCGCAATGAGCAGGAACAGCAGGCTGGGCGCGGCCGCCGTGAAGAAGGCCGGCAGTGCGGTCAGCACGCCCAGGCTCGAGAACAGTGCGTTGAGCAGCAGGAAGGCCACGCCGATCATGATGCCCACGAAGATCTTGAGGCTGACGCCGCCGCTGCGGGTGTGCAGGTAGGCGAAGGGCAAGGCCAGCGCCATCAGCACCAGGATCGACAGCGGGTCGATGATCTTCTTCCAGAACGCGACCTTGAAGCGCTCGGTCTCCTGGCGGTTTTCCGCCAGGTGGCGGGTATAGGCCGCCAGTTCGTTGGCCGACATGCGCTCCGGTTCGGAACGCGACACCGACAGGATCTTGGGCGTGATCTCCGAGGCCAGCTCGAGCGTGGCCATCTTGCGGGTGGCGACGGCGGCGGTCTCCTGGCCGAAGCTGGCCGCGATCGACTGCCCCTGCGGCACCGGGGTGCCGGGCGCCGGCAGCGTGCGGCTGTTGCTGAACACGGTCTCGGAGACATCGCGCAGGCGCCAGGTGTTGTTGCCGCCATAAGTGCCGCCGGCCGCCGTGATCAGGGCGCGCATGCGCATGTTGGCGTCGAATTCGTACAGGCGCACGTCGACCAGCTGGCCGTCCGGGCGGATCTGGCGCACGTTGAAGAAGCGCGTGCCGATCACCGGACCTTTCACGCCATCGCTATGGATGCTGTCCTTGGTCCACATGCCTGAGCGGAAATCGGCCGACAGGGCCGAGCCCTTGGCCGCCAGGCGCACGCGCTCGGCCAGCGGGGCCGTGCGCGGGATGATCAGTTCGCCGAACACGAAGGTGACCAGGACCAGCACGATGCCGATCTTGAACAGCATCCAGCCCGCCATCCGCGTCGACATCGAGGATGCGCGCATGATGGTGAACTCGGAGGTCGAGGCGAACTGCGCCATGGTGTAGATGGTGCCCAGCAGGGCCGCGACCGGCATCACCTGGTAGACATTGCCCGGCACCAGCAGCAGCACGTACATCACCGCGTTCTGGAATTCGTAGCCGCCCTTGCCCACCGACGGCAGTTCGCTGGTGAGGTCCATGAAGGAGATCAGGGCCAGGAAGGCGACCAGCACGAAGGCGGTCGCCTGCGCGATATTGACCGCGAAATAGCGCTGCAGGATGCTCATTCGGCCTCCGACTTCGCCAGCGGCGCCGGCGCCGGGATTGGTGCGGCCGCCAGGGGCGCGCGGCGGCGCTTCCAGGCACTAAGCAGGGCCAGCGGATGCCAGCGGTGGTTGACGTTCAGGCGCCACGCGAACAGGGCCGCCACCGTGAGCGCGGCGGCCAGGTGCAGCGGCCACCAGGCCACGTCGAAATCCAGCTTGGCGCGCTTGACGCTGTTTTCCATCAGCTTGTTCAGGTTCAGGTAAGTAAAGAAGATCAGCAGCGCCAGGATCATGTTGGCCGAGCTGCCGGCGCGCGGGTTGACGAAGCCGAGCGGAATCGCCAGCAGCATCAGCACCAGGCAGATCAGCGGGGCCGAGATGCGGTCGAGCAGTTCGGCGCGCGTGTACTGGTTCTCGACCTTCAGCAGGATCGAGGTGGGCAGCGCATTGCTGGGCGTGTCGGTCCCCAGCACCGGGGCGCGGGTAGCCACCCGCATCTTGTAGCGCTCGAATTCCATCGACTGGAAGTCGGCCTGTCCCGGCTGGCCCTGGTAGCGCCGGCCGTTGGACAGCACCAGGTATTGGCCGCCATTGGCGTCGCTCTCGATCACGCCTTCCCTGGCGACCACGATCGAGGTGCCGTTCTTGTCCTGCGAATTGACGAACACGTTCTGCACCACGGCGGTGTCGCCGCCCGAGCGTTCGACGAAGAACACCCGGTCGCTCGAGGAGGATTCGCGGAACTGGCCGGGCGCCACGCGCTTGAGGTCTTCGCGGTTCTGGAAGCGCTCGACGAATTCGAGGCGCTTGGATGCGGCCCAGGGCGTGACCACCAGCGACAGCGCCGCGACCACCAGCACGATCGGCAGGCCGAAGGTCAGCACCGGCCGGATCCAGCGGCGCAGCGACATGCCGGAGGCGAACCACACGACCATCTCGGAATCGCGGTAGCTGCGCGTGACCGCGGCCAGCACGGCGATGAAGGTGGTGAGGGTGAGGATGGTCGGCAGGTAATCCAGGATCGCGAACGCGATCAGGGCCAGCACGTCGGCCGAATCGACCTTGCCGCCGGCGGCCTTGCCCAGGACCCTGATCAGGGTCCAGGTAACCAGGATCGTGAACAGCACCGTAAAGGTGGCGCCGGCGGAGCTGGCGAGTTCACGTTGCAGGGCGCGTCGAAAGATCATTCAATAAATAGCTATAATTGCAGGTTAGGCAGTGCGCCGCGTCAGTGCCGCAAAAATCACGAAACGGAGAACCAAAAAAATGGACTTTAGCATAAAAGCATTCGACACCAAGAACACCCTGGCCGCCGCCAAAACCGGCGTGCTGGCAGTGGCCGTGTTCGAAAACAAGAAGCTGTCGCAGGCTGCCAGGGCTCTCGATGCCAGCGGCGACATCACCGCGGCGCTCAAGTCCGGCGATATCAGCGGCAAGGCCGGTTCGACCCTGCTGCTGCGCGGCGTGAACGGCGTCGCCGCGGCACGCGTGCTGCTGGTGGGCATGGGCACGGACGAAGCGCTGAGCGAAAAGAGCTATAGCAGCGCCGTCGGCGCCGCCCTGAAGGTATTCGCTACCCTGGGCAGCCAGGATGCCATTATCGCATTCCCGCTGGCGGATGTGAAAGACCGCGACGTCAACTGGGCAGTGCGCGCACTTGTGATCGCCGCCAACGAGACCGAGCACCGCACTGATAGCCAGAAGAGCAAGAAAGACCCGCAGCCGACCGGCGTGCGCAAGATCACCATCGCCGCCGATGCCGCGAATGCCGCCACCGCGCTCAAGGGCACCCTGGCGCAGGCCGTCGCGATCTCGAACGGCATGCAGCTGACCAAGGAACTGGGCAACCTGTCGCCGAACGTCTGCACCCCGACCTATCTCGCGAACACCGCGCGTCAACTGGCCGACGAGTACGGCTTCGACATCGAAGTGCTGGAGCGCAAGCAGCTGGAAGCCCTCAAGATGGGCAGCTTCCTGTCGGTGGCCAAGGGCAGCGACGAAGCGCCGAAGTTCATCGTCCTCAAGCACATGGGCGGCAACAAGAAGGATGCGCCGGTGGTCCTGGTCGGCAAGGGCATCACTTTTGATACCGGCGGCATCTCGATCAAGCCGGGTCCGGGCATGGACGAGATGAAGTACGACATGTGCGGCGCCGGCTCGGTACTGGGCACCTTCCGCGCAATCGGCGAGATGGGCCTGAAGCTGAACGTGATCGGCATCGTGGCCGCCTGCGAGAACATGCCGTCGGGCCGCGCCTCCAAGCCGGGCGACATCGTGACCTCGATGAACGGCCTCACCATCGAGATCCTGAACACCGACGCCGAAGGCCGCCTGATCCTGTGCGACGCCCTCACCTACGCCGAGCGCTTCAAGCCGGCCGCCGTGGTCGACATCGCCACCCTCACCGGCGCCTGCATCGTGGCCCTGGGCCATCACACCAGCGGCCTGTTCACCCGCCACGACGACGCGCACGACGCGCTGGCCGAAGAACTGCTGGACGCCGGCAAGCAGGCCGGCGACGTGGCATGGCGCTTCCCGCTGGGCGAGAACTACAACGAGCAGCTCAAGTCGAACTTCGCCGACCTGGCCAACATCGGCACCCCGGGCGCGGCCTCGATCACCGCGGCCTGCTTCCTGGAGAACTTCACCCGCAAGTACACCTGGGCCCACCTGGACATCGCCGGCACCGCCTGGAAATCGGGTGCCAACAAGGGCGCGACCGGCCGTCCGGTGCCGCTGCTGACCACCTTCCTGATGAACCGCGTCTGAAATCTGGCAGCGCCGGAATGAAATATTCTTTCATTCCTGCGCTGTGGTGAAATATTATTTCATCAAGAAAAAAGCCCCGCATGCGGGGCTTTTTATTGTTCAGAACACTGGACTGTCGACCCGCTGGCTTGCCGCCAGCGCATCTTTCGACGGCAGCGGCGCCATCAGCACCGTCAGGTTGGCCGGGTAGGAGTAGCCCGCCCCGGTGTAGCGGTCGACAAGCATGCCGACCCCGGCGCTGATCACGACATTCCCCATCAGCCCCGCCATGTCGGCGCGCGAGCCGACGCTTTCCTGCGCCACGCCGGCGCCGTCCTTCTTGCAGCTGACCGTCAGGGGCTTCGTGCTGCGGGTGACGGTCACCCGGCCCGGAGCGACCACGAACCAGCGCCCCATGTCATTGCTCAGGATGCAGCCCACCCCGCCGACTTCCTGGTAGTCGAGCACGGCATGCAGTTCGAGTTGCTGCAGGGGCGAATCGGATACGGTGGCGCAGCCGCTCAGCAAGAGCGGGACAGCCAGCAGGATAGAGAAAAGTTGCTTCATGCTGCCATTAACGGCAGGCAAGAACAAATGCTGAAGGGTAGCTATTCGGGAAGCGCCGCGAAACGCGGCACGGCGGCGCCGTCGACCTCGACGGTCTCGAAGAAGGCGGCGCGCGGACGGACCCAGACGGCGCCGTCCTGGCCGCGGTACACCATCACGGGCGTGTGGTCTGCTTCCAGCACGGCTTCGCACACCAGCTCGTAGACACCGCCCTTGTAGTGGCGGTAGCGTTGCGTGGACACTCAGGCCTTGCTGTCGGCCAGTTCCTTCTGCTTCTTCTTGAGGCCCTGGATGACCTTCAGCACGCCTTCCATGCCGGCGGCTTCGTCCAGTTCGCTGAATGCGTCCAGCACTTCGTTGAGCACGCGGTTGCGCACCGTTGCTTCGTCCTGGGTCACGGCCGGCTTCTGCTCTTCCCTGGCGAACTTCGATGGCGCTTCGGCTGCAGCCTTGGCGCCGTGCGTCAGGGCGGCCTGCCAGATCACCCAGCGGCGCTGGGTTTCGTAGACGAGATATTCCTCGGGTTTGTCCTCGCGGCGGCGGGTGATATGGCCTTCGCGGGCAGCCCACGCTTCGAATGCAGTGCGCATTTCAGTCCTTTGTAAATCGGCGTTCGGGTTCATCTGCTATCGAAAAAACAAGATTTCGAATAGTACCACTTTGCACCGTGCCAACATGCCCCGCACGATTGATGGGCGGGGCTGGCAACCGAACCTGTTTTCTCAGTCTCCATAGTACTGCGTTAGTTGCCACAGCGCAATACCATATATTTATCAAGAAACAGTGTTAAATGCTTTCCCGCTAGTTTAATGCTTTTGCGAATGGTTTTACAGTCCACACTGCATAAAAAACACAGTGCTTTAGTATTCTATTAAGTTATTCTAGCATGACCACTTGTACTGCACACAATACTGTAGGTCGTTTAGCAACAATTTCCCACGGTTTATTATATTTACGACTGTTAAATTGATGAAATGAATGCAAGCAGCATAAGGCCGGCCTACCTCTCTTCCCGTGAAATCACGCAACAAAATCGGCGCTGCCGATTTCAGTTTGGATGAAGTCGCCTGCTGGTCATCAAAGAATGGTGCCTGAATGATATAGTTTGTGTCCCGTTCATCAAGTAAATATCATGGCCGTCTCCCTTTCGCTCGTCATCCCGACCTATAACCGCGCCCATCTCATCGCCGAAACGCTCGACTACGCCCTGCGCCAGACGGTGCCGTTCGCGGAGATCATCGTGGTCGACGATGGCTCGACGGATCATACCGTCGAGGTGCTTGGGCCCTACGAAGGACGTATCAAGCTGATCCGCAGCGCGAACGGGGGCGTACAGGCCGCGCGCAATCGTGGCGTTGCCGCCGCCTCGAGCGAGTATGTCACCCTGTGCGATTCGGACGACCTGCTGGAGCCGCAGTTCGTCGAGACCATGGGCGCATGGCTGGATGCGCATCGGGACATCGATGCCGCGTACACCAATATCCGCAAGTTCCGCGGCGACGAGCTCGAATCCGACCACCTGTCTCAGGCCCCCGACAGCTTCATGCAGGGCGCCCGCCTGAGCGACGGCTTTTACCGCGACATTCCGGACCTGTATCTGCGCCTGTTCACCATCCACTTTTTCTATCCGACCGGATGCACCCTCAAGAAGGCCTTTTACGAGGGAATCGGTGGCTTCAATCCGATGTTCAACCGCGTCGGCGCCGAGGACGGAGAGTTCACCCTGCGTGCGGCGGCCGCCGGCAAGATCGCCTGCTGCGCCGCGCCACTTGCGCGCATCAGGCGGCATGACGGCAACGACTCGGCCGACGCGCTCTACATGATCGTGGGCAGCGCCCAGATCCTGGAATACGCTTCGCAACACCACCGCAATGTGCAGCAATATGTGCCGGCGCTGCGCGACATGGTCAGCGAGCTGCGCCTGCAGGCCGCCAACGACGCGTTTGCGAAAGCCAAGTTCGACATCGCCGAGCGCATGTTCGTACATCCCCACGCAGGCCCGATGGGCCTGAAATTTCACCTCAAGAAGACGATCACGCGCCTGCCCGCGCCCTTGCGACGGCTGGCGTGGAAAGCGACGCAGGCGCGCTAGCGGCTCTCCGCAGCTGGATGCGGCCTGGCCCCACTCCTGGTGCGCCAATCGGGTATGATGCGGCCGCCGCTGATGCTTGCCGCCCGCAAGCGGCGGCGCCCCTTTAAACACAGCTCACCGCATACCATGAACATCGCCACCTGGAACGTCAATTCGCTGAAAATCCGTCTGCCGCACCTGCTTGCCTGGCTGGAGGCGAATCCGGTCGACGTGCTGTGCATCCAGGAGACCAAGCTCACCGACGACAAGTTTCCCGTGGCCGCGTTGAACGAGGCCGGCTACCAGGTCGCCTTCACCGGCCAGAAGACCTATAACGGGGTGGCGATCGTGTCGAAGCATCCGATCGAGGACGTCCAGAAAGGCAACCCGTATTTCGAGGACGAGCAGCAGCGCCTGATCGCCGCCACCGTCAAGGGCATGCGCATCATCTGCGCCTACGTGGTGAACGGCCAGGAAATCGGCAGCGACAAGTTCGCCTACAAGATGGCCTGGCTGGCGGGGCTGCGCGAGTGGGTGGCCGCCGAGCTGCGCGCGCATCCGCAGCTGGCCGTGCTGGGCGACTACAACATCGCGCCGGAAGCGCGCGACGTGCACGACCCGGCCGAATGGGAAAACCACATCCACTTCACCCCGCCCGAGCGCGAGGCGCTGCAGCAGCTGATGGCGCTCGGTTTGATTGATGCCTTCCGCCTGTTCGAGCAGCCGGAAAAGCAGTACAGCTGGTGGGATTACCGCCAGATGGCCTTCCGCCGCAACCGCGGCCTGCGCATCGACCACATTCTGCTGTCAAGCGCGCTGGCGGAGCGCTGCACCGCCTGCCACATCGACCGCGAGACGCGCAAATGGGAGCAGCCCTCGGACCACGCGCCGGTGGTGGCGACGCTGGCCGAGTGAGCGCTTAACCGGTGATCGCGTCCAGCGCCGAATCGACCAGCAGGCGCGCCGCATCGCTTGCCGGCAGCGGGCGCGCGAACAGATAGCCCTGGGCGTACTGGCAGCCGTAGCCGCCCAGCAGCGCGTACTGCCCTTCGGTCTCGACGCCTTCGGCCACCACCAGCAACTGCAGGCTGTTGGCCAGCGCCATCACGGCGGCCACGATGGCGCGGTCTTCCGAACTCGCCTCCAGCTCGCGCACGAAGGCCCTATCGATCTTGATCTTGCGGACCGGGAAGCGCTTCAGGTAGGCCAGGCTCGAGTAGCCGGTGCCGAAGTCGTCGATCGACACGCGCATGCCCATGCCGTTAATCTGGCGCAGGGTGTCCAGGGTCTGGCCGCCGTGCTGCATCAGCGCGGTCTCGGTGATCTCGAACTCGACCAGCGCCGGATCGATGCCGGTCGCGCCGACGATGCCCCGGATCGATTCCACCAGTCCATCGTGCATGAACTGGCGCGCCGACAGGTTGATCGCCAGCGGCACCGCGGGCAGGCCCAGCGCCTGCCAGGCCATGCTCTGCTCGCAGGCAGTGCGGATCACCCACTCCCCGACTGTGACGATCATGCCGTTCTCTTCCAGGATCGGGATGAACTCGTCCGGGCCAACCAGTACATTGTCGAACTGCGCCCCGCGCCGCCAGCGCAGCAGCACCTCGAGCGCGTGCAGGCGGCGGGTGGCGGTGCTGATGATGGGCTGGTAGTGCAGCTCGAACTCGCCGCGCGCGAGCGCCCCGCGCAGGTTCGATTCCAGCTCGAAGCGGCGCGCCGCCGCCTGGTTCATGCGCTGGTCGAAGAACTGGTAGTTGTTGCGCCCCAGCGCCTTGGCGTGGTACATCGCCGCGTCGGCATGGCGCATCAGGGTGTCGACGTCGTTGCCGTCGTCCGGGCACAGGCAGATCCCGATCGAGGGCGTGATGTGCAGGCTGTGGCCTTCCAGCGGGAAGGGCGTGGCCAGCGCGTCAATGATCTTGTCGCCCACCAGCGCGCATTCGTCGGGCCCGCCGACGTCCGGCAGCAGCACCACGAACTCGTCGCCGCCCAGGCGCGCCACCGTGTCGCTCTCGCGCACCGACTCGCACAGGCGCCGCCCTACTTCGCGCAGCAGCTGGTCGCCGATCGCATGGCCGAGCGAATCGTTGATGGTCTTGAAGCGGTCGAGGTCGAGGAACATCACGGCCAGCCTTTGCCCGTTGCGGTGCGCGGCGCGCAGGGCGCAGTCGAGGCGGTCGGACAGCAGCACGCGGTTCGGCAGCCGGGTCAGGCTGTCGTAATACGCCATGTGGTGCACACGCGCTTCGGCCTGGCGCCGCTCCGCGATCTCTTCCTGCAGCAGCGCATTCGCGCCGGCCAGTTCGGCGGTGCGCGCGGCCACGCGGATCTCGAGTTCGTCACGGGCACGGCGGATCGCGTCGGCCGCCTCGCGCTGGCTGGTGACGTCGTCGATCATCCAGACGCTGCGCCCGGCCTTGTCGGCCATGTCGAACAGGCGTCCCGACAGGCGCGCCCAGAACAGGGTGCCGTCGCGGCGCGCCATCCGGTATTCGGCAGTGTGCACCTGCCCTGTCCCGAAGCTGCGCAGGGTATCGGCGCGCGCCGTGCGCCAGGCGGCTTCGTCCGGGTAGAGCGCGCGCACCGGGGTGCCGTCCATGCCGCCCGCCGGGCTGCCGAACAGCTCTTCCATCTTGCTGTTGCAATGCAGGGTCACGCCGTTCTCGACCACGGCGATGCCCAGCACCGCGTTGTCGAGGATGGCGCGGTTTTCCATCAGCGCGTTGCGCAGCTGGATTTCGTCGTGGCGCTCGCGCGTGCGGTCCTCGAACATCCAGATCGCGCCGAGCTCGGGGTCGTCCGGGTTGAACAGGTAGCCGTTGAGCTGACCCCAGATGCGGCTGCCGTCCTTGCGTACCAGCTCGGTCTCGGCGCGGTAAGGCAGGCCCTGCGCCAGCTGCGGGTAGGCCGTGGTCCCGAACTCCTGGAAGGACGCGTCGTCCGGATACACGATGCGGGTCGAGCGGCCCAGCGCCTCGCCGTCGCGGTAGCCGAACATGCGGCCGAAGGCGGGGTTGTAGCGGTGGATCACCCGGTTGCGGGTGTACATGATGCCGACCGTCGCGTTGTTCATGATGGCCTGCACCTCGAGCAGCGCCTGGCGCGCATCGGTCACGTCCTCGGCGATCCAGATGGTGCCCGCTTCGCGCGCGTTCGGGTCCACCGCGCGGCCGCGCAGGCGCGCCCACATGATGGAGCCGTCGCGGCGCCGGAACGGCTGCTCGCCCTTCTCATACAGGCCGCCGCCGGCCAGCACCGGATAGGCTTCCTGGACCAGCAGGTGATAGGCCTCGGGGGTGGCGAAGATGTCGACCGGGCGCAGCCGGCACAACTCGGCGTAGGAATAACCGAGCATCTCGCAGATGCGCGGATTGCAGGACTTGAACTGGCCCGGCAAGGTGAAGGCGATGCCGACCGGCGCGTTTTCCAGGATGGCGTGCTGCTCGCGCAAGGCGACGTGCAGCAGTTCCTGCTCGAGGTCCGCGCCCTTGGCCTGCGCCTGCGCCGCGGCGCCCGCGGTGGCGAGCCCGGCGACGAGCGCATGCTTGCTTGGGAGTCGGTCCATTATGGTTTTTTTGCTATGGGCTGGCTTGCCTTTTAGCAATCATAAACCACAAATGCTTGCTGTTCCATAACTAACAGAAACGCAAATGGGCCGTGTTGTTGCGGCCCATCAACGCAATGGTCTAGAAACAATCTCCAGGTACACGCACCCAGCCTTCCATCAGCACGCGTGCGCTGCGGCTCATGATCGCCTTCGCGACCGTCCACTCGCCATTCGCCTGGACCGCCTCGGCCCCGACCCGCAGGGTGCCGGACGGGTGGCCGAAGCGCACCGCGGTGCGCTTATTTTCCCCACCTTCGCCGCCGGCCGCCAGGTTCACCAGGGTGCCCGGGATGGCGGCCGCGGTACCGATCGCCACCGCGGCGGTGCCCATCATCGCGTGGTGCAGCTTGCCCATCGAGAGCGCGCGCACCAGCAGGTCGACGTCGGACGCATTGACCTGCTTGCCGCTGGAGGCGACGTAGCTGGCGGGCCTGGCCACGAAGGCGACCTTCGGGGTGTGCTGGCGCTTGGCCGCATCCTCGATGCTGGAGATCAGGCCCATGCGCAGGGCGCCGTGGGCGCGGATGGTCTCGAACATCGCCAGCGCGCGCGGGTCGCCGTTGATGGCGTCCTGCAGCTCCGCGCCCGTATAGCCGATTGCCTCCGCGTTCACGAAGATGGTCGGGATGCCGGCATTGATCATGGTCGCCTTCAAGGTGCCGACACCCGGCACCTCGAGTTCGTCGACCAGGTTCCCGGTCGGAAACATCGACCCGCCGGCGCCCTCTTCCTCGGCCGCCGGGTCGAGGAATTCCAGCTGCACTTCGGCCGCCGGGAAGGTGACGCCGTCGAGTTCGAAGTCGCCGGTTTCCTGCACCTGGCCGTCGGTCACGGGGACGTGGGCGATGATGGTCTTGCCGATGTTGGCCTGCCAGATGCGCACCGTGGCCATGCCGCTTTGCGGCACGCGGCCTGGTTCGACCAGGCCGCTGGCGATGGCGAACGAGCCGACGGCCGAGGACAGGTTGCCGCAATTGCCGCTCCAGTCGACGAAGGGCTTGTCGATCGAGACCTGGCCGAACAGGTAGTCGACGTCGTGGTCATCACGTTCGCTTTTCGCGACGATCACGGCCTTGCTGGTGCTCGAGGTGGCGCCGCCCATGCCGTCGATCTGCTTGCCGTAGGGGTCGGGGCTGCCGATCACGCGCAGCAGGAGCGCATCGCGCGCCGCGCCGGGTGTCTGGGCGGCTGCGGGAAGGTCTTGCAAGCGGAAGAAGACGCCTTTGCTGGTGCCGCCACGCATGTAGGTGGCGGGGATTTTGATTTGGGGTGTAAAGGCCATTACATTGTCCGGTTGTGTAGGGTGGGCGGCTTCGCCGCCCACCCGGTCAGCCGACGCAATTAAATCGCGTCGCGACCATTCACGTGATGGTTGACCGCGTGGGCGGGAAATCCGCCCACCCTACAGTTATGCAGCAGCTTTGGGAGCCGACGATTCCAGGAAATCCTGCGCAAAACGCTGCAAGACCCCACCCGCATCATAGATCGCCACTTCCTCGGCGGTGTCGAGACGGCAGGTCACCGGCACCTCGACGCGCTCGCCGTTCTTGCGATGAATCACGAGCGTCAGGTCGGCGCGCGGCATGCGTGCGCCGATCACATCGAAGGTCTCGGTGCCGTCGATGCCCAGTGTCAGGCGGTTCACGCCCGGCTTGAACTCCAGCGGCAGCACGCCCATGCCGACCAGGTTGGTGCGGTGGATGCGCTCGAAGCCTTCGGCCACGATCGCTTCCACGCCCGCCAGGCGCACGCCCTTGGCCGCCCAGTCGCGCGACGAGCCCTGGCCGTAATCGGCGCCGGCGATCACGATCAGGGGCTGCTTGCGCTCCATGTAGGTCTCGATCGCTTCCCACATGCGCGTAACCGTAGCTTCCGGCTCGATACGCGCCAGCGAACCCGCCTTCACGTTGCCCATCGCGTCACGCACCATTTCGTTCTTGAGCGTTGGGTTGGCAAAGGTTGCGCGCTGCGCCGTCAGGTGGTCGCCGCGGTGCGTGGCATAGGAATTGAAGTCCTCTTCCGGCAGGCCCATCTTCGCCAGGTACTCGCCGGCGGCGGAGTCCAGCAGGATCGCGTTCGACGGCGACAAGTGGTCGGTGGTGATGTTGTCGCCCAGGACCGCCAGCGGACGCATCCCGGCCAAGCTACGCTCGCCGGCCAGCGCGCCTTCCCAATACGGCGGACGACGGATGTAGGTACTCTGCGGACGCCAGTCGTACAGCGGGCTCACCTTCTCCCCATCGTCGGCGACACGGGCGAACATCGGCGTATAGACCTTGCGGAACTGCTCCGGCTTGACGCTGCTGGCGACAACAGCGTCGATCTCTTCGTCCGACGGCCACAGGTCGGCCAGGCGAATCTCTTTACCGGAAGCGTCCACGCCCAGCACATCCTTCTCGATGTCGAAGCGGATGGTGCCGGCGATCGCATAGGCCACCACCAGCGCCGGCGAAGCCAGGAAGGCCTGCTTGGCGTAGGGGTGGATGCGGCCGTCGAAATTGCGGTTGCCCGACAGGACGGCGGTCGCGTACAGGTCGCGTTCGATGATCTCCTGCTGAATGGTCGGATCGAGCGCGCCGCTCATGCCGTTGCAGGTGGTGCAGGCAAAGGCGACCACGCCGAAGCCCAGCTTTTCCAGTTCCGGCATCAGGCCGGCTTCTTCCAGGTACAGGGCGACGGCTTTCGACCCCGGCGCGAGCGAGCTCTTGACCCAGGACTTGCGCGTGAGGCCGGCGCGGTTGGCGTTGCGGGCGATCAGGCCGGCCGCGATCATGTTGCGCGGGTTGTTGGTGTTGGTGCAGCTGGTGATCGCCGCGATGATGACGGCGCCGTCCGGCATCAGGCCGGCTTCGTTCTCGACCTTGCCTGCGATGCCGCGCTCCGCCAGTTCCGAGGTCGGCACGCGCTTGTGCGGGTTCGAGGGGCCGGCGATGTTGCGCACCACGGACGACAGGTCGAAGCTCAGGACGCGTTCGTACTGGGCGTTCTCGAGGCTGTCGGCCCACAGGCCGGCTTCCTTCGCATAGGCCTCGACCAGTTGCACGGTCTCTTCTTCGCGGCCGGTCAGGCGCAGGTACTTGATGGTCTGCTCGTCGATGTAGAACATCGCCGCGGTGGCGCCGAATTCCGGGGCCATGTTAGAGATGGTGGCGCGGTCGCCCAGGGTCAGGCTCGATGCGCCTTCGCCGTAGAACTCGAGGTAGGCCGAGACGACCTTCGACTTGCGCAGGAACTCGGTCAGCGCCAGCACGATGTCGGTGGCGGTGATGCCGGGCTGCGGTTTGCCGGTCAGCTCGACGCCGACGATGTCCGGCAGGCGCATCCAGGACGCGCGGCCCAGCATGACGCTCTCGGCTTCCAGGCCGCCCACGCCGATCGCGATCACGCCCAGGGCGTCCACCATCGGGGTGTGCGAGTCGGTGCCGACCAGGGTGTCCGGATAGGCGACGCCCTTCTCCTGCTGGATGACGGGCGACATGCGCTCCAGGTTAATCTGGTGCAGGATGCCGTTCCCCGGCGGGATCACGTCGACGTTCTGGAAGGCCTTCTTGGTCCACTCGATGAAGTGGAAGCGGTCTTCGTTGCGGCGGTCCTCGATGGCGCGGTTCTTGGCAAAGGCGTCCGGATCGAAGCCGCCGCACTCGACGGCCAGCGAGTGGTCGACGACCAGCTGGGTCGGGACCACCGGGTTGACCAGGGCGGGGTCGCCACCCTGCTCGGCGATGGCGTCGCGCAGGCCGGCCAGGTCGACCAGCGCGGTCTGGCCCAGGATGTCGTGGCAGACCACGCGCGCGGGGAACCAGGGGAAGTCGAGGTCGCGCTTGCGTTCGATGATCTGCTTGAGCGAATCGGTCATGCTGGCCGGGTCGCAACGGCGGACCAGGTTCTCGGCCAGCACCCGCGAGGTGTAGGGCAGCGTGTCATAGGCGCCGGGCTGGATGGCCTCGACCGCGGCGCGCGTGTCGAAGTAGTCCAGCGAAGTGCCTGGGAGGGGTTTGCGGTGGTTGGTGTTCATGGTTCGAGCGTACTTTCAGGAGTACTAAGTGTTAGCCCGTGAACGTCATCCCGGCGAAGGCCGGGATCCAATTTTGCGTGGGTAGCCGCACAAACAAACTTGGGTACCGGCCTTCGCCGGTACGACGGTCTTGGGGCCGCGTGTACTAAGCTTACTTCCGATCCCCAATCGGCACAAACTGCAGATCCTCCGGACCCACATAATTCGCGCTCGGGCGGATGATCTTGTTGTCGATGCGCTGCTCGATGATGTGCGCAGCCCAGCCGGAGGTACGCGAGATGACGAACAGCGGCGTGAACATGGCGGTCGGCACGCCCATCATGTGGTAGGACACGGCCGAGAACCAGTCCAGGTTCGGGAACATCTTCTTGACTTCCCACATCACCGACTCCAGGCGCTCGGCGATGTCGAACATCTTCATGGAGCCGGCTTCCTGCGACAGCGTGCGCGCCACTTCCTTGATCACGACGTTGCGCGGGTCGCTGATGGTATACACCGGGTGGCCGAAACCGATCACGACTTCCTTGTTGGCGACGCGGTTGCGGATGTCCGCTTCGGCTTCGTCGGCATTCTCATAGCGCTTCTGGATGTCCAGCGCCACCTCGTTCGCACCGCCATGTTTCGGACCGCGCAGCGCGCCGATTGCGCCGGTGATGGCCGAGTGGATGTCCGAGCCGGTGCCGGCGATCACGCGGGACGTAAAGGTCGAGGCGTTGAACTCGTGTTCAGCGTACAGGATCAGCGAGGTGTGCATCGCGCGCACCCAGGACTCGCGTGGCTTTTCGCCGTGCAGCAGGTGCAGGAAGTGGCCGCCGATCGAGTCGTCGTCGGTCTCGACGTCGATGCGCTTGCCGCTATGACTGAAGTGGTACCAGTACAGCAGCATCGAACCGAAGGACGCCATCAGGCGGTCGGCGATATCGCGCGCGCCCGGGATGTTGTGGTCGTCCTTTTCCGGCAGCGTGCAGCCCAGCACGGATACGCCGGTGCGCATCACGTCCATCGGGTGGGCGCCGGCCGGCAGCGCTTCCAGCGCGCTCTTGACGGCCTGCGGCAGCCCGCGCAAGGACTTCAGCTTGGCCTTGTAGCCCTTCAGTTCAGCGCTGGTCGGCAGCTTGCCGTGCACCAGCAGGTAGGCGATCTCTTCGAATTCGCAGGTGGTGGCGACGTCCAGGATGTCGTAGCCGCGGTAGTGCAGATCATTGCCCGACTTGCCCACCGAGCAGAGCGCGGTATTGCCGGCGGCGACGCCGGAAAGGGCCACCGACTTCTTCGGCTTGAACGTTGGGGTCTCGTTGTTCTGGGTGCTCATGCGTGGATCTCCTGTGTTCTCAACTGATTTATTTGGTTTTCTTCTGGGCGAACAGCGCGTCCAGCTTCTGCTCGTAGCTGTGATAGTCGATGCGGTCGTACAGTTCCGCACGGGTCTGCATCGTGTCCAGCACGTTCTTCTGGGTGCCGTCGCGGCGGATCGCGTTGTAGACGTTCTCGGCCGCCTTGTTCATGGCGCGGAAGGCCGACAGCGGATACAGGGCGATGCTGACATTCGCGCTACGCAGTTCGTCGAGCGTGAACAGCGGGGTCGAGCCGAACTCCGTGATGTTGGCCAGCACCGGCACCTTGACGGCGTCGGCGAACTGTTTGTACATCTCCAGGCTGGTCATCGCTTCCGGGAAGATCATGTCGGCGCCCGCTTCCACGCAAGCGACGGCGCGCTCGATGGCGGCGTCCAGGCCTTCCACGGCCAGCGCGTCGGTGCGCGCCATGATCACGAAGTCATCGTCAGTGCGCGCGTCGGCAGCGGCCTTGACGCGGTCGACCATCTCGTCCTTGCTGACGATTTCCTTGCCCGGACGGTGGCCGCAACGCTTGGCGCCGACCTGGTCTTCGATGTGGCAGGCGGCGGCGCCGGCCTTGATGAGCGAGCGCACGGTGCGCGCCACGTTGAAGGCCGATGCGCCGAAACCGGTGTCGATGTCGACCAGCAGCGGCAGGTCGCACACGTCGGTGATGCGGCGCACGTCGATCAGGACGTCTTCCAGGCTCGAGATGCCCAGGTCCGGCAGGCCGAGCGAACCGGCGGCGACGCCGCCGCCCGACAGGTAGATGGCGCGGTAGCCGGCGCGCTTGGCCAGCAGCGCGTGGTTGGCGTTGATCGCGCCGATGACCTGCAGCGGGGATTCTTCCTGGACGGCCTTGCGGAATGAGGCGCCGGCGGAGTGATAAGTCATGCTTGTCCTTTCTTAGCTTGCATTAATTGAATACGGGATTGCATATTGCAAGCGCCGTGCCAGAGATGGACCACTACACACATGCTTTAAAATCAAATACTTAGCTTCATCTGGATGGAAAGCCAGTATCACAATCATGCGCTTTTATTTCATACACATGCAACATGCATCATAAATGAAACAACGATGAAACACGGTAGATACGCTCAGATAGTTGCGACGAGGCAAAACCCCACGTTGCGCACGCGATAAAGTCAAACTTCTACATTGCGCGAGGATCGTCATGCGAAAGTTCATGTCCATATTTTGTGCAAGCGTCACCCTCTTGGGGGCTGCGTGCATAAATGCAAATGCTGCGTTATCGTCGAAAGCGACGAAGCCATCTAATGGAAAGCACCAGCAGAAATCAGTTGGATTAGACCCGTTTGCCTGGCTCGGCCCTCTTCCCACCAGCCTCGATAGAAGCTCGGTAGAAAAAGCGCGTCATGATCTCTTGCGCAAAATTGAGTCAGATCTCCACGGCGCAAACCCTGATGTATTGACATTCACCTGTCGCACGCCAGCACAGATGGGCTCGACGCCGCTCATGGAAAGGCTCGAGCGATATTTGGACGCCTATCCAGAGAGTGAATCCAATCAGGCACAGCTAACGGACTTGCACGCAGCAGCAGCGGCAGGAAACTGGTTGGCGCGAGGTTGGCTCTTCAGTAACCTCATAAATAAGCAAGACATTGTTTCGCAATACCGAGCTCTGCAACTGGGCGAATGGATGCGTGATCGAAACCTGGGCCCGGTGTTTCGCTGGTTCAGCAAGACAACCGGGGACGACGCCGAATACACAACTCAAAACACTGCCGACATACACGCTGCGATGCGACAGAGCTATCCAGCTCAGTATGAACTCGGTAAGCAGTTAGCCCATGACGAAGATCTCGCGAAAGCCGCAGTTGGACAGCACATGATGGCATGCGCCGAGCACGCGTTGCCGTCATATCCAAGACTACTTGGGATACGCACTTATACCTCCCGCCGTGCGATGTGGGCAGATCAGGTCGATGCGCCTGTCGATCCGACACCTCCTGCGGGACCAATCAACGGCAAATAGGTGCGCCGCTATCGCTGACCCAGCAATCCGCCTCCTGGCACAGCAAAAAAAACCCCGCCGCAGCGGGGTTCTGGCAGAGCCGGAAGGCTTAGTGGCCGGACGCTGCGGCGGCGCCGATGCCGGTTTCCGAACGCACTTCCTGCGCTTCGAAGCCGGCCTTGTCGATCGCTGCGCGCGGGCTCTTGTCGGTGACCGAGAAGAACCAGATGCCGAAGAAGCCCACCGCCATCGAGAAGATCGCCGGCGAGGTGTAGGGGAAGATCGGCGCGGCGTTGCCGAGCACGTCGACCCACACCGACTTCGACACCAGGGTCAGGATCACGGCGGTGGCCAGGCCCAGGAAGCCGCCCACGGTGGCGCCGCGGGTGGTGCAATCCTTCCACAGCACCGACATGAACAGCACCGGGAAGTTGGCCGAAGCCGCGATCGCGAAGGCCAGCGACACCATGAAGGCGACGTTCTGCTTCTCGAACGCGATCCCCAGCAGCACGGCGATGACGCCGAGCGCAATGGTGGTGATCTTCGAGACTTTCAGTTCGTCGGCGCTGTTGGCATTGCCCTTCTTGAACACGGTGGCGTACAGGTCGTGCGACACGGCCGAGGCGCCCGACAGGGTCAGGCCGGCCACGACCGCCAGGATGGTCGCGAAGGCCACCGCCGAGATGAAGCCCAGGAAGATGTCGCCGCCCACGGCCTTGGCCAGGTGCACCGCCGCCATGTTGTTACCGCCGAGGAGCTTGCCTGCCGCGTCCTTGAAGTCCGGGTTGGTCCCGACCAGCACGATCGCGCCGAAGCCGATGATGAAGGTGAGGATGTAGAAGTAGCCGATCCAGGTGGTGGCCCACAGCACCGACTTGCGCGCTTCTTTCGCGCTCGGGACGGTGAAGAAGCGCATCAGGATGTGCGGCAGGCCGGCGGTGCCGAACATCAGCGCCATGCCGAAGGAGACTGCCGAGATCGGGTCTTTCAGGAAGCCGCCCGGGCCCATGATCGAGTCGCCCTTGGCATGCACTTCGGTCGCGGTGGCGAACAGTTTTTCAGGGCTGAAGTTGTACTGCGCCAGCACCGAGAAGGCCATGAAGGAAGCGCCCGCCAGCAGCATGACGGCCTTGATGATCTGCACCCAGGTGGTGGCGGTCATGCCGCCGAACAGCACGTAGACCATCATCAGCACGCCGACGATGACGACCGCGATCCAGTATTCCAGGCCGAACAGCAGCTTGATCAGCTGGCCGGCGCCGACCATCTGGGCGATCAGGTAGAACGCGACCACGACCAGGGTGCCGGAGGCCGCGAACACGCGGATCGGCTTCTGGTGGAAGCGGTAGGCGGCGACGTCGGCAAAGGTGAAGCGGCCCAGGTTGCGCAGGCGCTCGGCCATCAGGAAGGTGATCACCGGCCAGCCGACCAGGAAGCCGATCGCGTAGATCAGGCCATCGAAACCGTCCAGGAACACGGCGGCAGAAATGCCGAGGAAGGAGGCCGCCGACATGAAGTCACCGGCGATCGCCAGGCCGTTCTGGAAGCCCGAGATACCGCCGCCGGCGGTGTAGAAGTCGGAGGCCGAGCGGGTCTTGGCCGCGGCCCACTTGGTGATGAACAGGGTCAGCACGACGAAGATCGCGAACATGCTGATCGCGGTCCAGTTGGTGGCCTGCTTGGTGGCCTGGCCGAGGTCGGGCGCGGCCCAGGCGGCGCCGCTCAGGGCCAGCAGGGAAAGGAAGCTCAGGGCACGGGTCTTCATGCGGCCTCCTGGCGCGAGGAGGCTGCCTTGGCCTTGATGGCCTCGGTCAGCTCGTCGTATTCGCCGTTGGCGCGGCGCACGTAGATGGCGGTGACGACCACGGTGAACAGGATGACGAACAGGCCCAGCGGAATGCCCCAGGTCATGACGCCGTCGCCGAAACGGCTGCCCATGAATTCCTTGTCGAAGGCGCACAGCAGCGTGAAGCCGTAATACACGACCATCATGCTCCAGGTGAGAATCCAGCCGAAGCGCGAGCGCTTCGTGACCAGCTTGCGATAGTTGGGGTCGGACTTGACCCGATGTACAACGTCTTGATCCAATTGTGTCTCCGGTTATCTATTCTGGTGATGCCTGTTATTCAGGGCTGGGTCCATCCTACGGGCGCGCCCTTACCTCATTCTTACGCTGCCTTACGCGGAACTGACGGCGAGGGCGTTCCAGGCTGAAACAGCGGGCATGGAATCGGCTACACTTGAAACATGAGTTACGCCCCACGCAAGAGCGCAAGCAGCCCTGCCGACAGCGCCGACAAGCCCGTCATCTGGACCGTCTCGGTGTCGCGCCTGTCCGACCTGTTCCGCGACATCACCCTCGAATACGACCACCTGGCGTCGATCGAGCCGCTGCACCTGGGCTTCGACGAAGCCGCGCGCAGCCTGCGCGAGCGGCTCGCGACCGAGCATTGCGACGTCGTGATCGCGGCCGGCTCCAACGCCGCCTACCTCAAGGGCCGCATCTCGGTGCCGGTGGTGGTGGCCAAGGCCAGCGGCTTCGACGTGATGCAGGCGCTGGCGCGCGCGCGCCGCGTCTCGACGCGCATCGCCGTCATCACCTACCAGGAAGCCCTGCGCGAACTGGCCGAGTTCGCCGACACCTTCGGCATCGACATCGTCCAGCGCACCTACGTGACCGAAGAGGATGCGCGCGCCGGCATCAACGAACTGAAGGCGGCCGGCATCGAGGTCATCGTCGGCGCCGGCCTGATCACCGACCTGGCCGAGGAAGCCGGCCTGTCCGGCGTGTTCCTGTACTCGGCGGCCTCGATCCGCCAGGCCTTCGACGACGCGCTCGAGACGGCGCGCCTGACCCGGCTGGAAGCGGGCCGGGCTCGCCGCGGCCCCGCGCCCGAAGGGCGCCGCGTGCGCCGCGGCCTGAACGACCTGCGCGGCGAGTCCGGCGCCATGGAGCGCCTGCGCCAGACCGTGCTGCTGTACGCGCGCTCGCCGGCCACGGTGCTGATCCAGGGCGAGACCGGCAGCGGCAAGGAACTGGTGGCGCAGGCGATCCACCGCGAAGGCCCGCACCGCGCCGCCAACCGCCCCTTCGTGGCGGTGAACTGCGGCGCGATCGCCGAATCGCTGCTGGAATCGGAACTGTTCGGCCACGAGGAAGGCGCCTTTACGGGCGCGCGGCGCGGCGGCCATGCGGGGCTGTTCGAGGCGGCCAACGGCGGCACCCTGTTCCTCGACGAGATCGGCGAGATGCCGCTCGCCCTGCAAACGCGTCTGCTGCGCGTACTGGAAGAGCGAGAAGTGATGCGCGTGGGCGGCACCCGGCCGGTGCCGATCGAGGTGCGCGTGATCAGCGCCACCCACTGCGACCTGGAAGCGCGCGTGCGCGAGGGCCGCTTTCGCGCCGACCTGTTCTATCGCCTGGCGGTGCTGCGCCTGGCGCTGCCGCCGCTGCGCGAGCGGGCCGCCGACATCGTTCCGCTGGCGGAGTGGTCGCTCAAGCACGCGCTGGCCGCGCTCGGCGCCCGGCCGCATCCGAACCTGCACGCCGAGTTGCGTGCCTGCGCGCCGCTGCTCGAAGCCTACGCCTGGCCGGGCAATGTGCGCGAGCTGCGCAACCTGATGGAACGGCTGGCCCTGTTCCTGGCGGCCGAACCCTTGCAGGCGCTGACTCCGAGTTTCCTGGTGTCGATTGCTCCAGAGCTAGCCAAGGGCAGCGCCGATGATCCCGCCCTGTCCTCGCCAAGGGCGGATACGGAAAGCCTTGCGGACGTGCTTGCCCGGTTCGGCGGACAGCGCGATGCGGCGGCGCGGCATCTCGGCATCAGCCGCACGACGCTGTGGCGCCGTTTGAAGTCCGAGACACCATCCTGATCAACACTGACGCAGATATTCGCCGTATCATGACAATTTTACATGGCCTGGCATCCATACAAAGCCAGCTCTTCGTATAGCGCCGCCCACGAAGCGGCGCACCGCCCGGGCCCTGCCCGGCCTTTCGGAGGCACTATGCAACATGCGTCGCAAGCTGCACTGTTTTCCCTGATCGGTGACACCCCCCTGATTGAAGTGACCCGGATCGACACCGGTCCCTGCCAGCTGTTCCTGAAACTCGAATCCCAGAATCCCGGCGGCTCCATCAAGGACCGCATCGGCCGCGCCATGATCGAACAGGCCGAGCACGACGGCCATTTGCAGCCGGGCGGCACCGTGGTCGAAGCCACCGCCGGCAACACCGGCCTGGGCCTGGCCCTGGTGGCGCGCATCAAGGGCTACCGCGTGGTGCTGGTGGTGCCGGACAAGATGGCGGCTGAGAAGGTCCTGCACCTGAAGGCGCTCGGCGCCGAAATCCACCTGACCCGCTCCGACGTCGGCAAGGGCCACCCCGAGTATTACCAGGACTATGCGGCGCGCCTGGCGAAAGAGATTCCCGGCGCCTGGTTCGCCGACCAGTTCAACAATCCGGCCAACCCGCGCGCCCATGAAACCACCACCGGCCCCGAGATCTGGGACCAGGTCAACCACAGGCTCGATGCGATCGTGGTCGGCGTCGGCTCCTCCGGCACCCTCACTGGCCTGTCGCGCTACTTCAGGAAGACGCAGCCGAACCTGGAGTTCGTACTGGCCGACCCGAAGGGCTCGATCCTGGCGGACTACATCAACACCGGCGTGCTGCGCACTGATGCCGGCTCGTGGGCGGTCGAGGGCATCGGCGAAGACTTCATCCCCGGCATTGCCGACCTGTCGCGCGTGAAAAAGGCCTATACGGTTCCCGACGAAGAGAGCTTCAATACCGCGCGCCTGCTGCTGCAGCAGGAAGGCATCCTGGCCGGCTCGTCCACCGGCACCCTGCTGGCAGCAGCCCTGCGCTACTGCCGCGAACAGACCCGTCCCAAGCGCGTGGTCACCTTTGTCTGCGACACCGGCACCCGTTATCTCACCAAGGTCTACAGCGACGGCTGGATGGTCGACCAGGGCCTGATCACGCGCCCGAAGACGGGCGACCTGCGCGACCTGATCGGGCGCCGCTACGACGCCGGTGAAGTGGTCACGGTCTCGCCCTCCGACACCCTGCTCACCGCCTTCAACCGCATGCGCAGCAGCGACCTGCAGCAGTTGCCGGTGATCGACGAGCGTGGCAAGCTGGCCGGCCTGATCGACGAATCGGACCTGCTGCTGCACGTGACCGGCAAACAGGGAGACTTCAGTGCGCCCGTTTCTTCCACCATGACGTCCTCGCTGCAGACCCTGGCCCCGACCGCCAGCATGGGCCACCTGCGCGAGATCCTCAACCGCGGACTGACCGCCGTGGTCGCCGACGGCGACCACTTCTATGGCCTGATCACCCGCTACGACCTGCTCAACCATCTTCGTAGGACCCTTTCATGACCGACCAGAAAAAACATCTTGCCACCCGCGTGATCCACGGCGGCCAGGCGCCCGAGCCCGCCACCGGCGCCGTAATGCCGCCGATTTTCGCCACCTCGACCTTCCGCCAGGAGAGCCCGGGCGTGCACAAGGGCCTGGACTACGGCCGCTCGCACAACCCGACGCGCTGGGCGCTCGAGCGCTGCGTGGCCGACATCGAAAGCGGCAGCGCCGCCTTCGCCTTCGCTTCCGGCCTGGCCGCCATCGCGGCGGTGCTGGAACTGCTGCCGGCCAATTCGCACATCGTGGCGGGCGACGACATGTACGGCGGCACCTTCCGCCTGTTCGAGCGCGTACGCCGCAAGAGTGCCGGCCATACCTTCAGCTACGCCGACCTGACCGACCCGGATGCGCTGGCCAAGGCCCTGACGCCGGAGACGAAACTGGTGTGGGTCGAGACCCCGACCAACCCGATGCTCAAGCTGGCCGACCTGGCCGCCATCGCCGCCCTGTGCCGCGCGCGCGGCGTCATCACCGTGTGCGACAACACCTTCGCCAGCCCGATTGTCCAGCGCCCGCTGGAACTGGGCTTCGACATCGTGGTGCACTCGACCACCAAGTACATGAACGGCCACTCGGACGTGATCGGCGGCGTGGCGGTGGTCGGCAAGGAAGAGCGCCACGCGGCATTGGGCGAGCAGCTCGGCTTCATCCAGAACGCGGTGGGCGCGATCCAGGGCCCCTTCGACAGCTTCCTGGTGCTGCGCGGTATCAAGACCCTGGCACTGCGCGTGGAGCGCAGCAGCGCCAACGCCTTGGCCCTGGCCCAGTGGCTGCAGCAGCAGCCGAAGGTGCGCAAGGTGTTCTATCCCGGCCTGGAATCGCACCCGCAGTACGCACTGGCGCGGCGCCAGATGAACGGTTTCGGCGGCATCGTCTCGATCGACCTGGCCACCGATCTGGCGGGAGCACGCCGCTTCCTGGAAGCCTGCGAAGTGTTCACCCTGGCCGAAAGCCTGGGTGGCGTGGAAAGCCTGATCGAACATCCGGCCCTGATGACCCATGCCAGCATCCCGGCGGAGCAACGCGCCGAGCTGGGTATCGGCGATGGCCTGATCCGTCTGTCGGTCGGCATCGAGCACCTGGAAGACCAGCGCGAAGACTTGCGCCGGGCGCTGGCGGAAATATAAGACGTGCCGTTCACCCTGTGCCACCCGGCCGCGGTGCTGCCGCTGCATGCAGCCGCGCCACGGCTGACCTCACTGTCGGCTCTGGTGGTCGGCAGCATGGCGCCAGACTTCGTCTACTTCCTGCCCCTGCTTGCGAACGGCGGCTTCACCCACAGCGCGGCCGGCGTGCTGCTGTACTGCGTGCCGGCCGGGCTTCTGGTCTGGCTGGCCTACCACTTGCTGCTGCGTGACGCCTTCCTGGCCTGGGCGCCGGCGCGCATCGCGGCCCGCATGGCGCCGCAAAACGACTGGCGGCCGCGCGCGCCGCGTGGCGCCGCCATTGTGCTGGCCTCGCTGGCGCTGGGCGCCGCCACCCACGTGGGCTGGGATGCCTTCACCCATGCGAATACGGCCGTGGTGCGGCATGTCGAACTGCTGCGCACGCCGGTGCAGTTGGGCAGCCATGCGATCCCCCTGTTCAATCTGCTGCAGCACCTGAGCAGCCTGGTCGGCGCGCTGGCGATCGCCGCCTGGTTCGCGCGGATCGAACCCAGTGCGCTGCCGCCTGGACGCCTGGGCACCGGACAGCGGCTGACCGTGCTCGCCGCCATCGGCGCGGCAACGGTGGCCGGCGCGGCGGCGGGCTACTGGCTGCGCCCCGCCCGCAGCTTCGAGCATGGCCTGTTCAACACGATCGTAACCGCGATGGCAGCGGCAGCCGCCACCATCCTGCTGCTGAGCGCAGCACGGCGCATGGCGGTGCGCGCGGGCTGAGGAACCGCAATCCGCCCTCGTCTATTCCGCATTGGTCGGCGCCGCCGTCGCCGCAACAGGCTCGGGCAGCCGGCGTGGCCGTGAACCGCCGCGCTCGGGATAATCCTCATCGAGCGCCAGCGGCACCTGCAGGCACACGCTCTGGGTCGGCAGCACTTCGGTCCAGTCACGGATCAGGTCGCGGTAGGCAATCCCCACCGGGCGCAGCTTGCGGTCGAGGTCGGCCAGGCCCAGGGCATTCACATGGCCATTGTCCTCGCGCAGGCTGGTATCCCAGTCGACCTGGTCGGTCAGCGAATACCAGGTGAATCCGACCAGCGGCACGCCGTTGTTGCGCACCCGGAGCACGTTGGCCCACTCCTTGCGCAGCCACTTGACCGCCTCGTCGGCGCAGGGCCCCTGGCACAGGTTGGTTTCGGTGTGCATCACGGGCAGGCGGTAGCGGTTGTAGTACTGGTGGGTGATGACCGCATAGCCGAAGATCTCCCCGGACGCCGTGCTGGCGCCGTCGGCCGCGACCAGGTGCTCGTTGGTCTGATAATAGTCGTTCCCCATGATGCAGTGGTGCTTGAGGTTATTGTTGAGGAAGTAGTGGTATTCCTCGCGCGTTATGCCGTTATCCAGCAGGTACTCGTACATGGTGGAGTCGACCCGGCGCCCGTAGTTCAGGTCGAGCGACAGGAAGCGGCGCGCGTTCATGGTTTCGGCCGGCCCGATCGCCGCCGGCGACATGGCATGGAAATACTCGGTCGATTCGCTCTGCACGAACAGGGCGTCCGGGCGCACTTCCAGGATTGCGCGCATGGCCAGCAGGTTGGCCTGCACCAGGTGTTTCAAAGCAGTGACGAAGGCCTGGTCGCTGCGCATCTGCTCGTTCCACCAGCCGTACAGGGCCGAGAACAGCGCGCTGATCGACATCTCGTTCACCGGCGTGTACAGCTGGATCCAGGGATAGCGCAGGGCGAACGCGCGCGCATAGCGAGCGAAGATGGCGGGGAAATCCGGGTTCTGGAAGTTGCCCAGGAAGTCGGGCAGGCCGAAATGGCACAGGTCGACGATCGCGACCAGCCCACGGCGGCGCAGGTCGGGAAACACCACGTCGGCGAAGGACCAGTCGTAGCGGTCGGCGCCGACCAATGTCGTGTGCAGCGGCGGGCCGTAGCGCAGGAAGCGGATGCCGATGTCCTGCACCAGGTCGAAGTCGCGGCGCCAGTAGCGGTAGTGGCCGCACTTCTCCATTTCGTCGATGCGATGCCTGCCGCCATCAATCGTCGGAATGCTGTTCTCGATACCGGTGGCGAACAGGAAGCCGGGTTGATTCGAAACCATGCGCCATCCTCCGCAAGAGCCGTCAGTCATTGTCGGCGATGGACGCAGGATGTCAACGGCGCGCGCCTGCCCGGCGGCGGCGCAGGCCGTAGAGCATGAAGGCAACGATCGCGACGTTGACCGCCAACAGGAGAATGCTCAGCAGGCCGGGCGCGCGCAGCAGCTCGCGCAGCTCGAAGGGCACGTAGACCGCACCGCTGGCCGCCGCAAAGGCTTCGCCCCAGGTCCGCTCGTGCCACAGGCCATAGGCCTCGACCAGGCGCACCGCCGCGTAGGCAAAAGCGCCGAGCGCCAGCTGCATCAGGTGCGCATTGTCCAGCTGGCCGGCGTAGGCGATGAACACGCGCGGCAGGTGCGAGGCCGGATTCAGGTGGGTGTGCCGGACCAGCTCTTCGGCGGCGCGCTGCAGGTCGTGGTGCACCAGCGCCAGCAGGCCGCAGCCGGCCAGTACCACCACCAGGCCCTTGGTCGCCTCGACCGCGGCGACGGCGCGCAGTCCCTGTGACAGCTTCATCGCCAGCATTCCATGTGGCTGCTCAGCGCGGGTAGATGAAACCGGTGCGGATATCCATCGGCAGCAGGCGCCCGTCCTCGCGCACCATCAGGCGCTGGGGCGGTTCTTCGCCGGCCAGCACGCGCCGGGTGACCGGCAGGCCTTCGGCCTTGCGTACCAGCTCATCGCTGCGCTCGTAGACATTGGGACAGCCGGTCGCCTTCAGGAGCGCCTGCACGATCGCAACCTTCCACAGGTCGACCCCGGCGGCATTGAACTGGCACACCAGGTAACCGGTCGCGCCGCCGTAGGCGTGCACCAGCAGCCCGGACAGGCCATCCTGTTCGCCGTCGACCAGCTGCAGCAGTGCCTGCGGGTCGGCGTCACCCAGCCTGCCTAAGCGGCGCTCGACGGCGGTTTGCACCCGGCGCTTGATCAGCGCATGGTCGACCGGCTCGTCTTCCCGCAAGGTCCAGATCCGGGCCGCGATCTGCGACTTGGCGTTGTAGGCTGCGCGCGCCAGGAAGCGGCGCGACGAGGACTGCACGGTGGCGGTCGCGCCGGACTTATTGCGTTCCTGCGGCTTGCCCTCGACTTTCTCGATGGCGGACAGGTAGATCCAGGGGTCGCCGGACAGCAGGGCCTGTTCCTTGCCCTGTTTGATGGTGATGATGAGCATGCGCGGCTTTCGTTTGGAGGAAGGGCATGATACTGCAAGCCGCCATCCCCGTCAGGCTGCGGTCAGGGCGCGCCGCCCTTCTCCCGTCTCGCGCAGCTGGAAGGTGGCGACCAGGGCCGACAGCTCGGCCGCCTGCTGGCGCATCGACGCGGCCGCCGCCGCGGCCTGCTCGACCATCGCCGCATTCTGCCGGGTCGACTCGTCCATGTCGGCAATCGCCTGGGTCACCTGGGCCACGCCGCCGGCCTGCTCGCTGCTGGCGGTGTGGATGGTGTCGAGCAGGCTGGCCATGTCGTGCACGTGGGCCAGCACCGCGCCCATGGTCTCGCCCGCCGTGCCGGCGATGTCGGTGCCGGCGGCGATTTCCTCGCTCGACTCGCCGATCAGCTTCTTGATCTCCCTGGCCGCCGTCGCCGAATGCTGGGCCAGGTTGCGCACCTCGGCCGCCACCACCGCGAAGCCACGGCCTTCGCTGCCGGCGCGTGCCGCCTCCACGGCCGCGTTCAGGGCAAGGATATTGGTCTGGAAGGCGATGCTGTCGATCATGCCGGTAATGTCCACGATGCGCTCGCTTGACGCCTTGATCGCCCCCATGCGCGCCGCCACCTGCTCGAGCGCTTGCGCGCTGCGGGTGGCAACCTGCGAGGCCGACTGGGCGAGTCGATTGGCAGACCGCGCGCTGGCGTTGTTGCGGGCGATGGCTTCGCTCAGTTCCTCCATCGTGCTTACGGTCTGCTGCAGGGCCGAGGCCTGGCGCTCGGTGCGGCGCGAGAGATCGAGGTTGCCGTCCGCAATATCGTTGGAAGCCGCATCGATGGCCTGGGCGCCCTGCAGTACCTGGGACACGGTGGCCGAGACGCCACCCGTCATCCCGTTGAGCGCGTCGAACAGGCGCCCGATTTCGTCGTGGCGAGCGTGACGAATGACGGGGCGCAGGTCGCCATGCGCCACCTGCTCGGCCAGGGTGGCGGCCTGCTGCAGCGGGCCGACGATGTTCCGGGTCAGCAGCCAGGCCATGGCGGCGCCGATCGCCAGCGCACATACCCCAAGGGCCAGCACCAGCGACTTGCCGGACAGCGAAGCAGCCGCCGATTCTGCCGCGAGACGGCGGGCTTCCGCGGTTTCATGGGCCAGCAGGGTTTCCAGCGCGCCGGCGCGGGCCGCATAGCCCCTTTGCCAGTCGCCGGCGACGAGCTGCTCGACGACCTGGGTCTGGCCGAGCTCCTTGGCCTGGAACAGCGCGGCCTCGACCTTGGCCAGGGCTTGCTTGTGCCGGGCTGCTTCGGCCAGCAGGGACGCTTCACGCGCGGACAGCGGCAGCCTGGCCAGCTGCGCTTCGATCGCGGCGGCGGCCTTTTTACCCTGGGCCAGCTGGGCGCCGAAGTAGTCGGCCAGCTCCAGGCTGTCGCTGCGCGCGATGGCAATAGTGCGCGAGCCGTTGAGGCGCTCGACACCCAGCAGGTCGGCGCTCAACTGCTGCTTGGCCAGCTTGTCGTAGACGAGGTCGTGGGTGAGCCTGTCGGTGGACTGCATGCGCCATAGTGCCACGGCGGACAGCAGCAGGATCAGGAAGGAAACGATACCGAAGGCGCCGAGGAGCTTGGTCCCGGTCTGGAGCTTTGCGAGTGACATTGCAAGTATCCGCGTGGGTGGAATACTTGCAGTGTAGAAAGACTATGTGACAGTGTGATGAAGCTGCAGGAACAGCCGGAGTCTGCCGACGACCCGACATGGACCCGGCGCTGCCGACCCGATTTGCATGCCTGCCAGTTGTCCTGCGCCGCCCACAGTATGATTCTGCTAAGGTCATTGTTACCGCCAACGTGGAGAAACCATGAACAATCAGATCGTACGGATGCTACCCAGTTTCGAGGCCGCAGAAGCAGCGCGCAACAGCTTGCTGGCCCAGGGCTTCGACGGCGACGGCATCGATGTGAATGTGACCACCGACGAGGCTGGCCCAGCTGAAAGCAATTTCTATGTGGGCGACTCCCCCGCTGTCAAAGGCGGCACCGACTACGAGGATGTCTTCAAGCCCGCCGCCCGCGGGGATTTGTGCGTGATGACGGTGACCGTTGCCGACGCTTCCCGGCTCGAACAGGCTGCAGCCATTTTGGAAGAAAACGGTGCGATAGACGCTGACCCCGCCCACGACGCGGCCAAGAGCAGCTTTTGACGCCACCGCAGGGCGGTTTTACTGAGCGGCTGTCTGCACGTCAGCATGCGGGTGGCGTTCCAACATGACGACATCAACGATCGATAGCCGGACAAGCAGTGCTACGACAGCCGTCGGGCTGGCGCTTGCGGGCCTGGTTGTCGCCACATGGCTGGCCGTTCACGTCAGCGCGATCTTCCTGATCGATTGGACGGCGACATGGCTTTGGCTCGCGGCCCCCGTCGTCGTCGTCCTGCAGTGCTGGCTGAGCGTCGGTTTGTTTATTGTTGCCCACGATACGATGCACGGCTCGCTGGCGCCGCAATCTCCATGGCTGAACCGCGCCATCGGCTGCTTCTGTGTCTTCATCTATGCCGGCTTTTCGTATGACAAGCTGTACGAAAACCATCATGCCCACCATCGCCATGCCGGCACGGCCGATGATCCCGATTTCGACATCGATCATCCGAGAAGCTTCTGGCCCTGGTACTTCAAGTTCTTCCGCCATTACTTTGGCTGGCGTGAATTTGGCTTGCTGACTGTGGCCGTGGTCGCCTACTTGCTCATCCTGCGAGAGCGCTTCCCGACCATGCTGGTGTTCTGGGCGCTGCCGGCGCTGCTCTCTTCCGTGCAGCTCTTCTATTTCGGCACCTATCGTCCGCACCGCGTCGATGACATACCCTTCGCTGATCGGCACTGCGCCCGCAGCAACGACCTGTCGCATGTCCTATCTCTGCTGAGCTGCTTCCATTTCGGCTACCATCATGAGCACCACACCGCCCCATGGGTGCCGTGGTGGAAACTGCCGGCACAGCGCCGGTCGACAATCAACCCGGAATATTCCAAGGTCGAGAATGGATAGCGTATTGCATTACCTCATCCCCCTCATGCTCGTGCTGGGGACCGTCGCCTTCATGGAATGGTTTGCGGCCTGGTCGCATGAGCACATCATGCATGGCTGGGGCTGGAACTGGCACAAGTCCCACCATGAACCGCATGATGGCTGGTTCGAGAAAAACGATCTGTATGCTGTTGTGTTCACCGTGTTTGCGATCGCGCTATTCGCCGCAGCCAACTGGTTCTGGCCATTGCGGTGGATCGCCGTCGGCCTGACGACGTATGGCGTCTTGTACTTCTTCATGCACGACGGTCTGGTGCACCAGCGTTGGCCGTTCAAGTATGTGCCGCGCACAGGTTACCTGAAGCGCATCTATCAGGCCCACCGCCTGCACCATGCAGTCAAGGGGCGTGATGGCTGTGTGTCGTTCGGATTCATCTATGCCGAGCCTGCCGCCCAGCTCAAAAAGAAGCTGCAGGACCGTACGCAGGATGCTCCCGGCGCCCGAGACCAGCGCCAGTGCTCGTCAGGGCTCTGATCAGGAATGCTTCCCATAGCTGGAAGTGCGGGTCAAGAGGGCCAGGTCTGACATCTGGACACACGTTCCCTTTCCTGAAGCGCCTGTGTCTTCTGCAGGCGGCCGAGGCCAGTAATCTTATTTCTTCTCCGGATCGTGGCCCCAGTTCATGAGCGAGTAGCGCCAATCGCTTGTTGCCGGGTCGCTTCGGGTAGGTCCCTGTGCCAGGTGCCGGTGGATATACCCAACCACTTTGCGCATGTGCGCGATGTCGTCGGCGCTCAGGTCCTGAGCGCGCCGGTGCAACAGTTCGACGATGCGGCGTCCGGACTGGTGCCCGGTCGATTCGGCATTGCCGTGCTTTTGACCGACACGTTTGGAGTCGTCGGTGTCGAGCCACTTCTGCATGGTTGCTCCGATGAACATTCGTTACGTGGTACGAGGACTGTCACAAATCAGCCAACTCAGCCGTCTTGCAAGCGAGGGGACGCGTATTGCGGTCGCCACGTGACATAAGGAGAGATTTTCATGAAACGCCCAAACTGGTTCCAGGTGTCTGCTGAAGGTGCGAAGGCTGTCAGCGCACTCCACCATTACGTCACCACCGGCACCGACCTGCCCAAGGAGCTGATCCACCTGATATTCCTGAGGACCTCGCAACTGAACGGCTGCGCGCATTGCATTGATATTCATGCCCGTGACCTCATCAAGACTGGGATGTCTGTCGACAAACTGGTATTGGTGCCGGTATGGGAAGAGGCGGACTATCTCTTCTCGGACCAGGAACGGGCAGCGCTGGCATGGACGGAGGAAGTCACGCGTGTAAGTGAAACGCATGCCTCCGACCGCGCCTATGCTGCAGCGCTGTCCGTGTTTGGGGAGAAGAATCTGGTCGAGCTGACGCTGGTGATCGCGGCGATGAATGCCATCAATCGGATGGGGATCAGCTTCCGCATGAAGCCACTCGCAAAGGCGTGAATGATGAAAGAACGCATGATGGACATTCTCCACCTCGGCGCGAGTCCACGCGGCAGAGCGACCTTGGCACAGGCTGAAGCGCACGCAGCGGTCAGCAAGCACTTCAATGCACTTCCCTTGACTGTCTGAACAGCCAAGCGTGGGCGAAAACCGAATCCGTTTCCGCCCACTCCCGAACTACTTGTTGGTCGACGGCGTCTTGATGGATGCCTCGCCCGCTTCCCACTGGCGCTTCAGCGCCGGAATCGCCGCCGGCTTCCACTGCTTGACCGGCTGCTCCTGCATCTTCTTTTCCAGCAGTTCGATCGCCACTTCCAGCTGGCGGTCACGTCCCTCGAAGGTTTCGTGCGGCAGGTTGTCGACCTCGACGTCCGGGGTCACGCCCACGCCTTCGATCAGCCAGTCGCCGTCTGCCGCGAACTGGCCGAACTCGGCCACGCGCGCCATGCCGTTGTCGGCCAGGCCGTTGCCGTCGCTGAGCCAGACGCCGGCGCCGGCGGTGCGCTTGCCGACCAGCGGGCCGAGTTTCAGGGCCTTGACGCCGGCGGCGAAGGTTTCGCCGTCCGAGTAAGTCAGCTCGTCCATCAGCACCACCAGGTGGCCGCGGAAGGTGTTCTGCATGTTCGACTGCGGCAGGTTGCCGTTCGAGCTCCAGAAGGCCCACGAGCGGCGCAGCAGCTTCTCGATGATCCAGCTGTCGATGTTGCCGCCATTATTGCGGCGCACGTCGATGATCAGGCCTTCCTTGTTGATGTTGGCGTAGAAGTCGCGCGCAAAGGCGTTGATGTCGCGCGCGGTCATCGCGCGTAGGTGCAGGTAGCCGATCTTGCCCTTCGAGGCCTGGTCGGCCTGCTGCGCCCTGCTCTGCTCCCAGTCGGAGTAGCGCAGGCTCGCATGGCGCGCCATGTTCACAGGCGTGACGATCACCGGGCGCGCCGCCTTGGCGCCCGGGCTCTTCACGTGCAGCAGCACCTGCTTGTCGGCCTGGTCCAGCAGCAGGTCGGCGATGTCGCGGGTCTCAACCAGCGACTTGCCGTTGACGGCGGTGATGACGTCGCCTTCCTTCACGCCGACGTCGGGCGCCGACAGCGGGCCGCGCTCGGACGGCAGCTCCGGTTCGCTGCGGTAGACGCGGTCGACCCGGAAGCCCTCGCCCACCCGCGACAGCACGGCGCCGAGGCTCGAAGGCACGCCCTCGCCCGTGGCGCGGCGCACGTCGCCCGGACGGATCTGCGAATGCAGCGCGCCGACTTCGCCCACCATCATGCCCAGCACGTCGTCCAGTTCGGCGCGGTCGGTCACGCGCTCCACCAGCGGCGCGTAGCGATTGCGCACGGCGACCCAGTCCACGCCGCGCATGTTGGCGTCGTACAGGAAGTCGCGGTGCATGCGCCAGGCGTCATTGAACATCTGCTTCCATTCCAGCGGCGGATTGGTGCTGACCGCCCAGTCGTCGATCTTCACGCGCGCCTTGCTGACGTCGGCCGGGGCCTTGGCGCCGGCGGCCACGATCAGCATCTCGCCCGGACCGGTGGCGTTAAAGGTGCGGTAGAAGATGTGCTTGCGGTCGGTGCTGAGGCCGAATTCGCGCACGTTATTCACGAAGACTTCCGGCTGCGGACTGCTGCGCGAGATCTCCAGGGTCTTCAGGGCCCCGCTGCGGCCATTGTCGGATTCGAGAATGTACAGGCGCTTCTCGTCGATCGCCAGGGCGCGGTAGTTGCCCGGTGCGATCGGCACTTCATACAGGCGCTCGCGCAGTCCGGCATAGTCGATTGCCGGCGTGGGCGTCTTGGCTTTCGGGTCGGAGGTAGAGGCTGCCGCGGTGGCGGCGGCAGCGGCGGCGACAGCGGCGCTCTTGTCGGCTTCTTCCTTGCCCGGGGTCTGGACCGCGGTGCGCGCGGCGGCTTCGGGCGTGGCCACTTCCGGCTTGGTCAGCTCGTCCTCGGGCTTGAACGGGAAGCGTACGCCCGGCTGCAGCGCGAGTGCGTAGATGCCGACGCGGCGGTCGAACACGGGGCCCATGTTGCGGTCGCCCCAGGGGCCGTTGTTACCGACGTTGAAGTGGCGCGACGACAGGAAGTACAGCCACTTCCCGTCCGGCGAGAACACCGGCGAGTCGGCCGTGTAGCGGTCGGTGGTGACGAAGGCCATGGTCTTGCTGGCCAGGTTGTACATGCCGATCTGGTTGCGCTGCTCGCTGCTACCGACGCGGACAAAAGCCAGGTTGCGGCTGTCGGGCGACCACACCACCTGGTCCGGACGGTCGGCGCCCACCTGCTTGGCGTCGTCGATGATCACGTTGGTGCGGGCCTGCAGGTCGAGCAGCCAGGTACGGCCCTTCTTGTCGGTGTGGGCCAGCCAGCGACCGTCCGGCGACGGGTAGATGCCGGAGCGGTGGCTGGCGCCGTCGATCGTGAGGCGCTCGCCCTTGCCCGATCCGTCGGCGGCGTAGCGCCAGATCTCGTTCTCGCCGGTGGTGTCGACAAAGGCGTAGACCCACTTGTCGTCATGGCTGAACACGGCGCTGCGCGCACGCGCGCCTTCCGGCACCGCGATCTCCACGCGGCGGTAGCTGCCGGTGCCGGCAATGGTCACCTTGCCGCGCGCGGTGATCACGATGCGCTCGGCCTTGCTGGCCAGTTCGATGTTGGTGAGCGCGTCCAGCGGCGAGCGCACGCGGCGGGTGCGCTGCTGGTCGAAGTCCGAGACCAGGCTGGTCTTGATCAGCGTGTCGCTGCCGCTGGCGATGTCGAACACGCGCAGGTCGGCGCCCAGCTGGTAGGCGATGCGGCCATCGCCCAGCGCGGCGGTGCGCACGTCCCATTCGCGGTGCTGGGTGTGGGCCTTGCGGTCGCTCCCGTCCGGCAGCGCGGACCAGATGTTGTCGGCGCCGCCGGCGTCGCTGATGAAGTAGATGCGGCCCTGCCACCACATGGCGCGGCGGTTGTTCGACGTATCGTCCTTGAACAGGCGCACCGCCTCGTTCTTCGAACCGAGTTCGTAGCGCCACAGCTGGGCATGGGCCCCGCCGCGGTAGGTCTTGACGTTATCGTTGGTCATCGACAGGCCCATGCGCGTGAAGAACACGCTGCGGCCGTCGTCGCTCAGCACAGCGTCGTTGGCGTCGGCCAGCGGCAGCACGCGGCGCGTCATCTTGACCGGGTCCAGCGCCGCCACGATGCGGTGCTGCGAGGGACCGACCGAATTCTGGGTGCTCACCAAGACTTCCCCCTGCGCCGTCCAGCCCAGCACCGTCACGCCGCCGCTCTCGAAGGTGATGCGCTTGGGCAGCCCGCCCTCGATCGGCATCACATAGGCTTCCTGCGCGCCCTCGTAGGAGGCGGCGAAGGCGACGTGCTTGCCGTCGTGCGAGATCGCGGCCTGGGTTTCAGCGGAAGGATGGGTAGTCAGGCGGGTCGCCTTGCCCCCTAGCAGCGTGGTGCGCCACAGGTCGCCCTCGGCGGTGAAGACGATGCTGTCGCCGCGGATGGCGGGGAAGCGGAAGTATGGGTCGGCGGCGGCGGCGTGGCTGCCGATCAGGGCCAGCGAAAGGGCGAGGATGGTGCGGGACACGGTCATGTTCACGGTGGCGAGGAGTTACTGAAGAGGAAGAGTTTGCCATACGTGAAGGCGTGCGCGGTGTGCATACGTGCAAAAAAATGATGGGCTGGTGGTAGGCGTGCAAAATTGGATTCCGGCCTTCGCCGGAAGTCATGGGCGCCAGTGGCGCGCATGACGGTTTATAGGCTGCGGGCTTGAGGCGCTTCCTTTTGCCCTCAGCTTTAGCACGTCGTTCCGGCGAAGGCCGGAACCCAAGTTCTCGAGCAAACCACCGGCGAAAAAAAACCGCGCCGAAGCGCGGTTTCTCTCACTCGACCGAAGTTTATTCGATCTCCACCGTCTCCGCCGGAGCCGGTGGCGGCAGTGCGTCCCCTTCCGGGAACTCGAGCACGACGTCGTCCTTCTCGTTCAGCTCCACCGTCACGCGGCCACCGTTGACCAGGCGGCCGAACAGCAGCTCGTCGGCCAGCGCCTTGCGGATCATGTCCTGGATCAGGCGCGACATCGGGCGGGCGCCCATCAGCGGATCGAAGCCCTTCTTGCCGAGGAACTTGCGCAGCTTCTCGGTGAAGACGGCTTCCACCTTCTTCTCGTGCAGCTGCTCTTCCAGCTGCATCAGGAACTTGTCCACGACGCGCAGGATGATGTCCTCGTCCAGCGCGCGGAAGCTGATGATTGCGTCCAGGCGGTTGCGGAACTCCGGCGTGAACATGCGCTTGATGTCCGCCATCTCGTCGCCCTGCGCCTTCGAATCCACGAAGCCCACCGAGCGCTTGGTCAGGCTTTCGGCGCCCGCGTTGGTGGTCATGATGATGATCACGTTGCGGAAGTCCGCCTTGCGGCCGTTGTTATCGGTCAGCGTGCCGTGGTCCATCACCTGCAGCAGGATGTTGAAGATGTCCGGATGGGCCTTCTCGATCTCGTCCAGCAGCAGCACTGCGTGCGGCTTCTTGGTGATGGCCTCGGTCAGCAGGCCGCCCTGGTCGAAGCCGACGTAGCCCGGCGGCGCACCGATCAGGCGCGACACGGCGTGACGCTCCATGTACTCGGACATGTCGAAGCGCACCAGCTCGATGCCCAGGATGAAGGCGAGCTGCTTGGCGACCTCGGTCTTGCCGACACCGGTCGGACCCGAGAACAGGAAGGAGCCGATCGGCTTGTCCTGCTTGCCCAGGCCGGCACGGGCCATCTTGATCGCGGCCGACAGCGCCTCGATCGCAGGATCCTGGCCGAACACCACGTTGCGCAGGTCGCGGTCGATGGTCTGCAGCTTGCTGCGGTCGTCCTGGTTGACGGTTTGCGGAGGGATCCGCGCGATCTTCGCGATGATGTCCTCGATCTCGGTCTTGCCGATGGTCTTCTTCTGCTTCGACTTCGGCAGGATGCGCTGGGCGGCACCGGCTTCGTCGATCACGTCGATGGCCTTGTCCGGCAGGTGGCGGTCATTGATGAAGCGGGCCGCCAGCTCGGCCGCGGTCGACAGCGCCGATGCCGAATACTTCACGCCATGGTGCTCTTCGAAGCGCGACTTCAGGCCACGCAGGATCGCCACGGTCTGCTCGACCGACGGTTCGTTCACGTCCACCTTCTGGAAGCGGCGGCTCAGGGCATGGTCTTTCTCGAACACGCCGCGGAATTCCGTGAACGTGGTCGCGCCGATGCACTTGAGCTGGCCGTTGGCCAGGGCCGGCTTGAGCAGGTTCGATGCGTCGAGCGTGCCGCCCGAAGCCGAACCGGCGCCGATGATGGTGTGGATCTCGTCGATGAACAGGATGCCGTTCGGCGTGTCCTTCAATTGCTTGAGGACGGCCTTCAGGCGCTGCTCGAAATCGCCGCGGTACTTGGTACCGGCCAGCAGCGCGCCCATGTCGAGCGAATACACGACGGCGTTCTGCAGGATCTCGGGCACGTCTTCCTGGACGATGCGCCATGCCAGGCCTTCCGCGATGGCGGTCTTGCCGACACCGGCCTCGCCCACCAGCAGCGGATTGTTCTTGCGGCGGCGGCACAGGATCTGGATCACGCGGTCGACTTCTTCCTCGCGGCCGATCAGCGGATCGATCTTGCCGTCGGCAGCCGACTTGTTCAGGTTCTGGGTGAACTGGTCGAGCGGGCTTTCCTTGGCCTGGCCTTCGACCTGCGCCTCTTCCACGCCTTCCGACGCCTTGCTGGTGTCGAGCTGCTGGTCCTTGCGCACGCCGTGCGAGATGAAATTGACCACGTCGAGACGGGTCACGCCCTGCTGGTGCAGGTAGTAGACGGCATGCGAGTCCTTCTCGCCGAAGATCGCCACCAGCACGTTCGCGCCGGTCACTTCCTTCTTGCCGTTCGAGGCCGACTGCACGTGCATGATCGCACGCTGGATCACACGCTGGAATCCGAGCGTCGGCTGGGTGTCGACCTCGCCCGTGCCAGGCACGGTCGGGGTGTTATCACCGATAAAATTAGTCAAGGTCTTGCGCAGGTCTTCGATATTGACCGCGCACGCACGCAGGACTTCGGCGGCTGATGGGTTGTCGAGCAGGGCCAGCAGCAGGTGCTCCACGGTGATGAACTCGTGGCGGGCCTGGCGGGCTTCGACAAAGGCCATGTGTAGGGATACTTCAAGTTCCTGCGCAATCATACTTCCTCCATCACGCATTGCAGGGGGTGCCCTGCCTTACGCGCATGCGTTAAGACAAACTCCACTTTGGTACACGCTATATCTTTGGAAAACACCCCACAGACGCCCTTGCCGTGACGGTGCACGGAAAGCATGATCTGGGTCGCCGTTTCGCGATCCTTGTTGAAATACTCCTGGATGATCGCGACCACGAATTCCATTGGCGTGTAGTCGTCGTTCAGCAACGCCACCTGGTACAAGGGTGGCGGTTTTACGGTCTGCCGCTCCAGCAGCTGTTCGGTGTCATGCTTCGTAGCCATGGGCGTATTCTAATGCTTTCAAAGTCTGTGCCAAGCGTAAACATCAGCTCGTTCTCATGTGCTTCCATGTTACGCGTTTTCCGATTTATGCGCAGATGGCGATCCAATTGACGAAATCAAGAGCCGCGTTACCTCTGCTGTGGAAAATTTGGCAACAAGGGTCCAAAACCGCTTGACTTCAGTGATTATTCCACCAACAATGCAGTCATTGACATTGTACTTATGTACTTGTTGATAAGAAGTGAGCAGGCTGAGGAGGGGGCAAGAAGCTTCTTGCTTTTATGGCTCGTGTGATTAGTTAAAATTTGAAAGTTCTTTTATGGCAACTGGTACTGTTAAGTGGTTCAATGATTCCAAAGGTTTTGGCTTCATCACTCCCGATGACGGCGGCGAGGATCTGTTCGCACACTTCTCCGCGATCAACATGAACGGTTTTAAGACCCTCAAAGAAGGTCAAAAAGTCCAATTCGAAGTCACGCAAGGCCCGAAAGGCAAGCAAGCTTCCAACATCCAGGGCATGTAATCATTCCCCTCCCGGAAGCGAAGAACCCCGCCCCCAGCGGGGTTTTTTTTCGCCCCGCGGCTCAAGTCTCCGCCTTTGGTACGAGCATAAGCCAGTTCCGCCACAAAGTCGCGCGTGTCCTGCAACAGTGCGGCGATGCCTCCGTCGCTCCCCTCCCCTCTATATAAGAAAAGCCCCGGCTTATTCAAGCCCGGGGCTGATCGGTCCTGCGGAAAGGCGGTGGTGTGCGATTCGCCTCACATATTCTCGATCATCACCTCACCGAAGCCCGAGCAGGACACCTGGGTCGCGCCTTCCATCAGGCGCGCGAAGTCGTAGGTGACCTTTTTCGAGGTAATCGCCTTTTCCATCGCACGGATGATCAGGTCGGCCGCTTCGACCCACCCCATATGGCGCAGCATCATCTCCGCCGAAAGGATGAGCGAACCCGGATTGACGTAATCCTTGCCGGCATATTTCGGCGCGGTGCCGTGGGTGGCCTCGAACATCGCCACCGAGTCCGACATGTTGGCGCCCGGCGCGATACCGATGCCGCCGACCTGGGCCGCCAGCGCGTCGGAGATATAGTCGCCGTTCAGGTTCAGGGTGGCGATCACGCTGTACTCGGCCGGACGCAGCAGGATCTGCTGCAGGAAGGCGTCAGCGATCGAATCCTTAATGGTGATCTCGCGGCCCGTCTTCGGGTTCTTGAACTTGCACCATGGGCCGCCGTCGATCAGCTCGGCGCCGAATTCCTTCTGCGCCAGCGCGTAGCCCCAGTCGCGGAAGCCGCCTTCGGTGTACTTCATGATATTGCCCTTGTGGACCAGGGTCACCGAAGGCTTGTCGTTGTCGATCGCGTACTGGATCGCCTTGCGCACCAGGCGCTCGGTGCCTTCGCGCGAGACCGGCTTGACGCCCAGGCCCGAGCTCTCGGGGAAGCGGATCTTCTTGACGCCCATTTCCTCGGTCAGGAACTTGATCACCTTCTTGACGCCTTCGGAACCTTCGGCCCATTCGATGCCGGCATAGATGTCTTCCGAGTTCTCGCGGAAGATCACCATGTCGGTTTTTTCCGGCTGCTTCAGCGGCGAGGGCACGCCGGCGAAATAGCGCACCGGACGCAGGCAGACATACAGGTCGAGTTCCTGGCGCAGCGCAACGTTGAGCGAGCGGATGCCGCCGCCCACCGGGGTCGTCAGCGGACCCTTGATCGACACCACGTAATCCTTCAGCACGTCCAGCGTCTCGGCCGGCAGCCAGACGTCGGGGCCATAGACGCTGGTCGATTTTTCGCCGGCATAGATTTCCATCCAGCTGATCTTGCGGCTGCCGCCATACGCCTTTTCCACGGCCGCATCGACGACCTTCAGCATCACCGGGGTGATGTCGACGCCGGTGCCGTCCCCCTCGATATAGGGAATGACCGGAGTGTCCGGCACGCTCAGCGAATAGTCGGCGTTGACGGTGATTTTCTGGCCGTCGGCCGGGACCTTGATATGTTGGAACATCGTGCTCTCCCATTCGTCGCCGACAGGCCGCCAGCGCGGTCTCAAGCCTGCCTGCTGTATGAACTACAATGTGGAATACGCCTGCAAGTCTTGTAGAAGACGATCCTAGCGTCTTGCATTATGCACCAGTATTTTCCAAGGCGCCACGCAGCACCTTTTATCGCTCCATTCGTATTCCATGCCTCTGATCCTGTTCAACAAACCCTTCCAGGTCCTGTGCCAGTTTTCCGGCCAGGACGACCGCGAGACCCTGGCCGACTACCTGGACATCCCCAATATCTACCCTGCCGGCCGCCTGGATGCCGACAGCGAAGGCCTGATGCTGCTGACCGACGACGGCAAGCTGCAGCACAAGATCGCGCACCCGGACCACAAGGAAGCCAAGACCTACCTGGTGCAGGTCGACGGCGTGGCCGACGCCGCCCTGCTGTCGCGCCTGCAGGCGCCGCTCGACCTGGGCGACTTCGTGACCAAGCCGTGCAAGGCGGTACGCATCGCCGAGCCGACCTGGCTATGGCCGCGCAACCCGCCGATCCGCGTGCGCCAGGACAAGCCGACCAGCTGGATCGCGATCACGCTGGAAGAAGGCAAGAACCGGCAGGTCCGCAGGATGACCGCGGCGGTGGGATTGCCGACCTTGCGGCTGGTGCGCTCGAGCATCGGGCCGTTTTCGCTGGCGACGCATCCCTTGATGCCTGGCGAGTTTATCGAGGTGAGATATCCGTAGGGTGGGCGGGTCTCCCGCCCACGCGTTCAACACTGCGGTGAACTGACGCGCATTAACTATTCCTCCGCCGCTTGAACGCGTGGGCGGCTAAGCCGCCCACCCTACGAAACCAAAAAAAACGCCGGCATATAGCCGGCGTTCTTGTTTGCTGCGAAGCTGCTTAAGCCGCGAACGACTCCAGCGCGCTGTTGAAGGTCGCGCTCGGGCGCATCACCGCCTTCACCTTGGCGTCGTCGGCCTTGTAGTAGCCACCGATATCGGCCGGCTTGCCCTGCACTTCGAGCAGTTCCTGAACGATCTTCTGTTCATTCTCCGCCAGCTGCTTGGCCAGCGGCGCGAACTTGGCTGCCAGTTCGGCGTCCTCGCTCTGCGCGCTAAGCTCCTGGGCCCAGTACATCGACAGGTAGAACTGGCTGCCGCGGTTGTCGAGTTCACCGGTCTTCGGCGACGGCGACTTGCGGTTGTCCAGCAGCTTGCCGGTGGCGGCGTCCAGGGTCTTGGCCAGGACCTTGGCTTTGTTGTTGCCGGTCTTGATACCCAGGTCTTCCAGCGACACGGCCAGGGCCAGGAACTCGCCCAGCGAATCCCAGCGCAGGTGGTTCTCTTCGGTCAGCTGCTGCACGTGCTTCGGCGCCGAGCCGCCCGCACCGGTTTCGTACATGCCGCCGCCGGCCATCAGCGGGACGATCGACAGCATCTTGGCCGAGGTGCCCAGTTCCAGGATCGGGAACAGGTCGGTCAGGTAGTCGCGTAGGATGTTGCCGGTGACCGAGATGGTGTCCAGGCCGCGCTTGACGCGCTCCAGGGTGTAGCGCATCGCACGGACCTGCGACATGATCTGGATGTCCAGGCCGTCGGTAGCGTGATCCTTCAGGTAGGTCTTGACCTTCTTGATCAGTTCATTCTCGTGCGGACGGTATGGGTCGAGCCAGAACACGGCCGGCATGCCCGAGTTGCGCGCGCGGGTGACCGCCAGCTTGACCCAGTCGCGGATCGGGGCGTCCTTGGTCTGGCACATGCGCCAGATGTCGCCCTGCTCGACGTTCTGCGACATCAGCACTTCGCCGGTGGCGAGGTCGGTGATGTTGGCCACGCCGTCTTCCGTGATCTCGAAGGTCTTGTCGTGCGAGCCGTATTCCTCGGCCTGCTGCGCCATCAGGCCCACGTTCGGGACGGTGCCCATGGTCTTCGGATCGAAGGCGCCGTGCCATTTGCAGAAGTTGATGATCTCCTGGTAGATGCGAGCGAAGGTCGATTCCGGAATGACTGCCTTGACATCCTTCAGCGCGCCGGTGGCGTCGTACATCTTGCCGCCGGCGCGGATCATGGCCGGCATCGACGCATCGACGATCACGTCGTTCGGCGAATGGAAGTTGGTGATGCCCTTGGTCGAGTCGACCATGGCCAGCGCCGGACGGTTTTCCTGGCAGGCGTGCAGGTCGCGCTCGACTTCTTCGCGCTGCGAGGCCGGCAGTGCGGCGATCTTGGTGTACAGGTCGGCCATGCCGTTGTTCACGTTGATGCCGAGGCTGTCGAACAGGGCGCCGTGCTTTTCAAACGCTTCCTTGTAGAACATGCGTACGCAGTGGCCGAACACGATCGGGTGCGAGACCTTCATCATGGTCGCTTTCACGTGCAGCGAGAACAGCACGCCGGTCTGCTTGGCGTCGTTGATCTGCTGCTCGTAGAAGGCCAGCAGGGCCTTGCGGCTCATGAACATCGAATCGATGATCTCGCCGGCCTGCAGCGCGACCTTCGGCTTCAGGACGATGGTCTGGCCCGACTTGGTGACCAGCTCCATCTTGACGTCACGGGCGCCGTCGAGGGTCATCGACTTTTCGCCGTGGTAGAAGTCGCCGTGGGTCATGTGCGACACGTGGGTGCGCGATGCCTGCGACCATGCTGCCATCGAGTGCGGGTTCTTGCGTGCGTATTCCTTGACGGCCTTCGGGGCGCGGCGGTCGGAGTTACCTTCGCGCAGGACCGGGTTCACCGACGAGCCGATGCACTTGCCGTACTTGGCCTTGATGGCCTTCTCTTCGTCGGTCTTCGGGTCGGCCGGGTAGTCCGGCAGATTGTAGCCCTTGGCCTGCAGTTCCTTGATCGCGGCGGTCAGCTGGCCCACCGAGGCCGAGATGTTCGGCAGCTTGATGATGTTCGCGTCCGGCTCGAGCGTCTTCTTGCCCAGTTCGGTCAGCACATCCGGGACGCGCTGTTCCGGAGTCAGGTTTTCCGGGAACTGCGCCAGGATACGGGCGGCGACGGAGATGTCGGCCTGCTCGACCTTGATGCCGGCCGGCTTGGTGAAGGTGCTGACGACTGGCAGGAAGGCGTGGGTCGCCAGCAGCGGGGCCTCGTCGGTCAGGGTGTAGATGATGGTCGGATCACTGCTCATACGCTTTTTCCTCGATGATCGCGCGGGTCGCACGATGTCTAAAAACGGTGGTAACGCTCGGGTCTCGTCACGACCCCGCCGGTTGGCGAAGTCTTCTATAAGACATAAGACGGCGTTTCACATTATGCACCAGTATTTTACTGTGCGCCACGGTTTTAAGATATCCGCCGCCACCCGGCCATGGTCGAAACCGCCGGGCGCAACAAACGACAAAACCCGCCGGACTTGACGTCGGGCGGGTCTTGCTCTGCACAGAACTGCCTGCGCGGCCTGGGCCGCACGCACCTCGCTAATTAAGCGGACAGTGCCTTCAGGGCAGCAGCCAGACGGCTCTTGTGGCGGGCTGCTTTGTTCTTGTGGATGATCTTCTTGTCAGCGATGCTGTCGATGGTCGACACGGACTGCTGGAAGATGGTGGTCGCAGCGGCCTTGTCGCCAGCCTGGATGGCCTTGCGAACTGCCTTGATTGCGGTGCGCAGGGTCGAGCGCTGTGCCGAGTTGTGCGCGTTTTGCTTAACTGCTTGACGAGCGCGTTTGCGCGCTTGTGCGGTATTTGCCATGAAATTTCCTAAATCGGGGTCAAGTTGCGTTTGCAAACATTAGCGAGTGAAACCGGCTCTTATCCGTGCCTGCCCAACGATTAGTGTCTGCTAACAGAATTCAGTACAGCCCACGATTATAGCGAAACAAACGGGTCAGGGCAATTCATAAATGCATAAATGTCTCCGGATGCCACGTGCGCAGCTAGTTGCCCACGTATAATTCCCGGCCATGAACCTGCTCCGTACCCTCGCCGCCATTTCCAGCATGACCATGGTGTCCCGTGTCACCGGTCTGCTGCGCGACAGCCTGTTTGCCGCCACCTTCGGCGCCTCGAACTTCACCGATGCCTTCAACATCGCCTTCCGCCTGCCCAACCTGCTGCGCCGGCTGTTCGCCGAAGGCGCGTTCTCGCAGGCCTTCGTGCCCATCCTCACCGAGTACAAGACCAAGCATGGCAGTGAAGCGACCAAGACCTTGGTCGACCATGTCGCCACGGTGCTGATCTGGGCCACGGTGCTGACCAGTATCGCCGGCATCGTCGCCGCGCCGGTGCTGATCTACCTGATTGGCGGCGGCCTGCAGCGCGAACCGGCCGCCTTCGATGCGGCCGTGGTGATGACGCGCATGATGTTCCCCTATATCGCCTGCATGGCCTTCGTGGCATTGGCCAGCGGCGTGCTCAATACCTGGCGCCAATTCAAGATTCCGGCCTTTACACCGGTGCTGCTGAACATTTCCTTCATCGTCTCGGCACTGGTGCTGGCCGACTGGTTCGAGCAGCCGATCTACGCCATGGCGGTCGGCGTCTGCGTGGGCGGCATCGCCCAGGTGGCGGTGCAGATCCCGTCGCTCGTTAAACTCGGCATGCTGCCGCGCCTCTCGCTCAACCCATTGACCGGACTGCGCGATGCCGGCGTGCGCCGCATGCTGGGCAAGATGGGGCCGGCCGTGTTCGCGGTGTCGGCGGCCCAGATCAGCCTCCTGATCAACACCACCATCGCGGCCAGCCTGGCCGCCGGCGCGGTCACCGCCCTGCAATACGCCGACCGCCTGATGGAATTCCCCACCGCCCTGCTGGGCGTGGCCCTGGGCACCATCCTGCTGCCCAGCCTGGCCAAGGCGAATACCGAGGGCGATACCCAGGAATACTCCTCGCTGCTGGACTGGGGCCTGCGCCTGACCTTCCTGCTGGCCCTGCCCTCCTCGGTCGGCATGGCCACCCTCGCCGTGCCGATGATCGCCACCCTGTTCCACTACGGCGTGTTCGATGCCGGCGACGTGCGCGCTTCCTCGCTGCCGCTGATGGCCTACAGCGCCGGCCTGCTCGGCTTCATCCTGGTCAAGACCCTGGCCCCGGCCTTCTATGCGCGCCAGGAAGTGCGGACGCCGGTGAAGATCGCGGTGGGCGTGCTGATTGCGACCCAGCTGATGAACCTGGCCTTCGTGCCGCTGTTCGGCGTGGCCGGCCTGGCGCTGTCGATCGGCCTGGGCGCATGCATCAACGCCTCCTTCCTGTACGCCGGCCTGCGCCGCCGCCAGATCTACGTGCCGCAGCCGGGCTGGGGCAAGTTCTTCCTCAAGCTGGTGCTGGCGGTCGGCGTGATGGGCCTGGTCTCCTGGTATGGCCAGGCGCAGTTCGACTGGATCGCGCTGCGCGCCACGCCGCTGCTGCGCGCCGGCGCCCTGGGGGCGATCATCGCCGCCGCCGCCGTCGCCTACTTCGCCGTGCTGATGCTGCTGGGCTTCCGCCCGCGCGACTTCAAGCGCCGCGCCAAAGGCTAGCGACCGGAATCCTGCGATTGGGTCGTCGGCACCGATGGCTCTTTCGGCTCTTGCGGCGGCTCGGCCGGTTTCTCTTCCGCCGGTGGTTCCTCCACCGGCGGTTCTTCCTTCGGCGGCTCGGGTTCGGGCTGCGGCTGCGGCTGCGACGGCGCCGGCGCTGGCGGGGCCGCCGGCAAGGTGCCGGGCGTGAGCGGCGGCATCGGTACGATGACGGGCCGCGCGCCCGGCGCCAGCGGTGCACCGGCCCCCTGCTGGTCAGCCATGAACTTCCAGTCCGCGATGTGCTCGCGATTGTCGAAGCCGGGGAAGCGCTTGTCGAAGTTCGCCAGCTTCAGCGGCGCCGCTTTCGACAGGCTGTGCACGCCCAGGATGCGCCCGCCCTCGCCCGCCCGCACCAGCCCCCATTCGGCCTTGCCGCTGACCGGATCGACGAAGATCTTGCGCAGGTGGCGGCGCGGGTTCGGGAAGCGCGGGTCGCGCAGCAGTTCCTGCAGTGTCATAGGCTGGGTTGGCTGGCCGCGCGGGGTGGCCTCGGCATAGCTCTTCAGCGCGGCGCTGAACTGGTAGCCGATCTCCAGCAGTTCCTCTTCCGTGTGGGCGCGCTGCAGCAGCGCGCCGATCTTCAGCGTGGCGGCGCCCACCAGGCCGATGATGAAGACGAAGATGATCAGGCCGAGGTAGGTGAAGCCGGCCTGGCGCAGGCGGGGCGTCACGCTACCACTCCGCGAACGGCGTGCCCTTGCGGTCGTTGCCCGGCGCGCCGCTGCGGATGTTGCCCAGCTCGCCCTGCTCGCCTTCCGGCGGCGGCTCCACCACCCAGCCTTCGCGCGACTCCAGGATCGGGTCCATCGGCAGCTCGCGCAGGTATTTTTTCTCCACCAGCTGCTCGAGCGAATCCGGATAGCGCCCGGTGTCGGCCTTGTACTGGTCGATGACGGCGCGGGTATTGCGCAGGTTCTCGGCAAGGATGGTCTCCTTGCTGCTGTCAATGCTGGGGAAGAAGCGCGGCACCGCCAGGGTCAATAGCAGGGCCACGATGCCCAGCACCACCAGCAGTTCGATCAGGGTGAAGGCGCGCAGGCGCCGTGTGCTCGTCATCGGGTTCACCACTTGTTGTAGGGGATGCCGTTCAGGCCCGGTTTTTCCGACCTCGAGTAGACGTCGTAGACGTCATCGCCCTCTTTCGGTTCGTCCGGCTCGCTGGCATAGCTGCGCTTGCCCCAGGTCTCGGCAGGGGTGGCCTCGCCGTCGGGATGGAAGGGGTCGCGCGGCAGGCGCCGCATGAAATAGATCTGGGCCTGCTTCGGGCTGCGCAGGTCGCGCACGCCCTCGACCAGCATTTCCAGCCGCGGGGGATAACCGGTGGCGCCCGCAGCTTTCGCCACCCTGCCCTCGTCGCTGGCCTTTTTATAGGCGTCGATGCCGGCGCGGATCTCGCGCAGGGCGCGGCGCAGCTCCACCTCGTCGCGACGCTGGGCCGTGACCTGGGCCACCGGCACCACCAGCGTTCCCAGCAGGGCCAGGATCGCCAGCGTCACCAGTAGTTCGATGAGGGTGAAGCCGCGCTTGAACATCACTGCTGGTTGGTCGGCGCGGGCGGCACTGCCGGCGGTGGCGGCTGCACCGGGATCACCTGGATGTTCGGCGCCGGCGCGGCCGGCGGCGGACCGGATTGGGGCGAACCGCTCTGCGGCGTCACCGGCAGCTGCGACGGCGGGACCGAGATAGGTGCGGCCGGGGTGCCGACCGGCGCCGGTGCCGGTACGGCCGGGTTGGCCGGTGCCGGCGTGGCGGCGCCGCTGACCGGGGCCGCGTTCTGGCCGGGCGCGGCGCCCGGCGCCGCACCGACGCGGGTGGCGGCGGTGGCGGCCGGCGCCGGCGCACGCGCCGTGCTGTCCGGACGGCGGCGGAAACTGGCCTCGGTGCCGGCGCCAAATTCCGACGCTGCCGCCGGCGGACGCTGCACCGTGCGCACCAGGCGCGGCGTGATCGACAGCACGATCTCGGTGCGGTCGTTGGAGTCGCGCTGGCTGCCGAACAGGCGGCCGACGATCGGCAGGTCGCCGATGCCCGGCAGCTTGCTGGCGCCGGAGCGGTCTTCGTTGCTGATCAGGCCCGCCAGCACCTGGTTCTCGCCGTCCTTCAGCTGCAGGAAGGTGGTGGCCGAGCGGGTGCCGATGCGGTAGGCCACGGTGCCGGAACGGGTGGTCACCGATTCGCCCAGGGTGCTGACTTCGAGCGAGATGCGGATGCCGACTTCGTTGTTCAGGTAGATAGTCGGCTCGACGTTCAGGGTCAGGCCCACGTCCACGTAGTTCACCGATTCCGAGGCGAAGCCGCCCACGCCCGAAGAAATCGTGGTCGAGATATTCGGGATCTTGTCGCCGATGACGACCTTGGCCTTTTCCTTGTTGCGCACGCGGATGCGCGGATTGGCCAGGGTGTTGGAATCGCCGTCGGTCTTGTTGGCATTGACCGTGGCCGACAGTTCGCTGACCGTGCCGATGCTGCGGCTGGTGAGGCCGCGCAGCTGGCTGAGCGTGATCGGGTCGCCATCCAGGGTCGCCAGCGGCGAGAACGAGACCGCGCCTGGCCAACGGATGCCGAGGTCGGTGACGCGGCTGCGCTTGATCTCCAGCACCTCGACATCGAGCATGACTTCCGGCTCGGGCACGTCCTGCAGCGCCACCAGCTGGCTCGCCACGCGCACCGCTTCCGGGCTGTCGCGCAGGATCACGAGATTGAGCTTTTCATCGACCACCACGTCGCGCGACTTGAGGATGGTCTTGAAGGTGTTGGCGATGTTCTTGGCGTCGGCATTGGCCAGGAAGAAGGTCTTGACCGTCATCTCCTGGTATTCCTTCAGCTTGGCCGCCACGTTCGGGTAGATCAGGATGGTATTGCCATCCATGACCTGGCGCTCGAGCTGGTTGGTCATCAGGAGGTAGTAGACCGCCGCCTCCACCGTGCTGTTCTTCAGGAAGATCGAGCTGCGCTGGTCGGCCTTGACGTCCTTGTCGAACACGAAGTTCAGCCCCGAATGGCGCGAGATGATCTCGAAGATCTGCTTGAGCGGCGCGTCGCGGAATTCGAGGCTGATCGGCTTGCGGAAGGCCGCGGTCAGGGCCGCTTCCCCTGCGGGCGCGGCATTGGCCTTTTCGTCGACTTCCAGCAGCAGGAGGCGCGCCGGCTCGTAGCCGGGACGTTCGGCGAGGATCGCGGACAGCTTCTGGCGCGCGCCATCGAGCTCGCCCTTGTCGAACGCGGCGCGGGCCGCCTCCAGCATGCCGCCATGACGGCGGTCGCTTTCCACCTGGCGCAGGCCGGCGCGCGCGCGTTCGTTGGCCGGGTCGAAGGCCAGCACGCGGCGGTAGTCCTGCAGGGCCAGCTCGGCCTGCCCTTCCGCCAGCGAGGCCTCGGCCTGCTTGACCAGGCGGTCGGCGGCGCCGTCGCGCGCGCGCAGGTAGGCGGCGCGGTACTCGGGGTTGGCGGGATCGGCGGCCACCGCCTCCTGGTATTTCACCAGCCCGGCCGCGACCTTGTCCTGCGCGACCAGGGCATTGCCTTCCTGGTAGGCGCGCTGCCCGGCGCAGCCGGCAAGCAGCAGCGCTCCCAGGCCGGCAGCCAGCACGAGATTCCGGATACGAACCATCAGTCGAATACTCCAATATTGAGCTGCTGAACCTGGTTCAGCGGCAGGTAGGTCAGGGTCAGCACGGGCGGCCTGACGGCGTCGACGCGGTAGGTACCGTCGATGACCGTGTTTTCGCGCACGAGGTAGGTGCGGTCGCCGCGCGCCAGGTAGATTTCCCAGGCGCCGTCCTGCAGCGACTTGCCGATGAAGGTGAATGGCAGGGGCGGCGCGGTGGGCGCCGGCG
>NZ_JAJFEQ010000006.1 GCF_020707265.1 Massilia sp. IC2-477
CCTGCCCGATTCCGGACAGATGCCGCTGCTGCTGGCGATGCTGGTGCTGCTGGCGACCCTGGTGGTGACCTTTACCGCCTGGAGCAGCGCCAAACGCAGCGCCGAAAGCCAGCTGCTCGAGACCTTCGACTACCGCACGCGCGACATGGTGTACAGCATCAGCCGGCGCATGGCGATCTACGAACAGGTGCTGCGCGGCGCGCGCGGCTACCTGCGCGGCTCGGTCGAGCTCGAGCGGCGCGACTGGGAAGAATACTATCGCGTGCTGCGCCTGGACCAGTCCTTCCCCGGCATGGAAGCGCTCGGCATCGCCAGCATCGTGCCCCCAAGCGAGGTGGCCAGGCACGAAGCCCTCATGCGGCGCCGCGGCCATCCCGACTACACGCTGCACCCGCCCGGCCCGCGCGAGCTGTACACGGCAATCACCCACATCGAACCTTTCGGCGGGCGCAACCTGCGCGCCTTCGGCTACGACATGTTCAGCGAACCGGTGCGCCGCGCTGCGATGGAACGCGCGCGCGACAGCGGCCAGGCGGCCCTGAGCGGCAAGGTGGTGCTGGTACAGGAAGGCCTCTCGCACGAGGGTCCGGGCCGGCAGCAGGCCGGGGCCCTGATGTACCTGCCGGTGTACCGCGCCGGCGAGCTGGCCGGCACCGTCGAGCAAAGGCGCAGCGCGATCGTCGGCTGGGTCTATGCCCCGTTCCGGATCAACGACCTGATGCGGGGACTGGGCGGCGCCCATTCGCTCGACCTCGAGGTCGAGATCCACGACGGCGAGCCGGTCGACGGCGCCAGCTTGCTGTACCGCTCCCCGAACACCTGGAATGGTCCGAGCGACCGCGCGCGGCTGCGCACCAGCGCCCAGATCATCCCGGGCGGGCGCACCTGGACCATCACGATGCGCTCCAGCGCCGCCCTCGAGGCCAGCCTCGACACCACGCGTCCGCTCCTGATCGCGGCGACCGGCATCGGCCTCAGCGTCCTGCTGAGCCTGGTTGTCTGGCTGCTGGCCAGCGAGCGCCGCCGCGCGCTGCAGCTGGCGCAGGACATGACGCTCGAGCTGCGCCAGTCGCACGACCGCATCGCCAGTGAGCAGAAGCGCATCCAGGTGATCCTCGAGAACGCGCCGGACGCATTCGTCACGCTCGATGCGCAGGGCTGCATCACCGGCTGGAATACCCAGGCCAGCCGCCTGTTCGGCTGGAGCGCGGCGCAGGCGATCGGGCGCAACGCAGAGGAACTGCTGCCGGAAGAACGGCGCGCCGCCTTCCGCGCCGGCTTCGCGGTGTTCGCGCGCGGCGGCAGCTGCGCGATGCTGGGCGCGCCGACCGAACTGCTGGTCGTCGACCACGAGGGACAGCGTATCCCGGCCGAGGTGACCGTGGCGCAGCTGGTGGTGGAAGGCGGTTTCGGCGCCACCGCCTTCGTGCGCGACATCCGCCAGCGCAAGGAAGCGGAAGCGCGCGAGCAGCAGCGCCAGCAAGGCCTGGTCGAGGCGCGCCGGGCGCTGGCGCGCGCCCAGAAGCTGGAAGCGGTGGGCAAGCTCACCGGCGGCGTGGCGCACGACTTCAACAACATCCTGCACATCATCAGCGCCAACGTGCAGCTGATGCTGCGCGCCGACAACACCAACCGCAAGCGCCTGCTCAGCATCCTCGACGCGGTCGAGCGCGGCGCGAAACTCGCGGGCCAGCTGCTGGCCTTCGCGCGGCGCCAGCCGCTGCACCCGCAGGAAGTGCACGTGGACGCGCTGCTGGAACGCATGGACAGCCTGGTGCAGCGCGCCGCGGGCGACCACATCACGCTGGAAAAGCGCGTCCCGCCCGGCCTGTGGGCCACCCTGGTCGACCCGAACCAGCTGGAAAACGTGCTGCTCAACCTGGTCATCAATGCGCGCGACGCGATGGAAGGCAACGGCCGCATCGTGCTGGCCCTGGACAATGTGCACATCGGCGAAGACCCCGACCTGGCGCCGGGCGACTACGTCACGGTGGCGGTCGCCGACAGCGGCCACGGCATGCCGCAGGACGTGATGGAGCGCGCCTTCGAGCCCTTCTTCACCACCAAGCCCGAGGGCAAGGGCACGGGCCTGGGCCTGTCGATGGCGCATGGCTTCGCGCGCCAGAGCGGCGGCGACATCCGCCTCGCGAGCGAACCCGGCAAGGGAACGACGGTGACGATCTACCTGCCGCGCCACGTGACTTGACAGGATTGCATTTCGGTAGGGTGGGCGGGTCTCCCGCCCACGCGGTCAACCAACGCATACCCTGTTACAACGCCTATTCAAAACGCATTCCTTCACAATCCGGATTGCCTCCCCAATCCACTGCATAGATTCCGTCTCGCACACACCGTGCAAACGTCGAATACGGCCATTCCGACACTGCACCCACCAAGCCATGCTTCACCGGATTGAAATGGATGTAATCGACGTGGCGCTCCATGTCGATTTCGTCCTGGATCTGATGTTCCCAGAAGCGCCGCTGCCAGATGGGAGCTTCACGCTTTTGCCGGCGTGATGTGGAAAGGCTTAACTCGTATGCATCGCGGCATGCGTAGGACACGGCATGCTTGATCTGAGACCAGCGTGTCGAGAAATTCGTGTCTCCGTCTGACAGCGTCCAGATGCAATGCAAGTGGTCAGGCATCAGGACCATCGCGTCGATCCTGAATGGCAGACGAAGACGGACGCGTTCGATTGCAGAACGCAAAGCCTCCCGTATTGGCTGGTCGCACAAGATCGGACAGCGCCTGTGGCTGACGACGGTAAAGAAGTACGAAGTGCCAGTAGTGGCGCGACGGTAGCGGGACATCGGCGCATCGTACGGTAGAGCCGGACGTAAGCCGTGTGGCGGATCAAACGTGCGTAGACCGCGTGGGCGGGAAAACCCGCCCACCCTACGCCTGGTAGGCGGCGGTCACGCGGTTGCGCCCGTGCGCCTTGGCGTCGTACATCGCCAGGTCGGCCGCGTGCAGCAGGGCTTCGGCGTCCATGCCGTCGTCGGGGAACAGGGCGATGCCCAGGCTGCCCGAGATGCGCAGCACCAGTTCGCCGTCCTCGAAGGGCTGGTTCAGCTGGTACAGGATGTTCTCGGCCACGGTGGAGGCATCGGCCAGGCTGTCGCAGCGCGGCAGCAGCACGACGAATTCGTCGCCGCCCACGCGCGCCAGCGTGTCGGCTTCGCGCAGGCCAGCGCGCAGGCGCCGCGCCACCAGCTGCAGCAGGCGGTCGCCGACGGCGTGGCCATGGGTATCATTGACGGGTTTGAACTGGTCGAGGTCGAAATAGATCACCGCCACCTTGTGGCCGTCGCGGCTGGCGGTGCGGATGGCCTGGCGCAGGCGGTCGCCCAGCAGCACGCGGTTGGGCAGCCCGGTCAGCGCGTCTTCGTGCGCCAGGCGGCGCATGCGCGCTTCCTCGTGCTTGCGGGCGTCGATATTGGAGAAGGTGCCGACCATGCGCATCGGCATGCCGAGTTCGTCGCGCTCGCTGACGGTGCCGCGCGCGTCGGTCCAGCTCCAGTCACCATTGCGCAGGCGTACACGGAACTCGGCCGCGAAGTCCTCGGTCTTGCCCGCCAGGTGGCCGCGCAGTTGCGCACGCAGCTCCGGCAGGTCGTCGGGATGGACAATGGCGTCGAGCGCGCTGCCGTACCAGGAGATCACCGAGCGCTCGGTGTCCAGGATCTTGCGGGCGCGCGCCGACAGCGTGGCCAGGCCCGTTACCACGTCGCAGTCCCACACGCCGTCGCCGGTGGCGCTCAGCGCCAGCTTCCAGCGCGCCTCGGCCGCGGCCAGCGCCTTCAGCGCCCGGCGCCGGCGGTCGGTGGCGCCCAGGGCGGCCCAACCCAGCAGGGTCAGGACGAGCGAGACGGCGGCGCCGACCCAGGTCAGCACCGCGCGCTGCTGGGTGAAGCGGGCCTCGGCATCCTGCACCGCTTCGCCGACCGTCACTACCATGCCGTATTCGGGCAGCTTGTGCCAGGTGTAGAAGCGCTCGATGCCGTCGATCTGGCCGACGCGGCGGAAACTCCCCGTCACCGGGCTGTGCGACGCATGCGGATTGTCCTTCAGCACCTGGCCGGTGCCGTGGTTGATGCTGCCGCGGGTGCTGCGCGCGATGACGGTGCCGTCGGTGCGCATCAGCGACACCGAGGCGTTGGGACCAAGGTCGATGTCGTCGTAGAAGCGCACGAAGTAATCCGGCGCGACGGTGGCCATGATCACTCCCTGCAGGCGGCCTTGGGCGTCGCGGACCGAGCGGCTGAACTGCACCGCCCAGGCGTGCGTGAGCGGACAGATCACCGGCCGGCTCACGTAGATGCGGTCGTCGCTGATCCCGAGGTGGGCCTGGTAGCTGATGGCCTGCTGCATGTCGCGCCCGCCGTGCGAGGGGGCGGCATTGGTGTAGGCCACCCTGCCCTGCGCGTCGAACACGGTGACCATCAGCGGCACCCGCTGGCGCAGGTGGCGCGCATGCTCGCCGACGGCCTTGGGAAAGTCGGCGCGGTCGTTCTGCCAGATACTGCGCAGCTGGATCAGCGACAGGTCGACGATGCCGACGGTGGCGCGCACTTCCTCGGTAAAGACGCGGGCATAGTTGCGCAGGTCGCGCTTGCTGCCGGCCTGGGCCAGGCTGGCGAAGCGCGACTGCTCGACCGCCACCAGACCCCAGACGATGGGCAGCATCAAGGCCAGGTAGATGGCCAGGTCGCGCAGCACGCGGGGCCGGAAGAAATCGCCCAGGCGTACGCGGGATGGGGGCTTGGCGGAGGGAGTAAGCGAAGGCATGGACGACGGACTGCGGCAGCGGAACAATGGCGAAGGAGGCGAAGCCGGGCGTCTTGCTTGCGCCTGCTATAAGTTCTCGATCGCGCCCGTCGTGATGGAGTCGATTATACCTGTCGTTTCCTTGTGGAACTTATTGTTGGCTTAAATTTGATGGATTTGATGCCGCAAAGCAACGCTATTCCCGGCCAGGAGCTGCATGCTAGAGTGCGAGCATGAAACCCTTCTATAACGCGGCGGGGGTGCTGGCGCTGTTGCTGGGCATCCTCGGCATCTTCCTGCCGCTGCTGCCGACCACGCCCTTCCTGCTGCTGGCGTCGTGGTGCTTCGCGCGTGGCTCGGAGCGCCTGCACGGCTGGCTGCTGTCGCACCGCGTGTTCGGGGAATACCTGCGCAACTTCGAGGGCGGCCGCGGCATTCCGCTGAAGGCGAAGATCGTCGCCACGGCCATGCTGTGGGTATCGCTGCTGCTGGCGATGCGGCGCCTGCTTGAAACGGATCGCCCGCTGCTGGTCGGCGTGCTGCTGCTGACCGGCGCGGGCGTCAGCATCTACCTGTGGCGCTACCTGCCGACGCTCCGGCTGGAGCGCCCGGGGCGAGGCTAGACTGCCTCAGGAACAGCCGCGCTTGAAGCGTCCGCGGCTGTCGGCCGGATAGCTGAGCACAATGGTGTCGGTGCGCTCGCCCGGCAGCCAGGTCATCTGGACGTCGCCCTCACGCGAGGCGAAACGGTGCGGACCGACTTCGTCCAGCCGCACCCGGCTCCATTTGCCGAAATCGGCATACACCTGCTGGTCGAGGTCGATCAGCTCGAGCCGGCGGCCATTCGACAGCGCATAGCTGCCCTCGACTTCACTGGCAAGCTGGGCGCCAGTGGCGATGAAGCCGTTCGGGCCGGCCACGGTGGCGCGTTGCGCGGTGACGTTCACCTTGCCTCCGGGACCGCACTGGGCGGCTGAGGCAAGGGGTGCGGCCAGCAGGCATGCTGCCGCGACGAGCGGATAAATGCTGCGCATGACATCTCCTTTGCATGGTCAGAAGGCAGCCGCACCATGGCGGCCGTCCTGCCAATTCAGACAGCGCAAGCACCTAGGAGTGCACGCGGTTCCCGTGGTTGCGAAAACGCTTTGAGACCGATCAAGCTTCATGATGTTTGCACGCCGCAAGCAAGCTGACGCCGCATTGGCCCGATTCCGGATAATGTCCTTACTTATGGAAATCCAATTCCTCGGAACCTCCTCCGGCACACCGACCCGGTCGCGCAACATGACGGCGATCGCCCTGCGCACGCGCGGAGCAAAGCACTGGTCGCTGGTCGACTGCGCCGAAGGCACGCAACATCGCCTGCTGCGCACCAGCATGTCGCCGATGAGCCTGCGCGCCATCTTCATCACCCACCTGCATGGCGACCACTGCTACGGCCTGCCCGGCCTGCTGGCCAGCGCCGGCATGCTGAATCGCACGGCGCCGATGGCCATCGTCGGCCCGGCGCCGCTGCGCGGCATGATGGAATGCATCATGGAAGCGACCCAGCTCACGCTCCCCTACCCGATCGACTGGGTGGCGATCGAGGACCTGGCGCACACCGACATCCTTCCTGACCTGCGCGTGCACGCCACGCGCCTGTCGCACCGCATCGATTGCTGGGCCTACAGCTTCACCGAGGCCGCGGTCGAGCGCAAACTCGACATCGGCAAGCTGAAGGCGGGCGCCATCCCGGCGGGACCAGCCTGGGGCGAGATCCAGCAGGGCCGCAACGTGGTGCTGGCGGACGGGCGCGTCGTGGTGGCGGAGCAGTTCCTGCTGCCGCCGCGCCGCTCGCGCAAGGTGATCATCGCGGGCGACAACGACAGCCCCGAGCTCCTGGCGAGGGAAGCGAACGGCGCCGACCTGCTGGTGCACGAGGCAACCTATACCGAAGCGGTCCTGCACAAGGTCGGCCCCGGCCCGCAGCACAGTTCGGCCGCGATGGTGGCGCGCATGGCGCAAGAGGCGGCGCTGCCGAACCTGATCCTGACCCACTTCAGCCCGCGCTACCAGGACCGCGAAGGCGCGCTGACATTGAACGACATCGAACGCGAGGCGCGCGAGCACTATACCGGCACGCTGTTCCTCGCGCGCGACCTGGCCAGGTACGAGCTCGGGAAGGACGGCAGCCTGCATGCGCTGCAGTAAAGCGAGCCCGGCTACAATCGCCCCATGCCCAAGAAGACCCCCATTTTTCCCGGACCCCAGACCGCGCGCGGCGCCGTGCTCGCAGTGCTGCTGTCGAACGAAGACCAGCTGGGTGCCGAACCGCTGCGCGGCCGCATCACCCTCGCCGCCATCGTGCGCGCGCTCAAGCGCAAGTACCACTGGCCGATCGAAACCGAAAGCTTCCCGTCGAACAGCGCCGACGGCCGCGCCACCTGGGCCACTGTCTACAGCCTGCCGCCGGAAGTCATCGCCAAGGCCCTGAAGGCGGGCGGGCACGACTGGCTCAGGAGCCGCAGGTCGGGCGGCGGCGGCGACGCATAGCATGGACAAGCGGCCCTTCGACATCGACCTCGCGCTCGAGCGCATCGAAGCGGCCGTGCAGCCCTGGCCCAAGGCGGCCTTGTTCCAGCTGGCCGAAGAAGGGTTTACGTCGACCTTCGAGCAGCTGCTGGCCTGCATCATCTCGATCCGCACCTACGACGAAGTGACGCTGCCGGTGTCGCGCCGGCTGTTCGCGCAGGCGCGCACGCCCTCCGCCATCGCGGGGCTCGGCTGGGAAGAACTGGACGCCCTGATCAGCCCCTCGACCTTCCACGAGCGCAAGGCACAGCAGATCCTGGCAATCGCGCGCGAGGTGGTCGAACGCTTCGGCGAAACCCTGCCGGGCGAACGCGAGGTGCTGCTGTCCTTTGCCGGCGTCGGTCCGAAGTGCGCCAACCTGGTGCTGGGCGTGGCCTGCGGGACGCCCGTCATCAGCGTCGACATCCACGTGCACCGGGTGACTGGGCGCTGGGGCTATGTGAAGGCGGCGACGCCCGAGAAGACCCTGCTGGCGCTGGAAGCCACGCTGCCGCGACAGCACTGGATCACCATCAACCGGCTGCTGGTCCCGTTCGGCAAGCACATCTGCACCGGGACGAAGCCCAAGTGTTCGACCTGCCCCGTGCTCGACATGTGCCGGCAGGTGGGCGTGACGGAGCATCGCTAAGCCTGGCGAATCAGCGGCAGCTGCCCCAGCTCTTCCACCGCGAAATCGACGAAGGCCCGCACCCGCAGCGCCATGTGCCGCGCACTTGGGAAGACCAGGTGCACGGGAAGCGCCTCCGGTTCGTAGGCACTTAACAGGCGCACCAGGCTGCCCGCCTGCAGGTCGGGCGCCGCTTGGTAGGACAGCGCCTGCGCAATGCCGAAGCCCGCGCGCGCCGCGTTCAGGACACCCTCGATGTCGTTCAGCCGCAGGCGCGGCGTGAAGCGCACGATGTGCTCGCGCTCGCCCGTACGGTAGCGCCACTCCGCCAGGCCCCGCACCGCGGTGCCGAGGATCAGCTCGTGCCCTCCCAGGTCCTCCGGTGTGGCCGGTTCGCCATGCTGCGCCAGGTAAGCGGGACTGGCCAACGTCATGCGCCGCACCTCGCCCACCCGGCGCGCCACCAGGCCGGAACTGTCGAGCGGCCCGATGCGCAGCGCGACGTCGATACCGTTTTCTATCAGGTCCATGTTGCGATCGCCCAGGACCAGCTCGACCTGGATTTCCGGATAGCGCATCAGGAAGCGCGTGACGATCGGCGCCACGTGGCGGCGGCCGAACACCATCGGCGCCGTCACGCGCAGCAGGCCGCGCGGCACCGCCGCGTCGTGCTCGCTGATCGCGCCCTCGTAGTCCGCCAGCAGGCGCCGCGCCTGCTCGGCCAGGCGCAGTCCCTCGCTGGTGGCCGTCAAGCGGCGCGTGCTGCGCTCGAACAGGCGCAGGCCGACGCGCTCTTCCAGGGTGGCGAGGCTGCGCGTGACGGCCGAAGGCGAACGGCGCAGCTTCTGCGCGGCTGCGGACATGCTGCCCGCGTCCAGGATGGCCAGGAAGACCTGCAGTTCGTCCAGACGGTCCATGATTCTTGCAATCTGCGAAAGAGTGAATTGCGATTATGCCCCATTCCGCAACGACGCTGCCGTGGATAGCATGACCTATCCCAATCAACTGGATCCCACCATGACCACGACTGCCATCACCCTCCACGGCACTGCCCTGTCCGGCCACACCCACCGCGTCCAGCTGCTGCTGCACATGCTGCAGCTGCCCTACCGCTTCATCGATGCGCCGGCTTCGGTGCGCCAGAGCGAAGCGTTCCGCGGCATCAATCCGCTCGGCCAGATCCCTGTCCTGCAGGACGGCGAGCTGGTGCTGGCGGACAGCAATGCGATCCTGGTCTACCTGGCGAAACGCTATGCACCCGGCAGCGGCTGGCTGCCGGAGGATCCGGTCGGAGCGGCCCAGGTGCAGCGCTGGCTGTCGCTGGCGGCCGGCGAGATCGCCTTCGGTCCGGCCAAAGCGCGGGTGACGGCGCGCTGGGGCGATACCGGCATGCCCCAGGAACTCATGCACAAGCTGGCCGACAAGGTGCTGGGCTTCATGGAAGCGCAGCTGGCGCGGCAGGACTTCCTGGCGGGACCTGCGCCGACGCTGGCCGACCTGGCCTGTTATTCCTATGTCGCGCACGCGCCGGAAGGCGGCGTGTCGCTGGCGCCCTATCCGCAGCTGCGTGCCTGGATCGCACGGGTCCAGAGCTTGCCGCATTTCGTGCCGATGCCGGAGGACTGAGCATGAACGACTACCGCATCCCGCAACCCTTCCACGCCGGCGAACTGCGCGCCCAGCAGCTGGCAGGCGGCGGGCCGCCCGGCGCGCCGATCCGCTCGCAGATGCCGGACCAGCACCGCCAGTTCTTTGCCCTGCTGCCTTTCGTGTGCGTGGCGCTGGCGGACGGGGACGGCCGGCCGCTGGCCACGCTGCTGCATGGCGAACCCGGCTTCGCGAGCTCGCCCGAACCCGGCCAGCTGCGCATCGCCGCCCTGCCGGATGCCGCCGACCCGGCCCATGCCTGCCTGCACGCAGGTACCGACGTCGGCCTGCTCGGCATCGACCTCGGCACGCGCCGCCGCAACCGCGAGAACGGCGTCGTCGCGCAGGTGGATGGCGGCGGCCTGCTGGTCGACGTGCACCAATCCTTCGGCAACTGCCCGCGCTACATCCACGTGCGCCGGCTCGAGCGCGTGCAGCGCCAGGCCGGACCAAGCGAGGTCTTCGGCGCGCAACTGCCGCCGGAAGCCGCACGCCTGGTCGCCGCATGCGAGACCATGTTCGTGGCCACCTCGAGCGGCGCCACCGGGGGAGGCGCGGCACGCGGCCTGGACATCTCGCACCGCGGCGGCGAAGCCGGTTTCCTGCGCCTGCAAGGCCATGTCCTGCACGTGCCCGATTACGCGGGAAACCGCTACTTCAACACCCTGGGCAACCTGCTGCTGGAGCCGCGCGCCGCGCTCGTGATGCTTGACTTCGACAGCGGCGACATCCTGCAGCTGCAAGGCATCGCCGAAGTCGACTGGCACGGCGATGCATCACCCGATCCCGGCGCCGAACGCTGGTGGAAGTTCAGCATCGAGCGCGGCTGGCTGAGGCGGGGCGCCTTCCCATTGCGGGAGGCTTGGCCGCAGGCGTAAAAATCGGCTATCGTTCGGTGTTTGCAGCAGCCACCGAATGCCCTCATGATCAAGCCACCGATTCCCGACAACGAGCAGGAGCGCCTCGCGCTGCTGTATGACATGCTGCTGCTCGACACGCCGCCCGAGGAGCGGCTCGACAAGATCGTGGCGTTTGCCGCGAGCGAGTTCGACGTCCCCATTTGCCTGATCAGCCTGGTCGACAGCGAGCGCCAGTGGTTCAAGGCGCGCGTCGGGCTGGAAGCCTGCGAAACCTCGCGCGACATTTCCTTCTGCGCGCATGCGCTGCACAGCAACGACATCCTGCTGGTGCCGGACGCCCTGCTCGACCCGCGCTTCCACGACAATCCGCTGGTGACGGGCGCGCCGCACATCCGCTTCTATGCCGGCGCGCCGCTGGGCAAGGATGGGCTCGTGATCGGCACCCTGTGCCTGATCGACACCCGCCCACGCACGCTCGACGCGGTCGAACTGTCGATCCTGAAGAGCCTGCGCGAACTGGCGATGCTCGAACTGGCTTCGCCGGGGGTGGAGACCAATGCATAAGCCGGGGGCCTTCAACCTGCTGCTGGTCGAACCGGCGAACCTGCTGCGCCGCACGGTGTCCCTCACCCTGCGCGACCTCGGCGCGGCCGACGTCACGGAAACGGCCACCTATCCGACCGCGCACCAGATGTGCGAGCTGCGCCGCTTCGACGGCCTGGTCATCGCGCTCGAGTGGCCGGAGCCGAGCGATGCCTTGCGCGGGCTCACCCTGATCCAGCAGATCCGCTCCGGCAAGGGCGCTTGCCCGGCCACGATCCCAATCGCGGTGCTGGTGGAATCCGCCAATGCCGAGCTGATCCAGGTGCTGCGCTCCTGCGGGGTCAGCCGCATCCTGATCAAACCCTTCCGCGTGCGCGATGTAATCGAGACGGTCGAGAACATGAAGGGGCTGGCGCGCGCCGTCGCCACCAGCTAGACGGGCCTGCCATGCGCTGTTACGCCGGAATCAGCCCTTGGCGCCGGTGGCGTTGAGCATGCACTGCGACAGCCTGTCGAAGTGCTGCAAGGCCGCCTGGGTCAGGTCGACCTGCTTGCGGCGGCTGTCCTCGGTATCGGTGAGCACGATCCAGCCCTTCTCGCGCATCGATTTCAGGCGGTTGTGCACGGTAGCCGGAGAACCCAGCTGGTCCTTGGCCATCATGTCGCGCACCGACAGGCGCTCGTTCTCCTGGCGCGCCCGCGCCACCAGGGCCAGGATGCGTTCTTCGAGGGGATCGAGTTCCGGCAGCGTAGGCAGGCCACGCAGTGCTTCGGTGAGCTGCAGAAAGCGTAGATAGATGTCGGCTGGGCGGGTTGGCTTCATCTCAGGCAGTTGCAAGTTGGTGAACAGATAAGCTATGCTCGGGTCCCTCGTCGCGGCTGGATTGGCCATTTTACTGTAGCGCTGTTCACAATGAACCAATTCAAGTTGCATACTGCCATGGTTGCGGTGACCATGCTGCTGTTTTTTGCGGTATTGAAGGTCAACCAGCTGCTGTTTGCGGCGCTCGAGTTTGCTCCCGGGATTGCCTGGATCTACCTGCCGGCCGGCGTGCGCCTGCTGGCCATCCTGCTCTTCGCCGAAGCCGGCGCCATCGGGCTGCTGTTCATTTCCTGGATCGTGTGCGTGGTCGAGTTCTTTCCGAACGATCCGGTGCGCTCCTTCGCGGGCGGGATCCTGGCCAGCGCCAGCCCCTACCTGGTGTACCGCGCGATGCAGCACTTTTCCGGCTTGCAGCCTTCGCTGCAAAACCTGACGCCGAAGCGCCTGCTCATCCTGTCGCTCATGTTCTCGCTGGCGAGTCCTTTCCTGCATCACCTGTGGTTCGCGCTCTACGAGCAAAAGGAAAACCTGGGCGCCAGTTTTGTCGCGATGGCGGCGGGCGACCTTGGCGGAACGCTTGTCGTGCTCTACTTTGCGAAGTTCATGCTGTGGTGCCTGGCAGGCCGTATGCGTAGCAAATAAATTATGGTTGGTTCTTTACAGAAATATTGCAGTCCTGTAACTTGAACGCTCTAAAAACCATAACAGTTCAGCTGCCATGTCCAAAACCTTCAATGCCACAGTCCTCGCACTGTGCTTCGCTATTCCCCTCCTCTCCGCTTGCGACAAGAAGGCCGACCCCGCCCCGGCCAGCGCGATCGACAGTCCTGCCGCACCAGAAGCACCGGCCGCTCCGGAAGCGGTGAAGGCAACCGCCGATGGCGTGCAGGCCCAGGCTGCAGCGGCGCCCGCGGCGCCTGACGCCAGCGCCAGCGTCGGCGCCAAGGGCGTCGAAGCCAGCGCCGGCGACGTCTCGGTCAAGCTGCCGGACTGATTCGCCCACATCCCACCTTCTCGCAGAACACAACATGAAGAAAACCCTTATCGCATCGGCGCTGTTCGCGCTCGGGCTCAGCATGGCACATGCGGAGCCACTTTCCGCCAACGGCTCGATCGAAGTGAGCGTCAAGGCGAACAACGGCGACCTGATCAAAGCGCGTCGCGTGGCACGCGAGCAAGCCGAGAACGACGCCGTCCTGCGCCTGCTCAAGCTGAGGCTCGGCGCCGATCCCTCCAGCGCCAAGGTGCGTGACGGGCTGGTGGACCTGCGCAAGCAGCTGGCCGACAACATGAAGACCAGCTTCAATGCCGAAGGCGACGTGCTGACCGCAAAGACCGCCCTCGAAGTGGACGCCGCCCAGTTCATGGACATGGCCCGCGTGCTCGGCATCACCTCGACCGCGTCGTCGGCCAGTGCGAAAGTGCTGTTCCTGATCGACGAATACTACGGCGTCGGCACCAAGCTGGACCCGTCGCAGCCCCTGGTGACGGAAATCGACTACTCGCACGACAAGAGCTCGATGTCCGACTACACCGCGACCAGCTCCGGCGCGAAGAGCGCATCGAGCAGCTCGGCCAGCGCCCAGAAGTCCAGCTTCGCCGCAGCATCGTCCGAAAAGTCGGCCTTCGCCGCTAGTTCCCAGTCGGCCGTTGCAGCGCGCGACAAGTCCGCCTTCGCGGGTTCCGACAAGGCGTCCTTCTCGGGTTCGGACCGCAGCTCGGCCGCCCTGCAGGATGGCTACGGCGGCGCGGCCGCGGGCGCACGCAGCACCCAGGTGGCCGGCGCCCGTGACACCCGCGTGGCAGGCTCGAGCGACTCCAGCTTTGCCGCCTCCCAGAAGTCGGCCGCGGCAGGAAGCTCCTCGTCCCAGGCCGCCGTGAGCGCCTCCTCGTCCAGCGCCAGCGCCGCGAAGTCCGCCAGCGCATCGAGCTTCGCCACCCGCCAGAACGCGGTCGAGAAGCAGAACGACGTGGTCAACCTCAAGGTGCGCCAGGTGTTCCCGGGTATCGACAACGCCAAGCCATCGGACGATTCGGCTGCGATGATCAACCAGAAGCTGCAGCAGGTGGTGCGCGAATACAACCTCTCGTTCACGGACGAGAAGGACTTCCGTATTGAAAACGGCCGCCGCCTCACCAACTCGGAAATCGCGCGTCAGCAGAAGTTCGACATGTATCTGCAGAAGGCTGCCCAGGGCAACTACAAGGCCAAGTACCTGGTCTATGGCACCGCCGTGATGAACTCGGAAGGCACGACATCGAGCGGCCACGTTTCCTGCGCCGGCCAGCTGATGCTGACTTCGTCCGACGTGGATACCGGCGAAGGCTTCATCTCCGGCACCATCGTCAAGCGCGCATTGGGCTCGTCCGACCAGAACTGCCGCGCCAACCTGTCCGAGGCGATGGCGCGGGCCCTGGCCGACAACGTCGGCACCAATGCGCAGCGCGAACTGCAGGTGGCGGCAAGCCGTGGCCGCACCTACGTGGTGGCGCTCTACAGCGACTCGCGCGTGCCGGCCAAGCTGCGCCGCGACTTCTCGGCCAAGATCAAGGACGCCGCAGGCGTGGTCGAAGTACAGGCGGACGATAACGCCTCCGAGGGTATGCGCCGCTGGACCGTCGTCGCCAAAGGTAATTTCTCCGAAACGGTGGAAGACCTGATCGACGAGATCGCCGAGGGCGAAGGCTCGGTCTACAAGAACGCACGCTTCGAGCAGCGCGGCAACCGCATGGTGTTCTGCGTTGAGGGCAAGTGCCCGGTGGAGATCTGATGCGTCAAGTGGCCCGCGGTATCGCTGCGGCCTGTGCGCTGGCGCTGAGCGCCGGCGCATCCGGTGCGCAGTTCTACCTCTTCCCCGTCAAGGAAATCGAGGGCGTCTCCAAGGAGGCGCGCGACAAGTACAAGCTGCTCGACCAGAAGCTCATGGCCAGGCTGTTCGACGACGAGGCCGGACGGCAGGCCCAGCGCCAGCTGATCAAGGGCTTCGTCGGGCGCCTGCACGCTGCCTACCCCGAATCGCTGGTGCATCCGCGCCAGGTGGCCGACGTCAAGGTGGCCGGCGCGCACAAGTTCGTCGACGACGATAACCTGCAATGCAAGGCCTCGCCTTCCGTCGCGGTGGGCGACACCTATGCCGTCATGCTCGGGATCACCCGCGCCTCGGTCTACGAGGTGCCCAAGGGCGAGAACATCGACGTCCTGATTCCGATCACCCTGAACGTGCAGTTCGTCCGCCCGAGCCTGGGCAAGGTGGTCTACACGATCAGCGAAACGGTCTATTCGCCCTTCAGCCTGGGCCGCAGGGAATACGAGTCGGGCGCTGCCGACGCCGTCATCCGCCAGACCCTGATCCGCAACCTGGAAGCCCAGGCGGCCAGCCTCGTCGCCAGCGCGCGCCAGGCCTTCGATCCGAAGGACGTGAACGTCAAGATCGTCGGACGCGACGGCGACTTCTATGTGACCGACCGCGGCGCGGAAGCCGGTTTCGTCAAGGGCGAGCAGGTCGAGGCGCGTGACGCGGCGGGCAAGGAAGCGATCTTCGACGTGCTGTACGCGGACACCGGCTACGCCGTCATCAAGGCCGCGGCCGGCAGTGCTTCGGTCGGCAGCAGCCTCAAGTTCATCTTCGAGAGCGCGGCCGACGCCAGCACCAAGCCACGCATCATGCCGGTCGTCTCGCAGGATGGCAGCGACAGCTGGGCCAGCTCGGTGGCGGCGCTGTTCGAGAAGGATATCGGCTTCAAGGCATCCTTCCAGATGGCGCCGGTGGACGTGAACTTCGCCCAGACCAAGGAACTCCTGACCCGCTCGGCCAACTGCGTGACCTGGCAGAAGATCGCCGGCATGGCCGAGGCGACCGGCTCGCCCAAGGATGCGCCCGATTACTTCCTGCGCTTTACGCCGACGGTCAGCCCGTCCGTGACCCTGGCAGGCGCCGGCGGCACCAAGACCGAGGAAATGTTCCGCACCCTGGTGACGGCGCAGGTGATCGATCGCCACGGGCGCGTGATTTATTCCGGGCTGGGCGACGACAACTACGCGATCAAACGCATCGACGGCGAAGGCCTGGGCCTGGCACAGGCCAAGGAAGTGTCGCTCAAGAATGCGACCGCCAAGCTGGCGCAGAACTTCCTGGCCAACGTGCGTTTCGCGCCACGTGACTACAAGATCGAGCGCGTCGACAAGGAGAAGGTGTGGGTAAGCGGCCTGTCCGGCATGCCGGCCGGCGGCAAGGTGGCGTTCGACATCCTGCACCCGCTCGACGCCAAGGTGGGCGGCAAGCCCGCCCTGCTCGACCTGGAAGCCGGTAGTGGCTCCGGCGGTGCCGTCACCGAAGGCGAGCTGGTGGGCTTTCCCTACGCTGCCGTCAACCCGGCCTTGCCGCGCCCGCGCAATGGCGACCTGCTGCGCCTGTACACCGAGGTGCCGCCGAATGCCACGCGGGTGATCGATTGCGACGAGCCGGTCTATGTGGGCAAGGACAACCTGATCGACGTCGGCTACTTCTCGCCGCTGGCGCGCCATGCCCAATACCAGTCGAAAAAGTTTGCCTCGTACGTCGGTGATCCGAAGTTCTACGCACAGGCCAACTCGCTGCTGAGCCTCGGGCTGTTCGACACCAAGCTCGAGCGTCCATCGGTGGAGGTCTGCAGCCAACCGGGCTATACGGTCCGCGAGGTGGCGGCGCCCCAGTGCGACGGCCCGCAGAGCTGCAAGGTGACGGTACAGACCGGAATGCTAGTGCACCTGAAAAAGGATAGCCAGGTACAAAAGACCTTTGTCTCCGGGCTGCGCACAGATTTCGGCGGCTTTCCGTCGTCGGAAAAGAATGCTTTCTACGGATATAGAGGGCTAGAAAACGGGCTGTCCATGCAGGCAGACCTGATCAACAAGATGAACTCAAACTAGGGAAAACCATGAAAATGATTCGCAAAGCAATCGTCATTGCCGCCTGCCTGATGGCCGCCGGCGCAGCCAATGCCCAACTGGGCGGCCTGGGCTCGATGCTGGCCGGCGCCAAGTCGCCTGTCTCCGGCGGCGATATCGGTGCCGATGTCGGTACCTTCGTCGCGAAAAGCGCAGCGCTGGGCGAGCTGGCCGGCCAGTCGGTCACCGCCATCAATGCCGCTTTCGCAAGCGACCAAGAAATCGAAGGCAAGCGCGCCAAGCTCGCCGACATCAAAAAGATCACCGACCCGGCCGAGAAGGCAGCCAAGTTCGCTGAACTCTACAAGTCCGAGCAGGCGGCGGCCCAGACCCTGTTGGATTCGGGCGAGATGGAAAAGCGCATCGGCTCGCTGAGCAGCGACAAGAAGAAGATGATTGGCCAGGCACTGCTGAACTTCGGCATCGGCGGACTGCAGGCGGTTGACCTGACTAAGACCGGCCAGTCGCTGATCGCGAAAGCCAGTGCAAACCCGCTGAGCCTGCCGAAACTGATCCCCGTGAAGGACTCGCTGCCGGTGCTGGGCAAGGTCGTGACCGATTCCGGTTCCTTCCTGATCGGCGTGCTGAAAGTCGCCAAGGGCGCCAACATTGCGGTGCAGCCGGCAACGGCTTCGTCGAAGGCGGCTGACTTTACTTTCTAAGTCGCTGCCTTCGCTGACGAGAACCGGCCTTCGGGCCGGTTTTTTGTTTACCTGCCCTGCCCTCGCTCTGCTGTTATGCTTGCTTCATTCGTTGATGGGTCCATTACCGAGGGAACATATGAAACGGCTGGTCGTCGGATTGCTTGCATGCTTCGCCTTCATTTCCGCCAGCTGGGCGGAGCCGCAGTTCAAGCTGCTGGTGCTGGGAGGACCCAACAAATACCACTACGAATACATCCCGGTGGCGCGCGACAGCCTCGAACAGATGGGCAAGCTGCATGCCTTCGACGTGACCTGGTCCACCCAGATGCAAGCCCTCGAGGGCGAGCTGAAACATTATGCGGCGATCGTGCTGATGAATTCCTCTGGCGAGGAGTTCAACGAGAAGCAGCGCAAGGCTTTTGAAGAGTACGTAAATGGCGGCGGCAACGTTGTGATTGTGCACCGCGCTGTGATCTTCAATCCTCCCGGCGCCTGGCCTTGGTATGAAAAGCTGGTCGGGCGCTCGTTCCGGATTCATCCGATGCTGCAGACGGCCGTCATCGATACCGTCGACAAGAACTTCCCCGCCACCTTCGGCGTGCCTCAACGCTGGATCTGGAGCGACGAATGGTATGAGCTGACCAATCCCTACAACGTGAAGATCAATACCGTGCTAGCAGTGGACGAAGCCAGCTACGACCCGACCAAAATCTGGAAAGGGCAAGTCGCGAACGGCATGGGCAAGGACCATCCGGTGGCCTGGTATCACCAGGTCGGCAAGTCGCGTGTGTTCGTGACGACTCTTGGGCACGATGTGCGGGCGTATCGCGATCCGCAGTACCTTGCTCACCTGCTGGGCGGGATGTATTGGGCGACGACCGGACGCGGGATACAGTAAGCGGACGAACGGAGATGTCTGGCATTACTCGCATTATGGTATGGGACCTACAGCTCGAACTATAGAGGATGGCGCGATTTCGGCGCAGCAGAACAAGACAAAGTCGAAGCTGTGGATTGCCATTGAGGGCGAGCTTAAGGCTGTCATAGACCGCATCCTTGCGTACGACAAACCGAGAAAGTGACCAGCCTTCAGTTAGTTCCTATGAGCGAAGGCCAGTTCCGCTGTGCTTTCAATCAAGCTCGGTATTGGGCCGTAGCCTGGCGTCCTGATCTTGAGATGGCATTCGCGACTTTTAATTCCGCGACCTACGCGCCAAGGCCGGGACGAACAAGGATGAACAACAGGGCATGAAAGCGGCACAGAGTCTGCGTGGCCATGCTTCGGCAACGATGACTAGGCAATACATCCAGTACCAGAAGGGAAACTAGTGATCCTACTAAATGACCTGAACCAATAATCAACCAGCTAGGCCGATAGCCGGGCAGCTGCTCGGCATGATTAACTAAAGAACCTGTGGCTTCAGATTTTTTTCAAACTTCGCGAGAAACGCCTCTGCATTCGGATGCTCACGCACGGCGACTGGAAGGAATTCTTCAACGTGCTCGCGTGCAAGCGCCCACGCCTCATCGCCAAACGTGTACGGCACACGCCAGACAGTTCCGGACCCCATAACCATCATTCTCTTGCCAATAAGGGCCCCGGCAATCGGGTGATGCGCTTCACCAAACACTGTTTGCTGGCCGTGGTAGAGACAATACTGGAGCAAGCCGAGCTCATCAGGGCTTAGACCACGGAGTCGCTCGAGCATTAAGCCACGGCGCGATGCTTTAGCCTCAGCAGCCTTTTGATGCTCAGCACGCCGCGTCCAGTAGCTGAGAAAAAAACTCTTGAGTGCTGGTCCCGCCGAGCTAACAAATAAAGCGAGAGAAGCAACTAAGCCGATCCAGAGGTATCCGCGATATGCAGTGCGAATCGTGTGAATCCCTAAGTCAACGGCGACATGCCAAGGAACGAACAACACGAATGCTATAGCTACGGATGAAGCCCACGCATATTTCGCGGCCAGTTCCACAGCTTTAAGAATATGCTCCATAGACTACCCTCACCATGCGCAAATTAATTCTTCGGAACTGACAACGTTATGCAGAACTACTCGGTAGACTGCATCCGCAATCGGCTAGATCCAGTCCGTCGTGCCAGTCTGAAATTTCGTCCTCACGCTTCTGCTGCAATGACGAGGAAGTAAGCTAATCAACCGTCGTCAAATATTTTTCGGTGCAATGCCTCAGTTACTTGCGTGACGATTACATCACGAGTCATTCCGATTCTATCTCTCGATGGACTGCAGTTTAAATAGTCATCAAATATTTGGAAATTGCCGTTCGCGGAAAACTCAATCTCAAGTAAATTCTCGCCATCGAAAACGTCTACGATTCTAGGATCCCGATTTTTCTGAAAAAATTCGATCCTGCCCATTGGAACAAAAGCGTTTTGAACTTTCCTTAGGATTTTAGAATAATATGCATAAATTTCCACACCCATTGTAGTAATCAAGAAATCGAATTCCGTATCTTCCACAGACTTTATAGTTACAAAGCTTTCGCTTTCAAAGCCTGACTCTGGATTCGGAATCATGATTCCTTTGAGACTTGCGGCTTGCCTGTCGATTATTTGAAATTGTCTTAATCGACTGGCAATTTCGCCTGAAAGAAACGGGTTCATATAACTCCTTGACTACTGCTTAAACTCCATATTTATTTAAAGACAATGAAGCTATTTATATATTTCAAAAGGTAAAAATAGGCTGATCCAATAAATAGGATTTTCAGGACAAAGAATGTAATCCCCGGGATATTGATTGATAATGGCGCCTGGAAACTATGCTTCGGATTGATCCCGCCGGCCTCTTTGTACCGGTGATATGACCCCCAAATAAGGGTTGACACAGCATATTGCAAAAGATCACATGCGAGCCCAACTACGATTAGCAGGAGCGGCAATTTAAGGTCAGCGGGAATTTGCGTAAACGTCTTATTGTCCTGCTTAAAGAGCCAGACGACTGCTATTCCCGCTAGACCCAGCTGACGAACAATTTCGCTCGTCTTTCCGCTGAACGTGTAGTAATTCTCGAGTGCGTCTTTGAGAATCATTTCTTCTTCCGAGGGCCGCCACTACTGGTCCCAGAATTTGACGCGGCAGCCTTCTGAGTCAATGCCGACCCGGCTGCGCTTTTAGATGCCGTACCAGTCCTACCATCTCGCAAAACTTTAGACGCAGCACTCGCTGCCGTCGTAGATGTCTTTTTATCGTTACCTTTCTGCGACAGTGCGCTTCCTGCCGCAGTTTTTGAACCGGCACCCGTTGAAGGGCTTTTTATCACTTTTGAGGCAGTCTTAGCTACCTTAGCACTTGTCGATTTCGTTGCCATTTGCACCTTTCATTACGAATGATGATCTTAAGCTAACCAGGAGTACATTCTAAAGGATCGAGCAATTCTAGCAAGAAACTTACTAAGCCGTGTGAAATTTGCAAGGTATGTCCGACTTTTCTTCGTAACTAGAAACAAAGGCAATTCTAACTACGTTAACGCCATTGCTAACAGGAATGTGAGCTAAACAGGGCGGTAGAAATCGGAATTTGCGGAACTTACGCTGATTTGCGGTACGTTGTTTCGTTACAAAACTAGTGTAAGTCTTTGATTTTATTGGTAGGCCTCCCCGGAGTCGAACCGGGCACCAACGGATTATGAGTCCGCTGCTCTAACCAGGCATGAGCTAGAGGCCCAGAAATCGGGACAGTGGCTAGAAAGTGATCTCGCCACCCGCTTCAGCGGCGCGGTACCGTGAAGCAGAGTGGCGAGAGGATATTGCTTTTAGTGCAGGTCCGTCAAGCTTCGATTACAACAATCAGCTGCTGCCCTCGAGGAAGCTCTTCAGCTTGTCCGAACGCGACGGGTGCCGCAGCTTGCGCAGGGCCTTCGCTTCGATCTGGCGGATGCGCTCGCGGGTAACGTCGAACTGTTTACCCACCTCTTCCAGCGTGTGGTCGGTCGACATCTCGATGCCGAAGCGCATGCGCAGCACCTTGGCTTCGCGCGGGGTCAGCGAATCGAGCACGTCCTTCACCACGCCGCGCATCGAGGCGTGCAGGGCCGCATCCGACGGCGCCAGCGTGTTGTTGTCCTCGATGAAGTCGCCCAGGTGCGAATCGTCGTCGTCGCCGATCGGCGTCTCCATCGAAATCGGTTCCTTCGCGATCTTCATGATCTTGCGAATCTTATCTTCCGGCATCTCCATCTTGATGGCGAGGGTCGCCGGATCCGGTTCGGCCCCGGTCTCCTGCAGGATCTGGCGCGAGATCCGGTTCATCTTGTTGATCGTTTCGATCATGTGCACCGGAATACGGATGGTACGTGCCTGGTCCGCGATCGAACGGGTGATGGCCTGGCGGATCCACCACGTCGCATAGGTCGAGAATTTATAGCCGCGACGGTATTCGAACTTGTCCACCGCCTTCATCAGGCCGATATTCCCCTCCTGGATCAGGTCGAGGAACTGCAGGCCGCGGTTGGTGTACTTCTTGGCGATCGAGATCACCAGGCGCAGGTTGGCCTCGGTCATCTCGCGCTTGGCCTTGCGCGCCTTCATTTCGCCGGCCGCCATTTGACGGTTGATGTTGCGCAGGTCCGGCAGCGGCAGCACGACACGGGCTTGCAGGTCGATCAGGCGCTGCTGCAGTTCCTTAATGGTCGGGATGTTACGGCCCAGGATCGCGCTGTAGGCGTGGCCGGCGTTGACTTCGCCGTCGACCCATTCCAGGTTCGTCTCGTTGCCCGGGAAGACCTTGATGAAGTGGGCGCGCGGCATGCCGCAGCGGTTCACGGCCACGTCGAGGATCTGCTTCTCGATGTGACGCACTTCGTCCACTTGGCCGCGCAGGGTGTCGCACAGCTTTTCGACGACCTTTGCCGTGAAGCGGATGCCCAGCAGCTCGTCGGAGATCGCATCCTGGGCCTTGACGTAGGCCTTGGAGTTGTAGCCATCCTTTTCGAAGGCCTTGCGCATCTTGTCGAACTGGTCGGCGATGTTGTTGAACTTCGTGAGAGCAGCCTGCTTCAGCGCCTCCAGCTGTTCGGCCGAGTAGCCGGCCGCGCCCGATGCGGCGCCGCCTTCTTCTTCCTCTTCCTCGGCTTCTTCCGCTTCGTCCTCGTCCTCGTCTTCGTCGTCGGTCGTGGTCGGGGCGACCGCGGTCGGCGAGGTGTTTTCGTCCTCGTCCGGGTCGACCATGCCGTCGACGATCTCGTCGATCTTGATCTCGTCCTTCTCGATGCGCGACGCGGTGTCGATGATCTCGGCGATCGTCACCGGGCAGGCGGAGATGGCCTGGATCATGTCCTTCAGGCCGTCTTCGATGCGCTTGGCGATCTCGATCTCGCCCTCGCGGGTGAGCAGCTCGACCGAACCCATTTCGCGCATGTACATGCGGACCGGGTCGGTGGTGCGGCCGAAGTCGGAGTCGACGGTCGACAGCGCCGCTTCGGCGGCCGCTTCGGCTTCGTCGTCGCTCGTGACGGTGGCGACATTGTCGGACAGCAGCAGGGTTTCCGCGTCAGGGGCATGCTCGTAGACGGCGATGCCCATGTCGTTGAAGGTGCCGATGATGCCTTCGATCGCTTCCGGATCGACGATGTTGTCCGGCAGGTGGTCGTTGATCTCGGAGTACGTGAGGAAGCCGCGCTCCTTGCCCGACTTGATCAGGGCCTTGAGCTTGTTGCGGCGGATCTCGAGCTCTTCTTCGCTCGCTTCGGTATCCGACGAGAACGCGTCTTTCAGCAGCGCTTTTTCCTTGGCCTTGCGGTCCTTGGCCTTGGCCTTGTCCGCGGCCTTCAGTTCGGCGCGCTCGACTGCGTTCAGTGCGGCGATCTCATCGTTCTCGGGCGTGAATTCCTTGGGCTTGCGGCCACGGCGTCCGGGGACCTTGACGGATGGCAGGACGTAACCGGACGTATCGATGGCGGCCAGTGCGGCCGCATCGGTCGTCGCGTTAACCGGTGCCGGGCTCGCCGTACGAACCTCGGCCTGGTCTTGGCCTTTGTCCACCTTGGCGGACGCTCGCGTGGTCTTTGCAGCCACTTTGGTTTCGGGTTTCTTGGTTGGCACAGGCGCTTTCGAAGTCACAACGACTAACTTTACGATGGTTAAAGATAAAGTTTTGTTACCTTACATCACCCTGCAGGCAATCATCTGTTGCCTCGCTAACTGAAACTCCACGCCGCGATTGAAACGAAAAATGGTTTCAAAGGTTGCAATAGTTAGCGTTTTATTATAGCACGCACCCCTGCTTTTTCCAGTCGCGAACACTGGCCGTCGAGGCCGCGTTGCCAAGGCTTATCGGGGCGACATATCCGCGGCAGCTTCTCGGGCCAGGAGGTCCTGCTGGGCGGTAATTTCGCGGTAGCGAGTACTCACCTGATCTGGGGTCAGGCCCGAGGAAAACAACTGGTTAAGTTCTTGTTTTAACGCGTCCATCTTGATTTGGCGCACCGCACTGAGCAGCCAGACACGGTCTGCGTCAACGTCCGACTCCGGCTCAGCGGCAATTTCCGAGATCAAACTGTCGTATTCTGCCGTCACTTCTTTTAACTGTTGTGACAAGGCCGCGAACGTACCGTACTCGCCCAGGCTCTGGGCCAGGTGCACCAGGTGGCGCAGCGCATCGGCGGCTTCCTGGCCGAAGTAGTCGAAGGAGGCCAGCGCCTCGTCGTTCAGCAGGTGCGCCAGGTGCGGGTGCGAGACCAGGATGCGCAGCATCTGCAGCTCGAGCCCGACCGGTTTCGGACGGCCTTGGCGCGGCGGCGCGCGGCGCACCACCGATACCGGCTTGGACAACTCGAACAGCGATTCGATCTCGGCCGACGTCGATTCGGTGAGGTTGGCCAGGCCGCGCACGATCTGCAGCCGCAGCGCGGTCGGCGCCATGGCCTGCAGCATCGGCTTGGCCTCGTGCTGGGCATGCGCCCTGCCCTCCGGCGTGTCGAGGTCGTGCTCGGCGCTGACTTCGCGCAGCAGGAACTGCGACAGCGGCATCGCGTCGTGAATTTCCTGTTCGAAGGCTTCGGCGCCGCGTTCGCGCACGAAGCTGTCCGGGTCGTGTTCCTGCGGCAGGAACAGGAACTTGATGGTCTTGTCGTCGGTCACCTGCGGCAGGCAGGCTTCCAGCGCACGGCGGGCGGCGCGGCGGCCGGCCTTGTCGCCGTCGAAGCTGAAGATCACGGTGTCGGTCTGGCGCAGCAGCTTTTGCACGTGGGTGCTGGTGCAGGCGGTACCGAGGGTCGCCACGGCCTGCGGGAAGCCGAGCTGGGTCAGGGCGACGACGTCCATGTAGCCTTCCGTCACCAGCACATAGCCGGCGTCGCGGATCGCTTGTCGCGCCTCGAACAGGCCGTACAGCTCCAGGCCTTTCTGGAACAGTGGGGTTTCCGGCGAGTTCAGGTATTTCGGTTCGCCGCCGTCGAGCACGCGGCCGCCGAAGCCGATCACCTGGCCCTTGGTATTGCGGATCGGGAACATGACGCGCTCGCGGAAGCGGTCGTAGCGTTTCTTGTTATTGCCGTCCTCGTCGACCTTGTCGATCACCAGGCCGGATTCGACCAGCGCCAGCGCGTCGTAGTCGGAAAAGACCGAGCGCAGGTTGTCCCATCCGCCGGGGGCGTAGCCCATGCCGAAGCGGGCGGCGACCTCACCGGTCAGGCCGCGGTTCTTCAGGTAGGCGATGGCGTGAGGGGCTTCGCGCAGCTGGGCACGGTAGTAGGCGCAGGCCTGGGTCAGGGCTTCCGTCATCGCCAGCGACTGCGCCTGCTGGGCGGCGCGCTGTTGCGGCGGGATCTTGTCGTCCTGGTCCGGGACCACCATGCCCACGCCCTGGGCCAGGTCCTTGACGGCATCGACGAAGCCCATGCCCGAGTATTCGATCAGGAAGCCGATCGAGGTGCCGTGGGCGCCGCAGCCGAAGCAGTGGTAGAACTGTTTCGTTGGGCTGACCGTGAAGCTGGGGGATTTTTCGTTGTGGAATGGGCACAGGCCCATGTAGTTGGCCCCGCCCTTTTTCAGCTGGACGTAACGGCCGACGATGTCGACGATGTCGACACGGTTGAGCAAATCGGTAATGAAGGATTGCGGAATCACTAGGAGGTACTCAGTGTTTGTCTCAACTCAGACTATACCGCAGCGCTGACTGCAAATTGATTTATGACAAGGCAGAAGGCCTTGATGGGATCGCTGTCGTAAGCGTGCACCGGGGTGACGCTTCGGCTGCTTGACCGCGTGGGCGGGAGACCCGCCCACCCTACGGAAAATCGCCGTTGTAGGGTGGGCAGGTCTCCTGCCCACGCGGTAACGGACGTCGAATCAACCGCCCGACAACGCCTTCTTCACCAGACCCGAAACCACGGTCATGTCCGCACGCCCCGCCAGCTTCGGCTTGAGCACACCCATCACCTTGCCCATGTCCGCCGGACCGGCAGCGCCGGTGGCAGCCACGGCCGCGGCCACTTCGGCGGCGACTTCCTCGTCCGACAGACCGGCCGGCATGTAGGCCGACAGGATCGCCAGTTCCGATTTCTCGATATCGGCCAGGTCGGCACGGCCGCCTGCTTCGAACTGGGTAATCGAATCCTTGCGCTGCTTGATCATCTTTTCGACGATGGCCAGGGTCTGGGCGTCGTTCAGTTCGATCTGCTCGTCGACTTCCTTGCGCTTGATTTCCGCCAGGATCAGGCGAATGGTCGCCAGGCGGGCGCTTTCCTTGGCGCGCATCGCGGTTTTCATGTCCTCGGTAATCTGGGCTTTCAGGCTCATGTCATCTCCATGTTCGAATGATATAAACGACAAAACCCGCCGCGGTAACAACCGGAGCGGGCTTGTGGACGCTCAGCGACTCGCCGGGACAGTGCTGTCACCGGACCAAGCCGTGGATGCAGTCGGATTAGTACAGCTTCTTCGGCAGCTGCTGGCTGCGGATGCGCTTGTAGTGACGCTTCACTGCGGCGGCCAGCTTGCGCTTGCGCTCTGCAGTTGGCTTCTCGTAGAACTCGCGAGCGCGCAGTTCGGTCAGCAGACCGGTTTTTTCGATAGTGCGCTTGAAGCGACGCATAGCGACTTCGAACGGCTCGTTTTCTTTAAGGCGGATAGTGGTCATGTAAAAATGAAACCGTTGGATTTGGGAAGAACGAAAGTGTAGCACCATTTGCGGATCAGTGGAAGCTTTTAACAAGCTGTCCCACAATTGCCACAAAGCTTAGACGCTGCTGCCTGCCACATAGCCCGAAGCCCACGCCCACTGGAAGTTATAGCCGCCCAGCCAGCCGGTGACGTCCACCGTTTCGCCGATGAAATACAGGCCCGGAACCTTATTCGCCATCATGGTCTGCTGCGACAGTTCGCGCGTGTCGACGCCGCCCAGGGTCACCTCGGCCTTCTTGTAGCCTTCCGACCCGGTCGGCACGATGGCCCAGCGGTTGATGGCGTCGCCCAGCTTGCGCAGTTTGGCGTCGGCCATGTCGGCCAGGCGCGCGTCCGGCGCGAAACCGTTGGCCACCAGCAGGCCTTCGGCCAGGCGCGCCGGCAGCCATTGGGACAGCACGTTGCCTAGCTGCTTCTTGACCGTGGTCTTGGAGGAGATCAGTTCCTCGGCCACATCCATCTCGGGCAGCAGGTCGAGCACGATCGGGGTGCCCGGCTCCCAGTAGCTGGAGATCTGCAGGATGGCCGGACCCGACAGGCCGCGGTGGGTGAACAGCAGGTCTTCGCGGAAGTGGCCGCCGCTCTTCTTTCCCTTCCCTTTGCCGCCGCCGGTGCTCACCTCGACTTCCAGCGCGATGCCGGCCAGCGGAGCAAAGGCTTCCCAGCTGGGGCCATCGAAAGTGAGCGGCACCAGGCCCGGACGCGGCTCGACGATCTGCAAATCGAACTGTTTAGCAATGCGATAACCCAGGTCGGTGGCGCCGATCTTCGGGATCGACAGGCCGCCGGTGGCGATCACCACGCTCTCGCATTCAATGTCGCCACCTTCCGCCGTGATGTGGAAACCGGTGTCGAGCTTTTCGATGCTGCCGATCTTGCAGGGCATGCGCCAGCTGACCTCGCCCTGCTCGCATTCCGCGCGCAGCATGCGGATGATCTGCTCGGACGAGTCGTCGCAGAACAGCTGGCCCTTGTGCTTCTCGTGGTAAGCGATGCGGTGCTTCCTGACCAGGGCGAGGAAGTCCTGCGCGGTGTAGCGCGACAGCGCGCTGCGGCAGAAGTTGGGGTTCTGCGACAGGAAGTTGGCCGGACCGGCGTTGACGTTGGTGAAATTGCAGCGGCCGCCGCCGGAGATGCGGATCTTTTCCGCCAGCCGCGTGGCATGGTCGAGCAGCACCACGCGCTTGCCGCGCTGGGCGGCTACGGCCGCGCACATCATGCCGGCGGCGCCTGCGCCGATGACCGCTACATCGTATTGTTTTGCCATGCTTGAGGGTGTTCGAGAATCGCCAAACCGGCCATTGTATACGGTTCAGAGGGTGGGGTGAAAGCCCAGGCTGGGCCCATCCTGCGCCCGCACATCCAGATCGCGCGCGTTGAGCACCGTCCCATCGCGTCCGATCGTGATGATGTGCATCCCCGTATCCGTCAGCCCCAGCCGCTTGAGCTGTTCCGGCGACACTCGCAAAAAGTACTCGCCAGGGAAGATGCCGGAAATGACGTAATACCCATCCGCCGCACTGCTCATGCTTGCCACCACCTTGCGCGAGGCATCCACCAGCTCCAGCTTCAGGTCGCCGACGGCGCGCCGCTTGCCGTCGGCGTACAGGTAGGTGGTGCCGTCCACCTCCCCCGTCAGGTTCACAGCGAACTCGACCTGGCTGACATTGCCGGGACGCGGCACGATGCGCACGCCGGGCGTGCGCGGCTGCCATTGCGGGTCTTCCAGGGTGTCCCGATCAAGGGCGATGTCAGTGTAGTGGTGGGTCAGCAGGCGCGGCAGGTAGGCAATGCCGCTGGCGTCGGTGCGTACCGCGGCGTAGGAGCCGTTGACGGTAAAACCGGCGCCAGGGATGGCTTCGTCGGCGCCGTCCATGATGCCGTTCAGGTCCTTGTCGAGGAACACGCGGATCGAAGCCGCGCCCATGTTCGCCATCGGCTGGGCGTCGGTCACCATGCGGCCACTCCTGGGCTCCAGCCCCATCGCCATGAAGAACTGCATGCCGAGCCCGTACTCGCCGCGATTCGAATAATAGCCGTTGATGCCGAGACCGTAGCTGCCCAGGCTCTTGTTCAGCGCGCCGGTGGCCCGCAGTTCGCGGTCCTTGAAGCTGCGCGCCAGGCCAAAGGTCAGCAGGTAGCCGCTGTGCAGGTAGTAGTCGGCAGACACCGCTGCGCCGCCCAGCGTGGTCTCGGGCGACAGCAGGTACTGCAACTGCCCGGTCAGGCCGACGCCGGCGACGCGCCGGCTCACCTGGAACTGGCCGTCGGCCAGTTCGTCGACGCCCAGCCGCTGCCAGCGCAGCGCGTTGGTCAGCGCAAAGCCATTGCGGTAGGCCGAGATCCGCCCCTGCACCTCGAGGTTGCGGGTGCTTGAAGCCAAGCGGTCATGCCGCAGCTGCAGCGACAGCGGAAAGAACTGCGCTCCGCCACCAAGGACGCCATCGGCGCGCACTTCGTCGCGCGAGCGCACCGGGTCCGTGGTCCGGTGGAAGAAATCGCTGGTGAAGCCATCCAGGCGCGCGTGGCTGGCCGACACCGACACAGGGCCCAGGCGCGTCTTCAGGCCCAGCTGCGCCAGCGTGCCGCCGTCGTCTGCCCTCGCCGCATCGGCTGTTGCAATGAAACTGTTCCAGTAGCCACGCAGGCCGAGGTTGGCGTAGCTGCGCTCGGCGCCATCGAAGGACGGCACGCGCTGCCAGCCGGCAACGGCGTTCAGCTGGTCACTTAAACCCCACTCGAATTGCGCGATGGCGCGCTTGCGCCCGAACCCGTCGCGGTGGGCGCCGACGTCGTAATACAGGGCGCCGCGCGGCACGGCCGACTGCTCCAGCAGGAAGTTCTGGCGCTCGACGCGCAGCTGGCCCAGCGGGCCGTGGAACACCAGCCTGAACTCGTTGGGGCCGTAGGCCAGCGGCTGGTCCTCGAAGCTGTACTTGCCGTCCGGGCCCGACTGCCGGACCCCGACCAGGGCATCGTTGTAGTACAGCTCGACGTCCCAGCCCGGCGGCAGCGCGCCCTGCAAGGTGTGGCGGTCGAAACTGGTCGGCTGGTTGAGGGGGCGGTTGCTGAGCACCACGCCATTGCCGGTCGGGCTGCTCGAGGAAATATTGCTCACGCCTGGCAGCGGCACGCTGCCGAACAGCGCGGTACGCGCATGGAGCGGGCCTAGCAGGCCGGCCTCTGGGTCGTGCCGGCCCAGGGTCAGGCGCAGCCTGGACGCGGCATCGTAGCGCTCACTGCTGGCATACAGGGCCGCCTCCATCCCCAGCAGGTCGGTCGTCAGGTAGGCGGTGTAGCTCGCGTCCGCCTGGCGCCGCCCGCCGCCGTTGCCGGCCGTGAGCCCGAGCGTCTGGTCGATGACGGGCACGCCTGCCAGCCGGTAGGGTGCGGCCAGGCGCGGGTAGCCAGGATCGACATAGGCCGAGCCCGGGCGGCTGCCATGCTTGCGCCGCTCCAGCCTTGCCTGGAGCGGCAACTGCTCGCGCGGGCGCACCTTGAGGGCGAGGCTGGACATGTCGAGCTCGAGGTCCAGCGGCAGCCAACGGGACAGCAGCTTGCTGGCCACATAGATCTCGTCGGCCTGCAGCTTGAACTGCGAACGGTCGAGCTCCTCGTGCCTGCCGTCGATGTCCGCGACGCCGCCGGGCACGTCCAGGCTGAACCCACGGCTTTCCGAGATGATATAGCCGCTGGCACGGCCTTCTCCGGGCGTCACCCGGATCGCCAGCGTCAGGAGGCGCGCCACCTCGCCGAGCGGCAAGTAGACGTCGCGCCCGATTTCGTAGCCGGTGACGGCGTCGGACAGGAGCTGGTTGCCGAGCCTGACTTCAAGCAGGATGAGGTTGTCCTCGGATTGCTTCGACGATGCTGCGGCCGCCTCCGGCTGTAAGGCCGGCAGCAACATCAATCCTGCAACAAATAACCCCGTTCGGAAAACCTGCATGGTGCCTGGATGCGCATATTGCCGGCCAACCGGCGGTCGGCCCGGCAATATGATTATTGCTCAAAAAACATCTATTGGGGAAGCTCAGCCCGCATCACGGCAGAGCGAGACTGGCCTGTGCCAGCAGCTTGCCGCCCGCTTCCGGACGATCGCGGTAGGCAACCTCGATCGTGCCGCCGGCCAGCGCGACGCCTGGCGGCACCTGCAGCGGCAGCATCGCCTTGCGCACGCGGTTCGGCGTGAACACGGCGATGCCGCTGACCTGCGCGAGGCTCTGCGGCTTGCCGCCGCGCGGCGTGAACGTCACGCTCAGGTCGCCGTACACCGAGCTGCTGCCCTCGCGCTGCAGGCGCAGCGCCAGCAGCGGGCGCTTTGCTTCATCCTTCTGCAGGGCGAGCCCGTCCAGGCTGACGTTCGCGCTGAGGTTCCCGTGGCGGACGATCACCGGCATCGCGGCGCCGACCAGGGTCTGGATTACCACGCCAACCTGGCCGTCCCCGGCGCTACGGTTCTCGATGCTGGCGCTGCCTTCGACATCCGGCAGCTTGTCGAACAGCAGGTGCGAGCGGTATTCGCCTTCGGCCAGTTCGGCGGGCTTGCGCAACATGACGCGCACCGTCTGCGCGGTGCCGGGCTGCAGCGTGACCTGGCGCGGCGAATAGCGCAGCATGTCGTCGGCGAAGCGCTCGCCTTCCATGGCGGTATCGGCCGGCTCGATCTGGCCGGTTTCGGTCATGCGGCGGTTCACCACCGAGATCCGGTAACTTGCCGGCTTGTTGCCGTTGTTGATCAGCTGGACCTGGGCCGCGCGCGCGTTCTTGTCGAAGACGATGCGCGTCGGATGCAGCATGAGGTCGGCAAACGCAGGCGAAGACGGGCCCAGCAGCAGGCAGGCGAGCACAAGCGACAGCGCCTGGCGCAGGCGGCCGAAGGAAACGGATGCGAACGTGGGGTAAAACATGGTGGTTTTCTGTGCCTGTTCTAATTGACGGACACGATGAACGTGCCGGTGTACCTGCCCGCCGGCTGGTTGGGCGTCACGACCAGGGTCGCGCCGATCGCCAGGTCCGTACCGACGGCCGGCACTGAAGCCATGGTCGGCGCAGGCGGGTTGCTGTTGAAATCATTGAGCGCCATGCTGCTGGCGTCACTGCTCAGCCGGACACTGCCATTCGTAGGCAGGGAAATGATGGCGCCCTTGTCCTTGGCGCCACTGTTGTTCCGGCGCACGTTGACGCTGGCAGCCTGGCCGAGCGAGGAATTGAGAAGGATGACGCCGCCGGAACTGCGACGTTCGCCGTTCGGCAGGAGGGTGACCGTGCCGGCGCTGGTGACAACGAAACTTCCGAAGTCCAGGCTGCGCCCCGGGGTAAGCAGGAGCTGCTGGGCCTGGGCCGGATGCTGGCCGAACAGGACCAGCGCCGCCAGCACGATCGTGCTGGCGGCGCGCAACGCGTGGTAACGGCGTGCCGACATGCTTCTAGTGAAAAACTGCGCCGCTACCGCTGCAATCAGCTGCCGTAGTTGACGGTCGCGGTCACGGTACCGGTGTAGACGCCGCCGACCTGGGCCGCGTCAACGGTCAGGACACCGCCGACGTAGATCTTGGTGCCGCTGGCGCCGATGGTGCCGCCAGTGACCGTTCCCGAGGTTGCAGCCGTTTGGGTCAGGGTGCTGATCGGGGTGAAGCTCATCGTCTCGGTACCGCTGGTGCGGGTCAATACGGTTGGGGTGACGCTGACCGTGAAGTTATCGCCCGTGTTACCGGTCACGTCGAACTCGGCGACGGTTGGTGCGCCGGCGCCCGCTGCCACCACGCCATTGAGGGTGCGGGTGCCGTCCGTGGCGAGGGTGACCGTACCACCGGTACCGCGTCCGAAGCTGCCGAAGGCCAGGTCGTTCACTTTGTTGATCGCGATCGGGACGATCACGGTGGCGGAGGTATTGGCGACGCCGTCGGCGGCAACGGCACTGCCGGTGGCTGCGGCGATCGCCAGTGCCAGGGTGGCTAGCGAAAGATGGGTTTTGGTAAAGCGAGCTTGCTTGGTCATTCTGGTCTTCCTTCAGATAGTGATGGAGCGGCAGCTAGCCGATGTGTTCTGACGATCCGGACCGCACTTGCATCCACAGAAACCATAAATCTTGCAGTTCGGTATCGTTTTGCTATGTTGCAAGAAAATAATAGCGGCTTTTTGCACTAGATCACTATTTCCTTAAACCAACGGCAAGAAAAACTTTGTCAAATTCATCAATAATTGTTAATAGATTACTTGTCTGTACAAATGTGCGGTTGTTGATCACCTTACGTTCGCGGCATATAACGAAAATTCATGTGATATCGGGACAATTTTGGGGCAATCGGGTTTCTGATATGCGCGGCATATAAAACCAACAAACATTTGTTTATGGCAACCAAATGTTGTTCTGATCCAACGTTGCTATCCGCTCTGAAAACAACAAAGCCACCTCGAGGGTGGCTTTGGCAGACAGGGGAACCCGGCGCAGGCCGGGCCGGCTGTCAGGGTCGGAGGGAACGGGCGACGCGCACGCAGTGGGCGACCTGGGCCACGATCGGCGGTGGAATCGGCACTTCGCCGCGCAGTGCGGCCGCGATCCAGGCAGCCGTGGTAGCGGCATCGCGCGCTTCCGGCACCTCGGCCAGCAGGTCGGTCGGCGCATCGCGTTCGACCAGCAGCGTGCGCTGGCCGCCATGGAACCAGTCGATCTGCGGGGCGCGATGCGGGTTGGCGACGGTCTCGCCTTCGGTGCCGCGCATCAGGAAGGCGTCGCCGCGTTCCGGCGGCGCGGCCGTCGTGAAATATTCGCCCAGGGTCTGCAGGTATTCCGGATGGGTGTAGGACACCAGGCGCAGCGCCGGGCCATCGTAGGGCTGCAGGATCTTGACCAGGGTATGCGTCGAGTTGCGCACGCCGAGAATGCGGCGCAGCGACAGCATGTGGGCCAGGCTCGGAGCCAGCAGCTCGATCGGGATGAATACGGGGCGGCGATTGGCTGCGGCATCCAGAATGTCGCTTGAGGACGCCGCCTCGGCCAGGCCGAGTTCGGCCAGGATCTCGCTGGTCGTGATGCGGCCCGGATCGCTGCGCACGCCGTGCACCAGGGTCGGCACGCCCTCGCGCGCCAGCAGCAGCGCCAGCAGCGGGGTCAGGTTGGCCAGCTTGCGCGCGCCGTTGTAGCTCGGGATCAGCACCGGGGCAAACTCCCCCGGCGGGCTGGGCAGGGGCGCGAAGGAGGCTTCCGCCGCATCCATGAAGCCGGCCAGCTCTTCCACGGATTCGCCCTTGATGCGCATCGCCAGCAGGATGGCGCCCAATTCGAGGTCGGAGACCCGCCCTTCCAGCATCGCCGCATAGAGCGCGCGCGCATCCTCGCGCGACATGCTGCGCGCGCCTTTCACGCCGCGGCCGATTTCCTTGATAAAAGGCGCCGCGGCAAATCGTTCGGTGTTCTTGTCCTGGTCTTCGTTCATCATGCAAGCATACAACGCTTGCGTCGGCCGTGAGCGCGCCTTGCAATTTTTGGGCACCATTGTGCAAGTGCAGCATTTTCGGTCTACACTGGATATTCCCTCTCGACATTTCGCATCATGATCAATACGCCAGCCATTGAAAACACCAACGTCAGTTCGTTCGCGCAGATGCCCACGCCGAACGAGCTGCACGCCACCCTGCCCCTGAGCGACCGCGCCTTTGCCACCGTGATGGGGGGCCGCGAGACGCTGCGCAATATCCTCGACCGTAAGGACCAGCGCCTGTTCGTGGTGGTCGGGCCCTGCTCGATCCACGACCCGGAAGCCGGCCTGGACTATGCGCGCCGCCTCAAGGCGTTACAAAGCGAAGTAGCCGACACCATGGTGCTGGTGATGCGCGTGTATTTCGAAAAGCCGCGCACCACCACCGGCTGGAAGGGCTATATCAACGACCCGTTCATGGACGACTCCTTCCGCGTCGAGGTCGGCATGGAACGCGCGCGCCGCTTCCTGCTCGACGTCTGCGAACTGGGCCTGCCGACCGCGACCGAAGCACTGGACCCGATCTCACCGCAATACCTGGGCGACCTGATCGCCTGGACCGCCATTGGCGCGCGCACGACCGAGTCGCAGACGCACCGCGAGATGTCGTCCGGCCTGTCGACCCCGGTCGGCTTCAAGAACGGCACCGACGGCGATGTGAGCATTGCGGTCAATGCCGTGCTGTCCTCGGCCAATCCGCACGCTTTCCTCGGCATCAATGGCCAGGGCAACGTGTCGATCGTGCGCACCAGCGGCAACGCTTACGGCCACGTGGTGCTGCGCGGCGGCGGCGGCCGTCCGAACTACGATTCGGTGTCGGTGGCGATCGCGGAGCAGGCGCTCAAGAAGGCCGGGCTGCCGGCCAACCTGGTGGTGGATTGCTCGCATGCCAACAGCTACAAGAAGCCGGAACTGCAGCCGCTGGTGATGTCGGACGTGATCCAGCAGATCAAACACGGCAACCGCTCGCTGGTGGGCGTGATGATCGAGTCGAACATCGTCAGCGGCAGCCAGGCGATTCCGGAAGACCTGTCGCAGCTGAAGTATGGCTGCTCGGTGACGGATGGCTGCATTGGGTGGGAAGAGACCGAGGCGATGTTGCGCAGCGCGCACCAGGAACTGCTGCAGCGGCCCTGATTATCACTGCGTGGGCGGGAAACCCGCCCACCCTACGGTAAAATCTCTTCTTTTCCTCCCTGCTGTTTCCCCCCATGATTGTTCTCGGCGTCGAATCCTCCTGCGATGAAACCGGCCTGGCTCTGTACGACACCGAGCGCGGCCTGCTGTCCCATGCCCTGCATTCGCAGGTAGCCATGCACGAAGAGTACGGCGGCGTGGTGCCGGAGCTCGCCTCGCGCGACCACATCCGCCGCGCCCTGCCGCTGCTGGAAGAGGTCTTGAAGCGCGCGGATATTCCGGCTGCCAGCATCGACGCCATTGCCTACACCCAGGGCCCGGGCCTGGCGGGCGCGCTGCTGGTCGGGTCCTCGGTGGCCTGCTCGCTGGCCCTGGCGCTGGACAAGCCGGTGCTGGGCGTGCACCACCTCGAGGGCCACCTGCTGTCGCCGCTGCTGGCGAGCGAGCGTCCGGAGTTTCCCTTCATCGCCCTGCTGGTCTCGGGAGGCCATACCCAGCTGATGCGGGTGGACGGCGTCGGCCGCTACACGCTGCTGGGCGAGACCCTGGACGACGCCGCCGGCGAAGCCTTCGACAAGTCGGCCAAGCTGCTGGGCCTGGGCTATCCGGGCGGCCCGGCGATCTCGCGCCTGGCCGAGTTCGGCGACCCGATGGCCTACACCTTGCCGCGCCCGATGTTGCACTCGAAGGATTTCAATTTCAGCTTCTCGGGCCTGAAGACCGCCGTGCTGACGGTGGTGAAGAATCACGAGGAAAAAGTGGTGGCCAATATCTGCGAGCAGGACAAGGCCAACATCGCACGCGGCTTCGTCGACGCCATCGTGGAAGTCCTGACCGCCAAGTGCGTGAACGCGCTGAAGCACACGGGCCTCAAGCGCCTGGTGATCGCCGGCGGCGTCGGCGCCAACCGCCAGCTGCGCGAATCGCTGAACGCGGCCGCCGCCAAGCGCAAGTTCAAGGTCTACTACCCGGAGCTGGAATTCTGCACCGACAACGGCGCCATGATCGCTTTCGCCGGCGCCATGCGCCTCGAACGCAAGCCAGAGCTGGCCCAGCGCGACTACGCGTTCAATGTGCGCCCGCGCTGGCCGCTGGACGAGCTGGAAGCCGCCTGAGCCCTGTCTGAACAGGCTTACAATACCTGTTATCAATATTGAACTTGCATACTTAACATCGATCCTACCGTGTGACCGCCCCTTGCCAAACAATGGCAATATCCGACGGTTAAGTTTTACGGAGGTTGCACGATGCGCGTTGTAAGTTGGAATATTCGCTGGGGTTGTGGCAAGGACGGAAGGATTCGCATCCACGCGATTATCGACGTTCTGCGCCGGCTGAATCCGGATGTCATCTGTCTGCAAGAAGTGGCGGCCAACCACCCGGAGCTGGAAGGCGGCGCCACCGCCAACCAGTTCAAGCAACTGGGTGGCGCCTTCGGCGGCTTCCACCTGATGGAACATGCCCCGAGTGAACTCTACAAGAACAATTCCCCGCGCCTGTTCGGCAACCTGATCCTCTCGAAGTACCGCATCTCGCAGGTGCACCGGCACCTGCTGCCCTGGCCGGCCGATCCGGACAACCCGGCCGGCATGCCGCGCGGCCTGATGGAAACCGTGATCGATGCGCCCAGCGGCAAGCTGCGCCTGATGACCACCCATCTCGAGTACTATTCGGTGCTGCAGCGCATGGCGCAGGTGCGCCGCATCCGCGAGCTGCACGTGGAGGCGAGCGCGCGTTCCCGCATCTTCCAGCCCGATCCGAACCTGGACGCGCCCTACCAGCTAGGCTTCCGTCCGGCATCGAGCATCCTGTGCGGCGACTTCAACTTCGCCCCGGACGCGGAGGATTACCGCGCGCTGCTGGCGCCGATGGAAGGCGGCGCTCCGGCGTTTCTCGACGCCTGGCGCGTCGCGCACGGCAACGTGGCGCGCGCGCCGACCACCGGCCTGCACGGTTATCCGTGGCCGGAGCGGCCGGAGTGCTACGACCACTTCTTCGTCACCGAAGACCTGGCGCCGCGCGTGGCCTCGGTCGACGTGCAATCCGAGACGGCAGCCTCGGACCACCAGCCGGTGGTCCTCGACCTGAACTGACTCTTACTGCTGCGGGGTGTCGTCGCGGGAGGCGATCTCGCGCAGCGCCTGCTCGAACACTTCCGGCGGCTGCCCGCCCGAGATCAGGTGGCGCTGGTTGATGATGATGGCCGGTACCGAATGGATGCCGGCGCGCTGGAAGAACTGCTCGCGCTCGCGCACTTCGTCGGCGTACTCGTCGCTCGCCAGGATGCGCGCGGCGGTCTCGCGGTCGAGGCCCACGCGCTCGACGCAGCGCAGCAGCACGTCGTGGTTGCTGGGGTCTTCGCAGCGGGTGAAATAGGCTTCGAGCAGGGCCATCTTGAGGTCGCGCTGGCGCCCTTCGCCCTCGGCCCAGGACAGCAGGCGGTGCGCATCGAAGGTGTTGTAGATGCGGCCGCGCCGCTCCATGTCGAAGGTGAAGCCGACATCCAGCCCGCGCTGGCGGATCATCTCGCGGCTGTTGGCCTGCTGCTCGGCGGTGGCGCCGTATTTCTCGGTAACGTGCTCGACGATGTCCTGGCCGTCGGGCCCCATGTTCGGGTTCAGCTCGAAGGGCTGGAAGTGCATGTCGGCCTGGACCTCACCCTTGACGCGGGCCAGCGCCAGTTCCAGCGAGCTGAGACCGATCGCGCACCAGGGGCAGGAGACGTCCGAGACGAAGTCGATGCGGAGTTGCTTGGTCATGGGGTGCCACCTTTCATGTTCGTTGCGGCACGGGGGTGCCTGGTGGCGACATGGTAACGCGATGTGGGTTTGGGTGTTGGTGGGGGGAGAGTTTGCGGTGTGCTACGAACTTGGGTCCCGGCCTGCGCCGGGATGACGGCTCATAGCGTAGTGGCCAGCTCAAAGACCGTCATCCCGGCGCAGGCCGGGATCCAATTTCAGCCAGCAGGCCGCAAGCTTATTTCTTCTTCGCCCCCGCCGCCTTGCTGCCGATCTTCGACTCCTTCCCCGCCATCAGATTCGCGATGTTGCCGCTGTGCCGCCACAGGAGCAGCGCGCTCATCGCCGCCACCGCGAACAGGATCTCGTCCGCCCCGAACAGCAGGCCGTAATAGAAGGGCGCGAAGATCGAGGCCACCAGCGCGGCCAGCGAGGAATAGCGGAAGGCATAGGCCACGATCAGCCAGGTCGCCAGCGTCGCCAGTCCCAGCCACACATTAATCCCCAGCAGCACGCCGAGCGCGGTAGCCACGCCCTTGCCGCCGACGAATTTGAAGAACACCGGCCACAGGTGGCCCAGGAACACCGCGATCGCGACCAGCGCGATGCCGTCCTCCTCCAGGCCGAATTGCGGGCCGTAGTGGACTGCCAGCCAGACCGCCAGCCAGCCCTTGGCGGCGTCGCCGATCAGGGTGGCGATCGCGGCTTTCTTGCTGCCGCTGCGCAGGACGTTGGTGGCGCCCGGGTTCTTGGAGCCGTAGGTGCGCGGGTCGGACAGGCCGAAGGCGCGGCTCATCACGACGGCGAAGGAAATCGAGCCTATCAGGTAGGCGGCGATGGTGGCGATCAGGGTATTCATGTCTCTCTGTTCTTATGGGTCTGGATAATCAGGCGGCTGGGACTATACACCATCAGCCATGCCCTTTGGCAATCACTCGGCCAGCGCGCACTGCACCGCGCGCGCGCCGAGGGTCTCGGTGAGCACCGCCGGCGCAATGCCGATCAGGTAGCCGCGGCGGCCGCCGTTGATGTAGATCTTGTCGAGCGCCAGGATCGATTCCTCGACGTACACCGGCATCGCCTTGCGGATGCCGAAGGGCGAGGTGCCGCCGACCATATAGCCCGAATGGCGCTGTGCGACCTCGGGCTTGCAGGGCTCGACCGACTTGCAGGGAATCGCGCGCGCCAGATTCTTGGTCGAGACCTTGCAGTCGCCGTGCATCAGCACGATCAGCGGACGCGCGGCCTCGTCCTGCATCACCAAGGTCTTGACGACATTGTGCTCGGGCACACCAAGTTCACGCGAAGAAACGGCTGTGCCGCCATGCTCTTCATACTCGTAGGGATGCTCGGTAAAAGCCACGCCATGCTTGCGCAGGAACTGCGTCGCGGGTGTCTCAGAAACGTGCTCTTTCTTGGCCATGCGTGGTACGCTAAAGATGAATATAGGGGCTTTCTATTATGCAGCAAGAAATTCGCTTTGCCACCTTCAACACCTTCAACCTGGCGCCGCCGGGGATGCGCTGCTACGAGAATCTCGATCCGTGCACGCCGGAGGAGTTCGAGGCCAAGCTGGCGTGGACGGCGCACCAGATCGACCTGCTCAATGCCGACGTGATCGGCTTCCAGGAGATCTTTTCGCAGGCCACCTTGCGCGAAGTGCTGTCGCGCACCCGCCGCTACCGCGATGCGGCGCACCTCGGTTTCGATCCCGATCCCGACGCGCCGCGCCTGACGCCGAGCGTGGCGCTGGTGTCGCGCCTGCCGGTGCGCAGCCTGGGCAAGGCGCTGACGATGTTCCCCGAGAACGTGTCGATGCCGCCCGGCAGCCGCGACCCCGACCGCTTCACGCGCGCCCCGCTGCATGCCGAAGTCGAACTGGCGCCGGGCATCATCATCGACGTGGTGGTGGTGCACCTGAAGTCGCGCCGCCCGGATTACCGCGCCAGCGACACCGGCGAGGATCCGAACCTGTACGCCCTCGCCTGCCTGCGCTCGCTGGTGCGGCGCGGCACCGAGGCCACTGCGCTGCGCGTGCTGCTCACCGACATGGCGCGCGACAAGCAGCGCCCGCGCATCGTGCTGGGCGACTTCAACGACGTCGCCGATTCGGTCACCACTGAGATCGTGCTGGGCGAAGGCGCGCCGCTGGCCGAGCGCATGTTCGACGCCGCCCGCCTGCACATGCACCAGGATAACCTGCGCAACGTGGGCTTCTCGATCGTGCACGAAAGCCGCCACTCGACCATCGACCACATCCTGGTATCGCAGGAATTCAATCCGGTGCTGCCGAACGCGATCGGAGAAGTGGTGGACGTGGTCTACCTGAACGACCACCTGAACCTGGGCTTGCCGGAAGCCTCGGACCACGGGCAGGTGCTGGCGCGCATCCGCCTGTATTCCCGGTCGGAACAGTTCAATCGGCTGGATTGACACACGGCCGTTACATTGTGCGCATTAGCCGGGCCGATAAATCGCTAGACTGCACTCCTGGAATAATATGGAGGTGCAGGTGGTAGCAACAGCCCAGATCAATGGTATTGCCGATGAATTGCTCGCACAGGCGCGCGCCAGCAAATTCGGCTACACCGACCCGTCCGGCGTGCCGGTGCCGTCGATGTACCAGTGCGCGGACCTGGCCCGCCTGCCGAACGGGCTGCAGTCGGACATCGTGAGCGCCGCGAGCCGGGCCGTCGGCACCAGCCCGGCATTCCTGCTGAGCGTGCTCGGCCTGGTCATCGCCATCATCCTCATCTTTGGCGCCGCGCGACAGCTGGCAGGCACCGCCCTGCCCTATTCCCTCATGCTCTGCATCGCGCCATTGGCCCCGCTGCTGCAAGTGATGCTGGTGCGGCACGCGGTCAGGCGCATCGCCGCCCGGGTCGCGGCCTCCTGGCCGGCCGCCGCGCGCGTCTAACAGCTCTCCCCCTCAGCGCACCGCCGGATTGAAATCCGGCCGGCTGCTCGCCCCCGCCGCATAGAAGCCCTGGTAGTGGTCGCAGCCGTGCCGGCGCAGGAAACGCAGCTGCTCTTCGGTTTCGACGCCTTCGGCCACCACGCGCAGGCGCAGGCTGCGCGCCACCGCGATGATGGCCGGGATCAGGGCCGCGTCCATGGGGTCGTGCTCGATGTCGCTCACGAAGCTGCGGTCGATCTTCAGCTTCGACAGCGGAAAACGGCGCAGCGACGACAGGCTCGACAGCCCAGTGCCGAAGCGGTCGATGGTGAGTTGCACGCCGCGTCCACGCAGGGCCGCCACCGTTTCGTCGAGTACCTGGTCGCCGCGCATGATGGCGCCTTCCGTGATTTCGAGGTCGAGCCAGGCCGGCGCCAGTCCGGACTGAGTCAGCGCGGCGTCGACCGTGTCCAGCAGGCGGCTATGCAGGAACTGGATATCGGACAGGTTCACCGCCACCGTCACCGCATGCCCCGCGTCACGCCAGGCCCTGGCCTGGGTGCAGGCTTCGCCCAGCACCCATTCGCCGATCGGCACGATCAACCCGCATTCCTCGGCCACCGGCAGGAACTCGTGCGGCAGCAGCAGCCCGCGTTCTGGATGGCGCCAGCGGATCAGCGCTTCCATGCCGATCACCTTGCCGGAGCCGACGTCGAGTTCGGGCTGGTACTCGAGCACGAACTCGCCGCGCTCGAGCGCCTGGCGCAGGCGCCCTTCCAGTTCGCCGCGCTCGACCACGCGCGCGTTCATCTCGGGGCTGAAGAAGCGGAAGCTGCTGCGGCCGCTTTCCTTGGCGTGGTACATCGCCACGTCGGCGTGGTGCATCAGGGTGTCGACATCCTGGCCGTCGGTGGGACAGATCGCCACGCCGATCGAGGTGGTGAGCGAGAGCTGCTGGCCGGCCGCGTCGATGGGCCGCGACACGGCCTGCATCACCGCGCTGGCGACGTGGGCGGCCTGGTCCACGCCGCCGATATCGGCCAGCAGCATGACGAATTCGTCGCCGCCGAGGCGGCTGATGGTGTCGACCCGGCGCACGCAGCCGCGCAGGCGCGCCGCGACTTCGCGCAGCACGGCGTCGCCGGTCTGGTGGCCGTTGGTGTCGTTGACGGCCTTGAAGTGGTCGAGGTCGAGGAACAGCACGGCGAAGCTGTCGCGCTGGCGGCGCCAGGTGGCCAGCGCGTGGTGCATGCGGTCGAGGAACAGGGCGCGGTTGGGCAGGCCGGTGAGCGCGTCGTGCTCGGCCTGGTGGCGCACCCGCTCTTCCACGCGCTTGCGTTCGCTGATATCGGACAGCATCGCCATGTAGTTGCTGGCCTGGCCATGCGGGTCGCGGATGGTGGTCAGCGCCACCCAAGCAGTGTAGGACTCGCCGTTCTTGCGCACGGCGGGCAGCTCGCCCTGCCAGCGATCGTGGCCGTCGAGCTGGGACCAGATCTTTTCGTAGAAGCCGCCGCCCTCCTGGCCCTGCCCCCAGGGCAGGCTGGCGAGCGTGGAACCGATGATGTCGGCTGCGGAGAAGCCCGTGATGCCGGTGAAGGCCTGGTTGACGGCCTGCACCCGGTACTCGGCATCCATCACGATGATGGCTTCGTGCGCGTTCTCGAACACGCGTGCCGCCCGCACCAGGTTGTCCTCGACCTGCTTGCGCGCCGTGATGTCCACTTCCATGCAGAACACCTGCTGGGTGGCGCCGTCGCGCTTGACGGGGAAGTGGTTCGAATGCAGCCACAGGCGCCGGCCGGCCGCGGTTTCGACCTGCCAGTCGCGCGGTGCCGGTGTGCTGCCCGCCTGCCAGATGGCGGCGATGGTGCTCTCGAACTCGGTCTGGCGGTCGAGGTGGGAGACCAGTTCGCGAAACGGCCGGCCCAGCGCATGGCTGGCCGGGATGCCGAACAGCTGCGCGCAGGCGTGGTTCCAGAAGCGCACGGTGCCTGCTGCATCGGTGGAGTGGACGGCGACCGCCGGCGCCAGCTCGATCGCGGTCACGAAGCGGTACAGCCAGTCGAGCGCCTGGCGCCCGGGGCCATCGTATTCGCCGGCTTCGGCAAGGGCGCCGGCGCCGGCGCCGGCGGCCGAAGCGACCGGCATGGCGCCCTGCGGCGCCTCGGACAGCCGCGGATCGCCGGGCAAGTCGAGCCCGCGTGGCCCGCCGGGCCAGCCGCTCGAGTCTTGCACTTGTTCGCTCACGGAAGAATCCTTTTCAGACAGAAACGGTCATGGCTGCGATGACAATCCCATCATTCTTCCCGCTCCGTGACAGCGGCGTTTGCGGGTGCGCAAACGCCCTTTGCGCCTGCATTTCGTCGCGCTTTTCGGCATTCCAGACCCGCCGGCCAACCGCCTGTCGCATCCGACTGGCGGTGCGCGCCGCGACTCACTACATTGACACCATGCGCGAGGAGCTCCACCCTGCTTCCAGGACGGAGCCTGAGCGCGATGAATTCTTCAGGCTGCGCGGGACGCGTTCAGGCGTCCTGGGCGGCCGGTTCCTGGGACGGGTCCGTGTCCTGGACCTCGCCGGCGGGCCCGCCTTCGCCCCCTTCGCGCTTGGCTTCCTGCTTGCGCCGCGCCTTTTCTTCCGCCTTGCGCTTCTTCTCGAGTTCGCGCTGCCGCTTTTCGTACTGGAAGTTCGTCCGTGCCATGTTCACCTCTTGCCTGTGGTTGGAGGGATATTGCGGTTTGCCGTGCCATTATGGCCGACTGGCGACGCGGCGGCTTGAATTAACCCCGCGGGTGGTGCTGGGCGTGCAGGTGCTTGAGGCGCTCGCGCGCAACATGCGTATAGATCTGTGTGGTCGAAATGTCGGCGTGCCCCAGCAGCAGCTGCACCACGCGCAGGTCGGCGCCGTGGTTCAGCAGATGGGTGGCGAAGGCGTGGCGCAGGGTGTGGGGCGACAGCGGCCCCTGGATGCCGGCCTTTTTCGCATGTTTCTTGATCAGGATCCAGAACATCTGCCGTGTCATTGCTCCCCCACGCCCGGTAACGAACAGGGCGTCGTCGATCTGCCCGTTGAGGATGATGCCGCGCGCATCCTTCAGGTAGCGCTCCAGCCAGGCGCGCGCTTCCTGCCCGAAGGGCACCAGGCGCGTCTTGCTGCCCTTGCCCGTGATGCGCAGCACGCCGTCGTTCAGGCTCACTTCGACAAGTTTCAAAGCGACCAGTTCCGACACCCGCAGCCCGCTGGCGTACATCAGTTCCAGCATCGTGCGCTCGCGCAGGCCCAGCGGCGTCGAGACGTCCGGCGCCTGTAGCAGCGCCTCGACCTGGGCTTCGGTGAGCGTATGCACGAAGCGGAGCGGCTGCTTGGCCGAGGCCATCTGCAGGCAGGGGTCGTGCGGGATCTGGTTGCGGCGCAGCGCCAGCTGGTAGAAGCGCTTGAGCACCGACAGGCGCCGGTTGGCCGTGCTGGGCCGGGTGTCGGCATGGCGCTCGGCGAAATAGGCGGCGATGTCTTCAGCCTCGACTCCCAGCAGGCTGGTGCGCTGCGGGCGCTTGGCCGCAAGCCAGCCGGCGAACAACTTGAGGTCGCGGCGGTAGGCGTCGAGCGAATTTTTGGCCAGCCCCTGTTCCAGCCAGAGGGTGTCGCAGAACTCGTCGATCAGTCCCAGATCGATTGCTGCTGCCATGGAGATGCGGTGGCGCCTTCGTGGCGCAGCAGCCAGCGCTTGACCGAAAGGTGGAAGCCGTTCTCGTCGTCCTGGTTCGAAAAGCCGCCCAGGCCCCCGGATGCGGTCACGCGGTGGCAGGGAACGATGAGGGGGAACCAGTTGGCGCCGCAGGCCTGGCCGACCGCGCGCGGGGCCGAGGCGATCAGCTTGGCCAGCTGGCCATAGGTCTTGACGCTGCCGCGCGGGATGGACGAGATCTCGGACCAGACGCGGCGCTGGAATTCGGTGCCGGCCTCGACCAGGGGCAGGTCGAAGCGGAAATCGGGGTCTTGCAGGTATTGGGCGACCTGTTGCGCGGCCAGTGCGGCGACCTCGTTGTCGGCCGCTTTTTCCTCGAACGAAGGCGGCAAATAGACCAGTTCGCGCACGCGCCCGTCGCTGGTACGGATGCCGATGGCGCCGAATGCCGCAGGGACAATGGCGTTGAACAAGGTGCTGGCTTGGTCGTTCTTCATCCCCTCATCTTAACCGCTGGGATGGCGCCCGGCCAGTCCCGGGGCAGGCGCCAGGCGAAAAAAAAGCGCACCCTCAGGTGCGCTCCAATTCGGGTCACGTCCCCGGCCGTTTAGCAGTGCTAACGGCTTCTGTAAAACGTGTGTCTCCTCGATTTGTCTCCGGTATGGATTACCGTGATTTTATCTATGCTCCCCAAAACTGTGTGTGTTCTGTTCGCGTACGCACCATGTCAGTGCGAGAAGGCCCCATCATATCGCAAGCTTTTGCCACAAACGTATCTTTTCGACCACATTACAGAAAATTATTTTAGTTATGAAGAAAACGCATGATCGTTCGCCTCACTTGTGTTACCCCATGTCATTTGGATGTGATGCAGGGGCCTAACGATTCGCCTCGCGCCGGATCGCCCCGACGATGTCCTTGCCGATCCGGTCTTCCATCTGCGTATACACAGGCTGCATGGCGCGCCGCCATTCGGCCTGCTGCTGCGGGCTGAGCGTGTGGATGGTGGTGGTGCCGGCGCGCCGGATCGATTCCAACGCCGCGTCGTTGGTGCGCTGGGCGATGGTCTTCTCGTAGGCGGTGGCTTCCAGCATGGCGCGTTCCAGCTGCTTGCGGACGGCGCCCGGCAGGCCGTCCCAGAACTTCTTGTTGACGATCACGGCATAGCCCAGGTAGCCGTGGTTCGACACCGTCAGGTGCTTCTGCGACTCGTGCATGCGCTGGGTGAACATGTTCGAAGGCGGGTTTTCGGTGCCCTCCACCACCCCGTCGCGCAGCGCGGGCGCGGTTTCCGAGAAGGCCAGCGCCACCGGCTGGGCGCCGAGCGCGCGCATCTGCGCGTCCAGCACCCGGGAGGCCTGGATGCGCATGCGCAGGCCGCGGAAGTCGCCAGGCGCCAGCAGCGGCTTGTTGGCCGACATCACCTTGAAGCCATTGTCCCAATAGGCCAGGCCGGTGATGCCCTTCGATTCGAGCTTGCGCAGCAGGCCGCGCCCGATGCGGCCCTCGGTCACCGCATACAGCGCCTCCTTGGACGGGAAGATGTAAGGCAGGTCGAAGGCTTCGAATTCCTTCACGCCCAGCGGCGAGAACTTGGCGAGCGAGGGCGCCAGCATCTGCACCGCGCCCAGCTGCAGGGCTTCGAGCTCTTCGCGGTCCCTGTAGAGCTGGCTGTTCGGGTAGACTTCCACCTTCACCCGTCCGCCGGTCATCTGCTCGGCCAGCAGCTTGAAGCGCTCGGCCGCGCGCCCTTTCGGGGTGTCCGGCGCGACCACGTGGCTGAACTTGATGACGATCGGCGCCTGCGCCCTGGCAGCACCGGTAGCAGTGGCGGCGCAGGCCAGCAATACGGTGGTCAGCAGCTTGAGGTAGGGGGCGCTTCGGTTCATCCTGATCGCGATGGGAATATGATGGGTGGGCCCAGTCTGCGCGGCATACCGCCGCCCTGCCATCGTGGACTTCCACAATAGCCCGACAGTGTAACGAAAACCGGAGTCTTGATGAAATTTCCGTTCACCCAGCAGCCCGACCCGCTGGGCGCCACCGAGCGTGCGCGCTCCTGGCGCTGGCTGGTGCCGGTGCTGCTGGTGCTGCTGTTCCTGGCCGTCCTGATCTGGCTGCCGTGGCAGGCGCGCCAGATGGAAGCCACCGAGCGCCAGGAACAACTGATCGCCGATACGCTGTGGGTCGAGCAGACCCTGCGTTTCGAGCTGGCGCGCAGCGAAGAAGCGCTGGCCGGCCTCGGCACCGACCTGGTCACCCGCCCGCCCTCGCCCCAGGTACTGCAGGCGCGCTTCCAGCAGATGTTCAACAACGGCCACGAGCTGGTGCGCATCGTCTGGTACGGCCCGGATGGCGACGTGCTGGCCAGCCACGGCCTGGAGCCGCCCGCCGCCCTGCCCGCGCCGACCCGGCTGGCGGCCAGCGTGGCCGTGCCTTCCAGGCGCGGGCGCTATGGCGAAGCCTACGGCGCCACCCCGGCTACCTCCGGCCTGATCGACTACTACCTGCCGCTGTACGCCAACGGCGGGTCCAGCAAGACCTTGGCTGGCAGTCTGGTCGCCACCTACAGCCTGCAGGTCCTGCTCGACGAGACCGTGCCTTGGTGGTTCGCCCAGGACAATGCATTGACCCTGCTCGACCGCGACGAGCGCCCCGTCGCCCGCCGCGCGGCCGGCGGCCCGGGACGCGGCGTGTACACCCACCGGCGCGAGCTCGACCTGCCCGGCGCCCTGGTGGTGCTCTCCACCGACAGCGTCAAGGGCGCGCCGAAGCTGCTACCCAACCTGCTGGTGGGCTCGGTGATCGTGCTGGCCCTCGGCCTGGTGCTGAGCCTGGCCTCGCTGTGGCGTCACATCTCGCGCACGCTGGCGGCCGAGCGCGCGCTACGCCAACAGATGGCCTTTCGCACCGCAATGGAAAATTCCCTGATCACGGGCCTGCGCGCGCGCGACCTGGAAGGGCGCGTCACCTACGTCAACCGCGCCTTCTGCGAGATCGTCGGCCTCCCGCTCGAAGAACTGGTGGGCAAGAAGCCGCCCATGCCCTACTGGGCGCCGGAAGTCATGCTCGAGTACGAGGAGCGCTTCCGCGGCGTGCTGGCGGGAACCATCACGCCCCAGTTCGAAACCGTGTTCCAGCGGCCCGACGGCACCCGGGTGCCGGTGCTGGTCTATGAGGCGCCGCTGGTCGATGCCGACGGGCGCCAGACCGGGTGGATGAGTTCGGTCCAGGACATCACCGACCGCAAGCGTGCCGAAGAACTCAACCGCCAGCAGCAGGAAAAGCTGGAAACCAGCGCGCGCCTGGCGACCATGGGCGAGATGTCCTCGATGCTGGCGCACGAGCTAAACCAGCCGCTGGCGGCGATCTCGAGCTACACGGCCGGCGCCCTCAACGTGCTGGAGCGTACGAATCAGGCGGGCGAGCCGGTCAATGCGGGCATGCTGCGCCATGCGCTGGAACAGGCGCGCCAGCAGGCCCAGCGCGCCGGCCAGATCATCCGCAGCATCCACGAGTTCGTCAAGAAACGCGAGCCGCGGCGCGAGCCGGTCACGATCCGCAGCGTGGTCGACGGCGTGCGCGCCCTGGTCGAGCTGCAGGCGCGCCAGGCCGGCGTGACCCTGCGCGTGGAACTGCCCTCGCTGCTGCCGCAGGTGGAAGCGGACCGCGTGATGCTGGAACAGGTGCTGCTCAACCTGACGCGCAATGCGATCGAAGCCATGCACGATACGGCGCCGGATCAGCGTCTGCTGCGCATTGCGGCTTTTCAGGAGGACGGCAAGGTGGCGGTGTCGGTGATCGACCGCGGCCATGGCATTGCGCCGGAAGTGGCGGCCGGCCTGTTCTCGCCCTTCTACTCGACCAAGGCCGAGGGGATGGGCATGGGCCTGTCGATCTGCCGCACCGCGATCGAGTTCCACGGCGGGACGCTGACCCATGCGCCGAACCCGGAAGGCGGCACGATCTTCACCTTCGCGCTGCCGGCGCAAGCGGCGAGCCGGGCGCTGGGCTAAAATCCGCCTGCGGCCCGGCCGCGCATCATATAACGAGAAACGCAGGAGACACCCACATGCTGCACATCGTCGACGATGAAGACGTCATCCGCGACGCCCTTGCCTGGCTGGCGCAGTCGCGCGGCCTGGAAGCGCGCGGCTACGCCAGCGGCGAAGCCTTCCTCGAAGCGATCGGCGCCGCCGGGGCGCTGGGCACCGGGGGCGACTGCGTGCTGCTGGACGTGCGCATGCCCGGCATGAATGGCGTCGCGGTATTTGACCAATTGGTCAAAAATGGCCTGATCGCGCGCCTGCCCGTGATCTTCCTGACCGGCCACGGCGACGTGCCGATGGCCGTCGATTCGCTCAAGCGCGGCGCCTTCGACTTCTTCGAGAAACCCTTCAACGACAACGTGCTGATGGACCGCGTTGACGAAGCCCTGGGCGCATCGCGCAAGGCGGCGGAAGCGGCCGTGGTGCAGGCGCGCCTGGCGACCCTGTCGGCGCGCGAGCGCGAAGTGCTGGACCTGATCCTGGCCGGCATGATGAACAAGGTCGTGGCCGACAAGCTCGGCATCAGCATGCGGACGGTGGAAGTGCACCGGGCCCATATCTTCGACAAGATGCACGTCAAGACGGCGGTGGAATTGGCAGGACTGTTGAAGTAACAACAGCGCAACCGCGTGGGCAGGAAAACCTGCCCACCCTACGTCTTGCAACTGTTTCGTCTGCCCTCAATTGCCCTCTGTTCTCCTCTTTTTGCACACGGCAAGCGTCCCTGCGATTTGAAGGAAGCCTTGTAAAATGAACCGGAACGCACCGCGACGCCGCATCGTGCGTCGCTCGCGGAGCTATTGCATTTAGGAATTCTCATGAGCGAAAAAACAGTTGCAGACAAGATGTTCCTGAGGACGGCGAAATCGATGCTGATCCTTAATGGACAGGCCAATCCGGGTGTGACGGCGCAAATGCCGCCCAACCTGGTCAAGGAAGGCGATGGCCCCTTCGACGTGATCATGATGTTCGCGCTCAACCGCAAGGAGCTCGAGCAATACCTGCCGCTCGCCAAGGAGCGGCTGGGAGAAAAGGGTTCGCTGTGGATTGCCTACCTGAAGCAGACCGCTTCGAAAGCGACCGACATCAACCGCGATTCCATCAATGCCTATGCCAAGGAAAACGGCATCACGGCGGTGGCGATGATTTCGATCGACGGCGACTGGTCAGCCCTGCGCCTCAAGCGTATCGAGTGAAGGTTCAGCTTTAATGCGCATGGCGCGCCAGCGCCCAGGCCACATGCTCGCGCACCAGGCTTGACGGGTGTTCGGCGCGCGCGCGCAGGGCGGCAAGGATCGTCGCCTCTCCCTTGAACGCGTCGCTGGCGGCGGCATTGCCCAGCCCCACGGCCAGGTTGCGCAGCCAGCGCTCGTGGCCGATACGCCGGATCGGACTGCCTTCCATCCGGCGATTGAATTCTTCCTCTTCCCACCCGAACAGTTCGACCAGGCTTGCCTCGCCCAGGCCATTCCTCTCGTCGAAGTCGGGCAGGCTGGCCCGCTGCGCGAACTTGTTCCACGGGCAGGCCAGCTGGCAATCGTCGCAGCCGTAGATCCGGTTGCCGATCAGGGGACGCAGTTCTTCCGGGATGCTGCCTTTCAGTTCAATGGTCAAATAGGAAATGCAGCGCCGCGCATCCAGCCGGCCGGGGCCGAGGATGGCCTGGGTCGGGCAGACTTCGATGCAGGCCTGGCACTGCCCGCAATGCGCGCCCGTGGGCGGATCGACGGGCAGCGGCAGGTCGACCAGGATTTCGCCGATGAAGAAGGTGGAGCCGGCCGCGCGCGACAGCAGCAGGGTGTGCTTGCCGCGCCAGCCCAGCCCGGCTTTTTCCGCCAGCGGCAGTTCCATCACCGGCGCCGAGTCGGTAAACACGCGGTAGCCGAGTTCGCCCACTGCCGCCTTGACCCGTTCGGCCAGCGCCTGCAGGCGGTTGCGCAGCACCTTGTGGTAGTCGCGTCCCCGGGCGTACACCGAGACGACGGCGGCGCCGGATTCGCGCTGGCGCGCGTGTTCCTGCTCGCGCCAGTCTGCGGCGCGGCTCATGGGCAGGTAGTCCATGCGCGCCACGATCGCGCGCACCGTGCCCGGCACCAGTTCGCCGGGCCGCGCACGCTTCATGCCGTGGCTTGCCATATAATCCATCTCGCCATGGCAACCGGCATCCAGCCAGGCCTGCAGGCCCTCTTCCGCATGCGCCAGGTCGACGTCCGCGATGCGCACGTCGGCAAAACCGAGCTCCGCGCCCCAGGTCTTGATGGTGCGGGCTAGCTCGTGCAGGTCGGGTGGGGATGTCAACATGGCAGGATTGAACAACACGGCGCGGGAACGCGCGGAACAACCTCGTATTTTATTCGATGCAGCCCTTCAAAGCCTACTTGCCCGACGAATCCGCCACCGCCGCCCTCGGCCAGGCCCTGGCCCGTGCCCTCCAGCCGGGCCTGGTGATCTACCTGCACGGCGACCTCGGGGCGGGCAAGACGGCGCTCACGCGCGCCCTGATCCAGGCGGCCGGGCACAAGGGCACGGTCAAGAGCCCGACCTATACCCTGTCGGAGCCCTACCGCGTGCAGGTCGATGGCCAGTCCGTCAACATCATCCACTATGACCTGTACCGGATGTCCAGTCCGGAGGAATTCCTGGATGCGGGCTTCCGCGAGGATTTCGACGGCAGGAACATCTGCATCGTCGAATGGCCCGAAAAAGGCGACCCGGTGTTGCCGCCACCCGACGTCCGCGTATTGCTGGAAGTCAGCGGTCTCGGCCGTGAGGTAGAATTGCAGGCGTTGTCCCAATTAGGCCTGCTATGCCTCGACCGTCTCGCCTACACCCCCTAGATCCCCTGATTCCCGGCTCGCCGCGGCGCCGCACCCTGCTCAAGGCCGGCGGCACGCTGCTGCTGTCCGTCATCGCCCCGCTGCCGGCCAGCGCGGCGCAGATCCTGGCCGTCCGTGTCTGGCCCGCGCCCGACTATACCCGCGTCACGCTGGAGAACGACAGCGACCTCAAGGCCCAGCACTTCCTCGTGCCCGACCCGCCGCGCCTGGTGGTGGACATCGACGGCCTGGGCCTGAACAACACCCTCAAGAGCCTGGTCGCCAAGGTCGAGCCGAACGACCCCTACATCAAGCAGGTGCGGGTCGGCCAGAACCGTCCGAACGTGGTGCGCCTGGTGTTCGACCTGAAGGAAGACGTCAAGCCGCAGGTGTTCACCCTGGCCCCGGTGGCCGGCTACCAGCACCGCCTGATCTTCGACCTGTATCCGACCAAGCCGGTCGACCCGATCGCCGCCATGATCGAAAAAGGCGACTGGAAGCTCGATGGCGCGGCCGCGGCCGACAGCGCCAACCCGGCTTCGCCGCTGCCGGCCACGCCGCCGGCCCAGACCGAGGTCGCGCCCGACGCGATCGCCAAGCTCGAATCCGAGATGTCGGCCCTGAACGGCACCCCGCCGCCGCAGCCGGTGCAGCCGACGCCGTCCAAGGGCGTGAAGCAGCCCTCCCAGAAGGTGGTGCGCATGGTGACCATCGCGCTCGACCCGGGCCATGGCGGCGAAGACCCCGGCGCGATCGGCGCCACCGGCGCGCGCGAGAAGGACATCGTGCTGGCCGTGGCCAAGCGCCTCAAGGACAAGCTCGAGCAGCTGCCGAACACCCGCGTGATGCTGACCCGCGACGGCGACTACTTCGTGCCGCTCGGCCAGCGCGTGCAGAAGGCGCGCAAGGTGCAGGCCGACCTGTTCGTGTCGATCCATGCGGACGCCTTTGTCTCGCCGACGGCGCGCGGCTCCTCGGTGTTCGTGCTGTCCGAAAAAGGCGCCAGCTCGAGCGCGGCGCGCTGGCTGGCGAACGACCAGAACAAGGCCGACCTGATCGGCGGCGCCAACTTCGCGGTGCAGGACAAGCAGATCGCGAGCGTGCTGTTCGACCTGTCAACCACGGCCCAGATCAACGACAGCCTGAAGCTCGGCAAGGCCGTGCTCACCGAGATCGGCGGCATCAACCGCCTGCACAAGAACGCGGTCGAACAGGCCGGCTTCGCAGTGCTGAAGGCGCCTGACATTCCTTCGATTCTGGTGGAAACTGCATTCATCTCCAACCCCGAGGAAGAAGCCAAGCTGCGCGACGACGGCTACCAGAACCAGCTGGCCGATGCCATCACCAAGGGCATCAAGCGCTACTTCGCCGACAACCCGCCGATGGCCAAGAGCCGCCTGACCTGACCCTCTTTACCATGACCCTCGCCACCCATACCACCTTCGGGCAGCTGCCCGCGATCCACCTGAGCGCGCCGGACGGCGCCGAAGCCACCATCACCCTGTACGGGGCGCACCTGGTGTCGTGGAAGGGGGCGGACGGGCGCGAGCGCATGTTCGTAAGCGCCAAATCGGCGCTGGATGGGAGCAAGGCCATCCGCGGCGGTGTCCCGGTGATCTTCCCCCAGTTCGCCGAACGCGGCAAAGGCATGCGCCATGGCTTCGCGCGCGTGAGCACCTGGCGCCTGGAAGACAGCGGCCTGGAAGACGGCGCGGCCTGGGCCTGCTTCGACCTGGCCGCGGGCGACCTGCCCACTACCATCGCCGACGCTTGGCCGCACACCTTCGCCCTGTCGCTGCGGGTGGCGGTGCGCGCCAACGAACTGACGATGACGCTCACCGTGCGCAACCTGGGCGCGGCGCCCTTCCCCTTCTCGGCGGCGCTGCACACCTACCACCTGGTGCCGGACGTATGCGAAGTGCGCATCGAGGGCATTTCCTCTGACGAGATCTCGGTCATCGACAAGCTCGACGAGGTCTACCAGCATGTGACGGGACGCGCCCAGATGACGACCAGCACCGGCACTCTGGTGCTGGAGCAGAGCGGCTTCCTGGATGCGGTGGTGTGGAACCCGGGCGCGGTGGATGCGGCGGCGCTGGCGGACATGGAGAACGACGAGTACAAGCGCTTCGTGTGCATCGAGCCGGCGCTGCTTGATCCCTGCACGCTCGATGCAGGGCAGGCCTGGACCGGGACCTACAAAGTCTGCAAATCGTAGGGTGGGCGGGTCTCCCGCCCACGCGTTCAAATCACGGCGATGCAGCCCGTACGACTGCTCAAATCCTAGCTATCACCGCGTGGGCGGAAATCCGCCCACCCTACAACTGACGCAACAACCGTCAGTTCGACTCCTTGATCATCCTGCCATTACTCGGCTGTACCGGCCGCGCATTCAGCGGATACAAACGCGAGAACAGCGCCATCTGCGCCGGCGACGCCTGCATCGGCTGCTTCATGACGATCCACAGCACATCCTCCGTGCAGGGCGGTTCGGTCAGCGAGCCCATATAGGTAAAGTATTCGCGCTTTTCCGGCAGTCCTTCGTTCGGGTCGAGCACGATCGAGGGCGACACGGTCTGCTGCTTTTCCAGCGGCAGGTGGTTCCACACGGTCTGGATCAGCGGGTTGGCCTTGCCGCGCTCGAGCAGCACGGCCAGCACCAGCAGCTTGCCTTCGAAGCTGCGATGCACGAAGTGGATCACCATCTCGGTGCCGCGGCCGTTGATTCGCTCTTCCGACGGGCGGTGGAAATGGAACTGCTGCAGCTCGTAGGCCTGGTTGCCGACCGTGAGGAAGTTGCCGCCGCCGACCGTCACCTGGATCGTGTGGCCGTTGTCGATCTCGCTGAAGGAGGTGGGACGGTAGTCGAAGGCGATCTGTTCGAGGTCGACCTTCATGCCGTCGCGCAGGTCGATCGGCGACTGGCGCTTGCCGGTGCTGCACTTGGCCCAGCTCGAATTGATGTTGGACCAGTTGGCCGGGCCGTACTCGCCCTCGTAAGACCAGTGGGTGCCGTTCTTCGGCTTGTTGGCGGCGGCGATCGCGGCCTCGGCTTCCTTGCGGCGTTTGGCGTCCGCAGCTTTCTTCGCCTTGGCGGCCGCGGCGGCGCGCGTGGCCTGCTGCTCGCGCAGCTGGGCCAGGCGCTCGGCGATGCGCACCGATAGGTCGACTTCCGACTGCTCCTCGTCGGCGGCGGCCGGCGCAGCCGCTTTTGCGGGCTCGGGCTTGGCCGGACGCGCGTCGGCCTGCGCGGCCAGGGCCTTGATGTCCGGCTTCACCGACGCGTTGGCCTTGCCTTCGAGGATGGCCTTGACGTTCGCGGTCTTGCCGTCGGCCGGCTTGGCAGCGTGGGGAGCGGAGTCGCGCGCGCTTGCCGAGGCCATGACAAGGCTGCAAGCTAACAGGGCGATGAGGTGGCGCATGAGAATCCAGGAATGAGTCTGTCCTCATGCTTATCGGCAATAAGCGGCGTAAACTTGAGTGCGCTGAAACAACAACGCCCCGAAAATATCGGGGCGCTGCAAGGATGGCAATGCCTGTTATCGGCTCAACACACGGCGGCCGAACTTGTACAGGCCGCCGATCGCCAGCGGCACGATCGCCGCCGAGACGCCCACCAGCACGATCTCGGTCAGGTGGTCCTTGATGATCGGGATGCCGCCGAAGAAGAAACCCGCCGTGACCAGGCTGGCCACCCACAGCACGGCGCCGGTCACGTTGAACATCTGGAAGCGCGCATGCGTCATTTCCGACACGCCGGCCACGAAAGGCGCGAAGGTGCGCACCACCGGCACGAAGCGGGCCAGGATGATGGTCTTGCCGCCGTGCTTTTCGAAGAAGTCGTGGGTGCGCTGCAGCGCATCCTTGTTGATCCAGCGGTAGTTGTGCGTGAACACCCGGTGCCCGATGGCCTGCCCGATGTAGTAATTCAGGGTATTGCCCGTGACCGCCGCCGTAATGAGCAGCGCCATCAGGAGCGGATAGTTCATCTGGCCGGTGGCGCAGAAGGCGCCGGCAATGAATAGCAAGGTGTCGCCGGGGAAGAAAAACAGGAGCACCAGGCCGGTTTCGCAAAACACGATCGCAAACAGCACGATGTAGACGTAAGTGCCGTACTGGGCCAGCAGCGTGCCCAGCGTCTTATCGACATGCAGGACCATGTCGAATAATTGCATCAGATCCATAATTTTCCTAGAAGGTAGCCTTGCATCATACCATCTCCCGCTCTGGGACCGACCGGCAGGCACTGGCATTCGGAGGATATGTGCGCTGTGATGAGCTTTACGTTTTGACCACATTCCAGCACAATCGACCGGATAACAAACCATCAGGAGACCGCATGAGCACGATGTCCACCGCCCTTCGCCTTGCCCTGACCGCGGGTGCGCTGGCCGCCGCCGGCAGCCAGGCCGCCCCGGCCACGAAGGAACTGCCGCCCAGGGCCACGGTGGCCGACGTGGTCAAGGCTTCCAAACCCGCCGACTGGCGCGCGCTCGACCCGGAAAACACGCTCTACATGGACCTGCCGACCGGGCGCGTGGTGATCGAGCTGGCGCCCGCGTTTGCGCCGAACACGGCCGCCAACATCCGCGCGCTGGTACGCGAAAACTACTTCGACGGCCTGTTCATCATCCGCTCGCAGGAAAGCTTCGTGGTGCAGTGGGGCGACCCGGACGAGGAAAAACCGAAAGCCTTCAAGGCCGCCAAAACGGTGAAGGCCGAGTTCACCGCGCCGATCAAGTCGGCCGGCACCTTCACCCGCCTGAAGGATGGCGACGTGTATGCGCCCCAGGTCGGCCACGTGAACGGCTTCCCGGCCGCGCGCGACCCGGCCAGTGGCCAGGCCTGGCTGGTGCACTGCTACGCCATGATCGGCGTGGCGCGCGACACCGATGCCGACACCGGCAACGGCTCGCAGCTCTACACGGTCATCGGCCACGCGCCGCGCCAGCTGGACCGCAACATCACCGTGGTCGGTCGGGTCGTGTCCGGCATGTCCCTGCTCTCGGTGCAGCCGCGCGGCACCGGCGCCCTGGGCTTCTACGAGAAGCCGGAACAGCGCATGCCCTTGAAACTGGTGCGGATGGCGGCCGACGTGCCCGAAGCCGAGCGCAGCAAGCTGGAAGTGATGCGCACCGACAGCGCCACCTACCAGGCCGTCATTGACGCCCAGCGCAACCGCGGCGGCCCGTGGAACAAGTTCTCGGCCGGGAAGATCGACCTGTGCAGTGCGCCGATTCCGGTACGCGAACAGAAGCCTTGAGTCCCTTCTAATCCGCTTCGCGCAGGCGGCGCGCGCGCACCGCCGGCTCGATCCCAAGTCGGTGCACTACCTCCGCCAATACGCGCCGCGCCACGCCCACCTCGGCCGGCGGCAGACTCGCCAGTACTTCCGCCGCTACCTGTTCACGCAGGGCGCGCGTGGTTTCCACCATGCTCCAGCCGCGTGCGCTTAGAACTACCATGCGGCGCCGCGCGTCCTCGCCGGCGACCTCTTCCAGCAAGCCCAGGCCCAGCATCTCTTGCAGCCGCTTGGTGGCCGCCTGCTGGCTGATCCCCATCAGATTCGCCAGCTGGGTGGCGCTCTTCGGTCCTGACAGCAGGTGCTGGACGACGTAGCCGAATGCCTGGCGCACTTCGGGATAGCCGGCGGCGCGCAAGCGCGCAGTGACCGTGTGGTTGAAGCCGGTGCCTGCAATGAAGGCGAGCGTGCCGAGGTCGAGCGAAGCAAGATCGCTTGGCGGCTGGGATGGGGGTATTGGCAAGAAGCCTCCTCTCTGTCAGTATACACAACCATAGTTGTGCAATCGGAGGATAACATGTCTATCGAGATCGTGCGGCGCCTGTTCGCCGCCATCGAGCAGGGTGAGCTGGCCGCCATCGAGGCGGCCTACCATGAGGACGCCGAGCAGGTCGAACACCCGAACCGCCTGCTGCCTGGAGGAGCACGGCGCGACAGGGCCGCGCTGGTGGAAGCGGCGCGGCGCGGCAAGGCGCTACTCGCCACGCAGCGCCTTGTGATCGACAACAGCGTAGCCAACGGCGACAGGCTGGCGCTCGAGGCCAGCTGGAGCGCCACGCTGGCGGTCGACGCGCCGCCGCTCGGCCTGAAGGCAGGCGACGGCATGCAGGCGCGCTTCGCGCAGTTCTTCCAGTTTCGCGACGGGCGTATCCTGCGGCACCACACCTACGACTGCTTCTCGCCTTGGGGAGACAGCCAGCCATGACGCGGTCGATCCACAATCTCTAGCGACAGGCACGATTTGGCACCCGCGGGGCGAGCTATAATCGCCGGATGAACGCCCCAGTGAACACCCATCGCCCCATCCAGCAGCTCCCCGACCAGCTGATCTCCCAGATCGCCGCAGGCGAGGTCGTCGAACGACCTTCCGCCGTGGTCAAGGAACTGCTGGAAAACGCGCTCGATGCGGGCGCGACCCAGATCACCGTGCGGTTGGAAGAAGGCGGGGTCAAGCGCATCGCCATCACCGACAACGGCCGCGGCATCGAGCCGGAGCAGCTGCCGCTGGCCCTGGCGCGCCACGCCACCTCCAAGATCGCCTCGCTGCACGACCTGGAACACGTCGGCACCCTGGGCTTTCGCGGCGAAGCGCTGGCCTCGATCGCCTCGGTGGCCGCGGTGCGCATCACCTCGCGCACGCCGAACGCGCCGCACGCCTATGAAATCGTCGGCTCGCACGAGGGCACCGTGGCCCCCTCGTCCGGCGCCTTCGGCACCACCATCGACGTGCAGGACCTGTACTTCAATACCCCGGCGCGGCGCAAGTTCCTGAAGTCCGAACAGACCGAGTACGGCCACTGCGCCGAAGTCGTGCGCCGCATCGCGCTGTCGCGTCCGGACGTGTCCTTCAGCCTGACGCACAACGGCCGCACCATCGACCACTGGAACGTGAGCGAGGCGGCCAAGCGCAGCGCCCAGATCCTCGGCAACGAGTTCGGCGAAGCGCGCCTGGCGCTGGACGAAGCGGCGGGCCCCTTGCGCCTGCACGGCTACGTCGGCCTGCCGACCGCCTCCAAGGCGCGCGCCGACGGCCAGTTCTTCTACGTGAACGGGCGCTTCGTGCGCGACAAGCTGCTGGTGCACGCGGTGCGCGCGGCCTACCAGGACGTACTGCACGGCGACCGCTTCCCCTGCTACGTGCTGTCGCTCGACCTCGACCCGGCGCTGGTCGACGTCAACGTCCACCCGTCCAAGATCGAGGTGCGCTTCCGCGACAGCCGCGCGGTGCACCAGTTCGTGTTCCACGCGGTGCAGCGCACGCTGGCCCAGACCTCGGCCACCGCGCACGGCAGCGCCCCGGCGCCAATCTCGGCCGCCGAAGTCAGGCCGAGCGGCACGCCGGTGTGGGCGCCGCGCCCGCACGAACAGACCTCCTTCGGCGCGCAGCTGGCGCCGAGCTTCTCGCCTTCGCCGTTCGCGCCGGGCAGCCGCTGGGACGATCCGCGGCCGCAGCCCACTACCGGCGGCGTGGCCCAGCGTACCGAAGCCTATGGCGCCCTGTTCGCCTCCAACGCGCCCGCCAAGGCGGAGGCGCCGGTGGGTGTTCCCCTGTCCGCTTCCGAGCGCCCGCTGTCGAACGAGGACTTCCCGCTCGGCTTCGCGCTGGCCCAGCTGCACGGCATCTACATCCTGGCCCAGAACACCAAGGGCCTGGTGCTGGTCGACATGCATGCGGCCCACGAGCGCATCCTGTACGAGCAGATCAAGAACGCCCTGGACGCGCGCGCCGACGGTGAAGAACTGCAGGTGCAACAGCTCCTGATCCCGGTGACCTTCTACGCCGACGCCATCGAAGTGGCCACCGCCCAGGACCACCAGGAGACCCTGAAGACGCTCGGCTTCGACATCGCCGCGCTGTCGCCCACCACCCTGGCCGTGCGCACCGTGCCGACGCTGCTGAAGAACGCCGACGCGCAGACCCTGGCGCGCGACGTGCTGCGCGACGTGCGCGAATACGGCGGCTCGCGCGTGCTGATCGAGCGCCGCAACGAACTGCTCGGCACCCTCGCCTGCCACACGGCCGTGCGTGCCAACCGCATCCTGTCGAACCAGGAGATGAACGCCCTGCTGCGCCAGATGGAAATCACGGAACGCTCCGACCAATGCAACCACGGCCGGCCGACCTGGGTCCAGCTCGAGATTTCGGCGCTCGACAAACTCTTCCTGCGCGGTCAGTGATGGATAAGAGCAGCAAGAAGCCGATGGCCGTGGCCATCATGGGCCCGACCGCGTCCGGCAAGACCGCGGCCGCGCTGGCGATCGCGCAAACGCGCCCGGTCGAGATCATCTCGGTCGATTCGGCCCTGGTCTACCGCGGCATGGACATCGGCACCGCCAAGCCATCTGCCGAGGAACTGGCGAGCGTGCCGCACCACCTGATCGACATCATCGACCCGCTCGACGCCTATTCGGTGATGCAGTTCCGCGAGGATGCGATCCGCCTGGTGGGCGAGATCAACGCGCGTGGCGCGCTGCCGTTGCTGGTGGGCGGCACGATGATGTATTTCAAAGGCCTTACCGACAGCCTGGACGAGCTGCCGACCGCCGACCAGGCGGTGCGCGCCGCCATCGAAGAGGACGCCGCGCGCGTCGGCTGGCCCGCCATGCACGCGAAACTCAGCACGCTCGACCCGGTCACGGCCGAGCGCCTGAAACCAAACGACGCCCAGCGCATCAACCGCGCGCTCGAGATCATCCAGCTCACGGGCAAACCGATGTCCGAGCTGCTTGGGCTGCGCGCAAAGCCCGAGCTGCCCTTCGAGCTGGTGTCGTTCGCGCTGGAACCCTCGGACCGCGCCGTGCTGCACAAGCGCATCGCGCAGCGTTTCGACCAGATGCTGGGCGAGCGCGACGACGAGGGCCTGGTGGCCGAAGTGGCGCGCCTGCGCGCACGCGGCGACCTGACACCCAATCTGCCCTCGATGCGCTGCGTCGGCTACCGCCAGACCTGGGACTACCTCGACGGCAGCATCAGTCGCGCCGAACTGCGCGAACTGGGCATCATCGCCACCCGCCAGCTGGCCAAGCGCCAGATCACCTGGCTGCGCGCGATGCCGGAGCGGATCGTGATAGACTGCCTCGGTACGGACCCGACGGGCGAGCTGATCGATCGGCTGGCGCAGTTGGAAAAATGACATTGGCGCGAGATTTTTGCGCTTGGGAAGGGCGTCCAGCCTTGACAGCTGACGCGGCGCCCCCGATAATGCCTGCCGTTGCGGTGATATAGCTCAGCTGGTTAGAGCACAGCACTCATAATGCTGGGGTCGGTGGTTCAAGTCCACCTATCACCACCACAGAATTCCAAACGGATGGCTTGACTCCCGGAGTCAGGCCATTTTGTTTTACCCTTTCGGTGATATAGCTCAGCTGGTTAGAGCACAGCACTCATAATGCTGGGGTCGGTGGTTCAAGTCCACCTATCACCACCAAGACGAAACGGCCCGGTTCTCGCGAACCGGGCCGTTTTTCTTTGCCAAAATCTGCAGATCAGTGCTTCTTGCCGCCACCCGAGATCTTGTTCTCGGTGGCCCAGGCGCGCCGCTCGGCTTCCTTCTTGCCGACGCCCTTCTTTTCGTAGCCTTCCTCGATGTGCTTGACCTGGCGCTTCTGCTTGTCCGTGTAGGACGATTTATCACCTTGAGGCATGATGATTCTCCTTTGAATCGTGATTCACACCCCTAGGCTACGCTCCCGTTCGTCCCTGTAACGTTCGGTATCTCACGCAAAACCACGATCTACTCATCCGTAAACGACTCGTCGAGGGCATAGTCGCCGCGCGCCAGGCCCGCCAGCACGGCGCTGGCCTGCTCCAGGTAGTCGGAGGGCACCAGGATGCGCACGCCGCCCAGCGCAGGCGCCAGCAGCAGGTCGGCCTGCATCAGGTGGGCATCGGCCAGCACGGCGGGGATGCCGGCGGCGACCAGGCAGCCCTGGGCCAGGGTGGCGTCCATCGGGATCAGGTAGCGGGCGATGATGAACAGGTCGCGGCCCGGGATCTGTTCGACCTCCGGGTTCGCCGCCAGCCAGGCGTCGAGTGCGGGTGCTTCCATTGCTGCCTCCTTGGATGATCAGAACAATGCGGGCGCCTGCGACAGCAGGTACAGGGTCACGCCGATGAGGCCACCGACGATGGTGCCGTTGATGCGAATGTACTGCAAGTCCTTGCCGATGTTGAGTTCGATCTGCTCCGACATCTCGCGGTCGTCCCACTGCTTCACCGTATCGGCGATGTGGCGGGTCAGGAAGCCGGCGAATTCGGGCGCCACGCCGCGCGCGGCCGATTCCAGGCTTTCGCTCAGGGACGCGCGCAGTTGCGGGTCCTCGGCCAGCACCTTGCCGACCCATGCTCCGGTGGCCACCAGGCGCCGGCGCAGGGTGGAATCCTCGCTGTGCAGGTCGTTCCTGAGCCAGGTTTTCAGTTCGGCCCACAGGCTGCCGAGGTAGCCGTTCAGGGTTTCGTCGCCCAGCAGGTAGGCCTTGATCTCGTCCGCCTTCGCGGTAAAGGACGGGTCAAGCTTCAGGCGCTCGATGAACTCCTGGGTGAACACGTCGAAGCGCTGGCGCAGCGGGTGGCGGGGATCGGCCGCTACCTTGTTCAGGATACCGGAAGCCAGCCGCACCGCCAGGTCGGCGCCCTTGCGGCCGATGAGCTCCGAAGGCAGCATGCGCTCGATGAAGGCATAGTCTTCCTTGAGCCAGTCGACGATGCCCTGCGAGATGGTGGCCTGGGTGTCCTCGTTGTCGAGCAGGCGCGCCAGCTGCACGATGCCTTCATTCAGGAGCTCCTGGTGGCGCCCGTCGCGCGTCAGGCTCTCGAGGATGGTGCCGGCCGACTTCGACAGGTCGACGCTGTTCACCATCGCGTGCACGGCGCGCCGGATGAAGCCCTGCACCGCGCCGTCCTCGATGAAGTCGAGCAGCCAGGCGCCCACCCGCACCAGGTGCTGCCCGAGCAGCTCGGTGTTGGCGGGCTTGACCAGCCAGTCGGCCACCTTCTGCATCGGGTCGTGGCGCTGGATCAGGCGCACGATCGACTCGGTGTCGAGGAACTTCTCGTGCACGAAGCGCGCCAGGTTATCGGCGATGCGCTCCTTGTTCTTGGGGATGATCTCGGTGTGGCGCGAGACGATCGGGATCGGCACGCGCCTGAACAGCGCCACCACGGCGAACCAGTCGGCCAGCGCGCCCACCATCGCGGCTTCGGAAAAGGCGCGCAGCAGGCCGGTCCACCAGTTCTGGGGCAGGAACAGGGTCAGCACGAACAGCGAGGCCGCGCCCGCGAAAAACGCGAGTGCAAGCAGTTTCGATCGCCGCAGTTCGGCTTCCTTCGTCATAGGCTCCCGGGGGTGGTCGGCGGGCAGTCCCGCCCTACCCCGCATGCTAAATGACTTCGCCTTTTCTCAGCGCTTCGATTGACTGCTGGGTAAAGCCCCAATCGGCCAGGATGGCGTCGCTGTGCGCGCCGGCACAGGAGGGCGCCGCGGGCGTGGGGGGCACACTGCGGCTGAAGCGCGGCGCCGGCGCCGGCTGGGTCACGCCGTCGATGTCGACAAAGGTGCGGCGCGCCGCATTGTGCGGGTGGCGCGGCGCCTCTTCCAGGTCGAGCACCGGGGCGAAGCAGACCTCGGTGCCTTCCAGCAGGCGGCACCATTCGTCGCGCGTGCGCGTCGCGAACAGCGCGGCGAAGCGCTCCTTCAGCTCGGGCCAGTGCGACTTGCTCCAGCGTTTCGTGAACACGGGGTCGGTCTGGCCGGTGAGCTTGAGCAAAGTGGCGAAGAACTGCGGCTCGATGGCGCCGATCGAAATGAATTTGCCATCCTGGCAGGCGTAGGTGTCGTAGAAGGGCGCGCCGCCGTCGAGCAGGTTGCCTTCGCGCTTGTCGCTCCAGGCTTTTGAGGCGCGCAGGCCGTACATCATGGAGCCGAGCAGCGCCGCGCCGTCCGTCATGGCCGCGTCCACCACCTGGCCCTGGCCGGAGCTGCGCGCTTCCAGCACCGCGCAGAGCACGCCGAAGGCCAGCATCATGCCGCCTCCGCCGAAGTCGCCCACCAGGTTCAGGGGCGGCGGCGGCGGACTGTCGGCGCGGCCCATCGCATGCAGCATGCCGGACAGGGCAACGTAGTTGATGTCGTGGCCAGCCGCCTGCGCCAGCGGCCCGGTCTGGCCCCAGCCGGTAACGCGGCCGTAGACCAGCTTCGGGTTGCGCTCCAGGCAGTCGTCGGGGCCCAGCCCGAGGCGCTCCATCACGCCCGGTCGGAAGCCTTCGAGCAGCACGTCGGCCTGTTCGATCAGGCGCAGGGCGGTGGAGCGCCCGGCCGGCTTCTTGAGGTCGAGCGCCAGCGAGCGCCGCCCGCGCGCCATCACGTCGTGGCGCGTGCCCAGCACCGGGTAGGGATTGTCTTCGCCCGGTTTGGCCTTGCGGTCGATGCGGATCACCTCCGCTCCCATATCGGCGAGCATCATCGCGGCGAAGGGGCAAGGCCCGATGCCGACCATCTCGACGACCCGCACTCCTGACAATGGTCCTGTCATTTCCGGATCTCCTTCAGAGCGAACGGGCGATGATCTCTTTCATGATCTCGTTGGCGCCCCCATAGATGCGCTGCACCCGGGCGTCCACGTACATCTGGGCGATCGGGTATTCCAGCATGTAGCCGTAGCCGCCGAACAGCTGCAGGCGCTGGTCCACCACCTTGCACTGCAGGTCCGAGATCCAGTACTTGGCCATCGAGGCGCGCACGGTGTCCATGCGCCCGGCCAGCATGTCCTCGATGCAGCGGTCGATGAAGATGCGCGCGACCGTCGCCTCGGTCTTGATCTCGGCCAGCACGAAGCGGGTGTTCTGCATCTCGATGAGGGCCTGGCCGAAGGCGCGGCGCTCGCGCGTGTGCTCGATGGTCAGCTGCAGCGCGCGCTCGATGGCAGCCACGCCGCACACGCCCAGGATGGTGCGCTCGTAGGGCAGCTCGGTCATCAGCTGGGCAAAGCCCCTGCCCTCTTCGCCTCCCAGCACGTTCCCGAACGGGACGTGGGCGTCGTCGAAGAACAGCTCGCAGGTGTCCTGGCCCTTTTGCCCGACCTTGTCCAGGATGCGGCCGACACGAAAGCCTGGATTGTCCTTTGTTTCGAGCAGCAGCAGCGACACGCCTTTTGCGCCGGCGGCGGGGTCGGTCTTGGCCACCACCAGGATCAGGTCGGCCATGTAGCCGTTCGAGATGAAGGTCTTGGAGCCGCTCACGCGGTAGCCGTCGGGACCGCGCACCGCCGTCGTGCGGATTCCCTTCAGGTCGGAGCCGGCGCCCGGCTCGCTCATGGCGATGGCCGCGATCATCTCGCCGCTGGCCAGTTTCGGCAGGTAGGTGCGCTTCTGCTCCTCGGTGCCCTGGTTCAGCAGGTAGTGGGCGACGATCGCGTGCACGTGGATGCCGAAGGCGGTGTCGCCGCCGTAGGACAGCTCTTCGAACACGACCGCCATGTGGGCGAAGCTGCCGCCGGCGCCGCCGTATTCGTCAGGGATGTCGGCCAGCAGCAGGCCCATTTCGCCTGCCTTGTGCCACAGGTCGCGGTCGACGTGCTGCTGCTCCCGCCAGGTGTCCTGGTGCGGCGTGATCTCGCCCGCCACGAAGCGGCGCACGGCGTCGCGGAAAGCGCTCAGCTCCTCGTTCATCCAGGGAGACGTCGTCAAGTCCATGTGCTCGCCCTCAGCCGTTACGGTACATGGTGACGACGCAGGCGCCGCCCAGGCCCAGGTTGTGCTGCAGCGCCACGCGCGCGCCCGCGACCTGGCGCGCGTCGGCACTGCCGCGCAGCTGGTGGGTCAGCTCGTAGCACTGGGCCAGGCCTGTGGCCCCGAGCGGGTGGCCCTTCGAGAGCAGGCCGCCGGACGGATTGGTGACCACACGCCCGCCATAGGTGTTGTCGCCGTCGGCGATGAACTTGTCGGCGCCGCCCTCCGGGCACAGGCCCAGGGCTTCGTAGGTGATCAGTTCGTTGTGGGCGAAACAGTCGTGCAGCTCGACCACGTCGAGATCTTCCGGGCCCAGGCCCGACTGCTCGTAGACCTTGTGGGCGGCGGCGCGGCTCATGTCGTAGCCGACCAGGCGCATCATGTCGCCGGCCTCGAAGGTATCGGGACGGTCGGTGGTCATTGCCTGGGCGGCGATGTGGACGTCGCGGCGCAGGCCGTGCCTTGCTGCGAAGGCTTCCGACACCAGCAGGGCCGCGGCTGCGCCGCAGGTCGGCGGGCAGGCCATCAGGCGGGTCATCACGCCCGGCCAGATGGCGGGGGCGTCGAGCACGTCCTGGGCTGTCACCTCCTTGCGGAACAGCGCCAGCGGGTTGTTCACGGCGTGGCGGCTGGCCTTGGCGCGGATGCGGGCGAAGGCTTCCAGGGGCGTGCCATACTTTTCCATGTGCGCCAGGCCGGCGCCGCCGAAGTAGCGCAACGCTAGCGGGATCTCGGGCTTGCCCACCAGGCGGTCGGTGACTTCGTCGAAGGCGTCGAATGGGGTCGGACGGTCGGTGAAGACCGAGCCGAGGGCGCCGGGGCTCATCTGCTCGAAGCCGAGCACCAGCACGCAGTCGGCAGCGCCGCTGGCGATCGCCTGGCGGCCCAGGAACAGCGCGGTCGAGCCGGTCGAGCAGTTGTTGTTGACGTTGACGATCGGGATGCCGGTCATGCCGACCGCGTACAGGGCCTTCTGGCCGCTGGTGGAGTCGCCGTAGACGTAGCCGGCGTAGGCCTGTTCGACCAGGTCATAGTCAATCCCCGCGTCCTGCAGCGCGGCGCGCGCCGCCAGCGCGCCCATCTCGTGGTAGGGGCTGCTCGCGCCTGGCTTGGCGAAGGGGATCATCCCGACGCCGCTCACATATACCTTGTTCATCCCGTCTCCTCTTTCTTGTTCGATTAGGTCGCGCGACCTATAGTTGGTCAATTATAGGTCAGTCGTACTATTTATGGTATGCCTCTGCGATAATCGCGCCATGACGCTCATACTCGACACCACCCTGCGCCGGAAGCCCTCGACCACCACCGAAAAGGGACTGGGCCGGGCGCGCGACATCCTGCTGGCGGCGCGCGCGCTGCTGGCCAGCGAAGGCTATGCCGGACTGTCGATGCGGCGCGTGGCCCAGGATGCGGGGATGAGCCTGTCGAACGTGCAGCACTACTACGGCAGCAAGGAGCAGCTGCTGGAAGCCCTGCTGCTCACCATCATGGACGAGTTCCAGGCCAAGATGGACCGCATCGCGGTGGCGATGGCCGGGCGGCCGCAGGTCGAGCGCTTCCTGAGCACCGTCGACATGTTCCTCGACGAGATCACCGATCCGACCATGCACGCGATCTTCTTCGAGATCTGGGCGCTGGCCTCGCGCCATCCCTTTGCGTCGAACCTGATGGCCCGGATGATGGCGCGCGAGCGGCGCGCCGTGTATGGCCTGATCCGCGGCCTGAACCCGGCCATCGACGACGAGGCGGCGATGGAGCGCGCGGTGCTGGTCGCGGCCCAGATCCAGGGCCTGATGCTGTTCCGGCTGGACCGCCATGCGCGTCCGGAGCAATACGCGAGCGTGCGCGCATCCTTGCACAACGTGCTGCTATCGCTCGCGACCGTGCCGTGATCTGCATTTAATTACTGGCAGTCGGCAATAAAAATGCCGATGACGCAGCCTGCGTCGCTTATACTCGACGGGTTAATAACCTGTCACGGAGGCCGCACGGATGCACCATGAACTCAGCCTGATCACCACCATCGCTGCCGCACTCGGCTTCGGCCTCCTGTTCGGCATGCTCGCCATCCGCCTGAAACTGCCCGCGCTGGTCGGCTACCTTGCCGCCGGCGTTTTGATCGGCCCGGCGACGCCCGGATTCGTCGCCGACGTGCAGCTGGCTTCGCAATTGGCGGAAATCGGTGTGATGCTGCTGATGTTCGGCGTCGGCCTGCACTTCTCGCTGGGCGACCTGCTCGACGTGAAGAAGATCGCCCTGCCCGGTGCGCTGCTGCAGATCGCGGTGGCGACCCTGATGGGCATGGGGCTGGCCCACTGGTGGGGCTGGAGCCTGGGCGCCGGCCTCGTGTTCGGCCTGGCGCTGTCGGTGGCCAGTACGGTGGTGCTGCTGCGGGCGCTGGAGGCGCGCGGCGTGCTCGATTCCATGAACGGCCGCATCGCGGTGGGCTGGCTGGTGGTCGAAGACCTGGTGATGGTGCTGGTGCTGGTGATGCTGCCGGCGCTGGCCGGCCCCCTGGGCGGCAAGGGGGACGCCGGCGCCGAGCTGTGGCCGGCGCTGGGCAAGACTTTGCTGCAGGTGGGCGCCTTCGTCGCCTTCATGCTGATCGTCGGCCGCAAGCTCTTCCCGTGGTTCCTGTGGCGCGTGGCCAAGACCAACTCGCGCGAACTGTTCACCCTGTCCGTGATCGCCGCTGCGGTCGGCATCGCCTATGCATCCTCGCACCTGTTCGGTGTCTCGTTCGCGCTGGGCGCCTTCTTCGCCGGCATGGTGCTGCGCGAGTCCGAACTGAGCCACCGCGCCGCCGAAGAATCGCTGCCGCTGCGCGACGCATTCTCGGTGCTGTTCTTCGTCTCGGTCGGCATGCTGTTCGACCCGATGGTGCTGGTCCAGTACCCGCTGCAGGTGCTGGCGGTGGTGGCAATCATCCTATTCGGCAAGTCGCTGGCCGCCTTCGTGCTGGTGCTGGCGCTGCGCTACCCGATCAATACCGCGATCACGGTGTCGGCCTCCCTGGCCCAGATCGGCGAGTTCTCCTTCATCCTGGTGGCACTGGGCATGCAGCTCGAACTGCTCCCCGCCCTGGGCCAGAACCTGATCCTGGCCGGCGCCATCATCTCGATCGCCGTCAATCCGCTGATGTTCAGCCTCGGCGCGCCGCTGGAAAAGTGGCTGAAATCGAAGCCGGAGCTGGCGCGCAAGCTGGAGCGCCCGGCCGACCCGCTGGCCGAACTGCCGATGGAAACCGCGCACGAAAAGCTCAGCGGCCAGGTGGTGCTGGTGGGCTTCGGGCGCGTCGGCCGCCGCATTGCCGATGACCTGGCGGCGCGTGGCGTGCACTTCGTGGTGGCGGAGCAGAACCGCGAGATCGTCGAACAGCTGCGCGCCGACGGCATACCGGCGGTGGTGGGCAACGCGGCCGAGCCGGCGGTGCTGATCCAGGCCCACATCACGCATGCGGCCCTGCTGGTGATCGCCACGCCGGACACCTTCCACGTGCGCCGCATGGTGGAGATCGCGCGCATGCTCAATCCGGCCGTGCAGGTCGTCGTGCGCAGCCATAACGAGGGCGAAGCAGCGCTGCTGCGCCAGGAGACCGGGGGCAAGGTGTTCGTCGGGGAGCAGGAACTGGCGGCAAGCATGACGCGGCATGTGGTGGAGACGCTGAAGGAACACGCAGTGGCGCATTGAACGAAGTCCGCAGCCTTGCAATTTTCCGGAACTTCTCCAACGTCGTCCCGGCGCAGGCCGGGACCCAAGTTCGTCGCATCATGTTGACCGGTGCACGCAAGCAGTAGTAGACCGCAAAGGAAATTGGATTCCGTCCTTCGCCGGAAGTCGTGGGCGCCAGTGGCGCACATGACGGTTTTAAAGCTAGTGATGCTACATCTTTGGCTATCTCCATAAACGTAAAAAAACCCGCCGGCTTGCGCACGGCGGGTTGAAGAACAGCAAGGAAAAAACGTAAAAGCTTAAGCGGCGACTTCTTCCACGCACAGCTTGAGGTTGGCGTGGCGGCCGTGCAGTTGCGAGTGGATCAGCTCACTGCGCTCTTCGAGCAGCGCGAACACGGCGTCCTTCGAGAGCACATACTCTTCCATCAGCGTGTCCTTGAGCGACTCGATCACCAGCTTGTAGTCGCGGATCGCGTTCAGGGTGTAGCTGTACAGCTCGTCGGCCTTTTCTTCCACCAGCCGCATCGTGTGCTCGCCGCCCAGGTCCTTCTGCAGCTGGGTGTAGTCCAGCTTCGAGCGCGAATACATCGACAGGCGGCTGACCATCAGGTTCAGCATCTTGGTGATCTTCTCGATGTCGTTCTGGCTGCCCACCGAGATGCCGCGCGGGCCGTAGAACAGCTCTTCCGCCGCCACGCCGCCGTACAGGCCGATCACGTCGCGCTCCAGTTCTTCGAGCGTGCGCAGCGACATGTCTTCACCCGACTGCAGCACGTAGCCCAGGGCGCCGATCTTCGACACCGCTTCGGTGCTGATTTTCAGCAGGTGCGACTTTTCCTTCACCTCGGCCAGGCTCAGGCCGGCGCGCAGGTAGGGGTCGATCTGCATGAAGAAGTGACCCAGCTCGTGCAGGGCGATGCGCTCGCGCTGCTTGGTCTTTTCAAGCGTCGTGGCGCGGTCGGTCAGGCCGATGGTGGCGCGCTCGTAGGCACGGAACAGCAGGTTGGTGTTGATGATCGACTTTTCCTGGATCGACAGCATCGAGGCACGCTCGACCACGGTTTCCAGCAGCGCCGGGCTCAGGTTCTGGGTGATTTCCGCCACCTGGTCCAGGTTGGTGTCCTTCCAGTCCACCAGGCCCTCTTTCTTGCGCGACAGGAAGCTGCGCAGCAATTCCCTGCGCTCGCCCTTGTTCGGCAGGCGGAAGTTGATCTTGACCGAGAAGCGGCGCAGCATCGCTTCGTCCATCTCGGTGCTCGAATCGTCGAAGTTCGAGGCCACGACCCAGATCACGCCCTGGCCCTTGTCGCTCTTCACGCCGTCCAGCAGGCCCAGCAGGGTGTTGGCGGTGTCGTCTTCCCACTTCTTTTCGCTGCGGCCGCGCGGCATGAACAGGCTCTGGGCCTCATCCAGGAAGATGATGCACTTGCCCTTGGCGCAAGCCTTGCGGTACAGGGCGTTCAGGGCCTTGGAGCCGCCGCCGACATAGCCCGATTCCAGGGCCGAGCCCGAGGCCGAGATCAGCGGCATGTTCAGGCGCTTGGCCAGGTAGCCGACCAGCTTGGTCTTGCCGGTACCGGCCGGACCAGTCAGCATCACATTGAACGGCTTGTCGATGTTGTGCGACTGGTATTCGTCGCGGTTGCGGATCATGTCTTCCAGGTGCAGGACTTCCTGCTTGATGTCTTCCATGCCGATCAGGTCGTCCATGCTGCCCTTGAGCTTGTCCGGGGTGATGAGCGAGGCGCTGGCATTCATGCCCGGCACGCCGAATTTCAGCAGGTAGAGCACCAGCAGCACGATGGCGATGTTCAGGCCGTGGTTCTTCAGGAAGGTGCCGGTCTTCTCAAGGGCGGATTCGCCCTCGTCCATCACGGCCTTGTGGCTGGCCAGGAATTCGTCCTTGGCGATCGAGTACGGGATCGCGTTCTTCAGCAGCACTTCGCGCTCGAGCGACAGGTGCGAGGTGCTCGGCACCTTCACCACGTTGATGGTGGTGGCGTCCTTGAACTTGTAGACGTAGCGCGGCGATTCGGACAGGGGCTTGGCGATCACCAGGTAGTCCAGGCGATCCTTGCTGGCCGCCAGTTGGGTGATCTCGGCAATGTTCTGCGAATGCACGACCGGACTCGGGTCCTGGGCAACATTCGATTTCCAGATTGCCACCGCTGCGATCACGCCGAACAGCGTCGCCAGGGCGATGCGGACGTAGATACTCTTAAAAGCGTTCTTGAAAGCAACCTGAATCTGGGCGAAATTGGGCATCGTTTGATCTCTTGCTAAGTGAGTCGGACAGCGCTACTTCTGGGTGCCGTGCCGGCGTGGTCTCGCGGGATCGGCTGCGGCGCGTGATGGCCGCTTGGGTTTCCAAACGTGTGCGTTTGGTATTGTTTTGATGCCCGAAGGCAATGGGATAGGGAGACTATACCCTCAAAAAAAACCGGCGTGTATACCGTGCGTCGAAAAAAATGACGATCGCGCCGATAGTAGAAAAAGGAATAAGGGATTTAATTGGCAGATTATCAGCGAAAATTATCGAACATTTAAATATATTCGATTTTTTTGCCAAAACAGCATGGCAATTCATGCATCGGATTGCAATAATGTCAGCAATGCACGAGGTTAATACGCGACACTGAAAGATTCTTTGACTGATCGCAACATGAGCCCATCTGCCCGCATCCTGATGACTTCTTTTAACAACTCAGCCATTCAATTGAGCGCAGCAATTCGTCGGGTTTTGATATGCTGATTCGACCACATTTCGTCCTGCGACCTTTTATATATGAGGCCGCACGGGCTGGATGCAAGTCTCGGCAAGAGCAACAGCAAGAGGAACGGCTATGAAAAGATATGCACTGGCAGCAGCAGCGGCGATTTGCCTCGGCAGTCCCGCGCAGGCCGCCGTAATCGATCTCAGCAGCGCCAACCCTGCCGTCGTGCGGGTACAGGCTCCCGTGCGCAACCTGTCGGTCACCCAGCGCCAGGACGTCGTCACGCCCCCGGCCAACATGTCGGAATTGCCCGAACCGGAAGTGTTCGCGATGATGCTGCTGGGGCTGATCCTGATCGGCTACAAGGCGGGCCGCGACAGCAGCGAGAAGTTCAAGTGAAGTAGATAATAGCGGCCGGGGCCCTGCCCGGCCGTGGCGACGGGCAGGGCGCCCGGCCGTGGCGAAGCAGTGCAGCAGCGGCGCTCATCCTTCGGCGCACAAAGCCTGCAGTTTGAGCATCGTGTTCCAGTTCCGGGATGTCGTCCCGTCTCCTAGAAGTTTCCCGAGTGATTTAGCCGGCGCGCTATCCAATATCCCTTCCGGACACCAGACATAGGCCGCGCGTTCGCCCACTGCCAGGCGTTCGCCGCCCCAGTCCTGTCCGTCGAGCGCCGCCAGCTTGTCGCGCTGGACGGCGCCTCCCAGCAGAAAGGCGAACAGGCGCGAATGGTCCGTGGCCACGCCCAAGAGCGGATTGCTCTCGATAATGGTGCTCAACTCCTGGTGATCCAGCACGAATACGCGCGCCGCCACGCCCAGCTTCAGTACCAGCGCTTCCTCGATGGCCTGCGCCGCCGCCGCGGGCGTGAAGTCCGGGGCGTGGAACACCAGGTTGCCGCTGTTCAGCAGGCTGCGCACGCCGGTAAAGCCGAGTCCTTCGACCAGCAGGCGCAGGTCGGCCATGGCGATCCGCTTGGCGCGACCAACATTGATTCCGCGCACAAGCGCGACATAGCAGTGACTGTTCATGCGCCGATGCTACCGGAAGTCAGCGATGGCGTGGCGCATTCATCCGGCCAGGCCTTCGGCACGCATTGCCTCTTGCACCGCCGGGATCGCGCCGACTCTGGCCTGGTAGGCCTGCAGCGCCGGCCAGTCGTCCAGGCTGAATTTCGCGAACAGGGCCCAGTTCAGCACGGTGAACAGATAGGCGTCGGCGATGGTGAAGCCGCTGCCGGTGAGGAATTTGCCGCCCTCCAGCTTGCCGGCAACATAGCCCAGCGGACGCGCCAGCGCCGCCCAGGCGGCCGTGCGGCCCTCGTCCGTCACGCCCGGGGTGAAGATCGGCGTGAAGCGCTTGTGCAGTTCCATCGCGATGTAGTTCAGCCACTCCAGCACCTGGTAGCGCTCGAAGCTGCCGAAGCCGGGCAGCAGCTGCGCCTGCGGAGCCTGGTCGGCGATGTACTGGAGCAGGACCGCGGCTTCGGTCAGCACCTGGCCATTGTCCAGCTGCAGGGCCGGCACCGACCCCTTCTCGTTGATCGCGCGGAAGTCGCCACCGCTGGCGATCGCCTTGGTCTTCAGGCTGACGCGTTCGATCGAGAATGGCAGGCCGGCGGCGATCAGGGCGATGTGCGGGGCAAGCGAGCAGGCGCCCGGGCTGACATACAGTTTCATGGAATCCTTTCTAGTGATGAGGGCGACCGGGTCGCATATTGCAAGCGTACAACAATTGCTGCAAGCGCTGCAGGATCGCCACAGTTCCTGCGGCAGCACCGGTCGCGCGGGCAGGCGGGTGTTAAGATCGCCCTGTTTTTTACTGGAGGGAAAATGAGCGATAGCTACGAACTGGTGCCCCTGGCGCACCTGTATCCGGGCATGGTGCTCGCCGATGCGCTGCTCGATGCGCACGGAAACGTGCTGCTGGCCGAAGGCGTGACACTGGGTGAAGCGACCATCGCATCGCTGGCCCGGCATGGCGTCGCCGCAGCCCCGATCGCGCGCGCCGTGCCGGTCAGCGCGCCGGCGCCGGAAGCCATCCAGGCCAGGCTCGACCATTTGTTCCGCCGCAACGACCGCGACGACCATGCCGACTGGGCCACCGGGCTGCTGCGCCGCTACGTCGAGGATTACCGCCTGCGCCGCGAGGTGACGCCATGAACGCTCCCATCGACAAGGCCGACCTGCTGGGCGGCGTCGACGAGCTGCCCTCGCTGCCGGCCGTGGTCATGGAACTGCTCGGCTCGATCGAGCAGGAAGACATCGACATCGGCGTGCTGGCGAAGAAGGTCGCGAACGATCCGGCGCTGACGGCCAAGACCCTGCGCCTGGCCAACTCGTCCGCCTATGGTTTGCAGGTGAAGGTGACCACGATCCAGCAGGCCATGACCTTCCTCGGCTTCGAGGCCACGCGCAACCTGATCACGGCGGCCGCGCTGACCGGCTGCTTCCCGGCCGGGCGCTGCCCCGGCTTCAACGACAAGGACTTCTGGCGCCATTCGATCGCGAGCGCCGCCTGTGCCCGCGCGCTGGCGCGCCGGGTGCGCTTCAATGCCGACTACGCGTTCACGGCCGGCCTGCTGCACGACATCGGGCGCCTGGTCCTGGTGGCGCGCTTCCCGGAACGCTACCAGGCGGTCCTGTCGCTGCGCGACAAGAGCGATGGCGAACTGATCGATGCCGAGCGCACCCTGCTGGGCGTGGACCATGTCGACGCCGGGGTGGCGCTGGCGGCGCACTGGAATTTTTCCGACACCATGCGCCAGGCAATCGCTTACCACCATGCGCCGGAGGAGCCGGGCGCCGGTTTCCTGGCGACGATCGTGCACGTGGCGAGCGGCGTGGTGCATGCGCTGGACCTGGCCGGTAATCCGGACGAGCTGGTGCCGCGGATATCGTCGGTGGCCTGGACGGCGCTGGGACTGACGGAAGAGGCGTGGCTGCAGGTCTTCCATGAAACGGAGCTGCAGTACGAGGAGATTGCGGCCATCCTGATGGCCTGAAGGAGAAACGACGACATGCGCAGAAGATGCGCATGCGGGGAAAGCCGGCCGAACCGGCGCGGCACAGCGCTCAGGGCGCGGTGCCGCAGCCCGCTGGCACCGAAGGCATGACAGGCGCGGCCGTCATGCCCACGGTATCAGTGAGCATAATTGCCGGTCGACGGGTTTGCTTCGTTACCCTGCTGCTGTTGCTGCGGTTGCTGCTGCTGGGCTGCCGCTGCGGCGGCTGCCTGGGCTGCCTTCTCTTCTGGCTTCGGGCGGCCCTGGGCATCCGACAGGCGGTACTTGGTGCGGCGATCGCCCATCAGGTCACGCAGGTCACGGATGCTCATGCCGGTCACTTCGTGCATGCGGATCAGCAGCGAAGCGCCGACCGGCAGGCGGTGGTGACGGATCTTGCTGATCACCGGCGGTGCGACTTCGAGCATGCGCGACAGCGCCGCATCGTTCTTCAGCTGCATCTTGCCCAGCAGGATATCCAGCAGGTGGTTCGGGTTGTAGCTTTCTTGCGAAGACAAAGCATGGTGCTGTTGTGCCATGATGTTTACCTCTTCAGTTTGGTTAAAATAGTTCCTTTACGAACTTTTGTTAAAGACTACATTTCGTCAACATAAGTTCCCGGGCTTCCCTTGAGAAATTAAACAGCTTGTGCCTGAAGAACTCCTTAAGGGCCCGTACCGGACTGCATGCCCCCGCGTACCCCTCCGCATGCGCACTTGTCTTTCAAACAAATTATCAGCTTCATACGTCATCAGTACATCCGAGCAGCGCATGTGACTCATTGTCTGAAATCAAGCTATCGTGCGGAAAGCTTGTCACATAGGCATTTCAGCACATGGGGATTATTTGTGGCGCACGCAAGAGATTTCTTTAATAAATTTTCCTAATCAGAATTTGACTCGAAGCTATTGATTTACAAGAAGAAATACATGTAAACAGCTTGACTATTTTTGACTGGTTTCGGCAGGTCAGTAGCGGGTCATCATTTAACAATCTGAGCACCTTGGCAATTACTTTAGGTTAAGAAACGACCCATTCCGGATGGCATTGAAATCTGGGATGGATACGCCGCGCCGGCGTCCCAAGCGGGGACCGCAGGCGATTTACGGTAAACTGGCCACCTTGTTTTGCCCAAGCAAGCTCCCCTTTCAATACAGCACTCCATGCAGAAAAAAGTATTCATCAAGACCTTCGGCTGCCAGATGAACGAATACGATTCGGACAAGATGGCCGATGTCCTCGGCGCGTCCGAAGGACTGGTTCGTACCGACTCGCCCGAAGATGCCGACGTCATCCTGCTGAACACCTGCTCGGTGCGCGAAAAAGCCCAAGAGAAAGTGTTTTCGGACCTAGGCCGCTTCAAGGCGCTCAAGCGCGCCAAGCCGGACCTGGTGATCGGCGTGGGCGGCTGCGTGGCTTCGCAGGAAGGGCAAGCGATCGTCAAGCGTGCGCCGCACGTGGACGTGGTGTTCGGGCCGCAGACCCTGCACCGCCTGCCGCAGCTGATCCGCGAGCGGCGCAGCTCTGGCGCGGCACAGGTCGACATCAGCTTCCCGGAAATCGAGAAGTTCGACCACCTGCCCCCGGCCAAGGTGGAAGGTCCGGTGGCCTACGTGTCGATCATGGAAGGCTGCAGCAAGTACTGCAGCTATTGCGTGGTGCCCTACACCCGCGGCGAGGAAGTCTCGCGTCCCTTCGGCGACGTGCTGACCGAATGCGCCGGCCTGGCCGCCCAGGGCGTGAAGGAAATCATGCTTCTGGGCCAGAACGTGAATGCCTACCGCGGCGCCATGGAGACTGGTGAGTTCGCCGACTTCGCCCTGCTGCTGGAATACATCGCCGAGATCCCCGGCGTCGAGCGCCTGCGCTATGTCACCAGCCACCCGAAGGAATTCACCCAGCGCCTGATCGACGCCTATGCCCGCATCCCGCAGCTGGTGAACCATATTTATCTGCCGGTGCAGCACGGGTCCGACCGCGTGCTGGGCGCCATGAAGCGCGGCTATACCGCCCTCGAATACAAATCGATCATCCGCCGCATCCGCGCGGTGCGCCCGGAGATGACCTTCTCGTCCGACTTCATCGTCGGCTTCCCCGGCGAAACCGAGGCCGACTTCGACGCCATGATGAAACTGGTGCAGGACGTCGGTTTCGATAACAGTTTCAGCTTCATTTTCAGCAAGCGCCCGGGCACGCCGGCCGCCAATCTCGAGGACGATACCCCGCACGACGTGAAATTGGCGCGCCTGCAGCGTTTGCAGGCCTTGATTGACGCAAATACGCGCAAATATAGTGCTGCAATGGTGGGCAGCGTCCAGCGCGTGCTGGTCGAGGGCCCGGCCAAGAGAGACCCGGCGCAGATGCAGGGCCGTACCGAAAACAACCGCGTGGTGAATTTCCCCGCCGACCATGGCAGCGAGCTGGTCGGCCAACTGGTCGACGTGCGCATCGTCACCAGCCACGACTACTTCCTCAGCGGCGAACTCGTCGCCAACCTAGACACGATTGCCAAAGCCAGTTGAAAAACACACCTACCCAGCCTTCGTATTTCATCCCCGAGCCGCTCGACAACACGCGGCTCGCCCACCTGTGCGGTCCCCTGGACGAGAACCTGCGCCAGATCTCGGCCGCGCTTGACGTCACCATCTTCCGCCGCGGCGAGAAATTCATCGTCAGCGGCAGCAATGCCGAGCGCGCAGTCGAACTGCTGGAGCGCTTCTACGCCGTGGCCAACAAGGTCGTCCCGATCGAGGAAGTGCAGCTGGCCCTGGTGGAACAGCGTTCCGGCCTGAAGCCGCGCGTGCCCGGCGAGACCGACGCCCCTGCCGAAACGGCGGACAAGGAAGCGAAGGACGGCGCCGAAACGACCGGCGACGAAGCGCCGTCCGAGCTGGTCAGTCCGACGCTGAAAACCCGCCGCAGCGACCTGCGTGGCCGCACTCCGCACCAGATCCAGTACCTGAAGGCCGTGCTCGAGCACGACATCAGCTTCGGCGTCGGCCCGGCCGGTACCGGCAAGACCTACCTCGCCGTCGCCTGCGCTGTCGATGCGCTGGAACGCGACGCGGTCAAGCGCATCATCCTGACCCGTCCCGCGGTGGAAGCGGGCGAGCGCCTCGGCTTCCTGCCGGGCGACCTGAGCCAGAAGGTCGATCCTTACCTGCGCCCGCTGTACGACGCGCTGTACGACCTGCTCGGCTTCGACCGCACCCAGAAGCTGTTCGAGAAACAGGTGATCGAGATCGCCCCGCTGGCCTACATGCGCGGCCGTACGCTGAACCACGCCTTCGTGATCCTGGACGAAGCCCAGAACACGACGGTCGAGCAGATGAAGATGTTCCTGACCCGCATCGGCTTCGGCAGCAAGGCCGTGATCACCGGCGACGTGACCCAGGTCGACCTGCACAAGTCGCAGCGCTCCGGCCTGGTGGACGCCATCCACGTGCTGAAGAACGTGCGCGGCATCGCCTTCACCCATTTCGCGAGCGAGGACGTGGTACGCCACCCGGTGGTGGCGCGCATCATCGACGCCTACGAAAAGAATTCCTCGATCGAGGAACTGGCCGCCTTACCCAAACCGACCCCTGTGAAAAATGCAAGAAAAAAAACATAAGCTCGACCTCGAAGTCCAGTACGCCGACACCCGCCTCGAACAGGAAGTGACGGAAGCAATGCTGCAGCGCTGGGTGGAAGCCGCCCTGCTCGGCCCGGCCGAACTGTCGATCCGCTTCGTCGATGCGGAAGAAGGCCAGTCCCTGAACCGCCAGTACCGCGGCAAGGACTACGCCACCAACGTGCTGACCTTCGCCTACAACGAAGGCGAAGAACTGGGCGAGGACGATCCGACCCAGGCCGACATCGTGCTGTGCACCGACGTGCTGATGCGCGAAGCCGAGGAGCAGAAGAAGACGGTCGAGGAACACGCTGCCCACCTGGTGGTGCACGGCGTGCTGCACGCCCAGGGCTATGACCACGAGCACGACGAGGAAGCCGAAGAGATGGAGCAGTTCGAGCGCGACATCATGGAAGTGCTCGGCTATCCCGACCCCTACGCTGATTGACCGTAGGGTGGGCGGGTCTTCCCGCCCATGCGGTGATCGCCGACGGCTCCGCTATCGTGCTCGATGATCTTGCTGTTAACTATCACCGCGTGGGCGGCGTAGCCGCCCACCCTACAACCCATTCTTTACAGCAACAGCACCTAAAATTGGGCCATCTGCCCTTTTCGTGTATCCTATACCCATCGTAACAACGGCTTCACGCCAACTATGCCCGAGTATCCCAGTGACGTCCGATCGGACGCCAAACCCCACCACCGGTCGCTGTTCGAACGGCTGACCGCACTCATCTCCCCCGAGCCTGAAAACCGCGCAGAACTCCTCGAAGTCCTGCACGAAGCCCACGAGCGCAACCTGATCGACGCCGACGCACTCTCGATGATCGAGGGCGTGTTCCAGGTCTCCGACCTGTCCGTGCGCGACATCATGGTGCCGCGTTCGCAAATGGACGTGATCGACATTACCGACCCGATCGAGCAGTGGCTGCCGATCGTGCTCGAGACCCAGCACTCGCGCTTCCCCGCCATCGAGGGCGAGCGCGACAAGGTGGTCGGCATCCTGCTGGCCAAGGACCTGCTGCGCTACTACGCCGAGGACTCCTTCGACGTGCGCAAGATGCTGCGCCCGGCGATCTTCATTCCCGAATCGAAGCGCCTGAACGTGCTGCTGCGCGACTTCCGCGCCAACCACAACCACATGGCCATCGTCGTCGACGAGTACAGCGGCGTGGCCGGCCTGATCACCATCGAGGACGTGCTCGAGCAGATCGTCGGCGACATCGACGACGAGTACGACGTCGACGAGGACGAAGACAACATCCTGTCGATCAAGGAGGGCCAGCTGGGCCCGCGCTGGCGCGTCAAGGCGCTGACCGAGATCGAGCAGTTCAACGAAGAGATCGGCGCCGACCTGCCCGAGATCGATGCCGACACCATCGGCGGCCTGGTCGCCAGCCACCTCGGACGCATGCCGCACAAGGGCGAAGTGTTCGACCTGCAGAACCTGCGCTTCGAAGTGCTGCGCGCCGATGCGCGCCAGATCCACGTGCTGCTGGTCGAGAAGCTGCCATTGGCTGAAGACGACCACGACTGATGCTGCGCCGCCGGAACCAAGCCAAGACTGCCCCTGATCCAGCACGACAAGGCACCAGGCCTTCCCCCAAGGCCCTGGTGTTCATGGCGCTCGCAGGCAGCACCTCCCTGCTGTCCTTCGAGCCCTTCGGCTGGTGGCCGCTGCAGTTCCTGGCCCTGGCCTACTTCTTCTACCAGGTCGGCATGGGCACCTCCAGCCGGCGCGGCCTGTGGCTCGGCTGGGCCTTCGGCTTCGGCTGGTCGGTGGCCGGCATGCACTGGCTGTACATCGCCATTACCCGCTTCGGCGGCCTGCCTGCCATCCTCGGTGCGATCGCGATCGCCCTGCTCGGCCTGTACATGGGCCTGTTCGGCGCCTTTGCCGGCGGCGTCGCCAGCTGGCTGCGCCGCAAGTGGTCGCTGCCGGTGTCCGCCTTCGTCCTGCTGGTGCTCCCCGCCGTGTGGGGCGTGTCGGAATGGATGCGCGGCTGGGTCTTCACCGGCTTCCCCTGGGCCGCATCGGGTTATGCCCATAACGTCTCGCCGCTTGGCGGCTATGCGCCGATCGTCGGCGTGTACGGCCTGGGCGTGCTGGCGGCCCTGTGCGCCGGCTGTCTCGTGATGCTCACCCAGCGCGCGCGCTGGCCTGCCATCGGCCTGTTCGCGGCCGTGATGGCGGCGGGCTTCGGCCTGAAGCACATCGCGTGGACCCAGGAAACCGGACAGCCGCTCAGCGTGCGCCTGCTGCAGGGCGACGTCGCGCAGGACCAGAAGTTCGACGTGGCCTACCTGACCGACATCGTCACGCGCTACCAGGGCATGATCACGGCGGCACCCGCCGACCTGATCGCCACGCCGGAGACCGCGATTCCCGTCACGCCGCAACAGCTGGCGCCCGAGTACCTGGGTGGCCTGCAGGCCTTCGCGGGGCAGACGCGCAGCCACCTGATGATCGGCATCCCGACGATGGACAGCCCGACCAGGTACGGCAACAGCGTGATCGCCTTCGGTCCGCGCAGTTCCAACACCTTGCAGCCCTACCGCTACGACAAGCACCACCTGGTCCCCTTCGGCGAATTCATCCCGCCGGGCTTCCGCTGGTTCACCGACCTGATGCACATCCCGCTCGGCGACCAGACCCGCGGCGAAGCGCTGCAGGCGCCCTTCCCGATCAAGGACCAGCTGGTGCTGCCCAACATCTGCTACGAGGACGCCTTCGGCGAAGAGATCGCGGCCCAGCTGCGCAATGCACCGAAGCCGGCGACCTTGCTGCTGAACGTGTCGAACCTGGCCTGGTACGGCGAATCGGTAGCGATCCCGCAGCACCTGCAGATCTCGCAGATGCGCGCGATCGAGACCGGCCGCCCGATGCTGCGTTCGACCAATAACGGGGCGACCGCCGTGATCGACGGCCGCGGCAAGGTCCTGCAGCTGCTGCCTTTCTACGAGCGCGGCGTGCTGGCGGCGACCGTGCGCGGCACCGAAGGACTGACGCCGTATGTCCGGGCCGGCAACCTCGCCTTCCTTGCGCTCAGTGCACTCATGCTGGCAGCCGCATGGTTTGCTGGTCGTCGTAGGGTGGTCGGCTCTGCCGACCGCGCGTCCAGCTAACGGGCGCTCAGTGGCAACGCATCTGATAGTTGAACGCGCGGTCGGGGAACCCGCCCACCCTACAAATAATTCGCCGATTCCGTACGGCTGAGTCGAATCGCCCCCAGAGAGGCGTGAAAATTCAGTAGAATTGGTTATTTGGCAAATTTACCGTGACCGCGGCATGAACTCCGCGGCGCCCCATATCCGATGCTCACATTCCAACAAATCATTCTCACCCTGCAGACCTACTGGGACAAGCAGGGCTGCGCACTGCTGCAGCCCTACGACATGGAAGTCGGCGCGGGCACCTTCCACACCGGCACCTTCCTGCGTGCGATCGGGCCGGAGCCCTGGCGCGCGGCCTATGTGCAGCCGTCGCGCCGTCCGAAGGATGGCCGCTACGGCGAGAACCCGAACCGCCTGCAGCACTACTACCAGTACCAGGTGGTGCTCAAGCCGGCGCCGGAAAACATCCTCGACCTCTACCTCGGCTCGCTCGAGGCGCTCGGCCTGGACCTGAAGAAGAACGACGTGCGCTTCGTCGAGGACGACTGGGAAAGCCCGACCCTGGGCGCCTGGGGCCTGGGTTGGGAAGTCTGGCTGAACGGCATGGAAGTCACCCAGTTCACCTACTTCCAGCAGGTCGGCGGCCTCGATTGCAAGCCGGTGCTGGGCGAGATCACCTACGGCATCGAGCGCCTGGCCATGTACCTGCAGGGTGTCGAGAACGTGTACGACCTGGTGTGGACCGAGTGGGAAGAAAACGGCGTGAAGAAGACCCTGTCGTATGGCGACGTCTTCCACCAGAACGAAGTCGAGCAGTCGACCTATAACTTCGAGCACGCGAACACCGAGCTGCTGTTCCAGGCCTTCTCGAACCACGAAGCCGAGGCCAAGCGCCTCGTCGAGCTGCAGCTGACGCTGCCGGCCTACGAACAGATCATGAAGGCCTCGCACAGCTTCAACATGCTGGACGCGCGCGGCGCCATCTCGGTCACCGAACGCGCTGCCTACATCGGCCGCGTGCGCACGCTGTCGCGCCTGGTGGCCCAGGCCTATTACGATTCGCGCGAGAAGCTGGGCTTCCCGATGCTGCCGGGTGCTGCGAAAGCTGCCGCCTAATAAGAACAGAACAAGACCATGAATCAGACTCTCCTCGTCGAAATCCAGACCGAAGAACTGCCGCCGAAAGCGCTCGTCAAACTGGGCGCCGCATTCGCGAACGGCATCGCCAACGGCCTCAAGGCGCGTGACTTCCTCGAAGGCGACAGTGTCGCCACCGCCCACGCTACCCCGCGCCGCCTGGCCGTCACCATCACCAATGTGCGCGGCACCTCGCCCGACAAGTCGATCCGCGAAAAGGTGCTGCCGGTATCGGTTGCGCTGGACAAGGACGGCAACCCGAGCGCGCCGCTGGCCAAGAAGCTGGCCGCATTGGGCTTCCCCGATCTGGCGATCAGCGACCTCGAACGCGCCCAGGACGGCAAGGCCGAATCCTTCTTCTACACTTACACCGCCAGCGGCAGCCAGCTGGCCGGCGCGCTGCAGGACGTCCTGCAGGACACCGTCGCCAAGCTGCCGATCCCGAAGGTCATGAGCTACCAGCGCCCGGACGGCGCCACCGTGCAGTTCGTGCGCCCGGTGCACCTGCTGCTTGCCCTGCACGGCGAACAGGTGCTGCCGCTGTCGCTGCTGGGACTGGACGCCGGCCGCCAGACCATGGGCCACCGCTTCCTGTCGCACGGCGGCGAAATCACCGTGCCGCACGCGGACAACTACGCTGCCGTGCTCGAAAGCGAAGGCAAGGTCTTGTCCTCCGCCGAAGCGCGCAAGGAAAGCATCCGCAAGCAGCTGCTCGAGAAAGCCGGCGGCGACCAGGTCCTGATGCCGGAGTCGCTGCTCGACGAAGTGGCGGCGCTGGTCGAATGGCCGGTGGTGTATGAATGCCGCTTCGAGGAGGAATTCCTGTCGGTGCCGCAGGAATGCCTGATCCTGACGATGCAGACCAATCAAAAGTACTTCGCGCTGACCGACGCCTCCGGCAAGCTGCGCTCGCGCTTCCTGATCGTGTCGAACCTCGCAACCGATGACCCGTCGGCCATCATCGGCGGCAACGAGCGCGTCGTGCGCCCGCGCCTGTCGGACGCCAAGTTCTTCTTCGAGCAGGACAAGAAGAAAACCCTGGAATCGCGCCTGCCGCAGCTGTCGAACGTGGTCTACCACAACAAGCTGGGCACCCAGGCCGAGCGTTCGGAGCGTGTGACCAAACTGGCGACCAGCATCGCCAAGCGCCTCGGCTTCGACGTGGCGCTGGCCGAACGCGGCGCGCGCCTGTCCAAGGCCGACCTGCTGACCGACATGGTGGGCGAGTTCCCGGAACTGCAGGGCATCATGGGCACCTACTACGCGCGCCACGACGGCGAGCACGAGGAAGTCGCCAAGGCCGCCTCCGAGCACTACCAGCCGCGCTTCGCCGGCGACGCCCTGCCGTCGACCAACACGGGCCTGGCGGTGGCGCTGGCCGACAAGCTGGAAACCCTGGTCGGCATCTGGGCCATCGGCCTGCAGCCGACCGGCGAGAAGGATCCGTTCGCGCTGCGCCGCCACGCCCTGGGCGTGATGCGCATGCTGGTCGAGAAGCGCCTGCCGCTGTCGCTGTCGGAGCTGTTGGGCGATGCGAGCGCCGTGTTTGCAGGCCAGGCCGCGTTCAAGGACCCGACTGCCGAGGTGAAGGACTTCATGCTTGACCGCCTGCGCGGCATGCTGCGCGAGCGCGGCTTCTCGCCGAACGAGGTCGAAGCCGTGCTGGCCCAGAACCCGGACCGCGTCGACGACGTCGTCCAGCGCCTGGAAGCGGTGCAGGCCTTCGCCGCGCTGCCGGAATCGAGCTCGCTGGCCGCCGCCAACAAGCGCATCACCAACATCCTCAAGAAGAACGAGGAAGCGATGCCCCAGGACGCCGCGGTCAAGCAGGAGCTGCTGGTCGAGCCGGCCGAAGCCGCCCTGGCCGCCAGGATGACTTCCCTCGCGGGCGACGTCACCAGCGCTTTTGAAAAGAGCGACTTCACCGGGGCGCTGAAGACCCTGGCGCTGATGAAGGACGAGGTCGACGCCTTCTTCAACGACGTGATGGTGATGGCCGAGGACGTCAACCTGCGCAACAACCGCCTGGCGCTCCTGTCGCAGCTGCACGGCATGATGAACCGCGTCGCGGATATTTCCAAGCTCGCGGCATAAGCATTAAGGTCGTCTCATGAAACTCATCATCCTCGACCGGGATGGGGTCATCAACCACGATTCGCCGGACTTCATCAAGTCGCCGGCGGAGTGGATTCCCATCCCCGGCTCGCTGGAAGCGATCGCCCGCCTGAACCAGGCGGGCTACCGGGTCGTGATCGCTTCGAACCAGTCGGGCATCGCGCGCGAACTGTTCGACATCACGACCCTGAACGCGATCCACCAGAAACTGCACGCCAGCGCCCAGCTGGTCGGCGCCGATATCGACGCCATCTTCTTCTGCCCGCACGCGGCGATCGACAACTGCGACTGCCGCAAGCCGAAGGCCGGCATGTTCGAAGAGATCAGCAAGCGCTTCAAGCTGAGCCTCAAGGGCGTGCCCACCGTGGGCGACTCGCTGCGCGATCTGCAGGCCGGCTTCATCATGGGCTGCGTGCCCTACCTGGTCCTGACCGGGAAGGGCGAGAAGACGCAGCAGACCGGCGGCCTGCCGCCGGGCACCCAGGTATTCCCCGACCTCGCGTCGATGGTGAATGCCTTCCTCAAGACCGCGGCACAGCGGCCTGAGTAGACAAGACGACATCCAAAACCAGAACTGTCCGGAGCCCCTTTGCGTAACTTCACCCTGTTCCTGCGTTCCCTGCTCTTCACGATCGTGATGATCGCCTCCACCGTGGTGTGGGCCTGCGTGTGCTTCCTGGCCGCGCCCCTGCCCTACAACAAGCGCTTCTGGGTGACCTCGCGCTGGAACGTCTTCATCATCTGGTGTGCCAAGGTGATCTGCGGGATCCGCTACCAGTTCAAGGGCTACGAGAACCTGCCGGACGCGCCGGCCGTCGTGCTGTCCAAGCACCAGTCGGCGTGGGAGACCATCTTCCTGCTGCCGAACCTGACCCGGCCACTGGTCTTCGTCTTCAAGAAGGAAATCCTCTACATCCCCTTCTTCGGCTGGGCCATGGGCCTGCTGCGCATGATCCCGATCGACCGCAGCCAGGGCAAGAACGCCTTTGCCCACGTTGTCCGGCACGGCAAGCGTCGCCTGGCGGACGGCCAATGGATTATCATGTTCCCGGAAGGGACGCGCATCCCGGTGGGCCAGGCGGGCAAGTACAAGAGCGGCGGTACGCGCCTGGCTGTCGAAACCCAAACCGTGGTCGTGCCGATCGCGCATAATTCAGGTGAGTGCTGGCCAAAGAATTCCTTCATCAAGCGCCCCGGCCTGGTGACGGTCTCGATCGGCAAACCGATCTCGCCAGAAAACCACACCCCCGACAGCATGATGCAAGAGGTCGAAAATTGGATAGAATCCGAAATGCGCGTTATTTCGCCCCACGTCTACAGAGGTGGCTGAGCGACGTCAGCGCCCAGATCAGGAATTCGAAACCGCAGCAAGACATGAGCTCCTCCAAGATCGACGGGCACCAGCTGGAACTGTTTGCACAGGATTTTTTCGCGGCGCTCAGGCCCTCGGATAAACCGGCCCCGCCCGCCCAACCCCTCTTCAAGGCGCCGCCTCCGGCGCCACGCCACCTGATCCCGGCCCCGCCGGTCGCCGACGGGGAACCGCCCCTCAAGCGCATCGTGCTCGGGGCCCACACCGTCGACTACGCCCTGCGCCGCTCGTCGCGCCGCTCGATCGGTTTCATGATCGACGACGACGGCTTGCGCGTGACCGCGCCGCGCCGTTGCAGCCAGCTCGATATCGACAACGCGATCCGCGCCAAGCAGCGCTGGATCCTGACCAAGCTGCTGGAACGCGGCGAACGCCGCGCCCGGCACCAGGAACGCGCGCCGGTCGAATGGAAGGATGGTGCGCGCCTGCCCTACCTGGGCGGCGAGATCACCCTGCGTCTGGAAGAAGCGGAGCGCAGCCACTGCCAGTTCGACGCGGCGAGCAGCGAATTGTGGATCGGCGTGGTGCCGGGCCTGTCGGAATGGCAGCTCAAGGAACGCGTCAAGCTGTGGTTCCAGGCCGAGGCCAACAAACTGTTCAAGGAGCGCCTGGACTTCTTCGCGCCGCAGCTGAACGTGAGCTACCGGGCGTTTTCGCTGTCCTCGGCAGGCACGCGCTGGGGCTCGTGCACGATCGAAGGGAATATCCGCCTGAACTGGCGCCTGATCCACTACACGCCTTCGCTGGTGGACTACGTCGTGGTGCACGAACTGGCGCACCTGCGCGAGATGAACCACAGCCCGGCTTTCTGGGCGACGGTGGGCGAGGTGTATCCGGATTACGACGGGGCGCGGCTGGCGCTCAAGAAGCGGTCGCACGAGATGCCGGTGCTGTTTACCGATTGACCTGATACATTGGATTTGCCGCGAATCGTAGGGTGGGCGGGTCTCCCGCCCACGCGGTGATCGCTAACGGCTTCGTTGTCGCGTCGGATGATCTTGCTGCTAGTTGAACGCGTGGGCGTTCGTAATTCCGGGCATTGCCCGAAATTACCCCGCCCACCCTACAGAAGCGCATCGCGGCGTGCAGCCGCCAACTCCCGCATCGCCCCCGTCTGCGCTTCCGACAGCGCCCGGAACGGCAGCGGCAGTGTCCCCCGCTTGAGCACCATCATGAACCCGCGCGTGTAGGTGCGCACCGCGATCACATCTTCCCACCCGATCAGGGTAACGCCCCCGCTGGTGCGCACGATGCCGTGCTGGTCGATGGTGAACTCGTAGGTGCGGCGTCCGCGCCCGAGCATGATGAAATGGAGCGCCGCGCTCAGGGTGCTCTTCAGGCGAAGGTAGAGGCTGGCAGGAAAGCGGATGCGACGGCGGCGGATGAGAAACCCACCGTGCTCCCACATGAAGCTGAGATATTCGCCGAGGGTATAGCGCACGAAGAAATGCAGTTCGGATAAGGGAAGCGCAGGCGCAGCGGATGACACCGGTACGTCCGCCGGTCCATCACTCACAGACATGTGCAGCACCTTGTCGTCGGCCTGCTCTTGCACCAGCGCGGCGACGGGTTTGTTGCTGTTGACAGGCCTCGGGTGATTAAACGACAACATAGCGCATCCCCTGGTTATTATCCGAGCTCGAACCGGAATGGTAACAAAACCTACCCGATTAGTTGTCGCAGGAGTTCAACAGTGCGCAGGGTCGCGCCGCGGTGGCGACCCGCGAACGCCAGCGCGTGCGCGCCCATGCCGGCGCGTGCGGCGCCGTCTTCGAGCAGGCGTAGTGCGGCTGCGATCAAGGCGTCGGCGTCCGGTACGCGCAAGGCCGCACCGTCAAGCACGGCCTCCTCGGTCGCCTGGGCGAAGTTGAAGGTGTGCGCGCCCACCAGCACCGGTTTGCCGAGGGCGCAGGCCTCGATCAGGTTCTGCCCGCCGAGCGGCATCAGGCTGCCGCCGATGAAGGCACAGTCGCAGGCGGCGTAGTAGGCGAACATCTCGCCCATCGAGTCACCCAGCAGGACGTCGGCGCCGCCGATGCCATTCTCGAGGCGCGAACGGCGCACCAGGCTCAAACCACGCGCGCCGACCATCTTCTCGACCTCGTCGAAACGCTGTGGATGGCGCGGCACGATCGCCAGCAAGGCACCGCGTGGCTTGTCGGCCACACGCTGCCAGGCGTCCAGGATCAGGGCTTCCTCGCCCTCTCGCGTGCTGGCGCACAGGAACACGGGACGATCGCCAATCTGCGCGCGCAGCCAGGCGCCCTTGTCCAGCGCGGCCTGCGGCGGCACCACGTCGAACTTGATGCTGCCGGTGACGGCCACCCGCGGCGCACCGAGCGAACGGATGCGGCCTGCATCGGCATCGGTCTGCGCGGCGACCAGCGTGATGGCGCGCGCCGCATCCGTCATCAAGGTCCCCATCTTCTGGCCGCGCCTGAGCGAGCGTTCGGACAGGCGCGCATTCACCAGCGCCACCGGCACGCCGCTGCGTGCGCAGCCGGCGATCAGGTTCGGCCAGACCTCGGTCTCCATCAGGATGCACACACGCGGATTGAAGCGGCGCAGGAAGCGGCCCACCATGAACCCGGTGTCGTACGGCAGGTAGGACTGGACCAGGCGCTCGCCATGGCGGCCGAACAGGGACTTGCCGGTGGCGCGCCCGGTCGGGGTCATGTGGGTGAGCAGGATGCGGCAGTCAGGATAGGCAGCGAGCAGCGCCTCCACCAGCGGTTCGCTAGCGCGGGTTTCGCCAACCGAGACGGCGTGCACCCAGAGGGTCAGGCGGTTCGACGGGGCGGCGCTGGGAAAGCCCAGGCGCTCGGCCCAGTGCGCGCGGTAGCCAGGCTCCTGGCGCCCGCGCCACCAGAGGCGCGCGAATACCAGCGGCAGCGCCAGCCACCAGGCCAGCGAGTACATCCAGCGCTTCACACGGCCTCCAGCAGGCGCCGTGCGGCGGCGATGACTTCATGCGCGGACGGCGGCGCACCCAGGTCGCCCAGGTTGACGATGCGATCCGACCAGTTGCCCTCGGTCTTCCACTTCGGCGAATCGCAGTAGATTTCGACCGTCGGACGCACGAAGGCGGCGGCGATGTGGGTCAGTCCCGTATCCACGCCGACCGCGAGGCGTGCATGCTGGGCCAGCGCCACCGCATCCATCATCGACAGTTTCGGCAGCACCCGTGCGTTCGGCAGGCCGGCGGCCATCGCCTCGGCTTCCTCCTGCTCCTGGCGCGAACCCCAGGGCAGCAGCACGGGCATCGGCGCCAGCGCCTGTCCCAGGGCGATCCAGTTCTCGCGTGACCAGCGCTTGGCGTCGCGCGCGGTCCCGTGGAAGAACACGGCGTAGTCTTCGCGCGGCAGGAAGGCCGGGCGTGAAGACGCTTGCGGCGCCGGCAGGCCGAAATCGGGCGCATGGTCGACGCTATAGCCGAGCGCCGCACCGGCCACCATGCGGCCACGCGCCACCGCATGGGTGCGCGGGTTCAGGGGAATGCTGTGGGTATGGAAGATGCGCGAGATACCCTCGTAGCCCGAACCTTCGCTGCCGTTGGCCAGGCCGACCTTGCGCCCGCCACGCACCGTGCGTGCGGCGCCCATGATGATGCCGGTCTTGAGCAGGCCCTGGGTATCGAACACGAGGTCGTATTCCTCTTCGCGCAGGTTGCGGAAGAAGGCCTTGATCTCGGCCCGCGTCTCCGCCTTGCCGAGGCTCTTGCGCCAGCGGCGCAGGGCCCAGGGGATGATCTTGCGCACGTGCGGGTTCAGGCGCAACAGGCTGGTATAGCCCTCTTCCACCACCCAGTCGATGGTGGCGCCGGGATGGTGGCGCAGGATGTCGGCCACCATCGGCAGGTTGTGCAGCACGTCGCCCAGCGACGACACGCGCACCAGCAGGATCTTCAAGCGCGGTTCCTAAGGATCAGAATGGCAGTTCCGCGTCCGGCTTGGCGGCCAGGATCACCTTTTTGAACTCGCCCTGGATACGGGCCAGCGCTTCCGGGTTCTCGCCCTCGAAGCGCAGGACCACGACCGGGGTGGTGTTCGAGGAACGGGCCAGGCCGAAGCCGTCCGGGTATTCCACGCGCAGGCCGTCGATGCCGTTGATTTTTTCCGAGGTCGGGAAGGTGGCGTTGGCACGCAGGCTGTCGATCAGGGCGAAGTTCTCGCCCTCCTTCAGGTGCAGGTGCAGTTCCGGGGTGCTGGACGCGATTGGCAGGCTGTTGAGCAGCTTCGACGGATCGGCTTCCTTCGTCAGGATCTCGAGCATGCGCGCCCCAGAGTACAGGCCGTCGTCGAAGCCGTACCAGCGGTCCTTGAAGAAGATGTGGCCGCTCATTTCGCCGCCCAGCGGGGCGCCGGTTTCCTTCAGCTTGGCCTTGACCAGCGAGTGCCCGGTCTTCCACATCAGTGGACGGCCGCCGGCTTTCTCGATCCAGGGAGCGAGGTGGCGGGTGCACTTGACGTCGTACAGGATCTCGGCGCCCGGGTTGCGCGACAGGACGTCCGATGCGAACAGCATCATCTGGCGGTCCGGGAAGATGATCTGGCCATCCTTGGTGACGATGCCGAGGCGGTCGCCGTCGCCATCGAAGGCCAGGCCGATCTCGGCATCGGTGTCCTGCAGCGCCTTGATGAGGTCCTGCAGGTTTTCCGGGTGCGCCGGGTCCGGGTGGTGGTTCGGGAAGTGGCCGTCCACTTCGCAGAACAGTTCGACGACCTCGCAGCCCATGCCGCGGAACAGATCCGGAGCAAAGGCGCCGGCCACGCCGTTGCCGCAGTCGACCGCGATCTTGATCGGGCGTGCGATCTTGACGTCGCCAATGATGCGCTCGAGGTAGGCGCTGCGGATATCGTGGGTCGAGTAGCCGCCGCGCTGTTCGGCGACCTTGCCGTCATACGCTGCGATGCTGTCGTGCAGGGCCAGGATGGCGTCGCCGTAGATCGCCTCGCCCGCCATCACCATCTTGAAGCCGTTGTAGTCCGGCGGATTATGGCTGCCGGTGACCATGATGCCCGAGCGGGTGTCGAGCACGTTGGTGGCGAAATAGACCATCGGGGTGGCGACCATGCCGAGGTCGATCACGTCGATGCCGGCGTCGCGCAGGCCTTCGGCCAGCGCCGCCGTCAAGCCCGGGCCTGACAGGCGGCCATCACGGCCGATGACGACCTTGCGCTCTCCCTTGGCCAGCGCGGCGCTGCCGAAGGCGCGGCCGATGTGGCGTGCGATGCCTTCGTCGAGGGTCTTGTCGATGACGCCGCGAATGTCATAGGCCTTGAAGATCGTTTTGGAGAGAGCAACCATGATGTCCTTGAATACTGGGGCGCGGGCATGCACAAGCAGCCGGCAGATGCGGCAGATGCAAAGCGGCGGCGGTTATCGGGGGTGACTACTTGGAGAAATGACAAATGCGAGTATTGTAGCGGCAAGCGGCGTCCTTGGGGAGTCGGACGGGCCGCTCGCGCGCTCTCACCAAGCCGGCTTGACCGGCCCGGAAGAATGGCTCAGACGCGCAGCTTGTCGAGCGACTTGCCGCCTTCGACCCATTCCTTGACCCACTTCGGCTGGCGGCCACGGCCAGTCCATTGCTGCGATGCATTGTCCGGATGGCGGTAACGCACGGCCACGGTATTGCCCTTGGTCGAGCCGCCCTTCGCGGCGGTGCCACGGCCGCCGGTTGCCAGCAGATCCTTGAGGGGGACGCCAACGCTCTGTGCGATTGCCAGAATCTGTTCGCGCGCCTTTTGCACTTCCTGCGCTTCGCGCGTTTTCATCTCCTGCTTGATTTGCTCCTGCAGGTTGCGCAAATCGCCTACGGACATATTAGACAGATCCATCATCGTTCCCTCATTAGTGAAAGGTTATAACTCAAGGTTGAAACAGCAGGGCGAGATACTCACCAAATGTCGCGACATACTAACACTAATATTTTAATTCCGCTTTTTCTTGTGCAGGAATAGCCAGCGTGGCGACTTAAATCGAACAATACGCGCATATAACCAGAGGTAACTGATTATAAACAACAAGCTGAAGAAAATGAGCACGCCGGTGTTTTTCCAGAACACCGTCGCCGGAATGACCGCCATCAGCGAAAACAGCCATAAATAAGGTGAAGTGCGCGCGTTCCGTTTCATGAGTGCGCGTGCTTCGCGCGGTCCCACCGTCCATTGAACGATGCGGCGGAATATCAAACTATGCAGATGAATTCCATCCGGCAGTGCCGGTGATTTACCGCGCACGAACATGCGGCGGTAAGCGGAGAATATCGTTTCGAATGCGGGATAGAGCAGCAGCAGCGCGGCATACCAGGTGGACACGCCCGGATTGCGCATTACCAGCAGCAGCGCGAGCTCACCCAGCATGAAGCCGATGAAGTAGGCGCCGCCGTCGCCGAGGAAGATCAGGCCGACCGGATAATTCCAGATGAGGAAACCGGCGGCCGCGCCAGCCACGATCAGCGCCGTCACCAGCACGAACATGTCGCCCACCTGCAGCGCCACATAAGCCAGCGACAGCAGCATGCAAATGCTGACCATGCTCGCCAGTCCATTGAAACCGTCGATGATATTCACCGCGTTAGCAATACCCGCGACCGCAAGCACGGTCAGCGGCAGCACCGCCCAGTTCAACTGCAGCGGCAGCACGCCCCACGGCAAATCGAGGCGCACCAGTTTTGCGCCGAGCAGGTAATACGCGAGCAGCGCCGCAAGCATTGTCAGCAGCAGCCGGCGCGCCGGCGAAACACGGCCCGTATAGTCTTCGACGATACCGCCCGCCATTGCAATGCAGGCGCATCCGAGCAAAGGCGCGAGCCAGGCCGCGAGCGAAGGTTCGCGCCATGCCGAAATGGCGGAAGTAATCAGGACCGCGAGATAGATCGGCAGGCCGCCGATGCGCGCAACGAGATGCGTGTGGAACTTCTGGACGCCGCCATAATCGGTGTCGAGCGCCGTACCATTGCGCTTCGCATACTTAATCACTAGCAGGGTCAGCAGCGCACAGGATACGAAACTGACGAAAAAGGAGAACATTTATTATGCTTTCGGTGCACACTGCGAGTTGTTTCCGCTATCGACTTTGCGGAAAAAACCACGGCACTCTTATCGTGGAATGGTGGCCCATTGTACCGGATTAGACGAGCGGATCAGGACCGAAATGCGATTCTGCCGGACGTCGCTCGACTGGATCAAATTCGCGCTGCATCGATTCGCAGTATCGATCGACGCGGCGCCGCTTTCGCAAGCCTGCGCGCCCGCGCAAAATCATTTAGTATCCGCAAATGCCTCACACCTCCCGCATCACCGGACGGGATAAGAACAACATGAGAACTTACGCCATCGGCGACCTGCAGGGCTGTGCCCACGAAGCCCAACTCCTGATCGAACGCATCGTCGACGACGCGCAGCAGCATGGCCATGCCGAGCCCCGCATCCTGTTCGTGGGCGACCTGATCAACCGCGGTCCGGATTCGCTCACCGCGCTGCGCCGCATGAAGGCGCTGTCCGAAGCACACCCCGGCCGGGTCGAAGCCCTGCTCGGCAACCACGACCTGCACCTGATCGCGGTGGCCGTCGGCGCGCAGCGCGCCAGCCGCTCCGACACGCTCGACGAGATCCTCGCCGCTCCCGACCGCGATGAACTGATCGCCTGGCTGCGCCAGCGCCCGCTGGCGATGTTCGTCGATGCGCACCTCTTGGTGCACGCCGGCGTCGCGCCGCAGTGGGATGCGCAGCAGACCATGACGCTGGCGCACGAAGTGGAAAACGTCCTGCGCGGCGACGGCTGGATCGATTTCCTGGGACAGATGTACGGCAACGAGCCGAATGCATGGGACGACAGCCTGACCGGCATCGCGCGCCTGCGCTGCATCGTCAACGCGCTCACCCGCATGCGCCTGTGTGCGCCGGATGGCAGCATGGATTTCCTGCACAAGGAAAGCGAGAGCGGACCGGAAGGCTCGGGGCTCGTGCCCTGGTTCGACCTGCCGGGGCGCAGGACGGCCGACGTCACGGTCGTGTTCGGGCACTGGTCGGCGCTGGGACTGGTGCTGCGGCCCAACCTGGTGGGGCTGGACAGCGGCTGCGTATGGGGCGGGAAGCTGACGGCGGTGTGCCTGGACGACCGCTCGCTGCTGCAGGTGGATTGTCCCGAGTACCGGGAGCACAGCGGGAAGAAATAATCGCCGCTTTTGTAGGGTGGGCGGGTTTCCCGCCCACGCGTTCAACCAGCAGTTAAATGGCCGACACGGTTGTTCAACCGTCAGTTGAACGCGTGGGGTGATTCGTGCCGGTGGCACGAATCACGAGCCGCCCACCCTACGGATTCGTGGTCCGAGTATGCGTTAGCGTTTCAGCTGGCTCAAATCGCGCACCGCGCCGCGATCGGCCGAGGTGGTGAGCGCCGCATAGGCCTGCAGCGCCTGCGACACGTAGCGCTCGCGTCCCACCGGCTGCCAGGCCTGGTCGCCGCGCTCTTCCATGTTCGCGCGACGATGCGCCAGCTCCTCGAAGCTCACGCGCAGGTTGATGGTACGGGCCGGAATGTCGATGTCGATCAGGTCGCCCTCTTCCACCAGCCCGATCGCACCGCCTTCGGCCGCTTCCGGCGAGGCGTGGCCGATCACCAGGCCCGAGGAGCCGCCCGAGAAGCGCCCGTCCGTGAACAGCGCGCAGGCTTTGCCGAGTCCCTTGGACTTGATGTACGAGGTCGGATACAGCATTTCCTGCATGCCGGGGCCGCCCTTCGGGCCTTCGTAGCGGATGATGACGACGTCGCCTGCATGAACGGTGTCGCCCAGGATGCCTTCCACTGCCGCGTCTTGGCTTTCGAACACGCGCGCCTTGCCGGAGAATTTCAGGATGCTCTCGTCCACGCCGGCGGTCTTGACGATGCAGCCCTTCTCGGCGATGTTCCCGTACAGGACCGCCAGCCCGCCGTCCTGCGAGTAGGCGTGCTCGCGGTCGCGGATGCAGCCCGTGCTGCGGTCCAGGTCGTTCGCTTCGAAGCGCTCGGATTGCGAGAACGCGACCTGGGTCGGCACCCCGCCGGGCGCGGCGCGGAACAGCTGGTGCACGGCGCGGTCGTCGCTGCGCTTGATGTCGTACTTCTCGATCGCCTCGCCCATCGTGGCGCTGTGCACCGTCGGGAGCGAGGTGTCCAGCAGCCCGGCGCGCGCCAGTTCGCCCAGGATGGCGACGATGCCGCCAGCGCGGTGCACGTCCTCGATGTGGTACTTGTCGGTCATCGGCGCCACCTTGCACAGGCAGGGCACCTTGCGCGAGATGCGGTCGATGTCGGCCATGGTGAAGTCCACGCCCGCTTCGTGCGCCGCCGCCAGCAGGTGCAGCACGGTGTTGGTCGATCCGCCCATCGAGACGTCGAGCGCCATCGCATTTTCCCAGGCGGCCTTGGTCGCGATCGAGCGCGGCAGCACCGAATAATCGTCCCCTTCGTAGTGGCGTTTGGCGATGTCGACGATCAGGCGGCCGGCGCGCAGGAACAGTTCCTTGCGATCGGCGTGGGTGGCGACGATGGTGCCGTTGCCCGGCAGCGACAGGCCCAGGGCTTCGGTCAGGCAGTTCATCGAGTTCGCGGTGAACATGCCCGAGCAGGAACCGCAGGTCGGGCAGGCCGAGCGCTCGATTTCCGCCACGTCGGCGTCCGACACGCTGCTGTCGCCGGCCTTGATCATGGCGTCGACGAGGTCCAGCTTGATGATCTTGCGGTCGTTATTCACCACCTTGACCACCTTGCCCGCTTCCATCGGGCCGCCCGAGACGAACACCACCGGGATATTCAGGCGCATCGCGGCCATCAGCATGCCGGGGGTGATCTTGTCGCAGTTCGAGATGCACACCATCGCGTCGGCGCAGTGGGCATTGACCATGTATTCGACCGAATCGGCGATCAGGTCGCGCGAAGGCAGCGAGTACAGCATGCCGCCATGGCCCATGGCGATGCCGTCGTCCACCGCGATGGTGTTGAATTCCTTGGCCACGCCGCCGCTCGCCTCGATCTCGCGCGCGACCAGCTGGCCCAGGTCCTTCAGGTGCACGTGGCCGGGCACGAACTGGGTGAAGGAATTCACCACCGCGATGATCGGCTTCTCGAAGTCGCCGTCCTTCATGCCGGTGGCGCGCCACAGGGCGCGGGCGCCGGCCATGTTGCGGCCCTGGGTGGTGGTGCGGGAACGGTAAGTGGGCATAGTGGTCTCCTCGAACTGCTTGCTGGGCAAAGCACCAGCATGCGCCCTCCTCTGTGAGATGTCCAATATATGAATTATTGTTCTGTGATACGACTGCCATATCACAGACGAGAGCCCCCCTTCCCCCGTGACAAAGCGTGTCTTTCCAGCGAACGCGATGTGCTAGCTTGTCGGTCCACTAACAGAATTCCCACAGCGTGAAAATCCTCCTACTTGTCCTCGCCACCGTCTCGAGCTTCCTGTTGCCGGCCAATGCACGTGCGGTCGACTGCGACAAGACGGCGCTCGCCAAAAAATATGCCGACATGCTCGACCAGGATCAGGCTTTGCGTGGCCGGTATATCCAGATCCTCGAACTCGAGCATCGGAAAGCGAGTGTCGACCCGGCCGAAAAAGAACGCATCGAGAATGCCATCCTGGCGACGGACGAAAAGAACCAGGCCGAACTCGATCGGCTGATCGACCGCTGTGGCTGGCCCGGAAGACTCGACAACAAGCGCGCGGCCCGGTCGGCCTTCTTTATCATCCAGCACGCCGAACTTCCCTACCAGTTGAAATACCTGCCCGTGATACAGGCGGCCAATCGGCGCGGCGAGATATCGAACGAGTATCTGGCGTGGCTGGTGGACCGAACCCTGGTGCGGCAGGGTAAACCGCAGCGTTACGGCACGGAGTCGGATTTTGGAAGCGGCAAGCTGGCGCCTGTCGAAGACGGCAAGAGCCTGAACAAACGGCGCCGGGCAATCGGCTTGCCGCCGCTGGCCGGTTTCGATTGAGGGCGAGGGACCTTAGCCGGTAGAGGCGCCGGCCTTGATATTGCCTCCACCAGCCAGGGCTGCCGCTACCGCATCCTGGGCAGCCTGCGCCAGCTCGCGCCGGTGCGCCCCGACGCTATCGATCGGCGCCAGCGGCTGCAGGCGCGCGCGCACGGGTTCACCCTGCAGGATCGTGAACAGGCTGTCGACAAAGGTGGTGTCGCCGACGTAGTCGACCGAGTGGTGGAAAGCGCCGGACGCGTCCACGTAGGACAGCGCATAGGGCTGCACCGCCACCTTCGCATCGATGGCGGCTTCGAACAGGTTGGCGTGGAAGGGCAGCACCTCGCCCTGCTGTGCGGTGGTCCCTTCCGGGAACAAGGCGACGCGCTGGCCGTCTTCGAGCACCGTGACCAGGCCCTTGAAGATGTGGCGCAGCTCGCGCCGGTTGCCGCGCGCGATGAACACGGTGCCGGCGGCGGCGGCCAGCCAGCCCAGTACCGGCCAGGAGCGGATCTCGGCCTTGGCCACGAAGCGGCAGGGATGCAGGGCGTTGATGACGAAGATGTCGAGCCAGGAGACGTGGTTGGCGACGATCAGCGCGTGGTCCAGTACGGGTGCGCCCGGCCGCTGCTCGACCGTGACGCGGCACAGGCCGAGGAGCTTCCTCGACCAGCGCCGCGTCAGGCGCTCGCGCATGGCGTGGGATGCGAGCGGGAACACCAGCGCGCTGGTCGCCAGGCCCGCCACCAGGTGGACCACGACGCGCGCGAGGCGCAGGGCTAAGCGGATCTTCACGGGACGAGAACGATGGGCAGGCCGCCAGGGCCTGCCTGCTCAGCGCTGGAAGGCCACGCGGCCGCGCACGACCGTCGCGCGCACCTGCCCTGCCAGCTCGTAGCCGAGGAAGGGGGTGTGCTTGCCTTGGCTGGCCAGTGCCTTGCGCTCTACCTTCCAGCGCGCATCCGGATCGAACACGACCACGTCGGCCGTACCGCCCACCGACAGCGTGCCCGCAGGCAGGCCGGCAATGCGCGCCGGTTCGACGGTGACCTTGGCCAGCGCCTGCGCCAGGGCGTCGGCGCCGCGCTGCTCCTCGGCCCACTTCAGGCTCAGCGACAGCAGCAGCTCCAGGCCGGTCGCGCCCGGGGTCGCCTCGGCGAAGGGCAGCAGCTTTTCGTCGTCGTCCACCGGGGTATGGTCCGAACAGATTGCGTCCACGGTGCCGTCCAGCAGGGCGTTGCGGATCGCATCGCGGTCGCGCTGGCCGCGCAGCGGCGGGTTGAAGCGCGCGTTCGGGTCGAAGAAGCCGATGTCGGCATCGGTCATGTGCAGGTGGTGCGCGCCGACGTCGCAGCTGACCGCCAGGCCTTCCTTCTTGGCGGCGGCGACCAGCGCCAGACCGGCTGCGGAGGACATGCGGCACAGGTGTACGCGGGCGCCGGTGGCGCGCATCAGCTCGAAAATGGTGTGCAGCGCGATGGTCTCGGACATCACCGGCACGCCCGACAGACCCAGGCGCGATGCCAGCGGGCCGCTGTGGGCCACGCCGCCGCGGCCGATGTGCGGGTCCTGAGGACGCAGCCACACGGTGTAGCCGAAGGTTTTCGCGTATTGCATGGCGCGCAGCAGCACGGTGGTGTCCAGCACCGGTTCCTCGGCCTGCGCGAAGCCGATGCAGCCGGCTTCGGTCAGCTCGGCCATCTCGGTCAGCGACTGGCCCTTCAGGCCCATGGTCAGCGCGCCCAGCGGGTGCACGCTGGCCTTGTCCAGGATGCGGGCGCGGTGCTTGAGCATCTCGACCAGGCCCGGTTCGTCCAGCACCGGGTCGGTGTCCGGCGGGCACACCAGGGTGGTCACACCGCCCTGCATCGCCGCCTGCATTTCCGATTCCAGCGTCGCCTTGTATTCGTAGCCCGGCTCGCGCAGCCGCGCGGACAGGTCGACCAGGCCGGGAGCGACCACCAGGCCGCTCGCGTCGATGGTCTGGTCGGCCGTGAAGCCCTCGGGCGCGCTGCCGAGGGCGGCAATCACGCCGTCGGCAATAAAGAGGTCTTGTACGAGGTCGACGCCGTTCGCCGGGTCGATCACTCGCCCGTTTTTAATATGAAGTTTCATCCGTGCGATTTTCAAGCCCTACCTCCCGCCAAAATGCTCATCACTGCCATGCGCACCGCAATACCGAAGGTCACCTGCGGCAGGATCACCGCCTGGCTGCCGTCGGCCACCGCCGAGTCGATCTCGACGCCGCGGTTCATCGGGCCCGGGTGCATCACGATCGCGTCCGGCTTGGCCAGCGCCAGGCGTTCCGGGGTCAGGCCGTAGCTCTTGAAGTATTCCTGCGCCGAGGGCAGCAGCGCGCCGCTCATGCGTTCGTTCTGCAGGCGCAGCATGATGATGACGTCGACGTCCTTCAGGCCCTCGTCCATGTTGGTAAAGGTGCGCACGCCCATCTCAGCCAGGCCGCCCGGCAGCAGGGTGTGCGGACCGATCGCGCGCACTTCCGGCACCCCGAGGGTGGTCAGCGCATGGATGTCCGAACGGGCCACGCGGCTGTGCAGGATGTCGCCGACGATCGCCACCCGCAGGTTGGTGAAGTCCTTCTTGTAGTGGCGGATCGTGTACATGTCGAGCAGGCCCTGGGTCGGGTGCGCGTGGCGGCCGTCGCCGGCGTTCACCACGTGCACGTGCGACTGGTTGGTCTCGATCAGGTGCTTGGCGATCAGGTAGGGCGCGCCCGACTGCGAATGGCGCACCACGAACATGTCGGCGTGCATGGCCGACAGGTTGTCGATGGTGTCCAGCAGCGACTCGCCCTTGCTGGCCGAGGAAGCCTGGATGTTCAGGTTGATGACGTCGGCCGACAGGCGCTTGGCCGCGATCTCGAAGGTGGTGCGGGTGCGCGTGCTGTTTTCGAAGAACAGGTTGAACACGCTCTTGCCGCGCATGAGCGGCACCTTCTTGACTTCGCGGTCCGAGATGCCCACGAAGCTCGACGCGGTGTCGAGGATGTGGTTGATGACCGACTTCGGCAGGCCCTCGATGGTGAGCAGGTGCTGCAGCTCGCCGTTCTTGTTCAGTTGCGGGTTGTTAAACAGTTTCGGCATTGTCGGACTGGTCTTCTTCAATGGTCAGCGAGAGTTGGCCGGCGTCGCCGCGCTGCAGGCACAGCGACTGGTGCGGCGCCAGTTCGGCGCGGGTGCCGACATAGTCAGGCGCCACCGGCAGTTCGCGTCCGCCGCGGTCGGCCAGGGCCGCCAGGCGGATGCAGCTCGGACGGCCATAGTCGAACAGCACGTTGATCGCGGCGCGCACGGTGCGGCCGGTCTGGAGCACGTCGTCCACCAGCACGATGGTGGCGCCGTCGACCGCGAAGCGGATGTGGGTCGGCTTCACGTCCGGATGCAGGCCCTTTTTGGCGTAGTCGTCGCGGTAGAACGAGACGTCGATGGTGCCGAAGCGGCTGGTCAGGTCGAGGTCTTTCGCCAGGCGTTCGGCCAGCCAGGCGCCGCCCGAGTGGATGCCGACGATGGCGGCATCCGGCACGCCGTCCAGCCCCGCACGGACCTGGCCCAGCAGCTCGCGGTACAGCGCCTCCGCGTCGTACTCTTGATTAGATGTTGGCATGGGAGTCAAAGTATTGTTGCAAAATGATGGCGGCCGCCTTGGCGTCGATGATCTCGCCGCGCTTTTGCGGGATGACGGCGGAAGAGTAGCGCTCGTCGACGAGTTCGACGGGCAGGCTGAAGCGGCCGTGAAGCTGGTTGGCGAAGCGCCGGCTGCGCAGCGTCATGTCGTGCTCGGCGCCGTCGGGATGGCGCGGCTCGCCCACGATGAGGCGGGCCGGCTTCCATTCATTGATCAGGTCGCCGATAACCTGGAAACGGGTGGCGTTGTCGACCGCCTTGATGACGGTCAACGCTTGGGCTTGTCCAGTCAGGGTGTTGCCCATGGCAATGCCAATGCGCTTCACCCCGAAATCAAAACCAAAAACAATCTCCGTCATTTCAGAACGGCATCCCGAAGAACCGTAGCGAGCGGAAGCAGGCGTGGTCGAGAAGCGCAGCCGTACTTGAGTACGGCGAGCATCGCAGGCCGCGCCTGCGACGCGCAGTAGGTTGTTCGGGATGCCGCTTATGCATGGCCGGCTTCGGTCGCGAGCATAAGTGGGTCGATCCCCAGCAGTTTGATAGCGGCGGTATAGCGTTCGTCGATCGGCAGGTCGAACAGGACTTTCGCATCGGCGCCCACGGTGAGCCAGCCGTTGCGCGAGATTTCTTCCTCCAGCTGTCCCGGGCTCCAGCCGGCATAGCCGATCGACACCAGCATGCGGTGCGGGCCGGCGCCGCTGGCGACCGCTTCCAGCACGTCGATCGAGGTGGTGAAGGCGACGTCGTCGGTGACGGTCAGCGAGGACGAGTAGCGTCCGCCCGGCGAATGCAGGACGAAGCCGCGGTCGTCCTGGACCGGGCCGCCGAACATGATCGGCTGGTCCACCACCGAGGAACGCAGCCCCGGGGCCAGTTTCAGGTCGACGCGGTCGAACAGGACTTCCATCGTCATGTCGGTCGGCTTGTTGATCACCACCCCGAGCACGCCCTTTTCGTTGTGCTCGCAGATGTAGACGACGGTGCCGCCGAAGATCGGGTCCTGGATCGAGGGCATCGCGATCAGGAAATGGTTGGCAAGGTTCAGGCCGGAAGAAGCCGGGCCGATCTTACCGAGCGTTTCGTCGTTTTCCGGTGGCATGCCGGGCATCGGTAGAGTGCTGCCAACTTTGCTTTTTTTCATACGCTTGCTCTCACATGGGCTCACTCTGGTTAATAACCGTTTGAAACATCGAAGTAGCCACAAAACAACATTACGCTTTTCGATAGTTTACACCGAATCGCACCCGGACCTCTGGAAGCGCCCCGATATGCTCCGGTTGGGGCTGCGGGCGGCGTCCCGTCTCTGTCCCGCCATGCTGCGCTCAGGTTTCGTTAGGAAGAATCCTACCCAGTAAAATCGGCCGCCACTTTGACCCTGCACACGATGATGAAAATGAGCAATTCTTTGGTCTGGTTCCGGCGCGACCTGCGGGCATTCGACCATGCAGCCCTGCACCGGGCATTGACGTCGTCCAACCGTGTGTACTGCGTTTTTGTGTATGACAGCGACATTCTGGACCCGCTGCCGCGCGACGACCGCCGTGTGCGGTTCATTCACGCCAGCCTGGCCAGCCTCGACGCCGAACTTCGTCGGCTCGGCGCTTATCTGATTGTGCGGCAGGGCCGCCCTCTTGAAGTGATCCCGGCGCTCGCCACCGAACTGGCTGTCGACGCGGTGTTGGTATGTGCCGATTATGAACCCGACGCGGTAGAACGTGACGCACAAATGGCGGAGCGTTTATCCAATGACGGTCGGAAATTTCTGAGTCTGAAGGACCAGGTCATCTTCGAGCAGGACGAGGTACGAACGCTGGCGGGAGGACCGTTCTCGGTGTTCACGCCCTACAAGAACGCCTGGCTCAAGCGCCTGGCGGCGATGCCGGAGGCGCTGGCATCCTACCCGGTCGATCCCTACGCCCATGCCTTCGCGCCGCCGCTGGGGTCGTCCGCCCTGCCCTCGCTGTCAGAGATCGGCTTCGAGCCGGGCGAGCCGCCGCTGCCGGCCGGGATGGAAGGCGCGGAGGAACTGTTCGAGCGTTTCGTGTCGCACATCGCGGACTACGGGCAGGCCCGGGATTTCCCCGCGGAGGACGGCACCTCGCGCCTGTCGGCCCACCTGCGCTTCGGCACCACCTCGATCCGCCACCTGGTCCGCACGGCGCGCCAGATGATCGAGAACGGCGCCGGCGGATCCGGCGCTACCGTCTGGCTGTCGGAACTCATCTGGCGCGATTTCTATTCGATGATCCTGGCGCGTAATCCGCAGGTGGTGACGTGCTCGTTCAAGCCGGCTTTCGATGCGATCGCGTGGGAGCAGGACGATGAACTTTTTTCAGCCTGGTGCGAGGGCCGCACCGGCTATCCGCTGGTGGACGCGGCCATGGCGCAGCTCAACCGGACGGGCTTCATGCACAACCGGCTGCGCATGGTGAGCGCGAGTTTTCTCACCAAGGACCTGGGGATCGACTGGCGGCGCGGAGAGCGCTACTTTGCGCTCAAGCTGAACGACTACGACCTGGCCTCGAACAACGGCGGCTGGCAGTGGGCCGCCTCCACCGGCTGCGACGCGCAGCCGTGGTTCAGGATCTTCAACCCGGTGGCGCAGTCGCAGCGTTTCGATGCGCAGGGAGAGTTCATTCGGGCGTGGGTGCCGGCGCTGGAAAGGCTCGGCGCGAAGGAGATTCATGCGCCGTGGCTGGTGGATACGGACGTGCTGGCGGAGAAAGGCGTGGTGCTGGGGAGGGATTATCCCCTGCCCGTGGTCGATCATGACGCAGCCAGGAAGCGCACGCTGGAACGGTTCGCTGTCGTGAAAAAGACCAGCAGCCAATTTTCGTAGGGTGGGCGGCTCGTGAGTCGTGCCACAGGCACGACTCACCCCACGCGGTCAGCCTGCAATAGAAAAAACGCACAGGTCGCATCACCGTGATTTGACCGCGTGGGCAGGAGACCTGCCCACCCTACTACTTCTCCAGCAGACTTTCGATCGCCGCCACCAGCACCGGCTCCTGATACGGCTTGCCAAAGTAGGCATTCACGCCCAGGCCCAGCGCATAGTTGCGGTGCTTGTCCGCCGTCCGCGAGGTGATCATGATGACGGGAATACCCCTGGTTGCCTCCTGGGCGCGGATTTCGCGCGTCAGGTCGAAGCCGTCCATGCGCGGCATCTCGATATCGACCAGCATCAGGTCCGGCCTGAAGTGCTCGATCTGCTCGAGCGCGTCGACGCCGTCCTTGGCCAGCATCACGGCATAGCCTTCGCGCTCCAGCAAACGCTGGGTGACGCGGCGCACGGTGATCGAATCGTCGACCACCATGATGGTCGCGCGCTTCGCCGGCGCTTCCTCGGCCTGGACCGCGACCGGCGCGGCCGGGCGCTGGGCCAGCAGCACCGGATCGAGGATCAGGACGATCTCGCCCGTGCCCAGCACGGTGGCGCCGGCGATGCCCGGCACTTTTGACAGCTGCGGGCCGATGTTCTTGACCACGACCTCGCGGTTGCCCAGCACCTCGTCCACGCGCAGCGCGATGCGGCCGCCCGCGCCATGCACGACCAGCACCGGATTCACACGCTGAGGCGCACCGCCATTCCCCTCGCCGAGCAGCACGTCGATTGCATGCAGCGCATGCGGCTGGCCCGACACGGCAATCGATCCCGCGGCCTGGGCGACAGCGAGCTCGGTATCGCGCACCTGCATGACCTGCTCGACCAGGGTCGAGGGCAGCGCGTGCGTGCGCCCGCCGCTGGCCACCAGCACCACCTGGGCCACCGCCAGCGTCAGGGGAAGGTGGATCGAGAAGCGCGTGCCCTTGCCGGGTTCGGTCGAGACCACCACGCGGCCGCCCAGCGCCTGCGCTTCGGAACGCACCACGTCCATGCCGACGCCGCGGCCGGCCAGTTCGGTCAGGGTGTCGGCGGTCGAGAAGCCGGGCTCGAAGATCAGTTCGGCGGCCTCGTGGTCCGATACCTGCGCATCCTGCCCCACCAGGCCCAGCGCACGCGCCTTGCTACGGATACGCTCCAGGTCGAGGCCAGCGCCATCGTCGCCGAACACGATCGCCACTTCGTTGCCGTGCTGGCTCACCTGCACCAGCACTTCGCCGGTTTCAGGCTTGCCCTGCTCGAGGCGCGCCGTGCGGTCCTCGATGCCGTGCACGATCGCATTGCGCAGCAGGTGTTCGAAAGGCGCGGCCATCTGTTCCAGCACGCTGCGGTCGATTTCCACCGCGCCGCCGCGGATGTCGAGGTTGACGCGCTTCTCGAGTTCCTTCGCGGTCTGGCGCGCCACCCGGAACAGGCGTTCCGACAGGCTGGCGAAGGGCACCATGCGCACCCGCATCAGGTCGCGCTGCAGGTCGCGCGTCATGCGCGACTGCGCCGCCAGGTCTTCCTGCGCGCTGTCCACCGTGCGCGACAGGCTTTCGTGGAAGGCTTCGACGTCGTTCACGCTCTCGGCCATCATGCGCGTCAATTCCTGCAGGCGGGTGAAGCGGTCGAACTCGAGCGGGTCGAATTCGCGTTCGCCGGCGATCGACAGGCGCGAGGCGATCTGCGATTCGGCCTGCATCTCGATCTCGCGCATCTGGCGCCGCAGGCGGTCGAGGTTGTCCGAGAAGTCCGACAGCGCGCCCTTGAGCGTGCCCACCTGGTTCTCCAGGCGCGAGCGGGCGATCGACACTTCGCCCGCCCCGTTGACGACGCGGTCGAGCAGGTCGGCGCGCACCCGCACCAGCGGCGCGCGCGCGCCCGGCTGCTCGGCCGGCGCCGGCGCCGCGGCTTGTCCGGCAGGGCTGGCCGGCCGCTGCAGTTGTTCGAACAGCAGCAGCGCACTGTCATAGTTGGCCAGCAGTTCATCGAATGCTGCCGGCGTTGTGGTCCCGGCATGCACCATGTTCTCGATCTGGGTTTCCAGCTCGTGGGTATGCTGGCCCAGGCGCATGGCGCCGGCCATGCGGGCGCTGCCCTTCACGGTGTGCAGCGCGCGCTGCAGGCCCTGGGCGATGCCGTGGTCCTGCGGGTTCTGCTGCCACTGGCGCAGGCCGTTGCCGATTTGCGGGAACAGGTCGGCGCCCTCTTCCAGGAAGACCGGCAGCAGGTCCGGGTCGAGTTCGTCGGTGAAGACCGGGACCGTGGCCAGCACGCTGTCCTCCGGCGCAGCGACCGATTCCGACGCGGGTTCGGGTGCCGGCTCAGGTTCCGGCTCGGGCTGCGGCTCGGCCGGCACGGATTCCGGCGCCGCTTCCAGCACGGCTTCGTCCGGCGTGACCGGCACAAAGGCGGGCTGCGCTTGCGCCGGCGCCGCCTGGTCGAGCGCGGGGGCGGCGAAGGCGTCGTCGAGGAAGGTGTCGAACAGGTCGTCGATCTCGTCGACCGCGCTCGCCTTTTCCTCGGCCGCGCGCATGGCGGGCGTCTGCACCAGTACCGGGGGCGATGCCAGCAGTTCGTCGTAGGCGGCGGCGAACAGCGCATCGAGCTGGTGCGCCAGCGCCGGATCGGCCCCGCCGTACACGCTGGCAGCCTGCTGGCCTGCCAGCCCTTCCTCCAGCTGGGCGAGTTGATCGATCAGCTCCGGCTGGCCGGGGGCCAGTTCGCCCAGGGCGAACACCTGCAGCATGCTGCGCACGCGCGCCAGGGTCGTATCCAGCAGCGCACGCCCGCTGTCGTCGAGCAGCGGGCCTGGCGCTGCCAGTTTTTCCAGTACCAGCTCCAGCGCATGGGCGAGGTCGCGCAGCGCGGCATAACCGACCGTGGACGAGGTACCGGCCAGCGTGTGCGCCGCCTTCAGGGCCTCCGGCGAAGCGTGCCGTCCAGCCCCGAAATCGTCGGCCAGCGCCTCCACCAGGCCCTCGGTTTCGTCGAGGTAGATGGTGTACAGGCCGAGCGGAATCTCCAGTTCGCCGATGCGTTTGGTATCAGGCTGCGCTGCCGGTTCCGGCTCGAGCGCGGGCGCACCGCCCTCCTGCACGCGCGTGGCGGCCGCCACCAGGTCCGCGCTGTCGCGTTCGGACGCGCCGGCGGCGACCAGGTCGGCCACCCAATCGGACAGTTCCGCGTGCGCCCGGCGCAGCAGGTCCAGGAGCTCCGGCGTGGCGCTGCGCGACTCGGCCAGCCACAGGTTCATCACCCGTTCGACCGCGGCCGCGCCTTCGGCGAAGCGCTCCAGGTTGACCATGCGGCTGCTGCCCTTGAGCGTATGGAAGGAGCGGCGCAGCAGGGTCAGGGTTTCCTGGCTGGCCGGGTTGCTCTCGGCCAGCGGCAAGGTATCGAGCACGAAGCCGAGCACTTCCTGCGCTTCCAGGATGAAGATCTCGAGCAGCTCGGATTCGATCGTCGCTTCCTGCGGCGCTGGCTCGGGCGCCGCAGTGTCCGGCGCCGCCTCGACGAATTCGAAGGGCAGCTCCCGCAGCAGGCGCTTGTCCAGGTCGAAGGTGAAGCGCCCCTTGGCCGCCTCGCTGTTCTGGGCCAGCAGGTCGGTGAAGAAGCCGAGCGCGCCGATGTTCTGGGCGATGTTGTGCAGCACCGCCGACTGGGTCGTTACCTCGCCGTCGCTGGTCGCGAGCAGCTTGACTTCGCCGGCGACATGACGCGCGGCCTGCACTGCCTGGTCCTGGTCGAGGATGGCCAGCGCGCCCTGCAGCTGGTGCAGCACCGGCTCGGCCTGCAGCAGCACTTCGCGCTTGCCCGGTTTGTCGTAGTACTCGTCGAGCAGCTTTTCGACCTGGCGCAGGCCCGCCTTGATCTCGCCGGCCAGCACCGCCACGGTCTGGCCCTGCTGGATCTGGCGCGCCAGCTCGCCCTGCCACTGCGGGGCGTCCGGCGGGGTTTCGCCGGCGGCCAGGGCCAGCAGCCGCGCGCCCACGCTTTCCGCGTTCGCGGCGAAGTCCTCGGGCAGCTGGCGCAGCTGGTCCAGGCCATTCTCGACGAACAGCATGGCGGTCGCCATCTCGAGCCCGAAGTCGTCGCTGCGGCCGGCCTGCATCGCATCCGTGGCGGCGCGCCCGAGTTCGCGCATCAGCTGGGCCAGCGCCGGGGCGCCCAACTTCTCGCTGGCGCCGGCCAGGCGCGACAGCTGCTGGTTGAAATCTTCCTTGACCCCGAGATCGCCTTCGCTGGCGATGCGGTCCCAGTCGGACTTGGTGCGCGCCAGCGCGTCGCGCGCTTCCTGCAAGGCGGCCGGGTCGATGCGGCCGTAGCGCCGCGCCGCATAATCGTGCGGCACCAGGCCGTCCAGGCCGCAGGCCTGGCGCAGGCGCTGGGCGTCGGCGTTCGGCTGGCTGGCTGCGGCAACGAAGAACAGCGCGTCGCGCAGCATCGCATCCGGGGTGCCGCCCTGCCCCTGCGTCAGGCGGCGCAACTGCAGGTTGACCTGGCCCAGCAGCTGTTTCACATACAGGTCGCTCTCGACCGCGGCATCGGCCACCACGCCGGCAAAGGCGTGCATCGCCTGCCAGAACAGGCGCGCGCGCGGCTCCTCCTGGCTGGCGGCGATCGGCGCCAGGGCGTCGCGCATGCCGGCCGCGTGCTGCGCCTCGCCGCTCTTCAGGTAGGGCAGCAGCGATTTTTCGAAGCGCGCACGGCAGGCCGCGATGTCCGGTGCGGCGCCAAGCGCCGGCGCCTGCAGATCGGCGTCCTTGCCCAGGTCGGCGGGCAGCAGGTCGGACGGGTGGATGCGTTCGACACCCAGCTTTTCCTGCAGGTCGCGGTAATACGGGAACAGGCGCGCCGGCTGCTGCGGGCTGCCCGCCAGCAGTTCGTCGAGGTATTCGACCAGGGCCTGGTAGGCATCCTGGATCACTTTCACCGAGTCCGGCGTGCAGGCCTGCTGGCCATCCTTGAAGCGGTCGATCAGCCGCTCGGCCGCGCCGCCCAGCACCGACACGCCCTCGACGTCCACCAGCTGCAGCGCGCCATGCGCCTGGTGCAGGTGGGTCTTTGCGTGCAGCAGCAGGGTCGGCTGCGCCTCGATGCTGCGGTTGGCGGCGTCGCGTAGGGCGGTGCCCGAGCGTCCCAGCGCGTCGCGGATCTCGCCAATCACCCAGGACAGGGGACCGGTATCGAAGGCAGGCAGGCGTTGGGAGGCAGGGTTCGTCATGTGTTTTCAGTCAGGTTATGCAGCCACGCGGAAGCGCGACACCGAATCTTTCAGTTCCTGGGCGAGCAGCGCCAATTCGCGGATCGACTGCGCCGTCTGGCGCGTGCCGCCCTGGGTATGCTCGGTCACCGACAGGATGTGCTGCATATTATGGGCCACACCGTTCGCGGACGTCGCCTGCTGTTCAGCTGCGCTGGAAATCGCCTGGATCAGCTCCGCCAGGCGGTTCGACACGCGCGAAATATCCGCCAGCGCCGCGCCGGCCGCGTCGGACAGGCGCGCGCCCTCGACCACGCCCTGGGTCGACTTTTCCATCGCCGCCACGGCGTCGTGGGTGTCGGCCTGGATGGTGCGCACCAGCGCGCCGATGCCCTTGGCCGCTTCGGCCGAGCGTTCCGCCAGGCGCTGCACCTCTTCCGCCACCACCGAGAAGCCGCGCCCCGCCTCGCCGGCCGACGCCGCCTGGATCGCGGCGTTCAGCGCCAGCACGTTGGTCTGTTCGGTGATGTCCGAGATCAGCTCGGTGATCTCGCCGATCTCCTGCGAGGATTCGCCCAGGCGCTTGATGCGCTTCGAGGTTTCCTGGATCTGCTCGCGGATCTCGTTCATGCCGAGGATCGCGTTCTGCACCGCCTGCGCGCCCTGCTCCGCCGCCGCCACCGACTGGCGCGCCACGTCCGCCGATTCGGTCGCGGAACGCGACACGCCCGCGATCTGCGCCGCCATCTGCAGCACCGTGCCGGAGGCTTCCTGGATCTCGCGCGACTGCTGCTCCGCCGCGCCCAGCAGCTCGGTGGACACTGCCTGGGCGCTGCTTGAAGCGCGCGTGACCTGTTCGGTGGTCTTGATGACACGCAAGACGAGCTCGCGCAGTTCCTCGACCGTGTAGTTGACCGAGTCCGCGATCGCGCCGGTGATGTCTTCCGACACGGTGGCGTGCACGGTCAGGTCGCCGTCCGCGACTTCCTGCAGCTCGTTCATCAGGCGCAGGATCGCCGCCTGGTTCTGGTCGTTGGTGGCCTTGGCTTCTTCTTCCTTGGCCTGGGCCAGCTGGCGCATCGCCTCGGCTTCGCGGCGGCGCGCTTCGGCGCCGCGGGTGCGGTTGCGCGAATCCTGCAGCATCACGCGGCTCAAGCTGCCGCCCATCGCCAGCGTGAACACCGAGGCGCCCACCAGCAGCCAGAACCAGCCGCTCTTCTGGCCCAGCTGGCGGCGGTATTCGGCCTGGACCCGCGTGAGCGCCGAACGCAGGCCCTCGTTGTCGCGCGCGATCACCTGCTCGGCGCTGCGCGCGGCGCTGAAGTTGTGCAGGTTGGTCGAGAGCGGCGCCAGGCTTTCCTGCCAGGTCTTGAAGGCGGTACGGACGTCCTGGACGCGCTCGCGCAGGGCCGGTTCGAGCGGGGCGCCGCCGTCGGACAGGCTGTCGAGCAGCGCGCCCAGTTCGGCGCTGTCGCGCGCAATGGCGCGGGCAGCGTCGCGGTAGGCCGCGCCCGGGCTCAGGAAAGCATGGGTGGTGACCGACAGGCGGTCGCCCAGGGCCGCCAGGCGTCCCAGGGCGGCATTGCCCGGCTGCTTCCCGGAGATCGACTGCAGTTCGGTGGCGAGCGGCTCGAATTTCGCGACGCCGGCGCCGAAACCGACCAGGTGGCGCTTGTTGCCGACGATGGTGGCGGCGGACGCATTCGAGGCCGACCAGCCGGAGCGCGCCTTGGCCAGCAAGGGCACCAGTTCGCCGGACGCGCCGGGAATTGCATGGCCGCCGGCCTGGCCGCCGCGCGCCAGCAGGGTCAGGAGGCGCCCGACTTCGGCGCGGCTGTCGTCCAGTTCGGCAAAGGCGTCCGTCTGGCCGCGCAGCGCGTTCGGCGCCGACCTGGCCACCCGCTGGGCGTGCATCAGGGCGTCGGCCGCGATCTGGCCTTGGGTCGAGACCACGTCGGTGCGCGCCGCGTTCTGCCACATCGAGAGCACGGTCAGCAGGATGCCGGCCACGAAAGCGGCCAGCACCAGGCGCAGCTGGCGCGACAGCGACAGGTGGCCGATCAGCGGCAGGCGCAGGTCCTCGTCTTCGACCGGGGCATTCAGGGGCTTGCGCGGGCGGGTGTTGCCGAGCCGGCGCGCCGCCGCTTCCGCCGAACCGTGCAGCGCAGGACCCGCGTCAGCCGAAGGATGCTGCGGCAGCACGCCCGGGCCGAATTCGGTATCGGGCGACGCCAGGACGGTATCGTCGTCCTCGCTGTCCTTCGAGAATACGTTCATGCTGAGTTTCGAGGCGAATCCCATACCGGCTCCTGGTCCTGCTATTGTGGGTTAGCGTTGGTCTGCTTGTTGCGCAACGTGCAGGAAGCGCTCTTCCCGCACCAGGGCCGCCAGCGACAGCGGCGTCCACGTGTTTCCGTCCGCGTCGCGCAGGCGCTCGCCCTCGCGCTCCATGTTTGATGCCTGGCGCAGGCCGAACACGCGGTCGGCCAGCAGGGCGCAGTTGAAGCCGAGCGTGGGGGCGAAGGTGACAAGCCGCGCCGACGGCCCGGAGGCCGGGAGGCTGTCTTCGCCGAGGTAGCGCGCCAGGTCGATCACGCCGACCAGGGTGCCGCGCACGTTGGCCAGCCCGAGATACCAGGGCAGCGTCAGCGGCACGCGGGTCAGCGGCACCAGCGGGACGATCTCGTTCGCTTCCACCAGGTCGAGCAGGTAGCGCGTGGCGCCCACCTGCATGCCGAGCTGCTGGATCGGAGCGCCGCCGCCGCTTTTGGCGGCCTGCATGCGCTCGAGGAGCTGGTCCTGGTATTCGCGCAGGCGCTCGCGCCGCGCGGCCGGGTCGGGCCGTCCTTCTTCGGCGGTCATGCCGCCGCCGCGGTGGCCGGTTTCTGGTCGAGCGCGGCGATGCTGGCCAGCAGCAGGCCCGGGTCGACCGGCTTGATCAGGTAATCCCTGGCGCCCTGGCGCATGCCCCAGATGCGGTCGGTTTCCTGGTTCTTGCTGCTGCAGATGATGACGGGGATTGCCGCCAGCTCCGGGTCGCGCGCGATCGAGCGCGTCACCTGGAAGCCGTTCGCGCCGGGCATGACGACGTCCATCAGGATCAGCTGCGGGCGCTCGGCGCGGATCTTGTCGATCGCCTCTTCGCCGTTGACGGCGGTGCTGACGGCATAGCCGGCGCGCACCAGGATGTCGGTAAGGTAGAAGCGCTCGGTCGGGGAATCGTCGACGATCAGGATGTTGTGAATGGCCACGTTGGACTCGGTTCGGTAATCGGATTCAAGCCTTGCCTGCCGTGTGCTCGCGCACGGCGGCCAGCAGGCTGTCCTTGGAAAACGGTTTGGTAAGGTAGGCGCTGGCGCCGACCATTGCGCCGCGCGCGCGGTCGAACAGGCCGTCCTTGGACGACAGCATCAGCACCGGCGTCGCGTGGAAGCGCGCGCTCTTCTTGATCAGGGCGCAGGTCTGGTAGCCATCGAGGCGCGGCATCAGGATGTCACAGAACACCAGCGCGGGGTGGTGGTCGTTGATCTTGGCCAGCGCATCGAAGCCGTCGTCGGCGAGGACCACCTGGTAGCCGGCCTGGGTCAGGAAGATTTCGGCGGAGCGGCGGATCGTGCTGCTGTCGTCGATCACCATGATGGTCAGGCCGGTTGCTTGCGGCGATGTCGTCATTTTCGTTTCACTTCAGCATGAAGCGCCACGATAGCACAGGGCTTATCCCTTGTGCGTAGTGTGTTGCAGTACGTCAACTGTTACACGCAGATTGACGTAGCAATTTGAAAACTCAGCTGACGTTATTGCAATTTGTAGGGTGTACGGCTCTGCCGTACGCGCGTTCGACCGACGCCTGAATGGACACGCCGTCTCTATTCAAACACGGTTTGGACGCGCGGTCGGCAAAGCCGACCACCCTACGAGATCAAATGGCGGTCATCTCGAAATCGTCCTTGCGGGCGCCGCATTCCGGACAGGTCCAGTTCATCGGCACGTCGGCCCAGCGGGTGCCGGGGGCGATGCCGTCGTCCGGCGCACCGGCCGCCTCGTCGTAGACCCAGCCGCAGATCAGGCACATCCAGGTCTGGAATGGGGCCGTCGAATCAGTACTCACAATATGGGTCCTTGTATCTAGTAGAATGGAGAGTCGCGTATATTAATGCAGCCGTCGTGCAAAACCAACCGTTACCCCTCATCCTGACATTTGGCGTGTCCGACCCGGTCGGCGCGCTCGGCGTGCAGGCCGACCTGGCCGCATTCGCCGCGCATGGGTGCCACGGGCTGTCGGTCGTCGCCGGCATTCTCGTGGCCGACAGCGCCAAGGTCGAAGAACTGCATGAAGTCGACAGCGACTGGATGGCCGACCAGGCCCGGGTCCTGCTCGAAGACATGCCGGTGGCCGCCTTCAAGGTCGGCGCCGTCGCCACCGTGCTGCAGCTGGCCGCCATCGCCGAAATCGTGTCCGACTACCCGGACGCTCCCTTGATCCTCGACCCTTTCCTCACCGCCCTGCCCGATTCCGGCCTGGCCGACGAAGAGATGCTGTCGGCGATCCGTTCGATCCTGGCGCCCCAGACCACGGTGCTGATGCTGTCGCAGTCGGAACTGGGCCGCATGGCCGAGACCTGGCGCGAGCCGGGTACGGAGGGTTCGCTGCTCGAAGACGTGGCCGAACTGACCAACGCCGGCTGCCAGTATGTGCTGGTCACCGGCACCCGCGACGAAACGGGCGCCTGTTCCAATACCCTGTTCGACGCCGACGGCGTGGTGGCCCAGGTCGAATGGAAGCACCTGCCCGGCCCCTTTGTCGGCGCCGGCAACACCTATTCGGCCGCCTTTACGGCCCTGATGGCGCGCGGCATGGAGGCGCCCGAGGCGCTGGTCGCCGCCCAGGACTACACCACCGGCGCCCTCGAACACGCCCAGCGCTTCGGCATGGGCAAGTTCATTCCCAATAAATTCTACCGGGGCTGAGGCCCCTCGCTACCATGACTGAGAACACCTCGAAGAACGACCAACTGTTCGCCCGCGCCCAGCAGTCGACGCCGGGCGGCGTGAATTCGCCGGTGCGCGCCTTCCGCTCGGTGGGCGGCACGCCGCGCTTCATCACCCGCGCCGAAGGCCCGTACTTCTGGGATGCCGACGGCAAGCGCTACATCGACTACATCGGTTCCTGGGGCCCGGCCATCGTCGGCCACGCGCATCCGGAAGTCATCCAGGCGGTGCAGGCTGCCGCTGCCAATGGTCTCTCCTTTGGCGCGCCGACCGAGGGCGAGATCGAGATCGCCGAAGAGATCTGCCGCCTGGTGCCCTCGATCGAGCAGGTGCGCCTGGTGTCCTCGGGCACCGAAGCGACCATGAGCGCCCTGCGCCTGGCGCGCGGCGCCACCGGCCGCGACAAGATCGTCAAGTTCGAAGGCTGCTACCACGGCCACGCCGATTCGCTGCTGGTCAAGGCGGGCAGCGGCCTGCTCACCTTCGGCAATCCGACCAGCGCCGGGGTGCCGGAAGACTTCGTGAAGCACACCCTGGTCCTCGACTACAACAACGTCCCGCAGCTGGAAGACGCCTTTGCCTCGATGGGCGACACTATCGCCTGCGTGATCGTGGAGCCGGTGGCAGGCAACATGAACCTGATCCGCGCCACGCCGGAATTCCTGAACCGCATGCGCGAACTGTGTACCGAACACGGCGCCGTGCTGATTTTCGACGAAGTGATGTGCGGCTTCCGCGTCGGCCTCGGCGGCGCCCAGGAAATGTACGGCATCACGCCGGACCTGACCGCGCTGGGCAAGGTGATCGGCGGCGGCCTGCCGGTGGCGGCCTTTGGCGGCCGTGCGGAACTGATGCAGAAGATGGCGCCGATCGGCCCGGTCTACCAGGCCGGCACGCTGTCGGGCAATCCGGTCGCGGTGGCGGCGGGCATGACCACCCTGAAGCTGATCCAGGCGCCAGGCTTTTATGATCGTCTCGGCGCCGCCGCCGAGCGCCTGGTCAAGGGCCTGACCGAAGCTGCCAGGGAAGCCGACATTCTCTTCTGCGGCGACGCCGTGGGCGGCATGTTCGGCTTCTACTTCAGCAACAGCATCCCCTCGACCTACGCCCAGATGATGGCCGGCGACAAGGAGCGCTTCAACCGCTTCTTCCACGGCATGCTGGAAGAAGGCGTGTACTTTGCGCCGGCGATGTTCGAGGCGGGCTTCGTCTCGGCGCAGCACACGGATGCGGTGATCGACGAGACGGTCGAGGCCGCGCGCCGGGTGTTCGCGCGCATCGGCTAAGCCCCGCTACGCTTCCTGCAGTTCGTCCGCACGCAGGGTCTTCGCGACCCTGCGCGAACTGCGCTTGCGCCACCAGATGACGACCCCGGTCACGCTCAGCATGGCGACCACCACGCCCATGAAGGAGATCAGGATGCGTCCCGGGATGCCGAGGATGCGTCCCGAATGCAGCGGGAACTGGGCCTGGACGAAGATGTCGGCCGCACTGCCCTTCCACGGCTGGCGTTCGCCCAGCAGGCGCCCGTCGACGCCGTCGTAGTAGAGCACCGGCGGACCCACGCCGCCCGTGCCGTGGTCGTTGCCCGGTTCGAAGAAACTCACCATGTAGATGCCGTATTCCTGGGAATAGAACACGCCGCCGGCCGGCGCCTCCCAGTTCCGGCGCGCCGCCTCCCTGCTGGCCGTCGCCACCACTTCGTTAAAACCCACGCGTGGGTTGATCACGTCCGCGCCCAGCTTCATCGGGCGGGTGTCGAAGGGCGTCGGCGTGACTTCGGACACGGTCTTCATCACCGGATAAAAGATTTCGCTGTACAGGTTCAGGGAAAACGCCGTGAAGGCGAGGACCAGGAGCAGCGCCCAGGTCCACAGGCTGAACGCACGGTGCAGGTCGAAATTGAGTTTGCTGGAACCGCCGCTCCAGCGCACTTTCCAGGCCGGCTTCCAGCGCCCCCACCAGGACTTGCCGCCCGCGCCCCCTTGCGCGGCCTGGCGCCGGCGTAGCGGCAGGGTCAGGTAGAAGCCGACGAAGCAGTCCACCGTCCAGATCATCGCGATCACGCCCAGCAGCCAGATGCCCCAGCGGTCGATGCCCCACATCTCCGGGATGTGCAGGGTGTAGTGCAGGCGGTAGAGGAAGGAGACGAAGGTCTCGCGGCTGATCGGCCAGACGGCGCCCCATTCGCGCTTGCCCAGCTCCGCGCCGGTGACCGGGTCGAGGAAGACCTGGTTGAAGCCCGGCTCGGTCATGGCCTTCGCGTCCGCGTCGTAGCGCGGCGCGACGCCCAGGGCCAGCGACCTGCCCTCCTCGGCGTGCAGGGGCACGTAGGAGACGCGCACCTGCGGATACCGCGCCTCCACCTGTTGCGCCAGCAGCAGCGCCGGCTGGGCGCGGCCCGGCGTGTGCGCCTCCATCAGGTGCGGATTGAGCAGGTCGTCGAGCTCGTGGTCCCACGAGATCACGGCTCCGGTCAGGCCGCTGACGAACAGGAAGGCCGCCGTCAACAGGCCGGCGTAGCGGTGCACCAGGGTCCAGAATGCGCGCATGGCTTCGTCCTCAGAAACGGTACTTCAGCGACAGCGACGCGCTGCGCGGCGCCGCCCAGGTCAGCGCGCCGTAGGCGGCAAACATGCCGAAGTGCTTCTTGTCGAACAGGTTGTCGATGTTGAGCTGGGCCGACAGGCGCGGGCTGAACTCGTAGCGCGCCATCAGGTTCACCAGGGCGAACGCATCCTGCTCGATCAGGCCGGTGCTGCCCTTCGGCGCCGCTGTATCGAGCGTCCAGGTACGGCTTTCCCAGTTGACGCCGCCGCCGACCGTCAGGCCGCTCCACGCATCGGCCAGCCTGTACGTGGTGAACACGCGCAGCAGCTGGCGCGGATAGATGCTGTTGACGTGGGCGCCGCCGGCATCCCTGGCGCGGAACACGGAGTAGCCGGCGGTGGCGTTCCAGCCCCGGGCCAGTTCGCCCGACAGCTCGAACTCGACGCCTTCGCTCTTCGCGCCTTCGGCGGCGCGGTAGTGGCTCTCTTCCAGCAGCGGGCCGTCGCCGTCGCGGTCGATCCGGCCGGCATCCTGCGCCAGCTTGTCCTGTTCGATACGGAATACGGCGAAGGAGCCGTTCAGGCGGCCGCCGAAGAACTCGCCCTTCAGGCCCAGTTCGTAATTCTTGCCGACGATCGGCTCGAGCATGTTGCCGGCGATGTCCTTGCGGTTCTGCGGCTGGAAGATGTCGGTGTAGCTGGCGTAGGCGGACCAGTTGCGCCCGAGGTCGTAGACCAGGCCCGCATAGGGCGTGAGCTCGTTCTCGTGCTTGACCGCATACGCCGTCGTCCACAGGCCGCGGCCGTTCTTCTCGTAGTCGGTGACGCGCGCCCCCACGATCAGCTTGAGCGGATCGGCGAGCGCGAAACGCGCCACGCCGTACAGGCCCGACTGCGTGGTCTCGGCGCTTTCATAGAAGGTTGGCGCGCCCCAGGACGGGGTCGGATAGGCGGCGCCGTTCCAGGCATGGAAATCGCCCACCGCGCTGTTGGCGCCGCCGAAGTCGGCGGCGCGGTTGTCGGAATTGAACTTCTGCGACATGCGGCTGAAGCCGAAGCTGGCTTCGTGGCGGCGTCCGAACAGCTCGAACGGGCCGCTGGCCTGCAGGCTGAAGTCATCCTGCTTTGTGGTGGTGAGATAGGAGCCGGCGAAGTCGCTCATGCCCTGGCCGGTGACGCGGTCCGGGACGCCCGACAGATACAGCAGGTAGGAGTCGCCGATGCGCTTCGCATGGTTATAACTGGCGCGCAGGGTCCAGCCGTTGTCGAAGCCGTGTTCGAGCGCCAGGAAGCCGTTGTCGTAGCGCGAAGCCCAGCTGACCCAGTCGGCCGCGGTGGTCTTGGAGCGGTCCCAGTTGGTCCTGCTGCCATCGCTGTACCAGAACGGCAGGCCGCCCCACATGCCGGCGCGCGGATCGAGGTCCTGGCGGCTGAAGCCCGCCGACAGCAGGGTGCGCGGGCCCAGGTCGGCGTCGATCACGCCGTAGATGGTCTTGCTTTCGTTCTTCAGGAGGTCGACCCAGCTGTCCGACTTGCTGTACTCGCCCACGACGCGGGCGCGCACGGTGCCGCTTGCGTTCAGCGGCGTGGAGACATCGCCCATGACGCGGCGCTCGTTCCAGCGGCCGACGCCCGCCTCCACCGCACCCGTGAGCGCACGGCTGGTCGCATGCTTGCGCACCAGGTTGATGGCGGCGGACGGGTTGCCTGCGCCCGTCATCAGGCCGGTCGCGCCGCGCACCACTTCGACCCGCTCGAACAGCGCCAGGCTGCCCGCGACTTCGCCCGCGCTCCAGGCCTGGTCCCAGGTGGTCGGGATGCCGTCGATCTGCAGGTTGTCGATGTCGAAGCCGCGCGCGGTAAAACCGGCGCGGTTGGTCTCGTACTGGTTGACCGAGACGCCGGTGACGTTGTTGACGATGTCGGTCACCGACTGCAGGTTCTGGTCTTCGATGCGCTGCAGGGTCACCACCGACACTGATTGCGGCGTCTCGCGCAGCGACAGGTCGAGCGGCGTGGCGCTGCGCGCGCTGCCGGCCGTGTAGGTGGTCTCGCCCAGCTTGCGGGCATTGACCTGCACCTGCTGGATGCCGGCGCCGGCCTGGTCCCCGTCGTCCGCCTGGGCGGCCAGGGGCAGGATTGCAGCGGTCAAGAGGGCGAGTCGGTTCAGGCAGAGCGTCCGGCAGGTGTTGATGGTCATGAGTTATCCAGATGGCGAGTGGTGAAAGCGATTGCTGTTCCGCATCACGATGCGGCAGCACGATATTTGAATGCGAATGATAACGATTCTCATTCAATTGTCAAGCTGCCATGCCGGAATGACCATATGCCGCCGCCAAAAAGCAAAGGCGATGTCACCGCTGAGTGTAGAAATTGAACTGCTGAGCTGAATGGAGGTCCAACCTGGGTCGATGATCAGGAGGGACCATGAATGCCGCGGGCTTTCGTCGTTTGCTGCAGCAGGCAGGCTTGCTCAGCCACCAGCAACGATCGCTGCTGATCGAATTCCTGCGCCCCGCGCTTGGCCTGGATCAGGTGTGCGAAGCCATCGACGGAGCCCGCTCGGCTCCCCTGTGCTGCCCTGGATGTGGCAACAGCCGCCACTACCGCCATGGCATCGTCCGGGGCCTGCAGCGCTACCGCTGCCGCGCTTGCGGCCGCACCTTCAGCGCCCTGACTGGCACGCCCCTCGCAAGGCTGCGCCACCGATCAAAGTGGCTCGACTACCTCAAGGACATGCTCGACTCGCGCAGCGTTCGCGCGGCAGCCGTGCGTATCGGAGTGCACCGCAACACCAGTTTTCGCTGGCGCCACCGCTTTCTGGACGGGGTACGGCTCGACCAGCCCGAGCGCCTCATCGGCATCGCAGAAGCAGACGAGATGTTCATCCTCGAATCGCAAAAGGGATCGCGCCGCCTGGATCGGCCGGCCCGCAAGCGTGGGGGCCATGCCCGTACCCGCGGCATCAGCCGCGAACATGACTGCATCCTTGTTGCCCGCGACCGCGGCGGCCAGACCTGCTCGTGCGTGACCGGACGGGCTGCGGTCACAGTCAGGCAGCTGCACCGGCACCTGCTGCCCTTGCTCGACCCTGACGTGCTGTTGGTGACCGACGGGCATGTTGCATACCGGACCTTCGCGCGCGAGGCTGGGATTGCGCATGCGTTTGTCAACCTGCGGACGGGTGAGCGCATGCGCGGCGCCGTGCACGTCCAGAACGTCAATGCCTACCACCAGCGCCTGCGCAGTTGGCTGTCGCGCTTTCACGGCGTCGCGTCGCGCTATCTACCGAATTACCTTGGCTGGCGCTGGGCCCTAGATGAGGGACGTATCGGTGCCCCCGATCATCTCCTGCGGACAGCGATCGGCCTCTTCCACATTCAATGATGACAGCGCCAAAGCAAAGCGGGCGGTGAACTGGTTCACCGCCCGCCTCTTTTTGATGGCCGGGGCCGCGCATCCGGCGGCGGCTAATAAGGCTGGTAGACGAAGCCGTTGCCGATGATGTCCGCCAGCGCGTCCTGGTTCTCGGGCGATTCGCTGAACGACTTCAAGAGATGCTCGCGCGGGTGGCCTTCTCCCAGGCGCGCCATCCAGTAGTCCAGCCCGCCCTGGTCGGGCGCCCGGTGCAGCACATTGGCGTACAACAGGCGGACGAATTCCGCGTCGGAAGGGGCGCTGCCATACAGGGATTGGAACTCGAGGCTGCCGATGAAGGCGCGGGCGACGTCCAGCAGCGAGGCGCCCGCGTCCAGCCGCGACATCCAGTAGCCGACGCCCTTCAGGTCGGGCGCGCGGTCGAAGGCGGCCCGGTACAGCCGGTAGGCCTGGCCGCCAGCGCCGTCGATGTCGAGCGCGATGGCCTGGTTCTGGAACAGCAGCCGCTCGACTCCGCTCACGACATCGGGCAGGCCGAATGGGCCCTGGCGCACCGTGACCGCGCCTGCCTCGCGCAGGATCTGGTAGCTGCCCGCGGAGCCGGGCAGCAGCAGCGTATCGATGCCGGCCCCGCCATCGATGCGCATGCCCTTCCCTCCCGCCAGCAGGTCGTCGCCGGGAGTGCCGGCATCCTGCAGCGCCGCCGTCGAAAAGCGCAGGCTGTCCGGTCCCGTGTAGGCGTTCCCGGCCAGGTCGCTCACCGCCGCGCGCGGCAGCTGCACCGTATAGCTGCCCGGCTTCAGAAAATCGGCCGTCTTCAGGAATACCTGCGCGCCCTGCACGAAGGGCCAGCTGGCGTAGCTGCTGTCTGCGTCAGTGGCCATGGCGACCGCCTTGCCGCTGGCGTCGACGATGCTGATCTTCGACTTGTCGATCGCCACCGCTTCGCTGAAGGTGAGCACCACCGTGTTGTCGGTCACGCGCACGCCGGCGGCGCCGTTGGGATGCGAGCTTGCCAGCAGCGCCGGCCCCGCCGTGTCGCCGCGCAGCGGCTGCGCCAGCAGCGTGAACGGGGTGCTGCCAAAACCCGTGCGCCCCACCTGCAGGTAATACTCGCCGCTGGCAGGCGGGGTGAAGTCGAGCGCGAGCGAATAATTGCGGTCGCTGCCGTCGTCGTAGGCCAGGGTGCGGCCGTCCGCCGCCAGCACGCGCAGCGTAAGCCACTCGCGCTGGCCGGACTGGGCGCCCACCGTGAGGGCATAGCGCTCGCCGCCGGCCAGGCTCATGCGGTAGGTGTCGAGGTCGCCGGCGGCTTCGAGCACGCCCAGCACCGGCGTCCCGGCACGCGCCGGCGCCGCGGCTGCGATGCTGCTACCCACCAGGTCGTGCATGCCGGCGCCGAGTGCGACCGTATAGGACAGCGACTCGCCGCCCACCGAGCTGTTCAACTGCGCCACGTCGAGGAAGTATTCCCCATCCGCCGGCGCCCGGAACACGAAACGCATGTTCTCAGTGTTGGTATTCCCGTAGTAATAAGCGACGGTGGCGCCGGCCGCGTCCTTGAGATACAGGGAATAAAACTGCTGTTCGCCCTTCAGGGTGACCGTGTAGTAGTTGTCCTGCTCGAGCTGCATCCGGAATCGGTCGACGTCGCGGTCGTACTCGATCGCGCCGGCCGCCAGCGCGCCGGGCGCGAGGCTGCCGGTGCCCTCGCCGCTGGCCGCGTAGTCGTCGCTCCAGCCGAGCATCCGGACCTTGTAGCCTCCGGCCGCCAGCGAGCGCAGTTCAAGCAGGTAGTCACCCGCCGCCTTCGGGTCGAAGCCCCACTGCCAGCCCAGGCCCGGCACCGGCTGGTAGTTGGCATCCAGGATCGCCACCTCGCTTGGCGGCATGTAGGGCTGGCCCACGCCTTCGACCGTGAACTCGTAGTGCATGCCGGGCCGCACACTGAATGCCACCCAGTCGGTGTCGCCGGCCACCTCGAAGCTGCCGGCCACCGTGCCGTCGGCCGCCAGGCGCTTGGGCGTCCAGGGCCCGGGCGCATCGTCGCCGACGATGTCGTGCCACTGCGCCGACAGCCGGTAGCCGCCCAGCGCGCTGGAATCGGACAGCGAGGCCGCGGCGACATAATAGGTACCGGCATTGAGCGCCACGAATTCGAGCATCGGGTAGAACCCGTAGCTGCCTGCCATCTGCCGGGCCACGACCTGCCCCCAGGCGTCGTAGACGGCCAGCGCGTAGTGCTGGGCGCTGTATGACGGAGCCTCGTCGCCCTGCAGCGACAGCAGCACATGCGAGTATCCGCGCTCGATGCGGAAGGCGTACCAGTCGACGTCGCGTGGGCGCTCGAACATTCCGCGGACTGGCGTGAGCGTATTGAGCGAGGCTTTGGTGTCGGGACTGGCGGGGTGGTCGTCGGCGATGTCGGCCATGGCGGGAACGAAGGAAGGTGGATGCGGAACGCCTTGCCATTATAGGGAATGGACGGGTGCGGGAATCTCTTGAAAACCCACGGCCTTGTGCTCGGCACACATCAAAAAAAAACGGGCGGTGAAATTTTCTTTCACCACCCGCCTGAAAATGACATTTTATTTCATCAACGCAACCAACCGCGCCGGTGGAAATACAGGAGCGGCGCCGCCATCGCCGCGACCATCAGTCCGATCGCGAGCGGATAGCCGAAGTTCCAGTTCAGTTCCGGGAACACCTTGAAGTTCATGCCGTAGATGCTGGCGATCAGGGTCGGCGGCAGGAAGGCGACCGAGGCCACCGAGAAGATCTTGATGATCTTGTTCTGGTTAATGTTGATGAAACCGACGGTGGCGTCCATCAGGAAGTTCACCTTGTCGAACAGGAAGGAGGTGTGGCCGTCCAGCGATTCGATGTCGCGCAGGATCTGGCGCGCTTCCTCGAACTGGTCGCTGTTGAGCAGGCGGCCGCGCATCAGGAAGCTGACCGCGCGGCGCGTGTCCATCATGTTGCGGCGGATGCGGCCGTTCAAGTCTTCCTCGTGCGCGATCGCGTTCAGCGCGGCGGCCGCGTCCTGGTCGGTGAATTCCTTCTGCAGCACGCGGGTCGAGACTTCTTCCAGTGCCTCATAGATGCCCTCGAGCGCGTCCGCCGAATACTCGGCATCGGTGGCGTACAGGTCGAGCAGCACGTCCATGTAGTCTTCGATCGAGCCGGGACGCGAGCGCGCGCGCAGGCGCACCAGGCGGAACACCGGCAGGTCATCGTTATGGACCGAGAACAGGATTTTCCCGGACAGGATGAACGCCACCGTTACCACGCGCGAGGGACCGTCCTCTTCTTCCAGCAGGAAGTCGGTGCGCAGGTGCAGGTCGCCGTTTTCGGCTTCGTAATAACGGGCCGAGGCCTCGATGTCCGACACCTCGTCCTCGCCCGGCAGCGTCACGCCATAGGTCGTCTTGACGAGGATGCGCTCCTCGTCGGTGGGCTCGTTGAGGTCGACCCAGACCGGCGTCACGTTCTCCAGGTCCTCGCGCGAGTCGACGCTGACCTGGTTCAGGCGGCCATTTTGTAGGACAAATACGTTGATCATGCGCTTTTCTCGGCCGGGATTCGAAAATTTGCCGCAAGTGTAACCGAGAGGCCCCGCAAGCGGCCACCCCGTAACGACAATTTCCTGTCCGGCAGGGCTTAGGGCAGGTCGGCGAAACGCATGCGGCGCTGGATCAGCGCAGTGCGGCGCATCAGATAGGACGTCGAGCGGTGCTTGTCATAGTAGCGCGGATTGGGCAGCATCACCGCCAGGCGCGCGGCCTGCTGGGTGTTCAGGTTGGCGGCCGAGGTGCGGAAGTAATGGCGCGCCGCCGCTTCCGCGCCGAACACGCCGCGGCCGTATTCCACCACGTTCAGGTAGACCTCGAGGATGCGCTTTTTGCTCATCACGGTTTCGAGCATGAAGGCGATGATCATCTCCTGCCCCTTGCGCAGGTAGCTGCGCGAACCGGACAGGAACAGGTTCTTGGCCAGCTGCTGGGTGATGGTCGAGCCGCCGCCGACCACCTTGCTGCGTTTGTTGTTGCGCTCATAGGCCGCTTCCAGCGCTTCCCAGTCCACGCCGCCATGTTCCGCGAAGCGCGAATCTTCCGAGGCCACCACGGCCCGCTTCAGGTTGACCGAGATGCGCTCGTAGGGCACCCACTCGTGCTTGAGCTTCGCGTTCGGGTTCTTCTCGCGCAGTTCGGACAGCTGCTGGCGCATGAAGCTGGTCGAGCCGGGATTGAACACCGAGTACCAGCAGACCATGATGAAGAAGTAGAGCTGCACCAGCAGCACCAGCAGGATCGGGCCAAGGATCAGCCACTTGAGCCAGCGGCGCGAGGTCTTCGCGCTGGCCTTTTTCGTTTTCCCCATCGCCATCGTGCTTGCGGTCATGGTCGCATCTTCCTGAACACTTCCGCCGTGTCGGGACGTACGCTGCGCCAGATGGCGAAGGCTTCGGCCGCCTGTTCGATCAGCATGCCCAGGCCATCGCGCACGCTGGCGCCGGCTTGGGAGGCGAATTCCATGAACACGGTCGGCTGGCTGCCGTACATCATGTCCAGCGCCAGGGCGCCCGGGCCGAACACAGTGGGCGAGAGCGGCGGCAGCTCGCCCGCCAGGCTGCTCGCGCTGGCGTTGATGACGATGTCGAAGCTGCCGTCGACGCTCGCGAAGCCCATGCCGCTGACCGGCACGGCGTAATTGCCGAAGTCGCGGGCCAGCGCTTCGGCGGTGGCCACGGTGCGGTTGGCGATCACGATCTCGCGCGGGCCCTGCTGGATCAGGGGCAGCAGCGCGCCGCGCGCGGCGCCGCCGGCGCCCAGCAGCAGCACGCGTTTGCCGGCGATGGCGACGCCCGCATTGCGGGTGATGTCGGCCACCAGGCCCGGGCCGTCGGTATTGTCGCCGACGATCTCGCCGTTCGCGAACACCAGCGTGTTGACGGCGCCGGCGGCGCCGGCGCGTTCTTCCAGGCGGGTGCAGACGCGCGCCGCCTCGAGCTTGAACGGCAGCGTGACGTTGGCGCCGCGGTAGCCGTCCGCCACCAGCTGTTTCACTGTCGCGGCGAAGCCGTCGAGCGGCGCCAGGCAGCGTTCGTAGACCAGGTCCTGGCCGGTCTGGCGCGCGTAGACCGGGTGGATCTCCGGGGACTTGCTGTGGGCGATCGGGTTGCCGATCACGCAGTACTTATCTGTCATGTTTGCTCATCCTGCGTCGCCTCGCAATTCGGTCTGCATCTTTTCTTCGCGCGTGAACCGGAAGCGCGTGATCACTTCCCACAGGTCGTCCTTGCCGCGGGTGCGCATGTTGGCCGGGAAGCTCCCGAAGGGCGCGGCCTGGCGCACGATGCGCAGCGCGGCGGCGTCGAGCGCGCGGTTGCCCGAGCTCTGCTCGACGCGCGGGCCGCCATCCTTCATGTAGATGGTCCCGTCCTGGAACACCGGGATGTAGACCACCAGCTCGCCGTACAGCTTCTGGCCGCTCTGCTGCGGGAAGTTGAGGGTGCCGACTTCCTCGATCCGCTTCTGCATCTCTTTATAGTAGAGCGCATAGCCGACCTGGCGCGTGCTGGGCGTGATCTGGGTGCGCTTGGGCCGCTTGTTCTGGTCTTCGATGCGCTCGATCACCTCGGCCGCGCTGCGCGAGATGGCGCGGCTGGTGTCCAGCGCGTCACTGCCGGTGCGGGTCGGGTCGGGCTTGTCCTGCTCGGTCTTGGGCGGCGCGTTGAAGGCGGAGCCGCGCACGCGGGTCAGGACGTTCTGCTGTTGCTGTTCCAGTTCGGCGATGCGGCGCTGCAGGGCCTTGATGCTTTCGCCGTTCTCCGTTTTGCGCAGGTCGGGCAGCGGCGAGCGCGCGCGTCCCGCATCGGCGGTGCCGCCGCCTTCCAGGTTGGCCTGGGCCAGGGCGTCGGCTTTTACCGGGGCGTTCGCATGCTTGGCGTTGACGAGGATGACTTCGAGCCCGGGATCGGCCGGCTGCTGGCGAAAGGCGTCCGGCGCGGCGAAACGGATCGCCAGCAGCGCCGCGTGCGCGAGCACGGACACGCCAAGGGCGATCATCAGGGGGCGGTTATCTTGCAAATACTTCACTGCGCGTGCCCGGGGCGGGCGGTTGGGTCAGGGATGGGGCATTCTAACCTGCAACGGCAGCGTGTGGTGGGGTTGTAGGGGTGTTCCAGTCCAGTGGACTGGAACACGGATTCCGCCCACGCGGTGGTAGTTATCGGGTGAATAACTGTTCGGGATGATCTTGCAGCCGGTTGACCGCGTGGGCGGGAGGACCCGCCCACCCTACGATATCAGGCCGTGCCGGCGTTTGCCGGGACCTCCACGCCTTCTTCCGTCGTGACCGCGGCAACAACACCCTCCGCTTCCACCACTTCCGCCAGCGCCGCTTCCCCGGTATCGCCCTCTTCCTCTTCTTCCAGCCCGATCGAGGCATCCGGCGCCACCGCCGCCACCTCGAGCAGGCGCGCTTCCAGCGACAGGTCGACTTCGTCCCAGCGCACAATATCCAGTTTCACCTGCGCGCCTCTGGCCACCTGCGGCATGCCGGCCAGGCGCGCCACCAGCGGGATCTCGACCAGGCGCACCACTTCGTCCTTCAGCACCACGGCATCGACCTGCTTCGCATTCTCCTGCCCCAGCCAGCGCAGGCACCAGTAGCGTTCCATGTTCTGCTGGAAGTCGTTGTAGGCCGCATAGGCCGCGTCGAAAGCGGAGACGATCGAGAACAGCGTCGCGTCGCGGTGCTTGAAGGGCGCCACCAGCGGCGCGGTCACGCCATGGGAGGCGCAGGCCAGGATCTGCCACTGGTTCACCAGGTCGGTATAGCGGCGCAGCGGCGAGGTGCTCCATGCGTACTGGTCCACGCCCAGGCCCTGGTGCGGCGCCGCGTGGGTGACCATGCGCACCTGGATCTTGGCGTTCCAGCCGCCCGCGCCCGGCCCCTGCGAGCGGTAGATGCCCGGCACGCCCGAGTCGTGCAGCAGCTTGCCCCAGGTGCTGTTCGCGAAGATCATCAGCTCGGCCACGATCTTGTCGAGCGGCGCGCCGCGCTTGCGGCGCACGATGGTGACCACGTCGTCTTCCACGTAGAAGTTGAAGTCGACGCGGTTGGCCTGCTCGGGTTTCAGGCCGAAGGCTTCGCGCTTCTGCATGCGGCCCGCTTCCAGCTGCAGCGCCCACTGCCACAGCAGACCGAGTTCTTCCTTGTGCGGATACTCGCCTTCGCCGCTGGCGAGCGTCTCTTCGTTGACCAGGGCGTCGAGGTCGTTGTGGCGCAGGTTGCTCTTGATCGGCACGCGCTCGGCGCGGGTGGTGGTCGAGACCACGGTCCAGTCCTGCGGGTTGAGCACGGCGTACAGCGACAGCGCCGGGCAGTCATTGCCTTCGGCGAGGGTGAAGGCGTTCACCACCTCGTCAGGCAGCATGGTGATCTTATCGCCCGGCATATAGACAGTGGACATGCGCGCGCGAGCGATCTTGTCGATCGCATCGTCCGGGCGGATGCCCAGGCCCGGCGCCGCGATGTGGATACCCACGCGCACCAGGCCATCGTCCAGCTTGACGACCGAGAAGGCGTCGTCGATCTCGGTGGTGGTCACGTCGTCGATCGAGAAGGCGGCGACGTCCGCCAGCGGCAGGTCGTCCGGCGCCTTCGGCACCTCGACTTGCGGGAAACCGGCGCCGCGCGGGAAGTGCTCGAACAGGAAGCGCCACATGTGCAGTTCCTTGGGCGACGCCAGCCCGCCCGTACTCAGCATCAGGCGCTGCGCGGTGGTCTGCAGTTCCGAGGCGGCCGCTTCCAGCGCCTTGTATTCGATGGTGTTCTTGTCCGGCTTGAACAGCAGCTGCTGCACGATCGCCTGCATCGAGCCCGGGAGCTTGCCGGCCTTGAGTTCATCGACGTAGCCGGCCTGGATGATGGCCTGCTGTTTCTTCTTTTCGATGCCGGCCAGGGCCGCCTTGAGGGTCTGCTCCGGCGCGGCCTTGTAGCGTCCGCGGCCCTTCTTGTGGAAGTAGATCGGGGCGGCGTGCAGCGCCAGCACCAGGCCGGCGGCTTCGTGCGGCAGGGGCGCATGGCCGAAGTATTCGGCGCCGAGTTCGGCAAAGCCGAATTCTTCCTGGCCCGCGACTTCCCACAGGAAGTCGAGGTCGACCTCGGCGGCGATGCCCTTGGCCGCAGCCAGCAGCGCTTCCGGCTCGGACTTGTCGAACTGGATCAGCACGTCCTTGGACTTGACCTTGCTGCGCTTGCCGCTGGCCAGTTCGACCTGGTAGGCCTCGCCCGCCTGCGACAGGATGGTGCCGACCTTGAAGTCGCCCGACTCTTCAAAAAATACGTTCATGTTTATTTCGTGTTCTGTAATGGTGTGGCCGGCGTCAGGCCGAGCACCGCAGGCAAGAATACCTCAGTGACCAGCAGCAGGCCTTGACGGCGGCGGTAGACGCAGCGCCGCGCGTAATAATGGGATGCTTCGACTCCGCCCAGCGCCGCGCGCACGCGGTTCAACAGCGGATGGCCCGCGCGGATGCGCGCGAATTCCAGCTGGCCGCGCCGCACCAGCGGGTCGTAAAACAGGGTGGTGCCGAGCGAACGTTCGCCCAGCGCCGAAAACAGCGGCCAGTCGCTGGCGCTGCAACTGGTCGGCACGACCGTGTGGCCAAACACCCTTGGCACGCCGTCGCACTCGAGCAGCACTTCGCGCTCCCACACCCGGCCCGGACGCGGCAGGCCGATCGCCCGCGCCTCGTCCGCCAGGCAGGTGGCGGCGTTCTGGTGCAGCCGGCGCACGCGGAAACGCGCGCTGTGCGCCATCAGGCGCGCCGTCAGCGAGCCCTCGGTCGTGAGCCAGTCCTGCATGGCCGCGGGCGCGCGCACGGCGAGCACATGCGGCTGCCACGCCGCCAGGCGCAAGGACGCGCCCCTCACTGCACCCGGCTCGCGCAGAAGGCCAGCACGTCGTCCACGTATTGCGGGAATTCCGAGATCGCATGGTCGCTGCCTTCGATCACGTGCTGCTTTGCGCCCGCGTAGTGCGCCACCATGTCGCGGTAGTCGAGCACTTCGTCGCCGGTCGCGGCCAGCAGGTAATAACGCTGCGGTTTCGTAATCTTCTCGACGCGCAGCGCCGCCAGCTCGTCGATGAATTCGCGGCGGAATTCAAAAGCTTCGTCCGAATGCCAGGCCGTGGTCACGCCGACGTGGTGTTCCAGGTTCTTGAGCGGATTCACGGACGGGTTGAGCAGCACCGCCGGCACGTCCAGGCGCTCGGCCAGCCAGGTGGCGTAGAAGCCGCCCAGCGAGGAGCCGATGATGGCCAGGTTGTCCGGCGCATGGCGCTCGGCCAGCAGCAGTGCCAGGGCCATCGCTTCCTTGGGCGAGGCCGGCAGCTGCGGGCAGATCAGCTCACCCGCGCGCCCTGCGTCCGCCAGGGCCTGGTGCACCACGCGCGCCTTGAAGGACCGGGGCGAGGAGCGGAACCCATGCAGATACAGAATCATGGAGCCAGGGCGTCCAGCAGTTTCTGGTGCACGCCGCCGAAGCCGCCGTTGCTCATCACGAGGATATGGTCGCCCGGCTGGGCCGCCTGCACGATCGCCTGCACCATGTAGTCGAGCTGGTCGAAGCTGTGGGCGATCGCGCCCAGCGGTTTCAGCGCATCGGCCAGCGACCAGCCCAGCGCCTGTTGACTGCCGAAGCCGAACACGAGGTCGGCGTCCTTCAGGCTGCCCGGCAGCGCATCCTTCATGGCGCCCAGCTTCATGGTGTTCGAGCGCGGCTCCAGCACGGCCAGGATGCGGCCCGAGGTACCGATCTTCTGGCGCAGGCCGCCCACAGTGGTGGCGATCGCCGTCGGATGGTGGGCGAAGTCGTCGTACACGGTGACATTGTTGACGACGCCGCGCACTTCCATGCGGCGCTTGACGCTCTGGAAGCGCGACAGCGAGGCAATCGCCTGCGAGGTCGGCACGCCGACGTGGCGCGCGGCGGCGATCGCGGCCAGGGCGTTCGAGCGGTTGTGGTGACCGGTCAGCTCCCAGTGCACGGTGCCTTGCACGTCGCCATTGAACAGGACGTCGAAGCTGGCGCCGCCCGGATGCTCGACCAGGGTCCAGTTCACGCCATCGGCGGCGCCGAAGGTCTCCTTCTCGCTCCAGCAGCCGCGCTTGAGGACGCGGGCCAGCGAGGCTTCGTCGCCGTTCACCACCAGGCGGCCCACGCCCGGCACGGTGCGCACCAGGTGGTGGAACTGGGTTTCGATGGCGCCGATGTCCGGGAAGATGTCGGCGTGGTCATATTCCAGGTTGTTCAGCACCGCGGTCTTGGCGTGGTAGTGGACGAACTTGCTGCGCTTGTCGAAGAAGGCGGTGTCATATTCGTCCGCCTCGATCACGAAGAACTCGCTCGGCTTGTCGCCGTGCAGGCGCGCCGAGATGCCGAAGTTCATCGGCACGCCGCCGATCAGGAAGCCCGGCGCGTAGCCCGCGTCTTCCAGGATCCAGGCCAGCATCGAGGTGGTCGTGGTCTTGCCGTGCGTACCGGCCACGGCCAGCACCCACTTGTCGCGCAGGATGTGTTCGCCAATCCACTGCGGGCCGGAGACATAGGGCAGGCCGCGGTTCAGGATCTCTTCGATCAGCGGATTCCCCCGCGTCATGACATTACCGATCACATACAGGTCCGGGTTCAGCGACACCTGGTCCGGCCCGTAGCCCTGGATCAGCTCGATGCCCTGGGCTTCCAGCTGGGTGCTCATCGGGGGATAGACGTTGGCGTCGCAACCGGTGACGCGGTGGCCGGCTTCCTTCGCCAGGACCGCCAGGCCACCCATGAAGGTGCCGCAAATACCGAGGATATGAATGTGCATGGTCGAAAAGAAATAGCTGCGGTAGGGACCGAAAGCGCGATTCTACCCGACCCGCTGTCATTTTCCGCTTAAGAGTATGATTCAAGCATCATGCCTACACCGAATAGTGATGTACTCCAGTTGCGCGCCGAAATTGCTGCCAATGCGGCGCGCATGATCGCCCAGGATGGCGCCGACTACGACACCGCGCGCCGCAAGGCCGCCCGCCAGGTGCTCGGGGTCGACCGCCCCAGCCCCAACCTGATGCCCGATAACCTGCAGATCGAGGACGAAGTCCGTAAATACCAGCAGCTGTTCGGCGGCGCCGGCCAGGCCGCGCGCCTGCTCGCCATGCGCGAGACGGCCCTGCAGGTGATGGACCAGCTCGCCGATTTCCGCCCCTACCTCACCGGCGCCGTGCTCAACGGCACGGCGGGCGAGCATGACGACATCCACCTGCAGCTGTTTGCGGAAAGCGCCAAGGAAGTCGAGATCTACCTGCTCAACCGTAACGTCGATATAGAGATCTCCGAAACGCCCCATTTCAAGGGCGGACGGCACGATCCGGTTGAAACGGTGAGCTTCATGTGGCATAAGGAAACTATTCATGCCGAGTTGTACGACTTTCATGACTTGCGCGGGGCACTGAAGCCGCGCGCGGATGGCCGCCTTCAACGGGTTGACGCAGCGGGGCTGCGCGCCTTGATGGCGAATGACGAAACACTGGAACAGGACGAATGAATAAAAAGCATGTGGCTGCGTATGTGGCCGTCGCCGCGCTGTTCGGCATCATGGGCGCCCTCGTGGCGATCAATAAAAAGGAAGTGCCTCCCTATACCACCGCCATTGCGCCGACCGGCGGCAAGCCGCACACGGCGGTGGACAATCTCTTCAAGCAGTCGCTGAACGACCTGCAGGGCAAGCCGCAATCGCTGGCCCAGTGGCGCGGCAAGCCGCTGGTGGTGAATTTCTGGGCCACCTGGTGCGCGCCCTGCGTGCAGGAGATGCCGGAACTGTCCGAGCTGGCGCATACGGACGGCGGCAAGACCTTCAATGTGATCGGCATCGGCATCGATTCGCCCTCGAACATGAACGAATTCGCGGCCAAGCTGAAGATCGCCTACCCGCTGTACGTGGCCGGCATGGGCGGCACCGAGCTGTCGCGCGAATTCGGCAACAGTGCGGGCGGCCTGCCATATACGGTCCTGATCGGGGCCGACGGGCAGGTGCGCAAGACTTATCTAGGCAAGCTGAAGTTCGACGAACTGCGCGCCGACCTCGCCAAACTGAACGGTTGAACCCGGGGCCTGCGAACGATCGTTCTTTTCCGAACTTCTCCGAACATGCCCCTATCGCCTGACAATTTTACTGCTTGCCAATAGTCGAGCTTGGCGGCACAATGCCTTCCTTTCGGGCGTTCAGACTCTTCAACATGGCGAAAAAGCTACTGCTGCTTAATGGCCCCAACCTCAATTTATTGGGGACCCGGGAGCCTGCGGTGTACGGCGCGACGACGCTGGCCGACATCGAGCAGGCAGCAGAGGCACAGGCTCTCGGCGCGGGCGCAAGCCTCGACTGCTTCCAGAGCAACCATGAAGGAGCCCTGATCGACCGCATCCACGCCGCCCGCGGCGAAGGCGTGGATGCGATCGTCATCAATCCGGGCGGCCTGACCCATACCAGCGTGGCCCTGCGCGATGCGCTTGCTGCGGTGGCGATCCCGTTCGTGGAGGTGCACATCTCGAATGTCCACGCCCGCGAGCCCTTCCGGCACCACTCGTACCTGTCCGCAATTGCGCAAGGCGTGATCTGCGGCCTGGGTCCGGACGGATACCGGTTTGCCATCGACTTTGCGCTTAAATCGCGTTAATCTACGTCAACTTCATGTATCAGCGGCCGCAGGGCGACCCGCCATCGCGTTGCCAGCTCTCTTAAAAACGAATAAAACATTCCAAGGGGTTTCACATGGATCTCAGAAAACTCAAGACTTTGATCGACCTGGTCGCCGAATCGGACATCGCTGAACTCGAAGTGACCGAAGGCGAAAGCAAGGTCCGCATCGTCAAGTCGTCCGCAAACCCGCAGAACAACGGGATGATGATGGTCCCGCAGCAGGCCGTGCAGCACTACGCCGCACCCGCTCCGCAGGCCGCCCCGGCCGCCGCCGCACCGGCAGCAGCACCGGCCGTTGCCGCCGAGCCGACCGGCCACGTGGTGAAGTCGCCGATGGTCGGCACCTTCTACCGCTCCTCGGCCCCGGGCGCCGCCGCCTTCGTCGAAGTCGGCCAGAGCATCAAGCAGGGCGATACCCTGTGCATCATCGAAGCGATGAAGCTCCTGAACGAGATCGATGCCGACGTCGCCGGCACGGTCACCAAGATCCTCGTGGAAAACGGCCAACCGGTCGAATTTGGCCAGCCGCTGTTCGTGATCGGCTAAGCAGCCTCCGGCGGCGCCCTGCCGCCAGCCCATCCTATGTCGTGTCCGGCGCGTGCTTTTACAGGCTGCGCCGGTTTTCACTGAAACACCGAACCTACCATGTTTGAAAAAATCCTCATCGCCAACCGTGGTGAAATCGCGCTGCGTATCCAGCGCGCCTGCCGTGAGCTGGGCATCAAGACGGTTGTCGTTCACTCCGAGGCCGACAAGGACGCCAAGTACGTCAAGCTGGCCGACGAATCGGTTTGCATCGGGCCGGCCCAGTCGGCGCTCAGCTACCTGAACATGCCGGCCATTATCAGCGCCGCCGAAGTGACGGACGCCGAGGCGATCCACCCGGGCTACGGCTTCCTGTCGGAAAACGCCGACTTTGCCGAGCGCGTCGAGAAATCCGGCTTCGTCTTCATCGGCCCGCGTTCGGACTCGATCCGCCTGATGGGCGACAAGGTCTCGGCCAAGCAGGCAATGATCAAGGCCGGCGTGCCCTGCGTGCCCGGTTCGGACGGCGCCCTGCCGGACGATCCGAAGGAGATCATCCAGACCGCGCGCCGCATCGGCTACCCGGTCATCATCAAGGCCGCCGGCGGCGGCGGCGGTCGCGGCATGCGCGTCGTGCATACCGAAGCCGCGCTGCTGGGCGCCGTGCAGATGACCAAGACCGAAGCCGGCAGCGCCTTCGGCAATCCGGAAGTCTACATGGAGAAGTACCTGGAAAATCCGCGCCACGTGGAGATCCAGATCCTCGCCGACGAACACAAGAACGCCGTCTGGCTGGGCGAACGCGACTGCTCGATGCAGCGTCGCCACCAGAAAGTCATCGAAGAGGCACCGGCGCCGGGCATCCCGCGCAAGCTGATCGAGAAGATCGGCGACCGCTGCGCCGAGGCCTGCCGCAAGATCGGCTACCGCGGCGCCGGCACATTCGAATTCCTGTACGAGAACGGCGAGTTCTACTTCATCGAGATGAACACCCGCGTGCAGGTGGAACACCCGGTCACCGAGATGATCACCGGGATCGACATCGTGCAGGAACAGATCCGCATCGCCTGCGGCGAGAAGCTGCGCTTCCGCCAGCGCGACATCATGCTGTCGGGCCACGCGATCGAGTGCCGCATCAATGCCGAAGACCCGTTCAAGTTCACCCCGTCGCCGGGCCGCATCACCAGCTGGCACCCGCCGGGCGGTCCCGGCATCCGTGTCGATTCGCACTCGTATGCAGGATATTATGTTCCACCTCATTACGACTCGATGATCGGCAAGGTAATTTCCTACGGTGCGACGCGCGAGCAGGCGATCCGCCGCATGCAAATCGCGCTCTCGGAAATGGTGGTTGAAGGTATTCTCACCAATATCCCGCTGCACCGTGAGCTGATGGTCGACGCCCGCTTCATCGAGGGCGGCACCAACATCCACTACCTGGAGCAGAAGCTGGCCGCCAAGCCGGACCTGCCGAAGGAAACGGGCATCGGCGCTAAATCGGAAGTTAAGGTAGACGCATGAGTTGGACCGAAGTCGTCATCGAAGTAGCGCGTGACCACGCGGAGGCCCTGTCGGACGCCCTGATGGAAGCGGGCGCCCTGTCGGTCTCGGTGGAAGACGCGGACGAAGGCACGGAGGCGGAAAAGCCGCTGTTCGGCGAGCCGGGCATGGAGCCGACCGAAGCGGCCTGGGACCATTCGCGCGTCGTCGCGCTCACCGACCTAGATGCCGACCAGTTCGCGATCGTGCAGGAAGCCGCCAACGCCATCAAGCTGCCGGTCGTGCCCTCCTTCACCACCCGCGCGGTGGCGGACGCCGACTGGGTGCGCCTCACGCAATCCCAGTTCGAGCCCATCCACATCGGCAAGAACATCTGGGTCGTGCCGAGCTGGCACGAAGCGCCGGACCCGAATGGCCTCATCCTGGAACTCGATCCCGGCCTGGCCTTCGGCACCGGCAGCCACCCGACCACCCGCCTGTGCATGGAATGGCTGGAAGCGCATCCGGCGCCGGGCAAATCGGTGCTGGACTACGGCTGCGGCTCGGGCATCCTGGCGATGGTCGCCAAGAAGCTCGGCGCCGGCGATGTGGCCGGCGTCGACATCGATCCGCAGGCAATCGAATCCGCGCGCGCCAATGCCGAACGCAATGGCTGTGCGATCGACTTCTACGTGCCGGACGACCTGGCCGTGACGCCGAACGAGCGCCATGCCAAGGGCCAGTTCGACATCGTGGTGGCGAACATCCTGTCGAGCCCATTGAAGCTGATGGCGCCGATGCTGTCCGGCCGCGTGGCCCCTGGCGGCAGCCTGATCCTGTCGGGCGTGCTGGCGCGCCAGGCGGAGGAAGTCGCTAGCGCCTACGCACCTTTCATCAAGCTGGGCGTCTGGGCCGAGCAGGACGGCTGGGTTGCCCTTCACGGGACGCTCGGCCAGGACACCGCACCCGCGCCGCGCTCCGCCACTGCCGGCTGACGCATGGCGCTCGCCACCCAATGCCCCCACTGCGGCACGATGTTCCGCGTCGCCGCGGACCAGCTCAAGCTGCGCGGGGGCATCGTGCGTTGTGGCGCCTGCACCGAGGTATTCGACGGTAACACCGCGCTGGTCGACCTGGCCACTGCGGCGCCGCCTTCCCCTCCTCCATCTTCTTCTCCACGCCGCCGCCGTGCAACGGATGCGGAGACCGGAGTCCCGGCTCCGGCAGCCGGGGAAACGGCCGAAGACCCCATCTATACCCTCGAATTCGACCGCACCTTCGCGCCCTTCGGCATCATTCCGCAGGTAAGCGACGAGGATGGCGCGGCCGAGGGCAAGTCCTTGACCGCGCCCGTGGCCGAGGCGCAGCCGGAGCCGACTCCGGAGCCTGTGCCCGAGCCGGCACCTGAGCCAGCACCTGAGCCGGCCCCTGAGCCATCACCTGCGCCGGAACCGGAACCGGCGCCGGAAGCGCCTGCGGCCGAGCTGCAGGTCGATGAAGCGCTGGTCGCGGCGCCGCCACCAGGCCATTACTACGACCCGGATCCTGCGCCCGCCCCTGCCGCTTCGCCCGCTCCTGCGGCCGCGAGGACCGCATCGTCCGCGCCCCCGCTGCTGCTGCGCGAATCGGGGCCCGCCACCGTCACCATGCCGCTGCCGCCCAGCGCACCGCCGGTCGCGCCGCGTACGCCGCGCACCAAGGCCGCCGAAGCGCGTGCACGCCGCTCCAAGCTGACCCCGACCAGGATCGAGCCACCCAAGCTGCGCGTGCCGGAGCCGGACGAGCCGGAGTTCGTGCGGCGCGGACGCCAGCGCGAACGCTCGGGCAAGGCGCTGCGCATCGCCATGGCCGTCGGCAGCCTGCTGCTGCTGGTGCTGGCCGCGGCCCAGGCCGTGCGCAGCTTCCACGATCCGCTGGCGGCGCGCTACCCCGGCTTGACCCCCACCCTGGTCTCGCTGTGCGGCGTGCTCGGCTGCCGCATCGAACTGCCGGCGCAGATCGACCAGCTGGTGATCGATACCGGCGAACTGACCACGCTGGGCGGCAACGCATACACCTTCAGCACCCAGCTGCGCAACCAGGGCGAGGCCACGCAGGCCTGGCCCAGCATCGAACTGACCCTGTCCGACGCCGAAGACAAGCCGCTGGTGCGGCGCGTGTTCGGTCCGCGCGACTACCTGCCGGCCGGCCCGCTGCTGGCCGCCGGATTCGCCGCGCACGCCGAGCAGCCGATCAAGCTGCACTTCCGCGTCGAGGAGCCGGCGCCGTCCGGCTACCATATCGCCGTCTTCTACCCTTGAAAGCCCATCCATGACCAAAACCGCCCTGATCTGCGGATCGATCGCGTTCGACAAGATCATGCAGTACCACGGCCGCTTCGCCGACACCCTCCTGGCCGACCAGCTGCACCGTGTGAACGTCTCCTTCCTGGTGCCGACCATGCGCCTCGAGTACGGCGGCTGCTCGGTGAACATCGCCTACAACCTCAAGCTGCTGGGCGGCGAACCGCTGATCATGGGCACCATCGGCCAGGACGGCGGCGACTACCTCGAGCGCATGAAGAAGCAGGGCCTCGAAACGCGCGGCATCCGCACCATCCCTGACGCCTACACCGCCCAGTGCTTCGTCACCGCGGACCAGGACAACAACCAGATCAACGCCTTCCACCCGGGCGCGATGCAGCACTCGCACGAGAACAGTGTCGCCGACCAGGGCGCGCTGCGCGTGGCGATCATCTCGCCGGACGGCCGCGACGGCATGATCAAGCACGCGGCCGACTGCGCCGCCCACAAGATCCCCTTCATGTTCGATCCGGGCCAGCAACTGCCGATGTTCTCGGGCGACGAACTGATCCGCTTCATCGACGGGGCCAGCTACCTGGCGTGCAACGATTACGAATTCGAAGTGGTGATGGACCGCACCGGCTTGAGCCTGACCGACATCGCCGCGCGCCTGGATGCCTTGATCGTCACCCGCGGCGGCGAAGGTTCGGACATCTACGCCGGCGGCGAACACCACCGCATCCCGGCCGTGAAGGCCGAGAACATCGTCGACCCGACCGGCTGCGGAGACGCCTACCGCGCCGGCCTGCTGTACGGGATTACGAATGGCCTCGACTGGCCCACCACCGGCCGCATCGCGAGCCTGCTGGGCGCCATCAAGATTGGCTCGATCGGTGGCCAGAACCACAGCTTTACCGCGCAGGAAGTCGAACAGAAGTTTGAGGCGGCATTCGGGTACAAGTTCCGCTGACAGTCCGCGCTCACCGGGCAAAAAAATGGGTCCCATCGGGACCCATTTTTTATTGGCGCAGCGCGTGATCGGATTACCCGTAAAACACCTGCCGCAGCACGAACTGGATAATCTGGATCAGCACCAGCGCCACCAGCACCGACAGATCGATTCCGCCAACCGGCGGCACCACGCGCCGGATCGGCCGCAGGATCGGCGTATTCAGCGCGTGCACGAAGGGCGCCAGCGGCGCATGCGGATTGACCCAGCTGAAGATCGCATCGATGATCAGGAGCGCCATGAAGCCGTACAGGATCCAGGTCAGGAAGCGGTACAGGGCGTGCATCAGCACCATCTCCCCCGGCGCCCCCGCCACCAGCAGCAGCGAACTGGCCAGCAGCACGACCAGGAAGGCGCCGATCAGGCTCGCCCAGTCATAGCCGCCCATGCCCGGCACCAGGCGCCGCAGCGGCAGCACCATCCAGTCGGTCAGGGTAAAGGTGAACTGGCCGATCTGCTGCGGCGGACGCACGCGGGTTGCCTGCATCCAGAAGCGCAGCAGGAGCAATCCGCCCAGCAGGCCGGCAGCGGTATCGACGATAAACTGGAGAATGGACAGCACGTAGGCTCCTCAAAAAAAAAACCGCCGTGTGAAAGATCACACAGCGGTATTTTGCCTGATCCAGGCAAGACTCGCTATCGAGCCGGAATTACGGACGGCTGCTGGTCGGGAACGGCCATGCGGCTGCCGGCGACAGCGTGGTTTTCGCTGCCGGAGCCGGTGCGGCTGCCTTGCTGTCCGATTTCGAATCGGTCGAATCCGCCTTGGAATCGGCTTTCGAATCAGCCTTGGAATCGGCTTTCACTTCCGGCTTGGCTTCGGCCTTGGTTTCCGGTTTCGATTCCGCTTTCACTTCCGGTTTGGCTTCCGCTTTTGCGGCCGGCTTTGCAGCAGGCTTGGCGGCGGATTTGGCAGCGGTCGATTTGGTCGCAGCGGTTTTGGTAGCAGCCGATTTAGCCGGAGCAGCCGATTTAGCCGGAGCAGCCGATTTTGCCGGAGCAGCGGCTTTAGCCGGTGCTGCAGCTTTCTTGGCAGCCGGTTTAGCGGCGGCTTTCGCCGGCGCTGCGGCTTTCTTTGCAGCGGGTTTAGCAGCGGCTTTGGCAGGCGCTGCGGCTTTCTTTGCAGCCGGTTTTGCAGCGGCTTTAGCTGGAGCAGCGGCTTTCTTCGCAGCAGGCTTAGCGGCCGATTTGGTCGCGGCTGCTTTTGCTACCGGCTTGGCGGCGGCTTTCTTGGCTGCCGGTTTAGCAGCGGCCTTTTTAGCGGCAGGCTTGGCGGCCGGTTTAGCAGCAGCTTTTTTAGCGGCCGGCTTGGCTGCCGACTTGCTAGCAGCTTTTGCTGCCGGTTTAGCGGCGGCTTTCTTTGCTGCCGGTTTAGCAGCAGCTTTCTTCGCTGCCGGCTTTGCTGCCGACTTGGTTGCGGCTTTTGCTGCCGGCTTAGCAGCGGCTTTCTTTGCTGCTGGCTTTGCGGCCGACTTGGTAGCGGCTTTCGCTGCCGGCTTAGCAGCGGCTTTCTTCGCTGCCGGCTTTGCTGCCGGTTTAGCAGCAGCTTTCTTTGCTGCCGGTTTAGCAACAGCTTTTTTCGCTGCAGGCTTTGCTGCCGACTTGGTAGCGGCTTTTGCTGCCGGTTTAGCGGCGGCTTTCTTCGCTGCCGGTTTTGCTGCCGGTTTAGCAACAGCTTTCTTTGCTGCCGGCTTAGCTGCTGCCTTGGTAGCGGTCTTGCTTGCTGCAGCTTTCTTAGCAGCAGGCTTCGCTGCCGGCTTGGCGGCGGCTTTCTTCGCTGCCGGCTTCGCTGCCGACTTGGTAGCGGTGGTCTTGCTTGCTGCAGCTTTCTTGGCAGCAGGCTTTGCGGCCGGCTTGGCGGCTGCCTTGGCCGGGGCGGCCTTGGCTGCCGGTTTTGCGGCTGCGGATTTCTTAGCTGCCGGTTTCTCGGCTGCAGCCTTTGCTGCTGGTTTCTTAGCGGTTGCCATTTTGATTCTCCTTCATCTGCGATGAGAAATACGCTCAAGTTTTAAAACCCGCCCACCCAAACTGTGGCGGGCGAATTATTCATCGGACCAAACCGTCAGGCGATTTGGGCCAATGAATCCGGCACCGGCTGAACTGCTGCAACTCCTCACAATTGCAGCGCTTCAGCCAACGTCGCTAGGTAACCGACTCAACGCGTTTTCACATCGCTACCCTTGCGGGCGCGAAAAGAAAAAGCCGCCTTGCCTGAACTCGGTCAGGCAGTGCGGCTTGTTCTTTTCGCTTCGCTTAAGTGCATACTGATTGAATCAGTGTCCTATTTATCGATCGATTACTGCCCGGATGCACGCGACAATATCACATGTTCACGTTTTGACAAATTCAAACACGTAAAGTACACGAAAACTTTGTGAGTGCGCAACCCATCCGCCACAAACCAAATCATGTTTCGCACTTAAACATGCGATTGCGCATTCGTCCGTTAACCATCACACGGAATCGCATTTCAACTGATCGACAAACCATCTTCCCGCCGGTCCTGGCGGCTGGTCTTTGAGCCAGATCGCATGCATTGAAAAAGCCGTTCCCAACAATGGATGCGCTTTCAAACGGAGCTGCTGCAATGATCCGTCGGCGAGATCTCCCCGCACCATATGCAGCGGCATGCTGCCCCACCCAAGGCCCGCGCGCAGGAACGCGTGCTTGGCGCCGAGATCGGCCAGCCGCCACACCAGCGGCGACATCACGCCGAACTCGCGGCCCGCTGTGAGCGAGGAACGGTCGGTGAGCACCAGCTGCACATGCTTTGACATCTCGGCACGCGAGACAGTGCCCTTGATTTTTGCGAGCGGATGTCCAGGGGCGGCGACGGTGGCCGACGGGATCGCGGCGAGGTACTCGGACGCGCAGCCCTGCGGGACGTCGGGCAGCGATCCGATCACGGCGATGCGGCACCGGCCATCGAGCAGCGGCTGCACGACCGCGCCAAGGGCTTCGACGTACAGGCGCAGCGGCGTGGTGGGGAAGCTGCGGTGGAAGGCCTGCACCGCATTGGTGAGCGTCGCGATCGGGAACATCACGTCGACCGCAACCGCGAGTTCGGGCTCGAGTCCTTCCGCCAGCGTGCGTGCCCGCGCCTTGAAGGCGTCCATGCTGTCCGCCGCCGCACGCGCCTGCTCCAGCAGCGAGCGCCCGGCCTCGGTGAGTTGCGGATAGCGCGCGCTGCGGTCGAACAGTGCAAAGCCCACCTGCAGTTCGAGATTGGCCAGCGTGTGGCTGACGACCGACTGCGCGCGCCGCAGCTTGCGCCCCGCGGCGGAGAAGCTGCCCTCGTCGGCTGCGGCAATGAAGGTGCGCAGCTGGTCCATGGTAAGGCCATCGAGCATCCATCTACTCCTTCGATATTTATCATCGAATTATATAGGCTTCCTCGATTGATCCCTGATGCCTAAGATGACTTCATCGCAGCGACAAACACTGCGCAGACAAACCGAACCCAACATCCAAAGGAGCTGCCATGAACACCATCGCCACCCAATCGACCGCCATACAATCCACCCTGCCGGCCATCGGCCGCGTGCTGCTCGCCGCGATCTTCGTCTTCAGCGGCGTCGGCAAGGCGCTCGCACCGGGTGGCACCATCGGCTACATCGAATCGGTGGGACTGCCGTTCGCAACGCTCGGGCTGGTGGCCGCGATCGCGATCGAACTGGGTGGCGGCGTGATGCTCGCGCTGGGCATCAAGACGCGCCTTGTGGCCGCCCTGCTGGCAGCCTTCTCGGTGGTGACCGCACTGGTGTTCCACAACGCCCTCGGCGACCAGAACCAGCTGATCCACTTCATGAAGAACATCGCGATGGCGGGTGGCCTGCTGCAGGTGGTGGCTTCCGGTGCCGGCGCCTACAGCGTGGATGCGCTCGGTGCGCGCAAGCTAGCCGCACGAGCAGCCTGATTACTCGACCACCCGCAGCAAATCCATCTTGCACAGCCAGGCCAGCCCGCGCAGCAGCGTCGGGCGGTCGCACGGTCCCAGCGTGTCGATCAGTTCCTCCACCTCCACCGGGCGCGGACCGATCGCGCCGAACAGCTGCCCGAAGTCTTCCATCGTCGGCAGGGAGGCCGCGGCGAAGCGGTTGATCGCCAGCTCCCGGTACTGGTTCACCAGCGCCAGCGAGGAGTCCGGCGTCAGTTCCACCAGCGAGGCCGCCGTGAGCGGCCGCGTCGCATAGCTCGCGAACAGCTTGAAGGGATCGGGGCGGTCCGGTGCGCGCGCCGGCAGCGGCGGCGCCAGCTTCGGATCGGCGCGGCGGCGCTCGGCCAGCTCGTCCCACAGCACGCGGTAGCGCGCCAGGATCGCGCTCCAGTCGTATTCCGCCTGCGCACGCCGGCGCGCCTGCTCGCCCAGGCGGCGCCGCAGACTCCCATCGCGCACCAGCTGTCCGTAGGCCTGCGCCAGCAGCGCACCATCCACCGCCACCGCCTGGCTGGCGTGGCCGCAGTACATGTCGAAGCTGTCCACGCCATCGTCGTAGCGCAACGCCAGGTCCAGGCCCGCGCCCGGTCCCGGCATCACGGTCGGGATGCGGTAGCCGTCGACGCCGTCGCGCACCGTGTCGCGGTAGCCGTTCCAGTCCGACACCACGCAGGGCAGCCCGGCCGCCATCGCTTCGACCGGGGTCAGGCCGAAGGTTTCCTGCACATTGTCGGCGAGCGAGGTGAACACGTCCGCGGCAGCCCAGGCATCGAGCTGGGCGTCCGGCAGGCGGCCATCGAGTTCGACCAGCCGCACCGAAGGGCACAGCAGCGCCGCCGCTTCGCGAAACGCGGCCTCGATCGCTTCGCCCGCGTACCAGCCGGCGATGATCAGGTGCACGCGCCGCCCGCCCTTGTCGGCGCGTTCCAGCGCGCTGAACATCTGCTGCGGATGCGACTTGGCATGCACCGACAGGCGGCCCAGGTAGAGGAAGGCCACATCGTCGGCGCCGATGCCCATGCGCGCACGCGCCTGTTCGCGCCGCCCCGCATCCGGCGTGAAGTCCGCGCAGTGCACGCCGAGCGGGATCAAGGGCAGCTGGGGCAGCTCGAAGCGCTGAGCGGCGAGCCGCGTGCGCAGGTAGTCGGCCTGTTCCTCGACCAGCACGCGCAGGCTGTCGCGCACCACGCGCGAGGTGCAGACGATCGCGTCCCAGCTGCGCACCGGCGCCACCAGCAAGTCGGTCACCATGCTCATCATCTCGTGCGAGGCGGTGGCATGGGTGATGCCGCACAGGCTGTAGCGGTGCTCGCCCGCCGCCAGCCGGCGCCAGGCCAGGCGCTCGATGCCGGGACCGGGATGGTACAAGCAGCCGAAGCGCTCGAGGCGCTGCGGCGCCGAAGGCGGCACCCAGCCGATCTCGCCGTGGTAGCCATCGGCACGCAGCGCTGCTTCAAACGCCTCGGCATGGCTGCGCTCCGCGGCGAAACAGCCGATCGCGTCCCAGCCGTCGTGCCGCGCGAGTGCCTGCAACAGGCCAACGCCGGCCGATTGCCGGCCCATCAGCTTCTGGCCGGCCACAGAGAACGATTCTGGAATGTAGTGCAAGGCAAAACTGTCGGGCATGTGGTCTCCTGCGGCCAAGCGATCCCGGGACGACGGATACCGCTGACCTGTGCCGGCCATGATAGCGGTGGCGCCTGGAGCATGGCGCGAGCGTGGCCCTTGACGACGACAGCATGGCGGGAGCGCCATTTATTGCTCAGGAGACGCAAGGCTTTGATCTCGCACAGAACCGGCTCTAACGGGCTCATCTGGAGCCGGGCGGCCGCACTACACTTCGGAATGAATGGGGCCGCTGCCTGGCTCGCCGGTGCGCCAGGCCTTGCGCTGCGCTATGCGCGGCCGACCTGGGTACGGTCTTCGCACCGGTTACGGTAAACAGGAGGACGTATGAGCAACATGACCCAATGGTGCGCCCGCCTGGGCGTGAGCGCAGCCGCCACGCTGCTGTGCACCCAGGCCGGCGCCGCCGACGCGGTACGCTACTGGGGCGCGCATGCGGGCGTGAACACACCGACATCCTGGAATGCCCAGGTGGACTACGGCGCGGGCAGCTTGGCGACGGCGCGCCTGGACCTGGACCGCGGGGCGCACGCCGGCCTGGTGCTTGGCCGCCAGTCCGGACATGCGCGCTACGAGCTGGAATATGAAGCCGGCCGCATGAAGACCAAACGACTGACGATCGGGCCGCGCAGCGCGGCGCTCGGCGCGCGGGGCCGCTACCAGGCGCTGTTCGCGAATGTCTACCGCGTCGAGCAACTGAATGAATCGATCGATGCCTTCGTCGGCGCAGGCATCGGCTGGGGGCGCGCGACCATGCCGCGGGTGGGCCTGGGGGATGGCTGCAGTTGCTTCGGCCCGGCGTCGAAGAGCGGCTTCGCATGGCAGCTGCGCGCCGGCCTGGGCTACCGCGTCTCTGCGCAGTCCAGCGTGTCGCTGCAAACCACCTGGCTCGCCCTGCCGCGTCCGGAAGCCGAAGGACCGCCTGCGGTGCGTTATGCGCGCAAGCGTTTCGGCGCGCTCACGCTGGGCTATAGCCGGCAGTTCTGAGGCGCCGGCCAGGATCGACGGCGGCTGAAACCTCAGCCGCCGCCGCAGCCGCCGCCACAGCCGCCACCGCAGCCACTGCCGCCATCGCCGCAGCCGGCGTCGCCGTCGCAGCCAGCAGCGGCGCCGCCGGCATCCCCGGATGCGTCGCGCGCTTCCCGGGCCTGGGCATACTCGGCCTGGCTGATCAAGCCTGCCTGCAGCAAGGCGGTTGGCATCAAGGCCCTCGGAAAGCTGGGGCGCCCGGCCGGACGCCCCAGCTGGTCGAGCGGCGAGCAGGCAACCCGGCCGCCAATGACCCGGTATCCAAAACCGCTTGGCATGCCGAGCTGTAAATCCAGGGTGAACAGGCGCGGCAGGTCGGGGCCGGCGGGCGACTTCGATGCACGGCGGCGTGCCTGCACCAGGCAGGTCGCGAGCGCCCCGCCCATCGCCCCTTGCATGCGCGCCTTCTCGAGGTGCGGGATGGTTTTGCCGAAATGGCGGGTGCAGAAGCGGTCAAGGCCTGACGCGTCCATGCGCGCCCAGGCGTGCCAGACCGAGTCTGCCGCACGCGAGGGCAGCGCGCAGGGCCTGCCGGCGGCGGCGGCGCAGTCGAAGAAGATCATCAGGCCTTCGGCCGACTGGGCATAGAAGGAAGCGTCGCGCGGAATGCCGGGAAACTCACGGTGGGCCGTCTCTGCCCAATAGGGAAAGAGCGCGGGCGGTAGCTCCGCCAGTACCGCGGCATAGGTCGATTGGGCGAATTCCCACTCCACGGTGCGCGCCACCGCGCGCGGCGTATCCCTCACGTTCATTGCATCCTCCGTTATGGCGATCCGGACACCTTATTCTAGGCCAGCCCGGCGGATGATGACCGGGCTCAACAACAAAAACCCGTCTTGCGACGGGTCCGTGGGGAGCTTCAGCGCTGCCGCGCGATGCGCCAGACAGTGCCGCCGGCGTCGTCGACCACCAGCAGTGCGCCATCCGCCGCCACTTCGACAGCGGCCGGACGGCCCCAGACGTCACGGTCGCTCAGTACCATGCCGCTCATGAAGTCCTGGTACTGACCGGTCGGCACGCCGTTCTTCATGAACACGCGCACCACCTTGTAGCCGGTGCGCACGCCGCGGTTCCAGGAGCCGTGCAGGGCCACGAAGACGTCACCTTCGTACTCCTTCGGGAAAGCGTTCTTCGCGCCCTTCGGGGCCTGGTAGACCACCATGCCGAGCGGCGCCGAGTGCGACTGGATCAGCACGTCCGGCACGATCGTCTTGCCCTTCAGGTCGGGGCGCTGGCCCTTCAGGCGCGGGTCTTCGTTGTCGCCGATGTAGTACCACGGCCAGCCGTAGAAGCCGCCCTGCTTCACGCGCGTGAGGTAGTCCGGCGGCAGGTTGTCGCCCAGCGCATCGCGCTCGTTCACGGTGCACATCACGTCGCCGGTGCCGGGGTAGACCAGCATGCCGACACAGTTGCGCAGGCCGGTGGCGTAGGTGCGGCGGTTCTTGCCGTCCACATCGAAGGCCATGACGGTGGCGCGGTCGGTCTCCACGCCCCAGGCGCCGCCCACGCCATGTTTCGCTTCCCACTGCGGCAGCGGCTCGGGCGCCGTCGCGCCGATCTCGGTGGCGACATTGGTGGCCGAGCCGATCGACAGCAGCAGGGTTTTGCCATCCTGCGAGAATGCCAGCGTGCGGGTGGTGTGGCCGCCGCTGGTGTCGGACAGCTGCGCCACCACGGTTTCCGGCGCGCTGCGGGCCTTCAGGTCGCCGTTGCGGTACGGGATCCGCACGATCGAATTGATGTTGGCGACGTACAGGTATTGCGGATTGGCGCCGGACGGCCAGAAGGCCATGCCGTAGGGGCGGCTCAAGCCGGTGGCGAAGACTTCCGGGGTGGCGCCCGATGCGCCGTCCCTGGCGCGCACCACCTTGATGTCGCCCTTGGCGGTGGCGGCCAGGAAGATGTCGCCGTTCGGCGCACGCAGCGCCACGCGCGGCTTGTCCGCGTCGCTGGCAAAGACGCTCACCGCGAAGCCCTGCGGCACGGTCGGCATGCTGCCGTTCGGACGCGCCTCCACGCGCGGGCCGTTGCCGGCGCTGCTGGTGGCGAAAGGCGGCGGCAGGTCCGAGAGCTTGATGTGGTGGATGCGGCCGGGCTGGTTGTCATCCCAGGAGCCGGTGCGCTCCGCGGCGGTGGCGGGCTTCGCCGCGGCCGGCGCGGCCGCAGCAGCGGGACCCTGCAGGCTGGCGAGATAGTCGACCAGCGCGGCGCGGGTTTGCTTGTCGGGCACGCCGACCGGCATCGTGGTGCCCGGCACGTTCTTGGCCGGATCGAGCAGGAACAGGTCCAGTTCTTCGCGGGTCCAGGTCTTGCCGGCGGCGCCGGCTTTCACCAGCGCGGCGGAATAGTTATAGCCGGGGACGGAAGCCGCCTTGCGCCCAAGGACACGGAACAGGCCCGGGCCGGCGCGCGAGGACAGGTTCGCGTCCACGCTGTGGCAACTGGCGCAGTTGTTCTGGAAGGTGGTCTGGCCGGCGGTCGGCGCCGCATGGGCGCTGGACAGCGCCGCCAGGCTGGCGAGCAGCGCTGCATGCAGCGTCAGGGTCTTGGCTTGCAAAGGGGTTCTCCTATTGTGGAAATGCGAACTGGACAATGCGGCATCATACCCGCGCGCCTCTTATTCTGCCCCGGGCGCGAACGGACCCGGCGGCGTCGCGCTGGTCATCCAGCGCTGCAGCGGACCGTGCGGCTCGTAGCGCAGGGTACCGAACAGCCGGAACAGCGCTTCGATACGTGTTTTTGACGCCGTATGGAAGTCCAGCGGCGGCACCAGCGCACCTTCTGCATTCGTCACCATGCCCCAGGTGCCCTGGCCGTGGCCGCCCTTGTTGCTCACGTATTTATAGGACCAGGCGGTGGCGGCCCAACCCAGCTTCGCGTAGGTATCGAAGCTGGCGCGCGCCACCTGGCCGCCCAGTTCGAGGCCCATGCTGGCCCAGGGCTGGATCTCGCCCAGGTAGAAGGGCGTGTCGAGCGCCTGGATGCGGCGGTCCCACTCGCACACGGTGTTCGGGCCGCCCGGTTCGCAGCGCAGCCAGGCGCGGTGCACCTCACGGCCGGCCGTGCTCCAGCCGAAGTGGCCCGGGTAGGGATGCATCTCGAAGGCGACGTTGCGCATGCCTTTGTCGGATGGCTTGCCATAGGCCTGGATGTCGTCCTTGACGTGGCCGGGCAGGATGATGACGTGGTTCGGATCGACCGCGCGCACCGCCTGGTACAGGGTCTCGACCACGGCGGCCATATTGGCCGAGTCGGTGCCCCAGGGCTCGTTCAGCAGGCTGTAGCCGGCAACCGAAGGACGGTCGCGGTAGCGGCCTGCCACCTGCTGCCACAGCCACACGGTGCGCTGCTGGTATTCCGGCACGCTCCAGTACTGGTTGCGGCCGGCGCAGCCGCTGTGGTGTTCCCAGCCCTGGCTGCCCGCGGCGCCGTGCAGGTCGAGGATGACGTAGATGCCGCGCCGTTCGGCCTGTTCGATGGCCCAGTCCAGGTAATGCCAGGCGTCGGCACGCAGTGTGCCTGGCTTCTTCTCGTCTTCGACCACCGTGTGGATGAAGGGAATGCGCACCAGGTTGACGCCGAAGGCGGCCAGGCGGTCCCAATCCTGGCCCGTCATCCAGTTGTCGCGAAAGAGCTTCATCAGGCGCTCGCGCTCGGGGTAGCCGAAGCGCCGGTCCAGGGCCGCCTCGAGCTTGCACTGGTCGTCGATGCCATTGCTGCCCTGCCCCATCATCCAGAACTCGTTGATCAGCCAGTTGCCGAGGTTGGCGCCCCTCAAGACGATGGGCTTGCCGTCCGCCGTGACCCAGCGGGCGCCCTGGGCGCGCACCATCTGGCCGGGGTCCGCGATCCTGGCGCCAGCCTGGGCCGCCGTCGCCGGCATCGAGGCCGCGAGTATCGCCACCAGCATGGCGCGCGCCGCGCCGGGTCCGATTTGCCTGCTCCTGCGCAAATGCATCCTTGCCTCCTGGTCTCAGCTGTTCACTGGAAGCGTTCCCATCTCATCTGGAAGCATAGCATCCAGCGCCCCTGCCATGGTGGATTTGCTAGGTCCCGGTATCGCGTGTCGGGCCACGCAGGCGAACGCTATAATGCTCAAAAACTGTTCAAAAGATATGGCGCTGAGACCAATGCAAGCAGACGAGCCGGGCAAAGAATCCTTGCATGCCGAGCTCGCCCGCTACCGGTTCATTACCGGACTCGACGACGCCATCCGCCTGCTCACCGATCCCGAGCAGATCGCCGGCACCGCCGCGCGCCTGCTGGGCGAACACCTTGGCGCGGACCGCTGCGCCTATGCCTACGTCAGCGAAGACGAAGGCAGCTTTACCCTGACCGGCAACTACACCAATGGCCTGGACAGCATCGTCGGACGCTACCAGCTGGCGGCCTTCGGCGCCGCATTCACACGCCTGAACCGCGCCGGCCTGCCCTATGTCGTCACGGATGCCAAGAGCGACGACCGGGTCCGGGACGTGCTGCAGGCCTATCGCGATACCGGCATCCGCGCGGTCATCTCCGTCCCCGTGATCAAGGGAGACCGCTGGGTGGCCGGCATGGCCCTGCACCAATCGCAGCCGCGCGAGTGGCAGGAACATGACATCAGGCTGCTGGAGGCGGTCGCGAACCGCTGCTGGGAATCGATCGAGCGCAGCCGCATCGCCATCGAGCTGCGCGCGGCCGAGGAGCGCGTGCGCAGCAGCCACGATTACCTGCGCCTGCTGATCGACTGCACTGAAGAAGGCTTTTATTCGGTCGACCGCGACGGCGTCACGATCATGTGCAACGCGGCCTTCCTCAAGATGCTGGGATTCCGGCATGAGGACGAAGCCATCGGCAAGAAGCTGCACGATGTGATCCATCACTCGCACCCGGACGGCGCGCATTACTGCGTCGCGGACTGCCCGATCTACCGCGCCGCCCAGTTCGGGGTGCCGGCCGTGGTCGAGGACGAACTGTTCTTCCGGCTGGACGGTTCCAGCTTCCCCGTCGAGTACCGTGCCCGCCCGGTGTGGCGCGACGGACAACTGGAGGGCGCGGTCTGCACCTTTGTCGACCTGACCCAGCGCCGGCGCACCGAAGACGCGCTGCGCAAGAGCGAGATCCACCTGCAGTCGGTGTTCCACCAGAGCGCGGCCGGCATCTGCGAAACCGACCTGGGAGGACGTATCCTGCAGGTCAACGACCGTTATTGCGAGATCCTGGGACGCACGCGCGAAGAGCTGCTCGCGATCCGCATGCAGGACATCACGCATCCCGACGACCTGGCCCAGAACGTCCCGTTGTTCAAGCGCGCGGTAGCCACCGGCGAGGCCTTCGAGATCGAAAAGCGCTACCTCCGTCCGGACGGCAGCTTTATCTGGGTCAGCAATACGGTAAGTCTGATCCGCGTCCCCGGCGGCCCCGCCGTCGACAGCATCCTTGCGGTCTGCATCGACATCAGCAAGCGCAAGCGCGCCGAGGAAGCCTTGCGCGAAGCCGACCGCCGCAAGGACGAATTTCTGGCCATGCTGGCGCATGAGCTGCGCAACCCGATGGCCCCGATCCGCGCCGCCGCCGACCTGCTCGAGACAAGAGAGCTGCCTCCCGAACAGCGCCGCCGCACCAGCCAGATCATCTCACGCCAGGTGCGGCACATGACCGGCCTGGTGGACGACCTGCTGGATGTCTCGCGCGTGACACGCGGCCTGGTGGAGCTGCAGAAGACCCGGCTGGACGCGAAGCAGGTCATCGCCGACGCCATCGAACAGACCCGCCCGCTGATGGAAGCCAAGCGCCATCGGCTGGTGGTGGAACTGGCATCCGATGCCGCCCAGGTGCTGGGCGACCACAAGCGCCTGGTGCAGGTGCTGAGCAACCTGCTCAATAACGCGGCCAAGTACACGCCCGCGGGCGGGCGTATCGCCGTGACGATGGGAACGAGCGATGCGCAGGTGCTGCTGGAAGTGGCCGACAACGGCATCGGTATCGCGCCCGAACTGCAGGGACGCGTGTTCGACCTGTTCGCCCAGGCCGACCGCAGCGTCGACCGTTCGCAGGGCGGCCTCGGCATCGGCCTGGCCCTGGTGAAAAGCCTGGTGGACCTGCATGGCGGCAGCGTCATTTGCCGCAGCGAAGGCGAAGGCCAGGGTAGCCGCTTCATCGTCACCCTGCCGCGTGCCGCCGGACAGGAAGCGCCTGTGCGGGCGCAGGAAGAAGCAGCGCCGGCGGTGCCGGCGGGCAGACGGCGCATCCTGGTAGTCGACGACAACGTCGATGCGGCGCAGATGCTGGGCATGTGCCTGGAAGCGGCAGGCCACGAAGTCATGCTCGAATACAGTCCGTTGCCGGCGCTCGAGCGGGCCAGACTCGTGCGCCCCGAGATCTGCATCCTCGACATCGGCCTGCCCGGGATCGACGGCAACGAGCTGGCGCGCCGCCTGCGGGCGCAGCCGGAAACCAGCGGAGCGACCCTGATCGCCCTGACGGGATACGGGCAGGAGCAGGACCGCTGCAGCGCCCTGGCGGCGGGCTTCGACCACCACCTGGTCAAGCCGGTCGCGGCGCCCGAGTTGCTGGCGCTGGTCGCCAAGGCGTCGCGCTAGCGCCGGCTTTACACGCTCAGCAGGCCGCGGAAACCGCGCGCCGCATAATAGGACTCGGCGCCGTTGTGGTACACGAACACCCTGCCGTAGCGGCGGTCGCAGAACAGCGCGCCACCCAGCTTGCGCACCTCCGGCGGGGTGGCGATCCAGCTGGAGGTCTTGCGGTCGAATTCGCCCAGCGTCTGCAGGTGGCGGTACTGCTCTTCGCTCAGCAGCGCGACGCCCATGCCTGAGGCCACCTCTTCGGCGCTGCTGCGTGGCTTGTTTTCCTTGCGTGCTTCCCAAGCGGCGCGGTCGTAGCAGATGCTCCGCCGGCCGGCGGGAGACTCGGGCGAGCAGTCCCAGAAGCTGATGCTTCCACTGGCCTCGTCATGCGCGATGACGTCCGGTTCGCCGCCGGTGGCTTCCATCTCCGCCAGCGCAGCCAGTGCCGCCGGATGACGGGCCAGCCTGTCCTCCACCAGGGACCAGGACAGCCCCGGGTGGCGGTGCATGTGCTGGTCGAAGCGCGTCTTCAGTGTCTGGAGCAGTTCGTCCTGTTGCTGGCGCATGGCTGGCGTCCTCCCGTGGTTGGCAGCGGTGTGGAACGCAACCTTAGCACAGCCGTGGACGAGGAAAGAAAAAACCCGGCTGCCATCGCTGGCAGCCGGGTTTCAGGACGCATGGGCGGGAAGAATCAGTCCCAGCTCAGGGCGCCGCCGGTCTGGTACTCGGTCACGCGCGTCTCGAAGAAGTTACGTTCCTTCTTCAGGTCGATCATTTCGCTCATCCACGGGAACGGGTTCTCTTCGTTCGGGAACAGCGGATCCAGGCCGATCTGCACGGCGCGGCGGTTGGCGATGAAGCGCAGGTAGCCCTTGAACATCGGGGCGTTCAGGCCCAGCACGCCGCGCGGCATGGTGTCTTCGGCGTAGCGGTACTCGAGGTCGACGGCCTGCAGGAACAGGGCCTTCAGCTCTTCGCGGAAGGCCGGGGTCCACAGTTGCGGGTTTTCCATCTTGATCGTGTTGATCAGGTCGATGCCGAAGTTCACGTGCATCGACTCGTCGCGCAGGATGTACTGGTACTGCTCGGCGGCGCCGGTCATCTTGTTCTGGCGGCCCAGCGCCAGGATCTGGGTGAAGCCGACGTAGAAGAACAGGCCTTCCATCAGGCAGGCGAACACGATGATCGACTTCAGCAGCTTCTGGTCGTTTTCCAGGGTGCCGGTCTTGAAGTCCGGGTCGGTCAGCACGTTGATGAACGGGATCAGGAACTGGTCCTTGTCGTGGATCGACTCGATCTCGTTGTAGGCGTTGAAGATTTCGCGCTCGTCCAGGCCCAGCGACTCGACGATGTACTGGTAGGCGTGGGTGTGGATCGCCTCTTCGAAAGCCTGGCGCAGCAGGTACTGGCGGCATTCCGGCGCCGTGATGTGGCGGTAGGTGCCCAGCACGATGTTGTTGGCGGCCAGCGAGTCGGCGGTCACGAAGAAGCCGAGGTTGCGCTTGACCAGGCGGCGCTCGTCTTCCGACAGGCCGTTCGGGCTCTTCCACAGCTCGATGTCGCGCTGCATGTTCACTTCCTGCGGCATCCAGTGGTTCGCGCAGCCGGCCAGGTACTTGTCCCAAGCCCACTTGTACTTGAACGGCACCAGCTGGTTGACGTCGGTCTGGCCGTTGATGATGCGTTTGTCGTCGGCGTTGACGCGCTTGGCGACTTCGGCGGCGGCGGGCGCGGCGTCGCCGGTGGCTTGCGGTGCGCGGGGGGCTGGTGCGGTGGTTTGTTCGTCGTCCCAAGAGAGCATGGTGTGTTCCTTCTTTCGTGGCCTCCTCTACGTGGGGCCGTTAACTATTCAACGGTGTAAGCCGGCGTCTCTGCCGGCTTACACCTCAATTGCCGATTACTGGCAGGCTTCGCACTCGTCGAAGCCGGCGTCGCCCGGACGCAGGTAGCAGGCGGCGCCTTCCACGATTTCCGCGCTGGCCGCTGCAGGTGCTGCCGGGGCTGCTGCCACCGGGCCGTTCGCTGCCGGCGCTGCATGGCCGCCCACCAGGCCGCCCGAGACCGGGACCGCGTTCAGGGCGCCGGTGCGGGTGGTCGACTTCTCCATGTGCGTCGCGGCGATGGTGCGCAGGTAGTAGGTGGTCTTCAGGCCGCGCAGCCATGCCAGTTTATACGTCTCGTCCAGCTTCTTGCCCGAGGCGCCGGCCATGTAGATGTTCAGCGACTGGGCCTGGTCGATCCACTTCTGGCGGCGCGAGGCGGCTTCCACCAGCCACTTCGGCTCGACTTCGAACGCGGTGGCGTAGATGTCGCGCAGGTCTTGCGGCACGCGGTCGATCTTGCTCAGCGAACCGTCGAAGTACTTCAGGTCGGCGATCATGACTTCGTCCCACAGGTCGCGTGCCTTCAGGTCGCGCACCAGGTACGAGTTGATCTCGGTGAATTCGCCCGACAGGTTCGACTTCACGTACAGGTTCTGGAAGGTCGGCTCGATGCAGGCCGACACGCCGATGATGTTCGAGATCGTCGCGGTCGGGGCGATCGCCACGCAGTTCGAGTTACGCATGCCGAACTGCTTGATGCGCTCGCGCACCACACTCCAGTCCATCGATTCGCTGGTGTCCTGCTCCAGGTAGCCGCCGCGTTCTTCGGCCAGCAGCTTGATCGAGTCCTGCGGCAGGATGCCGCGGTCCCACAGCGAGCCGGTGTACGACTCGTAGCGGCCGCGTTCTTCGGCCAGTTCGGTCGAGGCCAGGTAGGCGTAGTAGCAGACGGCTTCCATCGACTTGTCGGCGAATTCGACCGCTTTGTCCGAGGCGAAGGGCACGCGCATCATGTGCAGGCAGTCCTGGTGACCCATGATGCCCATGCCGACCGGGCGGTGGCGCATGTTCGAGTTGCGCGCCTTGTCCACGGCGTAGTAGTTGATGTCGATGACGTTGTCCAGCATGCGCATCGCGGTGCGGATGGTCTTCTGCAGCTTGGCGTGATCCAGGCCCTCGCCTTTCATGTGCTGCGGCAGGTTCACCGAGCCCAGGTTGCAGACCGCGATCTCGTCGGCGCTGGTGTTCAGGGTGATCTCGGTGCACAGGTTCGACGAGTGCACGACGCCGATATGCTGCTGCGGCGAGCGGATGTTGCACGGATCCTTGAAGGTGATCCACGGATGGCCGGTCTCGAACAGCATCGACAGCATCTTGCGCCACAGGTCGAGCGCTTCGACCTTCTTGTACACGGTCATTTCACCGCGTGCGGCCTTGGCTTCGTAGGCGACATACGCTTCTTCGAAGGCCTTGCCGACCTTGTCGTGCAGGTCCGGGGTCTCGCTCGGCGAGAACAGGCTCCAGTGGCCCTTCTCCATCACGCGCTTCATGAACAGGTCCGGAATCCAGTTCGCGGTGTTCATGTCGTGGGTGCGGCGGCGGTCGTCGCCGGTGTTCTTGCGCAGGTCGAGGAATTCCTCGATGTCCATGTGCCAGGTTTCCAGGTAGGCGCAGACCGCGCCCTTGCGCTTGCCGCCCTGGTTGACTGCCACGGCAGTGTCGTTCACCACTTTCAGGAACGGGACCACGCCCTGCGACTTGCCGTTGGTGCCCTTGATACGCGAACCGAGCGCGCGGACCGGGGTCCAGTCGTTGCCCAGGCCGCCGGCGAACTTCGACAGCAGCGCGTTCTCTTTGATGGCGTCGTAGATGCCTTCCAGGTCGTCGCCGACGGTGGTCAGGTAGCACGAGGACAGCTGCGAGCGGCGGGTGCCCGAGTTGAACAGGGTCGGGGTCGAGCTCATGAAATCAAAACTCGACAGCAGGTTGTAGAACTCGATGGCGCGCGCTTCGCGGTCGTCTTCACGCAGGGCCAGGCCCATCGCGACGCGCATGTAGAAGGCCTGCGGCATCTCGATGCGGGTTTCGCGCACATGCAGGAAGTAGCGGTCGTACAGGGTCTGCAGGCCGATGTAGCCGAACTGCAGGTCGCGGTCGGCGACCAGGGCCTTGGCCAGGCGCTCGAGGTCGTACTTGCCCAGTTCTTCGTCCAGCAGCTCGTTCTCGATGCCCTTGGCGATGTATTTCGGGAAGTAGGTGATGTACTCGGCAGCGGCGCCGGCCTGCGGCACTTCGTGGCCAAAGACTTCCTTGCGGATCGTGTGCAGCAGGATGCGCGCGGTGACCTGGCTGTAGGCCGGGTCGGTTTCCATCAGCGCGCGTGCAGCCAGGATGGCCGACTTGTGCAGTTCTTCGACCGGCACGCCGTCGTACAGGTTCTTCAGGGTCTCGGCGACGATGGCGTCGGCATCGACGTGCTTTTCCAGGCCCGAGCAGGCGGCGTTCACGAGGGCGTGGACGTCGTTGATGTCCAGCGGACGGCGCTCGCCGCCGTCGACCACATTGATCTGCGGTGCGGCCACGGCGGTGCCCCCCAGGGCTTCCTTGGCGGCCTTGCGCTCTTCCATGCGCTTGGCGCGGTACAGCACGTATTCGCGCGCGACGTCATGCTCGCCCGAGCGCATCAGCGACAGTTCGACCTGGTCCTGCACGTCTTCGATGTGGAAGGTGCCGCCGTTCGGCTGGCGGCGCACCAGCGCGGCCACCACGTTGTTGGTCAGCTGTTCCACCAGCTCGCGGATGCGGGCCGATGCCGCGCCCTGGCCACCGGCGACGGCGAGGAAGGCCTTGGTCATCGCGACCGAGATCTTGTGCGGCTCGAACGCGACCACGGCGCCGTTGCGGCGGATGACGCGATAGTCACCGCGTGCGGCGATTTCCGCAGGGGTAGCCGTGGACGACGCACCGGTGGTGACGTGCGGGTTGATCGAAATGTCTTGTGCTGTTTGCATTGGGCCTCCAGTGGGCAGCCGTACCTGCCGTCGTTGGTCTTGGCCGGCTTGTCAGGCCGACAAAATTTAAGCAAAGCGATACCCCGCCAGCTGGAGCACTTCACTGGCAACCAGTACGCAGGGTTCGAAAATCGCTGATGAATCAGGAGCTTGCGGAGCAAGCTTCAAGTCGAACTTAAATATAGTTGCCTTTCGTCTACTACCACTATATCTAGTGTTCGATCTTGATATGAGACTAATTGTAGTACCTGACCCAAGTCACGGCAAGTGAAGAACTTCGCAATTTTTTCTGTTTTTTTTGGTGCATGGGCTTGACAAGCAAGCGTGGCCGGAATGGCGGGGAGTCTGACGTGAGCGAGTACTAACGTCGCGAAATCGTGCTGCATAAAGCGTAGTCAGGGCGAGGGGCGATGCATCATTCTTGTGCATTCTGCACTGGCGAAAAGACAACATGATGACATGTGCAACGCAGGTCAAGCGCTGTCGTCCGGCGCCACGATCTCCAGCTTCTGCATCTGGTAGCGCAACTGGCGCACGCTGATGCCGAGCAGGCTGGCGGCCTGGGTGCGGTTGAACTGGGTTTGCTGCAGGGCGCGCTGGATGATGTCGCGCTCGACCTGGCTCAGGTACTCGGGCAGGTTGCCGGGCAGGCCGTTCGGCCCCAGCATGTCCTGGCCGGGCATGGCCGGCCCGGGTGGCGGGGCCGGGGTCGACAGCGGCAGCGGCTCCGGTTGCGGCTCCGGCGCGGCGGGTGCAGGCGCCGGCGCCGCGGCCATTGGTTCGCGCGCCGAGGCTTCACCCGGCCGCGCCGCCTTCAGCGACAGGTCGCCGACTTCGATCACGCCGTCGTCGGCAAAGGCCAGCGCCCGCTCCAGCACATTCTCCAGTTCGCGGATATTCCCCGGGAAGGAATACGCGCGCAGCGCGTCCAGCACGCCCGGTCCCAGCGAGGCCTGGCCCGGTCCGGCCAGGCGCGCCAGGATCGCATCCACCAGCGGCGCCAGGTCGTCGATGCGCTCGCGCAGCGGCGGCAGCGACAGTTCGATCACGTTCAGGCGGTAGAACAGGTCTTGCCGGAACCGGCCCTGCTCGACGCAGCGCGCCAGGTCCTGGTGGGTGGCGCTGATGATGCGCACGTCCACCGGTTCTTCATTGGCGTCGCCAATCTTGCGCACGCGCCGCTCCTGGATCGCGCGCAGCAGCTTGACCTGCATCGGCAGCGGCAGGTCGGCCACTTCGTCCAGCATCAGGGTGCCGCCATTGGCGGCCTGGAAGAAGCCGTCGCGCTCCTCGGAGGCGCCGGTAAAGGCGCCCTTGCGGTAGCCGAAGAATTCCGCTTCCATCAGGGTCTCGGGGATGGCGCCGCAGTTCACCGCAACGAAAGGCTTGCCGGCGCGCGAACTCTGGGCGTGGATTTCGCGCGCGGCCAGTTCCTTGCCGCTGCCCGATTCGCCGGTAATCGAGATCGGCGCGTTGGATCGCGCCAGCCGGCCGATCTGGGCGCGCAGCGCCTCCATCGCGGCCGACCTACCGATCATGCGCGAGCTAGATGCCGCCCCGTCCACCGGCGCCGCCGGCGCATCAAGGAGCTTGAGGGCCGAGCGCACCATCACGCGCAGGGCGTCGAGCGCCACCGGCTTGGAGATGTAGTCAAACGCGCCAGCCTTGAGCGCCACCACCGCGTTCTCGGCGCTGCCGTAGGCGGTGATGACCGCGATCGGGGTGCCCTTGCCGGAGGCGCTCACTTCGCGCACCAGCTCCAGCCCGAGGCCGTCGGGCAGGCGCATGTCGGTCAGGACCAGGGCGTAGTCGTGCTCCTCGACCAGTGTGCGCGCCTGGCGCAGCGTGGCGGCGCTGTCGACGTCCAGCCCCATCTTGAGCAGGGTGATCTCCAGCAGTTCGCGCAGGTCGGCTTCGTCGTCGACCACGAGGATGCGGGGTGCGGTCATGGTGTTCTCTATTTATATAGTGGCGCGCTAGGCCGGCTGCGAAAAGCTGATCACGAAGCGTCCGCTCGCGCGGCGCGGTCCGCTACCCGCCGCATCGAAGCGGTATTCGTAGTCCAGCTTCGCGTCATTGTTCAGGCACAGCTCGCGCGCCAGGTACAGGCCCAGGCCCGTGCCCTTGCTCGAGGTCGTGTAAAAGGGCTCGAACAGGTGGGCACGCACTTCCGGCGTGATGCCCGGGCCGTCGTCCTGCACATGCAGCTCGATGCGGCCGGCGGCGTCGCGCGCCGGGAAGATGCGGATGCTGCCCGGCTTTTTGCTGGCATAGCGCACCGCGTTACCCAGCAGGTTGAGCAGCACTTCGTGCAGGTGCAGCGGGTCGAAGCGCACCGCGCTCGGCCCGGCGTCGCCCAGATGGACTATATCATCGCTCAGGCCATGGGTTTCGCAGAATTCGGCTTTCAGCTCGGTAAGAAAATCGGCCAGCTGCAGCGGCTCGCTGTTCGGCTGCACCTTGCGCGACAGCTGCAGGATGTCCTCGACCATGCGGTTCACGCGCGCCACGTTGTCGCCCACGATCTTCAGCAGGCGCACCTCGGCCGGCCCGTGCAGGTCTTCGGCCAGCAGCGCGGTGGCGTGGCCGATCGCCGACAGCGGGTTGCGCACCTCGTGCGCGATGCTGGCGGTGAGGCGCCCCATCGAGGCCAGCTTGAGTTGCTGCGCCTGGTTCTCGATGGCGCTGACATCCTGCATGAACACCACGCTGCGGCCGAGCTCTCTGCCTGCCGTGTCGACCCGCGCGAAGCGCAGCTTCAGGTGGACTGGCTGGTCGCGCCGGCCACGCAGGGGACCGGCGTCTTCCTGGTAGGGCTTGACGGTGACGAAGGCCGCGCCTTCGATCGGGGCGCGCAGCCAGGCGCCGAACGCCTGGGCCATCGGCTCCAGTCCCGGCGCCTCGTCCAGCCGGAAGCCGGCCGCCTCCCCTTCCAGTCCCAGCATGCGCCGGGCCGCCGGGTTGCCGGTAAACACCGCGCTGTCGTCGCCGGCCACCAGGATGCCGTCGCCGACGTCGGCGATGACGATGCCGTTGATCGCCTGCTGGATGCGCAGGTCGGCGCCGCGCTGGGCGGCCAGTTCTTCCTGCTTGATCAGGCGCGCCGCCAGGCGGTTCACCAGCAGCGCGCCGGCGAAGAAGGCGGCGCCGTACAGGCCGGCCTGCATCAGGGGCGGCTGGCGGTCCTGCATGAAAACCTGCCAGATGGACTCCAGCAGCAGGAACATCGTCGCGACCGCGCTCGAAAACAGCGCCAGCGTCAGCGGCGCCAGGATGGCGGCGCCGGCGAGCGGGAACAGGTACAGGATCGCCAGGCCGCTGCGCATGCCGCCGGTTTCCAGGTAGAGCAGCGAGATCACCACCAGGTCGACCGCGATCTGGCAGCCCAGCTGCAGCGCGAAGCGGCGCCGCCCCCAGGTAGCGAAGGCGCCGAACACCAGCGCCGCCGCCAGGTAGAACAGGCAGATGCGGGTGTTGACGGCATCCAGGCGCAGGCCGTCGCCGGTGACGCTCAGGCCCAGGTAGAGCAGCAGTACCAGCGCGATGACGATGCGGGTGATGGTAAAGGTCTGGAGCGAGCGCCACAGGGTCGTGCGCGCTTCGCGGGACAGCACCGCTTTGGGCGACATCGGCCGGCTTACTGCGGCGGCAGGCGCACGTGGCCCGGCGAGCAGTAGTCGTGGCCGTCGGCCTGCACCGCTTCCGACGCGGGGAAGTGGATGCCGCAGTGGGCGCACTGGGTCATGCTTTCGATCTGCGCGGCGGGCTTTTGCTCGCGCGGCTCTTCATGCAGGGGCGGCTGCTGGCGCGCCGCCAGGCCCTTGAGCTTGGCGCGGATGGCCAGCACGACCAGGCCGACCAGCAGGATCCAGAACAGGACGCGGCTCATGCGACGCTCCGGTGCAGGACGACTTCGAGCACGAAGCGGCTGCCGACGTAGGCCAGCGCCAGGGTGGCAAAGCCTGCCAGCGTGAAGCGCAGGGCGGTCTTGCCGCGCCAGCCTTGCCAGCGGCGGCCAGCCAGCAGCGCCGCGAACAACAGCCAGGACAGCAGCGCGAACACGCTCTTGTGGTCGAAGCGCAGCGCGCGGCCGAACAGCTGCTCGGAGAACACCACGCCCGACAGCACCGTGAGGCTGAGCAGGATGAAGCCGATCCAGATCACGCGGAACAGCAGCTTTTCCATGGTGAGCAGCGCCGGCAGCTGGTCCAGCGCGCTGCCCAGCCAGCCGCCGCTGGCGGTGCGCGTGTGCAGGCGCGCCTCCTGCAGGGCCATCAGCACGGCGTGGAAGGCGGCGATGGTGAGCGTGCTGTAGGCCAGCACGGCAACCAGCACGTGCCAGCCAAAGGCGGGCGTCTGGCCGTTCAGGGCCAGCAGGCTGCCGGGGAAGATCACCGGCAGCAGCGCGGCCACGCAAGCGAAGGGCATCACCAGGCGGCGCATGCCGTCCAGGGCGAAGTTGCGGTTTTCCAGCCAGTAGGCGGCCACCGAGACCCACAGCGCGCTGGAGAGCATGATGGCGAAGCCGACCCGCAGCCGGCCGGGCGCGACCACGTCGAGCGCGAGCGCAGCGCCATGCACCGCCCAGGCCACGGCGGTGACGCCTGAGATGACGGCGCCCCGGCGCGACGGCAGCAGGGCGCACACCGCGTACAGCAGGGCCGCGGCGAGGAAGAGGGAGTTCTGCATAATAAGAGTCTACACCATCGACCAGTGCCAGTGGATAGCCCCTCTTTCGCTGCCGGAGCTTGCTGGGGTGGCTGATCACGCTAAATTGGATTCCGGCCTTCGCCGGAATGACGGTTTCACGTTTAGCGGTACAAAAGTTGTCATCGTTAACGTATGCACGTCGTTCCGGCGAAGGCCGGAACCCAATTTTCGTAGGTCAGCCACCACAGCATCAATCCACCGCCGCCATCCGCATCTCCTCCGTATGATGCCGCTGCTGCTCCTCCATCACCATCACCCCGAGCTCGCGCTTGAGCGCATTGAACTCGCTGGAGGCCGGGTCGCGCATGCGCGGCAGGTCGACCAGCAGGTCGCGCTTGACCGTGCCCGGGCGGTAGGTCATCACCACGATGCGGTCGGCCAGGTAGATCGCCTCTTCGATGCTGTGGGTGACGAACAGGATGGTCTTGTTCAGGCCCGACCAGATGCGCAGCAGCTCTTCCTGCAGGTTGCGGCGGGTGAGCGCGTCGAGGGCGCCGAAGGGTTCGTCCATCAGCATGATGGGCGAATCCAGCGCCAGCACGCGCGCGATCGCCACCCGCTGGCGCATGCCGCCCGACAGGTCCTTGGGAAAGCGCTGGCGGAAGTCCGACAGCGACAGCATCGCCAGCAGCTCGCCCACCCGGTCGCGGATCGCCGCCTTGCCGACACCCTTGATGTGCAGGCCGAAGGCGATGTTGTCCTCTACCGTCATCCAGGGAAACAGCGCATATTCCTGGAACACCATGCCGCGGTCCGGCCCCGGCGCCTTGACGGGCCTGGCGTCGACCGTGATCGTCCCGCTGCTCGGTAGCGAAAAGCCCGCCACCGCGTTGAGCAGGGTCGACTTGCCGCAGCCCGAAGGCCCGAGCAGGCAGGTGAACTGGCCGTGCGGGATCTCCAGGTGGATGTCCTGCAGCGCGGTGACGGTGCGTCCGCCCGTCTCGAAGATCTTGTTGACGCCCGCGATGCGGATGTGGGGCGCCAGGTTGGAGGTCGGTGCGTTCATGTCAGTGCTCCAGGCCGCGGTGCCAGCGCAGCAGGTGATTGTTCAGGCGGTTCATGGCGACGTCGATCAGGAGGCCGAGCATGCCGATGGTGATCATCCCGGCGATGATCTTGTCGGACCAGAAGTACTCGCGCGCTTCCAGGATGCGAAAACCCAGTCCGTTGTTCACGGCGATCATTTCGGAGACGATCACCACGATGAAGGCGGTGCCGATCCCGATCCGTACCCCCGACAGGATGTAGGGCACGGCGGCCGGCAGGATCACGCGCAGGAACATGGTGACCCCGCCCGCCCCGAGGTTGCGCGCCGCGCGCAGGTAGATGCCGTCCACGTGGCGCACCCCGGCGATGGTGTTCATCAGGACCGGGAAGAACGCACCCAGCGCGATCAGGAACACGGCCGGCGGGTTGCCGAGCCCGAACCACAGGATGGCCAGCGGGATGTAGGCGATCGGAGGGATCGGGCGCAGGATCTGCACCAGGGGGTTCATCCACGCGTACACGATGCGGCTTGCTCCCATCGCCAGTCCCAGCGGCAGCGCCAGCCCGGCGCCGATGGCGAAGCCCACCACCACCCGCACCATGCTGGTCCAGATGTCCACCGGCAGCTCGCCCGACAGCGCCCACGCCAGCCAGCCACCCTCCGTGTAGGCATCGAACGGCACCAGCGGCAGCAGGTAGGCCACCCACTTGCGCCATACGTCCAGCGGCGCCGGCAGCACCTGCGGGTTGACCCAGCCGTTCATGGCCACCCACTGCCACAGGGCGATGGCCAGCACCGGCACCACGGCGCCCGTCGCGACTTCTTTCCAGCGCTCGCGCGCGAATGTGCGTCTGTCTTTCATGATCGTCACTTCAGGTCCAGGCTTTTCCTGGCCGCCGCCAGGAGGTCGGTGCGCACCCAGTCCTGCGCCAGCGGCGGCCTGGCCATGCGCCCTACCCCGGTGCGGGCCATGATGTCGGTGGTGACCTGGATGTGCTCCGGCGTGATGTCGAACGAGTACGGCGAATTGCGGATCGCATCCTGGAAGTCGTCGCTCGAGATCTGGTTCTTGAAGATCGTCTCGCGTACATATTTCTCGGCCGCGGCCGGGCTGTCGATGAAGGTCTTGGTGGCCTCTACAAAACAACGCATGAATTTCTCCGCCACCGCGCGGCGCTCGCGGTAGAACTTCTCGGTCATCACCAGGGTGCGCACCGGTTCGCCGATCGGGGTGTCATACGGCTTCAGCACCTCCACGCCGAAGCCCTTGTTGATGGCCTGGGAAGACTGGGGCTCGGACTGCATCATGGCGTCGATCTGCTTGCCGAGCAGGGCCTGGTTCAGGTCCGGGTAGCCCAGGTACACCAGCTGCACATCCTTGCCGGGCGCCGCATCGGCCTTGAGGCCGTGCTTGGCCAGCTGCGCCATCAAGAGCACTTCCTGGATCGCGCCGCGCGTCACGCCCACCTTCCTGCCCTTGAGCTGGGCCACGCTGCGGATGCCGAGTTCGGGCCGCGCCACCAGCCGCGCGCCGCCGCGTGCGAAACCGGCTACCACCACGATGGGGGCGCCGCCGGCGCGGCCCGAGATCGCTGCCTCCGAGGCGGTGGCGCCGACGTCCAGTTCGCCGGCGATGATCGCCTGCATCACGTCCAGTCCCTTGGCGAAGACCTTTTCCTCGACCCGGATGCCGCATTTGGGCGCGATCTCCTTGATGTACGATACCGCGCCGAAGTGCGCGAGCTTGAGGTTCCCGAGCCGGACCACCTCCTGGGCCCCTGCTCCGCCCGCTGCCAGCAGGGCGGTGGCGGCGAGGATGCTGCCGAATAGCCTGATCATGCATGTTCTCCCATGGATTGCCTCGCCAAAACAGACGCGGCTAGAAGAAGATGCTGACGGGAAATGGCCTGTTAGGACGTGAGATGTGTCAATTCCGGCAAGCTTTCCACATGATCGAACGCATCACAGCTGATGAAAAATTGCGCTATATCTCCGCCGCGGTCGAACTCGGCGGCCCGTGCAAGGTAAAATGGTGGTTTATCGAATGCGCCCGTATTCGAATGCCGTCGTATATATAGTCAGGTAGAACATGCTAGATAACCTTACCCAACGCCTAGCCAAGGTCGTCAAGACGATGCGCGGCGAGGCGCGCCTTACCGAGGCCAACACCGCCGAGATGCTGCGCGAAGTGCGCATGGCCCTGCTGGAAGCCGACGTGGCGCTGCCGGCGGTGCGCGAGTTCATCGCGAAAGTCAAAGAAAAAGCACTGGGCGAAGAAGTCATCGGCTCGCTCAGTCCCGGCCAGGCGCTGGTCGGCGTGGTGCAGCGCGAGCTGGCCGCCCTGATGGGCGCCGACCTCGGTCCGGAAGCCACCCAGCTCTCGTTTGCCCAGCAGCCGCCGGCGATCATCCTGATGGCGGGCCTGCAGGGTGTCGGTAAAACGACCACCACTGGCAAGCTGGCCAAGTACCTGAAAGAGCAGAAGAAAAAGAAGGTCCTGACGGTTTCCGCCGACGTCTACCGTCCGGCCGCGATCGCGCAGCTGGAGTCCGTCACCAAGCAGGTCGGCGCCGACTTCTTCCCTTCCACCGCCAGCGACAAGCCGGTCGACATCGCGCGTAACGCGCTCGATTGGGCGAAGAAGCACTATCACGACGTCCTGATCATCGACACCGCCGGTCGTCTCGGCATCGACGAAGCGATGATGCAGGAGATCGCCGCGGTGCACGCCGCCGTCAATCCGGTCGAGACCCTGTTCGTGGTCGACGCCATGCTGGGCCAGGACGCGATCAACACCGCCAAGGCTTTCAATGACGCCCTGCCCCTGACCGGCGTGGTGCTGACCAAGCTCGATGGCGACTCGCGCGGCGGCGCCGCACTCTCCGTGCGCCACGTGACCGGCAAGCCGATCAAGTTCGCCGGCGTGTCCGAAAAACTGGATGGCCTGGAAGCCTTCGACCCAGGCCGCATGGCCAACCGCGTGCTGGGCATGGGCGACATCCTGGCGCTGGTCGAAGAAGCGCGCAAGGGCGTCGACGCCCAGGCCGCGACCGAGCTGGCCAACAAGATCAAGGGTGGCGGCAAGTTCGACATGAACGACTTCAAGGCGCAGCTGACCCAGATGAAGAAAATGGGCGGCATGTCCGGCCTCCTCGATAAACTGCCGGCGCAGTTCCAGCAGGCCGCAGCCGGCGCCAACATGGACCAGGCCGAGAAGCAGGTGCGCCGCATGGTCGGCATCATCGACTCGATGACCCCAGGCGAACGCGCCAAGCCGGAGCTGATCAAGGCCAATCGCAAGCGCCGCATCGCGGCCGGCGCGGGCGTGCAGGTCCAGGAAGTGAACCGCATGCTGAATCAGTACGATCAGATGCAGACCATGATGAAGAAGCTCAAAGGCGGCGGCCTGATGAAGATGATGCGCGGGATGAAGGGCATGATGCCCGGCCTGCGCTGACCCATTCGGCGCTTCCCTGAAAACCGCGCGGGCACAGGCCTTGCGCGGTTTTTTCACATTCGGGCCGCCGGTTTTTTCATTCAAGGCGCCTCAAGTGTGCGATAGCTCGCATTTTGGGGCTTATCAGAGTGAAAAAATTTCGAAAAAGACTTGCACGAACAGTAAAAGGCCACCAATATAAGCCCGTGCGTCAATAACGCAAATTCCCTGTGTTCGTTTTAGGAGGCTCGAAGATGGCAACAGCCAAAAAATCCACCGCAGCGCCAGCCAAGAAAGCCGCTGCCAAGCCGGCTGCAGCGGCCAAGCCTGCAGCAAAGAAGGCAGCTCCAGCAAAAGCAGCAGCGAAACCAGCAGCGAAGCCGGCCGCAGCACGCAAGCCGAACGCCGCTTTCATGAAAGAGATGACGCCATCGGGCGAACTGGCCGCAGTCGTGGGCAACAAGCCGCTGCCGCGCACCGAAGTCACCAAGAAGGTCTGGGACTACATCAAGAAAGAAAACCTGCAGGACGCATCGAACCGCCGCATGATCAACGCCGACGACAAGCTGAAAGCTGTCTTCGGTGGCAAGGCACAAGTGTCGATGTTCGAAATGACCAAGCTCATTTCGGACCACCTGAAGTAAGCACTGGCCGGCTGTCCAGTAGCCTTGCAAATGAGAAGCCCCGTCGGATGACGGGGCTTTTTGTTTTCCTGCGCTCAGAGCATCAGCCTAAAGCGTCTAACAAAACCCCGAGGGCAAGGCGCATCGTCGAAGACAGTACGCTAGTACGGCGAGACGATGCAACGCAGCCATCGGGGGAATTGTTAGGCGCTCCTACAGCCCCGCCGCCGCCTTCATCAGGTGGAATACCTGCGTATTCTCCATCGTCCCCTTGAACGGCGCCGACCCGGCCCCGGTCGCATACAGCTTCACATCGCCACCTCCGTGCGACTCGTACACCGTGCGCACGCCGGCCTCCTGCTGGTAGTCGTCGCGCTGCGCGGTGGCGCTGTCGACGTCGGCGCGCAGGTCCGGGCGCACCTTGCCGTTGCCGAAGACGAGGGCGGTGAAGGTCTTGCCGTCGGCGTCCTTCTTCGGTTCTCCGCTCGCGTAGTCGTGAACGATATCGAGCACCTTGCTGCCGCGCTTCGGGTAGCCGTTCAGGACCATCGTGTGATCATGGTCGGCCGTCACCACGATCAGGGTGTTTTCCAGGCCCGGATCCAGCTGGCGCATGCGGTCGATGGCGGCCTGGATCGCTTCGTCGAAGGCCACCGTGTCGGCCAGGGCGTTCTTCGCGTTGTTGTCATGCAGGGCGTGGTCGATCTTGCCGCCTTCGACCATCAGGAAGAAGCCGTCCGGATCTTTCGACAGCAGCTCGATCGCCTTCAGCGCCATCTCGCTCAGGGTCGGCTGCTCCGGGCGGCGCGCCAGCGCGTAGTCGAGGTGGTCGTCGGCGCTGTAGATGCCGACGAACTTGCGGCCCGGACGCGCCGACATCATGCCCGCGCGCGTGCCGGCCACGTAATAGCCCTGGGCCGCGAACTCCGCCATCAGGTCGCGCCCGTCCGCACGGCCCTTCGGATTGGTGGCTTTATCAAAAGGCGTGAAGTGATGGCGCCCGCCGCCCATCAGGACGTCGACGCCGTCTCCCAGCGCCGCGTTGTAGCCGGCGCCGCCCGGCACGATCTGGCGCGCGATGCTGTAGGCCGCGTCGCGGTGGCACACGTGCGAGAAGGTCGACGCCGGGGTGGCGTGGGTCAGCTCGGTGGTGGTCACCGCGCCCACCGCACGGCCAGCGGCTTTCGCCAGTTCCAGGATGGTCGGCACCACCTGGCCGTCGACGCACTTGTCGACCGTGCGGTTGCCGTTGGCGTCCCTGTCCGGATCGATGGCGCGCGCATCCTTGATGGAGATGCCGTCCTGGTTGATCTTCACGCCGGTCATGTAGGCGCCCATCGAAGGCGCGCTGTCGGTGGTCTGGAAGTCGTTCGAATAAGTCTTCAGGCGCGCGGTGCGCTCCAGCCGTTCGAAGTTCAGGAGGCCGTCCTCGCCGTGCTTGAAGATGCGCGCGGCCGTGATGGTGGTGGGCCCCATGCCGTCGCCGAGGAAGAAGATGATGTTCTTGGCCTGCGGCGCTGCCATCGCGGCGCTACTGAAGAAGGTGGCGGCCGCTAGGCAGGAAAGTCGTTTATTCATCATGGTCTCCTTACAGGCCGGCTGCGGTCTTGATCAGGCTGAAGACGCGGGTGTTGTCGATGGTCCCGCGGAACAGTTCCGCGCCGGCGCCGGCGGCGCCCAGGTAGACGTCAGTCCCGCCATGGGTCTCGGCCCCGGTGCGGGTGCGCACCACTGCTTCCTGGTGGTAGTCGTCGCGCGTCACGATCTCGTCGGTCAGCGCCGGCTTGGCGCCGCGGCTGCCGTTGGTGCGGTTCTCGCCGGTGCCGAAGCCGATGATGGTGAAGGGTCGGCCTTCCCGGTCCAGCTTCGGAGATCCGTCGAGGTTGCTCACCAGGCCCAGCACGCCCGGGTTGGTCGGCGTGGTCTTGCCGGTGCGGACCGTGTAGCCATTCAGGAGCAGCGTGTGGTCGTGATCCGCAGTGGCGACGATCAGGGTGTTCTTCAGGCCCGGGTCGAGCGCTTCCATCTTGTCCAGCGCGGCCTGCATGGCGGCGTTGTAGGACACGGTTTCCTGCAGCGCGCGCTTGCCGAGGGTGGCGTGCAGCGCGTGGTCGATCAGGCCGCCCTCCACCACCAGGAAGAAGCCGGCGCCTGTCGGACCGGCGTGCGGCGCCAGCAGGTCGATGGCCTTGCGCGTCATTTCGGTCAGGCTCGGCTGCTTCGCAGGGTCGCGCGTGGCGTCGTAGTCCATGTGATTGGCCGCGAACAGGCCGATGGCCGGCTGCTGCGGGTTGGCGTCCAGCGTGTTGAATTCCGCCGTATTCGACACCACGCGGAAGCCCTGCTTGCCCAGTTCCGCCAGCAGGTCACGTCTATCGGCACGCTTGCCGCCAAATTCGAAGGGTGTGAAGAACTGGCGCCCGCCGCCGAACAGCACATCCAGGCCGCGCGCCCCAAGGGCATTGTTGTAGCCGGCGCCGCCCGGCACCAGCATCGCGGCGAAGTCGGTTTCGAGCTTGCGGTGGCAGCCATGGCCATAGGCGGAGGCCGGGGTGGCGTCGGTGACGCTGGTGTTGGTGACGACGCCCGTCGCCATGCCGCGGCTGCGCGCCAGTTCCAGCAGGGTCGTGGCGGGTGAACCGTTCTCGCATTTGCTGACGAGGGCATTGCCGTTGGCGTCCTTGCCGGGCGCGATCGAGCGGGTGCCGAAGGACATCGAGATCACGCCGTTGTTCTGCTTCACGCCCGTCATGTAGGCAGCCATGCCGGCAGCGCTGTCGGTCACCATCGCGTCGTTCGAGAAGGTCTTCACGAAGGCCGATTCGGGCAGGCGGTCGATGGTGAGTTCGCCCTCTTCGCCGGCGTGGAAGATGCGCGCGGCGGTGAGCGTGTTCAGGCCCATGCCGTCGCCGAGGAAGAAGATGACGTTCTTTGCGCGCGCTTCGCTCTGTGCCTGGGCGGGTGAATGGGAAGCCGGTGGCACGGCCGCGCAGCCGGCCAGCATCGCAATCAGGATGGCGCCGGCAAGGGTGGACAATCGCATGGAGACCTCGAGGTCGGGAAAGCGAAGAGTTTACACCTTGCCAAGTGCATATGGCAGATTGAAATGTTTCGGATTGTAGGCTCAGGCGGAAGGCCCGAACTCCCACTTCTTCCACGCCGCCAGCACGGCGTTCGGATACTGCGGCTTGCCGCGGCTGCCGTTATAGCGGCCCAGGGCGAGATAGAGGTTGCCCTTCTCCATGTCGATGTACATGCGCAGGATCGCGCAGCCATAGCGCAGGTTGGTCTGCATGTTGAACAGCATGCGGCGGTCGCTGTCGCCGATCACCTTGGTCCAGAACGGCATCACCTGCATGTAGCCGCGCGCGCCGGCGATCGAGATCGCGTACTTGCGGTAGGCGGATTCCACCTGGATCAGGCCCAGCACCAGTCCCGGATCCAGCCCGGCGCGGGTCGACTCGTACCATACCGTCTCGAGGAACTCGGTACGCGACAGTTCGTCCGGGATGCGCTTGGTGAGGCGGCGCGACATCTCGCCGAACCAGGCCTGGTAGCGCGCCCGCGCCGCCTCGTCGCGCAGGACGGGCTTGGGCAGGCGCTTGTCGTGGATGGCGTTGGCCAGCGCCAGGCGCACCGCGTCGGCAAGCTGTTCTTCCTTCTGGTTGCCGGCCTGCGCCGAGCCTCCAAACAGCAAGCCGGCGGCAAGCAGCGCGCTCGCCACCCACGGGAACAACATCACCGGGTTCACTTGCCCAGCTTGCCCTTGATGAAGGCGACCATGCCGTCGACCGGCACGCTGGTGGCGGCTTCGTCGCGGCGGCCCTGGTATTCCAGGTTGCCTTCCTTGAGGCCACGCTCGCCGATCACGACACGGTGCGGCACGCCGATCAGTTCCCAGTCGGCGAACATCGCGCCCGGACGCAGGCCACGGTCGTCGACGATCACGTCCACGCCGGCCGCCTGCAGCTCGGCGTACAGCTTCTCGGTCTGTTCCTTGACCATCTCGCTGCGGTCCAGGCCCATCGGGCACAGCACCAGCTCGAAGGGAGCGATCGAATCCGGCCAGATGATGCCCTTGTCGTCGTAGTTCTGCTCGATCGCCGCGCCCAGGATGCGGGTCACGCCGATGCCGTAGCAGCCCATCTGCAGCGGGGCCGGCTTGCCGGCTTCGTCGAGGAAGGTGGCGCCCATCGCTTCCGAGTAGGCGGTACCGAGCTGGAACACGTGGCCCACTTCGATGCCGCGCTCGATCGCCAGCACGCCCTTGCCGTCCGGCGAAGCGTCGCCTTCGACCACGTTGCGCAGGTCGGCAACGAGCGGCTCGGCGCAGTCGCGGCCCCAGTTGGCGCCCGTGTAGTGATAATCCGCTTCGTTGGCGCCACAGACGAAATCGGCCATGTTGGCGACGCTGCGGTCGGCCACGACGGTGACCGGGAGCTTGGTGCCGACCGGACCGAGGTAGCCCGGCACGGTGCCATACACCTCCTGGATCTCCGCTTCGGTCGAGAAGCGGAATTCCTTCAGGCCCGGCACCTTGTTGACCTTGATCTCGTTCAGTTCATGGTCGGCGCGCAGCAGCAGCAGGAAGTAAGTCTTCTTGCCTTCGTTCTCGACGGTCAGGGCGATGCTCTTGACGTGCTGCTGCAGCGGAATGCTCAGGAGTTCGGCCACGGCTTCACACTTGGTCTTGCCGGGCGTGGAGGTCTTGGTCAGCTGCTGGGTCGCCGCGCCACGCTCGCCGCCGGCCAGCGCTTCGGCCGCTTCGATGTTGGCCGCGTAATCCGAGGTCGGGCAGTACACCAGCGCGTCTTCGCCGGTGCTGGCGATGACGTGGAATTCATGCGAGCCGGTGCCGCCGATGGCGCCGTTGTCGGCCGCCACCGCGCGAAACTTCAGGCCGAAGCGGGTGAAGATCTTGGTGTAGGCGTCGAACATGGTCGCGTAGGACTTCTGCATGCCTTCGACGTCGCGGTCGAAGGAATACGCATCCTTCATGGTGAACTCGCGGCCGCGCATCAGGCCGAAGCGCGGACGGCGCTCGTCGCGGAACTTGGTCTGGATGTGATAGAAGTTGATCGGCAACTGGCGGTAGGACTTCAGCTCGCTGCGCACGACGTCGGTCACGACTTCTTCGGACGTCGGCTGGATGGCGAACTCACGGCCATGACGGTCTTTGACGCGCATCAACTCCGGGCCCATCTTGTCCCAGCGGCCCGTCTCTTGCCACAGCTCTGCCGGCTGCACCAGCGGCATCAGCAGTTCGATCGCGCCCGCCTTATTCATTTCTTCGCGGATGATGTTCTCGACCTTGCGGATGATCCGCAGGCCGGTCGGCATGTAGGTGTAGATGCCCGAACCGAGGCGTTTGATCATCCCGGCGCGCATCATCAGCTGGTGGCTGACGATTTCGGCGTCGGAAGGCGCTTCTTTAAGCGTTGAAATAAAAAATCGTGAGGCGCGCATATCCGTGAATTCTTTTTAAAAAGAGAGAGTTATAATCGACCTAATTTTAAAGGATTAGCTGGCTGATGCGTCCAATCTTTCTACAAATGGGTCCGGAACACGCAGCACCCTCCTTGTCGGCAACTCGCCGGCAAGCTGGCAATGGCAATTTGTGGGTAAAAATATAAGGATCGTACGGCCGGCAGAAAGTTTCGAGGTGCACTTATGCTCGATCGTGAAGGGTTCCGCCCCAACGTCGGCATCATCCTGCTGAACGCCAACAACGAGGTGTGGTGGGGCAAGCGGGTGCGCGAGCACTCGTGGCAGTTTCCGCAAGGGGGTATCAAATACGGCGAGACGCCGGAGCAGGCAATGTATCGCGAGCTCGAGGAAGAAATCGGCTTGCGCCAGGAGCACGTCAAGATCGTGGGCCGCACCCGCGACTGGCTGCGCTATGAAGTGCCCGACCACTTCATCAAGCGCGAGATCCGCGGCCACTACCGTGGCCAGAAGCAGATCTGGTTCCTGCTGCGCATGATGGCGCGCGATAACGACGTCAACCTGCGCCTGACCGACCATCCCGAGTTCGATGCCTGGCGCTGGCACGACTACTGGGTGCCGCTGGACGTGGTCATCGAGTTCAAGCGCGATGTCTACCAGCGCGCGCTGCAGGAGCTGTCGCGCTTCCTCACCTGGCCGGCCAAGGGCCAGCACGGCGAGCGCCGCCACAGCGCGCGCTACCTGCGCCAGCCGCACGGCCGCACGCAGGGAGGTGGCGGCAAGGCGCAGCAGCAAGCGCAGCAACCGGCGCTCGCCACGGCCACGTCGACGCGTCCGGCCACGCCGGACTCGCTGGTGCTGGTGCCGGACGAATAAGGGCGCGGCGCCGCCCTTCCCCTGCGCCGCACGCCGGCGCAGGGCCCCCTTTATGCCTGCCGAATTGTCAAATGCGGATTGCGCCATGACAATGTCGGCATGACGCTTCTCTCCCGCCTGTTCGCCTGCAGCGTGCTGCTCGCCACCCTCCCTACCCATGCGGCCGCCGAATCCGAGGCAAAGGCTTGCAAGTACGTCAACGTCGCCACCGTCCCGCTGCGCTACACCGGGCCATCGCTCGAGATCACGATGGAAGGCTCGCTCAACGGCACGCCGGCCAGGCTGCTGGTCGATACGGGGGCCGACTTCACGGTCCTGACCCGGACCGGCACCGAGCCACGCGACATGAGCCTGTGGAACACCGGCAGCATCGCCTCCGGCATCGGTGGCTTCAGCCGGGTCTACAACACCCGCTTCAAGGAATTCCGGGCCGGCCCGGCCAGCGCGAAGAACGGCACCCTCAGGGTGCTGCACGATTTCGGTTACGCGCCCTCGTACGACGGCATCCTCGGCTCGCCCTTCCTGCTGCAGGCCGACCTCGAGTTCGTGCTGGCGGAGAAGACGATCCGCTTCTTCCGGCCGGTCGACTGCCGCGACCAGTTCCTGGCTTACTGGGACCCGGACGCCACCGTCATCCCCTTCGACTACAGCGACAGCAGGGCGCCCAATCCCCGCTTCACGGTCCTGTTGAACGGCAAAAAGCTGAGAGCCATGATCGACAGCGGCGCGGGAACCACCTCGGTCACGCTGGCCGCCGCCAAACGCGTCGGCCTCAAGCTCGACGCACCGGGCGTCGAACGCGCGGGTTACCGCACCGGCGTGGGCGAGGCCCAGGTAGAAAGCTGGGTGGCCATCTTCGACACTTTGCAACTGGGCGCCGAGACCATCCGCAACGCGCGGGTCGCCGTCACCAATACCCTGCATCATGATGTGGACATGCTGCTCGGCGCGGACTTCCTGCGTTCGCACCGGGTCCTGTTCGCCATGAGCCAGGAAAAGCTCTACATCAGCTACCTCGGCGGCGATCCGCTCGGCCAGCGGCGCGGCATCGAGCCCTGGATGCTGCAGGAGGCGGAAGGCGGGAACACCGATGCCCAGATGATGCTGGCGGCCTTCTACCGCGCCGGCTACGGCGTGGCGCGCGATCCGGCCCAGGCCAAGAGCTGGTTCGACCGCGCCGTGGCGGGCAACAACCCGGCAGCCAACTTCAGTGTCGGGCGCAGCCACCTGTCGCAGCGCCGCTACGCGGAGGCCGCACGCCATCTGCGCCTGGGCCTGGAACAACTTCCGGGCGACCGCAACGCGGCCCTGTTGCTCTACCTGGCCCGCCTGCACCTGGGGGAAGGCGATGCCGCCAAGGCCGACCTGCAGAAGGCGTTCGCGCGCGACGACAAGGACCAGTGGCCGAATCCGATCGCGCGCCACTTCCTGGGCAAGGTGAGCGAGGAAGAGCTGCTCGAGGAAGCGCGCGACGACAAGCTGCGCGCCAAGGGCCAGGTGTGCCTCGCCAAGACCATGATGGCCGAGCGTGCGACGGCCATGGGCGACAGCGCCAAGGCGCAGTCGCTGCTGTTCCACCGTCCGGAATGCGGGCCGTCGGCGGCGCCGCGCCCGGCCGCCCCGCCCCCACCAGCAGCGACGCAAGAAGCCACCTGAAGCAGGCCGGGACGGGAAGCGCTAGAATACCGGCTTCCCGCCTTTCTTCATTCCCTTCCCGATCATGTTTACTCCGTCTTCACACGACGTGCGCCGCTTTTTCTGCGAAGCCCTGCGCAAGCAGCGCAACGGCGAGATCCTGACCCCGATGGACGCCATCGCGGCCGACTGGATCGTGCAACACCCGGAATACCACGCCGAACTCGACGACGTGGAAGCCGCGATCGCGCGCGACTACTCGGTCGAGGGCGGCAAGCCGAACCCCTTCCTGCACCTGTCGATGCACCTGTCGATTGCCGAACAGGTGTCGATCGACCAGCCGCGCGGCATCAAGGCCGCGCACGACGCGCTGGTCGCCAGGCGCGGCGAGCACGACGCCCACCACGAGATCATGGAATGCCTCGGCGAGATGATCTGGGCCTCGCAGCGCAACGGCATGCCGCCGGATACCGAGGCCTATATCGAATGCGTGCGCCAGCGCGCCTCGCGCTAGTTCAGCCGAGCTTGTCGTCCGCCACCCGGTAGCGCGGGTCTTCCAGCAGGTTTACTTCGATCATGTCCTGCGCCTTCTCCAGCACTTCGCGGCAGTCGGGGCTGAGGTGGCGCAGGTGGAGGCGCTTGCCCAGCGCGCGGTAGCGCTCGGCCAGGGCGTCGATGGCCTGGATCGCCGAATGGTCTGCCACGCGCGCGCGGCGGAATTCGATCACCACGTCCTGCGGATCGTCCTTCGGCGTGAACAGGGCCTGGAACCCGGTCACCGAGGCGAAGAACAGCGTGCCTTCCAGGTCGTAGACCTTCCAGCCGTGTTCATCGACGCTTGTTGCGACGCGGATCTGCTTCGCATGCTGCCAGGCGAACACCAGGGCCGAAACGATCACCCCGGCCAGCACCGCCACCGCCAGGTCGAAGGCCAGCGTGATGCCGGCCACCAGCACGATGACCAGCGCATCGGCGCGCGGCACCTTGCCGAACAGGCGGAACGTGCCCCACTCGAAGGTCTTTTCGCAGACCACGAACATCACGCCGATCAGGGCCGCGAGCGGGATCTGCTCGATCCACGTCGACCCCACCAGGATGAAGGAGAGCAGGAACAGCGACGCCACGACGCCCGACAGGCGCCCGGTACCGCCGCTGTTCACGTTGATCATGCTCTGGCCGATCAGGGCGCAGCCGCCCATGCCGCCAAACAGGCCGGTGAGTACGTTGGCCGCACCCAGCGCCATGCATTCGCGGTTCGGCTGGCCGCGCGTGTCGGTGATCTCGTCGATCAGGGTCAGCGTCAGGAGCGACTCGATCAGGCCGACGCCGGCCAGCACCAGGGCATAGGGGAAGACGATGCGCAGGGTGTCCAGGTTCCACGGCACATCCGGCAGCGCGAAGCCGGGCAGGCCGCCCGCGATCGAGCCGAGGTCGCCCACGGTCTTGGTGTCGATGCCCAGCAGCGCGCAGCCGGCGCTGCTCGCCAGGATGCCGACCAGGGTGGCCGGCACCGCTTTTGTCAGGCGCGGCGTGAGGTAGATGACGGCCATGGTGGCGGCGGCGATGGCCAGCATCGTGGCCAGCTCCGCGCCGCCCATCCATTGCGGCACGCCGTCCGGCCCTGGCGTCTTGAAGTGGCCGAACTGGGCCACGAAGATCACCAGCGCCAGGCCGTTCACAAAACCCAGCATGACCGGATGCGGCACCATGCGGATGAACTTGCCGAGCCGTGCAAGCGCAAACACCAGCTGCAGCACGCCCATCAGCACCACCGCCGCGAACAGGTACTGCGCGCCATGCTGCACCACCAGCGCCGTCATCACCACCGCCAGCGAACCGGCTGCGGCCGAGATCATGCCGGGGCGGCCGCCGAAGCTCGATGTGATGAGGGAGACCAGCACCGCCGCGTACAGGCCGGTGAGCGGCGAGACCTGGGCGACCAGGGCAAAGGCGATGGCTTCGGGGACGAGGGCAAGGGCGACCGTCAGGCCGCTGAGCAGGTTGGTCTTGATGTGGGATGGGGACAGCACGGGAGCTCCAGGCAAAAAACAACATCCCCCCGCCGGTTGCCCGGTCGGGGGGATGCGCAGTTTACCAGCTCGGGCTGGAAACGTTCGGGATGTGTTACTTGCTGACCACCAGGTTCGACGGCAGGCTGCCCAGGTAGGCGCCGATGTCGGCCATGTCGCGGTTCGACAGCGGCTGCACCTGGCCGGCCATGATCGGATTGGCGCGGCCGTTGGAACCGGCGCCGCGCTTGTAGGCGCGCAGGGCGTGGGCCAGGTACTCGGGATGCTGGCCGGCCAGCTTCGGATAGGTCGGGTCGATCGGCTTGTTGTAGTCGGCGCCGTGGCAGGATGCGCAGTTGTACTTCTTGACCAGGGCCTCGCCTTTCGCGACGTCGGCCGCGGAAGCATTCAGGCAGAAAGCACCGACGACCAGTGCGGAAACCAGTTTTTTCATCGTCCGTTCCTCAGCGTTTGGCGGTGGCAGGGGTCTGCTGCGCGTAGTAGGCAGCGACGTCGGCGATGTCCTGGTCGCTCAGCGACTTGGCGATGCCCATCATCGACGGGTTCTTGCGCTCGCCCTTGCGGTAGGCCTTCAGCGCGCTCTCGATGTACTTGGCGGACTGGCCGCCGATCATCGGAACCGGGAAGACTTCGGGGAAGCCGGCCTTGTAGCCGGGAATGCCGTGGCAGCCAATGCACATTTCGATCTTGGCCGGTGCTGCTTTCGGATTGCCGACAACTTCCGCCGCGGCGGCAGGGACGGCGCTGGCGGCAAACGCTGCCAATACCAGTAGTGCTAAAGATGTTTTCATGGGTGTGGCTCGTTAGTTGTAATTCGAATACCGCAAACGCACAAAAAGTTAGCAAATGGACTACCAACCTGTCGATTCTATCTGAAGAGTTGTCACCAGTCTACAAACGCACGCAGCTTCCCGGCGCCCCGTTCCGGCTGCGGTTCTGACGTATACTCGACTTCCTCGATCCCTCGACATAGAACGCCCATGCACGCATCCCCCCGCTTCGAAGGCAGCGACAACTACGTCGCCACCGCCGACCTGAAACTGGCCGTCAACGCCGCCCTGACGCTCGGCCGCCCGCTCCTGATCAAGGGCGAACCGGGCACCGGCAAGACCATGCTGGCCGAAGAGGTAGCTGCGGCACTCGACATGCCGCTGCTGCAGTGGCACGTGAAGTCGACCACCAAGGCCCAGCAGGGCCTGTACGAATACGACGCGGTGTCGCGCCTGCGCGACTCGCAGCTGGGCGACGAGCGCGTGCGCGACATCCACAACTACATCGTCAAGGGCGTGCTGTGGCAGGCGTTTACGGCGCCGGAACCGGTGGTGCTGCTGATCGACGAGATCGACAAGGCCGACATCGAGTTCCCGAACGACCTGCTGCGCGAACTGGACCGCATGGAGTTCTACGTCTACGAGACGCGCGAGATGGTGGTGGCCAAGCACCGTCCGCTGGTGATCATCACCTCGAACAACGAAAAGGAACTGCCGGACGCTTTCCTGCGCCGCTGCTTCTTCCACTACATTAAATTCCCGGACCGCGACACGATGGCCGACATCGTCAAGGTCCACTTCCCGACCCTGAAGCAGGATTTGCTGGCTGCCGCGCTGCAGAGCTTCTACGAGCTGCGCGAAGTCGCCGGCATCAAGAAGAAGCCCTCGACCTCGGAATTCCTCGACTGGCTCAAGCTGCTGCTGGCCGAAGACATCCCGGCCGAAGCCCTGCGCAGCAAGGATACCAAGGCCATCGTGCCGCCGCTGCACGGCGCGCTGCTCAAGAACGAGCAGGACGTGCACCTGTTCGAGCGCCTGGTCTACATGTCGAGGACCAACCGATGATCAAGCTTGTTCCAGTGACGCTCGAGTTCAACGGGCTGCGCCTGGAACCGCTGGCGCCGCACCACGAAGAGGGCCTGCGCGCCGCCGCCCTCGACGGCGAACTGTGGAAGCTGCGCGTAACCAGCGTGCCGGAACCGCACAATGCGCTGCAGTACATCGGCACTGCGCTCGACACCCGCGACCGCGTCGCCTTTGCCGTGATCGACACCCGTAGCGGCAAGCTGCTCGGCAGCACCAGCTACCACGACATACTCCCTGGCATCAAGCGCGTCGAGATCGGCTACACCTGGTATGCCAAGAGCGTCCAGCGCACCCACGTGAACACCAGCTGCAAGCTAATCCTGCTGTCGCACGCCTTCGACACCCTCGGGGCAAGCGTGGTCGGCCTGCGCACCGACTGCGAGAACTTCGCATCGCAAGCCGCGATCGAAGGCCTGGGCGCGAAGAAGGATGGCGTCATCCGCCACCACGCCCTGCGCCGGGACGGCACGGTGCGCGACACGGTGATGTACAGCATCCTGCGCAGCGAGTGGCCGCCCATTAAAAGCGCCCTGCACGAGCGGCTGGAGCGCCACGGAAGCCGTCAATGCTGATCGATTTCTTCTATGCCCTGCGCGATGCCAAGGTCCCGGTCACGATCAAGGAATTCCTGACGCTGCTGGAGGCCATGCAGCGCCAGGTGATCCTGCCCTCGCTGGACGAGTTCTACTACCTCGCACGCCTGACCCTGGTGAAGGACGAGGCCCACTTCGACAAGTTCGACCGCGCCTTCGGTATGTATTTCAAGGGTGTCGACGCGGTGTTCGACGAGAAGGCCGAGATTCCGCTCGACTGGCTGCTCAAGCGCTTCGAGCGCGAGCTCACGCCGGAACAGCGCGCGGCGCTGGAGAAACTCGGCTACGACAAGCTGCAGCAGCGCCTGGAAGAGCTGCTGAAGGAACAGAAGGGCCGCCACGAAGGCGGCAACAAGTGGATCGGCACCGGCGGCACCTCCCCGTTCGGCAATGGCGGCACCAACCCGGAAGGCATCCGCATCGGCGGCCAGGGACGCAACCGCACGGCGGTGAAGGTATGGGAGCAGCGCAGCTACCGCGACTACGACGACGAGCGAGAACTCGGCACCCGCAACATCAAGGTGGCCCTGCGCCGCCTGCGCCGCTTCGCGCGTACCGGCGCGGCGGAAGAACTGGCGCTGGACGACACCATCCGCGCCACCGCCAGCAATGCGGGCTACCTCGACATCCGCATGCAGCCCGAGCGCAAGAACCGCATCAAGGTGGTGATGCTGCTGGACGTGGGCGGCTCGATGGACGACCACATCGAGCGCGTGGAGGAACTGTTCTCGGCCGCCAAGAGCGAGTTCAAGAACATGGAGTTCTACTACTTCCACAACTGCGTCTATGACTACCTGTGGAAGAACAACCACCGCCGCCACAGCGAGCGCTTCCCGACCTGGGACGTGCTGCGCAAGTATCCGCCCGACACCCGCCTGCTGTTCGTCGGCGACGCCACCATGAGCCCCTACGAGGTGCTCGCACCCGGCGGGTCGGTCGAGTACAACAACGAGGAAGCCGGGGCCGAATGGCTGGCCCGCTTCACCAGTGCCTTTCCCAAGTTTGCCTGGCTCAATCCCGAGCCGGAACACCTGTGGGAATACCGGCAATCGATCGCCGTCATCAAGCAGATCATGAATCACCGCATGTTCCCGATCACCCTCGAAGGGCTGGAACGGACCATGCGCCTGCTCTCCAAATAGGCCCCCTCCTACGTCAATCGTGCGCGCTGGACCCTCTTGTAGAATTGGCAAAAACACCACACTCTGCCGTTCGTAGGGTGGGCGGCTTTGCCGCCCACGCGGTGCCAACTGTCGCCGCGTGGGCGGAAGATCCGCCCACCCTACAACGACGATGACAAGGAGTTCCAATGCCCGACCTGCTGCCCATCCTGACCAGTCTCGCCTGGCCGCTCGCGCTGGCGGTCGCGTGGCTGGCTGGTGAATTCGGGCAGCGTTTCACGGGCCTGCCCCGCATCAGCTTCTATGGCCTGGTCGGTTTTGCACTGGGCAATTCGCAAATCGGCGTGCTGCCGGCGCCCAGTGCGGGTCCCGTATCGCTGCTGGCCGACGTCGCCTTCGGCCTGATCCTGTTCGAGCTGGGCTACCGCTTCAACCTGCGCTGGCTGCGCCACAATCCCTGGCTGGGGGTGGCCGGGCTGGCGGAAAGCCTGCTCACCTTCGTGCTGGTCTACCTGGTCGCGCTGGCCTTCGGCACTTCGCACATCATCGCGCTGATGATGGCGGCCCTGTCGATGGGCACCTCGCCCGCCACCATCGTCCGCGTCATCAACGAGCAGCGCAGTTCCGGCCAGGTGACCGAGCGCGTGCTGCACCTGACGGCGCAGAACTGCGTGCTGGCGGTGTTCGCCTTCAACGCCATCATCGGCTTCTGGATTTTCCGCACCTTCGACGCGGTGGGCGAGGCGCTGTGGCAAAGCCTCGTGGTGCTGGCCGGGTCGGCGCTGGTGGGGGCGGTCTTCGGGGTGGCCGTGCCGGCCCTGCTGCGCGCCATCCACAACCCGCGCCAGGACGCCACCGTCGCGTTTGCGCTTGCCATCGTGCTGCTGGTGGCGATCTGCGACGCCGGCACCCTCTCGCCCTACATCGCCACCCTGTTCTTCGGCCTCACCGCGCGCCACCGCCGCGTTGCCTTCAGCCAGGCGCAGCGCAACTTCGGCGCGCTGGGCGAGGTGCTGACCGTGCTGCTGTTCATCTACGCCGCCTCGACGCTCGACTGGCGCCAGATCGCCACCGGCAGCGCGCTGGCCGTGATCGTGGTGCTGGTGCGCCAGGTGGCAAAAACCGCCGGCGTCACGGCTTTCGCCCACCTGTCCGGCGTCTCGTGGCGCAAGGGCGCCCTCACCGGGCTGGGCCTGGCGCCGCTATCGGTGTTCGTGATCCTGCTGATCGAACACGCGCGCCACGCGGGCGTGCACGTGGTGGAAGAATTGCGCGCCATGGCCGCGGTGACGATGCTGCTGGAAGTGTTCGGCCCCGTGATCATCCAGCGCGTGCTGGTGTGGGCGCGCGAGTCGTCCGTCGACGCACCGGAGGCTACCCATGCCGCTTGAAGCCTTCAACGCCTCGCAGCCGCTCACCTTCGGCGTCGAGCTGGAGCTGCAGCTGGTCAGCCTGTCGGACTTCGACCTGACCGCGGCCGCACCCGACCTGCTGCACCTGTTAAAACGCAAGCCCTTCCCCGGCAATGTCACGCCCGAGATCACGGAGAGCATGATCGAGATTAACTCGAGCGTGCATTCATCCTACGGGCCCTTGCTCGCCGAGCTGAGGGAAATCCGCGACACCCTGGTGGCGGCCGGCGACATCCTCAACATCGGCATCGCCGGCGGCGGCACCCATCCCTTCCAGCACTGGTCGGAACAGAAAATCACGCCCAAGCCACGCTACGAATACCTGTCGCAGCTGTACGGCTACCTGGCCAAGCAGTTCACGGTGTTCGGCCAGCACGTGCACATCGGCTGCGCCAACGGCGACGACGCGCTTTACCTGCTGCACGCGCTGAACCGCTACCTGCCGCACTTCATCGCGCTATCCGCATCGTCACCCTTCGTGCAGGGGCACGACAGCGGCTTCGACTCGGCGCGCCTGAATTCCGTGTTCGCCTTCCCGATGAGCGGCCGCGCACCCTTCGTGCTGACCTGGCAGGAGTTCACTGACGTGTACTTCGCCAAGATGGAGCGCACCAAAATCATCAAGAGCATGAAGGATTTTTATTGGGACCTGCGCCCCAAGCCGGAGTACGGCACCATCGAGCTGCGCGTGTGCGATACGCCGCTGACGGTGGAGCGGGCGGCGGCGCTGGCGGCCTACCTGCAGGCCTTGTGCCGGCACCTGCTCACACGCGTGGACGAGCTGCCCGTCGAGGACGACTACCTGGTCTACAACTACAACCGCTTCCAGGCCTGCCGCTTCGGCCTGGAAGGATCGATCACGCATCCGAAGACCTATGCGAACGTGCCGATGCGCGAAGACATCCTGGCCACGCTCGAGAAGATGATGCCGCACGCCGAGGCACTGGGGAGCAGCGAGGCGCTGCAGCACCTGGCCGACGCCGCGCGCGAGGGCAGCGACGCCGCGCGCCTGCGCCGCCACTTCGAGCGCGAAGGCAGTGTCGAGGGCATGGTCAACGGCGCCATCCAGCAGTTCCGCGGCGAGCGCCGCATGCGCCTGGTGCGCTAGCCGTGCACTGAGCGGGCGTCCGGCGGCGCCTCGTCACGCTCAAGCATGCCGTAGTCGCGCAGTACCTGGGCTACCCGTAGCCGGTAGCCGCGGAACACGCCGGCGCGGCCACGCGCCTGCGCCATGCGGTGCGACTCCAGATTGCGCCAGCGCGTCACCGCCTCTTCGTCGCGCCAGAATGAAAGCGACAGGATGCGGCCCGGGCGTGACAAGGATTCAAAGCGCTCCACCGACACGAAGCCATCGATGGCTTCCAGCTGCGCACGCAGGCCGGCGGCAATGTCGAGGTATTCCTGGCGATGCGCCGGCTCCGGCTCGACTTCAAAGATCACGGCGATCATGCTGTGCCTCCTTTCCCAACGTGCCCTCCACCACCTCGGTAAACGTGCGCCATTCGCGCAGGATGAAGCGCTGTTCCTGCGCCAGCGCGAAGTTGGCGCGCGCCTCCGGGTCCGTCTTCAGGCGCGTGCGGTAGGCCTCGTAGGCGGCCAGGCTGTCGAAGGCGACCAGTCCCCATGCTTCGTCGTTGGTCCCCTCGTGCGGCAGGAAGTAGCCGAGCAGGTGTCCACCCAGGCGCGGAATGATGCGGCCCCAGTTCTCGCTGTAGCGCCGGAAGTTCTCGCGTTGGAAGGGATCGATCTGGTAGCGGATGAAACAGGTGATGGTCATGCGAACTCCTCGTGTGATGGATGTGGCCATTCTGGCCGTTTGCATGGGGCGATGCTTCGGCTAAGATCGAAGCATGGGACCGAACATCACCACCATTGCCGCACTCGTCGGCGACAACGCGCGCGGCCAGGCGCTTAGCGCACTCATGGCCGGCCGCGCGCTCACCGCCACCGAACTGGCCGACGCCGCCGGCGTCACCCGCCAGACCATCAGCACCCACCTGGGCCAGCTGGTCGAGGCCGGGCTGCTCGCGGTCGAGAAGCAGGGACGGCACCGCTACTTCCGCATCGCCGATGCCGAGGTCGCGCACATGCTGGAAACCCTGATGGGGGCAGCCGCCCTGAAGCGTCCCGTACACGTGGGCCCACGCGAGCCGGCGCTGCGCAAGGCGCGCGTCTGCTATGACCACCTGGCGGGCGAGCTCGGAGTGCTGGTCTACGAAAGGCTGGCGCAGCGCGGCGCCTTTGCCCTGGGGCCGGAGGGGATCGTCCTCACGCCCCAGGGGCGCGACGTTCTTGCGCAGCTCGGCCTGGACCCTGTCCTGCCCGCCGGACGCCGCCCCTTCTGCCGCACCTGCCTGGACTGGAGCGAACGGCGCCACCACCTGGCCGGCGTGCTCGGCGCGACGCTGCTCGATCGCTTCGAGCAGCTCGGGTGGGCGAAGCGGGTGCCCGAGTCGCGGGTAATGGCGTTCAGTGAGGCCGGCGAAGCGAAACTGCGGGAGTGGTTGGGCGAAGGCGATCGCCCCTAGCTTGTTGACATGTCCAGTGTTCATGCGTACGCTCAACCTGCTTACTAAATCGTTACAGTAAATCGTTGTAGAGCACCATCGACCGGAGAAAAAGATGAATCAGGCAGTTCCCTCCAGCACGCTGGACATGCTGAAGACCGTCAGCACCGCCACCCTCACCTCGCTGCTGTACAAGCGTGGCTTTCGCAATGTGTTCATCCAGGGAGCCCGGCCCCTGAAGCCGGGACAGCGCCTGGCCGGCCCGGCCTTCACCTTGCGCTATATCCCCTCACGCGAGGACCTGGACGGCATCGAAGTCTTCCGCGACCCGCGCCATCCACAGCGCGTGGCGGTCGAAGAGATCCCTGCCGGCGCAGTGCTCGTGATGGATTGCCGCGGCGATGTGTCGGTGGCCTCGGCCGGGAGCATCCTGGCCACGCGCATGCAGGTGCGCGGTGCGGCCGGCATCGTCACCGATGGCGGTTTGCGCGACGCCTCCGGCATCGCCAAACTGGATATGCCGGCCTGGTGCGCAGGCGCGTCGGCGCCGACCAATCTGATCCGGCACCACGCGCTGGACATCAATGCACCGATCGGCTGCGGCGGCGTGCCGGTCTATCCGGGCGATATCATGGTCGGCGACGACGATGGCGTGGTCTGTATCCCCGCCCATCTCGCTGAGGAAATCGCGCGCGACGCGGTCGAGATGGAACGCTTCGAAGACTTCGTGCTGGAAGAAGTGGAAAGCGGCGCCTCGATCATCGGCCTGTATCCGGCCACGAATCCCGAAACCCGGGTCCGCTACGAAGCCTGGCTCGCGCGTCGCGCCGCCGACTAAACTGGATCCCAGTCAGGGACGCGTGACCATTGATACGTGGGCGCTTGCCTACCTGCGATCCTGGTGCGCCGGGAGACGGGCTGCAATGAGCGTCCAGAGGCCTTCAGAAAGAAGTGCTTGGGCCATGGCATCACTGCGTCTGCGAACACGGCCGCTATCTTCATGCTCGGACTGAGCCCATGTACGTCCGCTATCGACCCGAAGCGAACGTTTCGCAGCAATGGCATCAGCCCTCCTAGGATCCGCTTTCCCACGGAAATCGAGCATGGGCAAATACTTGGTGTCATTTTAACAACACATCAAGGACGCTCCAAAAGTGTGGCGTAAATGTTTTGATAGACTGTGTCTAGCTGGAAATCGGGTCGTGTCGTCCTTGACAGTGTCGTGATTTCCGTTTTGATACCAGCGTCAGAGCACTTGACGATAGGAGGGCTTCATCATGCTACGGTGGCTTGAAAACTTGATTTCTCAAAACGCTCTTACGCCTGAGAAACACGCAAAACGGTCGCTCAACGAGCTGCGCATGGAGCTGTATCAATCCGAGCAACATTTGCTGGAAATGCAGTTGCGTGCAGATTACTACAGGGCTCGTATCGTTTTTCTTGAAGAAGTAACAAGGAAGGGAATCGAGCAGGTATCTGACCAGCGCAAAGGTCTACAGGAAGTCTCTCAGGCACTACGGCCGGGACTCAAGCTCACGGCAGCGCAATAGCGCCGGATTCGCAGCAGGACAAGGCCATGCGGCAGATTCAGCTCTGTCGTTCATCTCGCTCTTGGCACGGCTCGGTGTACGAGCTAGTTGCCATCAGGGTAAGTAACCGTTTTTTCAGGAGCTCCTGGACATGCTGGCCGGCGAGCCCTCGCCAGCGCGTCAGCGACCCTCCATGGCAACATGCTGGGTCTGAGTCCCCAGCCCGTCCATAGCCAGCCGCAGCACGTCGCCCTGCTTCAGATAGCGCGGCGGTTTGAGGCCCATGCCGACGCCTCCCGGCGTGCCGCTGACGATCACATCGCCCGGCAGCAAAGTCATGAACTGGCTCACGTAGGACACTAATTCGGCGACGCTGAAGATCATGTCCGAGGTTGAGCTGGCCTGCATCACCTCGCCATTGACGCTCAGCTCCATGCTAAGCGCGTGCGGGTCTGGAATCTCGTCGGCCGTGACCAGCCAGGGACCGATGGGGCCGAAGCTGTCGAAACTTTTCCCCTTGTTCCATTGGCCCATTCGGAAGTTCTGCCAGTGCCGCTCGGAGACATCGTTGGCCAGGCAATAGCCGGCCACATGATCCAGCGCCGCCGCGACCGGCACGCTGCGGGTGGTCGTGCCGATCACGATGCCCATTTCGATTTCCCAGTCGGTGTGCTCGGAACCGGGAGGCATCACGATGTCGTCGTTGGCACCGCTCAGCGAGGTGATGGCCTTGGTGAAGACGATCGGTTCGGCGGGAATCGCCTGCCCCGATTCCTCGGCATGCTTGCGATAATTGAGGGCGATCCCGATGAACTGGCGGATCCCGGCAACCGGCACCCCGATGCGCGTGGCGGGATCGATCGCGGGCAGCCGCGTCAGGTCGACCGCCGCCAGCGCCGCCAGGCGCTCCGGCGCCAGCCATTCCGGCGTCAGGTCCGGCACCAGCGAAGCGAGACTGCGGATCGTCCCCTGGGCATCGATGGCCGCAGGGATTTCGGCGCCAGGGGCGCCAACCCGACATAGCTTCATTGCTTGTTCCCTTCCCTTGCTTGATCCTGACCGAGCGCGATCAGCTTGAACCGCCCCTGGAAGGGGTAGTCCTTGCCCTCGAAGCGGGCGATGCTGGTCTGTTTCGGGTCGAAGCTCGTGCTGTTATTCAACAGCAGCAGCCACTCCATGCCGCTGGCAAATGCCAGATGCACCGCATCGATGTCGCCCGTGCGGGCGTGCTGGATGCGCTTGACCCGGCTGTCGGCATCGCTGGTCATCTCGCTGACCGGATCGTGGCCGCCATGCGGCTCGAGCACGCTCACGTAGGCCGCCTGGCGCGCCGCGGGGATGCGCAGGATGAAGGCATTCTCGTTACGCAGGTTAAAGTTTGGATCGTTCGCGCCGATCTGGGTGAACAGCACCTGCATCCCCGGCTCGGCCAGCGTGCTGAGCGTATAGAAACGGCCATTCTCGCCCAGCCAGGTGACCTGGCTCAGCGGCGCTGCCGCTTCGGCGCGCGCCTTCAGCCACAGGTACTGGTAGCCGTTGCGCTTGCCCAGCGGCGCCAGGCTCTGGGTGGCAGTGTCCAGCGCAAAGTTGGTCTTGATCAGATGTCCCTTGTAGTGCAGCGGCAGGTCGAACTGATGGTTCTTGCTTGAGTCCACCTTCAGGATGTCGACCACGATCGGCTGGCGCAGCCTCGCATCGCGCAGCTGCGCCATGGTGCGCACAAAACTCACCCCCGGATAGGCATCCCCGACCCGCGCGGCCGAGATCTTGAGCCCGTCCTTGTCGGAAAAATACAGCAGCTCGGGATGGTGAGCCTCGGCCACATCCAGTTTGCCGCCATAGTGGCTGCCTTCGTCGACCACCAGGGTATTGTGGGCAACGGTCTGATTGGCGTAACTCTTGTTTTCCGGCAGGTAGCGGCCACCGAATTTCGCTTCGATGTTCAGGAAGCGCGCCGCCCCGTAGTCGGACACGATTTCGGCGCCCTTGTCGTAGAACAGCCAGTTCAGCTTGTCGAAATGGCCGTGCCCCATGCCTTGGGCGGTGGCCTTGAACACCAGCGCCTGGTCCGGCTCGCGCATCACCACCAGGCCGCCTTCGTCTCCCTTGGCGCCGTCGCGGAATACGCGGGAAGCGAAGCGGTAGGGTTTGTCCCGGCGCGCATCAAGCCCCTGCGCGACGCGCATGCCGTCGCCGGTCAGGATCACCCGGTCCTGACGCCTGGCGACATCTAACAGGCCGGCGTCGCCCGTGGCCGAATAGGCGATGGCGACGCCGGTCACCAGCTCGATGGTGTCGATGCCCTTGTCCTTGATCGCGTCGTTGATCGGGAAGAACAGCTTGTTGTAGCTGAGCTGGATCGTCGTGTCGATCGCCTTCAGGATGATGCCGTCGCGGTAGGAAAAGATTTTGCGCTGCGGCTCCCTGGTCTCGATGGCCTTGGCGAAGGTGACAAAAGGCAGCAGCGCGTAGCGCTGGTAGTACGGCCCCTCCGTGTAATAGCCGTCGGGCGAAAACAGCTCGTCCAGCTGGCGCAGGAAGCCGCCCTTGCCCGACTTGTCCGAGCCGTACAGGGCTTTTTCCACCCAATCGCGCTCGCCCAGCACATAGCCGGTCATGCCCACCGCGGTGGTGGCCCAGGTCGCATGGTTGTGGATGGTGTTGAAGGTATGGGGCGAGCCTTCCGACAGGAACAGCGCGACCGGACGCAGGATGCCGTCCTCGATCTTGCGCCGCTCCCCTTCCCGCAAGACAGGCAGGACCGCGTCATAGGCCTGGATCGTGTACACCAGCCACACCGATTCGTTCAGGTTCTGCCAGAACAGGCGCCCTGCCGAAATCACGGAATCCGTCTTGCGCTGCGGGTGCAGCGGCAGCGTCGGATACAGCTCGGCATACATGGACAGCATGTCGCGCACGAAATGCGCATATTTCACTTCACCGGTAAGCTGGTAGATCACCGCCGCGTCGTACATGAGCTGCGCATTGTTGCGGTGGATCTCGTGGGTGACGCCGCCGCCGGCATCAACCGGAATCGGCACCTGCTTCGGCAGGGCGATCTTGCGGTCGACCTCGGCCTTCTGCTGCTGGTAGGTACGCTGGAAACGCCCCGGACGTGCGATCTCGGCGCGCATCCGGGTCACTTCCGGCGCCGTCATGACCAGCGCCGGATGCGCGGCTGGGCGTGCCTGTGCGCAGTAAGCCGGACTGGCAAGGCCGAATCCCAGGATGGCCATCATCCCCATCCCGCCAAGTAATTTCCTGTGCATCGACATCATCAATTCCTTCGCGCTTCCTGGTTGTCGAGGACTCGTACGGTGCTGGCGCCCTTGGCGTGCAGCTCGCTCGCCTTGAGTGCCGCGACCTTCCGGTAGGTATTGCCGCGCAATTCGGTATCGGGGTCGCCCACGGTATGCTCGACAACGATGCCGGCGCTGTCGGCGAATTCATTGGCCGCGATGCGGGTGCGCTGCACGCCATGCAGGTAGAGCGCCGCCGCGCGCTTGTTGCGCTTGCCTTGCCCGACGCGGTCGACGACGTTGCGCGTAAACGCGAGGCGCGGGCCGAAGGTGCTTTCATCGGTCCCGCCGCGGTAGAGGCTGACCAGCGCGCCCTCGATCTGGGTGAAGCGGTTAGCGTCGAGCGCCAGGGCCTCGGCGTTGTAGTTGCCCAGGTCGTCACGCTCCTTGTCCAGCCTCAGCAGGTCGCCGCTGATCTTGCTGAAGCGCGAGCCCGTGATGCGGATCTCTTCGGCCAGGCTGCGGTCGCCCGCGTCGAACAAGTGATGCGAGTGGTTGACGTCCAGGTTCCTGACCTCGACGTTCTCGAGCACCAGGCGGTAGCTCACCTGCATTCCGCTCTTTTGCGTGCGGATCAGGATGTTGCCGGCCGAATCGGGGCTGGCGCTGCCATCGATCTGCAACCCGGCCAGCTTGAGGGAGCCGCCATTGCGGATCTCGAACAGCGTGTTGCGCTCGGGGAGCAGCACCACACTGCCGGCCTGCTGCGCTTCGATGCTCAGCACCTTGTCGATGACCAGCAGCCTGGCGACCGGGTAGCGGCCGGGCGCCAGCACCAGGCGGTCGCCATTGCCTGCTTGTGCCAGCGCATGCGCCAGGGCGTCTTCGCGCGCGCCATCCACGGCGATCTGCCTGCCGGAGTCGAAGGCCACCTGCGGCTCGCGTTTCGGGTACCAGGCCGGCCCGGTCTGCGCCTTGGCGATCGGGCGCAGCGAAGCGCTGGCGCCGCGCTGGCGCAAGGCTTCGTCCTGCGGCATCAAGAGGCCGGCGCTATTCCTCTTCAGCGCCGGCGCCGCGCGCTCGAAGCCGGCGGGCAGCTCGGCGTCCACACCCTGCACGACATTGCCGGCGAAACGGATGCCGCGCATGTCGTCATAGAACACGACGTTCGCCTTGCCGGTCCGGTGCAGGACCAGGTTGTCCTCCATGCGGCTGTTGGCAGGCGGCGCATTGCGCTCCGCGTCCTTGCCGGCGCCGAACTGCAGGTGGTCGACGTCGATGAAGCTGTTGTTGTGGATGTGGGCATTGAGCACCTGGCTGTAGCGGTTGAGCGGCGCATCCACGGTGCCGTTCATGATCGCAAAGCCGCTGCCGAAACGGGTGCCGGTCAAGCCTTCCAGGTAATTGTTGCGCACGGTCTGGTCGCGGTTGATAACGCGGATGCCGCCGGTGTTCTCGACGCCATTTCCGAAGAAGACGTTGCCCTCGACCAGGTTGCCATTGCCGTGCCTGAGCGTCAGCGTGCCGCGCGATTCGAAGAACACATTGTTGCGGATGATGTTGCGGCCGGACTTGATGGAAATGATCTCGACTTCGCCATCGCAGCGATCGAAATAGTTCTCCTCGATCAGGGTATGGGAATCGGTCAGGGAATAGGTGCTGGTGCCCACCCGCAGGGTTTCTCCGCCATTCGATCCGAGGATGGGACGCGGACCGAAATAGTTATGGTCGATCCGGTGGTGGTTCTGCTGGCTGTCCTCGCCCTCGAGGCGTACCGCCATCGTCACCCCCTGGTTGCGCTTGCCGGCCAGGTAACTGTGATCGAAGCGATTGTGCTTGCCCGACAGGGACACCCAGTAGTCGACGGCATCGCGGTCGGGATTGTTGAAGTTGTCGATGACCACCTCGGTCACCCGCGAGTGGTTCGCCACCTGTTTGGCGTTGCGCTGGAAGGAAATCACTTCCTGCGTGGGTGTATAACCATTCCTGAACACCAGGCCCGATACCACCAGGTGCTGGCCGGCCAGGCGCAGGTTGGAGCGCCCGGACAGGATCACCTTGCCCGGCGTTTCGGCGCGCAGCGTGATGGGCTTGCCCGCCCTGCCCTCGGCAAAGAAGCCGACCTCGAAATCCTGCCAGGTGCCGTTCTTGAGGACGATCGCGTCGCCCGGCGCCAGCCGCTTCAGGGCCGCGTCGAAGGCGCCCTTGTCCTTGACCACGACATCCTTGGCCGACAAACCAGGACTCAGCAATACACCGATCGTCAGGGCGCCCAGCGCCTTCGAGAAGTTCATGATTGATCTCCTTTCCGGACCGGCTGCACCGTGCCGCCCAGCCACAGCGATACGAACACCAGCGGCACCAGCAGCGCACCCAGCACGAAGAAGGGAGCGTAGTTGCCCTCTGCCGTCAGGGCCGGCACCAGCTGCATGCAGGCGATCACGCCCAGCACCGCGGCGGTGCCGCTAATGCCGGCCAGCGAGCCGACCGTCTTGCCGGAAAAGAAATCGCTCGGCAGGGTCTGGATGTTCGTGATCGCCGCCTGGAAGCCGAACAGGATCACGGCGATCGACAGCACCGCCAGCAGGGGCGTGGCGGCGACCGCGCTGAGCAGCAGGGACGGCAGCATCAGCGCCAGCCCCAGGCCGATCACCGACTTGCGCGCCCGGTTCACGCTCCAGCCGCGGGCCAGCAGGCGGCCGCACAGCCAACCGCCCGCCAGCGCGCCGATCGCGGCGCCCACGAAGGGCACCCAGGCAAACAGGCCAATCTGCTTGACGTCGAAGCCGAAGCGCTCGTTCAGGTACAGCGGCAGCCAGGCCACGAACAGCCACCAGACGGGATCGATGAAGAAGCGCGCGGCGATCACGCCCCAGCTCTCGCGGTGGCGCAGCAGCTGCCCGAGCGTAGGCACGTATTCCGCCTGTTTCTCCTCAGCGCGGACCTGCCCGCTCAGGATGTATTGGCGTTCTTCCTCGCTGATCCAGGGATGGGCGCCGGGACCGGACTTGTAGATGATCAGCCAGGGCACGATCCAGATGAAGCCAAGCGCCGCGATCAGGATGAAGGTGGCTTTCCAGCCCACATAGGCGTACAGAACGGCGACCAACGGCGGCGCGACGATGGAACCGAGCGAGGCGCCGGCGCCGAAGATGCCCTGCGCCAGCGCGCGCTCCTTGATCGGGAACCATTCGGCCGCGGCCTTGGTGGCGCCCGGCCAGTTGCCTGCCTCGCCCACACCCAGCAGCACGCGGAACAGCCCGAACGACAGCGCCGAGCGGGCCACGCAGTGCAGGCCGATCGAGATCGACCACACCACGATCGACAGGATGAAACCGACGCGTGTGCCGAGTGCGTCGAACAGCTTGCCGAACAGGGTCTGTCCGACCGCATAGCCGACCAGGAACACGGTCACGATATTGGCGTAATCCTGCTTGTCCATGCCGAGCTCGTCGGCAATACCCGGCCACATCACCGCCAGGGCGGAGCGGTCGATGTAGTTGATGATCGTCGCGGCCGCCACCAGCATCATGACCAGCCAGCGCAAGCCTTTCATTGTTTTCATGCCTGTCTCCGTATTGTTGTCCTTGATGGCCGGTCTTAGCCGGCATCGAGCTGCGCGCGGTTCGGCAAGCCTTCGCAATCGCCGCGGAACTGCACCACGCGCGCGCCGACCGCATTGCCGCGTGCGGCCGCCGCAGCCAGCGGCAGCCCGTCGAGCAGCGCGCTGATGACGCCGACGGCAAAGCCGTCGCCGGCGCCGACGGTATCCACCACGCGCTCGACGCGGCGGCCCGGCGCGATGCCGCGCTCGGTGGCGCTGGCGTAGTAGGCGCCCTCCGGCCCCAGCTTGACCACCACCTGGCTCGCCCCGCGCTCCAGGTAAAAGTCGGCGATGCCTTCGGCATGCCTGCAGCCGGTGAGAAGCTTGCCTTCGGCCAGGCCGGGCAGGACGAGGTCGGCATGCGAGGCCAGTTCGTTGAGGGTCGTGACCATCGCCGCCTGGCTGGGCCAGAGGCGCGGCCGCAAGTTGGGATCGAAGCTGACGGGGCGGCCGGCGCCGCGTGCCTGCGCGGCCAGCGCAAATACCAGATCGCGGCAGCTGCCGGACAAGGCCGGCGAAATGCCGGTGAGGTGCAGCAGCCTGGCCTCGCGCACCAGGCCGGCCGGCATGTCGTCCAGCGACATATGGCTGGCGGCGGAACCGCGCCGGAAGTACTCGATCTGCGGGTCGCTGCCGTCGAGGGCCATCGACTTCAGCATGAAACCGGTCGGGTAGCGGGCATCCGTTTGTACATGACGCAGGTCGATGCCTTCCGCCGCCATGAAGTCGAGCAGGTTGCGCCCCAGGCTGTCCGCACCCAGCCGGCTGATGTAGCCGACCTTGAAGCCCAGCCGGGCCAGGCCGACCGACACGTTGAGCTCGGCTCCGGCGGTGGCCCGCTCGAAGCGGCGGACCTGGTCCAGCGGGAGCGCTTCGCAGGCCATCAGCAAAGCCATGGCTTCGCCGACGGTGAGCACGTCGAGCTCGGGATGATCGCTTGCTGGGGTGACTGCTCCGTTCATGGCGTCCGCTCCGTTTCAAAATTTTGGCAACAGCCGGCCTGCGGCGCCGCGGCAACGGCGCCGTCCGACTACTACCGCAGGGTTACTGGAGTGCTTAGTACAGGCCGAGACCGCCGTTCACCTGGATGATCTCGCCGGCCAGGAAGGCGGCGCGCTCGGAGGCCAGGAACACCACGACGTTGGCGACGTCGTCGGGCTGGCCTTCGCGGCGGGCCGGCGTGCGCTCGGCGATGGCAGCCCGGTTGGCCGGCGTGTTGAAGGTGTCGTGGAAGCGGGTGGCGATCAGGCCCGGGGCCACGCCGTTGACGCGCACGCCGTTCGGCCCGACTTCCTTGGCCAGCGCGCGGGTGAAGGTGGCCACCGCCGCTTTCGAAGAGGCATAGTGCGCCGAGCCGGGACCGCCGCCGTCGAAGGCCGCCAGCGAGGACATGGTCACGATCACGCCCTGCTTGCGCGGCTCCATGCGCTTGAGCGCCGCCTGGCAGATCAGGAAGGTCGAGGTCAGGTTCAGGTTCATGGCCTCGTTCCACAGCGACAGTGGCATCTCCGCGACGCGGCAGCGCTGGATCAGGCCGCCGATGTTCGCGAACAGGACGTCGATGTCGCCGATCGCACCTTCGGCTTCCGCATACACCTGCTCGGCGACCTCGGCACCGGTCAGGTCGGCCTTGATCGCCTGTGCGCGCCGGCCCATGGCGCGGATCTGTGTGACCACCTCGTTCGCTTCGTCGCTGCTGCTCCAGTAGGTCAGCACCACGTCCGCGCCGGCTTGTGCCAGCGCCAGCGACGTGGCCTTGCCGATGCCCGATGCACCTCCCATGACGAGTGCGCGTTTGCCGATGAGTTCCATTTTGCTCTTTCTTAAAATTGTGAATGCGGTCGTGTCAATGCTTGGGGGCGGCTGTGGAGCGCCGGACGATCAGCTCCGGTGCGAACAGCTCGCCCGACTGTGCGGCGTGCGGCGCCAGGATGCGCTGGACTGCCGCATCGGCCATGGCCTGGATGGGCTGGCGCAAGGTGGTCAGCGGTGGATCGTGCGCCGCCGAGAAGAAAATATCGTCAATGCCGATCAGCGAAAAATCTTCCGGAATCTTTATGCCCAGCTGCTTCAGGCCGACCCCGATGCCGATCGCCATCATGTCGTTGATGGCGATCGCTGCCGTCGGCGCACCGGGCGCACCCAGGATGCGGCTCGCGGCGACCCGGCCCATCTCGAACAGCTGGGTATCGCCGTGCGGGTCGCTCGGCGCGTCCGATGGATCGGCCAGCACCACGTCGCCCGCGATGCCGGCGCGCGCCACCGCCTGCTGGAAACCGCGTACGCGTTCCTGACGGTTGAGCGTGAACGGCGGCGGCGTGACCAGGGCGATGCTGCGATGGCCGAGTGCCGCCAGGTGGGCCACCGCCATGGCCGTCGCGGCGGCGTTGTCGACCGAGATGGTGCCGATGCCGGTGTGTTGCTGGTCGGTCGGCTTGATGTCGAAGGCCACCACGGGGCAGCGCTCGGTCATCGATGCGAGGTGCTCGGTATCGTTCAGGGCCGAGCCGGTAATGATGCCCTGCACGCCATAGGACAGCAGGTCGGCCATCACCGCCCGTTCGCGCTGCGGGTCGCGGAAGGTGCTGAAGGTCATGACATGGCATTGGTAGCGGGCGGCGGCAGCCTCGACTGCGCATGCCAGCGACCCGAAGAACTGGTTCGCCAGGGACGGCACCAGCAGGCCGACCATCGCGGCGACGCCGGTCTTGAGCTGGCGCGCCGCATTGTTGGGCCGGTAGCCCAGCTGCTTGATCGCATTCGCGATCTTCTGCCGGGTATCCGGCCGCATCTGCTCCATGCGGTTATTCAGGAAATTCGAGATGCTGGAGGCCGACACGCCTGCCAGCCTTGCCACATCCTGAATCTTGGGTTCGCCCATGAGGTTCTGATCTTTCTGTAATTTGCTGTACAACTTGTTATAAATGCCACGCTTTACTACATCGTTACAGTATTCACTCGTATTTGCAATCAATACTGGGCAAGTAAGTACTGCAACGATTTAGTGCATCGATTTAGCCAGCTTACCCTAATCCGGGTTGAAGTCAACAGCAATTTGCAGAATCGGGAAGAACACCAGGAGGCGCAGGCCGGCGGGGCGGCCTGCGCAGTGTTGGAGCTTAGAACTCGTAGGACACGCGTCCGACCACGGTACGGCCCACCGGGCTGGCCATACCGCTGGCGTAGCCTTCGTTGCGGTAGTTGGCAACCGGCGGATCGCGATCCAGCAGGTTGTTGATGCCCACCACGACCTTCAGCTTGCGATAGCCGGCGTAGGTCAGCGACCAGTTGTAGACGCGGTAGGAGTCGATGCGGTGGTAGAACTGGGAATCGGCGTTGCGGTCCTCGAAGCTCTGCTTGTACTGCTCGTTCAGCGTGGAGCTCCAGGCGCCTTTCGGGCTGGTCCATTTCACCGAGGCGCCATACTTCCAGCGGAAGTTCATCACGTTCGCATCCAGCGGCCCGAACTTGTTGACGCTCGAGATCCACTCGCCGCCGTCTTCGACCTGGGTGTCGAAGCGGTGCAGGTAGGTGCCGTCCAGCTGGACGCCGAAGCGTCCATAGCTCGTGCGCGGGAAGGTATAGGTGGCCGTGACGTCGATGCCGTCGGTGCGCAGTCCGCCCAGGTTGTTGCGGCGGTCGTCGACCCACAGCAGGTTGCGGTTGGCGTCACGGATGAACAGGTTGGCGTAGGCGGGGTTGGTGAAGATCGCGTTCTGCGCCAGCTGGCCGATCGCGTCACGCAGCTTGACGTTGAAGTAGTCGAGCGAGACCAGGAGGTTGCGGGTCGGCGTGAACACGGCGCCCAGATTGATGGTGGTCGAGCGCTCGGGACCGACGTCCGGGTTGGCGCCCGTGTTGATCGGCTGGCGCGCCGCGCAGACGCGGGTCGTGTTGTAGCCTGGCAGTGCGGTGCCGCCGGTGCTGGCGCCCGGCGCTCCGCCCGGGCACAGCACCGGGTCGTTGTAGGAATCGCTGGTCAGGCCGGTCGGGCCGTTGACCGCGCCGAAGTAGCGCTCGCTCAGGGTCGGCGCCCGGAAGCCCGTGCCGACGGCGCCGCGCAGCATGACCATGTCGCTGGCCTTGTAGCGGAAGCTGAGCTTGGGATTGGTGGTGGAGCCGAAGTCGCTGTAGTGGTCGGTGCGCACCGCCACGTTGACATTCAACGCCTTGGTCAGCGGGATCTCGAGTTCGGCGTAAGCCGCCACCACGTTGCGCGAGGCGCGTTCGTTGACGGCCGCGGTGGTGCCGGTCTGGCCGCCGGATTGCACGACCGTGTCCGGAATCGAGTGATAGGCGGAATCGTGATAGGCGTTCGCACCCAGCGCCAGCATCATCGGGCCGCCGGCCATGTCCATCAGCTCGCGGCTGCCGCTCAGGTCGAATCCGTGCAGGCGGTTCAGGCCCGAGTCGGCGGTCTGGCCGTTGGTCGAGATGCTGTCGAGGTAGGCGCGGCCCTCCTCGTTCTGCAGGCCGAACGGGTTCAGCTTGCCGTTGGCGACACCGGCCAGCAGGCCGTAGCTGTTCACGAAGCCGGAGCGGAAGCTGACGTGCGACCGGTACAGGGCGCTCCACAGGCTGGCCTTGTAGTCCCATGCGCCCAGCCGGCCGTCGAGGTCGATGTTCGCGCGCGCGGTCTCGGTGTCGTAGTTCAAGACCGTGGGACCGAGGTCGCCGATCAGCGACCATGCCAGGGTCAGGGTCTGGTTGGTAATGCCAGGCATGGCCGGCACGATGCCCTTGCCAGGATAGTAAGGGCTGGTCGGGCCGATGGTCAGCGCCGGGAAGTTCGGGATCGAGGCGGCGATGCCGTAGGTGGGATTCTTTACCGGACGGTTGTAGATCTTCGAATACAGCAGCGAGGCCGAGACCTGGTGATCGGCGTTGATCGCCAGGGTGCCCTTGCTGAACACCGACGCCTGCTGGCCTTCCTTGGTCAGGGTCAGGTTGTTGGCGTTGAACAGGGAGTAGCAGGTATTGTTGGTGCCCGGCGTGGTGTAGGGCGGCAGGCAGCCGCTCGCGTAATAGGGATTGCCGGTGATGGTGAGGTTGCCGACCCGGGTCGAGCCGTTGGCGGCCGTGACGTTGGCCGGTACCGAATTGGTGCCCCGGGTCGCCCTGAACGGCGCAAAGCCGGCGGCCTGGCGCCGCGCGTCCGTCGTCAGGTCGGGACGGGCGCTCTGCGGCAGTTCGTTCTGGTGATTGAAGTCCGCGGTGACATACACGTTCCAGCCGTCCTTGGCGAGGTCGCCCTTGCCGGCGATGAAGCTCGCGCCCTTGGACTGGCCGCCGCCGCTCTTGTCCGGCGAAGTGCCCTTGAGGGTCACCGAGGCGCCGGTATAGGATTTCTTGGTGACGAAGTTCATCACGCCGCCGATCGCGTCGCTGCCGTAGATGGACGAGGCGCCGTCGCGCAGCACTTCGGTGCGGTCGAGCGCGCTGACCGGAATAACGTTCGGGTTGATGGAGGAGTCATTGACCCGCTTGCCGTCGATCAGGACCAGGGTGCGCGAGCTGCCGATGCCGCGCATGTTGGCGCTGTTGCCGTTGCCGGCGGTGGTATTCGGCTGGTAGACCGACGCGGTCGACATCGACATCAGGATGTCGTCGATGGTCAGCATGCCCTGGGCGATCCAGTCCTCGGCCTTGACGACCGTGACCGGCAAGGCCTGGTCCGCGACCGCGCGCTTGAAACTCGTCCCCGTCACTTCGACCTTGGCCATCGAGGAATCGGACGATTCGGACGGCGCCTGCTGCGCCTGGGCCGCGCCGGCCATGGCGAGCAGGGCCAGGGCGACCGCCGACGCGATCGGACGTTGGGCATGGAAAAACATCTTTGAACTTTTATTCACAGCATTGTCTCCGAGAGTTTTTTTTACTAAAAGTGGAATACCGAATCCGGGCGCCGGCGGCTCGCACGGACGAGCCGCCGCCCACACGCCCTACTTGCGTTCGAACTTCGTTTCGCTGAAGCTGATCAGGCTGCTACCGATGCCATTTCTTTGGAAATAGGCATCCCAGGTGGCCGGCTTGGTGCTCATGGCGCCGGTGTCGGGGTCGCGTGCCTGCAGGTAGTCGCCGAACTTGAAATAGATCTTGCGGTGGTCGCCCATGACCCGGGTGAGCGGCGTCTGCAGGGCGCCATGCCGGTCGGACTTGACGCTGACGCGGGCGTTGCCGCCGTCGAAGCGGACATCGAGTGCGAAGCGCTCGCCCGACCTGACGGTCCCGAGTGCGGTAGAGACATCCTTGCCGCTGGTATCGCGGATCCGCGCGACGACGTCGAAGACGCCATTGTTTGCCTTGCCGTCAAGCAGAGCCGGCTCGGCAATATCCTGCACATACAGCTTGACGATGGTCTCGATGCCTTCGACGTGGTATTGCGCCACGATGGTCCTGGCGCCAGCCGGCAGCGTCGGGGTGACCAGCGCCGAAAAATGTTCGTGGGTCTGTTCGATCGGCAGGCGGCTCGCGCGGCTGATCTTCAGTTCATTGCGGTAGCCATGGCCATTTGGGGTCGCGTGTTTCGAGGTGAAGGCACTGAAATTCAGCGTGCCGTCATAGGGCGTCGAATACGGCGAACCACCCTCCAGCTCGAACAGGCTGGCCAGGGTGTCGCGAGGGGTGAAGCCCGCACCCGACGACGCTGCCGGCGCGCCGGCGTGACTGGGTTGCGCCAGGGCGGCCAGCAAGCCGACGCAGATGATCGGCGCGGCCGCCAGGCCGATGGCGAGCGAACGCAAGCGCTGAGGTGTTGTCATGCCAGGTCTCCAGGATTGTTTTTTGTTCTTACTCGCCGCGGCATTCGGTCTGCTAAACAGAAGCGACATCGCATACCCACGACGGTCTAAAACGATTTACAGCATCTTTACAGAAAACGATTTCTCGCCCTTGCCAATCTTGAATTTCTCGCAACGGCGACTGCCGAGCTCGGTAAATTTTAGACCATTATGCAGGAAAGAGGTAAACGATTTACTACAACGATTTAGTAAAGACTATCAGAAAAAAGATGTCAGTCAACAATTTTTGCGGGGATTATGGCTGGCACATAACAGGCGTTGCTGGCTGCCACGGGAGACGGCGCTGCGAGCGCCAGGATTGGCCTGTGTGCGGGGAACAGATTGGCGAGGCCGGACGGCCTCCTGCGACATCGACAAAGCGGCGCCGCGGCGCCGCGTGAACCGGATCAGTTGGCAGCGACCGGCCTGGCGCCCCACTGCCCTTTCATGAAACGCGCGAGCAGCGGCTGCTTGGGCGGCTGAGGGCGCGGCATCGTTTCATCCACCAGCAGCGCCCAGCGCTCGGCCAACTGCTCGCAGGTGGCGCGCAGCACCGGGTCCACGTCCGGCAGGCGCGACAGTGCGCACAGGTGGCGCTCGATGACCGAGGCCAGCTTCACGCAAGGCTGTTCGCCGTCGACGCGCGCGGTGTAATGCGACATCAGGTGCAACAGCGACGCCACCAGCAGGGTGTCCTGGCTGCGCGGCGCCGGCGCCGGGTCTGCGAATGAAATGGTCATGCACGCCCTCCTCATGGATACTCGAATGAATGAGAATGATTCTCATTCATTATTCACCGATGAAGGGACGAACGCAAGTGTTTTCGCTAGGCCTAGAGCCGCGTCTCGCGCGCCGCGCGCAGGAACTCGTCGAGCACCGGCGTGCAGTCAAGCAACTCGGTGCCGCCGGCGCGGTGGAACTCGGGGTGCCACTGCAGGCCCATGACGAAGTCGGCGCGCTCGTAGCGGATCGCCTCGACGATGCCATCCGGCTCGGAATAGGCCTCGACCCGGATGTCACGCCCCAGTTCCTTGACGGCTTGGTGGTGAATCGAATTGACGATCGGCTGGTTCACATGGCCGAACATCTTGCCGAGCGAGGAGCCGGCCGGGAAGCGGATCGCGTGGCGGTGCGCGTCGTAGATGTCCTGCACGTGGGCCAGCGCATCCGGTACGTTGGTGACGACGTCCTGGTACAGGGTGCCGCCGAAGGCGACATTGATCAGCTGGCAGCCGCGGCACACACCCAGCACCGGCTTGCCGGCGTCGACGAATTCATGCAGCAGCTCGAGCTCGTAGACGTCGCGCGCGCGGTCGCCGCTCCACTCGGGCCGGGTCGGCACCTCGGAATAGGTCTGGGGCGCCACGTCCGCCCCGCCCTGCAGCACCAGTCCGTCGAGGTGGCGCGCATAGTGGCGCAAGGTGATATTACTGGGATGGAACATGCCATTCGTATTCACGGTCGGGATCATGAACACCAGCACGTCGCGCGACATCACCCACTGGGCGATCGATTCTTCCAGGTACTGCAGGTTCTTGCTGAGCAGGCCCCTGGCGCCCGGTTCCGGATGAAAGATACGCGCCGACACCCCGATGTGCAGGGTACGGTTCATGAAATCGCGGTTGAAGCGCTCGCGCAGCGCACGCCAGCGCGAACTCAGCACCCGCCCGGCCAACGCGAACGCCGTATCGCCATCGCGCTGGTACTTGGCGTAGCCGCGCATGGTCTGGCCCTGGGTCGCACGCCGGTCGGGAATACGGGCAGGCGTCTCGGGACGCTTGTCGACCGGAGGACCGGGAGCCTCTTCGGGTGGTTGTCGTTGTTGTTCCGCCATGCATGCCAATATAGCTCTGCCAGAGCCGCGCACGATTTGAAGTTGTTACAAAAATCTTATCGTTCGCTACAGCTCATCCGTACAACACCCGGCCTTGCACGGATCCCGGTTTTGGATAATACTGTATATAATCACAGTATATTTAGTGCGGTAGCGCCAGTAATTTCTGGAAGGTAGCAAGCAGGTGCCGGTCCGCCACCGGTTTGTCGAGCAGGCCGCGCACGCCGGCATCACGGGCGCGCAGGCTGTCGTATTTGAAGGATTGCCCAACAAGAAACAGCACGGCGGTACGCCCGGCTCCTTCCTGAGACTTGATAGCGCTGCTCAGGCTGTATGGTTCGATGCCGGTCGCGCAAGTATTGATCATGACCAGCGACACCGGCGTCTCGTCGCACAGGCGTACCGCGGCGCGGCCGCTGTCGGTCCACTCGATCGAGCGGCTGGCAGGCCCTACAGTGTTGGCAAATGTATTACTGACAACACGAGCGACGTGGTCGCGAAAAGCGCCGCCCTTGTCGATGATGAGCACCGCGCCGTCGGGCGGGCCCTGGCGCAGGCGTTGATAGTAGGCCGGCGCCTCGGTATCCGGCGCCAGCCTGGGCCTTCGTCGCCGTTCAGGCAGGCTGCGTTCGCCACTGGCGGCCAGGGCGGCGAGCGCCTTTACCCGGGTGTCGAGCAGTTCGGCAAGGAGCTGGTAAAGACGGGCGGGGTCGACCGGACGCGGCAGAGTGCGATACTTGCTGGCGCCGTCGCCGCCGATCATGAGGATGGCCTGGGGGGCGCCGGGCGGCAGGCAGGCCAGGCGAGCCAGGGCGGCCGGGTTGCTGCCATCGGCAATATAGAGATCGGGTTCTTGCAAACTGTCGTCGTGCAGGCAAAAATACGACGCCCCCGGCAACGGGGCTTGCGCCAGCAGGTTCTCCAGCTGGGCGCATTCGGGCGGCGCGAACCCGACCAGGCGGACAGTGAACGGATATCTGGTTGGCATCTTCTCCAGCCTTTCCTTGGGGCCGCCCTTTGGCATCTCCCGGGCCACATCCTCTTAATCTAGCACAAGGGTGCGGAGTAACAAGTACGTTTGGCATCGCAAAAAGGCCAAATTTTTCCGCGCGACAAGATAGAATGCGCAAGCATTGAATTAACGAATATCAGCATGGCGACCAAGAAACCCGCATCCGACTACAGCGAATCATCCATCCGCGTCCTCAAGGGACTCGAGCCAGTGAAACAGCGTCCGGGCATGTACACCCGGACCGAAAACCCGCTGCACATCATCCAGGAAGTGATCGACAACGCCTCCGACGAGGCGCTGGGCGGACACTGCAAGAACATCGCCGTCACCCTGAACACGGACGGCTCGGTCACAGTCGAAGACGATGGCCGCGGTATTCCGGTTGGACTCCATCCGGAAGAAAACGTGCCGACCGTCGAGATCGTCTTCACCCGCCTGCACGCGGGCGGCAAGTTCGACAAGGGCTCGGGCGGCGCCTATGCCTTCTCGGGCGGCCTGCACGGCGTTGGCGTATCGGTGACCAATGCGCTGTCGACGCGCCTGGAGATCACCGTCTGGCGCAAGGACGACGAAGGCAATGGTGTCCACGAGCTGGCTTTCGAGAATGGCGACCTGGTCGAGCCCCTGAGCTCGCGTCCGGCCGAGCGCGGCGGCAAGAAGAACGGCACCCGCGTCACCGCCCGCCCCGATCCGAAGTATTTCGACTCGCCGAACATCCCGCTCGGCGACATGCAGCGCCTGCTGCGCTCGAAGGCCGTGCTGCTGCCGGGCGTGACCGTCACGCTGACCAATGCAAAAACCGGCGACGTCCAGACCTGGCGCTATGACGAAGGCCTGCGCGGCTACCTGACCGAAGCCCTGGCCCAGACCTCGGGCGGCCAGACCGTGATCCCGCTGTTCGAAGGCGCCCAGTACGCAGCCGCGGGCGACGAAGGCTTCGCCGAAGGCGAAGGCGCGGCCTGGGTAGTGGCCTGGACCGAGGAAGGCGGCGTGGTGCGCGAATCCTACGTCAACCTGATCCCGACCGTCAGCGGCGGCACCCACGAATCCGGCCTGCGCGACGGCCTGTTCGGCGCAGTGAAGAACTTCGTCGAGATGCACTCGCTGCTGCCGAAAGGCGTCAAGCTGCTGCCGGAAGACGTGTTCGCGCGCGTTTCCTTCGTGCTGTCGGCGAAAGTGCTGGACCCGCAGTTCCAGGGCCAGACCAAGGAACGCCTGAACTCGCGCGACGCCGTCAAGCTGGTGTCGACCTTCACCAAGCCGCCGCTCGAGCTGTGGCTGAACCAGCACGTCGAATACGGCAAGAAGCTGGCCGAACTCGTCATCAAGCAGGCGCAATCCCGCCTGCGTTCGCTGCAGAAGGTCGAGAAGAAGAAGTCCTCGGGCGTGGCCGTGTTGCCGGGCAAGCTGACCGATTGCGAATCGTCGGACATCACCCGCAACGAGCTGTTCCTGGTCGAGGGCGACTCGGCGGGCGGTTCCGCCAAGATGGGCCGCGACAAGGAATTCCAGGCCATCCTGCCGCTGCGCGGCAAGGTGCTGAACTCCTGGGAGACCGAGCGCGACCGCCTGTTCGCGAACAACGAAATCCACGACATCGCGGTGGCGATCGGCGTCGACCCGCACGGCGTGGACGACAATCCCGACCTGACCGGCCTGCGCTACGGGAAGATCTGCATCCTGTCCGATGCGGACGTGGACGGCTCGCACATCCAGGTGCTGCTGCTGACGCTGTTCTTCAAGCACTTCCCTGCCCTGTTCAGGAATGGCCACATCTGCGTGGCACGCCCGCCGCTGTACCGCGTCGACGTGCCGGCGCGCGGCAAGAAGCCGCTGCAGAAGCTGTACGCGCTGGACGACGGTGAACTGCTGGCCATCGAGGACAAGCTGAAGAAGGAAGGCCTGAAGGAAGGCAGCTGGAGCATCTCGCGCTTCAAGGGCCTGGGCGAGATGAACGCGGAACAGCTGTGGGAAACCACCATGAACCCGGACACCCGCCGCCTGCTGCCGGTGGCCTTCGGCCAGTACAGCCTGCCCGAATCGGCATCGCGTTTCAACATGCTGATGGGGAAAGGCGAAGCCGCCGCCCGTCGCGCCTGGCTCGAAGAACACGGTAACGAGACCGAAGCGGATATCTGATACGAACGACTATGACTCAAGCAAGCCTTTTTGAACAAACCAACCCAGCGGGCGGCGGTGGCGGCGACGACGACGTCGAAAAGCTCACCCTGTCCACCTTCGCCGAGCGCGCCTACCTCGACTACGCCGTCTCGGTGGTCAAGGGCCGCGCCCTGCCCGACGTCTCGGACGGCCAGAAGCCGGTCCAGCGCCGCATCCTGTTCTCGATGCACGAACTGGGCCTGGGCCACACCGCCAAGCCCCGTAAATCCGCGACCGTGGTCGGCGACGTGCTCGGTAAACTGCACCCGCACGGCGACCAGTCGGTGTACGACGCGCTGGTGCGCATGGCCCAGGACTTCTCGCTGCGCTATCCGCTGATCGACGGCCAGGGCAACTTCGGCTCGCGCGACGGCGACGGCGCGGCGGCAATGCGTTACACCGAAGCGCGCCTGACGCCGGTGTCGCGCCTGCTGCTCGACGAGATCGACATGGGCACGGTGGATTTCCAGCCGAACTACGACGGCTCGACCACCGAACCGCGCCAGCTGCCGGCGCGCCTGCCGATGGTGCTGCTCAACGGCGCCTCCGGCATCGCGGTCGGCATGGCCACCGAAATCCCTTCGCACAACCTGCGCGAAGTGGCGACGGCGGCGGTCAGCCTGATCCGCAACCCGAAAATGACCCACGCCGAGCTGATGACCATCATCACCGGTCCGGACTTCCCGGGCGGCGGCCAGATCATCACCCCGGCCTCGAACATCGCCGACATGTACGCGACCGGCCGCGGCTCGCTCAAGGTGCGTGCGCGCTGGAAGATCGAAGAGCTGGCGCGCGGCCAGTGGCAGGCGGTGGTCACCGAACTGCCGCCAGGCACCTCCGCCCAGCGCGTGCTGGAAGAGATCGAAGAACTGACCAACCCGAAGGTCAAGGCCGGCAAGAAGGCCCTGCTGCCGGAGCAGCTGGCGCTGAAGCAGACCATCCTGGGCGCGCTCGACACCGTGCGCGACGAATCAGGCCGCGAGGCCGCGGTGCGCATCGTGTTCGAACCGAAGTCGAAGAACCAGGACCAGAACGAGTTCATGCTGATGCTGCTCGCGCATACCTCGCTCGAGACCTCCAGCCCGATGAACCTGGTGATGATCGGCGGCGACGGCCGTCCGCGCCAGAAGGGCCTGACGGACATCCTGCAGGAATGGATCGACTTCCGCTTCGTGACCGTGCGCCGTCGTACCGAATTCAGGCTGGGCAAGGTCAACGACCGAATCCACATCCTGGAGGGCCGCGAGACCGTCCTGCTGAACATCGACGAAGTCATCGCCATCATCCGTCATTCGGACGAGCCGAAGGCCGCGCTGATCGACCGCTTCCGCCTGTCGGACCGCCAGGCCGAGGACATCCTAGAGATCCGCCTGCGCCAGCTGGCGCGCCTGGAAGCGATCAAGATCCAGCAGGAGCTGTCGGAACTGCGGAGCGAAAAGGAAAAGCTCGAGGACATCCTCGAGAACCCGTCCTCGATGAAGCGCCTGATCATCCGCGAGATCGAGCAGGACGCCAAGCAGTACGGCGACGATCGCCGCACCCTGATCGAGGAAGCCGAGCGCGCCGTGGCCGAGCAGAAGATCATCGACGAGCCGGTGACGGTGATCGTGTCCGAAAAAGGCTGGGTGCGCGCGCGCACCGGCACCGGCCACGACCCGGCCCAGTTCACCTTCAAGGCCGGCGACTCGCTGCTGCAGGCCTTCGAGTGCCGCACGGTCGATTCCCTGATCGGCATCGGCAGCAACGGCAAGTCCTTCTCGGTGCCGGTGGCGGCGCTGCCGGGAGCGCGCGGCGACGGCGTGCCGATCACCACCCTGGTCGACCTGTCGGGCGGCGTGCGCATCCTGCACTACTTCGCGGGCAACCCGGACACGCGCCTGCTCCTTAGCACCTCGAACGGCTTCGGCTTCATCGCCAAGGCCGGCGACATGATCAGCCGACTCAAGGGCGGCAAGTCCTTCATCACGCTGGACGACGGCGCCGAGCCGCTGCCGCCGCGGGTCGTGCTCGACACCGCCGGCGCGATTGCCTGCCTGTCCGAAAAGGGCCGCGTGCTGGTGTTCGGCATCGACGAAATGAAGGTGCTGACCAACGGCGGCCGCGGCGTGACCCTGATGGAGCTCGATCCGAAGGAAACCCTGCTGGCGGCGCAGCCGATCACCCAGAAGGGCGTGAACGTGATCGGCACCTGGGCCGGTTCGAAACCGCGCACGGTGGAGCTGTTCGCCTCCGGCCTGGAGCCGCACTTCGGCAAGCGGGCGCGCAAGGGCAAGCCGCTGTCGGCGAAGCTCAAGGCGCAGGACCTCGCGATGCGGTCGACCGAAACGAGCACCTGACCCGTAGGGTGGGCGGGGTAGTGCAGGCCAGTGGCCTGCACTACGAACGCCCACGCGGCTGATTCAAAGGCTTGACCGCGTGGGCGGAAATCCGCCCACCCTACAAAAGCAAAAACGCCGGCGCGAAGCCGGCGTTTTCATTTGCAGCAGTGCTGCTTAGTGCTTCGCAGCCGCCTTGTGCACATCGGCAGTCGCTTCGGCACGCACCTGCTCGGTCTTGGCTGCCGCAGTCGCCTTGTCGGCCGCAGCGTCGACCTGGGTCTTGAGCACCTTCTCGTCGGCCTTGATCATCTTCTTGTCGGCCTTCAGGTTCGCGTCGGCGATCTTGTTCTCGGCCTTGGCAACTGCCTTGGCGCGGTCTTCCGGATCGGCCTTGGCGACTTTCTCGGCCGCGTTGGCGTGGGCTTTCACGGCGTCGGCGTGGGCTTCGGCTTTCTTCTCGTTGGCCTTGGCCACCGCCTTGTTGACCTTCTCGTCGGCTTTTGCTGCCGTCTTCACTTCCTTGGCTTCGGCCTTGACGATGTCCTTCTCGGCCTTGGCTTCGGCTTTGGCGACCTCCTTGGTGGCGGCCGGAGTGGTGGTGGTCTGGGCGCTGGCAGCGGTGGCGAACAGGCCGGCGATGAGGGTGGCGATCAGTTTGTTCATGATGATTCCTTTCCGGTGAGTGGTCATGGCAGCCTGATTTGCTGCCTTATGTTGTTGTCTTGCTGTGAGTCCAGAATACGGACTCTCCCCCCACCGGGTCTGTTAGCCAGCCCACTTAGACCTTTGACATTTTGTAAGCAAACTTTACTGTCGAGCTGACCCTGCATACAGATCGATGATGTCGCTGATCCCGTCCCGGCACACCGGGCAGAAGGCTTCGCTGCGGTCGAACATCAGGCATTGCATGGCGGGGCGGTAGTAGCCGCTGGCCTCATAATTCGCACCTTCGAAGGCGCCGACGTCGTGGCGATGCGGTTTTCCCGCAAACAGCGCCTCGGTCGCCTTCAGGTCGTCGCGGAACAGCGCATTCATCTCCGACTCCGGCCGGTTGGCCGCACGCAGCGCCGCCCTCTTCTTCTGGTAGGCGCGCGAGGCTTCTTCGTACTCCGCCTTCGGCCATGGCGTCGGTAGCGGCGTGCCCGCCTTCACGTGGCGCTTCCATTTGATGTTGGCAGGGTCGCGCAACGCGGTCACGTTTGGCTCCCACGGCTCCATGCGCGTGCTCGCCGCCGCATAGGCGACCGGCGAGGTGTAGTACTCGTCCGCCAGACCCGCGAAGTGGTGGCCGAATTCGTGCACGAACAGGTAGTTGGCCCAGGCATTGCCGGCCGCCGCGGTGCTGAACTGGCCGAAGATGCCGCCGCCGCCATAGGTTTCGTTGTTGACCAGGATTTCGATGAACTCATAGGGCGCGTGCTGGGCGATGTCGCGCAGCGCGCGGTTGTCCAGCGTGAGCACGTAACGTTCGCTGCCGAAGATGTCGTAGCGCGTGCCGAGCGGCGAGGCGCGGTGCACGCCGGTGGAAGGACGGCTGATGCCGGATTCGTTCGTCGGTAGCGCCAGCGCCCAGACGTTGAAATCCTTCGCGCGCTCCTTGAAAGGCGAGACCGTAAACAGGTGTTGCGCGAGGCGGCGCGCATCCGCCTCGAACTTCTTCATCTCGGCGCCGGTGTAGCCATCGCCCAGGATCAGCAGGTCGACCTTGTCGGGCGAGGCGCCGTTCACAATCACCGGGATCGGTTTCGCCGGCAGGTCGGGCTGCTTCTTCACGACCTCCGGCGCGTCGGTATCGACCTCGACGCTCCAGGCCACCGAGAACTGATTCCGCTCGTCGCGCTTGAGGATGCGCACGCGCACCGGGCGGTCGGGCTTGGGAAAGCGCACCGACTCCTGGAAGCTGCGGCTGATCCTGTTCGCCTCATCGGTGGTGCGCCACTCGCCGAAGACGGTCGAGAAGCCGCGCGAGTACAGCAGGTCGCCGGTCTTTGCATCCACCACCTCGACCCGGTTCTGGCCGCGGTTGGTCTCGTCGAGATTGCGCGCGGTGCTGCCGGGCCATGGCAGCGGCTCGATCACGACGCGCTCCAGCGCGTATCCGTCGGATAGCGCATTGCCGCTGTGGGCGTAGTCGAGGCGGACGGTAGCCGGCTGGGCTGCGTGGGCAAGGCTTGCGGCCAGCGCCAGCGCGCAGGTGACCACTCTGAAGGCGAAGGAGATCATGGATGGTCCTCGTACGGTAGATCATCCATTGTAATGCCGGCCGGCGGCGTTTCGGAACAGCCGAAGCTCCTCAGTTGGCGGCGTCGATGCGGCCGGCGCCGCCCGAACCGCCGGCCACGCTCTCGACCTGCCGGTACTGGTACAAGGGCCGCTGCACCACGATCGGCCGGATGTCGAGCCGCATGTTGTAGACCGAGTACTGCTCGGTGAAGATCGACTGGTAGCCGACGCTGTCGCCGGTGCGGGTGAGCTTGAACTCGAAGCCGAGGTCGGGCTGCACGCCGTTCGGGCTGTCGAGCGAGAGCCCGATGGCTTCCGGCTGGTCGCTGTCGATCAGCTTGGCCATCAGGTCGACCACGGTGCTGTTGCCGAGGATGTCGGCCGAGAACAGCGGCTCGCGGTAGTACGGCCGCGCCGGATCGACGCGATTCTCCGCCTTGTCGGGCGCGGGCGTGAAGGTCTGGGTCTGGAGGTTGAAGCGGTCGCCGTTGTCCAGGTAGCTGAGGCGCACGTTGCTGATGTTGAGCGGACCGTCGCGCGGCTCGGCCTTCGACAGATCGACCAGCAGCGCGCCGCGGTAGCCGATGACTTCGACTTCGCGGTTCGGTCCCACCACCATGGCCGTGTTCTCATCGATGCCGAGGCCGATCTTGTAGCCCTTCTTGAGCATCGCCGGCACCATGCGCGCGAAGCGGCCGCGCACCAAGAGGTGCTGGTCGATGAACACGTCGTCACCGATGAAGCCCAGGCCCGGCGCGATTTCCTTGCCCTCGTCGAGGCCGAGCTTCATGGTCGCGAGCACCGGCTTGGGGTGGCCGAACATGGTGCTGCTCATGATGGCGGCGCCGGCGCTGGAACCGGCCAGCATGCCGCCGCGCCGGTACATGTCCCACAGGGCGTCGAGCATGCGGGTATTGCTGCCGTCCGCGCGCCGCAGCGCGCGCGTGATGCGGCCCTGGTCGCCGCCGGCAAAGAAGGCCCCGCCGGCCGAACGCACCGCCGCGGCCAGCGCCGGATCGTCGGCCGCGGCCTGGTAGTCGATGCCGGACAGGCGCACCGCGACCGGCACGAAGAAAGCCTTGGCGCCGTACTGGTTGAATCGGTCTACGAGGAACTTGCCGGTCTTTTCAGGGCTGGCCGAGGCCGACGCGAACACGGCGATGCGCGCACCCTTGCCGCCCGCCAGCTGGACCATGCGTTCCCATACCGTGGAATTGTCGGCACGCAAGGCGCCGCCGATGATGACGAGCGAACCCTTGGGCTGGGCCGCCACGGGAGCCGCAGCTGCCAGCGGATGGCCGGCCAGCAGGGCCAGGGCGAACGCCAGGCAGGCGGCAAATCGGACGACGGGGTGGACGACGGCGCGCGGCATACGACTTCCTCTCGATTGAGACTATCGTAAGCCTGATTCCAGATGCCCGTCGCCGTGTTGAGTCTGCTCAGGACAAATATATGTTCGGAAAGTAGCGCTCCATCAGGGTGGCCGGCTGCTGGGGCGCGGTGAATCCGAAGCGTTCGTACAGGCTGTGCGCATCGCTGGTGGCCAGCGTGAAACGGCGCAGTTTCTGCAGGCTGGGGTGGCGCAGCACCACCCCGATCAACTGCTTGCCATAACCGTGGCCGCGGTATTCCGGCACCACGAACACATCCACCAGGTTGGCGAAGGTCGCAAAGTCGGTGATGACACGCGCGAAGGCGATCTGGCGCCCGTCGAGGTAACCGCCGAAGCACAGCGAATTCTCGATGGCGCGCTCGACCACCGGCCGCGAAATGCCGACCGCCCAGGTCGACTGCTCGCTGAGGAAGCGGTAGATCATCGGGATGTCCAGCCGCGACTGGTCGGTACTGACCTGGAAGCTTGAATCGTTGGTAATCATGGAAGCGGTGAATCTGGCTTAAAAACCAATTTTAGCGCCCTTTGATTGATGTATTAGTTTCAATTGGACAGGGCGCAAGGGCTGGAGCGGATGGCGGCTCAGCCGTTACGCAGGTAGCGCTCCGGCAACTGCAGCTTTGCGTCCTCGGCGCGCCAGATCAGGCTGAGTACATACCAGCGCTTGCCGTCGTGGATCAGCTGGATGCTGTTGATGCCGCGCATGAAGGGTTTGGCGTCGTCCTTGGCATGACGCGCTTCATAGGTGCTGAACACGTGGGCGATCTGGCCGAAGACTTCCTGGGTGCGCGCCTTCTCCGTTTCGAAGAAACCCATGGTGGCGAAGGCTTTGGTGTTGCGGGCGATGTAGTCTTCCGGGCTCATGGCGCGCAGGACGTAGCTGCCATCCGGGCGCATGCCGACCGCGCCCATTCGTCCTTCCGGTGCGAACAGGGAACGCATGCGGTCCCAGTCGCGCGGCGCGCCAGCCGGGCCGGAGATCACGTCGTACAGGGCGGCGATGATGGCGTCGATCGAGGCAACGTCGGCCGGGCGCGCCGCCGGCATGCTGGGCGCCGCCGGTGCGGGCGGCGGCGCGATCGCGGTAGGCGTGGCCTGCGCCGCAGGTACTACCGGCGCCGCCTGCTGGGCCAATGCCGCCGGCGCCGTGAATGCCAATACAAGGCCGAGCTGGGCCAAACGAGTCATGCGTCCCCCTGAGATTCTTGTTGTTGAATGAGTCGCCACATCATCACGCATTTCCCGGCGCTTGTCACCCACCATGGGTGGGGCCGGGTGAGGTCGGCACGCGTCCTTTATAATCGGGGGATACCAAAAGGGATCCCACCATGACCGATCAATTCTCCAAGAAGGCCGAAGCCTGGTCTGCGCGCTTCACCGAACCTGTCTCCGACCTCGTCAAGCGCTATACCGCCTCCGTGTTCTTCGACAAGCGCCTGGCGCCCTTCGACATCCAGGGCTCGCTGGCCCACGCCGAAATGCTGGCGGCGCAAGGCATCATCAGCGAGCAGGACCGTGCCGAGATCGAGCGCGGCATGGCGCAGATCAAGGGCGAGATCGAGGCCGGCAGCTTCGAATGGCTGCTCGACCTGGAAGACGTGCACCTGAACATCGAGAAGCGCCTGACCGAGCTGGTGGGTGACGCCGGCAAGCGCCTGCATACGGGCCGCTCCAGGAATGACCAGGTCGCGACCGACATCCGCCTGTATGTGCGCGCGGCGATCGACGACATCCTGGGCCTGCTCGCGAGCCTGCGCGGCGCACTGACCGATCTGGCCGAGCGCCATGCCGACACGATCATGCCGGGCTTTACCCACCTGCAGGTTGCCCAGCCGATCACCTTTGGACACCACATGCTGGCCTACGTCGAGATGTTCGGCCGCGATGCCGAGCGCATGCAGGACGCACGCCGCCGCGTGAACCGCCTGCCGCTGGGCGCTGCCGCCCTGGCCGGCACCACCTTCCCGATCGACCGCCTGCGTGTAGCGAAAACCCTGGGCTTCGAGGACGTGTGCCACAACTCGCTGGACGCCGTGTCCGACCGCGATTTTGCGATCGAGTTCACCGCAGCGGCATCCCTGATCATGATGCACGTCTCGCGCTTCTCGGAAGAGCTGGTCATGTGGATCAGCCCGCGCATCGGCTTCATCGACATCGCCGACCGCTTCTGCACCGGCTCGTCGATCATGCCGCAGAAAAAGAACCCGGACGTGCCGGAACTGGCGCGCGGCAAGACCGGCCGCGTCTACGGCCACCTGAACGGCCTGCTGACCCTGATGAAAGGCCAGCCGCTGGCCTACAACAAGGACAACCAGGAAGACAAGGAACCGCTGTTCGATACCATCGACACCGTCACCGACACCCTGCGCATCTTTGCCGACATGGCAGGCGGCATCACGGTCAAGGCCGAGAACATGCGTGCGGCCGCGTTGCAGGGTTACGCCACGGCGACCGACCTGGCCGACTACCTGGTCAAGAAGGGCCTGCCCTTCCGCGACGCGCACGAAGCGGTGGCGCACGCGGTGCGCGCCTGCGATGTTGCCGGCTGCGACCTGTCGGAGATGCCGCTGGAAAAGCTGCGCGAGTTCTCGCCGCTGATCGAGCAGGATGTGTTTGCCGTCTTGAGCCTGGAAGGTTCGGTGGCGGCGCGCGATCACGTGGGTGGGACGGCGCCGAAGCAGGTGCGCAAGGCGATCGAACGCGTGCGCAAGCAGCTCGCAGGATGATTCCCGTAGGGTGGGCGGCTTCGCCGCCCACGCGGTCCACGTCCGCCAGCACGATCGCGACATATCGTATTTCGGCGATCACCGCGTGGGCGGCGAAGCGTGATCCGGTCCACTGGACCAGATCACCCCTACGTATGGAAGTGATCAACCGCTTCGTTTGTCGCGACTGCGCTGCTTTGCCTCCTTCATCAACACCTTCCACTTCCCGCGCTCTGCAATCCGCTCCAGCGCCGTCTGCTCCGCCCTTCTGACCTCGCGCAAGAGCTTGCGGTAGTTCTGCAGCCGGTCCGCATCCACCACCCCACGCACCGCACACCCCGGCTCGCTTTCATGGCGGCAATCGCGAAACTGGCATCCCTCCGCCAGCGCGGCGATGTCGTTGAACGACATCCCGAGTTCCTCCTCGTCCGCATCCGGCTGCCAGGCGCGCAGCCCCGGCGTGTCGATGATGCAGGCGCCGCCAGGACAGCGGTGCAGCGAGCGCGAGGTCGTCGTGTGGCGCCCACGGTCGTCGCCATGCCGGGTGCCGCCGGTGGCCTGGGCGGCGCCGGTCAGCGCATTGGTGAGGGTCGACTTGCCCACGCCCGAGGAACCCAGCAGCACCAGGGTCTGCCCTCTTCCCAGCCAGGGCGCCAGCACGCCGGCATCCATCTGCTCAGACGGAATCAGGTGCAGCAGGGGGACGTCGTCCGGAATGCGCTGGCGCAATTGGGCCATCCGCTCTTCCACGTCGGTGCCGATGTCGGGCTTGGTCAGGACCATGACGGGTTCCACACCGCTCGCCCGCACCACGGCGATGTAGCGCTCCATGCGGCGCGGATTGAAGTCATTGTCCAGGCCCATCAGCAGCAAGGCCGTGTCGACATTGCTGGCCAGGACTTGTCGGCCCGAGGGCGTACGCCGCGCCAGCTGGGTGAAGGGCTCGAGGGTATGGTCGAGCCAGTACTCGCCCAGGCCGTGGGTGACCAGTACCCAGTCGCCCACGACGGAGTGGCCTGCGTTCACGAAGCGCGGACTGCGTGCAGGAAAGGATTCGCGGCCGTCGTCCAGTATCAGGACGTCGCGCTGGACGGAGGTGACGCGGGCAAGGCGGTGTTGCGGCAGTGCAGCCGCGAGTTGCGAAACGAAATGCTGCTTGAAACCGATCCCGTGGAGGGTCGGAAAATCGATGTCGATCATGACGATGTGTGTTCCATTCGAATGTCGCAACAGGCGTGCGCAGGCAGCCGCGGCAATGGCGGCAGGGTCAGGGAATGGAAGGTCGGCGCACTAACGCGCCTGGATCATCGTCGTGACGAAGGGTGCGCTAGGGGACCGACCGGAGGGCGGTATCAGGCTGGTTCATTTGGCGTCTCCTCGGATCGGTTGAAAGGACTTGTAGTCTGGCAGCAGGCTGTCGCAGCGTCAAGGTGAGCGAAGCCATTGCGGCTTTTGCGCTATGCTGGATCCCCCCTTTCCGACTACGAGAATGTTTCCGTGACACCGACCAATCCTTCCGTCCTGCCCTCGCGCGAATACGCCGCCTTCCTGTTCGACATGGACGGCACCATCCTGACCTCGATCAAGTCCGCCGAGCGGGTGTGGAGCGCCTGGGCAACGCGGCACGGTCTCGACCCGGTGAGCTTCGTACCGACCGTGCACGGCAAGCGTACGGAAGACACGATTCGTGCGATCGGCCTGCCCGGTGTCGACCCGGTGGCCGAGGCGCTGGGCATCGCGCTGGCCGAGATCGAGGACGTGGGCGACATCGAGGAAATTGCCGGCGTCGGCCGCTTCCTGGCCAGCCTGCCGACCGACCGCTGGGCTATCGTCACCTCGGCCTCGCGCGCCCTGGCAACGGCGCGCATCGCAGCCGCCGGCCTGCCCCTCCCGCCGCTGCTGGTATCGGCCGACGACGTCAAGCGCGGCAAGCCGAATCCGGATCCCTTCCTGCTGGGTGCGCAAAAGCTTGGGGTTTCTCCACAGGATTGCCTGGTGTTCGAGGACACGACGATCGGCCTCGCTGCGGCCGAGGCAGCGGGCATGGACAGCATCGTCGTGACGGCCACGCATACGCATCCGGTCGAAACGCGCTCCGCTCCGGTGGCGGACTATCTCGACCTCGTTGCTGTGCGCAAAGAAGGTGGGCTATTGAAAGTGCAGCGCAAGATCGGGCACTGAAGGCAGACGCCTTGTACTGACGCGGACGATACCCACATGACAGGTATCGACATACACCATGGAGGTGCGCATGCACCGCTATCGCAACACGAGTGGCGAATCCGGCGTGATCGCCTATGACATCGACAAGGACTCGATCACCATCCAGTTCACCGGCGGTGACCGCTATCTCTACACCGAGCGTAGCGCTGGCGCCGAGAACATTGCCAGGATGCAGGAACTGGCCCGTGAGGGCCGCGGGCTGTCGACCTTCGTCAGCCAGCACATCCGCAGCCGCTATGCGCGCAAGCTGAACTAAGCAAGATCAGTCGCGCGGCGGATAAGGCGTACCGTCCTTGTGCGAATACGAATCGGTGGCGCCATCGTAGTGCAGGTCGATGTCCGGGTAGGTCGCCGTATCCTGCTCGATGCGCGAACCGACGCACAGGAATACGCCCGGACCCCAGCTGCGGTTGATCAAATGGTGGCCGTTTGGCTTTCCGCCCGGGAAGGTCGCGCAGTCGCCTGCGCGCATCAGCGTTTCCCCTTCGTCGGTAATCAGTACTAATTCTCCTGACACCACCATCACGAACTCATCCTCGTGCGAGTGCCAGTGGCGCTGCGACGAGGCCGCGCCCGGCTGCAGTTCAACCAGGTTGACGCCGAACTGGGTCAGGCCGCCGGCATCGCCAAGGGCCTGCTTCGTGCGTCCATCCACCAGCTCGGCGAACTGTTCGGGGTAGCGGGTGCCACCCACCACGGGAATGCTGCTCAGATCCAGTCTCGACATGCGTAAGTCTCCAAGGAAATTATCGGAGACGGCGATGCCGTTTCCGTGCGGCTAGCCGCGTTTCTGTACCAATGTCAGGATATCGTAACTCGCCACGAGTTCGTCGTTTTGATTCGTCACCTGGACATCCCACGCCACCACACCCTGGCCCCGGCCCTGCTCGTCCGTGCGGTTGCGGTCGACCTTGCGCTTGCAGGTGAGGCGCGCGCGGATGGTGTCGCCGATCGCCACCGGCGCCACGAAGCGCAGGTTATCGAGGCCATAGTTGGCCAGCACCGGACCCGGCGCCGGCGACACGAACAGGCCCGCCGCCGCCGACAGCACGAAGTAGCCGTGCGCGATGCGCTTGCCGAACTGGGTGTCCTTGGCCGCGATCTCGTCGAAGTGCATGTAGAAGTAGTCGCCCGAGACGCCGCCGAAGTTGACGATGTCCGCTTCGCTCACGGTGCGGCGGTGGGTCAGCAGCGAGTGGCCCACTTCCAGGTCTTCGAACCAGCGGCGGAACGGGTGGATATCCGTTTCCTTGACCGCGCCGCCACGCACGTATTCGCCGGTGACGGCAGTCAGCATGGTCGGCGAACCCTGTACCGCGGCGCGCTGCAGGAAGTGTTTCACGGCGCGGATGCCGCCCAGCTCTTCGCCGCCACCGGCGCGGCCCGGGCCGCCGTGCTTCAGCTGCGGCAGCGGCGAGCCGTGGCCGGTGGAGTCGACCGCCGACTCACGCTCGAGAATGTGCACGCGCCCGTGCGAGGCGGCGGCGATCGGCACCGCGTGGGCGGCGATGGCCGGGTCCCTGGTCACCAGCGTGGTCACCAGGCTGCCCTTGCCGCGCGCTGCCAGGTGCAGGGCTTCGTCGATGTCGCGGTAGGTCATCATCGTGCTGACCGGGCCGAAGGCTTCGATATCGTGCACGGCATCGTTGACCATCGCGTTACGGCACAGGAGCAGGGTCGGCGCGAAGAAGGCGCCGTTGGCACAGCCGTCGCCGACCGGATTGAAGCCGTCGCGGGCGCTGAACAAGACTTCGTTGCCGCGCGCGAGCATCTCGACGCGTTCGCTCACGTCGCGGTGCTGGTCCATCGAGGCCAGCGCTCCCATGCGCACGCCTTCGACCTTCGGGTTGCCGACGGTGATCTTCGCCAGGCGCTCGCGCAGGCGCGCGCCCACGGCCTCGGCATGCTGCTCGGGCACGATGACGCGGCGGATCGCGGTGCACTTCTGGCCGGCCTTGCCGGTCATCTCGCGCGCGACTTCTTTCACGAACAGGTCGAATTCCGGATCGTCGGGCGTGACGTCCGGCGCCAGGATGGCGCAGTTCAGCGAGTCCGCTTCGGCGGTGAAGGGCACTGCTTCGCGGATCAGGTTCTGGTTCGCCTTCAGCTTGGCGGCGGTGTCGGCCGAACCGGTGAAGGTGACGGCATCGGAACCACCCAGGCGGTCGAGCAGGTCGCCGGTCGAGCCGATCACCAGCTGCAGCGCGCCTTCCGGCACCAGGCCGGAGTCCATCATCATCTTGACGGTGGCGTGGGTCAGGTAGCTGGTGGCGGTGGCCGGCTTGACGATGCAGGGCATCGCGGCCAGGAAGCTCGGCGCGAATTTTTCCAGCATGCCCCAGATCGGGAAGTTGAAGGCATTGATGTGCACCGCCAGGCCGCCCTTCGGCACCAGGATGTGGGTGCCGGCAAAGCCGCCGCGCTTGCCCAGTGCCATGGCCGGGCCTTCGTGCAGCACGTTCGACGAAGGCAGCTCGCGCGAGCCCATGCTGGCGTAGGCGAACAGGGTGCCGATGCCGCCTTCGACGTCGACCCAGCTGTCCGGGCGGGTGGCGCCGGTCAGGTGCGAGATCTCGTACAGCTCTTCCTTGCGCTCCATCATGTACAGGGCCAAGGCCTTCAGGCGCTGGGCGCGCTTCTGGAAATCCAGCGCCATCAGCGCCGGGACGCCGGTCTTGCGCGCATAGGTGACGGCTTCGTCGAAGTCGATCTTCTCGGCATGGGTGTGGAAGATCAGCTCGTTGTTCAGCGCGCTGTGCAGCGGGGTATGCGCCTCAGCGCCGTGCCAGCGGCCGGCGATCAGGCTTTGCAGGGTTGCGATGTTGCCCATGTTCTTGTCTCCGTTCAGTTATCTCTTCAAGTCTCTCTTCAGGAATCCGCAGCCGACGATTCCCCGCACCGCCTACCAACGTCATCCCGGCGAAAGCCGGGATCCAAGTTCGTCGAGCTCTGTTACCGCATCCGCGAAGCGCTATCCGTTCGCACACAGAATTGGGTACCGGCCTTCGCCGGTACGACGGGCTAGGGGTGCAATCACACTCTCGGTTTGTGCCGGCCTTCCGGATCGAACTCGATGCCCTTGCGGTCCGGTTCCACTTCCGTCAGCGCTTCGACCTCGCGCATCGTCTGCAGCGAACGCACATTCAGCTCGTGGTACTGGCGCGTCCCGAAACTCTTCCACTTCACGTCTTCGTCCGTGAGCTCACGCATGATCCTGGCCGGCGTGCCCATCACCATGCTGCGCGGCGGGATGATCATCCCCGCCTTCACGAAGCTCATCGCCGCGACGATCGATTCTTCTCCGACCACGGCCTTGTCCATCACGACCGCATTCATGCCCACCATGGCGTTGCGCTTGATGCGGCAGCCGTGCAGCACCGCGCCATGACCGATGTGGCCATCGATTTCGACCACGGTGTCCTCTCCGGGAAAGCCGTGCATCACGCAGGTATCCTGCAGGTTGGCGCCCTCTTCCAGGATCAGGCGGCCGAAGTCGCCGCGCATCGAGGCCAGCGGGCCGATGTAGCAGCGCGGGCCGACGATCACGTCCCCGATCAGGACCGCGCTCGGATGCACGTAGGCGGTGGGATGCACCACCGGCCGCACGCCGTTGATCTCGTACACTTTGACCATGCTTACACCCGCTCGACGATCAGCGCGATGCCCTGGCCGACGCCGATGCACATGGTGCACAGGGCGTAGCGGCCCTTGATGCGGTGCAGCTGGTTCACCGCAGTGGTCACCAGGCGCGCACCGGACGCACCCAGCGGGTGGCCGAGCGCGATCGCGCCGCCGTTCGGGTTCACGTGCGCGGCGTCGTCCGGCAGGCCGAGGTCGCGCATCACGGCCAGGCCCTGGGCGGCAAAGGCTTCGTTCAATTCGATGACGTCCATCTGGTCAAGGCGCAGGCCGGTCTGCAGCAGCAGCTTCTTCACGGCCGGCGACGGTCCGAAGCCCATGATGCGCGGCGCCAGGCCGGCCGTGGCCATGCCGATCACGCGCGCGCGCGGGGTCAGTCCGTTGCGCACGGCCGTGGTCGCCGACGCCAGCAGCAGTGCGCAGGCGCCGTCGTTCAGGCTCGATGCGTTACCGGCGCTGACCGTTCCGTCGGGCAGCACCACGCCCTTGAGCTTGGCCAGGGCTTCGATGCTGGTGTCCGCGCGTGGCTGCTCGTCGGTGTCGAACACGCGCGAGTCTCCTTTCTTGCCGTGAATGGTCACGGGGACGATCTCGTCCTTGAAGAAGCCTTCGGCATGGGCACGGGCCCAGCGCTGCTGGCTGCGCAGCGCGAACGCATCCTGGTCCGCGCGCTTGATGTTGAATTCCACCGCCACGTTCTCGGCCGTCTCCGGCATCGAGTCGATGCCGTACTTCGCCTTCATGAGCGGGTTGACGAAACGCCAGCCGAGGGTGGTGTCTTCGATTTTCGCCGCACGTGAGAAGGCGCTGTCGGCCTTGGCCATCACGAACGGTGCGCGGGTCATGCTCTCGACGCCGCCGGCGATGATCAGGTTCGCTTCGCCGGCGCGGATCGCGCGTGCGGCGGTACCGACAGCGTCCATGCCGGAACCGCACAGGCGGTTGATGGTATTGGCCGGCACTTCCGGCGGCAGCCCGGCCAGCAACGCGGCCATGCGGCCGACGTTGCGGTTGTCTTCGCCGGCCTGGTTGGCGCAGCCGTAGAACAGGTCGTCCACGGCGCCCCAGTCCACGTCCTTGTTGCGGGCGATCAGTGCGGCGATGGGCAGTGCGCCCAGGTCGTCGGCGCGCACGCTCGACAGCGAGCCGCCGTAGCGGCCGAAGGGGGTGCGGATCGCGTCGCAGATGAAGGCGTCAGTCATGGTGTCTCCTCAGTATTCAGTTTTTGGGGCGCTTGTCGACCACGCGCCGGGCCTTGCCGGTCAGCGTGCGCTCGATCCCGCCGGGCGGGTTCAGGGTCACGCGCGTGGTGACGCCCACATGGGTCTTGATGTTGTGCTGGAGCTCGCGGCAGAGCAGGTCCACGTCGTTTGGGGACAGCGCGCCGTCGCGCAGTTCGCCCAGCACTTCCAGCGTGTCGAGATGACCGTCGCGCGCCACCACCAGCTGGTATTGCGGCGCCAGCGCCGGCATCTTCAGGACGATCTCTTCGATCTGGCTCGGGAACACGTTCACGCCGCGGATGATCAGCATGTCGTCCGAGCGGCCCGTGATGCGGCCCATGCGACGCATCGAGCGCGAGGTCGGCGGCAGCAAACGGGTCAGGTCGCGCGTGCGGTAGCGGATGATCGGCAGCGCTTCCTTGCTGAGCGAGGTGAACACCAGTTCGCCCTCCTCGCCGTCCGGCAGGACTTCGCCGGTGTCGGGATCGATGATCTCGGGGTAGAAATGGTCTTCCCAGATCACCGGACCATCCTTGCTCTCGATGCATTCGCTGGCCACGCCCGGTCCCATCACTTCGGAGAGACCATAGATGTCGACCGCGTCGATGCCGGCGCGGGTTTCGATCTCGCGGCGCATGGCGTCGGTCCAGGGCTCGGCGCCGAAGATGCCGACCTTCAGCGAGGACGTCGCTGGGTCGATCCCCTGGCGCGTGAACTCCTCGACGATGTTCAGCATGTACGAGGGCGTGACCATGATGATCGAGGGCTTGAAGTCCTGGATCAGCTGGACCTGCTTCTCGGTCTGGCCGCCGGACATCGGGATCACCGTGCAGCCAAGCTTTTCGGCGCCGTAGTGCGCGCCCAGGCCGCCGGTGAACAGGCCGTAGCCATACGAGATGTGCACCATGTCGCCGGGACGGCCGCCTGCGGCGCGGATCGAGCGTGCAACCACGCCGGCCCAGGTGTCGATATCGCGCCGGGTGTAGCCGACCACGGTCGCCTTGCCGGTGGTGCCGCTCGAGGCGTGGATGCGCACCACCTGCTCGCGCGGCACGGCAAACAGGCCGAAGGGGTAGTTGTCGCGCAGGGTCTTCTTGTCGGTGAAGGGGAACTTCGCCAGGTCACTCAGGGACTTCAGGTCTTCCGGATGCACGCCGGCGGCATCGAACGCGGCGCGGTAGTGCGGCACGTTCTCGTAGGCGTGGTGCAGCGACCACTTCAGGCGCTCCAGTTGCAGGGCCTGTAGTTCGTCGCGGCTGGCGCGTTCGATCGGCTCCAGTTCGCCCGGGGCTGGTGTGCGTTGTACCATCTCGACCTCCTATCGTCTTGCTGAAAGCTTTACTGCCCGACCTCGGCCACCATGCCGCTCACGCGGTGCGACTTCCCGCGGAACAGCGCCACCGTGCGCCCTTCCTGGTTGCTCACCTTGATGTCGTACACGCCGGTTTTACCCTGCAGCGCCTGCTCCACCGCTTCCGCCACCAGCACGTCGCCTTCGCGTCCGGGCGCCAGGTAGTCGATGGTGCAGCCGGCGCCCACGGTATTGAAGTTGTGCGAGTTGCAGGCAAAGGCGAAGGCGCTGTCGGCCAGCATGAAGATGTAGCCGCCGTGGCAGGTCGCGTGCCCGTTGAGCATGTCGCCGCGCACGCGCATCGACATGCGCGCGTAGCCGGGACGGATCTCGTCCAGCGTCATGCCCAAGGCCTGGCTGGCCGGATCGCGCTCGTACATGGTCTTCCCGGCCAGCTCGGCCAGCGCCTGCGGATCGCTATGCATGGAACGTCGCTCCGTGCGGATTGGCGGCGATCTTCCGGCGCAGCAGCGGCGACACCCGATAGCGGTCTTCGCCATAGCTCGTCGCCAAGTTGGCCAGCACGGCGACGATATGCTCCAGGCCGACGCTGTCGGCCCAGGCCAGCGGACCGCGCGGGTAGTTGACGCCCTTCCGCATCGCAATGTCGACAGCAAGCGCGCTGCACACGCCCTGGTTGACCGCGTCCGCCGCTTCGTTGGCCAGCATGGCGACCGTGCGCATCACGGCCATGCCGGGCACATCGTCCAGGCGGGTGACGGCAAAGCCGGCGGCCTGGAACATGCCGACGACCGCGTTGTAGGCATCCATGCTGCACTGGTCGGCGCGCGCCAGCGCAATGCGGGTGGCGCCGGCGGCGTCCAGCAGCAGGTCGTAGACGACGGTGTCGTCGTGCCAGGCTTCAGCCGCGCGCTCGGTCGCCGTACGGCCATCGGTCAGGTAAACGGCAGCGCCTCCACACAGGAAGCCGGGGGTGGCATCCAGGGTTTCCTCGCGCGCCATGTCGAAGCCGGCCGCGGCGATGCGCGCGGCCAGGGGGTCGAGCTGCCCGGATTCGCTGCCGATGAGGGCGACCGATTCCGGACGCGGCTGCAGGCTTTCCGTCTGCGGTGCAGGCTTCTCGACGCCCTCGCCGTAGCGGTAGAAGCCGCGGCCCGTCTTGCGGCCCAGGAAGCCGGCGTTGACCAGTTCCTGCTGCAGGATCGAGGGGGTGAAGCGCGGATCGCCGAAGTAGGCGTTGTAGACCGAGTTCGTCACCGAGAAGTTGACGTCATGGCCGATCAGGTCCATCAGCTCGAAGGGACCCATGCGGAAGCCGCCACAGTCGCGCAGCACGGCGTCGATGGTGGCCGGTTCGGCGGCCTGTTCCAGCAGCAGGCGCAGCGCTTCCGCGTAGTACGGACGGGCGACGCGGTTCACGATGAAGCCGGGCGTCGACTTCGCGTGCACCGGGTTCTTGCCCCAGGCTTCGGCGGTAGCGTAGACCGTGTCGGCGACTTCCTTGCTGGTTGCAATGCCACTGATGACTTCGACCAGCGCCATCAGGGGCACCGGATTGAAGAAGTGCATGCCGACCAGCCGTTCCGGATGGCGCAGGGGCGCCGCGATCGCAGTGACCGAGATCGACGAGGTGTTGGTGGCCAGGATGCAGTCCTCACCGACGATACCTTCCAGTTCGGTGAACAGCGCGCGCTTGGCATCCAGGTTCTCGACGATGGCTTCGACCACCAGCGCGGCGCCCGCCGTTTCCTGCAGCGACGCGATGCGCTTGAGGCGCGCGCGTGCCTCGTCGGCAGCGGTGGCGTCCATGCGGCCCTTTTCGACCAGCTTGGCGTAGGTCTTGCCGATCTCCGTGATGGCCTTGTCGGCCGCTTCGGTGCGCGTATCGAACAGCAGCACCTGGTGGCCGGCGCTGGCCGCGACCTGGGCGATGCCCGAGCCCATGGCGCCGCTGCCGACGACCGCGACGATGCTGCCCTTGTCCAGTGCCGCCATCTTATTCTCCCTTGAAGTGCGCAGGGCGCTTGGCGATGAAGGCGGCGACGCCTTCGCGGTAGTCGTGGCTGTAGCCCAGTTCGCGCATCATCTCGCCTTCCAGCTTCAGCTGTTCCGGCAGGGTGTTGGCCCAGCTGGCCTGCAGTGCCTTCTTGGTGAAGGCAAGACCCTTGGTCGGGGCGGCGGCGAAGTGCTCGGCCATGGCCATGGCCTGGTCCATCAGGGCTTCGTCCGGGACGCAGGCCCAGATCAGGCCCCACTGCTCGGCCTTCTCGGCGCTGAGCTTCTCGCCCAGCATGGCCAGGCCCGTGGCGCGTGCGTGGCCGATCAGGCGCGGCAGGTGCCAGGTGCCGCCGGTGTCGGGGATCAGGCCTAGCTTGCAGAAGGCTTCGATGAAGCTGGCCGACTTCGCGGCCAGCACGATGTCGCAGGCCAGGGCCAGGTTGGCGCCGGCGCCGGCGGCCACGCCGTTCACCGCGCAGATGACGGGCATCGGCAGCGTCTTCAGGGTCATGACCAGCGGGGCGTAGAACTTCTCGACCGACTCGCCCAGGTCCACGCCCGGGGCGCCCGGTTCGACGGCGCGGTCGGACAGGTCCTGGCCGGCGCAGAAGCCGCGGCCGGCGCCGGTCAGCACCAGCACGCGCACGGATTTGTCGGCCTGCAGCTTATCCAGCGCGTCACGCACTTCGAGGTGCATGGCCTGGGTGAAGCTGTTCAGGCGATCAGGGCGGTTCAGCGTCAGGAGGGCGATGCCCTTGTCGATCTTGAACTGGATGGATTCGTAGGTCATGGGTGTCTCCGTTTTTTATTGTTGTCCGTTGAGTCGTCGTCCCGGCGCAGGCCGGGACCCAAGTTCGTTGCTGAGCCGCGAAAGTCAAATTGGGTTCCGGCCTACGCCGGAAGTCGTAGGCGCCAGTGGCGCGTACGACGGTTTTGCGTGCGGTGGTGCTAACAGCGTTGCGGTCGTGCCTATTCAGCGATGTCGAAGTCAACGACCACCTTGTCGGTGATCGGGAAGCTCTGGCAACTGAGCACAAACCCGCGCGCCACTTCGTAGTCTTCGAGCGCGTAGTTCACATCCATCTCCACCTGCCCGTCGAGCACCTTACAGCGGCAGGTGGAGCACACGCCGCCCTTGCACGAGTAGCGCATGTCGATGCCGGCGCGCAGGCCGGCGTCGAGGATGGACTCTTTATCTTTGTCCATCGTGAAGCTGGCCGCGTTGCCGTCCATGATGACGGTGACTTCGGTCTGGTGCTGCTGCCCCACTTCCACCTTGCGCGGCTTGTGCTCGTGCTTGGGGATGCTGGCGGCGAACAGCTCGATGCGGATCTTTTCCTTTGCCAGCCCGGCCGCCTGCAGCGAACGCGAGACGCCGTGCATCATGTCTTCCGGGCCGCAGATGAAGGCGATGTCGATATCCCTGATGTCGATCCAGTGCTTGAGGAAGTGACCGCACTTTTCTTCCGTAATGCGGCCGTTGAACAGTTCGATGTCCTGCTGCTCGCGGCTCATCACATACACCAGCTTGAGCCGGTCCATGTAGGTGTCCTTGAGTTCGCTCAGTTCGTCGCGGAAGATCACGCTCGACGAGGCGCGGTTGCCGTACACGATGGTGAAGCGGCTCTTCGGCTCGGCCTTGAGCGTAGTCTTCACGATCGACAGGATCGGCGTGATGCCGCTACCGGCCGCAAACGCCAGGTAATGACGTTCGCTCGTCGGATCGAGCGGCACGTTGAAGTGCCCCATCGGCGGCATCACTTCCAGCGTGGCGCCTGGCTTCAAGGCTTCATTGGCCCAGGTCGAGAACAGGCCGCCGCCGACCCGCTTGATCGCCACGCGCAGGCTCTCGTCCTGCACCGCCGAGCAGATTGAATACGAACGGCGCACGTCCTCGCCGTCGATCATCGCGCGCAAGGTCAGATGTTGGCCCTGCTGGTAGGCGAACTGCGGTTTCAGTTCCGGCGGCACGTCGAAGGTGACGGCGATGGCGTCGCGGGTTTCGTGCTTCACCTTCGCCACGGTCAGTGGATAGAATTTGCTCATCTTAGTGACACTTGAAGTAGTCGAAAGGCTCGCGGCAGTCGAGGCACTTGTACAGCGCCTTGCACGGGGTCGAGCCGAATTCGCTGGTCAGTTGGGTATGGGGCGAGCCGCAGTGCGGGCAAGAGACTTCCGGCGCGGCGCGGCGGCGGATGCCGGCGTGCAGGCCGCTGATGTCGATCGCCTGCTGCACGGGCGGCGCGATGCCGTAGCCCTTGAGGGCAGCCTTGCCGGTCTCGCTCATCCAGTCGGTGGTCCAGGCAGGCGCCAGGCGAGTGAGGATGCGGACGTCTTCCAGGCCGTGCGACAGCAAGGCTTCTTTCACCGCATCGGCAATGACCTGCATTGCGGGGCAGCCCGAGTACGTGGGCGTGATCGTCACCACGCAGGCGTCGCCATCAAAGGCGACGTCGCGGATGATGCCGAGGTCCACCACCGAGATGACCGGGATCTCCGGATCGGCAACTTCGCCGAGCCAGCTCCAGACCTGCTCAAGGCTGACGCCCACGGTGCTCATTACCACTGCGCTCCCGGGTAGGCGCGCTGCAGGAACTGCATCTCGGCCAGGATGTAGCCGAGGCGCTCGCTGTGGCGGCCCTGCTTGCCGCCGCGCTGCATGTACGCTTCCGGCGAAGGCATGGTGAGGGTCGCCTCAGTGAATACTTCGGCCATGTGGTCGAGGCACATCTGGCGCAGCGGCTCGATGGCCGGCGCCACGCCCTGCTCCACCATCGCATTGTCGACCGCGTCATAGATGAACATCTCGCCGCTGTACATCCACAACTCGTCCAGTGCGGTCTGCATCTTCGCGTGGCTGACGTCGGTGCCGTCGCCCAGGCGCACCACCAGGTCGCCCGAGCGGCGCAGGTGGTAAGTGACTTCCTTGATCGACTTCTGTGCGATCTCGGCGATGCGCGCATCGCTCGAGCGGGTCAGGCCGTCCATCAGGAAGTAGTGCCAGGTATCGAACAGGAACTGGCGCACCATGACCTCGGCGTAGCTGCCGTTCGGCTGCTCCACCAGCAGGCAGTTGCGGTAGTCGTGGGCGTCGCGGTGGAAGGCCAGGCGGTCTTCGTCGCGGCCCTTGCCTTCCAGCTCGCCGGCATAGGTCAGCCACATGCGGGTCTGGCCCAGCAGGTCGAGGGCGACGTTCGACAGCGCCATGTCTTCTTCCAGCGCCGGGCCCTTGCCGCACAGCTGGCACAGCTGCTGCGACAGGATCAGGGCGTTGTCGCCCTGGCGCAGCAGGTATTCAATCTTGGCATCCACGGCGAGGCTCACAGGTTCTTGACTTCTTCCGGCATCGGGAAGAAGGTCGGGTGGCGGTAGACCTTGCTGTTGGCCGGCTCGAACAGGGCTTCCTTGTCGCTCGGGCTGCTGGCCACGATGTCCTGGGCGCGCACGACCCAGATCGACACGCCTTCGTTGCGGCGGGTGTAGACGTCGCGTGCGTTATTGATCGCCATCTCGGCGTCGGGTGCGTGCAGGCTGCCCACATGCTTGTGGGCCAGGCCGTGCTGGCTGCGGATGAAGACTTCCCACAGCGGCCATTCTTTGCTCATTCTTATCTCCGTCATTCTTGTGCGGTCATGCGTAAGCTGGTTGAACGCGCGGTCGGCAGAGCGTGATCTGGTCCACTGGACCAGATCACCCCTACGCGGCGGCCTTGCGGGCGGCTTTCTTGTCAGCGTGGGCGACCAGCGCGTCGCGGAACCATTCGCCGTCCTCATACGCTTTCACGCGGGTGCGCAGGCGCTCGCGGTTGCAGGGGCCGTTGCCCTTCAGGACGTTGTGGAACTCGCTCCAGTCGATCTCGCCGAAATCGTAGGAGCCGCGCTCCTCGTTCCATTTCAGGTCCGGATCGGGGATGGTCAGGCCCAGGTATTCGGCCTGGGGCACGGTCTGGTCGACCATGCGCTGGCGCAGCTCGTCGTTCGAGAACAGCTTGATGCGCCAGGCGGTCGACTGCGCACTGTTCACGGACTCGGCGTCCGACGGACCGAACATCATCAGGGACGGCCACCACCAGCGGTTCAGCGCATCCTGCGCCATCGCCTTCTGCTCCGGCGTGCCTTTTGCCAGGGCCATCATGATGTCGTAGCCCTGGCGTGCGTGGAAGGACTCTTCCTTGCAGACGCGGATCATGGCGCGCGCGTACGGACCGTAGGAGCAGCGGCAGAGCGGGATCTGGTTGATGATGGCCGAGCCATCGACCAGCCAGCCGATCGCGCCCATGTCGGCCCAGCTCAGGGTCGGGTAGTTGAAGATGCTCGAGTACTTCGCCTTCCCCGCATGCAGGGCCTGCAGCAGTTCGTCGCGCGACACGCCGAGCGTTTCGGCGGCGCTGTACAGGTACAGGCCGTGGCCGGCCTCGTCCTGGATCTTGGCCAGCAGGACCGACTTGCGCTGCAGCGTCGGGGCGCGCGTGACCCAGTTCCCTTCCGGGAGCTGGCCGACGATCTCGCTGTGCGCGTGCTGCGAGATCTGGCGGATTAGGGTCTTGCGGTAGGCCTCGGGCATCCAGTCCTTCGGCTCGATCTTGATGCCGGCGTCGATGCGCGCCTGGAACGCCGCTTCTTCGGCATTCATGTCTTCTTCGGTACGGACTTTCTTGAGTCCGGTCTCCACCATCTGTGCGTACATGCTGGTCTCCGTTGCAAACCTCTCCAAACCATAATACGATACAAAAAATCGGATGTACACCAAAATTTTGAATCATATTGCGACCTTATCAACATGACACGACTCACCAGCGGCGAGTGGATCGACCACTTCCTGACGAACGACCCGCCGCGCCATAAATCGCTGGTGATGACCCTATGCGGCGACGCCATCGCCCCGCACGGCGGCGCTTTCTGGCTGGGCAGCATGATCGAGCTGCTGGGTCCCCTGGGCGTGTCGGACCGCCTGGTGCGCACCAGCGTGTTCCGCCTGGTACAGGAAGGCTGGCTGGTGGCCAGCCGCGAGGGCCGCCGCAGCCGCTACGCGCTCGAGCCCAGGGCCCTGCCCCGCTTTGAGCGGGCCAACCGCCGCATCTATGCGCCGCCGGGCCTGCACTGGGACGGGCACTGGACCTTTGTTCTGGCGCCCAACGGCAGCATCGACGGCGACCTGCGCGCCCTGCTGCGCAAGGAGCTGGAATGGGAAGGCTTTGCGATGCTGGCCACCGGCGTGATGGCGCACCCGGCGCCGCAGCAGGACACCCTGCGCGAGATCCTGGCGCGCGCGGGCGCCGAAGGAAAAGTGTTTGTGTGCGATGCGGCCGAACTGCCCGGCGTCGGCTCGCGCCCGCTGCCGGAGCTGGTGGGCGACGCCTGGGACCTGTCCGCTGTCGTCGGCGCCTACCGCCAGTTCATCGACCGCTTCACGCCGCTCCTGGCCCAGCTGAAGGGGGGCCAGGAGGTCGCGCCGCAGGACGCCTTTGCCATCCGCACCCTGCTGATCCACGCCTACCGCCGGGTGCAGCTGCACGACCCGATGCTGCCGCTCGAACTGCTGCCCGCCCCGTGGCCGGGCACCGATGCCTACCAGCTGGCGCGCGACATCTACCGGCTGACCTGGCGCCAGGCCGAGGCGCACGTGATGGCCATGCTGGGCAAGGAAGATGACAGCACGCCCCCGGCCGAGGCCAGCTTCTTTGAGCGCTTCGGCGGCCTGGCCTGAGCATTGCGGTATCATCTGCGTCTTTCACCAACAGCTTTCAAACAGCTTTCAACCAGGACATACCATGTCTATCAAGATCAGCAGCCAGTTCGACGCTGGCGCCATCGAGGTCGTGAACGCCACCAGCGCGAACGCCATCGACCTGAACATCCGCAAGGATTCGCACGCCGACATCATCCAGTGGTTCTACTTCCGCCTGCAGGGCGCGCAAGGCCAGGCCTGCACCATCCGCTTCCTGAACGCCGGCCAGGCCGCCTATCCGGCCGGCTGGGAAGGCTACCAGGCAATGGCGAGCTACGACCGCATCAACTGGTTCCGCGTGCCGACCTCGTATGACGGCAAGGTCTTGAGCATCGAGCACACCCCGGGCATGGACAGCGTCTACTACGCCTACTTCGAACCGTATTCCTGGGAACGCCACCTGGAACTGCTCGACCGCGCCCAGATGTCCGAGCACGTGCGCATGCTGGACCTCGGCAACACGGTCGACGGCCGCGACCTGAACATGCTGGTCATCGGCGAACCTTCGCCCGAGAAGAAGAAGGTGTGGGTGATCGCTCGCCAGCACCCGGGCGAAACCATGGCCGAGTGGTTCGTGGAAGGCATGCTCGACGCCCTGCTCGACCCGGCGCATCCGTTCGGACGCCAGCTGCTCAAGGAAACCGTGTTCTACGTGGTCCCGAATATGAACCCGGACGGCTCGGTGCGCGGCAACCTGCGCACCAACGCGGCCGGCGCCAACCTGAACCGCGAGTGGATAAACCCCTCGCTGGAGCGCAGCCCGGAAGTGTTCCTGGTCCTGAAGAAGATGCACGAAACCGGCGTCGACCTGTGCCTGGACGTGCACGGCGACGAGGGCCTGCCCTACGTGTTCGTGGCCGGCAGCGAGTCGCTCCCGACCTGGACCGAAGCCCAGGCAGCCCAGCAGAAGCAGTTCATCGAAGACTTCAAGATCGCGAGCCCGGACTTCCAGGACGTGCACGGCTACGGCAAGACGCCGTTCACCGACGAGACCCTGACCATGGGGTCCTCGCACATCACCCACGCCTTCGGCTGCCTGTCCCTGACCCTGGAACTGCCGTTCAAGGACAACGCCAACGATCCTGACCCGCAGGTGGGCTGGGACGGCGCCCGCAGCGCGCGCCTCGGCGCCGCGGTGCTGCAGCCGGTGCTCAACGCCATCCGCGCACTGAAGGCATGAGCGTCTTTTCCGCTTCCGTATTCGACGCCACCGTCGTGTTCGAGGGCCAGGAGCTGTTCAAGGGCCAGGGCGCGGCACGGACCTGGGCCGAGAAGGTGGCAAAGGAGCTCGAAACCGAGGTGACGGTCGCGAAGATCGGCACGGGCTGGATCCTGAAGGCTACGGTCGACGGCGAGCCCGTCACCTGGGGCATCTACGGCCAGCGGCTCAGCCGCATCGAGCAGACCGGCTGAACCGGCCGAGACTCAGACCGCGACGCCGGGGTAGCGCGCCCGCGTTGCGGTTGCCGATTGCGCGACCAGCTGTTCGAGCACGTTCAGGTCGACGTCATCGAGGCACCGCAGGTACAGGCAGGCCTTGCCCATCTTGTGCCTGCCCAGGCGACCGAGCAATTCTTCCAGTTCCGGCTCCCCACAGGAGAGATACAGGCTGATGTCGCCCTTGCGTGACGAGAAGCCGGCGAGCGGGGCATCGCCCTCGCGGCCGCTGTCGTATCGGTAGTGGTAGCTGTCGAAGCCGACGATGCTGTCGCCCCACATCACGGGCGGCTTGCCGGTCACCCGTTCCATCAAGGCGGCCAGCGCTTCGCAGTCTGCGCGCCGGCCCGCGTCGGGAATCGCATCGAGATAGGCGCGCACGCTGGCGCCGTTTGCCCTGGTCTTGTTCTCAGCCATGACGGCTCAGAGTTCGACGCCCAGGTGCTTGCCCACCCAGTTGCCGGCATCCCCGAGCGAATCGAAATGCAGCGTGGCAATGGTGGTCTTGTCGGCTGCCAGGAAGGTGACGTAGGCCTTGCGCGTGTCGCTGCCCGAGCTCAACAGGTCGGACGGTTGCGACAGCTCGACGGTGGCCACGAGGTCGAGGTTGAGCAGGACGCTCTTCTGACTGTTTTCCTTGTCGATACGAATGAACTTGCTCATGCTTTCCTCCGGCTCAGTTTCTTAAGTTCCGGCAACGACCATCTTCTCGATGAGGATCGAGCCGGTCGATTTGTTGCCACGAGAAAGGACATCGTTACCGATTGCCACGATTTGGGTGAACATCTCGCGCATATTGCCCGCGATGGTGATTTCTTCCACCGGATACTGGATCACGCCGTTCTCGACCCAATAGCCGGACGCGCCGCGCGAATAGTCGCCGGTGACGTAGTTGACGCCCTGGCCCATCAGTTCGGTGACGAGCAGGCCGGTGCCCATCTTGCGCAGCATGCCTTCGAAGTCGTCGGCGCGCTTCGTCTGCGAGGACACGAGGTCGAGGTTGTGCGAGCCGCCGGCGTTACCCGTGGTCTGCATACCCAGCTTGCGCGCCGAGTACGAGGACAGGAAGTAACCCTGCAGCACGCCGGCGTCGACCACCTTGCGGCGGCTGGTGCGCACGCCCTCTTCGTCGAAGGGGGCGGAGCCGACCGCGCCGATCAGGTGCGGGTCTTCGACGATGCTGATGTGCTCCGGGAACACCTGCTTGCCGAGGGTGTCGAGCAGGAAGCTCGACTTGCGGTACAGCGCGCCACCCGAGACGGCCTGCACGAAGGAGCCGAGCAGGCCGGCGGCCAACGGCGCCTCAAACAGCACCGGGCAGGTACGGGTGTCGAGCTTGCGCGCGTTCAGGCGCGCCAGCGCGCGCTCGGCGGCGTAGCGGCCGACCGCTTCCGGCTTGCCCAGCTTTTTCGGATCGCGCGCCGAGGTGTACCAGTCGTCGCGCTGCATGCGGTTGCCCTTGCCGGCGATCGGCGCCACCGAGATGGTGTGGCGCGAGAACGGGTAGCCGCCGATGAAACCGCGCGAGTTGGCGCCGACGAAGTGCGACTGCTGCACATAGACGCTCGAACCCTCGCTGTTGGTGATGCGCGGGTCGACCTCGAACGCTGCGTTCTCGCAGCGCTGGGCCAATTCGACGGCTTCCTCGGTGCTGATCTGCCAGGGATAGAACAGGCGCAGGTCGCGCGGGTTCAGTTCCAGCAGCTCGGCGTCCGGCAGGCCGGCGCAATCGTCTTCGGCGGTGAAGCGGGCGATGTTCCAGGCCGCTTCCACGGTGTCCTTCAGGGACTTGGTGGAAAAGTCCGAGGTGTTGGCATTGCCGCGCCGCTGGCCGTAGTAGACCGTGACGCCGATGCCCTTGTCCCGGTTCTGCTCGATCGTCTCGATCTTGCCTTTACGCACGGAAACCGACAGGCCGCTGCCTTCGCTGATTTCGACCGAGGCATCGGTGGCGCCCTGCTCTTTCGCGAACGCCAATACGTCGCGGGCGAGCTGTTTCAGCTGGTCCTGGGTATGGGAAAACGCAGAGGTGATCGCGGAGTCGTTCATGTCGTGTTTTTCGTAGCTCGCCCTAAAACAGTTATCATAGCAGCCGTTTACAGTTTTCACTGACAGGCCCCGAGCCAATCGGATCAATCCGAGTCAATCCATAGATTATGCCTAATCCAAACCGCGGCTCCGTGGGCTTCCAGTCCAACGAGTTCGATCAAGAATACGAACGTCCTTCCAAGTCCGAAGCCAAGCGCCAGTCGAACGAGCTGCAAAAGCTCGGCGAACAGCTGGTGGAGGCGCCCCGCGACCGCGTCAAGCGCGTCGAGATGCCGGAAGACGTCAAGGAAGCCATCCTCACCTGCCAGACCATCACCAACCACGAAGGCCGCCGCCGCGCGCTGCAGTTCGTGGGCAAGAAGATGCGCACGCTGGACGAGGCGGAAGTCGACGTCATCAAGCGCACCATCGACAGCTGGAAAGGCGCCTCCAAGGCCGAAACCGCGGCCCTGCACGCGCTCGAGCGCCGCCGCGAAAAACTCCTCGCCGACGACAAGGCCCTGACCCAGCTCCTGGAAGAGAACCCGGAACTGGACGGGCAGCACCTGCGCACCCTGATCCGCAACGCGCGCAAGGAACAGGCCGAGAACAAGCCGCCCAAGGCCTACCGCGAGATCTTCCAGATCCTGAAGGACCTGGGCAAGAAGTCGAAGCAGGCAGCCGCCGACGAAGACGAAGAACCGGTTGACGATGACTCCGACGACGAGTGATCAAACCCTGGTGATTGGGCTGGTGTCGGTTTCGGACCGCGCCAGCGGCGGCGTCTATGAGGACAAGGGCATTCCGGCGCTGTCCGACTGGCTTGCTTCGGCGATCACCACGCCATATCGTATCGAAACCCGTCTGATCCCCGACGAGCGCGCGGAGATCGAACGCACCCTGGTCGACCTGGTCGACAATGTGCGCTGCCATCTCGTCTTGACGACCGGCGGCACCGGCCCGGCGCGGCGCGACCTCACGCCCGAGGCCACGCTGGCCATCGGCACGAAAGAGATGCCAGGCTTCGGCGAACAGATGCGCCAGATCAGCCTGCGCTTCGTGCCGACCGCGATCCTGTCGCGCCAGACCGCCGTGATCCGCGAAACGCCTGATCACGCGGCCCTGGTCATGAACCTGCCGGGCCAGCCGAAATCGATCAAGGAAACGCTGGAAGGCCTGAAGGACGACGCGGGCAACACGGTGGTCGGCGGCATCTTCGCCGCAGTGCCCTACTGCATCGACCTGATCGGCGGCCCTTACATGGAAACCAACCCCGCGGTGAGCAAGACCTTCCGCCCGAAGTCGGCCTTGCGTCCTCCTGCCGCATAAAGGAAACCGAATGACCCAACTGCTGCAAAACATCGAGATCGAAACCGCGCCGAATCCGGAAGTGGCGGTCATCTGGCTGCACGGCCTGGGCGCCGACGGCAACGACTTCGTGCCGCTCGTGAACGAACTCGACTTGTCCGGCCTGCCCGGCATCCGCTTCGTGTTCCCGCATGCGAACACGATGCCGGTGACGATCAACGGCGGCTACGTGATGCGCGCCTGGTACGACATCACCGGCGCCGAGCTGACCCGCCGCGAAGACGAAGGCGGCCTGCGCGCTTCGCAGCGCGACGTCGAGGCGCTGATCGCACGCGAGAAAGCCCGCGGCATCCCGGCCTCGCGCATCATCCTGGCCGGCTTCTCGCAAGGCTGCGCGATGACCCTGCAGACCGGCATGCGCCATCCGGAAAAGCTGGCCGGCATGCTGTGCCTGTCCGGCTACCTGCCGCTGGCCACCGTGGTGGGCCAGGAGCGCAGCGAGGAGAGCCTGGGCACGCCGATCTTCATGGCCCACGGCACCCACGACAACGTGGTGCCTTTTGCGCGCGCACGCGAGTCGAAGGACGTGCTGGTGTCGCTGGGCTACAAGGTGGAGTGGCACGAGTACGCCATGCAGCATTCGCTGTGCCTGGAAGAGGTGCAGGACATCTCGAAGTGGATCAGGAAGGTGCTGGCGTAAGCGGGCACGCTGCCCATACTCCAGCCACCGCAGGTTGATCCGTCATCCCGGCGAAGGCGTGAACAATACCACCGGCATTGTTCACTCCAATTCCGTTGCGTCGCGTTAGCTGTGCTCGATGCCTTGGTAGTACGCATAAAACTTGGGTTCCGGCCTTCGCCGGAACGACGGTCTTGCGGCTAGCTGAATAAAACTACTGCTTCAACGCCGCCTCCACCGCATCCGCCAGCCGCGACACGATCTCCGACAGATCCGCCGCCGTCGCAATGAAGGGCGGCGCCAGCAGCACGTGGTCGCCGTACTGCCCGTCGATGGTCCCTCCCATCGGGTAGACCATCAGCCCGTTCTCCATTGCCTTGGCCTTGATCGCCGCATGCAGCTTGCGCTCCGGCGCGAAGGGCGTCTTGCTGGCGCGGTCCTGCACGAATTCCAGCGCCAGGAACAGTCCGCGGCCGCGGATGTCGCCCACGTGCTCGTGGGTCCCGAACACATCACCCAGCATGCGCCGCAGCGTCGCGCCGCGGCTGCGCACCCGCCCCAGTAGATCGTCGCGCTCGATCACCTTCTGCACTTCCAGCGCGGCGGCCGCCGCCACCGGGTGGCCGATGTAGGTGTGCCCGTGCTGGAACACGCCGCTGCCGCCGCGCAGGCAGTCGATGATGGTCTGGTGGGCCAGCACCGCGCCGATCGGCTGGTAGCCGGCGCCCAGGCCCTTGGCGATGGCGATGATGTCCGGCGCCACGCCGTCCTGCTCGATCGCATACATGCTGCCGGTGCGGCCCATCCCGCACATCACCTCGTCGGCGATGAACAGGATGCGGTAGCGGTCGCAGATATCGCGCACGCCCTGGAAGTAGCCGGGCGTGGGCGGGATCGCGCCGCCGGTCGCGCCCACCACCGGCTCGGCCACGAAAGCGATGATGTTGTCCGGCCCTGCTTCCAGGATCCGGGTTTCCAGTTCGTCCAGCAGGCCGGCGGTATAGTCGTCCACGCTCTGGTGGGCGGCACGGCCGCGGTATTCGTAGCAGGGCGCCACCCGCACCGTGTCCATCAGCAGCGGGGCAAAGGCCTTGCGGCGCCATTCGTTGCCGCCGACGGCCAGCGCGCCCAGGGTGTTGCCGTGGTAGCTCTGGCGGCGCGCCATGAACAGGCGGCGCTGCGGCTCGCCCGCCTCGACCCAGTACTGGCGCGCCAGCTTCAGCGCCGTCTCCATCGCTTCCGATCCGCCCGAGACCAGGTAGACGCCGCCGATGTCCTGCGGCGCGCCGGCAATCAGGCGGTCCGCCAGTTCCTCGGCCGCGTCGGTGGTGAAGAAGGCGGTGTGGGCATAGGCGCAGCGGTCGATCTGGCGGTGCATGGCCGCGATCACGTCCGGATGGCCATGGCCCAGCGAGGACACGGCCGCGCCGCCGCTGGCGTCGATGTAGACGCGGCCGGCCTTGTCGCGCATGCGGATGCCGTCGCCCGAGACCGCGGTCGGCGGCACCTGGCGCAGGTTGCGGTGGAGGATGTGACTCATTACGGCTCCCTTCGGAAGTGGAAGGATTTGACAATAAGCGTGCTGCGCGCCGGTTCTTTTGATTTTTGATGGACGCTGTGCAATTATTTACCAATTACAACAAATGCTGCCCCGCCATGAGCGACCGACTAGGACCGATTGCGCCGGAAGAGATGAGCGCCGCCCAACGCGCCGCGGCGCAGGCCATTATCGACGGTCCGCGCGGCGCGGTCTACGGGCCCTTCGTGCCGCTGCTGCGCAGCCCGGAACTGATGGAGTACGCCCAGCGCATGGGCGAATACCTGCGCTACCGCAGCGCGATCGGGGTCAGGTTGTCGGAGCTGGCGATCCTGGTCACGGCGCGCCAGTGGAACCAGCAGGTGGAATGGGCGATCCATGCGCCGATCGCAGCGCAGGTGGGGATTCCGTCCTCGGTGATCGACGCGATCGCCGAGCGGCGCCGGCCGGAGGACATGCTGGTGGACGAAGCGGTGGTGCACGACTTCTGCATCGAACTGCATGAGGGGAAGTCGGTGTCGGACCGGGTGTATGCGGACGCGCTCGCGCTGTTCGGCGAGCAGGGGGTGGTCGACCTGATGGGACTGAACGGGTATTACACCTTCCTGGCCATGGTGATGAATACGGCCAGGACGGCGGTGCCGGCGTCAAACGCGGCACCGCTGCCTGACTAGGGCTTACTTCGGGAAGGCCAGCACTTCCTGCTGCTGCTCGCCCAGGCCCGCGATCCCCAGGCGCAGCTTGTCGCCCTTCTTGAGGAAGCGCTGCGGCGAACGCCCCATCCCCACGCCCGGCGGGGTGCCGGTGGTGATGATGTCGCCCGGCTCAAGGGTCATGAAGCGCGACACGTAGCTGACGATGTGCGCCACCGTGAAGATCATCTTCGAGGTATTCCCGGTCTGCATACGCTTGCCGTTCAGTTCCAGGTAGAGGTCGAGGTCCTGCACGTCAAAGATCTCGTCGCGCGTGACCAGGAAGGGGCCGACCGGGCCGAAGGTGTCGCAGCCCTTGCCCTTGTCCCACTGCGAACCCATCTCGAACTGGAAGGCGCGCTCGGAGACGTCGTTGACCACGCAGTAGCCCGCCACGTACTTCAGCGCATCCTCTTCCTTCACATACTGCGCGCGCGCGCCGATCACCACGCCCAGCTCGACTTCCCAGTCGGTCTTCTTCGAGCCTTTCGGCAGCTGGATCGGGTCGTCCGCACCGGACAGGCAGCTGATGGCCTTGGTGAAGAAGATCGGTTCCTTCGGCACCGCGGCGCCCGTCTCGGCGGCGTGGTCGGCGTAGTTCATGCCGATGCCGATGAACTTGCCGACGCCCTTGACCGGCACGCCCAGGCGCGGATTGCCGCGGACCAGCGGCAGGGTCTTCCAGTCGACCTTGGCCAGCTTGCGCAGCGCCTTGTCGCCCAGCTGGGACGCGTCGATGTCGTCGATGATCCCGGACAGGTCGCGCAGGCGGCCCTCTTCGTCGAACAGGCCCGGCTTTTCCTTGCCCGGGCGGCCATAGCGCACCAATCTCATTGTCGTCTTTCCCTGTTGTGAACATGCCCGGCTGTGGGCAGGCGGCGATGATACCAAGGATCGGCGCCCCAGGTCACCGGGTGAGGAGATAGGCGCTGATGTCGAGCGCATCGCGTTCGCTCACGCCCATATTCGGCATGGCGGTATTCGGGTCGACCGATTGCGGATCGCGGATCCAGCGCACCAGGCCGGCCTGGTCGTTCGGCACCCCACCGGCCAGCACCTTGCGCCGCGCCATGTCTTCCAAAGGCCGGCCGACGTAGACCTTCGATCCGGGCACGCCGGGAATCATGTGGCAGGACTGGCAGGCGTACTGGGTCACGGCGACCTTGCCGCGCTCCGGGTCGCCCTGCACCCCGGCCGGAGGACGCTTGGGCGCGCAGCCGGCCAGCGCCAGTCCGAGCACGAAAACCGGGAGCGCCTTCATTTGGCAGCTCCCTGCGCGGTCGCGACGCGGTAGTCCTGCGCGCTCATGGTCGGCAACACCGTCACGAAGGCCACCACCGCCCAGATTTCGTCTTCGCGCAGGTGATATTCCCAGGCCGGCATGCCGCTCATCTTGATGCCGTGCTTCGTGATCCAGTACAGCTCGCGCGCCTCCCAGCGCTGGGTCGCGTCCACCAGCGGGCCGGGAATCGGCTGCATGCTCATGCCGATGCTCGACTGCGCGAACCCGGGCCCGCCATGGCATTGGGCGCACTTGTCGCGGTAGACCTGCGCGCCCAGGCGCAGCTGCTGCTCAGCGCCCAGCTGCGGCACGCGCACTTCCTGCGCGTGATTGCGCACCGAGTGCTTCATCCCCTCTTCCAGCACCGAGTACACGAAGGGGACGTGCTGGGCGGTGGCGCCGATGTTGTACCAGCCGCCGTACAGGAGCGCCAGGCCGGCAGCTCCCGCGGTGACGCCCGCTGCCACCAGCGTCAATACAGCGGTCTTCACGATCAGCCGGCGTCGGTTCGAAAGCATGACAGGGGTGCGTCCGATTGGAGTAGTTAAAAAAATTACATCATTGTTTGTGTATTATAAAAGCCACTACACAATTGCGATTTCCAAGCGTGCGCACCCGCCCTCTCTACGATTCCGTCAGCAAAAGCACACGACATGCCGGCCTGCTCCTGGCCTGCGCGGCGCTGCTTGCCGGATGCAAGGAAGCGCCGCGCTCGATCGTCCCCGGCGGCGACGTCGGGCAGGGCCTGCGCCTCGTGACCCAATACCAGTGCGGCGCCTGCCACGTGATCCCCGGGGTGCAGGGCGCCGCCGGAGACGCCGGTCCGGCGCTCGACTACATCGGGCGCCTCAGCTACATCGCGGGCGGCATCCCCAACCGGCCCGACAATATGGTGCGCTGGCTGCGCGTGCCGCACGCCGTCAAGCCCGGTACCGAGATGCCGCCGATGGGACTCACGGAACAGGAGGCGCGCCACATGGCGGCCTTCCTGTACACGCTCAGGTAGGCCGCGCATGGAGAACACGCTGCAATCGGTATTGCACCCGGGCGGCTGGGACGCCGCCATCATCAGCCAGTTCGCCTGGGTGATGTTCGGCGCCGGCGCCCTGATCTTCGTCGCCGTGATGGCGCTGCTGTACCTGAGCCTGCGGCGCCAGGAACGGCCGGCCGGCGCCCTGCTGTGGATCGGTGGCGGAGGCATCGCCTTCCCGGTGGTGGTCTTGAGCGCGCTGCTGGGCTGGAGCACCTGGCGCAGCGCCCAGCTGGCGCCGCAGTCCTCGCATGGGGCGCTGAGCATCTCGGTGACGGCGAAGATGTGGTGGTGGGAGGTGCGCTACCGCGACCCGGCCAGCGGGCTGGAAGTCGTCACCGCCAACGAGATCCACATCCCGACCGGGCGCGCGGTCCACCTGGGCCTGAACTCCGCCGACGTGATCCACAGCCTGTGGGTGCCTTCGCTCGCGGGCAAGCGCGACATGGTGCCGGGCCGCGTCACCAGCCTCACCCTGCGCGCCGACAAGCCCGGCATCTACCGCGGCCAGTGCGCCGAATACTGCGGCGCCCAGCATGCGAAGATGGCGCTGCACGTGGTGGCCTCGAGCCCGCAGGAGTTCGACGCCTGGCTGGCCCGCCAGGCGCGGCCGGCCCTGCCAGCGAACAGCCCGGTGCTGGAGCGCGGCCGCACTGCATTCCTCGAACAGCGCTGCCAGGCCTGCCACACCATCCGCGGCGTGGCCGAAGGCGCGCGCCTGGGGCCGGACCTGACCCACGTCGGCAGCCGCATGTACATCGGCGCCGGCCTGCTGCGCACCCACCGCGCCACCCTGCAGGGCTGGATCGCCGACCCGCAGGCGAGCAAACCAGGCGTGTTCATGCCGGGCTCCCCCGAGCTCGACGCCGAGACGCTGCGCGCGCTGTCCACCTACCTCGAGCACCTGAAATGACGCAGCTCCCTAATTCCCTGCCGCGCCCCGAAGGCGAATTCGAGCGCCTAAAGGAAGTCTGGCGCACGCCCACCGGCTGGCGCTTCTTCAAGTCGGTCAACAACACCAGCATCGGCCTGCTCTACATCGGCACCGCCCTGCTGTTCTTCATCCTGGCCGGCATCCTGGCGCTGGTGATGCGGGTCCAGCTGGCCGTGCCCGACAACACCCTGCTCTCGCCGAGCACCTACAACCAGGTCTTCACCATGCACGGCACGGTGATGATGTTCCTGTTCGCGATCCCGATCGTCGAGGCGATCGCGGTCTACCTGCTGCCCAACATGCTGGGCGCGCGCGACCTGCCCTTCCCGCGCCTGTCCGCCTATGCCTACTGGGCCTATGCATTCGGCGGCCTGGCCTTCTTCTGCACCATCTTCGTGGGGCTGGCGCCGGACGGCGGCTGGTTCATGTACCCGCCCTATACCGGCAACGCGTATTCGCCTGGACTGAACGCCGACTTCTGGCTGCTGGGGATCGGCTTCATCGAGATCTCGGCGATCGCCGGCGCGGTCGAGCTGATCGTCGGCATCCTGTTCACCCGCGCCCCCGGCATGACGCTGCGCCGCATGCCGGTCTACGCCTGGGCCATGCTGGTGGTGGCGGTGATGATCGTGTTCGCCTTCCCGGCCGTGATCGCCGGCACCGCCCTGCTGGAACTGGAGCGCGCCTTCGACTGGCCCTTCTTCATCGCCGAGCGCGGCGGCGACCCGATCCTGTGGCAGCACCTGTTCTGGTTCTTCGGCCACCCCGAGGTCTACATCATCTTCCTGCCGGCCGCCGGCATGGTCTCGACCATGATCCCGACCATCGCCGGCACCCCGCTGGTGGGTCGGCGCGCCATCATCGTGGCCCTGGTCGGCGTCGGCTTCTTCAGCTTCGGGCTATGGGCCCACCACATGTTCACGTCCGGCCTGGGCGTGCTGGAGATGAGCTTCGTCTCGGCGGCCAGCATGGCGGTCGCGATCCCGACCGGCATCCAGGTGTTTGCCTGGATCGCCACCCTGTGGAACGGGCGCGTGCGCATGACCTCGCCGGCGCTGTTCCTGATGGGCTTCATGTTCATCTTCGTGCTGGGCGGGCTGACCGGGGTGATGGTGGCAGTGATTCCCTTCGACTGGCAGGCGCACGACACCTACTTCATCGTGGCTCACCTGCACTATGTGCTGATCGGCGGGATGGTGTTCCCGGTGTTCGCCGCCATGTATTACTGGCTGCCGCTGGTCAAGGGACAGGCCCTGTCCGAGCGCATGGCGCGCTGGGTCTTCTGGCTGATGTTCGGGGGCTTCAACCTGGCCTTCTTCCCGATGCACATCACCGGCCTGTACGGCATGCCGCGCCGCGTGTATACCTACGACGCGCAGATGGGCTGGGACTTCCTGAACATGCTGTCCACGGTCGGCGCTTTCGTCTTCGCCTTCGGCGTGCTGCTGTTCATCGTCGACGCCGTGCGCACCCTGCGCCGGCCCGAAAAGGAAGTCGGCAACCCCTGGAATGCGCCGACCCTGGAATGGCTCACCTCGGAATCCTACGGCAACCGCAGCATCCCGCGCATCACCTCGACCAATCCGCTGTGGGACCAGCCGACGCTGTCGGAGGAAGTGGACCGCGGCCAGCACTACCTCCCGCAAACCGCCACCGGCCTGCGCGAGACCATCGCCACCAGCCCGGTCAAGGGCGAGCCGCGCTACCTGATGGTGCTGCCGGGCGACAGCTGGCTGCCCGTCATCGCCGCCCTCGGCACGGCGGGTTTCTTCCTGCTGCTGACGGTCAAGGCAATGCTGCTGGCCTGGATCTTCGGGCTGATGGCGGTGGGCGGCACCATCGCCTGGCTGTGGCAATCGGACCGCAAGCCGCCCATCCATGAGGCGCGCGTCGCCGACGACCTGGTGCTGCCGGTGAACGCGAAAACCACTTCCTCGCAGTCGTGGTGGGGCACGATGGTGATGCTGGTGGTCGACGCCTTCATCTTCGCCTCCTTCGGCTACGCCTACGTGCACATCTCGATGCGCCTGATGGTCTGCCCGCCGCCCGGCGCCGCGTTGCCGGAACTGCCCTGGCAGCTGGCCTCCGGCGGCCTGCTGCTGGCCAGTTCCATCCTGATGCTGCTGGCCGTCCGTGCGCTCGGCAAGCGGCGCCTGCCCTGGCTGGTGCTGATGGCGCTGGGCTGCACGGCGGCCTCCTTCCTGCTGGACCTGCGCGGGCACCAGTTCGCGGGCCTCGATCCGAGCGCCAGCGCCTGGGGCGCGGCAATCGGCGGCCTGCTCGGCTACCAGGGGCTGCACGTGGTGGTGCTGGCGATCGCCGGTCCCTACCTGGTTCTGCGGGCCTGGCGCGGTCACCTGGGTGAGCACAGCCGTGCCACGCTCGATAACGTCGCCCTGCTGTGGCACTACACGACCCTGCAGGGCATCGCCGGCATGGCGCTGGTGCGCATCCTTCCGCTGCTGATGGAGTAGCCATGCAAGATCACTTCTTCCGGCAGCTCCTGCGCGGCACCCTGCCCTTGCTGGTCTGGGCGGCGCACTTCACCTTCTGCTATCTGCTGGCGGCGGCGCAGTGCACGCCGGCCGCGATGCGCGCGGGTGGGCCGGACCGGGTGCTGCTCGGGATTGCCACCGCGCTGGCGCTGCTGGTGTGCGCATGGCTGCTGTGGCGCGAGCGCGGCATCCTGCGCAATGCCGGTAACGCCGGCTTGCTGGACTGGTCGGCGGCGCTGGGCGCCCTGCTGGCATTGGTGGGTATCCTGTGGACCGGGCTGCCGGTCCTGCTGGTCGCCGGCTGCGCTTGATTCACTGCGCCGGCGTCACGCGCCAGATGACATTGCCGACATCGTCCGCCACCAGGATGGCCCCAGCCTTGTCCACCGCCACGCCCACCGGCCGCCCGAGCGCCTCGCCCTTGTTATTCACGAAGCCGCCCAGGATCTCGATTGGCTTGCCGTCTGGCTGGCCGGCCTTGAACGGCACGTAGACGACCTTATAGCCCGACAGGGGCTTGCGGTTCCAGGAGCCGTGCTGGCCGATGATGGCGCCGCCCGCGAACCGGGGCAGCAGCGCGCCCGTATAAAAGGCCAGGCCCAGCGCCGCCACGTGCGCGCCGAGGGCGTAGTCGGGCACGATCGCCCTGGCGACCAGGTCGGGGCGCGGCGGCTTGACGCGCTCGTCCACATGCCTGCCGTAGTAGCTGTAAGGCCAGCCGTAGAAGCCGCCCTCCTTTACCGACGTGAGATAGTCCGGCACCAGGTCGCTGCCCAGTTCGTCGCGTTCGTTCACCACGGTCCACAGCATGCCGGTCTCCGGATTCCATGCCATGCCGTTCGGGTTGCGCAGGCCGGAAGCGAAAAGGCGGGTCCGTCCGCTGGCAATGTCGACCTCGAGGATGGCGGCGCGGTCGACCTCCTTGTCGATGCCGTTCTCGGCGACGTTGCTGTTCGAGCCTGACGTGGCGTACAGCCGGCGGCCGTCCGGGCTGGCGATGATGTTCTTGGTCCAGTGGTGGTTCAAGGGCCCTGCCGGCAGCGGCGCCACCGGCTGTCCACTGGCCGTGATCGCGGTATCGCCGCCACGATAGGGGAAGCGCAGGATGCCGTCGGTATTGGCCACGTACAGCATGTCGTCCACCAGGGCCATGCCGAAGGGCGAATTCAGCCCCTTGAGGAAGACCGACTTCGTTTCGGCCACGCCGTCGCCGTCGGCATCGCGCAGCAGCGTGATGCGGTTCGCGCTCGGCACGGCGGCGCCGGCCCTGGCCATCACCTTGCCCATCACGTAGCCGCGGATCCCCTTCTTGTCCTCGGGACGCTCGGGGGCATTGGTCTCGGCCACCAGCACGTCGCCGTTGGGCAGCACCAGCAGCCAGCGTGGGTGATCGAGCCCGTCGGCAAAGGCTTTCACCGCGAGGCCGCTTGCTGCGCTTGGCGCGCCGCCGGACGGCCAGCCCCTGGCGGGAGCAATGTCGACGGTGGGAATGATGCGTTTGACCGGGGACGCGAGGACCGGCGCGGGTCCGACGTCGGCGCCTGGCAACAGGGTGGAACGATCGCCGCAGGCGGCCAGCAGCAACAGCACGGCTCCGAGCGGATAAGGGCGCATGGTCTTCTCCTGTGGGCGAGCGGCGTCCGCGTTGCCAGATGCTAGCCAATCCGCGCATTGCGTGCCGCCCGTTAGCGCAGCGAAGACCCGGGCCTCAAGAAGGCGCCGCCAATGCCTCGTCCACGCCGGCAACTTCCGCACGGCGCTCGCGCCGGCGCCGCAGCACGAAGCCGACCAGCCCGGGCAGCTGCACCGCCACCAGCACGGCGAACGCGGCGCGGTAGGCGATCGCCGGCGCATGGCCGCCCGCATCCGGTGTCCACAGCCCGACCAGCAGGCCGAAGCCCGCCTGCACCACGAAGGCGCCGATGAAGATCAGGAGGTTCAGGCAGGTGGCCGCGCGCCCGGTCAATTCGCGCGGCATCGACTGGGCGATGATGGCGTACTCGATGCCCGTGATCGTCCCCACCAGCGTGAACAGCACCGACAGCAGCTGGAAGCTCGGTTGGTAGTTGACGATGAAGGCCGCCTGCACCAGCAGGAAGACGCCGATGCCGGCCGCCGCCACGTCGAGCGGATCGATACCGCGCCGCCCTGCCCATTCGGTGATCGTGCCCACCGCGATGGCGCCGAAGATCACCGCGGCCATGCCCATGTAGAGCAGGTAGGCCACCGCATCGTCCGGGAAGCGCGCGACGTCGGTCAGCCAACGCCCAATCCACAGGCCCTGGATGCCGAAGAACACCGCATGCGGGATCAGCACCAGCGACGCCGTGGTGCGAAACACCGGCGCCCGGAACACCCCGCGCAGGGCTTCGCCGAGCGGGCCGCGCCTGGGCGTCGCCGCGGTATCGCGCGGGTAGAGCAGCGCGATCAGGAGTCCGGAACAGGCGGTGAGCCCGGCCAGGATCGCGAACAGGCCGCGCCAGTCGGTGTACTCGAGCGCCAGGCGCACCGGCATGGTGGCGGTGGCCGCCCCCAGCCCGCCAACGGCGATCAGGTAGCCGTGCACCGAAGGCAGCTTGCTGGGCGCGATCCAGGTGGACACCGCTTTCACCGCCGCCATGAAGCAGCCGCCTAGGCCGAATCCCATGACGGCGCGCGCCACCAGCAGCTGGGGGAAGCCGGTCCCGCGCGAAAACAGCAGGGCGCCGAGCGCGCCGACCAGCATCATTGCCAGCTGCACCCGGCGCGGTCCCCAGCGGTCGAGGGCGATCCCGACCGGCAGCTGGACAAGGGCGAAGGCAAAGAAGAAGGCGCTGGTGAGCAGCCCCAGTTCCCCCGGCGTGAGCGCGAGCGCGCCGACCAGGTGCGAGGCCAGTACCGCGTTCGCATTGCGCAGCAGCGAGGACAGGTAGTGTCCCAGCGCGAAGGGCAGGAACACGTAGAAAAAAACCGCCACGCCGGTCAGGCGTGGCGAAGTGGCGGGCGCCTGCATAGGAGGGGAAAAAGCGGTCCGCAGTGCCGGCTCAGGCAGCGTCCTGGGCGGCGCCCTCGCCTTCACCGTGCAGCTGGCCGGCCGGCACCAGCGGGATGACGCGTCCGCCGGGTCCCTTGAGCGGGCCGCCGCTCTCCTGCTCGAAGAAGAACTTGTCGCGCCCGAAGGCGGGCTTCAGGTGGTCGAGCCAGGTGGCGTCCGGATCGTACCTGGCGAAGAAGGGACGGCGCACCCATTCGGGATTCCTCGCCTGCAGGAACTGCAGCGCGAACAGCTTCTCGCCGTTGATCGTGACCACGCCGTCGATCACCACCTTGCCCGGGAACGCGCTCATCGAAGGACCGCGTACGGTGCGCGACAGGCCCGACACCATCGAATAGGCTTCCTGGAAGATCTGGTGGGCGCGCGCCAGCGGCAGCGAGAAGTAGTCGCGCGGGCCGGTGTCGCGCTCGACGAACATGTAGTACGGGATGGCGCCCAAGCGCACGCCCGTGGTCCACAGCTCGGCCCAGCTCTTCGGGTCTTCGTTGATGTGGCGGATCAGCGGCCCCTGCATGCGCAGCGTGGCGCCGGTGCCGACGATGCGCTTGACCGCCTGCTGCGCGATCGGATGACGCAGCTCGACCGCATGGTTGTAGTGGCCCATGATGGCCAGGTTCTTCCCGGACCGGACGACTTTCTCGAACAGGCGCAGCAGGTCGTCGCTGTCCTTGTCCGACACGAAGCGTTGCGGCCAATAGGCCACCGACTTGGTGCCGATGCGGATGTTCTGGATGTGGGCCAGGTTCGGCTCGAGCAGCGGCTCGATGAATTCGGCCAGCGAACGGGTGTTCATGATCATCGGGTCGCCGCCGGTGATCAGGACGTCGGTGACGTCGGTGTGGCTCTCCAGGTAGGACACCAGTTCGCCGCACTCGCGCGCATCGAACTTCATGTCGTCCATGCCGACGAACTGCGGCCAGCGGAAGCAGAAGGTGCAGTAAGCGTGGCAGGTCTGGCCCGAGCTCGGGAAGAACAGCACGGTTTCCTTGTACTTGTGCTGCAGGCCCTTGAGCGGCGCATCGTTCACGCGCGGGACGTTGTGCGTCATCTGGCCAGCCGGGTGCGGGTTCATGCGCATCCGGATGCCGTGCACCAGCTTCGCGATCGCCGCCTCGTCCTTCTTGTACAGCACCAGGTCGCGCAGCTGCTCGTACTCGCTGGCGGGCAGCATGTCGCGGTGCGGAAAGGTGAGACGGTAGATCGGATCGTCCGGCACCTTGTCCCAGTCGATCAGCTCCTCCAGCACATAGGCATTGACCCGGAACGGCAGCACATGGGAAACCACTTGCACCGCTTCCTGCAACTCCGGCGTCAGCCATTGCCACTGGCGCGCCAGGTGGATGCTCTGCCGGGTATAGGGCTTGAACTTGGAGGGCGTCGATTCGGTCATGATCACGGGAGTTCTCCAGGAAACGAAAGATGGGGATACCGGCGAGGACAAACTTGCATATGCAACGTTGCCGGGAAGAATTCATCTTACGTTCCGGAAATTCCGGAGAATTGCCGTCAATCAATCAGAATGGTCCGATAGCGGGAGCTAGCACAAGGGAAGCGCAGAACGGGACAATTGCCGGTCACGGCTGCCCTACTTCGCCGTACGCCTGCGCATCCACTCGGCAAAATGCCTGCCGACCAGCAGGTCGCCCTCGTAACTCAGGTGATTGTCGTCGCGGTACATCAGGCGCCCGTCGACCATGGCGTGGCAGCGCTCCTTGTCGCACACGGCCTGCGCCGCATCGAACCAGAAGAACTGCTGCGGGAATTCGCGGCTGAAGTCGTCCAGGATGCCGAGCTGGTGTTCGACCTGCTCTTCCCAGTCGGCGCGCGGGATCGCGCACGGCACCCGGGTCGCCGACGATGCCACCCCGGCACGCTTGATGCACGAACGCGGATCGAAGCCCATTTTCGGCACGTCGCTCATGAAGATCACCTGCTTGCCGGCCGCGGTGAAGCGGCGGAAGGTCTCGCGCGCCGCCTCCAGCACGAAGCGCTGGTGCGGATGCCGCCACAGGCGCAGGTGGGTCGAGAACACCACGGTTTTTACCGAGGGCATGGCGAGCGCAAGGTCGAGCATTGGCCCAGTCGCCTCCTGGTAGGGGTCGCCCCGGGTGGGGATGCCCCAGTAAGGATGGCGGGTCGACAGCAGCAGCAGGTTTTCGCCCACGCTGCTGTAGTACTTCTTCAGGCCGGCCACCACGTGGAAAGCGTGGCTGTCGCCGACCAGCACCACGGTCGGATCCCGGTCCGGGTCGGCCAGCTGGCAGTACTCGTAGTCGGTGTCGAAACCAAAGCGCTTGCGGCAGGCCGCGGCGCTGGCGCGGTCCTCGACCACCACCAGCGCCTTGTGGTTGGCGATGTTGTCCTGGATCGGCCGGCGCGCCGGCAGTCCTTCGTTCAGGTAGATATAGGCGCCGCTGCCGGCGCATGCCAGCATCAGCGCACACAGCGCGGCGACGCGGCCCCAGGCGCCGCCCTTGCCTCCGTCGGCGCGCAGCGGACGCTCCACCACGCGCCAGGTCAGCCAGGCCAGCAGCAGCGCGAGCAGCACCAGGCCGGCGCGGATCTGCAGCGCGGGTTCGCGCGACTCGATGATCTGGGCAAAGGAGAGCAGCGGCCAGTGCCACAGGTAGAGCGGATAGCTGATCAGGCCGATGCCGACCAGCACGCGGTTCGACAGCACCACGCGGTTGAACCAGGCCTGCGGCCCGGCGCCGATCAGGCACAACGCGCCCGCCGCCGGCAGCAGCGCCAGCCAGCCGGGGAAGGGGCGCTCGCGCGTGACCAGCGCCAGCCCGGCGGCCAGCAGGGCAAGCCCAAGCCAGGCCAGCAGGTTCGGCCACGCCCCCGGCCACAGCGGATGGCGCCCGGCGCCCGGCGGGCGCATCTGCAGGCAGGCCAGGCTCGCGCCCAGCAGCAGTTCCCAGGCGCGGCTGGCCGGCGAATAGAAGGTGGCGCTGGGGTACTGCGCAATGCCGCCGATGTTGACGATGAAGGAGGCCAGCGCCAGCACGGCGGCCAGCGATAGCAGCTTGAGGCGCAGCCGCCAGCCCAGCAGCAGGACGACCGGCCACAGGATATAGAACTGTTCCTCGATGCCGAGCGACCACAGGTGCAGCAGCGGCTTGGTATGGGCGGCGGTATCGAAGTAGCCGACCTGGGCCCAGTAGAAGAAGTTGGCGGCAAAGCCGGCGCCGCCGACCACGTGCTTGCCGAGCTGCTCGTATTCGTCGGGGAACAGGGCGAACCAGCCGAAGGCCATGCAGCCCGCCAGCACCAGCAGCAGCGCCGGGAACAGGCGGCGCACCCGGCGCGCGTAGAAGGCGGCAAAGCTGAAATTGCCCCCGTCCAGCTCGCGCAGGAGGATGCTCGAGATCAGGAAGCCGGAGATGACGAAGAAGATGTCGACACCGATGAAGCCGCCCCTCAGCAGCGACGGAAAGGCGTGGAACAGCACCACCGCCAGCACGGCGAGCGCGCGCAGTCCATCGATGTCGCGGCGGTAGGCCAGGTGGGGCGATGCCTGTGCCGACGGATCACCAAGGGAAACCGGTTTTTCTATCTTCATGCCAGCTCATCAACAAAGCTGACAATTCTAAATGACCGGCTTGCTGCAAAACAAAGCTTTTGTTCAAAAACGTTCGGCACATGCGACGTGCATGCGTGTCCGAGTCAGGATCGACTGACGCCAACGCGCAACCTTCCTACGCTGCTGCGCAATGCGATTGCGCCATCGCAATTAGCGCCCTCCCCACCCCGGTACATTTGCCAATGCACTTTAGCAATATTGGTCCCAGAACATTCCACTCGAGGAGTCAACATGAAACTGTTTGCCGCAGCCCTGTGCCTGGCCATCGCCGCCGCCCCCGCCCTCGCCAACGCCCCGACCGAGAAGGACGCCATCGCGATGGTCGAACGCGGGGTCGCCCTGGTCAAGGCCAAGGGCAAGGATGAGATGATGAAGCGCATCAACGCCAAGGACGCCGACTACGTCCAGGGCGAGCTCTACATGGACATCCGCGACCTGAAGACCGGCATCGTGCTGGCCCATCCCTACAACCCCTCGATCGTCGGCAAGGACCTGACCGACGTGCCGGATGCGAACGGCAAGAAGTACCGCCGCGAGATCATCGAGCTGGCCGCCGCCAAGGGCAAGGGCTGGGTCGACTACCAGTACAAGAATCCGACCAGCGGCAAGATCGAGCCGAAGACCACCTTCATCCAGCGCGTCGACGACGTGGTGCTGGAAGTCGGCATCTACAAGAAGTAAATCCCTTATTCCACGCCCGGAGTCAACATGCTGAACAAATTGCGGATCGGCCCGAAACTCCTGCTGGCCCCGGGCCTGGTGCTGGTGCTGCTGACCTTGTTGTCTGCGGCCGCCTATTACGGCATGGTGCGCCAGAACGCCTCGCTCGAGCACATGGTGCAGGTGCGCGCCGCGCGCCTGCAGGCCGTGGCCGACGTGGCGGGCGAGGCGCGCTTTGCACATGCCAACATCTACCAGCTGCTGGCCTGGGTGAACGGCAGCTTCGCCGCCAACCGCCTGGCCGCGCTGACCGCCGACATCCACAAGAAGCATGCCGGCATCAAGACCCGCCTGGACGAACTGTCCCGGCTGGCCGAGCCGAGCGAGCGCGCGCCGATCGAGAACTCGCTGGCGGCCCTGTCCAGCTACCGCAAGATGGTGAACGAAACCATCGAGCTGGCCCAAGTCGACCAGTCGATCGCCACCAACTCCATGCAGAAGGCCGAGAAGCAGTTCGTCGCCCTCGACACCGGCCTGCAGAACCTGGCGGCGCTGGAGAAGAAGCTGAGCGTGGAAGCCCACGCCGCCGCCAAGGCCGAATTCCGTTCGCTCGGGATCACCATGGCCGGCCTGGTGCTGCTGTCGATCGGGCTGTCGCTGGTGGTGACGATGCTGGTGAGGCGCGCCATGCTGACCGACATCCGCTCGATCGCCACCGTCGTCAACGAGCTGGCCGATGGCCGCCTGCGTCCTTCCGGCACGCCGGGCAGCGGGCGCGACGAAATCGCGGACACCTCGCGCGCGCTCGACCACAGCATCAAGCGCCTGACCGGCGCCCTGCACAGCATCCTCGGCGCGGTGCGCTCGATCGACACCGCCTCGCAGGAAATCGCCAGCGGCAACCTCGACCTGTCGACCCGCACCGAGCTGCAGGCCGGCTCGCTCGAGCAGACCGCCAGCACGATGGAAGAACTGACCACCGCGGTCAAGGAAAACGCCAACAACGCGCAGTTGGCGTCCACCCTCGCGGCCGAGGCGGCGCAGTTGGCCTCGAACGGCGGCCAGGCCGTGGGGCGCGCCGTAGCGACCATGGAATCGATCCAGGCCAGCTCGCGCAAGATCGTCGAGATCACCGGGGTCATCGACGGCATCTCGTTCCAGACCAACCTGCTGGCCCTGAACGCGGCGGTGGAAGCGGCGCGCGCCGGCGAGCAGGGACGCGGCTTTGCCGTGGTGGCGGCCGAAGTGCGCACGCTGGCGCAGCGCTCGGCGGCGGCGGCGCGCGAGATCAAGGGCCTGATCGCGGACTCGGTCAAGATCATCGAGGACGGCAGCGCCTCGGTGAGCGAGGCCGGCGCCAGCATGGGCGACATCGTCGCCTCGGTACGCCAGGTGAACGACATCATCGGCCGCATCAGCATCGCCAGCACCGAGCAGGCCAACGGCATCGCCGAAGTGAACCAGGCGGTGGGACAGATGGACGGCATGACCCAGCAGAACGCGGCCCTGGTGGAACAGGCGGCGGCGGCGGCCGAAAGCCTGCACGAGCAGACCGTCAACCTGGCCAGGGCCGTGTCGATCTTCAAGCTGGAAGGCGAGGAGATTCCGGCGATCGAGCAGGAACAGGCGGCGCCGGAAGAAGACGGCGAGGATGCGGGCTTCCACGGCCTGCAGGAACGGCGCGCAAGCGCAAGCCCGATGCGCGGGCGCCCGATCGCGGCCCTGCCCGTGGCTGAACGCGCACGCCGGCGGCGTGCCTGATCAGCGGAACGGCCGGCTGACGAAGCGCGAGCCGGCCAGCCCGAAACGCCAGGGCACGTCCATCGCCTTCGAGATCCCGATGCGCGGCCCGGCCACCACCTCCAGCCCCGGACTACCCGGCAGCAGCTCGAACGGTGGCTGCGACAGCGGCATGCCGTTGTTGGCGCGGGTCACGCCCAGCGCCTGGCACAGTTTGCCCGGGCCGGAGCACAGCAGCCACTCGTCGTCCGCGTCGCGGCGCCGGCGCATCTCATCCAACCCTGCCAGCGGTTCCAGTGCGCGGATCAGGACCCCGGCCCCATGACCCTCTTCGCGGCACACGAAGTTCAGGCACCAGTGGATGCCATAGGAGCGGTAGACGTAGGCGTGGGCGGGCGGTCCGAACATCGAGGCATTGCGCTCGGTCGGACCGGAAAAGGCGTGCGAGGCCGGATCCTCGCGGTCATAGGCTTCCGTCTCGACGATCCGTCCGCCGACGCCGTTCACCAGGACTGTCACGCCGATCAGCTGGCGCGCGACGATCTCCGCCGGCTGAGTGAAATCGATACCTGCTATTGTCGAAATGGCCATGGCCGGATTCTAGCGCGGGTCGTTTTGCGGTGTCGCTTTGGTGAAATAGATACAAAAAATGATTTGATTGACAAAGCTTCGGAATTGCCTTGCTGCAATAAAATGGGGTCTGAGGTATAGTGGCACGGTTGTTCGCATTCCTCCCGCAATTCCTCCTGCCCGCGCCCATGAATACCGTCGCCGATCCCGTTCCGCAACTCGACCAGGTCGATGCCCTGATCAAGTCGATCCGCATCCCGCCCCGGCCGAGCCTGCTCGCCGACATGCAGCGCGAACTGGCTTCGGAAGATCCGTCGCCGGAAGCGATCGGCAAGATCGTGGCGAGCGACGTCGGCATGTCCGGCGCCCTGCTGAAGCTGGCCAATTCCTCGATCTACGGCGGGCGGCGCAAGGCCAAGTCGGTCGAGCAGGCGATCCTGTTCCTCGGCATTAACCAGGTCGCAGCCCTGATGACCGGCCTGCTGGCGCGCCAGGCGATCCCCACCAACAGCGCGGCGCTGGCCAGCTTCTGGGACATCAGTACCCGGCGCGCCCAGGCCATGGTGTTCCTGTCGCGCCGCCTGCGCATCGGCGAGCCGGACGTGGCCCACACCTTCGGCCTGTTCTGCGACACCGGCGTGCCGCTGCTGATGGACCGCTTCGCCGACTACGCCGCGACCTACGCAGCCGCCTCGCTGGAAGCCGAGCGTCCGTTCACCGCGCTGGAAGACGAGCGCCACTCGACCTCGCACGCCGCGGTCGGTTGCCTGCTGGCGCGCAACTGGGGCCTGTCGGGCGACGTCGGCTGGGCCATCCTGCACCACCACGATTTCGCGGTGCTCGAGGACGCCTCCACCGCGGGCGCCGTGCGCTCGCTGGTCGCCCTGTCGGTGCTGGCCGAAAGCGCCATCTGCCGCTACCAGGGCCATGCCGAGTCGCTCGAGTGGAACAAGGGCGGCGCCAGGGCCTGCGCCTACCTCGGCCTGTCCGACGAAGAGACGGCCGAGCTGCTGGACGAACTGGTCGAAGCCTTCCACGAAGAGTGACAGCATTTTTGACATCGCTCCGGTAGAGGCAGATACTGCGTGCTGTAAGTACGAGTGCCCCTGGAGTGAGTCATGAAACGCATCGCCATCCTGTTGTCCCTGTCCCTGCTGGCCGGCTGCGCCAGCGTGCAGCCGCCTGCTGCCCCGACACCCCTGTTCGCCGATGCGCGTTTTGCGCCGCCTTCCGAACAAGTCGGCGCCGACGACCTGTTTACGCTCAGCCCGGCAATGCGCTCCTACCTGAACAGCCAGGCCTTCGGCCGGCAGCTGCGCCAGCACGGCCAGCGCCAGGGCCTGGTGCATGCGCTGTACAGCAAGAATGACCTGATGCTCGAGTACGAATCCGCGCGCACCCGCACCGCCGCGCAGACCTTCGCCGACCGCTCCGGCAACTGCCTGTCGCTGGTGATCATGACCGCCGCCTTCGCCAAGGAACTGGGCATGCCGATCCGCTTTCGCAGCGTCGACGTGGACAGCACCTGGAGCCGTACGGCGGGTCTCTACCTGGCCAGCGCCCACGTCAACATCAGCATCGGCAGCCGCCGCGAGGCCGGCATGCGCAGCACCGACCAGGACGACATGCTGCTGGTCGACTTCATCCCGCAGAGCGAAGCGCAGCGCATCCGCGCACGCGAGCTGGAGGAAGAAGAAATCGTCGCCCTCTACCTGAACAACCGCGCGGCCGAGATGCTGGTGCACGAGCGCCTCGACGACGCCTACTGGTGGGCCCGGGCGGCAGTCGACAAGCGTCCCGGCATGGTCCCGGCCCTGAACACCCTGGCCGTGATCTACGACCGCCACGGCGACCGCGCGCTGGCCGAGCAGACCTATCGCGCGGCGCTCGAACGCGAGCCGGAAAACGTGATGGTGCTGCGCAACCTGCAGCCGGTGCTGGCCGCCCAGGGCAAGCATGCGGAAGCGCAGGCACTGGCGCAGCGCATCGCCGCCATCGAGCCCTTCCCGCCCTACCACTACTTCGACAAGGGCATGGTCGCGCTGCGCGAGGGCGACTACGGCAAGGCGCGCGAGCTGTTCGAGCGCGAGGTCAAGCGCGCCCCCTACAACGACGAGTTCCGCTTCTGGCTCGGCGTCTCGCACCTGAAGCTGGGCGACATCAAGGACGCGCGCGAGCAGATCGCCAAGGCCCTCGACACCAGCACCCGCCAGGAAATGCGCCAGGTGTATTCGGCCAAGCTGGCGCACCTGCGGCGCACCGGCACGGCGACCGGCACCCTGATCCGCTGAGGCACCCGATCCGCCGCGCTTGACAGCCGGCGGATAAAGGGCAAGAATACGATTAACTAATTAGTTAATTAAAGAATGAACTCAAACTTGGACAAGACTTTCGAAGCACTGGCTTCGCTGCCGCGCCGCAAGATCCTCGCCCTGCTGTCGAATGTCGAACTGACGACTTCCGAACTGGCCGAGCGGCTGGGGATCAGCGCGCCGGCCATCTCGCGCCACCTGTCGGTGCTGGAAAACGCGGCCCTGGTCACGAGCGAGCGGCGCGGGCAATTCGTGTACTACACGCTCAAGCCCGACAGCCTGGTCAACCAGCTGTCCGGCTTCATGTTCGAACTGTGCCCGACAGCCGGGCCCCTGAAGCGCGAATCGAAGGCAATCGCGGCAAAGCGCAAGACAAACTGACATCCGGAGGCGGCAATGGCAGATCGGCAGGCGGCAGGCGGTAACGTGTTCGCAGGAAGGGTGCGCTGGGAGCCGGTGCGCTCGCTGTGGTGGACCGGGACGACGGGCGTGGCCATCGTCGGCGGCGCCCTGACCTTCAGCTGGACGGCGCTGGCGGTCTTCCTCGCCACGACCGCAACCGTGCTGCTGTTCGGGCATTCGCTCGGCAGCCACCGCAAACTGATCCACGACAGCTTCGCCTGTCCGCGCTGGCTCGAATACCTGCTGGTCTACCTGGGCGTGCAGGTCGGCCTGTCCGGGCCGCTGGGACTGGTGCGCCAGCACGACCTGCGCGATCATGCGCAGCGCCAGCCCGACTGCCATCCCTTCCTGCGCCACGGCGCCTCATTCTGGCAGGACGCCTGGTGGCAGCTGCACTGCCGCCTCGAACTGGACGACCCGCCGCAGCTGGAACCGGCACCAGGCATTGCCGCCGACCGCTTCTACCGCTTCCTGGAACGTAGCTGGATGCTGCAGCAGGTCCCGCCGGCGCTGCTGCTGTATCTTGCAGGCGGCTGGGCCTTCGTCATCTGGGGCGGCTGCGCCCGCATCGCGGCCGGCGTCACCGGCCACTGGCTGATCGGCCACTTCGCCCATAACCACGGCGCCATGCACCACAGCGTGGACGGCGCGGCGGTACAGGGCCGCAACGTCAGGCTGGCTTCGCTGCTGACCATGGGCGAATCCTGGCACAACAACCACCATGCGTTTCCCGGCTCGGCGCGCCTCGGCCTGTATCCGGGCGAATGGGATCCCGGCTGGTGGGTGCTGGTGCTGCTGCGCCGGCTCGGCCTGGTGTGGCGCATCCGGCTGCCGCATGGCTGCCCGGATAGGCCCGAATTACGTCGGCTGGACGATGTACCCTGCGTGGCGGCGCCGGTGCCGCAATCCCTGGCCGACATGGTTCGCAACAGCGTGGCTGTCGCTGCCGCACTGTTCACGCAGGCTGCTCCCGCAAGCTTGGATGGACCATGCGCGACCATGTCAGTGTCCTGCATGCGCAGGCTGGCCGGGCCCAGGGCCGTGGTGACGCGCAACCCGGCGCAACCGAGACTGCGGCTGAGGCTCGGCTTCGCCAGCGTGGTCGGCCTGCCCGCGTTCCTGCTGGCCATCGGCAGCCGCAACGCCTGTTCCGCGGTCGTGGCGGTCTTGCTCCTGCCCGCTGCGGTGCTGGCGGAATCCCTGCGCGGCCAGCTAGCCTGGTCCGAATAAGGAGGACTGGGCCGGCGCCGAGTTGCCCGCGGGTGCAGGCTCGGACAGCTGGCGCCAGACGGCGAGCTTCTGCTCGAAGCTCATCGCCATGTGCGCCGGAGAGCTCGACGGCAGCACGACGGTGCGATAGCCGGCCGCCGCGAACTGAGGCGCGAACTTGCCGGATGCCTGGCCGTTGAAACCGACCGTCTCCAGTTGCGGGCACAGCGCGCGTAAGCGCTCGAAATCGTTGGCGGCCGGGTTGCGGATGGCGGAGTCCAGGCTGCCTTCGCGCTCGCAGCCGGCCAGCACATCCCACAGGCCGAAGCGGTGCGCCAGCAGGCGCGGCAGGCGCTCCTCATACGGCAGGCTGGCCAGGTCTTCCCCGATCACGGCCGAGATCAGCGGCCAGAACTGGTTGCGGGGATGCGCATAGTAGCGCTGCGCCGCCAGCGAGGCTGCACCGGGAAAGCTGCCGAGGACGAGCACGCGGGTGCTTGGTGCGATCACCGGCGCCAGGCCGGTCAGGGAAGGTGTGGAAGTCGCCATGACGCGATTGTAGCCGGGCGAAAAAAAAGCGGCGAGCACATAGTACCCGCCGCAAAGGGCAAAACGCCTGGAGAGGTGAACTACAGGTACTACTTCATGGCGACGGTGTTGCTGTCGATGCGGCCCGCGTCCCAGCCCCCGCCCAGAGAGCGGATCAGGGCCACGGTCGTCACCGCGCGGTTGCCGCGCAGCTGGACCGCGGTGCGTTCGACCGCGGCCAGGTTGCGCTGCGCGTCGAGCAGTTCGAGATAGCTGGAGCGGCCAGCGTCATACAGCTTCTGCGCCAGGTCGGCCGAGCGGCGCGCCGCTACCAGCGCCGCGTCGATCTGCTCGGCCTGGCCGGACAGGATGCGCAGGCCGGCCAGGTTGTCCTCGACCTCGGCAAAGGCCGTCAGCACGCTCTGGCGGTAGCTGCCCACCGATTCTTCCAGCACCGCTTCGCTGCGTTCGACATTGGCGCGGTTGCGGCCGCCGTCGATCAGCGGCATCGAGGTGAGCAGGCCCAGGACCCAGGAGCGGCTGCTCCACTTGAACACTTCCGAGAAGGCGCCGCCGACGCCGCCGCCGGCCGCGCTGATGGTCAAGGCCGGGAACATCGCGCCACGCGCCACGCCGATGCGGGCATTCGAGGCTTCCATCGCACGCTGCGCAGCGACGATATCCGGACGACGCTCGAGCAGCGAAGACGGCAGGCCGGCCGGGATGGCCGGCAGCAGGGTCGCATCCAGCAGCGGGCTGGGGCCGGCCACGTAGTTGGCCGCCGGTTTGCCCAGCAGGACCGCGAGCGCATGCTCGGCGGTCGCGCGCTGGCGCTGCAGGCCGATGGCTTCCGCACGCGCCGTCGCCAGCTCGGTACGGGCCCGCGACAGGTCGAATTCGCCAATGTCCCCAAGGTCGAAGCGGCGCTGGGTGACTTTCACGCTTTCCTCGCGCAGGCGCACGGTCTGGCCCACGGTATCCAGCTCGGCGTCCAGGGCGCGCAGGCGGAAGTAGGTTTGCGCCACGTCCGCCTGCAGGGCCAGCAGCACCGAGCGGTAATTCGCTTCAAGCGTCGCCGCATCGCTGCGCGCCGCCGACACGCCCGCCGCCACGCGGCCAAACAGGTCGACCTCGTAGCTGGCCGTGAGATTGGCCGTATAGCTCGTCACCGCCTGGGTCGGCGACCCCTGCGGCAGGCCGGATTCCAGTGCCGACGGGCGGGCGCGCTGGGCGCCGATGCCGACGCCGATTTGCGGCACGCGATCCGCAGCTGCAATGCCGGCGATCGCCCTCGCCTGCTTGACGCGGGCGGCGGCCACCGACAGGTTGGCGTTGTTGGCGCTCGCTTCCTCGACCAGGACGGTCAGCGCCGGATCCTGGAAGGCGAGCCACCACTGGCCGCGCGGCTGCTGCTCGGCCGGCTGGGCCGGCTTCCAGCGCGAACCTTCGATACCCGCGACTTCAGTCGCAGGCGCCACCTGCAGGTTGCGGAAGGCAGTCGGGGTCTCGACCGCCGGCTGTTTGAAGTCCGGGGTGGCGCAGGCAGTCAGCAGCAAGGCTGCCAACAGTGGGGCCACGCCCCTTGCGATCATGCTCTTCATCTCAGTGCACTCCTTCCAGGTCCAGGACCGGGGCCTTTGCTTTGGCCACCGGTGCTTTTTTCTCGAAACGCTTTGCCACACTGCGCAGCAGGACGTAGAACAGCGGCGTCAGGAACAGGCCGAAGAAGGTCACGCCCAGCATGCCGGCGAACACGGCCACACCCATTGCGTGGCGCATTTCGGCGCCGGCGCCGGTCGAGAACACCAGCGGCAGCACACCCATGATGAAGGCGATCGAGGTCATCAGGATCGGACGCAGGCGCAGGCGGGAAGCTTCCAGCGCGGCCTCGACGATGCTGCGGCCGTGGTCTTCCAGCTCGCGGGCGAATTCCACGATCAGGATCGCGTTCTTGGAGGCCAGGCCAACCAGCACGAACAGGGCGATCTGGGTGAAGATGTTGTTGTCGCCACCCGAGAGCTTGACGCCCACCAGCGCGCACAGGATCGACATCGGCACGATCAGGATCACCGCCAGCGGCAGGGTCCAGCTCTCGTACTGGGCGGCCAGCACCAGGAACACCAGCAGCACGCACAGCGGGAACACGTAGATCATGGTGTTACCGGCCAGGATCTCCTGGTAGGTCAGCTCGGTCCATTCATAGGCGATCCCTTTCGGCAGGGTTTCCTTGGCCAGCTGCTCCATGATGGCCTGGGCCTGGCCCGAGGACACGCCCGGCGCTGCGCCGCCATTCAGGTCGGCCGCCACGTAGTTGTTGTAGCGCTGGACGCGGTCCGGACCATAGCTGTCCTTCACCTGCATCAGGGACGACAGCGGGATCATCTCGCCCTTGTCGTTGCGGACCTTCAGCTGCGCGATCTGCTCGGGCTGCGAGCGGAACTGCGCGTCGGCCTGCACCCGCACCTGGTAGGTGCGGCCGAACTGGTTGAAGTCGTTCACGTACAGCGAACCCAGGTTCACCTGCAAGGTCTGGTAGATGGTCGACAGCGGCACGCCGAGCTGCTTGGCTTTCACCCGGTCGACGTCCGCGAACAGCTGCGGCACATTGATCTGGTAGCTCGAGAACACACCCGCCAGCTGCGGCGTGCCCCAGGCCTTGGCCTGCAGCGCCTGCGTGGCCTTGTACAGTTCGTCGTAGCCGAGGTTGCCGCGGTCTTCCAGCATCAGCTTGAAGCCGCCGGTGGTGCCCAGGCCATTCACCGGGGGTGGCGGCAGCACCATCACGAAGGCATCCTTGACCTCGCCCATGCGCTTGTTGATTTCGGCGGCGATGGCTTCGGCCGACTGCTCCGGGTGGCCCTTGCGCTCGCTGAAGGGTTTCAGGCCCGTGAACACGATGCCGGCGTTCGGCGCATTGGTGAAGCCGTTGATCGACAGGCCCGGGAAGGCGATCGAAGATTCCACGCCCGGGATTTCCTTGGCAATGGTCGACATCTTGCGGATCACTTCATCGGTGCGGTCGAGCGAGGCGGCGTCCGGCAGCTGGGCGAAACCGATCAGGTAGCCCTTGTCCTGGGCCGGCACGAAGCCCGGCGGCACCACACGGAACATGAAGACCGCGGCCACGCCCAGCGCCAGGTAGACGCCCAGCGTCGCAGCTTTGCGGCGCAGCACCGTCTTCACGCCACCTTCGTAGCTGTGCGAGGCACGGCCGAAGAAGCGGTTGAAGCCGGCGAAGAAGCGGCCCAGCACCTTGTCCATGGCGCGGGTCAGTGCATCCTTCGGCGCGTCGTGCGCTTTCAGGAGCGCGGCCGACATGGCCGGGGCCAGCGTCAAGGAAACGAAGGCCGAGATCACGGTCGAGATCGCGATGGTCAGGGCGAACTGGCGGTAGAACTGGCCGGTCAGGCCCGAGACGAAGGCGATCGGCACGAACACGGCGCACAGCACCAGGGCGATCGCGATGATCGGACCCGAGACTTCCTTCATGGCCTGGATGGTCGCGTCATGCGGCGACAAACCATTGCCGATGTTGCGCTCGACGTTTTCCACCACCACGATGGCGTCGTCGACCACGATACCGATCGCCAGCACCAGGCCGAAGAGCGACAGTGTGTTGATCGAGAAGCCGAACATCAGCATCACGGCGAAGGTGCCGACCACCGACACCGGCACTGCCAGCAGCGGGATGATCGAGGCGCGCCAGGTCTGCAGGAACACGATCACGACCAGGGCCACCAGCACCACGGCTTCCAGCAGGGTCTTGATCACCGAGTCGATCGACTCGCGCACGAACTGGGTCGGGTCATACACGATGCTGTACTCGACGCCTTCCGGGAAGTCTTTCGAAAGCTCTTCCATCTTGGCGCGCACGTCGCTCGACAGCTGCAGCGCGTTCGCGTTCGGCGCCTCGAAGATCGGGATCGCGACCGCCGACTTGTTGTTCAGCAGCGAACGCAGCGCATAGGAGCTGGAACCCATCTCCAGGCGCGCCACGTCCTTCAGGCGCGTGACGGCGCCGTCCTCGCCGGCCTTGACCACGATCTCGCCAAACTCCTCGACGCTCGAGAGGCGCCCCTGGGTGTTGACGGTCAGCTGGAACTCGGCGTCCTTGGAAGGACCCTGGCCGACGACGCCGGCCGCGACCTGCACGTTCTGCTCGCGGATGCTGGATACCACGTCGCCCGCGGTCAGGTTGCGTGCGGCGACCTTTTGCGGATCGAGCCAGACCCGCATGGCGTAGTCGCCCGAGCCGAACAGCTGGACTTCGCCCATGCCGTTCAGGCGCGCCAGCTGGTCCTTGATGTTCAGCACCGCGTAGTTGCGCAGGTACAGGTCGTCATAGCGGCCGTCCGGCGAATTCAGGTGCACCACCATGGTCAGGTTCGGCGAGCTTTTCACCGTGGTGACGCCGATCTGGCGCACCTCCTCGGGCAGGCGCGGCAGCGCGCGCTGCACCCGGTTCTGCACCTGGCTCTCGGCGCGGTCGATATCGGTACCGATCGCGAAGGTCAGGGTCAGTGCCAGGGCGCCGTCCGAGGTGTTCTGGGAGCTCATGTAGAGCATGTCCTCGATGCCGTTGATCTGCTCTTCCAGCGGCGCGGCCACGGTTTCGGCGATCACCTTCGGGTTCGCGCCCGGATACTGGGCGCGCACCACGACTGACGGCGGCACCACCTCCGGGTACTCGGACACCGGCAGCTTGAAGATCGAGATCAGGCCGCCGACGAAGACGATCACCGACAGCACGACCGCGAAGATCGGCTTGTCGACGAAGAAGCGGGAGAAATTCATGTTCTTACTCCTTGCCAGCAGTATTCAGCGCCAGCTTGGCGCCGTCCTTGGCCGCCACAGCCGGGGCGTCCATCGGCACGATCTGCGGCGTGACCGGGGCGCCCGGACGCACGCGCTGCAGGCCATTGACGACGATCTTTTCACCGGCCTTCAGGCCGCTGCGCACCACACGCATGCCGTCCACCACCGGCCCCAGGGTGACCGGGCGGTATTCGGCCTTGCCGTCGGCGCCCACCACCACCACGTACTTGCGGCTCTGGTCGGTGCCCACTGCACGGTCGTTGATCACGATCGCCTGGTTGGCCACGCCGCTGCCCACCTGCACGCGGGCGAACAGGCCGGGGGCCAGCGAACGGTCCGGATTGGCCAGGGTGGCGCGCATGCGCACGCTGCCGGTACGGGCGTCTAACTGGTTGTCGACGAATTCCAGCTTGCCTTCGTGCGGGAAGCCTTCTTCGTTGGCCAGGCCGACTTTCACCACGGCCGGCTGGGCGCGCTGGGCGCGGGCGCCGACGCGCAGGTAGGTCTGTTCGTCGCCGTCGAAGCTGGCGTAGATGCGGTCCGTCGACACCACCGAGGTCAGCACGGCGCTGGCGTCGACCAGGTTGCCGAGGGTGATTTCCGCTTTCGACACGCGGCCGTCGATCGGCGCGGTGATGCGGGTGTAAGACAGGTTCAGGCGCGCCGCTTCATACTGGGCCTGGGCGGCGCGGGCGCTGGCGTCCAGTTCCTTTTGGGCCGCGGCCTTTTCGTCGAATTCGCGCTGGGCGATGGCCTTGTCCGCCAGCAGGCGCTCGGCGCGCTGCAGTTCCAGGCGCGCCAGGTCGGCGCGGGCTCTGGCCGCGTTGGCGCTGGCGCCGGCGCGGTCGGCTTCGGCCTGGTAGGGACGCGGATCGATCACGAACAGCACCTCGCCCTTCTTCACTTCGGCGCCCGGCTTGAAGTTGACGGCGGTGATGTAGCCGCTCACACGCGGACGGATCTCGACGGTTTCCACGGCTTCCAGGCGGCCCGAGAATTCCTGGGATTCAAGCACCGGCTTTTCGATGACCACGGCGGCGGAGACCGGCGGTCCGGCCGGCGCGGCTGCTGCCGCCTCGGTCTTGCTATTGGCGTCGGAGCAGCCGGCGAGGACGGCGCCTGCCAGGCCGGCGGCGGCCAGCAGGCCGACGAGCGATTTCACTTTGCCCATGCTTCTTTGTTGGTTAGTCATGATCAACCTTTCTTATTGAGGAGACAAAAACATCCCTACCGCAGCCGGGTACGAGCCGAATGCGAGGAAAAAGGGGGCCCTGTCCGCGCCCTGGGGGCGGATTGCCGATTCGTTACAGGTAAGGAGACCGCTTTGTTGCGGTCAGGGCGCCGGCGTCAACAGCGCATCGGGCGCAGGTGGTGCATCTTCATGGCTCACCTCTTTCGTAGACGGTCCCTCACGTCGCCCGGGGCGACGGATTTTGGGAAAAACAGGGCCTCCCCGCGCCTTCGCGGGCACGGTGTTCAGGGAGGAACGGTATCGGGTACTGGTGCTGGCCGGTCAGCGGTCCAGTAGTGCAAGGAAGCTGGAAATCTCGGACAGGGCGTGCGCCTTGCATGCACATTCATTGCGCCCGTCCGGGTCCTGCAGGGGAGCTGGCGGCATGCGCCGCACCGTGGTGCGCACGCCGGCGTTGATCAGTTTTGCGCCGTATTGTTCGGCCTCGTCGCACAATGGGTCGTCCTCGGCGGAGAGGATCAGGGCCGGCGGCAGGTTCTTCAGCCGGGTCGAGCGCAGCGGCGAGGCGTACGGGTGCGAGCGGTCGGCCGCGTGCGGCAGGTAGCCGCGGTAGGCGGCGGCGCAGTCGCTTGTGACCTTTTCGCGGTCAGGGCACTGGTTCATCTGGCGCATCGAGCAGGTCGACAGGCCCGGGTCCAGCATCGGCATGATCAGGATCTGGCCGGCCAGCTTGGGGGCGGCGCGGTCGCGCGCCATCAGGGCGCAGACGGCCGCCAGGTTGGCGCCGGCTTCGATTCCCATCACCACCAGCTTCTTGCCGGACCAGCCCAGCTTCGCCTTGTGCTTGGTGGCCCACAGCACCACGGCGTGCGCGTCCTCCACCGCGGCGGGGAACGGGCTGACCGTCGCCAGGGTGTAGTTCGAGGCCAGCACGGCGCGCTCCGTGTTGCACTGGGCCAGGTGGCGCAGGAATTCGTCCGCTTCCTGCAGGTCGCCCGAGACGAAGCCGCCGCCATGGAAGAACACGATCAGGGTGTCGCGTTTTGCGACGTCTCCCGAGGTGTACAGGCGTGCGGCCAAGGCGCCCTGCGCGCCGGCGACTTCCAGCTCGCGCACCTCGACGCCGGCGTCGACCACCTGTTCCAGCACCGCGCTCATTGGCGGCCTCCTTCGGGCATGGCAGCCCAACGGCTCGCTTGCGCGTCCGCGCATTCCTCGCAACGCATTTCGACCTCCATCGAGAGCGCCTTCAGGCCGCGCGCTTCCGCGCCGGCAGCCTGCGAATAGGCGTCGGTCCCCAGCAGGCCTGCAAGCGCTACCCCGCTCAGGGCGACTGCTACCGTGGTGAAGATTCCGTCCCGAATACTCATGGCCAGCTCCGTGAAGTGTGTTTACTTTTTGTTGCGATGCACACACTATAGCCATGGACTACAATCAGATAAAGATGTCAATAACGAATTGATTGTTCAGAACACCGAACAATCGAAGAATCCAGAATGAAAGGACCATGATGAACAAGCTCCAGGCCATGGAAGTTTTCATCCAGGTCGTCGACTGCGGCAGCTTCACCAAGGCGGCCGAGATGCTCAACCTGCCGAAGGCGACCGTCTCGACCCTGGTCCAGACGCTCGAGTCGACGCTCTCGGTCAAGCTGCTGCACCGCACGACGCGCCAGGTGATGATCACCTCGGACGGCGCCGCGTATTACGAGCGCTGCGTACAGATCCTGTCGGACGTGCGCGACGCCGAGGAATCGCTGTCGCGCCACCGCCTGAGTCCCAGCGGCCGGCTGCGCGTGGATACGCCCACCGGCCTGGCGACCGAGATCCTGATCCCCGCCCTGCCTGCCTTTTTCGAACGCTATCCCGACATCACCCTGGAACTGGGCAGCACCGACCGCCCGGTCGACCTGGTCGAGGAAGGGGTCGACTGCGCGGTACGCGGCGGGGAGCTGATCGACCCGAACCTGATCGCGCGCCGCATCGGCGTGATCAACTTCGTTACCTGCGCCTCGCCCGCCTACCTGGAGCGCCACGGCGTTCCCGAGCACCCGCGCGACCTGGTGCGGCACCGCTGCGTGAACTACTTCTCGGCCAAGACCGGCAAGGTCTACAAATGGGATTTCACGCGCGACGGCGAACGCATCGAAGTCGACCTGCCCGGCGCGATCGCGCTGAACGATTCCACCGCCTACGTGCAGGCCGGGCTGGCGGGCCTGGGCGTCATCATGATGACGGACTACCTGCTGGTGGAGCACCTCAAGACGGGACGCATGGTGCAGATCCTGCCCGAGTGGAGCATCGACCAGCTGCCGGTGCACATCGTGTATCCGCAGAACCGCCACCTGTCGGCCAAGGTGCGCGTGTTCGTCGAATGGATCTCGGAGCTGTTCGCCGGGCACCCGAACCTGCGCCTGCAAGCGCCGCGCCTGGCAGTTCAACCGGAGCTGGAGACGGTGTAGAATCGGCCAAAACGACAGAGCCACCGGAGACAAACATGGACCACAGCTCGCAGCCGCGCAACATCGACATCCTCTTGGCGCGCTACGCCGAAAGCCACCGCAACCACACCAACGAGATCATCCACTTCGTGTGCATCCCGTTGATCGTCCTGAGCCTGCTGGGCATCCTGTGGGCGCTGCATCCGGTAGTGGCGATTGCCGTGACGCTTGCTTCGCTCTACTACTACGCGAAGCTGTCGCGCGGCTTTGCGCTCGGCATGGGCGTGATGAGCGCCGTGATGCTGGGGATCCTGGCCCTGCTGCCGGAGATGACGGTACTGCCGGTGTCGATCGCGATCTTCGTGGTGGCCTGGATCGGCCAGTTCATCGGCCACAAGATCGAAGGCAAGAAGCCCTCCTTCTTCGACGACCTGCGCTTCCTGCTGATTGGCCCGCTGTTCGTGCTGTCCTTCCTGTACCGCCGCATGAATGTCGCTTACTAGTAGGGTGGTCGGCTCTGCCGACCGCGCGGTGATAGTTGGCGAATGAAACGCCGCTTCGGCTGCTCTGGCGACAGTCGAACGCGCGGTCGGCGAAGCCGACCACCCTACCCTGCAACAAACGCGCGAAGCACGTATACTCGCGCGATGCCCTCTTCCGTCCTGTTCACCGTCGCCTCGCTGATCTGGGGTTCGACCTTCTTCGCGATCACCCTGCAGCTCGGTGACGTGCCGCCCGCCGTCTCGGTCGCGTACCGCTTCTTCCTGGCCGCCGCCACCCTGTTCCTCATCTGCCTGCTGCGGCGCGACCGCCTGCGCCTGCCGCTGCGCACCCACGGCTGGATGGCGCTGCAGGGCATACTGACCTTCTGCATCTCCTACCTGTGCACCTATCAATCCGAGCAGTATGTGGTCTCGGGCCTGGTGGCGGTGGTGTTTGCGCTGATGGTGTTCTGGACGCCGCTGCTCAGCAGCCTGTTCTTCGGCACCACCATCAGCCGCCGCACGGTCGGCTGCGGCGTGGTGGCGATCGCTGGTGTCGCCCTGCTGTTCTGGCATTCGATCGGCACCGCCTGGCGCGACTTCCAGGCCGGCGGCAGCCCCACCTTCATCGCCGGCGTGGTGCTGGCGCTGGCCGCGACCATCGCCAGCTCGGCAGGCAGCATCGTGGTCAGCAAGGTCAAGGAACAATGCGAGAACCTGCCGCTCACCATGGCCTGGTCGATGCTGTGGGGCGCCTCGCTCGTCACGGTCTGGTCGCTGGCCCACGGCGACCGTTTCGTGCTGCCGTCCAGCCCCACCTACTGGGCCGGCCTGGTCTACCTGTCGATCTTCGGCTCGGTGATCGCCTTCTTCGCCTACTTTACCCTGATCGGCCGCATCGGCGCGCAGAAGACCGTGTACATCGGCGTCATCACGCCGGTGCTGTCGGTGCTCCTGTCGATCAAGCTCGAAGGCTACCGCCCCGGCGCGATCGAATTCGCCGGCATGGTCCTGTGCCTGGCAAGCGTGGCCTGGGCCCTGCGCGCGCCCGCAGCCAAACCCGTGCAATCCGCAAACCTGAACAATCCACTCGAAACACCATGACCACTTTCTCGATCCGCCCCGCCACCCCACTCGACGTCGCCCACATCCACTCCATGATCGTGGAGCTGGCCGTGTTCGAAAAACTCGAGCACCTGGTGGTGGCCACCGAAGCCCTGCTGCATGAAGGCCTGTTCGGCGTGCGCCCTTCGTGCGAAGCCATCATCGGCGAGGAGAATGGCGAAGTGGTCTGCTTTGCGCTGTTCTTCCATAACTTCTCGACCTTCCTGACGAAGAAAGGCCTGTATCTGGAAGACCTGTACGTGCGCCAGTCGCATCGCGGCAAAGGCTATGGCACGAAGATGCTGACCCGCCTCGCGCAAATCGCGGTCGAGCGCAATTGCGGCCGCTTCGAGTGGTCGGTGCTGGACTGGAACGAACCGGCCATCGGTTTCTACAAGCAGATGGGCGCGGAGATCCTGCCCGACTGGCGCATCTGCCGCGTCACCGGCGATACCCTCACGGCACTGGCCGAACGCCGCGCCTGAACGAAACGCCGCAGCAGACAAAGAAAAACCCACGGGGCCTGGAGGCGCCGTGGGCGAACCCATTTTGTCAAATGGGGAGGGGAGATGGTGAATCACACGCTTACACTATAGGTGTGGATTCTTAATGATCAATTAAGCCTTACATTCGGTTACCCTTGTTACGAAGCTTGTTTCGCCTGTCCTTGGGGTCATCATTCCCGAGTTGGAATTTCGCGGTTTGACGCCAGTCAAGCTGAACCGATTCAGGCCGGAGCTGGTTGCGTAGGCGTCACACGGAGAGATGGGCGGCACGCACGATGCCGCCGTTGACGACACTGCGGCAGGGATTGAAACCGATGGCATAGGCCAGGTCGGCCGGCCGCGCGATGTCCCACAGCGCCAGGTCGGCGCACTTGCCCACTTCCAGGGTGCCGATTTCCTCCTGCAGACCGAGTGCGCGCGCAGCGTGCGCTGTGGCGCCCAGCAAGGCTTCCTGCGGCGTCAGGCGCCACAGGGTGCAAGCCATGTTCATGGCCAGCAGCAGGGAAGTCATCGGCGAGGTGCCGGGATTGCAGTCGGTGGCCACCGCCATCGCGACCTTGGCCTCGCGCAGCGCGGCGATCGGCGGCTGCACGGTCTCGCGCAAAAAGTAATAGGCGCCGGGCAGCAGCACGGCCACCGTGCCGGCGCGCGCCATCGCGTCGATGCCGGCCTGGCTCAGGTGTTCCAGATGGTCGGCCGACAGGCCGCCAAAACGCGCCACCAGTTGCGCGCCCTGCTGGTCCGACAGCTGCTCGGCATGCAGCTTGACGGGCAGGCCAAGCCTGCGCGCGGCCAGGAACATCCGTTCGGTCTGCGCATTGCTAAAGCCGATCCGTTCGCAGAAAGCGTCGACCGCATCGACCAGACCTTCTTGCGCAAGCCGCGGCAGCATGTCCTCGCACAGGGCATCGACATAGTCGTCGGCGCGGCCCGCGAATTCCGGCGGCAGCGCATGGGCGCCGAGGAAGGTGGTGGCGACCCGCACCGGCAGGCGCTGCCCGACCTGGCGCGCCGCGCGCAGCATGCGCGCCTCGGACGCCAGGTCCAGTCCATAGCCCGACTTGATCTCGAGCGTGGTCACACCCTCGGACAAGAGACGCGCCACGCGCGGCAGGCTTTGCGCCAGGAGCGTGTCGACGTCGGCCTCGCGCGTGGCGCGCACGGTGGACATGATGCCGCCGCCCTGGCGCGCGATGTCCTCGTAGCTGGCGCCGTTCAGGCGCGCTTCCCATTCGTTGCTGCGATTGCCGGCGTGGACGATGTGGGTGTGGCAGTCGACCAGGCCAGGCGTCATCCAGGCGCCGCCGCAGTCGTGCTGCGCCATGGCCGGCGGCGCATCGGCACGGGGGCCGAGCCAGGCGATGCGGCCATCCTTCACGGCCAGCGCGGCGTCCCCTATCTCGCCGTAGCCGTCCACCATCGTCGCCAGGTGCACGTTGGTGAACAGCAGGTCCGCCGTGTCACTCATAGGATTCTTCGTCCTCTTCGTCCCCGTGGTACCAGACGTCCACGATGTAGATCATGCCCTGCCCCGCTTCCAGCTTCCAGCGCGAGCCGGATTCCAGCACCACGGCGTCGTAGCGCACCATCCCGATGCGCTCCTTTTCGTTGGACAGCTCGAGGGTATCGCCCTCCGCCAGGAACAGCACGGTGATGTCGGCGCGCGCGACGAATGTGGCAGCTGCGGTGGAATCGCCCGACAGCCGGCGGCGACCGAAGGTGTGGTAGCAGATGTCGCTGCGAGTCATGACATTGAAGTCGGTGCTGCCGCCGCGGCTGAGCTTTGCCGTCACGGCCGAGCTGCCGTCGAAGGCCACCACCGGATCGCCGCCGGTGATGAGCACCGGGTCGCCGTCGATGTCGAGCGTCATGCCATGCCCCTCGACCAGCGCCAGCGTGCGGTCGACACCGGGGAACAGCGAGAAAGCGCCATCCTTTTCGATGGTGGCCAGGCTGACGCGCCACTCGAAGTCCTCGAAGCCGGCGTCCGGCGGTCCGATGGCGATTTCGGTCGTGCTGCCGCCGCCGTTCTTCCAGGGCACCGGCGACAGGCTTGCGAACGGGATCAGTACGGTCATTGGCTCACCTCACGTAATTGGGTCATGGCCTGGCGATAGCGCTGCGTGATCGCGTCCTGCGCCACGTGGCGTCCACCCTGCACCACCCAGCGCCCGCCGCACAGCACGTCGCGCACCAGGTTGTCGTTACCGCAGAACAGGAAGCGGCCCAGGACATCCGCATCCTGCGCGCCGTCCAGGTTCGGATGGCTCCCGTCCAGCACCAGCAGGTCGGCGCGCATGCCTTCCGCAAGGAGACCCACCTTGCGCCCGGTCGCCTGGGCGCCGCCACGCAGGGCGGCCTGCCACAGGTACTGGCCGACGTCGCGCTGCGCCGGGGTAAAGGCCACGTTGCGGCGCTGGTGCAGCAGGCGCTGGCCGTACTCCAGCCAGCGCAATTCCTCGACCGGGCTTTGCGACACGTGGCTGTCGCTGCCGACGCCGAAGCGTCCGCCCGCCGCGATGAAGGACTGCAGCGGGAACAGGCCGTCGCCCAGGTTCGCCTCGGTGGTCGGGCACAGTCCCGCGACGGCGCCGCTGCGCGCGAGCGCCTGCACTTCCTCGTCGTTCAGGTGGGTCGCGTGCACCAGGCACCAGCGCTCGTCCACGCTGAGCTGTTCCATCAGGTATTCGACCGGGCGTCGGCTAGAAAACTTGATGCTCTGCTCGACCTCGGCCTGCTGCTCGGCGATGTGGATGTGCAGCGGCCGTCCGGCCGGCAGGCTGGCCGCCAGCTCGCGCACCTGGTCGATGGTGGCTGCGCGCAGCGAATGCGGGGCGGCGCCCACTTCCAGCTGGCCGCCGCGCAGGGGCGACAGCGCCTCGACGATGGCGAGGATGTCGTCGACGCCGGTGCGGAAGCGCCGCTGCTCGGGACGCAGGGGCTGCTCGCCGAAGCCGGCATGGCTGTACAGCACCGGTAGCAGGGTCAGGCCCATGCCGGTCGCGTGACCGGCAGCGGCGACCCGTTCGGCGGTTTCGGCCGGACGCGCATAGGTCTCGCCATTCGGGCCGCGCTGCAGGTAGTGGAATTCGCACAGCGAGGTATAGCCGTGGCGCAGGCATTCCGCGAACAGCTGGGCCGCAATGGCCTCGATCTGCTCCGGCGTGATGCGCGCGGCGAAGCGGTACATCAGGTCGCGCCAGGTCCAGAAGCTGTCCGGTCCATCGCCGGCGCGCTCGGTCAGGCCACCCAGCGCGCGCTGGAACGCGTGCGAGTGCAGGTTGACCATCCCCGGCAGCACGTAGTCGGTGCGCGGCACGGCGAGCGGTGGCGCGGCCTGCGCCTGCACCCGGGTCAGGTCGCCGTGCGCATCCCATTCGAGCAGCACGTCGCGTTGCCAGCCGTCCGGCAAGAGGGCGTGACGTGCGAACAGGGCTCTCATGCGCGCACCCAGTTCACAGCCGCTGCGATCATGTCTTTCAGCAGCGGCTGCACTTGCCTTGCCACGTCGGGACGATACTCGAAGGGTGCCTGTTCGTTCATGTACAGGCACTGGCACATCTCGAGCTGGATCGCATGCACGCCCTGCTCCGGCTGGCCGTACTTGCGCGTGATGTGGCCGCCCTTGAAGCGGCCGTTGACGGCGATGCTGAACCGCTCCTGGGCGCGGGCCACGCCCACCACCGCCTGTTCCAGGCCCGGGTCGCAGGACTTGCCGTCGGCGGTGCCGAAGTTCAGGTCCGGCAGGCGGCCTTCGAAGAAGCGCGGCACGATCGAAGCGATGGAGTGCGCATCCCACAGCGCCACGCGGCCATACTGCCGCTTCAGGCGGTCCAGCTCCGTGCGCAGCTGCTCGTGATAAGGCATCCAGTAGCGCTCCAGGCGGCGCCGCACTTCCGCCTCCTCAGGGATCTTGCCGGGCAGGTAGAGGCTTTCGCGGCCGAAGGTATCGACCGGGCACAGGCCGGTGGTGTCCATGCCCGGATACAGGTTGGTGTTTTCCGGCGGGCGGTTCAGGTCGATCAGGTAGCGCGACCAGCGCGCCGAGATGGTCGATACTCCCATCTCTTCCAGGAAGCCGTACAGTTCGGGCAGGTGCCAGTCGGTGTCGGCGCGCGCACTGGCGCAGGGTGCCATCGCGCTTGCCACCTCGTCCGGGATGTCGGTGCCCGCGTGGGGCATCGACACGAGGATGGGGAGACTGCCTGCCTTGAACCGGAAATCCATGTCCTCTCCTGTTGATTGCTTACGGGTGCAGTACGGTGAACAGTTCCTTGCACGAGGCCGACAGTTCGCCGTTCACGACCATCAGGCGCGCGGCCTCGATGTCGGGAGCGAAGAAGCGGTCGGCGTCGTAGGGCGCCACCCGCGCACGCAGTTGGGCATGCACGTGCTCGAGATGGTCCGAACTCGTCAAGGGACGGTGGAACTCGATGCCCTGCGCCGCCGCCAGCAGTTCGATGCCCACGATCACGGACGTATTGTGCGCCATCTGATCCAGACGGCGCGCCGCGAAGGTCGCCATGCTGACGTGGTCTTCCTGGTTCGCCGAGGTCGGCAGGCTGTCGACACTGGCCGGATGGGCCAGCGATTTATTCTCCGAAGCCAGCGCGGCAGCCGTCACGTGGGCGATCATGAAGCCCGAATTCAGGCCCGGCTCCTTGACCAGGAAGGCTGGCAGGCCCGACAGGTTGGCGTCGATCAGCAGCGCGATGCGGCGCTCCGACAGCGCGCCGACCTCGGCGATGGCCAGGGCCAGGGTGTCGGCGGCAAAGGCAACCGGCTCGGCGTGGAAGTTACCGCCTGAGATGATCGCTCCATCCTCGGGGAACAGCAGCGGGTTGTCGGTGACGGCGTTCGCTTCGATCAGCAGGGTGCGGCCGGCATTGGCGATCAGGTCCATCGCCGCGCCCATCACCTGCGGCTGGCAGCGCAGGCTGTACGGGTCCTGCACGCGCTCGTCGCCCACCAGGTGCGAGGCGCGGATGGCGCTGCCCGCCACCAGTTCGCGGTAGATCTTCGCGGCCGCGATCTGGCCCGGCTGGCCGCGCACCGCGTGGATGCGCGCATCGAACGGCGCATCGCTGCCGCGCGCCGCGTCGACCGACAGGGAGCCCGCCACCATGCCCGCTTCCAAGACGCGCTCGGCCATGAACAGGCCGTGCAGCGCCAGGGCGGTCGAGACCTGGGTGCCGTTGATCAGGGCCAGGCCTTCCTTGGCGGCCAGGGTCACCGGCTCGATGCCGGCGGCGCCCAAGGCCTGCTTCGCGTCCATCAGCTCTCCACGATAACGCACCGGGCCGACGCCCAGCATGGCCAGGGTCATGTGGGCCAGCGGCGCCAGGTCGCCCGAGGCGCCGACCGAACCCTGCGACGGGATCGCCGGCATGATGCCCGCGTTGTACAGGGCAATCAGAGTCTCGATGATCAGGGGGCGCACGCCCGAGTAGCCGCGCGCCAGGCTGCCGATCTTGGTCAGCACGATCAGGCGCACGATGTTGTCCGCGATGAGTTCACCGGTGCCCACCGCATGCGACAGGATCAGGTTGCGCTGCAGCGCTTCCAGCTGGTCGTTCGGGATGTGGGCCTTGGCCAGGATGCCGAAGCCGGTGTTGATGCCGTAGGCCGGATCACCCTTGGCAGTGATGTCCTGGACCAGGGCGCAGGAGGCTTGCACGGCCTGCCAGGCTTCCGGCGCCAGCTGCAGGGGCACGTGGGCGGCCCAGACGGCGCGCAGGTCGGCCAGACGCAATTCGCCTGGTTGCAGAGTGAGAGTATGGTGCGAGTCGTTCATTGTGTTGCCTTACTTGATCATCGGGAGGTTCAGGCCATTGCGTTTGGCCGTCTCGATTGCGCTGTCATAGCCGGCATCAGCGTGACGCATCACGCCCGAGCCGCTGTCGTTGACCAGCACGCGCGCCAGGCGCTTGGCCGCAGCCTCGGTACCGTCGGCCACGATGACCACGCCCGAGTGCTGCGAATAGCCCATGCCCACGCCGCCGCCATGGTGCAGCGAGACCCAGGTGGCGCCGCCGGCGGTGTTCAGCAGGGCGTTCAGGAGCGGCCAGTCCGAGACCGCGTCGGTACCGTCGCGCATCGCTTCGGTCTCGCGGTTCGGGCTCGCCACCGAGCCGGTGTCGAGGTGGTCGCGTCCGATCACGATCGGCGCTTTCAGCTCGCCCGTGCGCACCATCTCGTTGAAGGCCAGGCCCGCCAGGTGGCGCTCGCCCAGGCCCAGCCAGCAGATGCGCGCTGGCAGGCCCTGGAAGGCAATGCGGTCGCGCGCCATGTCGAGCCAGCGGTGCACCCGCGCGTGCTGCGGGAACAGCTCCTTGATCTTGGCGTCGGTTTTATAGATGTCTTCCGGATCGCCCGACAGCGCCACCCAGCGGAACGGGCCGCGGCCCTCGCAGAACTGGGGACGGATGTAAGCCGGCACGAAGCCGGGGAAGTCGAAGGCGTTGTCGACGCCCTCGTCCTTGGCCACCTGGCGGATATTGTTGCCGTAGTCGACGGCATACGATCCCATGGCCTTGAAGTCGAGGATGGCGCGTACGTGCACGGCGCAGGAAGCGGCGGCTGCAGCCTTCAGGCGTGCATGTTGCGAAGGGTCCTGCTGGGCGGCCTTCCACTCTTCCACGGTCCAGCCGGAAGGCAGGTAGCCGTTGATCAGGTCGTGGGCGGAGGTCTGGTCGGTCACCAGGTCCGGCACCAGGCCGCCCGCCTGGGCGCGGCGCACCAGCTCCGGCAGCACGTCGGCCGCATTGCCGAGCAGGCCGATGGACACGGCTTCGCGCTTGGCGGTGTGTTCCTTGATCATGGCCAGCGCTTCGTCGATGTCTTTCGCCTGCTTGTCGAGGTAGCGGGTGCGCAGGCGGAAGTCGATGCTGCTCTGCTGGCACTCGATGTTCAGCGACACCGCGCCGGCAAAGGTCGCGGCCAGCGGCTGGGCGCCGCCCATGCCGCCCAGGCCGGCGGTGAGGATCCAGCGGCCAGCCATGTCGCCGCCGAAGTGCTGGCGGCCGGCTTCGGCGAAGGTCTCGTAGGTGCCCTGCACGATGCCCTGGGTGCCGATATAGATCCAGCTGCCGGCGGTCATCTGGCCGTACATGAACAGGCCCTTGCGGTCGAGTTCATTGAAGTGTTCCCAGTTGGCCCACTTGGGCACCAGGTTGGAGTTCGCCAGCAGCACGCGAGGCGCGTCGGCATGGGTCTGGAACACGCCGACCGGCTTGCCGGACTGGATGAGCAGGGTCTGGTCGTCTTCCAGCTCGCGCAGCGAGGCGAGGATCTGGTCGAAGCATTCCCAGTTGCGCGCGGCACGCCCGATGCCGCCGTAGACCACCAGCGCCTGCGGGTTCTCGGCCACCTCATTGTCGAGGTTATTCTGGATCATGCGGTAGGCCGCTTCGGTCAGCCAGCTCTTGCAACTAAGCTGGCTGCCGCGCGGGGCGCGGATGACGCGCGAAGGGTCGAAACGGGGGTCGTGGGGCATCGGAGAATTCATGGCGGCTCCTGGGTTGGAATCAGCGATGAGTCTAGGTTGTCTATACAACCAAGTCAATCCATTTATTCGATAACCTTGATGCCCTTGTAGGGTGGGCGGATCTCCCGCCTACGCGTTCAGCCAGTAGGGAAACAGACGCTGCATCTGCTTATAAGGAAGTTGAACGCGTGGGCGGCAAAGCCGCCCACCCTACGGTATACCTCAGCTCATCTTTTACTTCTTGAACACCTGCTTGCCGCCCACCCAGGTCTCCAGCACGCCGGTCTTGAAGATGTCGTAGGTCGGCATGCGGAACAGGTCGCGGTCGATCACGATGAAGTCGGCGTGCTTGCCCGGCTCCAGCGAACCAAGGCTGTTTTCCTGGTGGCCGCTGTAGGCGGCGTCCAGGGTGAAGCAGCGGAAGGCTTCTTTCAGCGACATCGCCTGGTTCGGGTACCAGCCCGCCACCGGCTGGCCGGCGTGGTCCATGCGGGTCACGGCGGCGTGGATGCCGAAGAAGGGATTCGGCGACTCCACCGGGAAGTCCGAGCCGCAGGCGATGCGCGAACCCTGGTGCAGGAAGCTGCGCCAGGCGTAGGCGCCCTTGATGCGTTCCGGGCCGACGCGGGTCTCGGCCATGTTCTTGTCCGAGGTGGCGTGGGTCGGCTGCATCGAGGGGATGATGCCGAGCGTCTTGAAGCGCGGGATGTCCTGCGGCGTCACCACCTGGGCGTGCTCGATGCGGTGGCGCTGGGCTTCGCTCCTGGTCGCCTTCAGCTCCTTCTGGTAGATGTCGAGGATCTGCTTGTTGCCGGCGTCACCGATCGCGTGCACGTTGACCTGGTAGCCCTTGCGCATGGCCTTGGTCATCATCGTGTCCATCTGCGCGCTCTTGAAGAACAGCAGGCCGTGCGAATGCGGCTCGTCGCTGTAGGGCTTGATCAGGGCGGCGCCGCGGCTGCCCAGCGCGCCGTCCGAGTACAGCTTCACCGCGCGCAGCGCGTACATGCCGTCGCCGTAGTCCTTCAGCGGGCCGTTCTTGGCCAGCTGGTCGAAGTCTTCGCCGGTGCCGCCGATCATGGCGTAGACGCGCGCGCTCAGCTTCTTTTTATCCGCGTAGTCGCGGTACAGGCGGTCCTCCGCCACACCGATGCCGGCGTCGTGCACGGCGGTGAGGCCGACGCGCGCCAGTTCCTGCAGCGAGCGGTCGAGCACCATGCGGCCCTCCGCTTCGGTCTGGGCCGGCATGACCTTGGTCACCAGTTCCTGCGCCGCGTCGACCAGTACGCCGGTGGCGTCGCCGTTCGCGTCGCGCATGATCTTGCCGCCGGCCGGGTCAGGCGTCGACTTGGTGATGCCGGCCAGCGCCAGCGTGCGGCTATTGGCCCAGCCGGCATGGCCATCGACGCGCTCCAGCCAGACCGGGCGATCCGATACCACAGCGTCCAGTTCCTGCGCGGTCGGGAAGCGGCCCAGCTTCCAGTTCTCCTGGTTCCAGCCGCGGCCGCGGATCCAGGCGTGATTGGCGTTGGCCTTGGCGTAGCTGGCGATGGCCTTGGTCGCGTCAAGCAGCGAGGTGGTGCCGGACAGGTCGAGCTGGGTCAGCTGCTGGCCCAGGCCGAACACGTGGCCGTGCGCGTCGATCAGGCCCGGCAGCACGGTGCGGCCACCCATGTCCACCTGGCGTGCGCCCTTGGCCTTGGCCGTCACCTCCGCATTGCTGCCGACAGCGGTGATGCGTCCGCGGTCGTCGAAAGCCAATGCGCTGAACTGCACCAGGTCGCCCTTGGCGTTCAGGGTGTAGCCGTTGGCATTGGTGATGACGGTGTCGGCATGGGCCGACGACAGGACGCCGAGGCCGGCGAGGACGATCAGTGAAGACAGGGGGATCTGGCGCGCACGCATGTGTTCTATTCTCCGTGTTGTATAGACGTCTGCGCCTTGTGGGCGCAGCACGGAGCAGTGTATAGAAAATCAAGGTACGGGCATAGCCAGCCGTTCTACCCCGCGTCGTGGAAGATGATGCCGAGGGTGTGCCGGGTGCCGCGCCGCAGCCGGCTCACGCCATGGCGCATCGCGACGCGGTAGACGCCGCGCGTGCCCTGCACCGGCCGCTGGTTGACGGCGAAGACCACCGCATCGCCCTGCCCCAGGGGCACCACCTCGGCGCGCGACTGCATGCGCGGGCGCTGCTCGGTCAGGACGAATTCGCCGCCTTCGAAATCCTCGCCGGGCCGCGACAGCAGCACCGCCACCTGCAGCGGGAACACCAGCTCGCCATATAAATCCTGGTGCAGGCAGTTGTAGTCGCCTTCGCGGTAGCGCAGCAGCAGCGGCGTCGGCTTGACCTGGCCGGCCGCGTGGCAGCGCGCCAGGTAGTCCTCGTGCGTGTCGGGGAAGCGCGTGTCGATCCCGAGCGCGGCCTGCCAGCGGTTGGCGATCGCGGCCAGCGGTGGATACAGGCCGGCGCGCAGCGCCGCCAGCGGTGCCGGCAAGGGATAGGCGAAGTACTGGTACTCGCCGCGCCCGAAGCCGTGCCGTTCCATGACCACGCGGCTGCGAAACAGCGCCGGTCGGTCGTAGAGCGCGGCCGCGGCTGCGCAATCCTGCGGCGCCAGCAGGCCAGGGATGAGGGCGCAGCCATAGGCGTCGAGATCCGCGCTAACACCCTCCCAGTCGATCACTGCCCTGCCTCGCGATCCAGCAGCGTGCGCTTCCTCTCGATGCCCCAGCGGTAGCCGGACAACGCCCCGTCCGTGCGCACCACGCGGTGGCAGGGAATCGCCACCGCCACCGGATTGGCCGCGCAGGCGCCGGCCACTGCGCGCGCAGCGCTCGGCATGCCGAGCCGTTCGGCCAGTTCGCTGTAGCTGACCGTCCTGCCGGCGGGAATCGCGCGCAGCGCTTCCCATACGCGGCGCTGGAAGGCGGTGCCGCGCACGTCGAGCGGCAGGTCCAGGCCCAGGCCGGGCGCCTCGACGAAACCGATCACCTGCGCCACCGTGCGCTCGTACTCCGGCTCGGCGCCCACCAGTTCGGCCTGCGGGAAGCGTTCCTGTAAATCCTGCACCAGCGGTTCCGGTTCGTCGCCGATCAGGATCGCGCAGATCCCCTTGTCGGTGCTGGCGACCAGGATCGCGCCCAGCGAGCAGCCGGCCACCGCGAAACGGATGGTCTCGCCCTGCCCACCGGCGCGGTAGCGCCCCGGCGTCATGCCCAGCAGTCCGGTACTGGCGTCGTAGAAGCGCCCGCTCGAGCCGAAGCCGGCGTCGTACAGCGCGTCGGTCACGCTGGGCGCTTGCGCCAGGCCCTGCTGCAGGCGCGCGGCGCGGCGCGCGCTGGCATAGGCCTTGGGCGTGATGCCGGTGTGCGCCTTGAAGATGCGGTGGAAGTGGAAGCGGCTCATGCCCACGGCCTGGGCCAGGCTGTCGAGGTCCGGCGCGTCCTCGCTGTCCTCGATCAGGCGGCAGGCCTGGGCCACCGCGGCGGCTTGGCGTTCGGCCAGCGAAGGCTGGTCCGGTTTGCAGCGCAGGCAGGCGCGAAAGCCGGCCGCCTGCGCCTCGAGCGGGCTGGCATGGAAGGCGACGTTGGCGCGCAGCGCCCCGCGCGAGGGGCAGGACGGGCGGCAGTAGACGCCTGTGCTGCGCACGGAATAATAGAACTGGCCGTCGGCGTCGCGGTCGCGGCGCTGCACGGCGGCCCAGCGCGCCTCGTCGGTGTTGTAGATGGTGGTCATGGCTGTCATGGCGAACTCCCGGTTCGGTCGGAATGTGCGTAGCCTAAGCGCCTGTCCGCCGCAGGGAACTCCGGGTCTTGCTTTCAAATTGCGATGATAAAATCCGGTGTCCGCGGCCACGTGCCGCTTCACGCTTCCCCGGAGAGTAGTTTGGAAGAACCCATCGCGCAAGACAGCACCCCCATTTTCCAGCGCATCAAGGATTACCTGGTCGGGGAGATCGCCTCCGGCCGCTGGAAGGAAGGCGACCTGGTGCCGTCCGAGCAAGCGCTGGTGCGCCAGTTCGGCGTCTCGCGCATGACCGTCAACCGCGCCGTGCGCGAGCTCACCGCCGAGCAGGTGCTGGTGCGGCGCCAGGGCTCGGGCACCTACGTGGCGCCGCAGAAGTACCAGGCGACCCTGGTCGAGATCCGCAACATCGCCGACGAGATCCGCGCCCGCGGCCGCGCCCACCGCAGCCATTTGCGCCTGCTGCGCGAGGAGCCGGCGCCGAGCGAGGAACTGGCCGCCGAATTCGAGCTGGCGGCAGGCAGCCGGCTCTACCACTCGGTCATCGTCCACTTCGAGAACGACGTGCCGATCCAGGTCGAAGACCGCTGGGTCAACCCGGCCTGCGCACCGCATTACCTCGAGCAGGACTTCGGCAGCATCACGCCCAACGAGCACCTGATGGCGGCCGCGCCGCTGCAGGGCGCCACGTATGGCATCGAAGCCCAGCCGGCGCCACCGGAAGTCGCAGCGATGCTCGGCATCGGCGAAGGCCTGCCCTGCCTGGTGCTGCACCGCCTTACCACCTCGGGCGGACGGATCGCCTCGGTGGCCACGATGTGGCATCCAGGCCACTTGGCGCGCTTTACGGGCAGCGTTTGACACTGACAGTCGTTCAATAACGCCACCTGACCGGAAAACTTCGCCATAATGGCTTCCTTCCAGACGCCGCCAAGTTTTCCCGCATGAAGCCACCCGACCCGTCCGCACCGCACAGCGCACCCAGGCGCGTGCTGCTGCTCGACGACGACCGCTTCATGCTCAACGTGCTGTGCGACATGCTGGACATGCTCGACAAGGGTGGCGCCGGCGGTCCTTTCGACGTGCTGGCCGAGATCGACGCCCGCCGCGCGCTCGACCTGCTGCCGCGGCACGCGCCCGAACTCGTGATCTGCGACCTGGCCATGCCGGACATGGACGGCATCGAGTTCCTGCAGGCCGCAGCCGTGCAAGGCTTCAGCGGCCGGGTGATCGTGCTGTCGGCCCTGGAAGACGGGGTGCGCGATGCCGCCACCGAGCTGGCGCGCGCCCTTGGATTGCAGGTGGCGGGAGCCTTCCGCAAGCCGCTCGCGATCGAACAATTGCGCCTCGCGGTGCAATGTTGAGATTTTGTACAAACCGACCCACACTTTTTGAAAAAATGGGGTATTATTCGGCACATCCCCGCCTGACACCCCCTTGCTGTTTTTCCATATTGAATTTTGCACACAGTGCCTCCACCATTGTGTAGCAGCTAGTTATTCAATTAGCAGTACGCGACGGCCGGGACCACGCAGGTTCGGCCCAGGCCGCCAGGCGTTAATTGATCCTTACCTCTTTTGAGGAACATATGAGCGAAAATATCAAACACATCACCGATGCAAACTTCGATACCGAAGTGCTCAAGTCCGAGCACCCGGTCCTGGTCGACTTCTGGGCCGAGTGGTGCGGTCCGTGCAAGATGATTGCACCGATCCTGGAAGAAGTGGCCCAGCAATACGAAGGCAAGCTGGTGGTGGCCAAGGTCGACGTCGACGCCAACCAGGCCGTGCCGGCCCAGTTCGGCATCCGCGGCATCCCGACCCTGATCCTGTTCAAGAACGGTGCCCCGGCCGCGCAAAAGGTCGGCGCCATGGCCAAGGGCCAGCTGGTTCAGTTTATCGACAGCAATATCTGAGACTGATACCATGAGCGACGGCAGCGCGCCCGCGCTGTCGTCATCGTCGGGAAGCGGACCGGCTCCGGTGCTTCCAATATTTAAATAACCCACGTAGTTCCCTCCCCTACCTTTACTTTCCCGTCACGGGACACCCACACAAACATGCATTTATCTGAACTGAAGGCAATGCACGTCTCCGCGCTGCTGGAGATGGCCATCGGCCTCGACATCGACAACGCAGCCCGCCTGCGCAAACAGGAACTGATGTTCGCCATCCTGAAGAAACGCGCCAAGCAGGGCGAACAGATCTTCGGCGACGGCGCCCTCGAAGTCCTGCCGGACGGCTTCGGCTTCCTGCGCTCGCCGGACGCGAGCTACATGGCTTCGACCGACGACATCTACATCTCGCCGTCTCAGATCCGCCGGTTCAACTTGCATACGGGTGACTCGATCGAAGGGGAAGTGCGCACGCCGAAGGATGGCGAGCGCTACTTCGCACTGGTCAAGGTGGACAAGGTCAACGGCGAATCGCCGGAAGCCTCGAAGCACCGCATCCTGTTCGAAAACCTGACCCCGCTGCACCCGAACGAGCCGCTGCGCCTGGAGCGCGACATGAACGGCGCCGAGAACATCACCGGCCGTATCGTCGACCTGATCTCGCCGATCGGCAAGGGCCAGCGCGGCCTGCTGGTGGCCTCGCCGAAGTCGGGCAAGTCGGTCATGTTGCAGCACATCGCCCACGCGATCACCGCCAACCACCCGGACGTGACCCTGATCGTCCTGCTGATCGACGAACGTCCGGAAGAAGTGACCGAGATGCAGCGTTCGGTGCGCGGCGAAGTGGTCGCCTCGACCTTCGACGAACCGGCTACCCGCCACGTGCAGGTCGCCGAGATGGTGCTGGAAAAGGCCAAGCGCCTGGTCGAGATGAAGAAGGACGTCGTGATCCTGCTGGACTCGATCACCCGCCTGGCGCGCGCCTACAACACCGTGATCCCGGCCTCGGGCAAGGTGCTGACCGGCGGTGTCGACGCCAACGCCCTGCAGCGTCCGAAGCGCTTCTTCGGCGCCGCCCGTAACGTCGAGGAAGGCGGCTCGCTGACCATCGTCGCGACCGCGCTGATCGAGACCGGCTCGCGCATGGACGACGTGATCTACGAGGAATTCAAGGGCACCGGCAACATGGAAGTGCACCTCGAGCGCCGCCTGGCCGAGAAGCGCGTCTACCCGGCGATCAACCTGAACAAGTCGGGCACCCGCCGTGAAGAACTCCTGATCAAGCCGGACCAGCTGCAGAAGATCTGGATCCTGCGTAAGCTGCTGTACTCGATGGACGAGATCGAAGCGATGGAGTTCATCCTCGACAAGATGCGCGCGACTAAGAACAATGTCGAGTTCTTTGACATGATGCGCCGCGGCGGTTAAAACCGACGCAGCGAGTTGCGTAAATGGGGCGGCCTGCGGGCCGCCTTTTTGTTTGGTTGTTTGCGCTTGCGTCTCAGCAGCGCCACTATTTGTTAGCTTAAAAACCGTCATCCCCGCGAAGGCGGGGATCCAAGTTCGTTGCGTACCACTTAGGTCACGCGCAAGCCCCGGCTAACAAAATTGGGTTCCCGCCTGCGCGGGAACGACGTACTTAGGCTAGCAATGGAACAACGCCCTGCACCGCCAGCATTGCCTCCTACCCCGTTTCACTCTATAATCTCCGGTTCAGTCCAACCCCTGGCAAGTGATCGGCAATCGGGTCAAGAAGCAGGACGACCGACGAAGTGCCGTTTGGCTACCAACTTATTGAAAGCAAAACCATGAAGACCGATACCCATCCAGATTACCGCGAAGTGGTGTTCCACGACCTGTCCTGCGATTTCAAGTTCATCACCCGCTCGACCATCGCTACCCGCGACACCATCAACTTCGAAGGCAAAGACTACCCGCTGGTCAAGATCGAAGTTTCGGCTGAATCGCACCCGTTCTACACCGGCAAGCACAAGATCGTCGACACCGCTGGCCGCGTCGAGAAGTTCCGCCAGAAGTTCGGTTCGGTCGGTTCGAAGACCTCGGTCGCCAACGGCTAATTCGCCCAGGCACCACGCAAGCCCCGGGCAGAGCGCCCGGAGTTGCCAAAAAGAAGCCGGTTCTCCGGCTTCTTTTTTTTTCGCGGCTATACTACGCGACTATTCTTACCCGCTTCACTGAACAATGAAACCCGTCCGCCTTCCCGCCGCCGCCACTCTCGCACTGCCCAGATGGGCCCTGCTCGCGCTGGGCATGCTGTACATCCTGCCGGGCCTGATCGGCCGCCATCCCTGGAAGGAAGACGCTGGCTCCTTCGGCATCATGTGGACGATGGCGCACGGCGGCCTGGACGACTGGCTGTACCCGAACATCGCCGGCCTGGCGAGCGCCGCGGAAGGCCCGCTGGCCTTCTGGCTGGGCGCGATCTGCATCAAGCTGTTCGGCTGGATCCTGGGCGACGTGCTGGCCTCGCGCGTGTCGACCATCGGCATCTTCGTGATGGGCGCCATGTCGCTCTGGTACACCGCCTTCCACCTGGGCCGCCGCGCCGAAGCGCAGCCGCTGCGGCTGGCCTTCGGCGGCCAGCCGGAGCCGGACGACTACGGCCGCACGCTGGGCGATACCGCGGTCCTGATCTACCTCGGCTGCCTGGGCCTGCTGGTGCAGAGCCACCTGACCCTGGCCGCGACCCTGCAGGGCGCCCTGCTGTCCTTTTTCCTGTACCGCGCCGTGCGCTACGTCGAGAGCGCCTCGACCCGCAATGCGGTGCTGGTCGGCCTGTCGCTGGGCCTGCTTGCGCTCACGCGCGGCATGGTGGCGCCGGCCGTGCTGGTGGTGGCGCTGTACGCCTGCACCCGCTACCTGAAGCTGGCCACCACCGAGACCCTGCGCCACCTGGCCATTGCCGCCGGTGTCGGATTTCTTATCACCCTGGCCTGGCTGCTGCCCGCCGCCCTGCTGCAGCCCTACGGCCTGTCGCCGGTCGGCGAATGGCTGGACTGGAATGCGCACCAGATCGGCCTGCCCACCCTGAGCTCGCTGGGCGCCTTCTTCCGCATCGGCGTGTGGTTCTTCTGGCCGGCCTGGCCCTTCGCCGTGTGGGCGATCTGGGCCTGGCGCCGCCAGCAGCACCTGCTGCACATCGTGATGCCGGTGATGTTCTTCGTAGCCCTGGCCGCGCTCCTGCTGTGCGACCCGGCGCTGGAAGACGGCGATTTCCTCAAGATGCTGGCGCCGCTGGCGCTGATGGCGGCCTTCGGCCTGCCGACCATGAAGCGCGGCGCCATCAATGCCATCGACTGGTTCTCGGTGATGGTGCTGACCATCCTGGGCGCGCTGGTCTGGCTGTTCTGGATCGCCAAGCTGACCGGCTGGCCGGCCCAGCTGGCCAAGAACGCGCTCAAGCTGGTCCCCGGCTTCAGGCCGGAAGTCGGCATCATTGCCTTCCTGGTGGCGGCTGCGACCAGCGTCGGCTGGATCATGCTGGTCCACTGGCGCCTGTCGCGCCAGCCCTCGGTGCTGTGGCGCGCGGTGGTGCTGTCCTCGAGCGGCCTGATCCTGCTGTGGGTCCTGCTGATGACCCTGTTCCTGCCGGACCTGAACTACCGCAAGAGCTATGCCGGCGTGGCGCAGCAGATCGCGGCCAGCCTGCCGGCCGACGCCGACTGCATCGAGACCAACGTCGGCCCGACCCAGCGCGCCTCCTTCGCCTTCTTCGGGCGCCTGCCCTTCGCCGGCCTGGCCGGCGGCGACTGCCGCTACGTGCTGCTGCAGGACAGCGCGCCGGGACGCGCGGGCAACCAGGACAGCACGCGGCTGGAACGGCGCTACGGCGTGCGCGGCGCCGCGGTGCTGTGGGAAGGCAAGCGCGTGTCAGACCGCGAGGAGCGCTTCCGCCTGTTCCGCAAACCCTGACTGCCCTCCGCTCCATGGCAAGCCGCTGGCTCTCCACCAGCGGCTTTTGTTTTTTCTGGCACGATTCCTGCATATCTTTCATCAGTGCGCGGTGGGGCAGCCCGATGTGAGAATCTACGCCTGCAAGTCAGTGTGGTTTGAGCGGAGTCAATTTCACTCATGGGCTGGTCGTCACAATAAAACAGGTCGTTTTTTGTCGTCCCATGAGCTCGACCGATCAAGCAGCGCTGCGAGGAGATACCATGAAAAGCGTTACCTTTTCGGAAATTGTACGGATTCGCGAACGGCCCTCTTTCCTGCGCCGTCCCGCCACCTGGCGTCAGTTGTTCCCCTGGGCCCTTACCGTGGCCCTCGGCCTGCCGCTCCTGATGCTGGTGCTGCACGCCATCGATCCGGAGACGCCGCTGCCCTTCATCGTGCTGCCGGCCCTGGTCGGCGGGCTGATGCCCGTGGCCATGATGGGCCCGGGCCGCTTCGAAATGCGCACCCGTTTCGATGCCCACCACATGATCGGCACGCTCGACGAAGCCCTCGTTTCGCTCGGCTACCGCCGCACCGACTCCAACCCGGATCGCATCAGCTATTTCCGGCCCCAGCCCTGGCTGCGCGGGCGCGAAGGGTCGATCGAAGTGGCGGTGCAGGAGCACCAGCTGCAGGTGGTCGGCCCGGTGGGCAGCCTGCGCCTGCTACAGCAGCGCATGGCCTGCTGAGCCGCACACGGCGCGCAGCGAAGCACAATACTGGTCAGCCGTACATTCGATGTGCTAAGATGCGCGCCTGCTATCGGGCCTCTGTGGCGGAATTGGTAGACGCACTTGACTCAAAATCAAGCGCCGAAAGGCGTGCCGGTTCGATTCCGGCCGGAGGCACCAACAACACCCGACGCAACACACCGCATTTTTCCGCTTCCTAAGTAAGAACAGTTACTTAGGAGGCGCGACGGGCCGAAAGGCTTTCTACACTTTCCCGCATTTTCTCGCTTTATCTCCCCACTCATAACGCACGATTTACGCAATAATTACGCACGAAACTACTCAGCAGAAGTTTAGAGCGTGGCTTCATATGCAAAGCGGCCAACTGGATGGCGCGCCGAGGTAGCGATCCATGGGGTCAGAGAATCAAAAAATATTTTCTACTAAGGCCGAAGCAGTCGCATAAGCTACAGCACGCGAGGCGGATATCCGCTCTAGCAAGGCCACTGGAATGCAGGCGGGGCGAACGGTCGGCGATGCTTCGACCGCTATGAGAAAGAGGTGTCGGTAGAGGTCACGCAAGGTACCGCACGAAGGACGTGTGGGGATGGATAATGAAGTACCAAACGAAAATTGAATTCGAACATTCGAAAAGCCACCGATTAGTGGCTTTTCGTCGCTTTTTAAATGTGATAGCTAGTCCTATTCGATTTGGTTCCCGTCGCTATTCCCATCACTATAGTCATCACCATCGCTAGCTTTGTCGTTTGAATTTCTCTTTAACAGGGCAGCCAGCCTCAATAGCTCCGAATCTGATAGTTCGCTCTTTTGATCCCGTTCTGTTTGGCGACTGTAACTCGATTCTTCGTGCTGAACCGGCGGTTGTGGGTCAGGACCGGTGAGAAGCCTAGGTTCTGGTGCCATTAGGACGCGTGGATTAGTGGAAGAGATTCGCTCCATCCCCTCGGTTATTGTTCCCGTTCCCAAAAATTTAGTAGCTCCATCGACAATCCCGCGACGGATGATTTCTGCCTGTTCCCTACCAAGCTTACCATCAGCTTCAAGTTGTGAAATCTCCGCAAGAATCGGTAATGAGTTAGCAATCAACTCAAGACTCCGACCGGCTTTGCGTTCTTTATGGAAAACCACTAAGTCCCAAATTGTGAGAATCAGTTGATTCAACTGCTTGATCAGCTCTGCAGCACCGAATAAATCAAATGATTTATCACTACCAGAATCGATTGCACCAATCCCGAGTGGTACTGAATGCAGATCGTTTAAAGCTGCAAGCGCGGTGTACATCTCCTGACATGCATCGAGTGCATCGATTACTCGACGCGCTGTAGAAAAATGCTCGTTCTCTTCAACCAGTACTACACGCAATAAGCTAAGCGAGTCCTTAGATTTCGGACTACTTATGTCCGGACTAGTACTGGCTACAGGTTGATCTTGAGTTAATAAAGCTAATATCTGAGGAAGTGTTCGCTGGACGTTCTGAATCTGCATATACAGCGAACGTCTCGCTGAGGCCGACGTCCCTTCCAGAATTTCACTCCATGCCTCTGGCACGTGTAGCCTGTCCAAGTCAAAAATTTGTGCGATCTTACGAGCTTCGTCCGTAAAAGAACTCGCCAAGATCGAATATGCATTCAGAGCCTGCAATATGGGCCCTATAGTCTTATGGTCAACTCGGATAGCATTGACTATTTCAGATGCCTTGAGTGCATAAGCAAGTTGCCCCACCGCTTGTATAAGTGTTGAACGTCGCATCGATTCTCCCAACCGAAAATTACGAGCATACCAAAATTGCTTGAATACAAACAGTTAGTTTGTCACTAGCCACGCGCAAATTTTCTTACACGACGCGCGATTTACGCATCGGCTCTCTAACTACATGATTGCAATAGATTTCTGATTCCGGCCGGAGGCACCATCCCCAAGCAACGCATCGCCAGCGGCGATCGCATAAGACGGCGCAGCCTGACGCGCTCGCGCCTGACCGTCGTTTGACCCTGGTTTGACCGTCGGAAAAATTTACACCTTGCAGCAAGGCCGCTGCCCAGCTGCTGCCAGTCCTGCTCACGGCAGGCGCATCGGCTGTCCCCAATTCTCGTAACTGCGTTCGATGCGGCGCCCGGTACCGTCGCGCGCGATGGCGGCGAAGGCTGCGTTCAGGCGGTCGACGACGCTGTCCGGCACGCCCGGGTTGCAAGCCAGGTAGAGCTCGATGCGATTGAACACCAGCACCGGTACGATCTTCTTGTCGTAACCGTAGCGGGTCAGGATGGTGCTGCCGGTGCGCAGGCTGGCCGCCCACAGGTCGATCCGGTCGAGCAACAGCTTGCCCGCGTTGGCGATATCTTCATTGGCGGCGTCGACCCGGAAGCCGCGTGCGCGCAGATAGGCATCGCGGGCGTCGCCGTTATAGGTGCCGATGCGCAGGCCGCGGGCATCGTCGAGGCTGCGAAGTGTCAGCTTGTGGTCGGCGCGCGCCATCATGACCCACTGGCCGATATCCGTCGGGCCGACCCACTTGAACGACTTCTCGCGCTCCGGCGTGCGCGAGGTCGAATACACGCAGGCATCCGGACGCTGCAGCGCGGCCAGATAGGCGCGCTTCCAGGGCAGCAGTTCGATGCTGTAGTCGACGCCGGCGCGCTGCATCGCTTCGCGCACCTTGTCGGTGGCGATGCCGATCACCCTCGTCCCTTCCTGCATGCTGGAAGGCGCCGAGGTTTCTGTCGTGATGTAAAGACGCGGCCTGGCTACCGGCACGGACTGCACAGCGGCGCTGGCAAATCCGCTGGTAACAGCGATGGCAAATGCGAGATATCGAATGAATGACATGCTTCGTAAAGCTACTCTTTGGATGCAGGTTAGCACCACCGGTATTTTTTCTGCAATGCATGTCAGTTAGCGGTGGTTTATGCGCGACACATTTGCGTGACAAACCCGGGTGATGCCTGTGATCAACGAGACTTTCCCTATCGGAAATGCGATACTGCTGAGACCTTCCCTGGGCGCTTTCCAGCCCATTACCGCGTAAAGCTGCCCATGCTGCAATTATTTTCGGTTCCGGACAATCCGTCGCTGCTCACCTTTGGCGTCTATGAACCGCGCTTCGTGCTGCTGTCGGTCCTGATCGCCATCTTCTCGTCCTGGATGGGCCTGCAGATCGCGGGCCAGGCGGCCGCCAGCCGTACCCATCGCGTGATCGTGCTCGCCAGCGGCAGCCTGGCGCTCGGCGCCGGCGTCTGGGCCATGCACTTCATCGGCATGCTCGCCTTTAACCTGTGCACGCCGATCACCTACGATCCCTTCGTCACCATCCTGTCGGCCCTGCCCAGCATCGGCGCCTCGGCGGTGGCGCTGGCACTGATTTCGCGCCAGCGCCTCGGCCCGGCGGGCCTGCTGGTGGGCGGCGTCGTGGTCGGCGCCGGCATCGGCGTCATGCACTACTCGGGCATGGCCGGCATGCAGATGAGCCTGCAGCTGCGCTACGACCCGGCCATGTTCGCGCTGTCGATCGTGGTCGCCGTGGTGCTGGCCACCCTGGCGCTCGGCGTCCGTTACGGTTTGACGCGCTTTTCCTCGATGAGCGAATCGCGCCGCCTGCTGCTGGCGGCGGTCGTGATGGGCTGCGCCATCGCCGGCATGCACTACACCGGCATGGCCGCCGCCCGTTTTGTCGGCCAGGTCGAGCCGGGCGGCGTCGGTTCCTCCAACAGCGCCTTCCTCGCCATCGCGATCTCGCTCATCACCGTCATCTTCACCGGCCTGGTGGTCGGCGCCAACGGCCTGCTGCGCTACCGCCAGATGTTCCTCGACCTGCAGCGCAGCGAAGCCTGGATGCGCGCCCTGCTCACCACCACGGTGGACGGCGTGATCACCATCGCGCGCGACGGCACCATCAGCGAATTCAACGCCTCGGCCGAGCGCATCTTCGGCTGGCAGCGCAACGAGATCGTCGGCCGCAGCGCCAGCCTCCTGATCGCCGATGACGACAGCGCCTCGCACGACGGCCTGCTCGGCCTGATCACCGACGGCTACACGCCGGCGCTGTCCGGCAGCAGCGAGATCATGGGCAAGCGCAAGGACGGCAGCCTGGTGCCGATCCGGCGCGCGATCGGCCACGCGCGCCTGGGCCAGCAGGACCTGTTCGTCTGCTTCATCACCGACATCAGCGAACGCCGCGCCATCATGCAGGCGCTGCACGCGAGCGAAGCGCAGTTCCGCTCCCTGATCGGCAACATCCCCGGCATTTCCTTCCGCAGCACCCTGGCGGGCGACTGGCCGATGGTCTTCATCAGCGATGCGGTCGAACGCGTCACCGGCTATCCGGCCGCCGACTTCGTGGGCGACCCGCCGCGCCGCGCATTCGGCAACCTGATCCACGCCACCGACCGCGTCGAGATCAACGCGAAGATCGCGGAGGCGCTGCGCGAGGACCGCCCTTACCTGATCGAATACCGCCTGCTGCACCGTGACGGCAGCGTGCGCTGGATGTGGGAGAACGGCAGCGGCGCGCGCAACGATGCCGGCGAGGTCGTCTGGCTGGACGGCGTCATCCTCGACATCACCGAGCGCCGCATGATGGAAGAAGCGCTGCGCGAAGCCAAGGACAAGGCGGAGCAGGCCGCCGCCGCGCGCGCTACCTTCGTGGCCAACATGAGCCACGAGATCCGCACGCCGATGAACTCGATCCTCGGCTTCACCGACGTCCTGCTCGACGGTGAGCTGAACAAGGAACAGCGGCGCCACCTCGACACCATCCGCAACGCCGGCCGCGCCCTGCTGCGCCTGCTGAACGAGATCCTCGACACCGCCAAGCTGGAAAAGGGCGCGGTGGAGCTGGAACAGAACGACTACAACCTGCTGTCGCTGATCGACGAACTGTCCTCGACCCTGGCGGCGAATGCGCGCGCCAAGGGCCTGCATCTCGACATCCACTACGACCCGGCCCTGCCGACCGGCCTGCGCGGCGACGAGCTGCGCGTGCGCCAGGTGCTGACCAACCTGCTCGACAACGCGATCAAGTTCACCCCGCAGGGCACGGTGACGCTGCGCGTGAGTGCCGATGGCGACCAGCTGTGCATCGCGGTGAGCGACACCGGCATCGGCATTGCGCCCGAGCGCCTGGAGGCGATCTTCGATCCGTTCACCCAGGCCGACGCCTCGATGACGCGCCGCTTCGGCGGCACGGGCCTGGGCACCACGATCAGCAAGCAGCTGGTCGAGCTGATGGGCGGGAAGATCTGGGCCGAAAGCGAACTGGGCAAGGGCACCACCTTCCACGTGCGCCTGCCGCTGGTGCTGGCGCGCTTCGCCAGCCAGGCGCCGCGCGTGCGCAGCGCCGCCGTGCTGCCGCCGCTGCGGGTGCTGGCGGCCGACGACGTGCCGCAGAACCTGGAACTGCTGCAGCTGCTGCTGGCGCGTCGCGGCCACAGCCTGATCGCGGTGCCGGACGGCGCCGCCGTGCTGGAACAGGCCACTAGCGGCGAGTTCGACCTGATCCTGATGGACTTCCAGATGCCGCAGCTGGACGGCCTGTCCGCCACGCGCGCGATCCGCGCGCACGAAGCGGCCACCGGCAAACGCCGTACGCCGGTGATCGCGATGACCGCCAGCGTGCTGGCCGAACACCGCCGCGCCAGCGTGGAAGTCGGCATGGACGGCTTCGCGACCAAGCCGGTCGACTGGTTCAGCCTGTCGCATGAGATCGCGCGCGTGCTGGGCCTGGACCAGCAGCAGGGCGACAAGGATGCAATCGCCGCGCCGGTCGCACCGCGCGAGGTGCTGAACCGCCGCGTTGGCCTGCACCGCTGGGCCGACAAGACCGACGTCTACGCCGAGGCTCTCGAGCACTTCGGCCGCCAGTACGCCGACCTTGCCGCCACGCTGCAGATGCATGCGGCCGGCGGCGCGCACCAGGAACTGCGCATGCTGGCGCACAAGGTGCGCGGCGTGGCCGCCAACGTCGGCCTGGAACAGCTGTCGGACGCGCTGTCCAGGCTGGAACAGGCCGCGAACACCGTGCCGACCGACGAACGGGAAGCCGCGGGCGCGCTGGAAGCCTCCAGCGCCGCCCTGGCCGAGGCCCTGGGCGCGATCCGCGCCAGCAGCCCGCAGCCGACCGCCGCGCCGCAAGCGGCTCCGTATGACCTGGCGCGCGCGCGCCGCGCCGGCGGCGTGCTGCTGCAGGCCCTGCGCCGCGGCGCCCTCGACGACGCTGCCCTGGCCGGCCTGGCGGCGGCGCTGGCCGGCCACCCGGTCGCGCCGCGCGTCGCCCAGATCCAGGGCGCGATCGGCGACTTCGAATTCGACTCCGCCCTCGAACAGCTGGAAGCCGTGATGGCCACGCTGGGCGAGGATGTTTCACAGGACGTATTAGGAAGCACATCGGCATGACCCAACCGAACAACCGGCCGCTGATCCTGGCGGTCGACGACGAGGCCAGCAACCTGCAACTGCTGCGCCAGATCCTGCAAGACCATTACCGCCTGCTGTTCGCCAAGGACGGCGCGCGCGCGCTCGAGCTGGCGCGCCAGGAAAGTCCCGACCTGGTGCTGCTCGACGTGATGATGCCGGGGATGTCCGGCTACGAAGTATGCGCGGCGCTCAAGGCCAATCCTGCCACCGCAGCGATTCCGGTGATCTTCGTGACCGCCCTGACCGACACCGCCGACGAGCTGGAAGGCTTCGAGGCCGGCGCGGTGGACTACATCACCAAGCCGGTCAGCCCGCCGATCGTGCGCGCGCGCGTGCGCACCCACCTGTCGCTGGTGCGCATGGAAGAGCTGCGCGCGACGCGCCTGGAAATCGTCCAGCGCCTCGGCCTGGCGGCCGAATACAAGGACAACGAGACCGGCCTGCACGTGATCCGCATGAGCCACTTCTCGCGCATCCTGGGCATTGCCGCCGGCATGAGCGAGGCGGAAGCGGACGACCTGCTGCACGCGGCGCCGATGCACGACGTCGGCAAGATCGGCATTCCCGACCGCATCCTGCAGAAACCGGGACCGCTGGACCCGGACGAATGGAAGATCATGCAGAGCCACGTGACGATCGGCGCCGAGATCATTGGCGAGCACGAGGGCGGCATGCTGGCGCTGGCCTCGCAGATCGCGCTGACCCACCACGAGAAGTACGACGGCAGCGGCTACCCGCACGGCCTGCGCGGCGACGGGATCCCGCTGGTGGGACGCATCGTGGCGATCGCCGACGTGTTCGACGCCCTGACCTCGAAGCGGCCGTACAAGAAGGCGTGGACGGAAGAAGAAGCGCTGAATTTCCTGCGCGAGCAGAAGGGCCGCCACTTCGACCCGGCCCTGGTCGACCTGTTCCTGGAACAGATGCCGGCCGTGCGGGCGGTGCAGCAGCGCTGGGCCGAGGCTTGAGGTTTTTCACGGGTGGGCGCAATGCCCGCCCGCGCCATGTGTTTTATCGGGTCGGCGGCAGGCCCGCCAATCCCACGCCGGCGCTGGCATTCGCGGTCGCACCGCGCGCCACCAGCTCCCTATACAGGTCCGTATAGCTCGCCGCCATCTGTTCCGAGGTGAACAGCTCGTGGTAGCGCTGTTCCGCGCGCACGCCCATGCGGCGCGCCAGCTCCGGGTCATCCCACAGGGCACGCATCGCGCCACGCAGCGCGGCAGGATCGGACGGCGGCACCACCAGTCCGGTCTCGTTCGCGCGGTTGATGTAGGTGGTCCCGGTGCCAATCTCGCAGGAGATCATGGGTTTACCGTACATCGCCCCTTCCAGCAGCGAGATGCCGAAGGCTTCCGAGCGCAGGTGCGAGGGGAAGGCCAGCGCGTAGCACAGTGTCAGCAGGGCAGCTTTATCAGCTTCGTCGAGCGCCCCCGTGAACACCACGTGCTTCAGGCCCAGGCGCGCCGCCTGCTCCTTCAGCGCCTGCTCTTCCGGCCCGGTGCCGACGATCACGATCGGATAGTCCAGCCCCTGGGCCGCTTCCAGCAGGATGTGCAGGCCCTTGTAGTAGCGCAGCACGCCCACGAACAGGAAGAACTTCGGTCCCAGTTTTGCGCGCCAGTGCGCTAGGCGGCAGGGTTCCACGCTTGGGTAGGTGGCTTTATCGAGGCCATAGGTGATGACGCGGGCCTTGTCGCGGTAGCGCTCCAGCACCGCCGAGGATTCGAGGTAGTTGGGCGAGGCCGCGACGATGGCGTCGACGCTGTCGAGGAAGCGGAACTTGAGCGGCTGGTACAGGCGCAGCCAGCGCTTCTGGCGCACGATGTCGGAGTGGTAGCTGACCACGCTCGGCTTGTTCACGCGCGCCATGAAGTGGGCCAGGTCCATGAAGGGCCAGGGGAAGTGGTAGTGCACCACGTCGGCTTCCTCGGCCATGCGCGCCAGCGCGCCCAGCGCCTGCCAGGAACAGGCATTCGAAGCAATCTCGAAATTCAGCGGCACGCGGTGCACCGTGTGGCCGTCGAACGCGATCGGCGCCAGGTCCTTCTGGCGCGACAGCGACAGCACGGTATTGGTCACGCCCAGGCGCGTCGTGCCGACGCACAGTTGGCGGATCACCTGCTCGATGCCGCCGACCGAGTCCGGATAATACGTCTTGTAGAAATGAAGGACACGCATGTTGGAAGCTTACTGCGAAAGGACGGCGCGGTACACGTCGGCGGTCTGCCGTGCGGTGGCGTGCCAGGTCAGTTGTTCGGCCCGGGCACGCCCGGCGGCAATGCAGCGCGCGCGTTCGGCGGCGTTGGTGGCCAGGGTCGCGAGCGCCTCGGCCAGCAGGGTGGTATCGAGCGGGTTGACCTCGAGCGCCGCGCCCTGCGTGACTTCCGGCAGCGAGCTGGCGTTCGAGGCCACCACCGGCACGCGCGAAGCAAACGCTTCGACCACGGGAATGCCGAAGCCTTCGTACAGCGAAGGAAAGGCGAACACGCCGGCGCCCGCGTACAGGTGGCGCAGCGCCTGCGAATCGGTCAGCTTGTCGAGCCAGACCACGTTCTCGCTGTCCGCCTGCGCGGCCTGCAGGCGGGCCACCAGGGCCTCGCAGCGCCAGCCGCGCGCGCCGACCACGACCAGGGCGCGCTCGTCGCGCAATGGCTTGGGGAGCAGCAGCCAGGCGTCGAGCAGGCGCTCGACGTTCTTGCGCGGCTGCAGCGTACCAACGGTGAGGAAATAGCCAGGATTCAGTTTGTATTCCGCGAGCGTGGCGGCCACACCCTCCGCGTCGGGCGGCGTGAGCCATTCGTCGTCCACGCCACAGTAGACCACGGAGACGCGGTTCGGGTTCACGCCGAAGCATTCGACCAGTTCATCGATCGCAAAGTACGAGAGCGCGATGACGTGGTCGGCCTTGGCGGTGGCCTTGCGCTGCAGCCAGTTCTTGACGCTGCGCAGGCGTGGGTTGCACCACTCGGGATACTTGATGGGGAGCGCGTCGTGCAAGGTCGCCACCACCGGACAATCCATGCGCACGATGCGGTAATCGGTAACGTGGAACAGGTCGGCCGGCATGTGGACGCGGTGCGCACCGGGCGTGGCCAGGTCGACCAGCGAGGCGTGCTCGAAGGATTGCGGCATGGGCTGGCCGATGCTGATGCCCTCCCCGCTCGAGCGCATGCGCGGCCAGGAGTAGGGAAGCACGGTGCAGCCGGTGCGCGGCAGGTGGCGCAGCAGCGCGCGGGTGTAGACGCCGATGCCGTCGAGGCGGCCGCCGGTCAGGCCCGGTTCGATCATGGTCGTTCCGAGTCCGACGGTGAGACCGCCGCCACTCACGCCAGGTACATCCAGCGCAGCGTCTCGGACAGCGGCGTCGGGTCGAGTTGGCCGATGACGGCAGTGAGCTTGCTGTTGCTGCCCGACAGCGTGAGCACGTCGTTGGCGCGGACAAAGGCCGGGTTGACGTGCACGTCGATGTGGTAGCCGGCGATCTCGCTCATCATGTCGATGAGATTCGCCAGCGAGTGCGATGATCCCGAGCAGACGTTGAAGGCTTCGCCGCTCGGGGCCACGGCCATCAGGCGGCGGTAGGCGCGCGCCACCATGCGCACGTCGGAGAAGTCGCGCGCGATCGCCAGGTTGCCCAGCTCGATGCGTTTCTCGTTGCGGCGGAAGTGGGAGACGATCTTCGGCAGCAGGAAGTTCTCGGCCTGGCCGATGCCCGTGTAGTTGAAGGGGCGCGCGATGACGATCGGCAGCTTGTCCATCCACAAGCGCGCCATGTATTCCATGGCCAGCTTGCTGACGGCGTAGTCGTTGGCCGGCGCCGGCGGCACGTTTTCGTCGATGACGGGCACGCTGGCATTGCCGTAGATATTGGCCGAGGAGGCCAGCAGCACGCTGGTCGGGCGGTGCTTGCCATTGGCCAGCGCCTCCAGCAGGTTGCGCGTGCCGACCACGTTGACGCGGTAGATCAGTTCGGCATTGGTGTGGGCCACGAAGGCGATGCCGGCCAGGTGCGCGACCACGTCGGGCTGCACCTCGTCGACCATGCGCGCCACCGCATCGCGGTCGCACAGGTCGATGGCATGGATGTCCGGTCCCAGTTCCTCGCCCGGCATGACGGTGCCGTAGACACGGTAGCCGGCAGCCGTGAGCTCCTGCGCCATGTAGTAACCGGTGAAACCGCGCAGGCCCGTGATGAGCGCGCGGCGTCCTTCGCCTTCCCTCCCGCCGATGAACGCCGGGATGTCATCCGTGGCCATACGTTCCATGATTTAGAACGAGAATCCGATTTCGTTGCGACGCAGGTCGGCGTCGACCATCATCTGGCACAGTTCTTCGAGCGAGGTCTTCGGCTCCCAGCCGAGCACGCGCTTAGCCTTTTCCGGGTTGCCAATCAGGAGATCGACTTCGGCAGGACGGTAGAACTTGGGCGACACGCGCACCAGGGCCTTGCCGGTGCGGGCGCAGTGACCCACTTCGTTCTCGCCTTCGCCGGTGAATTCGACGTTGATGCCGGCGCCCTTGAAGGCCATGGTGACGAAGTCGCGCACGGTCTCGGTGCGGTTGGTGGCCAGCACGAAGGTGTCGGGATCATTGGCCTGCAGGATGCGCCACATGCCCTCGACATATTCCTTGGCAAAGCCCCAGTCGCGCTTGGCGTCGAGGTTGCCCAGCTCGAGCACGTCGAGCTTGTTCAGGACGATCTTGGCGACCGAGTCGGTGATCTTGCGGGTGACGAATTCGCGGCCGCGCAGGGGCGATTCGTGGTTGAACAGGATGCCCGAGGAACCGAAGATGCCGTAGGACTCGCGGTAGTTGACGGTCATCCAGTGCGCGTACAGCTTGGCGACGCCGTAGGGGCTGCGCGGATAGAACGGGGTGTCTTCCACCTGCGGGATCGCCTGCACCTTGCCGAACATCTCCGAGGTCGAGGCCTGGTAGAAGCGGATCTTCGGGTTGACGATGCGGATCGCTTCCAGCAGGTTGACCGCGCCCAGCCCCGTGATCGAGGCGGTGGTAACCGGCTGCTCGAAGGACACGCCCACGAAGCTCTGCGCCGCCAGGTTGTAGACCTCGTCCGGCTGGCTGCTTTCCACCAGGCGGATGCTCGAGGACAGGTCGGTCAGGTCATACTCGACCAGCGCCAGGTTCGGATGCTTGTCGATGCCGAGCTCTTCGATGCGCCAGAAGTTGACCGAGCTGGAGCGGCGGAAGGTGCCGGTCACGTGGTAACCCTTTTCCAGGAGGATCTGCGCCAGGTAGGCGCCATCCTGGCCGGTAATGCCAGTGATCAGGGCTCTTTTTGTTGTTTGCATATTCTTGGGTTCTAGAAGATGGTCTCACCGGCCGCCGAGGGCTAGCATATTCAGGACAGCCGGGATTGTATCAGAGCGGGAAAGTCGTGCACCTTGCACAATAGAAATAGCTGCAATAAAAGCAACATATTATCCCGACATTATGCCCTGAAACGGATGGGGTACGTCGCCCGCTTACGGTTTGTTACCGTTGTACTTGGGCGGCGACAAATGGGGAAACTCCGAGACAAACACGCCTGATGCAGATCAAACGTCCGCATCAGGCGTGGTTTTCACAACATGTCAGTGCTTACTTACACCAACGTATTTACTTCGCTTCCTGGTTCCTTTGTGACACCGCGTCCACCACGCACAGCGCAGTCATGTTGACGATACGGCGTACGGTCGAGGACGGCGTCAGGATGTGTACCGGACGTGCACATCCCAGCAGCACCGGGCCGATCGCGATGCCGTTGCCGGCGGCGCTCTTGACCAGGTTGTAGGAGATGTTGGCGGCGTCGATGTTCGGCATCACCAGCAGGTTGGCGTCGCCCTTCAGCGCCGAATTCGGCATGATCTTCATGCGCACCTTGGCTTCGATCGCGGTGTCGCCATGCATTTCGCCGTCGATCTCCAGGTCCGGTTTGGCCGCCTGCACCAGGGGCAGCACCGAGCGCATCTTGCGCGCCGATTCGCTGTTGTAGGTGCCGAAGTTCGAGTGCGACAGCAGGGCTGCGCGCGGCTGGATGCCGAAGCGTTCCATCTCCTCGGCCGCCATGACCGTGATCTCGGCCAGTTCCTGCGCATTCGGATTCTCGTTGACGTGGGTGTCGACGATGGCCAGCTGGCGGTCCGGGGTGATCAGGAAGTTCATCGCCGCATACACGTTGCTGCCTTCGCGCTTGCCCAGCACCTGGTCGATGTAGTGCAGGTGCATCTGGGTGGTGCCGTAGGTGCCGCAGATCAGGCCATCGGCATCGCCCTTCCTGACCATCATGGCGCCGATCAGGGTGTGGCGGCGGCGCATCTCGAGCTTGGCCATGTCGACCGTCACGCCCTTGCGCATGCCCAGGTCGTAGTAGGCCTGCCAGTATTCGCGATAGCGCTCGTCGAAGTCGGGGTTGATCACGTCGACGTGCTGGCCCAGTTTCAGGCGCAGGCCGAATTTCTCGATGCGCTTTTCCAGCACCGCCGGGCGGCCGACCAGGATCGGGCGAGCCAGCTTCTCGTCGACCACCACCTGCACCGCGCGCAGCACGCGCTCGTCTTCGCCTTCCGCGTAGACAATGCGCTTGGCTTCCATGGGCGCCTGTTTGGCCACCGAGAACAGCGGCTTCATGAAGGTGCCGCTGCGGTACACGAACTGCTGCAGGCTCTCGGCGTAGGCTTCCATGTCCGCGATCGGGCGGGTGGCGACGCCGCCTTCCTGCGCGGCCCTGGCCACCGCCGGAGCGATGTGGGTCAGCAGGCGCGGATCGAAAGGCATCGGGATCAGGTATTCCGGACCGAAGGAGAGGTTGGCGATGCCGTAGGCCGAAGCCACGATGTCCGACTGCTCGGCGTGGGCCAGGTCGGCGATCGCATGCACCACCGCGATTTCCATCTCACGGGTGATGGTGGTCGCGCCGCAGTCCAGGGCGCCGCGGAACATGTAGGGGAAGCACAGGACGTTGTTGACCTGGTTCGGGTAGTCCGAACGGCCGGTCGCGATGATGGCGTCGCCGCGCACCGCCTTGACGTCTTCCGGCAGGATTTCCGGATTCGGGTTGGCCAGCGCCAGGATCAGCGGGTTGGCGGCCATGGTCTTGACCATGTCCTGCTTCAGCACGCCGCCGGCGGACAGGCCGAGGAAGATGTCGGCGCCCGGGATCACGTCGGCTAGGGAACGGTGCTCGGTCTCCTGGGCGAAGCGCTCCTTGTCCGGGTCCATCAGCTCGGCACGGCCCTTGTAGACCACGCCGGCCAGGTCGGTGACGAAGATGTTCTCGATCGGGAAGCCGAGGTCGACGATCAGGTCGAGGCAGGCCAGCGCGGCCGCACCGGCGCCCGACACCACCAGCTTGCAGTTCTTGATGTCCTTGTTGACGACTTTCAGGCCGTTCAGGATCGCGGCGCCGACGATGATCGCGGTACCGTGCTGGTCATCGTGGAAGACCGGGATCTTCATGCGCTCGCGCAGCTTGCGCTCGATGTAGAAGCACTCGGGCGCCTTGATGTCCTCGAGGTTGATGCCCCCAAAAGTAGGCTCGAGCGAAGCGATGATGTCGACCAGCTTGTCCGGGTCGTTTTCGTTGATCTCGATGTCGAACACGTCGATCGCGGCGAACTTCTTGAACAGCACGCCCTTGCCTTCCATGACCGGCTTCGAGGCCAGCGGGCCGATGTTGCCCAGGCCGAGGACGGCGGTGCCGTTCGAGATCACGGCGACTAGATTGCCGCGCGCAGTGTACTTGTACGAGTTGGCCGGGTCCTTGACGATCTCTTCGCAAGGCGCGGCGACGCCCGGCGAGTAGGCCAGCGCCAGGTCGCGCTGGTTCAGCAGGCCCTTGGTCGGGGTCACGCTGATCTTGCCGGGGCGGGGAATCTGGTGATATTCGAGTGCTGCAGCACGCAGTTGTTGACGCAATTCTTCTTTCTTGTCCGATGACGAGTCCATGCCTGGCAGCCTTCCTGAAACTAGAGGGGAACCTCCAATTTTATCAGACGAGCAGTTGACAAAGGCTACGTATTTTCAACAAGCAGCGTTTCTTTTATAAGATTTGCTGATAAATACAGCTCTGAAATTTGCTCAGCTAATAATTAAACGGCAGGTTTACAATCTCTCCATGCTTTCCGAATTCGATCTCATCAAACAGTTCTTCAAGCGCGAACGCCCCGGCCGGGCAGACCTCGGCATCGGCGACGACTGCGCCCTGCTCACCCCGGCGCCCGGCCGCCAGCTGGCGATCTCGAGCGACATGCTGGTCGAGGACCGCCATTTCTTTGCCGGCGCCGATCCCTTCATGCTGGGCCACAAAAGCCTGGCCGTGAACCTGTCCGACCTGGCGGCGATGGGCGCGCGCCCGGTCGGCTTCACGCTGGCGCTCAGCCTTCCCGCGGCCGACCCGGTCTGGCTGGACGGCTTTTCGCGCGGCCTGTTCGCGCTGGCCGACGAACACGGCTGCGAACTGGTGGGCGGCGACACCACCAAGGGGCCGCTGAACATCTGCATTACCGTGTTCGGCGAACTGGCGCCCGGCCATGCGCTGCGGCGCGACGCCGCGCAGGTCGGCGACGACATCTGGATCTCGGGGACGCTGGGCGATGCGCGCCTGGCGCTGGCGGGGTACTGGAAGGAAGTGGCGCTTTCCGACGACGACCATGTCGGGGCGGCGCAGCGCATGCACATGCCGACGCCGCGCGTGGCGCTGGGACTGGCGCTGGCCGAGCTGCCGGTTGCCCGCGCGGCGCTCGACATCTCGGATGGGCTGGTGGGCGATCTGGGGCATATCCTGGTTGCCTCGAAGGTGGGCGCGACGCTGGACGTGGACGCACTGCCGGCCGGGCCGGTGCTGGCGCGCCAGCCGCTCGCGCTGCGGCGCAGGTTCACGGCGGCGGGTGGGGACGATTACGAGTTGTGCTTCACGGCGCCGGCTACGCAGCGCGAGGCGGTGCTGGAGGCGGGACGGGTGAGTGGCACGGCCGTCAGCCGGGTCGGGCGGATCGAGGCGGCGCCGGGCCTGCGCTTCGTGGATGCGCAAGGCACGCCGCTCGACCTCCAGCTGAGCGGGTGGGATCACTTCAGCTGACCCGTGGGCGGACGAGCCGCCCACCCTACGAATATCGCCTCGCGGTAGGGTGGGCAAGTTTCTTGCCCACGCGGTCAGCCAGCGTTCGCACTCTCCCCCTCTTCCCGCGGCGTCTTGCGGTCATCATAGGGCCCATACGTCAGCCAGTAATGGCGGAACGCCAGCCGGATATTCTCCCGCAGCTGCAGGTCGTGCCAGGGCTTGGTATAGAAGCGGTAGATCGCCCCGCGGTTGATCGAATCGAGCACCGACTCCACCCCGGTGTAACCCGACAGGATGATGCGGATCGTCTCCGGATACATCTCCTTGACCTTGCTGAGGAATTCGGTCCCGCTCATCACCGGCATGCGCTGGTCGCACACGATCACCTGCACCCGGTACAGCGCCAGCAGCTCGAAGCCCTCGGCCGGTGAGGAGGCAGTCAGCACCCGGTAGTTGTCGCGCCTGAACAGGCGGTGCAGCGACGTCAGCACGTTGACGTCGTCGTCCACGATGAGCAGGGTCTGCACCTTGTCGTCCTGCGCCGGCGGCTGATCCGGCTGGGCGCGGTTGTCCTGCACCAGGCGCGCCAGTTCGTCGGCCGGCAAGGCGCGCGAGAAGTGGAAGCCCTGGATCTCGTCGCAGCGGTGGCGCCGCAAGTAGGCCATCTGGGCGCGCGTCTCGACGCCCTCGGCGATCACCTGCATGTGCAGGCTGTGCGCCATGCTGATGATGGCCAGCGCGATGGCCGCGTCGTCCGGCGTGGTCACGATGTCGCGCACGAACGCGATGTCGATCTTCAGTTTGTCGATCGGGAAGCGCTTGAGGTAGGCCAGCGACGAATAGCCGGTGCCGAAGTCGTCGATCGCGATGCGGATGCCGAGTTCCTTCAGGCGCCCCAGCACGTCGATGGTGTGTTCGGCGTTCGACATCAGCGCGCTCTCGGTCAGCTCCAGCTCCAGCAGCCCCGGCTCCACCCCATGCTTGTCCAGCGCGGCGCGGATCACGCCTTCCAGGTCGCCCTCGACGAACTGGCGGCTCGACACGTTCACCGCCACCCGCACGTCGCGCACCCCTTGCGCATGCCAATCCGCGATCTGCCTGCAGGCCTCGTCGACGATCCACTCGCCAACCCGCACCACCAGCCCGGTCTCTTCCATGATCGGGACGAACTCGGCGGGGTAGACCAGGCCGAAGCCGGGTCTGTTCCAGCGCAGCAGCGCTTCCACGCCCGATACCCGGCCGGTATTCAGTTCCAGCTTGGGCTGGTAGTACAGCACGAACTGCCCGCCTTCCAGCGCGCCGCGCAGCGCCAGCTCGAGGTCGAGGCGCGCCAGCACCTGCACGTTCATGCCGGCGGTGAAGAAGCGGTAGCCGTCGCGCCCCGCTTCCTTGGCCCGTACCATCGCCGTGTCGGCATACTTGACCAGGGCGCCCGGTTCGGTCGAATCCTCCGGATACATGGCGATGCCGATGCTGGCCGTCAGCGCTGCCTGCTGGCCGTGCAGGTCGAAGGGCGCACGCAGGGTCTCGCGGATCTCGTTGGCCACGCTCACCGCTTCCTGCTGGTCGCGGGTCATGGTCAGGAACAGGGCGAATTCGTCGCCGCCCAGGCGCCCCACCGTGTCGCGCAGGCGCACCACCCGCACCAGGCGCGTGCTGAACTGGCCCAGCAGCTCGTCGCCGCGTGCGGTGCCGAGCGAATCGTTGATGATCTTGAAGCGGTCGAGCGTGATGCACATGACCGCCACGCGCCAGTTCTTGTCGCGCGCCAGCTCGATGGCTTCGCGCAGGTTCTGGAAGAACAGGGTGCGGTTCGGCAGGCCGGTCAGCGCGTCGTAGCTGGCCATGTGGCGCATCCGTTCCTGCGCATGCAGGCGTTCGCTGATGTCGCGCGCCACCGCGATCAGCATCCGGCTCTTGCCCAGGTCCTGCAGCTTCCAGCTGATTTCCACCGCCACCGCACCGGCGCCGCCGGCGCGCAGCAGTTCGGTCTCGACGATGTCGCCCGGCAGCGCGCCGAACTCCACCTTGCCGTCCTCGCCCTCCTCCGTGGACAGCCGGAGCGGCAGGTCGGCCGCCAGGTGGCGCTCGAGCAGTTCGCGCGTGGCCAGGCCCAGGGCCACCGGATCGATGCGCAGCAGCGCGTCACGCGAAAAGCCCAGCATGCGGCAGGCGCCGTCGGAGACGTCGACCATCGCCATGCTGGCGGTGTCGATCAGGAAGATCGCGTCGGGCGTGGCGTCCATCGCCCCACGGAAGCGCGCCAGCTCGGCGGTGCGCTCGCGCACTTCGCGTTCCAGCTGCACGCCGTAGTCCTGCGATTCGCGGTGCAGCAGGCGTACTTCGAGCAGGTTGCGGATGCGCGTCATCACCTCGACGGTATCGAAGGGCTTGCCGATGAAGTCGCGCGCGCCGGCTTCCAGCGCGGCCAGCTTCTTGTCCGGCTCGGCCGTCACCACCAGCACCGGCAGCCAGGAATCGCTTTCGAGCGGCTTCAGGGCCTCCATGACGTCGAAGCCATCCATGCCCGGCATGTGCAGGTCGAGGATGATCAGGTCGTAGCGGTGCTTCAGGTGCATCGACACTACCTGGCGCGGGTCATAGGTACTCGACACGTTCTCGTACCCCGTGGTTTTCAGGAGGTATTCGAGCAGCTGGACGTTGACGGGTTCGTCGTCCACCACGAGGATGCGCGCGCGGCGGATGTCGTTCAGTGAAATCATTCGGCCTTCCTTTCGGCCGGCGCCATGTGTCCTGCACCCGCCTGGGCGCGGAGCTGGGCCAGCGTACTGTTGATCGCTTCGGTGAACTTGTCGATGTCGATCGGTTTGGTCAGGTAGCGGGTGAAACCCGCGGCCATGCCGCGCTCGATGTCGCGCGGCATGGCATTGGCGGTCAGGGCGATGACCGGAATGGTGGCGGTGAGCGGGTCGGCGCGCAGCTGCTTGAGCACCTCGATCCCGCTCATGCCCGGCAGGTTCAGGTCCATCAGGATGATCTCCGGCAGGTGGGCGCGCGCCAGCGACAGGCCGACGTGGCCGTCGAGCGCCGACAGCAGGCGCAGGTCGGCGCGGAAGCGCACGATCTCTTCCACCAGGCGCAGGTTGGCCGGGTTGTCTTCCACATAGAGTATCAAATGCGGTGCGCCGTCTTCCGGCACGGTCTGCACGTCAGGCGTGTCGCCCGGCGCGCTGTCCGCCGCCGGCGCGGCCAGCGGCGCCGTGGTGGCCAGCTCGATCCAGAACACGCTGCCCACGCCCGGGCTGCTGGACACGCCGATCTCGCCACCCATCAGCTCCACCAGGCGCTTGGTTACCACCAGGCCGATGCCGGTGCCTTCCTGGCTGCCGCCCTCCTGGCCGAGCCGGTTGAAGGGCTGGAACAGGGCCGCCACCTGCTCGGCAGAGAGGCCGGCGCCGGTGTCCTGCACCGACAGGCGCAGCCGGGTCGGCGCCACCTGCTCGCAGCTCACCACCACGGCGCCGGACTCGCGGTTGTACTTGACCGCATTCGACAGCAGGTTGAGCAAGACCTGTTTCAGGCGCGTGCGGTCGGCCAGCACTACCGCCCCTGGCGTCTCGGGGAACAGCACGCGCACGCCGCGGGCGGCCGCGATCGGCTCGACCATGGTGCGGGTCTCCATCAGCGTGTCGCTCAGGGCCACCGGCTCCATCGACAGCGTCACGGTGCCCGACTCCACCTTGGCCAGGTCGAGGATCTCGTTGATCAGGGTGAGCAGGTGGCGGCCGCTCTTCAATATGTGGTTGGCGAATTCCTTCTTCTGCTCCAGCGTTGACGGCAGGGTGTCGGAGGTCAGGATCTGGGCGAAACCGAGGATGGCGTTGAGCGGCGTGCGCAGTTCGTGGCTCATCGAGGAGAGGAAGGCGGATTTCGCCTGGTTGGCGCTGCGCGCCTCCTCGATCGCATTCGCCAGTTCGGCGTTGGCCAGCGCCAGCTGCAGGGTGCGTTCGTCGACGCGCTGCTCGAGCTGTTCGTTCAGGCGCATGACTTCCTGCTGGGCGCGCGAGCGCTCGGCCACCTCGCGCGCGATCTCGCTGCTCGAGGTTTCCAGCTCGCGGGTGCGGCCCTCGATCTCGAGCAGCATGGCATTGAAGGAATCGACCAGCTCCCCCGCCTCGTCGTTGCTGATGCGCGGCGCGCGGCGCGAATAGTCGCGGGTGGCGACGACGTCGCGCGCGATCTCGGTGATGGCCACGATCGGCGCCGTCAGCGCCCGTCCCATGCGGCGCATCACCAGGTAGGCCACGCCCATCGCCAGCAGGGTCACCAGGGCCGCGATGCTGAGATAGTCCAGGGTGCGCTGCAGCAGGCGGTTCTCGGCGCGCAGGTAGACGGTGCCGAGGGTATCGCCGTTTTCGACGATGCGCTGGAGGATGACCAGGTCGTCCCCATTGGTCGAGGGCGCCCCGGACAGGGTCTGCGGCAGCACCCGCGTTTCGCCCGCCGCACGGTAGGAGGCGAACAGTTCGCCGTTGGCGTCGTAGATGGCGGCGGCGCGCACCTGCGGACGGGTGCGCAGCAGCGCCAGGTTCTCGTTGGCCAGGCGCGGATCGTCGAAGGTCAGCGCGGCCGAGGTCATGTGCCCGACCAGCTCGGCCTGGGTGGCGAGGTCGTTGAGCAGGCTGCGGTGGTAGCTGCGCAGGTCGTAGAAGATGATGATCGCCACCGACACCAGCAGCGCGACCAGCGTGGTCGCCATCACCGCCCTGACCAGCTTGCTTCGGATCGAACGGCCCCGGATCATGCGGCCTCCGGCGCGGGCCGGATGGGCGAGCGGGCGCCGCTGGCGCGGCAATGCCGGTCCATCGGCCGGAAAAAAGCAGGGAGCGCCGTGGCGGCAGTGCCGCCCACCTGCGCCGGCCCCATCCGGTCACGCGCATGTCGTTCGAGCGGCATCCAGGGTCCTACAGAAAACAGAAATAAGGAAGACCGACCGGGGTCGGTGCGCACCGGTCGCATGCGGCGGCGCTGACAGCATAGCCGACCGCTTCGTGTCATGTCGCACGGAACTATTCACGATCACCGTCAATACATCATGCAAGGCGGGTACAGGCGCCTGAGGCTTTTCGTGCACGCTTTATGCGTCAGTACGGCACGACCGCGCTAGAATGAAAGCGCGCCCGCGTGCGCCAACCCGGCATCGCCCATCCGCATCCAAAGGAGCCTCACGTGACGAACGATATTCTAGAACTTGCAAGCAAAGTCGGCCGGGCGCTCGAGGCCAAGCGCCTGGTGCTGGCCACCGCCGAGTCCTGCACCGGGGGTGGGGTGTCCCAGGCGATCACCGAAATCCCGGGCTCCACCGGCTGGTTCGACTGCGGCTTCGTCACCTACTCCAACCATTCCAAGACCGAGCTGCTGGACGTGCCGGCCGCGCTCATCGCGCAATTCGGCTCGGTGAGCGAGGAAGTGGCCGGCAAGATGGCCGAAGGGGCGCTCTCCAACAGCACGGCCGACGTCTCGGTGTCGACCACCGGCATCGCCGGCCCGACCGGCGCGGTGCCGGGCAAACCCGTGGGCACGGTCTGCTTCGGCTGGGCGCGCGGCGACACGACCTATACCGAACGCCTGGTGTTCCAGGGCGACCGCCAGGCGGTGCGCGAACAGACCGTGGCGCATGCGCTGCAGGGGCTGCTGCGCTTCATTGAATAACAGCCGGGCGCCGGCCATGATCCGGATGGCGCCGCGCCTGCTGGGCGCCCTGGCGCTGCTCGCAGCGTCCGCCGGGGCGCCGGCCGCGGTCTATACGGTCTACGCGGCCGGCGACATCGCCCGCTGCAAGCATCCCGACCCGCGCTGGTCGGGCGCCGCCGCCACCGCCACGCTGGTGGAAGGCCTGCTGCGCACCGACCCGCAGGCCGCGGTGCTGAGCCTGGGCGACCACACCTACCCGAAGGGCACGGCAGCCGAATTCGAACGCTGCTACGGCCCGACCTGGGGGCGCTTTCGCGAGCGCACCTGGCCCACGCCCGGCAACCACGAATACCTGACGCCAGGGGCCAAACCCTATTTCGCCTATTTCGGCGCACGCGCCGGCAAGGGCTACTACAGCCTGCGGCTGGGCAGCTGGCTGGTGATCTCGCTCGACAGCAACCTGACCGGTGCGGCCCACGCCGCCCAGATGGACTGGCTGCGCGCCGAGCTGGCGCGCCAGAGCGCTGCCTGCACCCTCGCCTTCTGGCACCACCCGCTGTACACCTCGGGCGGACACCTGGGCCCCGGCCGCATGCGCGACGCCTTTGCCCTGCTCCACCAGGCCGGCGCCGAAGTCGTCCTGTCCGGCCACGACCACGACTATGAGCGCTTCGCGCCCCAGGATGCCGACGGCCGGCTCGACCGTGCGCACGGGCTGCGCCAGTTCGTGGTCGGCACCGGCGGCGCCTACGCCACGCCCTTCCTCCAGCTCACCGCGCACAGCGAAGTGCGCGAAGCCAGTTATGATGGCGTCCTCGCGCTGCGCCTGCTGGACGGCGCCTACGAGTGGCGCTTCCTGCCGGCCGACCCCGGCCGCGTGCCGGCGGGCGCCACGCTCGACCATGGACGTGCCACCTGCCACTGACCGGAGCACGAGATGAAACTCCTCTGGCTGCTCTTTGCTATTTTGATGCTGACAACCTCTACACCAACTACCGGCGCCGAACCCGCGCCGGCGCCGCTGCCCACCGTCGCCTTTGAAAAAACCACCCTGCCCAACGGCCTGCAGGTGATCCTGGTCGAAGACCGGCGCCTGCCGATCGTGGCGGTCAACATCTGGTACCACGTCGGCCCCGCCAACGAAGCGCCGGGCCTGACCGGTTTCGCCCACCTGTTCGAGCACCTGATGTTCGCGCAGACCCGCCACATCCCGCGCGGCATGGCCGACCGCCTGCTGGAAGGCGCCGGCGCCACCGACAGCAACGGCGGCACCGGCTACGACCAGACCGCCTACTACGACACCGTGCCCTCGAACCAGCTGGAGCTGGCGCTGTGGGTGCACGCCGACCGCATGGGCTACCTGCTCGACGTGATCGACCACAAGGCGCTCAAGAACCAGCAGGATGTGGTGCGCAACGAGCGCCGCCAGACGGTCGAGGAAGAACCCTACGGCCTGGTGCACGAGGCGCTGGCCCATGCCCTGTTCCCCAAGGGCCACCCCTACTATGCCTCGATCATCGGTTCGCATGCCGACATCCAGAACGCGAAGCTGGAAGACGTGCGCCAGTTCTTCGCCAGCTACTACGGCCCGAACAACGCCAGCATCGTGATCGCCGGCGACATCGACAAGGCGAAGACGCGCGCCCTGGTCGAGCGCTACTTCGGCAGCTTCCGGCGCAGCCCGCCCGTTGCACGCCCGAAGGTCGTCACCCCGCCGATCACCAGCGAGCGCCGGGTGGTCGTGCACGACCGCATCGAGCTGCCGCGCGTGTTCATGGGCTGGCTCACGCCCCCGGCCTACCAGCCGGGCGACGCCGAGCTGGCGGTGGCGGCGGAAATCCTCGGCGGCGGCAAGTCGAGCCGCCTGTACAAGAAGCTGGTCTACGAGCGCCAGATCGCGCAAGACGTGGACGCCAGCCAGAATTCCCAGGGCCTCACCTCGACCTTCGTGATCGACGTCACCGCGCGCCCTGGGCACGAGGCGCGCGAGATCGAGGCGGCGATCGACCTTGAGCTGGCCGAGCTGCGCGAGCACGGTCCCTCGCAGCGCGAAGTCGAACGCGCCCGCAACAGCCTCGAGACCGCGCTCCTGAGCACCATCGAAAAGCTGGGCGGCGACGGCCTGGCGGACCAGCTCAACCACTACAACCAGTACACGGGCGACCCCGGCTACCTCGCCAAGGACGTCGCGCGCCTGCGCCAGATCACCCCGGCGGACGTGCAGCGCGCGGTCCGCACTTACCTGGCCAGGCAGGCGCGCGCCGTGGTCACCGGCCTGCCGGGCAAGCCGGTCATCGACGACCCACGTGTGTCCAAAGCAAAAGCGCCGAAAGCCAAGCCGGCCGCCATCGAAGCAATCAACACGCCCGAATCCTGGCGCGCACAACAACCCAAGCCCGGCCCGGCGCCACGCTTCACGCTGCCGCAGGGCGACAGCTTCAAGCTGGCTAACGGCCTGACCGTGATCCACCACCACAAGCCTGGCATTCCACTGGTGTCGGCCGAGCTGGTGGTGCGCAGCGGCAGTGCCGCCAACCCGGACGACCTGCCCGGCCTGGCCGGCTTCACGGCCCAGATGCTGGAAGAAGGCACGGCCACCCGCAGCGCGCCGCAGATCGCCGACGAGATCGCGCAGCTCGGCGCTTTCCTCGACACCGGCAGCGGCGCCGACGCCTCCACCGTGGCGCTGCTGTCGCTGCGCTCGACCTTCGCCCCGGCGCTCGACATCCTGGCCGACGTCGTGCTGCGCCCCGCCTTCCCCACTGCGGAAGTCGAGCGCCAGCGCGCCGACCGGGTCGGGGACCTGATCCAGCAGCGCGACGATCCCGAAGCCGTGGCGGCCGTCGCCGCGCTGGGTGCGCTGTACGGCAGCGGCCACCCGAAGGGCTACGGCCAGCTCGGCACCGAGCCGGCGATCCGCGCCGTGACGCGCGACGACCTGGTGGCCTTCTGGCGCCGCCACTACGTGCCGGAAAACGCAGCGCTGGTGGTCTCGGGCGACATCGGGCGCGCCGAGCTGAAGGCGCTGGTGGAAGCGCGCTTCGCGGCCTGGCCGCGGGGCGAGGCGCCGGCCGGCGGCAGCGCAGACCCGGCGGGCACGCGGGCGCGCCTGGTGCTGGTCGACCAGCCGGGTGCGGCGCAAACCGCGCTGCGTGTCGGCAGCATCGGCGTGGCGCGCGACACCGACGACTTCGCGGCGCTGCAGGTCATGAACGGCGCGCTGGGCGGCATGTTCTCCAGCCGCCTCAACAACAACCTGCGCGAAACCAAGGGCTACACCTACGGCATCTCCTCGCACTTCCGCTACGACCGCACGCCGGGTCCCTTCGTCATTGCCGGCAGCGTGCAGGTCGAGTCCACCGGGGACTCGGTGCGCGAGATCTTCAAGGAGGTGAATGCGATGCGCAACGCGCCGCTGTCGTCCGCCGAGCTGACGGCTGCGCGCGATGCACAGGTGCTCTCGCTGCCGGGGGCCTTCGAGACCAATGCCGACATCGGCGCCAGCCTGGCCGAAATCTTCGTGTACGGCCTGCCGCTCGACTATTACGCGCGCCTTCCCGGCCAGCTGTCCGCCGTCACTGCAGGCCAGGTGCAGGCGGCGGCGCGCAAGCACCTGGTGCCGGAAAAGATGGTCGTGGTTGCGGTCGGCGACCGCAAGCGCATCCTGCCGCAGCTGCAGCCGCTCGGGCTGGGGAGTGTCGAGGTGCGCGACAGCGACGGGCAACTGCCGCCCGCGCGGCCCTAGCGCATGCGTGCTACTCGCCCTGCCAGTAGTTGTCGAAACCGCGGGCGCGCCATGTCAGGTCGGAGAAGCGCGCCGTGAAGCGCTCGCTCTTGGGCGACTGCGCCGAAAAGCCGACCTGCACCGGCTGATCCGTCGGCAGCGCGAAGGTGCGCAGCATGCGCCACGCGGCGCCGTCGGTGGACAGGTAGAACACGTACACACCGGCTTTACGCGCGATCTTCAGATGCGCCACGCTGCCTTCCACCTGCTGATGGAGGGCGTCGTCCCCCGAGCCCTTCGTAATGGTCGTCGTGACCGCATTGCTGCCGTCTGGCATACGCTCGAACAGCACCTTGCCCCAGGTGGCTTTGCCGGCATATACCAGCAGTGCAGCGCCATCGAAAGCGCCGTGGAAATCGGCCTGGATCCTGGCCGAGAAAATAAAATCGCCGCGCGGCGCGAACAGTACGCGCGGGGTATCGTCGATGAGCTTGTTGCCGTCGACATTGGCATACATGTCAGTTCCCTTGGCCGCACTGAGGGTCAACTCACCTGCGGCAATCGCCGCCGCGCCGCTAGGTGCCGCAATGGTCAAGGGATAGGGAATCGCCGCGATCGACGCCCTGGGCTGTGCCGGCGTGGAAGCACCCGCACCGGCCTGTGCGACCGCGGTCAGTGGCGTCATGGCCGCGCATATTGAACAGAAAACAAAAGCAGGCAGTTTCACAGTCGGTTCCCTGGGTGGTGGAATCGATTGCAAAGTAATCGCATCGATCGGTGGCGTCAATACTGGCTGGGTAGGCTCAGCAAGAAATGCCGCCCTTGCTCTCCACGCCGATTTCGCCTAACATGTGAACAACTATTCACATGTTAAACATGACTAATCATCCTGAATATCAAGCCGGCGCTGTCGAAGAGCTGGCCGACCTGTTCCACCTGCTCGGCGACGCCACCCGCCTGCGCATCGTGCTCGCCTGCCTGGCGCAGCCGACTGCGGTGGGCGACATTGCCGCTTCCCTCGACCTGTCCAGTTCCCTGGTCAGCCACCACCTGCGCCTGCTGCGCGCCGCCCGCATCGTCAAGGCCGAGCGCCAGGGCAAGCAGGTCTTCTATTCGGCTGCCGATGCCCACATCAGCAGCCTGCTCGCCAACATGTTCGAGCACATCGCCGAACCAGCAACCGGAATGGACGCATGAGTACCACGCACAAGCACGACCACGATCACGATCACCACGACCACGGTCACGACCACCACCATGGCTTCGGCCACCACCATTACCACATGCCCGACCCGGCCGGCAACGGACGCGCCTTTGCGCTGGCGATCGGTGTCAACACGCTGTTCGTGGCGATCGAATTCATCTACGGCTTCATCGCCCACTCCACCGCGCTGATGGCGGACGCCGGCCATAACCTGTCCGACGTGCTGGGCCTGATACTGGCCTGGGGCGCCGCCGTGCTGGCCAAGAGCGCCCCGAAGGGCCGCTACACCTACGGCCTGCGCGGCTCGTCGATCCTGGCGGCGCTGGCCAACGGCCTGCTGCTGATGGTGGCCTGCGGCGCCATCGCCTGGGAAGCGGTGCAACGCTTTGCGGAACCGGCGCCGGTCGACGGCATGACGGTGTCGATCATCGCGGCGATCGGCGTGGCGATCAACGGCTTCTCGGCCTGGCTGTTCCTGGCCGGCAGCAAGGGCGACCTGAACGTGCGCGGCGCCTACCTGCACATGGCGGCCGACGCTGCCCTGTCGCTGGGCGTAGTGATCTCGGGCCTGGTCATCATGGGCACCGGCTGGACCTGGATCGACCCGGCGGTGAGCCTGGCGATCGTGGTCGTGATCGTGCTGGGCACCTGGTCGCTGCTGCGCGAATCGGTGCAGATGTCGATGGCCGCGGTGCCACACAGCGTCGACGCCGGCGCCGTGCGCAACTACCTGTGCAGCCAGCCGGGCGTGAAGGAAGTGCATGACCTGCACATCTGGGCAATGAGCACCACCGAGAACGCACTGACGGCGCACGTGGTGATGCCGGGCGGGTATCCGGGTGACCGGGTGCTGGACGAGATGGTGGCGAAGCTGCGCAGCGACTTCGGGATCCATCACTGCACGCTGCAGGTGGAGGAAGGGACGACGCATCATGATTGTGCGCTGGAGGGCCACCATGAGCACGACCATGATCATGGCCATGCACATGCGCACTGAGTGCGTTTTTGGCTAACGAAACGCGACGAGCTTGGAGGGACTGATGCCAGTGGCATCAGTCCCGCCTTCGCCGGGATGACGGCTGATGGTGCGGGCAGAACGATAACGCTACTTCTATTCACCTACCCGTAAGACCGTCGTCCCGGCGAAGGCCGGGACCCAATTCAGATGAGCAGTGAGAACGCCGGCGTTAGCCCGCCAAGTTGGCGTACAATGCCGTGCTCAAATACCGCTCCCCAAACGACGGAATGATCGTCACGATCATCTTCCCCGCATTCTCCGGCCGCTGCGCTACCTGCATTGCCGCCCACAGCGCGGCCCCCGACGAAATCCCGACCAGCAGCCCTTCCTCGCGCGCCGCCGCGCGCGCGGTCTCGAAGGCGTCGTCGTTCTTCACGGTGATGATTTCGTCATAGGCGCCGGTGTTGAGCACCGCCGGCACGAAGCCGGCGCCGATACCCTGGATCGGGTGCGGGCCCTTGGTGCCTTTCGACAGCATTGGCGAGGCTTCCGGCTCGACCGCGATCGCCTTGAAGCCGGGTTTACGCGCCTTGATCACTTCGCTCACGCCGGTAATGGTGCCGCCGGTGCCGATGCCGGCGACCAGGATGTCGACCTTGCCGTCGGTGTCGCGCCAGATTTCCTCGGCGGTGGTGTTGCGGTGGATTTCCGGGTTGGCCGGATTGTTGAACTGCTGGGGCATGAAGCAGTTCGGATCAAGGGCGACCAGTTCCTCGGCGCGGCGGATCGCGCCCAGCATGCCTTCGCTGCCTGGCGTGAGCACGAGTTCGGCGCCGTAGGCGCGCAGCAGCATGCGCCGTTCGTTGCTCATGGTCTCGGGCATGACGAGCCTGCAGCGGTAGCCGCGCGCGGCGCACACCATCGCGAGCGCGATGCCGGTGTTGCCGCTGGTGGGTTCAACGATGATGGTGTCCGGCTTGATCAGCCCGGCCCGCTCGGCGGCTTCGATCATGGCCAGCCCGATGCGGTCTTTCACGCTGTGCGCGGGGTTGTGGTATTCGAGCTTGCCGAGGATCTCGGCCCCACCCTGCGGGGCCAGCCTGCGGATTCGTACGAGTGGGGTGTTGCCGATGAGTTCAGTAACGTCGTTCGCGATGCGCATGCCGGTCTCCCGCAATAGTGTGAGGCGGCCCCTGCCCGCCCCAGTCGATTTTGACTTAGAGCGCCTAACAATTCCCACATGGCTGCGTTGCATCGTCTCGCCGTACTAGCGTACTGTCTTCGACGATGCGCCTTGCCCTGGGGGTTTTGTTAGGCGCTCTTACTTGACGTTCACCAGTTCCACGTCGAAGATCAGGTCGGCGTCCGGCGGGATCATCGGGCCGGCGCCGCGCTTGCCGTAGGCCAGCACGCTCGGGATGATCAGGGTGCGCTTGCCGCCTACCTTCATGCCCGCCACGCCCTGCTCCCAGCCCTTGATGACGCGGCCCGCGCCCAGCTGGAATTCGAGCGGCTCGCCGCGGTCGACCGAGGAGTCGAACTTCTTGCCGCGCTGCTTGGGCGCCAGCGGCTTGTGCAGCCAGCCGGTGTAGTGGACGTAGACGTTGCTGCCGGCGGTGGCTTCCTTGCCCTTGCCGACCACGCGGTCGATGATCTCGACCTGGGGCGTGGGCACGGCCGGCGCCGTGGCTTCGGGCTGCGGCGCAGTCTGCGGCTGGGTGGCCTGCGGCACGGTCTGCTGCTCCGGCGCGGGCTGGGTGGTGGGCTTGGACGCGTCCTGCTGCTGGGTGGCGGTGTCCTGGGCGGATGCGGCAGCGGCGGCCAGCATCAGTGCGGCAAAGGCGGTACGACGGATCATGTGGGCTCTTCCATCAAAGTGATCAATAACTGATCCAATGATAGCAAGGCCTCTTCCGCTTGCACAGTTTCCACGTTGGCCACGGCATCCTGCGGGACGGCGTTGGCCACGTCGGCGTTCGCCGCGTCAGCCAGCTTGCGCAGCAGGTGCCCGGCCGCCACCATGCCGAAGGTGGCGGTGACCACCATGCTCGAACCGAAACCGGCGCAGTTCAGGCCCGTGATGCTGTTCGGGTCCACCGCGCAGGCGTCGCCGCTCTCCGGATAGCGCAGCGGCTCCATCGAAAACACGGCGTCGATGTGGTATTTGTTCTTTTCGCCCTTGGCGAAGCCGTACTGCGCACGCAGGATCTTGCGCACCTTTTTCAGGAGCGGTTCCTGCTCGGTGCGGGCCAGGTCGCGTACCTCGATCTTCGTGGGGTCGGTCTGGCCGCCGGCGCCGCCGATGACGATCAGCGGCAGCTTGTTGGCGCTGCAGTAAGCGATCAGGGCGGCCTTCGACTTGACGCCGTCGATGGCGTCGACCACGTAATCAAACCCTTTGCCCGCAACCATGCTCTCGAGGTTTTCCGGGTCGATGAAGTCCTCGACCAGGTTGACCTTGCAGAAGGGGTTGATCTGCGCGATGCGTTCCTTCAGCGCTTCGATCTTCGGCATGCCGATGGTCGAGGTCAGGGCCTGCAGCTGGCGGTTGATGTTCGATTCGGCCACGTTATCGAGGTCGATCAGGGTCAGCTCGCCCACGGCGCTGCGCGCCAACGCCTCGACGATCCAGGAACCGACGCCGCCGACACCGATCACGCAAACGTGCGCCGCACGAAAGCGTTCGAGTGCACGCTCGCCATAGAGGCGCGCGATCCCGCCGAAGCGGCGCGCAAAGTCGACTTCGTCGTCCAGGGTGCTTGCAAAGGATGGGGTATCGATCAGGTTCATCCCGGCATTTTAACGGACGATCCTTTCGCAGCTGCACTAAAATAGCTTCTAGTCAATCAAATTCTTCTCGTGTGTCAACAAAACGCCAATGACCCCAATCCTCCACGACACCGCTCCCGATTTCGACCAGCCGATCGCTGTCCTCAAGCATTGCCATGACCGTATCCGCAAGCAGCTTGCGACGCTCGACAAGCTGCTCGCCCACCTGCCGGAATTCGGCGCCGACGAACAGGCGCGCCAGGCGGCGGGGGCGGTCCTGAAATATTTCGAAAAGGCCGCCCACCTGCACCACGAGGACGAGGAACAGGACCTGATCCCGATGCTGCGCGCGGTCGCCCAGGGCGAAGACGCGGCCACGCTGCAGGCGCTGGCGCCGGTGATCCTGCAGGACCACAAGGACATGGACGCGATGTGGCAGGATTTGCATGAGCAATTGACCGCCATTGCAGAAGGCCAGGGAGCCGCGCTGTCGGCCAGCACGGTGCAGCGCTTCAGCCAGCGCTATTCGTCCCACATGGAGCGCGAGGAAGGCACGATGGCGCCGATGGCGCTGCGCCTGTTCGGCCCGGAGCAGATGGCGCAACTCGGCAAGGCCATGCAGCGCCGCCGCGGCATCGGAACGGAAGCAAACCCGGTCCCCGCCATCGGCCAGGCGGTGGCCGACCTGCGCAAGGACTACGGCCAGGCCAGCCTGAACGAAACCGATGTGATGGACGATCCGATGCTCCAGTTCACGCAGTGGTTCGAACAGGCGCTGAAGGCCGAGGTGAACGAGCCGAACGCCATGTCGGTGGCCACGGTGGGCCCGGATGGGCGCCCGAGCTCGCGCATCGTGCTGGTCAAGCAGTTCGACGAACGCGGCTTTACCTGGTACACCAACTACGACAGTCGCAAAGGCCAAGAGTTAGAGGGAAATCAACATGCAGCTTTGTTATTCTTTTGGAGCGAACTCGAACGTCAGGTTCGCATCGAAGGAAGAGTTGAGCGTACCTCGAGCGAGGAAAGCGACCGGTATTTCCGCAGCCGTCCGCTGAAGAGCCGCCTGTCGGCCATTGCCTCGCACCAAAGTGCGCCGATCGCCAGCCGTGCCGAACTGGAGCAGAATTACGAGATGGTGGCACAGCAAGCCGGTGACGACCCGGCGCGACCAGGCAACTGGGGCGGGTTCCGCCTCGTGCCCGAGCGCCTGGAATTCTGGCAGGGCCGCCGTTCCCGCTTCCACGACCGCATCATCTACGAGCGGCAGGAAGACGGGAGCTGGACGCGCCTGCGCCTGCAACCCTGACCGCGGCCGCGCGCCTCGCACGCGCACGCGGCCCCCAAGCTGGAGGCAAGCGTGTTCGAACAGATGATGTTGTCGGCCTGGAGCGAAGGCCTGCGTAACAAGCCATCCCTGCCCTTGCGGGTGGAACTCTGGGATGGCCGGCAACTCGAGTTTTCGAGCGAAGCGCCGCGCGTGACCATCCGGGTCCCCGACCGCGCCGCCCTGCGCTACCTGCGCTCGCCATCGCTGTACAACCTCGGGCGCGCCTACGTCGAGGGCGCGATCGACATCAAGGGACGCGCGGCCGACATCATCAGCGTCGGCAACAGCCTGGCCGCGAGCATGGACAAGGGACGCAGCCGCCTGGTCGAGGTCCTCCGCCGCAACGTCCCGCACACGCGCCAGAGCGATGCCGAGGCGATCCGCTACCACTACGACGTCTCCAACGACTTCTACGCGGCCTGGCTCGACCCCGCGATGGTGTACTCCTGCGCCTATTTTGAAGAAGGCAGCGAAGACCTGGCCACGGCGCAGCAGAAGAAGATCGACCACATCCTGCGCAAGATCGACCTGCGGCCGGGACAGACGCTGCTGGATATCGGCTGCGGCTGGGGTGCGCTGGTGCTGCGGGCCGCCCAGGCTTTCGGCGCGCGCTGCGTTGGCATTACGCTGTCGGAGAACCAGGCCCTGCTTGCACGCGAGCGCGTCGCGCGCGCGGGGTTGACCGGCCAGGTCGAGATCCGCCTGCAGGACTACCGCGACGTCGAGGGCCAGTTCGAGCGCATCACCAGCGTCGGCATGTTCGAGCACATCGGCGTACAGCACCTGCCTGCGTATTTTTCGCGCATCAATGCCTTGCTGGCGCCGGATGGCGTCGTGATGAACCACGGAATCACCACCGCCAATGTCGACAACAGCGCCACGCCCTATGGCGGCGGCGAGTTCATCGGCCAGTACGTGTTCCCGCAGGGCGAACTGGCCCACCTGTCGACGGTGGTGCGCGCGATGCAGGAAGGCGGGCTGGAAGTGCGCGACGTGGAAAACCTGCGGCGCCACTACGCCAAAACCTGCGCGATCTGGACCGAGAACTTCGAAAGCCGAGCGGAGCACATCCGCAAGCTGACGGACGAGAAGCGCTTCCGCATCTGGCACGTCTACCTGGCCGGCTGCGCATACGCCTTCGCGCATGGCCGCATCAGCCTGTACCAGATCGTGTGTGGCAAGGCGGAGGGGAACGTGGAGCGGCTGCCATGGTCGCGGAGGTACATGTACCCATCGTAGGGTGGGCGGATCTTCCGCCCACGCGGTGATAGCTACCGGATCCAGCCCCGCGAAAGTTGATCTACTTGAGACGCTCGCTGAAGGTCTTGCGGAACTTCGCCACCTTCGGCGCCACCACGAACGCGCAATACCCCTGCAGCGGATGCTGCGCAAAATAGTTTTGGTGGTAATCCTCGGCCTTGTACCAGGTCTCCTGCGGCAACAGCTGGGTCACGATCGGCGCGTCCCACACCGCCGCCATCTCGGCCATCACCTTGCGCGCGGTCGCTTCCTGTTCCGGCGAGGTGGTGAAGATCACCGAACGGTACTGCGGACCGACGTCATTGCCCTGGCGATCAGGCGTGGTCGGGTCGTGGATCGTGAAGAAGATCTCGAGGATGTCGCGGTAGCTGATCACCGACGGGTCGAATTCCAGCCGCACCACTTCGGCATGGCCGGTTGTCGCGGCGCACACCTGCTCGTAGCTCGGATTCTCGACATGGCCGCCCATGTAGCCCGATTCCACGCGGGTCACGCCGCGCGCCTCCAGGTAGACCGCTTCCAGGCACCAGAAACATCCGCCTCCGAGGATGGCTACCTCGCTCCCCCTTTGTTCGCTCATCACACGCACCTTTGATTTCGTCAGTTTTGATAGTTCTTAATTTACCGCAAAGCCAAGTTTTGTGCAGTGCAAGCCGATGGCGGAAGCGGCGGACGGCCCGACAGTGGCATAATGGCGTTCCAATGAATACACGTTCCCCCCGCGCCACGACGCGCGGCTTCGATTCGGCGCACTTTCGCCATGCCCTGTCGCAATTCGCTACCGGTGTCACCGTCATCACCACGCGCCTTGCCGACGGCACTTTTCGCGGGCTGACCGCCAGTTCCTTCAACTCGGTCTCGCTCGAGCCCCCGCTCGTCCTGTGGAGCCTGGGCGCCGGCGCCAACAGCCTGCCGATTTTCAGCGGCAACTCGCACTATGTCATCAACGTTCTTGCTGCCGGGCAGCAGGACCTGGCCCTGCGCTTCTCGCGCCGCACCGACAATCCCTTCGACGGCGTCGAGTACGAACTGTCGCGCACCGGCCTGCCGATCCTGAAAGGCGTCTCGGCCTGGTTCGAATGCCACAACCGCAGCCGCTATCCGGAAGGCGACCACGTCATCTTCGTGGGCGAAGTCGAGCAGTGCGCCGTCCATCCACAGCCGGCGCTGCTGTTCCACGGCGGACGATTCGGTCAGACCGGCTGAAGCACGCCAGAGCGCAGCTGGCGAGGATCGCGCCAGTTGTCCGGATTTTCAGGCAAGTCCGCGCTTGAGCCGCGTCCTACCATTCTTCTCACCTTAACGCCGCGCCAGCGGCACAACATGGAGAGAAGACATCATGTCCAAAGTCTGGTTCATCACGGGCGCCAACCGCGGGATTGGCGCACAAATCGCCCACGCAGCCATCGCTAGCGGCGACCGCGTCGTCGCGGCAGGCCGCAAGCTTGATCAACTGAAAGCCACCTTCGCGGCCGTGGACCCGTCCCAGGTCGCCCTGGTGGAATTCGACGTCGCCCGCGAGGCGCAGGCTCCGGCAGCGATCGAGGCCGCCGTGGCGCGCTTCGGCCGCATCGACGTCCTCGTCAACAATGCCGCCTACGGCCTGCTGGGCAACTTCGAGGAACTCACGCCCCAGGACATCGAACAGCAGTTCAGCGTCAACGTCTTCGGGGTCATGCACGTGCTGCGCGCCGCCCTGCCAGTGCTGCGCCGGCAGCGCTCGGGCCACATCATCAACATCAGCTCGATCGCCGGACTCACCGGCTTCGACGGCGCCTCGGTGTATTGCGCCACCAAGTATGCAATCGAGGGCTTGTCCTCTTCGCTGGCGCTGGAGCTGGCGAAGTTCGGCATCAACATCACGACGGTCGAGCCCGGCTTCTTCCGCACCGATTTCCTCGACCAGAGCTCGGTCCGCTACGGCCAGAAAACCATCGAGGACTATGCCGCCCACGGCTCGGTCGAGAACGCCTACGGCGCCTACCACGGCAAGCAACTGGGCGACCCGGTGAAGCTTGCCGCCGCGGTGGTCCAGTTGGCCGGCATGGACAATCCGCCGAAGCAGTTCCTGGCCGGCAGCGACGCCGTCGCCATGGCCACGGCGGAACTCGATGCCCGCTTCAGCACGCTGAACGCGATGGCGGCACTGTCGCGCTCGACCGACCACGCAGCGTGAAGCGCGGCGGGAGCTGGTGTATTCTGGCTGGTGAGAAGGCCATGAACTCACCCGACCACATTACTATCCTTGCCGGCGCCCAGGCGGCCTCCCGGCCCGCCAGCCCGGCGCTCGCGCGGCTGGCGCGGCTGCTGACCGCCCACGCGCCGCAGGACGGTTCCTTCGAGACCTGCATCCCGGGCGTGCACGCGATCCGGGCCTCGAACACCAGCGCCGAGCTGGTGCACGGCCTGCACCGCCCCGCCCTGTGCATCGTGGCGCAGGGCGCCAAGACCGTCATGCTGGGCGACGAGTCGTACGACTACGATCCCTCGCGCATGATGATCTTCTCGCTCGACCTGCCGATCGCCGCCATGATCCGGCAGGCCAGCGTGGCGGCGCCCTACCTGTCCTTCCGGCTCGATTTCGACCAGCAACGCCTGGCCGAACTGATCCTGAAGGTCTATCCCGAGGGCGTGCCCGCCGTGGCCGACAGGCGCGCCGTCTACGTGGCCGAGGCCGGCGAGCCCATCGTCGACGCCGCCGCACGCCTGATGGCGCTGGCTGGCCAGCCCGAGGATGCGGCCCTGCTGGCGCCGCTGGCGCTCGATGAGATCGTGCTGCGCCTGCTGCGCGGCCCCTTCGGCGCCCGGCTGGCCCAGCTCGGCCACGTCGAGTCGCACCGGATTGGCCGGGTGGTGGACTGGATCCGCCGCCATTACGACCAGCCCATCCGCATCGACGAGATGGCTGAGCTGGCACACATGAGCCCGTCGTCGCTGCACGAGCATTTCAAGTCGCTGACCTCGATGAGCCCCTTGCAATTCCAGAAGACCCTGCGCCTGCAGGAGGCGCGCCGGCTGATGCTGTCGACCGGCATGGATGCCGGCCTGGCATGCCAGCGCGTTGGCTACGCCAGCCCCTCCCAGTTCAGCCGCGAATACGCCCGCCATTTCGGCTCGGCGCCGACACGCGACATGCTGCGTCTGCGCAACGCCGGGCTCAGCAACGCCGTGTCATTTACACAATAAAATCGCAGGATTGTTGGCCGGGCAAAAATGAAAATGCCTGTCGCAGTTTCAAAAGATGCGGCGGCGCGGCATTTCTATAATGGTCAGGCTATGGCGGGTCCAAGGGACGGGCACGCCTTCTATCAGAACCTATCGAGACAGGAAGATCCATGAGCCATTCCCGTAAAGCAGCCTTCCACTGGGACGACCCCCTGCTGCTGAACAGCCAGCTGACCGATGAAGAACGCATGGTGCGCGACGCCGCCGCCAGCTACTGCCAGGACAAGCTGCAGCCGCGCATCCTCGAGGCCTTCCGCCACGAGCGCATGGATGTCGAGATCTTCCGCGAAATGGGCGAACTCGGCCTGCTCGGCCCGACCATCCCTGAACAATACGGCGGCCCGGGCCTGAACTACGTGGCCTACGGCCTGATCGCGCGCGAAGTCGAACGTGTCGATTCGGGCTACCGCTCGATGATGAGCGTGCAATCCTCGCTGGTGATGGTGCCGATCTACGAATTCGGCAACGAAGCGACCAAACAGAAATACCTGCCCAAGCTGGCCACCGGCGAATGGATCGGCTGCTTCGGCCTGACCGAGCCGAACCACGGCTCGGATCCGGGCTCGATGGTCACCCGCGCGCGCAAGGTCGAGGGCGGCTACTCGCTGAGCGGTTCGAAAATGTGGATCACCAACTCGCCGGTCGCCGACGTGTTCGTGGTCTGGGCCAAGGACGACGAAGGCGCGATCCGCGGCTTCGTGCTGGAGAAGGGCTGGAAGGGCCTGAGCGCGCCGGCAATCCACGGCAAGTTCGGCCTGCGCGCCTCGGTCACCGGCGAAATCGTCATGGACGAAGTGTTCTGCCCGGACGAAAACGCCTTCCCGGAAGTACGCGGCCTGAAGGGCCCGTTCACCTGCCTGAACTCGGCGCGCTACGGCATCGCCTGGGGCGCGCTGGGCGCCGCCGAAGCCTGCTGGCACACCGCGCGCCAGTACGTGCTGGACCGCAAGCAGTTCGGCAAGCCGCTCGCCGCCAACCAGCTGGTGCAGAAGAAGCTGGCCGACATGCAGACCGAAATCACGCTCGGCCTGCAGGGCTGCCTGCGCCTGGGCCGTATGAAGGACGAAGGCACGGCTGCGGTCGAGATCACGTCCATCATGAAGCGCAATTCGTGCGGCAAGGCACTGGATGTTGCCCGTGTTGCCCGCGATATGCTCGGCGGCAACGGCATCTCGGACGAGTTCGGCATCGTGCGCCATATGGTTAACCTCGAAGTGGTCAACACCTACGAAGGCACCCACGACATCCACGCGCTGATCCTCGGCCGCGCGCAGACCGGCATCGCCGCGTTCTGATTCCCCCAGCGCGCCGCCGCCCGGCGGCGCGCTTCCCTCGGGCAGTGTCCCGAATACAAATCCTTTTCCAATTTCAATCGCGCCGTGTCAATACGGTGCATTTTTGCGTTAGGATAGTTGCAGGCTTCACATTAGCAAATCCATACCCATCTCAGACCACTTCGCGAGGCCCGATGAGTGCTCCTGATCGACCGCAACCGCCCCCTGTTGCCGAGGGACGCATCGCGCAGGAACAGCATTGCGACGCGCAGCCTTTGTCTCTCGAGATGTTGCTGGACAACCTCCCAATCGCTGTCTACCGTTGCCTCAACGACGGCCAGTGCACCATGAAGTATGTCAGCAACGGCATCGAAAGGCTGACTGGCTACTCTCCTGCCACCTTCCTGTCGCGCACCGGCGTGACCTTCTCCAGCATCATTCACCCGGACGACCGCAATTCGGTCGAACGCGCCATTGCACTCGCGATACAGCAGGAACGATCGTTCCAGTTGACCTACCGGATCCGCTGCGCCAACGGCGAACAGCGATGGGTCTTCGAGCAGGGTTCGGCGCCCCCGCAGGCCGGAGGCCGGATCCTGGAGGGCATCCTGTTCGACTACACCCAGCTGCGCAAGGCCAACATGCTGGTGTACGAACAGGCCTCCTATCTGCAGCAGGCGCGCGACGCCATCATCGCGATGGACCTGAATTCGCGCATCACGTACTGGAACAACGGCGCCGAGCGGCTCTACGGCTGGACCGCAGCGGAAGCCCGCAGCAAGAAGTTCTCGGAACTGCTGTGCGAAAACCTGCCGGCTTACCACGCAGCCTACGAGACCACCCTTGCCAATGGCGAGTGGACGGGTGAACTGTCGCACCTGCGGCGCGACGGCGTCTGCATCGAGACCGACACGCGCTGGACCTTGCTGGCCGCGGACCGCGAATCGGGCGCGCCCCAGAAGATCCTCGTGATCAGCACCGACATCAGCGAACGCAAGCACAACGAAGCGAAGATCTACCGCCTCGCCTTCTTCGATGCCTTGACCGACCTGCCGAATCGCGCCAGCCTGCTCGACCACCTGCGCCGCGCCCTGCTGGGCAGCGCCCGATCGCGCAAGCACGGCGCCCTGATGTTCTGCGACCTCGACAACTTCAAATACCTGAACGACTCGCAGGGACACGCCGCCGGCGACATGCTGCTGCAGGCGGTCGCGCGCCGCCTCGAGCACTGCGTGCGCGAAGCCGACATGGTGGCGCGCCTGGGCGGCGACGAGTTCGTGATCCTGATCCAGCCGGTGGAAGACACACGCGAAGGCGCAGCGGCCCAGGCCGAGACGGTGGCGACCAAGGTCGTGGCAGCGATGGCGGCGCCCTTCCAGCTGGCCGAGATGAATTATTCGGTATCGGTCAGCGTCGGCGTCGCCACCATGTGCGGCGTGGTGGATACGGTCGAATCGATCCTGCGCCAGGCCGACGCCGCGATGTACCAGGCCAAGGCCTGCGGACGCAATACCTACCGCTTCCACGACCCGGCGGTGCAGGCCGCGTGGTCGGCGCGGGCCGAGCTGGAAGGTGCGATGCGGCGCGCCCTGCGCGACAACGAATTCGTGCTCCACTACCAGCCGCAGCTCGACCGCAGCAGCCGCGTGATCGGCGCCGAAGCGCTGCTGCGCTGGCGCCTGCCGGACGGGCGGCTGCTGTACCCGGCAGAATTCATCCATGCCGCCGAAGAGAGCGGCCTGATCATTGACATCGGCCGCTGGGTGCTGCGCACCGCCTGCGCCGAGCTGGCGCGCTGGCAGCGCTGGCCCGACATGGCCGGGCTGACCCTGTCGGTCAACGTCAGCGCCAGCCAGTTCATCGAACCGGACTTCGTGCCGATGCTGCAGGGCGTGTTCGAAGAGACGGGCGTGCAGCCCTCCAGCCTCAAGCTGGAACTGACCGAAAGCCTGGTGGTGAGCGACTTCACCCAGACCGCGCGCACCATGGCCATGCTCAAGCAGCGCGGCATCAGCTTCTCGCTGGACGACTTCGGCACCGGCTACTCGAGTCTGGCCTACCTGCGCAAGCTGCCGCTCGACCAGCTCAAGATCGACCAGTCCTTCATGCGCGACGTGCTGACCGACCAGAACGACGCCTCGATCGTCCGTTCCATCATCGCGCTGGGCGACAGCCTGGGACTGCAGGTGATTGCGGAGGGGGTCGAGACGCCGGGCCAGCGCCAGTTTTTATCGGACGCCGGCTGCTTCATCTACCAAGGTTTTTTATACCAGCACGCGCTGAGCTCGGAAAACTTCACGCAGTACGCGCGCATGGTGCATTGAACGGTACGCTCGTAGGGTGCTCGGCTCTGCCGAGCGCGCGTCCGACCGGCTCATGAGTCGGCGATAGCTCAGTTCATGCACGGTTTGAACGCGCGTTCGGCGAAGCGTGATCTGGTCCACTGGACCAGATCACCCCTACAGCGCCAGCGGCACCCCACGTGCCCAGCGGTTGGAGGACAGCGAAAACTCCAGCGCCCGCACCTGGTGGAACCACCCGGCCGGCACGTAGAGCATGTCGCCAGGCTCGACGATGCAGGACACCGTCGCCGCCTGGCGCGCCAGCGGATAGGCGTCGAAGTCGGGCGCTTCCGGATCGAAGGGGGAACCGAACAGCACCGGGTTGGCTTCGTTCGCATACAGGTAGGCGTCGTGGTGCGGCGGCGCCAGGAAGATGCGCTTGCGGCCCCAGACCTGAGCGAAGATGTTGTCGTCGAAGTCGCAGTGCAGCGGCGTCATGGTGCCGACGGGGCCGAGCCAGAACCGGGGCGGTCCCATCTTGCGGAAGTAGGCCGGCCAGTGGCACAGGCGATTCAGTTCGCGCAGCTCGAGATTGCCGACATAGGGCGGCGGGTCGCCCTCGCCATGGACGCGTTCCGGTTCGAGGTCGAGGTACTCGCGCAATGTCATGTCGCGCATCGGACGGTCGGCACGGAAGGGCTGGCGGATGTAGTCGCCGACGCGGGCGCGCACGGGCAGGTCGCCGTAACGTTCGCGCAGCTCGGCCGGCGTCACGCCGCACAGCGGCCACTGCCCGACCAGGCCAGTCATGATGAAAGGAAGTCCTTCTCTGGCGCGCGCCGCGAAGGCGTTCGCGTCCAGGCGCTTCAGGCGGGGAATCTCGACAAGGATGGGAAGGCTGCGCGCGTGCTGCTTGACTGCCTCGCGCATCGCGGCGATCGAGCTGACGCCGCGTACTGCGGCGTCACGCTCTTCCTGGGCGCGCTTCCTGGCCGCCGCGTCTTCCGGTGTCGCCGCCACGGTCGGCAGCGGCGGCAGCGGCCCCTTCGTTACACTTCGTTCCTGCATTCGTTTTCAGCTCTCCACACATTAGCCCGCACAGGGTAGCGTGTGGATGCTGAAAAGTCGAATCAGCGACGCCCGGTAACGAAAGGCGTTTCGGCCACGCCACTGACGCCGGGGCGCAGCAGCACCACCGAACCGGCATCACCGCCGGTACCGGGGTCGATCGAGGTCACCAGCAAGGTGTCGAGGCCGGGGCCGCCGAAGGCGCACATCGAGGGCTTGGCCATCGGCAGTGCGATCTCGCGGTCCAGCTTCCCTTGCGGGGTGAAGCGCTGCACCAGGCCGGCGTCGTTGGCGCAGGTCCAGTAGCAGCCGTCGGCGTCGACCGCGGCACCGTCCGGGCGGCCCTTCTGCCCGGTGAGGTCGAGGAAGACCCGCTTGGTGTGCGGGATGCCCTGGTCGGTGTCGTAGTCGAAAGCCCAGACCGTACGGACCTTGGGATGCGAATCCGACAGGTACATGGTGCGGCCGTCGGGCGACCAGGCCAGGCCGTTCTGGGTCAGCATGCCGCTGACGACCGGGCCGTGCAGGCCACCCTCGGTGCCATAGCGATACAGCCCGCCGACCGCGCGCGCCGCGCCCATGTCCATGAACATGGTGCCGCTCCAGAAACGGCCCTGGCGGTCGCAGCGGCCGTCGTTGAAGCGCATGCCCTCGCCCAGCTCGGACGAGGGCGGAGCGGCCAGCAGCGTGACCCTGGCATCGCTCCCCTCGCCCAGCTCCAGGCGGAACACGCCGGTTTCCATGCCAGCCACCAGGCTGCCGTCGTCGGCGCAGGCCACGCAGGCCACCATCTCCGGCGCTTCCCAGTGGCGCGCCTGGCCGCTGGCGTGGTCCAGGCGCCACACACGGCGCGCGGGAATGTCGACCCAGTACCACGCCTGTTCGCGCGCGTTCCAGGTCGGGCTTTCGCCGGTAGCGCAGTGTACGCCGTCGATGCGTTGGATATCCATGTTCGCCATCACAGGTCGGTGATCTCGCGGTGTGCCGGCACCAGGGCCTTCATTACCAGCCACGCAACCAGGTAGGCCAGCGCGCAGATCGAGAACATGATCATGTAGCCGGTCTCCAGGTGACCCTGGGCGCCGTAGTAGTCGAACAGCCAGCCGCCCAGCTTGGTGAGCAGCACGCCGCCCAGGCCGCCGGCCATGCCGCCGATGCCAACCACGGAACCGACGCTGTGTTTCGGGAACATGTCGGACACGGTGGTGAACAGGTTGGCCGACCAGGCCTGGTGGGCCGAGGCGCCGATGCCGATCAGGATCACCGGGAACCAGTAGCCCAGGGTGCCGAGCGGTTGCGCGGCCAGCACCACCAGCGGGAACAGGGCGATGGTGAACATGGCGCGCATGCGGCCCTGGTAGATGCTGGCGCCGCGGTCGATGAACCAGGTCGGCAGCCAGCCGCCGCCGATCGAGCCCACCATGGTCATGCTGTACAGGACCGCCAGCGGGATCACCATTTCCGGACCCGTGAGGCCGTATTGCGAGGACATGTATTTCGGCAGCCAGAACAGGAAGAACCACCACACGCCGTCGGTCATGAACTTACCGAAGGTGAAGGCCCAGGTCTGGCGGTAGCCGAGCAGCTTGAACCACGAGGCTTTCGGCTTGCCGGCCGCGCCTGGCGCTGCTTCCACCGGGGTGCTGTCGCTGTTGATGTAGGCCAGTTCGCCTGCGCTGAGGCGCTTCTGGCGTTCCGGCGTGTCGTACAGCCAGATCCAGACACCCATCCACAGGAAGCCGACCGCGCCGACGGCGATGAAGGCGGCCTGCCAGCCCCAGTACTCGGCGATCAGCGGCACCGTCAGGGGAGCCAGGATCGCGCCGACGTTGGCGCCGGAGTTGAAGATACCGGTGGCAAACGAGCGCTCGCGCTTCGGGAAGTACTCGGCGGTGGCCTTGATCGCGGCCGGGAAGTTGCCCGCCTCGCCGATCGCCAGCACCGCGCGGCCGACCATGAAGCCGATGATCGAGACCGGCACGGCGGCCAGGCCCAGGGTGGTGAACACATTGTTGACGGCGGTGCCGATGCCGATCGCGTAGGCGTGGGCGATGGCGCCGATCGACCACACGACGATGGCCAGCACGAAGGCGCGCTTGGTGCCGAGGCGGTCGATCACGCGGCCGGCGAACAGCATCGAGATCGCGTACACGAACTGGAAGGTCGCCGTGATGTTGGCGTAGTCCGTGTTCGACCAGCCGAATTCCTTGGTCAGCAGCGGGGCCAGCAGACTCAGGACCTGGCGGTCGAGGTAGTTGATGGTGGTGGCGAAGAACAGCAGGGCGCAGATCGTCCAGCGGTATTTGCCCACCGTGGAAGCCAGCTCGCTGGTCTTCTCCGGGCTACGGCTCAAGACTTGCTGATTCATGATGATCAGTTCTTTTCAAGTGAAACAGCCGGTGTCTCCGCCGGCTGGTGCTTCAATCGTGAAAGGGGGCGCAACAAGCGCCCCCCGGGTATTACACCGCGACTTTCAGGTCTCCGTCCAGCACGCGTGCCAGGCGCAGGGGATTGTCATCCCGAAGTGCTTCCGGCAGCAGTTCGGCCGGCAGGCTCTGGTAGCACACCGGCCGCAGGAAGCGGTCGATCGCGGTCGCGCCCACCGAGGTAGTGCGGCTGTCGCTGGTGGCCGGGAACGGGCCGCCGTGGACCATCGCATGCGATACCTCGACGCCGGTCGGGAAGCCGTTGAACAGCACGCGGCCTGCCTTGCGTTCCAGGATCGGCAGCAGCTTCGCCGCCAGCGGATGGTCCGCCGGCTTGACGTGCACGGTAGCGGTCAGCTGGCCGTGCAGCTTTTCCGCCGCCTGCAGCATCTGCTCTTCGCTGTCGAAGCGCACGATCAGCGCGGCCGGACCGAAGATCTCGTCCTGCAGCTCCGGATTGCCGATGAAGGAGGCGGCGTCGACTTCGTACAGCGCGGCTTGCGCGGCGCAGCCGATGCCTTCGGTGCTGCCCTGCGCAACCAGTCGCAGGCCTTCGGTGGCGCCGAAGCGGGCGATGCCGCTGTTGTAGGCATCATGGATGCCGGCGGTCAGCATGGTGCCGGCGCCCTTGGCTTGAAGCGCGGTGGTCGCCGCGGCGGCGAAGGCATCCAGCGCCGCGCCCTTGACCGCAAACACCAGGCCCGGGTTGGTGCAGAACTGGCCAACGCCCAGGGTCAGCGAATCGACAAAGCCGTTCGCCAGCGCGGCGCCGCCCTGCTCCAGCGCAGCCGGCAGGAGGAACACCGGGTTCACGCTGCTCATCTCGGCGTAGACCGGGATCGGTTCCGGACGCGAAGCCGCGGTGCGCATCAGCGCAGTGCCGCCGCCGCGCGAGCCGGTGAAACCGACCGCCTTGATCGCCGGATGCGCGACCAGCTGCTGGCCGATGGTGCGGCCGTCGCCGAACAGCATCGAGAACACGCCTTCCGGCAGGCCGCACTCCTGCACCGCGCGCTGGACGGCGCGGCCGACCAGTTCCGAGGTGCCGAGGTGGGCGCCGTGCGCCTTGACCACGACCGGGCAGCCGGCGGCCAGCGCGGACGCCGTGTCGCCGCCCGCGACCGAGAAGGCCAGCGGGAAGTTACTGGCGCCGAAGACCGCGACCGGGCCGAGGCCGATCTTGGCCAGGCGCAGGTCGGGGCGCGGCGGGGTACGTTCCGGCAGCGCGGTATCGATGGTCGCGCCGAGGAAGCGGCCGTCGCGCACCACTTTCGCGAACAGGCGCAGCTGGTTCACGGTGCGCATGCGCTCGCCTTCGAGGCGGGCTTGCGGCAGGCCGGTTTCCTGCTGGGCGCGTTCGATCAGTTCCGAACCGATCGCCAGGATCCCTTCCGCCACCGCTTCCAGGAAGCGTGCGCGCTGCTCCAGAGGGAGGGCACGGTACGGGTCGAAGGCGGCGGCTGCGAGTTCGCAGGCGCGGTCCACGTCGGCGCCGGTGGCCTGGCCGAAGCCAGGGTCGAATTCGGCGCGGGTCGAAGGATTGTAGGCACGCTGCTCGCCCGCGCTACCGCGGACCAGCTGGCTGCCGATGATCATTTCACCAGTGATCGTCATGGCTCGTACCTTAAACAGGGTTCTTTTGCTTCTTGATCAGGTCCAGCAGCATCTGGTCTTCTTCCGCGGTCAGGTCGGTCAGCGGCGGACGCACCGGACCCGCGCCGTGGCCAACCAGGCGGGCGCCGGCCTTGATGATGCTGACGGCGTAGCCGCCCTTGCGGTTGCGGATCTCCAGGTACGGCAGGAAGAACTCGTCGATCAGGCGGTTGGTGGTGGCGGTGTCGCCCGAAGCGGTGGCGTTGTAGAAGTCCATCGCCAGCTGCGGCACGAAGTTGAACACGGCCGACGAGTACACCGGGGTGCCCAGCGCCTTGTAGGCGCCGGCGTAGACTTCAGCGGTCGGCAGGCCGCCCAGGTAGCTGAAGCGGTCGCCCATCTTGCGGTAGATCGAGACCATCAGTTCGATGTCGCCGATGCCGTCCTTGAAGCCGATCAGGTTCGGGTTGCGGTCGGCCAGCTTGGCCAGCGATTCCGGGGTCAGGCGGCAGGCGGCGCGGTTGTAGACCACGACGCCGATCTTCACGGAGCGGCACACCGCTTCGACGTGGGCGATCAGGCCGTCCTGGTTGGATTCGGTCAGGTAGTGCGGCAGCAGCAGCAGGCCTTGCGCGCCCTGGCGCTCGGCTTCCTGTGCGTGGGCGATGGCGGCGCGGGTCGGGCCGCCGCAGCCTGCCAGGATCGCGACGCCGGTGCCGGCGCAGGTGTCGACCGCGGTCTTGATGATCTGGCCATACTCTTCGCCGTGCAGCGAGAAGTATTCGCCGGTGCCGCCAGCGGCGAACAGCGCGGTGGCGCCGTACGGGGCCAGCCACTCGAGGCGCTTCTGGTAGCCGGCTTTGTCGAAGTCGAGTTCGGCGGTAAAGTCGGTGATCGGGAAGGACAGCAGGCCGTGCGACAGGACTTTTTGTAGTTCGAGTGCTTGCATTACAGGGTCTCCAGGACAGATATGAATGGTTACTGCAGTAAAGGGCCTCACCGCCCTATGTTGTATGTCATCGTACAACTGAACGGATGACGCTGCAAGCGAAAAGTGAGGAATTTTTAGTTGATCTGCGATTCGATGCGCTGCTGCGCCTGCACCAGCCGCTCGCGGCTATTGGACAGGTGGGTACGCATGGCCGCGCGTGCGGCCTCCGGATCGCGGCGCTCGATGGCGCGGAAGATGTCGTCGTGCTCGCGGCTGACGCGCTCGTTGAAATTGGCCGGCTTGTCCTGCTCCAGTTCCACCGTGTTCAGGCGGGCACGTGGGATGATCGCATTACCCAGCTGGGCCAGGATGTCGGCGAAATAGCGGTTGCCGGTGGACTGCGCGATCAGCAGGTGGAAGCGCTTGTCGGCGTCGGCCGCCGGGCGCCCCGCCGCCATCGCCGCGTGCATCTCGGCCAGCGCCGCGCCCAGCTCGCGCACCTGCTCGTCGCTGCGGCGCACGGCGGCCAGGCCGGCGGTCTCGGTCTCGACACCGATGCGCAGCTCCAGGATCGACAGCACGTCGCGCAGGGTCAGGATGCTTTCGGCATCGATGCCCAGCCCCGAACTTGGTACCGGCTCCAGCACGAAGGTGCCGATGCCGTGGCGCGTCTGCACCAGGCCCGAGGCCTGCAGGTGCGAGATCGCCTCGCGCACGACGGTGCGGCTGACGCCGTGCTGGGCCATCATCGAGGATTCGGTCGGCAGCTTCTCGCCCGGCTTGAGTACGCCCTGGCGGATGCTGCTGCTGATCTGCTCGACGACGCCCTGCGCCAGGTTGCGGGGTTTGCGCTGCATGGGGACCATGTTTGGATAAGCTTGGGAGAGGAATAAGACGATTATATATCAAGACAAGATGTCTGACGTCTTATGACAAGACATCTCTGAAATAATGTCTCATATGCGTCCGGCCTGACCGCTTGATAAATTGGTCAGGCCAAAATAGAATCGGGCGAACCTTTAGGAGCCCGTCCATGCCACGTCCTGTCCGTTCCCTGCTATCCCTCCTCCCCCTGCTCCTTGCCGCCCATGCGGGCGCCGCGCCCAGCCTCCCCGACCGCGTGATCCTGGTTGGCGATTCGACCATGGCCAGCACCACCGGCTATGGCGACGCCCTGTGCGCGCGCTTTACGCCCGAGACCAGCTGCGTCAACCTGGCGCGCGGCGGCCGCAGCTCGAAGAGCTTCCGCGCCGAAGGGCGCTGGGATGAGGTCATGGGACTGCTGCGCGACGGCGCGGGCTTTCGCAAGACCTATGTACTGATCCAGTTCGGCCATAACGACCAGCCGGGCAAGCCGGGACGCTCGAGCGATTACGCCACCGAATTCCCGGTCAACATGCAGCGCTACGTGCAAGAAGCACGTGAGGCGGGCGGCGTGCCGGTGCTGGTGACGCCCCTCACCCGCCGCAGCTTCAAGAACGGCTACGTGCATAACGATCTCGCGCCCTGGGCCGGCACCGTGCGCGAGATCGCGCGCAACACCAAGACGCCGCTGGTCGACCTGAATGCGCTGTCGCTGGCGGCGGTGCAAGAGATGGGACCGAAGGAAGCGGACAAGATGGCGCGTACCGGGTCCAACTTCGACTACACCCACCTCGGCCCGGAAGGCGCCGAACGCTTTTCAGGCATCATGGCGAAGGAACTGGCGCGCAGGGTGCCGGCGCTGGCAGCGGACCTGCGGGGCGCACGATGAGCGCCTCCAGCGCAGCGATCGCGCTGGCGCTTGCCGGTGCTGCGATCACGCCGGCACCGACCATCACCACCGCTCCCCTCGCCGAGCGCCAGCATGCGCCCTCCGACGGCTGGGCCGCGCAAGAGGGCGGCACCCGCGGCGGCGCCCTGGCCAGCCCTGAGCACGTCTACACCGTGCGTGATCGCGCACAGCTGCTGGCCGCGCTAAGCACTCCCGCGCCGGCGCGCATCGTGCGGGTAGCAGCCACCATCGACATGAGCGAAGGACGCAGCTACAGCAGCACCGAGGACCAGGCCCAGCGCGGCGCCGTGCGCCTTCCCTCGAACACCACGCTGATCGGCGTGACGCCCGGTGCGGGCTTCATCAATGGTTCGCTGGCGGTGGTGGGCGTGTCGCAGGTCGTGATCCGCAACCTCGCGATCCGCAATCCCTGCGACGTCGGCCCGCGTTGGGATCCGAAGGATGGATCGAAGGGCAACTGGAACTCCTCCTTCGACGGCATCCTGGTATCGAATTCGCACCACGTCTGGATCGACCACAACAGCTTCACCGACGCCCCGGACAGCGACGACAAATCCCCGGTCGAAAACAGCATGCTGAAGCAATGCCACGACGGTGCTCTCGACATCAACCAGGCCGCCGACTTCGTCAGCGTCACCTACAACCGCTTCGCCCAGCACGAAAAGAACATGCTGATCGGCTCGAGCGACCGCGCCACCGGCGACGCCTCGCACCTGCGCGTGACGCTCAAGGGCAACCTGTTCGAGCACGTGGCCGAACGCGCACCGCGGGTGCGCTACGGCCAGGTGCACGTGCTGAACAACTACTACGTGGGCGACCGCAAGCGCCCGGTCTACGGCCACCACTACAGCATCGGCGTGGCCCATGCCTCGCACATCGTCTCGGATGCGAACGCCTTCGACATCGCGGGCGCCACCGCTTGCCGCGACGTGGTGCGCGATCCGGGCAACAGCCCCGGCGTCTTCGTCGACAACGCTTCGCTGCTGAACGGCGCCGCGCTGAAGGACTGCCCCTACGGTGGAAATGCCGGCTGGCGCGCGCCCTACGGCTACACGCCGCTGCCGGCGGACGAGGTGGCGCGCCACGTGCTCGAGCATGCCGGCCCGCGTCCCCTGCCCGCGGCTGCGGCGGACGGCTATGCCGAGGCACGCTTCGTGCCGCGCCCCGGCGCGCCTTTCGTGCTGCGCGCACGCCAGGACACCAATGGCGACTGGCAGGGTGCGAGCCTGCAGCTCTCCAGCGACGGCAAGATGGTCGTGGTGGAGCTGCTGGAGTCGCGCGGCGGTGAAGTCAAGCGCATCAAGCAAGTGCGCCGCAATGCGCCGCCGCCGGGCCCGATCGTGCTGCGCTACACGGCCGAGCCGGGACCGCAAGGCAGCATGCTCAACGTGCTGGTCGACGGCGAACGTGCGACCTGGCTGGTGGCGCCGGCCATGCCGGCCGTGCAGCCGGTGTCCTGGGATGCCGGCGCCAGCCAGCTGCTCGACCTGCGCGGCGGCCCTGCCGGGGCGCCCGAGCGCGTGACGCCGCACCTGGTCGACCGCATCGTGCTGCAGGCCGGCGACGCGCCGGAAACCGTGCGCATCGGCGGCGCCACCCGCATCGCCGCCGAGAGCGCCGACCCTCGCATTGCCGTGGCCGAGACGATCGATGGCGTGCTGCGCGTGAAACCGCTGGCCGCCGGCAGCACCACCGTGACCGTACGCAGCCTGGACGACGCATGGGCGCAAGCGATCTTCACGGTCGATGTCGGCGCACCGTTCGCGGCGCCGGCCGTCACGACCCTTCCCGCTGCCGCCCACCCGGCCAAGGGCGAGCGCGGCGTGCCGCCCGACACGCCGCTGCGGCTCGTCTTCGCCGAGGAACCGGTGTTGAGCGGCCAGGGCAGCGTGCGCGTCTACCGCAAGCGCGACGGGGCCCTGGTTGCGGTCATCCGTCCCGGCGAAACCGTCACTGCGCTCGGCAGCGGCGAGCGCCAGCGCCTGGTGCGCCAGCGCGCGATCACGGTCAGCGGCAAGGAGCTGCGCATGCGCCTGCCCGTGCTGCTGGAATACGGCGCCGACTACGAGGCCGTGGTCGATGCGGGCCTGGTACGCGCGAGCGGTTTCAAGGGCGCACGCTGGTCCTTCCGCACCACGCCGTATAAACCGGTGGGCGACAGCGTGACCGTGGACGACGACGGGCGCGCCGACTTCCGCACCGTGCAGGGCGCCCTCGATTACGCCATTTCGCTGCCGCGCGACAAGGCGCTGACGGTCAACGTGCGCGACGGCGTGTACCCGGAACTGCTCTACCTGGGCGACAAGGACAACATCACCCTGCGCGGCCAGAGCCGCGACGCGACCATCATCCGCGCCGCCAACAGCGAGACCCGCAATCCGGGTTCGGGCAGCGCGCAGCCGAAAGGCAGCCCGGGACTGGGCGGCGGCCGCGCGCTGTTCCTGGCCCAGGACAGCGACCTGCTGGAGATCCGCGACATCGCCCTGCACAACAGCACCCGCCGCAGCGACGACCATTCGGCCCAGGCGGAGACGCTCTTCTTCGCCAGCGACCAGGGACGCCTGCAGGTGCGTAACGCCCATTTCATCAGCGAGCAGGACACGCTGCAGCTGTGGGGCTACGCCTGGTTCTACCGTTCGCTCATCGAAGGCAACGTCGATTTCGTCTGGGGGAACAACCATGCGGCCCTGTTCGAAGAGAGCGAACTGCGCACCGTCGGCGACAGCGCCAATCCTGACAGCGGCGGCTACATCGTGCAGGCGCGCACCCTTGCCAGGGGCGACCCCGGCTTCGTCTTCCTGCGTTCGCGCATCACGCGCGGTCCGGGCCCGCTGGGAAACCTGCCGCCGAACGGCGCCACCTATTTCGCGCGCTCGCCCGGCACCGCCAACACCTGGGATAACGTCGCCTTCATCGAATGCACGGTCGGCCCGCACATCGCGGCCAACGCCTGGTATCGCAAGCCGGTTCCGAATCCGGTCCAGGGTGGATGGAGCGAGTACGGCAACCGGAGCGAAGACGGGCAGCCGCGCAGCTACGGCGGCTTCCAGCTGGAGCGCGAGGCGGCTGCGCGCCTGTCGAACCGCGCGGCCGTGTTCGCGGGGCGCGGCTGGAACCCGCAACCCTGAACGCTTGACAGTACCGTTTACAGGTGTAATCATGAACGTTGATTACAACTGTAAATAATACTGTCATGTCGAATACTCCCGCGATCAACATCAGCGACGCCGAGTCGCACGTCATGGAAGTGCTGTGGCGCGCGCCCGGCCCGGTGGTGGCCGAGCAGGTCGTCGTCGCTTTATCCGAAAGCCAGCACTGGCAGACCGCCACCGTCAAAACGCTGCTCAACCGCCTGCTCAAGAAGGGCGCCATCGCCGCCGAGAAGGATGGGCGGCGCTTCCTCTACTCCGCCATTCTGCCGCGCGAAGCCTGGCTGGCGCGTGAAAGCGAAAGCCTGGTGCAGCGCCTGTTCGGCGGACGCATCGCGCCGCTGGTCGCCCACTTCGGCAGCCAGAAGAAGCTGTCGCAGGCGGATCTGAAGGAACTGCGCAAGCTGATCGACGAGCTCGATGATGGCAAGTGAACTGATGCCGCTCGTGCTACGGGCTGCGCTGTTCGCCAGCCTGGCGATCCTGGTCCTCCTGGTCGCGCGCCGGCCACTGCGGCGCTGGCTGGGCGCCGCCCTCGCCTACCAGGCCTGGCTGCTGGTGCCGCTCGTTGTGGCGGCCAGCATGCTGCCGGCCCGTCCCGCCGCGGTACTGCAATCGGTGCAGGTGCTGCGCCCGGTGCAGGCGCTCACCGCCCAGGCGACCACGCCTCCGTCGGCCGGCCAGGCCGATACGCTGCTGCTGGTCTGGGCCGGCGGCCTGGTCCTCACCGCGCTCTGGTTCGCCCTCGGACAGCGCGCCTTTTTGCGCCAGGCCGATGCCGGCGTTGCCGGACCGGCCTCGATCGGCCTGTTTCGTCCGCGGATTGTGGTGCCCCAGGATTTCACGACACGCTATTCGCCTCCCGAGCAGGCCCTGGTGCTGGCGCACGAACGAGCCCACATCGCGCGCGGCGATCTCTACGCCAACCTGCTGGCGACCCTGTTCCAGTGCGTGTTCTGGTTCAATCCGCTGGTCCACCTCGCTGTGCGGCGCTTCCGCCAGGACCAGGAACTGGCCTGCGACGCCGTCGTCATGCAGCAGCACCCGCAGCAGCGGCGCACCTATGCCGAAGCCCTGCTCAAGTCCCACACCGGCGCCCGTATGGCTGCCGGCCTGCACTGCCACTGGCAATCCCCCCACCCCACCAAGGAGCGCATCATGAGTCTGCAGCACACCTCACCCGGAACCCTTCGCCGCGCCGCCGGCCGCTGCATCCTCGCGCTGCTGGCCATGGGGGCGTTCACCGCCACCCTCGGCGCACGCGCTGAACAGGCCGCGTCCACGGCTGCGTCCCGGTATTCCATCGCCCTGGACATGAAGACGGTGAGCGCGCCCGACACCGCTGTCACGCTCAAGGCGGATTCCTTCGTCATCAAGGCGGATTCCTTCGTACAAGAGGAAAAGAGGACCATCCCGCGCATCGTGACCGCGGCCGGACAACAGTTCGCAGTGGCCTCCGGCGAATGGCGCGTCGAGATGACCGCCCGGCCGGGCGATGCGCCGGACCAGGTCTGGCTGGCCGGTAAGCTCCTCAAGGGCACGAACCTGGTCAGCGAACCCCGGCTGCTGACGCGTCTTGGCGACACGGCTACCATCAAGGTCGGTGACGGCAGCGGCAATGACTTCAGCATTGCGATGACCGTTACACAACAGCCCTGAACACGTCCGTTGTCATATAATTGGTTGGTCCACTTGCAACATTACCAGTACCAAACTAAGATTCCCTAGTTTTGGCACTGGCCACCATTTATCCACGACGGACCATCGATGAAGAAAACCGCTGCGCTGAACGACAACGGCGCCAACGAGCCACGGCTGTACCGGGTGGTCTCGGCCAGGATCGAGGAACTGATCCGCGCCGAGAACATCCGGCCGGGTGAGCGCCTGCCGGCCGAGCGCGAGCTGGCGAGCAAGCTCGGCGTCAGCCGCACCTCGCTGCGTGAAGCCCTGATCGCCCTCGAACTGGGCGGCACGGTCGAGGTGCGCGGCGGCTCCGGCGTCTATGTCAGCGAGCAGGCGACGCCGCAGGCCGAAGTGCCGACGGCCGGTCCCGGCCCCTTCGAAGTGCTGGCCGCGCGCCGCCTGATCGAGGTCGAGGTTGCGGCGCTGGCCGCCAAGCACGCCAGCGATTCGGCGATCGACGCCATCCTGCGCGCGGTTGAAGAGATGGAACAGCACCACGAGGAACGCAGCGGCAACGAGTCGGCCGACCGCAACTTCCACCTGGCGATCGCGCGCGCCACCGGCAACAGCGCGATGGTTGGCGTGATCGAATACCTGTGGAGCCAGCGCGGCTCACTGTGGCACAAGCTGAAGGAACACTTCCAGACCGAGGAACTGCGCCAGCAGACCCTGCTCGACCACCGCAACATCTTCGCCGCCATCGCCTCGCACGACGTGGCCGGCGCCCGCACCGCCATGCGCGCCCACCTGGACCGCGTCACCCGCACCTTCTCGCGCGGCTAAGGCCAGCCATCCGGCCGGGCTCCGTCCCGGCCGCCCCCCCTCCCCTGCACACCAGTGTCAACACGCCGGCGCGCCTCGCAGCCGGCACGACACAATCTTGGTGTTTCGATAATTGGCCCAGCCAATTTACCTTGTATTTACGTACCAAAAATTAAGTGGCAAGTCCAGATTGCGAAAGCGGTCAGACCAAAGTAGAATCGGCGACGTACCAATCATTTGCTGAATACCCTTCATTCAGGGGCGCCATGACTCGGCCGCCCGCGAACGACAGCGCTGAGCATTGGCATCATTCGCGCGATCCAGGGAACACACCGGACGCAATCGACGATTCAAAGCAGGAGACATGCAGTGAAACACCAACGCACCACCCAACCGCGCTTCATGATGTCGGCAGTCGCTGTCGCAGTGCTGGCCTTGATGAACACCGCGACGGCGCAGGAAGCGCCGATGCAGCGCGTCGAAGTCACCGGTTCCTCGATCAAGCGCCTCGCTTCCGAGAACGCCCTCCCCCTCACGACCATCAAGGCAGAAGAACTGCAGAACCGCGGCCTGACCACGATGTCGGAAGTCGCCGTGGCCCTGACCGTGGCCTCGACCAACGAGCCGGTCGGCGGCGGTGGCAGCGGCACCATGATCAACATGCGCGCCCTGAACACCAACCGCACCCTGGTGCTGCTGAACGGCCGCCGCCTGGCCAACGAAGCGCTGGGCGACAGCTCGGTCAACGTCGATGTGATGCCGATGGCCGCCATCGAGCGCGTCGAAGTGCTGCGCGACGGCGCCTCGGCCCTGTACGGCACCGACGCCATCGCCGGCGTGGTCAACTTCATCACCAAGCGCCAGATCACCGGCGTGACCGCCAGCGCCAGCACCGTGCAGCCGGAAGCTTCCGGCGGCGGCGCCCAGCGCCGCGCCGGCATCGTCGTCGGCAAGGGCGACCTGGCCCAGGATGGCTGGAACATCTACTCCGCCTTCGACATCCAGCGCCGCGACTCGCTGCTGCAGCGCGACCGTCCGAACGTCACCGACCCGGCCAAGATCGCCCAGCTCGGCGGCACCCCGTTCACCCCGAACACCTCGGGCGGCTCGGCGTCGCCGGCGAACTTCACCATCTACCGCAACGGCAGGACCACCAACGTCACCGGCAATCCGTATTTCGCGGCCGGCTGCGTCACCCCGTACGCGGTCCAGACCACGGTGTCCTCGACCCGCACCAACGCCAACGGCGGCAAGACCTGCATCACCGATCCGACCTACTATCCGGAACTGCTGCCGGAAGCCCAGCAGGCCACCCTGTTCACCAAGGGCAGCCTGGCCCACGGCGACGGCGGCCTCCTGACCGTGGAACTGAACCTGTCGAAGTCCTACATCGACGCGTCCGACGCGCCGCAGCCTTTCGGCGCCAACACCGACTACGACCGCCTCACCGCGTCGCGTCGTCCCTTGATGATCACCAAGGCCAGCAAGTGGTACCCGGGCGGTAGCGGCGGCGTGCCGGCCGTGGCCGGCCTGAACGGCGAAGACCTGGCCCTGACCTGGAGCCTGGACGAACTCGGCGCGGTCACCAGCCACGACGAGCAGCTCAACCACCGCCTGGTGGTGCAGGACGAAGGCGAATTCAAGGGCTGGGACTACCGCGCCGGCGTCTCCTACGCCTACAGCAAGCGCAACATCGGCTTCCGCGACAACTTCGTGCGCACACCGGGCCTGTACGCCGGCGTCGAGAAGGGCATCCTGAACCCGTTCGGACCGCAGGATGCGGCCGGCCGCGAATACCTCGAGAGCATCTCGGCCGACGGCCTGGAATACCGCACCGCGGACGTGCGCTACTACGGCGCCGACGTGAACGTGTCGCGCACCCTGATGGACCTGAAGGGCGGCGCCCTGGGCCTGGCGCTCGGCGCCGACTGGCACCGCGAGAGCTTCGAAGAAAACATGAACATGCTGGGCGACGAAGTCGTCTACAAGGTGTCGGGCACCCCGGGCCGCAACCCGAGCGGTTCGCGCCGCGTGATGGGCGCCTACGCCGAGCTGGATGCGCCGGTGACGAAGGAACTGAACCTGAACTTCGCCGTCCGCGCCGACCACTTCAGCGACTTCGGCAACACCGTCAATCCGAAGGCCAGCTTCCGCTACCAGCCGATGAAGGAACTGATGCTGCGCGGTACCGTCAGCCGCGGCTTCCGTGCCCCGACCCTGCCGGAACTGTACGGCAGCGAGCGCACCCTGACCCCGTCCTCGTCGAACTGGGATGACCCGCTGCTGTGCCCGAGCGCCACCCCTGGCGTGACCGGCACCGGCACCCTGACGACGGACCCGCGCTACGCCGGCCTGAACCTCGATCCGACCCGTGTCTGCAACACTCGCCTGACCACCCTGACCGGCGCCAACCCGGACCTGGATCCGGAAAAGTCGAAGACCGTCACCGTCGGTATCGTGGTCGAGCCGGTCAAGAACCTGGTGGCCACCGTCGACTTCTGGAAGATCGACATGACCGGCACCATTGCCCAGGTCTCGGAAGACACGATCTTCAACAACATCCAGAAGTACGCCGACCTGTTCGTGCGTAATCCGGACGGCAGCCTGCAGTACATCACCAAGACCCGCCTGAACATGGGCGGCCTGCGTACCCAGGGCGTCGACATCGGCCTGAACTACGTGTATCCGACCTCGAACTGGGGCCGCTTCGGCGTCTCGCTGGACGGCACCTACACCGACAAGTACGAAGGCCAGAACGAGTCGGGCGGCGAATGGTTCGACAGCGTCGGCAAGAACGGCGCCCTGTCCACCGGCGCGACCGCATCGAACACCTACGTGTTCAAGTGGAAGCACCAGGCGCGCGTGAACTGGTCGTATGGTCCGTTCTTCGCCCAGCTCACCCAGCAGTACGCGTCGAGCTACGAAGACACCAACGCCCTGCCGACCCAGAAACCGGGCCAGCCCTTCTTCAACCGCATCGCGCCGTACAGCGTGTACAACCTGTCGACCAGCTGGAAGGTCAACCCGCAGCTGAAGATCGGCGCCGGCGTGAACAACCTGTTCGACGAAGATCCGCCGCTGTCGAACCAGCGTCTGAGCTCGCGCGTGGTGTTCGCACGTAACGTCGCCAAGCCGATCGGCCGTACCTTCACGGTGCGTGCGGACTACACGTTCTAAGCGGCGTTGAAGCTCCCTGCCGCCCTGGTCCTGTGTGCCGCGCTGGGTGGCTGCGTTTCCGCAGCCACCCAGCCGGTCCAGCTCCCGGCGCGCCAGGAAGCGCCGCCTGACGGCTGGGCCGCCCTCGAGGGCGGCACCCGCGGCGGCAGCGATGCGCCAGCCGCCAATGTCTTCACCGTCACCGATGCCGCGCAACTGCGCAGCGCCCTCGGCAAGTCCGTCCAGGGCAGCCGCATCGTCATGGTCGATGGCATCATCGACATGAGCGAAGGACATCCGTTTACCAGCAGCGCCGACCAGGCCCGACGCGGCAAGGTGCTACTCCCCGCCAATACCACCCTGATCGGCGCCGGCAATGAATCCGGCTTCGTCAACGCCCACCTGGTGGTGGCAAACGTCTCCCAGGTCATCATCCGCAACCTCAGGCTGCGCAATCCTTGCGACGTCGCCCCGCGCTGGGATCCGGCGGACGGCGAGGACGGCAACTGGAACGCGGAGTTCGACAGCATCGCCATCGCCGGCTCGCAGCATGTGTGGGTCGACCACAACAGCTTTACCGATGCTCCCGTCACCGACGACCTGCTCCCCGTCGAAAACGGCAAGCACAAGCAGTGTCACGACGGTGCGCTCGACATCCGCGACGCCAGCGACTTCGTGACCGTCTCCTATAACCACTTCGCGCTGCACGCGAAGAACACCCTGATTGGCGCCAGCGACAAGGCCGTGACTGACGCCGGCCACCTGCGCGTCACCCTCAGCAACAACCTGTTCGAATACATCGCCGGCCGCGCACCGCGCGTGCGCTTCGGCCAGGTCCACCTGTTCAACAATTACCACGTGGGCGACCGCCGCCATCCGGCCTACCGCCACGGCTACAGCGTCGGCGTAGCCAGGGGTGCGCGCATCGTCTCGCACGCCAACGCCTACGACATCGCCGGCGCGCGCAGCTGCCTGGATGCGGTCCGCCCGTTCGCAAACGGCCTAGACGCTGGTACATTTGCCGACACGGGTTCGCTGCTGAACGGTGCGCCGCTCGCGCCCTGCGGCAGCGACGCCGCGTCCTGGACCGTGCCCTACCCGTTCACGCCGCTGCCGGCGAGCGCCGTACCCGCCCACGTCCGCCTGCATGCGGGCGCCGGCAAGATGTAGAACAACACGCTTAGCACCGCCCGACCCACGACAAGGAAAACGACATGACAACGAGACACATCAATCCTTACCGCCGTTCCCTGCTGCGCGCCGCCTCGGTATCGGCGGCGGCCCTGGGCGTGGGCGGCCCGGCGCTGGCCGCCAAGGCCCCTGGCAAGAACGACCCGTGGGCGCGCGCCCAGGGCATCATCGACCAGTTCAAGAAGCCGCTCAGCTTCCCCAAGCGCGACTTCCTCATCACCGCCTACGGCGCCGAGCCCTGCGAAGCCATCAAGGTGAACGGCTACGTCGGCCACCACCAGGAAGGCAAGGTCAGCACCCCGGCGCCGGGCGCGAAGGACTGCTACGCGGCGATCGCGGCGGCCATCGCCGCCTGCAGCGCCGCCGGCGGCGGGCGCGTCGTGATCCCGGCCGGTAACTGGCTGGTGAAGGGCCCGATCGTGCTCAAGTCGAACGTCAACGTGCACCTGTCTAAGGGCGCCCACGTCTACTTCAGCAACGATCCCGAAGACTTCGCGAAATACGGCGACTACGACTGCGGCGCGAACGGCAAGCTGGTGCTCTCGCGCTGGCAGAGCAACGACTGCCTGAACTACTCGCCGCTGGTGTATGCCTACGGCCAGACCAACATCGCGCTGACCGGCGAAGACTGGACCAGCATCCTTGACGGCCAGGGCGGCGTCCCGCGTGCCGACGGCGAGACCTGGTGGGACTGGAAGGGCAAGGCCAAGGGACGCGACCCCAAGCGTTCGCAAATCGCCGTCAACCCGCTCAACCCAAGCTCGATCCGGGCAGTCGCGCCGACGCTGAGCGACGCCCAGGTCGCGCTCATGGAAGGCAAGGACGACAAGTGGCGCACCGACGAAGCCTACCTGCCGACCCTGTCGGAAGCGGGCGTGCCGGTGGCCAAGCGCATCTTCGGCCGCGGCCACTATCTGCGCCCGTGCATGGTCGAATTCATCGGCTGCACCAACGTGCTGCTGCAGGGTTACCAGCTGAACCAGGCGCCGTTCTGGCAGCACCACCCGGTCAACTGCAGCAAACTGGAGATCCGCGGCGTGCTCATGGACAGCATGGGCCCGAACAGCGACGGCTTCGACCCGGAAGCCTGCAACACCGTGCTGGTGCAGGACTGCACCTTCAAATGCGGCGACGACTGCATCGCGATCAAGGCCGGCAAGAACCTGGACACCCAGTTCGGCCCGACCCAGAACGTGGTGATCCAGAAGTGCGTCATGAACAGCGGCCACGGTGGCGTGACCCTGGGCAGCGAGATGTCGGGCGGGATCCAGCACGTGTACGCGCAGGACATCGAGTTCCGCAACGAGCACTGGGACACCGACCCGCTGAACACCGCGATCCGCCTGAAGACCAACATGAACCGCGGCGGCTTCCTGCGCCATTTCTATGTGCGCAACGTGACCATGCCGAACGGCGTGAACCTGAAGCCGCAGGTCTACAACCCGCTGCCCGGCTCGCCAATCCCGCCGAAGACGGTCGGTTCCTCGGCCGGCGCGGTGGTGACCTTCGATTGCGACTACGCGCCGAATGCCGACAACGTGCGCACCCGTCCGCCGATCGTGGAAGACGTCCACATCTCGGGCGTGAAAGTCGGTCACGTCGCGACAAAGGACGGCCCGCGCTCGTGCTACCAGGCCATCCTGCTGCTGGGTCCAGTCGCTTTCGACTACAACGGCGAGAAGCCGGCCGAGATCCTGCCGATCCGAAACGTCAGCTTCACCGACTGCGACTTCGGCACCCCGGTGAATGCGGCCCAGCCCTGGTTCATCTACAACGTCCGCAACGTCAAGCTGACGAATGTAAAAATCGGAGGCAAGCTGTACAACACCACGCTGCAGGCGTGATCCACGCGGTGGCGGCCGCCCGGCCGCCACCGGGCGCGACGGTGTGCAATCTTGCTATCGCGTCTATATAAAAGCTCAATTGGCAGTGCCATAATCGCGGCCGTATGCTAGCGCTCATGAGTCCACAACGAGGAGACGAAAGCATGAACGACCGTGATATGGATTTGAAGAACGCCGAATCCGAATTGAAGTGCCCTGTTGCGCATGGCGCCAAGCCCAGGCAGACGCGCACCAATGCCCATTGGTGGCCCGACCAGCTGAACCTGGGCGTGCTGCACCAGCACTCCAGGCTAGGCGACCCGATGCTCGAGGACTACGACTACAAGAGCGAGTTCCGCAAGCTCGACCTCGACGCCGTCATCGCCGACCTGAACGCGCTGATGACCGACTCGCAGGCGTGGTGGCCCGCCGACTACGGCCACTACGGCCCCTTCTTCATCCGCATGGCCTGGCACTCCGCCGGCACCTACCGCATCTTCGACGGCCGCGGCGGCGCGCGCTCGGGCGAGCAGCGCTTCGCGCCGCTCAACAGCTGGCCCGACAACGGCAACCTGGACAAGGCGCGCAGGCTGCTCTGGCCCATCAAGCAGAAGTACGGGAAGAGCCTGTCCTGGGCCGACCTGATGATCCTGGCCGGTAACGTGGCGCTCGAATCGATGGGCTTCAAGACCTTCGGCTTCGGCGGCGGCCGCGAAGACATCTGGGAACCGCTGCCGATCGACTGGGGCCCGGAATCGACCTGGCTGGGCGATGAGCGCTACAGCGGCGAACGCGAGCTGTCCAAGCCGCTCGCGGCAGTGCAGATGGGCCTGATCTACGTGAACCCGGAAGGCCCGAACGGCAATCCCGACCCGGTGGGCTCGGCGCGCGATATCCGCGACACCTTCGGCCGCATGGCCATGGACGACTACGAGACCGTGGCCCTGGTGGCCGGCGGCCACACCTTCGGCAAGTGCCACGGCGCCGGTCCGGCCAACCACCTGAGCGCCGATCCCGAAGGCGCCAACATCGAGGAACTGGGCCTGGGCTGGAAGAGCAGCTATGAAAGCGGTATCGGCGCGCACGCCATCACCAGCGGCCTGGAAGGCGCGTGGACGCCGACGCCCACCACATGGGACATGAGCTACCTCGAGACCCTGTTCGGCTTCGAGTGGGAGCAGACCAGGAGCCCGGCCGGCGCGCACCAGTGGAAGCCGAAAGGCGATGCGGGCCGCAACGTGCCCGATGCCCACATCCCTGGCAAGCTGCACCAGCCGATGATGACCACGGCCGACCTGGCGCTGCGCGCCGATCCGGCCTATGAAAAGATCGCGCGCCACTTCCTGGCCAACCCGGAGGAGTTCGCCGACGCCTTCGCGCGCGCCTGGTTCAAGCTGACCCACCGCGACATGGGCCCGAAAGTGCGCTACCTGGGGCCGCTGGTGCCGCAGGAAGACCTGATCTGGCAGGATCCGCTCCCGGCGGTGGACCACCCGCTGGTCGAGGACGCCGACATCGCTGCGCTCAAGAGCCGCATCCTGCAGTCCGGCTTGTCGATCCCGCAGCTGGTGAAGACGGCCTGGGCCTCGGCCTCGACCTTCCGCGGCAGCGACCTGCGCGGCGGCGCCAACGGCGCCCGCATCCGCCTGGCGCCCCAGAAGGACTGGGAAGCGAACGACCCGGCCGAACTGGCGGAGGTCTTGCGGCAGCTGGAAGCGATCCAGCAGGAGTTCAACGGCGCCAGCACCGCCAACGGCAAGCGGGTGTCGCTGGCCGACCTGATCGTGCTGGGCGGCTGCGCCGCGGTGGAAGAAGCAGCGAAACGGGCCGGGCACGACGTCAAGGTACCGTTCCGCCCCGGGCGCGTCGACGCCACCCTGGAGCAGACCGACGTGAATTCCTTCGAGGTGCTGGAACCGGCGGTGGATGGCTTCCGCAACTATATCCACTCGGGGTCCGTCAGCAACGTGGCCAACGGCATGCTCGACAAGGCCAATCTCCTGATGCTGACCGCGCCCGAGATGACGGCGCTGGTGGGCGGCATGCGCGCCCTGGGCGCGACCAGCGGCGGTGTGCAGCACGGCGTGTTCACTGACAGGGCCGGCACGCTCACGCCCGACTTCTTCACCAATCTGCTGGACATGCGCACCGCCTGGAAGCGTGTCGAAGGCAGCCAGCACCTGTTCGAAGGAACCGACCGTGCAAGCGGCGAGCGGCGCTGGACCGCCACCCTGGCCGACCTGATCTTCGGCAGCAATGCCCAGCTGCGCGCGCTGTCGGAAGTCTATGCCGCCCGCGACGGCGAAGCCCACTTCGTGCAGGACTTCGTCAAGGCCTGGAACAAGGTGATGGAGCTCGACCGCTTCGACCTGCGCCACCGCCAGGCGGCGTGAAGGTCCGGGCTGTGGCGGCCCCTCGGCCGCCACAGCTTTCACAGCCGGCCCGCGGCCAGCAGTTCGCGGGTCCGCTTCAAGGTCGACAGCAGGGCTGCGCGGTAGCCCTTGTCGCTGTCCATCATGGCCTGCTCGGCCTGCTCCTCCGGTCCGCCCGGCGCCTTGTCGCGCAGGCCGAGGTAGCAGTAGAAGCGCAGCTGCAGTTGTCCACTCCCGTCCTCGAACAGCTCGTTGATGATCACGCCTTCGCGGGGGCCCGAGGCCTGGAAGAAGCTCACTTTGCGGCCCGGTTCGAAGCTGATGATTTCGCGCAGGTCGACGCCGCCGATGGTGGCGTCGCGCACGATGTGACCCGCACTTTCTTCAACAACCTCGCAGCGGGTGCACAGGCCGGGCGGCAGGAACTCGCGCGCGTCGCGCGCCTTCAGGACCAGGCCGGCCCAGGCCTGCTCGCGGCTCAAGGGGGTGTCGCCGTCCGGGTTCACGGGAACGGTGGCGGTCGAATAGATCATGATGTTCTCCTTTGTGATTGGCGATCAGGCGGTGGCTTGAGCGGCGAAGTCGCGGTAGCTGCGCAGCGGACGTCCCAGCAGGCTGGCCAGGCGTTCGACGTCGCCGGCTTCCGGCACCATGCCCTTGGCGAGAAAGCCTTCGCTCATCAGGCGCATGTCGTAGGCCATCCAGGCCGGCATGGCCTGGCGCAGGTTCTGCTCGAAGGCGTGGGTGTCGTCGCCGCCGTAGCCGATCGGGCGTCCCAGCAGCTCGGACCAGATCGCGGCGACCTCGCTGCCGCGCAGGGTGTCGGGACCGACCAGGTTCAGGCGCGAGGACGGCAGCGGGCCGGCCGCGCGCTCGCGGCGCAGCAGCTCGATGGCCGCGATTTCCGCGATGTCGCGGGTATCGATCATGGCGATGCCGCGGCTCCCCAGCGGCATCGGATAGACGCCGTAGCCCTGCACCACGTCGCGGATGGTCAGGTCGTTCTGCATGAAGTAGGCGGGACGCAGGATGGTGGCGCCGAAGCCCAGGGCCTCGATCGCGCGCTCGACGCCGTACTTGCCGGCGAAGTGAGGCACGTTCACGTACAGGTCGCTGTGGATGACGGACAGGTAGACCAGGCGTTCGACACCGGCTTCCCTCGCCAGGTTCAGGGCGAGCAGCGCCTGGGTGAATTCGTCGGGGACGACGGCGTTCAGCAGGAACAGCGTGGACACGCCGGCATAGGCGCTGCGCAGCGCATCGGGGTCGAGCAGGTCGCCCTGCACCACGTCGACGCCGGCCGGAAAATCGGCCTTGGCGGGATTGCGCACCAGGGCGCGCACGCTGGCGCCCTGCTCCACGAGATGCTGGACGACCTGGCGGCCGATCTGGCCGGTAGCGCCGGTAACGAGGATAGTCATGGTGTTTCTCCTTCAGGTGTGGTTGACAGTGAATCCATGGTAGCCATCCCACAGGTGGTACGATAGCCGTCAAATTTGGACGGACCGTCTTATGGGTGGAACACATGGATTTGCTGGCACTGGTCGATTTCAACCTTGTCGCGCGCCACGGCGGCTTCGGACGCGCGGCGCGCCTGAGCGGACGGCCAAAGGCGACGCTGTCGCGCCGGGTCGCGGAACTGGAACGCAGCCTCGACCTGCGCCTGTTCGAGCGCGGCGCGCGCACGCTCAAGCTCACGCAGGAGGGGCGCATGCTGCACGAGCGCACCGCCGTGCTGCTCACCGAGATCGACGAGACCGCATCGAGCATCGCCTCGGGCGGCGAACGGCCACGCGGCAGGCTGCGCATCAGCGCGCCGCTGCTGTTCTCGCAAACCGCGATGGGCAGGCTGGCGGCCGGCTTCGCGCTGGCCTATCCGGAGGTGCGGCTCGAAGTCACCACCGACGACCGCAACGTGGACATGGTCGAGGAAGGCTACGACCTGGTCATCCGGGTCAATCCGGCGCCGGACGAGAACCTGGTGGGAAGGATCTTCCTGCGCGACCGGCTGGTGGTGGTGGCGAGCCCCGACCTGCCGCGGCCGCAGGAGGGCCAGGCCGTCCCGGTCGTGGTGCGCGATGCGCGTGACGGGGCGACGGCGTGGGAGCTGCAGGGAGCATCCGGCAGCACGCGCATCGCAGTCGATCCGGTGCTGTCGCTATCGTCGCTGGTGATGGTGCGCGACGCGGTGCGCATCGGCGTCGGGGCGGCGCGGCTGCCGGTATCGCTGGTCAGCCACGACCTGGCCGCAGGCACGCTGGTGCACTGGGGCGATGTGGCGGGGCCGGAGATCGCGCTGTGGGCGCTCTACCCTTCGCGGCGGCTCCTGAGCGCGCGCGTCTCGAGCTTCCTCGACTACCTGAAGGCGGCCTTCCCGAAGGGGACACCCGACGAGCTGGCGGCCTATCTGGCCAGCTAGCCGTGCCTAGGCCCTGGTGCGTGCTTCCGCGCGGCGCCAGCGCAGCAGGCCGGAGGCGCCGACCAGGTAGTAGCCGACGACCACGCCCATGATCCCCATCGTCAGCGGGCTGCTGCCGAAGGACGGCGTCTGCTGCGGACCCAGCGTGACCATCTCGAACACGCGGTACAACACCCGTGCGATGAAGATTGTCGCCACCACCATGCCGATCGGCGCGAACGGGGTATAGAAAAACTCGTCGCCGACCCGTTCGAAGCGGGTGCGGCGCAGGGCCGCGAGGCCGAGCGCGCCGCCGCCCGCGGCGCCGCCGAGCAGGCAGGCCAGCACCAGCGGTTTGGCCAACAGCACCAGCGCCATCGCCAGCAGGGCGACGGGCAGGAACAGCACGCCGAACCAGTGGCGCCACAGCCGCGACTTCTGGCGCACGGTCAGGCGCTGGACACGTTTGTACACGCGCCACATGATGAGTGGCGAGGCTGCGAGCAGGATCATGTGCATCTGGGTCATGGCGGTCTTGTCGTTGGCGAAAACGTACTTGTATTCTAAATGGAGTTGACGAAAGTCAACCAAGCGAGGTATCACTAAGGGCTGCCTGTTGCCAATTCACGACTAAGGAAAGACCTGCTCCCCGTGCTCGACCTCATCAACGCCATACCGCGCAACCTGATTCTCCCGCCGGCCAATCTGTTCCTGCTGATCCTGCTCGGCCTGCTCCTGTGGCGCCGCTGGCCGCGCGCCGGACGCATCCTGGCCGGAGGCTCGCTGGCCCTGCTTGCGCTGCTATCCACGCCCGCGGTGGCCGACCTGTTCGTGCGCCCCCTGGAAGAGCTGACCACGCCGCTGCTGTCGCCCGAACGCGCCGGCGGGCAGGCCATCGTGGTGCTGTCGGCCGGACGGATGCGCAAGGCGCCGGAATACGGCGACCGCGACATTCCGGACTATACGGCGCTGGCGCGCCTGCGCTATGCGGCCCATCTGCAGCGGCGCACCGGCTTGCCGGTGCTGGTCAGCGGCGGCAGCGCCGGCAAGCCGACCGCGCACGAACGCAGCTACTCGCTGGCCGACGGCATGGCGGCCGCGCTGCGCGAGGATTTCGGGGTCCCGGTCCGCTGGGTCGAAGGCAAATCGCGCGACACCGCCGATAATGCGGCCTTCAGCGCGGCCCTGCTGCGCAGGGATGGGATCAAGCGCGTGCTGCTGGTCACCGACGCCATGCACATGGCGCGCGCCCGCAGCGCCTTCCAGCGCGCGGGACTCGAGGTCGTCGAGGCGCCGACCATGTTCTTCGGCGGATGGACCCGCAGCATCTATGCCTGGATACCGAGCGCCGAGGGACTGCGGCGCTCCTGGTACGCCACGTATGAGTTGCTGGGGCTGGTTTGGTACCGGATGCGCTCGGGTGGCGCGCAGGCGACCCAAGGCTGATTGCCGCGCACGGCAGCTCCGGAGCCTCGAGGTAGCGTCCGATGCGCCCGAAGGTAGCGTTGCACGCGCCCTCCTGTTTGCGCACAACGCGGTGCACCGGCGCCACTATCATGCGCTATCACTCTTTGGGGAATAGCCATGAAAATGCGTATCGCCTTGCTGGCGCTGGCATGCGTCTTGATGCAGGCATGCGGCATCGGGGCCAATACGCCCAGGATCGAGCAGAGCATCTATCGTCCGGCGCCACCCTGGATCGGTCTCAAGCAAGGGTTCTATGTGCGCGAGCACGAGCGTCCGCTGCTGCCAAGCATTGCCAGCGCCAGCGATTCCATCGCCACCTTCCTGCTGGACCTCCATCACCCTGACAAAAAAACGCTCGGCAGCATTCGTCAGGTACTGGACGAATCACGCCCACTGCTGCGCCTGCCGCCGCATGCCTCAGGCAGGCGCGAGCGATACATCGCCATGCTGCTCTACTGCTGGCAGAGCGAGGGCGAGAACCAGTTGAGCTTCCTGGTGGAGTGGGCCGATGTCACGATGGCGCACTACACCGACTCGTATGTGTTCGTGCGGCGCGGAACGTCCTGGTATTTCGAACGGCATGGCAACATCGCGCCCTGGCATTGGATACAGGTGCAACGCTATTTCCAGCGAACGTGTCCCGCTTGAGCTAGACCGGCCGGTTCCCGGTCCCCTCGCCGCGCGTCACATGCCGCATGCGGCTCGGCACCCGCACCTTGGCGGTATGCCACACCCCGCGCGGCACCACGACGGCGCCGCTGCCGTTCAGCAGGATCGTTTCCACCTCGTTGCCGCGATCGAGCAGCAGCTCGACCGCGCCCGACAGCAGATAGACGAACTCTTCGCCTTGCGGATGCATTTCCCAGGTCGGCCAGTCTTCCGTGAACAGGAATTCCGACACCAGCCAGCCCTTGCCGAAACTGTCGAACGCTTCAGGGGGCAATTGCCAGAAGCTCTCGCCTGAAACTTGATGTGCCTTGCCGTCATCGGCAAGGTGCACATAGGTGTGCTGCGGATCGATGACCATGGTGGCTCCAGTCGCCGGGAACGAAGGTGCGGCCATACTACCATCGGTGATGGAGATTGCCGCAGGAAGCTCAGGGGCTGATGCGCAGGTAGTCGATATCGGCGTAGGCGCCGGCGGCGCCGGTGGTGAACAGGCCGAGCTGGCCCCCGACCCAGCGTCCCATGGCGGCCTCGAACGGCAACCCCAGCTGGGTATAGCGCACGCCGTCAACGCTGTACGAGAACGACACATAGGCCCCGGCCGTGACATGCATGCGCAGGTGCGCCGCGAAGCCCGGCAGCACCGCGCCCACCTCTTCCGCGCACTTGCCGTCCTGTGCGCAGCTGACCATCACCACGCGCGGCTTGCCCTCGATGCGGCGCAAGCCGAACCACCTGCTGGCCAGGCCCATCGCGCCGAGTCCGACCTGGTCGCCGTCGCGCTGCGCATGCAGTTCCACCCTGGCGGTGACGCCAAAGGCGGGCGCCGGGAATTTCTGGGTCAGCACCGATGGCAGGTCGCGCACCAAACCGTCCGGCTGTGCGAACAGGCGCAGCTGGCCGGGGCGCGCGTCGAGTGCGTACCAGCGCTGCTGCGGATTGGCCGCCCATTGCCATTGCGGCGCCAGGGTCTTGCCGTCGAATTCGTCGCTCGCCGCCGGCACACGCTGCGGGAAGCTGCCCGCCACCGGCTTGGCGTATTCCAGCACCGGCTGGCCGACGCCCGGTTTGCCGGAGGGCTCGCCAATGATGGGCCAGCCGTCTTCCCAGCGCATCGGCTGCAGGTGCACCACGCGGCCGTAGGCGCGGCGGTCCTGGAAGTGGAAGAACCAGTCGGCGCCCTGCGGCGTGCTGACCCAGGCGCCCTGGTGCGGTCCATTGATCGGCGTCGCGCCCTGCTCCATCACGACGCGCGCTTCATAAGGCCCGTCGATGCTGCGCGAGCGGAACACCGATTGCCAGCCATGCTCGACGCCGCCCGCAGGGGCGAACACGTAGTACCAGCCGTTCGCCTTGTACAGCTTCGGTCCTTCCAGCGTGCGGTAGCCGGGTAGCGCGTTGCCGTCGATGACGACCTTGCCTTCGCTGTCGAGCAGGCTGCGGCCGCCTGGGTCCATGCGGCGGAGCGTGAGCACGTTGTTGAAGCCGGCGCGGCTCTTGGCCCAGGCGTGGATCAGGTACGCCTTGCCATCGTCATCCCACAGCGGCGTCGGATCGATGATGCCCTTCCCCGCCAGCAGCAGGTGCGGCGCGCTCCACGGTCCTGCGAAACTGGTGGCGGTGGTGACGTACACGCCCTGGTCCGGGTCCGGATAGAAGATCCAGAATTTGCCGGCGTGGTAGCGCAGGCAGGGCGCCCACACCCCCTTGCCGTGCTGCGGCGCCTGGAACTGCGCGCCCGGCACCAGCTGGGGCAGCGCGTGGCCCTTCAGCTCCCAGTTGACCATGTCTTTTGAAACGAGCAGCGGCAGGCCGGGCGCATTCGCGAAGCTCGAGGACACCATGTAGTAGGTGTCGCCGACGCGGATCGCGTCCGGGTCGGAGTAATCGGCATGCAGGATCGGGTTGCGGTAGCGGCCGTCGCCGAGGTCGGCCGACCAGGGTGCGCGCGCCGGCACTGACCCGAGCGTGCGTTCCAGGAAGGCCGTCATCGCATCGACGGTCGGCGCTACCCAGGGATCAAACAGCCAGAACGAATGCGGGGTGCCCGGCAGCGCCACGGTGTCGCTATGGATGCCGTGCGAGGCGAGCTTGGACGCCATCGCTTCGCGTCCCACCGAGAAGCGCGGCACGCCGCTGACGATGAACAGCACCGGCGGGCTGCCCTTGCCGGCATGGGTGATCGGAGAAGCATCGCGCCACAGCGCCTCTTTCTCGGCATAGCGGCCGCCGAACCAGGCGCCCGCGGCGGACGGGTTCTTGGCCGGGTCGTCCTCGTGCTTGCGCGCTTCCTCGGAGGTGAAGTCGGACAGGCCGTCGATGCTGACCACGGCGCGGACCGCGCGCGGCTCGAGCATGCCGACCAGCGAGGCGATCTGCCCGCCGGCCGAGCCGCCGGCGATGGCGACCCGCGCCGGATCGATGCCGTAGGCGGCCGCGCCCTTGCGCAGCCAGTGCACCGCCTCTTTCACGTCCTCGATCGCGGCCGGATAGCGGGCCTGGCCGGACAGGCGGTAGCTGACGGTGGCCGCTGCATAACCGCGCGCCGCCAGCCGGGCCGCGAGCGGCGCCATGTTGGCGCGTTCGCCGGTACCCCAGCCGCCGCCGTGCACCAGCACCACCAGCGGCGCCGGCTTGTCGCCCGGCCCCGGAGAATAGAGGTCGAGCCCCAGCGCCAGTTCTCCGCGCTGTGCATAGACCAGGTTCTTGCGCACCTGGACGGGGGCCGGCGCTTCGCTGCTGGCGATGCGGATATAGGGGTAGTCGCGTGCCAGCTTGCGGTAGGTGGTCTCGGCGTTGTAGGGCGCCTGGGCGCTTGCCGCCGTCGCGGCGAGCGCCAGCAGCAGGCCTGCCGCCCGCCGCATCACAACGCCGCTCCGCGGAACACGCAGCGGCGGCGCAGCGTGGCGCCAGGGGCCAGCACCGTCAGGCCCGGATGGCCGGGCAGGTTGTGCGCATTGATCGGGTGGTCGACCGGCTCGAAGCAGAAGAAGTCGCGCCCGGGCGGGGCATAGAGAATGAAGTAGTCCATGTCGGCCTGCACTTCCAGGGCCAGGCCGCGTGCCGGCCAGGCGATACGGGCGGCCCCATGCCAGCCCTCGAATACGTTGTCGACGCCGTCCTGCGGCAGCGATGCGGGATTGTCGAAACGCCACTGGGGAGGAATGTCCTGGCGCATCAGCGGCAGCTTGTCCGGGCCGGACATCCAGACGCTGTTGGCGCCTGCTTCCAGCAGGGCGCCTCCCGGATCCGGCATCCAGGGATGCAGTCCGATCCCGAAGGGCAGCGCGGCGCGGCCGGCATTGCGCACGCTGACCTCCAGCACCAGCGCATCGTCGGCCAGGGTGTAGCGTAGTTCCGCCGTGTAGGCGAAGGGTTCGGCGTCCCAGCGGTCCAGGCTCAGGACCAGGGAGGTGTCGTAGTGCGAAGCGACGCGCCAGGGCTGCTGCCAGGCGTCGCCGTGGATCGGGCAAGGCTCCCCTTCCCGGTTCGGTTTCGGTACGTGGCGCGTGCCCGCGAAGGCGAAGCCGGAGGGCGCCATGCGGTTCGACCATGGCAGCAGGGGGAAGCAGGCCAGCTGCCCCGGCAGCGGCGTGCCGGCGCTGTCCGGCGCCAGCCCACGCAGCAGTTCCTGCGGCTGCGCGCCGTCGCTGCCCAGCCAGTCGAGCCGCGCCAGGCCGCCTCCCACCTGCGGAACGATCTCCGCCAGCAGGCGGTCGTTGCGAAGCAGGAGCCGTTCCAGCACGGGCGTCGGCATCTGCTTAGTACTGTGGTCCGTCGAGCAGGAACTTGCCGCCCTGGTAGGTCGTCGTGACGTCGTCCTTGTCCGGGAACTCGGAGGTGTCCGGGAACAGGTGGGCGAACTTCGAGGAGCTGTCCTTCGGCTTGTAGCCCAGGTGCGAGGCCAGGCGGTTGTCCCACCAGACGCTGTCGTTGTCTGACACGCCGTAGATGATGGTGTGGCCCACGCGCGGCGCGAACAGCGAGCAGCGCAGCATCTCGACCAGGTCGTCATACGAGAACCAGGTGCTCATCATGCGCTTGTTGGCCGGCTCCGGGAAGCTCGAGCCGATGCGGATGCAGACGGTCTCGATGCCGAAGCGGTCGTAGTAGTAGCGCCCCATCTGCTCGCCGAAGACCTTCGACAGGCCATAGTAACTGTCCGGGCGGGTCGGCGAATTCGCGTCCAGCACGGTGTTCACGTGGTGGTAGCCGATCGCGTGGTTCGAGCTGGCGAACACCACGCGGCGGGTGCCGGCCTTGTGCAGGGCTTCGTACAGGTTGGCCACGCCCAGGATGTTGGCCTGCATGATCGGTTCGAAGGGCTTCTCGGTGGAGATGCCGCCGAAGTGCAGCACGGCGTCCACGCCTTCCAGCAGTTTCAGGACCGCTTCCTTGTCGGCCAGGTCGCACTGGACGATTTCCTCGCCCTCGCGCGCTTCGCCCATGTCGGCCACGTCGGACAGGCGCACGACCTCGGCCCAGGGCTTGATACGGTCACGCAGCACCTTGCCGAGGCCACCGGCGGCGCCGGTCAGCAGGATGCGTTTGAAGGGTTTGCCCTTTGCTGCTTGGGTCATTGTTAACTCCTTAATCTTTGTGGCGTTACTGCCGCTACCCTTGTTGTCCGTAGGGTGGGCGGGTCTCCCGCCCACGCGTCCAACTCTCAGCCGCGCTGTGGCAGCGCATGCTCTAGTTGAACGCGTGGGGTAACCTGGTCCAGTGGACCAGGTTACGAGCCGCCCACCCTACGGTTCCCGCAGATCACATGCCGCAGTCGTAACGCAATATTCTGTCAGGTCACCGGCGCCGGATTGAACAGCGCCAGCGCATTATGCAGTTTCCAGTGTTCGGCCCAGGTCTTGCGCCCGCTGGCCACGTCGAGGATCAGGCGGAACAGCTCCCAGCCCACATCCTCAATAGTAGCTTCTCCGCTGGCGATGCGCCCGGCATTCACGTCCATCAGGTCGTGCCAGCGCTGGGCCAGCTCGGTGCGGGTGGCCACCTTGATGACCGGGACCGCCGCCAGGCCGTAGGGGGTGCCGCGGCCGGTGGTGAAGATGTGCACGTTCATGCCGGCGGCCATCTGCAGGGTGCCGCAGATGAAATCGCTGGCCGGGGTGGCGGCGTAGATCAGGCCCTTCTGCTGCAGCTTCTCGCCCGGCGACAGCACGCCGGTGATCGCGGTGGTGCCCGACTTGACGATCGAACCCATGGCCTTTTCCACGATGTTCGATAGGCCGCCCTTCTTGTTGCCGGGCGTGGTGTTGGCGCTGCGGTCGACGCCGCCGCGCACCAGGTAATCGTCGTACCACTGCATCTCGCGCACCATCGCCTCGGCGACTTCCGGCGTCGCGGCGCGTGCGGTCAGCTGGTCGATACCGTCGCGCACTTCAGTAATCTCGGAAAACATCACGGCGCCGCCGGCACGCACGATCAGGTCGGTGGCAAAGCCGACCGCCGGGTTGGCGGTCACGCCCGAGAAGGCGTCGCTGCCGCCGCACTGCACGCCGACCACCAGGTCGGATGCCGGGCAGGTGACGCGCTGGCGCGCGTTCAGTTCCTGCAGGTGCTTTTCGGCGGTCTGCATCAGGTTGTCGATCATCGACATGAAGCCGACGTGCTGCTGGTCCTGCAGGGTAACGACCGAGGGCTCGGCGTTACCGATCGGGATCGCCCCGGCCGGGAACAGACGCGCCGGCGGCAGCTTCTCGCAGCCCAGGCTGACCACCATCACGCTGTCGCCGAAGTTCGGGTTGCGCGACAGGTTGCGGATGGTCTTGATCGGAATGTCCGCGCCCGGCGCGTCGATCGCGACGCCGCAGCCGTACACGTGCTCCAGCGCGACCACGTCTTCGACGTTCGGATAGCGCGGCAGCAGTTCTTCCTTGATGCGCTTGACCGCGTAGTCGATCACGCCCGAGACGCACTGCACGGTGCTGGTGATCGCCATGATGTTGCGGGTGCCGACCGAGCCGTCCTTGTTGCGGTAACCCTCGAAGGTGTAACCTTCCAGCGGTTCGCTGACCGCAAGCGCATGGGTGCCGATCGGCAGGTCGTCGAGCGAGCGCGCTGCGGGCATGCGCAGCACGCGCTCGGACACCCAGCTGCCGCGCGGGATCGGCGCGTTCGCATAGCCGATCGTCACGCCGTAGCGGATGACAGGCTCGCCTTCGGCGAAATCGGTAAGCGCCACCTTGTGTCCCTGCGGGACGCCCTCGACGAGGGTCAGCCCGTCGGGGAAAACGGTGCCCGCGGGCAGTCCGCCGTCGTTGACGACGATTGCGACGTTGTCGCTGGCCTGCATGCGGATGGTGCGCGGAACTTGGGTGCTCATGGTGTGGTGCCTTGTCGGTAGGTTCTTTTTCAGTATGCCATACAAGTTCGAACGGTGGCTAGTCCACCTTGTGGTTTTGGTCGGACCAAATTAGAATGGCCTGACCAAATATAAGTAGTCATACAGTAGTAAACACACAACGCCGACTGGAGACACATGAAGACGACCTTGCTGGCAGCCTCCGTTGCCACCCTTTTGGGCTGCGCCCTCGCCTGTGGTCCCGCCCTCGCCCAGGGTGGCCATTACCGCAATACCGACAACAAGAACCTGAAGGACGCGGCCGAAGGCACCTATCCGGTGCCCTACAAGATGCCGGTGGCGGCGGAAGTCACGGCCCAGCTCAAGTCGATCCGCGCCTACATGGACAGTGCGACGCCCACCCGCATCATCAGCAAGAAGACGGGCGACCAGATCACCGACCTGAAGACCCCGAACGCCGATGCGATCTTCGAACCCAGCGCCGGCGACTACGGCATCCAGGTCTATGAGATGGGCGTGGTGCATTCGGGCCTGCTGAAGGCGGCGGAAGCGACCGGCGACCAGAGCTTCACCGCGATGACCCAGCGCCACTTCCAGTTCTTCTCCCAGACCCTGCCCTATTTCCGCGCCCAGGAACAGAAGTTCCGCCTCGAACGGGCCAACAGCTTCTCGCGCTTCCTCGATCCGCGCTCGCTGGACGATTCCGGCTCGATGTGCGCCGCCCTGATCCGTGCGCGCCTGGCCAAGGTCGGACCGGACCTGAAGCCCATGATCGACGCCTGCAGCGACTGGGTCATCAACAAGCAGTTCCGCTTGGAGGACGGCACGATGGCGCGCAAGCGTCCGCAGGAAGTCTCGCTGTGGGCCGACGACATGTACATGAGCATCCCGGCGCTGGCCGAGATGGGCCGCCTGACGGGCGACCGCAAGCACTTCGACGACGCCGTCAACAATGTGATGGGCATGTCGAGCCGCATGTTCAATCCGCAGCTGGGCATCTACACCCACGGCTGGCATGCCAACCACCCGGACGCGCCGCGCTTCTACTGGGCGCGCGCCAACGGCTGGGCGGTGCTGGCCATGTCCGACCTGCTCGACGTGCTGCCAAAGGACCACCCGGGCTACCCGAAGGTGCTGAACCAGCTGCGCGCCGCGATCAAGGGCATCTCGGAGCTGCAGTCGGGCACCGGCCTGTGGCACCAGATGATCGACCGCAACGACTCCTACCTCGAAACCTCGGCCAGCGCCATATTCACCTACGTGATCGCGCACGCCGTCAACCAGGGCTGGGTCAGCCCGACCACCTACGGCTCGATCGCGCAGGCCGGCTGGACGGGCCTGTCGACCCGCATCACGGCGAAGGGCGAAGTGGAAGGCACCTGCGTCGGCACCACCCTGGCCGGCGACATGGTCTATTACTACAACCGTCCGACCAGCGTGCATGCACTGCACGGCTATGGCCCGATGCTGCTAGCCGGCGCCGAGATCCTCAAGCTGATGAAGAATCCGGCTTTCGAGGTCCAGTACAAGGTTCGCACGTATCATTACATGCCCAAAGGGGGCAAGACCGACTACCGCGAACACCATTGAGAAGAGGCGCCTGAACGATGAAACGACTGATCCTTGCAGCTGTACTGACTTCCGCTCTGAACGCTTACGCCGCCGAGCGCCTGGCCGTCACCGTCCAGCATGACCTGTCCATCGCCCGTCCGTCCGAAACCATCACGATCCCCTGGAGCGACGTGAACGCCGCGCTGCCGGGCGCGTTGATCCAGAAGATCGCGGTCAAGGATGCGAAGGGCAATGTACTGCCCCACCAGGTGACCAATGTCGCGCCCCTGGCCAAGGACCCGAAGGGCGTCGGCGCCGCCTATGGCGAGCTGATTTTCCAGCACAGCTTCGTACCTGGCGAGAAGAGCGCCAGCTTCACGGTCGAGAAGATCGACACGGTCGCCCCGGTGTTCGCACAAAAGGCCTTTGCCCGCTACGTGCCGGAGCGCCTCGACGACTTCGGCTGGGAAAACGACAAGATCGCGCACCGCACCTACGGCCCGGCTCTGGCCGCGCCCGCCCCCGCCGGCGTCACCAAGGAGGTGCTGGTCACCAGTGGCCTGGACCTGTGGTTCAAGCGCGTGCCATATCCGATCGTCGACCGCTGGTACAACAAGGGCCATGACCACTACCACAAGGACGAAGGTGAGGGCATGGACATGTACAACGTCGGCAAGTCGCGCGGCGCCGGCGGCACCGGCATCTGGGACGGCAAGCAGCTGTACACGAGCGTGAACTACGCCAGTTGGCGCGTGCTGGCCAACGGCCCGGTGCGCGCGGTCTTCGAGCTGCACTATGCAAGCTGGGACGCGGCCGGCAAGCAGGTCAGCGAGATCAAGCGCTTCACCGTCGACGCCGGCCAGCAGCTGGACCGCATCGACAGCACCTTCATTTACGAAGGCGCTGATCCGCTCACCGTCGCTGTGGGTCTCAACAAGAATCCGAGCGACAAGAACCAGGATCCGTCGATCACGGTCAAGCGCGAGGGTCCGGTGCTGCTGCAGTGGGTCGAGCAGAAGAGCAACGACGCCTTCGGCACCGCGGTGGTGGTGCCTGGGGCGGAAGGCTTCACCCAGGACCAGCTGAACGAACTGATCCTGGCCAAGGCCAGCTCCGGCAAGCCGCTGCGCTACTACGCCGGCGGCGCCTGGAGCCGCGCCGGCGAGATCACCTCGCTCGCGCAGTGGCAGAAGTACACGCAGGACGTGGCCGCCCGCGCTGGCAACCCGGTGCGCGTGACGCTCTCGCGCCAGCAGTAAGCTTTTCCTCCCCGATGCGGCGCCCTCGCGCAGGGCGCCGCATGTCTTTTCAAGGCCTTACAACAAGGGCCATCTCCACGCAATATCCCCTTTGGCAGAGGTTGGACCAATTCACGTATTTATTTGAATTGGATGGACCAGAATTGGTATTTCTGCATTAGAATCGCGGAACCGGCCTGACCAGATAAATACGCCGATGCGGCGTGCGCCCAGCTGCGCACCGCCAGGATAAAACGCATGGAGACAGCATGAAACAACACCCGCAACGTGCCGCTTTACGTCAACTCACCTTGTGCCTGCTCGGCACCGCCTCGGTGTCCGCCCTCTCGATCGGCGCCGCCTTTGCCCAGGATGCCCCCGCCAATGCATCCCAGCAGATCCAGACGGTGCAGGTGACGGGCTTGCGCGCCTCGCTCGAGAGTGCCCTGAACGCCAAGCGCCAGGACAACGGCATCGTCGACGTCATCAAGGCCGAAGACATGGGCAAGTTCCCGGACACGAACCTGGCCGAGTCGCTGCAGCGCGTGCCGGGCGTGGTGATCGACCGCGACGCCGGCGAAGGCCGCAACATCACGGTGCGCGGCCTGGGCCAGGACTTTACCCGCGTGCGCATCAACGGCATCGAGGGCCTGGCCACCACCGGCGGCACCGACAGCTCGGGCGGCACCAACCGCGGCCGCGGCTTCGACTTCAACGTGTTCGCGTCCGAGCTGTTCAGCTCCCTCACCGTGCGCAAGAGTTCCTCGGCCGACGTCGACGAAGGCTCGCTGGGCGCCACCGTCGACCTGCAGACCCTGCGTCCCTTCGACCTGCGCGGCTTCAACGCCACCATCGCGGCCAAGGGCAAGTACAACGACGGCTCGGAAAAGGTCGACCCGCGTGTCGCCTTCATGGTGTCGAACACCTTCCTGGACCGCACGGTGGGCGTGCTGGTCTCGGGCGCGTTTTCCAAGCGCCGCGTGCTGGAAGAAGGCTTCAGCACCGTCCGCTGGGACAACGGCCCCTCGTCGGGCGGCTGGTGCGCACCGCAGGGCGTGACCGCGAATCCATCGAACTCCACTGCCACCACCTGCGGCCCGGCGGCCCAGGGCGTGCCGCGCCTGCCGGCCTCGCAAGCGGCGACCGAGGCCTATAACGCGGCCAGCAGCGCCACCAACTTCCATCCGCGCCTGCCGCGCTATGGCCGCCTGACCCACGACCAGGACCGCCTGGGCCTGACCGCGTCGGTGCAATGGCGCCCGCAGCGCGGCACGCTGCTCACCTTCGACATGCTGTATTCGAAGCTGGACGCGACGCGCCAGGAAGACTTCCTGCAGGCGATCTCGTTCAGCCGCAGCGCCGCCCAGGGCGGCAAGCCGCAGATGAGCGTCGTGGAAGCCCAGTATGCACCGAACGGCGCCCTCCTGTACGGCAAGTACAACGGCGTCGACATCCGCTCCGAGTCGCGCTTCGACGAACTGAACACCACCTTCTCGCAGCCCACCCTGACGCTGGAGCACCAGTTCAACGACAGCTGGAGCATGAGCGCCAAGGTCGGCCGCGCTAACTCGAAGTTCCGCAACCCGGTCCAGACCACCGTCACGCTCGACGCCCTGAACGTCAATGGCTACACCATCGACTTCCGCGGCAACGACCGCATGCCGGCGATCGGCTATCCGTTCGACCCGACCTCCACCAGCGGGCCGCTGGCCATCATCGGCGTGCCGCAGGTCGCCAGCGGGACCCAGCCGACCACGGTGCCCAACACCACCACCAGCGAGATCCGCATCCGTCCGCAAGGCGCGACCAACATCAACGACGTCGGCCAGTTCGACCTGGCCTGGGAAGCCAGCGACAACCTGAGCTTCAAGGGCGGCATCAACAAGAAGAAGTACGAGTCGGATACCTATGAATTCCGGCGCGTGAACCAGAACGACACGATCTTCGCGCCGCCGGGCGGAGCGAGCGGTCTCACGACCAGCCTCACCGGCTTCGGCAAGGGCCTCGACATGCCGGCCGGGACGGCGACCGGCTGGGTGATCCCGAACCTGAGCGCCATCGCCGCCGCCTACGACATCTACTGCAACTGCATCAAGGCCGGTCCCGCCGGCGGCCCGGGCGACTTCACCCTGTCCTCGATCACCAACGGCAACGCGCGCGGCAACAACCGCACCGTCACCGAACGCGACGACGGCTTCTACCTGATGGGCGAGTTCAAGTACGACCTGTGGGACATCCCGGTGCGCGGCAACTTCGGCGTGCGCCACGTGAAGACCGAGCTGGAAGCGATCGGCTACCAGGCCGCCGGCGGCGGCACCGCGGTCGTGGTGAACCACGACTACAAGGACACCCTGCCCTCGTTTAACATCGCGGCCAACCTGACGCGCGACTTCATCGTCCGCTTCGGCGCAGCCAAGGTGATGACCCGTCCGCAGCTGGGCTTCCTGTCGCCGGGCGGCACCATCTCGACCACCGGCACGCTGACCATCAACACCGGCAACCCGCTGCTCAAGCCTTTCCGTGCCAAGACCTTCGACAGCAGCTTCGAGTACTACTTCGGCAAGAATGCCTTCGTGGGCCTGGGCCTGTTCCAGAAGAACATCGACACCTACATCCAGTCGCTGCGCACCAATGTGCCCTTCCGCGAGACCGGCCTGCCGCTGTCGCTGCTGCCGGCGAACTTCACTGGCGACGAACAGTTCCAGGTGACGGCGCCGATCAACACCGACGGCGGCAAGCTGAAGGGCTTCGAGATCAACTACCAGCAGCCCTTCACCTTCCTGCCGGGCTGGGGCAAGAACTTCGGCACGGTGCTGAACTACACCAAGGTCAGCTCGAAGATCGAATACGCCGTCTCGCCGACCAGCAACGAGCGCATCGTCGACGACCTGCTGAACCTGTCGCCGAAGTCCTGGAACGCGACCTTCTACTATGACGACGGCAAGTTCAGCGCGCGCGTCTCGGGCGCCAAGCGTTCGTCCTTCCTGACCCGGGTGCCGGGCCAGAACAACAACGACGTCGAAGGCAAGAACGAAACCTTCAACGTGGACGTGTCGCTGTCGTACAAGTGGAACGACAAGCTCGAGTTCACGCTCGAAGGCGTGAACCTCACCAACGAGCCGAACGACCAGTTCATCAGCCGCGCACGCAACAGCGTGGTGGTGAACAACGTCACCGGCCGCGAGTTCCTGGCCGGCCTGCGCTACAAATTCTGATTCTCTTCTCCTGCTGTACTTTTCAAGCCCGCCTCGTGCGGGCTTTTTTCATGGCACGCCGAGGTGCCGCGCCAGGAAGGCGCCGACCCGCCGTTCGTACTCGGCAGGCGCGAACGCATACAGGTCCACGTGCGCGGCGCCGGGCACTTCCCACAAGGCCTTGTCCCTGCCTGCCGCTGCGAAGATGCGGCGGGTTTCGGCGATCGTCGTGTGCTGGTCCGCGTCGCCCGCAGCGATGAGGACCGGTGCGTCCAGCGCAGGCATGCGTTCGATCGGCCGCAGCTGTTCCGGCTCGATATCGAGCCGCAGCGGCAGCTGCACCAGCAGCAGCTGCGACAGCGGCGCCGCGAGTGGACCGACACGCATGCGCAGGCGGTCCTGCACGGCCTCCTCGATGGTCGGATACATCGACTCCAGCACCACCGCATCCGCGCGCGGACAGTCCGCGCACAGCACGTACGACGCCGCGCCGAGCGACACGCCGATCACGCCCACGCGCTGGCCCGGGTAAGTGCCGCGCAGGTAGTCCAGCGCCGCCTTCACCGCCGCCCCTTCGTGCAATCCGAAGGTGATTGCCGGCGCCGGACTGGCGCCGTGGCCGGGCAGGTCGATCAGCAGCACCGCATAGCCTGCGGCCTGCAGGAAGCGGGCGCGCGCCAGCATCTGGGTACGGTCGGCGCGGATGCCGTGCAGGAGCAGCAGCGCACCCTTGCCCTCCCCCGGCAGCAGCCAGCCTTCGACCGGCCTGCCCGCAGGCGTTGCCAGCCTCACCGTGCGCAGGCCGGCGTCCGGCGCCGCCATCGCGTACTGCTTGCCGGCGATGAGCGTGGAGCCGGCCACCCAGGTGGACAGCATCGCTGCGGCGACGGCGGTGGCGCAAGCCCATGTCAGTCGTTTCATGCGGCCATCTTGTCACAGCCCGGGTCCTGTGGAAAGATGGCTTGATCGCTTCCCGCAAGGACTCCATGGACCGCTTCGCCGAACTCAAGACCTTCTGCACCGTCGCCGCAGCCGGCGGTTTCTCCGCCGCGGCGCGCCAGCTCGGCGTCGCCACCTCCTCGGTCACGCGGGTGATCGACGCGCTCGAGGAACGCCTTGGCGTGGCGCTGCTGAACCGCTCGACCCGCAGCGTCACCCTCACCGAGGCGGGGCGCGGCTACCAGGAAGACGCGCTGCGCATCCTGGAGCAGCTCGAGGCCGCCGACGACGCGGTGACCGAGCGCGCAGGCGAGGTCAAAGGGGTGCTGCGCGTCGCTGCCCCGCCGACCTTCGCCGCGCTGTACATCGCACCGATGCTGCCCGACCTGCGGGTGCGCCATCCGCAGCTGACGCTGGACCTCTGCCTGAGCAATACGGTGATCAACCTGGCCGACGAATCGATCGATGTCGCGATCCGCATGGGCAGCGTCGATCCGGAAGCGCGGCTGGTGGCGCGCCGCCTGGCCGCGCACCAGCGGGTGCTGTGCGCCAGCCCCGCCTACCTCAAGCGCCATGGCACGCCGCGCACGCCGCAGGAGCTGGCGAATCACGACTGCCTGCAGTTCAGCTTTACCGAGAACCGCCGCAGTTGGCGCCTGCGCCGCAAGGACGATCCGGATGCGGCGGTGGAAGAAGTCCCGATCCGCGGCGTGGTCCAGGCCGACAATGCCGACGTGCTGCGCCAGGCGGCCGTCGCCGGCCTGGGCGTGGCGATGCTGGCGCACTGGCTGGTACACGCCGACCTGCGCGCGGGCCGGCTGCTGCGGGTGATGGAAGACTATGCGGTCAATCCGGGGCCGATGGACGTGGCCATGCATGCGGTGTACCAGGAAAACCGGCGCGGATCGCAGAAGATCCGCGCCTTCGTCGACCTGCTCGCGGAGCACCTGGGACGCGCCGGCATCCCGGAGGCTTGATTCAGACCGCCTTGCCGAAAGGCGCCGGGCGGCCCGAGACTTCGCTGAACCACCAGGCCAGGGCCGCTGCCGGGAAGGCCATGCCGGCCAGCAGGGCGCCGTGCCAGCCATGGTGGGCGTAGACCCAGGCGCCCAGCGCGGAGCCCAGTGCGCCGCCGCTGAAGATCAGCGCGAAGTAGATGCCGTTCAGGCGGCTGCGCACTTCGGCGCCGAGGGCGAAGATGGCGCGCTGGCCGAGCACCAGGTTGGCCGCCACCGCCATGTCCAGCACGATCGACGCCAGCACCAGGATGCCGATGGCGAGTGCACGCGATGCCGGCTGGTACAAGGGCAGCGCGAAACCGATCACGCCGAGCACCAGGGCGCAGGCGGTCGCCACCAGGGTATGGCCCCGGTCCGCCAGGCGTCCCGCCACCGGCGAGGCCACCGCGCCGGCCATGCCGACCAGGGCATAGACCGCGATGCCGGTCTGCGACAGCCCGAACTGCGGGCTGGCCAGCACCAGCGGGGTGACGGTCCAGAACAGGCTGAACGATCCGAACAGGCCGGCCTGGTAGGCGGCGCGGCGCCGCAATACCGGGGTGGTCGCGAACAGCGTCCACAGCGAGCCGATCAGCCGGCCATAGCCCAGCTGGTGCGCCGGCACGCGCTGCGGCAGCTTGCGGCGCAGGACAAAGGCGAGCGCCAGGATCGCCACCGAGGCGCCGCCGAAGACCAGGTGCCAGCCGCCGTGGTCGGCGATCAGGCTGGCCGCGGGACGCGCCACCATGATCCCCAGTAGCAGGCCGCTGACCACCCGGCCCACGTTGTAGCCGCGCGTTTCCTCGCGTGACAGGTGGGCGGCGAAGGGCACCAGCACCTGCGCCGCCACCGAGCCGAGGCCGATGCCGAGCGATGCGGCGAGGAACATCCACGCGCTGTTGCTGAATGCCGCCAGGGCCAGGGCCACGCTGGTGGCCAGCAGGGCGACGAAGACCAGGCGGCGGTTTTCCAGCAGGTCGCCAAGTGGGACGACGAAGATCAGGCCGAGGGCGTAACCGATCTGGGTCAGGGTGACGATCAGGCCGGCGGCTTCGGCGGACAGGCCGGTCGCCGCGCTGATCGGGCCGACCAGGGTCTGGGAATAATAGAGGCTGGCGACGATCAGGCCGGCGGAGAAGGCCAGCAGGCGTACCATGCCGGGCGCGATGTCGGGGGTGTCGGGGTGGTTCATGTCGTGATCCTTGTGGGCTAGGGCTTGGAAGGATTGTAGGTCTGCTCCACCCTCCGATTCACAGCGCGCCACGCAAGACTGTTTTCGAACCCGACAATAAAAAAAGCCCGCACGCGGCGGGCTTTCGGGCAAGCGAAACGCTGCTTAGAACTTGTAGCCGACAGCCAGGATCACGGCGACCGGATCCAGCTTCATGTGCTGGGTCTGGCCGGTCGAGAAGTGCACGTCGGTGCGCAGGCGGGCCTTGTTGACGGTCACGTCGGCGAACCACTTCTCGGTGATGTTCACGGCCACGCCAGCCTGGACGGTGTAGGTGAACTTGTTGTCGATGCTGAAGGTGGTCGGCACGCCGCGGCCCGGGTTGGTGACGGCGGTCATCTTGGCCGAACCGCGTTCCTTCATGAAGTAGGCGTAGGTCGCGCCCACGCCCACGAACGGACGGAAGGTCGCGGTCGGGGCGCCGAAGCGGTATTGCGCGAACAGGGTCGCCGGCAGCGCTTCCACGGTGCCCAGCTGGCCGGTACCGGCAATGGCGCCCGCGCCGTAGATCTTGTGCTTGTACGGAGTGCCGAGGGCGGTTTCGAGCGAGATGTTGTCGGTCAGGCCGTAGGCCAGGACCAGCACTGGCTGGGTGTCGCGGTCGACGTCGGCCTTGGTGCCCGGCAGCGCCGGCGCGCTGATGTCGCCGCTTTCGACCTTCGGGGTCAGCTGGTTGAGGCCGACCTTGGCGGTGAACTGGCCGGCCGACTGGGCCGATGCGGTCGAGGCGCATGCCAGCGCAGCGGCCACACCCAGCACTTTGACGACGCTATTAATTACTTTCATTTTTTCTCCTGTTTTTTTTGAAGGCCTGCCCTATTCAGGACAGGCCCGCGTCAGTCTTACAGCCAGCCCTTGACGGCCATTTCCTTGAGGACGTAGCGCGCCACCAGGTTGTTCTCGAACGGGGTCGGGTGGATCTCGTCGGCGAACATGTAGTGGCTGACGTCACCGGCGACCGTGTTGTTGTTGGTGCAGATCAGCGACGTGGTGCCCAGTGGGTTCGGGCCGCAAGCAGGGGTGCTGGTGTTGGTCAGGCCGTACGGCGCCGGGTTCTTCACCTGGTCGTTGCTGACGGTGTAGAGGTCGACGTACAGGATGCGGTCGTCGCTGCCCAGGCCGTTCTTCAGCTGGGTGTTGAAGGCGTTGACCATGGCGGCGGTCAGCTGCTGGACTTCAGCGGTCTTCGACTTGGCGGCCGGGGTGCTGGCCACGTCCGGCAGGTTGGCGACCACGACGTACTTGGCGCCCTTGCCGACGATCTCGTTCTTCACCAGGGTCGCCATCTGCGCACCGGCCAGGCCCAGGTCCTGGACCAGCTTCGGACCGTTGGCGGTCAGGTAGTCGGCGCCAGCCTTGTTGCCGGCAGCGGTGGCGTCGGCCTGGGCCTTGGCGACCATCGGGCCGTACACGCTTGCCTGGGCAACGGCGGCGTTGCCCGGCTGGCGCGCAGCGGCGCCGACTGCGGCGGCGACGATGGTTTGCGAGGTATTGCCCGGACGTGCGCTCTCGGCCGCGATGGCCGCGCCGATCGCCTGTGCGGCGGTCTGCGGATTGGTGGCGCCGGCGGCCAGCTGCATGGTCAGCGAGGTGCCGAAGGCCTGGGCGCCGGCGGCGCTGCCGGCGGCGGTTGCCGAATTCTGCAGGACAGTCAGCGACATCAGCACGTCGTTACCGCCCGACAGGATGGTGACCAGTTCGGTACCGCTGAACTTGTTACCGGTGCGCGACAGGTGGTTGGCGACCTGGGTCACCAGCGGCACCGTCATTTCGCCGATCGGCGAGCCGGTGGCGGCATTGCCCGGGCCGACCGGATTGGTCACGCGCGAGCCGCCCTGGGCGTAGTTGAAGCAGTTCAGGTTGTTGACGATCGGGACCGAGAAGCCTTGGGCGGCATTGCCCTGCAGGCCGGTCTGCGCAGCGCACGGCGCCGGCAGTTTCAGTTCGGCGGCCAGGAATTCGACCCAGATCTTGCCGTTCAGCTCAGGATTCTTGTTGGTGGCGTCACCGTTGATGGTGAACTTGCCGCCGCCGGCCTGCTTGACCGCGCCAACGGCGTAGGTGCCGACGTCGGAGAGACTGTCGCCAAAGGAGACCTGCTGGGTGAACGTGAGTTTTTGCGTTTGATCGCCGCCGGCCGGGCTGGTGCCGCCGCATGCCGTCAGCACCGCTGCCGTCAGCAGGGCAAGCGCGAGTTTGGTTTGACGCATTGTGTCTCCTAAGATGGTTTTTATGAAACGAACGGGCGTGCTATTCGCTTCACAATAATATGCCAGTGTTCAACTTGCTTGTATAGGGAAATGCTTGCCGATACGTCAGTTTTTAGTGACAACTAGCAAGCAGAACGGGAGGGCGATTATAGCCCTGCCTGTGGGCAAGAATGAAATGCTTTTTGAAACGTGTGGTGTAAAGAACGCCCGTACGTACGGGCGTTCTGGCCGATGGCTTGCGCAAGAGCGCTGACAAAATACGAATTGTCAGGCGCTCGGATTGGCTGGAGTAGTGCTGTTGAGCAGGCCGTGGACGATGCCGGTCGAGCCGTGGGCAGCGCGGCGCAAGCGGTCGTTGACGCCGAGCCAGTCCCCGCCCTGCGGCGGCGCCTCGACCAGGATCACGTCGGCGCCATGGCCGTCCATTGCGCGCAGGGCCGCGTACAGGGCGTGGGCGAAGCCGTCCGGGGTGGCCGGCAGGCGCAGCGCCGCATGAGTGGATGGCATGTCCGAGTAATGGATCAGCGCGACCTTGCGTCCCGCCCCGGCCAGTTCCGCGAGGGTCTGGCGCAGCTGGCCGCTTTCCTGCATGGCCACCGGGGTGTGCGGGGCGTAGTGCGATTCGAGCGTGCCGGAGGCGCGCGGCGCCGCCGCATCCGGTGCGCTCGGGAGCTGATCGATCACGGCGGCGATGGCTTGCGCGCTGATGTGGCCGGGCCGCAGCAGCACCGGGCCGTGGGTGGCCAGGCGCGACAGGTCGACGATGGTCGATTCGATGCCGACCTGGGAGGCCCCGCCGTCGAGCACCATGGCCACGCTGCCATCTGCACCGAATTCGTCGCGCACGTGCTCGGCCAGGGTCGGGCTGACGGCGCCGAACTTGTTGGCCGACGGCGCCGCGACGCCCCCTTTGCCACCCTTGAAGGCGCGCAGCAGCGCGATCGCCACCGGGTGCGAAGGGCAGCGCAGGCCGACCGTGTCCTGGCCGCCGCTAACGGCGTCTGGAATGTTCGGTGCGCGCCTGAGGATCACGGTCAGCGGACCGGGCCAGAAGGCCTCGGACAGCGCATGGGCTTCTGGCGGAATATCGGTGGCCCAGTAGTCGAGCGGCGCATCCGGCGCCAGGTGCACGATCACCGGATGGTCCTGCGGGCGGCCCTTGGCAGCGTAGATCGCGGCCACCGCTTGCGGGTTCTCGGCGTCCGCGCCGAGGCCGTACACGGTCTCGGTCGGGAAGGCGACCAGCGCGCCGGCTTCCAGCGCGCGAGCGGCCGCATCGATGGCGGCCTGGTCGAACTGTTCCATCGTCACACCCCTACGCCCAGAATAAGGCAAGCCTGGATCAGGCTGTCCTGCGCCTCTTTCAGCGTCGGGGCAACGAAGGTGATGTGGCCCATCTTGCGTGCGCGGCGCGGGTCATCCTTGCCGTACAGGTGCAGGTTGGCGCCAGGCAGCGCCAGCACGCGGTCCCAGGCCGGCTCGCGCGGCGTGTCGCTATCGCCCTCGAACCAGACATCGCCCAGGATGTTGAGCATGACGGCAGGCGAATGCTGGCGCACGTCGCCCAGCGGCAGGCGCGCCATCGCGCGCACCTGCTGCGCGAACTGGCTGGTGACGCAGGCGTCGATGGTGTAGTGGCCGCTGTTGTGCGGACGCGGCGCCATCTCGTTGACGACGAGCGTCCCGTCCTGCAGGACAAAGAACTCGATGCACAGCACGCCCACGTAGCCCAGCTGGGCGACGATGGCGCGCGCCGCATCCTGGGCCTGTTTGGCGCAGGCCTCCGACACGTTCGGTCCCGGCACGGTGGTCGTGAACAGGATGCCGTCGCGGTGCACGTTCTCGGCGATCGGGTACACCACCGACGCGCCGTCGTGACCGCGCGCGGTCAGTACCGAGACCTCGTAGGCCAGCGGCAGCATCTTCTCCAGCAGGCAGGTCACGCCGTTCATGGCGTCGAAGGCGGCGCGCACGTCCTCGCGCGTGCGCACGCGTACCTGGCCCTTGCCGTCGTAACCCATGCGCACGGTCTTGAGGATCCCGGGCAGCAGCTCGTCGCCGATAGCGTCGATGTCGGCGTGCGAAGCGATGGTCTTGTGCGGCGCCGGCATCACGCCCGACGTGGGGGCGCATTCCACGAAAAAGCGCTTTTCCGCGATGCGGTCCTGGGCGATCGACACGCAGGACGCGGCAGGCGCAACGAAGGTGCGCTCGCCCAGCCAGGCCATGCTGTCGGCAGGGACGTTCTCGAATTCGGTGGTGACGGCGACGCATTGCTGCGCCAGTTCGGCCAGGCCTTCGGGATCGGTGTAGGCCTTTGAAATCAGGCGTTCGGCCACCTGCCCTGCCGGGCTGACCTGGCTCGGCTCTAATACGGCCACCTGGTAGCCCATGGCCTGGGCGGCATGCGCGAACATGCGGCCAAGCTGGCCGCCGCCCATCACGCCAAGTACGGCAGCAGGAGTGGCGGTCGGGAGAAATACTTTAGTCATGCTTCAGACAGGAAGAGTCATGGCCTGGGCGGCCGCGGTCTGCTCGAGGCGGAAGGCCTGCAGCTTCTCGGCCAAGGCGTCATCCGTAGCAGCCAGCATGGCCACCGCGGTGAGGGCCGCGTTGGCGGCGCCGGCTTCGCCGATGGCGAAGGTCGACACCGGCACGCCCTTTGGCATCTGCACGATCGACAGCAGCGAATCTTCGCCGCGCAGGTATTTCGAGGGCACCGGCACGCCCAGCACCGGCACGATGGTCTTGGCGGCAACCATGCCCGGCAAGTGGGCGGCGCCCCCTGCCCCGGCGATGATGGCGCGCAGGCCGCGGCTACGCGCGGTCTCGGCATAGGTGAACATCTCGTCCGGCATGCGGTGTGCCGAGATCACCTGGGCTTCAAACGGCACGCCGAACTGCTTCAGGACGTCCACTGCATTCTTCATCACGTCCCAGTCCGACGAGGAACCCATGATGACGCCGACCAACGGCTTGTTCTGCTCACTCATCGTTCAGGCCTTCAGCTTTTCGCCGGTGAGGCGTTCGATGGCTTCGAAATACTTGGCCTGGGTCTTCTCGATGACGTCCGGCGGCAGGGCCGGGGCCGGCGCGGTCTTGCCCCAGTCCTTCAGGGTCTCGAGGTAGTCGCGCACGAACTGCTTGTCGAAGGAAGGCGGCGACATGCCAGGCGCGTAGGAATCGGCCGGCCAGAAGCGCGAGGAGTCGGCGGTCAGCACTTCGTCCATCAGGTGCAGGACGCCATTGTCGTCCAGGCCGAACTCGAACTTGGTGTCGGCGATGATGATGCCGCGGGTCGCTGCGTATTCGGCGGCGGTGGTGTACAGCTGGATGCTGATGTCGCGCATCTTGGCGGCGAGTTCCTTGCCGATGCGCTGCTCCATGTCTTCGAACGAGATGTTTTCGTCGTGTTCGCCGATGTCGGCCTTGGCGGCCGGGGTGAACAGCGGCTGCGGCAGCTTGTCGGCCTGGCGCAGGCCTTCCGGCAGCTTGATGCCGCAGATCGCGCCGCTTTCCTGATAATCCTTCCAGCCCGAACCGATGATGTAGCCGCGCACGACGGCTTCCACCAGGATCGGCTTCAGGCGCTTGGCCACGACGGCGCGGCCGCGCACCTGCTCTACTTCATCCGGTGCAACGACCGATTCCGGCGCCACGCCGGTCAGGTGGTTCGGCACGATGTGGCCGAGCTTCTCGAACCAGAAGTCGCTCATCTGGTTCAGCACCATGCCCTTGCCAGGGATCGGCTCGTTCATGACCACGTCGAAGGCCGACAGGCGGTCGGTGGTGACGATCAGGATCTTGTCGTCGCCGACAGCGTAGTTGTCGCGCACCTTGCCGTGACCGAGCAATGGCAGGGACTTGATGGTGGATTTGTAGAGGCTGTTCATAGATGGGATATCAGGGAAACGGGACCGGATTTCGGGGCCGGTCGAGTGGGTCAGGTCTTGGGGTGGCCTGGGCCAGTGCGTAATTTTACGTCAATTTGCTTTTGACCACCGGCCTTCGTTCCGTAAAACCCACCACTGGTGGGTTTTACTTCCCGCGAAGGGTGAACAATGCCACTGGCATTGTTCACTCCAATTTTGTATGAAGACCACATCTGATGCATTCGCCACTACTCGTCGAACCGTCGCACCGGCGAAGGCCGGTGCCCAAGTTTGCTCGCGTTGTGGTGAAATCAAACAGGTCGGTTTGCTGAAAAAATTGGAGTGAACAATGCCAGTGGCATTGTTCACGCCTGCGACGGGATGACGTTGGTAGAAGCTGGAGGTAAGACAGCTGCGCGAATCCTGCTGCGCAGCCTTACTTCATTACTGCACGATCTGCGCCAGCTCACCAGCCTTGTAACGCTCGGCCATCTTCTCCAGCGGCACCGGCTTGATCTTGCCCGCCATGCCTTCGCAGCCGAAGGACAGGAAGCGCGCCTTGCAGACTTCCATCGCGGCTTCGCGGGCCGGCTTCAGGTAGTCGCGCGGGTCGAACTTAGACGGGTTCTGGAACATGTACTTGCGGATCGCAGCGGTCATGGCCAGGCGGATGTCGGTGTCGATGTTGATCTTGCGGACGCCGTGCTTGATGCCTTCCTGGATCTCTTCGACCGGCACGCCGTAGGTCTCTTTCATGTCGCCGCCGAATTCGCGGATGATCGCCAGCAGTTCCTGCGGCACCGACGAGGAGCCGTGCATCACCAGGTGGGTGTTCGGGATGCGGGCGTGGATTTCCTTGATGCGGTCGATCGCCAGGATGTCGCCGGTCGGCTTGCGGGTGAACTTGTAGGCGCCGTGCGAGGTGCCGATCGCGATCGCCAGGGCGTCGCATTGCGTTTTGGCGACGAAGTCGGCGGCCTGGTCGACGTCGGTCAGCAGCTGCTCGCGGGTCATGGTGCCGTCGGCGCCGTGGCCGTCTTCCTTGTCGCCCTTCATGGTTTCGAGCGAACCGAGCACGCCCAGTTCGGCTTCCACCGTCACGCCGATCGAGTGCGCGAATTTCACGACTTCGCGCGAGACTTCGACGTTGTATTCATACGAAGCCACGCTCTTGCCGTCGGCTTCCAGTGAACCGTCCATCATCACCGAGCTGAAGCCCGAACGGATCGCGGCCATGCAGACCGCCGGCGACTGGCCGTGGTCCTGGTGCATGACGACCGGGATGTGCGGGTAGGCTTCGACGGCGGCGTCGATCAGGTGGCGCAGGAAAGCTTCGCCTGCGTACTTGCGGGCGCCGGCCGAGGCTTGCATGATCACTGGCGCGTTGACCGCGTCGGCGGCGGCCATGATGGCCGTCACCTGTTCAAGGTTGTTGACGTTAAATGCCGGCAAGCCGTAGCCGTTTTCGGCGGCATGGTCCAGCAGTTGGCGCAGCGATACGAGTGCCATGGTTGATTACTCCAAACAATTAAGAAACTATTTCGTCCAGCTCGCCCACGCGCACGATCTTGAGCGCATTGGTGCCGCCGGCCTGGCCCATCGGCGAGCCCCAGGTCACGACGATCAGGTCGCCCTTGCGCACCATGCCTTCGTTGATCAGGACTTCTTCGGCCTTGCGCAGCACCGCGTGGCTGCCACCTTCCTGCAGAAGATGGAATGCTCGCACGTTCCGGTACAGCGACGCCTTGCGCTGCGTCGTCTGCAGCGGGGTCAGGGCGAAGATTGGGGTGTCGATCGAGTGGCGGCTCATCCACAGCGCGGTCGAGCCCGATTCGGTCAGCGCCACGATCGCCTTCACCTTCAGGTGGTGCGCTGTGAACAGGGTGCCGTAGGCGATCGACTGGTCGATGCGGGTGAACTGGACATTCAGGAAATCTGCGTCCTGCTTGTTGTATTCGGATTGCTCTGCCTCGAGGCAGATGGCGGCCATCATCTCGACGGTTTCGACCGGGTACTTGCCCGATGCGGTTTCGGCCGAGGTCATCACGGCGTCGGTGCCGTCCAGCACGGCGTTCGCCACGTCCGACACTTCGGCGCGGGTCGGTACGGCGTTGACGATCATCGACTCCATCATCTGGGTCGCGGTAATCGCCAGCTTGTTGGAGGCGCGCGCCATCTTGATCATGCGCTTCTGCAGCGCCGGCACGGCCGCGTTGCCCACTTCCACCGCCAGGTCGCCGCGGGCGACCATGATGCCATCCGACGCATCGAGGATTTCCTGCAGCACCGGGATCGCTTCGGCGCGTTCGATCTTGGCGATCATCATCGGCTTGTGGCCATAGGGCTCGCCGGCGATATTGGCCAGCTGGCGCGCCATTTCCATGTCGGTGGCGTTCTTCGGGAAGGAAATCGCCAGGTAGTCGGCCTGGAAGCTCATCGCGGTCTTGATGTCTTCCATGTCCTTCGAGGTCAGGGCCGGCGCGGTCAGGCCGCCGCCCTGGCGGTTGATGCCCTTGTTGTTCGACAGTTCGCCGCCGACCTTCACGGTGGTGAAGATCTCGTGGCCGAAGACGCGGTCGACGATCAGCACAATCAGGCCGTCATTCAGCAGCAGCCTGTCGCCCGGCTTGACGTCGCGCGGTAGCGCCTTGTAGTCGAGGCCGACGCGTTCCTGGTTGCCCAGCTCGCCGTTCTCGCCCCAGCGCGCGTCCAGGATGAACTTGTCGCCATTGTTCAGGAAGATCTTGCCTTCTTCAAACTTGCCGACGCGGATCTTCGGGCCCTGCATGTCGGCCATGATCGCCACTTCGACGCCGCATTCGGCGGCGGCGCGGCGCACCAAGGCGGCGCGGTCGATGTGGTCCTGTGCCTTACCGTGCGAGAAATTCAGGCGCACGACGTCGACGCCGGCCTTGATCATTTTGACGAGGATGTCGAAATCAGTCGACGCGGGGCCGATGGTGGCAACGATCTTGGTGGCGTTGTACAGGGGGCGCGCAGCTTGCATGTGATGGCTTTCCTTGGTTCTGAAAAGAGAAGCGCAGCCTCGAGGCTGCGCTGGTACTTATTGATCTTTACGCTGGAGCAGGATCTCGACTGCCGGCAGGGTTTTGCCTTCGAGGAACTCGAGGAAGGCGCCGCCGCCGGTCGAGATATAGCCGATCTGCTCGCCGATGTCGTACTTGGCGATCGCGGCCAGGGTGTCGCCGCCGCCGGCGATCGAGAAGCCCTGCGACCTGGCGATGGCCATGGCGAGGGTCTTGGTGCCTTCGGCGAACTGGTCGAACTCGAACACGCCGACCGGGCCATTCCAGACGATGGTGCCGGCCTTGGCCACCTGCTCGGCCAGCATGGCGGCGGTCTTCGGGCCGATGTCGAGGATCATGTCGTCGTCCGCCACGTCCTTCACATCTTTTACCGTGGCGCTTGCCGTCGGGCTGAATTCCTTGGCGCACACCACGTCCACCGGAATCGGCACCTGGGCGCCGCGTGCTGCCATCATGTCGATGATCTGTTTCGCTTCGCCGACCAGGTCGTTCTCGACCAGCGACTTGCCGATGTTCAGGCCGACGGCCTTCATGAAGGTATTGGCGATGCCGCCACCAACGATCAGGTTATCGACCTTGCCCGCCAGGCTCTGCAGGATGGTCAGCTTGCTCGAGACCTTCGAGCCGGCCACGATGGCCAGCAGCGGACGGGTCGGCTGGCCCAGGGCCTTGCCCAGGGCGTCGAGTTCGGCTGCCAGCAGCGGACCGGCCACGGCGACCGGCGCGAATTTCGCGATGCCGTGGGTGGTGGCTTCGGCGCGGTGCGCGGTGCCGAAGGCGTCGTTGACGTAGACATCGCACAGCTTGGCCATCTTCTGGGCCAGCTCGTCGGCATTCTTCTTTTCACCCTTGTTGACGCGGCAGTTTTCCAGCAGCACGACCTGGCCCGGTGCGACATCGACGCCGCCAACCCAATCCTGCTTCAGTTCGACCGCTTGGCCGAGCAGCTCGGACAGGCGCTTGGCGACCGGCGCCAGGCTGTCTTCCGGCTTGAATTCGCCTTCGGTCGGACGGCCCAGGTGCGAGGTGACCATCACGGCGGCGCCTGCCTTCAGGGCTGCCTGGATCGCCGGCACGGAGGCGCGGATACGGGTGTCTTCGGTGATATTGCCAGCGTCATCCTGCGGTACGTTCAGGTCGGCGCGGATGAACACGCGCTTGTTCGCAAGCAGCGAACGATCGATCAGGTCTTGCAGGCGGGTGAAACTGAGAACGTCGTCCATTGGCTAGTCAACAATGAAATAGTGAAAAAACGTCATTGTACATTAGAGCGCTTATGGAAAAACGTGTAACACACGCAACAGTGTGAAGACCAGCATGCCAAAAATGATGGTCATCAGCATGCTGCGACGCCACAGGTAAAAGGCCAGTGCAGCGAGGCCGGCCAGCAGCTTGGGATTGGCCAGCGTCAGCTGCACCTGCCCCTGCGGATCGATCAACAGGTCCGGTCCGATGATGGCTGCCAGCGCGCAGGCCGGCGCATAGCGCAGCATCTCCTGCACCCGCGGCGGGATGCTGACGCGGTGGCCGATCAGCCAGAAGGAGCTGCGGGTGGCGGCAGTGGCGATGCAGAGCACGCCGATGGTGAGCCAGATTTCCCAGTCAGACATTGCTCGCCTTTCGCTTGGCCAGGGACTCTTCGACAAACATGGAAGTCACCATGCCAACGACGACGGCCAGCAGCAGGCCGAGCTTGTACGGCAAGCCGTAGGCCAGCACCGAAATCACGCCCGCGACCACCACCCCGCACAGGGCGGCATTGTTGATGATCAGGGGGACCGTGATGCACAGGATCGCCAGGGTGCCGGCAAAGCCCAGTCCCCATTCGGTCGGAATGGCGCTGCCGAGGAAGATGCCGATGAGCGAGCCAATCTGCCAGGCGAACCAGTTCGGGTACATCAGGCCCTTCAAATAGGACAGTTTGCCGGCGACCCACTCGGCGCTCGGGTAACGCTGCAGGAACATGGCCACCGTCAGGTCGCCAGAAATATAGCCGAGCAGGAAACGCTGTTTCCACGGCAGGTGGGCGAAGTGCGGCCCCAGCAGCGCGGAGAAGATCACGAAGCGCAGGTTGACGACCAGGGCGGTGGCGAAGATGACCCAGACCGGCGCCGCGGCCGCGATCAGGGGCAAGGAAGCGAGTTGGGCGGATCCGGCGAAGACCAGTAGGGTCATGCCGGTTGCCTGCCAGACGGTCAAGCCGGTCTTGACCATCGCGATGCCAACCACCAGACCCCAGGCGCCGATGCCGAACAGGGTCGGCAGGCCAGTCTTGAAGCCTTCGCGCCAGGCAGCAGGGTCGTGGGCTTCGACGGGTTCCATTGCAGTAGCGTATTCCTGGCCCGGCGGCGCTGCCGGGTTCATGTGGTTATCCTGCAACGGCCATGCTGGGCGAGTGCGGCGGCGGGCTTGAAACGGTCGGGCATCAAATGCATCTACAATGCGGCATCTAAAGGTGCGGCGCCGGGCTGGCGGCGCATCTGCTCTGCGGCGTCCCGGGCTCGATTATGGTCAATTTATTACTCAGCATGCATTCTACCGATCATTTCGGTATGCCGGGTGAATCCGGTAGAATCGTGTTTTTGCCCAACTTGTCCTTGACGGAGAAAACCAGATGACTCAAAACACGATGCCCGTGGTGGAACTCGAGGCCAAAGACCTGCCGGCACACTGCCCGAATCCGGCAATGCCGCTGTGGTCCTCGCACCCGCGCGTCTTCCTCGATTTCGATCACCACGGCGATGCCAAGTGCCCCTACTGCGGCACTCAGTACCGCCTGGCTCCGGGCGTCGAGTTCAAGCACCACTGATCGTCCCAGGGTGCGGCGCCCTGCCGCACCTGCACAAGCATGCACTACCGTGCGCCCGCGTGGCTGCCTGGCGGCCACCTCCAGACCATCTACCCGGCGATCTGCATCGCCAAACCGCCTGTCGCCTTCCGGCGCGAACGCTGGCCAAGTCCCGACGGCGATTTCATCGATGTCGATTTCGTCGACGGCCAGCCGGGCAAGCCGCTGGTCGTGCTGTTCCACGGCCTGGAAGGCTCTTCCAACAGTCATTACGCACGCTCGCTGATGGCGGCCCTGCGCGAGCGCGGCTGGTCGGGCGCGGTGCCGCATTTCCGCGGCTGCTCGGGCGAAGCCAACCTGATGCCGCGCTTCTACCACTCGGGCGACGCCGGGGAAGTCGACTGGATCGTGCGCAAGCTGCACGCCCGCGCGCCCGGTCCGCTGCTGGCGGCAGGCGTCTCGCTGGGCGGGAATGCGCTGCTGCGCTGGCTGGGCGAATCCGGTCATGGCGCGGAGATCGTGCAAGCGGCCTGCGCGATTTCCGCTCCGCTCGACCTGGCGCGCGGCGGCGAAGCCCTGTCGTCCGGCCTCAACCTGCTCTACACCCGCATGTTCCTGCAGACCCTGAAGCCCAAGGCGCTCGCCAAGCTGGAGCGCTATCCCGGCCTGTTCGACCGCGCCGCCCTGGCCAGGGCGCGTGACCTGTACGCGTTCGATAACGTGGTGACGGCGCCGCTGCACGGCTACAAGGACACCGACGACTACTGGCACCGCGCCAGCGCCCGCCACGTGCTGCACGAGATCACCGTGCCGACGCTGGTGCTCAACGCCCGCAACGATCCCTTCCTGCCGGGCCGCCATTTGCCCGCGTCCGCATCGCAGGCAGTGACGCTGGAGTATCCTGACGAAGGTGGGCACGTCGGCTTCGCCGTGGGGCCTTTCCCCGGGCGGATCGACTGGCTGCCGCGCCGCATCCTGCACTTCTTCGACAGCACCCTGGGAGCGAGCCGCGCGCCCGAGGCGCACCAACCATGCGAAGCTTGAGACTATGGACGACATCGTAAAACAGGCAATGGCCAAGTGGCCGAACGTACCGCACTGCTACGGCTGGCTGGCCCTGGACGCGCGCGGCAACTGGCGCATGCGCGACGAGGCCGCCCAGCGCGCCAATGCGCCGGGCGACAAGCTGACCAATGCGGCGCTGGTCGGTTTCATCAACCGCAATTACGCCCACGACGACAAGGGCCGCTGGTTCTTCCAGAACGGACCGCAGCGCGTGTACGTGAACCTGGAAGCGACGCCCTATATCGCACGCACCGACCCAAGCCAGGGCTTCGTGCTGCAGACCGGGCAGGCGCTGGGCGCGCCGGAGGCGGTGTTCATGACGGACGCGGGTGCAGTGATCCTGCAGGCGGGCGACGTCGTGGCCCAGCTCGACGACCGCGACGTGGCGCAGGTGCTGGCGCGCATGGAGCTCGCCGGAAGGCCGGCCTCGGTCGAGGCCATCATGGCATGGCTGGAAGACGATACCGAGGAGCTGATGCTGGTAAATGGCGACAGCCGCGTGAAGGTGGAACGCCTGTCGGCGGAGGCGCTGACGCGCCGCTTCGGTTACGTGCAGTCTCCGGGAACGTAGGGTGGTCGGCTTCGCCGACCGCGCGTTCAGATCTAGCGAGAGCCGCCGTAGCAGGTCTACATACGACAGTTGAACGCGCGTTCGGCATAGCCGAACACCCTACCGGTCCCTGTCCTTGTCCTTGTCGTCGCCCTTCTCGCCGCGCTCTTCCCTTTCCGCCTTCTGACGCGCCCTCAGCTCGCGTTCGCGCGCATCGATGACGGCCTGGTCGTAGAAGGACACATCGCCCGCCTTGCGCGCCAGGTCCAGCTGGGCCACCGCGGCCGGCAGCGCACCCGCCACCACGTAGGATTCGGCCAGCGCCATGTGCTGCAGCGCGATCTTGCCCTGCTTCGAATAGGCCCGCGCCAGCATGTCGTGCAGCTTCCCATCCTCGCGGTAGAGCTGCGCCTGGTCGCGCAGGTAGCGCGTCGCCTCGTCATACCTGGCGGCGCCGATCAGCGCCTCGCCATACTGGTGCGCGATCGCACGCGACAGCGGATAGCGCTGGCGCGCCGCATCCGCTTCCTGCACCGCCTCTTGCGCGACCGCCGCTGGCTGGCCGGGGGCCAGCTTGATCTCCAGCGCCAGGCCGGCGAACATCGTCGCGCCGTCGCCGGCACGCGACTCCGCCGACAGCACGCCTTCCTTCGGTTTCACGGTCGCGCGCGCCTTGTCGAGCCAGGCCTGCGCCTCGGTCAGCTGCCCCTGGCGCAACGCCAGCACGGCCAGGCCGTACTGGGCAGCCGCCTGCAGCTGGCGGTGCGGTTCCTTCAGCTGGGTCTCCAGCAGGTTCTTCGTCTCGCGCCGGCCATTGACGCTCTCGTCCTGCAGCACGCGGGCGCGGGCGCGCACCAGCTGGAAGTCGAGAGGATCGATACGCGCCTTCTTCGGGATCTCGCGGATGCGCGCCTGCATGTCGACCAGGCGCTCGGCCGTCAGCGGGTGGCTGCTCAGGTGCGCCAGCTGGGCCGGGATCTCGCCGGACAGCTTGCTCGCGCTCTGCAGGCGCTTGAAGAAGCCGGCCATGCCGGTCACGTCATACCCGCCGGCGGCCATGATCTGGAAACCGACGCGGTCGGCCTCGCGCTCGGCGTCGCGGCTGAAATCGAGCTGGCGCTGCGCGGCCAGGCCCTGGCCTCCCATCAGCACGCCCATCGCGGCGTCCGAGCTCGCCTTGGACGCGAGCGCCGCCAGGATCATCGCCGCCAGCGGCAGCAGCACGTCCTGCTTCTGCTGCCCGATCGCGCGGGCGATGTGGCGCTGCGACACGTGGCCGATCTCGTGCGCCATCACGCCGGCCAGTTCGGATTCGTTCTGCGCCGCCACGATCAGGCCCGTGTGCGCCGCGATGAAGCCGCCCGGCAGCGCGAACGCGTTCAGGTTCACGTCGCGCATCGCAAAGAAGGTGAAGTCGGCATTGGTCTCGCCGCGCAGGCCGGGCACCGAAGTCACCAGGGCGTTGCCGAGGTTGTTCAGGTACTCGAGGATCGGCTCGTCGTCGAGGTAGGCCGGATCGCGCCGGACGTCGCGCATGATCTCTTCGCCGAGCTTGCGCTCGACGACGGGCGACAGGTCCTGGCGCGCCGTGTCGCCGAGGGTCGGCAGGCGCGTGCTGTCGACCTTTTGCGAGACGGGCTTCTGGAATGGATCGGCGGGAGCGGCAATGGCGAAAGCGGCCGCCGTGCACAGGGCAATGGCGGTCAACGCAGGGCGCCAGCGGCGCGCCGGTGCTGGGCGGTGAGCATGTTTCACAATGCTATGATAACCCTATCCGCAGCCGCGTTGCTGCACAGCGAAACACTTTGTTCCCCAACCTTGTTGACCTTGCAATGAGCACTCCTATCCCGACCGCAGACCAGCTGACCCACTTCGACGCCACCGGCCAGGCCCACATGGTCGACGTCGGCGCCAAGCAGGACACCCACCGCATCGCCGTCGCGGCCGGCACCATTCGCATGAAGCCGGAAACGCTGGCGCTGATCCAGTCGGGCACGGCGAAAAAGGGGGACGTGATCGGGATTGCCCGGATTGCAGCCATCATGGCGTCGAAGCGCACCAGCGACCTGGTGCCGCTGTGCCACCCGCTGCCGATCACGCGTGTGGCGGTGGATTTCGAGGTGGATGAGAAGGCCAGCAGCGTGCATTGCCGGGCCCAGGTCGAGACCATCGGCAAGACCGGGGTGGAGATGGAAGCGCTTACTTCGGTGCAGGTCGGCCTGCTGACGATCTATGACATGTGCAAGGCGGTCGATCGCGGGATGGTGATGACCAATGTACGGGTGCTGGAGAAGCACGGGGGCAAAAGCGGGGACTGGAAGGCAGAGATCTAGCTTGATGATACAGGCTAGATCAGTTTTTACGTGTGATTGCGTTTTTTACGGCTGCGATGTCTAGGGCAGGCGTGGTTCGATGAATAATCGCGTGGCAATTTGCGCAAACTGGCCGAAGGTCGTTGATAGGATCGACTACGTAGCTTGCCTTTACTTCCGATAGAGGAATCACGTGATGCACGTGAATGAATGATTTACCTAATTCTCCGTACACTTCCTCAAAATTAAAATTACAGATTACACACTTCGCTCCATAGTGTGAAATGCATGCGGCACGCGCTACTGGGCTTCTTTCGTAGTAGTTCACCTTGATTGTTTTAGTTGCGCCTTCGACAAACTCATGACCGGCTCCCAGCTCTTCAGTCGTTGGAAATTCCTTTCCGCTATAGCTTAATGCAAGGCGGTACATCCCATGACCGATGCGCACGAACTTTCCTTCCTTCTTCCTTTCGTCAAATCCTTTCGCTTGAGGACAATAATCCTCAATTTTTCGTTGAATTGTCTGGCGGAACGACTTATCGTGCTCGTAGTTTGGTGGGATTTGGTTAGCGCAGTGCTTTGATAAGACGTAGTCTTGTATATGTTTCGCACGCGCCTCCCCCCCAAGCTCAACCAGGGCTTGTTGAATATCCTCGATATTGACTTTATACGTCATGACTCAACCTCTTTAAGAACTTGAGAATATACGTGTTCAATATTCTTTATGCAATCTCCCTCCAAGGAATAACATGTTGTAGGGTATGCGGCGGAAGCAGCATCTCAACTTGCCGCAGCAAATGAAATCGCCCTAATATTCACGCGATTAATGTGGAGAAGCCGAGCAGGTCGTAAGCTGATATGATGCCGCCTCCCATGTCGTCGACAGCGCGCCAGGCCCGGCACCACATCACATGACCACTGATCCCGCCCGCGAACTCAAGCCCCAGGAATTCGAGTTCGAGACCATGAACCTGCAGGTCGGCGTTCGCCTGCAGGTGATGACCCATCGTCACCTGAAACCCGTCCAGTACTTCTCGACCCTGATCGGCTACGTCAAGGACGAGTACCTGATCATCAAGATCCCGACCGAGAATGGCGCACCGATCGCGATGACGGAAGGCGAGCCGCTGACGATCCGGGTGTTCTCGGGGGTGAATGTGTGCTCGTTCGCGTGTTCGGTCGAGCGCGTGTTCGCGCGGCCGCTGAACTATGTGCACCTGTCGTTCCCGACCGCGATCCAGGGCACCAGCCTGCGTGGGGCGATGCGGGTCAAGGCCGAGATTGCGGCGCACGCGACGCGGGAAGGCAGCGGCGCCGCGCCAGTGGCCTGCACACTGACCAACGTCTCGGTGACCGGGGCGCGGATCGAATCCGGCTATCCGCTGCCGGGCGACAGCGACAGCGTCAAACTGGCGTTCACGCTCGTGATACCGCCGACGAACGAGGAAAGGCCGGTTGAAACCGTAGCCGCCATCCGCAACATGACAGTCGCGCGTCCGGCGCCCGACAAGCCGGACGTGTATAGCTACGGGGTCCAGTTCGTTGACCTGGATCCCGTGCACTACACGCTGCTGCAGAACATGACCTACGAGGCGCTGCTGGCCGATCGGCTCAAGATCGTCTAGTCACCTGCCCTTGCGGCAGCGCGGTCGGCAACGCGACCGTGTCTGTACAATCTGTCCTGACAACCCAAGCGTGAGGACATGATGATCGCCCGGATGACGCTGCTCGCTTCGCTCGTACTCGCGGCAGGGGCAACATTGGCCCAGAAGCCGCAGTTTGCTCCGCGCGAAACGCTTCGCGTCCACAGCACCTTCGGATTTTCCCTGCTTCCGCCTCCAGGCCAGGACTGGACCGAAAAATTCGATGATTCGGCCATCGACTATACGAAGAAGACCGATCCGCACCAGGTCTCCTTCTATACCCAAGCGCTCCTGGCGAATTGCACACTGCCGCTTCCCGGCAAGGACGGCTTGCTTGCTTTTGTGCGCGGAAAGGACGAATGGGGTTCCGACGGTCGCTTCAAGCCTGTCTCTTCCAGCTTCCTGCCCGACCCCGGCCAGTCGACATGCGTACGCTACCGCATGTCAGTGAATGACTACGGTGCAAACAATCGGGGCGAGCATCCCTTCCTCGTCCTGCACGTCGTCGGACGTTTTTGCACCCACCCGCAGGACGCGCAAGCCGCGGTCGACATCGCCTATTCGGTCCGGCACGTCCCCGGCTACGACGCCCGTGCCCTCGAGGCTGAAGGCGAAGCCTTCCTCGACAGCCTGGGGTTCGATCCACTCCCGGCCGGGCAGAGGAAGACTGCGGCTTTCGTCAAGCCCTGCGCGCATTACTGAACATACGCATTGCAGCACCTCCAGCGCAGTAACGCCAGGCCTTTCCCTGTCGACGACGTCCCGCCTCCCTGTTGAGCACGTGGTAAATTGCTGGCCTGCATGCGCGGCGCCCTGCCGCGCACCGTGATTGAGAACAAGGATGAGCATGAATTTTCGTTTGCCGAGTCTGGTCCGCCTGTTACCGGTAGCGGCGGCTACCCTCGCCGCCACCAGCGCCATGGCCGCGCCGCGCGGCTTTACCGTGGAAGACTTGGTCAACATGGAGCGGGTGGGCAGCCCGGCCGTGTCGCCCGACGCCAGCCGCGTGGTGTACACCGTGCGCAGCACGGACATGAGCAAGAATCGCGGCCACACCGAGCTATGGATGGTCGACCTGCGCGCCGGCAAACCGGCGCCGCAGCGCCTGACCGAACATGCGTCGAGCAGCACCGAACCGGAATGGTCGGCATCCGGCGACGCCGTGTACTTCCTGTCGACCCGCTCCGGCTCGTCCCAGGTATGGCGCCTGCCCCTTGGCGGTGGCAAGCCGGGCGAGCCCGTGAAAGTCACCGACCTGCCGCTCGATGTCGAGAGTTTCCGCGTGTCGCCGCTGGGTGACCGCGTGGCGATGAGCCTGTCGGTGTTCCGCGACTGCGCCGACCTTGCCTGCACCAGGCAGCGGGCCGAGGCAAAGGAAAAGGACAAGGCGACGGGCAAGCTGTACGACCGCCTGTTCGTGCGCCACTGGGATACCTGGAACGACGGCCGCAACAACGTGCTGTTCTCGGCCCCGCTCGACGCCGCCGGCAAAGTCAGCGGACAACCGGTTAGCCTGTCGGGCACGCTGGACGGCGACGTGCCCTCGAAGCCTTTCGGCGACCGCGAGGAATTCCGCTTCAGCCCGGACGGCAAGAGCATCGTGTTCGCGGCCCGCATCGCCGGCAAGACCGAAGCCTGGTCGACCAACTTCGACCTGTACACCGTGCCGGCCGCGGGCGGTGCTCCGCGCAACCTGACGCTTGAGAATCCGGCCTGGGACACCAAGGGCGTGTATTCGCCGGACGGCCGTACCCTCGCCTACCTGGCGATGGCGCGTCCGGGCTTCGAAGCGGACCGTTACCAGATCATGCTGCTAGACATTGCCACTGGCCAGAAGCGCAAGCTGGCCGCCGACTGGGACCGCTCGCCAGGCAGCCTGCAATGGCGCGCCGACGGCAAGGCCCTGATCGTCGATGCCGAGGACGTGGGCCAGCATCGCCTGTTCTCGATCGACGCCGTCAATGGGAAAGTCACCGCGCTGACCGACAAGGGCGCAATCGGCGCCTTCGACGTGCGCGGTGATACCGTCGCCTATACCCAGGCCAACCTGGCATCGGGCGCGCAGCTGTACGCAATGAAGCTGGGCGGCCAGTCTGCGCAGCTCACCAAGCTGAATGCCGAGCGCCTGGCCGACGTGCGCTGGGGCGACTATGAACAGTTCAGCTTCAAGGGCGCCAACGGCGATACCGTCTACGGCCACGTGATGAAGCCCTGGAATGCCGAGCCGGGCAAGAAGTACCCCGTCGCCTTCCTGGTGCACGGCGGACCGCAGGGCAGCTTCGGCAACGGCTGGAGCTACCGCTGGAATCCACAGGTGTACGCGGGCGCCGGCTATGCCACCGTGTTCATCGACTTCCACGGTTCGACGAGATATGGCCAGAAGTTCACCGATTCAATCAGCGGCGACTGGGGCGGCAAGCCGCTCGAGGACCTGAAAAAGGGGCTGGACGCGGCGGTGAAGAAGTTTCCATGGCTGGACCGCGAACGCAGCTGCGCATTGGGCGCGTCCTACGGCGGCTACATGATGAACTGGATCGCGGGGAGCTGGAACGATGGCTTCCGCTGCCTGGTGAACCATGACGGCGTGTTCGACTCGCGCGGCATGGCCTATTCGACCGAGGAGCAGTGGTTCACCGACTGGGAAAACGGCGGCGCCTACTTCGCCGTGCCGAACAACCACGAGCGTTTCAATCCGGTGCACCACGTGAACAAGTGGAAGACGCCGATGCTGGTGATCCAGGGCGACCTCGATTTCCGCATTCCGACGGCGCAGGCCCTGTCGACCTTCACCGCACTACAGCGCAAGGGCATCGACAGCCAGCTGCTGGTATTCCCGGACGAGAACCACTGGGTGCTCAAGCCGGCGAACTCGGTGCAGTGGCATCACACGGTGATGAAGTGGCTGGATCGCCACCTGAAACAACAGGAATGAAAAAGAGCCGCCCGTGGGCAGCTCTTCTTATTTACGCACTACTTATTCCGGTGCGTTGTTCTTTTCGATCAGCTCTTTAGCAGTGACGTTCTCGGTGCTGGCGGTATTTTTCCATGCCACGGTGCCGCCGGTGACGACTGGCTCCATCTCGATGGTGGTGTCTTTCACATCTTCCGAGATGCCGTCGGCCAGAGTCATGGTGATTTTGCCGTCAACAACGTCGACTTCCGAAATTTCTTTGGTCGCAGCGAAGCCGTTAGTTTCGCCGGTTTTTGCAGGAATGCCATTCGAGCCAGCATCGCAGGCGTCGACCGAGCCACCGCTTTCTTGGATGCAGACGCCGACAGCAGTCTTGACCGATGCCACAGAGCCGAGGGCCGCGCCGATCTTGGCCTTCACGGTGTAGTTCTGGTAAGCCGGGATTGCGACTGCTGCCAGGATACCGATGATCGCAACAACGATCATCAATTCGATCAGGGTGAAGCCGCCTTCAGCTTTTTTGGTTTGCATTTGTTTGAAGTTCATTTCTATCTCTCCAGGGTGGTGATTCAGGGGTTGTTGGGTTACTGCTTGTTGCCACGCTTTCTTATATGCAAGCGGTGTGCCAGCCCGAAAAATGCTGATTTTATTAGTGCCGAGCTAACAAAACAGCGTGCCAGCACAAGTTTGCGCTTGATGAGTGACAAAATTTGTCATCGAAGCTGGCCAAATTTTGTCAGCTGGACAGTTTTCGTAACGCAATTTGGCATGTTCTGGAGAAATACTTCTGTGCCAACCCTGGCGGTACGGGCGAAAAAAAACGGGGAGCCTGCGCTCCCCGTCTTCGTCGACCTTACAGTCCGTGAATTACAGCATCGCTTTCAGCAGGCGAGCCATTTCCGACGGGTTCTTGGTGACCTTGATACCGCAGGCTTCCATGATTTCCAGCTTGGCTTGCGCGGTATCGGCGCCGCCCGAGATCAGCGCGCCGGCGTGGCCCATGCGCTTGCCCGGAGGCGCGGTGACGCCAGCGATGAAGCCGACGACCGGCTTCTTCATGTTGTCCTTGATCCACTGAGCAGCGTTCGCCTCGTCCGGGCCGCCGATCTCGCCGATCATGATGACTGCGTCGGTGTCAGGATCGTCGTTGAACATGCGCATCACGTCGATGTGCTTCAGACCGTTGATCGGGTCGCCGCCGATACCGACTGCCGACGACTGGCCCAGGCCCAGGGCGGTCAGCTGGCCGACTGCTTCATAGGTCAGGGTGCCCGAACGCGACACGACGCCGATACGGCCCTTGCGGTGGATGTGACCCGGCATGATGCCGATCTTGATCTCGTCCGGGGTGATCAGGCCTGGGCAATTCGGGCCCAGCAGCAGGGTCTTCGAACCGGCCTTGGCCATGCGGTCCTTGACTTCCATCATGTCACGGACAGGGATGCCTTCGGTGATGCAGATTGCCAGGTCGAGCTCGGCTTCGACGGCTTCCCAGATCGCGGCGGCAGCGCCTGCCGGCGGGACGTAGATCACCGACACGGTTGCGCCGGTTTCCGATGCGGCTTCCTTGACGGTTGCGTAGATCGGGATGCCTTCGAAGTCTTCGCCGGCTTTCTTCGGGTTCACGCCTGCCACGAAGGCTTCACGGCCGTTCGCGTAGTCGCGGCACATGCGGGTGTGGAACTGGCCGGTCTTGCCGGTGATACCTTGGGTGATGACTTTGGTGTCTTTGTTAATCAGAATCGACATTTTGTATTCCTTCGCGAATTAGGCTTGGCCAGCGGCAGCGGCAACGACCTGCTTCGCTGCGTCTTCCATGGTGTCTGCGGAGATGATCGGCAGGCCGGAGTCAGCCAGCATCTTCTTGCCCAGGTCTTCGTTGGTGCCCTTCATGCGGACGACCAGCGGCACTTGCAGCGACACAGCCTTCGATGCGGTGATCACGCCTTCGGCGATCACGTCGCAGCGCATGATGCCGCCGAAGATGTTGACCAGGATGGCCTTCAGGCCCGGGTTCTTCAGCATGATCTTGAATGCTTCGGTCACTTTCTCTGCAGTCGCGCCACCGCCGACGTCGAGGAAGTTGGCCGGCTCGCCGCCGAACAGCTTGATGGTGTCCATGGTCGCCATGGCCAGGCCAGCGCCGTTCACCAGGCAGCCGATGTTGCCGTCGAGCGAGATGTAAGCCAGGTCGAACTTCGATGCTTCGACTTCAGCCGGATCTTCTTCGTCCAGGTCGCGGTAGGCGACGATTTCCGGATGACGGAACAGGGCGTTCGAGTCGAAGTTGAACTTGGCGTCCAGGGCGATGACCTTGCCCGAGCCGGTCAGGATCAGCGGGTTGATTTCGGCCAGCGAGGCATCGGTTTCCCAGTAGGCTTTGTACAGGCCTTGCAGGTTGGTGCGGGCGTCGACCACCGACGCTTCCGGCACGCCGATCTTGCGGGCGATGTCGTCTGCCTGCTCATTGGTCAGGCCGATCGACGGTTCGATCACGACGTTGTGGATTTTTTCCGGGTTGCTGTGCGCGACTTCTTCGATGTCCATGCCGCCTTCCGACGAGGCCATCAGGACGACCTTCTGGGTGACGCGGTCGGTCACCAGGGAAACGTACAGTTCCTTCTTGATGTCAGCGCCTTCTTCGATCAGCAGGCGGCGGACTTTCTGGCCTTCCGGGCTGGTCTGGTGCGTGATCAGCTGCATGCCCATGATCTGGTCGGCGTATTCCTTGACCTGTTCCAGCGACTTGGCAACCTTGACGCCGCCGCCCTTGCCGCGGCCGCCTGCGTGGATCTGCGCCTTGACGACCCAGACCGGGCCGCCCAGCTCTTCAGCAGCCTTGACCGCCTCGTCCACCGTCATGCACGGAATGCCGCGCGGAACGGTCACTCCGAACTTTCGGAGGATCTCTTTGCCTTGATACTCATGGATCTTCATGCTGGCTTCCCTTCTTCTATTACTGAATTAGAAATACGGTTGAGTTACAAAAAATGACAAACATCGAATCCTAACCCGACACGGCTTTGATGGACCAGCGGGGATAGTAGGTGGCCACGGCCGGTCCGTCGCTGCGCAGCGCATGGCAACGGTCGAGCTCGAAGGGCCGTTCGGCCGAGTTGTCTTCGGCGCCGCCGCGCGTGTCGAACACGTCGTCGGCGTAGGCCTGCAGCGCTGCCGTGGGCAGCACCTGGGCCAATTCGGTCAGGTGGGTGCAGCCGAGCACGCCCGAGAGGCGATCTTTCAGGTGCAGCCGGAAGTGGGGCATCAGCGACAGACCGACCAGCTTTTTGTAAGCAGGGCCAATCGTCTCGCAGAAACCGGGATACGGAACGGCATCGGACGCGGCTTCGGCGTCCACGATGGTCAGATTGCGGTCGATGGTGACACGCAGTTTAAGGTCGTGCACCGGCATACCGCCCGGGCGGGTGCCCGAGCCGAGCTCAATGTCACGGGTTTTGACGTCGCGGATACTGGCGTCCAGATCCCACAGGCCATCGTCGCGCGCATAGGCTTCGACGGTGATGGCGCGCGTATGCCGGAGCGAGCGCGATACGGGAGGAGACAGGGGCATAAAAACCAATGCCGCTTGCGCGGCGGTTAGTGGTGCAGCCAGTGTGCGTCATGCACGTTGACGTAGCTTCTACGACAACAACCGCTCATGCGGCGCTGCTTAAACCGTGAAAGTTTAGCACAGGGCGTTGTCGGTTGCACTGCAACAGAGATGTTTTTGCCATCTGGAAACTACATTCCACGGATTTCTTGTTGAGTGGCCAATGTTGCATGTGGTTGGACATGTTGGCGTAGCTGTCGGACCAATTGATGAGCTTGCGCCATCGTTCACCGCGTGGGCGGCAGGAGCGTCGTGCCTGTTCGGCGTTTACGGTGGAGCCGCCCACCCTACGAGGCAGCGGTAAACGCACAGCGCCAGCGTGCAGCGCCATCGTCCGTTGAGGAATATGCCGGGGCATATCGGAGATGACGCTCCACGCTGGCGCCGGAGCAAGGCTTCTCTACTATATAGAGAGCACGAAAATTGAAGGGTGATACAGCAGGCCTGCGGCCAAGCCTGGCATATCGTCGGAGCAGCCTGGGGCCAGGCCGGCTCGTCTCGGCAGCAGGCGCCAGTGGATCTTCTACAGCGCCTGCTTACAGCTCGTCGTCGTCGGGAGCGCCCTGCATCGCGGTCCGCGCAGCGCGTTGGGAGAACCCACGCTGCAGCAGGAAGCGCATCTGCTTGGCACGCTCGGCCGCATCGACGGCGACGGTACCGAACTTGCGCTGCCAGACTTCCCTGGCACGCGCTGTTTCGCTGTCGGCAAGCGAGGACCTGATTTCTTCCAACGCTTCGCCCTTGAGGCCGTGGCTTTGCAGCTCGGCCATCACGCGGCTGTTGCCGAAACGGCCCGCCTTCCTGTTGACCAGGGATTCGGCGAACCTTTCCTGCGACAGCCAGTTGTTCTTCTCGAGGAAATCCAGGAGGGCTTCCACGTCATCGCCCTCCTCGGCATAACGGGCCAGCTTACGGCCCAGCTCGAGCCGGCTGTGTTCGCGCATCGACAGGTATCGAAGCGCGCGTCCTTTCAGGCTGAGCTGGGGTGCCGGCATGTGCTACAAGGGCCAGCGATTACTCGCCGACTGCTTTCAGGGCCTTGCCGCTGTCTTCGACAGCAGCCAGCACCGGCGGCAGTTCGCGCACGCCCAGGGCGGCACGGACCTTGTTCTCGATTTCGCGTGCCAGTGCCGGACGCTCTTTCAGGAACAGGCGGGCGTTGTCCTTGCCCTGGCCGATGCGTTCGCCGTTATAGCTGTACCACGAACCCGACTTCTCGACGATCTTGTTGTCGGCGCCCAGATCCAGGATTTCGCCTTCGCGCGAGGTGCCTTCTCCGTACAGGATGTCGAAGTGGGCTTCCTTGAACGGCGGCGCGATCTTGTTCTTGACGACCTTGACCTTGGTTTCGTTACCGATCACTTCGTCGCCCGACTTGATCGAGCCGGTACGGCGGATGTCCATGCGCACGGAGGCGTAGAACTTCAGCGCGTTACCGCCGGTGGTGGTTTCCGGGCTGCCGAACATCACGCCGATCTTCATACGGATCTGGTTGATGAAGATGACCAGCGTATTGGTGCGGTTGATCGAGCCGGTCAGCTTGCGCAGCGCCTGCGACATCAGTCGCGCCTGCAGGCCCGGGAGCGAGTCGCCCATGTCGCCTTCGATTTCAGCGCGCGGGGTCAGTGCCGCCACCGAGTCGATGACCACCAGGTCGACCGAGCCCGAACGCACCAGGGCGTCGGTGATTTCGAGAGCCTGTTCGCCGGTGTCCGGCTGCGAGATCAGCAAGTCGCCCAGGTTGATGCCCAGCTTCTGCGCGTAGGTCACGTCGAGCGCGTGCTCGGCGTCGATGAAGGCGCAGGTGCCGCCCAGCTTCTGCATCTGGGCGATGGTCTGCAGCGTCAGGGTGGTTTTACCCGACGATTCCGGACCGTAGATCTCGACGATACGGCCGCGCGGCAGGCCACCGACGCCCAGCGCGATGTCCAGGCCCAGCGAGCCGGTGGAAACAGTCTGCACTTCCTCGACCGGTGCGCTGGTATCCATGCGCATGACCGAGCCCTTGCCGAACTGCTTTTCGATTTGCGCCAGGGCGGCTGCGAGCGCCTTGCCCTTTTCAGCGGCGTTTACTGCGGTTTTTTTGTCGTCCATGGTGTACTTTCAGCTGTGGAGTAGGCAAGGTAGGGTCGCTACCGCGCAAATCAAGGTCTTCGCTGCAAAAATACTGTATGTAAATCCAGTGGTTTAATCAGCGAAATCAAGACACTACTGTATATAACTCCAGTAGTTTATGCAAGCGAAAAAAGTCGCGGTGTTGTTATCTGCAAGACTCGCATTGTTGCGATAAATCAAACACAATAGGGGCTGTTTAAGGTCTAACGAAACACCAAGGTGGTCCCATGCGAATTCTGCTCGCCGAAGATGATAGCGTACTTGCCGACGGGCTAACACGTTCCCTGCGCCAGTCCGGCTACGCCATCGATTGCGTCAAGAACGGCCAGGATGCCGATACGGCCCTGTCCACCCAGGAGTTCGACCTCCTGATCCTCGACCTCGGCCTGCCCAAGCTGTCCGGGCTGGAAGTGCTGCGCCGCCTGCGCGCCCGCTCTTCGCTGCTACCGGTACTGATCCTCACCGCCGCCGATTCGGTCGAACAGCGCGTCGAAGGCCTCGACCTCGGCGCCGACGACTACATGGCCAAGCCCTTTGCCCTGTCCGAGCTGGAGGCGCGGGTGCGCGCCCTCACCCGGCGCGGCGCCGGCGGCGGCCCGGCCGTGGTGCGCCACGGCCCGCTGGTGTACGACCAGGTCGGCCGCAGCGCCTATATCAACGACCAGATGCTCGACCTGTCGGCGCGCGAGCTCGGCCTGCTGGAAGTGCTGCTGGCGCGCACCGGGCGCCTGGTGTCCAAGGAACAGCTGGTCGACCACCTGTGCGAATGGGGCGAGGAAGTCTCGAACAACGCCATCGAGGTCTACGTGCACCGGCTGCGCAAGAAGATCGAGGTCGGCGGCGTGCGCATCGCCACCGTGCGCGGCCTCGGCTACTGCCTCGAGAAATACTCCGACGCCCCGCGCGCGCCGGCTCCAGAACCCAAGTGAACGAGCGCGACGCCGGGCTCACCGACCCGCCCTCCTCCGGGGCGGGACAGGACACGCCCGCGCCCTTCCAGCCGCTACAACCGGCGCCCTACGTACCGCCCAATCCGGAACCCGACGAGAACATCCGGCACTCGCTGTTCGGCGAGATCCTCGACTGGATGCTGGCCCCGCTGCTGCTGCTGTGGCCGATGAGCATCGCGATTACCTACCTGGTGGCGAAGTCGATCGCCAACCAGCCCTTCGACGACGCGCTGGAAGACCGCGTCACCGTGCTGTCGCAGCAGATCCGCACGGTGGCCGGCCGGCCCACGGTGCAGCTGCCCGGTAGCGCGCGCGACGTGCTACGCGCCGACGACGTCGACAGCGTCTATTTCCAGATCAGCGGCCCGGACGGCGCCCACCTCGACGGCGACCGCGACCTGCCGCGGCCACGCACTGTCAACAGCGGCATGAACGCCGACGAGCGCGCCCGCAATGGGTCGGTGGCCTTCCGTAACGACAGCATCCACGGTACGCCGGTGCGGGTTGCCTATTCCTGGGTCAGCCTCGATCCGCTGGGCGCGCGCGCCAACGGTCTACCGGCCGGCCTGGCCCTGGTCCAGGTCGCGGAAACGCTCGACAAGCGCGCCCACCTGGCCAACGAGATCATCAAGGGCGTGATCCTGCCCCAGTTCATCATCCTGCCGGTGATCCTGGCCCTGGTCTGGTTCGCCCTGTCGCGCGGCCTGTCGCCGCTGGCCGAGCTGCAGGAGCGCATCCGCGCCCGCCCCCAGGACGACCTGTCGCCGATCGACCCGCGCCAGGTGCCGGAAGAGATTTCGCCGCTGGTCGGCTCCTTCAACGACATGCTCGAGCGCCTGGCCCAGACCGTGGAGATGCAGAAGCGCTTCATCGCCGACGCCGCGCACCAGATGAAGACGCCGCTGGCCGGCATGCGCATGCAGTCCGAGCTGGCCCTGCGCCAGGTCGACCCGGACGAGATCCACCGCTCGCTGGAACAGCTGGCCAAGAGCTCGGAGTCGGCCACGCGCCTGGTCAACCAGCTGCTGGCGCTGGCGCGCGCCGAGAACCAGCCGCACACCGGCCTGGCCTTCGAGGAGCTCGACCTGGCCCAGCTGGCGCGCGCCACCGTGCAGGACTGGGTGCAGGCCTCGTTCTCGCACCGGATCGACCTCGGCTTCGAACCTGCGGACGCGCCGCTGCTCATCGCCGGCAATGCGCTGATGCTGCGCGAACTGCTGTCGAACCTGATCGACAACGCGCTGCGCTACACCCCGCAGGGCGGCAGCGTGACGGTGCGCGTGCGGCGCGACGGCGAGCACGCCCTGCTCGAGGTCGAGGACACCGGCCCCGGCATCGCGCCCAGCGAGCGGGCCCACGTGTTCGAGCGCTTCTACCGCATCCTCGGCAGCAACGTGCAGGGCAGTGGCCTGGGGCTGGCGATTGTGCGCGAGATCGCGCAGCAGCACGGCGCCGAGATCGACATCTTCAACAACCCGCGCAGCCACTCGAACAAATATCCGGGCAGCCTGTTCCGCCTGACCTTCCCGCCACCTCTTCGCGAGCCCGACGATGCCGAATGAACCCTTGCCTCCCCGGGCCGGCGCCGAGGCCGCCCGTGCGGCCCACTGGCGTGCCACGCGCCGCCTGACCGCCGTGCTGATGGTGCTGTGGCTGTGCACCGGCTTCGGCACCGTGTACTTCGCGCGCGAGCTGTCGCACTTCTCCCTGTTCGGCTGGCCGCTCTCCTTTTACATGGCAGCCCAGGGCGCCTCGCTGGTGTCGCTCGCCATCATCGCGATCTACGCCTGGCGCATGCACCGCCTCGACCGCCGCTACCAGGCCGGCGCCAGGGAGGACGCATGAGCGCGGCCAAGCGGTCTTACTTTCGCAAGCTGTCGCGCTACTACCTGTGGTACACCGGCTGCTTCGCCCTGTTCCTGGGGTCGCTCGCCCTGCTCGAACAGGAAGGCATGCCGCGCCTGTGGATCGGCTACATCTTCATGTTCGCGACCATCGCGCTGTACGCCACCATCGGCGTGGTGGCGCGCACCTCGAACGTCACCGAGTACTACGTGGCCGGGCGGCGCGTGCCAGCCCTGTTCAACGGCATGGCCACCGCCGCCGACTGGATCTCGGCGGCCAGCTTCATCAGCCTGGCGGGCGGCCTGTACCTCTACGGCTTCGACGGGCTGGCCTACATCATGGGCTGGACCGGCGGCTTCGTGCTGGTGGCGCTGCTGATCGCGCCCTACCTGCGCAAGTTCGGGCAGTACACCATCCCCGACTTCCTGGCTGCGCGCTACGGCGGCGGCGCGGGCGGGCGCGGCGGACCGGTGCGGGCGCTGGCGGTGGCCGCCACCATCCTGGTCTCCTTTACCTACGTGGTAGCACAGATCTACGCGGTCGGCCTGATCGCCTCGCGCTTTACGGGGGTGGACTTCTCGGTCGGCATCTTCCTCGGCCTGGCCTCGATCCTGGTATGTTCCTTCCTGGGCGGCATGCGCGGCATCACCTGGACCCAGGTGGCGCAGTACATCATCCTGCTGGTCGCGTTTCTGATTCCGACCATTTGGCTGGCGGCCAAGCATGCCGACAACCCGGTGCCGCAGGTGGCCTATGGCTCGCTCCTGCCCAAGCTGGCCGCGCGCGAGCAACAGCTCGAGAACGACCCGCGCGAAGAACAGGTGCGGGCCGAGTTCCGCCGCCGTGCCGGCGAATACGCGGTGCGCCTGGCGGCCCTGCCGGCTTCCTGGGAAGCGGGCAAGCTGGAAGCCCAGCGCCAGCTCGCCGCGGTGCGCGCCCGCAACGCCTCGCTGACCGAGGTGCGCCAGGCCGAGCGGGCGCTCGCCACCTATCCCGGCTCGCCCGACGAAGCGCGCGCGCTGTGGCAGGAAAAGCGCGACGCCAACCTGGCGCGCGCCCGCCCGCCGGTGCCGCACACGGTGCCCTTCCCCGGCGCCACCGAGGCGGATTCGGACAAGCGCCGCAACAACTTCCTGGCCGTGGTGTTCTGCCTGATGTTCGGCACCGCCGCCCTGCCCCACATCCTGATGCGCGCCTACACCACGCCCTCGGTCAACGAGACCCGGGTGTCGGTGTTCTGGACCCTGTTCTTCATCCTGCTGATCTACCTGACCATCCCGGCGCTGGCGGTGCTGGCCAAGTACGACATCTACACCGCGCTGGTGGGCAGCGATTTTTCCGCGCTGCCGACCTGGATCTCGTACTGGTCCAACGTCGACAAGGTCAATCCCCTGCTCAGCATCGCCGACATCAACGGCGACGGCGTGGTGCAGCTGGCCGAGATCGCGATCGACGCCGACGTGCTGGTGCTGGCCACCCCGGAAATCGCCGGCCTGCCCTACGTGATCTCGGGCCTGGTGGCGGCCGGCGGCCTGGCGGCGGCGCTGTCCACCGCCGACGGCCTGCTGCTGGCGATCTCCAACGCGCTGTCGCACGACGTGTATTACAAGATGGTCGACCCGGGCGCCTCGACCCAGAAGCGGGTGACGATCTCCAAGCTGCTGCTGCTCGCGGTGGCCTTCATCGCGGCCTACGCCGCCTCGCAGAAGCCGGCCGACATCCTGTCCCTGGTGGGCGCGGCCTTCTCGCTTGCCGGCTCCACGCTGTTCCCGGTACTCGTGCTGGGCGTGTTCTGGAAGCGCGCCAACCATACCGGGGCGATCGCCGGCATGGTCAGCGGCTTCCTGGTCTGCCTGTGGTACATGCTGCGCGCCAGCCCCACCCTGGGCGGCAGCCTGGACCAGTCCTGGCTCGGCATCCAGCCGCTTGCCGCCGGCGTGTTCGGGGTCCCGGCGGGACTGCTGGCCACCGTGCTGGGCAGCCTGGCAAGCGCCCCGCCGAGCCGCGCCAGCCTGGGCATGGCCGACTACATCCGTGCGCCGGAAGAAGAGTCTTGAGGCAGGCGCACCACGCGCATCATGCCATCTGCATGAGATCGAGGCCGTAGGGTGTCCGTCCCGGGGAAGGCCTGTTATTGTTGACCGCCGGGCGCTGCCCGCGCCACAAGAACAACCCGAGCCGAGACCAATGACTTCCGTTTTCTTCCGCCTTGCCTTTGCCGCCGTCCTCGCATGCAGTCTCCCTGTCCAGGCCCAGGCGCCTGCGTCGACTGCAAGCGCCCGGCCGCCCATCGCCAGTTTCTTCGCCAACTCCCCGTTCGGCGGCGCCAGCCTGTCGCCGGACGCCCGCTTCCTGGCCGTGCGTTCCGGCGCGCCGGGCAAGCGCGACTTCCTGGCGGTCGTCAACCTGCAGGACAACAGCGTCAAGGTGGTCGCGTCGTATGACGATGCCGACGTCGGCGAATTCCGCTGGATCAGCAACGAACGCCTGGTCTTCAACACCCGCGAAAAAGGCGTCGGCGTCGGCAACCGGCGCTATGCGCCGGGCCTGTACGCCGTCAACCGCGACGGCGAGAAGTTCGTGGAGCTGGCCGATCGGGTCGGCTCGGTGCATCGCACCGGCACCCGCGTGGGACGCAAGATCCTGCCCTGGCACACCTACCTGCTCGACCAGCCGGGGCCGCGCAACTCCGACACCATCTACGTCGAGAGCTACAACTTCGACACCTCCGGCGAGGTGCGCAGCGTCGACCTGCTGCGCCTGAACACCCTGACCGGCTTCACCCAGTCGGTGCCGCGTCCCGGCAACGTGACGGGCTGGATGCTCGACCACCAGGGCGAGCCGCGCCTGGCATCGAGCTTCGAGAAGGACACGATCACCCTGCACTACCGCGACCCGGCCAGCGGCGCCTGGCGCATGCTGACCAGCTATCCGGCCTACGGCGACGGCAGCAGGGCGCTGCAGCCGCTCGGCTTCGCGCCGGACGGCAAGCTGTATGTGCTGGCCCGCAGCGGCGGGCGCGACACCACGGCCCTGCATCTGTTCGACGTCGCCAGCGGCAGGATCGATCCACAGCCGCTGGTCGTCACCGCCGGCTTCGACTTTGACGGCAGCCTGGTAACGAACCGCGACAAGGTGCTGGGCATCCGCTTCACCACCGACGCCGAGTCGAACGAATGGTTCGACCCGGCCATGAAGACGGTGCAGGCGGCGGTCGACAAACTGCTGCCGGCCACCATCAACCTGATCACGGTGCCGGCGCAGGTCGATTCGCCGGTAGTGCTGGTGCGGTCCTACTCGGACACCATCCCGGGCACCTGGTCGCTGTACAACATCCAGACCGGGGCGATCAGCAAGATCGCCGACCTGCGGCCCGGCATCAACCCGGCGCAGATGGGACGCCAACAATTCATCCGCTACAAGGCGCGCGACGGCCTCGAGATCCCGGCCCTGCTGACGCTGCCGGCGGGCGGCGCCAAGACCAAGCTGCCGATGGTTGTGCTGGTCCATGGCGGCCCCTTCGTGCGCGGCGGCTCCTGGGGCTGGAACCGGGAAACGCAGTTCGTCGCGTCGCGTGGCTACGCCGTGCTGGAGCCGGAATTCCGCGGCAGCACCGGTTTCGGCACCAAACACTTCAAGGCCGGCTTCAAGCAGTGGGGCTTGGCGATGCAGGACGACCTCGCGGACGGCGTGCGCTGGGCGGTCGGCAAGGGCATCGCCGACGGCGCGCGCGTGTGCATCGCGGGCGCCAGCTACGGCGGCTACGCCACCCTGATGGGACTGGTGAAGGACCCGGAGCTCTACAAGTGCGGCATCAACTGGGTGGGCGTCACCGACATCAACCTGCTTTATAACGGCGGCTGGAACTTCAGCAACGACACCTCGGACGAATACAAGGCCTACGGCATGCCCGAGATGATCGGCGACCCGGTCAAGGACGCCGCCCAGTTCAAGGCCACCTCGCCGCTCGCGCAGGCCGCCCGCATCACCCAGCCGGTGCTGCTGGCCTACGGCGGCGCCGACCGGCGCGTGCCGGTCAACCACGGCACCGCATTCCGTGACGCACTTCAAAAGACCAACAAGAACGTCGAATGGGTCGAGTATCCGGAGGAGGGCCACGGCTGGTCGCTGGAAAAGAACAATTTCGACTTCTGGGGCCGGGTCGAGCGCTTCCTCGACCGCCATATCGGCGCCGGCGCGGCGAAACAGTAAGTGAGCACGGCCATGACACGATTGACTTCCCTGTGCGCGCACGCCCTGCTCGCGTGCGCCCTGAGCAGCGGGCTTGCCATCGACGCGCATGCCGAGGCAGCGCTGCCGCCGGTCGAGCTGTTCTTCTCCAATCCGCTGCTGGCCAAGGCCGAGCTCTCGCCCAGCGGGCGCTACCTGGCCGCCCTGTCGGGCGCCCCGGGACGGCGCGACATGCTGATCGTGGTCGACCTGCAGGAAAACAAGGCGACCCCGGTCGCCAGCTACAACGACGTCGACGTCTTGCAGTTCCAGTGGGTGAACGACGGGCGCCTGCTGTTCAATGTCAGCGACAAGCAGATCGGCCCGGGCGGGAATTACCTGGCCAGCGGCCTGTATGCGGTGAACCGCGACGGCGGCGAAATGCGCCAGCTGGCCAGCCGGCGCGCGTCCGCCCCGCGCATGCTGTCCTGGTTCACCTACATGCTGGGCCAGCGCGGGGCCCAGGATTCGAACGAGGTGTATGTGCTGAGCAGCGACCCCGGTCAGAACGAGAAGGTGTTCACGACCAATCTGCTGCGCCTGAACACGTTGACGGGACAGTCCCAGGCCGTATCGCGTCCCGGCCAGGTCGACAGCTGGGTGCTGGATAATGCCGGCGAGCCGCGCCTGACGCTGCATGCCTCCGGCGGCACCACCACCATGCATTATCGCGAGCCGGCCAGCGGCAAGTGGCGCCAGCTCGCGCAATTCCCGACCTATGCCGGCAGCAAAGAGGGCTTCACGCCGGTCGGCTTCGGCGCCGATGGCAAACTGTACGTGCGCGCGTATGCCGGCAAGGATGCGGCCGCCCTGCACACCCTGGACCTAGCCACCGGCAAGGTCGATCCGCAAGGCGTGGTGGTGATGCCGGGTTACGATTTCGACGGCGGACTGGTCAGCCGGCGCGGCAAGGTGCTGGGTGCGGTCATCGAAACCGACGCACCAGGCAGCGTCTGGTTCGACAAGGAGATGACGGCGATCCAGCAGGCGGTGGACAAGCTGCTGCCGAACGCCGCCAACCTGATCTCGGTGGCCGCGAATCCGGAGGCTCCCTGGGTGCTGGTGCACTCCCTGTCCGACGTGCGCCCGCTCGCCTACTACCTGTACAGCCCGGGCAGCGGCAAGCTGAACCCGGTCGGCAACAGCTACGAGGGCATCGATCCGGCCAGGATGGGCCGCCAGGATCCGGTGCGCTACAAGGCGCGCGACGGGCGCGAGATCCCGGCCCTGCTCACGGTTCCGCCGGGCGGCGGCAAGAACCTGCCGTTGGTGGTGCTGGTGCACGGCGGCCCCTACGTGCGCGGCAACCACTGGGGCTGGGCCCCGGATACCCAGTTCCTGGCTTCGCGCGGCTATGCCGTGCTGGAACCGGACTTCCGCGGCAGCCGCGGCTACGGCACGGCGCACTTCCAGGCCGGCTTCAAGCAATGGGGCCTGGCCATGCAGGACGACATCGCCGACGGCGCCCGCTGGGCCATCGCCCAGGGCATCGCCGATCCGAAGCGCATCTGCATCGCCGGCGCCAGCTATGGCGGTTATGCGGCGTTGATGGGCCTGGTGAAGGACCCGGACCTGTACAAGTGCGGCATCAACTGGGTCGGCGTCACCGACATCAGCCTGCTGTTCAACGGTCACTGGAGTTTCGATTCCGATCTGAGCGAGGACTGGAAGAACCACGGCATGCCCCTGATGATCGGCGACCCGGTGAAGGATGCCGCGCAGTTCAGGGCGACCTCGCCGATCGAACAGGCGTCGAAGATCACCCAGCCGCTGCTGCTGGCCTACGGGGCGGTGGACCGCCGCGTGCCGCTCTACCACGGCAACCAGTTCAGGGAGGCCGTCCAGGCCCATAACAAACAGGTCGAATGGGTCGTGTACGAAGATGAGGGCCACGGCTGGACGCGGCCGCAGAACCGCTTCGATTTCTGGAAGCGCGTGGAGAGTTTCCTGGGACGGCATATCGGTGCCGGTGCGGCGCCCCACTGAGCCTATGCCGTGCGCATGAACCCGCACGGCAACGTACATACAAGCAGGCGACCGGCAAGACTGCTACGCTCGGCAGGCCGGCAACAGACGGCCGGTTTGCCCAAAGGAGTACCATGCCCGCCCACCTAGCCTTCGTCGCACGCGCCGCCGGCGCCTTCCTGCTGACCCTTGTCCTTGCCTTCCCCGCTTTCGGCCAGGGCGCGGCGCCTCCCGTCGAAGCCTTCTTCGCCAACCCGCTGCTGGACGACGCCACGCTCTCGCCCAGCGGCCGCTATCTTGCCGCCATCTCGGGCGCGCCCGGCCGGCGCGACGTGCTGGTGGTGGTCGACCTGGTGGAAAACAAGGCGAAGGCGGTGGCCGCTTACTCGGAAGTCGACGTGCTCCAGTTCCAGTGGGTGAACGACGAGCGCCTGATCTACAACGTCAGCGACAAGCAGGTGGGGCCGGGCGGCTACCAGCTTGCCAGCGGCCTGTACGCCGTGAACCGCGACGGCGGCGGCATGCGCCAGCTGGCCAGTCGGCGCGGCGTGGAATTCGTCAGCGAAGGCGGTTCGCGCCTGGACCGCCGCATCCTGCCCTGGCACACCTTCATGCTGCCCCAGCGCGGTCCCCAGGACGCGAATACCGTCTACGTTACCAGCCCCGAGCTGGACGACTACAACGTGGTCCGCACCGTCAACCTGCTGCGGCTCGATACGGTGACCGGCCAGGTGCAGACCGTCCAGCGCCCGGGACCGGTCGACGAATGGCTGCTCGACAATGCCGGAGAACCGCGCCTCACCACGCGTTCCGAAGGCGGCAAGACCAGCATCCATTACCGCGACCCGGCGACCTCGAAATGGCGCCTGCTGGCGCAGTTCTCCACCTGGCAGGGCAGCCCGGGCGCCTTCACGCCGGTCGGCTTCGGCGCCGACGGCACGCTCTACGTGCGCGCCTACGAAGGCGAGGACACGGCCTCGCTGCACACGCTCGATCTGGCGACCGGGAAGGTCAACCCGAAACCGCTGGTGGTCACGCCCGGCTACGACTTCGACGGCGCCCTGGTCGACCGGCGCGGCAAGGTGCTGGGAGCGAGCGTCGAAACCGACGCTCCGGCCATCGTCTGGTTCGACAAGGAGATGCAGGCGGTCCAGCAAGGCATCGACAAGCTGCTGCCGGGCACCGTCAACCTGATCTCGGTCGCCTCGCGCGCCGACGCACCCTGGGTGCTGGTGCGCTCGTTTTCCGACGTGCGCCCCGTATCCTACAACCTGTACCAGCCATCCACCGGCAAGCTGAACCCGGTCGGCAGCAGTCTGGATGGAATCGACCCGGCGAAAATGGGACGCCAGGACCCGGTGCGCTACAAGGCGCGCGACGGGCGCGAGATCCCTGCTCTGCTCACCCTGCCGCCAGGAGGGGCCGCCAAGAACCTGCCGCTAGTGGTGCTGGTCCACGGCGGGCCCTTCGTGCGCGGCAACCACTGGGGCTGGGATCCGCAGACCCAGTTCCTGGCCTCGCGCGGCTACGCCGTGCTGGAGCCCGACTTCCGTGGCAGCACTGGTTACGGCATGGGCCACTACCGCGCCGGCTGGAAGCAGTGGGGCCTGGCGATGCAGGACGATATCGCCGACGGCGCCCGCTGGGCCATCGCCCAGGGCACTGCCGACCCTAAACGCATCTGCATCGCCGGCGCCAGCTACGGCGGCTACGCGGCCCTGATGGGACTGGTGAAGGACCCGAACCTGTACAAGTGCGCGATCAACTGGGCCGGCGTTACCGACATCAACCTGCTGTACGACGGCCACTGGAGCTTCGACTCCGACCTGGGCGAAGAATGGAAACTGCACGGCATGCCGGTGCTGGTGGGCGACCAGGTCAAGGACGCGGCCCAGCTCAAGGCCACCTCTCCGATCCACCAGGCGGCCAGGATCACCCAGCCGCTGCTGCTGGCCTACGGGGCGGTGGACCGGCGTGTGCCGCTTTACCATGGCAACCAGTTCCGCGACGCGGTGAGCAGGCACAACAAGCAGGTCGAATGGGTCGTGTATCAGGACGAAGGACACGGCTGGACGCGGCCGCAGAACCGCTTCGATTTCTGGAAGCGCGTGGAGAGCTTCCTGGGACGGCATATCGGCAGCAGCGCGGCACGCTAGCCCAACGGGGCAGGGCTGATGCGCCGCGCATAAAATGCGCGGCGCCGCGAACGTCCTGGTCAATACATATGCCGGAGCTGCTACGCTTGGGTCTTCGACTACCCTTGCCGCTAGGCCCCCCATGAGCCCTTTCTCCCTGTGCGCACGCGCACTGCTGGCCTTCGCCGCCCTTGCTTCGCTGTGCCTCGACGCGGCCGCTCAGGCGCCGCTCACGCCGATCGAGCGCTTCTTCTCGCCGCCGGCGCTCGATCGGGCGCGCCTGTCCCCGAAGGGACGCTACGTGGCCGCGATCTTCAGCACTCCCGGCCAGCGCGACATGTTGGCAGTGATCGATCTGCAGACCAACGCGGTCAGCCGGGCGGCATCCTATAAGGACGCCGACATCCTCGACTTCGCCTGGGTGAACGAAGAGCGGCTGCTGTTCAACGTCACCGACAAAAGCGTTGGTCCGGCCAGGCAGGATGCCGCCTACGGCCTGTACGCGGTCAACCGCGACGGCAGCGGGATGCGCCAGCTGGCCGAGCGCAGGGGTGAAGCGATGGGCATCGAATCGCACATCAAGAGCCGCACCCTGCCCTGGCACACCTTCATCATGTCGCAGCGGGGCACCGAGGATTCCGAGTACGTCTACGTCGAGAGCGTGACCTGGGACCTCAAGGACAAGTTCAAGTCGGTCGAACTGCTGCGCCTGAACACGCTGACCGGCCAGGCCAGCAGCGTCCAGCGCCCCGGCAACGTCACCGCTTGGCTGCTGGACAACGCGGGCGCGCCGCGGGTGGCGCTTACCTACGAGAAGGACACCAGCACAGTGCATTATCTCGACCCGGCCACCTCGATCTGGCGGCCGATCGCCTCCTACCATCGCTACAAGGGAGGGCGTGACGCGATCGAGCCGGTCGGCTTTGGCCCGGATGGCACCCTGTACGTCAGCGCTACGGGAGGCAAGGACACCATGGCCCTGCATACCTTCGACCTCCGTACCGGCAAGATCAGCCCGGAACCGGTGATCGAGACCCCCGGCTACGACTTCGACGGCGTACTGGTGAGCCGGCGCGGCAAGCTGCTGGGCGCCCAATTGACCACCGACGCGCGCGCCAACGTCTGGTTCGATCCAGAGATGACGGCGCTGCAGAAGAAGATCGATGCGCAGGCCCCGGGGACGGTCAACCTGGTCTCGGTTGCCGCCAGCCCGGACGCGCCCTGGGTGCTGGTGACCTCCTATTCCGACACCCATCCGATCAGCTACAACGTCTACAACCTGCGCGACGGCAGCCTGAAACGCCTGATGGAACGCCGTCCGGGCATCGATCCGAAGCGCATGGCGCGCCAGGAGCCGGTGCGCTACAAGGCGCGCGACGGACGCGAGATCCCGGGCCTGCTGACGACACCGCCGGGAGGCGGCAAGAACCTGCCGCTAGTGGTGCTGGTACACGGCGGGCCTTATGTGCGCGGCAACCGCTGGGGCTGGGACCCGGACAACCAGTTCCTGGCCTCGCGCGGCTACGCGGTGCTGGAGCCGGAATTCCGCGGCAGCACCGGCTTCGGCCATACGCACTTCGCGGCCGGCCTCAAGCAGTGGGGACGGGCCATGCAGGACGACCTGGCCGACGGCGCACGTTGGGCCATCGCCCAGGGCATCGCCGACCCGAAAAGAATCTGCATCGCTGGGGCCAGCTATGGCGGCTACGCGGCCCTGATGGGCCTGGCGAAGGATCCCGAACTGTTCCGCTGCGGCGTAAGCTGGGCCGGCCTCACAGACCTCAACCTGCTTTACAACGGCCAGTGGGCATTCAGCGACCTGTCGGAAGACTACAAGGCCTACGGCATGCCGGACCTGATCGGCGACCCGGTCAAGGAGGCAGAACTGCTCAAGGCGAACTCCCCCATCACCCACGCGGCCCGGATCACGCAGCCGCTCCTGATGGCCTATGGCGCGGCCGACCGCCGCGTGCCGCTGCTCCACGGCCGCAGCTTCCGCGATGCGGTATCGGGCCACAACAAGCAGCTCGAGTGGGTGGTGTACCAGGACGAGGAACACGGCTGGTCGCAGGCGGCCACAAAGATCGATTTCTGGGGCCGGGTCGAGAAGTTCCTGGCGAAGCAGCTGGGCGGGGCGGCCGCGCCATAGCCGGCGCCGAAACAGAACGGGCGCTTGGTGAAGCACCAAGCGCCCGTTGTCATGTCAATCGCAGGTTACTTACTGCACGACGGTCTGCGCCTGGCCTTCTTCGCGCGCGCGGATCTCGCCGATGCGGTACACGGTCTCGCCGGCCGCCTGCAGCTGGGCCATGGCGGCGTCCGCGTTCTCTTTCGAGACGATCACGGTCATGCCGATGCCGCAGTTGAACACGCGATGCATCTCCGCATCCGCCACGCCGCCATGCTGCTGCAGCCACTGGAACAGCGGCGGCAGGGTCCACGATTTCGCATCCAGCACGGCGGTCAGATTGTCGGCCAGCACGCGCGGGATGTTCTCGACCAGGCCGCCGCCGGTGATGTGCACCATGCCCTTCACTTCCATCGACTGCATGAGCGCGAGCAGCGGCTTGACGTAGATGCGGGTCGGGGCCATCAGCACGTCGGCCAGCTTGCGGCCGTGGAAATCGGCTTCCAGGTCGGGCTTGGCGACCGAAATGATCTTGCGCACCAGCGAGTAGCCGTTGGAGTGGATGCCCGACGAGGCCAGGCCCAGCACCACGTCGCCCGGGACGATCTTGCTACCATCGATGATCTGCGACTTTTCCACCGCGCCGACGGCGAAGCCGGCCAGGTCGTATTCGCCGTCCGGGTACATGCCCGGCATCTCGGCGGTCTCGCCGCCCAGCAGGGCGCAGCCGGACTGCTCGCAGCCCTGGGCGATGCCGGCGACCACGCTGGTGGCGGTGGCCACGTCCAGCTTGCCGCATGCGAAGTAATCGAGGAAGAACAGCGGCTCGGCACCCTGCACCAGGATGTCGTTCACGCTCATGGCGACCAGGTCGATGCCGACCGTGTCGTGGCGGTTCAGTTCAAAGGCGAGCTTGAGCTTGGTGCCGACGCCGTCGGTACCCGAGACCAGGACCGGCTCCTTGAACTTCTTGCTGATCTCGAACAGGCCGCCAAAACCGCCGATGCCACCGAGGACGCCTTCGCGCATGGTGCGCTTGGCAAGGGGCTTGATCGCTTCGACCAGGGCATCGCCCGCGTCGATGTCGACGCCGGCGTCACGGTAGGAGAGGGAAACATTAGATGGTTGGCTCATGGTATTTGGCAGCGGAGGCGGTAAAATAGAAGGCGGCAGACCCAAACCTGGTCAATCCGCTATTTTAGCAAAACAGCCCCGCCCAACCGCATTTCCGGTCTTTTTGGCCTGATTTGCTTGGCAAAAACGCAAAGATAACAAGAACACGCATGCCATTCTTCCTCACTCCGGAGCAAAAACAATCCGCATTCTGGTTGGCGCTCTGGCTGGCGGTGGCGCTTCTGCTGTACACCCTGGGGCCGATCCTGTCGCCCTTCATCGCGGCCGCGATCCTGGCCTACATGCTGGGCGGCGCAGTCGACCGGCTGGCGCGGGTGCGCCTGGGCAAGCGCAGGATGCCGCGCGTGGTGGCGGTGTCGGTCGTGCTGGCCGCCTTCTCTACCTGCGTCGTGGCCCTGTTCCTGACCGTGGTGCCGGTGCTGCGCGCCGAGATCCCCCTGCTGCAGGCCAAGATTCCCGCCTTCTTCACCTGGCTCGACACCTTTGTCTCGCCCTGGCTGGCCGGCTACGGCATTAACGTGAAACTCGACAGCGCCGGCCTGCGCGAACTGCTGCAGCAGCAGGTGGCGGCCGGCGGCGACGACCTCTGGACCTCGGTACTGGCCAAGGTGCGCGTCGGCGGTAGCGCCGTGCTGGGCTGGATCGCGACGCTCACCCTGGTGCCGGTGGTGCTGTTCTACCTGCTGCTCGACTGGCACCAGCTGCTCGCGCGCATCGAAGGCGCGATCCCGCGCCGCTGGGCGCCCCAGGTAAGCGGCATGGCGGCGGAAGCGGACGGCCTGCTGGCCCAGTACCTGCGCGGCCAGCTGCTGGTGATGATCGTGCTGGCGGTGTACTACTCGGCGGCGCTGGCCATGGTCGGGCTGGACGTGGCGCTGCCGGTGGGCGTACTCACCGGCCTGCTCGGCTTCGTCCCCTACCTCGGCTTTGGCCTGGGCATGCTGCTGGCCCTGGTGGCGGCGCTGCTGCAGTTCCCGGGTTGGGTGGCGCTGGCCTGGGTGGTGGCGATCTACACGCTGGGCCAGCTGATCGAAAGCTTCATCCTGACGCCGCGCCTGGTGGGCGAACGCATCGGCCTGCACCCGCTGGCCGTGATTTTCGCCCTGATGGCCTTCGGCGAGCTGTTCGGCTTTGCCGGCGTGCTGCTGGCGCTGCCCGCCTCGGCGGTGCTGATGGTCGGTTTCCGCCATGTGCGTGCCCACTATTTGCGCAGCAGCTTTTATAATGCCGAACGCACATGACCTATCCCGAATGAGACCGACGACGCCATGAAGCAGCTGGTGCTCGATTTAGGCGCCGAGCCGGCGCACAGCCTCGACACCTTCCAGGTGGGCGAGAATGCCGAACTGGCGCACCTGATGCACCAGTTCGCGCAGCGTGCTTCGCGCGAGCATTTCGCCTACCTGTGGGGCGACACCGGCGCCGGCAAGACCCACCTGCTGCAGGCGCTGGCGGCCAGTCCGGCCTCGCGTTATATCCCGTTCGACGCCCCGGCGGACCAGTTCGTCCACACCGAGGACGTGACGCTGTATCTGCTCGACGACTGCGACCGCCTGTCGCCGCAGCGCCAGATCGACGCCTTTGCCCTGTTCAACCAGATCCGCGAACACGGTGCCTACATGGTCAGCACCGGTCCGGTGCCGCCGGGCGTGCTGGGGGTGCGCGAAGACCTGCGCACACGCATGGGCTGGGGCCTGGTGTACCAGATCAAGGGCCTGTCCGACGACGAGAAGATCGCGGCGCTGACCCAGGCCGCGGAAGCGCGCGGTTTGACGCTCTCGGCCAGCGTGTTACCCTATTTGTTGTCTCACTTCAAGCGCGACATGCGGTCGCTGGCGACGATGCTGGACGCGCTCGACCAGTATTCGCTCGAGACCCAGCGCCCGGTCACCCTGCCCCTGCTGCGTGACTTGTTGCTGCAAGAAAACCAGCAGTCGGAAACCAAAGAATGAAAAACCTTGCGCTGTTCGACCTCGACCACACCCTGCTGCCGATCGATTCGGATTACGAGTGGGGCGAGTTCCTGGTCCGCATAGGCGCCGTGGACGAAACCGCCTTCCGCCGCCGTAACGACGAGTTCTTCGCCCAGTACCAGGCGGGCGTGCTCGACCCGGTCGAGTACCTCGAGTTCGCCCTCGGCACGCTGGCGCGCTTCCCGCGCGCCGAGCTGGACGCCATCTACGACCGCTACATGCGCGAGGTCATCGAACCCGCGATCCGGCCGCAGGCGCTGGCGCTGGTACGCCGGCACCAGGAGGCCGGCGACCTGGTGGCCATCATCACCGCCACCAACTACCACATCACGGCGCCGATCGCGGCGCGCTTCGGCGTCGAGCACCACATCGGCGCCATGCCGGAATACGATGCGCAGGGCAACCTGACCGGAAAACTGGTCGGCACCCCGACTTCGGGCCCGGGCAAGATCACGCACATGCACGCCTGGCTCGAGCGCCTCGGCCACACCTTCGAATCGTTCGAGCGCTGCCACTTCTACAGCGACTCGCACAATGACCTGCCGCTGCTGTCCATCGTCAGCCATCCGGTCGCCACCAACCCGAGCGCCAGGCTCGCCGCCCACGCGCAGGCGCAGGGTTGGCCAACTATCCATCTCTTCAATGATTAAGAAATTCATCCGCAAGATCCTCGGCGTGAAAGACGACGGCCGCGACCCGACCCAACCCGTCATCCTGGGTCCGGACGAGCACAAGATCGACCCGCGCAACGTGTCCCGCAATGCGATCACGGTCACCCAGACCCTGCAGGAAGCCGGCTTCAAGGCCTTTGTCGTCGGCGGCGCCGTGCGCGACCTGCTGCTGGGTGTGAAGCCCAAGGACTTCGACATCGCCACCGACGCCACGCCCGAGCAGGTCAAGCGCCTGTTCCGCCGCGCCTTCATCATCGGGCGCCGCTTCCAGATCGTGCACGTGATGTTCGGCCAGGACCTGCTGGAAGTGACCACCTTCCGCGGCAACGGCAGCGACAATGCGCCGAAGGATGAACACGGCCGCGTCCTGCGCGACAACAACTTCGGCCCGCAGCACGAGGATGCGGCGCGGCGCGACTTCACCATCAATGCGATGTACTACGATCCGGCCACCCAGACGGTGCTGGACTACCACGGCGGCATCGAGGACATCCGCGCCAAGCTACTGCGCATCATCGGCGTGCCGGAAGCGCGTTATCGCGAAGACCCGGTGCGCATGCTGCGCGTGGTGCGCTTCGCCGCGAAGCTCGGCTTCACCATCGAGCCGAGCACGCGCGCCCCGATTCCCGTCATGGCGCCCCTGATCGACAACGTGCCGGCGGCGCGCGTGTTCGACGAGATGCTCAAGCTCCTGCTGTCGGGCCACGCGCTGGCCTGCCTGAAAGAGCTGCGCTCGGCCGGCCTGCACCACGGCCTGCTGCCGCTCCTGGACGTAGTGCTGGAGCAGCCGATCGGCATGAAGTTCGTCACCCTCGCCCTGGAATCGACCGATGGCCGGGTCAAGGCCGGCAAGGGCGTTTCGCCCGGCTTCCTGTTCGCTTCGCTGCTGTGGCACCAGGTGCTGGAAAAGTGGAACGCCTACCGCGCCGCCGGCGAAGCGCCGATTCCCGCCCTGCACCTGGCGGCCGACGACGTGCTGGAAACCCAGACCGAGAACCTGGCCCTGCAGCGCCGCATCGCCACCGACATGCGCGACATCTGGGCCATGCAGCCGCGCTTCGAGCGCCGCACCGGCAAGGCCCCTTACAAACTGCTCGAACACCCGCGCTTCCGCGCCGGCTACGACTTCCTGCTGCTGCGCTGCGAATCGGGCGAGCTGCCGGGCGAGATCGGCGAATGGTGGACCGCGTTCTATGCGGCCGAAGGCGGCGAGCGCGAAGCCCTGCTGGCGGCGGCGAATGCGCGTCCGCGCAACGGCGAAGTGGGCACAGGGCAGAAGCGCAAGCGGCCGCCGCGCCGCGGCCCGCGCCGTTCGGGCGGCGAAGGCGCCGCACCGCAGGCCCAGGGCGGCGGCGAGGAATGATCGCCTACGTCGGCATCGGCGCCAACCTGGGCGACGCGCAGGCCAACGTGCTCGACGCGCTGCGCCGGCTCGCACTGCTGGACGGCACCACCGTGATCGAAACCTCGGGCCTGTACCGCACGATGCCGGTCGACTCGACCGGCCCGGACTACATCAATGCGGTGGCCTGCATCGACACCAGTTTCGATCCCTACGAACTCCTGGGTGCGCTGCAGGACATCGAACAGGCGCATGGCCGCGAGCGCCCCTACCGCAACGCGCCGCGCACCCTCGACCTCGACCTGCTGCTGTACGGCGACCAGCAGATTGCGAGCGAGACCCTGACGGTGCCCCATCCGCGCATGCACGAGCGCGGCTTCGTGCTGGCCCCGCTGGCCGAGATCGCGCCGGATCTGGCGATCCCGGGCCTCGGCCCGATCCACGACTACCTGCCGCTGGTCGCCAGCCAGGCGGTCCGCAAGGTGTTCTGACATGGGCCTGCCCGTCTGGTTCCAGACCGCCGGCCTGCTGGTGCTGTCGAACATCTTCATGACCTTCGCCTGGTACGGCCACCTGAAGAGCCTCAACAACCGCGCCTGGTACATCGCGGCCCTGATCAGCTGGGGCATCGCCCTGTTCGAATACCTGCTGCAGGTGCCGGCCAATCGCATCGGCCACACCCAATTCAGCCTCGCCCAGCTGAAGATCATGCAGGAAGCGATCACGCTCAGCGTGTTCGTGCCCTTCGCCATGCTCTACATGAACGAGCCTTTCAAGCTCGACTACGTGTGGGCGGCGCTGTGCCTGGTCGGAGCGGTGTACTTTATCTTCCGTTCCTGACGCTGCAGGTTTGCGCGCGCCGGATTACACTACGCGTTTTCCGAACGATCGTTTTAAAGGATTCCCATGAGCGCTTATCTGCAGGGCCAGGACCCAGCCGCCAACGACGCACCGAAACCGGTGCGCAAGGCCGTGACCGCGCCCTCGCTGCTGGCCATGCGCGAGGCAGGCGACAAGATCACCATGCTGACCGCCTACGACGCCAGCTTCGCCTCGCTGATGGACCGCTGCGGCGTGGAAGTGCTGCTGATCGGCGATTCGCTGGGCATGGTCTGCGCCGGCTACGACTCGACCCTGCCGGTGACGGTGCCGGATGTGGCCTACCACACGGCCTCGGTCGCGCGCGGCAACAAGCTTGCGCTTGTCCTGGCCGACATGCCCTTCGGCAGCTACACCACCCCGGTCGAGGCCTACAACAATGCCGTGACCCTGATGCGCGCCGGCGCGCAGATGGTCAAGATCGAAGGCGGCGCCTGGCTGGCCGAGACCGTGCGCTTCCTGGTCGAGCGCGGCATCCCGGTGTGCGCCCACATCGGCCTGACCCCGCAGTTCGTGCACGCCTTCGGCGGCTTCAAGGTGCAGGGCAAGACCGACGCCGCGGCCGAGCAGTTGAAAGCCGACGCCCTGGCGCTGCAGGCGGCCGGCGCATCGCTGGTCGTGCTGGAGGCGATTCCCGCAGGTCTCGGCAAGGAAGTCACCGAACTGCTCACCATCCCGACCATCGGCATCGGCGCCGGGCCGGACTGCTCCGGCCAGGTGCTGGTGATGCACGACCTGCTGGGCGTGTTCCCGGGCCGCAAGGCTCGCTTCGTGCGCAACTTCATGGAAGGCCAGACCAGCATCGACAACGCGGTCAAGGCCTACGTGGCGGCGGTGAAGGACGGCAGCTTCCCGGCGCCGGAACACTGCTTCTGAGGACGAAGCCATGAACGGGCAAGCCGATACTACCCGCCTGTTCCTGGCTCTCTGGCCCGATCCCCCGCTGCGCCATCTCCTGACGGAGTGGCGCAATGCCTGGGGGTGGGCAAAGGGCGCAGCTCCCGTCCACAGCGACAAGCTACACGTCACCCTGCACTTCCTCGGCGCCCTGCCGAGCGAGCGGCTGCCCGAGCTGCTCGACGGTTTCGCCGTGCCCTTCGAAGCCTTTCGCCTCGACCTGACGCGCGCGGCCCTGTGGCACAACGGGATCGCGGTGCTGGAGCCGGATCTCACGCCACCCGGCCTGGCCGCCCTGCACGCGCGCCTGGCAGAGGCCCTGGTGAACCTTGGCCTGCAGCCGGAAGCGCGCCGCTATCGCCCGCACGTGACGATGGCGCGCCGTGCTACCGGCTCCACCATCCCCCTGGACGGTCCGCCGGTGCTGTGGGACGTGCGCGGCTATGCGCTGGTGGAATCGAAGAACGGCGTCTATACCGTCCTGCGCGAATACGCCTGACGTAAGCAGACCGCCTACGCGGCCAATCCTTTTTGCAGCAACTCGGCGACCAGTTCGTTCAGCTCGACGCCGCGTTCCTTGCTCAGTGCCTGCAGCTGCTTGACCAGGTCGCCGTTGAGCTTGACCGCGAACGGCACCAGTCCGAGCGCGCGGTCGCGGTCGCGCTGTTCGCGGCGATCCAACGTGGCGCCCTTGGCTGCCGCGCCAAAGCCCGCGTTCTGCGCACCCATCTGGTTCTTCAGTTTTTCGGCGTCTTTCTTTGCCAGGTCAGTTCGTTTCATCTTGTGCCTCTAAGTTGTAGAAGCGGATTTTACCTGCTAGGGCGCCCTTCCGACGGCCTGTGTTTCATGCTTGCGATAAGCGGGACTGATGCGCGCATGCTCGACCGCGTCCCACAGGCGCGCCGCCAACTGCGGGTTCTTTGCCGCGAAGGCATGCGACAGTACCAGGTAATAGGCCTGCTCTAACAGCGGCACCGGCAGCACCTCGAGGCGGTCCGCGTAGCTGCTGCGCATCAGCTGCGCAGTCGTGCGGCCGCCCAGCGCGGCGCCGGCCAGGCGTCCGGCCACCAGCTTCTGGGCCAGTTCGTCAGCGCGCTGGCTGCCCTCGTCGATCGCCACGCCGTGCGCACGCAGGAAGTCGCCGACCGAGTAGCCGAGCTGGAAGCCGATGCGGCCGTCCAGGTTGTGGAACTTCTTGCCGTCCCAGTCGAGGCGGCTGCCGCGCGGACGCACCAGCACATAGGAATCCATGTGCATGCGCTTGGAGGTGTCGGCATGCGGGTTGTCGACGCCGGCGACGACGCCCGGATAAGCGCCGAGCACCATGCGGTCGCGCTTGAAGCTGACCGAAAAGGCGCCGTCGACCTGGTTGGCCTTGAGCTGTTCCAGGCAGCGCTTCCAGGGCATGCTCTGGTAGTCGAAACTGACGCCGGTACGCCGCGCGACGTCGGCCAGCAGCTCGAAATTCAGGCCATCGAAATTCAGGGTGCGCCATGGGCGGACTTCCTGGCGCTCGAAGCACAGGGTGACGCGTTCGCCGGGCGCAGCCTGCGCCGGGGCGCAGCAGACAGCAAGCAGCAGGAGAAGAACGCGGCGCATACGGTGGAGGCAAGCTTGATCGGACAACGCAAGTATGCCACCAGAAGTTTCCAAGCAACATGCAATTCGGATAAGCGGCGTGAAAACAACGCGCCCGGGCGTCACCGGCTGGCCAGCACCTCGCCCAGCGACCTGGCCTGCGGTGCATAGGCCTGCATACCCACGCCTGCGCCGGCGACCAGCAGCGTGGTCAGCACAAAAGGAAGCAGGGTGCGCTTCAGGGCGGCGAACATCCAGTGGCGCGGGTCGAGGCCGCGCAGGCGCCGGTACAGGCCGGCGGCCAGCAGGAAGTCCACCAGGATCTCGGCGAACAGGATCGGCGCCGACCAGATCACGAACAGGGAAGACAGCGCCAGGCCCAGGGCCAGCAGGATGACGGCCAGCGGGATCGCCGCTTCCTCCGCCTGTGCGATGGTCTCGAAGGGCTTGTCGACGATGGCGCCGACGCTGCTGTCGTCGCTGTCGAAATTGGCGCTGGCGCCACCGCCGTCGAAGGTCCCGCCACCGCCGGCGAAATCCGCAGCCGGCCCGCAGCCACCGCCACCGCTATCTGACGGCATCGGCACGAGATCGAGATAATCCGCCGCGCTGGTGCGCAGCCACAGCCAGAGCAGCAGCAGGAAAGCGATGTAGGCCACGCCCATGGCCAGCAGGTAGCGCAGCGCCATCGTGTCGATGCCGGCGTGGAGCATGCCCACCGACGCCCCGAAACCCGCCAGTCCGGTCAGCGACACCAGGATGAACATCTGGACACGCGGGAAACTTTCGCGCATCAGGCGGGCGCGCATGCTGCGCACGGCGTGCTCGCGCACCAGTGGGCGCAACAGACGGGTGCGCAGGTTGGGATTGCTCATCGTGGGCCTTTCGCAAGCAGCTCGACGGTAGCGATCTTCGCACACCGCATGCGGCGCGCACAGCCCCCTCAGTCGGCGACCTGGCGCTTGATGATCCCGGCGCTCAGCGCGATCACGAGCCCCGACAGCGACAGCATGCCCAGCGCCACCATGACGCTGGCCTGCGATGCGATATAGCCCAGCACGGGCGGCGCCAGCAGCAGGCCGCCGTAACCCAGGGTCGCCACCGCCGCCACGCCCGCCCCCGCGCTCATGCCGGGAATGCGCGAGGCCGCGCCGAACAGCAGCGGCACCACATTGGCCGCGCCGATACCGATCAGGCAGAAGCCCACGGCCGACAGCAGGAAGTGGGTGCTCAGCACCGCCGTGGCCAGGCCCGCGAACATGGCCAGCCCGCCCAGCACCATCACGCGCAGCGCGCCGAAGCGCCCGATCAGGCGGTCGCCGGCGAAGCGGCAGGCCGCCATCGCGATCGAGAAGGCCGAATAGGCCAGCGCCGCCCTGGCCGGCTCGGCGCCGGTGCGCTCCTGCATCAGGAGTGCGCTCCAGTCGACCAGTGCGCCTTCCACCGCGAAGCACAGCAGGGCCAGCAGGCCCAGGCTCACCGCCGCGCCGCGCGGCAGCTGGAAGTGGCTGCCCGCTTCATGACTCGGGGCGAAGGCCATCACGCGCGGCGCCGCCAGCGCCAGCACGATCGCGGTCAGGATCGCCATCGCCAGCGCGCCCTGCCCGTCGCCCCAGCCCTGCTTGAGGATCACGCCGCCCAGCGCCGCGCCGATCAATCCGCCCAGGCTGAAAAAGCCGTGGAAGGACGACATGGTCGGCACGCCGCGCGCGGTCTCGACTTCGCTGGCGTTGGCGTTCATCGCCACGTCCAGCGCACCGTTGGTGACGCCGAAGGCGAACGCCGCCGCGAACAGCAGCGGCAGTGCGTCGACGTTCATGATCAGCGCCAGCATCGGGGTGAAGGCGAAGCCGGACCACAGGGTCATGCGGCGCGTGCCCCAGCGCGCAGTGAAGCCGCCCATCAGCGGCATCGCCAGCAGGGCGCCGGCGGCGATGGTGAGCAGGACCATGCTGAGGGTCGCGGTGTCGATGCCGGCGCGCGCCTGCACCACCGGCACGTGTGCGGCCCACAGGCCGATGCCGGCGCCGTTGAGCAGGAAGACGGTCGAGATCGACCAGCGTGCGGCCGCGAGGGAGGAGGTGTGCGTGGTGGTCATGTGCGGGCCTTTGCGGCAATGCGCAGGTCGAGCGCCGGGTGCGCGTCGCGCAGGCCGGCGATGGTATCGAGGGGGGCGTCGGCTTCGAGCACCAGGTGGTCGAGTTCAGCCAGGCGGGCAAATGCGAAGGGCGCGCTGCCGTCCAGGCGCTCGTTCAGGACCGCGGCCGCGCGCCGGGTGCTGCCTGTCACCATGGCGGCTTTGATGGTCGCTTCTTCGGCGTCGGATGCGGCCAGCCCGCGTTTGGCGTCGAGCGCGCAGACGCCGACGATGCACAGGTCGGCGCGCAGCTGCTGCAGCTCGGCCAGGGTCCAGGCGCCCAGCACGGCCCCGGTAGCAGCGTGATAGGTCCCGCCCAGCAGCACGATCCGGGTGCGGCGAAAGTCGCCCAGGGCCAGCGCCACCTGCGGGCTGTTGGTGACGACGGTGGCGGCATGGCCGTCTTCCAGCAGGCGCGCCACCGCCAGGTTGGTCGAGCCGGCGTCGATCAGCACCGTGTCGCCCGGACGGATGCAGTCGCGCAGGCCGTGGGCCAGCGCGGCCTTGCGCACCACGTCGCGTTCCAGGCGCTCGCCGAAGCTGGCTTCGCGCGTGCGCCGCACCGCGCCGCCGTGCACGCGGCGCAGCAGGCCGGCGGCGTCGAGGTCGCGCAGGTCGCGCCGGATGGTGTCTTCGGAGGTGTCGAGGCGCTGGGCCAGTTCGGCCGCCAGCACCCGCCCTTCGCGCTCGACGGCATCGAGGATCGATTGACGCCGTTCTTCTGCAAGCTGCATGTTTTCTCCTGATGAATCCGCCTGATTCTACACAAGTACGCAAAAACATGCAGATCAACGCATAAAAACGCACATTCTGGCATTGCAGATGCTGTCGTGCATACAACAACTAACCACTAAGAACGTATCGCCCCTCACAAGAAGTTGTTACACTTCATAAACTTAAGTAAGAGAAACATCATGGACAAGTCCGCTTCCATTCTCATCGTCGACGACTACCTCCTGATCCGCACCCACGTGCGCCAGGTGCTGGCCGAGCTCGGTTTCCTGAACGTGTTCCAGGCCGATAACGGCAAGACCGCCCAGGACCTCATGCGCAAGCAGCAGATCGACATCGTGGTGGGCGACTGGGGCATGCCGGTGATGAGCGGGATCGACCTGCTCAAGTGGATGCGCACCGATCACCGGTATGCGAACACGCCGTTCATGATGCTCACCGCGGAAGCCAATCCGCAATCGGTGCGCACCGCGCTGCAGGCCGGCGTCAACGCCTACATGATCAAACCCTTCACGGTGCACAGCTTCGCCTGCAAGTTCATGAGCATGCTGGGCGTGCAGCTGGAGACCGCCCCGAGCCCGTTCGCGCGCCAGAACCCGCCGGCGCCGGTGCCGAAGCCACCTGCGCCGACCGCGGCCCCCGCCCCTGTGCCGCC
>NZ_JAJFEQ010000007.1 GCF_020707265.1 Massilia sp. IC2-477
GACTACATCCACTATTACAATAACGACCGCATCAAGCTCAAATTAAAAGGCCTGAGCCCCGTTCAGTACAGGACTCAGGCCTTGGCCGCTTAGCAAACTAACCGTCCAACTTTACGGGGTCAGTTCACGAAGCGTCCCCTTTCTATTGGCGAAGCCAGGCTCAGTTACCGCAACCCAGCGAAGCGATGCGGTCGCGCGCGGCCTTGGCCTGCACCAGGCCGAAGCCGTATTTGGTATCGCGCCCGGCCGTGCCCAGGTCTTGCGCGCTCTTGCCGAGCGTGGAGCGGATCTGCGCCGCGGTGCAGGTCGGGTAGTAGCTCCACACCAAGGCGGCGACGGCGGCCACGTGCGGGGTCGCCATCGAGGTGCCGCTCTTGTAGCCGTACCTGCCCCGGGAGGTCGGAATGGTCGAGTAGACCGACACGCCGGGGCCGGCCAGTTCGACCTTGCTGTTGTACTGCGAGAAGCTGGCCCAGGCCTTGTACTCGTCGACCGCGCCCACCGACACCACGCTGCTGTAGCCGGCCGGATAGGACATCGAGCTGTTACCGGCGTTGCCGGCCGCAGCGATGCTCAGGATGTTGGCGCTGGCGATGGTCGCGAAGGCGTTCGATTCGGTCGTGGTCCCGCTCGGGCCGCCCAGCGACATGCTGATGATATTGGCGCCAGCGGCGCGGCACTTGTTGGCGGCGGCGGCGAGATCCGAGGAATAGGCCCAGCCGTTGGCGCCGAACACCTTCACGATGTGCAGCTTGAGGCGGCGATTGGCGTTCACGCCGACCACGCCCACGCCGCTGTTGTTGATCGCGGCAATGGTGCCTGCCACATGGGTGCCGTGGCTGTTTTCATCGGTGTACCAGTTACCCGTGCCCGCATCGTATTCGCCGGTGTGGACGTTGCCGGACAAGTCTTCGTGGGCGCGGTCGTAACCGGAATCGATGATGCAGACCTTGCGGTTGCCGACGTTGACGTCGCTGAGCAAATCGGCCTGGACCAGCTTGATGCCATACGGGACGGCCTGGCCGCTGGCGTATGGCGTGCCGGTCGAGGGCGTGGTCAGCGCCAGCGGATAGCGCTTCGCGTCTTCTTCGATGTACTCGACGTTCGGGTTGTTCTCCAGGCCCTTCAGGGCGGTCATCGGCACTTCCATGGCCACCGCGTCCATGCCGAAGATTTCCTTCTGCAGGGTGGCATTGGCGCCGACCGCCGCCGATTTCATCGCGGCCTTGGCGCCGGGCTTGAACTTCACGATGACACGGGTGGTGTCCGCGGGCGCGGCCTTGACCGGGCTGCACAGGACAGCGACCGCAGCGGCGACTGCACACATCTTCAGCTTGCTTGCAACTTGCTTGCTCATTGTGTTCTCCGTAATGGCACTTCTTATAGGAATGCCGCGAACTCTGCGGTCGCGTGCACGATGTCGGTAAGACGCTTGCAGCCGTTGCAACGGCTGAGCCAGTGTATGTACGGGGAAGCAACAATGACACCATCGATTCTGATAGGGCGCTTTTGCCACACAGAGCATGTCTGTTACGCGTTTACGTCATCAATTGTTTGGCATATGTGATAGGAAGCCGAATATTATTTCTACCTGATAAACATACTTTCCAAGGATCACGCTTCTTCCTGTTCGACCCGCCTGCGCGTCGGGACAGCCGCATATTGGTGGACGTGGTCCACAGCTCCTATGCTCGTTCAGCTAAGGAGCCGGCCCGTCCCGCTCCCGCGCGTCACGATCGGGTCGCCGGGGGTCGGCCGCGCGCCATTGGCCTAGCTGGCTGTAAAATAGCGGTTTTCGTACCCCATACGGCCCTGCCATGCACATCAATCCCGAACGCAGTTCCCGCCCTGACTACGCCCTGCTGGAGCGCCAGGTCGAGAGCGTCCTCGAAGGCGAACGCAGCCTGATGACGAACGCGGCGCAGTTCTCCGCCCTCGTCTACGACACCCTGGCCGACCTGAACTGGGCCGGCTTTTACTTCACCGTCCCGGCCCGCAAGGGCGAGGGCCTGGACCTGCTGGTCGGCCCCTTCCAAGGTAAGCCGGCCTGCGCCCGCATCCCCTTCGGGCGCGGCGTCTGCGGCACCACGGCCGTCGAGCGCAAGACCATCGTCGTCCCTGACGTGCATGCCTTCCCGGGCCACATCGCCTGCGATTCGGCCTCGAACTCGGAAATCGTGCTGCCCCTGATCAAGGACGGCGAAGTGCTCGGCGTGTTCGATATCGACAGCCCCCTGCTCAACCGATTCTCCGACGAAGACCGCGAAGGCCTGGAGCGCATGCTCGCCGCCTTCATGGACGGCACCGATTTTTCCTGACTTTTTATTCTGGCCTCTACCATGAATCAACTCGAACAACTCAAGCAGTACACCACCGTCGTCGCCGATACCGGCGACTTCCAGTCGATCAAGGCCTACGCGCCGCAGGATGCGACCACCAACCCGTCGCTGATCCTGAAGGCCGTGCAGAAGCCGGAATACCGTCCGCTGCTGGAAAAGGCAGTTGCCGAAGCCAATGGCGCGTCGGTCGACGCCATCGTCGACAGCCTCTTGATCGCCTTCGGCACCGAGATCCTGAAGTACGTGCCGGGCCGCGTCTCGACCGAGATCGATGCCGCCCTGTCTTTTGACACCGAAGCCACCGTTGCCAAGGGCCGCGAGCTGATCGCCCTGTACGAAAAGGCCGGCGTGTCGCGCGAGCGCGTGCTGATCAAGATCGCCTCGACCTGGGAAGGCATCCGCGCCGCCGAGATCCTGGAAAAGGAAGGCATCCACTGCAACCTGACCCTGCTGTTCTCGCTGTGCCAGGCGGTGGCCTGCGCCGAAGCGGGCGTCAAGCTGATCTCGCCCTTCGTCGGCCGCATCTACGACTGGTACAAGAAGTCGACCGGTACCGACTACCAGGGCGCCGACGATCCGGGCGTGCAGTCGGTCAAGCGCATCTACCAGTACTATCGCAAGTTCGGTTACGACACCGAAGTGATGGGCGCGAGCTTCCGCAACACCTCGCAGATCCTGGAACTGGCGGGCTGCGACCTGCTGACCATTTCGCCGGACCTGCTGCAGAAGCTGGCCGACACCGATGCGCCGGTCGAGCGCAAGCTGGTGGCCGACGCCAACGCTGACATCGCGAAGATCGACATCGACGAGAAGACCTTCCGCTTCATGCTGAATGAAGACGCGATGGGAACCGAGAAGCTGTCCGAAGGCATCCGCGCCTTCGTGGCCGATTCGATCAAGCTGAAGAAGATGATCGAAGAGCTGATGAAGTAAAAAGAAAACCCGCTTTACAGCGGGTTTTTTGTAGGGTGGGCGGATCTTCCGCCCACGCGGTCAGCGGTCGCCGGACAGTCGCGACGAAGTAAAATTTGCGTATCACCGCGTGGGCGTTCGTAATTCCGGGCATTGCCCGGAATTACCCCGCCCACCCTACGCCCGCAATCCCGCCAGGTAGGTATCGATCACGGTACCACCCAGCGTCTGCAGATCGAACATGGTCGGCTCGAAGATCCAGTTGCGGATCAGGCCATCGACCATGATCCAGCCGCCCTGCGCAGCCGCCAGCGTCGACACGCCGGGACGCAGCATGCCCTTCTCCTGGGCCTGCTTCAGGTGCCCTTCCATGCGCTCCTGCCACAGGCCGATCGATTCGCGCCGGCGTGCGCGCACCGCATCCACCTCGTCGATGAATTCCGTCTTCAGCGTGGCGATCTCGAACACGCGGCGCGCCTTCTCGTCCTCGACCACGATGCGCAGCACCGTCATCATGTCGTCGCGCAGGCAGTGCAAGGGGTCCTTGACGTCGCGCTGGTTGTCGAGCACCTGCATCGCCTCGTCCATCGGCATCTTGGCGCGGTCGAACATGGCGTTGAACAGCGCGCCCTTGTCCAGGAAATGCCAATAGATCGCACCGCGCGTCACGCCCGCCGCGGTTGCAATATGCTGTAAAGTCGTTCTTGATACGCCTTGTTCAGCAAACAATCTTTCAGCAGCGTCAAGGATGCTGTCGCGGGTCGCCGCAGCTTCCGCTTTTGTCTTACGAGCCATTTTTTTCCATTCCCTCCCGTTTGAGGGGTGTTCCAGCAATAAACATACAGCCGTGATAGTATATAAAACTGTTCGTAAAAGCCAGTGACGATTCGTGTGCGGTCGAAGTGTCTGCGCCGGTTGTCGAAACAATAAAGAGAAGGAAGCATACGTAATGCGCTCAGACCACTCCTCCCTGTCCCTGACTCGCATCGCCGCCGGTACCCTGGTCGCGCTTGCCCTGCTGTCGGGTTGCGGCAAGAAAGACGCCGCCCCGGCCGCCGGCGGCCCAGGCGGCGGCATGCCGGCGCCTGAAGTCGGTGTCATCACCACCAAGTACGAACCGGTTGCCCTGCTGACCGAACTGCCTGCACGCGCCGAGCCGATCCGCACCTCGCAGGTGCGCGCGCGTGTTGACGGCGTGGTGCTCAAGCGCCTGTTCACTGAAGGCAGCGTCGTCAAGCAGGGACAGTCGCTGTTCCAGATCGACCCGGCCCCCTACCAGGCGCGCCTCGCGGCAGCCCAGGCCGACGTCGGCAGCGCGCAGGCGACCCTGAACCAGGCCACCGCCCTGGCCGAGCGCTACAAGCCGCTGGTCGAGGCGCAGGCCGTCAGCAAGCAGGAATACACCAACGCCCTCGCCGCCCAGAAGCAGGCGGAAGCGGCTGTCGCAGCCGCCCGCGCCCAGGTGCGCATCGCCCAGATCAATACTGGCTACGCCAACGTGTACGCCCCGATCTCGGGCCGCATCGGCCGTGCGCTGGTCACCGAAGGTGCGCTGGTCTCGGCCACCCAGGCGACCGAACTGGCGCTGATCCAGCAGACCGATTCGATGTACCTGAACATCACGCAGTCGGCCAGCGAGCTGCAGCGCCTGCGCAAGCAGGCCGGCGGCGGCGCGGACGCCTCGGTCGGCGTGATCCTGGACGACGGCACCGAACTGGCAACCAAGGGCCGCCTGCAGTTCTCCGACATCACGGTCGACCCGAGCACCGGCCAGGTTACCCTGCGCGCAACCATCGCCAACCCGGACAATGCCCTGCTGCCGGGCCAGTACGTGCGCGTACGCCTGGCCCAGGCCCAGATCCCGAACGGCATCGTGGTGCCGCAGCAGGCCGTCACCCGCGGCGGTCCGCAGGGCGACACCCTGATGGTGGTCGGCGCCGACAACAAGCCGGCCCCGCGTACCGTCAAGATCGGCTCGCAACAGGGCTCGAACTGGGTCGTCACCGAAGGCCTGAAGGAAGGCGAACGCGTGATGGTCGACGGCTTCCAGAAGCTGCAGATGCTGCCGCCGGGTACCCCGGTCAAGGCAGTGCCATGGACCGCCTCGACGTCCTCCCCGGCGCCGGCAACGGCTGCCGCAGGCGCCGCCGCTGCCCAGTCGGCAGGCCAGGCCCCGGCCTCGGCGCCGTCCGGCTCCACCGCGAGCGCCACCCCGGCCGCAGGCACGCCGCGCCGCTAAGCGGCAGGAACAGAACAGGACTAAGCAATGGCTCGTTTTTTTATTGACCGCCCCATTTTTGCCTGGGTGATCGCGCTGTTCATCATGGTGATCGGCGGTGTATCGATCACCCAGCTGCCGATCGCGCAGTATCCGAACGTGGCGCCGCCATCGATCGTGATCAATGCCGCCTATCCGGGCGCCTCGGCACAGACCCTGGAAGACTCGGTCATCTCCGTCATCGAACGCGAGATGAACGGCTCCCCAGGCCTCATCTACATGGAATCGAGCAGCTCCGCCAACGGCAGCGGCTCGATCACCCTGACGTTCGAGACCGGCACCAACCCGGAGCTGGCCCAGGTGGACGTGCAGAACCGCCTGTCGCGCGCGGCCCCGCGCCTGCCGGCGGCGGTGAACCAGCAGGGCGTGCGCGTCGACAAGGTGCGCGCGAACTTCCTGCTGTTCACGATCCTGTCGTCGGACGATCCGAAGTGGGACCCGATCGCGCTGGGCGACTACGCCTCGCGCACGGTGCTGCCTGAAATCCAGCGTATCAAGGGCGTCGGTACCGCGCAGCTGTTCGGTACCGAGCGCGCGATGCGCATCTGGATCGACCCGGCCAAGCTGGTGGGCTTCCGCCTGTCCCCGGCTGACGTCAACAACGCGATCCGCAGCCAGAACGCCCAGGTGGCCTCGGGCACCATCGGCGAACTGCCGCTGGCGGCCGGCCAGGAAATCAACGCGACCGTGGTGGTGACCGGCCAGCTCTCGACCGTCGAGCAGTTCGGCAACATCGTGCTGCGCGCGAACCCGGACGGTTCCACCGTGCGCCTGCGCGACGTGGCCCGCATCGAGATCGGCGGCCAGGCCTATTCGACCTCGGCGCGCCTGAACGGCAAGCCCTCGACCGGTATCGGCGTGCAGCTGGCGCCGAGCGGCAACGCGCTGGAAACCGCGCGCCTGGTGCGCGAGCGCATGGACGAACTGTCGAAGTACTTCCCGGCCGGGATGAAGGCCACCGTGCCCTTCGACAGCTCGAAGTTCATCAACATCTCGATCGAGCAGGTGCTGCATACCCTGGTCGAAGCGCTGGTGCTGGTGTTCCTGGTGATGTACCTGTTCCTGCAGAACTTCCGCTACACGATCATTCCGACCATCGTGGTCCCGGTGGCCCTCCTGGGTTCGCTCGGCACCCTGCTGGCGCTGGGCTACTCGATCAACGTGCTGACCATGTTCGGCATGGTGCTGGTGATCGGTATCGTGGTCGACGACGCCATCGTGGTGGTCGAGAACGTCGAGCGCATCATGTCCGAAGAAGGCCTGCCGCCGCTGGCGGCAACGCGCAAGGCGATGGGCCAGATCTCGGGCGCGATCATCGGCGTGACCGTGGTCCTGATGTCGGTGTTCGTGCCGCTGGCCTTCTTTGCCGGCGCCGTCGGCAACATCTACCGCCAGTTCGCGGTGGTCATGGTGTCCTCGATCGCCTTCTCGGCCTTCCTGGCGCTGTCGCTCACCCCGGCGCTGTGCGCGCACCTGCTGAAACCCGTCGAAGCCGGCCACCACCACGAGAAGCGCGGCTTCTTCGGCTGGTTCAACCGCCGCTTCGCCCGCACCGCCAAGGGCTATGAAGGCTGGGTCGGCAAGCTGATTCGCAATTCGGGGCGCGCGCTGGTGGCCTTCGTGCTGGTGTGCGGCCTGGTGACGCTGTTCTTCACCCGCATGCCGAATTCCTTCCTGCCGAACGAAGACCAGGGCTACGTGATCGCCAACATCCAGCTGCCGCCGGGCGCCACGCTCGAGCGTACCAACGAGGTGATGCGCACCGCCGAGGCCTTCATCATGAAGCAGCCGGAAGTGGCGAACATGGTCAGCGTGCTGGGCTTCTCGTTCTCGGGCGCGGGCCAGAACATGGCGCTTGCCTTCATCCCGCTCAAGGACTGGGATGAGCGCAAGGGTGCCGATTCGAGCGCCCAGGCCGTGGCGGGCCGCATCATCGGCGGCCTGTCGGGCGTGCGCGATGCCTTCATCTTCGCGCTGTCGCCGCCGCCGATTCCCGAACTGGGCCGCGGCACCGGCTTCACCTTCCGCCTGCAGGACCGCGGCGGCAACGGCCACAACGCCCTGCTGGCGGCGCGCAACCAGCTGCTCGGCATGGCCGCGCAGAGCCAGATCCTGACCGGCGTGCGTCCGGAAGGCCTGGAAGACGCGCCGCAGGTGATGCTCGACATCGACCGCGACAAGGCGCAGGCGCTGGGCGTGACCTTTGATGCGATCAATACCGCGATCTCGACCTCGCTCGGATCGAGCTACGTGAACGACTTCCCGAACGCCGGCCGCCTGCAGCGCGTCGTGGTGCAGGCCGAGGCCAGCGCCCGCATGCAGCCGGACGACCTGCTGCGCCTGAACGCGATGAACGTCCAGGGCGAGCCGGTGCCGCTGTCCTCGTTCGCCACCACCAAGTGGGTGACCGGTCCGATGCAGACCATCCGCTACAACGGCTATCCGGCAATGAGCCTGTCGGGCGACGCCAAGCCGGGCTATTCGACCGGCGACGCGCTGGCCGAGATGGAGCGCCTGGCAGCCAAGCTGCCGCCGGGCTTCGCCTACGAGTGGACCGGCCAGTCGCGCGAGGAACAGCTCTCGGGCGGCACCATGGGCATCCTGATGGCCTTCTCGCTGCTGGCGATCTTCCTGGCCCTGGCGGCGCTGTATGAAAGCTGGTCGATCCCGGTGTCGGTCCTGCTGGTGGTGCCTTTCGGTATCCTCGGCGCGGTGCTGGCGGCCATGATGCGCGCCTACCCGAACGACGTGTACTTCAAGATCGGTCTGGTGACCATCATCGGCCTGGCGGCGAAGAACGCGGTCCTGATCATCGAATTCGCGAAGGACCTGCAGGCGCAGGGCAAGTCGCCGGCGGAAGCGGCGATCGAGGCGGCGCACCTGCGCTTCCGCCCGATCATCATGACCTCGATGGCCTTCATCCTGGGCGTGCTGCCGCTGGTGGTCGCAGGCGGCGCCGGCTCGGCATCGCAGCGCGCGATCGGTACCGGCGTGATGGGCGGTATGATTACGGCTTCCACCCTGGGTGTGCTGTTCGTGCCGCTGTTCTTCGTGGTGGTACGCAAGATCTTCAAGGGTCGCAAGCGCCCGCAAGAGATCCCTGCACACCTGGAGGGCAGCGCTTCGGCAGTCGAAGGAAAACAACCATGATCGATACGATGAAAAAACTGACTCCACTGGCCCTGGCATTGACCCTGGCCGGCTGCATGTCGCTGGCGCCGAAGTACGAGCGTCCGGCGGCCCCGGTGGCCCAGGCCTTCCCTGAAATGCCGAAGGCCGCCAGCGCCCCGGCCGCCCAGCTGGTCAACGAGGCCCCGGCGGCAATCGCCTGGCAGCGCTTCTTCCCGGACGCGCGCCTGCGTGGCCTGATCGAGCAGGCATTGAGCAACAACCGCGACCTGCGCGTCTCGATCGCCAACATCGAGCAGGCCCGTTCGCAGTACCGCATCCAGCGCGCCGACCGCCTGCCTTCGGTGGGCCTCGGCATCAGCGGCTCGCGCCAGACCACCGGCGAAGACCAGCCGATCCAGAGCCTGTACCAGTCGGGCTTCTCGGTCACCGCCTTCGAGCTCGACCTGTTCGGCCGCGTGCGCAACCTGTCGCAGGCGGCGCTGGCCCAGTACCTGGCAACCGAAGAGGCGCGCAAGTCGGCGCAGATCAGCCTGGTCTCGTCGGTGGCCAACGTCTACCTGCAACTGCTGGCCGACGAAGAGCTGCTGGCGATCACCCAGCAGACCCTGGGCACGCGCCAGGAATCGCTACGCCTGACCCAGCTGCGCTTCGACAACGGCGTCGCCTCGCGCTTCGAGCTGCAGCAGGCGCGTTCGCTGGTGGAGACCGCGCTGGCCACGCTCGCGGCGCAGCAGCGCCAGCGCGCCCAGGACCTCAACCTCCTGATCCTGCTGGTGGGCACGCCGGTGCCGGCAACGGCAGCCGCCGGCGCCACCCTGGCGTCGACCGAATTGCCCGACCTGCCGGCCGGTTTGCCGTCGGACCTGCTGGCCAGCCGTCCGGACATCCGTTCGGCCGAGCAGCAGCTGATCGCGGCCAACGCCAACATCGGCGCGGCGCGCGCCAACTTCTTCCCGCGCATCAGCCTGACGGGCAGCGTGGGCAGCGCCAGCACCGAGCTGTCCGGCCTGTTCAAGAGCGGCAGCTATGGCTGGACCTTTGCGCCGCAAGCGATCCTGCCGATCTTCGACTATGGCCGCAATACCGCCGTGCTGGGCTCGGCCCGCGCCCAGCGCGACATCGCGGTGGCGCAGTACGAGCGCTCGATCCAGCAGGCCTTCCGCGAAGTGGCGGACGCACTGGCGGGGCAGTCGACCTTCAGCGAGCAGCTGCGCGCCCAGCGCGCGGTGGCCGAGGCCGAAGCCGACCGCTTCAACCTGGCCGACCTGCGCTACCGCAACGGCGCGGCCAGCTACCTCGAGCTGCTGGATGCGCAGCGCGCCCTGTTCCAGGCGCAGCAGCAGGCGGTGCAGGCCAACCTGCAGCGCCTGCAGAACCAGGTCACGCTGTACAGCGTGCTGGGCGGCGGCTGGACCGAGCCGGCCACGCCGGTGGCGGCGCGCTGAGCTTTCAGGCGTTCACATCGAAACCGGGCTGTGCGCAGCCCGGTTTTTTTTCGTCCAGCGTCAAATTGGGGCGAATTGAAGCGCGGAATTGAAGCAATGCGGAATGCGCAAGCTCGCTACACTGGACGCATGAACGCTTGCATGAAGCTCCCCCGACCATGCGCAAATTCGCCCGCTCACATTGGAAAGTCATTATCGCGATCCTGCTGGCGATCGCGCTGGCTACGCTGACCTTGGAAACCGACTCCGCCCCCGCCACCAGCCCCGAACTGTCCACCCGCCTGCGTGCGCACGTGCAGGCCATCGCCAGCAAGGAGCACAACACCGCCACCCCGCGCGAACTGGAACAGGCCGCGCGCCACATCGAAACCACCTTGGAAAGCTACGGCTATCGGCCGCGCAAGCAGGAATACCAGGCCGACGGCCAGAAGGTGCGCAACATCGAAGTCTCGGTGTCGAACACCGTGGCGGGCGCCAAACCTGAACGCATCTTCATCGTCGGCGCCCATTACGACTCCGCACGCGGCGCGCCGGGCGCCAACGACAACGGCAGCGGCACCGCCGCCGTGCTGGAACTGGCGCGCCTGCTCAAGACCATGCAGCCGAGCCGCGGCACCGAAGTGAAGTTCGTGTTTTTCGTGAACGAGGAACCGCCCTATTTCATGGGCGAAGAGATGGGCAGCATGCAGCACGCCCGGGAGCTCAGGCAAAGCGGGCAGAACGTGGCGGGCGCGCTGATCCTGGAAACCATCGGCTGGTACTCACAGGAGAAGAACAGCCAGAAGCTGCCGCCGGGACTGGAGAAGCAGTACCCGAGCACCGGCAACTTCATCGCCTTCGTGGGCACGCTGGAATCATCGGCGCTGGTGCGGCAGGCGCTGGCGGCCTTCCGCGCGCAGTCCGATTTCCCGGCCGAGGGCCTGGCGGCGCCGGCCCATGTGATGGGCGTGACACTGTCGGACCACTCCTCGTACAACCGGCACGGCTACCCTGCCCTGATGATCACGGATACCGCCTTCCTGCGCTATCCCTACTATCACACGGCGGAAGATACGCCGGACAAGCTCGATTACGGCAGCATGGCGCGCGTGGTCAAGGGACTGGCGCGCACCATCGATTCGCTCGCAGGCGCCGCGCGCACGTAGGGGTGATCTGGTCCAATGGACCAGATCACGGTCTTCCCGCCCACGTGGTGATAGTTTGCAGCGAGATCATCGGGCGCGAGAGCGGAGCAGTTTGCAATCTCCGCGTGGGCGGCGAAGCCGCCCACCCTACGAACCCAGGAACATCTCCTGCAAGTCGTTCAGGAAGCGCTGCCCCAGCTCGGTCGGCCTGATCAGCTTGTGGTCGCGCCACAAGAGGCCCTTGGCCTCCGCCTCGTTCAACGCCTTGGTGATGGCGCTGATGCTCATGCCGGTGCGTTCGCCGAACAGGTTTGGATCGAAGCCCTCAGTCAGGCGCAGCGCGTTGAGCATGAATTCGAAGCCCATGTCGCCGCGCGCGATCTCGTGCTCTTCCTGCACCGGGTTGCCGCGCTTTGCCGCCTCGATGAAGGACCCCGGCTGCTTGTAGCGCGCCTGGCGCAGCACGCGGTGCGGGAACGAGATCTTGGAATGCGCGCCGGCGCCGATGCCGAGGTAGTCGCCGAACTGCCAGTAGTTCAGGTTGTGCTGCGCGCGCTTGCCCGGCTGGGCGTAGGCCGAGACTTCGTAGTGCTCGTAGCCGGCGTTTGCCGTGGCCTCGAGGATCATGTCCTGCATGTCGGCGCTGGTGTCGTCGTCCGGCAGGGTCGGCGGATACTTGGCGAAGACCGTGTTCGGTTCCATCGTCAGGTGGTACATCGAGAGGTGCGGCGGTGCAAAGGAGAGCGCGGTCTCCAGGTCGCGGCGTGCTTCCTCGAGCGTCTGCGAGGGCAGCGCGAACATCAGGTCGAGGTTGAAGTTATCAAAGGTCGAACGCGCGATCTCCACCGCGCGCAGCGCTTCCGCTTCGTCGTGGATACGGCCCAGCGCCTTCAGGTGCGCACCATTGAAGCTCTGGATGCCGATCGACAGGCGGTTCACGCCGCTGTCGCGGTAGGACTTGAAGCGCTCGGCCTCGAAAGTGCCCGGATTGGCTTCCATCGTGATCTCGGCGTCGAGCGCCAGCGGCAGCAGGGTGCGCACGTCGGACAGCAGGCGATCCAGGCCGGCTGCCGACATCAGGCTCGGCGTGCCGCCGCCGATGAAGATGGTGTGGATCTTGCGGCCCCAGATCATGGGCAGCGACTGCTCCAGGTCGAGGCGCACGGCGTCCAGGTATTCCTTCTCCGGCAGCTCGCCCTTGGCCTCGTGCGAATTGAAGTCGCAGTAGGGGCACTTGCGCACGCACCAGGGGAAGTGGATGTAGAGCGACAGCGGCGGCAGCGCCGTGAGGTTCAGCGCGCCGGGCTGCAGGTATTGCAGGGCGGTGGCGGCGGGAGAACGTGATTCGCCGGGCATCGGACCAGCGACTTTAATCGGGATCATTTCAGTTTTTCTACCAATGCACGCAGGGCCTGGCCGCGGTGCGAGTGGGCGTTCTTGACGGCGGGTTCGAGTTCGGCCGTCGTCTTGCCGAGCGACGGGATCAGGAAGTGCGGGTCGTAGCCGAAGCCGTTGGCGCCGCGCGGGGTTTCGATGATCTCGCCGTGCCACTGGCCGTCGGCGATCACCGGCTGGGGGTCGTCGGCGTGGCGCACGTAGACCAGCACGCAGTAGTAATAGGCCGACTTGTCGCCATGCCGGGCCAGTTCGGCGACCAGCTTCTCGTTGTTGCGGGCGTCGGATTTCGGCTCGCCGGCGAAGCGCGCCGAGTAGACGCCGGGGGCGCCGCCCAGTGCGTTGACGCACACGCCCGAGTCGTCCGCCAGGGCCGGCAGGCCGGTCAGGCGCGAGGCATGGCGCGCCTTGGCCAGCGCGTTTTCCACGAAGGTGCCGAAGGGCTCTTCCGCTTCCGGGACATTGAATTCGCCTTGCGGGTGCAGCTCGAAGCCGATGGGCTCCAGCAGTTGTGCGAATTCCTTCAGTTTGCCGGCGTTGTTGGAGGCGAGGATCAGGCGTTGGGTCATTGGGGGCTCGGGCGGTGAGATTGCGGCGGAGGGTGGGTATTTTAGCGCTTCGAGCTAAAGCATGCTGTGGAGGCTGCAGTGCGAAATTGGGGTGAACAATGCCAGTGGCATTGTTCACGCCTTCGCCGGAACGGCGGTTTATCAGCTAACAATGGTCGTTACTATTCGCCCCGCGGCCTTCGCACGTCGTCCCGCCGAAGGCCGGGACCCAAGTTTCTCGCCGAAGTCGATCGGTCAGATCAACCCAAGCGCCTGCTTCTGCAAGCGCACCAACTCCGTCACCCCCAGCTGCCCCAGGTCCAGCAGACGATTCATCCCCACCCGATCAAACGCCGCGCCCTCGGCCGTGCCCTGCACCTCGATGAAATGCCCCTGCTCCGTCATCACGATATTCATATCCGTATCGCAATCCGAATCCTCGACATAATCCAGGTCCAGCACCGGGGTACCGCGGTAGACGCCGACCGAGATCGCGGCCACGAAATGCCTGACCGGCACCGTGGTCAAGACGCCCTGGCCCACCAGCGCGTTGAAGGCGTCGTAGGCCGCCACCATCGCGCCTGTGATCGAGGCGGTGCGGGTGCCGCCGTCGGCCTGAATCACGTCGCAGTCCAGGTGCAGGGTGCGCTCGCCAAAAGCCTCAAGGTCAAAGGCGGCGCGCAGCGAGCGGCCGATCAGGCGCTGGATTTCCTGGGTGCGGCCGGTCTGCTTGCCGCGCGCGGCTTCGCGGTCCATGCGGGTGTGGGTGGAACGCGGCAGCATGCCGTATTCGGCGGTCAGCCAGCCCTGCCCTTTCCCTTTCAGGAACGGCGGCACCTTTTCTTCGATGCTGGCGGTGCAGATCACCTTGGTGTCGCCGCACTCGATCAGCACCGAGCCTTCGGCGTGCTTGGTGTACTGGCGGGTGATGCGGATGGGACGCAGCTGGTCGACCGCGCGGCCGCTCGGGCGTTGTTCGAAGCTCATGGTTTTCCTTTTTATTTCAACAATTGGGAGGACTTCTCGATCGCCTCGCGAATCTCGGCGATCGCTCGTTCGATTTCGTCTTCGTCGAAGGCGTCGGCGCCCGACGGCAGCGGCTGGCCGGCGCTGATGGTCGAGCTGACCGCGTCCTCGGGCAGCATCTGGGTCGAGATCATGTCCGGCGTCGTGGCGCCCGCCGCGTCCGCGCCCTGCCAGGTGATGGCGAGCGCCGTGGTGTTGTCGGCGCGCGCGCCGCCAATCGCTGCGGCCATCGCCACCAGGTCCGGTACCGCCTGCACGATGGTGGACGTCGACAGCCGGTGCAGGATCTCGCTTTCCGGCAGCATCGACCACAAGCCGTCGGAACACAGCAGCAGGGTGTCGCCCGGCTCCAGGCTGGCCTGGCGCGAGATGTCGATCTTCGGCGCCTGGCCCGCGCCCAGGCAGTTGTACAGCTTGTTGCGGTCCGGATGGGTGTTGCGCTGGGCCTCGGTGGCGCGGCCGCGTTCGATCAGGTATTCGAGGTGCGAATGGTCGCGCGTACGCGCCAGCACCTGATTGCGGCGCACCCAGTACAGGCGCGAGTCGCCGCAGTGCGCCCACACGGCGCAGTTGTGCTGCACCAGGCAGGCCACCACCGTGGTGCGCGGCGTCTCCGGCAGCTTGTGCTTTTCGGCGTAGGCCAGGATGTCCCAGTGCGCCTGGTTCAGCGCGTCTTCCAGGAAGCGCTCGGGCTTCTTCACATAGGGCCGGGCCTGCATGCGGAACATCATCGACAGGGTCTGCAGCGCGATGGTCGCGGCGACCTCGCCCGCCAGGTGCCCGCCCATGCCGTCGGCCAGCACCAGCAGCAGGGCGTCGCGCGTGAAGCTGTAGCCCATGCGGTCCTGGTTGACCTTGCGGCCGCCGATGTGGGTCTGCTGGTAGACGGAAAACTGCATGCTTGCTCTCCTAGGTCCGGGCCTTGCGGCCCATGCCCAGGCGGCCGGCCAGGGCGCGCCAGCCGCCTGCGCGCGCTTCGGTTTCTTCCATCTCGTCCGCCGCCTGCGGCGCCAGCGAGGGCGCCGCCTGCAGCACCTTCTGCATCGCGAACACGCTCTGCGGCCGCGCCAGCGGATCGAGCGCCATGCAGGAGCGTACCATCGCGACCAGCTCGGGCGAATAGCTGCCTTCGAGTTTTGCGAACTGGGTTTCGGTCTTGTCTTCCTGGCGGCGCGCCTCGACTGCCGGCGGCATCGAGCGCGTCATGCAGGCGTACATGGCCGCGCCGATGCTGTAGATGTCGGTCCAGGGCCCCAGCGTGGCCGCCTTGCTGTACAACTCGGGGGCCGCGAAGCCCGGCGTGTACATCGGCGCCAGCATGGGCGCGTCGATATTGATGGTCTGGCGCGCCGCGCCGAAGTCGAGCAGCAGCGGCGAGCCGTCGACGCGCAGGTAGATGTTGGCCGGTTTCAGGTCCAGGTGCAGCAGCTTGTTGGCGTGGACTTCGCGCACTCCGGCGCACACGCCGTTGAACAGCTGGCGGATCGACGTCTCGCTCATGCGGCTGCCGCGCGCATGCAGGCGCGCGATGTGGTCCTGCAGCGTGTGGCCGGATTCGTAGGCCATCACCATATACACCGTCTCGTGGGCGCGGAAGAAGTTCACCACCCGCACCACGTTCGGGTGGACGATGCGCGCCAGCGCCCGCCCCTCTTCGAAAAAGCACTTCAGGCCGATCCGGAACACGGCCAGGTTGGGTTTCGAGACCACGGGAATCAGCTCGCCGGGAGCGCGCAGGGCGAGCTGGCTGGGGAGGTATTCCTTGATGGCGACCGCGTTGCCTTCCGCGTCATATGCCAGATAAACAATACTGAACCCACCGGACGCAATTTTCTTTACAATGCGATATCCGGCAATTTCCAGGCCATCCGGCAGGGGGGCGTTATTCTGTGCGGCCATTCACGAAGGTTTCCTTGCTTAACAGGGCAATTGTGTGGATAAATGTCGGCTTTGTAAAGAATAAGAACCGGGGATCCCTTTGAGCATTTCAAGCATGACAGGTTATGCGGTGGCCACCAGCGAAGGCGCTGCCGGCACCCTCACGATCGAGATCAAGAGCGTCAATTCGCGCTTCCTCGACCTCCAGTTCCGCATCAACGACGACCTGCGCGCGCTGGAACCCGACCTGCGCGCCGCGATCATGGCCGCCATCACCCGCGGCAAGGTCGAGGTGCGCCTGTCCTTCGGCCGCAAGACCGCCGGCGGCTCGCAAGCGCTCAACCAGGAACTGCTGGCCGACCTCGCGCGGCTGCAGGGCGAGGTGACGAAGCACTTCGCCTCCGCGCCGCCGATGACGGTGGCCGAGCTGCTGCGCTGGCCCGGCGTCATCGAGGAATCCACGGTGGGCCAGGAGTCGCTGCAGGCTGACGTCGCCGCCCTCACCGCCACCACCGTCGCCGCATTCGTCGACAGCCGCAAGCGCGAAGGCGCGGCGCTGGAAGCGATGCTGCTGTCGCGCATCGAGGCGATGGAAGCGATCGTCAAGCGCATCTCGCCGCTCATCCCGCAGGTGATCTCCCAGTTCCAGCAAAAAGCCATCGAGCGCATGCAGGACGCGCTGGGCCTGGCCGGCCACGGCAATCCCTCGGTGCTGAGCCGCCAGGAAGTGCTGGAACGCATCCGCCAGGAAGTGACGCTGTACGGCATCCGCATCGACGTGTCGGAAGAGCTGTCGCGCCTGTCGGCGCACCTGAACGAAACCCGCCACATCCTCAAGAAGGGCGGCCAGGTCGGCAAGCGCCTCGACTTCATGATGCAGGAACTGAACCGCGAAGCGAACACGCTGGGCGCCAAGGCCTCGGTGAAGGAACTGGCGGATGCGTCGATGGAGCTGAAGCTGCTGATCGAGCAGATGCGCGAGCAGGTGCAGAACCTGGAATAATTTGTTGTCGTCGCGCAACAATGTGCGATGACCATTTGAACGCGTGGGCGGGAGACCCGCCCACCCTACGAACAGCCGAGCGGTTTTCGTAGGGTGGGCAAGTTTCTTGCCCACGCGTTCAACGTTATGATGAACACCACGTACCGAAACAAGGAACAAACATGATCACTCCCGCCCTCTCCGGCAGCCTGTTCGTCGTCGCCGCACCAAGCGGCGCCGGCAAATCGACCCTGGTCAACGCCCTGCTGAAGCTGGAACCGGGCATCAAGCTGTCGATCTCGACCACCACCCGTCCGCCGCGTCCGGGCGAGCAGGATGGCCGCGAGTACCATTTCACGACGGCGGAAGACTTCGTCTCGCGCGCCGACCGCGGCGAATTTCTGGAATGGGCGGAAGTGCACGGCAACTACTACGGCACCAGCCGCCTGACCGTGGAACAGGAAATGAAGCTGGGCACCGACATCCTGCTGGAGATCGACTGGCAGGGCGCGCGCCAGGTCAGGAAGCAGTTCCCCGACGCGGCCGGCATCTTCATCCTGCCGCCGTCGATCGAGGCCCTGGAGGAGCGCCTGCACAAGCGCGGCACCGACGAGCCCCACATCATCACCCGTCGCCTGCTGGCCGCCGGGGGGGAGATCGCTCACGCTCCGGAGTTCGAGTATGCTATCATCAACGAAGAGTTCAACGTCGCCCTCGCGGAACTGCAGGCGATTGTCAAAGCGACACGTTGCCGTTTCGCCCAACAGGCCGCGCGCAACGCCGACTTGTTTGCCCAGCTGGGAATCCACGCGCAACAACCAACGTTATAAGCGCGGCGCCGCAAGGTTTGCCGCAATATTGTCCATTCAGGAGTGACCATGGCCCGCATTACCATCGAAGATTGCCTCAAGAACGTCCCGAACCGCTTCCAGCTGACCCTGGCCGCGACCTATCGCGCACGCCAGCTGCTGCAGGGCCACACCCCGAAGGTCGAAGCCAAGGACAAGCCGACCGTCGTCGCGCTGCGCGAAATCGCCGCCGGTAAAGTCGGCCTGGAAATGCTGAAAAAGGTGCCGATGTAAGACCCTGCTGGGGCCTGAATCCGTCATATCGATATTCTGTTATTCTGTGCCTACACTGGCTGATCGATATTACATATGAGTTTGTCTTCCCCGGATTCGACCCATCCAGGCCCCACCACTACCCGCACCAAGCGTCCGGGTAAACCGCAAGACGCCGAGGCACCGGCGCCCGCCCCGGGCGTTGCCTCGGTCACGCAGCTGATCAACAAGCTGTCCGACTACCTCACCCCCGCCGAGCTCAAGAAAGTCAAGGAAGCCTACCGCTTCTCGGACGAGATGCACCTCGGCCAGGTGCGCAAGTCGGGCGAGCCGTATATCTCCCATCCGATCGCCGTCGCGGAAATCTGCGCCGAGTGGAAGCTCGACGCCCAGGCCATCATGGCCGCGCTGCTGCACGACGTGATCGAAGACCAGGACGTCAAGAAGGACGAGCTGATCGAGCGCTTCGGCGCCCAGGTCGCCAACATGGTCGACGGCCTGTCCAAGCTCGAGAAAATCGAATTCCAGAGCCAGATCGAGGCCCAGGCCGAGAACTTCCGCAAGATGCTGCTGGCCATGGCTTCGGACGTGCGCGTGATCCTGATCAAGCTCGCCGACCGCCTGCACAACATGCGCACCCTCGGCGTGATGGTCCCGGCCAAAAAGCGCCGCATCGCGCGCGAAACGATGGAAGTCTACGTGCCGATCGCCCACCGCCTCGGCCTGAACAACATCTACCGCGAGCTGCAGGACCTGTCCTTCTCGCACCTGTACCCGCTGCGCTACCAGACGCTGGCCAAGGCCATCAAGGCGGCGCGCGGCAACCGCCGTGAAGTGGTCAAGAAGATCCTCGAGGCGGTCAAGGCGCAGCTGGCGACGGGCGGCATCCAGGCCGAGGTCTACGGCCGCGAAAAGACCCTGTACGGCATCTATAAAAAGATGCGCAACAAGCACCTGTCGTTCTCGCAGGTGCTGGACGTGTACGGCTTCCGGGTGGTGGTCGACACCGTCCCTAACTGCTACGTGGCGCTCGGCACCCTGCACGCCCTGTACAAGCCGATGCCCGGCAAGTTCAAGGACTACATCGCGATCCGCAAGATCAACGGCTACCAGTCGCTGCACACCACCCTGATCGGCCCCTACGGCACCCCGGTCGAGTTCCAGATCCGCACCCAGGACATGCACCGCACCGCCGAGAGCGGCGTGGCGGCGCACTGGCTGTACAAGACGGGCGACTCGAACATGTCGGACCTGCAGCAGCGCACCCATGCCTGGCTGCAGTCGCTGCTCGACATCCAGCAGCAGACCGGCGACTCGGCCGAGTTCCTCGAGCACGTCAAGGTCGACCTGTTCCCGGATTCGGTCTACGTGTTCACGCCGAAGTCGAAGATCATCGCGCTGCCGCGCGGCGCCACCGCGCTCGACTTCGCCTACTCGATCCACACCGGCATCGGCGACCATACCGTGGCGGTCAAGATCAACAACGAGACCCAGCCGCTGCGCACCGAACTGCACAACGGCGACATCGTCGAGATCGTCACCGATCCGGAATCGCGCCCGAGCCCGACCTGGCTGAGCTTTGTCCGCACCGGCAAGGCGCGCTCCGCGATCCGCCACCACCTGCGCACCGTGAACGTCAACGAGTCGGTCGAGCTGGGCCAGGAACTGCTGGCCGGCGCCCTGGCCGCGCGCAACATCGGCGCCGAGCTGCCGCCCGCCACGGTGGAAAAGCTGCTGGCCGAATCCTCAGCCAAATCGATGGAAGAGCTGTACGCCGACATCGGCATCGGCAAGCGCATGCCGCAGCTGGTGGCGCGCCACATCTTCGGCCTGATGGACGCCGACCCGGAGCACAAGCCGACCAGCCTGCCGATCCCGGCCACCGACATCGACCCGGTCACGATCTACGGCAGCGAAGGCGTGTCGGTGCAGCTGGCGCCTTGCTGCCTGCCGATCCCGGGCGACCAGATCCTGGGCCAGCTGCGGCGCGACCAGGGCCTGGTGGTGCACACCTGCGACTGCCTGCCGGCCAAGCGCGTGCGCGCCAAGGAACCGGACCGCTGGATCGCCGTCCAGTGGGGCGAAGAGCTCAACCGCCGCTTCGACTGCCGCATCCGCCTGCTCATCAACAACGAGAAGGGCATCCTGGCGCGCGTGGCGGCCGAGATCGGCGAGTCCGACGCCAACATCACCTATGTCGGCATGGACGAGGACGACGAACACCTCATGACGCAGCTGCGCTTCACCATCCAGGTCAAGGACCGGGTGCACCTGGCGCAGCTGATCCGCAACCTGCGGCGGGCCGCGGGCGTCAACCGCGTCGAGCGCGAACGCTCCTGAGCGGGCCGGCCTCGGTGCCGGCCTCAGTGTTTGCTTGCCTTGCCCGACGCCGCCGGCACCAGTTCCGTAAAGTCGAGCGTCTCCCCGGACAGCAGCGCCGCTTCGTCGTGGCGGTAGCCGGACAGCGCGTTCGCCAGCATCAGCGGCACCTCGAACAGGCAATCCACATCGGCCTCCAGGCCGCCCTGCTCGTCCTGGGTCGCCTTCATTTCGGCGTGGATGGTGGCGAGCAGCGCGGGCGGCGCACCGTCCACGGCCAGGTGGTACAGGCCTTCGTCCGACAGGTGCGCCACATCCCACAGCTTGGCGCCATCCTTGTACTGGAAGGCGGCGCTGGCCATGATGTGCTCCTCGACCTGGCAGCCGAGCGCTTCACCGCCCTCGGACAGGCGCGCCATGCTCTCGGCCTGGACGGCCGGGTGGGCCATGTCGTTGAAGAAGACCAGGTAGCCGCCGCCCGGCAGCGCCGCGCCGGAGACCGGGCTCTCGTTGGCTTCGTCGGGCGCCCCCGTGTCGGCCAGTCCCAGCTGGGCCAGGATGTCCTCCTTCGATTTGCCGCGTATCGCGATCCAGGCGATCGAGAATCCCATGTGTGCATCCTTTCGAAACGTTGAACTGCCGGGGTCCGACAGTGTGGGGCAAGGGGCATCGCTTGGCAAATCGCCGGCTTGCAATCGTGCCGACGCGCTATGATGTCGCCATTCTCTTTTCGCGCTGGACACTATGCTCTCATTGGACCAGATCCAGGCCGTCTTCAACAGCTCGACAATTCCCACGGCCCTGTTTTCGCCATCCACGGACCCCGTCTTCGTCGCCGTCAATGACGCCTTCCTGCGCACCAGCACCCGCAGCCGCGAAGAACTGCTGGGCATGCGCCTGTTCGCCGCCTTCGAGGCCCCCGGCGAAAGTGCCGAGAATCCCAGCGCCAGCGCCCTGCGCGACTCGATCGCGCAGGCCATCCGCACCGGCCAGCCGCAGACCATGCCGGCCCAGCACTATCCGATCCTGGTCAGGCAGGCCGACGGCAGCGAACGCTTCGAGGAGCGCTACTGGAATGCGGTCAATGCGCCGGTCTTCGACGCGGCCGGCCAGCTGATCTTCATCCTGCACTACACGCTCGACATCACCCAGCAGGTCAAGGCCCAGGAGCAGCACCGCGCCACGACGGAGCTCTACAGCAAACTGATCGAATCGATGGACAACGGCTTCTGCCTGGTCGACATCCGCTACGACGAGGACGGCAAGCCGGTCGATTACCGCTTCCTCGACATCAATCCCGCCTTCGAGGCCCAGACCGGCCTGGTGGGCGCGCGCGGCAAGTATGTGCGCGAGCTGGTGCCGGGCCTGACCGATACCCATTGGGCCGAGTTGTACAGCAGCGTGGCCCTGACCGGCAAGCCGCTGCGCCTGGTCGAGGAACCATCGCCGATCGGACGCTGGTTCAACATCTACGCCACGCGCGTGGGCGACCCGGCGCTGGGCAAGGTGGCGGTGCTGTTCACCGACGTCACCGAAAGCCGGCGCACGCGCGACGACCTGCGCAGCCTCGCGAGCGACCTGGCCAACGAGAACCGCCGCAAGACCGAGTTCCTGGCGACCCTGGCGCATGAACTGCGCAACCCGCTGGCGCCGCTGCGCACCGGTCTGGACCTGCTGCGCATGGCGGGCGCGACGCCACCGCCGCGGGTTCATGAAATGATGGACCGGCAGCTGAACCAGCTGGTGCACCTGATCGACGACCTGCTCGACATCGCCCGCATCAACAGCGGCAAGGTGCAGCTCAGGCGCGAACGGATCGCGCTGCGCGACGTCATCGACAGCGCGGTCGAGACGGCGTCGCCACCCATCCGCGCCGCCGGGCACACGCTCGATGTTTCGGTGCCGGAGGCGCCGCTGGTGCTCGATGCCGACCCGGCGCGCCTGGCCCAGGTCCTGAGCAACCTGCTCACCAACGCGGCCAAGTACACGCCCGCGGGCGGGCGCATCTCGATCGCCGTGGAAAGCGACCGGGAGCGCGTGCGCATCGGCGTCACCGACACCGGCATCGGCATCCCGGCCGACGCCCTGCCCGGCGTGTTCGACATGTTCAGCCAGGTGTCGCGCAACATGGGGCGCGCCCAGGGCGGGCTGGGAATCGGCCTGTCGCTGGTGCGCAGCCTGGTCGAAATGCATGAGGGAACGGTGCGCGCCGAGAGTGCCGGCGAAGGACAAGGCAGCAGCTTCATCGTGGAACTGCCGCTTGCCGCTGCCGCCTCGCCTCAGGCCCAGGCTCCGTCCCGCGCCGATGCCGCCGCCATCGGCGCGGGACGCAGTCTGCGCATCCTGGTGGCGGACGACAATATCGACGCCGCGAAGACGATCAAGGCCCTGCTGCAGGCCAGCGGCCACGAAGTCGACGCCGTGCACGACGGGCGCCGCGCACTGGAGCTGGCGCTGGCGGCCCACTACGACCTGGCGATCCTCGATATCGGCATGCCGGGACTGAGCGGCTACGAGGTGGCGGCCGCGCTGCGCGGCAGCGCCGGCCGCCCGGACATCTACCTGGCCGCGCTCACCGGATGGGGTTCCGAAGAGGACCAGGCGCGCGCCCGTGCCGCCGGTTTCGACGCCCACCTGACGAAACCCGCCAGCCTGGCCGAACTCCAGCGCCTGCTGGCCGCCCTGCCCGAGGGCAGGCGCGCTTAGGGCCGACGCGTTTAAGTCAGGCCGCGGCCAGCGCCGGCCGCACGCGCGCCGCCGGCTGCGCCTGCACCTGTGCGCCGCGTTCGAGGCGGAAGGTGCCCACCACCTGCGACAGCGCGGCAGCCTGTTCCTGCATTGCCGCGGCGGCCGCCGCGGCTTCTTCGACCAGGGCCGCGTTCTGCTGGGTCACGCGGTCCATCTCGACGATCGCCCCGTTTACCTGTTCGATGCCGGCGCGCTGCTCCTCGCTGGCGTTGGCGATCTCGTTCATGATGACGGTCACCTGGCCGATGCTGCGCACGATCTCCTGCATCGTCACGCCGGTGCGGTCGACCTGGCCGCTGCCTTCGGCCACCCGGGCGACGGAGTCGTCGATCAGTGCCTTGATTTCCTTGGCCGCGCTGGCCGAGCGGTGCGCCAGGTTGCGCACCTCGGTCGCCACCACCGCGAAGCCGCGCCCCTGCTCGCCGGCGCGCGCCGCTTCCACCGCGGCGTTCAGCGCCAGGATATTGGTCTGGAAGGCGATGCCATCAATGACGCCGATGATGTCGGCGATCTTGCTGGAGGCCGTGTTGATCGCCCCCATGGTGGCCACCACCTCGGCCACCATCTCGCCGCCCTGGCCGGCGATCATCGCGGCCTCGCCCGCCAGGCGGTTGGCCTGGCGCGCATTGTCGGCGTTCTGCTTGACGGTCGAGGTCAGCTCTTCCATCGAGGCCGCGGTCTCTTCCAGCGCGCTGGCCTGCTGCTCGGTGCGGCGCGACAGGTCCTGGTTGCCGGCCGCGATTTCACTGGAGGCAACCGTGATCGCGCCGGTGCCTTCGCGCACCTGGCCGACGATGCCGGCCAGGCCGTCGTTCATGACGCTCAGTGCGCGCATCAGCTGGCCGGTCTCGTCGCGGCCGTGGGCGACGATGTGGCTACTCAAGTCGCCAGAGGCGACTTTCTCCGCGACCGCGACGGCGGCGCGGATCGGGACCGTGATCGAGCGGCTGATCAGCCAGGCGCAGGCGATGCCCAGCGCGAGGGCCGCCAGGCCCAGCGCGCTCAGGAGCACGCGGGTGGCGGAATAGGAATCGAGGATCGAGGCGGCGACGCCGTCGGCGGCACTGATCTGCATCGTCGCCAGCTTGTCGACGGCCGCACGGAACGCGGCGCTACGGGGCACCAGCTGCTCGCGGTAAACCGTCGTTGCCAGTTCATGGTCACCGGCCAGCTTGGCCTTGAACACGGCGTCGCGCGCCGCCAGGTAGCCGTCGCGCCCCGCCTTGACCGCCTTGAACTGTTCCTTGACGGCCGGATTGCGCAGCGAGCCTTCGATCTCGTTCTGCAGCTCGGTCGAGCGGGCCGACACGCGCTTCATGCGCTCGGCCATCTCGACGGCGACTGCCGGATCGGTGGCCGCGAATACGGTTTCCATCCGCGCATTGTTCAGCTCGATGAGCTTGCCCCACTCGGCCACGTTGCGCTGATTCTTGATGCTGGTGTGGACCAGGCGGTAGGTCATGTCGCCCGCCGACTGCATGCGCGCCAGCGCGCTCAGGGTCACGACGAGCAAGAGGGACAGGACGATGGCAAAGCCGAGGCCGAGGCGGGCGCCGATCTTGAGGTTTTTCACTGCTGGATTCCTTCTGGATGCTGATGGCGCCGTAGCGCGCGCAGACTGGATGAAACGGGCCGTATGCCGTCGAGGCGCAGGATAGCATTGCCACCCTGCAATATTGGTGCAATGCGGCAATTTCGCAACTCAGGGAAATCACGTATAGGCCCGTGCGGGAATGCATCCGGCCGACGCAGCCCGGCCTTCCTTGACGCTGGCAGGACCATGCTCTATCTTAACGGCCAGAAACCGGCCGCAGCCGCCCTCCCCGCAGGAACCATCGATGCCTCCCGCCACTGACGACATCCAGCAGCTCGCCGACGAGGCGCTGCACGCAGCACTCAACGAGCTCGAAGCCGGCCAGGCCGCGCAGGCCGAGGCACTGTTCAGCGCCGTCCTCGAACTCCAGCCGCAGCGCGCCGAGGCCCACTTCGGACTCGGCCTGCTGCAACGCCGCGCGGGCGACGCGGGCGCGGCGATCCCGCACTTCGCCAACGCGCTGCAGGCGGCGCCGCAGGAAGCATCTTTCTGGATCGCCTACCTCGACGCGCTGATGGAGGCGCGCCAGTACGCCACGGCGCGCGAACTGCTTGCGCTCGGCCACGCCCAAGGCCTCGAAGGTCCCGAGATCGAGGCGTTCGAGCAGCAGCTGGCGCAGCGCGGCGAGCCGCCGGACGCACGCATCGAAGCTGCCGGCACCCTGTACAAGCATGGCAAGAAGGAAGCGGCAGCCAGGCTGGCGCGTGCACTGACCGAGGAATTTCCCCAGCACCCGTTTGGCTGGCGCGTCCTCGGTGGTGTTCACTACGCCAAGCGGGAATACCCGGAGGCGCTGGCGGCGATGACCAAGGCGGCCGCCTACGATCAGGATGACGCCGAAACCCTGTGCAACCTGGGTCTGATGCTGCGCGGGGCCGGCCAGCTGGAGGAAGCGAAAGCCGTGCTCGAGCGCGCTGCCGAACTCGAACCGGGCAACATCAATGCCCATAACCACCTGGCCGCGACGCTGCAGGAAATGGGCCGGCCGACCGAAGCCCACGCCGCCGCCAGTGCTGCGCTGGCGATCGATCCCGACGACACGGGCGCCCTCGCCAGCATCGCCGTGATCCTCGACAACCTGGGCCGGGCCGAGGAAGCCATCGCGGCCTACCGGCGCGTGCTGGCGCGGGAACCGGATCATTCGAATGCCTACGGCAACCTGCTGTTCTGCATGAGCCACACGGAGGGCGTCACGCCGGAGGAGCTGTTTGCCGAACATGTCCGCTTCGGCCAGAATTTTGCAAGCCGCTTCAAGCCGGCGCGCAAATGGCGCAACACGCGCGAACCGGGACGGCTGCTGCGGATCGGCTTCGTGTCCGGCGACCTGCGCAACCACGCGGTGGCCAGTTTTATCGCGCCGATGTTCCGGGAGCTGGGCAAGCGCCCTGGCCTGGAAGTGCACGTCTATTACACCCATCCGGTCAACGACGACACCACCGCCGGGCTGCGCAGCCATGTCGCGCACTGGCATGACGCCAGTCCGCTCGACGACGACGCGCTGGAAGCCCGGATTCGCGAAGACGGCATCGACATCCTGATCGACATGAGCGGCCATACCGCCTACAACCGCCTGCACGTATTCGCGCGCAAGCCGGCACCGATCCAGGTCTCCTGGCTGGGTTACCCAGGCACCACCGGCCTGGCGACCGTGGATTACTACCTGGCCGACAGCGTCATGATGCCGCGCGGGAAGTACGATCACCTGTTCACGGAAGCGCTGGTCCAGCTCCCGGTGGGCGCACCCTTCGAACACCCACAGGACGCGCCGCCGATCACTCCGCTGCCGGCGCTGGAGAACGGTTATCTTACTTTCGGTAGCTTTAACCGACTCAGCAAGATCAGCCGGCAGGTGATCGCGTTGTGGGGTGAGCTGCTGCGCGCGCTGCCGGATGCGCGGCTCGTGGTCGCCGGCATGCCGATCGAAGGAGGCGGGCACGAGCAGCTCGCCGGCTGGCTGCAGGAAGAAGGCATCGAGGCCGCGCGCATCAGCTTCCATCCGCGCTCCGCCACCCCCGACTACCTGGCGATGCATGGCGGGATCGATATCTGCCTCGACACCTTCCCCTACTCCGGCGGGACCACGACGCTGTTCGCCCTCTACATGGGCGTGCCGACACTGACATTGGAAGGCCGGACAATCGCAGGGCGGCAAGGCACCTCGATCCTCACCCACCATGGCCTGCCGCAATTCATCGCCAGCGATGCTGCCGATTTCGTGGCCAAGGGGCTGGCTGCGAGCCGCGACCTCGCGGCCCTGGCTGACATCCGTGCAGGCTTGCGCATGCGTTCGCCAAGTGTCGAGGCCATCACCGACGCCTTCGAGTACGCGCTGCGCCACATGTGGGAACGCTGGTGCGCGGGCCTGCCGGCGGCGGGCTTCGAAGTACCGGCGCAGCATCCGCTGCAGCCGGATTGAACCTCAACAGGAAAACAACATGAAACGGGTGACGGGCATCGGCGGGATCTTCTTCAACGCGCAGGACCCGGTCGCGCTGCGCGCCTGGTACGCGCGCCACCTGGGCATCGACGTACAGGACTGGGGCGGCGCCGCCCTCCTCTGGAACGAGGAGGCGCGCAAGCCGGATGGCGGGATGACCGTCTGGTCAATCGGCCAGGCCGGCAACGAACACTTCGCCCCCGGCCGGGCCAACTTCATGATCAATTACCGGGTCGCCGACCTGGACGCCCTGCTGCAGGCCCTGCGCGACGAGGGCTGCAATGTGCTGGACAAGACCGACGACTCGGAATTCGGCAAGTTCGGCTGGGTCATCGACCCCGAGGGCAACAAGGTCGAGCTGTGGGAGCCGCCCGCGGGGCAGTAAGGCTTACTGCGCCACTCAGTTGGCCAGCGCGGCGCGCTGGCGCTCTTCCTGCTCGCGCAGCTCGGGCGTCATGGCGTCGCCGAAGTCTTCCATGTCGAAGATCTGGCGGATCTCGATCTCCGCTTCGCCGCCCTTCATCGGCATCGGCACGCGCTTGACCCACTCGATCGCCTCTTCCTTCGACTTCACCTGCCAGATCCAGAAGCCGGCCAGCAGTTCCTTGGTCTCGGCGAAGGGGCCGTCGATCACGCGCGACTGACCGTCCTTGAAGTGCACGCGCGCGCCGCGCGAGGATGGATGCAGGCCTTCGCCCGAGACCATCACACCGGCCTTGATCAGTTCGTCATTGAAGTTGCCCATGTCGGTGAGCAGTTTTTCGTCCGGCATTTCGCCCGCTTCGCTGTGTTTGTCCGCCTTCAGCAGAATCATGAATCGCATCGCATCCTCCGTTTGGTATGGTTGGCCATGACGGTTTTCTTCGTCATTTGACAGCACGACGATCGGCGCAGGACAAATTCGACAGCGGCGCCGAACTTTTTATTGTTTATCGAGCGGCGCCAGCGTCAGGATCGCGTCGAAGGCATCGCAGGCCCCGGCGCAGGCGTCGGCGATCTGTTCCTGGCTGGTGACGTGGGCGCGCAGGGCCTGCATGAAGGCGCGCCAGCGCGGACCCGGGCCGACGTCAAGGCCGCGCAGGTAGCGCAGCGGATGCGGGGCTAATGGGCCGACCAGCTTGCCGTACAGGACGGCCCCGCCCAGCTGCGAGCCTTCGATGACATAGGCCACGCCCCAGCGGTAGGCGGCGCTGGCGTCGCGCGGCCAGTTGGCGGCCGCGCGCGGCGGCGTGTCGACCATGCCCGGCTCGGCCAGATCGGCCTCGATCAGGGCCAGGCGCGCGGTCGGTGGCAGGGTGGGATCGCGCTGGGGGCCGTCGGCGAAGCCGGCCAGCCAGGCTTCGAGCGGCGCCAGCCAGTCGCGCACCATGGCCAGGTGCGCGGCGTAGTCAGCCAGGTCAGGGAGGGGAGCGGACAGCGGCAGGCCGCTGTCGAGCCGCTCGTGCCGCGAGGCAGTCGCAGTCCGCAGCGCGGCCAGTACATCGGTGTCGCGCGCGGAATCGTTTGGACGGTTCATGAAGGCTCGAGAAGGTTCTCGATGGGGCGGCAATCGTCCATCTTACCACCTGGGGGCCGTTCAATCGGTAACAGGCTCCGGATATTCGACCGAAAGGATCTCCAGCTCGTCCGTACCGAGCGGGGTTTGTAGCGTGATGACATCACCCTCGCGCCCCTTGGTGAGTGCGCGCGCCACCGGCGAGACCCAGCTGATCTTGCCGCGCAGGGGGTCGAGCTCGTCGACGCCGACGATGGTGACAGTATGCTCCTCGCCGGCCTTGTTCAGGTAGGTGACGGTGGCGCCGAAGAAGACCTGGTCGTTGCCATGGTGCACGCTGGGGTCGACCACGAAGGCCGAATCCATGCGCTTGGTGAGAAAGCGGATGCGGCGGTCGATCTCGCGCAGGCGGCGCTTGCCATAGATATAGTCGCCGTTTTCCGAGCGGTCGCCGTTCGAGGCAGCCCAGTGCACCACCTTCACCACTTCCGGACGCTCGACGTCGATCAGCTGCAGCAGCTCGTCCTTGATGGCCTTGTAGCCGCTTGGGGTGATGTAGTTCTTGGCCCCGGCGGGAATAGCCTGGGCCAGCGCCAACGCGTCCGCGTCGTCGTCATCGTTGTCCGATTCTTTTACGAATGCCTTGTTCATGGGCTTATTGTAATGGCAAGTGGCGCCGGGGCGCTTCCGCTTCCCGTATCATGCACACCATGAAACGAGCGAAACAATCACGCTCCCGGCTTCTCGCGCCGCTGGTGCACCTGGCGGCGCTGATCCTGCTCGTCGAAGCCTGGACCTGGGACGTGGGCAGCAGGGCCGCCGCGCGGATGGCGGCCTGGCCGCCGCTGCGCTGGCTGGAAGCGCGTATCCGCCAGTTGCCGGCCTGGGCCGCCCTGTGCGCCTTCGTGCTGCCCGGGCTGCTGCTGTTGCCCGTCAAGCTGCTGGCCCTGCTCGCGATCGCCCATGGCCATGCGCTGGCGGGCGTGGCCGGCTTCGTCGCGGCCAAGCTGGGCGGCGCAGCGGTGGTGGCGCGCATCTACGTACTGACCCTGCCTGCCCTGCTCACCCTCGGCTGGTTTGCACGCTGCCATGGCGGCTTCCTGCGCTTCAGGGAGCGCGTGCTGACGGCATTGCGCGCCAGTGCCTTCTGGCGCGGCACACGCGCCGCCGTGTCCGGCATGCGGCGCGGCCTGCGCCGCGTGCTGCGCCGCGCCGGCCGCCAGCCCAGCCACCTCAGGCGCGTACTGCGCCGTTTCAGCACGCGCTTGCGCGCGCGCGAAGCGGCGCGACGACAAGAAAAGACAGAGACCGAACTGCCATGAGTCCGCTCCCCACCCTGGCCGCCGAGATGCAGGCGGCCGCATCGGAAATCTACCTGCTCGACGCCGCCACCCTCGCCGTGGTCGACGCCAACCAGGCCGCGCGCCTGAATCTGGGCATGGATGCGGGCGCGCTGCAGGGCGCCGACTTCCACGCCCTCGCCCCCGAACTCGAGTCCGCCACCCTGGCCGGCCTGCTTGCCGGGCTGGGCGAGGAGATCGGGGCCCAGGTCGGCCTGCGCACGCAGCTGCGGCGGCGTGACGGCAGCCGCTACCCGGTGCGCCTGTGTTTCCTGCGCATCGTGCGCGACGGCCGTTCGCTGCTGCTGGCAATCGCCGACGACCTCAGCCTCGAAGAAGCATCGGCGCGCGCCCTGGCCCAGTCGCAGGCGCGCTTCGACGCCATCGTGCGCAACACCCCGGGCCTGGTCTACCAGTTCGTGCTGCATCCGGACGGGCGCACCGATTTTCCCTGGCTCAGCGAAGGCTGCTCGGCCCTGCTCGGATTGTCCGTACTGGAACTGCAGCACGACGCCAGCCTGTTCGAGCGCCTGATCCTGCCCGAGGACCGCAAGGGCTACCGCGAATCAATGCTGGCCTCGCGTGAGGCCATGTCGGGCTGGAACTGGGAAGGCCGGATCTGGATCGACGCCTGGAACGACGTCAAGTGGATCAACCTGCGCGCCACCCCGCACCCCGCCGACGGGGGCGCGGTGCAGTGGGATGGCATCATGAGCAATATTACGGCCAGCAAGCAGGAGCAGCAGGAAGTGCTGCGCTCGCGCGCGCGCCTGGCCGAGCTGACCGACCACATCGAGCAGGTCAAGGAACAGGAGCGGGCCCGCATCGCGCGCGAGATCCACGACGACCTGGGCGGCAACCTCACGGCCATCAAGATGGCCCTGGCGATGCTGGCCGCGCGCCTGCCCGACAAGCAGCCGGCGCTGCTGGAAAAGGCGAATTACCTGGATGACCTGGTCGACCGCAGCATCGAAGCGGTGCACCGCATCTCGCTCGACCTGCGCCCCACCATGCTCGACCTGGGCATCGTGGCCGCGCTCGAATGGCAGGCGCGCGAATTCGAGAAGCAGATGGGAATCGCCTGCGTGTTCCGCGGCCCGGACGAGGACATTCTTCTGGACGACGACCACGCCACCGCCCTGTTCCGCATTTTCCAGGAAGCGCTGACGAATATCGCCAAGCACGCCGGCGCCACCCGCGTCACGGTGCTGCTGCGGCGCCAGCGCGCCCACCTGAGTCTCGACATCTGCGACAACGGGCGCGGCATCCAGCCCGCCGACCGCCTGAAACCCCATTCATTCGGCCTGCGCGGCATGAGCGAGCGGGCCAAGGCCCTGGGCGGCACGCTGGTCTTGTCGTCCGCGCCCGGAGGTGGCACGATGGTGACTATCAAAATCAGGCTGGCAACACCGCAGGAAAAAACGAAGAATGAGTGACAAAGCAACAATTCGTGTATTCATCGCCGACGACCACGCCATCGTCCGTGAGGGCCTGAAGCAGATCCTGGCCGAGCAGGGCGACATCATCGTCGCCGGCGAGGCCGAAACCGGGCTGGACGCCGTCAAGCTGGTCGGCAAGGCCAAGCCGCACGTGATGCTGCTCGACATTTCCCTACCCGACCGCAACGGCATCGAGGTGCTCAAGCAGATCAAGAAGGACCGGCCGGAACTGGCGGTGCTGATGCTGTCGATGCACCGCGAAGACCAGTACGCGATCCGTTCGCTGAAGGCGGGCGCGGCCGGCTACATGACCAAGCAGAGCGCCCCGCGCGAGCTGGTCACGGCCATCCGCCAGGTGGCGGGCGGCCAGAAATACGTCAGCGCCGCGCTGGCCCAGACCCTGGCGGCCCAGGTCGGCGAAGACCACGAGGCGCCGCCCCACGACGCTTTGTCCGACCGCGAATACCAGACCCTGACCATGATCGCCTCGGGCATGTCGGTGAGCGACATCGCGCGCGAACTGTCGCTGTCGGTGAAGACCGTGAGCGAATACCGGGCGCGCCTGCTGGCCAAGATGAAGCTCAAGAACAGCGCCGAGCTGACCCACTACGCGATCCGCAACCAGCTGGTGGGTTGAGCGCCACACGGAAAACGCGGGTTGTTGCACAAACGGTAGGCAAAAACAGTTTGTTACCGCTTTTTAATTGATGGTTGGCAAGAAAGCTGATTATCATGTCGGTAAACAGCAATCTGTCATTACACGCCATGTCCATCTCGTCCCCGCCTGCCGGCACCGGCCAGAATCCCGCCGATATCGCCCGCGAAGCCTTCCGCCGCCTCGCGACACGCCGTATCGCCCCCACGCCGGACGCCTACCGCGCCATCTATGACGAGATCGCCGGCGTGCCGCCCGCGCCGCCGGCAGCAGGCGGGCCCGGCCCGGCTGCCGAGGTGCTGGAAAGCTTCGGGCGCAAGCTGGCCGATACGCCGGGCGAAGTGTCCGAATACGGGCGCCGCATGCTGCGCGCCGCCAAGAGCGGCGACTGGACCGGCTACGCCCAAGCCCTGACCCAGGTGGCGGACCGCCACCTGCGCCGCAACACCCCGGTGATGGCGCTGGGCGACGAGGATCCCGATGCGCGCCACCTGCGCGAGATGCTGAACCGTTCGCTGGCTTATGCGCTGGCCACCCTGCTGGCGGGCAGCCCGGCCCTGGTAACAGAGGCCGAAGCGCTGGGCGGCGCGGTGCGCACGGCGCGCGGCGAGGCCGAGCTGGGCGAACTGTCCAGCCGCCTGAAGCAGCTGTGCTACCAGATCGAGCTGCGCAGCGGCGATTCGGCGGAAGAGCGCGAGCTGCTGCTTCGCCTGTTCCGCCTGCTGCTCGACAACGTCACCGAACTGCTCGACGACGACAGCTGGATGCGCGGCCAGATCGCCGTCGTGCAGGACCTGATCGCGGGACCGCTCGATGCGCGCGCCCTGGAAGAGGCTACGCGCGGCCTGAAGGACGTGATCCTCAAGCAGGGCCGCCTGCGCCACAGCATTTCCGACGTCCGCGCCACCATGAAGAACATGATGATGACCTTCATCGACCGGCTCGGCTCGGTGGCGGCATCGACCGGCGACCACCATGCGCGTCTGGCCGGCTATTCGGAACGGATCGGACGTGCCGCGAACATCGAGGAGCTGGGCGAAGTCATGGACGAAGTGCTGCGCGAGATGCGCGCGGCCCAGGACGAGGCACTGGCCTCGCGCGACCGCATGGTGGCCGTGCACCGCGAAGTGCAGGAAGCCGAGGAACGCATCCGCATGCTGGAAGCCGAACTCCAGCACATGAGCGAGCTGGTGCGCGAAGATCAGCTGACGGGCAGCCTGAACCGGCGCGGCCTGGACGACGTATTCGAGCGCGAGAGCGCGCGCGCCGACCGCCGCAACACCCCCTTGTGCGTGGCCATCCTCGACCTCGACAATTTCAAGAAGCTGAACGATACCTACGGCCACCTGGCCGGCGACGGCGCCCTGAAGCACCTGGTGAAAGTGGTGCGCGACACCCTGCGTTCGATGGATGTGATCGCCCGCTTCGGCGGCGAGGAATTCGTGATCCTGATGCCGGAAACGGCAGTGGATGCGGCAGCCAGCGCGATGGTGCGGGTGCAGCGCGAGCTGACCCGCCATTTCTTCATGCATGACAACGAGAAGATGCTGATCACCTTCTCCTGCGGCGTGGCCCTGCGCCTGCCGAACGAGGACCAGGCCAGCCTGGTGGCGCGGGCCGACCGCGCCATGTACCAGGCCAAGCAGAGCGGCAAGAACCGGGTGGTTGTCGCCGAGTAAAGCCGCCTAGCGCGAATCCAGCGGCCGCGGCGCGTTCGCCATTTCATCCTTCGCGCCCTGGGCGCCGACCGCCTTGAGCATGCGGTCGGTCGACGTACGGTCCTTCAGGCGGCTGCCGGTCATGGTGTGACCATCCTGGCCGGCGGTGTTGCCGGCGCTGGCGATCAGTTCCTGCTCGGTCGGGCCCGGCCCGACTTCCTGGGTAGCGCATCCTGCCAGCGCCAGGGCGGCGCATGCTGCTGCAATCATCTTCATGAGGTCATCTTCTCCGGATAAGCGTTGCTGGGAGCCCGTCAATACGGCAGAGCTTGTCAAAATCCTAGCATTCCCTTGCACCTGGCGCGCGTTTCGGCGGAAATTATTCCTTCCGGGTGAGCAAATTGACAAGACCCGGCGCGTTTTGCCGCTCGGCGGCTCCCGCCTTGAGGGGAAAAATAAATTATTTTTCGCCCTAAAGTTCCGCTTTTCGCTGTCGTCTAAACGCAGCGCCATTGGGAACTTGAGCAAAAACATGCAGATTTATTTTCGATGCCGGCCATCAAGTTTTTGCCGTGGAGCACGTTACCAGCATCAACAGCGGTGTGATCGTCACGGAACAGCGTGGCGCACCAAAGTGAACAGGGCAAGGTGGCCCACCCCGAAATACAGTCTGGAGAAATACCATGGCATCCGTAATCAATACCAACGTTGCATCCCTGAACTCGCAGCGTAACCTGTCGACCTCGCAAGCTTCCCTGAACACCTCGATCCAGCGCCTGTCCTCGGGCCTGCGTATCAACAGCGCGAAAGACGACGCCGCTGGTCTGGCCATCTCGGACCGCATGCAATCGCAGATCAAGGGCATGACCCAGGCCACCCGCAACGCGAACGACGGCGTGTCGATGGCCCAGACCGCAGAAGGCGCCCTGTCGAGCTCGGGCGACATCCTGCAGCGTATCCGCGAACTGGCAGTGCAGTCGTCGAACTCGTCGAACTCTTCCAGCGACCGCAAAGCCCTGCAGACTGAAGTCACCCAGCTGACTTCGGAACTGAACCGCATTTCCAACACCACCGAGTTCAACGGCCAGAAGCTGATGGACGGCACCATGGGCACCGCCAACTTCCAGGTGGGCGCCAATGCAGGCCAGCTGATCTCGATGGGCGGCGCGAACTTCACCACCTCGACCTACGGCAACAACAGCGCCGTGTCGGGCGCGCCGGCGGCCGGCTCGACTGCCGCGATCAGCGCTGGCACCATCACCATCAACGGCTACCAGGGTTCGAAGGACATCGAGATCGGTACGGGCAAGGCAGAAAGCGCCAAGGCTGTCGCCGCCGCGGTCAATACCAAGACCGCCGATACCGGCGTGACCGCTACCGCCAAGACCGAAGCCAAGATCAGCGCTGCCGCCAACTCCGCGGTGACCATCAAGCTGACCTCGGACAACAGCGACGCCGTCACGATCTCGTTCAAGGTCGGCGCCAACAAGGACGCCGACGGCTTCGCCGCCGCGATCAGCGCCTTCAATGCACAGTCGTCCAAGACTGGTGTCACCGCATCGTTCGATAAAGACGGCATCAAGCTGACCAATACGAACGGCGCCAACATCAAGATCGAAAACACCGGCGCCAACGACGTTGACTTCGGCAACTACGATGCGGCCGGCGCGCTGCAATCGGCTGCGGTCACCGCCGGCACTGGTTCATCGGTCGCAATCGGCCGCGTGACCTTCGACTCGGAGCAGGCGTTCTCGACGACCTCCAACGGTGGCGCGAACATGGGCGTGCCGGCCAACTCGGAACTGAAATCGGTCGCCAACCTGGACGTGACCAGCTTCGACAACGCCCAGCAGGCCATCAAGATTGCCGACGCAGCACTGGCATCGGTCAACAGCAAGCGCGCCGAATACGGTGCACTGCAGTCCCGCTTCGAATCGGCGATCTCGAACCTGTCGTCGTCGACCGAGAACCTGTCGGCATCGCGCAGCCGCATCGTCGACACCGACTTCGCTGCTGAAACCGCGAAAATGACCCGCGGCCAGATCCTGCAGCAGGCTGGTACCTCGATGCTGGCCCAGGCGAACTCGCTGCCGAACGGCGTCCTGTCGCTCCTGCGTGGCTAATGGTTGATGGACTAATCAGTCCACCGATGCAGTAAAACACTCCTCGGCTGAAGAAATTCAGCCGAGGATTTTTCGCTATGGAGGTCACATGAACATCCAATCGCTTGGTTCACCCGTGGCATCGCCGCTCGCCGCGCCCGATCAGCCGGCCGCCCAGCCCATTAAACCTGCCGCGCCGGCCAAAGCCGCCGACGGCAAGGACGCCGAGGCCGCCGCTAGGCCCTCGCGCGAGCAGGTCGGCGACGCGGTCAAGAAGATCAACGAAGGCATGCGGGCTTCGTCGCAGAGCCTGGAGTTCGCGATCGACGAGGACAGCAAGGACATCGTGGTCAAGATCATCGACCAGAATACCCGTGAGGTGGTGCGCCAGATTCCGTCCGTCGAAGCGCTCGAGATCGCCAAGTCGCTCGACAAGATGCGCGGTCTCCTCATCAGCCAGACGGCCTGAGCTGTCATGACAGGCGCACGCCGCGCGCTCCCTCGCGGGCAGCGCGCGGCGTAGCTGCGTCGCAGCTACTTGCGTCCGTGACAATCTATTCCCAACTATTTGAATTGGGACACATTTCCCACTCTTAAGTCCCGTTTGCTTCTGTCGATAATGACTTACATTATCGCTTTCACGGGAGAAACAAAGTGGGCATCAGTTCATCGGGCATCGGTTCCGGCCTCGACGTCGACGGCCTCATCAGCAAGCTGATGCAGGCGGAAGCGGCGCCGCTCGCCAACTTCGACAAGAAGGCGTCGGCCCTGCAGCAGCGCATGGGCGCGCTGAGCAAGGTCAGTGCGGCGGTTGGCGCCTTCCAGGGCGCCCTCACCTCCCTCAATTCTCCCGCCACCTTCAAGGCGCTTAGCGCGAGCAGCGGCGACAAGGATGTCCTGAGCGGCAGCGCCGGCGCCGATGCGGTCGCCGGCAAGTACCGGATCAACGTCACCCAGATGGCTTCGGCCCAGAGCCTGAGCACCAGTGGCCGCGCCAGCACGAGCGCGACCATCGGCGGCACCGCCAAGACCACGCTGACTTTCCAGTTCGGCAGCATCGGTGGCGGCAGCTTCGGCGTCGCCGGCAGCGCGCTGGGCACCGCGACCGCCAGTAGCGGCATCAGCAACGGCGCGCTCAGCATCAACGGCACCGCCATCGCGACCAGCAGCGCCACCCGCAACGCGGTCCAGCTGGCCGAAGCCATCAACGCCAAGAGCGACACTACCGGCGTGACCGCCAAGGCCAGCGCCACCAGCGCCGCCAGCCTGTTCGCCGATTTCGACACCGTCACCACCGACTCCGCCTCCAGCTATGCGCTCACGGTGGGCGGCGTGCAGATCGCCTCGCTGGCCGGCGCCGGCACGCTCAGCGCCGCCCAGATCGACAGCGCCCTGGGTGGCGGCAGCGTCAGCGCGGCGCTGGCGGCCGCCAACATCAGCTACACCGGCAGCGCCGTGGACGGCACGCTGCAGTTCACCGCGACGGACGGTTCCAACCTGACCGTCGCCGAAGTCATTGGCGGCAGCGGCAGCGTGACCGGCGGCACCAAAGGCACGAATCAGCCGAACACCGGCACCAGCGCCACCACCAACGCCGGCGTGACCCTGACCTCGAAGGACGGCAGCCAGATCCTGATCGGCGGCACCAATCCGGCCGCTGCCGGTTTCACCGCGGGCAGCGCCGGCAGCTACCTGGGCGGGGCCAGCTTCAGCCAGGACGGCTCGCAGGCCAGCGCCGTCGTGACGCTCGACTCCGGCGACCAGTCGCTGCAGGGCATCCGCGATGCCATCAACAAGGCCAACATCGGCGTCACCGCGACCATCGTGTCCGACGGCGGCACCAACCCCTACCACCTGGTGCTGACCTCGAACAAGACCGGCGAAAAGTCCTCGATGAAGATCAGCGTCGGCGGCGTCGACGGCGCCGACCCCGACCCGGCGGTCGCCGCCCTGCTCGGCCATGACCCAGGCGGCGTGCAGGGCCTGACCCAGACCAGTGCGGCCCAGGACACCCTGCTCAACATGAACGGGATCGACATCCGCAGCAGCAGCACCACCGTTACCGAAGCGGTGCAGGGTGTGTCGCTCGACATCGCAGGCCTGGGCAGCACGACCCTGAACGTGTCGCGCGACACCGGCTCGGTGACCAGCGCCGTCAACGACTTCGTCAAGGCCTACAACGACCTCAACAAGACGATCTCGAGCCTGGCCGGCTACAACGCCGAGACCAAGGTCGCTGGCGTGCTGCAGGGCGACGCCTCGGTACGCTCGATCCAGAGCCAGCTGCGGCGCGCGCTGGGCGCTTCGGTCGAAGGCCTGGGCGGCAAACTCACCACCCTGAGCCAGGTCGGCATCACCTTCCAGAAGGACGGCAACCTGGCCGTCGATACGGGCAAGCTGAACAAGGCCATCAACGAGAACTTTGCCGAGATCGGCGGCCTGTTCGCGGCCATGGGCGCGGCCACCGACGGCCAGGTCAAGTTCGACAAGTCCAGCGCGGCGACCAAGCCCGGCACCTATGCCGTGAAGGTCGACTCCCTCGCGACCCAGGGCACGCTCACCAGCGGCGCCCCGCTCGTGGGAACAGCCACGATCCCGCCGAACACGACTTGGCGCGTCACGCTGAACCAGACCGACCCTGTCACCGACAGCAAGATCCAGGAGATCAAGCTGACGGCCGGCACCTATACCAATACCCAGCTTGCCGCGATGCTGCGCGCCGCGATCAACGGCAACACCACCTTCGCCGGCGCCGGCGACACGGTCGAGACCAAGGTCGAGGACGACGGCCGCATCTCGATCTCCTCGAGCAAGTACGGCGAGACCTCGAACATCCAGATCAGCCATATCGGCGGCTACGACCCGGCCCAGCTGTTTGGCGCTTCCACCACGGCCAAGGGCACCAACGTGGTCGGCACGATCGGCGGCGTGGCCGCTACCGGCAACGGCCAGTCCCTGACCGCCGCGGCCGGCTCGCCGGCGGAAGGCATCCAGATCTCGATCACGGGCGGCGCCACCGGCGAACGCGGCAGCGTCAGCTTCTCGAAAGGCTTCGCCTTCGAGCTGACCAACCTCGCGGCCAGCTTCACCGGCAAGGGCAGCCTGCTCACCAGCAAGACCGATGGCCTGAACGTCACCCTGAAGTCCATCACCAGCGCCCGCGACCGTTTCGAGTCGCGCCTGGAATCGGTCGAAAAACGATACCGGGCCCAGTTCACGGCGCTCGACACCGCCTTGATGTCGATGCAGTCGACCTCGGCCTACCTGACCCAGCAGCTTGCGGCGCTGACCGCGAACGCAGGCTAAAGCACTCTCACCTGGAGAACACGATGTTTGGAACCATGCAACGCGGCGTCGGCGCCTATGCGAAAGTCGGTCTGGAGACCGGCGTCGCCGGCGCCTCCCCGCACAAACTGATCGTCATGCTGTACGACGGCGCGATGGTGTCGATCCTGAGCGGCATCACCAACATGAAGGCCGGGAACGTCGCCGCGAAGGGCGCCGCCATTTCGAAGGCCATCAACATCATCGACAACGGCCTGCGCGCCGCCCTCGACAAGAAGGTCGGCGGCGAGATCGCCCAGAACCTCGACGCCCTGTACGAATACATCAGCGCGCGCCTGCTCAAGGCCAACCTGAGCAACGACCCGGCGATCCTGGAAGAAGCGCATTCGCTGCTGTCCGAGCTGCGCGACGCCTGGAACGCGATCGACCCGCAGGCTGCCGCCGCCGAAGCGCAGGCCGCCGCTCCCGCGCCGCTGCGCGCCCCGACCCTGATGAGTGCTTGAACACCATGCCACAGATGACCAGCGAAGATATCGTCGAGGTGTACGAAACGATGGCGGTGATCACCGACCAGATGCTGTGCGCCGCCAATGACAGCGACTGGGACCGCCTGGCCGAGCTCGAGCAGCAGTGCGCCGCCCACGTGCGCCAGCTGAAGGACAACGAGCCGCAGGCGCTGGCCGGCGCGCAGCGCGTCAAGAAGGTCGACGCGATCCGCCGCATGCTCGCCGCCGACCGCCAGATCCGCGACCTCACCACCCCGTGGATGGCGCGCCTGTCTGCCCTGATCAACAACACCTCGACCGAACGCCGCGTCGCCCGCGCCTACGGCGTCTAAGCCGGCCAGGGACCGCCCACCGCCATGCTGCCGCGCGAGCTCGTCTCCGCCGTCCTGCGCACCGGGCCGGTCCTGCCGGTCGAACATCTCAATGACCCGCGCCAGCAGGCCTTCCAGCGCGCCCTCGCCCCCCAGCTGGGCAAGGCGCTGCACGGCGAAGTCCTGGCCAAGCTCACCGACGGCAGCTTCGTCGTCAAGGTCGCCAACATCCCCGCCCGCATGCAGCTGCCTGCGGGCGCCCAGGTCGGCGCCGACGTGCCGCTGACCCTGGTTTCCGTCAACCCGCGTCCCACCTTCCAGGTCGGGACCGGGGCCAATCCCGTCTTCAGCGAAGCCGGCCCGCCGCTGCCGAAAGGCGCCGATCCAGGCAAGGCGCCGCTGGCCATGCGCGAAGGCGCCGCGCCGCAGTCCGGCGCCGCGGTCGGGCGCGCCGCCGCCCTGCTGCAGGCCGGCGCGGCCGGCGCCGGCGCCCAGTCGCTTGGGGCGGAAGCCAACAACACCACCCTAAGCCAGGCCGGCAAGACCATCGGCGGCGTGCTCGCCGCCGCCCAGAAGGCGGAACTGCCATTGAGCGCCGCCCTCGGGCGCACTCCCGTGGTGGCCGCGGCCGGGGCGGACGCCGCCAGCATCGCCACCGGCCTGCAGCAGGCCGTCGGCAAAAGCGGCCTGTTCTACGAATCGCACGTGGCCGAGTGGGCCCAGGGCGCCCGTCCTATGGCCGAGCTGAACGCCGAGCCGCAGCAGCAGCTGGCGCGCGAAGGCGTGCGCCAGCTGCCGACTGACCCTGCCACCGCCCAGTTCATCAACCTGCAGCTGGCGACCCAGGAGCAGGCCCAGCTGGCCTGGCAGGGCAACCTGTGGCCGGGCCAGCCGATGCGGCTGGAAGTACAGCGCGAAACGCGGGAAGGCCATGAGGAAGCCGGCGAGCCGGAGACCTCCTGGCACAGCCGCCTGCGCCTGCACTTTCCCGAACTGGGCGAACTCGATGCGCGCCTGACGCTCACGGGCGGCCGCCTGCAGCTGCAGTTCGCGGCCGGCAGCGCGGACACGGCCGCCCTGTTGCGCCGGCATGTGGGCAGCCTGGCCGGCGCCCTGGAAGCGGCCGGCACCCAGCTCGCCGGCTTCGACGTGCGCGCCCAGGCCGATGACTGAACCGAAGGCCGGCCCACCGGCACGGCGCCAGAGCGCCGTCGCGATCGCCTATGCCGGCGGCGATGGGGCGCCGAAAGTCGTGGCCAAAGGCCAGGGCCTGGTGGCCGAGCAGATCATGGAGCGCGCCCGGGAAGCCGGCGTATTTATCCACGAATCGAAGGATCTGGTGCAATTGCTGATGGGGGTGGACCTGGACCGTGAAATTCCGCCCGCGCTGTATCGCGCAATTGCGGAACTGTTGGCGTGGCTTTATCATATTGAGTCGGCTCAAAAGCAGGGAACGGCGATTCCGCCCCCGCCCGATCCGACGCCCCACCTCAACCAGGACGACGCGGCGAACGCCGGCACAAGCAATGAATAATCAGGAACTGGACAACTGGCACGACTACGAGGTGGAGTCGCGCCGTGAGATCGCGTCGCTGCTGCGCCAGATCGGCGAGAAGCACCAGCTGGTGCGCATGCTGATCAAGGGTGAGGCCGACGTGTGCGTCACCACCGTGCTCGACGTCGACCCGGACACCAACACCATGGTCCTCGACCGCTCCATCGAGCGCATGCAGAACGAACGCATCGTCGAAGCCGGCGCGGTACGCTGCGAGACCTCGCTCGACAAGATCCGCATCCTGTTCAGCGCGGAGAACCTGCGCCATACGCAGTTCGAGGGCAGCGACGCCCTGCGCGCCGACATCCCGGCCAAGCTGATCCGCCTGCAACGGCGCGAGTACTACCGCATGGAGACCCCGGTCTCGAACCCGGTGCGCGCGATCATCCCGCTGCCGCCCGAGCTGGGCGCCGGCACCGCCGTGTTCCCCCTGCACGACATCAGCTGCGGCGGCATCGCCATCCTCGACAACAAGCTGCAGCTGGACACGACGATCGGCACCACGATCCCGAACTGCCGCATCGAGCTGCCGGAAGTCGGTCCGGTCACGGTGGCGCTACAGGTGCGCAATTCGCTCGACCTGACGCTGCTGAACAACAAGACCAACCGCCGCATCGGCCTGCAGTTCGTCGACATCTCGCGCGGCGGCATGGCGGGTGTGCAGCGCTACATCACCAAGCTGGAACGCGAGCGCAATGCGCGCCTGGCCGGGCTGGCCTGAGCCCGAAAGAATATTTACACTTCAGCAATTTTGCTGTCTTTCTAGCATCACATCGGCTACACGCGGACACCATGACACGTGCCGAGCTGTCGATGCTGCCTCCTCAATCCGACTATTACCGCGCCGCGTTTGCCCAATCGGACGCCGGCATGGCCATGCTCAGCCTGGAAGGACAGTGGATCGACGTGAACCCGGCGCTGTGCCGGATGCTGGGCTATTCCCGTACCGCCCTGCTCGAGCGCGACTGCAGCGAGATCAGCCATCCCGATGACCATGCTGCAGACCGGGCCTGGGTAGCGCGCCTGCGTGCAGGCGAGGCCGATTCGTTCGGTTTCGAAAAACGTTACCGCCAGCAGAGCGGCGCGCTCATCTGGGGCTTGCTGAGCGCTACGCTGTGCCGGGACAGCCGCGGCGAACCGCAGTTCATCGTGGTGCATATCGTCGACATCAGCGCGCAGAAGAAGGCTCTGGAAGACCGCGACGCCCTGTTCGCCCTTTCTCCCGACCTGCTTTCCGTCACCACGCCGGACGGCTACATCGTCCAGGCCAACCCGGCCTGGCGCGCACTGCTCGGATGGGACAATGCCGCGCTGATGGCGCGGCCCTTCATGGAATTCATCCACCCGGACGATGCCGGCCGCACCATGCAACAGGCCCAGGCAATCGCACACGGCGGCTCGGTCATGGGTTTTCGCAACCGTTTCCGCCATGCCGACGGCGGCTGGCGCTGGATCGAATGGAGCACCCGGGTTGCCGACGACGGCCGCATGTTCTGCCTGGGTCGCGATGTCTCCGAGCAGCGCCGCATGTCCGAGCAACTGCACTACCGCGCCACCCACGACTTCCTCACCGGCCTGCCCAACCGCTACGAATTCATGGGGCGGCTGCAGCAGGCGATCGATGCACTGGGCCGCGAGCCGCGTCCGCTGGTGCTGCTGTTCATCGACCTGGACGGCTTCAAGACGGTCAACGACCTGTGCGGCCACGAAACGGGCGACGTCGTGCTGACCGCCTTCGGGCAGCGGCTGGCGGCCTCGGTGCGGCGCACCGACACGGTGGCGCGCCTGGCCGGCGACGAGTTCGTGGTCCTGCTCGACCACCTGGGCGACCCCTGGCAGGATGCCGACCAGGTGGCCGGCAAGATCCTGCGCGCGGCCAGCCAGCCCTACCCCGAACTGGCCGGCCTTGCCGAGCCGGGCGCCAGCATCGGCATGGCGCTCTACCAGCCGGGCGACAGCGCCGACCGGCTGCTGTCGCGCGCCGATGCCGCCATGTATGTCGCCAAGAAGGCTGGCAAGAACCGCGCCGCGTTCCAGCGCGACGGCCGCTGGGTGGTGCACGGCGCCTGAAACGCTCAGGCCTGGCAGACGCCTCCGGGCCGGATCAGGCCGCGCTGGGTCGCGACCACCACGGCGTGGGTGCGGGCGGTGGCATCGAGCTTGCTCATGACGCCCTTGACGTGGGTCTTCACGGTGCCCACGCCGATGCCGAGCTTGCGCGCGATCGACTTGTTGCAGCAGCCCTGGGCCAGCAATTGCAGGACGTCGGTTTCGCGCCCGGTCAGCGATTCGCGGGTGAGGCTGTCGGCGACGCTGCGCGTCATCGGTTCGCTCAGGTAGCGCTGGCCGCGCGCCAGCTGGTCGACCGCCTGGGCCAGCTCGTCGGTGCCGCAGGACTGCAGCAGGTAGCCGGCCACGCCCGCATCCATCGCCAAGCGCACTTCCCATTCCTTGTCAAACTGGGTCACCAGCAGGATCCCCGGCGCCGGGTTGCCCGGAAGCGGCTGGCGCGCCAGTGCGACGCCGGTGTCGTAGTCGGTGACGATGACGCGCGCGACGCGCTGCGCCTCGGGCTGGCGCAGGTGGGTCGTGACGCGCAGACCAGGCTGGTCGGCGAGGATCGCATGCAGCCCGACGGTCATGATCGGGTCGGCGTGCATGATATGGACGGCGGAAGAGATCGGTTGCATGTGCTTGCTCCGGCAAACGGCGACGGATGAGATGGACCAGCATGGTCCGGATTCCCGACATATTGAAACGACAAGAACGGCAAGGCAAGTAATGCTTTGTAATAACTGGTCGATATGTATGCCGTCTGCATGAGGTGGCGACAGCATGTATGCGGTATACTCGCTTGACCATGCGCCTGACCTCTTTCACCGATTACACCTTGCGGACCCTGCTCCACCTCGGCAGCAACCCGGGCCGTCTGGTGACCATCCAGGAGATCGCGGACCTGCACAACATCTCGAAGAACCACCTGATGAAGGTGGTGCACGAGCTGGGCCGCAACGGCGTCATCGAGACCATCCGCGGGCGCAACGGGGGCTTCCGCCTGGCGCACCGCCCGGAAGAGATCAACATCGGCGCCGTCGTGCGCCAGAGCGAGAGCGATTTCTACATGGCCGAATGCTTCGACCCGGCCGGCAATCCCTGCGGACTGGTCAAGGCCTGCGGCCTGAAGGGCGTGCTCAGCAACGCCACCGCCGCCTACCTCGCCGAACTCGACCGCCATACCCTGGCCACGCTGCTGCCGGAACCAGCCCCGCGCGACGCCAGCATTCCTGTTACCCTGCACCGCAACGCGACCCGCGCCGCATAAGCCGTGCCCGTGCAGTTCATGCCACAAGGGTAAGCCGGCCAGCTCCTGACGGCCGTCGCAGCGCCGAAAAAAAACCGGCCACATGGGCCGGTTCGATGTCGACATGGTCAGGCTTACACCTGCATGTTCATGATGTCGTGATAGGCTGACACCAGTTTGTTGCGTACTTGCACGGTTCCCTGGAAAGCGATGCTGGATTTCTGCATCGCGATCATCGTATCGGACAGGCTCACGGTATCATCCCCCATCGCAAAGCGCTTGCCGAGTTCTTCCGCAGTCTTCTGGGTATTGCTGACCTGCTGCAAGGAGGTCTTCAGCGCGTCGGCGAAGTCGAGCTTGGCGACTCCCGGTTGGGCAATGCTACCCGCGCCACCCACGCCGAGGGGCGCGACGGGGCTGGCCGCCGGCTTGGTCGCCGCAGATTTCAGCTGTTCCATCATCGCCTGGATGCGGCTGCTGTCGATGCCGCCGATTCCGCCAATACTCATCGTTTTCTCCTGCCCGTGAGGCCATCCACTTTGTTCAGGCTGTCAGAATATCAGCGCCCAGACAATTTCCTGCTGTGAAGAAGCATGGATTTCCGCCCCTATTTCAGGGTTTGAATGTTGCTCTATGGCTTCATAATCCTGCTAATTCCTCCATCCTGGACAGTTAACCCACCATGGCAGCAGTCGCTGAAGAACTGATCGACACCCCGGCTTCCGAGCAGCAAGCGGAAAAGCAGGGCTTTTTGCAGACGACGATGGGCAAGCGCGTTGCCCTCGGCGGCGGTATCGCGCTGGTCGTCGCCATCATGATTGCGCTCTGGATGTGGAGCCAGGCGCCGGAATACCGCGTGCTGTTCTCGAACTACAGCGACCGCGACGGCGGCGCCATCACCGCCTCGCTCGACCAGATGGGGGTCAAGTACAAGTTTTCCGAAGGCGGCACGGCGATCCTGGTCCCGGCCGAGCAGATCCACGACCTGCGCCTGAAGCTGGCCGCGCAGGGTCTGCCCAAGGGTGGCAACGTCGGCTTCGAACTGATGGAAAACCAGAAGCTGGGCACGTCCCAGTTCGTCGAACAGGTCAACTACCAGCGCTCGCTCGAAGGCGAGCTGGCGCGCTCGATCCAGTCGCTCGGCTCGGTCGGCAGCGCGCGCGTGCACCTGGCGCTGCCGAAACCTTCCGTGTTCGTGCGCGACCAGCAGAAACCCACCGCGTCCGTCCTGCTGAACCTGCAGCCGGGCCGCGCCCTCGACCCGGGCCAGGTCAGCGCCATCGTCCACCTGGTCGCTTCCAGCGTGCCGGAACTGACGGTCGGTAACGTCACCGTGGTCGACCAGAACGGGAACCTGCTGTCCGACACCGGCAACAAGGCCGCCGGCAACAAGGGCCTGGACGCGACCCAGCTGAAGTATGTCGAGCAGGTCCAGCAGAACATCATCAAGCAGGTCGAATCGATCATCGCGCCGCTGGTCGGCAAGGAAAACGTGCGCGCCGAAGCGACCGCCGAGGTCGACTTCGCCCAGGTCGACACCGCGGCCGAGATGTACAAGCCGAACTCGCCGCCGGAACCGCAGGCGATCCGTAGCCAGCAGACTTCCGAGTCGAACCAGCCGGGCGCGGGCGCCTCCGGCGTGCCGGGCGCGCTGTCGAACCAGCCGCCGGGCGTGGCCACCGCGCCGATCGACGGCCAGCCGGTCGCCGGCGCCCCGGCAGCCAGCGGCCCGACGCGCAAGGACGCCACCACCAATTACGAAGTCGACAAGACCATCCGCTACGAACAGCGTCCGATGGGCGGCATCAAGCGCCTGACCGTGGGCGTGGTCGTGAACTACCGCCGCTCGATCGATCCGAAGACCGGCAAGGTCATCGTCAAGCCGCTGGCGGCCGCCGAAGTGGCCCAGATCAACGAACTGGTCAAGCAGGCGATGGGCTACTCGCAAGGGCGCGGCGACACCCTGAACGTGACCAATGCCCCGTTCGACGGCGTCGACCGCCCGGACGACACCCCGGCCCAGCTCGACTGGTGGCGCGATCCGGCCAACCTGCCGCTGGCCAAGGAAATCGGCAAGTACCTGCTGCTGTTCGCGGTGCTGGCCTTCCTCTACTACCGGATCCTGCTGCCGCTGATGCGCCCGGCGATCAAGAAGTTCGACGAGGTCACCGCGCTGCCGCCAGAACCGGAACCGGAAGAGGAAGACGAGATCTCGGATGAAGAGGCGGCCGAGATCGACGAGGAAGAACTCGAAGAACAGGAAGTCGAACGCCGGAACCAGGGCTACCGGAAGAACCTGGAAATGGCGCAGGAGCTGGCCCGCCAGGACCCGCGTATCGTGGCTAACGTTGTGAAAGCATGGTTGGGATCAAATGAGTGACAAGGACAAGGAAGGCGTAACCCAGGCAGCGATCCTGATGCTGGCCCTGGGCGAAGCGGAAGCGGCTGAAGTGATGAGGTTCCTGGGCCCGCGTGAAGTGCTGAAGCTGGGCGGCGCGATGGCGCAGATGAAGGCGGTGCAGCACGGCGAAGTGGTCAAGGTGCTGGAAGCCTTTGTGGAAGAGACCAACCTGCACTCGACCGTCGGCCTGGATTCGGACGAATACATCCGCCAGGTGCTGACCAAGGCGCTGGGCGACGACAAGGCCGCGGTGCTGCTCAACCGCATCCTGGGCGGCAAGGACGCCTCGGGCATCGAAAGCCTGAAGTGGATGGATTCGCCTTCGGTGGCGGAACTGATCCGCAACGAGCACCCGCAGATCATCGCCACCATCCTGGTGCACCTCGAGCGCGACCAGGCCTGCGAGATCCTGGCCCACTTCACCGAGCGCCTGCGCAACGACGTGGTGCTGCGTATCGCCACCCTGGACGGCGTGCAGCCGGCCGCGCTGCGCGAGCTGAACGACGTGCTGACCAAGCTGCTGTCGGGTAACGAGAACATCAAGAAGTCTTCGCTGGGCGGCGTGCGCACCGCGGCCGAGATCCTGAACTTCATGAGCGGCGAGCAGGAAGCGGCCGTCATGGACAACATCAAGAACTACGACAACGACATGGCGCAGAAGATCATGGACGAGATGTTCGTGTTCGACAACATCATCGACATCGACGACCGCGGCATCCAGCTGCTGCTGCGCGAAGTGCAGTCCGAAATGCTGATCATCGCCCTCAAGGGCGCATCGCAAGACCTGCGCGAGAAGATCTTCAAGAACATGTCGCAGCGTGCAAGCGAAATGATGCGCGAAGACCTGGAGTCCAAGGGTCCGGTGCGCCTGTCGGAAGTGGAATCCCAGCAGAAACAGATCCTGCAGATCGTGCGCCGCCTGGCGGACGAAGGCCAGATCGTGCTGGGCGGTAAGGGTGAGGATTCCTTCGTCTGATGATCCCCAAGGAACAGCAAAGCGCCTACCAGCGCTGGGAACTCACCTCGTTCGGCGACGAGCGCCCGTCCACCCAGGCGCGCCGCGCCGCGATGGCGCCCCCTCCTCCGGCCCCGGAGCCGGAACCGATCGAGATCGTTCCGAACGTGGTGCTGCCGACGGCGGAAGAACTGGAAGCGATCCGCGAGCAGGCGCGCGCGGAGGGCTATGCCGAAGGATTGGCCGAAGGTCGGGCCGCCGGCCATGCCGAAGGCTATGCCGATGGCGCTAGAGCCGGCCAGATCGAGGCCGAAGGCGAACTGGAACACCTGCGCGCGATCGCCGCGACCTTCAGCGACGCCGTGGTGCAGGCCGACGAGACCATCGCCCACGACGTGCTGGAACTGGCCCTGCGCCTGGCGCGCGGCATGGTGCGCACCGCCTTCAACGTGCGCCCTGAACTGATCCTGCCCGTGGTGCAGGAAGCGATCGGCTACCTGCCGGTACTGTCGCAACCGGCCACCTTGAGCCTCAACCCGGAAGACGCCGAGATCGTGCGCCAGGCCATGGGCCAGGAGCTGGTCAAGGGCGGCTGGCGCATCGTCGAAGACGCCGCCATGGCGCGCGGCGGCTGCAAGGTCGATACCGCCAGCAACCAGATCGATGCCCAGGCCCAAGCCCGCTGGGCGCGACTCACTCATGCCTTGCAGAGCAATGTGGACTGGTTGTCGTAGGGTGGGCGGATCTTCCGCCCACGCGGTCAACCACTGTCAACACCACCGCTAAACTTCATATTGCACGTATCACCGCGTGGGCGGCAAAGCCGCCCACCCTACGACATGACGACAACGACTGACCGCCACACCGCCCGCTGGAAATCCTTCATCAAGGACTGCGATTCCCTGGTCGGCTTTGCCGAGCCGATGCAGGTCTCCGGCCGCGTCACGCGCGTGGCCGGCCTGGTGATGGAATGCGTGGGCCTGAAGCTGGCTGTGGGAAGCGCCTGCACCATCCCCGTGGCCAACGGCCAGCGCATCGAGGCCGAAGTGGTCGGCTTCGAGGGCGAGCGCCTGTTCCTGATGCCGCAGAGCGACGTCGAGGGCGTGGTGCCGGGGTCGCGCGTGTTCCCGGTCGAATCGGCCCTGCCGAAACCGGGCACGGTGCAGCACCCGCGCCGCCGCCCGAGCGACCGCGCACGCCACCTGCCGGTCGGCATGCAGCTGCTGGGGCGCGTGGTGGACGGCGCCGGCCGCCCGCTCGACGGCAAGGGCCCGCTGAATACCGACGAAGTCGGCCCGCTGAATGCGCGCCCGATCAACCCGCTCGACCGCGCGCCGATCTCGGAAACCCTGGACGTGGGCGTGCGCGCCATCAACGCCATGCTGACGGTCGGCCGCGGCCAGCGCCTCGGCCTGTTCGCCGGTACCGGTGTCGGTAAATCGGTGTTGCTGGGCATGATTGCGCGTTACACCACGGCCGACGTGATCGTGGTCGGCCTGATCGGCGAGCGGGGCCGCGAGGTGAAGGAATTCATCGAGCAGATCCTGGGCCCGGAAGGCCGCGCCCGCTCGGCCGTGGTGGCCGCGCCGGCCGACTCGCCTCCCCTGATGCGCCTGCAGGGCGCGGCCTACGCCACCGCCATCGCGGAACACTTCCGCGAGCAGGGCAAGAACGTCCTGCTCATCATGGATTCGCTCACCCGCTACGCCATGGCGCAGCGCGAGATCGCCCTGGCGATCGGCGAGCCGCCGGCCACCAAGGGCTATCCGCCCTCGGTGTTCGCCAAGCTGCCGGTGCTGGTGGAACGGGCCGGCAACGGCCAGGAGGGCGGCGGCTCGATCACCGCCTTCTATACCGTGCTGTCGGAAGGCGACGACCAGCAGGACCCGATCGCCGATGCCGCGCGCGGTATCCTGGACGGCCACATCGTCCTGAACCGCCACCTGGCCGAGGCCGGCCACTATCCGGCGATCGACATCGAACAGTCGATCTCGCGCGCCATGCACGGGATTACCACCCACGAGCACCAGCTGGCGGCGCGCAAACTCAAACAGCTGTACTCGCGCTACCAGCGCTCGCGCGACCTGATCAGCGTCGGCGCCTATGCCGCCGGCAGCGATCCGGTGCTGGACCAGGCGATTGCCAAGCACGAGCAGATCGAAGCCTTCCTGTGCCAGGAAATCCACGACAACGCGGGCATGCTGGAGAGCTTGGGGCAATTGACCTCTCTATTCGAGTGATGAAACGATGCCTGGCGGCACTATACTGCTCTCATTATGGCCACCGCATCCGCCCTCGACACCCTGATTGACCTGGCACAGCGCGATTCCGACGCGATCGCCAAGCGCCTGGGCGCCGCCCTGGCGGCGGTCGACGAAGCCGAGCAGAAGCTGGTGATGCTGGATGGCTACCGCGACGAGTACGTCCGCAAGCTCGACGCGGCGCAGATGGCAGGCATCACGCCCTTTGCGTACAACAATTTCGTGGCCTTCATCGGCAAGCTGGACAACGCCATCATTGGCCAGCGCGAAGTGATCAAGCACGCGAAGTACAAGGCGGACACGGAAAAGAAGGCATGGCAGGAGAGCGAGCGCAAGCGCCTGTCCTACCGCACCCTGAACGAACGCGCCGCCGCCGAAGCACTGGCGATAGAGAACAAGCGCGACCAGAAACTGATGGACGACCACGCCGCGCGTGGCGCCCGCTACAAACAACGCTGACCCCAGGCAGATTCACCATGACGATGCAGACGACCACCCTTCCGTTCCAGGTTTCCGGCGCGAGCACCCTGGCCCAGCCGCAACGCAACGCTGCCGCGGGCGTGCAGGCGCCGGAAGGCGAAGGCTTCGGCGCCACCCTGTCGCGCGCGATGGCGCCGACCATGGCGCCCTCCGCCGCACCCACCATGGCGCCATCGGCCGCCCCGGCCAACAAGCCGGCCACGGCACACAAGGCGGCGGACAAACCGGCGGCCCAAGGTACGAAAGCCCCGGCGCGCGAGCCGGCCAAGCAAAAGGATGCGGCGCCCGATGCGCCGGCGACCACCGCCCAGGGCGCAGCTGCGGGCACCGAGTCCGCCGACCCGGCCAAGGATGCCGCAGCCGCTGCCGAATCGGCCACTGCAGCCGCGGAAGCAGCAACGACGCCCGTCACCGACATGCTCGCCTTCATGGCCAGCCTGACCCAGCCGGCCCCGGCTGCACCGGTCGTTGCCGCGCCGGTGGCGGCGCAGGCCCCTGCCGCCAGCGTCGCTGCCGGCGGCGCCGAACTGCAGCTCGCCGCGCTCCAGTCCGCATTCGCGAAACTCGACACCAGCGCCGGCGCCGACGCCGTCGCCGTCGCCGTCGCGACCGACCCTGCCCTGCCGGCCGCTACCGACGGCGAAGCGGCAGCCGGCGGCTTCTTGCTGGCTGCCGGCGTGCAGCCGGCAGCGGGCGAGACGGCCGACCTGCGCAGCCTGCAGCAGACAGCCCAGGCTGCCGTCCAGGCCGAGCCGGGCAAGCAAGGCGCGGCCGTGGTCCGCGAAGGGGGCGCGCAGGCCATGGCGGCCGTCGAGGCGCCGGCCCCTGCCCCGGCCCAGCTGCAGGCCCAGGCCGCCAAGCTCGAGACCCTGGCCAACCCGGCCGCCGTGCCGGCCGATCGCATCCCGGCGCGCGTGGGTAGCCAGGCCTGGGACAACCAGGTCAGCCAGCGCATCGTGTACATGGTCGGCAAGGAACAGGCCGCCACACTGACGCTGAACCCGCCGGACCTCGGTCCGGTGCAGGTGGTGCTGAACGTGAGCAACGATGGGGCCAGCGTGGCCTTCTCCTCGAACCAGCTGGAAGTGCGCCAGGCCCTGGAAAACGCCATTCCGCGCCTGCGCGAGATGATGGGCGAGAGCGGCATCGCGCTGGGTAATGCGACGGTGGATTCCGGCATGCCGGATGGCCGCCAGGCGCAGCAGGATGGCGAGCGCCGCAATCAGGGCGGCGCCAGCGGTTTCGGCAATGGCGGCACGCACGCGGTGAGTGAGGACAATGCCGCCCGTCCGGCGACGCGCAGCGTGGCCCTGGGCGACAACGGCCTGGTCGATACCTTCGCTTGAGCGCCTGTTAAACCGTCAACACGTCCGCGCAACAATCAGCGGGATAAGCACCCCTAATCCCCTCTTTTCGGGGCTTGGCGGGTTTTGTTTCCCCGCGATAATGCCATAATGACGGACACATTCTTTTAGGCAGTAAAGAGGCATCTTGAAAGCGAACCCGAAAATGAAGGCCGACCCGAAAGCAGACGCAGCGGCAGCAGCCCCGGCCGGCTCCAAGAAAAAGCTGGTCGTGATCGCCGCCGCAGCCGTGCTGCTGCTCGGCGGTGGCGGCGGTGCGGCCTGGTATTTCATGCATGGCGCAGGCGATGCCGCGGCCGAACACGACAGCCCGAAGGAATCCAAGAAAAAGAAGAAAAACAAGGATCCGGAAGCCAAGTCGGAATACGTGCCGGTCGAGGCCTTTACCGTGAACCTGCAGCCGGAAACCGGCGAGCAATACTTGCAGGTCCAGTTCACGCTGCAGGTGGCGGGCGCCGAACAGGCGACCCTGGTCAAGGACAATATGGCGATCGTGCGCAACCGCGTGCTGCTGCTCCTGTCGGGCAAGAAAGCATCGGAAATCAGCACGGTCGAAGGCAAGCAGCAGCTCGCCGCCGAAATCCAGGCAATCGTGCAGGAACCTTTCGAGAAAGACGGCGACGAGCAGGAAGTAACCGACGTACTATTTACTTCGTTCATCATCCAGTAAGCTGACGTACCATGGCTGATAATTTCCTCTCACAGGAAGAAGTCGATGCCCTCCTCAAAGGGGTCAACGGCGATCAGGACGACATTGCGACGCCTGAAGACACCTCGGGAGTTCGCACCTATAACCTGGCGACGCAGGAGCGGATCGTCCGCGGCCGCATGCCGACGCTCGAGATCATCAACGAGCGTTTCGCCAGGTATCTGCGGGTCGGCCTGTTCAACTTCCTGCGCCGCAGCGCGGAAGTGTCCGTCGGATCGGTGCGGGTCTCGAAGTACAGCGAGTTCATCCGCAACCTGGTCGTGCCGACCAACCTGAACCTGATCCACATGAAGCCGCTGCGCGGCACCGCCCTGATGGTGTTCGACCCGGGCCTGGTGTTCCTGCTGGTGGACAACCTGTTCGGCGGCGACGGCCGTTTCCACACCCGCGTGGAAGGCCGCGACTTCACCCAGACCGAGCAGCGCATCATCATGCGCATCCTCGACATCGTGTTCGAGGCCTATGCCAAGTCGTGGGAGCCGGTGTACCCGGTCGAGTTCGAGTACATCCGTTCCGAAATGAACACGCAGTTCGCCAACATCGCGACCCCGAACGAGGTCGTGGTGTCCTGTACCTTCACCATCGAACTCGGTTCGGTGTCGGGCCAGATCCACTTCTGCATGCCCTATTCGATGATCGAGCCGATCCGCGACGCGCTGACCTCGAGCCTGCAGGGCGAAGCGCTGGAAGTCGACAAGCGCTGGGTGCGCCTGATGACCCAGCAGATCCAGGTAGCCGAGGTCGAGCTGGTCGCGGTGCTGGGCGAAGGCCGCGCCAACTTTGACGAGATCCTGAACATGAAGATCGGCGACATCATTCCGATCACGGTCCCGGAAATGCTGCAGGCCACGGTCGACGGCGTGCCGGTGATGGATTGCAGCTACGGCGTCTTCAACGGCCAGTATGCCCTGAAGGTCGAGAAGCTGCTGGCCAACAGCGACAACTTCAACAAGTAAGCGCACACATAACGTATGAATCCGCCTGCGCTGGCCGCGGGCGACACAGGAGAGCAACATGTCTGACACCCAGGACGACCAGGAAAGCCTCGACGACGATTGGGGCGCGGCGATTGCCGAGCAGGCCGCGGCCGAAGCGGCGGCGCTCGAACGCCAGCAGCAACAGCAGGCCACCGCTAGCGCGGCCGTGTTCAAGGATTTCTCGAACAAGGGCGCGCGCAACGAAACGCCGAACGACATCGACTTCATCCTCGACATCCCGGTCCAGCTGACCGTGGAACTCGGCCGCACCAAGATCGCGATCAAGAACCTGCTGCAGCTGGCCCAAGGCTCGGTGGTCGAGCTCGACGGCCTGGCGGGCGAACCGATGGACGTGCTCGTCAACGGCTGCCTGATCGCCCAGGGCGAGGTGGTGGTCGTGAACGACAAGTTCGGTATCCGTCTGACTGATATCATTACCCCATCGGAACGGATCAGAAAACTGAATAAATGACTTCGCGCAACGTCGCCCCACTTCATTCCACGAATACTGCCGCACCGTCTGCCCGACCTGCGGCGTGCGACGTTGTAGGGTGGGCGGGTCTCCCGCCCACGCGTTCGAACCTGGCGAGATCTGCCTGTGCGCTTTTTCGTCGTCTAACGATTACTGCGTGGGGTCGAGCAGGCCACAGCCTGCTCGACAAGCCGCCCACCCTACGGATTGCGGCAGCGCTGATGTTTGCGCCCCTGGCAGCCTGTGCGTCACCCGTCGTTGCGGATCAGCCCCCCGCCCAGCAACAAGCTGCTCCACAAGCGATCCCACAAGCAACTCCACAAACACAGCCTGCACCCGCAGCCACCGCACCGATCCCGGTCCCGGCGCCCGCTTCGCAGGAAACCCAGCCCCTGCCGCGCGGCGCCACCACCACCGGCCGCCCGGCCACACCGGCCCGTCCGGCGCCAAGCGGCCCGGTCTCGACGCCGGTACAGGCGCCCGGCCCCGCAGCCGCCGAGTCCGCACCAGCAGCAACGCCGGCTGCCGAACAGCCTGCCGCCCCGGCCGTGAGCACCCCGGTTCCCGGCCAGCGTCCGCCGCAAGTGGTGATGCCTGGCTCCGCCGTCCCGGCAAGCGGCGGCCTGCTGCAGACCATCATGGCCCTGGTGCTGGTGATCGGCCTGCTGCTCGCCCTGGCCTGGTTCATGAAACGCTACGGTCCGCGCGCGATGGGCGCGAGCGCCAACATCCGCCTGGTCGGTGCCCTGAATATCGGCGGGCGCGAGCGGATCATGGTGGTGGAAGTGGGCGACCAGTGGATCGTCGTCGGCGCGGCGCCGGGACGCGTGAACGCCCTGGCCACCATGCCGCGCCAGCACGATGTGGCGCCCCAGGCTGCACTGGCGGCCCACGCAGCGAGCGCGGGCAGCTTCGGCGACTGGCTCAAGAAAACGATAGACAACCGTAATGCGAAATAATCAAGCTGTGAAGCGACTCCTGCTGGGCGCCAGCCTGGCGCTGCTGCCCCTGGCCGCCCTGGCCCAGCCCGGCATCCCCGCCTTCACCACCAGCCCGGCCGCGGGCGGCGGCACCGCCTACTCGCTGCCGGTGCAGACCCTGATCCTGCTGACCGCGCTGACCTTCCTGCCGGCCGCACTCCTGATGATGACGGCCTTCACCCGCATCATCATCGTACTGTCGCTGCTGCGCCAGGCGATCGGCACCCAGACCGCGCCGCCGAACCAGGTGATGGTGGGTCTGGCGCTGTTCCTGACCTTCTTCGTGATGGGCCCGACCTTCGACCGCATCTATACGGAAGCCTACCTGCCGCTGCAGCAGAACAAGATGCAGATGAGCGAGGCCATGGAGCGCGGCGTGGTGCCGCTCAAGGAATTCATGATCAAGCAGACCCGCCAGTCCGACCTGGCGCTGTTCGTCAAGATCTCGCGCTCGCCCGCACTGCAGGGTCCGGAAGACGTGCCGCTGCGCGTGCTGATCCCGGCTTTCGTCACGAGCGAGCTGAAGACCGCGTTCCAGATCGGCTTCGCGATCTTCATTCCCTTCCTGATCATCGACATGGTGGTGGCCTCGGTGCTGATGGCGATGGGCATGATGATGATGTCGCCCGCGGTGATCTCGCTACCGTTCAAGCTGATGCTGTTCGTGCTGGTCGACGGCTGGCAGCTGCTGCTCGGCTCGCTGACCCAGAGTTTCTATTAGGAGAGCGAGCATGACTCCCGAATCCGTCATGACCATGGGCCGCACCGCGATGGAAGTCACGCTGATGGTGTCGGCCCCGCTGCTGCTGGTGGCGCTGATCATCGGCCTGATCATCTCGATCTTCCAGGCCGCGACCCAGATCAACGAAGCGACCCTGTCCTTCATCCCGAAGCTGGTCGGCATCTTCATCGCCCTGGTTGTGGCCGGGCCCTGGATGCTGTCCACCATGCTCGACTACATGCGCCAGGTGTTCACCAGCATCCCGGGACTGATCGGCTAATCGCATGTTGAGCCTGACCACGGGCGAGATGAACGCCTGGATCGCGGGCCTGATCTGGCCGCTCACCCGCATCCTCGGCCTGGTCGCCTCCGCGCCCCTGTTCGGCAATGCCGGCGTGCCGATGTCGATCAAGGTCGCCCTCGGCGTGCTGCTGGCGTCCGTCATCGCCCCCACCGTGCCCGAGATTCCGGCCGTCGACCCGAGCTCCTGGGCCGGCATCCTGATCCTGGTAAAGGAACTCCTGATCGGCGTGGCCATGGGCTTCGCCATGCGCATCGTGTTCGCCGCCATCGAATACGCGGGCGAGGTGGCCAGCATGACCATGGGCCTGGGCTTTGCCGTATTCTTCGACCCGTCCACCCGCGGCCGCTCGGCGGCGGTGGCACAGTTCCTGACGCTGGTGGCGACCATGGCCTTCCTGGCGGTGAACGCGCACCTGGTGCTGCTGGCGGCGCTGGCCGAGAGCTTCCATGCGATGCCGATTTCCGCCACGCCGTTCTCGGGCAATGCCCCGCTGGAGCTGGCGCGCTGGGGCGCCAAGATCTTCTCGAGCGGGCTGCAGCTGTCGCTGCCGATCATCGCTGCCCTGCTCGTCACCAACGTGGCCCTCGGCATCCTGACGCGCGCCGCGCCCCAGCTGAACATCTTCGGTATCGGCTTTCCGGTAACCCTGGGTGTCGGCTTCCTGACCCTGAGCCTGGCCATGCCCTACCTCGGCATGCCGATCGTGAACCTGTTCAACGAGGGCATCGAAGCCGGCCGCGCCGTGCCGCGTGCCGGCCTGCAGCGCAATGCGGCGCCGCCACCGGCGCCTTCCGTCCCCGCGCCCGCGCCCGGCTAGGTAGCGGCACGCGCGAAACCGGATTTTCGGTTAGGGTGGCAACAACGGAACTTCCTGCGATTCCCATGCCGACCATCCGCTTCCTTGCCTCCAGCGTCCTGGCCGCCGTTTGCCTGAGCGCGAACGCCGCCCCCACCCCACCCGCCATCCGCGCCGAGATCGACGGCCTGATGGCGAAGATGAGCAATTCCGGCTGCGAGTTCGAACGCAACGGCAGCTGGCACAGCGGCGCCGATGCCCGCAAGCACCTGCTGCGCAAGCTCGACTACATCGAAGGCCGCCGCGAGACGCTGCAGAGCACTGAGCAGTTCATCGATCTGGCGGCATCGAAAAGCAGCTTTTCCGGCCGGCCCTACCGGGTCAAGTGCAGCAGCGGCGAAGCGCTGCCCAGCCGCGACTGGCTGCACCGTGAACTGAAGACGCTGCGCGGCACTGGACGCCAGGCGGGATAGGCAAGCACTTGCGTGGCGACACGCCGGCGCTCGCCCGGCTACAGTCGAGTCATCAATTGCCACCCGCACAGGAGTTTCCAAATGTCTATTCGCAGCCTCCTCCCTTCCTTCCTGATCGGCGCCGTCGCCAGCGCCCGCTCGATGACGCCGATGGCCACGATCGCGACGGCGCGCCTCAAGGGCCGTGCTACGCCGGGAGAACTGTTCCTGCTGGATCGCCCGCTGTTCAAGTACGGCGCACTGGCCATGGGCGTGGGAGAACTACTGGGCGACAAGATGAAAACGGCGCCCGACCGGACCGTTTTCCTCGGCCTGCTGGCGCGGGTCATGAGCGCCGGGATCGCCGGCGCCGCACTGGCCGCGCCTGGCCGGGAACGGGCTGGCGCGGCCGCGGCGGTCGCTACCGCGGTTCCCCTCGCCTACCTGACCCTGGCCGGCCGCAAGCGCGCGATGGCCAGCATCGGGCAGACGAAGAGCGGCCTGATCGAAGACGCACTGATCGTCGCTGCCGGCAGCGCCGTCGTGGCCCTGTCGACCAGGCCGGAATACCGCTGACCGGTCTATACTGGCGGCCCCGCAACCATCTGGATCGACATGAAACGAAGTTCAAGCGGCGGCCTGGTGTATTCCACCGAGAGCGGACGCATGTGTCCGGAATGCCGCAACGCGGTGGCGCAGTGCACGTGCAAGGCGAAGGCCGTTCCTGCGGGCGATGGCGTGGTGCGCGTATCGCGCCAGACCAAGGGCCGTGGCGGCAAGTGCGTCACCCTGGTGAAAGGACTGGCGCTCGACGCCACCGCCCTCGCCCTGCTGGGCAAGCAGCTGCGTACCGCCTGCGGTTCGGGCGGCACCGTCAAGGATGGGGTGATCGAGATCCAGGGCGACCATTGCGACCTGGTGATGGACACGCTCGGCAAGCTCGGCCACGCGCCGAAGCGGGCCGGCGGCTGAGAATTACAGGTAATTGAAGAGCGACAGGCCCGACATGGTCTTGAACGACATCTGCGCCGCCTGCAGCGTGTTCTGCTGCATCGAGAAGTCCGAGATCGCCTTGACCATGTCGAGGTCCTGCAGGTCGCCCAGGGTGGCGGCGTACTGGATGTCGAGGTCGTCCCCGGCGCTGTCCAGGTAGTCCAGTTCCTTCATGTGCGCGCCGACCGAGGCCTGTACCGTCAGCACGTTGTCGTGGGCGCCCTTCAGGTTGTCGATCGCGGTATTGAGCCTGTTGGTGAGGGCCGCCTTGCCGGTCGAGCCGTCGACCGGGGCGCGCAGCGCGGCGACCAGCTCGGTCACCGTCTCGAAGACCGACTTGTTCTTGCTCGGCTCGGCCGTGAAGACGTCGCCATTGGCGGGCACACCCTTGATGTCGAAGCTCAGGCCACCGAAGCTGATGGTCTTTCCGTCTTCATAGGGAATGCCAGTATGGGTCGCGAGCGCGACGTCGGTGCCGCTGGTGGTGTCGTACACCGTGTAGGTGGTCTGCGGCGGGGTGCCCGGCGCCACCGAGAAAGTCAGCTTGTAGGAAAGGTCGTCGTTGACCAGGTCGCGGTCGACCACCGCGCCCGAGGAGATGATGGCGGCGCCGGTGTTGAGCGCGCCGGCCTGGGTCTGGAAGGCGCCGTTGCCGGTCGGGTTGGCGTCGAACACGGCCGTGCCGGAAGCCGACAGCGGGATCTTGCGCGAGGCGCCGACCTGCAGCTGGCGCTGCCCCTGGTCGCCCTGGTAGTCGGCGCCCGTCGGCGTGCGGGTGTAGGGCTGGGTGGTCGCCTTGTAGCCGGAGAACAGGTAGCCGCCGGCGCCGTCGGTGGTGTTGGCCACGCCCAGCAGGTCGTCCAGGCGCCCTTCCAGCTCGATGGCAAGGGCTTCGCGGTCCTGCGGCAGCATGCTGCCGTTGCCGGCCTTGACCGCCAGTTCCTGGATATCCTGCAGCAGGTTGCCGGCATTCTGCAGTGCGCCTTCGACTGCCGCCAGCGAGGAGCGCGCGCTGGCGCGGTTGCTGGCGAATCCCTCGTTCATCGCCTTCGACTGGCTCACTTCGAGCGCACGCGCCGAGGCCACCGGGTCGTCGGCCGGGGTCAAGATGCGGCGGTTGGTCGACAGCTGCATCTGGGTGCGCGCCAGTGCGCTCTGCAGCGTGTTCAGCTGGGAGGTGGCGTTGCCGTAGATCGACAGGGTACTGATGCGCATGAATGCCTCGTAATCGGTTTCGTCTTAATCGTCAGCGGCCGATCGACAGCAGGGTGTCGAAGATGGTGCCGGCAATCTGCATGACCTTGCCCGCGGCCTGGTAGGCCTGCTGGTACTTGATCAGGTTGGTCGCTTCCTCGTCCAGGTTCACGCCCGAGACGTCGGAGGCGCTGGCCTTGGCCTGGGTCAGCAAGGCCTCGGCGGCTTCGCCGTTGGCCTGGACCTCGCGGGTCTTGTTGCCGACCGTACTGACCAGCTGGGCGTAGGACGACTGGATGGTCGCGGTGTTCTTGTTGAAGATGTTCTTGGTCTGCAGCTCGCCCAGCAGGCCGACGTTGCGGGTGTCGCCGATCCCGTCCTTGTTGCTGGCAATCTTGAAGCTGTCGTTGTTGCCGGGCGCGCCCGTCATCGTCACGCTCATGCCGCCAAAGCTGTAGGTGGAGCCGGCGGTGAAGGCGACGTTGGTGGCCGGCGCCGGGTAGTCGATGAACGCGCCGGCCGCATTGGTCACGCGGACCGCCATGCCGGCCGGGAAGCCCGACAGAGTGCCGGTCGTGGCATTGCTCTGGAAGCTCAGGGTCACCGGCAGCGATACGCCGCTGGTCAGGAAGCCCGCATCGACCTTGCCTTCGCTGATCTTGCCGGTACCGGTATTGGTGTTCGGGAAGCTGGTGGCGATCGGCGCGGCCGCGGCGATGCTTTCCGTGTCGCCGGGATTCAGCAGCAGCTTGAAGTTGGCGGCGCCGCCGATGGTCGGACGCACCAGGAACTCGTCGCCCGCGGCGCCGCTGCCGGTGATGTTGAATTCGATGCCGTCGGCACTTGGCGGAGTGCCGGTCAGGATGACCGGCTTGTTGTCGGACAGGCGGATCACGTCGTAGCCGCTGCCGTTGTACTTGACCTTGTAGTCGCTGTCGACCAGCTTGGCTGGATCCCTGACGATGGCCTTGACGGCCGCGGTACTGGATTGCGCGTTGTTGATGTTCTTGCCGACGAAGGCTTCGGCCACGTTGAAGACATCCTTGCCGGGCTGGCCGTTCTGGTCCAGGCCCAGCTTGTGCTGGGCATTGAACTCGATGGCCAGGCCGATCGCCACCTTGCCCAGCGCACTCTGGGCAGGGTCGAGCGTCTTGCTGCGGAATTCGAGGGCGCCGCCGAGCGTGCCGCCGGACAGCGCGTTGTCTCCCAGCACCGAGACCTTGTTGCCGGCCACGTAACCGACTTCGATCCGGCCCTTGTCGGTCGGCGAGGCGATCGCCGCCAGCTGGAAGGTACGCTGGCCGACCACCAGCGGCTGACCATTGCCGATCGAGATCGTCAGGCTGTTGTTGTCGCCCGGGGTCACGTTCGCCTTGACCTGGGTGTTCAGTTCCATCACCAGCTGGTCGCGCTTGTCGAGCAGGTCGTTCGGCGCGCGCTGCTGGGCGGCGGCGAAGGTACCGATCTGGTCGTTCAGGTCGGCGATCTGCTGGGCGTAGGAGTTGATCAGGGTGACGCTGGACTCGATGGTGCCGTTGACGCCGTCGCGGATCTCGTCCAGGCGCGTGTCGAGGGCCTGGAAACGGGTCGCCAGGGTGTCGGACGCGGACAGCATCGACTGGCGCGAAGGCAGCGAGGCACGGTTGCGCGCCATGTCCTGCAGGCCTTCGAAGAAGCCCTGCAGCGCCGGCGACAGGCCGGACGTCTGGTCGGCCAGCATGTTGTCGATCTGGCTGATCTGGGAATAATAGGAATCCAGCCCGCTCTTGCTGGACTGGGCGCTGCGCACCTGCGAATTCAGGAATTCGTCGCTGTAGCGCTTGATCTGGGAAATCTGGGTGCCGGTGCCCTGGAAGCCGACGCCGGTATCGAGCATCGGGCCGGTGGCCTGCACCACGACCTGGCGGTTGTAGCCGGCGACGCTGGCGTTGGTGATGTTGTGGCCGGTCGTGGCCAGGCCCGCCTGCGCCGCGAACAGGCCGCTCTTGCCAATGCTGAGGAGGTTACCGGACATATGCGTATTCTTTCTCTGACTAATCCATCAACGGCAGATTTTGGGAAAACTTGATCGTGTCTTTATGCCAACGAATTCTTGATAATGCGCGTCAGCTTGGCCGCGTACATCGGGTCGGTGGCATAGCCGGCGCGCTGCAGGCCGTGGGCGAAAGCGGTCGCGTCGCCACCGCTGGCCAGCACCTTCTCGTAGCGCGGGTTGCGGGCCAGCATGTTGGCGTAATCCTTGAACGAATCCGCCGGCGTGTCGTAGGCGCGGAAGCGCTCGACCTTCTGGCGCGCCACGCCGTTGACGTATTCGGTGGTGACGGCGGTGGCGACCTTGCCCTTCCAGCCCGGGCCGGCCTTGATGCCGAACAGGTTGTTGCTGCTGGTGCCATCGGCGTTGCGGATCATGCGCTTGCCCCAGCCGCTTTCCAGCGCCGCCTGGCCCAGCATGAACTTGGCCGGCACGCCGGTGGCGCGCTCTGCCGCGGCGGCGTGAACGTGCAGCTTTTCCTGGAAGGCGCGCACGTGCGGCGCCTGGATGCGGCCGCTATCCGTGGTGTAGGGCAGCGCCGGGGCACCCGGCTGGGTGGCGCCGGTCTTGAGCATGGTGGCCGCGTCCATGCCCGGACGCATGCTGCCGTCGAGCGGCGCCAGGGCCGATGCCGCAGCCGCCGCCTTGCCCGCGGCCACGCCGTCGGCGCCGATGGCGAGCGCCTGGGCGCCCACCTGGTTCGAGGTCAGCTGGCGGGTCAGCACGTCGGCCAGGCCCATGCCGCGCTTGGCCAGGTTCTGGCTCATCTGCTGGTCCAGCATGCCGGTGAACATCTTGGACTGCTGGTTGTCCATCAGCCCTTCCTGCGGCGTCGCGTCGCGCATGCTCTTCATCATCATGTTGATGAACATGGCTTCGAACTGCGTCGCGGCCTCCTTCAGCGCGGCGGGCGAGCCGTTCTTGGCGCCTTGCTTGAGTTCGCCCAGACCCTTGGTGTCGAGGGCGAACTTGCTGGTCAGGTCAGTGGAAGGAGAGCCGATCATGGGGTGCCTTGTTGCTGATTAGATGATCTCGAGTTCGGCGCGCAGCGAACCGGCGGCCTTGAGCGCCTGCAGGATCGCCAGCAGGTCTTGCGGAGTGGTGCCGATCGCATTCATGGCCTTGACGACTTCGGCCAGCGACGCGCCGCCCTTGATCATCAGGACGCGGCCCGGGTCTTTCTTGACGTCGACCGAATTGGTCTGGGTCACGGCGGTGACGCCGCGCGAACCGGCCTGCGGCTGGCTGACGTTGGTCTCGGCGCCCACGGTCACGGTCAGGTTGCCGTGCGAGATCGCGCAGTTGTCCAGCATCACGGCCTGGTTCATCACGACCGAACCGGTGCGGGCATTCATGATGACCTTGGCCGCATCCTTGGCGCGCGCGACGTCGATGCCTTCCAGCTGGCCGATGAAGGCCACCCGCTGGTCGCTCGAAGACGGGGTGCGCACCCGGATCACGCGGCCGTCCAGGGCGGTGGCAATGCCGGCGCCAAACTGGTCGTTGATGGCTTCCACCACGCGCGCGGCGGTCGAGAAATCGGTCTGGTTCAGTTCCAGGCGGATCTGGTTGTCCGCGCCCAGGTTCGAGGCGACGGCGCGCTCGACGGTGGCGCCGCCGGAGATCTTGCCCACCGACAGGTGGTTGACCTGCACCTGCGCCCCGCCCGCCTGGGCGCCGACGCCGCCCACCAGCACATTGCCCTGGGCCATGGCATACACCTGGCCGTCAGCGCCGTGCAGCGGGGTCATGAGCAGGGTGCCGCCGCGCAGGCTCTTCGCATTACCGATCGAGGACACGGTGATGTCGATGGCCTGGCCCGGCTGGGCAAAGGCCGGCAGCGAGGTCGTGACCATCACGGCCGCGACGTTCTTCAGCTGCAGCTGGGTGCCCGGCGGCAGGTTGATGCCCTTCTGCTGCAGCATCGCCTGGATCGACTGCACGGTGAAGGGCGTCTGGCTGGTCTGGTCGCCGGTGCCGTCCAGGCCGACGACGATGCCGTAGCCCGACAGCTGGTTCTGGCGCACGCCGGCGATGCTGGCGAGGTCCTTGATGCGCTCGGCCTGGGCTAGTGGCGCGGCGCCGAGCAGTGCGGCACAGACGAGGGCGATGGAAGCGATTTTCATGACAACGATCCTCAGAACGGCAGCATCGACTGGAAGAAGCGCGAGAACATGTTGCTCAGTTCGGCGCGGTCGACACGGCTGTTGGTGCGGTATTCGACGCGGGCGTCTGCCACCACGGTCGAGGAGACGATATTGCCCGGCTGGATGGTGTCCGGCGCGACCATGCCCGAGAAGCGGATGAACTCGACGCCCTTGTTCATGGCGACCTGCTTCTCGCCGGCCACGATCAGGTTGCCGTTCGGGAGCACCTCGGTGACGGTGACGCCGATCGTGCCGCTGAAGTTGTTCGACGCGCTCTGGGTGTCGGCATCGGCGAACTTGTTCGCGCCTTCCAGCCCCACGTTGGCGCCGATACGCGCCTGCAGCGGGCCCGGCACCGCGAAGCTGGCGCTGCCCGACTTGCTGCCGGTGCTGGCGCCCGACTTGCCGGCCGAGGTGCGCTCGGTGATGTTCACGGTCAAGAGGTCGCCGATGTGGCGCGCGCGGCGGTCTTCAAACATCGGACGGTAGCTATTGGCGTTGTAGATCGCGCCATCGCTTGGCGGCGCGGTCTGCACCAGCATCGGGCGGGCCGTGGTCGGGCCCTGCACGATGGTGCTCGGGGTGGTCGAGCACCCGGCAATGGCGACCAGCGCGGCCGCGGCGAAGATGGTTTTCATGCTCATGCTTTTGCTTACAGCTGCGACAGCTTCTGCAGCATCTGGTCGGACGTGGTGATCGCCTTGCTGTTGATCTCGTAGGCGCGCTGGGTCTGGATCATGTTGACCATTTCCTCCACCACGTTGACGTTCGAGGATTCGACATAGCCCTGCATCAGCACGCCCGAGCCGTTGGTGCCCGGCACGTTCAGGTTCGGGTTGCCCGATGCGCCGGTCTCGACGTACAGGTTTTCGCCGCGCGACTCGAGGCCGGCCGGGTTGATGAAGGTGGCCAGCTGCAGCGAACCCACCTGGGTCGGGGCCACGGTGTTCGGCAGCTTGACCGACACGGTGCCGTCGCGGCCGACGGTGATCGACTCGGCATTGGCCGGGATGGTGATGGCGGGCTGGATCACGAAGCCGCTGGAGGTGACCAGCTGGCCGTTCTGGTCAGTCTGGAAGGAGCCGTCGCGGGTATAGGCCTGGGTGCCGTCCGGCAGCAGGACCGGGAAGAAGCCCGAGCCGTTGACCATCACGTCCTTCGAGTTGCCGGTCAGCTGGGGATTGCCCTGGGTGTGGATGCGCTCGGTAGCGACGGTGCGGACACCGGTACCGATCTGCAGGCCCGAAGGCAGGTTGCTCTGCTGCGAGGACTGGGCGCCCGGCTGGCGGATGTTCTGGTACAGCAGGTCTTCGAACACCGCGCGCGAACGCTTGAAGCCATTGGTGCTGACGTTGGCGAGGTTGTTCGAAATGACGTCGAGGTTGGTCTGCTGCGCTTCGAGGCCGGTCTTGGCAATAAACAGCGAACGGATCATGGAATTCTCCTTAAGGCGGCAGACGAAGTCCGCCACGTACAGGAGAATTATGCTGGAGCAACTATCAATTCAAAGCGAGGATCTGGGTGGCTTTCATCGCGTTATTCTCGGCGTTCTTCATCAGGCTCATTTGTGTCTCGAAAGAACGTGCGAGGTTGATCATGTTGACCATGGAATCGACGGCGCTGACATTGCTGCCCTCGAGGGCGCCGCCTGCCACGCTCACCGCCGGATCCGGCTGGGCCGTGCCGCCATCCTTCAGGCGGAACAGGCCGTCGTCGCCGCGCACCATGTTCTCCGTCGGTGGATTGACCAGCTTCAGGCGGCCCAGGATATTGGCGGCTGCCGGCTGGTCGGTGGTCGAGATCGTCGAGATGGTGCCGTCGCCGCCCACGGTGATGGTCACGTCCGGCGGGATCGTGATCGGACCGCCCTCGCCCGCGATGGTGGCGCCGCCGGCGGTGGTCAACAGGCCGTTGGGGCTGGTTTGCAGGGAACCGTTGCGGGTATAGGCTTCAGTCCCGTCCGGCATCTGCACCGCGAACCAGCCCTGCCCCTTGATCGCGACATCGAGGTCGCGTCCCGTGACCTGCAGCGCGCCCGCCGTGAAGTCCGCCGCCGGTGTCGAATTGACCACGAAGGCGCGCGTGGGCAAACCTTCGCTCTGCACCGGCACCGCGCGGAACACGTCCAGCTGGGCGCGGAAGCCCGTGGTGTTCACGTTAGCCAGGTTGTTCGAGGTCGTGGCCTGCTGTTCCAGGATGTGCTTGGCGCCGCTGGCGGCGGTGTAGATCAGGCGGTCCATTTTGTTCTCTCCATTGTACGGCTGCGCTTATGCTGGCTGAACGCGTGGGCGGGAGACCCGCCCACCCTACGGTTCGTGGAGTCTGTAGGGTAGGCGGCTCGTAATCAGGGCCGCTGGCCCTGATACCCCACGGGTCAGCGAGCGTCTGCTATTTCGATTAGCGCAGATTGACCAGGGTCTGCAGCACCGAATCCTGGGTCTTGATGGTCTGCGCATTCGCCTGGTACACGCGCTGCGCCGTGATCATGTTGACCAGTTCAGCCGTCAGGTCGACGTTCGAAGCTTCCACCGCCGATTGCTGCAGCACGCCGAAGCTGCCCGAGTTCGGGGTGCCGAGCAGCGGCACGCCGGAGTTGGACGATTCGGCGAAGGCGTTGTTGCCCAGCGGCTCGAGGCCGTTCGGATTGGTGAAGTTGGCCAGGATCACCTGGCCCAGCGGCTTGGTCTGGCCGTTGCTGTACTGGCCCAGGATCGTGCCGTCGGTACCGGTGCTGAAGCGCTGCAGGGTGCCGGCCGCATAGCCGTCCTGGCTCAGCTTCTTCTCGCTCATCTTGGTGCCGTACTGGGTGGTGCCGTCGAAGTCGATCGTGATCGGCATGGTGTTCTCGGAGCCGGTCGACGGGAAGACCGGCAGACTGATGGCGAACTTGCCGCCCGCCGTACCGGCGGCATCCTCCGTGAGGGCCTTGTTCAGGCCGCCGTTGGTGTCGAACACCAGCTTGCCGACCGGGAGCGCCTTCACCTTGACAGTCTTGGTCATGGCGGCGTCGATCTCGTCCGGGGTCGCGCCCGGCACCGCCGCGGCATTGGTGGCGGCGGTGGTGATCTCGGTCTGGTGCGTGGTAGTCGCGCCGGCACCGCCGGCAGCAGCGCTCACCATCGCTGCGGCAGCGGTGGCATAGGTGTTCAGCGCGGCGGCAATGGTGGCCGGCACCGGCGGTACGGCCTTGGTCGCGGCTTCCCAGGCGGCGCGGGCATTGTTCACCGCAGTAAAGGTGGGGCCGGTGCCGGTGGCGGCGCTGGCGACTTCCAGGTTGGTCACTTCGGTGCCGTCGTTGGCGGCGTACACGTCCCAGGTGCCCGGGCCGGTCTTGACGTAGTAGGTCGACATCGTGTGGGCATTGCCCAGCGTGTCGTACACGCTCATCGGCACCTGCTTGTTGTAGGTGGTCGGATCGTCCGCGTTGAAGGGCGAATTGGTCGGGTTCAGGCTGCGCGAGTCGAGGTTCAGCTCGATCTTCGCCGCCGTGGTCGTCACCGGCGCAAGGTCGGACGTGTCGATCTGCAGCGGGGTCGGGGTGCCGGCCACCAGCTGGCCGTTCTGGTTCAGGCCGTAGCCGGTCAGCTTGGCGCCCTGGGCGTTGATCAGGAAACCGTTCTTGTCCAGCGAAAACTGGCCATTGCGGCTGTACTGCACGATGCCCGAGGCTTCGGTACGGAAGAAGCCGGCGCCATTGATGGCGATGTCGAGCGGGTTGTTCGAGGCTTCCACGTTACCTTGCGTGAACTGCTGGGCGATATTGGCCACCTTCACGCCGATACCGGCCGAGATGCCGCCGGCGCCGTTCAGCGAGCTGGCGTAGACGTCGGCGAACTGGGTGGTCGAGCCCTTGAAGCCGACCGTGCTCGAGTTGGCGATGTTGTTACCGATGACGTCGAGGGATTTGGCTGCGCCGTTCAAGCCGCTCAGGCCTTGTTGGAAAGACATGGTTTGCTCCTGAAAATAAGTGGTGCGAAGTAAGCGGCTCGGCTTACAGAACTTGTTTAATGTCGGCCATGGTGACCACGCCCTTGACCGGCAGGTTCAGCTTGACGCCATCCTTGCTGTTGGTGGTGACGCTGGCAACGCTGTCGAAGGACAGTGCCCGGGCATCGGTCAGGGCTTCGCCAGAGCGCGTCGCATTGATCCGATAGGTATAGGTCCCGTCCGGCAGCACCTTCGCCTTGCCGTCGGCATCCAGGTCGTCCGGGTCGGGCACGCCGTCCCAGGCGACCGGCAGCACGCCCGCTTCCTGGGCGCCGAGGTCGATGGTGGCGACCACCTTGCCGGTCTTGGCGCTGGTGATCTCGATCTCGACCTTGTCGGCGTCGCTCTCGAGCTCCACGCCAAGGATGGCCTTGCCCTGGCTCAGGCCCAGCTTGTTGCCTTCGACCAGTACGCCATGGCCGATCAGGTTGGTCGCCTGCATCGCTTCGGCCGACTGGTAGCTGGTCTTGAGCGATTCCAGGGTGGCGTTCAGCTTGTTGACGCCGGTGACGGTGGAGAGCTGGGCCAGCTGGCTGGTGACCTGGGCATTGTCGAGCGGGTTCAGCGGATCCTGGTTCTTCAGCTGGGTGACGAGCAGGGTCATGAACTTGTTGGTATCGGCTTCGACGCCGTCGACTTCGGCCTTCTTGCCGTTCATGGTCGACATCAGGTCGTTGATGTTCGCGGTGCCAGTGGTGTTGGTGACGGTGGTCATGATCTAGTCTTGGTTATTGACCGAGGGTCAGGGTCTTGAGCAGCATGGTCTTGGCCGCATTCATGGTCTCGACGTTGGTCTGGTAAGAGCGCGAGGCCGACAGCATGTTGACCATCTCGTCCACCACGTTCACGTTCGGCATCGAGACATAGCCCTTTTCGTCCGCCATCGGGTGCTTGGGGTCGTAGACCTGCTTCAGCGGCGACGGATCCTCGACCACTTCGCGCACGCGCACGGCGGTGGCGCCGGACTGCTGGGGCACGGCCTCGAACACCACCGCCTTGGCGCGGTAGGCTTCGCCGGTGGGGCTGGTGGCGCTGTCGGCGTTGGCCAGGTTGGAAGCCACGGTATTCAGGCGCTGGGCCTGGGCGCTCATGGCCGAACCGGAAACGTTGAAGATATTGAAGAGCGACATAAATTAACCTTATTGGCCCTGGATGGCCGCCAGCAGGCCCTTGATCTGGTGGTTGATCATGGTGATTCCCGCTTCGTAGCGCAGCGCGTTGTCGGCAAACTGGTTGCGCTCCACGTCCATGTCGACCGTGTTGCCGTCCACATTGCCCTGCACTTCGCCGCGGTACAGCACCGGGGTGCCGTTGGCCAGCAGGTCGCCGCCCGGCTTGCCGCGGCCGATGTGGTTCTGTGCGGTAGTCGCCAGCTGGGCCGGATTGCCGGTCTTGCCGGCAAGGGCGTTCTGCAGCGCGTTGCTGAAATCGATGTCGCGCGCCTTGTAGTTCGGCGTGTCGGCATTGGCGATGTTCGACGCCAGCAGTTCCTGGCGCTGGGCACGCAGGGACAGGGCTGTTTCGTTGAAACTCAGGTACTGGTCGATCTTGCCGATCATGCCGCCTCCTGGCGAGACTTGTTGGGACAGCACCGATGATACGGACAGGCAACACTTCCCAATCGATCGATAAAGGCCGCCAAACCCCGGCTATTCAAAGTTTCACTACGGAATCACGCTGCCTACAATGGCAGCATTCCCAGTTTCCCTGCCGGACTTTTCCATGAAACGCAGCCTTGCCGCCTTCCTGCTCGTTTGCGCGCCTTTCGCGTGCGCGCAACAGGCCCAGTCCGCTCTCCAGCGCCAGAACCTGCCGGCGCTGCGCACGGTCGTCGAGCAATACCTGCAGACCCAGACCGCCGGCCTGCCGGGCCAGGTGACGGTCAAGGTCGGCCAGGTCGACCCGCGCACCAGCCTGGCCAGCTGCCCGGCGCCGGAAGCCTTCCAGCAGCCGGGCGCGCGGGCGTGGGGAAAAACAACGGTCGGGGTGCGCTGCACGCTGCCTTCCCAGTGGACGGTGTATATTCAGGCCACCGTGAACGTGGTGGCGGATTACGTCGCGGCCGCCGTGCCGCTGGCCCAGGGCCAGCCGGTGGACGCAAGCCAGCTCGTCATGATGAAGGGCGACATTGCCGCCATGCCGAACGGCATCATCACCGACATGAGCCAGGCGATCGGCCGCACGCCAACCGCTTCCCTGCCCGCCGGTACGCCGCTGCGCCTGGATACGCTGAAATCGAAGCCCGTGGTGCAGCAGGGCCAGGCGGTACGCCTGGTGACGAAAGGCACGAACTTCTCGGTATCGAGCGAAGCGCGCGCAATCAGTAATGCCGGCGAAGGTCAGGTGGCGCAAGCGCGCACCCAGGCGGGCACCGTGGTAAGCGGCACGGCGCGCGCTGGCGGCATCATCGAAGTGGCGATCTGACGCCCTTGGCAGCGAAACCGCATATTTTCATTCGACCACCTTCTTCTGCGCTAAAGTTTGTGAAATCCTTGCCGATACACGAAGCAGATACCGGAGTTTCCGGCTCCGACCAGAGAAGGATGATGCTGTGAAAATCAACGATACCCTCAAAAGCAACCCAGGCCTTCAGCCGACCAATACCAACGGCACCGCGAACGCGCGCGGCGCCGACAAGGCGGCCACGACGTCCACCGCCGCCGCATCGACCCCGACCCCGGCAGCCACCGACAGCGTGCGCCTGTCCTCGGCCGGCCAGGCCATGGCCAGCGCCGTGGGCGGCAACAACGGCGTGTTCGACACCAAGAAGGTCGAACGCATCAAGATGGCCATCGCCGATGGCCAGTTCCAGGTCAACTCCGAGAAAGTCGCCGACGGCCTGCTCGACACCGTGCGCGACTTGCTCCATTCACGCAAGCGATAAACCTTCATGCCCACCAGCCCAATCACGACCGTCCCTCAAGAAGTGCAACACGTCAGCTCCCTCATCGAGCTGATGAAACAGGAACAGCAGCTGCTCGTCGCAGCCGACGCCGATGGGCTGGCGCAAACCACTCCCCGCAAGAACGCACTGCTGCAGGCGCTCGCCGAACTGTCGGCCCAGCGCCACGCGGCGCTGCTGGCGGCCGGCTGCGAAGGCTCGGAAGCCGGCATGGAGCCCTGGCTGGCCGTGGGCGGCAGCGAGGAGGCGCGGGCCCAGTGGGAAGAGCTCCTGGCGCTGGCGCGCGAAGCCAAGGAACTCAACCGCGTCAACGGCATGCTGATCAACAAGCAGCTGGCGCACAACCAGGGCGTGCTGAACGCACTGCGCATGCCGGCCGGGCCTGAAGCCGGCGGCGTCTACGGCGCCAGCGGCCAGGCAGTCGGCAGCGGGCCGTCGAAACGCTATGTGATCGGCTGAACAGATCGCCGGACAGGGTATATCACTTAAGTTGATTGAACTTTTCGAGCTACTCTTGCCCCTTGATCAGTAGCACATCCTGTCTTCTTCTCCAAGCACCGTATCTTTCTTTTGAACTATCGCTTCTTTCCCCTGCACACAATTGACGATAGCAAAAAAACCACGTACCCTGCATATTTCAGTGAAGAAATGACTATCTGTTAAGGGTTTACGATGCTGGGACGAGTTGATGACCGCTTGGAAAAAGATATAAGCTCGCCCCAAAACGCCTTTTCAGGGCACCTGGTCTCCTGGTGTCTTCGCAATGATGTGCGGCTTGCCGAGTTTGCGATCCTGGCATTTCTTAGCATTCTTGCAAACCTCTACTTTATTTCCACGTTTTCGCTGTCGATTGACGACGAGCTGGCAGCTATCAGGTCAACGCCGGATATATGGATAGCACAGAACCGTTTTACCGTGTTCTTGGTAGAGCTCCTTTTATTTCCACAGCCTGCCCTCCCTTATTCGCCATATCTTTTCCTGGCCTTAACGCAGGCGGCAGCATATATCTTGCTGGTACGTAGCCACGGACTCCAGGTTAGCTGGAAGACGTATGTCAGCTATTTCGCTTTTGTCTGTTTCCCGGCATGGTGGGCAATTTCTGAGTTCGCCGCTAATGTTCCAGCAACTGGACTTGGCTTCTTGTGCGCGACCTGCGCCGCGTATCTGGCGCGAAACATTGATGGGATGCGGTTCTTCTCCAAACATCCTTCGCGAGCTGCTTGTATCGTCCTGTTGCTTACCATTGCTGCAGGCGCTTATCAGTCGCTGCTGCTGGTATTCTTGAGCATATCCTTGGGGATCCGCCTCGCTCGCAGCATGCAAGGATCCCACACGCAACCCCAGCCGCTAGCCCAATCCTTCCTGGAATTGATACGGCACGTCGTGCCAAGCGGCATGTTGCTAGTAGCCTCAGTAGTTCTTTATGCCGCCATCAACAAGGCATTACAGCATACGCTGCACATTGCGCCCTCGTACATCGAGCAGTTCGTGCATCCAGAAATCATGCTGCATGCTCCCTTCTGGTTCTTTGGCAATCTAGCGAAACATATTCTCGAAACCTACGTCGGCTCAGCTAACGTGTATGGCGCCAGCATGTGGGCTGCCCTTCCCTTCATGCTCGCAGCAATACTGGCCACATTTCGCGGTAGCCGGAAGGCGTGGTTGGGCTCAGCCGTGCTCTTATGCTGCATATTGCTGATGCCGTTTTTCCTTAATATCGCAACGGGATCCGTGAAGTTACCCAACCGTTCGATGCTGGCGCTGACCTACGTTGTCTGGCTGTTAGCGATCGTGCTGCTCAGCAAAACGAGCAAACGGTGGCTGCCGTGCGCCGTCTTAGTCCTTGGACTTTATCAGTTGCAACTCGTTAACCTGTTATCCCAATATATCGCCAGCGCTTCTATGAGCCAGGCGTTCGACAGGATGATCGCCCAAGATATTGGCAAACAAATCTTGACAATGCATAACGGACCCGCGAACAAACCTGTTCTTGTCGACTTTTATGGTTACCGCGCTAATATCCAGGCTGGCGTCTACCCTCAGCAGGATTCGAGTGTGACCAGTGCGTCCTTCTTCGGCTGGGACAAAGGCAATATCGCACGCATCACCGGATACATGAAGGTATTGGGGTTCGGCCAGCTCGGCGCGCTAGATCCTGCATCGCGCCTTGCACTCACGCCAGAATTCGCCGCTATGGAGGTGTGGCCTCGTCCTGGCTCGATAAAACGTGTCGGCGATAATTTCTTGGTAAAACTCGGTGATCAGCCTGATCAAGCCCATATTCCATCTAAATAGTTCAAGGATTTTTGATGCAAGCGATTGTTCCCCTCTTCTCTGCAGCAACAGCCAATGCGGGACTGGATCTCGTCGGTCCGATGAAGCGTGTGGTAGAACGCAACTGGTTCGTCCTTGGTGAGGAAGTAAGCAAGTTCGAAGCCGAATTTGCCGCTTACGTTCAAGCCAGATCCTGCATCAGCGTTGCCAACGGCTCGGATGCTCTTGAAATCGCGTTGCGCGCACTAGGTATTGGTCCCGGCAAAAAGGTTGCGTTGATCGCCAACGCGGGTTTTTATGGAAGTACTGCAGTCCATGCGGTGGGCGCCACACCTGTGTATATCGATGTCGACACGCAGACTCTGACGATGGCGCCGGCTTCCCTTCGGTGTGCGCTCCAGGACGGCGTCGATGCAGTAATCGTCACCCACCTGTTCGGACAAATGGCCGCCATCGAGGAATTGTCGGAATTGGCACGCACGGCCGCGGTGCCGCTCATTGAAGATTGTGCACAGTCGCACGGCGCGCGGCGAAATGGCAAGATGGCAGGCTCGTTCGGCGATCTCGCCTGCTTCAGTTTCTACCCGACAAAGAATCTCGGTGCGATCGGTGACGGCGGTGCCATTGTCACCAGTGATCCAGAACTCGACAAGAAGATCCGCCAACTGCGTCAGTATGGATGGTCGAAGAAATACCACGTCGACGTGCCAGGGGGACGTAACAGCCGGCTGGACGAATTGCAGGCCGCCGTGCTACGAACCAAACTACCGGAACTGGATGCGTGGAACGCGGCGCGACGTGACATCGCCCGCCGTTACAACGACGCCTTCGCCGACCTGGGGTTGCAGTTGCCGCATTCTCTGGGGGAGGACTACGTGGCGCATCTATACGTTATCCGTGTCGGCGAGCGCGCCCGATTTATCGAAACGATGCAGGCAAAAGGTATCGGTACAGACATCCACTACCCCGTTCCCGACCACTTGCAGACAGCTTATCCGGGATTCGAGTCGGTATCGCTACCGGTGACGGAACAGGCATGCGCACAGATTGTCACACTTCCGTGCTTCCCCGGCTTGTCGGGCGAAGATGTCGAGCGCGTCATCGACGCGGTGCATGCTTACGCTGAAGCAGCTGCCTGAAATGCTAAGCTTGGTCATTCCGGTCTATCGCAATGAAGAGTCGCTCGACGACCTGCTGGCGGCCATTCATGGTCTCGATACCAGCCTGAAGGGTGATTTCGAAGCGGTGTTCGTTGTTGACGGCAGCCCCGACGCCTGTTATCCAAACTTGCGCAGGCGCCTGCCGGGCTGTGCGTTTCGTTCGCAACTTATTCTGCTGTCCCGCAATTTTGGCTCGTTCACGGCGATCCGCACTGGACTCGAGCATGGCAAGGGCGACAGGTTCGCCGTAATGGCCGCCGATCTCCAGGAGCCGCCCCAGCTCGTGCTGGACATGAATGAGATCCTCGTGCGCGACGAGGCCGATGTCATTCTTGGCGTACGCGAGGCCAGGAACGATCCGTTGAGCTCGAGGATCTTCTCGCGCCTGTACTGGGGGATGTACCGAAAGTTCGTGATGCCAGATATTCCTCCCGGCGGCGTCGATATGTTCGGATGCAACAAATTTTTCCGCGACATGCTGCTTGAATTGCAGGAGCAAAACACCTCGCTCGTCGGCCAGCTATTCTGGCTCGGTTTTCGTCGCAAGACGGTGTCGTATATCCGTCAAGCGCGCCAGCACGGCAAGTCAGCCTGGACCTTCCACAAGAAGTGGCGCTATGTCATGGACAGTCTGTTTTCGTTCACTGATCTGCCAATCACCTTGTTAGTCCGCCTGGGCGCACTGGGGACCATGGCTGCCGGTCTGCTCGGCATCATCGTCCTGGTCGCGCGCCTGCAAGGCCTGATCGATGTCCCCGGGTATGCAATGACTATCCTGACCATTGCGCTGCTCGGCTCCATCAATCTCCTCGGCATCGGCATCGTAGGTTCCTACGCTTGGCGAACCTACGAAAATACGAAGAAGCGCCCGCTTGCCATCCCCATGAAAGTATCTGTTTTCGGATCAAACAATGAACGCCAAACCTGATTATTTCGTTCACTCGCATGCTCTGTGCGAGTCGGAACATGTCGGCGCGGGCACGCGCATCTGGGCGTTTGCCCATGTATTACCGAATGCGCGCCTTGGTGCGGAATGCAATATTTGCGATCATGTTTTTATCGAGAACGACGTGCTGATCGGCGATCGGGTCACCATCAAATGCGGCGTGCAGGTATGGGACGGTGTGACGCTGGAAGACGATGTCTTTATTGGCCCGAATGCCACCTTCACCAATGATATTTTTCCACGTAGTAAAAAATATCCTGAGCAATTCGGGCGCACGGTAATCCGGCAAGGCGCTTCGGTTGGTGCCAACGCCACCATCCTGCCTGGCATCACGATTGAAAAAGGCGCCATGATCGGGGCGGGCGCGGTGGTGACACGTTCGGTCCCTCCGAATGCGATTGTCGTCGGGAACCCTGCGAAGATCGTCGGCTATGTCGATGCGCGGCCGACCGGCACTGAATTCTCGGCGCCGCGTCCGGCCGAAAAACCTCCACGCGTGATTCCCACGACGGTGAAGGGCGTCACCATCCACCATATCGATGAAGTCGCGGATATTCGCGGCAAGCTGGCGGTGGGGGAATTTGGCAAGGAAATCCCGTTCGAACCCCTGCGTTACTTCCTGGTGTATGACGTACCGACTGCGGAAACGCGAGGCGAACACGCCCACCATGTTTGCCACCAATTCCTGACCGTACTCAAGGGCTCGGTGCACGTCGTGGCTTTCGACGGGGTCAACCGAGAAGAATTCGTGCTCGACTCAAGCAAAAAGGGAATTTATCTGCCGCCAATGGTATGGGGTATTCAATACAAGTATTCGAGCGACGCGGTCTTGCTCGTCTTCGCTTCCCATCATTATGATTCCGCCGATTACATCCGGAATTATGACGAGTACCTGCGCCTGGTAAATGCATAAGAAGAAAGACAGCGGCTGATGGCTGAGCTTTATCTTCGCGCGGGTGCGCTTTTGCAGCGGCCCGTGGTGCGCTTCCTGCTGGCAGGAGGCTTGAATACATTGCTGACCTATGTACTCTACCTCGTCCTGCTGAACGCGTTTTCCTACAAGACCAGCTACGCCATTACCTATGTGGCTGGCTTGGTCATCGCCTACCTGCTGAATCGCTTATTTGTGTTCAACAGCCACCGCGGTGCGGCCTCGGCACTCTTGCTGCCCTTGGTCTATCTGTTCCAGTACCTGATCGGCGCCGGCATCGTGTATGCATGGGTCGAACTCATCGGCCAGGACGAGCGGGTAGCACCATTAATCGCAGTCGTGGTCACCATACCGCTTACCTATGTGCTTTCCCGCACGATTTTCGTGAAACACGCATGAGAACGACCGTTTGGACGCACCCTTCTCGGCTCAGCGTCCGGCGGCCTGACTGAGCGCGATGGGGCCAATCGCTTCCGCAGCATTCGCCCCAGCATGACTAGCCAACAGCAAGATCGCCACGAAGGCGGCGGCAAACAGGCGGTTGAGTTTCATCCAGGCTCCATAATTGTTCTAACAGGAAACAATTATGGGGCTTATGTTGTTCAGGGAGGCCCCCCACGGGTGGTGGAATCGGCCCACGCCAGGCTAACTCCTGGCCAGCAAGACCGCGATGCTTGCAGGCGCCACCGGCCGGCTGAAGCAGTAGCCCTGCATCTGGTCGCAGCCGTGTTCCTGCAGGAAGGCCAGCTGCTCGCGGGTCTCGACGCCTTCGGCGATCACGTTCAGCTTCATCGAATGGGCCAGCGCGATCACGGCGTTGACGATGGCGGCGTCGTCCGCGTCCTGGGTCAGGTCCATCACGAAGGAGCGGTCGATCTTCAGGCTGTGGATCGGGAAGCGCTTCAGGCTGGCCAGACTCGAGTAGCCGGTGCCGAAGTCGTCGATCGCCAGCTGCACCCCCATCGCCGCCAGCCGGCCCATGGTCTCGGTGGCCGCGGCCGGGTTTTCCATCAGGACGCTCTCGGTGATTTCCAGGGTCAGCATGGCCGGGTCGCAGCCGGTTTCCTCGAGCAGCGCTGCCACGCGCTGGGCCACGTCCTGGCCCAGGAACTGGCGCGCCGACAGGTTGACGCTGATGCGCACCGGGTCCAGGCCCGCCTCGTTCCAGGCCACCTGCTGGCGCATGGCCGTGGCCAGCACCCAGTCGCCGATCGGCACGATCAGGCCGGTTTCCTCGGCCAGCGGGATGAACTCGGCGGGCGACACCATCGGCCGGCCCACCGGCTGCCAGCGCAGCAGGGCTTCGACGCCGGCCACGCGGCCGCTGCCGATGTCCACCACTGGCTGGTAGACCAGCAGGAATTCCTCGCGCTGCAGGGCGCGCTGCAGGGCGCCTTCCATGCGCAGGTGCAGGGCCGCCTGCTCGCCCATCTCGCTCGCGTAGAAGGAATAGTGGTTGCCGCCCTGCCCCTTGGATCCGTACATGGCGCTGTCGGCGCACTTGAGCAGGGTGGCGCTGTCCGCGCCGTCGCGCGGGTACATCGCGATGCCGATGCTCCCGGAAGGGAACACCTCGTGGCCGCACAGCAGCATGGGCTGGAACAGGTTGTCGAGCAGCTTGCGCGCCACCTTGGTCGCGTCGTCCTGGCCGGCCAGGTCGGGCAGCACCACCACGAATTCGTCGCCGCCCTGGCGCGCCACGGTATCGCTCTCGCGCAGGCTGGCGGACAGGCGGCGCGCGATCTCGACGATCAGGGCGTCGCCCGCATCGTGGCCGAGGCTGTCGTTGACGTGCTTGAAGCGGTCCAGGTCGATGAACATGACCGCCACCTGGCGCCCCGCGCGGTGCGCGTGCATGATGGCCTGGCCCAGGCGGTCCTGCATCAGCACCCGGTTCGGCAGGCCGGTCAGGGCGTCGTGATTGGCCATGCGCAGCAGCGCTTCCTCGGCCTGCTTCTGGCGCTGGATGTCCTTGACCACACAAATGAAGCGCTGTCTGCCGTTGGCGTCGCGCATGGCGGAGACGCTGACGCTGACCCAGACCTGGGCGCCGTCGCGCCGCTGCAGGCGCTTCTCGCGCTGGTAGTCGCTGATCTCGCCCGCCTTCAGGCGGTTGATCAGCGCCTGTTCCTCGGCCAGGTCTTCCTCGCACATCAGCTGCTGGTAGAAGCGCTGCAGCAGCTCGATCTCGGAGTAGCCGAGGATCTGCGACATCTTGCTGTTGGTGCGCAGCACGCGCCCATCCCCGCCCAGCAGCACGATGCCCACCGCGGCCTGGTTGAAGGTGAGGCGGAAGAACTCCTCGCTTTCCTGCAGGCGCATGCGCGCCCTGCGGCGGAAGGTGATGTCCTGCCCGATCAGCAGCAGCATGTAGCTGCCGTCCTTGCGCGTGCGGCGGATGTTGAAGTCGACATAGCGCACGCCGTCGGCGCGGCCGTCGAGCGTGACCAGCACGTTGTCGTGCGGCGCGCCCGAGGCCAGCGCCTCGGCGGCGCGGTTGGCCAGTTCGTCGCAGGGAATCAGCGCTTCCAGCGCCGGGCGCTGCTCCAGCAGCAGGCCGTCCGGCACGCCCAGCAGGTCGGCCATCATCCGGTTCATCGAATGGGCGCGCAGCTCGGCGTCGACCACCAACAGCCCGGCCGGCATGCCGTCGATGACCTGTTCGAGGTAGTTCTGGTTCTGCAGGCTGCTGCGCTGGCTGGCGTGCGCATAGGTATCGAGCGCCAGGCCCATGTCGAAGCAGACGATCTTCAGCACCGCATCGACCGCCGCCTCGTAGCGCTCCGGCTGCGCCTGCAGGCGCCGGCCCAGCATGCCGACCATCTCGGCCAGGTACTTGCGGTAGGCCCCGATGTACCACTTCGGATCGAGCCCGATGCGCTGGTGGGTGGCGCCCACGCGCAGGCGTTCGCGGATGTAGTCTTCGTCGTAGTCGCCCGCCGTGAGGCTGCTGAAGTAGGACGCCTGGACGTGGCGCAGGCGGCGTTCGGCGCCATCGCCCAGCATCGCGCGCAGCTTCGGGAAGGACATCAGGTGCGCATAGAAGCGGTCCGAGAACGCGTCACGGTTGCACTCGAGCAGCTCGTGGACGTCGCGCAGGGCCTCGACATCCGCCTCACTCAGTTCCAGGAAAGCCTTGCGCGCTTCCACTTCCTCGCGGTCCAGTCCGATCTCGCGGGCGAGGTCGTCGACGTAATTGTGGAGGCCGTTCATGACCGGCCTCCCGTGCGCGCAGGGCGGGAGGGGGACTGGGAGTTCATCGGAGAAAACCTGCAGGAAAGGAGTATTTACTTGCGGATAGAGTGATTGCATCATAGCAATGCACTGCCAATTAATCGAGCAAATGTTGAACAAATGACCAGCAATACACGCTTCTGTTGTTAATTGGCCATATTGGCAGTGTGGTTTTGTTGCCCGCAGTAAATATACGCTTGGGATTGCTCAAGGTGGGCGGGAAGCGCCGGCGCACAGTAGGCAGGTAGCCATTCCTGAGGAGCCCGCCATGCATCGCCGTTCGTCCCCCTTTGTCCTGCCAGCCCTGGCCCTGTTCCTGCCCGTACTGGCCCTGCCCGCGCTCCCTGCCCTGGCGCAGGAAGTCAGCGTGACGATCGCGCCGGTGCGCGACAAGTTCGCGCGCAGCGACGAGGTGCTGGTGCGGGTCACCCTGCTCAACAACAGCGCCGCGCCCCAGTTCCTGCTGAAGTGGCATACCCCTGCCGGCGCCATCGAAGCGCCGCTGTTCGAGGTGCTGCGCGACGGCCAGCCCGTGCGCTACCTCGGCATCAAGGTCAAGCGCGCCGCGCCCGGGCCCGGCGACTACCTGCGGCTCGAGCCGGGCGCCTCGCTCAGCAGCACGGTCGAGCTGTCGGCGCTGTACGAGATGAACGTGACCGGTCCCTACCAGCTGCGCTACCGCACCGCGTCCAGCGGCCTGTTTGCCGCATCCGGCATGCGCCCCCAGCCCGGCGCGCTGGCCTCCACCCCGGTCTCGATCTGGATCGACGGCCGCCTGCCGCGCGGGGCCAGGGCACCAAGCAAGCAGGCCGCGGGCGGCGGCGGACTGGAATTCAGCAAATGCTCCAACGCCCAGCAGGAACAGCTGGTGGCGGCGGTCGACGCCGGACGCAGCATGACCGTCGACGCCCACCAGTACCTGGCGGCCGGAGCCGGGGGCGCGCAATACGGCGCACGCTACGGCAGCTGGTTCGGCGCTTTTGACGCCGGCCGCGCCGCCACCGTCAACAGCAATTTCAGCGCCATCCGCGACGCTTTCGAGACCAAGCCCGTGAAAATTGACTGCGGCTGCAATGCCGACTATTTCGCCTATGTCTACCCGGCCCAGCCCTACAACATCTATGTCTGCAAGGCGTTCTGGACCGCGCCGCTGACGGGCACCGATTCGCGCGGCGGCACGCTGCTGCACGAGATGAGCCATTTCGACGCGGTGGCCGGCACCGACGACCACGTCTACGGCCAGCAGGGCGCGGCCGAGCTGGCCCGCAGCGACCCTGCGCGTGCGGTGCGCAACGCCGATTCGCACGAGTATTTCGGCGAGAATTCGCCGCCCCAGCAGTAGCATGCAGATGTCGAACACCCAGCACGCATAGTCCTTCCGGCCGGGCGCTCGCCCGGCCGCAACTCCCCCCTCCCGGGGTGGTTTCTTGCTCGCAACTTCTAACGCACACTCCTGCCCGTCAGAGATCGCGTGCGGCCCTGGTCCCGCACCCATCTCGTTTTCCTTGAATCCCGCCTTCGTTCCGTGAGCCGGCGAGCCGACAGAATCTGAGGCGCACAAGCGTGCACGGTCTTGCGCCGACGCCCGCTTGTCCGATCAGAGCACCCGGAACACACCGGGAAATTTTGATCCTGAAAGGAGCAGTATATGTACGATAGCAATACCCAGGCGGTCAGCGACAAGCTGAAAGCGGCCTCTTCGACGGTCTTCAGCCAGGAGACCATCGACAGCATCCTGTCGCTGGTAGCCACCAGCACCGATACCAAGGTCGTGGTCGATACCGTGGACGGCGCCAACAACGGCACCGTCAGGCCAGCCGCGGGCACCGAAGTCGTGTTCGTCAGCACCTCGGAGACCTCGGTCACCAAGCTCACGGTTAGCGCTAATACGCCGGCCGTGTTCTTCCAGGGCGCCGGCGGCGTCGATGCGACCATCACCACCCCGCCGCCGAGCGCCGCGGGCAACCAGTCGGCAGCCGTGGGCGATCCGGACGCCATCCAGCGCGTGATCGTGGGCACCGCGGGCGCCGATACCATCACGGTCGCGGACAACAGGAACACCCAGATCATCGCCGGCGACAAGGACGTGATCAAGGCGGGCAGCGGCCACACGGTCGTGGTCGCGGCCCAGGGCAGCAGCACCGTGATCGGCGGCGCCGAAACCCTCGTCCAGGCCAAGGGCGATGACGACGACTTCACCATCACCGTGAACGGCGCCCACGCCAAGATCAGCAACGGCAGCACCAAGGTTGCGGTCGACCTCGTGAACGTGCACTACGTCCAGCTGGACAACAAGCAGGCCCTGATCTTCGCCGACAACGTCAAGCAGGCCACCGTCGCCAACCTGTACCAGGCCGTGCTCGGCCGTACCGCCGACTTCTCCGGCCTCGACTACTGGTTCGACCTGGTCGACAAGGGTGTGTCCGTGCGCTCGATCGCCCAGAACTTCCTGGCATCCGGCGAGTACAAGCTCGGTGCGCTCAACAACACCCAGTTCGTGGACGCGCTGTACCACGGCATGATGGGCCGTAATGCCGACGCCGCCGGCGCCCAGTACTGGGCCGACGCGCTGGCGCACGGTGTCTCGCGTGCCGACGTGGCACTTGCCTTCGCCGAAGCGGCCGTGACCGGCAACGAGGCGAGCGTGGTCGGTTCGGTCACGATCGTCCCCGACATCTTCACCCACCAGTAACAGCACCGCCATGCACGATCCAAAAGGGGGCCCCGCCCCCTTTTTCCTCTCCACGTGCGCGCCCCGCCTGCGGGACGACGCACTCCTGAACCGCGCCTTGGCATCGTTCGCGGCGGGCCGGCTCGCCGATGCGCTGCTGGACGCCGAATACGTTTGCCGGCGCTTTCCCATGAAGCCGATCCCGGCCATCCTGCGCGCCCGCATCCTGCACAGCGCCTACCCCCGGTTCGGCGCGCGCGCCTGGCATGCGGCCTGGGCGATCGCCCCCGAAAACCCGCTGCTGCAAGACCTGATGCTCAAGAGCTGGCTGGAAGAAGGCGGCCGCCGCGACGTCGCCAGCCTGGGCCCGGCCTTCCTGCCGGCGCGCTGCCGCGCCAATCGCCACGCCAGCCTGCTGCCGCTGTTGCGCGCCGCCGGCGTGGTCCATACCGGCGCCTGCTGGAAGGACGGCGAGGCGATCGAGGCCATGGTCTTCCTGGGCGCGGTGGCCGGCAGCGCCGGCGCCGAACGGGCGCCGCGCGCCACCCTGCTGCTTTCCAACGAGACGGACGAGTACCGCGTCGAGGTCCCGGGCGACGGCAGCCGCGTGCGCCTGGCGCCTCCGCGGCCAGGGGCCGTGTGGTCGCTCACCCTGCTCTCGCCCGACGGCCGGCGCCGGCTGCTGCCCGGCTCGCCCCTGGCCTTCTACCCGCCGCCCGCGATCGCACCCACGGCCGCCCCCGCGCAAGACGCTGCGGCCTGCCCGCGGCCGGTGGCGATCGTGGTGCCGGTCTACCGCGAACTGGCCCTGGTGCGCGCCTGCCTCGACAGCGTGCGCGCCAGCCTGGCGCACAACCGCATCCCCAGCCGCATCGTGGTGGTGGACGACGCCAGCCCCGAGCCCGCACTCTCGGGCTGGCTCGACACCCTGGCCGCCGGCGGCCACATCACGCTGCTGCGCAATGCCTGCAACCTCGGCTTCATCGAGACCGTCAACCGCGGCATGCGTGCCGCACCAAGCCACGACGTCCTGCTGCTGAACGCCGACACCCAGGTCCATGGCGACTGGATCGACCGCCTGGCGGCAAGCCTGTACGGCGCCCCCGACGTCGCCTCGGTCACGCCCTGGACCAACAACGGCGAAATCAGCAGCTTCCCCGTGATGCGCCAGGCCGCCCCTGCCCCCGGCGCGCGCGAACTGGCACTGCTCGACACCGGCGCGGCGCGGGTGCGCGCCGCCGGCGGCCGGGACGTCGAACTGCCTTCCTGCTGCGGTTTCACGATGCTGATCCGGCGCGAGGCGCTGGACGCGATCGGCATGCTGGACGGCAGCGCGCTGGTGCGCGGCTACGGCGAGGAAGTCGACTGGTGCATGCGCGCCCGCGCCGCCGGCTGGCGCCACCTGCAGGCCACCGGCGTGTTCGTGGCCCATGCCGGCACGGTGTCGTTCCGCGCCGAGAAGACCCTGCGCGTCGCGCAGAACCGTAGCGTGCTGCTGGCGCGCTATCCCGGCTACTACCCCGAGTTCGCCGCCTTCGTGCGCACCGACCCGCTGCGCGCGGCGCGCGCCGCCCTGCGCGAAGCACTGGCGGCCACTCCAGCCTGCGACTGGCTGGAAAAGGCGGCAGGCACGCCGCACAAAGCGGCCTTGCCCGACACCGTGGCCGCGACCCCGCTGCCGGCCGCGCCGGCGGCCCTGCCTTCGTCCTGCCGGCGCATCGGCGTCTGGCGCCTGGTGGCCGGCACTCCCGCCGCGCGCGCGGTGCTGGCGCTGGCGCGCCTGATCGCCGGCGCGCCCGGACTCGGCCTGCGCCTGCTGGTAACCGGCGACGGCAGCGAAGCGTTGTGGCGCAGCGGCGTGGCCGACCAGCTGCCGGCGCCGGAGGGCGACACGCCGGCCCTGCTGGACGACGCCCAGCTGCTGCAGGCGGCCGGCTGCCGCACCGTGCTTGCCGCCGACCCGGCGGGACTGCCCGCCGGCCTGGACACCGTCCTGCTGGACGCCGGCTTCGACGCCGGCGCCTGGCTGGAAGACTGGATCGATCGCAACGAGGCCGCCCTGGCCGCCTGACCGGAAACCTGACATGCACTTCGAATCAGATATCACCGTGGCGGCCGGCGCCTCCACCCTCCGCTGGCACGGCGCCGTCGACGGCGTCCACCAGCGCCTGTTGTACGGCTGGGCCTTCGACAGCGCCCGTCCCGACGCCCGCGTGGTCGTCGAGATCTGCCTCGACGACCTGGCGGTCGGCTGCGTGGTGGCCGATTGCGCCCGGGCCGACCTGGCTGGCCGGCTGGAAGCGCTCGGCGCAGCCGATCTGTGCCACGGTTTCGTCGCCGATCTCGGCGCACTCCCCTTCGAGGCCGGCGGCTCCGTTTCGGCGCGCGTGGCCAACACCGCAGCCGTGCTGGCGGGTGGCTTCCGGTTGGACGCGCCGAAGGCGGCCTCGCCTGGCGCCGTCAGCACAGTGACCGGCGACGGCGGCCTGCGCCTGCACGGCTGGGCCCTCGACCCGGCCGATCCCGGGCGCACCGTGAACGTGCGCGCCTACGTCGGCCACACCCTGGTGGCGGAGGCGCCCGCCAATGTGATCCAGCCCGCGATGCGCGGCCACATCGACGGCGCCCACGGCTTCGACCTGGCCCTCCCGGCCAGCCTGGCCGACGGTCGCGTGCACAGCGTGCGCGTGGTCGACGAGGACGGCCGTCCGCTGAACGGCAGCCCGCTCACGGTCTGCTGCACCCTGGACGGCATGGCCGCCCTGCTGCCGGAGGCCAGCGACGCGCTCCTGCAGCGCGTGGCCGACACCTACGAACGCCACCTGCCGCGCAGCCTGCCGCTGTCCGCCTGGCCGGAATGGTCGGCGCGCTTCGACGCCGAGGGCCCGTTCACGCTGCCGGCCCTGTCAGCCGCGGTACTGGTCACGGGTACGCCCGATGCCGGTACGCCTGACCCCGACGCGCTCGAGGCCACGCTCGCCAGCGTGCGCGCCCAGCGCGGCATCGCGCTGCAGGTGTTCGCCGGCGAAGCCTTTCCGGCCATGCTGGCGCAGGCGCTGGAATCGCGCTGCGAGGTGCTGTGCTGCCTGCGCGCCGGCGAAACGCTGGCCCCGCACGCCCTGGCCTGGGCCCTGCACGGCTTCGCGGTCCCTGGCGCCCAGCTAGTCTACACCGACAGCGAAACCGATGGCCAGCCCTGGTTCAAGCCGGCCTGGAACCCGGACTACGCGCTGGCCAGCGACTATCCGCTCGACCTGCTGCTGGTACGCCGCGCCCTCGCCCGGGACCTGGTCGATGCGCGCAACCACGCCGAGTTTGCGTGGTCGGCGCTGGCCGCCGCCTGGCCCCGCGGAATGGAGGCGATCGTGCACGTGCCGCGTGTTCTGGTGCGCAGCCTGGCGCCCATCATCGATGAACGCGCGCAGCGCTTCGCCGCGGCGGCGCGCGCACTGCGGGTCATCGCGCCGCAGGCCGTACTGGAAGAACTGGACGACCTCCCGTCTGGCCTCACCCATGCCGCCCGGCGCGTGCGCCATCCGCTGCCGGACAGCGCGCGTGACATGACGGTCAGCCTGGTGATCCCGACACGCGACCGCGCCGACCTCCTGCAGCGCTGCCTCGACAGCATCGGCCAGCATACCGACTGGCCGAAACTGGAGATCATTGTGATCGACAACGGTTCGGCGGAGGAAGCGACCCAGGCGTATTTCGACCGCATCGCCAAGGGTGGCGTGCGGGTGCTGTCCATGCCCGGCCCCTTCAACTACGCGGACCTGAACAACCGCGCCATCGCCCAGGCCAGCGGCCAGATCATCGGCCTGGTCAACAACGACATCGAAGCCCTGCACGCGGACTGGCTGGAAGAAATCGTGTCGCAGCTGCTGCGCCCGGAGGTTGGCGCGGTCGGCGCCAAGCTGCTGTGGCCGAATGGCATGGTGCAGCACGGCGGCGTCGTGATCGGCGTCGGCAACGTGGCCGGCCACTACGGCAACCGCCTGCAGGACGCCGACTGGGGCAACCATGGCCGCAACCAGCTGGTGCAGCAGCTCAGCGGCTGCACCGCCGCCTGCCTGTTCCTGCGCCGCCAGGATTATTTTGCGCTCGGCGGCATGGACGGCCACGCCTTCCCGGTGGCCTTCAACGACGTCGACCTGTGCCTGAAGCTGCGCGCCGCCGGCAAGGCGATCGTGTGGACGCCGCACGCCAGGCTGCTGCATGCCGAGTCGGCCAGCCGCGGCAGTGAGGACACCCCGCAGAAGAAGGCAAGGGCCCAGCGCGAAGTCGACGGACTGCGCCGCAAATGGGGCCACGTGCTGCTGCAGGACCCGGCCTACCACCCGAGCCTGAACCTGGACCCGGCCAGCCAGGCCTTCGGCGGGCTGGCGCTGCCGCCGCGCGAGCGCAAGCCGCGCACAGCCGGGATCGCGTCCTGCCAAGCGCCAGCGTAGCTGAACTCCTCGTTGGCACCATGCCGTCCATGAACCGAACACCAGAACCATGCAGATCAACCTGAGCCACAAGAAGTTTGTCCTGTTGAACGACTACCTGCCGTTTGGCTCGGCAGACGTGGATACGTTCACGCTACTGCGTTTCCTGAGCCACCCGGACAATATCGGCAATATCGTCTTCCTGGACGCCATCAATCGCTCGCTTCCGGGCATCCGCAACGTTTCGTCGCGCGATTTCATCCGCTTTCGGGAGCAGTTCAGCGCCGACCATGTGATCGTGCTGGCGCTTGCGAACTTCCTGTCCGCGACCTGGACGGCGCCGGAAGGCTTCGTGGAAGCGCTCGCACAGCACCGCATCGTGCTGTTCTCGGTCGGCGTGCAGAGCGAATTCGGCGAAGAAGACAGCATCTGCCTGTCCAGGGACGCCCAGGCCGTGCTGGATCTCGCCAGGACCTCGGGCACGCTGATCGGGGTGCGCGGGGACAAGACCCAGCGCTACCTGGCACGCAGCGGCATCGCGTCCCAGGTGATCGGTTGTCCTTCCGTGCACCTGGCTCCAGAACGGATCGCTTGCGACAAGCCCCTGGGGCGCGCCCGGGTATGCACCTCCAACACGATGCTCGGCATTCACCGCGACATCGCCAAGCGCGTCAACACCTTCGCCACCAAGTTCTGCTCCGGCTACATGCTGCAGACGGAGGCCTCGATCATCGCGGACTGCATGGAGCTGCCGGAAGAAGTCATCGGCTACATCGCAGATCAGTCGGGCAATCCGCACCATGCGGGACTGCTGCGCAACAAGGTGTTCGACTACGGCTACTACAACGAAGACCCGGAACAATGGAAGGTGCTACGTGCATGGTTCAAGGAACATGCGCGCTTCCACTACACGGTGGCGGATTGGCGCGCCTACGCCGCCGGCTTCGATTACTGCATCGGCACCCGTTTCCACGGCAATGTCATGGCGCTGCAGGCAGGCGTTCCTCCCCTGATCATCCCGATCGACTCGCGGGTGGCCGATATGGCGGAGTTCCATCGGCTTCCGCGCGTCTCCATGGAAGATTTCGAGCAGATCCGCGACGTGACGGAACTCGCCCCCTACCTCGACTTCACTGACTACAACGATCACCACACCAGCAACAAGAAACTGTACTTCCAATTCCTGAAAGAGAACTTCCGATGAAAAAAAATAGAAAAGACACGCACGTCCTCGTCGAGAAATCCACGCCCGAGCAAGCGCCCAACAAGCGCGTCTGCATCGTCACCGAGGAGTGGCCGGGCCTGCCGGGATGCGGTGGCATTGGTACGGCCTTCTTCGAACTCGCTACCCTGCTCGATCGCTCGGACTGGGCAGTCACGGTCCTGTTCGTGCCGATGGGCGAAGCGCCGACCCAGCTCGCAGGCCTCGGGAACATCCAGTTCACCGTGCTGGACCTGAAACAATACGTGTACGAACCGTTCTCGTACGAGAAGAAGAGCTTTGCCGTCGCCATGTGGCTGCGCGCGCAAGCCGCGTTCGGATCGGTGCACTTCTGCGACTACAAGGGCCTGGGATGTGCGGCTACCAGCATGAAGTCGCAAGGGATCGCATTCGGATCGAGCACCCTGTGCGTGCAGCTGCATGGATTCACGCGCTGGGCCACGGAACTCAACGGCTGCTTCTTCGACCACGAAGACCAGATCCTCATCGACCACCTCGAAAGGACCTCCTCGCTCAATGCCGATGTCATCGTCAGCCCGAGCCAGTATCTGCTCGACTGGGCCGAGGCGCGCGGCTATACCAGCGCGGCGTCCGTCAAACACTGCATCCCCAACTGTCACGTCGCACTCGAGGGACGCCGTGCGCTTCTCCCCGCGCGGGACGCGCGGGCTGTCACTGAAATCATCTTTGTCGGGCGCCATGAATCACGCAAGGCGCTCGACGTGTTTGTCGGCGCGATCCTGAACAACGCCGATGACATCCTGAGGCGCAACATCCAGGTCAGCATCCTCGGTTCCTTCGGGACGGTCAACGAAACCCCGTCCGGCCTGTACCTGATGGACGCGCTTGGCCCGACCGGCATTTCTGTCAACCTGATCACCGGCCTTGACCGGTTCGGCGTCATCGACTACCTGTGCGAGCGCCAGCAAGCGCTGGTGATCGTCCCTTCGCCGGAAGAGAATTCGCCATACACGGTACTGGAGTCGCTGGTGCTGGGCATTCCCGTGATCACTTCCGAGCGTGGCGGCGCGCGTGAACTGTATGCAGACGACAGCGTCGGCGAGTATGTGTTCGAGCCGAGCCTGTCCGCCCTGTCCGACAAGCTCGCCGCCATCCTGGCGCAGGGCGCCAGGGCGGCTCCCGTCTCCGCCGCCGTCCGCTGCACGCACGAGACCTGGCTGGCGCTGCTGGCCGGCATCGCAAGGCTTCCCGCACCGCAGGCCCAGGCCGCACACGACCTCATGGTCACCGTCGGCATCACCCATTACGAGCGTCCGGACAAGATCATCGACGCGGTGAGCTCGATGCTGCTGCAAACCTACCAGAACATCGAACTGCTGGTGGTGGACGACGGCTCGCGCAGCGACGAAGCCCTGCAGACCCTGGCCTATGTCGAAGCACTGGTCACGCGCGCCGGCGGCCGTGTGATACGCCAGCCGAACGGCTACCTTGGCGCCGCCCGCAACGCCCTCATTCGCGAAGCGCGCGGTGAACTGCTTGTCTTCCTCGACGACGACAACGTTGCGCTGCCGCATATGGTCGAAACGCTCGTGCAGGCGATCCAAAACAGCGGTGCCGATGCGGTGACTGCACAGTCGATCTTCATGCCCCTGTCGGCACGCAACGAAATGATCGCGAAGAAGACCAGCCTCGAGGAGCCGGTCTCGTACGTGCCGACGGCAGGACCGCTGGCGCTTGCCCCGATCAGGAACGTATTCGGGGATGCATCCGGCATCTACCGCAAGCAAATGCTGAAGGACCTGGGCGGCTATACTGAGCTGCGCAATGTGGGCTACGAAGACTACGAGCTGTACACCCGCATTGCCCTGGCCGGCTACCGCATCGCGAGTTGCCCGCTGCCGCTCTACCTGTACGAGATCGGCCGTCCGAGCATGCTGACCAGGAACAGCATGGTCAAGGACTTCCAGCGCGTCTTCCGGACCGTGAAGGAGGGCGCGGGCGACCCGCGCTTCGTCGATCTGATCGAGATTGGTACCGGCGCGCGCGTACGCGAACTTGCTTTCAACCGCAAGCACTGGGAATACAGCCATCATCCGGACGCGGAACACATGCTGCCGCTGCTCGAAGATCCCGACAACAAGGAACGCTACATCAACTGCCTGCTGCAGCTGGCGATCGGCCGTGGCTACCGGAATTTCGTCAGCGCCCTGCTGCTCAGCCAGACGCCGGCTACCCTGCAGGTGGCCAAGCCGCGTGCGATCGTCGCCGAATGCAAGCACAGCCTGCTGTCGATCGGCGAGCTGAGCGCGCTGTCGTCCAGCTGCTGGGACGAGGATCCCAACCTGTTCATCCTGAATTTTGCCAAGGCGGCCTTGACGACTGTCGGAACCGAACCGATGGTCGACCAGCTGCTGAACACCTGGCTGGCGCGCTTCGACAGCGATGCTCGCCTGGTCCGGGCGCTGTCGCCACAACTGCTCCACACGCTGGCCGTGATGCTGCGCGACGACCTGGCCAGCCGTCCGCAATTCCTTTCCATGTTCCACACGCTCGCGCTGCACGCCGTCAAGGCAGGGGCGCCAGACGTGTTCAAGGTCGCTTTCGGCGAAGTTTTTTCGCTCGAAACCGCAGAGTATCTCGAGCGCTACCGCGACGTCGGAGAAGTCTTTGGCAAGGTCCCTGCCAAGGGCTTCATGCACTTCCTGAGGCTGGGCGGAAAGGAGAATCGATCAGGCTTCGCCAACACCTTCCCGATCGTGAAGTCCTGTCTCGCCGACGACCCGAACGCGGAGATCCCGATGCACTTGCGCACCATGCTGGCCAAGGCGGACGAAGCCGCGCTTGCCTGAGCCGAACGCTCAGCCATTTGCTAGCACTTGTATACACAGATAGCCAGCGCACGATTGCGCATTTTTGCGTTTTATTGACACTTCGCAAAAATTGTCACGTTCAGGCTGATTCAACTTTACACATGTCCATGTTTCCGTAAATATGCTTTGAGTTATCTCATGTCATATGGGTAACGCGATAAGGCTGAAGCAAAGCCACATAACTAATTTTCATACGGAGAATGAGCATGAGCTTGAAAGGCATCTGGAAGTCGGCATTGGGCATGGCTGCGCTCGCGGCAGCATGCAACGTACAGGCGGCGCCGAAAGGCGTGGCCGTCACCGTGGTCCCCGAAAAGACCGCGCTCGGCCAGAGCGACGACGTGGTGGTGCGCGTCACCATCACCAACAATTCGGGCGCGCCGCAGTACATCCTGAAGTCGCGCACGCCCTTCAACGGCGTGGAGGAAGCGCTGTTCGAGGTGCGCCGCGACGGCCAGCCGGTGGTCTACCTGGGCGCGCACATCAAGCGCGCCGCCCCGACCGCGGCCGACTACTTCCTGCTCAAGCCGGGCGCCTCGCACAGCGTCAAGGTGGAACTGTCCGCCCTGTACGACATGAGCGTGAGCGGCGACTACCAGATCAGCTTCAAGCAGGCCTCGCCGCAGCTGTTCCTGGCCACGCCGGCAGCCAGCGGCCGCAGCGGCGCCGCGGCGGCCTTCGATGCCGACGATGCCAGCGGCGACAACGCCAGCCTGGTGTCGGCCCCGGCCTCGGTCTGGATCGACGGCCGCGTGGCGCGCGGCCAGAAGTCGCAGGTGGTGCTCGACATCGAAGCGATGAAGCAGGCCGCGGTCCAGCCGGCCGCCGCCAGCCTGAGCTTCAGCAAGTGCACCACCTCGCAGCAGACCACCATCTCCCAGGCGATGTCGGCCGGCTCCAGCATGGCCAGCAACAGCGACGCCTACATGCAGCGCGGCGTGATCGGCACCCGCTACACCAAGTGGTTCGGCGCCAACAACAGCAGCCGCGTGGCCACCGTCAAGTCGCACTTCGTGGCGATCAAGGATGCCTTCGCCAACAAGCCGGTGACCGTGGATTGCGGCTGCAACCAGAACTACTACGCCTACGTGTATCCGACCCAGCCGTACAAGATCTACGTCTGCAAGGCCTTCTGGTCGGCGCCGATGACGGGCACCGATTCGAAGGGCGGCACCCTGGTGCACGAGATGAGCCACTTCAACGTGGTGGCAGGCACCGATGACCACGTGTACGGCCAGTCCGGCGCCGCCAGCCTGGCGATCAGCAACCCGGCCCAGGCCGTCGACAACGCCGACTCGCACGAGTACTTTGCCGAGAACACCCCGGCGCTGAACTAAGCTGCGTTCCACATGGCGCGGCCCTTGCCGCGCCATGCTACTTCCTAGCGCGCCGGCGGCGCCAGCCCGCGCTGGACGACATAGTCCGCCACCCGGTGCGACATCGCGATCCCCGCCTGCTTGTCGAACTGCCAGTGCACGCCGAGGTAGATGCGGCTTTGCGCGCCCTCCTCTTCCGCATGGCTCAGGTTGCGGTAGCTGCGCGAGATCTTCGGCCGCACCCGGCCGTTGTTGTCGCGCGTGACGCCATTGAATTCGTCCGAGACGAAGCTGAAGGGCTGGTTGTCGCCGTACAGCCGGCGCAAGGTATGGAACAGGGCCCCGCCCAGGCTCGCGTGGCCGGACGGATAGGACGGGAACGAAGGCGTGAAGTCGGGGCCGGTCAGGTTGCTGGCGGGCGAACCGAGCGGCGTCCAGTTCGGATCGCCCTGGGTGTCCGGATTGCCGTCGCCCCTGCCGGTCGGGCCGCTGCCTGGGCTGGCTTCGCGCACCCCGTGCACCGGGCGCCAGACATCGTAGTGGTACTTGGCGTCCCAGCCGGCGATGGTGGCGTCGGCGATCGCCACGTTCACCAGGGCCAGCGCGCGCGCCAGCGCCATCGGATCGGACGTCTTCCTGAGCAGCAGCTGGAGCGCGATCTGGTTGTACATGCGCACCGGCGTGCCGAGCCAGGCGACGCTGTCGTAGCCCCAGAAAATGCCGGTCACGGTCTGGTCCGGCGTGCGCCGGGTGGGCGTCCGGACGCCATCGCCGCCCAGCTGCTTCACCTCGTTGAAGGCTTGGGTGTAGGCACTGCTGTTCAAGGCCGGCGGCGGCGCCGGGCGGAACTGGCTGGCTGACGGGATCACGAAGGGTTTCACCCGTCCCCACCAGGCGCCGACCGCATACGGGATCCGGCTCACCGGGTCGGAGCGCCACTTGCCGGGCTCCTTGTGCAGCGGATAGTCCTGCCCCACCACCGGTTCGCCCTGGTAGCTGCCGTCATTGGCGCGCAGCGCCAGGATCGCGGCGGCGGCGCGGCGGCCGACCTCGATGCCGTTCAGCTTGGCGCGGCCGTCCGGCAGGCGCGCCAGGTCGTCGCGCAGCCAGGCAGCGATGCGCGCGGCCTGGCGCGGGTACAGCGCCGCCAGGGTGTCGTGCGCGGCCTGGGCGATGGCGGCGTCGCGCGAGCTGTCGGGATAGGCCGGGAGCGGGCCGACATACGGCCGGTATTGGCCGCAGATCGCGGCCAGCGCATCGTGCATGGCGATGTGGACGATCGCGAACACGCGGCTGACGCGGGTGCGGCCCATCTGCTCCGGCATCGGCGAGGTCGCACCTGGCCGGCTCGGGGGCGTGTGGTCGTAGCCCTGCACCCGCTGCGCCAGCTCGTTCCAGTAGGCCAGCCGCAGCGCCGGATTGGCGCCGTTCGGGGCCGCGTAGCGCCATGGCGGCTCCTTCGAGTCGGGCTGGGTCAGGTACTGCACGGGCATGGGTGGCGGCGCGGAGAAGCTGGACGGCGGGGAAGCGCCGGCGGCCAGGGCCGGCATGGCGAGGACACAGAGCAGGATCCTGATGCGCGATGTCATGGTGGTACTCCGGTGGTGGGCCCGGCTCCGGGATGAAGCCGGCGAGGTAAGCGAACTGACTGGCTCGACAGTACAAGCCGGCCCACCGGCCCACAAGCGGAAGCGTCAGGACAATTGATTGACCACAGGAGGGATGCCAGCCGGCACCGAGCCGGCGTTGGCTTGACGCAAGAACCTGGATTTTCTTGCGTTTTTACATGTCTCGCAGGACAGCTTCAGCGGCCCGTGAAGCTGAAGCGCAGCGGCGCTGCGGGACTCTGGCGGATCGCGTCGAGCTGCGCCGTGTCCGGCAGCCAGGGACCGTCGTAGCGGATCTCGTAGCTGCCCTTCCCCTTCCTGAACGCGTAGGTGGGGGTGATGTCGATGGTGTTCATGTGCATGCTGTGCGGGGCCACGGCCTGCCAGTCGGCCGCCGTCAGCGGAGCGCGCTTGACCATCATGCCGGTATAGGCCAGCGGCTGGCCGGCCTTGCCGGCGCGGACTTCGCGCACATCGAAGCGCGGACCGGTCAGCTCGTCGCCGGCGGCCACTTCGCGCGGCACGTAGATCGTGGTCTCGCCGTGGTTCTCGACCAGCAGGCGCAATTTCACCCTGCCCCCTTCGGTCTCGACTTCCAGGCGGTGCTGGACAGTCTGCTCGGTCTCGACGGCGCCGACGGTAGTCACGAGGCCCCCGAGGACGAGCAGCAGCGGTGGCAGGAATCGTTTGGCATGCATGGAAACCCCTGAAATATTATTTCAAACCAAGCACTAAAATGAAAGATTATTGCACCCCGGCTGGCAGGGCTTCCGGCACCGACGCCAGGATCATCACGGCCACCCGCCGGTTGCGCGCCTGGCCGGCCGGGCTATCGTTGGCGGCAACCGGACGCGTGGCGCCGTGGCCGATGGCCGACAGGCGCGCATCTGCAATCCCGTTCTCGATGAACAGGCGCACCACGCTGGCGGCGCGCACCGCCGACAGTTCCCAGTTCGACGCGTACTTGTCGTTGGTGATCGGTAGCAGGTCGGTATGGCCTTCGACCTCGATCCGGTGCGGATCCTTCTTCAAGAGTCCCGCCACCTGGCCCAGCACCTCTCGCGCATCCTGCTGCAGGGTCGCCTCCCCTTGCGCGAACAGCACGCTGGCATTGAGTTCGATGCCGATCCCGCGCGCGTTCTGCGTCACCCTGACCTGCCCCGACTTCACCAGCGGCAGCAGGGTCGCATTCAGGTCTTTCGCCAGGGTTTGCATGCGCTCGCGCTCGCGCTTTGCGGCCTCGATGCGCTTGCGGTTCACGATGTGCGACAAGGGCAGCACCGGCTCGACGCTGGTATAGGCCTGGGGCGCGACCTGGCGCCCGCCGAAGGCGTCGCCCAGGGCTTCGGACAGCACCGCGTACTTGCCCTCGTTGACGATCGAGATCGCGTACATCACCACGAAAAAGGCGAACAGCAGCGTGATGAAGTCGGCGTAGGAGATCAGCCAGCGCTCGTGGTGTTCGGCTCCTGTTCCCTCGTCGTAGCGTTTGCGCGCCATGGCCTGGTCACCCCGTCAGTGGCGTGTCAGCAGGCTCGCCACCCGTTCGTCGACCACGCGGGTGTGGTCGCCGGTGGCGAGATCGTGGAAGACTTCGGCGAGGATTTCGTACTGGGCCACCTTGTCGCTGACGATGGCCTTGAGCTTGTTCCCGACCGGGTAGAAGAACAGGTTGGCCAGGCCCACGCCGTACACGGTGGAGACGAAGGCCACCGCGATGCCCGAGCCCAGGCGCGAGGGATCGGACAGGTTTTCCATCACGTGGATCAGGCCCAGCACCGCACCCAGGATGCCGATGGTCGGCGCGTAGCCGGCGGCGGATTCCCAGATGCGCGCCGCCTGGCGCTGCGAGAATTCGTAGGCCGTGATTTCGCTTTCCAGCAGGCTGCGGATCTTTTCGGGGGCGATGCCGTCGACCACCAGGCGCAGGCCCTTCTGGATGAATTTATCTTTCGTGGCCATGTACTGCTCGAGCGAGAGCAGGCCGTCGCGCCGCGCGGACAGGCTCCACAGCGCGATCTCGCGCGACAGCTTGTCGCGGCCGGAGGGTGGCGGGAAAAACACCCAGCGCAGCATGGAGAGGCCCAGCATGAAGCTGCGCCGCTCGCTCTGCAGCAGCACGGCGCCCGCGGTGCCGATCACCACGATGGCAAAGGCCGCCGGCTGGATCAGCGACGCGAAGCGACCGCCGTCGAGCGTATGCCCGACCAGCACGCCCGCGATCGCGAGCACCAGGCCGGCTACGCTGGCCCAGTCCATAACTGCTCCTTGAGTGCGGCGCGCAGGCGCGAAACGGCCTGGGTGTGCAGCTGCGACACGCGCGATTCGCTCACGCCCATGACGGCGCCGATTTCCTTCAGGTTGAGCTCTTCTTCGTAATACAGGCCCATCAGCATTTTCTCGCGCGGCGGCAGGTTATCGATGGCGTCGATCACGGCCTGGCGGAAGCCCGTATCGAGCAGGCTGCGCAGCGGATCGTCGTCGTCCACCGCATAGCGGTCGAGGAAGCCGTCGCTGCCGCCTTCCTCGTCGTGGAAGTCTTCGTAGTACAGCAGCTGGTGGCCGCCCGAGTCGCCCAGCATCTCCTGGTAGTCGGCGAGCGACATCTTGAGCGATTTGGCGATCTCGGATTCGCTGGCCGGACGGCCCAGGCGCTGCTGCAGCGCCTCCATCGCGGCTTCGACCTTGCGCATGTTCTGGCGCGTCGAGCGCGGCATCCAGTCGCTGTTGCGCAGCTCGTCCAGCATGGCGCCGCGGATGCGCAAGACCGCATAGGTCTCGAACTGGGCGCCGTGGTTGTCCTCGTAGCGGTTGATCGCATCGAGCAGGCCGATCATGCCGGCCTGGACCAGGTCATCGACTTCCACCGAAGGCGGCAGCTTGGCCTTCATGTGGTGGGCAAGACGCTTCACCAACGGCATGTGCTCCGTCAGCAAATGGTTCTTGTCCGCTTTCCCTTTGACCGTGTACATGCGTTCTGCTTATCTTTCCCGCGTTTCGTGTTCTTCTTAATGCCCGACATGTGCGCTGCCTCCCCTGCCCAGCCCGGGCATCGCGTGCAGCGCGAACTTGCCCGCCAGGCGCCGGAAGGCGACCGAGGCCCCCGCCAGCGGGAAGGCGTCGACCACCGCCCGGCCCAGGCGCGCGGCCCGGTGCAGGTATTCGTCGGCCGGCACCGAGCCCATCGAACTGAGGCTCACTGCCAGGTAACGTGTTGCCGCGGTAGACATATTATCGTATACCACCTTGGCCTCCGCCTCTGTCGCGCCGGTCACGAGGATGCCGAAGGGACGGCGGCCCAGCTGCTGCGACAGGCGCTTGATCAGCGCGTAGGCATTCGTGATCGAGGCGGCGGACGTGCCGACCTGCACCACGATCTCGGAACTGGCCATCAGGGGCAGCGGGAATTCGCCATCCGGGCCCAGTTCGCCGTCGACCATCACGATGCCGGCCTGCTTGACCAGCACGTCGAAGGTCTTGGCCAGGCGGCGTGCGTCGGTGTTGCCGATCGCTTCGCCGAGCGAGGCCACGGAAAAGCCCTGCGGCACCGCGTGCAGCACCTGGTTCAGGCCGCACTCCTGGCGGGCCACGTTGGCCAGCGTCGCCGCGCGGGACAGTCCCAGGCGGCGCGCCACGCCGTAGTCGCGTTCGCAGGCGTCGACGATCAGGACTTCGTCCCCTAGCTGGGCCAGCGAGGCGCCCAGGTTGACCAGCATCGCGCCCTTGTCGTCTTCAGGGGTGGCGGAAAGGAAGGTGACGATGCGCGGGCGCGGGCCCTGCAGCATCCGGCGCAGGCCTTCGGCCTGGTCGAAATCGAAACTAGCCAAGGTGCACCTCGCGCAGCGAACGGTCGGCGGCAGCTGCCGCCATCATCAGCGGCAGGTCGGCGTCGCCGAACTGGGCGGCGCTATTTTTGGTGTTGCGGAAGGCGCGGTCGATCAGCATGGCGCGGTCTGCCAGGTGCAGGTCTTCCGGCACGCGCTGGCCGTTCGAGATGTAGTGCAGGTTCAGCTTCTGGCGGATGACCACGTCGAGCACGTTGCCGATCGAGGCGGCTTCGTCCAGCTTGGTCATGATGCAGCCGGCCAGGCCCGAGCCTTGATAAGCACGCACCACTTCGTTCAGGGTCTCGTTGGTCGAGGTCGCGTTCAGGCACAGCAGGCGCTTCACGTCGGCGCCCGATTCGCTCAGCATGGCCACCTGTTCGGTCACCATCTGGTCGCGCTGCGACATGCCGATGGTGTCGATCAGCACGGTGTGCTTGTTCTTGAGTTCCTTCAGGGCGATGCGCAGGTCGGCCTCGTCCTTCACCGAGTGCACCATCACGCCCAGGATCTTGCCGTAGATGCGCAGCTGCTCGTGGCCGCCGATACGATAAGCGTCGGTGGTGATCAGGGCCAGCTTGTCCGGGCCGTGGCGCATCACGCAGCGCGCGGCCAGCTTGGCGGTGGTGGTGGTCTTGCCGACGCCGGTCGGACCGACCAGGGCGAACACGCCGCCGCGGTTCAGGAGGTCGTCTTCGTTGGCGATGGTGGTCAGGTTGCGCGCCAGGACGGTCTTGATCCAGCGCAGGGCTTCGGCCGCATCCTTCGTGACTGGCATCTTGTCGATCAGGTAGCGCGCCAGGGTGGCCGAGAAGCCGGCGGCCAGCAGCTCGCGCAGCACGGCCGCCTTTTGCGGCTCGCGCTGGGCGGTGGCGTTCCAGGACAGCTCGGCCAGCTGGGTTTCCATCAGGCCGCGCATGGCGCGGATCTCGTTCATCATGCCGCTCATTTCCACCGCGGCCGATTCCTTGGCCTGGGCGATGGCGGCGCTCATCATCTGGGTCATGGCGGCCATGTCGACCGTCGCCTCCGGCGCCGGGGCACGGCGGTTGACGTAGGTCGGCGGCACTTCCGGTTCCGCTACCGGAGCGGCGCGGCGTTCCACGTATGGCTGGCCGGCGAACGGGTCCAGCTTGGCTTGTGCGGCGGCGGCGCGCGGGGCCGGGGCCGGGGCGCGGGTGAAGACCGGTTCCGGGTCGAAGTCGTTGTCGAAGGCGGCGAAGCTGGGGGCCTGCGGCTCTTCGATGGCCGGCGAAGCCAGCGAAGCGACGTCGTCGTTGTCCAGGGCGAGGATCTCGACCACGCCGTCGACCGGACGGTTGGAGAGGATGACCGCGTCAGGGCCGAGCGCCTCGCGCACCTTGCGCAAGGCGTCACGGGAAGTAGCCGCTGTAAATTTCTTCACGTTCATCGTTTTCTCCGCACTTCAATCAGCTGTTCTATGTTTGCTGCGGGCGCAATTGCCCGTCCATAGTCAGCATTATTGGCGATGCCGCAAGGAAACCATCGAGCGAAAAGGATGGGAAAAGCCTGTTATTTCACTGGCGCTGGGTGTTGGAGCGTGGCGCCAGCAGATACGTCGAGTGAATTGGCTGCGATGGCGGCCAGGGGCCAGCTCAAGTCAAAGTGCCCGCCGCGATAAGCATAGGTATTCCCACATTCCAGGCTTTCGACATAGCGGAAAAAGGGATCGTCCTCAGGCAGGTAGAAGGCATCGTCCGGCAGGTAGCGAAGATCGGCAGACCTGGTCTGCTTGAAGGCCACGGCCCGGTCGACCAGGGAGGACACGGAGGCCATGTCTACCGTCGTCAGTTGGCCAATCTGGGAACAGAATGCCGCCCGGTCGAAGCTCTGGCTGGCGAAGGTCGGGCAAATAAACGAGCGCGAAAGGAAGCTGGTTTGCAGGTACATGGCAAGCCAACAACCAAAGGAATGCGCAATCAGATGCGCCGGCTTGTCGCCGATATGCGCATCGATCTTCGCTGCCAACTCGCCGGGAGCGTCGCTTGAGCGGAGCAGCGCGTCGTAATCCACGCTGACCAGGGTCAGATGGAAATCGGCGAAGCGTTCCAGGTAAGGTAGCCAGAACGCGCTGTTGGTGAACAGGCCGTGGATCAGCACCACCTGGGCGGGCGCGCGCCGCCGCAGCGTTTGAACCTGGAGCAAAGGCGTCACTCGCCCGATCGGTGGACGGCGATCACCTTCGCCGGGCTGCCAAACACCGTGACATGGGGCGGCACGTCCTTGGTGACGATCGAGCCGGCACCGATGACCGCCCCCTCGCCCACGCGCACATCCGGCAGGATGCTGGCGTGCGGATGGATGGTGACATTGCGCCCGATGTGGGCGCCGCCGCCGATGAAGACATGCGAACTGACGGTGACGCCGTCCTCCAGCACGACGTCGTGGCCGATGCACGCGAAGCCCTGGACCAGGACGAAGCGGCCGACCTCGACGGTGGAGGAAATGCTGCAGACACCGAGGAACATACCGCCGGGGACCTGCGTCACGTCGGATGCATAAAGACCCATCGGCGCCACCATGGTTCCCATGCGCGCACCGCGGGCGAGCAAGCGCTCGCCGACCGCGATCCGGTCGGCGCCATTGCCGAGACAAACGAGATAGTCCGCGTCCGGGACGATGGTGTGGGTGTCGATGCGCCCAAGCACCTGCTCGGCCGGTTTGACGTCGTCGACGAAACCGCAGACGACATTTCCGCTCGCATACGACGGGAGCCAGGCCGCTATTTCGCGGCCAAATCCCCCGGCTGCGGCCAATACATATTTTTTCATGTTATTGCACCGAGTAGCCGCCGTCCACAACCAGGTTCTGGCCTGTCATGAACGACGCATGGTCGGAAACCAGGAAAGCGATCACGCCTGCCACCTCGCGCGGCTCCGCGTACCTGTTACCCAACGGGTATTTGGCCAGGTCGATTTTCTTGGCCTCCTCCGAGAAGGAGCTCAGGTTGTCCACCAGCTCGGTGTTCACCATCCCGGGCGACACGCAGTTAACCCGGATGAGCTTGGGGGCAAGCTCCAGGGCCAGCACCTTCGACATGCCGACCAGTGCCGCCTTGCTTGCCGCATAGGCTGAAATGCCTTTCGTGCCAATGCTGGTGCCGCTGATCGAGGACACGAAGACAACCGATCCCTTCGGGTTGAGCTTCGATGCGCGCACCAGTTCGGACGTCAGCAGCAATGGGGCCGTCTGGTTCGTCGCGGTGATCCGCTCGTATTTTTCGAGGGAGAAGTAACGTATCGGGGCGTTCTCCACGATACCCGCCGAATGCACTACCCCGTCAAATCCCGGCAAGCGGGCCACGAAATCGCGGTAGGCGTCAAAGTCCAGCATGTCGAAGGCCAACGCATTGCCGCCCCCCAGGCCCCCTGCCGCCAGCGCCTCGAGGCGTTCGGCATTGCGGCCCAGTCCCCACACTTCGGCGCCCATATCGACCAGGCAGCGCGCCGTGGCCAGGCCGATCCCCGAGGTAGCCCCGGTCACCAGCACGCGTTTCCCGCTCAAGTTCATGACATCATCCGCAAATAGGTTTCGTGAAAATGTGCCAGCCGCCCTTCGATCTCCTGCAGCTGATGGGGGCCGCGCGCATGGCGGATACCGATCTGGGAGTTATTTAGCACGACCAGGTCTTCGCCCAGCACCTTGCGGGTAAAGTCGATGGCCTGCTGTTTGATGTAGTTGCGCACAGCTGTCTTTTGCGCCATCAGCAGCGGGGTTTCGAACAACTCCCATTCCAGTAGCGTCTGTCCGGCCGACTGGGGCTTGAAGTGCGAGATGAACCCGACGAGACCGCCCGTGATCGACACGAACAGGTTGGGGAAGATATAGGCGTGCAGGTAGTCTCCTGTCGCTCCCGGGATCAGCCGGCCCTTGCTGCCATCCTGGTTCTTGTTCGCCGTATGGGCGCAGGAATCGCGGCCGAAGAACTGGTTCGTGGACCGGGATGTCGACGAGATCCCGGTCGGCACGAAGCTGGACTCGTGCACGATCGACACATGGTAGGCTTCGATCACATTCTCGACCAGGAACTTCCAGTTCGCGCCATGCTCCAGCGTCTCGTTGTGGAAGCTTTCACCGAGCTCGAACCCGATTGCGTCCAGGGCCGCGACACCGGTGCCTGGGTCGAGCTCGCCTTCGGGCGCCACGAACACCATTCCGCGGTTCTCGACAGTCGCATACGACTGCAACTGCCGGCGGCCGATACATTCCTGGTTCGCCAAGGGCGCGCGCTCGAGCGTCCCGTCGGCGTCGTATTGCCAGGCGTGGTAGGCGCAGCGAAACGGCCGGTTACCCCGGCCGGGCGGGTCGATCAGGTTGGCGCGGTGAAGGCAGATGTTCTCGAAACTGCGCGGCTTTCCGTCGATGTTACGGGTGACAATGGGCCGGCCACACACCTGGTAACTGCTGTAGTCGCCTTCGGCGCGCAGCCCGTTCGCGTTACCGGCGTAAAACCCGCGCGAGAAGATCCGCTGATATTCCTGCTCCAGCACGTCCTCTTGCCAGTACGCCCTGGGATCAATAGACATGATCGCTTTCGAACAGGTGCAGGACCGTGCCGGGCTGGAAAACGACCGTGGCACTGCCCCAGGACAGTCCCACCCCGAAACCGCATAGCAGGACCCGTCCGCCCTGTGCCAATTGTTCCGCCCCCGCGGTCAGCGTCAACGGAACGGAGACAGAGCTCGTATTGCCGTACTTCCTCAAGGTGCTGATCTCGTGTTCCGCCGTATAGCCAAGCTTCTTGCGGATCATGTCGTTGATCATCTTGTTGGCCTGGTGCAGGACGAAATAATCCACCGATCCCACTTCCCAGCCGGCAGCATCGAGCACCCGGCGGATGCTGGGCGGCACGGAGCTGATCGCGAAACTGAAGATGTCGGCGCCCTTCAACTGGAGCTGGAAGGCGTTACGCGCAATCCCGGCCGACACCTCCACTTCCTCGAAGTCGCCGGGCTGGGGCGGATGGCGGGCAGCCAGGCCGCCTGCCGCGACGATGATGGCGTCCTTGCCGCTGCCGTCGGAATTCAGGTCGAAATGGATGGGCTCGGCCGCATCGTCCAGCTCCAGCGCCGTGGCCGATCCGGCATCGCCAAACAGCGGCCAGCTCGACTTGTCGTTGTACGAGCACACGCGGCTGGACACATCGCCTACCAGCAGCAACGCACGCGTCAAGCCCAGGGTACGCATCATCGAACCCAGGATCGCGATGCCATAGGGATAGCTCGAGCAACCCAGGTTGACATCGAAGGCCGCGCACGATTTCGGCAGGCCGAGCTTGTGCTGGATAATGATCGAGGTCGCGGGTATCGGATAGTCGCCGGACTGGGTGATCATGACAAGGGCTTGCACCCCTTCTTTTTCCCATCCCAGGCGCGTGAGCAAGTCCTCCGCCGCGGCGATGCACAGGTCGGACGAGTATTGCTTGTCGGCTGCAAGGCGGCGCTCTTCGATGCCGGTACCCTGGCTAAACTTCTCGCGCTCCTGTTCCGTCAACAGCGTGTAGTCAGCAATCCTGGCAACCCGCGTCGGTACGGCCGTACTGATGCCGCGAATCGCAACACCCTTCAGCGCTTCCATCATGCAATCCGTTGCGCCAGGCGGTCCCACAACTCCTGCAGGGTGCGCGACTGTTCGAGGTCGGCGCCACCTACCGCAACGTTGTACTTCTCGTCCGTCATCGCGATCACGGTCAGCGCTGCCAGCGAGTCCCAGTTCGCCAGTTCCTTGAACTCGGACTGGGGCGACAGCTCGCCAGGGCTCATCTCAAGCGCCTCGGCGAAATTCTCGATAAAGGTTTGGACCGTCATATTCTGTTCCACATAAAATTAAATGATTCAGCCAGCGCACTAGCCACCCTGCAAGTATCCCACGTTAAACCAAAGCAAAACAAGGCATGTCGTTCTGGCGCGACGTCGTGTCATGCACGCTTGAAGCGGTGGCCGACACTGACCGCCTCGATCCGGACCCGCTTGGGGACCATGTGCGGCTGCAGCCTGCTCTTCAAGTACGCGGTCAAGGCATCCTTGTCGACAAGGGTGTCGGGCACGGCCTGGACTGTCAGTTCGACATGCTGTCCGGTGATCGGATTCGATTTCGGGAACGCCTTCACCAGCGACACGTTCGGGAACTCCAGGGCCACGCGCTCCACTTCGGAAGCCATGAACTTCAGTCCGCCCACATTGATCACGTCGCTGACGCGCCCCACCACCTTGTAGTGGCCGTCCTTCACCTCGACTACATCCTTCGTGTCATACCAGCCCTCGCTGTCGAAGGGAGATGGCGCGTTGAGATAACCGAGCATCCGCGAGGCCGAACGGATCTGCAGCACATTGTCGACCACGCGCGTCTCGACGCCCTCGCCGCCCACCTGCATGAACAGGCTGTCGCGCGCCGCCGACTTCACGCGCACGATGCCCAGTTCCGACATGCCGAAGGTCTGCCGGAAGTCGACCTCCGGCAGCAGGCGGCACAGTTCATCCAGCGTCGGCTGGTCCATGCGCTCGGTGCCGTAGGTGATGACTTTCAGGGTGCCTGGCACCTTGTCCGGCACGGCCCCGCTGATCAGCATCAAGCGCAGGAAAGTGGGCGTGGTCGGAAGGACCTCGACCTCGTACTTCCGGCAGACCTCGAGCACGGAGTCGACCGTCCTGGCTTCCGGCGCCACCACCACGCCCTTGTTGAACAAGGTATGGAGCAGCGTGTTGATGCCGCCGATATGATCGAACAGCAAGAAATTAATGGTGCGTAGCGTCGGCCGCGGCGTGTCGAAGCGCTGCAGGAACAGGGTCAGGTCGTGCAGGATCGCCTTCGGCCGGCCTGTGGTGCCCGTCGAAAAAAGAACCAGGCCCGCGTGCCCCCGCTCGCGCAGCGAATCGATCAGCGGGTGCGACCCGTCGTGCGGTCGTCGTACCACGCGGCCATCCTCGATGACCACGTCGACCAGTGCCGATTCGAAGAAATAGTCGTGCTGGTTCGCGGTGTCGACCGTGAGCGGCACGACGATCACGTTCAGGTCGATCAGGCGCAGCAAGGTGAGAATGGACGCCGGGTTGAAGTCGCCGATGAGGGCCACGACGTCACCCGGCTTGACCTGCGCAAGGTCCACCGGGTGTTGCGACGCGATCTCCGAAAACCTCAGCGCGTTCCCGTTATGAATCAGGAAGGGCCAATCGACCCCGCTCCAGATCTGCCCCAGCTTTTCCAGGAGCTTCATCAGGCGCCCCCCACATGCAGGACCTGTCCCGACAGCGAACTGCTGCGCGGATCGAACAAGAGTTCGACCAGGTCGGCGACTGCGTCCGGCGTGAATTGTTTCGGAATAATTTGTTGAGAAACGATCTTGCCAATCTGGCTGGAAGTAATCCCTTTCAGCAGGCTGGTATCGATCGGCCCCGGCGCAATGCAATTCACGTTCACGTTGAAGTCGGCCATTTCCCGGGCAAACGCGCGCGTGAAGCCTTCAACGCCGGCCTTCGATGCCGCATAGATCGACTCGCCCTTCAGGCCGAGTGCCACCGCGATGGTCGAGAAATTGATGATGCTGCCTTGCTTATGCCTGAGCATCAGCGGTGCGATTTGCTGGCAGCAATAGATGGTCCCGAGCAGATTGGTCTGGACGATATTTTGCGAAACAGTTGCCGGGGTAGTGACCGCCAGGTTCATGGACGCGATACCCGCAGCGTTGACCAGCCCGGTTACCTTCGCGCCCTGCTTCTTCAGCGCCTGCGCGAGGGCCTTGACCTCATCGGCCGAGGAAACATCGCACCGCATGCCGGGAAACGGCAGGCCGTCGACATTGCGGGCGACGCCGAAAACCTCGACATTTTTCGCCAGCAGCCTTTCACAGATTGCCCGGCCAAGCCCTTTGCTCGCGCCCGTGACAACGATCATTGCTTCGCTTCCATTTGCTTGATGAACTCGTCGGCAAGCGCGCCTGCGGAACGGAACATGCTGCGCGAACGCGACATGGCGACATCGGACGTCCAGTCGAAGTCGAAACCGATGTCCGACGCCTTGTCCTCCAGGGCGATGCACAACTCCACCAGCTTCATCGAATCGAGCACGCTGCCGTCGCCGATCAGCGGGGTAGCGTCGGATACCACCGCAGCCTTGTCTTCCAGGAGTTCGGCAATGACGGCAAACACGTCGGATTTAATGGTGCTAGCGGTGGACATATAAAAACCTCATTGATGTGTGTTGTGTTCGATCAGGTCGGCCACTGCCAGCGGGCCAAGCGACAGCGAGGCGGACGCCCAGGAATAGCCGACGCCGAAACCGAACATGGCCAGTTTCTGGCGGCCCTGCTTCAACCCCTGCGCCATGTTCGTCGTCAACAGCAGCGGAATCGTCGCCGAACTCGTGTTGCCGAACCTGTCGATATTGACCGGAACCTTATCCATCGGCAGTTTGCACTTCTTCGCGAACTGCTTGAGCATGAAATGGTTCGCCTGATGAAACAGGAAGCCGTCGTACTCATCCACCTTTGCAGCGGCGAATTCCATCGTCCGCGTGGCCAGGGCCAGTACGGTTTGCAGCGTGAAGACGAAGACCTCTCCGCCATCCATGTACATGCAGTCCGGATCGCGGCCATCGAGGCGCTTGTCTCCGCTCAGCGAGTAATCCCTGAACCCGCCCCGCGGAATGATCAGGTTGGTGGCGCCAGTGCCGTCGGAGCCGAGGACGAAATGTGCCACCTCGTCTGGGCCACCCTGTTCGACCGCGGTGACCGTGCCCGCGTCGCCAAACAGCATGGCTGTGGAACGGTCATTGTGATCGATAATCTTGCTCATCGTTTCGCCAACCGCCAGCAGCACCCGGCGGGCGGCGCCGGATTGCACCATCGTCATCGCCAGCCACAAGCCGTAGGTGTACCCCGAGCAGCCCAGGTTGACATCGAAAGCGATACAAGCGGGCCCGATGCCAAGATCAGCCTGGAGTACGCAAGCGGTGGCCGGCATGCGGAAATCGGGCGTCTGTGACACGAACAACACCGCGTCCACGGTGGCAGGATCCCACTCCAGCCTGTCCATCAGGTGCAGGGCGGCGGTCCGGCACAAGTCGCGCGTGGTGGTCGATTCGCCCGCCCAGCGGCGCTCCTGGACGCCGATCATTTTGGCGACTTCGTCGATCTTTTCCTGGCCAAACGATTCACGGAAGTGCTCATTGGTCACGATCGTCGAAGGAACGCAAGAGACGACTCCAGCGATGCGGGCACCCGTCGTCGCGTTTTCCCGCCCAATGGACAAGCTCATTCTTTACTCCGCCCAGATCTGCATGATATTTATTTTGCAAAAGCCTTCATTCGACCCACAAGTATCCCACACCGCTCGTAGGCAATACAAGCAATCAATTGCCTTGTAGCAACAGACTGCGCGCGCCCTTTCCCACCGCGGAACTGATCGAGATGCCGGACCCAGGGCGATCACATCGGCACACCCACCAGGCTGGTCACCCGGATCGTCTTCGATTCCGGGATCTCGTTATGCGACAGCACCTTCAGCTGCGGCACCGCGCGGCGCAGGAAGCGCGACAGCAGCACGCGCAGCGGGGCCGGCACCAGCAGCACCGGGGACAGGCCCATCTGCTCCTGCTGGGCCGCGGCGTTGGCGGCCTGCTGGGCGATGGTGTCGGCCAGGCCCGGTTCGATGCCGGTGCCGTCGCCGCCCGCGCCCATGGCCTGCATGAGCAGGCGCTCGAGGCGGTTGTCGAGGGTCATGACGGACAGCTCGTTGGTGCCCGGGAACAGCTGCTGCACGATGGCGCGGCCGAGCGCCACCCGCACCATGGCGGTCAGCTCGCTCGGATCCTGGGTGAGCGCCGCGTTTTCCGACAGCGATTCGATGATGGTGCGCATGTCACGGATGTGCACGCCTTCCTGCAGCAGGTTCTGCAGCACTTTCTGCAGGGTCGACAGCGAGACGACCTTCGGCACCAGGTCTTCCACCAGCTTCGGGGTCTCCTTCTGCAGGTGGTCGAGCAGCGCCTGCACTTCCATGCGGCCCAGCAGTTCCGAGGCGTGGGTCGTGATCAGGTGGTTCAGGTGGGTCGCTACCACGGTGCCGGCGTCGACCACGGTATAGCCCAGGCTTTGCGCTTCGTCGCGCAGGCTGGCGTCGATCCAGGTGGCCGGCAGGCCGAAGGCCGGATCGGTCGTCACCAGGCCCGGCAGCGTGCCGCTGGCCATGCCCGGGTTGATCGCCAGGAACTGGCCGTTCATTGCTTCGCCGGTCCCCACTTCCACGCCCTTGAGGGTGATGCGGTAGGCCGAAGGCTTCAGCTCCAGGTTGTCGCGGATGTGCACGGGCGGGGCCAGGAAGCCGACTTCCTGGGCGAACTTCTTGCGGATGCCCTTGATGCGCTTGAGCAGCTCGCCACCCTGGGTCTTGTCGACCAGCGGGATCAGGCGGTAGCCCACTTCCAGGCCCAGGGTGTCGACCGCCATGACGTCCTGCCAGGTCGCTTCTTCCGACTCGGCCGGGGCGCCGCCGCCGGTGGCTGCCGTCGCCGCTGCCGCTTCCGCCGCCGCGGCAGCCTCCTTGGCCGGCGCTTCCTTCTTGCGCTTGGCGATCATCCAGCCGCCGCCGCACAGGGCGCTGCCCAGCAGCAGGAACACCAGGTTCGGCATGCCCGGGATCAGGCCCAGCGCGAAGATGATGCCGCCGGTGATGTACAGCGCTTCCGGGCGCGCGAACAGCTGGTTGGTGACCTGGCTGCTGATGTCGTCCTCGTTGGCCACGCGCGAGACCACCATACCGGCCGCGATCGAGATGATCAGGGACGGGATCTGCGCCACCAGGCCGTCACCGATGGCCAGCAGCGTATAGGTCTCGGCCGCCTGGCCGAAGGCCAGGTCGTGCTGCACCACGCCGACGATCAGGCCGCCGATCACGTTGATCAGGGTGATCATGATGCCGGCGACGGCGTCGCCCTTCACGTACTTCGAGGCACCGTCCATCGCGCCGTAGAACTCGGCTTCCTGCGCCACTTCGTTGCGGCGCTTGCGGGCGTCCGCTTCGCCGATCAGGCCGGCGTTCAGGTCGGCGTCGATCGCCATCTGCTTGCCCGGCATCGCATCCAGGGCGAAGCGCGCGCCGACTTCGGCGATACGGCCCGCGCCCTTGGTCACGACCGAGAAGTTGATGATGGTGAGGATGACGAAGACCACGATACCGACAGTGTAGTTACCGCCGATCAGGAAGTGGCCGAAGGCTTCGACCACCTTGCCCGCCGCCGCGCCGCCGGTGTGGCCTTCAGTCAGGACAATACGGGTGGACGCCACGTTCAGCGCCAGGCGCAGCATGGTGGAGATCAGGAGGATGGCCGGGAAAGCCATGAAGTCGAGCGGCTTGACCGTGTACAGGGCGGTCAGGAGCACGATGACGGACAGTGCGATGTTAAAGCTGAAGAACACGTCCAGCACGAAGGCCGGCAGCGGCAGGATCATCATCGCCAGCAGGACGACGATGAAGATCGGGGCCGCCAGGGCGCTGGCGCCGCGCGCCCCGAGGCCGCTCATCCATGCCGGCAGTTTCATGCTATTCATTAATGCAATACTCCATTATTCGCGCTGCCCGGCCCTTTGTAGGCGGGATCGTTCGGGTCCATCTCGGCCGGCACCGCCAGCTTCGCCGGGCGATCCGGGTACTGGCCTTCGCCCTTCTTGTAGGCGCGCAGCTGGTAGACATAGGCCAGCACTTCGGCCACGGCCGAGAACAGCTTTTCCGGGATCTCTTCGTCGATGTCGGTGTGGCGGTAGAGCGCACGGGCCAGGGCCGGGGCTTCCAGCAGGGTGACCTTGTGTTCGGTGCCGAGCTCGCGGATCTTGGCCGCGACTTCGTCCACGCCCTTGGCCACCACCCGCGGCGCGCCCTTCTGGCCGTCGGTGTACTTCAGCGCCACCGCGTAGTGGGTCGGGTTGGTAACGATCACATCCGCAGTCGGGACATTCTGCATCATGCGGCCCTGCGCCATTTCGCGCTGCATCTGGCGAATCTTCCCCTTGATCTGCGGATTGCCGTCCGACTCCTTGGACTCCTGGATCATCTCCTGGCGCGTCATCTTCATCTTGTCGTGGTAATGCCACAGCTGGTAGGGGCCGTCGATGGCGGCGATCACGCCCAGGGCGCCGACGATGAACAGGAAGGCCTTGGCCACCATTTCGCCCACGTGGGCGCTGCCGGCGTTCAGGGGCTCGACCGCCAGGCCCAGCACCGCTTCCTTCTGGCCCACGATGACGACCCAGGCCACGGCGCCGACCACCAGGGTCTTGGCGATGGCCTTCAGCAGTTCGATCAGGGCGTTGGTGGAGAACATGTTGCCGATGCCGCTGATGGGGTTCAGCTTCATGAAGTTCGGCATGAAGGCCTTGGACGAGAAGTTCCAGCCGCCGATCAGGAGCGGCGAGGCCAGCGCGACCAGCATGACCAGGCCCGCCAGCGGCAGGCAGGCCAGCAGCACCGCCACCAGGTCGGTGGTGATGCGTTCGATCAGGATGCTCGGGTTGTAGACCTGGTCGCGACTCAAGGAAAGGCCGGAATGCAGGGCCTGCTCCAGCTTGCCGATCAGGGAGCCGCCAGTGGCCCACAGGCCGGCGCCGGCGGCCATCAGGACGGTGAAGGTGGCGATTTCGCGCGAACGGGGAACGTCGCCATCCTCACGCGCCTTTTCAAGCCGCCTGGGTGACGCTGGTTCTGTCCGTTCTGCGTCGCTGTCGTCCGCCATCCACCGCTCCTGTTAACGAAATACATCCGAAAACAGGATTATCGCAGGTGTTGCCGTACGGCTATAAGGGGAGAAGGATGGGAAAAGCCCGCTTATTTGGGGTCAGGCAAAGGTCTCGGCCGCCGCGAAGGCCAGGCCCTTGTCATCCTTGCCAGACACCAGCGGCGGGTTCTTGAGGGGCCAGTCGATCGCCAGCGTCGGGTCGTTCCAGGCAATGCAGCGCTCGTGCTCGGGCGCATAATAGTCGGTGGTCTTGTAGAGGAATTCCGCCGATTCCGACAATACCATGAAGCCGTGGGCGAAACCTTCCGGCACCCATAGCTGGACCTTGTTCTCCGCGCTCAGGATCTCGCCCACCCAATGTCCGAAAGTAGGAGATGAACGGCGCAGGTCGACGGCGACGTCGAACACGCTGCCGGCGGTGACGCGTACCAGCTTGCCCTGGGTCTGCTGCACCTGGTAATGCAGGCCACGCAACACGTTGTGGGCCGACTTCGAGTGGTTGTCCTGCACGAACCCGACCTTGCGGCCAAGCGCCTCCTCGAAACGGGCCTGATGGAAGCTTTCGAAGAAGAAACCACGGTCGTCGCCGAACACGCGGGGTTCGATGCGCAGGACATCGGGAATGGCAAGGCGGGTAATGTGCATCAGAAAACCGTTTCTCGTAATACGCGCATCAGGTACTGGCCGTAGCCGTTTTTCTTCAGCGGTGCGGCGAGGGCCTCGAGCTGCCCGGCGTCGATCCAGCCCTTGCGGTAGGCGATCTCCTCGGGGCATGCCACCTTCAGGCCTTGGCGCCGCTCGATGGTGGCGATGAACTGGCTGGCATCGAGCAAGGACTCGTGGGTGCCGGTGTCGAGCCAGGCGTAGCCGCGTCCCATGATCTCGACATCCAGCTTGCCCATGTCCATGTACAGGCGGTTCAGGTCCGTGATCTCGAGCTCGCCGCGCGCCGACGGCTTGAGGGTACGCGCCAGTGCCGACACGTTCTCGTCGTAGAAATACAGGCCGGTGACGGCATAGTTCGAGCGCGGCACCGCCGGCTTTTCTTCCAGGCTGACCGCCTTGCCGGCATCATTGAATTCGACCACGCCGTAGCGCTGCGGATCCTGCACATGGTAGGCGAACACGCTGGCGCATTCGGTGCGCGCATTGGCGCGCTCGAGCAGCGTGTTGAAATCATGGCCATAGAACAGGTTATCGCCCAGCACCAGGGCGGAAGGTGCATTGCCGAGGAAATCTTCGCCAATCAAGAATGCCTGGGCCAGGCCGTCCGGCGATTCCTGCACCGCATACGTCAGGTTCAGACCCCAGCGGCTGCCGTCGCCGAGGAGCTGCTGGAAGCGCGGCGTGTCCTGGGGCGTGGAAATAATCAGGATGTCGCGGATCCCACCCAGCATCAGCGTGCTGAGCGGGTAATAAATCATGGGCTTGTCAAATACCGGCAACAGCTGCTTGGAAATCGCGAGCGTGGCAGGATGCAGGCGGGTTCCGCTGCCGCCTGCGAGGATGATGCCTTTGCGCTTCATGGAATCACTCATGGATGTCCCTACAGATTACCCTGGGCGGCCAGCTCGGCGACCAGGCGATTGACGTGGTAACGCCAGTCCGGCAACTGCATGCCGAAACTTGCGCAGAATTTACTGCTATCGAGACGAGAATTGGCGGGGCGGGCAGCGGCGACGGGGAAACTGGCGGCGGGAACCGGCAGCACCTGCTCCGGCCCGGCCTTCAGGACCGCGCCATGCGCCCTCGCCTGCGCCAGGACATGGCAGGCATAGCCATGCCAGCTGGTGTCGCCGGATGCGGCCAGATGGTAGGTACCGGACAGGTCCGCGCCGCCCGGCAGCGCCAGGCGGTACAAGGCCAGTGCCGTGGCGTCGGCCAGCAGCTCGGCCCCGGTGGGCGCGCCGAACTGGTCGGCGACGACGGTCAGCTGCTCGCGCTCCCGGGCCAGGCGCAGCATGGTCTTGGCGAAGTTGCCGCCGCGCGGCGCGAACACCCAGCTGGTGCGCAGGATCAAGTGGCGTGCACCACTGGCGCGTATCGCTTGCTCGCCTTCGCACTTGGTCCGCCCGTACACCGACAGCGGCGCGGTCGGATCGCTCTCGACCCAGGCGCCGGCCTTGCTTCCGTCGAACACATAGTCAGTGGAATAGTGCACCAGCCAGGCGCCGATGGCGGCCGCTTCCTCGGCCAGTACGCCAGGGGCGAGCGCGTTGACGCTGCGCGCCAGCGCTTCGTCCGTTTCGGCCTTGTCGACCGCGGTGTAGGCGGCGGCATTGACGATCGCGTCCGGCGCAAGCCGGCGTACCAGCGCGCGCAGCGACTCGGGATCGGCGAAGTCGGCGCCATCGCGGCCGAAGGCATGCAGCTCGCCGAGCGGCGCCAGCGAGCGCTGCAGCTCCCAGCCGAGCTGTCCGTCCTTGCCGAGCAACAGGATCTTCATGGTCTCAGGGCGCAGGCGCGTACTGGCGCTCGACCCAGTCGCGGTAATGGCCGCTCGTCACGTTGCCGACCCATTCCTGGTTCGCCAGATACCATTCCACGGTCTTGCGGATCCCGGTCTCGAAGGTCTCGGCCGGGCGCCAGCCCAGTTCGCGTTCCAGCTTGCCGGCGTCGATCGCGTAGCGGCGGTCGTGGCCCGGACGGTCTTTCACGAAGGTCATCTGGCTCGCGTAAGACTGGCCGTCGGCGCGCGGGCGCAGTTCGTCGAGGATGGCGCAGAGCGTGCGCACCACGTCGATATTGGCTTTTTCGTTGCAGCCGCCCACGTTGTAGGTCTCGCCCAGGCGTCCCTCGGACAGCACGCGGCGGATCGCGCTGCAATGGTCGGTGACGTAGAGCCAGTCGCGGATCTGCTGGCCATCACCATAGATCGGCAGCGGCTTGCCGGCCAGCGCATTGTGGATCACCAGGGGAATCAGCTTTTCCGGGAAATGGTAGGGACCGTAGTTGTTGGAGCAGTTGGTCGTCAGCACCGGCAGGCCATAGGTATGGTGGTAGGCGCGCACCAGGTGGTCCGATGCGGCCTTGCTGGCGGAATAGGGACTGTTCGGCTCGTAGCGGTTCTGCTCGTTGAAGGCGGGCGCCTCGCTCGACAGCGAACCATAGACCTCGTCGGTCGAGACGTGCAGGAAGCGGAACGCCGCCTTCGCCTCGGCGTCGAGGCCATTCCAGTAGGCGCGGACCGCTTCCAGCAGGTTAAAGGTACCGACGATATTGGTCTGGATAAAGGCGCCCGGGCCTTCGATCGAACGGTCGACATGGCTTTCGGCGGCAAAATTCAGCACCGCCCTGACCTTGTGCTCGGCCAGCAGGCGCGCCACCAGGTCGCCGTCGCCGATGTCGCCACGCACGAAATGATGGCGTGCGTCGCCGGCGAGGCTGGCCAGGTTTTCCAGATTGCCGGCATAGGTCAGCTTGTCGAGGTTCACTACCGGCTCGTCATGGTGCGCGAGCCAGTCGATGACGAAGTTCGAGCCGATGAAGCCCGCCCCGCCGGTCACGAGGATAGTCATTCCTGTTAGTCCTAGTCTGTTCTGTTGTCGAAGATGTGCGCATTGCGCACGGAGAGCGCTTGCCTCAGCTCAAGAATTGTAAATGAAGAACAGTTTTGCTGTCTGTTTGGCAAAACCAATCGTGTGCGGCATACCACGGCGCATTCATGCCGTTTTGCTACGACAGTTAACAAGCAGTCATCATTCTGGGCTGTCGTTAGCGCCGTGTCAATATGAGGCTGGGCTGTTTACAGGCCGCGCTGGATGAAGGAGGAATTGGGCTGCTCGAGAGCGATGTCCGACAGGGGCGCGGACAACGACGCGGCCAGACGCGCCGAGCGCTTGTGGCGGCGGCGCGCCCACCAGGCCGAGACCACGAAGGAGTACACCGACAGGTAGAGCAGGAAGCTGGCCAGCACGCCCTGCAGCAGGGCTTCCGGCACGCTGGCGAAGCGCACCGCCGTCATGGCCGGCACCAGCGCCACCAGCCAGGACACCGGGGAGACGCAGGCATTGCGCAGCGGCGCCGGCAGCGCGCGCAGGTAGCGCGCCACGAGGGCGGTTTTGACCAGGCTGTGCAGGTGCCAGCTGTCCGGGTGGCCCGGATGGCGGCGGCACCACAGGCGGCGCAGGATGGTGAACACGGTTTCGAAAATCGGATAGCCGCAAGCCAGCAGCGGCGCCCAGGGCGAGACCTGCGGATTGCGGTAGACCAGCATCACCGACAGCCAGGCCAGCAGGAAGCCGAGCAGGTAGGCGCCGCCGTCACCGAGGAACAGTTTACCAAAGGGGAAGTTGACCACGAAGAAGCCGGCCGTGACGGCGCAGACCACGAAGCACAGCTGGGCCAGGGTAGCGTCACCGGCTTCCTGGGCGATCATGCCGAGCGCCGCCATGCCGATCAGCACGGTGCCGCTGGCCAGGCCATTGAACCCATCGATGATGTTGACGGCATTGGCCACGCCGCCCACCGCGAAGGCGGTAAACAGCACCGAGGCCGGCAGCCAGGCAAGCAGGACGTCGAGCGGCTCGACGCCGACGTGGATCAGGGTGACGCCGGTCAGGCCCCAGCAGCACACGCCGCTGGCCATGGTGGCGAGCAGGCGCGCGCGCACCGAGACATTGCGGGTCAGGTCTTCGGCCAGGCCGAACACAAAGGCGGGCATGCTCGATACCAGCACCGGCAGCAGCAGCTCCTGCTGCTGCGGCGGCAGCACGCCCAGCGAGAGCCAGAGGCCGAGCATGATGGCGGCGCCGCCGATGCGCGGGGTCGGAGTGAGATGGAATTTCTGCACGCCGTGCGTCGCGTCGAGCGAATAACGCCCGTGCCAGCGCGTCGTCAGCACGAGCAGCAGCGAACAGGCGAGCGACACGGCAAAACCAAGCTCGAGGCCGGCGAATGGCAAATTAATAATACTCATAGAACCAGTTTGTTAACTCGTCAATTCTATCGCATTTCTATTTAACCAACGCCCAATCGTGTTACAGACTGTTTCCTGGGCTGGAAGCGCAAGTTGTTGATTGTTCAAGCACAATTCGGCGATTCTAGGGACCTTGATATGTCGCAATCAACCGCCCTGAAACTTCTCCTAATATTCTGGACAATTCGATACACTTTATCGGCGGCAATATTCCGTAAGCGCCGAGCTCAAGGGAGAGAGCATGGGTTTCACCCGCAGCATCATCCTCGCCGCCCTCCTCCCCCTTCTGTTTCTTCAACCGGTCCTGGCCCAGCCGTCGGGCGAACTGGCCGAACTGCGCGCGCGCCAGCTCGAGGCCGAGGCGCGCCAGGCCCTGGCCGAGGCCGAACGAGCCGAGCTGCTGGCGCGCCTGCCTCCGAGCCAGTCCAAACCCCTGGCCGGCACGGTCGACACCCGCGGTTTCGGCGCCGCCGGGCTGGTGCGCGCGGTCGACCTGGCGCGCGAGCTGGCGGCCCTGCTGTGCACCCGCCTGCCTCCTGGCCGCCCGGTCGCCCTCTACGATCCGGCCGCCGTCCAGGGCATGGTGGCGGCGCGCAGCGTCGACAGCGCCTTGAGCCGCCTGTCGAACGACATGGCCGAGCGCAACAAGGCCCTGCAGCGCTACCTCGACACCCACCGCCCGCCCGGCTCCACCGCGCTGCCACCGGCCCTGCTGGGCGCCCTGACGGTAGTGCCGGCCACCGTGCGCGCCGGCGCCGACCTCGCCGCCCTGCTGCGCAGCGACGTGACGGCAAGCGGCATCGGCTACGGCGAAGGCGCGCGCAGCCTGTTCGCCAGCGCCCTGGCCCAGGCTTGTCCGGAGCGCGTCACGGGACTGGGCGCCGGCTACCTGGGCGAACTCGACTGGGACCGCTACGACAAACTGCTGGGACGGGTGAACGCCCTCGCCGTCCACCGCGCCGGCTACGCCCAGCGCATCGCCGAACTGCAGGCCTTGGCCGATGCGGCCAAGGGAGAGGAAAAGAAGGAATTCGCGCAAGTGGCCCAGGCCGCGCTGGCCCAGCTGAAGGTGGTGGATGCCTTCATCGACTCGCTCAAGGCCGGCGAAGCGAGCGAGCGCAGCCCGCTGTTCACGACGGCGCGCTATCTCGGCTATGGCGAGCGCACCGCCGGCAGCGTCGTGCTGGACATCGACCTGCGGCTGGAAGGCCTGAGCCTTGTGAAGGAAAACCTGTTCAGCGGCCAGCAGCTGCGGCTGTCGGCGGTCGCCTTCCTGTGGTACCGGCTGCACGAGCCGGACGGGCGGCTCCTGCGCGCCGAGGTGCTGCGCCGGATCAGCCGGCCGGTCGAGGTCGACCTACGCGGCAGCGGCGCGCCAGACGGATTCTGGTCGGAGCCTTGATCTTCAAGGCTCCAGCTTTTTGATGGCCTGGTCGATGGCGCCGAAAATGGACTTGCCTTTCTCGTCCAGCATCTCGATGCGGATGCTGTCGCCGAAGCGCATGAAGGGCGTGCTCGCCTGGCCGTCGGCGATCATCTCCAGGCAGCGCTGCTCGGCGATGCACGAGTAGCCTTTACTTGTATCCTTGTTCGACACCGTGCCCGAGCCGATGATGCTGCCGGCCCGCACCCGGCGGCTCTTGGCCAGGTGGGCGATCAGCTGCGGGAAGTTGAACACCATGTCGACGCCAGCATTCGGCTGTCCGACCAGGTGGCCGTTCCAGCTCGAGCGCAGCGGCAGGTGGACCTTGCCGTCGCGCCAGGCCTCGCCCAGCTCGTCCGGCGTGACAGCCACCGGCGCGAAGCTGGTGGCCGGCTTCGACTGTAGGAAGCCGAAGCCCTTGGCCAGTTCGTCGGGAATCAGATTGCGCAGCGAGACGTCGTTGGCCAGCATGAGCAGGCGGATCTGCCCGTAGGCTTCGTCCGGCGTCGCGCCCATGCCGACGTCCCCGGTGACCACCGCCACCTCGGCCTCGAAGTCGATGCCCCACTCTTCATGGGCCAGCACGATGTCGTCCATCGGCCCGATAAAGTCATCGCTGCCGCCCTGGTACATCAGCGGATCTTCCCAGAACGAGGCCGGCATCTCGGCCTTGCGCGCCTTGCGCACCAGTTCGACGTGGTTGACGTAGGCCGAACCGTCGGCCCACTGGTAGGCGCGCGGCAGCGGCGCCATGCACCTGGCGGGCTCGAAGTCGAAGGGACGGCGCGCGCGGCCCTCGTTCAGCAGCAGGTAGAGGTCGGCCAGCTGGGGCGCGATGAAGCCCCAGTCGTCGAGCGCGGCCTGCAGGGTGGGCGCGATGCCGTCGGCGACGTGGGCGGTCTTGAGGTCGCGTGCGACGACCAGCAATTGGCCGTCGCGCGTGCCGTCGTTGAGGGTGGCGAGTTTCATGAGGCGGACTCCTGTTGGGAACCCGCCATTCTAACGTTACCGAGCTTAGTATTGCACCACGACCCCGGCGCCGATGGTGCGCTGGAAGTAGTTGTAGTCGATCAGGCTCTGGCCATAGCCGGAGAACCAGTGCACGTAACCCTTGAGCGGACCGGCCAGCGGAAAGGCCCAGCCGAGCTGGGTCGCGCCCTTGTTGGTCGACAGGTTACGCCGGAGCATGGCCGAGAACTCGTGGCCGTCGACGCGGTAGGTACCGGCCAGCTCGGCGCGGCCCATGTAGTCGACGATGTCGGGATTGTTGTCATCCTCGAGCGACTCATTGATGCGCTTCCACACCCGCGCCGTCATCGACAGGCGGCCGCGCTCCAGGCCCACCTGGGCATACACCCGGTTCCAGCTGCGCGACAGGGTCGAGGACTGGCCGTTCGACTGGTGGTTCAGGCCCAGGTTCAGGTATTTCAGGTTGGCGCCGAAGACGCTGAAGTTCAGCGGCGTCACCACCATCAGCTCGGGCTGGTAATTGGTCTCGCGGAAGGGACTGGAAGCCTCGCGGTTGCCGGCCTGCCAGAAGCTGTTCTGGGTATAGCCGAACCAGACGTCCACCGGCAGCTCGAAAGCGGTCTCGACCATCTTCATCTTGAAGCCGAGCTGGTACTGCAGTTCGGCGTGCGAGAGCTTGCCGGTGAAGTCGGCCGCGCGGAAGGGTTCGTAGGGCGCCTCGTTGGGGCGGTAGGTCCGGGCCGCGATCAGGTAGTTCGGGTTGTGCGGACGGAAGGCGAAGACGCCGCGGCGGTGCTTCTCGTCCAGTTCCCAGTGGCCAGCCATGGTGTATTCCGAAGCGGCCTCGACTACCGGATCGACCGAGGCGGCCGGGTCCGGCTGCGGCTTGGCCGGGAAGGCGGTCGGCGCCTGGCCGGGCGTCATGCTGGCCACGGGCGCCGGCGCCGTTTCGGCAGGCACGGCGGGCGCGGCCGGCGTGGCGCCATGGGCGGCGGCCAGGCGGTCGAAGCAGCTCAGGCGCGCATTGGTGTCGGCGAGCCTGCTGCAATCGCCCAGCTGCTGCTGCACGCTTGGAGAGGACTGTTGGGCGGTGGCTGGGAGGGCGAACAGGAGAGGCAGTAGCGCTGCGGGAATCTTCTTCAAGTGCATGGGATCTTTTCGAAAACGGCTGTGCGGCCGCGATGGCATGGACAAGAGCGTCCATGACATAGCGGATTGTCAACAGCAGTGTCGCGTAAAAGACCAGATCATGGCGCACTGTTTGCGCTTTTTGCTAGGCGCTGTCAGCGTTGGATGTGGAAAATGCCGATTGCTGCTCGCAGCAGATGCTCAGGCTCGGTAATACGCCCTTCGTCCAGCGCCCAGCGCCAGCCAAGGTAGTTTGGCAAGTAGCGTGAGGCCACGCCATGGAAGCGCGACAGCCAGCTGCGCAGGCGCTGGTGATAGGCATTGACGTTTTGCACATGAACGGCGCCGCGCATGCGCTCACCGGCCCGCAGGTTCACATACGCATGCGCAATCCCAGCCTCGCGCGCGAAAGTGCGGTACGCAACATGCCCATCGGTCACCAACAGGACGTCTGGGTCGAGCACGGGCAGCAGGTGCCGGTGCAGCTGCCTGGCCGTGACGGCAGCCCGTCCGGTCACGCAGCAGCAGGTCTGACCGCTGCGGTCACGGGCCACCAGGATGCAGTCGTGCTCGTGGCTGATTCCCCGGCTGTGTGCGCTGCCACCGCGCTTGCGGGCAGGCCGGTCCAGGCAGCGCGAACCCTTTTGCGATTCGAGGATGAACATCTCGTCTGCCTCGGCAATGCCCGCGAGGCGATCGGGCTGGTCCAGCCGCGCCCCGTCAAGGAATCGATGACGCCAGCGAAAGCTGGTGTTGCGGTGCACCCCAATACGCTTGGCCGCCGCGCGCACGCTACGCGAGTTGAGCATGTCCCTGAGGTAGTCGATCCATTTCGCGCGGTGGCGCAGCCTGGCGAGGGGCGTGGCGGTCAAGGCGCTGAAGGTGCGGCCACAAGCACGGCAGCGGTAACGCTGCAGGCCTCGAACGATGCCGTGACGATAATGCCGGGTGCCGCTACAGCCGGGACAACAGAGGGGAGCAGGCCGGACCCCATCGATGGCTTCGCACACCTGATCCAGGCCAAGCGCAGGGCGCAGGAATTCGATCAGCAGCGATCGTTGCTGGCGGCTGAGCAAGCCTGCCTGCTGCAGCAAACGACGAAAGCCCGCGGCATTCATGGTCTCTCCTGGTCATCGACCCAGGTTGGACATCCATTCAGCTCAGCAGTTCAGTTTCTACACGTAGCGGTGACAGCGCCTTTTGCTAACGGTTCAGGCGCTTGAGCAGCTGCATGCGCAAGGCGCGGGCGCTCTCCGCGTCCAGCGGCGCCAGCACCCCGCGCGCAGCCGGCGGGATGTGGACCGCCTCGCTGCCGTCGCTGTCGAACACGTAGTGGCGCAGCAGCTCCTGCCAGGCGCGCCGCTGGGCGGGCGGCAGCTCGCGCAGGGTGAGCAGGGCCAGCATCAGGGTGGCGGCCGGCGAATCCATGTGCGGGGGCGACTGGCGCCACCAGTAGTTGACCAGCACATTGAAGGGCTCGAGGGCCTCGATGTGGTGCCACCACATGGAGGGGATGAAGATGGCGTCGCCCGGCCCCAGCTCGGCCGCGCGGGCGCTGGCCACCGCCTGGGCAAAACGGGGAAAGCGCTGCAGGTCGGGCTTGGCGAAGTCGACCAGGCTGATCGCCTGTCCGGCCGGCGTGAAATCGAGCGGCCCGATGTACAGGTTCGACACCTGCTCCGGCGGAAACAGCGTGAAGCGGCGGCGCCCCGCGGCCACCACCGCGATGTTGTCCGGCACGTCGTAATGGGCGGCGATGCGCGAGCGGTTGCCGATCCAGATGCTCACCAGCGGCTGGCGCGCACCCAGGTCGAGGTCGTTCTCGGTGCGAAAGCCCGGCAGGTAGTGGTCGATCATGGTCGAGCCCACGTAGACCGAGGGCGGATGCACGTCGTCCCGGTGGTCCTCCAGCTCTTCCAGCACCTTGTCGAGCGGCGCCTTGATGGCGGCATAATTGAAGCCGCTCAGGTCCGCGTTGTAGAAGTAGCGCCCCGCCATCTCGGGCGCGCCGAGGAAGGCCAGCACCTGTTCGCCGCGGTAGAAACGGCGCAGGTAGGCGCCCGCTTCGCCCTGCGAGGCGCGGCTTCTCGCCACCATCGGCCAGCTTGACGTCAGGCCGCGCAGCACCACCGGTTCGGTGGAGCTCAGCAGCGCGTCGCCCAGCACGCCTGGTGCGCGGCCGTCGAGCTCGCGGATCGGCGCGGGTTCAGGCAACATGGGGTTGTCCGCGGCGCTCGCGGCGCGCGATCAGGTCGCGGAAGTTCGCCAGCGAGGCCAGCACCATGTAGATCGCTTCCAGGTGGCCGGCGCGGTTCAGGCCTTCCAGCGCGGCGCCCGGCAGGGCCTGCAGGCGCTCCTCGTGAATCGTGTGGAAGCCAGAGAGGCGGTGCTGCGCACCATCGTTCAGCTCGATATCCAGCGCAAACGATTCCAGCAGTTCATGTTCGACCAGCGCCTGTATGAAGGCCGGCATGGCCTGCAGGCCCTGGTGCAGGGTGATCAAGACCGAGTGCATGCGCTCCAGGTAGGGGCTGGTGCCGCCATACGGCAGGAACAGTTCCTCCCCGGCGGTGCGGCTCAGGCGCGGGTGTTCAGGGTCGATGTGGATGTGCAGCTCGTCGCCGTGGCGCCCGATCATGAAGGGCCGGCGCTCGATGTTCAGCGGGATGTAGTGGGCGTCCCAGCCTTGCGGGCCCAGGAACAGGTTTTCTCCTGCTTCGAAGCCGAACAGCGCCAGCGCCTCGTAGCCGGCGGCGTCGGAGGTAGCGCGGAACACGATCGGGTAATGGGCCTGGACCTGGCGGAACTCCTGCGGGAAGGTCAGGCTGAACATCACGCCGTCACCATAGGCGGCGCTGCGCTCCGCAATGACGCGCAGGTCCTTGTGTTCCAGGTTGTTCAGCAACACGGATTGGCTCATGCTCTCCCCTGCTCTTCAATGTAAAAAGGCAGGCCGCGCGAACACGGCCTGCCGGAAAAGGGCGGCGCCTAGGCGAGCGCCGCCCTGCCCACGAACTAGAACTTGTAGCGCGCGCCGACCATGTAGCGGCGCCCGCCGGTGGAAACCTGCAGCACCTGGCTCTCGGAGCGGCCGTGCACGCGCTGGGTGGCGTCGTTCACGTTGATCGCCTCGAGCGACAGGCTGAGGTTCCGGTTGACGTTATAGCCGATCGAGATGTCCAGCTGGCCGTAAGGCTCGACATAGCTGGGATTCGGCTTGCTGTTGTCGTTGGTCGAGGACAGGAAGCGGTCGCGCCAGTTGTAGGCGGCCCGCACCGACCAGTTCGCGTCTTCGTAGATGCCGACCACGTTGGCGGAATCCGACAGCCCGACCAGCGCGAACTGGTTGCCCACCCCCAGGTTGTCGAAGGTCAGGTCCGACTTCACGTAGGTGTAGTTGGCCTGGAAGCCGAAGCCGTTGGCGAACATGTGCTGCCAGTTGACTTCGGCGCCCTTCAGGGTATCGCCCTGGGAGTTGACCAGGGTCGAGACCTGGTAAGGCAGCCCCGGATCGCCCGTGATCCCCGTGATCGTGCCCTGCGCGACGCCCGAAGAATTGTCGCCGGTGTAGGTCACGCCCGGCTGGCCGCCGAAGTTACGCAGGATGTAGTTGCGGATGCAGATGCGGTTGGATACCGAGCAGCCCGACGCCACCGCCGCATTCCAGTACTTGCCGCCCACCGGGGTGGTCGCGCTCGGCGAGGCCTCGGTAATCACGGTGGAACCCGTGTAATCGGTCAGCTTCTTGTGGAACAGGCCGAGCGACAGCATGCTCTGCTTGTTGTAGTACCACTCGGCCGACAGGTCCAGGTTCTTGGACTTGACCGGTTCCAGCGCTGGGTTGCCGCGGCTGACCGTCACGCCGGTGACGCTGGCGGTGGTGCCGTAGGTACTGCCGCCGGCAATCTGGTCGTAACGCGCACGGCCGATCGACACGCCGTAGCTGGCGCGCAGCTTCAGGTCGGAACGCAGGTCCATGTCCCAGTCCACGCTCGGCAGGAAATTGTTGTATTTGCCTTCCAGGGTCTCGAACTGCTGCGACCCGAAGTCGACCGGCAGCTCGTTCTCCGAGATCCAGCGGATGCCGGTCGGCACCTTGGTCAGGCCGGTCGAGGCGACCCGGGTCTGCTCGTAGCGGAAACCGATACCGGTGTGCATCGGCAGCGTGGTATCCCAGTCGGTGTTGAACTGGAAGTAGATCGACTTGGTCTTCTCGATCGTGGTGCGGTCGTAGGCAGGGTTGGCCAGGCTCGGGGTATAGCCGGCGCGGTCGCCCGTGATGGCGATGGCGGCGTTGCGCACCGCCTCGAAGTCGAACGGGTGGATCTGGGTGAACAGGTTCGGGTTGTCGGCGCCGCCCAGCTTGCTGAAGTAGTTGCGCAGGTTATCCGCGTGCCACATGTTCTGGTTGTAGGCGTTCGAGGTGACCGGCACCGTGCCGCCCCAGGTATCGCGCTGCACCTGCTGGAAAATCGACTCGTTCTTGTTCCTGGTGAAGGCCGCGCCGAAGTTCAGGCCGGAGCGCTCGAACAGCTTGAGCTTGCCGCCAAGCTGGGCCTGGTCGAGCATCATCTTGTTGCGGCCGTCCTGGAACCACGAACCGGCTACCTGGTGCGGCCTGCCGACGAAGTCGGCGCCCTGGATCGACAGCACCGGCATCTCGCTGGTGAAGTCGGCGCGCGTGGTGCCGCGGCTGAAGCTGGCGGTCGCCAGGTCATTGTTGAAGCCGTAGGGGCTGTCCGACTTCGCTTCCGCAATCGAATGGTGCGCGTCGAAGCTCAGGGTCAGGTCGGGGCTGGCGCGCCACTGGGTGTTGAAGCCGAGCGAGTTCAGGGTCGACTTGCGGGCCGCGTCGCCGCCGTTCATCGAGATGTCCTGCGGGCTGGTGTAGCGCTCCTCGTAGTACAGCGGCGAGGACAGCGGGCCGCCGCTGAACTGGGCGCCCTGGATATCCATGTTATGGCCGAACCAGGCCGACAGCTCGCTGTAGCGGTGCTGGAGCTTGTTCTCGGCAAAGGTATAGTCCAGGGTGGCGGTCAGTTCCTTGACGGGGCGGAACTGGAAGGTCAGCTGGCCGTTGGTGCGCTGGCGCTGGTAGCCGTTCATCTTGTACGACATGTTCTGCGGCGACAGGTACAGGTCGTTACCGCTCGGCGGATTCTTGATGTTGACGAAGTTCGGGTTGTTCGGCTGCGGGATCGCGCCGTCCGCGGTGTCGCCGATCTTGAAAGGGCCCATCCAACCGTTGATGACGGCGGCCGTGTTGATGCCCATGTTGCGTTCCTGGTAGCTCGCGCTGGCGGACAGGCCGAACATGCCGTCGTTCCAGGTATTGCTGTACAGGCCGGAGACTTCCGGAGTGGCCGAGCGCCTGGCCTTGTTCTGGTCGGGCAGGTTGTTGTTCGACTCGTCGTACACGACCTTGGCGCCGAAGCTGGCCTGTTTGCCGAGGTCGAGCGGACGGCCGGTCATGACGTTCAGGGTGGCGCCGATGCCGCCAGGGGTGACGTCGGCGCGCACGCTCTTGTACACCTGGATCTGCGACACGGCTTCCGCGGCCAGGTTGCTGAAGTCGAAGGCGCGGCCGGACTGGTCGCCCAGGTTCGCGGTCGGCATCTGGCGGCCATTGAGCAGCACCAAATTCAGGTCCGGGCCGACGCCGCGCACGGTGACGAGGGCGCCCTCGCCGCGGTTGCGGTCGATCGACACGCCGCTGATGCGCTGCAGGGCTTCGGCCAGGTTGGTATCCGGGAACTTGCCGATGTCGTCGGCGGCGATGCCGTCCACGAAGCCGTCCGAGTTGCGCTTCAGGTTCAGCGTCGATTGCAGGCTGGCCCGGATGCCCGTCACCACGACGGTGCTGGGGGCGGTGCCGGTAACGCCGGCGGGATCGGCCGCGGTGCTCGCGGCCGGGCTGTTGGTCGTCTCCTGATTCGCTTGCTGTGCATGGGCCTGGGTGACCAGGGTGGCGCAGGCGCTGGCCACCGCAAGGGCAATCAGCCTGTGCCTGGTGGCCAGGTGAAGCGAATCTGCTTTCCTTTTATCGTGCAACACTGTGTCTCCTCTCTTCTACAAATGTGGCGCCGCGCCCGGATGGGAACGTGCCGCTGGTGGCGTTGCTGAAAAACACCTAAAAAACAAATTTGTAGTGGGGTCGAGTCCGTTGTGCCGTGTGCAGGGATCGCACCGCAGGCTTAATAAGATTGCCTGTCGGACTTCATATATTTACCAAAGCGTAATATCAGGAATAGAATTAGTCAATTCGTCGAACAAACGAAATGGGATACGGCATCTATGACGCAGCGCAGCAAATTCATGCTGAAAAGGGTTCGGAAGCGCGCCTGGGAAGCGCGGAACTCGGTTCGAGCATACTGCGTCCCAAGCATTATGAAATCGATTTCACAAACAAATCAAGGACTTCGCGTTTTTCCCGAAAGCGCATTCTTCCTTCAGGGAGAGGGTTATACTTGCCGTTTTGATCCCGCCCTGCCGCAGCAAACGGGTTTTCCGGACCGCGCGCAGCTGTTGCATAATCATCACATTCAACCCCTATCGACCCCATGCCAGTCACCGGTGACCACCAACTGCTGAAGCAACTCAACCGGATGGCCCTGGTCCGGCAGGTCGGCAACCAGCCTGGCCTGTCGCGTGCCTCGCTGGCCGAGGTATTGGGGCTGACCAAGTCGACGGTCAGCATGCTGGTGCGTGACCTGATGGACGAAGGCTGGCTGATCGAACGCGAGCTGATGGCGACCGGCGAAGTGGGCCGGCGCGCCACGCCCCTGCACCTCGATCCGGACCGGCTGGCGCTGCTCGGCGCAGAAATCGGCGTGGACGAGGCGCGCGTGGTGGCCACCAACCTCCTCGGCGAGGTGCTCGAGACCCGCGTGGTGTCCTACGACGACAGCGCCGATCCGGCCTCGTGCGTCAAACTGGTGGCCGCTGCCCTGGTACGGCTCGCCAAGCGCCTCGCGCGCACGGCGGGCACGCCTGGTGCGCGCCAGGTGCTGGGCATCGGGCTCGGCCTGCACGGCGGGGTGGACGAAAAGCTGGGCGTGCTGCGCTACGCACCGCACATGGGCTGGCGCAACGTGGACGTGGATGGCCAGGTGCGCACGCACTTCGCGGGCACCCTGCTGGAAGGCCTGCCGCTGTACATGCAGAACGAGGCGAACGTCGCGGCGCTGGCCGAATTCGAATTCACCGGCCAGACCGGCCTGGATCCGCTGGTCTACCTGTCGATCGGCTACGGCGTGGGCGCCGGCGTGATCGTGGGCGACAACCTGCTCACCGGCCTGGGCGGCTTCGCGGGCGAAGTCGGGCACGCGATCCTGCAGGCCAACGGACCGCTGTGTTCCTGCGGGCGCTCCGGCTGCGCGGATGCGCTGATCGGGCTCGCTTCGCTGCTGGGTACGGAAAAGCCGAGCCCGGCTGCCCTCGAGCGCCTGTTCGACAAGGTGGCGCAGGGCCAGGCGCAGACCTGCGCGGCAGTGGCCGCGGCCGGCGAACAGCTGGGAATCCTGCTGAACAACCTGTGGGCCGCCTTCGACCCGATGGCGATCGTCATCGGCGGCCCGGCTCTGCGGCTGGGCAACACCCTGATCGAACCGGCGCGCCGGGTGCTGGGCGGCTATGCGGATGCGGCGATGCTGGCGGCGCCGGAGATCCGCACCTCACGCTTCGGCGCCGATGCGGTCGCGGTGGGCGCCGCCGCGCTGGCGCGCCACCGGCTCACGCGGCCGCTCGACCTGCAGAGCATGGCACGGCGGGTCGACAAGGCCGGACGCCAGGGGCGGCCGACGGGCCTGGATTCCGTAGGGGTGATCTGGTCCAGTGGACCAAATCACGGTCTCCCGCCCACGCGGTGATAGTTAGCGGCGAAATTATCCGGCAAGAAATAGGAGCCTTCGCGTATCACCGCGTGGGGTAATCAGGGCCGGTGACCCTGATTACGAGCCGCCCACCCTACGGCACCAGCAGCGCCAGCTGTTCCGGCTCCAGGTAGCACCACTCCCCTTCCTTCAGTCCGAGCGATTCCAGCGTCAGGCCGCCGATCTGCGAGCGGTGCAGCGCGCTGCAGTGGTTGCCCGCAGCCGCCAGCATGCGCTTGACCTGATGGTACTTGCCCTGCTCCAGCACGATCTCGAGCAGGTGCTCGCCGCGCTGCACGCAGGAGACCGCCTTCAGGGGCGCCGGCTCGTCGTGCAGCTGCACGCCGGACAGCATCTGGTCGACCAGGGCCTGGGTCACCGGTTCCGCCGTGGTGGCCTGGTAAACCTTGGGCACGTGGCGCTTGGGCGAGGACTGGGCGTGAATGAAGGGGCCGTCGTCCGACATCAGCAGCAGGCCGGTGGTGTCGTGGTCGAGGCGGCCGACCGGCTGGACTTCGCGCCAGCCGAACTGCTCGGGCAGCAGGGTCAGCACGCCCGGATGGTGGCTCGGCTTGCGCGAGCATTCATAGTTGGCCGGCTTGTACAGCGCGATATACAGGTGTTCGCGGTAGCGCCATTCTTCGTCGAACACGGTCAGCACCAGATCGTCGGTCTCGATGCTGGCCTTGTAATTGTCTTCTACGGTGCCGTTGACCAGCACGTCGCCGTCCTCGATCAGGGCGCGGCAGTATTTGCGGGTGCCGAATCCCTGCGATTGCAGGATGCGGTCGAGGGAAAGTTTGCTCATGGGGCGCCACTGTAACAGAAGCGGCCGGGAAGCGGCAGGCCCGGCGACGCCCCTTCCAAAGTGGCAGCGCTTACCCATCGCGGATGGGGCCCGCCCCCTCCTCAGGGGTAATGTTTTCCGACAGCCTTCAGATGCGTCCGTTCATTTGACGCGCGTCAAGCCTAGGAAGTTTCCTATTGATAGACTTCAACGCGTTAGGAATCTGCCTAATGACCCGAGACTTCATCCAGGTTAGCTTCACATAACCCAATAGGAATAAAAACCGTGCACACCAACGCGCAACCGATCGATGGCCCACTCCCGTTCGCAGTCGACCCTGAGGAACGGCGCCGGATGGCCAGATTCCACGCCGCCCTGTTTCCGACCCGCCTCGCCCTGGCGCGCTGGCAACACGGCGGGCACATCCCGCACCTGCACCATGGCGCCCCCGCTTTGCGCGCTGCCTGGTACGCCGCGGCCCGGCGCGACTTCCAGGCCTGGCTCGACCGCGGCGGCTTCAGCCAGCACGAGGACGCCCCCACCCTGTGCCCGCCGCCCGTCATCGACTACCAGCCGGCGCAGGACGGCGACACCCGGCACCTGGGCACCTGCTCCTGAACCCGCGACCCCGGCGGTGGAAATGAAAACGACGGCCGGAGCCGTCGTTTCCACTTCCTGAGAAGGAACACTACTGTGAGGAATTGAATTCTCTCGAAGCTGCACCCGCGGTGCAGGGGGCGCTCCTCTCGATCCGGGTGATCACGATCGGTGTGTGTCGTGGCCGGCCCGCCGTCAAGTCGCTAAACCCAATATAGAACATGTTCCGCAGGATGCAAGCAAAATGTCATCGAACCTGCGGCACCGCCCCCTTGAAGGCCGCACTCACGGCGCCGTGGCCGACCGACGCGCCGAATTTCTTCAGGACGCGTTCCGGCAAGCCTTCGTGGGCCGTGTAGTCGACGATGTCCTCGGCCTTGACGATGTCGCGCGCGACCGTGTCGACCGTGCCGAAGCCGTCGGCCAGGCCCATCTCCACCGCTTTGGCGCCGGTCCAGTACAGGCCGGAGAAGGTTTCCGGGGTTTCCTTCAGGCGCTTGCCGCGGCCGGCGCGCACCACCGAGATGAATTGCTGGTGGATTTCGTTGAGCATCGCCTGGGCGTGTGCCTTGTGCTTGTCCGACTGCGGGCTGAAGGGGTCGAGGAAACCCTTGTTCTCGCCGGCGGTGAGCAGGCGCCGCTCGACGCCCAGCTTTTCCATGGTGCCGGTGAAACCGAAGCTGTCCATCAGCACCCCGACCGAGCCGACGATCGAGGCCTTGTTCACGTAGATGCGGTCGGCCGCCGAGGCAATGTAATAGCCGCCCGAGGCGCAGATCTCGTCCACCACCACGTACAGCGGCTTGTCCGGGTAGCCGCGCTTGAGGCGCTGGATCTCGTCGACGATGATGCCGGCCTGTACCGGGCTGCCGCCGGGGCTGTCGATGCGCAGCACCACCGCGGCCGAACCGGCGTCGGAAAACGCCTTGTTCAGCGAGGGAATCACGGTGTCGGCCGCGCCGCTGCCTTCGGATTCGATCTCGCCGTTGATCTCGATGAGGGCGGTGTGGCGGCCGAGGTTTTCGTCGCCGCCGAAACCGAAGGTCGAATCGTAATAGGTCAGCAGGGCCAGGACGGCCACCAGCAGGAAGCTCAGCTTGAAGAAGATGCCCCAGCGGCGCGCCGCGCGGCGTTCGCGCACGGTGGCGAAGACCAGTTTCTCGAGCGTTTCGCGCTCCCAGTTGCTGGCGGTGGGATTGGCGGCGAGCCGTTTTTCGGCCGGGTATTCGCCTGGTTGATCGTGACTCGCTTGCTCGCTCATTCGCTCAGCATTCAATAATGTTCGGTATTCATTCCTGCGCCGGGGGGCGCACCATGTCGTCGGGCTGCCACCAGATGCCGCCGTCGCGTTCGCTCACGGCAATCGGCCGCAGCCGCCCGCCGCGGCAGGGGCCGCCGGCGCACTTGCCGGTATCCGGCTCGTACACCGCGCCATGAGTGGCGCACATCAGGTACAGGCTGCTCGACTCGAAGAAATCGCCCTGCTTCCAGTCGAGTTCGATGGGCACATGTGCACAACGGTTCAGATAGGCAAATGGTTTACCGTCATACCGTACCACAAAGCCCGTCGCTGGGTGCCCAAAGGCAATGACCGGGAAGCGCACGCCCTTGCCGCCGTCGAGCAAGGCGTCCGCTTCGCACACGAACAGGCCGTCATGTTCGGCCATCCTTACGCGTTCTCCAGCAACCAGGCGTGCAGCTCGGGGATCGAGCGGGCCGAGAAGATCGGATTGCAGGCCTGCAGCTGGTGCACCGGATGGGCGCCGAACTCGACCGCGATACCGGAGGCGCCCGCATTGTTCGCCATCATCAGGTCATGGGTGGTGTCGCCAATCATCACGGTGCGGCGCAAGTCCTGGCCCAGTTCGCGCGTGAGCTCCTGCAGCATGGCCGGGTGCGGCTTGGAAAAGGTTTCGTCGGCGCAGCGGGTGGCGTCGAACATGGACAGCAGGCCGGCCGCGTTCATGGCCCGGTTCAGGCCCACGCGGCTTTTCCCCGTGGCCACCGCCAGGAAGTACCCCTGGGCCGCAAGTTCGCTCAACATTTCGCGAACTCCCTTGAACAACACCAGTTCATGGTCCTTCGTGAGGAAGTGGAAACGGTAGCGCTCGACCATCTTCGGGTACAGCACCGGGTCGATGTCCGGCAGCACGGTCTGCATCGCCTCGGACAGGCTGAGGCCGATCACGTGCGAGGCCGAGGCGTCGCTCGGCACCGGCAGCCCGAGGTCGCGTGCCGCCGACTGGATGCAGCGGACGATCGCAGCCGTGCTGTCCATCAGGGTGCCGTCCCAGTCGAAGACGATCAGGTCAAATTGCTTTCTTGGCATATTATTCTTGTGCGGCGGGCAGGTTTCCCGCCCACATTGCTATTTATATGATTGGTTGCCCCAAGCTTACCAAGAATCGGTCGCACTCGGCCGGCAGCGGCGCGTGCAAGGTCATCGACTGGCCGGTGTCGGGATGGGTGAAGGTGATCTGCCAGGCATGCAGGAACATGCGCTTGAGGGCGCCGCGCTCGTCGTTTGCCTTCTGAAGCTGCTTGTTCAATGCAAAATCGCCGTATTTCTCGTCGCCGAGGATGGGAAAGCCGCTCGAAGCGAGGTGCACGCGGATCTGGTGCGTGCGTCCGGTCTTCAGCTCGGCCTCCAGCAGGGCGAAGTCTTTCCACTTGCGCTTCAGGTTGAACACCGTGTGCGCTTCCTGGCCGCCGGCCTGCACCACCACGCGCCGCTCGCCATCCGGGGTCGTGAACTTATGTAAAGGCAGCTTGACATGCTGGCGCTTGTTGGTCCAGTCGCCGTAGACCGCGGTGAGGTAGCGCTTGTCGGTCACGCCGTCGCGCATCTGGTCGTGCAGGTTGGTCAGGGCCGAGCGCTTCTTGGCGATGAGTAACAAACCCGAGGTCTCGCGGTCGAGGCGGTGCACCAGTTCCAGGAACTTGGCCTGGGGCCGCGCCGCACGCAACTGCTCGATCACGCCATACGACACGCCCGAGCCGCCATGCACGGCCACCCCGGCCGGCTTGTCGATCACAAGCAGGTGCGCATCCTCGAACACGACGGCGAACTCGGCGCCGGGCGCGGCCTGGCTGCTGGCTTTTTCGGCAATCCGGATCGGCGGGATCCGCACCAGGTCGCCTTCGGCGAGGCGGTACAACTGGTCGATGCGGCCCTTGTTGACCCGCACTTCCCCCGAACGGAGGATGCGGTAGATGTGGCTCTTGGGGACGCCTTTGCAGACACGCAACAGGTAGTTATCGATCCGCTGACCGGCTTCTTCTTCGGTAATTGTGACGAACTGCGCCTGGATTGTTGGCTGTGATGAAGGGGGAACAACATCGTTCTGTACCACTGTTCGCATTGTCTTCCCAGAAATTCTCTCTAAGTCCTTCATTTTGAATATATAATCGACAGGCGGCGGTCAAACCTCTGCTGGTGTAAGAATTAAAACGATATTTTACACAGGGGCGCGCTCCACCGGCCCCGCTAATCAGCAAATTCGGTGGAAAAAAACGTGTACGCACATTCAGGCGGCGATCAGGGTTGCACCTGCAGTTGCAATCGGGTTGCGTGGCTGGATGCAGGATGGACTGTTTGGATTTGTATGGATAAGTACCGGCAAGCCGCCCTGTTCGCGGCTTGCCGGGTGATGGTGTCGATAACGCTTGTCGTTTTCGCCCGACCCGATGTAAGCCTCACCTGAAGGCTCCAGTTTACGGAAGGCTGATTGATCGCCTCGGTATCGAAGTCTTGGTTGTTCGCTGGCTACGGTTTGGCTCGTTGTTGCACACTGCCCCGCTGTGTCCGCTGTGCCCACCCCAACGTGGTGGCAGGCGGGCCGGTTGCTGGTCGCGGCGTGCGTAGACAATGACGTTCGACATCATTTGCGCCCTGTGTGGCAGCGATGCCCTGCATCGTCCTGCCCCGTCCCGGGTATTCCCCCCTCCAGCATTCCCTTCTCCGCGTACATCCCTGTACTTTCGCCGCGTCTAACCAGCGCGGCATGACACGGCCTTCGGGTCGCGGAGTTAATAAAAATGAAACGTATGTTGTTTAACGCTACGCAGCAAGAGGAGCTGCGCGTAGCGATTGTCGACGGTCAAAAGCTGATCGACATCGATATCGAGACCGCCGGTCGCGAGCAACGCAAGTCCAATATCTACAAGGGTGTCATCACCCGCATCGAACCCTCCCTCGAAGCCTGCTTCGTCAGCTACGGCGAAGACCGCCACGGTTTCCTCCCCTTCAAAGAAGTTGCCCGTTCTTATTTCCGTGATGGCGTCGACGTGCGTAACTGCACGATCAAGGAAGCCCTCAAGGAAGGCCAGGAAATCATGGTCCAGGTCGAGAAAGAGGAACGCGGTAACAAGGGCGCCGCCCTCACCTCCTTCATTTCGCTGGCCGGCCGCTACCTGGTCCTGATGCCGAACAACCCGCGCGGCGGCGGCGTGTCGCGCCGCGTCGAGGGTGAAGAGCGTCAGGAACTGCGCGAAACCATGGACAAGCTCGACCTGCCGCAAGGCATGTCGGTGATCGCCCGCACCGCCGGCATCGGCCGCAACGTCGACGAACTGCAGTGGGACCTGAACTACCTGATGCAACTGTGGCGCGCGATCGAAGGCGCCGGCAAGTCGGCGTCGGGCCCCTTCCTGATCTACCAGGAATCCTCGCTGGTGATCCGCGCGATCCGCGACTACTTCCAGCCGGACATCGGCGAAGTCCTGATCGACACCGACGAGATCTTCGAACAGGCGCAGCAGTTCATGTCGCACGTGATGCCGGACATGGCGCATCGCGTCAAGCGCTACAGCGACGACGTGCCGCTGTTCTCGCGTTTCCAGATCGAACACCAGATCGAAACCGCCTATGCCCGCACCGTGCCGCTGCCGTCGGGCGGCGCGATCGTCATCGACCACACCGAAGCCCTGGTCTCCATCGACGTCAACTCGGCGCGCGCCACGCGCGGCTCGGACATCGAGACCACCGCCTTCAACACCAATTGCGAAGCGGCCGACGAAGTGGCCCGCCAGCTGCGCCTGCGCGACCTGGGCGGCCTGATCGTGATCGACTTCATCGACATGGAAGTGGCCAAGAACCAGCGCGAAGTGGAACAGCGCCTGAAGGACGCCCTGCACCATGACCGTGCACGCGTGCAGATGGGCAAGATCTCGCGCTTCGGCCTGATGGAACTGTCGCGCCAGCGCCTGCGCCCGTCGCTGTCGGAAGGCTCCCACGTGACCTGCCCGCGCTGCTCGGGCACCGGCCACATTCGCGATACCGAATCCTCGGCCCTGCAAGTCCTGCGCATCATCCAGGAAGAGGCCATGAAGGAAAACTCGGCCGCGATCCACGTGCAGGTGCCGGTCGACGTCGCCGCCTTCCTGCTGAACGAAAAGCGCGGCGAAGTGCTCAAGATCGAGAACCGCCACCGCATCACCGTGATCCTGATCCCGAACAAGCATCTGGACACCCCGCACTACAAGCTCGAGCGCATCAAGCACGACGACCCGCGCCTGGAAGACGTGGCCGCCAGCTACACCATGGCGGAATCGGCCGAGACCGACATGAGCTTCTCCAAGCGCCAGAAGGAAGAAGCCAAGCCGCGCCAGGAAGCCGTGGTCAAGACCATCACCCCGGCCCAGCCGGCGCCGATGGTGGACCGCAGCGAAGCCGCAAAACCGGCCAAGGCCGCCGCGCCCGTCCCGGCCCCGGCCGCTGCAGCGCCGGCCCCGAGCGAACTGGGCTTCTTCGCCCGCGTCAAGGCCTTCTTCATGGGCGCACCGGTGGCACCAAGCCAGGCGCCTGCCCCGGTCGTGGCTGAGAAGCCCGCCGCACCGGCAGCCGGCGAGCGCAGCGAACGCAATGGCCGCAACGGCCAGCGCACCCGCAACGGCCGCGGCGCCAAGGGCGGCCGCGAGCGCGACGAGACTGCGAAGCTCGAGGAAACCGTCAAGCCGGCGGAAGCCGAAGGCAAGCCGGCGCGTCAGCCGCGCGAGAAGCGTGAGCCGCGCGAACCACGTGCACCGCGCGAGCCGCGCGAGCAGCTCGAGGGCGCAGCACCGGCACGCGCCGAGCGTGAGCCGGGCGAACGCAAGGAACGCGCACCGCGCCGCGAACGTGGCGAGCGCGCCGCCCAGCAGGTCGAGGCCAAGGCCGAAGAACTGAAGCTGCAGGCCGTCCCGGCTCCGAGCGAGGAAAGCGAACTGTCGACCACCACGCCGCACGGCGACGTGCTGGACCACGCGGTGAAAGTCGCCGCCACCGGTCCGGATGGCGAGGAACTGGAAACCGAAGGCGGCGACGAGCCGCGCCGCCGCCGCCGCCGCGGTGGCCGAAACCGCAACCGCCGCGACCGTGACCAGGTCGAAGGCATCGAGTCGGCTGAAGGTGTCGACGGCGCACCGGTGTTCACCCCGGTGGCCGACGAAGAGGCCGCCAAGGTCGCTGCCGCAGCCAAGTCGCCGAAGAAAGCTGCCGCCCAGGCCGAGCCGGGTCCGTGGCCCTTCCCGACCGCCGCGTCGGTGGCTGCCAAGGCCAAGGCCGAAGCCGATGCCGCCGCCAGGGCTGCGGCCAAGGCCGCTGCCGCGGCTGCACCAGCGCCAGTCGCACCAGCACCTGCTCCCGCGCCGAGCGTAGCGGCCGATCCGGGTCCGTGGCTGTTCCCGACCGCAGCGTCGATGGCTGCGGCCAAGGCGCCGGCAGTGGAAGCGGCACCGGCGCCGGCACCTGTCGCCGAAGCACCGGCTGCACCGGTTGCCCCGGTTGCCCCGGTTGCCCCTGCACCGGTCGCTGCCGCTCCGGCGCCAGTGGCTGCCCAGGCTCCGGTGGACCTGAACGAAGTCCTGTCCGCCGCCGGCCTGCAGCTCGCTGCGACCGATCCGGAAAAGCTGCGCGCCGCACAGGAAGCCGCCACCCAGGCCACTACTGCACCGCGCATGGGCCGCGCCCGCAAGAAGGTCGAGGCGCCGGTGGATGAGCCGCTGATCCAGGTGGATACGCGTCAGTAATCCAGTCGCGTTCAGACAAGAGGGGAAGCTGCGGCTTCCCCTTTTTTGTTTCATGCCCAACAGGGACGCAAGCAGGCAGTCATATTGTCGGGTTACGATAGCAGGATGCCAAGCTCCATCTCCTTCCGCGAAGCCCTGCTCTACTGGCTCAAGCTCGGCTTCATCAGCTTCGGCGGCCCGGCGGGCCAGATCGCCCTCATGCACAGCGAACTGGTCAAGCGCCGCCGCTGGATCTCCGAGCAGCGCTTCCTGCACGCCCTGAACTACTGCATGCTGCTGCCCGGTCCCGAAGCGACCCAGCTGGCCGTCTACATCGGCTGGCTGCTGCACCGCACCTGGGGCGGCATCGTGGCCGGGCTGCTGTTCATCCTGCCCTCGCTGCTGCTCCTGATCGGCCTGTCGTGGATCTACCTGGCCTGGGGCCACCTTCCCGTCATCGCCGGGGTCATGGCGGGCATCAAGCCGGCCGTGGTGGCGATCGTGATCGGCGCCGCCTGGCGCATCGGCACCCGCACGCTGCGCAACGGCGCGCTGGCGGCGATCGCGGCGCTGGCCTTCGTCGCCATCGCCGTGCTCGATGTCCCCTTCCCCCTGATCGTGCTGGCGGCCGCGCTGGCGGGCCTGGTGGGCGGACGCCTGTGGCCGCAGCGCTTCCAGCCCGGCGGCGGCCATCCCGCCAGCCGCAAGCACTACGGACCGGCCCTGATCGACGACGACACCCCCACGCCGGCGCACGCGCGCTTCTCCATGCGCGGCCTCGCCAAGGCCGGCCTGATCGGCACCGGCCTGGCACTGGGCGCCTGGCTGCTGCTGGCCGCCGTCTATGGTGTGGACGGCACCCTCACGCGCATGGGCTGGTTCTTCACCAAGGCTGCCCTGATGACCTTCGGCGGCGCCTACGCGGTGCTGCCCTACGTGGTGCAGGGCGCAGTCGAAAAATACGGCTGGCTGAGCGCCACCCAGATGATCGACGGGCTGGCGCTGGGCGAAACCACGCCGGGTCCCCTGATCATGATCGTCGCCTTTGTCGGTTTCGTGGGCGGCTGGACCCATGCGCTGTTCGGCCCGGCCGCCCTGCCCCTGGGCGGCATTGCCGGGGCGCTGGTGGCCAGCCTGTTCACTTTCCTGCCCTCGTTCGTGTTCATCCTGGCGGGCGGGCCGCTGGTCGAGTCCGGGCGCGGCAACGTGCGCCTGACCGCCCCGCTCACCGCGATCTCGGCCGCCGTGGTCGGCGTGATCGCCAGCCTGGCCGTGTTCTTCGGCCAGCACGTGTTCTTTGCCGGCGGCCAGCTCCAGCCGGGCGCGATCGCCATCGGCCTGGTGGCGGCAATCGCCCTGCTGCGCTTCAAGCTCGGGCCCATCAAGCTGATCGCCGCCTGTGCGCTGGCGGGGGTCGTGCTATCGTATTGGCATGCCTGAAAAAATCATCCTGCTGAACGACCTGCGCTCGCCCCTGCTTCCGGTGCCGGCGGCGCCGGACGCGCCCACCGGACTGTTGTCCGACGCCCTGGGCCGGCCGCTGCACGACCTGCGCATCTCGGTGACCGACCGCTGCAATTTCCGCTGCGTCTACTGCATGCCGAAAGAGGTGTTCGACAAGGACTACGCCTACCTGCCGCACAGCGAGCTGCTCTCGTTCGAAGAGATCACGCGCGTGGCGCGCCTGTTCATCGCCCACGGCGTCGAGAAGATCCGCCTGACCGGCGGCGAGCCGCTGCTGCGCAAGAACCTGGAACGCCTGGTCGGCATGCTGCGCGCGCTCCCCACGCCGAGCGGCCGCCCGCTCGACCTCACGCTCACCACCAACGGCTCGCTGCTGGCGCGCAAGGCGCGCGCGCTGAAGGACGCGGGCCTGGACCGCGTGACGGTCTCGCTCGACGCCCTCGACGATGCCGTGTTCCGGCGCATGAACGACGTCGACTTTGCGGTGGCCGACGTGCTGCACGGACTGGACGCCGCGCACGAGGCCGGGCTGGGCCCGATCAAGGTCAACATGGTCGTCAAGCGCGGCACCAACGAAGACCAGATCCTGCCGATGGCGCGCCACTTCAAGGGCTCGCCCTTCATCCTGCGCTTCATCGAATACATGGACGTGGGCGCCTCGAACGGCTGGAACATGGTTGACGTGATTCCGTCCGCCGAGGTGATCCGCCGCATCGGCGCCGAGCTGCCGCTGGCGCCGGTCGCCGCCAACTACACGGGCGAGACCGCCGCGCGCTGGCGCTACCTGGACGGCGGCGGCGAAGTCGGGGTCATCTCCAGCGTCACCCAGGCCTTCTGCCAGGACTGCACGCGCATGCGCCTGTCGACCGAAGGCAAGCTGTACACCTGCCTGTTCGCCACCCAGGGCCACGACCTGCGCACCCTGCTGCGCAAGGAGCGTAGCGATGCGGAGATCCTCGGCGCCGTGGCCCAGCTCTGGCGCGGCCGTACCGACCGCTATTCCGAGCAGCGCACGGTCGATACCTCGGGCCTGGCGCGCGGCAAGAAAGTCGAAATGTCGTACATCGGCGGCTAATACTTCGAACAACATGGAAAAGACACTCATCACGGGACTGATCCTGGCGGGCGGGCGTGGCTCGCGCATGGGCAACGTCGACAAGGGCCTGCAGCCTTTCCGCGGCAAGCCGATGGCGCAGCACGCGATCGAGCGCCTGCTGCCGCAGGTCGGCTCGGTCATGGTCAACGCCAACCGCAACCTCGATGCCTGGCTGGAGCTGGCCGCGCCCGTATGGGCTGACGAAACGCCCGGTTTCGCGGGCCCGCTGGCGGGCCTGGAGGCGGGCCTGATGCACTGCGCCACGCCCTGGCTGCTGGCGGTGCCCTGCGATTCGCCCTTCCTGCCGCGCGACCTGGCCGAGCGCCTGGCCGCCGCGGTCGAAGAACACGACGCCGACCTTGCCTATGCGGTCACCCAGGAAGCAGGCATGCGCCCCCAGCCCCACCCCGTGTTCTGCCTGGTGAAGGCGAGCCGGCTGCCGGTGCTGTCGCGCTACCTGCTCGAGGGCGGACGGCGCATGGACGGCTGGTACAAGGACCTGAAGGCGGTCGAGGTGCTGTTCGAGGACGCGGACGCCTTCCGCAACATCAATACCCTCGACGAACTGCAGGGCCTGGACCAGACGGCGGCGCGCAGCCTGGCGCAGGTGGCGAGCTGCCTCTCCAGCTACGATCCGGAAGCCCTTCCTGTACGCGACGCCCAGCGCATCATCCGCGAGTTCGTGCAGCCTGTGCGTGCGGTGGAAAAAGTCGCGCTGCGTGCGGCGCTCGGCCGCGTGCTGGCGGCAGACGTCATTTCTCCGATCAACGTGCCGGCCCACGACAACTCGGCCATGGACGGCTTCGCCCTGCGCGGCGCCGACCTGCGCCCTGACGCGCCGGTCACGCTGTGGGTGCTCGGCACGACCTACGCCGGCAATGCCCTTGGCGTGGTGCCGGCGAGCGGAGAATGCGTGCGCATCATGACGGGCGGCGTCATGCCCGAAGGCTGCGACAGCGTAGTGCCGCAGGAATTCGTCACCCAGGACGGCGACCGCATCACGGTACCGGCCGGCGTGATCCGCCCGGGCGACAACCGGCGCTTCGCCGGCGAAGACCTGAAGGCCGGCGGCCCTGCCCTGACGGCGGGCCGCGTGGTGCGCCCGCCCGACCTGGGGATGCTGGCTTCGCTCGGCATCCCCGAGGTCGCGGTGCAGCGCCGCCTGCGCGTGGCCTTCTTCTCGACCGGCGACGAACTGCGCTCGGTCGGCGAATCGCTGGACGAAGGCTGCGTCTACGACAGCAACCGCTACACCATCTACGGCATGCTGCAGCGCCTCGGCTGCGACATCATCGACATGGGCGTCGTGCGCGACGACCCGCAAGCGCTGGAGGAAGCCCTGCGCAGCGCCTGCGAGAACGCCGACGCCATCATCACCTCGGGTGGGGTCTCGGTCGGCGCCGCCGACTACACCAAGCAGATCATGGCGAAGCTGGGCGACGTCACCTTCTGGAAGATCGGCATGCGCCCGGGGCGCCCACTGGCCTTCGGACGGGTGAACTCGAACGGCCGCAGCGCCTTCCTGTTCGGGCTGCCCGGCAATCCGGTAGCGGTGATGGTCTCGTTCTACTTCTTCGCGCGCGAGGCGCTGCTGCGCATGATGGGCGCCGAGGCTCCGCTACCACTGCTGCGTGCGCGCTCCAGCGGCGCGATCCGCAAGAAGCCGGGGCGCACCGAATACCAGCGCGGCATCCTGGCGCGCGGCGCCGACGGCGAACCGGAAGTGCGCATCACGGGTTCCCAGGGCTCGGGCATCCTGCGCTCGATGTCGGAAGCGAACTGCATGGTGGTGCTGCACGACGAGCAGGGCAATGTCGCGGATGGCGACATGGTGGACGTATTAGTCTTTGAGGGGTTGATGTAGGGGTGGTCCAGTCCAGTGGACTGGACCACGCTCCGCCGACCGCGCGTTCAAACCATGCAAGATCTGCCTGTGCGCCAATTCAAGCGTTAACCATCGACGCGCGGTCGGCAAAGCGTGCGCCAGTCCACCGGACTGGCGCACCCCTACCTAATCGTCGGTATCCAGCCGGTCCGGCCCCAGCATCAGCTGCGCGGCCTCGGACGGCAGTGCCTCCACCGACTTCAGCTTCTTCGCCATCACCCGGCTGCGCACCTCGGCGCTTTCGATGTTCTTGGCTGCCTTCTCCAGCGTCGCCTTGGTCGTGGCCAGCACGTCGCCGAACTTGGTGAACTCCGTCTTGACCGCGCCCAGCACCTGCCACACCTCGGACGAGCGCTTTTCCAGCGCCAGCGTGCGGAAGCCCATCTGCAGGCTGTTGAGCAGCGCGGTCAGGGTCGAGGGGCCGGCGATCGTCACGCGCAGCGAGCGCTGCAGGTCGTCGGCCAGGCCGGGACGGCGCATCACTTCCGCATACAGGCCTTCGGTCGGCAGGAACAGGATGGCGAAATCGGTGGTCTGCGGCGGCGACACGTATTTCTCGCAGATGGTCTTGGCCTCGACCCGCACCGCGCGTTCCAGCTCGGCGCCGTAGCGCGCCACGCCCTCGGCGTCGGCCGTTTCGGCCGCTTCCAACAGGCGTTCGTACTGCTCCTTGGGGAACTTGGCGTCGATCGGCAGCCACAGCGGCGGGCCGCCGTCGACCGTGCCCGGCAGCTTGATTGCGAATTCGACGCGTGCGCCAGTACCGGCGATGGTTTCAACATTCTTGGCGTATTGGTCGACAGTCAGCACCTGCTCCAGCAGCATCTCCAGCTGCACTTCGCCCCAGGTGCCGCGGGTCTTGACGTTGGTGAGCACGCGTTTCAGGTCGCCCACGCCGATCGCCAGCTGCTGCATCTCGCCCAGGCCCTGGTGCACCTTCTCCAGCCGCTCGCTGACCTGTTTGAAGCTCTCCGTCAGACGCGTTTCCAACGTCGCGTGCAGCTTCTCGTCGACGGTCTGGCGCATCTCTTCCAGGCGCTTGGCGTTATCGAGCTGCAGGTCGCGGATCTTGGTTTCCAGCGTGCCGCGCACTTCCAGCATGCGCTGGGCATTCGATTCGGTCAGGTTGGACAGGGTCAGCTGCAAGGTGTCGGCAAAACGCTTCAAGGCGCGTGCCTGCTCCTCGCGGCCGCTCGCGGAATGCAGCTGCATCTGCTGGCGCATGCCGTCGAGCTGTTGCACCGTCGCTGCGTGGTACTGCCCCATGTGGCCGGAGACTTCCTGGCGCGTGGCCTGGGCAGTCGACTGCATCTCGAGCCGCAGTTCACGTTCCAGGCGTTCGATGTGGCGGCCGTCTCCCGCGTTGCGCGCACGGGCGAGCAGCAGGAATTGCAGGACGATGACGACCGCGACAGCAATCAGGATCAGGAGTTCAACCATGCCCATGCGTCAGTCTGCCTTGTTCCGCATCCAGTCGGCGGTATGGTAGAAGGACTGCATCATCCGCATGCGCAGTTCCTCGTCGTAGCCCAGGTCTTCCATGGCCCAGGCCATGGCGCGCAGCCACTGGTCGCGTTCCCTGGTGCCGATGGCGAACGGCAGGTGGCGTGCACGCAGGCGCGGGTGACCATGCTGCTGCACGAACAGGTCGGGACCGCCCATCCAGCCGGACAGGAACATGAACAGCTTTTCGCGCGAGCTGTCGTTGGGTTGCGGGTGCATGGCGTGGATCTCGGCGAATTCCGGCTCCAGCTGCATCAGGTCGTAGAAACGGTCGACCAGTTCGCGCAGGCGCTCGGCGCCGCCCATCACCTCGTAGAGGGTTTGTGCTTCGGGGGTGTTCGATTCGGACATGCCAGCATGATAGCGCGCCGGAGTGACTGCTGGCCACCCCGGCGCCCGGCTGTTGCAATTCAGCCCTTCATGCTTCGCGCAGGGTCTGCAGCGGCGGCTGGCGCAGCACGCTGCGCAGGCCCAGCCAGCCGCCGATCAGGGCACAGACCGCGCCGACCAAGGCGCCCGCCAGCCACACCTGCGGCTCGAAACGCCAGGCGAACTTGAAGACGAATTCCGCCAGCACCCAGCCCATCGCCGCGGCGCCGGTCGCCGCCAGCACGCCGGACAGGCCGCCGACCAGCAGGAACTCGATCCGCTGCGCCGTGGCCAGCTGGTCGCGGGTGGCGCCGAGCGCACGCAGCAGGCCCGCTTCGCGGGTGCGTTCCGACTGCGATCCCATCAGGGCCGCGTACAGCACCAGCACGCCCGAGGCCAGCGTAAACATGAACAGGAACTCGACCGCCACCACCACCTGGTCCAGCACTTCCTGCAGCTGGCGGATGATGCCGGAGACGTCGATCACGGTCAGGTTCGGATAGGCGCGCGTCAGCGCATTGGTGAGGTTTCCGCCCGCATTTGCTCCACCTTCGGGAAGGTGGAAGGCCGTCATGTAGCTGGCCGGGGCATTCGCCATCGCCGCCGGGTTGATGATGACGAAGAAGTTGGCCCGCATCGAACCCCATTCCAGCTTGCGCAGGCTGGTCACCTTTGCTTCGACCGGCAGCCCGGCCATGTCGAAGCGCATCACGTCGCCCAGCTTCAGGCCCAGGGTCTTGGCCAGGCCCTGCTCGACCGAGGCTTCGGCCACGCCGGGCGCGTCCTTGTACCAGCTGCCGGCGACGACCTCGTTGGTCTCGGGCAGGTTCGGCATCGTGGACAGGTTGAACTCGCGCTCGGCCAGGCGGCGCGCGTCGCCGTTCTGGTAGGTGTTGCGGGTGAGCTGCTTGCCGTTGATGGCGGTCAGGCGACCGCGAATCATCGGGTACAGCACGGGCTTGGCCACGCCCGCGCCGCGCAGCTGCTGCTCGACGCCGGCGGCCTGCTCAGGCTGGATGTTGATGATGAAGCGGTTCGGCGCGTCCGGCGGCGTGGCCAGGCGCCAGGCCGCCATCAAGTCGCCGCGCACCACGGTGAGCAGCAGCAGCGCCATCAGGCCCAGCGACAGCGACACCACCTGCACCACGGTGGCGCCGGGGCGGCGCTGCAGCGAGGTGATGGCGAAGCGCCAGGCCTGGTGCTTGAAGGCGCCGCGCAGGCCGCGCAGCAGGCGCAAGCCAAGCCAGGCCACCAGCGCAAACACACCGAGGCCGCCGAGGAAACCGCCGGCCGTCATCAGGGCCAGCTTGGTATCGCCGGCCTGCCACAGCAGGAGCAGCAGGAATACACCGATGCCCAGGCCATAGGTGGCCAGCGCCAGCGGCTGGGGCGCGGCCGCTTCGCGCCGGATCACGCGGTTGTGCGGCACGTTGCGCAGCTGGAGCACCGGCGGCAGCGCGAAGCCGACCAGCAGCAGCATGCCGGTGGCGACGCCCTGCAGCGCCGGCAGCATCGACACCGGCGGCAGGTCGGGCGGCAGCAGGCTGCCGATCATCTCGAGCAGCACGAAGTGGGCGCCGAAGCCGACCGCCACGCCCAGCACGCTGCCCGCCAGGCCGACGATGGCGAACTCGATCAGGTACAGCGCGCCGACCTGGTTCTGGGTCATGCCGAGGCAGCGCAGCATGGCGCAGGCGTCGAGGTGGCGCTGCATGAAGCGGCGCGCCGCCATCGCCACCGCGACCGCCGCCAGCATCGCCGACAGCAGGCCGACCAGCGACAGGAAGCTGTCGGCGCGGTCCAGCGTGGCGCGCATCTCGGGACGGCCGTTCTCCAGCGTCTCGATGCGCACCCCGCGCACGTTGCGCGCAGCGATATCGGCGCGCAGCCATTTTTCGTATGCCGCCACGCCGGAGATATCGTTGCGTGAGGGCGAAGCCACCTGCAGCCGGTAGCTCACGCGCGAGAAGGCGTCGACCAGGCGCGTGGCCGGCAGGTCCGCCATCGACAGCATCACCCGCGGGGCGAAGTTGGCGAACGAGGCGCCCTTGTCCGGTTCGGTGGCGATCAGCTGGGCGATGCGAAACTGCTTGTCGCCGAGCTGGATCGTGCCGCCCACGCCGACCCGCAGCGCCGGCAGCAGGTTGGCGTCCACCCACACGGTCCCCGGCGCCGGTATGCCGTCGGTCTTCTGGCCGAGGGCGCGGCTGGCCGCGTCCGGGTCAAGCGTGATCGTGAGCTGGCCGCGCAGCGGATAGCCGGGCGTGACCGCCTTGACGGCGGCCAGCTGGGCGCTCGTGGCCTCGCCCTCGCCCGCCTGGGCCATGCTCTGGAAGGTGGCGGTTTCGGCGATGAGCAGGCCGCGCCGCGTGGCCTCGTCACGCCAGCGCTGCTGGATCGGATCGTCGGCGTTCAGCAGCAGATCCGCGCCCAGCAACTGGTGGGCGTCGCGGTTCAGGCCTGCGCGCATGCGGTCGATGAAGAAACCCACCGAGGACAGGGCCGATACGGCCACGATCAGGGCCACCAGCAGGAAGCGCAGCTCGCCCGCGCGCCAGTCGCGCGCGGTCATGCGAAGGGACTGGATCAGCATGCGTGTTCCTTAAGCGGCAGTGGCGTGAGCGGTAAAGAAGGCGTCCACCTCGCCGAGAAAAGCGCGCTTGCGCTCCGGATCGAGGAAGGAGGCGGCGAAGCTGTTGCGCGCCAGCTGGCGCGCGTGTCCGGCGTCCAGCGGCAGCGCCTCGAAGGCGGCGATGAAATTGTCGTTCATGTAGCCGCCGAAGTAGGCCGGGTCGTCCGAGTTGACGGTGGCGGCCAGGCCCGCGTCGAGCAGCGCGCGCAGATTGTGGCTGCCCATGACGTCGAACACGCGCAGCTTGATGTTCGACAGCGGGCACACGGTCAGCGCCATGCCCTCGCGCGCCAGGCGTTCGACCAGTTCCGGGCTTTCCAGGCTGCGCACGCCATGGTCGATGCGCTCGACCTTGAGCACGTCGAGCGCGCTTTCGATGTAGGCGGGCGGTCCCTCCTCGCCCGCATGCGCCACCAGGCGCAGGCCGAGCTGGCGGGCGCGCTCGAACACGCGCGCGAATTTTTCCGGCGGGTGGCCGACTTCGGACGAATCGAGGCCGACGCCAATGAACTTGTCGCGGTAAGGCAGCGCCTCGTCCAGCGTGGCCAGTGCTTCTTCTTCCGACAGGTGCCGCAAGAAGCACATGATGAGGGTGGCGCTGATCGGGCCTTCCTCGCAGGCGCGCCAGATGCCGTTGATGACGGTTTCGAAAGGCACGCCGCGCGCGGTATGGGTTTGCGGGTCGAAGAAGATCTCCGCGTGGCGCACATTGTCTGCATGCGCGCGCGCCAGATAGGCGGCGGTCATGTCGTAGAAGTCCTGCTCGGTAAGCAGCACGCTGGCGCCGGCGTAATAGATGTCGAGGAAGGATTGCAGGTCCGTGAAAGCGTAGGCCTCACGCAACGCCTCGACCGAGGGATAGGGCAGCGATACGCTGTTTCTTTGTGCCAACGCAAAGATCAGCTCAGGCTCGAGCGAACCCTCGATATGGACATGTAATTCTGCCTTCGGCATGTTCCGCAGGACGCTGCGCAACTGGTCATTCAGCATGGTGTTCTCCGGCGCTTCGCTTGGTTCGATAGGACATGGGCAACTAGTGTAACGCATACCTGCGCTGCCCTGTGCCATAGGTGCAATGGCCCATTTTTCAGGCCCTCGTATTGACAGTATGCGTGCGCCACAGCTTGCACATATCGTGCAATATCGGATCACAACTGTTGATATTTAAGCAGCCTGAAGCGGCTTGAATCGACCGTTTCAGACCCGCGTCAAAGGCCTTGCCGACACCCTTCTCCGGGCCTCGACCAAGACCGCAAAAAACGGGTTTTCCTTATTCGATTCAAGCACTTGCATATGCATTAGCTACGCGCACGGCACTGCTTTGACTTCGGGAACCATTAGGCACATAATAAATTTCACCAACGCAAAAAAAGACGCTCTCCAAGCAGCGGGAGGCCGGACCGTTCGACCAGGGCGATCCGGGACGACAACAAGAAAATCGCCAGCATTTCCGGCGCCGGCCAACCCGGTTCCGCGTGCGGCGACCCACAAGGAGCACGCCAATAAAGACCGGGGCCCGAGGCAGCCCTTGCACAGTCGGCTGCCATGACAGTGATGTTGTTCGCACACCAGTTGCACATAAAGGACATCGAAATGAGCATCTTTGACAACTACACCGCCCGCTATGAGCGTACCCGGGAAGAGGAATACTCCATGTCGGAGTTCCTTCAACTGTGCAAGAAGGATCCCCTGACCTATGCCAGCGCGCCCGAGCGCATGCTGGCCGCCATCGGCGAGCCCACCCTGATCGACACCCGCCTCGACCCGCGCCTGTCGCGCATCTTCGCCAACAAGGTGATCAAGGTCTATCCGGCCTTCCGCGAGTTCTACGGCATGGAAGAAGTGATCGAGCAGGTCGTCTCCTACTTCCGCCACGCGGCGCAAGGCCTGGAAGAGCGCAAGCAGATCCTCTACCTGCTCGGTCCGGTCGGCGGCGGCAAATCCTCGATCGCCGAAAAGCTCAAGAGCCTGATGGAACACGTGCCCTTCTACGCGATCAAGGGTTCGCCCGTGAACGAATCGCCGCTGGGCCTGTTCAACGAAGCCGAGGACGGCACCATCCTCGAAGAAGATTACGGCATTCCGCGCCGCTACCTGCGCGGCATTCCCAGCCCGTGGGCGGTCAAGCGCCTGCACGAGTTCGGCGGCGACATCAACAAGTTCCGCGTGGTCAAGCGCTATCCGTCGATCCTGAAGCAGATCGCGGTTTCCAAGACCGAGCCGGGCGACGAAAACAACCAGGACATTTCCTCGCTGGTCGGCAAGGTCGACATCCGCAAGCTCGAGGATTACGCCCAGGACGATCCGGACGCCTACAGCTATTCGGGCGGCCTGTGCCTGGCGAACCAGGGCCTGATGGAATTCGTCGAGATGTTCAAGGCGCCGATCAAGGTGCTGCACCCGCTGCTGACGGCCACGCAGGAAGGCAACTACAAGGGCACCGAAGGCTTCGGCGCGATTCCCTTCGAGGGCATCGTGCTAGCCCACTCCAACGAGTCCGAGTGGAAGACCTTCCGCAACAACCGCAACAACGAAGCTTTCCTCGATCGTATCTACATCGTCAAGGTGCCCTACTGCCTGCGCGTGTCGGACGAGATCAAGATCTACGACAAGCTGCTCTACAACTCCTCGCTCGACAAGGCGCCCTGCGCGCCCGGCACCTTGCGCATGATGGCGCAGTTCGCGATCCTGTCGCGCCTGAAAGACCCGGAGAACTCCAGCATCTATTCCAAGATGCTGGTGTATGACGGCGAGAACCTGAAGGACACCGACCCCAAGGCCAAGTCCCTGCACGAGTACGTCGACTATGCCGGCGTGGACGAAGGCATGAACGGCTTGTCGACCCGCTTCGCGTTCAAGATCCTGTCCAAGGTCTTCAACTTCGACAATACCGAAGTGGCGGCGAATCCGGTGCACCTGCTCTACGTGCTCGAGCAGCAGATCGAGCGCGAGCAGTTCCCGCCGGAGACGGAGCAGCGCTACCTTTCCTACATCAAGGAACACCTGGCGCAGCGCTACGTCGATTTCATCGGCAAGGAAATCCAGACCGCCTACCTGGAAAGCTATTCCGAGTATGGCCAGAACATCTTCGACCGTTATGTGACCTTCGCCGACTTCTGGATCCAGGACCAGGAGTTCCGCGACCCGGACACCGGCGAGAGCTTCGACCGCGAATCGCTGAACGCCGAGCTCGAGAAGATCGAGAAGCCGGCCGGCATCTCGAATCCGAAGGATTTCCGTAACGAGATCGTCAACTTCAGCCTGCGCGCGCGGGCCACCAATGCCGGCAAGAACCCGGCCTGGACCAGCTACGAGAAATTCCGTAGCGTGATCGAGAAGAAAATGTTCTCGAACACTGAAGAACTCCTGCCTGTGATCTCCTTCAATGCCAAAGCGAGTGCCGAGGATGCCAACAAGCATGCCGACTTCGTGGCCCGCATGGTCGAGAAAGGCTATACGCCGAAACAGGTGCGACTGCTGTGCGAGTGGTACCTGCGCGTCAGGAAATCGTCCTGAGCTGACAGGCAGCAGCGCGCCGGGCGGCGGCGCAGACCCTGCCCCCAGCGCGTGCGCGTTCGCCACACGCACGCGCAGTACGCGCATTCACGCCGCGTATTAAGATAGGGGCACCGGGTTTGCCGGTCCGCCGCGAACCTAGCAGGAACTGAGCAGGAGGGATGTTTTGACTTACCTCATCGACCGTCGCTTGCAGGGCAAGAACAAGTCCGCGGTCAACCGCGAACGCTTCCTGCGCCGCTACAAGGCGCAGATCAAGGACGCGGTCGGCCGCGCGATCAAGGGCCGCTCGATCACCGATATCGAGAACGGCGAAAAAGTCACGATCCCGGTCAAGGACGTGAACGAACCCCACTTTGGCCACGCCCATGGAGGCGTCTGGGAAACCGTCAATCCCGGGAACACCGAATACCAGAAAGGCGACCAGTTCAACCGTCCGCGCAGCGGCGGCGGCGGGTCCGGGCGCGGTCGCGCCGGCAACAGCGACCAGACCGTCGAAGACGACTTCATCTTCGAACTGTCGCGCGAAGAATTCATGAACTACTTCTTCGAGGATCTCGAGCTGCCGAACATGGTCAAGACGCAGCTCACCCAGACCATCGAATACAAGAACCAGCGCGCCGGCTACAACGTGTCCGGCACGCCCTCCAACATTCACGTGCTGCGCTCGCTGCGCGGCGCTCTGGGACGCCGCATCGCCGTCGGCGGTCCGGCCAAGCGCCAGCTCAAGGAAGCCGAGGAAGCGCTCCAGGCCCTGTTCGACGAAGGCGCGCCGTCCGACGACGAGGAGGTGATCGAACTCAAGGACAGGATCCACCACCTGCACATCCGCCTGAACGCGATCCCCTTCATCGACCCCTTCGACCTGCGCTACTCGAACCGGATCAAGGTGCCCAAGCCGAGCACCTCGGCCGTGATGTTCTGCATCATGGACGTGTCCGGGTCGATGGACGAGACGCGCAAGGACACCGCCAAGCGCTTCTTCATCCTGCTCTACCTGTTCCTGAAGCGCGTCTACGACAAGATCGAAGTCGTCTTCATCCGCCACCACACGGCCGCGGCCGAGGTCGACGAAAACGAGTTCTTCCACTCGCGCGAATCGGGCGGCACGGTGGTGTCCTCGGCCCTGCACCTGCTGCAGAAGATCCTCGCGGAACGCTACGGCAGCGCCGACTGGAACGCCTACGTGGCCCAGGCTTCGGACGGCGACAACTGGGACAACGACTCGGTGCTGTGCCGGCAGATCCTCAGCAATGCCATCATGCCGCGGGTGCAGTACTACACCTATGTCGAGATCACCGACGGCCCGCCGCAGAACCTGTGGGAGCAATATTGCGAAGTGGCCGACAACCACAAGAACTTCGCGATGCAGAAGATCGTCACCCCGGCCGACATCTACCCGGTATTCCGTGAGCTGTTCAAGAAACAGCCCAGGTGACAACAATACGGAGGCCCGCCATGCCAAGAGACCCGAACAACCCGCGCGCCCTGCCCGACCAGTCGGAGTGGACCTTCGACCTGATCGAACAGGCGCACGAGGAAATCAAGCGGGTGGCCAAGCGCTACGGCCTGGACACCTACCCCAACCAGCTCGAGATCATCACCGCCGAACAGATGATGGACGCCTACACATCCGTCGGCATGCCGGTGTCGTACAACCACTGGTCATTCGGCAAGCACTTCCTGACGACCGAGAAAAGCTACAAGCGCGGCCAGATGGGCCTGGCCTACGAGATCGTCATCAACTCGGATCCCTGCATCGCCTACCTGATGGAAGAGAACAGCCTGACGATGCAGGCCCTGGTGATCGCGCACGCTGCCTATGGGCACAATTCATTCTTTAAGGGCAATTACCTGTTCCGCACCTGGACGGATGCCGAAGCCATCGTCGACTACATGGTGTTTGCCAAGAACTATATTGCCGAGTGCGAACAGCGCTACGGCATCGACGCCGTCGAGGAACTGCTCGATTCCTGCCACGCGCTGCAGAACTATGGCGTCGATCGCTACAAGCGTCCGGCCAAGCTGTCGGTGGCACAGGAAACCGCGCGCCAGAAGGAACGCGAGGAATACGCCCAGTCGCAGGTCAACGAGATCTGGCGCACCCTGCCGCTGCGCGAAGAACAGGTGGCCGCCGCCGCTCCGCTGCGCTTCCCGCCCGAGCCGGAAGAGAACCTGCTGTACTTCATCGAAAAGTACGCGCCGCTGCTGGAACCCTGGCAGCGCGAACTGGTGCGCATCACGCGTAAGATCTCGCAGTATTTCTATCCGCAGCGCCAGACCCAGGTGATGAACGAAGGCTGGGCCACCTTCTGGCATTACACGATCCTGCAAGACCTGTATAAAGAGGGCATCGTGGGCGACGGCTTCATGCTGGAGTTCCTGCAGAGCCATACGAACGTGGTCTACCAGCCGCCGGCGACCAGCCCGTATTACAGCGGTATCAATCCGTACGCGCTCGGTTTCGCGATGATGACCGACATTCGGCGTATTTGCGAAGACCCGACCGAGGAAGACCGCCAATGGTTCCCGGACATCGCCGGCAGCGACTGGCTCAAGACCCTCGACTTTGCGATGCGCAATTTCAAGGACGAGAGCTTCATCGCCCAGTACCTGTCGCCCAAGCTGATCCGCGAGTTCCACTTCTTCGCCGTGCTCGACGACGACCGCAGCGACAAGCTGACGATCTCGGCGATCCACGACGAGCAGGGCTACCGCTACGTCCGGCAAAAGCTGGCCGACCAGTACAACCTGGGCAGCCGCGAACCGAACATCCAGGTGTGGCAGGTAAATACCCGGGACGACCGCGCCCTGACCCTGCGACATACCCAGTTCAACCGCCGGCCGCTGAACCAGCAGGCCCAGGAGGTGCTGAAGCACGTCGCGCGCCTGTGGGGCTTCGACGTGCGGCTGGAAACGGTAGATCCGAGCGGCCACGTGGTCAGCTTCCTCGAGTGCCGGCGCGAGAAGCGCGGCCGCTGAGCCACCGGCCGGCTGACCTTCAGGCAGCCCCTTGCAGGCAGGCCCTTTCAGGCAGCACCTTACAGGCAGCCCCTTGCAGGCAACCCTTGCGCGTACCCCGTTCGCATCGCCAGCACCGCCCGGCCGGCAGCGTCCTTGCGGCGCTGCCGGCCTTTCCTCCCACTCTCTGGCAAGTTCGAGCGCCGCACGATTGCCTTTTCGCCTACGGTCGCGTTACACTCCAGCTCACACCCGCTTCGGGTAATTGCCGGTAAGCTCTTGTACGCCGCACTTACTCACCCGGCCCAGCTTTCATTTCCATGCTTGGCCGCATCTTTTACTACCCCTCCCCCTAGCAAATCACCAGTCCGACGTAATTTTTTTTCGCATCCGTGCGCAAACAGACTGTTCAAATCGTCGATTTCCATGTAGTTTTGCCATGCATGAGCATCAGATATCGCGCGCCCTGTTAGCAGAAGCACAACTGAAGCATATCAAGACGCGTTTCCCCCATGAGTTCCAGCTATGGGCGACAGAGGGAAATGGGGCTTCTCGGGCTGCTCAACAGGACGCGGAGCTTCGATGAAACTGGCTATAGTTTGTAAAAAGATCCGCCTTGCAGTATATGAAATTTGCTGTAGAGCTGATTTAGCATGAAAAATTTGGTAAAACTGGCATTCATGCCTGATGATCCACAGATGGAGGACGAGCACTACATAAAATTACAAATCACCCCTGCTTTCTGGACCACGGACACCCTCGCGCCGCGCTTGTATAGATGAGCCAGTTTGGGCGTTTTTAGAGGCAGTTAGGACCCCTTTCGGGGGTATAAAAATGTCTCCTCAAAAAAGAATTCGTAGGTATAATTCTTTGATGTCCCGGATGCGGCCCTAGGTTTTTGTCGTGTTTAGTGGGTTTAGTGGCAACAAAAAAGAGTTGGTATTGGAGAAAGATGGCATGAATTTTACGCATGATAAGCAACCGGGCAGGAATTTCACCGGTCTCGCCATTGTTATCCTGTTGCACGTTCTGGTAGCTTGGGCAGTCATCAATGGCCTGGGCACCCGCATCGTCACCAAGGTAACCGAGGCTGTGGAAACGAAACTGATTGAAGAGGTGAAACCGCCGCCACCGCCGGAAACGCCGCCACCGCCGCCACCGCCAGAGATGAAGGCTCCGCCACCGCCGTTCATCCCGCCGGTCGAAGTGCAGGTGCAGACGCCGCCGCCGCCGCAGAACGCGATTGTCACCGCAACCAATACGCCGCCGCCGACCACCTCGCTGGCGCCTCCGGCTCCTCCGGCACCACCGGCTCCGCCGGCACGTGGTCCGGCCGGCCCGAGCCGTACCGAAGCGGTTGCAGACTTCAACACTTGCGCACGTCCGGAATATCCGCGTTCGTCGCAGCGTAACGAAGAGACCGGTACCACCCAGCTCCAATTCCTGATTGGCGCGGATGGACGAGTGATGGAATCCAAACTGCAGAAGTCGTCTGGCTTCCGCGACCTGGACCGGGCTGCGCAATCGGCCCTGAGCAAATGCCGATTCAAGCCGGCCACGGTCGATGGCCAGCCGCAACAGGCATGGACAGCGGTGCAGTACGTCTGGACGCTGGAATAAACCCGAGACAACTCATCGTCTCAACTCTATGATTTTCGTTGTTACTAAGTTCAGCGAACTGTCTATTTTATATTTTTGGAGGAAGCATGTTTAAGAATACCCGTTTGTCCGCTATGCTCGCGGCTGTCCTGTTCTCGGTATCGGCAGCATCGGCCCTGGTCTCCGCACCGGCCTTCGCTGACGCACCTGCCGCAGGCGCTGCTGCTCCGGCGGCTGACGCGGCTGCAGCACCGGCTGCCGACGCAGCTGCTGCACCGGCTGCCGACGCAGCCGCCGCTCCGGCTGGCGACGCTGCCGCTCCGGCTGCTGGCGCGACCGAAGAAGTCCACAACCCGTACGGCTTCCAGGCCATGTGGGAAGAAGGCGACTTCGTCAACAAGGGCACCATCATCATCCTGTCGCTGATGTCGATGGGTTCGTGGTACATCATCATCACCAAGCTGATCGACCAGCAGAAGATCATGCGCCAGTCGAAGGAAGCTTCGGCCAAGTTCTGGAAAGCTCCGTCGATCGCCGCTGGCTCGGCTCAGCTGAAAGAAGGCTCGCCGTTCCGCTTCATCGCTGAAACCGGCACCAAGGCAACCCAGCACCACGACGGCGCCCTGCTCGAGCAGATCGACCTGTCGACCTGGGTGACCATGCAGATCCAGCGCGCCGTGGACCGCGTCCAGTCGCGTCTGCAAGATGGCCTGTCGTTCCTGGCAACCGTCGGTTCGACCTCGCCGTTCATCGGTCTGTTCGGTACCGTCTGGGGCATCTACAACGCGCTGACCGCCATCGGTATGTCGGGTAACGCGTCGATCGACAAAGTGGCAGGCCCGGTGGGTGAAGCACTGATCATGACCGCATTCGGTCTGTTCGTTGCAGTCCCGGCGGTTCTGGGTTACAACTGGCTGGTTCGTCGTAACAAGTCGGTCATGGAAGACATCCGTTCGTTCTCGGCTGACGTTCACTCGGTCCTGATCTCGGGTGCCATGTCGACCTCGAACGCAGCTGCTGGTGCCAAGAAGGCTGGTTAATCATGTCGATGAGTGTCGGCTCCGATTCCGGAGATGAAGATGCCGTGATGTCAGAGATCAACACGACGCCGCTAGTCGACATCATGTTGGTTCTTCTGATCATCTTCCTGATCACCAGCCCGGTGGTTCTGAATCTGCAGAAGGTTAACCTGCCTGCGGAAACGAACCAGGTCACCAAGTCCAAGCCGGAAGACGTCAACATCACCATCAACAAAGATGGCGAGATGTACTACAACCAGACCCGCCTCGCGAACACGGACGAGCTGTTCAAGTTCCTCGCGGAGCAGTCGGTGAAATTGCCGCAGCCGGCAGTGAAGGTTCGTGGTGACCAAGCGTCGCGTTACGAAGCCGTCGGCCGCGTGATTTACACGGCTCAGCGTGCTGGGATTCAGAAGGTCGGTTTCATCATCGAACCGCCTGACAAGGGCTAATGTCCTGTCCGCGATATCGGGGTTTTCTACGGAAGACCTTGATATCGCGTCCGTGACCCCAACATTTGAAAAGGAAACACCATGGGCATGAACGTAGGTTCGGGCTCCGCTAAAGGAGCTGATCCGGAACCGATGATGGAAATGAACATGACGCCGCTGATCGACGTCCTGCTCGTTCTCATCATCATGATGATTATCACGATTCCTAAACAAGACCACTCGGTCAATCTGAACATGCCGGTCGGCACTCCGCCGCCGCAGACCCAGGAGCCGGTGGTTGTGACGATTGACGTGGACTTCGACGGCACCATCCTCTGGGATGGCCAGGTTGTCCCGGATCGTGCGACTCTGGAAGCCAAGATGAACAGCGTCGCTGCGATGCCGAACCAGCCGGAAGTGCACCTGCGTCCGAACAAGCTGGTCGAGTACAAGGTGGTCGCCGGTGTCATGGCAACCGCCCAGCGTCTCGGCGTCACCAAGATCGGCATGGTCGGTAACGAGCAGTTCCAGTAATCGATCCATGTATGACCAACACGGCAGGGTTTCCCTGCCGTGTCCATTTTGAAGAAGGATGTTTTCAGATGATTAAATTCCGTCTCGCACACCTTGGCCTCGCACTGGCCGCCCTCGGCTTCACTGCCGCCCTGCCGGTCGTCGGCCTGGCACCTGTGCACGCCGCGGTCTCCCTGCGTCCGGAAGTCGGCAAGCCACTGCAGCAAGCGCAGTCGCTGATGAAATCCGGCAATGCCAAAGGTGCCCTGGCCGCCCTGCGCGACGCGGACAAGGCAGCCAAAACCGATGACGAACGCTTCCTGATCGAGCGCGTGCGCGCCTCGGCGGCCTCGTCGGCCGGTGACTGGGGTACCGCCGCCAAATCCTTCGAAGCCCTGCTCGATTCGGGCAAGCTGAGCGCAGGCGAGCGTTCGCAGTTCTCGGAAGGCCTGGTCGGCATCTACATGCGCGCCGGCGACCTGAACAAGGCAAATGAGACCATCAAGAGGCTGCTGCAAAAGGGTAACGATCCGAAGCTGCGCGCCTACCTGCTGCAGAACTACTACAAGCAGGGCAACGTTGCCGCGCTCGAGCAGGAACTGCGCGTCGCCGAAAAGAGCGGCCGCCTGACCGAAGACGAACTCGGCATGCTGGCGAACATCCAGCTCAAGAAGAATGACAAAGCAGGCTATGTCGATACCATCGAGAAGCTGGCCTCCAGCTATCCGAAGGCCCAGTACTGGAACGACCTGCTGAACCGCGTGCAGGGCAAGCCGGGCTTCTCGGGTCGCCTGATGGTGGACGTGTACCGCCTCAAGCTGGCCAACAACCTGATGAAGAAGCCGAGCGAGTTCATGGAAATGGCCCAGCTGGTGCTGCAGGCGAAAGCCCCGGCCGAAGCGCTGAAGGTCATCGACAAGGGCTACAAGGCCGGCGCCCTGGGTACCGGTGCGGACGCCGAACGTCACAAGCGCCTGAAGGATCTGGCCGACAAGAACATGGCCGACCAGAACAAGGGCATCGCCGCCCTCGAAGCCGAATACACCGCCGCCAAGGACAACGACGCGCTGGTGGGCCTCGGCTACGCGCTGGTGCAGGCAGGCCAGGCCGACAAGGGCCTGAAGATGATGGAAAGCGCCATCAAGGCCGGCGGCCTGAAGTACGGCGAAGAAGCCAAGCTGCGCCTGGGCGAAGCCTATGCCGCGGCCGGCAAGAAGTCGCAGGCGATCAGCACGCTCAAGACCGTTTCGGGCAAGGACGGCAGCGCTGACCTGGCCCGCTACTGGATCATGGCGATCAATCGCCCGATCTCGGGCTAAGACGCTTCGATTCAATCGACGCAGAACGCCGCCTGTTCGCAGGCGGCGTTTTTTTATTGCGCCACCGCATCCCACCCTGCCACTCAGACCATTCCTCGTCCTCCCCGGGGATCGTTGCTGTGCAACATGCGAGTTACCGTATAATCAGGTATTTCGCAGGGCAGCAGCCCGCTGCGCAACTGGAACCATTGATGAAGGTATTTCGCGGACTTCCCAACGACAGGGCGCGCGCACCCTGCGCCCTCACGATCGGCAACTTTGACGGTGTCCACCGCGGGCACCAGGCATTGTTGGCGCACGTGCGTGGCGCCGCCGCCAGGCTCGGGATCGAAGCAGCCGTGATGACCTTCGAGCCGCACCCGCGCGAATATTTCGCCAGCCGGGCAAACGACCTGTCCAAGGCCCCGGCCCGCATCGCCAACCTGCGCGACAAGCTCGGCGACCTGTCCAACGCCGGCATCGACCGCGTCATCGTCGAACACTTCAACGAACACTTCGCCGCCCAGTCGCCGCAGGATTTCATCGAACGCGTACTGGTCGAGGGCCTGCACGTCAAGTGGCTGATGGTGGGCGACGACTTCCGCTTCGGCGCCCGCCGCGCGGGAGACATCGCCATGCTGCAGGAAGCCGGCCGCAAGCATGGTTTCGAAGTCCACACCCTACCCGCCGTGATGCTGGGCGAACGCCGCATCTCGTCCTCGGCCGTGCGCGAAGCGCTGGCGGGCGGCGATTTCGGCGCCACCCAGCAGCTGCTCGGCCATCCGTACGCAATGTCCGGCCATGTGATCCACGGCCAGAAGCTCGGCCGCACGCTGGGCTTCCCGACCCTGAACCTGCGCGTGGCGCACCGCCCTGCCCTGGCCGGCATTTTCGTGGTCCAGGTGCATGGCCTGGCGGAGCATCCGCTGCCCGCGGTGGCCAGCCTGGGCGTGCGCCCGACCGTCGAAGACCTAGGGCGCATGCTGCTGGAAGTGCACGTGTTCGACTACGAGCAGCCGAGCTACGGCAAGCTGGTGCGGGTCGAATTCCTCGCCAAGCTGCGCGACGAGGAAAAATACGTCGACCTGCCCACCCTCACCGCCGCGATCGAGCGCGACGCCCTGCAGGCGCGGGCGTTCTTCGCGCACCGCGCCGGCGCCCTGACGGCGACCGACCGAATTTGACATGCGTCCGCCGTGCCGCAAGGCGCGGCCGGCGCATGCAGCCACCGAATACGGCCGACAATCCACGCGGCCACACAGAATCCCCTAGAGAAGAAGCTTATGTCCGATACCAAACCAGTCCAGAACAACGCCGGCCAGAAGGCCGCGAAGAAGCCAGAGAGCAAATACCCGGTCAATATGACCGACACCCCCTTCCCGATGCGTGGCGACCTCGCCAAGCGCGAGCCGGGCTGGGTCAAACAATGGCAGGACAAGAAGATCTACCAGCGCATCCGCAAGGCGGCCGCGGGACGTCCGAAGTTCATCCTGCACGACGGTCCGCCATATGCGAACGGCGACATCCACCTTGGCCACGCCGTCAACAAGATCCTGAAAGACATGGTCGTCAAATCGCGCACCATGGCCGGCTTCGACGCACCCTATGTGCCGGGCTGGGACTGCCACGGCATGCCGATCGAGATCCAGATCGAAAAACTGTACGGCAAGAACCTGCCGACCGCCGAGGTGCTGCAGAAAGCACGCGCCTATGCGCTCGAGCAGATCGACCGCCAGCGCACCGGCTTCATCCGCCTGGGCGTGCTGGGCGAATGGGAAAACCCCTACATGACCATGGCCTACGGTAACGAGGCCGACGAGCTGCGCGCCCTCGGCAAACTGCTCGACAAGGGCTACGTCTACCGTGGCCTGAAGCCCGTCAACTGGTGCTTCGACTGCGGCTCGGCCCTGGCCGAAGCGGAAGTCGAATACCAGGACAAGCGCGACCCGGCGATCGACGTCGGCTTCCCGTTTGCGGAACCGGAAAAAGTCGCAGCCGCCTTCGGCCTGGACTCGCTCCCGACCAACAACGGCTTCATCGTGATCTGGACCACCACCCCGTGGACCATCCCGTCGAACCAGGCACTGAACGCCAATCCGGAAGTGACCTACGCGCTGGTCCAGGCGGAACGCGACGGCGCCCCTCTGCTGCTGATCCTGGCGCAGGACCTGGTCGAAGCCACCCTGCAGCGCTACAAGCTCGAGGGCAGCGTCATCGCCACCACCCTGGGCGCGAAACTGGACGGCATCCGCTTCAAGCACCCGCTGCACGCCCAGGATCCGTTCTACGACCGCACGTCGCCCGTGTACCTGGCCGACTACGTCACCACCGACAGCGGCACCGGCGTGGTCCACTCGGCCCCGGCTTATGGCCTGGAAGACTTCCAGTCCTGCAAGGCGCACGGCATGAAGGACGACGAGATCCTGAAACCCGTGATGGGCGACGGCCGTTTCGCCTCGACCCTGCCGCTGTTCGGCGGCCTGACCATCTGGGAAGCCAGCAAGCCGATCTGCGAAGCCCTCCGTGCTGCGTCCGCCCTGTTCGAACTGAAGATGTTCGACCACAGCTACATGCACTGCTGGCGCCACAAGACCCCGATCGTCTACCGCGCCACCAGCCAGTGGTTCGCCGGCATGGACCTGACGCCGAAAGACGGCGGCCCGACCTTGCGCGAAACCGCCCTGGCCGGCATCGCCGAAACGCAGTTCTTCCCGGACTGGGGCCAGGCGCGCCTGCAGGGCATGATCGCCAACCGTCCCGACTGGACCCTGTCGCGCCAGCGCCAGTGGGGTGTGCCGATGGCCTTCTTCATCCACAAGGAGACCGGCGAGCTGCACCCGCGCACCCCCGAACTGCTGGAGCAGGTTGCCAAGCTGATCGAACAGAAAGGCATCGAGGCCTGGCAGCAGCTCGATCCAAGCGAACTGCTCGGCCCTGACGCGGCGCATTACGAGAAGAACAAGGATACCCTGGACGTGTGGTTCGACTCCGGCTCGACCCACCAGACCGTGCTGCGCGGCTCGCACCAGGAACAGTCCGCCTTCCCGGCCGACCTCTACCTGGAAGGCTCGGACCAGCACCGCGGCTGGTTCCACTCCTCGCTGCTGACTTCCTCGATGCTCAACGGCCGTCCGCCCTACAAGGCGCTGCTGACCCACGGCTTCACCGTCGACGAGAACGGCAAGAAGATGTCCAAGTCGCTCGGCAACACGCTGGCGCCGCAAAAGATCTCCGACACGCTCGGCGCCGACATCCTGCGCCTGTGGGTGGCCTCGACCGACTACACCGGCGAGCTGTCGATCGGCGAAGAGATCCTCAAGCGCGTCACCGAGTCGTATCGCCGCATCCGCAACACCCTGCGCTTCCTGCTGGCGAACACCTCGGACTTCGACCCGACCCAACACGCCGTCCCGGTGGCGGAGCTGTTCGAGATCGACCGTTACGCGCTGGCCGAGACCGCGAAGCTGCAACGGGATATCGCGGCGCACTTCGAGCGCTACGAATTCCACCCGGTGGTGGCGCGCCTGCAGAACTTCTGCTCCGAAGACCTGGGCGGCTTCTACCTCGACATCCTGAAGGACCGTCTGTACACCACCGGCGTCGATTCGCAAGCCCGCCGCTCGGCCCAGACCGCGCTGTGGCACATCGCGCACAGCCTGCTGCGCGTGATGGCGCCGATCCTGTCCTTCACCGCCGAGGAAGCCTGGGCCGTGTTCGCGGGCCAGCAAGCGTTTGCCGAGAGCGACGAGACCATCTTCACCCAGACCCTGTGGGCCTTCCCGGAGATCGCGGATGGCGACGCGCTGCTGGCCAAGTACGCCGCGCTGCGTGAGGTGCGCGCCGAGGTGACCAAGCAGCTGGAAGAAGTGCGCGCCTCGGGCGCCATCGGCTCCTCGCTGCAGGCGGAGCTGGCGATCAAGGCCGCGGGCGACAAGTACGCGCTGCTCTCGAGCCTGGACGACGACCTGAAGTTCGTGTTCATCACCTCGCAGGCCGGCGTCGAGCAGGTCCAGGATGCCGCCAACGAGGCGGTGAGCGTGACCCCGTCGGAAGCGGACAAGTGCGAGCGCTGCTGGCACTACCGCCGCGACGTCGGCCACGATCCGGCGCACCCCGGCCTGTGCGGCCGCTGCACCAGCAACCTGTTCGGCCGCGGCGAAGCCCGCCGCTACGCTTAACCCCTGACGGGGCTCCACCGCCATGCCGGCCCCAGAACCGGCATGGCGGGCACCGACCTACACACCATGGCCACCAAAATCAAAAAAGCCTCACCCGTCTACAAGTCTTCCGCCAGCCTGTTCCCATGGCTCGGCCTGGCCTTGATCGTCGTCCTGCTCGACCAGGTCACCAAGCTCACCGTCGAGCGGACCTTTGCCTATGCCGAGACCCTGCCGATCACCAGCTTCTTCAACCTGATTAAGGTCTACAACCCGGGCGCGGCCTTCAGCTTCCTGGGCGACGCCAGCGGATGGCAGCGCTGGTTCTTCCTCGCGATCGCGATCGGCGCGGTGGGCTTCTGCCTGTACATGATGAAGAAAAACGCCAGCCAGCGCCTGTTCTGCTTCGCGCTGGCCCTGATCATGGCGGGGGCTGTCGGCAATGGCATCGACCGCGTCGTCCATGGCCACGTGATCGACTTCCTCGACTTCTACTGGAAGGGCGTCGGCCACTTCCCGGCCTTTAACATCGCCGACATCGGCATCTCGCTGGGCGCCTTCCTGTTCGTCGTCGACGAACTGCGGCGCGTGAACAAATCCTAAGAAGCAGTCCACAGCAGGAGGCAGCATGAGCATGGAGCTCAAGGACAAGAAAATCGTCCTCGGCCTGACCGGGGGCGTAGCCTGCTACAAGGCGGCCGAACTGTGCCGCGCCCTGGTCAAGGGAGGCGCCAGCGTGCAGGTGGTGATGAGCGAAGCGGCCACCCACTTCATCGGCACGGTCACCATGCAGGCCCTGTCCGGCCGGCCGGTCTACACTGACCAGTGGGATCCGCGCATGCCGAACAACATGGCGCACATCGACCTCACCCGCGACGCCGACGCGATCCTGATCGCGCCCTGCTCGGCCGACTTCATGCGCAAACTCGCGCACGGCGCGGCCGACGACCTGCTGTCGACCCTGTGCGTGGCCCGCCCGCGCCGCGTGCCGCTGCTGGTGGCGCCGGCGATGAACGTCGAGATGTGGGAAAACCCGGCTACCCAGCGCAACGTCAGGCAGCTACAGGAAGACGGTGTGTGCCTGTTCGGCCCCGCATCCGGCTCGCAGGCCTGCGGCGAGACCGGCCAGGGCCGCATGCTGGAAGCCGACGAGCTGGTCGAGGAACTGGTGGCCTCCTTCCAGCAGAAGGTGCTGGCAGGCCGGCGCGTCCTGATCACGGCCGGGCCGACCTTCGAGCCGATCGATCCGGTGCGCGGCATCACCAACCTCTCCTCGGGCAAGATGGGCTATGCGGTGGCGCGCGCCGCGCGCGAAGCCGGCGCCGAAGTCACCCTGGTATCCGGCCCGACCGCCCTGCCCACTCCGCACGGCGTGCGCCGCATCGACGTGCTCACCGCCCAGCAGATGCACGACGTGGTCATGGCCGGCATCGAGGGCCAGCACGTCTTCATCGGCGTGGCGGCGGTCGCCGACTGGCGCGTGGCGAATGCCAGCGACCAGAAGATCAAGAAAGTCGACGGCGGCGGCGCGCCGCAGCTGCAGTTCGTGCAGAACGCGGACATCCTGGCCACGGTCGCCGCCACCACCACCCTGTCCGGCTGGCCCTATTGCGTGGGCTTTGCCGCCGAAACCGGCAACCTGATGGAATTCGGCGCGGCCAAGCGCGAGAAGAAAGGCATTCCCCTGTTGGTAGGCAACATCGGGCCGCAGACCTTCGGGCAGGATGAGAACACCATCATCCTGTTCGACGAAAGCGGCCATACCGTATTGCCGCGCGCCGACAAGCTGACGCTGGCGCGCCAGCTGGTTTCCGAAATCGCGAAGCGCCTGGAACGGCGCTCGCTCCTGACCTAAAAGAAGCACATGAAAAGCATCGACCTCAAGATCCTCGACCCGCGCATGCAGGAGCTGCTGCCGAGCTACGGCACGCCCGGCAGCGCGGGCCTGGACCTGCGCGCCTGCATCGACGCACCCCTCGTCATCGAGCCGGGCCAGACCGTGCTGGTGCCGACCGGCCTGGCCATCCACATCGGCGATCCGGGCTATGCGGCCATGATCCTGCCGCGCAGTGGACTCGGCCATAAGAACGGCATCGTTCTCGGCAATCTGGTAGGCTTGATCGACTCCGACTACCAGGGACAGCTCATGGTCTCGACCTGGAACCGCGGCCATGCCAGCTTTACGCTGCAGCCGCTGGACCGCCTCGCCCAGCTCGTGATCGTGCCGGTGCTGCAGGTGGGTTTCAACGTGGTGGAGGAGTTCGCATCGAGCGAACGGGGCGCCGGAGGATTCGGCAGCACCGGCAAACAATAACAACAGAGCACTCTAGGAGGAACATGAGCCGTATGCATTTGCGCCAGGCCGCCATTGGCATCGCCACCGCCGTCCTGCTGTCGGCCTGCGCCACGCAAGGCCCCATGCAAGCGGGCCGGCCGCTCCCGCCGGGACAGGTAGCACAGGAAGCGCCGCAAGTGACGCCGGAAATGACGGCGGCCGCCGACACCCTCACCCGCATGGCGACGCTGCAGGACCGCCTGTACAAGGTGGCCGCCCCCCTTCTCATCGACAATGCGGAACTGTGCACGCGCCACGCGCGCAACCTGCTCGGTTTCACCGCCAAGAACCGCTATACCTACCCGGGCAGCTTCAACGAAGCCGCGCACCTGGTGCTGGGCATGGGCGAACGCCTGCAGGTGACCAATGTGCTGGCCGGCAGCGGCGCTGCCAAGGCCGGCCTGCGCCAGGGCGACGAACTGGTCGCCGCCGCCGGCAAACCGCTGCCGACCGGTCCCAACGCGCTGTCCCAGGCCGGCGCCGTATTCGGCCCGATCGTCACCAAGCAGGCCTCGCTGCCGCTGACCATCGAGCGCCGCGGCCAGCAGCGCGACGTGACCGTGCCCGTCACCCGCGCCTGCGCCTTCGGTATCGAGCTGGGCAATTCGGACAACGTCAATGCCTACGCCGATGGCCAGCGCGTGATGGTCACGCGCGGCATGATGGGCTTCGTCCAGGGCGACGACGAACTGGCCTACGTCATCGCCCACACGATGGCGCACAACATGCTCGGCCATGCGGCCAATCAGCGCAATGCCGCCACCATCGGCAGCATCATCGACAACCTGACCCGCATCGCGCCGGACACCTCGATGCTGATCGGCAGCGGCGGCATCAAGGCCATGCCGGCCACGCTCGACACCGCAGCCGACCGCCTTGCGGTCTACCTGCTGGCGCGCGCCGACTACCGCATCGAAGGCGTGTCGAGCTTCTGGAAGCGCTTCGCCGAGACCTATCCGGCCACGGTCCTGAACGGCCACACGGCGAATCATCCGTCGCTGGCCCAGCGCACGGCGACCATCGACAAGGCGGTAGCCGAAGTGAAGGCCAAGAAGGCGGACAAGAAGCCCCTGACGCCGTAAGCCGGCGCGTCACCTCCACGAACGGACGCCTGGCGCGTCCGTTTTCTTTTGTAGGGTGGTCGGCTTGCCGACCGCGCGTCCAACTGCCGGATGCGTCGCCACGGAGCATGGTCCAGCTAAACGCGCGGTCGGCACAGCCGACCACCCTACAATTCAACGCGACGCAGCGTTCGGCAGGCTCGGGCCATTTTTTGTATCATTGTTCATTCCGACCACAAGGCACCGCCATGGACAGCATCGACCTCGACGTACTCAAGACCTGCGACGCCTGGCTCGCCGCGGGCCGCCGCTGCCAGCTGGTCACCGTCATCAAGACCTGGGGCTCGAGCCCGCGCCCGATCGGCGCCACCCTGGCTGTCTGCGAAGACGGCAGCGTGGTCGGCTCGGTGTCCGGCGGCTGCATCGAGGACGACCTGATTGCGCGGGTACGCAGCAACGGCATCGAGCTGGCGCGTCCCGAGATCGTCAGCTACGGCATCAGCGCCGACGAAGCACACCGCTTCGGCCTGCCCTGCGGCGGCACCATCGAGCTGGCCATCGAACCGCTCACCCAGGCCAGCTGCATCCGTGAACTGCTGGCGCGTCTGGCGGACGGAGAACTGGTGGAGCGCCGCGTGGAACTCGCAAGCGGCGCCGCTACCTTAGCGCGCGCGCCGGCCAGCGCCATCCAGCGCGTGGAAGACGGCGTCCTGGTCACCATCCACGGTCCGCGCTGGCGCCTGTTCATCATCGGCGCCGGTCCCCTGTCGCGCTTCCTGGCCCAGGTGGCGAGCGGCATGGATTACCGCGTGACCGTGTGCGACCCGCGCGAGGAATACCGCAGCGGCTGGAATCTCCCCGGCGTGGAACTGGTGCACGCGATGCCGGACGACCTGGTGATCGAGGCGCGCCTGGATGCGCGCAGCGCGGTGGTGGCGCTGACCCACGACCCCAAGCTGGACGACCTGGCGCTGATGGAAGCGCTCAAGTCGGACGCCTTTTACGTCGGTGCGATCGGCTCGCGCCTGAACAACGAGAAGCGCCGCGAACGCCTGAAGTTGTTCGACCTCGACGATGCCCAGCTGGCGCGCCTGCACGGCCCGATCGGCATCTACATCGGCAGCAAGACCCCGAGCGAGATCGCGATCTCGATCATGGCCGAGATGACGGCCGTGAAGAACGGCGTGCCGGCCCACATGCTGGTGCCGCATGCGGCCGCGCCCCAGCCGGCCACCGAGGTGGTCTGCGCGACCATCCGCTCGGCCCGGGCGGCGGCGTGAATTCGCGCGCAAGAACCGGATGGCGCGGCCTGCGCCTTGCCGCCACCATCGACCTTTTGTCCCCGCTACTCCCCCGATGAACACCGTGAACATGCTGCGCCTGGTGGCGCTGGCCGCCATCTGGGGCGGCTCCTTCCTCTTCATGCGCATCGCCGCCCCCGTGCTGGGGCCCGCCGTGCTGATCGAATACCGGGTGCTGTTCGCGGCCCTGTTCCTGGCCGCCGTGGCCTGGGTCATGGCGCGCCGCGGCAAAGGGGCGCCGCTCGACCTGCGCCAGCACTGGAAGCACTACCTGATGCTGGGCTTCTTCAATTCCGCCCTGCCCTTCCTGCTGTTCGCCTTTGCCGCGCGCACCCTGTCGGCCTCGGTGCTGTCGGTGCTGAACGCCACCGCGCCGATGTTCGGCGCGCTGGTCGGCGCCGTGTGGGCGCGCCAGAAAGTCTCGGGCCGCGCGGCCCTCGGCCTGGTGCTGGGCACGGTGGGGGTGAGCCTGCTGGTCGGTTTCGACCACGTCTCGGAGCGCCCCGGGGCCGCGCTCGCGATCGCGGCCGCGCTGGTGGCCGCCTTCAGCTACAGCGTCGCCAGCCAGTATGCCAAGTCGGCCAAGGCGGTGGCGCCCTTCGCCAACGCCCATGGTTCGATGTGGGCCGCCACCATCTGCGTGATTCCGGCGCTGGCGATCTTCCCCCAACCCGGCGAGCCCACGGTCGGCATCATGGCCGCCGTGCTGGCGCTGGGCGTGCTGTGCAGCGGTATTGCCTACATCCTCTACTTCAAGCTGATCGAGGAAGTCGGCACCACCTCGGCGCTGACGGTCACTTTTCTCAATCCGATGTTCGGCATCCTGTGGGGCGCGATCTTCCTGCATGAGGTGATCGGCTGGCATACGCTGCTGGGTTCCGCCATCGTGCTGGTCGGTACGGCCCTCGTGACGGGCTTCGTGCCTTCCTTCCTGCGTGCGCGCAGCGCCCAGGCGCGCTAGGGAGCGGCAATGCGCACCGAGCTCGCGATCGCCCTGCCGCCCGGCTACCGCACTGAAGACGTGCTGGCCTTCCACAGCCGCGATGCGGAAGCGATCGCGGAACAGGTGGGACCCGAGGGCCTGCGCAAGGGCGTGCTGCTCGACGGTACGCCGGTGGTGCTGGAAGTCGGTTTCAAGCCGGATGAAGCACGCTGCACGGTCGACGCCGATGGCGAGCTGACGCCGCCCCTGCGCGAGCTCGCGCGCGAAGCCCTGCTGAACATCCTGGGCCTGCGCATCGATCCGGCCGCCTTCGCTGCATTCGTGCGGGACGACCCAGCCCTGGGGCCGGTGGTGGCGCGCCAGCCGGGCCTGCGCATCATCCAGTCCGCGACCGTATTCGAGGCCCTGACCTGGGCCATCATCGGCCAGCAGATCAACCTGCCGTTTGCGATCTCCCTGCGCCGCACGTTCATCGGGCTGGCCGGCCGCCGGCATACGAGCGGCCTGTGGTGCTATCCAGAAGCGTCCGATGTGGCGCGCCTGGAACTCGAGGCGCTCACGAGCCGCAAGTTTTCGCGTGCCAAAGCGGAAACCCTGCTGCGCCTGGCGAGATTGGTCGCCGACGGCGAGGTCAAGCTCGACCGCGAGCGCCCGGTGGCCGACTTCGTGCGCGAACTGCTGGCCGTGAAGGGCATCGGCCCCTGGACCGTGAACTACGCCTTGCTGCGCGGCTATGGCTACCCCGACTGTTCACTCGAGGGCGACGTGGCCGTGCGCACGGCCTTCCACCGCCTGCTGGGCGGCGAGGCGCGGCCGGACATTCCGACCGCGCAGCGCCTGCTGGAACGCTACGCGCCGCACCGTACCATGGCGGCGGCCTATCTGTGGGCCAGCCTCAGCGAGCAGGCCGGTTGATCAATTCCAGCGAGGTAAGCTGTCGAACTGCTGCGCGCCCTCTCCTGAAAACCGTATCAGTTCCGGCAAGGGGACCGTGGCGAGATTGTCGCGGCCGTAATGGCCGCCCAGTGCGCTCGGAATCTTGAGGCAATACTTGCGCCCTTCCGCCAGCGGACCAAGCGTGGATTCCGCCAGGTGCACGACTTCCGGCATATACCAATCGTTGAGGAAGTCCTGGTTGTAGGCCAGCGCGTCGAGCGCGGCGCGGCTGTCGGCTACCGGCTCGCAGCACAGGTCTTGCGGCCGCAAGCGCCAGTAACGCCCTTCGTCGTCGCGGATGATGAGGTTGCCGAATGCGTTGGACCCAAGGACTTCGACGGCGGTCAAGCCGACCCAGCCCCAGGCCTCGTTGATGTCGTCTACGTTGATCACGTGTGCCCCCTGTAGCTTTCCAAGCGTTCCGCGTGTTGGACAAGGCTGGCTCGACAACATTGCATACCGATGCGTCCGGTTTGCGCTGTGTCGTGTAAGGGGAAAAAGGATGCAGATAATGAAAAAGCCGTTGATCCTTGCGAATCAACGGCTTTCGAATTCTGGTTGCGGGGACAGGATTTGAACCTGTGACCTTCGGGTTATGAGCCCGACGAGCTGCCAGACTGCTCCACCCCGCGTCTGATGGAATGAATTATACGCCGAACCGGTCTTTTAGGCAAACCCAATCCTAGCCTGGTGTGTGATTGCAGCACAATATGGCTCAGCCGCAAGCGCACAGGCCTGCGCCGATGGCGGCATGCGGCGGGAAAATCAGTGTAAAGTAAGCACAATCTCAACCTGCCGCCCATCTATGAAATTCTGTTCCGAGTGCGCCCACCCCGTCGCCCTGGCGATCCCCGAAGGCGACAACCGGCCGCGCTATGTCTGCCCGCAGTGCAACACCATCCATTACCAGAATCCCAAGCTGGTGATCGGCTCGATTCCCGTCTGGGAACAAGACGGCAAGCTACAGGTGCTGCTGTGCAAGCGCGCGATCGAGCCGCGCTACGGTTACTGGACGCTGCCGGCGGGCTTCATGGAAAACGAGGAAACCACCGAGCAGGCTGCCGTGCGCGAAACGGAAGAAGAAGCCGGCGCCGACGTTGAACTCGGCAAGCTATTTACCCTGCTCAACGTCGCCCACGTGCACCAAGTCCACCTGTTCTACCTGGCGCGCCTGCGCAATCTCGATTTCGCGCCGGGAGAGGAAAGCCTGGAAGTCGAACTGTTCACGCAGGACGAGATTCCCTGGGACGATCTGGCCTTTCCGACGGTCCGGACCACGCTGGAACTCTTCTTTGCCGACCGCGTCAAAGCGCGCGAGGGCGGCGAGTATGGTTTTCATAGCCGCGACATCGTCCGCCCGATGCTGGCGCCCCGCGAACCCGACTGATCCATCGAGGGCCGCATGATCCCCTGGCTCGAGCCGACTTCGCCCTTCCCCGACGTCTCCGAGGCGCTGACGATCGATGCGCCCGGCCTGCTGGCGGCCGGCGCCGACCTGTCGCCCCAGCGCCTGCTGCTCGCTTACCAGAACGGCATCTTCCCCTGGTTCTCGGAAGGCCAGCCGATCCTGTGGTGGAGCACCGATCCACGCATGGTGCTGCGTACCGAACGATTCAAGGTCAGCGACAGCCTGAAGAAAACCCTGCGCAAGGTCGAGCGCAGCCGGATCGAAGGCGGCCCGTGGAGCATCCGATTCGACAGCGCTTTTGAACAGGTGATGCGCGCCTGCGCCGCTCCACGCAAGGACGGGCCGGGCACCTGGATCTCGGAAGACATCATCGACGGCTACACCGGCCTGCACGCCATGGGCCATGCCCACTCGTCCGAAGTCTGGCTGGACGGCGAACTGGTGGGCGGCGCCTATGGCGTCTGCATCGGCCGCATGTTCTACGGCGAATCGATGTTCGCCCGGGTATCGGACGCGTCCAAGGTGGCGCTGGCCTACCTGGTCGCCTTCCTGCGCAGCCAGGGCGTCGCGCTGATCGACTGCCAGCAGGAGACCGGCCACCTGGCCTCGCTGGGCGCCTCGCCAATCCCGCGCAGCGCCTTCCTGGCGCACCTGCGCGAAGCCATCCGCGAGCCCGCCATCACCCGCTGGGAACCCGTGGCACCGTTGGTTGACTAACAGTGACGCGGCCCCGATTTCGCTAAAATAGGTTCATCACGTCGTCTCGAAAGTTTTACATGACGCACCTAAATGACCTGCCCTTCGCCACGCTGCAGTTCTACACGACGGCGCCCTACCCCTGCAGTTACCTCGATGCCCGCCAGGCCCGGTCGCAAGTCGCGACGCCCTCGCACCTCATCAATGCAGACGTCTATTCTGAACTCGTGCGCAACGGCTTTCGCCGCAGCGGCATCTTCACCTACCGCCCGTATTGCGACGGTTGCCAGGCCTGCATCCCGGTGCGGGTCAAGTGCGAGGATTTCGTCCCCAGCCGCACCCAGCGCCGCGCCTGGAAGCGCCACGGCGACCTGGTGGCCATGGTGGCCAACCTGGCCTTCTCGGACGAGCACTATGCGCTCTACCTGCGCTACCAGACCACCCGCCACGTCGGCGGCGGCATGGACCAGGACAGCCGCGACCAGTACGCCCAGTTCCTGCTGCAGAGCCGCGTCAACACCCGCCTGGTCGAGTTCCGCGAGCCGAACGGCCTGCTGCGCATGGTCTCGATCATCGACGTGCTGTCCGACGGCCTGTCCTCGGTCTACACCTTCTTCGACCCGGACGTACCGGGCGCCTCCTTCGGCACCTACAACGTGATGTGGCAGGTGAACCAGGCGCGCGAGCTCGGCCTGCAATATGTCTACCTCGGTTACTGGATCGAACAGAGTCCGAAGATGGCCTACAAGATCAACTTCCGCCCGCTGGAGGCGCGCATCAAGGGGGTCTGGAGCGTACTCGAAGCCTGAGCGCCACGGTAGAATGGCGGGAGTCATCACTACGAGTCCCCCATGTCCGACAAGCTCCTGTACTCCCTCGCCCGCCCGCTGCTGTTCTCGCTCGACGCCGAGCAAGCCCACAACCTGACCCTGCCGCTGCTGCGCCGCGCCGCTTCGCTCGGCTTGACCAAACTGTCAGCCAAGCCGGCGCCGGACCCGCGCACGGTCATGGGCATCAGCTTCCCGAACCCGGTCGGCCTGGCCGCTGGCCTGGACAAGGATGGCGCCTACATTGACGGCCTGGCGTCGCTCGGCTTCGGCTCGATCGAGATCGGCACCGTCACGCCGCGCCCACAGGGAGGCAATCCGAAGCCGCGCATCTTCCGCCTGCCCCAGGCGCAGGGGATCATCAACCGCATGGGCTTCAACAATGGCGGCGTGGATGCCTTCGTGGCCAATGTCCAGGCCTCGCGCTTCTACCAGGACAAGCAAGGCGTGCTGGGCCTGAACATCGGCAAGAACGCCGACACCCCGATCGAACGCGCCGCCGACGATTACCTGCACTGCCTGCGCAAGGTCTACCCCTACGCCAGCTACGTGACGGTCAACATCTCTTCGCCGAACACCAAGAACCTGCGCCAGCTCCAAGGGGAGTCGGAGCTGGACGCGTTGCTGTCGCAACTGAAGGAAGAGCAGCTGCGCCTGGCCGACCAGCATAAACGCTACGTGCCGGTGGCCCTGAAGATCGCGCCGGACATCGACGGCGACCAGGTGCGCAACATCGCCGGCGCCCTGCTGCGCCACAAGATCGACGGCGTGATCGCCACCAACACCACGCTCAGCCGCACTGCCGTGCAGGGCATGCAGCATGGCGACGAAGCCGGCGGCCTGTCGGGCGCCCCGGTGTTCGAGCTGTCGAACACAGTGATCCGCCTGCTCAAGAGCGAACTGGGCGACGCCATTCCCATCATCGGCGTAGGTGGCATCATGCGCGGCGAGGATGCGCGCGCCAAGATCGCGGCCGGCGCCCAGCTGGTGCAGCTCTACACCGGCTTCATCTACGCCGGCCCGGCGCTGGTGCGCGATTGCGCGGCCGCGCTGCGCAGCTAAGGAGGCAACATGGAACGCAGGCAGCTGGGACAAACGGATTTGATGGTCTCAAAAGTGTGCCTCGGCACCATGACCTTCGGCGAGCAGAACACGGAGCTCGAGGCGCACAGCCAGCTCGACTACGCGCTGGAACGCGGCATCAACTTCATCGATACCGCCGAGATGTACCCGGTGATGGCGAGCGCGGACACGCAAGGAGCGACCGAGCGCTACATCGGCAGCTGGCTGAAGAAGACTGGACGCCGCGCCGACATCGTGCTGGCCACCAAGGTGGCAGGGCCGAACAAGATGATGCCCTGGATCCGCGGGGCCAACCACAACCTGGACGCGACCAATATCCGCGCCGCCGTCGAGGACAGCCTGCGCCGCCTGCACACTGACTACATCGACCTGTACCAGATCCACTGGCCGAGCCGGAACCTGCCGATCTTCGGCGCCAACCGCTTCGATCCGGAGGGCGAACGGCCTGCAGTGCCGATTGTCGAGACGCTGGAAGCCCTGGACGAAATGGTGCGCGCAGGGACGATCCGCCACATCGGCGTATCGAACGAAAGTACCTGGGGCGTGTGCCAGTACATCAAGCAGTCCGAACTGCGCGGCCTGCCGCGCATCGCTACCGTGCAGAACCTGTACAACCTGACGGCGCGCCATGTTGAAACCAGCCTGATGGACGAGGCCTGCTACCGCGAAGGCGTGAGCCTGCTGGCCTACAGCCCGCTGGCCTTCGGACAGCTCACCGCAAAGTACCTGGACAATCCGAATGCAGTCGGGCGCCTGACGGTGTTCCCGAAAAACTGGAGCCCGCGCTATGTGCGCCCGGCGGTGCTGGCGGCTACCGCGGAGTACGCAGCGCTGGCGCGGGCGCACGGAATGACGCCCGCGCAGATGGCACTGGCGTGGTGCTATTCGCGCTGGTTCGTGGGATCGACCATCATCGGCGCGACCAATCTCGCGCAGCTGAAGGAGAACATCGATGCTGCCGACCTGGTGCTGTCAGCGGACGTGATGAAGGGGATCGATGAGATTCACGCCCGCTATATGAATGTGGGTCAGTGAATCCTGTCGCGCTCTCTTCCCGTAGCTAGACTGAAAGGGCCGAACGAGCGCTACGCCAATTCATCCACGTTGTTATTTTTCCACATTGGCATCATCTGCATGCATTTGCGGCAATATGAGTCGCGACACCGAGATCGCGGCCGTTCGGCTGTCTGAGATTCCTGGGCCGCATTCACCTGATGAGGTTAATCATGAAGCTCTCGACTTTAGCTGGTCTCGTCGCAGTTGCAGCCATGGTCATATGGTTGATTGGTGCATCGGTTACGCGCGACGTACATGCTCAGACAAGTAGTGCAGCCCCCGTGGCTCCGCCAGCGTGCAAATGTACGAAATCGATGCTGACCCAATGGGAAGACATCTTCCATTGCAGTTGTGGTGCGCTTCAATGCGTGGCGACCGTCACTGATAAAACGAAGGCGCCGAGTTCGGGACTCGTCTGCGTTAAACCTTAGCGGATGAATTAACGGCAAGGCCAAGTAAGCCCAGACTGGGACGCACTATGGAGGGAGCACTGATAATGCAGTGCTCCCTCGGCGATACTCGAACAGAACGAAATAATTCATGCCGGCGCTTTCCGCGCAAGCCTGTCCGCGCATGCGACGAAGCTGGCTGTGGCCCGTCATGTATGAGACAAAATCGAACGCCCCAGGATGGTCCCGTCCGTCGTTGCGAACCCGGCGGGGCACGGGATCTGCCTTTGCAGTGACACCCTCCGATCGATGACGTTCGCCCTCACTCCACCGCTTGCAGGGCCTTCTCAATATCCGAGCGCGTATATCCCTGGGCAAAGCGCTCGATGAAGTGGTAGGCATACGCCCGCAGATATGAGCCCTTGCGCACGGCGAGGCGCGTCACGTTCGGCGCAAACAGGTGCGAGGCCTCGATCGCCCGCATCCCCTTGTCGCGGCCGTGATCGAAGGCCATCGAGGCCACGATCCCGACACCCATCCCCAGCGACACGTACTGCTTGATGACGTCCGAATCCATCGCGGTGAGCACGATGTCCGGCGCCAGCCCGGCTTCCACGAAAGCCGCGTCGATGTGGCTGCGGCCCGTGAAGCCGACGTCGTAGGTAATCAGGGGATATTCGGCCAGGTCCTCCAGCCGCAGCGGCGTGCTGGAGGCGAAGATCGGGTGGCCTTCCGGCGCCACCACCAGGTGGCTCCAGCGGTAGCAGGGGAAGGACACGAGGTCGGGGAAGGCGCTCAGGCCTTCGGTGGCGATGCCGATATCGGCCTTGCCCGACAGGACCCATTCCGCGATGTGTTCCGGTGCGCTCTGCTGCAGGGCGATGCGCACGCCCGGGAAGGCGTTGCGGAAGGACTGCACCACCTGGGGCAGCGCGTAGCGCGCCTGGGTGTGCGTCACGGCCACCGTCAGCGTGCCGCTGTCCTGGGCCGCGAACTCGGCACTGGCCTGCTGCAGGTTCTCGGCTTCCACCAAGAGGCGCTCGACGATCTTGAGGATGCCCTTGCCCGGCGGCGTGAGGCCGGTCAGGCGCTTGCCGTTGCGCTCGAAGATGACGACCCCGAGCTCTTCCTCGAGCTCGCGGATCTGGCGCGACACGCCGGGCTGCGAGGTGAACAGCGCATTGGCCACCTCGGTCAGGTTGAAGTCGCGGCGCGCGGCTTCGCGTACGGAACGCAGCTGCTGGAAGTTCATATGCCTACCTTTCAGATACCTTCGCCGGCGTCGACGAAGACTTCGATACGGCGCGGCTTGACCACCAGGGTGTCGCCTTCGCGGAAGCCGTGACGCGCAAACAGTTCGTTCGGCATCACCGCCTCGATCAGCTGCTGGTTGTCGGCGCGTTCCAGGTCGAGCTGGGCCAGCGGTCCGATCGCATGCGCGCGGCGCAGCTTGGCCACGACTCCACCCTTGTCGCCTTCGCCCGGCGTATAGCGCTCGACGTCGAGGTCGTGCGGACGGACGTAGCCGATACCCTCGCCGCTGCCCGCATGCTGCGGCACGTCGAGCTTGACGTCGCCGCTGGCCAGCACGCCATCCTGCACGCGGCCGTGGAACAGGTTGACGTTGCCGAGGAAGCCGTAGACGAAAGGCGACGCCGGCTTGTTATAGACGGCATCCGGCGTGCCGAGCTGCTCGATGCGGCCCTTGTTCATCAGGACCACCTGGTCGGCCACTTCCAGCGCTTCTTCCTGGTCGTGGGTGACGAAGATCGAGGTCACGTGCAGTTCGTCGTGCAGGCGGCGCAGCCAGCGGCGCAGTTCCTTGCGCACCTTGGCATCCAGCGCGCCGAAGGGTTCGTCGAGCAGCAGCACGCGCGGCTCGACAGCGAGGGCGCGGGCCAGGGCGATGCGCTGGCGCTGGCCGCCCGAGAGCTGGGGCGGATAGCGGTCGGCGATCCAGTCGAGCTGCACCAGTTCCAGCAGCTGGCGCACCTTGTCGCGGATCTGCTGTTCCGACGGGCGCTCCTTGCGCGGCTTGACGCGCAGGCCGAAGGCGACGTTCTCGAACACGGTCATGTGCTTGAACAGCGCATAGTGCTGGAACACGAAGCCGACCTGGCGCTCGCGCACGTGGCGGTGCGAGGCGTCTTCGCCGTCGAGCAGCACGGCGCCGGAATCGGGATGCTCGAGGCCCGCGATCACGCGCAGCAGCGTGGTCTTGCCGCAGCCCGAGGGGCCCAGCAAGGCGGTCAGCTGGCCGTCGGGGAACTTGAGCGAAACGTCGTCGAGCGCGGTGAACTGGCCGAACTGTTTGCGGATGTGCTGGACTTCGATGGTCATGCTGCGTGCTCCAATATGCGTGTGTCTTCCTTGCGGGCCTGATGCAGGCGCCATTCGACAAAACTCTTCACCGCCAGGGTCACCAGTGCCAGCAGCGCCAGCAGGGACGCCACCGCGAAGGCGGCCGTGAAGTTGTACTCGTTGTAGAGGATCTCGACGTGCAGCGGCATCGTGTTGGTCTCGCCGCGGATGTGGCCCGACACCACCGAGACGGCGCCGAACTCGCCCATCGCGCGGGCGTTACACAGGATGACGCCGTACAGCAGGCCCCACTTGATGTTCGGCAGCGTCACGCGCCAGAAGGTGGACCAGCCCGAGGCGCCCAGCACCAACGCCGCTTCTTCCTCTTCCGTGCCCTGCTGCTGCATCAGCGGGATCAGCTCGCGTGCAACGAAGGGGAAGGTGATGAACAGGGTCGCCAGCACGATGCCCGGCACCGCGAACAGGATCTTGATGTCGTGCGCGGCCAGCCAGTCGCCGAACCAGCCCTGGGCGCCGAACAGCAGCACGTAGATCAGGCCGGCGATCACGGGCGAGACCGAGAACGGCAGGTCGATCAGGGTCAGCAGGATGCTCTTGCCGCGGAATTCGAACTTGGCGATGGCCCAGGCGGCGGCGACGCCGAACACCAGGTTCAGCGGCACCGAAATGCCGGCCGCGATCAGCGTGAGCTTGATGGCGGACACCGCATCCGGATCCTTGATCGATTCGAGGTAGGTGTCCCAGCCCTTCTTCAGGGCCTCGGTGAACACGGCGGCCAGCGGCACGAACAGGAACAGGGTGAGGAAAGCCAGCGCCACCGCGATGAGCAGGTAGCGCACCCAGTTCGGTTCCAGCACGTTGGTGGTGGGCCGGCGCGCCGGGGCGGCGGCTTTCGGCGCCGCCTTGATGTTGTCGAGGACTGCGCTCATCAGTTGCGTACCCCTTTTCCTGCACGTTTGCGAGTCCACGCCTGCAGCAGGTTAATCGTCAGCAGCAGGATGAACGAGATGACCAGCATGACCACCGCGATCGCCGTGGCGCCCGCGTAGTCGTACTGTTCGAGTTTGGTGATGATGAACAGCGGCGTGATCTCGGACACCATCGGCAGGTTGCCGGCGATGAAGATCACCGAGCCGTATTCGCCGGTGGCGCGCGCAAAGCTCAGCGCGAAGCCGGTCAGCAGGGCCGGCACGATCGAAGGCAGCACCACGCGCCAGAAGGTCTGCAGCGGCGACGCGCCCAGGCTGGCGGCGGCTTCTTCCAGCTCGCGCTCGGCTTCTTCCAGCACCGGCTGCACCGTGCGCACCACGAAAGGCAGGCCGATGAAGGTCAGCGCCACCAGCACGCCCAGCGGGGTGAAGGCAACCTTGATGCCGAACTTGGCGAGCTGTTCGCCGATCAGCCCGTTGTGCGAATACAGCGCGGTCAGCGTGATGCCGGCCACCGCGGTAGGCAGCGCGAACGGCAGGTCGACCAGCGCATCGACGATGCGCTTGCCGGGAAAGGTGTAGCGCACCAGCACCCAGGCGACGATGCCGCCGAAGATGACGTTGATGAAGGCGGCCAGCAGCGAGGCGCCGAAGGTGAGCTTGTAGGAAGCGACCACGCGTTCGGAGGTGACGGCGGTCCAGAAGGCGTCCCAGCTCATCGTGAAGGTCTTCAGGAAGACCGCCGAGAGCGGGATCAGCACGATCAGCGCAAGGTAGAAAATCGTGAAGCCCAGCGAGATGCCGAAGCCGGGTATCACCCGGCCAGGGGATCTGCGTGGCGCGATGTGCGTCTGCACGAGGGAGGTCATGGAAGCCCTTATTACAAATTCTTCTAACGGGCTACCATATTCGCACGCAGCCCTTATATTACAAACGAAGCATTTCTTATTTGTATAGACACGGCAGCTATTACGACGTCAGAACACGAGCTTGGCGGCGACTCCGGTCAAGGTGGTGGCCAACAGCGCGCGCAGGAAGCGTTCCGGCACCTTGCGCGCGGCCATGGCGCCCAGGGTGATGCCCGGCACCGAACCGATGAGCAGGGTCAGGAGCAGCATCCAGTCGATCGAACCCAGCCACCAGTGGCCGACCGCGGCGATCGCCGTGAGCGGCACGGCGTAGGCGATGTCGGTGCCGGCCACCTCGGCCGGCGTGAGACGCGGGTACAGCATGACGAGCAGCGTGGCGCCGATCGCGCCTGCGCCGATCGACGAGACGGTGACGAGCGTGCCCAGCACGACGCCCGAGACAATGGTGGCGATGGCGAGCGCCCTGCCCTGCAGCTGGCGCCGTGGGTCCGCATTGACCCAGGCCAGCATGCGCGCGCGGAACAGCAGCGCGACCACGGTCAGCATCACGGAGCCGGCAATGGAATAGCGGATCAGCTGGCCGATCTCGGCGTCGAGCCCGCCGAAGTACTTCAGTGCAAGCGTAGCCACCAGCGCGGCCGGCAAGGCGCCCAGGCACAGGCGGCCGACGATCGGCCAGTGGACGGTGCGGTTGAAGCGGTGGGTGACGGTGCCGACACCCTTGGTGATGGAAGCGAAAGCCAGGTCGGTGCCGACGGCAACCGAGGGCGAGACGCCGAACAGCAGGGTCAGGAGCGGCGTCATGAGCGAACCGCCGCCTACGCCGGTCATGCCGACCAGCAGCCCTACTGCGAATCCCGCGAAAATATACGTCGTCGACATGCCTCTACCCTTACGTTAAGCCACAGCGTAAGGGGGCTCGGCAGTAAAGCAAACAACAGGTTTCTTATTTGCTTATGCGACGGGTGGTGACGCGTGGGCGGGAAACCCGCCCACCCTACGGCTTATTTGTTTGGCTGCGGAGTCAGGCGCAGGTAAGGACGCGGCGAGGTATAGCCCTTCGGATACTTTTGCTCGATAACGGCCGGATCCTGCACGGTCAGCGGAATGATGACGTCGTCGCCATCCTTCCAGTTGCCCGGGGTGGCCACGGTGTAGCCGTCGGTCAGTTGCAGGGCGTCGATCACGCGCAGCACTTCGTCGAAGTTGCGGCCGGTGCTCATCGGGTAGGTGATCGTCAAGCGCACTTTCTTGGCCGGGTCGATCACGAACAGCGAACGCACGGTGGCGGTGGCCGAGGCTTCCGGGTGGATCATGTCGTACAGGCTCGATACCGACTTGTCGGCATCGGCGATGATCGGGAAGCCGACCACGGTCTGCTGGGTTTCTTCGATGTCGCGGATCCAGTCGCGGTGCTTGTCGGCGGGGTCGACCGACAGCGCGATCGCCTTGACATTGCGCTTGTCGAATTCGGGCTTCAGCTTGGCGGTCAGGCCCAGTTCGGTCGTGCAGACCGGGGTGAAGTCGGCCGGGTGCGAGAACAGCACCACCCAGGAATCGCCCGCCCACTCATGGAAGCGGATCTTGCCGATGCTGGAATCCTGCTCGAAATCGGGGGCGGTATCGCCGAGGCGTAAGGTCATTGTCATCTCTCCAGGTGATTGGACTGCGGAAGCCGGTCACGGCCGGCCACATCAAGCCATAGTCTAAGAGGACTTGGCAATTAATCAAACGACAGGTTTGTTATTTGCTTGTACCGAGGGCGACAGGGTTGCGCTGCCGCTCAGAGATAACGGTTGTACAACACAACCGCCCAGGTCGCAAGCGCCAGCAGCAGGGTCAGGGCGACGGCCGCGCTGCCCATGTCCTTGGCCACCTTGGACAGCGGATGGCGTTCGAGCGAGATGCGGTCGACGATGGCTTCGATGGCCGAGTTGATGATCTCGACGATCAGCACCAGGATCAGCACGCCGATCAGCACCAGCTTCTGGAAGCTGGACACCGGCAGCAGCAAGGCAACCACGGTGGCGATGGCGATCACCACGATCTCCTGGCGGAACGCCGCCTCGCTACGCCAGACCCAGGACAGGCCGTCCGCGGTATTGCGGCAGGCTGCCAGCAGGCGCGCGATGCCGCGCTTGGTCTTGAATTCGCTGATCGGGTGTTCCATGTGTTTATTGAATATAAATGCCGGGCTGTCATTATGCCGCGCGCAAGACAGCTTGCACACAGCAGCCCGACGGTTTGCATCTGCGTTTCACATCATGGTATAAAGGTGTGAATACTGCACTGCACCAACCACATCATGAAAATGGAAACCCCAGAACCGGCTTCGGCGCCTGCCGCGGCCAAGACCTCGATCCAGGTGATCGAGCGCATGATGGCGCTGCTCGACGCGCTGGCCACCTATTCCGATCCGGTGAGCCTGAAGGAGCTGTCCAAGGTGTCCGGCCTGCATCCCTCGACCGCGCACCGCATCCTGAACGACATGGTCGTCACGCGCTTCGTCGACCGGGTCGAACCGGGCACCTACCGCCTCGGCATGCGCCTGCTGGAACTCGGGAACGTGGTCAAGAGCCGCCTGTCGGTGCGCGAAGCGGCGCTCGACTTCATGCGCGCCCTGCACAAGAAGACCCAGCAGACCGTGAACCTGTCGGTGCGCCAGGGCGACGAGATCGTCTACATCGATCGCGCCTATTCCGAGCGCTCCGGCATGCAGGTGGTGCGCGCCATCGGCGGCCGCGCCCCGCTGCACCTGACCTCGACCGGCAAGCTGTTCCTGTCGATCGACGATGCAAAAACCATCCGCGGCTACGCCACCCGCACCGGGCTGGCAGGCCACAACAAGAATTCGATCACCGACCTGGCGCGCTTCGAGCGCGAACTGAGCCTGGTGCGCGCGCGCGGCTATGCGCGCGACAACGAGGAACTGGAGCTGGGGGTGCGCTGCATGGCCGCCGGCATCTTCGACGACAGCGGCAAGCTGGTGGCGGGCCTGTCGATCTCGGCTCCGGCCGACCGCCTGCAGGAAGAATGGCTGGAAGACCTGGTGCAGACGGCGTCCAGCATCTCGGCCACCCTGGGCTACCGCCCTGCCCCGGCCATCTGACGATCGCGGGTGGCCGCCCAGAACAGCAAGGCCAGCAGGCTGATCGCTGCCCCCAGGATGCAGACGCCGCTCCAACCCGCGTGGGTGAAGCTGAGGGTCGCACCCATCGCTCCCATGCCGCTGCCAAGCGCGTAAAACAGCATGTAGGCGCCGACCAGCCGGCCGTGGGCCTCGCTGCTGGTGCGGAAGATCATGCCCTGGTTGGTGACGTGGATCGCTTGTCCGCCAAGGTCGAGCAGCACGATGCCGGCCACCAGCGCCAAGGGCGACAGGTGCATGAAGGACAGGGGCAGCCACGCCAGGCACAGCAGGACCAGCGCCAGCAGGCTGGTTTGCTGGCCACGGCCCTGGTCGACCAGGCGTCCCGCGCGGGTCGCCGCCAGCGCGCCCACGGCGCCGATGAGGCCGAAGGCGCCGATGGCGGTGTGCGAATATCCATAGGGCGGTACGCTCAGGGCCAGGACCAGCGCGCTCCAGAACACATTGAATGCCGCAAACATCAGCAGCGCAATGATGCCGCGCACCTGCAGCACGCGGTTCCGGCGCAGCAGGACCAACATCGAAGCCAGCAGGGCGCGATAGGTCATGGCGGAGCGGCCGCCGGCAAGTCGCGGCAAACCGCGCCACATCAGGGCAGCCAGCAACAGCATTGCCGCGGCAGCGGCGAGGTACACGCTGCGCCAGCCTGCGAGGTCGCTGACGGCGCCGGCAAACACCCGAGCCAGCAGCAGGCCGGTGAACACCCCGCCCTGGGTTGCCCCAACGATCCGTCCACGCTCGTGTTCTCCCGCGCTGCTGGCGGCATACGCAATCAGGCCCTGCGTCATGGCGGTGCCGAGCAGGCCGGTCAGGAGCATGGCCGCCAGCAGCATGCCGGGCGATTGTGCACAGCCGACCGCGACCAGCGCGACCACCAGCAAGAGTGCCTGCACCAGCATCAGGCGGCGCCGTTCGACCAGGTCGCCCAGTGGCACCAGCAGGAACAGTGCAAGCGCGCAGCCGGCCTGGGTGGCCGTGATGACCGCACCTACGGCCGCGTGCGAGATCGAAAAGTCGACAGCAAGCGCGTCCAGCAGCGCCTGGGCGTAATACACGTTCGCGACGCTCATCCCTGCCGCGCAGGCAAACAGCCAGGCAAGGCTGGCGGGCATCATGGGTCTGGCATCGGGACAGGCGGCATGCATGGGCGCTCCGGAACTGGTTTCAATTTAAAACCAGTTGAAGCCTAGCCGAGGTGGTCTTAAAATGCAACCACTTTGCTTTCCAGCCTCCCGCCATGACAACTCCGGAACCCATCAGCAGCGAACCTTGTCCCGTGGCGAGGTCGGTCAACGTCCTTGGCGATCGCTGGTCGCTGCTCATCGTGCGCGATGCCTTCGACGGGATTGCCCGCTTCAGCGAGTTCCAGCGCAGCCTGGGGGTTGCGCGCAATATCTTGGCGGATAGACTGCGGCGCCTGGTCGATGGGGGAATTCTCGCGACCCGGCCCGCGGGCAACGGTAGCGCCTACCAGGAATATGTGCTCACCGAGGCCGGCAAAAACCTGTTTCCCGTCGTCGTCGCGCTGCGCCAATGGGGCGAGCGCAACCTGTTCATGCCCGGTGAAGCGCATTCGGAACTGGTCGAGAAGAGAACGGGCAAGCCGGTACAGCTGATGTCGGTCAGGACCGAAGACGGGGGCGTACTGGGGCCGGACGATGCCGAGGTGCGCAAGCTTGCGCCCTCGCCCGGTACGGACACTTAATGTAGTGCCGGGGGCGGCGCTGCCGCGCTGAAGTTGCCGATCGCCGGGGAAGCGACCTTCTCGCCGAGGGTGCCGGGCGTCAGCACGTCGAGCTTGCTCGGGGCCAGCGCTTCCAGGAAGCGGCGCACGCGGCCGGCATCGGCGGTGCGTGACATCTTCCCCTTCGAATCCAGGAACACCATGATCACGTTGCGGCCGTGGATGGCCGCCTGCATCACCAGGCAGCGCCCTGCTTCGTTGATGAAGCCGGTCTTCTGCAGGCCGATGTTCCAGTCCGGCAGCGCCACCAGGTAGTTGGTGTTCGCGTAGCGCATCGGGCGGCCGCTTGCCTTGACGATCGAATTCGGGGTGGTGGAATACTCGCGCAGCAGCGGTTCCTGGTGGGCGGTGGCGACCAGGCGCGCCAGGTCGCGCGCGCTCGACACGTTACGGCTCGACAGGCCGCTGGAGTCGACATAGTGGGTGTCCTTCATGCCCAGTTCGCGCGCCTTGGCGTTCATCGCGTCCACGAAGGCCCCGATGCCGCCGGGATAGTTGCGCCCGAGCGCGGAAGCAGCACGGTTTTCCGAACTCATCAGGGCAATATGCAGCAGTTCGCGCCGCGTCATGCGGGTGCCGACGGGCAGGCGCGAGCTGGAATACTTGTGGCGGTCGACGTCGGCGTCGGTGATGCGCAGGGTTTCGTCGAGGTCCTGCCTGGCCTGCACCACGACCAGGCCGGTCATGAGCTTGGTGATCGAGGCGATCGGCAGGGCAATGTTGGCATTCTTTTCGAACAGCACTTCCGAGCTGTTCTGGTCGAGCACGAAGGCAACGTTCGAGCGCAGCGACAGCGGATCGGCCGTGCGGCGCAGGCCAGCGACGTCGCCCAGGCTGCGCGGATCGACGGCCGCGGCGCCGGCGGCGCGGCGCACCAGTTGGTAAGTCACCTTGCGCTTGCCGCGCACCATCTCGACGCGGCGCACCATGCGCGCGCGGTTGTCGTCGGCGATGGCCTGGGCCAGGTCCTGGCGCTTGGCGCGGGTCTTGCGTACCGCCTTGCCCGAGGCCCGACGCTGTTTTTTCTTGACGACCTTTTTCTTGCCGGACTTGGCTTCGGCCGACGCACCCGCACCCGCACCGGCGCCCGCTCCGGCACCGTAGACGGGCTGGAACGCAAACAGCAGCGATACGACGGCGGCCAAGGCAAGTTTAAACATCTGGAAACCCTTCGACGCAAACTGATGAGATACGGAATGCAGTGTAGCTGAACGACGCCCCATCGCAAGCGAAACTTATATTCCGTGCGGCAACGTTCCGAAAAACGACAAACCGTTTCCAATCAAGTATTTACGTCCACCTCACTCGCGGAATTGCGTGAAATCTTGAACAGGCACGCGTTCGGTCACGAGGGAATTTTCTATGCGGCCGGGATCGGCCCAACCGAGCGCCATACCGCACACCACCATTTCATTCTCCGGCAACCCGAGCTGCTGCGCAATCACGCGGTGATACTGTGTGAAGGCTGCCTGGGGGCAGGTATCGAGGCCGCGGGCGCGCGCGGCGACCATGATGTTCTGCAAGAACATGCCGTAATCCAACCACGAACCCTGCTCCATGATGCGATCGATGGTGAAGATCAGGCCGACCGGAGCGTCGAAGAAGCGGTAGTTGCGCGCGTGCTGGGCCGCCATACCGGCCTTGTTGTCGCGCGTGAGGCCGAGCAGGCTGTACAAATCCCAGCCCACCTTGCGGCGCCGGTCGACATAAGGCGAGATCCATTCGCGCGGGTAGTAGGCGTATTCCTCGGTGTGCTGGCGCGCCTGCTCCGGGTCGGCGTTCACCGCCAGGATGGCCTCGCTCAGGCTTTGCTTCGCCTGCCCGCTCAAGACGTAGACCTTCCACGGCTGGGTATTGGTGCCGGATGGCGCGCGCGCGGCCACCTCCAGGATGCGTTCGATGTCGGCGCGCTCGACCGGCTTGTCCAGGAAGGCGCGGATCGAGTGGCGCGAGGCGATTGCCGCATCGACGGCTTCCTGCTGGGGGCTGATGATCATGAAGTCTCCTTGTTTTGAACGACGAATGCGACACCCAGCACGGCCACCGCCATGCCCGCCAGCGCGAGCGGACTGAAGGCCTCGCCGAACAGCAGCCAGGCCATGACGGCGGTGGTGGGCGGGGTCAGGTACAGCAGGCTGGTCACTTCCGTGGCGCGGCTGCGCCGGATCAAGGTGAACAGCAGGAAGATGGCGCCGATCGACAGCGCGAAGATCGACCACAGCCAGGCCACGATGAAGTCCATGCTCCAGGTAACGCTGGAAAAGCGCGGGTCCAGCCCTTCCAGCAGCACGGCCAGCGGCACGAGCACGGCCACGGTGGCGCCGAACTGGATCACGGTGCCGGTGCGCAGGTCGAAGCCCGGGCAATAGCGCTTCTGGTACATGGTGCCGGCCGTGATGCACAGCAGCGCGAACACGCACAGGGCGATGCCGGCCGCCGTCAGGCCGGCCAGGTGCAGCTTGGCCTGAACCACCAGCGCCACACCGAGCAGGCCGAGCGCAAAGCCCAGCCACTGGCGCGGCCGCACCCTTTCCTTGAGCAGCGGCGCGCAAGCGGCCGTCAGGATGGGCTGCATGCCGACGATCAGTGCGGTCAGCCCCGCGGGCATGCCGATCTTGATCGCGGCCCAGACGCCGCCCAGGTAACCGGCCTGCAGCAGCAACCCGGCAACCGCCACGTGCAGGACCTGGCCGCGCGGCCAGGGTGCGCGCACGATAAACACCACCGGCAGCAGCACCGCCAGCACGCCGAGGCAGCGCAGGATCAGGAAAGTGAGCGGCGGCGCATATGGCAGCCCGAGCTTGGCCACGATGAAGCCGGTACTCCACAGGAACACGAACAGCAGCGGAACGGGCGCCAGCCAGGTCGCCTTTGTGACAGAATGCGCGCTGCTTCGGGTGCTGGGGGACATGAATGGGATGCTGCAAAGCAGCCTGTTTCGGTGACTTGGCGGAACGACAAGGTGCTAGTCTAGCATGCCGACGGAAGCGGCTCTGCCTGCCCCTTCGCGGAGCGTTTTCTTGCGCTAAATCAAACGTAAGTCCTTGAAATTTCTTGCAATCAATGCATTCAAGAAATTTATGCACACTTTATGGTGCGTCGCATCAAATCTGCTTGACTCCCCCTGAAAACTGGATGAAAATTTGCCCTGTTGCGGTGCACAAAAAAAGATTTCGTTCCTAAAGACGGAAACATCTGCCTCACCGGTCCAAGCAACATTTCATCCACTGAACACATTGAATTTTGGAGAGCCACATGTTTGCAATTCCTGAGCAGTTTTCGAATGCCACCAAAGCCAACCTGGAATCGCAGTTCGCCCTGCTGTCCTCGCTGACCGCCAAGACCTTCGAAGGCATGGAGAAGCTGGTCGACCTGAACATCAGCACTGCCCGCAGCACCCTGGAAGATTCGTCGAACGTCGCCCGCCAGCTGCTGGGCGCCAAGGATCCGCAGGAATTCTTCTCGGTGACCGCGTCGCAGGCCCAGCCGACCGCTGAAAAGGCCCTGTCGTACAACCGCCAGCTGGCCGCCATCGCCACCGGCACCGGCGCCGAGTTCTCGAAGGCCGCCGAAACCCAGATCGTCGAAACCAACCGCAAGGTCATCGCCCTGGTCGACGAAGTGAGCAAGAACGCCCCGGCCGGTTCGGAAACCTTTGTTGCCGCCGTCAAGACCGTGATCAGCAACGCCAACGCCGGCTACGAGCAGTTCAGCAAGACCAGCAAGCAGGCTGCCGAAGCGATCGAAAACAACGTCAACGCAGCGGTGAGCCAGTTTTCGGCGACTGCTCGCAAGGCTACCGCTACTGCGACTGCTGCGACCCAGACCGCTGCCGCCTAAGCTGCGACTGGTCAATGAAAAAGCCGGGACGCTGTCCCGGCTTTTTGTTTTTCGGGCCACCTACTCGCCCAGGTAGGCCGCCTGCACCCGCGGATCATCCAGCATCTGCGCGGCATTGCCCGTCATGGTCAGGCTCCCCGACTCCATCACATAGCCGCGGTGCGCCGCCTGCAGCGCCAGCTTGGCGTTCTGCTCCACCAGCAGGATCGTGATGCCCTGGCTCGACACGTCGCGGATCACTTCGAAGATCTTCTCCACCATGATCGGCGACAGGCCCATCGAAGGCTCGTCCAGCAGCAGCAGCGTCGGGTGGCACATCAGCGCGCGCGCCATCGCCAGCATCTGCTGCTCGCCGCCCGACAGGGTGCCGGCCAGCTGGCTGGAACGCTCCTTCAGGCGCGGGAACACCGCGTACCACTTCTCGATGTCTTGCGCGATGCCCGCCTGGTCGTTGCGCGTGTAGGCGCCCATCAAGAGGTTCTCGTGGATCGTCATGCGGGTGAACACGCCCCGTCCTTCCGGCACCATGGCGAGCTTTTGCTGCACCATGCGGAAGGACTGGGTGCCGCGCAGGGGCTTCCCAAGATAACTGATCTCGCCTTCCACCTTGCATGGCGGGAGCGTGCCAGTGATCGCTTTCAGGGTGGTGGTCTTGCCGGCGCCGTTGGCGCCGATCAGGGTCACCAGTTCGCCCCGGTTCACTTCCAGGTCCAGGCCCTTGACGGCCTTGATGCCGCCATAGGCGACCTTCAGGCCAGATACTTTCAGGATGTTGTCGGTCATTGATGCGCCCCACCGAGGTAGGCCTTGATCACGGCCTCGTTGTTTTGGATCTCCCTAGGGGTACCTTCGGCGATCTGCTTGCCGTATTCGAGCACCGTGATGCGGTCGCACAGGCCCATCATCAGCTTGACGTCGTGCTCGATCAGCAGCACGGTCTTGCCTTCGTTCTTGATTTTCACGAGCAGCTCGCGCAGGGCCAGCTTCTCGGTGGCGTTCATGCCAGCCGCCGGTTCGTCCAGCGCCAGCAGCTGCGGGTCGGTCGCGAGCGCGCGCGCGATCTCGAGGCGGCGCTGGTCGCCGTAGGACAGGTATTTCGCGGTGCGATGCGCAAACTGGCCGATGCCCACGAAGTCCAGCAGCTCCTGCGCCCGCGCGCGGATCGCCGCTTCTTCTGCGCGCGCCGCCTTGTGGCGGAAGATCGCGCCGAACACGCCCTGGCGGGTGCGTACGTGGCGACCCACCATGACGTTTTCCAGCGCGCTCATCTCGCCGAACAGGCGGATGTTCTGGAAGGTACGCGCAATGCCCGCCTTCGCCACCTCGTGAGGAGCGGAGGGCGAGTACGGTTTGCCGGCGAGCTCGAATCTGCCGCTGTCCGGCTGGTACAGGCCCGTGATCACATTGAAGAAGGTGGTCTTCCCGGCGCCGTTGGGTCCGATCAGGCCAACAATCTGGCCGCGCTCGATGCGGATGCCGACGTCGGTCAGTGCCTGCAGGCCGCCGAAGCGCTTGTTCACGCCGGCGATGTTCAGAAGGATCTCGCTCATGCCTTGGCCCCCTCTTCGTCCTCGCGGGCCAGGGCGGCGTTCGGGCGCTCTTCCTTGTTCGGCGAAGGCCACAGGCCGGCCGGGTTGACCAGCATGATCAGCACCAGCGCCAGGCCGTAGAGCAGCTGGCGCAGCACTTCGGCTTCGATCACCACGGTGCCGAACAGCGCCTGCTGGGCCGGCTCCACCACGTGACGCAGCACTTCCGGCAGCGCCGCCAGCAGCACGCCGCCCAGCACCACGCCGGGGATGTGGCCGATCCCGCCCAGCACCACCATCGCGAGTACGGCGATCGATTCGGTCAGCGAGAACGATTCCGGCGACACGAAGCCCTGGAAGGCGCCGAACATGGCGCCGGCTACGCCACCGAAGGACGCGCCCATGGCAAAGGCGAGCAGCTTGACGTTGCGGGTATTGATGCCCATGGCCTTGGCCGCGATCTCGTCTTCGCGGATCGCGACCCAGGCGCGGCCCAGGCGCGAATGCTGCAGGCGCGAGGTAACAAAAATGGTCGCAATGGTGAGCGCCAGGAACAGGAAATAGTAGGCGTTCACCGAAGGCATCGAGAAGCCCCCGATGTGCACCGTGGCCTGCGAGCCCGCCTCGCCCGCCAGCGACACGCCGAACACGCGGATCGGGTCGATCATGTTGATGCCCTGCGGCCCGTTGGTGAAGTTGATCGGGTCGTTCAGGTTGTTCATGAAGATGCGGATGATCTCGCCGAAGCCGAGCGTCACGATGGCGAGGTAGTCGCCACGCAGCTTCAGGGTCGGGGCGCCGAGCAGCGCGCCGAACAGGGCCGCCACCAGGGCGGCCAGCGGCACGATCGCCCACACCGACAGGTGGATGCCGTTCTGCTGGATCTCGGGACCGAAGAAAGTCACCAGGGCTTCGCCCAGCGCCGGCGAATAATAGATCACCGACTCCAGCAGGGCCGCGAACTGGGGCGACGAGAACAGGCCGACCAGGTAGGCGCCCACCGCGAAGAAGGCGATGTAGCCCAGGTCGAGCAGCCCGGCGAAGCCGACCACGATGTTCAGGCCCAGCGCCAGCATGATGTACAGGAGCGCGATGTCGATGATGCGCACCCAGGAATTGCCGAACTGGGAAGCGAAGAAAGGAAAGACCAGCATCAGGGCCAGCACCACCGCCATGCTGGCGTAGGCCTGGCGCGGCTTGTGCTGGACGTCGAAAGTCAGGAGTGCCATGGTGTCCGTCCTCGGTTACGCGCGGTCCGCCACGCGCTCGCCCATGATGCCCGACGGGCGCAGGGTCAGCACGAGGATCAGCACGACGAAGGCGAAAATGTCCTGGTAGTGGCTACCCAGGAAGCCGCCGGTGAGGTCGCCGATATAGCCGGCGCCCAGCGCTTCGATGATGCCCAGCAGGATGCCGCCGATCATGGCGCCGTAGATGTTGCCGATCCCGCCCAGCACCGCGGCGCAGAAGGCCTTCAGGCCCGGCAGCACGCCCATGGTGAAGGTGATCGACGCATAGTTCGCGCCCCACATCACACCCGCCACCGCAGCGAGCGCGGCGCCGATGGCGAAGGTGGCGACGATCACGCGGTTCGAATCGACGCCCATCAGGCCGGCCACGCGCGGATTCTCGGCCACGGCGCGCATCGCGCGCCCCATGCGGGTGCGTTCGACCAGCAGGACCAGGGCGACCATCGCGGCGGCGGCCAGCACCAGCAGCAGGATCTGGGTGTGCGAAATCAGGGCGCCGCCAATCGACACCGGTTCCGGCGACAGCAGCTGCGGGAAGGGCAGCGGGCTGCGGCCCCAGATCATCATGGCGAAGGTCTGCAGCAGGATCGACACGCCGATCGCCGTGATCAGGGGCGCCAGGCGCGGCGCGTTGCGCAGGCGCCGATAGGCGACGCGCTCGATCAGGATGTTGACCAGCACCGCCACCGGGATGGCGCCGATGATCGCGATCGCCAGCTGCACATAGCCCGGCAGGCCGGGCGCATGGGCTTCCAGCAGTTTCAGGATGGTCAAGCCGATCATGGCGCCGATCATCAACACGTCGCCGTGGGCGAAGTTGATCAGGTTGAGGACCCCGTAGACCATCGTGTAGCCAAGGGCGACGAGGGCATACATGCTGCCCAGCACCAGGCCGTTGAGGATTTGTTGGATGAATGTTTCCATCGTGCGCGTTCGCTCTCCATTGCGGTCCAAGAAAAAACGGCACTCCGGGTAACCCCGCAGTGCCGTTCTGGCCTGGCGTTCATTCCGATTGCCATCATGATAAATGGCATTCAGGAAAACTTATACTGGAATTTGTTCCGTGTAATTACGCCGCCTTGGCGCCGTCCAGGCCTTTGGGCAGCGGGAACACGACGTTTTCTTCCACGCCCTCGAGCGCACGCACGCTGGCCGCGCCCAGAGCCTTGAGACGGTCGATCACGGCCTGCACCAGCACTTCCGGGGCCGATGCGCCAGCGGTCACGCCGATGCGCTTCTTGCCAGCGATCCATTGCGGATCGATGGCAGCGGCATTGTCGACCATATAGGCCGGCGTACCCATCTTCTCCGCCACTTCGCGCAGGCGGTTCGAGTTCGAGCTGTTCGGGCTGCCGACCACGACCACCACTTCCACCTGCGGCGCCATGAACTTGACGGCTTCCTGGCGGTTGGTGGTGGCGTAGCAGATGTCGCCCTTCTTCGGCTCGATGATGTTCGGGAAGCGCGCCTTCAGGGCATTGATGATGTCGGTGGTGTCGTCCACCGACAGCGTGGTCTGCGAGACATAGGCCAACTGGTCCGGGTTGTTCACCTGCAGCGTCGCCACGTCGTCCACGGTCTCGACCAGGTGCATACCCTCTTCCGCCTGGCCCATCGTGCCTTCGACTTCCGGGTGGCCGTCGTGGCCGATCATGACGATCTCGCAGCCCTGCTTGCGCATCTTGGCCACTTCAACGTGGACCTTGGTCACCAGCGGGCAGGTCGCATCGAAAATGGTGAGGCCACGCGCCTCGGCATCCGCACGGACGGCCTTGGACACGCCGTGGGCCGAGAACACCAGGGTGTTACCGGGCGGGACGTCTTCCAGTTCCTCGATGAAGATCGCGCCCTTGTTGCGCAGGTCTTCCACCACATAGGCGTTGTGCACGATCTCGTGGCGCACGTAGATCGGGGCGCCGAACTGGCGCAGCGCGCGCTCGACGATCTCGATGGCGCGGTCCACGCCAGCGCAGAAGCCGCGCGGCTGGGCAAGCAGAATTTCGTTTTCCATGAAGGTTTCCTGTTTTACAGAACCGAAATCAGTTTCACTTCGAATTGCAGGGACTGGCCGGCCAGCGGATGGTTGAAGTCGAACAGCGCGGTGGTCTCGCGCATTTCCAGCAGCACGCCGGCAAAGCGGCCGCCCTTGGGCGCGTTGAACTCGATCAGCTCGCCCACCTTGTAGTCGGCATCTGGCACCGAGTTCTCCGCCAGCGTTGCCTTCGACACCGGCTGGATCAGGTCGGGATTGCGTTCGCCGAAGCCTTCTTGCGCGGTGAGCTGGAAAGTCTGGTGCGCGCCCTCTTCCATGCCGATCAGTTTTTGCTCGAGAAAAGGTGCCAGTTGACCCTGGCCCAGCAGCAAGGTAGCCGGGGTGCCATTGAAGGTAGTGATGAGATCAGTACCGTCGGCGGTGGCCAACCGATAATGCAGGGTCAGGTAAGAAGATTCGTTGACGACGTTGGACATGTTCTTTGTGGTGACAGGCAGGCCCGTGACAGGCAAACCGCTATTGTAAGCCACGCCCGGCCCTCGCGCCTCCACGTGCCCTTTTTTATGGCAAGGATCAGACAATGAGAATCACCGAATGGCCCGAAGAGCAACGCCCGCGCGAACGCCTGCTGCGCGGCGGCCCCAGGGTACTGTCCGACACCGAACTGCTGGCGATCTTCCTGCGCGTCGGCGTGGCCGGGAAAAGCGCGGTGGCGCTGGCGCGCGACATGCTCGAGCATTTCGGCTCGCTGCACCGGCTGCTGCATGCGAGCTCGAGTGAATTCGGCGCCCTGCACGGCCTCGGCCCCGCCAAGTACGCCCAGCTGCAGGCGGCGGTCGAGCTGACACGGCGCGCAGTAGCCGAGGAGTTCGAGCGCGAAGGCATGTGCTCGCCAGAAGCGGTGCGCGCCTACCTGCGCCACCAATTCGCGCTGCAGGCCCACGAATCCTTCGTCGTCCTGTTCCTGGACGTGAAGAACCGCCTGATCAACTATGAAGAAATGTTTCGCGGCACGCTCACACACACCAGCGTGTATCCGCGCGAGGTGGTGAAAGCGGCGCTGCGGCGCAATGCTGCGGCCGTGATCCTGGCGCACAACCACCCTTCCGGCGTGCCCGAGCCGAGCGAAGCCGACCTGCGCCTGACCTCCAGCCTGGTGCAGGCCCTGGCCCTGGTCGATATCCGCGTGCTCGACCATTTCGTGGTGGCGGGAACACATGTGCATTCCTTCGCCGAGCATGGCCAGCTATAGGGGCGGAGGCGGAATAAGAGCGTGAAAACAGGGTGTTACGGAACTCATCGGCAATTGTTAAATTATGCGATTAGCATAAGACACAATTGTTTTTCGCAAGTGATTGATTTGTCGTGTGTTTCCACGCTATACTCTCGTTTTTCCAATCCTGGATATTCTTAAGGAGTGCACTATGGCACGTGTCTGCCAAGTTACCGGCAAGGGAGTGATGGTTGGCAACAACGTCTCCCACGCTAACAACAAAACCAAGCGTCGTTTCCTGCCGAACCTGCAGAACCGCCGCATCTTCGTGGAATCGGAAAACCGCTGGGTCTCCCTGCGTCTGTCCAACGCCGGTCTGCGCGTGATCGACAAGCTCGGCATCGATGCCGTGCTGGCCGACATGCGTGCCCGTGGCGAAAAAGTTTAATTAGGGAGCTATCATGGCAAAAACTGGCCGCGACAAAATCAAGCTGGAATCGACCGCAGGTACCGGTCACTTCTACACCACCACCAAGAACAAGCGCACCATGCCGGCGAAGATGGAAATCACCAAATTCGACCCGAAGGCACGCAAGCACGTGATCTACAAGGAAACCAAGATCAAGTAATCGATCTTGTTCCTCCGAAAAAGCCGCCGTCCCAGACTGGCGGCTTTTTTTATACTTGCGCTCAGCGGGCGCTCGGGTAAGCTTGCGCCACGATGACAGAACCGCAAGCCGCCCCACCCTTCCCGACCCACCGTATCGATGCCCTCGACGTGCTGCGCGGCTTCGCCCTGGTCGGCATCTGCCTCGTCAACGTCGAATTCTTCAATCGCCCCGTCGCCGAGTCCGGCGCCGGCATGGCGCCCGGCCTGCACGGCCTCGACTGGTTTGCCGCGTGGGTGGTCGCTTACTTCGTCAGCGGGAAGTTCTGGACCATCTTCAGCCTGCTGTTCGGCATGGGTTTCGCCGTGATGCTGGAGCGGGCCCGTACCAAGGGCCGCCCTTTCCTGCCCGCCTACCGGCGCCGCATCGCGGCCCTGCTGGTATTCGGCCTGCTGCACCACAGCCTGCTGTGGAGCGGCGACATCCTGATCAGCTATGCAATCGGCGCCCTGTTCCTGCTGCTGGCCCTGTTCGCGCGCGGGCGCTGGCTGCTGTTCGCGATCGTCTGCTGCATGGCCCTGTCGCTGCTGCCGGCACCCTGGCGCGAGTTGAATGGGCTGGCATTGCCGCTGGCCTTCGTGGGCCTGGTCGCGCTCTACCTGCGCGGCAAGCCGGGCGAGCCTGGATTTGCGCTGGCCATGATCATCCCCGGGGCACTGATCCTGCTGGCCGCACTGGTGCTGGTGCTGCAGGGATCGGAAGGCGCCCCCATGCTCGCCGTCGCAGGCAGCATCCTGCTCGCCCTCGGCCTGCTGGCCCGACGCCGTGGCGGCGAGGGACATGGCCGCCTGTGGCGCGCCGGCATCGCCATCTTCGTGCTGAGCTTCGGCTTCCTGGTTGCGGAAGGCGGCCTGCGCTACTTCTCTGCCGGCTCCCCGAGCCTGGGCCCGGCAGCCTCGACCGCCATCGACGGACGCGAAGTCGACCAGGACACCGCGCGCAGCCTGCGCCACCGAGAGCTGGTGCAGCGCATTGCCGAGGAACGCAAGGTGCTCACGCAGGGCAGTTACGCGCAGGCGGTCGCCATGCGGGTCGGCCACCTGCGCGAGCGCCTGCGCGACGAAGCGGGCTTTTCCATCGTGCTGGTCGGCGTGTTCCTGGTCGGCGTCTGGTGCGTGCGCAGCGGCATGGTAACCGAGCCTGTCCGGTGGCAGTCATTGCTGCGGCGCCTGGCCTGGATCGGCCTGCCGCTGGGCATCGGTGTCGGCCTGGCGGGCAGCCTGGTCGCGACCGCACGTCCTCCAGGCGTCGACGACCAGGGATGGGATTTCGCCTACGGCCTCCTGATGCTGGGCAGTCTGCCCGCCTCCTTCGGCTACATGGCCGCCCTGCTGCTGCTCCTGCAGCGCCGGCCGGGACTGGCGCGCGTGTTCGCGCCGCTGGGGCGCATGGCACTGAGCAATTACCTGATGCAGTCGCTGGTGCTGTCCCTGCTGTTCTACGCCCATGGCGCAGGCCTGTGGGGGATCGGGCGCGCGGCCCAGGTCGGCGTGGCGCTGGCGCTGTGCGCCCTGCAAGCCTGGCTCAGCGCGTGGTGGCTGAGGCGCCACCGCTATGGTCCGATGGAATGGCTTTGGCGTGCCTTTACGTATCTGCGCCTGCCGGAGCGGCGCCCCTCAGTAAATACAACACTGCCTTGACCCCGTATATTGCAATTTTCGCTGGACCGTGAAAGCATAAGGCGTTGTCGACTTCACCATCACCGGCATGTCCCAGCTGCTGAAGTTCCCTGCACTGCCTCTTCTTGCCGCCGGCCTGCTGTGCGCCCTGCCGGCACGCGCCCAGTCCCTTCCCGACGCGGTGCCGACGGTCGAAGTCAAGGCGGCCCATACCCGGCTGCTGCCGTACAAGGAATTGTTCTACCCCATGGCCAAGGCAGTCCAGCAAAGCCTGGCGGGACGCGCCGCGCTGGCGGTCCAGCTGCGTCCGGCGCGGCCCGGCGTGCGCACCGACGACCTGGCGGTCTGGCTGGAGGGAGGCGGCGAATCGCTGCCGGTGCGCGCGGACGCACATGGCCTGTACATCGTGCCCGTGGCCGACCGCATCGCTGCCCAGGACGGCAGCTTCTCCATCAACAAGAAGCCGTCCGACCTGCGCGCCAACCTGGTCCTCGTGCCCACCCTCGCCCCCGATGCCTGGACCATGGGCGAGATCCGGCGCCTGCTGCATGACGTGCACGCCACCCTCGACCCGCTGGTGCCCTGGCACCACCGCTTCCTGATGTGGGCCTTCACGCGCAAGCTCGGCGTGTCCGTGTGCAGCCTGTCGCCCAGCTCCTACGTGGACGTGCGCGACGGCGAGCGCCTGCTGGCCAGCTATCCCACCAGCGAGCCGGCGCGCAACCATGCGAATGCGCCGGTCTACTGCCACCGCTTCACCGGCAACGAAGACTTCGATCCGCGCGCCCGGCTGGTGCTGCCGGAAGATGCGCAGGTACTCCTGATCTGAACATAAAAAAAGGCTCCCCGCGGGGAGCCTTTCTCTTGCCGGCACAGGCCGGGTTTGCTTACGCGTAGCTGCGCAGGCGCAGCGAGAAGTCCTGCAGGGCCTTGATGCCCGAGGCTTCGGCACGTGCGCACCAGTCCTGCAGTTGCTGCAGCAGCTGGTCGCGGGTCGAGTGCGAACGTTCCCAGATTGCGCCCAGTTCCACGCGCATCTGGTGCATGGTTTCCAGCGCCTTGCTGTGCTGGAACAGCTCGACCAGCTGCTGCTTGTGCGAGGCTTCCAGCTTGGCCGGCTCGCGCTGCATCAGCTTGCGCGAGCTCTTCAGGAAGCGCGCTTCCAGTTCAGCCTTGTGCTTCAGGTGCTCGAATTCCTCACGGAAAGCGTGACGCACCGATTTCGCATACTTGGCCATCACGTCGTAGCGGTTGGCGATCACCGACTGCAGGGTGTCGAGGTCGGCCACCAGCTTGTCCTTGGCGAATTCCGGCTTTGGCGCAACCTTCTTGACCTTGGCCAGGCCCAGGGTTTCCAGGATGCGGATATAGCCCCAGCCCAGGTCGAACTCATACCACTTGCTCGACAGCTTGGCCGAGGTGGCGAAGGTGTGGTGGTTGTTGTGCAGCTCCTCGCCGCCGATCAGGATGCCCCACGGCAGGATGTTGGTGGCCGCATCGCTGCAGTCGTAGTTGCGGTAGCCCCAGTAGTGGCCGATGCCGTTGATGATCCCGGCCGCGGTGATCGGGATCCACATCATCTGGACCGCCCATACCGAGATACCGACGATGCCGAACAGGGCGAAGTCGATAAGGAGCATCAGCACCACGCCCATGGCGCTGTGCTTGGTGTACACATGTCGCTCGATCCAGTCGTCCGGGGTGCCATGGCCATACTTCTCCATGGTTTCCTTGTTCTTGCTCTCGGCGCGGTACAGCTCGGCGCCTTCGAACAGCACCTTGCGGATGCCGCGCGTTTGCGGGCTGTGCGGATCCTCTTCGGTATCGCACTTGGCGTGGTGCTTGCGGTGGATCGAGGCCCATTCCTTGGTCACCTGGCCGGTGGTCAGCCACAGCCAGAAGCGGAAGAAGTGGCTCGGGATGGCATGCAGTTCCAGCGCGCGGTGCGCCTGGTGGCGGTGCAGATAGATCGTCACGGCGGCGATCGTGATGTGCGTCAGTACCAGGGTGGCAATGACGATCTGCCAACCGGTGAAGTCGAGCAGGCCAGTCGACAGGAAGCTCAGCACGGCTTGCACGGGTTCGCTACTAAAGAAATTCATTCAGTCTCCATGGATATCGCGTCAGTACGCCAAACTTCTGGCGACCACAACCCGACATTTTACGCGGTTCCAGTGACGCGCGGCACGCGAAAGAGCCTTAAGGCATGCCTTATTTCAAGGTGCGGCGGGGGTGCGTGCCACAAGCGATGTGATATGTGCATCGAGCAGGCGCGTATCCATTGACGGATGACCAAGCTTGATCTCGCCCGACTGGACAAGTGCATGAATCTTCTTGTTCACATCGGAGATCGGCCCGCCCTGCCCGTTCTCGGGGTCGCCCAGCCAGAAGCCGACTTCCAGCTCGTAGCCGTCGGCGGCGAAAGCGTTCAGCAGCACGTTCGGCGCCGGATCGTCCAGCACCCGCGGCACACCGCGCGGCAGCGATTCGAGCAAGGGCATGATGACGGACAGGTCGCTGTCGTAGGACACGGTCAGCTTCGTGATGGCGCGCACGTTGCGGTTGGTCGAGGACTGGTTCAGCACCACGCCGGTGATCAGCATCTCGTTCGGCAGCAGGGTCTGGGTGCCGTCAGTCCCGCGCAACACGGTATAGCGCGTGTTGATGCGCGCCACCTTGCCGGAATATTTATCGAGCGTGATCGGGTCGCCGATGGTCAGGCTGCGTTCCAGCAGGATGATGAAGCCGGACACGTAGTTGCTCGCGATACGCTGCATGCCGAGACCGAGACCGACGCCGAGCGCACCGCCAAACACCGACAGCACGGTCAGGTCCAGCCCCGCCAGCGACAGGCTGAACAGCACAGCGACGAGGATCAGCACCGCCCGGCTCATGCGCGCCAGCACGACCTTGATCGAGCTGTGCATGCGGTCCACCTTCATCAGGCGTTCTTCCAGCGCGGCGCCGGCCCACAGCGCCAGCATCATCAGGACCACGATCGAGACAATGCCCTCGACCAGGTCGGCCAGCACGATCTTGTGCTTGCCGACCGGCAAAACAGTGCGGTCGAAGAAGCGGATCACCTCGGGCAGCACGCCCGTGATGTGCAGGGCCACGCCCAGCCAGACGATCAGGGCAAAGATCTTCTCGAAGGTCTGCAGCGCCTCGCCCAACTGGCCACGGCGCGCGAACACCCGCCGCAGCAGGTAGAAGAAGGTGCGGATCACCGCGAACGAGGACGCCAGCGGCACCGCTACATCGAGCAGGTGCACGCTCTGGTAGTTGTCCAGGACGGCGCGGGTGGTCACCAGGAGGCCGAGGATCAGCAACGGCGGCAGCACGCGGCTGAAACTGGCCATGCCGAGGCCGATCAGGCCACGTTGCTGCTCCTGGTGGCTGGCCAGCCAGGACCGGTGCATCAGCCGCGCCAGGCCCCAGCCGACGGCGACGCACAGGACAATGGCAAGCGCCTGCCACAGGATGGCAGGCTGGCGGATGTCGCCGAACAGGTCGGCCAGCAGTTGCTGGAGCGGCATATTCCAGTTTTACGCGTCGTCTGCCGGCTCGGCAGCCTCAACGGCCTTGGCCTTCGCCTTGCGTTCCAGCACGGCAGCGAAGAAGCCGTCGGTCTGGTGCTTGTGCGGCAGCATCTTGAGGTACTGGTCCATCTCGAGCGGGATCTTCTGCTCGGCCAGCACCTGGCTTGCCGGCACCAGTTCGAAGTCCGGATGGGTGGCCAGGAACTGCTCGACGATGACGTCGTTCTCTTCGTTCAGCAGGCTGCAGGTGGCGTACACCAGGCGGCCGCCGTTCTTGACCAGGCGCGCGGCGCCGTCCAGGATCGATGCCTGCTTTTCCTGCATCTCGGCAACCGCTTCCGGGCGCTGGCGCCACTTGACGTCCGGGTTGCGGCGCAGAGTGCCCAGGCCGGAGCAAGGCGCGTCGACCAGCACGCGGTCGATCTTGCCGGCCAGGCGCTTGATCTTGGCGTCGCGCTCGTGCGCGATCAAGACCGGATGCACGTTCGACAGCCCGCTGCGCGCCAGGCGCGGCTTCAGCTTCGACAGGCGCTTTTCCGACACGTCGAAGGCGTACAGGCGGCCGGTGTTGCGCATGGTCGCGCCCAGCGCCAGGGTCTTGCCGCCGGCGCCGGCGCAGAAATCGACCACCATCTCGCCGCGGCGCGCGCCGAGCAGCTGGGCCAGCACCTGGCTGCCCTCGTCCTGCACTTCGATCGCGCCTTCCTTGAACAGCGGCAGATTCTGCAGCGCAGGTTTCTTCTGCACGCGCAGGCCCAGCGGCGCATACGGCATCGGCTCGGCCGCGATCGGCGCCTTGGCCAGTTCGGCGATCACGTCGTCGCGGTTGGCCTTGATGGAGTTCACGCGCAAGTCGAGCGGCGCCGGGGTGTTCAGCACGGCGGCCAACTCCAGCGCCTCGGCCTCGCCGAATTGCGCCACGAGCTTGTCGTACAGCCAGGCCGGCAGGTTGGCGCGCATCTGCGGCGGCAGCAGACTGCGGTCGACTTCCTTGACGCGGGTGAGCAGATGGGTTTCTTCCTCGCTCAGGCCGCCGAGGGCGTCGATGCCCACGGTCTCGGCCAGGCCCAGCAGGGCCAGCTTGCGCATCGAGGGCGTGTTGCCGGAGCCGGCGAAGTCGGTGTAGAAGGATTTGTTACGCAGGACGGCGTACACCGCCTCGGCGATGACGCCGCGCTCGCGGCCGCCGAAACGGGGGTGGTCCTTGAAGTAGCGCGACAGGGTGACGTCGGCGGGCGACGTGAAGCGCAGGATCTCGCGCAATACTTCTTCGGTATTGCCGATGATCGCTGGAGGCAATCTCATGGTGTTCCTTAATTAAATGCTTGTGGTTTCGGCGGGCGCGAGGATGCGCACCTCACCGTTTTCAATACTGAGCCTGTCCTCGACGAACAGGCGCACCGCATACGGGTAGAGCTTGTGTTCCTCGACCAGCACGCGGGCGGACAGGGTCTCTTCGGTGTCGCCAGGGAGCACCGGCACACGCGCCTGCGCCACCACCGGGCCATGGTCGAGCTCGGCAGTGACGAAGTGGACGGTGGCCCCGTGTTCCTTCTCGCCGGCGTCGATCGCCTGCTGGTGCGTGGCCAATCCCGGGAACAGCGGCAGCAGCGAGGGGTGGATGTTCAGCATGCGACCGGCGTAGTGCTCGACGAAAGGCGCCGTCAGGATGCGCATGAAGCCGGCCAGCACGACGAGGTCGGGCGCGAAGCGGTCGATCGTCTCCTGCAGGGCAGCGTCGAACTCGGCGCGGCTCCCATATTCCTTGTTCGCGACAACGGCCGTCGGGATGCCGCGGGCACGGGCGAAATCCAGGCCCTTGGCTTCCGGCTTGTTGCTGATAACGGCCGCGATACGGGCCGGCCAGCCCTCCGCTTCCAGCGCGCGCACGACCGCTTCCATGTTGCTGCCGCGGCCGGAAATGAGGATCACGATGTTTTTCATAGCGCGCATTGTACCGTATCGCCGGCGGGCAACCGCGGCGGACGGCGCTGCGGCCAGCGACTCAGACCGGAATCGCGAAGGAGTAGAATACGCGGAACGGGACTTTCTTTTCGGCCCAGAATTCGGCCGCGTCACGGAACACGTCGAGCAGGTTTTCGCGTGCTTCCTTGTCGAATTTCTGCGCACTCGGCAATTGCTCGAGCACGACGAGGAAGCCAGGCTGGGGCCCTGCTTCGGCCACGGTCTCGGTCAGGCACTTGCGCAGCGCGTCGAAGTTCTTGCTGCAGGGTTTGGGGAAATAGAAGTTCTCGCCGATGCGGGCGCACACCTGCTGCTTAGTCAAGGTATTGGCGCAATGCGCATAGAGAAAGTGATGACCCAGGCGTGCAGCCTCCTGTTGCAGTTCGGCGACGCGGAACGCGCGGATCGACTGCACCAGATTGGGCGGCACTCTCATCAACAAACTCATTTTTTCCTCAGGCTGACCAGATGGGTGTGATGCGGCGCCCACAGCGCTACGCGTCGCGACGGCTGACATCCGCCACATTCTTCTCTCCCGTAGTTGTTTCCGCAGGCCAATTAAAGACCCTTAGTGTGTAAGGGTAACGTTTTGTGGTATTGGAAGCAACCCAAATGTGATCCAGGGAATCCCATTTGTAATAATTAGTATGTTCACATATGCACAACTTGTCGCTCCACCAACAGCTCTGCCATTCTGGCGGGGGATGCGAAAAGCTTGCGTTGCTGTTACATTTTGTTGCCACAGGGATTCGATGAGTTCGGCAGATCGGATTACCATAGGAACCATGGAAGTCCGGTCGGTCCCCACCCCACCAGACCCGTCGAATACACCACTACGAGGTAAGACCATGAACTTTCAAGCCAAACTGATCATCGCCGCCGCGGGCCTGGCTGCCCTGCCCCTGGCGCAGGCCCAGGATTTCGAAGATTTCGGCCGCGTGGTGCGCGTGCAGCCGCGCGTGGAACAGATCCGCACCCCGCGCCAGGAATGCCGCACTGACTACGTGCAGGTGCCGGTGGAGCAGCAACGCGGCGTTGGCGGCGGCATTGTCGGCGGCATCGTCGGTGGCCTGCTGGGCAACCAGGTCGGCAGCGGCAGCGGCCGCGTCGCTGCCACGGCAGCGGGCGCGATCGCCGGCGCCATGGTCGGCGACCGCGCGGAAAACGCCAACCGCGGGCCTGGCGGCGTGCAGGAACAGGCCGTGCGCCAGTGCCGCACCGTCGAAGCCTACGAGTCGCGCACCAACGGCTACGACGTCACCTACGAGTACCGCGGCCAGACCTACACCACGCTGATGAACCGCGATCCGGGCAACCGCGTCCGCCTGCGCGTCTCGGCGCAGCCGGTCGACGGCTACTGATCCTCAACCGGCTCCGCGCCGGCTTCCCGCAGCGCCCTTGCGCTGCGGGAAGCCCTCCCCCGATAATAGGGCGATTCAACCAGGTTGCCCTATGCTCATCAAACGCAAATCCATCGAACAGGCCGAATCCTCGCGCCGTCCCGCGCGCAAACCCAAGTTCGCTCCCGTCACCCTGTCCGAACAGGACGGCGTCCGCTACCTCCACTTCGGCACCGAATGGGTGCAGGGTGCGATGCGCATCCGCAAGCCGGACTGGCCGGAGCTGGAATACGCGCAGCAAATGATGGCCTGGATGCTGTTCATCGAATCGCCCCGCGCCATCGCCCAGCTGGGCCTGGGCGCCGCAACGCTGACCAAGTTCTGCTACCGGCAGTTCCTTGACGCGAGCGTCACCGCCGTCGAGCTGAACGAATCCGTGATCGCCATCTGCGCCTCGATGTTCAAGCTGCCGCCCAACGACGAGCGCCTGAACGTGCTGGAAATGGACGCGATGGATTTCGTCCTCGACCCGGCGAATCACGGCGCCTTCGACGTCCTGCAGTGCGATTTGTACGACGCCACCGCACGCGGCCCGGTGCTCGACACGCCCGAGTTCTACCAGGCCTGCAACGATTGCTTGGCCGAGGATGGCATCATGACGGTCAACCTGTTCGGTGACCACCCGAGCTTCGCGAAGAACCTGAAGGCCATGAAATTCGCCTTCGATCACGTGATCTGCCTGCCGGAAGTCCATGAGGGCAATGTCGTGGCGCTGTGCTTCCGCGACAGGCCGCAACTGGACAAGGAAGCGCTGGCTGCCCGCGCCGCGCAGATTGTGGCGGCGACCAAGCTGCCGGCCAAGTCCTGGGTCAAGGGCATCCTCGCCGCCAACTAGAACGCTCATTACGGGAGCCGAACGTGACCACGCAAGCCGTCCCCACCACCTCCAAGGCGCCGCGCCTGCGCGCGCTCGACCTGCAGTCCATCTTCTCGTGGCTGCTGGCCGACGGCATCGTCACCAAGGACACGGTCAAAGCCCAGTTCGCGCAGGCGCAGGCGGTATTGAAAAACGCGGCGGGGTCGATGCATCCGCTGACGGCCGTGGCCCAGTGCAAACTTGTATCTGCGCTGCCGCCGAACCGCCTCTTGACGCTCGACCTGCTCACCGAATGGTGCGCGACCAAGGTCGGCCTGCCCTTCATCCGCATCGACCCCTTGAAAATCGATTTCACCAAGGTGGCGGACGTGATGTCCGCCAGCTATGCGGCCCGCTTCAATATCCTGCCGGTGGAGATGACTGCCTCCACGCTGGTGGTGGCGACGGCTGATCCGGCCAACGTGGAATGGGAAGCGGAAATCGCCAAGGTCTCACGCCGCAAGATCGAACTGGTGCTGGCCAATCCGCTCGATATCGGCCAATACATTTCGCAATTCTTCAGCCTGGCCAAATCGATCCGCGACGCCAACCGCCAGACCGGGCAAGACCTGGCAATGCGCAACAACTTCGAGCAGCTGGTCGAACTGGGCAAATCGAACAAGCAGTTCGATGCGAACGACCAGCACATCGTGAATATCGTCGACTGGCTGTGGAGTTACGCGTTCGAACAGCGTGCTTCGGATATTCACCTGGAACCGAAGCGCGAATTTGCCGTGATCCGCTTCCGCATCGACGGCGTGCTGCATCAGGTGTACCAGGTGCCGGCGGTGGTCATGATTGCGATGACAGCGCGTATCAAGCTGCTGGGACGGATGGACGTGATCGAAAAGCGGCGGCCGCAGGATGGGCGCATCAAGACCCGTACCGCCGGCGGCCAGGAAGTCGAATTGCGCCTGTCGACGCTGCCGACCGCATTCGGCGAAAAGCTGGTGATGCGTATTTTCGATCCGGAAGTCGTCGTCAAGACGCTGCCGGAACTCGGCTTCCCGCCGGACGATGCCACGCGCTGGGATGCGTTGACCAACCGGCCGCACGGGATCATTCTCGTGACCGGGCCGACCGGCTCCGGCAAGACCACCACGCTGTACACGACGCTGAAGGCGCTGGCGACCAGTGAGGTCAATGTCTGCACGGTGGAGGATCCCATCGAAATGGTCGAAGCCTCGTTCAACCAGATGCAGGTACAGCCGGGGATCGAGCTGTCGTTCGCCGACGGCGTGCGTGCGCTGATGCGTCAGGATCCGGACATCATCATGGTGGGCGAGATTCGCGATTTGCAGACAGCCGAAATGGCGATCCAGGCGGCGCTGACCGGGCACCTGGTGTTTTCGACGCTGCATACGAATGACGCACCGGCCGCGGTCGTGCGTTTGCTGGAGCTGGGGGTGCCGGATTATCTGCTCGAAGCGACCCTAATCGGCGTGATGGCGCAGCGCCTGGTGCGCACGCTCTGTCCGGAATGCAAGGCGCCTGGTGGAGAGCTGAGTGATGAGGTGTGGCAGAGCATTGGTGGGGCGTGGAATATTCCGAAGCCGGATACCGTGTATCGGCCCATCGGTTGTCCGGAGTGCCGCCAAACGGGCTATCGGGGCCGCACGGGTATCTATGAATTGCTGACGGTGAGCGAAGGGTTTGCTCACGCGGTGCGTGAATCCGCCGATATCCAGAAGCTGCGGCAGCAGAGCGTCGCTGATGGCATGAAGCCGCTGCGCATTGCCGGCGCGATGAAGATCGTCGAAGGCTTCACTACGGCGGATGAGGTCCTGAAGGTGACCGCGGCGCTAGTGTGAAGTGCTGCTGCACAGTTAGCACTAGCGCAAACCCGAACGTCCGGCTATAATGCTGCCTCTTTCGGGTCGTTAGCTCAGTTGGTAGAGCAGCGGACTTTTAATCCGTTGGTCGCTGGTTCGAGCCCAGCACGGCCTACCAGAATTAGTTGTAGCAAAGAAGGCGTTACGAGTGATCGTGACGCCTTTTTTGTTTAGCGCATCCCTATTCCTCACTTATTTCCCAAGAAAAAACTCCTGCAAGGAAAGCTCTTCGCTTCGTTGATATTCCCTAGTGTTTTTCTTGCTTGGCTAGCTTGATCGACTCGACGATGTGATCCCACATTGCAACAGCTTGATCATTTTCGATTTGAGTCGTTGTGCGGGTCCCGTCGCTTAATGGCTGACCAGAATCCAAAGAGAGAGAAATACTAGGAGTAGTTTTTCCGGGATTCTTCCGTCTAGTTTCAAGCATAAACTTCAATACGTGCTCTCCGGCTCCCACGATATGTCCAATTCCAAGCCACTCATCAGTAAGCATTCCTGCTGTTGTGCGCTGTCGAGCCCTGAGCACCTCGGTCCTAACTTTCAGCTCTTGCAAAGCAAAGCTGTCACGCTTCATCCTATCAGATAATGTCATTGGATCATCATGCGAAAATGTTTCAACGCCAATCTCGAGCACTAATCCACCATTGTCGCGATAGGTAAATTTGCCATTCTCCTGCGATAAATTTGACTGGATCACGACCGGACCAAGGCAGAATCCAAGTCCTACATTACTGACATCCAAACTCATTATCGACTTTGATAATTTCTTTAATTGCTGTTCAGCTTCCAAATACGCATTACCGAAGGAATCTAGTCGCAGTTTGACCATCGCATTTCCACGCAAAAAGAACATCTCGCTGAAATATGCATCATCGATTTCCTGCGCTCGAAACAACGTTGAGCCGTCGGGAAGAACCGTGTCCATCTTCAAAACATCAACAGCCTTGCTTTCCGACCTACTGAGTTCAGAACGCCGCTTCTGAACCTCAATATTAAACTTTGTCTTTGTCGTTATGCCAGATTGAACAAAGATATCAATCTCCGGATCCTGTGCGATTGCATCCTCGATTTTAAATATTCCTGTTGTAATGTTAGAGGCTTGAAGAGAAGTTGGAATATTTATTAAGTGCCTTCCTACACAGTGCACCACATCGGCGCGGACGTACTTTTCGACGCCTTCTTCACTGTGATATCTGCATCCAAACAGAATTGAGAACGACATGGCCAATAAAATTCTGAGCATATATTCTGCCGTTCAGGAAAAATTCATGCCCGCATATAGCTATTGACTGCGAGATGACAGAACCGGTACAGAGCTAACGGGCTAAGGTCTTTTACATTGAAGAACTCCACGCCCTAACCGCTCTGCCTCGTTCTGCGCGCGTGATCTCAGCGCCTTCACGTTACTTAAATCCTTCGGCTCAACCGAATTGCTAAGCTCAGCAGCATAACAATAGCCACCTTCGGCGGCTCCATCCGATAAATAGATCACCGGTACAGTTGCGTCTTCTGGATACCGATTTGATCTCACGTCCACCTCGTAAGCAACATCCTCTATCTCGTCCCCATTGAGATCAGCATAAATTGGTTTCGACGCTCGTGCACAGTCATCATAATTTGCTTGAGAAGGAACCGCAATTAACTTTGGGTTATGCAATCCAGATGACAGGGTCACGAGTCGACAGTAAGAATTCGCGCTTCTTAAGAAACTTACCTTTGCCACTACCAGCATTAGTTTGTTTGGTTGCGTTGAGCTCCACCGAAAGAACGAGCCCTTCGTACTTATACTCGGTCGTCCTTCAGGCATATCGTCTCGATTTTCGAATGCCGAAGGCAAAATATTTGACGCAATAGAAATATCCTTGGCACTTGGCTCCTGGCCTGTCGGGACGGGTCTTACTGCGGATGCTGCACTGCTAGCAACCAACAAACTAGTAATACATGCAGTCAGAACACTAGCGCGGCCGTTGGGGGGTAAAGTCGACATAAACGTCATGATTAGTTCCTCGGTAATTAACAGCAAACCTAGTGTTCTCGTTTAGACCAACGTCATCGTGCAGATATCGCTCAATAAACTTTGCATATGCTTGTCGTTCAACAAAACCATAACCGCCACCATTTACCAAAACTGAAACTCGGCCGACCTCTTGCGGCGTCAACCCTTTATCAGCAACGCGATTGATGTTCAGATTACGCCCAATCTTCTTTGAAACCCAGTAGTGTGCGCCTGAATCACAAGCATTAAAGCTATCGGTGGAAACGATATCTGGATCAAACCGCGGAGCCCAGCTTTGCGAACTGCCGACAATTTGTCGGCTTCTCCCTCTAGGATCAGACCAATAATGCAGAGATCTGCTATCGATACGCCGATCTTTATAAACGTGTCCATCAGGAACGTTGGGAAATGATCGGTACAGACCATAGGAGTTGTAGTTATCCGGCCAAGTCAACTGCATAATTCCTCGACCATAAAATGCTTGGTAAAACTCCATTGCCGGCGCAGCCCAAAAGAGTGTTCCATCTTTCTTGCGCGACTGATAACCTTTGCCAACCTCTTCCATTGTTCTCCACAAACCCGTCTCTATGTACGTTTGCGCTAGAAAATGAGCTTGTCTAAGTCGGGTCGAAATTCCATACTTTCGCATTGCCATATTCAGCTCTGCGACGTATGGACGCATACGTTCAACCGCAGTACCCCAAGGGACAACTGCAGGCTTCGCAGGATCAGGCCCTGATCGGCGAGGTAAAAGACCAGCAAGTTCGTCAAGACTAAGCCAGCTACATTTACGAAAGTGTTTAACAAACATTACTGGATTCCAATGCCATAACGCACCCTCTAACGCTGCTGTTTCAAATCCCAACGTCGATATGTGACTCCGTAACAATGCATAGTCCTTGTCGTCAAGCGGTTCTGGACAGACATCAGATTTTTGCTTGAGCCACGACCAGCGAGCATCTATTGTCTTGACATTCCACTCTGATGGAATTTTGCAAATTACTCTGTCAAGGCGACGTTTTACATGTGGATTTTGGAATGCCACACGCAATTTTGTCTGTATTGAGGAGCTTTTTGTCCGCTCATCGCCCGGTGCAATTAACGACAGGACAACATCTGAATCACAACGGCTATCCCGATCTGCAGAGTCATCGGCGATAATCCAACCGCACCATTCAGGCAAGTCGGCATCACTGTATTTTCTGATTTGACTGGCGTTGAAGTTTGCCCACCCTACGCCTCCAGGGTAGCTAATTTCCCTCCAATGAGGGACATCGGCGCTTAATGGTTTCTCTCTAATTTGGTTGATTACTCGACCGAATCGAAGCTGCTCGTATAGCGCACTTACCGGCGGTTGGGTCGATGCGGGTAGGGAATTTCGGATTGTACAGGCCCTTGAATATAACTGATATTCGGCCTCATTTTCGGTAACAATCGAACCGATTGGGATGCCGTTCTCATCATAAGTCCTTGTAAGTGCGCTCCCCTTGTTCTCATATTGTCCGTCGCCACAGTTGTAATACAGCTCAACGACCAGCGCATTTTGGACGACGTGGACTTCCGGGATCGGTAGCGTCTGTGATAAATTTTTTTGCCCCGACACATCTGCGGCAATCTGCGCTGTTGCTGAACTATCGAGAGGTTTTAGGCGGAATATCTTAGTTCCCGGAGGTAGCCAAAAATATATGGAACCATAGACACAGTCAGTCCGACCATCCTTCTCGAATTTCAAACCACCTTTGTCTCTACCGCCCAATTTCCGAAGATTTTCGTCGTCACATACGATTTCAAAATGAATCTTTCGCTGATTGCTTCCGTATATTTGGCCTGCCTGACCTAGTACATCTTTTCGATAAATCTTGCGCCCGACTTGGACCGCTGGCTCAACTTCGGCAAGATGCATATACACTGATGTGAACTTGACATTACTCGCTTCCGGCCCGGCGCCGATATCCGTCTCATGCTGGATTACGACACAACCGTTATCTGTCCAACCCCCATGATAATTTTGAGGGTGATTGATATCGTTTTGACGTGCTACCGGGGCGCGCACGAATAATACGGTTCCATTCGCCACACATCGTACTCGTTCGGCTTTCCCACTTGTGTCCGGTGCCGTAAGGTGCACTCCACCATGCCAACCCATGTTAAAACTTACCGGATAAGCGCCGTCTCCCGGAGCACCTGCTTGCATCGCATAGTCGAGCCACTGTTCTTCAGACTGTCCTTCAGAACGGGGCGGTAGAAACGGAGGACTGATTAGCATAGGCAACGGAATTGTTGAAGCAATTCTTCACAGAGAAAAAGGGTAAGCCTTTTTGATTTCGAATGGCTCATGCGGCAAGATCGGTAGTTCGCGCGAGATTCTTTTCGGTCCCGTCAGGCTTTTTTTCCCAGCATGGATCGATATTTTATTGGGGCACTGCACTACAATGTTGCCATCCCTGATAGTGAGACTGGCCCCGCCAGCAGTCGACAGACGAATGGATTTGGACGAGGCCCAATCGACATGTCCATTTGCACTGATGACCTTTATATCTTTCCGCGCTTGGACGTTCAGCTCATCGGCTTGGGCCTGAACGTCGACCGCATCTTTTGCGGAAATGAGCTGCAACCCCAGATCGTTTTCTTCCGCCTTGACGGCTCCCCCCAGTGCGCCAGTTACCTGCCCGGTATGCATCCGCGTCTGCCCGCTGCTGACATATTGCATGTCTTGCCCACATACCAGAGCCGCAGTCTCGCCACCGGCAAGCTGTACGCTCTGCCCTGCTACAGCGTCGAATCCCGCCTGGGCCGCGATCGCAACAATGGGATCGGTCGTATGGGGCACCTTTGTCTCGCTGCTGCCCGTGTTCTTCGCATCAACGTCGGAACGGGCCTGAGCGAGCGATTCGGTACTGACCATTCCGGAGGCCACCATCAACACGGCCTTTAGTGGCGCCAATTTGTCGTCGAGTGCACTTACACTTGCTCGGCTAACACCTAAATGCGTCGCGAGTGCAACGGTTTGATGTGTGGAGGCTGCTGCGCTGAAGGAAGCTGCCAGCTGCTCGGAAGTAGTTTGCATCGCGATTCCAGCTGCGTTCTCCCCGACAGCATCGCGTACGGTAGCGTTATGGTTGATCTTGTAACTGGAAATTTGCAGACCAGCGCCCGCCCTCCCCGCCCCGTACGCATCCGTGCGCATCTCCGCACCTAACCCGCGGCTACTGCCGCGGTAGTTATCCGCAAGGTGTATTAGTTGTCCAAGGTTTAGCTCGCTGCCCGCGTGCGTGTTTTTCGATTGCACATGACTTTGTCCATCGGTGTCATCGAATAGCAGCTGAGAGTAGCCATAGCCCCCAAATTCCTTGCTACGGACTCCCCATTGCGCCGCAGGGTTGCGGTGTCCAGCACTGTCAACGGACCCACCATGCCATATCGGGCTGTGCCCACCACTGAGGTTTGCCTGGCCCGAGGCTGAGTGATCACGCGCAGACTCAAAACAAGAGATGTCTGCCTCACCGTCACGACGCCCACCTGGTGTAGCAAAGACTCCGCCCTCCCCTTGCCCGTTATAGAGCGCGCCCACAACGATCGGGCGGTCGATGTCGTTCTCCAGGAACTGCACCAGCACTTCCTGTCCGATGCGTGGTAAAAATTGCTGCCCGATTCCACCACCAGCCGAACGCTGCGCAACGCGCACCCAGCAAGTTGCGTCGTCACTTTCCTGCCAATGAAAACGAATCCGCACACGCCCCAGCCTGTCGCAGTACAACTCATCCGCGCCACTCGGCTGGTCGCAGCCATCCGCACCGACGACGATCGCACTTTGCGCGCCAAAAGCTGCTGGCTTCCGACCGGCGCGGCCATCACTGGCTAATTGCGGACGCCAAATGAGCTCGCTCGAAACGGCACTGAAACAGTTGGCATACCCCGTCTCCTGTGCCTGCGCAATCGCCAATTCCGAGTCCTCGGGCATGTCCACACGCGTCAGCTCTTCGAGCAGCTCCGGTATCGGCCCGAACAACTCGGTTAGCGCATGCGCTGCCGTCGGCGGCATGTTGTTCACGCCAATACTGAAAACCCGGAGCACAGTGAACGATCCCGACTCGCCCAACTGCTGCAACGGAGCCTCAAGCACTTGCACCCGAGTCCCCGCACGTAAAGTCCTGACGGTCGACCGCCCCTGCCACATCTGCCCCCGCGCCTCCTGCTCCTGCATGCGCAGGTCCGCATAGTGCTGCGCCTGCTGCCAGTCCGCATACGCATACTGCCCCGGCACCTCGAAAGATTCGAGCACCGGCAACTTGCCGTAGGTGTAGTGGGACGGCGAACTGGCCGCGACGACCTGTTTCGCCTTGTAGTCATAACTGAGCACCGTCGTCAGCGAGGCATGCAGGCGCCGTTGCGCCGATAGGGACTGGATGCTGTCCGATTCCTCCACCGAGCGCGCGCCGTGGAAGCGAATCCCGCCGAGCGCCTCGCTACTGGCGTCTTCCGGCACCGCGCTGCGCTGGCTGCTGTCCGTGAACAGCACCAGCCCGGGTCCTGCTTCAGTCTGTTCGTGCCGCCAGCACAGCCCCTCGTCAGCCAGAAGCCGCTGCACGAAGTCCAGATCGGACTCACGGTACTGACAGCAATAACTGCGCGGCGACACCTCCGCCAAGAAAGGCCCGGTATCGTCGCTCCAGCGCCAGCGCGCCCGTGGCTGGTAGGCGGAGAACACCGCATCGACGATCTCCACGACACTCTTGTCCTGCCACACCCGGCAATTGCGCACTTGTCCCAGGCGCCACAGCCATGAACAAATACGAATGCGGTAGCGCGCCAGCCCGCCATCGCTGCCCAGCATGGCGGCTTCGCAGATCTCTCCGGCAAAGCGTTCCCGCGTCCCGTCCGCCAGCGCGATTTCCAGGGCCGCCGGCAGGCCGAGCAGGCTCTCCAGCTCCAGGTAAGCATCCGTGGACAGCGCAATCACATCGCGCGTGCCCACTTGTTGCACTCCGTCGTCGGCAAAGAAGGCTTCGACCACCAGCCCGGTTTCCTCACCCTCTCCCACCTTGAGTTCGTACAGCCGGCTTGCGCTGCTGAACTCAGCCAGGGCGGCAAAGATCTGATCCGTCAGCGTCGTGCTCATGACCGTGGCATTTCCTTGTGGACTCGTCAGCCGAAGTCCCCACGATATAAGCAGTCCGCACAGCAATTCTTGCGCCGCGTCATCAGTTGCAGACCTCGGCAATTGAACGCGCCCAATCCCTACAAAGGATTAAGATATTTACAACTTCTTATTCCTGCGCCGTCACGTGAAATTCATCCAGAACATCTTCCTCGTCGGGTACATGCTGATCGTCGCCCTGTTCTTCGTCTGCGGCGTCGGGCTGATCGTGCTGGCGGCGGTGGAAACCTGGGGCGCGCTCGACCCGCGCGTCGAGCTGAAAGTGCGCGAACGTTTTGAATTGATACTGGAATGCGTTGGCCTGCTGACCATCGCGGTGGCTTCGCTGGAGCTGGGCCAGACGGTGCTGGAAGAAGAGGTGCAGCGCTCGGTCAACATCAGCGCCCCGACGCGGGTGCGGCGCTTCCTGTCGCGCTTCCTGATCGTGGTCGTGGTCTCGCTGTCGATCGAGTGCCTGATCGGCGTGTTCCAGTTCATGCACGGCCGGCCCGAATACCTGCTGCACTCGGCCGCCATTGGCGTGGCCGCGGCCGCCATCCTGGCCACCTGGGGCATGTTCGTGCGCATGAACGTCGACGCGGAAAAGCTCGAGCCGCATTCGATGCGCGAGGTCGTGGCCGAGGACAAGGAAATCGAAAACTGAATATCAGCGCTTGAACAGCCCGCGCACCAGCGAGTCGACCACACCTCGGGTCACGGCTTCCTTCACCGTCCCCGTAACGGACGCCGGGGCCTGCTTCTCCTGCGATGCTTCGGGCGCCGCCTCCTGGCCAGCCATCGCGGCATTCATCGCCGCTCCCATGCCCGGCATCAAGGAAGCGACCGACTTCAGCCGCACCTTGACGTCCCATTGCGGTTCCCAGGTGATCTTCGGATCCTTCGGCCGCGGCGGATAGGCCATGTTCAGCTCTTCGCCATACGCAATCACGCGCGACATCGACATCGCACCGACGGCTTCCTTCGGCGCCATGCACTCAGTGGCCGAGGCGGGCAGCAGCACTTTCTCCTTCTGCCACTTGCTGATGGAACCGTTCGGCTGGTAGTTCACCAGCCCCATGCCCATGTCCGGCAACTCGCTTGAGGTCCAGTAGACCATTTCCATCTCGTTGCCCTCGGCCTTGCCGGTGTCGCGCATGCCCATCGCCTGCACGAACCAGGCGCTCGCCTGCTGCATCGGCTTCCACTTGAACAGCACGCCATTGCCATCGTCATTGCGGGCCGCTTCGACGGCGGGCATCAGGTCGTGCCGGGCGTCGATGTTGAACTTGAAGCCGTCCACCACGCCATCGCCGGCAAAGCCGTGCTCGCCAACCATCGAGGCGCCATCCGGCAGGCGGCGCGCATCGATCTTGTTCGGCCACACGGGACGGCCCAGCGCCGGGCCAGGTACGCGCGAGGTGGCGCTGCGGTTCTGGAAGAATTTGTTGAACTGGGCAGGATCCATCTTGGCGAGATCCAGCACCAGTGGCTGGCCCTTGCGCACTTCCGCGCCGCAGCCCCAGTACAGATACATTTTCCCCTTCGGCATCTCGAACTTGACCGGTTCCGGGCTGTCTTGCGTATCGCCGACCTCCACCGGCGCCTGCTCCGGCGCCAGCAGGTTCAGCACCGGCGCCAGCTTCGAGCCGGCCGGCACGCTGTGGGTTGCCGTCTTCAGCTTGCCGTTGTTGCGGGTCAGGAGCGTCACGTCCATCCAGCGTCCGGGACTCCCGGTCTGGGTCATGCCGAAGGTATTGTCATTGTTCCTGGCGCCGAACAGGCTGCCCATCAAGCCGCCCGCACCCGGCATCGGCGCACCGCCCGAAAAGGTCGCGAGATCGATGTAGGCCTGGCTGACCGGCGGTTTGACTTTCTGCACCGGCTGGGCTGCCAGGGCGGACGGCAGGACACACAGGCCGGAAACGGCAAGCGCGAGGTGTTTTGGCAAGTACATGGGACTTCCTATGAGGATGAATTGACGAGGCCGATTTTGCTGCGAGGCCCGTTTCGATCCCATCCCCCCGGGAGGGGGAAACTTGGCCCGGCCAACAAATTGACACGAAGCACTTGGATATTCGCGCAAACGTCGCTATAATCTTGGCTTCTTCGGGTCGTTAGCTCAGTTGGTAGAGCAGCGGACTTTTAATCCGTTGGTCGCTGGTTCGAGCCCAGCACGGCCTACCAAGATTCAGCAAGGAAGGCGTCATGAGCAATCGTGACGCCTTTTTTGTTTTTGCGCGTCATATTGCTGTCATCCCCGCCTCCTATGCTGTCGGTTTTTCAACTCTGGAAATCCGACCATGCCGTTTCTCGACCACGCTGCCCCACCGACCACCCTGCGCATCCTGGGCGCCGCCCTGCTCGCTGCCGGCCTGCTTGCCGGCTGCGGCAGCAGCAGCGATGACGACGAAGAACTCACGCCCAAGACGCTGACGATGGAAAAGATCGGCAGCTACAACGGCGGCAAGGCCGGCGCGGCCGAGATCACGGCCTTCGATGCGGCCAGCAAGCGCCTGTTCGTGGTCAATGGCGCCAACGGCACGGTCGACGTGCTCGACCTGTCGACGCCGTCCGCGCCGAAACTGGTCGGTACCATCAACGTCAGCAGCCTCGGCAGCGGCGTCAACAGCGTCGCCGTCCACGACGGCCTGGTCGCGCTGGCGATCGAAGCGGTCCCCAAGACCAGTCCCGGCACCGTGGCCTTCTACAATGCCGCCGACCTCAAGCTGGTCAACAGCGTCAAGGTCGGCGCCCTGCCCGACATGCTGACTTTCACCCCGGACGGCCGCACCCTGCTGGTGGCCAACGAAGGCGAACCGAACAGCTACGGCCAGGCCGACTCGAGCGATCCGGAAGGATCGGTCAGCATCATCACGGTCAACCGCGGCGGCACGCCGACGGTCGCCACTGCCGACTTCCGCGCGTTCAACGGCCAGGAAGCCGCCTTGCGCGCCCAGGGCATCCGCATCTACGGCCCGGGCGCCAGCGCGGCCCAGGACTTCGAACCGGAATACATCGCCACCAGCGAAGACGGCCGTACCGCCTGGGTCACCCTGCAGGAAAACAATGCCGTTGCGACCGTCGACGTCGCCACGGCCAAGGTCACCGCGATCAAGCCGCTCGGCACCAAGAACCACAACCTGGCAGGCATGGGCCTGGACGCCTCGGACGAGGACGGCGGCACGAATACCAACAGCGGCACGCCGGCGGTGCGCATCGCTCCCCAGCCGGTGAAGGGCATGTACCTGCCGGACGCGATTGCGCGCTTCACGGTCGACGGCACGGCCTACCTGATTACCGCCAACGAAGGCGATGCGCGCGCCGACTGGCCCGGCTTCAACGAAGAATCGCGAGTGCGTACCCATTGCAGCGCCGGCCTCGACCCGGCCGTGTTCGGCAATGCTGCCAACCTCATCCTCGACTCGAACCTCGGCCGCTTGCGCATCACCACCACCCCGAACGGCGGCAGCGCCGGCAAGAACGCGGCTGGCCAGTGCACCGAGCTGTACACCTTCGGCGCCCGTTCCTTCTCGATCTGGGACACCAGCCTGAACCGCGTGTACGACTCGGGCGACGAGTTCGAACAGAAGACCGTGTCGCTGCCGAACGCCCGCTTCAATGCCAGCAACGATAACAACGACCTCGATGGCCGCAGCCCGGCCAAGGGTCCGGAGCCGGAAGGCGTGGTGGTCGGCCGCTTCGGCAAGAAGACCTATGCCTTCATCGGCCTGGAGCGCGTCGGCGGCGTGATGGTGTACGACGTCAGCAAGCCGTCGGCGGCCAGCTTCGTCACCTACCTCAACACCCGGACCAACGACACCGGCGACCTGGGTCCGGAAGGCCTGGCCCTGATCCCGGCGGATAAATCCCCGAACAGCAAGCCGCTGCTCGTCGTCGGCAACGAGGTCAGCGGCACTACCGCCATCCTGCAGATCAACCTCAGCTACTAAGCCGATCCGGGAAATGCCGGCCGTGACGGTTGGCATTTCCCGCCGCGCCGCCGATAATCGGCGCCATGCCTTATTCCATCGCTGCCCCCGTCCACTTCGAACTCATCATCAAGAAGAGCCGTTTCATTGCCTGCGTCCAGCCGATGCCGGACCGCGCCGGCGCCCAGCAGGTCGTCGCCAGGCTGCGCGCGGAACACCCGGGCGCTGCCCACGTGTGCTGGGCGCTGCTGGCGGGCGGCCAGTCGGCTGCGGTCGACGATGGCGAGCCGAGCGGTACGGCGGGCCGGCCGATGCTGGACGTGCTGCGCCACCAGGACCTGGAAGGCGTGCTGGCCACCGTGGTGCGCTACTTCGGCGGCGTCAAGCTGGGCGCCGGCGGCCTGGTGCGCGCCTATACCGACAGCGTGGCGCAAGCCCTGCTGCAGGCGCAGAAGGTGCCGATCATCAAGCTGCAGCAGCTGCGCTGCAGCGCCCCGTATGCGCTCGAAGGCTTGGTGCGGCGCGAACTCGACGCTGCCAGCGCGCAACTGGTGGCGGTGGCGCATGGCGACGAGGTGCTGTTCGACTTCAGCCTGCCGGCACAGGATGCGCCTGGGCTGCGTACGCGGCTGGACAATGCCGGCCATGGCCGGATCGGCTGGCCGCGCATCGACGACGCGGCGCCTGCATAGCCCTGGGCTATACCTGTCATCACGACTCGAAAGCGGACTGAGGACGCGCCGCGCGCTATAGTGGCCGATCCACTTCGACATTCCACCGCGTTTTGATCAAGAAAAGTCTCCTTCCCCTCGCCCTGGGCGGCTTCGGCATCGGCATGACCGAATTCGTCATCATGGGCATCCTGCCCGACGTCGCCAGCGGCCTCGGCATCAGCATCCCGCAGGCCGGCCACCTCATCACCGCCTATGCGCTCGGCGTCGTGGTCGGCGCGCCCACGCTCGTGAGCCTGATGGCGCACCGCCCGCCGCGCAGCGTCCTGATGTGGTTCATGGCGATGTTCACGCTGTTCAATGCGATGTCGGCCTTCTCGCCCAACTACGAGATGATGATGCTGTCGCGCTTCATGGCCGGCCTGCCGCATGGCGCCTTCTTCGGCGTCGGCGCCGTGGTCGCCAGCCGCCTCGCGGACGAAGGCAAGGTGGCGGCCGCGCTGGCCACCATGTTCACCGGCCTGACGCTGGCCAACGTGCTGGGCGTGCCTGCCGGCACCTGGCTCGGCCACAACATGAGCTGGCGCGCCGTGTTCCTGGTGGTAGCGGCGATCGGCCTGGTCACCGTGCTGGCCCTGCGCCAGCTAGTGCCGCACATCGAGGCCAAGGCGCGCACCAGCCTGCTGCACGACCTGCGCATCTTCCGCAGCCCCGCCCTGTGGCTGGCGCTCGCCATCACCTCGATCGGCACCGGCGGCTTCTTCGCCTTCTTCAGCTATATCGCGCCGCTGCTGACCGACGTCACGCACTTCGCGCCGGCGACCATCCCGATGGTCATGACCGTGGTCGGAGTCGGCATGACGGTCGGCGTGCACCTGGGCGGCCGCCTGGCCGACCGCGTGCCGCCGCTGCAGTCGATCCTGATCCTGCTGGGAACGATGACGGTCCTGTTGCTGTGCAATGGCCTGTTCGCCAGCTCGCAGCCGGCCATGCTGGTGCTGGCCTTTGCCACCGGCGCCAATGCGCTGGCGCTGGGTCCGTCGATCCAGATGCTGCTCATCGAGCATTCGCGCGAGGCCGAGATGCTGGGTTCCTCGCTGGGACAATCGGGCTTCAATATCGGGAATGCGACCGGCGCCTTCCTGGGCGGGATCCCGCTGACGCTCGGCTATTCGTACGCGTCGCCGCAATGGGTCGCGGCCGGCCTCGCCCTGGCGGGCGTGGCGCTGGCCCTGGCGATGCTGATGCAAGGACGCGCACAGGCGCGCGCCGCCTGCGGGGCCTGAACCCGCAGGCTCAGGCCGCGGCCGGCAGCGCCCGCACGCGCTTGCGGCGGCCGGCGACGGCGACGGCCACGCCAGCCAGCATCAGCGCCAGGGTGCCCGGCTCCGGCACCGTGATGTTGGATCCGTCGGTGCGCAAATCATTCACGCCTGCCAGTTGCGTCGCTGTGAAGTAATGGTTGGAATTGACCTGGATGGTCGAGTTCCAGCTACCCACCACCACCTGGCCATTAATCACGCCCCAATCGGCGGTGACGGCCGCCTTCGGCGCCAGCACGCTGCCGATGATGCCCTTGACGTTGAGCGCCTTTGCATCGGGGAAGTTGAACAGCACGTTGTAGTTGCTCAGCGGCTCGAAGCTGATGCCGCCCTCGTTGAACGTGGCGCTTTCACCCATGACATTGAAGATCAGGGTCTGGCCGGCCACCAGCTTGTCCAGGGTCCAGCTGCTCGAGGTACGGAACATGTCGGCCGAAACGTTGAACACGTCCACGCCACCCTTGCCGCTGCCGCTGACGACAACACCGCTCCACAGCTTGCTGACGCTGCCCGTTCCCTGCACCGAGGCCAGTTCCTGCGACAGCTTGAGGAAGGCGGTCGAGGTGCTCCCAAAATTGATCGGACTGACGGGCGTGCTCAGCGGCATCGCCGCGTTTTGCAGGAGGGTGTTGCCGCCGACGTAGATCTTGCCCTTGTCGATCGATCCACCCTTGAGCGTCAGGTCGCCCCCTGCGATCAGCGCATGGCTTCCGTAGGCTGCCTTGCCGTTGGCATTGATCGAGTAGGAACTGATGTTCACGTTGCCGCCAGCGATGACGGCACCCTCCACATCGCTCGATTTGGCTGAGAAATTCCCCAGCGTATAGATATTGGCACCGCCCATCATGCTACCCAGGTCGATGACGCCAGCCTGGGCCGTACCGCACGCAAGAAGGCTTACGATTATTGACGCATGAGCAAGTGCCAATCGACGCATGATAATTCTGATGGGAAATTTTAGATTCCCCATAGTATCATCAAATTTAGCAATTTGCTCATGCAAGCGCTGTCAATACCTCCTTCGTCCAGACCACTGTCGCAAATTCGCCATGCAGGCTGGCCAGCGCCGCATCATGCATCTCTTGCGCCGTGAAATGGCGGCCGTCCGGCCCGGTGCGTTCGAAGGTCGCCGTGGCGTCCGCCATGAACCAGGTCTCGAAACCAAGGTTTCCGGCCATGCGCGCCGTCGTCGACACGCAATGGTCGGTCGTTAAGCCCACGATCACCACGGTCCCGATGCCAGCGCCGCGCAAGCGCGCCTCCAGGTCGGTGCCGATGAAGGAACTGTTCACGCTCTTGACGATCACCGCTTCGCCCGGCAGCGGCCGCGCTTCCGGCTTGTGTTCATAGCCGGGCGTCCCCGGGCGGAACAGTCCGGCAGGCGAGGCCGAGCGATGCTGGATGTGGAAGACCGGCCGCCCGCTGGTGCGCCAGGCTGCGAGCAACGCAGCGACCTGCTTCTCGGCCTCCGGGTTGTTGCGCCGGCCCCAGCGCGGGTCATCGAAAGCCTGCTGCACGTCGATGCTGATCAGGGCGGCGTTGGGTGGCAGGGTCTTCATGCTTGGTCTTGGTAAATAGCTCGGAACGCCATCCTCTACCGCCGGCAACAATGCCGCAACCGAAATGGCGGATAATGGCTGGCTTGACATGAAGGATTTCGATGGCATGAAGCTGAGCCAACTGAAGATGCTGGTGGCGGTGGCCGACCATGGAAGCTTCAGCGCCGCCGCCGCGGAGCTGGGCTGCACCCAGTCGCGCATCAGCCATGGCATCGCCGAACTCGAAGGCGAGCTAGGCGTCAGCTTGCTGGCGCGCGGCCGCACCGGTTCGGCGCCGACCGAAGCCGGACAGCGGGTCGTGGACAAGGCGCGCCAGATGCTGCGTCTGGAACGCGGGCTGATCGAAGCCGCCCGCGCCGATGAGGAGGTAAGCGGCACCGTGCGCATCGCCTGCTTTCGCAGCGTTGGCACCCATCTGTTGCCGCACGTGCTCGAAGCCCTGGCGCAATCGCAGCCGCGACTGCGGGTCGAAATCGACGACAGCTGCGAGGAGCGGGCCGACATCCCCCGCGCGCTGCAGGACGGACTGGCCGAGATCGGCATCGCCCAGCTGCCGCTGGGCGCCGGGTTAGATGCCTATCCTTACCTGCACGACGACTACGTGCTGGTGGTGCCGGCCGCGCTGGCGCTGCCGGCAATGAACACGTCCGGCTGGCCGGAGCTGGGCGCCCTGCCCTTCATCACGCTGGCCTGCAGCGGCGCGGCCGAGATCCTGGCGCGCTGCCGCGCCGCCGGCTTTGCGCCCGAGCCGGGACGGGTGCTGGCCAACGACACGAGCATTGCCGCCATGGTCGGACGCGGCATGGGTTATGCGATCCTGCCGCGCCTGGCTACTTTCCCGGAAGCGCTTGACGTCAGGATCCTGCCGCTGCCGATTCCGGCGCGGCGCCAGTTCGCCATCGCCGGCTTGCCGGGCGTACTGCGCCAGCGGCCGGTGCGCGCCGTGGTGCGTGCCCTGCGCGAGCGCAGCCTGGCCGCGCGCACGGGGGCGGGCCGGGCCGGCATCATCGGGTGGGAATAGTCAGACCAGCGAGGCGTCGCCCAGGGCCTGGGCGGTCTCGGCCGCTTCGCTGCGCAGCAGCTGCAGCGTGGCGGCGTCCAGCGGACCGGCTTCGTGGTCATCGAGGCGCGGCGCGCCCAGGGGCGAGTCCACCAGCGCGTAGCGGTTGGCCAGCAGCAGGGTATCGAGCAGGGTGTGCGGCTCGGGCTGCAGCACGCCGTCGCGCAGGGCGCCGATGGCTTCGGCCACGTCGGCCGGAATGTCCAGCTTGCGCATGATTTCCGCGCCCGCCACGTCCTCGACCAGCACGCCCCAGCGATCCGTGTCGTCTTCCAGCAGGCCGGGGAATTCGTCGGCGCGCGACAGCAGGTAGAAGCCGCCCACCTCGTGCACGATGCCGGCGAACAGCGCGGTGTCGGGATCGACCCTGGTGACGTGGCGCGCCACCGAGTGCGCCAGCGCCGCCACCTGGGCGCTGTGGGTCCACAGCTGCTCGGCCTTGGCGCGCAGGATCGGATCGGCGATGCGGTGGCCGAACTGGCGCACCATCAGGGCGGCAACCAGGCCGCGCAGGCGGCGGTAGCCGATGCGCAGCACGGCGGCGCGCACGTTGGTCACCTGCATGCCGCCCGCGCCGCTGCCGTAGGCCGCGGTGTTGGCCAGCGCCACGGTGCGCGCCGCCAGCTGCGGTTCGGACAGCACGAGGCGGATCGCCTCGTCCACATGGCAATCCGGATCGTCCAGGGCCAGCTGCAGGCGCAGCACGGCATTCACGCTGGTGGGAAAGGTAATGTCCCCACGCGCGGCCTGGGCAGCGATGTATCCGAAGGCTTCAAGTTTGTTCACGCAGGAATTATACCCTTGCCCCTGCCCCTGCCTGGCCGTTAAGTTAGCAAAAATGAAAAAAGCCCGCACGGCGAGGTGCGGGCTCCGGTATTGCGAAGGTGCAGCGGCTTACTTCACCTTGATGGCGCTCTTGACCTTGGTCACGCCTTCGACGCCCTTGGCGACCTGCTCGGCGCGCTCGGCCTCGGCCTTCGAGTCGACGAAGCCGCTCAGCATGACGACGCCCTTCTCGGTCTCGACCTTGACTGCCAGTGCGCTGGTATCCGGCGCAGCGGCCAGGCCGGCCTTGACCTTGGCGGTGATCGCCGTATCCGACATGGCGGCCGTGGTGCGCGAACCGGCGCGCTCGGTCGCCTTCTCGGTCTTGTCGGCGGCGGTCGAGGCGGTGCTGCGGGTCTTGTCGCCGACGTTCTCGGCGGCGCGTTCGGTGCGCTCGGCGGCGCCCGAGGTCACCTCCCTGGTCTTGTCGGCCACCTTGCTGGCCGCTTCCTTGGTCTTGGCGACGGCGGTCGCGGCAGCGGCGCGGGTCTTCTCGCCGGCGCGTTCGAGGGCGGTGTCCGGCTTGTCCTTGTTCTCGACCAGGCAGGCGGTCTTGTTGCCCTTCTCTTCGCACTTCTCGACGGCAGCCGACTTCACCGGATCCTTGGTGTCGGTGCTGGCGACCAGGCCGGCGCTGCCTGCCGCGGTAGCGGCGGTGGCGCCGCTGCCGCCGGTGCTGCCGGCCTTGCTGTCAGCCTTGCTGTCAGCGCTGCCGCCGGCAGCGGCCAGCGCGGCGGTGCGCACCGACTTGGCGTTGTTCATGCAGCTGTCCTTGGCGTTGCCCTTCATGGTGTCGCACTTCTCTTCGGCCAGCTCGTACTCGGCATCGGCCAGCTTGCGGCGCGCCGCTTCGCGGTTGGAGGCGGTGTTGTCATACTTCGTGACGGCAGCCAGCTCGGCCTTGGCGCGGGCAACGTCGGCCTGTTCCTCGCAGATGTCCTCATCCTTGAGCGCGTCGCATTTCTGCTTGGCGGCCTTGTGGTCGGCTTCGACCTTCTGCATGGCCGTGCGGTAGCCGGCGGCGTCGTTCTGGGCGAATGCGGGAGCCGCGGCGATGGTGGTGCCGGCAACGGTGGCCAGCAGGGCGGCGAGGAGTCGGTTCATGATGTGTCCCTTGGTGTCGGTTGTTGTGATGTCATCATTAAACGCCCACCACCCCGCGCTATCTGTGCGACAGCGTACACACACCCGCTTCCTCGTCATTACGCGGCCTCGACTGTTGCCGGGCCGCCTCCTTCATTCGGTCGCCAGCAGGCCTTCACGCCACAGGACGGCGACATCGTCGAAGGGCGCGCCGGCCTTGCCGAACGCGGCGCCGTCGCCCGCCAGGCGCACCCAGGCGCGGGTATCGTGGCCGCTGCGCGGCACCGCCACCTTGTCGCGCACGCCGGCCAGCCAGCGGTACACGCGCGCATACTCCTCCGGCTTGCTGCGCCGGGTCCAGGCCAGTGCGGCCAGGTCGGCAAAGCCTTCTTCGCGGCGCGTCTCGCGCATCGCCTTCGAGGCGGCCAGCAGCGACGCATCGGCTGCGTGCTCCTCGCCCACTTCCACGAAGCCGGCCGGCAGCACGTGCCAGGCGCCCTGCGCATAGCGCCAGCAATGCGCGATCTCGTGCGCCGCCATGGCTTCGATCAAGGCGCCCTGCTGCGCTTCGGGAATCCCGGCCAGCACGGTCTCGGCATCCGGGTTGTTACGCAGGGACATCACCAGCTTGCAGCGGCCCTTGTCGAAGCCCATCGCCAGCGGCACGTCGCCGGGACGCGGCTGGGGCTGCACGGTGATGTCGAGGGGGAGCTTGAGCTGCTGGGAATAGGCCAGCACCGGCCCGGCCGCATCCAGCCAGCGCTTTTCCAGCGCGGTCAGTTCGGCGGCATGCAGTGCCGGTGCGCACAGGATCGCAGCGATCGCAGCGGTGGTGAAGGGCTTGAACATGGGCTTACTCCGTAGGACGATAAAATGCCTATCGGCAATTCTAGCCCGGGATGAAGCCCCACTTTCGGGAAAATATTTGTCTGTGTTGAGAAGATCAACGCTGTCAGTTTTGCACTGACGGCGTGGGCTCAAGACCGTGCAATGCCGGCGCCACGATGGCGGCCAGGCGCTGTGCTTCGGCTTCCATCGCCGCCGCCGCGCTCGAGGCCTGCAGCAAGGCCGTGGTGCGGCGCGTGCTTTCGCTGCGGTCGGGCGGCGGGCCTTCTACCAGGCTGATGGCCGAGGTCACGGCGGTGACCCGCGACACCGCGTTGGCGATCGCCTGCAGCGCGCCGGCGTCTTCCATGTGGGCCACCGGGCTGCCGACCAGGTCGCGGATATCCTTCACCACCGCCGTCGAGCGCAGCGCCAGCGCCTGCAATTCCTGCACGACAGCGCTGCTGTCCTCGTCCTGCTCGCCGGTGCGCAGGGCATGCACGGCGGCGTCGAGCGCCAGGATGTTGGCGCGGAAGGCCAGGCCGTCGATGGCGCCGACGATGTCGTCGACGCGTTTCGGGGGGATGGCGGCGGGCGCCGCCGCGACGTCCTGCACCGGCGCTTCGTCGGGCGCGGCCGTCGGCGCAGGCCGCAGCCCGCGCACCACGTACCAGGTGCCGAACACGGCCGCCGCGACGGCGCCCGCGCACAGCAGCACGATCCACTGCCCGAAGCCGGACGCCAGCCGGCGCGCATTCGCCATGTCGTCGGCCGCCAGCTTTTCCTGCAGGTCGACGAAGCGCGAGACGCTGGCCAGCCAGTCGACGAAGGCCGGCGCCGCCTGGCTGGCCAGCAGGGCCCGGGCTTCCTGGGTTTCGCCGAGGGTGTGCAGGGCCAGGACGCGCTCGACCAGCGGGCGGGTGCGCCTTTCCTGTTCCTTGATCGCGGCCAGGGCGTCCCGCTCCTCGGGCAGGATGCCGGGCAGCTCATGGAACAGTGCATCGAGCGGCGACGCCGCGCGCGCATAGGCGTCGGCCGAAGTCTTCAGGCGCGCGATCGGCGTCACGGCCGCGGCCGGGTCGGAGGCGAGGACGAGGTCGCGCATGGCGATCGAACGATCGCGCACGCTGGCGCGCAGCTCGAAGGCGTAGCGCTGCTTGATGCCGCTCACATCGTCGATGCGGAACAGCAGATGCTCGATCTGCCCCGCGCGCGCCGCGGCGAGCACGGCCAGCGCGATCATCAGGAGAATCACGGCGCCGTAGCCGATGGCCAATCGCGCGCCAGTGGAAAGGGGCTTCGTCGTCATGTTCTAGTCTGAGGGCTGTGGGAATTGCTCCAAAGCAATGCTGCGACTATAACACGGCCCCTGTATGGACTGAGGGAGCTTTCAGCTGAAGTTAAGTAAATTCGGCGGCACTGTTGCGTACGTGCCAATCGAGCCGCCGAATGCCCTGGCCAGCGCCTTACTTTGCCAGCGCTGCCGCCGTCACGAAGCTTGGGCGTATGTCGTTCGGCACGCTGGACTTCAGCTTGTCGAGCGCCTTCTGCACTTCCGGACGGATCACCACGTACTTCGTCATCATCGCCTTGGCACGGGCATAGTCGCCGGTGGCTTCGATGGTGAGGAATTCGCGGTCGAGGTCGGCCACGGCCGCCTTGATCTTCTTGAAGTCCACGGCGAACGTGCCGTCGCCATTGGCCACGAACGCGCCTTTGTCGAGCAGGTAGTTGACCTGGATCGCCATGCCGCGCGCATGCGAAGACGTCAGGCCGAAGTGCAGGGTACGGAAGCTCGAGGCCAGGAAGGTGTTATACAGCTTGCGCTCGGCCGCCTCGCCCTGCCCCAGCGTGTCCTTCAGCAGACCCTTGTCCATCATGTAGCCAAGCGCCCACAGGCCGGTGATGTCGGCCTTGGCTTCCTCAATGGTCGAATAGGTGTCCTTCAGGTCCTGGCGCGGGGTCGATTCCTTGCCGTCCTTCTTCGTATGGTGCGGACCGAGGCCGTGCATGATCTCGTGCGCCAGGATGTGGGTGAAGAAGGAATCGAAATCGAGGTCCTTCTGGTCCTGCGGGTGCAATACCAGCTTCGAGATCGGTTTGAGGGTCGATTCGAACTTCGCTTCCTGCACGTTCTTCAGCATCACGCGCTTGGAGCCGCGCTCGCGGATCACGCGCTCGTCGTTCGGCAGGTTGTAGGCGGCGGTCTGCACGCCCATGTTGCCGTCGCCCGCGCCGAAGACCTGGTTGACCACCACCATCGGGGCGATCGCGCCGACCTTCGGGTTGCGGTACTGCTTGTCGACCGGCAGGTTGTCTTCCAGCTCCTGCAGGTGCTTGCCGAAGAAGGCCAGCTTCTGGGTTTCCTTCTGGTCGCGCACGCTGACATAGGCTTCGAACGCCGCCTTGTAGCCGAACAGCTCGTCGTTATAGGTCTCGTAGGGACCGATGGTGACGTCGACGGGCGAATCGAGGTCCATCCAGGCGAAGTCCGAAGCCAGGTAATCGTTGGACAGGAAGGCATCCGCACGCAGGGTGAGGAATTTCTTGAGCGAAGCGTTGTCGGTCGAGGCCGCGGCTTCGCGCAGCAGCTTGGCCAGCTTTTCCAGGTCCGGGCGGTACTCATCCGAATACCTCACGGTGCGGAACTTGCCGTCCGGGCCAGTCCGGATGACGGTGAAGAACCACTGCGCATCGGCCTTCTGCGCGGCGGGCAAGCCGTTCATCCAGCTTTCCAGCGCTTCCTTGCCGGCGTTCTCGGGATAGAAGTTGGCGCCGAGCGGCTTCTTGGCCGGGATCTTGATGCCGGCATACTCCGCGGGCATGAAGGACTGGTTGTCGTCCAGGCCCGACCACGGCCCCTTGTTCAGCCAGAAGGCGTTCTGGCGCGCCTTGCCCAGTGCCGAATTGTCCTTCTGCAGCGCGGCCCACAGGGCTTCGTTGCCGGACCAGCGCTGGCGCAGCTGCAGGGTGTCGATGATCTTCGCCGCCTCGATCAGCTTGACCATCGCGGCGCGGTCGCCTTTCGACAGCTTCGAGGTATCGGCCTTCAGCTCGGCCGGTGCGAAGCGCTTGGCCATGCTCTGAAGTTGGGCGGCAGTGGCTGGTTCTGCCGCCTGCGCATAGGCGGCGCCAAGGGCGGCGACCAGCACGAGGGGAGCGAATAGTTTGTTCATGGTGTCTCCTGTCAGCTTGTTATAGTCGGGCGATTTTACTGCGGGTCGAGTGCCGGCCCGGTGTACTTCATCAACAGGCCCTTCGGCCCCACCGCCCAGCCCTGGGTCGGGCCGGCGAAGCCGACCGTGTTCATCGGTGTCTTGTCGAGTTCGGTCCACGTGCGCCCGCCATCGCGCGAATAGCCGGAACCCGCCAGGCCGCCCGCAACGAGCGCACGCGGCGCGCCCGGCACCGGCACGACCACCGACATGTAGCCGGCTGGCGCCACCTGCACCGGCGTCCAGCTAGCGCCGCCGTCCGTCGTGAATGCGCCGTTGGTGCCGGCCATGCGGGTTTCCTTGTAGTCGCCGCCGGCCGCGAAACCCTCTTTCGGATTCAGGAAGGCGACCGAGAACACGCCGCGCGCGGCGGCGCCGGCCGGAATCGGGGTCGAGGAAACGCGCCAGGTCTTGCCGCGGTCGCTGGAGTGGAAGACGCGCGAGCTGGCGCTGCCGCCAGTGGCGATCCAGGCGTTGCTGCTACCCGCCACGGTGAGGCAGGTGCCGCTGGCGGCGAAGGCGCCTTCGTTCGGCATCGCTTCGATACCTTTCGAAGCGACCTCCTGCCAGGAGCGGCCACCGTCGCTTGTGGTGTAGACCTGGAAGCTGCCCTTGACCGGGTCGCCGAACAGGATGCCGTTGTCCTTGTCCCAGAAGGCGATCGCGTCCCAGAAGCCCTCGGCGACCGGGTTGGTCACGATCAGCTTCCAGGTAGCGCCGCCATCGTTGGTGCGATAGATGCGCGAAGCCGCGCCGGGCCCCGCCCCCATCACGACGGCGGTATCGGCATCAAAAGCCTGGATGTCGCGGAAATCGATCTTGTCGGCGTCCGGCACCTGCAGCGCCTGCCAGTTGCTGCCGTCGACCGTGCGCAGCACGGTGCCCTTGGCGCCGCTGGCCCAGGCCACCTTGCCGCTGACGACCGACAGGCCGCGCAGCTCGGCGCCAGTGGGGCTGGTGACAGCTTGCCAGGATTGGGCGCTGGCCGCGCTGGAAACCAGCATGGTGGCGGCGAACAGGACGCGTGCAGGAAGAAGCATGATGCGGATCCTCGTAGGTTTAAGTGATCCGCATTGTAGCCTTACTTTATTGGGGTGCCTTCGCGATGGTGGCCAATGCTTCGCCCTGCTCCCAGCCGCCGCCGAGCGCGCGCGCCACGGCGACAGTCGCCAGCAGGCGCTGGGTGCGGATCTGCGCCGCGGCACGGTCCGCCGCCAGCGAAGTGCGCTGGGCCTCGGTCACGTCGAGGTAGGTCGACACGCCGCGCTGGTAGCGCGCCTGCGCCACCAGTAGCGCACGCGCCGCCGCCTCTTGCGACTGCGCCTGCACCTCGCCCTGCTGCTGGCGCTGCTGCACGTCCGACAGCGCATCTTCCACTTCGCGCAGCGCGGTCAAGAGGCGCGTCTGGTGGTTGGCCACCGCTTCTTCGTAGCGCGCCTTCGACAGCGCCAGGTTGGCGCGATTGCGGCCGCCGTCGAACACGGGCAGCGACAGCGCCAGCGGGCCGAAGGAGAACTGACGTGCGCCGCCGCTGGCCAGGTCGCGCAGGTGCTCGGAGGCGAAGCCGAAGTTCGACGTCAAGGAAAGCGAGGGATAGAAGGCGCCTTCCGCCACGCCCACCTGGGCATTGAAGGACTTCAGCTGGGCCACGCTCGCCGCCAGGTCGGGGCGCTGCCCCACCAGGCTGGCCGGCAGGCCGACCGGGATCGCGGGCGGCTGCGGCAGCTGTGCCCTGGCGTCGCCGGCCAGCAGAGGCGCGCTCGGCGACGCGCCCACCAGGGTGGCCAGCGCGTGTTCGACCGTATTGCGCTGGCGCTGCACCTCGTGCAGGTCGGCTTCGGCATTGGCGCGTTCGATGCGGGCGCGCGAGACGTCCAGTTCGTTCGTCAGGCCGGCCCTGAAGCGGGCCTCGATCAGTTGCTGGGCTTCCTGCCGCGCCGCCAGCGCGTTCTTCAGCACGGCCAGCTCGGCGTCCAGGCCGCGCAGCTGCCAGTAGGAGCTCGCCACTTGCGACGACAGCATCAGCAGCACGCCGTCGCGGTCATCCTGGGCCGCCAGCGCCTGGGCGTCCGAGGCTTCGACCACGCGGCGCACGCGGCCCCACAGGTCGAGTTCATACGAGAGCGAGGCGCCGACACTGAAGTTGTTGCCTTCGATCGAGCGGCCACCCAGGGCGATGCCCTGCGAGGTCTCGCTCGAGGTACGCGAGTTCGATACGCCCGCGCTCACCGCGACGTTCGGCATCTGCCCGGCACGCACCACGCCCAGCTGGGCCTGGGCCTGCAGCAGGCGCTGGGCCGCTGCCTGCACGCCCGGGTTGTCGCGCAGGGCGCGCTGTTCCAGGCCGTCGAGGGTGCTGTCGCCGAACACGGTCCACCACTGGGCCGGCAGGCGCGCCGCCCCGTTGCTGGACGCCGCGTGGCGGAAGGACGCATCCTGCGCGTTGGCCGGCGCCTTGAAGTCGGGACCAACCGTGGTGCAGCCACCGAGGGCCGCAGCCAATGCACTAACGAGTACGATTTTCTTCAGCATAGTCATTCTCAATGTTCGATATCAGTGGGCGCATTAGTGGGCACCTGAGGCGCCACCCGGCGACTTCACCTTGTCCGCCAGACAGATCGCGGCGATGCAGCCGATCAGCACCAGGCCGATGATCCAGAAGCCGTCGTTGTAGGCCATCACATAGGACTCGCGCCGTACGATGCGGTCGATCACGGCCAGCGCCTGGTTGGCTGCCGTCGCCGGGTCCATGCCGCTTGCCATGAAGCCCTGGGTCAGCTGGTCCAGGCGCTGCTGGGTCGCCGGCGCATACTGCGACACCGCCTCGCCCAGGCGCGCCGAGTGGAAGTGCTCGCGGTTGGTCAGGCTGGTGGCCAGCAGTGCGATGCCGATCGAGCCGCCCAGGTTGCGCGTCATGTTGAACAGGCTCGAGGCCGAGGGCATGTCCTTCGGCGGCAGGCCCTGCATCGCGAAGTTCGACAGGGTCAGCATCACGAAGGGCTGGCCGATCGCGCGGATCACCTGGGTCATCATCAGCTGGTCGTAGCCGGTGCTCGCGTCCATGAAGGCGTTCATCAGGCAGGAGCCGCCGAACAGCAGCAGGCCGAAGGAACACAGGATGCGGTTGTCCACCTTCGAGGACAGCGCCGCCGCAAAGGGCATCACGAGCAGCTGCGGCAGGCCGACCCAGGCGATGACTTCGCCGATCTGCATCGGGGTGTAGCCGGCGATCTGGCCCAGGTACAGCGGCAGCAGGAAGGAGGAGCCATACAGGCCCATGCCGGTCACCGCCGACAGCACGGTCGCGACCAGGAAGTTGCGCTGGCCGTAGAGGCGCAGGTTCACGAACGGGTCCGGACGCGAGAAGCTCACCGCCACCCAGCCCAGGATGCCCACCAGCGACAGCGCAGCGAAAGTCACGATGAAGCGCGACTCGAACCAGTCCTTCGAATTGCCCTCTTCCAGGAAGATGGTCAGGCAGGCCAGGCCGAGCGCCATCAGGCCGATGCCGAGCCAGTCGGCATTGAGCAGGGCCTTGAAGTTCGGCTTTTCCGGATCGAGGCCGTACAGCATGCCGGCGATCAGCAGCACGCCCGGCACCCAGTTGATGTAGAAGATCGAGGGCCAGCCGTACAGCTCGGACAGGTAGCCGCCCAGGGTCGGGCCCATGGCCGGCGCCAGGGTGGCCGTCAGGCCGAAGATCGCCATGCCGACCGCGCGCTTGGATGCGGGCAGGCGGGTCATCACCAGCGTCATCGCCATCGGGATCAGCGCGCCGCCGGTGAAACCCTGCAGCATGCGGAACACGATCATGCTTTCCAGGTTCCAGGCCGCGCCGCACAGGGTCGAAAACAGCAGGAACAGGGCCGTCGTGCCGATCATGTAGTAACGCACCCCGAAGGCGCGGGCGAACAGCGCCGTCATCGGGATCACGACGATCTCGGCGCACAGGTAGGCGGTCGAGATCCAGGAGCCCTCTTCCTGCGTGGCCGACAGCGTGCCGAGGATGTCGCGCAGCGAGGAGTTGGTGATCTGGATGTCGAGCACCGCCATGAAGGCGCCCAGCATGCCGGCGGCCACCGCGATCCAGGTGCGCGCGTCGATGCGGGCGCCGTTGGCGGGCGCCCCGGGGACGGCACCCGGCACGCCGGCCTTGGTGAGGCTAGTCATGGCAGGTCCTTAATGGGCGACGGCCGCAGTCTGGGTGTGCTGGACCTTCTGGCCCAGTTCGACCTCGGCCACCACCGACATGCCCGGCACCAGGCGGCCGGCGTATTTCTTGACGTCGTTCGGGTCGAGCACGATCTTGACCGGCACCCGCTGCACGATCTTGGTGAAGTTGCCGGTTGCGTTATCGGCCGGCAGCAGCGCGAACTGGGCGCCCGAGGCCGGCGAGAAGCTGTGCACGCGGCCCATCAGGTGTTTGCCCGGCAGCGCATCGACTTCGAGCGAGACCTGCTGGCCCGGCTCCAGGCCGGCCAGCTGGGTTTCCTTGAAGTTGGCGGTGACCCAGACCTCGTCCTCGACCACGGCCAGCAGCTGCTGGCCCGGCTGCACGCGGGCGCCGACTTCGACGCTGCGCTTGCCGACGCGGCCCGCCACCGGCGCCACGATCTGGTTGTAGGCCAGCTGCTGGCGCGCGTCCTTCAACTGCGCCTGCAGCACCTTGACCTGGGCCTTGAGCACGTCGCGGCCGGCGCTGGCGGCGTTCACCTGGGCCAGGGCGGCGCTGGCGCTCTCGCGGCGCGCCGCCACGTCGGCGGTGGCGGCGGCGCGCGCGGCGCTCGAGGCATCCACTTCGGCCCTGGAGACGGCCTTCATGGTGTCGTTATACAGCTGGCCGAAGCGCTCGGCGTCCTGGCGCGCACGCACCAGCTGGGCTTCGGACTGCTTGACCTGGGCGCCGGCGGCCGCGGCCTGCGCCTTCACCTGCGCCACCTGGGCGTCGGCCTGGCCGATCTGCTGCTCCGCGCTGGCAATCTGCGCTTCGATCTGTTCGATGCGCACGCGGTGGTCGGCCGGGTCCAGCTCGGCGATCACGTCGCCGGCTTTCACGATCTGGTTGTCGTCCACCAGCACGCGCGTCACCACGCCCGCCACCCGGCTCGACACCGGGTGCACGCGCCCCGTGACGTAGGCGTTCTCGGTCTCGACGAAGTGGCTGCTGCGGTACCACATGCGCCCGCCCGCCCCGAGGGCGACCAGGGCGATCAGCGCCACCACGCCCAGCACGCGCTTGTTGGGCGGGGTTTTAACCGGGGCTGCCGGTGCTGGTGCGGATACTGGCGACTGCTGGGCCGGGGTGTGCGATTCTGCCATGACGGTCAAACTCCGAAGAAAAATGAAATGGGTCCATCGCATTATTCGACACGCTGCCAGCGAAGTCAAGAAATGAAACGGTTGCATTTCATTTTTAGGTGAATTACTCTATCCACCATGCGTAATGCCCATCCCGACACCCCAGATACTGCCAAGTCCGCCTCCAAATCCGCCGGCCGCCCCAAGGCCTCGGAAGTCGAAGCGCGCACGCGCGAACTGATCGACGTCGCCGGCTGCCTGTTCCTGAAGCACGGCTATACCGGCGTCAGCCTGGACACGATCGCGCGCGAGGCGCGCGTCGCGGTGCGGACCATTTACGTCAAATTCGGCGGCAAGGCGGGTCTGCTGAAGGCCGTGCTGGCTGCGCGCCGCGCGCGCTTCTTCCCGGTCGGGAAGATGGATGCCGACCAGCGCCCGCTGCGCGAGGTCATCGGCGAGTTCGCCGGCCATTTCTACGACATGCTGTGCGAACCCGATGCCATGGCCCTGCAGCGGGTGGTGATCGCGGAAGCCGGCAGCAATCCGGAACTGGCCGACGCCTTCTATGACGCCGGGCCGCGCGCCACCCGCGAGATGCTGGAACGTTATTTCGCCCGTCCCGATGTGCGCGCCCAGCTGCGCCCGGATGCGCCCATCGCCCTGCTCCCCGGCCACCTGATTGCCTGCATCAATGGCGACCCTGTCATGCGTTTCCTGTTCCCGGAACGGGAACCGGTGCGCGAAGAAGCGCGCCGGCAGCTTGCCGAGCGTTTAGAACTGTTTTACCGCAGCATTCTTTGACCACATGGTAAAACCCCGGTCTGTGCGTGATCGCACCGACCTGGTGCGCCCAATGTGACAATCTGACACCCTTATTACAGGAGGATGTCATGAACAATAAAACGACAGCGGCCGTTCGCCGCGAGGAGGAAGCATGAGCAAGTCTTCCCGATACGAATGGCGCGACCAGCAGGCGGCCCTGCAGGAACGCATGAAGGGTTTCCTGCAGAATCCGAACAACGAACAGCTTGAAGCAGTCGTTGCAGAAATGCGTGCCTACGCGGCCGCTGCCCAGGCCGGGACCATCGATATCCCGCAACGGTTTATCGCTTTTACCTGAACGCCGCTACCTGAGCGAACACGCACGCAAACAGCCGCCCCGCACAAGCCGGGCGGCTTTTTTACGTCCCTGCTCCGCCTCAGGCCATGGCCGGCGTGCGATTGCCCTGCGGCGCGGTATCGAAATCGAACAGCCGGGTCAGGCAATACACCTTGCGCGGGGCGCGGTGGCGTTCGTGGATTTCGCGGGTCATCACTTCGACCCGGCGCGGCTGCAAGGCCACCTGGCGCGGGTCGATCGGATCGGCGGCGCCGTCGGCGAAGCGCGCCGCGAGCTGCTGGGAAATGGTGCCGGTCACAATCGCTGCTTCCCCATGGACCATGGTCCTGAGCTCGAAGGAGCGGGTTTCGGGCAGCACGAATACCGTGCCGACGTATTCATTGCCATGTTCGTACATCGCAGCCTCCCTGTCGCTGACTCCATGGCCTTCATCATAGCGTCAATACGACGCCATGGCCCCGCGGCACGATTGGAATCCGCCTGCCTGCCTCGTCCGCCGCCACAAGTGAGAAAGTGAGATTTTTCGAGAGCAACGATTTGTTAAGCTCGTCGCCGGCCGCATGGCCACTTTACCAATTACAAAGGGATGAAATGAACTTCATGATCGCGCCTGGGCGCGCGCTGATGCGCCACGCCGCCACTGCCCTGCTGCTCGCGGGCTCGGCCCTGCTGACCGGCTGCGCCAGCTTCTATGTCGACACCGCGACCAAGGAAGTCGCCGCCGCCCAGTACAAGAAGGTCGCCCAGCCGCGCCCGGTCCAGCTGACGTTTGAATTCCAGAGCGCCGGCGCCCCGAACGCCCGCGCCACCGAACTGCTGCGCGGCCAGGTGACCGACCAGGTCATGGCCAGTGGCCTGTTCTCCGGCATCGTCGCCGACGGCAAGGCCCCGCTGCTGAACGTGACCGTCAACAACCTCCCGGCCGACACCGGCAGCGCGGCCGCCAAGGGCTTTGTCACCGGCCTGACCTTCGGCCTGGCCGGCAATGTCGTCACCGACTACTACGAATGCAAAGTCACCTATCTGGCGCCGGGCCAGACCACGCCGGTCGTGACCAGCGCGCGCCACGCGATCCACACCGCCATGGGCGTCACCAGCGACCCGCCCAACGCCACCAAGTCGGCCAGTGTCGAAGACGCCGTGCGCAGCATGACGCGCCAGATCGTCTCGAACGCGCTGAACGACTTGTCCCAGCAATCCGTCCTGAACTGAGCCCAACATGAACATCTCCCGTCTCTTCGCCATCGCCGCCACCGGCGCCGTCCTGCTGCTGACCGGCTGCGCCTCGACCCCGATGGGCGTGCCGCAAGCCACTATCGAGAACACCGCGCGCCTGCGCAGCGCCCAGCTGGCCCCGGCCCGCGTCGGCAGCTTCACGCTCGACACCAGCAAGCCGGCCGCGCTCGACCAGTCGGTCAGCATCCGCGCCGCCAGCCTGAACTCGCCGATCGGCGGCTCCTTTGCCCAGTACCTCGGCGAGACCCTGCGCGTGGAACTGGCGGCGGCCGGCCTGGCCGACCCGAACGCGCCGACCGTGATCAGCGGCACGCTGCTTGACAGCGAGCTCGATGCCGCGATCGGCACCGGCAGCGGCAAACTGTCGGCGCGCTTCGTGGTCAAGCGCAACGACACCGTCCGCTATGACCGTACCCTGAGCGCCAGCGCCACCTGGGAGTCGTCCTTCGTCGGCGCGGTCGCGATCCCGCTCGCAGCCGGACAGTACCAGGGTCTGTACCGCAAGCTGGCCGGCCAGCTGTTCGACGACCCGGAATTCCGCAAGGCGCTCGCGCCCTGATCTGCAACTCGCGCTGCCCGGCTGCAACTCGCGCCGGGCAGCCGGTCCCTCGTCGCATCCCTCTTCCTGCGCTCCCGCGCATCGCTACAGTGGCTCCATCGACAACCGAAGGAGACCACGATGAACCCGATCCGCAGCGCCTGCCTCGCCCTTTCCCTGCTCAGCTGCACCGCCGGCGCCGCCGACCTCACGGTGCGCGTCACCGACGTCAAGTCAAGCCAGGGCAACATCATGGTCGCCGTCTACGATTCGCCGGGCAGCTTCCTGCGCCGCCCAATGCAGGCCGCCCGCGTGGCGGCGGCAGCCGGCAGCGTCGACGTGGTCATCAAGGACCTGCCGGCCGGCGCCTATGGCATCGCCCTGTTCCACGACGCCAATGCCAACGGCAAGATGGACAGCAATCCCATGGGCATCCCGGTCGAGGACCACGCCTTCAGCAACAACGCCCTCGGCAACATGGGGCCGCCGAGCTTCGAGCAGGTGAAGTTCGCGCTGCCCGCTGACGGCGCCACCGCCACCATCAGCCTGCGCTGAGGAAGCGGACATGGACCGCCGCCGCTTCCTCGCCGCCGTCGGCAGCCTGGCCCTCGCCGGCACTGCCCGTGCCGACGAGCAGACCTACCGGCGCTTCCACGCCGCCCTGGCACGCGACCCCGCGCTTGCCGTCTACGCCGACACGGTCGGCAGCCAGGCCGGCGCGGCGGTGGTCTCCGGACGCCTGCCACGCGACCTGGAAGGCAGCTTCTATCGCAATGGGCCCGGCCGTTTCGAGCTGGGCGGAGAACGCTATCACCACTGGTTCGACGGCGATGGTTTCGCCCAGCGCTGGACCATCGCCGGCGGACGAGTCACCCACCAGGGCCGCTTTGTGGAGACCCGCCGCTACCTGGACGAGTCGGCGGCCGGCCAGTTCCTCTATCCCGCCTTCGGCACCTGGGTGGCGCGGCGCGGCTTTCGCGACAACGACACCCTGAACGCGGCCAACACCAATCTGCTGCCCTTCAATGGCCGCGTGTATGCGCTGTGGGAAGGCGGCTCGGCGACCGAAATGGATCCGGAAACGCTGGCCACCGTCGGCGTGAAGACCTGGCGCGAGGACCTGCGCGCCATGCCCTTCTCGGCCCACCCGAAAGTCGACCCGCAGGGCGGCATGTGGAACTTCGGCGCCCTGCCCGGCTCCGGCGGCATCGCGCTCTACCAGATCGGCGCCGACGGCCAGGTCCTGCGCACGGCCCTGATCAAGGTGCCGCAGCAGGCCATGGTGCATGACTTCGTGGTGAGCAGCAAACACCTGATCTTCATGATCCCGCCCTACGACCTGCTGCCCGGGAAGGACAAGAGCTTTGCCGAGCGCCACGCCTGGGCCGAGCGGCCGATGCGCATCGTCGTGGTCGCGAAAGACAGCCTCACCGTGCGCAAGGTCTTCGAACTGCCGCCGCGCATGGTCTTCCACTTCGGGAACGCCTGGGAAGACGGCGACTGCACCCGCTTCGACGTGGTCCTGCACGAGGGCGACGTGCTGGCCGAACTGGGCAGCCTGATGGCCGGCGAACGCCGCGCGGCCCAGTCGCGCAGCGAAGCGGTCCAGGTCTGCCTCGACTATGGGAGCGGCCAGGCGCACGTCAGCCGTCTGTTCGGCGACAGCGAATTCCCGCGCGTGGCGCCACAGGTAGTCGGTGGCCGCCATCGCAAGCTGGTGCTGCTTGGAGGAGCGGGACGGCTGTCCTCGGTCAACCTGGTCGACACCGACAGCGGCAAGGTGGACGGCTACCGCTTCGATGAAGGCTGGCAGGTCGAGGAACACGTGCTGGTCCCGCGCCGCAACGCGCGTTCGGAGACCGACGCTTACCTGGTCGGCGTGGCCCAGGACCTGCGCCGTGGCGTGGGCGTGATGACGGTGTTCGATGCAGCGCATGTGTCCGCCGGCCCGCTGGCCCTGGCGCGGCTGCCCTATCGCACACCGCACTGCTTTCATGGTAATTTCTTAACAGCATGATGACCAACCACCACACCAGCGCTCCGGTCCGCGAGCGCAACCATCCACTGGAATTGTTTCCCCTGTTCCGGCGCTGGCCGCCCTCGCTCGCGCGCGACTTGCTGTACACGGCGATCTGGAGCAGCCTGCTCGGCGTGGGCCTGACGGTGCTGCAGAAACTCTTCGGCCGCGAGATGTCGTTCTGGCGTCTGCTGTACGCCACCCTTGTCATCAGCAACCTGATCGGCTTCCTGATCCACGGCATGCTGCAGCTGCTCGAACGCTTCCTCGCGCGCGACAACATGCTGCTGTTCCGCACCGCACAGGTGGCTGCGATCACGCTGGCCAGCGTAATCGGCATCCCGTTCGGCAATGCCCTGGTCGTCGGCAGGAGCCCGCTGCGCTTCTTCCAGTACAGCACTACCGTGATGTTCCTGCTCGCCTTCGGCATGATGACGGCCGTGCTGATGGTCCTGCTGCTGGCGGCGGGCGAACGCCGTATGCGGCGCGAAGCCGATGCCGCGCGCCAGCAGGAGCAGATCGCCGCCGCCGGCCGCCTGGTCGCGGAAGCGCGCCTGCGCGCCCTGCAGGCCCAGATCGAGCCGCACTTCCTGTACAACACCCTGGCCAATGTCGTCAGCCTGATCGACACCCAACCGGCCAGGGCGCGCCGCATGCTGGAGCGCTTCATCGACTACCTGCGCGCCAGCCTGTCGGCCAGCCGCGCCGAGCATGCGACCTTGGGCAGCGAAATCGACCTGGCCGGCGCCTACCTCGATGTGCTGGGCGTGCGCATGGAGGGGCGCCTGCGCTGGCGCTTCGAATGCGACCCGGGCGCGCAAGCGCTGCCGCTGCCGCCGATGCTGCTGCAGCCGCTGGTCGAGAACGCAATCATGCATGGCATCGAGCCCAAGCTCGAGGGCGGCGAGATCGTGGTGCGCGCGCGCCGCGAAGACGCCGTGCTGTGCATCGAAGTATGCGATAGCGGTCTCGGATTGCGTCCCGGTGCGCCGCGTCCCGGCGGCGGCGTCGGCCTGTCCAACCTGCGCGAGCGCCTGCGCCAGCTGTACGGCGCCGGCGCGCAACTGCAACTCATCGAAAACCCCACGGGCGGCGTCACCTCGCGCCTGCTGTTACCTCTCCTGGTGCCATGAACGACCATCCACGCGCCCTGATCGCCGACGACGAACCGCATCTGCTCGACTACATGGAAACCCAGCTCGCGGCTGCCTGGCCCGAGCTGCGCGTCAGCCGCGCCGCCAACGGCATCCAGGCGCTCGAGCTGATCGACGAGCTGGCGCCGCAGGTGGTCTTCCTCGACATCCAGATGCCGGGCCTGAACGGCATCGAACTGGCGGCGCGCCTGTGCCAGGGTGGCAATCCGCCACGCGTCGTGTTCACCACCGCTTACGACCACTACACGCTGCAGGCCTTCGAACACGCGGCCTTCGATTACCTGCTCAAGCCGATCGGGCTGGAGCGCCTGTCGCGCACGGTGGCGCGCCTCAAGCAAGCCTTGGGCACTCCGGCGCCGGCCCAGGTCCCGGAGGCGCTGGCGGCGCTGCTGCGCCAGCTGGGCGTGGGCGCACCCGCGCCGGCGCCGCTGCAATGGATCCGCGCGGCCAAGGGCCAGGAGACGCGGCTGGTAGCGATCGACGAGGTGATCTACTTCCAGAGCAACGACAAGTACACCAGCGTGTATCTGGCCGACGGCGAATGCCTGATCCGCACCCCGCTCTCCAAGCTGAAGGAGCAGCTCGATACGCAGCAGTTCTGGCAGATCCACCGCGGCGTGATCGTCGCGGCGAAGCATGTGGCGGGCACGCGCACGGATTTCCGCGGGCGGCTGCATGTGCGCCTGAAAGGACGGGACGAGCAGCTGGTGGTGAGCCGGAATTACGTGGACCTGTTCAAGCAGATGTAAAAAAACGGGACCCCGCGGGGTCCCGTCTTCATTGCGTCGCGACAGCGACAATCACTTCTTGCGCGCCGGCGGCAGGTCGGTGCAGACGCCCTTGTAGGCTTCCGCCGCCATGCCGATCGATTCGCCCAGGGTCGGGTGCGGGTGGATGGTCTTGCCGATGTCCACGCCGTCCGCGCCCATCTCGATCGCCAGCGCCACTTCGCCGATCATGTCGCCGGCATTGGTGCCGACGATCGTGCCGCCGATGATGCGCTTGGTCTCGGCGTCGAACAGCAGCTTGGTGAAGCCCTCGTCGCGGCCATTGGCGACCGCGCGGCCGCTGGCGTTCCACGGGAAGTGGCCCTTCTCGACGGCGATGCCCTTCTGCTTGGCTTCTTCCTCGGTCAGGCCGACCCACGCGACTTCCGGATCGGTGTAGGCCACCGACGGGATCACCTTGGCATCGAAGAAGGCCTTCTCGCCGTGCGCCGCTTCCGCTGCCACGTGGGCCTCGTGCACGGCCTTGTGCGCCAGCATCGGCTGGCCCACCAGGTCGCCGATGGCGAAGATGTGCGGCACGTTGGTGCGCATCTGGCCGTCCACGCCGATGAAGCCGCGGTCGGTCACGGCCACGCCAGCCTTCTCGGCAGCGATCTTCTTGCCGTTCGGGCTGCGGCCCACGGCCACCAGCACCAGGTCGTAGACCTGTGCCGCCGGCGCCGGCTGGCCCGCTTCAGCCGACTCGAACGTGACCTTGATCCCTTCCGGCAGCGCTTCCACGCCGACGGTCTTGGTCTTCAACATGATGTTGTCGAAGCGGTGCGCGTTGTACTTCTGCCAGACCTTGACGGCCTCGCGGTCGGCGCCCTGCATCAGGCCATCCATCATTTCGACCACGTCGATGCGCGCACCCAGGGTCGAGTACACGGTCGCCATCTCCAGGCCGATGATGCCGCCGCCGATCACGAGCATGCGCTTCGGCACCTGGCGCAGTTCCAGCGCGCCGGTCGAGTCGACGATGCGCGGATCTTCCGGCACGAAAGGCAGCTTCACCACCGAGGAACCGGCGGCGATGATCGCCTTCTGGAACTTAACAACTTTCTTGCTACCGTCAGCTGCGGTCACTTCGATGTGGTTCGGGCTGAGGAACTGGCCCACGCCCTGCACCACGTTGACCTTGCGCGCCTTGGCCATGAAATTCAGGCCGCCGGTCATCTTCTTGATCACGCCATCCTTGTAGGCGCGCAGCTTGTCGATATCGACGTCGGGCCTGGCGAAGCTCACGCCCAGGTCGGCCATGTGCGCGGTCTCGTCCATGATGTGCGCCACGTGCAGCAGCGCCTTGGACGGGATGCAGCCCACGTTCAGGCAGACGCCGCCCAGGGTCGCATACTTCTCGACCAGCACGGTGTTCATGCCCAGGTCGGCCGCGCGGAAGGCGGCCGAGTAGCCGCCCGGACCCGCGCCCAGCACCATCATTTCGCATTCGATGTCGACCTGGCCGCTGTAGCTGGCCGCGCCCGGCGCCGGTGCGGCAGGCGGGGTGGCCGCTGGCGCCGGGTGTGCCGGCGCGTACGAGTCGGTCGGAGCGGCAGCGGCGGTCGGCGCCACTGCCTGCGCGCCGATCTGCGCGGCCGGCTTGGCGTCAGGCGCAGGGGCGGCAGGTGCCGCGCCGGCGCCGGATTCCTCGATCATCAACAGCAGCGAACCTTCGTTCACCTTGTCGCCGACCTTGACCTTCACTTCCTTGACCACGCCGGCGTTCGTCGACGGGATCTCCATGCTGGCCTTGTCCGATTCGACGGTGACCAGGGACTGGTCGACCTTGATGGTGTCGCCCGGCTTCACCAGCAGCTCGATGACTTCGACGTCCTTGAAGTCGCCGATGTTCGGTACTTTTACCTCAACAGTGCTCATACTCGGCGCTCCTTACAGAAGGGTCTTGCGCAGGTCGGCCAGCACGTCCGCCAGGTAGGCGGCGAAGCGCGCGGCGCCGGCGCCGTCGATGACGCGGTGGTCGTAGGACAGCGACAGCGGCAGCATCAGGCGCGGCTGGAAGCTGGAACCATCCCACACCGGCTTCATCGCCGACTTCGACAGGCCCAGGATCGCCACTTCCGGCGCATTGATGATCGGCGTGAACGCCGTGCCACCGATGCCGCCCAGCGACGAGATGGTGAAGGTCGCGCCCTGCATCGCGCTCGGGGACAGCTTGCCGTCGCGCGCCTGTGCGGAGAGTTCGCCCATTTCGACGGCGATCTGCGAGATGGTCTTCTTGTCCGCATCCTTCACGACCGGGACCACCAGGCCGTTCGGGGTATCGGCTGCGAAGCCGATGTTGTAGTACTGCTTGACGATCAGGCTGCCGCCGTCTTCCGACAGCGACGAATTAAACTGCGGGAACTTCTTCAGCGCAGCGACCGAGGCCTTGATGACGAAGGCCAGCATGGTCAGCTTGACGGTCGACTTCTGCTTGGCCAGCGCGGCGTTCGAATCGACGCGGAACTGTTCCAGGTCGGTGACGTCGGCGTCCTCGAAGTGCGTCACGTGCGGGATCATGACCCAGTTGCGGTGCAGGTTCGGACCCGAGATCTTCTTGATGCGCGGCAGGGCCACGGTTTCGGTCGGACCGAACTTCGAGAAGTCCAGCGACGGCCAGGCCAGCACTTCCATGCCGCCGCCGGAACCGCCCTTCGCCGGGGCGGCAGCCGTTGGGCCGGCAGCCATCACGCCCTTGACGAAGTTCTGCACGTCCTGCTGGGTGATGCGGCCTTTCGGACCGGTGCCCGGCACGCGCGCCAGGTCGACGCCCAGTTCGCGGGCGAACTTGCGGATCGACGGCGAAGCGTGGGCTTTGGAGCCGGTGACGCCCTGGCTTGGCGCCGGGGCAGGTGCAGCTGCGGCAGGCGCCGGAGCGGCGGCCGCCGGTACAGGAGCGGCAGCAGCAGGCGCAGGCGCGGCTGCGGCGGGCGCAGCGGCAGGCGCACCGCCGGTCGACTCGACCAGCAGCACCAGCGAACCCTTGGCGACCTTGTCGCCGACCTTCACTTTGATTTCCTTGACGGTACCGGCGTGGCTGGACGGGATCTCCATGCTCGCCTTGTCCGATTCGACCGTGATCAGCGACTGGTCGACCTTGATCTGGTCGCCCGGCTTGACCATCAGTTCGATGACTTCGACTTCCTTGAAGTCGCCGATGTCCGGCACGGTGACTTCGACGATACCACCAGCAGCTGCGGGAGCAGCGGCGGCAGGTGCCGGTGCGGCTTGCGGTGCCGGTGCGGCAGCGGCAGGCGCAGGTGCAGCGGCAGCAGGTGCAGATGCAGCGGCCGCGCCGCCGGCTTCCTCGACCAGCAGCACGAGCGAACCTTCGGCGACCTTGTCGCCGACCTTCACTTTGATTTCTTTCACGACGCCGGCGTGGCTGGAGGGGATCTCCATGCTGGCCTTGTCCGATTCGACGGTCACCAGCGACTGGTCGACCTTGATCGTGTCGCCCGGCTTGACCATCAGCTCGATGACTTCCACTTCCTTGAAGTCGCCGATATCAGGGACTTTGACTTCCACAATGCTCATAGTGTTAGCTCCGTTTGTTCTTTGAGTTAGCGCTTAAGCCGCTCCCGCAGTTGCAGGTGTGCGAGAACGGCTTCGAGCATTTACTGGGTCACAGGATTCGGCTTGTTCTGGTCGATGCCGTACTTCTGGATCGCCTGGCCAACCAGGGCGCGGTCGATCTTGCCTTCGTCGGCCAGTGCGCGCAGCGATGCCACGGTGATGTAGTAGCGGTTCACCTCGAAGAACTCGCGCAGCTTGACGCGCGAATCCGAACGGCCGAAGCCGTCGGTGCCCAGCACCTTGTAGGTGCGGCCCTTCGGCATGAAGCCGCGGATCTGCTCGGCGAACATGCGCATGTAGTCGGTGGTTGCGACGATCGGACCGGCGGTGTTCTGCATCAGCGAGGTCACGTAGGGCACGCGCTGCTCGGCATCCGGGTTGACCATGTTCCAGCGCTCGGCGTCCTGGCCGTCACGCGCCAGCAGCGTGAGCGACGGCGCCGACCACACGTCCGCATCGACGCCCCAGTCGTTCTTCAGCAGTTCTGCCGCGAAGATCGACTCGCGCAGGATGGTGCCGCAGCCGATCAGCTGGACGCGCTTGGCGTCGTCCTTGCTGCCCTGGATCGGGGCGCCTTCCTGCAGCAGGTACATGCCCTTCAGGATGCCCTCTTCCTGGCCCGGCTTCAGGCCCGGATGCGCGTAGTTCTCGTTCATGATGGTGATGTAATAGAACACGTCTTCCTGTTCTTGCACCATCCGGCGCAGGCCGTCCTGGATGATCACCGCCACTTCATGGCCGAAGGTCGGGTCGTACGGAATGCAGTTCGGGACCGTGGCCGCGATGATGTGGCTGTGGCCGTCCTCGTGCTGCAGGCCTTCGCCGTTCAGCGTGGTGCGGCCGGCGGTGCCGCCCATCAGGAAGCCGCGCGCACGGATGTCGCCTGCCAGCCAGACCAGGTCGCCCACACGCTGCATCCCGAACATCGAGTAGAAGGTGTAGAACGGGATCATGGTGCGGTTGTTCGACGAGTACGAGGTCGCCGCGGCGATCCACGAGCTCATGCCGCCCGCTTCGTTGATACCCTCTTGCAGGATTTGGCCGGCCTTGTCTTCGCGGTAGTACATCACCTGGTCGCGGTCGACCGGCTCATACAGCTGGCCCTGCTGGTTGAAGATACCGATCTGGCGGAACAGGCCTTCCATACCGAAGGTACGCGACTCGTCGACCAGGATCGGGACGATGCGCTGGCCGATGCTCGGGTCTTTCAGCAGGCTGGTGATCACGCGCACATACGATTGCGTGGTCGAGATCTCGCGGCCTTCCGCGGTCGGTTCCAGCACCGACTTGAAGGTCTCCAATGCCGGCACCACCAGGTTTTCGTCGGCCTTGGCGCGGCGCTGCGGCAGGTAGCCGCCGAGGGCCTTGCGGCGCTCGTGCAGGTACTGCATCTCGGGCGAATCGTCGGAGGGCTTGAAGAACGGGATCTCGGACAGCTTGTCGTCCGGGATAGGAATGTTGAAGCGGTCGCGCATCTCGCGGATCGCGGCGTCGTCCAGCTTCTTGGTCTGGTGCGCGGTGTTGCGCGCCTCGCCCGACTTGCCCATGCCGAAGCCCTTGACGGTCTTCACCAGCAGCACGGTCGGGGTGCCCTTGTTCTCCTGGGCGTTCTTGAACGCGGCGTAGATCTTGTGCGGATCGTGGCCGCCGCGGGTCAGGCGCCAGATGTCGTCGTCGCTCATGTTGGCGACCATCTTGAGCAGCTCCGGATGCTTGCCGAAGAAGTGCTTGCGCACGTAGGCGCCGTCCTTGGCCTTGTAGTTCTGGTATTCGCCGTCGACGGTTTCCATCATCACGCGCTGCAGGATGCCGTCCTTGTCTTTAGAGAGGAGCGCATCCCACTGCGAGCCCCAGATGACCTTGACGACGTTCCAGCCGGCGCCGCGGAAGTCCGCTTCCAGCTCTTGAATGATCTTGCCGTTGCCGCGCACCGGACCGTCCAGGCGCTGCAGGTTGCAGTTGACGACCATGACCAGGTTGTCGAGACGCTCGCGCGCGGCCATGCCGATCGCGCCCATCGATTCCGGCTCGTCCATCTCGCCGTCGCCGCAGAATACCCAGACCTTGCGGTTCTCGGTGTTGGCGATGCCGCGTGCGTGCAAATACTTCAGGAAGCGCGCCTGGTAGATCGCCATCAGCGGGCCCAGGCCCATCGAGACGGTCGGGAACTGCCAGAAGTCCGGCATCAGTTTCGGGTGCGGGTAGGACGACAGGCCCTTGCCGTCGACTTCGCGGCGGAAGTTCAGCAGCTGCTCTTCGGAGATACGGCCTTCGAGGTAGGCGCGCGCGTAGATGCCGGGCGAGGAGTGGCCCTGGATGTACAGCAGGTCGCCGCCATGCTCTTCGGTCGGAGCGTGCCAGAAGTGGTTGAAGCCGATGCCCAGCATGTTGGCCAGCGAGGCGAACGAGGAGATGTGGCCGCCCAGGTCGCCGTCGGCGCGGTTGGCCTTGACCACCATCGCCATCGCGTTCCAGCGCATCCACGAGCGCAGACGCTCTTCGTATTCGAGGTTGCCCGGGCAGTTCACGTTCAGGTGGGCCGGGATGGTGTTCACGTAGGCGGTATTGCTCGAGAACGGGATATGGGCGCCGCGGCGACGCGCCAGGTCGACCATGCGCTCCATCAGGTAGTGGGCGCGCTCGGTGCCTTCATGTTCGATCACCGCCTCCAGCGCATCCAGCCATTCCTGGGTTTCGAGGGTGTCCGGGTCGTTGGCAGCTTGTGCCGTCAACTGGTCGAGTTGAGCTGACATTAATGCGTCTCCTAAGAATTTGCGCCCCACCCGATCCCAATCACGGCTGGCGGCGATGGTGAATTTTCAAATGTCGGGAAATAAACCGTTCGATTCTATCAGTAGCGTTTGGCTTTTTCAAATTGCGATATGTCATTCCACATAATGAAATTCGATGCTGCGATCGCACATTTTTCACTCTGGAGCGGATTGGCAATCGTATAACGAAGCCGGCGGCGCACGCTCCCACCTTTGGCACAGGCGGCTATAAATATGACCATGCTTCGCCCCGCGCGGCGCGCGATAGTGGATGAAGACCTTATAATTTCATTTTTGCCTAGTCGTGAGCCCAAACATGCCAGCCCAGAACATCGACGGAGTCCTCCTTTCCCAACAACTGCGCGGCGAAATCGCCCAGCGCGCAGCAAAACTCACCGCCGCCGGCAAGCAGCCGGGCCTGGCCGTGATTCTGGTCGGCGAGGACCCGGCGAGCCACGTCTACGTGCGCAACAAGGTCAAAGCCTGCGGCGACGTGGGCTTTCATTCGGTGCTGGAAAAGTACGACGCCGACCTGTCCGAAGCCGCCCTGCTCGACCGTATCGCCGCCCTGAACGCCGACCCGGCGATCCACGGCATCCTGGTGCAGATGCCCCTGCCCAAACACATCGACCCGAGCAAGGTGATCGAAGCGATCGCCACCAGCAAGGACGTGGATGGCTACTCGGTGCTGTCGGCCGGCGAACTGGTCGCCAACCTGCCGGGCTTCCGTCCCTGCACCCCCTACGGCTGCATGAAGCTGATCGAAACCACCGGCATCGACCTGCGCGGCAAGCACGCGGTCGTGATCGGCCGCTCGAACACGGTCGGCAAACCGATGGCCCTGCTGCTCTTGCAAGCCAACGCCACCGTCACCATCTGCCATAGCGCGACGCCGGACCTGGGCCTGTACACCCGCCAGGCCGACGTCGTGGTGGCTGCCGTCGGCCGCCGCAATACTCTCACGGCAGACATGGTGAAGCCGGGCGCGGTCGTGATCGACGTCGGCATGAACCGCGACGACGCGGGCAAGCTGTGCGGCGACGTGGATTACGCCGGTGTACGCGAAGTCGCCTCGCATATCACCCCGGTGCCGGGCGGCGTCGGCCCGATGACGATCACCATGCTGTTGATGAACACCGTGGAGTCCGCAGAACGCGTGCACTCCAGCAGCCAGAACTGCCCCAGCCAGGCAACGGGAATGGAACCGAAGCCGGGCGTGGCCTGAACCTTTTAAAGGAACACCATGACCATCGACACCAGCAATCCCCTCCTCGATTTCTCGGGCCTGACCCGGTTCGACCTGGTCAAGCCGGAGCACGTGACGCCGGCCATCGAACAGCTGATCAAGGGGGCGGCCGACGTCGTCGCCCAACTGGAAGCACCGTCGGATAACGTCACCTGGGACAGCTTCGTGATCCCGCTCGAGGAAGCTACCGAGCGCCTGGGCCGCGCCTGGGGCGTGGTCAACCACCTGAACCACGTGGCGGACACGCCCGAGCTGCGCGCTACCTATAACGAGAACCAGCCGAAGGTGACCGAGTTCTGGACCTCTCTGGGCCAGAACGAGGCCCTGTTCGCCAAGTACAAACAGCTGCGCGCCGGCAGCGAATACGAGAGCCTTTCCCCGGCGCGCAAGCGCATCGTCGAGAACGCGCTGCGCGACTTCCGCCTGGGCGGCGCCGAGCTGCCGGAGGATAAGAAGGAACGCTTCGCCGAGATCCAGGAACAGCAGGCCGCGACCTCGACGCGCTTCTCGCAGAACGTGCTGGACGCCACCAACGACTACAAGCTGCTGGTCGAGAACGAAGCCGAACTGTCGGGCATCCCGGACGACGTGAAGGCCGCGGCCCGCGCCAGCGCCGAGCAGGAAGGCAAGGCCGGCTGGCAGTTCACCCTGCACTTCCCGTCCTACTATCCGGTGCTGCAGTTCTGCGACAACCGCTCCCTGCGCGAAACCATCTACCGCGCGAGCAGCACCAAGGCCTCGGACACCGGCACCATGTTCAGCAAGGCCGCCGAGTGGGACAACACCGCCAACATCGTCAAGCTCCTGCAACTGCGCCATGAAGAAGCCCAGCTGCTGGAATACGCCAACTTCGCCGAAGTCTCCCTGGTGCCGAAGATGGCGGAAAGCCCGCAGCACGTGGTCGAGTTCCTCGAGGACCTCGCCAAGCGCGCCCGCCCGTTTGCCGAGAAGGACCTGGAAGAGCTGCGCGCCTTTGCACGCGACGAACTGGGCATCGCTGACCTGCAGTCCTGGGACGTGGCCTACGCCTCGGAAAAGCTGCGTGAGCAGCGCTACGCCTTCTCCGAGAAGGAAGTGAAGGAATACTTCCCTGAGCCGAAGGTCGTCGAAGGCCTGTTCACCGTCATCCAGGACCTGTTCGGGGTGCGTGTCAAGCAGGACGTGGCGCCCGTGTGGCACCCGGATGTGCGCTTCTTCCGCATCGAGCGCGATGGTCAACTCATCGGCCAGTTCTACCTCGATCTGTATGCGCGCGCCGGCAAGAACCAGGGCGCGTGGATGGACGATGCGCGCGGCCGCCGCGTCACCATTGGCGGCATCGTGCAGACCCCGATTGCCTACCTGACCTGCAACTTCACCCCGCCGGCAACCGTCGATGGCAAGCTGCAGCCGTCCCTGTTCACGCACGACGAAGTCATCACCCTGTTCCACGAGTTCGGCCACGGCCTGCACCACATGCTGACCGAAGTCGAGGAGCTGTCGGTGTCGGGCATCTCGGGCGTCGAGTGGGATGCGGTGGAGCTGCCCTCGCAGTTCATGGAAAACTTCTGCTGGGAGTGGGACAAGCTGCAGCAGATGACCGCGCACGTGAAGACGGGCGAGCCGCTGCCGCGCGCGCTGTACGACAAGATGCTGGCGGCGAAGAATTTCCAGTCCGGGATGATGACGCTGCGCCAGGTCGAGTTCTCGCTGATCGACATGCACCTGCACTACGACTTCGACCCGAAAGCCGATCGCACGGTGCAGGAGCTGATCGACGACATCCGCAAGCAGTTCGCGGTGATGATCCCGCCGGGCTTCAACCGCTTCCAGCATTCCTTCGGCCACATCTTCTCGGGCGGTTACGCGGCCGGCTACTACAGCTACAAGTGGGCCGAGGTGCTGTCCGCCGACGCCTATGCGGCCTTCGAAGAAGCACTGGAGTCGGGCCAGCTGCAGGAAACCGGCAAGCGCTTCCAGCAGGAGATCCTGGCGGTGGGCGGCTCGCGTCCGGCGCTGGAATCGTTCAGGGCCTTCCGCGGCCGCGAGCCCTCGATCGACGCGCTGCTGCGCCACAGCGGCATGATCCAGGGCGGCGCGCAGAACAACGCCCGCGCCTGATGTTCCCAAGGGGCGGCCTGGCGCCGCCCCGTTTTACAATAGCACCATGACCCGCATCGACTTCCACACCAACATCCCCGACAAGCTGGCCTATGCCTGCCGCCTCGCCCGCAAGGCCTACGCATCGAAGGCCAAGGTCGTGGTGCTGGCCGAAGACGCCGCGCAGGCCGAAGCGCTGAACACCGCGCTGTGGACGGTCTCGGATACCGACTTCATTCCCCACGTGCTGGCAGATGACCCATTGGCGGATCAAACGCCGGTCATCGTCACCTTTGATGAGGCCCTGCCATTGCCGCATCACGAGATGCTGGTCAACCTCACCCGCCGCACGCCCGCTAGACTGGAGCAGTTCGCGCGCGTGTTCGAGATCATCTCGGTCGACGAAGACGACGCCGCCGCCGGGCGCCAGCGCTACGTCGCGTACAAGAAGCAGAACTATCCCCTGACCCACTTCGTCGCAGGACAGTCATGAGCCAAACGCCAGCCTTCGATCCGAGCATTCCTGTCCTCACCGAGGTCGTCACCGAGCCGCTCGCGCCGACACCGGCTCCGAGCCAGGAGCCCGTGGCCGAACAGCTGGAACGCCGCGCCACCGAACGCTGGACCGGCGAGGAATGGAGCGTGCTGGAACGCCGCGTCACCGAGCGCGTGCTGCAGCAATTGCAGGGCCGCGTCGACTTCGCGATCGAGCAGCGCGTGCGCGACGCCATGGCCGACGCCATGCAGCGCACCCTGGAAAGCTTCACCGCCGACCTGCGCGAAGGCCTGAACCAGGCCCTGGGCGAGATCGTCAGCAACGCCGTCGCCAAAGAGATCGCTCACCTGCAAACGCTCGGCAAATAATCGTTTGCCCCGGGATCGGATCCCGTCCATCCCACGTACGACACGGCGCGCGGGCATCGGCTAAGATTGCTGCCTCAGCAATCATCCGGCAGCTCCAGTGAACCGAAAGATCCTCATCGCCGCGCTCGCGGGCGCGGGCGTCGCCATTGCCGGCGCCGTCCTCTATTTCACCGACACCATCGAACGCCAGCCGGGCGCGCTGGCAGTGTTCACGCCGAAGGCGGCCAAGACGGTGCCGTTCTGGCCCGCGCGCGTGACCACGCTGGCCGGCGACGGCATCCCGGGTGCGGTGGACGGCCCGGCCGCCTCGAGCCGCTTCGACGACCCGTTCGGCGTGGCGCTCGACGCCAAAGGCAAGGTCTACGTCGCCGATGCCGGCGACACCAACCGCATCCGCAGCATCGCGCCGGATGGCACGGTGAGCACTTTTGCCGGCAGCAAGGAGGGCTTCCAGGACGGTGTCGGCACGGCGGCCGCGTTCCACACCCCGTCGGCGCTGGCTTTCGACCACGAGGGCAACCTGTTCGTGGCCGATACCGGCAACCATGCGATCCGCAAGATCACGAAGGATGGCGCCGTCACGACCATCGCCGGCGACGGCACGCCGGGAGACACGGACGGCATCGGACGCGCGGCGCGGTTCCACGGCCCGGTCGGCATCGCTGTGGACGACACCGGCGTCGTCTACGTGGCCGACACCTACAACGACCGCATCCGCCGCATCGGCCGCGACGGCAGCGTCACCACCATCGCCGGTGGCGCCAAGCCGGGCAACGCCGACAGCGTGGGTGCGGCGGCGAGTTTCGATACCCCGAGCGCGCTCGCGGTGACCACCAACGGCACGCTCTACGTGGCCGACACCGGCAACAACGCGATCCGCCGCATCGGCACCGACGGCACGGTCACCACCATCGCCGCACCCGCCGAGGGCGAGCGCCGCGCCCCGCTGCGGCGCCCGGTCGGCCTGGCCCTGACCCGTGACGGCTACCTCTATATTGCCGCCAGCGCGGGCGGGCGCATCCTGCAGCTCACGCCGGAGGGTGAGGTGCGTCCCCTGCCGGACGCCGACGTGCCGGCGTCGACCGACGGCTTCGGCCCCGACGGCACCGTGCAGCTCTACGGTCCGCGCGGCATCGCGGTCGAGCGCGACGGCAGCCTGGTGGTGGCCGACGCCCAGGCCCACCGCCTGCACCGCCTGTCCAGCCCGCGCGCCAACGAAGCGGCGCCGGCGCGCCCGCAGCCGGTCGCCGTCGCCCGCAAGGAGCCGATGCCCTGGCCGGTCGGACCGCAGGACAGCGTGCACGAGGTGGTCGGCGTGATGGGCGAAGTGCGCGGCAGCTACAGCGGCGAGAGCCGTGACCACTTCCACGCCGGCCTCGACGTGCGCGCCGACGTCGGCTCGAAGGTGCTGGCCGTGTTCCCCTCGAAGATCTCGGACCCCTACGCCAACTGGGGCTTCGATTCGCTCAGCGAGGGCATCAGCCTGGGGCCGCTCTCCTATATCCACATGCGGGTCGGCCGCGACACCCGCGGCAAGCCGCTCGACCCGCGCTTCGTGGTGCTCACGGGCGAGCGCGGCAAGGCCGAGCGCGTGCGCGTGCCGCGCGGCACCCGCTTCGCCGTCGGCGACCCGCTCGGCACCATCAATGCGATGGCCCACGTGCACCTCGACTACTACCAGGGCGGCGCGGTGGTCAATCCGCTCAGCCTGCCCTTCGTGGGCTTCATCGATACCGTGGCGCCGCGCATCAACAGCATCGCCCTGTTCGACAGCACGGGCAAGCGCCTGCGTCCGCCTACGGGCACCCGCAAGCGTCCGGCACTGGACAAGCGCCTGCGCGTGCCGCGTTCGCTGGGTGAGGTGAACATCGTGGTCGACGCCTATGACCAGGTGGACGGCAACCTGGCGCGCCGGCGCCTTGGCCTGTACAAGCTCGGCTACCAGCTGCTGCGCGCCGACGGCACGCCCGTGGCCGGCTACGAGCGGCCGCTCATCACGCAGGTCTACGACCGGCTGCCACGCAACCCGGACGCAGTGAAGGCCGTCTATGCGCCCAACAGCGGCATTACCGTGTACGGCAGCCAGGCCACCCGCTTCGCCTACGCGCTCCACAGCCGCCTGCAGGATGGCGAGGTGCAGACGGGCAGCTGGCAGCTCGGCGGCGTGGCGCCGGGTGAGTACATCCTGCGCATCTACGCGGCCGACTACGCCGGCGAGGTGGCGCTCGAAGGACGCGACCTGTCGCTTGTCATCGAGTGAGCCTACAATGAAGTTCGGATAACCGCGGAACATCCGTACCGCGGCGGCATCTGTGCAAGACGAAACTTGTAACAGGAGCTCATCATGGACCGAAATGACGTACTCATCGCCGGTGCAGGCCCGACCGGCATGGTGCTGGCGCTGGCGCTGGCAAAGCAGGGCACCCGGGTCTGCATCGTCGACAAGGCCGACGGGCCGGGCACCACCTCGCGCGCGATGGCGGTGCAGGCGCGCACGCTGGAGCTGTACCGCCCGCTCGGGCTGGCGGACGAAGTCGCCGGGGCCGGCCGGCCGAACCCCTGCATCAACCTGTGGGTGCGGGGCAAGCGCCGCGCCAAACTGTCGCTGCGCGACGCCGGCGCGCGCCTGACGCCCTACCCCTACGTGCTGATCTATCCGCAGGACGCGCACGAGCAGCTGCTCGAGCGCCACCTCGAGGCTGCCGGCGTGCGCATCCTGCGCCGCACCGAACTGGCCGGCTTCGACGAAACCGCGGACGGCATTTCAGTCCAGCTGCGCCACGCCGACGGCGACAAGCAGCTGGTCGAAGCGCGCTACCTGTGCGGCTGTGACGGCGCGCGTTCCTTCGTGCGGCGCCAGCTCGGCACCGGCTTTGCCGGCGGCACCTACGACCACATCTTCTACGTCGCCGACGTGCAGTCGCGCGGCCAAGCCGCCAACGGCGAAATCCACCTGTCGCTCGAGACCTCGGACTTCGTGATCTTCCTCGGTTACGACGATGCCGGGCGCGGGCGCCTGGTCGGCACCATCCGCGACGAGCGCGACGAAGCGAGCATCCTCAGCTTCGACGACGTCAGCCACCGCGCCATGGCCAGCCTGGGCCTCGAAGTCGAGCAGGTGCACTGGTTCTCGACCTACCGCGTACACCACCGCGTCACCGACCACTACCGCAAGGGGCGCGCTTTCCTGCTGGGCGACGCGGCCCACGTGCACAGCCCGGCCGGCGGCCAGGGCATGAACACCGGAATCGGCGACGCCATCAACCTGGCGTGGAAGCTGGCCGCCGTGGTGCGCGGCGAGGCCCGCGACAGCCTGCTCGACACCTACGAGAAGGAGCGGATCGCCTTTGCCCGCAAGCTGGTCGACACCACCGACCGCCTGTTCAGCTTTGTCACGGCGGAGAGCAGTGTCGCCGACTTCGTGCGCACGCGCATCGCGCCGACCTTCGCCAGCGCCGCCTATGGCATCGGGCCGGTGCGCGAGTCGATCTTCCGGATCCTGTCGCAGACCACCATCAACTACCACGACAGCCCGCTGTCGAGCGGCGTGGCCGGCCGCGTGCATGGCGGCGACCGCCTGCCCTGGGTCGCGGCCGGCGACGACGGCCAGGACAACTACGCGCCGCCGGCGCGCATCGACTGGCAGGTGCACGTCTACGGCCAGGCCTACCCCGACCTGCGCGCCTGGTGCGACCGCCACGGCATGATCCTGCGCGAGTTCGACTGGCGCCAGGAACACGAAGAGGCCGGCTTTGCGCGCAACGCCGGCTACCTGCTGCGGCCGGACGGCTACGTGGCCCTGTGCGATCCGGGCGCCTCGGCGCAGGCGCTGGAAGACTATTTCTGCGACCTCGACTACGGGCGCTACCGTGTATGCATGCCTAGACCGGCTGTTCTATGATTTACGCATAAGTGCTCAGGGCTCCTGCGAAACTTATAGACACATATGTCTAGATAATCTATTGTCGAGGCATTCCTCATTGACCACGGAGTGCCTCGCATGCTGAAACGATTCGCCGCCGCCCTGCTGCTGGCCGCCACTGCCTTGCCAGGCATGGCGGCCGACCTGCCCAACCATCCCTTCATCCACGTGAGCGCGACCGCCGACCAGTACATCATGCCCGACGTCGGCGAGATCGATATCGACATCGTATCGCTCGAACCCGATGCCGACGCCGCCTGGAAGATCGTCAACGACAGGCTCGAGGCCAGCCGCGCGCTGTTCGCCCAGCACGGCATCGCGGCGGAAGACGTCTTCGTGCAGGACATCGTGCGCCGTCCGCGCAAGGTCGACATCCTGCCCGAAGGCCAGCCGATGCCGATGGAGACGCGGGTCTCGATGCACGTGACCGTGCGCGACCTGGGCCAGTGGACGCCCGTGATGCGCGCCCTGATCGTGATGAAGGACATCGAATCGCTGGCCGTCACCTACAACCGCAGCGACCGCGAGAAGATCGAATCCGACCTGCTCCAGCAGGCGCTCGTGTCGGCCAAACTCAAGGCACAGGAGATCGCGCGCGGCGTCGGCGCCAGGCTGGGGCCGGCGACCGGCGTATCGATCGCGCCGCTCAAGAACCTGTCGAACGCGATGGGCATGGCCAGCGATTCGAACGCCCGCGGTGGCGGCGGCCGCCGCGTGCCGCCGAAGACGGACATGGCGCTGGTGCAGGCGATGCGGCTGGCCCAGACGGCTGACGTGATCTACCGGATCGGCGGGAAATAAGCACCTCCTTGCGGCAGCCGCCATGCCACGCCGGTGCTTTGCGCACTGGACTGGTGCGGCGGCGCAAATGCTCGCAATAATTGCTTTTCGGCTGTAAAAAACTGATGTACCTTGTGCTGTGGAACGCGTCTTTACAAGGAGATTCCACATGCGCCTCGGTATCGGACTCATCGCATTCGCCTGCACGCTGGCTGCCGCCGGCGCCCACGCCCAGCAGGTCGTCAAAATCGGCCACGTGGGCCCGGTCTCCGGCCCCAACGCCCACCTCGGCAAGGACAACGAGAACGCCGCCCGCATGGCGATCGACGAACTCAACGCCAGGGGCTTCACCCTGAATGGCCAGAAGGTGAAACTGCAGCTGCTGGCCGAGGATGACGGCAGCGACCCCAAACAGGGAACGGCGGTGGCCCAGAAGCTGGTCGACGCGCGGGTCAACGGCATCGTCGGCCACCTGAACTCGGGCACCACGGTGCCGGCCTCGAAGATCTACCATGACGCCGGGCTGGTGCAGATCTCCCCCGCCACCACGGCCACCCAGTACACCAGGCAGAAGTTCCCGGGCGCCTTCCGGGTGGTCGCCAACGACGCCAAGCTGGGCGGGACGCTGGGCAGGTACGCGGTCGAGACCCTGAAGGCCAAGAACATCGCCATCATCGACGACCGCACTACCTACGGCCAGGGCGTGGCCCAGGAATTCGCCAAAGGCGTGAAGGGACCGGGGGTGCGCGTGGTGGCCAAGGAGTTCACCACGGCGACCGCCACCGACTACACCGCCATCCTCACCAAGATCCGCGGCGCCAAACCCGACCTGGTCTTCTTCGGCGGCATGGATTCGGTGGCCGGCCCCATGCTCAAGCAGATGAAGACCCTCGGCATCACCGCGAAGTTCATGGGCGGCGACGGCATCTGCACCGAAGCGCTGGGACGGCTGGCGGGCGATGCGGTGGGCGAAAACAAGGTGGTCTGCGCCGAGGCCGGCGGCGTCAAGGGTGCCCAGGAGGGGGTGATGGCGGACTTCCGTACGCGCTTCAAACAGAAGACCGGCGCCGAGGTGCAGCTGTATGCGCCCTATGTCTACGATTCGGTGATGGTGATGGCGGCGGCGATGCAGAACGCGAAGTCGGCCGACCCGGCCCGGTACCTGCCGGAGCTGAAGCGCATCAAGTACGAGGGCGTGACCGGGACCATCCAGTTCGACCCCTCGGGCGACATCCAGAACGGCGCGCTGACCCTGTTCACCTACAAGGGCGGCAAGCGCTCGCGGATCGACGTGATCCGCTGATGCACCAAAAAACAAAAAGCGCGCTCTGCTCACGCAGGCGCGCTTGATTTATGCCGGGCGAGGATTACTTCTGCGCCAGCACCCATTTCACCAGGCTGCGGGCTTCGGCCTCGCTCACCTGCGGGTTGGCCGGCATCGGCACCGGGCCCCAGGTACCCGCGCCGCCCTTCAGCACTTTCTGCACCAGCTTGTCCTCGGCGCCCTTCTGGCCCTCGTACTTGGCGGCCACATCCTTGTAGGACGGGCCCACCAGTTTGTTGCCGACCGCGTGGCAAGCCATGCAATTCTTGGCCTTCGCCAGGTCGGCCTGGGCCAACGCGCCGCTGGACGCGAAGGCCGACATCACCACACACAACAACAACGAGCGTTTCATTTGTTTCTCCAGGTTTATGACGACTGCATTCTACCGTGGATTTCCCGGCGCTTCATAAGGGGATACACCCTGTTACGCCGGTAACACCACTGCATTGTTGGCGAATCTTCACAAACTGCGATATTTTTCCACGCGGAAATAAATTCATGCGTAATATGCACGGGATAAGGAGCTATCCCATGCCGCTGATCCTCTTGATCGCCGCCCTGAGCGGCCTGCGCCTGTTCGAGGTCTGGCGCTTTGCCGAGCTGTCCTGGTGGGCCATCATCGGCCTGATGGTGTTCGCCTTCATCTGGTTCGAATTCATCGAAAAAGTCCTCGGGCTCGACAAGAAGAAGGAACACAATGTGCTGAACAAGCGCCGCGAAGAACGCGTCCAGAAAGCCTTCGACAAGCGCCGCAAGACCTGACAGCGCACACCGCGCGCCCTGTGATGTGATATGTTTAACATATCACTGAGCATTTTCCATACACGGCGCGTATCAATGAATCTCGAACTCCGCCAGCTTCGGCACTTCGTTACAGTGGCCGAAGAACTCCATTTCGGGCGTGCGGCCGAACGCCTGCACATGACGCAGCCGCCGCTGTCGCAAAGCATCGCCGGGCTCGAAGAGCTGCTCGGCGCGCCGCTGTTCCTGCGCAACCGGCGCCAGGTAGCGCTCACCGCCGCCGGCAGCGCCCTGCTGCCTGAAGCGCGCCGCATCCTGCTGGAGGCCGGCGCCCTGCCCGAGCTGGTGCGCCGCGTCGCTGCCGGCGAAGCGGGTCGCCTCACCCTCGCTTTCGTCTCCACGGCCGACTACAGCGTGCTGCCTTCGATCCTGCAGCGCTACCGCGCCGCCTTCCCCGAGGTGCGCCTGGTGCTGCGCGAAGCCACTTCCGACGTGCAGGCCGAGGAACTGCTGCAGGGCCGCGTCGACGCCGGCTTCGTGATCCCGCCGCTTCCCGGTGCGCTCGATACGACGCTCGGCTACCGCAAGGTGCTCGCAGAGCCGCTGATCCTGTGCGCCCCCGCCGGGCTGGACGCGCTGCGCGGCAAGGGCCCGGTGCGGCTGCGCGACCTGCCGCCGCTGCCGCTGGTGATCTTCCCGCGCGCGGCGGCCCCGGCCCTGCACGACGCCATCCTCGCCACCTTCCGCGCCGCCGGCATCACGCCCGTCATCGGGCAGGAAGCGCTGCAGATGCAGACCATCGTCAGCCTGGTCTCCGGCGGCATGGGATTGGCACTTGTGCCACAATCCGTGTCGAACCTGATGCGCGCCGGCGTCGAGTACCGCGCCCTGCATGAGCCCACGCCGCTCACCGAGCTGGGGCTGGCCTGGCGCCGCGACAATGCCTCGCCCGTGCTCAGGAGCTTCCTGGATTTCATCGAGAGAGAATAACAATGCTAGTACACCCGCAGCCGGATCCCATCGCCTTTGCCATCGGACCGGTGCAGATCCACTGGTATGGCCTGATGTATGTCGTGGCCTTCGCCCTGTTCCTGATCCTGGGCCGCGTGCGCATTCGCCAGCCGCACATCGCCGCGCAAGGCTGGAAGGCCGAGGACCTCGACGACATGCTGTTCTACGGCATGCTCGGGGTGGTGCTGGGCGGGCGCCTGGGCGAAGTGCTGTTCTACCAGCCGCTCTACTTCCTGCAGCACCCGCTCGAGATCTTCATGGTCTGGCGCGGCGGCATGTCCTTCCACGGCGGCTTCCTGGGCGTGCTGATCGCGATGGCCCTGTGGGCCCGCAAATCGAAGCGCAACCTGCTCGATGTGTACGACTTCATCGCGCCGATGGTGCCGCTCGGGTATGCCGCCGGGCGCCTCGGCAACTTCATCAACGCTGAACTGCCGGGCCGCCTGGCCGACCCCAGCCTGCCCTGGGCCATGCTGTGGCCGGGCGTCGAAGGCCCGCGCCATCCCTCGCCGATCTACCAGATGCTGCTGGACGGGATCATCGTGTTCCTGATCCTGTGGCCCTATGCGCGCAAGCAGCGCCCGCGCCTGGCGGTGGGCGCCATGTTCACCCTGCTGTACGGCTGCGCGCGTTTCACCACCGAGTACTTCCGCGTGCCGGACTGGGAAACCACGGTGCTCGGGATGCCGATCACCTCGGGCCAGGTGCTGTCGCTGCCGATGATCGTCGCCGCCCTGGTGATGCTGGCCTGGGCCTACCGCCAGCCGAACGGGCGTCCGGCCACGGCCTGAGCTGCCTTTGATGGGTAGGGTGGTCGGCTGTGCCGACCGCGCGTTCGACAAGTGCGAACGCCTCCATCACGCTTGCCGCAGCTGAACGCGCGTTCGGCGGTCATTCAGTCCAGTGGACTGAATGACGAACACCCTACGCACAAACCGCCCGCTGCAGGTCTTCGAGCGAGGCCGGCTTGGTCAGGTGCAGGTCGAAGCCGGCGCCCAGCGCCTGGCTGACATCGGCGCGCTGGCCGTAGCCGGTCAGCGCGACCAGCCGCAGGTCAGGCGCCTCCTTGCGCAGCAGCGTCGCCAGCGCATAGCCGTCCATGTCGGGCAGGCCGATGTCCAGCACCGCGACATCGGGGATGCGGCGCCGCACCTGCTCCACCGCGGCCACCGCCGTTTCCGCCACCCGTACCGTGTGCCCCAGGTGGGCCAGCACCGCGGCCGTCGCTTCGGCCGCATCGAGGTTGTCGTCCACCAGCAGCACGTCACGCTGTTCCATTGCGGGCGCAGGGGCCGCCTCCGGCGCCGGCAAGGCAGCCGCGGCCAGCGGCAGCCTCACTTCAAAGCGGCTGCCCTTGTCCAGTCCCTCGCTGTGGGCACTGACCGAGCCGCCGTGCAGCTCGACGATGCGGCGCACGATCGCCAGGCCCAGTCCCAGCCCGCCGGTATGGCGCGCCAGCGGCTGCGGGGCCTGGAAGAAGGGTTCGAACACGCGCTCTAGCATCGGCCTGTCCATGCCCACCCCATCGTCGACAACCGCCAGGCGCGCATCCATGCCGTCGGCGGCCAGGGTGACGCGCGTGCTGCGCCTGCCGAAGCGCGCCGCGTTCGACAGCAGGTTGTTCAGCACCTGGGTCAGGCGGCTTTCGTCGCCCTGCACCCACAGCGTTTGCGGCGTCTGCACCTCGACCCGGGTGCCCGGGAAGGAGGCCGCCACGTGGCGCACCAGTTCGGCCAGGTCGAGCGGGCGCCGTTCGATGCGCAGCTTGCCGCTGGTGACGCGCGAGACGTCGAGCAGGTCGTCGACCAGGCGCTTGAGGTGGTTGGCCTGGCGCCGCAGGATGGTGCGCTCGCGCTGGCTGGACGCTTCGCCGCGCAGGTCCATCAGGTCGAGTGCTGCAACGATGGGGCTGAGCGGATTGCGCAGCTCGTGGCCGAGCATGGCCAGGAATTCGTCCTTGACCTGGGCCGCGGCGCGGCTGTCGGCCAGCGCCCGTTCGAGCGAAGCGAGCAGGCGCGAACGCTCGGCCTCGTGCGCGTCGCGCAGGCCGGCGGCGGCCATCAGGGCGCAGCCGGTGTCGTCGATCTCGGTGATGCGCGAGGGCGGCACCGATACCGGCAGGCCGGCGCCGAGCGCCGCGCCGCCCTTCTGCAGGCTGCGGAAGGCGCGCACGATGCGGTTCGACAGCAGGGTCGCCAGCACCGCACACGCCAGCAGCGAAGCGACCAGGCCAGCCGCGTACAGCGCGATGCCCTGCAGTGGGCCCAGCGCCGAGGGCGGCACGCCGATCGCCACCTGCCAGCCGAAGCGGGTGCGGCTGAAGCCCGTTACCACTTGATCGCCTTCGAGCGTGGTGGTGGCGGCCACCGCTTCCTGTCCGGCGCCGCGCATCAGCGCGACCAGCGAGGGGCTGGGCAGGCCGCCCACCAGGCGCTGTTGCCCTTTCGAGCGGGCGACGATGGCGCCGCCACTGTCCATGATCCCGATCACCGAGCTGGCCGGCACCTTCTGGCGCTCGAGCACACGCAGCATGCGGCCGGGCTGGACCACGGCGCTCAGCACATACCGGCGGCCGGCATTGTCGGTAACGGGAACCCGGATCGGGAAGGCGGCGCGGCCGCCCTTGCCGATCACGACGCGGCCGGCCAGGGGCTGGCGGCTGTCGATGGCGCGCTGCAGGCTGGCCGGGTCGGCGATGATGCCGGGCGGCCCGCCAAACGGGGCATTGGTGCGGAACAGGACGGCGCCCCTGTCGTCGGTGAGGATCACGGCCAGCCATTCCGGCTGGCTGGCCGCCTGCATGCGCGCGATCTCGTAGACTGGACGCAGGTCGCCGTTGGCCATGGCCGGGGTGCGCGCCATGGCTTCAAGGGCTGCGGCGGCGCCATCGAGTTCGGCATCGACGGCGCTCGACAGCGCACGCGCCAGGTTGAGCAGGTGGCGCTCCTGTTCACGCTGCTGGTAGTCTCCCACCAGGTGCAGGCCCCACACGCCCAGCAGCGCCAGCGGCAGCAGGCCGAAGGCGGTGAGGAGCACCAGCAGGCGCCGGAGCGAAACGGTGAAGCCCTGGCGCAGCGGCATGGGGTGGCCTGTGTCGAAAAACACATTATAGGCACATTGCCGTGCCCGCCATTAAACCGGTGTTATTCGAAGTCTTCGGCCAGGTTCTTCCACCCGCGGCTCTTCGCAAAAGCGGTGAACTCCTCAGGGGCCTCGAGCACCACCAGGCGGCTTTCCTGCAGCCCCGGGTCGCTGTGCCCGAAATCCGGCCCCTTGTAGCCGAGCGCGCGCAGGCGGTCGACCAGCTGGCGCAGCAGCACCTCGTCCTTGTAGGCGCCGGGTTCGAGCCGGTCCTTGAAGTCCACGTACACGTCGATGATGCCGTAGCCTTCGTCGAAGATGCGGATCGCCTTGACGTCGAGGGTGCGGCCGTTGCCGTCCTTGGCCTGGAAGGGGCCGGACAGTTCGATGTCGGAATCGGTAGTCATGGCCCCAGCATACCACCGCCCGACGCCAGGTGGTGCGCGACCAGGGCATTGGCATGGCCATGCCCCAGCCCGTGCTCGGTTTTGAGCCAGCCGACCAGCTCCATGTGCTTCATGCCCGGCCTGGCGGCCAGCAGGCCGAGCCAGTGTGAGATCGGCTGCCCGTATTTCTTTTCGATGGAAGGGAAGTACGAAGCGGGCCCTTGGGGCCTTGTCTTTTCCGTCATAATGCTCTCCGTGGTGGTTGAGGAAACTGTACATTCCCACGACGATTGGGACGAACGAACATCGACATGATAACAACGCGGCGACAACGATGGTGGCTGGCGCTGGCGGCGCTGGCCGTGCTGGCGCTCACCGCCTTCTTCCTCATGTGGCGTCCGGCGCTGGAACCGCAGGCTGCCGCGCCGCGTGTCGATGCGGCCCTGGTGGCGCGCGGCGCCAATCTGTCCCGGCTCGGCATGTGCGCCGCCTGCCACACGGTCGATCCATCGCGTCCCTTCGCCGGCGGCCTGGCCTTGACGACGCCGTTCGGCACCGTCCACAGCACCAACATCACGCCGGATGCGCAGACCGGGATCGGCGCCTGGAGCTTCGAAGCCTTCGAGCGCGCCATGCGCCAGGGTGTCTCGCGCGACGGCCACCTGCTCTACCCCGCTTTCCCCTACAACCACTACACCAGACTGGCGCAGGACGACATGCGCGCCCTGTACGCGTATTTGATGACGCGGCCGGCCCTGAGCGCCCCGGCGCGCGAGAACCGCATGACTTTCCCCTTCGGTTTCCGTCCGCTGCTCGCGTTCTGGAATCTGCTCTACCTCGACGAATCGCCCTGGCGCCCGGACCCGGGACAGTCCGCCGAATGGAACCGCGGGGCCTATGTGGCCGACACCCTGGCGCACTGCACGGCATGCCACACACCGCGCACGCTGCTGGGTGGTCCGGACCTGAAGCGGCAACTGGACGGCGGCGAGGCCGAAGACTGGTATGCCCTCGCACTGAACGCCAAGTCCCCATCGCCGACTCCCTGGACGCGCGAGCATCTCGCCACCTACCTGCGCACTGGCATCGCACCAGGACACGCGGTGGCGGGCGGCCCGATGCAGGACGTGGTGGTCAACCTTGGCCAGGCCGACGCCGGCGACGTCGGCGCCGTCGCCACCTACATCCACGGCTTCCTGAAGCAGGCCCCGGCCCGCGCCATACCGGCGCCCGGCCCGCTCCCGGCGCCTGGCGACAAGGACCCCGACCTGGCCCGCATGCGCCTCGGCTACGAGACCTATGCAATGGCCTGCGCCAGCTGCCACGACGCGGGCCGCGGCGCCAGCTCCGGCGCCGCCCTGCAGCTGCAGGGGGCGGTGGCCCTGTACGATCCGGACCCGCGCAGCCTGGTCCACATCATCCGCGAGGGCATCACGCCGCCCGATGGCGCACCGGGACGCTGGATGCCGGGCTTCGCCACGGTCCTGAACGACACCCAAACGACGGCGCTTGCGGCCTACCTGCGCCGCTACGGTGCCAAAGCCGAGCCGTGGGAAGACCTGGACGAGGCGGTGCAGAAAGCGAGGACACAGTGAGTAAATTCCAGCTGCAGGTCAACGGCAAGGCACAGACGGTCGACGTCGACGCCGACACGCCCCTACTCTACGTGCTGCGCAACGACCTGAAGCTCAACGGCGCCAAGTTCGGCTGCGGCCTGGGGCAATGCGGCGCCTGCACCGTCATGCTCGACAAGCAGGCCGTGATGTCCTGCCTGGTGCCGGTATCGATGGTCGGCGCACGCGCCGTGCGCACGGTGGAATCGGGCGGCACGCGCTGGGTCCCCGCTTCGGTGCTGCAGCAGGCCTTCGTCGACGAGCAGGCCGCCCAGTGCGGCTACTGCATCGCCGGCATGATCATGCGCGCCACCGCCCTGTTCGAGCAGGTGGCCTCACCCACCGACGCCCAGATCCAGGCCTGGATGCAGCCGAACCTGTGCCGCTGCGGCACCCACATGCGCATCCTGCGCGCGGTACGCCGCGCCGCCGACGTGCTGGCGGCCCAGCCGATCCGGAACTACTGATGACGGCGCAAACCGCTCCGCGTCCAGGCCGGCGCCGCTTCCTCGCCGGGGGCGGCGCCCTGACCCTGTCCTTCGCGCTGCCGCTGCCGGCCAGCGCGGCGCTGCCGGGCAGCCTGGAAACCGAGCCCTGGCTCGACGCCTGGATCCGCGTGGGCGCCGACAACCGCGTCACCCTCTTCACCGGCAAGGTGGAACTGGGCCAGGGCATCCGCACCGCACTGCTGCAGGTGGCGGCGCACGAGCTGCAGATCGACCCGGGGCGCATGGTATTGATCACGGCCGACACCGAACGCACGCCGGACGAAGGCTATACCGCGGGCAGCCATTCGATGCAGGACAGCGCTACCGCGATCCGTTACGCCGCCGGCCAGGTGCGCGCCCTGCTGCACGACAAGGCGGCCGCCCACCTCAAGGTGCCGGCCGCCGCGCTGGCGCAGGACAACAGCGTGTTTCGCGCCCCCGACGGCCGCCGGGTCAGCTTCAGCGACCTGGTGGCGGCCAGCGAGCTGCACGTGCGCGCCGGCGACACCCTGCCGCCACGCCCGCCGAACGCGCGGCGCTGGATCGGCACGCACCTGCCGCGGGTCGACATCCCGAACAAGCTCAAGGGCTACCTCACCTACATCCAGGACATCCGCTTGCCCGCCATGGTGCACGCGCGCGTGGTGCGCCCGCCTGCCCCGGATGCGCGCCTGCTCGGCGTCGATACCAGCCAGGTTGCGCGCATGAGCGGCGTGCTCGAGGTGGTGCAGGATGGGCGCTTCCTGGCCGTGATCGCCGACGAGGAGTACCGCGCCATCAAGGCCGCCAGGGCGCTGGCGCTGGCGGCGCGCTGGGAAGTTCCGCCGCGGCCGCAAGTCACGCGCGACGTGGCGGCCTTCGTGCGCAGCCTGCCGGCCCAGCCGCAGCAGGTGCTGGCGCGCGGCGTCCCGGCGGCTGCACGTGCGGCGGGCAAGACCCTGCGCGCCAGCTACACCCGCCCCTACCAGCTGCACGCCTCGATCGGCCCTTCCTGCGCAATCGCGCTGCGCGAGGGCAGCCGCTATACGGTGTGGACCCACGCCCAGGGCGTGTTCCCCCTGCGCCGCGCGCTGGCCGAGCTCCTGGACGTGCCGGAAAACGCGATCCGCTGCATCCACGCCGAAGGCCCCGGCTGCTACGGCCACAACGGCGCCGACGACGCGGCGGCCGACGCGGCGCTGCTGGCGCGCGTCTTCCCCGACGTCCCGGTGCGGGTGCAGTGGATGCGCGAGGACGAACATGGCTGGGAACCCTTCGGCCCCCCGATGGTGGCCGACGTCGCCGCCACGCTGGATGCGGGTGGCCGCATCGTCGACTGGCAGTACGAGGTCTGGAGCCAGGCCCACGCGACCCGCCCGGGGCGCGCCGGCAACCTGCTCGGCGCGACCCTGCTGGCGCGGCCCTTCATCCCGCCTGTCCCCAAACCCCTGCCCCAGCCGGAAGGCGGTGGCGACCGCAATGCGATTCCGTATTACGCGCTGCCGAACGCGCGCGTGACCCACCGCTTCCAGCCGGCCGGCCCGTGGCGCACCTCGGCCCTGCGCTCGCTCGGCGCCTACTGCAACGTGTTCGCGATCGAAAGCTTCATGGACGAGCTGGCGCGCGCCGCCCGCATCGATCCGGTGGCCTTCCGCTTGCGCCACCTGAATGACGCGCGCGCGATCGAGGTGGTGAAGCTGGCCGCGGCGAAGTTCGGCTGGAATGCCTACAAGCGCAGCCCGCGGCGCGGACGCGGCTTCGCATTTGCCCGCTACAAGAATTCCGCCGCCTACTGCGCCATCGCGCTGGAAGTCGAGGTGGCGCTCGATACCGGCTTTGTGCGCATCGTGCGCGCCGACGCCGCCGTCGATTGCGGCGAAGTGGTGAGTCCGGACGGAGTGCGCAACCAGATCGAGGGCGGCCTGGTCCAGTCGAGCAGCTGGACCCTGATGGAACAGGTCCACTTCGAGGCCGGCAAGGTCGCGAGCCTGGACTGGGGCGGCTATCCGATCCTGCGCTTCAGCGGGGTGCCGCAGGGGGTGACGGTGCACCTGCTGGACCGTCCCGGCCAGCCCTTCCTGGGCACGGGAGAAGCGTCCCAGGGACCGGCCGCGGCGGCGCTGGCCAATGCCGTGGCGGACGCCTGCGGCGTGCGCGTGCGCGACCTGCCGCTGGACCGCGAGCGCCTGCGCCGGCTCGCGACCTGAGCTGGGTTCAGGCCTGGCGGGTTTCCTGCGGCGCCGGGTGGTCTTCGGCCGCGGCGGCGCTGTCGCGCATGCGCATGCGCAGGCTGGCTTCGCGGTCGATCAGGAAGGCCACCAGCAGCACCAGGCCGGTGAAGGTCGTGCTCAGGTTGCGCAGTTCGCCGGTGGCGCAGAAGGCCAGGAACAGCGGCAGGTTGACCAGGGCAGAAATGGCCAGGTGGCGGCGCACCACGCGCGGCGCCAGAGGCCAGGCCCGCCACAGCACGATGCCGAGCACCGCCAGGGTGCCGACGAAGGCGCGCGAGGGGCCGACCAGGCCATAGGTGGTCTCGAGGCGGAAATACGGGTTGCCCGACAGGTAGGCCTGGATGTTGGCCAGCAGGTGGAACTCGAGCGCGCCGCCGAAGGCTTCCAGGTAGGCCGCCTTCAGGGCGACGTTCATCAGGCCCGCGAACAGCACCAGCACGCCCACCGCCAGCCACGCGTTGCGGCGCGACTGGTGCCGGCGCAGCAGCGGATACAGGGCCGGCAGCACGAAGAAGAAGGTCTCCTTGTTCAGGGTTGCCACCAGCACCAGGGCCGCCAGCGCCACCAGGCGTCCGCGTAGCGCCAGCAGGAAGGCCAGGCTGGCGAACAGCAGTTCCGCCGTGTCATAGAAATAACCGCCGACGGTCTGCAGGTAGGGAAAGGCGAGCGCGAAGGCGGTCGGCGCCAGCACCGCCGCCAGCGGCGACACATTGAAATGCAGGAGGATCCGGCGCAGCACGAACAGGCTGCCCAGCAGCGAGAGGAAGCTGGCGTACCAGACGATCGCATAGCGGAAGCGCGCGCTGTCCGTGGTCCCCGGCTGGCTCTTGGCAAAGGTCTCGTCCGGACGGAAGCGCTTGGCGACGCGCTCCTTGAGGCGATCGGAGGCGACGGCGTCGAGCCGGCGCGCCAGGTCCGGCACCAGCTGGCGATACACGAAGGGCTTGTGCGCTTCCATCTCGAGCATGGCGGCCACCCCGAAGCGCGGATCGCCGTCGCGCAGCCCCCACTTGCCGGCAAAGCCGGAAAAAGCGGCGGCGGCCACGATCCAGAAGAAGGCGAACAGCAGGAAACCGCCGGCCGCGCGCGACATGGCGCCCTGGCTGGCGGGAGAGGTAACGGGAAGCAGGTGAACGGTATCGGATGGCATGCTGCAAGGACGTTATCGAAGCCGGGCCACGGCGTCAATATGCCGGGCGCGAAGGGCGCGCAATTGTATCCGTACAGCCTCACTTCGTCACTCCCTGCCCTCCCCCTGCCCGGCCGTGACAATGGGTGAGTTTGTATGTACGCCTTTTCGGTAGCATGGTCTGTTTTTCCCTGGACCCGCCATGCAACGATTCCTCATCGCCATCCTGCTGTGCCTGAGCCTGGGCGCCGCCGGCGCACAGGACGCCGCGCCTGCCCAGCGCACGGCCGAACAGTTCCTCGCCTCGCTCAGCTTCCAGCAGGGGCGGATCACCCTGCCCGGCGGGATCGCCACGCTCGACCTGCCACCCGCCTTCCGCTACCTGGCGCCCGGCGACAGCGCCCGCCTGCTGGAGCAGGGCTGGGGCAATCCGCCCGGCGCCGGCACGCTCGGCATGATCGTGCCGGCCGGCGTCAGCCCACTGAGCGAGCAAGGCTGGGGGGTCGTGATCACCTATGAAAAGGACGGCCACGTCAAGGACGACGACGCCGACAGCATCGACTACGACGAACTGCTCACCGAGATCAAGGACGGCATCGCCGAGGGCAACAAGGAGCGCAAGGAACAGGGCTATCCCGCGATGACCCTGGTCGGCTGGGCCGAGAAGCCGCATTACGACAAGGGCCAGCACAAGCTGTACTGGGCCAAGGAGCTGCGCACCGAGGGCGCGCAGGCGAATGGCCTGAACTACAACATCCGGGTGCTGGGCCGCGAGGGCGTACTGGTGCTGAACGCCGTGGCGAGCCTGAGCCAGCTGGACCAGATCCGCACCGAGATGCAGCAGGTGACCGCCTTCACCAACTTCAACGCCGGCCACCGCTACGCCGACTTCAACGCCAGCACCGACAAGGTCGCCGAATACGGCATCGCCGCCCTGGTGGCGGGCGGCGTGGCGGCCAAGCTGGGCTTCTTCGGCAAGCTGCTGGCGCTGCTGGTCGCCTTCAAGAAGCTGATCATCCTGGGCGTCGCCGCCCTCGCCTCCGTCCTGTGGAAGTTCCTGCGCCGCGAGAAGCCGGCGCCAGGCCTGCGGAAGGTCGACCTGAGCAAGGGGCCTGAGGCCTGATGGGTAGAGCCAGGGTCAGGTCTGACATCTGGACACGGCCTCTACAGTGCACATGCTGTCAAGGCAGGGCTCGTGTCCGAATGTCAGACCTGACCCTCATTGATCGTGACCCTCATTGATCGATGCGGCCTTCCTGCGCCGCGCCCTCGGCCCGGCGCAGGAACACCAGGTGCTCAGTTCACCGCTTTCCAGAACATGTAAGCCGCCAGCGCATACAGGATCACCGCAAACACCTTCTGCAGCTGCCGCACCGGCATCCGGTGCGCGGTGCGCGCGCCGAGCGGCGCCATGCTCACGCTGGCCAGCACGATGATGGCCAGCGCAGGCAGGTAGATGAAGCCCAGCGAATACGGCGGCAGGCCGGGTTCGCCCCAGCCGAAATAGATGTTCGAGATGGTGCCCGACAGCGCGATCGGGAAGCCCAGCGCCGCGCTGGTGGCGACCGCATTATGAATGCGCACACCGCACCAGGTCATGAAGGGCACCGACACGAAACCGCCGCCCGCGCCGACGATGCCCGACAGCGTGCCGATCAGGCCACCGGTCGCGAACATCCCCGGCGCTGCGGGCAGCTCACGCGCCGCGGCGGGCTTTTTCCCGATCAGCATCTGGGTGGCCGAAAAGGCGACGAACACGCCGAAGAAGGCTGCCAGCACGGTCGAATCCATCTGCTTGCCGATCCACGGACCGATCCAGGAGCCGACCAGGATGCCCGGCGCCAGCAGCTTCACCACCGGCCACAGGACTGCGCCGTGCTTGTGGTGGGCGCGTACCGAGGACAGGGAGGTGAACAGGATGGTGGCGAGCGAGGTGGCGATGGCCATGTGGATGGTCAGTTCCGGCGCGAAGCCACGCGCGGTAAAGATCATGGTGATGAAAGGGACCAGCACCATGCCGCCGCCGATGCCGAGCAGGCCGGCCGCGAAGCCGCCGAAGGTGCCCATTGCCAGCAGGGCGAGGATCAGGCCGAGGTCCATCAGCGCTGCTCCCGCAGCAAAGCGACGATGGTGTTCCACTGTCCCGCCGTCACCGGCGACACCGACAGCCGGCTGCCCTTCTGCAGAAGCACCATGTCTTCCAGCGCGGGGATGCTGCGCATCTCGGTGAGCGGCAGGTAGCGCCCCGCCTCGATCGCACGCACGTCGACCGAGATCCAGCGCGGATTTTCCTGCGTGGCCTTCGGGTCGTGATAAGGAGAGGATGCATCGAACTGGGTCGCATCCGGATACGGGCTGCTCGCCACCTCGGCGATGCCGGCCACGCCGGGGGCCGCGCAGCTGGAGTGGTAGAACAGGATGCCGTCGCCAACCGACATGGCGTCGCGCATGAAGTTGCGCGCCTGGTAGTTGCGCACGCCGTACCAGGCGACGGTCTGCTGCGGCGCGGCCAGGACGTCGTCGAAACTGACTTCGTCCGGCTCGGATTTCATCAACCAATAGCGCATCGAATCTCCATCGACAAGCACCAATAAAAAAAGCGGCTGCGTACCAAGGTGCGCAACCGCTCGTGTGTGTAGCCCCGCCTGTGTCGTTATTGCCGGCATCCCGAACCAAAAGGCTCAAGGTGGTCGCAGTCAGCTCGATTTCGGGTTCGTCAGACTAGTGACGCTCGCGCCCACCAGGCATGTCCCGCAACCTATGCGAAAGAATGGTTCAAGGAATATATGACAAATCTCGAACACCGCAGGGTAGAGCGCAGTTTACTCTGTTGACCGAGCATGTCAACCGAAACTGAATCCAATCCGACATTCAGGACAGATTTTCCTGCGTCGACAAAGCCTTGTCGAGGACGGTGTGCATCGCTTCCAGCTTCTGCTTCACTTCCAGGATCGACATGTCGGACAGGGGGCCCTGGGGCGATTTGACCGACAGGAACTCCGCCGCCACGCTGAGCGCCGCCATGACCGCGATGCGGTCGGTGCCCCGGACCTTGCCCGAGTCGCGCAGCGCACACATCTTGCCGTCCAGGTAGCTGACCGCCTCGCGCAGGGTGCGCTCTTCGCCTTCGCGACAGGCCAGGCGGTAGGGCTGGCCCATGATGGTGCAATCGAGATGGATCATTGGGTAGCCTCGTTCGCTTCGTCGGCGTCATCCTCGGGCGCAGGGGCTTCCGGCAGGGGAAGCTCGGCGAGCAGCGCTTCGACACGGTACTGGGCCTGGACCAGCCGCTCCTTGAACTCCTGGTTCTCGGCGCTGAGCAGGCTGTTGGCCTGGCGCAGCAGGTAGTTCTCGGCGCGCAGCGACTGGGTCAGCTGGGCGAGCCGGTCGATCTTGTCGGAGAGGTCTTGAAATTCGGAAATCATTCGACACTATAGAACTGAGTTCGTTTTTCCGTCAACCGAATCGCGCCTCCATCAAGGGGAGGACGGCGTCCGGGCCGTCGCCATGGGGCGCGCCCATGGGCGAGCGCCATCCGTGTGGCCCCCTGTTGCGATTCCGGTGTACGCTGCCCGGCTATTGTCGCGGATGCCACGGGCGAGAGTGTACAACCCATCTATTGGATTGTGTTTTCGCAAAAAAGTCGGTTCGATCCCCCACATTCCCGCTTGAAATGGGAAGTTATGATCCCTATAATCATGTTGCGTTAGCACTCGTCGATTGAGAGTGCTAACAACCGTTTCCAGGCCGACGCCCTCCGGCGGCGGCACCGAATAGCTAGTCAAACCACTGAAAAATAAGGAGTTTTGCATGAACCTTCGTCCTCTGCACGATCGCGTAATCGTGAAGCGTCTCGACCAGGAAACCAAAACTGCATCCGGCCTGATCATCCCAGACGCGGCTGCCGAGAAGCCGGACCAGGGCGAGATCCTCGCCGTCGGCAACGGCAAGGTGCAGGAAAACGGCCAGGTTCGCCCGCTGGAAGTGAAGGTCGGTGACCGCGTCCTGTTCGGCAAGTACTCGGGCCAGGCCGTCAAGGTCGATGGCCAGGAACTGCTGGTCATGCGCGAAGAAGACATCATGGCCGTCGTGGCCCAGTAATCCTCCTCGTATAGAACATTCACGAATTCATTCGGAGAAATAAAAAATGGCAGCTAAAGAAGTAGTGTTCGGCGACGCAGCGCGCGCCAAGATGGTCGAAGGCGTCAACATCCTCGCCAACGCAGTCAAAGTCACCCTGGGCCCGAAAGGCCGCAACGTGGTGCTGGAGCGCTCGTTCGGCGCCCCGACCGTCACCAAGGACGGCGTCTCGGTCGCGAAAGAGATCGAGCTGAAGGACAAGCTCATGAACATGGGCGCGCAGATGGTCAAGGAAGTCGCTTCGAAGACCAGCGACAACGCCGGTGACGGCACCACTACCGCGACCGTGCTGGCACAAGCCATCGTCCGCGAAGGCATGAAGTTCGTCGCCGCCGGCATGAACCCGATGGACCTGAAGCGCGGCATCGACAAGGCCGTCGCCGCCACCGTCGAAGAACTGAAGAAGATCGCCAAGCCGACCACCACCTCGAAAGAGATCGCCCAAGTCGGCGCCATCTCGGCCAACTCGGAAACCTCGATCGGCGAGCGCATCGCCGAGGCGATGGAAAAAGTCGGCAAGGAAGGCGTCATCACCGTCGAAGACGGCAAGTCGCTGAACGACGAGCTGGACATCGTGGAAGGCATGCAGTTCGACCGCGGCTACCTGTCGCCGTACTTCATCAACAACCCGGACAAGCAGGTCGCCGTTCACGAGAACCCGTTCATCCTGCTGTGCGACAAGAAGATCTCGAACATCCGTGACCTGCTGCCGGTGCTGGAGCAAGTTGCAAAAGCCGGCCGTCCGCTGGTGATCGTCGCCGAAGACATCGAAGGCGAAGCGCTGGCGACCTTGGTGGTCAACAACATCCGTGGCATCCTGAAGACCGTCGCCGTCAAGGCGCCGGGCTTCGGCGACCGCCGCAAGGCCATGCTGGAAGACATCGCCATCCTGACCGGCGGCCAGGTCATCGCCGAAGAAGTCGGCCTGACCCTGGAAAAGGTCACGCTGCAGGAGCTGGGCCAGGCCAAGCGCGTCGAAGTGGGCAAGGAAAACACCATCATCATCGACGGCGCCGGCGCCGCTGAATCGATCGAAGCACGCGTCAAGATGGTCCGCGTCCAGATCGAAGAAGCGACCTCGGACTACGACCGCGAAAAACTGCAGGAACGCGTGGCGAAGCTGGCCGGCGGCGTTGCCGTGATCCGCGTTGGTGCAGCCACCGAAGTCGAAATGAAAGAGAAGAAGGCACGCGTGGAAGACGCGCTGCACGCAACCCGCGCTGCTGTGGAAGAAGGCATCGTCCCGGGCGGCGGCGTGGCCCTGCTGCGCGCACGCTCGTCGATCGACATCAAGGGCGACAACCCTGACCAGGACGCAGGCATCAAGATCGTCCTGCGCGCCATGGAAGAGCCGCTGCGCATGATCGTCCAGAACGCCGGCGACGAGCCGTCGGTCGTGGTCGCAGCCGTCATCGCCGGCACCGGCAACTACGGCTACAATGCCGCCAACGGCACCTATGGCGACATGGTCGAAATGGGCGTGCTGGATCCGGCCAAGGTCACCCGCTCGGCACTGCAGAACGCAGCGTCGATCGCCGGCCTGATGCTGACCACCGACTGCATGGTTTCGGAAGTCGTTGAAGACAAGCCGGCCGGCGGTATGGGCGGCATGGGTGGTATGGGCGGCATGGGCGGCATGGACGGCATGATGTAATTCGTCCCCGCACGAAAATAAAAGCCTGCAGGGTTCGCGCCCTGCAGGCTTTTTTCATTGGTGCGCCTCTACCGGCAGGCGGCGATGGCGGCACTGCGCAGGCGCCGCGTGTCGGCCGACGAGGACAGCGCAGCCGCCCCGTCACCGATGCGGGCATGCAGCAGCGTGGCCATCATCAGGATCGCCGGGTACAGCCAGCCGCCACCCGGGATGTTGTCAAACCAGCCGTTGCCGGTGTGGGCGACCAGGGCGCCGGCCAGCAGGGGCAGCAGCACCAGCGACGCGATCCGGCCGTGCAGGCCGAGGATGATCAGGGCGCCGCCGGCGAGTTCCAGCAGGGCCACCGGCCAGGCCATCGGCGTCGGCATGCCCTCGAGGGCCAGGAAGCTGCCGAGCGCCGGGACGCAGAAGGCGGCCAGTTTCAGGAAAGCGTGCGAGAGCCAGGCGGAGCCGAGGGCGAGGCGCAGCAGCAGGGCAGCATAGGGAGTCAGGTTGTAGCGGGTCATGGTAGTCTCTTGCGCTGGTGGTTGACGAGGACCCCACTCTATCGGCGCAACCGGACGAATAAAATAAGCAGCCATGAAAGCACCCTCTGCAAATCTGCAATCGAAGCTGGGCCTGCCGGACCTGGAGACCATCCTGGCCCTGCACCGGGGCCGCACGCTGGCCGGCGCGGCCGAGCGCCTGAAGGTCGATGCGTCCACGGTGTTCCGTGCGATCCGGCGCATCGAGAAGGACATCGGCGAGGTGCTGTTCGACCGCGGCCGTCACGGCTATGCGGCCACGACACTGGGACGCGCCCTCGCCGCCCACGCCGAGCGCATCGAGAAGCAGCTCGAGGAGGCGCGCGAGACCGCCTTCAACCAGGACACCGAACCTTCCGGCCTGCTGCGCATCACGCTCACCGAAACCCTGTTCCACACCGTGCTGCTGCCGATACTGCCGCGTTTCGCCGCTGCCTATCCACGCATCGAGCTGGAACTGGCGACGACCAATGCGATCGCCAACGTCGGGCAGCGCGAAGCCGACATCGCCATCCGCGTCACCAATGCGCCACCCGAGCACCTGGTCGGCATCCGGCTCGGCACCATGCGCTCGGCGCTCTGGGGCGGCCGCGATTACCTGGCCGCGCAGGCGCCGGGCCGGCAGGTCGAGGAGATGGACTGGATCGCACTGGACGACAGCCTGCCCGAGCACCCGTCCCACATCTGGCGCCGCACCGCCCTGCCCTCGGTGGCGCCGCGCTACAAGGTCGGCAACCTGCTGGCGGTGGCGGGCGCGGTGGTCAATGGCCTGGGGGTCGGGGTGGTGCCGCTGGCGGTCATGCGCGGGCATCCGCACGCCGTGATGCTGGGCGATCCGCTGCCGGAACTCGACATCGGCCTGTGGGCGCTGGCCCATCCCGACACCCGCTATCTTGGAAGGATGAAAGCGATGTTCGATTTCCTGCGCGCCGAGATCGCGCTGCCGGCATGAGCAAGACCGAACCGAGCTTCTTCGCCGACGCCGGGGCTTTCCGTGCCTGGCTAGAGGCCAATGCGGCGAGTGCAAGCGAGCTGCTGGTGGGCTTTCACAAGGTCGGCAGCGGCCGGCCCTGCATGAGCTGGTCCGAGTCGGTCGACGAGGCGCTGTGCTTCGGCTGGATCGACGGCGTGCGCAGGCGTATCGACGAGGACAGCTACTCGATCCGCTTCACGCCACGCAAGCCATCGTCGATCTGGAGCGTCGTGAACATCGCGAAGATGGAGAAGCTGCGCGCGGAAGGGAAAATGACGCCAGCGGGCGAGGCGGCTTTCGCCCAACGCTCGGAGGCCAGGTCCGGCGTCTATTCGCATGAGCGCCTCGACGTCCCCGAGCTCACGCAGGTGGAGCTGGAGCGCTTCCGGCAGGAGGGAGCAGCATGGACCTACTTCGAGACCGTCCCGCCGGGCTACCGCAAGACAGTGCTGCACTGGATCACCAATGCGAAGAAGGACGAGACGCGCGCCGGCCGCCTGGACAAGCTGATCCAGGCCTGCGCGGCCGGCACACGTTTACGCTAGCGTCGCTTCGCCTGAAAGGATCTGCGCAAGCACCCCGCCGCGACGCAGGATGAAGGCGCGCAGGCGCTCCGGATAATCGCCGGCCACCGCACCCGCCACCGAGGGCCGCGCCGCCAGCGCGCGGCGCCAGGCTGCCACCTTGCGCAACTCAGAGGGCACGCAATGCACCCCGTGCGCGTCGAACAGGTCGAGGTAGCGGAACACCGGGCCGAAGGCCGCGTCGACCAGCGAGAATTGCAGGCCGCCGAAATACGGCCCCTCCCCCAGTACCGTTTCCAGGAAGGCGAAGCGCTCGCGCAGCAGGCCGAGCGCAGTGTCGAAAGCCGCCCCGTCCTGCGCCGAGTACAGGCCGCCGATCGTGTTCAGTACCGAGGACGCAAATTCGACCCAGCCGCGGTGGTGGGCGCGCGCCAGGTCATTTTCCGGGTGCAGGCGCGGCGCGACGGTGTCGTCGAGGTACTCGCAGATCACGCTCGATTCGAACACCGGCTGCCCGTCCACCAGCAGCACCGGCGTCTTGCCGAGTGGTGACACCGCGCTGAACCAGGCCGGCTTGTCGGCCAGGTCGATGTCGATCCGTTCGTAGCGCGCGCCTTTCTCCGCGAGCGCGATCACGGCCCGCTGCACGTAGGGGCACAGCGGATGGCTGATCAGCTTGAGATCCATCACGCCGCCTTCAGGCCTTCCGCCGCCAGCGCTGCCTGCACTGCCGGACGCGCCGCCACGCGGGCGCGGAAGGCGTTCAGCGCAGTCCAGCGATCGAGGCTGATGCCCAGGTACGCCGCCCAGTTGGTGGTGACGTACAGGTAGGCGTCGGCGATCGAATAGCGCTCGCCCATCAGGTAGTCGTTCTGCGCCAGGTGGCGTTCCAGCACGTCGAAGCGCTTGCCGAGCTGCTCGACGAAGAGAAGCTTCGCTTCCGCCGGCATCTCCGGCTTGAACAGCGGCGAGAAGCCCTTGTGGATCTCGGAGGTGATGAAGTTCAGCCAGGATTGCAGCTGGTAGCGCGCCAATGTGCCGGCGCCTGGAGCCAGTTGCGCGCCGGGGGCCTTGTCAGCCAGGAGCTGCAGGATGGCCGGGCCTTCGGTCAGTACCAGGCCCGGTTCGATTTCCAGCGCCGGCACATAGCCGTGCGGGCTGATGGCCAGGAAGTCCTTGCCCTCGGCGGTGCGTTTGCTGTTGGTGTCGACCTTGTCGAGCGTGAAGTCCAGGCCGGCCTCGCGCAGGACAATATGGGAAGCCAGCGAGCATGCGCCCGGTGCATAGTACAGTTTCATGGTGACCTCAATGAATGGTGATTGGGAGCCGCCACTCTAACTATGCGAAACTGCAATTAAAATAGGCGTCCATGAAACTTCCCTATGCAAAAACGCAATCGAAGCTCGACCTGCCCGATCTCGAGCTGATCCTGGCCCTGCACCGCGGCCGCACGCTGGCCGGCGCCGCCGAGCGCCTGCAGGTCGATGTCTCGACCGTGTTCCGCTCGATCAAGCGCATCGAGAAGGACCTGGGCGAACTGCTGTTCGAGCGCAGCCGCCAGGGTTACGCGGCCACGGAACTAGGCATCGCGCTGGCGGGATACGCCGAACGCATCGAGTCCCAGCTCGAACAGGCCAGGGAAGCGGCCCTCGACACCGGCACCACGCCGTCTGGAACGCTGCGCATCACCACCACCGACTCGGTGATGCATAGCCTGCTGCTGCCGGCGATGGCGGCCTTCAGCGGACGCTATCCGCAGATCGAGCTGGAACTGATCGCCTCCAACGCCCTGGCCAACCTGAGCCATCGCGACGCCGACATCGCGATCCGCGCCACGAAGAACCCGCCCGAGCACCTGGTCGGCGTGCGGCTCGGCCGTCTGGAAGCGGCCGTGTATGCCAGCAAGGCTTACCTGGCCGCGCACCGCCACATCCCGGACTACCGCGACATGGACTGGATCGCGCTCGACGCCACCCTGCCCGACCATCCTTCGCAGCGCTGGCGCCGCCTGCACCATCCGAAGGTGATTCCCCGCTACCGCATGAACAGCGTGCTGTCGGTCGCCGGCGCCGTGGTGCACGGCATGGGCGTGGGTGTGGTGCCGCTGGCGCTGTTCAGGGACAACCCCGAGGTCGAGGTCGTGGACGGTCCCATCGCTGAACTCGAGACCGAGCTGTGGGCGCTGGCCCATCCGGACACCCGCCACCTGCAGCGCATGAAGCTCATGTTCGAGTTCCTGCGTGGGGCGCTCGGCCTGCCGGACTGAGTCCGGCCTGGCTCATTCCGGCAGCAGCTCGACACCCTCGATCTCGTCGGCCTTGTTGATCACGAAGCGCATGGTGACGGTGTCGTTATCGAACCGCGTGCGGTACACGTAAAGACGTAGCTCTCCCCTGGTCTTGCGCTCGAGCGGCTCGAGCCCGACCAGCTTGCCGAAGCCCTGCATGTCCTTGGCCACCCAGCCCATGAATTCCGGCGTGAGCACGCCTCTGGCGCGCGGCGACAGGCGAGGCGGCTGCACCCCGCGCTCGAAATGGGCAAGGATGTCGCGCGCACGCGCCGTTGCTTCGGGCTCGGTATCCGGGATCGGCTGCTGCACCAGGGCCGGGAGGTAATGGCGCGCGACTGCATTGCCGATCTTTTCCACCGGCGCGGACGAGGAATTGGCCAGCACGATGACGCTCAAGCGGTCATCCACGAAGCGGCTGATCACGCTGCGGAAGCCCTGCCAGCTGCCGTTGTGCGCGATGCGGCGGTGACCGTTGAGCGGTGCGAGGTCCCAGCCGAAACCATACGGATGGGTGGCGCCGCCCTTGAGCGTGACGGGCGTCCAGCTCGATTCCTTGACACGCGCATTGAGCGGCGCGTCCTGGTACAGCGCCAGGTCCCACAGCGCCAGGTCATGTGCCGTCAGGTACAGGCTCCCGTCGGCGGTGGTGTTCATCGTCGGCGACACCCAGGCCTGGTTCTTGAGTTCCCCGTTCTCGACCTCGTAGCCGGCGGCGCGATGCGGCACGATATCGCGTTCGCTGATGACGCGCGCCCCCATCCCGAGCGGACCGAAGATCCGCTCGCGCAACTGGTCGCCATAGAACTTGCCGCCGACCCTGTTGCAGATATAGCCCAGCAGGTGGTAGCCGGTATTGCTGTATTCCCAGCGCTCGCCCGGCTGGAAACGCAGGGGCATGCTCGCCGCGATGGCGATCATCTGGGCATCCGTATAGTCTTTGCGCAGGTCCACCTTCTTGCCCGGATCGCCGACACCCGAGGTATGCGTCAGCAGGTGGCGCACGGTGATGTTCTTCCACGCCTTCGGCGACTTCGGGAGATGGCGCGAGATCGGATCGTCCAGTTTCAGCTTTCCCTCCTCCACCAGCAGCATGACAAGCGCGGCAGTGAGTTGCTTGCCGATCGAGCCCGACTGGAAAACGGTCGCGGCCGTCACCGGCACGCCGTGCTCGACATTCGCCAGTCCATACCCCTGCTCGCGCACGACGCGCCCGTCACGCACGACCGCCAGGCTGATTCCCGGGGTATTGGTACGCTTCATTTCCGCCTGCACCAGCTCGTCGATCGGATCGGCCTGCACCCAGCCGGCGCCAAGGAACAGGGGAACAAAGATAAGGGAAAACAGACGCATGGAGTCTCCATAGAGTTGTTATAAATACATGCTCGACTATAGCATTATTTTTTCTATCAAATGGCAAATCTTCTTCCAATGAATTCCCGGCGAGCGCTGTGATGACGAGTGCTTGCTCCGTGCGAATGGCCTGTCTCTCGTCACCCTAGCCCGGCGAATTATTGCTGCTGAAACACACAGGGTGTAGACTTCCCCCTCACCCTGTGAGGCTTCCCATGTCGATACGCGCTGCATTCCGTCCTTCCCTGCCCCTGCTGGCCAGCCTTGCCCTGGCGCTGGCGGGCGCGGGCTGCAAGCGTGCCGAGCGCGAGGAGCCGAAGCCGGCGCCCGCCGTCGTCAAGGAAGCGCCGGCGCGCACCAAAGAGCAGGCGATGGCCGCCCTGCTGGCGGTGCCGGAACTGAAGGCCTGGTCCGAGCAGATCGAGAAGCGCTCCAAGGGCAAGGCGCACGGCGCCGTCATCGAGGATGATCCGGCGCCGCGCGAGATCAACGGCAAGAAGTATTATCAGCTCACGTATGTGGAGAACCGCGCCGCCGACGTGCGCCGCCGCGAGAGCTTCCTGGTCGCCCAGCAGGGCGACGAAATCCTGGTGGAAGACGCCGAGACCGATACCCTGATGAGCTTGCAGGAATGGCGCCGCAACATCGAGCGGGTCGAGCTCAAGAGCGCCAACTGAATCCGGTTACACGAACACGATTGAGCTGCCGCAAACGGCGCCACCAGGCACCGTCTACCTTGATAGAGCCGCTGGTCGTGGCCGGTGCACGTGCCTCCACACGCATGCCGGCCGACCTTCTCCCTGGACCAGCGGCGCCTGCCTCCCGGTCGGCTCGGCACTAGGCCGCCTGCGGCTCCCGCGCATCCTGCATGATGTGCTCGACGATGAGGTCGCGCAGCCGCGCCGCGGCCGGCGCAAGCTGCTCATGTGAACGGTGCAAGGCCAATTCCACACGCGGCAATGCCGGCAAACCATGTTCTTCCGGCGCCAGCAAGACCAGGCTGCGCGGCAGGCCAAAGCCGGTGCGTACGCCGATGCCCAGGCCCGCGGCCACGGCGGCCCAGACCCCGCTCAGGCTCGGACTCGCATACACGATCCGCCATGGGATGGCTGCCGTATCCAGGGCGTCGGTGGCGGCCGAGCGCAAGCGGCATGGGGCTTCAATGCTGACCAGGGACAGCGGGCCGTCCTGCGGCGAGGGCCGGCCCGCAGCCAACAGGCTGGCGTCGGCGGGTCCTATCCAATGCAAAGGGTAGCTGCCCAGGATATCCATATGAGGCGTCGGCCCGCGAGTGTGCCAGGCCAGGGCAAGATCGAGCCTGCCGTCGCGCATGGCGTCGTGCAAGTCGGCGTTCCTGCCGACGGTCACCTCGATCTGCACGCCGCGGTGGCCACGGCTGAATTTTCCGAGCACATCGGGCAGCAAGTGATCGCTGAAGTCTTCCTGCAGTCCCAGGCGCACCTTTCCTTCCAGCGCGCTGCCGGCCAGCGCCAGCAGCGCTTCATCGTTCATCCTGAGCATGCGCCGCGCGTAGCCGAGCATGGTTTCACCTGCCGCAGTGAGCACCAGGCCGCGGCCCGACTTCTGCAGCAAGGGCATGCCGGCCTGCTCCTCGAGCTTCCTGAGCTGGGCGCTGACAGCAGACGCGGAGCGGCCGACCTGGTCGGCTGCGCGTGCAAAGCTGCCCAGGTCGGCGCCGGCGACGAAGGTCCGCAGCGCGTCCAGATCAAAATTCACCCTGCGCATATCGTTCGGATTTTCTGAAGTGTTGATCGCAAACTTTGCGATATTCAGCAGTATCTTCCCGAATTACCATGCTCGCGTCAACCAGGAGGAAACGTGATGCAACAGGAAAGCCAGGGAGGGGAAGCATCCGCCGCGCTCGCGGGCAGGGTGGCCATCGTCACCGGCGGCGGCACCGGGATCGGCCGTGCCGTCAGCCGGCTGTTGGCAGCGCAGGGCGCGGCGGTGGCGGTCGTGTATTCGCGCAGCAGCGCCGACGCCGAAGAGACCGTCGCGCAGCTGCTGGCAAGCGGAGCACGCGCGCTGTCGCTCAAGGCCGATGTGGCCGACGCGCAGGAAGTGGCGCGCATGACGGACGCGGTCGCGCAGCGCTTCGGGCAGATCGACTATCTCGTGAATAATGCGGGCAGCACGCGGCAGCTGCCCTTCGCCGACCTGGACGCCATCGATGACGCGGCCTGGGACGCGCTGTATGCGGTGAACGTCAAGGGCGCCTTCCATTGCGCACGCGCGGCCGCGCCTTTCCTGCGCCGCAGCGCCGACGGCGCGATCGTCAACATCGGCAGTATCGCGGGCGAGACCGGCTACGGGTCCTCGCTGCCTTATGCCGTGTCCAAGGCTGCCCTGCACGGGCTCACCCGCTCGCTGGCACGCGCGCTGGCGCCGGCCATCCGCGTCAATTGCCTGGCGCCGGGCGCGGTCGGCACGCGCTGGTGGCAAGGCATGGAAGCGAAGATGCATGCGCTCGCCGGCAACGTGGCGCTGAACCGCGTCTCCACGCCGGAGGATATCGCCGCCACCGTCCTGATGCTACTTGGCGCACGCTCGATGACGGGACAGGTGGTCCGGGCGGACAACGGACAAAGCCTGTAGGAGCTGCCATGGATTCCGAGTGCTGGAGCGCCTTCCTGCTGGCCTCCCTCGTCACTGCCTTCACGCCGGGCCAGGCCATCCTGCTCGCGGTCTCGAATACGCTGGAACGGGGACGGTCGCACGCACTGGTCAGCTCCAGCGGCAATATCGCCGGCCTGTTCATCGTGGCCGGCGCTGCGGCTGCAGGGCTCGGACTGCTGATGCAAGAGCTGCCCTGGACGCTGCAGGCACTCAGGATCGGCGGCGCGCTCTACCTCATCTACCTGGGACTGCAACCGTGGTGGCCGGTGCGGCCAACGCGGATCGCTTCCGTCCCGCGGACTCCCGCGCCAACCAGGCGCGACCTGTTCATGCAAGGCTTGACGGTCGCGGCGACCAATCCGAAAGGCCTGCTGTTCTTCGGCGCGCTGTTCCCCCAATTCGTCGGGACCGGCCCTGGCCTGGCCGCGCGCTTCCTGGCGCTGACCCTGAGCTTCGCGGCCTGCACCCTGGTTGCCCACGCAGTCTACATCCTGGCCGCTCCCTGGGCCGGCGCGCGCCTGCGGGACCGGGTCAGCCCGGCATCGGGCAGGAAGCTGGCCGGCAGCCTGTTCGTCCTGCTCGGCCTGGGCCTGCTGCTGGCATGACGGCTTCGGTTCAGCTGTCGAGGTGTGAGATCAGGAGCCGGCGCGCCTGCGCTCCCTCCGCATCGCCGTGCTGCCCATCCACCGACATGCCCACCGCCAGGATGTCGATCAGCAGCAGCTGCAGGATGCGCGATATCATCGACAGGAAACTCGTACTGTCCTCGGCATGGTCGACCGCCAGGCACACGGTGGCCTTGCGCGCCAGCGGCGACTGGCTGTTGCTGATGGCGATCACGTCGGCGCCGGCATTGCGTGCGATGTCCACCGCCGTCAGGAGCTCGGCGATGCTGCCCGAGTTCGACACCGCGATCACGACGTCGCCCGGCTGCAGCAGCTCGGCCGCCAGCTTGAACAGGTGCGAGTCGCCGTAGAGCGAGGTCGGGATGCGGAAGCGGAAGAACTTGTGCTGGCCGTCGAGCGCCACCGCGCGCGAATTCCCCATGGCGAAGAACTCGACGCGGCGCGCCCGGCTCACCAGCTCGATGGCGCGGTCGAGCGCGCGCACGTCCAGCTGGTCGCGGAAACGCAGGATCGCCGACACCGTATTGTCGATCACCTTGGCCGACAGGTCGTGGGTGCTGTCGCTGGTGCGCACCTGGCTGTGGCGCACGGGAATGGCGCCCGTCAGGCTGCTGGCGAACTTGAGCTTGAAGTCGGCCAGCCCCTGGAAGCCGAGCGAGCGGCAGAAACGGATCACGGTCGGCTGGCTCACGTCGGCCAGGCGCGCGATCTCGGCGATTGGCTCGTTCAGCACCAGGCGCGGCTGCTCCAGCACCAGGCTTGCCACGCGCTGCTCGGCGGGGCTCAGGCCATGGCGCAACTGGGTGATGCGGTCCATCAGGCTGTTGGCGCCACTGCGGCCGCGCAGGTGCTCGGCCAGGATGCTGGCCACGCCGTGCAGGGCGGGATTCGGCGTCGTGATGACGTAGGTCGGGATCTCGGCCAGGTAGCGCGAGAAGCGTCCCTTGGCCTCGAAGCGGGTGCGGAACGGGGAACTGGCGAACCACTCTCCCATGCGCGGCACGATGCCGCCGCCGATGAAGATGCCGCCAAATGCGCCCAGGGTCACCGCAAGGTTGGCTGCGGCGCCGCCCAGCATGCCGCAGAAGCATTCCAGGGTTTCCAGGCAGAGCGGATCCCCGCTTTCCAGCGCGCCGTCGATGATCTCGGCCGCCTTGCGCGAGGGCGCATCGACGCTATTCCTCGCTGCCAGCGCGCGGTAGATGATTTCCATGCCCGGGCCGGAGATCAGGCGCTCGTTGGAGACGTGCTGCCACTCTTGCCAGGCATGCTGCAGGATCGCGAACTCGCGCTCGTCGGCGGGGGCAAAGTTGACGTGGCCGCCCTCGCTACCGAGGGTGACGAAACCGTCCTCGGTCGGGATCACGCCCGACACACCCAGGCCGGTGCCCGGCCCCAGCACCCCGACCACGGCGTTCGGGGCGGGCGCGCCCTGCCCCACCTGCATCAGGTCGTCCCTGGTGAAGCCGGGGATCGCCATCGCCAGCGCGGTGAAGTCGTTGACGATCAGGAGCGTGGTCAAGCCCAGTTCGCGACGCACCGCGTCGGTCGAGAATTCCCAGTCGCGGTTGGTCATGCGGACGAAGTCGCCGCTGATCGGATTGGCCACCGCCAGCGCCGCGTGGTGCAGGCGCAGGTTTGGATGAAACTGCGTGCTGTGGTCGCCCAGGTAGTAGCGCAGCAGCGGAACGATGCCTTCGAAGTCCTCGCATTTCAGCACCCGCACGGCGGTGAAGCTGCCGGGTGCGGTCTGCAACGCCAGGCGCGCGTGGGTGGCGCCGATGTCGGCCAGCAGGCGCGGGCCGTCCGCAAACGCGGTGGCTGCCGATCGTTCCGCCAGCTTTGCAGCGTCCCCGGCGCCGCCCATTATGCTGCGCCGCCCGGGACGCTGCCGAACCAGGCGCCATACGGCGGCAGGGTCACTTTGCCGCCGGCCGCCTGGCCCGGCAGGCCGTGCGATTCGAGCGATTGGGCACCGCTGGTGGCGGGCCAGTCGAAGCTCACCTCGCGGCTTGATAAGTTGAAGGCGGCCAGTACGGCGTCCATGCCCGCGACCTCACGGCGCAGGGCCAGCACCGGTTCCGGCGCGTCGAAGAAGGCGATCTCGCCGCGGGTCAGCTGCGGCATGGTCTTGCGCCAGGCGATGAAGCGGCGCTGGAAGTTCAGCATCGAATCGGGATCGGCATCCTGCCGGGCGACGTTGGCGGCCAGGTGCGGCTCGGCCACCGGCAGCCACGGGGTGCCGCTGGTGAACCCGGCGTTCGGCGCCTCGCTCGTCCAGGGCATCGGGGTGCGGCAGCCGTCGCGGCCCTTGAACTCGGGCCAGAAGGTGATGCCGTAGGGGTCCTGCAGCAGCTCGAAGGGGACGTCTGCTTCCGTCAGGGCCAGCTCGTCGCCCTGGTACAGGCAGGGCGTACCTTTGAGAGAGAGCTGCATCGCCAGCACCAGCTTGGCCAGCGCCGGCGTGGGGTTCTCTCCACCCCAGCGGGTCATGACGCGGATCGCGTCGTGGTTGCCGACCGACCAGGAGGCCCAGCCGTCCTTGACGCGCTCGTTGAATTCCTCGACCTGTTTGCGGATGTGGCTTGCAGTGAACACCGGCGTGAGCAGATTGAAGCTGTAGGCCATGTGCAGCTTGTCGCCGCCTTCGGTGTACTCGGCCATCTGGGCCAGCGCGTCGTCCGAGCTGACTTCGCCGATCGAGACCGCGCCGAACTCGTTGAGCTGGGCGCGCACCCTGCGCAGGAACTCGACATTCTCCGGCTGGGTCTTGTCGTAGATATGGGCCTGCATGCCGTAGGGGTTGACGTCGGTGACGGTCGAGGTGTCCCGCACCAGCGCCGGCGGGTTGCTGCGCAGCTGGCGGTCGTGGAAGTGGAACACGCAGGCATCCATGCGTACGCCGTCGACGCCGCGCGCGAGCCAGAAGCGCTGGGCGTCGAGGTGGGCCTGCTGCACTTCCGGATTGTGGAAGTTCAGCTGCGGCTGGCTGGTGAGGAAGTTGTGCATGTAGTACTGCTTGCGGCGGGTGTCCCACTGCCAGGCCGAGCCGCCGAACACGGACAGCCAGTTGTTGGGCGGGCAGCCGTCGGGCTGCGGGTCGGCCCACACGTACCAGTCCGACCTGGGGTTGTCGCGACTCTTGCGGCTCTCGACGAACCAGGGATGGGTGTCGGCAGTGTGCGACATCACCTGGTCGATCATGATTTTTAGGCCCAGGCTGTGCGCCTTCGCGATGAGTTTGTCGAAGTCGGCCAGGGTGCCAAACAGCGGGTCGACGTCGCAGTAGTCGGCGATGTCGTAGCCGAAGTCCTTCATCGGCGACTTGAAGAAGGGCGACAGCCAGACGATGTCCACGCCCAGGCTTGCGATGTAGTCGAGCTTGTCGGTGATGCCGGGCAGGTCGCCCACGCCGTCGCCGTTGGTGTCGAGGAAGCTGCGCGGATAGACCTGGTAGATGATGGCTTCTTTCCACCAGTTCGGGTTGTCGGTCGTCGAAGTCGGGGTCATGGCTGGCTGTCCGAAGAATGTCAGAAATTCTAGGCAATATACAGGACGATGGAAAAATTTACAATTAGCACAACTCATCCACAAATCCACCAATCCTCTTTATAGTCAATGACTTACAGAATAAGCTCGCATGCAGGACACACGGTATAAGTAGCTAAACTACGGGTTATTAATAACTTCTTTGCATCTCAACGATATTTTTATTGCAAAGCTACTCAGCCTCGGCATAGGATCGCGTCTGTTTCGATTTTCCGAGGACGCCATGAATGCTCCAGCCACCAAAGAAGTGAGCAGCGCCGGCCGCATGCCGCGCCAGATCCCCTACATCATCGCCAACGAGGGCTGCGAGCGTTTCAGCTTCTACGGGATGCGCAACATCCTGACGCCCTTCCTGATCTCGACGCTGCTGCTGTTCGTGGCCCAGGACCAGCGCGCCAGCGAAGCCAAGCACGTGTTCCACACCTTCATGATGGGCGTGTACTTCTTCCCCCTGCTGGGCGGCTGGCTGGCCGACCGCTACTTCGGCAAGTACAACACCATCTTCTGGTTCAGCCTGATCTACTGCGCCGGCCACGCCTGCCTCGCCATCTTCGAGCACAGCGTCAGCGGCTTTTACTTCGGCCTGTTCCTGATCGCCTTCGGCTCGGGCGGCATCAAGCCGCTCGTGGCGTCCTTCGTCGGCGACCAGTTCGACAAGACCAACAAGAGCAAGGCAAAGGTGGTATTCGATGCCTTTTACTGGATCATCAATTTCGGCTCCTTCTTCGCCTCGATCTCCATGCCGATCCTGCTGCGCGACTACGGCCCCTCGGTCGCCTTCGGTGTTCCCGGCATCCTGATGTTCATCGCCACGATCGTCCTGTGGAGCGGCAAGAAGAAGTACGTGCACGTGCCGCCAAGCCCGGCCGATCCGCACTCCTTCCTGCGCGTGGTGCGCACCGCCGTGCTGGCGCGGCAGGCGGGCGCGGGCCGTCCGGGCCTGGTCGTCGCGCTCGCCGGCGTGCTCGGCGCCCTGGCCGCGCTGACCATGTGGTCTAGCTGGGGCCCGGTGATCGCCATTTGCACGGCGCTCGTGCTGCTGATGGCCTTCATCGGCATCGGCGCCTCCATGCAGCTCGAGCGTGCCCGCGGCGCGCATCCGGACATCGCGGTCGACGGCGTGCGCGCCGTGCTGCGCATCCTGATCGTGTTCGGCCTGGTCACGCCCTTCTGGTCGCTGTTCGACCAGAAGGCCTCGACCTGGATCGTGCAGGCGAACGCCATGTCCACCGAAGTCAACCTGCTGGGCTGGACCTTCGACGTGATCCCGGCCCAGATGCAGGCGCTGAACCCGCTGCTGGTGATGCTGCTCATCCCCTTCAACAACCTGGTGCTGTTCCCGCTGCTGAACAGGATCGGCCTGGTGCCGACCGCCCTGCGCCGCATGACCGCCGGCATCGCCTTCTCGGCCCTCGCCTGGATCGTGGTCGGCAACCTGCAGGTGCAGCTCGATGCCGGCGACGCCGTGTCGATCGCCTGGCAGATCCTGCCCTACGCCCTCCTGACGCTGGGCGAAGTGCTGGTCTCGGCTACCGGCCTCGAATTCGCCTACAGCCAGGCCCCGGCCTCGATGAAGGGCGTGATCATGGCCTTGTGGTACCTGGCGGTCACGGTCGGCAACCTGTGGGTGCTGATCGTGAATTCCGGCGTGAAGAACGAGGGCGTCATCGCCCACATCGAGAGTTCCGGCATGGGCGTGATCGCCTTCCAGATGTACTTCTTTGCCGGTTTCGCAATGCTGGCCGCCCTTGCCTTCGGCCTGTACGCAAGGCGCTACAAGATGGTCGACCACTACCGCGCCTGACTTTCAATCTTATTGGTGGGTCACTGCTGCCTGAACGCGTGGGCGGGAGGACCCGCCCACCCTACGATGACTCCACTTCGATACGCTGCACTGGCAGCCGCCGCTCTTGCCTCATCCGCCCACGCCGCGGTTCCCCTTGCCACCTGCGACAACCCGTCGTTCCAGGAAGTGCTGCAGGCTTCCAGCGCCAAACTGGACGCGCGCGCGGTCTGGCTCGACCGCCGCCTCCTGGCCTGGCCCGGAGCCGACGCGGGCGCCAGCATCCGCCTCTACCACTCGGCCAATGCTTCCATCGTGGCCAAGCCCGGCGCCAAGGTGGAAGGGGCCGACGGTACACTGACGCTCGAGAAATCCGCTGCCAAACTGCCGGTCCGCTTCAAGTACCTGGCCGCCGGCCCGGTGCTGTCGCTGCGTGCGGCCGACCTGGCGCGCATGAAGGACCTGCACCGCGGCCAGCTGGTGCTGGTGCAGGAAGCCGCCGACGGGAGGGTAGTCGCCGCCACCCGCGTCCAGGTGGCCGGTGCGCTGGACGACCTGTACGCGGCGGCCGACGGCATCACCGATCTGGGCGCCACGCCGAAACAGGGACGCACGGCCTTCCGCCTGTGGGCGCCGACCGCGCGCAGCGTTGCCGTCTGCACCTACGACAGCGCCAGCGGCCGCGCCACCGCCGTGCATGACATGGCCTTCGATGCCCGCACCGGCGCCTGGGCCGCCCAGGTCGCGCGCGACCTGTCGGGCAGCTATTACCGGTATGCGGTCGACGTCGCGGTCGATGGGATGGGCCTGGTGCGCAACCTCGTCACCGATCCCTATTCGGTCAGCCTCACGACGGATTCGAAGCGCAGCTATGTCGCCGACCTGAACGCCGCGCGCCTCAAGCCCAAGGGCTGGGATGCGACCCGTGCGCCGAACACGGTCAAGGCGCAGACCGACATGGTGATCTACGAGCTGCACGTGCGCGACTTCTCAATCAATGACCCGAGTGTTCCGGTGGACAAGCGCGGCAAGTACGCCGCCTTCGGCGAAGCCGGCTCGAACGGCATGCGCCACCTGAAGGCGCTGGCCAGGGCCGGCCTGACCGACATCCACCTGCTGCCAGTCTACGACCTCGGCAGCGTGCCGGAAAAGGATTGCGCCGTGCCGCAGCCTGCGGGCAGCCCGGACGGCGAGAGCCAGCAGGCCTTGACGCGCAAGACCGCGGACACCGACTGCTTCAACTGGGGCTACGATCCCTACCACTACAATGCGCCGGAAGGCAGCTACGCCACCGACCCGTCGGACGGCGCACGCCGCATCTTCGAGTTCCGGCAGATGGTGATGGACCTGCACCGCGCCGGCCTGCGCGTGGGCACGGACGTGGTCTACAACCACACCTTCATCGCCGGCCAGAACGAAAAGTCGGTGCTGGACCGCGTGGTGCCCGGCTACTACCACCGCCTCAACGCGGTCGGCGCCATCGAGCGCTCGACCTGCTGCGGCAACACGGCCACCGAGAACCTCATGATGGCCAAGCTGATGATCGATTCAGCCGAGCTGTGGACGCGCCACTACAAGATCGATTCCTTCCGCTTCGACCTGATGGGCCACCAGCCGCGCGCGGCCATGGAGCGCCTGCAGAAGCGCGTGGACAAGGCGGCGGGCCGCCACGTCCAGCTGATCGGCGAAGGCTGGAATTTCGGCGAAGTGGCGGACGGCGCCCGCTTCGTGCAGGCTTCCCAGCTGTCGCTGAACGGTTCCGGCATCGGCACCTTCAGCGACCGTGCGCGCGACGCGGTGCGTGGCGGTTCGGCGGGCGATTCGGGCGAAGCGATGATCCGGCGCCAGGGCTACATCAACGGCCTGGTGTACGACCCGAATGCGCTCGGCGCCGAACATCCGCGCGTCGACCTGCTGCGCGCGGCCGACATGATCCGCGTCGGCCTCGCCGGCTCTGTCCGCCCCTATTCCCTGCAGACCTTCGATGGCAGCACCCGCAAGCTCGCGGATATCGCCTACGGCAACCAGCCGGCCGGCTACGCGAGCCAGCCGGGCGAAGTCGTGAACTACGTCGAGAACCACGACAACCAGACGCTGTTCGACATCAACGTGCTCAAGCTGCCGCTGCGAACCAGCGCGGCGGACCGCGCCCGTGTGCAGGTGCTGGGCATGGCCATCAATGCCTTCAGCCAGGGCGTGGCCTATTACCACGCCGGCATCGACACCCTGCGCTCGAAGTCGCTGGACAAGAACAGCTTCAATTCGGGCGACTGGTTCAACCGCATCGACTGGAGCTACCAGGACAACTACTTCGGCACCGGCCTGCCGCCGCAGGACGACAACGGCAAGGACTGGGCGCTGCTCAAGCCTTTCCTGGCCAATGCCGCGATCAAGCCCCTACCCGCCGACATCGCGTTCGCGCGCGACGCCTTCCGCGACCTGCTGGCGATCCGCGCCAGCTCGACCCTGTTCCGCATGCGTTCAACGGACGACATCGTGCAGCGCCTGCGCTTCTACAACACGGGCGCGCAGCAGCAGCCGACCGTGCTGGCGGCCTGGATCGACGGCAAGGGCTATCCGGGCGCGAACTTCGCCGGCATCAGCTATTTGGTGAACGTGGACACGGTGGCGCACACGGTCAGCGACGCCGCGTTGCGCGGCAAGCGCCTCAAGCTGCATCCGGTGCATGCCGCGGCAAGCGCAGCGGACAAGCGCGCCGTACAGGCGCGTTTCGACAGCGCGAGCGGCAGCTTCACGGTGCCGCCGCGCACGGCGGTGGTATTCGTCGCCGACTAGGCGAAAGGCCGAGGATCAGGCCAGCGGCCCGACGATGCGGGCGATCTCCACGGAACCCTTTTCGTCGAAGATCGGGCAAGCCTCGGCCAGTTGTACCGCCTCGTTGAAGTCGGCCGCGCTGATGACGGAGTAGCCCGACAGGGAGGCGCTGTTGAGTTTCGGGCCGCGCAGGCGGCTCGGCACCTCGACGCTGCTGTGCGCCAGTCCGCCACGCTCCACCAGCGCCGCGCCCAGCGAATCGAACCAGGCGGCCCAGCGCTGCGGGTCATGTTGGGGGCCTTCCGTCTCGTCGACGGTCGATCCGCGGTAAACGATCAGGTATCGCTCCATGCCGGCTCCTCTGCTGAATTGTTCAGCAAAACCATAGCAGAAGCCTTCTCCAGGCGACGCACAGCTCACTCCAGGCGGATGGCGCTGTCGAAGATCCAGGTACGGCGGATTTCGATGACGTCGTACTGGCGCGCCAGCGCCGGCGGGAAGGGGCCGTAGGGCGCCTGGCTCGCAATAACCTTGCGCACCGCTTCATCGAGGGCGGGAACGCCACTTGAAGTCACGAACGTCACCTTTTCCACGCTGCCGTCGGCGCGCACCGCTACCGTCACGACCGGCCGCACATGCGGCTGTTTCACGAGCTCGCGCACCGTGTCGAAACTCTGGTTGAATTCGATCTTGCGGCCCATGACCAGCGCATACTGGACCAGGTCGGCGTTCGGATCGGCGCGCCCGAACAGCCAGCCGCGGCGCAGGCCGCTCACGCCCGGGCTGCGGTTGGCGGCGTCGCGCTGGGCTGCTTCCTGGTCGAGCTGCCTGCCAATCGCGCGCAAGCGCTCTTCCCGTTTCGCTTCCTGTTCGGCCCGCTCGCGCTGGGCCTGGTCCCGCTTTGCCGCTTCCAGTTGCGCCTGCTCCTGCCGGGCCTGTTCCTGCCGCGCTTTCTCACGCCGCGCAGCCTCCAGCTGCTCCTGCCGGGCCAGCTCCTGCTTTGCTGCTTCCTGCTTGGCAAACTCCTGCCGCGCCGCCTCACGCCGTGCAGCCTCCAGCTGCGCCTGCCTGAGTTGTTCCTGACGCTGCATTTCCTTCTGCTCCGCTTCCAGGCGAACGGCTTCGGCGCGCTCGTGCTCGCGCCGTGCGCTCTCCTGCCGCTGACTTTCCTGCCGGGCAAGCTCCTCGCGTTCCGCTTCCACCCGCGCCGCTTCTTTTTTTACCGCTTCCTCCCGGGCAAGCTCCTGCCGTGCCGCTTCGTGCTGTGCCAGCCTGAGTTGTTCCTGCCGCTGCATTTCCTTCTGCTCCGCTTCCACCCGCGCCGCCTCGTTGTTTGCCGCTTCCTGCCGGGCGAGCGCAAGCAGCCGCTCGCGCTCGCGCGCCTCCTGCTCCACTCGGCGCTGCTCGGCGTCATCGGGCTGACTGGAGGGCATGTCGACAACGCGAGGGGTGTCTGCCTGCCTGACTGTGGCTACGCTGGTCTCGGTCGCCGGTCTGGCGAGCCGGGGCGCTGGTGCTGGTGCTGGTACTGGTACTGCCACCGGTGCGGCATCCTTGATGACAGGAGAAGGCAGCACGGGCGGCGCCTCAGCCAGCACCACGCGCAGCTCATGCGCGCCGAGGCGCCGCTCTTCCCATGGAAAGCGAAAGCCGGGAAGGCCGAAGCCACTACCCACGCTCAGGCTCAGGAACATGGCATGCACCAGCACGGACACCAGCAGCGCAATGCGCATGCGCCAGGGAAAACCGTGCGGTGGGAGAGCCGTGATCGAGCGGTGCATGTGGCGGGGATGAGGGATGCCAAAAGGCAAAGAATCCGACGATGCTAACACAACAACAGAGCGGTAAAACGTCCAGCGTCGGCTGCCCGCCACGGAAACAATTCGTGGATTTGCGGCGCCCGCCATTCGCTATACTTGTTCCGATATGGCCAGTCTTTCGCTCTCCCCTGCTGCCTCGTTCCCGGCCGAGCGCCGCCTGCCCGGCATCCTGGTCACGGTCCTCGTCCATGCGGCCCTGATCCTGGCCTGGCAGCTGGCACGCACGCTGCCGCCCTTGCCGGCCCGTCAGGAAGGCCCGGCCATGCAGTGGCTCCGGCTGCCGCCCCTGCTACTCAAGCACGAGCAGGGGCCACGCCCCGTCGAGGCACGCCGGCCTTCCGCGCCGCCGCCGGTCCGTCCCAACGCGACTCGTCGCATGACACCCCCAACTGCATCCGGCGCGACTGCGCCGACAGCTGCGCCCCAGGAAGCGGCGCCTGCTCCAGCCCCATTGCCCGAGGCGACGCCTGCACCGAGCACCGCAACCATCCTGGAAAACGCGCGCCGCAGCGTCGGCAGCATCGACCGCGCCCTGCGCAAGGAAGCCAAGCCGCTCATCGTGGCCCCGCCGGACAGCCCGGAACTGCGCATGCGCCAGGGAATGGAACAGGCGCGTGCGCTGGCGCCGACCCGGATCTGGGAAGCGCCGAAAGTGGAAGAACTGGTGAACAACACGGGCGACGGCGCGCGCCGCACGCGCGTGATCACGGGACGGGGCACCTACTGCATCACGGAGCGCTCGCCCGCGACCAATGTCGAGATGATCGAAATGCACGGCAAGATCAGGCTGACCAACTGCCCGTCGCCGGAAGAACCTGCCAAGCGCCAGGAGTGGCGCACGGCGCGTGACTGAAGAAGGCGGCCCTAGCGGGCGAAGATGATGGCGCCGTGGGTGCCGGCATCGCCTGCGCTCCTGGTCCGTAGCTGGCGCGGCCCCTGTGCCAGCACGCGCATTGCTACCGCTTCGGGCACGCGCTCGTCGCGCAGCAGGGCCAGCGCCCAGTCGCGGCCGCACTTGCGTTCGAGCTTCAGGGCGGCCTCCACGATCGCATCGTGGATGCGGTTCCTTCTGCGGCAACCGGATACCGACACTGGTTTAGGATGCGGCTCAGCCGGCCCCGCGCCGTTGGCGCCGCGCTTCTGCTCCGTCAACAGGACCCTGTCTGCGATTTCTCTCGGAATATTTTCCCGGTCCAGATAGGCGCGCGCCTCCTCCAGACCCAACATTTCCTTGTAAACCAGGGCGACGTCGATATGCTGCGAAATCAGCTTTTCCTGGCGTACGTCGTTTCTCATCAAAGTCCCCCTCAGGCACGAGATCAGGCGTATCGCTTGTTGTGGCTTATCTGAATAATTCTACAGGGACAATACCGGTACACAATAGGGGGAACAACTAAAAGATACCCCTAATGGCGTGCCTGGGCGCTTTATGCTAGCTGCTTACCGATGCAGGATCGAACTTAAGCTTACAAGCCCTTGACATCGTTTTACATTCGGCAACGTTTCTTAACTAAAGCGCTATCTAGAATGCTTGGCCATGAGGACCAAGCCAGCCACGGTAACGCCAGCACATCGCCGCATCTTCCGCCCTTCGCCCCTGGTCCGCGCCGGCGTCTGGCTCGCCGCCATCCTGCTGTTCTGCCTGAACTACTGGATCAACCGCTACTTCGGCAGGCCCGATATCGACCAGATCGTGTACCACCTGCAGTTCGGGACCCAGGGCTTGGAAGCAACGGATACGCTCATCGTCCGGCGCTTCGTGCGCTGGAGCGTCCTGATCCCGGTGGTCTTGCTCGCCCTGGTGCTGCTGGCCGAACGCTGGGCGACGGCTCGCCGTTACCGTGTCATGCTGCGAGCCCGCCCCTATCTGCCGTCGCTCGCATTGTGCGCTGCCATTCTGCTCTGGCTGCACCAGCTTTCGGTGGTCGACTACGTCGCCTCCAGCCTTGGCCCCGACTACTTCTCCAGGCATTACGTGGAAGCTTCCACCGTCAGCGTCCAAGGCAGCCGGCCCAGGAACCTCATCCTCATCTACGTCGAGAGTCTGGAGGCTGGCTACGCCGATGCGCAGGTCTTCGGGGACAACCTGATCGCGCCCCTGACCAGCCTCGGAGCCAGCAGCTTCGGCGCCTATGAACAGGTGCCGGGCACCAGCTGGACCATCGCCGCCATCGTCGCCACCCAGTGTGCGGTCCCGCTCAAGCGGATCACGGTCTTCGACGAGAATACGCAGGGAGAACTGGTTCCCTCCTTCCTGCCGAACGCCACCTGCCTCAGCGACATCCTGGCCGCGCATGGTTACCGCAACGTGTTCATGGGCGGGGCGTCGCCGAGGTTCGCCGGCAAAGGCCGCTTCCTGCAGGCCCACAACTACCACGAGATCCATGGCAAGGAAGAGTGGCAGGAACAGGGCGTGCCTCAGGAGCGGATGAATGGATGGGGACTGTTCGACGACGAGCTGTTCAGCCGCGCCCTCGCACGGCTCGACCAGCTACATGCCGCAGGCCGCCCCTTCAACCTGACGCTGCTGACCGTGGATACCCATGAACCGGCCGGCCACCTGTCGCGCAGCTGCGCACGGCGCGGCCATGCCGGCTTCGACGGCGTGGTCCGCTGCACCGCGGCCGAAGTGGCGGCCTTCGTACGCGACGTGCGCGCACGCGGCTATCTGAAAGACACCAACATCGTCATCCTGGGAGACCACCTGGCACGCCGCAATCCGCTTTCCGACGCACTCGAACGCGTCCCAAAGCGCACCCTGTTCAACGCCTTCATCGGCGAGGATGTGCCGGCCAGGAACCGCGAGCAGCTGGTGCACTTCGACCTGCTCCCGACCATCATCGAGTTCAGCGGCCTGCGGGTCGGCGGCGGCCGCCTCGGGCTCGGCTACAGCGGCTTCAACCGGCACCCCGCACAGCCGGAACCGGACCGGCTGGCCGCGATGCGCGCGTCCGTGCTGAACCCCTCCGCCACCTATCGCTCGCTGTGGGTCGCGGCGCCGGCCGCCTACAGGCCGAGCTGCGTCAGGATCGCATCCTTCATTTCCTGCAATGCCGGCTCGGACACCTTGCGCGGATGCGGCTGCGCGACGGCGAACACGGAGCGGATCGTGGTTGGGCGTGGCGACAGCACCACCACGCGGTCGGCCAGATAAAGCGCCTCTTCCACATCGTGGGTGATCAGGATGACCGTGTGGCGCTCTTCGCGCAGGATGCGCAGCAGCTCGTTGCGCATTTTCAGGCCGGTGAGCGCGTCGAGCGCCGAGAAGGGTTCGTCCATCAGCAGGATGTCGGGCTTGACCGCCAGCGCGCGCGCGATCTCGACGCGTTTGAGCATGCCGCCCGAGAGCTCGTGTGGATGCGCCTTCTCGAAACCCTTCAGGCCCACCACCTCGGCGTAGTGGTCGGCGGTTGCTCTCTTCACCGCATCGTCCTTGCCGGACAGGCCGAACATCAGGTTCTCGCGCACCGTCAGCCAGGGGAACACGGAACCGTGCTGCGAGATGACGATGGCGTTCGGCGAAGGTTTTGTCACCGGGACGCCGTCGATTGCCACCGCGCCGCTGTCGGGATGCTCGAAGCCGGCCAGCAGCTTCATGAGGGTCGACTTGCCGCAGCCCGACGGCCCGACGATGGCCACGAATTCGCCCGGCGCCACCGCGAGGTCGATACCGTCCACCACGGGCAGCGACTTGAAGGTTTTGCGCAGTGCGCGGATGTCGATCTTAGCGTCCATAACGCCACCTCACTCCCTTGAGTCCTTCCAGCCGGCGCATCAGGACGTCGATGGCCAGGCCGATCAGGCCGATGATGATCATCGCCGCGACCACCAGGTCGTAGCGGTTGCCGGCATTGCGCGAATCCATGATCAGGTAGCCCAGGCCCGAGCTGCGTACGATCATCTCGGCCGCCACCACCACCAGCCAGGCCACGCCCAGGCCGATGCGCATGCCGGTCAGGATCTCGGGCAGCACGGCCGGCACGATCACCTGGCGAAACAGCTTGGCGCGCGGGACGCCGAAGTTCTCGGCCGCGCGCAGGTAGCGGGCGTCGATGGCGTGCACGCCGGCCGAGGTCTGCAGGATCATCGGGAACACCGAGGCCAGGAAGATCAGGAATACCGGCGACATGTCGCCCACGCCGAACCACAGGATGGCGATCGGGATCCAGGCGATCGGCGAGATCGGGCGCAGGATCTGGAAGATCGGGTTCAGCGTGTGATAGGCCGCGTCCACGCGCCCCATCCACAGGCCGAGCGGCAGCGCCACCAGCACCGCGATCAAAAAGCCGGTGGCCACGCGCAGCAGCGAAGCCCCGATGTGCTGCCACAGCGTGCCGTTCCGCGCCAGTTCCAGCGTGCCGGCGGCCACCTGCCCCGGGGTCGGGAAGATCACGCTGCCGCTTTGCTCGACCACGACCCACCAGATCGCGACCACGGTGGCGAGCACCAGCAGCGGGGGCCAAATCCTGTTCAGTCTATCCATCGCTTATGTATTCATGAGGGAGTGAAGGCGCCACTTCAGGCGCGGCAGGCCGGCGGCGGGTGCATCGATCACCAGCACGGTCATCCTGCCGCTCGCGTGGGCGGTGCAGTCGAAGGGGTGTTCGCCGGCCTGCCCAAAAGGCAGGCGGAAATCCTGGCCCGGCATGATGAGCACGGGACCGAACATCTGCGGCACCGTGTCGCTGTTGCGCAGCAGGAGCACGTCGCGCACGCCCAGGGTCAAGGTCACGTGTTCGGGCAGGATGCTGGTCTTGTCACCCTTCATGCGGCGCTCCCAGGTGCCCTTGGGAATCTCGAACAGCAGGTCGCGCGAGCCCGCATGCAAGGGCGCGAACGCGGCCCAGGCCATCGCTGCAAGCAGCAGCGCAAGGACGATGATGATACCGGTCCGCTTCTTCATCTATTCAGCGGCGAGCACGTTCACGTCGTGCACCATTTCGTCAGCCGGGCGGCCGAAGGGCATCAGGGCGCGCAGCATGCCCTTCTTGTCGATGAAGTACAGGTAGGACGAATGTCCCATCTGGTAGCCGCCCTGCCCTGCCGGCGCCGGGAACCTGGTCGCCGTGATGCCATAGTCCTTGCGGATCGCCGCCATTTGTTCGGGCGTGCCGGTCAGGCCAATGAAGCTCTTGTCGAACTGGGCCAGGTAGGACTTCAGGCGCGCGGGCGTGTCGCGCTCGGGGTCGACCGAGATGAATACCACCTGCAGCCGGTCGGCATCCGCGCCCAGTTTCTGGCGCGCCTGCGCCAGCATGGCCAGCGAGGCCGGGCACACGGCCGGGCAATGGGTGAAGCCGAATTCCAGCACCACCACCTTGCCGCGCAAGGCCGACAGGCGGAAGTCGCTGCCGTCAGCCGCCTTTTGCACGATCTCGGGCGCAGGGCGCGCCGGCGAGAAGGTGCCGGACTTGAGCGCAGGGGCTGCGTTCACCGCAACGGCGCTCAGCAGCAAGGCTGCGAGGACGACGCGCTTCACAGCGCCACCTTCACGGATCGGATGTTCTTCACGAAGCTCTCGTCCACGTACTGCTCGTAGCGTATCGGGCGCTTGAGCGTGCCCGCCTGCACCGACAGCTGCATCAGTTCATCGAATTCATCGCGCAGCATGCGCAGGTCGCCGTAGGTGACGCGGTCGCTCGGGTTCTGCATGACGAAGCGGATGATGTTCGGGTCCTGGTTGAAGAACTTGCGGTCGGCCGCGATCACGGCCGCCTTGTCGCGGTTGGCGGGCGAGGCGTCGAGCCAGCTGCCGGCCGCCTGCACGTAATTGACCAGCTCCTGCACCGCCGGACGGTTGGTGCGGATCAGTTCCTCGCGCACGGTCAGCACGCAGCAGATGTAGTTGCGCCATTCGTTGCGCGTCATCGACAGCGGACGCGCATAGCCGGCGCGCTGGGCCGCCGCGCCGAAAGGCTCGCCGGTGCAGTAGCCGTCCACCGCGCCGGCGTAGAGCGCGGCCGGCATGTCGGGCGGCGCCATCTCGATGATCTGGATGTCCTTCGCCGACATGCCCTCGCGCGCCAGCATCTTGCGCAGGAACAGGTAGTCCACCGCGAAGCGGCTGGGGATGGCGATGCTCTTGCCGCGCAGGTCGGCGAACCGGCGGTAGGGCGCATCGGCGCGCACCATGATCACCGCGCCCGAACGGTGCCCGAGCGAGACGATCTTGAGCGGGATGCGCCAGTCGGTCAGGTCCATCACCAGGGGCGCCAGCATGTAGGCCGCCTGGATGCGGCCCGTCATGAGGGATTCCTTGATCTCGGGCCAGCCGGAAAACTTGTTGTACTCGAAGGCGGTGAAGGGCGCGCCAGGCTTGCCGTCGGCAGCGGCCTTGGCGCGGCAGGCGATCGGCAAGGTCAGGTTGCAGGTGACGGGCAGTCCGCCGACCTGCAAGGGGCCAGCCGGGGCCGCGGCGCTCGCGCTTGCGCCCATGCCCACCAGCGGCAGGCTCAGTGCGCTGCCGAGCAGCTGGCGCCGGCGTGGAGAATGTTCATCCATAAAACGCTTCCTGCTACGGCTAGATGTCGAGGTGGGAAATGAGGAGCTTGCGCTGGGCGTCGCCCTCGCCCGCCTCGCCGTTCGCACCCTGGGTGCCGAGCGAGATCCCGACCGACATGATGTCGATCAGCAGCAGCTGCAGGATGCGCGAGATCATCGACAGGAAGGTGGTGCTGTCCTCGCTGTGGTCCACCGCCAGGCACACGGTCGACTTCTTGGCCAGCTGCGACTTGCTGCTGGTGATGGCGATGACATCGGCGCCGGCGGCGCGCGCGGTGTCCACCGCTTCCAGCAGTTCGGGCAACTGGCCGCCGGTGGAGATCGCGATCACCACGTCGCCCGGTCCCAGCAGGCCGGCAGCCAGCGTAAACAGGTGCGAGTCGCCGTACAGCGCGGCCGGGATGCGGAAGCGGAAGAACTTGTGCTGGCCGTCCAGCGCCACCGCGCGCGCATTGCCCATTGCGTAGAACTCGACGCGGCGCGCGCGCCGCAGCAGCTCGATCGCGCGGTCGATCGCGTGCACGTCCAATTGGTCGCGGAACTTCAGGATCGCCGACACCGTATTGTCGATCACCTTGGCCGACAGGTCGTGGGTGCTGTCGCTCATGCGCACCTGGCTGTGGCGCACCGGGATGGTGCCGGTCAGGCTGCCCGCGAACTTGAGCTTGAACTCGGCCAGGCCCTGGAAGCCGAGCGAGCGGCAGAAGCGGATCACGGTCGGCTGGCTCACGTCCGCCAGGCGCGCGATCTCGGCGATCGGCTCGGACAGCACCTTGCGCGGATGTTCCAGCACCAGCGCGGCGACGCGCTGCTCGGCCGGCGACAGTTCGTGGCGCAGCTGCTGTACACGGTCCATCAGGGTATTCGCGCCGCTGCGGCCGCGCAGGTGTTCCGACAGGATGCGCGAGACGCCGTGCAGGGCCGGATTCGGCGTCATGATCACGTAGGTCGGGATCTGCGCGATGTAGTCGGTGAAGCGGCCCTTGGCCTCGAAGCGGGCGCGGAAGGGCGAGCTGGCGAACCACTCGGAAATGCGCGGCACGATGCCGCCGCCGATGAAAATGCCGCCAAAGGCGCCCAGCGTCACCGCCAGGTTGGCCGCCGCCCCGCCCAGCATGCCGGCAAAGGTCTCCAGCGTTTCCAGGCACAAGGCATCCTTCTGCTCCAGGGCGCCGCTGACGATGTCGGCGGTGCTGCGCGCGGGAGCCTGGACGCCGTTGCGCTTGGCCAGCGCGCGGTACATCAGTTCGATGCCGGGGCCGGAGATCAGGCGCTCGTTCGACACGTGCGGCCACTCCTGCCAGGCGTACTGCAGGATCGCGAATTCGCGCTCGTCGGCCGGGGCGAAGTTGACGTGGCCGCCCTCGCTGCCCAGGGTCACGAAGCCGTCGATGGTCGGGATCACGCCCGATACGCCCAGGCCGGTGCCCGGACCGAGCACGCCGGCCACCGCGTGGCTCTGGGGCGCCCCGCCGCCGATCTGCAGCAGGTCCTTCGGCTCGAAGCCCGGCAGCGCCATCGCCAGCGCCGTGAAGTCGTTGACGATCAGGAGCGTCGACAGGCCGAGCGTGCGGCGCACCTCGTCGGTCGAGAACTGCCAGTCGCGGTTGGTCATGCGAATGAAATCGCCGCTGATCGGATTGGCCAGCGCGAAGGCCGCATGGTTGATGCGCACGCCTCCGGTCTGCGCCAGGTAGGCGTGCAGCAGCGGCACGATGCCGCTGTAGTCGTCGCAATGCAGCACCGCGACCTGGCGCAGCACGCCGGGCGCGGTCTCGAGGCCGAAACGCGCGTGGGTCGCGCCGATGTCCGCGAGCAGGCGCGGCCCGTCGGCGAAGGCGGCGCGGGAGGGTTTCAGGTCGGTGTCGGGTTCAACGGTCATCGCGATAGGATACCATTGAATGAATGGCAAAAATACGTCGTGTCGCTCGTAGGGTGGGCGGCTCGTGATTCGGGCCACTGGTCCGAATCACCCCACGCGGTGATAGTTCAGCAAGATCGTCGTGTGCGGTACCGGAGCCGATACCAATTACCGCGTGGGCGGGAGACCCGCCCACCCTACCGCACCAGACCTTTCAGCAACGCGCGGTGGAACTGTGCCGGATCCTGCATCTGCGGCGCATGGCCCATCTCCGGGAAGCTGACCAGGGTCGCCTTCGGGATGCTTTGCGCAGTGCGTTTGGCCAGTTCCGGATAGTTGCCCAGCTTCGGGCGCAGCGCTTCCGGCGCTGCGTCCTTGCCGATCGCCGTGGTGTCCTTCAGGCCGATCATCAGGAGCACCGGCATTTTGAGCAAGGGGAATTCGTACACCACCGGCTGCGTGTAGATCATGTCGTACAGGAGCGCCGAATTCCAGGCCACGAGCTGCTTGCCCGGCCCGCGGTACATCCCCGCCAGCATCTGCACCCAGGGCTCGTATTCCGGCTTCCAGGTGTTCACGTAATAGGTCGATCTCTCGTAGTTGCGGATGCGCTCCGCGGTAGTCTGCAGCTCGCGCTCGTACCACTTGTCCACGCCCAGCGAGGGCACGCCCAGCGCCTTCCAGTCTTCCAGGCCGATCGGGTTGACCAGCACCAGCTGCTGGGACAGTTCCGGATACAGCAGGCCGTAGCGCACCGCCAGCATGCCGCCGGTCGAGTGGCCCATGACGATCGCCTCCTTCACGCCGATGGCCTCGAGCAGCGCGCGCGTGTTGGCGGCCAGCTGCTGGAAGCTGTACTGGTAGTGCTGGGGCTTGGTCGACTTGCAGAAGCCCACCTGGTCGGGCGCCACCACGCGGTAGCCGGCCGCGCTCAATTCCTTGATCGTGCCTTCCCAGGTCGCCCCGCAAAAGTTCTTGCCGTGCATGAGCACGACGGTGCGGCCGTTCGGCTTGGCCGGCTTGACGTCCATGTAGGCCATCTGCAGCTTGACGCCCTGCGACGTGAAGGCAAAGCGCTGCACCGGATAGGGGTACGCGAAGCCTTCCAGTTCCGCGCCGTAGGCCGGCTCGTCGGCGGCCTGCACGGGAACGGAAGAAGCGAAGGCAAGCGCTGCGCACAGCAGCGTGCGGGAGAGGCGTGTCATGAGGGGCATGGTCGGCAAATGCTGGGTTGGCGAAGCAGCCAGTCTAGCCGAAACGGCGCCGCCGCAGCGGACGCCCGGCCCTCAAGGATTCCCGGGTTGTTCGGGCTGCTCGGGGCGCTCGCGCCGGCCCTGGTCCGCGTCCGGCCTGCGCAGCGGAATGCGGACCGTGAACTCGGCGCCCTTGCCCGCTCCTTCGCTGCGTACCTCGACCGTACCCTGATGCAGCGAGACGATTTCCTTGACCAGGGCGAGGCCGATCCCGAGCCCGGCCGTCCGGTCGGCACGGCCGCCCTCGGCCTGGGTGAACACGTCGAAAATCTTCGGCAGCATGTCCGGCTCGATGCCCTTGCCGCTGTCCTTCATGTAGCAGATGAAATGGGTCTGGTCGACGGTGGCGGTGAGCCAGACCTCGCCGCCCTGGGGTGTGAACTTGACCGCGTTGTTGAGCAGGTTGACGAACACCTGCTGGAGGCGGCGCGCGTCCACCTCGATGTCGATCGGCAGCGGCGGGAAACTGCGGTGGATGGCGATGCCCTTGAACTGGGCCGCCGTCGCGCAGCTGTCGACCGCATCGTTCAGCAGGGCCTGGTATTCGACCCGCTCGTAACTGATGCTCATCTTGCCGGAATTGACGCGGGCGACGTCGACCAGGTCTTCGACCAGGCGTTCCAGCAGGCCGAGCTGGCGCTCCATGACCTGCAGCGGGCGGTCCATGGCGGCGGCGTCGCGCGCCTGCATGCGCATCAGCTGGACCGCCGTTTTCAATGGCGACAGCGGATTGCGCATCTCGTGCGCGATGGTGCCGAGGAACACGTCGCGCTCGGCTTCGCGTTCGCTGGACGCCTTCAGCTCGTTCTCGAGATAGCGCGTGCGCACGCGCAGGTGGGTGGCGTCGCGGAAGATCTTGACGTAACCCGTCACCCGCCCGCCCTCGCGGTGCAGCGGCAGGCTGACGCCGCTCGACCAGAACCAGGAACCGTCGCGCCGCATGTGCCAGCGCTCGTCCTCGCCGACGCCGACCAGGGCCGCGGTGCTCGCCTCGTGCTCGTGGAGCCTGCGTTCGCGGTCTTCGGGAACGAACAACATGGCGGTCGGCTGGCCCAGCACCTCGGGTGCGGTCCAGCCGGTGATGAATTCGGCGCCCGAGTTCCAGCCCGTGATGCGCAGTTCGGCATCGTAGAACATGATGCCGTACTGGCGGGTCTTCTCGAGCAGGAGGACGTGCAGGGCCTCGGCGTCCTCGCGTTTCCAGTACAGGGATCCGGTGTCGGTCATGTCGACGTTCAGTTCGATAATCTCGGAACCCCAATTGTATCGGGCGAGGAGGCGCGCACGACAGGATTCGTGTGCGCTCAGTCCTGGGCGATCAGCGCCACCGGCGCTGCCGTACCGAATTGAACCTTGCCGCCATTCACCACCGCCGTCTTGCCGGTGTACCAGTCGCGCACGGTCTGGCCATCGTTGAACACGCCGGCCACCGAAATCGGCACCGCCTTGTCGTTCGGCAGGTCGAGGGCGACCACCACGCGGTCGCTCACGCCGCCGCTCTGCCAGGTGCGCTTGAAGGTGTAGGGACTGGACGCCAGCATCTGGTGCACGCCCGCTCCCACCGCCGGATGGGCCGCACGGAAGCGTCCCAGCTTGGCCCAGTGCTCGCGCACGTCGCCCACGCGGTGGATGCCGCGCTGCGTGTTGGCGGCCAGCTCGTCCCAGTTCATGAAGGAACGCAGCTTGGCGTCGCCTTCCGCGCCTTCGATGTTGAGCAGGCGTGCGCTCTCGTCGCCGTAGTAGATCTGGGCCGCGCCAGGCGCCAGCAGCAGCTTGTTGGCCGCTTCCAGCGGACGCTGGCGCGCCGGGTCGTAGGGGCTGCCGTCGTCGTGCGAGCTGATGTAGTTGAGCACCGAATAGCCCTTCATCGGGCCCTGCAGCGCCTTCGAATACTCCGAGAACAGCTTTTCGTAGCCCTGGGCCGCGTCCGACTTCATGCTGAAGTTGATCATGCTGTCGAAGCCGTTGGCGAGCCAGTCGACCGTGACATTGTTGCCCATGTCGTAGCTGCGGCCGTGGTTGATGGAGTAGCCGTAAACTTCCGAGACCATGAAGAAGGGCTGGTTGCCCAGACGCTTGGCCGGATTGGCGCGCTTCCATTCTTCGTAGGCCAGGCTGGCCTCCTGCTTGAGTTCCTTCCACACGCCCGGCTCGGTGTGCTTGACGGTGTCGGCGCGGAAGCCGTCCACGCCATACTTGCGCACCCAGTCGGCATGCCACTTGACCAGGTAGAAGCGCGGCGCGCGCGGGTAGCCGGTGCGCTTGAAGAAGGCGTCCAGTTCCTTCACCTCGCGCTCGTAGCGCCCTTCCTTCTTCCACTTCGCCACCAAGGCCGGCGGCAGGGCCACGTTGGCGTTGCTATTGGTAAGGATGTCCGGCAGGTTGTCGACCAGGGTGCAGTCGACCGTGGTCGGCGCGTCCTTGTAGGTGCACTTCGGCTTGGTGCGCACCCAGTCGGCCGGCCATACCGGGTCGGTCGGCGTGACCGGGCCGGTATGGTTCATCACCACGTCGAGCAGCACGCGGATGCCGTTGGCGTGCGCCGTCTCCACGAAGTTGCGGAAGTCCTGCTCGGTGCCGAGATTCGCATCCACCGCGGTGAAGTCGCGCGCCCAGTAGCCGTGGAAGCCGTAGGTCTTGCCGGTGCCTTCGTCGGTCGGCGCGTGGATCTGCTCGACCGGGGGCGTGAGCCAGATGGCGTTCACGCCCAGGTCCTTGAAGTAGCCTTCCTTGATCTTGGCCGTGATGCCGGCCAGGTCGCCGCCCATGAAACCGCGCAGCTTGGCCGCGTCATCCTTGCGGCCGAATGCGTGGTCGTTCGCCTTGTCGCCATTGTTGAAGCGGTCCGTCAGCAGGAAGTAGACGGTGGCGTTCTCCCAGACGAAAGGCTTGCTGGCCTGGGCAGCAGCCTGGGTGGCAGTGCTGAAGGCGAGCAGCATGGAGGCGGCAAGGACGGGTAGTTTCATGCGGTTTCCTGTGTGGTGGGTGGATGGTCTAGGTGATCACGGTCGGGCTCTCCCGGCCGGTGCGCTGGCGCAGTTCCGCCACGCTGTCGGCGATGGCGATCAGCTCAAGCAGCGCCTGCTGGGTGTCGATGTCGTGGCGCGCCGGGTCGGCTTCGTAGCGTTCGAGGTAGAGGCGGATGGTGGCGCCTTCAGTGCCGGTGCCGGACAGGCGGAAGACGATGCGCGAGCCGTCCGTCATGATGATGCGGATGCCCTGGCGCGTCGCCACCGAGCCGTCGACCGGATCGTTGTAGCAGAAGTCGTCGGCCTCCGATACGCGGAAGCTTCCCAGGGTCTGGCCGGCCAGGTCCGGAAGTTTCGCACGCAGCGCGGCCATCAATGCGTCCGCGGCGGCGGTGTCGACGGCTTCGTAGTCGTGGCGGGAATAATAGTTGCGGCCGAAACGGGCCCAGTGCTCGCGCACGATCTCGTTCACGGACTTGCCGCGTGCGGCGATCAGGTTCAGCCAGAACAGCACGGCCCACAGGCCGTCCTTCTCGCGGATGTGATGGGAGCCGGTGCCGTAGCTCTCTTCGCCGCACAGGGTGGCGAGGTTGGCGTCCATCAGGTTGCCGAAGTACTTCCAGCCGGTCGGGGTCTCGAAGCAGGTAATGCCGAGGCTTGCCGCGACGCGGTCGGCCGCCTGGGACGTCGGCATCGAGCGCGCGATGCCGGTAATGCCGCCGGCGTAGCCCGGCGCGACGGTGGCGTTGGCGGCGATGATGGCCAGGCTGTCGGAAGGCGTCACCGCCAGCTTGCGCCCGACGATCATGTTGCGGTCGGCGTCGCCGTCGGAGGCGGCGCCAAAGTCCGGCGCGTCCAGGCCGTTCATGTGGGCGATCAGGTCGGCGGCATTGACCGGGTTCGGGTCCGGATGGCCGCCGCCGAAATCCTCCAGCGGATCGCAGTTGACCACCGTGCCGGCAGGCGCGCCCAGCGTGCCTTCGATGATCGCTTTCGCGTACGGGCCCGAGACCGCATGCATGGCGTCGAAGCGCATCCGGAAGCCGCCTGTGAACAGGGCGCGGATGGCATTGAAGTCGAACAGGCGCGCCATCAGTTCGGCGTAGTCGGCGACCGGATCGATGATCTCGACCACCATGTTCTCGATGCTGGTCTTGCCGACCTGGTCGAGGTCGACCGGGGCGCCATCGCTGATGCGGTAGGACGCCAGTGCCTGGGTATTGGCGAAGATCGCTTCGGTGATTTTCTCCGGGGCGGGACCGCCGTTGCCGATGTTGTACTTGATGCCGAAGTCGCCGTCCGGACCGCCCGGGTTGTGGCTGGCCGAGAGCACGATGCCGCCGAAAGCGGCGTGCTTGCGGATCACGCAGCTCACCGCCGGCGTGGACAGGATGCCGCCGCGGCCCACCAGGCAGCGCGCCACGCCGTGGGCGGCGGCCATGCGCAGGATGGTCTGGATCGCTTCGCGGTTGAAGTAGCGGCCGTCGCCGCCGACGACCAGGGTGCGGCCTTCGCCTTCACCCAGGGTGAGGAAGATCGCTTCGACGAAATTCTCGAGGTAGCCCGGCTGCTGGAATTCGGTGACTTTCTTGCGCAGGCCCGAGGTGCCGGGCCGCTGTCCGGCGAACGGCGTGGTCGGGACGGTCTGGATGGTCATGCTTCGCTCCTGTCGTAATAACGTGGTGCAACATTGGACAATGTTGATAAAACGTTACGATACGACAGGCGCGAAATCATTGGCGCGCGAGGGTTTAGACGGCTGCCTTGACCGGCGCTGCACGGTCGGTGACGAACAGGGTCAGCACGGCCGCCAGCAGCATCGCGCCGCCGCCCAGCGCCACCGTCATGACGGTGTGGCCGCCGAAGAAGTGCTTGGTCACGCCGCCCAGCAGCAGGCCGCTGCAGATCTGCGGGATCACGACGAAGAAGTTGAACAGGCCCATGAAGTAACCCATGCGCTTGGCCGGCAGCGAGCCCGCCAGGATGGCGTACGGCATGGTCAGGATCGAGGCCCAGGCCAGGCCAACGCCGATCATCGGCAGCATCAGCATGTTGCGGTCGGTGATCAGGACGATGGAAGCCAGGCTCAGGCCGCCGATGGCCAGGCAGGTGGCGTGCACGGTCTTGCGGCTGGTGGCGCGCGCGAACACCGGCAGGATGAAGGCCGCCAGGGCCGACACGCCGCTGTACACCGCGAACATGATGCCGACGAAGCTGCCGGCGTCCTGGAAGGCCGTGGACTGGGCGTCGGTGGTGCCATAGACGTTGTCGGCGATCGCCGAGCCGGTGTAGATCCACATCGCGAACAGCGCAATCCAGGTGAAGAACTGGACAAAAGCCAGTTGCACCATGGTCTTCGGCATGTGGGCGAAGCCGCCGACGATTTCCTTCAGGGCCACGCCCACGCTGCGCGAGCGCTTGCGCTCGGCGTGGAAGGCATCGAGGTCGGCAGGGGGCAGTTCGTCCGCGGTGAGCACGGTCCACAGCACGGCCAGGAAGAAGATCGCACCGCCGGCGTAGAACGAATAGCGCACGGTGTCGGGAATGGTGCCGCCCACCGCCGCGTTGGACACGCCCATGGTTTCGAAGAACCAGGGCAGGAGCGAGGCGATCACGGCGCCGCAGCCGATGAAGAAGGTCTGCATGGCGTAGCCGGCGGTCTGCTGCGAGGCGTCCAGCTTGTCGCCGACGAAGGCGCGGAACGGCTCCATCGACACGTTGATGGCCGCATCCATCAGCCACAGCACGGCCACCGCCATCCACAGCGCCGCGGAATTCGGCATCAGGAACAGGGCGATCGCAGCCAGCACGGCGCCGATGAAGAAGAAGGGACGGCGGCGGCCCCATTTCGGGTGCCAGGTGTTGTCGCTCAGGTAGCCGATCACGGGCTGCACCAGCAGGCCGGTGACAGGCGCAGCGAGCCAGAACAGGGCCAGGTCGTCGGGGTTGGCGCCCAGCGTCGAGAAGATGCGGCTGGTGTTGGCGTTCTGCAGAGCGAAGCCGAACTGGATGCCGAAAAAGCCGAAGCTCATGTTCCAGAGCTGCCAGAACGACAGGCGTGGCTTGAGCACGCCGCTTTGCATATCCATGTGTGTCCCCAATGTGGCCCGGACCTGGCGGGCTCTCGTGTGATGCAGGCAGCCCGAATGAAGCTAACCTGGCAGAAGCTGTAGCAAAATAACATTTCGATATGCGAGTGTCAATCGAAGAGCTGTCATAGTAGAATCGCCACAACAGAGCGGACTGGACAACCCGACTCTGTAGTCAAACAACATAAATATGACTCAGGAGACTTGCCATGCCTTCGCTTCGCTCCACCCTTGCTCCACTCCTGTTCGTTGCTACCCTGAGCGTGCCCGCGACAGCCGCGGACGCGCCAAAAGTGTCGACCGCCCTGCCCGGCGTGAGCCTGCTCGGCAGCCCGGTCGAGATGCCGGGCCTGGAGCGCAAGCGCCAGCTGCGCCTCTACCTGCCGCCCGGCTATGCCACCTCAGGCAAGCGCTACCCGGTGCTGTACATGCACGACGGCCAGAACCTGTTCGACAACGCGACCGCCTATGCGGGCGAGTGGAAAGTGGACGAGACCCTCGACGCGCTGGCGAAGGAGGGCAAGCTGGAACTGATCGTGGTCGGCATCGACAACGGCCAGGAAAAGCGCATGACCGAACTGAACGCCTGGGACAACGAACGGATCGGCAAGGGCGAAGGCCGCGCTTACACGGACTTCATCGTGAAGACGGTCAAGCCGATGATCGACAGGCAGTACCGCACCCTGCCCGACCGCGCGCATACCGCGATCATGGGCAGCTCGATGGGCGGCCTGGCCTCGCACTACGCCCTGGTGCAGTATCCGGACGTGTTCAGCAAGGCCGGCGTGTTCTCGCCGGCATACTGGACGGCTGGGCAGTCCGTGTTCGACTTCGTCACCGCCAAACCCGCGCCGAAGGATGCGCGCGTGTTCCTGCTGATGGGCGGGAAGGAAGGGCCGCAGATGAACGCGGACGTCAAGCGCATGGCCGAGACGGTGAAGCAGACCGGGCATCCGGCGGCCAACACGGTGCTCAAGATCGTGCCGGAGGCGGAGCACAACGAGGCGTTCTGGGCGGGGGAATTGCGTGAGGCGCTGTTGTGGATGTTTGCGCCGGAAAATGCGAAGGTCGCCAGTAGCAAGTGAAGTATCGGCTGATCAGCCCCAATCCTCAATTGAAACAGTTAGCCCGTCGTTCCGGCGAAGGCCGGAACCCAATTTCAGGTGCATAGCGGTCAAGATTGATTGCACCTCCACACGTACAAACTTGGATCCCGGCCTTCGCCGGGAGTCATGGGCGCCAGTGGCGCGCATGACGGTTCAACGGACAGTGGCCGTAATTAGCCTTTACGGTGCGGCTTCTTGAAACTCTTCTCCGCCACGCGCCGATCGGCGCCCGCCTTCGCGAACGACTTCTTCTTCGGCGCCGTGATGATCGGTTCTTCCACCCCATCACGCGTCATGTTCAGCTGCTGCCCCGCCACCCACACCGTCTTCAGGTGGTCGATCAGCTCAGGCGTCATGTCGTCCGGCAGGTCGATGGTGCTGTAGTCGTCGTAGATCTCGATGCGGCCCATGTACTTGGCCGGCATGTCGGCTTCGTTGGCGATCGCGCCGACGATGTTGCCCGGCTTGACGCCGTGCTGGTGGCCGACCTCGATGCGGAAGGTCGCCATGCCCGGTTCCGGCGCGCGCATTACACGCTCCTTCTTGAAGGCCGGCTCGCGCGCTTCACGTTGCGGACGGGCCGGTCGATCTTCCCACGTTCCCTGCTCGCGCGGGGCGAATTCGGGCTTCGCTTCACGATCCGGCTTTTCCAGCAGCAGCGGCTGGTCGCCGCGCGCCAGCTTGGCCAGCGCCGCGGCGATGTCCACCGCCGGCACGTTCTGTTCGCGCTCGTATTCCTCGACCAGCGAACGGAAGACTTCCAGGCCGCCCTCTGCCAGGGTAGCCGCGATCTGCTCCTTGAACCTGGCGATCCGCACTTCGTTCACCGCCTTCACGGTCGGCAGCTGCAGCGGCGCCACCGGCTGGCGGGTCGCGCGCTCGATGGCTTTCAGCAGGCCGCGCTCACGCGGGGTGATGAACAGGATCGCGTCGCCGCTGCGGCCCGCGCGGCCGGTACGGCCGATGCGGTGGGTGTAGCTTTCCGGGTCCGACGGCACGTCGTAGTTGATCACGTGGCTGATGCGTTCCACGTCCAGGCCGCGCGCGGCGACGTCGGTTGCGACCAGGATGTCGATCTTGCCGTTCTTGAGCTGCTCGATGGTGCGCTCGCGCGCCTGCTGGGTCATGTCGCCATTGATCGCGGTGGCCGCGAAGCCGCGCGCCTGCAGCTTGGTTGCCAGCTCTTCGGTGCCGAGCTTGGTGCGCGCGAAGATGATCATGCCGTCGAACGCTTCGGCTTCCAGGATGCGGGTCAGCGCATCGAGCTTCTGCACGCCGGCCACCAGCCAGTAGCGCTGGGTGATGTTCTCGGCGGTGCCGGTCTTGGCCGCCACGGTCACTTCGGCCGGGTCGCGCAGGTAGGTCTTGGCGATGCGCTTGATCGCCGGCGGCATGGTGGCCGAGAACAGCGTGGTCTGGCGCTCCGGCGGGGTCTGCTGCAGGATGTGCTCGACGTCGTCGATGAAGCCCATGCGCAGCATCTCGTCCGCTTCGTCCAGCACCAGGGTCTTCAGCTGCGAGAGGTCGAGCGAACCCTTTTCGATGTGGTCGATCACGCGGCCAGGGGTGGCCACCACCACGTGCACGCCGCGGCGCAGCGCCGACAGTTGCGGGCCGTAGCTCTGGCCGCCATAGATCGGCAGCACGTGGAAGCCCTTGATGTGGGCGGCGTAGCTCTGGAAGGCTTCGGCCACCTGGATCGCCAGTTCGCGCGTCGGCGCCAGCACCAGCGCCTGCGGCGTGGCCTGCTTGATGTCGATGCGCGACAGGATCGGCAGCGCAAAGGCGGCGGTCTTGCCGGTGCCGGTCTGGGCCTGCCCGAGCACGTCGCGGTTGGCCAGCAGCAGCGGAATGGTCGCGGCCTGGATCGGCGACGGCGTTTCGTAGCCGACTTCCTTCAACGCCTTGAGTACGGGGGCGGAGATGTCGAGATCGGCAAACGTCGGGAGGGGGGTGTCGGACATGGTAAAGCTTTCAAAATTAATACTAAGGCGCCAGTTTACTCCCTTGCAGGAGGACGGCGGGCACTATTTGGAACGGGGCGGCTTGTAGCTGTACGGCAAGCCCCAAAAGAAAACGGCCCCAGGCGCTGCCGCGCATGGGGCCGCAATGATACAGGTTCGCGCGCTACATCTTCTTTGCAGCGCACATCTTCGCGATATAGTCATTATGCGAAGGCATGACCTCGACGCACTTGGCGATCACCTCGCGCACGCTGGCCAGGTACTCGGCGATGTCCTCCTCGGACTGCGTATCGGCCAGCGGGTGGTAACCCTCGATCGGCATGTTCTGCCCTTCGAACACCTGGATCCAGCCGACTTCCGAGAACAGCTCGTTGTCGACCCGGACCACGCGCCCATGGGTGCGGTACATGTCCATCTTGCGCTGCAGCGTCTCCGGAATCGCCATGTGCGCGCACTCCTGCCAGTATGGCGAATCGGTGCGCTGGTTCAGGTGGTAGTGCAGCACGATGAAGTCGCGGATGCGCTCGTAGTCGAAGCGCGACTGGCGGTTGTATTCGTCGCGGTCGATCTCGCTCCAGCCGCGATCAGGGAAGAAGTCGATCAGGCGCTGGATGCCGGACTGGATCAGGTGGATGCTGGTCGACTCCAGCGGCTCCAGGAAGCCGCTGGCCAGGCCCAGGGCCACCACGTTGCGGTTCCAGGCCAGCTTGCGCATGCCGGTCTGGAACTTGATCAGGCGCGGCTCGGCCAAGGCCTTGCCGTCCAGGTTGGCCAGCAGCGTGGCGGCGGCTTCGTCGTCGCTGATGAAGCGGCTGCAGTACACGTGGCCGTTGCCGGTGCGGTGCTGCAGCGGGATGCGCCACTGCCAGCCCGACTTGTGCGCGGTAGCGCGGGTGTAGGGTGTGATCGCCGGCGCCGATTCGCAGGGCACGGCCAGCGCGCGGTCGGCCGGCAGCCAATGGGTCCAGTCCTCGTAGCCGGTTTGCAGGGTCTGCTCGATCAGCAGGCCGCGGAAGCCCGAGCAGTCGATGAACAGCTCGCCCTCGACGCGACTGCCGTTTTCCAGTTCCACCGCGTCGACGTGACCGTCAGGCTCGCGCTGGGTGACGCGGGTGATTCTACCTTCGATACGGACTACCCCACGGCTTTCGGCCAGTTTGCGCAGGTACTTTGCATACAGGCTGGCGTCGAAGTGGTAGGCGTAGTTGATGTCGCGCAGCGGCGAATTCTGCACGTCGAAGCGCGGCGGCATGAACTTGCCGGCCTTGGCCGCCATACGCGTGATCGAATACTCCTCCAGCGGCGCGGCCTTGCCCGCCAGGCGCATCTTCTGCCAGTACTGGTCGAAGGGCACGGTCGCCAGGTCCTGGCCCAGGCGGCCGAAGCCGTGCATGTAGCGCTCACCCACCCTGCCCCAGTTGACGAACTCGATACCCAGCTTGAAGCTGCCCTGGGTCTCGCGCATGAACTCGTGCTCGTCGATGCCGAGCACGCGGTTGAAGCGCTGGATCATCGGGATGGTCGCTTCGCCGACGCCGACGATGCCGATCTCGTCCGACTCGACCAGGCGGATGTTGTAGCGGCCATTGAGCATGGTGGACAGCGCCGCCGCGGTCATCCAGCCGGCGGTGCCGCCGCCGACGATGACGATGTCCTTGAGTGCTTCGTTGTGCATGGAGATTTCCTGGATACGAAAAACGACCCCTGGCAGGCGCAGGCCCGGCAGGGGTCGTTACTTTACCTCAGTTCAGCTTAGAACTTGTAGGTCGCGCCGAAGTGGTAGGTGCGGCCATAGTCGCGGCGGTTCGACGGGTTTTCCTCGTCGGTGGTGAACTCGAGGAACGGTGCGTTGTTCCAGTTCTGCGCCTGGGCGTACAGGCTCACGCCCTTCAGCCAGCCCGACTGGATTTCGTACGATGCCTGCAGGTCGACGATGGTCTCGCCCTTGATGAAGGTGAGCTGCGCATTGTCCTGGAAGTCCGAGACCTGGCCCAGGAAGCTCGAACGCTTGCGCGCCGCGGCGGCAATCTGGAAGCCGTTCTTCTCGTAGTAGATACGCAGGTTGCTCACCTTGCGCGACAGGCCCGGCAGCGGAATGCTGGTCAGGTCGCCGGCCACGTTCGCGAAACCGGTCTCCGGCAGGTTGACGTTGCTGCGGGTATCCGAGTGGTTCACCATCGCACCGAAACCGTCCAGGTATGGCGTGATCATCGAGAACGGAACGTTCACGGCCAGCTCGTAGCCCTTCAGGTTGCCGCCGTCGCCGTTGACCGGCTGGTTGAACAGGCCGACGGTCGAGCCGGCGTACGGACCGGTCAGCGGCAGCGGGGTGGTCGGGGTCACGAACGGACGGAAGTCGAACGGACGCGGGATGCGCAGGATGTAGCTGTCGAGCTTCTTGTAGAAGACGGCGGCGCTGATGTAGCCCTTGTTGCCGAAGTACTTCTCGTACGACAGGTCGAGGGCCTTTGCGCGGAACGGCTTCAGTTGCGGGTTGCCGCCGCTGCCAACCAGGATCGGCACGCCGGTGGTCGAGATGCCGAAGTTCTGGCCGGCGCGCAGGTCATCCAGGTTGGCGCGCGAGACCACCTTGGCCATGCCGAGGCGCAGTACCTGTTCATTCCCCAGGTCGAAGCTGAGGTTCGCGCTAGGCAGCACGTCCCAGTAGCTGTCGCCTTCGTCCACGCGCTGCGCCGGGCAGGTCTGTGCGGTGTTGCCGACGCAGCGGGCCTTGTCGATGACGTAGCCGCCGCCGCGCTGGTTGGTGTGGATCGCCTGCAGGCCGACGTTGCCGCGATAGCTCAGGCCGAACATCTCGCCGTTCAGGTCACCCATGACGTAGGCGGTGTTGATGCGCTCGCTCACATCCCAGTACTTGTTGTAGATGTCGGCATCGACCTTCTGCGCCAGCTGGTAGACCGAACCGAGCGAGCCGCGCGGATCCCAGGACACGACCTGGAAGCCCGAGGAACCGGCAAAGGCGACGTCGCTGCCCGGCACCGCGGCGGCGGCGTACGGACCGCCGGCGATCACCAGGCGGCCTTCGTCGCCAGTGCGCGACTTGTCGCGCGAGGTGTGGTTGAAGCCGAAGCTGGTGCCGGTGATCGGACCCAGTTCCAGGGAGCGCTTGGCGGTCAGGCGCACGGCCTTGACGGTGTCTTCCACGTAAGGCTGGGCCAGGTAGCCGGCCTGCGGCGAGGCTTCGCCACCGGACCAGCCCATCACATCGGTGAGGCGCGCGACGCTGCGGTCGGCGTAGTTCGAGCCCGGGGTGTACTTCACTTCGGTGACGTTGGCGCCGTTGAAGTTGGTGTAGCGCAGGGTGTCCTGGGCGCGACCGGCGATACCGGCGGTGGTCTCGTAGCGCGAGGCCAGCTTGGTCGCCTTCGACCAGGTCAGGTCGGCCGCGGTGGTCCAGTCGGCGATCTTCAGCTCGTTGTTCCAGCCGATGGTCTTGAGGTCGTCCTTCGAGCCCTCGTAGTGGTTACGCACCACGCCCTTCCAGTTGCTGATGGTACCGCTGGTGGCGACGCCGTTCGAGACGGTGGCGGTGCTCAGCACGTGCGGCAGCTCATAGGCGCCGCCGCCGTTGTAGGCCACACCGCCTTCGAAGCCGGTCTTCTTCTGGCCGGTTTCGCCGGCCGAGTAGAACAGGTCGACGGTCGACTTGAAGTTCTTGTTCGGACGGAACTGCAGCGACGCGAAGGCGCCGTCGCGTTCGTGCGAGTCGACCACGGTGTCGTAGCCGAAGCCGCCCGGGGTTTTCACGTTGGCGCCGTTGTACGCCATCTCGGCGGTGCCCCAGGAGTTGAAGGTGGTCTGGCCGCCGCCGGTTTCTTCATAGCGGGTAAAGCCCATGGCAACGCCGATGGTGCGGTTCGCGAACTGGTCGATGTACGACAGGGTGGCGCGCTTGCCGTCGCCTTCCGGCAGGCCGTCCGGGTGCTTCACGCCCAGGCGGGTCTTCTTGTAGCTGACAGCGACGGTGCGCTTGCCGAAGTCGAGCGGCTGCACGGTGCGCAGGTCGATGGTCGAGGCCAGGCCCTGGCCGATGACGCTCGCTTCCGGGGTTTTGTAGATGACGATGGAACCCATCAGTTCGGCCGGGAACAGGTCGAACTCAGGGGAACGGGCATTGCCGGTGGAGGCCATTTCGCGGCCGTTCAGCAGGGTGCCGTTGAAGCTCGGCGACAGGCCGCGCACCGAGATGTCCGATGCCTTGCCCGAGCTGCGGCCGCGCTGGGCCGACACGCCCGGCAGGCGCGAGATCGACTCGGCGACGCTCTGGTCCGGCAGTTTGCCGATGTCTTCGGCCGAGATGGCTTCGACGATCGACGAGGAATTCTTCTTGATCGAGATGGCCGCTTCGATACCGCGGCGGATACCGGTCACTTGGACGGTGGCGACATTCGGCTGGGCGGTCGCGCCGGCCGGCGTCGGCTCGGCGGCGGCTGCTGCCTGCTCGGCCGAATTCGGCTGGGTGGCGACGCTCGAGGTGGCGCTGGTGGTGGTCGTGGTGTTGTCCTGGGCTTGCGCGTAGGCGCTGCCCGCGAACACCGACAGGAAGACTGCGCAGCCGGCGGCTACCGGGCTCAGCTGGAATGCATGGCGAACCGGCTCGGCGGTGCGCTTGGTTGCGAAGATACTCATTTGTCCCCTCATATAGACCAATAATTTTTTCCCGAAACTACAGCGCGACAGCCAGCTTGCACGGCAGCCTCAAGCAAACGTATTTAGACGTTCTGTCAAGGATTCTGTATTAAAACTAGATGCACTGTCAACGGGAGTTGCTTGTTACTACGATAACGGCATCATTTTATATATATACTGGCTTGAGCACGTCTTTTTCGTTGTATTTGGGCTACAGGATCACATACAGATGACTGTAGTCGGACTACAAATGCGCTTTCAAGCAGCAGACTCGACGCTTTTCGCACCAGTTTGGTGCAATTCTGGACACTCTTCAGGATATTGGGCGTGGTACGTACAATGGGACGAGAAATTTTCGATCCGAAAATTTGTACTTTGACTAGATGCTGAACGTTTGTGTGCTACAGCCGATCCATAGTATTCTCGTAGCAACATAACCACGCATGGCGACCCTTGCCACCGCGCCGACCTGTAGTCTGACTACGATTCGGTATATCGGGAGCGAGAAAACGCCCACACCGACATGAGACATTTCTTCGCCAGCCTGCTGCTCGGCAGCGCCGCACTCACTCCCTGCGCCGCCCTCGCCCAATCCCCCGCCATCGCCCACATGGAGCCGCCCTTCTGGTGGGCCGGCATGCAGCACAAGGGGCTGCAGCTGATGGTGCATGGCGAGCGCATCGCCGACCTGGCGCCGAGCCTGAGCTACCCGGGCGTGCGCATCGCGTCGGTGACCCGGGTCCCCAGCAGGAATTACCTGTTCGTCGACCTGGAAATCGGCGTGGACGCGAAGCCGGGCAAGTTCGACATCGTGTTCAGCGGTGCGGGCGGCGAGACGCGCTATGCCTACCAGCTGCTGGCGCGCGAGCCTGGCTCCAGCCAGCGCGTCGGCTTCAACAACAGCGACGCGATCTACCAGGTCATGCCGGACCGCTTCGCCAACGGCGACCCGCGTAACGACAGCACGCCGGACACGCTGGAAAAATCCAATCGCGCGAACGGCTCCGGACGCCACGGCGGCGACATCGAGGGCATCGTCCAGCGCCTCGACTACATCCGCGACATGGGCTTCACCCAGCTGTGGCCGACGCCGCTGGTGGAAAACAACATGCCGGCCTACTCGTATCACGGCTACGCGGCCACCGACCACTACCGGATCGACCCGCGCTACGGGAGCAACGAGGACTTCCGCCGCCTCTCCATGGAAGCGAAAAAGCGCGGCATCGGCATCATCCAGGACGTGGTGCTGTCGCACATCGGCAGCGGCCACTGGTGGATGAAGGACCTGCCGACGCCGGACTGGATCAACTATGGCGGCAAGTTCGTGCCGACCCAGCACCACCGCACCGCCGTGCAGGACCCGTACGCGTCGAAGGAAGACGCGGACAACTTCACGCGCGGCTGGTTCGTCGAGAGCATGCCGGACCTGAACCAGTCCAATCCGCTGGTGGCCAATTACCTCATCCAGAACAACATCTGGTGGATCGAGTACGCGGGCCTGTCGGGCCTGCGCATCGACACCTTCGGCTATTCGGACGGCGCTTTCCTTTCCGACTACACGAAGCGCCTGATAGCCGAGTACCCGAAGCTGAACATGGTGGGCGAAGAGTGGAGCAAGCTGGTGCCGGTGGTGGCGCGCTGGCAGCGCGGCAAGCAGAACATCGACGGCTACCGCGCCTCCACGCCGAGCCTGATGGACTTCCCGCTGGCCGAAAGCATGCGCACGGCGCTCGCCGACAAGAACGGCCGCAACGTGTTCGGCGACGTCTACGAAACCCTCTCGCTCGACTACCTGTATCCGGAGCCGGGCAACCTGGTGCTGTTCGAAGCCAACCACGACGTGTCGCGCATCTGGAGCGTGGTCGGCGAGGACTTCGACCGCTACCGCATGATGATGGTCTTCCTGATGACGATGCCGCGCATCCCGCAGCTCTACACGGGCGACGAGATCCTCATGACCAGCGCGACCCGCGAGCGCGACGACGCCAGCTACCGGCGCGACTTCCCCGGTGGCTGGGCCGGCGACAAGCTCGATGCCTTCGCGGGCAAGGGCCTGAGCAGCCAGCAGCGTGCCGCGCAGGAACTGGTGCGCAGGCTGGCCAACTGGCGCAAGGGCCAGCCCGTCATCCACCGTGGAAAGCTGATGCACTACGGCCCGCGCGACAACACCTATGTCTACTTCCGCTACGACGACAGCAAGCGCGTGCTGGTCGCCTTCAACAACAACCCAAAGGAGATGGTGCTGGATGCGCAGCGTTTCCATGAAATGCTGGAAGGCAGAGCGGGCGGCGTCGATGTCCTGAGCGGCAAGCGCTTCGATCTCACCAAGGAGCTGCGCCTGCCGGCCAAGGGCAGCGTGATCCTGGAACTGGACGCGGCGCGATGAAGCGCTGCCTGCTGGCCACGGCCGCCCTGCTCGCCTGCCTTTCCGCAAGCGCGCAGGAGAAGGAAAAGGAACTCTACATCCGCGGCGCCTTCAACGGCTGGGGTACCGATAACGCGCTTTCCCACAAAGGCAAGGGCGTGTACGAAGCGGACATCCTGGTCAGCCCGGGCAACCATGCCTTCAAGGTCGGCAGCCGCGACTGGGCTGACGAATGGGTGGCCGACACCAGCAAGAGCGTGACGGTGGCGCCGGGCGCCTCGTATCCCCTGGCCACCCAGCCCGGTCCGGAAGACTACCTGTTCGTGCGCCAGACCGGCACTTACCGCTTCACGGTGGATGCCTCGAACCCGGCGGCCCCCAAGCTGCGCGTGGTGCGCCTGGAGACGCCACAGGCAGCCGCGGCGCCCGATCCGCACGCGGGACGCGAGGCAGTTGCAGCGCTTACCTGGCCGACCTGGGACGGCAAGCAGGAAAGCGCGCGCTTCTCCACGCCCGATGCCGGCGCGGCACTGCGGCGCTACGCCCACTCCACAACGCTCAGTCTGCGCGACCCCGGCCCGCAGCACAGCGAGTACGCCGAGCAGGCCGGCCTGCCGCGCGTCCGTACCGGCAACCTGGCCTTCGACGCGCTGTTCGCACTGGCCGGCTCGGAAATGCGCTTGGATGCGGTGAGCCAGATCCGTGACGGCAACTACAACGGCGGCGCCGCGATTCCCTGCGAGTGCTTCGCCACCGGCGAAAAGTGGCATTACGTGTGGACGCGCGACCTGTCCTACGCCGCCGACCTGGGCCTGGCCCTGCTCGACCCGCAACGGGTGCGCAACTCGCTCGAATTCAAGCTGTCCGGCTGGCGCAAGGGATTGAAGATCGCACCACAGGTCGCGGGCAGCCCGGACGGCCTGCAGGTCGTGCAGGACACCGGCAGCGGCGGCAGCTGGCCGGTCAGCACCGACCGCGTCACCTGGGGCTTCGCCGCCGAGGAAGTGCTACGCACCCTGCCCGCTGCCGAACGCGCGCCCTTCGCCCGGCGCGCGCTGCAGGCCCTGTCGAACACGATCGAGAACGACCGCATCGCGGCCTTCGACGCCAGCACCGGCCTGTACACCGGCGAGCAATCCTTCCTCGACTGGCGCGACCAGAGCTACGCTTCCTGGATCCCGAACGAGCTGGCCTCGATGTCCACCTCGAAGTCGCTGTCCACCAACGTCGGCCATTACAAAGCCCTTAGCCTGGCCTCACAACTGGCGAGGGAACAGGGCGACGACGCGCGAACGCGGCGCTATGCCGCGTGGGCGGCCGAACTGGTGCGCGCCATCAACACGCAACTGTGGCTGAGTGATGCCGGCATGTACAGCAGCCTCACCGCCGGCCACCTCGACGGCGCGCCGCTGCACAAGTTCGACTGGCTCGGGCAATCGCTGGCCATCATCACCGGCGTTGCCAGCGAAGAGCAGGCGCGCTCGATCCTGGCGCGCTATCCGCACGGGCCGATGGGCGCTCCCGTCATCTGGCCCCAGCAGCCAGGCATGCCGGTCTACCACAACCGCGCCCTGTGGCCCTTCGTGACGGCCTACGGCCTGCGCGCCGCCATCCATGCAAAGAATGTCGCCGTGGCCGATGCGGCCTACGACTCGCTGCTGCGCGGCGCGGCACTGAACATGTCGAACATGGAGAACCTCGAATGGCTCTCCGGCCAGCCGCTGCTGCTGGACGAACGCAATCCGAACCTGATCGGACCGGTGATCAATTCGCGCCGCCAGCTGTGGTCGGTAGGCGCCTACCTCGGCATGGTAGTGGGCGAACTGTTTGGCGTGTCGGTGCAGGACGACGGCGTCCTGCTGCAGCCTTTCGTCACCGCCAAGCTGCGGCGCGAGATGTTCGGCGCGTCGAACGACATCGCGCTGCACGAGCTGCGCCTGCAGGGCAAGCGTATCGACGTGCGCCTGCGCCTGCCGGCCGTGGACACGGAAGACGGCTACTACACCGTCGACCGCATCCTGGTGAACGGCCAGGAAAGCAGCAAGCGGATTCCCCTTGCGAGCTTAAAAGACAACAACCAGGTCGAGATCGTGCTGGGCCGCCTGCAGCACGGGCAGCAGGAGATCCGCCGCGTGAAGGACGATCCTTACGCCACCGCCGGCCCCACCTTCGCACCGCGCGAGCCTGCGATCGCGGGCCTCGAGCGTCATGCGAACGGGAATATGCTGCGGATCGCCCCTGCCGGCGACGAGGGCGCAGTGCGCTACAACGTCTACCGCGACGGCAAGCTGGCGGCCAGCGGCCTGCAGGCAGGCAGCTGGACCGACCGCGGCGCCAGTCCCTTCGCCTGCTACGCGGTCGAGGCCCAGTCCCTGGCCGGCGGCAACCGCAGCCACCACAGCATCCCGCGCTGCATCGACCGTGGCATCGAGGTGCCTGTCACCGACCGGCGCGCCCAGTCGAACGTGAAGCTCAGCGCCCCGACTGCACGTTTTGACGCGCCGCGCCTGGAAGGCTGGGGCCAGCCCGGCGACCGCTTCGCCGTCGAGCGCATCGCCGTCCCGGCCGCAGGCCGGTACGCGGTCCAGGTGCGCTACCACAACAGCGCGAACCAGGTGAACCTGGGGATCAGCGGTGGCGTGAAGTGGCTGGCGGTGAAGGACGCGCGCGGCCGCATCGTGGCCCAAGGCGTGGTGCAGTTGCCGCACGCCCCGCTGGCGAAGGCGAACACGCCGAGCGTGTATTCGACGCCACTCAGGGCAACGCTGAGCGCGGGCCGTTACCGCATCGAGATGAGCGACTTCTACAACATGAGCTATCTCGACAGTAACAGCAGCTTCAGCGCAGCCGGTGGTGCGACGGGGCCGTCGAACCGCTTTGATATTTACGGAGTCCGCCTGCTCCGCGTTGAGTAGGGTGGTCGGCTTGCCGACCGCGCGTCCAACAGGCGCATACGCAGTCGTGAGGCACGCCGGAGTTGAACGCGCGGTCGGCTCCGCGTGATCCGGTCCACCGGACCAGATCACCCCTACGCGGCTTCGGCCTCATCGGGACCGGGTCTCGCTTCCTTGCGCGACGGTCCCTGCACCATCAGCAGCAGGCGGCCTTCGAGCACGCGGAATTCCAGCGGCATCGGCATTGTCGTCACCTCACCGTCGGCCGCGACCTTCATGCGCTTGCGGCCATACACGGCCGGGGTGCGCACGGTCAGGCGCTTGAAGGCGAAGGCGTCGACCTCGTCGTCGCTGCCCAGCCGTCCCAGCATGCCGCGCACCAGCAGGCGCAGCAGGCCGAGTTTACCCATGGGGCGCGGCGCGATGGCGACCAGCTGGCCGTCCTCCACCGCTTCGATCAGGCCGTCGCGCATGCCGACCTGCTCCAGCTGCAGGCGGTTATTTCCGACAAACAAGGTCGTCGTCCGGATGCGCCGTTCCTTGCCGTCGAGTTCGAGTGAAATGCGCAGGTGCCGGTGCGGACGCAGGGCGATCTTGATGGCCGAGAAGAAGGCGACGACCCGGCTGCGCCCGTAGTGCTGCTTGTCGTGCTCGCGCTCTTCCAGCAGCTTGGGGTAGAGCCCGACGCTGGCGTTCACCAGGAAAATCTTGTTGTTGAGCAGGCCCACCTGCACCGCGCGCATCCGGGCGCGCAGCAGCGAATACACGGCCTCGGCCAGGTCTTCGGGAATGCCATGGGTGCGGCCGAAATAGTTGAATGTTCCTTGCGGCAAAACTCCGAACGGACATCCGGCCAGCACGGCCTCATGGGCTACGGTGTTGATGGTGCCGTCGCCGCCGGCCGCCACCAGGATGCCCTCTTCGGCCACGGCGCGCGCCGCCATGCTGCGCGCCTTGTCCGCGAGCTCGGCCGGATCATCGACCAGTTCGAGATGGCAGCGCCGGCCGGCGCCGGCCAGCACCTCCTCGATGGTCGAACGCCGCAACTCGGTCTCCGAATGGCCGGAACCGGCATTCAGGACAATGAAGAACGGGGCGTCGGGGCGCGGCTCGGTGGTCGGCATCGATGGCTCGTGGTGGGTTAGTGAATGTGCAAGCCAATGCTACCATCACCTGACGGCACACGAGTGTGCGCTAGCGCTCTTCCGACAGCTCCATGCCGTACAGGTTGAGCGCCGGCTCGCCCGCCACCACGACGCGCGTGCCCTGGTAGCGCATCCCCAGCCTGAGCAGCAACTGGATCGAGGCGGCATTGCCCTGGGTCGTGATGGCCACCAGGCGCGGGATGCCAAGCAGGCGCGCATGCGCGACCACCCCTTGCGCCGCCTCGAAGGCATAACCGTGCCCGCGGTAATGCGGCAGGAAGGCATAGCCGATATCGACATCCTCGAGCCCGTCGCGCTTGATCAGGCCGGACAGGCCGACCGCCCTGCCGTCTTCCAGGCGCTCCACCAGGTACATCGAGTGGCCGCGCGTGCGCTGCATCGCGATCGGGCCGTTCTCGATCGAACTCACCGCCGCCTCGAGGGTGCGCACGCCGCGGTCGCCGATATGCTCGATGAAGGCGGGGTCGTTGAGGATCTCCAGGTAGACGGCGGCGTCCCCGGGTTCGACCAGGCGCAGGCGCAGGCGTTCGGTGCGGATGATCTCCAGGGGACCCGCCGTCATGCGTCCGCCGTCGGCCAGTGGTCCGGGTCCTGCAGCAGCTGGTACATCACGTAGGCGTCGACGTAGCCGAGGCGCTTGTGGCGGTAGGCCTTGGGCAGCGTACCCACGATCGAGAAGCCGAGCTTCTTCCACAGCCGGATGGCGGCGGTATTGGTGCTCACCACGTAGTTGAACTGCATCGCGAGGTAGCCCTGGCGTTTTGCTTCAAGCAGGCTATGCTCGCCGAGCGTGCGCCCCACGCCGGCGCCCTGCGCCGACGGGCTGACCATGTAGGAGGCATTGGCCACGTGGTGGCCGCGCCCGGCCTGGTTCGCGACCAGGCGGTACATGCCGAGCACGCGCGACCCGCTGGAGGTCGCGACAAAGCTCGTCACCTCGGGTCCGAGCCAGTAAGCGTGACCGGCTTCGCGCGAGGTCGCGGTAGTGAACGGATAGGTTTCGCCGGCGGCGACGTGCGAGCAGAAGATGCTCCACATCGCGTCGAAATCGTGCTCGCCGGCGGGGCGGATCTGGATGTCTTTCACGGCTGTCTTGAACGCGTTACTGAACTTGAAAGCGTTCTATTCTAGCCTCAAAACGCGGCCCGGTTCAGGAATCGTGCGGTCGCGTTGCGTACATTAATTCTCACTTAAGTCCTATTGCGATCCGTGCGGCGGCATCCGGAAGTCGGTGCTGGCCGGCCGTCCCGGCAGGTGCAGGGTCGCCTGCGCCGGGGGCGCCTCCGCCACCACCGCGCCGCGCCGCAGCACCAGCTTGCGCGCCGCGCGCAGGCGGATCGCTTCCACGGTGGAGCCGGCATCCAGCAGCACCAGGTCCGCATGGCAGCCGGGCGCCACGCCATAGCCTTCGAGGCCGAGGATGCGGGCCGGGGTCTCGGTCACGGCCAGGAAGCACTGGTGCATGGCCTCCACCCCGGTCATCTGCGCCACGTGCAGGCCCATGTGCGCCACCTCCAGCATGTCGCCCGAGCCCATGCCGTACCAGGGATCGAGCACGCAATCGTGGCCGAAGGCGACGTCCACGCCCGCCGCCAGCAGTTCGGGCACGCGCGTCATGCCGCGCCGCTTGGGATAGGTGTCGTGGCGGCCCTGCAGCGTGATATTGATGAGCGGATTGGCGATCGCCGCCACCCCGCTTTCCGCGATCAGGGGCAGCAGCTTGCTCACGTAGTAATTGTCCATCGAGTGCATCGAGGTCAGGTGCGAAGCGGCCACCAGGCCGTGCATGCCGAGACGGTGGGTTTCTGCCGCCAGGGTCTCGATGTGGCGCGACATCGGGTCGTCGGTCTCGTCGCAATGCATGTCCACGCGCCGGTCGTGCTGGGCCGCGAACTCGCACAGCAGGCGGATCGACGCGGCGCCGTCCGCCATGGTGCGCTCGAAGTGCGGGATGCCGCCCACCACGTCCACGCCCATGGCGATGGCGCGCTTCAGATTGTTGAAGGCGTTCGCGCTGCGCAGCAGGCCGTCCTGGGGGAAGGCGACCAGCTGCAGGTCGAGGTAGGGCGCGACCTGCTTGCGCACCTCCAGCAGCGCCTCAACCGCCAGCAGGCGGTCATCGCAGACGTCGACGTGGGTGCGGATCGCCAGCAGCCCGCGCGCCACCGCCCAGTCGCAGTAGCGCAGTGCGCGCTCGACCAGGGCGTCCTGGGCCAGTTGCGGCTTGAGTTCTCCCCACAGGCTGATCCCTTCCAGCAGGGTGCCGCTGCGGTTCACGCGCGGCAGGCCGTAGCTCAGGGTCGAATCCATGTGGAAGTGCGCATCCACAAAAGGAGGGCTGACCAGGTCGCCGTCAGCGTCGATCTCGCGCGCGCCCTGCGCCGCCAGCCGCTTTTCCACGGCGACGATGCGTTCGCCATTGATACCGATGTCGATGCCGCGGCTGCCGTCCGGCAGGGTGGCGTTGCGAATCACAATGTCCATGCGCACTCCTCCTTTGTCTGCCTGATTGTATCCATTTCCGGACGGACTTGATGCTGAGCAGTCCCCATCGCACCTTAATGCTGCATCGCAATATTTCTGTTCTAAAACAAACCAACAAGCCTTTGCAACATTGGCCTGTGGAGGCTACACTAGCCGATATTGCAGTGCGCCATAAATGACTGACAAGGAAACCCTATGACCTCTCTCCATGACCAGTTTTCCGCAGTACGCAAGGCCCAGTTCCACGCGCAGTTCGATTTCTTCAATTCCATGACCACCCAGGCCATCGAGAGCGCCAGCCGCGTGGCCGCACTCAACCTGGCCATCTCGCGCGACGCGGTCCAGCGTTCGCTCGGTACCGGTTTCGCGCTGATGAATTCGCGCGACCCGCGCGATGTCCTCACCCTGGGCGGCCAGGCCGAAGAACAGGTGCGCAGCCTATTCGCCTATGGCCGTGAGCTGCTCGGCATTGCCAGCGGCGTCCGTCCGTATGCCGTGCGCCCGCAGGCCCTGACACTGGCGCCGCAGCAGGCGGTCGAGACGGTTGAGACGGTCGAGGTGGTGGAACAGGCCGCAGACCCGGCGGTCGCGGTTGCCGCTGACCTTGCCGGTGACCTTGCTGACACGGCGCCAAGCGCAGAGGCGCTTGCGCCAACGCTCGGCGACACGCTCGCCGCGGCGATCCCGGCCGAACCCGTGGTCGTGGCCGAAGCACCTGCCGCGCTTGACGAGCTGGTGGCCGAGCCGGCGCCGGTCGCGGAACCGAAGCCGATCGCCAAGGCCGCCGGCAAGGGTGCGCCCCGCGCCGCCGCTGCCGCCCACCCCGCCGCCGCGCCGGTGGCCGAGCTCGATGCCACCGAGGCGCCGAAGGTCGAGCTTGCCCCCGCTTCCTCCAAACGGAAGAAGTGAAAGCGCACGGGCGCGCCTGCGCCCGATTGGCAAAGCGACTACACTAGCGGGCTTCGGCCCGCTTTTGTTTTCGGGCGCACCAATCTCCAAGGAAACTGAATGAGTCTTGCAAGGCTGATCGGCGGTTTCGTCCGCCGGCACTGGCATGCCTATGTCTCGTCGGCCTTCATGCTGGCCGGCGTCGCCATCTGTACGGTCTTGATTCCACGCAAGGTCGGCGCCCTGGTCGACGGCCTCGCCGCGCACAGCCTGGACCGGCACGCGCTGCTGGTGGGCCTCGCCCAGCTGCTCGGCCTCGGCGTGGCGATCTACGTGCTACGCGTGGGCTGGCGCATCCGCCTGTATTCGGCCGCCTACAACCTGGGCGTCGAGCTGCGCACCCGCCTGTACGCGCGCCTGGCCGCCCAGGGACCGGCCTTCTACCAGCGCCAGCGCACCGGCGACCTGATGGCGCTCGCCACCAACGACATCGACGCCATCGAAATGGCGGCCGGCGAAGCGATGCTGGCCGGCTTCGACGGCACCCTGACCCTGGTCATGGTGCTGGGCATCATGACACTCGGGGTCGACCCGCGCCTGGCCGGCGTCGCCCTACTGCCCTTCCCGCTGATGGCTTTCGCATTCTGGCGCATCTCGAGCCAGGTCCACACGGCCGAAGCGGACGCGCTGAAACGCTTTTCAAGCCTGAACGACCATGTGCAGGAATCGCTGTCGGGCGTGCGGACCCTGCGCGCCCTCGGCCTCGAAGAGCGCAGCGCAGCGCAGTTCAGCGAACTGGCCGGTAACGCGGCCGCCGCCAGCCTCACGGCCCAGCGCTGGGAAGCCGCCTACGAGCCGGCCGTGGGCCTGACCCTCACCGCCGCCACCGGCCTGACCCTGGGCCTGGGTGGCTACCTGGTCTGGAACAACGAACTGACGGTGGGTGCGCTGACCAGCTTCTCGATGTACCTGGGCCAGCTGATCTGGCCGATGTTCGCGGCCGGCTGGGTGCTGTCCCTGATCGAGCGCGGCAAAGCCGGCCTGGCGCGCCTGCAGCCGCTGCTCGACATGCCGCTCACGGTCGAGGACAAGGGCACGCTCGAGATCATCGGCCGCGGCCCGCTGGCGTTAGATAGCGTGCGCTTCTCCTACCATGAGGCCGAGCGCCCGGCCCTGGACGGCGTGTCGGTGACGCTGCAGCCGGGCCAGACCCTGGGCCTGGTCGGTCCGACGGGCGCCGGCAAGTCGACCCTGCTGCGCGTGCTGCTGCGCCAGGCCACGCCGCAGCACGGCGCGGTTACCTGGGCCGGGCAGCCGCTGGAGGCGTATCGCCTCGAAGCCTTGCGCGCAGCCATGAGCTGGGTGCCGCAGGAATCCTTCCTGTTCTCGGCCACGATTGCGGAAAACATCGCGCTGGCCCGCCCGGGCGCTTCGCGCACCGAGATCGAGGAAGCGGCCCGGATGGCATCGATCCACGACGACATCCTGCGCTTCCCGCATGGCTACGACACCCCGGTCGGCGAAAAGGGCATCACCCTCTCCGGCGGCCAGCGCCAGCGCGTCGCCATCGCGCGCGCCCTGCTGGCCGACAGCGCCCTGCTGCTGCTCGACGACGCCCTGTCGGCGGTGGACACCGGCACCGAGACCGGCATCCTGGAACACCTGGACGAGCTGCGCGCCGCGCGGCCGGAGCGCGCCGCCATCATCGCCAGCCACCGCCTGTCGGCGGTGGTGCGGGCCGACCACATCGTGGTGCTGCGCGACGGCCGCATCACGGAAAGCGGCACCCACGACGAACTCTTGCTGCTGGACGGCTGGTATGCCAGCCAATGGCGCTATCAACAACTGGAGGCCAGCATTGACGCCGACTGACAAAGAGCTGAAGGAGGAAGGAGGAGCGAACATGCGCGCCCAGACGGCGCAGGCGGCGCGCCTGCTGCGCCGCGCGGCCGATCCCGACCGCCGCCACCTGTACTGGGCCACCTTCTGGCTCGCCATCGCCGCCGGCCTGGAGGTGCTCGGTCCCCTGCTGGGCAAGGCCCTGATCGACGACCACCTCCTGACGCGCAACCTGGACTGGCAGCGCATGTCGCTGCTGCTGGGTGGCCTGGTGGTGACCGGCTGGGCTTCGTCCTGGATCCGCTACCTGCAGCTGATCCGCCTGTCCGGCCTGGCGATGCGCTCGGTGCGGCGCCTGCGCGAATGGGTCTATGGCCACGTGCTGCGCCTGCCGATGGCCTTCTTCGACCGCGCCATCACCGGCCAGCTGGTGAGCCGCGTGACCAATGACACCGAGGCGGTCAAGACCCTGTACATCCAGGTGCTGTTCGTGATGCTCGACTCGACCATCGTACTGGTCGGGACCATGGCCGCCATGGCCTGGCTCGACTGGCGCCTGATGCTGGTGGTGCTGGCGCTGGTGCCGGCGGTGGTCGGCATTGTCTGGCTCTACCAGCGCCTGTCGGCGCCGGCCGTGACCCGCGCGCGCGCCCTGCGCAGCGACATCAACGGCCAGATGGCCGAATCGATCGGCGGCATGAGCGTCCTACAGGCCAGCAATGCCCAGCAGCGCTTCGGTGAGCGCTTCATGAACACCAACCGCGCGCACCGCAAGGCGCGCCTGGCCGAGCTGCGCGCCAACGCTTTCCTGCTGCGCCCGGCGCTGGACCTGCTCAACGTGGTGCTGCTCACCATCGTGATCTACGGCTTCGGCCAGCGCCAGATGAATGCGGTGGAAGTGGGCGTGCTGTACGCCTTCATCAGCTACATCGCGCGCGTGGTCGAGCCGCTGATCCAGATCACCATGCAGTTCAGCGGCCTGCAGCAGGCGGTGGTGGCCACCGCGCGCGTGTCCACCCTGCTCGACGAGGCCGGCGCGGCCGAACATGCCGCCGGGCGTATTGGTAACGAGGCCGCCTTCGACCCCAGGGCGCCGGCAGTGCGCGTGCGCCACGTGAACTTCGCCTATGTGGAGGGCCAGCGCGTGCTGCACGACCTGTCGCTCGACATCCCGCAGGGCGCCTTCTTCGGCATCGTCGGCCATACCGGCAGCGGCAAGTCGACCCTGCTCTCGCTGCTGCTGCGCTACTACACGGCGGATGAGGGCAGCATCGAGATCGGCGGCCTGCCGCTCGCCTCGATCGGCAACGAGCGCTTCCGCAACGAAGTCGGCCTGGTGCCGCAGGACCCGTTCATCCTGGCCGCCAGCGCGCGCGAGAACATCGACATGGGCCGCGGCCTGCCGCTCGAGCGCATCGAGGCAGCGGCGCGGGCGGCGCACGCGCACGGCTTCATCGCGGCGCTGGAACAGGGCTACGAGACCCAGCTGGGCGAAGGCGGCTCGCGCCTGTCCTCGGGACAGAAACAGCTGGTGGCGATCGCACGCGCGCTGGCCGGCCAGCCGCGCATCCTGCTGCTGGACGAAGCGACCTCGCGCATCGACAGCGCCACCGAGCAGATCGTGCAGGAAGCGCTGGAAGAACTGCGCGGCAAGGTGACCATCATCGCGATCGCGCACCGCCTCTCCACCATCCGCGCGGCCGACCGCATCATCGTGCTGAACCACGGCCGCATCACGGAAGCCGGCTCGCACGAAGACCTGATGCGCATCGAGGGCGGCCTGTACCAGCGCCTGTACCTGCTGCAGCAGATCGCCCTGTAGTCAGGCGCCGGGGCGGCGCAGGTCGCGCACGACCTGCGCCGCGACCTTGTCAAGCGCCGGAAAATGCTGCCCCAGGCCCTGCTGCAGGGCTGCCGGCACGCTGTCGGCGCACCAGCCGTGGCGCATGCACAGTTCCAGGGTGCCCACCGCCTCCGGCCCGCACTCCGCGCCCAGGCGGCACACGACCATGGCCTCGCCAAACGCGGCGCCCGGCGCAGCCGTGGACATGTGCGCCACCACCGCAGCCGCCGCCAGCGGGGCGATCATTTCGGGATTGCCCTGCTCGAAGGCCCGGCCCAGCATGCCGGCCCTGCCCTCGGCGCCGTCGGCCGACAAGAAGCCGAACACGGTGTCCAGCACGGCGTCTGCGCCCGGATCGGGATCCTTCGCCGCCCGCAGTTCGCGCCGCGCATCCTGCAGGCCCTCCGGGCTGAAGTCGCAGCGCCGCTGCAGCTCGGCGGCGGCCTGGCGGCGCGCCGGCGGCAGGGCCGCCGGGTCCTGCTCCAGCACCCGCTCGCAGATCGACAGGGCCTGCGCCGCGTAGTAGAGGGCGCCCTTGCCCGGCTTGCGCACGGCATCGTAGAAGAACTCGCGCAGGCTGCGGGCGCGGCCGAACCTGGCATGGGTAGCGAACCACGCCGTGTCCACCCGCTGCGGCGCGGCGGACGGAATGGCGGCAAGCACCTTTGGAAGCAGCGCTGGTGTGGCGCTTCGCAGCGGGACGGGGGACGGCGCCGGCAAGGCCACGGCGGGCGGCTGCGGCGCTGGAACGGTCAGTGCGACGACAGCGGCTAGCAGTGCGCTGAGCACGATGCCGATGGCGATTTCACGAAGTCGCATGTGGCTGGCAACTCATCGGCTTGCCGACATCGTATCAAGCCTTCGACCAGTTGAAGCAGCCCGCCGGCACGCCCGCACCACTGACCAGCAGCGCCCCATGCCGGTAGAAGTCCCAGCGCTTTTCGCTTGGCACGGCCACCACCACCACGCCCATCGCGCGGTCGCTCCATACCAGGCGCGCGTCCAGCGCATCGAGCGCAGCGTACACCTCGCGCGGGCCCGCGCCGGGCTGGAACACCACGGTGGCAAAGCCGGTTTGCGCCGGCGGGACCAGTGCCCAGGCGCCGGCGCCCGCGCTCACCGCCGCCAGCAACAGCATCGCGGCCGCACCATGCAGGCCAGGGCCTCCGCCGCGGCGGCGCAGGCGCAGGCCGATCAAGAGCGGGACGATGCCGAACAGCGCCAACCAGAGGAGGTCCCACAGCAGCGGCTTGTCGCTGTCGATGCGGATGCGGTGGATCCCCAGCAGCCAGTGCGACAGCAGAGCGTCGACCACGTGCCAGATGCCGAAGCCCACCAGGGCCGCCCCCACCAGCGGCCAGCCCCAGTTCCCCTGTCCACGCCTGTGCAAGCGCCACAGGCCGGCGAGGCCCGCCAGCGCGATCAGGTACATCAGCGCGTGAAAGTAGCCATCCCACAGCACCTGCAGGCGCAGGTCGTCGATGCCGGGCACCAGGCTCAAAAGGTGGTGCCATTGCAGGATCTGGTGCAGCAGGATGCCGTCGAAGAAGCCGCCGAGCGCAAAGCCGAGCACGGCGCCCCAACGGAACCATGGTGTTTTCCACATCGCGTTCACCTCGGGTGGGGACAGGTCCGGGCCAGTATAGCCCGGTCATCCCGAAGCACCTGCACCATTCGCACGGGATCAGGCGCAGCCGTTTGCGACAAGTGGTCACAAACAGGTGATGAGCGTGCGTCACGTCTGGCCGCGGCGATGTGTCATTTTGGTGACAAACTAGAGAAATTGAAATTTCCATTTTGCAACAGGCCTATAATGGATTGCTACAAAACAGATGTGACGCTGTCGGTTTTTGAAATCTCTCATGCCTTCCTTCCTAACTCGCACGCTCTTGCGCGCCCGCCCCGTGGCGCTCGCCGCGGCACTGTGCATTGGGCCGGCTGCAATCGCAGGCGAAACCGTGCCACTGGCCCAGCGCCTGGCGGAAATCCGTGAGGTGAACAGGTACGTTCCCGAACGTGGCCTGCCGATGCTGCTGCAGATCGAGCAGGAAGGCCGCGCTGCGCCGCTGCCGGAGCGCATCGACTTCCTCAACCAGCTGGCGAACAGCTATGAAGGCGTCGGCAAGCTCGCCGAAGCAACTGCAGTCGCGGACGAGCTGGTGGCGCTCGGCCACACGCACAAGGACAATGTCGCCCTCGCGCGGGGCCTGCTGCGCAAGGGCTATATCGCTTACCGCCGTTCGGAACTGGCAGAATCGCACCGCCTGATCTGGGAAGCGGAACGACTGGCCTACACCACCGACAACATCGACCTGAAGATCCGCGCGACGATTTCCGCCGGCGAGTCGTTCCGCGAAGAAGGTAACTTCCCCAAGGCGCTCGAACGCGTGCAGGCGGCGGTGGCCCTGGCGCGCAGGCATGGCGACCCGACGCACATCGTCGTGTCCCTGAATGCACTGATCGCGCTGTACGAGCAGATGCGCGAGTACGACAAGGGTTTCGAAGCCCTGGCCGAAGCCGTCGAGGCGGCACAGAAAACGAGCTCGCTCGGCCGCATGGCAACGCTCAAGCATGCCGAATACGGCCTGGCGGCGGCCACCGGCCAATACCAGCGCGGCCTGAAAGCGCTGCAGGAAGGCCTGGCCATCGAACGGCTCATCGGCGCCGATTCGCAGGCGGGGTATTCGATGGTCAACCTGTCCGACTGCTACCTGAAGCTGCGCGACTACCGCAACGCGGCGCGCTACGCCGAACTGGCGATCGAGGCGGCGCGCACGCTGAACGACGCCGGGCTGGAAGCGACGGCGCGCCTGAACCTGGGCCAGGCTTACCTGGCCAGCGGCCGCCTGGCGGACGGCAAGCGCCACATCGAAGCCGGCATGTCGGGCTACGAGAACCTGGGCGACCAGCCGCAACTGCAGGCGGTACTGGTGGAATATGGCCAGGCGCTGGAACGCGCCGGCGACCTGCCGGGCGCGCTGCGCGCCTATCACCGCGAACGCACGATTTCGAACGAGCTGTTCGAGAAGCGCCGCCAGCGCGCCATGCTCGACCTGCAGGAAAAGTACGAGACCGAAAAGAAGCAGCGCCAGATCGAGCTGCTGCGCAGCGAGAACGAAGTCAACCGGCTGGAACGGCGCGTCTGGTGGCTGCTGGCGGCCCTCTTTGCACTGGCGTCGGTCGTGGTTGGCCTGCTGTACCGCAAGGTGCGCCAGGCCAACGCCAAGCTCTACGAAAAGAACAAGGAACTCAAGCAGCAAAGCGTGCGCGATCCGCTGACCGGGCTGTACAACCGCCGCCACTTCCTGGAATACATGCGCACCATGCCGCAGCCGGAGCTGCAGGCCAGCGCCGAGCAGTGCGGCGCCCTCTTCCTGCTCGACGTCGACCATTTCAAGCACATCAACGATACCTGGGGCCACGCGGCCGGCGACGCGGTGCTGACGGCGATCTCAAGCAGCCTGCGCGAGATCCTGCGCGAGACCGACATGATCGTGCGCTGGGGCGGCGAGGAATTCCTGGCCTTCTTGCCGAGCATCCCGCGCGCCGGGCTGGACGAGGTGGCGCAGCGCATCCTGTCCGGCATCTCGGCGGTGCGGATCGTGCACGGCGGCCATAGCCTGGGCGTGAACGTGTCGATCGGCTTCGCCCCCTTCCCGCTTGCCTGCGGCGCCCTGGTGCTGCCGTGGGAGCGCGCCGTCAACATCGTGGACATGGCGCTGTACCTGGCCAAGGCGCACGGGCGCAACCGCGCGTATGGCGTGCAGGGCTTTGGCGACCCGGCGCGGGTGGATATGGAAGAGATCGAGCAGAACCTCGAAGGCGCCTGGCGCGCCGGGCAGGTCAAGCTGTCGGTGGTGCTGGGGAGTCAGATGGAGATGCGCGCCAGCGCGTAAACGTGGTTGTAGGGTGGGCGAGTTCCTCGCCCACGCGGCGATCGTTTGCGGTTCCACTTCCGTAACGGATGATCTCGCTGCCGACGATCACCGCGTGGGCGGAGAATCCGCCCACCCTACGGTCTAACTAGATTCAATCCGCCGCGTCCTGGATCTTCTCGCCGGCATCCTCCACCTTCTTGCCGACCTCCTCGGTCGCCCGCTTCAACCCACCCTTGGCATCGCGGGTCGCATCCTTGATCTTCTCGCGTGCTTCCTCGGCGGCGCGGTCGGCCTTGGCCAGCTCCTTGTCGAGCTGGTGCGTCACCTTCGCGCCGGCATCGTCCAGCGCCTTGCCGGCGCGTTGCGCCGGTCCTAGTGCCTCTTCATTACGGCTGCAGCCTGCCAGCGCGGCAAGCAGCAGCAGCGTGCCCAACATGTGCGTTTTCATGCCTGACTCCCGACTGTCTGCTTGCCAAACAGAATACACCCACCGCCGAAAACACGGCTGACCGTTGAGCAGTGTAAGCACTCGCTTACTCGCCGCGCGTCGGATCTGCGAGAGGATGGTCGCGCTCGTCCCGGATTTCCTGCTCCAGCTTGCGGGTCTCGTCGTCCGTCCCCCAGCGTTTGGTAAAGGTCGCCAAACGCGCCAGCGCCTTGTCGTAGGTGCGGGCGCGGCGCAGCTTGGTGATGGCGCCGCGGGTGTCCTCCCAGGCCTTGGCGCGCTGCTCCGCGCGGGTGCAGTCGGCGGCCGCCTTGTTCAGCGACTGCTGCACCTGGCGCAGCTGCTCCGGCGTGGCGCGGGTGTCGCGCAGTGCAATCAGTTCGTCCTGTGCTTCGCGCGCCTTGCATTCGACAGCCAGCGCCACCGCCCGGTCCATGCGCCGTTCGATGCGCGTGCCCTCGGGGCGCACCACCATCCAGATCAGCCACAGCGCGGCGAGCGAGATGATCCACCAGCGCATCCGGATCGGTTCGCGCCGCGGCGGCGCTGCCGGGGAAGGACTCGCCGCGGCGCCGCGGCCGATGCCGGGCGGCGGCGGGATGCCCTGTCCCGGCGGCTGCGCCTGCGCAGCGTGCGCTTGCGGCTGCGGCCGGGCGGCCGGCGGCGGCAAGGGCGCGACGGTCGGCGTTGGTGTCGGCGCTGCCGCCTGGGCCGCTGCCTGGGCCGGGACCGGCGGCGGGACAGGACGCGGCGTCTCCGCCTGCGGCTTGTCCAGCACCGGCGGCGTCAGTGGCGCCACCACGGGCTGCGCCGCCTGGGCGGTGCCGCACCAGGGGCAGAAGTTCACCCGCCTCGGCATCAGGCGCCCGCAGTGCGGGCCGATGCAGCGGTAGACCGCGTCGTCTTGCACCATGCCGTCCTTCATTCGGGGTCCGGGATGCCGTCGGAGACGCCACGATCGGCGTCGTCGGGATCGGGAATCGCGTCAGCCAGCACCGCCGCCAGTTCGGGCAGCGCGCCCACCGTGCTCCATTTGTCCTGCTTCGGATTCCAGGCCATGTTCCAGGCGCGGGTGCTGCCATCGATCTCGCCGCGTCCGGCCTGCTGCGCGATCTCGGCGATCGTGAACGGACCGCGCTGGGCGCCCTGCACGAACAGCTTGTAAAGCGGCACGGTCGGGCTGCTTGCCGGCTGCACCGGCGGCGCGTGGTTCACCAGCCCGGCCGGGCGGCGCTGCAGCACGGCAGCCGCCAGCTCGTCGCTCTGCAGGTACTGCGGCAGGATCACGCGCTTGTCCACCGGCCGCTCGACTTCCCAGCTGTAGGCGTCGCTGGCCGAATCCGGCACTGTTTCGGTCCACTGCTGGATACTTGTCAGCGCGGTTTCGATCTGGCTTGGGGACAGGGTCGGGTCGAGCGCGGCGGCGCGGCGGATCCACGCGTCGTACAGGCGCCGTGCGGTGATGTTCGGTAGCGAGGGCGACGGCAGCTGGGCCCCGGTCTCGTCCACTTCCAGGCGCGGCTCGTAGACGCGCAGCTGATAGTGGCGCATCAAGCCGGCCAGCAGCACCAGCTGGTGCGGACCCACATTGGCCAGGCGGTGGCGCACGGCCCCGATCACGCCGTCGCGGTAGTAAGGCGGCAGGCCGTTGGAGCGGATCGCGTACTCGTTGCCGATCTGGAGCCACTCGCCCGATCCCGGCTCGACCTCGAACAGGTACTGGCCGCGCGGCTGGAAGCTGGCTTCGCGGTCGCCCAGGTCGGCCTTGCGGCGGATGACGCCGAGCGCGATCGCCTGCAGGAACCATTCATAGTCGTCGGCCAGGCGATTCAGCTCGTCCATCGAAGGCGAGAGCGGATGGCGGAAGCGCGTGGCGTCGAAATGCAGGTGGGTCGGGATCTTCGGGTTCTCGATCTGGTACGAGGCGCGCCAGGTCGGCAGGCCGCGCAGCACCGTCATCGGATAGCCCGACAGCTCGATGTAGCACACCGCCTTGCCGGCGATGCCGGTGTTGACGATCGAGATCAGGTCACCGTGGAAGTACCCGGTCGGCACCGCGGCGCGCAGCTCCGCTTCCATCTTGCGCCAGGCGGCGACGTCGCCGACGCCGATGAAGCACTTGAACTGGTCGGCGTTCGGCGTGAACTCGGCCGAGAAGCGTGCGTTCACCCAGGGCATGGCGCTGCGGATCCACTCGGCGAACACGCGCTGGCGTTCCTGCGGCGTCATCGACGATAGGCGCTCGAGCAGCGGGTCGACGGGTTCCGGCTGCTCCAGCTCCTGGGTCGAAAGCTGCAGCTGGGCGCGGCGGAACAGTTTCAGCAGCAGGTCGGCGCGCAGGCGCTCGTCGCCCAGCTGCGGGAACAGGCGCGCCGAGCCGCCGAACTCCAGCAGCACCTCTTCGCTCCAGGCGCTGACGTCGCCCGTCAGGCGCACAGGAGGCGGCAGCACGTCGCCGGCGATCTTGATGTAGGTGGCGTGCTCCTGGCGCGCATCGGCGCGCAGCTGGCTGATGCGCTGGTCGGCCGCCAGCAGCATGGCCTGGACCTGGCGCCGGCCCTCCTGGAATTCGCCGGCGACGCCGCTCCACTGGGCGTTGCCATGCTCGTCGGTCGACTGCGGCTCGCCCAGCCAGGCCGACATGTTGCGCATCACCTCGATCGACTGGTTCGCTGCGACCGCCAGCAGGTGGAAGCGCAGGTAGTCGGCGATGTCGCGCTTGAGGTGGTTCATCACCTCGCGCGCCTGCGGCTCCTTGCCGAACAGGCGGCCGGATGCCTGCGACAGGTTGTTCAGCGATTCCTCGACCTGGCGCGTGCGCAGGGCGTCGCGGATGTCGCGGTAGCGGCGGCCGTTGCGCTCGGCGTTGCCGAGGTCGCGCTGGGCCAGGCGCGCCTTGACCTGTTCCAGCAGGGAGAGCACGAATTCGAGCCCGCCCTGCTTGCGGTCGTCCAGCAGCGCGTACAGGCGATCGCGCACCCGCGTCTTGAGGCGTGCCGTGACCTCGCCGGTGTGGCGCTTGATGCGGTCTTCGCTGGTCTCGGCGGTAGCCCCGGCTTCGCGGATGGCGTCGCGCTCGAGCTGGGGCAGCAGCTCGGCCACCTTCTCGCGCCACTGCTTGATATCGTAGGAAGCCATGATGCGGTCGACCTCGAGCTGCACCTTGCTTTCCACGCGCTCGAGCAGCAGGCGCCCGTCCTTGTCCAGCAGGAGCGTGCCGGTGAGGGCATATTCCGGGAAGGGCGTGACGTCCACCGTGCCCTTGCGGAAGTCGGGGAAAACGTCGAAGGGGCGCTCGGCCATGTCCATCTGCTCGCGCATGAAGCTGTCGCGCTCCTGGTCCCCTGCCCGCCTTGCCGCAGTTGTGTCACCCTTGCCGTCGGTGCCGAACAGGCCGAAGAAGGCCTTCACCATCAGCCCGGCCAGCTCGTAGGCGCGGATATCGTCGCGCAGGCTTTGCTGGGTGTCCAGCACGGCCTGCCCAAAGGCGGAGTACACCTTGGAATAGGACAGGCGCATGTCGCCGAAGCGCTGCTCCGGCACGCGGGCGTTGTAGGGCCCCAGCTTGTGCTGCTGCTGGTTGACTGCCACCGAGCGCTTGCGGTTGGCGAAATCCGCTGAAGCAAAATCTTCGAACAGGGTGTCGGCCACCATCTGGTAGACGTCCTTGACGTCGAGGGTGGCCTTGTTGGCCAGGTTTGCGGTGTCGACGAAATACACATCGTCGAACGGCGCGCCGCGCCCGGTGATGCTGTCCGGGTCCATCCAGTGGACCTGCGCGTTCATGTCGCGCATCGCCGTTTCCAGCTCCATCAGGGTGGCGTAGGCGTTCGCTTCGGTGCGCTCCTTGTTGGCCTTGGCGAAGCCGCCCGGCATCAGGAGCACCAGGTCGACCTGGCTATCCGAGACCTCCTGGCGCGCGATCGCTTTCGACAGCCAGCCGAGATCCAGCACGCTGCCGGCGCCGGTGCCGCCTGCGCAGGAAGCGATGACAACGATCCGGAACTTCGAGGTATCCACCTGCAGGCCGAGGCGCTGGTAGTTTTCCTTGCGCTCGATGCCCGCGTTACTGCTCAGGAAATTCAGGGCGCCCTTGATGCGTCCCCGCAGCTTGGGGTACTTGTCGAACAAGTACAGGCGCGCCAGCGCGCGGATCTGCCCTGCCCCTTTCGACGGGTCGATGCCGAGCGAACGCAGTTTCTTGGGACGCAGCGGCATCCAGCTTTCGATCAGCGGGAAGCGCGCCAGGCTGTCGTCGGACTCGTGGTATTGCGGCAGGTCGAGGGTCTCGACCAGGCGTTCCTCGTCGCTGAGCTTTACCAACTCGTACCAGGGATCGGTGCGCTGCGACTTGCCTTCGTCGATGACGGCATTGTTGTCGAGATCGAAGTGGAGGAAGCGCGCCACGGGGAAATCGGCGATCGACTCCACGCGCGTTGGGTGGTGCCGGTTCCACACCGCCGACAGGATGCGGCGACGGATGCGCATCATCACTTCCATGCCGGTGCCGCCGGCGCCGATGAAGAGCGTCGGGCGCAGGTCGACTTTGAGTTCCGCTTTGGCGTTCAGGGCTGCGGGGTTCGGGAAATCTGCCATATCGTTCTCGATCAAGAAATCAGCGACGGCCGATGAACAGCGCGGCCACCAGCGCCACCAGCCCCACCGCCACCAGCGGCCCGGTAACGGCGAAGGTCAGGAACTTGCTGGCATTGATGATGGCCAGCACCGCGGCGGCCGACAGGAAGCCCAGGCCCACGAACAGCAGCCAGCCGGCACTGCCTGCCGACGAAGGCGCCACGCGCCGTACCACCAGGTGGTGCACGTAGGCGTTGCGCACGAAGAAGTACACCACCAGCAGGACGAGGAAGACCGCCGCGCCGATCGCCAGGTCGCGCGTCGAGGTGTCGGTGGCTGCTACCGGTGCGGTCTCGGTGCCCGGCACCACCTCGACCGGACGGCCGGCGGTTTCCGGTAAGGTCTGCGGCAGCGTATCCTGGGGCGACGCCGATTCTTCCGGTAGCTTGAAGCCGGGATCGGCTGGCGAGGGGGCGGAGGGTTTCTGGGTGCCTTGCATGGGGTTTCCTTTCTTTTTTATTGTTAGCGTCCGAGCCTCACCTGCGCACCGTCGCGCAGGTCGGTCAGCTGGTGGCCGAACAGGGTGGTCTTGAGCATCGCCACCTGGGCGCCGGCCTTGTCGTAGATCGGCTGCGTGGTGCCGGGCCGCGCGCGCATGGTGCGCAGCTCGTCCTCGACGGTGACCTGGGCCACGCGCGGCCGGCCATAGGCCCAGGCCGCGGCGCCGGCCGCCGCCAGCAGCGCCAGCGCGATGCCGCCCAGCGCCGCCAGCGGACCCATGCCGTAGTGGACCCGCACCTCGATCGGCAGCACCGCGTTGGAGGCCTGGATGCTTGCCGGCGGGGTGAAGATATCCGGCAGTGGGTCGCCCGGGAACAGCGCGGCCATGCGTTCGCGGAAGGCCTGCGACAGCGCCAGCCGCTGGTCGGCCAGGTGCAGCTCGATCCGGCCCGGCAGCACATAGGCCGAACCGGCCGACTTGAGCGCCGCCATCGACCACTTGTCGGGCAGCTGGGCCACCGGCAGCTGCATCGTCGAAGCCAGCGGCTGCGGCTTGCCCGGCGCCAGGCTGCTGACGCGGCTGCTGGCCAGTTCGATCTTGCGGTCCTCGCCCGCAAGGAGTGAGCGCGCACCCAGCGTCGCCGAGACGATGGTGTAGGGGTACATTGTGTTTTCGAGGTTCCAACGGATGCGGGCACGCGGCGTGCGCGCATCCGGATCGACGTCGGCGCGCAGCGCGCCGCCTGGGGCCTGCGAGAAGGCGACGCCGGGCGCATCCTCAACCTGGGCCGGCGCCAGGCGCACGGTATCGCGATCGAGCGGCTTCAAGCGCGCGGGCTGCTCGGTGATCACGCTGGCGATGCGGCCGGAGGCGAGCAGCGCGTCGAGCGCACGGCTGCCCTCCTTGCCGACGGCGAAGGCGTAGATCATCAGCCCGTTGGCCTGGTAGTGCTTCCCCTGGACCGGCATGCGCAGTGGGAAGGCCGCCACCTTGTCGATCGCCTGTCCCCGGTGGATGAGCTCATAGAACTCGCGGTTGCGCGCCGCCGTGGCCTGGTCATTGTTGGGGCTGTTGCGGTTGTTGGTGGCGAGCCAGACGATGCCCGGCTTGCCGCCCAGCGCGGTGGTGATTGCCGCCTGCACCGCTTCGCCGAGGTCGGTGTCGGCCAGCGCCGCGCTGCCCGGCTTGCGGGCCGTATCGAGACCGGCCAGCGCCGCGTTCACGCGGCTGCGCACCGTCTTGGCGTCGGCCTTGAGCGAGAGCAGCGCCTTCGGCGAGGGCGCGCCGGGGAGCGACTGGTTGAAGCTTGCCAGCACCAGTGCGTCGCCCGGCTGCACGACGGCGCCGGCCAGGGCTCCCACCAGCGGCTTGAACTGCGATTGGGGATCGCTGTAGAAGGGCTCCATCCAGCCCGAGTTCTGCACCAGGAACACGTGCGGCGTCGCCCATGCGCCCGTCGCAAACGACAACAGCGCCAGCGCGGCGACACATTGCCGGATAAACGTCCTCATGCCGCCTCTTCCAGGCGCCAGCCGCGCATCGCATTCCAGTCAGGATGGTGCAGCCACAGGCAGCCGTCGTACACGAAGGGCACGCATTCGAGCGGCCGTGCCAGGCGCACCACTTCGTCGAGGATCACGTTGCGCCGGCCGATCCATTCGATCGTGGTGCGCGCGATCACGCGGTTTTCCAGCGCGTCCTCGGCGCGGCCGGTGACCTTGTGCATGCGCAGCACCAGTCCGCTCGGCTGGCTGCGGTTGTTGTTGAAGGCGCGTAGCAGCGGCAGCACCAGGGTTTCGTCCTGGTTCAGGTCTTCGATATGCTCGCCGGCCCATGGCTCGTCGACCACCGGATGGCCGCGCCGGAACAGGAAGTTGGCAAAGCCCAGGCGCGCGCCGTCGATCGGCATGGTCTCGGGCCGCTCGCTGCCGAGTTCCAGGAAGGAGTAGCCCTGGCCATCATGGCCGATGTGCCACAGGCGCCCGTCGCGGCTCTGGGTCGGGCCGCCGAATTCCAGGCGCGGCTGCCAGCCCGGCGGCCAGGGCGTGAACAGCGGCGCTTCGCCCGGACGCCAGGCCAGCTGGCCCTGCTCGTGCAGCCAGAACAGGCGCCCGTCGTAGCCGATCGGGCGCGACCAGTTTGAGGCCGGCACATCCGGGCAGGCATATTCTTCGACGCTGTCGATGTCGACGCGCGCGCTCCACAAGCGCACAGCGCCGTCGGGCGCCACCAGGCAGGCGATGTGGCGGCGCATGGCGCCGGGCGCGGCCACCAGCGGCGCCTGCAGCACCGGTTCCAGGCGGTAGGTCTCGCTCACCGGGTTGATCCACAGGCGCTGCAGGCCGCCATTGGTGGGGACGATGGCGACTTCGCTGCGGCGCGGCTCGAGCACCGGCAGCCAGGCATAGTGTGAAGCCGTGAAGGCCAGGCTGCCCGCACCCTCGTCCGGCGCCATCACATGCCACAGGCCAGCCACCGGATCCCAGTACTGCAGCACGCCGCGGGTATGGGCCAGCGCCAGCAGGCGCTGTTCGGGGAAACCGTAATGGGCGGCGGCAAACACGCAATACGAATTGGGCGGCACCGGCATGCTCCGGTCGCAACGCCCCGGATGCGGCGCGGCCGGGCGTTCTTCGAGGCTGTCCCCCAGCGGGAGCGAGCTCACCGGCAGGCCATGCGGCACGTGGCGCGGCAGCATGGCGTCCTCGCCTGGCCCCCACCAGCCGGGCTGGCGCGAGGGCGTGCCGGACAGGCGCTGCAGGGGCTTGCCGCAGTTCGGGCAGAAGGCGAAACCTTCGGGGTAGATGGGAGCGCAGCCGCAGGCCGTGGGGAGCGAGGCGCCGAGCAGACGGGCGATATCGGGTAGACGCGCGGGCAGGCCGCCCGATGCATGGGCCTGCCAGTCGATGTGGCCCAGCCCTTCGCTCGCCACCAGCGCGAACTGCCCGCTACGCTCGTCTTCCTGCCAGACACTGGCAGGCGTTTCCCATCGGTATGTCATCCGTCGCCCTGTGCCTCAGATAATTGATCGAAATCTAGTTGATGCCGTGTTGTTGTTGCACAAATCATAGCGCCGGCCACTGCCGCGCGGCGCGCCGTACACGGGGTAGCGCGCCCTGACACCCGAAGGATCAATAGATGAGCCAATTGCGGCCCCAGGCGCGGAACTTTTGGCCAACATACGTATAATGGCGCCGATTTCCCCTTCATTTCCGTCGAACATGCATACCCCCGCTGCACCCGAACCCCTTGCGCAGGATGCGCTGCCCGCCCACGCCGTCGAGGCCGCAACCCGGCACCTGGGCGACATCCTGAGGGTCGCCGTCGAGCACGGTCCGGGGCACGGGGCGCTGGTGGTCTACGACGAACGCACCGCCCTGTCGCGCGCGCTGCTGGCAGGCTACCGGCGCAATCTGCCAGATGCACGTTTCGTTGACTTCGACGCCACCACGCCGGACGAGGTGCTGGCGGCCTTCCGCGCGATGGCGCCGAAGGACCTGGTGGTGCTGGTCCAGTCGACCAATTTCCGCCTCGACGGCTTTCGCATCCGGGTCGAACTGTTCAAGCTGGGCCTGAAGGTGATCGAGCACGTGCATCTGTCGCGCATGCCGGGCCCGCAGTCCGAGCACTACATCGAAGCGCTGGCCTACGACCCGGCCTACTTTCGCGGTACCGGGCGCGCGCTCAAGGAGCGCATCGACGTGGCGACGCATGCGCGCGTGCTCGGTGGCGGCGAAACCCTGTACTTTTCTTCGCCGTTCGAGCCGGCCAAGCTGAATGTGGGCGACTACAGCGAAATGCACAATGTCGGCGGCCAGTTCCCGATCGGCGAAGTGTTCACCGAAGCGCTCGACCTGGAAGCGGTGCACGGCCGGGTGCAGGTGCACGTCTTCGGCGACACCAATTACCGTTCCAATCGTCCTGAGCTGCCGGTGACCCTGGTCATCGAGCGCGGGCGCGTGGTGGGCACGGAGAACGCCACCCCGGCCTTCCAGGAAGTGCTGGACAAGATCACTGCGGACGAAGGCGAAGTCTGGGTGCGCGAACTGGGCTTCGGCCTGAACCGCGCCTTCACCCGCGAACGCCGCGTGGACGACATCGGCACCTACGAGCGCATGTGCGGCATCCACCTGTCGCTCGGCGCCAAGCACGGCGTGTATCCGAAACCGGGCTTCAAGCGCAAGGATGCGCGCTACCACATCGACGTATTCGCAGTCACGGACGCCGTCTACCTGGGCGAGGAACGTGTTTACGCGGACGGCGAGTGGATTTGTAACAAGTAACTTTCCGGCACGCCACAAGTGCTACCATGGCTCGTTTGTAACCATTTCGTGGGGCGTTCCATGGCAGGAAATGCAATTTCTTGCGTCGATGAGATCCAGGCAATCGGTGCTGTGCCGAAGATCCTGGAAACCGTCGCCGCCATGACCGGCCTGCGTTTCGTGTGCATCGCCCACGTGACCCCGGACTCATGGACCGCCTGCGCCGTCCTCGACAAGCTCGAATTCGGCCTCAAGCCAGGCGATCCGCTCGACGTCACCACCACCCTGTGCGAAGAAGTGCGCGACACCGGCGCCGCCGTCATCATCGATCACGTGAGCGAAAGCGAGCGCTATCGCGACCACCACACGCCGCGCATCTACGGCTTCCAGAGCTACTTCTCGATTCCCGTGTTCCGCCCGAACGGCCAGTACTTCGGCACCCTGTGCGGCCTGGACCCGGAACCGGCGCGCCTGACCGATGCCGTCACCGTCTCGACGCTGCAGCTGTTCACCGAGCTGATCGCCAAGCAGCTCGAGAGCGAGCAGTCGCTGGGCGAAGCGCGCGCGGCCCTGCTGGACGAGCGCGAGACCGCCGAGCTGCGCGAGCAGTTCATCGCCGTGCTCGGACACGACCTGCGCACCCCGCTCGGCTCGGTGCTCTCGGCCAGCGAGATCCTGCTGCTCAAGCACCAGGACCCATCGACCCGCCAGGTGGTCGAACGCATCCGCCGCAGTACCCGCCGCATGGCGGCGCTGGTCGAGGACGTGGTCGACTTCACGCGCGGCCGCATGGGCAGCGGCATCGCGCTCGACCTGCGTCCGGTGCGGGGCGCCGACCTGCGGCTCTACGATGTGGTGGACGAGCTCTCGGGCCTGTATCCCGAGCGCCTGATCGACACCGCGATCCAGCCCGGCCTGTCGCTGCACTGCGACCCCGAGCGGCTGGCGCAGCTGCTGTCCAACCTGCTCAAGAACGCGCTGGTGCACGGCAGCGAACATCATCCGGTCTTCGTCGTCGCCCACGTGCGCGAGGGCCGCTTCACGCTGCGCGTCACCAACGGCGGCCCCGACCTGAGCCCCGCCGTCATCGCACAGCTCCTGAAGCCCTACTGGCGCGCCGCCTCGCGCGCCGGCAGCGAAGGCCTTGGACTGGGCCTGTACATCGTCGACCAGATCGCGCGCGGCCATGGCGGCACGATCGACGTCGGCTCGAGCGCCGGCTCGACCTCCTTCACCTTCACCATGGCCGCCGACGCGCCGGCCTAGCGCGGCGCTTGCGCTAACTGTTCCATTTCCCGATACTGCTTACCGATGAGGTAACACGACAACGCAGACGGGAGACAGGATGGACGCAGTTCTTGGAAGGCGCGCATTCACGGCATGCGCATTGGGTAGCCTGATGTTGGCCTGGCTTCCTGCCCAGGCGCAGGATGCGGAATCGATCGCGCGCATCGAACGCGGGCTGCGCCCGGCGGTCGCGATCCAGGGCGCGAAGCTCGAGACGCGCACCCTGGCCGCCGAGATGGCGCGCCTGAACGTGCCGGGCGTGAGCATCGCCGTCATCCGCGGCGGCAAGCTCGCCTGGGCCAGGGGCTATGGCGTGACCCATGCGAACGGCCAGCCGGTGACGCCGCAAACCCTGTTCCAGGCGGCTTCGATCAGCAAGCCCGTCGCCGCGATGGGCGCCCTCAAGATGGTCGAAGCGGGCCAGCTCGACCTCGACGCCGACATCAATACCGTTCTCACCAGCTGGAAGCTGCCGCCTGGTCCGGCCAAGCGCCCTGCTACCCTGCGCCAGCTGCTGTCGCACACGGCCGGCACCACGGTCTCGGGCTTCCCGGGCTATGCCGCCGGCACCCAGGTGCCAGGCCTGGTGCAGGTGCTGGACGGCGCCGCGCCCGCCAATACCGGACCAGTGCGCATCGAGGGCATGCCGGGCGACGCCTGGAAGTATTCGGGCGGCGGCTACAGCATCGTGCAGCAGGCCATGATCGACCGCTCCGGCCGGCCCTTCGACGCACTGATGGAAGAGATGGTCCTGAAGCCGCTCGGCATGAGCGACAGCAGCTTTGCCCAGCCCCTACCCACCGCCCTGCTGGCGCACGCCGCCCTGCCGCACAACGCGAAAGGCGTGGCCTACCCGGGCGGCGCCTACACCTATCCGGAACTGGCGGCGGCCGGCATGTGGACGACCCCGACCGACCTGGCGAAATTCGCGCTCGCCGTGCAGCGCGGCGCTGCCGGCGGCGATGCCGTGCTGTCGCCGACCATGACGCGCACCATGCTGCGCCCGGTGATGAACAACTACGCCCTCGGCGTGGAAATCGACGGCAAGGCCCCGCAGCACGCCTTCGGCCACGGTGGCAGCAACATGGGTTACCAGAATTCGCTGTACGCCTATGTCCAGCGCGGCGAAGGCGCGGTCGTCATGACGAATGGCGATGCCGGCGCCGAACTGGCGCAGGAACTGATCCGCGCGGTCGCCGCCGAGTACCGCTGGCCGACCTACCAGACCGTGATGCGCAAGGCGATCACCCTGCCGGCCGCCACCCGCGCCAAGCTGGTCGGGCGCTACGAGATCAAGGGACTGGGCAGCTTCGACATCGCCGAGCGCGAGGGCAAGCTGATGGTGGCGCTGCGCGACAACCAGTGGGAACCGCTGTACGCGGAATCGGCGCGCACGCTATTCGTGCTGTCGCGCGAGCTGGAGCTGCACATGGCGGACAAGGGCGGGCGGCTGAAGAGCGGCTCGTTCGACGTCGCCTTTACGCGGCAGCGCTGAAGCTTGATGTCGGAGTGCGTAGCGGGCAGGCGTCCAGCGGTTCGGCCAGGCGCTGCGCCAATCCTGCACGCAGTTCCGTGAGGCCCGCGATGCGGGCGTCGATATCCGCCAGCTTGCGCTCCAGGGCCGCCCGCAGCTCCGCGCCGGAGGTGGCCGGGTCCTGCAACAGCGGCATGCCCGCCTCGATCTCGGCCAGCGTGAAACCCAGCGACTGGGCGGTGCGCAGGTAGCACAACCACTCGACCGCTTCCGGCGGATAGTCGCGGTAGCCGTTGCCGCGCCGGCGCGCCGTCAACAGGCCGCGCGCTTCATAAAAACGCAGCGTGTCGCGGCTCAGGCTTGTTGCCGCCGCCAGTTCTCCGATCTGCATCCACCTTCTCCCAAAAAAAGCGCTTGACCCTGGAGTGTACTCCAGGCTTGAGGATGTGGACTTCGCAAGCAACGGAGTCCCGCCATGCCGATTTCCCTCCACACCAACCGCCGCATCGTCAGGGCCAGCGCCATTTATGACCTGCTGGTGACCGCCGCCTTCGCCACGCCCTGGACCTTTGCCCTCGTCCACGGCCAGCTCTCCTCCTTGAACGTTCTGTTGGGCGGCGAGGCCCTGCCCGCCTTCATGCCCTTCCATATGTTGTTCGCCTGCCTGTTGGGCAGCATCGTGCTGGTCTGGTCGGTGTTGCGCATGCTCGAGCCGACCCAGCGCCTGGGACGTTTCGACGGCGTCGGGCGCTTCCTGTTCTCGCTGTGGATGGCCTGGTGCCTGGCGGTGACAGGGGCGCCGATGCTGTGGCTGTTCGTAGTGCCGGAATTCGCCTGGGGCGTAGCACAGTGGTGGCCGGTGCGCCGCGATTCCTGATGCCCGCATCATGGTTCGACGTGTGCAGGTGAGCATCGATATTTCCATATGGATAGAGCACTGTTCCATAGACAGGAATAGAATGCTGTATTCGCTTCCTACAAGTCACCTCACCGGGTTCCCCGACAGGTCATGTGACATGCAGCCGGCCCGATCGACTCGCTCACACTGGCTCACCATGTCCCCTCTTGTCCTCGTCGCGGAAAGCGATGAACTAACACGCCTGACCCTGCTCTACATGCTGGATGCGCTGGGCTATATCGCCAGTGGCGTCGACGACCTGGACGATATGTTCAGCGCAATGGAACGGGTGGCCTTCGATATCCTGATCGCCAGCCTTACTTTCCATGATCCCGATGCGGCAGTGATTGCGAGGGAAGCCAAACTGCGTCAACCCGGGATCAAGGTGATCGTCGCAAGCGGGTACTATCCAGCAGAACAGCTGAAGCCGTGCATCGACGCCTTCGTCCAGAAACCATTTACGATGGCACAGATGGACGCGGCAATCAGGCAGTTCGGATTCACCGCATAGCTCGGCCCTGCGCTTGCACCTGACGCGACGACAGCTGTGAAAGCAGTCATATCTGATTAGAATACGCCATGCTCAGCAACGAACAACGTGACCTGTACCGACGCGACGGTTTTCTCGTCCTGCCCGGCTTCAAGAATCTCGACGAGATCGCAGCACTGCGCCAGCGTGCAGAGCAAATCGTCGACGCCTTCGACCCGACCGAGTCGCGCGCCATCTTCACGACCAAAGACCAGGAACGCGCCAGCGACGCCTGGTTCCTCGGCTCGGACAACACGGTGCGCTGCTTCTTCGAGGAAGAGGCCTTCGACCCAAGCGGCCAGCTGCGCCAGGCCAAGGCGCTGTCGATCAACAAGATCGGCCACGCGATGCACGACCTCGACCCGGTGTTCGATGCCTTCACCCGCGACCCGAAGCTGGCTGCCGTGGCGCGCGACCTCGGCCTCGAGCAGCCGCAGGTCTGGCAATCCATGTACATCTTCAAGCAGCCGGGCATCGGCGGCGAGGTGCGCTGGCACCAGGATGCGACCTTCTTCGACAGCGATCCGATCACCGTGACCACCTTCTGGTTCGCGCTGGAAGATGCCACCGTCGACAACGGCTGCCTGTGGGCCGAACCGGGCGGCCACCGCGGCCCGCTGCGCGAACGCTTCCTGCGCGACGGGGACCGCATCACGATGGAAAAGCTCGATAGCACTCCCTGGCCCGACGCCAGCACGGCCGTCCCACTGGAAGCGAAGGCCGGCACCCTGGTGTGCTTCCACGGCCTGCTGCCCCACTACAGCGCACCGAACCGCTCGCCGGTGTCGCGCCACGCGTTCACGTTGCATGCGACCGATGGCCGGGCAGTCTACTCGCCGCGCAACTGGATCCAGCGCCAGGACGACTTCCCGGTGCGCAGCTTCGGTCCAACCGCATAAGCCCAGGTTCTCCCCTCGGCAGAGATACATATGCATCATGTATCAGCTTTTTTACAATTCCACCGAACAATTGACTATTAGGTAAAGCTAGAATAGTTTTTCCTATTCCAATTAAAATTCCAGGGGAAATATGATACGTCTGCCCATCGGACTGGCCGCGCTATTCCTGAGCGCCTCGGTACTGGCCGCTCCTCCTTTCGACGACAAGTTCCGCCAGCTCGACGAGCTGCTGCCGACGCCGGGCGCCGTACGCACCGCTTCCGGCGCGCCGGGCCACGCCTACTGGCAGCAGCGCGCCGACTACACGATGCGCGCCACGCTCGACGAGAACAAGCGCGCCATCAGCGGTTCGGGCAGCATCACGTACCACAACAACTCCCCTGATACGCTGAAATACCTCTGGCTGCAGCTGGACGAGAACATCTACAAGCCGGATTCGGCAGCCCGCCGCACCGCCGTGCTGCCTTCGCGCGAAGCCTGGCAGGCGCGCGGCAACGACGGCGTCAAGTTCGACGCCCTGCGCACCCTCCTCGAAGGCAATGCCTTCGAGGGCGGCTTCAATGTCCGCAATGTGCGCGACAGCGGCGGCCGTCCGCTGAAGTACACCATCAACGGCACCATGATGCGCATCGACCTGCCGCAATCGCTGCGTCCGGGCGCCAAGGTCTCGTTCAGCCTCGACTGGAACTACAACATCAACGAGCAGAAGATCCTCGGCGGCCGTTCGGGCTACGAGAAGTTCGATGACAAGAACGACCTGTTCGAGATCGCCCTGTGGTTCCCGCGCATGGCGGCCTACTATGACGTCTACGGCTGGCAGCACAAGCAGTTCCTGGGCGCCGGCGAATTCACGCTGGAGTTCGGCGACTATGACGTCCGCATCACCGTGCCGTCCGACCACATCGTCGCCTCCACCGGCGAACTGCAGAACCCGGGCGAAGTCCTGACCAGCGCCCAGCGCGAGCGCCTGCGCCAGGCGCGCACCGCCAAGAAGCCGGTCCTGATCGTGACCCAGGCCGAAGCCGAAGCCGCCGAGAAGGGCCGCGCCACCACCAACAAGACCTGGCACTTCAAGGCCAAGAACGTGCGCGACTTCGCGTTCGCATCGAGCCGCAAGTTCATCTGGGATGCGCAGGGCGTCAAGTCGGGCGACACCGACGTGATGGCCATGTCCTACTACCCGAAAGAGGGCAACCCGCTGTGGGAGCGCTACTCGACCCACGCGATCATCCACACCATCGAGCAGTACAACAAGTACTCGTTCGACTATCCCTACCCGACCGCGATCTCCGTGAACGGCCCGGTGGGCGGCATGGAATACCCGATGATCTCGTTCAACGGCCCGCGTCCGGTCAAGGACAAGAAGACTGGTGAACTGACCTACTCGAAGCGCACCAAGTACGGCCTGATCGGCGTGATCATCCACGAAGTGGGCCACAACTACTTCCCGATGATCGTCAACTCGGACGAGCGCCAGTGGACCTGGATGGACGAGGGCATCAACTCCTTCGTGCAGTCGCTGGCCCAGGAAGCCTGGGAAGAAGACTGGGAAGAGATGCGCGGCCATCCGCGCCAGATCGTCGAGTACATGCGCAGCCAGAACCAGGTGCCGATCATGACCAACTCGGAGTCGCTGCTCCAGTTCGGCAACAACGCCTATGCCAAGCCGGCCGCCGCGCTGAACGTGCTGCGCGAGACTATTCTCGGCCGCGAGCTGTTCGACTTCGCCTTCAAGGAATACGCCCAGCGCTGGAAGTTCAAGCGCCCGACCCCGGCCGACTTCTTCCGCACGATGGAAGACGCCTCCGGCACGGACCTCGACTGGTTCTGGCGCGGCTGGTTCTACACCACCGACCCGGTGGACATCAGCGTCGATGGCATCACTGAGTACACGGTCAGCACCAAGGATCCGGAAATCGAAAAGGCCTGGGCGCGCGCACGCAAGCAGTCCGAGCCGATCTCGATCACCGACCAGCGCAACAAGGGCATGGAGCGCCGCGTGGACCGCTTCCCCGAGCTGAAGGACTTCTACAACGAGAACGACGACTTCACCGTCACCAACAAGGACCGCAACAGGTTCAACGAAACGGTAGCGGGCCTGGAAGACTGGGAAAAGAACCTGCTCAAGGAAGGCAAGCGCCTGTACCTGGTGGACTTCTCGAACAAGGGTGGCCTGGTCATGCCGCTGATCGTCGAGATCACCACCAAGAGCGGCAAGAAGTATATCGAGCGCATCCCGGCCGAAGTGTGGCGCTACTCGCCGAAGAAGATCACCAAGCTGTTCATCGCGGACGAGGAGATCGTGAGCCTGGTACAGGACCCGTACTGGGAGACCGCCGACATCGACGTCAGCAACAACGCCTGGCCGGCCAAGCCCGTCCCTTCGCGCCTGGAGCTGTTCAAGACCGAGCGTGATCCAGCCACCGGCAACCTGATGCGCGACTTCAACACCAAGCTGGCGCCGCCGAAGACCCCGGGCCAGGCCGAGGCGCCGAAGTCCGAGTAAGGCAGCGTGAACACATGGGTGGAGGAGACTCCGCCCGCTTACCGGCAGGGCTGCGCGCCCTGCCGTTTCTTTATTCAAGACGACCGCACAGATGAAAATGAAGCAACTGCAGGCGCTGATCGGCGCCCTGTTCCTCACCGGCGCGGCCTACGCGGCCCCCGCCTTCGACGACAAGTTCCGCCAGCTCGACGAACTGCTGCCGACCGCCACCGACACCCGCACCGCCTCCGGCGCACCGGGCCACCGCTACTGGCAGCAGCGCGCCGACTACCGCCTGCGCGCCACCCTGGACGAGAACAAACGCACGATTACCGGCTCAGGCAGCGTCACCTACACCAACAATTCGCCGGACACGCTGTCCTACCTGTGGGTGCAGCTGGATCAGAACATGTTCCGCAGCGACTCGGACAACCGCCGCATCTCGACCCTGCCCTCGCGCGAAGCCTGGCAAGCGCGTGGCAACGATGGCGTCAAGTTCGACACCCTGAAGGCCACCCTGGAACAGCAGCGTTTCGAAGGCGGCATCCAGGTAACAAACGTGACCGGCGCCGACGGCCGTGCGCTGCGCGCCACCGTCAACAAGACCATGATGCGGATCGACCTGCCCCAGCCTTTGAAGCCCGGCGCGCGCACGTCCTTCAACATGGCGTGGACCTTCAACATCCCTGAAGCGAACGTCGTCGGCCGCCGCACCGGCTTTGAGAAGTTCGACGACGGCAATGACATCGTCCTGTCTGCCCAGTGGTTCCCGCGCATGGCGGCCTACTATGACGTCAAGGGCTGGCAAAACAAGCAGTACATGGGCGACGGCGAATTCACGCTGGAATTCGGCGACTACGACGTGCAACTGACCGTTCCGGCCGACCACGTGGTGGCCTCGACGGGCGAATTGCAGAACCCGGATGCGGTTCTGAGCAGCGCCCAGCGCGAGCGCCTGCGCCAGGCGCGCACGGCGAAGAAGCCGGTCATCATCGTCACCCAGCTTGAAGCGGAAGCCGCGGAAAAGGGCCGCGCCAAGGCCACCAAGACCTGGCACTTCAAGGCGCGCGACGTGCGCGACTTCGCCTTCGCCTCGAGCCGCAAGTTCATCTGGGACGCGCAGGGAATCAAGAGCGGCGACAAGGACGTGCTGGCGATGTCCTACTACCCGAAGGAAGGCAACCCACTGTGGGAGCGCTATTCGACGGCCGCCGTGATCCACACCCTCGAGCAGTACAACAAGTATTCCTTCGACTACCCCTACCCGACCGCGATTTCCGTGAACGGCTCGATCGGCGGCATGGAATACCCGATGATCTCGTTCAATGCCGGCCGCCCGGTCAAGGACAAGAAGACCGGCGAAGTCACGTATTCGAAGGGCACCAAGTATGGCCTGATCAGCGTGATCATCCATGAAGTCGGCCACAACTACTTCCCGATGATCGTCAACTCGGACGAGCGTCAGTGGACCTGGATGGACGAGGGCATGAACAGCTTCCTGCAGTTCCTCGCCGAGGAAGCCTGGGAAGAGGACTACCCGTCGCGTCGCGGCGAAGCACGCAACATCGTCGACTACATGCGCAGCACCAACCAGGTGCCGGTGATGACCAATGCCGAGTCGACCATCCAGCGCGGTAACAATGCGTACGCCAAGCCTGCCACTGCGTTCAATATCCTGCGCGAGACCATTCTTGGCCGCGAACTGTTCGACTTCGCCTTCAAGGAATACTCGGAGCGCTGGAAATTCAAGCGCCCGACCCCGGCCGACTTCTTCCGCACGATGGAAGATGCCTCCGGCACGGATCTGGACTGGTTCTGGCGCGGCTGGTTCTACACCACCGACCCGGTGGACATCAGCGTCGACGGCATCACCGAGTACGCGGTCAGCACCAAGGATCCGGAAATCGAAAAGGCCTGGCAGCGTGCGCGCCACCAGGAAGAAGCGATGTCGATCATCGACCAGCGCAACAAGGGCATGCAGCGCCGTGTCGACCGTTATCCGGAACTGAAGGACTTCTACAACGAGCACGACAACTTCACTGTCACCAACAAGGACCGCAACAGGTTCAACGAAACGGTGGCGGGCCTGGAAGACTGGGAAAAGAACCTGCTCAAGGAAGGCAAGCGCCTGTACCTGGTGGACTTCTCGAACAAGGGCGGGCTGGTCATGCCGCTGATCGTCGAGATCACCACCAAGAGCGGAAAAAAATACATCGAGCGCATCCCGGCCGAGGTATGGCGCTACTCGCCCAAGAAGATCACCAAGCTGTTCATCGCCGACGAAGAGATCGTGAGCCTGGTGCAGGACCCGTACTGGGAGACCGCCGACATCGACGTCAGCAACAATGCCTGGCCGGCCAAGCCCGTCCCTTCGCGCCTGGAGCTGTTCAAGACCGAGCGTGACCCGGCTAGCGGCAACCTGATGCGCGATTTCAACACCAAGCTGGCTCCGCCGAAGGCGCCGGCCGAGAACAAGGCCGGGCAATGAGCTTCAAGCGTTTCAAGATGCTGTGCGCGGCCGCCCTGCTCCTCGTGAGCGCGGCGGCGGACGCGCACCGCTTCCACATGGGGATCACGGAGCTCTCGTTCAATCCACGCACGAAGAGCACCGAGATCGTCCACACCTACATGGCGCACGACGTCGAGGCGCTCCTGCTGAACACATACGGGCGCCAGTTCGACCTGACCGATCCGGAAGACCAGGCCGTGCTGCGCAAGTACATCGAGAGCCGCTTCTGGCTCAAGGGGCCGGACAATGCGCGCCTGCCGGTGCGCTGGGTCGGCATGACGGCCGACTCGCAGAGCGTCGTCATCTACCAGGAGCTGGAGAACGCGCCGCTGTCGAAGACCACAGCCATCCACCAGGGCGTGCTCATGGACTTCCTGCCGGAGCAGATCAACACCATTAACCTGAACGACGCGGGCGCGATCCGCTCGCTGACCTTCACCCAGGCCGCCGTCGAGCAGCCGGCACACGAGAACAAACCCTGATGCTTCGTTTCACCCGTACTCCGGTCGCCTGCGCGGCGGCCGCACTGCTGGCCAGCGCCCCCGCCCTGGCCGACGATTTCGTCCTGCAGCGCGTCCTCGTCGAAGGCGCGCGCACCAGCCAGATCGGCATGACCGACTCGGCCAGCTCCGGCACTGTCGGGGCGAAAGCACTGGAGCAGCGCACCGTGTACCGTCCCGGCGAGCTGCTGGAAGCCACGCCCGGCCTGATCGCCAGCCAGCACAGCGGCGAAGGCAAGGCCAACCAGTTCTACCTGCGCGGCTTCAACCTCGATCACGGCACCGATCTCGCCACCTGGGTCGACGGCATGCCGGTCAACCAGCGCAGCCATGCGCACGGCCAGGGCTGGACCGATCTGAACTTCCTGATTCCGGAAATCGTCACCCGCCTCGACTACCGCAAGGGCCCCTACTCCGCGACGGACGGCGACTTCGCCTCAGCGGGCAAGGCCTCGATCTCCTACGCCAACCGACTGGTGTCGCCGCTCGCCTCCGTGACGCTGGGCCAGGACAACTACGCGCGCACGGTGCTGGCCGCTTCGCCGGAGCTGGCGGGCGGCAACCTGCTGTATGCGCTGGAGCTGATGAAGAACGACGGCCCATGGACGCGGCCGGACGGCTACCGCAAGATCAACGCGGTGCTGCGCTACAGCCGCGGCTATGCCAACAACGGCTGGACGGTCAGCGCCATGCACTACCAGGGCCACTGGAACGCCACCGACCAGATCCCGCTGCGCGCGGTCGCCAGCGGCCAGCTGGGCCGCTTCGACGCCATTGACCTGAGCGACGGCGGCGAGGCCGAGCGCAGCAGCATCTCCGGCAGCTGGCGCCGCACCACGCAGGAGACGGCGAGCGCCCTCTCCGCCTACGTGATCCGCAACCGCCTCGACTTGTACTCGAACTTCACCTACTTCCTGAACGATCCGGTGAATGGCGACCAGTTCGCCCAGCCGGACCGCCGCGTGACCACGGGCCTGGACGGCAGCCATACCTGGCACGCGTACAAGAGCTCGGATGGCAAGGTGGCCTCCGACATGACGGTCGGCTTCCAGCTCCAGAACGACAACATCTTCAACGGTTTGTACGACACCCGCGCGCGCCGTCGCATCGCGACGACGCGCGAAGACCACATCGTCGAGACCAGCGGCGCCCTCTATGTGGAGAACGCGACCAAATGGAGCGAGGCCCTGCGCACGGTGGTCGGCCTGCGCGCCAACCGCTACCGCTTCGACGTCGACGGCGACCGCCTGGCGAATGCCGGCCGCGCCAGCGATTCGCTGGTGACGCCTTCGCTCAGCGTGGCCTACGGGCCGTGGCAGCACACCGAGCTGTATTTCAATGTTGGCCATGGCTTCCATAGCAACGATGCGCGCGGCACGGTGGCGAGCGTCGATCCGAAGACGCTCGACCCGGTCGACCGTACGCCCGGCCTGGTGCGTTCGCGTGGCCTGGAGCTGGGCCTGCGCACGGTGGCGATCCCGAAGACCGAGACCACCTTGTCCGTGTACCGCCTCGATTTCGATTCCGAGCTGACCTACATCGGCGACGCCGGCAATACCGAAGCGGGCGACCCGAGCCGCCGCTACGGCGTCGAGCTGTCGAACAGCGTGCGCGCCAACAAGTGGCTGACGCTGAACTTCGACGCGGCTTATGCGCGCGCGCGTTCGCGTGGCGGCAATCCCGCCGAAGGCGTGAAAAATGCGCGCATCCCGGGCGCGGTGGAAGGTGTGGCCCAGGTCGGCCTTACGGTGGACCGCGCGGGTCCGTGGTCGGGCGCGCTGCGCCTGCGCTACTTCGGTCCGCGTCCGCTGATCGAAGACGACAGCGTGCGCTCGCACGCCAGCCTGACGCTCAACGGCCGTATCGGCTACCGGATCGGCAAGGACATGCGCCTGGAGCTGGAAGGCTTCAATCTCACCAACCGGCGCGATTCGGCGATCGATTACTACTATGCGTCGCGTTTGCAGAACGAGGCGGAGGCGGTGGACGACATCCACTTCCACCCGATCGAGCCGCGCACCTTCCGCCTGAGCCTCACGAAGAACTGGTAGCGAATGGCTGAGAGTTGCCCAGCATCATGCCGATAGCAGTGAAACCTGCTACGCTAACTGGATGACTACCCGTGAACTTCCCTACACCGCGCCCTCGCAGCTGGCGGACGCTATCCGCAGCGAGGGCTATGCGCTCCTGCGTCCCTACGACGTCGCCCGCCTGGCCGGCTGTACCCTTGACGAGCTGCAGTCGCTGGTGCCGAGCTGGGACCGGCTCGAACTCGACAATTACCTGAAAGACGGCGGCCGCTACCGGCGCCGCCGCCATTCCTGCTTCATCGACGAAAGCGACGACGGCGGCCGCGCGCTGGTGCAGGTGCCGCACCGTCCGCACTGGCAGCCGGTCGAGTACAACGCCCTGCACGGCGGCATGCACCGCCTGTTCGCGCCGATCGAAACCGCCACGCTGGCCAATCCGGCTTGGAGCCGCCTGCTGGCCTCGCTGGGCGAAGTGTGCTCCAGCGTGCGCGGGCGCGAGACCTGGTATGTGGAAGCGCACCAGTTCCGCATCGATACCGCCGACGGCATCGGTCGCCCGACGCCGGAAGGCGCGCACCGCGACGGCGTCGACTTCGTCGCCGTGATCCTGATCGACCGCAGCGGCATCAAGGGCGGCGAAACCCGGGTGTTCGAAGCCGACGGGCCGGCCGGCAAGCGCTTCACGATGCTGGAGCCGTGGACCCTGCTGCTGCTCGACGACGCCGCCGTGATCCACGAATCGACGCCGATCCAGCCGCTGGGAGAGCATGGACACCGGGATACCCTGGTGCTGACCTGGCGCGCAGGGTCGTTCCAGGGTGCGGACGCCGCCTGAGAAACTCCAAAAAAAACGCCCACGAACCTTGCGGTTAGCGGGCGATAATCCAATTTTCGGAGAAAACTGGAGGAGACGGTTTCAATATAGCGCGTTTTTTTGTGCAGTGCAATACCGTAGAACTACTAGGCTAATTTCGCCAAGGAACCGTTTCCAAAAACAGACACTCAGCAGCGTTTTGTTGCGCTGCGCAATATCCCCTTCCTGTTATCAATAGCGCTGGAAAGCTGGGCTTCCCAGTAATTGGCGCAAGCGTTCCGGTTCGGCCGGGAGGCTGCGCACCGCGGCGGCTGCAGCGATGGCCGACGGCGTTGGCGCTTCCATCAGCACCGGTCCCGGCTGGGACACCATGCCCTGAGCCGGATCGTCCCTGCTGCTTGCCCGCAGCGGCGGCGCCGACGAGGCGTAGCGCTGCGGCTGCGGCGGCGCCATCGCGAGCGCGAACTGCCCGCCTGACAGCCGTTCCGCGAAATCGGCGCGCTGCGCGGCAGTCATCGGCCGGCGCAGGAAGGCGGCCAGGGGCGCTACGTTCTCCACCCAGACGCCGGACGCCCGTACCGCCGAGGCGACGAAGCGGAAGTCGTCCTTTGGCCTGGTGTTCCACTGTGCCGGCGCCAGAAACTCGGGGTTCGTCAACAGGACGCGCAACACGGCGCGCTGGTCGCCGCTGCTCGTTTTCCATACGCTTGCCAGCGAACGCAGCAAGGCACTTGATGGCGCCTCCACGAAATGCCGGGCCAATGCCCGCTGGGCGGCGCCTTCGTCAGCCGGCCCGCGCGCGGCTTCCACGAGGTCTGCGTAGCGGCTGAAGACGTGCGGACGCAGCGCTGAATCCAGCCCTGCCGCCCCCCTGTTACCGAAATAACCCAGCCAGAACTCCGTCAGCACCTCTTCCAGCTGGCGCGGGCTGGCGATCGCACGCAGCAGGGCTTCTTCGCCACCTGGTACGCCCGGGTCGGACAGCGCCTCGACCCGCATGGCGAGCCAGCGCGGCAGCGGCGGCGGCGCGAGCTGGCTTTCCACGTAAGCAGCGGCGCCCATATCCCGCACCCGCGCCACATCGCCCGGCCTGGGGCCGTAGCCCAGCCGATCGAGCAGGTGCAGGGTCTGGCCTTTGTCCATCGGCGCGGCCGCATGCGCCGGCGCCAGTCCCAGGGCCAGCGTCAGTGCGGCCCAGCGCAGCAGCAGGAACATCATTTGCATGATCACCCTTATACGCCGTAGCGGTGACGATCGCCCGGAATGCACACGAAACACGCGCATTGCATTGCAATTTTGCTACACTTAGCAGCTTGAACCGACGCCCATCAACGAACATGCCTACCCTCCGCCGCCCATCCCTGAATGTCCCCCTGCCCCTGGTCGCCGTCGCCGGCGCAGCGCTCTGCTTCGGCCTGGCGCTGGCCGTGCCGAAGCGGGCCACCGCCAAGGACGAGAAGCCGGCCGCGCCGACGCCGGCCCTGACCGTGAGCACCGGCCAGCCGTCCACCGCCAACCTGCCCGTCGCCCTGACCGCCAACGGCAGCGTCGCCGCCTGGCAGGAAGCCGTGATCGGCAGCGAGTCGAACGGCCTGCGCCTGAACGAGGTGCGGGTCAACGTCGGCGACGTCGTCAAGAAGGGCGAGACCCTGGCCGTGTTTGCCAGCGAAACCGTGCGCGCCGACGTCGAGCAGGCACGCGCCGCGCTGCAGGAAGCGCAGGCCAACGCCAGCGCCGCCAAGGCGGACGCCGACCGTGCCCGCGCCCTGCGCAGCTCCGGCGCACTGAGCGAACAGCAAGTCACCCAGCTCTTGACCGCCGAGCGCACCGCGCAGGCACGCGTGAGCGCCAGCCGCGCCACGCTGGCCCAGCAGGAGCTGCGCCTGCGCCAGGCCACGGTCGTCGCCCCGGACAGCGGCATCATCTCGGCGCGCAGCGCCACCGTCGGCGCCGTCACCGGTCCGGGCACGGAACTGTTCCGCATGATCCGCCAAGGGCGCCTGGAGTGGCGCGCCGAAGTCACCTCGAACGACCTGGGACGCATCAAGCCGGGCATGAAGGCCGCCGTGCGCGCCGCCAGCGGCAGCGAGATCGTGGGCAAGGTGCGCACCGTGGCGCCGACCGTCGATCCGCAGACCCGCCTGGCGCTGGTCTACGTCGACCTGCCGCCTTCGCTGTCGGCCAACGCGCCGCTCAAGGCCGGCATGTTCGCCAGCGGCCGCTTCGAACTGGGCGCCACCACCGCCCTCACGGTGCCGCAGCAGGCCATCGCCGTGCGCGACGGCTTCAGCTACGTGTTCCGCCTGAACCGCGACAACCGCGTCAGCCAGCTGAAGGTCAGCACCGGCCGCCGCCTGGGCGACCGCGTCGAGATCCTGGGCGGCCTGGCGGCCGGCACCCCGATCGTGGTCAGCGGCGCCGGCTTCCTGAACGATGGCGATCTGGTGCGGAATGTCCCGGCGCCGGCAGTGCCGGCGACGGGAGCACCTGCAGCGCCGGCGGCGCCGGCCCAGCGCCGCACCGCGGCGCGCTGAGCGGAGCATTTACATGAACTTCTCCGCTTTATCGATCCGCAACCCGATCCCGGCGATCATGCTGTTCGTCCTGCTGACACTGGCGGGACTGCTGGCCTTCAATGCCAATAAAGTCCAGGACTTCCCGGACATCGAGCTGCCCTTCGTGACCGTTTCCGCCACGCTGGAAGGCGCGGCGCCGGCCCAGCTCGAGACCGAGGTCGCGCGCAAGATCGAAGACTCGGTCGCGACCCTGCAGGGGGTCAAGAACATCTATACCAACGTGCTCGACGGCGTGGCCACCATCACCGTCGAATTCGTGCTTGAGAAAGACCTGGGCGAAGCCGTCAACGACGTGCGCGACGCGGTCGCGCGGGTGCGCGCCGACCTGCCGCCGGAACTGCGCGACCCGAGCGTGACCAAGGCCGCCACCGCCGGCCGCGTGGTCGCGACCTTCATCGCCAGCCCGGCGCCCGGCGCGGGCAGCGCCATGGACGAACAGGAGCTGAGCTGGTTCGTCGACAACGACGTCGCCAAGCGCCTGCTGAGCGTGCCCGGCCTGGGCGCGGTCAAGCGCGTCGGTGGCGTCAGCCGCGAAGTACGGGTCGAACTCGACGACGCCCGCATGGCCGCGCTGCAGGTGTCGGCGCTGGACGTCTCGCGCCAGCTGCGCAATGTGCAGCGCGAAGCCTCTGGAGGACGCGGCGACGTGGGCGGCGCCGAGCAGTCAGTGCGCACCATCGCCACCGTGCAGTCGGCCCAGGAACTGGGACAGATGGAGATTCCGCTGCCGGACGGCCGCCACGTGCGCCTGGAACAGGTGGCGACCGTGACCGACACCGTGTCCGAGCGCCGCTCGATGGCCGAGTACGACGGTCGCCAGGTGGTCGGCATCGAGGTGTTCCGCACCCGCGGCGCGGGCGAGGTCGACGTCGCCGAAGGCGCGCGCGCGGCCATCGCGGCGCTGCAGAAGGAGCATCCGAACGTGGTGCTGCGCGAGGTGGTCGACAACTCGGCGCCGGTCGAGGAAAACTTCGACGCTTCGATGGAGATGCTGTACGAAGGCGCGGTGCTGGCGGTGCTGGTGGTGTGGTGGTTCCTGCGCGACTGGCGCGCCACCCTGGTCGCCGCGGCCGCGCTGCCGCTGTCGGTGATCCCGGCCTTCCTCGGCATGTACTTCTTTGGCTACACGCTGAACATGGTCACGCTGCTGTCGCTGGCCCTGGTGATCGGGGTGCTGGTGGACGACGCCATCGTCGAGATCGAGAACATCTCGCGCCACCTGCGCATGGGGAAGACGCCGATGCAGGCAGCGCTGGAAGCGGCCGACGAGATCGGGATGGCGGTGATCGCCACTACCTTCTCGCTGGTCGCGGTGTTCCTGCCGACCGCCTTCATGAGCGGCATCGCCGGCAAGTTCTTCAAGCAGTTCGGCTGGACCGCGGTGCTGGCCATCCTGGCCTCGCTGGTGGTGGCGCGCCTGCTGACGCCGATGATGGCGGCCTACCTGCTCAAGCCCGCCAAACACCATGGCGAAGAAAAGGACGGCGCGCTGATGCGCCGCTACATGGCGACGATGCAGTGGTGCCTGCGCCACCGCGGCCTGACCGCTCTCGCATCGGGCCTCTTCTTCGTGGGCTCGATCGCGCTGGTGCCGCTGCTGCCGACCGGCTTCGTGCCGCCCAACGACCGCTCGCAGACCCAGGTCACGGTCGAGCTGCCGCCGGGCTCCACTCTCGCTGAAACGCGCGCGGTGGCCGAGCAGGCGCGCCAGGCCGCGATGAGCGTCGCCGGCGTGCAGCATGTATTCAGCTCGATCGGCGGCGGCTCCAGCGGCGACGCGTTTGCGCCGGGCGCCGCGGCCGAGGCGCGCCGGGCGGTGCTGACCGTGTCCACAGTGGGCCGCCACGACCGCGACGAAGGACTGTCCGACATCGAGCGCAGCCTGCGCGGCAAGATGGCGCAGATTCCGGGCGCGCGCTTCAACGTCGGCGCCAACGATACCGGCACCAAGATGCAGCTGGTGCTGCGCAGCGAAGACCCGCAGGCCCTGGTCGCCACCGCGCGCCAGGCCGAGCGCGAACTGCGCACGCTGAAGAACATCGGCAACGTCAGCTCCAGCGCTTCGCTGGTGCGTCCCGAGATCATCGTGCGCCCGGACTTCGCGCGTGCGGCCGACCTGGGCGTGACCGCCGCCGCGATCGGCGAGACGGTGCGCGTGGCCACCGCCGGCGACTACGACATTTCGCTGGCCAAGATGAACCTGGCCGAGCGCCAGGTGCCGATCCGCGTCAAGCTCCCAGATACCGTGCGCGCCGACCTCGATGCCATCGGCCGCCTGACGGTGCCGGGTGCACGCGGCCCGGTGCTGCTGGCGAACGTCGCGACCATTTCGATGGAAAGCGGCCCGGCCCAGATCGACCGCCTCAACCGCAGCCGCCAGGTGACGCTGGACGTCGAGCTGCAGGGCCGCTCGCTCGGCGAAGTGAACAACGAAGCGCGCGCCCTGCCTGTGTTCAAGAACCTGCCGCCGTCGGTGCAGATCGCGGAACTCGGCGACGCCCAGGAAATGCAGACCCTGTTCGCCAGCTTCGGCCTCGCCATGACCATCGGCGTGCTGTGCATCTATGGCGTGCTGGTGCTGCTGTTCAACGACTTCATGCAGCCAATGACGATCCTGGCCGCGCTGCCGCTGTCGATCGGCGGTGCCTTCGTGGCGCTGCTGCTCACCAGTAACGCGCTGTCGATGCCGTCCATGATCGGCCTGATCATGCTGATGGGGATCGTGACCAAGAACTCGATCCTGCTGGTCGACTATGCCATCCTGGCGCGCAACGCCGGCATGAGCCGCTTCGACGCCCTGGTCGACGCCTGCCACAAGCGTTCGCGCCCGATCGTGATGACCACCATCGCCATGGGCGCCGGCATGCTGCCACTGGCGCTCGGGCTGTCGGGCGACCCGTCCTTCCGCTCGCCGATGGCGGTGGCGGTGATCGGCGGGCTGATCACCTCGACGCTGCTCAGCTTGCTGGTGGTGCCGGCGGTGTTCACCTATGTCGACGACTTCGAGCACTTCATGAAGCGCCAGATGGGACGCCTGCGGCGCAAGCCGGTGCAGGCGCCGGTGAAGGAGCCGGCGTCGGATCCGGTGAAGTAGGCGATCCATTTCCGTAGGGGCCGCCCGGTCCACTGGACTGGGCGACGCTCTGCCAACCGCGCGTTCAGCTGCTGCTTGACCAGAAGATCGGCCGATCGGAATGGAGTCCATTTGAACGCGCGGTCGGCGAAGCGTGATCTGGTCTACTAGACCAGATCACGCCTACGAAAGGCGTAAAAAAACCCCGGCCGGGCCGAAGCCCGCCGGGGTTTCTTCATTGATGGCGAATGCCGATCAGTCGCGATAGTAGCGGTATTCGCGACGCTCGCTGCTGCTCGAGCCGCCCAGCAGCTTGGCCAGCAGGAAGCCGACGCCGGCTGCGACCAGCAGGGCGGTGCCCGGATTGGTCTTCACGTACTCGGTGCTCTTGGTCGAGTAGGTCTGGTAGGTTTCACCCAGCTGGCCCTTGCGCTGGCCCAGGCTTTCCGACGCGCCGCTCAGCATGCCGGTGAGGCGGTCCACGCCTGCGTGCGCGGTGCTGACCAGGCGGTCGACCAGCGGCTGTGCGCCTTGTGCGACCTGGTCGATCTTCTCGTGCAGCTTGTCCGGCGAGACGTTGGCCATGGCAGCCTTGATGCCGCCCTGCGATTGCGACTGGTCACCGCCCGACGACGAATCCGACGACTGCGCGCTGGCGCCGCCCATGCTGCCGCTGCTCGATGCGGTGCTGCCCGACGAGCTGCCGGTCGAGCCCAGTGCGCTGTTGCCGGTGCTGCCGGTCGAGCCACTCAGGCTGCCGCTGCTGCCGGCTGCGCTCGAACCGGTCGAACCGCTCTGCTGGCTGCTGCTGCCCAGGTTGCCCGAGCTTTGCGAGCTGCTCTGCTGGCTGCCGGCATTGCTGGTGCCGCCGACGCTGCCGCTGCTGCTGCCGGTGGCTGGCTTGGCAGTGCTTGGCGAGGCGTTGGCGCTGCCGAGGCTGCCCGACGAGCTGCTCTGGCTGCTGCCCGATGCACTGCTGCCCTGGTTCAGGCCAGAACCCTGGCTTTTACCAATGCTCGAACCTGCATTCTCGCGGCTTGCGTCGCTGCCTTTACCCTCGGTAGGTTTCTGATTATCCATGATGTATCCCTCGTAAAATGTAGACCAACGCGAATTAGACCGATACCCGACTATCACCACATTCTTCCTCGATTCCGCTTCACACGGCGCGAGGGACGACGATTGACTGCGCTAGCTCAAGACGCAACTTTATTTCTTGCTCCAGATCCATTCTCGTTAACCGAGACCGGAAGTTGGCGCAAAAGTTCCGGCAGTAGCGCAGGCGCTCTCGTCGCTGCATGAGCGGTCGCCTGTGGCGGTCCGAAATCGCGCGCAGTATCGGACACTGCGTCGCGATACAAAAAATACAACGCCTGCGATACCGGGACAGTGCGCTGCCTAACAGAGCTGTGCCATCGGGCTTTGGCCGCTCCTTTATTGCGAATCCGCTTGCCTTCCATCTCATCTGCGATATCATATGAATGATAATCATTCTCATTTGCAGAGAAAGGACGGACGCATGTGCGACAAACACACTCTTCCAGCCACGGTAGAAGGTCTACAGGGTTCGCGCCGCCGGCGCGTCTGGGAACTTGGCCAGAACAGCCATTGCCCGCTGGTCGGGGTCGCCCTGCCGCTGGGCGTCCTGCGCAAGCTGGTCGAACGGGTCACGGGCGGTCGGCTGCTGCATGACGACTACGACATCCACGTCGGCGCAGTCAGCGAGTGCGCGCTGCGCAATCCGCTGTCGGAAGCGATCCAGAAGGAGCTGGAGCGGCGCTACGCGGGCGACATCGCGCGCTTTCGCGCCGCCAGGAGCGAGGACGAGGTGGCAGCGCTGTGGACGCAGGCGGTCGCAGACGGCAAGGTGCCGGGTGCGTTCTGGGCCGGCCTCACCCACCCGCGCTGCACGCCCGGGCTGGAACAGCGGATGTGCCGCGACATCCACATGGTGCAGCACCAGGCCGGAGCCTGCGTGCGGGCCGACATGGACAAGGTCAAGGCGCTGATGGCCGATCATGCCCGCCTGCTGCGCGAACTGGAGAAGGCGCAGCAGCGTTGCCAGTTGCTGCAGAAGGAAAAATCGGCACAGGCCGCGTGCCACGAGCAGCAGATGATGCAGGCGCGCGCGGCCGCGATCGCGAAGGACACCGACATCCACCAGCTGCGTGGTGCGCTGGCCGAGCTGCAGGCGGCGGTGCCCGAGCTGGACGCCCGCACGCGCCTGGCCAACCGGGTCGCGCAGCTGGAGGCGCGCGAACAGGCCCTGCGCGGCCAGGTCGCGGCATTGAAGGAAGAGCGTGATGCGGCACGGGCGGCGCAGGCGGTGGCGGAAGCGATGCAGCCCTCCCCTGCTCCGGTTGCGGCGGCGCGCTTGGATGCGGTCGAGGCGCCGGTGCGCCTGTTCCGGCGCAGCGTGCTGTGCGTGGGCGGACGCAGCGGCAGCGTGCCGGTCTACCGCGACGTGGTCGAGCGCGTGGGGGCGCAGTTCGCGCACCACGACGGCGGCCTGGAAGACAGCGCCGGACAGCTCGACGCCAGCCTGGCCGCCGCCGACCTAGTGATCTGCCAGACCGGCTGCATCAGCCACCACGCCTACTGGCGCGTGAAGGACCACTGCAAGCGCACGGGGAAACGCTGCATCTTCATCGACAAGCCGAGCGCGTCCAGCCTCCTGAAAAGCCTGCAGGAGGTCGCCACGGCCGAAAACTGAGGCCGATTAATGGCATTGTTCAATGAACAGTGGCGCATTCCCGACATTTCCGTGTCACTTCGCCAATGCTATCGTGATGAATTCGGGAAGAGAGACAATCTGTAATTGAACTCAGGGTTGCATCCATATAGCATTTCCACATAGAAATTTACGTATGCTAATGCCTTCCCCGACCATCAGGTCGTCCTGAACAGATTTCCTCCCTCCATGATCCCATCCATTCCTGGCAGCTCCGCCGTGTCCCCGGCCGTCCTCTTCGTTGAGGACAACATCCCCGACCTGCAATCCTTCCTCGCTGCGGTACGCGCGGGCGTGGAGGTCATCGTACTCGACAGCACCCGCGACGGACTCGCGCAGATTGCCGCTTCCCTCGAAGGACGCAGCGACATCGGGGCCCTGCACATCGTCTCGCACGGCAGTGCCGGCGAGGCGCATCTCGGCAGCCTGACACTGTCGAAGGCTTCCATCGACGTCCATGCCGGGCTGCTGGGTCGGATCGGCGACGCGCTGTCGAGCGACGCCGACATCCTGCTGTACGGCTGCGCCACCGGCGCCGGCGCGGACGGCCAGGCCCTGCTGTCCTCGCTGTCGACGCTAACCCGCGCCGATGTCGCCGCCTCGGACGACGCGACCGGCGGCGCGGCACGCGGCGGCAACTGGGTGCTGGAACAGGCCAGCGGCAACATCGCCACGGCGTCGCCTTTTGCAGGCGATTCAACCGACCCCTACGCCTATCTGCTAGGCAGCACCTACGGCAGCAACCCACTCAGCACCACGCAGATGTATGTCGCCGCGCGGCCCGGCCAGGAAGGCACCAACTGGGTCAACAAAGGCTCGACGGCGGCCCCCGGCTACGAGAATTTTTCGCTCTGGGTCGATGGTGGCCAGTATCCCGCCAGTTATGCGAACGGTTTGCGCGGCACGCTGGAATACAACACGGGTGACGGCGTCTGGCGACTGGTGCTGGTCGAGTATGCGAGCAACGGCAACATCACCAGCACCAATGGCGGCACTGCGGCTCCGCTCAACGCCGCCATCCGCTACATCGATGGTCGCCCGAACGACACCACGACCACCTACTCGGCCCATGCAAAATACGTGAACGCCCAGGGCGCTGTATCGACCACCTCGGGTTTCATCATGACGCCCGACCTGGCGCCGACTGCGGTCACCGTCAATACCCTGGACTTCTGGGGCGCGCCGGCCGCCGGCACGGCGCTGGCAAGCCTGGGCCAGGTCGACACCGGCTCACCGAACGATGGCCTGCACTCGATCGTCTCGCAGTCCGTGCCCGGACTGTTTGCGGTATCCGGCACGTCGCTGGTGAGGGGTTCGGGACCTGGCCTGGCGCCGGGCCAGACCGCCACGGTCACGGTCCGCTACAGCGATCTGTTCGACCGTAACGCGGACGGCACGCCGATCGCGAACCAAGGTGCGACCCAGACCTTCACCTTCACCGGCCGAGAAAACCCGGAGGGCTTCCACGGCGCGGCGAGCGTCAACACCACCGCGGCCCTGCAGCAGAACCAGCCTTCGTTGGCGCGCCTGAGCGACGGCTCGTACGTGATGATCTGGCGCAGCGCCGGCCAGGGCGCCGATGCGGCCGGCAGCTACGGCATCTATGGCCGCAAGCTCGACGCCGCAGGCAATCCCACCGGCGCCGAGTTCGCCATTTCGGACCAGACGATCGACACGAGCGAGAATACCCCGGCCGTGACGGCGCTCGACAATGGCCGCTACGTCGTCGCCTATGCGAAGACCAGCGCGGCCGACGTCGTGTTCCGCCTCGTGGACGCGAACGGCGCGCTCGGCCTTGAAACGGCCCTGGCCACCTCGACCGCCAACAGCCAGACCACGCCGGTCCTGACGAAGCTTGCCAATGGCGGGTTCGCCGCCGCCTGGAACGACGCCGGCAGCACCGACGTCAAGACGCGCGTCTTCAATGCCGATGGCAGCCAAGCCAGCGCCGAACTCACTGCCAACCTCACGACGGCCGGCACCCAGGCTGCCGTCGCGATCGGCGCCCTTGACAACGGCAGTTTCGTCGTCACCTGGCGCGACCCGGCCAACGGCAACGACATCATCGCGCGCGTATTCAACGCCAGCGGCAGCGGCGGCAGCGAGATCGTCGTGGCGGGCAGCGCCGCCCCGCAGAACAATCCCAAGGTGGCTGGCCTGTCGAACGGCGGCTTCGTGCTGGTGTACCAGGAAGCCGGCGCCACCGCGGGCGGCTTCACCGATTCCAGCCTTGAATCGAACATCTACGCCCAGGTCTACACCAGTGCCGGCGCCGCCGTCGGTGGCAAGATCCTGGTCAACGCAGCCACCGCGGGCAACCAGATTACCCCGGCAGTCATTGCCCAGCCCAACGGCGGCTTCACCGTGGCCTGGACTTCTAACGCCGATCCCGCCAAGGAATTTGACGTGTTCGCGCGCAGCTTCAATGCCGATGGCAGTGCGCGCGACAGCTACGACCTGCTGGTGAACGAGGCGGCGCGCGGCGCAAGCCAGAGCGCACCGAGCCTTGCCGGCTTCGATACGGCCGGCTTCCTGGCGGCCTGGTATGACGCCGGCAGCGATGCGGGCGGCGGCGTCATGGTGCGCGCCTTCGCCCCCGCCAACCGCGCGCCCACGCTCGCCGGCGGCGCCGAGCTGGTGTCGATCGACGAGGACGTGCCGAGCGCGGACATCGAAGACCTCAGCGGCGGCAATCCGCCCAACTGGGGCGAGGACATCGTCGACCTGCTGGCCAGGTCCGGCTTTGCCGATGCCGACGGCCACGCGCCGCTGGGCGTCGCGATCTCGGGCAACGCGGCCAATCCCGTGACCGAAGGCCGCTGGCAGTATTCGATCGACCCCTATGCCAAGTATTGGTACGACGTCGGAACGGTCTCGCCTGCAGCGGCCCTGCTGCTGGGCACGACCGACGTTACGGCCTTCATCCGCTTCGTACCGGTGGCGGACTTCCACGGCAGGCCGGGCGGCCTGACCATCCACGCGGTCGACGAAACCGGCGCCACCCTGCCATTCAGCACTTGGGACGACCAGAACGACACGCTTGGTCCGCGCGGCAGCTTCGACACCACCCAGGACGACGCGACTTCTCCCGTATCCGCTACCGGCGTCACCTGGAGCGTGGTCGTCACGCCGCTCAACGACAAGCCGGTGCTGGTGAACATCTCGGCGGCCGACAACCAGACCGTGGCCGCATCCGCCGCCGCGATCGCAATCGACCTCGGCAGCGACGCGCTCGTCGGCGACATCGACAGCGCCGACTTCCAGGCCGGCGCCCTGAATGTGCTGCTGAGCGGTCAGCAGGCAGGCGACATGCTCTTCTTCAAGCCGGGCGGTCCAGTGACGGTGCCGGGCGGGATGGTCGTGAACAGCAGCGTGTTCGTCGACGGTGTACGGGTCGGCTTCCTCAGCCAGAATGGCACCGGCGTCGGCGAAAGCCTGGTGGTGATCTTCGATACCGCCAACGCCACGCCTGCGCGCACCACTACCTTGCTGCGCGAGATCCTGTTCGACACCACCAGCAGCGTGGCGGGCGCGCGCAACATCCACGTGGTGGTGGGCGACGGCGACGGCACGAGCTCCGAGTACTATTCCACCACCATCACCGTCACGACCAACCCGACGGTCGCGATTTCCAGCAACGCGTCCAGCGTCAAGGCCGGCTCTACCGCCACCATCAGCCTGGCGTTCAGCGACATTCCCACCGGCGCGGAAAGCGCCGATTTCAGCGTCACCGGCGGCACCCTGGGTGCGCTCACGCAAGATACGCAGAACCTCAAGCTGTACACGGCCCAGTTCACGCCCGCTTCCGGCTTCCAGGGCAACGCCTCGGTGTCGATCGCAGCAGGCAAGTTCAAGGACGCGGGCGGCCGCGACAACGAAGCCAGCAGCGTGAACGCGTCGTTCATCGTCGACACCGTGGCGCCGAGCCTGACCATCACCAGCGACAGGCCGTCGCTGGCGGCAGGCCAGAGCGCAAGCATCACCTTCACCTTCGACGAAGTACCGGACGGCTTCACGTCCGCTAGCGTCGTCGCCCATGGCGGCACGCTGGTCAACCTGGCGCCGACCGCCAACCCCAAGGTCTACCAGGCCGCCTTCATCCCGGCGTCAGATTCCCAGAACGTGGCCGCCCTGATCGAGGTCGCCCCGGGTGCCTACACCGACGCTGCCGGCAATGGCGGCGGCGCGGCGTCGCTCACCTTGAACGGCGACACCAAGGCCCCGACTCTCACCATCGGCGCCGCCAGCACCACGCTGCGGGCCGGCGACCAGACGACACTGAGCTTCACCTTCAGCGAAGCGCCGCTCGGTTTCGCCGAGGGCGACATCGCCGTCAGCGGCGGCACCCTCAGCGGCTTCGGCGCGACCGCCGACCCGAAGGTCTACAGCGCCAGTTTTACGCCGGTCGCGAGCAACGCCCTGGCGGCCTCGGTCTCGGTACCCGGCGGTGCCTACACCGACGCGATCGGCAATCCGGGGGCGGCCAGCAACACCCTGAACCTTGCCGGCGACACCCTGGCGCCCCTGGTCACCATCGGCGCCAGCCGCAACGTGTTCAAGGCCGGGGAGAGTGCGACCCTGACGTTTACCTTCAACGACACGCCTCTCGGTTTCGATCATGCGGATATCGTCGCCACTGGCGGCGTCGTCGGCGCCCTTGTCCCAACCGCCGACAGCAAGGTCTTCACCGCGACGTTCACCCCGACCGACGGCATGAACGCGCTCAGTGGCAGCGTGCGCGTCGCGGCCGGGGGCGTGATGGATGCCAGCGGCAACTTCAACCCAGCCTCGAATGTGCTGTCCTTCAGCGGCGACACCCGCAGCCCGGTCGTCACCGACGCCCAGCTGTCGGTCTCCGGCGCGACCGGCACGGGCGGCGCATTCAAAGCGGGCGACACCATCACCGCCAGCTGGAACAATGGCTCGACCGGCGACAACAATCCGGACATCGGCACCGTTAGCGTCGACCTCAGCGCCTTCGGCGGCAGCGCCACGGCAGCGGCAATCCTGCAGAACGGCGTGTGGAGCGCGTCGTACACGATCGGCGCGGGCAGCGTCGACGCGAGCGGCCGCAACGTCAGCGTGCATGTCGTGGATGTCAACGGTAATGCGACCACGCGCGCCGACAGCAGCAACGCCACGCTCGACAACCAGGCGCCGACGGTGGGCGCCGCCGCCATCGTCCTTGCCGGGGCGACCGGCAACGGCGCTGTGTTCCGCATCGGCGATACCGTCACCGCAACCTGGAACAATAGTGCCAGTGGCGACAACAACGGCGACATCGCCGCAGCGTCCTTCGACTTCGCCCAGTTCGGCGGGGGCATGGTCGCCGCGACCCAGAACGCCGGTGTGTGGAGCGCCAGCCATACGATCGCCGCGGGTACGCCGGGCACGAGCGGCCTGGGCGTGTCGGTCACGGCCACCGACGATGCCGGTAACAGCCGCACGCAGGCAAGCGCCGCGCAAGCAGCGCTCGACGCCCTGCGTCCTGCCGTGAGCAGCATCAGCCTGAATGGCACGCCGGGTCCTGCCGCTACTGCGGTCGACTTCACCGTGGTGTTCAGCGAATCCGTCAGCGGCGTCGACCTGTCGGACTTCGCGCTGGCCACCGGCGGCCAGGCGAGCGGCAGGCTGGCCGGCATCAGCGGTAGCGGCACCACCTGGACGGTCAGCGTCGACAACATCGCCGGCCGCGGCACCGTGGGCTTGAATCTGCAGGCTGGCGGCACCGGTATCGTCGATGCCGCCGGCAACGAGGCCGCCGGGGCATTCACCGGCGCGACACACGCCAGCGGCATCAATGCGGCCCCGGTGATCAGCTCGAACGGCGGGGGCGGCAGCGCCCAGGTCGACCTGGCCGAAGGGCAGACGGCGGTCACTACGGTGGTAGCAAGCGACAGCGACAACGACGGCCTGCAGTACCGCATCAGCGGCGGCGGCGAAGCGAGCCTGTTCACCATCGGCGCCGACGGCAAGCTGCGCTTCGTCACGGCGCCTTCCGCCGCGGCGCCTGACGACAGCAATCACGACGGCGTGTACGACGTCCAGGTGACGGTGAGCGACCAGTATGGCGGCAGCGTTTCCCAGTTCCTGTGGGTGAATGTGCTGCGCGACCTCGACGGCGACGCCCTACCCGACATCCACGACGACGACATCGACAACGACGGACGCCTGAACTCCGCCGAGGATCCGGTGCCGGGCGCCCTGGGCGTGCTCGGAGACGGCAACGGCGATGGCGTTGCCGATAGCCGCCAGGCCAACGTTGCATCGCTGGCCACGGCTGTCACGGGCAATCCGTTCGCGACGCTCGAGGTGGCGGGGAACTACACGTTGACCTCTGTCAGCGCCGGTCCGGTACCGACCGGCCTGCCGCGCAACGTCAAGCTGCCGCTGGGTCAGCTCGACTTCAGCATCAACGGCGTGAGCGCGGGCGGTACCGTGGAAGTGGCGATCTACGTGGACGCCGGCCAGAAGGTTAACAGTTATTTCAAGCTCGACAACACCGGCAAGTGGGTCAACATCGCCAAGTCGGTCAGCACAGTTGGCAGCAAGACCAGGATCACCTTCGACCTGAAGGATGGCGGTCCGCTCGATAGCGACGGCGTGGCTAACGGCCGCATCGTGGACCCGGGCGGCGTCGCCCTCGTGACACCGCTGATCACCAGCAATGGCGGCACGCGTGAAGCGTCCGTCACGCTGGTCGAAGGCGGCCGCACGGTGACGACCGCCACCGCCAGCCTGCCGGTGACCTGGTCGCTGGGCGGCGCTGACGCGGCGCTGTTCACAGTGGACGCCGGCACCGGCGCGCTCAGCTTCCGCGCCGCGCCCGCATACGGCCAGCCGCTCGACACCGGCGGCATCGCGCACGACAACATCTACCTGCTCGACCTAATCGCCAGCGACGCCAACGGCAGCGACACCCAGTCGCTGAAAGTGACCGTGCAGCAGTACGTCGCGCCCCCGGTTGTGCAGCCCGTCCCGGTCACTATCGACGGAGTGCCGGTCAGCACAGGCACCGTCGCCAACGGCGATGGCAGCGTCAGCAGCACCATCACGATTCCGGTGGTGGCGCCGACCCGTCCCGAACAGGTCGGCAACAACACGGTGGCCGACATACCGCTGGCAAGCAGCAACGGCCAAGCCATCCTCACCGCGCAGGTGCCGACCGGCTACGGCCTGCAGGTGTCGAGCAGCGGCGTGCAGTCGGCTGGCAATTCGCTGACCGACCTGATCCGCGAGATCAAGGCGCACACCGCGGCCGGTTCGCACGACCAGAACAGCCTCACCGGCGGCGGCTCCGGCTTCCTGGCCGACCTTCCGGTCGACACGCCTTTGCTGGTGCAGACGATCGTCCCGATGCTGGGAAGCGGCGCCGGCGTGCCTGGCGAAGCGCTGGTGCTGAGCGGCTCGCCGTCCGCGTCCGGCAGCCCGATGACCGCGCTGGTGATCGACACCAGCGGCCTGGCAAGCGGCGTCACGCTCCAGCTCCAGAACGTCGAATTTGCTGCGATCATCGGCGCCGCCAGGGTGACCGGGGGCGCCGGCTCGCAGAAGGTCTGGGGCGACAGTGCGGCGCAAACCCTGTTCCTGGGCGCCGATGACGACATCCTGCACGGCGGTGGCGGCGACGATGTCGTCGGCAGCGCGGGTGGCAATGATCGTATCTATGGTGACGAAGGCAACGACATCGTGTTTGGTGGCCAGGGCGACGACGCGATCGACGGCGGCACCGGCCGCGACACCGTCCGCCTGATGGGTGCCGGCCGGGCCGAGTACACCATGCGCATCAAGGATGGCGCGGTGGTGATGACGCACCTGAAGCCGGATGCAGATGGCATCGACATCGTCGCTAATGTCGAGCTACTGCAGTATAGCGGCCAGGCAGGCGCGGTCGACTTCAACGGGAGCGAGATCGCCGGCCTGGTGCGCATGTACAGCACCGCTTTCGGGCGCAACGCCGATACCGACGGCATCAACTTCTGGATCGAAGCGCACGAGAAGGGTTCGTCGATGATGCAGATCGCGCACGCCTTCCTGGCCAGTACGGAAGGAAAGGCAGGCTTCGACATGCTGTCCAACCGCGATTTCGTCACCAAGCTGTACGATGTCGCGATGGACCGCGTGGCGAGCGAAGTCGAAGTCGACTACTGGACCCAGCACCTCGACCGCGGCGTACTCGATCGCGGAGAAGTGCTGTACCACTTCTCCACCTCGGAAGAAAAAGTCGACTTGGTGGGCGTGGTGAACACGTCCATCACGACCATCTGACCGGAAGCCGGGCGCCTGCCCGTTTCGCGTTCCCCATGCCGCTAGTGATAGCGGCATTTTTTTTGGCGGTGCGCCAACGCTATGTCAGGCAGCAATGAAAAAAAGCCCGTGTCCCCCCAAGGGAACACGGGCTTTTTCGAATTCTGGTGCCGCTGACCGGAATCGAACTGGTGACCTTCGCATTACGAATGCGCTGCTCTACCGACTGAGCTACAGCGGCTCTACGCGGGACGAACCCGACGAAGAGCCGTATTCTAGCAAACAAGTCCAAGAACTTGCTAGTCCGACTCGGCAATTAAGCCGCACATGAGCAAAAAATCATCACTCGGCGTGGTAGCGGGTGACCAGCTCCACTTCCGACTTCGAACCCAGGAACACCGGCACGCGCTGGTGCAGCTTGGTCGGCTGGATTTCCATGATGCGCTTGCTGCCGTCGGTGGCGGCGCCGCCGGCCTGCTCCACGATCATGGCCATCGGGTTGGCTTCGTACATCAGGCGCAGCTTGCCCGGCGAGGACGGATCGCGCAGGTCAGCCGGGTACATGAAGATGCCGCCGCGGTTCAGGATGCGGTGCACGTCGGCCACCATCGAGGCGATCCAGCGCATGTTGAAGTCCTTGCCGCGCGGGCCGGTGGAACCCGCCAGCATCTCGTCCACATAGCGCTGCACCGGCGGGTGCCAGTGGCGCTTGTTCGACATGTTGATCGCGAATTCCTTGGTGGTTTCCGGGATCTGCATGTCGCTCTGGGTCAGCACCCAGGAACCCATCTCGCGGTCGAGGGTGAAGCACTGCACGCCGTTGCCGGTGGTGAGAACGAGCATGGTCTGCGGGCCGTAGACGGCATAGCCGGCCGCCACCTGCTGGGTGCCCGGCTGCAGGAAGTCCTGCTCGGTCGGTTCGACCATGCCTTCCGGGGCCTTGAGCACAGAGAAGATGGTGCCGATCGAGACGTTGACGTCGATGTTCGATGAGCCGTCGAGCGGGTCGAACATCAGGAGAAATTCGCCCTTCGGATAGCGGCTCGGGATCTTGCGGATGGTCTCCATTTCTTCCGACGCCATCGCCGCCAGGTGGCCGCCCCACTCATTCGCCTCGAGCAGGATCTCGTTCGAGATCACGTCGAGCTTCTTCTGCACTTCGCCCTGGATGTTCTCGGTCTCGGCGCTGCCCAGCACTTCGCCGAGCGCCCCCTTGCTGACCGAGTAGCTGATGCGCTTGCACGCACGCGCCACGACCTCGATCAGGAGGCGCAGCTCGGCGTTGATGGTCTGGTGGAGGCGCTGTTCCTCGACCAGGTACTGCGTAAGACTGACGCGTTTCATGGACTTCCTTTGGTTTGGTTTGGATTCTTTTTTTGTAGGATGGTCGGCTCGGCCGACCGCGCGTTCAACTCTCGCATGAATGGATGCGGCGCGTGTTGTTCACGCACGGTGTGAACGCGCGGTCGGCGAAGCCGACCACCCTACCTTAATTCGCGAGCGCTTTGGTGACGATCTCGCGCACGTCGTTCGACAGCCGCTGCTGCCCCGCCACCTGCTGCAGCGCGGTCTTCATGTGCTGCTGCAGCTGCGGCGTGTAGCGGCGCCAGCGGTCCATGGCGCGCGCCAGGCGCGCCGCGACCTGCGGGTTGAGCGCGTCGAGCAGCACCACGTGCTCGGCCCAGAACAGGTAGCCGCTGCCGTTCGGCGCGTGGAACTCGACGGGGTTGTTCATGCAGTAGTTGGCGATCAGGCTGCGCGCGCGGTTCGGGTTGCGCAGGTTGAAGGCCGGGTGGCGCATCAGTTCGCGGATTTTGGCGATGTCGGTGGTGGGCGCCGAAGCCTGCATCGCGAACCACTTGTCGACCACCAGCGCCTCGTTCTGGAACTCGTCGTAGAAGCGCGCCAGTTCGGCTTCCGCTTCCGGCGCGCGCGCATGGATCAGGGCACTCAATGCCGCGGCGCGGTCGGTCATGTTGTCCGCCTCCTGGCACTGGCGCACGGCGAGAGCGATGGTCTCTTCGTCGGGCGCTGCGTTCAGGTAGGACAGGGTCAGGTTCTTGAGCGCGCGCTTGCCGGCGGATTGCGCGTCCGGGCTGTACGGGCCGGGGGTCTGGTTGGCTTCGTACTGGGCCAGCAGCTCGGTGCGCAGGCGGGCGCCGATGTTGGCGCGCATGAACTGGCGCGCCATGTGCACGGCCAGCGGGTCGACGATGTCGAGCTGCTCGGCGATCATGGTTTCGGTCGGCAGCAGCAGCGCCTGTTCGCGGAAGGCCGGATCGAGCGATTCGTCGACCAGCACGCGCCGCATCGCCTCGATGAAGGTGTCGTCCAGGCTCAGGCGGTTGGAGGCCGGCGCTTCGCCGGTGAGCTTGAGCAGGCGGCCCATCGCCAGGCGCTGGCCGGCTTCCCAACGGTTGACCGGATCGCTGTCGTGGTTGAACAGGTGCAGCAGGTCGCTGTCGCTGTAACCGTGGCGCAGGATCACCGGCGCCGAGAAGTCGCGCAGCACGGACGGCACCGGCTGTTCCTTCACATTGCTGAAGACGAAGGTCTGTTCGTTTTCCCTCAACTCGAGCACGGCGGTGGTGCCCATGTCCTTGCCGTCCACGCTAAGGGCCATGTCGCGGCCTTCGCGGTCGAGCAGGCCGACCGCCACCGGGATGTGGAAGGGCAGCTTTTCAAGCTGGCCCGGGGTCGCCGGGCAGGACTGGAACAGGGTCAGCGCGTAGGTCTGCTCGGCCTCGTTGTAGCGGGTCTCGAAGCGCAGCACCGGGGTGCCGGCCTGGTCGTACCAGCGCTCGAACTGGGTCAGGTCGCGGCCATTGGCGTCGGCCATGGCCAGGCGGAAGTCGTCGCAGGTGACGGCCTGGCCGTCGTGGCGTTCGAAGTACAGGTCCATGCCCTTGCGGAAGCCGTCGACGCCCAGCAGGGTCTGGTACATACGCACCACTTCGGCGCCCTTCTCATACACCGTGACGGTATAAAAATTGTTGATTTCGACAAAGGAGTCGGGGCGCACCGGGTGGGCCATGGGGCCGGCGTCCTCGGGGAACTGGGCCTGGCGCAGCGTGCGCACCTGGTCGATGCGGGTGACCGCACGGCCGGTCTCGGTGCCGATCATGTCGGCGGTGAATTCCTGGTCGCGGAAGACCGTCAGGCCTTCCTTGAGCGACAGCTGGAACCAGTCGCGGCAGGTGACGCGGTTGCCGGTCCAGTTGTGGAAGTACTCGTGCGCCACCACCGCCTCGATGCCCTGGAAGTCGATGTCGGTCGCGACGCGCGGGTTGGCCAGCACGAACTTGGTGTTGAAGATGTTCAGGCCCTTGTTCTCCATCGCGCCCATGTTGAAGTCGCTGGTGGCGACGATCATGAAGCGGTCGAGGTCGAGTTCGAGGCCATAGCGCTCTTCGTCCCAGCGGATGCTGTGCTTGAGCGACTGCATCGCGTAGTCGGTCTTGTCGAGGTTGCCCTCTTCGACCCACACCTGCAGCAGCGCGTCGCGGCCATCGGCCAGGCGGAAAGTCTCTTCCTGGCACACCAGGCGCGCGGCCACCAGCGCGAACAGGTAGGAGGGTTTCTTGAACGGGTCTTCCCATTTGGCGTAGTGGCGGCCGTCGCCCAGCTCGCCCTCTTCCAACAGGTTGCCGTTGGACAGCAGCACCGGGTAGCGCTCCTTGTCGGCGCGCAGCATCACCGTGTACTTCGCCATCACGTCCGGACGGTCCGGGAAATAGGTGATGCGACGGAAGCCTTCGGCCTCGCACTGGGTGAAGAAATTGCCGTTCGAGGTGTACAGGCCGCTCAGGGTGGTGTTCTGGTCCGGGGTGCAGACGGTCTCGATCTCGAGCACGGCTTCCTCGGGCGCATTCGGGATCGTCAGGACATTTCCGCTGATCAAGTAGTCGCCACTCTGCAGCGCGCGGCCATTGACTCGCAAGGCCACCAGTTCGATGTCTTCGCCGTAGAGCTCGATCGTGCGCTGGTGGGCACATTCCTGGTTGCGGCGCACCGTCATGCGGTTAGCTACCACGGTGCGGGCGGGGTCGAGGTCGAAGCCGAGTTCCACGGTATCCACCAGGTAAGTCGGCGGGGTGTAGTCACTCCGGTAAATCGTCTGGGGCGTATCGGTGCGCATAGGAAGTCCGCAAAGAGACAATGGGGAAGTGCTTATTTTACCAACAAGATTTTTTGGTGCCGCTCCGTTTCCGTATGTATCAGAGTGTGCGAGGGGTAACCGGGTGTAAATTAATTTCGAAAGTTTCTGAACAGAAGGTAATCTAGAGTCTAGGAAAAGTCCGTATATACAAGGGAGAAAGCATGAAACGCCTGATGATCGCCGCCGGAGCGGCGTTCGCGATGCTGCTGACGGGGTGCGCCACGACCATCCGCAGCGATGTCACCACCTTCCACCAGTGGCCGGCCCAGATCGAAGACAAGAGCTATGTGTTCGAAGCGCCGCCGGCGCAGGACGACACGCTGGAATACCGCGCCTACCAGGACCTGGTGCGCGGCCAGCTGGCGCGCCTGGGCTTCCGTGACGCGGCGGGCGGCAAGCCTGCCCTGAGCATCTCGATGCGCTTCACCACCACCGACGTGCCGGTGCGCGTGGTCGAGCCGATCTCGCCCTTCTACCATCCGTTCTACCAGCCAATGCCGCGCTTTGGCTACCGCGGCTTCCACCGCCGCTACTGGGGCGGCTGGTACAGCCCGTTCTACGATCCGTTCTGGAGCCCGGCCTACCAGGTCTCGGTCGAGCACCAGTACCGCCGCGAGCTGCAGGTCGGAATCAAGTCGGCCGTCGACAACAAGCGCCTGTTCGACGTGACGGTGCACAACACCAGCCGCCAGCTGTCGACCCCGGCGCTGATGCCGGCCCTGGTGCAGAGCGCCTTCGAAGGCTTCCCGGGGCCGTCGGGCGTGGCGCGCAGGGTGGAGCTGAAGCAGCAGAACGGCTGATGTAAGTCGAAAAAAAAAGAATGGGGCCGCAAGGCCCCATTTTTCATGAGTTCATGAGTAATAGGCTTCGGAAGCGAATGTAAGCAGCGCCATCAGCAATACCGACAGCGCCAGCACAATCAGCAGGCGCCCGAACTTCGGCGCGCCGTTGTCGTCCTGTGGCGCCCTCATGGCAGCAGCACCGTGGAGCCGGTGGTGCGGCGGCCTTCGAGCGCGCGGTGCGCCTCGGCGGCATCAGGCAGCTTGAAGCGCTGGTTGACTTCGATCTTCACCTTGCCGCTCTCCACCATCTCGAACAGGTCCGCCGCCATGGCTTCCAGCTTTTCGCGATCGGACGCATAGGCGAACAGGGTCGGGCGCGTGATGTACAGCGAGCCGCGCGAAGCCAGCTCACTGAGTGCAAAGGGCGGCACTGCGCCGGAGGCATTGCCGAAGCTGACCATCAGGCCGCGCGGCTGCAGGCAGTCGAGCGAGCGGATGAAGGTGTCCTTGCCGACCGAGTCGTACACCACCGGCACTTTCGCGCCATTCGTGATCTCGAGCACGCGCTGCACCACATCCTCGGTGTTGTAGTTGATGACGTGCGCGGCGCCGTGGGCGCGTGCCAGCGCCGCCTTTTCTTCGGAACCGACGGTGCCGATCAGGTTCACGCCCATGGCCTTGGCCCACTGGCAGGCGATCAGCCCGACGCCGCCGGCCGCCGCATGGAACAGGATGGTCTGGCCCGGCTGCAGCGCATAGGTCTGGCGGAACAGGTACTGCACCGTCAGCCCCTGCAGCATCATGGCGGCGCCCGTCTCGAAGGAGATCGATTCCGGCAGGCGCACCAGGTTATTCGCCGGCATCACGCGCACTTCGCTATAAGCGCCCGCCGGACCGCCGGCGTAGACGACGCGGTCGCCCGGCTGGACGTGGGTCACGCCCTCGCCCACCGCTTCCACCACGCCGGCGCCTTCCTGGCCCAGGCCTGAGGGCAGCGCCATCTTGTACAGGCCGCTGCGGTAATAGGTGTCGATGTAGTTCAGGCCGATCGCGTGGTGGCTCACGCGGGCTTCGCCCGGGCCGGGATCGCCGACCTCGACGTCCACGTACTCGAGTACTTCGGGGCCGCCCAGCGCGGCGATGCGGATGGCTTTTACCATGGTTTGGATTCCTTCAGGATTGCGCCTGCATCAACTGCGACAGCACCAGGCGCGCGGTCGAGACATTGGTCGCGCAGGCGACGTTGTGCACGTCGCAGGCGCGCACCAGGGCGTTGATGTCGGGTTCGTGCGGCTGCGGTGTCATCGGGTCGCGCAGGAAGATCACGCAGTCGATCCCGCCCTCGACCAGCTGGGCGCCGATCTGCAGGTCGCCGCCCACCGGCCCCGAATGCTTTCGCTCGACGGCGAGTCCCAGCTCGTTGGCCAGGCGCCCGCCGGTCGTGCCGGTGGCGGACAGGGTGCAGCCCTTGAGGAAGTCCCGGTACTCGCCGGCGAGGGCGATCATGTCGTCTTTCTTTTTGTCGTGCGCGATGAGCGCAATCCTTGGCTTGGTCATTGGCGTCATTTTTTCAGCGAGAGCACATAGATCCCCACCAGTACCAGGCTTGTTCCAGCCAGCTGCACGCCGGTCACCGGTTCGCCCAGGATCAGCGCACCGAGGAACAGCGTCGACACCGGGCCGATCATCCCGGCCTGCGAGGCGGTCGCGGCGCCGATGCGCTGGACTGCGGCCATGGTCATGAACACGGGGAAGATCGTACAGAATACCCCATTCACCAGCGAGAGCCAGTAAACCCCGGCCGGCTGCACCAGCATGCTCGCGGGGCGCAGCAGGAAGAACTGGCCGATGCAGGCCGCGCTCGACACGCACATGGCGTAGGCCACCAGGCGCAGCGAGCCGATGCGGCGCACCATCTCGCCGGTGCCGAGCAGGTAGACGGCGTAGGAGATGGCCGAACCCAGCACCAGCAGCGAGCCGAGGATGGTGCTGCCCGAACCGCCGGCGAGGTCATGCACGAACACCAGCACGATGCCGGCATAGGCCAGGCCAAGCGCCGCCCATTCGGCCACGCCAATGCGGCGTTTGAAGATGAGCATGTTGGCGAGCAGGACGAAGGTCGGGGTCAGGAACAGGATCAGGCGTTCGAGCCCGACCGAAATGTGCTGCAGCCCGAGGAAGTCGAGGTAGCTCGACAGGTAGTAGCCGAGCAGGCCCAGCACGACGATGCGCCAGCGGTCCCCGTTCGACAGTGGCGGCTGGGTCCGCATTTTCCAGATCGCCACCGCCGCGAACACCGGAAGCGAGAACAGCATCCTGAACGCGATCAAAGTAACGGCATCGATGTGGTAGCGATACAGCAGTTTGGCGACGACGGCCTTCGTGGAAAACAGGACGGCGCCGGCGACGGCAATGGCCAGGCCGGCGACGAGGGCTGCACGTGGTAAGGGAGCAGCAGGATGGGCGGGAGTGCTTTGGTTCATCCAACGATTGTACGAGTGTTCAGCCGGCTTCGCTGGAGGGGGACTGAGCAGCGGCCCAGAACGCGGCCGCCGCCGTACGGTCGAACAACGCACGTCCACAAGCATACCGAGGAGAGACCCAATGCCGAACCCGTCAAGTCATCGCCACAGGCGGCCCCGTGCGGCCGCAAGAAGCGTGCACGTCCCGCCCCGGCCCGGGCATCACGGGAGTCTCCGATGAGCCTGTCCGGCATCGATGAACGTCCCTCCCGGCCGCTCGCGCTGGGCCTGGCCTGGCTGGTCCTGCTCGCCTGCGCCTGCTGGGCCTGGATCGCCTTCCAGGGGGCGGCCGCGCTGCGCGCCACGGCGGGCCGCGCATCCCTCCCGCCTCTGCCGGCGCCGCTGCGTGACGCCGAGCTGATGCTGCTGTTCGCAATGTGGACCGGGCTGTGCGTGGCGCTGATGCTGCCTGCTGCCGCCGGCGGCGTGTTCGTCTACCTGCGCGTGGCGCGCCGCCGCGCCGCGGTGCGCTGGCCGCGCCTCAGCACCGGCGTGTTCGCGCTTGGCTGCCTGCTGGCCTGGACCGGCTTCGCGGCGCTGGTGACCCTGCTGCACTGGGCGCTGCACGACGCTGGTTTGCTCGACAGCGCTTTCTCGGCGCGCCACCCGGCCCTGGGCCTGGGCCTGGTCGCCGCCGGCGCCTGGCAGTGGACCCCTGCCAAGCACGCCTGCCTGCAGCATTGCCGCGCGCCGCTGTCGGGGGTGCTGGTCGACTGGCGCGCAGGTAGCACGGGCGCCCTGTGGCAGGGTGCGGAGCATGGCCGGACCTGCCTCGGCTGCTGCTGGCTGCTGGTGCTGCTGTTACTGGGCGCGGGACCGGGCAACCCGGTGGTGGTCGCCGCGGTGGCGCTGCTGGCGCTGCTCGAATTGCGGCTCGAGGAAGGCTCGGTGGCGGCCTGCGTGGCCGGCGCGATCATGGTGGCCTGGGGCACCTTTTTGTTGTTTCCGTGACATGTTATTGAGCATGCCTGGAGAATTTGCGGGAGGGGGCTATGTTAAAATGTCGCCCACTCTTGCATACCAACTGGGGAATTCTCGACATGGCTGGACACAGCAAATGGGCCAACATCAAGCATAAGAAAGCCGCCACCGACGCCAAGCGCGGCAAGATCTGGACGCGCCTGATCAAGGAGATCACCGTGGCCGCACGCATGGGCGGCAGCGACGTCAACTCGAACCCGCGCCTGCGCCTGGCGGTCGAGAAGGCAGCCGACGCGAACATGCCGAAGGATAACGTCACCCGTGCGATCCAGCGCGGCGCCGGCGAGCTGGAAGGCGTCAACTACGAAGAAATCCGCTACGAAGGCTACGGCATCGGCGGCGCGGCAATCATCGTCGACTGCCTGACCGACAACCGCGTGCGTACCGTGGCCGAAGTGCGCCACGCCTTCAACAAGTACGGCGGCAACATGGGCACCGAGGGTTCGGTCGCCTTCATGTTCAAGCACGTCGGCCAGTTCCAGTTCGCGCCGGGCGTGGACGAAGACAAGCTGATGGAAGCCGCGCTGGAAGCCGGCGCCGACGACGTGGTGGCCGACGAAGAAGGCGGCTTCGAAGTGCTGTGCGACCCGTTCGCCTATGCCGGCGTGAAGGAAGCGCTGGAAAAGGCCGGCTTCAAGGCCGAAGTGTCGGAAGTCATCATGAAGCCGGACAATGAGACTGTGCTGACCGGCGAAGACGCCGTCAAGATGCAGAAGATCCTCGACGCGCTGGAGAACCTGGACGACGTCCAGGACGTCTACACCAACGCGATCATCGAAGAGTAAAACCTATGAAAATCCTCGTCGTCGGCTCCGGTGGCCGTGAACATGCCCTGTCCTGGAAACTGGCCCAGTCCGAACGTATCCAGACCGTCTTCGTCGCACCGGGCAACGGCGGCACCGCGCTCGACGCGCGCCTGGTGAACGTCGAGATCACGGACCCGGCCGCGCTGGCCGACTTCGTGGTGGCGGAGAACGTGGCCCTGACCCTGGTGGGTCCGGAAGCGCCGCTGGCCGCCGGCATCGTCAACCTGTTCCGCGCGCGCGGCCTGAAGATCTTCGGGCCGACCAGGGAGGCGGCGCAGCTGGAAAGCTCGAAGGACTTCGCCAAGGCCTTCATGCAACGCCACGGCATCCCGACCGCGAAGTACCAGAGCTTCTCGGATGCGGCCCAGGCCCACGCCTACGTGGACGCCAACGGCGCCCCGATCGTCATCAAGGCCGACGGCCTGGCGGCCGGCAAGGGCGTGGTGGTGGCGATGACCCTGGATGAGGCCCACGCGGCCGTCGACCACATGCTGTCGGATAATGCCTTCGGCGACGCCGGCGCGCGCATCGTGATCGAGGAATTCCTGGCGGGCGAAGAAGCCAGCTTCATCGTCATGTGCGACGGCAAGAACGTGCTGCCGCTGGCGACCAGCCAGGACCACAAGCGCCTGAAGGACCACGACGAAGGCCCGAACACCGGCGGCATGGGCGCCTACTCCCCTGCCCCGATCGTGACCCCGTCGATGCATGCGCGCGTGATGCGCGAGATCATCAACCCGACCATCCAGGGCATGGCCAAGGACGGCATCGTCTTTACCGGCTTCCTGTACGCCGGCCTGATGATCGACAGCGAAGGCAACCCGCGCACGCTGGAATTCAACTGCCGCATGGGCGACCCGGAAACCCAGCCGATCATGGCGCGCCTGAAGAGCGACTTCGTGACCGTCCTGGAGCACGCCTGCAACGGCACGCTCGACACCGTCGAGCTGGAATGGGACCGCCGCACCGCGGTGGGCGTCGTCATGGCAGCCGCCGGCTACCCGGACAGCCCGCGCAAGGGCGACGTCATCGACGGCATTCCCGCCGAAACGCCGGAATGCGTCACCTTCCACGCCGGCACCCAGCTGGTGTCCGGTTCGCTGCAGACCAACGGCGGCCGCGTGCTGTGCGTCGTGGGGCTGGGCGACAGCGTCAAGATGGCGCAGAAGCAGGCGTATGAGACGGTGGAGAAGGTGCACTTCAATGGGGCGCAGTATCGTCGGGATATTGGGTGGCGTGGGGTGAAGTAAGCGCTTCGTGTCTGCATACAAGATTGGATCCCGGCCTGCGCCGGGATGACGGTTTTACGGTTAGCGGTGCAAACAGCACTGGCCTAGACTCACTCGAATACTGAAACAACGTCGTTCCGGCGAAGGCCGGAACCCAAGTTCGCCGCGTACCACTAGCTCCCCCCTCACCACAAGAATAAGTACACCCCAACGCCCAGGTGTACAATCTGCCCATTTTTCGCCCACACCCACGCAAACGCATGACCACCCCCAACCCTTCCGCCATCAAGACCTGGCTGCTCGAACTCCAGTCCCGCATCGTCGGCGCGCTGGAAGCCGTTGACGGCAAACCCTTCCTGGTCGATACCTGGGAGCGGCCGGAAGGTGGCGGCGGGATCTCGCGCCTGATCGAGGAAGGCAATGTGTTCGAGCGCGGCGGGGTGAACTTCTCGCACGTGACCGGCGCCAGCCTGCCGCCCTCGGCCATGGCCGCGCGGCCGGAACTGGCGGGCCGGGCCTGGGAAGCGATGGGCGTGTCGCTGGTGCTGCACCCGCGTAACCCCTACGTGCCGACCGTGCACATGAACGTGCGCTTCTTCGAAGCCACGGCCGAAGGAAAAGACCCGGTCTGGTGGTTCGGCGGCGGCATGGACCTGACGCCCTACTACGGCAACATCGAGGATGCGCGCCACTTCCACCAGGTCTGCCACGACGCCCTGGCGCCCTATGGCGAGGACCTGCACCCGCGCTTCAAGAAGTGGTGCGACGAGTACTTCTACCTGAAGCACCGCAAGGAACCCCGCGGCGTGGGCGGCATCTTCTTCGATGACTTCAACGAAACCGGCTTCGACGATTCCTTCGCGATGGTCCAGAAGGTCGGCGACGGCTTCCTGGCTGCCTACCTGCCGATCCTGCAGGCGCGCAAGGACACGCCCTACGGCGAACGCGAGCGCGACTTCCAGGCCTACCGGCGCGGACGCTACGTCGAATTCAACCTCGTGTGGGACCGCGGCACCCTGTTCGGCCTGCAGTCGGGCGGCCGCACCGAAGCGATCCTGATGTCGATGCCGCCGATCGTGAAATGGCGCTACGACTGGCATCCGGAACCGGGCAGTCCTGAAGCCGCCCTGTACACGGACTTCCTCGTCCACCGGGACTGGTTGGCATCGTGATTCCCTGCATTGCCCTGCTGGGTGGCAGCTTCGACCCGGTGCACCACGGCCACGTCGCGCTGGCCGCGCTGTTTGCCGACCTGCTGCATCCGGACCAGTTGCGCATCCTGCCGGCCCGTCCGTGGCAGAAGAGCAGCCTGCAAGCGAGCGACCAGCAGCGCGTGGCGATGCTGGAGCTGGCGTTCAGGGAACAGCCGTTCGCCGTCACGATCGACTCGCAGGAGATCGAACGCGCCAGCCCCACCTACACGGTCGAGACCCTGCGCGCGCTGCGCCAGCAACTCGGCGATGAGGCCTCGATCGTCTTCGTGATGGGCGCCGACCAGTTGCAAAAGCTCGACAGCTGGCGCGATTGGGAAGAACTGTTCATGCTCGCCAACCTGGGCGTGGCGGCCCGTCCTGGCTATGCGCTGGACCAGGACCGGTTGCCGCCCGCGGTGGCCAACGAACTCGCGGGCCGGCTGGCGACGCCTGCGCAGGTGCGCGCCTCGCCGCTCGGCAAGGTATGCCTGGCCCATACGCTGGCGGTAGATATTTCCGCCACTCAAGTACGGAACGCCTTGCGCACAGGGGAAGACACAAGCGCGCTGCTTCCCCCGCAAGTGCTAGACTATATTCAACAACACAACTTATACAGAAGCTAATGGATATCAAGAAACTGCAAACCGTCGTCGTTGACGCCCTCGAAGACGTCAAGGGCCAGGAGATCGTCCTGTTCGACACGACGCACCTGACCAGCCTGTTCGACCGCATCGCGGTCGTCTCGGGCACCTCGAACCGCCAGACCAAGGCGCTGGCCGCCTCGGTGCGCGACAAGGTCAAGGAAGCAGGCGGCGACGTGGTCGGCATGGAAGGCGAAGACACCGGCGAATGGGTGCTGGTCGACCTGGGCGACATGATCGTCCACATCATGCAGCCGGCCATCCGCCAGTACTACCGCCTGGAAGAAATCTGGGGCGAGAAGCCGGTCAAGCTGGGCGCGGCCAAGCGCAAGTCGACGCCGGAAGCGGCGGAAGCGGCCGAATCGAAGACCAAGTCGAAGCACCTGGCCGCCAACAAGGACGAGCCGGAAGCCAAGCCGGTTAACGAGCGCAAGCCTGCCGCGCGCAAGGCCGCCGCCACCAAGACCACCGCCGCCGCCAAGAAGCCAGCCGCCAAGAAGGTCCCGACCGGCAAGACCGTGAAGGTCGCACCGAGCAAGAGCGAGGTCGCCGCCGTCGAGGCCACCAAGGCCAAGCCGCCGAAGCGCACTCCGAAGGCCGCTGCCCCGGTGGACGCCGAGCCGGTGAAAAAGGTGATCCGCCGCGTCAAGAAGGCCGCAGAGTAATCCGCCGCTTTCGACGCTCATGCAACTGATCATTGCCGCAGTCGGGCACAAGATGCCGGCCTGGATCGAATCCGGGTTCGGCGAGTACACGAAGCGCATGCCGCCCGAGCTGCGCATCGTGCTCAAGGAAATCAAGCCGGTCGAACGTTCCGGCAGCAAGACCGCCGCCACCGCGATGGCGCTCGAGCGCGAGCGCATCGAAGCGGTGCTGCCGAAAGGCGTGCGCATCATCGCACTGGACGAGCGCGGCAAGGACCTGACGAGCGTGGGCCTGTCGCAGATGCTGGAGCAATGGCAGCAGGACGGGCGCGACACCGCCTTCCTGATCGGCGGCGCCGACGGACTCGATCCCGAACTGAAGGCACGCGCCGAAGGCATGATCCGCATCTCCAGCATGACGCTGCCGCACGGTATCGTGCGCGTGATGCTGGCGGAACAGCTGTACCGTGCCTGGTCGATCACCCAGAACCATCCGTACCACCGCGTCTGACCCATCGCGCCCACCATGAAACTCACCGACAAGAAAATCTACCTCGCCTCGAAAAGCCCACGCAGGCGCGAACTGCTGCGCCAGGTCGGCGTGGAATTCGAACTGCTGATGCTGCGCAGCGACCCGACACGCGGCGCCGACGTCAGCGAAGACGTGCTGACGGGCGAAGACCCGCGTGACTACGTGGCCAGGGTCGCGAAGGAGAAAGGCGCATTCGCCTGGAACCTGCTGCAGGTGCGCCGCCAGCCGCTGCGCCCGGTCCTGACCGCCGACACCACCGTCACCATCGACGGCGAAATCCTCGGCAAGCCGACCGACAATGCCGAGGCGGTCGCCATGCTGGAGCGCCTGTCCGGACGCACGCACGAGGTGCTGACCTCGGTGGCGGTGCATTCGGAACGCATCGCCGAACAGATCACCCAGGTGTCGACGGTGCGCTTCGCCAAGCTGACCCCGGCCCAGATCCGCGCCTACTGCACCACGACGGAGCCCTACGACAAGGCCGGCGGCTACGGCATCCAGGGCCTGGCGGCGCTGTTCGTCGAGCACATCGAGGGCAGCCATTCGGGGATCATGGGGCTGCCGCTGTTCGAGACCGCGACTCTCCTCCGTAAAGCTGGGTATAACGTGTAGGGTGGGCGGATTCCGCCCACGCGGTGATTGTCGGGGGCCGCGGTTTCGTGCCGGATGATCTCGCAGCGAACGATCACCGCGTGGGCGGACAAGCCGCCACCCTACGGAAACCGGCTTTCCACCATCCCCGGATCCATCCGCCCGTGTATCATGGCACCCTGAACAATATCGCACGGTTGCCATGAACGAAGACATCCTCATCAACATCACCCCGCAGGAAACGCGCGTGGCGCTGATCCTGCAGGGCGCTGTGCAGGAACTGCACATCGAGCGCACCCTCACGCGCGGGTTGGCGGGGAACGTCTATCTCGGCAAGGTCGTGCGCGTCCTGCCGGGCATGCAATCGGCCTTCATCGACATCGGCCTGGAGCGCGCGGCCTTCCTGCACGTGGCCGATATCTGGGAAGCGCGCAACCACGAAGGCCCGAACGGCGCCCTGGCCGCCCCCACCCCCATCGAAAAGCTGCTGTTCGACGGCCAGGTGCTGACCGTGCAGGTGATCAAGGACCCGATCGGCACCAAGGGCGCGCGCCTGTCGACCCAGATCTCGATCGCCGGCCGCATGCTGGTCTACCTGCCCCAGGACCAGCACATCGGCATCTCGCAGAAGATCGAGAAGGAAGCCGACCGCGAACACCTGCGCACCCGCCTGACGAACCTGCTGCCGAAGGAAGAAAAGGGCGGCTACATCGTGCGCACCCAGGCCGAGGAAGCCTCGGACGCCGACCTGGCCGCCGACGTCGACTACCTGCGCAAGACCTGGGCCGCGATCCAGCAGGGCGCGCGTACCCGCCCGCCCACTTCCCTGCTCTACCAGGACCTGAACCTGGCCCAGCGCGTGCTGCGCGACTTCGTCACCGACGAGACCGCGACCATCCAGGTCGACTCGCGCGAGAACTACAATATGCTGGTCGAGTTCGCGCAGGTCTACACCCCGAGCGTGCTGTCGCGCCTGACCCACTACACCGGCGAGCGCCCGCTGTTCGACCTGTACGGCGTCGAGGAAGAGATCCTGCGCGCGCTGGGCCGGCGCGTGGACCTGAAGAGCGGCGGCTACCTGATCGTCGACCAGACCGAGGCGATGACGACCATCGACGTCAACACCGGCGGCTACGTCGGCGGACGCAACTTCGCCGACACCATCTTCAAGACCAACCTGGAAGCCGCGCACGCGATCGCGCGCCAGCTGCGCCTGCGCAACCTGGGCGGCATCATCATCCTCGACTTCATCGACATGGAGAACAACGAGCACCGCAACGCCGTGCTTGCGGAACTCAAGAAGACCCTGGCGCGCGACCGCACCAAGGTCTCGGTGAGCGGCTTCTCGGCCCTCGGCCTGGTCGAGATGACCCGCAAGCGCACGCGCGAATCGCTGGCCCACATCTTGTGCGAGCCCTGCCCCGCCTGCAGCGGCAAGGGACAAGTCAAAACCTCGCGCACGATCTGCTACGAGATCCTGCGCGAACTGCTGCGCGAAGCCAAGCAGTTCAACCCGCGCGAATTCCGCATCGTCGCGTCGCAGGAAGTCATCGACCTGTTCCTGGAAGAAGAATCGCAGCACCTGGCCATGCTGGGCGACTTCATCGGCAAGCGGATTTCGCTGCAGGTGGAGAAGGGTTACCACCAGGAACAGTACGACGTGATTCTCATGTAAGCGTGAATCGGTAAGTTGTATCCAGTTCTGGTTTGACTGCACCGTACTGTTATGGATCATCTAGACGCTCTCCGGTTCTTCCTCGACGTGTCCGAAAAGGGTAGCTTTTCCGCCGTGGCGCGGCAAAGGCAGGTTGCTACGTCGACAGTAACCCTGGCAGTCAACCAGCTCGAGCAGGTGTTCGGAGCTCGTCTCGTAACGCGATCCACACGACGGCTCGCGTTTACGCATGAGGGTGAGATGCTGCTGGTGGAGGCGAAGCGGATCCTGACGGATTGGGACACCGCCTTGCAAAGCATCCGCCAGGATGATGAACTGACGGGCCCGATAGGCGTCACCGCAACGAATGACTTCGGACGCTCCCAATTGCGTGCCATCCTTGACGCATTCCAGGACAAGCATCCCAAAGTTCACATCAGTCTGTTCTTGAGCGATAACACCGTGAATCTCATTGATGGGCAGATCGATCTCGCCCTGCGATATGGGCCATTGGAGGATTCCAGCCTGCAGGCGCGCATGCTATGGCGCGGAAAGCGCGTCGTCTGTGCGGCGCCCAGCTATTGGAAGCGCCACGGACGTCCTGATCATCCGAATGATCTGCTGCAGCATAATTGCATGATCCTCGCCCGGCCTGGTGCTCCGCTGTCGACCTGGGGATTCCGTGACAGCGACCGGCACTTCGCGATAAAAGTGCGGGGTGATCGACAGGCAAGCGATGGTGCCGTGCTACGTGAATGGGCGACCCAGGGAGCTGGTGTCATTTTCAAGAATCAGCAAGACATTCAGGAAGAGTTGGCAAGCGGCGCGCTCGAGGGGGTGCTGGGCGAGTTCTCTGCAGGGCCCGTCGACCTGTATGCCGTCTACTCCGGCCCCCCACAAAGCCGACGTGTTGCTGCGCTCGTTCAGTTCTTGTCGGATGTTCTCGCGGACAAACGAAAGCCTGGCCAGTAACTGTTTGCGTTGCCGCACATTCTCGAGGTCCGAGCAGGAAAACTGCCCCGCACGTCCTCGAGTATGCGGGGTAGCGTTTATTCAGATCAGTTCCAGCACCTCGGGAAGAGGACGGCGCGGCTTGCGTGGCCAATTGCCCGGAAGTGCATAACCGACCGCCAGCAACATCACCGGGATCTCATTCTCACCGAGTCCGAATTCCCGTGCCACGGCGGGCGCATCGAAACCGATCATGGGTGCGGAGCCAAGACCGGCCGCCTGTGCCGCGTGGATCAGCGTAGTCGCGCCAAAAGTCGCGCTGCGAACCGCCTCGTCGCGCTGGACTTGCGGCTTGCCGTCGTAGAGCATTTTAGCGGCGCCTTCCCAGCCTGGCACCATGTTGGCCGGCATGATGCCCGCCTCGACAACGGGAGCCAGGCGTGCAGGAATCGTGCGGTGATCGGCCAGTTGCCCGACGACGATGAAGGTCACCGCGGCTTCGGTGATCTTCGCCTGATCCCAGCCGATCGCACGCAGCCTGGCTTTCGCTTCGTGAGTCCGCACGGCGATGAATCGCCAGTTTTGCAGGTTGAAGGAAGTGGGCGCGGTTGTGGCGAGCTTGATCAGGTCGTGAATCTGCTCGTCGCTGATGCTGCGGGTTGCGTCGAAGAGATTTGTCGTGCTGCGCTGTTCGATGATTGGGGTGGAAAAGGTAGCCATGGTTATCTTTCGGAAGTTGGCGAGTCGTCGCTCGCGGTCGGGTACGCGGAAATCAGGAGAGGCGTGGAAAGGGAGACGCTGGTTCTAGAGAATGTTCTCCACCACCCCGCCATCGACCCTGAGTGCGCTGCCGGTAGTGGCCGAGGCATGCGCCGAACTAATGTAGAGAATCATGTTCGCAACTTCGTCGACGGTCGCCGGCCTGCGGATGATGGAGGAGCTGCGATGATTGGCGATGAAGTTGGCCGCGACATCATCGATACTCGTGCCGGTCTTTTCAGCGTCCGGCCTGAGGAGATCAGCGACGCCCTCCGACAGGGTCGGCCCCGGCAAGACCGCGTTGACCGTCACGCCGGTTCCCGCCAGACGCTTGGCGAGCCCGCGCGACACGGCCAGTTGCGCTGTCTTGGTGAAGCCATAATGGATCATGTCGGCGGGAATATTAATGGCCGATTCAGATGAGATGAAAACGATCCGGCCCCACCCTTGCGAAACCATCTTCTGAGCGTAATGTCGTGCCAAGCGCACACCGGACATGACATTTGTCTGGAAATAATGATTCCATTCCGCGTCATCCGTTTCAAAGAAATCATTGAGACCATATATTCCGACATTGTTGACGACAATATCGAAATGCGGATGCGCCTCGAATAGTGCGGATACATCGGATTCGACAGACATGTCTCCTGCAAAGCCACTAGCTTTTGCTCGAAGCCCTTGCAGCCGTTCGAGCGCCGATGCGACGCTAGCCTGGCTCCTGCCATTGATGACCACTTCCGCTCCAGCAGCCAGGAAACCTCGGGCGGCAGCAAAGCCAATGCCGCTGGTGGAGCCGGTCACCAGTACTTTTCGGTTGATGAATTCGATTTCCATTTTCCTTGTCCTCGATATTAATTGCTTCGTTTCGCGTTTCATTGCCTGATTGGCGTCGAATTACGAGGTTTCAATTCTATGCAGAGCCGCTGCGCTTGATAATCCAGCCCGCTTGAAAATCATTTTTTGAGCTTGTCGAAAGATGGGCCAGCTTGGACTGAGGATCTGCATGACGCCCTGCCCATCCTCGTGCGTTTCAGCAATGGCACTAGGCTGCGCGAGTATTACGATGTCACCCCGGTGTAACAATCGGGCGGCTGTCCGGCAGGGCCCGCGTATGATGGGCTCAACAGACATTTGCCAGGACATCCGATGGAAACCGAACTCAAACTGAAGCTCGCGACCGCCGACGTGGCGCGCATGCGCGAGCATCCCCTGCTCGCCGAACTGTCGACCGCAGCGCCGCGCGAGCACGAACTTCTCGACACCTATTACGACACCCCGGAACTTGACCTATGGCGCGGCGGCCTGACGCTACGCGTGCGGCGCGACGGCGAAGCCTGGATCCAGACCGTCAAGACGGCATCCGCCGGCTCGCCCGTGTTGCACGAGCGCGGCGAATGGGAATCGCCGCTGGAGGGCCCGCAGCCCGATCCGGCCGACCTGTCGCGCCAAATCAAACCGCAGCGCCTGCGCGAGCTCCTGCGTTCGCCCGCGATCGTCGGCCAGCTGCAGCCGGTATTCACCAACACCACCCACCGCACCACCTGGGACATCGCCCTGCCTGGCGGCCAGTTGGTCGAGTGCGCGCTCGACAGCGGCAGCATCGATGCCAGCGGCAATGGCCGCAATGCCGAGATCGGCGAACTGGAACTGGAACTCAAGCACGGTAATCCCACCCGGCTGTTCGAGCTGGCGCTGGCCCTGCACGAAGACATTCCGCTGGAAGTGGCCAACGATTCCAAGGCCGCGCGCGGCTACGCCCTGCTGCAGGACGAAGTCCCGGCCCCGGTCAAGGCCACGCCGGTACGCCTGGGGCGCAAGATGCGCATGGAGGAAGCGCTGCAATGCATCGGGCTGAACTGCATGGCGCAGATCGAATCCAACGTGCCCGGTGTGCTGGCGCGCAGCGTGGAGAGCCTGCACCAGATGCGGGTCGGCCTGCGCCGCCTGCGCGCCCTGCTCGACATGTTCCGCGACCTGACGCCCCTGCCGCCCGAGCTCCAGGAAGAGCTCGACTGGCTGTCCGGCGAACTGGGCGCGACGCGCGACTGGGATGTGCTGGCCGACAGCACCCTGCCCGCGGTCAAGGGCATCCACACCGAAGCGCTGCAGGCTGCGGCCAGGGAGCACGCCCGCAACCTGCACCGCAATATGCTGCCGACCCTGCATTCGCCGCGCTACACCCACCTCATGCTGCGCATGAACGGCTGGCTGCGCGGCCGCCAGTGGCGCCCGGCGTCCGGCCTGGCGAAGGACGACCCGCTGCACCAGCACGCGCTCGACGGCCTGGTGCCGCTCGTGCGCAAGGCGCAGAAGCGCCTGCGCAAGCGCATCGAGGCGCTCGACGAGAACGATGCACCGGCCCGTCACCGGGTGCGCATCGCGGCCAAGAAGGCGCGCTATGCGGCCGAGTTCTTCCGCGACCTACTGCCCGAGAAGGAGGTCAAGGCCTACATCAAGTGCCTGTCCCAGCTGCAGGACCGGCTCGGCCACCTCAACGACCTGGCGGTGGCAGGCAGGCTGCTGCCGGTGCTGGAGAACGGCGGCCACGCCCACGACGGCGGCTATGCGCGCGGCTGGGTGGCCGGCAGCGCGGACGCCGGCGCCCACGGCCTGCGCGAGGCGCTCGGCAAGGTGGCGCGTCTCAGGCTCGCCTGAATTGCGGACGGACGTATGGCGCGCGGCGCCCTACGCCCACCGTGTAGCATGGGGCGATGAATACCACTGCCCCCGTCCGCATCGACATCTGGAGCGATTACGTTTGCCCGTTCTGCTACCTCGAGCTGCCGCCCATCCAGCGCCTGCAGCAGGAGCATGCCGGGCAGGTCGAGGTGGTCTGGCGCGCCTTCGAACTGCGTCCCGACCCCAAGCCGACGCTCGACCCGGATGGCGAATACCTGCACACCACCTGGAACCGCTCGGTGTATCCGATGGCGGCCGAGCGCGGTATGACGCTGAAGCTGCCACCGGTGCAGCCGCGCAGCCGCCTGGCCTTCGAGGCCGTCGCCCACGCGCGCGAACTCGGGCGTTTTGACGCCATGCACGCAGCCCTGTTCCGCGCCTTCTTCGTGGATGGGCGCGACATCGGAAATCCGGACGTGCTGGCCGAAATCGGCGTTGAGATCGGGCTCGAACGGCAGGGCCTGGTCGAAGCACTCGCGAGCGGGCGCCATACCGCGGCCGTGCACGAGGACCAGCAGCTGGCCTATTCACTGGGTGTGGCCGGGGTGCCGATCATGGTGTTCCGCCCGGCAGGCGCCGGCTGGGAACGGGCCTTCGGGGTGCGCGGCGCCGTGCCTTACGAGACGATGGCGTCCGCGCTCAGGCAGGCGCTGGACGAAGCGGCCCGCCAGGCAACCTAGAACGTCTCAGTGCCGGGACTTCAACTCGTCAAAGCTCACTACGTCACCGTTGTCCAAGGTCCATCGCAGGCTCTCCACTGGTACCCCGACGCTTTGGCTTGCGTAGATGAGGGTGCCGATCCCTTTGAAGTGCTCAGTCGGTTTCGATCCGATGACTAGCACGAAGTTCGGATCTTGTTCCAGGGCCAGCTCCAAAGCATTGGCGATCTCATCCTTCCCGACAAGCGTGCGCCCGTCGAACAGAATGGTTTCGTCACCCAGGATCACTGCCGTCAATTGATTGTTCATAGTCTTCGCATCTTAATGTGAAACAGACTGCGCCGCACAGACCTTGAGCGGGTCTGAGCTCAGACTTACCCTTCCTTCAATTTCCTGTATACAATATTCTGATGCGAGGCCGGTATGCCTCCACAATCAGTCAGGGAGATAAAGGGATGCACGAACAACTCGCGGACCTGCCGGCCCACACGCCCGGTTTCAAGGACACGCTCCGGGCTGCCGTCCAGAAGCGCAACGGGCAGCTGGCCGAGTACTTCGACCACTGGTCCGCCGCCGGGGCCGCCGCCAACGCGATCCGGCAGCTGACTGGGACGTCGGAGACCGGTATCGGCCCCGCGCTTGCCACCCTGGCCGGCATCGAGGCCTGCCTGGACCGGGTGCACGGCTGCTACACGGAACTGGGCTGGATCCCCCGCCACAACGGCGACTTCGACGGCGACAGCTTCCTGCGCATGGTCCTCGAGCGCAACATCGCCAACAGCAAGATCCGCGCGCTGGGCGAGCTCCCGGAAGAATTTCACGACGAGTTCCGCCACCTGTTCGATGGCGGCAGCTCTGCCCTTCGCAACTCGGACAGCATCCGCGAGGAGCTCGACGCCCTGCGCGCCGACCTGGACGCCCTGCTCGGGCGCGCGGACGACTTTTCGCTGTTCATGGACACCCCGCCGCAAGAGGCCTCGCCGCGCCTGCAGGCCCTGCGCGCCGATCTCGACATGCTGTGGGAAGGCTTCCGCGCCGCCGCAGGGGCCGCCGCCCGCCAGTTCTGAATCAGCGAAGCTCGAGCCGCCCGTCGCGCAGCTTGAGGCGCTGGATGCCGGGCAGGCCGATCAGGTCGCGGTCGTGGCAGGCCATCACCACGCTGCCGCCGCGATCGAGCAAGGTGGGAATCAGGGCAATCACCTGTTCGCGCGCCGGTCCATCCAGGTTGGCGGTCGGCTCGTCCAGCAGCAGCAGGCGCGGTTGCAGCACGCGGGCGCGCGCCAGCGCCACGCGCTGCTTCTCGCCGCCCGACAGGCGAGACGGATCGGTATCGCGCAGGTGCGCCACGCCGGCCCATTCCATGGCTTCCTCGACCACCGGCGCAACCGCGCGCCGGTTCTCGCCGCGCGCCAGCAGGCCATAGGCGATGTTGTGGGCGACGCTGGTCGAGAACAGGATCGGGTGCTGGTGCACGAAGCCGATGGCGCGCCGCAGCGCCTGGGGATACGGGTACAGCGGCACGCCGCGCCCCTCGAACTCCACGGTGCAGGCCTCGCAGCGTTCCAGGCCCGCCAGCATGCGCAGCAGGGTCGACTTCCCTGCCCCGTTCACGCCGGTCAGCACATAGGCGCTGGCCGCAGCGATATCGAGCCGCTCGATCTCGAACAGCAGGCGCTCGCCGTGGCGCTTGCGCATCCCCTGCACGCTGAGCAAGGGCTTCACCAGCGGCCTCCCGCCGTGTGGGCTTCGCCCTGCAGCAGCACCAGCGCGCCATTCATCAGGAGCGCCAGCGACACCAGCACGATGCCCAGCGCGATTCCCTGCGCGAACTCGCCCTTGCTGGTCTCCAGCGCGATGGCGGTGGTGATGGTGCGGGTCTGTCCTTCGATGTTCCCGCCCACCATCAGCGCGCAGCCGACTTCCGAGATCACCCGGCCGAAGCCGCTGATCACGGCCGCCATCACGCCGTAACGCGCCTCGTGCAGGACGGTCCACATCACGCGCCAGCGCGAGGCGCCCAGCGATACGGCGGTCTCGGCGTAGCGCGGGTCGGCCGCCTGCACCGCAGCCAGCGTAAAGGCGAGCAGCACCGGCAGCCCGATCACCATCTGGCCCAGGATCACGCCCTGCTGCGAGAACAGCCATTCGAGTTCGCCCAGCGGACCGCGGCGCGACAGCAGCAGGTAGAGCAGCAGGCCGATCAGGACTGTCGGCAGCGACAGCGCCGCCTGGGCCAGCCAGATGGCCAGGCGCCGTCCCGGGAAGCGGTGCATGGCGATGGCGTAGCCGAGCAGGATCGCGGGCGGGGCCGCCAGCAGCAGGCCGAGCACGCTGGTCTTGAGCGAGACCCAGACGATGTGCCACAAGGCCGCGTCGCCGGAAAACAGCAGCGCGAATGCGTGCGCGGTGGCGTCCAGCACGTCAGGCCATCCGTGGGGCGTTCAATGGTTCCAGCAGGTCGGGCTCGAACACCAGCCGCTCGTGCCCGGCCAGCAGCAGGAAGTGCTTGCCCGAGCAGCGCGCCAGCAGCGACATGCCGACTTTTTCCGCCACCATGTGGCCCATCTGGGTGGTGCCGGAGCGCGACAGCAGGAAGGGAATGCCCATCTGCGCGCCCTTGATCACCATCTCCGAGGTCAGGCGCCCGGTGGTGTAGAACACCTTGTCGCCGCCCTCCAGGCCATCGAGCCACATCAGGCCGGCAATGGCGTCCACCGCGTTGTGGCGGCCGACGTCTTCCACGAAATACAGCAGCTCGCCCTCGTGCGAGAACAGCGCGCAGCCGTGCACCGAGCCGGCCTGCTTGTACACCGACTGCTGGGTGCGAATCAGCTCGACGATGCGGTACACGACCGACTGCGGCAGGCGCGCATCCTTGGGCAGCACGATCTGATCCACCTCGTCCATCAGGCCGCCGAACACCGAGCCCTGGCCGCAGCCGGTGGTCACGACCTTCTTCGCGGTGCGCTCCTCGACATCTAGAATGCCGTGGCGGGTGACGACCGCCACCGCGTCGACCGCCCAGTCGACCTGGATCGAGACGATGTCCTCGATCGAGCGCACCAGGCGCTGGTTGCGCAGGTAACCCAGGGTCAGGGCCTCGGGCGCACCGCCCAGGGTCATCAGGGTGACGATCTCGCGCTTGTCGACGTAGACCGTGAGCGGGCGCTCGGCGGGGATCGCGATGGTGGACGCGCGGCCGCGCTCGTCCAGCGCACCCACCTCGTGCGTGAGGGGCGCGCGCGCATCAGAAAGCGCCGGACGGTAGCGTGGCAGGTCGGGACAGTTCATGTTGCCGATTGTGCCATGCCTTTCAGGATTTGGCCGCCACCGTAGCTGCCCTGTGCGGCCACCTCGCCGCCCGGGCTCACCTTGATCGCGCAATACTTGAACTCCGGGATCTTGCCGAAGGGGTCGAGCGCCGCATTCGTCAGGCGGTTGATCGCCGCCTCGTAATAACAGAAGGGCACGAAGATCGCCCCCACCGGCGAGCTGTCGTCGGCGCGTGCGTACAGCACCACTTCGCCGCGGCGCGAGCTGATCGTGATGGCCTCGCCCGGCTTCACGCCCAGGCGCTCGAGGTCGAGCGGGTGCACCAGGGCCACCGGATCGGGCTCGATCGCATCCAGCACGGCGGCGCGCCGGGTCATGCTGCCGGTATGCCAGTGCTCGAGCTGGCGGCCGGTGATCAGGACCATGGGATAGTCGGCATCGGGGCGTTCGGCAGCCGGAATGATGTCGGCCGGGACGAAGCGCGCCCTGCCCCCTTCGCGCGGGAACAGTTCGGTGAACACCACCGGCTGGCCGGTGTCGCCTTCGTTCATGCAGGGGTAGACCACGGCGCCGTTGCGCTCCAGCCGCTCCCAGGTGATGCCGCCGATGCTGGGCATCATGTGGCGCATCTCGTCGAACACCTCGGCCACGCTGCCGTAGTGCCAGTCCAGGCCGAGGCGCTGGGCCATCTGCTGGATGATCCACAAGTCCTGCTTCGCTTCGCCCGGCGGGTCGATCGCCTGGCGGCCCAGCTGCACCAGGCGGTCGGTGTTGGTGAAGGTGCCGGTCTTCTCCGGGAAGCTCGATGCCGGCAGAATCACGTCGGCCAGGTAGGCGGTCTCAGTCAGGAAGATATCCTGCACCACCAGGTGCTCCAGTGCGGCCAGCGCGGCGCGCGCATGGTTGGCGTCGGGGTCGGACATGGCCGGGTTCTCGCCCATGATGTACATGCCCCGCACCTGGCCGGCGTCGATCGCGTCCATGATTTCGACCACGGTCAGGCCCGGCTTCGGGTCCAGGGTCGCGCCCCAGGCCTTTTCGAAGCGCGCGCGCGCGGCCGGATTGTCGACGCGCTGGTAGTCCGGCAGCATCATCGGGATCAGGCCGGCGTCCGACGCGCCCTGCACATTGTTCTGGCCGCGCAGCGGATGCAGGCCGGTGCCGGGGCGGCCGATCTGGCCCGTCATCAGGGACAGCGCGATCAGGCAGCGCGCATTGTCGGTTCCGTGCACGTGCTGCGACACGCCCATGCCCCACAGGATCATCGATCCTTTCGAGGTGGCATACAGGCGCGCCACGTAACGGATCGTCTCGGCGTCGATGCCGCAGATCGGCGCCATCGCTTCCGGGCTGTACTCGGCCACGTTGGCCTGCAGCTCGGCATAGCCGATGGTGCGGCTGGCGATGAAGTCACGGTCGACCAGGCCCTCGGTGACGATCACGTGCATCATCGCGTTGAGCAGGGCCACGTCGGTGTCGGGCTTGAACTGCAGGTAGCGGTGCGCGTGGCGCGCCAGGTCGGAGCGGCGCGGATCGAGCACGACCAGCCTGGTGCCCGTCTTCACCGCGTTCTTGATCCAGGTGGCGGCCACCGGGTGGTTCACGGTCGGGTTGGCGCCGATGACGATCACCACGTCGGCCCGGGTCACGTCCATCACCGGATTCGAAACCGCGCCCGAACCGATGCCTTCCAGCAGGGCCGAGACCGAGGAGGCGTGGCACAGGCGCGTGCAATGGTCGACGTTATTGGTGCCGAAGCCGGTGCGCACCAGCTTCTGGAACAGGTAGGCTTCCTCGTTGCTGCCCTTGGCCGAGCCGAAGCCGGCCAGCGCCGCGCCGCCGTGCTGGGCGCGGATCTGCGCCAGCCGGCCGCCAGCAAGGGCCAGGGCCTCTTCCCAGCTGGCCTCGCGGAACACTTCATGCACCCGGTCGGGGTCCATCGTGAAGTCGCCGCTCTTGGGCACGCCCTCACGGCGGATCAGCGGCCTGGTGAGGCGGTGCGGATGATGCGCATAATCGAGGCCGTAGCGGCCTTTCACGCACAGGCGGCCCAGGTTGGCCGGCCCCTGCCGCCCCTCGACGTAGAGGATCTTGTTGTCCTTGACCTTGTAGGTCAGCTGGCAGCCGACGCCGCAATACGGGCAGACCGAGTCGACCTGCTTGTCGGGGATGTCCAGTGCCACTTCGCGCGCCGGCATCAGGGCGCCGGTCGGGCAGGCCTGCACACACTCACCGCAGGCCACGCAGGTGGAGTTCCCCATCGGGTCGTCCTGGTCGAACACGATCTTGGTGTCCTGGCCGCGGAAGGCCAGGCCGATCACGTCGTTGACCTGCTCGTCGCGGCAGGCGCGCACGCAGCGCGTGCACTGGATGCAGGCGTCCAGGTTGACGGTGATCGCGGCGTGGCTGCGGTCCGCGGCGGGCTGGCGCCGGGTCGGCACGAAGCGCGGCTTGCCGACGCCGAGCTTTTCCGCCCACAGGTCGACTTCGTTCCTGCGGGTGTACTCCGCCTCGGGCATGTCGGCCTGGAGCAGTTCCAGCACCATCTTCTGCGCCGCCAGGGCACGCGGGCTGTCGGTCGTGACCTTCATGCCGGCGGAGGGATGACGGCAGCAGGACGGCGCCAGCACGCGCTCACCGTCGATTTCGACCATGCAGGAGCGGCAGTTGCCGACTGCGTCCATGCCTTCCTTGTAGCACAGGCGCGGCACCTCGATGCCTTCGCGCGCGGCGACCTCGATCAGGGTCTCGTGCGGCAGCGCCTGGACGCTGCGGCCGTTGAGTTCAATGGTGACGGTTGGGGTGGGCGCGTTCATGATTGGCTCAGCTCGTGCGGGAAGTATTTGATGACGCAATCGAAGGGGTTCGGCGCCGCCTGGCCCAGGCCGCAGATCGAGGCGTCGCGCATCACCTGCGACAGCTCGCCCAAGAGGCCCGTGTCCCACTGCGGCTGCTTGATCAGGTCGAGCGCCTTGGCGGTGCCGTTGCGGCAGGGCGTGCACTGGCCGCAGGATTCGTCCTTGAAGAAGGCGAGGGTATTGCGCGCGGCCGCGACGGCGCTGTCCTGGTGCGACAGCACCACCACCGCGGCCGAGCCGATGAAGCAGCCGTAGGGCTGCAGGGTGTCGAAATCGAGCGGGATGTCGCCCAGCAAAGCAGGCAGGATGCCGCCCGAGGCGCCGCCCGGCAGATAGGCGTAGAAACGGTGACCGTCCTGCATGCCGCCGCAATATTCCTCGATGAGTTCCGTGATCGTGATGCCGGCTGGCGCCAGCTTCACGCCCGGCTCGCGCACCCGGCCCGAGACCGAGAACGAACGCAGGCCGCGCCGGCCCTTGCGCCCATGCCCCGCGAACCAGTCGGCGCCGCGTTCGAGGATCTCGCGCACCCAATGGAGCGATTCGAAATTGTGTTCCAGCGTCGGACGGCCGAACAGGCCGACCTGGGCCACATAGGGCGGACGCAGGCGCGGCATGCCGCGCTTGCCTTCGATCGATTCGATCATCGCGGACTCTTCGCCGCAGATATAGGCGCCGGCGCCGCGGCGCAGGATAATCGGCGGCATGCCCTGCACCGGAGGGTCGGCGCGCAGCTTGTCCAGCTCGGCCTCCAGCATGGCGCGGCAGCCGTGGTATTCGTCGCGCAGGTAGATGTAGATGGCTTCGATGCCGACCGCCCAGGCGGCGATCAGGGCGCCTTCCAGGAAGCGGTGCGGGTCGCGTTCGAGGTAGACGCGGTCCTTGAAGGTGCCCGGCTCCCCTTCGTCGATGTTGATGGCCATCAGGCGCGGCCCCTGCTCGGCGCGCACGATGCGCCATTTGCGCCCGAGCGGGAAGCCGGCGCCGCCCAGGCCGCGCAGGCCCGAGGCTTCCAGCGTCCCGATCACCTGTTCGACCTCGTGCTCGCCGGCCACGCAGGCTTGCAGGAGCGCGTAGCCTCCGGCCGCGCGGTAAGCCGCGTAATCGGCGTAGTCGCCGACGGGCTCGAACGTCTCGCCGGCGCTGACCTTGGCCAGCACCTTCTCGGCACTGGCCTGGGGCACGGCGCGCTGGCCCACCACCGCTACCGGCGCCTGCTCGCAGCGGCCGACGCAGGGCGCTTCGAGCACCCGCACTTCGCGCCCCAGCAATGCCGGCAGCCTGCCCAGCAGGTCGCGCGCACCGGCCATTTCGCAGGACAGGCCGGCGCAGACGCGCACCGTCAGCGCCGCCGGCGCTTCCTCGTCCTCCTTCACCAGGTCGAAATGGTGGTAGAAGCTGGCGACCTCGTAGACCTCGGCCTGGGCCAGGCGCATCTCCTGCGCCAGCGCCGCCAGGTGGCGGCTGGCCAGGCAGCCGAAACGGTCCTGGATCTTGTGCAGGTGCTCGATGAGCAGGTCGCGCTGGCGCGACGCTTCGCCCAGCAGGGCCTGGACCTCGGCCAGCGCCTGCGGGTCGACGCGGCGGCCCTTGGGCGCTTCGCGCTTGCGCTGGCGGCTGGCACCGGCGACGGCGATGGGAATGATGGGATGGTTCATGATGGCGATGGTCCGTGATGAAACGAGGTGCGGATATTCACATGATAGTGGAACGCGCGGCCGGCTCAAGCGGCCGCGCGCCGGGGCGGCTTACTTGAACAGCACCGCCGCTTTCTGCAGCGTGACCCAGATCCCGAACAGCAGCGGAATCCCCACCGAAGCCCAGGCGAACGCGGTCACGGCCGGGTTGACGGTCGCGACGGCGCCAGTGCCGCCGCTGCGGGTACCGCTCGCGGCGGCGACGTCGCGCTCCTGCGCCAGCTTCTTCTCGGCCGCCAGCTCGGCCTCGGTCATGAAGTATTTGTCGTCCAGCGGCTTGATCATCGCGTTGAGCACGATGCCCACCACCACCAGGCCGGCCAGCACGTACATGGTGACGTCGTAGGCCTGCGCCTTCGGCACGCCGTGCTCGATCTGGTACTCGCGGATGTAGTTGATCAGGAGCGGGCCGAGCACGCCGGCGGCGGCCCAGGCCGTGAGCAGGCGGCCGTGGATCGCGCCCACCATCTGGGTGCCGAACAGGTCGGCCAGGTAGGCCGGCACGGTGGCGAAGCCGCCGCCGTACATCGACAGGATGATGCAGATGAAGGCGACGAACAGTGCCAGCTGGCCGTTGTGCGCCATCGACGGGATCGACGCGTACAGGATGAAGCCGAGGATCAGGAACACGAAATAGGTCGCTTTGCGGCCGATGTAGTCCGAGCACGAGGCCCAGGCGAAACGGCCGCCGATGTTGAACAGCGAGAGCAGGCCGGTGAAACCGGCCGCGATCGCGGCGATCTGGCCCTTCTGCGCGGCGTCCAGGTCGTTGAAGCCGGCGTCGACGCCGATCAGGCGGCCGCCGAACACTTCCTGCAGCAGGGGCGAGGCCATGCCGAGGATGCCGATGCCGGCCGAGACGTTCAGGAACAGCACGCCCCAGATCAGCCAGAACTGGGGAATACCCCAGACCCGGCTGGCGTGCACATGGCGCGTCGTGACCATGGTGCTGCTGGACTTGGCCGGCGGGGTCCAGCCTTCCGGCTTCCAGCCGGAAGCGGGCACGCGGTAGGTCAGCGCGCCGGCCACCATGAACACGAAGTAGATCGCGGCCAGGGCCAGGAAGGTTTCCCAGACGCCAACCGAGGTCGGGGTGGCGAAGTACTTCATCAAACGGTCGGCCAGCGGCGCGCCGATCATGGCGCCGCCGCCGAAGCCCATGATCGCCATGCCGGTCGCCATGCCGCGGCGGTCGGGGAACCACTTGATCAGGGTCGACACTGGCGAGATATAGCCCAGGCCCAGGCCGATGCCGCCGATCACGCCGGAGCCGAGCCACATCAGCCAGATCTGGTGGGTGTAGATGCCCAGCGCCGAGATCACGAGGCCGCCGCACCAGCAGACCGCCGATACCAGGCCTGCCTTGCGCGGACCCGCGTGCTCGAGCCAGCCGCCGAACAGCCAGGCGGCCAGGCCCAGGAAGACGAAGAACAGCGTGTACATCCAGCCCAGCATCGAGATCTTCCAGTCGCAGGTGGTCGACATGATCTGCGCCATCAGTCCCATGTCGGCCGGGCAGCTGATCGATTCGGTGATGCCGAGCGCTTTCGACAGCGGCAGCCAGAACACCGAGAAGCCGTAGGCCATGCCGATGCACAGGTGGATCGCGAGCGCTGCCGGCGGCACCAGCCAGCGGTTGAAACCGGGCCCTGCGATGGTGTGTTCCTTGTCCAGAAAACTGAATACAGCCATGTCCCCTCCTTGTTTTTAGAACTGTTTAAATATGCTTAAAAAAGCATATTATTTCGTCAATTTTATTATTTTGAGCGAGAGTAACATGATGCTTTTCGCCAAGAAATAGGCTATTTTCAGCATATGCTCAACATCCACATCCGCCCGCACTGGGAGATCAGCCTGAAGGGCGGACGCCCGCTCGACACCGCCGACCTGCTCGGCCTGCTGCTGTCGATCCAGGATACTGGCTCGATCGCCCAGGCCGCGAAGTCGGTCGGACTGTCCTATCGCTATGCCTGGGGCCTGCTGCGCGCGGCCGAGGAGCTGTTCGGCCAGCAGCTGCTGCAGACCGGGCGCGGACGCGGCACCGGCCTCACGCCGCTGGCGCAAAAGCTGGTGTGGGCCGACCGCCGCATCGCCGCGCGCCTGTCGCCCACCCTGCAAAGCCTGGCCTCGGAACTGGAGGTAGAGCTGGCGCGCGTCACCGGCGCCGCGCTGCGTCCGCTGCGCCTGGACGCCAGCCACGGCTTCGCGGTGGCTGCCCTGATGAGCTGCATCGACCGCGACGCGCTGCCCGTCGATTCGCGCTACCGCACCAGCACCGACGCGGTGACGGCGCTGGCGCGGCGCGAATGCGACCTGGCCGGTTTCCACGTGCCGAGCGGGCGCTTCCAGGCGCAGACGGCCAGCTGGTACCTGCGCTGGCTGGACCCGGCCCAGCATTGCCTGGTGCGCGTGGCCGGCCGCGAACAGGGCCTGATCACGGCGCGCGGCAATCCGCTTGGCCTGCGCGCGCTGGCCGACCTGGCGCGCCCCGGCGTGCGCTTCGTGAACCGCCAGGCCGGTTCCGGCACCCGCATGCTGCTCGAGATGATGCTGGCCGCCGACGGCCCGCCGCCTGACGCGATCCAGGGCTTCAACAGCGCCGAGTTCACCCACTCCGCGGTGGCGGCCTATATCGCCAGCGGCATGGCCGACGCCGGCGTCGGCATGCGCGCGGCGGCCGCCCAGTTCAAGCTCGACTTCACGCTGCTGCTGAAGGAAACCTACTATTTCGCGGTGCGCCAGGAAGCGCTCGAGGAACCGGCCATGCGCCAGCTGCTCGAGCTGATGCGCACGCCGTCCTACCACGCGATGGTGGACGCCCTGCCCGGCTACGACGCCCGCGGCACCGGCGACATCGTGACGATCCCCGAGGCCTTCGAACTGGGCGCCTGAAACGCGCCACTTGCAGCCGCGGGCGCGCAGCGGTATAAAGCAGGCCGTTCCTCCAAACTTACGCAAAGTTATGCAGAGCAGGCTTTGCCGTTGGATTCCTGCTTCACCGGGGCCGGTTTCGCCTTGTACTCACGCCCAAGGCCAGCGCCTTCCCCTCCACAGGCAGAGGCGGTGGAACTCACCGCCATGTTCTTAAGGTTGATGGCCGCATTGATGTCGCGGTCGTGTTGCGTCTTGCAGCACGAGCAAGTCCATTGCCTTGTTCCCAAACCGAGCGCTTCGTGCTTGTAGCCGCAGCAAGAGCACAGGCGACTGCTTGCGAACCATCGGTCGGCGACGACCACCTGCCCACCACGCCATGCCGACTTGTACTCCAGCTGGCGACGCAGTTCGTAAAAACCCATGTCGGCGATGGCGCGCGCCAGGCGGGAATTGGCAATCATGCCTTTCACGTTAAGATCTTCGATACCGATCGTGTGAAAGCGCCGCGCGATGCTGGTGCTGAGTTGATGCAGGCTGTCACGGCGGATGTTGGCGATCCGCTCATGCAGTCTGGCCAGCTTCA
>NZ_JAJFEQ010000008.1 GCF_020707265.1 Massilia sp. IC2-477
GGCACCGTCAGGCGCACCGCCAGCGGCGCCGCGCCGGATAGGGGAGGCGGCACAGCCATGTACCTGTCGATCCAGGCGATCACCGCCAGGTGCAGCAGCAGGGACAGCGCGCATAAGCCCAGCAGGCGCGTGCTGAAGGTGGTTCCGTTCCTCATCCCGCTAGTGTAACCGCGCGGGACCCTGCGGCGCGAGTCAGAAACCGATGCCGACGCTGCCCCGTACGCCGCTGGCGTTGGAGGCGCGGCCGAAAGGGGTGGCGCTGCCGTTCGACCGGACTTCGCCACTGACCGTGGTGCGCTCATTCAGTTTGTACCTGGCGCCGATCGCGCCATACGGTCCGCTGCCCGTTTCCTTGCCGATGTCCGCGCCGCGGCCCGCGGCGATGGCCTGGGCCCGTTGCGGCGACATGAAGCTGTCGTTCTTCACCACGCTGTGCGCGACCCCGACCTTGCCGTAGGCGCTCAAGCGCTCGGTGACAGGGATGCTGAGCTTCGCCGCCGCATAGGTGGTGTGGCTCTTGGCCAGCAGGTCGCCCGCCGCCACCGCCGCCTCGGCCGGGCCCGACCCGAAGGTGTCGATCCTGTGGAAACCTTCGTCCGCCAGGAATGAAAAGCCTGTCTCGAGCGCCAGGTACTTGTTGAGCTTCACCCCGAGCACCAGGCGCGGATCGGTGCGGAAGCCCTGGAATACCTTGTCGTTCGGGTTGGCGCTCTCGTTGCCGCCATACACAGGGGAATACCGCTTGAAGCCTTCCGCCAGAGGCCCGAAGCGATTTCCCGATTCGGCTTCCAGGCGCGATGACGGCGCGTCGACGAGTTGCGCCTGTGCGCCGCCGGCGCAGAGCAGGATTGCAGTGAAAAGCATGCCCTTGGCATTCATGCGTGTTTCCTCATACGAGTTGTTCAGCTCACCGCGCAGGATACAAGATACCAGACAAGCAACTGTGGCAAATTGGTAAGCGTCTGTTTCACAGGTGCATATGTCGGCGGGGCTGGACGGTGATCTGCGCCAGCGCAAATTGCGCCGGGTTCGAACCGCGTAGATTCAATGAATGCGTATGGGAAATTGAATGCTTGTGATGCGTTTTTGAACAGGGAGGCAGCATGCAGTTCCAACCGAATCCATCCCATCCCGCCTCGTCGCCACGGAACGCCTGAGCCATGCTGTCGCGCCTGAAAATCGGTCCCAAGCTGCTGCTCGCGCCCGGCGTGGTCCTGGTGCTCCTGATCCTGCTGTCGAGCGGCGCCTACTATGCGATGGTGCGCCAGCACCAGTCGCTGCAGACCATCGTCGGTCCGCGCGCGGTGCAGATGCGCAGCGCCACCGAACTGGTGGCCCAGGCCCAGCGCGTGCATGCCGATACCTACAAGCTGCTCACCTGGCTCGGCAGCAGCTTTTCGCGCACGCGCATCGACCTCCTGATCGCGGACATCCACCGCCAGCACGGCGCGATCGAACGCGCCTTCGGCGAACTGGTGCGCCAGACCACGGCCGACAGCGAGGAGCGCCGCCACGTCGAGGGCGCGGCCCTGGCACACCGCCGCTACGTGCGCGCCGCGCGCGAAGTCGTCGAGCTGGCGCATGCCGACCAGACCATCGGCGCGAATGCCATGATCAAGCCGGAAGCCGCGTTCACCGTGCTGGTGCAGCGCATGGCCATGCTGGCACGGCTCGAGCGCCAGCTGTCCGAAGAGGCGTCCGGCAGCGCCGCCGCCGATTTTCGCCTGACGGCCGGCCTGATGCCCTTCGTGGTGCTGCTCGCGGTCGGGGTCTCGCTGGCGATCACGGTGGCCGTACGGCGCGTGCTGCTGCGCGAGATCCGCGGCATCGGCGCCGCCGCCATGGGGCTGGCCAGCGGCGACCTGACCGTCGGCGAGCGGGTATATGGCAACGACGAGATCGGGGAGACCTCGCGCGCCCTCGACGCCGGTATCCGCAACCTGAACGGCACCCTGCGTAGCGTGATGGAGTCGGCGCGCAGCATCGGGACGGCCTCGCGCGACATCACGCTCGGCAACCTGAGCATGCACAGCCGCGCGGTGTTCCGCAGCCGTTCGCTGGAAGACACGGCCGCCAGCATGCAGCGCCTGGCCGAAACCGTCACCGTCACCGCCACTGGCGCGCTGGCCGCGAACCGGCTGGCGCAGGAAGCCTCGAACAGCGCGCGCGAGGGCGGCCAGACCGTGGAGCGCATGGCGGCGACGCTGGCGCGGGTGAAGGATGGCGCCGCGCGCGCCGCCGAAGTGGCCGGGGCAATCGACGCCTTTGCCTGCGAGGCCGGCACGCTGGCCCTGAATGCGGCGCTGGCGTCTGCGCGCGACAGCGGCGAGGGGGCGGAATTTGCCACTGCTGCCGGCGAGGTGAGGTCGCTGGCCCAGCAGGCATCCGGCGCCGCGCGCGAGCTGCGCGAACTTGCCGCGGCAACGGTCGCCGAGATCGAGGGCTGCGCCGAATGGGCAGCCCAGGCCGGGGCCAGCATCCTGGATGCAGCCGGTGCGGCGCGCGCCATGGAAGACGTGGCCAGCCGCATCGGCAGCGCCAGCGCCGGACAGGCCGGCAGCCTGGCCGGCGTCAACCAGGCGATCGTGCGGATGGACGAGGTGACCACGCAGAATTGCGCGCTGGTCGAGGAAGCGGCGGCGGCCGCGCGCGCGCTGCAGATGCAGGCGTTGGCGCTGTCGCGCACGGTGGCTGCGTTCCAGCTGGGCGAGCCGGAAGCAGCGCCGGCGTCAACATCTATCGCGCCAATGCAGAAAGAAACCGGCGTCACTGGGGACTTGCCGAGGGAACGCCGCCGTCACGATCGTTCGCATCTGCGGCTCGCGTCAAGCCGCAAATAGACACATGATCGGCAAGCGACCCGTCAGTGGCCGTAGCTGACTACGCGCGCCAATTTCCATCCGTTCCCAGTTCGCTTCCATATGTGCAAGAAACTGAGTGTGCCACAGTCATTCTTGCCATTTTCCATATGACAGAAGCTGTGCTTTCCCTTCTGGATAGCGCCGTAATCTTTCACCTCAAAGACCTCCATGCTTCCAGGGACCAATTCGCTTCGTAGGTGCATGTTCCTGGCAAAAAGCTTACGTGTGGCTTCCTGGTTCTGCTCGAAATTGCTCAGACCGCCGGTATCGTGAAAGAACTCCAGGTCAGTCGAAAAAGCGGCGCTTACGCCGTTCGCGTCCTGGCGATTGAACGCGTCGAACAATCTTTTATCTGCTGCCGCGATCTCTTGGTACAGCTTGCTCGGGTGCTGGGCCCAAAGCGGCGACATCGTGATTGCCAGTGCCACAGATAAAAGTAATTTTTTCACGGTAGGCTCTTCTATAAGATGATGTGAACTACACCGTGAGCACGAAGTGTGCCAAAAATCCATTCACCTGTTTTCCAAGGAGAATTGCAAGGGTAGGCAGTGTCCATTCAAGCAGGCGGACGGACAGAGATGGACAGTGCGGACACTCGATTCCGACATCCTGACACCGGCGCTCTCCGATCGCGCTGTCGAAATGCATTGATCGACGCGCGAAGGGCGGAAAAAAAAGGCGACCCTGAGGTCGCCTTTCGCAAGCATGGAAAAACTCTATGAGTCTTTACTCGTAGTCGCTGATCGGCGCGCAACCGCAGAACAGGTTACGGTCACCGTACACGTTGTCCGCACGGCCGACCGGCGGCCAGTACTTCTTCTTGCGCAGCGAAGCGACCGGGAAGGCCGCCACTTCACGCGAGTAGGTATGCTGCCAGTCGTCGGCGGTCACGACTTCGGCGGTGTGCGGGGCGCCCTTGAGCGGGTTGTCCATCTTGTCGTACTCGCCGCGCTCGACCTTCACGATCTCGGCGTGGATGGTGATCATCGCTTCGATGAAGCGATCCAGCTCGGCCTTCGATTCCGACTCGGTCGGCTCGATCATGAGGGTGCCCGGGACCGGGAAGCTCATGGTCGGCGCGTGGAAGCCGAAGTCCATCAGGCGCTTGGCCACGTCTTCGTTCGAGATGCCGGTCTTGTCCTGCAGCGGGCGCAGGTCGATGATGCACTCGTGCGCGACCAGGCCGTCGTGGCCGGTGTACAGCACCGGGTAGTGCGGGGCCAGGCGGCGCGCGATGTAGTTGGCGTTCAGGATCGCCACTTCGGTCGCCGCGGTCAGGCCCGATGCGCCCATCATCGCGATGTACATCCACGAGATCGGCAGGATCGAGGCCGAGCCGTAGGCCGCCGCGCTCACCGCGCCAATGCCCGCTTCGTTGCGCACGTAGCCGGTCGACAGCTGGTTCGGCAGGAACGGTGCCAGGTGGGCGCCGACGCCGATCGGACCGACGCCCGGGCCGCCGCCGCCGTGCGGGATGCAGAAGGTCTTGTGCAGGTTCAGGTGGCTGACGTCGCCGCCGAAGGCGCCCGGTGCGGCCACGCCGACCATCGCGTTCATGTTGGCGCCGTCGACATACACCTGGCCGCCGTGCTGGTGCACGATCTCGCACAGTTCACGGATGCCTTCCTCGAACACGCCGTGGGTCGACGGGTAGGTGACCATGACGCAGGCCAGGTCCTTGCTGTACTGCTCGGCCTTGGCCTTCAGGTCGGCCAGGTCGACGTTGCCGTTCTCATCGCAGGCGGTGACCACCACCTTCATGCCGACCATGCTGGCCGACGCCGGGTTGGTGCCGTGCGCCGACGATGGAATCAGGCAGATGTTGCGGTGGCCTTCGCCGCGCGCCTGGTGGTACTTCTGGATCACCAGCAGGCCTGCGTACTCGCCCTGCGAGCCGGCGTTCGGCTGCAGCGAGATGGCAGCGTAGCCGGTGGCGGCGCACAGCATGGCTTCCAGCTGGCCGATCATTTCGCGGTAGCCGACGGTCTGGTCGTCGGGTGCGAACGGGTGGACGTTCGAGAACTCGGGCCAGGTGACCGGGATCATCTCCGAGGTCGCGTTCAGCTTCATGGTGCACGAACCCAGCGGGATCATGGTGCGGTCCAGCGCCAGGTCCTTGTCCGCCAGCGAACGCAGGTAGCGCAGCATCTCGTGCTCGGCGTGGTAGCGGTTGAAGGTCGGATGGGTCAGGTAGGCGCTGGTGCGCGAGAGAACCGCCGGGTAGGCGGCCTGGGCGTCGCTGTCGAGCGAATCGATGTCGACCGACTTGCCGTTGCCGAAGATGGCGAACAGGCTGGCGAGGTCCTCGCGGGTGGTGGTTTCGTCCAGCGACACGCCCACGTGCCCGTCGTCGATGCGGCGCAGGTTGACGCCGGCCGCTTCGGCGGCGGCGTGCAGTGCGGCTGCGTCGCCCTTGATGGTCAGGGTGTCGAACCAGGTGGTGTTGAGCACGTCCACACCGAGCGACTTCAGGCCGGTGGCGAGGATGGTGGTCTGGCGGTGCACGCGGTCGGCGATGCGCTTGAGGCCTTGCGGGCCGTGGTAGACCGCGTACATGCCGGCCATCACGGCCAGCAGCACCTGGGCGGTACAGATGTTCGAGGTCGCCTTCTCGCGGCGGATGTGCTGTTCGCGGGTTTGCAGGGCCAGGCGGTAGGCCTGGTTGCCCTGGGCGTCCACGGTCACGCCGACCAGGCGGCCGGCCATGCTGCGCTTGAATTCGTCGCGGGTGGCCAGGTAACCGGCGTGCGGGCCGCCGAAACCGAGCGGCACGCCGAAGCGCTGGCTGTTACCGACGACCACGTCGGCGCCCCAGGTGCCCGGCGCTTCCAGGACGGTGAGGGCCAGCAGGTCCGCGGCCACCACGACCATGGCGCCGGCGGCGTGCAGGTGTTCCACGGCGGCGCGATAGTCGCGCACTTCGCCGTTCACGCCCGGGTACTGCAGCAGCACGCCGAAGCAGGTCTCTTCCAGCTTCTCGATTTCGCCGGCCGGGACCACGCGCACTTCGACGCCGATCGGTTCGGCGCGGGTGCGCACCACTTCCAGGGTCTGCGGCAGCACGTCGTCGGCCACGTAGAACACTTTCGAGGCCGACTTGCCGACGCGCTGCAGCAGGGTCATGGCTTCGGCGGCGGCGGTGCCTTCGTCCAGCATCGACGAGTTGGCGATGCCCATGCCGGTGAGGTCGGTGATCATCTGCTGGAAGTTCAGGATCGCTTCCAGGCGGCCCTGCGAGATCTCCGGCTGGTACGGGGTGTAGGCGGTGTACCAGGCCGGGTTTTCGAAGATGTTGCGCAGGATGACCTTCGGTGTGTGGGTGCCGTAGTAGCCCTGGCCGATCATCGACTTCATGACCTTGTTCTTCGAGGCGAGCGCCTTCAGGGTCGCCAGCGCGTCTTCTTCGCTGCGCGGTTCGACGAACTGGCCGAGGTCCATCGTGTCCTTGCGGCGGATGTTCGCGGGCACGACCGCGTCGATCAGGGCGGCGCGCGAGGCGTAGCCCAGGGTCGACAGCATGGCTGCCTGTTCGGATTCGGACGGGCCGATGTGGCGCGGGATGAAGGAGTCGCGCGCTTCGAGTTGGGTAAGGCTGGAGCGGGTCATGGTCAATTCAGGAGAGCAGGAAGATCGGGAGGGAATCCGCCAGATCGGGGCGGAACCGTCAAACAAAAGGTGCGCCCGCAGGCGCACCGTCATTCAATTCCGGTTCAGTTGCCGGTGGTCTTGCCGTAGGCGTCGGCGTCCATCAGCTTGTCGTAGGCGCCGGCGTCGCTCGGGGCCAGCTTGAACAGCCAGGCGCCATAGGCATCCTGGTTGATCGAGTCCGGAGCGTCGGCGACCGGCTGGTTGACGGCGGTGACGGTGCCTGCCACTGGTGCGTAGATGTCGCTGGCGGCCTTGACCGACTCCACCACCGCGGCGTCGGCGCCGGCGGTGAATGCCTTGCCGACCTGCGGCAGCTCGACGAACACGATGTCGCCCAGTGCGTCCTGTGCGTACTCGGTGATGCCGACGGTCAGGCTGCCGTCAGCTTCGCGACGGACCCACTCGTGGGACTCGGTGTATTTCAGGTCGGTTGGAATGTTCATGTAAAGGCTCCGGTTGGGTGAGGCGGGTAGTATAAACGTTTGTTCTAGGTATTCTGTATCAGCTTGCGAGGACCTTGCCGTTGCGCACGAACGGCAGCTTCACCACGCTGGCAGCCAGTTTCTTGTCGCGGATTTCGACGTGCACGGTGTCGCCGATGGCCACGTCCAGCGGCACGCGCGCCAGGGCGATCGCCTGCTGCATGCTCGGGCTGAAGGTGCCGCTGGTGATTTCACCGACATTGCCGGACGCGCTGATCACCTTCTGGTGGGCGCGCAGGATGCCGCCTTTTTCGCGCAGGATCAGGCCGACGAAGTTGGCCTGCTGGCCCTTGGCCTGCAGGGCCGCCTTGCCGATGAAGTCGCGCTCCGACACCAGGTCGATGGTCCAGCCCAGGCCGGCGTCCAGCGGGTTGACGGTATCGTCCATGTCCTGGCCGTACAGGTTCATGCCGGCTTCCAGGCGCAGGGTGTCGCGTGCGCCCAGGCCGGCGGGCTTGATGCCGGCGGCGGCGAAAGCGTTCCACAGTGCTTCGACCTGGGAAGCGGAGACGCCGACTTCGAAGCCGTCTTCGCCGGTGTAGCCGGTGCGCGCCACCATCACTTCGCCAAATTGCGTATCCGGGACGATCACGACGTTGAAAGGTTTCAGCGGCTCGGAGGCGGCCAGGGTGGTCGGCAGCACCTGCCACACCTTGGCGCGGGCGTTCGGGCCCTGCACGGCGATCAGCGCGATCGGATCATTGCCATCGCGGCGCTGGGTGATGCTGACGCCCGAGCCGGTGGCCTCGTTCTGCTGGCTCATCCACGCCACGTCCTTCTCGGCGGTGCCGGCATTGACCACCAGGCGGAACCAGTCTTCGCTGAAGTAATAGACGATCAGGTCGTCGATCACGCCGCCTTCAGGGTTCAGCATGGCCGAGTACAGGGCCTTGCCCGGCACTTGCAGCTTGTCGACGTTGTTGGCCAGCAGGCCTGCTAGGTACGAACGGACATTCGCGCCCTTCAAGTCCACCACGCACATGTGCGAGACGTCGAACATGCCGGCGTCGGTACGCACGGCGTTGTGCTCTTCGATCTGGGAACCGTAGTTGACCGGCATGTCCCAGCCGCCGAAGTCGACCATCTTGGCTCCGAGGGAGCGGTGTGCGGAATTGAGCGGGGTCGCTTTGAGCGTCATGGAATCCTCGGGCAGTGAATAGGGGTGCGTGACACCTTGCGGGTGCCTGTATCCCCTCTGTCCTTGGTACCTGAGAGATAGCAGCAAGCGCTGCCTGCCCCTTCGGTGGGCTCCGTGTGTGCGGAGCCGCTCTCCAGAGTGTGAGCCGGCCGCGCCTTGCGCTGCCGCTCCCTGACCAGTCCTTTTGCCTGAGAGTTTGTGGGTAGTGCCCCTTCGGCGGCAGGTGTTCCTGCGCTCTCCCGGTCAAGACTGCGGAGGATATGTCAGCATTGGTTCGGTGTCAACCAAAGAGGGGTCTTCTGATAGAGAGATTGGCGATTTCCAAAAAGAATTGCCGCGCACTATTGGTGCGCGCCCCGCAAGGGCCTGTGGGCGTGTTTTGCTACACTTATTCCACACACTTTGCAGTGGGAAAAACTATGAGCGAAGACAAAGCACAGCAAGTCAAGGAAGCATGGTTCACGCTGTCAGGCGACGTCAACAGCGATATGGTGCACCGCATGTTCGAGGCGGTGTCGATGATGACCGAGGACGGCATCGAGACGGCCCACGTGCTGGTGCAGTCGAACGGCGGCTACGTCAGCGATGGCCTGTGCCTGTACAACTTCATGGCCAACTCGCCGATCAAATTCGTCATGTACAACGGCGGGGCGGTGGCTTCGATCGCGGTGATCCTGTACCTGGCGGGCAGCGAGCGCTATTGCAGCGAGACGGCGCGCTTCATGGTGCACAAGTCGCACGCGACCGCGTCGCCGGGTTCGCGGCCGGATGCCCTGAACATCATCGTCGAAGGCCTGCGCGCCGACGACGCGCGCACCGAGTCGATCCTGCGCAAATGCATCGAGCTGACCCCCGAGCAGTGGGCGATCCACCAGTATTCGGACCTGCACCTGAACTCGCGCGATGCGAAGACTGCCGGCCTGGTCAACGACATCCGCGACTTCCGTCCGCCCAGGGGCGGCATGCTGCGCAATATATAAAAAAAGCCCATCGCGCACTGCGATGGGCTGGCGACACAGGCTGCCGGCGGCAGGGCGGGCCTGCCGGCGGGTCAGCGCTTCTTGTCGTTCTTGTGGCTCTGGCGTCCGGCTTCGGCGTGCTGTTCAGGGGTGCCGCCGCGGGTGCCGCCGCTGCCACCCGAGCGCGAACCCGAGCCCGAACCCGACTGCTTGCTGCCACCCTGGCGGCCGGCTTCGGCGTGCTGCTGCGAGCTGCCGCCTTGCTTCGATTTACCTTGATTCGAGGCCATCATCATTTCCTTTCACTGTGGGGAAAAATGCCCTGTTGCCGAGCCGCGGAGCGTTACCGCGGCATGTCCGGTCGACCCATCATGCTGCCCGTATTGCTGAATCGGAATCAGACCGTGGCGTGATCCAGTGTAGGACGGTAACCGACATTCTCAAGGAAAGATTACCAAGACTGTGGCGCCAAGCGCTACAGTATGGCGGTATATGCATTATTTCCTATTGCCATATGGAAATAATGTGGCACAATAAAACGATCAACCCCGTTCTCCTTCGATGGCCGTGAATTCTGCCCAGACACCTGCTGTCCGCAAGGCCGCCGCCGCGCAAGCTGCGACGCTGGATGAACTCGTCGCGCTCGCCAGTCGCCTGGCTGCGGACGGCCTGATGGACATGGCCACCCGCATGAGCGCCGTTCTTCTGGACCTGACCAGCGCCGGCCCCGACCCGCAGGAGGCGGTGCGGCGCATCCGCTCCGGCAACCTGCTCAAGGACAACGCCTACGCCTTTGTCCACCTGGCCACGACTGCCATCGAACTGGCGCTGCGCAAGGAGGTAGCGCGGCTGGCGCCCGCCGCGAAACCCCAAGCGGCCAGCCCTCTGACCCTGAGCCTGGTGCCGCTGGAAGAGATGGACCAGCAGCTGGCCTTTGCCGCCATCAGCCGGCCCTTCGACATCCAGCAGTCCGAACGCCTGGCCAGCCTGGGCGTGCGCCTTGGCGTCCTGCTCGGGCGCGAGTTGGTGCGCGCCAACCATAATCCCTTCCGGCCCGAAGTCTTCCTGCGGGGGCTGCAGGAGGCCTGGCACGAGTTCGAGCCTGACGAGGCCTCGCACGGCCTGGTCCTGCCGCTGCTGCGCCCGTCCATCGTGTTCGAGCTCGGCCCCATCCTCGACGCCCTGGCCGATAAACTCAAGCCGGTGCGCGCCCGCGAAGAGCGTTTCGCCAAGACCGACGACAGCGCGCGCGCCCGGGCCGCGCGGGCGCGGCGCGATGCCGCCGTTTCGCAGCAGCTGCGCCAGCTGTTCGGCGCGGCCGAGGCGCCGGTGGGCGCGGAGCTCGCTATCCCGATGATTCCGAACCTGCCGCAAGGCAGCGGCGGCTGGCGCCCGAGCGCGGCGGCCGGATTTGCTGGCGCTTCCGCCGCCGGCCCGGCGCCAGGAGCGCCGGCGCCGGTGGCTCGCGCGTCCGCTGGGGCGCCGCTGGCCGAGGTGCTGGAGACGCTGACCGGCAGCGCGCCCCAGGCCACGGCGCACGAAGTGTTCTACCTGCCGCGCCTGAAACAGAGCCTGCCGCAAGGCAGCCTGTCGCGCGGCGACGAGACCACGCTCGACCTGCTGTCGCGCATCTTCGAGACGGTGCTGATCGACGAATCGATTCCCCAGGAGACGCGCGAGCTGATCGCCTTCCTGCAGGTGCCGGTGCTGAAGGCGGCACTCAAGGACCGCAGCTTCTTTTTCGAAGAGGCGCACCCGGCGCGGCGCATGCTCGACCTGCTGTCGCACGCCGGCTGGGAGCAGGCTGCCAGCCCGGACGACCCGGTCTACCGCGCGATGCGGCGCGGGGTCGACCAGGTGCGCCGGCAAGCCCAGCCCGAGGTGTTCGCTGCCGCCGTGGCCGAACTCGAGGCTAGCATTGCCGACCGTGAACAGCGCGAAGAGGCCGCGATTGCCGGCCCGATCGCCCAGGCCACGCGCCAGGAAAAGCAGCTTGCTGCCACGCGCTCGGCAAGGAAGGCGGTGTCGCTGCGCCTGGCCGGGGATGAAGTGGTGGCCCTGGTCGGCACTTTCCTGGAGCAGCGCTGGACCCCGGTGCTCACCCTGGCCTATACCATCGAGGACAGCAAACCCGGCGCGGTGGATAACGCCACCCGCGCCATGGATGACCTGATCTGGAGCGTCAAGCCGAAGGCCACCCATGAGCAGCGCAAGGCCCTGATCAAGAGCCTGCCGGCCCTGCTCACCACCCTCAACAAATGGCTGGACGCCACCGGGTGGCAGGATGCCGAGCGCCTGCAGTTCTTTGCCGGCCTGGCCGAGTGCCACGCCGCCATCGTGCGTGCGCCGATCGAAATTTCTCCCGAGCGCCAGCTGGAACTGGCGGTGGAAGCCGCCCAGCAGGATGCGCTGCGCCGCATCGCGCTGGAACAGGCGGCTGCCGCCGAGGAAGAGGCGCCGCTCGATCCCGCCAGCGCCGAGCTGGCGCGCCTCGAGCGCGGGATGCGGGTCGAATTTACCGGCGCCAACGGGGTACGCAAGCTGCGCCTGGCCTGGGTCAGCCCGTTGCGCACGCTCTTCATCTTCTCGGGCGCCGGGCGCCAGGAAGGCTTTTCGCTGCCGGCGGAGCGCCTGGCCGAGGCCTTCCGCAGCGGCAGCATCCGGGTGCTGGCGCCCGAGGGTGTGGTCGGCCGGGTACTGACCCAGGCCGTCGGCGCGGCCGCCATGAACGACCCGGCGCACGCCGCGACCCACGCCGGCTGAGCTCCTAGAGGCCTTTAAGGGGCATTGTCGGGTTCGCAAGGCTCATTCTTGGCCGAAATGCAAGCAACAAATGGTATGATGGGGCCTTTGACGACTCTCTAGCCCAGCCGAAGCAACGTGCGCCTTTCATCCATTAAATTGTCGGGATTTAAGTCTTTCGTCGATCCCACCAATTTCCAGGTGCCCGGCCAGCTCGTCGGCGTGGTCGGCCCTAACGGCTGCGGCAAGTCGAACATCATCGACGCCGTGCGCTGGGTGCTGGGCGAATCCAAGGCATCCGAGCTGCGCGGCGAGTCGATGCAGGACGTCATTTTCAACGGCTCTACCTACCGCAAGGCGGCCGGGCGCGCCTCGGTCGAACTGGTGTTCGACAACAGCATGGGCAAGGCGGCCGGGCAGTGGGGGCAATATGCCGAGATCGCGGTCAAGCGCACCCTGACACGCGACGGCACCTCGACCTATTACATCAACGGCCAGCCGGTACGCCGGCGCGACATCCAGGACATCTTCCTCGGCACCGGCCTGGGCCCGCGCGCCTACGCCATCATCGGCCAGGGCATGATCTCGCGCATCATCGAGTCGCGCCCGGAAGAGCTGCGCGTGTTCCTGGAAGAAGCGGCCGGCGTCTCCAAGTACAAGGAGCGCCGCCGCGAGACCGAGAACCGGCTGTCGGACACGCGCGAGAACCTGCTGCGGGTGGAAGACATCCTGCGCGAGCTGAACGCCAACCTGGAAAAACTCGAAGCCCAGGCCGCGGTGGCGAACCGCTTCCACCAGCTCCAAGCGGACCAGGAAGAAAAGCAGAAGCTCCTCTGGCTGCTGCGCAAGAACGAAGCCAAGGCCGAGCAGGTCCGCTACTTCCGCGAAGTGGAAGAGGCGCAGACCGCGCTGGAAGCCCAGACCGCCAAGCTGCGCAACGTCGAGCTCAAGCTGGAGCAGATGCGCCAGGCGCACTTTTCCATCGGCGACCGCCTGCACACGGCGCAGGGCGCCCTGTACCAGACCAATTCCGAGATCGGCAGCCTGGAGGCGCAGATCAAGTTCGTGGTCGAGTCGCGCACCCGCCTGCAGACCCAACTCGGCACGCTCACGGCCCAGCGCGACCAATGGCTGGCGCAGCGCCAGGAATACGAAGAGCAGCTGGGCGAGGCCGAGATCACGCTGGAAGAACTCGGCGCGCGTGCCGAAGGCGCCCAGATCGCAGTCGAAGCGCACAGCGAGCGCGTGCCGGAACTGGAAGCCGCATGGCGCCAGGCCCAGGAGCTTTCGAACGAATCGCGCGCGCGCATCATGCAGGTCCAGCAGCGCATCGAACTGGCCAGCGCCCACCAGCGCAACGCCACCAACATCCTCACCAGCCTGGCCGGCCGCCGCGAACGCCTGCAGCAGGAACGCAGTAGCCTGAACCTGCCCGACAGCGCCACCCTGGACAACCTGCGCCTGCAACAGGAAGAGAAGCAGCTGGCGCTGGAAGAACAGACCATGCTGCTGGACGAAGCGGGTGCGCGCCAGGACGCCGTGGAGCAGGAACGCAAGGATGCGCACGCCCAGGTCCAGCAGGAGTCCGCTGCGAACGCCCAGCTGGAAGCGCGCCTGGCCGCGCTGCGCCAGGTCCAGGACCGGGTCCAGACCCAGGGCAAGGTCCAGCCCTGGCTGGAAAAGCACGAATTGGCCGGCCTGCCGCGCCTGTGGCAAAAGCTCGACATCGAAGAAGGCTGGGAGACTGCGCTCGAAGCCGTGCTGCGCGAGCGTTCCGGCGCGCTCGAGATGTCGAACCTGGACTGGGCCAAGGCCTTCTTCAGCGATGCGCCGCCGGCCCGGCTGGCGCTGTACTCGCCGGCGCCCGCTGCACCCGCTGCGGCCGACATCCCCGGCCTGAAGCCTTTTGCCGGCCTGCTGCGCCTGAATGACCCGGGCCTGCGCGGGGTGCTCAACGACTGGCTGCACCATGTCTATGTGGCGCAGGACGCGGCCGAGGCCTTTGCGCAGCGCGGCCGTCTGCCGCAGGGCGGCTGCTTCGTCACCCGCCAGGGCCATCTGGTCACGTCTTCGAGCGTGCGCTTCCACGCGCCGGATGCGGAGCAGGACGGCATGCTGGCGCGCCAGCACGAGATCGAGAACATCGGCAAGCAGCTGCGCGCCCAGGCCCTGCTGCTGGACGAGGCTAAGAGCCGCGCCACCCGCGCCGACGCCGCCGTCAGCGACCTGACGCGCCGTTTGCAGGATGCGCGCCAGCGCTCCGGCCAGCTGCAGCGCGAAGTGCATGCGCTGCAGATCGAAGTGCTCAAGCAGAGCGAGATCGAGGCGCGCTTCAACCAGCGCAGCGGCCAGATTGCCGCCGACCTGTCCGAGATCGCGGCGCAGGAGGCCGAGCAGCGCCAGCTCGCTGCGGAAGCCGAGCAGGAATTCGAACAGCTCGACATGGAGCTGGCCGAGCTGCAGGGCAGCCACGAGGACGGCCAGACCGCCTTCATGGAAAAAGAGCAGGTGCTGGCGGACGCGCGCCAGAAGCTGCGCGACCTGGAGCGCAGCGCCCAGGAAGCGCAGTTCGCCGAGCGCGCCCAGCGCAGCAAGATCGACGAACTGCGGCGCAGCATCGCCACCGCCACCAGCCAGGCCGAGCAGGTGGGCGCCAGCCTGGGCGCCGGCCGGCTGGAACTGGAAGCGCTGGAAGCCGGCACCGCACACGAAGGCCTGCAGGAGCTGCTCGATCGCCGCTCCAACCAGGAGCGCGCGCTGGCCGACGCCCGCCATGAACTCGACCAGATCACCCAGCAGCTGCGCCAGCTCGAGGAGCTGCGGATGGGGAACGAGCGCAGCCTGCAGCCGCAGCGCGACCGCATCACCGAGATGCAGCTGAAGGAACAGGCCGCGCGCCTGAACCAGGAGCAGTTCGCCGAAGCGCTGGCCACGACCGGCGCCGTGGAGTCCGAGCTGGAGCAGAAGCTCACGCCGGACATGAAGCCGCAATACCTGCAGGGCGAGGTGACGCGCCTGACCAACGCCATCAGCGCACTCGGCGCGGTCAACCTGGCGGCGGTCGACGAGCTGGCCCAGGCGACCGAGCGCAAGCGCTATCTCGACTCGCAGAACAACGACCTGCAGGAAGCCATCTCCACCCTGGAAGATGCGATCCACCGCATCGACCGCGAGACCCGCGACCTGCTGCAGGATACCTTCGACCGCGTCAACACCCACTTCTCGGAACTGTTCCCGATCCTGTTCGGCGGCGGCCAGGCCAAGCTGGTGATGACGGGCGACGAGATCCTCGATTCCGGCGTGCAGGTGATGGCCCAGCCGCCGGGCAAGAAGAACGCCACCATCCACCTGCTGTCCGGCGGCGAAAAGGCGCTGACCGCCACCGCGCTGGTGTTCTCGATGTTCCGCCTGAACCCGGCGCCGTTCTGCCTGCTGGACGAGGTCGACGCGCCACTGGACGACGCCAATACCGAGCGCTTCTGCCGCATGGTCAAGCGCATGTCGGACCATACCCAATTCCTCTTCATCTCGCACAACAAGATTGCGATGGAGATGGCCAATCAACTGATCGGTGTGACGATGCAGGAGCAGGGCGTATCGCGCATCGTGGCGGTGGACATGGAGTCCGCCGCGAATTTCGCTACTGAGGCACAAGCAGCATGACTGATTTACAAATGACCCTGATCGCAGCGGGCGGCGTGTTCGTCGCCGGCGTCATCTCTTACAACAAGTGGCAGGAGTACAAGGCCCGCAAGAGCGTGGAACGCGCGTTCGCGTCGGATCATGACGACGTGCTGATGCGCAGCGGCGAAACGGCCGTCGAGCGCCAGGAGCCGGTGCTGGACCTCGCCGCGGAAACGCCGCTGGCGCCGCTGGACGTCGAACCGGGTACCGTGGAGGTCCCGACCGCGGCGCCGAGCGCCGCGCCGGCGCCTGCGGTTCCGGCTGCACCGGCTACGACGGGTGTGCGTCCGATCGAGCAACTGGCCCCCGCGCCCCTGCCGGGCGCGAAGCCGGACACAACGCCCTCGGAACTGGCCGAAAGCCTGGTCGATCCGCTGATCGACTGCATCATCCCGCTCAACTTCGAGGGCGCCCTGCGCGGCGACAAGGTGCTGCCGGCGCTGCAGAAGCTGCGCCGCGTGGGCAACAAGCCGATCCACTACATCGGCTTCGCCGTCAGCGGCGAATGGGAGCCGATCGTGCACGGCGGCGTGTACACCAAGCTGCAGGCGGGCGTGCAGATGGCCACCCGCACCACGGCCCTGAATGAAATCGAATACTCCGAACTGGTGACGCGCCTGCGCGCCGTGGCCGACGAGATCGGCGCCGAGCCGGAAGTGCCGGACATGATCGAGGTGATGAGCGAAGCGCGCACGCTGCACCGTTTCGTCGCCGGCCACGACGCCCAGCTGGGCGTGAACCTGGCCGCCAACGGCGCCCCGTGGGCCATCTCGACCCTGATCGGCGCACTGGAAAACCAGGGCTTCGACGTGCGTCCCGACGGCCGCTTCTCGATGCCCGACGGGGAGGGCGGCGTGCTGTTCACGCTGTCGACCAACGTCACCCTGGGCGCCGATACCACCAACCGCCTGACCCTGCTGCTGGACGTGCCCTGCGTGGCGCCTGAGCGCGACGGCTTCGGCGCCATGGTCAAGTGCGCAAAGGAGCTGACCATGCGCCTGGACGCGACCATCGTCGACGATTTCGAGCAGCCGCTGCTTGACCCGGCGCTGGAAGAGATCAAGGGCCAGGTCCAGGAGTTCTACCAGGAGATGGAAGCCTCCGACATTCCGGCCGGTTCCACCCGCGCGCTGCGCCTGTTCGTCTGAGGCAGCGCCGTGAGCGTCCCTAAGGAAATCCAGGACCGCATGGCGTGGCTGGTCGAGGAACTCAACCGCCACATCTACAACTACCACGTACTCGACGCGCCGACGATTCCCGACGCCGAGTACGACCGCCTGTTCAAGGAGCTGCAGGAGCTGGAAAGTGCGTACCCGCAGGCGGTGAAGAACGATTCGCCGACCTCGCGCGTGGGCGCCGCGCCGATCCCCGAGTTCAGGCAGGTGACGCACTCGGTGCCGATGCTCTCGCTGAACAACGGCTTCTCTGATGAAGACGTCGAGAACTTCGACCGCCGCGTGCGCGACGGCCTGGAAGCGAAGCAGGTGGCGTACTCCAGCGAGCTGAAATTCGACGGCCTGGCGATCAGCCTGCGCTACGAGAACGGCGTGTTCGTGCAGGCCGCCACCCGTGGCGACGGCTATACCGGCGAGGACGTCACCGCCAACATCCGCACCGTCAAGGTGATCCCGCTGCGCCTGCACGGAGACGAGCTGCCTGCGGTGCTGGAAGTGCGCGGCGAAGTCCTGATGTTCAAGGATGATTTCGCCCGCCTGAACCAGCGCCAGCGCGACGCCGGGCAGAAGGAATTCGCTAATCCGCGCAACGCGGCTGCAGGCAGCCTGCGCCAGCTGGATGCGCGCATCACGGCCCAGCGCAAGCTGCGCTTCTTCGCCTATGGCATCGGCCGCCTCGAAGGCGCCGAGCTGCCGGAGACGCACTCGGGCGTGCTGGAGTGGTTCGAGCGTCTCGGCTTGCCCGTTTCGAAAGAACGTGCCGTCGTCACTGGCTGCGAAGGCCTGCTGGGCTACTACCGTGGTATCGGGGAAAAGCGTAGTTCGCTCCCTTACGAGATCGACGGTGTCGTGTACAAGGTCGACCGCGTGGCCGACCAGGCGGCGCTGGGCTTCGTGTCGCGCGCGCCGCGCTTCGCGCTGGCCCACAAGTTCCCGGCCGAGGAAGCGCTGACCACCGTGTCGGCGATCGACGTGCAGGTGGGGCGCACTGGCGCCATCACGCCGGTAGCGCGCCTGGTGCCGGTGTCGGTGGGCGGCGTCACCGTCACCAACGCCACCCTGCACAATGAGGACGAAGTCCTGCGCAAGGATGTGCGCGTGGGCGATACCGTGATCGTGCGCCGCGCCGGCGACGTCATCCCGGAGGTGCTGTCGGTGGTGCTGGAGCGCCGCCCGAGCCCGGAGCCGATGCGCTACAAGCTGCCGGAAACCTGCCCGGTGTGCGGCTCGCACGTGGTGCGCGAAGAAGGCGAGGCGGTGGCGCGCTGCTCCGGCGGCCTGACCTGCGCCGCCCAGCGCAAGGAAGCGATCCGCCACTTCGCGGGCCGGCGCATGATGGACATCGAAGGCCTCGGTGACCGCTACATCGACAGCCTGGTCGAGTGCAACCTGATCCACGGCGTGGCCGACCTGTACAAGCTGACCCTCGACGACCTGCTCACCATGAAGCGCATGGCCGACGAGCGCGACGGCACCACCCCCGAGACCGTCAAGCAGGGCAAGGTGGCCACCAAGTGGGCCGATAACCTGCTCGAGGCCATCGCGGCCAGCAAGAATCCGCCGCTGGAACGCCTGCTGTTCGCACTCGGCATCCGCCACGTGGGCGAATCGACCGCCAAGACCCTGGCCGACTGGCTGGGACGCTTTGCGCTGGTGCGCCAGGCGCCGGAAGCGCTGCTGCGCGTGCTGCCCGATATCGGCGGCACCGTGGCCGAGGCGATTGCCGAATTCTTCGCCGAAGAAAAGAACCAGCGCGAGATCGATGCGCTGCTCGCCGCCGGGGTTGCGCCCCAGGGCGAACACGCGCCCAGGGCCCAGCTGCGCGAGAAGCTGGACGAAGTCAATTTGCTGGCTGCCCTCGGCATCCCGAAATTGACCGAGCCGCGTGCGCGCCAGCTCATCGCCGCCGGCCAGCACCTGGAATCGCTGGCCCACCTGAACGTGTTCGGCGTGTTCGGGCTGCCGGCCAACGTGGCCGCGTCGCTGGAAGAATGGATGGCGGTCCCCGGCAACCGCGACAAGCTCGCCGCGCTGGCGACGCTGCGCGCAGAGCTGCTGGCCCAGCTGCCGGAGCAGGCCACAGCCGAAGGCAAATTCAGCGGCAAGACGTTTGTATTGACCGGCACGCTGCCGACCATGAGCCGCGACGCGGCGGGGGCGCTGATCGAGGCCGCCGGCGGCAAGGTGTCCGGCTCGGTCTCGAAAAAGACCTCCTACGTGGTGGCCGGCGCCGAAGCGGGCAGCAAGCTCGCCAAGGCGGAGGAACTCGGCGTCACCGTCCTCGACGAAGCGGGCCTGTTGGCGCTGCTGGGACAATGAAAAGGAAAATCGCATGACCCTGATTCGTAAAGCCGTATTCCCCGTTGCCGGCCTCGGTAGCCGCTTCCTGCCCGCCACCAAGGCGCAGCCGAAGGAAATGCTGCCGATCGTCGACAAGCCGCTGATCCAGTACGCCGTCGAAGAGGCGGTCGCCGCCGGCATCACCGAGATGGTCTTCATCACCGGCCGCAACAAGCGCGCCATCGAAGACCACTTCGACAAGGCCTACGAACTCGAGTCCGAGCTGGAAGCGGCCGGCAAGCAGGCGCTGCTCGACCTGGTGCGCGGGGTGATCCCGAAGAACGTCAACTGCATCTACATCCGCCAGTCCGCGCCCCTGGGCCTGGGCCACGCCGTGTTGTGCGCCCGCCCGGTGGTCGGCGACGAGCCCTTCGCCGTGCTGCTGGCGGACGACTTCATGGACACCGACGCGGGCACCAAGCCGGTGCTGGCCCAGATGACCGACCTGTATGCCTACGAGCGCTCCAGCATCCTGGCGGTGCAGGACGTCCCGCGCGAGAACACGCGCCAGTACGGCATCGTCAGCGCGTCGAGCTACCGTCCGAACCTGGAACTGGTCTCGGGCATCGTCGAAAAGCCGGCGCCGGAAGTGGCGCCGTCGACGCTGGCCGTGGTCGGCCGCTACGTGCTGTCCGGTTCCATCTTCGGCTACCTCGAGAACCTGGGCACCGGCGCCGGCGGCGAGATCCAGCTCACCGACGGTATCGCCGCGCTGATGCAGGCCGAGCGCGTGCTGGCCTACCGCTACGACGGGCAGCGCTACGACTGCGGTTCCAAGCTGGGCTACCTGAAGGCCACCGCCGCGATCGGCCTGAAGCACCCGGAGACGGCCGAGGGCTTCCGCGCCTCGCTGGCGGGCCTGCTCGAACAGGGGAAATGACATGGCGGTCCGCGAGATCCTGCGCATGGGCGATCCGCGCCTTCTGCGCGTGGCCAAACAGGTCGAACGTTTCGATACGGCCGAGCTGCACGCCCTGATCGGCGACATGTTCGACACCATGCACGCCGCGAACGGCGCCGGCCTGGCCGCGCCGCAGATCGGGGTCGACCTGCAGCTCGTCATCTTCGGCTTCGCGAAGAACGGCCGCTACCCGGACGCGCCGCCGGTGCCCGAGACGGTGCTGATCAACCCGGTGCTCAAGCCCCTGTCCGAGGAAATGGAAGAGGGCTTCGAGGGCTGCCTGTCGGTCCCCGGCCTGCGCGGCAGCGTGCCGCGTTACACGCAGCTGCACTATGAGGGCGTCGACCAGTATGGAAAACCGATCAGCCGCGACGTGGACGGCTTCCATGCGCGCGTGGTGCAGCACGAGGTCGACCACCTGCTCGGCATCCTGTACCCGATGCGCATCCGCGACTTTTCCCGCTTTGGTTTTACCGAAGTGATGTTCCCCGATCTCGATCCGAAGGCCGACGACTGATGCGCGCCATCTTCCTTTCTCTGCTGCTGGCTGCGCCGCTGGCGCAGGCCGATGAGCTGTTCACGAAAATCGACCCGGCGCCGAGAAGCGAATTCTGGCTCGACACCGGCTTCGCCACTGCCCACTTCGACAGCGACAAGGACCTGAACGGCGCCAACAAGGGCCTGGGCGCCGAGTACCGCTTCAGCGGCACCATGTCGGCCACGGCCGGGCGCTTCTACAACAGCGACCGCGCGTGGTCGAACTATGCGGGGGTGATTTGGCAGCCGTATGCGGTGGGCCCGGTGCGCGTGGGGCTGGCGCTGGCGGCCTTCGATGGCTACCCGAACATGCGCAGCGGCGGCTGGTTCCCGGCGGCGATTCCGACCTTGAGCTATGAGTACAAGCGGGTGGGGGTGAATATCGGGATCATCCCGACGTACAAGGATCGCTTGTATGGTGGGGTGTCGTTTCAGCTCAAGTTCAAGCTGTTCGAGCAGGCACGCTGAAATTGGGTTCCCGCCTGCGCGGGAACGACGGTCTTAAAGCCAACGGCCGTAAGACCGTCATTCCCGCGCAGGCGGGAATCCAAGTTTGTTCGACCTTAGTTAGCCCTCCTTCGGATACGGACTCGGCCCACCCTCCGCAATGAACGCATCGACCCGCTGCTGCAGCACCGGCAGCGGCACCGATCCCAGCTGCAGTACAGTATCGTGGAAGTTCCGGATGTCGAACTTCGCCCCCAGCGCCTTTTCCGCCCGCGCCCGCGCTTCCTGGATCGCCATCTGGCCCAGGTAGTAGGACAGCGCCTGTCCCGGCCACGAAATATAGCGGTCGACCTCCGTCTCCACCTCGTGCTTCGCCAGCGCCGTGTTCTCCATCAGGTAGTTCTGCGCCTGCTCGCGGGTCCAGCCCTTGGCGTGGATGCCGGTGTCGACCACCAGCCGCGATGCGCGCCAGGCCTGATAGCTCAGCATGCCGAAGTGTTCGTAGGGCGTCTCGTAGATGCCCATCTCCACGCCGAGGCGCTCTGAATACAGGGCCCAGCCTTCGCCGAAGGCCGAGATGTAGGCGCGGCGGAAGTTCGGCACCCCTTTCTGTTCCTGCGCGACGGGCATCTGGAAAGCGTGGCCCGGCGCCGATTCGTGCAGGGTCAGCGCCGGCAGGCTGTACAGCGCGCGCGCCGGCAGGTTGTAGGTGTTGACCCAGTAGGAGCCGGCGCCGCCGCGGCCGGCCGTGTAGAACGGCGCCTGGTCGTCCGGCACCGGCAGGATCGCGAAGCGCCGGCGCGGCAGGTAGCCGAAATACTGGTCGGCCTTGGCGTCGAACTTCTTGGCGGTCCAGGCCGCGTGCATCAGCAGTTCCTTCGGCGTCTTCGCGTAGAACTGCGGGTCGGTACGCAGGAAAGCCAGGAAGGCCGGCAGGTCGCCCTTGAAGTCGACCTTTTTCATGGTCTCGTGCATCTCGGCGCGGATCTTCGCCATTTCGGCGAGGCCGATCGCATGGATCTGCTCGGCGCTGAGATTGGTGGTCGTGAACTCGACGATCTTCGACTGGTAATAGGCTTTACCGCCGGGCATGCTCTCGGCGGCGAGCGTGGTGCGCGCCTTTGGCAGGTATTCGGTGCGGAAGAAGGCCAGCACCTTCGCGTAGGCCGGCTGCACCCCGTCGCGAATGATTTGCGCTGCCTGCGCCTTCAAGGCTTCCTGCTCGGCGGCGGGAATCGAGGCCGGCATGGTCTTGAAGGGGTTGAAGAACACGGTTTCCTGCGGCGTTTTCGCTTCGGCGATCGGCACCAGGGCGACGTCGCGTCCCTGCAGCGTCACCTGGGGCGGCGTGAAGCCGCGCGCCAGGCCGGCCCGCATGTTGGCGGTCTCCTGGGCGAAATACTCGGGCAGGGCGGCCAGCTGCTTCAGGTAGTTGCGGTAATCCTCGCCGTTCCTGAATGGACGGCGCGCGCCGAAGGTGACGTTGGTCCAGAAGGCGCTGTCGGCATTCACGGGCTGTTCATACTCGCGGAAACGCTGGGCCTCTTCCAGTGCGGCGATCTGGGCACGGTACACGGCGTAGTTGATGCGCTCGGCGGGGGAAAGGTCGGCCGGCTTGATGGCGTCGAGCTCCTTGAGGATGCCCTGCCAGTAGGCGCGCCGTGCCTCCTGGGCCGGCGCATCGACCCGGGCCAGCGCGGGGCTCACGCCGCGGTCGTCGTCGGCCCTGGCGAGTCGTTCCGAGACGCGCCACTTCCACTCTTTGGTGTAGATTGTCTTGAAGCGAGCATCAGCGTCGGTGGCGGCGCCGGCAGGGGTAGTCGCAAGACTCAGCAGTACACAGGCCGTTGCAAGGACGGCGCCCAGTTTCTTTTCCATGGAACTCCTACTCAGAAGAGCAATATTGCTCGCGCTATACATATTAGCGGCTCGGCGAAGGATTGGCACGGTTCAAATGTTTCCGAAAGATCGTTGGTTAAATCATCATTTTGCCCAGTTGACACGTTATAATTCCCGTTGCATCGGGACCCGGCCACGGCGTCCCTTGCCGCGGACTCGCGCCAGTCCCATCGACTTAGACTTCCACCAGCGGCAATCATTGTTGAACGATAAACACATGACGAATAGCACGGGCGCGCCGGAACCGACCGCTGGCAACAGCGCGCTGGTACAGCCGTGGCGACGGATCGCAACGCAACTTTGCCCGCTCATTGGAGAGAGCGGGTTTTGTGCTTTGTTCGGCCGTGCCGTCCACGTCATCGGGCCGGACTATGCCTGGCTTGCCCCGCGCCAGGCCTGCCGTGCGCCCGAGCAGCTCTTCAGTGCGCTCGAAGAGCGGATGGCGCTGGTCGACGGGCAACGCGCCGCTGCAGCCAGCGATGCCTTGCTGCGGACCTTCACTGATTTACTCGCCGCACTCATCGGAGAGAGGCTGACGCAGCAATTGCTGGCTTCGGCTACCAGCGCCGCAGACCATCCGGCAGGCCAGCAGAAGAATGCACAGGAGCAGAAATAAATGACCGATAAAGTTAGCTTGAGGAAATTGGCCACTGGCGTGCCGGGGCTCGATATTCTCTTGGGCGGCGGCTTGAACGAGTTTTCGTTCAACCTCATTACCGGTGCTCCCGGCTGCGGCAAGACCACGCTCGCCCACCAGATGATGTTCGCGCTCGCCAATCCCGAGCGCCGCGCGCTGTTCTTCACGGTGCTCGGCGAACCGCCGCTGAAGATGCTGCGCTACCAGCAGCAATACACCTTCTTCGATACCGACAAGGTCGGTACGTCGATCCGCTACGTCAACCTGGCGGCCGACCTGCGCGCCGGCGACTACAGCGGGGTGCTGGAACGCATCACGCGCGAGGTCGAGGACTTCTCGCCCAGCCTGGTGTTCGTCGATTCCTTCCGCTCGGTCATCCAGAGCGGCAAGCCCGGCATCGAAGGCATGAACGACCTGCAGCACTTCGTCCAGGAACTGGGCACCCGCATGACGAGCTGGATGGCGACCACCTTCCTGATCGGCGAATACCAGCACAGCGAAGTCGAGGCCAACCCGATTGCGACCGTCGCGGACGGCATGATCAGCATGAGCCAGGTCCATGACGACAACGCCGTGGTGCGCAAGATCCGGATCGTCAAGATGCGCGGCCAAGCCCACATGTCGGGCTCGCATACCTTCCGGATCTCGAGCGAGGGCCTGCGCATCTATCCGCGCCTGCTGCCACCGCTGGCCGACGACCGTCATCCGGGCGTGCCGGTCGACCGCGAAGCGCGCCGCATCCCGACCGGGGTGGCGGGGCTGGACGAGATGCTGCTGGGCGGACTGCCGCAAGCCCATTCGCTGCTGGTAGTCGGTCCGACGGGCTGCGGCAAGACCATCCTCGGCTCCGCTTTCCTGCAGGCCGGCGTCAGCCTGGGCGAGCAGGGCGTGATGCTGTGCTTCGAAAAAGGTACGTCCCGGCTGCGCAATGCCGAGCTGGCGGCCATGGTGCAGGCCGGACAGGTGCACATCGTCGAGACCCGGCGCGTCGACCTGACGATGGAAGAGTTCGAGGACGAACTGCTGGCGACCATCGAGCGCACCGGCGCGCGCCGCGTCGTCATCGATTCGCTGTCGGAGTTCAGCCTCTATCTCGCGCCTGAATGCCGCCGCCACTTCCGCGAGGGGGTGTTCCATATGCTGGCCTCGCTCGCCAAGCGCGGCGTCACGGTGCTGGTGACCGTGGGCCTGGACGACCGCAGCCTCAACATGAACCACGCGCGCGCCGATATCGCCTATCTCAGCGATGCCATGGTGGCGATGCGCTACGCCGAAGTCGACGGCCATGTGCAGCGCTACATCGCGGTCGTGAAGGTGCGCGGATCCGACCACAGTAACGAGCTGCGCGAGTTCCGGATCACCGACGACGGCATCGAAATCGACCCCGTCCCGGCCCAGGTGAACGGCGTCCTGTTCGGCCGCACCGACAGCGGCAAATCAGGCGAATGAGGCAGGCATGGGAACGTTCGACGAATCGACTACCGGCTCGGAGCAACGTTCCATGATGGGGGAGGACAGTCCCCTGTCTGAGCTCTCGCGCGAGCAGGAGCTGCGCCTGCGTGTCGCGGCGCTGGAAGCGGAACTGTCGCACGCCCGCATCCTGGCGCGCGAACGCGAACGCCTGGAAGAGCAGGTGGTCCAGCTGCGCGAAGCCAATGAACACCTGGTGATGGCCACCGTCAGCGCCCAGTCGCTGCGCGACCTGGCGGAAGCCACCAATCGCCGCCAGACCGAATTCCTCGCCATGCTGGCGCACGAGCTGCGCAACCCGCTGGCGCCGCTGAGCATGTCGGCCAGCCTGCTCCAGAGCCTGAGCGGCAGCTCCGCCCAGCTGGCCCACGTGGCAGGCGTGGTGCGGCGCCAGGTCGACCACATGGCACACCTGCTCGACGACCTGCTCGACGCTGCCCGCATCAGCAGCGGCAAGATCACCCTGTCGGTGCGGCCGCTGGCCCTGAACGGCGCCCTCGACCAGGCGGTGGAGACGGTCGCCGGCCGCATCCGCGAGCGCGGCCAGTCGCTCGTGCTCGAGCTGCCCGAGGAGCGCTTGAGCATCGAAGGCGACCCGGTGCGCCTGACCCAGGTCTTCGCCAACCTGCTCGGCAACGCCTCCAAGTACACCAGCCCGGGCGGCCGCATCGTGCTGCGCGCCTGGCGTGATGGTGACGAAGTGGTGGTCCAGGTGAACGACAACGGCAGCGGCATCGGGGCCGACATGCTGCCCCAGGTGTTCGACCTGTTCGTGCAGGGCCCGCGCGCGCTGGCGCGTTCCGAAGGAGGACTCGGGATCGGCCTGAACGTGGTGCGCAACCTGGTCGGCATGCACGGCGGATCGGTCTCGGCCGAGAGCCCGGGCGAAGGGCTGGGCAGCACCTTCACGGTGCGCCTGCCATTGTGCAGCACGGGCGCGCCGATCGATGAAATCCCGGCCGGGCCGAGCGCCTCCGAGGGAGCCTGCCGCATCCTGCTGGTCGAAGACAACGTCGACGCCTGCGACACCCTGCGCGCGCTGCTGGAGCTGGCCGGGCACGAGGTGGCGGTGGCCTACGACGGCCGCGCCGGCCTGGCCGCGGCGCAGGCCCGCCGCTACGACATCGTGATCTGCGACATCGGGCTGCCGGGCATGGATGGGCTGGAAATCATCGGGCGCCTGCGCAGCGCGCCGGTGGACGGCCCGCTTGACCGGCGTCCGTTTGCGATCGCGCTGTCCGGCTATGGCCAGGGCGAGGACCGCGAGCGTGCGCTCGAGGCGGGCTTCGACCGCTACCTGGTCAAGCCCGCGGCGCCCGACACCCTGCTGGAACTGGTGGGCGAGGCGCGCGAGGCGCTGCAGGCCGGCTGAATCAGGCGCGCAGCACGCGCGCCATGCGCGCCAAGGCTTCTTCGATGCGTTCCAGCTTCGTCGCGTACGAGAAACGGACGTGGCGCTGCGGCGCCGCGAAACCGAAATCATCCCCCGGTACGATCGCCACATGCGCCTCGCGCAGCAGCGACCAGGCAAAGGCGGTGCTGTCGTGGCTTTCCGCATGGGGCAGGGCGCTGATGTCGGCGTACACGTAGAACGCGCCGTCCGGCATCACGGGCACCTGGAAGCCCAGTTCGCGCAGGGCCGGCACCAGATAATCGCGGCGGCGCTGGAATTCGCGCCGGCGCTCTTCATAGATCGCGAGCGCTTCCGGCGTGAAGCAGGCCAGCGCGGCCTGCTGGGCCACGGTCGGCGCACAGATGAACAGGTTCTGCGCCAATTTTTCAAACGTCGGCACCAGCGCCTCCGGCACCACCAGCCAGCCTAGGCGCCAGCCCGTCATGCTGAAGTATTTCGAGAAGCTGTTGACGGTGATGACGTTCGGATCGAGCGCCAGGGCGCTGACCGGTTGGTGGTCATAGGACAGGCCCTGGTAGATCTCGTCGATGATGGCGAAGCCGCCGCGCGCGCGCACGGCGTCCAGCATCTCGCGCAACTGCTCCGGCGTCATCGAGGTGCCGGTCGGATTCGAGGGGGAAGCGACCAGCACGCCGCGGGTGCGCTCGCGCCAGTTGGCTTGCACATGCGCGCCGCTCAACTGGTAGCGGTCCTCGCTCGATGCCGGCACCAGCACCGGCTTGCCGCCGAAGCTGGTGACGAAATGGCGGTTGCAGGGGTAGCAGGGATCGGGCATCAGCACTTCGTCGCCCTCGGCGACCAGCGCGGCGCAGGCCAGCAGCAGGCCGGCCGAGGCGCCGGCGGTGACCACGATGCGGCGCGGGTCGATGTCGAGCTGGTGCACGGCCGCGTAGTGCCCGGAGATCGCCTCGCGCAGTTCGCGCAGGCCGAGCGAATCGGTGTACTGGGTAACGCCGCCCTTGATGGCTTCCATTGCCGCGTGGGCCACGATGTCGGGCGCGGTGAAATCGGGCTCGCCCACGCTCATGCTGATGACGTCGATGCCGTTGCGTTTCATTTCGCCGGCGGCTTTCACCATTTCCATGACGCGGAAAGGCTCGATGGCGTGGACGCGTTGGGCGACCTGTAGCGCGCGCGCGGACTGGGTCTCGGTAGGAATGTTGATGGACATGCTCGAATCCGTAAAATCTGATCCGCCATGATACCGTAGGGTGGGCGGCTTCGCCCCCCACGCCGGACATTACTGGTGCGTGTGGTGCGCGGCGGTCAGGCGGCGCATCAGCGGCAGTGCCGCCAGCGCGATCAGGGTGCAGACGATCGCTGCAATCCCCAGCTTGTTGAACAGGCTCGTATAGACCGGTAGCGTCTGCAGCGGATCCGTCATGCCCTCCGGCACCGCCGCCACGTTCGCTACGAGCCCGCCGAGGTACTGCGAAATCCCCACGCCGACGTAATAGGCGCCCATCATGAAGCCGCCCATGCGCGCCGGCACGTAGCGCGCGATCATGGCCAGGCCCAGGCCGCTCACCAGCAGTTCGCCCAGCGAGTACAGGCCGTAGCCGGCGATCATGATCCAGGACGAGGTCAGGCCGTTCACGGCGAACGCGCCGGCAAAGCCATAGGTGAAGAAGCCGGCAGCGACCACTGCGAAGCCGAGCGCGAACTTGCCCGCGATCGAGATGTCCTTGCCGCTGCTGCCGGCGCGGGTGTAGAGCCAGGCCAGCACCGGGCTCAGGACCATGATCCAGATCGCGTTCAGGGCCTGGAACTGGGCCGGCGACCAGGTCCACAGATGGGCGCCGAACACGTTGAACTCGAGGTCGACGTTGCGCAGCGCGAACAGCGACAGCGAGGTCGACATCTGCTGGTAGAAGATGAAGAAGAACACGGTCTGCAGGGTCAATACCAGGGCGGCGATCAGGCCGGCGCGTTCGTTTGGTGCGCTGGTGCGGATCAGGTGGAAGAAGATGCCCAGCACGACGAAACCGGCGACGTAGACGAAGGCGCGCGCCAGTTCGCGGTACTCGAGGATCACGGCCGATGCCGCCACCGCGAACACGGCGCCGGCCAGGACCGCCAGCAGGCGGTTCATGCGCAGCGGTTCCGCGTCCGGCGGCGAGCCGACGTGGCCGATGGTCTTGCGCAGCACGCCCACGGTCAAGAGGCCGATGGTCAGGCCCACGCTGCAGACGGCGAAGGCCACGTGCCAGCCCAGCTCACCGCCGTAGGTCGCGTTGACGTAGTCCTTGATGGCCGGCGTGGCCAGCATCGAGAAGGTCGAGCCGACATTCACCGCCATGTAATAGATGGTGAAGGCGCTGTCGATCTTGGAATCGTCGCCTTCGTAGATCTTGCGCACCAGGTTGGCGGTGTTGGGCTTGAACAGGCCGTTGCCGACCACGATCACGCCCAGCGCCGAGAACGTCATCCAGGTGTTCGTGGTCGGCACGCCCATCAGCGCATAGCCGAGGGTCAGGACCAGGGCGCCGAGGATCATGCAGCGGCGTGTGCCCAGCACCTTGTCGCCGATCCAGCCGCCGATGGCCGGGGCCACGTAGATCAGCGCGGCCGCCGCACCCCATACCAGGTTGGCGCGGCTGTCTTCGAAGCCGAGGCGCTGCACCATGAAGTAGACGATCAGCGCCTGCATGCCGTAGTAGCCGAAGCGCTCCCACAGTTCGATCAGCGCCACCGTCAGGAATGAGCGGGTCTGGTTCATGGGCTGGCCCACTTGCGGGGGGAATTCGTTTTTCATGGGTCTCCTTGCTGTTCTGGTTATCGGCCCTCGGCGGCGGGCACCCGGCGATGCTACGCGAGGGGCATGGAAGATGCAATCTTGACAGCCGTTCGTGCCAATGAGATAACATGGCGTTTTGTCCGGCATCAGTTCGTGGCCGGCCCATCCAGTTCGAGGTGTATGTATGAGGCGTCTTTCCGTCCTGCTGTGCGGCATCCTGGCAGCATCACACGGCCTTGTGTCGGCGGCTCCCGCCGTACCCGGCGCGCCCATGGCCGACCACCAGCAGTATGTGTACAGCCCCGCCGCCGCGGCCTTCATGTCCTCGTCGACCATCACCCTGCGTCCGGTATCGGCGCAGGACGTGATTCCGCAGCTCGATGCCGCCGGCATCGCGCGCGCCGCGGTGCTGTCGGTGGCCTATGTGTATGGGCAGCCGGTGCGTTCGCAGGACGAGGAATACGAGCGCGTGCGCGCCGAGAACGACTGGGCGGCGCGCCAGGCCGGGGAATATCCGGAGCGCCTGGTGGCGCTGTGCAGCGTCGATCCGCTCAAGGACTACGCCCTGGCCGAACTGGCGCGCTGCGCGGCCAGCCCGGAGTTCGGGCGCGGCATCCGGCTGCAGCCCGCCGCCGGCGGCGTGATGCTGGACGATCCGGAGCAGGTCGAGCGCCTGCGCCGGGTATTCCGTTCGGCCAACGCGCGTCGCATGGCGATCGTGCTGCAGCTGCGCGAAACCGGCACCCGCGAGGCGCGCCTCCTGATCGACCAGTTGCTGCCGCATGCGCCCGACGTGCCGGTGCAGGTGGCCTATGCCGGCGAGCGCGAGGCCGCGCCGCAGCTGGCCGGCCTGGCGGTGCTGGCCGACGCCGCCGCGCGCCAGGATCCGCGCATGCGCCAGGTCTGGGTCGACGTCACCGCTTTTGCCCGTCCCGGCCTGTCGGCCGCTGATGCGCGCCGGCTGGTACGGCGGCTGCGCCAGGTCGGCATGGAGCGCGTGCTCTACGGTTCCGACGCCGCGGTCGGCGTCGACGTGCGTCCGCGGGAGGCCTGGGCGGCGTTCCGCAGCCTGCCGCTGACCGACGCCGAGGCGTCGCGGGTGGCCAACAACGTCATGTCCTACCTGCGCTGAGCGGGGATTGAACCGGCTCTACCCGCATTTCGATACCGCTATGTGCGCGTGCTAACCGAAGGCCGCGCCTGCTTCCCTACACTGGCCGGACGCGCTGTTGCGGTGAGCGAAAGGTGGAGGGATGACGCAGGTCACGGTGGTGGGAGGAGGATTGGCAGGCCTGGCATGCGCGGTTGCGCTGGCGGACCATGGGATCGCGGTCACGGTGGTCGAGCGTTCCGACCGCCTTGGAGGACGGGCCAGCTGCTGGGTCGAGCCGGTGAGCGGCGACGTGGTCGACATCGGTCCCCACATCTTCCACTCCGAATACCACAACATGCTGGCCTTCCTAAAGCGCCTCGGCACGGATGACCTGATCTGCTGGCAGCCGGGCAAGGTGCTCACGGTGGCCAGCAAGCCCAGGCCCACGGTCTTGCGGCACTATCCGCTGCCGGCGCCGCTCAGCCTCGCGCCCAGCATCCTGGGCGCCCCTGGCCTCGGCATGCATGACTACCTGTCGATGCTTCCCACGGGCTGGCGCGGCATGCGCTTCGGCGAAGAGCAGGTACCGGAGCTGGACCGCATCTCCGGACTCGACTTCTTCCGCTCGCTAGGCGTGACCGAAGACCTGATCGACTGGTGGTGGCGCTTCGCCTCGATGGTGGTCACCAACGTGCCGCTCGAGCGGGTATCCGCCGCATCCCTGATGCGCATCCATGCGCAGCTGAGCGGCTACCGCGGACTGCATTTCGGCTTCGCCAAGGTGGGCCTGGGCGAGCTGTACACGCAGCAGGCGGTGCGCGTCATCGAGCGCGCCGGCGGGCGCGTCATCAAGGGCAGGGGCGTGGCCTATTTGTCCGGCCGCGAACGCGTCGATGGCGTGGTGCTGGCTGACGGCACGCCCATTCCGGCCCAGCAGGTGGTGAGCGCACTGCCGCCCCAGGACCTGTCCGCGACGCTTCCGCGCGACTGGCGGCAGCAGGCGCCTTTCGACGTGCTGCCGCGCTTCGAGCCGAGTCCCTATGTCTGCGTCTACCTCTGGTTCGACCGCGACATCAAGGCCGAGCGCTTCGCTTCGCACCTGTGGTCGCCCGGCCGCCTGAATTACGATTTCTATGACCTGTGCCAGATCCGCAAGGGCTGGCGCGGCCGCCCCACGGTCATCGCCAGCAACATCATCTACAGCCACCGCGCCCACCACCTGAGCGACGCCGAGATCGTGCGCCGCACCGTGGAGGAGCTGGCCGAGATTGCGCCGCGCGCCGCGCGTGCACGCCTGTTGCACGCCGATGTACACCGGGTGCCGATGGCGATTCCCTGCCCGACGGTCGGCTTCGAAGCCATGCGTCCGCGGGCCCGTTCGCCGATGCCGGGCCTGACCCTGGCGGGCGACTGGACCCGCACCCGCATGCCCTGCACTATGGAAGGCGCTACGAAGTCCGGCTACATCGCCGCCGAAACCGTGCTGGCAGAACGCGGCGTTCGTGCCCGGCTGGCCATCGAAGCGCGAATGTACGACGACCTGGCCGGGCTGGCGCGGGCTGCGGTTCCAGGCCGCTCGATTCCATGATTTGGCAAACCCATCCTGTAATTTAGTTACATTGCCACTTTTTCGCGGCGTGATTTTCTGTCATGCTCTCGCTTGCCGTCCAAGACAACCAACCGAGACCCCATGACGAAAACCACGATCGCCCGGCTTCTCCTGTGCCTGCTCGCCAGTCCGCTCGCCTTTGCCCAGAACGCCGAACGGCGTCTCGAAGGCGTCACCCGCAACCAGAACACCCTGGAGCTGTCCACCAGCGACGGCCGTTACCTGATCAAGCCGTATTCGGCCAACGTGGTCGAGACCACCTTCATCCCGAACGGCCAGCAGTTTGACCCGTCTTCGCACGCCGTGGTGCTGGCGCCCGTGGACGTCGGCGCCACGCTCAAGACCGAGGGTAGCCGCATCGAGTTCGCCACGCCGGGTATCACCGTCGTCGTCGACAAGCAGCCCTTCCGCATCAGCTACCTGTACAAGGGCAAGCCGCTGGTGGCCGAAAAGGGCGGCTATGCGCGCGGCGACAAGCTGGAATCGATCGAATTCGCGCTGGAAGAGGGCGAGGCCTTGTACGGCGCCGGCGCGCGTGCAGTCGGCATGAACCGCCGCGGCAACCGCTTCCAGCTCTACAACAAGGCCGACTACGGGTATGGCAAGAGCTCGCAGCTGCTCAACTTCACGATTCCCGTCGCGCTGTCCTCGAAAAAATACGCGATCCACTTCGACAATCCGCAGGTGGGCTTCCTCGATTTCGACAGCCGCAAGGACGGCACGCTGCGCTACGAAGTGATCGGCGGGCGCAAGACCTACCAGGTGGTGGCAGGCGACAGCTGGGCCGACGTGATGGCCAACTACACCAGCCTGACCGGCCGCCAGCCGCTGCCGCCGCGCTGGGCCTTCGGTAACTTCGCCAGCCGCTTCGGCTACAAGTCCGAGGCGGAGACGCGCGCCGTGGTCGAGATGTTCGCCAAGGAGAAGATCCCGCTCGACGCCGTCGTGCTCGACCTGTACTGGTTCGGCAAGGAAGTCAAGGGCACCATGGGCAACCTGGCCTGGGACCGCGACACCTTCCCCAGGGCCGAGCAGATGATGGCGGACTTCAAGCAGAAGGGCGTCAAGACCATCGTCATCACCGAGCCCTTCATCCTGACCACGTCGCAGCGCTGGCAGGAAGCGGTGCAGCAAAAGGTGCTTGCCACGGACAAGGCGGGCAAGCCCGCCACCTATGATTTCTACTTCGGGAACACCGGCATCGTCGACCTGTATACCCAGCAGGGCCGCGACTGGTTCTGGAATATCTACAAGGGCCTGAAGCAGGGCGGGGTCGCCGGCTGGTGGGGCGACCTGGGCGAGCCGGAAGTGCATCCTTCGTGGGTCCAGCATGGTGGTGGAAAGACGGCAGACCAGGTCCATAACGTCTACGGCCACGACTGGGCCGGCCTGATCGCCAACGGCTACCGCAAGGACTACCCGAACGAGCGTCCCTTCATCCTGATGCGCGCCGGCTACTCGGGTTCGCAACGCTTCGGCATGATCCCCTGGTCGGGCGACGTCAGCCGCGGCTGGGGCGGACTGCAGTCGCAGATGGAGATCTCGCTCCAGATGGGCATGCAGGGCCTGGCCTACATGCACTCGGACCTCGGCGGTTTTGCCGGCCCCGTGCTGGACGACGAGCTGTACGTGCGCTGGCTGCAGTACGGCGTGTTCCAGCCGATCTTCCGCCCGCACGCGCAGGCGGACGTGCCGCCCGAACCGGTGTTCCGTTCCGAGCGCACCAAGGTGCTGGCGCGCGAAGCGGTGTGGCTGCGCTACGCCATGCTGCCGTATAACTACACGCTAGCGTTCGAGAACAGCCAGACCGGCATGCCGCTGATGCGTCCCGTGCTGTTCGGCGAAGAGGAAGCTACCTCGATTTCTTCGACCTATCATTGGGGACCCGACTTCCTGGTGTCGCCGGTCGTGCAGCCGGGAGCGATGCGCCAGGAAGTGCACTTCCCGGTCAAGGATAGCGTCTGGTTCGACTTCCACACGGGCGAAAAGCACCGGGGCGGCATCCTGGAAGTGGTGAAGCCGGTGGAGGCGAACATCCCGGTCTACGTGCGCGCCGGCGCTTTCGTTCCGATGGCGAAGGTAGTGCAGACCACGCGCGACTATTCGAGCCGCCAGATCGACCTGCACTACTACCATGACGCCAGCGTCGGGCGCGGTGAAGGAAAAATGTACGACGACGACGGCGAGACCGCGGACGCCTACGCCAAGGGCATGTATGAGATCGTGCGCTTCGACAGCACTTACGCCGGCGGCAAGCTCGAAGTCAAGCTGCAGACCGAGACCGGCAAGGCGCAGGCGCCGCTGGAACGCGGCTTTGCACTGAAGGTGCACAACATCGAGAAGAAACCGCGCTCGGTGACGGTGGATGGACGTGCCGTTCCCTTCAGCTGGAATGCCAAGCATCACCTGCTGGAAGTGCCGCTGGCGGCGCGCAAGCAGCCCGCAGCAAAGGTCAGCATCAGCCTGTAAGTCCTGTCCTGTGCGCGCCACTGGCGCGCACAGGGCGCATCAGCGCGCCACGATCAGGCGCAGGCCCAGTCCCACGAAGATCGCGCCGGCGGTCCGATCCAGCCACATGCCGGCACGCGGCGTGCGGTTCAGCCACTGCCCGATCGCGCCCGAAAAGTAGCCCAGCAGTCCGAACAGCACCGCGGCCTGCACGGTAAAGATCAGGCCCAGCCAGGCAATCTGCCAGTTCGCATCCCCGCGCGAAGCCACCACGAACTGCGGCAGGAAGGACAGGAAGAACAGCACCACCTTCGGATTGATGGCATTGGCCAGCAGCCCCTTGAAGAACAGCTGGCGCGCCGATTCGTCCGGCACCACGCCTGCGGCCTGGGCGCCGCCGCGGCTGCGCAGCGCGCCGATCCCCATCCAGATCAGGTACAGGCCGCCGGCGATCTTCAGCGCCGTGAACGCCGTGGGCGAGGCGGCGATCAGCGCGCTCACCCCGATCACCGCCAGCAGGGTATGGTTCAGGCATCCCAGCGCGCAGCCCAGGCCGAACGCGATGCCGCGCGTCCGGCCCTTTGCGATGCCCACCCCAAGCACCATCATGTTGTCGGGCCCGGGCGAGAGCGTGATCAGGATGGCGGCGGTGAGGAAACCGAAGAACTGTTCTGGCGTGAGCATGGTGGGTCTGCGTGTTGGCAAACCCGCATCTTAGCCTAAGAGCGGTCTAAAGCCGGGTCAGCCCTTGCCCTTCAGCTGCACGACCGCATCCATGTCCAGCTCGACCCAGGTCGGTGCGTGGTCGCTCGGCTTTTCCTTCGCGCGCTGGAACTTGTCGACGCCGGCGCCGCGCAGGGCGGGCGCCAGGGCAGGGCTGAGCAGCAGGTGGTCGATGCGGATGCCGGCGTCGCGCCCGAAGGCGTTGCGGAAGTAATCCCAGAAGGTATAGATGACCTGGTCGGGGTACATGGCGCGCAGCGAATCCGTCCAGCCCTGCGCCATGAGGCGCTCGAAAGCTGCGCGCGACTCCGGCCGGAAAAGGGCATCGTCGACCCAGCGTTCCGGCTTGTAGACGTCGAGATCGGTCGGGATGACGTTGAAGTCGCCGCACATCACGACCGGCACCTTCGCCTCGAGCAGCTCGGCGCCGCGGCTGATCAGGCGTTCCATCCACGCCAGCTTGTAGTCGAACTTCGGTCCCGGCGCCGGGTTGCCGTTCGGAAGATACAGGCCGCAGATCAGGAGGCCCTGGTAGACCGCCTCGATGTAACGGCTCTGCTCGTCCGTGGGGTCGCCCGGCAGGCCGCGCTGCAGTTCCTGCGCCGGACCGTCGCGGGTGAGGATGGCGACGCCGTTCCAGCTTTTCTGGCCGTGCCAGATGGCGTGGTAGCCGATGTCCCGAATCGCACTTTCCGGGAATTTTTCCTGCGGCGCCTTGAGCTCCTGCAGGCAGACCACGTCGGGTTTGCGTTCTTCCAGGTACTCGAGCAGGGCGCCCAGGCGGGCCCCGATTCCATTGACGTTATAGGTGACGACCAGCATCGTGCCTCCGTGGTATCCGTTATCTGATTGCTACTTTAGCATGCGGGCGCAGGGCCACGGGGCGCTGAAGATTTCTCTGCGCTTATAGTCCGTAACACATTTTCTTATGGCTAATTGATCGTTCGGCCATGCAAGAGCATGCCGTATACTGTTGCGATCGAATTTTTGCTGTCTGGAGAAGAACATGTTCACCCGCCGTCACATCCTTATTGGCGCTGTCGCCCTGTCCGCCAACCTCTTGGCCGCTGCCGCGCACGCCGATCAGCTCGCGGACATCAAGAAGAAAGGCGAGATCGTGTTCGGCGTGCTGGGCACCGATGAGCCGAACAGCTTCATCGATCCCAAGACCCGCCAGCTAGTGGGCTACGAGATCGACATCGCGACCGCGGTCGCGAAGAAGATCGGCGTCACGCCGAAGTTCAAGCAGATGTCGGTATCGAGCCGTATCCCCGAGCTGCAGCAGGGCCATGTGGACGTGCTGGCCGCCACGCTCACCCACAACAAGGAACGCGAATCGCAGGTCGACTTCGCCCTGACTCATTTCGTGACCGGCTCGAAAGTCATGGTGCGCGCGGGCAGCGGCGTCACCGCGCTGCCGCAATTGGCCGGCAAGAAGGTCGTCACCGTGCGCGGCGGCACCCAGGAAACCAATATCCGCGCGGCCGTGCCGACTGCCGAAGTGGTCACCTTCGAGAACACCCAGCAGGCCTTCCAGGCCCTGCGCCAGGGCAAGGGCATCGCCTACGTCAACGACGAATCCTCGCTGCTGGCCGACTATGGCAAGCTCGGTCCGGCCGCCAAGGGCTTTACCATCCTGCCGACCAGCATCGGCATCGAGTCGATCGCCCTCGGCCTGCGCAAGGGCGAGAAGAACCTGAAGGCCGTGGTCGACGAGACCCTGCGCGGCCTGGAAGCCAGCGGCGAAGCCGAGAAGCTGTTCAACAAGTGGTATGGCCCGGGCACCCGCGCCAACATCGCCAAGCGCACTTTCAAGATCAGCACCGACAAGATTTAAGTTTTGCAGTTTTTCGACCCCAGCATTCTGCAATCCGGCCAGTACCATGACTGGCTGGTGCAGGGTCTCATCCTGTCGCTGCAACTGACGGCGGCCAGCTTCGTCGTTGCATTGCCCTTCGGCGCGCTGCTGGCGGTGATGCGCACCTCCAGCTTCGCGCCTGCGCGTGCGATCGCTTCGACGATTGTCGAAGCGATCCGCAACGTGCCGCTGCTGGCGCACCTGCTGTTCTGGTACTTCGCCTTCCCCGAGCTGCTGCCCGAGGGCGCGCGCGAGTTCCTGTACGCGCACAACCCGGAAGCCGTATGCGCCGTCATCGCACTGGCGCTGTACAGCGGTGTGCACATGGCCGAGGACATCCGCAGCGGTATCCGCGCGGTGCCCCGGAGCCAGCTGGAAGCGGCGCGTTCGCTTGGTCTCGGACGCATCCAGGCTGTGCGCCTGGTGCTGCTGCCGCAAGCCTTCCGCGCCTCGATTCCGCCGCTGCTGTCGCAGACGGTCAACCTGTGGAAGGACACCAGCGTGGCCACCGTCATCGGCGCCGCCGAACTGATGTATCAGGCCGCGCGTGTGGAGACGAGCAGCTTCCGCAGCGCCGAAGCGTTCACCTTCGCGACCCTGGCATATCTGACGGTATCGCTGCTGATTTCGTTTGCCGCCTGGCTGTTCCAGCGGCGTTATCCGGTCCGTCCGGCATGAGGTCAATATGCTCGAACTGATCGATACCTATTGGCTCTACTTCCTGGTCGGACAGTACCCGGACGGTCCGCTCGGCGGGCTGGCGCTGACCGTTCTGTTGTCGTTTGGCGCGCTGCTGCTGGCCATGCCTTTCGGCCTGCTGCTGGGCGTGGCACGCGTGAGCAGCCGCCGCGCCGTCGCCTGGCCCGTCGCCGCGCTGGTGCAGCTGGTGCGCGCGGTGCCGCTGCTGCTGGTGGTGTTCTGGGTGTACTTCTTCCTGCCGGCCGTCACCGGCGTCAAGACCGGGCAGGCCACGACCATGCTGATGGTGCTGGTGCTGTTCGACGGCGTGTACCTGGCCGAGATCGTGGCCGCCGGTATCCGTGCACTGCCGAAGGGGCAGCTGGAAAGCGCCCGCTCGCTCGGCCTGTCCTATGCCCAGGCGCTGCGCCTGGTGGTGCTGCCGCAGACCCTGAGGAACGGTCTGCCCTCGATCGTCAGCCAGCTGGTCTCGACCATCAAGGCGACCTCGCTCGGCTACATCATCGGCTTGTCCGAGGTCTCGTTCATCGCGACCCAGGTCAACACGCTCGTGTTCACCCAGGCGGTCGAGGTGTACCTGATCCTGGCGCTGACCTATTTCATCCTCTGTTTCGGCCTGTCCCGCCTGGCCTTCCTGCTCGAACGCCGCATGCAGCGCGGCGCAAGGCAGGCTTCGTAATCAAGAAAGCGAACGATGATCGTTCTCGACAAAGTCAACAAGTGGTACGGCGAAGGATCGACCAAATACCACGCCCTGGTCGACATCAGCGAGCGGGTGGAAAAGAACGAAGTGGTGGTCGTGTGCGGCCCCTCCGGTTCCGGCAAGTCCACGCTGATCCGCACCCTCAACCGGCTCGAAGAAATCGACAGCGGCAGTATCAACATTGATGGCCGCGATATCCACGCCAGGGGCCTGGACGTCAACGAGCTGCGCGCCGGGATCGGCTTCGTGTTCCAGCACTTCAACCTGTTCCCGCACCTGACGGTGCTGGAGAACTGCACGCTGGCGCCCGTCAACCTGAAGCGCGCCACCGCAAAAGAAGCGCGCGAGTACGCGATGCAGCTGCTGGAGCAGGTGGGCCTGGCGCACAAGGTTGATGCTTACCCGAACGCGCTGTCGGGCGGCCAGCAGCAGCGCGTGGCGATCGCGCGCAGCCTGGCCATGCGTCCACCGATCATGCTGTTCGACGAGCCGACCAGCGCGCTCGATCCGGAAATGGTGGGCGAAGTGCTGCAGGTGATGCGTTCGCTCGCACAGCAGGGCATGACCATGGTCTGCGTCACCCACGAGATGGGCTTTGCGCGCGAAGTGGCGGACCGCATCCTGTTCATGGCTGAAGGGCGCATCCTGGAGCGCGCTACGCCCGAAGAATTCTTCAGCAAACCGCAGCACCCGCGCGCCCAACAGTTCCTGGCTGACCGCCGCCGCGAATGAAGCTCAGGTCCTGAGCTCGGCTGCTTCCGGCGGGGATCTGCGTGCCGCTTACTTGCGCGAACGGCGTCACCGTATGCGGCTTTGTCTTGCCCTTGTTGATGATGTGCTCCACAGGCACGCCGCGCACCGCCAGCGCATCGGCCACCATCGAGCGGTGGCAGCGCCACGGCACTGCCTCGGCGCACATCAGCGCGCAGCGCATCGACTGCGCCATGGCGGCGACGATATCGACGTGCTCCCGGAATGCATCCGTCTGCATGTGGTCCGCATAGCCGCGGAACGAGGCATTGCGCCAGGCGCCGTTGGGCGTATCCTTGCGCGCCTTGCGCAGTCCCCCGAGTTCGCGGATGTACTCGTAGCCGATGCCCGCCTGTTCGAGCGATCCAGGCAGCTGGTCCTGCCCGAACTGTCGGTTATGACGCGACTTCGGCACCGTGCGGATGTCGAGCACGCGTTTGATGCCGTGCTCGCGCAGCAGTGCGATGAATTCCTCGATCGGCCGGTTGGAGTGGCCGATGGTGTAGACGGTTTCCATTTCGCTCGCGTGGCGGTTATCGTGCGCCCATTGTCGCGCGGAGGCGGTTGCGATGGCGCCGCGTTGACCGATGAGGCTTCCGGGCTTGGCCGGTCGCCCGGTTCAACCGGAGGCGGCCGTCTCCGATCGTCACGGTATCCTCATTACCCGTACAATGCGCCCCTGCATTTCCCCACATGGAACCCCAGCATGGAAAACATCGACCAGCGTTACCTCGTCCAACAAAACAAACGCACCGAAGACGGCAAGAAGCCACCCGTATTTGCCCGCGTCATGCGCAGCAAGGAGGGCAAGTTCGAAGGCGTGTCCTTCATCCGAAACAAGGAAAAAGCGACCGTGATGACGGTCGCCGAAGCAGAGGAAGTCATCCGGTGGGCGAAGCAAAAGAAAGGCGATGCCCGGGAATACGACACCAGGATCATTTGCGTCGGCCAATAAGGCCGTGGAGCCTCAAAACTGCTCGTCCGGCCGCAGATAACGCCATTGCCCCGGCGGCAGGTCGCCCAGCTTCACCTTCCCGATGCGCACGCGCTTCAGGCCAAGCACCTTCAGCCCCACCATGTCGCACATGCGGCGGATCTGGCGCTTGCGGCCTTCCCGCAGGGTGAAGCTGAGCTGGTCCTCGTTCTGCCAGCGCACCTTGGCCGGCAGCAGGGGCTTCCCGTCCATCCACAGGCCGTGGTTGAGTTTCCTGAGGTCCGCCTCCGGCAGGGTGCCGGGCTTGGTGTATTGCACGCGCACCAGGTATTCCTTCTCGATCTCCGTGTTCTCGCCGATCAGCTGCTTGGCGATGCGGCCGTCCTGGGTCAGCACCAGCAGGCCCACCGAGTCGATGTCGAGGCGGCCGGCCGGGACCAGGCTGCGCAGCTGGGTCGGGTGGAACTGCTCCGGCGACGGGTCGTCCGGCCAGCGGTTCTCCGGCTTGATCAGGGTGACGGCCGGCTTGTAGCCGTCTTCGGCCTGGCCGCTGACGTAGCCGACCGGCTTGTTGATCAGGACCGTGACGCGCTTGGACTGCTCGGCGGCGGCCTGGCGTTCGACGGTGATCTTCTGGTGCGGCAGCACCTTGCTGCCCAGTTCCGACACCACCTTGCCGTCCACCCGCACCCAGCCTTTGGCGATCCAGTCATCGGCTTCGCGGCGCGAGGACAGGCCGAGTTCGGACATACGTTTGGAGAGGCGGACAGGTTCGGTCATCGGGAAAACAGGAAAAAGGGTTGAAACTGAGGGTTTAAATCTTGAGCGCATCCAGCAGGTCGGTCTCGAGCTGGACCTGGGTGCGCGGGTTGTTCAGGGCGGCGCCGTCGATCAGGAATACGTCCTCGACGCGCTCGCCCAGGGTCATGATCTTGGCGGTGTGCAGGTTGATGCGGTAGCGCGTCAGCACGCTGGCGATCGCGTAGAGCAGGCCGGGGCGGTCGTTGGCGGCGACCGACAGCACGTGGAACTGGCCGCGCTCGTCCGGTCTTAGGTCGACCGTTGGCGTGACCGGGAACGTGCGGGACAGGCGCGACAGGCGGCCGCGCGTAGGCGGCGCCAGGGCTTCCTGCGAGGCCAGCTGCACGCACAGTTCGTGCTCGATCAGGCTGATGATGTCGCGGTAGCTCCCCGCGAAATTCTCTTCCGTGACGAGGAAGGAATCCAGTGCGTAGCCGTGGCGCGTGGTGTGGATCTTGGCGTCGAGGATGCTGAAGTTCTTGCGCTCGAAGTAGCCGCAGATGCGCGCGAACAGGTCGGGCTGGTCCTTGATGTAGACGGCCACCTGCAGGCCTTCGCCGATCGGCGCCAGGCGCGCCTTCACCACCGGCTTGCCGCGGTCGACCTTGTCGTGCAGGGCGCGCGTCTGCCAGGCGATGTCGGAGGCGTCGTGGCGCAGGAAATAGGCGACATCTAACTGCTTCCACAGCGCTTCGTGGGCCTCGGCCCCCAGGCCGTACAGGCGCAGCGTGGCCAGCGCTTCCTTCTGGCGCGCGCGCAGTTCGCGGTCGGCGCTGTGCGGCTCGCCGCCCAGCACGCGCAGGGTGACCTTGTAAAGGTCTTCCAGCAGCTTGGCCTTCCAGGCGTTCCAGACCTTGGGGCTGGTGCCGCGGATGTCGGCCACGGTGAGCAGGTAGAGCGCCGTCAGGTGGCGTTCGTCCTTGACCAGGGCGGCAAAGCTGGCAATCACGTCCGGATCGGACATGTCCTGCTTCTGGGCGACGGTCGACATGGCCAGGTGATGCTGCACCAGGAACACCACCAGTTCGGTATCGGGCGCGGAGATGCCGTGGCCGCGGCAGAACTCGCGCGCATCGATCATGCCGAGTTCCGAATGGTCGCCGCCGCGGCCCTTGGCGATGTCGTGGAACAGGGCGGCCACGTACAGCAGCCAGCGGTCGCGGAAGTTGGCGATCAGCTGGCTGCAGAACGGGTATTCGTGGGCGTGCTCCGGCATCGTGAAGCGGCGCAGGTTACGCACCACCATCATGATGTGCTGGTCCACGGTATAGACGTGGAACAGGTCGTGCTGCATCTGGCCGGTGATGCTGCGGAAGGCGGGCAGGTAGCGGCCCAGCACGCCCATATCGTTCATGCGGCGCAGCGCGTGCACCAGGCCGCTCGGCGCCTTCAGGATGCGCAGGAACAGGGCGCGGTTGGCCGCATTGGCGCGGAAGCCCGCGTCGATCACGTTCCGCGCGTGCCACAGGGAACGCATGGTGCGCGCCGTCATGCCCTTGATGTCGGGGCGCTCGGTCATGGCAACAAAAATCCCGAGCACGGTCGAGGGGAAGCGTTCGAAGGTATCGTCCTCGGCGACGTCGATGAAGCCGTTGACCTCGTTGAAGTGCTCGCTGAAGTCGCCGCCGATCGGGACCGCAGTGCTCGGGCGCGGGAACAGCTGGGCCTCGATGTTCTGCAGCATGATGGTGTTCATCTGCGTCACCACCTTGGCGGCCCAGTAGTAGCGCTGCATCAGGAACTCGCTGGCGCGGCGGCCATCCGCGTTCTCGAGGCCGAAGGTCTTGGCGATCGCGGTCTGGACGTCGAACACCAGGCGGTCTTCGCGCCGTTTGGTCTGCAGGTGCAGGCGCACGCGGATGTCCTTGAAGGCGTATTCCTTCTCCATCAGCTGGCGCGCCTCGGCGCGCGTGATCAGTTTGGCGCGCGCCATCTGGCTCCAGGATTCGGCCAGGCCCGCAGCCTTCGCCACCCACATGATCACCTGCAGGTCGCGCAGCGCGCCCGGGCTTTCCTTGACGTTGGGTTCGAGTGCGAAGGCGGTGTATTCGTACTTGGCGTGACGCAGGCGCATCTCGGCGGTCTTGGCCTGGAAGAAGGCCTGCGGATCCAGGGCCTCGCGGTAGCGCCGGCGCAGCTCGTCGAACAGCTGGGCGTCGCCGGTGACCAGCCGCGCTTCGAGCAGGCTGGTCTGCACCGTGATGTCGGCGCTGGATTCGACCAGGCACTCGTCGACGGTGCGGATGCTGTGGCCGATTTCCAGCCCCAGGTCCCAGAACAGCTGGACCAGCGCCTCCAGCTTTGCCTGGGTGATGGCGTCGGCTGGCTGGCCAAGCAGGATCAGGAGGTCGACGTCGGAATAGGGGAAGAGTTCGCCGCGCCCGTAGCCGCCTACCCCGACCAGGGTCGTGTTGGCGGGCAGGCCGGCAGCGGTCCAGGCGTCGCTCAGGATGCCGTCGACGCAGGTGCGCAGGCCGCGCAGCAGTTTTTCCGGTTTGCCGTCCTGGTGGAAGGCATCGATCAGGGCCTGGCGTTCGGCCTTCAGCCGTTGGCGCAGCGTGCTGCGCGAGCCGTCGAGGAGCGCCGCCTGGCCCATGCTGCTTCCTCAGGCCTCTGCCGGGGCGTACTGGGGCAGCAGCGGCAGCACGATAGCGGGAGGCGGCGGGCTGCCGGCCGACATGGTCAGCACCTCGACGCCGGTTTCGGTGACGAGCACGGTGTGCTCCCACTGGGCCGACAGGCTGCGATCCTTGGTCTTGATGGTCCAGCCGTCCGGCATTTCGCGGATCTCGCGGCGGCCGGCGTTGATCATCGGTTCGATGGTGAAGATCATGCCGGGCACCAGCTCTTCGCCGGTGCCTGGGCGGCCGTAGTGCAGCACCTGCGGCTCTTCGTGGAACACGCGGCCGACGCCGTGGCCGCAGAACTCGCGCACCACGCTGTAGCCGTGCTTCTCGGCGTGCTGCTGGATCGCGTGGCCGATGTCGCCCAGGCGGTTGCCCGGCTTGACCTTGGCGATGCCCAGCCACATGCACTCGAAGGTCACTTCGGACAGGCGCCTGGCCAGGATGGTGGGTTCGCCGACCAGGAACATGCGGCTGTTGTCGCCATGGAAACCTTCCTTGGTGATCGGGGTGATGTCGATGTTCAGCGCGTCGCCGCTCTTGAGCACGCGGTCGCCCGGAATGCCGTGGCAGATGACGTCGTTGACCGAGGCACAGATCGAGCCGGGGAAGGGCGGGTAGCCCGGCGGCGCGTAGTTCAGCGTGGCAGGCGCCGTGCCCTGCACGTTGATCATGTAGTCCTTGGCCAGGCGGTCGAGTTCCCCGGTGGTGACGCCCGGCTTCACGAAGGGCGTGATGTAGTCGAGCACTTCGGAACCGAGGCGGCAGGCGACGCGCATGCCTTCGATTTCGTCGGGGGTCTTGGGGGTGGAAGCCATAGTTTCTTATCCTGCTATATAGATTTAGCCCGCTTATCGGGCGATATTGCGCCATTATAAAGGTTCGTAGGGTAGGCGGCTATGCTGCCCACGCCCCCATGGCGGACTGCCGAGCCGCAGCACCCGTTCACAGCCCTTGAAAACCACGTGAAATCCCGCTAGAATCTCGGGTTGCTCGTATTCGCATCGAGCAACGTTGTAAAAAACGTCTTTTTTAATGAAATCGCGAACGTGGCCGCAAAAGGGTGCCTGTCAGGTGACTGGCTACGTTCAAGACCCAACCCTGGAGAATTACATGTCCGTTACTATGCGTGAAATGCTGGAAGCCGGTATCCACTTCGGCCACCAGACCCGTTTCTGGAACCCGAAGATGGCACCGTTCATCTTTGGTCATCGCAACAAGATCCACATCATCAACCTGGAAAAGACCATGGCGATGTACCAGGATGCGATGAAAACCATCAAGCAGATCTCGGCTAACCGCGGCACCATCCTGATGGTCGGCACCAAGCGCCAGGCCCGCGACATCATCGCCGCCGAAGCGCAGCGCGCAGGCGTGCCTTACGTCGACCAGCGCTGGCTGGGCGGTATGCTGACCAACTTCAAGACCATCAAGACCTCGATCAAGCGCCTGAAGGACATGGAAGCCCAGATCGAAGACGGTTCGGTCGAGAAGCTGTCGAAGAAAGAAGCCCTGATGTTCCAGCGCGAGCTGGTCAAGCTGCAGAAGTCGATCGGCGGCATCAAGGACCTGGGCGGCGTGCCTGACGCGATCTTCGTCGTCGACGTCGGCTACCACAAGGGCGCCATCACCGAAGCCGGCAAGCTGGGCATCCCGGTCATCGGCGTGGTCGATACCAACCACTCGCCGGAAGGCGTCACCCACGTGATCCCGGGTAACGACGACTCGTCGAAGGCGATCACCCTGTACGCACGCGGCGTCGCCGATGCGATCCTGGAAGGCCGCGCCAACGCCACCAACGAAGTCGTTGAGATGGTCAAGGCCGCCGGCGCTGACGACTTCGTCGAAGTTTCCGAGCAGGCATAATGTAGGGCAGGGAAATCCTGCCTGAACATCAAAGGGGGCGCCGAGCCGTGGCACGAGCCCCCCTTTTTTTAAGCACGACGCTTAGCAATAAATTATCACGTGGGTGTCCGGCGGGCATCCGCTCACACATCAAACATTTGGGAGAATTCAACATGGCAGCTATTACCGCAGCGATGGTTGGTGAACTGCGCGCGAAGACCGACGCGCCGATGATGGAATGCAAGAAGGCACTGACCGAAGCAGAAGGCGACATGGGTCGTGCCGAAGAGATCCTGCGCGTCAAGCTGGGCGGCAAGGCATCGAAGGCAGCGTCGCGTATCACCGCTGAAGGCGTGGTCGCGGCTTACATCTCCGGCAACATCGGCGCGCTGGTGGAAATCAACAGCGAAACCGACTTCGTCGCCAAGAACGACGATTTCCTGGCCATGGCCAACCTGGCAGCCAAGCTGATCGCCGAGAACAACCCGGCCGACGTCGCCGCCCTGGCAGCCCTGCCGCACGAAGGCAAGACCTTCGACGACGTGCGTACGGCACTGATCGGCAAAATCGGCGAGAATATGACCGTTCGCCGCTTCCAGCGCTTCGAAACCACCGCCAAGCTGGCTTCGTACCTGCACGGCGCCCGTATCGGCGTGATGGTCGAGTTCGAGGGTGACGAGCAAGTCGGCAAGGACGTGGCCATGCACATCGCTGCAATGAAGCCGGTCTCGCTGTCGGCAGAGCAAGTGCCTGCTGAACTGATCGAAAAAGAGCGTTCGGTTGCCCAGCTGAAGGCCCAGGAAGACGCCGACAAGGCGACTGCCGAAGGCAAGCAGCCGCAATCGGCCGAGATCGTCGCCAAGCGTATCGACGGTTCGGTGCAGAAGTACCTGAAGGAAGTCTCGCTGCTGAACCAGGCATTCGTGAAGAACGACAAGCAGTCGATCGAGCAATACCTGAAGGCCTCGAACGCCAGCGTGAAGGCATTCACGATGTTCGTCGTCGGCGAAGGCATCGAGAAGAAGGTGGACGACTTCGCAGCAGAAGTCGCAGCCCAGATGGCTGCCAACAAGCAGTAATCAACAAAGCGGGCCGTAAGGCCCGTTTTTGCAGGGTGGTGCTGCATGCGTCGTTGGTCGCACGGCTCCACCCGCGCCATCTGTCGTTGCAGATGAGACTGCCTTAGCGGCGGTCAGACCCGAATTCGAAACACAACATAGGAGCCGCTTCATCATGACAAAACCAGCCTACCAACGAGTCCTCCTGAAACTGTCTGGCGAAGCGCTGATGGGTGACGACCAGTTCGGCATCAACCGCGCAACCATCGACCGCATGGTGGCCGACGTGGCGGAAGTGGCGAAGCTGGGCGTGCAGGTGGCGGTCGTGATCGGCGGCGGCAACATCTTCCGCGGCGTGGCCCCGGGCGCCCAGGGCATGGACCGCGCCACCGCGGACTACATGGGCATGCTGGCCACCGTCATGAACGCCCTCGCGCTGGCCGATTCGATGCGCCATGTGGGCATCACCGCGCGTGTGATGTCGGCAATCAGCATCGAGCAGGTGGTGGAACCCTATGTCCGCCCGAAGGCCCTGCAATACCTGGAAGAAGGCAAGGTCGTGGTGTTCGCTGCCGGTACCGGCAACCCGTTCTTCACCACCGACACCGCCGCCGCCCTGCGTGGCGCCGAGATCTCGGCCGAGATCGTCCTGAAGGCGACCAAGGTCGACGGCGTCTACACCGCCGATCCCAAGAAGGATCCGAACGCCACCCGTTACAATTCGATTTCCTTCGACGAGGCGATCGCCAAGAACCTGCAGGTGATGGACGCCACCGCGTTCGCCCTGTGCCGTGACCAGAAGCTGCCGATCAAGGTCTTCTCCATCGTCAAACCCGGCGCGATGAAAGCCGTGATCATGGGTGAAGACGAGGGTACACTGGTACACGTTTGAACCACGTTTCAACATATTTAAGAAGAATAGGAGAGCAGCATGTCCCTAGCTGACGTCAAGAAGAATGCCCAGGACCGCATGACCAAGTCGATCGAGACCCTGCGCGCCAACCTGGCCAAGGTCCGTACCGGCCGTGCCCACGCCGGCATTCTCGATTCCGTGATGGTCGAGTACTACGGCTCGCCGGTTCCGCTGTCGCAGGTGGCCAACCTGACCCTGATCGACGCCCGCACCATCGGCGTGGCCCCGTTCGAAAAGAAAATGGGTAGCACCATCGAGAAAGCGATCCGCGACTCCGACCTGGGCCTGAACCCGTCGTCGCAGGGCGATATGATCCGCGTGCCGACCCCGCCGCTGACCGAAGAGCGCCGCAAGGAAATGGTCAAGCTGACCAAGTCGGAAGGCGAAGACGCCAAGATCGCCGTGCGCAACATCCGCCGCGACGCTAACGAAGCCGTCAAGAAAATGGTCAAGGACAAGACCGCGTCGGAAGACGACGAGCGCCGTTCTGCCGACGAGATCCAGAAGCTGACCGACAAGTTCGTCGCCGAGATCGACAAGCTGCTGGCGGAAAAAGAAAAAGACATCATGACCGTGTAACACCGGGTCTGGGGCACATGCCCCGCCCAGGCGGACCGGCCCCGGCATGCGTGCTGCGGCCGGTCCGAGTCCCTTTAAGACGGCCGACGCTGCTTGCTTCTCATGAGCTGCTTCGCCGGCCTAGCTGGAAGCAAAGATGTTCAAAAGTTCGACCACAGCCATTCCCGAAGCGCTTGCCGTGCCGCGCCACATCGCCATCATCATGGATGGCAATGGCCGCTGGGCCACCAAGCGCCTGCTGCCGCGGGTCGCCGGCCACGTCAAGGGCGTGGAAGCGGTGCGCGGCGTCGTCGAGGCCTGCGTCGAGCGCGGCGTCGAATACCTGACGCTGTTCGCCTTTTCGTCGGAAAACTGGCGCCGTCCGGCCGAGGAAGTCTCGCTGCTCATGAAGCTGTTCGTCACCGCGCTCGAGCGCGAAGTGTCGAAAATGCACGCGAATAACATCCGCCTGAAGGTCGTGGGCGACCTGAGCCGCTTCGACCCGAAGCTGCAGGAAATGATCAGCGCGGCCGAGCGCCGCACAGCCAACAATACCCGCCTCACGGTCAGCGTGTGCGCCAACTACGGCGGCCGCTGGGATATCATGCAGGCAACAAGCAAGATGGTGGCGGCCCATCCGGGCGTCACCGAGTACACCGAAGAGATGCTGGCGCCGCACCTGGCCATGGCCTATGCGCCCGAACCCGACCTGTTCATCCGGACCGGCGGCGAAGAGCGCATTTCGAACTTCCTGCTGTGGCAGCTGGCGTATTCCGAGCTCTACTTCACGCAAACCTACTGGCCTGATTTCTCGAAGGCGTCGCTGGACGAGGCGATTACTTCCTTCCAGCAGCGCGAACGCCGCTTCGGCCAGACCGGCGACCAGGTGGCGCAGAAGACCAAGGCATAAGACAGACGCACAAGACGGACGCAAAAGACCAATAATGCTCAAAACCCGGATCATCACCGCGCTCGCACTGCTGGCAGTCCTGCTGCCGGTCCTGTACTTCAACAACTACACGGCGTTCGCGGTGGTCGCCTCGGTATTCTTCGGGGCGGCGATCTGGGAGTGCTTCCGCCTGTTCAACCCGGGCACCAGCAAGGCGCCGCTGATCGCCGCTTTCTGGACCGCGGCCTTCGTCTACGCCTTCTTCATCTCGCCGAGCCCGAATCCCGTGTTCTGGTTCGCGATCAGCGTGCTGGTGTGGGTGCTGCGCTTCGCACCCTCGCTCAAGCTCGGCCTGCCGCCGCTGAACAGCACTGCCAACACCTTCCTGAGCCTGGTCTATGCCATCTCCGTGGTGGGCTGCTTTGCCGCCATCGTCGAGATGTACCGCTTGTCGCCGCTCTACCTGCTGTCGGTGATGGCCATCGTCTGGGCCGCCGACATCTTCGCCTACTTCTCGGGCAAGGCCTTCGGCAAGCGCAAGCTGGCGCCATCGATCTCGCCGGGCAAATCCTGGGAAGGCGCGATCGGCGGCGGCATCGCCGTACTGGTGCTGGCCACGCTCAGCATCCTGTTCGGCGGCGAGGCCATGCTCGGCACCTTCGCCGCGCGCGTCCAGGCTGTCCTCGGCTGGGCCGTCCTCTACGCGGTGCTCATCCTCATCGTCGCCGCCAGCGTGGTCGGCGACCTGTTCGAATCCCAGCTCAAGCGCCGCGCCGGCATGAAGGACAGCAGCAACCTGCTGCCCGGCCACGGCGGCGTGCTGGACCGCGTGGACGCACTCGTCCCGGTCCTGCCACTGGCGGCCCTGATCGGGGCCTGGCTGTAAAAGGAAGCACACCATGCAAAGCATTACCGTCCTGGGCGCCACCGGCTCGATCGGCGCCTCGACCCTCGACGTACTCGCGCGCCATCCGGACCGCTACCGCGTCCACGCCCTGAGCGCGCACGGCCGCGTCGACGAACTGGCCGAGGCCTGCCGCCGTTTCAAGCCGGCGCGCGCCGTGGTCGGCTCGGCGGACGCCGCCGCGCGCCTGGCCCAGCTGCTGGTTGGCCTGGACATCCAGGTCGACCATGGCGAAGCGGCGCTGTGCGAGATCGCCTCCACTAGCGACACCGACACGGTGATGGCCGCCATCGTCGGCGCCGCCGGCCTGGCGCCGACGCTGGCCGCCGCCCGCGCCGGCAAGAAGGTCCTGCTGGCCAACAAGGAAGCCCTGGTCATGTCCGGCCAGCTGTTCATGGACGCGGTGCGCGAGCACCATGCGACCCTGCTGCCGATCGACAGCGAGCACAATGCGATCTTCCAGTCGCTGCCCGCCACCTATGCGCGCGACCCTCAGCGTGCGGGCGTGGCCAAGATCCTGCTGACCGCGTCCGGCGGGCCTTTCCTGAAGCGCGCCGTCGAGACCCTGGAAGCGGTCACGCCGGACGAGGCCTGCAAGCACCCGAACTGGGTCATGGGCCGCAAGATCTCGGTCGACTCGGCCACCATGATGAACAAGGGCCTGGAAGTGATCGAGGCCCACTGGCTGTTCGGCGCCCCGGCCGAACAGATCGAGGTCGTGATCCATCCGCAAAGCGTGATCCACTCGATGGTGTCGTACACAGACGGCTCGGTGCTGGCGCAACTCGGTAACCCAGACATGCGCACCCCGATCGCGCACGCGCTGGCCTTCCCCGAGCGCATCGCCTCGGGCGTGGCCCAGCTCGACCTGACCGACATGGCCGCGCTGCAGTTCTACAAGCCGGACTTCGAGCGCTTCCCCTGCCTGGCGCTGGCCTTTGACGCGCTGCGCGCGGGCGGCACCGCCCCGAGCCTGCTGAACGCCGCCAATGAGGTCGCGGTGCAGTCCTTCCTCGAACGCGAGATCGGCTTCCGCGACATCGACCGCGTGATCGCGCAGGTGATGCAAGACCTGCCGCACGGCCCGGCGTCCTCGATCGAGGCCGTGCTGGAGCAGGACGCGCTCGCCCGCCAAGCTGCGCACGCCGTGATCGCCCGCCTGCGGGGCTGAGCCATGAGCCTGATCTATACCGTGCTGGCCTTCGCGCTGGCCCTCGGTCCCCTGATCGTCCTGCACGAACTGGGGCACTACCTGGTCGCGCGCGCCTGCGGCGTGAAGGTGCTGCGCTTCTCGATCGGCATGGGCCGCGTGGTCTGGTCGCGCCGTTTCGGCAAGGACCAGACCGAATGGGCGATCTCGATGCTGCCGCTGGGCGGCTACGTCAAGATGCTCGATAGCCGCGACCCCGAGACCGCGCCCAAGGACGAATCCGAACTGCACCGCGAGTTCACCCGCCAGAGCGTGTGGCGCCGCATCGCCATCGTCGCGGCCGGCCCGATCGCCAACTTCATCGTCGCCATCGGCCTGATGGCGGTCCTGTTCATGCACGGCGTCGAGGAACCCTCGGCACGCCTGCGCGCCGCGCCCCAGGGCTCGAGCGCCCAGATCGCCGGCGTGCGCGGCGGCGACACCGTGGTGGCCGTGAACGGCAACCCGGTGCAGTCCTGGTCCGAGCTGCGCTGGCAGATCATCCATGCCACCGTCGACAAGCGCGAGCTGCGCATGGCCCTGCGCGGGCAGGGTGGCGGCAGCTATGCGGCGACCATTCCCGCCGAACGGATCGCGCAGCTCGATGTCGAAGGCGACGTCACCACGGCCCTGGGCCTGGACCTGTGGCGCGCGCGCGCCCGTATCGAAAAGGTGCTGCCGGGCGGGGCAGGGGAACGCGCCGGCCTGCAGCCGGGCGACCTGGTGCTGCGCGCCGACGGCAAGCCGGTGGTGGACGGCATGGCCTTCACCGAGACCATGCGCGCGGCCAGCGGCCGCACCGTGCAGCTCGAGGTCGAACGCGCCGGCCGCGTCGTGCCGCTGGCGGTCACGCCCGAGAAGGACGCGGCCAGCGGCCGCGGCATGGCCAAGGTGCTGCTCTCGCAGCCGGTCGAGATGGTGACCGTGCGTTCCGGACCGCTCGAGGCGCTGGCCAGGGGCGCCGAACGCACCTGGGAAACCAGTGTCATGACGATCAAGATGATCGGCAAGATGATTACCGGCGAGGCGTCGTGGAAGAACGTGACCGGCCCGATCACGATCGCCGACTATGCCGGGCAGACCGCGCGCATCGGTCTGGCCACTTATCTGCAGTTCATTGCATTTATTAGTATTAGCTTAGGCGTAATGAATTTGTTACCAATTCCGGTTCTGGATGGGGGCCATTTACTGTATTATTCGCTGGAAGTTTTGACCGGGCGCCCCCTGCCTGCGCGAGTCGGAGAGTTCGCACAGCGCTTCGGAGTCGGCCTGCTGTTCATGCTGATGGCGCTCGCCGTCTTCAATGACCTGGTGCGGTTGCTTTAGAAAGCTCGTCAAGCGGCCCGACGCACCGGCTAAAACAATATGTACGTTGTCCAATGACTTTGATCCAGCCAATGAATTCACAACCTGATCGTTTTGCCCTGCCGTTCATCCGTCGCAGCATGATTGGCGCAGCCGTGCTGGCTCTCTGCGCCAGCAATGCCTTCGCAGTCAACCCGTTCGTCGTCAAGGACATCCGGGTCGAAGGCATCCAGCGGACGGAAGCGGGCACCGTGTTCAGCTACCTGCCGGTGCGCGTGGGCGAAACCTTCGACGATGCCAAGGCGACCACCGCCATCAAGGCCCTGTTCGCCACCGGCTTCTTCAAGGACATCCGCCTGGAAGAAGAAAACGGCGTGCTGGTCGTGCTGGTCGAGGAACGCCCGGCGATCTCCTCGGTGGACTTCACCGGCACTAAGGAATTCGAAAAGGACATGCTGGTCAAGGCCCTGCGCGAAATCGGCGTGGGCGAGACCAAGATCTTCGATAAGGCCGCGGTCGACCGCGCCGAGCAGGAGCTCAAGCGCCAGTACCTGTCGCACGGCCTGTACGGCGTGAAGATCACCACCACCGTCACCCCGATCGAACGCAACCGCGTGACGATCATGTTCAACGTCGACGAGGGCGACGTGGCGAAGATCCGCCAGATCACCTTTGTGGGCAACAAGGCCTTCAGCGACAAGCGCCTGCAGGAAGTCCTGCAGCTGTCGAAGTCGGGCTGGTTCACCTGGTATTCCAAGGCCGACCAGTACTCCAAGCAGAAGCTGACCGGCGACCTGGAAGCGATCAAGTCCCTGTACCTGAATAACGGCTACCTGGAAGCCAACGTCGAATCGACCCAGGTGTCGATCACGCCGGACAAGCGCGACATCTACCTCACCATCAACATCACCGAAGGCGAGCAGTACACCGTCTCGGGCGTGAAGCTGGAAGGCGAGATGTTCGGCCGCGAGGAAGAGCTGAAGAAGCTGATCCTTCTGCAGCCGGGCAAAACCTACTCGGGCGAACTGCAGGAAGCGACCAACAAGCTGATCGCCGACCGCCTCGGCACCTTCGGCTACGCATTTGCCAACGTCACCGCCAACCCGGAGATCAACCGCGACAAGCGCGAAGCCTCCTTCACCTTCTTCATCGATCCGGGCAAGCGCGCCTACGTGCGCCACATGAACATCTCGGGTAACACGGTCACCCGCGACGAAGTCATCCGCCGCGAGTTCCGCCAGTTCGAAAGCTCGTGGTACGACGCCAACCGCGTCAAGCTCTCGCGCGACCGCGTCGACCGCCTCGGCTACTTCAAGGACGTGAAGGTCGAGACCCCGGAGTCGCCGGGCACCAGCGACCAGGTGGACGTCAACATCTCGGTCGAAGAAAAGCCGACCGGTAACTTCATGATCGGCGGCGCCTTCTCGCAGTCGGAGAAATTCACCTTCACCGCCTCGGTCTCGCAGGCCAACTTCGCCGGCAGCGGCAATACCGTCGGCATCGAGGTCAATACCAGCAAGTACAACCGCACGATCGCGGTCTCGCAGACCAATCCGTACTTCACCGACGACGGCATCTCGCGCTCGTTCCAGATGTACCACCGCAATTCGCGTCCGCTGTACGGCTACGGCACCTACTCGACGCGCCAGACCGGCGGCAACCTGACCTTCGGCGTGCCGTTCTCGGAAAGCGATACCGTGTACTTCGGCGCCGGCCTGGAACGCACCCAGATCGAGACCGACGAGAACAGCCCCTTCCTGTACCTCGAGTTCGTGCGCCAGAACGGCGGCGCTGCCAGCGGCATCGGCCGCGCCAGCACCTCCGCGATCCCGCTGACCGCGGCCTGGGGCCGCGACACCCGCGACAGCGCGGTCACGCCGACCCGCGGCCGCTACCAGCGCGCCAACCTCGAGATCGACGCGATCGGCGACCTGAAATACTACCGCGCCGTGTACGAGCAGCAGTGGTATCGCCCGCTGACCTCCTGGATGACGCTGGCCCTGCGCGGCGAGTTCGACTACGGCAAAGGCATCGGCGGCGACCGCTACCCGGTCTTCAAGAACTTCTACGCGGGCGGCATCGGTTCGGTGCGCGGCTACGAAAGCTCGACCCTGGGCGTGGTGGACGAGGCCTACGGCTACGCGATCGGCGGCTCCAAGCGTCTCATCGGCAACGCCGAGCTGCAATTCCCGTTCCCGGGCAGCGGCAAGGACCGCAGCCTGCGCTGGTTTGCCTTCGTCGACGGCGGCCAGGTCTACCAGGAGAAGGAAAAGATCCGCCTCGACCGCATGCGCTACTCGGCCGGTATCGGGCTGTCGTGGATTTCCCCGGTGGGTCCGCTCAAGTTGAGTTATGCTAAGCCTTTGAACAGCCTGCCGGGCGACCGACTGGAGCGCTTCCAGTTCCAGATGGGTACCGGCTTCTGACAGGCCAGACGGCGCCTGCGCCTCGCGCAGGCCGCCAGAATTGCGGAGAAAGATGTTGAAAACGCTGATAGCCAACCTGCCTCGGACCCTGATCCTGGCCGCGCTGTGCGCAGCGCCGCTGGCGCCGGCGCACGCCCAGGCCCAGCCGGGCGCGGGCCGGATCGGTTTTGTCGCCACCGAGCGCCTGATGACCGAGTCGAAAATGGCGAAGACGGCCGATGCCCGCATCGAGGCCGAATTCTCGAAGCGCCAGAAGCTCGTCGAGGAAACCGTCACCAAACTCAAGCAGATGTCCGAGAAGTTCGACAAGGAGGCGCCCGGCCTGACCGACATCGACCGCACCCGCCGTGCGCGCGAACTGCTGAACATGGAAAAGGACGTGCAGCGCATGCAGCGCGAGTTCCAGGAAGACCTCATGCAGCGCAAGAACGAAGAGCGCGCCGCGATCGCGACGCGTGCCTACAAGATCATCGAGCAGGTGGCCGAGCAGGACAAGCTCGACGCCGTGCTGGCCGAAGCCGCATGGTACAGCCCGCGCATCGACATCACCGACAAGATCCTGAAGCTGCTCGACAAGTGATACGTCCACGGACGGCGCAGCACCAGACTTTGAGAAGCACCACATCTTGACTGACACCCGACACACCAACATCGGCATTCGACTCGGCGACCTGGTCGAACGCTTCGGCGGGCAGCTGGTCGGCGATCCAGGCATCACCGTCAGCGCCATTGCGCCCCTCGACAGCGCCGGCCCCGAGCACATCAGCTTCCTCAGCAACAGCAAGCTGCGCGCCCTGGCGGCGCAAAGCGGGGCTGCGTCCCTGATCCTGTCGCCGCTGGACGATCCGAGCGTGGCCGCGACCTACGAGGGCGCGCGCATCGTCACCACCAACCCGTACGCCTATTTCGCCCGCGCGGCGCAGTATTTCGTGTCGCTGTCCGAGACGCCGAAGGCGCCCGGCATCGACCCGAGCGCGGTCGTGTCGCCACAGGCAACGGTCGACCCGACCGCCCACGTCGGCCCGCACGTGACGGTGGAAAGCGGCGCCGTGATCGGCGCCCACGCCGTGATCGACGCCGGCTGCTTCGTCGGCCGCGACGCGCGCATCGGGGCGGACACGCACTTTTTCGCCAACGTCACCTTCCACGCAGGTTGCAGCATCGGCGCGCGCGGCATCGTCCATTCGGGCGCCGTGATCGGCACCGACGGCTTCGGCTTCGCCGTCGAAGCCGGCGTGTACATCAAGATCCCGCAGACCGGGCGCGTGGTGATCGGCGACGACGTCGACATCGGCGCCAATACCTGCATCGACCGCGGCGCCCTGGCCGACACGGTCATCGAGGACGGCGTCAAGCTCGACAACCAGATCCAGATCGGCCACAACTGCCACATCGGCGCCCATACCGCGATGGCGGGCTGCGTCGGCGTGGCCGGCAGCGCGAAGATCGGCAAGCACTGCACCTTCGGCGGCGCCGCCATGGTGCTGGGCCACCTTGAGATCGCCGACAACGTCCATATTTCGTCGGGCAGCATGGTGTCGCGCTCCGTGCTCGAGCCGGGGCAGTACACCGGCTTCTACCCGCTGGCCAAGAACGCCGAGTGGGAACGCAGCGCCGCCATCGTGCGCAACCTGGCCTCGATGCGCGAAAAGATCCGCACGCTCGAAAAAACCATCAAAACTCTCTCAGAACAACAATGAATACCGAAGTTCAAACGACCGCGAAGACGACCCTCGACATCAATGCGATCAAGGAATACCTGCCGCACCGCTATCCGCTGCTGCTGGTCGACCGCGTGCTCGACGTCGAGCTGGGCAAGCGCATTACCGCCATCAAGAACGTCACCGTCAACGAAGAATTCTTCAACGGCCACTTCCCGCACAAGCCGGTGATGCCGGGCGTCCTGATGATCGAAGCGATGGCGCAGACCGCCGCCATCCTGTCGTTCATGACCATGAACGTGAAGCCGGACGAGAATTCGGTCGTCTACTTCGTGGGCATCGACAACGCGCGCTTCAAGCGTCCGGTCGAGCCGGGCGACCAGCTCAAGATGGAAGTCGAGATCCTGCGCGTCTCGCGCGGCATCTGGAAATACAAGGCCGTCGCCAGCGTCGACGGCAAGGTGGCGGTCGAGGGTGAACTGATGTGCACCATCCGCGCCAACGACAACGCAGCGGCAGGGCAGTAACATGAGCAAGATTCATCCGAGCGCGATCGTCGACCCGAAGGCGGAGCTGGACAGCTCGGTCGAGGTCGGCCCGTACTCGATCATCGGTCCCGACGTGCGCATCGGCGCCGGCACGGTCGTCGGCCCGCACGTGGTCATCGAAGGCCATACGACGGTCGGCAAGGACAACAAATTCTTCCAGTTCTGCTCGATCGGCGCCGCGCCGCAGGACAAGAAGTGGAAGGGTGAGCCGACCCGCCTCGAGATCGGCGACGGCAACACCATCCGCGAATTCGTCACCATGAACCTGGGCACCACCCAGGACGAAGGCGTGACGCGCCTGGGCGACGACAACTGGATCTCGGCTTACGTCCACTTGGCGCACGACTGCCAGGTCGGCAGCCACACCATCTTCTCGAACAATGCGCAGCTGGCGGGCCATGTGCACGTGGGCGACCATGCGATCCTCTCCGGCTACTGCGGCGTGCACCAGTTCTGCAAGATCGGCGCACATGCCTTTATCGGCATGTACACCAGCCTGACGCAAGACGTGCCGCCCTTTGTGCTGGTGTCGGGTAACCCGGCCGGCCAGCGCGGCATCAACGTCGAAGGCCTCAAACGCCGCGGCTTCACGCGCGAGCAGATCGACGGCATCCGCGCCGCCTACAAGCAGCTGTACCGCTCGGGCCTGACGCTGGAAGAATCGAAGGCTGCGCTGCTCGAGCTGGAAGCCCAGCATGCGGCGGCAAGCGCCGACATCCGCGCCATGCGCGAATTCCTCGGGGTGGCTACCCGTGGCATTGTCCGCTGAGGTTTCGCTAGCGATGGTCGCCGGCGAGGTGTCCGGCGATATGCTCGCCGCCCGCCTCATGGCCGGCCTGCGCCCGCAGCTGCCCAATGTACGCTTCCACGGCATCGGCGGACCGCGCATGATGGAGCAGGGGATGGTGTCGGACCTGCCGATCGAGACCCTCACGGTGCGCGGCCTGTTCGAGATCATTCCGCGCTACCGCGAAATCAAGGGCATCCAGAACAGCCTGCGCGACCGCCTGCTGGCGGAACGCCCGGCGGCCTTTATCGGCGCCGACTACCCGGGCTTCAACCTCGGACTGGAAGAGCAGCTGCGCGCGCAGGGGATTCCGACCGTGCACTTCGTCAGCCCCCAGATCTGGGCCTGGCGCGGCGGGCGCATCAAGAAGATCAAGCGCGCCGTCTCCCACATGCTGGTGATCTTCCCCTTCGAGGAAGCGATCTACCGCGCGGCCGGGGTGCCGGTGACCTATATCGGGCATCCGCTGGCCGAAATGATCCCGCTGCAGCCCGACGTCGCTGCGGCGCGCGCGGCGCTCGGCATTGCGCACGATGCGCGCGTGGTCACGATCATGCCGGGCAGCCGCATGGGTGAGCTGAAGTACCTGGTCGAGCCTTTTGTGGCGGCTGCGAAACTGCTGGCCCAGCGCGATCCGAAGCTGGTGTTCGTCGCGCCGATGGCGGGCGAGCGCCAGCGTGCCTACTATACCGAGATCGTGAACAAGGCCGGCCTGGCCGACGTGCCGGTACGGCTGATCGATGGCCAGTCGCATGCGGCGATCGCGGCCGCCGACGCGGTGCTGGTGGCCTCGGGGACGGCGACGCTGGAAGTGGCGCTGTTCAAGAAGCCGATGGTGATCGCCTACAAGGTCATGCGCGCTTCCTGGGAAATCATGCGCCACATGGGCTACCAGCCCTGGATCGGCCTGCCGAACATCCTGGCGCGCGAATTCGTCGTTCCGGAGTATCTTCAGCATGCGGCCACGCCGCAGGCCCTGGCCGACGCGGTGCAGCGCCAGCTGGACGACCCGGCCGGGAACGAGGTGCTGGCGCGCCGCTTTACTGACATGCACCACAGCCTGCTGCGCAACAGCGCGGAGGCGAGCGCGGACGCAGTGCTCCGCGTGATAGGACGTAAGAAATGAGTAGAAAGAAGGTCAATTTTTACCCGGGACTCCCGCCACGCCTGCGGCCGTTCACCGACGCCGACATCGTGTGCGGCGTGGACGAGGCCGGCCGTGGCCCGCTGGCGGGACCGGTGTTCGCCGCCGCCGTGATCCTCGACCCGAAGCGCCCGATCGAGGGCCTGCGCGACTCCAAGAAACTGACCGAAGCGCGCCGCGACGAGCTGGCGCCGCTCATCAAGGAACATGCGCTGGCCTGGGCCATCGCCGAGTGCACCTGCGAAGAGATCGACACCCTGAACATCCTGCATGCGACCATGCTGGCGATGCGCCGCGCGGTGGAGGCTCTGCAGACCATGCCGACCATCGCCCTGATCGATGGCAACCGCTGTCCGCCGATGGAGATCAAGGCCCACGCCGTGGTCGAAGGCGACGACAAGGTGCACGCCATTTCGGCCGCCTCGATCCTGGCCAAGACCGCGCGCGACGCTGCGCTGGTGCAGCTGCACGCGCAGTATCCGCAATACTGCTTCGACCAGCACAAGGGCTACTCGACCGCGCTGCACCTGGAGCGCCTGCGCCTGCACGGCCCGTCGCCGGTACACCGCCGCTCGTTTGCGCCGGTGCGGGAGCTGCTGCAGCCGGACCTGTTCGCCGCCGCATGAAGAGCATCACCTCGCGCGACAACGCGTTCTACAAGGAGCTGAAAAGCCTTGCCACCAGCTCGCAGGCGCGCCGCAAGGCGGGTCGCAGCCTGCTGGACGGCGTCCACCTGTGCGAAAGCTGGCTCGAGCTGCGTGGCGCGCCCGAGCACTGCGTGGTGTCCGACGAAGCGCTGCACAACCCCGAAGTGGCCGCTATCGTCGCGCGCGTCGAGTCCCTGCATGCCCACGTGACCGCATTGCCTGAGGCCCTGTTCGGCGCCATCAGCCAGGTCGAGCACGGCGTGAACATCGTCTTCATCGTCGAATCCCCGACCCCTTCGAAAGCGCCCGGGCTGGTCGAATCGAGCGTGCTGCTCGACGGCGTGCAGGACCCAGGCAACGTCGGCTCGATCCTGCGCAGCGCCGCCGCCTCGGGCATCAAGCAGGTCTACTGCAGTCCCGGCACCGCCTTCTGCTGGTCGCCGAAAGTCCTGCGCGCCGCGATGGGCGCCCACTTCGTGCTCGACATTTTCGAGAACATCGAGCTGGCGCCGCTGGTGCGCGAGGCCAGGGTGCCGGTGCTGGCCACCAGCGGCTACGCCAGCGAGCAGCTGTACGCACTCGACCTGCGCCACCCGGTCGCCTGGGTGCTGGGCCATGAAGGGCAGGGTGTCTCGCGCGAACTGCTGGAGCTGGCCACGCACCGCGTCGCCGTCCCGCACGCGGGCAAGGTGGAGTCCCTGAACGTGGCCGCCTGCGCCGCCGTGTGCTTCTTCGAGGGGCTGCGCCAGGGGCAGCTGGCCGCTCGGCCATAGACGCCGGGCTGGCCTTCGGGTTAAGCTGCGTCTGACAGACTGGAGTAGAGATGGACATCGCGCATTTGCACTTCCTGGTGGCGGAAGCCGACGCTGCCCAGCGCAGGACGCTGGTGGAGCTGCTCGGCCAATTGGGCGCGAGCCGCGTCACCGACGTCCCAGACGGGCACCTGGCGCTGCAGCGCCTCGAAGCCGGCTTCACGCCGAAGGTGGACGTTGCGATCGTCGACCTGGCGCTGCCGGGCATGGACGGCCTCGAACTGATCCGCAGCGTGGGGTCGCTGCATGCAGCGACGGGGGCGGTCGTCGATGGCCTGCGCCTGATCGTCACCGGCGCCCAGCCGGCCGGCCTGCTGTTCTCGGTCGAGACCCTGGCCCAGGCCTATGGCGTCGAGCTGCTGGGCACCGTCGGCAAGCCGGTCACCGCCGCCAAGCTCAAACCCCTGCTCGACAACTACACCCCGCTCGTGCGCAGCAGCGAAGCTGCAGGCAGCCCGCGCTTCAGCTTCCAGGAAATCGGCATCGGCCTGCAGAAGCGCCAGTTCGAACCCTTCTTCCAGCCGAAGATCGAACTCGCCACCGGCCAGGTGAAAGGCCTGGAAGCCTTCGCCCGCTGGCGCCATCCAGAACACGGCGTGCTGGGTCCCGGCGCCTTCATCGACGCGCTGGAACAGAACAACCGGGTCGACTTCCTCGACTGGAGCATGATCGAGCTCTCGGCCGAGCGCTGTCGCTGGCTGCAGGACCAGGGCATCCCGGTCCCGATCTCGATCAACCTGGCGCCCGAGACCCTGGCCCATCCAGCCTTCGTGCGCCGGATCACGGCCTGCATCGGGCGCCACCGCATCCTGCCGGAATACCTGACCTTCGAGATGCCGGAATCCTCGGTCCTGAACACCGACCCCGAGTTCATCGAACGCCTGGTGCGCCTGCGCATGATGGGCTTCGGCCTGGCAATCGACGACTACGGCACGGGCAGATCGAACCTGCAGCTGCTGGCGCGCATCCCCTTCACCGAACTGAAGATCGACCGCAGCTTCGTCGACGGCGCCTCCAAGCGCCGCCCGCTGGGTACGGTGCTGCGTTCCTGCCTCGGCCTGGCCCACAGCCTCGACCGCATGTCGGTGGCCGTTGGCGTGGAAACCCGCCAGGACTGGGACTTCCTGCAAAACCTCGGCTGCACCTACGCGCAGGGCTACCATATCGCCAATCCCATGGAAGCGGCGGCCTTCCCCGGCTGGCTCGAAGACTGGCGGCACTTCTTCTAAGGGTGCCGTCATGACCCATGCAGCTTCGCAAGGGGAAACTTTGTTGTCTGCCGAGGTGCAGAGAATCGGCTTTGGTGGAGGCTGCCATTGGTGTACTGAAGCCGTGTTCGCCGCTCTTCGCGGCGTTATCCGCGTGGAGCAGGGGTTCATCCGGGCCGACGCGCCCGACGACAATTTCTCCGAAGCCGTGCTGCTCACCTTTCAACCAGACCAGATCTCACTTGGGTCCTTGATCGAGATCCATTTGCGGACGCATTCGAGCACGTCGGACCACTCCATGCGGCGCAAGTATCGCAGCGCGGTTTATGTAATGGACGAGGCCCAGGCCGAGGCTGCACGGCGCGTCCTGATAGAAGTCGGGCCAGGATTCGAGGCGCCTCTTGTTACCCGAATCCTGCCCTTTCGAAGCTTCAAAGCTTCGGATGAGCGCTTTCAGCGCTATTCTGAAAAGAATGCCGGCGGCCCGTTCTGCACCACCTATATCGACCCGAAGCTGGCGCTACTTGGAAAGGATTTCGGTGGTTTACTGAGGTCGGCACGTGAGTAGCCGAGGAATCCTGATCCAGCAAAAACGAGAGTCGCTCGACGACGTATGGAACGAACTCTTCATGGCAGCATGAGCATCGCGTCATAGTGCTTCAGACGCTTGTCTGGCGAAGCACGAAGAGTTGTTTCTACACTTTTCGCGCTTCTTATCGAAGTGAACTGGCTCAAATCGGCCAAGAGCGGACAGAAAGGATGAAGACAACATGAATCCTTACAGTGTAATGCTGCAAAAAGCGTCGATGGAGATGAGGCAGTTTCAACAGACTAGTTCCGAAGCATCCTATGTTCAGAAGAGCTGGCTTGAACAGCTTGCTGCACGTCTGGAACATGCGAGTGCTCTTAGCGACGCTAAGTCAGCCGAGCTCGAAATACTAGCGATTGCGAGAAGCGACACTGACTCCGGCCCGATGAACCAGACCGCAATGCCATCGTTCTACATAGCATTAGATGCGGTGCGAAGAATGCGCAGGCACCGGTTGCTCTAAACGTCCGCGATGGGTCGAAAGCGGACGTACACGGCCGTAGTTCGGTAGCTAAGCTTGCGGCCCTTTGCCCAGACGAATGGATACCATGGCCCAAGCACTTCTCTCCGAAGACCTTCGGTCGCTTTTAGTAGTTCATCTCCCAACTCATCGCAGATCGCCGAAAGGTAGACCGCACGTATCAACGATCGCGCGACACTAATCGGGATTCTGTTGTGCTCAAGATCTCAATTCCATCCGGAATTAAATTAATGAGGGTTGGAGTCGATTTATTGCGAAACATTCTGACCCGAATGCAGTCTTAGTACTCGCGGCGGTCCGGTTTGATTTCCTGCAGGATCGTCGTGGCGATTTCTTCGATCGATTTGGTGGTCGACGACAGCCAGCGGATGCCTTCGCGGCGCATCATCGCTTCCGCCTCGTTCACCTCGTAGCGGCAATTCTCGATCGACGCATACTTGCTGCCCGCGCGGCGCTCGTTCCGGATCTGGGACAGGCGCTCGGGGGTAATCGTCAGCCCGAACAGCTTGGATTTGAACGGTGGCAAGGAGGAAGGCAGCTTGCCGCGCTCGAAATCGTCCGGGATCAGGGGGTAGTTCGCCGCCTTCAAGCCATATTGCATCGCCAGGTACAGGCTGGTCGGGGTCTTGCCGGAGCGCGACACGCCCACCAGGATCACGTCCGCCTCGGCCAGGTTCTTGTGCGACTGACCGTCGTCATGGGCCAGCGAAAAGTTGATCGCTTCGATCCTGTTCTTGTACTCCTCGGTGTCCACTGCATTGTGGATGCGTCCGATCGTGTGCGTCGACTTCACGCCCAGTTCCTGCTCGAGCGGCGACACGAAGGTCTGGAACAGGTCCATGTGCATGCCCCTGGCGGCCCGGATCACGCTCGACAGGTCGTGTTTCACCAGGGTCGAGAACACGATCGGCCGCTGGCCGTCGCGGCTGAAGCTGTCGTTGATCCGGCGCGCCGCCTCGTGCGCCTTTTCGATCGAGTCGATGAAGGGGAGGCGGATCTGGCGGAAGCGCATCTCGAACTGGCTCAGCACCGCGTGACCAAAGGTCTCTGCCGTGATGCCGGTACCGTCCGAGACGAAGAATACGGTGCGCGAGGGGGGAGTGGCGGGAACGCTGGTCTCTACGGTCATGGTGTCGATTTGCTAAGTCTTGCTGTCAAACTAGCAGCATGGTCTGCCGGTCACGGGGTAAAATGCTCGGCAACGGGTCTGCATTGTGCTGCACGACGGCCAGAATAACAAGAACACTCCGTCACCCAGCAGATTGTGAAATGCGCCAAAAGCTTTCTATCATCAAGTAAGGGTGTATCACCATGACCAACCTGTCTGTAGCGGCATTGAAGGAGCCTGACCAAGCCTCACGCGTCTACGTAGCATCGTTCGAGAACCTGCGCATGACCGACGTCGAGTCGGTCGGCGGCAAGAACGCCTCGCTCGGCGAGATGATCTCGCAGCTGGCCGGCGCCGGCGTGCGCGTGCCGGGCGGCTTCGCCACCACGGCCGACGCCTTCCGCGACTTCCTCGAACACAGCGATGGTGGGCCTTCGCTGGCCCAGCGCATCGCCACGCGCCTGGAGAACCTCGACATCGACGACGTGCGCGCGCTGGCCAGCGCCGGCGCCGAGATCCGCCAGTGGATCGTCGACACCCCGTTCCAGCCGCGCCTGGAACAGGAAATCCGCACGTTCTACGAGCGCCTGGTCGCCGATTCCAGTACCGAAGTCTCGTTTGCCGTGCGCTCATCGGCCACCGCCGAAGACCTGCCGGACGCCTCGTTCGCGGGACAGCAGGAGACCTTCCTGAACGTGGTCGGCATCGACAACGTGCTGGAAGCGATGAAGCACGTCTTCGCCTCGCTCTACAACGACCGCGCGATTTCCTACCGCGTCCACAAAGGCTTCACTCACGCCGAAGTCGCGCTGTCGGCCGGCGTGCAGCGCATGGTGCGTTCTGACACCGGCGCCGCCGGCGTCATGTTCACCATCGACACCGAGTCCGGTTTCAAGGACGTGGTCTTCGTCACCTCCAGCTATGGCCTGGGCGAGACCGTGGTGCAAGGCGCCGTCAACCCGGACGAGTTCTACGTCCACAAGCCCATGCTCGCCCAGGGCAAGCTGCCGGTCATCCGCCGCAACATCGGCTCCAAACTCATCAAGATGGAATTCACGAACGAGGCCAAGGCCGGCCGTTCGGTGAAGACCGTCGACGTGCCGATCGAGATGCGCAACCGTTACTCGCTGAGCGACGCCGAAGTGGTCGAGCTGGCGAAGTACGCGGTCATCATCGAGAACCACTATGGCCGTCCGATGGACATCGAGTGGGGCAAGGATGGCCGCGACGGCAAGCTCTACATCCTGCAGGCGCGTCCGGAAACCGTGAAGTCGCAGCAGAAGGCCAGCGACGCCCAGCAGCGCTTCAACCTGAAGGGCACCGGCACCGTGCTGACCAGCGGCCGCGCAATCGGCCAGAAGATCGGCGCTGGCCCCGTGCGTGTGATCCAGGACCCGAGCGAGATGGAACGCGTGCAGCCGGGCGACGTGCTGGTGGCCGACATGACCGACCCGAACTGGGAGCCGGTCATGAAGCGCGCCTCGGCCATCGTCACCAACCGCGGCGGCCGTACCTGCCACGCGGCGATCATCGCACGTGAACTCGGCGTGCCGGCGGTGGTGGGCTGCGGCGACGCCACCGAAGCGCTCAAGGACGGCACGTTCGTCACCGTCTCCTGCGCCGAAGGCGACGAAGGCAAGATCTACGACGGCCTGCTGGAAACCGAGATCACTGAAGTCTCGCGCGGCGAGCTGCCGCCGATCCCGACCAAGATCATGCTCAACGTCGGCAACCCGCAGCTGGCCTTCGACTTCCAGTCGGTGCCGAACGCCGGCGTCGGCCTGGCGCGCCTCGAGTTCATCATCAACAACAACATCGGCGTGCACCCGAAGGCCATCCTCGAGTACCCGAACATCGACAACGACCTGAAAAAGGCGGTCGAGTCGGTCGCCCGTGGCCACGCCTCGCCGCGCGCCTTCTACGTCGACAAGCTGGCCGAAGGCGTGGCCACCATCGCCGCCGCCTTCTGGCCGAAGAAGGTGATCGTGCGCCTGTCCGACTTCAAGTCGAACGAGTACAAGAAGCTGATCGGCGGTTCGCGCTACGAGCCGGACGAAGAGAACCCGATGCTGGGCTTCCGCGGCGCCGCGCGCTACCTGGCCGAGGACTTCGCCGAGTCCTTCGAGATGGAATGCATGGCCATGAAGCGCGTGCGCGAAGACATGGGCCTGACCAACGTCGAGATCATGATCCCCTTCGTGCGCACCCTGGGCCAGGCCGAGAAGGTCATCGAGCTGCTGGCCAAGTATGGCCTCAAGCGCGGTGAAAACGGCCTGCGCGTCATCATGATGTGCGAAGTACCGTCGAACGCCATCCTGGCCGAGCAGTTCCTGCAATACTTCGACGGCTTCTCGATCGGTTCCAACGACCTGACCCAGCTGACCCTGGGCCTGGACCGCGATTCCGGCATGGAGCTGCTGGCCAAGGACTTCGACGAGCGCGACCCGGCCGTGAAAGCCATGCTGAGCCTCGCCATCAAGGCCTGCCGCGCGCAGGGCAAGTACATCGGCATCTGCGGCCAGGGGCCGTCGGACAATCCGGACTTCGCCGAATGGCTGGTGGGCGAGGGCATCGAGTCGATGTCGCTGAATCCGGACTCGGTGATCGACACCTGGCAGAAGCTCGCCAAGGGCTAAGCGCCGCCGGCCAGACTCCCGCCACAGCCCCGCCAGCGCAAGCCGGCGGGGCTTTTTCATTGGGGCGGCTTGCCCATGCTAGACTCGCTCGCATTTCTCGACAGGAGCGGTACATGGGGTTCAGGCACGCGTGGATGGCACTCGGATTGGCCCTGAGCACCCAGCTCATGGCCGCCGACGTGCTCATGAAGCCGACGGCGGCGCAGGCGGAAGCCGCGCTCTGGACCTCGCGGGTACTCGAACGTTACCGCTACAAGCCGGAGGGGCAGTCGGCGCCTGCCGGGGTTCCCGTGCTGGATGCCTATCTGGATGCGCTCGACCCGGACCGCCTGGTGTTCACCCAGGCCGACGTCGAGGCCTACGACTCCCTGCGCGCCGGCCTGGGAATGGCCCGCAAGGCGCCCGATGTGGCAATCGCGTTCACCATCCACGACCGCTATCGCGCGCGCCTGGCGGACCGGATGGTGGCCGCCGTGGCGCTGCTCGACCAGCCGATGGATTTCAGCGGCAAGGAGCGCTACCAGCGCCTGCGCACAGGGGCGGCGCGGCCGCGCGACGGGCAGGAACTGGACCGGCTCTGGCGCCTGCGTGTCATGGACGATTACCTCAGCCTGCGCCTGGCGGGACTGGCCGAGGAGGACGTCAGGCTCAGGCTGCGGCAGCGCTACCATGCCCAGCTCAGGCACGCCGAGCGCATGCAACCCATGGCCGTGTTCGAGCGCTTCATGAGCGCCTACACCCGTTACCTCGACCCGGACTCGGCCTACCTGGCCGAGGAGGGCGGCTACCACGGGGCTACCCACCGCCTGTCCGGAATCGGCGTCGACATCGGGTCGAAGGCGGGCCTGATCCGCGTGCACGCAATGGCGCCGGATGGCGCGGCGGCGCGCTCGGGCCGCCTGAAGCCGGGCGACCGCATCCTCGGCCTTGCGCGCAATGCCGCCGAGCCGATGGTCGACGTGGTCGGCTGGCCTGCGGACGAAGTCGCCGCCCTGGCGGACGAGGTGGTCGGGGTCGAGATGATCCTGGATGTGCTGCCTGCGGGCGCCTCGCCCGATGCCCCGCGCACGCGGATCGGCCTGGTGCGGGACAGGGAGCCGGGGCCTACCAGGCTGGCCGAATCCCGGATCGAGGTCGTCAAGCGTGGCGCGGCAAGCTACCGGATCGGCGTCGTGAAGGTCCCGGAGTTTTACCAGGACACCGCGGCAAAGCGCCGTGGGCTCACGGATTTTTCCAGCATGAGCCGCGACCTGGCGGTCCAGTTGGGGGCACTCAGGCGCGACCGGGTCGATGCCCTCATGCTGGACTTCCGCGGCAACGGCGGCGGCGCGCTCGACGAGACGCTGCGCCTGGTCGGGCTGTTCGCGCCGGGTGCGCCCGTCACGCAGCAGCGCTCGGGCAAGGGCGAGATCAGCGTCGAGAAGGCGCCGGAGGGCGCAGCAGCGTGGGACGGACCGCTCGCGGTCCTGGTCGACAGGGGCAGCGCGGCCGGCGCCGAAATCGTCACGGCTGCCTTGCAGGACCTCGGGCGCGCCATCGTGCTGGGTGACCGGACGTACGGCAGGAGCACGGTCCAGACGCTGGTCGACCTGTCGCGGCTGTCGAAGGATATTCCGGGCGAGCTGAAAATGACCGTGTCTCAGGTGTTCCGTCTCGATGGCAGCAGTTTCGAAGGGCAGGGCGTCAAGCCCGATATCCTGCTGCCCGGCCTGGCCGACGCCGGCCCCGCACAGGCGCCGGGCAAGGCATTCGACAGCCCTCCCTTGATGCCGCTTGCTTATCGCAAGGATGGCACGCTGGCTGCGCTGCTGCCGGCATTGCGCGCTCAGCACCAGCAACGGTGTGCGAAGGACGCACGTTGCCAGGCGCTGCTGGCGAGCCGCGCGCTGGATGAGCGCGGGCAGCGCGAAGTCTCACTGAACGAAGCGGAGCGGCGCAGCATGCGCGACGCGCAGCCAGTCATCGATGCGCGGGCGGTCCAGCAGGCCGAAGCCCTGCAGGTCCTGGCCGATGCGCTTGCGCTGCCAAGACAGGGCAAGCCTTGACGAGGCCTCTCGCTATGCGTCTGCGATAAACGGCGGGCGCCACGCTTCCATTCCCCTCCAGACCTGCTACACTGACATTGATAACTCTTTGCCGGAAAGCACACAATAATCAAGCGCATCGACATGGTTGAACCCTCGCCGCCTGTTGCAGGCCGCGGGGGTTTTTTACTTTTTTGACCCACCCGAAGGAGACCTGCCCATGACCGACTGGATGAACTGGCTGGTAGTTGCCGGTGTCCTCGTGATCGCCGAACTGTTCACCGGCACCTTTTACCTCCTGATGATCGCGATCGGCCTCGGCGCCGGCGCCCTTGCCGCCATCCTCGGCGCGAGCGGCCCGGCCCAGACCCTGGTCGCCGCCGTGGTCGGCCTGGGGGCCACCGCGGTCCTGCACCGCAGCCGCTTCGGCCGTCCCGCCCGTTCCGAGCCGACGCGCGACCGCAACGTCAACCTCGACATCGGCCAGCGTGTGGTCGTGCCGGCATGGCAGAACGGCCAGGCGCGCGTGTTGTACCGGGGCGCGCTGTGGGATGTCGAGCTGGGGCCGGGCGCAATTCCCGAGGCGGGCGACTACCGCATCGTCGAAGTGCTCGGCAACCGGCTCATTGTTTCTAATTCATAAGATCAACTAATAGTTGGCACATCATTTATAAGGGATGCTCATGGAATTCTCGTTTGGTACGGTTGCGCTGGTCTTCTTCATCATTGCGCTGGTGTTCATCTTCAAGACCATCAACGTGGTGCCGCAACAGCATGCGGTGGTGGTCGAACGCCTCGGCAAGTTCCATGCGGTGCTGGCGCCGGGCCTGAACATCGTGGTGCCCTTCATCGACCGCATCGCCTACAAGCACAGCCTGAAGGAGATCCCGCTCGACGTGCCGCCCCAGGTCTGCATCACCAAGGACAACACCCAGCTGCAGGTGGACGGCATCCTGTACTTCCAGGTCACCGACGCCATGCGCGCCTCGTATGGCTCGTCGAACTACATCCAGGCGATCACCCAGCTGGCGCAGACGACGCTGCGCTCGGTGATCGGCAAGATGGAGCTCGACAAGACGTTTGAAGAGCGCGATCACATCAACACCACCATCGTCAACGCGATCGACGAATCGGCCGCCAACTGGGGCGTGAAGGTGCTGCGCTACGAGATCAAGGACCTGACGCCGCCGGCCGAAATCCTGCACGCGATGCAGCGCCAGATCACCGCCGAGCGCGAAAAGCGCGCCCTGATCGCCGCTTCGGAAGGCCGCCGCCAGGAGCAGATCAACATCGCCAGCGGCGAGCGCGAAGCCGCGATCGCCCGCTCTGAAGGCGAACGCCAGGCCGCGATCAACCGCGCCCAGGGCGAAGCCAGCGCCATCGTCGCGCTGGCCGACGCCAGCGCCGCTGCGCTGCGCCAGGTGGGCGCCGCGATCCGCGAGCCGGGCGGCATGGATGCGGTGAACCTGCGCGTGGCCGAGCACTACGTGGACGCCTTCGGCAAGCTGGCCAAGACCAACAACTCGCTGATCGTGCCAGCGAATATGGGCGACATGGGCAGCGTGATCGCCAGCGCGCTGCAGATCGTGAAGTCGCAACAGCCGGACATCCTGCGATGATGCGGGCGCAGTTTCGTACCATCGTCATCACCGGCGCCTCGGACGGCATCGGCGCCGAGATCGCGCGCCAGCTGGCGGCAAAGGAGGGCGCCAATATCGCCCTGGTGCTGGCTGCGCGCAATGCCGAGCAGCTCGATGCCGTGGCCGGCGAGTGCGCGGCGCACGGCGCGCAAACGCTCACGGTGCCAACCGACGTCGGCGTGCAGATCCAGTGCCGCCGCCTGATCGTCAGCGCGGTCGAGCAATTCGGACGCATCGACGTGCTGGTCAACAACGCGGGCCGCTCGGCACACGCGCTGTTCGAAGAAGTCGAAGACCTGTCGTGGTACGAGGAGCTGATGCGCGTGAACCTGTGGGGCGCGGTCTGGTGCACCCAGGCGGCGCTGCCGGCGCTCAAGGCCGCGCAGGGCCGGATCGTTGCCGTGTCCTCGCTGGCGGGACTGGTCGGGGTGCCGGGACGCACCGCCTACAGCGCCACCAAGTTCGCGATGACCGGCTTCTTCGAAGCCTTGCGCGCGGAGATGAAGGGCTATGGCGTGAGCGTCACCACTGCCTACCCGGGCGTGGTGGCGACCCGTATCCGCTACCGCGGCTTCAACGCGCAGGGCGGCGAGCTGGGTTCGAGCGCGCTGAAGGAAGAGGGCGCCATGAGCGTGGAGGAATGCGCGCGCCTGATCATCGACGGGATGGACGCACGCAAGCGCGAGGTGGTGATGACGGCCAAGGGCAAGCTGGGGCGATTCATCAAGCTGATCGCCCCTGGGCTGGTCGAGAAGATGGCGCTGGCTGCACTCAAACAGGACGTGCGCCCGCACTGACCGCACCTGGCAACGCTCCGCGATTGCGGATATGGACAGCTTGCGCGATACTGCCGCGTTCACAACAAACCGATATGTACGGCACTTTATGACAATGCATCAGGCTTTCCAGCGAGCGCGATTCCTGGCCAGGCTGCGGCTAGCTATGACGGGGCTGAACTGCACGATTCTCGTCGTGCTGGCAGCGCTTTATTTTATCGATGGTGGCCGGCCCTACGTCATGCCGTTCGCCCTGGCTGGTGTAGCGCTCGGCCTTGGTGGCCACATCGTCGGAAGAATGGCTGAGCGTGCTGCGGAACAGGCAGACCCGGGAGGGCGGATAAGGGCGCTGGCAGAACGGACAATGGAACGGGCGCGTGAAATCGAGCAGCGCCCCAAATCCTTGGTCAATGTCAGTATTCGCCCCGTTCCTGGCGCTGATTGTCGATATGCGATCACCGTCTACAACGGCTCCCCGGACACGCTGATCGACGTCTCGCTGGATCACACCTGGCTTCTACACCCTGGCAAGTTCGGCCTCGACGATACGCACATGCCCGCTGATATCTGGGGGCAGCCCCCGATACGGTTTGCAGCGCTGGGTCCCGGCGAACAAATTACCTCGGAAGTACTCGGGTATAACGTCGTCGAACGCTACGATGGCCCGAAAGATACCTTCGTCACGATAAGTGCGGCGCGAGTCACCAGCGCTGGTGACTCGCTCGACACCGCAGACCTGCTAGTCAATGTGAGAATGGCCTGGTAGTGCTCCTTCGGAGGGGCAAGTGTGCGGCTGTAAAGCGGGCGCAGGCGCGGCGGGTCAGAAGTCGACCGTTGCCGACACTGCCACGCTGCGCGGGTTGCCCTGCACCAGATAGCCGTACCCCGGATAACCGCCGGCCGACGCCCAATAGCTCTTGTCGGTGAGGTTCTCGATGCGGGCGCGCAGCGTCACGTCGCGGTCCATGACGCGCAGGGTGTAGTTCGCGCCGACATCAAACCGGGTCCACGAGGGCAGGCGCTGGGTGTTGGCCTCGTTGGCGTAGACCTTCGAGGTGTACAGCGCCCGAGCGTTCAGCGACAGCCCTTGCACGCCCGGCACGTCCCAGTCGGCACCCATGTTGAGCAGGGTCTTCGGCACGCCGATGACGTCCTGGCCAGTGGCCAGCTCTTCCGCGTCCAGGAGGGTCAGGCCGCCCAGCAGGCGCAAGCCCTGCATCGGCATCCCGAACACGTTCAGCTCGACGCCACGGTTGCGCTTCCCGCCGTAGATGCCGAAGCGCCTGTCGACCACCCTGCCGCTGGGCTGCGTCGTTGTGAAGACCGCTGCGCTCATGCCCAGCTTTCCGCCGTCGTACTTCACGCCTGCCTCCTTCTGGCGCGAGACGTAGGGCGGGAAGATCTCGCCCTGGTTGACGATGTTGACGCCGTTTGCCACCGGGCCCTTCTGCAGGGCTTCGGCGTAGTTGGCATACAGCGACACGCCCTTGGCCGGCTTGTACACGATGCCCGCCGCCGGCGTCAGTTCGCCTTCCTCGTAGGCGGCGTTGGGCGCGCCGGTCCCGTAGTCGTAACCGTAGTCCTTGAGCTTCTGGTAGCGCGCGCCGACCGTTACCAGGAAGCGATCGTCGAGGAAGCCCATGGTATCGGCGATCGCCAGGCTCGATGCGATGGTCTTCTGGGTCAGCAGCGGATTGTCCATCCTCCCGCCGGTGAAGAAGGCGTTCGACGGCGCGGCCACGTCGACTGGGCGATACAGGTTGGACGGGAAGCCCGCGAAGTCGCTCATCGCGTAGGCGTTCTTCGACTCGGCGTGGAAAGTCGCAGCGGTGGCGCTCAGCTTGTGCGACACGGCGCCAGTCTTGAGCTCAGTGCGCACGCCGACTTCGCCGGTGCGCACGTCGTCCTCGCGCACATTGTCGAAGCGCGTCATGGTGGTATTGCCGTTCAGTGCGATGACGGTCGGCGAGGAGATGATGTTGGATTCCACACCCTTGCGCAGGCCGATCGCGGCCCATGCGGTCGCGCCGCCCGGCAGGTCGGCTTCGGCACGCAGGGTGCCGAAGGTGTCGCGTTCGCCCGAGAAGGTCCAGGGCTGGGCATAGTTGCTGTCGCTGTCGGGCGCGGCGATGATCGGCAGCGGCTCGCTCACGGTCACGCTCGGGCGGGCGCCGCGCAGCTGGTGGTCCTGGTGGCCGACATCGGCCGACAGACGGTAGCCCTTGCCGCGGTAGTCCATGCCGATCGCGTACATGCTCAGCTCGCGGCTTTCGCGGTCGACCGCCGTATCGCCGTCACGGCGCACCGCGTTGACGCGCACGCCCAGGCGTTCATCGACGCCGAAGCGGCGCGACAGGTCCGTCGCCAGGTAGGCCTGGCCGCCGGTCTCCACGCCCGCCGTCACCTGCGTCAGCGGACGGTTGGTGGCGCGCTTGGGCAGCAGGTTGATGGCGCCGCCGATCCCGCCGCTGCTGGGCGGCGCGCCGGTGATGAAGCTGTTGGCGCCGCGCAGCACCTCGACGCGTTCGAGCAGTTCGGATGCGATGTACTGGCGCGGCAGCAGGCCATACAGGCCGTTGTAGGCCATGTCGTCCGAATAGACCGGGAAGCCGCGGATCATGTACAGCTCCTGGTAGTTGCCGAAGCCGCGCGCCGAGCGCACGGACGGGTCGTTCTGCACCACGTCGGCCACGCTGCGCGCCTGCTGGTCCTGGATCAGGGCCTGGGTGTAGTTCATGGAGTTGAAGGGCGTGTCCATGATGTCCACGTTGCCCAGCAGGCCGAGACGCCCGCCGCGCGCGACCTGGCCGCCGGCGTAGGCGGAGGGCAGGCCTTGGGCCGAGGCGTCGGCGGAGGCGCTCACCACGACGGTGGCAACGGGTTCGGCGGGGGCGCTCTCCTGGGCATGGGCGGCGAAGGCAGCGGCGGCGAGGGCGATCGGAGTCAGGCGAAGCAGTTTCATCGGTGAACGGTGTTTTTCTTAATGAGAATGATTGTCATTCTAACCGTTTTGGCTTGCTTCTGTAAATGAGAACGATTATTATTTGCCGAACTGTCGCTTTCCCACGCCCATGTCCCCCGTCTCTTTACGCCGCTGGAGCTGGATCCACAAATGGAGCAGCCTGGTCTGCACCGTCTTCATGCTACTGCTGTGCCTGACCGGCCTGCCGCTGATCTACCACCACGAGATCGGCCACCTGCTGGGCACCGACGTCGAAGCCCCGGCGATGCCCGCCGATACCCCGCGCGGCAACATCGATGCGGTGTTGGCCTCGGCCAAGGAGCTGTATCCCACCAAGATCGCGATGTACATGTCGCAGGAAATCGACGAACCCGCGATCTGGAACGTCACCCTGGGCGACCACCCCACGGACGAGCACTACAAGCCGATCGCCGTCGACGCGCGGACGACCAAGGTGATCACCGAACCGGCCTTCGAAGGCGGCGCCTTCATGTCCACCATGTTCCGCCTGCACGTGGACCTGTTCGCGGGCCTGTACGGCAAGCTGTTCCTGGGTTTGATGGGGCTGTTGCTGATCGTCGCCGTGGTCAGCGGGGTGGTGCTGTACGCACCCTTCATGCGCAAGCTCGATTTCGGCGCCGTGCGCCACGAACGCAGCCGCGTCATCAAGTGGCTCGACCTGCACAACCTGCTCGGCATCGTGACCCTGGTCTGGGTCTTCGTGGTGGGCGCGACCGGCATGGTCAACACCTGGGCCGACCTGCTGCTCAAGTACTGGCAGAACACCGAGATCGCAGCGATGCTCAAGCCCTACGAGGGCCAGCCGAAGGTGACGAAGATGGCCTCGATCCACGAAGCCATCGTACGCGCCGAACAGGCCGAGCCGGGCATGAAAGTGGCCTTTGTGGCCTTCCCCGGCACGCCCTTTGCCAGCCCGCACCACTACGGGGTCTACATGCGCGGCGAGGAAGCCTTCAGCTCGCGCCTGTACAAGCCGGTCCTGATCGACGCCGGCACCGGCGCGATCACCGACCGCCGCGAGCTGCCCTGGTACCTGACGGCGCTGCTGCTGTCGCAGCCGCTGCACTTCGGCGACTACGGCGGCCAGGCCATGAAGCTGCTGTGGGCGCTGCTCGACATCGGCACCATCATCATCCTCGGCTCGGGCCTCTACTTGTGGCTCAAGCGGAGCCGCAAGGCCAAAGCGGCCGTTCACACTGCGCCCGCCGTGCACGAGTCGCCGGCGCTGGCGCGTTCGACGGAGTCGCCATGATCCGCACCCGCACGCAGATCTGGGTCGTCCCCGTGCTGCTGGCCGTCCTGACCCTGGTCGGCCTGGTGGCGGCGCTGCTGGGTGACGGCGCCTGGGACCTGGTCTCGGCCGTCACACTGGGCGCGCCGGTGGCGGTGGGCGCCTGGTACGCGCTGCGCCGCACGCCTCCGAAGGACGCACGCTAGACGGCGTGACACGGTATACTTTCGCCAACGCGGCAGCCCGGTTGGCGGGCCGCCTGCGCAACCAGCGAGAGAGCGTATGTTTGCAGCAGTGGACCTCGGGTCCAACAGCTTCCGCCTGCACATCGGCGAACCGGCGGGTGGCCGCATGCATATCGTGCGCACCGCGCGCGACCCGATTCGCCTGGCGGCGGGGCTGGACCAGGACAATATGCTCACCGAGGCTGCCATGAAGAGCGCGGTGCGCTCGCTGGAAGGCTTTCGCGCCATCCTCGACGAATACACGCTGGACGCGGTGCGGGTGGTCGCCACCAACACCCTGCGCGTGGCGCGCAATGCCGAGCAGCTGCTGCCGCAGCTCGAGCGGGCGATCGGCTATCCGGTCGAAGTCATCTCCGGCGAGGAAGAAGGGCGCCTGATCTACATGGGCGTGGCGCGCGCCATCGACCGCCTGGAGGAGCGCCGCCTGGTCATCGACATCGGCGGCGGCTCCACCGAAGTCATCGCCGCCATCGGCCCCGAGATCAACCTGGTCGAATCCTTCGGCATCGGCACCCATCCGCAGACCGCCGCCTTCTTTGCCGACGGGCGCATCACGCCCCAGCGTTTTGACGCCGCCGTCACCGAGGCGCGCGCCCGCTTCGAGGACGCGGCCGACCTGTACAAGGCCCAGGGCTGGGACGCCGCCTATGGCTCTTCGGGCACGATGCGCGCCATCGCCGAAGTCCTGTCGAAGAACAGCATCGGTGATGGCAGCATGTCGCAGGCCAGCCTGCATGCACTGCGCGACATCCTGCTCGAACTGGGTCACGTCGACGCCTTCAACATGCCCGGCATCAAGAAGGAACGGGTGCCGGTGATGGTCGGCGGCCTGACGGTGCTGATCGGGGTGATGCAGGAACTGGGCGTGCAGCAGCTCACCGCCATCAACGCCGGCCTGCGCCTGGGCGTGCTGTCCGACCTCGAACTACGCGCCAACCGGCGCGACCGGCGCGACGCCGCGATCCGCGCCTGCATGCGCCGCTTCGGGGTGGACAGCCAGCGCGCGCTGCGCACCTCGCACATCGCCTCGACCCTGTACGAAAAACTCGAGCCGCTGGATGCGCGCCACCATTACCTGTGCTGGAGCGCGATGCTGCACGAAGCCGGCCTGTCGATATCGATGACGGGCGCCCACAAGCACGGCGCCTATATCGTCGAACACGCCGACCTGCCGGGCTTCACCACCCGCGAACAGCGCCTGATGAGCACCCTGGTGCTGGGCCAGAAGGGCAACCTGCGCAAGATCCGCGAGGCCCTGGACGACACCGATGTCGCGCGCGCGGTGCTGGCGCTGCGCATGGCGGTGGTGTTCATGCATGCACGCGCCGACAATGACATCGGCGGCGTCAAGGCGCGCATGAAGAGCCGCTTCGATACGCTGCGCATCGAGCTCGAGCTGCCGGCAGAGCTGCTGGACAGGCACCCGACGCTCGGGCCCTGGCTGGCGAAAGAGGAGGGGGCGTGGAACGAGGTCGGGATCCCGTTCCACGTGCGTATCGCTTGATTTCGTAGGGTGGGCGGCTCCACCCTGCACCTTGACCTACTGGCAGCTTGCGAGCCGCCCACGCGGACAAGCAGCTGACCGCGTGGGCGGCGCTTCGTTCGCGACAGATCCGGTGAGCAGGTGGAGCCGCCCACCCCACGGGTGTCCGGTCAGCGCAGCTGGCCGATGAAGTCCGGCCCCACCACCAGTTTTACATAGGGCAGGCCGTCGCTGCCCTTGCGGGTGATCCAGAACACGCCCGCCTTGCGGATGCGCCAGTCCTGCTTGCCGCCGCATAGCACCAGCGAGGCGACATGGCCCAGCAGCGGCTGGTGGCCGACGATCAGCGCCGGCTGGCGGTGTTCCGGCCAGCTCGCGGCGTCGAGTATCGCCTCCGCGTTCGAATCCGGGGCCAAAGCGTCCAGCAGCTTGTAGTTGCGCCCCAGTGCTTCCACCGTCTGCACGCAGCGTTTCGCCGGGCTGCACAGCACCCGCACGTCGTCCGGCAGCTGGCGGTGCAGCCAGGCGCCGACGCGCGCGGCGTGGCGCTTGCCCTTGGGCGTGAGCGCGCGCCGCAGGTCGCCCGCGACGTCGCCTTCTTCCACGTGCGGTTCAGCCTCAGCGTGCCGCCACAGGATCAGGTCCATGCTCGATCTCCTTGTTCGGATGCTTGTCGGCGCCGAGCATCTCCATCAGCTGTTGCTGGGCGCAGCTGCCCTTCTGGCCGCTGCGGGTCTTCTTGCGTCGGTAGTGCCCGTCGCTGCCCAGTTCCCAGGCGTTGACGTTGTCTTTCAGGTAGGGATGCAGGCCTTCGCGCAGCACCCGGCGCTTGAGGGCAGGGGATCGCACCGGGAAGGCCACCTCCACGCGCCGGAACAGGTTGCGGTTCATCCAGTCCGCGCTCGACAGGTAAATGTCGTGCTTCAGGTCGTTGCGGAAGTAGAAGATGCGCGAATGCTCCAGGAAGCGACCGACGATCGAGCGCACCTTGATATTCTCGGACAGGCCCTTCACGCCGGGGCGCAGCGAGCAGGCGCCGCGAACGATCAGGTCGATGCGCACGCCCGCCTGCGAAGCCTCGTACAGGGCCTTGATGACGGAATCGTCGGTGAGCGAATTCATCTTGGCGATGATCCGCCCGGGGCGGCCCGCCTTGGCGATCGTCGCTTCGTCGCGGATCGCCCGCACCACTTCCTTCTGCAGCGAGAACGGCGCCAGCCACAGGCTGTTGATCGCCTTCGGGCGGGTCAGGCTGGTCAGGTGGATGAAGACTTCGTTGACGTCGGCCGTGATCTCGTCGTCGCAGGTGAGCAGGCCGAAGTCGGTATAGAACTTGGCGGTGGTCGAGTTGTAGTTGCCGGTGCCGAGGTGGGCGTAGCGGCGCAGGCCGTTCTCTTCGCGGCGCAGCACCAGGGCCAGTTTGGCGTGGGTCTTCAGGCCCACCACGCCGTACACCACCTGAGCCCCGGCCTGTTCCAGGCGCTCGGCCCAGTTGATGTTGGCTTCTTCGTCGAAGCGCGCCATCAGCTCGACGATCACAGTGACTTCCTTGCCCCGGCGGGCTGCGGCGATCAGGGCTTCCATCAGGTCCGAGTTCATGCCGGCGCGGTAGATGGTCTGCTTGATCGCGGCCACGCAGGGGTCGGCGGCGGCCTGCTGGATGAAGTCGATGACCGGCTGGAAGGATTCGAAGGGGTGGTGCAGCAGCACGTCCTGGCGCCGCAGGGCCGAGAAGATATCGGGTCCGGTCAGCTTGGGCGGGAATCCCGGCGTGAAGGGCGGGAACTTCAGTTCCGACTTGTCCTTGGTGTTGGCGATCTCCAGCATCCGGCCCAGGTTCACCGGTCCGTCCACCGCGAACAGGCGCGAGCGGTCGATGTCGAACTGCTCGAGCAGGAAGTTGGACAAGTGCGGCGGGCAGGCACGCCCGACCTCCAGGCGCACGGCGAACCCGTAGTTGCGCGCATGGAGCTCGCTCTGCAGGGCCTGGCGCAGGTTCTTGACCTCGTCCTCGTCGACCCACAGGTCGCTGTTGCGGGTGACGCGGAACTGCGAATACGAGACCACTTCGCGGCCGGTGAACAGGTCGGCCATGTGGGCCTGGATCACCGAGGACAGCAGGCAGTAGGACTCGCCCTTCTTGTCCGACAGTTCGCTCGGCAGCCGGATCACGCGCGGCAGTACCCGCGGCGCCTTCATGATGGCGATGCCGGTGCCGCGCCCGAAGGCGTCCTTGCCCGCCAGTTCGACGATGAAGTTCAGGCTCTTGTTGACCACCCGCGGGAAGGGGTGGGCCGGGTCAAGCCCGATCGGAGTGAGCAGCGGACGCACTTCCTTGTCGAAGAAGGCCTTGACCCAGGCGCGCTGGGCGGCGTTGCGTTCACTGCGGCGCAGCATGTGGATGCCGTTCTCCGCTAGCTGCGGCACGATCTGCTGGTTGAACAGCTTGTACTGGCGGTCGATCAGGTGGCGGCACTCCGCGCTGGCGCGTTCCAACGTGTGGTGCACCGCGTGCGGGACGCCGCTGTGGCCCGCTTCCATCTGGTGCTGGGCCAGCAGGCTGGCGACGCGCACCTCGAAGAATTCGTCGAGGTTGCCGGACACGATGGTCAGGAAGCGCAGCCGCTCGAGCAGCGGAATGGACGGGTCCTCGGCCTGGGCCAGCACGCGACGGTTGAACTCGAGCAGCGACAGCTCGCGGTTCAGGAAGGCGCCGCCTTCGGGAATGGTCCTGGCCTCGGTATCGATGGCCTTGTGTTTCATATCCATGATCTGCGTCGTAGTGTCGGCGCAGGAAGTGTAGTTGTTGAATATGACAACCCGGTGACATGCAGGCGCAGCCTTAACGTTTAAGCATCATTAAAGCCAGCCTGCGTATAACGTTCTCATCATAACAAGAGGAGGGTTGTTCGATGAAAGCGTTCCTGCGCGACAACAAGGGTTTCCTGGCTTTCCTGCTGCTGTTCGGCGTGTTCCGCACTGCGGTGGCGGACTGGAACCCGATTCCGTCCAGCTCGATGCGGCCCAACCTGCTGGAAGGCGACGTCGTGTTCGTCAACCGCCTTGCCTACAACGTCAAAGTACCACTGACTGACGTGGTGCTGGCCCGCACCGGCGAACCGCGCCGCGGCGACGTCGTCACCTTCACCTCGCCCGAGGACGGCACCCGCCTGATCAAGCGCCTGATCGCACTGCCGGGCGACCGCGTCGAGATGCGCAACGAACGCCTGGTGATCAACGGCGTCGAGTCGGACTACCTGCTGCAGGAAGCGGCGCAGGAACTGGCGGCCGGCACCACGCTGCAGGCGCGGCGCATCGCCGAATCCGTCGACGGCCACCAGCACCGCATCCAGGTGCTGCCGCAGCTGGTGGTGCCGCGCGACTTCGGCCCGGTGCTCGTGCCCCAGGACTCCTATTTGATGTTGGGCGACAACCGCGACATGAGCCGCGACTCGCGCTACATCGGCTTCGTGCCGCGCCACCTCCTGATCGGACGCGCCGAGCGCATCCTGGTCTCGGCCGACTACCTCGGCAACTGGATGCCGCGCACCGAACGCTTCGGCATGTCGCTGCGCTGACAGCGCAGATTGGACCTTGCCAAAATTGTTTCTGTGAAATTCAGTACAATTGCGTCCCCCGGACGCCTGCCTGTCGCAGTGCCGGTCATTTTCAGAAGGCACTGCCATGCAACGACTCCTCACCACCATCCTCGCCTGCCTCGGCATGATCGGGGCCCTCGCGATCGATACCTATTTGCCGTCGATGCCGGCGATCGGCAACGAGTTCGGGGTGGGGCCGGTGGCGGTGCAGCAGACGCTCAGCGTGTTCCTGTTCTGCTTCGCGCTGATGATGCTGTTCTACGGGACCCTGTCCGATTCCTTCGGGCGCCGTCCGGTGATCCTGGGGGCGCTGGTGCTGTACACGCTGGCTTCGATCGGCGCGGCGCTGGCGCCGACCTTCGGCTGGCTGCTGGCCTTTCGCGCGCTGCAGGGCATCTCGGCCGGCGCCGGCTCGGTGATCGGCCAGGCCATCGTGCAGGACCGCTTCTCCGGCGCCCAGGCGCAGAAGATGATGTCGCACATCATGATGGTGTTCGGCCTGGCGCCCGCGATCGCGCCGGTGCTGGGCGGCTGGCTGCACGTGACCTTCGGCTGGCGCGCGACCTTCGTGTTCCTGGCCCTGTTCGGCGCCGCCATGATCCTGCTGGTGCTGCGCCTGCTGCCGGAAAGCCTGCCGCGCGAGAAGCGCCAGGTCTTCCACCCGGTGACGATCTCGCGCAACTACCTGATGGTGCTGCGCAATCCGCAGTTCGTGATGCTGTCGCTGGCGCTCGGCCTGGTGTTCGGCGGCCTGTCGCTGTATATCGGCTCCGCTGCCAACTTCGTGATGGAGATCCTGGGCCTGCCGGAGACGGCCTTTGCCTGGATGTTCATCCCGCTGATCGGCGGCATGGTGGTCGGTTCGGCCTGGGGCGGCAAGCGCGCCGCCAAGGCGCCGCCCGGCCGCCTGCTGTGGGTCGGCTACGGCGTGATGGCCGTGGCCTCGATCCTGAACGTCGGCTACAACGCCCTGTTCGCGGCCAGCGTGCCCTGGGCGGTGCTGCCGCTGGCGGTGTTCACTTTCGGTCTGGCAGTGGCAATGCCGGGCATCCAGCTGTCGGCGATGGGCCTGTTCCCGCACAACCGCGGCCTGGCCGCGTCGATGGTCGGTTTCATCCAGATGATGTCCTTCGCCCTGGTGTCGGGCCTGGTGGCGCCGCTGCTGTTCGGCAGCGCCTTCAAGCTGGCCTGCGGCGCGGCCCTGGGCTGCGTGCTGAGCTTCCTGATGTGGCGCCTCAGCCTGCGCTTCGCGAAACCGGCCGTCTGATGGCCGCGCAGGGATGCGCTGGATGACGGCGCATCCCTTCTTCCTGCTGCTGCGCAGCCGGCGCGCCTGGTTCCGGCGCGAGTCCTTCGGTCTCTACCTGCGCTACGCCCACGTGCTCGGCGTGGTGGTGGCCCTGTGCGGCCCGATGCTGCTCGAGCGGCCGGAGCTGCCGGCCGAGCCGATCCTGCATTTCTGGCGCGAGCCCGGCAGCTTCGGCGCCAACGCCGCCTGGGCCGGCGCCTGGCTGGCCATTGTGGCGCTGTGGGCGCGCATCCACCGCGGTTTCATCGCCGGCGGCGCGCTGGCGGCGTATGCGCGCTCGCTGCCGCTGGACCGGAGTACGCTGAGGCAGGTCGATACGGCCATGCTGCTGGTGGGCCTACAGGTCTTCGTGGTGCCGGTCGCATTGACCATATGGCAGGTCGCAGCGCACGGCGGCGGGGCGCCGTGGTTCATCTTGCGCGCGGTACTGCTCGCGCTACTGAGCCTTGGCGCGGCGCAGGCGGCCGCCATGCGACCGACGGCGCTGTCCCTGGCAATGCTGTGCGTCGGCTATGGTGTGCTGGCTGGGTGCGGCGTCTACGGCCCGTACGAGCCGCTGATGCTGGGACTGGCCTCGAGCGCCGTGCTGCTCGGACTGCGGAGTGCGCTGGCTGCCGATCCCGTGCCGCATGCACCGGGACGCGCACGCCGCGGCGGCGGCCCGCGCATCGGCGGCATGGCCTTCCTGCTCGCATGGCAGGCGAATGTGCTGGTGCGCGGCCACGCGCATGCCGCGCTGCCGCGCATCCTCCTGGCCGCCGCGCTGCAGGCGGCCTGCCTGTGGATGATCTTCAGTGTCGGCAAGCTGGCGGAATCCTCGGCCTTCCTGAAGGTCGGCTGCTGGATGATCGCCGCGGTGCTGTCAGGACTCTTCCACGTGCTGTGGAGCGCCCGCACGCAGCTGGCCGAGTGGCTGCGCAGCCTGCCGTTCGGGGCACTGCGTGTGGCCGTGGCCGAACAGGGCTGCGTGCTCGGCCTGCATGCACTGATCCTGGGCGCGGGCTACGCGGCCTGCCAGCTGCAGGGAAGCGCGGGCGACGTGGTCGCGGCGCAGCTGCTGCGGCACGGCGCCGGCAGCCTCGCCACCCTGGCGCTGCTCGGCGCCCCCATCATCCAGCGCCACAAGGACGGAGTCCTGCTCAAGTTCGTGGTGCTGGTCGCAACGTTCCTGATCCTGTGAGAGACGCATGCATCCTGTGACGAGCAAGTTGTTGGCGGTGGAGGGGCTTGGCATGGCCTTTTCCGGCCAGGCGCTGTTTTCCGACCTGTCATTCGGCTTCGGGCCTGGCGCGGTCGCGCTGATGGGGCCGAACGGCACCGGCAAGTCGACGCTGCTGTCGCTGCTGGCGGGCGTGGCGCCGCAGCAGAGTGGGCGCATCCTGGTGGGTGGCCACGACCTGGCCGGGGCGCCGCGCCGCGCGCGTGCGCTGCTGGCCTGGGTGCCGGACGAAGCGGCGGCCTACGACTTCATGACGGGCGACGAATTCCTGCGTTTTGTCCTGGCCCTGCGCGGCCAAGGCAAGGCGCCGGCGCTGCCCGGCCTGCTGGACGGACTGGGGCTGGCGCCGCACACGGGCAAGCGTTTCGGGACGATGTCGCTGGGCACGCGCAAGAAATTCATGCTGGCCGCCGGCCTGGCCAGCGACGCCCTGGTCGTGCTGATGGATGAGCCGACCAACGGCATCGATGCCCAGGCCAAGGCATTCCTGCTGGAGGTCTTCAGGCGGGAAGGGGACAGGCGCCTGTTCTTCTTTTCGACCCACGACCAGGAGGCGGTCGCGGGATCGCGAGCGCAGGTGTTCGCGCTGCCAGGGGAGGAGGCGCGCAGCGCGGCGTGAAGGAAGGGATCAGCGGCGGTGGGTCTTCATGGCCGCGGCGACTTCGCGCTTGGCGTCGCGGTCCTTCTCGGTGGCGCGCTTGTCGTGCTGCTTCTTGCCCTTGGCCAGGCCGATTTCGCATTTCACGCGGCCGGCCTTGAAGTGCAGGTTGAGCGGCACCAGGGTGTAGCCGGCGCGCTCGACCTTGCCGACCAGCTTGTCCAGCTCTGCGCGGTGCAGCAGGAGCTTCCTGGTGCGCAGCGCTTCCGGGTGGCTGAAGGCAGAGGTCGTGTTCAGCGCGCTGACGTGGGCGCCGAACAGGAACAGCTCGCCGTTGCGCACGACCACATAGGCTTCCTTGATCTGCACCTTGCCGGCGCGGATGGCCTTGACTTCCCACCCTTCCAGCACGATGCCGGCCTCGTACCGGTCCTCGATGAAGTAGTCGAAAAATGCTTTTTTATTGTCTGCGATACTCATGAAATAGCGAAAATCCGCGTCTCGGTTAAACTACTGCTGTGGCGCCAATGCAAAGATTGCATGGCGCAAAATGCAACTCGTCCAACATCATAACAAACGGTTGACCAATGGCAGTAGTGCACAAATCAGTTTTTCTCGGGTATAGCACCGAGCAGATGTTCGACCTTGTCGCCAAGGTCGAAGACTATCCAAAATTCCTTCCGTGGTGCGGCGGCGTGAAAGTGCTCGAGCGCGGCGACGACAAGCTGGTGGCCAGCCTGCAAATCAATTTCCACGGCGTGAAGCAGAGCTTTACCACTTCCAACCACAACAACCGTCCGACCCAGATGAAGATGCACCTGGTCGACGGTCCCTTCAAGATGCTGGAAGGAACCTGGAACTTCAAGCCCCTGCGCGCCGACGCCTGCAAGATCGATTTCGACCTTCACTATGAGTTCTCCAGCATCATCCTGGAACAGATCATCGGCCCGGTGTTCGGCATGATCGCCAATACCATGGTCGATTCCTTCAGCAAGCGTGCCGAGGCCATCTATGGCTGATCCGGCCGATGCGATGCTGCAGGTTTATGTCTGCTACGCCAAGGCTGGCGAGGAATTCCTGTGCCCGATGAAGGTCGTGCCCGGCACCACGATCGGCGCGGCCATCGAGATGAGCGGAGTCCTGGAAGCCTATCCGGACATTAACCTGAGCACCCAGCCGGTCGGCATCTACGCCAAGAAAAAGACCCTGGACACGGTGCTGCGCGAGCGCGACCGCATTGAGATCTACCGGCCCCTCGTGGCCGATCCCAAGGATTCGCGCCGCAAGCGCGCAGCCAAGAAGGAAGGCGGCGCCCAGCCAGCTGCCTGAGTTTTGCTAAGTGGTAAAAATTCCACTGCGCAATAAGGATTGCCCGCTTCAGGGTATCATGTGATACCTCGACGCCCGGCAGCCGGATTTGCCTTGCCTGCGTAGCGAGGCCGCTACCTTGTCCGCTGCCCGTTTCCCCCATGCTGAGCACCCTGAGTCTGTTGTTGGTCACCACCGCGCTGTCGGTCGTCATGCTGCTGGTGCTGTCTTCGCTCGCCGGCAGCAAGGTCGAGGGCATCCGCGAATGGGGGCAGGCCAACGGCCTGGCGGTGGTCGCGCTGCTGCTGTTTGCGTCGCGCGGCGTACTGCCGGACCTGTTGAGCATTGAGGCCGCGAACGCGATCTTTCTCCTCACCATCGCTTTGATGTTCGCAGGATTCCGCCGCCACCTGGGACTACCAGTCCCCTGGCGCCTCCTCGCGATCGGCGGGCTGGCCTCCTTTGCCGGGGTGGTGCTGTTCCACTACGGTCCTGAGTCGACCTCGCTGCGGATTACCTCGGTATCGGTTTTCCACGGCGCGGCCTGCTTCGGCATCGCGGCCAGCCTGCCCCATGCCCAGGGCCGCCTGCGCTACCCTTACGCTTTTACCCGCACAGCGGCCTTCCTGCTGGGACTGGCCCACGGCGTGCGCGGCATCTTCTATCTGGCGGATGCCATCGAACCGGTGAGCTTCATTGCGCCCGGCACGGCCAATCTGATCTTCTTCGCCCTCGGCACCCTGGCGCTGCCGGCCCTGACGCTGGGGGCGGTGATGATGTCGAATGCGCGCGTGCTGTCCGACACCGCCTACGCCGCCGACCACGACCACCTCACCGGCGCGCCTTCGCGCCGCGCCTTCTTCGAGGCGGCCGAGCGCGAGCTGGCACGGGCCCGGCGCCACCACAGCGGACTCGGCCTGCTGCTGGTCGATGCCGACCACTTCAAGCGCATCAACGACACCCATGGACACGCGACCGGCGACCAGGTGCTGCGCGACCTGGTGCATCGCACCCAGGACGTGATCCGCAAGGTCGATTACTTCGCGCGCCTCGGCGGCGAAGAATTCGGCGTACTGCTGCCGGACGCGACGGGAGAGACGGCGCTGGCGGTGGCGGAGCGCCTGCGCAGCGCGCTCGACCGCTCGGCGCAGACCGGCGCGGCCTACACGGTCAGTATCGGCCTGGCAATGCTGGAAGAGGGCGAGGATGTCGCTAGCCTGATGGGCCGTGCGGACGCAGCCCTGTATGCGGCGAAGGAGGGCGGACGCAACCGTGTGGAGTGTGCGTCCGCGCGCACCGGCGCTTCAGTCGGCGGGGCTTAGCGGCACTCCGCCAGGATCCTGTTGGCGCGCGCCAGCTGTTCGGCGCGCTCCTGGTCGCTGGCGAAACTGCGCTCGCCATTGGCGTTGACGCGGGAAATACGGATGCCCGATTCCACCTGGGCGCGCGCCTGGCGCGCGGCATCGCAGCGCTCGCCGTCGTCGCGCCGGCGCTGGGCTTCCACCAGCTCTTTCTTTTCCTGTTCTTCCCTTGCTTTCGTGCGTTTGAGATAGTCCCTTTCGCGCTGAGCCAGGTCGGGCAATTCCTTGGCTATTCCAGGTGTCGCGGCGGCCGGAGCGGGCGCCGCCTGCGGTGCCGGCAGCCGGCCCGGCGCCTTCAGGATCTTGTGCTGCGGCGTGGACGGTGGGGGAGGGCGGTCGGAGAACTGGCGCACGCCATTCTCGCCGATCCAGGAATACTGGGCATGGGCCAAGGTGCTGCCAAGGAGCAGGGCACAGGCGGAAAACAGGCGAAGGGGTGCGGTCTGGTGCGGCATAAAAGTTTTCCTTAAGTAACAGTCGGATTTCGCCATGCTTCAGTCCGGCTGTCAATCGCGGACTCTTCCCTACGGCCATTTTTTCGGCATGGCTGCGACAGTCGTTTGTACTTTCTGTATAATTCACTTTTGCGCCTATAGGAAAATGCTATGCGTCTACTCCAAAAAGCACTCACGTTCGATGACGTGCTGCTCGTCCCGGCTTACTCCAATGTTCTTCCGGCCGAAACTTCCCTTCGCACCAAACTGACCCGGAATATCACGCTGAATATCCCGCTGCTGTCGGCTGCGATGGACACCGTGACCGAGGCGCGCCTGGCGATCGCGATGGCGCAGGAAGGCGGCATCGGCATCATCCACAAGAACCTGCGCCCGGCCGACCAGGCGAGAGAAGTAGCGCGCGTCAAGCGTTTCGAAGCGGGCGTGCTGCGCGACCCGATCACCATTCCCCCGACCATGAAGATCCGCGAAGTGCTGGCGCTGTCGCAACAGCACGGCATCAGTGGCTTCCCGGTCGTCGAGGGCAAGCAGGTGGTCGGCATCATCACCAACCGCGACCTGCGTTTCGAGGAAGACCTGGAAGCGGAAGCACGCGCCAAGATGACTCCGCGCGAAAAGCTGGTGTACGTGAACGAAGACGCCAACACTGAAGAAGCCAAGCGCCTGATGAACAAGCACCGCCTCGAGCGCGTGCTGGTTGTCAACGACGACTTCGAACTGCGCGGCCTGATCACCGTCAAGGACATCCAGAAGTCGCACGAACACCCGCTGGCATCGAAAGATTCGCGCGGCCAGTTGCTGGTCGGCGCCGCCGTCGGCGTTGGCGAGCGCGACGAAGAGCGCATCGACCTGCTGGTGCAGGCCGGCGTGGACGTGCTGGTGGTCGACACCGCCCACGGCCACTCGCAGGGCATCCTCGACCGCGTGAAGTGGATCAAGGAACGTTATCCGCACGTGGACGTCATCGGCGGCAACATCGCCACCGCGGCCGCTGCGAAAGCGCTGGTGGAGTACGGCGCGGACGCGGTCAAGGTCGGCATCGGCCCGGGCTCGATCTGCACCACCCGTATCGTCGCCGGCGTCGGCGTGCCGCAGATCACCGCGATCTCGAACGTGGCCAAGGCGCTGGAAGGCACGGGCGTTCCCTGCATCGCCGACGGCGGCATCCGCTTCTCGGGTGACATCTCCAAGGCACTGGCAGCGGGCGCGCACACCGTCATGATGGGCAGCATGTTCGCCGGCACCGATGAAGCGCCGGGCGAAACCATCCTGTACCAGGGCCGCAGCTACAAATCCTACCGCGGCATGGGCAGCCTGGGCGCGATGGCCGAAGGTTCGGCCGACCGCTACTTCCAGGAAGCCTCCGCCAAGGCCGACAAGTTCGTCCCGGAAGGCATCGAAGGCCGCGTCGCCTACAAGGGCAGCGTGCTGGCGATCATCTTCCAGCTGGTCGGCGGCGTGCGCCAGTCGATGGGCTACTGCGGCTGCGCCACCATCGAAGAACTGCGCGAGAAAGCCGAGTTCGTCGAGATCACCTCGGCCGGCATGCGCGAATCGCACGTGCACGACGTGCAGATCACCAAGGAAGCGCCGAACTACCGTTCCGAGTAACGCATCCATGAAACGCGGCCCGAGGGCCGCGTTTTCGTATGACCCCGATTCTGACTACTGTTGCCTCTCCACATGCATTCTAAAATCCTCATCCTCGATTTCGGTTCCCAGGTTACCCAGCTGATCGCCCGTCGCGTGCGCGATGCCGGCGTGTTTTCGGAAGTCTATCCGTATGACGTCAGCGACGAATTCGTGCGCAACTACGGCGCCTCCGGCATCATCCTGTCGGGCAGCCATAACTCCACCCTGGAGGGCGATTCGCCGCGCGCGCCGCAGGCCGCGTTCGAAGCCGGCGTGCCGGTGCTGGGCATCTGCTACGGCATGCAGACCATGGCCGCCCAGCTCGGCGGCAAGGTCGAGAACGGCAAGGTACGCGAGTTCGGCTACGCCGAAGTGCGCGCTCGCGGCCATACGGCCCTGCTGAACGGCATCAACGATTTCGTCACCGATGAAGGCCACGGCATGCTGCGCGTGTGGATGAGCCACGGCGACAAGGTGCTGGACATGCCGCCGGGCTTCAAGCTGATGGGCTCGACCGACAGCTGCCCGATCGCCGCCATGGCCGACGAGGAGCGCCGCTTCTACGCGCTGCAGTTCCACCCGGAAGTGACCCACACCTCGCAAGGGGAGGCCATCATCGGCCGTTTCGTGCACGAGATCTGCGGCTGCAAGTCGGACTGGAACATGCCGGACTACATCGGCGAAGCGGTGCAGAAGATCCGCGAACAGGTCGGCACCGATGAGGTGATCCTGGGCCTGTCCGGCGGCGTCGACTCGAGCGTGGCAGCGGCACTGATCCACCGCGCCATCGGCGACCAGCTGACTTGCGTGTTCGTCGACCACGGCCTGCTGCGCAAGGACGAGGGCAAGATGGTCATGGACATGTTCTCGAAGAACCTGGGCGTCAAGGTGCTGCGCATCGATGCCGAAGACCAGTTCATGGGCCACCTGGCCGGCGTGACCGATCCGGAGCAGAAGCGCAAGATCATCGGCCGCGAGTTCGTGGAAGTGTTCCAGGTCGAAGCCGGCAAGCTGACCAATGCGAAGTGGCTGGCGCAGGGCACGATCTACCCGGACGTGATCGAATCGGCCGGGAAGGGCAAGAAGGGCCAGACCATCAAGAGCCACCACAACGTGGGCGGCCTGCCGGAGACCCTGAACCTGAAACTGCTGGAGCCGCTGCGCGAGCTGTTCAAGGATGAAGTCCGCAAGCTGGGCGTCGCGCTGGGCCTGCCGCACGACATGGTGTACCGCCACCCGTTCCCGGGCCCGGGCCTGGGCGTGCGCATCCTGGGGGAGGTGAAGAAGGAGTACGCCGACCTGCTGCGCGAAGCGGACGCCATCTTCATCGAAGAGCTGCGCAATACGCCGTTCGAGCTGCCAGCCGTGGCGGGCATTGATCCCGGCAAGGCGCCGGTTAACTGGTACGAAGCGACCAGCCAGGCGTTTGCCGTGTTCCTGCCGGTGAAGTCGGTAGGGGTGATGGGCGATGGCCGCACCTACGAATACGTGGTGGCGCTGCGGGCAGTGCAGACGCTGGACTTCATGACGGCGCAGTGGGCGCATCTGCCGCACTCGCTGCTGGGGAAGGTGTCGAACCGCATCATCAATGAGGTGCGCGGATTGAACCGGGTGGTGTACGACATTTCAGGGAAACCTCCGGCGACCATCGAATGGGAGTGAGCGGAGTAAAAGCCCAGCTCTGACTGTCAAGCAATCAGCTAAGCCGTTGATCATTCGATTTGAATGATCAACGGCTTTTTTGTTTTTGCATAATTTCAAATTCCAAAAAATGTAACTAACCCACTGGATCTTATTCTGCGGACAGATACCTCAACGCTAACAACCACAAACAAGTCAACACTGCTTCACCATGGCTTCCAAGAAAGGGGGGCAGGTCGACGGCGTCAAGCGTTCGCGGGCACTAGAGCACTCAACCGTGCTATGTTGATTTGGTAACGTCTTGAACTAGACCAGGCCCAGGGTTATTGCCTGTTGGTAGACGGTAGCGAGGTGGCGGTGGACATTCCGGCCCGCGCCCTTCAAACTGTCGTAGGTTGATTTCTTTGCCATAACAGCGTCAATCGAGGGAGAGTGTGCCGACAATTAAGGATGTGGCCCGCATGGCCGGGGTAGGGACGGGGACCGCGTCGCGCGTGGTGCGCGGCAAGGGCTCGGTCTCGCCCGACAAGCTGAAGCGGGTGAAGCAAGCCATCGACGCGCTAGGCTACCGGCCGTCGCACACGGCGCGTTCGCTGTTGTACGGCAGCTCGCGCATGATCGGCGTGTACATCCCGATGCTGGCGGGGACCTTTTATACCGCCATCCTGAAGATCATCGACGCCGAACTGCGCGCCGCCGGACTGCACATGATGATCGGCTTCGGCACCGGCAAGGGCGAACCCAGGAAGGAAGCGATCGAAGGCGTGAGCCTTCTAATCGAGCGCGGCTGCGACGGCGTGATCGTGCTGACCAGCCCCCTGCAGGAAGAAGACCTGGCCCTGTTCGGCGAGCGGCGCAAGCGCCTGGTGGCGCTGAACTACGCCTTCGAGAGCATCCCCGAGCAGTGTTTTACGGTGGACCACGTGCTGGGAGGACGCCTCGCAGCGCGCGCGCTGCTCGAGCAGGGACACCGTGCCATCGCGGTACTGGCGGGGCCGTGGACGGTACAGGACAACGTCGAGCGCATCGAAGGCTTCATGTGCGAGCTGGAAAACGCCGGCATCGATACCGGCGCCATGTGGGTGACCGAACACGATTTTTCTTCGAGCGCGGGCTGGTCGGCCGCGCATGAACTCCTCGCGTCCGGGACGCATTTCACGGCCCTGTTCTGCGCCAACGACGAAATGGCCCTGGGTGCGATTTCGTGTTTCTATGAAGCGGGCATCCACGTGCCACGCGACGTGTCGGTAATCGGCTACGACGACGCGCCCAGCGCCGCGTATGCCGCGCCGCCCTTGACGTCGGTGCGCATTCCTTGGCGCGAGATGACGGCCAGCGGCGTCGCCGAACTGCTCAACCTGTGCGATGGCGGCCGCCGGCCGGTGGTGCGCAGTTTTCCCGTCAGCGTGACGATGCGGGCCTCGCTTACCAAGCCCGGGGCGGGCGTCGGGCGCCCGGCGAATGTCCCCAAACGCCGGCAGCCGGCATAAGCAGCGGATTACGGCAGGCGCAAGTGCGAGCGCGTTGAAACAATGCACCATGCGGCGAAGGGCTACTCTGGCGTCCTGGTCTCGAGTATTTGCTAAGATAGGCATTTGACGCATCGACAAGCTGCTACGCAAGGCGCGCTTTTTCTTGAGCGCAGCGAGCACACGTCGTATTCCCGTAATGATTCCATTCACCTTCAACGACATTGAGGTAGGCGCCCGCATGGTCGAGGCCCTGGCACGCCAGGCCACGTCCCTGCCCGGCATGCCCATCACCTACAGCGACCTGCTGACACTGGCGCGCTCCATGCATCCGAAAGACGAGGTGCTCGGCCGGGCGGTACCGGTGGGCATCGGACCCAAGCTCCAGTTCGTGGAAGGCTTTTGCGCTTCGCACGGCTTTCCCAACCTGGCATGCCTGGCCGTGAACAGGGAGACCTTGCGGCCCGGGCCAGCGTACCAGGGTGACTGGGAAGCCGACAAGCGCGCCGTTGCCGGCTTCAACTGGAGTACCGCCGATGCGCAGCTGGCGGGGTACGTGGAAGCGATGCGCGCCAAGGTGCCGGCACGTTTCAAACCGCGCAAGGAACGGCCGGCGGACGTAGCCTGGTATGCCTATTTCTGTTCGCACCGGGAGGCCTGCGAAACCCTGACATCGGAGGACAAGCGGGAGATCATCAACCAGATGATGGCCGGACTCGACCCCGAAACGGCGCTCGCGCGCGTGCTGGCTGCAAAGCGCGACTTTGGCAGTACTCAGTGAGGAACAGGACGGACCGCGCGATGGCGTGGAGCGGTCGCGTTCATTCGACAGCGAAGAACAAGGATGGATTGGCCGCCTCTTGCTTCAGCTGCTTTTCCCGCCTGACTGGAGCCGCTGCGGGCCGATGCGCTGGCTCTCGCACGCGCGATGTCGTTCGATCGACTCCCGCGCCGATTCATTGAACAGGCTTTCACGTTCTTCAGGTGTAAAACAGAAAGACAGCCCACGCAGTCGGCGCGCGATCTCGCTTGGTCCGAAGGGTAAAATCGAAAGCTCATCCCCAGTCAGCATGAATAGCTCCTGCTTGTTCGCACTGAATGTGGCGCTGGTAACCCCTTGACTGGGGAGCGTGAGCACGGGAAGACTGGTCTGGCCACGTAAGTCAAAAATCGAAAGCCTTTCACTGTCGTCAAGAACCACCAGGAATTCTCCGGCCGCACTGGCCCGTGCATTGGGGCCAATGCCGGAGCCTGCGATATCCATTTCCAACCGGCGTTGAATGGCTTCATCGGGACAATCACTCGTACTGCACAGCGCCAGCAACTGGGTATCACCGTCAACCATGGCGTACAGATTTCCGACCCGCCAGTCCTGTCGTACACGGACACGTTCGCCTGTAGGCATCGCAGGCACCTCGAATGGGCGCTCGGCCGGGAGGGGCGCGTACTCGAGGTAATCGAAGGGCTTCTGGCTGACCACCGCGCGTCCGGATTGGGCCGAATAGACCGCAGCGGCCCCTGTGTACCTGCCACCCGAATAGATCAGCCGTTGCTGGAGGTCGAAGATCCGGGCCTGCCTGTCCAGGCTGGCCGTGAGGAGCCTGGTTTCAGTTGCATCGAATCGCATGCTGAACACGCGGCGGGTATGACCTCTTAATGTGAAGCTCTCGGCAGTAGAGAGGTCATATACCTGGATCTCGCCACGGTTGCCGGAGACAGCCAGATACCTGTCACTTGGGGCGAATGCGGTAGCAATGGCATTTCCGCTGTAGTTCCAGCCGTATGCGACGGCCTTTCGTAGCGGGTCCTTACGTCCAATGCGATACAAGTCACCAGCGTCGTCCAGGTATAGCGAACAGGTGTTCGAGATGTGCCACGGTCGCTTGCCTGCCAGTCGAACCTGCGTTTGACGGGCGCCGTCAATGAGTACAAGACTTGCATCGGAAGCTACTGACCACACGCGGCCGTCTGCGCAAAATCCGGCTTGCGCAGCTGACGACATGAGGGAAACGTCTTGTCCTTGCGACGAAACGAGTCGAATATCTCCATTTGCGTACGTGATGGCCACCTGGTGCTTCGGGCCAAGTTTCAAGGATTTAATCGTCTTTCCCTTGCTTTGCAATGGCACAAGCCGACGGGTTGGACCGTAGATTTCGAGCTGTTGATCCCTCGCGATCACAAAGCTGCCATCGGCCGCCAGGTCTGCTGGCGCATACTCCGGCTCCCCTGCGTCCACATTTTTGTTCAAGCAGCGCTGGACGCTCGGCTCGTCCGCTGCTGGTCGGCCGCTATCTTGCTTGACTGACAATTGGCGTAAACAACCTCGCCAATCGAGTGTGACCAGCACTTTTCCGCCAGACGCCAGGACGGCCGAGGACAAAGGGATACCATTCTTGCCGTAGGCCGTCTGCTCGCCAGCAGTTGCAGGGCTCCTGCCTGGCGCAACGCCCGCGAGGCGATGGTCGGACGAGTAGAGCAGGGCGCTGCCGTCATGCGAGGCCACGACATAGGAGCCGTTCGGCCCCCACGTCGCTCTGGAAAGACTATCCGAATGCACGTGCCGTGCCAGGGTGAGTCTTGCGTGGATCAGGTCTGGCGTCAGCTGGTTCAGCAGGCTTTTATCGATAAACAATCTGCCGCCTGCGTCCGCCAGCGCGAGTAATGCCTCGGTGGGTTGCGCTCTGCCGAGCAGCTGGGCTTGCGCGAGTCTGCGCGATGTTTCGACCTGATATCCCTGCAACAGGGCGTATCCGGACAAGCCGGCGAATCCGATTACCAATGCCGCGAGAGTTGCTACGACGATGCGTGTTCGACGTTTGCGCTGCCGAACTGCGCGACGGAAGATCTCGTCGGTATCGACTCCCATCAAGGATGCCGATATTTTTGCAAGCGCAAGGTCGCGACCATCCGCCGTCTCGCGAAGGTCTGCAGCCAGCAGCGATTGCGCGCAATCCGTTACAGTGCCATCCGGGGATACGTGGAAGCGTAGCGCGCGTGGGAATATCTCCGCTTCTGAAACACTGGCGACGTTCGGGACAATGACGGGAACGAAAGGGCGTTCAGGATGCCGTGACCGGAACAGGCGTATTTCCTCATTCACGTGAAAACTTTTTGCCGCGGCCGGAGAGCACAGAACGATCATGGCCGCCGAGTCGTCGAGCGAAAGCAAGGTTTGTTCAGGCAGTGGCAAACCAGCGCGAAAGTCCCCGCGATCGCGGAAGATCGGGCTCAGATTGGCTGGAACCTCTCCAATGGCGGTCTTTCTGCCCACCAGGTCGGAATCGATCCTGAACGACTCCAGCCTGGATTGCAGCCACCTGGCAGTGAGGGTATCTACATGACTGTACGAAAGGAAGGCGCGATATTTCAAGAGACGGTTCCCTCTGCTCGCGAATGAACCAGTATGCAGGTTAGCGATCTGCCAATCCAGCTCGCAAAGCGCTGCGCTGGCTTTGATCGCTTAAGGGACCGATATTAAATGATATGCAACAGACTCCACATCATCTCTGCCCCGGTTCCTCCTTCTGGGAGAGCCGATCCCGTCGCATGAACAACAGGCTTCAAGAACAAGACGGCTCGGGCTGGAATCGTAGCCTCTTGTTAGCGGAACAGCGTCGCCCAACCTGCCTTCGGCGACATGTCCGCCAGATTCCATTCGGCCGGATCGAACGCGCGTCGCGTCGGCGCATAGCCCGGGTAGCCGCTCGACTGCCCTTCTGAATCGACGATATGACCACGCCCTTCGGCGACATCCGAGATGATCTTGAAGTCGACCGCATCGCGGGCCCACGGCCGCATGCCGGCGCTCATGTAGATCGCGTTCTCCAGTCGTGCGCTCGATAGCGGTGTGAGGCCCGTTGGCAGGTAGGGCGCCTCGGCCTTGAGAATGCGCGCGCCGGAGGCGGTATAGCTGCCGGTCTGCGGCATCGGCTTGCCGTTGGCGTCGACCGCCACATTGTCGTGCAGGTACAGGCTGACATCGCCCGCGCCGCCCAGGCTGAACAGGGGCACGCCGGGCCGCGAATCGTCTCCGCCGCGCACCACGTTCCCGACCAGGGTCACGACCCCGAGCTGCGGCGGATGCGCGCCCCATTCGTGGGCGATCAGGTTGTAGTGGATCGCCCTGGCGCCGAAGTCATGAATCAGGTTGTTCACGACGGCGACGTGGGCGCCGCCCTTGATCAGCGGATTGCGCTCGTGGTTGGCGTTATACAGGTTGCCGTAGAAGAGCACCCGGTTGGCGTTGTCGTGCACCAGCGAGCCTTTCGAATGCTCGCCCTTCCTGTGGGTCGAATCGCGCAGGCCTTCGGCCACGATGTTGTGGCTGAAGGTGATGCGGCGCGAGGTCCCCTGGCGCCATTCCTCGACCGTCGCGCCCTTGAAGCGCGGGCCGGAGGCCGACAGGTTTTCGTCCGTGGCCCAGCTGAAGCTGCAATGGTCGATGATGACATTGTCGGCGGAACTGGTGGAGAGCCCGTCGGCTTCCCAGCCGCTCTTCTTGGCGCGCCCGAATTCGCCCGGCCGCACCGCGATGTGCTGCACGATCACGTCGTGCGTGGCGACCGCGAATTCACCGCGGATGAAGGTGATGCCGGGATTGGGCGCGGTCTGGCCGGCGATCGTCACGAAGGGTTCATTGATACGGATGCTGGCGCCCTGCAGGTCGATCACGCCGCCCACTTCGAACACCACGATGCGCGGACCGGTTTCCATCACCGCGGCGGCGAACGAGCCTTCGCCGGAGGCGTTCAGATTGCTCACCCGCACGATCCTGCCGCCTGCGCCGCCCTTCGTGTCGGCCCAGCCCTTGACGTCGATGCCCGCACGCGACATGCCGGCTAGCTCGGGGGAGGGCCCGGCGGCATGCGCGCCCAGGCACCAGTACAGCATCGTCGCTACGGCGGCGCGCGTGGAAAACCGCATCCTCGTCTCCTGTCTTGTCGTGTAGTACGAAAATTATGGCACAGCAGGGGAATGCGCGGCTCGGGCGCAGCCTGGGGGCAAGCTGGCGCTGAAACCTGCCAAGCGCGGCACTGGGCGACCTGCGCGGTGGACTGCATGGGTCGATTTTGATGTACGTCAAAGATTTTGGGTAGTCGGGAGAACAGACTGGCCTCACTCCGCTCCAATGTCTCCCACCCCATTACCGACCTGACCCATCATTTCCACGTACCGGAGCTCGCCATGTACCGACGCATTCTCGTGCCCAGCGACGGCTCGCCCGTTTCCGAGGCGGCCGTCGAGGCCGCCATCGACTTCGCGCGGGCGCGCGGCAGCGCCATTGTGGCCTTGTCGGTCGCCGTGCCCGAACCCTCCTTTCAATCGCTCGAAGGAGCGATGGCCTACGATCCGGGCCTGCAGCCCGAGGTGCTGCTGGAGCATGCGCAGCGCAACGTCGACGCTGTCGCCGTCCGTGCCGATCGGGCCGGCGTGCCATGTACCGCGCTCACCTGCAGCGCACTCGACATCGCGGAAGCGATCGCGGCGACTGCGCGCGAGCAGGGGTGTGACCTGATCGTCATGGGCTCGCATGGACGGCGCGGCCTGAGCCGCCTGATCGCCGGCAGCGTGACCCAGGCTGTGCTGGCCAATGCCCCGGTGCCGGTCATGGTGCTGCGGCCGGGCGCGGGCACCAGCTGAAAGCGCGATCCGGTGCGCCGGCGACCGTGCCGGCACGCGACATCCGCAAACTTCCGACACGAGAGCCCGCCAAGGGGTCACCGCGTACCGGCCCCATATAGAAAAGCACATTATTTCCCCGACGCGCACGCGAATTCTTTTCGTTGCCCGTAACCATTTTGTAACTTATACTGGTTGCGCTAACATTGCACGCACGAAAAGGAGCCTGGATGTCACGTCGAACTCTGTCGGGTGTCAGTCGCCCGCATTGCCCCCGCTGCCCGGCTACAGCACCCGTCGGGGAGGGGCGATGAGCCGTTTCCTGCGCGTGGCGCTGGCGGCATGCACAGTCCTGACCCTGTCGTACGCAGCCAGCGCCGTTGCGGGCGAGTACCGCAACCCGGTACTGACCGGCTTCAACCCGGACCCCAGCATCTGCCGTGACGGCGACGACTACTACCTCGCCACCAGCACCTTCGAATACTTCCCGGGCGTACCGATCTACCACAGCAAGGACCTGGTGAACTGGCGCCTGGTCGGCCATGCGCTCGACCGCCCCAGCCAGCTGCCGCTCGCGGGACAGAAGAGTTCGCAGGGCATCTTCGCGCCCACGCTACGCTGCGGGAACGGCCGCTTCTACATGATCACCACCAACGTCACCGGCGGCGGCAACTTCATTGTCCAGGCCACCAGCCCGGGCGGGCCCTGGTCGGAACCGGTCTGGATCAAGGACGCGCAGGGCATCGACCCTTCGCTGTTCTTCGACGAGGACGGCAAGGTCTACCTCACTTACCAGGATGGCGGCGAGCGCGGCGGCATCGCACAGGCCGAGATCGACGTCGCCACGGGCAAGCTCAAGACCCAGCCGCGCCGCATCTGGAACGGCACCGGCGGGGTCTGGCCGGAAGGGCCGCACCTGTACAAGATCAACGGCTGGTATTACCTGCTGCATGCGGAAGGCGGTACCTCCTATGGCCACGTGGTGATCCTTGCGCGTTCGCGCTCGCCCTGGGGACCGTTCGAGGGCGCGCCTGACAATCCGATCCTGACCCACCGCGACCGCCCGGAGCTACTCCTGCAGGCGCTCGGCCATGCCGACCTGGTGCAGACGCCGGCCGGCAAATGGTTCATGGTGCTGCTCGGCGTCCGTCACCTGAAGCACAAGCACCACCTGGGCCGCGAAACGCTGCTGGCGCCGGTGGAGTGGACGGCGGACGGCTGGCTCAAGGTGAATGGCGGCGCGCCGCTGGCCGAGAAGATGCAGGCAGACGGGCTGCCGGCGCCGCATCCGTGGCCGGCCGCGCCGGCGCGCGACGAGTTCGGCGCACGCACGCTGGGCGGCGACTGGATCTTCCTGCGCGCCCCGGCCCGCGACCTGTGGTCGCTGGCCGAGCGGCCGGGCTTCCTGCGCCTGAAGGGCACGAAGCTGTCGCTGTCCGACATCGGCACGCCCGCCTTCGTGGGCAGGCGCCAGGCGCATTTGAACGTGCGCGCCTCGACGTTCCTCGATTTCGCGCCGCGTGCGGCTGGCCAGGAAGCGGGCCTGGCGCTGCGCATGAACGAGGACAACCACTACCAGCTGCTGGTCGCCGGTAGCGGCAAGGGCAGGGTGATCCGGCTGCTCACGCGGGTCAAGGGCGTAAACACCGTGTTGCGCGAGGCGCCGCTCGGGGCGGGCAAGGTGGAGCTGATCGTGCGCGCCACCGCGGAGCGCTACGTGTTCGGCTACCGCCTCGACGGCGGCAAGGGCGGCCGCGAGGTCGCTGACTTCGGCAGCGCGCCGACCGCCCCGCTCAGTTCCGAGGACGCGGGCGGGTTTACCGGCGTGGGACTCGGGATGGTGGCGCACAATCCCGCCGCCGCGCCGATGCCCCCGGCCGACTTCGACTGGTTCGACTACCGCCCGGGCGCGGAAGACTAGCATCTCTGCCCGCTGTAACACACAACAAAAACCAATCAGGAGACAACATGCAACGCAAGCACTTCGCCGTGGCCGCCGCGCGCACGGCCCTCGTCGCGGCGATCGCCGCCGCCTTCCCCCTGTCCGCGAGCAGCGCCTTCGCCGCACCGCCGGAGCCAGCCGAGCCGGCCCAGAAACCCTGGCTGGACCGCTCGCTGGACGCCGACCAGCGCGCCCGTCTGGTAGTCAAGGCCATGACCCAGCAGGAAAAGCTGCGCTGGGTGCTGGGCTATTTCGGCCACGATTTCGGCAAGAGCAAGAAGCATCCGGATGCGCTGCCGCAGTCGGCCGGCTACATCCCGGGCACTCCGCGCCTTGGCCTGCCGGCCCTGTTCGAAACCGATGCCGCCCAGGGCGTGGCCTCGCAGGCCGGTCCCGCCGTACGCGAACGCACCGCCTTGCCCTCGGGCCTCGCCACGGCGGCGAGCTGGGACCCGAAGGTCGCCTATGCCGGTGGCGCCATGATCGGCTCCGAGGCGCGCGCCTCGGGCTTCAACGTGATGCTGGCCGGCGGCGTGAACCTGCAGCGCGAGCCGCGCAACGGCCGCAACTTCGAGTACGCCGGCGAGGATCCGCTGCTGGCCGGCAGCATGGCGGGGCAGGCGATCAAGGGCGTGGAATCGAACCGCATCATCTCCACGCTCAAGCACTTCGTGCTGAACGACCAGGAAACCGGCCGCAACGAACTCGATGCGCGCATCGACAAGGCGGCGCTGCGCATGTCCGACCTGCTGGCGATGGAACTCGCGCTGGAGCAGTCCGACGCCGGCTCGGTGATGTGCGCCTACAACCGCCTGAACGGCCCGTATAGCTGCGAGAGCGCCTGGCTCCTGAACGACGTGCTCAAGCGCGACTGGGGTTTCCGCGGCTATGTGATGTCCGACTGGGGCGCCACGCACAGTACCGTGGCCGCCGCCAACAATGGCCTGGACCAGCAGTCCGGCCATGAATTCGACAAGTCGCCCTATTTCGGCGGGGCGCTGGAAGAAGCGGTGAAGACCGGGGCGGTGCCGCAGGCGCGCCTGGACGACATGGTGACGCGCATCGTGCGCACCATGTTCGCCAAGGGCGTGGTCGACAATCCGCTCAAGGCCGGCGCCACCATCGACTTCGCCGGGAATGGCGCGGTGAGCCGCCAGACGGCGGAAGAGGGCATGGTCCTGCTGAAGAACGAAGGACGCATCCTGCCGCTGGCAAAGACGGTGCGCAGCATCGCCGTGATCGGCGGGCACGCGGACGTGGGCGTGCTGTCGGGCGGCGGCTCGTCCCAGGTCTATCCCGTGGGCGGACTGGCCGTGAAGGGCCTGCTGCCGGCCACCTGGCCAGGTCCGGTGGTGTACTACCCTTCTTCGCCGCTGCGCGCGATCCGCGCCCAGGCCCCAAATGCCAAAGTGGTGTTCGACGACGGGCGTGACCCGGCGCGCGCCGCGCGGGTGGCCGCTGAAGCCGACGTGGCCGTGGTCTTCGCCACCCAGTGGATCGGTGAAGCCAATGACGCCCAGACCCTGGCGCTGCCGGATCGCCAGGACGATCTGGTCGCCTCGGTAGCGGGCGCCAATGCGCGCACCGTGGTGGTGCTGGAAACCGGCGGGCCGGTCACCATGCCCTGGCTGGCGCGCGTCCCGGCGGTACTGGAAGCCTGGTACCCGGGCACCAGCGGCGGCGAGGCGATCGCCAACGTGCTGTTCGGCGCGGTCAACCCATCGGGCCACCTGCCGGCCACCTTCCCGGCGTCCGAGCAGCAGCTGCCGCGCCCGAAACTGGATGGTGACCCGAAGAACCCGGAACTGCAGTTCGCCGTGGACTACCACGAAGGCGCCGCGGTCGGCTACAAGTGGTTCGACCTGAAAGGTTACAAGCCGCTGTTCCCGTTCGGGCACGGCCTGTCCTACACGACGTTTGCGTATTCGGGCCTCGCCGGCCAGGTGAAGGATGGCCGCCTGCACGTGCGTTTTAAAGTCACCAACACCGGCAACGTGGCCGGCAAGGACGTGCCGCAGGTCTACGCATCGCCGCTGTCGGTCAAGTGGGAAGCGCCGAAGCGCCTGGCCGCCTGGAGCAAAGTGGCGCTGCAGCCGGGCGAGACCCGGGAAGTCGAGGTCGCGGTCGAGCCGCGCGTGCTCGCCATGTTCGACGAAAAGTCGCGCACCTGGCGCCGCCCGCAGGGCAAGATCAAGCTGGTGCTGGCCGAGGATGCTGCCGGCACCGGCGCGACCAGCGTGACGGTCGACCTGCCGGCCAGCACGCTGGACGCACGCGGTCGCCCACGCGCACGCTGAAGGGGGCTGCATGCGACAACTCATCATGACGGCGGCCCTGCTGGCGCACGCCGTACCAGGCCTGGCCGCGCAGGCTTCTGACCTGCAGCTGGACAGCCTGTTCCAGGACCACATGGTCCTGCCGCGCCAGGGCGCGGTCGTTTCGGGCCGCGCAGCCGCACGCGAGGCGGTTACGGTGAGCGGCTTCGGCGGGTCCTGGAAAACCAGCGCCGACGGCGCCGGCCGTTTCAGTGTCACCTTGCCGAGCCTGCCGGCCGGACAGCGCGGCAGCCTGGCCGTTTCCAGCGCCAGGGGTCAGCGCGTGACGCTGCAGGACGTTGTCAGTGGCGACGTCTTCCTGTGCTCCGGCCAGTCGAACATGCAGCTGTCCGTGAACCGCGCGCTGAACGCGGACACGGTGATCGGCACGTCGAGCAACCCGGACCTGCGCATGGCGACAGTTGCCGTCGATCCGGTGCCGGCGCCGCGCACGCGGCTGGCAAAACCGGTCGTCTGGCAGGCCGCGGCGCCCGGCACCATCAAGGACTGGTCGGCCACCTGCTATTTTTTTGGCAAGGAACTGCAGCGCAGGCTCAAGCTGCCGATCGGCCTGGTGCACGCCTCGCTGGGCGGCTCCAACCTGACCGCCTGGCTCTCGCCTGCGGCCTCGCTGCCCGATTACGCGCGCCAGCAGGAGCTGCTCAAGCTGTACGCGAGCGACCCGGCCGCGGCCAGCATCGCCTTCGGCAAGGAGGTCGAGCGCTGGTGGCAGGCATCGAATGGCCCCGGCCGGCCATGGTCTGCCGCGGCTGCGGAGCTGGCAAGCTGGAAGCCGGCACCCGACGTCGCCAGGAACTGGGAAAACTGGGGCCTGCCCGAGTTGTCGGGGTATGACGGCAGCATCTGGTACGCTGCGAGTGCGCGCCTGACGCCGGCGCAGGCGAGGCAGGCTGCCACGCTCGAACTGGGGCTGGTCGACGAGGTCGACACCACCTGGGTCAACGGCCAGCCGGTCGGCTTCACGGCGGGCGCCGGCACGCCGCGCGCCTACCCCGTGGCCGCCGGCATGCTCAAGGCCGGCGACAACACGGTCGTGCTGAACGTGCTGGACTTGTGGAGCTACGGCGGCATGTACGGCGATGCGCCGCGCCGCCTGCGCTTCGCCGACGGCAGCGTGGCGCCCTTGACCGGCTGGCGCTGGCAAATGCCGCCGGCGGCCAACCGCTATCCGCCGCGCGCCCCCTGGGATGCAATGGCCGGTGTCAGCGTCCTCCATAACGGCATGATCGCACCGCTCGGCCGCTTCCCCTTCAAGGGCGCGCTCTGGTACCAGGGCGAGAGCAACGTCGGTTCGCCCTATCAGGGCCTGCTGGCGCGCCTGTTCCGCGACTGGCGCAGCCAGTTCGGGGAAGACATGGCTTTCGGCGTGGTACAGCTCGCGAACTTCGGCGCTCGTCCGGCGCAGCCGGTCGAATCGGGTTGGGCGCGCTTGCGCGAAGAGCAGCGCCGCGCGGTGCTGGCCGACCGGAATGCCGTGCTGGCGACGGCAATCGACGTGGGCGACCCGGGGGACATCCATCCCGCCAACAAGCAAGTCGTGGGCGAACGCCTGGCGCGTGCCTTTGCGATCCGGCTGTACGGCGAGCCGGGCAGCGCCTCGGGCCCGATGGTGAAGTCGGCCACCGTGCAGGGCGAGCGCGTGCTGGTGGAATTCGACGGTGTCGATGGCGCGCTGCTGGCCTATGGCGCCGCCGGCCCGATCGGCTTCGAAGCCTGTACCGCCAGCGGCTGCCGCTGGGTCGAGGCAAGGGCGGCCGGCAGCCAGGTGGTCCTGAGCGCCGCCGCCGATGCCGAGAGGATCCGCTACTGCTGGGGCGACTCCCCGACCTGCACGCTGTACGACGGCAAGTCGGGTTTGCCCGCGGTGCCCTTCGAGCAGGACGTCAAGCGTTAAGGCTGGATTGGGTGGGGGCGCCGCCCGCCGTAGCGCCCGACGCCGCTGGTTCGCCCTCATCATTGTGGAAGGGGGCGAACCAGGTGGCCAGGAAAGACGGAATGGTCGCGACCATCACGAACACGAAATAGCTGACGTAGCCCAGCATTTCCTGCAGGTGGCCGCTGATCATGCCGGTGACCATGCCGCTCAGGGCCATCAGGCCGGTGCCGAAGGCGTAATGGGTGGTGGTGTACTTGCCTGGCGCGAGTTGCTGCATCAGGTAGATCATGAAGCCGACCGCGCCGAAACCGAAGAAGAACTTCTCGATCACGACGCCCAGCGTGATGGCGAGCAGGCTGCTGGGCAGGTAGATGCTCATCAGGAGGAAGGTCACGTTCGGGATGTTCACCGCGCAGCACAGCGCGAACAGGGTCGACTTCAGTCCGCGTTTGGCCACGTACCAGCCACCCAGCAGGGAGCCGAGCAGCACGGCCGCCAGGCCGTAGGTGCCGTAGATGAGTCCCAGCATTTCATTCGATAGTCCCAGTCCGCCTTTCGAGGCCGGGTCGACCATGAAGAAAGGACCGATCTTCTCGAGGAAGCCGATACTGAGGCGGAACAGGAAGGCAAAGGCGATCATGCGCCAGATGTCGCGCTTCTGGAACAGGGTGACAAAGGCATCCAGCAGGATGCGGCCGGCGTCCCGCACGCTGGAGGGCGTGTCGGCGGCGCGTGCGCCTTGCGGCATGAAGCGCAGGTGCCACAGCGCCATCAGCAGGGTCAGGCCGCCCACCAGGAAGAAGATGATGCGCCAGGCGTCGATCCAGTTCGGCCCGAACACCTTCGGGTCGTGCCCGAACACGCTGGTATGCAGGTAGCCGCTCAGGTAGACCATGCCGCCGGCGGCGACGATCGGGCCGATGTTCCAGGACAGGCTCTGGATGCCGCAGTAGAGCGACTGGGCGCGGCTGTCGAGCGAAGTGACGTAGACGCCGTCGCTGGCGATGTCCTGGGTGGCGCCAATGAACGAGAGGGCAAAGAACAGCGCCATCAGGAAGCCCATGTAGCCGGGCAGCCCGAGCGCCAGGCCGACTCCGGCGAAGCCCAGTCCAACCGTCACCTGGGCGCACAGCACGAAGAACTTCTTGGTGCGGTACATCTCCACGAAAGGCGCGAACAGCGGCTTGATGGTATAGGCCAAAATCAGCAGGCTCGAATACTGCGCTGCGCGGCCGTTGTCCATGCCCAGGTTCTTGAACATGATGGCGGTGACGCTGGTGAGCATCACGTAGGCGAGCGCCATCGTGAAGTAGCCTGTCGGCACCCACAGTAGCGGGTGGGGTTTGCGGTCAGCCCGCCCCATGGCCAGCCTCCATCGCAAGCGCTGCCGCCCGCCGCTGGGCATGCTGGGCGGCCACGAAGTCGCGGTACCAGTGCGCACTCGCCTTGGGAATGCGCTGCTGGGTCGCGTAGTCGACGTAGACGATGCCGAAGCGCTTGGCATAGCCCGAGTTCCACTCGAAGTTGTCCATCAGGCTCCACAGGAAATAGCCGCGCACGTCCACGCCCGCGTCCATGGCAGCCTTCACGGCCGCCAGGTGCTGCTGCACGAAGCGGATCCGCGCCGCATCGGACACCTCGCCGCCCTCGACCCGGTCCGGGGCCGCCATGCCGTTCTCGGTGATGTAGATCGGCGGCAGCGTGTATTCACCCTGGAGCTTGAGCAGCAGCTCGCTCAGCCCCTGCGGGTAGATTTCCCAGCCCATGTCGGTGGTCCCGAGTACGGCTGGCGCCGTGCGCGGCGGCGTCTCGGCGCTGGCGAAATGGCGGAAGTAATAGTTCACGCCCAGGAAGTCGAGCGGGCCCTGGATGATGTCGAGGTCGCCCTCCACGATGTGCGGGGCGTCGGCGCCGTGTGCGCGCAGCGCCAGTTCCGGGTAGCGCCCCTTGAAGATCGGGTCCATGAACCACTGGACCGAACGCGCCCATTCCAGCTCGGCCAGCGCGCGGTCGGCGGCGCTGTCGGTGGCGGGGTCGGACGTCCACTGGTTCAGTACGATCCCCAGCTTTGCACGCGGGTTCAGGGAGCGCATCGCCCGCATCGCCAGGCCGTGCGAGAGCAGCAGGTGGTGCGAGACCTGGATCGCCTGGCGGGCGTCGGTCACGCCGGGCGCGAACTGGGAATTGCCGTAGCCGAGATTGGCCGTGCACCAGGGTTCGTTGTGGGTGGCGATGCTGTCCAGGCGGTCGCCGAAACGGCGCGTCACTTCGTGGGCGTAGTCGGCGAAGCGGTGCGCGGTATCGCGATTGAGCCAGCCGCCTTCGTCCTGCAAGCCCTGCGGCAGGTCCCAGTGATACAGGGTCAGGTGCGGGGCGATGCCTTTTTCCTGCAGCGCGTCGAGCAGGCGGGCATAGAAGTCGAAGCCCTTTTCGTTCCAGGCGCCCTTGCCGTCCGGCTGCACGCGCGCCCAGGCCATCGAGAAGCGGTAGGCGTCGACGCCGAGGCCGGCCATGATACTTACGTCCTCGCGGTAGCGGTGATAGTGGTCGCAGGCGACGTCGCCGTTGCTGCCGTCCTTGATATTGGCCGGGTTGCGCGAGAAACTGTCCCAGATCGAGGGACCCTTGCCGTCGGCGTCGGCGGCGCCCTCGATCTGGAAGGCGCTGGTGGCGACGCCCCAGGTGAAGTCGGGCGGGAATGCGGTGGAATCGGTCATGGCAGATGAATGGGTGGGTTGGCGGCGCGCCTTGGGGCCGGGCGCGCCTGGAAACGGTTCGGTCGAAGGGGTGTGGGGGCTGCTGCTATACTGGGCGTTTCCGTTCCTGGCCGCGGCCCCGCACCGGCGTCCGGCCCCTTGCATGCATGAATAAAGCATCCGTCAGGCCGGTGGCCACAGTCCATGAAGTCGCGCGCGCGGCCGGCGTGTCGGCGGCCACCGTCTCGCGCGTGCTGAACGGCACCGCCAGGGTGGCCGAGGACAAGCGCCTGGCGATCGAGCAGGCGATCGCGCAGCTGAACTACAAGCCGAATGTGCTGGCGCGTAACCTCAAGAGCGGCAGTTCGCGCACGGTCGGCATCCTGACCCAGTCGCTGGCGTCCGGCTATTTTGCCGACGCCATGGCCGGCGTCGACGAAGCCTTGCAGGGCACCGGCTACGCGCCCCTGATCGTGTCCGGGCACTGGAAGCCGGAGGAAGAGGCGGAGCGCATCGCCTTGCTCATCGCGCGCCGCGTGGACGGCCTGGTGATCCTGAGCGGCAAACTGGAGGATGAGCGCATCCTGGCGCTGTCGGAACAGGTGCCGATCGTCGCCTTTGGGCGCGAGCTGCAGGGCGAGAACGCCCGCGGCTTTTGCCTCGACAACTACCGCGGCGCTTGCGACGCCGTCGAGCACCTGGTGCAGCACGGGCACCGCGACATCGCGTTCATCGCCGGCCCGCCCGACCACCGAGATGCGCAGGCGCGCCTGGCGGGTTACCGCGACACCCTGGCGCGCCATGGCATCCCTCAGCGCACGGCATTGGAAGCGCCTGGCGACTTTTCCGAGTCCGGCGGCCTGCAGGCGCTCGAGCGCCTGCTCGCCTCCGGCCAGCGCTTCACGGCGGTGTTCGCGGCCAACGACCTGACCGCCTACGGCGCGCGCCTGGCCCTGTACCGGCGCGGCATTGCGGTGCCGGACCAGGTCTCGGTAGTCGGCTTCGACGACCTGCACAGCTCCATGTACACCACGCCGCCCTTGACGACGGTGCGCCAGCCGCTGTTCGACGTCGGCCAGCGCCTCGGGCGGGCCATCCTGCAGATGATCCGCCGCGAACCCCTCGCGCTCGAGGCGCCGCAGCCTACCCTGGTGATACGCGAGTCGGTGCGGGCTGTCTAGGCTGCGGTAAATCAGCACGGCGCTTCCTCAGGCGCGGCGCGCCGGCATGGTCCGCATCGCGTCGGCGATTGCCTGGCGCAGCGGTTTCGGGCGCAGCTGGGCGTCGTAGGGGCAGGGGCGCATCGGCAGCTTGTCCGCGCGCGGCGCCTCGTCCCAGGTCTGCAGCCAGCTGATATGGTCGGCCATGCCCCACAGCAGGAAGTCGCTCAGGCGCGGATACGACAGGGTCACGTCCAGGAAGTCGCGCGCGGCGGCCGCCACGCCGGCGTCGCGCTGCGCGATATCGGCGGGCAGGCGGCGGTCGTTGACGTCGAATTCGGTGATCAACAGGTCGTAACCCATGGCGGTCGCTTCGTCCAGGAAGCGGCGCCACTGCAGCATGTCTTCGCGGCCGCGCTCAGGGCTCTCGTCCCAGGAGCCGATGTGGGCCTGCAGGCCGAGCGCGTGGATCGGCGTGCCGCGCTTTTTCAGCTCGGCCAGCATGGCCAGCACGCCCGCACGGTGTTTCGTGCTGCCGCTGTCGCCGCGCATGTAGTCGTTGTAGACCAGCTGGGCGTGCGGCGCATACTCGTGCGCCAGGCGGAAAGCCAGATCGATCTGGTCGATCGCGCCGGCGCCGCGCGCGAACGCGCGGGTGAGGGCGTTCTGGCGCAGCTTGCCGTCGGCCGGGTCGATCGCTTCATTGACCACGTCCCAGCTGGCGATCCGGGTGCCGTAGTGCCGGCATACGGTCTGGACGTGCTTGCGCATCAGGCGCTCGGCGCGGCTGCGGTCTGCGCCGAAGTCTTCCTTCGCGAGCCAGGCCGGCAGCCATTTTTCCGCCTGCCAGAACAGGTTGTGGCCGCGCATCGTCATCTTGCTGCGCTCGGCCCAGGCCAGCATCGCGTCAGCCGGCTCGAAACGGTAGGCGTCGCGCGCCGGCTCCAGGGCTTGCCACTTCATCTCGTTCTCGGCCACGATGATCGAGCACTCGCGTTCGACCAGGGCGCGGTAGGCCGGATCGCCGAACTGGTTGCGGCCGCCGCCAACGGCGGTGCCGAAGCGCAGGCCTTTGCGGCGGGCGATCTCTTTCAGGGCTTCTCCCTCCGGCGCGGCAGCGGCCGCCAGGACCGGCAGGCTGGAAGGCAGGAGGGCGGCGCCGGCGAGGGCTTGCAGCATGGTGCGTCGTGTAGTCATGTCGTTCTTGGTCTCCAGAGTGTCGTTGTTATGGAAAGGCAGGCGCGGTCAGCCGTTGCAGGGCGTATGGAGGAATCTGAGGGCGGGGCGCCGGGCGGTAGCGCCAGGCACGGCACATGAGGGAAAACAGGCAAGGCAGGCGTGGCCCCACCAGCGCGGCGTGGCGCACGGTACGGGCGGGAGCCGGACGGGTGAGCGCGGCAAGATGTGTCTCCGTTTTGTCGTTATCGGCGTGCTGCGCTCGCGCGCGCGCCTTTCGCACTTATGTTAGCGCAAACTTTTGCGGATTGAAATCGATTTCGCAGGGTCCGGCTCGCTTAGAGCGGAGAAGGAGGGCGATACGAGGTGCTTTGTGAATGTGCTAAGATAGCGCAAACAACAGGGCGCAATGCCAACCAGGGATCCGCAAGAACATGAGTAAAGCCAACGTGAAAGCCGTCCAGGAAGATGTGGAGCGCCGTGGCCAGCCGACCATGGCCGACGTCGCCAAGCTGGCCGGCGTGTCGCCGATGACGGTGTCGCGCGTCATGAACGGCAAGGGACTGGTGCGCGAGAGCACGCGGCGCAAGGTCGCCGAGGCGGTAGCGGCCCTGAACTACACCCCCAACCAGGAAGCGCGCAACCTGGCCGGCTCCAAGCCGATCCGGGTCGGCTTCCTGTACAGTAACCCGAGCGCCGCCTACCTCAGCGAATTCCTGGTGGGCCTGCTCAGCCAGTCGGGCCTGAACAACGTCCAGCTGTTCGTCGAGAAGTGCGAAGCGGGCGAGCACGAGCAGGAGCAGACGCGGCGCCTGATCGGCAACGGACTGGACGGCATTATCCTGCCGCCGCCGCTGTGCGACAGCGAAGCCGTAATTGCGTGCGTGGCCGAAGCCGACATTCCGGCGGTGGTGGTCGCCTGCGGTACCCCCGACGAGCGCGTGGGCGCCGTCAGCATCGACGACTACGATGCGGCCTACCGCATGACGCGCCACCTGATCGCCCTCGGCCACCAGCGCATCGGCTTCGTGGTCGGCCACCCCAACCAGAGCGCCAGCGCACGCCGCCTGGCCGGGTATCGCGCCGCGATCGAAGAGAAGGGCGCCGACAAGTCTGAAGAACTGGTGGTGCAGGGCATGTTCACTTACCGCTCCGGTCTGGACGCGGCCGAGCACCTGCTCGCCCTCGAACTGCGCCCGACCGCGATCTTCGCCAGCAACGACGACATGGCCGCGGCCGCAGTCGCCGTCGCGCACCGCCTCGGCCTGGACGTGCCCGGGGACCTGACTGTCACCGGCTTCGACGATTCCGCGCTGGCGACCACCATCTGGCCGGAGCTGACGACGGTGCGCCAGCCGATCGCCGAAATGGCGCGCCAGGCGGTGCAGTCGCTGGTGCGGCGCGTGCGCGCCCTGCGCGAAGGCGAAGCGGCGCCGCCGGAACGCGTGCCGATGGAATTCGAACTGGTGCGCCGCCAGTCCGATGCGGCGCCGCGCATCCGCCCGCCGGCACGCCTGGCCCTGCCCAAGTCCGGCTCCCGCCGCGCCCACGCAGCGCGCTGACCCCTGTGCGGCGCACAGCTCCGTGCGCCGCGTCTTCCCGTTCCCATCACTGCGCCGCGCGCGCCCGAACTTCCCTCACGTATTTCATTGACAGGGGATAAGGCCGCCGTTTAGACTGGAATGGTTGCGGTAACATTTCTGTTATGCGAATGTTTGTTCGCACATGCAGGCCGCACGGAGACCAGCACCCGCCAGCACGAGCGGGATATAACGACAAAGCATCGGAGACATGCTCGATGGGGATCAAACGCAGGGAATTTCTGGCGTCGGTAGGCAGCATGGCCGGCATCGCGGGCCTGGGGAGTGTGCCGGCCGTTGCGACGGCCGCCGGCGCCGCTCGCGCTGCGGCGCCTGGCGCGCCGCTGTACAAACAGGCCGGTGCGCCGGTCGACGCGAGGGTCGAGGATCTACTGCGGCGCATGACGCTGGAAGAGAAGATCGCCCAGATGCAGTGCCTGTGGCAGAAAAAGCCCGCGGTGCAGAATGCGGACAGCAGCTTCTCTCCCGACAAGGCGGTAGCAGCCTACCCGAACGGGATGGGCATGTTCGCGCGCCCGTCCGACCGCCTGCTGGGCAATGCCGCCAACGTGGCCGGCAATTCGGGGGCGACCGCCAACCGCGGCCCGCGCGAGACCGCCGAGTATGTGAACGCAGTCCAGAAGTGGGCGGTCGAGCGCACCCGCCTCGGCATCCCGGTGCTGATGCACGAAGAAGCGCTGCACGGCTACACGGCGCGTGAGGCGACCTGCTTCCCGCAGGCGATCGGCCTTGCCTCGAGCTTTGATCCGGCCCTGGTGACCCAGGTGTTCTCGGTGGCGGCGCGCGAGATGCGCGCACGCGGCGCCAACCTGGCGCTGGCGCCGGTGGTCGACGTCGCACGCGACCCGCGCTGGGGCCGCATCGAGGAAACCTACGGCGAAGACCCGCACCTGTGCGGTGTGATCGGCAAGGCCGCCGTGATCGGCTTTTCCGGCGAGACCCTGCCGCTGGCTACGAACAAGGTGCACGCCACCCTCAAGCACATGACCGGCCATGGCCAGCCCGAGAGCGGCACCAACATCGGTCCTGCCAATGTGGGCGAACGTGCCCTGCGCGAGGACTTCTTCCCGCCATTCGAGAAGATCATCAAGGAAACGAAGATCGCGGCCGTGATGCCCTCGTATAACGAGATCGACGGCCAGCCTTCGCACGCCAACCGCTGGCTGCTGACGGATGTGCTGCGCAAGGAATGGGGCTTCAAGGGCGCAACCGTGTCGGACTACATGGCGGTGAACGAACTGATTACCCGCCACAGCCTGGCCGCCACGCCCAAGGAAGCGGCGCTGCGCGCCATCAAGGCCGGGGTCGACGTCGAGACGCCGGATCCCCTGGGCTACCTGACCCTCGCCGAACTGGTGCGCGAGAAGCGGATCTCGGTCAAGGAGATCGATGACTCGGTGCGCCGCATCCTGAGGCTCAAGTTCGACGCCGGCCTGTTCGAGAATCCCTACGCGGACGCCGCCAAAGCCGATGCCCTGACCGCCACCCCGGACGCGATCGAGCTGGCGCGCGAGGCCGCGCGCCGCAGTGCCGTGCTGCTGAAGAACGACAAAGGCCTGCTGCCGCTGCAGCCGAAGCGCGTCGGCAAGATGCTGCTGCTCGGTACCCACGCCAGGGATACGCCGATCGGCGGCTATTCCGACATCCCGCGCCACGTGGTATCCATCTACGAAGGACTGCAGAAGGAGGCGCAAGCCCAAGGCTTCTCGCTCGCCTACGCGGAAGGGGTGCGCCTGACCGAGGAACGCATCTGGGGCAAGGACCAGATCGTGTTCACCAAGCCGGACGTCAATGCGCGCCTGATCGCCGAGGCGGTGGAGGCTGCCAAGTCGGCTGATACGATCGTCATGGTCCTGGGCGACAACGAGATGACGGCGCGCGAAGCCTGGGCCGACAACCACCTGGGCGATCGCACCACCCTCGACCTGCTGGGCCAGCAGAACGACCTGGCGCGCGCCATCTTCGCGCTGGGTAAACCCACCGTGGTACTGCTGCTGAATGGCCGCCCGCTGTCGACGACCCTGCTGGCCGAGCGCGCCGACGCGCTGCTCGAATGCTGGTACCTGGGCCAGGAGACGGGGCACGCGGTGGCAGACCTGCTGTTCGGCCGCGCCAACCCGGGCGGCAAGCTGCCGGTCACGATTGCGCGCGAGGTCGGCCAGCTGCCGATGTACTACAACCGCAAGCCCAGCAGCCGGCGCGGCTACATCGACGGTACGACCTCGCCGCTGTACCCGTTCGGCTACGGCCTGTCCTACACCCGTTTCGAGATCTCGGCGCCGCGCCTGGCGCAGGCCCGCATCGGCACGGCCGGAAGTACCCGCGTCGAGGTCGACGTGCGCAACGTCGGCAGCCTGCGCGGCGACGAAGTCGTGCAGCTCTACATCCGCGACGACGTCAGCTCGGTGACCCGCCCGCTGCTCGAACTCAAGGGCTTCCAGCGCGTGAGCCTGGAGCCGGGAGAAAGCCGGCGCCTGAGCTTCGACATCAAACCGAGCGACCTGTGGTTCTTCAATGGCGACATGAAACGCGTCGTCGAACCGGGAACGTTCAGCATTTTCGTGGGACCGAACAGCGTCGACCTGAAAAAGGCGACCCTGACGGTTGCATAAGGAGAGGAACATGACACAAGTAACCCAAGCGTTGCCCACCGACCTGATTGATGCCCTGCTGGTCGGCCGCGTCTGGCGCGACGACGCGGCCGGACCCGCGGTGGTGGCGGTGCGCCACGGCCGCCTGGTCGATATCACCTGGCACGCCGCCACGGTGGCCGAACTGTTCGATCGCGCTGACCTGCTGGACCTGGTGCGCGCTGCTCCCGGCGAGGACCTGGGCGACGCGCTGGCGCTGGTACAGGCGGCTCCCGCCGCCATCGACGGCGTGCGCCTGCTCGCCCCCTGCGACCTGCAGGCGATCAAGGCCTGCGGCGTGACCTTCGCGGTCAGCCTGCTGGAACGCGTGATCGAGGAGCAAGCCAAGGGCGACCCGGGACGGGCAGGGGAGCTGCGCGCCCAGCTGCAGGCCTCGATCGGCACCAACTTGTCGCAGATCGTGCCGGGCTCGGACGCTGCCCTGCGCCTGAAGGAGGAACTCGCCGGGCGCGGCCTGTGGTCGCAGTACATGGAAGTGGGCATCGGTCCCTACGCCGAGGTGTTCACCAAGTCGCAGCCGATGTCGGCGGTGGGCCATGGCGCCGCGGTCGGCCTGCACCCGGCGTCGCACTGGAACAACCCGGAACCGGAAATCGTGCTGGCGGTGAACAGCCGCCGCGAGGTCGTCGGCGGCACGCTCGGCAACGACGTCAACCTGCGCGACATCGAAGGCCGCAGCGCGCTCCTGCTGGGCAAGGCGAAGGACAACAACGGCTCCTGCGCAATCGGCCCCTTCATCCGCCTGTTCGACGGCGGCTTCACGCTCGATACGCTGCGCGAGGCCGAGGTGGGCATGCTGATCGAAGGCACGGACGACGGCTTCACGCTCGAAGGCCGCAGCCGCATGCGCGAGATCAGCCGCGACCCGCTCGACCTGGTCGCCCAGACCTGCGGAGCGCACCACCAGTACCCGGACGGCTTCATGCTCTTCCTGGGCACGATGTTCTCGCCCATCAAGGACCGCGACGCGCCCGGCAAGGGCTTCACCCACCACATGGGCGACCGCGTCAGCATCTCGACGCCTTCGCTGGGCACGCTGGTCAACACGGTCCAGCGCAGCGACGGCATCGAACCCTGGACCTTCGGCGTACGGGCCCTGTACAACAACCTGGCGCGACGCGGCCTGCTGGCCGCCGCCGGCGCCCGCGAGGACGCCACTAGCTAACGAGATGCTCATGCTTGATAACGAGAAACAAGAATTCGCCTACGCCACCTATCCCGACCTGCGCGGCAAGCGCGTGGTCGTCACCGGCGGCGGCAGCGGCATCGGCGCCGAACTGACGGCCGCTTTTGCCAGCCAGGGCGCGCAGGTGGTCTTCCTCGACATCGCCGAGGAAGCCTCGCGCGAGCTGGAAGCCAGCCTGGCAGGCAGCGAGCACGCGCCGCGTTTTGTCCGCTGCGACCTCACCGACCTGGACCAGCTCAAGGCGGTCTTTGCCGGCATCGAGGAATCGCTCGGCGGCGTCGACATCCTGCTCAACAACGCGGCCAACGACGATCGCCACGAGATCGAGGACGTCACGCCCGCCTACTGGGACAGCCGCATGAACGTCAACCTGCGCCACAAGTTCTTCTGCACCCAGGCCGTGCTGCCGGGCATGAAGCAGCGCGGCGCCGGCGTGATCCTGAACTTCGGCTCGATTTCCTGGCACCTGCCGCACACCCAGCTGCACCTGTACATGACGGCCAAGGCCGGCATCGAGGGCATGACCCGGGCCCTGGCGCGCGAGGTCGGCAAGTACGGCATTCGCGCCAACACCGTGGTGCCGGGCGCAGTGCGCACGCCGCGCCAGCAGGCCCTGTGGCACAACCCGGAAGAAGAAGCGCGCATCCTGGCCGGCCAGTGCATCCCGGAGCGCGTCGAGATGCAGGACGTGGCGGCGCTGGCCCTGTTCCTGGCTTCTAACAACGCGCGCCGCTGCAGCGGCCGCGAGTACTTCGTCGACGCCGGATGGTACGGCGCATGAGCGGCGCACGCGACATGGGTGCAGTCCCGCACTGCCTGTGGCAGGTCGAGGCCACCCTCGGCGAAGGCGTCCTGTGGGACGCAGCAAGCCGGCAGGTCTGGTTCGTCGACATCAAGGGCCGGCGCCTGCACCGCTGCGACGCCGACGGCGGCGGAAGGCAGACCTGGGACGCGCCGGGCCAGGTCAGCTTCATCGTCCGCGCCGAGAACGGTGCGCTGGTCTGTTCGCTGGACGATGGCCTGTATCGCTTCATCGAGGAAAGCGGCGCCTTCGTGCCCCTGCTGGGCGTGGAAGTGGACCAGCCGGGCAACCGCTTCAACGACGGCCACGTCGACGCCAGCGGGGCCCTGTGGTTCGGTTCGATGGACGACGCCGAGGAACAGCCGAGCGGCGCCCTGTACCGCTTCAATGGCGTTGATGCCGAACGCAAGGACGCCGGCTACGTCATCACCAACGGACCGGCGGTCGCCCCCGATGGCCGCACCATGTACCACACCGACACCCTGGCCAAGCGCATCTATGCCTTCGACCTGGCGCCGTCCGGTGCGCTGTCGAACAAGCGTCCCTTCGTGGAGCTGGCCGACGGGGGCTATCCGGACGGGATGGCGGTGGACGCGGCGGGCCACCTGTGGGTGGCGACCTTCGGCGGCTGGCGCATCGACCGCTTCGACCCCGCCGGAAAAAAAGTAGGCGAAGTGCGCTTCCCCTGCGCCAACGTCACCAAGCTGGCCTTCGGCGGGGACGACCTGCGCACGGTCTACGCCACCACCGCCCGCAAGGGTTTGACGAACGAGGAACTGGCCGCCCAGCCGCTGGCCGGCGGCCTGTTCAGCTTCCGGGTCGAGACGCCCGGGCTGCCGCAAGCGCTGCTGCGGCTGGAGGAATGAGAACATGAATCACGACGACAAGCAGAATAAAGACGGGGCGCCGCGGCGCTTCCGCTCCCAGGACTGGTTCGACAATCCGGACCGCATCGACATGACCGCGCTCTACCTCGAGCGCTTCATGAACTATGGGATCACGCCCGAAGAACTCCGCTCCGGCAAGCCAATCATCGGCATCGCCCAGAGCGGCAGCGACATCGCGCCCTGCAACCGCATCCACCTGGAGCTGGCCAAGCGGGTGCGCGACGGCATCCGTGACGCCGGCGGCATCCCGATGGAATTCCCGCTGCACCCGATCTTCGAGAACTGCCGCCGCCCGACCGCGGCGCTGGACCGCAACCTTGCCTATCTGGGCCTGGTCGAGATCCTGCATGGCTACCCGATCGACGCCGTGGTGCTCACCACCGGCTGCGACAAGACCACCCCGGCCCAGCTGATGGCCGCCGCCACCGTCGACATTCCTGCGATCGTGCTGTCGGGCGGCCCGATGCTGGACGGCTGGTTCGAAGGCGAGCTGGTGGGCTCGGGCGCTGCGATCTGGAAGGGCCGCCGGCGCCTGGCCGCCGGCGAGATCGACGAAGACAAATTCATCCAGATCGCCACCGCCTCGGCGCCGTCCGCCGGCCACTGCAACACCATGGGCACGGCATCGACGATGAACGCGGTCGCGGAGGCATTGGGCATGTCGCTGACCGGCTGCTCGGCGATCCCCGCGCCTTACCGCGAACGGGGCCAGATGGCCTACGACACGGGCCGGCGCATCGTCGAGATGGCGCGCCAGGACCTGCGTCCGTCCACCATCCTGACGCGCGAAGCCTTCCTCGACGCGATCGTGGTCAATGCCGCGATCGGCGGCTCGAGCAATGCCCAGCCCCACATCGTGGCGATGGCGCGCCATGCGGGCGTCGAGATCACCCCGTCGGACTGGATGGAATTCGGCTACGACGTGCCGCTGCTGCTCAACATGCAGCCGGCCGGTAAATACCTGGGCGAGCGCTTTCACCGGGCCGGCGGCGTGCCAGCCATCATGTGGGAGCTGGAGCAGCAGGGCCTGCTGCGCTCAAAGCGCCCGACCGTGACCGGCCGCACGATGGCCGAGAACCTGGCGGGCAAGGAAAGCGCGGACCGCGAGATGATCCGTCCCTTCGCCGACCCGCTCAAGCACAGCGCTGGTTTCCTGGTGCTGAAGGGGAACCTGTTCGACTTCGCCATCATGAAAACCAGCGTCATCTCACCAAGCTTCCGCGAGCGCTATCTGTCGGAACCGGGTGCGGAAAACCGTTTCGACTGCCGCGTGGTGGTGTTCGACGGCTCGGACGACTACCACCACCGCATCAACGATCCGTCGCTGGACATCGACGAGCGCACCATGCTGGTGATCCGCGGCTCGGGCCCGATCGGCTGGCCGGGTTCCGCCGAAGTGGTCAACATGCAGCCGCCCGACGCCCTGATCAAGCGCGGCATCACGGCCTTGCCCACCTTGGGCGACGGGCGCCAGTCCGGCACCTCGGACAGTCCCTCGATCCTGAACGCTTCGCCCGAGAGCGCGGCCGGCGGCAACCTGGCGCTGCTGCGCACCGGTGACGTGGTGCGCGTGGACCTGAACGCGGGCCGCTGCGACGTCCTGATCAGCGACGCGGAAATGGAGGCACGCCGTCAAGACACGCCGCCGGCGATCCCGCCGAACCAGACGCCATGGCAGGAGATCTACCGCGCCACCGTGGGCCAGCTGCATACCGGGGCCTGCATGGAACTGGCACTCCCTTACCGCGGCGTGGGGCACGACATGCCGCGCCATAACCACTGAACGACACGATCAACGGGAAGTGCTGGCGCAGCGGCAGAATTTTGACCAGAATGGCAGACGCTGCCGCCAGCTTTCGACCAGCCCGGCAACACACAAGAAATCAATAGGAGACGCAAGAATGAAAAAGATGATTAAGGCCGTCAGCCTGGCCTGCGCAATGCTGTTCACCGGCGGGGTCGGCGTCGCGCACGCCGATGCCCAGAACCCGAAGATCGGCTTCTCGATCGACGATTTGCGCCTGGAGCGCTGGGCGCGCGACCGCGACTATTTCACCGCCGCCGCGCAGAAGCTGGGCGCCAAGGTGTACGTCCAGTCGGCCGACGCCAGCGAGCAGCGCCAGATCGCCCAGATTGAAAACCTGATCTCGCGCGGCGTGGACGTGCTGGTGATCGTGCCCTACAACGCCACGGTGCTGAACAACGCGATCCGCGAAGCGAAGAAGGCGAAGATCAAGGTGGTTTCGTATGACCGCCTGATCCTGAATGCCGACGTCGACGCCTACGTCTCCTTCGACAACAAGGCGGTCGGCGAGCTGCAGGCGCAGTCGCTGGTGGCGCTCAAGCCGAAAGGGAACTACTACCTGCTGGGCGGCGCGCCGACCGACAACAACGCCAAGATCCTGCGCGAAGGCCAGATGAAGGTCCTGCAGCCGCTGGTGGACAAGGGCGACATCAAGATCGTCGGCAAGCAGTGGGTCAAGGACTGGAACGCCTCGGAGGCGATGGCCATCGTCGAGAATGCGCTGACCGCCAGCGGCAACAAGATCGATGCGGTGGTCGCGTCCAACGACGGTACCGCCGGCGGCGCGATCCAGGCCCTGGCGGCCCAGAAGCTGGCCGGCAAGGTGGTGGTGTCCGGCCAGGACGCCGACCTGGCGGCGGTGCGCCGCGTGATCGCCGGCACCCAGACCATGACCGTGTACAAGCCGCTGCGCGCGCTGGCCTCGAACGCGGCCAGTGTGGCGGTGCAGCTGGTGCGCAACCAGAAGCCGGCCTACAACGCCCAGCTCAACAACGGCTTCAAGAACGTCGACAGCCTGCTGCTCAAGCCGGTGCTGCTGAACAAGTCGAACGTCGACCTGCTGGTCAAGGACGGCTTCTACACCCAGACCCAACTGGCCGGCAAGTAAGGACCCGAAGCAGCCGTATCCCCCCGCCCGCGTCGTCCCGGCGACGCCGCGGGCAGGGCGGTCCGCGCCTGCGATTTTCAACCAGCGAAACAGAGTCCTGAATGTCCGGCTACCTCCTCCAAATGAAGGGCATCGCGAAGCGATTCGACGGTGTCCCAGCGCTCGACGGGATCGATCTGTCGATCCGTCCCGGCGAGTGCATCGGACTGTGCGGCGAGAACGGCGCCGGCAAGTCCACCCTGATGAAAGTCCTGTCGGCGGTCTACCCGCACGGCAGCTGGGACGGCGAGATCCTGCTCGACGGCGAGCCGCTGCGGGCGCGCTCGGTGCGTGAAACCGAAGACGCAGGGATCATCATCATCCACCAGGAACTGATGCTGGTGCCGGAGCTGTCCGTCGCCGAGAACATCTTCCTCGGTAACGAACTGACCCTGCCCGGCGGGCGTCTCGATTATCCCGCCATGAACCGCCGCGCAGAAGAGATCCTGCGCGAGCTGAAGCTCCCCGATGTGAACGTGGTGCTGCCAGTGAAGAACTACGGCGGCGGCCACCAGCAGCTGATCGAGATCGGCAAGGCCCTGAACAAAAAGGCGCGCCTCCTGATCCTGGACGAGCCGTCGGCCTCGCTGACCGCCAGCGAGATCGAGGTGCTGCTCGAGATCATCCGCGACCTCAAGGCCAAGGGCGTGGCCTGCGTCTACATCTCGCACAAGCTCGAAGAAGTCGCCGCCATCTGCGACACCATCGTGGTGATCCGCGACGGCAAGCACATCGCCACCACCCCGATGCAGAACATGAACGTGGACCGCATCATCGCCCAGATGTGCGGGCGCGAGATGAACCAGCTGTATCCATCCCTGCCGCACGAAGTGGGCGAGGTGGTGATGGAAGCGCGCCACATCACCTGCTGGGACCCGGACCAGCCGCAGCGCAAGAAGGTCGACGACGTCTCCTTCCAGCTGCGGCGCGGCGAGATCCTCGGCATCGCCGGCCTGGTGGGAGCGGGCCGTACGGAACTGGTGACCGCCATCTACGGCTCCTACGAAGGCGCCTACGAAGGCGAGGTCTGGCTCGACGGCAAGCGGGCCGACACAACGACGCCCCTGAAGGCGATCGAGTCCGGCTTCGCGCTGGTGCCGGAAGACCGCAAGCAGCACGGCATCGTGCGCGACCTGTCGGTGGGCGAGAACATCACGCTGTCGGTGCTGGACCGCTTCTCGACCCTGTCGCGCATCGACGACGGCCTGGAAGCGCGCGAAGTGGGCGAGCAGATCCGCCGCCTGGCGCTGAAGACCGCCAGCCCGGCCCTGCCGATCACGGCGCTCTCGGGCGGCAACCAGCAGAAGGCGGTGCTGGCCAAGATGCTCCTCACGAACCCGAAGGTGCTGATCCTCGACGAGCCCACGCGGGGCGTCGACGTGGGCGCCAAGTTCGAGATCTACAAGCTGATCCTCGAACTGGCGGCGCAGGGCATTTCCATCATCATGGTCTCGTCCGAACTGGCCGAGGTGCTCGGGGTCTCCGACCGGGTGCTGGTGATGGGCGAAGGCAAGCTGCGCGGAGACTTTCTCAATCAAGGCCTGACCCAGGAAAAGGTGCTGGCCGCTGCAATCGGACAGGTGAAATAATGCTAGACAAGGTACACGCCCCCGTGGCCGCCCAGGGCGGCGCGGCGCGATCAGGCACGAACACGGGAATCGGCTTCAAGCAGATTTTCACGCAATATAAAATCCTGGCCCTGCTGGTCGCGATCGCTCTGATCTGGGCCTTCTTCAGCTGGAAGACGGACGGCGGCTTCACTTCCGCGCGCAACCTGTCGAACCTGATGCGCCAGATGTCGGTCACCGGCATCCTGGCCTGCGGCATGGTGTTCGTCATCATCGCCGGCGAGATCGACCTGTCCATCGGCTCGCTTCTCGGCCTGCTCGGCGGGCTGGCTGCCGTGCTCGATGTCGTCCACCACTTGCCCTTGCCGATCTCAATGGCGATCGTGCTGGCGGGCGGCATGTTCCTCGGCTTCCTGAACGGCTACCTGACGGCGTATGCGGGCATACCTTCGTTCATTGTCGGGCTGGGAGGGATGCTGGCCTACCGCGGCATCGTGCTTGGGCTGACCGACGGCACCACCATTGCCCCGATCTCGCCGGAATTCGAACAACTCGGCCAGGCCTATCTGCCGCCTGCCCTCGGGATCGCACTCGGCGTGGGCCTGTTCGTGCTGGCCTGCGTGCTGGCCTGGCGCCAGCGCATCAGCCAGGCCCGCCACAACCTGCCGGTGCTGCCGCTGTGGCGCAGCGTGGGCAGGGTCGCCATCATCGGCGTGGTGCTGGCTGGGCTCATCACCACCTTCAACAGTTACGAAGGCATTCCGCTGCCGGTGCTGATCCTGCTGGTGCTGCTGGGCGTATTCAGCTACATCGCACGCCAGACCGTGTTCGGCCGCCGCATCTACGCAGTCGGCAGCAATATGGAAGCGACGCGCCTCTCGGGCATCAACGTGCGCGCCGTGAAGCTGTGGATCTTCGGCCTGATGGGCCTGATGTGTGCGCTGGCTGGCCTGATCAACACCGCGCGCCTGGCCGCCGGTTCGCCATCGGCCGGGATGTCGGCGGAGCTGGACGTGATCGCGGCCTGCTTCATTGGCGGCACCTCGATGCGCGGCGGCGCCGGCACCGTGCACGGCGCCCTGGTCGGCGCCCTGGTCATGGCCAGCCTGGACAACGGCATGTCGATGCTGGACGTCGACACCTACTGGCAGATGATCGTCAAGGGCCTGATCCTGACCCTGGCGGTGTGGCTGGACGTGGCGACCCGTACCGGCCGCCGTTGATCCGCACGGCGCTACGGCGCCGGCGGGCACAAAAAAGCCAGGCACCTGCCTGGCTTTTTTTCATTGGATTTCGGTTTCGTCAGCCGGCAGTCTTCAGGACGCCGTCGACCACGCGCGCCAGTCCCAGCGGATTGTCGTCGCGCAGCGCTTCCGGCAGCAGCTCCGCCGGCACCGCCTGGTAGCACACCGGCCGCAGGAAGCGGTCAATCGCGGTGGCGCCGACCGAGGTGGTGCGGCTGTCCGAGGTGGCCGGGAAGGGGCCGCCATGCACCATCGCGTGCGACACCTCGACGCCGGTCGGGAAGCCGTTGAACAGGATCCGGCCAGCCTTGCGCTCGAGCAGGGGCAATAGGGCGCCGGCCAGCGCCTGGTCCGCCGGCGTCGCGTGGACGGTGGCCGTCAGCTGGCCTTCCACATGCCCGGCCACGGCCAGCAGCTCGGCCTCGTCGCGGCAGCGCACCAGCACCGCCGCCGGGCCGAAGATTTCTTCTTCCAGCGCCGCGGTAGCGAGGAAGGTGGCCGCATCGCATCCGTACAGCGCCGGCTGCGCCGCACAGGCCGGGCCATCCGACGTGGCAGCACCGCCGCGCGCCAGCAACTGCACGCCGGGGATGGCGGAGCGGGCTTCGATGGCCTCGACGTAGGCCTTGTGGATGCCGGGAGTCAGCATGGTGCCCGCGGTCTTCTGCTGCAGGGCCTCGGCGGCCGCCACGCTGAAGGCATTGAATGCGTCGCCCTCGAGACCGATCACCAGGCCCGGGTTGGTGCAGAACTGGCCGACGCCCAAGGTGAGCGAATCGACGAAGCCCGGCGCAAGCTGCGCGGCCTTGCCCTCGAGCGCGCCGGGCAGCAGGAAGAAGGGATTCACGCTGCTCATCTCCGCATACACGGGGATCGGCTCGGGACGCGCGGCCGCAGTGCGCATCAAGGCCAGGCCGCCCTGGCGCGAGCCGGTAAAGCCGACCGCCTTGATGGCGGGATGGGCCACCAGCGCGGTGCCGATGCTCCTGCCTTCGCCGATCAGCATCGAGAACACGCCTTCCGGCATGTCGCAGTCGATAGCGGCCTGCTGCACGGCGCGCGCCACCAGCTCCGAGGTGCCGAGGTGGGCGTTATGGGCCTTGACCACCACCGGGCAGCCTGCGGCGAGGGCGGACGCGGTATCGCCGCCGGCCACCGAGAAGGCGAGCGGGAAGTTGCTGGCGCCGAAGACCGCGACCGGACCCAGCGGAATCTTGCGCATGCGCAGGTCGGGGCGCGGCGGGCTGCGCTCTGGCAGGGCGGAGTCGAGGGTCGCAGCGAGGAAGTGGCCGTCGCGGACCACCTTGGCGAACAGGCGCAGCTGGTTGACGGTGCGCATGCGCTCTCCTTCCAGGCGCGCCTGCGGCAGGCCGGTCTCTAAGCCGGCGCGCTCGATCAGGCTTGGTCCGAGGTCGAGGATGCGCGCGGCGATGGCCTCCAGGAAGGCGGCGCGCCGCTCGAGGGAGAAGGCGCGGTAGCTGTCGAAGGCCTGCTCGGCGAGCGCGCAGGCGGCAGCCAGCTCGTCGGCGGATGCGAGACCGAAGCCCGGCTCGAGGATCGTATGGCGCGCCGGGTCGATGGCATGGACGGTGCCGGCGGCGCCGCGCACGCTGCGCCTGCCGATAATCATGTCGCCGTGGATCTGCATGGAGTGCTCCTAATGAGTAAAAAGGTGGAACGGAGGATAAAAAAAGCCGCGGACCGCACAGGGCGGAACCGCGACTTCAGGAGAGACGAGCTTCTTAGAACGAGTACTGTGCCTGCACCGTGTAGCGCGGACCGCTCATGAACAGCTGGCGGGTGAACATGCCGGCGTGCTGCTGCATGAGCTGGCGCGTCTTGGCGTTGTTCAGGTTCTGGGCCGACAGGCCGATACGGAACTTGTCGGTGAAATCGTAGAAGATCGAACCATCCAGCTGGCCGTAATCGTCCTGCCACAGCGGCAGGCCGTAAGCCTGGTCGTTGTTCGGCGTCGGGATCAGGAAGCGCGGGCCGGCATCCGGGTTCGTGTTCAGGCCGTTGTTGCCGCGGCTGCCCCAGGTATTGACGGCGACCAGGTAACGCGAGCGCCAGTTGTAGGCCAGGCGCGCCGAGAACCCGTTCTTCTCGTACATGACGGCGAAGTTGACGGTGTGGCGCGACAGGCCTTGCAGCGGGGTGTTGCCGAACGGGCGTCCGTCGGTGTCGCAACCGTTGATCGACAGGTTCATGTTCGATGCATCGCTACCCGCGCAGAACGCCGCCGGCACCGGATTGTCCAGCTTGCGCTCGCTGGACACGTAGGTCCAGCTGGCCTGGGTGCCGATACCGCGCAGCCAGTCGGGCACGAAGTCGTAGTACTGCTGGTGGCTGATTTCGAAGCCGCGGGCGAAGCCGTGGGCACCGTTGATCGGATGGGTGACCCTGAAGGTCTGGTCCCTGCCGTTGACATCCTTCACCGTGTAACCGTAGGTGGTGTTCACGATGATGTCCTTGATGTCCTTGTTGAACACCGCCATGGTCAGCGAGCCGGCCTTGGCGAAGTACCATTCCGCGGTCAGGTCGACGTTGGTCGCGGTGGTCGGCCTGAGCAGCGGATTGCCGTCGCTGGTGCCGGTCAGGTTGTTGCCGCTGAAGACGACGCGCTGGTCCGCGAGCGTGACCGGATCCTTGATCGTCAGCTGGTTGGCCGGCGAGGTCAGGGTGGTCAGCGACTGCAGCTGGTTGAAGTCCGGGCGCGCCATCGACTTGGCGATGGCGAAGCGGAACTGCAGCTGGTCGCTGGCCTTCAGGCGCAGGTTCAGGCTTGGCAGCCAGTGGTTGTACGAGGTATCGGTCTCGCGCGGGGTCTCGAACTTGGCGATGTTCACCAGCGTGTTCACGCCTTCCACAGGCACGTCGCCCGGAATGCTGACATTGGTCGGGTCGTAGGCGATGTAGCCGCGCGTCGCGTTCTTGGTCCGCACGTAGCGCACGCCGATGTTGCCGTCGATCGGATACTTGAGGTCGTCCCAGCCGAAGCGCAGCTGAGCGTAGGCGGCCTGGGTCTTCTCGGTCTGGGTGTTCAGCGCCGATGGCGTGTCAAAGGTCGACGGCTTCCACGGGTCGCAGGTGCCCCAGCCCTGCGCGGCCTTCTGCTCTTCGCACAGGGTGGTGTGGTAGCTGTGCAGCTTGGTCCAGCCGTTCGGGAAGTCACGTGCGAGCGCGTCGGTCGGATACAGCAGCGCCGGGACCGATACCTTGCCGCCGAAGAAGTTCGGAATCTGTGCCAGCTCGGTGCCTCCCGCGAAGCGCGGGTCGTTCAGGCGTGCCACGCCCGGGATCTGCCAGCCTTCCATCCACGGGAAGGTGATCGACGACCAGTTGTAGTACTTCTGGGCCTTGCGGTTTTCGGCTTCGCGGTCCGCCAGGCGCACGCCGAAACGCACGTCGCGCAGCACCGGGTCGTCGAAGGCGAACTTGACGTCGCTGCGCCAGCTCTTCTGGGTGGCCTTGGCGCGGTCCAGCGCTTCCTGGGTGTAGGCCCAGAAGTAGTTCTTCGGGTCGGCCATGAACTGCGCCGAGCCGAGGCCGATCTGGGGAATGCTGCCGGTGAGGTCGATCGACTGGTTGGGCAGGATGAAGCCGGTCGACACGTCGGCGTCGAAGCCCTGGGTGGTGGAACGCACGTGCTGGACGTCGTTGGTCCAGGTCAGGTCCGGCGTAATGCGCCATTGCACGTTCAGGGCGAGGTCGCGCGTGCCGGAATTACGCTGGTTAATGCGGCGCGAGCTGTTGAACGGCGAGCCGCCGTAGCTCGGGTTCGCGATGGTGCCTTTCAGGAAGGCGCCCTGGGCGTCATACACGGTGTCGGCGCCGGCCACCTGCTGGTACCACTTGTCTTCGGACGAGGCCACCACGCGCTCGCTCAGGTCTTCGTCGTACTGGGTCTTGAAGTAGGTCAGCCCAGCCGTGATGTCCCGGTTCGGGCGCCACTGGAACGCGGCATAGTCGCCGCGGCGAACGCGCTCGAAGTCCTGCGAACGCAGGCCGCCGCCCAGGGGAATCCATTTGGTCGCCTCGCGCTGGTACTGGGCAGGGTTGCGCGAATTCACATGCGGGAAGTAGGGATCGATGCCGATGGCGTCGGTACGGGTCGGGTTCTTCGCATACGCAAAGTCGACCAGGGCGCCGAATTCGCCGAGGCCGGTGTTCCAGCGGTTCGACAGCAGCAGGGTGCCGGTCGGGCCCTTCTTCCGGTTCAGATCCGAATAGCTCAGCGAGGCACCAAGCGCGCCCTTGAAGCCCTTGAAATCGAAGGGCATGGCCGTGCGCAGGTTGACCAGGCCCGCGAGCGCGCCTTCGATCTGTTCCGCCGAGGGGTTCTTGTAGACGTCGACGCCGGCCATGAGTTCGGGCGCCACGTCGGTGAAGCCGAGCGAGCGGCCGCCACCGGCCGAAAAGGCATCGCGGCCGTTGACTTCCGAACGTACGTAGGTCAGGCCGCGCACCGACACGCCGGACCCTTCGACGGCCTGGCGATTCGGGTCGCCCTGCATGTTGCGGTCCATGGTGATGCCGGCGATACGCTGCAACACCTCGGTGATCGAGCGGTCGGGGAGCTTACCGATGTCTTCGGCGACGATCGAGTCGACCACCTCGTCGGAATCCTGCTTGAGTTTCTGGGCCGATTGCAGCGCGGCGCGCTGGCCGGATACCCTGACGACTGCTGTCCCCGGGGCGACGGATTCCTCCGTGGTGGTGGTCTGGGCCCATGCTACGCCGCTGTAAAGGACGGCCACCTGCGCAACCGCCGCGGCGATCGCAGTTTTCTGGAACTTCCTCACGTTGTCTCCTGGTATAGGTAATTTTTTTATCTAACAGTTCATAGCACGCCGGCACCGCATTGTGGCTCAGCTAACACTGTTTGTTGGACGCTACCATAGATTTGTAATGATGGCCTTACAAACTCCATTTTTTTGTCATTGCACAACACATTGCCCGGGATACTGCGTAACGACACGATCTTGAACCGGCCTGGATATGCCTGCTGCAGGGCGAGACCGGGCTACCGGGAACACATGCGTACTGTGACAGGTCGCGTTGCCAGATGCTTACACTACGCAATACCTCCCCGGCGGTCAAGAAATCGATTTCAGCGATTTCGGCATTTATTCGGAATGTGGCGCGGAGAGGTCGACAGCACGTGACTTGGTAGCGCGAACATTTTGCTTGCCACGCCTTGCCGCTCTCGCTTAGCATGCCTCACATAGTTGGCATAAATAACAACAATCCGGAGACAGGACAGTGAGCATGCATGGATTTTCCAGGGCCGCGCTGGCCGCGATGATATGGACCCTGGTTTCAGCGCAGGTTGCCGCCGCGCCTGCCGCGGAACTGCCGCGTCTTGTCGAGCGCGATGGACGCCATGCCCTCCTGGTCGACGGCGCTCCCTTCCTGGTGCTGGGCGGCCAGGCCCACAATTCCAGCAATTATCCGGCGGCCTTGCCCAAGGTCTGGGCCGCGCTCGAGGATGCACATGCGAATACCCTGGCGATCCCGGTCGCGTGGGAGCAGGTCGAGCCCGAAGAGGGCAGCTTCGACTTTGCTTACGTCGATACGCTGGTGGCCCAGGCTAGAACGCATGGCAAGCGCCTGGTGCTGCTGTGGTTCGGCACCTGGAAGAACACCGGCCCGGCCTATACGCCGGACTGGGTCAAATTTGACAACCGGCGCTTTCCCCGCATGCTCGATGCGGACGGCAAGCCCAGCTACTGCCTGTCGCCCTTCGGCGAAGCGACCCTGGCGGCCGACAGGAAGGCCTTCGTGGCCCTGATGCGCCACATCCGCAACATCGATGCCGCCAGGCGCACCGTGATCATGGTGCAGGTCGAGAACGAGGTCGGCACCTATGGCCTGGTGCGCGACCACGGCGCCCGTGCCGAAGCCGCGTTCCGCCAGCCGGTGCCGAAGGAGGTACTGGCACGACAGAGTGCGCCGGCCGGGCGGCCCGCGCAAGGCAGCTGGAGTGAGGTGTACGGCGACTATGCGGGGCAATACTTCCATAGCTGGGCGATCGCCAGCTATATCGAGGAAATCGCGAAAGCCGGCCGCGCGGTCTACGACCTGCCGATGTTCGTCAACAATGCGCTGCGCGAGCCCGGCCAGCCCGGCCGGCCGGCGACTGTGTGGAAGGGAGACTTCGCCAGCGGCGGCCCGACCTGGGACGTGCTCGGCATCTATAAGGCCGCTGCGCCCCACATCGATTTCGCCGCGCCCGACATCTACATGCCGGAATCCAGCAAGGTAAGCGCCGTGCTGGCCGGCTTCCACCGTTCGGACAACCCGTTGCTGGTGGCCGAGATGGGCAATGCGGCCGGCTACGCGCGCTACGTCTGGCAGATCGTCGGCAAGGGGGCGCTCGGCGTGGTCCCCTTCGGCATCGACTATGCGAGCTACAGCAACTACCCGCTCGGCTCGAAGTACACGGACCGCCGCATGGTCGAGCCCTTCGGCCAGGTCTACAAGCTGCTGGCCCCGATGTCGCGCCTGTGGGCGCGCTGGGCCTTCGAGGGCCGCACCCATGGCGTCGCCGAGGGTGACGACCGCACGCCGCAAACGGTCGCCATGGATGGCTGGCAGGCGACCGTCACCTTCCGCGAGTTCCAGTTCGGCGAGCGCGAATACCTGCGCGACAAGAACGAGTATGCCGAAGGCACCGAACAGCCGGGCGGCGGCGTGGCGATCGCGCAGACCGGGCCGGACGAGTTCGTGCTGGCCGGCCAGCGCGCACGCGTCAAGCTGGCGCCGGACACCGGCAAGCCGTCCATGTATGCGCGCGTGGAAGAAGGGCGCTTCGACGCCGCCGGCAAATGGATCATGGAGCGCAACTGGAACGGCGACCAGACCGACTATGGCCTGAACCTGCCTGCTGCACCGACCGTGCTCAAGGTGAAGATGCGCACTTACGAATACTAAGAACCTATCCCAGTAGGGAGGAGGAAGTTGATGGCGACATGCGCGTCTGCGATGCATGGCAAGCGTGGGCAAGGCGAGAGGAGGCCGCATGGCTAGCCATGCAACGACGAACAACGCAGCCCACGCTTGTCAGGCGCGCCAGCAACGACTCATTCCCTACTGGGATAGGTTCTAAGCCCCAACAATAAGACCAGGAGACCCGCAATGCGAATTACCCGTACGGCGACCGCCGTCCTGCTGCTGTGCGCAGCCAACCAGGCCTTTGCCGGCAGCTACCAGAAAACCGCCACCGGCATCGAGGTGCGGCCCGATCGCGGCGCCGCGAAGCTGGTGCGCTTGAATCTGATGAGCGACAACATCATCCAGGTGCTGAAGTTCGACGCGCCCGGCAAGGCGCTCACGCCGTCCTTGATGACGGTCGCGGCGCCCTGCGCCTGCAGCTTCAGCGTGGAAGCGCCCCACGCCGGCAAGGACGAAGCGGTACTGCTCAAGGCGGGCAAGATCTCGGCCACGGTGTCGCTGAAGGACGGCCGTGTGGCCTTTTTCGATGCGGCCGGCAAGCCGATCCTGCGCCAGGACGCGGAGACCATGAAGCCGCTCACGGTGGGCGGCAAGCCTTTCCTCGCGATCACCCAGGGCTTCAACCACGGCACCCGCGACGCCTACTACGGCCTGGGCCAGCACCAGAACTCGCAGATGAACTACAACGGCGAAGACGTGCTGCTGGCCCAGCACAACATGATCGCCTCCGTACCCTTCGTCGTCTCGGACAAGAACTACGGCCTGCTATGGGATAACAACAGCATCTCGCGCTTCGGCGACCCGACGCCCTATGCCTGGATGTCGCGCGACCTGAAACTGCGCGACGCGCAAGGCAAGCCGGGTGGCCTCACGGCCCGCTATTACATCGACGGCAAGCTGGCCTTCACGCGCCAGGAGAAGGACATCGCCTACCAGTACCTGAAGGACGTGGCGGAAAACTGGCCCAAGGAGCTGCCGCCGCTGAAGGACATCAAGGACGGCAGGGTGGTGTGGGAAGGCAGCATGGAAAGCGACAAGCCCGGCGTGCACAAGATGCAGCTGTACTCGTCGGACTACGCGCGCCTGTCCATCGACGGCAAGGAGGTGATGGACGTCTGGCGCATGGGCTGGAACCCCTGGTACCACAACTTCGAGGTTAAGTTCGAGAAGAACAAGCCGGTGAAGCTGCACCTCGACTGGAAGGTGTCGAGCGGGATGATCGCCATCACCCACAACAATCCGCTGCCGCGCGCGGAGCGCCATTCGCTCACCATGTCCTCGGAAATCGCGGAGGCGATCAATTATTACGTCATCAGCGCCGACAGCATGGACCGCGTCATCGCCGGCTACCGCCACCTGACCGGGCAGCAGCCGATGATGCCGAAATGGGCCTACGGCTTCTGGCAGTCGCGCCAGCGCTACGAGACCCAGCAGCAGCTGCTCGACACGGTCCTGGAATACCGCAAGCGCGGCTGGCCGCTGGATAACATCGTGCAGGACTGGTTCTACTGGCCGCAAGACGGCTGGGGCTCGCACGACTGGGACAAGACCCGCTTCCCGGACCCGAAGGGCATGGTCGATGCCGTCCACAAGCAGAACGCGCGCATCATGCTGTCCATCTGGGGCAAGTTCTACGCCAATACCGACAACTACAAGGAACTGGCGGCCAAGGGCCACATGTGGACCAAGAATGTCGAGAACGGTGATCTGGACTGGGTCGGCCCGGGCTACAAGAACAGCCACTACGACCCCTACACCAAGGAAGCGCGTGATATCTACTACCGCCAGATGAAGCACAAGCTGGTCGACCTGGGCTTCGACGCCTGGTGGATGGACAATACCGAGCCGGACATCCTGTCCAATGCGCGCCTGGAAGACTTCAAGCAGCTGATCGGCCCCACCGTCTACGGCGCCGGCGAGATCACCTTCAACCCCTACAGCCTGGTGCACTCGCAAGGCTTCGCCGAGAACCTGCGCCGCGACCAGCCGGACAAGCGCCAGTTCATCCTGTCGCGCTCCGGTTTCGCCGGGATCCAGCGCAATTCGGTGGCGGTGTGGAGCGGCGACACGGTGGGGCGCTGGAACAACCTGGCCGACCAGGTCGCGTCGGGCATCAACTTCTCGATGTCGGGCATTCCGAACTGGACCCACGACATCGGCGGCTACGCCCAGGAGACCCGGTTCCAGGTCGGCGACGTCGGCTCGGCCCAGGAGAACCGCACGACCGGTACCAGGCAGGCCAATCCGGAAGACATGAAGGAGTGGCGCGAGCTGAACCTGCGCTGGTTCCAGTTCGGCGCGTTTTCTCCGTTGTTCCGCTCGCACGGCGAGGTGGTCAAGCGCGAGATCTACAACCTGGTGGGCGACGATGAGGCCATGCGCGATGCGATGGTCAGCTACCTGAAGCTGCGCTACCGCCTGATGCCGTATATTTACACGATGGCGGCCGATACCCATTACCAGTCCGGCACGATGATGCGCGGCCTGGTGATGGACTTCCCGCACGACGATCGGGTGAAGAACATCAAGGACCAGTACATGTTCGGCGCCAACCTGATGGTCGCCCCGGTCACCAGCTACGGCGCGCGTTCGCGCCAGGTCTACCTGCCGCAGGGCAGCGACTGGATCGACTTCGACACCGGGGAGCGCCACAAGGGGGGCAATACCGTCACGGTGCAGGCGCCGCGCGAGCGCATCCCGCTGTTCCTGCGTGCCGGCGCCTTGATCCCGACCGGCCCGGTGACCCAGTACGTAGACGAGAAGCCGGATGCCCCACTGGTGCTGCAAGTCGTCGCCGGGGCCGACGGCCAAGCCAGCCTGTACGAGGACGACGGCGTGAGCAACGCCTATGCGCGCGGTGAATTCAGCCGCATTCCGTTCAGCTACGACGACCGCACCGGTACCGTCACGATCGGCGCGCGCCAGGGCAAGTACAAGGGCATGCCCGTGCAGCGCGAATTCCGGGTGCGCGTGCTGCGTCCGGGTACCGCGGCGGCGAACGACCTGGACGCCTACGACAAGTCGGTCAGCTACGACGGCCGTCCGGTCACGATCAAGCTGTGAACGCACGCAGGCAGCTGCTCAAGGGGCTGGCGGCGCTGTCCGGCGCCGCGGCCAGTCCGGCGCTGTTCGCCGCGGCCGCGGCCCCAAGGCTGTCGAACCCGCAGGCGAGCAGCCACGCGCAGGCGGTCCACGCCTGGCTGCACGGCATCTGGGGCCGGCAGGTCATCGCCGGCCAGCAGGACCTGACCTGGAACGACCGAGTCGACATGGCCCAGCGCGTGTTCGACGATACCGGCAAGTATCCCGCCCTGATGGGCTACGACTTCATGAACACCGGGATGAGCGCTCCCGACGCTTCCGGCCTGCACCAGGTGGAGGAGGCGATCGCCTTCGCCCGGCGCGGCGGCCTGGTGAGCTTTTGCTGGCACTGGCGCGACCCGGCGCTGCTGGGGACCGCGCGCGTCAACCGGGCCAACTTCTACGTCCGCGAGCCGGATGCGGGCAAGAACACGGGCTTCACCATCCCGATGGCCAAGGGGCAGCTGGATACCGCCAGCGCCGCCTACCGGCAGCTCAATGCCGGCATCGACCTGGTCGCGGCGCAGTTGCGGCGCCTGCGCGACGCCGGCGTCACGGTGCTGTGGCGCCCCTTGCACGAGGCCTCCGGCCACAAGGGCGACGGCTGGTTCTGGTGGGGGCGTCAGCGCAGCGACGGCGAGTCGCCGGCCCGCGCCAACGTCGAGCTGTGGCGCCATATGTACCGGCGCATGACCGGGATGCACGGGCTGCACAACCTGATCTGGGTGTGGAACGGGCAGGACGAAACCTGGTATCCGGGTGACGACGTGGTCGACATCGTCGGCTGGGACATCTACGACGACAGCGACCGCAAGCGCTACGGCGCGCAGGCCGCGACCTACCGCCGGGCGCTGGCGATCGGGCGCGAAGCAAAGCCGGTGGCGCTGACCGAAACCAGTTACATCCCCGATCCCGACAAGATGCTGGCCGAAGGGGCGCCCTGGCTCTGGTTCACCGTCTGGAATGACGCCAATGGCGCTGCCGGCGTGGCCGACAAGACCAGCTTCTGGACCGGCGACTACTACAATACGGCCGAGCACAAAAACAAGGTGTATCACCATCCGAAGGTCATCACGCTGGACAAGCTGCCGGCATTCCTGAAAGCGCCGCCATGAAACCACTCTCCTTTTCCCTGGGGCTTGCCCTGGCCGGCCTGCTGCATGCCGGCCTGGCCGCGGCCGCCACGCCGGTTCCCGCCGACGATGCGAAGCTGCAGTACACGGGCCGCATCGACTTCTCGAGGCCTGGCGCGCCGGTGATCTCCTGGCCGAACACCTCGATTGCCGGGCGCTTCACGGGCACCTCGCTGGCCATCAGGCTGGACGACCAGCGCGGCAGCAACTACTTCAACGTGTTCCTCGACGGGGATCTCTCCGCGCCGCTGGTGGTGGAAGCGAAGCAGGGCGAGGCCACTTATGTGGTGGCGCAAAAGCTCCGGCCCGGCACCCACAGCTTCCTGATCACCAAGCGCACCGAAGGAGAAGAGGGCGCGACCGTATTCCGGGGCCTGGAACTCGACGACGGCGCGCAACTGCTGCCGCCGGCGCCGCGGCCCACGCGCCGGATCGAGTTCTTCGGCGACTCGATCACCAGCGGCATGGGCAACGAGGGCGCGGTCAACGGCCGCGACGACGCCGGCAAGGACAAGAACAGCTTCCTGTCCTATGCCGCGATCGCCGCCCGCCAGCTGAAGGCGGAGGCGCACCTGACCTCGCAGAGCGGCATCGGCGTGATGATCAGCTGGTTCCCCTTTACCATGCCGGACTTCTACGACCAGCTGAGCGCGGTCGGCAACAACGACAGCCGCTGGGATTTCACGCGCTGGACGCCGCACGTGGTGGTGGTCAATCTGCTGCAGAACGACAGCTGGCTGATCGGCCGCGACCACAAGCTGCAGCCGGAGCCGGACGATGCCGCGCGTATCGCAGCCTACAAGAGCTTCGTCCATCGCATCCGCCGCCTCTACCCGCAGGCCTACATCGTGTGCGCGCTCGGCAGCATGGACGCGACCCGGCCCGGCTCGCCGTGGCCGGGCTACGTCACGGCGGCCGTGGAACGCATGCGCAAGGAAGACGGCGACAAGCGGATCGACACGCTGTTCTTCGACTACACGGGCTACGGCCAGCATCCGCGTGTACACCATCACCAGGCGAATGCAGCGAAGCTGACCGCCCTGGTGCGGGCTCGGATGGGCTGGTAAGCCCGGGCGCGGCTCAGGCGGCGCGCGGGCTCGCTGCTGCGAGCTGGCTGGCGATGTAGGCGTCGTGCGTCGGCATGCGCTCCACGGCCTGCACGATCATGTCGCGCACACCGGCGAAGTGCCCATGGACCTCGCGGATGTCCGCGCCGTCCACGAAAGGATCGTAACGCTTCGGCACTGCGCCCAGTCCCATCAGCATGGCGACGAAGGAAGGCTCGGCGAAGCCGTGGGGGTCGAGGATGGTGACCCGCCCGGTCTCGCGGAACAGCTCGATCTGGTGGCGCAGCGAATCCGGAATCGGCATATTGGCGCAGTAACGCCAGAATTCCGAATCATCACGCTTCGTGAGCTTGTAATGCAGGATGATGAAGTCGCGCACCGACTCGTAGCGCACGCCCATGAAGCGGTTGAACTCGTCGGCCAGTTCGGGACGGCAGTCGCGGTCCGGGAACAGCTCGACAAGCTTGCCGACCGCGGTCTCGATCAGGCTGATGCTGGTCGATTCCAGCGGCTCGACGAAGCCGGCGGACAAGCCCACCGCAACGCAGTTCTTGATCCATGACTTGCGCCTGCGGCCGGTGACGAAGCGCAGCTGACGCGGCTCGTCCAGCGCGGCGCCGTCGAGGGAGTCGAGCAGCAGCTCGCGTGCCCGCTCGTCGCTGGTGAAGCCATTGCTGTAGACGTGGCCGTTGCCGGTGCGGTGCTGCAGCGGGATGCGCCAGATCCAGCCCGCCTCCTTGGCGGTGGAGCGGGTATAGGGCGTCAGCACCGGTGCGCTGGCGCAGGGCACGGCCAGGGCGCTGTTGCAGGGCAGCTGCGCGCTCCAGTCCTCGTAGCCGGCGTTCAGCGCCCCTTCGATCAGCAAGCCGCGGAATCCCGAGCAATCGACGAACAGGTCGCCTTCCACCCGGCGGCCGTCGCGCAGCCTGAGGGCCGTGATGAAGCCGCTCTCCGGGTGCTGCTCCACCTCCGCCACGGTTCCCTCGATGCGCTGCGCGCCGTGTTTCACCGCGTAGTCGCGCAGGTAGTTCGCGTACAGGCCGGCATCGAAATGGAAGCCGTAGGAATAGCCGTCGGTGATCGAGGGCGTGTGGTGGTGCGGCGGCATGAACTTGTTCTTGCGCGCCATGATCGACGTGATCGACCAGTTCTCCAGCGCCGGCATCTCCCTGAACTGCGTGGCCATGCGCAGCCAGAACAGGTGGGACGGGTGGCGGTCGAGCGAGGGGCCGAAGTCGCCGAATCCGTGGAAGAAGCGGTTGCCGAGGTGGCCCCAGTCCTTGAACTCGATGCCGAGCTTGTAGCTGGCCTTGGTACGCCGTACGAAGTCATCGGGATCGAGGCCGAGCGCGGCGTTGTAGTAGCGGATGGTCGGCAAGGTCGCCTCGCCGACCCCGATGGTGCCGATCTCCGGCGACTCCACCAGGATCACTTCGCACGGCGCCTCCTGGCGGCGCGCCAGGCGCTGGGCCAGCGGCGCCGCCGCCATCCAGCCGGCGGTGCCCCCGCCCACGATCACGATCCGGCGGATCGGCTTGTCGTTCATGTCGTCTCCTGTACTTGGTCCAGCGACGCGTCTTTACGCGCGCCTGCGACAGGAGTGTAGAGCAGGTCGCGAGCCCGCGGCAACAAGAATGTTTGCGTACAACATTCAATGTTGCGCGTGGGTTCAGCGTTGCAGGGACTCCAGCGCCCCGGCCACGTAGACCAGCGGCGCGTTCCAGTTGATCGCGATCTCATTGCTGGCGTAGCTGCACATGTGGTCGAGCCAGGACAGCGCCGGCAGTTTCGATGGATAGGGGGCGGGGCAGTCCTTGGCGTCCTGCTGGCCGGGGTTGGGGCCGCCCACCAGCATGCCCGGTACCGGCGCCTTGATGCCGTCCGCTTCCGACGGACGGTGGTGCGGGTGCATCGGCGAGCGCGCGCCGAAGCCGGTCACGAAGGAGATCCCGGGACCGTTGCGGCCGAGGACATAGTCGAGTCCCGATTGCGCCGCATGCAGGTATTCCGGCCGTGGCTCGATCCGATAGGCCGCCACCAGCATCATGGCCTGGTTCAGGATCACCGAGCTGCTGCCCCAGACGAAGTCCTCCTTGGCCATGGTGATGCGGTAGGGCGAGGCGCGCCAGCGCCCCGCCAGCCGGTCGCCCAGCGCCACCAGGTCCTTGCGCACGCCCGCCGCATCCACGCCTTGCGGCAGGCGCTCGCCGTGCCGGGCGAGCGAGAGCCAGCCCAGCATGCCCACGTTGGCCCAGCCGGGCGCTGTTTCGCCGGCAGCCGGGCGGTAGCCGAAGGCGCGCGCGTGATAGGCCGGCTTGCCGGTCGTGATCAGGAGCTCGGCCGCGGCCCAGGCGAATTCGTCGTCCACGCTCTTGTCGCCGTATTCGCCGGTCTTGATGTCCTGCGGCTGCCGGTACAGCACGCCCGGATTGGCCTCGGCCCAGTGCCAGGCGCGTTCGGCAGCGGCCAGGTAGCGTTGAGAACGCGCTGCCTGGGCGTCGAAGGGCGCCAGGACGCGGGCGGCTGTCGCCATCACCGCCGCGAAGTCGAGCGTGGCGGCGGTGGTCTTCTGCACCACGTAGCGCGGCGCCGTGGCCTGTTCCGGCATCACCATGCCGTCGAAGGCCTTGTTGGTCAGCTTGTGGTAGACGCCGCCGTCGTCCGGATCCTGCATGGTGAGCATCCAGTCCAGGTTCCACAGCGCCTCGTTGAGGATGTCGGGCAGGCCGTTGCCGGATTCCGGCAGGTTCAACGCCAGCTTGCCGAACCAGTCCGGGAAGTGCTCGTAGGCCGCCAGCAGGGTCCAGGTGCTGATGCCGGAATTGACGATGTATTTGTTGTAGTCGCCGGCGTCGTACCAGCCCTTGGGGCTGGCGATCACGGTGCCGGCGGGGCGCGCCTTGGTCGCTGCCGATTCATGCACCAGTACCCGGGTGTCCGGGTGGGCCAGCGGACGCGCATAGGCGCCGGCCACCGCCGGCGTCAGGGCGATGCCGCTGCGGTTCAGGGTGTAGTTGCGGATGGCGGCCGTGTCCAGCGCGCGGTAGACGCCGGGCTGGATGGCAAACGGCGCCGAGTCGGGCAGGCCGGCCACGCGCAGCCGATAGCTGCCGGGCGTGCGCAGCGCCGAAAAGTCGGCCAGGCGCACGCGCTCGCCCGACAGGTCCCAGGTGGCGGCCTCCGTGAGGCTGCCTTCGAATGCGGGCTTGCCGCTGTCCGCCGCGACTACGGCGAAGCGCGCCTGTGCGTCGCCCGGCACCACCGCCAGTTTTTGCGCAGCCGGCAGGAAGCCGACCTGATTGAGCTTGATCTGCGCGGGCTGCGCGGCGCCGGCATCGGCGGCGAGCAGCAGCGTGGCGCAGGCGGCCGCCAGGGCCAGGCGCGACGCGGAAGGGAATGGGGCGGAATGGGTTGCAGGGTGGTACATGCGGTCTCCGTTATTGTTGTCGCGCTGTCCGACGCAGGCTGTGGCTGTCGACTTGAAATCGATTTCAATATACCGTCCGGTATCCGGCGACGTCAACGAGCACGTCGGTATGTGCGCCGGCCCATATTGCGATTATGATATCCGGCAACAATCGCTACCGAGGCCAGCCATGTCGACACAGCACCAGCAGCGCCTGCACCTGTTGTTCCTGACTGCCGTCTGCGGTATGGGCGGACTCCTGTACGGCATCGACATCGGCATCATCGATCCCGCCTTGCCCTACCTGCACCGGGCTACCAGCCTGCCCGAGGGGCAGCTGTCCCTGGTGGTGGCGGCGGTGATGGGCGGCTCGATCCTGGGCTCGGTGGTGGCCGGCATGCTGGCCGACTGGCTGGGGCGCCGTCCGATGATGGTGGTGAGTGCGCTGCTGTTCGTCGGCAGCGTTTCGCTGATCTACCTGTCGCAGTCCTTCGTCCCGCTGCTGCTCGGGCGCCTGCTGCAGGGCCTGAGCGGCGGCGTGATCGCGGTGGTCGTGCCGCTCTACCTGGCCGAGTGCCTGCCGGCCAGCCAGCGCGGGCGCGGCCTGGCGCTGTTCCAGTTCGCGCTCACCGCGGGCATCGTGCTGGCCGCCTTCATCGGCAACCATTACCTGGGCCGTGCCGAGCTGGCGATCCAGGCCGCCGGCAGCGATGCGGCCGCGGTGGCGCTTGCGGCCGACCGCGCCTGGCGCAGCATGTTCCTGGCGGTGCTGTACCCGGGCAGCGTGTTCCTGCTCGGCTGCCTGTTCGTGCGCGAATCGCCGCGCTGGCTGATGCTGCGCGGGCGCACGGACGATGCGGCGCGCGTGCTGGCGCGCCTGCGCCCGGCGGCGCAGTGCGAGGCCGAGCTGGCCGAGATCGGCGCCGCGCTGGCGCAGGAAAAGGCACGCCCCAAGGTGGGCCGCGCCGCGGCGCTGGCCGAAATGTTCACCGAACGGCGCTACGTGCTGCCCTTCGTGCTGGCCTGCGTGATCCTGGGCTGCAACCAGGCCACGGGCATCAATTCGATCCTGCAGTTCATGTCGACCATCCTGCAGCACGCCGGGCTCGATCCGGTAAGCGCGGCCAGCTACGGCACCGCGATCAAGATCCTGAACATGGTGATGACGGTGTTCGCCATCATGCTGGTCGAGCGCAAGGGCAGGGTGTTCCTGCTCAAGATCGGCACCGCCGGGATCATGGTGTCGCTGTTGCTGCTGGCGCTGCTGTTCTACCGCTTCGAATCGCAACGCGTCGACGTGCGAGCCGAGGTGGCGGCCCAGGTGCGGGACAATGCGCTCGACCTGAACCTGCCGGACACCCGCTTTGCCCGTTCGGGCTCCGGACCGGTGCTGCTGAGCGTCCTGTACCAGTACGGGGACAAGCAGCAGGTGGCCGAAGCGTATACGGCGACAGCGGGAGCGCAGGCCGTGCCGAACGGGCGCATCGTCGTCAAGCCGCCCGCTGGCGCCGGCGCCGAGCGGCTGGAAATCGTGCGCACCAGCGTCGGCCCGATCCCGGACAAGAACAGTGGCCTGCTGGCGGCCCTGTGCATCGCCGGCTTCATCGCCGCGTTCTCGGTCGGACCGGGCGTGTGCGTCTGGCTGGCCCTGTCCGAGCTGATGCCGACCCGGATCCGCTCGGTCGGCATGGGTGTGGCGCTCCTGATCAACCAGGGCACCGGCACGCTGATTGCCGGCGCCTTCCTGCCGATCGTGGGCAACTTCGGCTTCCACATGATGTTCCTGTTCTGGGCCGGCTGCACCGCGCTGTACTTCATCACGGCGGCATTCTTCCTGCCGGAGACCCGGGGCAAGTCGCTGGAAGAGATCGAACGCCTGTTTGCGCGGCCCAGCGCGGCCAATTGAGGAGACCCAGATTTGGACAAGAAGACGATGATGATATCGACCCTGCTGGCGGCGCTGCTGGTGCTGGCGGGGCCTTCCGCGCTGGCCGGAGAGGCGTCCGCCACCCGGACCGCTACCGGGGTGCATGTTGTCGCCGACGGCGCGCAGCTATCCTTGCGCTGGGAGCTGCAGCGCAAGCCGGCGGGCCTGGAGCTGGCGCAGGGAGGTTCGCCTGCGCGCTTCATCCTCGCCAACGGCGACACCCGGCCGCTGCCGCCTTCCGGCTGGTCGCTGTACTTCACCGGGATCGACCGCATGCCGTCCGGGGCGCAATCGGCCGGACTGGTACTCGAGCAGATTGCCGGCGGTTTGAACCGCCTGCGCCCGGGACCGGGGTTCAAGGGGCTCGCGCCTGGCGAGAGCGTGGAATTTGCCTATCGCCATCCCGACGGGGTGTTCATGTCCTCCAAGGCGCCCGGGAGTCCCTACCTCGTGTACGACGCCATGCCCGAGCAGGCGGTGGCGCTGCAGTACAGCGTCGTCCCCTTGGCGGAGCCGCCCCAGCGCGGCAAGGTCGGCAGCCCGCATTCGGCGGTAAGCGCGGAAGACAGCTATTGGCGCAACGCGCGCGCGGAGCTGCTGCCGGCATCGCAGCTGCCGCTCGTGCTGCCGACGCCCCTGAAGCTGCAGCCTGGGGACGGACGCCTGCTGCTGGCCGGCCGGCCGGCGATCAGCGCCGCGCCAGGGCTGTCGCATGAAGCGGCGCTGGCGCGTTCGCTGTTCCCGGCTGCCTTGCCCGCCGCCGGCGGCCCGGCCCTGCGCCTCGTGCTCGGCAAGGTCGAGGGACAGGATCCCCCCGACGCCTACCGCCTGCAGATCAGCGCCGCCGGCGGCATCGACATCGTCGGCAACAGCGCGGCCGGGGTGGCGTATGGCCTGCAGACGCTGCGCGACCTGCTGCCGCTGCCGGGCAGCGCCACGCTGGACCTGCCGGTCTTGACGATCGTCGACGCGCCGCGTTTCGGCTACCGCGGCTTCATGCTGGACGTGGCGCGCAACTTCCATGGCAAGGAAACTGTGTTCAAGTGGCTCGACCTGATGGCGCGCTTCAAGCTGAACAAGTTTCATTTTCACCTGACTGACGACGAGGGTTGGCGCATCGAGATCGCGGGTCTGCCGGAACTGACCGCGATCGGCGCCGTGCGCGGCCACGCTGCCCGCCCGGGCCAGCGCCTGCAGCCGGCCTTCGGCTCCGGGCCCGATCCGAAGGACGGCAGCGGCAGCGGCTACTACTCGCGTGCCGACTACCAGGAGATCCTGCGCTACGCCCAGGCGCGCCACATCGAGGTGATCCCGGAGATCGAGATGCCGGGCCATGCGCGCGCCGCCGTGCAGGCGATGGAGGCGCGCTACCACCGTTTGAAGGGCGCGGGCAGCCGCGACGCCGCGCGCTACCTGCTGAACGACCTGGATGACCGCTCGGAATATTTGTCGGCCCAGTACTTCAGGGACAACGTGATCAATCCGGGCCTGGAATCGAGCTATACCTTCATCGAGCACGTGGTGCGCGAGATGGCGGCCCTGCACCGCGAAGCGGGCGTGCCCTTGAAGACGATCCACATGGGCGGTGACGAGCTGGCCAACGGCGCATGGGAAAAGTCGCCCGCCAGCCTGGCCATGATGAAGAAGCTGGGCCTGGAGAGCACGGCCGACCTGTGGGACCATTTTTACGAACGCGTCGACGCCATCGTGCGCCGCCACGGCATGAGGACTTCCGGCTGGGAAGAACTGGCGGTACGCAAGACGCAGCTCGACGGCGCGCGCAAGCTGATCCCCAATCCACGCTTCACCCGCCAGGGCTTTACCGCTTACGTGTGGAACAACACGGCGGGCGCCGAAGACCTGGCCTACCGCCTGGCCAATGCCGGCTACGACATCGTGCTCACGCCGGTGACGCGCGCGTACTTCGACATGGCGCACAATGCCAATCCGGAGGAGCATGGCGTCAACTGGGGCGCCTACGTGGAACTCGACACCGTGTATGACTTCATCCCCTTCGACATCATGAAAGATGCGCCGGACAGCGCCCGCATCGGCAAGGACCGCCTGACCGACTACGGCAAGCGCCGCGTGCGCGGCATCCAGGCCAACCTGTTCGCGGAAAGCGTGCGCGATCCCGCGCGGATCGACTACTTGGTGATGCCGCGCCTGGCGGCGCTGGCCGAGCGCGCCTGGGCGGCCGATCCGGCCTGGGCCACCACGCTCGATCCGGTCAAGGCCGGGGTCCTGCACCGCCGCGCCTGGACCGGCTTCGTGAATGCCCTGGGCCAGCGCGTGCTGCCGCGCCTCGACCTGGACGGCGCCAAGCTGGCCTACCGCATCGCGCCGCCCGGACTGCTGCTGGATGGGGGCCGGGTGCTGGCCAACCATGTATTACCGGGCATGGTGCTGCGCTACACCGTCGATGGCAGCGAGCCGCTGGCGTCGAGCCGCCTGGTCGACGGACCGATCCTCGAGCGCGGTACGATCCGGGTCGCGGCCTTCGATCGTACGGGCAGGCGAGGGCCGGCGGCCAGCATCGTTTCACCTTGACAGGCTCACCACGATAACCCGCTTCGGCGGGTTTTTTTTATTCCCTAGATAATTAATTCTCGAATTATCGGCCAATTCATTCGCCGAAATTCAGATTAATAAAATCAATTAATGCGGTAATACGTCATCGATAAATGGCACGTGTAAAACTCAAGGTTTTACACGTTACTTTACATGTAAAAAAATAATGTCAATATTTTATTGACTAGCCATTTATCCCTTTACTATCATTGTCTTGCAGCCACGTGGAAATGAATGGCGGGGGCGAATCTTTCCACGTTGAGCTGCCCAATACCGGCGCATTTCAATTAATGCGCTATCCGACATAATATTATCAACCTCTTCACGGTGGCCATCATGCGAAAGGTGTGTGATATGCCGGCGTCGCACCGCCTGATCTTCCGACTCTCGTTCGGACACGCGTTTTTCTCCGACGGGGTGTTGCGCGAATTGCGGATCGTGCCGGTGCCGTCCTGCTTCGACAGGCTGCGCCGCGCCGGGCTGGTGTTGCGTCCGCTGGAAGACGGCATCGCCGTGTACGCGGACGACAGCGCAATCGGACGGCTGCGCCGCCATGTCGATGCGGCCGGCGGCTCGCTCGGCATGGCATTCCAGGTTTTTTTCACCGATCCGCACTTCTTCGACTACACGACCCCGGCCTGGCCGAGCGGCAAGCTGCTGTTCCTGGACACCGCCGATTCGGTGACGGATGAGAGCGGACGCCGGGTCGTGCATGCCACGCCTTTCGTCGACGCATCCGCCTTCCTGGAGCGCGACCACGCCAGGCTCGGGGGCATCCTGGGTGAGCGCGTGCTGGCTCCGACCCCGGCCATGGTGATCCAGGTGGCGGTCACCCCTGCTCTGCTCGACGTCGTCGATGTCCGCCAGCGCCACTTCCACATCCGCTTCGACACCGGCGGCAAGCGACCCAAGGACGAGAGGGCCGGCACGGGCGAGCACCGTGGCGGGAATGACGGAGCGCCTGGTGGCGCGGGCTTCTCGCGGTTTGCCGTGGCCAACATCGCCGATCACCGGCGCGCGCATGTGTTCCCGCCGAAGGGCGCCATGCTGGCGCGCGAAGTCGCATCGCCGCGCCTGCGGCCGCGTCAGTGTGGGCCGGCGGCCGAACGCATTTCCGCTGCAGGCGCGAGCTAGGGCATCGCCCGAACAGGCAGGAAAACGGGCGGCTGTTTCCGGGCCAAGGGGTTCCGCATGAGGTTAAAATGACAATCTGCACAGCTTGCAACCCCGTGTACATTGTCAGGCCCCATGACCAACACCGACTTTACGCTGACGTCCCCGCTCGGCGACCTGGCCAGCGCAGGCAAACCCCTGCTGGCCCTGACCATCGTCTGGCACCCCGAGCGCGCCCGTGTCGGTGAACAGTTCATCGGCGCGACCGGCGGCGACATCGTCGAACTGAATCGCTTCGCTCCCGCCTTCATGCACCCCGGCGGCTCCGGCCTGCCCCTCGGCCACGGCGGGGTGTCGCGCCAGCCGCTGCGCCTGGCGCGCGACGAGCACGATGGGGTGGCCATGACGCTGCCCGCCAGCGCGATGGTGGTCGAAGTCAACGGCCAGGTCGCGACAGGGTCGCTGTACTTCAGCGCCGCCGAGGTGGCAAGCGGCCAGGTCCTGAGCCTGGGCCGCGCCGTCGTGCTGTGCCTGCACTGGATGACGCGCCTGCCCACGCTGGACGCCGTGCCCGGCCTGCATGGCGTCGGCAGCGCCGGCCTTAGCGTGCGCGAGCAGATCCGCATGGTGGCCCGTACCAGCCTGCCGGTGCTGCTGCTGGGCGAAACCGGTACCGGCAAGGAGATCGCCGCGCGCGCCATCCACGCCCTGAGCGACCGCGCGGAAGCGCCGCTGGTCGCCGTCAACATGGCGGCATTGGGCGAGCCGCTGGCGGCGACCTCGCTGTTCGGCGTGGCCGAAGGCGCGCAGGCCTCGCGCGAAGGCCTGTTCGCGCAGGCTGACGGGGCCACGCTCTTCCTCGATGAAATCGGCAGCACGCCGGCGGCCATGCAGCCCATGCTGCTGCGGGTGCTGGAAGGGGGCGACTATCGGCCGGTCGGCGCGGCCCGAGACCGCCATTCGTCGGCGCGCCTGATCGCCGCGTCCGACCAGGACCTCGATGGCGCCGCCTTCAACCAGGCCTTGCTGCACCGCCTGGCGGGCTTCGTGATCCGGATGCCGCCGCTGCGGGCGCGGCGCGAGGATATCGGCGTCCTGATCGTGGAGCTGTTGCGCGAGCAGGGCATCGAGGCAGCGTTGCCGGCGGCGCTGGTGGCGGAACTGGCGAGCTATGACTGGCCGGGCAATGTGCGCCAGCTGGCGCACGTGCTGCAGCGCGCGGCGCTGATACTGAATTCGGGCGCGACGCCGACCCTGGCGCAGCTGGTGCGCAGCCCCCGGCCGCAGATGCAGGCGCAACCGGCGCCGGCGCCAACGCAGGCACCGGCCACCGAGGCGCCGGCTGCACGCCGGCGGCCGTCCGCGCTGTCGGACGGCGAAGTGCTGGAAGCGATGACCGCGAACGACTGGAACATCCAGGCCGCAGCTGGGGCGCTGGGCATCTCGCGCCCCAGCCTGTACAAGCTGCTGGAAGACCATCCCGACATCCGGCGCGCCGAGACCATCCCTGAAGACGACATCGCCCGCGCAATGAGCCAGTGCGCGGGCGATGTGGAGCGCTGTGCGGCGCTGCTGCGCACACCGGCGGAAGCCTTGCGGCGCCGCTGGCGGCTGCTGCGGCCGGACTAGCCCGGGCCGGCTCAGGTCGAGCCGACGTCCAGCTCCGGATCGGGCAGGAAGTAGAAGTTGCTCACTCCCTGCTTGTCGGTCGTGCTGAAGGCGATCGAGAAACCGTAGAAGCCTTCGTTCTGGACCTTCACTTTCGAGCCCTGCACCAGCGGGATCTGGGTCTGGTTGAATGGCGAGATCGCTTCCGCCGGCTTGCGCGGTCCGGCGAACAGCATGGCGCTCGACAGCTCGACGGCCGGCGAGTCGGGGATGCGGAAACCAAAGGTCAGCGTATCGCCGACCTGCGCGTTGATCAGCGCTTCGATCTTGTCGTCGATGCTCCAGGTTGCCATCGGGTTGCCGGGATTGAATTGGATAGTGATGTTGTAGTTGCTTGCCATGGTCTCTTTCAGTTCACTTCGTCGTGAGTGCTGTTGCAGCACGCTGGAGGCCGAGCGCAGCGGCCCGGACATAACGCTCGTCGCGGCGCAGGTCCACCAGGTCGGGTTCGGCGTCGATGAACTTGACCGGATAGCCGAGGCGACGGGCATTATTGATGGCGGTGACAGCGGCGTCGCGCTGGCCGAGCAATTCGTAGGCGAGGCCGGCGCGGAACTGCACGTCGGCGCTGTTCGGGGCCAGGGCCAGCGCCCGCGGCAGCAGCCTGCCTGCGTCCTGCTCGGCCCTGACGCGTGCGGCGTACAGGGCCATGCGCGAGACCAGCAGCACGTCGTCGGGCGCGCGCGCCAGGCGCGGCGCCAGCAGCGCGCGCGCTTTTTCGTAGGCGGCGCGCGCTTGCGCCTCGCGGCCCGGGATCCAGTTCAGGGTGTCGGCCAGGTCGGCCCAGCGCTGGTAGTCGCCGGGCGCGCCGCGCGTGGGCGAGACCGCGTTCTCGAAGGCGGCGGCGGCGCCGACGTAGTCCTGGCGCAGGAACAGCGCATTGCCCAGGTTGGTGTAGAGCTTGGCGTTGGGCCGGATCTGCAGGCCCTGCTGCAGCACCTGCAGGGCTTCCTCGTCGCGGTTCTGGCGCAGCAGCGCCGCGTTCAGGTTGGCGTAGGCGATGACCGCGTCCGGCTGCACGGCGATGCTGCGCCTGAATGCGCGCTCGGCCGCCGCATAGTTGGCCTGCTCGTATTCGACGCTGCCCTGTTCATCGCTGAACACGCGCTCCTGCGGGAAGCGCGCCGTGGCCTCGAGCAGCTTCGCGCGCGCCTCGTCGTAGCGGTGGGCGCGGCGCAAGGCCGCGGCCTGGCCGTACCAGCCGAAGAAACTGCCCGGGTCGAGGCGCAGTCCCTCGGCATGGGCCTGCAGCGCTTCGTCGCGCTTGCCCTGCATGTCGAGCACCCAGCCGCGCGCGATGTGGCTCAGGGCCAGCTGCTCGTTGAGCTGGGTGGCGCGCTGGGCGCTGGCATCGGCGCGCTTGAGCCAGGTCTCGTCGCTCTTGTCGGTCTGGTAGCGCAGCGCGTACATCAGCGACATTCCGGCCGCCGCCGCGGCGCTGTCCGGCTGGCGTTCCAGGACACGGCGGAAATGGCTTTCAGCCTTGTCCAGGCTCCCCGGACGGTCGAACAGCTTCACGGCCGCCAGCCCCTGTTCTATCTCGAAGGACTCGGAGAAGGGCGCCAGCGCCGACCCGAGCGCCGCCAGGCGCGGCGCAGCGACCCAGCCGGCGGCGCCCAGCAGCGTCACCGACAGCGCGCCGGCGAGAAGATAGCGCGCGCGCTTCGACAATGGTGCTCTGGCCGGCCGCGTAGCCGGCGCAAGCGGGGCGTCCAGCTCCGCCAGCCGGGCCAGCACCTCGCCCATGCCGGCCAGTCGCCCTTGCGGCTGGCGCGCCGTCATCGCGCGGATCAGGGCGATCAACTGTGGACTGGCATCGGGCGGATAGCTCCAGCCGTCGGACGAGGTCTGGACCTGGGCTGCCGCCAGCGCCAGGCCGTCGAGCGCGGCGAAAGGCCGGGCGCCTGCGACCAGTTCATACAGGATCAGGCCAAGGGCGTACACGTCGGCCTGCGGCGAGAGCGGTGCGCCGAGCATGCGCTCCGGCGCCATGTAGGCGATCGTGCCTTGCAGCGTGCTGGTCGGCAGCGCGGCGGTGGCCAGCGGGTCCAGGTCCTGGGCCAGGCCGAAATCGAGCACACGGATCGTGCCGCCCGGCTCCAGCATCAGGTTCGACGGCTTGAGGTCGCCGTGCACGAGGCCGGCGTCGTGGGCTTCGCGCATGGCTTCTGCGACCTGGCGCGTCCACGCCAGCGCATCGGTGCGCGCCACCGGGCCGGCCGCCAGGACCTGCTTCAGGGTTTGGCCCGGCACCAGTTCCATCACGATCGACTGGGTATCGCCGCCGTCTTCGATCGCATGCACCTTGACGAAGGCGGGATGGCGCAGGGCCGCCGCGACGCGCGCTTCGCGCACGGGGTCGGCGCCGGCGCCCTGCTTGATGCACTTGACCGCCACCGGGCGGCGCAGCTTGCTGTCCCAGGCCTCGTAGACCTGGCCGAAGCCGCCTTCGCCGAGGCAGTCGCGCAGCTCGTAATGGCCGGGCAGGGCAGGCGGGCTCGGCGGGGACCCTGCCGATGCGCAGGGGGCGGAAGTCAAGGAAGTATCGGTCATTGTCCGGTGTTGAAAACGGATCAACGTACATTACCGTAATCGTTGCGGTAGCGCAATGACCGATGCTTACAAAGGCTTTCGTTTGTTGTCTGGCCGTCGCTTACGGTCGGCTTGCAACGCGCTCCCGGGCAGGCGTGCTGACAATGCCCGCCACCGCCGCTTCGAATTCGCTCACTTCGAGCATCGCACCATTCTTACGGTATCGGTACACCTTGCCGAGCGCTGACCCAAGCAGCAAGGCACTCGCCTCGATGCCGGCATCCGTACTTTCCTCAGCCACGAAAATGCACTTCCAAAGGAGGCCATGTTTGGACAGTTGCTCGACTTCCCACAGCGTGCCGCTCTTATTGGCGGTCAGGTCGACAACGATGAGATCGGTATTCGCGATGAGAAACAGCACGACGCGTTGCCAGAGTCCGTCGCTTGAGCGGATCTTGCGTATGACGTCGAATATGGAAAAGAAATTCAGGTTATAGCGATTTTTCAGTGCGGCGTATAGTCTACGGAAATGGTGCTCCTTGCGCACGGCAACAATCAATGGAGGCAGTCGCACCAGCGGCAAGACCGGAAGCACGAGTGCAGATCCGATAATGCGCCTCGGCGAAAAGGCGTAGATCGTCGAGTTACGCAGGACCGACTCGTTGATGTGCCGGTCCGAGAGGGTCACGATGTTTCCCCATCCACGCAGGTTCTTCCGTACGAATCTGCGTATCGAGGATGAGATCTTCCTGTCGTTGAAGGGCCGCAGGAGCAGGATCCTGAGTGGCTGGCGCCATAATATGATTGGTGCAAAAATGGCATACAGCCCGACGAAGAAAAGCAGTGCGTAAGGATCGGGCGGATCGTCCTGGCGAACCAGCGACTCCAGATCCGGCGCATTCACGCCGAGTTCGTGCGACGCGAGCAGCGCCCTGTTCAGGATGGCGACCTCGTCACCGGCTTCCTTTGCCCCTTCGTCATAATCGCTCTTCTCGACGACGCCGAATTCGCCATCCTTCCTGATCATGATTCCGCCATCGGCCAGAAGCCTGTTGACTTCCGCCTGATCGAGCAGCTCCGCTCGTTTGGCTTCGCGCTCGGATAAGGAAACCATCGAGAAGGCCCAGACCAGCATGAGGAGCGGAAGAATGAAGCGTCTGAACAGCCGCATTCTTCGGGCGGCTGCGATATTGCTTGCTGCAGCGGCAGGTTTGCGGAAACTGGGAATTTCCGCAGTGAGGACGTCCGGATCGGGACCGTGTGATTCCAGCAGGGCAGACATCGCGTATCTCCCGTTTCGTGTTTCGGTGGAGGCTCAGCGGGTCGCGAACCGCCGAGCCGGCTGCACATTCACGCCTTGGCTTGCATTGCCGTCTGCTTCCCCGTCTTGTATGAGTCGATTTCCCAATCGCTCGCGTTCTGTTCCATGAAGGCGCGTTCCTGGGTCTCGCCGTCGTTCATCATGCCGAGCGCGAAATAGCAGTTTGCCATGGTTGCATGTATCCACCTCCGGTCCTTTCGATCGGCAAACGATGGACGCGCCATCAGTTCCAACAGCAACTCGATGACCGCTTTCCTGACTTTCTGCGCCGACATGCGGTCATAAGTCGCCTCGGCGCCGTCGGTCTGGACCTCGGCGCGCAAGTCGTAACACAGAGCGAGATTCTCGCCGTTGTAATAATCTCGCATCAGCTCGAAGCCGCGACCGTAAAAACGGACCGCCGCGTCCAGGTGCGCGCGGTTCCGGTGCAGCTTCCACAGGTTCTTTTGGATAGCGCCCGCAAGGCCCAGGGTTTCGGGGTCATTCGAGTGTTCCGGGTCGAGCGCGCCGATGATTTCCTTGGCCTCGAACAGTGCCGCCGTCTCGCTTGGCATCTTCGATTTGTAGGTTGCCAGCGCCAGCTTCTGGATAAGTGTCGGGTCGTCGGGTTTCAGTTTCCTTGCGGCGGCAAATGCTTTCGCAGCATCCGCAGGCCGGCTGCTACGCATCGCAAGGTCTCCTTCATTGATGCGGGAACTCAGCTGACACTGCAAGGTCTCTGCTTCGACGAGCCGCTCTTCATATTCCTCGTCACTCAGGCTTGGTTGACGCAGTTTGGGCAGGAAGGTGTAAACGGGACTATCCGCTTTTTGCTCGGCCATTACCTGCGTAATCAGGTTCTGGAGGGCTGCGCTTGCACGACGCGCCTCGCGGTTGCCAATATCGGGGCCAAGATGTTCGTAATGCAGCGTGCTGACATGATTGAGATCGAAGGACAGTTTTCCAGCCGACTCTTTCATGATGATGGTCGAGCGCGGCCTGAGCGCATGGCGCACTCCTAGTTCGTAAACCGCATTCACGTTGCCGGTCGAGATATCGGCAATCACCAGGTCTGCCCGCAACAGCATGTCGTACATCGGAAGATCGATCAGGCCGGAGTGCATGATCTGGTCCGCACGGATGCAGCGCAGTCCTGCGGCGTCGACTGCGGGACGGATGATGGCGTCGAACGTGGCGTCCAGGTCGAGCGTGCGCCCCGATTCGTAGTCCGTTTTTTTACCAAAGCCCATCACAACAAAACACACTTTGCGCTCGTCGCTCATGTTCATTGCCTTGATTGTCGTTAGCCTTGAGGTAAGCACCCCGCCGGAAACCCGCTGCATTAAAGTTGCACAGATAACACTACGCTTTTTTTTGTGCTTGCGCTACCAGCCTCCTGCATTTTCGCAGGCCAGTGCCACGTCCAGGCAGCTCTCGACTCTGCGAGGTGCGTCGACACCCTCTTGTGGTCCATAATGGCCGCGTTACCTGGGGAGACAGCAGATGCGCGACGCGATCATCATCGGTGGCGGCCACAATGGCCTGGTATGCGCCTTCTACCTGGCGCGGGCCGGCCTGAAGGTGAGCGTGCTGGAGCGGCGCGAGGTGGTCGGCGGCGCCGCTGTCACCGAGGAATTCCATCCGGGGTTTCGCAACTCGGTCGCGTCCTACACCGTCTCCCTGCTCAATCCGAAGGTGATCCGCGACATGGACCTGGCCCGACACGGCCTGCGCGTGGTCGAGCGGCCGCTGTCGAACTTCCTGCCGTTTGACGACGGCCGCTACCTGAAGCTCGGGGCCGGACGCACGGCGGCCGAAGTGGCGAAGTTCTCGCAGCGCGACGCCGACCGGCTCGCCGCCTACGGCAGCCGGCTGGATGCCGCCGCCGACCTGCTGCGCGAACTGGTGCTGCAGACGCCGCCGAACCGGGTGCAGGGCGGCTGGCTGGCCACGCTGCCCGAACTGCTCAAGGCCGGGCGGCTCGGCAAGCGCGTGGCGGGTTTAAGCCTGTCGACCCAGCGCGAACTGCTCGACCTGTTCACCAAATCGGCCGGCGACTATCTCGACGGCTGGTTCGAGAGCGCGCCGATCAAGGCGGCCTATGGCTTCGACAGCGTGGTGGGCAACTACGCCAGTCCCTACACCCCGGGCTCCGCCTACGTGCTGCTGCACCACGTGTTTGGCGAAGTCAATGGCAAGAAGGGAGCCTGGGGCCATGCCATCGGCGGCATGGGCGCGATCACCCAGGCGATGGCGAAGGCCGTTGCCGCGCTGGGCGTCGAGATCCGCACTGGCTGCGCGGTGGACGAAGTCTTGCTGGAGAGGGGCCGTGCCTGCGGCGTGGTCACGGCCAAGGGGGAGCGGCTCGACGCCCGCGTGGTGGTGTCGAACCTGAACCCGCGCCTGCTGTACACCTCGCTGGTCGACCCGGGCGCGCTGCCGGCCGACTTCCTGCGCCGCATGCAGGCCTGGCGCTGCGGTTCCGGCACCTTCCGCATGAACGTGGCGCTGGCCGAACTGCCCGACTTCAGCTGCCTGCCCGGCAAGGACGCGGCCGAGCACCACGGCAGCGGCATCATCATCGCGCCCAGCCTGCAGTACATGGAGCGCGCCTACCACGATGCGCGTGCCCACGGCTGGTCGCGCGAGCCGATCGTCGAGCTCCTGATTCCCTCCACGCTGGACCCGACGCTGGCGCCGCCGGGCCAGCACGTGGCCAGTCTGTTCTGCCAGCACGTGGCGCCGCAGCTGCCCGACGGGATGAGCTGGGACGGCGAGCGCGAACGCGTGGCGGACCTGATGATCGACACGGTCGACCGCTACGCGCCCAACTTCAAGCGCGCGGTACTGGGCCGGCAGATCATGAGCCCGCTCGATCTGGAACGCACCTTCGGCCTGGTCGGGGGCGACATCTTTCACGGCGCCCTCGGGCTGGACCAGCTGTTCGCGGCGCGCCCGATGCTGGGCCATGCGGATTACCGCGGCCCGGTGGCGGGCCTGTACACCTGCGGCTCGGGAACCCACCCCGGCGGCGGCGTGACCGGCGCCCCCGGCCACAATGCCGCGCGCGAGGTGCTGCGCGACTTTGCCAGGCGGCGCGTGGCGCGCCAGAGCGCGCCGCTCTGAGGCTGCGCACAGACCGAAGGCTGCGTATTTGCAGCCATGCTGATCCAGGAGTATGCTGGATTCACAACATACATATAGCGGAGACAATCATGAAATTCCGACTCGCCTCGCCACACCTGGCCGAACGGTTCCATGGTCCCATGCGTTTCGGCCGCCGCTGGCGCGGCCATGAGCTGGCCCTGCGCCTCGTCCAGCTTGCCGTGCTGGCCGTCGTGGCGGTGGTGGGCGCCAGGCTGATCGCCAACGGCGTGGCCGGCGCCGCGCGCTGGATCGCCGCCGTCGTTTCCTGACCGCGAACAGCGCCCGGCCTGCACGCTAGCGCAGGTGCATCAGTTCATTCCCGACCCGGTGCCGCCAGGTCTGGATCAGCGCGCGGTAAGCTTCGCCCACCGGCCGCACGTGCCGTTCCAGGTCGCACAGGCCGTACTGGTTGACGTTGCCCGCGTCCTCGGTGAGGGCGCTGTCCCAGTCGACCTGGTCGACCAGGCTGTACCACGTGAAGCCGAGGATCGGCACGCCGTCCGACTTCAGCCGCATCACGTTCGACCACTGCTTGTCGAGCCAGGCGCGCGCATCCTTTTCGCCATTACCGGCGTCGCGGTTGTTGGTCTCGGTGTGCATCACCGGGATGCGGTAGCGGTGGTAGTACTGCTGGGTGATCACGTAGTACCCGAACAGTTCGCAGCTGCTGGTGGAGCCATCGGGGTGGATCACGTGCTCGTTGGTGGCGTAGTAATCGTTGCCCATGACGCAGACCGGCTTGACGCTGCGGTTCAGGAAGAAGTGATAGTCCTTGCGCGCCATGCCGTGGTCCATCAGGTATTCGTACATCCTGCCGCTGACGTCGTGCCCGTAGGTGAGGTCGAGAGCGAGGAAGCGCAGCTCGTTCATGTGGCGCGCCGCATCGGTCGCTTCGGGCCCGCTGGGATGGAAGTATTCGGACGATTCGCTCTGGATGAACTTCGCGTCCGGCCGCACCATCATGATCGCCTCGGTGGCCAGGATGTTGGCGCGCGCCAGGTTGCGGATCGCGGTGACGAAGGCGTGGTCGGATCGCAGGCGCTCGTTCCACATGCCTTCGTGCGCCGAGAACTTGGCGGTGATGTAGATCTCGTTGATCGGCGTGTACAGGTCGACCCATGGGTAGCGGCGCGCGAAGGCGTCGGCGTACTCCGTGAAGTAGGTCGGGAACTCGGGATTCTGGAAGTCGCCCAGCCAGTCGGGCAGGCCGAAGTGGCACAGGTCGACGATCGGGCGGATGCCGCGCCGTCGGATCTCGGCGAACACCTCGTCGGTGAAGTCCCAGTCGTAGCGGCCCGGCCCCAGATGCACCCGGTAGTAGGGAGGGCCATAGCGCAGGGCTTCGATGCCGAGCTCCTCGACCAGGGCGAGATCCTGCTTCCAGTGCCGGTAGTGGCCTGTCTTGTCCATTTCGTCGACGCGCAGGCGGGCGCCATCGGGCCCGGAGACGACCGGATAGCTGCCTTCGATCCCGGTCGCAAACAAGAAGCTGTGCATGGTGTCTCCTGACTCCGGCTGCCCTGTAGTGCGTGGACCGGCAGTTTCATCATCCTGCCAAAAACCGCCGCATGCAAGTCCAAAGCGCGGCTGCTTGCCCCGTTTCGGCATGCGCGCAACGCTGCCTATGGCGCGGCCCCGAATCCCGCGTGCCTGTAGAGTAGCGCAGGCCTTGAACCTGAAGAGAGAAACGATGACCTGGTTGCCGGATACATGGTCGGAGCTGTTCCTTGTCGAGACACCGCTGCTCGAACTGGCGGCCCGCGGGACCATCCTGTACTTCGTGATCCTGTTCCTGATGCGCTTCATGCCGCGCCGTACGGGCGGGGAGCTCGCCACCATGGACCTGATCTTCCTGCTGCTGATCGCGGAAGCCGCCTCGAACGCGTTCGGCGAATACCGCTCGGTGAGCGAGGGCCTGGTGCTGGTCCTGGTGCTGATGGGATGGAACTTCGCCGTCAACGCGGCCAGCTGGCGCTTTCGCTGGATCGAACGGCTGGTGTCTTCGCCGCCGATCGAGGTCGTCCGGAACGGCAAAATGCTGAAGCGGAACATGCGGCGCGAATTCCTCACCGAAGAGGAACTCATGAGCGCGCTTCGGCAGCAGGGCGTCGCTTCGGTCGAGGAGGTGCGGACCGCCTATATCGAAGGCGAGGGCGCGATCACGGTGATCAAGTCCCACTGAGCCGGTGCAGTTATCCGCTCGCCGGCTTGTCGATATTCGCGGCAGTGATGACAGGCAACTCCGAAGATTGCGAGATATCCGGATTTGTTATCGCTGCGATCTGAAATCGCAATTGGATTTATGTCTTTGAGCGGGCTAAGCTGTATCCATTGCCCATCGCTAGACACATTCGAGGAATCCCTATGACTACCGCTACTATCGTTTCGATCCGTCCTGAAGCACCGCGCACCTTCCGCTTCCCGACCGCCGGCCTGGCCGCCAAGCTGCGCCGCGCCATCGAGCTGTACGGTGCCGCCTACCTGGTCAAGGGCGCCAGCTACTTGTAAGCCGCCATTGGCCGGCACCGAAGTGAGCCCCGCACTGGGGCTTTTTTTTCGCCTGCACTGAGCGGCGTTACAGCCGGATGGTTATTTCTATCTTTTCCAGTCCTATCCCAAGGGACTCGGCCAGCTTGCGCTTGGCTTCAGCGATCGCATCGGCCAGGTTCCCCGTCTTGACCTGGGCGCCGTCAAGCGGCTGCACATAGGGCAGGGCGCGCTGGGCGACCTGCAGGCCCTCCCCATTGCCCGCCAGGCGCCGCCAGCTGAGCGCGTCCGGATCGATGTCCAGGCGGCGCAGCAGTTCGTCCGTTTCGAGGTAGGCCACGGGAAAGCGCTGTCCCTTGGCCAGCAGCTGCCAGGCGCCCGGGATATCGAGCATCGCATAGGAGCGGAATTCAATTGTGATCCTGGCCGCATGCGGCGAGGGCTTGATGCCCTCGATCTTCGCAATCAGGAAAGCCACGCCGTGCTCGAAATCGGTGGCGGCCCACTGCTCGCGGCGATTGCGCACGCATACCAGGTATTGCGCCGCCTGCACGCGCTCCGGGCTCGCGGTCCAGTGACCGCAGCCGCCTTCCTCGCGCATCCGGCGCAAATCCTTCCCTGTGTAGACAATCACGCTTTCCATGCGCGTTCCAAATTCTCTTTACTCGACATTACTGGCTGAAAGCATTGTATGGAAATCAATCGCCGCATGGTGACGTCTGCGCGCCGGCTTGCGCTGGCTCACCGTGCCAAGGCTGCGCTGCAGGTTTCTATCGCCAGGAATTGGCGAGCTATGCGATGGATTGACATGCCTCATGCCGGATCCGGCAACCGATTGACGGCCTCATGTGTCCAAACCTGAGCCTGGAGAAAGAACGTCCAACATATTGTTTTCGCTGGCGTTCGAGACCGGGTCCACTTTTGCACACAAGGAGAAACAAGATGGAGACTATCGACGCACTGACCAAACTGGTGGCCATGCTGAACACCAACCACTTCGCCGCCGTCGTCCTGATCGCGCTTGCGCTCGCCTACAAGCAGCCGCCGCGCGGCTAGGCGCCTGCAGGACGCCCGCAGACGGGTTATGATCATGATCTACGAATCACTCAACACAGGAACCGACGCCCCATGACGACTTCCAGCTACCCCGATACCCGCCTCCTGATCGCCAACGAATGGAGTGACGCCACCGGCGGCAAGACCATCCCGGTCGTGAACCCGGCTACCGGCCAGAATATCGGCAGCGTGGCCCACGCCAGCATCGCCGACCTCGACCGCGCCCTGGCTGCCGCGCAGAAGGGCTTTGAGGCCTGGCGAGTCATCCCGGCCGCCGAGCGCGCCGCCACCATGCGCCGCGCCGCCACCTTGCTGCGCGAGCGCGCCGGCGACATCGCCCGCCTGCTGACCCAGGAACAGGGCAAGCCGCTGGCAGAAGCGAAAATGGAAGCCATGGCCGGCGCCGAGATCATCGACTGGTTCGCTGCCGAAGGCATGCGCGTCTACGGCCGTATCGTGCCATCGCGTAACCCGGCCGCGCAACAGCTGGTGCTGAAGGAGCCGGTCGGTCCGGTTGCCGCCTTCACCCCTTGGAACTTCCCGATCAACCAGATCGTGCGCAAGCTGGCCGCCGCCCTGGCCACCGGCTGTTCCTTCCTGTGCAAGGCGCCGGAAGAAACCCCGGCCTCGCCGGCCGCGCTGCTGCAGTGCTTCGTCGACGCCGGCGTGCCGCCGGGCGTGGTGGGCCTGGTGTTCGGCGACCCGGCCGAGATCTCCGGCTACCTGATTCCGCACCCGATCATCCGCAAGGTGACCTTCACCGGCTCGACCCCGGTCGGCAAGCAGCTCGCCGCCCTGGCCGGCGCCCACATGAAGCGCGCCACCATGGAACTGGGCGGTCACGCCCCGGTCATCATCGCCGAGGACGCCGACGTCGCGCTGGCGGTCAAGGCCGCCGGCGCCGCCAAGTTCCGCAATGCCGGCCAGGTGTGCATCTCGCCGACCCGCTTCCTGGTACACAACGCGATCAAGGACGAATTCACCCGCGCGCTGGTCGCCCACGCCGAAGGCCTGAAGATCGGCGACGGCCTGGCCGAAGGTACCAACCTGGGCCCACTGGCCAATGCGCGTCGCCTGAGCGCGATGGCCAAGGTGGTTGAGGATGCCCAGGCCAAGGGCGCGAAAATCGCCACCGGCGGCCAGCGCGTCGGCGATTCGGGTAACTTCTTCGCACCGACCATCCTGGCCGATGTACCCCTGGAAGCCAGCGTGTTCAACGACGAGCCCTTCGGTCCGGTCGCGGCGGTGCGCGGTTTCGACAGCCTGGAAGAAGCGATTGCCGAGGCCAACCGCCTGCCGTACGGCCTGGCCGGTTATGCGTTCACCCGCTCGATCAAGAACGCCCAGCTCCTGATGAACCGCGTCGAAGTCGGCATGCTGTGGATCAACCAGCCGGCCACGCCGAGCGCGGAGCTGCCCTTTGGCGGCATCAAGGATTCCGGCTATGGCTCGGAAGGCGGCCCGGAGGCGCTGGAGTCCTATCTGAACGTCAAGGCCGTGTCGATGGTCGGCGTGTAAGCAAGCGCCTGTGCTGGACGAATGCCCGCTTCCGAGCGGGCATTTTTTTTGCGCTCTGTTTCCCAATGCACGGTTCGATGCCCGTCTTTACGGCAAACTCACGTGCACTGCATTGCGGAGAGACGACGATGGCGACAGGGGGCGCGACGGTAGAACAGGGCATCCAGACGGCGGGCGTGGGCCGATTCCAGTACCGCCTGTTCGCCATCTTCGGCCTGGTCTGGATGGCCGACGCGATGCAGGTGCTGTCGATCGGCTTTTCCGCCCCTTCGATCGCCAGAACATTCGGTGTCACCCTGCCGCAGGCGCTGGAAACCGGCACCTTCTTCTTTGTCGGCATGCTGGTCGGCGCCTTTGCCTTCGGTCGCCTGGCCGACCGGATCGGCCGGCGCCCGGTGCTGATGGCGGCGGTGGTCGTCGACGCCTGTTTCGGCGTGGCCTCGGCCTTCGCCCCGGACTTCACCTGGCTGCTGGCGCTGCGCTTCCTGACCGGCATCGGGGTTGGTGGCACGCTGCCGGTGGACTACACGATGATGGCGGAATTCCTGCCCAGCGACCGCCGCGGGCGCTGGCTGGTGCTGCTCGAATCCTTCTGGGCCGTCGGCACCATCGCGCTGGCGGTGCTGGCCCTGGTCGCGGTGAGCTGGGGTGAGGACGCCTGGCGCCTGATTTTTTTCGTGACCGGCCTGCCGGCCCTGATCGGAGTGGTGCTGCGCCTGTACGTCCCGGAGTCGCCCATGTACCTGAACCGCAGCGGGCGTAGCGAAGAGGCACGCAGCGTACTCGAACGCGTCGCCCGCACCAACGGCCGCTCAGGCCCGATCCCGCAACTGGCACCCGAGCATCCCGTGAAACGCTCGCTCGCGGCGCTGTTCGCAGGCGGCCTGCGGCGTCGCAGCCTGGCCCTGTTCGTGGCCTGGGGCCTGATCTCGATCGCCTATTACGGCGTGTTCGTCTACCTGCCGGTGCGCCTGTCGGCGGAGGGCTTCGCCTTCATGCGCGGCCAGGAATTCCTGATCGTGCTGGCGCTGGTCCAGCTGCCCGGCTTCGCGCTGTCCGCCTACGGCGTGGAGCGCTGGGGACGCAAGCCGACCCTGGTCGGCTTCCTGCTGCTGAGCGCCGCCGGCTGCATGGCCTACAGCCTGGGCAGTGCCACCTGGCTGGTGGTGGGCTCGACCCTCTTGATGAGCTTTGCGCTGCTGGGAACCTGGGGCGCGCTGTACGCGTTCACGCCGGAGGTCTACCCGACCGAACTGCGCGCCAGCGGCATGGGCATGGCCGGGGCGGTGGCCCGCTTCGGCGGCCTGTTCGCGCCGAGCATCGTGGCGCCGGTGATGGCCACGCACTTCACGCTGGCGCTGGGCATGCTGGCGGCTTTCCTGGCGATCGGGGCCGCTGCGATCGGGATGGTCGACATCGAGTCGCGCAAGCGCGCACTGGACTAGGTTTTTGCAGCGATGCGCTTAAGCATGACAAGGCTAAGCGCGCGCAAGGCCGCAGTGCTTGCGTTCGACAGCCGTACTTCGAGGTAATGGTAGACGGCGGCCGCAGCCGAGATCGCCACGGCAGTGCTGAGCAGCACATGGCCCCAGCTGTGCACCTCTCCTCCGATTGCGGCGACTGCGTGATGGACGAGCGCTTGGGTGGTGGTGTGGGTCAGGTAGAGGGAAAAAGAGATCGTCCCCAACCATACCAGCACGGCAGGCGGCACCAGCGTGACGGTCTTGCTCGCCAACGCGAGCGCCAGCACCAGCAGCGCTGCCACAGCGCCCCATTGCTTTGGCCCATGGAAATTGGCTGGCCCTCCCCAAAGTGCCCATACCGCCGCGCACAGCGCCAGGAACACGACATGCCATGCGACCGTCTGCGAACGCAGCCGGAACCACTCCTGCAGGAACAGCCAGCCGATGCCCACCCCTGCAAGAAACTCGAGAATGATCGCGTTGGTCATCAGGTTCAGGTAGCCGAGCGAGAAGTGAAAGTTGGTCAGAATGTCGAAGCTCAGGTCGCGTTTGACTGCAGGAAGCAGGATCACGGTGAGGACGATCCAGCCGGCCAGCATCAGCAGGCGCCAGCGGCCGAGCAGCAGGCACAGCCCGAAGATGAGGTAAAAATACATTTCGAAATTCAAGGTCCAGCCCAAGGGAAGCGCGGGGTCGAAGAAGGGAGCTTTTTCCAGGTTCACTGGTTGAAAGCTCAGGCTGAGCATGAGAGCCTTGATTTGTGACGGGTTGCGAAGCCATCCTGGTCCGAGGTTGTTGACTGTGAGCCAAACCACCGTGATGAGCGCATATAGTGGCCAGATGCGCGCGAAACGTCGCACCAGAAAATCGACCGCGTCTGCCGGCGTCCCTGCCATGTGACGGGTCGTGTAGACCATGATGAAGCCGCTGATCACGAAGAACAGGTCGACGCCCATGGCGCCGGGACGTAGCCATTGTTCAGCCAGTTCCCAGCTTGGCGTGTCGAGGAAAAAGTAGCGCGCGTGGGTCAAGACGACTAGCACGACAGCAATGCCACGCAAGGCTTGGATCCAGGCCAGTTTAGGTCGCGTATCGGTAATAGGGGTCATCAGGATAACAAGTGCGGATCTGCTTGCGAGGGTTTTCCGGATACAAAAAAATGCTCAGTTCCAGGAAAAACAATGCTTATTGGCATTACAATTTTGGCTCGGCGGCAGCTTACCACATGCTTCAATCGCCGAGTGCGCATGCCTCCAAGACCTGCAAGCCGCACGGATATCGCCCGCGTCCCGCGTCGCGACACGAAACGCGCGAAAATGGCGGCTTTCGTCGCTCGCACGCCAACTCATCATGCTCCATTCCACAACTCTACCGTCGCTGCGCCGCATCGACATCAACTTCAAGCCCCTCGGGGTCTCGCTGCTCCTGATCCTGCTGGGCGCCTGGTACCTGGCGCAGGAGGTCGGGCCGCGCCAGTCGGCGCTGTTCATCGTCGGCGCGCTGCTGGGCGTGTCGCTCTACCACGCCTCCTTTGGTTTCACCTCGGCCTGGCGGGTGTTCATCGCCGACGGCCGCGGGGCCGGGCTGCGCGCGCAGATGCTCATGCTCGGCATCGGCGTGCTGCTGTTCTTCCCGGTGCTGGCGAGCGGCACGCTGTTCGGCAATCCGGTCAGCGGCCTGGTGTCGCCCGCCGGCACCTCGGTGATCGTCGGCGCCTTCCTGTTCGGGATCGGCATGCAGCTGGGCGGCGGCTGCGCCTCAGGCACCCTGTATACGGTTGGCGGCGGCAGCACGCGCATGGTCGTCACACTGATCGCCTTCATCGCTGGCTCGGTGATCGCCACCGCCCACATGCCGTTCTGGACCGCGCAGCCGCAGCTCAAGCCGATATCGCTGGTGACCGTGCTCGGGCTGGTGCCTGCGCTGGTGCTGAACCTGGCGGTGTTCGCCGCCATTGCGGCTATCACCGTGGCGGTCGAGAAGCGCCGCCACGGCCGCCTGGTGATTAGCGAGGTCCAGCCGGTCCAGGGATCGCGCTGGCTGCATGGGCCGTGGCCGCTGCTGGCCGGCGCCATTGCGCTCGTGATCCTCAACTTCGCCACCCTGGCGCTGGCCGGGCGGCCCTGGGGCGTCACCTCGGACTTTGCGCTGTGGGGCGCCAAGGCGGCGTCCGGCATGGGCATCGACATCGCCAGCTGGACCTACTGGAGCAGCAAATCGAATGCGGCGGCGCTGGCGGCGCCGGTCTCGCACGACATCACCTCGGTGATGGACTTCGGGATCGTGGTCGGCGCCATGCTGGCGGCGGCCCTCGCGGGACGCTATGCGCCGGTGTGGCGCCTGCCGCTGCGCTCCCTGGCGGCGGCGGTCGTCGGTGGCCTGATGCTCGGCTATGGCGCGCGGCTCGCGTACGGCTGCAACATCGGCGCCTACTTCAGCGGCATCCTGTCCGGCAGCCTGCATGGATGGCTGTGGCTGGTGGCGGCGTTCGCCGGAAATGTCTTCGGTACCCGCCTGCGTCCGTGGTTTGGGCTCGAGGTCGAACGGGTGAAGGCGAGCGGCTGCTGAACGGTCTTGTAAAACGTTTAACTGGACGGTATATTCCTGCTGAGAAGCTTTGCAGGAACATAATACGTAAAACGTTTTATAGGGGGCATGGATGAAGCAGGGATGGAGACTTGCCGCGGGCGTCGCCGCGGTGCTGCTGGCGCTCGGCGCCGGTCCGGCGGGCGCTGCCGAACCGAGCGATGTCGGGCAACGCGTCGAGGCGCTGCTGCGGCAGATGACGCTCGAGGAAAAAGTCGGCCAGCTGAACCAGCTCTCGGGCAAGGAGTTTACTGGCCCGGCTACCGACAAGGTGCGCAGCATGGAAACCGAGATCCGCAGTGGCCGGGTCGGGTCCATGCTCAACATCAAGGGCGTGCCGGATACCCGCCGCCTGCAGGCGCTGGCCCTGCAGTCGCGCCTGAAGATCCCGCTGCTGTTCGGGCTCGACGTCATCCACGGTTACCAGACCGTGTTCCCGGTGCCGCTGGGCGAATCGGCGTCCTGGGACTTGGACGAGATCGAGGAGTCGAGCCGCATCGCGGCGCGCGAAGCTGCGGCTTCCGGCATCCACTGGACTTTTGCGCCGATGGTCGACGTCGGCCGCGACCCGCGCTGGGGCCGCGTCATGGAAGGTGCCGGCGAAGACAGCTACCTCGGTGCGCGCATCGCCGCCGCCCGCGTGCGCGGCTTCCAGGGCAAGCAGCTGGGCGGCGTGGAATCGGTGATGGCCACCGCCAAGCACTTCGCCACCTATGGCGCGGCGATCGCGGGACGCGACTACAACGCCGTCGACATGAGCGAGCATCTGCTGCACGAAACCTACCTGCCGCCCTTCAAGGCGGCGCTCGATGCCGGCGCCGCTACCTTCATGAACGCCTTCAATACCCTGAACGGCATTCCTGCCACCGCCCACAGCGGCCTGCAGCGCGACATCCTGAAGGGCGCCTGGGGCTTCAAGGGCTTCGTTGTCAGCGACTGGGGTTCGGTGCGCGAGATGGTGGTGCACGGCTACGCGGCCGACCTGCCGGACGCCGCCGCCAAGGCGCTGGTCGCGGGCAGCGACATGGACATGGAGAGCAACGCCTATTCGTCCGGGTTGGTGGCGCAGGTGAAGGCCGGCAAGGTTCCCGAGCCGCTGGTCGACGATGCGGTGAGGCGCGTGCTGACCAAGAAGTTCGAGCTGGGCCTGTTCGATGACCCGTACCGCTTCTCAAACGCAGAGCGCGAACGCGCGGCGCTGAACGACCCGCGCCATCGCCAGGCCGCGCGCCGCATTGCCGGCAAGTCGATCGTGCTGCTCAAGAACGAAAAGGCGGCGCTGCCGCTGCGCCGCGGCCTGAGGTCGATTGCCGTGATCGGCCCGCTGGCCGATGCCCGGCGCGACCTCGAGGGAGGCTGGATCGTGAAATCCGACGCGGCAAATCTGGCCAGCCTGGTGGACGCGGTGCGCGAGCAGGCCGGCCCCAGCACCCGCGTCACCTACGCGCCGGGCTGCGACGTGGCCTGCCGCGACGATCGTGGCTTCAAGGCCGCGCTCGATGCGGCCAGTGCGGCCGACGCCGTGGTGCTGGCCGTCGGCGAGAGCTGGGACATGTCGGGCGAAGCCAAGTCGCGCGCCGACATCGGCCTGCCGGGCCGCCAGGGCGAGCTGTTCGACGCCCTGCGCGCAATCGGCAAGACCCCGGTGGTGGTCATGATGGCCGGGCGCCCGATGACGTTCGAAAACGTCGCGGAGCAGGCCGACGCCATCCTGTATGCCTGGTTCCCGGGCAGCGAAGGCGGGCGGGCGATCGCCGACGTGCTGTTCGGCGCCGTGAACCCCTCGGCCAAGCTGCCGATGAGCTTCCCGCGCAACCTGGGCCAGGTGCCGATCAGCTACCAGCAGTACGAAACCGGCCGCCCGGTGCGCGACGAGAAGAACATCGTCTACAAGTCGGCCTATATCGACTCGCCCAACACGCCGCGCTATGCCTTCGGCCATGGCCTGAGTTACACGAGGTTTGCCTACCGCGACCTGCGCCTGTCGGCCAGCGCGATGGCGCCGAACGGCAAGTTGACGCTCTCGTTCACGCTGGCCAATACCGGCAAGGTGGCCGGCGCCGAGGTGGTGCAGCTCTACCTGCGCGATCCGCTCGCGTCGGTCGTGCGGCCGGTGAAGGAGCTGAAGGGCTTCCAGCGCATCGAACTGCAGCCGGGGCAGCAAAAGATCGTCAGCTTCAGCATCGATCGCGACACGCTGGCCTTCCACAACCGCAAGCTGGAATGGGTCGCGGAACCGGGCAAGTTCGAGCTGATGGTGGGCAGCGCGTCGGACGACATTCGCCTGCGCGACAGCATCACCCTGACCGAGCGCTAGCCGCTCGCCGTCAGCGGAAGCCGCCGCGGTTCGGATCCTTGTCTTCTTGCCCGTGTTCCGGCGTGCGCGCGGTGGGCAGGTGCCAGCCGAAGCGGATCGCGGCCAGGCGCAGGCCGAAGCACAGGGCGGCGCCGGCGCAGGCTGTGGCGGTGGTGGGTAGCTGCAGGGCGTCGCCGAGCACGACCACGGCGGCCCCGGCCAGCGCCGCGACGGCATAGATGTCGGAGCGGAACACGGCCGGCACGTCGTTCAGCAGGACGTCGCGCGCCACGCCGCCGCCGATGCCGGTGAGCATGCCGAGCAGCGCCGCCATCCATGGTTCCAGCCCGAACACCAGCGCCTTCTGGGCGCCGGCCACGCAGAACAGGGCCAGGCCGGCGCCGTCGAAAATCAGGACCGCGTTGCGCAGCCGGTTGATGAGTGGGTACCAGAAGAAGATCACCAGGCCGGCGAGGATCGAGACCGCGAGGTAGCGCCAGTCGCTGATCGCGGCCGGCGGGGTGGCGCCGATCAGCAGGTCGCGCACGATGCCGCCCGAGTTGGCGGCGACAAAGGAGAGCACCAGCACGCCGAAGATGTCGAGCCGGCGGCGGGCGCCGGCGGTCGCGCCGCTGAGCGCGAACACGAAGGTGCCGACCAGGTCGAGGGTCAGCACGAGGGTTTTCATGGCAGCTCCCATGTCGAGAGCGAGTACTTCAAACACGGCGGTCCTTGATACGAGTGAAAGACGAAACCCGCCATGGTACCCTAGAAGATCCCGCCCCGACACCCTCCTCAGTCGTCGCGGGATGCCAGCCAGCGGAAGATCGCCGGCCAGATCTGCGCGTGGGCGTTGGCGCCCACCAGCACCCCGACGTGTTGCAGGTTGACGCCGATGTCGCCGCCATAGTGCAGCAGGCATTTGCGCATACTTGCCGCCGCGTCGCAGAAGGGAGCGAGCGCCGCTTCGGGAATCAGCTTGCTGCGCGGGTCGACCACGCCGAGCAGCGGCGAGCGCAGGTCTTGCGGGCCGATGCGGCGCGCACCGATCGCGAGTTCGCCGCGCATGAAGGCATCCTTGCGGTAGAGCTCCTCGACCAGCTCGGTAAACAGCCGGCCAGGCAGCGGGAATTCGTCGTGGGTCCAGCGCTCGACGCGCATGTGGGTGGCGAGCAGCTGCGGGTTGGACAGCGACAGCCAGCGATCGAGCATGCGTTCCCATTGGAAGGCATGCGGCTCCGCCATGGCGCTCATCAGGTTGAGAAACACCCCCGGCACCTGGCGGAAGTTGTCCGCGACCTGGCGCGCATGAGGCGTCGCGTTGACCAGCGGCCGGAAGCAGCAGGAACCGTGCTCGAAGTGCAGGGGCGACTCCAGCAGGATGACGGCGTCGATCGCGTCCGGGTGCAGGCAGGCGTGGATGGCGGCCAGGATGCCGCCCAGCGAGTGGCCGGCGATGGCGACGCTGTCCCTGCCACTGTCGCGTGCGATGGCCTGGCGGCAGGCCGTCAGCAGGCGGTCGCCATAGTCGTCCAGGCCGAAGTCGGGGTCGTCGTCGTCCGCTATCTGGGTCCACTCGGCCAGGTGGACCCGGTAGCCTTGCTCCATCCAGCGCCGCACGACGCTGATCTCGGGTGCGAGGTCCCAGATATAGGAGCGCTTGATGGGCGCCGGAACGAGGAGCACGGCCGGACCGTCGGGCTGCTCGTCGCCGTAGCGGCGCAGGTTCAGGCCGGGCTCGCTGTGCAGGATGCTGAAGGGCGTTTCCTGCGGGCCGTAGCCGGCGCGGTCGAGCAGCCGGCCGCGCTCCTGGCGCGTACGGTCCATGTTCTTGAGGGCGGCGGCGCCCCAGGCGCCAAGCGAGGGCAGGGCGGGATGTGCGGCTGCTTGCGAAGAAGTCGGTGCGTGCATGGCGGTCTCGTCGGATTGGGAGAGCTACTCTACGCCGCCCGCGGTACGCCTTCAATCGCGCACGTTTGGAATGGCGGCGGCATTTGCGGCGTATTAAACTCCAAGACCCGAAGCTTTCCCGAGAGATCGACAAAGCGTGGTCTATCGTTTCCTGGCGGATGCCGTGTTGCTCGCGCACCTCGCCTTTATCCTCTTCGTCGTGTTCGGCGCGCTGCTGGTGGCGCGCTGGCCGCGCCTGTTGCTGCTGCACCTGCTTGCTGCGGCCTGGGGCTTCGGCATCGAGGTGCTGGGCGCGATCTGCCCGCTGACCTACCTCGAGAACCACATGCGCCTGCTGGCCGGCGGTTCAGGCTACAGCGGCGGCTTCATCGACCACTACCTGCTGCCGCTGATCTATCCGGGGGCGATGAGCCGCGGCCTGCAGCTGGCGCTGGCGGCCGCGGTGCTCCTCATCAATGCCGGACTGTATGGCTGGATCGTTTACTCGAACCAGGAGAAGCCGTCGCGCGCCAGCAGGGCAAAGGCTTCCGACGGGCCCCAGGAACCGGCCGGATAAGGGTGCGGCTTCTCGCCCAGCGTGCTCCAGCCTTCGATGATCGGGTCGGCCCATTCCCAGGCGGCTTCCAGTTCGTCGCGGCGCATGAAATGCGTCAGGCGGCCGCGCACCACGTCAATCAGCAGGCGCTCGTAGGCTTCGGCGCGGCGCTGCTGGAAGGCGGACTGCAGGTCGAGATTCAGCGCCACCTGCTGCATCTGCATGCCGCTGCCCGGCTGCTTGGCCATGAGCTGGAGCTTGATCGCTTCTTCCGGCTGCAGCTCGATCACCAGGCGGTTGGCGACCCCGCCCGGCATGTCCGGGAACAGCGGGAAGGGCGGGTTGGCGAACTCGACCACGATCTTGGACGAGCGGCGCTGCATGCGCTTGCCGGTGCGCAGGTAGAACGGCACCTTGGACCAGCGCCAGGTGTCGATGTGGGCGCGCAGGGCGACAAAGGTTTCGGTCTTGCTGTCTGCCGGGACGTTCTTTTCTTCGTGGTAGCCGGGCACTTCCTGGTTGCCGCTGACGCCGTGGGTATATTGCCCGCGCACGGTGTCGCGGGCGATGTCGGCCAGGCCGAAGCGGCGCAGCGAGCGGATCACCTTCAGCTTTTCATCGCGCACGGCGTCCGGCGACAGCGAGGTCGGCGGCTCCATGGCAACGATGCACAGCAGCTGCAGCAGATGGTTCTGTACCATGTCGCGCATGGCGCCGGTGCCGTCGTAGAAACCTGCGCGGCTGCCCACGCCCACTTCCTCGGCCACCGTGATCTGCACGCTCGAGATGTTCGGCGCGCGCCACAGCGGTTCCAGGATTGAGTTGCCGAAGCGCAGCACCATCAGGTTCTGCACGGTTTCCTTGCCGAGGTAGTGGTCGATGCGGTAGATCTGCGATTCGGCAAAGTGCTTGCCGACCGCTTCGTTGATCTCGATGGCGGACGCCAGGTCGTGACCCAGCGGCTTTTCCAGCACCACGCGGGCCTTGGCGTCGACCAGGCCGGCATCCGCCAGCTTGTCGCAGATGGTGGTGAACAGGGCCGGCGCCGTCGACAGGTAGAACACGCGCTGGGCGCCCGGATGGGTGGCGCGGGCCAGGGCGCTGAAATCGGGCGCCTGCTGGACGTCGAGGCGCACGTACTCGAGCAGCTGCAGGAAGCCGTCCCAGGTCTTTTCGTTGAAGTTGTTGCTGGCGATGAAGCTGCGCGAGTTCGCTTCGATGTGGGCCAGGTAGGCTTCGCGGTCGAATTCCTGGCGGCCGGTCGAAATGATGCGGGTCGGCGTCGGCAGGTTACCGTGCAGGAAGGCCATGTAGAGCGCCGGCAGCAGCTTGCGCATCGCCAGGTCGCCCATGCCGCCGAAGATGATCATGTCAAGGGGGAGGCCGGTATCAGTGTCTGTCGAAGGGGTCATATTGAAAGCCAATTGAATCGCCAAATGAGTGAAAAACGCGGCACACGGGCGCGCTGCGCGCCCCGGCCAGGCTGGTCTGCTGTCGCCGCCCCTGATACGGTAGCAGAATGACAGCGGACGCGCACGGATTGTCCCTCGTGCGGTCCCGCTCATGGCCAGACGGGGCCCGGGGCGCAGGGTTGGGGCCGCGGGCGGTGGCAGCGCGTGGGCTGGACCCTCAAGCTTACATCCTGGACAATAATAAGGAAATGGCAAAATGCGGGCGAGGGCGCGTAGTTTTGCATAAATTGCAAATAATATTTGCATGGAAGCCCGTCCATGCAAATCTTGTTTGCATCGTGTGCGGTGGCCCGGGCAGTGCCGGGGCATGCACGGAGCTTCGCTTATACTGGCCCTTTCCCACTGCCCAGTGCACCCCATGCAGCGTCTTTTCCGCGTCGCCGCCTTTGCTACTGTCCTGCTCGCCGCAGGCTGCAGCAGCGTCAATCCCTACTACGACGCCAGCAAATCCCACCACCGGCCGCAAGGCTTTGCCAACAACTACGCGCCGAATCCGGCCTACCAGCGGCCCGTGAGCACGAATACCGGCTTCTTCGCCGGCTGGGCGGGCAGGATCAGGAACTGGACCTCGGATGGCGCCGAACGTGCTCCACTGGCCGCGGTGCCGAAGGTAGAGCCGGACCTGGGCTGGCTGCAGCAGAACCGCAGCGAGACGGCGCTGACGTGGATCGGCCACGCGACTTTTCTCCTGCAGACCGGCAACGGCGTGAACATCCTGACCGATCCGGTATTCGACGAGCGCGCTTCGCCGGTCTCCTTTGCCGGCCCGAAGCGCCTGCAGGCGCCCGGCGTGGCCTTGGACGACCTGCCGCACATCGACGCGGTCCTGATCAGCCACTCGCACTACGACCATTTGTCGCTCGATTCGCTGCGCGCGCTGTACCGCCAGAAGGGCGGGGCGCCGATGTTCTACGCGCCGCTCGGCATCGACCTGTGGCTGGCCAGGCACGTGACCGACGGCGACCGTTCGCGCATCGTACGGCTCGACTGGTGGGACAAGGCCAGCTACCGCGGCCTGGAACTGCAGCTGCTGCCGGTGCAGCACTGGTCCTCGCGCACGCCCTGGGATCGCAACGAAAGCCTGTGGGGCGCCTGGGCCGTGACCCGTCCCGGCTTCGCCTTCTTCTTCTCGGGCGACCTCGGTTATTCCAGGGATATCCAGGACATCGCCGCGCGCTTCCCCGACGGCTTCGACCTGGCCGCGATCGGCATCGGCGCCTACCAGCCCGTCTGGTACCGCAATTCCCACGTCAGCCCGGACGAGGCCGTGCGCATCCACCGCGAGCTGCGCGTGCGGCGCAGCGTCGGCATGCACTGGGGCACCTTTCCGATGGGCCAGGAGCGGATCGACCAGGCGCCGCGCGACCTCGCCATTGCGCGCCAGGCGCAGGGCGTGGCGGACGATGCCTTCGGCGTGCTGGCGATCGGCGAGACGCTTCGCCTCGGGCCCCGCGCGCCAGCAGCAAGCGGCGCCCCGTGAGAGCGGCGCGCCGGCTCAGGCCTTCACCGCCTTCTTGTTGGCCTGGGTGATGGTCCAGTAGTAGATCGTGCGGCCGTCGACCTCGTCCTTCTTCTCGGGCGGCCAGTCCGGCCCCATGTCGAAGGCGTGCGACACCACCCGGGTGCCCACCTTCAGCTGCTGCCACAGGCGCGGGCGCAGCTTGACGTTCACCGAGGGCAGCAGGTAGAGCGTCACGACGGTCGCCGGCGATACGTCGGCCTGGAACAGGTCGCCCACCTTGAAGTTGACGCGGTCGCTCACGCCCGCCTTCTTGGCGTTTTCCTGGGCCTCGGCGATGCGTACGGGATTCAGGTCGATGCCGGTGCCGCGCGCGCCGCGCGCCTTGGCGGCGGTGACGACGATGCGGCCGTCGCCGCAGCCGAGGTCGTAGAGCACGTCGTTCTTGCCGACCCGCCCCATTTCCAGCATGCGGTCGACCACGTCCTGCGGCGTGGGCACGTAGGGCACATCGAGATTCTTCGGCTCGACCGCGTCCTGCGCCAGCGAGGCGCGCATCGGCAGGACGAGCGAACCCGCAGTGGCGGCGGCGGACAGCAGCAGGGTACGACGGCGTTGGTCGGTATGCATGTGCAATCTCCTTCAGGTGGGTTCGAGAATGTCTAGGGGCGGGATCGTTCCTTGCGGTCGAGGAAGAGCAGCAGGAACGATCCGCTGGCAAGCACGGCCACCCCGATCCAGGCCGCGTTCAGCCCGCCGAGCGACTGGCTGTACACGTAGGACAGGCTGGACCAGAGCATCCAGGCGCAGGTGGCGCAGAACAGCAGGGGCAGCAGCGGATACAGGGGCACGCGAAACGGGCGCGGCAGGTCGGGCTCGCGCCGGCGCAGCACGAACAGCGACACGCCGCTCAGCAGGAAGAACAGCCAAAAAACCGGCGCCGTGAACTCGACCATGGACTTGAAGCCGCTGCCGAAGGCGACGCCGATGCCGACCAGCAGCAGCGCGGCGGCGCACTGGATCGACATCGCCACCGCCGGGGTGCCGCGTTCGCCGTCCCAGCGCCCGAGGCGGCTGAGGGGCGGCCAGTCGCGCCCCATCGCATAGCCGGTGCGGGCGCCGACGATCATGGTGGCGTTGATCGAGGTCAGCGCCGAGATGGCGACCAGTACGGAGATGACGCGCTCGCCGGAGGCGCCGAAGGCCAGGCCCATGACGTCCGCCGCCAGCGCTTCGGATTTTGCCATGCCCTGCATGCCGAGCGTCTGCAGGCAGGCCCAGGTGACCATCAGGTAGAGCACGGTAATGATCAGGATCGAGAAGGTCAGCGCGCGCACCATGGAAGACGCCCCGCCGCGCACTTCGGCACTGATGTAGGCCGCCTCGTTCCAGCCGCCATAGGTGAGCAGCACGAAGACCATGGCCAGGCCGAAGGACACCGGCGCTGCCGCAGTCGCCGGGGCGGCGATGGCCGGCGCCGGATCGGTGAAGAAGGCCGCGGCCAGGGCCAGCAGCACCAGCCCGCCGATCTCGGCCAGCGTCAGCCACATCTGGGCGCCGGCGCCGGCGCGCAGGCCCTGCAGGTTGAGCAGCGACAGCACGACGATCACAGCGGCCGCATAGGCGGTCGCACCCCAGCCGTCCGGCAGCATGCTCAGCGGCACGGCCTGCTGCATGTAGTCGCCGAACACGAAGGCCAGCAGCGCGATCGACCCCGTGGTGATCACCGCAAAGCGGGCCCAGCCGAACAGGAAGGCGGTGCCGCGGCCGTAGGCGCGGTGCAGGAAATGGTAGTCGCCGCCGGGGTGCGGATAGGCGGTCGTGAGTTCCGAATAGCACAGGGCGCCCACCAGCGAGATCAGTCCGCCGAGTATCCACATGAGGAACATCCAGTCGGCACTACCGCTGAGTCCGGCGACGATGGAGGGGGCTTTGAAGATGCCGGCGCCGATGACCACGCCAACTATCAGGGCAACTGCCTGGCGTAAATCAAGTACGCGTCGGGGCGCCGTGCCGTCGCCGGTCGATGCAAACAAGTCCTCGTCGGTACGGTCCATGGGTGCCGATCAACACTTGAGAGGGAACTTTGCCGGCAAGCGCGCCGGCCCGGGAGCATCGTGCACAGGCCCGTGCGAGGACCTGCGGCGACCGATTATAAGGAAGCGCCCGCCGGGGTGGCGCGCGCCTGAAACGCGTGGACGGGAGCCGGTCCGTCCATGCCGGCGGGTGAACCGGCTTATTTCGACGTGATGTTGACCATGCCCTTGAAGTCATATGGAATCACGACCGTCTGCACCTTGCCTTCGGCAATGCCTTCCGCGATCTTCATCTGGGCCTGGGCCTGCATGTAGCTGATGGCGCCCGCGTTGGCGTTCAGCGCGGCGATCCGCTCGGCTTCCTTCTTCGCGATCTGGACCTCGACTTCCTTGGTCTTCTCTTCGTTCTTGGCGCGCACCAGGTTGTCGGCGCTGGCCTTGACCGCGTCGCTCGGCACCATGCTGCCGACCCGCACCTGCGAGATTACGATGCCGCTCAGCTTTTCCTCGTTGAGCGTGGCCGCCATCACTTCCTGGATTTCTTGCTCGATCTGGGCGCGGTTGTCGTTCATGTTCAGCGCCTCGTACTTGCGCGCCGTCTTGTACACGGCATTGCGCGCGGTCTGGTAGATGTAGGAATGCATCAGGTAGATGTCGCCGCTGTCGTCCACCGTATGGAAGGAGCGGCTCTTGTTGATGTACAGGTCGGACACCGACGAAGGCGTGATGTTGTAGATCACGCTGATGTCGAATTCCTTCATGGTCGAGTTGTCGGCCGCGAGCGGGGTCAGGTTCTGCACGTCGACGGTGACGTCCTTCACCGGGAAGGTGAGGATCTTGCCGACGATGGTCTGGTTGAAGCTGCCCGCGACGCGTTCCTCCGGTTCGATGGTCTTGTCGAAGTTGACGCGCAAGCCCACTTCGCCGGTGTCGACGATGGTGCAGCCGCTGGCCAGGACGCCGACGGCGGCTGCCAAGGCGATCACGAGGTACAGTTTTTTCATTCTTCTCTCCTTCAGGTATGTCTTGGACGCGCCGTATGGACGGGCGCGCACGAACGATACCAGAGTTGGAAGAGAGAAAATCCTCGGTTTCTCACGCAGGCTGGGGGCCCAGCAGGAAGGGCAGCGCACGCGCCAGCAGGGCGTCCGGCGCTTCTTCCGGAATGTAGTGGCCGCAGTCCAGCGCCTCGCCTTCGACCCGGGTGGCCACTTTGCGCCATTCCCGCAGCGGATCGAAGCAGCGCTGCACCACGCCCTGCGCGCCCCACAGCGCCAGCAGCGGCGTGTCGATGCGGCGGCCCGCATCGCGGTCGGCACGGTCATGTTCCAGGTCGATGCCGGCCGCCGCGCGGTAGTCTTCGCAGATGCCGTGGGCAGTGCCGCTCAAGGCCAGGCAGCGCGCGTACTCGGCCAGCGCGCGCGCATCGAAGGGCGCCAGCCCGGCGCTGCGCCGGCCCATCACGTCGCGCAGGTAGGCAGCCGGATCGGCCTCGATCAGGCGTTCCGGCAGCGGCGCCGGCTGGATCAGGAAGAACCAGTGCCAGTAGGCGCGCGCGAAGGCTTCGCCGGTGCCTTCGTACATCGCCAGGGTCGGCGCGATGTCGAGCAGCACGGCCCGGCGCACCGCCTGCGGATGGTCGGCCATCAAACGGTGCGCCACACGCCCGCCGCGGTCGTGCGCCATCACGCGGAAGTCATCGAAACCGAGTGCGCGCATCACGGCCAGCATGTCGGCGGCCATGGTGCGCTTGCTGTAGTTCATATGGTCAGGCGCGCCCGCCGGCTTGGATGAATCGCCATAGCCGCGCAGGTCGCAGGCGACCACCGTGAAGTGCTGCTGCAGGGCGGGCGCCAGCTTGTGCCAGATCGCATGGGTCTGCGGATGGCCGTGCAGCAGCAGCAGGGGCGGACCCGCCCCGCCCACGACGCCCGCGATCGACACGCTGTCGTCGACCGGAATACGAAACTGGCGAAAGCCTGGAAACAACGCGTTTTGCATATCGATATTTGCTCAGTGTGAGAGTGAAAAGTGTAGCAGGGCGCGGCAGCACATCCTTACGCCAGCCTGACTGTTGTAAATATGCTGGTTTGCAAGTTTCCGAATTGACATCCTCTAGCGTGCCCAGCAGTATCGAATGGCGCCTTTCGCATGCAGCGAGTCCGGCGCGGTCCAACAACAAGAGGAAAATCACGATGCACAAAACTGTAACGGAAAAAACCGTCCTTGCCCTCGCCATCGCCTCACTGTTTTCAAGCGCCCACGCCCAGGACGCCGCGCCCCCGTCCACCGATCCCGGCGCCGCGGCCACGGTGGTGGTGACCGGCACCCGCGTCGCCAACCGCACCGCGCTCGACACCGCCGCACCGGTCGACATCATCTCGGCCGAGACCCTGAAAAATACCGGCAGCACCGAAATCAACCAGGCGCTGTCGATCGCGCTGCCCTCGCTGAACTTCCCGCGCCCCGCGATCACCGACGGCACCGACACCATCCGTCCGGCCACCCTGCGCGGCATGGCGCCGGACCAGACCCTGGTGCTGGTGAATTCCAAGCGCCGCCACGCGTCCTCGCTGGTGAACGTGAACGGCTCGATCGGGCGCGGCTCGGCGGCGGTGGACATGAACACGATCCCGACCGCGATCGTGAAAAGCATCGAGGTGCTGCGCGACGGCGCCGCCGCGCAATACGGCTCGGACGCGATCTCCGGCGTGGTCAACCTGCGTCTGCGCACCGACCGCAGCGGCGGCGAAGCCAGCGTCACCTACGGCGCGCGCAAGACCGAATACGATTTGTGGAACGACGTCGCCCCGACGGGCGCCACCTGGACCGCACCGGGCTCGCGCGAACGCACCGACGGCCAGACCGCCACCGTCAGCCTGTGGAAGGGCCTGGCCCTGGGCGAGGACGGCTACCTGACCATCGCGGCCGAGTACAAGGACCAGCACCGCACCGAACGCAGCGGCTACGACATGCGCCAGCAGTATCCGCGCCTGGCCAACGGCAGCTTCGATCCGCGCGAACTGACCATCAACCGCTTCAACGCCTGGTATGGCGAACCGGAGATGGAGCAGGCGACCGTGTTTGCCAATGCGGGCTCCAACCTGGGCGGCGGCGTCAAGCTGTACGGCTGGGCGAGCTACCAGAACCGCGAGGCCCGTTCCGGCGGCTTCTTCCGCCCGGCCCAGGACGCGCGCAACATCATCTCGATCTACCCGGACGGCTTCCTGCCGATCATCGCGCCCACCGTCGACGACTTCGCGCTCACGGGTGGCGTCACCTGGACCCAGGGCAGCTGGGACATGGACGCCTCGCTCGGCTACGGCAAGAACAAGATGAAGTACGACATCCAGAACACGCTGAACCGCTCGATCGGCCCGACCAGCAAGCGCGAGTTCTATGCCGGCGGCTATGCCTACGACCAGCTGGTGTTCAACCTGACCGGTGTGCGCTCGCTCGATGTCGGCGCCTTGTCTTCTCCGCTGAACCTGGCGGTCGGCGTGGAGGCGCGGCGCGAAGGCTACGAGCTGTTCGCGGGCGAGCCGGATTCCTGGCGCGCCGGTCCCGAGATCCTGCCGAGCGGCGTGCCGGCGGCGCCGGGCGCCCAGGTGTTCCCGGGCTTCCGCCCCTCGAACGAAGTGGATGCGCATCGCAGCGCGGTTGGCGCCTTCGTCGACCTGGAAGCGAACATCACGCCCGAGTTCCTGGCCTCGGTCGCCGTCCGCGGCGAACACTACACCGACTTTGGCAACAGCCTGGCCGGCAAGCTCTCCGGCCGCTACGACTTCAGCAAGTCCTTTGCGCTGCGCGGCGCGATCCAGAACGGCTTCCGCGCGCCGTCGCCGCAGCAGCAGAACTTCACCGCCACCTCGACCAACTTCATCAACGGCGTGCCCTTCGAGATCACGACCTTCAAGCCGACCGACCGGGTCGCTGTGGCGCTGGGCGCCCGGCCGCTGGAGGCGGAGAAGTCGGTCAACGCCTCGCTCGGCGCGGTGCTGCGCTTTGATCCGTTCAGCATCACGATCGATGCCTACCGCATCGAGATCGAGGACCGCATCGTCCTGTCCGAGAACCTGACCCAGACCAACGTGCGCAATTACATCATCGCGCAAGGAATCAACGGCGTCGGTGGCGGGCGCTTCTTCATCAACGGCGTCGATACCCGCACCCAGGGCGTGGACGTGGTGGTGAGCTGGCCGTGGAAGACGGCGGCTGCCGGTAACTTCGACTTCACCGTGGCCGGCAACTTCACCGACACCAAGGTCACCAAGACCCCGGTGACGGCGCAGCTCGCAGCCCTGAACCCGGCGCCGGTGCTGTTCGACCGCCTGAACGTGCTCTCGCTGGAGAAAGGCCAGCCGGAGAACAAGGTCAGCGCCAACGTGAATTGGAAGCTCGGCCAGTGGGGTGCGACCTTCCGCGCCACCCGCTACGGCAAGGTGCTCTCGCCCGGCACCACGGCGGCGCTGGACTTCTGGATGGGGGCGAAGACGGTGGTGGACCTGGAAGGACGGGTGGCGCTCACGCCCAAACTGAGCCTGGCGCTGGGTGCGGATAACCTGTTCGACCAGTACCCGGAAACCCAGCCGCCGGCGCTGAACACCACCGGCAACACGCCGTTCGCGAACTACGCACCCTTCGGGCGTGGCGGGCGCTTCATCTACGCCCGCATGAACTACGGCTTCTAAGGGGATGTTGTAGGGTGGGCGGGTTTCCTGCCCACGCGGTGATTGTTGCAGGCTTCGCGGACGGGCCGGATGATCTCGCAGCTAGCTATCGCCGCGTGGGCGGAGAATCCGCCCACCCTACGACAGCGTCAGACAGCAGGAGGCGCGCCGGCGCCCGCGCCGGCGCTCAGCAGCCAGGCCAGCAGCAGCAGGAAGACCATCCAGCTGGCGAACAGCCTTGATAAGCGGCGGATGTCGGCCGGGTTCTCGAACAGGGTCGGGCGGGTGTACTGGACGCCGGCGAAGTAGGCCGCGAACACGGTCGCCAGGTAGTGCACGGCGCCGAACATCTCGCCCAGCTCGCCCTTGCGCGGATGCTCGATCAGCGCATGCGACAGCGCCACCAGCACCAGGTAGATGATGGAAGCCGACAGCGGCGGCAGGTACAGGCCGAGCTTTTCGACCCAGCTGCGCACGCCCGGCTTGAAGCGCGCCACCAGCGGCAGGATCAGGTTGTGCGTGAGGCCGGCGATGGCGATCAGCTTGAGCAGCACGTTCTTGTGCAGGCTGCCGTCGCCGACCGCGAGGTTGTGGATATTCGTTTCGCCCTGGCGGTTATTCTGCAGGAAGTATTCGGACGACTGCACATTCAGGATGCGCTGGAACCAGGAGATCTCTTCCAGCGCCGCCAATGCGCACAGCAGGCTCAGGCCGCCCAGCGCCAGCAGTTCCAGCACGCCGCGGTCGGCGCGTTTCAGGCGCTCGAAAAAGGCGAAGCCGAGCAGCATCGAGATCACGGTAAAGCACAGGAACTGCATCCATTCGACGATGCCGTCCTCGATCAGGATGTGCCACAGGGCGGCCGTGTCGCCCCGGTTGGCGAGCGCCAGGAAGAGGATGAAGAGATTGATGACGATCCCGGTGGCGATGGCGGGATGAAGAAGCGACTGCTTGTTGGCCACTGATTACTCCTTAATGGGTGAAAACGGTTCGTTGCCGGTGCTGTGCAGCGCCGGCAGCTCATGCTGGACCGCGGCCGGCTGCGCGCGGCTAGTGCGGCCGAGCAGGGCGCGCAGGGCGGCGGCGCCGAGGGAAACGAGGGCCCAGGCCCACAGCAGCGGGTCGAGCAGCGCATCGGCCAGGTTCCCGCTCGGCAGGCGCAGGAGCGAGAACAGCAGCAGGGCGCCGAGGACGGCGCAGGAAGTCCTTCTCGCCCGGCCCTTCAGCACGGACCAGGCGCAGGCCCCCGCCAGCAGCACGGCGCACAGCGCCGCACCAGGGCCGAAGCCCGCATAGTAAAAGCCACGCGAGAGCAGGCCGAAGGCGTCGAGGTAGAGCAGCGCGCCGCCCAGCGCCAGTGCGGCCGCCAGCTGGGTCGGCATGGTCCCTGGACGTTCGCCGCGCCAGCGCGCATGGAGCCGGGCGACGCACAGGGCGGCCAGCAGCGCGCTCGGGTACTGGAAGGCCAGGCCCAGGTGCCAGGCCGGCGAGGCCGCACCCGGCAGCGCCATCAGGAGCAGGCTGCCCGCCACGATGCCGGCCAGCGCGCGCGGCGGCATGCGCCAGGCTGCCGGCCAGGCACCCGCGACCAGCGCGGCCAGCACCAGGCCCCAGGCCAGGCGGGCGTACACGAACTGCAATCCGAGTTCAGGCAATGCCATCAGATGTTCTCCCCAATGCTGATCCGGTACCGGTGATGCGCGATCGCCTGGCGCTGGAAGGTATAGGTAACGTGCAGCTCATTGCCGACCTGCTGCATGGTTGGATACGAAAACTCGTCGCCAGCGCCGCCGGTGGCGACGTCCGCCACCTTCTGCCAGGTCTGGCCGTCTTTCGACAGCGACAGGCGCAACGTGCTGCGCGAGGAATCGCGGGCGCCCATGTGGTTGTGCAGCATCAGGAAGTCGCCGTTGGCCAGGCGCAGCGCGGCCAGCGAGGTGCTTTCGTTGTTGAGGTCCAGCGGCGGCAGGTCTTCCCAGCTGGCGCCGCCGTCGCGGCTGTAGGCGTGCTGCACACGCCGCTCGTCGCTGGCGTCGCGCATCCAGGCGCGCACCTCGTTGCGCGAGACCGGCACGATGGCCGGCTGCAGCGTGGTGGTGCGTGCGCCGATGCGCCCCAGACCGGCGGGCTCGCCGTCCGGGCCGAAGGACATCAGCATCGGGTACTTGATGCCGAGCTCGAAGTAGACCGGCAGCCACCAGCCGCCGTCGACCAGGCCGACGGCATTGGTGCGCACCAGCACGCTGGTATTGAACAGCGGCGACATCGGCAGCACGCGCTTCATCTGGAACGAAGCGCCTTCGTCGGAGGACACCATGTGGGCCACGCGCGAGGCTGCCCAGCCGCCCAGGCCGGTGGCGACTACATACAGGTGGATGCGGCCGCTGCGGTCGGTCCAGGCCACCGGGTTGCCGATGCGGCGCACGCCGAAGCCGAGTGCCTTGCCGAGCGAATCGCGGCTGGCGACTTCCCAGGGCTCGCCCCACTTGCCGTTGTGCCACTGCGATGCGTAGACCTTGACGTCCGGACCGCTCTCGCGGCTGCCGGCCCACCAGAAGGTCACCATGCGGTCGCCCGGCAGGGTGGCCATGGCGCTGGCGTGGGCGGAGGGCGTGTTGCGCGGCATCGGGATCAGGGAACGCGACAGCTCGGACAGGGTCGCGCGCCCGGGCACGACCGACGGCAGGGTCGACGGCGCGGCGGCGGCGCGGGCGCTGCGGGTCCAGCGCGCCGCTTCGGCGGCGCCGATGACCAGCACCACGGTCATGCAGGCAAGGGCGATGCGGCTGCGCGCAGCAGCGCGCGGTGGCAGGGGACGCTCCATACACTCCCGGCGGACCGGGCTGGCCGGGTCCGCGACACGTTGACTGTTACAGGTTTGAGAACTGCAGGGTTCGCGTCCAGGCGGAACGGGCATTCCGCGGTCTCTTTCGGGACGAAGCTGGCTGAGCTATAACCTGGCAAAGCCGCTATCCTACAGGAAAGAGCTCACAATGTGACATGGAACTTTCGTATTTACAGGGCTCCCGCGCCACACTTCGGTCGAACGGATAGCCGGTTCACGGGCCGGTTTCGGGACTTCGTCGCCCTGCGACTTGCCGCAATAGCATCGGCTCGGCAGAATGCGCTCATCTTGAACACATCGGAGTGAGACAGTATGAACAGCCTGCTCCAGGCCACAGCAAGCCGCCACCTCGATCATCCGCCTCCGGCTGAGCCGCGCTTCGCCCTGCGCCTGCTGCGCGACCTGCGCTTCGCCGCCTTGGTCGGCGGGGGGGCGGCGCTGATCATCACCCTGGTGGTCGGGCATCCGGAAACCCTGTACGAACAGCTGCTGTACTCCTGTTTCATTTCGGTGACGGGCTTCGCCATCGTCGACAGTGCACGCCTGCTGCTGTGGCCGGGGCCGGCCCGGACCCGCGCCCAGTGGGCAGCGCTGGTCGCGCTGGCGGCGCTGACCGCTCCCGTGGTCCACTTTTCAGCCGTGCAGGTGGTCGGGCCGCTGTTCCTGCATCCGACGCCCTCGCTGTTCGAGTATCCGACCCTGCCGCGCCTGAGCATGGTAGTGCTGACCTTCATGGTGCTGGTCGCCGGCACCTGGACCATCGAACACCGCGAGAACCTCCAGCGCGCCAGGTTGGAGCACCATGCGGCCCAGCTGCGCGCCGAGACCATCGAGCGCCAGGCCGTGCAGGCCCAGCTGCGCCTGCTGCAGGCCCAGATCGAGCCGCACATGCTCTTCAATACCCTGGCCAATCTGCAGGGCCTGATCGCGATCGACCCGGACCGGGCCAACGCCATGCTCGACCAGCTGATCCAGTACCTGCGCGCCACCCTCGGCGTCTCGCGCGCCGAAAGCACCACGCTGGGCGAGGAGTTCGCCGCGATGGAAGCCTACCTCGGCCTGATGGGCGTGCGCATGGGCGAGCGCCTGCGCTACCGCCTGGCGCTGCCGCAGGAGCTGCGCCAGCTGCGGCTTCCGCCAATGCTGCTGCAGCCGCTGGTCGAGAACGCGATCGTCCACGGGCTGGAGCCGAAGATCGAGGGTGGCGAAGTCACGCTCGCCGCCGAGCGCCGCGACGGCCTGCTCGACATCACCGTGCTCGACACCGGGCTGGGGCCGGGCCAGTCGTCCAGCAAGGGTGGCGGCGTGGGCGTGTCCACTACCCGCGAACGCCTGCGCGTGCTGTACGGCGAGCGCGCCTCGATCCTGCTCGCGCCAAGCCAGCCGCAAGGCACGCTGGTGCGCCTGACCCTACCTTTGGAGACCGCATGAACATCCGCGCCCTGATTGCAGAAGACGAACCGATCCTGGCGGCCACCCTGGCCCGCACCCTCACCACGCTGTGGCCCGGCCTGGAAATTGTCGGCACCGCGCCCAACGGCGTGGCGGCCGTCGAGCAGGCCCTGGCCACGCGGCCCGACGTGCTGTTCATGGACATCAAGATGCCGGGCCAGACGGGGATCGAGGCGGCCGAGGAGCTGGCCGAGCGCTGGGAAGGTCCCGCGCCGTTCCCGCACGTGGTGTTCGTCACCGCCTACGACGACTACGCGGTGCAGGCCTTCGAGCAGGCCGCGGCCGACTACGTGCTCAAGCCGGTCAACGAGACGCGACTGGCGCGCACGGTGGAGCGCCTGCAGGCGCTGCTGGGTAGCCGCCGCCAGGACGCCGACCCGCTCGAGCAGCTGGTCGGCCGCCTGCAGGCGCTGATGCCGGCCGCAGTCGCGCCCGAGCGGCTCGACTTCGTGCGCGCGGCCGTGGGCAACGTGGTGCGCATGATTCCGGTCTCGGACGTGGTGTTCTTCCAGGCCAGCGACAAGTACGTCAATGTGGCGACCGCCGAGAACGAAGCCCTGATCCGGGTGCCGCTCAAGGAGTTGCTGCCGCAACTGGACCCGGCGCGCTTCCGGCAGATCAACCGCAGCATGGTGGTGAACATGGCCTGCGTGACAAGCGCCGCGCGCGACGACATGGGCAAGGTGATGCTCAAGCTGAAGCACCGCCCCGAGCAGCCGCGCGTCAGCCCGGTCTACGCCCACCTGTTCCGGCAGATGTGAGCCGCAGCGCGGCGCCCAACACCAGGTGGACCGTGAACGAGCAGGCGGCGATGACGGATGTGATCAGTACCGGCAGCACCGCGCCGAAGGTGAAGCTCATGCCGAGTGCGAAGCCCAGCACGTATTCCGCGCGATAAGCATGCACGAACAGGCCAACTGCGAAGGCGCCGAAGAAAATCCAGGTAACGGCCGGGTGGCCGAGGGTGAAAGCGATCGCCAGCGTCGCGCCCCACAGCAGGGCAGCGACGAAGCGCAGACGCACCTGGGTGAAGAAACGCTCGTGGCTGCCGCCCTGCGTCAGGCTGGCGGCGCGGCGCTGGATGCGGCCGACCAGGAACCATACCAGCAGCGGCACCACCAGCAGGCCCCACCAGTTGGAGATCGCGGGCAGGTCGGGATTGTTCAGCAGGTGGTGGGCCGGTACGCCGCCGTGCGTGTATTCCCAGCCCAGATGGCATAGTTCGGCGACGAGGGCGGTGGCAGCGAGGATGAGGCGAGACTGCGGGGCAGGGCGGTCGAACATGGCGCGTTTCCTTCGCAAAGGCAGGGATCGGGAGGCCGATGCGTCGATCCTAGCGCACTTGCTTGTTTTGCCACAACTCGCCTTGGGTAAAATGGCTCGGCGCCCTCAGTCGAGCATGCCCAGGATATCGGCCGTCCTCTCCACCTTCGCGTACTCGGCCGCCAGGTTGGCGAGCGACATCGCGTGGACCTCGTCGGCGCTGCGCAGCGCGCCCGTGTAATCGCGGCGTGCAAAGGCGAAGCAGGCGTCGGCGGCGACCATCACCTGGAAACCGAGGTTGCCGGCGCTGCGCACGCTGCATTCGACCGAAATATTGGTGCTCACGCCCGCCACCACCAGCCGCTCGATGCCGCGCACCCGCAGCCAGCGCTCCAGGGTGGACTGGATGAAGGCGTCCGGGACGTTCTTCTCCACCACGTGTTCGCCCGGACGCGGCGCGAACACCGGCTGGAACTGGGCGCCCGGCTGGCCGGGAGCGAAGCCGGAGTCCGGCGAACGCGACATGTGGCGCACATGAACCACCGGCCCGCGCCGGCCGCGCCAGGCGTCCAGCAGCAGGTCGATATTGGCTTCCGCCTGCGGGTTGTTGCGGGCGCCGGCGCTTGGGTCGGCCATGCACTGCTGCATGTCGATGATCAGGAGGGCGGGTTGGTCGCGTTGCATGGGCAGGTCCGGAAATGGTCTTGACCTTTATGGTACCGCAGGGACTACCGAGATATGCAGACGACTACGTTGTTACCCTAATGCTGCTGTTATTTATGAAGGTGAAACAACAGCGCAAGCACCGACGGAGCAAGCCTGCTTCCTGCAGTCCTTCCTCGAAAACGGCTGCGTCGAAGACCGTTGCCGCATAGCGAGGTTACTGTAGGGTTCCCGGCGGCGCTTGAAATGCCTGTGTTTCTGGATGCCGGGGAGCCATGATTTCATGGCCCTTTGCGTTTACACTCGCCACAGCTGTTATATCGTCCGGATACCTCCGCGTTCGTCAAATCCCAGCGCAGCTAGCACTGCGCCATAAAGGCCGCTGTTGGCTATATCTACTCTCGAATACGAAGCGGATGCGAAGGACTCGACCGCCTCCGCATATACTGCTGTTCCTATCGCCTCCACCATCTCTGCTCTCTGTGCATCGGTTAGTGGCTTCGGTAAAGGTATGCCTATCGAAGTGAGGATGTTTGAAGCGTAGGTTTCAGCCGTGCTATGCAGTTCTTCAGGCTCAAGCTTGTGCGCGAGATCATTCCTGAGTTTGTTCAAGTTTCCCATCGCCTTCCAAATCCAGTGGTCCTGATCCACGTCGGTGCAAAATGCTCGCGTTACTTGCAAGGCCTGAGCGAACGTGAGTTTCGCCTTTTTCATAGCAGCGGGATTAGCAGCCCGCTGCTCTAAGAATGTTCGAAGTAGATCCTCGACGAGCAGGTGGGTCTTGAGGATTGAGAACGTTGGATCACCTGGCTGAGGTGTTACGCTCTTTAAGAACCTGATCGTGAAGTGATCTGACATGGCGAGTGTGTAAATGGTCGGGCTCCCATGGTAACCCAGCCGCTAGCCGCTAGCAGGCTTTGATACACTAGCACTTTTCTAATATCTACAGGTTTGATGATGGCGCAACCGCTGGAGCTTCGCGCATGCGCTCTGCAATCCCTGCTCGCCCTTGATCCAGCCGCCAAGACGGCGGGTGTGGCGGCGCTGGTCGCGGCCCACGCGCGTGGCGAGACCACCCTCGATCGTGACGCGCTGCCCGGCGCGCCGGACGTCATTCCCGGGCGCCCGGCGCGCCCGGAACTGGTGCCGCCGCGACTGGTGGGACGGCGTTCGATGGCCACCGTCGAGGGCCGGGCCATGCTGATCCATGCGCTGGCGCATATCGAATTCAATGCCGTCAACCTGGCGCTGGACGCCCTTTGGCGCTTTCCCGGCATGCCGCCGGAGTACTACAGCAACTGGCTGCGGGTGGCGGGCGAGGAGGCGCTGCACTTCGAGATGCTGTGTGCGCACCTGAACACGCTCGGCTACGCCTACGGCGACTTCCCGGGCCACGACAGCCTGTGGGAGATGGTCGAGAAGACCCGCGGCGACGTGCTGGCGCGCATGGCCCTTGTTCCTCGCACGCTGGAGGCGCGCGGACTGGATGCGATCCCGCCGCTGCGCGCCAAGCTGGCGCAGGCCGGCGACGTGGAGGCGGCGGCCATCCTCGACGTGCTGCTGCGCGACGAAGTCGGCCACGTCGAGATCGGCAACCGCTGGTACCTGTACCTGTGCGGCCTGCGCGGCCTTGAGCCGATCGCGACCTACGGCGAGCTGACGCTGCGCTATAAAGCGCCGATGCTCAAGGGGCCATTCAATATCGAAGCACGGCGCCAGGCGGGCTTCAGCGAAGCGGAGCTGGCGCGCTTCGCCTAGACCCATGGATGCCACGCCGCTGCAGGGCTTTCTCCTGACGCGCCACTGGCGCGACACGGACGCCGGGGTCGAGGTCGACTTCTGGATCGCGACCGAACAGGGTGCGCGCCGGGTACGCCTGCCCCTCCAGACCCCGGTCGCCTTCCTGCCGCTGGAGCAGCGCAAGACGGCCGAACTGGTATTGGGCACGGAGCGCGGCTGCGAGCTGCGCGAACTGAGCTTGTGCGACTTCCATCACCGACCCGTGCTGGGTCTGTACTGCCGCCAGTACCGCCAGCTGCTGCGCGTGGAAAAGCGCCTGCGCGAATTCGGGGTCGACGTCTACGAGGCCGACGTGCGTCCGCCCGAGCGCTACCTGATGGAGCGCTTCATCACCGCGCCGGTGCTGGTACACGGCACACCGGATGGGCAGGACCCCAGCCTGATCGTCGATGCCCAGCTCAAACCTGACGGCGACTACCGCCCGCAGCTACGCCTGGTCTCGCTCGACATCGAGACCAATCAGCACGGCGAGCTGTATTGCATCGGTTTGCAGGGCTGCGGCCAGCGCCAGGTCTACATGCTGGGCGAGCCGAACGGCATCGACGCGCCGCGCCACTTTGACCTGGAATACTGCGAGAGCCGGGCCGCGCTGCTGGACCGCTTCGAGGAATGGATGCGCCGCCACGATCCGGATGCGATCATCGGCTGGAACGTGATCCAGTTCGACATGCGCATGCTGGTGCAGGCCGCCGAACGCGCCGGTCGACCGCTCAGGCTGGGACGCGACGGCAGCGCCATCGAGACCCGCGAGCACGGGCGCTCCGAGCATTTTTTTGTGTCGATCGCGGGGCGCCTCGTCATCGATGGCATCGAGGCGCTGCGCTCGGCCACCTACAGCTTTCCCTCGTTCAGCCTCGAGTCGGTGTCGCAAACCCTGCTGGGCGAAGGCAAGGCGATCGACAATCCCTACAGCCGGATGGACGAGATCAACCGCATGTTCGCGGAAGACAAGCCGGCCCTGGCCTTCTATAACCTGAAGGACTGCGAACTCGTCACCCGCATCTTCGAAAAGACGGAGCTGTGCCGCTTCCTGCTGGAGCGCGCCAGCGTCACCGGACTGGCGGTGGACCGCAGCGGCGGCTCGGTGGCGGCGTTCGAGCACCGCTACATGCCGCTGATGCACCGCCAGGGCTTCGTCGCGCCGAACATCGGCGACGTCGCCGCCGGCGACAGTCCGGGCGGCTTCGTGATGGATTCGCGCTCGGGCCTGTACGACTCGGTGGTGGTGCTCGACTATAAAAGCCTGTACCCCTCGATCATTCGCACCTTCCTGATCGACCCGGTCGGGCTGGTGGCCGGCCTGGCCGAACCGGAGGATGCCACCGTGCCCGGTTTTCGCGGCGCGCGCTTCTCGCGCGCACGCCACTGCCTGCCCGGCATCGTGCGCCAGGTGTGGGAGGGGCGCGAAGCGGCCAAGCGCGAACGCAATGCGCCGCTGTCGCAGTCGCTGAAGATCATCATGAACGCTTTCTACGGCGTGCTTGGTACCACCGCCTGCCGCTTCTTCGACCCGCGCCTGGCTTCCTCGATCACGATGCGGGGCCACGACATCATGCACCGCACCCGCGCCCTGATCGAGGAGCAGGGCTACAGCGTGATCTATGGCGATACCGACTCCACCTTCGTGTGGCTGGGCGGGCCGCACGGCCAGGAAGGCGCCGAGCGCATCGGCCATGCCCTGGTCGGACAGGTCAACGCCTGGTGGCGCGAACACCTGGAGGCCGAGTACGGGCTGGCATCCAGCCTGGAACTGGAATTCGACACCCATTACGCGCGCTTCCTGATGCCTACCGTGCGCGGCTCGGACGAAGGCAGCAAGAAGCGCTATGCCGGCCTGGTGACGCACGCTGACGGCAGCGAGGAGGTGGTGTACAAGGGACTGGAGACGGTGCGCACCGACTGGTCGCCGCTGGCCCAGCAGTTCCAGCAGGAGCTGTACCTGCGCGTCTTCAAGCGCGAGCCCTACGAAGCCTGGGTGGCCGACTACGTGGCGCGCACCCTGCGCGGGGAGCTGGACGAGCTGCTGGTCTACCGCAAGCGCCTGCGCCGCCCGCTCGACGAGTACGAGCGCAACGTCCCGCCGCACGTGCGCGCGGCGCGCATGGCCGACGACTTCCACACGGGCCAGGGTCGTCCTGCGCAGTACCGCAGGGGTGGCTGGATCCGCTACGTGATGACGACCGCCGGACCGGAACCGCTCGAACTTCGCCGCGCGCCGATCGACTACGAGCATTACCTCACCAAGCAGCTCGAGCCGATCGCCGACGCCATCCTGCCCTTCCTGGGAGACAGCTTCGCGCGCCTTACCAGTCCTCAGGGTGCGCTGTTCTGAATGAAAAATGCCGCCCAGATGGACTAATGCCAGAGTTATCGCTCATCCGTAGGGTGGGCGGGTCTCCCGCCCACGCGGTCAATCCACAGCACTGCATCCCGTGCAGCTGTTCGTATCATAACTATGACCGCGTGGGCGGGGAACCCGCCCACCCTACAATTTCCGAATGAAAAACGCCGCCCGGGTGGGCGGCGTTTCGTGCTCAGTCTTCTTCCTGGAAGGCTTCCTCGCGTTTCTTGCGTAGCGCCGGCAGCATCACCACGATCAGGCACAGGGCGGCCATGCCCAGCAGGGTGGCGCTGATCGGACGCGTCACGAACACGGTCGGGTCGCTATGCGACAGCAGCAGCGCGCGGCGCAGGTGTTCTTCCATCATCGGCCCGATGATGTAGCCGAGCAGCATCGGCGCTGGTTCCGCGCCCAGCTTGGCGCAGATGTAGCCGAACAGCCCGAACAGCGCCATCAGGTAGACGTCGAACTGGTTGTTGTTCAGGCTGAACACCCCGATCGCGCAGAACATCAGGATCGCCGGGAACAGGCGGTGGTAGGGCACCATGATCATCTTGATCCACAGGCCGATCATCGGCAGGTTCAGGACCACGAGGAACAGGTTACCGAACCACATCGACACGATCAGACCCCAGAACAGGGCCGGCTGCTCGGTCATCACCGCAGGCCCCGGCTGGATGCCCTGGATGATCATGGCGCCGATCATCAGGGCCATCACCGGGTTCGAGGGGATGCCCAAGGTGAGCATCGGGATGAACGAGGTCTGGGCGCCGGCATTGTTGGCCGCCTCCGGCGCCGCTACGCCTTCGATCGCGCCCTTGCCGAATTCCTTTGCATTCGGCGAGATCTTCTTCTCGATCGAATAGGACGCGAAGGACGCCAGCATGGCGCCGCCGCCCGGCAGGATGCCGAGGGCTGAGCCAAGTCCGGTACCGCGCAGCACCGGCGCCACGATGCGCTTGAGGTCACTCTTCGACGGCATCAGGCCGGTGACCTTCTTCATCATCAAGGTGCGGTCTTCGTCATGCTCCAGGTTGCGGATGATCTCGCCGATGCCGAACATGCCCATCGCGACGATCACGAAATTGATGCCGTCCGCCAGTTCCGGCAGGTCGAAGGTGTAGCGCTGTGCGCCCGAGTTGACGTCGGTGCCGATCAGCCCGAGCAGCAGGCCGAGGAGCACCATGCCGATCGCGTTGAGCAGCGAACCGCTGGCCAGCACCACCGCGGCCACCAGGCCGAGCACCATCAGCGAGAAGTACTCTGCCGAGCCGAACTTGAGGGCCAGTTCGGCCAGCGGCGGCGCGAACAGGGCCAGCAGGACGGTGGCGACGGTGCCGGCGAAGAAGGAGGCCAGCGCAGCGGTGGCGAGCGCCTTGCCGGCATTGCCGTTGCGCGCCATCTGGTGGCCGTCGAGGGCGGTGACGACCGAGGACGATTCGCCCGGCAGGTTGACCAGGATGGCCGTGGTCGAGCCACCGTACTGGGCGCCGTAGTAGATACCGGACAGCATGATCAGGGCCGAGATCGGCGGCAGGCCGAAGGTGGCCGGCAGCAGCATCGCGATGGTCGCGATCGGGCCCAGGCCGGGCAGGACGCCGACGGCGGTGCCGACGAAGACGCCGACCAGGCAGTAGAACAGGTTGGTCAGGGTGAAGGCCGTTTCCAGGCCCAGTCCGAGGTTGGCGATGATTTCCATGTTGTCAGCCTCCGTTCAGCCAGGGGCCGATGATCGGCATCGGCAAGCCGAGCAGCTTGACGAACAGGACCACGGCGAACAGGGTCAGCCCGACCGCCAGCAGCAGCGTGCTGCCGAGCTGGAACTTTTTACTGGCATACGCGCTCAGCATGACCAGGACGAAGGCGGCGACGGCCAGGCCGGCGCCGCGCATCAGGACGCCGAACAGCAGCACCGCGCCCAGGATGATGGCGATATCCTTGAAATGGAAGGTGCCGATTGCGTCGTGTGCCTCGGAATGGCGGCCGATGAAGGCGCGCACGATGTCGATCAGGCCGACGAAGGCCAGCAGCCAACCGAGGGCGGTCGGAAAATAACCGGGGCCCATGCGGCCGGCGGTGCCCATGCCGAGCTCGCGGCCGAAATACACGGCAGCGAGCCCGAAGGTGACGAAGATGATGCCGATCCAGAAATTCTTCGGATGGCGGATGGTGGAAGCCACAGCGAAACCCCTTGTTGCTTGTTGTTGTCAGGTGGTGCAAGGCCGCACGGCAATCGCCGCGCGGCCTCCCGCGGAGCTGGCGAGCGCTCAGTCGGCGTACTGGCCGGCCTTGGTGATGATCGGGCCCCAGCGGTCAACTTCCGCCTTCACGTGGGCGCGCAGGGCTTCCGGACGGGCGCGGTTCTCGGCTACCGGCTCGGTGCCGAGGTCGGCGAAGCGCTGCTTCACGGTCGGGTCCTTGAGCGCCACGCGCAGGGCGTTCGACAGGGCGTCGACCACCGGCTTCGGCGTGCCTTTCGGTGCGTACACGCCGTGCCACACCGACACCTCGAAGCCCGGCAGGCCGGCTTCGTTCATGGTCGGCACGTTCGGCATCGAGGCCAGGCGCTGCTTGGTGGTGACGCCGTAGACCTTGACCTTGCCGCTCTTGATCTGGCTGGTGGTATTGGTGGTCTGGTCGCACATGATGTCGACCTGGCCGCCCAGCATGTCGTTCATGGCCGGGCCGGTACCCTTGTACGGCACTGTGGTCAGGTCGACCCCGATGGCGGTCTGGAACAGCATGCCGCACAGGTGCGAAGCCGAACCGAGGCCCGCGTTGGCATAGGTGACCTTGGTCTTGTTGGCCTTCACGTAGGCCAGCAACTCCTTGAAGTCCTTGGCAGGGAAGTCCTTCTTGGCGATCAGGGTCATCGGCACGTCGGTGACCAGGCCGACCGGTTCGAAGTCGGTGAGCGCGTTGTAGCTCAGCTTGCGGTACAGGGCCGGGGCGGTCGAGTGGCCGATGTGGTGCAGCAGCAGGGTATAGCCGTCCGGGGAGGCCTTGGCCACGCGTGCAGCGCCGATGGTGCCGCCGGCGCCGCCGACGTTTTCGATGATAATCTGCTGTTTCAGGGTATTGCCCATCGACTGGGCGACCAGTCGCGCCACGGTGTCGGTCGGTCCGCCGGCGGCGAAGGGCACGATCATCGTGATGGTCTTGGTGGGGTAGTTCTGGGCCGAAGCGCTTGCGGAAACTGTTGCAGCGCCCACCAGGGCGATGGCGGCGACGGAGCGCAGGAATGTGGTTTTCATCGGTGTCTTCCTCTAACCTCGGTTTGTCTCGGTTTATTGTGTTGGCGACGCAGGGACAAGCACGAGACGGGCCGCGACGAATCGGGCCAGTCGCCATGGAGCGCGTCCATACGTACGGCTTGTTGTACCAGCAAATAGATAGATTTGCAACTACGTGGAAACCCGTATGGCATGCCGGAAAAGATTCTGAACAATTTGAAAACTGCCGTCCTGACGCGCATCCAGCGCCATGCGCCCGGCATGTTCTGGCAAATCAGCTGCACTCTGTGTTGACAAAAACATACACGCTCGACACACTCGTCTGTACTGTCGAGCATCGCCGGGTTTGCCCGGGACACCGTCCCGGGCCCGGCGGCTCCTGGAGAGACAATGCGTGCCCTGAACCGCCTGCTGGCGCCCCTGGCCCTGTTCCTGTGCGCGCACGGCGCGCTCGCGCAAGGCCCGGCCCCGACCATCGTCGAGGGTTTCAGTCCCGAGGGCCAGGTCAAGGCGGTGCGCCAGGTGGTCGCGCGCTTCTCGCAGCCGATGGCGGCCTTCGGCGATCCGCGGGGCGACAGCCCGTTCACGGTCGACTGTCCCGGCCTGGCGATCGGGGGTGCCGGGCGCTGGGTCGACGGCAGCATCTGGAGCTACGATTTCGAGCGCGACCTGCCGGGCGCCAGCGCCTGCCGCTTCACGCTGCGCGAGGGCCTGCGCGACCTGGCCGGCCAGCCGGTGGGCGGGCAGCGTGCCTTCGCCTTCACCACCGGTGGCCCCGCGGTGATCCGCATGCAGCCTTTCGAAGGCAGCCAGCTCGACGAGAATCAGGTCTTTTTGCTGGCGCTCGACGCGCCGGCCACGCCCCAATCGATCGAGCGCCATGCCTGGTGCCGCGCCGGCGGCGTCAACGAGAAGATCGGCGTGCGCCTGCTGGAGGGCGAGGAACGCGAGCGCCTGCTGGCGCTGCGGCGTGACTTCATCGACCGTCATCTGATCGTGTGGTTCAAGGCGCGCGGCCGGGTTTGGGTAGCCAAGGCGCCGCTGCGCGCGAAGATCGATGCGGAGCTGCCGGTGGCGGCGCTGCAGTGCCGCCGCACGCTGCCCGCCGACACGGACTTCACCCTGGTCTGGGGCAAGGGCGTGGCGGCGCCGAACGGCGTCGCCACCATCGAGGACCAGGAGCTGGCCTTCCGCACCCGGCCCGACTTCCGTTTCAGCCTGCACTGCGAGCGCACCAATGCGCGCGCCGGCTGCGTGCCCTTCCTGCCGGTGCGGGTCGAGTTCAGTGCTCCGGTAGCGAGCGAGGAGCTGCGCAAGCTGGTGCTGGAGGAAAGCGGCGGCAAGCGCCACGCCCCGGTGCTGGACGAGGAAGCGAAGGGCGGTTCTGCGACATCGGTGCGCTTCACCGGGCCATTTCGCGAGCTGGCGACGCTGGATCTACGCGTTCCCGATTCTCTGCGCGACGACGCCGGGCGCCCCCTGGCCGTGCGGAGCAAATCGCTCAGCCTGAAGGTGGACCGCCAGCCGCCGCTGGTCAAGTTCGCAGCGCCTTTCGGCATCCTGGAGGCGCACGGCGACCGCCTGCTGCCCGTCACAGTGCGCAACGTCGAACCCGCGCTGGCCACGGCCGTGCGCAGCGGCGCCAGCCTGCGGGTCGAGCGCGAACAGGACGTGCTGGCCTGGCTGACCAGGCTGAATACCTATGGACGCGATCCCTGGCGCCAGCCGGAGGGCAACCTGAAGGTGTCGCTGCTGGGCCGGAACGTCGCCAAGGACGACGCGGGCCGCATTGAGCGCTTCGCCCTGCCGAAGCCGGGCGGCAAACGCGCCTTCGAAGTCATCGGCATTCCCCTGAAGAAGCCGGGCTTTTATGTGGTCGAGGTGGCGAGCCCCTTGCTCGGCAAGGCATTGAATGACAAGGAGCAGACCGCCTACGTGCGCACCGCCGCGCTGGTCACTAACATGGCGGCCCACCTCAAGCGTGGCGCCGAGTCGTCGCTGGTGTGGGTGACCTCGCTGGACAAGGGCCGGCCGGTAGCGGGCGCCCGGGTGGCGCTGCGCGACTGCGACGGCCGCCAGCTGTGGTCGGGCACGACCGGCCCCGATGGTGTGGCGCGCATCCGCGAAGCGCTGCCGCGCGCCAAGTGCGGTGACAATCTGTTTGTCAGTGCGCGCAAGGGCGAAGACTTTACGTTCACCCTGTCGACCTGGCAGCAGGGCATCGAGCCCTGGCGCTTCAACCTGCAGCAGGGAAGCCTGGGCGAGGACACCCGCATTGTCGCCACCGTGCTCGACCGCACCCTGCTGCGCGCCGGCGAAACGGTGCACATGAAGCACTTCCTGCGGCGCCGCGTCGGCAGCGGGATGGCGCTGGTCTACACAAAGGACAAGGCGCCGCGGCCGGACTATGCCTGGCTGGGCGAGGACACCGTCGAAGACGCGGCGGTGCCGAGCAAGGCCTGGCTGGTCCACCAGGGCAGCGGCGACAAGATCGCGCTGCCACTCAGCTGGGACGCTGCAGGCCAGGCCCACGGGGAATGGAAGATACCTGAAGAATCGAAGCTCGGGGGCTACCAGGTGGTAATCGGCAACCAGGTGGCGGGCGAGTTCCGGGTCGAGCAGTTCCGTGTGCCGACCATGAAGGCGGTGCTGAAAGGTCCCGCAAAACCCGTCGTCGCGGCGCGCTCACTGGCGATCGACGCCCAGCTCAATTACCTGAACGGCGGCCCGGCCGGCAAGACCCAAACGACCCTGCGCACTGTAGTCGAGGATTCATACACTCACTTCGACGCCTTCGAAGGCTTTAGCTTTGGCGGCGGCGATGTCAAGGAAGGCATCGAGAAGACGGGCGAGGGCGGCGGCGAATACGTCGACGATGAAGGCGAGGGTGAGGACGGGATGCCGCTTGAAGGCGAGCGTACCGGCGTGGCGCCGCGCACGCAGCGTGTGGTCCTGGACCGCAACGGCGCAGCGCGCATCGAGGTGCCCGAGCTGCCGGCGCTGGACCGGCCGCGCAGCCTGCTGGCGGAACTGAGCTGGCAGGACCCGAACGGCGAGACCCTCACCGCCTCCACTCGGGTGCCGCTGTGGCCCTCGGCGCTGGCGGTCGGCATCCGCAACGGCGACTGGATGAGCCGCGACCGCTTGAAGTTCCAGGTGGCGGTAGTCAGCGTCGACGGCCGGCCGGCGCCAGGCAGGGAGGCGACAGTCGACTTCTTCCGCCGCGAATACAGCTCGCACCGGCGGCGCCTGGTCGGCGGCTTCTATGCCTACGAATCGACCAGCGAGATCAAGCGCATCGATGGCGCCTGCTCGGGCCGCACCGACGTCCGTGGCCTGCTGCTGTGCGATGTACCGGCCCCGGGCGAGGGCAACATCATCCTGCGCGCCCGTGTCCAGGATGCGGAAGGGCGCGCCGCCGTGAGCCAGCAGGAGGTCTACGTGGCGGGCAGGAAGGAGAGCTGGTTCGACGTCTCCGACAACGACCGCATCGACCTGCTTCCCTCGCGCCCGCGTTTCGAACCGGGCGAACAGGCCAGCTTCCAGGTGCGCTCGCCCTTCCGCGATGCCACGGTGCTGGTGACGGTGGAGCGCGAAGGCATCCTCGACACCTATGTGCGGCGCGTATCGAGCAAGGACCCGACCATCTCGATCCCGGTCAAGGCCAATTATGCGCCCAATGTGTTCGTGTCGGCGCTGGTGGTGCGCGGGCGCGTGGCCGGGGCCAAGCCGACCGCGCTGGTGGACCTGGGCAAGCCCGCCTACAAGCTTGGCATCGCACCGGTCAAGGTAGGCTGGGCCGCGCATGAGCTGGACGTGCAGGTGCTGCCGGAGCGCCAGGTGTACAAGGTGCGCGAACGCGCCAGTGTCCGGGTCAAGGTCAGGCGCCCTGATGGCAAGCCGCTGCCCGCTGGGGCCGAGGTGGCGCTGGCGGCGGTGGACACGGGCCTGCTGGAACTCAAGCCCAACGACAGCTGGAAGCTGCTGGACGCCATGATGCGTCCGCGCAGCCAGCAGGTCGAGACCTCGACCGCCCAGATGCAGGTGGTGGGCAAGCGCCACTTCGGCCGCAAGTCGGTGGCGCATGGCGGCGGCGGCGGCCGTGGCGCCAGCCGCGAGCTGTTCGACACCCTCTTGCTCTGGAAGGGCAAGGTCGTGCTGGATGCGAACGGCGAGGCAGAGGTGACGGTGCCGCTGAACGATTCCTTGACCGGTTTCCGTATCGTGGCGGTGGCCAGCGCGGGGACCAGCCTGTTCGGCACCGATTCTGCCGACATCCGCAGCACCCAGGACCTCATGCTGCTGTCCGGTCTGCCCACGCTGGTGCGCGAGGGCGACCGCCTGCGCGCCGGTTTCACGGTGCGGAACGCCTCGGACGCAGGCTTTGAGGTCCGCCTGGGTGCCAGTATGGCGGCCGACGAGCGTGGGCCGCAGGCACTGCCGGCGCAGGCCGTGAAGCTGGAGCCGGGCGAGGCGCGCGAGGTGTTCTGGGACGTGACTGTGCCGCAGGCGCGCAGCCTGCGCTGGGAGGTCGAGGCGAACAGCGCTTCCGCACGCGACAGCATCCGCGTGACGCAGAAAGTGGGCGAAGCGGTGCCGGTGCGGACCTACCAGGCAACCCTGCTGCAGGTCGACGGTCCCAAGTCGATCACCGTGCAGCGCCCGGGCGATGCAGTTCCCGGCAAGGGCGGCGTGCGCACCAGCTTCAGCCCGCAGCTGGCGGGCAGCATGGCCGGCGTGCGCGACTACATGGCGCGCTATCCGTATTCCTGCTTCGAGCAGCGCACCTCGAAGGCGGTGGCGCTCGGCGACGAGAAGATGTGGCGCGAGGTGGCCGCAACGCTGCCGGCCCACCTCGACGGCGACGGCCTCCTGAAATACTTCGCCACCATGGGCCTGGGCGACGACGCCCTGACTGCCTATGTACTGTCGGTGACGGCGGAAGCAGGCTACGACATCGCGCCGGAACAGCGCGAGCGCATGGAAGCGGCCCTGGTCGCCTTCGTCGAAGGCCGCATCGTGCGCGGGAGCAGCCTGCGCACCGGCGAGCTGGCGGTGCGCAAGATCGCGGCGCTGGAAGCCCTGTCGCGCAGACAGCCGGTGCGCGACAACTGGCTGCTATCCTTCCAGATCCAGCCGAACCTGTGGCCGACGTCTGCCGTGGTCGACTGGTACCTGATCCTGCAGCGCTCCGAGGGGCTAACGCGCCGCGACGAGCTGCTGGCCCAGGCCCAGCACATCCTGCGCTCGCGCCTGAACCTGCAGGGCAGCACCATGGGCTTTTCCACCGAGCGCAGCGACGACTGGTGGTGGCTGATGGCCTCGCCCGACGCGAACGCCAACCGGCTGCTGCTGGCCATGCTCGACAATCCAGCCTGGCAGGCCGACATGGGGCGCATCGCGCGCGGCAGCCTCGGGCGCCAGCAGCGCGGCCACTGGGAGACCACGCTGGCCAATGCCTGGGGCGCGCTGGCGATGCGCAAATTCTCGGACAAATTCGAGGCGGTTCCCGTCACGGGAAAGAGCAGCGTGCAGCTGGCCGACAACCACTGGAGCGGCAGCGTGCCCGGCAGCGTGCTGCAGGCCTGGCCGCAGGGCGCAGCGCCGGTCTCGATCCGCCACGAGGGTAGCGGGAAGCCCTGGGCCACGATCCAGAGCCTGGCCGCGATCCCGCTCAAGGCCCCGCTCTCGAGCGGCTACAGGATCGCGCGCAGCATCACCCCGGTCGAGCAGCAGACGGCCGGCGTGTGGACACGCGGCGACGTCTACCGGGTCCGCCTGGACCTGGAAGCGCAGGCCGACATGAACTGGGTGGTCGTGGACGACCCGATTCCCGCCAGCGCCAGCATCCTCGGCAGCGGCCTGGGCGGCGACTCGCAGATCGCTACCGGAGGCGAAGTCCAGCGCGGCTGGGTACAGCCGGACTTCCAGGAACGCAGCGCCGGCGCCTTCCGCGCCTATTATGCCTGGGTCCCGAAGGGCAAGTGGAGCATCGAGTACACTGTCCGCCTGAACAACGACGGCCGCTTCGCGCTGCCGCCGACCCGGGTGGAAGCCATGTACAACCCCGAGATGTTCGGTGAGGCGCCGAATCCGCCCGTGGTGGTGGGACGCTGATGCGCCTCGTTCCTGCGCTGCTGTTGCTGTTGCCGGCGTTCGCCGTGGCGGCAATGCCCACACCCTTTGATGTGCGCGCGGCCTGGCAGCCGTCCGAGGCACGCCTGCTCGACCGCAATGGCGTCGCCCTCGATTCCGTGCGCGTCGACCTGAAGGCCCGGCGCGGCAACTGGGTGAGCCTGGCCGATATCTCGCCCGCACTCGGGGTGGCCGTGCTGCAAGCGGAAGACCAGCGCTTCATGCAGCACGGCGGCATCGACCTGCGCGCGGCTGGGCAGGCGGCCTGGGACAACCTGTTCCGCCAGCGCCCGCGCGGCGCGTCGACCATCACCATGCAGCTGGCCGGCCTGCTCGATGCGGAACTGCGGGCGGCGAAGGACGGCCGCAGCTGGATGCAGAAGTTCGACCAGGTGCTGGCGGCGCGCGAGATCGAGGCCGGCTGGAGCAAGCAGCAGATCCTGGAAGCCTACCTGAACCTGGTGACTTTCCGTGGCGAGCTGCAGGGCGTCGGCGCCGCTTCGCGTGCGCTGTTCAACAAGGCGCCCTCGGGCCTGGACGGTACCGAATCGGCGATCCTGGCCGCGCTGCTGCGCGCACCTTCCGCCGCGCCGAAAGCAGTGGCGCGGCGCGCCTGCCAGCTGGCGAAGGAGCTGAAGCTGCCCGGCGACTGCACCGCCGTCGAATGGCGCGCCGCCGTGGCCCTGGCGCGTCCGGCCCCAGCAGCCCAGGCAAACACACCGCCTGCGCTGCGCCGGCTGCTCGGGAACGCCGGTAGCGGCGTACGCACCACCCTCGACGCGCGGGTGCAGGCCGCCGCGCTCGACGCGCTGCGCCGCCATGTGCGCGAACTGGCCGAGCGCAACGTCGGCGACGGCGCCGTGGTCGTCATCGACAATGCCAGCGGCGAGCTGCTGGCCTATGTGGCGAATACCGGCAAGGGCGAGGTCGACGGCGTCGCCGCGCCGCGACAGGCCGGTTCCACCCTCAAGCCTTTCCTGTACCAGCTGGCGCTCGAGCGGCGCCTGCTCACGGCCGCTTCGCTGCTGGACGACAGCCCGGTCGACATCGCGCTAGGGGGCGCTTCTTACGTGCCGCAGAACTACGACCGCGCATTTCGGGGCTATGCCAGTGTGCGCACCAGCCTGGCCAGTTCGCTCAACGTGCCTGCCGTGCGCACGCTGCTGCTGGCCGGCGGTGAGCGCTTCCACGAGCGCTTGCGCGCGCTGGGGATCGGCACCCTCAGCGAGGACGCCGACTTCTACGGCCCCTCGCTGGCGCTGGGCTCAAGCGACGTGACGCTGCTGGAACTGAGCAATGCCTACCGGACCCTGGCGAATGGCGGGCGCCAGGGGACGCCGACGCTGCGGCCGCGCGCGAAAGAGCCGCTGATACGACTGCTCGATCCCGCCGCCACCTTCGTCATCGGCGACATCCTGGCCGACCGCGGCGCCCGCAGCCCGACATTCGGGCTACGCAGCGACCTCGCCACTGCCTACTGGAGCGCTGTGAAGACCGGCACCAGCAAGGACATGCGCGACAACTGGTGCATCGGCTATACGGACCGCTACACGGTTGGCGTCTGGGTGGGCAACTTCAATGGTCAGCCGATGTGGGACGTGTCGGGTGTGTCAGGAGCGGCGCCAGTGTGGCGCGATGTAATGGACTTCCTGCACCGCGACCGGCCCGGACGGCAGGCTGCGGCGCCGGCGGGCGTGGTGCGCAAAGCCGTCAGCTACCAGCCCGCACACGAGCCGGCGCGTGAGGAATGGTTCCTGCGCGGGACCGAGACGGCGCTTGTGGAAGCCGTGCCGGCCGCGCGCCGTTCACCGCGCATCGTGTATCCGGTGGATGGCAGCATCGTGGCGGTGGACCCGGACATCCCGGACGGCGTGGAACGCGTGCTGTTCCAGGCCCAGGGGGCGGGCGAGCACCGCTGGCGACTGGACGGGAAGGACGTCGGCCTGGCGTCCAATCCTTTGGCCTGGCATCCTGCCGTCGGCGAGCACCGCCTGGAACTGGTGGATGGTTCAGGCAAGGCCGTATCGACCAGCCGCTTCGAGGTGCGGGGTAACTAGCAAACGTGCGAACGAGAGGGCCACCAATGACATCTACATTCTTTCGATCGTTCCTGGTCTCGTGCCTGCTGCTGACGGGGTGCGCTACGGGTGATTCGGGGCACGCGCTGGATAAGTACGTGGTCCAGGGTATGCGGGAAACCGGTGCGCAGGGTCTGGCGATCGCGGTCGTCCGAGGCGGAGTCGTGACGCGGGTAGCTACCTGGGGAAAGCGCAACGCCCGCGGCGAGCCTCTCACGCCCGACACAGTGATGTATGGCGCGTCGCTCACCAAAGCCGTGTTTGCCTATACGGTGATGCAGCTTGTCGAGGAAGGCAGGCTTGACCTGGATACGTCGATCGCGGCCTATCTTCCGAAAGCGCTTCCCGAGTATGCGGGCGAAGCAGGCAGGTACGCCGCCTGGCAGCATCTCGCCGGCGATGAGCGCTGGCGAAAACTCACGCCACGCATCCTGCTCACCCACAGCGCCGGCTTTTCGAATTTCGGGTTTCTCGAACCTGACGGAAAACTGAAGTTCCATTTCGACCCCGGCTCCCGGTACGCCTATTCCGGCGATGGGTTGATCCTGCTGCAGTTCGTCATTGAACGCGGGCTGGGTCTCGACTTGGGCAAGGAGATGCAGCGGCGTGTGTTCGACCGCTTCGGCATGAAGCGAACCAGCATGACCTGGCGTCCGGATTTCGCCACGAATCTTGCCGATGGGTGGAAAGAGGATGGCAGCGTCGAAGCACACGACGAGCGCAGCAAGACACGCGCTGCCGGTTCGATGGACACGACGATCAGGGATTTCGCCGAATTTGCCGCTGCTTACGTCCGCGGCGACGGCCTGCAGCCAGGATCCCGGGCTGAGCTGACGCGGCCCCAGTTGCCCATCCTGACTGCCTCACAGTTTCCTTCATTGCAGGCCATCGCCCCGCCGGAGCGACGGCACCGCGACCTGACCGCGGGGCTTGGCGTCATCACCTTCGACGGGCCTCAGGGTCGTGGATTCCAGAAAGGCGGACACAATGATTCCACCGGCAATACCTGGGTCTGCCTGGAACGACAACAAAGCTGCGTAGTGATCCTGTCGAACGATGTGCGCGCCGAGCCGTTGTTCCCGGAGATCGTCCGCCTCATCCTGGGTGAGACCGGTATGCCCTGGAGCTGGGAGTATGGGCCGCGCAGTTGGGCAAGGCCGTGACCGGCATTTTTCCTTGCAGCGGGTTGATCACGAGCGGATGCAGCGGGATCCAGGGTCAAGTCTCGACTGGTTTGCTGATCTGTTTACGATAATAGAATCGCAATAATGAAATTTTTCCGAAGTTTACTGGTGCTTCTACCTGGATTACTGAATGTGGCTTGCACCTTCAATTCAGTCAAACCCCTGCCTGCCGGCGGCTTACCGTCTGCGAATCGCGCGGTAATCGTGTATGGTGTACAAGTCGAAGGCGTCTGGGATTACGCTGGTTTCGGTGTCCAAATAGATGAGTACGATATCGAGAAACAGAACATTACAGGTAACTGTTTCCGCTTTAATCGTGCCGTTGCCAGCGTCTCTTCGGTTCCCGGACCTGTTAGATACTTCGCTTTCGATGTGCCGCCAGGTCACTATGGCTACAGTCCCTTCCACGCAACGCGATTCGCAGGTGATTTTGTAGCCTTCGAGGCCCCACCTGCGCAAATCGTATACTTAGGAATTTTCCGCTTCGAGAAGAGCCAGGTCGTTTCACTCAGCCGAAATCTGGAGGCGGTCAGGCACGAGCTCAACGCAGCACTCCCCGGACTGAAGGGCCAAGTCACCTCGGCGAGGGCGAGCCTGGCAAAACGTCCGCGGCCCTTCCTTTGTGCGCCGTGAGACCAGCGAAAATCAATGTCGGCAGCCAGCCTCAGAGCGTTGGACGACAGCAAGACCCGACGGTCCACCGAAAGCCAGGTTCTGCATGTTCTCGCGGTGCTGCAACTTGGGCACCGACCTTCGCCAGTGCCACGGTCTTGCTGACAAGGACAAGCGTTCAGTCAGCAATCTCCTAACTGACCTGCGGCGGGTCCTGCACTGGAATCTCCAGATCCCCCAGCAGGATCTTGTCCGGCGTGATCGGCGTGCTGCGCAGGCGTCGTCCGGTGGCGTGGAAGATCGCGTTGCTGATCGCCGCCGACACCGACACCAGGCCGATCTCGCCCACACCCTTGGCGCCGAGCTGCTCGCTGACGATGCGGTCGTCCTCGTCGGCGAAGATCACCTCGATGTTGTGGACGTCCGCATTCACCGCCACGTGGTACTCGGCGTAGTTGTGGTTCATGAAGCGCCCGAAGCGGTGGTCCGTGAAGCTCTCCTCATGCAGCGCCTGGCTGATGCCCCAGACCACGCCGCCGATCACCTGGCTGGCCGCGGTCTTGGCGCTGATGATGCGGCCAGCCGCCACCGCATTGACCACGCGCGTGACGCGTACGATGCCCAGCTTCTCGTTGACCCGCACTTCGCAGAATACTGCCGAGTGCACGGCGCGCGTGTACTTGCGCTGCTTGAGCATCGAGGGCGTCATGAAGAACTTTTCCTCGACCCGGTCGACGCCTGCGGAAGCCAGGACTTCGCGCAGCTGCATCGCGGTTTCCGGCCGATTGCGCAGGCGCACGGTACCGTCGGTGAACTCCAGGTCCTGGGGCCGCGCCTTGGCCAGCAGCGAACCCGGCATCTTCTTGGCCAGTTTGATCAGACTCTTCTTGAGCTTGTCGCAGGCGCTGTGCACGCCGCTGCCCACCGTCGAGACGTGCGAAGAACCACCTTCGACCGGTGCGAAAGGCAGGGTCGAGTCGCCCAGCTGGAAGGTGACGCGCTCCAGCGGCAGGCCCAGGCTCTCGGCCGCGATCATCGACATCACCGTGTAGGTGCCGGTGCCGATGTCGGACGCCGCGCTGCTCACCACCAGGCGCCCGTCCGCATGGAACACGGCGCTCACGCGCGCCAGCATCACCAGCGAATCCCACATGCCGGTTGCCATGCCCCAGCCGACCAGTTCGTCGCCGTCGCGCATCGAACGCGGCTCGATCGGGCGGTCCTTCCAGCCGAAGCGGGCGGCGCCCTTGTCGTAGCACTGGCTCAGTTCCTTGGTCGAATACGGCTTGTCCTCGAGCGGATTGCGGTCGGCATAGTTCAGGCGCCGGAACTCCAGCGGGTCCATGCGCAACTTGTAGGCCAGTTCGTCCATCGCCACTTCCAGCGCATGCATGCCGTGGGCGGCGCCGGGGGCGCGCATGTCGATCGGCGAGTGGCGGTCGTGCGCCACCAGCTTGTAGCCGAGCTTGATGTTGTCGCAGGCGTAGAGCTGCCCCGACCAGTTGACGACGACTTCGACGTAGTCCTCGAGGCGCGAGGTCTCGTGGATGGCCTCGTGCACGATGGCCTGCAGCTTGCCGTCCTGATTGGCGGCCAGCTTGACCTGCTGCCAGGTCTCGGGCCGGTGGCCGAAGCTGAACATCTGCTGGCGCGTGAGCACCACGCGCACCGAGCATTTCAGCTTCAGCGCCGCCATCACGGCAAGGGGCAGCTGGTACTGCGGACGCAGGCCGGAGCCGAAGGCGCCGCCCACGTAGGGGTTGCGCACCGTGACCTTTTCCTTCTTCAAACCAAAGGCGCGCGACACGTACCAACGGTTGTTCTGTGAGCTCTGGGTCTTGTCGTAGATGGTCAGGTGGCCGTCCTCGCCATACACCACGGTGGTGGCATGCATCTCCATCGGGTTGTGGTGCTCGACGCCGTGGTAGAACTGCGATTCGATCTTGACCTCGGCCTGTTCATACGCCTTGTCGGCGTTGCCGGTGGAGCTGGGAGGCGTGAAGCCGGCCTTCAGCGGACGCGGCTTGTAGGCCTGGTCCAGGCTCTCCAGCAGGTTCGTTTCGTGCTCCTCTTCCTCGTAGCTGACGTCCACCAGCTGGGCCGCATGGCGCGCAGCCTCGAAGGTCTCGGCCACCACCAGGGCGACCGGCTGGCCGCTGTAGAAGATACGGTCGCTGAACAGCGGGCGGAAGGGCGAGCCGGCGGGCGCGGTCATGTCCTTGTAGGCCAGGTCCCAGGAGCGGACCTTGGGGCGGTTCAGGTGGGTGAGCACCTCCACCACGCCGGGGACGCTGAGCGCCGCACGGGTGTCGATGCTCTTGACGCGGCCGCGCGCCGCGGTGCCGCTCACCACCACGCCGTAGCGCAGGTCGGGCGCCTCGTGCTCGGCGGCGTATTTCGCTTGTCCGGTCACCTTGGCGTAGCCGTCGACCCGCGAGACCGGCATGCCGCTGCGCACGCGGCCGGTGCCTTCGGGCGCGGTCGGGGTGCGCAGTTCTGGAATCAGGTCGGTCATCGTTGTTCTCCCTTGGCGTACTCGGTGCCGCGCGCGGCGGTCGTCAATGCCTGTTCGATGGTATTGCGGGCCAGCGTCAGCTTGAAGTCGTTCTGGCCGTGGCCTTTCGCGCCGCGCAGCACGATGTCGGCTGCAGCTCCAAAGGTTTCCAGTCCCGGCGTCTTGCCCACCAGGGCTTCCTCCGCCTCTTCGACGCGCCAGGGCTTGTGGGCGACGCCGCCGAGGGCGATGCGGGCGGCGCGGATGGTGCCGCTCTGGATGTCGAGCGCCGCCGCCACCGACACCAGGGCAAACGCATAGGACAAGCGCTCACGCACCTTGATGTAGGCGGAATGCGCCCTGAAGCGGGCGGCGTCCGGCAGCGTGATGTGGGTGATCAGTTCACCCGGCTCCAGCGTGTTGTCCAGCTCGGGCCGGTCGCCCGGCAGGCGGTGGAAGTCGGCGAAGGGGATGTCGCGCTCGCCGCGCTGCGAGCGCACGTGCACCACGGAGTCGAGGGCGCGCAGGGCCACGCACATGTCCGACGGGTGGGTTGCGATGCAGTGTTCGCTGGTGCCGAGGATGGCGTGCAGTCGGTTCAGGCCGTCCTTGGCGGGGCAGCCGGTGCCCGGTTCGCGCTTGTTGCAGGGCGTGCCGACGTCGTAGAAGTAATAGCAGCGGGTGCGCTGCAGCAGGTTGCCGCCGTTGGTGGCCATGTTGCGCAGCTGGGGCGAGGCGCCGGCCAGGATCGCGGCGCTCAGCAGCGGATAGCGTTCGCGTACCAGCGGGTGGTAGGCGGTGTCGGCGTTGCGGGCGAGGGCGCCCAGGCGCAGCCCGCCGTTCGCTTCTTCGACCGTGTCAAGGCCGAGGCCGTTGATGTCGACCAGCTCGCCTGGGCGCATCACGCCTTCTTTCATTAAGTCGAGCAGGTTGGTGCCGCCCGCGATGGGACGCGCGCCTGACGCCAGGCGGGCCAGCGCGGCGTCCACGTCGCTGGCCTGGGTAAAGGTGAACGGGTTCATGCGAGCACCGGACCGGTCGTGAACGGCTTTTCGCCTTCGCCAGGCTTGCCCTGGATGCCCATCACCTGCATCACCGCTTCGGTGATCTGTGGGTAGGCGCCGCAGCGGCACACGTTGCCGCTCATGAGCTCGCGCACGTCGTCGATGCTCCTGGCCTGGCCTTCGGCGATCAGGCCGGCGGCGGAACACAGCTGGCCGGGGGTGCAGTAACCGCACTGGAAGGCGTCGCAATCGATGAAGGCCTGCTGCAGCGGATGCAGGGTGTCGCCGTCGGCCAGGCCCTCGACCGTGGTCAGCTCCTTGCCGTCGTGCATCACCGCCAGGGTCAGGCAGGAATTGATGCGTTTGCCGTCCAGCAGGACGGTACATGCGCCGCACTGGCCATGGTCGCAGCCCTTCTTGGTGCCGGTGAGGTCTGCGCGTTCGCGCAGGAGGTCGAGCAGCGTCACCCAGGGTTCGACCGAATACTCGCGGTCCTCCCCGTTGATGCGCAGCCGGATCGGGTGTTGGTGCAGTTCCATGGCCGTCCCTTCGTAATATCCTTGAGCGAAGCCACTACCTTAACCGTCCACCCGATCCTGTTCGGTTAGTTCACACACGTACCATCGCGGCCTCGGCGGTTCAATCCACAGTCAGGGTCTTCGCCTGCGGGTCCACCATGCGGAGCATCCGCACCACGGCGTCGGTGGTGACGGTGTCGATTTGCCCCGCCATGCGGCGCTCGAACGGGTGGTCGTCGAAGGCGACATTGGCGCGGAACATGCGCGCGCCCAGGCGCACCGCCGCCGGCACCTCGACGGTGGGCGGCTGGAAGCCGATCGAGCGCAGCCATTTCTGGGCTTCAAGACGGGTCTCTACCTGGCCAGCGGGAGCGAAAGCGGCGGCGAGGTTCTCCAGCACCCACTGGTTCGAGTTCTGGTACCTGGTCGAGTACACGTAGGACAGCATGTTGTAGTTCGGCTCGTGCAGGCGCACCGGGGTGCGGGTCGCCACCAGTTTGGCCAGTTTCGCCCCCATCTCCGGGCCCGGAATCACCAGTTGCGCCTCGAAGCGATACAGGTCGGTGAGGAAGAAGTTGCCCATGCCCTCGTTGTACAGCGCCGAACTGGCGCTGCCGCAGTCGTTCAGTTCGTGCACGACGATCCAGCGCCCCGCCGGATGGTCGCGCACCACAATCCCCATGTGCGAGTAGCGCAGGCGATACTTGCTGAGGTCCTGGCCGGCGCGCGAGACCAGCGCGACCTGGGCGCCGCTGGCCTCGAGCGCCTGCACGGTGCGCTGGGCCAGGTCCATCGACAGTACCACCTCGTGCGGCGCGAGAGGACGTTCCTCGCAGGGCTGGCCCGCGTGCGCAGGGACAGTCGCAGCCAGTGCGCCGAGCAGGGCCGCGGCAAGCAGCGGGCGCATCAGCTTGCCCTCGCATGGTGCAGCAGGGCTTTGCCCGCTTCGTTCGGGATAAAGGCGAGCGCCTTGCCCGAGGCGACCAGCACGTAGCCGGTCGAGGCGGTGACCACTTCCAGCGTGCTGCCGACCGCCACGGAAACGCCGCCGGCGGCCTTTCCCGACAGGCGCACGGTGGCCCGGCTGGCGTCCGCCGCGTTTTCCAGTACCACTTCCAGGCCGTCGCCGACAGTCTTGACGCTGGCCACGACCACGCTGCCGGTGGCCGCAACGGCCAGGATGGAACCGCCGACCACCACACCCGACAGGTTGGCGCTGGCGTTCGACACGGCCGACTGGCCCGACTGGCCGGCGTGGCCCGCCGCCTGGGTGGCGGCGCAGGCGAGGCCGAGCAGGGTAGCGAGGATGATCCGTTTCATGGTGTGCTCCTTCGTTGAAGTGTTGGCATGATCGCCACCCGACGTGATGCTTGCAAGAAAAACGCACGAAGTAGCGCGGTACTGACGCTGCGGTATCGGATTGCGATACCGGACGGTGGTCCCGGTGAACGGTGGGCAGCAAAGGCTGGTCCAACATCCTGACTCAGGGAGGGGCGGGATGAAGGAAGGGGAGCGTAGCGGCCGCATCAGCGCCGAGCTGTGGGAAGTGCTGCGGCGCCACCGCTGGCGCATCGCGGCGGCGGTCGCGCTGCTGCTGGTGGCCAAGCTCGCGACGGTCGCGGTGCCGCTGCTGCTCAAGCGGATCATCGATGCCTTGTCGACGGCCTCGCTGCCGGCCAGCCTGCCGCTCTACCTGCTGGTCGGCTATGCGCTGCTGCGTTTTTCGTCCACCCTGTTCAACGAGTGGCGCGACCTGCTGTTCGTGCGCGTCACCCTGGCCGCAGTATCGGCATACGCCCAGAAGACCTTCTCGCACCTGCATGCGCTGGGGCCGCGCTTTCACGCCCGGCGCAAGCTGGGCAGCCTGCTGCCCGACATCGACCGCGGCACGGGCGGCATCGCCTTCCTGCTCGGTGTCGGCCTGTTCACCATCGTGCCGACCCTGGTCGAGATCGGGCTGGTGCTGGCCATCATGCTCAACCGCTACGCGGCGGGATTCGCCGGCATCATCCTGGTCACCTTCCTGGTGTATGCCGGCTTCACGCTGGTGTTCACCGCCCGCCGCGTGTTCTACCAGCGCCGCGTCAACAAGCTCGATTCCACCGCCAAGGGGCGGCTGGCCGACAGCCTGATCAACTACGACACGGTCAAGTACTTCGGCGGCGAAGCGCGCGAGGCCCGGCGTTTCGCCGCCATCATGGGCGACTGGGTCGATGCCGGCGCCGCCAACCAGCGCGCCCTGTTCACGCTGCACGTGGGGCAGAGCGCCATCATCGCGCTGGGTGTGGCGGCGATCATGGTGCTGGCCGGGCAGGCGGTGCTGGCGCGCCAGATGAGCGTGGGCGACCTGGTCTTGATCAATGCCTATGCGTTGCAGGTCTGCCTGCCACTGAACGCCCTCGGCTTCACCTACCGCGAGGCGCGCGACGCCTGGGTCAATGCCGAGCGCCTGTTCGAACTGCTGCGCGAGCGGCCCGAGATCGACGATCCGCCAGGCAGCCCGGCGCTGCAGCCCGGCCCCGGCGAGATCGTGTTCGAGCACGTCAGCTTTGATTACGAGGCGGCGCGCCCGGTGCTGGTTGACGTCAGCCTGCGCATCGCGCCGGGCACCACGCTGGCGGTGGTGGGACGCAGCGGCTCCGGCAAATCGACGCTGGCGCGACTGCTGCTGCGCTACTACGACCCGGCCAATGGCCGCATCCTGGTGGACGGCCAGGATATCCGCCTGTGCAGCGCCGCCAGCGTGCGCCAGGCGATCGGCGTGGTGCCGCAGGATACGGCCCTGTTCAACGACACGATCGGCAGCAACATCGCCTATGGCCGCAGCGGCAGCACCCTGGAGGAGGTCGTGGCGGCCTGCCGCGCGGCCCACCTGCACGAGGTGATCGAGGCGCTGCCCGGCGGCTATGACGCGCCGGTGGGCGAGCGCGGCGTCAACCTGTCGGGTGGCGAAAAACAGCGCATCGCGATCGCACGCGCCGTGCTGAAGGATCCGCCGATCCTGATCTTCGACGAAGCCACTTCGGCCTTGGACGTGGACTCGGAGCACGCCATCACGCAGGAGCTGGACCGGCTGTCGCAGCACCGCACGACCCTGGTGATCGCGCACCGCCTGTCCACCATCGTCAATGCCGACACGATCGTGGTGATGGACCGGGGACGCATCGTGGAGCAGGGCACGCACGGGGAACTGCTGCGCCGCAAGGGCGCCTATGCGCGCCTGTGGCTGCTGCAGCAGAGGATGGAGGAGGACGCTGCGCGTTGACGGCGCTCAGGGCCCGCGGAAGACGATGGTCTTGTTCCCGTGCAGGAAGACGCGGCGCTCGATGTGGAACTTGACCGCCGCGGCCAGCGCCATGCATTCGTTGTCCCGCCCCACGCGCACCAGCTGCTCGGGCCGGAAATTGTGGTCCACGCGCGTGACCATCTGCTCGATGATCGGACCTTCGTCCAGGTCGGGCGTGACGTAGTGCGCGGTGGCGCCGATCAGCTTGACGCCGCGGTCGAAGGCCTGGTGATAGGGCTTGGCGCCCTTGAAGCCCGGCAGGAAGGAGTGGTGGATGTTGATGCAGCGCCCGGCCAGGCGGCGCGCCAGCTCGTCCGACAGGATCTGCATGTAGCGCGCCAGGATCACCAGCTCGGCGCCGGTTTCCTCGACCACTTCCAGCAGCCGCGCTTCCTGCTGCGCCTTGTTGTCTTTCGTGACGGGCAGGAAGATGAAGCGGATGCCCTCGCGCTCGACCATCGGACGCAGGTCGAGGTGGTTCGACACCACCGCCGTGAGCGACATGTTCAGTTCGCCGTTGCGGCGGCGGTACAGCAGGTCGTCGAGGCAGTGGTCGTCTTTCGACACCATGATCACAGTCTTGACGGCGTCCGAAGGGTCGTGGATCTTCCACTGCATCTGCAGTCGGGCGCCGCAGCCTTCGCCGAACTGCTCGCGGATGTTCTCGATGGTGGGCGAGCCGGCCTGCAGGCGGAACACGGCGCGCATGTAGAAGCGCTCGGTGGAATCGTCGTCGAACTGCTCGAGGGCGCAGATGTAGCAGTCGCGCTCCGCGAGGAAGGTCGCAACGGCGGCCACGATGCCGATACCGGCGCGGCAGCTGGCGTTGAGGATGTATTCGATCGGGGCGTTGGGGGCCCTGGCGTTTTCGTTCGGCGTCATGCTTCTGTCCTGTCGGTGCGTTCGTGGCGGGTGGGTGCCTGCGCTGTTGCCGGTGACGCCGCGGCGCCGCGACGGGTAGCCGCATGCCGTTGGCGCCGCCGTGCAAGCCTTGTGGACGGTGCAGACCTTGTCATTTTGCTAGCATCGCCGATGCGGATGCCGTCGTCAAGGAGCGCACGATTTGCCGCTCAGGACGCGCCGTCCGGCCGCAGGGCGCTGGCCACGGCGTCGACTAGGTCCTGGGGCGGCAGCGGCTTGTTGAGGACACGGATGTCGGCGGCAGTCACCCCGACCTCGGCGCCGTAGGCGGTCACGATCAGGGCCGGCAGCTGCGGCGTATGTTCGCGCAGCCGGCCGATCAGGCTGGCGCCGGTCATGCCGGGCATGCGGAAATCGGTGACCAGCAGGTCGATGCCGCCTGCCAGGCCGATCGTCAGCGCATCGACCGGATCGACGGCCGCCGTCACCTGGTGACCGGCCCGCTCCAGGTAGCGCTTGAAGACGTAGGTAATGGCCTCTTCGTCGTCGACCAGCAGGATATGCGCCATCGTCCTCAGCCCTCGTGGGTGAAACCGTCGGCCGGGTCGACCGCGGACTGGGTCCGTTTCTCGACCTTCAGCGCCTGGCGGATGCGCTCGGCCAGTTCGTTCAGGCGGTAGGGCTTGGTCATGATCGGGAAGGCGCTGGCCTCGCCCTTGGAAGCGGGCAGCGCATCGATGTAGCCGGTGGCGAGCAGCACCGGCACCTCGGGCTGGCGTTCACGCACCAGCTCGGCCAGGCGCAGGCCGTTCATCCCGCCCGGCATGATGATGTCGGTGAACAGCAGATCGATGCTGCCGTAGCGGTCCATCATCTCGAGCGCCGCCTCGCCGCTCGGGGCGCCCAGCACGCGGTAGCCGCTGGCACGCAGGTGGGTTTCCGCCAGCTCGCGCACTTCTTCGCTGTCGTCGACCACCAGCACGGTGCGCCTGCCCAGGATCGCCTCCGGCGTCCATTTTGCGCCGCTGCCGGCGCGCTCGCCCATGATTTCCATGCCCGACTTGGCGGCCTGCGGGAACACCATGCGGATGACGGTGCCGCGCTGCGGCGCGCTGTCGATCTCGAGGCGGCCGTGCGACTGCTGCACGAAGCCGTGCACCATCGCCAGGCCCAGGCCGGTGCCGGGACCCTTGGTCGTGAAGAAGGGCTCGGTCGCACGCGCCGCTACTTCCGGCGACATGCCTTCGCCTTCGTCGATCACGCACAGCACCACATAGCGCCCGGGCGCCAGGCGCAGGCGCTCGAGCCGCTCGGGGTCGTCCATGGTCGAGGTGGCGACGGTGACCTTGCCGCCGTCCGGCATGGCGTCGCGCGCGTTGATCAGGACGTTGAGCAGCGCCATCTCCATATGGGTCGGATCGAGCGTGCAGGATGGCAGGCCGGGTTTCAGGTCGAGGTGCAGGTCGACCTTGTCGCCCAGGGTGCGCACCAGCATTTCGCTGAACTCGACCACCAGCGAGTTCAGGTTGAGGCGCTTCGGCTCCAGCCGCTGCTTGCGCGCGAAGGTGAGCAGCTGCTGGGTGAGCTTGCCGGCCCGGTCGCTGGCCTGGCGCGCGCGGTCGATCGCTTGTCCAACCGTGACGCGGTCGTCCAGGTTGGTGGCGGCCAGTTCGAGGTTGCCGGCGACGACCTGCAGCAGGTTGTTGAAGTCGTGGGCCAGGCCGGCGGTGAGCTGGCCGATGGCTTCCATCTTCTGCGCCTGCAGGTAGGACTGCTCGGAGACACGCCGGCGCGTGATGTCCATCTGCGAGGCGAAGTAGTACAGCAGTTTGCCATGGTCGTCGAACACAGGGCCGATGAACAGGCCGTTCCAGAACGGCCGGCCGTCGGCCTTGTAGTTGAGGACATCGACCGCCACCGCGCGCTGCTCGGCGAGGGCGGCGCGGATCTCGTCGATGGTATGCGGGTCGGTCTGCTCGCCCTGCAGGAAGCGGCAGTTGCGGCCCAGGACGTCGCGCTCCTCGTAGCCGGTAAGGTCGAGAAAGGCGCGGTTGACGAAGGCGATCGGGTTGTCCGGCTGGTTCGGGTCGGTCACCACCATCGGCATGCGCGTCATCTCGATCGCGGCAAAGAAAATGTTGCCGCGCTCTTCGAAGCCGGGACGCGAAATCTGGCTCGCCTGCCAGTGGCGGATGCCGGGGTCGCCGAGCGGATTGAAGGCGCTGCCTTCGAGGGTCCCGACGCTGGGCACGCCTTCGCTCTGGCCACGGCTGTGCGCATCGTCATGCGGCAGACGGTCCCGTTCTTCCTTGCTGCTCCCTGTCGCCAATGCGGCCCCCTTGATCGTGGAAAGAAGGCCGACGCACCTGGAGGATCGGACTCCCGTGTGAATTATATAACAGAGGCAATTTTACAAGTCTAAAATTGACGGAATCGCGCGGCTTTGGGGACTGCAGGGTGACTCAGTCGCGGAACAGGTGGGTAAAGGTCCGGCTCACCGGCAGCTTCTCCTCGCAGCCGCGCAGCAGCACCTGCATGCGTTCGGCATCGATCCGCTCCACCGCTGCGATGGCGCCGACGTTGACCAGGGTGCCGCGGTGGATCTGCCAGAAGCGGTCGCGGTCGAGGCCGCCCAGCAGGTCCTTCAGGGGGATGCGCACCAAGGCTTCCGAGTCGGGCAGCACCACACGCGTGTACTTGGTATCGGACTGGAAGAACAGCACTTCTTCGACGTCGATCAGGCGGATCTGCTTGCCGACGGTGGCCTTGATCCACTTCATCTTCTCGGCCGCGGCGCCGGGCAAGGCGGTTTTCAGGTGGCGCAGCAGGTCGCCCAGGTCGGCCGGCGGCTTGCTCAGTTTCGCGCGGATGCGCGAGACGGCGCGCTCCATGCGGTCGGCCTGCACCGGCTTGAGCAGGTAGTCGACCGCACCGGCATCGAAGGCGTCGACCGCGTACTGGTCATAGGCCGTGACGAATACCACGTGGGCGCTGTCGCCGATGCGCTCGGCCACTTCCAGGCCGGACAGGCCTGGCATGCGGATGTCGAGGAACACGACCTCGGGTTCGTGCTCGAGGAATCCATCCCAGGCATCGTTGCCGTTCTCGGCCAGTGCCACCACCTCGGCCTCGGGCCAGCTGGTCGCCAGCAGGCCGGCCAGGCGCTCGCGCATCAGCGGTTCGTCTTCGGCAATCAGGACCCGGGTCATGCCGCCACCTCGATCATGGCCGGGATGGTGATCTCGGCGAGCAGTCCCGGATCGGCATCAATCAGCGCCAGGCCCGCTGCGTCGCCATAGGCCAGCTGCAGGCGCCGGCGCACGTTGTCGAGGCCCGCGCCATTGCCCGGCGTGTCGCTCATGCCGACGCCGCTGTCGTGCACCCGGATGCGCATCGTGCCGCCGTCCTCCACGGCGCTGACGCGGATGTCGCCGCCACGCAGCGACGGTTCGATGCCGTGCTTGATCGCGTTTTCGACCAGGGTGAGGACGAGCATGCTCGGCACCGCGGTCCGGGCCAGATCAACGGGTAAGGAAACATCGAAGCGCAGCCGTGCACCCATGCGTGCCTGCATCACGCGCAGGTAGGAGCTGATCGTGGTGAATTCGCTTGACAGGGTCACCGTTTCGGCGCGCATGTCGCTGAAACTGGCGCGCAGGAAGGCGATCAGGTCGGCGGTCAGGGCGGCGGCCCGTGGTGCGCCGTCGGTGGCCAGCTGCTGCACCGCGCCCAGGGTGTTGAACAGGAAGTGCGGTTCGATCTGGGCGCGCAGCATGCGCAGTTTCGATTCGCTCAGCTCGCGCGCCAGGCGCTCGCTTTCGGCCTGGCGCTGGAGCTGGGCTGTCAGCGCCGCGTGCTGGCGGCGGCGGTAGACGCCGAGCGCGAGGAAGGGGATCGCAACACAGGTGCTCGCGAGGAGCCCCATCGGCACGACCTTCAACAGGGCAGGATCGGACAGGGGCCGTGGGCTGGTCAGCGCCATGCCGCAATAGGCCCCGACGCCCCCGCCGAACACGCCCCACACGAGGCGGCGCTTGTGCCGGAGCAGCTGGCTGGCATTGAACCAGACCACCGTGCCGCCCAGGATCAGGATAACGCCCATCAGGTTGGCGGCGATGACCGGGATCCACCACCTGCCTTTGGCGATCATCAGCTCGAGCGCGAGGCCGGCCAGCGTGAAGAGGGCAAACAGCGCGGCCAGCGCAATCCACAGGCGCGGTCCGCGATAGCGAAGCATGAACGCGCGCAGCTGCTGGCGCTCGATCGGCGACATCAGAGCGATGCCGTCGGCCATCTTGCGACGGTAGCCGCAGGGCACCTGGGCTGCCAGCTCGGGCCGTTCCAGCAGCGCCAGCTGTTCGCGTTCCAGCTCCGTGTACCAGTTAATGATCTTGCGCCACATCGTCCTCTCCTCGGTGTTCAATATAAGGCAATGTGGCAAGTCTAGGAAAGGCTGTGGGGCGAGAAAACGCGGTTGCGACGAACGACGGCGGCGCGGTCACGAAGTACGATGGACTGTGCCGTGCTACCATCGCGCCCTTTGCCGGGCACCCACCATGCAGCACGCATACCAAGCTTCCATTCGCGCCATGCGCGCCGCCGACCTCGATGCCGTCCTGGCCGTGCAGGCGGCCTGCTATCCGCCCGCGATGCAGGAAGCGGCAGCAGTGGTGCTGGCGCGCGTGTCCGCGGCCGGTGACACCTGCATCGTGGCCGAAGATGACCGCGGGGTGTGCGCCTACCTGTTCGCCTATCCGAGCACGCTCGGGATGGTGACGCCGCTCGGCGCGGAGTTCGCGCCCGCAGCGGATGCGGACACGCTTTACCTGCACGACTTGGCAGTAGCCCCGCGCGCACATGGCCGCGGCCTGGCGCGGCGACTGGTCGAGCACCTCCTGGCGCGGGCACAAGGGTTGTCGGCGTCGGCGCTGGTTTCGGTGCAGGACACCGCAGGCTTCTGGACGACGCTCGGCTACCGGCCCGCGAACAGCGCCTGTGCCGATGCGCTGGCGAGCTACCCGGGCGAGGCGCGCTACATGGTGCGCCCCCTTACTGGACCCGGCGTACCTTCGCCGAGCTGTTCGTCCCTTCGACCCTGAGGAACAGGGTCCCGAACATGTTGCGCTCGATGGTGACCTTCGGGTCGCGCGTGCGTGGCAGCACGGCTTCGCTGCCGTCGATGACGCGCCAAACCTGGCCGTTGGCGAGGCGGATCTGCGCCCCAGGGCCCCAGCCCTGGAATTCGCCGGCGATGGTGCTGGTGATCGACTTAGGCTCTTCCTCGCGCTGTTTCTTCGCTTCCATGCCGAAGCTTTCTTCTTTGTTGCGCATGGGCGCAGCAACAGGTGCAGGAGTGGCAGCGGCCAGCGCAGGCTTCGCGCCGACAGGAATCGCGTCATAGCAGGCCAGACGCGCACCGGTGTCGGCGAGCGCGCGGCACTTCAGCACATCGGCATCGCTGGCGCATGCGGAACCGGCCAGCAGGAGCAGGAAAAGGGGCAGTGCTTTCATCGTCATCCTTCGCTTGTTTGTCACAAGCAAAGGATTATATCGACAAGCCGGCCCGGCGGGACGGGTTCTCAGCCGCCCACCGGTTCGGCCGCGTAGCGCCGGATGAAGCCGGCGCAGTCCTCGACCGCCAGCGGCCTGGAATAGTAGTAGCCCTGGATCTGGTCGCACTCGGCCTTGCGCAGCGCCGCCACCTGTTCGGCGGTCTCGACACCCTCGGCGATCACGGCCAGCTGCAGCCGGTGCGCCATCGCCACGATCGCCTGCACGATGGCCGAGGATTCGGCGCTGGACGCCATGTCCTGCACGAAGGACTTGTCGATCTTGAGCTTGTCGAGCGGCAGGCGGCGCAGGTAGCCGAAGCTGGAGTAGCCGGTGCCGAAGTCGTCGATGCTGAGCATGACGCCGAGCTCGCCTAGGCCTTGCATCACCACCACGCTGCGTTCCGGGTCGGCCATCGACACGCTCTCGGTCAGCTCCAGTTCCAGCAGTTCCGGGGCAAGCCCCGACTGCGCCAGCTGGTCGCCCACCATGGCGATCACGTCGCTCTGCAGGAACTGGCGCGCCGACAGGTTGACCGCCACCGGCGCCAGCGGCAGGCCCTCCGCACGCCAGGCGGCCAGCTGGGCCACGGCGGTGCGCAGCACCCATTCGCCGATCGGCACGATCATGCCGCTTTCTTCGGCGATCGGGATGAATTCGTCCGGCGGGATTACCCCGTATTCGGGATGGCGCCAGCGTACCAGGGCCTCGAAACCCGCCAGGGTGCCGCTCCTCAGGTCGACCTTGGGCTGGTACTGCACGAACAGTTCGTCCTGGGCGATCGCGCGTCGCAGGTGGCTCTCGAGGGTCAGGCGGCGGCCATGTTCGGTGCGCAAATCAGGCGTGAAGCGCTGAATAGCGCCACGGCCCTGCGCCTTGGCGTGACGCATGGCGGTGACCGCGTTGTTGAGCAGGGCGTCGGCATCCTCGCCGTCCTGCGGCAGCAGGGTGGTCCCGATGCTGCAGGTGAGGGCGATCTCGCCGCCCGGGATCGGCACCGCGCGGTTGGCGGCGGCGCTGATGCGCTCCAGCGCCCGTTCCGGCTCCGGGTGCTCGCCACGTGCATGCAGCAGCACCAGGAATTCGTCGCTGCCGGCGCGCGCCAGCATGTCCCCTTCGCGCAGCAGGGCTTGCAGGCTGGTGGCCAGCGCCACCAGGATCTCGTCGCCGGCGCGGTGGCCGAGCGTTTCATTGAAGCGCTTGAAGCGGTCGACGTTGATGCAGGCGATCAGGGCCGGCGTGCCGTCCTCGCGCCAGGCGGCGATGCTGTGCTGGATGGCGCGCAGCATGGCCTGGCGGTTGGGCAGGCCGGTAAGCAGGTCGTGCGCCACCAGCCAGGCCAATTCGCCGGACGGGGCGCCCTTGCCAGGGGCCGGTTCGTCGGTTAGGCGCTCGCTGAGGGACTGCGCGGCCATCGCCAGCTGGCGGTGATAGACCAGCTGCTCGACCATCCGCGCCAGGTCGCGCAGGGCATCCAGGTCGCCCGGGCTCAGTTCGCGCGGCTTGCGGTCGATCACGCACAGGGTGCCGATCTTCTTGCGGTCTACCGAATACAGCTGCACCCCGGCGTAGAAGCGCAGGTGGGGCGAGCCGGTGACGAGGGGATTGTCGACGAAGCGCGCGTCCTGGGCGGCGTCGGGGACCACCATGGGCTCGTCGGCCAGGATGGCGTGCCCGCAGAAGGACACGTCGCGTGGTGTTTCGCAGGCGTCGAGCCCGGTGCGCGACTTGAACCACTGGCGGTCCTTGTCGATCAGCGAGACCAGGGCGATCGGCACGCCGAGCAGGCGTGCGGCGGTACGGGTGATGCGGTCGAAGGTTTCTTCCGGCGCGCTGCCGAGCAGCCGGGTGGCGTGCAGGGCAGCGAGGCGCTGGGCTTCGTCGAGCGGAATACGGGGTCGTTCCATCCTGGGTTGTCCGATCTCTTTGCTTGGATGTATTACGCCAGAACCAGAGACAGTTTGCAATCTTGCTGCAGGCAAACGAACTGCCGGGTCAACCCAGGGACGCCAGCAGTGCCGCGGTGTCGGCCGCGCCCATGCGCCGTGCCGCCTCCATGGCCGAGACGCCGTCGGCATCGCGCGCGGCAGGATCGGCCCCGCGGTCCAGCAGCAGGCGGGCGATGTCGAGCCGGTTGAACATGGCCGCGAACATCAAGGCCTGCTTGCCGTTCGGCCCGGCGGTGTCCACGCTGGCGCCATGCTCCAGCAGCAGCGTGGCAACAAGCAGGTCGCCCTTGAAGGCGGCGCCCGCAAGCGGCGTCTGGCCGGCGTCGTTCATCAGTTCCGGATCGGCCCCATGCTCGAGCAGCACGCGTGCGGTCTCGGCATGGCCGTGGTAGCAGGCCAGCATCAGCAGGCTGTCGCCGCGTTCGTTGCGCAGGTTCGGCGGGAGTCCTTGCCCCAGCAGCGTGGCCAGCGCCCCTGTCTCGCCGGTGCGTGCGTGCTGGAACACGGTACGGACGAAGGCCAGCGTCTCTTCGTCGAGCTGGGTCGGGTCGGGGGCTTGCTGCATCGTTTTCTCCATTGGGGGATGCGAAGATTAGACCACAGGGCGGCGCCAGGGGGAGCACGGGCGGTGGTCTCAAGGAGCATCATCGAAAATTTCGATTAAGTGGCGGTAAATTACTCGTTTTTCAATTCCCAGTGTGGCGCGCATAATGACTCCATCGCATCGAACGAACAGCGGCACAGGAGAGAACCCGAGGATCGAAGCGGTCGATGATCAACCAGACACAAGGAGAACACCATGTTGAACGTACGTAAAAGCAATGAACGCGGCGCCGCCAGCTTTGGCTGGCTGAAATCCCAGCACAGCTTCTCGTTTGGCCACTACTATGACTTGAAGCACATGGGCTTCGGTCCGCTGCGCGTCATCAATGAAGACCACGTGGCGCCGGGCCGCGGCTTCGAGTCGCACGGCCACCGCAACATGGAAATCATTTCCTATGTCCTGGAAGGCGCGCTGGAGCACAAGGACAGCATGGGCAACGGCTCGGTGCTGCGCTACGGCGACGTCCAGCGCATGAGCGCCGGCAGCGGCGTGGTGCACAGCGAGTACAACCACTCGAAGGAAGAGGGCGTGCACTTCCTGCAGATATGGATCGAGCCGAACACCACGAACGAGCCGCCGGGCTACGAGGAAAAGCACTTCGACACCGCTTCCAAGCAGGGGCGGCTGCGCCTGATCGCCTCGAACGACGGCCGCGAGGGTTCGGTGTCGATGCGCCAGGATGCGTCGATCTACGCCACCATCATGAACGGCGGCGACGCGCTGAGCCACCCGCTTGCGGCAGGGCGCCAGGCCTATGTGCACGTGATCCGCGGCCGTGCCAGCGTGAACGGCGTGCAGCTGCAGGGCGGCGACGCGCTGAAGGTCACCGACGAGGACGCAGTGCGCCTGGAGGGCGCCGAAGCGGCCGAGATCCTGGTGTTCGACCTGCCACAGTAAGTATTGACGACAAGGGGAATGCCATGGAAGTGCGCGCACAGAAGGGCAGCGGCAAGCTGCAGCAGGTGATCACCGTCGGCCGGCACCAGCTGCTGAGCGACGCGCCGGAAGCTTTCGGCGGCGAGGACAGCGGGCCGGAACCGCACGACCTGCTGGCCGCCGCGCTGGCGGCCTGCACCACGCTGACCGTCACCATGTATGCCCGGCGCAAGGGCATGGCGCTGGACGACGTGCGGGTGCGCATCGAGCATGGGCAGGAGGCGGGTGTCTACGCCTTCCGGCGCCACATCGAGTACGTGGGCGAGCTCGGCCTGGAGGAGCGCCAGCGCCTGACCGAAATTGCCAACAAGTGCCCGGTGCACAAGACGCTCAGCGGCAGCATCCGCATCGAGACCGAAGCGCGCTAGCCTGCCCGCGCCCGTTCAGCCTCGTGACAATGCCGTGCGATCATCCCCGCGAACGGCGGGTGATCGCGCATTCGCTTGAGCCACCACGACAGCGCGGCGCCTTCCTCGCCGCTGCGCCAGGCCAGATAGAAGGTCTCGTCCGGCTTGGGCTCGACCACCTGCTTCTCGACCAGCAGCCCGGCCGCGATCGCGGGCCTGGCCCAGGCTTCGGGCAGGAAGCCGAAACCGATTCCCCTGAGCTGGAAGGAGTACTTGGTTTCCATGTCCGGCACCGCCAGCATGTCCTGGCCGAACAGCAGGCCGACGGTGCGCGGGCCCAGCTGGCGCGCCGAGTCGGACACGGCCACTGCCCGGTAGTCGAGCAGGTCGGCCTTGTCGAGCGCACGATCGATCGCGGCCAGCGGATGGTGTGGGGCGACCGCGAACACGAAGCTGCTCTTGCCGATCGGCTCGGCCGTGTAGCCGCCGCCCGACGGGCCTTCGCCGGCCGCACCCACCAGCAGGTCGACCCGGCGGTCCAGCAGCGCATCCCAGGTGCCGGACAACACTTCGCGCACGATGCGCAGCCGGGTCTGGTCGGCCACGTCGTAGAAGGCGGCGATGTCGTCTTCCAGGGCGCTCGGTGCGAGCATCGAATCCATGCCGATCGCAAGTTCCGTTTCCCAGCCGGACGCGACGCGGCGCACGCGCGACTCCAGGTCGCCGGCCGCGCGCAGCAGGAAACGCCCTTCCTTTAGCAATTCCTTGCCAGCCGCCGTCAAGGCCACCTTGGGGCCGAAGCGGTCGAACAGGCGCACGCCCAGGTCGTCTTCCAGCTTGGAGACCGTATATGAGATGGTGGAAGGGACGCGGAACAATTCCTTCGCGGCGCCTGCGAAGGAACCCTTGCGGGCGATGGTTTCGACGATTTCGAGGGCATCCAGGCTGAGCTTCAGCAATTGCGTTCCTTTTTCCTGTAAGAATGCTTGCAATTAATCCGGCATGGTACCGGACGCGCAGGCGGGCGCAAGTATTTTTGACAACATGATAAGGTCCAGGCTGACTGTTTTGAGTGGCGACCAATCATGTTCGAGTTCATTACCGAATTCCTCCAGACCAGCGGCTACCTGGGCGTCTTTGTCCTGATGGCAGTGGAAAACATTTTTCCGCCCATCCCGTCCGAGCTCATCATGCCCTTTGCCGGCTTCGTTGCCGCCCGTGGCGACCTCAACGTGGTAGGTGTGCTGGCGGCTGGCACTGCCGGTTCGATTGCGGGCGCCTTGCCCTGGTATTACGGCGCGCGCGTCTACGGCAAGGAACGCCTCAAGAAGTTTGCCGATCGCCACGCGCGCTGGATGACCGTCACTTCCGAAGACATCGACAAGGCGATTGCCGCCTTCGACAGGCATGGCCGCTCGGTGGTGCTGTTCGGACGCCTGATTCCCGCCATCCGCACCCTGATTTCGGTGCCCGCCGGCCTGGCCTGCATGTCGCTCGGGCAGTTCCTGCTGTATTCGAGTATCGGTTCGCTGGCCTGGACCGGCGTGCTGACCGGGGCCGGTTACCTGCTCGAAAGCAATTATGAGCAGGTGGGGAAATACATCGACCCGATCTCGAAAGGCATCTTCGGCATCCTGCTGGTCTGGTACCTCTACCGCGTCGTCACGCACCGCCCGGCCAGGGCTTGAACCCGGGTTGTGCGTGTCTGCCGCACCGCAGCATGGCGTGCGGAGGCAGGTTCGCGGCGATTCGGCTACACTCGGCTTGTTCCAAAGCAGGCCCGCCCATGAAGAATCAGTTGTTGGAAGATTTCGGCGACAGCCAGTCCAGCGTGCCGCGACGGCTGCTACGCCGCGCCCCGGCTGCCGCCCCCGCGCCAATCGCCCCGGCTCCACAGCCGGCCGCCCGCCAGCGTGCGGGCGTGTGGCGCAGCCGCGACGCCGCGGCATTGTCGACACCGACACCGCCGCCGCCGCCTCCGCCACAACCCACACCCGCGCCCGAAGCCCCCGCGCGGCCGCGCATCGACCCCGCGATGGCCTCGTTCTCCAGCCCACAGCCGGACTGGGCCAGGCCGCTGCCGCCCGAACCGGCGCCCTGGACCGAGCGCTGGGGCCGCAAGGTGCTGGGTTGGACGGCCGCCGTGGTTGCCGCCTTTGCCGTGGCCAGCGCCGGCGTGTGGATGTATCGCGAGACCGAGGTGCAGTCGACGCTGGCGGTGGTGGCCGACCATACGCCGGCGGCGGCGCCGCCCGCCATCGCTGCGCCGCCACCAGCGCCCGCACCCGCAGCCGTGCAGGACGAGCCGCCGCCCTTGCGCATGCTGCCGCCGGAGCCGGTGGCTGTGGCGTCGCTTCCCGCACCGGCCGCCGAGCCTGAAGAAATCGTTGCCGCCGCGCCCCCTCCCGCTCCACCCACCGTGCAGCCGAAAGCGCCGGTGGCTGCAAAGCCGCCGCCGGAGCGCCGGGTCGCCGCCGCACCGGCAAAGCGTTCCCGTCCCGAGCTGAAGAAAACGGCGTCGAAGCCGAAGGCGGCCCCACCCCGCGAACGGGTGCTGGCGCGCGCCAGCGTGCCGGTCAGGCCCAGGCCTGCCGCGCCCGTGGCAGAACCGCCGCCGGCGCCGCCGCCGGTCGACGATCCGCTCACGGAAACCCTGCGCATGTGCCGCGCGGCGGGCTACCACGCCACCGCCTGCCTCAAGCGCGGCTGCGAGGCGACCCGCTACGGCCTGGCCTGTCGCGGCTGAAGGCTCCGTCTACTGGACGGCGCAGGCATCGAGCCCGCGCCAGGCCACCCGGTTGCGGCCAGCCTGCTTGGCCCGGTAGAGCTCGGCGTCGGCAGCCTCGAACAGGTCGGCCGCCGAGCCCGGGTCGTCCGGCGCCAGGGTGGCACCGCCCACGCTGGCGGTCAGCACCGGCGCCACGCTCGACGCTTCGTGGGTGATCATCAGGGCGGCCACGGCCTCGCGCAGCTGCGCCACCACCTGGCAGGCTTCCAGGGCGCCGGTCTCGGGCAGCAGCAGCACCATCTCTTCGCCGCCGTAGCGCGCCGCCAGGTCAGCCGGGCGCCGCATCGCGCCCGCGGCCAGGCGCGCCACCGCGCGCAGGGCGCGGTCGCCGGCCGGGTGGCCGTAGCGGTCGTTGTACTGCTTGAAGGCGTCGATGTCGAGCAGGGCCAGCGACAGCGGGCGGTTGCTGCGCCGTGCGCGCTGCCACTCGAGCGCATACACTTCGTCGAAGCGGCGCCGGTTGGCCAGCTCGGTCAGGCCATCGATGTTGGCCAGGCGCTCGAGCATCCGGCGCTGGCGCACCACCTGCAGGTGCAGCGCGACGCGCGCCATCACCACGGTCTGGTTGAAGGGCTTGGTGATGTAGTCCGAGGCGCCCATCTTGAGGCCGCTCGCTTCGTCCTCCGGCCGGTCCAGGCCCGAGATGAAAATCACCGAGATGTGCGCCGTCTGCGGCTCGGCGCGCAGGCGACGCAGCACCTCGTAGCCGTCCATGTCCGGCATCATCACGTCGAGCAGGATCAGGTCGGGCAGGTGGCGCAGGGCGCGCTCCAGGGTCTGGGCGCCGTTCCGGGCCAGCAGTACGGTGTATTCGGGCATCAGGAGTTCGCCCAGCACGTCGCGGTTGACCGCGTCGTCGTCGGCGACCAGCACCTTCTGCATCTCCACCCCATTCATCGGGCGTCCTCCATGCTCAGTTCCAGGCTGGCGGCCAGGCGCGCCAGCGGCGCCAGGGCGGCGCCGTATTCGAGGTCCAGCACCGCGCGCCGCAGTTCGCCCAGCACGGCGTCGTGGGCGCCACCATGCAGCAGGGCTTCCAGCTCGCGCAGGACGTCCTCGGCGCGCGCGTCGTCCTGGTGCAGGTGTTCCTGCAGTTGACCCAGCAACTCAGCCAGCGCGGCCGGGTCGGCCCGGCGCGGCTGCGCCGCCTCGGCCAGCTGCGCCAGGGCCGCCAGCACGGTCTCGGCGGCGTGCACCAGGCCCGGGACCTGGGTCGCCAGGCGCTCGGCCTGGCCGTTGCGCAGGTCCTGTTCCAGGCGATGCGCGCTGGCCGCCAGTTCGAAGGCGCCGACGTAGGCGGCGCTCGACTTCAGGTTGTGCGCCAGCGACTGCAGGCGCGGATGGTCGCTAGAGCCCAGGGCTTCGCGCAGGATGCGCGGCGCATCGGCGTATTCGCGCACGAAGCTGCTGGCGCGCTTTTCCAGGCGGCTGCGCTGGCCGTCGACCTTTTCCAGCGCACGCTGCCAGTCGAGTCCGGGCACGCGGGGCAGCGCGGCCAGGCCCTCGAACTGGATCGCCGGCTGCGGCTGGGCGGCCGGCAGCGGGCGTCCGGCCAGCCGCGTCGGGTCGATCCACTTGAGCAGGGCGCAGAACAGCAGGTCTGGGTCGATCGGCTTGGTGACATGGTCGATCATGCCCGCTTCCAGGCTCCGGGCGCGGTCGCTCGGCAGCGCATGCGCGGTCATGGCCACGATCGGCAGCTTGCGCAGGCGCGGGTCGGCCAGGATCTCGCGGGCGGCGTCCAGGCCGTCGAGTTCCGGCATCTGGATGTCCATCAGCACCAGGTCGTAGTCGCCTGCTTTCGCCATGCGCACCGCCTCGACGCCGTTGAAGGCCACGTCCACCTGCATGCGGGCGGCGGCCATGAAGTCGAGTGCGACTTCGCGGTTGTTGGCATTGTCCTCGGCCAGCAGGATGCGGGCGCCATCGAGGCGCGGCAGCTCGGCCACCGAGCTCATTGGCGCCATTGCGGGCGGGGCCAGCGGGCCGAGGCCCGCTCCCTGCGGATACAGTGCCTGCAGCATGCTGTGGTAGAGCAGGGCCGGGGCAACCGGCTTGTGCAGGAAAGCGTCGACCGGGAGCTCGCCTTCCTGCTCCAGCACGGCGTCGCGGGTGCACACCGACACCATCAGGATCGCCGGCGGCGCCGCGCCGGGGCTGGCGGCGTGGATGCGGCGGATGGTCTCGACCCCGTCCAGGCCCGGCATCAGGTAGTCCATCAGCACCACGCCGTACGGCTTGTCGCCCTGGCGGGCCGTGGCGAGCGCCGCCAGGCATTCCTCGCCCGAGGCAACGGTGTCGGCCTGCACGCCGAGCGCGTCCAACATTTCAGCCAGTGCCGCGCGCGCGGTAGCGCTGTCATCAACCACCAGGGCGCGCACCTGGCGCAGGGCGCCCGGGCGCGCCGCCGCGGCCTCGTCCGCTGCCACGCCGAGCGGCAGCGTGAAGGCGAAGCGGCTGCCCTTGCCGGGCGTGCTGGTGGCGCCGATGGATCCACCCATCAGCTCGACCAGCTGGCGCGAGATCGACAGGCCCAGGCCGGTGCCGCCGTACTTGCGTGTGGTCGAGCTGTCGGCCTGGGTAAAGGACTGGAACAGGCGCCCGATCTCTTCCTCGCTCATGCCGATGCCGGTATCGGTCACCGAGAATTCGAGGGTCACGCGCTCGTCCAGGCGTTCCACCACTTCCACTGCCACCACGATCTCGCCGCGTTCGGTGAACTTGACGGCATTCCCGGCCAGGTTGACCAGCACCTGGCCCAGTCGCAACGGGTCGCCCACCAGGTGCTGCGGCACGCCGGGGCCCACCCGGAAGACCAGCTCGACACCCTTGGCGTCGCTCTTCACGCTGATCACGCTCGAGAGGTGGTCAAATGATTCGTTCAGGTCGAAGGCGACGTCCTCGATCGCCAGCTTGCCGGCTTCCATCTTGGAGTAGTCAAGGATGTCGTTGATCAAGCCTAGCAGGTGCTCACCCGCGCCCAGGATCTTGCTCAGATAGTTGCGCAGCTTGGGCGGCGCGTCGCCCATCAGGGCCAGGCGGCTCATGCCGATGATGGCGTTCATCGGCGTGCGGATCTCGTGGCTCATGTTGGCCAGGAATTCGGATTTCATGCGCGCCTCCGCTTCCGCGCGCAGCATCGCCTGCCGGGTCGCCTCGCTGCGGATGCTGATCATGCGCAGGAACATCAGCATGTCGATCGTGACGCCCAGCTGCAGCGAGTGCAGGGTCCAGAAATTCGCGGGCAGCACGCCCACGGCCAGCATGCCCTGCACCACGGCGCCGCCTGCGCTGAAGAACCAGCTGAACAGGAAGAACAAGCCGATCTCGTCGCCGGCGCGCATGCGGCGCCAGGCGCCGGGCAGGCCGAGGAACATCGGCAGGGCGCCGATCGTCATGGTGAACACCATCAGGGCGCGTTGGCCCACCAGGCCGGCGCCCCACAGCACGGCGGCCAGGATGCAGACGGCCGCGCCGCCCTTCATGATGCGGCTGAAGCGGCGGTCGGCGCCGGGCCGCGCCAGGATTTGTTCCACGAACAGGTAGGCGCCGGCGGAGCCGATCTGCGAGGCGATACCCAGCACGTGAGTACTGAACCACGCATGGCCGCGCCACAGGAACTGCTCGCCCAGGCCGAACCAGGCCATCGAATACAGGGTCAGGCCGCCCACGTACATGGCGTATTTCAGGTACAGGGTCTCGCGCAGGGCCAGCCACTGGCCCAGGCTGTAGGCGACCAGGCAGAGCGCGAGGCCGAGCAGCAGGCCTTGCAGCATCTGCTCGCCCAGCGCGGCGCGGTTGTAGGCGTCCGGCCGCATGATGCTGATCGGGGCCACGCGCGAACCCACGGTGAATACCCGCACCAGCAGGGTGTAGTCGGCGCCAGGTTCCAGCGTCAGCGCCACGGCCGGCACACGCCCCTTGAGCGCCCCCTCTTCCGGCAGGCGGCGCCCACTGCTGGCAAGCTTGCGCAGGCGGCCCTCGTGTTCCAGGTAGAACGCCACTTCGTCGAGCATGCCGAAGTCGATCTGCACCACCCAGTCGCGCGGCGCATCAGGGGCCAGGCGCAGCGGGATGCGCACCCAGTGGGGATCCTTGACCAGCTTGAGCACGCCGCGCGAGGTGGTCGGCGGAGCGTAGCGGGCCCCAAGCGCCAGCGCGGCGGCGGCGTCGAGCCGGCCACCCTCGTCGACCAGCACCGATGTGGCGGGCCAGGCGTCGACGCTGGAGGTTTCCGGGCCGAGCACGAGCGGGGCGGGGGCGGCGGCGCCTGCGCTCGCGCAAGCCAGGAGCAGCACCAGAGCCAGCAGCAGGTAGCTGCGCAGGTGCGCGCGCAGCATAGCGAGGGTAGCGATCATGCGGGCGTTCCTCCGGCCGTGGGGGAACGGCCGGCGAGCCTGTCCTCGACCCGGTTCAGCCAGCGCGGTGCGTCCGGGTCGCTGCGCCAGTCCTCGAAAGCGGCGTCGACCTGGTTGAGCAGCGCATCGGGCAGGCGCAGCGGGCGGGTCTGGTCCATCAGGAAGCGCGACACCAGGCGGTAGCCGGCCACCCGCGTCAGCATGCGGCTGATCGAAAAGCCCGGCACGAACAGGCGCAGCACGGCGTCGAAGGCGCGCACGGCGCCGAAGCACAGCCGGAACAGGATGCGCGAGGCCAGCGACACGCGGCCGTTGAGGCCGAGGTCGCGGCTGGATTGGGGTCCGCACAGGCGGCGCGTCAACAGGGTCGGGAAGCTTTTCAGGATCCGCAGCGGGATCTGGTTTTCCATTTCCCGCATGAGGGCCGCGGCGAGGGGCGGGCGCGGGTCGTTCTCGCGCGGCGCCTTGCGGGCGCGCGCCTGGATCTCGGCAAAGCGCGCCTCGGCGTCAATCATGGTCCAGGCCATGAGCTCGCGCTCGATGCCGAGCAGGTGGCCCAGCACGTTCCAGGCGTGCAGGTAGGCTTCCTCGTCGCTACGCTGGAGGCCCAGGCCAAGACGGCGCAGCCCGCGCAGGAACACGAAGTTGAAGGTCAGGAGGGTGTAGGCCAGTTCTTCCTGGTTGCAGGGCAAGCCGCGCTCCGCGCTGTCCCATCCGTGGGCGTAGAGCAGGTGGTACATGCCGCCGCCGGCCGGGCGCAGCGGCGCCAGCGGCGGCGCGGCCACGGCTTCGCTAGCTGGCGGAGCGCCGCGCAGGATCAGGTGGCGGATGGTCGCGTGGATCAGGCGCACCTTGAGGGCCTGGGCAACGCCGAAGCCCTGCGGCGACGTCAGGCCGCCGCGCATCATGACCGGGAAGATCATGGCGGCGGTGGAGCGGATCCGGTAGTCGGTGTGCTGTTCCAGCTGGCCGGCGGCGTGCAGCACGGCGGAGAGGTCTGGCAGCACGTAGCACTCGGGCAGGCTGGCGCAGAACAGCAGGGTGCAGGACAGCATGCTCATGTCCATGAACAGGTGCTCCGCGCGGTCGATCTTCTCCACATCGGCCCAGTCGGGAAGCTGCCGGCAGCGCGCCAGGTAGTCTTTTAGCGCGGCGCCGAGCTGAGGATCGCAATCCGGCCCCGGTTGCCAGGCCGCCAGGCCGCCGTTGCTGTCCCAGCGCACGAGCTCGCGGTTGAGCGCGGCGACGCGCTCGGCCAGTGCATGGGGACCGTCGGCGCCGGCCAGCAGGCGGGCGACGGTGTCGTCGGCGGGCGGGTCGGCCCGCATCGAGGGGGACGTCAAGGGCACGGCGTCGCGCTTCATTCAGCCTCCAGCAGAAGAATTCACGGATAAGGAAAAGCCGGGCGGTTCCCGGCGCAGGTTAGAAAAGCAGCTCCAGGCGCAGGTCGGCCGTACGCGGGGCGCTCGGCGTGGTCATGCCGAAACTGTCGATCAGCGTCGGGCGCACCTTGTTCTCGATGTTGCGCACGCGCGCCAGCAGACGCCAAGCGCCGGCTCCCGGCGCCCACGCCAGCGTGGCGTCGCTGCTGGTGTGCGCGGGCACGCGGTAGGTCAGCAGCTGGGTCGGGATGCCGAGGACGTACTCGCTGCTGGCGCGCGTGAACACGCCGGCGCTGAGCTGGCCGCCGGCAAGCGTCAGCCGCTGCTGGTAGCCGAGCGTAATCACGCGGCTCGGCGCCCGGTCCAGCTTGTGGCCTGCCCAGGACACGGTCGGCGTCGCCATATAACTCACGTAGCGGGCGTCGAGCAGGGTGAGACCGTAGCTGAGGCGCCCGCCTGCTCCGACGCGCAGTTCGCCATCGAGCTCGAGGCCGCGGCTGCGCGCGGCGCCGGCGTTGCGGGTCAGGAGGCGCGGGGCGCCCGCGACGATCGCATTGCCGGTCAGCTGCAGGTTGGTGTAGTCGTAGTCGAATACAGCCGCATTGAGCGTCAGGCGGCCGCCCATCAGGCGCGACTTGACGCCGCCTTCCCAGGCGCGCAGTTCTTCCGGCTGGTAGTACAGGTACTCGGGCGTGACGGCGGTGGCAGCCGGGCAGGCGATGCCGAGGGCGCTGGCGCCGGCCACGCAGCCGTCGTTGAAGGCGCCGGCCTTGTAGCCGGTGGCCAGGCTGATGTAGGCCATGGTGCCTGGGGCCAGGTCGAACTCGGCGCCCAGGCGCCAGGTCGTGCGCCCTGTCGACAGGTCGGCGGCGCTCAGGATTCGGCGATCAAGGGCCGGGTTGAACACCGGGCCTTGCTGAAAGTCGGTCGAACCGACCCGCCACTTGCGGTCCAGCGTGCGGCGCGCACCGGCGGTCAGGCGCAGGTCCGCGCGGGCGCGCCATGTCAACTGGCCGAATGTGGCGCGGCTGCGCGCTTCGGTACGCAGCGGGAAGGAGTAGTAGGGCGGCAGGCCGACCGGACGCAGGCCCTGGAAGGCATAGCTGGTGTCGGATTCTTCGCTGAACCAGTACAGGCCGCCCTGCGCACTGAACGGGCCATCGCCATTGCTGGCGACGCGCAGTTCGTGCGAATCCTGGGCATTGGCGCCGTCGTAGGTGTTGATCACGCCGAGCGCCAGTGTCGGCGCGATCCGGTAATAGTAGTTGTTGACCATCTGCTGGTCGAGTTCACGGTGCGAGCCGAGGTAGTAGAAGGTGGCCGGGCCCAGCTTCCAGCTCAGGTCGGCCGACAGGCCGCGCGCGCGGCGGTCCTGCATCCCCTGCACCGGTGCGATGTTCGTGGGGCGGAAGGCCATGGCCAGGCGCTCGTCCGTGCTGCCTGGTTTCCATACCGGGGCGCCGCTCGAAACGCCGGTATAGAAATTGGTGTCGGGGACGATGCGGTCGTTGTTGTCGGTGACGATGCTGTGGTCGTAGCGCAGCAGCAGCGCGGCGTCGGATCCAAGCGCGAGCTTGGCGCTCAGGCGCGCATCGCGGTCGTCGCGGTTCATGCCGGGCGTCCAGCGCGTGCCCTGCCGGTTTTCCAGGAAGGGGTCCTGCTCGCGCGCGCTGACGGCGGCGCGCAGGGCCAGCGCATCGTTCACCGGCACGTTGATGACGCCCTCGACCTTGCGGTTGCGATAGCTGCCCGCCTCGAGAGCAATCCGGCCTTCCAGCCGTGCTGTGGGCGCGTTCGAGATCACGTTGATCAGGCCTGCCGTGGTATTGCGGCCGTACAGGGTGCCCTGCGGACCGCGCAGCACTTCGATGCGGTCGACGTCGAGGAAGTTGGCGGTCTGGCCGGCCGGCCGCGCGATGTAGACGCCATCCCGCATGAAGGCGGCGGACGGGTCGCCCTTGTCGGTGGTGTCGTTGTTGCTGATGCCGCGCATGCTCACGCGCAGGCCCGAGAAGGCCTGGTCGACGTGGACGTTGGGCAGGCGTGCACCGAGCGAGGCCGGGTTGTCGAGGCCGAGCTCGCGCAGCTGCTCGCCCTGGAGCACGCTGATCGCGACCGGGGTGCGCGAGATGGTGGAAACGGTGCGCTGGGCCGTGACCACGACTTCCGGAACGGCGTCTTCGTGGGCGGCCGGCACTTCCTGTGCCCCGACCATGCCGCAGGCGACGCTGGATACGGCAAGCGCCAGCAGCTTGCGCGCCGGACGGACCTGCATGACTTTCATTTCAGACTTCCCCTGTTTCTTCTTGTTAATTCTCTCACTCTGGCCGCATCCCTGTTGTTCTATTTCGACAACTTTGCGATGATGCTTGGATGCAGCCCGGGCAGTCTAGCAGGTAGTGACAACGGGCAATAGTCCTACAAAAATAATTGAACGAAAATATCATCCAGCTACAACGATTGACTAGACAATTTGGCCAGAACGGCAAGGCCGAGGCCCACCCGTGCGCCGCCGGACACACGAATAGAATATTTTTTGGGCAATAACAGGCGTCCTGCCCGGGCGCCCACGAGGAGACCCCATGATGCGATTCCCGCGACTGCCCGTCTGCCTGGCGGCGCTGTTCCTGGCCTGCGGCGCCGCGGCCCAGTCCGCTGCCGCGAGCACCTATACCAATCCGCTGCCGCTGCGCTTGGCCGACGGCAGCTTGGCCGAGAGCTGCGCCGACCCGGCGCTGCTGCGCGACCGCACCTCGTCGCCCACCGTCTGGTACCTGTACTGCACCATGGACCCGGTCAGCCGCAAGGAACGCGATGGAGCGGGCTGGAAGTTCCGCATGATGCCGGTCTACCGCTCGGTCGACCTGGTCAACTGGCACTTCGTACGCGACTCCTTCGACCGGCGCCCGGCCGGCCTCGCGGGCCCGAAGGCCGGGCTGTGGGCGCCCGAGCCGGTGTACCAGAACGGCAGCTACTACCTGTATTTCACGGTCACCGACGTGGCCGACCGCCACAGCCCGGAAAAGGGCTGCGAGGCGGACAGCGGCATCGCGGTGGCGACCAGCGCTTCGCCGGCCGGACCGTGGAAAGCGGTGGAGCGCCCGGTGGTGGCGCCGCGCCGCGCTGGCGCCGGCTGTAACTTCCAATGGACCTTCGATCCGGACGTGGTCGAGGACGGGCAGGGCGACCGCTGGCTGTATTACGGCAGCTACGGCGGCGGCATTTTTGTCCAGCGCCTGTCGAAGGATGGGCTGCAGGTTGAAGGCAATGCGGTGCGCGTGGGGGCCGCCAATCGCTACGAGGGCGCGGAAGTGGTGCGGGTGGGTAAATACTGGTACATGTTCGCGTCCACCACCGACTGCTGCCGCGGCCCGCTGACCGGTTACGCCCTGATGGTTGGCCGCGCGACCAGTCCGGAAGGCCCGTTCCTCGACCGCGAGGGCAATGACATGGCCGCCGCGCGCGCCGGCGGCACCCCGGTGCTGCCGCAGAACGGCAACCGCTGGGTCGGCGCAGGCCACAACAGCGTGTTCCAGGACGCGGCCGGTCAATGGTGGACGCTGTACCACGCGGTGGACCGCAACCAGGGTTATTTCAGCGTCGAGGACAAGCTGACGCGGCGCCCGCTGCTGCTGGACCGTGTCGATTGGGTGGATGGGTGGCCGGTCATCAACCGCGGTGACGGGCCGTCGGACCGCCCCATGCAGGGGCCTGCGGTCACCCCGGGACCGCTGCCGGCGGCGCTGCCGGCGGCGCCTACGCCGGTGGCGACCACACCGCTGTGGAGCGAGCGCTTCGACAAGGCCCAGCTGGATGCACGCTGGAGCTGGATCCGCCCGCGTGCAGCCGGCAGCTGGAGCAGCGGCCAGCCGGGTCTGCGCCTGTCGACCCAGCCGACCGACCTGCATGTCGACACCAACAGCGCCGCCGTGCTGGCCACGCCGCTACCCGAAGGCGACCTGCGCATCCTGGCGCGCATCCGCCTGGACGCGCCGCTCGACTGTTGCGAGAAGCCGGTGCAGGCCGGGATCGTGGTGATGCGCGACGACGACAACTACGTCAAGCTGGTGGAACTGGCGCACGAGGGCTTGCGCCAGGTCGAGTTCGGCAAGGAGCTGGCGCCGGTCGCCAAGGGCTATCCGCGCTACGGCAACACGGTGGCCGGCACGCCGGGCGAATGGACCTGGCTGCGCATCGACATCCGCCGCGTCGGCGACGAGGAGCACTACACGGCCTGGTCGCAGGCCGAGGGCAAGACCAAGGGCGCCTGGGTCGGCGGCACGACCTGGACCCACCGCCTGGGCGGCAAGGCCCGCCTAGGGCTGGTGGCGATGGGCGGCGCCGGACACGCCGTCACGATCGACGAGGTCCGGATCGAGCGCCTGCCGCGCTGAATCGTCTTGCGCTGCATGGGCGTGCACCGACCAGGTCACGCCCGCTACCAGTAGCGCGATCGCGGCCAGCTCGAGCGCGCGCGGGCCGTGGCCGCGGTACAGGAAGCCATACAGCAGCGCGAACAGGGTCTCGAACAGGATCAGCTGGCCGGACAGCGTGACCGGCACGCGCCGGCTGGCCACGTTCCACAGGCCGTTGCCGATCACCGAAGCGCCCAGCGCCACCAGCGCATTGCAGGCCCAGAACAGCTGCCAGTCGCGCGCCGGTCCTGCGCCCGTCCCGATGCCGAAGGCCCAGGCAACGCAGCCGAGTACCAAGGCGATCACGCCGGTCGCGAGGCCATACAGGGCCGACCACTGGGTGCTGGAGAACTGCGGATTGCGCTTCAGGTAGCGCGCGTTGTCGAGGGCATACCAGCTCCAGCAGAGCAAAGCGCCCGCCGCGCACAGCATGCCGAGCAGGATGTCGGCGGCAGACGTGCTAGGGCCGGCATGCAGGAAGCTGTCGACGTTGATGCAGGCGATGCCGGCCGCCACCAGCAGGAGCGGCAGCGCCAGGCGCCGCAGCGGCAGGGCGCCGTGGTCGTTGCGGCCCATCAGGGTGACCACCACCGGCAGCATGCCGATGATCAGGGACGTTGGCGCCACCCCGGCATACTTCACGCCGGCCGCGAGCAGCATGTAATACACGATGTTCCCCGCCAGCGCATGGCGCAGCAGCGCCGCGTAATCGGCCGGCAGCAGGCTGGTCAGCAGGGACTTCAGGCGCGGCAACAGCAGCACCAGGGCCATGGCGCCGTAGGCGGTATAGCGGCCGACCGCCAGTTCCAGCGGCGAGAACGCCGCCAGCAAGGCGGGCGCGATGAACACCAGGCCCCACAAGGCTCCTGCAGCCAGGCCGCACAGCACACCGATCCACATCCCCGTCCACCGCCAAAAAGGCTGATTCTACCTCGCACGCATTCATGCCTGCAGGACAGCCCCTATTAATAATTATTTGCTAGTATTAATGATAAAAGAGTGGCATCCCACCAGATCGACCAGGAGACAGGCTTGACCCCATTCACGTTGCGCCTCGCCGGCGCGGTGCTGGCAGCGCTGCTGTGCGCACCCACGTGCGCGTTGGCGCAGACCGAAGTGCGCATGTGGACGCTACTGAGCGGCGGCGATGGTGCGCGCATGGCGGCGCTGGTTGAACGCTTCAATGCCAGCCAGCGCGAGGTGAGGGTGGTCAGCACCACGCTGAAGTGGGGCGAGCCCTTCTACACGAAGCTCATCACCTCGTCCGTGGTCGGCGCCGGTCCCGACATCGCCACCGTGCACCTGTCGCGCATGACCAACCTGGCCGGCGGCGGCGTGCTGCGCCCGATCGCGCCGAACGAACTGCGCCAGGCGGGCCTGAACCCGGCCGACTTCTATCCGCGCCAGTGGGAGAAATCCCAGCACGCCGGCAAGACCTATGCGATTCCGCTCGACCTGCACCCGCTGGTCCTGTACTACAACAAGAACCTGGTCGGCAAGGCGGGACTGCTCGACGCGGGCGGCAATCTGAAGCCGATCCAGGGCATCGATGCCCTGACAAGCGCCTTCCGCGCCGTACGCCAGGCCACTGGCCGCCCCGGCATGACGATGGAGAGCAACCAGAGTTCCTACGCGGTGTTGCGGTTGTGGCTGTCGATGCTGGCCCAGCGCGAGGTTCCGCTGATCCAGAACGGGCGCTTCGCCTACGGGGCCGCCGGCGTGGATTCGCTGACCCGCATCAGCGACTGGTTCGCCAAGGGCTATGCCCAGGCCGGGCTGAACTACCAGGCATCGACCAGCCAGTTCATGGGCGGCAACGCCGGCTTCATGATCAACGGCGTGTGGGAAGTGCCCGAGATGGTGCGCGCGACCAAGCAGGGCACCCTCGGCTTCGAGTACGGCATCGTGCCGCTGCCGCGCATGTACGGTAACGACAGCGTCTGGGCCGATTCGCACGCCTTCGCGATCCCTGCCAACGAAGGCGAGGCGATGTCGCCGCAGAAGCTGCGCGCCGTAATGCGCTTCATCGCCTTTGTCACCAAGAATTCGCTGACCTGGGCCGAGGGCGGCCACGTGCTGGCCTACCGGCCGGTGGCCGAGTCGCCGGCCGCGTTGTCCCTCATGCCCAACCGTCTGTATGCGGAAGTTGCGCGCAGCGTGATCTACGCGCCGGACGCCTGGTACATGGGCGCCGCCGGTCCGCTGGAGGCGATGGCCTCGAAGTACCTGCCGGCCGCACTCTCGTCGCAACTCACGCCTACCCAGGCGCTGCGCATGTTCGAAACCGAAGCGGCGCTCTTGCTGCGCAAGCGCGCGCCGCGCTACTAGGAGGGACGATGTCCAGGCACCATACCCAGGGCGGGCGCGGCGACACGCTGTCGGCATTCACACTGCTGGCGCCCTTCGCCATCGTGTTCCTGCTGTTCTTCTTGCTGCCGGCGCTTCAGACCTTCTACATGAGCCTGACCGAGAGCAGCCTGACCCGCACCAATGCCTTCATCGGCATCGACAACTACGTGACGCTGGTGCAGGACCCATCCTTCTGGTCGGCGGTCGGCAATACCTTCTATTTCGCGCTGCTGACCGTGGTGCCGCTGACCGCGCTCGGCCTCTTGATGGCGCTGCTGGTCGACCACTTCACCCGCGCCAGCGCGCTGCTGCAGGGGGCCTTCTTCCTTCCCTACGTGCTGCCGATCTCGGTGATGACCCTGATCGCCGACTGGATGCTGCAGCCATCATCGGGCGTGATCAACCACATCTTCGATACCCAGCGCGCCTGGCTGGCCGACCTGACCTGGGCCCTGCCTTCGGTCGCCATCGCCACGGTCTGGTGGACGGTCGGCTTCAACATGCTGCTCTTCCTGGCGGGCCTGCGCAACATTCCGGCCGACCTGTACGAGGCGGCGGCGCTGGACGGCGCCCGCGGCTTCACCCTGTTCCGGACCATCACCTGGCCGGCCATGCGCCCGGTCGTCGGCCTGGCCCTGGTGCTGCAGCTGATCGCCTCGATGAAGGTGTTCGGCCAGACCTACATCCTGACCGTCGGCGGCCCCTTCAACACCACCCGCATGACCCTGCACTACATGTACGAGACCGCCTTCATCCAGAGCGACGCCGGCTATGCGGCCGCGATCGCGATGGCGTTCGTGGCGATCGTGGTGGCGCTGTCGCTGGCCCAGGCCGCGTTCTCGCGCTGGCTGTCGCGGGAGGGCGCATGAAGGGCACGCTGCACGCCCGCGCCAATGCCGGCTGGAGCATGGTCGGCGCCGTCGCGGCTGTTCTGCTGGTCGCATTGTGGGTGGCGCCGCTGCTGTGGGCCATGAGCACGGCGCTGCGCCCGGAGCACGAGACTGTCTCCGCTGTCTTCCATTGGTTGCCGCAGCAATGGACCTTGGCGGCCTTTGCCAAGGTGCTGGCTGCGGGCCGGGTCGGGCGCTGGCTATTCAACAGCGCGCTGGTGGCGCTGCTGGTGACGGTGGCGACGATGGCCCTGTCCCTGATGGCCGCCTACGCCTTTTCGCAGCTACGCTTCCGCGGACGCTCGCTGCTGTTCGGGCTGACGATGCTGTCCTTTCTTGTGCCCTTCGAAGCCCTGCTGGTGCCGCTGTTCCGCATCATGAACCAGCTCGGCCTGATCAACAGCTATGCCGGCATCGTGCTGCCGCAGGTGGTGGCGCCGGTGGTCATCTACGTATTCAAGCAATTCTTCGACACCGTGCCGGCCGACTTCCGCGAAGCCGCCGTGATGGACGGCGCCGGGCCGCTGCGCATCCTGTGGAGCGTCTACCTGCCGCTCTCGGGCAACATCGTGTGGGCGATGGCGATCGTCACCTTCATCGCCGCGTGGAACAACTTCCTGTGGCCGTTCATCATCGTCACCTCGAACGAGATGATGACGATCCCGCTCGGGCTGACCCAGACCTACGACGCGTATGGCGTCATCTATGCCCAGCTGATGGCGGCGGCCCTGCTCGGCGCGCTGCCGGTGGCGCTGGCCTATGTGCTGTTCCAGCGCCGGGTGACGCACGGCTTCCTGGCCGCCACCGGCCTCAAAGGTTAACCGACGGAGAGAGCATGGCATCTGTGCGCCTGCAAGGCATTACCAAGCAGTACGAGAACAACCTGGTCATCAAGGGCATCGACCTGGACATCGCGGACGGCGAGTTCGTGGTGCTGGTCGGCCCGTCGGGCTGCGGCAAGTCGACCCTGCTGCGCATCGTCGCGGGCCTGGAAGACGTCAGCTCCGGCACCGTGGAGATTGGCGGCCGCGACTGCACCGGCGTGGAGCCGGCGCGGCGCGGCATCGCCATGGTGTTCCAGAGCTATGCGCTGTACCCGCACATGACGGTGGCCGAGAACATGGGCTTCGCCCTCAAGCTGGCGAAGGTCCCGCGCGACGAGATCGCCGAGCGGGTGGCGCGCGCCGCCGAGATCCTGCAGATCGGCCACCTGCTCGAGCGCCGTCCCAAGGCGCTCTCGGGCGGACAGCGCCAGCGCGTCGCGATCGGCCGCGCCATCGTGCGCAAACCCGAGGTCTTCCTGTTCGACGAGCCGCTGTCGAACCTGGACGCGGCCCTGCGCGGCCAGACCCGGGTCGAGTTGGCGCGCCTGCACCGCGAACTGGGCGCGACCATGATCTACGTGACCCACGACCAGGTCGAAGCCATGACCCTGGGCCAGAAGATCGTGGTCTTCAATGGCGGGCGCATCGAGCAGGCCGGCACGCCGCTCGAGCTGTACGAGCGGCCGGCTAACCAGTTCGTGGCCGGGTTCCTCGGTTCGCCGCGCATGAATTTCCTGCCCGGCGCACTGGCGGGCGAGGAGGGCGCAACCGCCCATGTGCGCCTGGCGGGCGGCGCCGTGGTTCACGTGGCCGCCGACGCCGCTCATGCCGCGCCGGGCAGCGCGGTCACGCTGGGCGTGCGGCCCGAGCACCTGCGCGTTGAGAGAGAAGGGAGCGCCGGGATCCCGGCCACCGTGACCCTGGTCGAGTATCTGGGCGATTCCACCATCGTCTACGCCCAGGTCGAGGGCGTGCCCGAGATGGTGTCGCTCAAGTGCCGTCCCGATGCCCCCTGTCCGAAGAACGGCGAACGGGTGACGCTCGCCTTCGATCCAGCCCACGGCCACCTGTTCGATGCCGACGGCGCCGCGCTGCCGCGCGCGCCGCTGCCGCGATGAGCGAAACGGGCCGCGCCCGGCGGCCCACCATGACCGACATCGCCAAGCTGGCCGGCGTGTCGCAGTCCACGGTGTCCCTCGTCATCAACCACATGAGCGGGGCCAAGGTGTCCGCCGCCACCCGCAACAAGGTGCTGCGCATCGCGCGCGAGCTGGGCTACCCGGTGGAGCGGCCCGGCCATCCGGCCGCCGTCCACGAGCGCAACCTGATCGTGTATCTCACCGACGAGCTGTCCACCAGCCCGCACGCGATGCAGACCATCGACGGCGCCCGCGACGCGGCGTGGAAGCATGACTGCCTGCTCTCCGTGTACGCCACCCGCAGCGACCCCGAATACGAACAGACCATCCTGCAGCGGGTGCTGGGCGACCCCAGCCTGCTGGGCGTGGTCTACGCCACCATCTTCACGCGCTCGGTCTCGGTGCCAGCCCCGCTGGCCGGGGTGCCGACCGTGCTGTTGAACTGCCATACGCGGGAGCGCCTGTACTCCTCGGTGGTGCCGAGCGAAGTCCTGGGCGGCTTTGCGGCCACCACCCACCTGCTCGACGCTGGGCACCGCCGCATCGGCCTGATCAACGGCGAAGGCTGGATCGAGGCCGCCGCCGAGCGCCTCAAGGGCTACCGCCAGGCCCTGTCCACGCGCGATATTCCCTTCGATGCGCTGCTGGTGCGCGAAGGCGACTGGCAGGTCAGCAGCGGCCACGAGCATGCGCGCACTCTGCTGGACCTGCCCGACCCGCCCACGGCCCTGTTCTGCGCGAACGACCTGATGGCGGTCGGGGCCATCGAAGCGGTGCGCGAGCGTGGGCTGGACGTGCCGCGCCAGGTCTCCGTGGTCGGCTACGACGACCAGGACATCGCCCGTTATACCCAGCCACCGCTCACCACAGTGTTGTTACCAAACTACGAAATGGGGTACTGGGCTGCAGAAAGTTTGGTCGCCCAGGTCAATGGCGGGGTAGCCCGCCGCACCAGCATGAAGATGGATTGCCCTCTGGTGGAGCGTGATTCCGTCGCTCCTTTTTGCCGGATTTGAGCGTTTCTTGAGTGCGCCATTGCGGTGCGATTTCGGATAGTTTTGTCATATTGGTCATAAATTATGAATTGCAATTCATGTTTATGACTAACCCCGATTCCAATAAAGGCGAGCCGATCCAGGCATCGCCAAGCTTTTTCAGGAGACCTCGATGAGCACCTTGAAAGTCCGGCCAGTCTGCGCCGCCGTCATGCTGCTGTGCGCCCAAATCGGCTTCGCCGCCGCCCAAGAAAGCACCCAAACGCCCCAGGCCAGCCAGGGACAAACCGGCCAGGCCAGCCAACCGACCGCCGAGAGCGGGGCGCGTGAATCGGGCCAGGACGGCGCCGCGGCGCCGGCCCCCGCAGGCGGAGGGGTCGCCACCGTGACGGTGAGCGGGATTCGCGCGAGCATCCGTTCGGCCGAGCAGATCAAGCGCGATGCCGAGCAGGTGGTCGATTCGATCAACGCCGACGACATCGGCAAGTTCCCCGACCGCGCCGCCGGCGACGCCCTGCAGCGCATCGCCGGCGTCCAGGTGGGACGCAACCTGGGCGAAACCGGCACGGTGATCATCCGCGGCCTGCCGGACGTGGCCACGACCATCGAGGGCAACGAGATCTTCACCGGTACCGGCCGCCGCCTTTCCTACCAGGACCTGCCGGTGAATTCGATCGCCGGCCTGGACGTGTACAAATCCTCGACCGCCAACCAGTTCGAGGGCGGCATCGCGGGCCTGGTCAACGTGCGCCTGCGCGCGCCCTTCGACTTCAAGGGCTATACCGCCAGCGGCTACCTGGAGACGCGCCGCAATTACGTCGAGGGCAGCGAAGGCACCAAGGACAAGAACAATCCGGGCCTGGGCGTGTTGATGAGCAACCGCTGGCAGACCAGAGTCGGCGAGATCGGCGTGCTGGTCGACGTGGCCTACAACAAGAACCACTGGAGCATGCCGGTGCAGTGGGTCGACCGTCCGGACCGGATCTTCTCCGTCAGCCCCGACGGCACCGCGACCCGCCTGAACGACGACCAGCCGATCGCCCCGCTGCGCCCGGGCGACCGCCTGGGAGAACTGCCGAACATCGGCGGCATCTACAATGCCGGCGAACGGGAACGCGGCAGCGTGCACGCAGCCTTCCAGTGGAAGCTCAACCCGGCGACCGAATTCACCGCCCAGTACCTCGGTACCAACTACCGGTCGCGCAGCGAAGTCGACTACATCCTGAACATCGCCACCTGGACGCCGCGCTTGCAGAACGTGGTGCTGGCCCCGCAGGGCGACTACTGCAACACGCCCGACGGCGTGATCTGCCCGATCCAGTCGGCCTATGCGCCCGCAGCGCAGTTCGGCGGTCCCTACGACTGGGATCCCTACACCGCCACCAGCACCTGGGGCGTGCGCGAGCGTACCGACACCCATTTCCTGAATTTTGGCCTGAAGTACCGCCAGGGCCCGCTGTCTGTCGACAGCAACCTGGCCTTCACGCGCTCCGACTTCATCAACGACACCGTGATCGTCGACCAGCAGATCCCGGGCGCCAGTTCCGCGGTCTACACCTACGGGCGCGACGGTCATGGTGGCTACAACGCCATCACCACGCCGACCTCCAGCAACCCGCTGCGCGATCCGAACCAGTTCGTCCTGCGCGGCATGGTGCAGAACTGGGCCGAGTCGCGCGGCGAGCAGGCGCAGTTCCGCACCGACGCCGTCTACCGCCTGGGCGGCGACAGCTTCATTACCGCCCTGACCGGCGGCATCCGCCTGTCCACCCGCGACGCCAGCTTCCATAGCGGCGAGCGCGCCAGCGACCTGCCGGCCGGCGCCGTGCGCCCGTCGCCGATCGCCGCTTTCGGCCCGTCTTTCCAGAACCTGACCCCTGGCCTGGACCGCCTGGGCGGCCCGTGGTACACGCCGTCGCGCGACTTCCTGATCCATAACGCCGACCAGGTACGCGCCTTCTACGGCCAGCCGGCCGGCCGGGTGCCGGACGACCCGATGCGCCTGTTCGAGCAGCGCGAGCGCACCGCCGCGCTGCACCTGGGCGCGCGCTGGAAGGCCGCGCTGGGCGGCATCGACGTGACCGGAAATATCGGCGGCCGCCTGATCAAGGTCGACCGCAAGCTCGAGGGCAACCAGCGCATCGGCGACGTCGTCACGCCGATCAACCGCGACAGCGACGAGACCAACTTCCTGCCGAACGCCTCGGCCGTGGTGAGCTGGACCGACCGCCTGCAGTCGCACCTGAGCGTCGGCAAGACCATCACCCGTCCGGCATTCGCCGACCTGAACCCGGCCCTGTCCCTGATTCCGCCGACCGTCAACGCACCGGGCACCGGTTCGGCCGGCAATCCGGACCTGGCGCCGACCGAGTCGATCAGCACCGACGCCACCCTCGAGTACTACTTCAAGGACAATGGCTACGCCCAGATCGCGCTGTTCCACCGCGATATCGACGGCTACCTGCAGCGCTTCGAGCAGCAGGAAACCATCAACGGCGTTAACTACCGCGTGACCCGCCCGCAGAACTCGGGCAAGGGCAAGCTGAAGGGCGCCGAGTTCGGCATCCAGAAATTCTTCGACTTCCTGCCGGGGGCCTGGAGCGGCCTGGGCGCGCAGTTCAACTACACCTGGACCGACGGCGAGAACCAGACCCGCACCCCGAACGGCGACTACCGCACCACCGCGCTGATCGACGTGGCGCGCCAGAGCTACAACTTTGCGCTGCTGTACGAGCACGCCGGCTGGACCGGGCGCCTGGCGGCCACCCGGCGCGGCAAGTTCGTGGAGCAGATCGCCGAGCCGCGCTTCGGCCAGGACCGCATCGTCAAGGCCTCGACTTATGTCGACCTGAGCATCGGCTATGCGATCACGCCGAACCTGTCGCTGAACTTCGACGCGATCAACCTGACCAAGGAACGCTACGAGAGCTACCTGGGCGACCCGATCCGTCCGCGCGACATCCGCTACACGCCGACGACGTATGGCTTGAGCCTGCGCTACCAAATGTAAGGAAAGCCAGATGCTGAAGACCTACTGCAACCCGGTCTATCCCGAGATCATGGCCGACCCCTTCGTGCTCAAGCACGAGGGACGCTACTACGCCTACGGCACTGCCCCCGACGGTCCCGGGGGCGGGCGCTTCCCGGTGCTGGTCTCGAACGACCTGGTCGACTGGCACCGCGCCGGCTATGCCATCACGACCCCGGGCGACGACCACTTCTGGGCGCCGGAAGTCGCCTACAGCGAGGGCAAGTTCTGGATGTACTACTCGCGCGGCGACATCGAAGGCAAGCACCAGAAGCTGCGGGTGGCGGTGGCCGACAATCCGGTCGGCCCGTTCACGGACTGTGGCGTGCTGCTGGTGCCGAACCTGCAATTCTCGATCGACGCCCATCCTTTCCGCGACAAGGACGGCCAGTGGTACTTGTACTACTGCGTCGACTTCCTGGAACTGGAGGACGACCACCGCATCGGCACCGGCATCGTAGTGGACCGCCTGGTGGCGATGGACCGCCTGGCGGGAGAGCCGCGCACGGTGGCGCGCCCGCACGCCGACTGGCACCTGTTCAAGAAGCAGCGCGCGATGTACGACGCGGTGTATGACTGGCACACGGTGGAGGGCGCCTCGGTGCTCGTCCACGGCGGCAAGTACTACTGCTTCTACAGCGGCGGCGCCTGGGAAAAGGAAAATTATGGCGTGAGCTACGTGGTGGCCGACCATCCGCTCGGGCCGTTCACCCGGCCGGAGGGGAGCGACGAAGCGCTCCTGATGCGCTCGCGGCCCGGGAACGTGATCGGCCCCGGCCACAATTCCTTCACCGCCTCGCCCGACGGCAGCCAGGACTGGATCGTGTACCACGCCTGGGACACCGCCATGACGGGGCGGCGGATGTGCATCGACCGCCTGGTGTGGGACGGCGGCAAACCGGGCACCGCCGGACCGACCTTTACGCGCCAGCCGGCGCCTGCCGGGCTGGTGCTCTAGCCGCCAGGCGCGCATTGATCCACGCATGGGCATGGGCGCAGGCCGCCCGGCCCATCGCAGTGGGGAAGTGGATCACGCCATGCGGGGCCTCGGGCAGGTCCTGCAATTCCACGTCCGCGACGTGGCGCCAGCGCGCAGCCATCTGTAGCGTGTCGTCGCGCAGCGGGTCGCGCCCGCCCGTGAACATCAGCGCCGGCGGCATGCCGGCCAGGTCGCCGTAGAGCGGCGACAGCGGCGGCGCGCGCCGCTGCGTGTCGTCCAGCCCGGGCGTCAAGAGGCGCAGGGCAGGGAGCATCGCCGGGCCGTCGAGCACCAGCGTGTCGCGGCCCGCGTCGCGTACGCTGGGGCTGCCCGCCAGATCGTAGACGCCGTAATACAGCACGGCCCCGGCAATCCGCTGCAATAGCGATGGCCAGGCCTTCAGCCGCAGCAGCGTGGCGGCGGCCAGGTGCCCGCCGGCCGATTCGCCGAGCACGATCACGGGCAAGTGCGCGCTCGCGGCCAGGCCGCCTTCCAGCAGCCACCTGGCCGCGGCCAGGCAGTCATCCATCATGGCCCCGATCGACGCTCCAGGCGCCAGGCGGTAGTCGACCGAGACCACGTTGACCCGGCAGGCGCGCACGATGGCGGCATTCAGCGCGTCGTTCATCTCGGGATTGCCGATCACCCAGCCGCCGCCATGGATGTCCAGCACGACGCCACGCGGCGAGGCCGGGGGCCGCAGCACGCGCACCGGCACCCGCAAGCCGTCCGCTGCGGCAGTCAGCCGCTCGACGGCAATGCCCTGGCGGCGCAACTTGCGGTCGGCGCCCAGTTGGCTCAGGCGCAGGAGAAGCTGCCCAAGCCGGGGCACGATCGGGTGCCGGTAGCTGAAGCGCGGCGCGCGCGCCAGCTTGTGGTTGAAGCGCCGCAGGTCTTCCAGCATGCGTTCGTCGACTTGCATGCGTTCAGCGCGCTACCGGGGTGAGGGTCGGTTTGCCGGCGAAATGCGCACGCAGGTTGTCGAAGCACAGCTCGCGCATGGTCTGGCGCGCCTCCACCGTGAGACTGCCGACGTGGGGCGTGAGCACCACATTGTCCATCTCCCACAGCGCCGGCGGTACGATCGGCTCGTCTTCGAACACATCGAGCGCGGCCGCGCCCAGGCGGCCCGAGCGCAAGGCCGCCACCAGCGCCGCTTCGTCGACCACGCTGCCGCGTGCGATGTTGACCAGGGTCCCCTCCGGACCGAGGGCGTCGAGCACCGCCGCATCGACGCTGCGCTCGGTTGCGGCGCCGCCGGGCGTGCACGCCACCAGGAAGTCGCTCTCGGCGGCAAGCGCCATCAGCGAGTCGCTGCGCAGCGCCGGCTCCGGCCCCGTGCTGCGCTGGTAGTAGCGGATCGCCATGCCGAAGGCGCGCAGCCGCTCCGCCACCGCCTGGCCGATGCGCCCGTAGCCGTAGATGCCGGCAACCTTGCCGCGCAGGCTGCGTGCGGGACGCAGGGGGCGCTTCTCCAGCCAGTGGCCGGCGCGCACATAGCGGTCGAGCATGGGAATCCGGCGCGACACGGTAAGAAGCAGGGTGGCGGCCAGGTCGGCCACGTCCTCGGTCAGCACATCCGGCGTATTGGTGACCACGATGTCGCGCGCATGCAGTGCCTCGAGGTCGACGGCATCCACGCCGACGCCGTGTACGGCGACGATTTCCAGTGCCGGAAAGCGCGCCGCCAGCGCGGCATCGATCCCGACGGTGCCGGTGGTGAGCACGCCGCGCACCTGCGCCGCGTCGCGCTCGAAGAAGGCCGCCACCTCGGCCGGCGCCATGCGCCCCATCACGTAGCAGGTAAATTCCGCTTCGAGCGCGGACAAGGCCTCGTCGGGCCAGACATTCCCATAGACCGCAATGGCCGGTTTCATCGATGCTTACCTATCTCTGGTTCGGATGACGCATCCTACACGGTTTCGCCCGAATGGCTGCCTGTGGGGCTATGCGGGACGAATTGCCGGAACAGGACATCGCACCTACACTGCCGGTGTGCATCCATCACGAGCCACTCATGGCCCTGTCCTGCGCAGCTGTCTTCCCGCCATGCTGACCCTCCTGGCGCTTGCCGCTTACCTGAGCCTATGGCCGGTGCCGGTCGATCCGGTGGCCTGGAAAGCGCTGCCCGCCCCTGGCTACACGGGGCCCTATGCCGCGAACGACAAGCTCGGACAGCAGCGATTCATTGCGCTGGAGGGCGGACAAGGTCCTGAACACGTGCTGGCGGCGCCCGACGGCCGGATCTACACCGGACTGCAGGACGGTCGCATCCTGCGCATGCAGGCAGACGGCAGCGGCAGGGAGCTGGTGGCGTCCACCGGCGGCAGGCCGCTCGGCCTGGCTTTCGATGCGCAGGCCGCGTTGATTGTGGCGGATGCCATCAAGGGCCTGCTCTCGATAGCGCCGGACGGCGCTACGACCGTGCTGAGCGACACGGTGGATGGGAGCCCGATCGCGTTTGCCAATTCGGTGACGGTCGCCCCCGATGGCCGCATCTACTTTACCGACTCGTCGACGCGCTTCACGCCGGGGCGATGGGGTGGCACCGAGGAGGCGGCGCTGCTGGAGGTCCTCGAACAGAGCGCGACGGGTCGCGTGCTGGAATACGATCCGGCCACGCGCATGACCCGGATTGTCGCCCACGGCTTCTCGCTGGCGAACGGCATCGCCGTCGGCGGCGACGGACGTTCGCTCTACGTGGCCGAGTCGGGGCGCTACCGGGTGTGGAAGATCGCGATGGCCTCGGACCGGCTCGACATCGGGATCGCGTCCACCGAGGCAAGCGTCCTTCTCGACAACCTGCCGGGCTTCCCCGACAACCTGACCCGTGGGCGCGGGGGCAGGATCTGGCTTGGCCTTGCCGGCCAGCGCAACGCCCTTGATGCGATGGGCGAGCGGCCCTTCCTGCGCAAACTCGTGCTGCGGGTGCCGCGCGCCTTGTGGCGCATGCCGCGGGCGTATGGCCACGTGCTGGCATTCACGGACGACGGCGCGGTCGTGGCCAGCCTCCAGGACCCGGGCGGCGCTTCGCTTGCCATCACCGGCGCGACCGAAACCGACGAGCGGCTCTACCTGCACAACGTGGACGGCAAGGCCCTGGGCTGGCTGCCACGTCCGGCCTTCTAGCCTTCCTTCGGCGGCGGCTGGCTGCCGACGAGTGCACGCAACTGCCCCAGCCGCATCGGCCGCGCCAGGTAATATCCCTGGGCCTGGTCGCAGCGCGCCGCACGCAGGAAGTCGCACACCTCCTGCGTCTCGACGCCCTCGGCCACGACCTCCATGTTGAGCGCGTGCGCCATGTCCACGAAGGCCTTCACGAAGTCGAAGGTGCTGACGTTTTCGTCCTGCTGGGTGACGAAGGAGCGGTCGAGCTTCAGCACGTCGATCGGGAAGCGGCGCAGGTAGGCCAGGCCGGAGTATCCCGTCCCGAAGTCGTCGACAGCGATGCGGATGCCCAGCCGCTTCAGTTCGCGCAGCATCGAGGCGGTGTGCTCGATGTCCTCGATCAGGGCGCTTTCCGTCAGTTCCAGTTCCAGGCAGGCCGGCGGCAGGCCGCTGTCGGCCAGCGCCGCACAGACCTCGGCGGCGAAGCCGGGCTGGGCCAGCTGACGCGCCGAGACGTTCACCGACACCATGACGCGGGTGCCGTAGTCGTCCATCAGGCGGCGCGTGCGGGCGCAGGCTTCGCGCAGCACCCAGCGCCCGATCGGGACGATCAGCCCGGTCTCTTCGGCGATGCCGATGAACTGCTGGGGCGAGACCTGGCCGCGTTCCGGATGGTTCCAGCGGATCAGCGCTTCCATGCCGATCAGCGCCATCCCGTCCAGCGCATAGCGCGGCTGGTAGTGCAGTTCGAACTCGCCGCGCGCCAGCGCCGGCCGCAGCGAGACCTCGAGCGCCATGCGCTCGCGGGTCGCTACCGTCATCTCGGGCTCGAAGAAACGGTAGCGGTTGCGGCCGCTGTTCTTGGCGCGGTACATCGCAGTGTCGGCGGTCTGGAACAGCAGTTCGCGCGTCTGCGCGTCCTGCGGGTACATGCTGATGCCGATCGAGGCGCCGACGATGACATCGATGCCGCCTACGGCAATAGGCGCGGTGAGCACGTCGAGCAGCTTGTCGGCGATGCGCGCCGCGGCCGCCTGGCCAGTGGCGCAATGGGCCGCCACCACGAACTCGTCGCCGCCGAGGCGCGCGATGATGTCGGTCGGCCGGATCACCTTGCGCAGGCGCGATGCGACTTCGCACAGCAGCACGTCGCCCGATTCGTGGCCGAAGGAATCATTGACTTCCTTGAAGCGGTCCAGATCCAGGAACATCACCGCCACCGAGCTGCCGTAAGGGGCGGCATCGAGCATCTGCTGCACCCGCTCGCCGAGCAGGGCGCGGTTGGGCAGGCCGGTCAGGGTGTCGTGGGTGGCCAGTTCCTGCAGGCGGTTCTCGGCCGCCTTGCGTCCGGTGATGTCGGTCATCAGGCCGGTCAGCGACAGCGCGCGGCCCTCGTCGTCACGCTTGATGCTGCCGTTGAACAGCACGTGGATATGGTAGCCGTGGCGGTGCTGCAGGACCGCTTCGACGCCCTGCACCGTGGCCGGACCCGCGTCCCACACGTCGAGCGTCGGCAAGGGGCAGGACACGAACAGGTCGTCCAGTCTCAGCGCCAGCAGCATCTCGCGCGGATAGCCGGACAGGGCGCACAGGGCCGGGTTGACGTCCTGCAGGGCGCCGTCGCGGCCGGCCAGCAGGTAGCCGGCCGGCGTCATCTCGATCACCTCGCGGAAGCGCCGTTCGCTCTCGCGCAGCTGGCGCTCGGCCTCGGCGCGGTCGCTCAGGTCGCGGATCACGGCCAGGAAGTATTCTTCGCCCTCGTCGTCGAAGCGCGAGATCTGCACTTCGGCCGGGAAGCTGGTCCCGTCCTTGCAGCGCTTGTCGGTGCGCAGCAGCTGGGCCTGGCCGGCACGCAGGCCGGCCAGCAGGGCGCGACCCTCGGGGAAGCCGAAATTGACGTCGGTGGCCAGCATGCCGAGGAATTCGTCGCGGCTGTAGCCGAAGCGCGCGCAGGCGCGGTCGTTGACCGACACGATGCGCAGCGCGCCGTCGACGATCATGACGCTGTCGCCGGCCTGGTTGAACAGCTTGCGGAAGCGCTGCTCGCTCTTCTTCAGCGCGTGCTCGGCCTCGCGCTTGGCGGTGATCTCGTGAAAGTAGACCGAGATGCCGTCCGCGTGCGGATAGACGCGCGCCTCGATCCAGACCTGGCCCGGCTCCCAGAACACCTCGAACGCGTCGGCCTGGCGCGTTTGCATCGCGCGCTGGTAGCGCGGCAGCGAGGGCGAGTGCTGCAGGTCGGGCGCCACCTCGAGCAGCGGCTTGCCGATCGATTCGGCGGCGTCGACGCCGACAAAGGCGGCGGCCTTGCGATTGGCATAGGTGAGGCGCCAGTTGCTGTCGATGGCGAAGAAGGCGTCGCCGATGCTCTCCAACATGCTGCCCAACGCCGCCTCCGAGCGCAGCAAGGCTTCGCGCGCCTGCTGCTGTCCGGTGACGTCGCGCGCGGTGACGAACATGCGGCGGTGCGAGGCCGACCAGCGCGCCGCGCTCGCCATCTGGATCACACTGCCGTCCTTGCGCCGCACCCGCAGGGCCACGTCGGTACGCTCCGGGCAATCGCCATGCAGGCTGGCCTCGATGGCGCGGGCTTCGGCGTGCTGGCCGGGATCAAGGAGGTCGGTGTAATGGCGCCCGGCCAGTTCTTCCGGCTCGTAGCCGAGCAGGGCGCGCGCTGCGGCGTTCACGCGCAGGATGCGTCCGGCGCCGTCGTGCACCACCATGAGGTCGAGCGCATTGTCGATCAGGGCCGAGTATTCGGCGGCGAGCAGCGCCGAAGCGTCGGCGGAGCCAGTGGAAGTGTCCAAGATATTCACGAGTGTCGCGGCCGGCGCCGCCTGGAATGGCAGGACCGCTTATGCGCCCCGCATGCGTGAGTATAGCTGTTACCTTAGGGCAACAGTGCCGGGGGAGCGAATTTACGACACTTGTATAGGCAACTTTCCGTATCTTGGGTGACCCTCAATCCCGGTCCGGTTCGCGATCGTCGCGGATCGCCACGAAGTCGCGTTCGAACATGGCGTGCAGCTCTTCGCGCGCGCGCCGCGCCATCGACGCATACTGCTTGCGGTCCTTGTAATAGGGGTAAACGTCGAGCACGCTCCGCAGGTTGTGCTCGCGGAAGCGCATCGCTGCCTGGCGCGCAAGGTAGGCCCCGAAGCCCAGCTGCTCCATCGTGCGGCGTCCGAGCATCAGGGCCGACTCGAAGGTCTCGCGCTCGATCACGGTCACGCCCAGGTCCATCAGCTGGTAGTAGTGGGTGACGTTGCGGGCGCGCGCCAGGATCGGCAGGTCGGGGAATTCCTCGCGCACGCTGGCTGCCAGCTTCAGGCTGTCGTCGATGCCGTCCACCGCCAGCACCAGGGCCCGCGCATGGCCGGCGCCGGCGGCGTGCAGCAGGTCGGTGCGGGTCGCGTCCCCATAAAACACCTTGAAGCCGAAGTCGCGCAGGGTGTCGATCTGGTCCGGGTCGTGGTCGAGCATGGTGAGCGGCACTTGGTTGGCGTGGAGCAGGCGGCCGACGATCTGGCCAAAGCGCCCGAAGCCGGCGATGATCACGTGGCCCTGGTTCGGGTCGATGGTATCGGCGTCACGTTGGTGGCGGCGCTGCCAGCGCGGCTCGAGCACGCGGTCGTACAGGATCAGGAGCAGCGGGGTGGCCAGCATCGACAGCGCCACCACGACTACCAGCGTGGACGCGGTATCAGCCGAGAACACGCGGGCGGCGGCCGCTGCGCCGAACACGACGAAGGCAAACTCGCCGCCCTGCGACAGCAGGAAGGCGAACAGCACCCGCTGGCGCCCGCTCATGTTGAACCAGCGCGCCAGGAACCACAGCACGGCCAGCTTGATGGCCAGGAATGCGGCCGCCATGAAGACGATGCGCCAGGGCTGGGCCAGGAATACGCCGAAGTCGACCGACATGCCGACCGCGATGAAGAACAGGCCGAGCAGCAGGCCCTTGAAGGGTTCGAGGTCGGTTTCGAGCGCGTGGCGGTATTCCGAGTCGGCCAGCAGCACGCCGGCCATGAAGGCGCCCAGGGCCATCGACATCCCGCTTGAGGCCATCAGCAGCGAAATCGCGATGATCAGGAGCAGGGCGCAGGCGGTGAAGATCTCGCGCATGCCGGTGCGCGCGATGAAGCGCAGCAGCGGGCGCACCAGGAAGCGTCCCGCCACCACCAGGGCGCCAATCACGGCCAGCGCCTTGAGCACGCCGACCCAGCCCGAGCCCGCGTGCGCTTCCGGCACGCCCAGCACCGGCACCAGCGCGATCATCGGGATCGCGGCAATGTCCTGGAACAGCAGGATCGAGAATCCCGCCTGGCCGGCCGGGGTCGGGATCAGGTTGCGTTCCTGCATGGTGGTGAGCGCGATCGCGGTCGAGGACAGCGACAGGCCGAGCGCGGCGATCAGGGCGGTCTTCCAGCCGATCCCGGCCAGCACGGCGGCAAGCAGCAGCAGGGCGGTGACGCCCACCACCTGGGCCGTACCCCAGCCGAAGATCGAGCGGCGCAGCGACCACAGGCGGCTCGGCTCGAGTTCGAGCCCGATCACGAACAGCAGCAGCACCACGCCGAACTCGGAAAAGTGCAGGATGGTCTCGACTTCGCGGATCAACCCCAGGCCCCAGGGACCGATGGCGATCCCGGCCAGCAGGTAGCCGAGCACCGCGCCCAGGCCCAGGCGCTTGGCCAGCGGCACCGCGATCACGGCCGCGCTCAGGTAGACGAGCGCGTTGAGCAGCAGGTCATGCTCCATGCTCGAGTCCTTCCTCGGTAACGATGCCCGCATGCCGGGCCAGCAGCGAGCGCAGGTCGTCGGCGTGGCGTGCGGCGGCATCCAGGTCCTGGGCGTCGGCCCCGTAGAACACGTGCGGGGCCAGCCAGTCCATGCCACAGGCCCGCGCGCTTTGTTCGAGCGGCGCCAGGTAGTCCTCCAGCGGCCGCCCATGGACACCGCCCGGGCGGTAGTCGATGGCAGCGCCGGCGCAGGCGACTGCCGCGAACACCGCCTTGCCCTGCAGGCGTCCCGGCGGCTGCGTCCACTCGGGCTTGAGCACGTTGTCGAACCATTCCTTCAAGAGGGCCGGCATCGTGTACCAGGCCAGCTGGAACACGAACACGACGAGCGGCGCCGCCTTGAGCAGGCTGCGTTCGCGCCGTACGTCGATGTAGAAATCGGGGTACAGCTGGTACAGGTCCTGGACCTGGACCCCGGGCAGGGCGGCCACGGCTTCGGCCACCCGGCGGCTGATGCGCGAGCGGTGCAGCGAGGGATCGGCAAAGACGACCAGAGCCCGCAAATCGGGCGCGTCGGGTTGGTCGGGCATCATGGGCAGCTCCTGCGAAAGCCGTTGGGATGGCGCGATTGTACATTGCAAGAATGTCATGGCGCATTTTCCAGGTATGTGTCTTCGCTGCGTAATGACGCGTCACATTCATGTTTCATTGTTAGTGCATAGATATTACAATTGCCTATCTACAAACGAGGATCACTCAGCATGGCGCAAGCGGCAGTTGCAGCATCCCGGCCTTTCGCTCAGGGCACAGGCCAACTCGGCAGACTCATCGAGCAATTCGACTGGAGCGCCACCAGTCTTGGACCCATCGCCGGCTGGCCTGCCGTCGTGCGCAACACGGTCGAGCTGATGCTGCGCTCGCCGGTGCCGATGGTGACCATGTGGGGCGCTGACGGTGTGATGATCTACAACGACGGCTATGCGGAAATCGCAGCCGAGCGCCATCCCCAGCAGCTGGGCGCGCCCGTACGCGAGAGCTGGCCCGACGAAGCGGACTTCAACGATAACGTGATGCGGATCTGCCTGGCTGGCGGCACGCTGTGCTACCGCGATGCCGAGCTGAACCTGCGCCGCCACGGCGAACCCGAGCAGGTCTGGCTGAACCTCGACTATTCGCCTGTCGCCGCCGAGGACGGCAGCGTGCTCGGCGTGCTCGCCCTGCTCACGGAGACCACCGCCAAGGTGCGGGCCGAGCGCTACCTGGCCGGCGAGCAGGACCGCCTGCGCGCGATGTTCGCCCAGGCGCCCGGCTTCATGGCGATGCTGCTTGGCCCCGAGCACCGCTACGAGCTGGTGAACGAAGCCTACCTCGGCCTGGTCGACCGGCCCGATGTGGTCGGGCGCACCGTGCGCGACGTGCTGCCGGAAGTCGCCGCCCAGGGTTTCCTGGCGCTGCTCGACCGGGTGTATGCCAGCGGCCAATCGCACACCGGCGAGGCCACCGAGATCTGGCTCACCGCCGCCTCTGGCGAGAGCTGCCTGCACTACCTCGACTTCGTGTTCCAGCCGGTACGCGAAGAAGGCGGCGCCGTGATCGGCATCTTCGTACAGGGCAACGACGTCACCGAGCGGGTGCTGGCCGAGCGCGCCCTGCGCGAAAGCGAGGCGCGCTTCCGAACCTTTGCGCAGGCGATGCCGAACCAGGTCTGGGGCGCCGATGCCCAGGGGCGTCTCGACTGGTTCAACGAAAAGATCTACAGCTACAGCGGCTTCAGCCACGCCGACCTGGCGGCGGACGGTTGGGGGCGCATGATCCACCCGGGCGACCTGCACGCCGTGCGCACCCGCTGGACCGAAGCGGTGGCCACCGGCACCGTGTTCGAGGCCGACGTGCGCCTGCGCCGCCACGACGGCAGCTACCGCTGGCACCTGAACCGCGCGGTCCCGCTGCGCGGCGAGCATGGCCTGGTGGTGGGCTGGGTGGGAACCAATACCGACATCGAGGAGCAGAAGAACACCGCGCAGCGCTACGCCGCCCTGAACGACGACCTGCAGGGCCAGGTGGCGCTGCGCACGGCCGAGCGCGACCGCATGTGGCGGCTGTCGAAGGACATCCTGATGGTGTGCGCCTTCGATGGCCGGGTGGAGGCGGTCAGCCCGGCCTTCGGCGCCCTGCTGGGCTGGTCCGAAACCGACGTCCTTGGCAAGAACTTCCTCGAACTGGTGCACCTCGAGGACCGCAGCGCCACCGTCGCCCAGATGGCGGCGCTGGGCCGCGGCGCCTACGTCAACAAGTTCGAGAACCGCTACCGGCGCAAGGACGGCAGCTGGTGCCTGCTGTCCTGGACCGCGTCGCCGGACGAGCGCTACGTGCATGCGATCGGGCGCGACATCACGGCTGACCGCGAGCAGGTGGAAACCATCCGCCGCACCGAGCTGGCCCTGCAGCAGTCGCAGAAGATGGAAACCATCGGCAAGCTGACTGGCGGCGTAGCCCACGACTTCAACAACCTGCTGCAGATCATCTCGGGCAACCTGCAGCTGCTGCAGATGTCGGGCGTGGCGAGAAGCGCCGCCAACCCGGACTGCGGGCGCTGGATCGAGAATGCGCGCCTGGCGGTGGACAAGGGCGCCAAGCTGGCCAGCTACCTGCTCGCCTTCGGGCGCCGCCAGCCGCTCGAGCCGAAGGTCATCAGGATCAGCCGCCTGGTGTCCAACATGGAAGACCTGCTGCGCCGCTCGCTGGGCGAAGAGATCGAGATCGAAATGGTGATCTCGGGCGGCCTGTGGAACACGGCGGTCGACGTGGCCCAGGTCGAGAACGCGCTCCTGAACCTGGCGATCAATGCGCGCGACGCGATGGAGGGCAGCGGGCGCATGACGATCGAAGCCACCAATGCGGTGCTCGACGACCTGTACTGCCGCGCGCACGGCGACGTGATCCCCGGCCAGTACGTGATGCTGGCGGTGAGCGACACCGGCTGCGGCATGCCGCCGGAAGTAGCCAACCGCGCCTTCGAGCCCTTCTTCTCGACCAAGGAAGAAGGCAAGGGCACGGGCCTCGGGTTGTCGATGGTGTACGGTTTCGTGAAGCAGTCGGGCGGCCACGTCAAGATCTACAGCGAGATCGGCCAGGGCACCACGGTCAAGCTCTACCTGCCGCGCTCCACCGCCGCCGAAGAACCGCTCGGCCCGGTCGAGCAGCAGCAGGCGGTGGGCGGCAGCGAGACGATCCTGGTGGCCGAGGACGACGAAGCGGTGCGCGCCACCGTGGTCGAGATGCTGTCGGGCCTGGGCTACCGCGTGCTGAAGGCGCCCGATGCCGCCAGCGCGCTGGCCGTGATCGACAGCGGCGTGCCGATCGACCTGCTGTTCACCGACGTCGTCATGCCGGGGCGGCTGCGCAGCCCGGAGCTGGCGCGCATGGCGCGCGAGCGCCTGCCCAACCTGGCGGTGCTGTTCACCTCGGGCTATACCGAGAACGCGATCGTGCACGGCGGACGCCTCGATCCGGGCGTCGAACTGCTGGGCAAGCCCTACACCCGCGAACGCCTGGCGCGGCGCATCCGCCAGGTGCTGGCGAACCAGAAGCGGGCGCCCGAGGCCCCGCCCGCGCCGCCGGCCCCGCCGAAAGCGTCCGGTCTGGCGATCGTGCTGGTCGAGGACGAAGAGAACATCCGGACCAGCACTGCGGCCCTGCTCGAGCACCTGGGACACCGGGTGCAGTCGGCGCCCGATGCGGAAACGGCGCTGCCCATGATCAGCGCCGCCACCGATGTCCTGATCACCGACGTGCAGCTGCCGGGCATGTGGGGCGACGCCCTCGCGGCGCAGGCGCGCAGCAATGCGCCGGGCGTGCGCATCGTGTTTGCGACCGGGAATGGAGAGGTGGCGAACTGGCCGGATGCAGTGGTGCTGCGCAAGCCCTATGACCTGCAGAGCCTGATGAGGGTACTGGGGCAACAGGCAGTGGCCGCTTGACAGGAGGGAAACGGTTGGCAGGATGCCACACCCAGAAAGGGTAATGTGGCGTCTTGCCTTTTGACAAGATGTGTTTCCTGATACAATCAGCTTCATGCTGAGTCTCCACACCAACCGCGCTTCCCTTGTCAGCCAGAACGCCCTCCAGCGTTCGGGCCAGGCACTGGCGCAGTCCCAGACCCGCCTCGCAACGGGGCGCCGGGTGAACTCGGCGATGGATGACGCGTCGGGCCTACAGGTGGCCACGCGGCTGAAGGCCCAATCCAGCGGGATGGCGGTTGCCATGCGCAATACCCGGAACAGCATCTCGATGCTGCAGACGGCGGAAGGGCTGATGGATACGGTCGGGACCATCCTGATCCGCATCCAGGACCTGGCGATCCAGGCTGCCGACGCCTCGAGTACGGACGACGACCGTGCGGCCCTGCATGCGGAATACGTCCTGCTCAGCGAGCAGGTGCTCGACACCATTCACGAAACGCCGTATAACGGCTCGCCGCTGATCCGCTATACGGTCAGCACTCCGGGCACCCTGGGCAGCGGCCCGCAGGTATTCCAGATCGGCGCCAGCCCGGATGAGACCATGTCGGTCGATTTCCGTCCTGCACTGGGAAGGCTGAACGGCTCGCTCTACTATGCGATCGATGGCGGCAATCTTGCCGGCTACCCGGTCGACGCGGGTGGCACCGAGCTGACCTCCAGTGCATCGGCCAATGTGCTGGTCGGCAAGGTCGGCGAGGCACTGGCGGACGTGGGGCAGGTGCGTGCCCAGCTGGGAGCCACGGCCAACCGCCTGGAAAGCGTGCATCGCAATCTCAGCAACATCAAGACCAATACCGAGGTCGCCCGCGGCCGCATCGTGGACACGGATTTTGCCAGCGAGACCGCAGCGATGACGGCCAGCCAGATGCTGATGCAGAGCGGCACTGCCATGCTCAAGCAAACCAACAGCATGTCGCAGTTGGTCATATCCCTCCTGCAATAAACTTCTGTCTTCCGGCGGCCTCTTCCTACAGTCGCGGCAGGCGCCGGCCTATTCGTGCGCGCTCCTCGTGGGTCTATGATGCTCGCATCATTCCATGAATACGGAGGCCAGCATGTCGATGCAAAGCGAAGGCAATAACGCAAAGGGACGCAACTACCACCAGACCACGCGCGACGGCACGGGCAGCGCAGCCAGTGTCGGCACCGGCGGTACCGGCGACATCGGCGCCATGGGCAGCGAATCGGTCGGCCAGGGCAACCAGCAGTCCAGCCGCAGCGATGACCTGCTCGCCGGCGACACCACGCACCAGGAGGCCGACCAGGCCTTCAGCGGCGGCAGCCAGTCCGGCCAGGTACAGACGGGGATGGAAGGCATCGGACAGGGCAAGCGCCAGTCCGGCCAGCCGGGGAGCCAGCAGTCCGGCCAGGACCAGAACCGACAGGGCGGCCAGGACACCAGCCAGACCGACGCCGACCAGTACGACCAGGGTACGGCGCCGCGCGAATAAAGCGCGTTTAGCCAGCCAGGGCCAGGCGGGTAGACGCCGCTTCCTCGATGAAGCGCGCCGTCAGTTCGGGCTGGGTCACCGGCAGCATGTGGCCGCCGTCGACCAGTTCGAGGCGTGCGCCGGCGACCTTGTCGGCCAGCGCCTGGCCGTTGGCGCGCCAGTCGAGCAGGCGGTCTTCGCGGCCGAACAGGATGTGCAGCGGCACGCGCAGCGCGGCGTAGCGCTGCTCCAGCTGCGGCATATGCCCGCCAAGCGCCTGCAGATCGGCGCTGCTCGCCAGGAACTGACCCGGACGCAGGCTGAGCAGGCCGCCGCCGCGGGTTGGAAAGTCACGCGGGACGGGCTCGGGGCCGAACACCTCGGCCAGCACGCCCTTGCTGGCCACGATACTCAAGGGAACCGCCAGGGTCGCGGCGAACAGGCGGCGCAGCCAGCCGGTTTCGATGGTCAGGGCGCGGAAGGCCGACGGCACCGTGCCTGGTGCGTGCGTGAGCGGCGCCACCAGGGCCAGTGCGCCGACCTGGCCCGGATGATCGAGCGCCAGCGTGAGCGCGGTGGCGCCGCCCAGCGAGTGGCCGACCACGGTCGGACGCTCCAGCCCCAGCTTGTCGATCAGACGCGCGATGGCGCGCGCCTGGGTCGCGAGGTCGGCCGGCACGCCCTCGGGGCGGGTCGAGTAGCCGGAACCCGGGCGGTCCAGCGTGACCACGCGGTAGCGCTGGGACAGTTCGCGCACGGCGCCGTAGTTGAAGTGCGCCATCTGGCCGCCCAGGCCATGGATCATCAGGAGGGCCGGGCCGCGGCCCTCGTCGCGCACGTGCAGGCGCACACCCTCGACCTCCACGAAACTGCCGCTGGGCGGCAGGTAGGCTTCGATGCGGCGCGCGGTGCGCCGGGTGAAGACAGCCAGCAGGACCAGCAGCAGCGCGAGGCCGCCGAGCACGTACAGCAGGGGTGAAGTCATCGGGCGCTCGCTTTCTTGAGAAGTTTCCAGTAATGGACAGGGCTGAGGCGTTCGAGCAGGGCCACGAATTTGGCGTCGCTGCCAACCAGGATGCGGGCCTGGCGCCGCTCGATGCCGCGCACGATGATCTCGCCCGCCCGTTCCGGCGGCATGCGCAGCAGGCGCTGGGCGATCGCGCGGCCGCGCTCGATCTCGTGCGCCGGGGCGCCCTGCGGCACCCGGGCATTTTTCGCGATCGAAGTCGCGATGCCGCCCGGGTGGACCACGCTGACCGCTACCTTGCTGCCTTCGAGTTCGTGGCGCAGCGCATTGCTGAAACCCCGTACCGCGAACTTGCTGGCCGAGTAGGCGCTCTGGCCGGGCGGCGAGACGATGCCGTAGATGCTCGAGACGTTCACCAGGCGCGCGTCGTCGCTGGCGTGCAGGTGCGGCAGGAAGGCGCGCGTCATGCGGACCACGGCGTGGAAGTTGATCTCCATGAGCCAGTCGAAGTCGGTCTCAAGCACCTGTTCGAAGCTGCCGCCCAGGGCCACGCCGGCATTGTTAATGACCAGGTCGACCCGGCCGTGCGCTTCCAATACCGCCTCCGGCAGCGCGCGCACGGCTGCGCGGTCGGCTACGTCGAGCGCATGGCTGGAGGCGCGCACGCCCAGCTGGCGCGCGGCCTGGGCGGTATCGGCGGCAGCCATGCCGTCGATGTCGGCCAGGGCCAGGTGGCAGCCGCGCTGCGCCAGGGAGAGCGCGGTGGCGCGGCCGATGCCGCCGCCGGCGCCGGTAACGACCGCGACGCGGTTGGCGAGTTTCATGGCATGGCTCCTTGCGCGCCGAAGCGCAGAACGCCGTCGTCGATACGGCCGTAACGGATGGTCAGGAGGTCGCGCAGGTAGTTCTGGTAGACCTGCCAGGGCTTGCGCGCGCCCTGCTTGGGCAGGATGTGGCGGGCCCGTTCGACGTAGCCGGAATTGAAGTCGAGGAAGGGCGCTTCCGGAACCTGCGGGTCGCGGTGCGCCACCGCGATGGCCTGGCCGCGCGCATCCATGTGGCGCAGCAGGCGGCACACCCAGGCGGCGGTGAGGTCGGCTTTCAGGGTCCAGGAGGCGTTGGTGTAGCCAAAGGCCAGCGCGCAATTCGGCACGCCGCTCAGCATCATGCCCTTGTAGGACATGGCGCGGCTCGGGTCGATCACCCGGCCATCGACCACCAGGGTGGCGCCGCCGAACAGCTTGAGGGTCAGGCCGGTGGCCATGACCACCAGGTCGGCAGGCAGTTCGCGTCCCGATTCGAGCTGAATCCCGCCCGGCGTGAAGCGGGCGATGCGGTCGGTGACCACCGAGGCGCGGCCCTTGCGCACCGCCTTGAACAGGTCGCCGTCCGGGACCACGCAGACGCGCTGGTCCCAGGGCTTGTAGCTGGGCGTGAAGTGGGCGGCCGCGGCTTCCCGGGAGTTGAGCTGCTGGCCGGCCATCTCGACGATCTTCTGCTTGACCAGTTCCGGCTTGCTGCGCGCCAGCCAGTACAGGAACATGCTCTCGCCGATCACGCGCCAGCGCGTCAGGCCGTAGGCCAGCTGCTCGGGGAACAGGCGGCGCATGCGTTCCGCAAAGCGGTAGCGCGAGGGCCGCGCCACCACATAGGTAGGGGAGCGCTGCAGCATGGTGACGTGAGCCGCCCGTTCGCTCATGGCCGGCACCACGGTGACGGCGGTGGCGCCGCTGCCGACCACCACCACCTGCTTGCCGCTGTAGTCGAGGTCTTCGGGCCAGAACTGCGGCTGCACGATGCGGCCGGCGAAGCCGTCCTCGCCCTCGAAGCGCGGGCGGTAGGCTTCGTCGTAGCTGTAGTAGCCGCTGCACAGGTAGAGGAAGCGCGCCCGCACCGTGCGCTTCTCGCCGCTTGCCAGCTGTGCTTCGACCGTCCACAGGGCTTGTTGCGAGCACCAGCTGGCGCCCACCACCTTGTGGCCGTAGCGGATGTGGGGCTCGATGCCGTTCTCGCACGCGGTGCTGCGCACGTAGTCGAGGATGGCCGGGCCGTCGGCGATCGCCTTGGCGTCCAGCCAGGGACGGAAGGAGTAGCCGAGGGTGTACATGTCGGAGTCGGAGCGGATGCCGGGATAGCGGAACAGGTCCCAGGTGCCGCCCAGGCGCTCGCGCGCCTCGAGGATGGCATAGCGCTTGCCGGGGCAGCCCTGCTGCAGGGCGCTGGCGGCGCCGATGCCGGACAGGCCGGCGCCGACGATCAGGACGTCGAGCGGACTCTCGTCGGGCGCAGCCCGCGCGGGGGAAGGTGCGGATGGATGCATGCTGTCTCGTATTTTTGAGCTTATGTTGACACTGTACATTGTCAGAATTTTCGTGGCAAGTTTCTGTGTAGAATGTCGGCATGAACCCAGAGCTCACCACCACCCGTTCCTACCGCGGGATGTCGCAGGAGGAGCGGCGCGCCGACCGCAAGGCGCGCCTGATCGCCGCGGCGATCGCCGTCTACGGCGAACGCGGCTACCACCAGGCCACCGTCAAGGCGGTGTGCGAAGCCGCCGGACTCACCGAGCGCTACTTCTACGAATCCTTCGCCAACAGCGAAGCGCTGCTGATCGACTCCTTCAACGCCGTCACGTATTCGGTGCTGGACGAGATCACCCAGGCGGCGCGCGAAGCGGAGCGCGGGCGCATCGCGCGCTCGCGCGCCATGCTGCACGCGTATTTCGCGGCGCTGCAGCGCGAGCCGCAGTCGGCGCGCGTGTTCCTGGTCGAGATCCGGGGCGTCAGCCGCGCCGTGGACCAGGCCTTTGACGGTGCGCTGCGCGCGATCGGGCACGAAGTGGCGCGCATCGTGGCGCCGCCGGGCGCCCCCGACGACGAGCTGCTGCAGGCCGGCGTGGTCGGCGGCGTGATCCACATCGCACTGCGCTGGATCGACAAGGGCTACGCGCCCGACATCGAGCAGGTGGTCGACACAGCGCTGCGGCTTGGCATGGTGCTGTCGGCGCCGCAGGGCAGGGGCCGGGCGGCCGCCTGATACATCCCGCGACATCGAGGGCGCGCGCCAAAGAAAAAACCCGGCCTCGGCCGGGTTTTTTCATGGAGCGACGTTCCGATTAGAACTGGAACGACACGCCGGCGCTGACGTTGGTCACGTCGCTGGCAGGCTTCTGCACTTCGACGCGGGCCGACACGGCCGGGGTGAAAGCGTAGCTCAGGCCGATGCCGTACAGGGCCTTGGTCTCGTCGTCCTTGGCGCTGAAGCCACCGGCGCTTGCCTTGGCTTCCAGGCGGTTCAGGCCCAGGCGGCCGAAGATGCTGAAGCTTTCAGCGATCGGGTAGGTACCGACGACCGACAGGGCCAGCTGGTCGGCACGGACCTTGGTGTTCACGTTCAGGACGCGGTAGTCCACGTCTGCCAGGCGGCGGAAGCCCGCTTCCACAGCGAGGGTCTGGGTGAAGTTGTAGCCGACGAAGGCGCCGTAGCTGGTGTCACGGTCCAGGTCGTCGATCTTGGTGCGGCCGACATCGGCGCCTGCGTAGAAGGTGCTCGGCTGGGCGGCGAAGGCTGCCGACGAAGCGATGATCAGGGCGGTGGCGGCTGCGATTTTCTTGAACATGTTAGTACCTTTTTTTATCTTGGTTATTGCGGCCGAGAAATATTTCCCAGCGCGGGGCGAATTATTGCACTAAGGATACACTATACGCAATTCATGATTTGCGCAAAAACCACGAATATTCTTTGTAAAGGTAACTTTGTATGCATATCTCCTATGCCAAAGCGGCGAAAATGCAAAAGATATGCCGGATGAATGAAACATGCCGCCCGCAGACGGCACGTGCTTCGGGCAGTGTTGCTTAGAACTGGAAGGCCACGCCTGCGCTCAGATTGGTCGAATCACTGGTCGGCTTCTGCACCTCGACCCGCGCCGATACGGCCGGCGTGATCGCATAGCTGACGCCCACGCCATACAGTGCCTTGGTGGTGTGATCCTTGGCGCTGTACACGTTGGAGTCGATCTTGGCTTCCAGGCGGTTGAGGCCGAGGCGGCCGTAGACGCTGAAGTTCTCGCTGACCGGCAGGCTGCCGATCACGGACAGGTGCACCTGGTCGGCTTTCGCGCTGCCCTTCACCATGCCGGCGCCGCCGTCGAGGTAGATGTCCTGGTCGGCGAGGCGGCGGTAGCCACCCTCCACGGCGAAGTTCTGGTTGATGTTGTAGCCCACGAATGCGCCGACACTGGTGTCGCGCTTGGAGAAGTCATCGATCTTGGTGCGGCCGGCGTCAACGCCCCCGTAGAAGGTATTCGGCTGCGCGGCAAGGGCGCTCGATGCGGCGAGGATCAGGGCAGTAGCGGCTGCAATATTCTTGAACATGTTTGTGCCTTTTCTTATCTTGGTGACGCGCTGGGGCTCATTCCCGAGCGCGAAGTGATTATTGCGTCAGGGTTACACTTCACGCAATTTTTCACTTGGCATAAAACTGCAAATATTGTTTGCAAATGTAAGAAAATATGCATATGACGTTTGCCATGCTAAGGCAGCTGGCAAAGAATATGCGCTCAGAATGAAAAATGCCGCCTCTCGGGGCGGCATGGGAAGCGAAGACAGGAATGCCTCAAATATGCAGGGCGTGTCCGAGCGCGCGCAAGGCGGCTTCCTGCACCGCTTCGCCCAGGGTCGGGTGGGCGTGGATGGTGCCGGCGATGTCCTCGAGCTGGGCGCCGAGTTCGATCGACTGGGTGAAGCCGGCCGCCAGTTCCGATACGGCGCCGCCCACGGCCTGCCAGCCGATGATGCGGTGGTCGCTCTTCCTGGCCACCACGCGCACGAAACCGTCCGTGCTTTCGATGGTCATGGCGCGGCCGTTGGCGCTGAACGGGAAATTCGCGGTGACGATCTCCACACCGGCCTTGTCCGCCTCCATCGGCGACATGCCAACTACCACGATCTCCGGGTCGGTGAAGCACACCGCCGGAATCGCCGCCGGGGCGAAGTGGCGGCGCTTGCCGGACACGATCTCGGCCACCATCTCGCCCTGCGCCATTGCGCGGTGCGCCAGCATCGGCTCGCCGGCGAGGTCGCCGATGGCCCATACGTTGCGCATCGAGGTGCGGCACTGGTCGTCGACCTTGATCGCGGGCCCAATCATGTCGAGCATCAGGTTTTCCAGGCCCCAGCCGGTGGTGCGCGGCTTGCGTCCGACCGCGACCAGCACGCGGTCCGCTTCCAGCAGCGCTTCAACGCCGGAGGCATCGCGCACCCGGACGTTGTTGCCGTCCATGCCCAGCACGGAGGTGCCGAGGCGCAGCTCGACGCCCAGGCGTCCCAGCGCCGCCGCCACCGGCTTGACCAGGTCGGCGTCATAAGCGGGGAGGATGCGGTCGGCTGCTTCCACCACGGTCACCTGGCTGCCCAGCTTCCTGTAGGCGGTACCCAGTTCCAGCCCGATGTAGCCGGCGCCGACCACCACCAGGCGCTGCGGCACGGCGTCGGGCGAGAGCGCCTCGGTCGACGAGATCACGGGGCCACCGAAGGGCATGAAGGGCAGTTCGACGGGCAGCGAGCCGGCCGCCAGCAGCATGTGCTCGCAGCGGATGCGCACCGAGGCCTCGAGCTCTCCTTCCTGGCGCACCTCGACGGTCTTGCCGTCCAGGATGGTGGCCCAGCCGTTCACCAGCTTGACGCCGTTCTTCTTGAGCAGGGCGCCGACGCCACCGGTCAGCTTCTTGACGATGCCGTCCTTCCAGGCCACCGTGCGTTCCAGGTCGATCCTGGGCTCGCTACTCGTGATACCCAGCGGCGACGTCTCGGCCGCGTAGCTGCGGGCCTTGCAGAATTCCTCGGCCGCGTGGATCAGCGCCTTGGACGGGATGCAGCCGATGTTCAGGCAGGTGCCGCCGGGCGAGGCGCCTTCGACCAGCACGGTCGGCACGTTCAGCTGGCCTGCACGGATGCCGGCCACGTAGCCGCCGGGACCGCCGCCGATGATCAGGAGGGTTGTATTAATGGTCTCCATAGCTTCACTCCACGAAGATGGTGGCCGGGGTTTCGAGGTAGCCGCGGATCGCCTGGATGAACTTCGCCGCCACCTGACCGTCGATCACCCGATGGTCGAACGAGGACGACAGATTCATCATCTTGCGCGCCACCATCGCGCCGTCCTTGATGACCGGACGGTCGACGATGCGGTTGGTGCCGATGATCGCGACTTCCGGACGGTTGATCACCGGGGTGGTGACGATGCCGCCCAGCGGTCCCAGGCTGGTGATGGTGATGGTCGACCCGGTGAGCTCGTCGCGTGTGGCCTTGCCGGTGCGCGCCGCGTCGGCCAGGCGCGCGACTTCCTGCGCGCTGTCCCACGGGTCGCGCGCTTCCGCATGGCGCACCACCGGCACCATCAGCCCTGCGTCGGTCTGGGCCGCGATACCCAGATGGACCGGGTCATACTGGGTCAGGATGTTGTTGGCGTCATCGAAACGCGCGTTCATCATCGGATATTGGCGCAGCGCCAGCACCACGGCGCGCATCAGCAGCGGCAGGAAGGTCAGCTTGCCGCGCTCGGCGCCGTACCTGGCGTTGAGCTGGGCGCGCAGCAGCTCCAGTTCGGTGACGTCGATCTCTTCGACATAGGTGAAGTGCGGGATCTGGCGCTTGGCCTCCTGCATCTTCTCGGCGATCTTGCGGCGCAGGCCGATCACGGGGGCGGCGTGTTCGCCGTCACGCTTCGCGTAGCGGTTGTCGCTGCCACCGCCCTGGCCACCACCACGGCGGCCAGCCACATGGGCGTCGAGGTCGGCGTGCGTGATGCGGCCGGCCGGACCGGTGCCGTGCACGAACTGGAGCTCGATGCCGAGGTCCCAGGCACGCTGGCGCACGGCCGGTGCGGCCAGCGGCTTTTCGCCTTCCGCACGCATTGGCGTGGGGCCGTTCTGGTAGCTGCGCTGCTGCGGAGCAGGCGCCTTCGGAGGCGGCGCAGCAGCTGGTGCAGCCGATTTCGCCGTCGCGCCTTGCTTGGCTTCCGCCTGCGCTACCGCTTCCAGCTGCGGATCGCCGACTTCTTCGGCCGGCGCCGTGGCTGCGGGCGCCTTGGCCTGCTCTTTTTGCTGCCTGGCTTGCTCGCCTGAATAGTTGCCGGCGCCTTCGACTTCGAGGCGGATCAGCTCCGCGCCCACGGCCAGGGCCTGGCCGACTTCGCCGCCCAGGCTGGTGATGGTGCCGGCCACCGGCGACGGGATCTCGACCGTGGCCTTGTCGGTCATGACGTCGGCCAGTACCTGGTCTTCCTTGACCGTGTCGCCCGGCTTGACGTGCCAGGCGACGACCTCGACCTCGGCGATGCCTTCGCCCAGATCCGGCATCTTGATAACGTGAATACCCATGTTCAGCGACCCTCCATCGTGCGTTTCAGGGCCGTCGCGACGCGGTCCGGGCCCGGGAAGTATGCCCATTCCTGCGCATGCGGATAGGGGGTGTCCCAACCGGTGACGCGTTCGATCGGCGCCTCCAGCTGGTAGAAGCAGTGTTCCTGCACCAGGGCCGCCAGTTCGGCGCCGAAGCCGCTGGTACGGGTGGCTTCGTGCACGATCACGCAGCGGCCCGTCTTCTTGACCGACTCGACGATGGTGTCGAGGTCGAGCGGCCAGATGCTGCGCAGGTCGATGACTTCCGCATCGACGCCGCTCTCGCGCGCTGCCGCTTCCGAGACCCACACCATGGTGCCGTAGGCCAGCACGGTGACGTCGCTGCCGGGGCGGACGATGTTGGCCTTGTCCAGCTCCACCGTGTAGTGACCGGTCGGCACATTGCCCAGCGGGTGGCCGGACCAGGGCACGACCGGACGGTCGTGGTGGCCGTCGAAGGGGCCGTTGTACAGGCGCTTCGGTTCCAGGAAGATCACCGGGTCGTCGTTTTCGATCGAGGCGATCAAGAGGCCCTTGGCGTCGTACGGGTTCGACGGCATCACGGTGCGCAGGCCGCACACGTGGGTGAAGAAGGCTTCCGGACTCTGGCTGTGGGTCTGGCCGCCATAGATGCCGCCGCCGCAGGGCATGCGGATCACCATCGACGAGGTGAATTCGCCGGCCGAGCGGTAGCGCAGGCGCGCCGCTTCCGACACGATCTGGTCGGTCGCCGGATAAAAATAGTCGGCAAACTGGATCTCGACCACCGGACGCAGGCCATAGGCCGCCATGCCCACCGCGGTGCCGACGATGCCGCCTTCGGAAATCGGCGCATCGAATACACGCGACTTGCCGTATTTCGCTTGCAGGCCATCGGTGACGCGGAACACGCCGCCGAAATAGCCCACGTCCTGGCCGTAGACGACGACATTGCTGTCGCGTTCCATCACCACGTCCATCGCCGAGCGCAGCGCCTGGATCATGGTCATCGGCATGGTGGCCGCGTCCTTGTCCTTTTCCTGGTCCTTCGTTTGATCATCGCGTGCCATCATCAGACTCCCAGTTCCTGGCGCTGCCGGCGCAGGTGCTCCGGCATTTCCTTGTACACGTCCTCGAACATCGTGGCGGCGCTCGGGGCGCGCTCGTCGCCCAGGATGCCGTAGGACTCGGCCTCTTTCTGGGCCGCGAGGACTTCCGCTTCGAGCTCAAGCTGGACCTTTTCATGCTCGTCGTCCGACCACCAGCCCTGCTTGGTCAGGTACTGGCGCAATCTGGCGACAGGGTCGCCCAGCGGGAAGTGCTGGAAGTCGTCCGCCGGGCGGTAGCGCGACGGGTCGTCCGAGGTGGAGTGGGGACCGGCGCGGTAGGTGACCCATTCGATCAGGGTCGGGCCCAGGTTGGAACGCGCCCGTTCGGCCGCCCACCTCGATGCCGACAGTACGGCCAGGAAGTCGTTGCCGTCCACGCGCAGCGAGGCGATGCCGCTGCCGATGCCGCGGGTGGCGAAGGTGACGCTCTCGCCGCCGGCGATCGCCTGGAAGGTCGAGATCGCCCACTGGTTGTTCACCACGTTGAGGATCACCGGCGCGCGATAGACGTGGGCAAAGGTGAGGGCGGTGGAGAAGTCGGATTCGGCAGTCGCGCCGTCGCCGATCCAGGCCGAGGCGATTTTCGTGTCGCCCTTGATGGCAGAGGCCATGGCCCAGCCCACGGCTTGCGGGTACTGGGTCGCGAGGTTGCCGGAAATGGTGAAGAAGCCGGCGCGGCGCACCGAGTACATCACCGGCAGCTGGCGGCCCTTGAGCGGATCCTTCTCGTTGGACAGCAGCTGGCAGATCATCTCGACCAGCGGCACCTGCTTGGCGATCAGGAGGCTTTGCTGGCGGTAGGTCGGGAAGTGCATGTCGCCGTCTTCCAGGGCGAGCGCCTGGGCGGTGCCGAGGGCTTCTTCGCCGAGCGACAGCATATAGAAGGACATTTTCTTCTGGCGCTGGGCGATCACCATGCGCGCGTCAAAGATGCGCGTCTTCATCATGGTGCGCAGCCCGAAGCGCAGCATTTCGGGATCCGGTTCCGGGGCCCAGGGGCCGACGGCGTCGCCGTTCTCGTCCAGGACGCGAATCAGGCCGGTTGCGATGTCGCTCGTGTCGAGCGGCGCCACATCGACGGGTGGGCGCCGGATGGCACCGGCGGGACTTAATTGTAGGTACGAAAAATCGGTCTTGCATCCCGGGCGGCCGGTAGGCTCCGGTACATGCAGCGACAGAGGCTTACTCTGACTCATAAACGCTTCCCCTTTGTAAGGTGACTTGCGGCAAGCATGATAAGGCTTACGGCCGCGCACACGAAGACCCTGGCGAACTATTTTCATATTGCTATGCAACATAGCGGATGGCCGTCGCGTGCCTGTCCCGTGGCGGCGGCGGCACAAAGGCGTGCCGCGTTTGCAGGCCGCGCGCGGCGTCTGTAGTATGGACCGGTCGCTGAACCACGTTCATGCCAGCCCGCAGGGAACCATGAAAAAAACTGTGATCGTCCTGTTCACGCTGATCCTCGTCGCCGCCGGCATCGGGCTTCCCCTGTGGCTGGCGATCGAGGAATCGGCACGCCAGGCCTTCAAGGCTGAAAGCACGCACGCACTCGGCTATGCGCGCGACGTCGTGCTGCGCGTGGACGAGACCGGACGCCAGGTACAGGTCGCGGTCCGGCGCCTGGAAGCGCAGGCGGCGCCGCCCTGTTCACCGGCCAGCATCGACCTGATGCGCGACATCGACCTCGCGTCGACCTATATCCAGGCGGTTGGCTACGTCGAAGGCAGCCGCATGCTGTGTTCGTCGATCGCGGGGCCGGAGCGCATCCTCGAGCTCGGCCCGCCATCCTATACGAGCTCGGGCGGGGCCCTGGTGCGCAGCGACGTGCGCTTTCCGTTCGCGCCCCAGCACAGCTACGTCGTGCTCCAGTTCGGCCGCTATGCCGCCATCCTGCACGGCCGGCTGCTGATCGATACCGCGAAAGGCGAAGCGGACGTGTCGCTGGCCGCGATCTCGGTCGATTACTCCGCGCCCTTGAGCGCGCGCGGGTATGTCGACCCCACCTGGGTGGCGCGGCTGGGGAACGCGAGGGAAGCAGTGTTTTCGGAAGACGGACACATCGTTGCCGTAGTCCGTTCCACTGGATTCCAGGCGGCAGGCATCGCGGCCGTACCGCTGCGTTACCTCGAGGCTCGCTCACACGACTTCGCCATGCGTCTGGTGCCCGCCGGCCTGCTGGCCGGTATCGTTCTGTCGCTGGCGATCCTGTTCCTGGCGCGCCATCAGATGGCGCTCCCGGCTGCGGTGAAGGCGGCCCTGCGGCGTAAGGAATTCTTCCTCGAATATCAGCCGGTCGTCGACCTGCGAACCGGCAAGTGGATGGGCGTGGAGGCCCTGGTGCGCTGGCGGCGCCCGACCGGCGAGATCGTGATGCCGGATATGTTCATTCCGATCGCCGAACAGCATGAGCTGATCGTGCAACTCACCGAGCAGGTGCTGACCGGCGTCTGCCACGATGCGGGCAGCTACCTGCAGTCCCACCCCGACTTCCATGTCGGTATCAACGTTTCCCCGGCCGACTTCCATACGCCGAACTTCATGCACAAGCTGCAGCTGAAGCTGGAGGCGATGCAGGCCCGGCCCGGCAACCTCATCCTGGAAGTGACCGAGCGCGGCCTGCTGGACCCGGTAGTGGCGCGCGAGACCACTGGTTCCTTGCGGCGCCATGGCTTCGCGGTGGCGATTGACGACTTCGGCACCGGCTATTCAAGCCTGTCTTACCTCGAATCGCTGGAACTCGACTACCTCAAGATCGATCGTAGCTTCATCGAAGCGATCGGTACCGGCGCGCCGACCAGCCAGGTGGTCGGCCACATCATCGGCATGGCGAAGGACCTTGGCCTGTGCATGATCGCCGAAGGCGTGGAGAGCCAGGCCCAGGCCGAGTTCCTGCGCAAGCGCGGCGTGCAGTACGCCCAGGGATGGCTGTTCGGGCGCTCGATGGCTTTCAGCGACATCGTACGCCGTATCGAAGAGATGGAACAGGAAGCGGGCGCAGTCCAGGTGGCGGGCTAAGCCCTGCCGTGCTTACTGGATGCGTTGCGCCCCCGCTGGCGGCGCAACCCAGCCGTGCATGCGTTCCTCATACACCGACACTGTCGGCGCGGGAAAACCCGGGTCGGCGAAGGCGCCGACCGGGATCATGATGAAGTCCGGCAGCGCCTCGGGCTCGTACCAGACCGTGGCGCCGCACTGGGGACAGAAGTGAAAGCGGGCGCGGGCGCCCGAGTCGCCGGCCAGCACGAACTCGGTCGAATGCCCCTCGATTCGTACCTGCTCGCGCAGGAAGCGGGCCTGCTGCGCGAACGGCCCACCGCTGCGGCGCTGGCAGTTCAGGCAGTGGCAGATCGAGATGCGCAGTGGCTCACCGCTTACTTGCGCGGTGAGCTGGCCGCAGGTGCAGGAGGCATGGCGGGTCGTCATGGACCTAGCGTAGCACCGGCAGTTCGATGTAGCTCTGGTTTGCCGCGTCGTGGTGGACGGCATTGTCCGCAACCACGCCTTGCTTTTCGCTCTCGTTCGCCCCGCCCGTATTCAGGTTGCGCACGAACTTCGGGAAGTTCGAGGACGTCACCTCGACCCGGATCCGGTGTCCGGCGCCGAACTGGATGGCGGTCGCGATCGGGGTCGGGCGGATGGTTACGACCTGGCCCGGCGCGAGCATTTCCGGCTTGTCGAATCCGTTGCGGTAGCGGGCGCGGAAGATGGTGTCGCCGATGATCCAGGCGGTGCCGTCCGGTGCGACGTCGACCAGCTTCACGGCGAAGTCGGTGTCCTTGGCGTTCGACGAGACCTTCAGCACGGCGTCGACGAAGCCGGCCACGCTCACGGGCTTCGGCAGCGGATCGCTGGTGTAGACCAGCACGTCGTTCCTTGCCTCGACCGCACGCTGGTCGAACGCGCCTGGCACCACGATGCCGCCGTTGCAGCAGTCGCCGCCGCCGACCGTCTGCACCGGATTCATCGGATCGTAGCGGTAACGGTCCGCCGCTTCGCCCGCGCCCGGGGCTTCGCTGCTCAGGCGGCCGTCCCCATACAGCGAGTTGGCGCGGCCGCCCGAGCGCAGGTAGAGGCGCATCGGTTTTGCCGTCTCCGGCGGCCAGGTGCCGGCGCTCTGCCAGCGGTTGGCGCCCATCTCGAAGTAGCGCACATGCGCGGTAGTGGACGGGAAGGCTTTGCTGTCGCCCTTGAGCCAGCGGTCGAACCAGCCGTAGATGGCGCCGTCGACGTCGAAGCTGGCATTGCCCATCGAGCGCTCGCCGACCGTCATGTCCGGGCCCAGGCGGGCGTAGGCGCAGTGGGTGTTCGGCGCCACCACGACGTACTGGTTGGCGCTGGCTTCCTTGTCGGTGCCGGCCGCACGCGCGTGGTTGTACAGCTCGAGATTCGGGCCGATCGACACGTCGTACCAGCTGTTGAACCACAGCGCCGGCACGCCCCAGCCCATGCCTTCGTGGTACAGGCCGCCCTGGCGCCAGGCCGGGTCGCCTGGCGTGCGCTGGATGAGCTGCTCGAAGGTGCCGGCGGGTTCGCCCAGGGAGCTGAGCAACCCGTCGACCGGCAGGTGCTTGATCTGCTTGTTCCAGTCGACTTGCGGCTTGCTCGGATTCAGGTCGTTGTAGGCCTCGATGCGTGCGCGCAGCTTGTCGTCGGCAATCGCCGGCAGCTGGGCGCGCAGCGGATTGTCGACCCCGTAGAGCCAGACGAAGAACAGGTTGCGCGGCACGCCGCCGGTGTACCAGTTGCCCTGTTCCTGGAAGCGTCCGACCTTGCCGATGCCGGCGCCCGAGGCCATCGGCACCATGGCCGCGTGCGCCGGGTGGTTCAGTCCGGCGAGGGCCAGCTGCCATTCCGCGGATGAGGAGCAGCCGAGGGTGCCGACCTTGCCGTTCGACCAGGCTTGCTGGGCGATCCAGGACAGGGTGTCGTAGCCGTCGGTCTGCGGGTTGCCGAGGATTTCCCATTTCCCCTGCGAGAAGTAACGGCCGCGTTCGTTCTGGACGACGAAGACGTAGCCGCGCTTGACCGACTCCAGCACGTAGCGCTGGGTCGAGCCCTTCAGCTTGCCTTCGTTGTAGGGCGTCTTCCACAGGATGACCGGCAGCTTGCCCGAGGCATTCTTCGGCAGGTAGATGTCGGTCGACAGTCCCACGCCGTCGCGCATCGGTACCATCACCGACAGGCGCGAGGTGGCGATGGCGGCCAGTTCCCTGTCGAGGGCTTCGGCGGAGTACTTGGCATAGTCCTGGGCCGCTGCGATGGACACTGCATCGGCGGAGAACAGGGAGAGGGCGACGAGACTGGCGACGATCTTCTTCAAGGCATTTCCTTCAGCGCGTGGATGGTGTGATGACGGTCGGTAAATACATCGCGGGCCGGATCAACACCGGCCCCATCGGCATACTGTAGCAATAGCCCGGCTGTTAAGCCAGCGCGGCACGACTCGGTGCCGGCTCAGGCGGATACCGCTGCGGCGGCGGCACCGCGTTGGCGCAGGCGGTAGCCGACAGCGAGCAGGGCGAGCCAGGCCGGGATCATCCAGACCGACAGCTGCAGGCCAGGCGTCAGGTACATCACCACCACGATGCCGGCCAGGAAGGCCAGGCACAGGTAGTTGGTGAAGGGGAAGAACGGGCTGCGGAAGGCGGTCGCCTGGCCGGCAGCCTGCTTGGTGCGGCGAAAGCGCAGGTGGCTCCAGCACACCATGCCCCAGTTGATGACCAGCGCCGCCACGGCCAGTCCCATCAGCATGCCGAAGGCTTCCTTCGGCAGGAAGTAGTTGATGCAGATGCAGATGCCGGTTGCGATGGCGGACACACCCAGCGCCGCCAGCGGCACGCCGCGCCGCGACACCTTGAGCAGGGCGCGCGGGGCATTGCCCTGTTCGGCCAGGCCGAACAGCATGCGGCTGTTGGCGTAGACGCAGCCGTTGTAGACCGACAGCGCGGCCGTCAGCACCACGAGGTTCAGGACGTTGGCCACGACATTGCTGTCGAGCGCAGCGAAGATCAGGACGAAGGGACTGCCGCCCGTGACCACCTTCTGCCACGGGTAGAGCATCAGGAGCACGGCCAGCGCGCCGACATAGAAGATGGCGATGCGCCAGATGGCCTGGTTGATCGCGCGCGGAATGGTGCGGCCCGGGTTATCCGCTTCCGCGGCCGTGATGCCGATCATCTCCAGGCCGCCGAAGGAGAACATGATGACCGCCATCGACAGCGCCAGGCCGGTGAAGCCGTAGGGGAAGAAGCCGCCATGCTGCCACAGGTTGGCCACGCCGGCCTGCGGGCCGGCAGTGTCGCTGACCAGGAGGTAGAGGCCGAACACGATCATGCCGACCACGGCCGCCACCTTGATGATCGCGAACCAGAATTCGAGCTCGCCGAAGGCTTTCACGTTCAGCAGGCTGAGGGCGTTGACGAGGAAGAAGAAGGCAAGCGCCGACATCCAGGTCGGGACCTCGGGGAACCAGTACTGGACGTAGATGCCGAGCGCCGAGAGTTCGGCCATGCTGACGAGGATGTACATCACCCAGTAGTTCCAGCCCGAGATGAAGCCGATCATCGGGCTGCCGTATTTGCTGGCGAAGTAGCCGAAGGAACCGGCGACCGGTTCGTCGACGATCATCTCGCCGAGCTGGCGCATGATCAAAAAGGCGACCAGGCCGGCAAGGGCGTAGCCGAGCAGGGCGGATGGGCCGGCCTGCTGGATGGTCTGGGCCACGCCCAGGAACAGCCCGGTGCCGATGGCGCCGCCGAGGGCGATCAGCTGGATGTGGCGGTTCTTGAGCCCGCGCCGGAGTTCGTTGCTGTGTTCTTGCTGAGCGTGTTCCATCGTCGGCCTTAAGGTGGTGATACGAAAGTTGCCTTAAAGCCAGCGATTCTACTGCAAGGTGGACTGCTTGGGACGGCCATTTGGCCGTCCGTGCATCAGTAGCGGCGATAGCCGCCGCGACCCATCGGGTAGCGTTGCGCCATCTTGCCGCCAAATTTCTTCCAGAGCAGGCCTGCAATGGCCATCATGATCATCTTGCGCATGCTGTTCTCCCATTCGTGAAAAGGGCGGGAATACTCCCGCGGCCGCGCGGCGCGCGGCGTTGAGGCCACCTTATCAAAAACCCGGCGGACGGGGCGCAGGCCTCGTGCGCTTCAGCCAGGCATGGCGAAGAAGGCCACGCCGCCGACAACGGTGGCGCCCAGCATCAGCAGCACGAACCCCGACATGCGGGCCAGGGAAGCGAGGCGCGCGCCTTTCGGGCGGCTGCGCAGCAGGTAGAGCGGAATAGCGAGTGGAGAGACGGCGACAACGGCCGAGCTCATCCAGCGCGAGCGCCGGAAGCGGCGCGCTTCGCTGTCGAGGCGGTACCAGTAGAAAGGCAGGAAGTTCGACAGCAGGGCCGACACGATCGCCCACCAGGAAGGCATGCGCATGTGCGCGGCGTCGTACATGGCCTGGGTGAGGCCGCAGGCAAACATCAGCGCGAGCAGCGCCAGCAGGGTGTTCTTGGGTGTCATTGGGTGCAAGCGAAAGCAAGGCGGCGAGAATACCACCGGCCCCGGGGCACGAAATTCAACAAAACTCACGAAGCGGGTGAAATATGCATATGTCGTGAAGCTTATGCACAAGGGGTAGCGACGCGCTAATGCCGGTCAGTTAGTGAGAATGGTAGGGTGGGCGGCTTGCCCGCCCACGCGGTGATAGTTGTGATATGAACAGCCGCACGGGCTGCAGTACTGTGATTTGACCGCGTGGGCGGAATATAGTCCACTGGACTATATTCCCCCGCCCACCCTACGGATGAGCGATGGCCTTAAGTGACCGGCATTAAGCGGCGCGCGGCTATTTTCCGCGGCGCGGCAGCGAAAACACGTCCGCCACCAGGGTGCTGTCGCCGATCTGCCGGCTCGGAGAGGCCGCGTCATGCACCACCAGCAGGGCTGCGCCGCCCTGCCTGTCGTCGGCGAACAGCGCTATGCCCTCGGGATGGTCGACGCCGTGGCCGTAGGGCAGTTCCAGCACCCGTTCGAGTTCGTGCGCCGCCAGCACGCAGTCCTTGCCCGGCTCGGCCCCGCCGCGCCAGCGGAACAGGGTCACCGGGCCATCCAGGTCCATGGTGGGTCCGGCCAGCACCAGGATGTCCTTGCCCTGCACGCACAGGTCGCGGATGCCGAGACCATGCAGGTCGACGAAGTGCTTGCGGTAGGGGCGGCCCTCGTCGTCCACCGGCCCGAGCCGCAGGCGTCCCGGTTCGGCATCGTCCACCGGCGCGACTTCCACCACCACCGCCCAGCCGCGCAGCACGGGGCCGCGCAGGCCAAGCAGCAGGTGCTTGCCGGCCACCGCCAGGCCTTCGATGTCGAAGCCGTTGTCCTTGCCGGGGATGGCGAGGAAAGGACCAAGATGCTCGTCCTCGCGCAGCAGCGCCGTCAGTTCGTTGCCGTGTTCGTCGCCGCGCAGCAGGGCGGCGCTGCGCAGCTTGTCCTTGTGGGTGCTTTCACGGGCCAGGGTATAGCCGTCGCCGTCTTTGACCAGGGGAATGCGCCCGAGCAGGTAGCGGTTGCCGTCGGCGCTGATGGTGGCCAGGCGCTTCTGCGCCTTTTTCACGCCGTCGCCGTCCTTCGGCTGCTTGCGGCGCAGGCTGTGCGAGCCGGCGATCCACAGGTACTTGCCGTCGCAGGCCAGGCCTTCGATGTCGGCTTCGTTGATATCATCCGACGTGTCGCCGTGCGGCGGCAGCGGCAGATTGAAAAAATCGTGCAGTGCGTACTGGCGATGATCGCGCGTGAAGCTGCTTTTTCCGGTGCTGTCTTCCGCGCACACGGTGAGTCGTTCGAGGCTGACCGATTCGTCGTTGGCGACCCACAGCGAGCTGCCGGTGCGCAGGGCCACCGACAGGCCGTCGCGCAGCTCCTTGCCGTAGCAAAGCTCGTCGCGTTCGGGATGGAATTCGAGGAGGACGATGTTCGACGGGTGCATGCGTGTCCCTGCTGGCCTGCGACATTGCAGGGGCACGATAGCATGCGCCCGCCGGGGCAGGCGCATGGCTGGCTTGGAGTGCTCTTACTTTGCCTTACGCGAGGACCAGTGCACGTGAACGATGGCCCAGCCGTCGTCCTTCTTCTCCAGGACTGCCGTGCCGGTGCCGAACAGGTGCACGGGCTTGCCGCGCGACGTGCCCGTGGTTTCGGTTTCTTCCCACACGACGGCTGTGTTGCCGTCGATGCGCTCGGTCTGTTTCAGCAGCTTGCGGCTCGTAGTCCCGGCGAACTCCATGTCGCCGCCTAGATGGTGACTGGCGTACTCGTCGCGGGAGCGCTCGACATAGCCGGATTCGTGGATCGCCACTTCCGGCGACAGCAGGGCCAGTGCCCTGGCCTTGTCGCCGGTGGCGAGAGCCTGGTGGAAGGCTTCGAGCGTCTCTTTCGGCGTTGCCGCCAGAGTAAGCGGGGATACGGTGAACAGGGCAGCACCGAGGGCCAGGGCCCTCGCCGCGGCCCGCAGGACGGAGGTAATTTTCATGCCGGGCTCCCGGTTCACTGGGCCGCCTGAAGCTGGACGATCGTGATGGCGCCGTCCACACGCTCGGCCGCGAACCTGACCTTGTCGCCGGGCTTGACCGCATCCAGCATGGCCGAGTCCTTGACCCGGAACACCATGGTCATGGCGGACATGTTGAGGTTTTTGAGTTCGCCATGGCGCAGCGTCATCTTGCCGGCGTCCTTGTCGATCTTCCTCACCTCGCCGTCAGCCAGTTCGGCGGCGGCCGGCGCCCCGTGGGCGGCATGTTCGTGATGCGCGTGCCCGCTGTCCTGGGCCACCGCCATCGAAGTTGCAGCGGCCATGACGGCTGCCAGCATCAGTGTTGGAATTGCGTTCATGGGGTTCTCCTTTTATCGTGGGTTATTAATCAATGATGGCCCTTGTGGCCGCCCGGTTTCCGGACGGTGACTTCCACGTCCGCCGGTTTCTTCGCCGGCATGGACTGGCCACCCGCGCCCTGGTTGCGTACCGCGGCCGGAGCCTCGCCTTTCCATTCGTAGGCGACGGTGCCGGCCGGGTGCTTGTACCAGCCCGGGTCCTTGTAGTCGCCCGCTTTCTGGTCCTTGCGCACCTTGAGCACGGTGAACATGCCGCCCATCTCGACACCGCCGAAGGGACCCTGGCCGGTCATCATCGGCAGGGTGTTTTCCGGGAGCGGCATCTCCATGTCGCCCATGGAGCCGCCTTTCTCGCCCATCACCATGTAGTCGGGCACGAGCTTGGTGATCTTCTCGGCCACGCCGCGGTGGTCGACGCCGATCAGGTTCGGTAAGTCGTGGCCCATGGCGTTCATGGTGTGGTGCGACTTGTGGCAGTGGAAGGCCCAGTCGCCGGGTTCATCGGCGATGAACTCGATGGCGCGCATCTGGCCCACGCCGATGTCGGTGGTGACCTCGGGCCAGCGCGACTCGGGCCGGGTCCAGCCGCCGTCGGTGCCGGTGACCTCGAACTCGTGCCCGTGCAGGTGGATCGGGTGGTTGGTCATGGTCAGGTTGCCGGCCCGGATGCGCACGCGGTCGCCCTGCCGCACGTTCATGGTGTCGATGCCGGGGAAGGCGCGGCTGTTGAAGGTCCACAGGTTAAAGTCGAGCATCTCGTTGACCCGTGGCGTATAGCTGCCCGGCTCGATGTCGTAGGCGTTCAGCAGGAACACGAAATCGCGATCGACCCGGTGCTGGGCCGGGTTCTTCGGGTGCGTGACCCAGAAGCCCATCATGCCCATCGCCATCTGCACCATCTCGTCCGCGTGCGGGTGATACATGAAGGTGCCGGGCCGGCGCGCGACGAACTCATAAACGAAGGTCTTGCCCGGCTGGATGCCGGGCTGGGTCAGCCCGGTCACGCCGTCCATGCCGTTGGGCAGGCGCTGGCCGTGCCAGTGGATGCTGGTGTGCTCGGGCAGGCGGTTGGTGACAAAGATGCGCACCCGGTCGCCTTCGACCACCTCGATCGTGGGGCCCGGGCTCTGGCCGTTGTAGCCCCACAGGTTGGCCTTCATGCCCGGTGCGATCTCGCGCACCACCGGTTCGGCGATCAGGTGGAACTCCTTGACGCCATTGTTCATGCGCCAGGGTAGCGACCAGCCGTTCAGGGTGACGACCGGGTTGTACGGCCGGCCGTTGGGCGGCCGTACACCCCGG
>NZ_JAJFEQ010000009.1 GCF_020707265.1 Massilia sp. IC2-477
CAGCAGCAGCAGCAACAGCCACCGCCATCATTTTCCCGTCCAAAACCAGCAATGAGCGTGGATACTACCGGGCTGAGCGATGCAGATGGTGTTTGCGAAAGTTGTCCCAACCGAGCAAATGAGACAGATATTTCAAACAGATGTGCACCAAGAACCTCATTGTTCTGCAATACGCTGTATATGGCCTCTCGCTGTTCGTCATCGATGTGCGCTGGAGAAGTCAAGTGTGCAAATAATTCTTGCGCATGCTCCATACTCATTTCCTTGCGGGGACGAAATGCTATCCCAGGTTCTAGCTTAAGGAAATTGTTCAAGGGCGATGACCCTGAAGTAGAAGATAAAGTGATAGCGATAGGATAATCTGGAGCTTCCCAACCACAGCAGCAGCAAGCAGGAACCATCTGTTTGGATCGGTCGGTCGCCATTGCCCACTCGTTGTGTGCGTCAACTAGACGGTCATAAACTTTCCGACTTACAACTGGATGAGAACGTAGGTATGGATAAAACTGCTTCAGTGACGAGCCAGCTAGCAAAAGCTTATCTAAGTTAGAAAAATATGAAACAACGGTCTCTATTTTTTCGTCTTCGCTCATGCTTTGATCAAAACGAATTTTTGTCAAATCCGATCGAACCGCATATTCACTATTCCGCATGCTAATCTCCTCTCTCAATGAAATTTAAGCAGCTAGAAAGCTATCTTTTCCAACTTAATATCCCGCCGCTTGAAGGATCTCGCTCAATGCAGTGAAAGTAGCATGAAATTACGAAACAAACAACATGCTAGTTATCGTAAAAAAGGGACGAAACTAATGCATCGTTATCCCTTTAGGCTCAAACTGATCCAAAAATTGCGTTCTTGCCACATTTTGATTTCCTGAGAGAAAATATGCTTTTTTGATCGGCCTCTGTCGTCCAGGCAGGGGACACACCAAAAATGAATGCATGATTAACATCCGATAACGTTCCTGTTTTGACTTGCCATTCTGTTGTGCGTACGCAAAGGTTTGAGACGTTGGCGGATCTGGGCACGAGCTTGCCTGTTAGGTCCGCTGCGTAAGCAGCCGTTAATGGTTGCCTCAACACCGTGAGTAGAGCTCACGATAGGTGCTGCTTGCGGAGATAGAAGGTTTTCAAGCGGAAAGTGAAGTGGCTATGAACCCTTATAAGTAGTAGACGCAACCAATCGTAGAATGTCCAATAGGTGTAAAACTGTGGTTTTTAGCTAAGCTGTTGATATTGTTGAGTTAAATACGCCCTGCAAAGCCGTCTAGACGGGTTCGACTCCCGTCCTCGCCTCCAAATTACATACGAACGGGCCTCAATTTGAGGCCCGTTTTGTTTTGCAATTGAGATCGCCGGCGGATTTTATTTGCTTGTGCTCATCCCACTGTCAAAGACATCGTTAACGGCCAAGCAGGCCGTTGCAACCCACGCACACAGGAATGGACTTGGTTCGCTGACCAGGATCCCGGTCCGGTAGGCGAGCGGGAAATCGAACCACGCAGTATTCTGCAAGTCATGCGCGGGAATGACGAGTGGATCGAACCCGACCGCATCCTGCCGCCGCGTACGCCGAGACGGACACCGGTCGATCGCCGGCTCTACCTTTTGCGCAAACCATCCGGCGGAAAGGTACAAGTTAACCTCATTTTTGTGTAAAGCCACACGCCCGCCGGTTCCCTACGATATTTCCATTGCAACGTTGGAGATCCCAACCGTCGGGCCTCGCACCCCCTTGGGAAGACTCGGCCCTGCATCAGGTTTCGCTTTGCGCATGCCGCATCCGGCAGCTGCGGCGGGATCAAGTTGACCATGCCGCCATCCGGCGTGCCAGCGCAGAACCGATAAAACCACAAGGAGACAATGTGAAACGATTCGAACGCGTCCTGCTTTGCGGCCTTGGACTATCGGCGGTCGCCGGTCCGGCCTGCGCGCAAAGCGACGCTGGAGTACCGGAAACCCCTGCTGAATTGAACGCAGCAGACCCGAAACCCGCGACCGTGACCGTCACCGGCTCGCGTGTCATCAAGAACGGCGACAGCAGCCCGTCGCCAGTGACCGTGATCCGCACAGACGAGCTGTTGACCGGCAAACCCGGCGCTACCCTGGCCGAGGCCCTGAATACGCTGCCGGTGTTCGCCGGCTCGCGCGGCTCCACCAGCAATCCAACCACTTCCGGCAGTGCGGCCGGCGGTAGCGGCTCAGCCAACCAGCTCAACCTGCGCAACATCGGCGCGACCCGCACCCTGGTCCTGATGGACGGCAAGCGCATTCCGCCGACCCTCTACAACGGCGTAGTCGACGTCGACCTGATCCCACAGCAGTTCGTTGAACGCGTCGACATCGTGACCGGCGGTGTGTCGGCGGTGTACGGCTCGGATGCCATGACCGGCGTCGTCAACTATGTCATCGACCGCAAGTTCAACGGCATCAAGGCGGATGCCAGCTACGGCAAATCGGCGCAGGGCGACGCTGCCCGTTCCAACGCTAGTGTGGCCTGGGGCGGCAACGTCGCGCCCGACCTGCACCTGGAAGCGGGCGTGGAACTGCGCAAGGAAGACGGGATCGACCGCCGATCCGACCGGGCCTGGCTGAACCAGGTCGGCGTCACCGGCGCCGGTACCGCCGCCAATCCCTACATCCTGCAGACCGACCTGCGCCAGAAGACCTTCCCATTCGGCGGCCTGATCACCAGCGGTGCGCTGGCCGGCCGCACCTTCCGGGAAAACGGTGTGCTCAGTCCCTTCGCGGCCGGCACGCCAACCGGCACTGCGGCAATTGAGCTTGGCGGGGAGGGAGGCTATTGGGATTCGGGACTGCTGGCGCGCCTGGAAGGAACGCAGCTGTTCGGGCGCCTCGACTATGAAGCATCGGCGACGACGCGCGCCTATCTGCAAGTGTCTGGCAACCTCAAGACCAATACTAGCTTCGCCGAGACGAACCAGCTGAACAACGTACAGCTGCGCCGAACCAACGCCTTCCTTCCCGCGCAGTATGCGGCGCTGATCCCGGTCAGCCAGACGACATTCGGCTTCAGCAAATTCATGGGCGATATCCCGCGCATCCAAGCCGACTCGGATTCGAAGCAATGGGTGCTCACGAGCGGACTGGAAGGCAAGGGCGGTGGACTGAACTGGAACCTCGATTACACCTATGGCAGATCCAGGCTTGACACGCGCCTGATGAATGCTCTCGACCGCCAGAAACTGGCGGCGGCGCTCGATGCAGTGAGCAGCGGCGGCCGTACCGTCTGCAACATCACGCTGACCAACCCGGGCCTGGCGGACGACTGCGTGCCGCTGAACGTGTTCGGGCCGAATGCTGCTTCCGCCGACGCCATCGGCTACGTGACCGACGATCTCCTGTACGATGCCACCACGACCATGCACGACATTGCGGGCCAGGTCGGCGGCAGTCCGTTTGCCACCTGGGCCGGCCCGGTGAACGCATCGCTGTCGGGCGAATGGCGCAAGCTGGGGTTCAAGTCGCACAGTGCGGCCCGCCCGACCGACCTGGTCAACTGCACCGGCCTCGCGCTGAACTGCGCCACCGGCACGCCGCGCACTGAATTCGTATTTGGCGAAAGCCCGCAAGGCGTCAGCCAGCGCGTCTGGGAAGTGGCGGGCGAGGTCGATGTGCCGCTTCTGAAGAACTCCCCCCTGGCGAGGAAACTGGATGCGAACGGGGCGGTCCGCTACACCTCCTACGACACCAGCGGACATTACGTGACCTGGAAGGCGGGTCTGGACTGGAGCGTGCTGGAGACCCTGCGCCTGCGCGCCACCCGTTCGCGCGACATCCGGGCGCCCACACTGTACGACCTGTACGCGCCGACCTCGATGGTGCAGGTGCGCCCGACCGACCTGCTGACGGGGCTCAGCCCGACTGTGCCGCAGATCGACGAGTCGAACGCGAACCTGACGGCTGAAATCGGGAACACGCTGACAGTCGGCGTGGTCTGGCAGCCCTTGCCCAAGCTGAGTTTCGCGGCAGACGCCTATCGGATCAAGATCTCGGACGCTATCACCTCGGTTTCGGGCGCGACCGCGGCCTTCCAGGCCGCCTGCTACGCCAGCGGCGGCACCTCGCCTTACTGCGCCTTGCAGCGCCGCCCCAATGGCTTCGCCGACCGCTCCGCGGCCAACGCGGTGACCAACTGGTACAACCGCAGCGTCAACATCTCCGAAATCGAAACCTTCGGCCTGGACCTGGAAGCCAATTACGCGGGCAGGCTGTTCGAGCGCCCGATGTCGCTGCGCCTCCTGACGGCCTGGCAGCCGCACGTGTATTACCGGCAGCCCGGGCTTGCGACCAGCGACCAGGGCGGCGTCGCCTTCGGTCCGCTGGGCATGGCCGCCACGCCGGCGGTGCGCGTCTCCGGCTTCCTGCGCTTCCAGCCGCTGGCGGGATTCACGGTCGACGTCACGCAGCGCTGGCGCAGCGCGATGCAGCTGAGCGGCGACCCCAACGAAGTCTGGGTCAACAATCACCTGGCCTCGTTCGCCACCACGGGCCTGAACCTGGCCTACAGGCTCGACCTGGGAACGGGGGATGCGCAGCTGTTCTTCAACATCGAGAACCTGTTCGACGCCACGCCGCCGCTGGGAGCCTTCTCGGGCAACGGCACGCGGGCCGGGCTGCGTGACGGTTTCGCCCTCGGCGACGATCCGCGCGGGCGTAGCTTCGCAGTGGGGATCCGGTCAATGTTCTAGACCCGAGGCGGGAGGACGGCATCCGCCTTCTTCCCGCCCTGCCAGGACAGCCATGTTGCTGGCCATCGATGGCCGTTTTCACCGGATGAGCATAGCGAGCGTACCGGCTGCGGCGGCGCCAAGAGCACAGAGCCGCGCGGCCTGCAAGGCGCGCCGCGGCGCATACTGCAGCCCGAGCGTCAACACGATCGCGCTGGCCGTCAGCAGGCCGCACCACAGGACCGGCCCAATGTGCCAGCCCATGGCGCATATGCAGGCCATGAAGGACAGCGCGAGCGCGAGCCACCCCGCCAGGGCGCAGCGCAGGCGATGGCGCGGGTCGGGCTCGGCGCCGCGTCCCACGATGTCGGCGTAGTGCCGGTCCATCGCGAAGCTCTTGGCCGCCAGGCCGCCATAGGCCAGCCCGGCACCCGTGAGAATCAGCAGGCTCATTTCGCCGCCTCCATGGCGTTCTGCATCGGCGCGATGCGCGGCGCCCGCGCCGCGTGGACCTTCGGCCGCATCCACCAGGCCGCACAGCCCAGCAGTGCGCCGACCGCGCACAAGACCAGGTCGACGCCGGCCAGCGCGCGCAGGCCGGGCGTGAACAAGCTGACGCCCAGGTGGGTGCCGGTCACCGCATTCAACAGCGGCACGCCTCCCAGCAGGACGGCGCCGAGCGCAAGCTGCAGTTGCCACATTCGGCGTGTGGGGCGCAGTTGCGCCAGCGCGGCGGCGCAGGCCCAGGCCGCGAAGAAGCAGTTGGCTTCCAGCGCGGCGCGGTTCTCCAGGCCGAGCGGCAACAGGCGGTTGCTCCAGAAATAGGCGCCGAGGGCGATCGGCAGGCCGGCGATGGTGCCGATGTTCAGCGCGTCGACCAGGCGCACCCCGAAGCCGGGTCGGCCGCCGCTGGCCAGCACCTTGGCACACTTCTGGCGTTCCTTCACGCCCCACAGCAGGGCGCCGGTGGCGACCATCGCGCAGCCCGCCAGGCCGCACAGGAAGAACAGCGCGCGCAGCAGCGGTTCGGCGAAGTGCGCCACGTGCAGGCCATAGAAGGCCCGGCGCATGGCCGAGACGCCGGACGGCTCGCCGCTCGCAGCGAGCAGCGCACCGCTTGCCCCGCTGAACGTGAGCGAGGGTTCAATGTTGGACAGCTGGGTGCCGGCTTGACGCACCAGCTGCACAGTGGCATTTAGGTCGTTCGGATGATTCACGATGATGCGCGCGGGAGCCTGCCCCCATGCGCCCTGCGCCTGTGCCAGCATCGGCGCCAGATCCGCCAGCGGCGTGTGGACCTTCGCGGACTTGATGCGCTCGTTGTCGGGGAAGACCTCGGCGAACATCGTCTTCTGGTCGTCGCCGTACAGGGCCTTGGTGGGTGCCGGCATGTACATGAACATCAGGGTCACGATGCCGGTGTAGGTGATCATCAGGTGGAAGGGCAGGGCCAGCACGGCGGTGGCGTTGTGTCCGTCGAGCCAGGAGCGCTGCCCCTTCTTCGGGCGGAAGGTGAAGAAGTCTTTGAAGATGCGCTTGTGGGTGATCACGCCGCTGACGATCGCCACCAGCATGAACATCGCGCAGATGCCGACGATCCAGCGGCCCCAGATGGCCGGCATGTAGTAGAGGTCGAAGTGCATCCGGTACAGGAACTCGCCGCCCCGGGTGTCGCGTGGGCCCGCCACTTCCGCGCCGGTGGACGGGTCGAGCATGACGGCCTGCCTGCGAAAGGCGGCGCGACGCTCGGCCATGCTCATGCCCTTCTTCGGCGGGTTGGTCCAGTTGGCGTTGACCAGCGGGGTACGCCCGTCCGGCAGGTCGATGATCCAGCGCGTCGCCTTGGGGGCGCGTTCCTGCAGCACCGTCACCGCATGGGCGACGGCGACGGCTGGCGCCGCGGCCGGCCGGGCGGCGGCCCCGTGCAGCTCGGGCTTCATCCACAGCGAGATTTCGTCGCGGTAATAGGCCGAGGTCCCGCAGACGAAGATCAGGAGCAGTACCCAGCATACCAGCAGGCCGGACCAGGTGTGCAGCCAGGCCATCGATTGGCGCAGTCCCTCCTTCATGCCATCCTCCCGGCCAGCCAGAACGCGGCGGACAGCAATCCGACGCCGGCACAGGCGCGCCGAGCGCTGCTGGCAGCGAACACCCACATCACCACGCAGGGATAGACCATGAAGGCCAGCATCGTGGCCAGGGTGACGGCGTCGGCGCGGTGCAGCGGCAGCAGCCTGGCCAGCAGGTAGCTTCCGGTGCTGGAGAGCAGGTAGCCGCCGCCGATAGCGGCGAGTGCGCGTGCGGCCACGCCGCCGCGGTAGCGCCAGTGCAGGGTTGCGTTCATGGCTTGCCGGCCGGGGTGACGGGACCGGCGGCCAGGGCCGGGGCGCCGTCCGGTTTATTGAAGGACAGCGAAGTCACGAAGCTGGCCGTGTCGTAGCGCTCGCCTTTGCGCTCGCCCGGCTGGCGGTCGAGGTGGCGGGCTTCCAGCACGTAGGTCCCGCGCCAGGGCAGGGCGAAACGGACCAGACCTTGCTCGTCGGTGGTCTCCTCGCGCTTCCAGCCGTTCGGGATAACCGCGCTGACCTTCGCGTTCGGCAGCGGCCGGTCCTTGTAATAGACGCGGAACTGGCCCGGCTGGCCGGTGGGCACGATGTCAAAGTCCAGTACCGGCTGCTGCGCCGCCAGGCCAGACACCCAGCGCGCGGCCGGGGTCCACATGCCGCGCACGGTCTTGCCCTCATGGGTGCTGTCGAACATCGGCCAGGCCGCATCCTCTGCCACGATCGACTCTCCCGGCGCCGCCGTCCGCGCCAGCACGAAGCCCTGCGCCGTCTTGCGCAAGGCCAGCGCTTGCACCCCATCCCTGCCGACCAGGCGCGCAGCAGGCGTCACGAATTTGTCGAGCAGTCCGGGCGTGGTCTCACGCAGGTTGTCGCCGAACTCGCCGAAATGCAGCACGGCGGCGGTCCCTCCTTGTTCGATCCAGATCTGGTGTGCGCTCGCCGGGAGGCTGGATACGAGGGCGAGGAGGGTGGTAAGGAGCAGCTTCTTCATATAGTGCTTTCGTCTTTCGATAGTGGATGGCGATCGGTCGGATTTATTTTCAACAATTTGGACATTGCAGCAATTCGTTAATGAGAATTATAATGCGAATCATTCTCATTTACAAACAGCAAAAGAAGGAGCAGTCGATGCCAGGTGCAGTTCCCCTCAATGAATTCATTCCTCTCGCACCACGCAGCCGACGTGGCCGCCGTGCCCAGGCCCTTTGCGCGGCCGCGATGCTGTTGGCTCCCGTGGCGGGGCTGGCCGCACCAGACGGCGTAGAGGCGGACGCAGCCGCGTTCGACGAGAAAGGCGAGGCGCCGGTGACGGCCGTGGTGAATGTGGTCGGCAAGAGCGATACGGCGACCGAAGGGACGAAGTCCTTCGGTGCGCGCGCGGCCACCCTGTTCAAAGGCGAGCAGGACTTGCGCGACATCCCGCAGCCGGTCACTGTGCTGACCCGCCAGCTGCTCGACGAGCGCCAGTTGCTCGACCTGCACGACGTGCTGCAGAACACCCCGGGCGTGGCGGTGGACTACACCGACAGCGAGCGGGTGTCGTACAACGCGCGCGGCTTTTCCATCGACGCGCTGCAGGTCGACGGCCTGACCATCAACCAGAGCGGTTCGTCCTTCGTCCAGCCCGACACTGCCGTGCTGGACCGGGTGGAAGTGCTGCGCGGCGCCTCCGGCATGCTGCGCGGCGCGGGCAATCCCTCCGCTACCGTCAACATGGTGCGCAAGCGTCCGGCACGCGAATTCCAGGCGTCCGCCGCCTTGAGCATTGGCTCATGGGAGCGGCGCCGGATCGAGGCCGACGTCTCGAGCCCCTTGAACAAGGCCGGCACGGTTCGTGGCCGTGTCGTCGCAGTGAAAGACAAGAAGGAGTTCTTCCAGGATGCCAAGCGCGAAGACCGCGAAGTGATGTATGCGGTGGTCGAGGCCGATCTCGGCCCCCGCACGCTGCTCGCGGCCAGCCTGCAGCACACCGACCTGGACGCCACCGGCGCCTGGGGCGGCATGCCCGGAAACCTTGACGGCACCGCGCTGAACCTGCCGCGCGAGACCTATCTTGGCTCGGACTGGAACCGCTGGAACCGCTACAACGACCAGGCCCTGGTGGAACTCACGCACCGTTTCGCCAACGACTGGACCGTGAAGGCCAAGGCCGCCTACACCCACCTGGCGCTCAAGGACAATGGCTTCAAGCAGACCTACATGGCGCGCCCGGCCGGCGCCACCAATCCCTACCTGATGACCGTCACAAGCGCCCAGTACACCGGCAACGAGAGTCACCAGCAGGCCATGTCGCTGGTCGCGGACGGCGCTTTCTCGCTGCTTAGCAGGAAACACGAACTGGTGGTCGGGATGGAGCGCGTGCGCGCCGCCACTACCGAGAGCTGGGGTGTCGGCAACCTCTATCCGCAGACGATCGACATCCGCAACTGGAATCCGTTCACCAGCTATCCGGAACAGGCGATCGCCATGCCGGCGACGCCGAACAAGCCGAACACCACGACCCAGCACGGCGCCTTTGCCACCGCACGCCTGTCGCTGGCGGCGCCGCTGACCGCCATCCTCGGCACGCGCCTGAGCTGGTGGAAGTACGATTCGGCAGGCAGCCCGGCAAGCAACTACGAGATCAGGCGCGAAGTGACGCCCTATGCCGGCCTGGTCTACGACATCAACGACGCCCTCAGCGCCTACGCCAGCTACACCGAGATCTTCACGCCGCAGAACGTGAAGGACGCGAACGGAAACATCCTCGCGCCGATCACCGGCGAAGACTACGAACTGGGCCTGAAAGGCGCATTCTACGGCGGGCGCCTGAACGCTTCGCTGGGTCTGTTCCAGATCGATAACGTCGGCCGCGCGATCGAAGATACCACCTCGCGCAATCCCTGCCTGCCTTACTTCACCAGCGGCTACTGCCGCGTGGCCGGCGGCGCCCAGCGCAGCGCGGGCTGGGAAGCGGAGCTGTCGGGCGAAGTGCTGCCGGGCTGGCAGGTGATGGGCGGCTATACCAACACGCGCACCAAGTACCTGCGTGACACGGCCGCCAACACCGGCCAGCCGCTGCGCAGCATCGATCCGCGCCACCAGCTGCGCATCTTCACCAGCTACAGCCCGGACCGTGCCGGCAAAGGCTGGACCGTGGGCGGCGGCGTGCAGGTCCAGAGCGATTCATATGTGCGCTCGGGTACCGTGACCTCCACCCAGGGCGGGTACACGGTCGCCAATGCTATGCTGGGCTACCGGTTCAGCGAGAAGCTGGGCATCCAGGTCAATGTCAACAATCTGTTCGATAAGGTGTACTACAAGAAGTTCGCGCCGACAGGAATCAGCTACTACTATGGCGATCCGCGCAACGTGACGCTGTCCCTGCGCGGCAGCCTGTAATTCGACGCCGGTCGCGCGTCCGCGCACCGTGCGCGGACGCCCGGCCTGCCGGCCACCGGGTGGCCGGCGCCAGCCTCTTCTCCCGCCGGCCCGGCTGCGGCCCTTTCCTTCGCCCCCGGAAGGAAAAATGCCAGTGAATCTCAGATTTGTGCAACGACACCTGGCCTTCCCCGAAATATTCTTGAAGCACTCAAATCGACGCTGCGCGTAGCAGGCCCCTGGGCGGAGCCTGACTGGGACGCGGCAACACCACTCGATAGAGGAGTGACGGAGACACGATGAAAGTGCTTGCTGGCGCAACCGCGTCCACACCCAATCTGGGCATTCGCCCCTGCGCCGGTCCGGCTGGGCAGCCGCTGCGCCGCCACGGCCGTCCGCATGCAGGTCCGTGGCCCGACATCTGACGCGGCTCCCACCCATCCCTTACATCCAAAAAAATACACATGGAGACAAGATAATGAAAGCGTTGTCACTCAAGAATACCAGCGCCTGCCTGGTTCTCGGCCTGGCGACTGGCCTCGGCTCTGTTGGCGCAGCCCTTGCACAGGACCTGAAATCCGGTGCACTCACTCCCTACGGCGCCGAGCGCGCCGGTAACAAGGAAGGCACAATTCCAGCCTGGGACGGGAAGCCGGTTAACACCCCGCCGGGCCCGGACAAGCGCCGCCCGGACCCGTTCGCGAACGAGAAGCCGGTAGTGTCGATCACGGCTGCCAACATGGCCCAGCATGCGGACAAGCTGAGCGACGGCACCAAAGCGCTGCTGGCCAAGCATCCAGGCATGCGCGTCGACGTCTACCCGAGCCACCGCACGGCGGTATTCTCGCAGGCGATCTACGATGCGGTCGCTGAAAACGCCAAGCGCGCCAAGCTGACCAACGGCGGCCTGACGGTGGAAGGCGCCTACGGCGGCATTCCCTTCCCGGTGCCGAAGAACGGCCATGAGGCGCTGTGGAACCACATGCTGAGCTACCGCGGCCAGCTTACCAGCTTCACTGCCGATAAATACGTGATGACCGCCAGCGGCGAACGGGTGCTGACCAACCGCCAGCGCACCAGCCTGGCCTATCCCTACTACGACCCCAAGGGCAAGCCGGAGGGTTTCAGCGGCGAGTGGGCGCGCGCCCGCCTGGACGTGACCGAGCCGCCGGCCAATGCTGGCCAGGCCCTGATGACCATCGACTACGTCGACAACTACAGCCGTCCGAAGGATGGCTGGCAGTACGTGCCGGGCCAGCGCCGGGTGCGCAAGTCGCCCTCGCTGGTGTACGACACCCCTGACGCGTCGGCCGCCGGCCTGGCCAACTTCGACGACGTGAACCTCTTCATCGGCGCCCAGGACCGCTATAACGTCAAACTGGTCGGCAAGAAGGAGTTGTACATCCCGTATAACAACAACGGCCTGTTCCGCAAGCCGATCAAGGACGTTATCGGCAAAGGAACGCTCAACCCGGATGCGGTACGCTGGGAGCTGCACCGGGTCTGGGTGCTGGAAGCCACGCTGCGCGATGGCAAGCGCAACGTGGCGGCCAAGCGCCGCCTCTACCTGGATGAGGACACCTGGCAAGCGGTGCTGGCCGACAGCTGGGACGCCCAGGGCAAGCTGTGGAAGACCGGCCAGGCCTACACGCTGCTGGCGGGTGACGAGCCGTCGGCGAGCACCCTGAGCTATACCTGGTTCGACCTGCTGTCGGGCGGCTGGGTCTACGCCGCCGCCATCAACGAGACCGGCGGCGTGAATTACGCCGACTACGACAGCAAGCAACTGAGCCGATTCACCTCGAGCGCCCTGGCCAGCGGCGGCGTGCGTTGATCATGGCACAGATGAAGTATGCGGCGGCTGCGCTGGCGGCCACCCTGGCCGCGGACGCGGCGCAGGCTGCTGCTGCGGTGCCGGCCGCGCTGCAGCGCCCGGCCCTGGCGGTGGCCCAGCCGGCACGCGCCAACCTGCAGGCGATCGAGCGCGTCGGCAAGCGGCTGGTGGCGGCCGGCGAACGCGGCCTCGTGATCTACTCGGACGATGGCGGCAATCACTGGAAGCAGGCCCGCGTGCCGGTCAGCGTGACGCTGGCCGCGCTGCGCTTTGCGAATGAACGCGAGGGCTGGGCGGTCGGGAACATGGGCGTAGTACTGCGCAGCAGCGACAGCGGAGCGTCCTGGCAGCGCGTGTTCGACGGCGAGACCGGCGCGAAGCTGGCGCTGCAGGCGGCCCAGCAGGCCTGGGATGCGGCCAGACCGAACCCGGACGACGCCGAGCACCCGCTGAACGTCCTGCTGGACGAAGCTCGGCGCCTGGTCGACGAGGGCGCCGACAAGCCCCTGCTGGGGATCGACCTGCGCGCCGACGGCTCGGTGATGGTCGCCGGGGCCTACGGCATCGCATTCTCGACGCTCGACGGCGGCCGGACCTGGCGCGCCCACATGGCGGAGTTGCCGAATCCCGAGGGCGCTACCTACTACGGCATCGCGCGCCGTGGCCAGGAACAGTACCTGTTCGGCGAGCAGGGCCTGATCCTGCGCGCCGGCGCTCCGGGCGCACCCTTTGCCGCCACCACATCGCCCGCATCCGGGAGCCTGTTCGGCGGACTCACGCTGAAGGACGACGCACTGCTCGTATTTGGCCTGCGCGGGAAGGTCTACCGCAGTGCCACGCCCGGCGCGCCATGGGTCGAAGTCCAGACCCCGGTCGACGCGTCGCTCATCAGTGGACTACAGGCCACCGACGGGACGGTGCTGCTGCTCGGTGCGGCAGGCCAGGTCGTCGCCAGCCGCGACGGCGGCCAGCGTTTCTCGGCACTGCCCCTGAAAGAGCGATTCCCCTTCACCGGCGCCGCCGTTGCGCCGGACGGAAGCCTGGTGCTGGTCGGCACGCGCGGCCTGCTGCGCATGCCCATGCCCGGCCGCGACGCCGCACCGAAGCTGCAGGCTTCCATCAAGTCACCCACGAAACCATGAACAAGCATCACGCATCATCCCAGGCAGACGCGATCTTCGAGCCCGCCAATTTCGATCCCGATTCCGGTAACCGCATCGAGCGCTTCGTGTTCGGCCAGCGCGGCTGGTTGCTGCTGTTGTGCCTCCTGACCACCTTGTTCCTCGGCTGGCAGGCGCTGCGCATCGTGCCCAACGCCAGTTTCGAGAGCATGCTGCCAATGACCCACCCCTACCTGGTCAACTACGAGACCGAACGCAAGAAGCTGGTCTCGCAGGCCAACAGCTTGCGCATCGTAGTCGAGCACAAGGGCGGCGCGGGCATCCTCGACAAGCGCTACCTCGAGACGCTACGCCGCGTCAATGACGACGTGTTCCTGCTGCCTGGGGTGGTGCGAGGCCAGATGCGCTCCCTCTGGACGCCGTCGACCCGCTGGACCGCCGTGACCGAGCGTGGCTTCGAGGGGGGCACCGTGATTCCCGACGACTACGACGGTTCTCATGCCGCGCTCCAGCGCGTGCGCCTGAACATTGAGCGCTCGGGCGAAGTAGGGCAGCTGGTGGCGCGCGATTTCCAGTCCAGCGCCCTGATCGTGCCCCTTGCCGAGCGCGACGAGAACGGCCGCGAACTTGACTACGCGGCGCTATCCGCAAGGCTGGAAGAGCTGCGCGCTAAGTACGACAGGCAGGGCGTCGCAATCCACGTCACCGGCTTCGCCAAGGTGGTGGGCGACCTGCTCGAAGGCTTGAGCCAGGTGCTGGCCTTCTTCGGCGTGGCCGCGCTGATCGTCACCGCGATCGTATTTTGGTACACCGGCTGCCTGCGCAGCACCTTGCTCGTGGTGGCCTGTTCGCTGGTGGCTGTGCTGTGGCAGCTCGGGATGCTGCCGCTGCTCGGATACGCGCTCGACCCCTATGCGGTGCTGGTGCCTTTCCTGGTGTTCGCCATTGGCATGAGCCACGGCGCCCAGAAGATGAACGGCATCATGCAGGACATCGGCCGTGGCATGCCGCGGCTAGTGGCGGCGCGTTTCACCTTCCGGCGCCTGTTCGTGGCCGGCTTCACGGCCCTGGCCTGCGACGCAGTCGGCTTCGCGGTGCTGATGATGCTCGATATCGAATCTATCCGGCGCCTGGCCATTACCGCCAGCCTGGGTGTGGCGATCCTGGTGCTGACCAACCTGATCCTGCTGCCGGTGCTGCTCAGCTACACCGGCGTCAGCGAACGGGCCGCGCGGCGCGCGGCGCAGTCGGACCGCGAAGCGGAGGGCCAGGCTACGTTCTGGACGGGCCTGGTCAAGTTCACGGAAACACGCTGGGCGGTGGGCGCCATCGTGGTCGGCGTCGTGCTCGGCGCGGTTAGCCTGCACGCCAGCCGCGACCTGCAGGTGGGCGACCTCGATGCCGGCGCGCCCGAACTGCGTCCGGATTCGCGCTACAACCGTGACAACGCCTATCTGACGCAGCACTACAGCACCAGCAGCGATGTGCTGGTGGTGATGGTGCGCACACCCGAGCAGGGCGCCATGAAGCATGCGGTGCTCGAGCGCGTCGACGAACTCGAATGGCGCTTGCGCCAGCTGCCCGGCGTCGAAACCACGCAATCGGTGGCCTCGCTGGCGCGTCAGACCGCCGTCGGCTTGAATGAAGGCAATCCGCGCTGGTACGAGCTGCAGCCGAACCAGGCCGCCCTGAATACCGCCAGCGCACGTGCTCCGCGCAACCTGGTCGACGCCAGCTTCTCGCTGCTCCAGGTGCAGGTCTACCTGCTTGATCACAAGGCCGACACCCTGCGCCGCGTCACCGCCGAAGTCGAGGCTTTCGCCCGCAAGAACGACAGCACCGACGCCAGATTCCTCCTGGCGGCCGGCAATGCCGGCTTTGAGGCGGCCACCAACGCGGTGGTTCAGAAGGCGAACCACGAGATGCTGCTGCTGGTGTATGCGGCGGTGGTAGTGCTGGCCTACGTCACCTTCCGCTCCTGGCGTGCGGTCGCCTGCGCCATCATCCCGCTGGCCCTCACCTCGGTGATGGCCGAGGCCTTGATGGTGTGGCTCGACATCGGCCTGAAGGTGGCGACGCTGCCGGTGGTGGCGCTGGGCGTTGGCATCGGGGTCGATTACGCGCTTTACGTGCTGAGCATCATGCTGGTACAGATGCGCGAAGGCTTGAGCCTGGGGCAGGCCTACCACCGCGCATTGCTCTTTACCGGCCGGGTCGTGATGCTGACCGGGGTCACGCTGGCGCTGGCCGTCGCGACCTGGGCTTTCTCCCCGATTAAGTTCCAGGCCGATATGGGCATCCTGTTGGCCTTCATGTTTATCGTGAACATGATCGGCGCGCTGGTCCTGCTGCCGGCCCTCGCGCGCTTCCTCATGAAGCCCAGGACGCAGAAGGTGACCTGGGGCCGTCGCCCGGGCGAGCAGGGCCGGCCTGCACCGGAACAGGCGCCGGCGGGCGCGGTGCTGAAGCGGTATCCGCAATGAAGACCTTCGCCGGCATGGGCATCGCGGCCCGTCTTTATATCGTCTCCGGCGCCTTGTCGCTGGCTTTCGTGGGCGTCGCCATCTTCGCCTGGTTCAACCTGAGCCACACCGGGGCGGTGCTCGAGCAGACTGCCAGCCTGCGGGTGCCGCAGCTGCAGCGGGTCTCCAGCACCGAGCTTGAAGTGACGCGGGTCTTGCTACTGCTACGCCATGCAATCCTGGCGCGCAGCACCCCGGAACTGGAGCGCGCGCTCGACGGCATCGAAGAAAAGCGTGCGCTGGTGGGCAAGACGCTGGCTACGTTCGAAGCAGGCCTGCTGACCGAGGCCGAACGCGCACGCCACGCCCGCGTGCAAGAGCTGTTCCGCACCTTCTGGGCGGTGGCGGCGGAGGACGTCGCACTGGTCAAGGCGGGCCGTCAGGACGAGGCCTTTGCCTTCCTGGTCGACAAGACCGTACCGGCACGCACTGCACTGCTCAAGGCCTTGCGCGAGACCGTACAGGCCGAGGAAGGCGCGCTGCGCGGCGAACTGGCCGATGCGGCCCGCGAGTCGCAACAGACGCTGCTCGCCCTGACCGCGCTGGCGGCGGTCGCGGTGGTAGGACTCGGCCTGCTGTCGTGGTATGCGGCTGCTGTTCTGGGCCGGCGGGTCGCGGTCTCGCGCGGTGTGGCCGAGCGGGTGCGCGACGGCGACCTGACGGTGCCGGTGCACGATGAAGCGGGCGACGAGTTCTCGCCGCTGCTCAGCGCGCTGGATGACATGCAGGGCGCGCTGTCACGGCTGGTTGCGGACGTGCGCAACAACTCCGAGCACGTCGCCACGGCCAGCGTCCAGATTGCGCAGGGCAACCGCGACCTGAGCGAGCGCACGGAGGCGCAGGCCAGCGCGCTGCAGCAGGCTGCCGCCACCATGGACTCGCTGGGAACGACGGTGCGCAACAATGCCGAGAACGCCCGGCTGGCGGAACAGCTGGCCCTGGGAGCGTCTTCCGTCGTCACCCGAGGGGGCGAACTGGTCGGGCAGGTGGTTGCGACCATGCGCGAGATCGACGGCAGCTCGAAGAAGATCGCCGACATCATCACGGTCATCGACGGTATCGCTTTCCAGACCAATATCCTTGCCCTGAACGCCGCGGTGGAAGCGGCGCGGGCCGGCGAGCAAGGGCGCGGCTTTGCGGTGGTCGCGGGCGAGGTGCGCAACCTGGCCCAGCGCAGCGCGGAAGCGGCCCGCCAGATCAAGAGCCTGATCGCCGACAGTCTGGACAAGGTCGGGCAGGGCAGTGCGCTAGTGGAACAGGCGGGCGGCACAATGGACGAGATCGTCGACGGCATCGGCCGCGTGGCAACGATCGTGGGCGAAATCAGTACGGCCAGCGCCGAACAGAGCGCGGGCGTGGGCCAGGTCGGGCAGTCGGTGTCGCAAATGGACCTGGCGACCCGGCAGAACGCCGCGCTGGTCGAGGAAAGCGCGGCTGCCGCCGACAGCCTGCGCGAGCAGGCGGCGCAACTGGTGCAGGCGGTGGCCGCCTTCAAGCTGGCGGGCCAGGCCGGCCGTGAACTGGTGGCCGTGCGTGGAGAAAGATAAAGCCCGCAGCTACCGCCACTACCTCGCTGCACGCTTCCTGGGCCTGCTCGGGAATAACATGCTTGCGGTGGCGCTTGGCTGGCAAATGTACGAGCTGACCGCCAGCGCCTGGGATCTCGGCCTGGTCGGCTTGGCGCAATTCTTGCCGGCGCTGTTGCTGACCGTCCCAGCCGGCCTGCTGGTCGACTCGCACGACCGGCGCCTGGTCTTCGCAACCAGCCTGGCGCTGCAGGGCGCGGCGGCGGTGCTGCTGTGCTGGGGCAGCACCGCCGGATGGGTCGAACGCGACGCGATCCTGCTGGTCTGCCTCGTGACCGGCGTCGGCCGTTCGCTGCAACTGCCCGCGCAACAGGCCATCGTGCCGGCGCTGGTAGCGCGCACCGAACTTCCGCGCGCCCTGGCGCAGAATGCGTCGCTCACCAAGATATCGACCATCGCCGGACCGGCCCTGGGAGGTTTCCTGTACGCCGGCGGCGCCGGTTTTGTCTACGGACTGTGCGCCGGCGTGTTCGCGCTGGGCACGGCCCTGGCGCTGCAGGTCCGGCTGGCGCCGCTCGCGCGTAGTGCCGAGCCGCTGTCCTGGACTGCGCTGTTTGCCGGAATCGCCTTCATTCGCACCAATCCGCTGGTGCTGGGCGCGATGTCGCTCGACCTCTTCGCGACCCTGGCCGGCACCAGCATGGCGCTGCTGCCGATGTTCGCGAAGGACATCCTGCACACTGGCGCGTGGGGACTGGGCCTGCTGCGCGCCGCGCCGGCGGTGGGCGGCCTGTTGGTCTCGGCATGGATTTCACGCCGTCCGATGGACCAGCAGGTGGGCCGTCGCATGTATGCGGCGGTCCTGGTGTACGGGTCGGCGACGATCGCTTTCTCGGTCTGCACCGATCTTGCCTGGGCCATGGCGGCGCTGGCAGTCGTCGGCGCCGCCGACATCGTCAGCACGGTGCTGCGCCATTCGGTGGTGCAGGTGGAAACGGCTGACGCGCTGCGCGGACGCGTCGGCGCGGCGCATGCCACCAGCATTGCCGCCAGCAACCAGCTGGGCCAGTTCCGCGCCGGGGTGGTGGCCGAATGGCTGGGCCCCGCAACGGCGGTGCTGATGGGCGGCTGTGCGACCGTGCTGGTCGTGGCGGCATGGACGCGCCTGTTCCCCGCGCTTTACCGCCGCAGCGCCCTGTTCAGTGAACAGGGCGTTTAGCTCCTATTGCTGGCGCGAGGTCGCGCGGAACTGGCTCGGCGCCTGGCCGACTTCCTTGCGGAAGAAACGCGTGAAGTAGGCCGCATTCGAGAATCCCAGTCCGAACGCGATCTGTTCCATCGACATGTCGCCGAAGATCAGGTTGCGCTTGGCTTCGGTGATGATGCGCGCATGGATCATCTTGGTGGGGCTCTGGCCCGCCGCCGAGGCGCATGCGGCGCGCAGCTGCACCAGCGACACGGCCAGCATCGACGCATAGTCTTGCAAAGGCAGGTTCTCGCGGTAGTGCTGCTCGATCAGGTCGCGGAAGCGCTCGGTCAGGCGGATATCGTTGCGGGTGGCGATCTCGCCGTCCACCGGGTCCAGGTCGACGTTGCGCACCAGGTTCAGGAGCAGGGAAGTCAGGAGCGCCTCGGTACCGGCAATATGGCCGACCGGCTTGTGCTCGACTTCGCGCGCAAGCTTCTGGATGACATCATGAAACTCGCCCGCCGTATCGTCGAGCGCAATGACGCGCGGGTGGGCCCAGAGCCGGTTGAATTCGCGCAGCTTGGCATTCACCTGCGACAGGTAGGTCACCTCGATGGTGATCACCCAGCGGTCGACGTCCATCTCGTAGTCGAGGCCATGCACGCTCTCGGTAGGCAGCAGCAACACGCAGGGGCCGGCAAACGGCACGGCGGCGCCCTCCAGGTTCATCACGCCGCAACCGCTGCGCACGAAAATTACCTGGCCATAGTCGGGATGGGCATGTGGCGCGGTACGCCAGCGGCCACGATCGGTTACGTGGCCCACGTTCACCAGCCAGCTATCCTCCTCGGGGCGCTCGACGTACAGGCGGACTTTCGGCACTGTCGTCAGGGTCACCGTGGGGTTCGCGAGGCGCTGATCCTTTGTCATCGCACTTCGTGTCATTGTCGTCTCCTCCGTACTGCTGTTCCATTCTAGGCCTGTCGCGCCCCAAGCTCAATCCCCGGCGCGCGCCGAAGAATAAAAATGCCAGCGAATCGCATTTTTGTGCAGAGACCCGCGACAATACATCCACTACGCTAGACCTGAAAATTGATCGGAGATCAGGAGATGACGCGGTTCTTCCAGCGCGTATTGACAATGATGGCGCTGTCGGCGGCGCTGCTCGACACATCGACCGTCGCGCAAGCGGCGCCGCCGGAGCTGATTTATGTGGGTACCCAGGCCGGCGAGATCCGCGCGCTGCGCTTCGACCCGGCAGACGGCCGCATGGCGCCGTTGGGCGCGGTGGCGCGCGACGGCGCGCCCACCTGGACCGCCGTCCATCCGCGTCTCCCGGTCCTGTACGCGGTCAATGACAACAAGGCGGGGGAGGGCAGCATCAATGCCTATGCCGTCGACCGGGCTACCGGTGGAATCAAGAAGATCGACGAGGCGCCCGCCGGCGGAGCCGGCACCACCTACCTGGCCCTGGACGCCGGCGCGACGACGCTGTTCGCGGCGAATTTCGGCGGCGGCTCCGCCTCCAGCATTGCGATCGAGCCGGACGGCAGCCTCGGCGCCCTGGTGTCGACGATCAAGGCCACCGGATCGGGTCCGCACCGGCGCCAGGCCAGTGCGCACGCGCATTCGGTCACGCTCGATCCTTCGGGCCGCTATGGGCTGGTGCCCGACCTTGGCGCCGACCGCGTCTTCGTGTATGCCTTTGACCGCGCCAGCCGCTCGCTGGCGCCGGATGACACCCGCACCCTGGCCCTGGCTCCGGGCAGCGGGCCGCGCCAGCTGGTGTTCGGCGCTGATGGCCGCCACGCCTACCTCATGAACGAGCTCACGGCGCAGGTGCAGGTCCTGCGCTGGGATGCGGAGCAGGGGCGGCTCGCCGCAGTGCAAGCCGTGCCGCTCAGCAGCCAGGCCTTCCAGGGCACCAGGAGCGGTTCCGCGATCGCGATCAGCCCTGACGGACGTTACCTGTATGCCGCCAACCGCGGCGAGCACGAGCTGCAGGTATTCCGTGTGCACCCGGACAGCGGCGAGCTGACGCTGGTGCAGCGCATCGCCTCGGGCGGTCAGACTCCCTGGGGCTTCGCCCTTCACCCTTCCGGCAAGTGGCTGGCGGTGGCGCACCAGCGCAGCAATACGGTCAACCTTTTCAGTATCGATCCGGCGTCCGGCCAGCTTGCGAATACCGGCCAGGCGGTGGAAGCGCCCACCCCGGTCAGCATCAGCTTCCTGAAGTAGCTCACGTCTTCGTCCACGCGGCCAGGCGGTCATTGCGACCCGCCTGCGGCCGCGCACGTCTCCACTTTTTCAATCCAGGAGTTCACATGTCCGTTTTCGGTCACCTGCTCATCGGCGCCCGCGCCATCCCTGGCGCCAACGGCGCAGTCCGCGCCACCAATCCCGCCACCGGCGAAACGCTCGAACCGGCGTTCGGCGGCGCCACCCTCGAAGACCTCGACCAGGCCTGCGCCCTCGCCGACCAGGCCTTTGACAGCTTTCGCGAGACTACGCCCGAGGCACGTGCGGCTTTCCTCGAACGGATCGCCGGCCACCTGCTGGCGCTGGGCGACGTTCTGGTAGAGCGCTGCATGCTGGAGACCGGGCTGCCGCGCGCGCGGATCGAGGGCGAACGCGGACGCACCGTGAACCAGCTGCGCCTGTTCGCGGCCACGGTGCGCGATGGCGATTACCTGGACGCGCGGATCGATCCAGCCCAGCCGGACCGCACGCCGCTGCCGCGTCCGGACCTGCGCCTGCGCCACATTCCGCTCGGCCCGGTCGCGGTGTTCGGCGCCAGCAACTTTCCGCTGGCGTTCTCGATAGCTGGCGGCGACACTGCCTCGGCGCTGGCGGCCGGTTGTCCCGTCGTGGCGAAAGCCCACTCGGCGCATCCGGGCACGTCGAGCCTGGCCGGCCTGGCGATCCAGCGCGCGGTACACGACTGCGGCATGCCGGAAGGGACCTTTTCGCTCCTCTTCGATAGTGGCCGCCAGGTGGGGCGGGGGCTGGTGGCGGACCACCGCATCAAGGCGGTCGGGTTCACCGGCTCGCGTGCAGGCGGCGCTGCGCTCATCGCCCTTGCCGCCGCCCGGCGCGAGCCGATTCCCGTCTATGCAGAAATGAGCAGCATTAACCCGGTCCTGCTGTTCCCGCGGGCACTGGCGGTCCGTGCGGAGAGCATCGGCCAGGCCTTCGCCGCTTCGCTGACCCTGGGCGCCGGCCAATTCTGCACCAATCCCGGCCTCGTGCTGGCGGTGGAAGGCCCAGACCTGGACCGCTTCATCGCCGCCGCCGGGACCGCGCTCGCCGCCATCCCGGCCTCGACCATGCTCACCCCCGGCATCCACGGCGGCTATGCCTGCTCGGTCGCGGCGATGGAAGCTCATGCCGCCGTCAAGCTCGAAGCGCGCGGCCAGGAGGGCGCCGGGCACCAGGGCCAGGCGGCGCTGTTCTCGACCACGGCGCAGGACTTCCTGCGTCACCCGGAGCTGCGCGAGGAAATGTTCGGTGCCGCCTCGCTCGTCGTGCGCTGCCCCGACCTGGCAGCGCTGCGTGATGTCGTCGCCAGCCTCGAAGGCCAGCTCACGGCCGCGCTGCACATCGACGAGGCCGACCACGTCCAGGCGGCAAGCATCCTGCCGCTGCTGGAGCGGCGCGTCGGCCGCATCCTGGTCAACGGATTCGGAACCGGCGTGGAGGTCTGCCACGCGATGGTCCATGGCGGGCCCTTTCCCTCGACTGCCGATGGGCGCTCGACTTCGGTGGGGAGCCTGGCCATCGCGCGCTTCCTGCGTCCGGTGTGCTACCAGGACCTTCCGGAAGCCCTGTTGCCGGAGGCGCTGAAGAGCGCCAATCCGCTCGGGCTGAACCGGCGCGTCGACGGCAGGCTGCAACTGGCTCGCTGAGCGCCAGGCGACACGAAAAATGCCAGCGAAACTGATTTTTGTGTAGAGACCAATACCCGCCCATCCCATATTCTGCTTGCCAGGGACAAGCAGGATGGCGCGCCCGGATCCGATCCGGCGCGCCACGAGAAGCACACACAAGGAGAACTAATTGGTCAACAAAGTCAAGCTCAAGATCGCTATCGCCGAGCACCCGCACACCTCCGCGATTCGCAACGGCTCGATCCCGATCGAGGGCGTGGAACCGGAATTCGTCACTATCAAGCCGCAGATCGGCGCCTTCCGCCGCATGGTGCGCGACGTCGAGTTCGACGTCTGCGAGATCGCGCCGACCACCTACATCATCGCCCGTGCTTACGGCGCCCCGTTCGTGGCGCTGCCGATTTTCGTAGTGCGCCGCTTCCACCACGGCGGCCTGCTGGTCAATCTGTCCGCCGGCATCAAGACTCCCAAGGACCTCGAAGGCAAGAAGGTCGGCGTGCGCGCCTATTCGGTGACCACGGGCGTGTGGAATCGCCAGGTGCTGATCGACGAGTTCGGCCTCGATGCCTCGAAAGTCACCTGGGTGGTCGACGACGAGGAGCATGTCACCCAGCTCCGGCTGCCGGAGAACGTCATCCATGCGCCGGAAGGCAGCTCGCTGGCCGACATGATGGCCAAGGGGGAGCTTGCAGCGGGCATGGAGGCGGCCGCCGGCATCGGCCGCACCGGCAACCCGACCGGCGGCTGGCAGGAAGTCGACGCTGATTATCCGGACCTGCTGCCGAACGCTGCGGAACTGGAAAAAGAGTACTACGGCCGCACCGGGGTGTACCCGATGCACGGCACCATCGTGGTCAAGGATGCCATCCTGGCGGAGCATCCCTGGATCGCGAAGTCGCTCTACGACGCGTTCGACCGTGCCAAGAAGGAGTGGCTGGCGCGCCTGGACGCGGGCGAAGCGACCAGCGCCACCGACAAGAAATACCTGGAACTGCGCAAGATCGTCGGCCACGACCCACTGCCATACGGCTTGCAGGAAAACCTGAAGACCATCGAAACCCTTGAGGCCACCGCCTTCAAACAGGGGCTGACGCCGCGCCGCATGGCCATCGGCGAGCTGTTCGTCGACCCTCAGGCATGACAACAATAACGGAGACACAAGCATGATCATCGATTGCCACGGCCACTTCACCACCGTTCCCGCATCCTTCCGCAACTGGCGCGCCAAGCAGGTCGAATCTGCCAACGACCCCGTCAACGCCCCCAGGCGCGAAGACGCCTTCGTCTCCGACGACGAGATCCGCGAAGCGATCGGCAACGGCCAGCTCAAGCTGCAGCGTGAACGCGGCAGCGACCTGACCCTGTTCTCGCCGATCGCCGGCCTGATGAGCCATCACCTCGGCAACGAGCGCACCAGCCTGGAATGGGCGGAAATATCGAATGACCTGGTGCACCGCGTGACCCAGCTCTACCCGGACAACTTCGCGCCCGTCTGCCAGCTGCCGCAGTCGCCTGGCGCCGCGCCGGCCAACAGCATTCCCGAACTGCGCCGCTGCGTCGAGGAACTCGGCTTCGTCGGCTGCAACCTGAACCCGGATCCGAGCGGCGGTTACTGGACCGGCAAGCCGATGACCGACCGCGAATGGTATCCGCTGTACGAGGCGATGGTCGAGCTGGACGTGCCGGCCATGATCCACGTGGCGGCCTCCTGCAACCCCTGCCACCACGGCACCGGGGCCCACTACCTGAACGCCGACACCTCGGTCTTCATGCAGCTGCTGCAGTCGAATCTGTTCAAGGATTTCCCGACCCTGCGCTTCGTCATTCCGCATGGCGGCGGCGCCGTTCCTTACCACTGGGGGCGCTACCGCGGCATGTCGCTCGAGATGATGGAGCGTCCGCTCGAGGGCCTGCTGGACAATGTGTTCTTCGACACCTGCGTCTACCACCATCCCGGCGTGGAGCTGCTGACCAAGGTGGTCCCGGCCGACAACGTGCTGTTCGGCTCGGAGATGATCGGCGCCGTGCGCGGCCGCGACCCGAACACCGGCGAATACTTCGACGACACCAAGAAGTACCTGGATGCCTGCACCGCGCTGAGCGGAGAAGACCGCTTCAAGATCTACGAAGGCAACGCGCGCCGCGTGTACCCGCGCCTGGATGCGCGCCTGAAAGCCCGCGGCAAATAAGGAGACTGGCATGAACCCGCAAATCATCGACATCCACCCGCACATCATCTCGGACGACGAGCGCCGCTATCCACCGGCACCGCTGTTCGGCAAGCGCTCGGAATGGTCGCAGGAGCGGCCGACGACGGTGGAAACCCTGATCGCCGCCATGAACGATGCCGGCGTGGCGAAGGCCGCCGTGGTGCATTCCTCGACCACTTACGGCTTCGACAACAGCTATGTGGTCGAGGGCTGCGCGCAATACCCGGACCGCCTGGTGGCGGTCGGCTCGGTCGACGTGCTGCAGCCGAACGCACCGGAAGTCATCCGCGGCTGGCATGACCGCGGCCTGGCCGGGCTGCGCCTGTTCACCGGCGGTAGTACCAAGGAATTTGACCCGAGCGAGTTGGATGATCCGCGCTCCTTCCCCGCCTGGGACCTGTGCGCCGAGCTGAAACTCCCGATGTGCATCCAGACCGGACCGATTGGCCTGCCTCAGGTGACGGCACTGGCCAAGCGCTTCCCGGGCGTGGACATCATCCTCGACCACCTGGGCCGTCCCGAGGTCGCGGACGGCGCGCCCTATGCCAAGGCCCAGAGCATGTTCGAGCTGGCAGCGCTTCCGAACATCTACCTGAAGCTCACGCCTCGTATCTTCGGCGACGTGCGCAAGGGCAGCGCCACTCCCGAGACCTTCTTCCCGAAAGTGGTGGCGGCCTTTGGCGCCCATCGCCTGGCCTGGGGCTCGAATTTCCCGACCTCGCCGGGTACCCTTGCGGAGATCCTGGCCACCGCCCAGGACAGCCTGGCCTGCCTGTCGACTGAAGACCGCGAGTGGATCTTCAGCAGGACCGCGCAGAAGTTGTATCCGGCACTGGCCTGAAGCACAGACAGTCCACCAAAAAGAAAAGAGGGGACAGATGGAGACAAGCAAGGACACCGGCCATCGGGCCGGGAACCCCTGGGGCATCCTGGCGCTGCTGGCGCTGGGACTGCTGATATCGTTCGTCGACCGTACCAGCCTGTCGTCGGCACTGGCCGACAAGAGCTTCGTCGAGCATTTCGCCCTGACCAGCGTGGAGCGAGGCTGGCTGAACTCGGCGTTCTTCTGGTCCTATGGCCTGTGCCAGCTCGCCATGGGCTGGATCGTCGACCGCTATGGCGTGAAGTGGCCATACACGGTGTGTTTCGCGATCTGGTGCCTTGCCACGGCGCTCACCGGAGCAGTGACGACCCTGGGCGCCCTGATCCTGATGCGCCTGCTGGTCGGCGCTGCCGAGGCGGTGGTGATCCCGGCAAGCTACCGCTGGATGGGCAACAACTTCAAGGAGAGCCAGAAGGGGCTGGCGGTCGGCATCTTCACCACCGGCGGCAAGATCGGCCCGGCCATTGGCGCGCCGATCGCGGCCTGGATCATCGTGCACCACTCGTGGCAAATGATGTTCGTCGTCACCGGCCTGGTTGGGCTGATCTGGCTCGCGCCCTGGCTGCTGGCAGTGCGCAGCGACTATCCGTCCAAGGCCGAACAGGCCGTTCGCAGGGACAGCACGCCTTCCATCACCATCGGGCGGTTGCTGGCCAGCCCGGTGGTGTGGGGCGGCATGATCAACAACTTCTGCTACGGCTACTTCACCTTCTACTGCATGAGCTGGATGCCGGCCTACCTGGTCGAGCAGCGCGGCCTGTCGCTCAAGGAGTCCGGGCTGTACACCTTCTTCAGCTTCATCGGCATTGCTATCGTGGCGACCATCGCCGGATGGGCGGCGGACCGCCTGATCGCCGGCGGCCGCGATGCGGTCCTGGTGCGCAAAAGCTTCGTGATCGCCGGCTTTATCGGCGGTACCACGGTGCTGCTCGGCGCCTACGCCCCGAGCCTGGAGATGGCGCTGTTCTGGAACGTGCTCTCGCTGTCGCTGCTGGGCCTGACCACGGCCAACAACACGACGCTGTGCAAGCTGACGCTGATCCCAAAGCAGGCCATCGGCCTGAATACCGGCCTTCAGCAGGTCGCCACGAGCCTGGCCGGCGGTATCTCGGCCAGCTTCTCGGGCTGGCTGCTGCATGTCAGCGGCAGCTACCACGCTCCGATGCTGGCGATCTTCGTTTTCCTGCTCATCGGCGCCGGCAGCTCGGTCGTCCTGTTGCAGCGAAAGTGGGCGCCGAAGGTGGCGGATGCACGGCCCGAAGCAGGCGCGGCCGGACCGGTGGCCGGCGCAGCAAAACCATAACACTTAGAAAATCGAGGTATACAGATGGCAAAGATCGTATTCGGGATGGCGGTGCCCCACAGCGGCATGCTTGGCCAGAAGCCCGAAGACTGGCTGATCAACGGGGAACGCGACCGCAACAACCCGGAACTATGGTTCCGTAACCGCACCTGGACCTATCCGGAGCTCGAAGCGCATCGCGGCGCCGCATTCGAGAAGTACCTGACGCTGGAAGAGCGGACCGTGCGTGCAGGGCGCTGCCGCGCCGCGCTGGATGAAATGGCGCGGGTCTACCGCGAGGCGAAGATCGACGTCGCCATCATCCTGGGCAAGGACCAGAAGGAGATTTTTACTGACTTCTCGCCATCGATCGCGATCTACAGCGGTGAAGAAGTGCACAACGGCCCGCCGCAGCGTTCGGTTTATGCGCCGGACCGCCATGTGACCCATCCCTGCCACCCGGAGCTGGCGAAGTACCTGATCCAGGCCTTCCAGCGCGAGAACTTCGACCTGACCGACCTGTTCCAGTGGCCGGACAACGTCTGGATGAAGCCCCTGCCCGAGTATCCGGTAGCCCCGCATGCCTACAGCTTCGTCTACCACCAGATCATGGGTGACGAGGTGCCGCCGCACGTGCCGGTCATCATGAACTGCTTCTACCCGCCGACCCAACCGTCGATGGCGCGCTGCATCGAGTTCGGGCGCGTTCTGCGCGACGCAATTGAAGCCTGGCCGGCCAACGTCCGGGTCGGCATCTTCGCCTCCGGCGGCCTGTCGCACTTCGTCAACGACGAGGAATTCGACCACCGCATCATGAAGATGCTGGGCGAGTACAACTACGACGGCCTGGCCGCGGTGGACGACGGTTACTACCAGTCCGGTACCTCGGAGATCAAGCTCTACGTCAGCGTGATGAAGGCGCTCGAGGGCACCGGCGCCCGGATGACCGTGGTCGACTACGTGCCGTGCTGGCGCACCGCCGCCGGCACTGGCGAAGGCATGGGCTTCATGTACTGGAAGCCGGAAGAATAAACCCCTGAAATGACACGAGGAAGAACATGAGCAATACCCGACTGAACGGCATCATCCGCGCCTGGGAGCAGGGCAAGCCGGCATTTGGCGCCTTTTCCAAGATCGACAAGCAAAGCGCCATCGACATGAGCGACGCCCCGTACGACGGCATCGTCTTCGAGATGGAGCACAATCCCTATGACGTGTCGGCCCTGGGCGACGCCATGCAGTACCTGCTGAACCGCAAGCAGATCCTGGCCGCCGGCTCGCTGGCGCCGACGGTGACGCCGCTGGCGCGCATTCCCGCCAACGGCGTCGAGATGAACCAGTCCTTCGCCAAGCAGGTGCTGGACCGCGGCGTCTACGGCGTGATCACGCCGCACGTGGCGACCGTGGAGCAGGCCTGGAACGCCGTGGCCTCGTGCCGCTACGCCCGTCCCAAGAACGCGCCGCTGTACGAGCCGAAAGGTGTGCGCGGCGACGGTCCGATGAATGCTGCCCGCTATTGGGGCCTGACGCAGTCGGAATACTATGCCAAGGCCGACGTCTGGCCGCTGGCGCCGCAGGGCGAGATCCTGGTCGGCCTGATGATCGAGAGTACCCAGGCGATCGAGAACCTGGACGACATGCTGAAAAACGTGCCGGGTATCGGCTTCGTGCTGATCGGCGAGGGTGACCTGAGCCAGGAACTGGGCCTTGCGCGCAAGTACGAGCACCCCGAGGTGCTGGCCGCCATGGGCCAGATCGTGGCCACCTGCCACAAGCACAAGATGCGGGTCGGTAATCCGCACGTCACCGCCGCCAACTACGAACGCCTGCTGAACGAGGGTTACAGCTTCCTGATGTCGGCGCCGCAGCGGACATATGGCGTGATCGGCAAGGCGCGCGAGATGGCGGGGTACTGAGCATGAACGGCGCCGAAACCCTGGTCCATACCCTGGTCGAACAGGGCGTGGACCTCTGCTTCGCCAATCCCGGCACGTCGGAGATGCACTTCCTGCGCGCGCTGGAAAACCCGCGCATGCGCAGCGTGCTGTGCCTGTTCGAGGGCATCTGCACCGGCGCGGCCGATGGCTACTACCGCATGAAGGACCGGCCGGCATCGACCCTGCTGCACCTAGGGCCGGGCCTGGCCAATGGCCTGGCCAACATCCACAACGCCAAGCGCGCTTCTTCCGGCATGCTCAACATCGTGGGGGAGCACTCGGCCGCGCACCTCAAGTACGACCCGCCCCTGATGTCGGACATCGAGGGCCTGGCGCGGCCCCTGAGCCACTGGATCCGCCGGGTCGAATCGCCGGCCGCGATGGCCTGGGACGCCGCGAGCGCCGTGGCCAAGGCCAGCGAAGTGCCGGGACAGATTGCTACTTTGATCCTGCCGGGAGATACCGCCTGGCAGGAAGCCGGCGCACCCGTCGTGCCGCGCCAGGTGGCGGCAGCCCCGAAGGCACCCGCCGCGGCGCGCGTCGAACACGTGGCGCGCATCCTGAAGTCGGGCGAGCCGGCACTGATCATCCTGGCGGGACGGGCGACGCGTGGCCGCGCGCTGGAACTGGCTGGCAAGATCAAGGCCGCCACCGGCTGCCGGCTGGGGACACAGTTCTTCACCGCGCGTATCGAACGCGGGGCAGGGCGGGTCCCGCTCGAGCGCATCCCTTATGCGGTGGGACAGGCGACCGAGTTCCTCGCCAATTTCAAGCACATTATCACCGTCGAAACCACGGAGCCGATCGCCTTTTTCAGCTATCCCGGCAAGCCGAGCCTGCTCAAGGCGGAGGGCACCAGCGTCCATACGCTGATCGAAAGTGGCGAGGACAGCATCGAAGGCCTGGACATGCTGGTCGAGGCGCTCGGCGCGGCCGCGACGCCGGCCGTGCTGCAGATGCCGGGCGACGCGACGCCGCCGACCGGGGCGCTCAACCCCGGCAGCATCGCTCGCGCGCTGGCGGCCGCACTGCCGGAAGACTGCATCCTGGTCGACGAATCGCTCACTACCGGACGCGAGACCATGGGCCTGACGGTCGCCGCCGCGCGCCATGACCTGATCAACAACATGGGCGGCTCGATCGGCTACGGCACCCCGGTGGCGGTAGGGGCCGCGCTGGCCTGCCCGGACCGCCGTGTGTTCTGCATGGTCGGCGACGGCAGCGCGATGTACACCATCCAGTCCCTGTGGACGATGGCGCGCGAAGGCCTGAACGTCACCACCATCATCTTCGCCAACAACAGTTACGCGATCCTCAAGGCCGAGTACGCCAACATGGGCGCCGGCGCCCCGGGCCAGCAGGCCCTGAACATGATCGACATCGACCGTCCCAGCATCGACTGGCGCGCGATGGCGACCAGCATGGGCGTGCCGGCGGTGTCGGTCGATACCGCGGAAGGCTTCCACAAGGCGATGGCCGATTCCGTCCATGCGCAGGGGCCGCTCCTGATCGAAGTCCGGCTGTATTAACAAGACGAGAGGAATCCACTGCATGATAACGATTGAAAACGGGGTGCCGGTCCTGCGCACCAACCTGTCCGAATACAAGCAGACCAAGGCGATCCTGGACGGGCGCGTGGCGTCAAGCAAGGTCAAGCTTGACCTGTGCGGCCCGACGCCGGCCCACAACGGCTTCAAGGCGATGGTGCGCGAAAACGCTTTCGATGCCGGCGAGATGGCCATCGTGACCTTCCTGCAGGCGAAAGCCTACGGCAAGCCCTGGGTGCTGCTGCCGGCGCCGATCTCGGGCCGCTTCCAGCATCACTGCGCGGGCTTCAACAGCGATTTCGGCCACCTCGACCCCAAGGACATCGAGGGCAAGCGGGTCGGCGTGCGCACCTATACCCAGACCACCGCCCTATGGATCCGCGGCATCCTGCGCCATGAATACGGCGTCGACCTCGACAAGGTCACCTGGATGACGCTGAACGACGGCCACCTTGCGGAATACAGCGATCCGGCCAACTGCGAGCGCCTGCCGAAGGGTGCGTCGATCCCCGACATGATGATGCGTGGCGAGCTGGCCGCGGCCCTGCTGGGCGAGGACATGCCCAAAGACGAACGCGTGCGCACTCTGGTGCCGGACGCCCAGGCAGCGGCCAAGGACTGGTTCGCGCGCGAGGGCGTGGTGCCGGTGAACCACTTCTTCGTGGTGCAGCAGGACGTGTCGAAGCAGCATCCGGAAGCCGTGCGCGAGATCTACCGCATGATCAAGGAAAGCCGCGAGTTGACCGAAGGCGGCCTGCCCGCGATCTTCCCGCCGATGGGGCTGGAGGCGAACCGCAAGGGCATCCAGCTGGCGATCGACTGGGCGCTGGACCAGAAGATCCTGCCGCGCCGGCTGTCGGTGGACGAGCTGTTTGACGACGTGACCGGCAGCCTGGGCTAAGAAAGAGTTGTGCATGTTTGGCAGGCGCGATGCGCCTGCTTTTTTTGCGCCGGCGCTTCAGCTTGCAACAGCCTGGCAGAAAAAGAAAGGCCGCACATGTGCGGCCTTTCGTCTTGCTGCTACCACGCGGTCAGAAGCTCGTCTGCAGGCTGAAGCGCAGGTAATCGCGGTCCAGAAGGCTCTGGGTGTCGGGCTTGCCGACGTAATGAATCGCCGAGACGTTGCCGATCCACTTGTTGAGGTAGGTGCCGGTCAGGCCCACGATCACTTCACCGCCCTTGTCCGGGCTGCCGCCGAAGGGGAAGGAGTTGTCGACCATCGACTTGCCCTTGAAAGCCCAGCCGACGTTGACCGGAACGCTCAGGTCTAGGCCTGACAGCGCCTGGTAGAACGTCGGGGTCCAGATCACGCGCATGCCGTAGCTGGTCTTGTTGCGGTCCGTATTGACCTTGGGGGTGCCGACCGGGAAGCGGCCGCCGACCCTGGTGCGAACGTCGTCGATGTCCATCACGTGGTTGGCCGCCAGTTCGCCCACGAGGCTGGAACCGCTCCAGAGCGAGGTCGCGCCCATGATCGCGGTCCAGGACAGGTTCAGGTGCGCGGTACGGCCGGTGACGTAGGTGGGGTCGGCGCCGGTGATGACGGCTTCCTTGACTGCAAGTTGCTGGTTGTTGCGCACCGACACTTCGAGGCCGACGTTGGTGATGCCAACCAGGCGCGAAATGCTGGCGCCGATCGCGGTGACCGGCTTGGTGGGCACGACCAGCCTGTAAGTGCCGGCTGCGGTATTGGTTTCGATGTACTGCGAGCTGTCGACGTAGCGCACCGCATAGAAACCGATGTCGGAATCGAGCGCCGCGCTGCGGGTGTTCAGGGCCAGGCCGGCGCTATTGGTGCCAGGTGCTTCGCTCACGCCGGTGAAGTTCAGGTAGCAGTTGGCGAAGCGCTGCGCCGGCGCGACCGCAGTGCTGCCGCACTGGCGGCCGTTCAGCGCGGGATCGCCGATGAAGAAGCGCTCGGCGCCGTCGCCCAGCATGTCGGTGCTGCTCAGGTAGCTGCCCGAGGGGTGCAGGCGGGTGCGGCGGTACTTCGTCTGGACGAAGGCTTCGACACTGGTGTCGTCGGTGAACTGCAGCGTGCCCGAGATGCGCGGCACGGGCAGGGTGGTCTCCTTGGCCTGCGTGCCCGGGATGCTGAGCTTGTACACGTCGATCGGCGACATGCCCTTTGCGATGCCGTTCATGCCGAAGAACAGGCTGGTGCCCCAGATTAGCGAATGCTGGCCGACGCGATACGACAGGGTCGTGTTGCCGATCTGGTTACTGCCGAAGACGAACAGGTCGAGGAGTTCGCCGTCGCGTCCCGCAACCTCGCGCGTGCCCGGCGTGAATTCGTTGTAGGCGACGGTGCGCCGGTTCGCGGTGCCCGGCGAGTTGTGGTCGTTGCTGCGGTTGTAGACGCCGTCATACCACGCGGCGGCGCTGGCGCGCAGGCCGAAGCCGTCCTTCTGCACGTCGAATTCGGACAGGATGTCGAAGCGGTTCGACACAATGCCCTTCTGCAGGCTGCGGTTGCCATCGTCGAGATTCGGTCCCAGCAGATCGGGGCGCATCGACTCGACGCGGTAGCCGAGGCTGTAACGAAGCGTATTATCCCAGCGGACCGTCCAGTCGCCGCCCGGGTTCAGGTCACCCGCACAGGCCATCGGACTGGCAAAAGTAGCCGCAATCAATATGCCAAGCCGGGCGCGCCGCGCCAGCTCGAAGTTGTAGTTCATATCTCCATCCTTTTTTGGTTTGTTTTGGCGTTCTATGTCATGCCGCAGACCGAACATCGTGTCCTAGCGCAAACGATCTTATTGGAGGAAAGTCGCCATGCCTTTACACAGAAATGAGATTCGCTGGCATTTTTGTGCGGTGCTGGGCGCGAGCGCGAGTGGTGGCTGCGGTCTGCGCCGGTGCCGCGCCGCGCCTGGAAGAGGAAGGGGATGGAAGGGGGAAATACGCGATGGAGCGGACGCCGCCACCGCGTGTGATACGTAGTTAAGGCAGGTACAGCGGCATGGAGTCTTCCCAGCGGCTGTCGGTGAGGAGGCGCTTGTTGGAGCCGTCGGCGTTCATGATGTAGATCTGGCCGTACTGCTGGAAGGTCTGCTCGTACAGCGCGGCCTCGTCCCGGAAGCCGTGCTGCGAGCCGCTCCACATGATGCGGCCGTCGGCACTCCAGACCGCGTGACCGTCGCTCGATGGATGGTCGGTGCAACGGAACAGATTGCTGCCGTCCGGATGGATCGTGTAGACGTCGAAGTTGCCGTCCTCGCGCTTGCGGGTGAAGACGATGCGCTTGCCGTCGGGAGACCAGCCGGGCAGGTTGTCGTAGCCTTCGGTCAGCACGCGCGTCTGGCGGGTCTCCAGGTTGAGGATGCGCAGGCCTTTCTCCTTGGCGCTCCAGACCCGGAACACCACTTCCTTGCCATCAGCCGAATAGCTCGGGAAGCCGGAGTGGATGCTGCCGTCGGTGAGCTGCTCGGCGCCACTGCCGTCGCGCCGTACGCGCCACAGCGCGGCGGTCGCGGTGTTGCGCTCCCCGAACCAATAGCCGAGGCCGAAGACGATCCATTCGCCGTCGGGTGACCAGCACGGCTGGAAGGCGCCGGCCAGGCCCATGCGCACCTTGGCAAGATCGAGGCCGCGGCCTTCGGAATCGAAAACCTTGCGGCGCTCGGAGCCGTCCGGACGCATGATGAACACCGAGCTGTTCCCCAGCTGCTTTTCGGTGTACACGATCCAGCCGTCGCGCGACATCAAGGGGAAGACGTCGATGTGACGGTACTCGAACTTCTTGTCCCAGCTGAACAGCGGCTTGAACAGCGGGCGTACCGGCTTGAACGCCACCTTCTCGTAAATTACCTTGTCGCCAGCTACGAAGCTTGGCGAACGGATGAAGGCCTGTTTCAGGGGAGCACGGCCCGAAGTGTAGTGCAGGCCTTCGTTAGAACCGTACTTGATCAGGTAGCCGATCTCGCTGTTGCTGATGTACTGAGGCTGCAGCTTGAGATCGGTGCCGGTGGTGTGCTCTTCGCGCTTGCCGCTGGCGACGTCCACCGACACGATCTGGGAGTAGGCCTTGTTGATGTAGTTGGGGCGGCGCGCGCCCCAGGTGGCTTCCACGGTCATCTCGTAGAACACGACGCGCTTGCCGTCGGGCGACCACGCGGGCGAGCCGAGGCAGTGGCCGGCTTTCGAGGCCAGCTTGCGCAGACCGCTGCCGTCGGGTCGAATGATGTAGACGCTCAGCTCCTGGGTGTGCTCCCAGCCGTGGCCTTCATCGTGGCCGGTCCACTGCGTGTTGCGGTCGCTGGAAAAAGCGATCCATTTGCCGTCCGGCGACCAGGCCGGGCGGAAGTAACCGTCGGGCATGCCTTCCTTGCCCTTGATTGCGCCAATGCCAGTCAGCTGGCGCGTGCGGCCGGTCTTCATGTCGCGCAGCCAGATGTTGGCCCGATAGCCGTTGGCGGTGGAGACGTAGGCCAGGGTCTTGCCGTCGGGGGAGAGCACGGCCGCATCCTCCATAGCGTCGTTCGCCAGCAGAGGCTCGATGCCGGTTCCGTCGGCGCGTGCCCGGTAGATGTCGGATTGGCCGTCACCGCGGCGCTCGGACGTGAAGAACAGCCATTTGCCATCCTTCGACAGGCTGGCGTTGTATTCGAAGGCGGTATCGGCCAGCAGCTTGCGTTCGTTCGAGCCGTCCAGGTTCGCGATGTATAGCTCCGACACGGATGGGGCGATGCGGTTCATCAGCATCGTGCCCTTCTTGCTAGCCGTCGTGGTGGCTGCGCCTTGTGCGCGAGCCGCGCCGGTCATCGGCAATTGCGTCATGACGGTGGCCGAACCCAACAGACGGAGGACTTTTCTTCGCTCCATTTGATCTCCTAATAATAATTATGAACCCTGCATGGGTCGATAGACGACCTCAGAGAACAGTATGGCTGTTGGGCAAAGGCATGTCCTTAGATAAAAGTGAATTTCGCTGGCACTTTTGCTTGCAAAGGCAGTTTCCGTTGGCCTCCTGCAGTGCACTCAGTAAGCGGGGGCACGCTGTGGTGAGCGCTTTCTTGGAGCGGCAGCGATGTCGGCGCGTCTGGTGTCGGACGCCATGGCGCTGGGCGCAGTATGGCCGCCTGTCGTCTGCCGCGCCCTGCATAAGCATATGGGAGCGAAGCTTGTAAGCATATGCAGCCACGCCAGATATCGTTATGCCAACTTCTTCGTGGCCTATGCAGCATCTGCTTTGTATGATGTTTCGTATCCACAATACACACCAGCGTGGATGAGCGACTGCTGACAGGAGGCATTTTTTTTGGCATTGGTGGCTCGACCGTTTCGCTGGGAAGCAGAGAAGGCTGTGCGTATTCCTTCAAGCGCGCAACCATGACCAGCGATGAGGCCATCGACGCGTGGTATAGGCAAGCCTTGCGCTGAGTTCGATCCGCCACAAGCTGCCCTCGCCAGGGGCGGTATGCAAGCCGGCTTCGGCATGAATTAGTCGGGCACGCTCTTCGATGCCACGCAGGCCCCAGTGGCCCAGCTTGTCGCGAGCCCCCGCTGCTATGCCGATGCCGTCGTCGCGCACGCTCAACACAAGGCTGCGGGTACCATATGCGACCAGTACCTCGTGCCGGCTTGCCCCGGCATGTCGAAATGCGTTGCGCAAGGCTTCACGGCCGATCGCGCACAGCTCCTGTTCGACCACCGGCTGCAGCGGGCGTACCTGTCCCTCCACCCTCAGCGAGAAAACCTGGTGCGGCCCCGCTTCGCGCTCGCCGACCTGGCGCAGGTAGTCAGGCAGGCTGGGTCGGCCGGCCCCAGCGTCGCGCAATGCCACGACCTTGTCGCGCCCTTCGGCGATAGCGGCGTTCGCTTCAAGCACGCTCGTCTGCAGCCGCGTGTGCAGCGGCGAGCCGGCATCCAGGCCGCCCAACGCAGCCCTGAACTCCAGGACAGCACCCTGGAAGTCCTGGAGCAGGCTGTCGTGCAATTCGCGTGCGATGCGCGCCCGCTCTTCCAGCTGCACCTGGTGGTGGCGGTTGAAGCTGCGGATCAGGTAGCGCACACGCAGGCGATACCCAAGCCACAGCAGCGCCAGAGCGGCCAACCCGCAGGCCAGCTTGAACGACCAGGTCTGGCTGAACGTGGGCGCCACGTCGAAAGCGAGCATGCGTTCGCGTTCGCTCCATATCCCGTGCTCATTCATGGCCCGTACCCGGAACCGGTACGCGCCCGGCGCCAGCCCGGTATAGGTAGCGCTTCGCTCGGTACCTGTTTGCCAGGCATCGTCGACCCCGTCGAGCCGGTAACTGAACACGACGCGTTCGGGCTTGCGCAGGGCAGGCGCCGTGAAGTCGATGCGCACCCGTGTCGTCCCGGGGGCGATCCGCGGGGCCGACAAGGGATAGCCGGTCCCGTCACCCACCAGTCCCAGCACCACCACCTGGGGCGCGATCAGGTTCTGCTCACGCCTTGCAGGATCGATCTCGAGGATGCCGCCACTGGTGGCCACCCATAGTTGGTTTCCCACCATCGTCAAGGATGGCTGGTCGGCCGCCGAGCCCACATAGCCGTCCAGCGCATCGAGCAGGGTGGCGCGTAGCGGCGCTCCGTTCTCGCGCGCGCGGCGCCAGTCGGCCGCTTCGACCCGCAACAGGCCGGCGGCGCCGTTCAGCCAGCGGCTACCATCGGCAGCAACCAGTACGCCACTGACATTGCGCAGAGATCCGGGGTTGCCTGAATGTAGTCGGCGAAAGCGCTGTCCGTCCCACACACTCACCCCAGCTTCGCCGCAGACGACCAGTTCCGGGACTGCCGACAGGCAGGTCGGCTGGCCGATCCCGGCCAGTGCGGCCTGGTCGAACTCGATGGTCTTGCGTCCGTTTTCGAACAGGAGCAGGCGGCCGTCGACCAGTCCGCGCCACATCTGTCCCTGCCGGCCTGCGGCACTGAAGGTGAATTCGTCGAACCTCGGCTTGCTCAGGGTTTCCCAGTCGCGCCCATCCCAGACCCGAACCGGCGTGCTGATGCCGCCGAGCCAAAGACGTTCGCCGTCGGTGCGCAGCCAGGCGCCGGGAGGCAGTACGGGCAGGGCGATCCGGTCTTCGCGCCCCGCGCGCCGCCGCCGGATGCCATTTTCCGTCAGCAGCACGACCGTGCCGTCTGCGCTGCGCGCCGCGCCGCGGTATTTGCCCGCCAATTCAGTCATGCGCTGGCTGGCCGGATCGTAATGCCAGGCGCGTTTGCTTTCCGGAGCCACGATCCAGACGCTGCCGTCGGCCTCAGGGGCGATATGGTAGGTGCCGGTGGTAGGCGGCAGCGCTACCGGCATCAAGGCATTCTTGCGAAAACGTTCGAGACCGTTCGGAGTGCCAAGCCAGATATTTCCTTCCCGGTCTTCCAGCACCACGTTCGGAGCGAGCGAGCCGAGCTGCCAGGCTTGGTCAAGGCGGCTGGTCGTGGCGACTTCCACCTCGATGCGCCCTGTACTGCCGGTCCCCGCTTTGGCGGCAAGGCAGACTCCCGCAGGACAGCGCAAGGCCCACAAATTGCCGTCCCGATCGAACAAGCCATAGAAACTTGCCTCGCGTGCAGTGGCATTCGCCGGCCGTTTGATCGTCGGCGCCGGCGTCGGCACCAGGTTGAAGCGGCCGTCTTCGATGGTCCACAGCCTGCCGTCGGGCGACATGGACAGTTTCAGGATCCGAGGCGCTGCCTCGCCATGGCCGGGCGCGGGCAGGGCTGCCCGGACGAAGCGGTGCGTGGTGCGATCGTACCGGAACAGCTCGGTATAGGTCGCGGCCCACAATTGGCCGCCGCCGTCCAGCGCGAGTGCGGGTGTGAACTCGTCGGGATAGCCGTGTGCCGCACCGATGCGCGTCCAGCGCCCCTGTTCCAGCCGCATCAATCCGTTCGAGGTCCCGACCCAGAGCGCACCGTCGATATCGCGCGTCACTGCGTGCACGCGGGTGATCGGGCTGCCCTCGCTGAATTGCGCGAGGTGTTCGAGACGCCCGTCGGCGCGCAGCACGCTCAGGCCCTGGTCTTCGTAGCCGATGTACAGATCGCCGTTGCTTTCCGCCGTGAGCGTGTAGATCCGGTTACTCAGCAGGCGCTCGCCGTTGGCTGCCGAAAACGCATGGAAACGCAGGCCATCGAAACGGTAAAGGCCGTTTGGCGTGCCGAGCCAGAGCCAGCCGTCCGGCGTCTGCGCCAGCTTCTTGACTGGGCCCGGTATGCCGTCCTTGGTGCCCCACACGCTGTGGTGATAGTGTTCCAGCGCCGGAGCGAATGCGGCAGCGCCCTGACTGAACGCCAGTCCTGCCAGCGCAACAACGAAGGCCCGCAGCAAGCAGCGCAGGAGGGCGCTTGCCGCAATAGTGTCGAGGGTGTGCGTCAGGACCTGTCTCATTCATTGCCGCCGGAGTCGATGAGGCATGGATGCAGGCAGCAAGGGCCGCCCCGTATTGACGATAGCAGCAAAATTGCGTTAGTGGAAGTTTTCGCGGGTCTGGCCCGGCTCATCCGCTGCAAGCGCCGCAGCCTGCCGCGCCACGGCTCAAGGACTTCATCTGCTGTATCCGCATGTAGCGCGAGCCGATCAGCACCTCGCGCAAGAAGTAGATGTAGCTGCCGATCAGACAGCCCATGGCGAGCACGAAGCAGCTGGCGATGGTATGGTCCAGCGGTAGGTTGGCAGTATCGCCCAGGAACAGCATGCCGATCACGAGACAGACGAGCAGGCCGCAGGCGGTATTCAGCGTGATCGCGAAGTTGATGAGATGGCCGCGCTGGTGCAGGACCTGGAGCTCGAGCATGCATGTTTCGTCGGGGCCGGGCAGCAGCCTGGCTTCCAGCACCCGCGTCCGGTCGATGATGCGAGCGAGCCGGTTGGTCAGCACCACGAGCATGGTTCCGACACCGGTCAGCAGGAACACCGGCGCAATCGCCAGCTGGATGATGAGGCCGATATCCGCGAGCTGGATGTTCACCTTGCAGCGCCCATGGAGTCGGTATTGCCGCGTGACGGCAGACGGAATCGGGGAGGCATCGCGTTTCTCATGTTTCTCATGTCAGCAATCGTGGCCGTGTATCGGCGGTCGGGAGCTGCATCTCGTGCATGCGCACCCACTGTGCGAACTCACGGGCGGGCAGGGGAGGTGCGACGTAGTAGCCCTGCGCCTCGTCGCAGCCGAAGGCGAGCAGTGCGTCCCAGATCTCGCGGCTGGCCGTTCCTTCCGCCACGACCGCCATGCCGAGATCATGGGCGAGGTCGATCGTCGCCTTGACGATCGCCGCGGCGCGCTTGTCGGACAACATGTTGCTGGTGAATCCGTGGTCGATCTTGATCACGTTCACCGGCAGCATCGTGAGATAGTTGAGGGACGAGTAACCGGTGCCGAAGTCGTCGATGTAGAGCTGAAAGCCCAGGCGGCTGAGCGTGTTCAGTTCCGCGATCGAGGCGCCGGGATTGACGATCAGGCTGCTTTCGGTGATCTCCAGTCCGATCCAGTCGGGCGTACCGCCGCAATCCGCCAGCAGTGCCTGCAAGTCGTCGGCCAGCCCGCCTCCGGTGAGGTTGCGGGTGGACAGGTTGACCGCGATCGGCAGCGACAATCCTTCGCGTCTCCAGGCCTGCGCCTGGCGCACGGATTCCTGCAGCATGTGCCTAGTCAACGCGTGAATCAGTTCGCTCGATTCGATGAGGGGCACGAACTCCGACGGCGGCACCATGCCCCGCTCCGGATGCCGCCAGCGGACCAGCGCTTCGGCGCCAAGTACCGCGCCGGTCGTCATCGATACCTTGGGCTGGCAGTACAACTCGATCTGGCCGTCGCTGATCGCATTGCGGAACTGTCCGAGCAGGGCCAGGCGGGCCGGATCGTAGGGGTCTTCGGCCGGCGAGTAGACCATGCAGTTCAGCCCGTTCTGGCGCGCCTGGTACACCGCGACGTCGGCCTTGCGCAGCAGTTCGGTGAGCTCGCGTGCGTGGAGGGGCGCCACGGCCGTGCCGACGGTTGCGCCGATGTCGTACTGTACGCCGGCGATCGCAAAGGTCGTCTCGAAGGCGCCGGCAATGATGCTCGCGATCCGTGCGGCATCCTGTGCCTGCCTGCCCTGCAGGATGACACTGAACTGGGCATTGCCGGTGCGGGACAGGTGGGCATCCGTGTCGAGCAGGCCGGCAATGCGACGTGCCACATCGCGCAGCAGGGTGTCCGCATTCACGTGCCCGAGGGTCAGGTTGATCTGCCGGAAGTAGGGCAGTTCGACGATCAGGAGTGCAAGCGGCATGGCTGGACCTCCGTCGCCGAGCAGGGTCGCGAGCCGCTTTCGCATCGCGACCCGATTCGGCAGGCCGGTCGTGTCGTCGAAGAAGGCCAGGCGCTGGATTTCCTGCTGCGCGCGGCGGATCTCGGTAATGTCCTGGATGACGCCGACCATGCGCTGCGGCCGGCCGGCTGCGTCGGTCGTCACATCGGCCAGCGAATGGACATGGCGGACGTCGTCCTCGCCGTGGACCACCCGGTACTGGCAGTTGTAGCGTTCGCCCGGCACGCTGAATGCCCGGTCGCGCGCCGCGACGACGCGCGCGAGGTCGTCGGGGTGGATGCGCCGGTTCAGATCGTCAAGCCGGATCGGGAGGCTGTCCTGGTGCATGCTGAAGATGCGATAGGCTTCGGGCGAGCTGGTCTCGACGATGCCGGTATGGACGTCCGCAACCCAGGTGCCGAGATGGGCGATTTCTTGCGCGTGTTCGAGGTCGCAACGTGCCTGCAGCAGCTGGTCGTGCAGGCGGCGCTGCTCGGTAATGTCGACGGTCGCGCAGGCGAACCAGGTGCGCTCGTAACTGTCGCCGGCCACCCGGTGTCCACACACGCGCAGCACATGGCTGCTGCCGTCCTGCCAGGGTGTCCTGAGTTCGAGTGCGAAGCTGGTGCCGGACAGTACGCATCGCTCGAAGGCATCGAGCAGAAGCTCGCGTTCGTCGGGGTGGATGCGCTCGACCAGCGCAGCGATCGAAGGCTCGACCGCGCCATCTTGCAGCCCGAGGTTGCGATATTGCTGCGCCGACCAGCTGACCTTGCCGTCTGTCAGGTTGAGGATGGTGCATCCGAGGCCGGTGATCTCCTGCGAGATCGCCAGGATGTCCTGCAGGTGCGCCAGGCGGGCTGCGGCATCGCAGGGTGCCTTCTCGATCCCTGGAGCGCTGATCGCCTCGCGTTTAGCGGCGACCTCATGTCTTGTTGCTGACGGTGGATGCAGCATGATCGTTCCCCTGCAGTTGACGGTCTCGGCGACTTCACTATTGTTCTTCCGAGCAGCTGTGTCGAGTAAATATGTGTGAGGACTCGTTTCCCTTCCCTTGATCGCTTCTCAAAATTCATTAGGACTCCTTGACATTTTTCGGAGCTGTGCTATCCTGTCGTTCATGGACATCAAACCTGAAACTCCCTGGGACAGCACGCCGGACATTTCGGCGCGCATCGTGACCGCCATCGGCCGCATCGCCACCGTGCTGCGTTCGGGGATGTGGGAGGTGTCGACCGGCGAAGGTCTGAATCCGGCGCAGGCGGAGATCCTGCAACTGCTGCAGCACCGGACCCGCGGCGTGCGCCTGACCTGGCTTGCCAGGCAGCTGTCGATCTCGGCCGCGAGCGCCAGCGATTCGGTTGCAGCGCTGGTGTCGAAAGGACTGATACGCAAGGCCCGGGCCGAAGACGACGGCCGCGCCACCGCCTTGCACCTGACCCCGGAAGGCGAACAGGTCGTCCAGCGCCTGGCGCATGCATTGTCGTTTGCCGATTCGGCCGCCTCCAGGCTGGCGCCGGCGCAGCAGGTACAGATGCTCACCGGCCTGTTCAAATTGATTGCAGAATTGCAGAAGACAGATCGCTTCCCGGAATTGCGTGCCTGCCTGTCGTGCCGGCATTTTGAGCCGAACAAATATCCGGCCCAGGAGGTGCCGCATCATTGTGCGCTGGTGAATGCGCCGCTGCCGATCTCCTTCCTGCGCATCGATTGCGCCGAACACGAGCCGACCGACCCGGTTAGCCAGCGTCGCAATTGGGAGGCATTTGCATGAGCATTTTTTTTGGCAGTAATAGTTAGGCCTCCTATTTTTGGGTGACGCGGCCGCACCCTTGACCGGCCGCAAAACTGAAGGAGCACACCATGTCCCGTATCGAACTCGTCAATCCTGCCACCACCCAAGGCGAAGCCGCCAAGCTGCTGGACCAGATCCACGGCGCCTTCGGCGGCGTCCCGAACATGTTCCGCGCCGTGGCCAATTCCCCGGCCGCGCTGAAGAGCATGTGGGGCGCGTTCGGCGCGCTGGGCGGCGGCACGCTGGATGCGCGCCTCGGCGAACAGATCGCCGTGGCGATCGCCGACCGCAACGACTGCGAATACTGCCTCGCCGCGCACACGGCGCTTGGCCGCAAGGCTGGCGCTACCGCCCAGGAAATGGCTGCGGCACAAGCCGGTGAGTCGAGCGATCCCAAAACCGCGGCAGCCCTGCAATTCGCCGTCGCGGTGGTGGAGAAGCGTGCCCAGCTTGCCGATACCGACCTTGCCGCACTGCGGGCCGCCGGCTTCGACGACGGCGAGATCGTCGAGATCATGGCGCACGTGGCGCTAAACCTGTTCACCAATTACGTGAACGTGGCCTTCGCCGTGCCGGTCGATTTCCCCGGCGTGAAGTTGCGCGCAAAATGAACGCCCCGACCCTGCATCCCGCTCCGGAATTCGAGGTCTCGGGTTGGCTGAATGCGGCCGGCCCGGTGAGCCTGGCTTCGCTGCGTGGCCGCGTGGTGGCCGTCTACGCTTTCCAGATGCTGTGTCCTGGCTGCGTCGCCCATGCGCTGCCACAGGCCAAGCAGCTTGGGCAGCACTTCGGACGCAATGAACTGGCGGTGCTCGGCCTGCATACCGTGTTCGAGCACCACGAGGCCATGAACGAAGCTGCGCTGGCCGCGTTCCTCCACGAGTACCGGATCGAGTTTCCGGTCGGTGTGGATCGTCCCGGGGAAGACGGCCCGATTCCGCGGACGATGGAGCGCTACCGGATGCGCGGTACGCCGACACTGCTCCTGTTCGACCGCCAGGGCGTGCTGCGTCACAGCCTGTTCGGGCACCTGCCGGACCTGCAGGTGGGCGCCCTGATCGGGCGCCTGCTGGCCGAGCCGGAGCCGGGCGAAGCATGCGATGACGGCGGCTGCCGCATCCCGGGCGGGAGCTGAGCATGCACGGCTCCCGATTGCATTGGAGCCCTGCCGGAGACGCCACCGCCGGCGCCACCGGCGCCGGCGCGGCGCCCCAGGTCCTGGCGCGCCGCATCGATGCGCTGTTGACGGGGCGCGCGCGACCCGTGGCCAGTATCGGCGACGCCCCCGTCCTCAGCGCCATCGGCAAGCGCGCCCGCCAGGGTGCGCTCTGGCTCTCGCGCGACGGGCTGGAAGGAGACGAGCAGGGCGACCGGACCTATCATGGCGGACCGGACAAGGCGCTGCACCATTACCCGGCCGGCCACTACGCGCTGTGGCGCTTGTGGTTCCCGGACGCCCCCGTGGCGCTGGCGGCCGGCGCCTTCGGTGAAAACATCTCCACGCACGGCTTGACGGAACGGGACGTCCACATCGGCGACGTGTTCCGGGCCGGCACCACGCTGCTGCAGGTGAGCCAGGCGCGCCAGCCCTGCTTCAAGCTGAACCTGCGCCTCGGGCACGAGAACGCCGCACTGACCATGCAGACTTCCGGCCGCACCGGCTGGTACTACCGCGTGCTCCACGAAGGCTGGCTGGCATCGGGGGATCGACTGGAACTGGTGGCGCGGCCGCAGCCCGGCTGGCCGCTGGCGCGCCTGATCGCGGCGCTGTATCCGGCCAATCCGGATGCCGCCTGGCTGGCCGAGGAATGGCGGCTGGCGGCCGCGCTGCCGGAACTGGCCGTGCGCTGGCGCTCGGCTTTCGAGCGGCGCCTGCACACCGGCGCGATCGAAGACTGGCGCATGCGCCTGTATGGGCCCGACGGCCTGAGTGGCTTGCCGGCCGGGCCGAACTGAGTTAGTCACCTCATTGTTGGGCGCCGGTGCGGAGGGGCGGCGGCCGCGATCCAGCATGGTCCATGTCTGTTGTGGACGCCGCGCTGCACGGGACCAGTTCCGGGAGCGCCACCGGCGCTTGCGCAGCCGTGAGGCCGTCCTGTAGATAGATGGACAGGCCAAGCATCGCGGCGGAGACGCCTGTCGCGTACAGCAATTGGTTGGATGTCTTCACTGGATACTCCCGCTGTTCTGTCGCCGCAGGCTCCGGTGCCCGGCGTACTGCTCCAGTATAGGAAGGCCTGCCCGGCAACCCGCATTAACTTCGGTGAACCGGCATGCGGCCCGCGCGGCGCGACAGTTCTTCACATCGATTCACGCACGGGCCCGGCTACCCCTGTCTACACTGGTGTCATGGCCCGGCAGCCCGCCGTACCGGCGCGGGGTCTTTCCCTATCTTGGTGGAGACGACATGAAAAGCCATCAGCTGTCCGACCCGGCACCCGTCCTGCCCGGTCTGCTTATCCCAGGGTCCGAAAAGATCGGCGTGCGGCTCATCAGGGTGACCGAAGGCCGCTGGCGCATCTCCGCCATCGTGCGCTCGTTCTCGGCGGTCGACCGGGTGCTCATGGAATGGTCGAACCGCAGCGGCGGCCAGCTGGAGTGCCAGTTCGAAATCACCTATAGCGATGGCTATCAGATCAGCGGCGACTACCGTTTCAAGCGCAAGGGCACGCGGCGGCCGGCACTGACACGCCATGTGCAGGCAAGCGCACGTGCCCTGTGCCAGGGGAACGGCGACATCAACAAGGTACGCGGCCTGACAGCGCGCGCGCTGGATTTCCTGGAACGCTACGAAACCGATGACGCCTGCGCGGCTTGAACGATCCGCCTCAGGCCAGCCTCCGGAAGAGGCAGGGGTTCCCGCTTCGAGGGTGACGCGGCCGCACCCATCCACCGGCCGCAGACTGAAGGAGCACGCCATGTCCCGTATCGAACTCGTCAATCCCGCCAGCATCCAGGGCGAAACCGGCAAGCTGCTGGAGCAGATCCATGGCGCCTTCGGCGCCGTGCCGAACATGTTCCGCGCGGTCGCCAGCTCGCCCGCCGCACTGCAAAGCATGTGGGGCAGCTTCGGTGCCCTCGGTAGCGGCACGCTGGGTGCGCGCCTGGGCGAGCAGATTGCCGTGGCGATTGCCGACCGCAACGATTGCGCATACTGCCTGGCCGCGCATACCGCATTGGGCCGCAAGGCTGGCGCCAGCGCCCAGGAAATGGCGGCCGCGCAGTCCGGGGAGTCGAGTGATCCGAAGACGGCTGCAGCATTGAAGTTCGCGATCGCGGTCGTCGAGAAGCGGGCTCACGTGGGTGAGGCCGACGTGGCGGCCCTGCGCGCCGCTGGCTTCGGCGACGGCGAGATCGTCGAGATCATGGCGCACATCGCCCTGAACCTGTTCACGAACTACGTCAACGTGGCCTTCGCAGTGCCGGTCGACTTCCCCGGCGTGAAACTGCGCGCAAAATGAACGCTTCCGGCTCGCATGTCGCGCCGGTATTAAATGGAAAATAGAAAATGCGCCACTTGAAGAGTGGCGCATTCGGTCTTGTGTCCGATGACCAGGACAGCGATTACCCCAGCGGCGTTGAGCGTACGAACAGGGCGATATGCGCCGCCGACGCTTCCGGATACTGGTGCTGCGGACCATGCCCCGCGCTCGGGAAGGTGAGCAGTTGTACTGTCGGAAGTTGTCCGTTCAACGCATACCAGTTTTCAACCGGGAAGATAATGTCGTGATCGCCACCGATGTGGAGAATCGGCACCGAGGTGGTCTTCAGCAGATCCAGGATCTCGTCGGATGGAAAAGGCGCGATCTTCGGTTCTGTACCCAGGTTTTGCGCGGCCCAGGCGACCGGCACCCGAGGGCTGAGGCCTTCGCTCCGGGCAGCGATGCGTTGCGCCGAGCGCCGTGCCGCTGCACGGCTGGCCTCGGATTTCGGCTCGAAGAACAGGATCTCTTCATGCGCCAGCGTGTAATCCGGGATGACCGCAGTCTCGTAGAAGAGGCGTTCGGCGATCTTGACGTTCTGCCCCGGCGGCGTGGTGCCGATCAGCACGGCGTGGCTCACGCGCTCCGGACGCATGGCCAGTACGATCTGGGCCACGATGCCGCCGAGCGACCAGCCGCCGATGACGACGTCGTGAAGGTCGAGCGCGTCGATCAGGTCGCAGGGATCCTGCGCCATGAAGCCGGGATGCATCGTTTTGTCGCCGGTGGAAAGCCCCAGTCCGCTGTAGTCGAAGGTGATGACCCGGAAACCTTCGTCGGCCAGCGCATCCAGGAAGGCCGGATCCCAGCTGTCGAGGTTCCCGCGAAAGCGGGTGCATAAGAGGATCGGCCGGCCGCTGCCGAGCGACCGGTAGGCCAGGGTGCGGCCCTTGACGTCGACGCTCTGGTTGGGCGTCGTGCTTGCGCGGAGTTGCGTGACTGCTTGGTCCATGATGGCTCCTTGAATGTCGTGGATCGATGGTCGATGCGGCCTTCCCGTGAAGGCGTGTGGATTGGATGGCAGCGCGCCCGGCGCGACGGACGCGCGACGGGCGGCTAGCCGAGTTCTTCCAGCTGGGCGATGGCACGGGCGACGCCGTCCCCATATTCCGGATCGCACTGCAGGCAGTTGCGAATGTGCCGCTCCTTGACCTGGCTCGACGCGCCGGCGATGGCGCGCGCCGTGTTCTGGAACAGGGTTTCGCGCTGCTGTGGCGTCATCTTCATGAAGAGCAGGCGCGGCTGGGTGAAGTAGTCGTCGTCGACGCGCTGGTTCCAGTGGTCGGCGGCCCCTTCCAGAGACAGTGGCGGTTCGCGAAAGTCCGGCTGCTCGGCCCATTCGCCATGGCGGTTGGGCTCGTACGAAGTGGTGCCGCCCAGGTTGCCGTCGACCCGCATGGCGCCGTCGCGGTGGTAGCTGTGCACCGGGCAACGCGGCGCGTTCACCGGGATCTGGTGGTGGTTGACGCCCAGCCGGTAGCGCAGCGAATCGCCGTAGGAAAACAGGCGGCCCTGCAGCATCTTGTCCGGAGAGAATCCGATGCCCGGCACCACGTGGGCGGGACTGAAGCCCGCCTGCTCGACTTCAGCGAAATGGTTGTCCGGATTGCGATTCAGTTCCAGCACGCCTACTTCCATCAGTGGATAGTCGTCGTGCAGCCAGACCTTGGTCAGGTCGAAGGGATTGAAGCGATAGCTGGCCGCATCCTTCTCCGGCATGATCTGGACGTACATGGTCCAGCGCGGGTAGTCGCCGGCCTCGATGCTGTCGTAGAGGTCGCGCAGGTGGCTTTCGCGGTCGCGCCCGATCAGCGCCGCTGCTTCGGCATCGCTCAGGTTCTCGATGCCCTGCTGGGTCTTGAAGGTGAACTTGACCCAGTGGCGCTCGTTATCGGCATTGATGAAGCTGAACGTATGGCTGCCGAAGCCATGCATGTGGCGATAGCTGCGCGGAATACCGCGCTCGCTCATGACGATCGTCACCTGGTGCAGGGCTTCCGGGAGGCCAGTCCAGAAATCCCAGTTGTTGTCGGCATTGCGCAGGCCGGTGCGCGGATCGCGCTTGACGGCGTGGTTCAGGTCCGGGAACTTGAGCGGGTCGCGCAGGAAGAAGACCGGCGTGTTGTTGCCTACCAGGTCCCAGTTGCCCTGCCCGGTATAGAACTTGATGGCGAAGCCACGGATGTCGCGCTCGGCATCGGCTGCCCCGCGCTCGCCGGCAACGGTCGAGAAACGCATGAACAGATCGGTCTTCTTGCCGACTTCCGCGAACAGGCTGGCGCGGGTATAGCGGGTGATGTCGCGGGTGACGGTGAAACTGCCGTAAGCGCCGGCGCCCTTGGCGTGCATGCGGCGCTCCGGAATGACCTCGCGGTCGAAGTGCGCCAGCTTTTCGAGAAACCAGATGTCCTCGAGCAGGGCAGGGCCGCGCGGCCCGGCGCTGCGTATGTTCTGGTTGTCGACGACGGGCGCGCCGGCGGCAGTGGTCAGCTTCTGATTCAGCTTGTCCATCGAACTGCTCCTTCGGTAATGCTGCGGAAAATGGTGGACGGCGGCGCCGGGCCCGGCGCCGCGCGGGCCTCAGCCCCTGACGAAAGCCAGCATGTCGGCGTTGACCTTGTCCTTGTGGGTGTCGGTCAGGCCGTGCGGGGCGCCCGGATAGACGATCAGCTTCGCATGCGGGATCAGCTTGGCCGAAGCACGGCCGGCCGCATCGATCGGCACGATCTGGTCGTCGTCGCCATGGATGATCAGGGTCGGGACCGTGAACTTCTTCAGGTCGTCGCGAAAGTCGGTCTCGGAAAAAGCCTTGATCGAGTCGTAGGTATTCTTGTGCCCGCCCATCATGCCCTGCATCCACCAGGACTGGATCAGGCCCTGCGAGACCTTGGCGCCGGGGCGGTTGAAGCCGAAGAAGGGGCCGCTGGGGATGTCGAGGTAGAGCTGGGAGCGGTCGGCGATCTGGCCCGCGCGGATGCCGTCGAAGACCGAAATCGGCAGGCCGCCCGGGTTGCTCTCGGTCTTGACCATGAGCGGCGGCACCGCCGAGATCAGGCCGGCCTTGGCCACCCGCTTGGTGCCGTGACGCCCGATGTAGCGCGCCACCTCTCCGCCGCCGGTGGAAAAGCCGAACAGCACGGCGTTCTTGACGTCCAGGTGCTCGAGCAGCTGGGCCAGGTCGTCGGCGTAGTGGTCCATGTCGTTGCCGTCCCAGGGCTGGCTGGAGCGCCCATGGCCGCGCCGGTCGTGGGCGATGCAGCGGTAGCCCTGGTTGGCGAAGAAGATCATCTGCGATTCCCAGCTGTCGGAACTGAGCGGCCAGCCATGGCAGAACACGATCGGCTGGCCGCTGCCCCAGTCCTTGTAATACAGTTGCACGCCTTCCTTGGTGGTAAAGATTGACATGGCATTTTCTCCTTTGGTTGACATCGCTCGGTGGATCGTTGCGGCCTGCTTCATACGGCGGGGATGCGGGGCCGTACGCGCGGCAGGGCATCGTCGACCGTGCGCAGGTGGCGCACCTGCAGGACGGCGCCGATGACGAACAGGACGAAGACCACGCCGATGGTCATGACCAGCGCCGGGTCTTCCTGGCTGCTGTACAGCGGTGCGCCGGCCGGAAGCCGGGTACCGGTTTCGGTGAAGCCGGGGATCATGTGGAAAAAGAAGGTCAGCGAATACGCCACCGCCACCACCGGATGGCCGTGCCTGCCGAACCAGCGCTTGCGTCGGGCGACCGCCGCGGCGCCCAGTACCAACAGGGTCAGCACGCCCAGCGCGTGCGCCGGGCTCGGGCCGCCATGGTTGAAGATGAAGAAGCCGGTGAGACAGGTCAGTACGGTCGTGACGATGTAGAGGGCGCCCGCAGCCGTGGTCGGCGCGATTTCCTTGTAGCGAACGAAGGCACGGATGCCTGCGCCGAGTGCGACCAGGCTGATGGCGGTGTGGATGATGCCGATGGTGGACAGTGCGGCCATGATGACTCCTCAGGACTGTTGAAGGATCCGTACCGGACGGTTCGGGTTCCCGTCCGGAAGGTGCGCACCAGTGTAAGAAGCGCGTCGCTCGCCCCGATAGTGAATGATCGTGAAGACCTGTCGCAAGACCGCGAGGTCGCGCCGCTTCACGACATTTCACGGGCCTGTGTGGAATGGCTGCGTACACTCGGTGCTCCCGAAACCCTCTCGCGAAGGAGCGGAAGTGAACTCGACAATCGATATCGCCGTGGCGGACGGCAGCTTTTCCGCGTATGTCGCACGCCCGGCACAGGACATCGCGCCTGCCGTCGTCATCATCCAGGAAATTTTCGGCGTCAACGAAGGCATCCGCAGCATTGCCGCCGACATGGCGGAGCAGGGCTTCATCGCCGTGTGCCCGGACCTGTTCTGGCGCAGTGAACGCAATTTGTCCATGTCCGAGAGCAACCCGTCGCACCAGGAGCGGGGATTCGCGCTCTATCGCGCCTATGACTTCGACCAGGGCGTGGGCGACATCGCGGCGACCATCGCCGCGGCGCGCCAGCTGCCGCAGTGTTCCGGCAAGGTCGGCGTGATGGGATACTGCCTGGGAGGCTTGCTGACCTTCCTGACCGCGGCCACCGGCACCGCCGACGCCGCGGTCGCCTATTACGGCGGCGGCACCGACCGTTTCCTCGACCGCGCGCCGGGGATCAAGACGCCGCTCCTGATGCACCTGGCCGGCGACGACGAGTACATCGGACCGGATGCGCAGGCGGCCATCCGCCAGGCGGTGGCGAACCGTCCCGAAGTGCAGGTGCACCTGTATCCTGGCCGCCAGCATGCGTTTGCCCGTCCCGGCGGCGTCCATTACGACCGGGAAGCCGCCGAGCTCGCCAACGGGCGCACCCGGGAATTCATGCGCCGGCATCTGGGGTGAAGGTCCTCGCCGCGGCGGCGGCGCGAACCCGTGTAAGCTTCATGTAAATATGCCGGTTCATAATCAAAATGCAAGCTGCCGCTGCTCCGGTGGCGGCCTTCGATGGCGCCGGATGTGCTTGTTCCGGCGGAGCGTGCACAGGCCCGCCCCAGAGCGGAAGGTTCTGCACGGAACACCTTGTCATCGTCTGCGTCCCAGGCATGCACACCGATAGCTCCCCTGTTGAGTTGGACTCAAGCACCCGCGCGGCGAGGCGAGCTGACCTTTCCCCCCTCACCACCGAGTACGTCTTCGGCGATTTCCGTCTTTATCCGGCGCGCAAGCTGCTGTTGCTCGGCGAGCGCCAGGTGCCGCTGGGCGGTCGCGCTTTCGACTTGCTGGTTGCACTGGTGATCCGGGCAGGCGAAGTGCTCAGCCACCACGAACTGCTCACTGCTGTCTGGCCGAGCTCGGTCGTCGAGGAAAATGGCCTGCGCGTCCAACTGTCGGCACTGCGCAAGATACTTGGCGAAAGCAAGGACGAGCCCTGGATCGTCACGCTTCCCGGCCGCGGCTACAGTTTCGTCCGGCCGGTGGAACTCAGGGTATCCGTCCCGGCCAGGGACAGCGGCCAGCCATGGTCGCTTCCCGGCCGGGCAGGAAGCGGCGGCAGGATCACGCGACTCCTGGGGCGCGAGGCGCTGCTCGCCGAGCTCGCCGGGCAAACGGCCGGCCTGCTTACCCTGACGGGGCCGGGCGGGATCGGCAAGAGTGCGCTGGCGCTGGCGCATGCGGACGAGCGGCGTGGCCGCCATGCCGACGGCGTCTATTGCGTCGATTTCGCCAGCATCCGCGACCCTGCGTTGGCGACGGCCGCCGTCGGCACGGCGCTGGGCGTGTCGCTGCAGGCGGGAGAACCGCTGGCCGGCATCTGCCGCGCCCTGCAGGGCATGCGCGCCTTGCTGGTGTTCGACAATTGCGAACACGTGCTGCAGGCCGTCGCCGAGATCGCGGCGCGCATCGGCGCGTCCAGCAAGGACGTCCGGATCCTGGCGACCAGCCGCGAGCCGCTCGGCATCGCCGGCGAACTGGTCAAGCGGGTGACGCCGCTGGCGCTGCCCGAACATACCGACAGCCTTGGCATCGAAGAGGCGCTGGCGGCGCCCGCCATCGCACTATTCGTCGAACGCGCAGTGGCCAATTCGCATCGCTTCGTGCTCACCAGGGAGAATTTGCCCACTGTGCTCGAATTGTGCCGGCAACTGGACGGCTTGCCGCTTGCAATCGAACTGGCGGCCGCGCGCATCGAGGCTCTGGGCGTCGACGGCCTGATGGCGCGCCTGAACGACATGTTCGGCCTTCTGACGCGCAGCCGCCGCCTGGCCGACGCGCGTCACGCGGCCCTGGACGCCATGCTCGACTGCAGTTTTCGCCTGCTTGACGACGTGGAGCGCGCCGTCCTGCTTCGGGCTTCGGTGTTCCACGCGCCGTTTTCCCTGGAGGCAGCGGTCGTCGTCTGCGAGTCAGCAACGCTCGCGCCGTCCGCGGTGGTCGACGCGGTGCTGGCGCTGGAAGAAAAGTCGCTGCTCGCGCGCGAATCCGAGCATGGCGTGGCGCGCTACCGCTGCCCCAACATCACGCGCCGCTACGCCGCTGCGCGCCTGCTGGAAAGCGGCGCAGCGGGCGATGCGGCGCACCGCCATGCCCGCCACCTGCACGCAGTGTTCGTGGGCGCCAGCGACGGGATCATCGGGCGCAGCCTCCCGCAATGGCAGCGCCAGTACGGTGGACTGAGCGCCGACCTGATGGCCGCACTCGACTGGTCCTTCGGTCCTGGGGGCGACGCCATGCTCGGTGTCGAGCTGTGCGCCTCGGTCCCGCTCCAGGTGATCGAACTGGGCATGATCGGGGCCTTCTGTGCCCGCATCGAGACCGCGCTGGGGCTGCTCGACGGCATGGCGGGCGGCGCTACGCAGCGTATCGAGGCGCGCCTGGCCTGCATGTGGGCGCTTGCCACCACCCATGTCAGCCTGCCGCGCGAACGGCGCACGCCCATCGATGCGCGCCTGGCCCGTATCCGCGACGAAGACGTGGCGCCGGACGAGCGGCCGCTGATCTTTGCCGCCATGTGCGTGTCGGCGTTCTCGGTCGGCGATTACGCGCGCGTCGTCCGTCTCGCCGAGCGCGCCAGGAGCGAAGGACAGCAAGGCGCTTACCGCGCCGGCCTGTCGGGGCAGCTGTTGCAGTTGCTGGCGGACCGCTGGAGCGCACTCGGCCTGCACTACCGCGGCCTGCACCGCCAGGCGCGCGAGTACGCCATCAAGACGCTCGAGTCCGGCCTGCCGAGCGGCTCCACCCAGGCGCTGGGACCGATCTCGCTGCGGGTGGCGATCGGCGTGCTGCTGGCTCGGATCGACTGGTTCGAAGGGGCCGCCGACGCGGCCATGGCGCGCGCGCTGCAGGTGGCGTCGGTCGCGGAAGACGAGCATCCGCTAGGCCTGGCCATGGCCCTTGGCCTGGGTGTGGCGCCGATCGCCCTTTGGCGCGGCGACGAATCGCTGGCGCGCGAGACGGTCGAGAGACTCGACAGCCTGGCGCGCCGTCACGCCCTGAGTTTCTGGTGCGAGTGGGCGCGCTATCTGCGGGCGCTCGTGCCCGCGGGCGACGCTGCTAGCGAGCGGCAGGACGATGGCCTGGATATCGATGCCGCGCCCCCGATGATGCTGGAACTGTTTGCCAGCGTTCGCCCCGATCTGCTGTCCGATGCGCTGCTCGCTGGCGCCGCTGAAGGCCTCTGGTGCGGCCCAGAGGCGGCCCGGGCCATGGCTGAACGTGCGCATGCAAAAGGGACCGCGCCGATCGAGGTCGAATCCGGCCTGGCCCGTGCCTTTGTCCAGGCACAAGCGCAAGGCGCTCTTGCCTGGGAACTGCGCTGCGCGACCAGTCTCGCGCGCCTGTGGGAGGCAAACGCCCGCGCGGACGAAGCCGGATCCCTGCTGCATCATGTCCTGATCCGTTTCCACCAGGGCTACGAGAGCGCCGACCTTCGCGCGGCGCGCGCGCTGCAGGAACACCTGGCAGGCGTGCGGGGCGGCAACGCTTGATGCGGCGCCAGCACGGCGGCTGCGCCGGGCTCCGCTACCGGAGGGCGCAGCCGGGCCGGCCGAGGGGCGCCAGGCACAGCAAGACAAGGCTCGCCGCAATGCTGACCGCGATCACGCCGTACATGGCGTGCGCGCCGCCGCTCGCCAGCAGCGGCAGCAACAACATGGGGGCGCAGGCGGCGCCCACCCGGTTGCATGCCCAGGCACTCGAGATCGCACTGGCGCGTATCTCGGTGGGGAAAAGTTCCGACGCGTAGAGCGTCAGCACCGATACCGAGATCATCGAGCACATCAGGAAGCCGAAACTGCTGGCAGCCAGCAAAACCGGCGAACCGGTGGCGATGAACAGGTAACCCAGGCCACCGGTGGCGATTCCGCAAACGGCGAGCGCGGTCCTGCGGCCGGTGCGGTCGATGACGAAGGAACCGAGCAGGTTGCCGACCAGGGCGCCCATGGTGGACAGGCCCACGTAGAACAAGGTGTCGGCAAGGGCGAATCCGCGCTGGGCGAGAATGGTCCCGGTCAGCAGCGGAAAGGCGATGGCCGACCAGGGAGACAGGAAGAACAGGACCGCGACCAGCGGCCAGCGCCGCCAGCCGGCCGGCGCGGCGGCATTGGCGGCCGGCGCCTCGGGCTGCCGCTGCGGCGCGGCGGCGATCACCGGCGCGGCCGCGGCCAGGCGCTCGCATTGCTCCCATGCTTCGGCAGCGCGGCCGCGCACCGCCAGCCAGCGTGGCGACTCCGGCAGCCGCAGGAACAGCGCGCCGACCGCGGCACTGGCCACGGCGCCGACGATGAAGCCCCAGCGCCAGGCCTCGATCGAGAGCGGCTGGAGCGGGACCAGCGCCCGTACCATGAAGGTGCCGAGCAGCGGCCCGAGCGAGGAAATGGCCACGGTCACGAACAGCATGCGCCCACGGTGGGCGGCCGGCAACAGGTCGGTCAGGTAGGCCACCATCAGCGGCGGATAGGCTCCCAGCGCCACACCGGACAGCGCGCGCCACGCGGTCAGGTCGCCGACGTCGCGGCTGGCGGCGGCGCCGACCGAGGTGAGCGCCAGGTAGAGCATCAGCGCGATCAGCATCTTGCGGCGGCCATGGCGGTCGGCCAGCCAACCCGACAGCGGCGCCCCGATGGCGGCGCCCACGAACACGGCTGCCAGCAGGAGGGACAATCCTCCCGGTGGGGTGGAGTAGGGCGGCGAGGCGAACACGGCGGAAAGCATGTTTCCCATCGTGATTTCGAAGGCGTCGACGGCAAAGCCGGTGGCGCACAAGGCCACTGCCAGGCAGTGCAAGCGTGTCACCGGCATGCCGTCGAGCTGTTGACCGACCATCGCGTCGGTCCGGGCGCGTTCCATGGGATCTCCTTGTCGTGATTCGCCCATGGTAGCGCCGGACGCGTCCAGCCACGCATGCAGCTGGTGGATTTCACAACATTTAACGAGCCTGCAAACCCGTCCGCCGGATTTGCCGGCGCATACTCCTACCGTTGGTATCAATGGCGAAGATGCGGTGCGCTACCGCGCGCCGTCGCATGGAGGAGAATGTGGCAGGAAGCAGCATGGACGGCAAGCAGCAGGTCATCGTTTTCGGGCCTTTCCGCCTGCACCGTCATACCCGACAACTGTGCCATGGCACGACGCCCGTCCGGCTTGGGGGACGCGCGATCGACCTGCTGTTCGTCCTGGTCGAGCGCGCCGGTCAGGTTGTCAGCCGCGCCGAGCTCGAGCGGCTGGTCTGGCCAGGCAGCTTGATTGAGGATAGCTGCCTGCGGGTACATATTGCTTCGCTGCGCAGGGCGCTCGGCGACGACGCTGGTGAGTCGCGCTATATCGCCAACGTTCCCGGCCGCGGCTACAGCTTCGTAGCGACGCTGACCAGCGTCGGCGAGGACGAGTGGGATGCGCCGGCGGACCGCCCGAACACCCCGCGCCCCTTGCCGGTCCGGATGACCAGCACCATCGGCCGTGACGAAGTCATGCGCCAGCTGTGCCAGCAGTTGGCACGCTGCCGGCTGACGACCATTGTCGGCCATGGCGGCATCGGCAAGACCACGCTGGCACTGGCGATTGCCGCCGAGCTGCAGCAGGACTATGCGGACGGCGCCTGCTTCGTCGACCTTGCCCAGCTCGGCGGAGGTGGCCTGGTGCCCGATGCCCTGGCGTCCACCCTGCGCATCGCCGTGCCCGGCGAAAGCGTGATGCTGACGCTGGAACGGTGGCTGGCCCCGCGCCGCATGCTGATCGTGTTCGACAACTGCGAACACCTGATCGAGGCGGCCACGCGCCTGGTCGAATGGATACTGCAGACCGCGCCGGGCGTCGATGTGGTAGCGACCAGCCGCGAACCCCTCGATGCGGACGGAGAATGGGTGCACCGGCTCGAACCGCTCGAATGCCCGCCGGACGACCCTGCCCTGAGCGTCGAGCGAGCGATGGACTATCCAGCCTTGCGGCTGCTGGCGGAACGCGCCGCGGCCAGTATGGATTCCTTCCACCTTCGCGCAGCCGAGCTGCCGGCTGCGGTCCAGCTGTGCCGGCGGCTGGACGGCGTACCGCTCGCACTGGAGTTTGCCGCCGCACGCATCGGCCTGCTGGGCGTGCACGGTGTCGTCGAGCAGCTCGACGACCGCCTGCGCCTGCTGGGCAGCGGGCGCCGCACGGTGCTGCCGCGCCACCGCACACTGCGCGCGCTGCTTGACTGGAGCTATGACCTGCTCGGTCCCGCCGAGCAGGCGGTATTTCGCGCCTGCTCCGTCTTCACCGGGCCGTTCACGCTGGATTCTGCGGTGGCGGTGGCTACCGGTCCGGAGAACGATGCCGCCGAGGTGGCCCGCTGCGTGCTGAGCCTGGTGGCGAAATCGCTGTTCATGGCCGACACCCGCGGGCCGGATGGCTATTTCGCCGTGCTCGGGATCACCCGCGCCTATGCGATCGAACGCCTCGACGACGATCCGATGCGTGCGGAGGTGGCGCGCCGCCACGCCTGCCATACGGTGGCGCTGATGGACGACTGCGAGGCATCCTGGGAAACCCTGGACCAGTCCACCTGGCTCGAGCGCGCCAGCTATGTTGTCGGCAACGTCAGGTCGGCCCTCGACTGGGCTTTCGGACCGGACGGCGACCGCGAGATCGGCGTGCGCCTGACCGCCACGTCCACCTTGTTGCTGTCGGGGATCGTCAGCGAGCCCGAAATGTGCCGTCATGCGACACGCGCACTGGACGCAGCCGCGGCGGGAGTGGCCATCGACCCGCTCGACGAAGTGCGGCTGCAGTCGGTACTCGCGATCGCCGCCATTCCCGGCGACGAAACCGGCCGTGGACCCGGCTCGGTGACTGACTGGACCAGCTTCGAACGCGCCATCGAACACGGCGAGCGCAGCGGAGCGCCGATCGTCCTGATCGAAGCGCTCTACAACACCTTCGCACGCTGCTTCGGCGCCGCCCACTACCGGCAGGCCGACGCCCACGCTGCCCGCATGTTCGATGTTGCCGGCCAGGCCGGCAATCCGCGCGCCCTGCTGGTCGCCAGGCGGATGCGCGCGCTGACCAGCCACATGCTGGGCATGCACGGACAGGCGCGTACCCTGGCCGAGGAGGTGCTTGGCGCACGGCTCTGGAAGCTTCCGCTGCGCTTGACCAGCCCGATGGACCGGGGCGTCTCGATGCGCATCGTGCTGGCGCGCACGATGTGGATCCAGGGGCACGGCGAGAAAGCCGCGGCCATTGCCCAGGAATGTATCGAGCGCGCCGCCAAGGACCGGGCGGCGTTCTCGCAGGCCAACGCCCTCGCCGTGTGCGCGATTCCGGTCGCGCTGTGGCGCGGCGATGACGGGGGCGCCCGTGCGCTTGTCGAGCAGCTCACGGCGCACACGGACCGGCACGCGATGAGCTACTGGAGCGCCTGGGCCCAGCTCTACCGGCGGGTCCTGATTGCCCGCTCCAGCCAGCCCGAGGACCTGTCGGGGATCGCGCTGGGCCTGGACGCCAAGCAGGCCGACCATTTCGCCACCTTTGCGACCAGCCTCGTCACCGAACGCGCGATGCTGCGCTGCCAGCAGGGGATGGTCGGCTGGTGCGCGCCCGAGGTGCTGCGCGCCAGCGGTGAACAGCTGCTCGTGCGCGCGGCTGCCGGGCCCGGGCTGGATGCGCGCGAGGGGGACGAAACCGCCGCCGGCGCCCAAGCCGAAGAACTGTTCCTGCGCGGCCTGGCCCTGGCGCGCCAGCAGGCGGCGCGGGCCTGGGAACTTCGCTGCGCCACCAGCCTGGGGCGCCTGTGGCAAGCGCGTGGGCAGGCAGGCAGGGCACAAGCCTTGCTGGAGCCTATCGTGGGCGCCTATCGCGAGGACCTGTCCAGCGCGGACATGCGCGCTGCCATGCAACTACTGGGGTGAGATGCGATGACGACTGCAAGCCTTGAACGCGATGGGAACCCGGCCGCCGGCGAAGATGAGCGCGAACACCTGGTGATCGGACCCTTCGTCCTGGCGCCCGGGGAGGGCAGCGCGCGCTTCAGGGGGAGGGCGCTGTCCCTGACCCGCGACGAATTCGCGCTGTTCAGGATCCTGCTCGAGCACGCGGGATCGGTCGTGGCCGAGCGCCTGCTGCACGACTGCTGCGCGGATGGCGGCGATTCCAGCCTCCTGTTCGAACGGGTCGCCGGCCTGAATTGCGCGCTGGCGCGCCATGCTCCCGACCTGTACGTGATGCAGGTCGCCAAGGGCTACACGCTGGTACTCCCGGCCGAGCCGGTCCAGGCACCACCAGGGCAAGCACTGATCGGCCGCGAGACAGCGCTGGCCGCGCTCGGCGGCATGCTGGCGAGCCACCGCTTCGTGTCGATCGTCGGTCCTGGCGGAATCGGCAAGACCAGCGTCGCACGCGCGCTCCTTGCAGGACTCGGGGAGCGCTATGCGGACGGCATCCTGACGCTCGACCTGGCTGCAATGTTCGACCCGCGCCAGCTGCTGCCGGCGCTGGCCCAGGCGCTGGGGGTGCCGACCATGGCCAATAGCGAGGCGGGCGACCTGGCGGAGCGCTTCGCCATCCTGCTGGCCCGGCGCAGGCTGTTGGTCCTGCTCGACAGCTGCGAGCACATGATCGAGGCGGCCGGGCAGATGGCCGAAGCCCTGCTTGCCGCACCCGGGGTGTCGGTGCTGGCGACGAGCCGGGAGCCGCTGCGCGCGGATGGCGAGCGGGTCTACCGCCTGGAGCCGATGGCCTTGCCGGCTCGGGGAACGGCGGACGTGCCCAGTGCCCTGGCCTCGGCTGCCGTCAGGCTGTTCGTCGCCCACGCCTTCGGCGCGCGCGGGCTGCAGGCGCAGGATGTCGCCGCAGTGACGCGCCTGTGTCGCGACCTGGATGGCTTGCCGCTTGCCCTGGAGCTCGCAGGCTCGATGAGCGCCAGGTTCGGCCTGGAGCAGCTGGCGTCCCAGGCCGGGCAGCGCCTGCTGGCCGACGGGACTGCGTCCACCGGGGCGCGCGAACGCCACCTGAGCCTAAGTGCGATGCTGGCCTGGAGCTACGACGTGCTGTCCGAGGACGAAAAGACGGTGTTTCGCAGGCTGTCCGTGTTCCGCGGCGGCTTCACCCTCGAGGCTGCTGCCGTGGTGGCCGCCGACACCAGCTTGACCGGCGCCGACGTCAAGGAGATCGTGATCGGCCTGATGGGGAAGTCGCTGGTCAGTGCTGCGCGCGAGCCGGACGGGCGCCACCGGCTGCTCGACACCACCCGCGCCTATGCTGCGCACCTGCATGCGCAGGACGCGGACTGCCTGCAGGTGGTGACGCGCCATGCCGGTTTCCTGTGCGGCCTGCTGGAAGAAGCACAGGTCGCCTGGCTGCACATGCCGCGACGCCCCTGGCTGGCCCTGTATGCGCCCTGGCTCGACGACGTGCGCGCGGCGCTCGACTGGGCCTACGCCGACGGCGAGGGCCGGATCGACAACGGGGTCCTCGGCGCGCACCTGACCGTATTGAGCTTCCCCCTGGCCGATCAGGCCGGCGCGGTACTCGAATTCAGCCGCCACGTGAGGCAGGGTCTGGCAGTACTGGCGCGGATGGACAATCCCCCCCAGATCCTGCGGATGCGCCTGGCGGCCTATGCCCGCGACAATATCGACGAGCCCTTCGGCGACGAGGTGGTCACGATGGCCCAGCTCGACGACGGAATCCGCAAGGCCGAGCTGGCGGGCAATCCGCAATCGATCGTGGCGCCGCTAATGGGTTACTGGTGTTTTTGCTTCGGCGCCGCGAAGTTTTCCCACGCGCTCGAGACTGCCCACCGCCTCTCCGCGACCGCGCGCAGGCTGGATGACGCGACGCTGGCGCTGATCGGCAGGAAGACCACTGCACAGGCACTGCACTTCATGGGCAGGCACCAGGAAGCGATGGGATCGGCAGCCGAGGCGCTGGCCCTCAGCTGGCGCAAGATTCCGTTGAGCTATTCATCGGCCCCTGTCGACATCGCGACCGCGATGCGGCTCCTGATGTCCCGCATCCTGTGGATCCGCGGCGAGTTCGGGCGTGCCTCCGACCTGTGCGCCCAGGCATGCCTGGAAGCCCAGGATGACCGACCGATGGCGCTGTGCCATGCCCTTGCCCTGGCGGCGATCCCGCTGGCCTTGTGGAATCGTGACTTTGGCTCGGCGGAGACGCTGCTGGCGACGCTCGAGCGGCACGTGCAGCGCTATTCCATTGGCCTGTGGCAGACCTGGGCCAGGAACTACCGCGAGGTGCTGGCAGTGCTGGCCGCGGGAGGGGCGATCGCGCCGGAGCGCGCCCTGCGCGTGGCGGCCGGCGTCGCAGGCAGCAGCTGCATGCAGTCCGACCACCTTGCGAGCTTCGACGTCCGCCTGCTTGCGGCGGGGGCGGTCGAGCGTGCCCACAAGGGCGTGGTTGGATGGTGCGTGCCCGAAACCTTGCGTGCGCAGGCGGAAGCCTTGATGGCCTCGGGCGACAGGGATGCGCTCCATGCCGCCGCAGTCCTTCTGGTCAGGGCGCGCACGCTTGCGCATGAGCAGGACGCACGCTTGTGGGAGCTGCGCACTGTCTGTTCGCAGGTGCGGCTGGCCGAACGCCTCGGCAGGCCCGAAGCATTCGTCGCCGACCTCGGCACGCTGGTGGCGCGACTGGGGGAGGGGCGTGAGGTCGCCGACCTGCGCATGGCGCGCGCACTGCTGGCGCGCGACAAGGCGGAGCGTGCAAGCGGTTCACAACATTAAACGTTTTCCTTCCGCGTGTTGCCTATGATGGAAAGATCGACAAGGGTCAAGCACAGCGGTGGAGAGACGGAATGGGCAAGCAAGAGGGACCGGCGTTTTGTGAAACGGGGGGCGAAACGAATGATGGTTCGATCCAGTTCGGTCCCTTCGAGTTGTGGCCGGAGCAGCGCGAGCTGCGGCGTGACGGCGTACTCGTCCAGCTGAGCGCCCGTGCAATCCAGCTCCTGACCATCCTGGTGCAGCGGGCTGGCGAGGTCATCGGACGCCGCGAGCTGGCGGGCCAGCTGTGGCCGGACGGCGGCGTCGACGACAGCAGCCTTCGGGCCCACGTCGCGGCGCTGCGCCGGACCCTGGGCCACGAACGCTACATCCTGAACGTGCTGGGACGCGGCTATACCTTCGTGGGACGCTGCCGGCGGCGCGCCGCCGCGCCGCCGGCGGCGGTGCACGGCCAGCTGTTCCCGGGCGGGGCGCTGCCCGGCGCCGGCACGGTGCTCGGGCGCGACGAGACGATCGCACTGCTGAGCGGGCAGGTACTGCGCCAACGCCTGGTCTCGGTGGTCGGCGCGGGCGGCGTGGGCAAGAGCATGGTCGCGCGGGCGGTGGCACACCGGCTGGCCCAGGACTTTGCCGACGGCGTGTGCCTGGCGGATTTCGCCGCCGTCGTCGACGCCGAGGACGTCGCCCGCACATTGGCGTGCGCGCTCGGCATTGCGACAGTCCGAGGAGATCCGATGCGCGCCGTCTGCGAGGCCCTTGACGGTGCCCGCCTGCTGGTGGTCATGGACAATTGCAGCCATTTGGCGGATGCGGTAGCGGTGCTGGTCGAACACCTGCTGGCGCAAACCCGCGCGCCCCACCTTCTGGTGACCAGCCGGGAAGCCTTGTGCCTGCAGGACGAACGCGTTCATCGCCTGGCCCCGCTGGACACTTCGGATGGGAAGACAGGGCTGGGCTCGGCGGCGGTGCAGCTGTTCCGCCGGCGCGCCGGCGACCTGGGCGTGCGGTTCGATGTGGATGATGAGGCCCGAATCGATCGGATGTGCCAGCATCTGGAAGGCAACCCGCTGGCGATCGAACTGGCGGCCGTCCACGCTTGCGAGCGCGGCCTCGATAGTATCGAAGCGGGCTTCGACTGGCTGTTTACCCCGTCGGAGCGGTGGCGCGGCGGGGATGCTCGTCACCGCAGCTTCGGAAACATGCTCGACTGGAGCGTGGAAATGCTGCCGCCGCAGGAGCGCACGGTGCTGCGCCGGCTTGCCGTGTTCCACGGCAGGTTCACCATGGACTGGGCGGCCGAGGTGTGTTCGTGTACGCACATCAGCCCGGCGCAAGTCGTCGAATGCACGCTGGCGCTCGGCGCCAAGTCCCTGGTCAACGTGGTGTACGATGGCGCAGCCCCGCACTATCGCTTGTCGAACACGACGCGCCTGTACGTGCGGCGGCGCCTGATGCGCAACCTGGAGGCGGCCGACCTGCAGCGACGGCACGCCGCCAGCGTCACGGCGCTGTGTCGACGGGCCCATGCCGAGTTGCTGCACTTGCCTGCTTCGCAGTGGCGCGCCCGCCATACCAGCATCCCCGGCGAACTCGGCGTTGCCCTCGACTGGTGCTTTTCGCCGTCGGGCGACCCGATGCTGGGCATCGAGCTGGCTGCTGCCGCGCGTTTCGTGATGTGTGAACTGGGCAGGGGAGACGAGCATCGGGGCCGCATCCTGCAGGCGCTGCGGATGCTGGACGGCCTGCCTGGCGTGGACGCCAGGCTCGAGCAGCGCCTGCTGATTGCGCTGACCTTGCTCGACTCCCTCTTTCTCGACGATGGTGGACAGGAAGATGCCGAGTGGGCACGCGTACGCCTGCTTGAACTCGCGAGCCGGGATGGCGCCGACGAGCCGCTGGTGTCGTTCCAGGCCATCGCCGGCTGGGGCCTGGGCCAGGGATGCTATCGCGTGGTACTGGAGATGGCCGAGCGCATCGCTGCATGCGCCGGCCGCACGGCGGAGCCGGATGCGGTGGTGCTGGCGACCCGTTTGCGCGCCCAGGGACTGCACTTTCTCGGCAGGCATGAAGAGGCGCAGGCCCAGGCGCGGGCGGCGCTGGATAACGCGCCGACACGGCGTACCGTGCACTACCTGTCGAAGGTCCCGGTACCGGTGTCGATGGGCGTGCTGCAGGCGCGCACGCTGTGGATCCGGGGGCGCCCGGACAGCGCGCTGCACGCGGCGGATGAGGCCCTGGCGCGGGCGGAAGGGCATCATCCGCATGCCCTCTGCATGGCCCTGGGCCTGGCGGCCATCCCGATTGCCCTGTGGCGGGGAGACAGTGGCCTTGCGCAGGTGCTGGCCCAGCGTTTTGCCGGACTGGTCGAGCATGCCGGGATCGCGTTCTGGCAGCCCTGGAGCGACTGCTTCCGCTACCTGCTGGAGCCGGGCCATGCCGCATCCGGACATGCTCCCCTGCCATCGAACAGCGTGCTGCGCGACATGCTGGCGACCTTCGACAGCAGGCTGGTGGACGCTGGCTGCCTGGGGCGCGTGCGCGAGGGACTGGTCGGCTGGAACGCCCCCGAGGTGCTGCGTGCCGATGGGGTGCGGCGCCTTGCCGACCATGGCGCACGCGGCGCGGCGGAGGCGGCGGGCCTGTTCCTGCGCGCCCGGAGCCTGGCGCGCGCGCAGGGAGCGCTCGGCTGGGAGCTGCGCGCCGCCGTGTCGCTGGCGGAGTTGTGGACCAGCGGGGAGCGGGGAGAGGACACACGGCGGGCGCTCGCCGAGTTGTTGGCCCGCTTCGACGAGGGACTGGGGACGGGTGACCTGGTCCGCGCGCGGACGCTGCTGGCCCGCACCCCGCAGCGCCAGCCCGCCGGCGCGCTCTGGTGCTCCACCTTGCTGGACTGAAGCGGGCGGCTTCACAAGTCTTCACAAGCGGCGCGCCTGCGCTCGGCTAGGATGCACATATCGCCCTTCACGCCGAGTCCCATGCTCCCCATCCATGCATATTGCCGCGTCATGCGGCCCGCCAGCCTGGCCGGCGCAACCCTTGCCTGGGCCGCGCTGGCCCCGGCCGCACTGGCCCAGGCCAGCGCCGCAGGCCACGACGAACAGGACGCGCCAGCCATTCCGGAGGTGGTGGTCAGCGCCGAACGCTTCACGTCGCTGGCGCGCACCACCCCGGTATCGGTCGGCGTGATCGAAGCGCGCGAGATCGAGGCCAAGGGCATCGTCGACCTGCACGGCCTGGTCGGCGTGATCGCCGGCGTGGCGGTGCCGAACGGCTTCTCCAACATGCCGCAGGCGGTGGCGATCCGCGGCGTCGGCGCCTCGCTGCCGGCCATGAGCCAGGCGGTCGGGATCTACCTCGACGACGTGCCGCTGCTGCGCGGCTATGCCACTGCGCTCTGGGATTTCCCCGATATCGAACGCATCGAGGTCCTGCGCGGACCCCAGGGCAGCCTGTACGGCCAGAATTCCTCCGGCGGCGCCGTCAAGTTCGTGACCCGCGCGCCCACGCCCGAGCGCCAGGCCTGGTTCGCGCTGGCGGGCGGCAACCGCGGCGCGCGCGAACTACGCGGCTACGTCAACGGCGCGCTGGCCCCCGGATTGTCCGGCAGCCTGGGCTTTTCCCGGCGCTTCAACGACGGCTTCGGCTACAACGCCACCCGCGGCGAGCGCGTCAACCGGCTCGACGTGGCCCAGTTCCAGGGCAAGCTGCGCTGGACCGGCAGGCGCGGGCTCGAGGTGGTGCTGGCGGTCGACGGTGTCGCCGACCGCTCGGACACGCATACCCTGAACTATCCGCTGAACCACCCGCGTGCGGCGCCGCGCATCAGCTTCACCCCGCATGGACCGGGCGCCTTCGAACGGCTCGGCGGCGGCGGTTCGCTGCGCCTGGTCAAAGCGCTCGGCGAAGGACTCGAGCTGCGTGCGATCACGGGCTACCGGCGCTACCGGGACGATCCCTCCGTGGCCGACTTCGGCGGCCTGGAAACCACGCGCATGGTCATCAGCCAGGTGGTCGAACAGAAGGCCTTCTCGCAGGAGCTTCAGCTGCAGGGCAGGGGGGAAGGCCTGGACTGGACCGCCGGTCTGATGCTCGTGCGCGACGAATTCGATTTCCGGCGCCTGACGATGGTCCAGCCTCCGGGGGCGCCGGCGCCGGCCTGGAGCGACGCCCAGACCAGGCAGGAAACGCGCGACCTGGGCCTGTACGCCCAGGGCCGCTACCGGCTCGACGCCGCCACTGGCCTGACCCTGGGATTGCGCGCCTACCAGACGCGCCAGAAAGGCAGGAACGAATTCTGGCGCGCCAGCAGCGCTGGCCTGCGCACTGCCAACGTCTACCTGGCGCCCGGGCTGGAAACGGAAAGTTCCGGCGTGCTCCCGCGCATCGCCCTCGACCGCCAGTGGTCGCCGGCGACCTATTTGTACGCCAGTTATGCGCGCGGCGAGAAATTCGGAGGCTTCAACCGGGCCGCCGAATCGCTGGCCTCGGCGCGCCAGGCGAGCGATCCGGAACGGGTTGCGACGTTCGAGGCGGGACTCAAGGGCCGCTACGCCGGCGGCGCCCTGACCGCCAACCTGGCGCTGTTCCACAACGACTACGACGATTACCTCGCTTCCCTGACCGGCACGCGGATCGGCGGCGTCCAGGTCAACGATTCGGTGCTGATCAACGCGGCGCGGGCCCGCAGCTACGGGATCGACGCCGATCTGGCCCTGGCGCTCGGCCAGCGCACCCGCTGGACGGTGACGCTCGAGGCGTTGCGCTCGCGCTTCGACGATTTCGTCAACCCGAGCGGCGCCGACGCCGCCAACTTCGTCGGCAAGGAATTGCCGAACGCGCCGCGCCTGAGTGCAGGCACCAGCCTGGTACACCTGCTGCCCCTGCGGAGCGGGGCCTCGCTCGGGCTCGATCTCTCGGCCAGCTACATGCGCCGCCATTTCTCGGATGTGTCGAACAACGCAGCGCTGGCGATTCCCAGCCAGGCCTACCTGCACGCGGCGCTGGTCTACCGCAGCCCTTCGCGCAAGTGGAGCCTGTCGCTGCGGGGGCGGAACCTGACCGACAAGGCCTACCCGACCTTGCGTACCCGGATCGCACCGCTCGGCGTCGACACGGCCTACTACAACCCGCCCCGCACCCTCCTGCTGACCCTGCGCTACGATCATTGACCGGGCCGCCGCGGACGCGCGCGGCAGCCCGTCCCGTCAACGCATCACCAGCTGGTCGGTCGAACGCATGTCGGCGTAGGCGAAACCGAGGGCCGCCATGAAAGCCGCATGCGCATGCGCCGCGGGCACCCTGACCCCGTTGAATTCGAGCTCGCGCGAGGCGCAGGCATCGTGCGCCACCGTCACCTTGAAGCCGAAATCGTTGGCGGCCCGGGTGCAGGCATCGACGCACATATGGCTCATGGCGCCGCAGATCAGCACTTCGTCCACCCGTTCGCCCTGGAGCATCGACAGCAAGGGCGTATCGCGGAAGGAGTTGATGTGGTGCTTCAGGACCACCGGCTCGCCCGCGACAGGCGCGGCGGAAGGGTGGATGGCGGCGCCGGGCGACCCGGGCGCGAAGAAGGGCGCGTCCGCTCCCCCGAACTCATGGCGGATGTGGACCACCGGCATGTCGCGCTCCCGCGCATGGCGCAGCAGCCGGCCCACATTGGCGGCTGCCGCATCCATGCCGGACAGCTCCCATTTACCGTCCGGGAAATAGTCGTTCTGGACGTCGATCACAATCAGGGCTTGCTTGCTCATCATGACTCCTTGGTCTGGTGAAGTGTTGCCGGGCTGCGGATGCCGCCCGTGCACTGGCAGCCTGCCGGCGCCGCCCGGGGCGGCGCACGGTGCGGCTACTGGTTGACCTTCCCGGGCAGCGTCAGCTTGCCCGAGGCGATCTTGAAGACGTCGGCCACGCACAGCAGCGGATTGTGGACGCTGGCGTTCACGCGCAACACCGCGGTGACACCGTCGAAGGACGCGCCCTCGACCGCGCCGATGTCGTCGAAGGGCACGCGCACTTCGAGCGACTGTCCCTTGAAGACCGGACTCCAGGCCGGGCTGTCGATCAGGATCGGCAGCCCGGGCCAGGTCTTGGGCAGCCGCGGCTTGGTCCCGGGCGGAATGTCGACGACCTTGAGCGCGTCCTTGCCGCAGGCGTCATCCTTGGTCAGCACCACCCAGTGCGAATGCCACAGGTTGCCGTCGTTGGCGCGGTCGCCATCGCCGTTTTCGTCGTACAGCGGGGTGTCGTCGAAATCGGGGTGGGAAGTCACCGCGAAGGCAAGGATGCCGCTCTTCTGTTCGAAGCCGACCACGTAGGGATCGATGGTGGTCGGCCAGACGTAGGAAAACACGGCGCTGCCGCCCAGCTTGCCGACCTTGGTCGGATAGGACTTGCCCGCCTTCCCGGACACGGCAACGTGGAAGATGGCGACATTGCCCTCGGTCGTGATCTTTGTGTGGAACAGGTCGAAATCGGCTTTCACATGCCTGGTGGCCGGGGTCAGTATGCCGCCCTTGTGTCCTTCGTGCGCTGTCGCGGCAGGCACGAAGGCGGCGGAGGCGGCCGCCAGGGCGATGCAAAGGGTGGTGTGCGCTTTCATGGATTCTCCTGTTGTGGGTGCTGTCGCCATGGACATCGAGGGCAAGCTTAGGCGCGTCGGCGCCGGGTGGATGTGAAGACATGTGAGGAAATGTGCCGCCCGGCCGCTCCCTGGCGCGCGCCGCGCCCGCGGGACCCTGTTCACCGGGCCAGCCGCCTGCTTGACGGGGGCGGACGGCAGCAGCACATGCCAGTCCCTGCAAATCACCAGGCTTCACAAGGATTCACTCACCCTTGTCCGGCAGGGGCCCTAGTATCGAAGCCAGGGCCGGATGTGCCGGCCACCAGCCGATGCGAAGGAGAGCCGATGAACATCAAGGATGCAGTCGTGGTCGTGACGGGAGCGAACCGGGGACTCGGCCTGGCGTGGAGCCGGCTGCTGCTGGAAGCGGGCGTGCGCAAGGTCTACGCCTGCGCACGCGATCCCGGCAGCGTGTTGCAGGCTGGCGCCATTCCGGTAGAACTCGACATCACCCGGCCCGGGCAGGTGGCGCGTGCGGCACAGACATGCGCGGACGCCACCATCCTCGTCAATAACGCCGGCATCGTCAGGGGAGGTGCGCTATTCGGCGGCAATGCCACGGTCAGCCTGCGCCAGGAACTGGACACCAACCTGTTCGGCACGCTGGCGATGTGCGAGGCCTTCGCGCCGGTGCTGGCTGCCAACGGCGGCGGCGCCATCGTCAACGTGCTCTCGGTGCTGAGCTGGATCAGTATTCCGGGCGGCGAGACCTATGCCATGTCCAAGGCGGCTACCTGGTCCATGACCAACGGCGTGCGCAACGCCTTGCGCGCGCAGGGCACCCAGGTGCTCGGCCTGCATGTCGCCTTCATGGATACCGACATGACCGCAGGTATCGACGCACCCAAGGCCTCGCCCGAAGACGTCGTCGCACAGGCGATTCAGGCGCTGGAAGCGGGACGCGAGGAAGTGCTGGCGGACCTGCCGACCCGCCAGGTGAAACAGGGGCTGTCGCTCGACCCGGGCATCTACCTCCAGACCCCGGGATGAGCGGCGCGCACACAACATTTTCATAAGGAGAACATCATGCAGACTGACAGCCCATTCCTCGCCAATCCCATGCGGCGCCAGATCGTGGTCGGCGGCGCCGTCGCCATCGCTTTGCCCCTACTTGGGCTGGGCGGCTGCGCCGCCGTGAACCAGGGCCAAGGGGCTTCCAGGCGCGAAGCGGCCAGCTTCACCACGCGCGACGGTGTGTCGATCTACTACAAGGACTGGGGCAGCGGCCAGCCGATCGTGTTCTCGCACGGCTGGCCGCTCAGTTCCGACAGCTGGGAATCGCAGATGATCTTCTTCGCCAACCAGGGCTACCGCTGCATCGCCCACGACCGGCGCGGCCATGGGCGCTCCAGCCAGCCCTGGGACGGCAACGACATGGACCACTACGCCGACGACCTGGCCCAGCTGCTCGAGCACCTGGACGTCAAGAACGCCGTGCTGTTCGGCTTTTCCACCGGCGGCGGAGAGGTGGCGCGCTACATCGGCCGCCATGGCACCAAGCGGGTGGCCAAGGCCGGCCTGATCTCGGCCGTGCCGCCGCTGATGGTCAAGACCGAGAGCAACCCGGGCGGCCTGCCGATCTCGGTCTTCGACGGCATCCGCGCCGGCCAGATCGCCGACCGCTCCCAGCTCTACCTCGACATCCCCAGCGGCCCCTTCTTCGGCTTCAACCGCCCCGGCGCCAAGGTCTCGCAGGGCCTGATCCAGTCCTGGTGGATGCAGGGCATGATGGGCGGGCACAAGAACACCTACGACTCGATCAAGGCTTTTTCCGAGACCGACTTCCGCGACGACCTGAAGAAGTTCACCATCCCGACCCTGATCATCCATGGCGACGACGACCAGATCGTGCCGATCGATGCGGCGGGCCGTGCTTCGGCCAGGCTGATCCCGCATGCGAAGCTGATCGTCTACCCGGGCGCCCCGCACGGACTGACCGACACCCACAAGGACAAGGTCAACGCCGACATGCTGGCTTTCGTCAGGGGCTGAAGCCTTCCGCACCAAGGCGCCCGCCATGCCAGAGACGGCCCACACCTCCAGCCTGTCGTTCCGGATCACCCGGCTCGTGGTGCTGCTGGCGCTCGCCTCGGCCGCGCTGGCTGCCACAGCCGTGCTGTATCTACTGGACCAGCGCATGCGAAGCGCAGCCGGCGAACAGCAGCTCGCGCTGTTGAAAACGGTCGTGGCCTCGATCGACCTGCAGCTGGAAGCCAGGCGCTCGCTCCTGCGGGTAGTCGCCGAGCGGGTGGCGGCGGATGGCGCGCGCTCGCAGGACAGGGCCGACCTGCTGAAAGACTACCACTCCTTGAGGAGCGAATTTTCCAGCGTGCTGCTGTTCGACGGCGGCGGGCGTGTGCTGTCCAGCCTCGCGCATCCGGATGCCGTCGGACAGCGCGCTACCGGGATGGACAGCCAGCTGCGCGAGCTGTTCAGCAGCGGGACGGGAGCGGCGTCGCGCGTACAGCTGAACGGGAGCGTACGCATGCCTGCGCTGCTGATCCTGGAACCGGTGCGCGGCGCCGGCGGCGCGGTTCGCTACGCGCTGGCCGGCAGCGTCGACCCGCAGGGCGCCCGCATCGGCGGGCAGCTGGACGCACTTGCCCCCGGCCAGCGTGGCTATTTCTTCATTATCGACCTGGCCGGCACGATCTTGCATCACCCCGACAAGCGCCGCATCCTGACGCAAGCGAGCGATGCCTGGCTGCGGGGGGCGTTGACGGGCTTCGAGGGCAGGCGGGAAGGTGTCGACGAGCGCGGCGAGCCGGCACTGCTCGCCTACAAGCGCCTGCGCGACCTGCCATGGATCGTCGGCGCCGTCCATCCGCTCGACGATGCGCTTGCCGGTGCGGTTGAAGCCAGGACCAGCGCCTGGTTCGCGGCAATGCTGGTCGCCATCGGCTCCGGCATCGCAGGCCTGGCCATGGCACTGCGCATTCTGCGCCCGTTCGACGAACTGCACCAGCAGGTCAGCGACATCGAGCGGGGCACGGCCGACGTCGACGAGCTCGACACCCGTCGCCAGGACGAGATAGGAACGCTGGGCCGGGCCTTACATGCGGTCGCGCGCAAATGCGCCGCGGCCGAGGACAAGCTGGCCAGGCTGGCCTTCACGGATGCGCTGACCGGCATTGCCAACCGCCGCATGCTCGAAGAAGCGCTCTCGCATGCGCTGGCCCGAAGCCGCCGCGCCGGGCGGATGGTGGCGGTAGCCTACCTGGACATCGATCACTTCAAATCCATCAACGACACCATGGGCCACCAGGCGGGTGACGCGGTACTGGTCGAATTTGCTGCGCGCCTGACGACCGCCGTCCGGGCCCACGACACGGTGGCCCGGCTCGCGGGCGACGAATTCATGGTCGTGTTCGATGGTGTGGCAGGCGTGGCGGAGGCGGAAGAAGCGGCCAGGCGCATCCTGGACTGCGTCCGGGGGAGCTTCGCCTACGGCAGCCGGAAGCTTCATGTGACTACCAGCATCGGTGTGGCGCTTCAACTGCCCGATGCGGCGCAGGGGGCGATGGAACTGATCGGGCGGGCCGATGCCGCCCTCTACCGTGCCAAGCGCAACGGCCGTAACCGGTACATGATCGACGCGGCAGAGGAAATCGCACCGGCGATCCCACATGCCGCGAGCTCGCGCAAGGTAGCGATGTCGTCGACTTAAGGAATCTGATCGATCAATTTGATCGATACGGGCCCGCATCCTAGCTTTTACCTATGTGCTGCACTCCGCAGCCCTTCACTGAAAGGAAGCATCATGGCCATCTACCAGGCAGACCAGGCGGCAAGCTGTTTCGTTACCGTAGGCGGCGACAGCATCGCTTACCGCAAGATCGGCGCCGGCAGCCCGCTGCTGCTCACCAACCGCCTGCGCGGCACGCTCGATACCTGGGATCCGCTGTTTCTGGAAGGCCTCGCGCAAGAGCACACCGTCATCACTTTCGACTACCCCGGCGTCGGCTATTCCGGCGGCGTCCTGCCGACCGATCTCGACGCGCTCGGCCGCCTGGTCATCGGCCTTGCCGACGCGCTCGGCCTGGACCGCTTCGCCATCGGCGGCTGGTCCTGGGGCGGCATTGTCGCGCAGGTCGTCGTGACCGACCACCCCGAACGCCTGACGCAAGCCGTTATCATGGGCGCCAACCCGCCCGGCAAGAACGAGATCCCGATCCAGCAGGCCTTTCTCGATCGCGCCCTGAAACCGGTGAACGACCTGGCCGACGAGGAAGTGCTGTTCTTCGTTCCGGATTCGCCGCGCAGCGTGGCGGCTGCCCGCGCATCGCACGAGCGCATCCATGCCCGTCCCGGCGTGGTCGACCGGATCCCGTCGACCATGCCCGAGTTCATGCGCTATTTCAAGGCGGTCGAAGGCTTCCGCAGCGATGAGGAAGACCGGCGCGGGGCACTTGCCGGCACGAGCGTTCCCATCCTGCTTCTGTGCGGCGACCATGACATCAGCGCGGCAGCGGGCAACTGGTACCCGATGATCGGAGCGTTCCCCAGAGCCCAGTTGCTCGTGCTGGGGGATGCCGGCCACGCCCCGCAGCATGAATACCCGGAGCTCGCGGCACGCTATATCAACACCTTCCTGGACGCCGGCACCAGCTGAGAACAGGCAAGCCGCGCTGCCAGTGCACGGCCATCACCCATACGCCACCCCCGATCGAGCCTAGCGCGGGTCCGATCCGGCCGCTAAGCTGGTCTTCGAGCCCTCCTTCAATGCCGGCGCTTGCGATGCACCGGCGGGACGGGTGCTTCTAGACGGGGGATGATCATGGCAAGCGGCATGCAACTACAGGGAAGCTACGCCTTCCTGGATTTCGAACTGGTTCCGGCCCGGCGCCGGCTGCTCAAGGGAGAGCTGGCGGTCGCAATCGGCGACCGTGCGTTTGATCTGCTGGTGCTCTTCGCCAGCCGGCCGGGCGAGGTATTGAGCAGCGAAACGCTGATGCGGGCGGTATGGCCGAATTCCGTGGTGGAGGAGGTCAACCTGCGGGTCCAGGTCGCCGGGCTACGTCGACTGCTCGGCGGCGAAGCCCGGCCCTGCATCGCCACCGTTCCGGGACGTGGCTACTGCTTTACGGCGCCGGTACGGCGCCTCGAACCCATGCTTCTGCCCGAAGCGGTGTGCCGGTGGCGGCATGAGGCTCTGGCATGAATGCGGCGGGCATCGAGGCGGTTCCGGACAAGGCGCCGCTGCTCACCTTCGGTCGCTTCCGCCTCGACACCGCGCGCGGACTGCTGTACCGTGACGATGCGCCGCTGGCGCCGGGAGGCCGCGCGCTCGAGCTCTTGCTGGTGCTGACGCAGCGCGCCGGCGAAGTACTCGGCCACCGTGAACTCGAACGCGCAATCTGGGCGCAGGAGGTCGACGCCAGCAACCTGCGCGCGCAGGTGGTCCGGCTCCGCAGGGCGCTCGACGACGGCGCGGAGGGACGGCACTACATCGCCAACGTGGCCGGACGCGGCTACGCCTTTGTCGGCCCGATCGAACGCATTTCCGCCTGAACCAGGCGGTTCAGGCAAGGATGCGCGCCAGATCGGCTGCCAGGCGGCGGCACTGCTCCGGCTCGATCCGGGCGGTGGTGATACGCAAGCCGCCCGCCGGCGCGCCGAGCGCGAACGCATCGCCATGGCGCACCAGCCAGCCCACCCGGGCCAGGGCCTGGGCTGCTTCGCGGTCGCCCGCAGGCATGGGAACCCAGAGGTTCAGCCCATCGCCGTCCCCGGCGCAAGCGATGCCCTCGGCGAGCAAGGCGGCTTCCAGCGCCTGGCGCCGCCGCACGTAGTCGGCGCGCGCGCCTTCCAGCAGGCGGATGTTGTCCGGATCAGTGACGGCCGCTTCCACCACGTCCTGCAGCAAATGGCTGACCCAGTTCGTGCCCGGCGCCAGGCGCTGGCGCAGCTGGCGCGCGCTCGAGGCGTCGCTGGCGACCGCGGCCACCCGGATGTCCGGCCCCAGCAGCTTGGAGAACGAGCGCACCAGTGCCCAGCGGCCCGCATTGCGCGGAAGGACCGAATGGTAGTCGTGCTTCGACAGCAGCGAGAAATGGTCGTCGACGATGACCAGCACGTTCGGATGCCTGGCCAGCACCCGGGACAGGGCCCGCGCACGTTTGCCGCTCAGGCTGCAGCCGGTCGGGTTGTGCGCGCGCGGCGTGAGGATCACCGCCCGCGCCCCTTGCGCAAGAGCGGCTTCCAGCGCCTCCACCTGCATGCCTTCGCCGTCCACGGGTACGCCCAGCGCCCGCAGTCGCGCGTTGCGCAGCAGGTTGATGCTGCTGAGAAAGCACGGGGTTTCGACGGCCACGGGATCGCCCGCCATCAGCTCGAGGGCCAACAGGCGCTCGATGGCATCGACCGCGCCGTGGGTCAGGTCGACCTCGAAAGGCGTGGGACAATCCGGGGCGAACCAGCGGCGGACATGGCTTTCCAGCGTGGGGTTGACGGTCGGGGCGCCATACAGGCGCGGCTGGTAAGGCCGGGCCCCGAGGGCTGCACCGAGGTCGGGCAGCCAGGCCGGGTTCGGATTGCCGTCGGCCAGGTCGACCAGCGGTGTTTCCGCCGCCGCCCCTTCCTGTTCGCCGCCGCGCCACGGATCGCGGATGATGGTGCCGAGCCGCCCCTGGGTGAAGGCGATGCCCGAGGTCACCAGGCGCCGGTAGGCGCTCGCCACCGTATTGCGGTTGACGCCCAGCGCGACGGCCAGCTCGCGCACGGGCGGCAAGGAGTCGCCGGCGCGCAGTTGGCGCGCCTGGATCATGCTGCGCACGCATTCGAAAATTTCTGAGGCAGTCTTGCCTTGGATGTTCATACGCTCCTGTGGCGGGGTGGCTGGGCAGCGCGCATTCTGCCACAGCAGTCCAGGCTCAGCGCAGCAATCGCACCACCCGGCAGCCGATTTCGTCGATTTCCGCCTCGCTGCAGACCAGCGGCGGAAGCAGGCGGATCGTGCTGCCCCGGCTGACGGTGATGAGCAGGCGCTCCTCGTGCAGCGCGCGTTCGACCAGTTCGCTGCAGTTCCGGTCGAGCTCGACCGCGACCATCAGGCCCTGGCCGCGGATGGCGACCAGGCCCGGCGCCTGCGCCAGGCCTTCGCGCAGCCGGGCCAGCAGGCGCTCGCCCAACAGCGCGGCGCGGCAGGTCTTCGCGTTCCATGATATCGATGACCGTGCAGGCAACACGGCTGGCAAGCGGGTTGCCGCCAAAGGTGGAACCATGGGTCCCCGGCGAGAACAGCGCCGCCGCCTCATCCCGCGCCAGGCAGGCCCCGATCGGGATGCCGTTGCCAAGCCCTTTCGCCAGGGTGATCACATCCGGAACGATGCTGGCATGCTGGAAGCCGAACCAGGCCCCGGTGCGGCCCATGCCGGTCTGGACTTCGTCGATCATCAGGAGCCAGCCATGCCGGTCGCACTCCTCGCGCAAGGCGCGCAGATAGTCGGGCGAGGCCGCGCGCACGCCGCCTTCGCCCTGGACCGGTTCGACCAGCACCGCCACGATGTCGGGCGTAGCCTGCGCGGCCGCGCGCACTGCGGCGATATCGTCGTAGGGCACTCTGGTGAAGCCGGGCATCAGCGGCTCGAAACCGCGCTGGACCGCCGGATTGCCCGTGGCCGCCAATGTCGCCAGCGTGCGGCCGTGGAAGCTGTTTTCCATGACCAGCACCTGCGGCTGGGCGATCCCGCGCCGCCCCGCGTGCAGGCGCGCCAGCTTGAGCGCAGCTTCGTTGGCTTCCGCGCCGGAATTGCAGAAGAAGGCGCGTTGCATCCCCGAGATCCGGCACAGGCGGGCGCCGAGACGCTCCTGCCAGCCGATGCCGAACAGGTTGGAAGTATGTAACAGCAGCCAGGCCTGCTCGGCGATCACGGTCGCGATCTCGGGGTGGGCGTGCCCAAGGTTGGTCACCGCGACGCCCGAGATGGCGTCCAGGTATTCGGTGTCGTCTTCGTCCCAGAGCCGCGCCCCGGCGCCGCGTGCGAAGGATACCGCCTGGCGCGCATAGGTCTGCATCAGGTAATGGTCCTGCTTGCTCATCCGAGGTCCTCCAGCGTCGCCGCTTCGAACACCGGCTCGCTGCTGACCAGGCGCATGCCGGCCGGGCCGCTCTCGATCAGGCGGCGTTCGTCGCGGGCAGCGAGATACTCCAGACGGTACTCCCGGGCCGCGCCGAGCAGGGCGGCGAGCTCCCTGGCAGCGTCCCGCGCCCACGGTGTGGCCGATTCGAAATGCCCCAGCAGCTTGCCGTGGCGCCAGATATTGATGCGGTAGACAGACATGATGATTCCTTAAATGAAGAAAAAGTGGCGACTGGGCTCAAGCGGTTTCTGCTTGGTCGAGCCATGCGCTGAAGACGGCACTGGAGCCGGCCGCCAGTCGCGCCTGCGCTGCCTGCGCCGCCTCGCGCAGTGCGCTTGGTGCGATGCCCGCCTGGCCGAGTTCGCAGGCGTGGCCGAGCAGCCAGCGTTCGATGCGGGCGGCGTCCGCCTCGAGGTGGAACTGCAGGCCGAGTACCTGCTTGCCGAGAGCGAAAGCCTGGTTCGGGCAAGTAGCGGTGGCGGCGAGGCGCACAGCGCCTGGCGGAATGTCGAACTGGTCGCCATGCCAGTGGAGCACCGGACAGTCCCCAAGCAAGGCCAGGGGCGAATTCTCGCTTTCCGGCATCAGGGCCAGCGGCGCGAATCCGATTTCCTTGACCCCCATCGGATACACAGGTGCACCGCAGGCGCGCGCAATCAGTTGCGCACCCAGGCAGATCCCGAGCAGGGGACGGCCGCTTGCCAGGCGCGCGCGTACCAGGGCGAGCTCGCCTTCCAGGAACGGATAAGCGTCGTCGTCAAAGGCGCCGATCGGACCGCCGAGGACCACCACCAGCTCGGGTGCGGCCGCTTGCGCTAGCGGCATGGCGTCCACGGCCGGATCGAGGTAGCGCACGGCATAACCGCGCTGCGCAAGCAGCGGCTCGAGCGTGCCGAGGTCTTCGAAATGAAGGTGGCGGATGACGAGTGCGGTCTTGTTCATGGTAGGGCTCCTGGAAGAGGGGGGCGGCGCTGCGGCAAGCAGCAAGGTGCGTTTCGCGAACGGTCTGTAAATGTCCTAGGACAAAAATTATCGCACAGCTTTTCCGATGCTGCTGGCGCAGCTCCATCCGCTAAATGGTGTGAAGAGTGTGCATGGAAGCGTTGCCGGGTGAGCATGGCCCGGCACGTCTGGACTATGCTGCAAGGACAGGCGGCGATCGGCCTGGGGTACAGGATCAGGAGAACCGTGATGAAAAATCTTCAAACAGCCTCACCGGACGACGTCCGCTGGGTTCCTGCGCTGTTGCGCAACAGGGATCAAGGCGAGGACGCCCTCGACGAAGCCCTGAGCGATTCCTTTCCAGCGAGCGACCCGGTCGCACTGTCCATTACGGCGATCGACGTGCGTGCGACGGCCTGCGCGCCACTGGAGGATTGAAGCATGGCCGGTGCCGGCACAGCGGTGCGCGTCGTGCTGTGCGGCTGCGCGCTGGCATGCGCGCTCGCGCCGCCGGTTCGCGCCGCCAGCCAGTCCGCGTCGTCGCGGCTGCCGGATACGATGGAGGCGCGAGTCGCGGCCTGCATTGGATGCCACGGCAAGGCCGGGCGCGGGGTGGCGAACGTCTATTTCCCGCGCCTGGCGGGCAAGCCGGCCGGCTACCTGTATCACCAGTTGCTGGCCTTCCGCGACGGGCGCCGCAAGTACGTGCCGATGAACTACCTGCTCGCCTATCTGCCGGACGCCTATCTCTACAAGATGGCGCAATACTTCGCAGCCCAGGATCCGGGTGCGTTTCCACAGGCCGCACCGGCGCCGTCCGGGCAGGCGCTGGAGGCCGGACGACGCATCGCCACGGGGGGCATTCCCGAGCGCGGCGTACCGGCCTGCGCCAGTTGCCACGGCGACGAGCTGGCGGGACGCGAGCCCGGCATTCCCGGCCTGCTCGGCCTGCGCGCCGACTACCTGAGCGCGCAGCTGGGCGCCTGGCGCTACGGAGTGCGCACCGCGCTCGCGCCCGACTGCATGCAGCTGGTCGCTGCGCGCCTGGACGAGGCGGAAGTGGCAGCCGTATCGGCGTGGCTCGCCTCGCGTCCCGTGACGCGGACGCGCCCGACGCCGCGCACCGGCCGGGCCCTGCCTCTGCCCTGCGGCGGCCAGGACGCGCCGCTGCCGGTGCCGCGGCCGTGACGCGCGTGCGCGGCGCGCTGCGCGCCAGCGTCCCGCTGCTGGCGTTCGCGGTCCTGGCCCCGATCCAGGCGCAGGCGCCGGCGCAGGTCTCGCAAGCCGGGCGGGCGAGCGCCGCCTTGGTCGAGCGCGGCAAATACCTGGCCCAGGCGGGCGACTGCATTGCCTGTCATACGGCGCCGGGCGGCAAAGTGTTTGCGGGTAACCGCGCCATGCCCACGCCCTTCGGCACCTTGTATGCGCCGAACATCACGCCCGACCCGGCGACCGGGATCGGCAGCTGGAGCGCGGACGACTTTTTCAGGATGATGCGCAGCGGCCGCTCGCGCAATGGCGAGCTGCTGTACCCGGCAATGCCCTTCGCCAGCTACACCAAGGTGACGCGCGCGGACAGCGACGCGATCTTTGCCTACCTGCGCTCGGTGCCCCCGGTGCGCCTGAAGTCCCGCGGGCACGAGCTGCGCTTCCCCTATAACAACCGCTCGCTCCTGATCGGCTGGCGCACCCTGTACTTCAAGGAAGGCGAGTACGTCCCGGACAGGACCAGGTCGACCGAGTGGAACCGCGGCGCCTACCTGGTGCAGGGACTCGGCCACTGCGCGATGTGCCACACCCCGATCAACGCCCTGGGCGGCTCGTCCCAGGAGCGCGCCTTCCAGGGCGGGCTGATCCCGATGCAGAACTGGTATGCGCCGTCGCTCACCTCGAACAAGGAAGCGGGGCTGGGCACCTGGGAGATCCAGGACATCGTCGACTTGCTGCAGAAGGGGATCTCCAGGCGCGGCACGGTGTACGGCCCGATGGCCGAGGTCACCTATAACAGCCTGCAGTACATGAGCGATGCCGACGTGCGCGCGATGGCCGTGTACCTGAAGAGTCTGCCTGCCGACCGGCCGGTCAATGCCGACCCGGCCGCGGCGCCGACGCGCGCCAATGTCGCCCAGCAGTTCAGCCGGGGACGCCGGGTCTACGCGGCGCAATGCGCCAGCTGCCACGGCGCCGATGGCCGCGGCATGCCGCCGCACTACCCGCCGCTGGCGGACAACCAGTCGATCACCATGCGCTCGGCCGTCAACCCGATCCGCATGGTGCTCAATGGCGGCTACCCGCCCGGGACGCGGCGCAACCCGATGCCCTATGGGATGCCGCCTTTTGCCCACGAGATGTCGAACGGCGACGTGGCGGCGGTCGTGACCTATATCCGCACGGCCTGGGGCAACCGCGGCGCGGCGGTGACGGCGCAGGAAGTGGATGCGCTGCGCGCCGCCACCGTCGAATGAGATCGAAACACATGGCCTTGGGAGAGACTGCATGATCGTCGAATCGTTGGACAGCGATGGCAGCGCCGACCAGGCGCGCGTGGACGCAGTCGTGGCGCAGGGGCCCTACGGCGCCTTCGCCGTGGCCGGGGCGGCGGTCGTGATCGTGCTGGCGATCTGGCTGGCCTTCTACGTGCTCGTGTTCCTGGCACGGATGGGTGGCTGAGATGGCGGATACGCTGGATCCGGCGCGGCCTGCCGCCGGCGAGACGGTCGCCCACGCCGCCGAGGTGCGCTGGGCCCTGCTGGTGGGGGCGATCATCGCCTTCCTGCTCGGGATGATCGTCTACATGAGCCTGCACTGGGCCGCCATGCCGCCGGTGCGCACCGAAACCATCGATCCCGCCACCCTCCACCTCTCGGGCGAGTTCGTTGAAGCAAACCTGGGAGCGGCGCTGGAGGATGACGGCAGCGTGACGGTCCGCCTGCTGGCCAACCAGTATTCGTTCACGCCATCTTGCCTGCTGCTGCCCGCCGATACGCCGGTGCGGATCCGGGGCACCTCGGCCGACGTGGTGCACGGCTTTTCCATCTCCGAGGGCAACGTCAATGTGATGCTGGTGCCGGGCTACGTGTCGAACTTCGAAGCGCGCTTCGCCCGCACCGGCGAGCACCTCATGCCATGCCACGAATACTGCGGGACCGGCCATGCCGCCATGTGGGCGCGCGTGCGTATCGTCGGCAAGGCGGACTTCGCGCAGCGCGCGCATGGCGGAAGGAGGGTGAGCTGTGTCGGGCAATGAGACGAGAAGGCTGGTGCTGGCCCACTTCTGGGTCGCTTTTGCTGCATTCCTCGGCGCCCTGGTGCTGGGCGAATGGCAGATGTATATCCGCAGCCCGCTGCGCGCATGGATCGGCGCCCCGGAGTTGTACTACCGCGCCGTCACCGCGCACGGCTCGGCGATGGGCTACGTGTTCCCGACCCTGGTGGCCATGGGCTTCGGCTATGCCATCGTCGAGCTGGCGCTGAAGCAGCCGCTGGCGGGGCGGCGCTGGGCCTGGACGGGTTTCTTCCTGGTGGTGCTGGGCACGGTGACGGCCATGGTGCCGGTGTCGCTGGGCCTGGCGACGGTGCTGTACACCTTTTATCCGCCGCTGGTCGGCAATGCCTTCTATTACATCGGGCTGGTGCTGGTGGTGGCCGGGTCCTGGATCTGGGTGGCCTTGATGTCCTTCAACCTCAGGCTGTGGCGCCGGGAGAACCCGGGCGCGACCGTGCCCCTGCCCATGTTCGCCAACCTGGCCGGGGCCTACCTGTGGGCATGGACCTCGCTCGGCGCGGCGATCGAGATCCTGTTCCTGATCCTTCCGGTCGCGCTGGGCTTCAAGGCCAGCATCGACGCCGGCCTCGCGCGTGTGTTCTTTTCCTGGACACTGCACGCGATCGTCTACTTCTGGCTGATGCCGGCCTACATCGCCTATTACACCCTGGTGCCGCGCGCGATCGGCGGGCGCCTCTACAGCGACAAGATGGCGCGCATCTCCTTCGTGCTCTTCCTCGTATTCTCGATGCCGATCGGCGTGCACCACCTGTTCCAGGACCCGCAGGTCGGCGCCGGCATGAAGTTCCTGCACGCGGTCTTCACCGGCATGGTCTCGGTGCCGACGCTGCTGACGATCTTCACGATCACGGCCTCGGTCGAGATTGCGGGAAGGCTGCGCGGCGGCACTGGAGTCGTTGGCTGGGTCAAGCGCCTGCCCTGGAAAAACCCGATGATGCTGGCCATTGCCTTTTCCTTTGTCCTGCTCGGCTTTGGCGGAGCGGGCGGCCTGATCAACATGAGCTATCAGCTCGATTTCGCCGTTCACAATACCCAGTGGATTACCGGACACTTCCACCTGATTTTCGGCGGCGCCATCGTCATCATGTATTTTGCCCTGGCCTATGACCTGTGGCCGCACCTGACCGGCAGGCCGCTGGCGGCGAGCCGCCTGATGCGCATCCAGCTGTGGCTTTGGTTCACGGGAATGATCGTACTGACATTCCCCTGGCACCTCACCGGCATCCTGGGCATGCCGCGCCGGATGGCCTATTTCGACTACGCCCACCCGGCGCTCGCGCCGCAGGCGCTGCCGGTCATCCTCAGCGTCTGCGGCGGCTTGGTGCTGGTGGTCTCGGGCTTCCTGTTCATCCTGATCCTGTTGCGCGGCCATCGCGGCGCGCAGGTCGCGCCACCGGCGTTTCGCTTCAGCCTGCCGGTGCACGCCGCCGGCGTGCTGCCGCCGGCCTTGAACGGCTTCCGCCTGTGGCTGGCGCTGATGGTCGGGCTGTCGCTGGTGAACTACGGCTACCCGATCGCGCAGTTGATGATGCTGGAGCAGACCTCGGTGCCCGCCGTCCCGGTGGGGGCGCCATGAACACCTTCTCCTTGCGCAACCCATGGTTCGTGTGGAGCGTGGCGATCGTGGCGGCCATCGCCTGCGCCGCCGCGCTCGTGGGCATGGTCTGGGTGCCGCGCGCGCATGCGCGCGCCGCCATGGAGAGCTTGTGGGAATCGGTCTGCCGGGCAGCCGGTGTGCCGGCAGCCTACCGTCCGGCTGCGCTGCCGGAGACCGCGCACGGCTACCCTAGCGGCGTCATCGTGCATGCGGCCATGATGGCGGGGCCGCAGGGTGCGTCAAGGGGCAGGGGGGCGACCCTGGCGATGGGCTGCACCATGTGCCATGGTGCGCGCGGCACGGGTTCGGGCGGTGCTCCGCATCTTGCCGGGCAGGCGGCATCGAGCACCTACAAGCAGTTGCGCGACTTCGCATCCGGCCATCGACCCAGCGCCGTCATGGGGCCGCTGGTCCTGGACTTGAGCGACCAGGACATGCGCGACCTGGCCGCATACTATGCATCCCTGGATCGCGAGCATGCCGCGAGGCCGCATGCGGGAGCAGGCGACAGCCCGCGCCTGGTGAAGAACGGCGACCCGATGCGGGCGATCGGCGCCTGTGCCTCCTGCCATGCCGTGAGCGCGGCGCGTCCGGCCACCCCGGTGCTCGACGGCATGCCCGAAACCTACCTGGCCGCCCAGCTGCGCGCATTCCGCGACGGCAGGCGTGGCAACGATCTGCACCGCCAGATGCGCAATGCCGCCCACGGGCTGAGCGACGGAGAGATCGTGGCGCTCAGCCGCTACTACGCTGGCAGGTAGGCGCTGCGTGCGGCGGGATCAGTCGGCCGCGTTACGGGTGGGCAGCATACTTTGCAGAACGCCGTCGCGGTCCACCAGATGGTGCTTCACCGCCGCCGCCACGTGTCCCACGACCAGCAGGCCGATCGTCCATGACAGCCACTGGTGCACCATCTTGGCCAGGCCGTAGAATTCCGGCGCCGGCGCCACCAGGGGCGGTAGCTTGAACAGGCCGAGCAGCATGATCGGCTTGTCGGCCACCGAACTCCACATCCAGCCCGACAGCGGCAACGCGACCAGCGCGAACGCGTACAGCGCGATGTGGGCGGCGTGCGCCGCCTTCCGCATGCCCGGCGACATCGAAGAGGGCAGGGGCGGCGCGGGATGCTTCCAGCGCCACACGATACGCAGCAGCGTCAGGAACACGACCGTGCTGGCAAGCGCCTTGTGCACGATGGTCAGCTCGTGGTGCGCATTGAGCGTGTCGCGGAAATGCACGGCGACGAAGCCGATGATCCAGGCCGCGATCCAGATCAGGGCCATCAGCCAGTGCTGGAACTTGGATACAGGATGGTAGCCTTGGGTGGCAATGCGGCGGGCGGGATGGGACATGGCTGGCGGTTTCGTTCGGAATGCGGGACGGGCCGATGCCGGCGCCCGGTCGCGGCGCCGCGGCATCGGCTGCGGGATTACTGCTTGACGGCTTCGACGGCGATGGTCAGGGTGACTTCGTCCCCGACGTAGGGCGCGTACTTGCCGTTGTTGAATTCGCTGCGCTTGATCTTGGCGATCGCATTCGCGCCGCAGGCGTCCTTCTTCAGCATCGGATGCGGCATGCAGTGGAAGGAGCTGACTTCCAGGCGGACCGGCTTGGCGACGCCCTTGATGGTCAGCGTGCCGTCGACCGAGGCCAGCTTGTCGCCGGCGAAGTTCAGCTTGCTCGACTTGTAGGTGATGGTCGGGTACTTCTTGGTATCGAAGAAGTCCGCCGCCTGCAGGTGCTCGTTGAAGACCGGGAAGCCGGTATTCACGCTGGTGGTGTCGATGGTGACGTCGATCGCGCCGGACTTGGCGGCGCGGTCAATGACGATGGTGCCGCTGGTCTTGTCGAAACGGCTGACCTGGTTCGAGTAGCCGAAGTGGCTGTATTCGAAGCGCGGGAAGGTGTGCGAGCCGTCGATGATGTAGGTTTCCGGCGCGGCCAGGGCAGTCGCGGACATGGCAGCGGTCAGCAGCAGAAGAGCGATTTTTTTCATGATGGGTCCTCGGTGTCGATAGGTGAAGCCGGCGTGTGGTACAAGTTGACCGGGCAAGGACCGCAGTATGCCTTGATTGCTAAGCAGAAAAAAAGCGGAAAATTTACCGTTATATGTTCGAAATTTTCGATTGTTGTTTCGCAGCCAAGCTCAGGGACCCATCGGTGGATCGGCCGTTCATTCATAGGCAAGGTCTGCCGTCAGCCGCAGGCGCCAGCGGGTACCTTGGCCTGGCGCCGTGACCAATAGCAGGATGGCGCCCAGTTCGGCCGCACGCGCGCGCATGCCGGGGATACCCCAATGGCCCGGGCGGCCGTTCTGCAGGCTGGCGCCGATGCCCGCGCCGTCGTCGGCAAGATCCAGTTCAAACTCCTGCTCGCCGTAGCGCAGTAGGACATCGATATGGCAGGCCCCGGCGTGCTGGAACGCGTTGCGTACCGCTTCGCGTCCGATCGCCAGGACTTCGTCCAGCACCGGTGCCCGCAGCTTGCGCGGCTGCCCCTCCACTTTCAGGGAGAACGCACTGGTGTGATGGACGGACAGGCGCCGCGCATGGGAACCCAGCAGGGCGGCCAGGTCCATGTTTTCAACGGAAGAGCGCATGTCGCCGGCCTTGTCCCGGCTTTCTTCCAGCACCTCGGTCGCCAGCGCCAGCGCTTCCTGCATCAGGGGACGGGTCGGGGCATCGTCGGGCGTGCGGAGCGCGATGCGGTGGAAATGCATGATCAGGCCCTGGACCGACTGCAGCACGCTGTCGTGCAGGTCGCGCGCGATACGCTCGCGTTCGGCAAGGCGCGCTTCGAACACGCGCTCGCGGCGCCGCAGCGCAACACGCAGGCAATATCGGTGCAGCGCGACGGCGCCCAGCAATGCAGCCCCAGCCAGGATCCATGCGCTCGCTCTCATGACATGCCTTTCGGGAGGGATCAGGAAGTGCCACCCGGGAAGTCTGGCACATGCGCGGGCATTCTTTGTTAAAGCTTGTGAACTCGCCGGCGCCGCCGACCAGCGCCTTAGAGCGCCTAACAACTCCCCCGATGGCCGCGTTGCATCGTCTCGCCGTACTAGCGTACTGTCTTCGACGATGCGCCTTGCCCTCGGGGTTTTGTTAGGCGCTCTTAGTCGAGTATGCCGCGGCGCAGCGCGATCACCACTGCATGGGTGCGGTCGCTGGCCTGCAGCTTCTGCAACACGTTGCTGAGATAGCTCTTCACAGTCTCCTCTGCGATGCCGAGTTCCTGGGCGACACCGCGGTTGCTGCGCCCCTTGGCCACCAGTGTCAGCACGTCGCGTTCGCGCGGAGTCAGTTGCTCCAGCCGCGAGGCATTCAGCACGTGGGCCAGTTCAGGGGACAGCACCCGGCGACCGTGCAGGGCCGAACGCACGGTGTCGGCGACGCCCGCACACAGCGTACTCTTGAGAACGTAACCGCAGGCGCCGGCTTCCAGTGCGCGCTGCACCTGGCCGTCGCCGGCGTAGGTGCTCAGCGCCAGGATGCAGGCCTGCGGATCGGCCTTGCGGATCGCCTGTATCGCATCGATGCCTCCGCAGCGCGGCATCGCCAGGTCCATCAGGGTCACGTCGGGCCGGTGCTGCCGATATTGCTCCTGGGCGGCAAAGCCGTCGTCCGCCTCGGCCACGACGAGGATGTCGGGCGCCTCCTCCAGCACGCCGACAATGCCGCGGCGCATGAGCGGATGGTCGTCGACGACCAGCACCCTGATCTGCGCAGGCGAGTCGGTCATCGCTCCTCCTTGCCGCTGGATGCGGTCGACACTGTAAAAGCGAAAAAGCTGTTCATGGCAGGGCAGGGCCGAGGATCCCGTGCAGGTTGGCGGTCATCCCTGCATTATGCAGAAACGGCACGGCAAATCAATCCGCCGCCGTCGACACCAGGCATGAAACGGATTGCCTTGGTAAGGAAAAAAACCTGGCCGCGCGAACGTGGCCAGGAAACGCCAACCCAGGAGATCGGCGGGAGACACGATGATCTTGCCGCTAAGCGGACAGGCGCGCTGCGGTCCTGGCGACCAGCTCGCCCTGGTGGCGCGCTCCTTCCAGTTCGTTGCTGCTCGGCTGGCGCTGGCCCTGGCCACCGGCGATGGTGCTGGCGCCGTAGGGGCTGCCGCCGCTGATCTCGTCCAGCGTCATCTGTCCGCCGAAGCTGTAGGGCAGGCCGACCACGACCATGCCGAAATGCAGCAGGTTGGTGATGATCGAGAACTGCGTCGTCTCCTGTCCGCCATGCTGGGTCGCGGTCGAGGTGAAGGCCGCGCCTACCTTGCCGTGCAGGGCGCCGCGCGCCCACAGCGAACCGGTCTGGTCGAGAAAAGCCGCCAGTTGCGCCGGCATGCGTCCGTAGCGGGTCGGCGCGCCGATCACGATCGCGTCGTAGTCAGGCAGTTCGTCGACCGTTGCGACAGGCGCCTGCTGGTCCAGCTTGAAGTGCGCGTTCCTGGCGACGTTCTCCGGGACCGTCTCGGGAACGCGCTTGATGTCGACGCTGGCGCCGCCGGCGCGCGCGCCTTCCGCGATCGCCTGCGCCATCTGCTCGATGTGACCGTAGCTCGAGTAATACAGAACCAGTACCTTCGCCATGCCCGCCTCCTGGAAATGCTGTTGAACACCATGGTTGCCATGCCCAGGCCGCCATGCACTTGTACAGGTGGCGATTGTAGGCAGGCCGACGGAGCCGGGCGAGTGAATGAGTGTGAAGCGGCGTGAATGCTTCCGAGCGTTCTAGTCAGCTGTCGTTCCGAAGCAGCGGCACCTCGAGGGTGACAGTCGTGCCTCCGGCGGCCCCACCCTGGATCTCCAGGCGTGCACCGATGTGGGCGGCACGCTCGCGCATGCCCACTATGCCCCAGTGGCCATCGCGCCGCCCGCTCTGCGCCACCTCGTCAGGCAATCCACGGCCGTCATCACTGACCGTCACGACCAGTGCGTGCCCGGAACAGGAGATCTCGACGAGGATGCGATGGGCCTGCGCATGCGTGAACGCGTTGCGGACTGCTTCGCAAGCGATCGCACCGGCTTCATCGCCGATCGACCGGGGAAGGCCGGAGGTCGTGCCCTTGCTGCGCAAGTCGAATTCCACTTTGGCGTGGAGCGGCAGCAGGCGGTCGGCACAATCGCGCACCGTCTCTTCCAGCGTCCGGGCCGCGTCCGTGCGCAGATCGTGGACCTGGTCGCGCCCTTCGTCCATGACACGCTGGGCCTCGCCCAGGATGCTGCGCAGCTCCTGGCGCGCTTCTTCGTGTTCGGGAAGCTTCCCCTCGAATTTCTTCAGGCGAAGCAGGAGCAGGTAGACCGTCTGCAGGAACGTGTCGTGCAGGGTACGTGCGATGCGCTCGCGCTCGGCCATCTTGATTTCGACGCGTTCGGTGATGCGGCGGGTCAGGTGACGAATGCGCAGGCGGTACAGCAGTCCGAGCAGCGCCACGAGTGCGATCGCCAGGGACAGCTTGAACGGAAGGCTCTGCACCCAGGTCGGCTCGATGGTGATGGGAACGACGGCGTCTTCCTGGCTCATCACGCCATCTTCGTTGAATGCGCGCACCCGGAACACATAGTTGCCTGGGGCGACGTTGGTATAGGAGGTGGTGCGCCGCGTTCCGGCATCGCGCCAGCCGCTGTCGACGCCATCCAGGCGAAATTCGAAACGCGTGCGCCCGGGCTGGCGCAAGGACGGCGCGGTGAAGCGGACCCGGAAGCTCTGCGAGCCCGGAGGCAGCTGCAGCCGCCTGACTGCCTCGTAGCGGGTCTCGTCCGTTGCGATTTCCAGGACCACTGGTCTGGGCGGCGCGGCGTTGCGGCGAAGGTCGGCACTGTCCAGGCCCACGATGCCCCGGGTCGCGATGAACCACATATGGCGGCCATCCGGGCTGAAGGCCGTGGGCCGCCGTCTCCCGATACTGGAACGGCCGGGGTAGCCGTCGGTCACCCCGAATAGTTCATAACGCAGCGGTTCTTCGGGTTGGGCGAGTGCCCGCTGCCAGTCCGCCGCGCGCACACGCACCACGCCGCTGACGCCGTTCAGCCAACGGTCGCCGTCGGCGGTCACGGCGATTCCGGACACGCCGCGCAGCGCATCCGCAGTGGCGCCATGCAGCAGCCGCAGCTTGCCGTTCTTGAGTACTCCCAGGCCGTCCGTGCCGCCAAGCACCAGTTGCTGATCGGGGAAGATGCCAGTGACGACACCGACACCTGAAGCATCGTAACGGGTCGACTTGCCGTCATCGAGGAAAAGCAGTTCGCCGTTGATCAGGGACACCCATAATTGTCCGGGGCCGGCCGCTTCCGAGATGTTGATTCCACTTGGCATACCAAGTTCCCTGGACGATCGCCATTTGCCGTCCGACCATGCGATCAAGCCTGTGTCCGATGCCGCCGTCCAGATCCTTTTTCCATCGTCGAGCATTCCCCACAATTCCCTGTCGACCGGTTTGCCGTCGCGCCCTGGGGGCAAGGGAATCGTTTCGACGATATCGCCGGCCACACGGGTAATGCTGCGTTTGTCCGCCTTCAGCAGGGTGCCGTTACGGTTTCCGGCAACAAGGTGCACCGGGGGGCCTGGTTCGAGCACCGGCACGCCGTCCTCGCCCAACCGCCATAGTTTGCCGCTGAGCGGTTCGGCGATCCACATCCGGCCCGCGCGATCCGCGCCGGCCGTGTAGAAGAAGTCGTCCAGTTCGAGTGCTGGTGACGGAACCAGGAAACGCTTGGGCCGGAACTGGTTCAGGCCGTTGTGGGCACGGATCCAGACATTGCCTTCGCGGTCTTCGAGGATGCTCACCGTTTCCTGCCCGGCGGCGCCTTCGGCGCTGGGCACGCGTTCGTTCGCGACTTCCCCTGTGCGTAGCGGCGTGCCCTGCCATACAGGCTGGTGGACCAGGCAAGCCGTCTCGGGGCAGGCCAACGACCACAGTGTTCCGTCAGCTGTGAACTGGCCAGCCCGACGTGACGTGACTGCCCCTGCCCGGGCAGGCCGTGCTTTGGTCTGGGACTCGGCGAGGCGGATGGAAAGCCCGCCGTCGATCCCGAGCAGCCAGACCTCGCCCGTTGGCCTTACTGCGAGTCCGCCACCGTGTTCGGATACCTTGGTGAAGCGGCCGCGCGCACGATCAAGGAGCCAGACGCCGGTAGGAGCGGCAGCCCATAAGCGATTGTCCTGATCAACGAGCATGCTATAGAAGGCAGCCTTGCTCCAATCGGGGCCAGTCTCCACCTTGGTCCAGCTGCCGTTCGCAAAACGACGAATGCCGTCACCGATCGTCCAAAGCGTATTGTCATGGTCGACGACCATCGAGACAGGAGGCGTGCGCAGGTGTTCCCTGGGCTGGGGAAGCGGCGTGAAGCTACCGTCGCGACGAACGACCGCGACCCCGGCGGGGAAGTAACTGACATAAAGGTCGCCATTGTCGGCAGCATACATTTCGACCACGCGCAGGTGGGCGTATTTGGCGCCGCCAGGCGGGGTGTAAGGCTCGAAGCTCACGCCGTCGAAGCGGAGCAGGCCATCGCCGCTCCCGATCCAGAGCCAGCCGTCCCTTGTCTGCGCCATGCCCGTGATGTCGGTCGGCGCTCCCTGTTGCTGTGTCCAGACGGTGCGCTGGTAGTCCTTCAGGCCACGCGCACTTGCCGGGCCAACCAGGAATGCGCTCGTTATCGCCAGGATGGGCAACAGGCGCAGCATAGTCGAAAGCGATAACATCGGCACACCGGATCGGAATGTAAATACTCGACATTATGTGGCAAGTTAATGTCGCCGTAAAACATCCGAAGGTGCCGATCGCATGCACCAGGTACGCGCGGTGATTGCCGGTCAATAGTCAGAGGAATCCAGAGAGACGATGCGTGAGCGCGTGATTCTCCGGTGGGACCGAACTTTATCGACGTCTGTACTGTGTGCCTGACCGGGTGACGCGCGTACAAGGGGCCCGGGATATGTGGAACTGGATCCCGGTATCTACCGCCTGCTCCCTCCGGGTTGACGTCACCCGCCAGCAGTCTTGCAGATGACCGCCGACGAAAGCGCAAAGGGGTTCGGCACGACCCTGCGGTCCAGCAGTGCGAGCAGCTCCGGCATCGGCATCGGCTTCGCGAACAGGTAACCCTGCATGCCGTCCACGCCACTGGAAGCGAGCAGCGCGGCCTGCTCGCTGGTCTCCACCCCTTCGGCAATCACGCGCAAGCCGAGATGCCCGGCCATCGCCAGGATCGACTGGACGATGGCGGTGGCGCCCGCGTCGCCGGGGGTGTCGCGGATGAAGCTCTTGTCGATCTTGAGCTCGTACAGCGGCAGGCGCTTGAGATAGCCGAGGTTCGAATAGCCGGTACCGAAGTCGTCGATCGACAGCCGGATGCCCAGCGCGGCCAGCTGGTGCATCCGGTCGATCGTCTCCTTGTCATCGACCAGCACGCCTTCGGTCACTTCCAGCACCAGCTGGCTTGCCGGTGCGCCGGTCTCGGCCAGGATCGCCTGCACCTGGTCGACGAAGTCCGGCTGGCGGAACTGCGACGGGCTGACGTTGACCGACAGCGGCAGCGGATGGCCGGCGCGGCCCAGGCGTACCACGCAATCGCAGGCCTGGCGCAAGGCCCACTGGCCCATCCGCAGGATCAGGCCGCATTCTTCGGCGACGGGAATGAACTGGTCGGGCGGCACCATGCTGCCGTCGGCGCGGCGCCAGCGCATCAGCATTTCCGCGCCTGCCGGCATGCCGTGGCGGTCGACCTGCAGCTGCAGGTGCATCGCCAGCTCGCCGCGATCGAGCGCGGCGGCCAGGTCGCGTTCGAGAGACAGGCGCTGTTCGACCTCGGCCTGCATGGCCGTCTCGAACACCGCCACCCGGTTGCGGCCGGCCAGCTTCGCGCGGTACATGGCGGTGTCGGCCTCGCGCAGCAGGTCGTCGGCGCCCTGTCCGGGACCGCGCAGGAAGGCCACGCCGATGCTGGCCGAGGCCATGTAGGACTGGCCGTCGATCTCGAACAGTGTGTCCATGGCGTTCCGGATGTTCTCGGCAGTGGCCAGGGCCCGGGCGTGGACGTTGGCGCTGCCGCGGCCGAGGTCCGCCAGCAGCACCACGAACTCGTCGCCGCCGATGCGGGCCACCATGTCGCCATCGCCGACGATGCTGGAGAGGCGCGCAGTCACGCTTTTGAGCAGGGCGTCGCCGGTCGCGTGGCCGCGCCCGTCGTTGATCTGCTTGAAGCGGTCCAGGTCGATGAACATGAGCGCGGCGCCGCGCCCGCCCTGGCGCGCCTGGCCGACCACTTCGTCGAGGCGCTGCATCAGGAGGCGGCGGTTGGGCAGGCCGGTGAGCACGTCGTAGAAGGCGAGGCGGTGCAGGTCGTCCAGCGATTTGGCCAGGCGCCTGAGCAGGAAGGCGCAGGAAAGCGTCAGGACCGCGCCCACGAACAGGAAGTTCAGGGCCACCGACAGCGCGGCGAACAGCTCGGTGGCGGGCATGCCCACGATCTTCTGGTCCACGTAACCTGTATAACACAGGAGGAACAGGGCAAGGCCGCTGCCGGCCAGGATCCACACCGCCGGCCAGGTGCCGAGCAGGATCGCGGCGAGCACCGGGGCCGCGAACAGGTAGATTTCGCTGATCGGGCCCACCACGACCATCAGCGCGACGCCGATCAAGAGGTTGATGGCGAGGAAGTTGAGTACCCGGACCGTGTAGGACAGGCGACGCCACCACCACAGCACGCCAATCCAGCCCAGCGCGGCGCTGTTAATTGCCGCGACATCCCACATACGCTGGTACAGCAGGATGCCGGTGGTCGGCAGCCAGAGCACCACGCCCAGCACGAGCACGATGGACAGCAGCGAAGCGAAGAGGCGGGCGCGCCAGTGCGCGATGGTGTCGAGCGTTTCCAGGATGTGCCTTTGTCGGTCGCGCCCGGGATACAGTCCCACAGAAGCGCCACGATGAATGGTGCGGCGCACCAATAGATAGACACTATACCACGCCTTACTTGCTCAAGGGCATTATTTGTTTCATTTTTGAAACCTGCAGCGGACCATGTGCTCCGATCAGGAAGCGCTTGCCTTCCCCTGTGCCATGTCGATGCCGATCTTGAGCGCCGCAGCGACGTTGCGCGCCGCCGCCTGCAGGTTCGGCGCGGCTTCCTTCAAGGCCTCGGCCAGCGTGCATGCTCTGGTGACGCTGGCGAAGGCGGCGTCGATGCCGTGGGCGTGCACCTGAGCCGTGTCCGGCGCCAGGCTGCCGCCGATGGCGATTACCGGAACGCCATGGCGGCGGGCGACGCGCGCCACCCCGATCGGGGTCTTGCCATGCACCGTCTGGCCGTCGATACGGCCTTCGCCGGTCACTACCAGGTCGGCTCCCGCCAGCGCCGCATCCAGGCCCACGGCCTCGGCCACGATCTCGCTGCCGGGGCGCAGGCGCCCGTTGAGGAACACTTTCATGGCCGCGGCAATGCCGCCGCCGGCGCCGGCGCCGGGCAGGTCGGCGACGTCCTGCCCAAGGCGACGGGCAATCACCGCGGCGTAGTGGCGCAGGTTGTCGTCGAGCTGGCGCACCATGTCGGGCGTTGCGCCTTTCTGCGGCCCGAACACGGCGGACGCGCCTTGCGGGCCCACCAGCGGATTGGTGACGTCGCAGGCGATGTCGAACACGCAGTCGGGCAGGCGCGGGTCGAGGCCCGCAAGGCCGATGTCGTGCAGGCGGCCGAGCTGGCCGCCGCCGGGGTCGAGCTCAGCGCCCCCTTCATCCAGCAGGCGCACGCCGAGCGCCTGCAGCATGCCGGCGCCGCCATCGTTGGTGGCGCTGCCGCCCACCCCGAGGACGAAACGGCGCGCCCCGGCGTCCAGCGCGGCCTTGATTAGCTCGCCGGTGCCGCGGCTGCTGGTGTACAAGGGATTGCGGAGCAGGGGGGGCAGCTGTTCTAGCCCGCTGGCCGCGGCCATTTCAATGACGGCGGTGGCGCCGTCTCCCATCAGGCCGTAGAAGGCCCGCACCGGTTCGCCCAATGGGCCGCTCACCTCGAGCTCGACCAGCCGTCCGGCGCTGGCGTCGATCAGTGCCTGCACCGTGCCTTCACCGCCATCCGCCATGGGAAGCTTCCGATAGCGGCCCTCCGGAAAGATTTCCCTGAAACCGGCCTCGATCGCATCTGCGACCGCAAGTGCCGACAGGCTCTCCTTGAAGGAGTCTGGTGCGATGACAATGTTCATGAAGCGTTCCTTTCCCGTATCGACGCGCTGCGCTAGCCAGCTGGCAGGCAGGCGCAGCGCCGGCATGATGCTCAACAGTATACAGAGAGCGATGTGCGCGCTGTTGGCCGCACTCTGGCTGCCGTCTGTGTGAGCAGTGTATGCGGCACAAATGAGCCTTCTGTCGAATTTGATGAAATTGCTGCGCACGATTGATAAATACTATCAACTTCTGCGTGAAGTTTAGGTATTCTCTTGGTCTTAATGTTTCCGTACGGAATCAAAGTTAAATTCCAGGCAAGGTGGTCCCTCGTACATCCTTGCTCGTCAATCACCCAAAGCACGCCATTTTCCTCTTCAACCAATGCGAACTCCAATCGACCTCGAATTCCCCCAGACGTCCGAATCACGGCATGACATGGCGCATGCTGCCCTCGATGCGATCCATCGCATCCAGGCCGTCGTCGAATTCGACCTCGCTGGCCACGTTCTGCACGCCAACCAGAATTTCCTGGACGTGATGGGGTACGAGCGGAGTGAAGTGGTAGGGCTGCACCACCGCATGTTCTGCCTGCCCGAATTTGCGGAATCTGAGGCATACCAGGCCTTGTGGCAAGGGCTGTCGAGCGGCCACCCGAGCAGCGGTGAATTCAGGCGTGTCGGAAAAAATGGCCGTCCGGTCTGGTTGCAAGCTTCGTACAACCCGGTCTTCGACATCGAAGGCAAACCGGTCAAGATCATCAAATTCGCCACCGACATCTCCGAGGCGACCTTGCGCAACGCCGAATTCGAGGGCCGCATGGTGGCCCTCGACCGCGCCCAGGCTGTTATCGAGTTCGATCTGGAAGGACGCATCCTGCACGCCAACCAGAACTTCCTCGACACGCTGGGCTACAGCCTCAGCGAAGTCGTCGGCCAGCATCATTCCCTGTTCTGCGACCCGACCTACGGGCGTTCGCACGAGTACCGGGCATTCTGGAAGCATCTCGCGAGCGGCGAATTCCACAGTGGCGAATTCAAGCGCATCGCCAAGGATGGTCATCCGGTCTGGATCCAGGCCACCTACAACCCGATCCTGAACGCGGAAGGCAAGCCCTACAAGGTCATCAAGTTCGCCACCGACGTCACGGGCGCGCGCGCCCGCAATGCCGACTTCGAAGGCAAGATGCAGGCAATCGACCGGGTCCAGGCGGTGATCGAGTTCGACCTGCAGGGCAGGGTGCTGCACGCCAACCAGAACTTCCTGAGCGTGATGGGTTACGCGCTGGACGAGGTGCGCGGACAGCATCACCGGATGTTCTGCGACCCCGCATTTGCGCGTTCGTCCGAATATCTCGCCTTCTGGGAGCGTCTCGGCCGCGGCGAATTCAATGCCGGCGAATACCGTCGCATCGACAAGTCGGGCAAGGAGGTATGGATCCTGGCCTCCTACAATCCCATCCTCGATGCCGAAGGCAAGCCGATCAAGATCGTCAAGTTCGCAACCGACATCACGCGCCAAAAAGCCGCGGATGTCGAGACCCGCGGCAAGCTCGATGCGATCGGCCGCTCGCAGGCCGTCATCGAATTCGACCTGCGCGGCAACGTGCTGTCGGTGAACGACAATTTCCTGCGCACGATGGGCTATGCGGAGGACGAAGTGCTCGGGCAGCACCACAGCATGTTCTGCGATGGCGATCACATCAAGAGTTCGGCCTACCGCCATTTCTGGGCAAACCTGGCCCAGGGGCAGTTCCAGTCGGGCCGCTTCCAGCGTCGGGGCAAGCACGATGCCGAGATCTGGATTCTCGCCACCTACAACCCGATCTTCGACGTCCACGGCAGGCCCTACAAGGTAGTGAAGTTCGCAATGGACATCACCGAGCAGGTACGCCGCGAGGAATCCATTACCGACAAGGTCAAGGCCATTTCGACGGTCCTCGCGGAACTGTCGCAGTCGATCGCTGTCATTGCCCAGGGTTCGCAACAGTCCGCAGGTATCGCAGTCCAGACCCAGTCGGAAGCGGCGGAAGGTAGCAAGCTGCTGGCGCGTTCGAAGCTGGCGATGGAGTCGATCGAGAAGGCGTCGGGCGACGTGCACGAGATCATCGAGACCATCGGCGACATCGCCGGTCAAACGCACCTGCTTGCCTTTAACGCCGCAATCGAGGCCGCCCGCGCCGGCGAACACGGCAAGGGATTCTCGGTCGTTGCCAATGAAGTGCGCAAGCTCGCCGAGAAGTCGGCCCAGGCGGCGCGCGAAATCTCCAAGCTGATCAACGAAACGGTCAGCCGGGTGGGAGAGGGCACCCGCCTGACCGTGGATGTGGAGGATGCCTTCGGCCGCATCGTCCAGTCGGTATCCCGCACCAGCGAATCGATCGGCCAGATCCACGCCTCGACCAGCGCCCAGGCCACCGCCACGCGCGACGTCTCGGCGCTGCTCACCGAACTGGAACGCATCGCGACGGAGCGCTGATCGTGGGGGCTTCCAGCATGGCCAGCGTCCGTCTGGCCGAGGCGCGGATCGGCATGGTCTCCTTAGGGGTACCGATCGAGCATGTCGTCCAGGCGATCGCACCGCCGGCAACCGTGCCCTTGCTGCCGCGGCGCCAGGGCGCCCTGTGGGGCGTGATCGAGCATCTCGGCTCGCCCGTCCCCGTCGTCGAGCTGGGGCGCTGGGTCGACGTCGGCGTACGCCCCGAGAGCGGGGACGATGCACGCATCCTGATCCTGCGCGAGGGTCCGCGCACGATCGGTCTGCGGGTCGATGCGGTCGGCGGCATGGTCGACGTCGCGGCGCATTCGGTGACACGCCTGCACCATGACGACGATCCGGACGAGGTGTTTCAATGCGTGGCGCCGGGCGCCGGCAAGGTGCTGAGCGTGCTGGAAGTGGGAAGGCTGGCGGACCTGGCGGCCGCGTGGACCGCTTGCCAGCCCGAGACGGGCGGACACGCCGCCTCCGGTTCCACTACGCCCGCCGACGCGCCGCCTTCCGGAGGCGCGGATGCGTATGCTGTGCTGCAGGTCGGCGCTGCGCGGCTCGCGCTGCCGTCCGGCAGCCTGGCCGAAGTGATCCCCATGCCGGCGCTCGCGAGCTTTGGCGTGGGCATCGAGGCGAAGTATTGCTGTTGGCGCGGTCGCCACCTGCCGGTACTGGCTACCGGCGTCCTGCAAGACATTGCGTTCGATGCGACGGCCGGCCTGCTGGCCGTGATCGAGCACGAGGGACTTGCCCTCGGCCTGCCGGTAGACGCGGCGCTCGAGCTGCGGAGCTTCGGCGGCCCGGGCCTGGCCATGCCGGACGGATGCACGGCAAAGGTCCTCGACGCGCAAGGGAACGCGGTCTATCTGCTCGATATCGCGACCCTGTTCGCCCGTGTTCCCGAAGCGACGCTCAGCATGCGCGCGGACGATGCCGCCGCGGCGGAGCCTTCGGCTGGCGGACGGGTCGCCGCCACCGAGGCCTACATCGTGTTCGAGGCCAGCGGCCACGCGGCGACGCCGATTTCGGCAGTCCAGCAGGTGCTCGATGCGCGTGCGGATACGGCGGCCAGCGCAAGTATCGAATGGAACGGCGGGGTGATATCGGTGATCGACCTGCGTGCCGGGGCGCAGGTGGAACAGCACGCCCACGGCGTCGTGCTGGTGGTGCAGGGGCCGCGGGGAGCGGTCGGCTTCCTGGTCACGCGTGTGCACACGATGGTGCCGGCCGCTGCCGGCAGCCTGTATCAGGCGGGGACGGTCGCGTTCATCCATACCGGCAATGGCAGCGAGCAGGCCAGCTACCGCATTGCGGATCTCGCGAGCCTGGCGGCCGCATAGCAGGCAAAACGAAATACTTGGCCTTATTTCAAGTATCATGTTTGCATGCCGACCCCATCCAAACCAATGTCTGCCGCCGTAAGGCGCCTCGCTTGCACCTCGCTGGCTTTGTTCGCGACCAATACATTCGCGGCGAGCTGCGGTGCCCCTCCTGCGGGCGAATTGAAGGCCGAGCGCGTCGCCTCGGTGACGCCCTCGCGCACCGAGCCGGGCTTGTACGAAGGCCCGGTGTGGGTCGGGGACGCCCTCTACTTTTCCGACTTCAGCTTCGCCAAGGGCTTCCCCTCGCGCGTGCGCAAGCTGGCGGCCGACGGCACGGTCAGCACGCTGATCGAGGACAGCGGCAGCAACGGCCTGGCCGTGGACGGCAGGGGAGAACTGGTGCTCGCCAGCCACAAGGACAAGGCGCTCGTGCGTCATGACCGGCATGGCAAGCGGGTCACGCTCGCCGGCAGCTTCAAGGGGAATGTCTTCAATTCGCCCAACGATATCGCCATCGCGCGCGACGGCGCCATCTACTTTACCGATCCGGACTGGCAAAAGGCGGCGGCGCCCGGCGGGCAGCCGGTGACCGGCATCTACCGGGTCGGCACGGATGGCGTCGTGACGCTGGTGGACGGTACGCGCCGCAATCCCAACGGGATCGCGCTGTCGCCCGCGGGAGATGTCCTGTACGTGAATGCCAGCGATGGCTTGCTGATGGCCTATCCAATCGTGAAAGGCGAGCCGCAGGCTGGCCGCGCGCTGGTGCGCGACCTGCAGGAAGCGGACGGCATGACGCTCGATTGCCACGGCAATCTGTACGTAACCGAGCATGGATCGAAGCGCGTACGCGTGTTTTCGCCGCAGGGCAGGCAGCTGGCGACCATCCGGGTCGACGCCAATATCACCAACGCGGCCTTCGGCGGCAAGGATGGCAAGACCCTGTACATGACCGGCGCCGGTGCACTCTGGCGCCTGCCGCTGGACGTGAGCGGCATGCCTTACTGAGCCTGGCGGGGACGCCAAAAAATTGTTTGACAAGAATTCGTTGTCGCCCTCATACTGTTTCTACAAATGTTAGCGCTAACAGACTGGCGTCCCTCGTTTCCATGGAACGCTATCGCGGCATAACAATGACAACGGAGACACTGTGACAGCAACTGTTTTGCCTTGGCGCGAAAAGCTGAGCTATGGCGTGGCCGACATGGGGTTCAACTTTTTCTGGACCAATGTCTCGACTTTCCTCCTCATCTTCTACACCGACACCTTTGGTTTGAGCGCCGCCGCGGCGGCGTCGATGATGTTCATCGTGAAGATCATCAATGCCTTCACCGATCCCATCATCGGCACGGCGGCCGACCGCACTACGACGCGCTGGGGCAAGTTCCGTCCTTATCTGCTGTGGGGAGCGCTGCCGCTGGCCGGCGCCGCCGTGCTGACCTACACCACCCCCGACCTGTCCGAGTCCGGCAAGCTGGTCTGGGCCTATGGCACCTACCTCCTGATGATGGTGTGCTACACCTGCATCAATATTCCCTACAACGCGCTCTCCGGGGTCATGTCGAGCGATCCCCAGGAGCGTTCGTCGGTCAACGGCCTGCGCTTCATCTTCGCGTTTGCGGGAAGCACCCTGGTCACCGCCGCCACCCCCTGGCTGGTGCGCACGCTCGGCGCCGGCGATGCGAAGCAGGGCTGGCAGTGGACGATGGTGGTCTGGGGCATCGCCGCCGCCTGCCTGTTCGTGGTCACCTTCTTCAACACGCGCGAGCGCATCGCACCGCCGCCCGGGCAAAAGAACGACTTCGTGCAGGACGTGCGCGACCTCACGCGCAACGGTCCCTGGGTCGTGCTGTTCTTCCTCGCGCTGATCATCATGGTCACCATCACCCTGCGCGGCACCACGGCGGCCTACTACTTCAAGTACTACGTCGGGCGGCCGGAGCTGATCGCCTCGTTCATTCCGGCCTACATGATCGCCGCCAGCGTGGGCGCCGCACTGACCCCGGTGATGACGCGCTTCGTCGACAAGAAGCGCCTGATGATCATCCTGATGAGCCTGACGACCCTGATCTCGTGCGCTTTTTTCTTCATCCCGCCCGACCAGGTGGCGCTGATGTACGTGCTGCAGGTGGCGATGGGCTTCGTGCTCGGTCCGAAGTCGCCGCTGGCCTTCTCGATGTATGCGGATACGGCCGACTACAACGAATGGCGCACCGGCCGGCGCGCGACCGGCATCACCTTCGCCGCGGCCACCTTCTCCCAAAAGCTGGGTACGGCGGTGGCGGTGGCCGTGATCGGATCGCTGTTCACGGCCCTCGGCTACGTGCCGAACGCCGCCCAGAGCGCCGGTTCGCAGGAAGGCATTGTCTGGCTGATGTCCTTCGTGCCGGCCGTGTTTTCCTTCCTGGCCGTGATCTGCATGCTGTTCTACGACCTCGATCAACACAAGCTGGCGCAGGTGCAAACCGAACTGCTGGCCCGCAAATCGGCACATGGTGCCTGACAATGGAGAAAATGAAGTGCTAGGTCCTACCGAAGGCGGCGAACGCTTCGACTTGTACAGCCCGACCGCCATGCCGAATGCCGCCGGCTTCCTGTGGAACCGGAAAATGATGATCCAGGCGACCTGCCGCGGTTATGCGGTCGCCCAGTTCATGCAGCCGGAGCCCGCGAAGTACGCGCATGCCCCCAACCTGCAGGCCAAGTCCTTCATGCAGCCGGAGCAGGCGTACTATGCCCACCATCCGGGACGCTTCGTCTACGTCAAGGACGAAGAGGCGGGGCAGCTGTTCTCGGTGCCGCACGAGCCGGTACGGGCCCAGGCCGAGCGCTTCGTGTTCTCGGTCGGGAAGTCCGACCTGCTGTGGAGTGTCGAGCACCTGGGCCTGCGCGTCGAGCTGCGCCTGAGCCTTTCCCGCGAGGACGTGGCCGAGCTGTGGTCATTGAAAGTCACGGAACTGAGCGGCCGGCCGCGCCGGATCAGCGTCACGCCCTATTTTCCGATCGGGTACATGTCGTGGATGAACCAGTCGGGCGAATACCGCGCCGACCTGGGCGGCATCGTCGCCAGCAGCGTTACTCCCTACCAGAAGGTCGAAGACTATTTCAAGAACCGGCACCTCAAGGACAAGACCTATTTCCTGTGCGAGCACGCGCCGGACAGCTGGGAAGCGAACCAGGCGGTCTTCGAGGGCGAGGGCGGCCTGCACGACCCGAGCGCATTGCAAGCGGAAAGCCTCGGCAATGGCGACGCGCGCTACGAGACACCGGCCGCCATCGTGCAGTACAAGCTGGCGCTGGCGCCGGGCGAAACGGTTGAACGGCGCTTCCTGTTCGGACCAGCGCTGGACGACGCCGAGATCGCGGCGATGCGCGCGCGCTACCTGTCGGCCGAGGCCTTCGCACGCACTGCCCGGGATTACCGCGCCTACATCGCGGAAGGGGAGGGCTGCCTGCGCATCAGCAGTCCGGACAAGGAATTCGACAACTTCGTCAACCACTGGCTGCCGCGCCAGATCTTCTATCACGGCGACGTCAACCGCCTGACCACCGACCCGCAGACCCGCAACTACCTGCAGGACAACATGGGCATGTGCTACGTGAAGCCCGAGACGGCGCGCGGCGCCTTCCTGACGGCGCTGGCGCAGCAGGAGCCGAGCGGCGCCATGCCGGACGGGATCCTGCTGGTCGAGGGGGCGGAGCTCAAGTACATCAACCAGGTGCCGCACACCGACCACTGCGTGTGGCTGCCGGTGGCGCTGCGCGCCTATCTCGATGAAACGGCCGACTGGTCGCTGCTGGACGAGCTCGTGCTTGACCACAGCGGGCAACGGGGCACTGTGGCCGCGCGCATCGGGCGCGCCATGGACTGGCTGCTGGAGGCGCGCGACGCGCGCGGCCTCTCCTTCATCGCGCAGGGCGACTGGTGCGACCCGATGAACATGGTGGGCTACAAGGGCCGCGGCGTGTCCGGCTGGCTGACCGTCGCCGCCGCCCATGCGCTCGGGCTGTGGGCAGGCATCTGCGCAGAACGCGGCGACGACGCGGCGGCGCGCCATTTCGAAGCGGGCGCCGCCGCCATGAACCGGGCCGCCAATGAGCACCTGTGGGACGGGCGCTGGTTTGCGCGCGGCATCACCGACGACGACGTCAAGTTCGGCGTCAAGGAAGACAAGGAAGGGCGGATCTACCTGAACCCGCAGGCCTGGGCGATCCTGTCGGGCGCCGCCGACGCCTCCCAGCGCGCGGCGATGTTCGAAGAGATCGAGGCCCAGCTGCATTCGCCGTATGGCGTCACCATGTTCGCGCCGCCGTACAGCAAGATGCGCGACGATGTCGGGCGCGTGACGCAGAAGCATCCGGGGTCGGCCGAGAACGGCGCCGTGTACAACCACGCGGCCATCTTCTACATCTTCAGCCTGTACACGATCGGGGAGGGCGAGCGCGCTTTCCAGGCGCTGCGCCAGATGCTCCCGGGCCCCGACATGGCCGACTATCTCCAGCGCGGCCAGCTGCCGGTCTTCATCCCGAATTACTACCGTGGCGCGCACCGCGAGTATCCGCGCACGGCGGGCCGCTCCAGCCAGCTGTTCAACACCGGCACCGTGTCCTGGGCCTACCGCTCCGTGATCGAGGGTCTGTGCGGCCTGAAGGGCGATGCCAAGGGCCTGGCCATTGCGCCCCATCTGCCGCGCGGCTGGGACGGCATGCAGGTCGAGCGCCAGTTCCGCGGCGCGCAATTCAGGGTATCGATCCGGCGCGCCGGCGTGGCGGAGGTCCAGGTCTGGCAGAACGGCCGCCAGCTGCCGCAGGCGCGGATTGATGCGGTGCGGGCGGGCGACACCTACGAGCTCGAGGTGCTGGTGCCGTGAGGCCGGCGGCCTAGGCGCTTTCGCGCGGCATCAGGGTAAAGCCCAGGTCGATGTGGCCGACCTGCGGCTGCCGTCCCTCGATCACGTTGCGCAGCAGGGTGGCGGCTTCGAAGCCGACCCGGTAGCGCGGGGTGCTGATCGTGGTCACCGAGGGAATCATCCAGGCCGAGGCCGGAAGGTCGTTGAAGCCGCAGATCGCCAGCTGCTCCGGGACCGCGATGCCGCGCCGCTGGCACTGGTAGATGGCGCCATGCGCCAGGTCGTCGTTGCAGCAGAAGATGGCGTCGCAATCCGGCACCTGGGCCAGCATCCGTCCCAGCAGTTCGGCGCCCAGGCCGATGCTCGACGCATCCGGCACCATCAATTCCAGGCGTTCGTCCGCCAGGCCCGCCTCGACCATGGCGCTGCGATAGCCCGCCGCGCGGGTCAGGGTACGCTCGTCGAGCTGGGCGCCAATGAAGCCGATCCGCTTGTGGCCCTTGTCGATCAGGTAGCGGGTCATCGTGCGGCCCGCTTCGTGCTGCGAGAATCCCACCGACAGCTGCTGGGGATCGGAGGCCAGGTCCATCATCGACACCACCGGCACGCCGGACGACGCCAGCAACTGTTCCACACGCGGACTGTGCGTCAGGCCCGACAACAGGATGCCCATCGGATTGGACTCCAGGTAGATCTTCAGCAGCTTCTCTTCTTCGGCGTCGGAGTAGCGCGTATTGCCGATCAGGAGCTGGTAGTTGGCCGCATCCACCACCTGCTGGATGCCGTCGATGACGGCGTTGAACACGAAGTTCGACAGCGAAGGCACCAGCACCACGATCACGTTGGAATGGCGCGAAGCGAGGGCGCGCGCCGCGCGATTCGGGACATAGCCCAGTGCGGCCACGGCCTGTTCCACACGCAGCCGGACTTCGTCGGACACGAGCTCCGGCTGGTTCAGTGCGCGCGAGGCCGTCATGGCCGAGACGCCCGCGTGCGCGGCGACCGCGGTCAGGGTAGTGCGGCCGCTTGCGCGGCTCTTGTTGGGGCTTTTTGTCATGGTGTGAGTAGGGTTCGGGTGCCGAGATTCTGCCACGGCCGCTTGTCGATTGTCTCAATGCTGCAAAGCAGCACCGATATATATTTACACGCCCTTGATTCTGTGTAGAATGAGTCATGTTAGCGCTAACTAGTCATTCCAGCAACGCACTTGCTGTAATGTCGCACGCGCTCGCGAGTAGAGAGATCGGTTCCCGATATTTTTTTGCCTTGGAATGTTAGCGCTAACTAATGGAAAGCGAGATGAAGCAAACGAGCAAGACAGGGCCCGCCATCCGCTGGGTGGTCATGGGGGTATGTGGATCCGGGAAGAGCACCATCGGTCAACAACTGGCCGACGCCTGCGGTGATGCCTATGTCGAGGGCGATGCCTTTCATCCGCAGGCGAACGTCGACAAGATGTCCGCCGGCCAGCCCCTGGACGACGATGACCGGCGCGACTGGCTGCGTGCGCTGCGCGAACAGATCGTCCGCGCGCGCGAACAGGGGAAGGGACTGGTCGTCTCGTGTTCGGCGCTCAAGCGCAGCTACCGCGACCTGCTGCGCGAAGGCGATCCGGCCTTGCGCTTCGTCCACCTGGATGGGCCGCGCGCGCTCATCGCCGAACGCCTGGCGGCGCGCCGCAACCATTACATGCCGCCCCATCTGCTCGACAGCCAGCTGGCTGCACTCGAGCCCCTGGATGGCGAAGAGGACGGACTGCGGCTGGACATCCGCCAGGCCCCGGTGCAGCTGGTGAACGCCATCCTGGCGAGCAGGGAGGATGCCGCGTAAGCGGACAAGGCACGGACAACCGGTTTCAACAACAGCAGCACTCGCCGGGCTTGACGGAGCCGGCATGGCATCACGGCACGCGCCCCGTCGCAAACCATCGCGTGACCGATAAAACATAACAGACTGGAGACAAGCCATGAATATTCCGCTTCGCAGAAATGTGATGTACTTCGCCGTTGCCAGCGCGTGCTGCTGGATTGCCTCGCCCGGATACGCCCAGGAGCAGGCCGACCCCGCAATCCCGGCTACCCAGCCCGACGGGGACAAGGCGCCTGGCCGGGTCGAAACGGTGACCGTGTCGGGCTCGCGGCTCCCGGCGCGCGGCTTCAGCCAGCCGACGCCGACCACCACGCTGTCCTCCGCCGACCTGGAAAAAAGCGCCAAGCCGAACGTCTTCAACACCCTGGTCGAGCTGCCGGCGCTGCAGGGCAGCACCGGCCGCACCACCGGCGCCTTCAGCACCAGCAGCGGGACGCAGGGTCTGTCCTCGCTGTCCCTGCGCGGCCTGACGCCGATCCGTACCCTGACCCTGCTCGACGGCCAGCGGGTGGTGGGCGCGAATGTCAGCGGCGTGACCGATGTCAGCCAGTTTCCCCAGCTCCTGATCAAGCGCGTGGACGTCGTCACCGGCGGCGCGTCCGCGTCCTATGGTTCGGACGCGGTCGGCGGGGTGGTCAACTTCATCACCGACAAGCACTTCCAGGGTTTCAAGGCGAACCTGGAAGGCGGCCAGACGACATACCGCGACGACGAGCACGGCACCGTGCAGACCGCCTTCGGCAAGGCCTTCATGAACGACCGCCTGCACCTGGTGGGCAGTGCCGAATACGGCCGCGAGAAGGGTGTGCCGAATCCCGGTTTCGGCGGCAAGGCGGCCAATGGCCGTGACTGGTACCGGAGCACCGTGATCACCAACCGCGGCTTCGGTCCCACCACGGACGGCGCGCCGCAGCTGAAGGTGATCGACAATGCGCAGCAGATCCAGTACGGCAAGTACGGCCTGATCACCGAAGGCCCGCTGCGCGGCACCGCCTTCGGCGAGAACGGCGCGCCGACCCAGTTCCAGTACGGGACCAACTGCGTCGGCTCGTTCTGCGAAGGCGGCGACCTGTCGGGCAACGTGGGCGCCGGCACATCGCTCGGCATGAACCTGTCGCGCAAGGTGCTGTATGGCCGCGCCGGCTTCCAGCTCGACGACAACAACGAGATCTACATGACGGCTACCTGGAGCGAGGTCGATGCGACGTTCTCGCCGAACCCGGGCGCGGCCAAGCAGGGCAACCTCACCATGCGCTGCGATAATCCCTACCTGCCGCAGTCGGTGCGCGACCGCTGCGCCCAGGCCGGCATCACCACCTTCCGCTATGGCACCGCGAACGCCAACTTCCCGGAATTCATCGACGTCAACCCGAACCGCAAGATGCAGCGCCTGGTGGCCGGCGCCGAAGGCAAGTTCACGCTGGGCGGCAAGGAATGGGGCTACAACGCCTACCTCACGCACGGCGAAAACGAAATCGAGATCAACGTCGAGAACATGACGCTGAACCGCCGCTACGACCAGGCGATCCAGGCGGTACGCGCGCCGGACGGCTCGATCCAGTGTGCCAATCCGGTGGCCGTGGCCAGCGGCTGCAAGCCGATCAACATCTTCGGCAATGTGCCGATAGACGCTGCCGCCTGGGCCTATATCGCCCCGGCCAACGGGCCGCGCCAGTATTCGAAACAGAAGCAGGACGTTGCCAGCTTCAACATCACGGGCGAGCCTTTCAGCTCCTGGGCCGGCCCGGTGGCAATGGCGGCCGGCGCCGAGTGGCGCAAGGAGCAGTACTACGTGACGGGCGACCCCTACGGCAATGGCGTGTTCGCCGACAGCCCGAACACGCCGGCCTATCCGGCCGACCCGATCCTGAGCCAGCCGGAAGGCAACCACTGGTACGCCGGTAACTATCACAACGGACGTGGCTCCTATACCGTCCGCGAAGCCTACCTGGAAGCCAACATCCCGGTGCTCAAGTCGGCCGGGCTCGGCGAGGTGAACCTGAACCTGGCCGGCCGCAAGACCGACTACAGCACCTCGGGCGGCGTCAAGGCCTGGAAGGTCGGCGCCACCTGGAACACCGGCTTCGACGGCTGGCGTGTGCGCGCCGTGACTTCGCAGGACGTGCGCGCCCCGAACCTGTCGGAACTGTTTGCCGCGCCGGTCGTGGTCAACGCCGCCGTCACCTACAACGGCCAGTCGGTCCAGATCCAGCAGCGCACCATCGGCAATACCAACCTGCGTCCGGAAATCGCACGCAATACGGTGCTGGGCCTGGTGCTGGCCCAGCCATCCTGGCTGCCCGGCTTCTCGGCTTCGCTCGACTACTTCGACGTCAAGGTCGAGGACGTGATTTCGAGCCTGCCGAACCAGACCCTGGTCGACCTGTGCGTGGCCGGCAACCAGGAGATCTGCGCCACCCAGCAGCTGACCGGCCCCGCCGGCAGCAACTTCGTGACCGCCCAGGCGTTCAACCTGGCTTCGCTGCGCAGCAAGGGCTACGACCTGGAACTGGCCTACCGCACCCAGCCGAATCCGCTGGGGATCCCGGGCCGCCTGACCTTCCGCGCCCTGGCCACCCACATGAAGAGCTTCGAGACCCGTTCGGGCATCCCCAACACGATCCCGAGCGAAGGCGCGGGCGTCAACCTGGGCAACACCCCGGACTGGAAAGTGATGGCCTCGCAATCCTGGGACTGGAACAAGTGGAGCGTGAACCTGACCGAACGCTGGATCAGCGATGGGGTGTACAGCCACGAGTTCATCGAATGCCAGACCGGCTGCCCGGTATCGACGCCGAACAACCGCACCATCTTCAACAACCAGATGAAGGGTGCGTTCTACGTCGACATCGGCGCGTCGTACAAGCTGACCAACCAGGTCACCCTGTACGCCAAGATCGACAACGCGGGCAACCGCGACCCGGTCGCCGCGCCGCAGGAAAACCCGAGCTACGCGCTCAATCCCGCACTGTATGACGTGCTGGGACGCATCTACCGCGTCGGCCTGCGCTACCAGTTCTAAGGCAGCCATGCCCGCCAGCGGGCACGGTCGGGATGGGTGTTCGGGCGCGAGGTTCACATGAGTTTCTCTGGTGTTTCGACGGCGTCTTTCGGTGTGGGTCCAGTTGCCTGGTCCATGCTGGCCGTCTTTTTTTCCGTCTTTGTGCTGACCGTCAGCATCGCCTGGGGCAAGGTCCAGCCCCTGATCGCCTTCGTGCTGGTCTCGATGCTGGCCGCGCTGCTGCTCGGCATGCCGTTAGAGGCGATACCGAAGGCGATCGAGAAGGGCATCGGCGACCTGCTGGGCTCACTGACCGTGATCATCTGCGTCGGCGCCGTGTTCGGCAAGCTGATCGCCGACAGCGGCGCGGCCCAGCGCATCGCCGGCTTCCTGATTTCGCTGTTCGGCCAGCGCCGCATGCCGCTGGCCCTGATGATCACCGGCTTCGTGGCCGGCATCCCGCTGTACTACAACGTCGGCTTCGTCCTGCTGGTGCCCCTGGTGTTTTCGCTGGTGTACCAGACCGGCCGGCCCGCGGTGGCGCTGGCGATTCCGCTGGTTTGCGGTCTCTCAATCGCACATGGCTTCCTGCCGCCGCATCCATCGCCGACGGCGCTGGCCGGGCAGTTCGGGGCCGACATCGGGCGCACCCTGCTGCTGGGGATCGTGGTGGGGATCCCGACCCTGCTCATCGCCGGGCCGCTGTTCGCCATGAGCCTGAAGAACATCAAGGGTGTTAGTTCGGCGCTGTTCAAGGCGGAACTGAAGCCTGAAGCCGAACTGCCGGGCGCCTTCAACAGCTTCGCCACGGCCCTGCTGCCGGTCTGGCTGCTGGGCGGCTTCACGGTGCTGATCCTCCATCCGAGCGACAGCGCCGCCGTCAACCGGGTGGTTGCCTTCTTCGCCAACCCCTTGATCATCATGCTGGTGGCACTGGGGGCGGCGGTGGTCACGCTGGGCCTGGCGCGCGGTCGCAGCCTGTCGTCGATCATGGGCGGGGCGGGCGACGCGCTGCGCGATGTAGCGCCGATCCTCCTGGTGATCGCGGGTGCCGGCGCGCTCAAGCAAGTGCTGGTGGAGACCGGCGTCAGCGCGGAACTGGGCCGCTCGCTGGCCAGCCTGCCGGTTCCGCCCCTGGTGCTGGGCTGGCTGATCGCCCTGGTGCTGCGCGTCTGCCTCGGCTCCGCCACCGTGGCCGGGCTGACCGCCGCCGGCATCGTGGCGCCGCTGGTGAACGGCACCGGGCTTGATCCCAGCCTGATGGTGCTGGCCGTCGGTGCGGGCAGCCTGATGTGCAGCCACGTCAACGATTCCGGCTTCTGGATGTTCAAGGAATACATGGGCCTGTCGCTGCGGGACACCTTCCGTTCCTGGACGCTGATGGAAACCCTGGTCGGCCTGTTCGGCCTCTTGTTCGTCATGCTCCTTTCGATCTTCGTTTAACCGCTCGAGGACACATCATGAAACTACGATTGACGCCGGCGCTGCTGGCGGTGGGATTCCTTTGCCCGGCGCTCGCCGCAGCTGCTGCGGCGGCGCCGGCATCCGTGTCGGCCTACCAGAGCATGCCGGACGATCCGCGCGCCATCCAGGTCCGGGCACCAGGCGACGGCAGGACCGACGCGACGGCCGTCATCCAGGCAGCCATCGACGCGGCCGCGAACAAGGGCAGCGGGGGCGTGGTGTTCCTGCCCTCGGGCCGCTACCGCATCACCCGCTCAATCCTGATTCCGCTGGCGGTGCGCGTGTATGGCGTGGGGCCGACCCGGCCGGTGCTGGTGCTGGCCAGGGATACGCCGGGCTTCCAGAAAGGGGTGGGCACGATGGTGGTGTTCATGGGCGGCGACCAGTACAACACCGGCAAGGTGCCGGTACCGGTGGCCAGTGCCGTGCCCTACAGCGAGAAGGTGCGCGACGCCAATTCGTCGACCTTCTATTCGGCGCTGTCGAATGTCGACTTCGAGATCGGCGAGGGCAACCCGGGCGCCGCCGCCGTGCGCCAGCGCACCGCCCAGCACTCGAACCTGTCGCACATCGACTTTCGCATCGGCTCCGGCTTCGCCGGCATCTACAATGTCGGCAACGTCGGCTACAACCTGAAGTTCTACGGCGGCCGTTACGGGATCGTGTCCGAAAAGACCTCGCCGGCCTGGCAATACACGCTGATGGACGCCACCTTCGACGGCCAGCGCGATGCGGCTATCCGCGAACACGAGGCCGGTCTCACGCTGGCGAACACCACCATCCGCAACACCCCGGTCGGGGTCGAGATCGACCGCGGCTACGGCGACTGGCTGTGGGGTTCGGATGTGCGCTTCGAGAACGTGTCCAAGGCCGCGCTGGTCATCAGCAACGAAGACAATGTCTACACCCAGGTCGGCTTCCAGAACGCGATCGCGCGCAATGTGCCGACCTTCGCGCGCTTCCGCGACAGCGGCAGGACCATCGCGGGCGTCGGTGCGAGCTACCGGGTGAGCGAATTCAACTACGGCCTGATGCTGCCCGGTCTTTCCAGCATCGGCAAGTTCGGGACCAAGATGCAGGCAACGCCTCTGGACAGGCTGCCGGAATCGGGCTTGACGGTCATGCGTGCGCTGCCGCCAACCAAGGAATGGGCCAATGTGCGCAGCTTCGGCGCCAGGGGCGACGGCCGCACCGACGACACGGCGGCGCTGCAGAAGGCGATCGACAGTCGGCGTGTGGTCTACCTGCCGCTCGGCTTCTACATCATCAACGACACCATCCGGATGAAGCCCGACACCGTGATCGTCGGCCTGCACCCGGGCCTGACCCAGCTGGTGCTGCCCAACGGTTCGCCAAAGTACGCCGGCGTCGACACGCCGAGGGCAATGCTGGAAAGCGCGCAGGGTGGCGACGCCATCGTGTCCGGCATCGGCCTGGCCAGCGGCGAAGTCAATCCACGCGCGGTGGCACTGCTGTGGAAGGCCGGTGCGAACTCGCTGGTCGACGACGTGCGCATCCAGGGCGGCCATGGCACCGTGCTGTACGACGGCAGCCGCAAGGATCCGTACCAGAAGTCGCCTGACTTCGACCCCACCGCGCACTGGGATCGCCAGTATCCGAGCGTGTGGGTCACCGACGGCGGCGGCGGTACTTTTGTGGGCGTCTGGTCGCCCAGCACCTTCGCCCAGGCCGGCTTCTATGTCAGTAACACCAAGACGCCGGGCAAGGTCTACGAGCTCTCGGCCGAGCACCACATCCGCGCCGAGATCGTGCTCGACAAGGTGGAAAACTGGGAATTTCTGGCGCCCCAGACCGAGCAGGAGGTACGCGACGGCATGGACGCGATCTCGCTCGAAGTGCGCAATTCGCGCAACATCCTGTTCGCGAACTACCACGGCTACCGCGTGACGCGCTCGATCAAGCCGGCCGTCACCGCGGTCAAGCTGCACAATTCGAGCAATATCCGCTTCCGCAACGTGCACGTGAACGGCGAGAGCGGCTTCGCCGGCTGCGACGAGAAGGGCTGCGGCACCTTCCTGCGCGCCAGCAAATTCCCGTTCGAGAACGCGATCGAGGACGTCACCAACGGCGCCTTCGTGCGCGAACGCGAGTTCGCGGTGCTGGACATCGGCGCCAAGCCCGTCATCGGCGCCCCCAGCCCGCTGCAGGCGCGCAAACTCGCGGATGGCTTCTTCTCGATCGCCGGCGCTGTCGCCGACTCCAAGGGCAAGCTGTATTTCGTCGAGCGCAAGTTCAACCGCATCTACAGCTGGACCGAGGGACGCGGGCTCGAGGTGGTGCGCGATGCGCCGCTTGATCCGGTCAACCTGGCGATCGACGCCAGCGGTGCGCTGTTCGTGCAGTCCTCGTTCGGGCCGGAGACCACCGTCTATTCGTTCCGGCCCGAGGCGCCGCATGAACAGCTGACGGTGGTCAAGCCGACGCCGGCGCAGGCGCGCCCCAATGCCCGCACCGTGCTGCCGGTGAACTGGTGGGTGAACGGCGAGTTCCGCGACCAGCTCAATCCCGACACCTACGAGTTCAACACCCTGGCCGAGCTGTTCGTCCGCGAGCTCGGGCAGCCGAAGACCCACGAATACGTGTCGCCGGACGGCAGCCTGGTCATGCCGGCGTTCCGCATCTGGCGCCAGGGACCGCCAGACCACCTGGGCTGGCGCTGGACCGATACGGTGCAGACCCACGGTTTTGTCACCGGCAAGCCGGGCGAGCGCGTGGTCTTCACCAACGGGTCGGAAAACCGCACATTCAGCGGCGTGGTGGGGCAGGGCGGCACCATCAGGGACCTGAAGCTGCTGGCCAACCGGGGCGGCGAAAGCGCGGCGCTGGGGCGCGACGGCAATACCTACGTGGCGAACGGCCAGGTGTTCGTCTACGCGCCGGACGGCAGGGAAGTGGCTCGCATCGACGTGCCCGAGCGTCCGCTGCAGCTGGTGTTCGGCGGCGCGGATGGCCGCACCCTGTTCATCCTGGCGCACCGCGCGCTGTATGCGGTTCAGCGCTAGCGGCCAGGTTCAGGACACGCTGGGCACCAGGTTCTTGCCACCGGACACTTCGGGCTGAACATACGCTCGACGAGCTCAGCGTTTCGCCGAGGCGGCGGGTTCGACAGGGACCAGGCGTATATCCGTCGCCAAATGCTGTTTCAGCAAATATGAATTGCGAGACGGGCGGATTGTTCGCCAAGCTCATGGAACCTACCATTTCTCCTGTCGAGTTTCTTTCGATACCCACATTGTCCTAAGGAGAAAAACATGAGTACGTCCCAAAAAGTAGCCATCGTTACCGGCGCATCCCAAGGCATCGGTGCCGCAATCGTCCAGGCATATCGCAGGCTCGGCTTTCGCGTGCTTGCCACCTCGCGCAGCATCAAGCCTTCCGACGACGCGGACATCGCGACCGTGGCCGGCGACATTGGCGAGCGCGACACTGCGCAGCGCGTCGTCGCCGAGGCGCTGGCGCGCTTCGGCCGCATTGACACCCTGGTCAACAATGCCGGTATCTTCATCGGCAAGCCATTCACCGAATACACGGTCGAGGACTACGACGCCAAGATGAACGTGAACATGGCGGGCTTCTTCCACATCACGCAGCTGGCGCTGAAAGAAATCGAGAAGCAGGGCGCTGGCCACGTGGTCACGGTCAGCGGCAGTATCGATAATGGCGTCAAGGGCTCGTACACGGCGCTGGCGGCGTTGTCCAAGGGCGGCCTGAATGCCGCCACCCGGGCCCTGGCAATCGAGTACGCGGAAAAGCGCATCCGCTTCAATGCTGTCGCGCCTGGCGTGACCAGGACGCCGATGCATGCGCAAGAACGTCACGCATTCCTGGGCAGCTTCCACCCGCTGGGCCGGATCGGCGAGCCGGACGAAGTGGCCGACGCCATCACCTTCCTGGAGAACGCGGGCTTCGTGACAGGAGAAGTTATTCATGTCGACGGCGGCCAGCACGCTGGCCGCTGAACCGGCCGGCAGCGCCGGTTTCTTTGGACGTCATAAAATGATATCCTCGCGGAAATACGAGCGTTGCTCGCCGAACCATTCTGCAGACAAGCTCTGTGCAAAGGAACGCCGTGCACTTGATGTCAACGGTCGTGAACCCAGACTCAACCTACCCATTGGCACCCCACGACCGGTATGCACGTTCAAGCACTGCGCTATTTCCTCACGGTCGCGACGACCGGTAGCTTCCTTGCAACGGCGCGCCATTTCGACGTGCCGGCATCATCGGTGTCACGCTTCATCGCAGCATTGGAGAAGGAAGTCGGGCAGCAGCTCTTTTACCGGAGCACGCGTGCGGTACGCTTGACGGAGCAGGGGCAGCGCTACTATACGCAAGTGCGCGCCGCGGTCGAACTCCTGGACAGCGCCGCGGAGCAGCTCGATCATCGGGCGGTCGGCACACGGGGCCTGGTCAGGATCAATGCGCCCGACTCCCTGGGCAGGCTGCATATCGCCCACCTGGTCAACCAGATGCAGCTCAAGTATCCCGAGCTGCTGGTTGAGCTCACGCTGAACAATACCTACATCGACCCCGTCAACGAGGGTACGGATGTCATTCTCCGGGTCGGACGCCTGGTGGACTCCGGCTTGATCGGCAAGGTCGTCTGCAGCCAGAAATATGTGCTTGCCGCCAGTCCGACCTACCTGGCCGCGCGCGGCACGCCCGAGAATCCTGAAGACCTGCTGCAGCACAGCTGTCTCTTGTATAAAGGACTCACGGAATCGCAGCGATGGCATTTCCGCCGCTCCGCAAACGAAACGTACGAACCCCTGGTGGTCAGTGGTCCATTGCGGAGCAATAATTCCGAAGTACTGATCAACGCAGCCATTGCAGGGCGAGGCATCGTGTTGTTTCCGACCTGGCTCTTCCCTCCTGCGAGCTTCAAGGACGGGCGGCTTGTCAAGCTCCTGGGCGACTGGGACATGTCCGCATATGCCGACGAGCGCTATATCCAGATCCTGTCGCCGGAGAACAGGTTGAGGTCCCAGAAAGTGCGCGATGTGTCGACTTTCCTCGTCGAAGCCATCGGCTCACCGCCTTACTGGGACCAGTGGATCTGACCCGCCGGGGCGCATCGGCTGGTGCGTTCAGTCGGGACGACCTTCGAACACGTCCTTGACGACGCCGAGCGCCGTGAAGACGCTCGACCATCCGGAATAGAAAGCAATATGGGTCATGAGCTCGGACAGCTCTGCCCGCGTGACGCCATGGTCCAGTGCCCGATTCAGGTAAAAGGCCAATTGGGCAGTCTGCGCCGTCGCGATCACAGAACTGATCGTCACCAGACAGCGGTCCCTCGGCGTCAGTTCTGGTTGCAGCCACAGGTCCTGGAACAGTACCTCGTGCGTCAGCTGAACAAGTCCGGGCGCGAGCTCGCCGAATTTGCGCGAGGTGACCGTGTGGCGCCTTTGTTCGCCGGTCTGGTCCAACGGGAAGGGCTCGGCATCGGGCGTCGCCAGGGCTGCCGCTCCGATGCCGCGCCTCGCGAACACGGGCTGTACGATTTCCGTGGCTGCGATCGCGTTCGCCCAGCCTGAGTAAAAAGCGAGGTGGGTGATCAAGCCGGACAGCTCGCTGGCCTTGACGTCGTTATCGAGCGCCATGTCGACGTAATACGGCAGACGTTCACTCTGGTTGCGCGCGACCAGGACCGACAATGTGATGAGGCTGCGGTCCCGTACGGATAGTTGTGGACGCTTCCATACCCCGCCCAGCAAGACGCGGTCGGTATACGCTTCGAGCGAAGGCGCCACCAGGCGCACACTGTCCGGGAGTCCGTTGGGCGAAGGGCAATCCGTATGATCCATCGTGGATGTCACCAGGTGTTGTTTCGCAGGGCGGGCGAATAGCGAAACAGCCAGCCCTGCCTTGGGGGAAACGGCCTCAGGCCGCCACGAGGCGCATCGCCTGGAAGCCGAGCTTTTTCGCGAAGATCTCCTGTACCTGCACGGCAGCCGGCAGCGAACGCCATGCCACTTCGATGTGATCGATCCGGCCGTTTTCATCCAAGTGCAGATGTTCGTTTCCCTTGACGGTGATCCCCTGGCACGAGAAGCTGAAGAAGACGGCGACGTCGCGGCCTGAGGCGAAGCTGAGATTTACTTCGAGCGAGTCGATCGTATCGAGAAAGCCTGCCAGGACCTGGACGACCGCTTCCTTTCCTTCAGTCGGTTCTGGAAAAATGGGACCGAGCAGGACGATGTCGTCGGCGAGGTGCGGGATGATGCCTTGTTTATCTTTGTTGCTCAGTGCCTTGAAATAGGCGTCTACGTGCTTGGTATCCATTGCTTGCTCCTTGAAGTGGTTGATATCGATAAGAACTCGACTGGAGAAATCATAGGTTTGTCTGGCCACCGGAACAATCCATCGGGACGGCAATTCATTTTTGCTGAAACAGCATGCGAGCGCGGTATCCATTTGCCGCGGACAGTGCGGTGCCGGGCCTTCACGCTTCATCCCTGACGTAGTGCTGATCGTCCAGGAGCATGTCTTCGAAGAATGCGCCAAAGCGCCCTTGCGGATCGGTGAGGTGGATCTCCAGGATCCAGCGCATGCTGGATGGATGCGCCGTGTAGTCCGCAAGCGACCCGGTATGGATCGCGGCGTGTGGGAAATCGGATACGCGATGACCGGGAAGATCGGGATTGAGACGCCATCCCATCTCACCTGCGCGTTGCGCGGCGAAGTCGTACAGCTGCTGGCCGGTCCAGGCGTGGGCACGCCACATCGCGCGCACTTCATGAAACAGGCGCTCCGCGTCCGCGGCGCAGCGGGCATACTCGGACGCATGACCGACAACGAAGGCAGCGCCGCCGTCGCCTTCCCAATCGTCCACGCGTGGCGCGATGTCGATGAAGAAAATGTCGTTCTCGCCCAATACGATGCCGGGCGCCGAAGCCTGTTTCATCGGCTTCATCGTATTCGCGCCAAAGCGTACCCGGGTCGGGTGCCAGCTCAGTGCGTGCCCTTGGGCGCGGATGATCTCCTTCGCCATGTCCACCGCATCCTCCTCGATCATGCCTGGCCGGATACGGGCCGCGATTTCCTTGATCGCCTTGCGGGTCTCTGCGCGTGCGCGCATCATGCCGTCTACCGAAAATGCCGGGCCAACGCGTTCTGCCGTGTTGCTCATTCCTGTTCCTTTCACATCGCGAGCGGGACGATTCCCGTGTCCAGATTGTGCAGGCAGGGTGTCCCGGCGGGCATGCGGTCAGCGGCGGGAATCTGCCAATAACGTGCGAAATTCGGCCATGTCGCTGTCTAGAGCATCACGTCGCGCTATAGTGGGAACTCGTCTTCAGGAGTCTTTGTGCCAATCGTCGCCATCCTTGCCTTTCCCGGAATGCAGTGCCTTGATCTCACGGGGCCGATGGATGTCTTTGCCGAAGCCAACAGGTTTCTGGAGCCTCCGCAACACTACGTGCTGAACGTGATCGGCCAGCAAGCCGTGCCGATGCAGTGCTCAAATGGTCTTACGGTTCAGCCGCATCACGCCTGCCCGGAATGGAAGGGCCCCATGGACCTGTTGATCGTTCCTGGCGGTCCGGGCCTGGCCAACCAGGCCCGGGACGAGACGCTGAGCCGATGGTTGAAGGCAGCGGCGGCGCAGTCGGCAAAGCTCGCATCGATCTGCAACGGCGCCTTCCTCCTGGCGCATGCTGGACTGCTGGACGGTTTGCGGGTGACGACGCACTGGAACGACGCGTCGAAACTGGCCGCGCGATTTCCGCAGCTGCAGGTCGAGCCGGACCGCATCTTCCTGCGTCAGGGGCAGGTGTACACGTCGGCAGGCGTCACCGCAGGGATCGACCTGGCCTTGCATCTCGTATTCGAAGACCATGGACCCGAAGTCTCCCTGAACGTCGCCAAGCGACTGGTGGTCTTCAGCCAGCGCAATGGCGGACAATCCCAGTTCAGTCCCTACCTGACGCCGTACGTAGGAAATGCGTCAGCGGTCGATACGGTGCGCGAGTATGTGCGCGGGCACATCGGCGAGGACCTCAGCGTTGAATGCCTGGCGGGCATCGTCTCGATGAGCGTTCGGAACTTCGCGCGTGTGTTTGCCAGGGAGGCACAAATCACGCCCGCGGAGTTTGTGGAGCGGTGCAGGGTGGATGCGGCGCGCGTGCTGCTGGAATCGGAAGCCCTGCCGCTGAAGACGATCGCGCACCGCAGCGGATTTGGCACAGCCCTTCGTATGCGCGCCGCGTTTGCCAGACACCTCGGCGTGACCGCCCAGCAGTATCGGCAGAACTTCGGCGCGTTCGCGACTCAGGACACCGTGCCGAGCCTGCGCAGCCCGAGCGCGGCCGCAGCAAACGCAAGCACGGCCAGTGCGGCGAGCGAGCCGGCCGGCAGGGTGCCCGGGGCAGCCCGCGACTGGTAGGCTGGCATGCGCGCGAAATCCTCTTTCCCGAACGGACGCTCGTTGAAGAAATAGGGATAGAAGAAACGCCGCAGTTCGCCATGGAAGTGCGCGATGCGCTGCTGATAGTCGAGCTGGGCGCGCAGGTCGGTGTCCGCCAGACGGTGCAGCATCACCTGTACATTGACCGGCGCGAGCAGCAGGCCGGCGCTCGCGGTCCACGCTTCGCGCGCCAGCAGACTGGCGCGGTACTGCGCCACTTGCGCCGCCACGGCCTCGTCACCGACCTGGTGCATCGCGTAATACCACTTCCAGTGGAAGCGTCCGGTGACGGGCGGGGTGTCCTTCCACTCTGGATGCGTGCGGAAGAACTTCTGGAAGGTGGCGGGCTTGGGCAGGTCCCAGCCGCCGTGTACGGCCTGGCGCTGGGCCAGCGATAGTTCCACGCCTTTCGACACCGGCACCGCACGGCCGATGGCAGCGTCGATTGCGGTCGGCAGGATGATGGCGAGGCCGACCAGGCAAGCCAGCAGGATCGCGGCGCTGCTGCTCGAGGTGAGCGCGCGGCCTGCCACCCAGGCGGCCAGGCCGAACCAGAATAGAAGATAGAGCGACGCCACCAGGGCCACCTGTCCGAGGGCGAGCACACCGGCGCTGGCCAGCGCAGCGCCGGCGGCGAAGGGCAGGAGCAGGGCAAGCCAAACCAGCGCGTAGCGCAGGCCGACGCGGCGCCGCCACAGCGCGCCGCTGCGCTCCGGGAGGGACGATAGCAGGCGCAGGCGGCCCGCTTCGCGTTCGCCGGTCACCAGGTCGTGCATCAGGGCGATGATGAACAGCGGCGCCAGGTAGACCAACAGGAAGGAAAAGTCGAAGCGGCCGGCCATCGCCAGTTCCGGATTGATGGTCTCGGACTCGTACAGTTGCGAATGCAGGCCGAGCAGGCGCACCCGCAGCGCGGCCGGCTGCAGGTCGCGCTGGCCGATGGCGGCAAAGGCCAGGGGCGAGGGCGGGTTCACCGTCAGGTGCGGCAGGTAATAGGCAACCGAGCCGGCGTCGGCGCCGCTCGCGTACTTGTCGCGCATGGCCGCCACTTCGGCGTGGTGGCTGGCGGCCACCCTCGCCAGCGCGTCCCTCTGGGCGGCGACGGCCTGCAGGCCGCTCCACACCGCCAGCGAGGACAGGACCAGCAGCAGGGCGAGCGCGCCCAGCGCCAGGCGCGATTGCAGCACCAGGCGCAGTTCGAACTTCAGATTCTTGATCATTTGCCAGTCCTTTCGAGGCGTCGGGCGATCGGGCGGGCCGCGATGCACAGCGCCAGCAGCCAGCCGCCCAGCAGGCCCAGCGCCGGCCAGGCGTGGCGCGCCGCTACCGCGTCGAACGGTTCCGGCGCATAGCCGAAGCGCGGCGTGTCGTCCCAATGGCTGCGGTCGACGCGCTGGTCGCGGTCGTTCTCGTACTTGACCGCGGTGGCGTGCAGGCGGTTGAGCGACTGCACGAAGGCGTAGCGGTACTTCTCGCCTTCGAACAGAAAGCGCGCGTGGCTGTCGAGATTCGTGCCGGCCAGCGCGGTCGACATGCGGCGCAGTGCAATCACCGGGCTGGCCAGCGCGGCGCGCTGGACGACGGCATTCTCGGCCAGCTGGCGCTCGTAATCGGCCTGCATGAACTGCGCGAACAGTTCGCTGGTCAGGCGCTCGCCCTCCTGCATCACGAGGCCGCCGTAGTTGACGGGCAGGTCTTCGACGCGGCTTACCCCGTACTGGGCCAACACGCGCTGCTTGAAGTGCTTGAAATAGGGGTCGTCCGGATTGTGGCTGTCGCCCAAGGCCTTCAGGCGCTCGTGGATCGCGACTTCAGTCTCGATCCGGGTCGGACGTGCGGTGCCGGCCAGGGCCAGGTCGGGCATCACGCGCGGCAGCAGGATGGTCGTGACGATCCAGGCCCCCACCAGCACCAGGAGGGCGTCGCGTGCGCGCGGCAGCATGGCCGAGACCAGCACCGCGCCGACGGCCCACAGCAGCAGGTAGAGCACATAGGCCAGCAGCAGCGCCAGCGCTTCGGCGGCGACGGCGCCGTGCAGCGCGGCGATGAGGCCGAGCGCCACAAAAGCGGGGGCGGCCAGCAGCAAGGCGATCGCGGCGTGCGCCGCCAGCTTGCCGGCCAACAGGGTGCCTCCCCGGACGCCCTGCGTGAGCTGCAGGCGCAACTGGCCGCGCTCGCGTTCGCGCGCCACGCTGCCGAAGGCCAGGAACACGATCAATAGCGGGGTAAGCACCTGCAGCACGAAGGCCGGCGTCAGCTGGCCGAAACGCAGCAGCACCGAAGACTGGGCGGCATCGCTGAAGTTGGCGCTGTTCTGGCGGTGGCCTTCGAGGAACAGCGTGTTGCCGGTGAAAGGATCGACACCGAAATCGAAGAAGGCGAGGGGACTCAGCGGCCGGAACACGTAATGCCCGTAGTGGACCACGCGGTGAGGGTGGCGGTCCGGCTGGTCCTGCCACTGGGTGTCGGCGCTGGCCTGGAAACCTGCGCGCTCTGCGTTCACCGCGCGCACCCGTTCATGGCTCACGAGGATGGCGGCCAGCGTCAGGCCCAGCATGAGCAGGGCGGCGGCGAGCGCCACCTGGTTACGCAGCAGGGCGCGCCACTCAGTCGCGGCAATGGCGGTGACGGTGCGGCGAAAGCGGACGCTCATGTGGCCACCCCGGCCGCCTCGCGCGCCCCGGCATAGCGCCGGTACAGCTCGCGTACGTCGAAGCGTTCCTCGCCACTGGCGGAAAACTCGTGCGTAATGCGGCCGCGGTCGAGGAAGCCGATGCGGTCCGCCACCTCGGCTGCTCCCAGCAGGTCGTGGGTCACCATGAAGATCGCAGTTCCGTCGGCGCGCAGGTTCTGCAGCAGGGTGTTGAATTCGGCGGTCGCATGCGGGTCCAGGCCGCTGGTCGGTTCGTCCAGCAGCAGCACCGGCACCGCGCGCGCCACGGCCAGGGCGATCGCCACCTTCTGGCGCATGCCTTTCGAGTAGGCGCCGAGGCGGCGCGCCCACGCCACCTCGTCGAGGAGAACGGCGTGCAGGGCGTCCGAAATCGACTCGGCGCTCCAGGCGCTGCCCGCCAGGCGCAGGAAGTACTCGATGTTTTCGCGGGCGTCGAGATGGTCGTACAGGGCCACGTTCTCCGGCACATAAGCCATCTGCGCGCGTGCGCCCAGCACGTCGGCGCCGACGTCGATGCCGCAGACACGCACGCTGCCGGCGTCGGGACGGGCAAAGCCCAGGAAGGTGTTCAGCGTGGTCGACTTGCCCGCGCCGTTCCCGCCCAGCAGGGCATAGATTTCGCCGCGCCGCACCTGCACGCTCAAGCCGCGCAGGACCGGATTGCCGTGATAGGCGACGCAGACGCCGTCCACTTCGAGCGCCAGGGTGGATGCTTGCATGTTCATGTGCGTGGGCCTCAGAGTTTGACGTTGAGCGAGAGGTAGGCCGCGCGCCCGGTGCCGGGCGAGAAGCTGGCTTGGGCCTGGGCCGCTGGCCAGAAGAAGTTGTCATACCAGACATACTCGTACTTGCGGTCGGCGAGGTTCTTGACCTGGAAGTCGATGCTGGTGCGCGGCGACAGCTGGTAGCGGACATTCGCGTCGAACAGCACGAAGCCGCCGTACTTGCCCTGGCTATTCGCGTTGTCGATGTAGTAGTTGCCCTGCGCACGGCCCTGGAGGCCGAAGCGCCAGCTGCTTGATGCGCGGTACTCGACACCGGCGTTCGAGATATGACGCGGCGTGGAAAACACCTCCTTGCCGGCCAGCGATTCGCCGCTGGCGCTGAAGGCCTTGACCACCTCGGCCTTCTGCAGCGAGTGCGCGGCCCACAGCTGCAGCCTTTCGGTGAGGCGGGTCGATACCTGCAGGTCGAGGCCCTCGCGGCGCGTCTCGCCCAGGCCGACCGTGGTGCCAGTCGCGGGCATGTTTGCCACCTCGTCGGTCGCGTCCTGCCGCCACACTGCCAGCCGTACATCGGTACGCGCGCCCGGCTTGAACTTCACGCCCAGCTCCTTGCCGGTATTGATCGACGGTTGGAAGGCGGTCTGGCCCGGCATCAGGTAGGCCGGTGCGCCCGAGCCGGTCAGGACCTGGAAGGTCCGGCCCCAGTTGGCGTACACGCTCAGGTTCTGGGTCGGGCTGTAGACCATGCTCAGCTTGGGCTGCTCGATCCAGCCCGTGTCCTGCAGGCCGGCGCTGATCCCGGTGAGTCCGTTGCGATTGCTGCCGGTGAAGCGGTCCACCCGGAAGCCGGGCACGATCCTGAGCGCCTCGAAGGGCTTGAAGATCGCCTGGACGTAGGTGCCGACGTTGTTGAAATCGTAGTCCTCGTCATTCTGGGTAAAGGCAGGGCGGCTGAAGTCGGTGGGGAGCGCGTAAGTGAAGCGGTAGCGGCGGTAGCGGTTGTCCTGGCGCTCCGTATTGGCGCCCGCCTCGAACGTGAACCGGTCGTCCATGCGCCAGGTGAGGGTGCTGAGGAAACCGATCTGGTCTTCGTTCCACAGGCGGCGCTGGCGCGGCGCGTGGCCGGCCGGATTGCTGGTGAAGCTCACGCGGCGATCGTCGTCGTAGCTGTTGAAGTACAGCTTGTTGCTCCAGAACGTGTTCGGGTTGATCTGCCAGTCGAGATGGGCGCTCGCGTGCTGCATATCGCGGTCGCTGGCGTCGTTGGCATTCTTCGCTGGCGACTGGCGGCGGTCGGCGCGCAGCTCGTCGGCCGTCAGGAAGCCCGGTTCGCCAGCCTCGTGCCGGTAGGCGCGCAGCACCAGGCCGCCCCTGAGCGAGTTATCGGCCGAGCTGAGGAACCATTTCGCGCCGAGCGAATACTTGTCCGAGCCGCTGCCGCGGTATTCGTCGGAATCCTGTTTCGCCACAAAATAGTTCTGGGCGAAGCCGTTCGCTTCGCGCCCCATCGCCAGCTGCACTTCGCGGGTATCGAAGCTGCCGTAGGTGAAGCGCCCGTCGAGGTAGTTGCCGCCCTGGCGGGTGCCGAAGTTGATGTTGCCGCCGATGTTGTGCAGGCCGTAGCGCGGGTCGTTGGTGCCCCGTACGACTTCGATGTAGTCGACCTCGAGCGGGAAAACCATGTCGATGAAGCGCTGGTTGCCGCTGTTGACGTTGCTCGGAATGCCATCGATCAGCACCTTGATGCCGTTGATGTAGCCTTCGCCATTGAAGGCGCGGAAGGTCGCCTTCCCGGATTCGGCGCCCATGCGGGTTTCGGTGAGCTGGATGCCCGGCAGCTGGCCGATCAGCTCCCAGCTGTTCATCACGTTCTTGTCCTCGACCTTGTCAGCGCCCAGTACATCGACCGAGGTCAGGATGCGGTTGCTGACCAGAGGACCGGCGCTGCGCGCCGCATTGACACGCACCTCACCCATGACGATCACGGGATCCTCGTCGGCATGCACATGCTGGCTTGCCAGGGACGTGGCCGCGGCGACCGAGGCAGTCAACAACGTTCGTTTCATTTTTCTGAACCTTTCCGAGTACTTGTGACGACATGAGGATGGACTTGCACTTTGATAATGATAACGCGTTATCATTTGGAATCGCAAGTGGCCAGTCGATGCCGCCCGCTACCGGCATTGCCGCGATGGCCAGACTCCGCGATAATCCGCTTGCTGTTTCGGCCGCTCCCTCTCAACAGCCCAGTCGCCCGTCGACAGGCTCAACCATGAAAGACCCGATGTTTACCTCGAAGCCCCTGTCGATCGCCATGCTGGCAACGCTGTTCGCCGCGCCGGCCGTCCATGCGCAAGCTCCTGCGCAGCCGTCCCCGACCCAGTTCGGCGTCGCCTCCTTCAACATGGCCTGGGCCGGTTCGCAGCAGGACTTCGACCGCCAGAACGCCGTCTGCAAGACCGTGTCCTGGTGCGATACCCGCCCGCGCCGCGAGCCGGGCCAGGCATCGATCACCGAGGAAGCGAATCGCGTGGCGCGCCAGTGCGCGGCCGATACCGAGCGCCTGGCCGGCGGCCCCGCGCAGCAGGCCATGATGGCGCCCTGTAATGCCTACCAGGGCCGCGGCGCACCGGTCGAGCTGACCAGCGCCGATTACGCCGCCAAGCTGGCCGGCCTGCAGGCCACCATCGACGGCCTGGTCGACAAGCATGGCGTGCGCGTGCTCGCCTTCCAGGAAGTGCGCTCGGCGGAGGTGATCAAGCAGGTGCTCGGCAAGCATGCCGGCCGTTTCGGCGTATGCGACGCCGCGCACGAGGGCTTCCAGACCTTGGCTTTCGCCTGGGACCGCAGCCTGAGCGCGAAACCCGCCGTCTGCAGCGTGGAGCGCGGCCTGGAAGTGACCGATAACCCGGCCGACCCGCTGGCGCGCAAGGTGCGTCCGGGCCTGGCGCTCGAGCTGGAGCTGCCGGGACGGCGCGTCGCTTTCCTTAACGTGCACCTGAAATCGGGTTGCGCCAACATCGTGCCGACGCCGACCTACCAGGCGCGCCTGCTCGACGACCGTGCCGGCGCCTGCCAGACACTGAACCGCCAGGTGGCGCCGCTCGAGCGCTGGCTCGACAGCGTGGGCAAGCAGAGCCCCGAGTACGTCCTGCTGGGCGACTTCAACCGCCGCATCGACGAAGAAGCCGCGGCCGCGATCAAGCCGGAACAGGTGCGCACGGACGGCAGCAACCCGGCCGGCGTGCCGGTCGCGAACGCGGACGGGAAGGTGGCGACGCGCTACCTGTGGCAGGAGCTGAACGACGGTTCGCGCACCCTGCAGCAGGTGCCCTTGAGCAGCGTCGAAGCGGGTTGCCGCGGCTTCACGGGCCTGGACCACATCGTGCTGAGCGGGGCGCTCGCGGCGCTCCAGCCGGCGAACCTCGGTTCGCGCAAGACGGCGGTGGTACAGCTGCCAGGCCAGCGCATCGAGACCAGCGACCACTGCCCGCGCAGCGTGACGCTGAGCTTCTGAGCCTGCCTCAGGCCATGAAGTCGAACAGCGACAGCGGCTTGTTACCGGTGAGGCCGAACAGCGAGCTGCCACCGGTGCCGCCCAGCGCGTACTGCTGCGCGAGCAGGGCGGCCTGGCGCTCGATGATCGCGCTCACCTCGACCTTCTGGGCGCTCAGTTTGTCGACATGAGCCTGCACCACGGCGGCCTGGTCGGCCAGGATGCCGCCTTGCGACATCTGCCGGGTGACGGCCTTGGCGAAGCCGCCGGCCAGGCCGGTGTCGGGCTTGCCGATCAAATCGGTGACTTTGCCGGGATCGGCCGCGATGGCAGCGTCCAGCTTCTTCGTGTCGAGCACCAGCTTGCCGTCCTTGCGCGCGATGCCGATGTCGGCCAGCGCCTTCGGGTCGGCGCTGTCGAGGACGCGGGCGAGCTCGCTCCTGACGCGGGAGAGCAGGGCATCCTGGGCGGGGTCACCGGTCTTGAGGCCGTCCAGGCTAGAGCCCAGCACGTTGAAGGCTTCCACCAGCTGCTTGACGTTGCCCGCCACGGCGGCCGGGTCGCGCGCGAGCTTGATCTCGCTTTTGCCCAAGGCGTCCAGGCTGAGGGACAGGCCGGGGATGGCCTTGTCCAGGGTATTGGTCGATGAGGTGACGGCCTTACCGTCCACAAGCGCACGCGCATCCTGGGCGGCGGCCTGCTGGACCATGCCGCCGGCGGCGCCGCTGCCGTAGGAGAGCAGGGCGCCCAGCGCCGCGTCGCCCTCGACCGTGATGCGCATCGCGTTGGCGGCGCCCGGCTTGCCGTTGAGACTCAGGGCGTATCCCTTGCCGTCGTCGAGCACCTTCGCATCCAGACCGGCGTCGCGCATCGCCTTGGCGATGCCCTCCAGCGTATTGTTGCCCTGCTCGATGCGCACGGTGACGCTGCTGGCGTCCTTGCCGCTGCCGGTCTCGATGCGCACCAGCGCCGGCGCCCCGCTGCCGATCGCTGTGTCCTCGTACGCCAGCGCGCGCGTGGCCAGCTTCTGTGCCTGCGCCAGCTGCTGGACCTCGACCGTGTGCGTCCCCGTGGCCGGACCCGTCAACTGGGCGCTGACGGCCTTGCCGGTCACGTTCAGGGCGGTGCCGAGATTCTCGCCCGCCAGGCCGTTGGCCCGGGCGCGGAAGGCGTCGAGCGCCAGCGCCATGCGGCCGATGGCGGACAGGCGCGCCGTATCGCGGCTCAGCTGCGCATCGAGCGTCTTCAGGCCCGGGTGACGGGCCAGCAGCGACTGCGTCGCCGATGTGGTCAAATCCGGCTGGCCGAGGAGGCCCGCCAACTGGGTGGAAGAAGAGATGGATGTGCTCATGCCGAAATTATGCCCGCACAAATCTCCGGGATTGTCATCAATTGTCGCCGCTGCCCGAGATCCTCATTGATCGTGCTCTATCAATACCGGATAATGCCGGGCTTTCCCGACCTGCGAACACCTTCATGCTGAAACTCCCCGGTTCGACCATCCTGCTGGCCATGCTGGCTGCCCCCGCTGTCGCGCAGACCCTGGTCCCCGCGCAGGGGAGGACCGACGAAAACGCGGTGCGCCAGGCCGAGGATGCCTTCGGCACCAGCGTCGGCCGCGAGACCATCGGCCTGTACAACGCGTCGAGCGTGCGCGGGTTTTCGCCGATCGCGGCCGGCAATGCCCGCATCGACGGGCTGTACTTCGACCAGGCCTGGGGACCGTCGGCGCGCATCCGGCGCTCGACCACGATCCGGGTCGGCATCTCGGCCCAGGGCTATCCCTTCCCGGCGCCGACCGGCATCGTCGACTACAGCCTGCGCAAACCGGGCGAGGCCAGGAAACTGGCCGTGCTGGCGGGCGGCGACAGTTACGGCGCGGCCTATCTGGAAGCCGACGGCGAACTGCCCCTCGGCGAACGGGCGCTCAGCCTCGGCATCGGCGCCGCCCTGGGGACCAACGAGTACCCCAACGGTACCGATTCGCGCTACCGCAACGCCGCCCTCAGCCTGCGCTGGCGCCCGCTGGCGGCGCTCGAGATCGTCCCGTTCTGGAACCGGATGGAGACCTACGACGACGAGAAGGCGCCCAGCTACCTGCCGGCCGGCCCGGTGCTGCCGCCGCGGATCACGCGCCGGCGCTTCCTGGGCCCGGACTGGGCCGACTACCGCAGCACCGGGATGAATGTCGGGATGCTGGCTACTAGGCAGGCGGGCGCCGGCTGGACGCTGCGCGCGGGCCTGTTCCGTTCGCAGTACGAGGACCACAGCGCCTTCACCCACCTGCTCACCGAACTCACGCCGGACGGCCGCGGCAGGCGCCGCCTGATCGCCGACCCGCCCTCCGGGACCATGTCCACGAGCGGTGAGCTGCGCGCGACGAAAGTGCTCGCGGAAGGTCCGCGCCTGCACAGCCTGCACCTCAGCCTGCGCGGGCGCGACCGCGAACGCCACTACGATGGTTCGCAGGCCTTCGACCTGGGCCCGAGCGCGATGGATGCTCCGGTCTCCCTGCCGAAACCGGAATTCCGCTTCGGTCCCCAGACGCGCGACCGCACTCGCCAGACCACGACCGGCGTGGCCTACGAGGGCCGCTGGCGCGACCTGGGCGAGATCGGTTTTGGCCTGCAGAAGACCGACTACCGCAAGGCGCTGCACAAGCCCGGCCTGGCGGGAGCGACGGCGCGCGACCAGCCCTGGCTGTACAACGCGACCGCGGCGCTGCCGTTCGGCAGCGGCCTGGTCGCCTTCGGCAGCTTCACGCGCGGGCTGGAAGAGAGCGGGGTCGCGCCCAGCAATGCGGTCAATCGCAACGAGCTGCTGCCGGCGATCCGCACCACCCAGGGCGACCTCGGGCTGCGCTATGCGCTCACGCGCGACATGAAGCTGGTGGGCACCGTGTTCGACCTGCGCAAGCCCTACTTCAACTTCGACGCGGCAAACCGCTACGCGCAGCTGGGCGACGTGCAGAACCGCGGGCTGGAGCTGTCGCTGGCGGGGCCGCTCACGCCGCGCCTGAACCTGGTGGCCGGCGCCGTGCTGTCGCGGCCGCGCGCCACGGGCGAGGGCGTGCGGCTGGGGCGGGTGGGACAGCAACCAGTGGGCATGAGCCGGCGCAGCGTCGAACTCAATCTCGACTGGCGCACGCCCTGGCTGGAAGGCCTGTCGCTCGACATGAGCGCGTCGCACAGCGGCGCCCTCATGGCCACGGTCGACAACCGCGTTGCGATTCCCGCCCGCACCCTGGTGTCGCTCAGTAGCCGCTATCGATTCAGGCTGCTCGAACGTCCGGCATCGCTGCGAGTGGCGCTCAGCAACCTGTTCGACACCTACGGCCTGGAACTGCGCGGGGCAGGGGCCTATGACGTCATCAACGGGCGGCTCGTTCAAGCCTACCTGTCGGTCGACATCTAAAAAAGCCGTAGGGTGGGCGGGTGTTCCCGCCCACGCGGTCAAGTATCAGGGAATCTTGATCCGGATCGGCATCGGTACCGGCGCGCGGCGGTCCGGCATGGGTGCACGGTCCGGCGCGGTCAAGCCGGTGACCAGGTCGGGCACGCGCACCGTCTGGCCGGTCTCGAAGCATTTGTTGGCCGCGATGCCGACCAGCGCCGACCAGGCGCCGGCGCGCTCGTCCGACTTGCGCATGTACTTGTCGCCCGGGTCGGTGCCGAAGATCTCGTTGAGCATGACGTCGTCACCGCCGCCATGGCTGCCCTTGCCGATGATCGGGGCGATGTCGCGCGGCTGGCCGCGCATCGGGACCACGCGGATCGACACGTTCTCGCTGCCGCTTTGCACCTTGGCCGCGCCGGCCGCGCCGCCCGATTCGACGATGCGGTGCTCGATGCGGCCCTTGGTGCCGTTGAAGGCGATGTGGTAACCCTCCCAGGCGTCATAGGCCGACAGCGCATAGTTCAGGTGCGCGCCGTTGTTGTAGCGGACCATCACGTTCATGGTGTCCTCGATGTTGATCTCGGGGCGCCACACGCACTGGTCGCGGAAGTAGCCGTCGTATTTCTCGTTGTCGAGGTACAGGGCCTTCAGGCCCGGGTCGGAAGCCAGGTCGAAGTAGAAGTTGCACTTCTGTTTTTCCGGGCAGGTCAGGCAGCGCTCGTGCGGGCCGGACAAGCCCATGCGGCGCGCCGTCTCCGGCGTGTAGAACTGGCGCGAGCCGAAGGCGTGCACGGTTTCCGGCTCGGCGCCCAGCCACCAGTTGACCAGGTCGAAGTGGTGGGTCGACTTGTGCACCATCAGGCCGCCCGAATTGGCCTTGTTGCTGTGCCAGCGGCGGAAGTAGTCGGCGCCGTGCACGGTATTGAGCAGCCAGGTGAAGTCGACCGAGATCACATCGCCGATTTCGCCCGACATCAGGAGTTCCTTGATCTGGGTGCGCGGCGGCGAATAGCGGTAGTTGAAGGTCACGCGGATGTGGCGCCCGCTGCGCTTGACGGCGTCGAGGATGCGCTGGGCCTTCTCGGCGGTGGTGGTCATCGGCTTTTCGGTGATCACGTCGCAGCCCGCGTCGAGCGCGCGCACGATGTAGTCATCGTGGCTGGCGTCGGTGGTGGTGACGATCACGTACTGCGGCTTGGTCTCGCGCAGCATGCGGTCGAAATCGGCGGCGCTGTAGGCGCGCGGCTGGCTGGCGCCGGTGTCGCTGATGACCTTCACGGCGCGCGCCAGGCGGCCGGCATTCCTGTCGCAGACCGCCACCACTTCGCTGGTCTCGCGGAAGGGGCCGGTCATGGCATTGGTGAACATGCGGGCGCGCGAACCGACGCCGACCACCGCATAGGTTTTACGCGGCGTGGCCGCCCAGGCTCCCGTTGCGGCCATCAGGCCTGCCGCACCGGCGGCCTTCAGTACCGTGCGGCGATCGAATCCCCCACCATGTTTATCGTTCATTCTGTGTCTCCATGCTTGTTGTGGTGTGCCTATGGTGGCGTGAAGCAGAGCAATTGGCAAGACCAATTTACCGATTGGTTGGACTGCGTCGATGGAGGGAATATCGCGAAAAGATGGCAGTCCTGCATTTGCAAGTCTCCCTGAAACGTCGAAAAGATTACCCGATCCGGGTGGATTTCAGGGGCGCAAACGATTGACTGATGTATTACGGGAACATTTCTGCACTTTTTTCCAAAAAAGTGGACAGACCAGTTTATGATGTGGTCATATCAATTCTTGCAATGCTTTACTGAAAGAGTAGGAGTTGAAGGGAGGGCCGGGAAGAGTGGCCTGACCAAATAGTAGTGTGGTCATATCAATTCTTACAAAAATATTAAGGAGACAGAATGAACCCGTACTTTGTTCAAACCCCACGCCGCGCCACCATCGCCAGTGCGGTCAGCCTGGCGCTGTTCCAGCTGGCGGCCCAGGCCCAGGCACAGACCTCGGATGCACCGCAAGCGACCGCCGCTCCCCAGGCGGTGGTGGTGACCGGCTCGCTGATCCGCCGTGTCGCCGACGAGGGCACTACCCCCGTCACCACGGTCAAGGCGGCAGAGCTGGAAGCGCGCGGCCACACCGAACTGAAAGACTTCGTGCTCGAGCAGCCGCAGTCGCTGTCGTTGGGCACCAACACCGGCGCCGCCGGTCCGGTGACCAACCTGCGCGGCCTCGGCCCGATGCGCACGCTGTCGCTGCTCAACGGCCGCCGCCTCGCCAACGAGCCGCTGCAGGACCAGTACATCTCGGTCAACGTGATCCCGCGCATGGCCCTCGACCGCGTCGAGACCCTGAACGGCGGCGGCGCCTCGATCTACGGCGCCGACGCTATCGGCGGCGTGCAGAACTACTGGACCAAGCGCGGCTACAAGGGCGCCTCGATCAAGGCCGAATACGCGCGCCCGGAAATGAGCGGCGGCGGCACCACCAAGAGCATCGGCGCGATCGCCGGCTTCGGCGACCTGGGTCAGGATGGCTGGAACGCCTACATCGCGGTCGACCACCAGAAGAAGGATGCGCTGTTCCAGGGCGACCGTCCGGAACAGCATGACCCGGCCGTGCTGCGCAGCCTGGGCCTGGGCATCACGCCGGACGCGCGCAACCCGAACCCGCTGGCCAACTTCGGCTTCGCCCGCAACGCCAACTCGAACTACAACCCGAACTTCGCCACCGGCTGCGCCTCGCCGTACTCGCTGCCGACCCTCGGCAACAACAGCCTGGCCAACCCGCCGGTCTACGCGCCGGGCTGCATCCGCAATCCGCTGTTCTGGACCGCCGTGACCGACGGCAGCGAGATCACCACCGTCAGCGGCCGCGCCAGCTGGAACATCGCCGGCGGCCACAAGATCGACCTCGACGTGCTGCACTCGGAATTCACCGTGCAGAAGTTCCGCGGCATGCAGGTGCCGGGCGCGAGCCAGCCCTTCACCACTTATTCGCTGGCATCGACCAGCAAGTTCTACCCGGGCAAGGGCATCACGCCGGTGCCGAAGGTCGTCGGCAGCAACACCGGCGCCAACACGCCGACGATGTACATCGACCCGACCAAGACCCCGGGCGCAGTCAGCGACCTGAACCTGAACAACCGCACCATCTACTTCCAGTGGGGCCCGGGCGAACTCGGACCGGCCTACCGCAACGACGAACAGAGCAACGACCGCATCGTGCTGTCGGCCGAGGGCGAAGTGGCGGGCTGGGACTACCGCGCCGGCTTGAACTACGGCGAATCGAAGCGCGACACCCGCGCCGGCGAAGGCTACATCCTGTACTCGAAGGCCCAGGAAGGCTTCGACAAGGGCATCCTGAACCCGTTCGGCCCGCAGGACGCGGCAGGCATCGAATACCTGCGCAGCATCCAGGCCGAGGACTACACCTATCGCCTGAACAAGGCCTTCAACAAGAGCGTCGACCTGACCATCACCCGTCCGGTGTGGGACCTGGGCGGCGGCGAGCTGGTGCTCGCGATCTCGGGCGAACTGCGCGAAGACTCGGCCCGTACCTTCAACGCGCCGCTCGACTACGTGCTCAAGAAGGCCGACGGCAGCTATAACATCGACGCTTCCGGCAACGTGGTGCAGACCGACCTGGTGGGCGAAGTGCCGCAGGGCGTGGCCAAGAAGCTCAAGCGCCAGATTTCCTCGCTGGTGCTGGAAGCCGACGCGCCGCTCACCAAGACCTTCACCGTCAACGGCTCGGTGCGCGCCGACCATTACGACGACCTGAAGCAGACCACGGTGAACCCGGCGCTGGCGACCCGCTGGACCCCGAACGACATGCTGCTGCTGCGCGCCTCGGTCTCGAGCGGCTTCCGCGCGCCGTCGATCATGGACATCCAGAACCCGACGCCGGAAGTGCGCACCCAGGTGATGGACGATCCGCAGCTGTGCCGCAGCTCGCAGCCGCTGGTGGCCGGCACCGGCACGCCTTCGAACGGCTTCACCGCCGACCAGGTCTGCAACGTGCTGACTTCGTACTGGACCAAGTCGCCGAACAACACCTTCCTGAAACCGGAACGTTCGCGCGGCTTCAACTTCGGCGTGGGCTTCGAGCCGGTCAAGAACCTGTCGCTGACCGTCGACTACTGGGGCCTGAAGCTGAAGGACGTGCTGGGCGCGGTCTCGATCGCCGAGATCCAGCAGAACCCGGAGAAGTACAACGACTTCATCCTGCGTCGTGCGGACGGCACCATCGACCACATCGTGGCGAGCCAGGCCAACCGTGGCCAGACCCGTATCCGCGGCGCCGACTTCTCGGCCAGCTACCGCTTCCCGAAGACCAGCATCGGCACCTTCGACGCGAAACTGGATGCGACCTGGTACCACAAGTACGAGTTCCAGAGCGAGCGTAACGGCCCGTGGATGAGCAACGTCGGCATCATCACCAACGACGGGCGCTTCGGCCAGACCGGTCCGAACTCGGGCCTGGCGGGTGCGCCGCAGGTCAACCCGCGCTGGAAGTACACGGCGCAGGTGAGCTACAGCACCGGCGACTGGAGGGCGACCCTGTCGCAGCGCTTCAACACCGCGCTGACCGACCTGACGCCGCGCGCCGGCTCGACCCTGACCAAGGTGGAGGAGTACAGCCAGTTCAACCTGAACGTCCGCTACACCGGGATCAAGAACACCACGATCTCGCTGGGCGTGAACAACATCACGGAAGAATGGCCGCCGCTCACCGCCAACTCCACCTACGGCGGCGGTTACCTGACCAGCCTCGCCGACATGATGGGCCGGGTGTACCGCGCATCGGTCGAGTACAAGTTCTAAACATACTCGCCATGTGAACGCAGGCGGAAGCCACGCTCCGCCTGCCGTTTTTCACCTGCATGGAAAACGTATGAAGAATCCGCAGTCCTTCAGCGCGCGACGCCGCGCGCTGATGCAGCACATGGCGGCCGCCGGCACCCTGGCGGCCACCAATCTCCCCGGCCTGTCGTTCGCCGCCTCTTCCCCCGATCCCTGGCGCCATGCCCGCCGCATCGACGAGCAGCTGTCGCGTCCGATGCGCTTCCCCGAGCGCGATTTCCCCATCACCGGATTCGGCGCCAGGCCCTGCGCGCTGGTGCAGGTCGAGGGTTGGGTCGAGATCACGGTCAGGGGCAAGCTGCCGACCCCGGCGCCCGATTCTCCCGACAGCTATCCCGCAATCGGCGCGGCGATTGCCGCCGCCCATGCGGCAGGAGGAGGGCGGGTGCTAATCCCGGCCGGGAACTGGTATTGCAAAGGCCCGATCGTGCTGCGCTCGAACGTGCACGTGCACCTGGCCTCAAACGCCCATGTCTTTTTCAGTGCCGATCCGCGCGACTTCGCGCGCGACGGGGACTTCGACTGCGGCGCGAACGGCAAGCTGGTGCTGTCGCGCTGGCAGGGCAACGACTGCCTGAATTTCTCGCCGATGGTGTACGCGCGCGGCCAGAAGAACATCGCGCTCACCGGCGCCGACTGGACCAGCATCCTCAACGGCCAGGCCGGCGTGCCCTTCGAGGACGGCAGCGGCAGGACCTGGTGGGGCATGAACCGCAAGGGTGCGCGGCCGGGCGAGCTGCACCAGGACCTGCCGAATCCGGCCAACGCGCCGCTGGAAACGGTCGCGCCGGAGTTGGACGCGGCAAGCCGCGCGCGCATCCAGGGCGAGGGCGACAAATGGCGCAGCGATGCGCGCTACCTGCCGGCCCTGTCCGAGGCGGGCGTGCCGCCTGAGCGCCGGGTGTTCGGCCTGGGCCACTTCCTGCGTCCGTCGATGATCGAGTTCGTCGACTGCAGCGACGTGCTGATGCAGGGCTACCAGGTGACGCACACGCCGTTCTGGATCCATCACCCGGTCAATTCGCGCAACATCAGGTTCTCGAAGGTGCGCATGGACAGCATGGGGCCGAACTCCGACGGCTTCGACCCCGAGTCCTGCGACACGATCCTGGTCGACGGCTGCCTGTTCAATACCGGCGACGACTGCATCGCCATCAAGTCAGGCAAGAACCGCGACAGCCAGTACGGCCCGACCAGGAATGTCGTGATCCGCGACTGCATCATGAATTCGGGCCACGGCGGCATCACCCTCGGCAGCGAGATGTCGGGTGGGATCGAGCACGTCTACGCGGAACGTATCGAATTCCGCAATGCCTTCTGGGCCACGAATCCGCTCGGCACCGCGATCCGCATGAAGACCAACATGAACCGCGGCGGCTTCCTGCGCCACTTCTACGTGCGCGACGTGCAGCTGCCGAACGGCGTCAAGACCCAGCTCGGACGCTACAAGCCGATGCCGGGCACCGGCATGGAAGGGAAGGTCGCATCGACCAACGGCGGCGCGATCGTCACCATCGACTGCGACTACGCCCCCTCCGACGACAGCGTGCGTTCGCGCCCGCCCGTGGTCGAACACGTGCACATCTCGAACCTGCGCGCCGCCAACGTGAAGACGGCGGATGGCGAGTTCTCCTGCTACCAGGCGGTCGTCGTGCTGGGGCCGGTGGCGGGCAGCTTCAACGGCGCGCCCGGCACGCCGATCCCGCCGCTGTCGAACATCACGATCAGCGATTCCGACTTCGGCCGTCCGCGCGCCGCGGACGGGCCCTGGTTCGCCCACCATGTGCGCGGACTGAAGCTGAGCAATGTGCGCGTCGCGGGCAAGCTGGTCACGACCAGCATCGACGCCTAGCGGGAAAGGCGACCCATGCGACACTTCGTACTTTCCTGTGGCGCCCTATGGCTCGCGCTGCCCGCCATCAGCCTGGCCGCGGTCCTGGGCAGCATGACCCCGGCCCAGCCTGTGAGCGAGGCCCGGATTGCGGCGCTGCCCCTTGAACAGCGCGCCCCGTGGCTGGCCTACCTGGCGCGCTCGCGCGCGCTGATGGAGGCCGACAAGGGCGCCCTGGCGGCGGAGCAGCTTGACCCCGCCGCCGCGGCAGGGCGGCCGCATGTCAGCGGAGACGGCGGCATGCCGCTGCGCAAAGCGGCGGCCTGGTACGGCACGCCCGAGGCGCTGAGGGTCGCGGACACGATCCTCAGCTTCCAGACGCCGGCCGGCGGCTGGGGCAAGAATGCCGACCGCAGCGGTCCGCCGCGCCGGTCGGGCGAGTCCTGGTCGCCCCCGGACGGCCCGCAGCGGAAAAGCGCCTGGAGCTACGTCGGCACCATCGACAACGGCGCCACCACCTCCGAGATGCGCTTCCTGGCGCTGGCAGCAGCGCAGCTGGGAGAGCGGGGCGAAGTGTATCGCGCCGCCTTCCTCAAGGGCCTGCGCTATCTCCTGAATGCGCAATATCCGAACGGTGGCTTCCCCCAGATCTATCCGCTGCAGGGCGGCTACCACGATGCCGTGACCCTGAATGACGACGCGATGGTGAAGGTCCTCGACCTCCTGCTGGACGTCGGGCAGGGGCGCACCGGCTATGGCTTCGTGCCGCCCGCAGAGAAACAGGAAGCGCTGGCCGCCGTGCGGCGCGCCACCGCAATGCTGGTAGCGACACAGCAGAAGAGCGGCGGCAGGCGCACCGGATGGGGCCAGCAGTACGACGCCCTGAGCCTGGAGCTCGCCGGGGCGCGCAACTTCGAGCCGGCCGCCCTGGCAAGTAGCGAGAGCGCGGGCGTGCTGCTGTTCCTGATGCGCCTGCCCGATCCTTCACCGGAAGTCAGGGAGGCGGTGCATGCGGGCGTGGCATGGCTGCGTGCGACGGCGCTGCGCGATGTCGCCTGGGCCGGCGATGGGCCCGAGGGCAGGCGCCTGCAGCCGGCGCCCGGCGCGCCTGCGCTCTGGTCGCGCTACTACGATGCGCGCACCGGCAAGCCGGTGTTCGGCGATCGCGATCGCAGCATTCATGACGACGTCAAGGAGATCGACCCGGAGCGCCGCAACGGCTACGCGTGGTACGGCGCCGTTCCGGCGCGAGCGATCGCACGTTACGAGGCCTGGTCGCAGCCGGTCAAACCAGCGCGCGTGATCCTCGTCGGCGACTCGACCATGGCGCCGAACGGCGGCTACGGCGACGCCCTGTGCCGGCGCCTGGCGCCGCGTGTCGCCTGCGTCAACAAGGGGCGCGCCGGCCGCAGCACCAGCAGCTACCGCGCGGACGGGTATTGGGAAGAAGTCCGCAGCCTGCTGGACGACAAGCGCGATTTCAGCCAGACCTATGTGCTGATCGGGTTCGGCCACAACGACCAGCCGGGCAAACCGGGGCGCTCGACCGACCTGAAGACCGAGTTCCCCGCGAATATGGGACGCTACGCCATCGAGGCCGCTGCCGCGGGCGCAGTGCCGGTCCTGGTCACGCCGCTGGCGCGTCGCACTTTCGAGAACGGCAAGCCCGCCGATACGCTGGCGCCCTGGGCCGCCGCCACCCGCGCGCTCGCGCGCGAGCGCCAGCTGCCGCTGGTCGACCTGCACCCCGCGAGCATGGCGGCCTTCGCCGCGCTGGGCGAGGCCGAGTCCCGTACCCTCGGCCCCGTACCGAAGCCGGACGCCAAGGGCCCGGACCTGACCCACCTGAACGACAAGGGCGCGGAGATCGTCGCGCCGATCGCGCTGAAGGAACTCGCCAGCGCAATTCCATCGCTGACCTCACCATGAAGAACATCGCCATGAAGCGACGCCGCCTGCTTGCCCTGCTCGCCATCTCCCTGCCGCTGTCCGCCGCCGCGTTCGCGCCGCCGGCCGCGGGATCCAAGCCCCGTGTCATCGTCTCCACTGACATCGGCGGCACCGACTACGACGACTTCCAGTCGCTGGTGCACCTGCTGCTGTATGCGGACATGATCGAGCTGGAAGGCATGATCGCCTCGCCCTGGGGCGAGGGACGCGACCGCAAGCGCCATCTGCTGAGCATCATCGATGCCTACGAAAAGGACTATCCGAACCTGAAGACCTGGTCGAAGGACTACCCGACCCCGGCCCGCCTGCGCAGCATCTCGAAGCAGGGCGGCCTGGACCTGGCCGTGCCGCCGGGCTGGGGCCGGCCGACCGAGGGCTCGAACTGGATCGTCGAGCGCGCCCGCCAGCCGGACGCGCGTCCGCTCTGGGTCCTGCTGTGGGGCGGTTTCGAGGACCTGGCCCAGGCCCTGCACGACGCGCCTGACATCAAGCCGAAGCTGCGCGTGTACATGATCGGCGGTCCCAATAAGAAGTGGTCGAACGCCGCCTACGATTACCTGGCGCGCGAACATGCGGACCTCTGGATGATCGAGAACAATTCGACCTACCGCGGCTGGTTCAGCGGCGGCGACCAGGCGGGCGACCTGGGCAACGCCGCCTTCGTGGAGCGCCACATCAAGGGTGCCGGCGCACTGGGAGCCTACTTTGCCGGCATTGCGCCCAAGATCAAGATGGGCGACACGCCTTCGCTCACCTATGTGCTGGGCGCGAACCCCGAGAACCCCGCCGCCGGCGGCTGGGGCGGGCGCTTCGTGCGGGCCTGGGAGCGGCCGCGACACGTGTTCGACGCGCCGCCGCCGCCCGACACCGTGGTCGAGGCCTTCGCCATCATGGAACTGGTCTACCGTCCTGCCGGCACGGCGCCGGCCAGCCCGCGCGCCAGCCTGGTGGTCGACAAACAGGAATTCCCGGGCGATCCGCAGCCCGACGGTTCGTGGCGCTTCCGCTTCTCGCCGAAGGAAGCCAAGGCCTGGAGCTACCGCATTGCCAGCAACCATCCGGGACTGGACGGGCAGCAGGGGAGCTTCAGCTCGCGCAATCCGGCGCCGGAACGCGCGCGCCAGCCGTCGAGCCGCTATCCGAACTGGTGGACCGACGACCCCGATCCGGCCCTGAGCGAGGGCCCGGACCAGGGCGCCAGGACGGTAAGCCGCTGGCGCGAAGCCTTCCTGCGCGACTTTGCCGCCCGCCTGCGCAGGACCCAGCCGCGATGAGGACGCGCGGCGTGAAACTGGCAAAAGGGGCCATCCGCGTCCTCGCCCTGAGCCTGGCCTGCATGGGCTTGGCCCAGGCTGCGGACAAGCCGCGTGTGATGGTCCTGACCGACATCGAGAACGAGCCGGACGATGCGATGTCGCTGGTGCGCTTCCTCACCTATGCCAACCAGTTCGAGATCGAAGGCCTGGCCGCCACCACCTCGACCCACCAGAAGGCGCGCGTCGCGCCCGAGCGCATCCGCAGGATCGTGGGCGCCTACGCCAGGGTGCGCAACAAACTGGAATTGCACGAGCCGGGCTTCCCGGCGGGCGATACGCTGCTGGCGCGCGTCACCGAAGGCCTGCCCGTGTACGGCATGCAGGGTGTCGGCGCCGGCAAGGATTCGCCCGCCTCCGAGCAGCTGATCCGCGCGGTCGACCGCGACGACCCGCGTCCCCTGTGGGTGCCGGTCTGGGGCGGCTCCAACGTGCTGGCCCAGGCCCTGTGGAAGGTGAAGGCGACACGCTCGGCAAAAGAGCTGGAGCGCTTCGTGGCCCGCCTGCGCGTACATGCGATCTCGGACCAGGACGACAGCGGACCCTGGATCCGCCAGAACTTCCCGAACCTGTTCTACATCGTCAGCCCCGGCATCAATGCCAGCGGCGGCTACCACCACGCGACCTGGGCCGGCATCGCGGGCGACAACTTCCATGGCCGCTTCGCCGGCGCCGACAGCACGCTGGTGTCGAACGAATGGCTGGAGCAGAACGTACGCAAGAAGGGGCCGCTGGGCCTTGAATACCCGCACTGGGAATTCATGATGGAAGGCGACACGCCATCCTTCCTGAACCTGGTGAATAACGGCCTGGGCGAGCCGGAACGTCCGGACTGGGGCGGCTGGGGCGGGCGCTACGAGCTGTACACGCCGCGCAAGGAGCGCTGGTTCGTGCAGGAAGAGACGCGGCCGATCTGGACCAATGCCCAGGATGAGGTGCCGGGCGTCGACGGCAAGTGGCACACCAGCAACCACGCGACGATCTGGCGCTGGCGTAGCGCCATGCAGAACGACTTCGCGGCGCGCATGGACTGGACCGTCAAGCCCTACGCGCAAGCCAACCACCCGCCGGTGCCACGGGTCGCGCAGGCGAGCATCACGGCGCGGCCCGGCCAGCGTGTCGACCTGAATGCGGAGGGCAGCCTCGATCCCGACGGCGACGCGCTGAGCTACCAGTGGTTCTGCTACTGCGAGGCCGGCACGCTGGTGGCATCGAGCGGCAAGTCGGGCCAGCCGCTGGACATCACGGGCGCCGACCAGAAGCAGGCCTGGTTCACCGTACCGACCACGCGCGTGCTGCCGCCAGGTCTCGGCACCATGCACATCATTCTGGCCGTGACCGACCACGGCACGCCGCGCCTGACCCGCTACAAGCGGGTGATCGTGGACGTCGTCCGCTGAAGAGCGTGACCCGGAGCTGACCCGCGTTGCGGCGAGCTGCGCCACCGTGGGATGGGTCTATACTGGCGACACCGGGCGCTGCCGTGTTCGATGCTGCGCCGGCTCCTGCCAGGAATACGCATGCGCATTCGGCTCATCCTCGGGACCTCGATCCTCGTCGCGCTGGCAGCGGCCATGCTGCTGCCCTGGCTCGCCTGGCGCGAAGCGCAGCGCCAGGCCTTCGAGGCGGCGGCCGACATGACCCGGTCCTATGCGCGCGCCGTCCTGCATCGGGCCGACAAGACGAGCATGCAGGGCGCGGTCGCGATCCGTGAACTGGTCCGCCAGCCGCATGCGCCATGTTCGCCCGACTCGCTGGCGCTGATGCGGCGGCTCGACCTGAGTTCCACTTATATCCAGGCTGTTGGCTTCGTCCGTGGCGGGGTGGTGGTGTGCTCGTCGATGGGGACGGATCCGCTCCCCCTCGGCAGGCCTTCGCTGCGTACCTCGACAGGCTATGCCATCTATCCCCGTGTCCCGATCGCAGTGCTGGGCCCCTCGCCCTTGATGGCGCTGGAGCGCGCCGGCTTCGTCGTGCTGGTGCACCGCGACCTGCCGCTCGACATCTCCACCGCGATTCCGGGTGCCGCGCTGGCGGTGCTGCACCTGGAGGCGGCTCCCGGCAGCGCTCCCGAACTGGCCAGGGGCCTTGTCGAGCGCGGCTGGCTGGCGAGACTGGGGGCGCAGCGCGAAACCAGTTTCAGCGACGGGAAGCGCCTGATCGTCCTGAGCCGCTCGCGCCAGTTCCTCACGGTCGCGGTCGCGGCGGTGCCGATCGCCTATGTGCAGGAGCGCGCCGCCGCCATCGCCTGGCGGCTGGTGCCGGCGGCCGCCGTGGCCGGGCTGCTGGTGGCGGCCGCCGTGCTGACGCTCGCACGGCAGCAGCGCTCGATCCCGGCCGCGCTGCGCCACGCCTTGCGCCACAACGAGTTCTACCTGCACTACCAGCCCATCGTCGAGCTGGCGAGCGGGCGCTGCGTCGGCGTTGAGGCGCTGCTGCGCTGGAAGCGCGCCACGGGCGAACAGATCGGCCCCGACCTGTTCATCCAGGTGGCAGAGCAATCGGGCATCATCACCCGGCTGACCGAACGGGTGTTCGCGCTGGTCGAGGCCGATGCGGGCGCCTACCTCGGAGCGCACTCGGATTTTCACGTGGCCATCAACCTGTCGGCCGCCGACCTGCAATCGTCCGCCATCGTCGACCTGGTCGACCGTTTCCTGCACAAGAGCGGCGCGCGGCCTTCCAACCTGATCCTCGAGATCACGGAACGCGGCTTCCTCGACATGGACAACGCGCTGCGCATCCTGGCGGCGCTGCGCGCGCGCGGCATCGAGGTGGCGATCGACGATTTCGGCACCGGCTATTCGAGCCTGTCCTACCTGGAAGCGCTCGAGCTGGACTTCCTGAAGATCGACCGTTCCTTCATCGAGGCGATCGGCACGAAAGCGCCGACCAGCCAGGTGGTCGGGCATATCATCGCCATGGCGCGCACCATGGGACTGCGCATGATCGCCGAGGGTGTCGAGAGCCAGGTCCAGGCCGACTTCCTGAAGGGGCAGGCGGTCCAGTATGCGCAGGGCTGGCTGTTCGGCCGGCCGATGTCGTTCGCGGAGGCGGTCCGGCTGGCGGCGGCGCACCAGGAGCGTGCGGCCGGCGTCCATGCCTAGAGCGGCAGCGCGGTCTCGTACTTCACTTCGCGCAGCGCCACGCTGGTGTTCAGCTGCGAGACGCCGGGCAGCTTGAGCAGCACGTTGTGCAGCAGGTCGTGGTAGGCGTCCATGTTGGCGACCATTACCTTGACGATGTAGTCCGAGGTGCCGGTCACCTCATAGCATTCCATCACTTCGGAGCAGGCCTTCATCTGGGCCTCGAAGGTCTCCACCACGCCCGCTTCGTGGCGGGTGAGGGAGACGTGCAGCACGCACACCAGGCCGAGGTCGAGCTTGCGCCGTTCGAGGATGGCGGCGTAGCGGCGGATGTAGCCGTTCTCCTCCAGCTCCTTCTGGCGCCGCCAGCAGGGCGAGGCCGACATGCCGACCCGCTCGGCCAGCTCGTTGACCGACAGCCGGGCGTCCTGCTGCAGTTCGCGCAGGATGCGCATTGACGCAGCGTCAAGGTTAAATTTTTCCATCCAAGTATCAAAAGAGAAATAATTTACCTATTCTGCCTCAAGCCTCGGCAAGTTAGGCAAGTTATTTCTTGAGCCGAGACCTATCATTTCGCTATTAACAAGCCCTGCAGGGCTGGCATAGCGGAGACAGCAGATGGGAACGATGCACGAGAAGGTGGGAACGGCGCTGGTCGATCCCGCCTATCGCCTGGACGACAACCTGACGCGGCAGCAGGGCCGGGTATTCCTGACCGGGACCCAGGCCCTGATCCGCCTCACCGTGATGCAAAAAGCGCTCGACGAGCGCGCCGGCCTGAACACGGCCGGCTTCATCTCGGGCTACCGCGGCTCGCCGCTGGGCGCGGTCGACCAGGAAGTCTGGCGCGCATCGACCATCCTGAAGCAGAACGCGATCGAATTCCTCCCCGCGATCAACGAGGAACTGGGCGCCACCGCCGTCCTCGGCACCCAGCAGGTCGGGGGCGATCCGAACCGCCTGGTGGATGGCGTATTCGCCATGTGGTACGGCAAGGGCCCGGGCGTGGACCGCGCCGGCGACGCCCTCAAGCACGGCAACGCCTATGGCTCCTCGCCCCTGGGCGGGGTGCTGGTGATTGCGGGCGACGACCATGGCTGCGTGTCCTCCTCGATGCCGCACCAGAGCGACCACGCCTTCATGGCCTGGGGCATGCCGGTGCTGAACCCGGCCAACATCGAGGAATACCTGGAATTCGGCCTGTATGGCTGGGCCCTGTCGCGCTTCTCGGGCGCCTGGGTCGGCTTCAAGGCGATCTCGGAAACCGTGGAAGGCGGCGCCGTGGTGGAGCTGCCGGAGCCGCCCGTGTTCCAGGCGCCGCAAGGCTATGTTCCACCCGCCGACGGCCTGCATTACCGTTGGCCCGACCTGCCCAGCCTGGCGATCGAGCAGCGCGTCGCCGACAAGCTGCAGGCCGTGCACGCCTTCGCCGGCGTGAATTCGATCGACCGCCTGGTGGTTGCGGCGCCGGGCGCAAAGCTGGGCATCATCGCCGCCGGCAAGGCCTACCTCGACCTGCTGGAGGCGCTCGAACGGCTCGGCATCGGCGTGGACAAACTGGAGCAACTCGGCGTGCGCCTGTACAAGCCGGGTTTGACTTACCCACTGGAGCGCACCCGCCTGCAGGCCTTTGCCGCGGGCCTGGCGCAAGTGCTGGTGGTGGAAGAGAAGGGCGACGTGATGGAAGGGCAGCTGAAAAGCCTGCTCTACAACCTGGCGCCGCAGCAGCGTCCACAGGTACTCGGCAAGACTGACCTGGAAGGCAATCCGCTGCTGTCGCAGCTGGGCGAACTGCGTCCCTCGCGCATTGCGCCAGTGCTGGTGCGCTGGCTGGCGCCCGCCTTCCCACAGTTGCGCCTCGAAGAATTCCTGCCGCAATTCTGCCGCGCCGACGCCCTGTCCAACGGCGCCGATGCCATCAAGCGCACGCCGTACTTCTGTTCCGGCTGCCCGCACAATACCTCGACCCGGGTGCCGGAAGGCAGCCGCGCGCTGGCCGGCATCGGTTGCCACTTCATGGCCAGCTGGATGAAGCGCGATACCGTCACGCTCACGCAAATGGGCGGCGAGGGCGTGCCCTGGGTCGCGGCCTCGCGCTTCACGCGCGAAAAGCACGTGTTCCAGAACCTGGGCGACGGCACCTATTACCACTCGGGCTACCTGGCGATCCGCCAGGCGATCGCGGCGCGCACCAACATCACCTACAAGATCCTGTACAACGATGCGGTAGCCATGACCGGCGGCCAGCCGGTGGACGGCACGCTTACCGTGCCGCAGATCCTGCAACAGGTGCTGAGCGAAGGCGCGGCGCTGGCGGTGGTCGTCACCGACCAGCCGGAGAATTATCAGGGCATCACCCTGCCGGCGGGCGTCACGGTGCACCACCGCAGCGAGCTCGATGCGGTGCAGCGCCGCCTGCGCGACATCCCGGGCGTGACGGTGCTGGTGTACGACCAGACCTGCGCCGCCGAGAAGCGCCGCCGCCGCAAGAAGAACAAGCCGGACAACATCGTCTTCCCCGACCCGCCGCGCCGCATGGTGATCAATCCGGCCGTGTGCGAGGGTTGCGGCGATTGCGGCGTGCAGTCGAACTGCCTGTCGATCCTGCCGCTGGAAACCCCGCTGGGCCGCAAGCGGCAGATCGACCAGGCTTCCTGCAACAAGGATTACTCCTGCGCTGAAGGCTTTTGCCCGAGCTTCGTGTCGGTCATCGGCGGGCGCCTCAAGAAGCCGGCCGCCGCCACCCTCGAGCTGCGCCAGCTGGAAGAGATGCTGGCGGCCTACCCGCTGCCGCCCGAATACGGTTTCGCCAAGCCCTTCGAGATGCTGGTGGCGGGCGTGGGCGGCACCGGCGTGGTGACGGTCGGCGCCCTGATCACGATGGCCGCCCACCTGGAGGGCAAGGGCGCTTCGACCCTGGACTTCATGGGCTTTGCCCAGAAGGGCGGGGCGGTGATGTCGCACGTGCGGGTGGCGCCGTCGCCGAAGGATTTGCACCAGGTGCGCATCGACCTGCAGCAGGCCGACGCCCTGCTGGCCTGCGACCTGGTGGTGGCCGCCATGCCGGACGCGCTGGCGGTGATGCGCCGCGGCCATACCCAGGTGGTCGCCAACGAGAACGACACTCCGACGGCCGAGTTCACGCGCGATCCGGACGCCGACATCCGCAAGGACGACTTGCTGGCCAAGATCACGGACGCCGGCGGCCCGGCCCTGCGCCTGAACGCCCAGGGCGTGGCGAGCAGCGTGCTGGGCGACCCGATCGGCGCCAACATCCTGATGATGGGCGCTGCCTGGCAGCTGGGACTGGTGCCGGTGAGCCTGGAAGCGATCATGCGCGCGATCGAACTGAACAACGTGGCGGTCGAGATGAACAAGAAGGCCTTCATGCTCGGGCGCCTGGTCGCGGCCGACGAGGCGGCGGTGAAGCGCCTGGGCGCAGTCGGCTCACAATCGGCCCGGGTGGTGCAGTTCACCCCGCCGGTCTCGCTCGAGGAGCTGGTCGCCTTCCGCGTCGACTGGCTCACGCAGTACCAGGATGCCGCCTACGCCGAACGCTATCGCGCCGCGGTGGCGCGGGTGGAGGCGCGCGAAGTCGCTATCGAAGGGCCGGCTTCGAAGCGCGCAGTGGCCAAGGCGGTGGCGCGCTCGCTGTTCAAGGTCATGGCCTACAAGGACGAATACGAGGTGGCGCGCCTGCATACCCAGACCGGTTTCCTCGACGGCCTGCAGGGCCAGTTCGAAGGCGAGTTCCGGGTCGAATACCATCTGGCGCCGCCGCTGCTGGCGAAGAAGAAGCCAGGTACCGACGTGCCGGCCAAGATGCGCTTCGGTCCCTGGATGCGCACGGCTTTCCGTGGGCTTGCACCGCTGAAGGTCCTGCGCGGGACCGCATTCGACCCCTTCGGCTACACCCACGAACGCCGCGCCGAGCGTCAGCTGCGCGAGGATACCTTCGCCCTGGCCGATATGCTGGCGACCGAGCTGAAGCCGGAGAACCGTGCGGCGGCCCTGAAGCTGGCCCAGGTGCCGGAAACCATCCGCGGCTTCGGCCACGTGAAGGCGGCCAACATGGAGCGCGCCAAGGGGGAAACGGCGCGCCTGCTGCAGGAGTTCAGGCAGCCAGTGAAGGAAGTTGCGCTGGTGCGGATGTAAGCTTGAAACCGCGCAAATATGTTGTGGCGCATGCACGCGAAGATGGCGTGGTGATGCCGCTAAGCAATTCCGGGTTATAATGCACTGCAACATAACCTGACCAATCGCCGGCCTTTGCCGGCGATTGTCATTTCTGGCATCCGACTTTCAATTCCATCATTGCCAACTTGAGAATACCATCATGGGCCACGACATCAAGACCATCAAGGAAGCCCTCGCGCTGCTGCACAGCGTGTGGGGCGAAGCATCCGGATTTTTCCTGAGCATCGAGCTTTGGCTGATGGTGCTGGTAGCTGCCAGCACCGTCGCCGGCACCTGGCTGGCGGTCATGGGCGACGGCTGGAGCCTGGTCGCCTTCACCTTTGCCTTCGGCTACGTGGCGGCGCGCACCGTCCTGCACCTCAAGCGCATCCTGGCCTGGCCCTTCATCTGATCCTCTCCTTGTGCTGACCCGGCAATTGGGCGAGCCGGGCGGCGCGGATTCGCTATGCTGTGCTCCAGCATGGACGATGGGGAGGCAGCGTGTTCGAACAGGTCGAAGAGCAGGTCCGCGCGAGCGTCGAGTGGCTGCGCCTGATGGTCGAGGCGCTGGGCGCGCTGGTGATCGCGGCCGGGCTGGTGGTGGTCGTGCTGGCGCTGGGGCGCCACCTCCTGACGGCGCGCGGCGGCAGCTTCACCCCGATCCGGCTGGCCTTCGCCCGCTACCTGACCCTGGCGCTGGAACTGCAGCTGGCCGCCGACATCCTGTCCACCGCCGTCGCCCCGACCTGGGACCGGATCGGCAAGCTGGCGGCTATCGCCGTCATCCGCACCACGCTCAACTACTTCCTCAGCAAGGAGATCAAGGAAGAGAGCGCGGGCGAACAGGGCGCGCCGGCGGGCCGCTGAAGGCTGCTCAGGGCGCGCCCAGGAAGGCCTTCACTTCGTTCTGGAAGCGCTGCGGCTGGTCCCACATGATGAAGTGGGCGCTGTCCGGGATGCGTTTCAGGGTCAGCGACTTCACCGGCGCATACGCGCTCTTGTAGACGTAGTCGAACTGCTCGGCCGGGATCGGCACGCTCTTCGGCTGCACATACAGCACGGTTACCGGCTTGGTGATCTTCGGCAGTTCCGGGATCAGGTTGGTGACGATCAGCTCGCGGTAGGCGCGGCTGCTCACGTCCGGGTCGCTGGCGGCGGAGTCCGCAATCGCCCCGGCGCGCATCGATTCGGTGTTGACCATGCCGGCGATGGTGGCATTGGTATTGGCTGCGCGCTCTTCGGGAGTGAAGCTGCGGATGCCTGCCATGGTGGCGTCGGCGACCGCGGCGACCCTTTCGGGTGGCGCATTCGGGCCAGCGAAGAAGGTGCCGAGGTAGGGATACATGTCGACCACCATCAGCTTCGACAGCGCATCCGGATGGCGCGCCGCCAGCATCATGCCCATGGTGCCGCCCATCGAGTGGCCGATCACGGCCGGCTGCTTCAGGCCCGCCTCCTTGATGTAGCGCGCGATCTCGTCGGCCACCGGGGCCGCCACATTGCCTTCCCGGTTGCCGCCCGCGGGCTGGCCGGCGAAGCCCGACACCTGCACCAGGTGGTAGCGGTAGCCCGGCAGCGCGGCCACGGTCGAGGCCCAGGCGCGCGGCGAGGAATTCAGGCCGGGGATCAAGACCACATCGGGGCCGGAACCCTCGGTGCGCACGCTGATGCGGCTGGATTCGAAAGGCGCCGCCAACGCATCGGACAGCGGCAGGATGGCGGCGCAGGCCGCCGCGGCGAGCAGGCTGCGGCGGGAAAGCAGTGTATGACGCATTCGGATCCCCTGGTTGTTGGTGGGAATCATCATAGCAGCGCCCGTCCGCACCGGCGGACCGGGCGCCAAATTATCCAATGAGCATGGATCAGCTGTACTTGACCGAGCAGCCGTAGGGCTTGGTGACTGCCTGGCTCAGGGTCTTGCCAGCCAGGGCTTCGTCGATCGCCAGCGTCATGTAATTGGTGGCGCCCTTGATGTCGGACGGGTTGGCGGTCGGCTTGCTGTCGATCGCACCGGCGTACACCAGCTTGCCGGCCGGGTCGATCAGGTACATGTGCGGCGTGGTGCGTGCGCCGTAGGCGCGGCCGATGGCGCCGCCGGTATCCATGATGGTGGCGGTGGGCATGGCCTTCTTGGCCTTGACCCAGTCGTTGATGGCGGCCGACTTCTTGCTGTTGTCGCCGTCGGCGCTGGTGCTCACGGACAGCCACACCACACCTTTGTCGGCGGCATACTTCTGGGTGACCGGCATGTTGCCGCTGTCGTAGTGCTTCTTGACGAAGGGGCAGTCCGGGTTGACCCATTCCAGTACCACGTACTTGCCCTTGTACTGGTCCAGCGATACCGGCTTGCCGGCCGCGTCGACGCCCTTGAAGGCTGGCGCCTGCTGGCCGACCACGGCCTCGGCGAGGGCGCTGCCGTTCAGTGCGAGGCCGGCGGCGAACAGCGAAAGTGCGATGGTGCGCTTCATGTGATCCTCCTGTGGTTGGTCTGCTTGGTCTGCTTCCTCGTTCCCGTCAGGGCGCTGCAAGCGCCTGCCGGACTTCGTCCACGCTCAGCAGCTCGGACAGCAGCGTGGGTTGCGCGGCATCCTTGCGGTACAGCGCATACACCGGCACGCCGCTGCGTCCGAGCTCCTTGAGTGCCTGCGTGATCGTTTCGTCGCGTCGGGTCCAGTCGGCGCGCATCAGCACGACGCCCCTGGCCTTGAAATCTTCCATCACGGCCGGATCGGCCAGGGCGGTGCGCTTGTTGTACTGGCAGGTGACGCACCAGGCAGCCGTGAAGTCGACGAACACCGGCCGGCCCTGGCCGCGTGCTTCGGCAAATGCCTGCGGCGACCAGGCCTGCCAGGCGCCTGAAGCCTGCACCGCGGGCGTCTCGGCCTGCGCGTACCGGAAAGCCGGCCAGGCCCAGGCGGCCACGGCGCCGATCGCCAGCACGGCGGCCCCGATCGCCCCCGCGCGCCCGGCCGCGCCGCGCGCCGGGATGCCCAGCAGCCACCAGCCAAAGGCGGCCGCCACGACCAGGGCGAGCAGGGCCACGACCGCGTCGATCCCGGCCTGCTGGCCGAGCACCCACAGCAGCCATACGACGGTGGCGAACATCGGGAAGGCCATGAAGGTCTTGAAGCGCGCCATCCAGGGGCCCGGGCGCGGCAGCAGGCGCGCGACGCCGGGGAACAGGCTGGCGGCCAGGTAGGGCGCGGCCATCCCGAGTCCCAGCGCCGCAAACACCGACAGCGCCTGGGGCGCCGGCTGGGACAGCGCGGCGCCGAGGGCGGCGCCCATGAAGGGTGCGGTGCAGGGCGAGGCCACGGCCACGGCCAGCACGCCGGTGAGGAAGTCGTCCGCCACCGGGTTGCGGGCGCGCGCGTTGAGCAGGCGATCGGGCAGCATGGCGCGGAACTCGAACAGGCCGGCCAGGTTGAAGCCGATCAGGGTAAACAGGATCGCCAGTGCGGCAACGAAAGGCGGCGACTGCAGCTGGAAGCCCCAGCCCAGCCCCTCGCCGCTGGCGCGCAGGGCCAGCAGCAGGGTGGCCAGCAGCAGGAAAGAGAGGACGACGCCCGCGGTGTAGGCAAAGCCGCCGGCCACGATGCGCCGGCGCTCGCCCCCGTGCTGGGCAAAGCCAAGCACTTTCAGGGACAGCACCGGGAACACGCAGGGCATCAGGTTCAGGATGGCGCCGCCGAGGAAGGCCAGGCCCAGCACCACCAGCCAGGGGCGGTCGGCAGGCGCCGGCGCGCTGGCCGGCGCCGCAGCCGCCGGGGCAGCCGGCGCGGCCGCACCCGGTTGCGGCCATGCACCGGCGATGGCGAATCCGATGCGGATGCCGGGCGACCCGTGCGCCGCCGTGAGCACCGCATCCATCGCCGCCGGGCTCTCGCTGCGCTGGGCCGACAGGGGCGCGCGCAGCAGCAGGCGCTCGCCCTCCCACGACTGGCCGAGCGGGGCCGGGTGGTCGAGCACCGCGCCGTTTTCCGGGAACAGCTGCACGGGCTTGCCGCGCCAGCCGGCCGGCAGGCCGGCGACCTCGATCACCAGGGCCTGGCCGTCCAGCCGTGCACTGGCTTTAGCGCCGGGTTCAGTGCGCGGCGCCGCGGCGAAGGCGCGCTCGAACAGGGCGGCGTGGGTCGTTTCCGGGCCGGCCTTCAGGACGAGATCGAGTTCGGCGAATTCGGGAATGCAAACGTCTTCACAGATCAGGAAGTCGGCGCGCAGCCTGAGCGGCAAGTCGCCGCCCGCATAGCCGGCGGGCACGGTGAGGCGAACCGGCAGCAGCAGGTCGCCGTCGTAGCCGTAGTTCATCAGGGGACCGAGCGGCAGCTGCTTCGGCGTCGGCCAGGCGATGTCGCCGGCGGCGAAGCCGGACGGCAGGGTCCAGGACAGGGTGGTCGGCAGGCCGGAGTCGCCGGGATTGCGCCAGTAGGTGTGCCAGTGAGGCTGGTGTTCGAGGCGCAGGCCGAGCCAGACCGTGCTGCCTGGCTTGACGCCGTCCGGCGCATGGGCCAGCAGGCTGGCGCGGGCGTGGCCGGTCTCGGCCGATGGCGCGGCATGCAGCCAGCCCGTGATCAGGGCGCAGGTGAAGGCCAGCAGCAGGCGCACGAGTGGTGCAAGCATCTTGTCGTCCCCGGTTGGATGGCAGCGACAATAATATTAGCAGAAACTCAAGACGAAAAATCGGCGGAGGCCGCCGACTTTGTTGCAGCTTTGTTTCGAATGTTTCGCGACTGACTCTTACGGCGCCGGGCGGTAGCGCTGCTCACGGTACAGCAGCGACGGCAGCATCACGTGCGCCATGGCCTGCTCGACCTGGGCCTGGCTTGGCTTGCCGGCATACGGATCGAGCACGCCGCTGGCGGCGTCGTAGCGGCCCAGCAGGGCAGGCTTGCCCGGGCGCAGGATGGTGGCCGAGGAACCCTCGAGCCAGGTGAACAGGTTGTCGAACTGGATCAGGGCGCGGCCCGGGCTGCTGCTGTCGCGCGCAAAGTCGCGGCCGATCATCGGGTGCGTGCTCGACACGCCCAGCAACGACAGCAGGGTCGGCGCCAGGTCGACCTGGCTGGCGATGGTCGAAATGCGCTTGGGCTGCACGTCGGCGCCCAGGATCAGGCCGGGAATGTGGAACTTCTTGATCGGCACCAGGGCATTGCCATAGACCCGGTTGTCGTGGTCGGCCACGATCAGGAACACGGTGTCCTGCCAGTAGTCCTGCTTCTTCGCCTCACGGATGAACTTGCCGAGGGCGTAGTCGGCGTACTTGACGGCATTGTTGACGGTCTGCTTCTTCGGATCGTGCAGTGCGATCTTCCCGTCCGGGAATTCGAAGGGCTCGTGGTTGGACGAGGTGAAGATCAGGCTGAAGAAGGGTTTCTTTTGCTGGTGCAGGGCCTTGAGGCGCTCGAGCGATTTGTCGAACAGGTCTTCGTCGGAAGCGCCCCAGCTGCCCACGAAGGCCGGGTTCATTTCCTTGATGTCCACCACCTTCTGGAAGCCATTGCCCGTAAAGAAGCTGCGCATATTGTCGAAGTGCGCCTCGCCGCCGTAGACGAATTCCGTGTGGTAGCCCTGCTGGCCCAGGCCCGCAGCCAGGGTGTAGAAATTCTGCTGGGCCAGCGAGAGCTTGACCACGCTGCGCGCCGGCGTCGGCGCATAGCCGGCCACCACCGCCTCGATGCCGCGCACCGAGCGGGTGCCGGTGGCGTACAGCTGCTCGAACCACCAGCCTTCATTCTTGAGCTTTTCCAGTTCCGGCGTCACCGGCAGGCCGCCGAGCGACTCGACAAAGGTCGCACCCAGGCTTTCCTGCAGCACGATCACCAGGTTCAGCGGACGTTCGCGGGAAATCGCGGCCTGCTGGCGGTGCAGGGTCGGCAGTTCAGGATTGTCGAAGCGGGCGCCCTGCAGCCAGGGGGCCGCGCGGACTTGTTCGAACACCTTGGCGCGCGGGATCTTGCCGTAGATTTCGGAGGACACGGCTTCCTTGCGCATCGAGCCGATCGCGTCCAGCACCGACCAGCCCGAATTGATGATCAGGGAATTCACCATCGAGTCACCGGTCAGGGCGAACAGGGCCGGGTTGGCCGGGCGGTGGCCGGTGGTCGAGCGCACCTGCATGAACACGACCAGGCACAGCACGGGCCAGAGCAGCAGCAGGCGGCGCGCCGGCCACATGTTCATGCCGCTCGAGGCGCGACGCAGCAGGCGGTACAGCAGCACGGCGAGGACGAGGGTCAGTCCCAGGCCCAGCAGCAGGGCGGTGCGAAAGCCGTTCCACAGGGTTGCGAACACTTCGCGCGGATAGGCCAGGTATTCGACGAACAGGCGGTTCGGACGCACGTCGTATTGCATGATGAACTGCGGCGACGACAGTTCCATGAAGACGATGAAGACCAGGGCGAAGGTGCCCCAGGCCACCGTCGCGATGCGCCAGGCGGTGGATGAGGCGCGGTGCGCGAGCAGCGGCGCCAGCAGCAGCGGGAAGGCGAGGAAGTAGCCGAGCAGGATCAGGTCGGCGCGCAGGCCCTGCAGGAAGAAGGCGCTGGTGATGCCGGTGGCCTGCACCCGGTCCCATTGCCAGGCAGCCAGGCCCACGCGCGACAGGCTGAGGATCGCCAGGCCCAGCAGCAGCATCTGCAGCATGCCGGCATACGGTCCCGCCCACAGGGTGAAGCGGGCCAGGAGTGCCGAGGGAGTCTTTTTTTGATGGGGAATGCCGGATGCCGCTGTAGCCATGAAACGCTTGTTTCGCCTGAGTGACGTGGAAAGACATCGCCAGGCGATGCGCCATCGGCGCGGGGGAAAAACGAGCCACCGCGACCCAACCTGCTTACCCGCAGATCATAAGCGATGCTAATAGGCAATGGCTCAGTCGAGCGTTACTCAGGCGTTAAAATCGCGTTAAACCGACGTACATACAACGAAACGTCTCAGATGTGGCGCTCGCGCTGATGCTTGTCGCATTCCGCGGCGCAGCGCTCGCAGGCGGCCTGGCAGGCGGCGCAGTGCTCGTGCATGGACGCGTGCTTGGCGCACTCGGCCGCGCAGGCCCGGCAGATATGGGCGCACAGGGCGCAGAAGTCGCCGTGATGGGGCGAGCCGCGCGACAATACGTTGAGGGTAGCCGTGCAGATGTCGGCGCAGTCGAGGTTGATCGCGATGCAGGCCAGGTTGCCGTCGCGGATATCGCCCGCGACGCAGGCCTGGCAGGCCCGCAGCGCTTCTTCGCAAGCCTGGATGCAGGATTGTACGTTTGCCATTTCGCCCATGATCGCCTCCTCGCAAGTGAAAGGGCCATGCTAGCGGAATGCCTGTCCGGCAAGCGTCCGATTCCGAGGCGAAACTTAGCGCTGCGCGGACGACCGGCGCTGGGCCAGGGCCGGGATGATGTCCCAGCAGGCGCCCATGGTGTGGTAGTCGACCTTGCCGGCGGGGCTCTTCTCATCCGAATACTTGCGGTTGTCCGCAGTGAGGATGCGGTACCAGGCGCCGTGCTCGTGGTCGACGAAATGCGCCCAGCAGTAGCGCCACAGGCGCTCGTAGTCGACCCAGTAGCGCTCAGCGCCGGTACGCGCTCCCAGCAACGCGGCCGCCGCCAGGGTTTCGGCCTGCACCCAGAAATACTTGTCGGCGTCGCACACGCTGCCGTCCGGGGCGAAGCCGTAATGCAGGCCGCCGTGCCTCGCGTCCCAGGCATGGCGCAGCGCCTTCGCGTACAGGTCCTGGGCGGCGGGCAGCAGCCAGTCGCGCGGCCCCGCCAGGTGCTGGCCCTGGCCTTCGAGCTGCAGGAGCAGCTTGGCCCACTCGGTGAAGTGGCCGGGCTGGTAGCCCCAGGGGCGGAACAGGTTGGCCTTGTCGTGCAGGTTGAATTCCCAGTCCGGCTGCCAGTCCTGCTGGTAGTGCTCCCAGATCATGCCGCCGGCGCGGCCGGCCTGGCGCTGCGTGATGTTGCGGGCCAGGAGCTCGGCGCGGTGCAGGTAAGTCTGGTTCCCGGTGGCGCCGAAGGCCGCGAGCAAGGCTTCGCAGGCATGCATGTTGGCGTTCTGGCCACGGTAGGGATCGAGCACGCGCCAGTCGGCGCTGGCCTGGTCGGCGTACAGGCCGTGTTCTTCCTGCCAGAAGTGGCGCTCCATCAGCTCGAAGGTCTCGAGGATCCAGGCGCGCGCTTCCTCCACGCCCGCGCTCAAGGCATGGGCATAGGCCAGCAGCACGAAGGCCAGGCCGTAGCAGTGGTTGTCGGCGTCGCGCACGGTGGCGACGCCATTGTCCCAGTCGAGCTGCCAGGCATAGCCCCCCGTGTCCGGGTTGCGGTGGGCGCGGCGCAGGAAGTCGACGCCGTGGCGCACCATGCGCTGGTAATCCGGATCCTGGACGTGGCGCCAGGCCTTGGCGTACACGAACACGAAACGGGTGCTCGAGACCAGGTGGCGCGCGCGGCGTTCGTAGATGCTGCCGTCGTCGCGGAAGTAGTGGTAGAAGCCCCCGCTCGGGTCGAGCGCGCGCGGATGGTAGAAGGCCAGGGTGTGGGCCACGTGGCGGGCGAGCACATCGGGCGAGAAGAAGTCGGGCGTCTGGTCCATGGTGTCCTCAATCGTCGTTGCTGCTCTCGCGCACGACCAGCTGCACCGGCAGCGTGCGCTCGAGCGCGGGAAGCGGATTCTTTTCCAGCAGGAGCTCGATGCCCAGCGCGCCGAGCGCCTCCTTGTCGATGGCGATGCTGCTCAGCGGCGGGATCGCACTGGCGGCGGCCTGGATGTCGTCGAAGCCGACGATCGCCAGGTCGTGCGGGATCTTCAGCCCGCGTTCGAGGCAGTGCTGCATGGCTGCCAGCGCGGTGCTGTCGTTGTAGCAGAACAGGGCGTCCGGCGGCTTCGGCAGCGCGAGCAGGCTGTCGACCGCCCGCTGCACGTTGGCGAGCGGATCGCCCACGCCGGGCAGCTGCACTTCGAGCGCCGGATCGGCCAGCATGCGCGCCTCGAACAAGGCCTTGCGAAAGCCGCGGCTGCGCTCCAGGATGCTGTGGTGGGCGAGCGAGCCGCACAGCATGGCGACGCGCCGCCGTCCCAGCCCCAGCAGGTGGCGGGTGGCCAGGTAGCCCCCCAGCTGGTGGTCCGGGTTGACCGAGCAGAAGCCCGGCAGGTGCATGTCGAGCAGCACCAGCGGCTTGCCGGAGTCGCGCAGGGCGCCCAGCAGCTCGGGCTCGAAGAAACCGGCGCACAGCAGGGCGTCGGGCTGGTGCACGCGCACCAGCTCCATCACCGGTTCGGCCGGGCCCACCACGACGAAGGACAGCGCAATGCCGCGCCGGCGGCAGGCTTCCTCGGCGCCGTGCAGCACCGGCAGGTAGAAGGCGCTGGACGAGCGGGTGTCATGCTGGCGGTGCAGCAGGAAGGCCACGCGCCGCAGCTCGCCCTGGCGCAGCTTGCCCAGGTCGTAGCCCAGCTCGCGCGCCACGGCGTGGATGCGGGCGCGCGTCTTTTCGCTCAGGCCGTCCTGGTTCTTGAGCGCGCGCGAGACCGTGCCGATCGAATAGCTGGTGGCCTTGGCGATGTCGCGGATCGTGACCGGCATGGTGCTGTCTTACTCCCCCAGGCCTGCCGGGCGGGCCGGATCGCGTGAGAACGAATAGGGCGCGTCTTCTTCGCGTGTGCCGCGGCGCGTGTTCGGGCGCGTCGACATGCTGAAGTCGAGGGTGGCGCCCGCCGTGAGTTCGGCGTGGCCCAGCCAGTTGCGGCTGACAGGCTTGCCGGCGATGCGCAGCGCGTCGACATAGCGGCCCTGGCCCCTGGCCCTGACCGTCAGGGTGCGGCCGTTCTCCAGCTTCACGCTCGCCTTCGGGAACAGCGGGGCGCCGAGCACGTACTGGTTCACCCCGGGCGTGACCGGATAGAAGCCGAGGCTCGAGAACACGTACCAGGCCGAGGTCTGGCCGTTGTCCTCGTCGCCGCAGTAGCCATCCGGCGTCGGCGCGTACATGCGGTCCATGGTTTCGCGGATCCAGTGCTGGGCCTTCCACGGGGCGCCGGCGTAGTTGTACAGGTAGATCATGTGCTGGATCGGCTGGTTGCCGTGCGCGTACTGGCCCATGTTCGCGATCTGCATCTCGCGGATCTCGTGGATCACGGCCTTGTAGTAGCTCTCGTCGAACACCGGCGGCAGCGTGAACACGGTGTCGAGCTTGTCGACAAAGGCCTTGCGCCCGCCCATCAGCCGCACCAGGCCGTCGACGTCGTGGAACACGGACCAGGAATAATGCCAGCTGTTCCCCTCGGTGAAGGCGTCGCCCCACTTGAAGGGATTGAAGGGCGATTGAAAGCTGCCGTCCCGGTTCTTGCCGCGCATGAGGCCTGTCTCCGGATCGAACAGCTTGCGGTAGTTCATGCTGCGCCTGGCGTAGATGTCGATCTCGGCGGCCGGCTTGCCCAGCGCTTTTCCCAGCTGGTAGATGGTGAAGTCGTCGTAGGCGTATTCGAGCGTGCGCGCCGCATTCTCGTTGATGCCGACGTCGTAGGGCACGTAACCGAGCTCATTGTAGTACTTCACGCCCTTGCGGCCCACCGCCGACATGGGTCCCTCATTGTCCGCGCCGTGCTTCAGGGCCTGCCACAGGGTCTCGATGTCCTGGCCGCGCACGCCCTTGATGTAGGCATCCGACACCACCGAGGCCGAGTTATTCCCGATCATGATGTCGGCATAGCCGGGGCTGGACCACTCGGGCAGCCAGCCGCCCTCCTTGAAGGCGTTGGCCAGGCCTTCCTGCATCTCGCGGTTGATCGATGGGTAGACCAGATTCAGGAAGGGGTAGAGGGCGCGGAAGGTGTCCCAGAAGCCGGTGCCGGCAAACAGGCGCCCGGGCAGGACCTGGCCGTTGTAGGGACTCCAGTGCACCGGCTTGCCCGCAGCATCGAGTTCGTACATCTTGTGCGGGAACAGGACCGTTCTATACAGCGAGGAATAGAAGGTCCGGGTCTGGTCGACCGTGCCGCCTTCCACCGCCAGCCTGCCCAGCACGCCGTTCCACAGCGCCTTCGCCTTGGCTTTCGTGGTGTCGAAGTCGTCCCGGCCAAGCTCGCGGCGCAGGTTCAGTTCGGCCTGCTCGAAGCTGATGAAGGAAGACGCGACCCGCATGTGGACCTTCTGGCCCCTGGTCGTCGCGAAGCCGAGCAGGGCACCGCTGTGGGTGCCTGCGTTTTCCAGCTTGCCTTCCTCGAGCTTGTCGCCCTGCCAGGTGTCGGTGGACGTGAAGGGCTGGTCGAACTCGATGACGAAATAGTTGCGGAAGTTGGCCGGCAGGGGCCCGCGCCGGTGCAGGGTGCTGTAGCCGATGACGCGGCGCTGCTCGGGCAGGATCTTCACCCAGGAGCCCATGTCGAAGGCATCCACCACGACATAGCTGGCATCGGACTTGGGGAAGGTGAAGCGGAACTGGGCCGCGCGCTCGGTCGGCGCAATCTCCGTGGTGACGTCCGCGTCGGCCAGGTAGACGCTGTAGTAGTAGGGCTTCGCGGTTTCGGACTTGTGCGAGAACCAGCTGGCGCGCGCGTCCTGGTTGAAGCGCTTCGATCCCGTCACCGGCATGATGGCGAACTGGCCGTAGTCGTTCATCCAGGGCGAGGGCTGGTGGGTCTGCTTGAAGCCGCGGATCTTGTCGGCGTCGTAGGTGTAGGCCCAGCCGTGGCCCATCTTGCCGGTCTGCGGCGTCCAGAAGTTCATGCCCCAGGGGACGGCGATCGCCGGGTAGGTATTCCCGTTCGAGAGTTCCGGCTTGCTGGCCGTGCCCATCAGGGGATTGACCCATTCCACCGGGTCGCCTACCTTGCCGACGGTCTGGGCCTGCGCGGCGCAGGCGGCGGCCAGCAACAAGGCGGCTGCGAGCCCCTTCATGGCTGGTAGGCGGTCTGGGTGTAGGGGCGGGCAGTGCGTTCCTTGCCCCAGTCCTTGTTGGGCGTCGCTCCCATGGTGAACACCAGTTCGCCGCCGGCCACGATGTCTTCGTGCTTCAGGTAGCTGCGCGCGAGCGGCTTGCCGTTGAGTAGAACGCGGCGGACATAGCGGTTCGCCTCCGACAGGCCCTCGGCACGCACCGTGAAGCGCTTCCCGTTCGGCAGGTTCAGCTGGGCGCGTTCGAGGAAAGGGCGGCCGATCACGTACTCGTTGCTCCCCGGCGCCACCGGGTAGAAGCCCAGCGCCGTGAAGGCGAACCAGGCGGACATCTGGCCCAGGTCGTCGTTCCCCGACAGGCCATCCGGGCGGTTGTAGTACTGGGTCGCCATGATGTGGGCCAGGCGTTCCTGGGTGCGCCAGGGCGCGCCCGCGTAGTTGTATAGGTAAGCGACGTGGTGCGAGGGCTCGTTGCCGTGCGCGTAGTGGCCGATCAGGCCCGAGATGTCTTCCATGTGGGCGTAGACATTGTCTTCCACCTTGGCGTCGAACACCTGGTCGAGCTTGGCCGACAGGGCCGCGTCGCCGCCCAGCATCGCGATCAGGCCGGCGTTATCGTGCGGCATATACCAGGAGTACTGCCAGGCGCTGCCCTCGGTATAGTCGCTGCCGAAGTTCGACTGCACCGGGTTGAAGGGCGTGCGGAATTCGCCGGTCGACTTGCGGGCCCGGATGAAACCGGTCTCGCGGTCGAACACGTTGCGGTAGTTCTGGGCCCGCTTGTAGTAGGTGGCGGCGATCTCCTTCTTGCCCATCTTCTCGGCCATGCGTGCGATGGTCCAGTCGTCGAATGCATACTCCACCGTCTTGGACGCGGCTTCCGGCTCGCGGTCGATCGGCACGTAGCCGAGCTTCATGTAGTGTTCCAGGCCGCCGTAGGGGCCGTACTCGGCGGACGCCGTCATCGCGGCCAGCGCCTTGTCGGCGTCGAAGCCCTTGATGCCCTTCAGGTAGGCGTCGGCGATCACCGGCACCGCGTGGTAGCCGATCATGCACCAGGTCTCCAGGCCGTGGAAGGACCATACCGGCAGGATGCCGTGGGAGCTGTGCTGCTGGGCAGCGATCAGGGAGTTCACGAAGTCGGCGTTGCGCTTTTCCGGCGCCACCAGGGTGAGCAGCGGGTGCAGGGCGCGGTAGGTGTCCCACAGCGAGAAGGTCGAGTGGAAGTTGAAGCCCCTGGCCTGGTGGACCTGATTGTCCGGACCGCGATAGCGGCCGTCGCGGTCCATGAACAGGGATGGCGCCAGCATGCTGTGGTAGAGCGCCGTGTAGAACATGGTGCGCATCGGCTCGGGCGCCTCGGCCTGTACCTTCGACAGCGCCTCGTTCCAGGCCTGCGATGCGCGGGCGCGCTCGCCCTCGAAATCCCAGCCCGGCATCTCTTCCAGGTTGGCCAGGGCATTGTCTTCGCTGACCGGCGACAGCGCCACCTTCACCAGCAGGGTGTTGTCGCTCGAGGAACCGAACTCCAGTGCCGCCACCAGCGCCTTGCCCTCGACCAGGACCTTGTCCGCCGGGGTCTTGCCGGGCGCCGCGAAGCCGCGGTACTCGACCGCTTCCTCGCGGTTGTGCAGCTGGCGTGCACTCATCGGGCGCGAGAACTTCACCGCGAAGTAGAGCTGGCGGCCCGGCGCCCAGCCGCGCGTCTCGCGCATGCCGGTGAGCGTGGTGGCATCGCGCACCCGCAGGCGCGACCACAGGTTCTTGCTGCTGTAATCGTAGATGCTCTGGCGCAGGTCGAGGATCAGCTTGGCGGATGCGTCTTTGGCGAAGCGGTAGCGGTGCAGGCCCACGCGCTCGCTGGCGGTCAGTTCGACGTCGACCTCGTTGTCCTTCAGGCGCACCGCGTAGTAGCCCGGTTCGGCCTTTTCCTCGTCGTGCGAGAAGCGCGAGCGGTAGCCCGAGAAGGGCCGCTCGGGATACCCGGGCTCCAGCTTGGTCTCGCCGCTGGTCGGCATCAGGAGCACGTCGCCCAGGTCCGAGTGGCCGCTGCCGGAGAAGTGGGTGTGCGAGAAGCCGAGGATCGACGTGTCCTCATAACGGTATCCGGCGGCCCAGGGATAGCTCTGGCGGAAGTGGCGCACCTGGGTGTCGGGGCTGAGCTGGACCATGCCGAAGGGGCGGGTCGCACCGGGGAAGGTATGGCCGTCGCCGCCGGTGCCGATGAAGACGTTCACGGCCGCTGCCGGTGAGCCCGGCGCCGCTGCCTGGGCCAGCGTGGCCGCCGCGAACAGGGATAAAGAGAGGACAGCGCGGATGGGACGGACGGTCATGGGGTCTCCAGCAGTGGCGGCAAACGCATTCTTGTCTCGCTTATATATGCCGAGTTTGCCTTCAGGGCAACAATGCGATGGTAACTCAGCCATTGTTTAGCGCGTTTACTAAACAAATGGCGCTGTCACCGCTGAGTGTGGAAATTGAACTGCTGAGCCGAACGGATGTCCAACCTGCCTCGATGACCAGGAGGGACCATGAATGCCGCGGGCTTTCGTCGTTTGCTGCAACAGGCTGGCTTGCTCAGCCGCCAGCAACGATCGCTGCTGATCGAATCCTTGCGCCCGGCGCTTGGCCTGGATCAGGTGTGCGAAGTCATCGATGGGGCCCGGCCTGCTCCCCTCTGTTGTCCCGGCTGCAGCGGCACCCGGCATTATCGTCACGGTATCGTTCGAGGCCTGCAGCGCTACCGCTGCCGCGCTTGCAGCCGTACCTTCAGCGCCTTGAGCGGCACGCCCCTCGCCAGGCTGCGCCACCGATCCAAATGGCTCGACTACCTCAGGGACATGCTCGACTCGCGAAGCGTGCGCGCGGCGGCCAAGCGTATCGGGGTGCACCGCAACACCAGTTTTCGCTGGCGCCACCGTTTTCTTGACGGGGTGCGGCGCGACCAGCCCGAGCGCCTCATCGGCATCGCAGAAGCAGACGAGATGTTCATCCTCGAATCGCAAAAGGGATCGCGCCGCCTGGATCGGCCGGCCCGCAAGCGTGGGGGCCATGCCCGTACCCGCGGCATCAGCCGCGAACATGACTGCATCCTTGTTGCCCGCGACCGCGGCGGCCAGACCTGCTCCTGCGTGACCGGACGGGCTGCGGTCACAGTCAGGCAGCTGCACCGGCACCTGCTGCCCGTGCTCGACCCCGACGTGCTGTTGGTGACCGACGGGCATGTTGCATACCGGACCTTCGCGCGCGAGGCTTGGATTGCGCATGCGTTTGTCAACCTGCGGACGGGTGAGCGCATGCGCGGCGCCGTGCACCTCCAGAACGTGAATGCCTACCACCAGCGCCTGCGTGGCTGGCTGTCGCGCTTTCACGGCGTTGCTTCGCGCTATCTGCCGAATTACCTTGGTTGGCGCTGGGCGCTGGATGAAGACCGGATGAACGTCCCCGAGCACCTGCTGCAGACGGCAATCGCTATTTTCCACACCAAACGGTGACAGCGCCAAACAAATAATGAAAAAGGCCGGGCACCCTGGGCGCCCGGCCTTTGCTGTGCCACGAAGCGGCTTACATCACCGGCAGCGGCTGGCCTACCACGGCCACCGGCAGCGCCGCATCCTGCTCCAGGCTGTCCAGCAGCTCGGCCAGGGTCGGCGCGCCGTCCAGCGCATCGCGGGCGTCGATCGCGAAGTAGACGTCGGTCATGTCGGCCACGGCGCCGGAGGCCAGGCTGGCGCTGCTGCGCTCGAGGTGCAGGTTGCCCTGGGCGTCGACGAAGGGCAGTTCGACGTAGGAGACCTTCAGCGACACCACGCCCGCCTGCGCCAGCGTCATCAGCTCGCCGGCATCGGTGCTGTGGCTGCCGTTGGCGTCGCGCCAGATCCGCAGGTCGCCGAAGGCGGCGTCCTGGGCGTCCACCACGCCATCGCGGTTGCTGTCGTAGGCGGCGAGCTGGCTGAAACCGGCGCCCCTGGCCGCGCCGCCGAACAGTTCGGCGATGCCGTCGATCGTGCCATTGCCGTTGGCGTCGACGGCCAGGAAGCCGTCTTCACCCGACAGCCAGCCGGACGCGATCGCGCGGCCGTTGCCGAGCAGGTCGAAGCTGGCGTCCGAGCTTGCCCTCGCCACGGTCTGCACGCCGTCGCCGTTCAGGTCGATCACGATCGGGGTGATCGCCGCATCCCAGCTCATGTCGTTCTCGCCCGAGCTCAGGGTGATGTTGTCGGTGCGGGTCACGTTGGTCTTGGCGACGCCGTCGCCGTTCACGTCCGAGTCGATCGCATCGTTGCTGCCGATGTTCTTGCTCGCCCACATCCAGTTGTCCATGTTGATGCCGTTGTAGATGACATCGTTCTTGTCGAACTTCAGGTAGTAGGTGCCCGGATCGAGGTTGCTGAACTTGTAGTTGCCGGTGCTATTGGTCTTGGTGGTCGCGAGCAGGGCGCCGGCGGCCGTGTACAGCTGGACCGTCACGCCGGCAATGCCGCCTTCGCCCGTGTCCTGGATGTCGTCGTGGTCCTTGTCTTCCCACACCTTGTCGCCCAGCGAAGCCTTGCGGTACAGGCCCGCATCCCAGCTCAGGTCGTTCTCGCCCTGGTCGAGGGTAATCAGGCCGCTCCGGCCGGCACTGGTGTCGATGTCGGAATCGACGGCATCGTTCGTGCCCTGGTTCTGTTTGGTGACGAAGTAGCCGCTCGGCTCGGCCACCTCGATGCGGTAGCTGCCCGCGTTCAGGTTATCGAACAGGTACTTGCCGTAGCTGTCGGTGACCACCGTCTCGAGCACCTTGCCGGTCGAATCGAGCAGGCGCACGGTGACGCCCTTGATACCGGCTTCGTTGCTGTCGCGGATGCCGTCGAAGTCGAGGTCTTCCCACACCGTGTCGCCGATCGAGCCGCGCTTGACCGCCACCGGGGTGGGCAGCTTGATGTCGTCGATGTCGGTCGCACTGTTGTTGTTCGGGTTGGTGTCGACGAAGCTCGAGGGCGGCGCCACTTTGGCCGTGTTCGCCAGCTGCGCAGGCACGGTGCCGGCCTTCCACACCAGGAAGTCGTTGTTGCTGCCGTTCGGGTTGCTGCCGGCGACGAAGAACACGTACTTGGCGTCGGCATTGAAGCTCGACGGGCGCAGGCTCAGGATGTCGCCGCTTTCCGCGCCCACGCCGAAGTCGCCGTACTTGAAGCTGAACTTGGTGGTGAGGGTGGCGAGGTCAGGCACCGGATTGTCCGACCAGTACAGGGTGCCGATCTCGGCGCCGCCGGAACCGTTTGCATCCAGGTTCGACACCCACAGCGAGCTCCATTGTGCGTCATCGCCCTTGGCCAGGCGAATGACGTCGGTGTTCTTCTGGTTGCTCACACCGGTGACGGCTTCGCCGCCAGCCGCATCCTCGTAGCGCGACAGCACGCCGATGCCCTTGTCGTCGCCGGCATTGCGGCCCCACAGGGTGGCGCTGCCAATCACGCCGGACGCGATGTAGGCCGCGTCGGCGGTGATGCCGTTCACGGTCTTGCTGCTGCCGACGGCGCCGTTGGTGGCGAGGGTGCTGAAGTCGGCCACCGTTTCCAGGGCCGCCAGCGAGGCGACCTTGGCGGTCACGGTGTAGGTGATGCTGGAGCCGCCGTTCAGGGTCACCGTGTCGTTGATGCTGCCGGTGCCCGACAGCTGGTTGCCGCTGGCGCCGGAGCTCGCGCTGCTGGTCCAGGTGACGTTGGTCAGGGTCGACGGGATCGCGTCCGTTACCACGGCGTTGGCCGCGATCGCAGTGCCGGTGTTGGTGACCACGATCTTGTAGGTGATGGTCTGGCCAGGCGTCACCCAGCTCAGGCCGTCGGTCTTGGTAATGGCCAGGTCGCCGGTGACGTTGACCACGCCCGCATCGATGGTCCTGTTGTTTTCGCCGGAAGCCAGGGTCACGACCTGCGACAGGCCGGTGGCCGCATTCGCGTCCGAATCGAGCGCGTCGTTGCTGCCTGCATCGGCAGTCGCGTAGACGTGGCCGGTCGGCTTGCTGAACTTGACCTGGTACTGCACGCCCGGGGTCAGGTTGCTGAAGTTGTAGACGCCGTCGGTACCCGTGACCGTGGTGACGCTGGTATTGTCGCCGGTGGTCGCCAGCAGCCCGTCAGCGCCGCCGCCCAGCAGGGTGATGGTCTGGCCGGCGAGGCCGGTGGCGCCGTCGTCCTGCAGGCCGTTGGCATTGGTGTCGACCCACAGGCGGTCGCCCAGGCTGGCAGTGGCGTAAACACCGGCGTCGATGCTGTCGTTGTACTCGCCCGATGCCAGGGTGACGACCTGGCTCTTGCCGGTGGCGGCGTCCGCATCCGAATCGGCGGCGTCGCTGCCCACGTCCTTCCTGGTGAACAGCATGTCGGCCGGCTTGCCGAAGGTGACCTGGTACTGCGTGCCCGGGGCGAGGTCCTTGAACAGGTAGTTGCCGCCAGCGTCGGTGGTGGTGGTCACGACCGTGTTGTCGGCCGTGGTCGCGACCAGGCCATCGAGACCGCCGCCCGTCAGGGTGACGGTCACGCCGGCGACGCCGAGTTCGCCGGCATCCTGCTGGCCGTTGGCGTTGGCGTCAACCCAGACACGGTTGCCCAGGCTTGCCGGGTTGTAGATGCCGGCATCGATGGTCGCATTGTGCTCGCCCGAGCCGAGCTTGAGGACCTGCGACAGGCCGTCGGCGCCGGCGTCGGAGTCGGACGCATCGCTGCCCGTGTCGCGGGCGGTGAACATGCTGCCTGCCGGCTTGTCGAACCTGACCTGGTATTCCATGCCCGGCGCCAGGCCTTCGAACTTGTAGGCGCCGCTGGCATCGGTGGTGGTGCTCACGACCGTGTTGTCGGCCGTGGTCGCGAGCAGGCCATCGAGGCCGCCGCCGATCAGGCTCACCTTCACGCCGGCCACGCCCAGTTCGCCGCTGTCCTGCTGGCCGTTGGCATTCGCGTCGAGCCAGACGCGGTCGCCCAGGCTGGCCGGCGCGTAGAGGCCCGCGTCGATCGTGGTGTTGTTCTCGCCGGAGGCGAGGGTGATGACCTGGCTCAGGCCATTGCTGCCGGCGTCCGAATCGCTGGCGTCGTTGCCGCTGTCGGCGCGGGTGAAGACGCTGCCGGCCGGGGCGTTGAACTGCACCTGGTATTCGACGCCCGGGGTCAGGCCGTCGAACCGGTAATGGCCGCTGGCGTCGGTCGTGGTCTCGACGTTGGTATTGTCCCCCGTGGTGGCCAGCTTGCCATCCGCGCCGCCGCCGATCAGGCTCACCCTGGCGCCGGCGACGCCGGTTTCGCCATCCTCCTGCTGGCCGTTGCCGTTGGCATCGAGCCAGACGCGGTCGCCCAGGCTGGCGCTGCGGTAGAAACCTGCGTCGATGGTGGTGTTGTTCTCTCCCGATGCGAGGCTCACGACCTGGCTCAGGCCATTGCCGCCGGCGTCCGAGTCGCCGGCATCGTTGCCGGCGTCCTGCCTGGTGGCGAGCATGCCCTCCGGGGTCCCGAACTGCACCTGGTATTCGGTCGCCGGCACCAGGCCGTCGAAGCGGTACTTGCCGTCGGCGTCGGTCAGGGTATCGACGGTGGTGTTGTCGGCCGTGGTGGCCAGCTGCCCGTCGGCGCCGCCGCCGACCAGGGTCACCTTGACGCCGCCGATCCCGCCTTCGCCCGCATCCTGCTGGCCGTTGGCGTTGGCGTCGTGCCAGACGCGGTCGCCGAGGCTGGCCGGCATGTAGACGCCGCCGTCGATGCTCTTGTTGATTTCGCCCGATGCGAGCACCACGACCTGGCTGGTGTTGGCGCCGTCGGCATCGGAATCCGCTTCGTCGTCGCCGGCGTCGCGGCGGGTCAGGATGCTACCGGCCGGCATGTCGAACGCGATCTGGTATTCCACGCCGGGGGCCAGGCCGGTAAAGGCGTAGCGGCCGTCGGCGTCGGTGCTGGTGGTCGCCGTGGTGTTGTCGCCCGCGGTCGACAGCAGGCCGTCGGCGCCGCCGCCGTGCAGGGTCAGCCTGACGTTGGCGAGGCTGGTTTCGCCGGCATCCTGCCGGCCGTTGGCGTTCGCGTCGAGCCAGACACGGTCGCCCAGGCTGGCCGGCGCATACACGCCGGCGTCGATGGTGCTGTTGTTCTCGCCCGATGCAAGCTTGACGACCTGGGACAGGCCATCAAGGCCGGCATCGCTGTCGAGGCTGTCGTCGCCGATGTCGGCGCGGGTGAACACGCGGCCGTCCGGGGCGCTGAATTTCACCTGGTATTCCGCGCCTGGCGTGAGGCCGTCGAACTTGTAGTTGCCGTTGGCGTCGGTAACGGTATCGACACTGGTGTTGTCGCCCGTGGTCGCGAGCAGGCCATCGAGGCCGCCGCCGACCAGGGTGACTTTCGCACCCGCCACGCCCGCCTCGCCCGCATCCTGGCGTCCGTTGCCGTTGGTATCGAGCCAGACGCGGTCGCCCAGGCTGGCCGGCGCATAGATGCCGGCGTCGATGCTCGTGTTGTTCTCGCCCGATGCGAGGGTGACGACCTGGCTCAGGCCCTGCGCGTCGGCGTCCGAGTCGCTGCTGTCCACGCCGCTGTCCTGGCGCGTGAAGACGCTGCCGGCCGGTTTCTCGAACCGGACCTGGTATTCCACGCCCGGTGTCAGGCCGCTGAACGCGTAGTTGCCGTTGGCGTCGGTGTTGGTGCTGACGGTGGTGTTGTCGGCGCTTGTCGACAGCTTGCCATCGAGGCCGCCGCCGAGCAGGGTCACCTTCACGTCGCCGACGCCGGTTTCGCCCGCATCCTGCTGGCCGTTGGCATTGGCGTCGAGCCAGACACGGTCGCCCAGGCTGGCGCTCTTGAAGAAGCCGGCGTCGATGCTGGTGTTGTTTTCGCCCGGCGCCAGCACCACCACGCTGGACAGCGCGGCGTCGCTGTTCGCGTTGGAGGCGGGGCTGCCATCGGCCTGGCGCGGGCTGACGCGGTCGTAGCCGGCGGGCAGCGAGAAGCTGACCTGGTAGTTCAGGCTCGGGGTGAGGCCCTTGAACACGTAGTTGCCGCCGGCGTCGGTCGTGGTGGTGCCCAGCTGTTCGCCGGCGTCGTCGAAGTCGCCGTCCAGGTTCTGGTCGCGCACCAGCTTCACGGTGGCGCCGGCAATGCCTTCTTCGCCCGCGTCCTGGATGCCGTTGGCGTTGACGTCGTGCCAGACGCGGTCGCCCAGCGAGGCGGCCTTCATCTCGACGATCAGCGGCTGGAAATGGGTGCCGGCCGCCATCGGGTCGACGACCACGCCGATGGTGTCGCCGATGCCCGGCACGTAGCCGTCGTGCTGCAGCGCCTGGGCCACCAGGGCGTCGATGTTGGCGGCGCTCTGCGGGCCGACATAGTTGCTGATCGGGTTGCTGCCCATGAGCTTCCAGATCGCGCCCTGGACGTCGCCGTCGGTGGCGTTCAGGCGCTTGTAGTTGTTCAGCAGCCAGTTGATATTGTCGAGGTTCTGCAGCTGGATCCGGTTCGCCAGGCCCGGCACCGCCTGCAGGTTCGCCAATTCGTAGGACGAGTAGATGTTGGCGGTGTAGGTCGCTTCGATCGGCAGCGAGATGTCGCGCACCAGGCACCACGGGTCATACAGGGTGCCGCCGCTTGGCGCGCCCGGATTGAGCGGGGTGACGCCCTTGATGTAGAGGCCGACCAGCCAGTAGTGGTCGGGGTTTCCGTATTCTGCAACGAAGGTGATGACGCTCGGCGTGGCTGACATGGTCGTCCTTGACAATAATTTTGGCAAACAGGTGCCCATGCGGGCCCTCGCAGGCCAGCGCCGGGTTCACTCTTTCGGGAAAAGGGCGATGCGCGCCGGAGGGCGCGCATCGCAGTCCGCTTACTTCTTGCGGATCTTGGCGACCAGGGCGATCACGCCGAGGGCGCCGAGGAACAGGGCAGGGGTGCTCGGCTCCGGCACCTGGCAGTCGCCGAAACGGCCGCCGCAGGTTTCCGCTGCCGCGTCGCCGATGAGGAGCAGGAGTGGCGCGCTCGCCAGGACCAGGTGTTTCACAACGTTTTTCATGTTTTTCCCTTGTTTTCGTTATTGAACCAGTGTTCGCATGATGCCAATGTTGCTCCCCTAGCAACGCATGTTTCCTTTTTGCACCATGTGAGCCGTGATATTCTCATGATAATTATCTTTTATCAAGAGAATTGTTGAAGTTGTAAGTGTTATGCAACGCGGAAAGTATTGAATTTGCCGTAGGGAATCGTATTTGCGACTGGGCTGACGTTAAATTCCCGTTAGGAAACATATCTCAGCAATCGAAATCGTCAAATCAAGGGGGAGGGAAGCGAGAGGGGCGCGTGGCGGAATGCCGAAAGGAGTTGCATGAACTGCATGATCTTGCAGGATGGGGGCGCCGGTGCGGCGCCCCCGTATGGTCGAGGCTATTCGCGCAGGGCATGCGCCGGACGGATCTGCATCGCCGCCACCGCATGGCGCACGGTCGAGCCCATTGCCACCAGGGCGGCCACGACCAGGGCCGCCGCCAGGGTCCAGGCGCCCACCGGCGCCCGCTCGGTGAAGCCGGCCAGGTAGCGCTGCACCGCGACGAAGGCGACCGGCAGTCCGAGCAGGGCGCCGATGCCGATCAGTGCCACGAACTCGCGCGCGACCAGGCGCCCGATGGCGGCCCGGCCGGCGCCGTACAGCTTGCGCAGCACGATTTCGCGCGCCTTGCGCTGCACGCTGTAGGCCGCCAGCACGTAGATGCCGAAGGCGGCGATGGCGGTGGCGATCACGCTCGATGCCGCCAGCAGCTTGGCCAGGCGCAGGTCGTCCGCGTAGTTGAGCGCATACAGGGAGGCCATGCGCTGCACCTCCAGGACCTCATTCGGGAAGTAGCGCGGCCATAGCGCTTCGATCGCTTGCTGCACCGGCTTCTGCTCGCCTGCGCTGCGTACCGTGAGGGTCCCGGTACGTTCGCCGAGGTAGTAGACGGTGGGCTGCATCTGGGCGCGTGCCGAACGGTGGCGGATATCCGGCAGCACACCCACCACCTGCATTGGCGGCTCGCCATCGCCCGAGACGATTGGAGAGCTGATGAACTTGCCGACCGCGTCGCGGGGGTCGGCGAAGCCGAACTTGCGTGCGCCGGACTCGTTGATGACGATCTTGTTCTCGTCCTGCGGCCGGTCGCGCGCCGGGTCGTATAGCCGGCCCGCGACCGGCTTCAGGCCGTAGACCTGGAAGAACTCCGGACTCACCCAGAAGACGTTGATCTCGATCGGGCTGCCGCCGGCGCGCTGGAGCGCGGTGCTGTTGCGATTGACCGTCACCGGCGCGTCGCTGACGGCCACGCCGCTCACGCCCGGGATGCGCGCCAGGGCGTCACGGAAGGCGCGCACATTGGGGCTGCGCATGTCGTCGTCGGTGGGCACGATCAGCAGCGGCGCCGCATCGAAGCCGGGATCGAGGCTGCTGGCGTGGCGGGTCTGCCAGGCTACCGCCAGGGTCAGGCCGGTCAGGCCCATCGCGGTGGCGAACTGCAGGACGGTGAGGACACGGCGCAGGCGCAGCCCGCCCACGGTTTCGCTGTTGCCGCGGCCGGCCAGCGCCGCGGTGGGGCGTACCGCGATCGCGGACCAGGCCGGGTAGGCGCCGGCCAGTACGCCGAGCCCGACTCCCAGCAGCATGCTCAGGCCCAGCGACAGCGGGGTGAACATGCGGTCCAGTTCGCGCTGCACCAGGTCGGAGAACACCGGCAGCAGCAGCCAGGCCAGCAGCAGGCCGATCGCGGTCGCGACCAGGCAGACCAGTACCGACTCCGCCAGGAAGTGGCGGCTGAGCGCCCCGGTGCCGGCGCCGAGCACCTTGCGCACCGCGATCTCGCGCTGGCGCCGGACGGTGCGCACGGTGGCCAGGTTGACGTAGTTGGTGGCGGCCAGCGCCAGGATCAGCACCCCGACCGCGGCCAGGCCGAAGATGGTGCGGCGGTCGCCGTGGGTCGGGGACTGTTCCTTGATCAGCGGGTCGAGATAGGCGTCGGCGAGGGGCCCGAGACGGAATTCGATCAGGTCGCGGCCGTTGAGCGAGGCCACCTGCTCGGGGCTCATGCGCTGGATGAAGCTCGAGGCCCGCATGCTGCGTCGTAGCGCATCGAGGGCGGCCTGGGCGCTCCCGCCCGGCAGCAGCTTGACGTAGACGCCGCCGTGCGACGAGCCCCAGTTGGTGGTCACAAGCTCGCGGTATTCCTGCTTCCAGATCGCGGTCCTGCTGCCGGCCAGCGCGGCGTAGGGCAGGGTGGTGGCGGCAGGCTGGTTTTCCAGCACTGCGGCGATGCGGTAGGGCTGCCCCGCGACCAGCACGGTCTTGCCAACGACGTCCGTGCTGGCGAACAGCTGGGTTGCGGTGTCGCGGGTCAGGGCCAGCGTATCCGGACGCTCCAGCGCCTCGGCCAGGTCGCCGGCCAGCACGGTCGGGTTGAAGATCTGGCGGAAATCCGGATCGACGACCGTGAGGCTGATGCTGCGTATCTCGGCGCCGACCCGTACGTCGATGCTGCTCTCGATGAAGCTGCTGGCCAGCAGTGGCGTGCCGCTGGCGACGATGGCGTCGCGCGCGGGCAGGCTGGCGGCATCGCCCCAGTTGCCGCTGCCGCTGGAAATATTCCACTTCTGCATCAGGCGATAGATGCGGTCGCGCTCGGGGATATGGCGGTCGTAGGAGAGCGAGTGGGCCACGTAGCCGAGCAGCAGGAAACAGGCCGCAAAGCCGACGGCCAGCCCCAGCACCACGACGGCCGAGTAGCCGGGTTCCTTGACCAGCAGGCGCCAGCCGATGCGGAAGTCACGAAAAGCGTCGCGCAGGATCATCGATGGCTCCTCATGCTGCCTGCAGGGCGTCGACCACCACGCGGCCGTCCACCAGGTGCAGGGTGCGCGAAGCCTGGGCCGCGTGCGCCGGCGAGTGGGTCACCATGACCACCGTCGTGCCCTCGGCATTGATGTTGCGCAGCAGGCGCATTACCTCGTCGCCGTGGGCGGTATCCAGGTTGCCGGTCGGTTCGTCGGCCAGCAGCATCGCCGGCTCGGCCACCAGGGCGCGTGCGATCGCCACGCGCTGCTGCTGGCCGCCCGACAGCTGCGAAGGACGGTGGCGCGCCCGGTGCGCCACCCCCAGGCGCTCGAGCATCGCGTCCACCCGGCGGCGGCGCTCCGCGGCCGGGGCGCCGGTATATTCCAGCGCCAGCTCGACGTTCTCGTACACGCTCAGTTCCTCGATCAGGTTGAAGCTCTGGAAGATGAAGCCCACGCGTCCGCGCCGCAGCGCGTTCAGGCGCGCCTCGCTCCAGCCGGCCACGTTCTGGCCTTCGAAGAAGTATTCGCCTTCGTTCGGCACGTCGAGCAGTCCGAGCACGGAGAGCAGGGTGGACTTGCCGCAGCCCGAAGGCCCGGTAATGGCGACGTATTCGCCGGCCGCGATGTCGAGGTCGACGCGGTCGAGGGCGCGGGTCTGGACTTCGCCCGCCTGGTGGATCTTGGAGACACCCCTGAGTTTCAGCATGCTGCTTCCTTTCTTGTTTATTTCAGTTTAGTTCAGCTGGAGCTGCTCGGCCTTGCCGAACGGTCCGTAGCTGGAAATGATGACCTGCTCGCCGGGGGCCAGACCCGACAGGACCTCGACCTGGCTGTTGTTGCGGCGGCCGAGGCGCACCGCGCGCTTTTCCGCGCGGCCGCTGGCCTTGTCGACCACGAAGACCCAGGCGCCGCCGGTATCGTTGACAAACGCGCCGACCGGCAGCAGCAGGGCCCTGGCCGCCTGGCCCAGGGTCAGCTGCGCGTCCAGGCTCTGGCCCGGGCTGATCACGGCCGGCTGGTCGCCGGTGAACACCATCTCGGCGGTGAAGCGGCCTTCGCGGATCTGCGGGAACACGGCGCTGACCTTGAGCGGATAAGCCTTGCCGTCCTGTGTCACGCTCCCGAGCAGGCCGCGCGTGACCCGGCTCAGGTAGAACTCGTCGATTTCGACCTTCAGCTTGAAACGCTTCGGGTCGTCGATGCGTCCGATGTTCTGGTTGGGCTGCACGGTCTGGCCCACCTGCAGACGAAAGTCGGTCAGCATGCCGTCGCTGGGCGCGCGCACCGCGAGCGCGTCGACGGTGGCGCTGACCAGCCGCAGGCCGGACTGCAGGCCGTCGATCGCGGTTTCCATCTGCTGCAGGCCGCGCTGGCGCACCCCTTCCTCGGTGTCGATGCTGCGCCGCTCGTCCTCCAGCGCGCGGCGCTGCTGCGCCAGCTTGTCCGCGGATTCTTCCAGCGCGACGGCAGAGATGAAGCCCTGCTGGGCCAGGCGGACATTGCGGGCATGCTGCTTTTCGGCCTGCTGCACGTCGAACTGCAGGGTCGAGTAGCGCCGCCGGTGCTCGCTGCGGCCGGCTTCCTGGGCCACGCGCAGGTTGGCCAGGTTGGAGATCTGCTGCGCGTGCTCGGCCTGGCGTTCCAGCAGGGCCAGGTTGCGCTGCGGGTTGGACAGGCGGAACAGCAGCTGGCCCTTGCTCACGGTCTGGCCGTCCTCGACCAGCACTTCCTCGACGCGGCCGGATTCGACCGAGTCGAGCATGATGGAGTTGAGCGGCTGCGCGCTGGCGCGCACCACGATGTCGTCGCGGAAGATGCCGTCGGCAGCGGCGGCCACGCGCACGTCGGCGCTTGCCACCTGCAGGCCATGCGGCATGAACTGCCAGGCACCGGCGCCGAAGGCCAGCAGGAGTGCGGCGGTCGCGCCGGCGCGCAGGTAGAGGCGGCTGCGGCGTTGCGGCACCACCGCGTCCATGGCGGCGCCGGTCACGGCTTGTGGAGGGAGTCTGTCCATGAGGCTTGTTTTGCTTCGCTAGGGTGGATACGGGTTTGCACGCTGTCGTCGCAACTTCCGTGCCACCACCTTTTCGCCCCTTGCAGACGGCTTGTCCGGCGAAACTGTCCGGATCCGGACAGGTATGCATGTTCGTATGCGGACAGGTGTCCGCCGGACCGTCCGCAGGGCGTATCCGCCGCCATGTGGCGCTGCTAGAATGCCCTTGTTCTCATCCTGGCAAGCCGCGCATGTCCCCATCGACCGCATCCATCCTGATCCTCGACGACGACGAGGACGTCGCCTGCGCCGCGCAGATGCTGCTGCGCCGGCGCCATGGGCGGGTTGCGACGCTGTTCGACCCGCGCGCCCTGGACGGGCTCCTGCAAACCGAAACGCCGGACCTGGTCCTGCTGGACCTGAACTTCACCCCGGGGCGCATCGACGGCGCCGAGGGGCTCGCGGTGCTCGACCGGCTGCGCGCCCAGCCACGGGCCCCGAGCGTGATCGCACTCACCGCCTACGCTGACATCCCGCTCGCCGTCGAAGCGCTCAAGCGCGGCGCGAGCGACTTCATCACCAAGCCCTGGGACAATGCGCGCCTGGTGGCCGCGGTCGAGGGCGCACTGGCGCGCAGGGCAGCCGCTCCCGCCGGTACGGTGGCGTCGACGCTGATGGGCGAGTCGACCCCGATGCGCGAGCTGCGCGCGATGATCGCCGCGGTGGCGCCGACCGAGGCCAATGTGATGGTGCTGGGCGAGAACGGCGTCGGCAAGGAACTGGTGGCGCGCGCGATCCACGCGGCCTCCAGGCGCGCCGGCGGCACCTTCCTGGCGGTGGACATGGGCGCGCTGCCGGAAAGTACCTTCGAGAGCGAACTGTTTGGCCACCGGCGCGGCTCCTTCACCGACGCGCGCAGCGACCGTCCGGGACGCTTCCAGGCCGCGCGCGGCGGCAGCCTGTTCCTCGACGAGATCGGCAACATGCCGCTCGGCGCCCAGGCCAAGCTGCTCACCGCGCTGGAACGGCGCGAAGTGACCCCGCTCGGCGCCGACCGCGCGGAAGCGATCGACGTGCGCGTCGTCAGCGCCACCAACCTCGATGAAGCCCGCCTGTTCGATCCGTCCGTATTCCGGCCCGACCTGCTGTTTCGCCTGAATACGATCGTGCTGCGCGTGCCGCCGCTGCGCGAGCGGCAGGACGACATCCCGCAGCTGTTGCACCACTACCTGTCGCTGTACGAACAGCAGTACGGGCGCCCGGTGCGCGAGCTGGCGCCCATCGCGCTCGAGCAGCTGTGCGCCTGGCCCTGGCCGGGCATCGTGCGGGCGCTGCGCCACGCCTGCGAGCGGGCGGCCATCCTGGCCGGGCAGCCGGAATACCGTTTCGATGACTTCGGCCTGGGCGCCCCGGCGCCGGCTGCGGCGCCGGCGCAGCCTGCCGCGGCCGCCGAAGAGTTCAGCCTCGGGGCGCTCGAGCGCGAGACCATCGCCGCCGCCCTCGACAAGGCCAAGGGCAATATCAGCCTGGCGGCGCGCATGCTGGGCCTGTCGCGGGCCGCGCTGTACCGCAAGCTGGGCAAGCATGGCATCTGAGGCGCGGCTCAAGGCGGCCGTCCTGCTGTGCATGGCGGGCGTGGCAAGCCTCGCATTCGGGGCCGGCATGGTGAGCGGCTCGCCGCGCCTGGTGGTCCTGTGCGGCCTGGCGGCGTTGCCGCTGCTGTGGACCGCGTGGGGCCTGCTCACCCGGCTGGCGATGCTGCGCCATCCGAAACCGCCGGAGGCAAAGGTGGTCCTCAGCATCGAACAGCAGCATCTGGTCGACAGCGCGCTGGCGCTGGAGACCAGCCTGGAACACGCGCCGATCGCGCTGTTCCGCATCGAGGGCGCAGGCGGAGAGGGCGTGGTCAAGCCCCTGAACGGCAACGCGCGCAAGCTGGTGGCGCCGGGCCGGGCCAGCGACCCGCAGGCGCTGTACCGCCAGCTCGCCGCGCAGCCGGGGGAGCAGCGCAGCATCATTCAGTTCGATACCGAGCGCGGCGTCGAGCGCGCGCTGCTGGCGCTGTCGACGCTGTCCTTGCAGGACAGTGCGCAGCGCCTCGCGGCCCTGATGCCGGTCGAGAGCGAGCTGGAGGCCGAAGCCCTGAACGCCTGGCGCCAGCTGGTGCACGTGCTGACCCATGAAATCATGAATTCGCTCACGCCGGTGGCCTCGCTGTCGCGCACCGCGCGCGACATGCTGGAAGAATGCCGGCCCGCGCTGCCGCCCGACATCGGACACGACCTGGTCACCGCGCTGGACGCCATCAGCCGCCGCGCCGACAGCCTGGCCGATTTCGTAGCGAGCTACCGCAGCCTGTCGAACGTCCCGGCCGCGCGTCCGGAACGGATCCGGGTGAGCGCCCTGTTCGAGCGCGTGCGGGCGCTGGTGGCGCCGCTCTGGCGCGCACGCGGCGGCGAGGTCCGGTTCTCGGTCGAGCCGGCCACGCTGGAACTGGTGGCCGACCCGGGCCAGCTGGAACAGGCCTTGATCAACCTGCTCAAGAATGCCTTCGAGGCCAGCGCCGCCGTGGAAGGGGCGCGTGCCCAGGTCAGCGCGCGCCTGGTGCGCGGCGGGCGGCTGCGCATCGAGGTGGCGGACGAAGGCCCGGGCGTGCCGCCGGAACTGGTGGCGCATATCTTCACGCCTTTCTTCACGACGAAGAAGCAGGGCGGCGGCATCGGCCTGGCCATGGTGCGCCACCTGGTGCACGAGAACGGCGGCACGGTGCGCTACGCGCGCCCGGTCGGCAGCGGCGCGCGCTTCGTGATCAGTTTCTAGCTGCGCGTCTTCTCGCCGGCGAAAAAGCCCGATGGCGTGCTGCCGAATGTCTTCCTGAACATGGCGGTAAAGGCGGACTGGCTGGCGTAGCCGAGCTGCTGCGCCACCTGCCACAGCGGCAGGCCGCGCGCGATCAGCGAGGCCCCATGCGCCAGGCGCACCTGCTGGCGCCACTGGCCGAAGCCCATGCCCAGCTCGCGCTCGAACAGGCGCGCCAGCGTGCGCTCGGAGGCGCCGGCCTCTTTGGCCCAGTCGGCCAGCTTGCGGGTGTCGCCGGGCGCGTCGATCAGCGCTTCGCACAGGCTGCGCAGGCGCTTGTCCATCGGCAGCGGCACCCGGATCGGGCGCGAGCGCGCGCGCGCCAGCTCGTCCAGGATCAGTTCTCCCAGCAGGGTGGCGCGGACGGCTTCGCGCGGCTGCTCGCCGAGTTCGAGGGCCGCGATCAGCTCGCGCAACAGGCTGCTCACTTCCACCACGCGGCAGTGCTCGCCCCCGAAGGGATTGCGCGAGGCATGGATGCGCAAGGGACTGAGGCAGGCCGCTTCCAGCATCGTGACTTCGTGCACCACGTGCGGCGCGATCCAGATCGCGCGCTGGGGCGGCACGATCCAGCTGCTGTTTTCCGCGCTGACCCGCATCATGCCGTTGTGGGTATAGGTCAGCTGGCCCCATTCGTGGCTGTGGGCGCCGACCGAGACGTCGGCCGGCAGTTCGCGCGACCACAGGCTGACCGGGCGTTCGCCGGTCGGGCCCGGGCCCTGGGTCGGCGGCAGGATGGCGCGGATGGCTTGCATGGCAGGTTCTCGACAAATCTTGACGCCCTATCTTAAATCTGACGGCGCGACTTTGCTTACACTGGCCTTTTCGACAAGGACGGCGGGATGGACACAGAGAACAACAGCTTCAAGCGCGACGCGCGCGTGATTTGCCTGGTCGGCCTGGCGCACGGCACCTCGCACTTCTACCACCTGATCCTGGCGGCCCTGATCCCCTGGCTGAAGCCCGCCTTCGGCCTCAGCTACACGGAACTCGGCCTCCTGATGACGGTGTTTTTCGTGGTCTCGGGCGTGGGCCAGGCCCTGGCCGGCTTCGTGGTTGACCGCTTCGGCGCGCGCGCCGTGCTGTTTTCAGGCATTGCGATGCTGGGCGTGTCGGCGCTGGTGCTGTCCGGCGCCGCCAGCTATGCAGGACTGGCGCTGGGCGCGCTGCTGGCCGGCTGCGGCAACGCCGTGTTCCACCCGGCCGACTACACCCTGCTCAACCAGCGTGTCTCGCGCGAGCGGCTGGCCCACGGCTTCTCGGTGCACGGCATCAGCGGCAACATCGGCTGGGCGGCCGCGCCGATTTTCCTCACCACGATCGCAGCAGCCCAGGGCTGGCGCGCCGCGCTGCTGTGGGCGGCCGCGCTGCCGGTGGCGGTGCTGGCCCTCCTGGTGCTGAACCGCGGCGTGCTGTATCCGGATGCGCGCCTGCACCAGGCTGCCGGCGCGCAGGGCGGGACGCTCGGTTTCCTGAAGCTGCGCGCGGTGTGGCTGTGCTTCGGTTTCTTCCTGCTCACCGCGGTGGCACTGGGCGCGATCCAGAGCTTCGCCACGATCAGCCTGGAAGCGCTCTATGGAATCTCGCATGCGCTGGCGACCAGTTCCTACACCGCCTATATGCTGGCCTCGGCGCTGGGCATGGTGGCGGGCGGCTTCCTGGGCGCCCGCTCGAAGCAGCACGACCGGACCGTGGCGCTGGCCTTTGCGCTGGCGGCGCTGCTGGCGCTGGTGCTGGCCGCGGGCGCCGGCCCCTCCTGGATGGCATTGCCGCTGATGGGCCTGATCGGCCTGTGCTCGGGCGTGGCCGGTCCCTCGCGCGACCTGATGATCCGCGCCGCGGCGCCGCAGGGCGCGACCGGGCGCGTGTATGGCGTGGTGTATTCGGGCCTGGACAGCGGGCTGGCGATCGGACCCTTGCTGTTCGGCCTGGTGATGGACGCCGGACGTCCCGGCTGGGTGTTCGCCGGCGTGGCGCTGTTCCAGGCGCTGGCGATCGCCACCGCGGTGGGCGTGGGCGGCAGCACCCGCGCACGCCAGGACGGGATCAAGGGCCAGGCTGCCTAGGAGTGGCTGCGAGCGCAGGCAGGGAAGCGCTGGTATGCCCGAGCTCGACCACGTGGGTGTAGGCCCCGCCGCGCTGGGGTGCACGCGCGATGACCGGGACCGCCAGCGCGGGGCCGGCTTCGTCTTCGCCATGCACCCGGCAGTCGGGCATGCAGCTGAAGGAGGCGCCGCGGCTCAAGAGATTGCCGATCGTGGCCGGGCCGAGGTCGCGCAGCAGCACGCCCATCGGCGTGTCGATGCGCATCGGCATGCCTGCCATCTCGGATGGCGAGGGCGGCGCCAGGCGGTTGTGCATGTTGCCAGTCAGGGCGATCACGACCAGTTCCGGCGCCGCCGTCGAAGCGTGGCGTACGCGTGCGGCCATGTGCTCGTCGCGGGTGCCGGGTGCGCCCCGCGGCTTGTCGATCGCGATCAGTCCGACCGGCAGGCCGTGTTCGCGCCAGCGCCGCGCCTGTTCGATCAGGGCCAGCACCGCCATGCTCGAGCGCCCGTCGCGCACTCTTTCCCAGAAGCGCGAGCCGGAGGTGAGAACGGCGCGCGCGCTGTCGCCGCCGCTTGAGGCCATGTAGGCATCCAGCCGCGCTTGCTGGTCCAGCGGGATCTCGAGCGCCAGCGTCACCGGCCGGCCGCCGTCCAGCGCCGCGCAGGCAAGGCGCGCGGCCAGCGCCGGATACTCGCGGGTGCCGTGGATCTCGCCGACCAGGATGATGCGCGCACTGCGCGCCAGCCCCTCGGGGTCGTTCAGCGGTCCGCAGCCGTCGGGCACGGCTGCGGTTGCCGCCAGCGGCGCCAGGGCTGTCACCAGTAGACTGCACAAGTTCAAGAATGCGCGCATGCTTTCTCCCTCGTGTGTGATATGGACGAGGAAGTTTAGCGCGCTGAACCGCCGGAAATCTATCTGATTGTCATGTCCGCCGCAGGCTGCTGGGCATCCGGTGGCGGCGCCGCAACAAGCTCCTGTGCGTCGCGCATCACCGTCAGGATGGTGCGCACGCAGGCCAGGGTAGGCACCCCAGTCTGGGCGTCGGCGCCCTTGGCATAGGCGCGCGCGATGCGGGTGGCGGCCGGGGCGCCGCCCGGCACCTGTTCGCGGTACAGGCGGATCAGGGTAACGACCGTCTCGTGCAGCGTGTGCTGCCCGGCCCGGGTGATGTTGCGTCCGTTGCCGGGCTCGCGTATCGAGTCGGCAACGATCTGTTCCAGTTGCCGCTCGGCCCTGCCGATGAGCATGGCGACCTGGCCGGGTGTGAACGTGATGCGCATTGCGTCTACCTCGTCTTCCGTGATGTTGTCATGCCGCCTCCGTGGCGCAGGCTGCGTTGCCGGACCCCGCGCGCGGCATGATGCGCGAAGGCCTTACCCGTGGCGGCGGCGGGGGCGGGGCGAAGGGCCTGATCTGGGTCAGGGTGCCGCTGAAGGGCGCCACCGTGTCGTCGATCTCCCGCCCCTCGGCGCTGAAGTCGGCATCGCCCGCCAGATACTGGGCGATCGCGATTCTGACAATCGTTCGGTTGGTGAGTTCGGCCGACAGTCCGACTTTCCGGCTGTGGTGGAGGAAGGTGGCGGTGCCGCCTTCCGGTCCCGTGATCTCGACCTTCTTCGGCAGCGAGAAGCCGTAGCGTCCGCTGGCCCAAAGCTTGACCAGGCACGCGCCGCTGGATGGAGTTGAAAAACTGAAGTTCATGAACAAATCCTAATAGCGGCTGAGCGTATGCACGATTCGAAATTGTTCCAAACCGTAACGGGCGAAACATTCATTTCCTGTTATCACCGAAACAAGTCACGAAGCTTCCCGGTGGGCTATACTGTCCGCCGACCTCAACCAGACTCCGCGCTGCCATGCTAGCTGCCGATTGCGACAAACCGATGTCCACCCCGGCAGCATTCCTCGCCGGCGGCGGCGAGATGGGCGCTCTCATGCGCGCCCACGACTGGGCCAGCACGCCGCTGGGCGCGCCCGCACTGTGGCCGGCCACGCTCCAGACCACGCTGCGGCTGCTTCTCGGCTCGCACCACCCGATGTTCATCTGGTGGGGACCGGAACTGGTCCAGTTCTACAACGATGCCTACCGGGCCACGCTGGACGAGCGGCGCCATCCGTCCGCCCTGGGCCAGCGCGGGAAGGAATGCTGGGAGGAAGCCTGGCCGATCATCGGACCGCAGATCGAGCAGGTGATGCGCGGTGGTGGCGCCACCTGGAACGAGCACCAGCTGGTGCCCTTGCTGCGCAAGGGTGTCCTGGCCGACGCCTGGTGGACCTATGGCTTCAGCCCGATCGAAGACGAACTGGGCGTGCGCGGCGTACTGGTCATCTGCAACGACGTCACCGAAGAGCACCGCAACCGCATCGCCCTGCAGGAACTGAACCGCTCGCTCGAAGAAGAGGTGGCGCAGCGCCGCCGCGCCCAGACCGAGCTGGCGGCGGCCAAGATGCGCAGCGACGTGGCGCTGGCCGTCTCCGAGCACCAGATCGAGCGCCAGCTCGACGACTGGCAGCAGCTGCATGCGATGACTGAGCGCCTGCTGGACGTGCGCACGCTGGCCGAGCAGTTCGACATCGTGCTGCGCACCGTCACCAGCCTGCACGGCTGCCGCCAGGGCGCCATCGCGCTGTTCGACGAGGGCGCAGGCGGCCTGCGTGTCCAGGCCAGCCAGGGCGTCAGCGCGGCGGGCCTGGCGGCGCTTGCCTGCGTGCCTTCCGGCGCCGGCGCCTGCGGCACCGCCTTCCGCGACGGGCGGCGCGTGGTGGTGGCCGATACTGCCACCGATCCGCTGTATGCCGCCTACCGCGGTTTCGCGCGCGACGAAGGAATCAAGGCCTTGTACAGCACGCCCTTCTTCGGCAACGACGGCCGGGCGCTGGGCGTCATCAGCGTCTATTTCGGCGAGCGCCGCGTGCCAGACGAGCGCGAGACCCAGCTCACCGACATCTGCACGCGCCAGATCGGGCCGCTGGTCGAGCGCGAGCGCGCCCAGGCCCGGCTGAACCTGGAACAGGAGCGCAGCCACCACATCCTGCAGACCCTGCAGGATGGCTTCGTGCTGATGGACCGCGATTTCCGCGTGCTCCAGATCAACGCCGTCGGCCTCGCCATGGAAGGGCGGCCCGCGGGCGAGATCGTCGGACGCACCCACTGGGACGCCTGGCCCGGCTCGGAGCAGCAGCAGGCCGGCCTGCTGTACCAGCGCGTGATGCGCGAGCGCGTCGCCGCCAGCATGCCGCTGGCGTACGAGCGCAATGGGCAGACGCGCTGGTTCAGCGTGCACGCCTACCCGTATGACGACGGAGTCGCGGTGCTGTACCGCGACATCACCCAGCAGCGCGAGACCGAACGCGAGCTGGAGGAGCTCGGGCGCCAGTCCGAGCAGCGCCGCCGCCTGTACGAGACCTTCCTGTCCAATACGCCCGACCTGGCCTATGTGTTCGACCTGGAGCACCGCTTCACCTATGCCAACGAAGTGCTTCTGAAGATGTGGGGCCGCAGCTGGGAGGAGTCGATCGGCAAGAACTGCCTGGAGCTCGGCTACGAACCCTGGCACGCCGAGATGCACGGGCGCGAGATCGACCAGGTCAGGGCCACCCGCGCGCCGATCAAGGGCGTGGTGCCCTTCAACGGCAGCTTCGGGCGCCGCATGTACGAGTACATTTTCGTACCCGTCATCGGCCCCGACGGCGAAGTCGAGGCGGTGGCCGGCACCACCCGCGACATCACCGAACGCCTGCAATCGGAACAGTCGATCCGCGAGAACGAGGAGCGCTTCCGTTCGCTGATCGTCGCCACCACCCAGGTGGTCTGGCACTGCGGTCCGGACGGCGCCATGGAAGCGGACTCCCCGACCTGGCGCGCCTATACCGGCCAGAGCTACGAGGAGTGGAAGGACTTCGGCTGGGTCGACGCCATCCATCCGGACGACCGCGCCGCTTCGCTCGCGCACTGGCGCCAGTGCGTCGCCGAACGCCGTCCCTACGAGTCGGAACAGCGCCTGCGCACCGGCAACGGACGCTACCGCTGGACGGTGGCGCGCGCGGTGCCGATCGTCGGCCAGGACGGCGCCATCCGCGAATGGGTCGGCACTACCAGCGACATCCACGACCGCCGCCAGACCGAACTCGAGCGCCAGCGCTTCGTCACCCTGGCCGAGCGCAGCGAGGATTTCATCGGCATGGCCGGCCTCGACCTGAAGCCCTTCTTCCTGAACCCGGCCGCGGTGCGCATCGTCGGCGCAGGCTCGCTGGAAGAAGCGCTGGCCACGCCGGTGCCCGAATTCTTCTTCCCGGAAGACCGCGACTTCATCGCCAACACCTTCCTGCCGCGCGTCGCGTCCGACGGCCACAGCGAGACCGAACTGCGCATGCGCCACTTCCGCAGCGGCGAAGCGATCTGGATGATCTACACGGTCTACGTGATCCGCGACCAGCATGGCCAGCCGGAAGGCTATGCCACGGTGAGCCGCAACATCACCGAGCGCAAGCTGGCCGAGGAAAGGCTGCGCCAGGCCACCGTGGAACTGGGCGACGCCAACGACCGCAAGACCCGCTTCCTGGCCACCTTGGCGCACGAGCTGCGCAACCCGCTGGCGCCGCTGCGCACCGGCCTGGACCTGATGCAGCTGCCGGGCAGCAGCCCGCAGGCCCTGGCGCGCGCGCGCACGATGATGGACCGCCAGCTGCGCCAGATGGTGCACCTGATCGACGACCTGATGGACATCGCCCGCATCGACAGCGGCAAGATCGAGCTCAAGCGGGAGCAGGTGACCCTGCACCAGGTCGTCACCATTGCCGTCGAAGGCATGATGCCGATCATGGAAGCGGCAGGGCACCGCCTGGAAGTGGCGGTGCCGGACGAGACGGTGTGGCTCGACGCCGACCCGACCCGGCTGGCCCAGGTCCTGACCAACCTGCTCACCAACGCCTGCAAGTACACGCCGCCGGGCGGCGTGGTGAGCTTGTCAGGCCGCGTAGAAGGCGCCGAGGTCGTGGTCGCGGTGCGCGATACCGGCATGGGCATCCCGCCGGACGCGCTGGAGAGCGTGTTCGACATGTTCAGCCAGGTGTCGCAGAACATCGGCCGTGCCCAGGGAGGACTGGGCATCGGCCTGGCGCTGGTGCGCAGCCTGGTGCAGATGCATGGCGGTTCGATCCTCGCCGACAGCGCCGGGGTCGGGCAGGGCAGCACCTTCACCCTGCGCCTGCCGCTGGCGGCGCAGCCGCACGCCGCTCCGGCGGCGCCGGCGGCCGAGGCGCCGCAGCTGGGTGCGGCCGGCCTGCGCATCCTGGTCGCGGACGACAACGTCGACGCCGCGACCATGCTGGCCGCCGTGCTGGGCGCGCGCGGGCATGGGGTGACGCTGGCGCATGACGGGCGCGCCGCGCTGGCGCTGGCGCAACAGCAGAATTTCGAGCTCCTGATCCTCGACGTCGGCATGCCGGGCCTGTCCGGCTACGAACTGGCGCGCGAGGTGCGCAAGCTGGCCCACCTGGACCGGGCGCTGCTGGCCGCCCATACCGGCTGGGGCGCGGAGCACGACCGCGCCGAGGCGCGCGCGGCCGGCTTCGACGCCCACCTGACCAAGCCGGCGGGCCTGGACGAGATCGACGCATTGCTGGCCCGGTTGCCCGCGAGGCCGGCACGGGACCGAGCTTGAGCTGACCGGCGCGTGTCGAATCCGCGAGCGCTCGTTCGTCGTGGGGATGCAGCAGCCATCATCCCTTTCACACGACACGAGGACCGCATGAACAAGCAGATCATCTTCAACCTGCCCGTCAGGGACCTGAACAAGTCCCGCGACTTCTTTTCCGCGCTCGGCTTCCGCCTCGATCCGCAATACAGCAGCGAGAATGCGGCCTTCATGGTCGCCGTGGAGGACTGCGTCCAGGTCATGTTGATGACCGAGGATTTCTTCCGGTCGTTCACCAACAAGCCGGTCGTGCAGGCACTGGCGGCGAACGAGGTCATCATCTGCCTGAGCTGCGAAAGCCGCGAAGAGCTGAACAGCCTGATCGCAAAAGCGGCCGCCGCCGGCGCGCGCATCCCCCATCCGCTCGAGGACCACGGCTTCATGGTCGACCAGGGCTTCGAAGACTTGGACGGCCACCTGTGGAACCTGGTCTGGGTGGCGCCCCAGGCGTGAAGGCAAGCCGCGCTAGCGCGGCAGGGTGGCCCCCGCCGTACGCCCTTGCCAGCCGAGCAGCCGCTCGATGGCGCGGCGCAGCAGCGGCTCGCCATGCATGGCGATCAGCCAGGCGGTCGCGCCAATGACCGGTAAGGCCGCGAGCAGGGCGCCCGCCGGCCCGAGTCCGCGCTGCTGGGCCGCATGCAGGACGGTCGCGCCCAGGATCTCGTGGATCAGGTAGAACGGGTAGGTCAGCAAGCCAAGGCTGCGCACCGTGCGCGCGACGGCGGGGCCCGGCACCCAGTCGCGGGCGTGGCGCAGCGACAGGTAGATGATGGCGGCCAGCACGGCGAAGATCGCCAGCGCGCCGCTGACCAGGAAGCCGACACTCATGGGGCCCGCCGGGCCGGGGGCGTAGCTGCCGACGATCTGCATCGCGCGCGCGAAGATCTCCAGGCCTGCGCCCAGCAGCGCCAGGGCAAGCAGGACGCGGTCGAGGAGCGCGAGACGGCGCTGGCTGTTCAGGAGCCAGAAATACATGCCGATTGCAAAATAGATCCCATGGCGCAGCAGGAACATGTTTTTCGGACCGTAGCCGAACTCGAACCAGCCCAGTTCGAAGTCGGCCACCAGCGAACGGCTCAGCAGGATGCAGTAGGGGACGCTGGCCAGCACCAGCAGACGCGCCACCGGCAGGAAGCGCCGCACGCCGCCGCCGAAGATGGCCAGCAGGATCAGTCCATAGAAAGCCAGCTCGATCGGAAGGGTCCAGTAGGCGCTGGTGAGGAAGGTGGTGCCGCCCAACACCAGCGAATACCAGAGGGCCCTGGACGTCGGGTCGACCCACACGCCGGCCGCGCCGAACACCGTCAAGGGCACCGACAGCAGCAGTCCGAAGTTGACCACGGCCGCCAGCCAGGCTGCCGGATACAGGCGCAGGAAGCGGCTTTTCAGGAACTGCAGCGGGCTGGCCCGGGCCGCGGAATTGGCGATGACGACGCCCGAGATCACGAAGAAGACCTGGACGCCGATCCAGCCGAAGGGCATGGCCGTGACCATCTCGGCCTTGTGCCAGCTCAGGTGGAACACGCACACCATCAGGGTGCAGGCGAAGCGGACCAGGTCGAGTCCAACCACGTAGGAAGAAGGTCGTTCGGTGCTCATGCGGTTCCGGATGCTGATGCGCGTTCGATGACTTGCGCGAGGGCGGCGAGGTCGACCGGCTTGACGAAATGGTGGTCGAAGCCGGCGGTCCTGGCCAGCACGCGATCGTGGGCCTGGCCGTAGCCGGTGAGGGCGACCATGGTCGCGCCGGCCGTGGCGCTGTCTGCGCGCAGCCTGCGCGCCAGGGCGTAGCCGTCGATGTCGGGCAGGCCGATGTCGAGGATATACAGGTCGGGACGGTCGGCCTGGGCCCGGGCCAGCGCGGCGTGGGCGTCGTGGACGGCGGCGACCCGGTGCCCGAGCGAGCGCAGCAGCTCGGCCAGCGACAGGGCGGCGTCGACGTTGTCGTCGACCACCAGGATGCTGCGCCCGGCGCGCGCGGCGACAGGCAGCGCCGCCTGCGCTTCGCCGGCACCGGCCGCGCCGGGCGCATCGGCGCCGGCAAGCGGCAGGGTGACCGTGAAGGTGCTGCCCATGCCCAGTCCTTCGCTGTGGGCGGCGACTGCGCCGCCGTGCAGCTGCACCAGGCTCTGGACCAGCGCCAGGCCCAGTCCCAGGCCGCCCTGCGAGCGGTCGGGGGTGCGTTCGGCCTGGGTGAACAGTTCGAATACATGGGGCAGCATGGCGCGGCCGATGCCGATGCCGTTGTCGCGCACCGCGATCGTCACGCCGGCGGCGCCGGTGTCCACCGACAGCGCAATCGAGCCGCCCTGGGCGGTGTACTTGGCCGCGTTGTTAAGGAGATTGACGATCACCTGCACCAGGCGGATGCGGTCGCCGACCACCCAGCAGCGTCCCGGCGTCAGGTGCTGGTCGAGCGCATGGCCGCGTGCCTCGATCAGCGGGCGGGCCTGTTCCACCGCGCTGGCCACGACCGACTTGATGTCGACCCGTTCGCGTTCCAGTTCCACCAGCCCGCGCGTGACCCGCGAGACGTCGAGCAGGTCGTCCACCAGCGAGGTCATGTGGCGCACCTGGCGGATGATCACGTCGCTCGACTGGCGAACGCGCTGCGGGTCGTGGGTGGCCATGGCCAGCAGCTGGGCCGCGTTGCTGATCGGCGCCAGCGGATTGCGCAGCTCGTGCGCCAGCATCGCCAGGAACTCGTCCTTGCGGCGCGCCTGAGCGCGCAGCTCGTCCTCGCCGGCCTTCTTGTCGTGAATGTCGGTCAGGGTGCCCATCCAGCGCGTGGCCTTGCCCGAGGCGTCGCGCGAAACGAGTGCGCGGTTCAGCATCCAGCGGTAGTCGCCCGAATGGTGCAGCAGGCGGTGCTCGATCTCGTAGGGCGCGCCGGTGGCGAGGCTGGTGTCCCAGGCGGCCAGCAGGCCTGCGAGGTCGTCGGGGTGGATCACGACCGACCAGCCGGTGCCGGCGATTCTCTCCGCCGGCACGCCGGTGAACTCGGTCCAGCGTGCGTTCAGGTAGTCGTTGGTGCCGCCGGCGTCGGCCGACCACACCAGTTGCGGGATGGCGTCGGCGATCAGGCGGAACTTGGCTTCGCTTTCCTGCATCGCCCGTTCCGCCTCGACCTGGGCGGTGATGTCCATGTTGGCCGCCACCGCGCCCACCATGCTGCCGGCGCGGTCGCGGATGGCGGCCGCGCGCACCAGGATCGTGCGGCGCGTGTCGGGGGCGCCGAAGGGCTCGATCTCGAACACGCCGCCCACCAGGTCCTCGCCGCCCAGCACGCGCGCGATCGGCCACTCGTAGGACTGCACGCGCTGTCCTGCGCGCTCGGCGCCCGCCGGCCACCAGCCTTTCCACTCGGCGTATTCGTCCACCGCGCCGGGCATCGGGTGCGCACCCCAGATGCGGCGGTTCGAGGCGTTGGCCAGCTGCAGCTGGCCGGCGGTGTCGGCATAGACGATGCCGACCGGCGCGGCGTCGAGCAGCACGTCCAGGCGGCGCGCGCTTTCGTCGGCGCGCAGGGATGCGGCGATGGCCTCGCGCTCGCTGTCGATGCGGGCCTGCTCGGCGCGCTTGCGCTCGGTGATGTCGACCGCGATTCCGGCGAAGCGGCGGGCGCCGCTCGCGGGGTCGGCAAACACCTTGCCGCGCGCGTTGACCCAGACGTCGGCGCCGGAACGCTGCGGGATCCGGTACTCGATGTCGTACAGGCTCTCGGTAATGACCGCGCGGTCGATCGCCTCCAGCACGGCGGGGCGGTCGTCCGGGTGGATCATGTCGGTGAAGCGCACCAGCTCCGTGCCCTCGCGCGCCAGCGCGGCGTCGACCTGGAACAGGCGGGCGAAACGCTCGTCGACGTAGGTGGCGGCGGTGTCGAGGTCGTAGGCCCAGGTGCCGATGTTGCCGGAGGCTTCCAGCGACAGCGCCAGCCGCTCCTCGGCTTCCTTGTGGCGGGCCACCGCGCGCACCTTGTCGCTCACTTCCATCACGGTGCACAGCACGCCGCACACCAGGCCGGCGTCGTCGCGCACCGGGCTGTAGGAGAACGTGAACCAGGCCTGCTCGCGGTAGCCGTGGCGTTCCAGCGTGGTCGCGAAGTTCTCGAAGAAGAAGGATTCGCCGCCGAGCACCCGGTGTGCGTAGGGAGCGATCGCATCCCAGACCTCGTTCCAGACGTCGGGCAGCGGCCGCCCGAGCGCGTCGCCGGCCTTGTTGCCGAGCAGCGGGAGGTAGGCATCGTTGTGGAACAGGTCGAGCCGCGCGCCCCAGGCGAGGAAGCTGGGGAAGGACGAGCCCAGGATCACGCCCAGCACCGTGCGCAGCGCCGGCGGCCAGTCGGCGATCGGCCCGAGCGGATGCGCGCTCCAGTCCTGGGCGTGGATGCGCGCTCCGGTGGCGCCGCCGTTCGACAGGAAGGCCGGCACCGGCTCAGTCGGCGCCATGCGCATCGCTATTGGCAGGGGCATCTCCGGTGGCGTGCAGGCCGCTGTCGACCACTGCGCGCATGGTGGCCAGCAGCTGGGCGCTCTGCTGCGCGCCGAACTGCTGGTCGAACCTGGCCTGGGCGCGGCGCCAGGCCGGCAGGATGGCCTCGACCTTCTCGCGGCCGGCGTCGGTGAGCGCGATCACGCGCTCGCGCCGGTCCTGCTCGCTCGGAGTGATCTGCACCAGCTGTTCGCGCACCAGCGGCTGCAGGTTGCGCGCCAGCGTGGTGCGGTCCATCACCATGCTCTGCGCCAGCTGGGTCACGGTGGCGGCGCGCGCGCGCAGCCGCGACAGGATCGCGAACTGGGTCACGCGCAGGCCGGACCCGGACAGCATCTGGTCGTAGAACGAGGTCACGTAGCGCGACGCCTGGCGCAGCGAAGAACAGTAGCAGGCGGTGTCGGGGAGGGGCTGGTCAAGATCCATGCCGCGAGTATAGCCTTAGCCGCCGCGCCGCGCCGCGCTTTCCCCCTCGCGCGATTCAAGCGCCCAGGATCGCGGCCAGCACCATGACCAGTCCGGCGAGGGAGACCGTCCACACCAGGCTGCGCAGCACCGGGATACCGGCGGCGTACAGCGGCAGGTAGACGAGGCGCGCGCCCAGGTAGAGCCAGCAGCCCCACAGCGTCAGCGCGCCTTCGCGGCCAGCCACGTGCGCCACCAGCACCGCGGCGGCGAACAGCGGCAGGGTCTCGAACAGGTTGGCCTGGGCGCGCTGCAGGCGCGCGGTGACCGGACGCGCCGGCGGCGCGGCGCCGTCGCGCGCACTCATGTTGTAGGCGATGCCGGTCTCCTGGTTGCGGAACATGGCCGGCAGCAGGATCTGCACCAGCGCCAGCACCAGGGTCCAGCCCAGGATCGTCAGTTCGGTCGTCATGTGGTTCTCCCGTTCGCGGCTTGCCAGGTTGGCAAGCTTCGCCCCCATCATACCCGCGATACCGCGACCCGCGCACCCCTGAGCTGGCGCAAACGGCCGGCGGCCGTGGCTTCTAAGCTGGCCCGGTCAGCCACCACCACCGAGCACCATGGCCAGCGCTTCTACACTGCCCCTGCCGCGCGTGAGCGTCATCATGCCAACCTTCGAACAGGCCGCCTTCATCGGACGCGCCCTCGGCAGCCTGTGGGCGCAGAGCTTCGGCGATTGGGAACTGATCGTCGTCGACGACGGCTCGCGCGACGGCAGCGCCGCCGTGCTCGCGCCCTGGCTCGCTGACCCGCGCGTGCGCTACCTCCGCTTCGACAGCAATGGCGGCCTGGGCCGCGCCATCAACGCCGGCCTCGAGCTCGCGCGTGGCGAATTGGTGGCCTACCTGCCCAGCGACGACCTCTGGTATGCCGGGCACCTGGCGCAGCTGGTGGCGGCCATCGACGGCGCGCCCGGCGCGGTGCTGGCCTATGCCGGCGTGCGCCACCACTACAAGCGCAGCGCGCCCGGCATCATCCCGGGCGAATGCCTGCAGCTGGTCCAGTGCCTGCACCGGGCCAGCCGCCTGCGCTGGCGCGAGCGCGCCGAACTCGAAAGCGACGACCTCGACCGGCTGTTCTGGGACGCGCTGCGCGCTTGCGGCCCCTTTGTGCCCAGCGGCGACCTCAGCTGTGAGTGGGTCGACCACCCGGACCAGCGCCACAAGCGCATGCGGGAGCCAAGCGGCGGCATCAATCCCTTCCGCCAGATCTACCGGGTGAGCGGGCCGCTGCGCTTCCACACCAGCACCGGGAATGCGATCGACGAGGAGCGGCTGTACGCCCAGGTCCGCGCCGCCGCTACGGACCGGCCCGATGCAGCCAGACGCGGCCTCAAGATCGTGCTGGCCGGCGAGCTGGCCTACAACGCCGACCGCGTGCTGGCGCTGGAAGCGCTGGGACACCGGCTCTACGGCCTGTGGACGCCATCCCCGTACTGGTACAACACGGTCGGCCCGCTGCCCTTCGGCCATGTGGAAGACCTGCCGCGCCAGGGCTGGCGCGAGGCGCTGGCGCGCATCGAGCCCGACCTGATCTATGCCCAGCTCAACTGGCAGGCGGTGCCCTTCGCCCACGAAGTCATGAGGGCCGTTCCTGACATTCCCTTCGTCTGGCACTTCAAGGAAGGCCCCTTCATCTGCATCGAGAAGGGCAGCTGGCCGCTGCTGGCCGACCTGGTGCGCCTGGCCGACGGCTGCATCTACAGCAGTCCCGAGATGCGCGACTGGTTCGCCACGGCCATTCCCAGGATGCGCGCCGGCCGGCCGGACCACGTGCTGGACGGCGACCTGCCGCGCCGCGCCTGGTTCCTGCGCGAGCGCGCGCCGCTGCTCTCAGCGGCCGGCGGCGAGCTGCACACGGTGGTGCCGGGGCGCCCGATCGGCCTGCATCCGCCCACGGTGGCCGAACTGGCCCGGCACGGCATCCACCTGCATTTCTACGGCGACTTCACGCAGGGCCAGTGGCGCGAATGGATCGCCAGGGCGGGCGCGCTGGCGCCCGCGCACCTGCACCTGCATGCGAACGTCGATCACGACCGCTGGGCGGAGGAGTTCTCGCAGTACGATGCCGGCTGGCTGCACGTGTTCCGCAGCACGAATGGCGGCGATGTGCGCCGTGCCGACTGGGACGACCTGAACCTGCCGGCGCGCATGGCGACCCTGGCCGCGGCGGGGCTGCCGATGATCGGCTTCGACAACCGCGGCGCGGTGGTGGCCGCGCAGGCGCTGGCCGAGCGCCTCGGCGTCGGCCTGTTTTTCGAGAGCATCGAGGGCTTGGCGCGTCGGCTGCACGCCCGCGACGAGATGGCGGCGCTGCGCGAACGCGTGTGGCAGGTGCGCGACCAGTTCTGCTTCGACCTGCACGCGCCTGCGCTGGTGGACTTTTTCGAGCGCGTCATCGCCAGCTGCGGCAAGCCGATGCGCCCCCAGGCCTGGCGAGGCCCGCGGCAGGGCAGGTCGCCAGCGTCCTGCTGAGCCTATTTCCAGCCGAGCAGGTCGGCGCGCGGATAGCCCCAGCCTGCCAGCGGCGCCGGGCAGGGGGCAAGGGCGCGCGCGGCGTAGGGCAGGGTCGAGAAGTTGGGCTGGTCCGGGGCGCCGAAGCGCAGGTCGGTGGCCACGCCATCCACCAGCGAGGGCACGCGCGCAAAGCGCAGCCAGGCGTCGACATGGCAATTGGTCCGCTGCAGCGCCCGGATCGCCGCCAGGCTGCCGTTCTCGAGGTATTTCCAGGCCAGCGCCGGTGCCGGGTTGCCGGGTTCGCCGCCGAAACGCACCGGACAGGCGGATACCGGCGTGATGCCCGGTGCGAGGCTGAGCACGCCGACCCGCACGGCATAGCTGTCGGCGCCGGGTCCGGTGCTGACGGTGGCGAAAGACCAGCATAGCGGATTGGCCGGGAAGGAAGACAGCGGGATGTCGAGAACGCGGCTGCCAGGTGCGACTTGCGCCAGCGCGGCGCGGATCTCGCTACGGGCGGCGCTGCCAGCCACGGCCTGCACGCCGACGAAGCCGGCGCAGGCCAGCAGGGCCGCAGCCAGCGCGCCCCGGGCGCCGAGCCGGGCGCGGGCCGCGCCCACCGCCAGCCCCAGCAGTGCCAGGCCGGCCAGCGAGCCCCACTGCAGGAAACCGAGCCAGGTGAAGACCACCGGCATGGCTGCAAAGAAGGCCAGGCCGAACCAGCGCCAGGCGCGGTTGTGCGCGGCCAGCGCCAACCCGATCCCGAGCGCGGTCCAGAACACCGGCTCGACGATGAAGACAAGGTCGCCGTAGATCCAGCGCGAATCCACCGGGTGGAAGGGGTGGACCCCGTAGACGTTCAGTGCGTCGAAGGACAGGTGCAGCACCATGCCGAGCACGGCGGTGCCGATCACGGCCCGGCGCGCGGCGCGATCCTCGTTCAGCAGCCGGCGCGCGGCCGGCCACAGCAGCCAGGTCAGGGCCAGCAGCAGGGCGACCTGTGGCAGCGCGTACAGCAGGGTATGGGTGTGGCCGCGGTGGTGGATCAGGTAGCCGAGCGGGGCCGGAAGCAGCGGCGTCAGGACCAGGTCGAGGTCGGGGAAATTGCTGGCCAACAGGCCGGTGAGCAGCAGCGCGCGGCGCCGGGTGCGGCCCTGGGCCGGAGTGCTTGGGGCGGGCAGGGCGCGCTCGACCAGCTCTCCCAGGACCAGGCCGACGAGCGAATGGGTCATGTTATCCATCCCGACAGCTTACACCAATGGCAACATTTAATGAAAATCAACCCTTGTGCGGAAAGAATAGCCAGATGAGTCCGCCAAATTTGATCCAAGTCAAAAAATTTCGACATTCGCATTGCTAGAATCGCCGCTGGAAATTTGCCCATAGGCAACTAGGAGAAGCGTCTTGCGTAGCAATCTGCCGGTCACCGGCATCGAATACCTGTTGAAAGAAGGCCAGTCGATCGTGTCGAAGACCGACACCAAGGGCCGTATCACCTATGTCAATCCGAGCTTCGTCGAAGTGAGCGGCTTCAGCCCCGAGGAACTGCTCGGCAAGGCCCACAACATCGTGCGCCACCCGGACATGCCGCCGGAGGCCTTTGCGGACTTGTGGGCCACGCTGCAGCTCGGGGAACCCTGGACCGGGCTGGTCAAGAACCGCCGCAAGAACGGCGACTTCTACTGGGTGGTGGCGAACGTGGTGCCGGTCAAGGAAGGCGGGCGCGTAACCGGCTACATGTCGGTGCGCACCGCCCCGACCCGCGAGCAGGTGGAGGCGGCAAGCGAGCTGTACCGCAAATTCCGCGCCGGCGAGGCCAGGGGCCTGGCGATACGCCGCGGTGTCGCCGTGCACCTGGGCTGGCGCGCACGCCTCGGCGCGCTGCGCACGCTGCCGCTGTCGCGCCGCCTGGGCATCATGATGGCCGCCCAGTCGTGCTTGATCGCCGGCCTGGGCCTGGCGGTCGACGGCCCCGTGTGGAAGGTGCTGGCGGGCGCCGGCGTGCTCGCCACGCTCGCGGCCTGGGCCGAACTGCAGCGTACCATCGCGCGCCCATTGGTCGAGGCGACCGCCGCCGTGTACGCGCTGGCGGGCGGCGACCTGGCCCATCCCTGTGCAGCGGGGCGCAACGACGAGATCGGCCGCCTGCAGCTGGCGCTGCGCCAGCTGAACGTCAATCTGAAAGCCATCGTCGGCGACGTGCGCCGCAACGTGGCCTCGATCGAGCACGCCACGCGCGAGATCGCCGCCGGCAACGGCGACCTGGCCAGCCGCACCGAAGCCCAGGCCGCCAGCCTCGAGCAGACCGCCAGCAGCCTGGCGCAGATCGCGGCCGCGGCCGGCCACAATACCGACAGCGCGGTGCGCGCCGACGGGCTGGTGGAGGCCGCATCGAAGGTGGCCGGGCGCGGCGGCGATGCGGTCGGCCGGGTCGGCGACACCATGGAGCGCATCAGCGCCTCGGCCACCCGGATCGTCGACATCATCGGGCTGATCGACGGGATCGCCTTCCAGACCAATATCCTGGCGCTGAACGCGGCCGTGGAAGCGGCCCGCGCCGGCGAGCAGGGGCGCGGCTTTGCCGTGGTGGCGGGCGAAGTGCGCAGCCTGGCGCAGCGATCGGCGGCCGCCGCCAGGGAGATCAAGGCCCTGATCGAGGCCTCGGCCCGCCACGTTGGCGAAGGCAATGTGCTGGTCGGCGACGCGGGGCAGACCATGCGCCAGGTGGTCGACGCGGTACGCGAGGCGGCCACCATCATGGGCGGCATCACCGGCGCCAGCCGCGAGCAGGGCAGCGGCATCGCCCAGGTGAATGCGGCCATGGCCCAGCTCGACCAGATCACGCGCGAGAACGCGGCCCTGGTCGAGGAATCGGCGAACGCCTCCAGCAGCGTGGCTGACGACGCCCGCCATCTGGTGCAGGCGCTGTCGGTGTTCAAGCTCGAGGATCGTCCGGGCGGCCGCTGACAGGAGGCCGCCGGCATAGGCGGTTTGATATCGGTCAAGCTTGACCGGGATGTTCCTCCCTACACTGCGTGCTGCTGGGGCCGCTTTGCACTTCCGCAAAACGGCGCCTGCAGGAGTCGCTACATGCACGCACATGTCCCCCATCCCGGCGCCGTTCCCTTCGGCTTCAACGATTACCTCGACGCCGTCGCCCGGCTGCCTGCAGTCGATGCGCGCCCGCTCTCGCTCAGGCTGCACTTTCCCGCGGACGCCAGCAGCCAGGGGCTGGCCCGCTACCTGGTCTACCTGAAACGCGAAGCAGCCATGCAGGCGGTCCTGCTGTCCGGCCTGAGCACGGTGCGCCAGCTGGGATTCGAGGGCCTGGCGCCGGCGCGCCTGGACGAGTGCCAGCTCGCGGATCTCCTGCGCTGCCTGCGCGAGCACTTCCGTTTCATGCGCGATGAGCTTGGCGACTACGAGGTGGTCCTGGGCCTGGACGGTCTGACGCCGGAACGCCTGTGGAAGCTGCGGCGGCAGGGCTTCAACCGGCTGCGCATCGAACTGGCCGGCGTGCATGGGGATGCGACGCCGCTGCGGGCGGCGGCGGCGGCGGCGCGCGCTGCCGGCTTCCGCTCGGTCGGGGTGGCGCTCGGCTACGGCATGCCGGACCAGGGCTTTGCCGACCTGCGGCGAATGCTCGATGTGGCCCTGGCTGCCGGGCCCGACCTGGTCCTGCTGTGCCACCGGCCGGGCGCCGGTCGCGGGCAGGACGCCACCGTACATGGCGCCATCGCCCAGCGCATGCAGCGGCTGGGCAGCGACCGCCTCGACATGGCCGGCTACACCAGCGCGGGACCCGAGCGCTTCGCACTGCTGCCCGGCGCTTCGGGCAGCAGGCCGGAAAAACGGCCTTCACCGCTGGACGGCACCCACCTGGTGGGCTGCGGCGTGGCGGCATGCGGCGACCTCGGCGCGGTGCGCTGGCTGAACGAAACCGACTTGCACGAATACTATGCGCGGCTGGACCGCAACGAGGTGCCGGTGGCGCACGGGCGGCACATCCCGCAGGCTACATTCGCTGGGCAGACTCGACCGTATTTGATGCAAGTCAAGGATTTCCAAGACGCTGATCAATAGACTGCTTGCTATTCGAACCGCTTTGCATTTCCGCAAACCGGGAGCAGCAGGAGTTTATTGAAATGCAAGCAACAGCCTTCCCGGCCGCGGCCAAGCCCGTGATTTCCATCGCCACCCAGCCGGCGGCCTGCCAGGCGGTGGCGCCGAGCGTCGATTTCGACGCCGGCCTGCTCAAGCGCCTCGGCAAGAATGGACCACGCTATACCTCCTATCCGACCGCCGACCGCTTCGGCGGCGAGTTCGGCTACCGCGACTACCTGCATGCGGTGGCCGGCCTGCGCACCCGCGGCGGCGCCCGCCCGCTGTCGCTGTACCTGCACATCCCGTTCTGCGACACGGTCTGCTACTACTGCGCCTGCAACAAGATCGTCACCAGACGGCGCGAGAAGGCGGCGACCTACCTGGCCTACCTGAAGCGCGAGATCGCCATGCAGGGCGCCCTGTTCGCGGGCATGAACGAGGTCGAGCAGCTGCACTTCGGCGGCGGCACCCCGACTTTTCTAGCGGACGCACAGATGGACGACCTGATGGCCCACCTGCGCCGCAACTTCCGTTTCGCGCCCGACGACAAGGGCGAATATTCGATCGAGGTCGACCCGCGCACCGTTTCCGCCGAGCGCGTGCACACCCTGCGGCGCCAGGGTTTCAACCGCATCAGCCTGGGCGTGCAGGACTTCGATCCCGAGGTGCAGCGCGCCGTCAACCGCGTCCAGCCGGAAGAAGAAACCCGCGCCGTGATCGACGCCGCCCGCGCCGCCGGTTTCCGTTCCGTCAGCATCGACCTGATCTACGGCTTGCCGAAGCAGACCCTGGACACGATGCGCCAGACCATCGACAAGGTGATTGCCGCCAGCCCGGACCGCATCGCCGTCTACCACTATGCCCACATGCCGCAGCTGTTCAAGCCGCAGCGCCGCATCGTGGAAGCCGACATGCCCTCGAGCGACACCAAGCTGCAGATGCTCCAGCTGTGCATCGAGCGCCTGGGCGCGGCCGGCTATGTCTACATCGGCATGGACCATTTCGCCAGGCCGAACGACGACCTCGCGGTGGCCCAGCGCCAGGGCCGCCTGCACCGCAACTTCCAGGGCTACTCGACCCATGCCGACACCGACCTGGTGGCCTGCGGCGTGTCGGCCATCGGCGCGGTCGGCGCGACCTACAGCCAGAACGTCAAGACCCTCGAGGAATACTACGACCTGATCGACCAGAACGAGCTGCCGGTGGCGCGCGGCATCCGCCTCGGCATGGACGACGCGCTGCGCCGCAGCCTGATCCAGAAGCTGATGTGCCAGTTCGAGGTGTCGATCCCGGCGCTGGAACAGGCTTTCCCTATCGTGTTCAGCAAGTACTTCGCCGACGAGCTGGCGCAGCTGCGCCAGATGGAACAGGACGGCCTGGTGCACATCGGCCCGGACTGGCTGACCGTCACCATGAAGGGGCGCCTCCTGATCCGCAACGTGTGCATGGTGTTCGACCGTTACCTGGCGGCGCGCCAGGAGCAGCCGGGCGCGGAGCGCATCCGTCATTCGCAGACCGTCTGACATGGCGACCATCAGCCTGTTTCCCGTGTTCCTGGTCGGCCTGGCCGGCAGCGTGCACTGCGCCGGCATGTGCGGCGGCATCGTCGGCGCCATGTCGGCACCGAGCCGTCCCGCCTTCCCGCTGCCGGTGCGGACAGTGTCCGCTCCCGCATTCGCTCCCGCCATCGCCCACGTGGCGGCCTATAACGCCGGACGTATCGCCAGCTACGCCGGCGCCGGCGCGCTGGCAGGCGGCCTGGCCGGCGGCGCCGCGCGCCTCGGCCTGCCGGCCCTGCAGTCGGGCGCCTATGTCGCGGCCAACCTGATGCTGGTGGCGCTGGGCCTGTACCTGATGGATGCCTGGCGCGGCTTGGCCCGGCTCGAGCAAGGCGGGCAGGCGCTGTGGCGCCGCATCGCGCCGTTGCTGCGGCATGTCAAACCCGGCGCGACGCCAGGCCGCATGTTCGCCGCCGGCGCCCTGTGGGGCTGGCTGCCGTGCGCAATGGTGTACAGCATGCTGGTGACCGCCATGCTGAGCGGTTCCGCCGCGGGCGGCGCCGCCGTCATGCTGGCCTTCGGCCTGGGCACGCTGCCGATGCTGGCCGCGATCGGCCTGGCCGGGTTGCGCCTGCGCGCGCTGTTCCAGCAACCCGGCGTGCGCCTGGCCTGCGGGCTGCTGGTGCTCACGTATGGCCTGCTCGGCCTGTGGCGTATCGCCGGCGGCTTCGCCGACGGGATGCCGCACCACTGGCTCGATGTCCTGTGCGCAGTGCCTGGAGCGGAGGCGTGAGCGCGGTGCTGGCCGGACTCAGGGCCCCGCCGCTCGCCTCTGCCGCTTCCGACGAAGGCTGCTTCCACTGCGGCTCGCCGGTGCCGAACGACAGCCGCTGGCAGGCCCAGGTCGACGGCGAGTCGCGCAGTATGTGTTGCCCCGGCTGCGCCGCCGCGGCCGAAGCGATCGTCGCCGGCGGCTTCGCCGACTACTACAACGCGCGTACCGAATATGCCGCCGCCGTCAGCGCCGACAGCGAGGAACCCGAGCTGGCGCTGGTCGACCAGCAGGGTATAGAAGGCGAGGGCAGCTTCTCGATCGACGGCGTGCGCTGCGGCGCCTGCGTCTGGCTGGTGGAGCGCCGCCTGGGCCAGCTGGCCGGGGTGCAGGAAGTATCGCTGAACGTCGCCCTCGGGCGCGTGTTCGTGCGCTGGGACCCGGCCCTGTGCCGCCCAAGCAGCATCCTGCGCGCGCTGCGCGCGATCGGCTACAGCGCTTCCCCCTACGACGTCCAGCGCCACGACGAGCGCATCGAGCGCGCGCGCAAGCGCCTGTTCCGCCAGCTGTTCGTGGCCGGCCTGGCGATGATGCAGGTGATGATGTATGCGGTGCCGGTCTACCTGGCCGACGACGGCACCATGGACGCCGACATGGCGGCCCTGATGGGCTGGGCCTCGTTCGCGCTGACGCTGCCGGCAGTCTGCTATTCCGCGTTGCCGTTCTTCCAGGGCGCCTGGCGCGACCTGAAGCGCCGCGTGCCGGGCATGGACGTGCCGGTGGCGCTGGGCATCCTGGCCGCGTTTGCCGGCAGCTGCGCGGCGCTGCTCGCGGGGCGGGGCGACGTCTACTTCGACTCGATCACGATGTTCATCTTCCTGCTGCTGGGCAGCCGCTACCTGGAGCTGGGCGCACGGCGCCGCGCCACCCAGGCCCTCGATGCGCTGCGCCGCGGCGTGCCGGCCTCCGCCCTGCGCCTGCGCGGCGACCCGGCCCTGCGCGACACCGAACTGGTAGCGGCCGTGCAGCTGGAAGTGGGCGACCTGGTGCTGGTCAAGCCGGGCCAGGCGGTGCCGGCCGACGGCATCGTGCTGGAAGGCGCGACCGAACTCGATTATTCCCTGCTTACCGGCGAGAGCCACCCGCGCCCCGTCAAGCCGGGCGACGCGCTGCCCGGCGGCGCCGTCAATGGCGGCCAGGCGGTCGTGCTGCGGGTGCGCTCTGCCGCGCGCGACTCTACCCTCGCCATGCTGGTGCGCCTGGTCGAGCGGGCCGGCCTGGGCAAGCCGGCGATGGCCTTGTGGGCCGACCAGGTCGCCGCCTGGTTCGTGCTCGGCCTGCTGCTGCTCACCGTGGTCGTCTACCTGGTCTGGAGCCAGCTCGACCCGGCGCGCGCCTGGCAGGCGGCAGTGGCGGTGCTGGTGGTGTCCTGCCCCTGCGCGCTGTCGCTCGCCACCCCGACCGCGCTGGCCGCCGCCACCGACCGCCTGCTGCGCCGCGGCGTGCTCGCGGTCGCCCCGCACACCCTGGAAACCTTCGAGCGCGCCACCCACGTGGTGTTCGACAAGACCGGCACCCTGACCCTGGGGCGTCCGGTGCTGCGCCAGGTGCTGCCGGTCGGCTCGCTCGACAGCGACCTGTGCCTGCGCATCGGTTCCGCGCTGCAGGCCGAGAACTCGCATCCGGTCGGCATCGCGATCCGCACGGCGATGCAGTCGCACGGGCTGGTGGCGCGCCAGCTGCGCGCCGACATCGGGCGCGGTTTCGAGGGCGTGATCGACGGCGTGGTCTACCGAATCGGCACCGCCGAATTCGTGCAGGGCATCGCCGGGGGCGTGGTGCGCTCGGCGGCCCCGCCCGGCACCAGCTGCTGCTGGCTGGCCTGCGAAGGCCAATGGCTGGCGCGCTTCGACTTGGCCGACAGCCTGCGTCCGGAGGCGCGCGAGGTGGTGCGGCGCTTCCAGGAATCCGGCAAGACCGTGATCCTGCTCAGCGGCGACGACCAGACCGCGGCCGCCGCGGTGGCGCGCGAACTCGGCATCGCGAATGCCTTCGGCGGCCGCCTGCCGGCCGAGAAGCTGGCCTTCGTGCGCGAGCTGCAGCAGGATGGGGCGGTGGTGGCGATGGTGGGCGACGGCAGCAACGACGCGGCCGTTCTGCGCGGCGCCGACGTCTCGTTCGCGATGGGACGCGGCACCGAGCTGGCCCAGGTGCATGCCGACGCCGTGCTGCTGGGAGACAGCCTGGCGCCCCTGAGCGACGCGGCCCGTACCGCGCGCCGCACCATGGCGGTCATCCGCCAGAACCTGGTGTGGGCCTCGGTCTACAACCTGGCCGTGATCCCGGCCGCCGCCAGTGGGCTGCTCAACCCCTGGCTGTCCGGAATCGGCATGGCCGCCAGCTCGGCCATCGTGGTGCTCAACGCACTGCGCCTGCGAAAGGATTGAAGATGGAAGCGCTGTATTTGCTGGTGCCCCTGAGCGTGATCCTGGTCGCGCTGGCGGTGTGGATTTTCTTCGGGGCGGCTGAGAGCGGGCAGTTCGAGGACCTGGAAGGGCCGGGTGTGCGGATCCTGTTCGATGATGACAGTGCCGACAACCCGGCTGTTCGGTCGGGAGTTGAACGCGCCGTCGGCGGAGCCGGCCACCCTACATCGACGGGCCGCGCCCGGTATGCTGGTCTTTCTCGAGCTGTTCCTGGCAGCCGATGCACAGGCGGACCGTCGGCGTCGCCAGCAGGCGGTCCTCGGGGATGTCGCGGCCGCAGGATTCGCAGATGCCGGCGCCGCCCGATGCGAGCTTGCCGATGGCGACGTCGATCTCGTGCAGCAGGTTCGATTCGTGGTCGGCCAGGTGCTGTTCGTTGTGGCTGATCATTTCGGATTGCGGCGCATCGTCGGACTGCCCCTGGTGGGCCAGCGGGCCGATCGATGGCGCTTCGTCGCCCTGCGGACCGGTGCGCGAGCGCACGGTTTCCAGCAGGTCTTCACGCGCCTGGTGCAGGCGCTCCCTCAGTTGTTCCGATACCGATTGCGATAGAGGCGGCATAGTGTTTTCCTCCCATCCGAGTGTGGCGGGCCGTCTACGAAGGAAGCTTGATTGAGCTCAAAGTAGCATCGCTGATTATGCGGGACGACGCGCTGTGCACTCGGACGCAACAGTCTTCCCCGTAGCTCATCTGATGCTGAACAATTTGATTCACATCAAGGATTTTTGCTGTTCGAAAAACGACACTCCTGACTGTCATCCATCTAGGAATTTTCAGGAGAGCATCTTGGACAGCAGTCTAAACTATAACTACAAGATCGTGCGCCAGTTTGCCATCGCGACCGTCGTGTGGGGCGTGATCGGCATGGCCGCAGGCGTCTTCATCGCGGCCCAGCTGGCCTGGCCCGCGCTCAATTTCGACATCGCCTGGCTCAGCTACGGACGCCTGCGTCCGCTGCACACCAACGCGGTCATCTTCGCCTTCGGCATCTGCGGCCTGTTCGCTACCTCCTACTACGTGGTGCAGCGGACCTGCCAGGTGCGGCTGTTCTCGGACAAGCTGGCTGCCTTCACCTTCTGGGGCTGGCAGGCGGTGCTGGTCTCGGCCGCGATCTCGCTGCCGATGGGCTTCACGCGCGGCAAGGAGTACGCCGAGCTGGAATGGCCGATCGCGCTCCTGATCACGGTGGTGTGGGTGGCCTACGCGGTGGTCTTCTTCGGCACCATCATCAAGCGCCGCGTGCAGCACATCTACGTGGCCAACTGGTTCTTCGGCGCCTACATCCTGGCGGTGGCCGTGCTGCACGTGGTGAATGGCGCCGTGGTGCCGGTGTCCGCGATGAAGTCCTACTCCGTCTATGCCGGCGTGCAGGATGCGATGATCCAGTGGTGGTACGGCCATAACGCCGTCGGCTTCATCCTGACCGCCGGCTACCTCGGCATGGTCTATTACTTCATCCCGAAACAGGCCGAGCGCCCGGTGTATTCCTACCGCCTGTCGATCGTGCACTTCTGGGCCCTGATCTTCACCTACATGTGGGCCGGCCCGCACCACCTGCACTACACCGCGCTGCCCGACTGGACCCAGTCGATCGGCATGGTGTTCTCGCTGATCCTGCTGGCGCCCTCGTGGGGCGGCATGATCAACGGGATGATGACCCTGGCCGGCGCCTGGCACAAGCTGCGCTCGGACCCGATCCTGAAGTTCCTGATCGTCTCGCTGTCGTTCTACGGCATGGCCACCTTCGAGGGCCCGATGATGTCGATCAAGACCATCAACTCGCTGTCGCACTACACCGACTGGACCGTCGCCCACGTCCACGCCGGCGCCCTGGGCTGGGTCGGCTTCATCACGATGGGCTCGATCTACTACCTGATCCCGCGCCTGGCCGGCAAGAAGGAGATGTGGAGCGTCCAACTGATTGATGCGCATTTTTGGGTAGCCACCATCGGCATCGTCCTGTACATCGCCTCGATGTGGATCGCCGGCGTGATGCAGGGCCTGATGTGGCGCGCGGTGAACCCGGACGGCACCCTGACCTACACCTTCGCAGAGAGCGTCAAGGCGACCTATCCGTACTACGTGATCCGCTTCACGGGCGGCTTCCTCTACCTGTCGGGCATGGCGATCATGGCCTTCAATACCTGGAAGACGCTGAGCGGCACACAGAGCGTGGACGCGAAGATCCCGACCGGTCCGAACAGGCCGCACCTGAACATTGGCAAGCCTGAAGCGGCCCACGCCTGAACCCGGAGGTCACAATGAAATTCACGCATGAATGGATCGAGAAGAACCCCTGGCTGCTGATTGGCCTGGTGCTGCTCGTGATTTCCTTCGGCGGCCTGGTCGAGATCGTGCCGCTGTTCTTCCAGAAGTCGACCACCGAACCGGTGGCCGGCCTGAAACCCTACTCGCCGCTGCGCCTGGCCGGCCGCGACGTCTACATCCGCGAAGGCTGCTACAACTGCCACTCGCAGATGATCCGTCCCTTCCGCGCCGAGACCGAGCGCTATGGCCACTACTCGGTGGCGGGCGAGTTCGTCTACGACCACCCGTTCCAGTGGGGCTCCAAGCGCACGGGGCCGGACCTGGCGCGCGTGGGCGGCCGCTACAGCGACGAATGGCACCGCACCCATCTCGACAACCCGCGCGACGTGGTGCCGGAATCGAACATGCCGGGCTACCCCTGGCTGGCCAAGGCCAAGCTGAACCCGGCCGAGATCATCCCCAAGATGCGCGCCATGCGCCGCATCGGCGTGCCCTACAGCGATGCCGAGATCGCGGCCGCACCGGACGAGGTGAGCGGCAAGACCGAGCAGGACGCCCTGATCGCCTACCTGCAGGGCCTGGGCACCCAGATCAAGACGAGGAATTAATCATGGCACTCCAACACATCTTTGACAACGCCAGCAGCGTGATGACGGTGGTCAGCTTCACGACCTTCCTTGGCATCGTCGGCTGGACCTATGCGCTGCGCAAGCGCAGCGACTTCGATACGGCCGCACAGCTGCCGTTCGCGGACGAAGCAGGGGAGAGCGACCGTGGCTGATTTCTTCAACGAGTTCTGGCACTGGTACGTGGCCGTCATCACGGTGCTGGGCATCGTCGGCTGCGGCATCCTGCTGTGGTCGCAGTCGAGCTACCGCGTCAAGCTGGGCGCCGACGGCAAGCCGGAGAAAACCACCGGCCACGTCTGGGATGAAGACCTGACCGAGCTGAACACGCCGATGCCGCGCTGGTGGATCGTGCTGTTCTGGCTCACCATCGTGTTCAGCATTGCCTACCTGGTGCTGTACCCGGGCCTGGGCAGCTATGCCGGCAAGCTGGGATGGAATTCCAGCGGCGAGTACAAGGCGGAGCTGAAGCAGGCCAGGCTGGAGTTCGGCCCGGTGTTCGCCAAGTATGCGCAGCAGGACCTGAAGGCGGTGGCGGCCGACCCGCAGGCCCACGCCATCGGCGAGCGCCTGTTCCTGACCTACTGCGCCCAGTGCCACGGCTCGGACGCACGCGGCAGCAAGGGCTTCCCGAACCTGGCCGACCGCGACTGGCTGCACGGCGGCGAACCTGCCGTCATCAAGCAGAGCATCATGCAGGGCCGGGTCGGCAACATGCCGCCCATGGGCGCGGCGCTCGGATCGGACAAGGACATCGAGAGCGTGGCGCATTACGTGCGCAATCTCTCGGGGCTGACCGCCGATCCGATCAAGGTCGCCTTCGGCAAGCCGAAGTTCGCCGCCTGCGTGGCCTGCCATGGCGTCGAAGGCAAGGGCAATCCGCTGCTCGGCGCGCCCAACCTGGCCGACAAGACCTGGCTCTACGGCGGCAGCCAGGAGACCGTGATGGAGACCATCCGCAAGGGTCGCAGCAACAGCATGCCCGCCTTCGGCGAGTTCCTCGGCGAAGAAAAGGTGCACGTGCTGGCGGCCTACGTCTGGAGCCTCTCGAATGAACCTGTCGTGATGGCGCAAGCAAAATGAACGTACCGAAAGAGGCCGTGATCCGCATGTACGCGGCGCGCGAGGAAATCTACCCGCGCGAGATCAAGGGCCGGTATGCCTCGCTGCGCTGGGCCTGCGTCTGGCTCACCCAGCTGCTGTTCTACGGCCTGCCCTGGATCGAACTGCACGGCCGCCAGGCGGTCCTGTTCGACCTGGCCAGCCGCAAGTTCTACCTGTTCGGCCTGGTGCTGTGGCCGCAGGATTTCATCTACCTGGCCGCATTGCTGATCCTGTGCGCCTACGGGCTGTTCCTGGTGACGGCTGTGGCGGGGCGGGTATGGTGCGGCTTCGCCTGTCCGCAGACGGTATATACCGAAATCTTCCTGTGGATCGAACGGAAGTTCGAAGGGGCGAGAAGCGCCCGCATCCGCCTCGACCGCCTGCCCTGGACGGTCGAGAAGATCGCGCGCAAGGGCGGCAAGCACGCGGCCTGGGGCCTGGTGGCGCTGTGGACCGGCTTTACCTTTGTCGGCTACTTCACGCCGGTGCGCTCCCTCGGCGGCGGCATCGCCTCCTTCGGCCTCGGTCCCTGGGAGACCTTCTGGGTGCTGTTCTACGCGCTCGCCACCTACGGCAACGCCGGCTGGCTGCGCGAGCAGGTCTGCAAGTACATGTGCCCCTATGCGCGCTTCCAGAGCGCGATGTTCGACAAGGACACCCTGATCGTCACCTACGACACCAAGCGTGGCGAGCCGCGCAGCCCGCGCATGGGCAGCAGCGGCGCCGGCGACTGCATCGACTGCAGCATGTGCGTGCAGGTCTGCCCGACCGGGATCGATATCCGCAAGGGCCTGCAGTACGAATGCATCGGCTGCGCGGCCTGCGTCGACGCCTGCAACAGCGTGATGGACAAGATAAACCGCCCACGCGGCCTGATCCGTTACGCGACCGAGAACGCGATCACCGACAAGCTTCTACCTGCCCAGGTGCGCCAGCGTGTGCTGCGGCCGCGCGTGATGATCTACACCACCGTGCTGGCCATCCTCGGCATCGCGATGGTGGCGTCGCTCGCGCTGCGCAACCCGCTCAAGCTGGACGTGATCCGCGACCGCGGCTCGATGGGGCGCGAAGTGGAAGACGGCATGATCGAGAACGTCTACCGCCTGCAGCTGATGAACACCACGGAAGAACCGCAGCGGCTGCGCATCACGGTCGACGGCATTGCCTCGATCAGGGTGGTGGACGAGGACGTCGTCGAGATCGCGGCGGCCAGCACCCGTGCCTTCCCCGTGCGGGTGCGCATCGCGGGCGGCGACGGCAAGCCCGGCTCGAACCGGATCGCCTTCACCCTGGCGTCCGAGCAGAGTGTCGCGCTGCAGGTGACGGAAGAAGCGGCATTCATCGTGCCCAAATGAGGAAGGAGGAGAAGCACATGCACACCAATCCAAGCCTGCTGCCGGCCGCACCCTGGTACCGGCACCGCTGGCCCTGGTTCCTGATGATCGGTCCCGCCCTGGTGCTGGTCGGCGGCTTTGTGATGATCTGGCTGGCCACGAGCCGTCCGGATGCGATGGTGGTGGGCGACTACTACAAGCAGGGCAAGGCCATCAACCAGGAGCTTGGGCGCGACCGCGCTGCCACCCGGCTCGGGCTGCGCTTCGAGGCCGGCTACGACGCCGCGGCCGGACGCATTATCGGCAGCCTGCAAAGCCACGGGGAACCGGTGCGCGCACCCTTCCATATCCGCCTGGCCCACCCCACCCAGCCGGAGCGCGACCGCATGCTGGAAGCGCTGCCGGACGCGCAGGGCCGCTTCGTGGCCGCGGCGCCGGCGCTGGAGCCGACCCACTGGCAGGTGGTGGTCGAAGGCGCCGCACGTGACTGGCGCCTGGCGGGCAGCTGGAGCTGGAACAAGCAGGCGCAGCTCGCGATCGCCGCCGACGCAGAGTAAAAAAACCTACTCGGCGCGGAAGCCCCTTCCGGTCGCCGCCCAGTAGATGCCGCCGTACAGGTGATGCAGGAAGACCGGATCGCGGTAGGTGGCCGCCTGGTGGCCCAGGGCGGTGTAGAAGGCGCGCCCGCCCTCGTAGGGCTGGTACCAGCTGACCGGGTGGAAGGCGCCCATGCCCTTGCCCTCGCGGTCAGGCCATTTCGCCTCGGGCTTGTAGGTAGTCTCGTCGACCGTGAGCAGGTAGGTCAGCTTGCCGGAGGTGGCCGGGCCGAACTCGTACCACTCGTCGGTGAACAGGCTGCGCGGGGCGAAGCGCTCCATGCCCGGGAAGTTGCGCTCGCGGACCTGCAGCACCGCGGTCTGTACCGCCGGGTGCACCTTGAACATGTGGCCCACCATCTTCGTGTACCACGGCCAGTCGTATTCCGTGTCGGAGGCGCTGTGCACGCCCACGAAGCCGCCGCCCTTGCGAATGAACCGCTCGAAGGCGGCCTGCTGGGCCTCGTCCAGCACGTCGCCGGTGGTGAGGAGGAAGATCACGGCCTGGTACTTGGACAGCTCGGCGTCGTTCATCACGCGCTTGGGGTCGGCGCTCCAGAACACACCGAAATCGTGCAGCCGGCCGAGTTCCTGCACGGCGCTCACGCCCTCGTGCACGGCGTCGTGGTGCCAGCCGGCGGTCTTGGTGAACAGCAGGACCTTGAACTGCTCGGCCGATGCAAGCGGGGAGATCAGCATGCCTGCTGACACGAGGAAGGAGCTAATGAAAGAAAGTTTCAAGAGTACCCTTTAAATGAAATAATATTTCAGTGCTGCGGCAGGCTCGACGGCGACCACAGCGGCGGCAGTACCTGGTCGGGCACGCTACTGAAGCTGCGCGGCGCGGCTGTCCACTTGAGCAGCCGCTGCGGGGGTGGGGCAGCCTGGCCGACCTCGACCCAGGCATCGTCCTGCCTGCCGAATTCGACGTTGCGGGATCGGGGGCCGGTGATCCCGCCCTGTTGTTCGAACCGGACCCGCACCGCGTCCGGACCCACCTCGGCCCACAGCAGCCGCGCCCCGAAGCTGCCCGGTGCACGTGTACACCATCCGCTGAACGGTCCGTCGACATCGGCCATCTCGCCATAGCGGCGTTCGAGCAGATCGCGCACCTGTTCCGGCAGCCCGGCCATGGTGGTCGGGTAGGCAGGGTCTGCTGCGCGGGCATCGACGCCCGCCAGCAGGAGGACAAACAGGGCAATCGGTATCCGGGGCGTGCGCATGGGGTATCTCCTGCTGGGTCTGTCGCAGTCTAGCATTGTCACCGCGAGCCGTGTGTACGTACAGCTGACGCATTGTTGACTTGACCTTTTCCATGTTAGATTCCTCGACGGCAAACACGGCGCCCGGCGCCGTCCAATCCCACCTACAACGACAAGGAACGAGACCACGATGCCATCCCTCCGCCAGCGCAGCCTGCGCGCCGCCATCGGCGCACTGTTCATCCCCGCCGCCATCGCCGTCGCCAGCCTGCCCACCGCGGCGCTGGCCGCACCGGCAGCGAAAGCCGCCGCCGCCAAGCCGAACAAGGCCTTCGACACCTGGGCCGAGAAGTTCGCCGAGGACTGGGTGCGCATGAACCCGCAGCTGGCGACTTCCACCCAGTACTTCAGCGGCGCCGAGCAGGCGCGCCTGGACCGCGAGCTGACCCCGCTGACCAGGGCGCAGCGCGCGAAGATGCGGGCACTGGCGCAGACCGGCCTGACTCGCCTGGACAAGTGGATGGCCGGCCCGCTGGACGAGAACCAGCGCACTTCCGCCGCCGTGATGCGCTGGTCGCTGCAGAACGTGATCGCCAACGAGCCCTTCGAGGACCACTCCTTCATCTTCTCGCAGTTCAGCGGGGTGCAGGTCGGCCTGGTCAATTTCATGACCACCACCCACCCGCTGCGCAACCCGCAGGACGTCGACAGCTACCTGGCGCGCCTGGAGCAGATCGGCACCCGCATGGACGAAGCGCTGGCGCGCGGCCGCGAGGCCGCCGCCAAGTCGCTGATCCCGCCGCGCTTCATCCTCGATCGCGCCAAGTTCCAGGTCGACAGCTTCCTCAAGCCGGCGGCGGGCGAGAACGTCCTGGTGACTTCGCTGGCCCAGCGCACCGAGAAGATGGAAGGCTTGACTCCTGACGCGCGCAACGCCGCGCTGGCGCGCGCCGCCCGCATCGTCGAAGAGCGCATCCGTCCCTCGTACAAGCGGGTGCAGGACTTCATGGCGGAACTCCACCCGCGCACCGGCGACGTGGCCGGCATCTCGCGCCTGCCGAACGGCGCCGCCGCCTACGCGCGCGCGGTCGAGAACTTCACCAGCACCAAACTCACCCCGAACGAGATCCACGAGATCGGCCTGCGCGAAGTGGCGCGCATCGAAGGCGAGATGGACAAGCACCTGCGCTCGCTCGGCCTCGTCGAAGGCAACATCGAAGAACGCATGAAGCAGCTCGACGCGCGTTTCCAGCCGAAGGGCGAGGGCGATCCACGCCCCGCCATCCTGGCCAGCTACGCCGAGATGGTGAAGGACGCCGAGCGCAGGAGCGCTTCGCTGTTCAACCTCAAGCCGCGCGCCCCGGTCGAGGTGCGCCGCGAGCCGCCGCTGACCGAACCGTCGGCCGCTGCCCACTACTCGCTGCCGGCGCCGGACGGCACCCGTCCCGGTATCTTCTGGGTGCCGATGCGCGGCCCGACCTTCGACATGATCCGCATGCGCAGCCTGTCCTACCACGAGGCGGTGCCGGGCCATCACTTCCAGCTGGCGATCCAGCAGGAACTGACCGGCATCCCGAAATACCGCAGCCAGCGCATCTTCAGCGGCGGCAGCGCCCACGCCGAAGGCTGGGCGCTGTACACCGAGCGCCTGGCGGTGGAGCAGGGCTGGTACGAAGGCGACGTCCCCGGCCTGCTGGGCGCGCTCGGCTCGGAACTGTTCCGCGCACGCCGCCTCGTGGTCGACACCGGCCTGCATACCAAGGGCTGGACCCGCCAGCAGGCGATCGACTACGGCATCGGCGCCCAGGAAGTCGAGCGCTATGTCGCCTGGCCGGGCCAGGCCAACGCCTACATGATCGGCATGTTGCGCATCATCGACCTGCGCGAGAAGGCGAAGAAGGAATTGGGCGGCAAGTTCTCGCTGCCGGCCTTCCACGACCTGGTGCTGGGCGCAGGCTCGGTGCCGCTGGACGTGCTGGGCGAGCTGGTGGAGGGCTGGATCGCGAAGCAAAAGAAGGCTTGATCGGCCGGATGAAGCTCAAGGCACTGCTGACGATGGCGTCCGTTGTGACCCTGGCGCAGTCGGCCGCTGCGGCGCCCCTGTCGCCACCGCAGGCCGACGCCTTGAGCCGCCAGCTGCAGGCCATCGTCGACGATCCGGCCATGCCGCTGCCCGGCCTGTCGGTGGTGGCGATCCGCGCGGGCGAGACCGTCTACAGCCGCCAGTTCGGGCTCAAGCGCTCGGCCACGGCCACGGCGCCGGCGCGGCCGATGGATGCGGACACCATGTTCCGCATCGCCTCGATCTCGAAATTCGTGGCGACCCTCGGCGCCATGAAGCTGGTGGAGCAGGGCGTCCTGACGCTGGACGCCGATGTCAGCGACTATCTCGGCTACAAGCTGCGCAATCCGCACTTCCCGGACCAGCCGATCACCCTGCGCATGCTGCTCACCCACACCTCGTCCCTGCGCGACGATGGCGGCTTCAGATGGGCGCCCGACGTCAATCTCAAGGATGTGCTGCAGCCGGGAGGACCCTTGCACGGCAGCGGCGCGATGTGGTCGAGGGACCACGCGCCAGGAAGCTGGTTCGAATACGTCAACTTCAACTACGGCCTGGTCGCCACCGTCATGGAGGCGGCCACCCGCGAACGTTTCGACCGCCTGATGCGGCGCCTGGTGTTCGATCCGATGGGCCTGAAGGCGGGCTTTTATCTCGCCGACTTCGCGCCTGCCCGCATCGACGACGTTGCGACCCTCTACCGCAAGCGCGAGAAGGACGGCGCCGAGCGCTGGGACCCGCAGGGACCGTGGATCGCGCAGTCGGACGACTTCCACATCCAGCCTCCGGTGGCGCCCGCCGGCATGGAGCGCTACATTGTGGGGACCAACGGCACCCTGTTCGGCCCCCAGGGCAGCCTGCGCACCTCCACAGGCGAGCTGGCGCAGATCATGCTGATGCTGATGAACGAGGGACGCCATGGCAGCACGCAGATCCTCAGGCCTGAAACGGTCAGGACCATGCTGGCGCGCCAGTGGACGATCCAGGAAGGCGTCAACGGCAGCGCGAGCGGCGACGGCGGTACTTTCCACGGGCTGTACGGGGCCTGGGGGCTGGGTACCCAGCATTTCGTGGACGCCAGCAGCGTCAAGGACGGCCGGGCGCGCGGCGACCGCCTGGTCGAGGGCGGCGGCTTCACCGGCGTCGGCCATCTCGGCTGGGCCTGGGGGCTGAACGCGCTGTTCGTGTTCGACCCGCGCACGAAGAACGGCATGATCTATGCCGCCAGCGGCGTCGGCGCCGATCCGGAAACGCAGCCGGGGCGCTTCTCGTCCGAGTCGCGCTTCCAGGAACGCATCACCGACGCGCTGTACCGCGGCGCGATCGCGCCCGGCGCCGGGAAGTAGCCAGCCAACAAGCGTTGCCCGCACCCGGCTTTGGCTCTACACTGCCCGGCCACTGTCAGTATTTCATGAAGGTCTTTCACAGGAGAGCAGCATGGAAACACAGGAAATCTACCGCGGACGGCTCATCGACCACATCCAGCTGGTGGTGCGCGACCTGTCCGCATCGCGCAGGTTCTACACGGCCGTGTTCGAGGTGCTGGGCATTCCGCTCGGCGGCTCGGGTGACGATTACTTCTGGGCCGACGAGCTGTTCATCTCCAGCCGCGATAGCGAAGCGGCGCAAGGCGTGCTGACCGGACGCCACCACCTGGCCTTCCAGGCGCGTGACCGCAAGATGGTGAACGCCTTTTACTTTGCAGCGCTGGCCGCCGGCGGCCGGGACAACGGCCGTCCCGGCGAGCGCGCCTACCACCCGGGCTACTACGGCGCCTTCGTGCTCGACCCGGACGGCAACAACATCGAGGCGGTCTACCACGGCGTGGCGAAGGCCAGCGCACCCTACGTGCGCATCAGCTTCTAGCAGGGCCGGCGCAGCGCACGGCCGAAAGCCGCTATACTGCGCCGACCATGCGTATCCAGCTTTTCTCCGACCTGCACCTCGAACGCTACCCGCACTTCGTCCCGGACATCCGCGAGGATACCGATGTGATCATCCTGGCGGGCGACATCGGCTCCTACCAGCAGGGCTCGCGCCTGCTCGATCAGGACTTCGGCCTCGGACGCTTCTCGCCGCTGCGCCCTGGCGCGACGCGGGCCCGGGTCCTCTACATCCCCGGCAACCACGAATTCGACGGCCTCGACTACGAGCAGGCATATAGCCGCCTGCAGGCCACCTGCGCCGAGCTGGGCATCGAGTGGCTGGACCGCGAGACGCTGGTGATTGGGGACGTGCGCTTCATCGGCACCACCCTGTGGAGCGACTTCGATGCGCTGGCGGTGCAGGAAACGGACCTCACCAAACAGCTGCAGCGGCGCGAGAAGGCCTTCCGCGCGGCCAACTACTACCTTTCGAAGAACACCACGCTGAAGAACGGCGAAAAGGTGCTGGCCGAGGGCATCCGCGCGATGTCGCTCGATTGCCAGGACTGGCTGCGCGGCGCCCTGGCCGCTCCTTTCGCGGGCAAGACGGTAGTGGTGACCCATTTCGCACCGAGCCTGCAAAGCGCCGATCCGCGCTATGGCCTGACCCCTGGCACGGCGGGATTCTGCAACGCGATGGATGCGCTGTTCCCCCGCGCCGACATCTGGATCCACGGCCACCTGCACTGCGCGAACGACTACGTGATGACGGGCAGCGAGGATGGCCGGCCCTGGTCTTGCCGCGTGGTGGCCAACCCGCTCGGCTACCTCAGCAAGGGTGAGCAGGAAGCCTTCCGGCCGGAGCTGGTGATCGAGCTCTAGGCAGGGAGCGCAGCGCGGTACCGGCAAGGCCGCGGGGCGCTACCTCGGCAATACGGCTCGCGCGAAGCGGAAGGCTGCGGCAGGATGCGCAGGTCCCGACTTTCATCGCCTCGCCATGACCCTGCTTTCGCGCCGCCTGTTTGCCATCCTGGCCCTGTGCCTGCTGCCCGCCTTCGCCCAGCCCGCACCGGACGTGCCGGCGCCCTTCGAGCGCCTGGTGCCCCCAGGCTTCGCCGATGGCCTGCTTCTCGTCGAGTTGCAGGCGCGCGACCGGGATGCGCCGCCGTGGCGCATGATCGAATGGAGGCCAGGCGATGCAGGCACTCCGGCACGGCGCGAGAAGGTCTCGGTGCGCGAAGCGATCAAGGCCATGTATCTTTATCCGGGCAGCGACTACTTCGCCAACGTCAAGATCGAGACCAGCATGCCGGGCATGTACGAGCAGGACAGGGCGCTCGTGATCGAGGCCCTGGAGCACAATGTGCGTCGCGACCGCGCTCTCGTGGGCGCTTATCTCGCTGCCAATCCGGAGGCGTGCGCCAAGGTGGCCGCGCGCACGCCGCCGGGAAAGGACACGATCGTGTTCGAGCGCGAGACGGTGAACGGCATCGAGGTGGTCGGCTACACCGACAACGTGCTCGGGCTGAGGGGCGGCACCATCAGCCAGATCCACTTCTTCGTCACCGCCCGCGAGACCATCGTCACCGCCTACCTGCTGAATCAGAAACGCACGAAGTTCAGGGACATCGACGAGTTCCTGCGCCTGCGCGCCGCCTTCATCCAGGGATATACCGCTTACCTGGCGCGCTAACTGCGATGGGCGGCGGCGCAGGACGCCACGCCGGCCAGCAGGAGCAGCAGCGCGGCGGCTTCCAGTCCGTTCGGCCAGCGCCCCTCCCACAGGAATCCGTACAGCGAAGCGAACACGGTCTCGAACACGATCATCTGTCCCATCAGGGCCATCGGCAGCGCGCGGCTGGCGTAATTCCACAGGGCGTTGCCGACTACCGAGCAGAAGATGCCGACGGCGCTCACGACGCCGAGGAACTGCAGCCACTCGGCGCCGCTGTGCGCCGCCGCGCCGGGCTGGAAAGCCGGCACCGCCAGCAGCAGCGCCTGGGCGCCCGTCATCACACCCACCAGCAGGCTCCACTCCTGGCTGGAGACGCCTTGCAGGCGCGCCAGCCAGCGCCGGTTGACCACGGCATAGACCGTCCACGACACCAGCGCGCCGAGCGCGCACAGCAGGCCCAGGGCCGAGCCGCCCGCCGCCCGCAGCGCATCCCAGCTGATACAGGCCAGCCCGGCGCCGCCCAGCAGCAGCGAGGGCGCCAGGCGCCGCAGCGGCACGGCGCCATGCTCGCGCAAGCCGGCCAGGGTGACTGCGAGCGGCAGCAGGCCGATCACGATCGAGGTCATGGCCACGCCGCCCGACTGCACGGCCTGGGCCACGAACAGGTAGTACACGATGTTGCCGAGCAGGCTGAGTCCCGCCAGGCCGCGCCAGTCGGCCCAGCTCAGGTTGCGCACCAGGCGTGGCCAGGAACGCGCGATCAGCACGGCCGCCACGAGCCCGTAGGCGAGGTAGCGTCCGGCCGACAGCTGCAGCGGCGAAAAGCCGGGCGTGAGTTCGGGCGCGAGGAAGACCAGGCCCCAGAAGGCGCCGGCGGTGATGCCGGCGCCGATGCCGAGCTGGGCCTGGCTGGATGTGGTGTGAATCTGCGACAGCATGGCAATCTCCTTTGATGGGAGATTGTCGGCGGGGCGCTGGGAGAAAGCTTGACCGGGCCTACTGCGTTTTTGACCTGGTCTCGCGCCGTGCGCGGCGGTAGGCGGCGGGCGTGGTGTCCATGGCGCGGCGCATGGCGCGGGTGAGAGCGCTCTGCTCGGAAAAGCCGGCCGCCAGCGCGATCTCGGCCACCGGGCGCTCGCTTCCCGCCAGCCAGTCGCAGGCGCGCTGCAGGCGGCAGCGCAGCAGCCAGTCATGCGGTGTACTGTCGTGCTCTTCGCGGAACAGGGCGTGCAGGCGGCTGACGCTGACGCCGGCCGTGCGCGCCATGCTGTCGGTGCTCCAGGGCAGGCCGGGCTCGGCCTCGATGCGCGCCAGGAGGGCGGCCAGGCGCGAGGCCGGCTGGCCAGCGCCGAGGGTCAGGGTGTCGAGCAGCAGCGGCGTCCAGCCCTGCAGCACCGACGGGGCAGGCGCCCCGCCGGCGGCCAGGATGCCCATGAACTCGACCAGCTTGCGCGCCGCCGGGCCGATGGCAGTAAAGGGGCGTTCAAGCAGCTGCTGCCAGGGCCCCTGTTCGAAGCCCGGCATGCCGACGTCGAGGATCAGCGAGCGGTTGGCAACGGACGAGTATTGCGAATGCCAGGCGCCGGGCGCCACGAATGCGGCGTGCAGGGGATCGAGCCGTCCAAAGCGCCCCTCGATCTCCAGCGCCACTTCGCCGCTGACCGGCAGCACCACCTGGGCAAAGCTGTGGCGGTCCGCTTCCCGGCTCTCGCCATAGCTGCGCACATGCAGGTCGAGCAGGGGCGCGCTTGCCATGGGGCCCGCCTCAGCCCATCGGGCTGCAAACGTCGGTTCCGGCCGCCAGCGCCTTGAGCTTGGCCGGGTCGAGCAGGGTGACTTCGCGCTTGTCGACCTGCAGCCAGCCCTGTTTCTTGAAGCGCGACAGCAGGCGGCTGACGCTTTCGATGGTGAGACCGAGATAATTGCCGATGTCTTCGCGCGACATGCGCAGCTGGAAGCTGTTGGGCGAGTAGCCACGGGCGGCGTAGCGCGCCGACAGGTTCACCAGGAAGACGGCGAAGCGCTGCTCGGCGCGCATATTGCCGAGCAAAAGCATGACGTTCTGCTCGCGCGTGATTTCCTGGCTCATGATGCGGTGGAAGTGGCGCAGCAGGGCCGGCACCTGGCCGAACAGTTCTTCCAGGCGCGAGAACGGGATCTCGCACACTTCGCTGTCTTCCAGCGCCACGGCGTCGCAGTGGTGGGTGCCGCTGATCGCGTCCATGCCCAGCAGTTCGCCGGCCATCTGGAAACCGGTGATCTGGGCTTCGCCCGCGGCGTTCACCTGGTAGGTCTTGAAGTGGCCGAAGCGCACCGCGTACAGGTTGCGGAAAGGTTCGCCCATCGCATACAGGCGCTCGTCGCGCACCAGGCGCCGGCGCCGTCCGATGATCTGGTCGAGGCGGTTGATGTCGGCGTCCTCGAGCCCCATGGGCAGGCACAGCTGGTGCATGCTGCAGGCGCTGCAGCTGGCCTTGATGACTTGCAAGTTCAGGGGCGATGCGCCCGGCATCGACATCGGTTGGTTCATGGCGCAAAACGGAAAGCTGATGGGGCCATTATAGACCGCTGTCCAGCTCAGGGCATTCCATTTTCCAAAAGCAATACTGCCGGGGCATGGCCCCGGCAGTCGTGCTACGGGAGTCTTACAGGTGATGGCGCTGTTCCGTCTTCATCCGGTAGTACTCCTTGCGGCCCTGGCGCAGCACGGTGTCCGCGATCTGCCCCGCTTCGCCGGCTGCCTGGTTGACCGAGGCAAAGGCGTTCGGGTCGCGCTTGAGGGCCTCGACGGTCCGGCGGGCTTCCTCGGCGCCGGCCAGCGCCAGGCCGAAGGTCGCGGACACCGCCAGCTCGGACGCCAGCGTCTCGAGGCTCGGCGCCACCACGTCCTGGCCGGCCCTGGCCGCCAGGGCCTTCTCCGCGCCCGCCTGCGGCGCGGCCAGCGAGCGCGCCAGTGCGATGTCGCTCGCGACCCTGGCCAGGAAGTCCACCGCCAGCCTGCTGCCCGAGCGGTTGGCCAGGTCGCCCAGGCGCAGCAGGGCGGCGTTCTTGGCGTTGAACACGGCGCGCCCGGCGCGCGTGCTGTGCACGAAGTCGATCAGCGGCTGGGCGGCGATCTCGCTGCCGATGTAGCCGAGGGTGGCCACGATCTGCGGCAGGAATTCCTCGTGCTTCTCCGGCTCGCCCACCAGCCAGTCGAGCAGCTTGCCCGCATCGGCTTCGCCGTACTGCGAGGCCAGTTCGTAGGGCACGCCCTCGATCCAGTGCTGCGATACGAAGTCGCGCACATCGAGCAGCGCCTTCATGTCGCCCAGGTCGCAGTTGCAGCCGCTCGCGGCCAGCACCTTGCCGGTGACGGCGGCGGGTCCGGCCAGGAAAGCAGACGACTCGGCGGCATTGACCACGTTGTGGTCGACCCCGACCGACGGATACATCACCGCGCGCGGGTCGTCGGTGCGGTGCGGCAGGCCGCAGTTGTGCCCGTACTCGTGTACCCAGATCAGGCCTTCCTGGTCGGCGGTGAAGCGTACCGCGGCCACATTCACCGTGGTGCTGCCGACCGGCGCGCAGCCGATGATGTTGTCGCCAGGGCCGCCGCACCAGCGGATCGCCTGCACGATCTTGATGCCGGAACCGGCGCTCAGCAGCGCATTCAGGTCGGCCGCCGTCTGGATCGTGCCCGGGACCGTGGCCGGCAGCAGCCGCACCGCGCCGTTGCGGACGAACTGGACCGGGGTGGCGACGTCCGGACCGGTATCGTCGCGCTGGAGGATGGTGCCCATGTCGGCCAGGATGCGGTCGGCCTCGGCGTCGCTCAGGGCGACGCTGCTGTGGCGGTGCACCGTCACCGATACCGAGCGCGGGCCGCTGGGCACCGGGTTGACGACCAGGTAATCGACGTAGAGGGCAATGTCCGAACTCCACTCGATGTTGACCCAGATGTCGACGCCGCCGGCGCGCGGCGCCACGTTGTGCACCGTGTAGCGGGCCGAGCCGATGAACTTGCCGGCGTCCGGGCCGCCGGCGGCGCCTTCGCCGATGGCGACGAAGACCTGGGAACGGGCGTTGACTTCCGACCAGTTCAGACGCAGCACCCACTGGCCGCGCCGTGCGCCCCAGTTGTGGCGGTAGGTGAAGCCGTTGCCCTGCAGTGCGGGCTGCACCTTGCCCGGGTCCGCCTGGACGTCGGCCTCGGCCTCGGCGTAGGGAGCCTGGTTGGCCGAGGAGGGCGGCGCATCGGCGCTCCAGGGGCGGTCGAGGGTGAGGGCTGCGTCCCGGTCGAGACGGTCATTTGGCGACATGCTGTTCTCCTTGTGCTCAGGGGTTGACGACGAGGTCATCGACGTAGAGCGCGATGTCGCTGCTCCATGCGATGTTCACCCGGATATCGAGCTGCCGGGCCCGAATCGTCAGCCAATATAGACGAGCACAAGCGGTCGCCAGAGGCGATCTGAGCGGTCATTAATATGGATCAGTGGACTCCGGTTTTCTGACGGCGTGAAAGATTTTGGAAGTGAAACATGGCCTGCTGTGCCGCCGTCACAGTCCGGCCATTTAATCGCCCTCGCCAAGCGTGCGCACCCGGCGCCCGTGCTAGATTCTGGACACGGCACTGGCATAGAGGACGCAGTACAACGACCACAGGAGAGCGCATGTTCGGTTTGTCGGCTTTGGATCTGGCGCGCGTGCAATTCGCGTTCACGATGTCTTTCCACATCCTGTTTCCGGCCATAACCATCGGCATGGCGAGCTACCTGGCGGTGCTCGAACTGTGCTGGCTGCGCACCGGGCGCCAGGTCTACGTCGACCTCTACCACTACTGGCTCAAGATCTTCGCCGTGTGCTTCGGCATGGGGGTGGTGTCCGGCATCGTGATGGCCTACCAGATCGGCACCAACTGGAGCTACCTGTCCGAATTCGCCGGCAGCATCATGGGACCGATCCTCTCCTACGAGGTGCTGACCGCCTTCTTCCTCGAAGCCGGCTTCCTGGGCGTCATGCTGTTCGGCTGGAACCGGGTCGGCCCCGGCCTGCATTTCGCCGCCACCTGCGCGGTCGCTGTCGGCACCCTGATCTCGGCCACCTGGATCCTGGCCGCCAACAGCTGGATGCAGACCCCGCAGGGCTATGCCATCGAGGGCGGGCGCATGGTCCCGGCCGACTGGCTGGCGATCGTCTTCAACCCCTCCTTTCCCTACCGCCTGCTGCACATGGTGATCGCGGCCTACCTCAGCACCGCCCTGATCGTCGGCGCCTCCGGGGCCTGGCAGCTCCTGAAGGGACGCGACAACCCGGCGGTGCGCAAGATGCTCTCGATGGCGATGTGGATGATCCTGCTGGTCGCGCCGATCCAGGCGGTGGTCGGCGATTTCCACGGCCTGAACACCCTCAAGCACCAGCCGGCCAAGCTGGCGGCGATGGAAGGGCACTGGCAGAACGAGGGCGAGCGGGCGATTCCGCTGCTGCTGTTTGGCATCCCGGACATGGAAGAAGAGCGCACCAAGTACGCGGTCGGCATTCCCCACCTGGGCAGCCTGATCCTCACCCACAGCTGGACCGGCCAGATCCCGGGACTGAAGGAGTTCCCGCGCGAAGACCGGCCGAACTCGCTGATCGTGTTCTGGAGCTTCCGCCTGATGGTCGGCCTGGGCCTGCTCATGATCGCGCTCGGGGCCTGGAGCCTGTGGCTCAGGCGTGGTGGGCGAATATGGAACCAGCGCCTGTTCCTGCGCTTCGCCCTGTTGATGGGGCCGGCGGGGCTGGTCGCCATCCTGGCCGGCTGGACCACCACCGAGGTGGGGCGCCAGCCCTGGGTCGTGTACGGGGTGCTGCGCACGGCCGACGCGGTCTCGCCGCACGGCGCCGCCGCGCTGGCGCTGACCCTGGCGCTGTTCGTGGTGGCCTATATGTTCGTGTTCGGCACCGGCACCGTCTACCTGCTGCGCATGATGCGCAAGGGGCCGCAGCGCTTCGAGCTGAACCGTCCGCCGCAGGGCGGGCCGGGCGAGGAGCGCACGCCGATGCGGCCGCTGTCGGCAGCCGACGTGGCGAACGACGACAATGTGGACGACGAACCCGGCCCGGAAGGACCCGGGCAGGACGACGGCAAACGGGGGAGCTAGGCCATGGGCATCGACACCACCGTCATCTGGGCGGTCATCATCTTCTTCGCCGTCTTCATGTACGTGCTGCTGGACGGCTTCGACCTGGGCATCGGCCTGCTGTTTCCGTTCACGCCGAAAAAGCGCGACCGCGACGCCATGATGAACACGGTGGCGCCGGTCTGGGACGGCAACGAGACCTGGCTGGTGCTGGGCGGGGAAGGGCTGCTGGCGGCCTTCCCGATAGCCTATTCGATCATCCTGTCGGGCCTGTACCTGCCGCTGATCTTCATGCTGGTCGGCCTGGTGTTCCGGGGCGTGGCCTTCGAATTCCGCTTCAAGGCCAAGGAACACGAGCGCCACCTGTGGGACAAGGCCTTCATCGGCGGCTCGGTGGTGGCAAGCTTCTTCCAGGGCGTGGCGCTGGGCGCCTTCCTGGACGGGATCACGGTGTCGGGCCGCAGCTACGCCGGCGGGCCGCTCGACTGGATCGCGCCCTTCCCGCTGCTGGCCGGCGTCGGCGTGATGATCGCCTACACCCTGCTGGGCGCCACCTGGCTGGTGATGAAAACCGAGGGCGAGCTGCAGGCGCGCATGGTGCAGGTGGCGCGCCCCTTCGCCCTGATGCTGCTCGCGGCCATCGTCATCGTCAGCATCTGGACCCCGCTGCGCGACCCGGCGGTGGCCGACCGCTGGTTCAGCTTCCCCAACATCGTGCTGCTGGCGCCGGTGCCGGTGCTGGTGCTGGTCTTCATCGTACTGCTGCTGCGCTCGCTGACGCGCGATCCGCACCGGGTGCCCTTCGTGGCTGCGCTGGCACTGATCTTCCTGGGCTACTCCGGCATGGCGATCAGCATCTGGCCGCACATCGTGCCGCCCGCGATCTCGATCTGGGAAGCGGCGTCGCCCCCGGCCAGCCAGGGCTTCGCGCTGGTCGGCACCCTGTTCATCCTGCCCATCATCCTGATGTACACCGGCTGGTCCTACTGGGTTTTCCGGGGCAAGGTGAAGGCCGATGCGGGGTACCACTGAAATGGCCACGCGGCGTCGCGTGACGCGCCGTGAGTGGATGCGGCGTCTCGGCTGGATGGCCGCCCTGTGGCTGGGCGGCGTGTTTACGCTGGCGGCGGTGGCCTACGTGATTCGGGTGCTGATGCAGGCGCTGGGGATGCGCTAGCGGCGCCGCCCGGGAAGCGGCCCGACCAACCGTGCGCGGCATGGCGCTATGGAGGAATACACTTCTTATAAGCTTTGTTAACAGGAGTGCAGCACCGTGTCCCTTCCAGAGGCGCCCCAGATCGACCGTCCTTCCGCTTCCGCCGCGCCCGTCGCAGTACCGCTTCCGCTGTCCGGCGAGGACCAGGCGCGCGCCGACCTGTACGCCTTGCTGTCGCGCCTGCTGCTGGCCGCGCCCGATAGCGCGCTGCTGGATGCCCTGGCGCATGCCGACCCCATCCTTTCCGAAGGGGGCGATCCGGCGCTGGAACAAAGCTGGGAAGCCTTGACGCTGGCCTCCGGCGTCATGGACCCGGAGGCGGTCGCCGAGGAATTCGACACGCTCTTCGTCAGCGTTGGCACGCCGCCGGTCAATCCCTACGGTTCGCGCTACCTGTCCGGCTTCATGAACGATACCCCGCTGGCCGAACTGCGCGCCGACCTGGCGCGCTTCGGCATCGGGCGCGTGCGCGGCGTCGGCGAGTTCGAAGACCACCTGGGCGCCCTGTGCGAGACCATGCGCGTCCTGATCATCGGCGCGCCCGGCATCGCGCGCCAGCCCATCGAGCGCCAGCAGGCCTTCTTCGAGGTCCACATCGCGCCCTGGTACGAGCGCTGCCTGGCTGATATCGGGGGAGCGGAAGGATCGAATTACTACCGGCTGGTCGCACGGCTGGCCGGCGCCTTCCTCGCCATCGAGGCACAAGCCTTCGTGGTCGCGGAAGCGCTCGAAGAGACACCGGTTTAACCAAAGAGGCACAGGCATGGAACAGCTACCGCAAGGGAATCAACAGGAACAGGACGTGAAACGGGAAGCCGGTCAACCGGACCACACCCGACGCAGCTTCCTGAAAGCCGCGCCATTGGGCGCACTAGCCGTGGTCACCGGCAGCGCCCAGGCCGAGGAGGCGCCGGCCGCCGCGCCAGCGCCGAACCCTGAGGTCAAGCGCGGCTACCACGAGACCGAGCACATCCGCCGTTACTACCAGACCGCCGCCTACTGGTGACGGTACCCATCAGCACAATCGGAGAGCCAGCATGTCCCTTGTGAAGACCGTCCGCGACAGCGGACTCAAACGGCGCCGCTTCCTGGTCGGCGCAGGCGTCGCCGCCGGCGCCGGCGCCCTGGCCCGCCAGCTGCCGCTGAACGTGATCGAACCGGCCAAGGCGGACCAGGCCCCCGGCGCCCCGGTCCCCACCGAAATCAAGCGCACCGTCTGCAGCCACTGCTCGGTGGGCTGCTCGGTGGACGCGGTGGTGGCCAACGGCGTCTGGGTGCGCCAGGAGGCGGCGTTCGACTCCCCGATCAACATGGGTGCGCACTGCGCCAAGGGCGCCTCGGTGCGCGAGCACGCCTTCGGCGAGCACCGCCTGCGCTACCCGATGAAGCTGGTGAACGGCAAGTACCAGCGCATCTCCTGGGACCAGGCCATCAACGAGATCGGCGACAAGCTGATCGAGATGCGCCAGAAATCCGGCCCGGATTCGCTGATGGTGATCGGCTCGTCCAAGCACAACAACGAACAGGCCTACCTGCTGCGCAAATGGGTCTCGTTCTGGGGCTCGAACAACTGCGACCACCAGGCCCGCATCTGTCACTCGACCACGGTCGCCGGCGTGGCCCAGACCTTCGGCTACGGCGCGATGACGAACTCCTTCAACGACTTGCACCACAGCAAGGCGGTGATGTTCATCGGCTCGAATCCAGCCGAAGCGCACCCGATCTCGATGCTGCACTTCCTGCACGCCAAGGAGCTCGGCGCGAAGATGATCGTCATCGACCCGCGCTTCACCCGCACCGCGCGCTTCGCCCACCACTATGTGCGGGTGCGCCCGGGCACCGACATCCCGCTGGTGTGGGGCATCCTGTGGCACATCTTCCAGAACGGCTGGGAAGACAAGGAATACATCGCCCAGCGCACCTATGGCATGGACGACGTGCGCAAGGAAGTCGCCAAATGGACGCCGGACAAGGTCTCGGACATCACCGGCGTGCCTGAAGCCTCGGTCAGGCTGGCCGCCGAAATGCTGGCCAAGAACAAGCCCTCGTCGGTGGTCTGGTGCATGGGCATCACCCAGCACCACGTCGGCACCGCCAACGTGCGTGCGCTCTCGATCCTGCAATTGGCCTTGGGTAACATCGGCATCCCGGGTGGCGGCGCCAACATCTACCGCGGCCACGACAACGTCCAGGGCGCCACCGACGTCGGCCCCAATGGCGACTCGCTGCCCGGCTACTACGGCATTGCCGAAGGCGCCTGGAAACACTTCGCCAACGTCTGGGGCGTGGACTACAACTGGATCCTGTCGCGCTTCGGCTCCAAGGAGCTGATGGAAAAGCCGGGCATCACGGTGTCGCGCTGGTTCGACGCGGTCAACGAAGACAACCAATACATCGACCAGCCGAGCAACCTGCGCGCGGTGTTCTACTGGGGCCACGCCCCGAACAGCCAGGTGCGCCTGCCGGACATGAAGGCGGCCATGCAGAAGCTCGACATGCTGGTGGTGATCGACCCCTATCCGAGCATGACGGCCTCGATGCACGGCCGCACCGATGGCGTCTACCTGCTGCCGGCCGCGTCGCAGTTCGAGACCCAGGGTTCGTGCACGGCCTCGAACCGCTCGATCCAGTGGCGCGAACGGGTCATCATGCCCTTGTTCGAGTGCAAGACCGACCACGAGATCATGTACCTGTTCGCCAAGAAATTCGGCTTCCATAACGAACTGTGCAAGAACATCAAGGTCGTGATGAACGAACCGGTGGTCGAGGACATCCTGCGCGAGATCAATCGCTCGTGCTGGACCATCGGCTACACGGGCTGTTCGCCGGAGCGCCTGAAACTCCACATGGAGAACAAGCACACCTTCAACCCGACCACCATGCGCGCCGACGACGGTCCCTGCAAGGGCGACTACTACGGCCTGCCGTGGCCGTGCTGGGGCACGCCGGAGCTGAAGCACCCGGGCACGCCGATCCTGTACGACATCAACAAGTCGGTGGCCGAGGGCGGCCTGCCGTTCCGCGCCAACTGGGGCGTCGAGCACAACGGCGTGTCGCTGCTGGCGGCGGACGGTTCGACCAACAAGGACAGCCAGCTGGACACCGGCTACCCGGAATTCGACCACGTCTTCTTGAAAAAGCTGGGCTGGTGGGCCGAGCTCACGCCGCAGGAACAGGCGATGGCCGAGGGCAAGAACTGGAAGACCGACCTGTCGGGCGGCATCATCCGGGTCGTCATCGCCCACGGCTGCGCCCCCTTCGGCAATGCCCGTGCGCGCTGCAACGTGTGGAACTTCCCGGACCCGGTGCCGACCCACCGCGAACCGCTGGCCTCGCCGCGGCGCGACCTGGTCGCCAAGTACCCGACCTACGACGACAAGGCCAATTTCTGGCGCCTGCCGACCCTGTACAAGTCGGTGCAGGACGTCGATTACTCGAAGGATTTCCCGCTGATCATGACCTCCGGCCGCCTGGTCGAGTACGAGGGCGGCGGCGAGGAAACCCGTTCTAACCCCTGGCTGGCCGAGCTGCAGCAGAACATGTTCGTCGAGATCAACCCGCGCGACGCGGCCCAGATCAAGGCCAAGGTCGGCGACTACGTGTGGGTCGAGACCCCGACCGGCGCGCGCCTGAAGATGATGGCGATGGTCACCGAGCGGGTGCCGATCGGCCTGGTCTGGGCACCCTTCCACTTCGGCGGCTGGTGGATGGGCGAAGACCTCGAGCGTCATTACCCCGAGGGCGGCGCGCCGACCGTGCGCGGCGAGGCCATCAACACGGCCTGGACCTACGGTTATGACGCCGTGACGATGATGCAGGAAACCAAGGTATCGCTGTGCCGGGTCGTCAAGGCCTGAAGCACGCTTAGAGAACAGCAGAGGAGGGTGGCATGGCTGCGAGGATGAAATTTATTTGCGATACAGAGCGCTGCATCGACTGCAACGGCTGCGTAACCGCATGCAAGAACGAACACGAACTGGCCTGGGGCATCAACCGGCGCCGCGTGGTGACCATCAACGACGGCATCCCGGGCGAGCGCTCGGTGTCGGTGGCCTGCATGCACTGCACCGACGCCCCCTGCCTGGCGGTGTGCCCGACCAATTGCATTTACCACACCGAGGATGGCATCGTCCTGCACAGCAAGGACCAGTGCATCGGCTGCGGCTACTGCTACTACGCCTGTCCGTTCGGGGCGCCGCAGTTCCCGGAGACCGGCATCTTCAACCACCGCGGCAAGATGGACAAGTGCACCTTCTGCGCCGGCGGCCCGGAACCGGACACCTCGGAAGCGGAATTCAAGAAGTACGGCCGCAACCGCATCGCCGAAGGCAAGCTGCCGGCCTGCGCCGAGATGTGCGGCACCAAGGCCCTGCTGGGCGGCGAAGCCGAGCAGATCGCCGACATCTACCGCCAGCGCGTCGAGACCCGCGGCTACGGCCCCGAACTGTGGGGCTGGAAGATCGCCTACGGCCGCCCGAAACGCGGCGGCGAAGTCAAGGCCAAGGGCGACCTGCCGCGTGTCAACCAGAACATCGGCGACGTGCAGAACGAGCCAGGGAGGTTCCCGCAATGAACAAGCTCCGCTCTCATCTGCGTTACCTGGTACTGGCGCTGCCCGTGCTACTGGCCGGCTGCCTCGAAGTCGACCAGCATCCCGAATGGCTGCACGGCCAGTATGCCGGCAAGGAAGACAATCGCCATTTCCAGACCCGCTTCCACAACGACCGCCTGGCCTGGTCGGCCACGATCCAGAATCGCGGCATGAAGCAGAACGAGTACAACCGGGCCAACCCGTAAGGAGCCGACGATGCGAACCACATCCATGCGCATCACGCTGGCCCTGATCGCCGCCCTCGTACTGGCCCTGCTGCTGCCCTCCGCCTGGGCGGGCGTGCCCAACAAGAAAGCCGAGCCCGCCTATGCCGAGGAGCAGACCATGCTCCAGATCGAAGGCGACTCGGTCGTTCCTGAGCCGGGCCTCACCAACCCGTCTTCCGGCCGAGTCCACATGGACCGCCACTTCCTCGGCCAGTACGGCGCCACCGAGGCCAACGTCATCGTCCAGCGCGGCGGCAACACCTGGCGCCACCTGCGCAACGGGCCGCTGGCAACCATTGCCGGCTTCATCCTGCTCGGCGTGCCGCTCCTGATTTTCATCTTCTACAACACGATCGGCCCGGCACGCCAAGAACCGGCCTCGGGACGCCGCATCAAGCGCTTCACCAACTGGGAGCGCAAGGTGCACTGGGCCACGGCCTACACCTTCATCGCGCTGGCGATCACCGGCATCATCATCATGTACGGCAAGAAGATCATGCTGCCCTGGATGGGACACGACCTGTTCTCCTGGGTCGCGATCATCTCCAAGTACCTGCACAACTTCGTGGGGCCGGTGTTCATCATCTGCTCGGTGCTGATGTTCATTACCTTCTTGCGCCGCAACTTCTTCAACCGGGTCGACTGGCAGTGGGTGAAGCAGGGTGGCGGCCTGGTGTCGCACAAGCACGTGCCGGCCGGCTTCTTCAATGCCGGCGAAAAGGCCTGGTTCTGGCTCGGCGTGACCCTGCTGGGCATCGTCATGTCGATCACCGGCCTGATCCTGGACTTCGTCACCTTCGGCCAGACCCGCTGGGTGCTGCAGGTGGCCAACTACCTGCACATCGCCGGCGCCGCCTTCTATATCGCCGCCGCCATGGGCCACATCTACATCGGCACCTGGGGCACCCCGGGCGCCTACCAGGCCATGCGCGAAGGCACGGTGGACGAGAACTGGGCCGCGGCGCACCACGCCTTGTGGTACGAGCAGGTCCAGAACGGCAGCGCCACGGACCCGGCGAACCGTCCCCTCCCGGACAGCGCGCCGGTGCGGCCGACGCCGCGCCCCGGCCCGGCGCATTGAGGAGCACCATGAAAGCATCGACCATCCTGATCTCCGCCATGGCGCTCGCCGTGCTGGCCGGCTGCGACCGCGGCCGCAACCCGAGCGTGGGCGGCATCGAACAGACCAAGTATCCGGGCCAGGTCTCGGCCGGCGGGCGCACCAGCGGCGCCATCATCGCCAGCACCGCCAAGCCCGTGACCGACGCCACCTATGCCGGCGGCACCCCGGGTATTGCGGGGGGCTCCGGCGGGACCACCTCGGGCGCCGCCACCGGCGGCACCGTCCAGGAAACCGGGCAGGGTCCGACCTCGGGCGTGACGCCGCCGTCCGGCGCCCAGCCGGGCACCCAGACCCAGCCGGGCGACCATGGCCGCACCGTGGCCCCGGCCCCGGGCAGCGTGGAAGCCCCGGCGGCCACCAATACTGCCCCGCAGGGCGCCGCGGCGCCCGGCACACTGGGAGCCAAGCAATGAACAGGCACATCCGACTCAGCTGCCTGCTGGCCGCCATGCTGGCCGGCAGCGCATCTTCCCAGGCCGCGCTGCCCAAGCCGGCCTTGACACCCGCCCAGCAGCAGGAAGCCGCCGCCAAGAAGGCGGCCGCCGACGCCAAGGCGGCGAAGGAAAAGGAAGCGCTGTTGGCGTCCATGGACGCCCTCAGCAACCGCTGGCGCGCCCAGGCTCCAGCGAAGGGCTGGCGCGTCAACCCGCCGGTCGCGATCGCCGCCGCGCCGGCCGCGGCGCCGGCCGGGGCGAATGCGGCCTCGGTCGGCACGCCGCCCCCGGGTGCGGCCGGCATTGCCGGCGCCGGCACCATGGCGCCGGGCGCCGTCGCCAATCCGGTGCAGCCCGGCGCAGCCGCCCCGGGCGCAGCACGCGCCGCCGCCTCGGCAGGGATGGTGCCGCCGGGCGTCACGCCGCCGAACGCCGGCATGCCGGCCGCGGCGCCGGCCAATGCCGCGCCAGGTTCGGCTGCGGCGGCGCCCGCCACCGGCGCCGCGCCGCACAGCCGCCAGGCGCTGAACGCCGCGAATGTCCCGATCAAGAGCGAGAAGCTGGGCACCGCGGCGCCCAGCGAAGACGTCAAGAAAGGGCCGACGAAAGCCGTGCCGAAAGGGGTCGCGCCTGCGGTAGAGAAGGAACACACCCCCAAGACGGCGAACAAGCAATGAAGATGGGCAGCATGCCGATCGCGGTGATCATGCAGCGGCGCACCGTGCAGCACCGCTGGGCCGACGAGGCCTGGGAGGCGGTGGGCGTCGTGCCGGACCGCGGCGAACTGCCGCGCCTGCAGGTGCTCAGCAGCAGTCCGGAGCGCGACTACTACCTCGTCTCCGGCCTCGAGCTCGAGCTGTACACCGACGAGAACGACGGCTACTACGAGAACTGCATCGCGCCCGAGTCCAAGGTCTTCGTGCTGTGGCGCATGGAGGAGGGCAAGGCGATCCCGGTGCGCGCCTCGGTCAGCTATGTCGAGGGCACCCGCATGTTCGACTCGGGCGAGCAGGCCGACGGCGTGGCCATGCCGGCCGAGATCTACGCCTGGGTGGCCGGCTACCTGCGCGAGCATTACCAGCCCAAGGCGGGACGCCGCCGCGGGCGCGAGCACGGATGAGCGGAGCCACGATGTCGGAAGAAGGATTCCTGCGGCGCTGGTCGCGCCTGAAATCGACCGGAGGCGAAGCCGAGCCCGCTCGGCCCGCACCCGCACCCGCACCCGCATCTGTACCGGTGGCGGTCCCGGAGCCGGTGGCCGCCAGGCCGGAGTCCGTAGCGACGCGGTCGGCGCCCTTGCCGACCATGGACGACGTCGCCCGGCTCACCCCCGACGCCGACTTCTCCGCCTTTGTCGCGAAAGGCGTCGACAAGTCGGTCCAGCGCCTGGCCCTGAAGAAGCTGTTCACCGATCCGCACTTCAACGCGATCGACGGCCTCGACATGTACATGAACGATTACAACAAGGCGGCGCCGCTCCCGCCCGGCATGCTCGCTTCGCTCAAGCATGCGCCGGGCGTGCTGTCCCGGCTGTTCGAAGAGCAGCCGGAGCATCCGGAGGCTGCAGTAGCCCGGGAGCTGGCCGCTGAGCAGGCTGCCGAGCAGGCCACGGAGCCCGCGACCGGGCAGGCGCCGCCGTCCACACAACAAGGGAACGCATGAACATCCGCTTTACCGACACACCCCCGATCGACCCGGTCCAGGAAGGCCGCAATGCAGAGGCGCGCAGCGCCGCCATCCTGGCCGTGGACGCCATTCCCGTTTTCGAACCCACGGTCACGGTCGACTACCGCTCCAGCGGCCGCACCCTGGTAGTCGGCTCCGCCGAGCAGGCGCTGCCGTGGGCCGACCGATTGGCCACTGCGCTGCCGGTCACTGTCCTGCTGCTCGACAGCCAGGACACGATGCCGGTGCGCCCCTATCCGGTGCACGTAGCGCGCACCGTCGCCGTGGCTGGCTGGCTGGGGGCCTTCGAGGCGCGCTGGCAGGCGCCCGGGCAGCCGGTCCAGCAGGGCCGCTACGACCTGGTGCTCGACCTCAGCCCGAGCCGCCTGATCGCCAGCCACCAGCGCCCGCACGGCTATTACGCACCCGGCTATGACGAGGCGGCGCGCGCCCAGGCCGTGGAAACCATGCTCGACATGGTCGGCGACTTCGAAAAGCCCAAGTATTTCTCGTACAAGGAGCGCACCTGCGCCCATGGCCGCAACGGGCAAAAGGGCTGCAGCGCCTGCATCGAAATCTGCTCGGCCCAGGCCATCATGGACGACGGCGACAAGATCAAGGTCAATCCCTACCTGTGCGCCGGCTGCGGCGCCTGCTCCACCGTCTGCCCGACCGGCGCCATCAGCTACGCCTTCCCGCCGGCCTCGCTTACCGGCAAGCGCATGCAGGCGGCGCTGCGTTCCTACCGCGAGGCGGGCGGGGAGCAGCCGGTGTTCCTGCTGCACGACCCGGAACAGGGCGCGGCACTGATTTCCCGGCTCGGCGACACCGTCCCCGGACGCGTCATTCCGCTGGCGCTGCAGCACACCGCCTCGACCGGCATCGACGTCTGGTTTGCCGCCGTGGCCTATGGCGCAGCGGGCGTCGCGATCCTCCTGACCGGCCAGGAGGCGCCGCAATACGTCGCCGCGCTCGACCAGCAGATGGAGATCGCCCAGGCGGTGCTGGATGGCCTCGGCTATGAAGGCCCGCATTTCCAGCTGCTGCGCGTGGGCGCGCCGGAAGAACTGGCGGTGGCCCTGCGCCATGCCCCGCGTGGCGCCGTGCCGCTGGAGCCCGCGCTGTTCCACCTGGCGAACGACAAGCGCAACAGCCTCGACTACGCACTCGAGCACCTGCACCGGCACGCGCCGCAACAAGCCGAGCAGGTGGCGCTGCCGGTCGGCGCCCCCTTCGGCGCCATCGAGGTGAACAAATCGGCCTGCAGCCTGTGCATGTCCTGCGTCGGCGCCTGCCCGGCGGCCGCGCTGCAGGACGGGCAGGGCGCGCCGCTGCTGCGCTTCATCGAGAAGAACTGCGTGCAGTGCGGCCTGTGCGCTGCTACCTGTCCGGAGAACGCGATCACGCTCGTGCCGCGCCTCTCCTTCATGGAATCGCGGGGCCAGGCCGTCGTGCTCAACCAGTCCCAGCCCTTCCACTGCATCCGTTGCGACAAGCCCTTCGGTACCCTGCAGATGGTGGAGAACATGCTGGCACGCCTGGCCTCGCACCCGGCCTTCAGCGGTCACCTCGACCGCCTGCGCATGTGCGGTGACTGCCGCGTGATCGACATGATGGAGCCACAGGGAGAGATGCGGGTGACGGCCCTGCGCCGTGACTGATGACAAGGGTGCCCACGGGCGCCCGAACGGTGGCAAAATGGTCAGGACAACAAGGAAGGCGCCGCCCCGGCGGCCGCCCCGTCCAACACGCGACCAGGAGACCCCATGACCCCGACCCAGCGCTTCATCCAGGCACGCGACTTCCTGCTGCAGCACCGCCTCGACTACGACACCGCCTACGCCGGCTACCAGCCGCCCCAGCTGGATGCCTTCAACTGGGCGCTCGACTACTTCGACCAGATGGCGAAGGATAACCACGCGCCGGCACTGTGGGTGGTCGAAGAGGACGGTTCGGAGCAGAAGATCTCGTTCGCCGACATGGCCTCGCGTTCCTGCCAGGTGGCCGAATACCTGCGCCTGTGCGGGGTCAACCGCGGCGACCGCGTGCTCCTGATGCTGCCGAACCGGGTCGAGCTGTGGGAGATCATGCTGGCCGGGATCAAGCTCGGCGCCGTGCTGGTGCCGACCACCATGCTGGTCTCCGGCGTCGACCTGCAGGACCGGCTCGAGCGCGGCCGCGTGAAGCACGTGATCGCCCAGGCTTCCGAGGCGGCCAAGTTCGAGGGCATGGCAGGCAGCTTCACCCGGATCGCCGTGGGCGGCAAGCCGGACGGTTGGCGCGATTATGCGGCTAGCCACGACGTGCTGTCGGTGTTCACGGCGCAAGGCGAGACCCGCGCCACCGACCCGCTGCTGCTCTACTTCACCTCCGGCACCACGGCCAAGCCCAAGCTGGTGCTGCACAGCCACCAGAGCTATCCCGTCGGCCACCTGTCAACCATGTACTGGATCGGCCTGCAGCCGGGCGACGTCCACTGGAACATCTCGTCGCCGGGCTGGGCCAAGCATGCCTGGAGCTGCTTCTTCGCGCCCTGGAATGCGGGCGCCACCATCTTCGTCTACAACTACGAGCGATTTTCAAGCAAGGCGGCGCTCGATACCATTACCCGCTGCGGCGTGACCTCGCTGTGCGCGCCGCCGACCGTGTGGCGCATGATGATCAAGGAAGACCTGAGCAGCTGGCGTCCGCCGCTGCGCGAACTGGTGGGCGCCGGCGAACCGCTCAACCCCGAAGTCATCGAGCAGGTGGAACGGGCCTGGGGCATCCGCATCCGCGACGGCTTCGGCCAGTCGGAAAGCACCTGCCAGATCGGGAATTCGCCCGGCCAGCCGATCAAGCCCGGTTCGATGGGGCGGCCGCTGCCCGGTTACCGGGTGGCGCTGCTCGACATCGACGACCAGCCTGCAAGCGAGGGCGAGATCGCGCTGTCCCTCAATCCGGCCCCGCTGGGACTGATGATGTGCTACGAGGGCGACGAGGAAAAGACGGCAAGCGTCATGCGCGCCGGCCACTACCACACGGGCGACACCGCCACCGTCGACGAAGACGGCTATTACTTCTACGTCGGCCGCAACGACGACGTGTTCAAGTCCTCCGACTACCGCATCAGCCCCTTCGAGCTCGAAAGCGTGCTGATCGAGCACGCGGACGTGCTGGAAGCGGCGATCGTGCCCAGTCCCGATCCGCTGCGGCTGTCGGTGCCCAAGGCCTTCATCACGCTGCGCCAGGGCGTCCTGCCTTCGCGCGAGGTGGCGGCCTCGCTATTCGCTTTTGCGCGCGAGCGCCTGGCGCCCTACAAGCGCATCCGCCGCATCGAGTTCCGCGAACTGCCCAAGACCATCTCGGGCAAGATCCGGCGCGTCGAGCTGCGCAAGGAAGAAGCGGGGCGCAAGGATCAGGCCGGAGAGGGCCTTGAATACCGCGAGGAAGATTTCGCTGGCTAGGCCCGGGTTGACGGAAAAAACAGGTGGGCTATACTGCCCATGACTCCACCTCATGACTACACCAGGCATGCGCTGCATTTCTTCCTTCGGTACCGGCATTTCCTCGAGCGTGCGCGCAGCGCGCGCCAGGGCCGATGCCCCCGCCGCGCGCAGCCCCCATGTTCCACTCTCGTTCGGGCTGAGCGTCTTCCACGCTCGCCTCGCGCAACGTTCCACGCGCGATCTCGCCTGCCTTCACTAGGCTCGGCGAGAACCATCCGGTTCTCCCGAGCCCCATCCACAAGCATTGCTTGACGTGCCGCGGCAACCGCCGCGGCCCATGATCCATTCTTGTTGACCAGCCTGGCGTCGGGCTGGGAAAGGCATGCCATGTGCACTACCACCACATTCAGTCAGCATGACCTGGCTGTCCTGACACGCCTCCTGCAGGCTGGTACGACAGCCGCATCCCGGCCGCCAGGGCGCCAACAATGAACGGCGCCTGGCTACCTGAAGAAGCAAAGGAGAAAGCATGAAACGCAATCGAATCGAGATGATGGAAACCGACGCCGCCCTGCAGGTGCGGCGGCGCATGGCGGCGCGCGGAAAGCGCCGCCTCGTGAAGCGCATCCTGGAACGCAATGCGCAGTGGCGGCGCGTGGTCGCCGGGGCCATGGCGGCCGGGACGGCGGCGCTGCTGGCCAGCCTGGCAGTACTGGGCGAGGCCGCGGCCATGGTGGCGTAGAACGGGGAGGGACGATGCGTGTTCGAGAACTGCAATCCGATGCCGCGCCCGCGCGCGGCCGCGGCTGATATCCTGGCCCTCGGCTGGCGCGCGCACCGCTGCTGGCCGGCCTGGCGGAACATGCGGCGGGCGCTGGCCGCCCTGCGCGAGGGAGGCCGCGCTGTGCTGTTGGTACGCGCCGCGGCGGCGCGCCCCTATGGGAACGCGCTGTTCCCGACCGACCTCTCGCCTGCCTCGCTGGAGAGCCTGCGGTGCGCGCTGGCCACGCTGCCGCGCATGCGCTTCACCCTGCTGCATGTGTGCCGCATCGCCGGGGAAGGGCACATGCGCGCGGCCGATGTGGGCGACGCCGCGCTCGACGAGTGCCGCCGTCGGGTCGCGCGCAGGGCGCGTGCGGCCGGCCAGCGCTTCGTGGCGCAGGCCCCGTCTTGCGACGCGCGGCTGGTGCTGCGGGTAGCGCGCCAGCCCTGGGCCGTAACGGTCGCCGCGCATGCCGCTGCGGCGTCTCCGGATGTACTCGTACTGGCCGGCGTGGGCGGCGGATTGCTGGAAGACTGGCGCCGCCGCGCGGACCTGTGCACGCTGCTGCGCCGGACCACGTGCGACCTGTTGCTGCTGCCGCGTGCGCATGCGGCCTGATGTTGCGCACCATCCTTGCGCGCGGCGCTAAGTGTGCGGCATCGTGGAGGCGATTGGTATCATAATGGCAATCGCTTCCACAACCTGCCCACGATCCCACCGCGATGACCACGACCGCCGCCAAGTCCAGCCCTGCCTACGAAGTCAGGAAGTCCCCCGTCCACGGCAACGGCGTCTTCGCGCTCAAGCCCATCGGCGCCGGGGAACGCATCATCGAATACCGGGGCGAGCGCATCACCTGGGAGGAGGCAACCGAGCGCGCGGCCAGGGCGGGCGGTCCGATCAACCACACCTTCTACTTCACGCTGGCCGACGGCCGCGTGATCGATGGCGGCAGCCGCGGCAACGCGGCGCGCTGGATCAACCATGCCTGCAGTCCCAACTGCGAAGCCTTCGAAGAGGACGGGCGCGTCTACATCCACGCGATGCGCGACATCGACGCGGGCGAAGAGCTGAACTACAACTACGCGCTTATCTACGACGAGCGCCATACGCCGGCCCTGAAAAAACTGTTCGCCTGCCGCTGCGGCACGCCGGGCTGCACCGGCACCATGCTGGCCCCGAAAAAGCGCGTCAAGAACCGCGCGCCGAAAAGTGCCGCCACCGCCTGAAGGAGCCAGATGAAACCCGTCGTCCGCAGCCTGCTCGAAACCGACCTGTACAAGTTCACCATGTGGCAGGCGCTGCTGCACAGCCATCCCGACGCGGTCGGCGAGTACGAATTCCTGTGCCGGAACCAGCCGGCCTATCCGCTGGCCGAATTGAAGGAGGAGGTCGAGCGCGAGCTCGACCACCTGTGCTCGCTGATGTTCCAGGACCACGAAGTGGCCTACCTGCGTAGCCTGCGGTTCATCAGGAGCGATTTTGCCGACCTGCTGACCCTGTTCCGCTTCCAGCGCAAGTTCATCAAGGTGGAGACTGATGGCCCGCACCTGCGCATCAAGGCCACCGGTCCGCTGGTGCATGTGATGGGCTTCGAGATCTTTGTGCTCTACATCGTCAACGAACTGTACTTCCGCCGCTTCGACCAGGACGCGGCGCTGGCGGAAGCACGGGTGCGCCTGCGCCAGAAGATCGAGGAATTACGCGCTTTCGAGCAGGAGCCGGCGCGCGCCACGCCCTTCGAATTCTTCGACTTCGGGGTGCGCCGGCGCTTCTCGGGCGAATGGCACGACGAAGTGGTGGCCACCCTGGCGCGCGAGCTGCCCCAGTTCTTCAAGGGCACCTCGAACGTCTACCTGGCGCACAGGTACAACCTGGTGCCGATCGGGACCATGGCCCACGAATACCTGCAGGCCTACCAGGCCTTCGGGGTGCGCCTGCGCGACTTCCAGAAGGCGGCGCTGGAAGACTGGGTGCAGGAATACCGTGGCGACCTGGGCACGGCGCTCACCGACGTGGTCGGCATGGATGCTTTCCTGCGTGACTTCGACCTGTATTTCGCCAAGCTGTTCGACGGGCTGCGCCACGATTCGGGCGACCCGGTGGAGTGGGGCGAGAAGGCGCTGGCGCACTACGCGCGCCTGCGCATCGACGCGCGCACCAAGCGCATGGTGTTCTCGGACGCGCTCACGGTGCCCAAGGCGCTCTCGCTGTACCGCCACTTCGCCGACCGCACCATGCTCGGCTTCGGCATCGGCACCAAGCTCACCAACGACACGCCCCACCAGGCCCTGAACATCGTCATGAAGCTCACCCACTGCAACGGGCAGCCGGTGGCCAAGCTGTCGGACACGCCGGGCAAGTCGATGTGCACCGACGAGACCTTCCTGGCCTACCTGCGCCAGGTGTTCGAGCACCCGGGCGAGGGCTGATCCCCGCCCGTCCTCGCATTGGGCCGTTCAGGCCAGCGCCAGGCGGCGTGGCGTGCGGCCGGCCGGCTCTTCCAGCTGGAAGGTATTGACCACCGCCGCCAGTTCCGCGGCCTGGGTCTGCAGCGACTGGGCCGCGGCGGCGGCTTCCTCCACCAGGGCGGCATTCTGGATCGTCATTTCGTCGAGGCGGACGATGGCTTCGTCGACGCGCTCGATGTCGGCGCGCTGGGTGCCGGTCGCGCTGCTGATCTGCTCCATGATATCGGTGACACGGTGCACGCCCTCGACCACCTGGCGGATGGTGTCGCCGGCCTGGCCGACCAGGGTGGCGCCGAGGCCGACCTTTTCCACCGAGTCCTCGATCAGGGCCTTGATCTCTTTCGCCGCCGCGGCCGAGCGGTGCGCCAGGTTGCGCACTTCGCTCGCCACCACCGCGAAACCGCGCCCCTGCTCACCGGCGCGCGCCGCTTCCACTGCCGCGTTCAGCGCCAGGATATTGGTCTGGAAGGCGATGCCGTCGATGACCGCGATGATGTCGACGATCTTCTTGGACGACGCATCGATCAGCTGCATCGTGGTGACGACTTCGTCCACCGCGGCGCCGCCCTTGACCGAGATGCTCGAGGCATTGCCGGCCAGGCTGCTCGCCTGGGCCGCATAGTCGGCGTTCTGGCGCACCGATTCGATCAGCTGCTTCATCGAACTGGCCACCTGGGCCAGTGCGGCGGCCTGGGTCTCGGTGCGGCTTGACAGGTCGAGGTTGCCCGACGCGATCTCGGACGAGGCCGAGGCGATCGCATCGGTCCCGCCGCGCACCTTGCTGACAATGGCGCTCAGGCCGTCGCGCATGGCGCTCATGGCAAACAACAGGCTGGCCGGACGGGCGCGGGCGGTATCCACCCGGTGCTGCAGTTCACCCTCGGCAATCGCGCGCGCCACGCTCGTGGCGTAGGCCGGCTCGCCGCCGAGCTGGGACACCAGGCTGCGCACCAGCACCAGCGCCACCACGACACACAGCACCACCGCCAGCACGCTCAGGCCCGTGATCCAGTAGCGCGCGCTGGATGCCTCGCTCGCCGACGTGGCCATGGCATCCGAAGTATGGACCTGCAATTCCTTGAGCAGCACCTCGATGTCGGCCACGATCTGGCGTCGCAGCGGAGTGCATTCGTTCACGAGGAAGGTTCCGAAGCCTTCCATGTCGCCGCTACTGCGGTAGGCGCGGGGACGCTCCAGTTCGCGCGCCATCGCCCCCATTCCGTCGCGGACCTTCTTGTACTGGGGATTGTCGGCGAGGACGGGGTCGAGGCGGGCGAGGGCGGCCAGGTACTGGGCCTTCTGGCTGTCGACCAGGTCGAGCTCGCGCCGCGCCGCGGCCTCGTCCTTGAAGATATAGGCGTTGCGCGCCGCGATGCCGGTCTGGGCCAGCGCTTCGCGCGCCGCGTACAGGGGTTCGAGTTCGGCCTCGCGTACCGTGTCGGCCGTACGCAGGGCTTGTTCGATGTTGTTGATGCGGGAAACCGAGAACACCGCCAGGATGAGTGTGACCGCCAAGATCAGGGCAAAGGCCGCGACCATTTTTGTGGCGATGCCCATCTGCTTGAAGAAGTTCATATTATTTCTTTTCATTGTAAGAACTACGGTTGACGAACTGAAGACTTGGTAAGCCTGAGCTACCGTCTGTCGATTTTATTTTGTTTAATCAACATTCTTATGAGCAAGTTCATATCGTGCGCGTCTTTGTCCCGCACTTGACCAGCTAATTGAATTTGTTCAAATCGATTAATTGAACTTGTTCAATTTCTTATTATCAATATTATTTGACGGAATTGTGTATATCAGAAGCCAAGATTTAACACAAGGCCCGAGGATGAGAATTTTCGGCAAATCGGCTATACTCTCGGAATCTATAGGACCGCTAATGCAGAGCAAGTTCACCGAAGAGGATCCGATCCTCACCACCAGTGCCGCGGCAAGAATGCTGGGTGTCGCGACCAGTACTGTTCAGCTGTGGATGGAAAGCGGCGCCATCCCCTCGTGGAAAACCCCGGGTGGCCACCGTCGCACCCGGCAAAGCACCATCCAGGCCATGCTGGACCGTGCGGGCCCCTTGTCGGGCGCGCTGTCCGGCGAGACCCTGGTGCAGGCGCCGACCGATCCCGAATTCCTGCTGGAAGGCGGCGAGACCTATCCGACCCACCCGGACGAGGCCCGCCGCCTGGCCGTGCTCGCTGCATCGGGCCTGGTCGACAGTCCACAGGAAGAGCGCTTTAACCGCATCGTGCGCCTGGCGGCGACCGTCACCGGTTCGCCGATCGCGCTGGTCTCGCTCCTGACCGCACGCCGCCAGTGGTTCAAGGCGCGTGTCGGACTGGGACCGCAGGAAACCCCGCGCGAGTGGGCCTTTTGTTCGCACGCGATCCTGCAGGACGCGCCCTTCATGGTCGAGGACGCGGCTACCGACGAACGCTTCCGCGAAAACCCATTGGTGCTGGCCGAGCCGCACATCCGATTCTATGCGGGCGTGCCGCTGCGCGACCGCTCCGGTATGCCGATGGGCACGCTCTGCGTGATCGACCGCGAACCGCGCCGCCTGCGCACGGCCGAGCTGCAGGCGCTGTGCGACCTCGCCGATATCGCCTCGTCCGAGTTCCAGGCGAAGACGGCCTAAGCTCACGCAACAATCCGCGATAAAGTCGCAGCCGCTTTCCGGTATGCTGGACAGTATTGTCCATTCACTACCGGGAGCTTCCATGCGATTTGCCGCCGCCATCCTGCTGTCCACCGCCGTGCTGGTCCACCCTGCCCGCGCGCAGGACACTGCCGCCGCCACGCAGGCGGCTACCAAGGTCGCGGAGACCTGGCTGACGCTGACCGATACCGGCAATTACGCGGAGAGCTGGAAGCAGGGCGCGGCCCTGTTCCGCGGCGCCGTGACGCAGGAGCGCTGGGCCGAAGCCTTGCGCGCGGCGCGCGGCCCGCTCGGCGCCGTCAAGTCGCGCATGCTGGCGCGCACGCAGTACACGCGCACGCTGCCCAATGCTCCCGAAGGCGAATATGTGGTGATCCAGTACCAGACCGAATTCGCCGGCCGTTCCGCCACCGAGACCGTGGTCCCGATGCGCGAGGCCGACGGCAGCTGGCGCGTATCCGGCTACGTCGTCCAGTAAGCCTTAGAAGCCCCCGCCGGCCAGCTTCCACAGCTGGGTTGGCAAGGCTGGGGGCGCATCCGGCTTGAAGAAGGCCGAATCCTGGATGTGCGAGGTGGTGACGTAGACCGTGCCGTCCGGACCCTGGGTAAAGGTGTCGGGCCAGCGCAGGCGCTCGTCCTGCACCAGCACTTCCGGCTGTCCGGACGGGCCGGCGTCGAGGTCGCGCACTTTGACCGCATTGTCCTCGACCGCGCTGAGCAGCATTTGATTGGTGCCGCGCGGGATCAGGAGGCCGTCCGAGACGCCGTTCTTGCCGAATTCCTCGACCTGGCCGCCGACGTCTTCCCCTTGCATGCCCTTGCCGGTCAGGACTGCGGTCTCGATCCGGTACAGGGTGTCGCCCTTGATCGCCTGCCAGTACAGCCAGCGCCCGTCGTCGGACAGCGCGATGCCGTCGGCCGAGAACTCGACGCCGCGTCCGTCCGGGCGGCGCAGCTCCTTGCCGTCGGCCTTGACGTTCAGGCCCTTCTTCATCTGGGTCGACGGATGGCCGTCGAGCAGGCGCACGGTCTTGCCGGCGGCCAGGTTGATCACCAGGATGGCGCCGACCACGCCCGAATCGGTGATGAAGGCGTATTTGCCATCGTTCGAGAAGCGCACGTCGTTCAGGTAGGAGCCCTGCGGTGCGGCTTCTTCGTCGAAGGCGATGCTGCGCACCACCTTATTGCCGGCCAGGTCGATCTGCACCAGCTTGGCGCCGCCGGACACCAGGTGGGCCTGGGCCGGCGCCGCCGGGTCCAGCACCCACAGGCTGCCGCGGCCGTCGGCCACGATGCTCTGCACGCATACCCAGTGCTCGCCCGGCTCCAGTTCATCCTTGCGCGCGTTGCGCCAGGCGTTCCAGGTGGCGTCGGGGTAGGGGCGCAGGCTGCCATCCTTGCCCAGTTCGGCGACCGATACCGCCGTGTCCTCGGTCCAGCGCGGGAAGTTGACGAAGATGCGATTGTCTTCCGAGACCGAGACCCCAGTCACCTGGTGCTCGAAAGCGGCGACCTGTTCGATGCTCCACTGCGATGCCTGATCCTTGCTCATGCGGCTCCTCTCATTGTCTGGTTGGCGGCCTGGCGGCGCGGGGCGCGCGCGGCCTTTTTCGTGACTTTGGCGGACTTCGCGGCGGGCGCGCGCTTGCGCTCTTCGTCGCGCAGGCGTTCCGCCTCCTGTTCGTGGCGCAGGCGTTGCTGCAGCATGGCCAGCACCGCGGCTTCTTCCGGTTGCAGCGCGTGCAGGTCTTCCGTCAACTCCTGCTCGGTGCGCTCGCGCAGGGTTTCAAGCACGGCGCCGTCCAGGTAGGCGTCGAGCACCACCGGGTGCACGTAGCACTTGCGGCAGACCGTGGGGGTGTTGCCGAGCTTTTCGGCCACCGATTCGATCGCGCGCACAATGTTCTTCTTGGCCTGGGCTTCGGAATCGAACTTCTCGAATTCCTGCAGGGCCAACGCCGCCAGCACCGTGCCCGACCAGGTGCGGAAATCCTTGGCCGTGTAGTCTTCGCCCGTGATCGAGCGCAGGTAGTCGTTGACGTCGCTCGAGTCGATGCTGTGGGTCTGGCCTTCTTCGTCGATGTACTGGAACAGTTCCTGGCCGGGCAGCTCGCGCGAGCGGCGAATGATGCGCGCCACGCGGCGGTCGTGCACCTGCACCTTGTGATAGACCCCGCTCTTGCCGCGGAAGCGGAACTCGACGTCGCTGCCGTCCACCTTGACGTGGCGGTTGCGCAGGGTGGTCAGGCCGAAGGACTTGTTGGTGCGCGCATACTCTTCATTGCCGACCCGCATCATGGTCGCTTCCAGCAGGTAGACGATCGTGGCCAGCATTTTTTCGCGCGGCATGCCGGGCAGGGACAGGGCGCGGTCGACTTCCTTGCGGATGAGCGGCAGGGCCTGGCCGAAATTGAGCATGCGCTCGTACTTCACCTCGTCGCGCACGGCGCGCCACTTCGGGTGGTAACGATACTGCTTGCGGCCGCGCGCATCGCGCCCGGTGGCCTGCAGGTGGCCGTTGGCCTGGGGGCAGATCCAGACATCCGTCCAGGCCGGCGGAATCACCAGCGACTTGATGCGCCCCAGGGTGGCGTCGTCGGTGACCGGATCGCCGCCCGCGTCGAGGTAGCGGAAACCCTCGCCCTGCTTAGTTTCCAATTTCTCGCGCCGGATGCCGGGGCGGTCGTCGTGGACGTAGCGCAGCCCGGCCGCCTTGGCGGCGGCTGGCGGGTCGCTGAGCGGGTTGTCGGCGCTGGCCTGGTCTTCGCTATGCATATCGGTCCCCTGAATTCTCTTCGCCCGATCCTACGCCGAACCGCACACAGGCGCCGTTCGGGACTTAACCCAAGTAGGCCTAATGGGCGTCGGCCGAACGGTAGCGCGCCTCGACCAGGTCGATTTCCTGCACCAGCCGGCGCGCCGTCTCGTCGGACAGCTGGCCATGGCGCGCCATCTGCTGCAGCACCTTGCGCTCGGCCGCCAGCGCCGCCAGCCGGTAGTGGCGTTCCGCTTCCTCCGCCACCCGCACCCGCGCCGGATGGGTGCCGTCGCCCCCGCCGCCCAGGCGGTGCTGGTACAGCCCGCGCACCTGTTCCGCGGCGCTGGCGTGGATGTCGGCGTCCTTTTCGTCGTAGGGGTCGGGGTGGCCCGCCGTGTCGATGGCGCCGAGCGCCGCCAGCGCCGCCGCCTGGCGCGCCCGCTCTTCCTCGATCTCGGCGGCGGTCTCCGGCGGCAGCTCGAGCCCGCGCAGTACGCCGGGGAGGCCGATGCTGGCCACCACCAGCGACACGACGATCACGGCGCTGGCCAGGAATACGGCCAGGTCGCGCCCGGGGAAGGGCGCGCCGCCCGGCAGCGCCAGCGGCAGGGTCAGGATGCCGGCCAGGGTGATGGCGCCGCGCACCCCGGCCAGCGAGGTGGCAAAGATCAGGCGCTTCCTCGGCATGATGCCTTCGCGGCCGGCGCGGCGCGCGGCCATGCGCGACAGTTGCAGCGAGATCCAGACCCAGCTGAGTCGCAACAGGATCAGCCCGAGGCTGATCGCCAGCGCATTGCCGGCCAGCCACCAGATATCGCGCGGCACCGGCAGGTCGGGGCCCTGCAGCGCGGCGCGCACGATGTCCGGCAGCTGCTCGCCCAGCAGCACGAACATCACGCCGTTGAGCGCGAACTGCACTGTGTCCCATACCACGTTGCGGCGCACCCGCGTAGTGGCCAGCGCGCGCCCGCCCAGTTCCACGTAGCTCATGGTGATGCCGGCGGCAACCGCGGCCAGGATGCCCGAAGCTTCCAGCCGCTCGGCCGCCATGTAGGCGCCGAAGGGCAGCAGCAGGTTGAGCAGTATCGAGGCGCCCGGTTCCTCGCCGAAGCGCTTGGCCAGCAGGCGCTGGATGCTGGCCATGCCTACTGTGAGCAGGACCCCGGTCGCGATGCCCGCCAGCGCCACCCACAGGAAGGTCAGGGCGGCGCTGCCCAGCGAGAAGGAGCCGGTCAGGGCAGCCGCCACCGCGAAGCGGAAGCACACCAGGCCGCTGGCGTCGTTGAGCAGGGATTCGCCTTCCAGGATGTGCATCAGGCGCGGCGGGATCGGTACGCGCGCCGCGATCGAGCCCACCGCCACCGGGTCGGTCGGGGCCAGGATCGCGGCCAGCGCAAACGAGACCGCCAGCGGCAGTTCGGGAATCAGCCAGTGGATCAAAAAGCCCGCGCCCACCACGGTGAACAGCACCAGGCCGAGCGCCAGTTCCAGGATCACGCCCTTGTCGCGGAACAGCCCGACCTTGGGGATGCGCCAGCCGTCCAGGAACAGCAAGGGCGGCAGGAACAGGATGAAGAAGGTGTGCGGCTCCAGCCGAACCGGATGCCAGCCGAGGCTGGCGATGGCCACGCCGAGCCCGATCTGCACCAGGGGCAAGGGCAGGGCGACCGGCAGCACCCGCACCACGTAGCCGCTGGCCACCACGGCCAGCAGCATTGCCAGTACCACCGCGACTTCACCCATGCGTGCTCCCCGGTTTTGGAAAGCCCGATGATATGCCAGGCGCTGGCGCGGCGGCGTCGGCTAGCGCGCTGCGCCGGCGCCCGCTTCGGCCAGCAGCTCGCTCAGCTGCACCGTATTGACAGGCTTGACCATGTAGTGGTCGAAGCCGGCTTCGCGCGCGGCGTCACGGTCTTGCTGGCGGCCGTAGCCGGTGGCGGCGATCAGGGTCGCGTCGCGCGTCTGCGGCAGCTGGCGCAGGCGGCGTGCCAGCTCGGTGCCGTCGAGGTCCGGCAGGCCGATGTCGAGCAGGCAGACCTGGGGCGCGAACACCTTGGCCATCTCGATCGCGTCGAGCGCGTTGTAGGCGATTTCGACCCGGTGCCCGCCCGCCGCCAGGAACAGGTTGAGGGTATGGGCGGCGTCCAGGTTGTCGTCCACCACCAGCACCCGCAGCGGCGCCTGTGCTTGGGCAGCGTGGCGCACCGCCTCGGCCACCGGCGACTCGGCTTCGTGCTCGAAGCGCGGCAGGCGCACGCTGAAGCTGCTGCCCTTGCCCAGGCCCGGACTGGCGGCGCTGACGCTGCCGCCGTGCAGTTCGACCAGGCTGCGCACCAGTGCCAGGCCCAGGCCCAGGCCGCCCTGGGAACGGTCGGGCGTGCGCTCGGCCTGGGTGAACAGGTCGAACACGCGGCCGACCAGGGCCGGTTCCATGCCGATGCCGTCGTCCGCCACTTCCAGCGTCCAGCCCGCGCCATCGGCGTCCTCCAGCAGGCGCAGCGTGATGTGGCCGCCCTCGGGGGTGTACTTGGTGGCGTTGCCCAGCAGGTTGGCCACCACCTGCACCAGGCGCTTGTGGTCGCCCTTGACCCGGGCCGGGCCTGGCGGCAGGTCGAGCACCACCTTGTGGCGGCGGGCGTTGAACAGGGGGCGGACCTGCTCGGCTGCGTCGTCGACTACCTTGCGCAGGTCCAGCACACCGGTCGAGAGCGAGACCAGGCCGCGCGTGACGCGCGAGACGTCGAGCAGGTCGTCGACCAGGCTGGTCATGTGTTCGACCTGGCGCGCGATGATGGCGCAGGTCTGGGTGATCTGGGCATTGTCCGAGTGGAGCAGCTTGAGCAGGTGCGCGCCGGTACTGATCGGCGCCAGCGGGTTGCGCAGCTCGTGCGCGAGCATCGCCAGGAACTCGTCCTTGCGCTGGTCGGCCGCGCGCAGCTCGCGCTCGGCCTGGCTGCGCGCCGCTTCCTTGGCCTGCAGCGTGGCCGCCATCTCGTCCAGGGCCGCGGCCAGGCGCCCGATTTCCTCGTTGCCGTAGCTGATGCCCGAGCGGGCCTGCAGCTCGCCGGCGGCGATGCGGCGCGCCGTCTCCATCAGCTTGCGCACCCGCTGCACGATCAGGATGTCGCCCGCCAGCCAGGCCGCCAGCAGGGCCAGCAGGGTGGTCAGGCCCAGGCCCAGCAGCGACATCAGCTGGGCGTCGCGCGCCGCCGCCGTGATGGTCTCGACCGGCACCCCGATGGTCACCGTGTATTCCGACAGCGAGGGGCCGCCCACGCGGGCGAACGCGTGCAGGCGCTCGACGCCGTCCTCGCCGCGCAGCACCAGCGGGTGCTGCGCCGGATGGCGCATGGCGGCCAGCAGGTCGGGCGCGATCTTCTTGCCGAACCAGCGCTCCGGGTCGGGCCGGCGCGAGATGAGCAGGCCGCCCGAGTCGGCCGTCTCGAGGATGGAACCGGGCGGCAGGTTGATGTCGTTCACAAAAGTGTCGAGCCCGGCCAGGTCCATGGCCGAGAACACCACCGCCACCACGCGGCCAGCGCGGTCGGTCACAGGGTAGGTGAGGTTGATCGTGTGCCGGCGGATCACGCGTCCGAACACGTAGTCGCCGGCGATGAAGCGGCGCTCGGCGATGGCGCGCCGGAAGTGGCGGCGGTCGCCCAGGTTCACCGGGTGCAGCATCGGCACCGCGCTGCAGGTGACTTCGCCGTCGAGGCGGATCAGGCCGAAGTTGACATAGCCCTCGTTGCGGTCGAGGACGTCGGCCAGCAGCGCATTGCAGCGCGCGGTCGGGCCCATCAGGTCGGGGACGCTGACCAGGTCGACCAGGATCTGGCGCGCGCGCTCGAGCGACTGCGCTTCGTTGGCGGCGGCCAGGCCGGTGAGGCGCTGCAGGTTTTCCTCGGACGCGCGGATGGCCGCTTCGCGCTCGCGGATGCCGCCCAATACCGTCATGATGGCGATCGGCGTGATCGCCAGCGCAACCAGCAGCATCAGGCGGCTGCGCAGGCTGTTCAGTCCCAGGCGCTGCAATAGTGGATTCTTCAACATCTCGGTGAACTCGGCGTTGGCGCGCACCGATATGGTGCAACGTTTCCGTATTGTACTAAATGGAGAGGCGGCATTGCTCGAACATGGTTTAGGCGGGGGGATTAGTTGACACTTAAAGTATCTGTCCATGTAAGATGTCGGCAACACAGAATGGGAGCCTGAATGAAGATCGTGTGCGTGGGCGGCGGCCCGGCAGGCCTGTATTTCGGGCTATTGACGAAGCTGCGCCATCCGGACTACGCCGTCACCGTGGTCGAGCGCAACCGGGCCAGCGACACCTTCGGCTGGGGCGTGGTGTTTTCCGACCAGACCCTCGGCAACCTGGCTGCGGCGGACGAAGCGAGCGCGCGCGCCATCCTGCAGTCCTTCAATCATTGGGACGATATCGATGTCCACTTCAAGGGACGCACGATCACCTCCAGCGGCCACGGTTTCTGCGGCATCGGCCGCAAGCGCCTGCTGAACATCCTGCAGGAACGCGGCGCGCTACTCGGCGTGGAGCACGTGTTCGAGCACGAGGTGCGCGACGACGCCGAGCTGGCGCGCGCATTCGGCGCCGACCTGGTGGTGGCCTGCGACGGCGTCAACAGCGCGGTGCGCCACCGGTATGCCGACGTGTTCCAGCCTGAAGTCGAGCGCCGCCACTGTCGCTTCGTGTGGCTCGGCACGCGCAAAAAATTCGACGCTTTCACCTTTGCCTTCGAAGAGACCGAGCACGGCTGGTTCCAGGCCCACGCCTACCAGTATGACGGCGATACTTCGACATTTATCGTAGAGACGCCCGAGGACACATGGCAGGCCGCCGGCCTGGAAGCCATGAGCCAGGAACAGGCGCTGGCCTTCTGCGAGCGCCTGTTCGCACCCTACCTCGACGGCCAGCCGCTGATGGCGAATGCCGCCCACCTGCGTGGTTCAGCCATGTGGATCCGCTTTCCCCGCATCGCCTGCCGCCAGTGGATCCACTGGAACGACATCGATGGACGCCGGGTGCCGGTGGTGCTGATGGGCGACGCCGCCCACACTGCCCACTTCTCGATCGGCTCGGGCACCAAGCTGGCGCTGGAAGATGCGATCGAGCTGGCGCGCTGTCTCGAGGATCCCTCCGTCAGCATGGAAGAGGCGCTCGGCAAGTATGAGGAAGCGCGGCGGGTCGAAGTGCTCAAGCTGCAAAGCGCGGCGCGCAATTCGATGGAGTGGTTCGAGAACGTCAGGCGCTACACGGCGATGGAGGCCGAGCAGTTCGCCTATTCGCTGCTGACGCGCAGCCAGCGCCTGTCGCACGAAAACCTGCGCCTGCGCGATCCGGAGTACGTGGCCGGCTTCGAGCGCTGGTTCGCCGAGCGGGCCGCGCAGCAGGCGGGCGTGCCGGCTCCTGCTAGTCCCACGCCGCCGATGTTCACCCCTTACAAGGTGCGCAGCGTACTGCTGAAGAACCGCGTGATCGTCTCGCCCATGGCCCAGTATTCGGCAGTCGACGGCACGGTCGGCGACTTCCACCTGGCGCACCTGGGCGCCCGCGCGCTCGGCGGCGCCGCGCTGGTGATGGCGGAGATGACCTGCGTGTCCGCCGACGCCCGCATTACGCCCGGCTGCCCGGGCCTGTACACGGCGGAACACACGGCGGCCTGGCGCCGCATCAATGACTTCGTGCACGCGAACTCGGACGCGAAGATCGGCGTGCAGCTCGGCCACGCCGGCGCCAAGGGCTCGACCCGGCCGATGTGGGACGGCATCGACCAGCCGCTCGACGAGGGCAACTGGCCGCTGGTGTCCGCGTCCGAACAGCAGTACCTGCAAGGCGTGTCGCAGCTTGCGCGCGCGGCGAGCCTGGACGACCTGGAGCGCATCAAGCACGACTTCGTGCGTGCCACCGAAGCCGCCGCGCAGGCCGGCTTCGACTGGCTGGAACTGCACTGCGCCCACGGCTACCTGCTGTCGAGCTTCATCTCACCGCTCACCAACCGCAGGCAAGACGCCTACGGCGGTAGCCTGGAAAACCGCTGCCGCTATCCGCTCGAGGTGTTCGCGGCGATCCGCGCTGTGTGGCCCTCTGCGCTGCCGATCAGCGTGCGCCTGTCGGCCCATGACTGGGTCGAGGGCGGCATCACGCCCGACGATGCGGTCGCCATCGCGCGCCTGTTCAAGGACGCGGGCGCGGACATGATCGACTGTTCCTCGGGCCAGGTCAGCAAGGAAGAGAAACCAGTCTTCGGCCGCATGTTCCAGACCCCGTTCGCCGACCGCATCCGCAACGAAGCGGGCATCCCGACCATCGCGGTCGGCTCGATCTATGAGGCTGACCACGTCAACGGCATCGTCTCGGCCGGCCGCGCCGACCTGTGCGCCGTCGCCAGGCCGCACCTGGCCAACCCGGCCTGGACCTTGATGGAAGCGGCGCGCATCGGCTACACGGGTGCAAGCTGGCCGCGCCAGTACCGCGCCGGCAAGCTGCAGCTCGAGCGCAATCTCGAACGCGAACGCCAGATGCAGGCGGCCGGCAGCGGCCTCACGCCGCAGCAGATCGCGGCGCGCCTGCTCGAAGGCTGAACCTACCAGACAGGAGTCAACGCATGCATTACCTCCCGGGCGAAACGCACCGGCTGCCGGGCAGCCGCGCCAGCCTTGCCGCCTACCAGGCCACCCACTTCCAGTACGCGGTCCAGGACCGGGTCGCGACGATTACCCTCAACCGGCCGGAGCGCAAGAACCCGCTCACCTTCGAATCCTATGCCGAGCTGCGCGACCTGTTTCGCGCCCTGGCGTATGCCGACGACGTCAAGGCGGTCGTGGTCACCGGCGCGGGCGACAACTTCTGCTCGGGTGGTGACGTGCACGAGATCATCGGGCCGCTCACGAAGCTCGACATGCCGGGGCTGCTGGCCTTTACCCGCATGACGGGCGACCTGGTCAAGGCCATGCGCGCCTGTCCGCAGCCGATCGTCGCCGCCGTGGATGGCGTGTGTGCGGGCGCCGGCGCGATCCTGGCCTTGTCCTCCGACATCCGCTATGGCACCGCCCGCAGCAAGACGGCATTTCTCTTTACCCGCGTCGGCCTGGCCGGCTGCGACATGGGCGCCTGCGCGCTGCTGCCGCGCGTGATCGGCCAGGGCAGGGCGGCGGAGCTCCTCTACACCGGCCGCGCCATGAAGGGCGAAGAAGCCGAGCGCTGGGGTTTCTTCAACCGGCTGTGCGAGCCAAGTGCGGTACTGGCCGAAGCCCAGGCCTTTGCCGCCATGCTGGCCGGCGGTCCGACCTTCGCCCATGGCATGACCAAGAAGATGCTGCAGCAGGAATGGAACATGGGCGTGGATGAAGCCATCGAGGCGGAAGCCCAGGCCCAGGCCATCTGCATGGCCACCAACGACTTCCACCGGGCCTACCACGCCTTCGTGGCCAAGGACACGCCACGCTTCGAGGGAGACTGACAATGGCCGACCGCGATTACCTCGACTGGCCCTTCCTGGAGCCGCGCCACCGGGCGCTGGCGCTGGAACTGGACGCCTGGGCAGCGGATCATCTGAACCCGGCGCACGGCAAGGACGTCGACGCCGCCTGCCGCGCCCTGGTGAAAGAACTGGGCAGCGGCGGCTGGCTGCGCCACGCCATTGGCGGCGCCGGACAGGCCATCGACACACGGGCCATCTGCCTGATCCGCGAAACCCTGGCCCGCCACGCCGGCCTGGCGGATTTCGCTTTTGCGATGCAGGGCCTGGGCAGCGGCGCCATTTCGCTGTTCGGTTCCCCGGCGCAGCAGGAAGCCTGGCTCCCGCGCGTAGCTAGCGGTGAAGCCATTGCAGCCTTTGCGCTGTCCGAGCCCCAGGCCGGCTCCGACGTCGCCGCCATGCAGTGCGCCGCCCGGCGCGAGGGTGACGAGTATGTGCTGGAAGGCGAAAAGACCTGGATCTCGAACGGCGGCATCGCCGATTTCTATGTCGTGTTCGCGCGCACCGGCATTGGGGGTGGCGAGGGCGGCCGCGGTTCGAAGGGCATCTCCGCCTTCATCGTCGAAGCCGGCACACGCGGTTTCGAGATCGCCGAACGCATCGACGTAATCGCGCCGCATCCGCTGGCGCGCCTGCGATTCTCAAACTGTCGGGTGCCGGCATCGAAGCGCATCGGCGAAGAGGGGCAGGGCTTCAAGGTGGCGATGGCCACGCTCGATGTGTTTCGCACTTCGGTGGCGGCCGCCAGCCTGGGCTTCGCCCGCCGCGCGCTCGACGAAGCCTTGGGGCGCGCGTGTGAACGCGCGATGTTCGGCAAGACCCTGGCCGACTTCCAGCTGACCCAGGCGAAGCTGGCCCAGATGGCCACCGGCATCGACGCCGCGGCCCTGCTGACTTACCGCGCGGCCTGGATGCGCGACCAGGGAAAGAAGGTGACGAAGGAAGCCGCGATGGCCAAGCTGACCGCAACCGAGACTGCCCAGCAGGTCATCGACGCGGCGGTCCAGCTGTTCGGCGGCCAGGGCGTCGTCAGCGGCGAGACCGTCGAGACCCTGTACCGCGAAATCCGCGCGCTGCGCATCTATGAAGGCGCGAGCGAGGTGCAGCTTCTCATCATCGCGCGCGAACTGCTTGCCTCGGGAGGGCACTGATGGACATCCTGCAACCGCCGGGTTGGGTGCGCCCGAAGGGCTATTCGAACGGCGTCGCCGCGCGCGGCCGCCAGGTGTATGTGAGCGGCATGATCGGCTGGGATGCGGAAGGGCGCTTCCACACCGACGACTTCGTCGGCCAGTGCCGCCAGGCGCTGGAAAACGCGCTGGCCGTGCTGCGCGAAGCCGGAGCGGGGCCGGAGCACATCGTACGCATGACCTGGTATGTGCTCGACCGCCGTGAATACCTTGAGGCCGGTGCCGAACTGGGCGCCGCTTACAGGGACGTCATCGGACGTCATTACCCGGCCATGAGCGCGGTGCAGGTGGCGGCGCTGATGGAAGACCGGGCACGGGTCGAGATCGAAGTAACGGCAGTCATTCCGGACTGATCGAGCCAATCTGTGTGAAACGACTTCTGCTTACCGTGCTGCTCGCCATGAGCAGCGCAGCGCAGGTATTCGCGACAGAATCGGACGCGAACTCTTCGTTCAAAAGCGCTGCGGCTTCAGAACTTGCACGCATCTGGAATGAGGGCGACACCGATCTTTATCTGCCGCTGCACACGCACCACCTGCGGCGGGCTTACAGCCCACAATTGCTGGCGTCCTTCAATGAGGCCACCTTCGGCCTGGGCTATGGCCGTAGCTTCAAGGATGCACAAGGCTGGTGGCACGGACTCTATGCGATGGCCTTCAGGGATTCGTATTCCAAAGTCGAGCCAGTTGTAGGCTATGCCCGGCTTTATTCGCTTGCCCGGGTGGGCGAAGCATCATTCAGTGTTGGCTACACTGCATTCATCACGGCCCGCCACGATGTGGGACGCTACGTACCTATTCCCGGAGCGCTTCCATTGATGTCCGTTGAAGTCGGCCGCTTATCGCTAATGACAACGTTCGCGCCCGGTAGGCGCAATACAGGAAACCTCTTCTTCATTTTTGGGAAGGTCAGGTTCCCTAGGTGATCATTCTCTCGGCAATTCTATACGATCGTCAGCAGGTCTCCGGAAGCACGCTTTTTCGTTGTAGCAATTGGGGAATTGCAATACCATCCAGAACGTTACGGCGCGCCGCGCCGACCTTCGATCGATTGTAAGGACCCACGCATGAAGATGTCTCCCTTGCCCCTCCTGCTGGCCGCGTGTTTTGCGTCCACCGCCTTGACCCCGGCCCACGCCGCTGTGAAACCCGCAGCTGCCGCCCCGAAGGCGCAGCTGAAAGTGGACTACCAAAAGTTTACGCTGCCCAACGGCCTGGAGGTGATCTTCCACATCGACCGCTCGGATCCAGTGGTGGCGGTGAACCTGACCGCGCACGTTGGTTCGGCCCGCGAGAAGGCCGGCCGCACCGGCTTTGCCCACCTGTTCGAACATCTGCTGTTCCTAGAATCGGAAAACCTGGGCAAGGGCGGTCTCGACAAGATGACGGCGCGCATCGGCGGCTCGGGCGCGAACGGGTCGACCTCGACGGACCGCACCAACTACCTGCAAACCGTGCCGAAGGATGCGCTGGAAAAGATGATCTGGGCCGAAGCGGACAAGCTCGGCTGGTTCATCAATACCGTGACCGACCCGGTGCTGGCCAAGGAAAAGCAGGTCGTCAAGAACGAGAAGCGCCAGGGCGTCGACAATGCGCCGTACGGCCACACCCGCTACGTCATCAACAAGGCGCTGTATCCGAACGACCACCCCTACAACTGGCAGGTGATCGGCTCGCTGGACGACCTGCAGAACGCAACCCTGGACGACGTCAAGGAATTCTTCCGCCTGTGGTACGTGCCGAACAACGTGACCCTGGTGCTGGCGGGCGACTTCGATCCGGTGCAAGCGCGCAAGTGGGTTGAGAAGTATTTTTCGGAGATCAAGCGCGGCGAGCCGGTCAAGGCCATCGCCAAGCGTCCGGGCGTGGTCAAGCAGACCGTCAAGCTGGCGCATGAAGACAACTTCGCCAAGCTGCCCGAGCTGACCATGGCCTGGCCGACCGTCGAGGACCTGCATCCGGATTCGTATGCGCTCGAAGTGCTGGCCGAATACCTGTCCCAGACCAAGCGCGCACCCTTCTACAAGGTGCTGGTGGAAGACAGCAAGGTGGCGCCGAACGTCCAGATCTATAACCAGAGCGCCGAGATTGCCGGCCAGTTCATGCTGCGCGTGCGTGCCTTTGAGAACAAACCTCTCGATGAAGTCGCGGGCGAAGTCGACAAGGCGTTCGCGAAATTTGAGAAGGAAGGCATCCCGGAGCGCGACCTGAACCGCATCAAGGCGGGCCTGGAGACGCGCTTCTACAACTCGCTGTCGAGCGTGCTGGGCAAGTCGGCGCTGCTGGCCGAATACAACTACCTGAACGGCAACCCGGGCACTATCTCGGACAGCATCAAGAAAACCCTGGCGGTCACGCCGGCGGACGTGCGCCGTGTATATGACACCTATATTAAGGGCAAGCCGTACGTCGCGACCAGCTTCGTCCCGAAGGGCAAGCTCGCGCTGGCCCTGAGCGGTTCAAGCAAGGCCGACGTGGTCGAAGAGAAGGTGGTGCAGGGCGCCGAAGCGGCGGTCGATCCGACCGTCAATGCGCAGTACGCGAAGACGCCGTCCAGGTTCGACCGCAGCAAGGAACCGCCCTATGGTCCGACCCCGGCCGTGAAAGTGCCGCAGGTGTGGGACACCACGCTGGCCAACGGCATGCGCGTGCTCGGCATCGAGAACAAGGAAGTACCGCTGGTCCAGTTCGACATCGCGATCGACGGCGGCCTGCTGCTCGACAAGGCCGACAAGGTGGGCGTGGCCAACCTGCTGGCGCGCATGCTGACGCAGGGGACGGCGAAGCGGACCCCGCAGGAACTGGAAGAAGCGATCCAGCAGCTGGGCGCCTCCATCAATGTGTCGGCACGCAGCGAAGACATCCGCATCAGCGTGAACACGCTGGCGCGCAACTTCCAGGCGACCGTCGACCTGGTCGAGGAAATGCTCCTGCAGCCGCGATGGGACGAGAAGGAATTCGCCCTCATCAAGCAAAGCGTACTGAGCCAGATCCGCCAGCAGGACGCGGAACCGAATGCCATCGCCAGCCGCCATTTCGCCAAACTGGTCTATGGCAAGGACGACCCGCGTTCGCGCAACATCCTCGGCACCGCCGACAGCATCAATGCGATCACCATGGACGATCTGAAGGCCTACTACGCGGCCAATGTGTCGCCTTCGGTCGCGCGCATGCACGTGGTCGGCGCCTTGCCGAAGGCGGGCGTGTCCGCGTCGCTGGCCGGCCTGGGCCGCTCTTGGCGTGCCAAGCCGGTTGCGCTGCCGGCCGCAACGAGCACGGTAGGCGCGCCGGCCCCGGCGAAAGTCTATTTCGTCGACGTGCCGGACGCGAAGCAGTCGGTGCTGCAGGTCGGCTACCGCGCGCTGGCCGTGACCGATGCGGATTACTACCCGGCCACCGTCACCAACTATATCCTGGGCGGTGGCGGCTTCGCCTCGCGCCTGACCCAGCAGCTGCGCGAGGGCAAGGGCTATACCTATGGCATCAATTCGAGCTTCGGCGGCAGCAAGAGCTCAGGCCCCTTCGTGATCGCCAGCGGCGTACGCAGTAACGTGACGCTGGAATCGACCCAGCTGGTCAAGCAGATCCTGCAGGACTATCCGCAGACCTACTCGGAAGCCGACCTGGAGACCACCAAGAACTTCCTGATCAAGAGTAATGCCCGCGCCTTTGAAACTGCCGGCGCCAAGCTGGCCATGCTCGACAACATCAGCAAGTACGGCTGGCGTGCCGACTACATCAAGGAGCGCGAGCGCATCGTGCAGGGCATGACGCTGCCGCAGGTCCAGGCGCTGTCGACCCGGTACCTCGATCCGTCGAAGATGGTGTGGCTGGTGGTGGGCGATGCCAAGACCCAGCTTCCGCGCATGAAGGAGCTGGGCTTCAACGAGCCGGTGCTGATCGAGAAATAAGGAGTAGCAGGATGGCCGAACATCGCATTACCGACCTCGCGGCGCTGGAGGCGCTGTTCGGCGCCGTCGCGCCGCCTTCGATCGCCAAGGAAACCGACCGCCTGCATCCGGTCTACGCGCGCTGGATCGCACAGTCGCGCTTCGCGCTGCTGGCGACCAGCGGCGCGGGCGGGCTGGACGTGTCGCCGCGCGGCGACGCCGGGCCCTTGGTGCGCATCCTGGATGCGCAGACCCTGCTTCTGCCCGAGCGGCGCGGCAACAACCGCATCGACAGCCTGCGCAACTTGATTGCCGACCCGCGCGTCGGCCTGCTCTTCATGATTCCGGGCGTGGGCGAGACCCTGCGGGTGCGCGGCCATGCCGACATCAGCGTCGAGCCAAGCTTGCTGGCTTCTTTTGCCGTGGACGGCAAGCAGCCGCTGTGCGTGCTGCGCATCGCGGTCGAGAAGGTGTTCTTCCAGTGCGCCCGTTCCATCCTGCGCTCGCGCCTGTGGCATCCGGAGGAGCATGAGCGCTCAGGTGTGCCGACGCCGGGAACGATGCTGGCCGCGCTCACGCAGGACGGCTTCGACGGCGAGGCCTACGACAGCACCTTGCCGCAGCGCCAGCGCGACACCTTGTACTAGCCCGGATCGAGGCATGTCGTGCTGGAGCTGATGATCGACGTCGCAGGATGGATCTGCCGGGTCCTGGTGCTTGAATTGCTGGCCAGGGCGATCGAAAAGCTGTTTTATTGGCCAGGCTGGGCCTTGCTCCGCGTCCTGTCCTTCGGCTACTACCCACCGGCACAAAGCACCAGACACAATCGCTTTGCAGTGGCCTTGTTCGCCGCGATCAGTGTCATGTCCGTGATACTGATCCCGTTCAACTAGCGCGGCGAACGAGCCACTTGCGTAGTGCTAGGGCTGCCGCACCACCCGCCACACGGTATTCGCCAGGTCGTCTGCGACAATGAGCGCCCCGCGCGGATCGACCGTCACGCCCACCGGCCGCCCGCGGGTTTTTCCTTCGCCATCGCGGAAGCCCGTTACGAAGTCGATCGGCTGTCCGGCCGGGCGTCCATTCTTGAATGGCACGAAGATCACCTTGTAGCCCACCGGGTTCTGGCGATTCCAGCTGCCGTGTTCGCCCACGAACACCCCGTCGGCATATGCGTCGCCCATGGCCGGGATCGAGAAACTCAGGCCCAGCGCGGCCACGTGCGAGCCCAGGCTGTAATCCGGCTTGACGGCGGACGCGACTTTCTTCGGATCCGGCGGCTGCACCCGCGTATCGACGTTCTGTCCCCAGTAGCTGTAGGGCCAGCCGTAGAAGGCGCCTTCGCGCACCGAGGTCAGGTAGTCCGGCACCAGGTCCGGCCCGATTTCGTCGCGTTCGTTGACCACGGCCCACAACTGGCCGCTGCCGGGCTGGATCGCCAGCGCCGTCGGGTTGCGCAGGCCGGTTGCGTAGGGCTTGTGGGCGCCTGTCTGCGCGTCGATCTGCCACACCATGGCGCGGTCGACTTCGGCCTCCATGCCGCGCTCGGTGATGTTGCTGTTCGAGCCGATACCGACGTACAGGAAGCGGCCATCCGGACTGACGGTCAGCGCCTTGGTCCAGTGGTGGTTGATTTCGGAGGGCAGCTTGGCGACCGAGGTAGGCGCGCCGCTGGCCTTGGTCTGGCCTTCCTGGTAGTCGAAACTGACCAGCTCGCCCTGATTGGCGACGTAAAGCTTGTTGTTGGCGAAGGCCAAGCCGTAGGGGGCGTCCAGGTTCTCCGCAAAGACGGTCTTCAGCTCGTACTTGCCATCGCCGTCCGCGTCACGCAGCAGGGTCAGGCGGTTGCCGCCCTTGACCTTGGTGTTGCCCTTGGCCTTGATGTAGCCGGCGATGACATCCTTGGGCTTGAGCTTGGCCGCCTTGCCGCCACGACCCTCTGCGACCAGGATGTCGCCATTCGGCAGCACCAGGGTCTGGCGCGGAATGGCCAGGCCGGTGGCGATCGCGGTGACCGTGAACCCCTTGGGCACGGTCGGCGCCGCATTGCCCCATGGCGTGGGCTCGGCGATCTTCATGCTGGGCAGCATGCCGCGTTCCGGGGCCGGCAGCTTCGGATCGGCCCCGAACGCCTGGCCGCTGTTTTCTTCGTTGGAGCATGCGGATACCAGCAACGCCGTGCTCAACAGTGTCAATGTGCCGAGTCGCTTCATTGCGGGCCTCCCGAACGCTGTTTCAGACCGATCCAGGCCGTGATGATGATGAGGACGGTGACGATGATGGACATGACCAGGCCGGCCGGCATGACTGCCCAGGCATCCTTCGCATGTTGGAAGGAATTGATCAGGCCAAGCACCCAGGTCACCAGGAGCAGCAGGAAGTAGGTCAGGGGCGGCCCCGACTTGTGGCGGGCGCGCAGCAGATTAATCAGCGCAAACAGCAAGGCCAGTCCGCTGAAGAGTTCGGCGCCGGCAAGCAACCATGAGGCGAAGTTGCTCCACTGAATCTGGTGACTCTGGTAATAGGCGTAATCGCTGAGCAGTGCGCCCAGGAACAGGGGCACCGATCCGCCAAGGAGGATTGCGTGGAATGGGCCTGGCCGGATTCCATGGACCGGGCCAGCGTTGGCTGGAGCATGCATAGGATAGTCCGTCGTCGTGGTGATGTTGACCAAATCATATCGACGAACGGAATGGACCGGCGCATTGTTGACCTGGAGCGCCGCCACGAACGGCTCAGTGCTCCGTGAAAGCCTGCCCGGATGTTGTTGCACGGGAAGCTTCCTCCTCCGGCGCCAGGAAACGGGTCGAGTACCCGCCATCGGCGTTATGCTGCACGATGCGCAGCGGCCGCCCCTGTGCGTCGAGCCACACCTGGCCGATGCCGGCGCCATTCCAGACGCGCTCGCCATGCTTGCGCCGGTCGGGCAGGTAGGGCGTGAGGGCGAGATCGCGGCGCTGGGTGAACCAGTTTAGCGGCGAGCGCGGCGAATACAGCCAGCGGTTGAGGCGATCGAGCCATTCGAGCAGACGGGGCGGGAATTCGTTCTTGATGCCGCTGCTGGTGATCTGCCAGACATGGGGCGAGCGATCCGTGTCGGGTGCCTCGCGCTGCTCGCGCAGTTGTATGTCGTAGGCGAACGAGTAGTGCACGTCGCCCGACAGGACCACGTAATTGCCCGGCGTGCGCGAGTGACGGAAGATATTCAGCATGCTGCCGGCCGCACCGCGATGCGCCATCCAGTTCTCGGCGTCGACGGTCAGGGCCAGGCCGGCGAAGGTGGCAACCCGCTGCACCACCTCGATCAGCTTGACCCCGAACATGGGTGTCGGCGAGACGATGACGGCCGCCGTTTCGTCCAGCAGTTCGTGCTGCAGCTCGGTCAGCGATTCCCAGTCCATCAGGCCCGATGGATGGCCGGGCCGGCGCCGGTTGCGCCAGCGCCGGGTGCGCGTGTCGAGCACGATCACCGTGGGCTTGGTGCGCAGCACGACATCCCATTGGCGGAACGACAGCAGGCGCGTGATCAAGGCGTCCTGCACGGGCGCGTCCAGCCGGTCATCGAGATCGGCCGTGGCAGTCATCGCCGCCAACTCGTCCAACGCCGCTGCGAACACCTCGGGGCGGTTGCCCCATCCCTGGCACAGCATGTAGGCGACCAGCGCATTGCCGACGATGCGGCGCGAGAAGGGGTGCTGGTAGGCGGTGGTTTCCCACTTGGCCGACAGGTTCCAGTCGTCGGTGATGTCGTGGTCGTCGAAGATCATCAGGGTCTGCACGTGCGCCAGCAGCCGCGCGCAGCCGGGCAGGTCGCGGCGAAAGCCGGACAGCGCCTCCGACTCGCGCCGCCAGCGTTCTGCAAACCTGGGCTCGAGTAGAGGCGCCGGCGCGTCCGCCACCAGCTGCCATGGCACGGGCGACCAGGCCAGCAGGTACATGGCCAGCACCTCGGCCAGGGTCACCAGGTGGTTGTGCGCATTCGCCGTGGTGAAGATCGGCTTTTCGCTGCCACCGAAGAAACGGTCGCGCAGCGCGTCGTTGGACCTGATCGCAGGCAGCAGCTCTTCGCGCCGGTAATAGCTTGCCCGATGGCGGTACAGGGCGTCGCTGTCGACCACCACTGCGCCGTCGAGGCATTCGCCATACAGGCCGAGGCGTCGGATCAGCGCGTGGATCGCTGCGAGCATCGGGCCGGCCACGTCGTCGGCATACACCTGGTCGCCGCACAGCATGAGCATGGCGGGCCGCTCATCGGCCCGTTCGAGGTGCTCGGCCAGCAAGGCGTCGGCGCGCGCCAGGCCGTCGGGCGCGGGATGATGCGGCTTGCGGCAGGAACCGAACAGGATATTGTCGCTGCGGCTGCGCAGCACCAGGTTCGGCCGCGACTCGCCCCGGTGGAGCAGGTGCGGCGCCCAGTGGGCGATGCCGGCCTCGCCGCCATCGGGGAGCTCGACCAGCAGGTCGTACTCGATGAGCGTGTCCTGCGGCAGCGGTTCAGGCAGTGCGACGTCGATCAGGTGCACCCAGGCGTGGCGACCGACCCGCAGCGCACGGCAGGAGCGCCCATCCAGGACCAGGCGCCGGGGCGGGCCGGACGCCGGCGCCAGTGCCAGGCTCAGCTGGAGTGGCGCACTGCCGACCAGCCATAGCACCAGCCGGCCCGGCTCGAGACGGCGCAGTATTGGGCCGGCAAGCACGGGAGGCAAAGCAGCGGGAGCGGGAATCTGGGTCAATCGGGCACGATGCGGATTTGATGAACAAACCAGTGTAGCAGACAGGGGCAAGCGGGCCGGACACGCGCATGGCGCCTGCGCCGGTCACGGCGCATTTCTGGTACGGTGGCTCCAACAGGAATCGAAGGAGGCAGCATGAACAAGCAGATCGTACGCGTAATCGACAATGTCCAGGACGCCGAACGGGCACGCCAGGCGCTGCTGGACGCAGGCTTCGAGCGGGACGGCATCGAGATCAGCCATACCGGCGACGAAGCCGGTCCTTCCGAGGCCAATTTCACGGTCGGCGATTCGCCGGGAGTAAAAGGCGGGACCGACTACAAGGATGTGTATACGCCGGGGCTGGAAATCGGCAAGTGCGTGGTCACCGTGACCGCCGACGAGTCGCGGCTGGACAAGGCGGCGTCGATTCTCGACTACCACGGCGCCAAGGACAACGATCCCGCGCACCGCCATTGAAGCGGGGCGGGCGAGAAACCCCGCCCGCCTTGGTCCTCAGCTCCAGCTGAGATCGGTCTTGCTGAGCGGCAGCTGACGCACGCGCTTGCCCGTCGCGGCGAAGATCGCATTGCACACGGCCGGCGCCAGCGGCGGCAGGGCAGGTTCGCCCAGGCCCGTCACCGGGTTGTCGGTCTTGATGAAGTGCGTTTCGATCCTCGTTGGGGTGTCCGGCATGCGCAGCAGCTGGTAATCGTGGAAGTTGCTCTGCACGATGCGGCCCTTCTCGATGTTCAGTTCCGGGAACATCATGGTCGACAGGCCGTCGATGACCGAACCTTCCACCTGGTTTTCCGCGCCCGACAGGTTGACGATCTGCGCGCCGACGTCGGCCGCCACCACCACCCGGTCCACCTTCAGCTTGCCTTCGCGCGACACCGTCACTTCGGCCACCTGCGCCACGTAGCCGCGATGGCTGAAGTGGAAGGCGATGCCCTGGCCCTGGCCGCGCGCGAATTGCTTCTTGCCCCAGCCGGCGCGCTGCGCCACTTCGACCAGCACATTGCGCATGCGCTTGACGTCGTAGGGCAGGCCGCGTTCGCTGCTGGTCGGCATGAAGTCCTTGTTGCCCAGCAGTTCGAGGCGGAATTCCAGCGGATCGCGTCCGCCCGCATGCGCCAGCTCGTCGATGAAGCTGTGCAGCACCCAGGAGAACACGCAGCTGCCCGGTGCGCGCCACGGCCCCATCGGGATGCGGCATTCCAGCACGGTCTGTTCGAACAGGCAGGTTTCTAACCAGCGGCCCGGGAACTCGTCGGCAAACAGGTTGCCGCCGCTGCCCGGCTGCAGTACGCTTTTTCCCTCGCGCTCGACGCGGTTGGCGAAGGTCACGAAGTGGTTGTGCCAGGCGACCGGCTTGCCAGATGCATCGACGCCGCCGCGCAGGAAGTGGAAGCCACCCGGGCGGAAATGGTCGTGCTGGAGGTCGTCTTCGCGGGTCCAGGTCAGCTTGACCGGCGCCGCCACCTTCTTCGCAATGGCCGTTGCCTCGACGATGAAGTCCGAGCTCAGGCGCCGGCCGAAGCCGCCGCCGCTGCGGATGATGTGCAGCGTAATCTTTTCCTTCGGGATGCGGAAGGTGGTCGTCACCAGCGCCTGGCCGGAACCCGGGTTCTGCGTCGGCGCCCACAGCTCCAGGCTGCCGTCTTCCTTGACCCAGGCGGTGCAGTTCTGCGGCTCCATGCTGGCATGCGAGATGAAGGGGTAGCTGTAGGCGCCTTCGACCACCTTGCTCGCCTTGGCGAGGGCTGCCGGTACGTCGCCGTCCTTGCGGACCGTCGCCGCGCCTGCTTTTTTAGAGGCGGCCTGGGCCTGGGCCGTGAAGTCGGCCCAACTGTGGCCGGCGCCTTCGCCTTCGTCCCATACCACCTCTAGTGCCCGACGCGCGCGCATCGCCGCCCAGGTCGAGGTGGCGACGATGGCCACGCCCGGACGCAGGCCGTTCAGGTTAGCGGTGCCTTCGACGATGAAGGCATCCTTCACGCCCGGCATCGCCTTGATCGCTTCCAGGTTGGCGCTCACCGGCTTGCCGCCGAACACCGGACACTTGGCGTACACGGCGTACAGCATGCCCGGCAGGCGCACGTCGATGCCGAACAGCGGCTTGCCACTGACGATGGCGGCGTTGTCGACGCCGCCGATGCGGGTGCCCAGCAGCTTGTAGGTGGACGGGTCCTTCAGCACGATTTGGCCAGCTTCCGGCACCGGCAGTTTCGCGGCGGCGTCCACCAGCGCGCCGTAGCCGAGACGGCGCTTGCTCGGGCCGTGCACGACCGCGCCGTTGCGGGCGGCGCATTCGGAGACCGGGACGCGCCAGGTGTTGGCCGCGGCCTGCACCAGCATCGTGCGCGCGGCGGCGCCGAGGCGGTGGAAGTTCTCGTAGTTGGTCGGGGTCGAGGTCGAGCCGCCGGCGCCCTGTGGGCCGTACTGGGCGGTATCGAGGTCGCCCTGGACAATGCGCACGTCCTTCCAATCGACCTCGAGCTGTTCGGCGATGACCATCGGCAGCGAAGTCTTGATGCCCTGGCCGATTTCCGGCTGCTTGGAGATCAGGGTGACGCGGCCGTCGCGGCCAATGCGGATAAAGGCGTTCGGCGTGAAGTCCGGGCCGGATGCGGCGCGCGCGGTTGCGGCCAGGGCGCCTTCGGCCGACATGCCGAGCATGAAGGCGCCGCCGACGGCGCTGGTGCGCAGGAAGCTGCGGCGGGAAGCGGAGAGCGGAGCCGTCATTTCTTTCCCTTTCCATTGGCGGCGGACTGTGCAGCGATATCGGCCGCGCGGTGGATGCCGGCGCGGATCCGGGTATAGGTGGCGCAGCGGCACAGGTTGCCCGCCATCGCTTCGTCGATCTGGGCGTCGGTCGGCTTCGGGTGCTGCTTCAAAAGGTGGCAGGCGCTCATGATCTGGCCAGCCTGGCAATAGCCACACTGGGGCACGTCGAGTTCCTGCCAGGCTTGCTGCAGCGGGTGCTGGGCTTTCGCATCGAGGCCCTCGATGGTCGTGATCTTCTGCTGGCCCAGGCTCGAGACCGGGGTCAGGCAGGCGCGCGCCGGCACGCCGTCGATGTGCACGGTGCAGGCCCCGCACTGGCCGAGGCCGCAGCCATATTTGGTGCCGACGAGGCCCAGAGTGTCGCGCAGAGCCCACAGCAAGGGCGTGTCGGGTTCGACGTCGACGGCCTGCGCCTTGCCGTTGATGTGCAGCGTATATTTACTCATGGGGCCTCGTCATGACGGAGAAGGGAATGCAACATGCTAATCGAATCAACCGCTCTCAACAATATTGACGTTTCTTTGAAGTATGAGACAGGGTGGCAAGCAGAAATATGTAATACTTTGTAATTCTGCTGATCAGTTTCATCATATTTCATGAGCAATCGAGCTGTGCGCCTGGCGTCGGCGAATCTCAAGCTCCGGCTGGCCTCCGTGGCAGCCGTGCTGGTGTTCGCCGCTACGCTGCTGGTCACGCTGTCGACCCTGTCGGTGTCGGAGCGCGGCATGAAGTCCGTGATCGGCGACCAGCAATACACCCTGCTGTCGGGCGCCGCTTCGTTCATGGACGATCGGCTGGCGGCGCGCCTGGGCCAGGTCGAGGCGCTCGCCGCCGGCATCCCGCCGCGCCTGCGTACCGACTGGGCCGCGCTCAAGCCCTTCCTGGCCGACCAGGTGCGCCTGTGGGGCGCCGACGAGTACCTCAACCTGGTCGTGTTCGACGCCGCCGGCGAGATGCAGCTGTCGCTGCGCGAGCTGCCTGGGCCGACGGTCCTGAACGCGCGTGGCTCCGATTACTTCGAGCGTGCGCTCGACAAGCGCAAGGGCACGATCTCGCGGCCGATCCGCAGCCGCCTGACCGGCAACCACATCGTGGTGTTCAGCGCGCCCGTGCTGGATGCGGCAGGCAAGGTGGCCGCGGTGCTGACCGGCAGCGTGGACCTGCGCCGCTCCGGCTTCCTGCGCCAGATCAGCACCCTCAAGCCGGGCAAGACCGGCTACCTGTTCCTGATGACGGCGGACGGCGTGATCATCGATCACCCGGACGAATCGCGCCTGTTCCAGCATGTCGGCAGCACCCCGGGCGTGAATCAGGGCACCGACCGCGCCCTGGCCGGATTCGAAGGCTGGCTGGAGACGCGCAGCAAGGACGGCAGCGACTCCATCTACGCCTACAGGCGCCTGCGCACGACCGGCTGGATCCTGGCGGCGCGCTACCCGAGCGCGGAAGCCTTTGCGCCGATGGATGCGATGCGCCGCAACGCCTTCTTCAGCGCCGGCGGACTGGCGCTGGCGGCCGGCCTGCTGGCCTGGGTGCTGGTGTTCCGCCTGCTGGCGCCGCTGCAGGACCTGAGCGACAGCGTCGCTGCGATCCGCCACGACGGCGCCGGGATCGAGGTGCTGCGCGACGGACGGCACGACGAGATCGGCGAGCTGGGACGCGCCTTCCACGCCCTGATGGCCGAGCGCGAGCAGGCCGACCGCGACCGCGCCGCCAGCGAGAAGCGCCTGCGCATGATCACCGATAACCTGCCGGTCCTGATCTCGTACATCGACCGCGAGCACTGCTACCGCTTCGGCAACGCCACCTATGAAAAGTGGTTCGGTGTCGACCCAAAGAAGCTGATCGGCATGCCGCTGGCCCGGCTGGTGGGGCCTGACGCGGCGGCCGACATCTCGCCGCACCTTGAGCAGGCTTTCGGCGGCCAGTCGGTCACGCACGAGCTGCGGATTCCCGTACGCGGCGAGCCGCGCATCCTGCAGGCGACCTACATCCCCGACCACCAGCCGGACGGCAGCGTGGCGGGCGTGTACTCGCTGGTGCACGACATGACCCACGTGAAGGAAGTCGAGGAGCAGCTCTTGCAGCTGGCCCGCGTCGACACCCTGACCGGGATCGCCAACCGGCGCATGTTCGGCGAGACCCTGCAGCACGCACTCGACCGCGCGCGCCGGAGCCACAAGCCGCTGGCCCTGGCCTACCTCGACATCGACCACTTCAAGCGCATCAACGATACCCACGGCCACGGCGTGGGGGACGAAGTGCTGAAGGAATTCGCGCGCCGCCTGACGGTGGGCGTGCGCGCCACCGACACCCCGGCGCGCCTGTCGGGAGACGAGTTCGTGGTCATCCTCGAGGAGATCGGCACGCGTGTCGAAGCGGAGCGCACCGCGGCCAAGATCGTCGAGGCGATGCGCGTGCCCTTCCGCACCAGTGCGGGGCTGGTGCAGTCCTCGACCAGCATCGGCGTGGCGATGTCGCAGCCGCGGCAAACGCAGGAGCAGTTGCTGGCGGCGGCCGACAGCGCGCTGTATGCCGCCAAGGGGAAGGGGAGGAACGGGTATGCGGTCTTCGAGGTCTGATCTGGTCCGGTGGACCAGGGTGAGCTGGTCCGGTGGACCAGGTGAGCTGGTCCGGTGGACCAGCTCACAATCTCCTGGCCTCGTCACAAACCGTTCCTCCAAACTTACGCAAAGTTATGCAGAGCAGGCTTTGCTGTTGGATTCCTGCTTCACCGGGGCCGGTTTCGCCTTGTTCTCACGCCCAAGGCCAGCGCCTTCCCCTTCACAGGCAGCGACGGTGGAACTCACCGCCATGTTCTTCAGGTTGATGGCCGCATTGATGTCGCGGTCGTGTTGCGTCTTGCAACCCGGGCAGGTCCAT